>NZ_VTZW01000023.1 GCF_009728995.1 Streptomonospora sp. PA3 | reverse complement strand
GCCCTCCGAGGTCGGGGAGCAGCACCGTGAGGTGCCCCCGCACGTTTTCGTGCTCGACACCAACCGCGTGCCGTTGCAGCCGTGCCACCCGGCACGCGCCCGCCAACTCCTGGATAAGGGCCGGGCGGTCGTGCACCGCCGCACCCCCTTCACCATCCGGTTGAAAGACCGCACCGTGGAGAACTCCGAGGTCGACGGCGTCGACGTCGGTATCGACCCCGGGTCCAAGCACACCGGAGTGGCCGTGTTCACCGCCCGCGGGGGCGAGCGGCGCGGCCGGTTCGCGCTCCGGCTCGACCACCGCGGCGCCCTGATCAAAAAGAGGATGGGGCAGCGGTCGGCCTACCGGCGGGGGCGCCGGTCGCGCAACCTGCGCTACCGCGCCCCCCGCTTCGACAACCGCACCCGCCCCGCCGGGTGGCTGGCGCCGTCGCTGCACCACCGGGTCGCCACCACGGCCTCGTGGGTGGACCGGCTGACCCGGTGGGCGCCCGTGAAGGCGGTGCACGTGGAACGCGCCGCGTTCGACACCCACGCCCTGTCCACCGACCAATCCCTGGAAGGCGCCGACTACCCGCGCGGCACCCTGCACGGATACGAGGTGCGCGAGTACCTGCTGGCCAAGTTCGACCGGGCCTGCGCCTACTGCGGCGCCGCCGGGGTTCCGTTGAACATCGACCACGTCCACCCCAAGTCCCGGGGCGGCACCGACCGGGTGTCCAACCTCGTGTTGGCCTGCATCGGCTGCAACCGGGCCAAGGGCGACCGGCCGGTGGCCGAGTTCGCGCCCGCGCGGGCCGCCGCCGTCCTGGCCCGGGCCAAGGCTCCGCTGCGCGACGCCGCGGCGGTGCATTCGGTGCGGTGGGCGCTGTGGCGCGCCCTGGAGGCCCGCCTGCCCGTCCACGTGGGGTCGGGCGGGCGCACCAAGTACAACCGCACCCGCAACCACCTGCCCAAGACCCACACCCTCGACGCGCTGTGCGCCGGCAAGGTCGACACCGTCACCGCCGGTGTGAACACGGTGCTGGTGGCGGCCTGCACCGGCCGCGGCACCCACGCCCGCACCCGCCCCGACAAGCACGGGTTCCCCCGTCTGCTCATGCCCCGCACCAAGCGGTTCTTCGCCTTCGCCACCGGCGACCTCGTCACCGCGACCGTGCCCTCCGGCAAGAACATCGGAACCCACACCGGCCGGGTCGCGGTGCGGTCCAACGGCAGGTTCAACATCACCACCGCCCGCGGCACCGTCCAAGGAATCCACCACAAGCACGTCCGCCTGCTCCAACGCAGCGACGGCTACGGCTACACCACCCGAAAGGAGGCAGCGGCTTCCTCCCCGGCCTGAAGGCCGGGGTATCCGCCGCAGAACCCCGATGAATGTGGAGATCATCGTCTTCACCGACGACCCGATCGGGGCGCTGGAGAAGGCGTCCGCTATTCTGCGGACCGCGCTGCACGCCACGGGCGCCCAGACGCCCGAGTGGCCGATCGCGCACATGACCCATCACACCGGCACGGTCACGCACCTCGCCGACGCATGATCGCCGACGCGCCCTGCTGACGCGGCGGCGCCCATGCGATTGCGGCCCGCTGCGCTGCCTGGCGACGGCCACCGCGGGACCAGCTCGACCGGACCGGCCGCGCTCA
Source organism: Streptomonospora sp. PA3 (assembly GCF_009728995.1). GTDB lineage: Bacteria > Actinomycetota > Actinomycetes > Streptosporangiales > Streptosporangiaceae > Streptomonospora. Next base: position 249,874 of record NZ_VTZW01000023.1, on the reverse strand, counting down.
GCGTCTCCAAGCGCGCCGCGGAGGGCGAGGGCGATTTCGAGGCCGGCGGGTTTCGTCGAAGGGTTCGCAGGATGATCCGGGAGCGGCTGGAACAGGACATCGACCGGCTGTGCGCCGTTCTGGAGGCCCTGGAGAACCCCTCCGGAGCCCTGCCGGAGGAAGACCTCAGGGGCTGGCTCGACGCCTACGACGCGGAGCTGTCCTGGGTCTTCGACATGGCGCCGGTCAGCGCGGCACCGACGAAGAACGTGGTCGGGCACCTGCAGGTCTACAGCCCCGATGCGGACTCTTCGGCGCCCTACCTGGAACACACCGGCAAATCCGCGGGCGAGCTGCTGGCCATCGGGAGGCACTTCGTCAAACCCGGCCCCTATGCGCAGAACATCGGCAGGTTCCTGCTCAGGGAGTCGGTGGCCTACATCCGGCGCCGGGGGCGGACTCCGGTCCTGGAGCTGCCCGCCGACGGGTTCCTCCCGCGTGCGTTCTACGAGAGGTTCGGCTTCCAAGCGGTTCCCTCGCCCGATCCGGGCCGCACGCCGATGGTCTGCACAAGGTGATCGGCGCCGCCGCCGTCCGCGTCTTCGCCCTCCCCCCGCATCCCGTGCCCGGAACCGGCCGCAGGCGGAACCCGTGCCTGAGGCGGTGCGTCCGATCGCGCGGTACTGCTGAGGCGACGGAAGGCGAAGGGATTCGCGTGAGCGGCAAGGTGCGGTTCGGCGGCAAAGGCAAGGGCAAGGGCGGGAAGGGGCGCCGGTCGGTGCTCGGGACCGGGATCCTTCTGGCGGTCGCCGGAGTGATGCTGCTCGTCCAGGGCACCACCGACTACACCGACCACACCGAGCGCGCCGAGGCCACGGTCGTCGAGCGCGACGTCGACATCACCTACGACGACGACGGGGACCGCACCGGCGAGGACGTGACCGTCTACGTCGACTACCGCGCCGAGGGCGCCGACCACCGCCGCGTCGACCTCGAAGGACTCGGCTCGGACTCCTTCCACGAAGGCGACACCCTCACCGTGGCCTACGCACCCGGGGAGCCCGGCCACGTGGTCACCACGCAGAGCACCGACGAGGACGCCTACGCCTTCGCCTTCTACCTGGGCCTGCCGATCGTGGCCGCCGGGCTCGGCGTCACCGCGCTCGGCGTCGTCCTGCGGCTGCGCAAGAGCGGCCGCGTGAAGGCGGCCTGACCGCTACAGCGCCCCCTTAACGCACCTCTGACGCGCCGGAGCCCGTACGGCCCTGGTCCGCCGCGCCCCGCGGCGGGAGCATGGCCCCAGGGGCGCCGGCGGTCGGAGTCCTCGGAGTCCCGGCGGTCGAAGCGGGCCCGCGACGCTGTGGAAGGGAGTGCGCAATGGACGTGGTCGCGCTGGACGGGATCGCGGAGGGCATGCACGGCGCCGTCGGCGGAAAGGCCGCCGGGCTCGCCGCCATGATCGCCCTCGGCGAGCGCGTGCCCCCGGGGTTTTGCCTGACCACCGACGCCCACGCGGCCGGCGAGATCCCCGAGGACGCCCTGCTGGCGGCCTACCGCGACCTCGGCGGCGGACCGGTCGCCGTGCGCTCCAGCGCCACCGCCGAAGACCTGCCCGAGGCGAGCTTCGCCGGGCAGCAGGAGACCTACCTCGGGGTCGAGGGCGAACGCGACCTGCTCGACGCGGTCCGCCGCTGCTGGGAGTCGCTGGACACCGACCGCGCCCGCGCCTACCGCGAGACCAACCTGCCGGCCGGCGCCGAGGCGCGCATGGCCGTGGTCGTGCAGCGCATGGTCGACGCCGAGACGGCCGGCGTGCTCTTCACCGCCGACCCGGCCACCGGCAGCCGCTCCCGCACGGTCGTCGACGCCGCGCCCGGCCTGGGCACCGCCGTCGTGGACGGCAGCATCACGCCCGACCACTACGTCATCGCCGACGACCGCACCCCCGAAGGCCCCGACGGCGGCTGCCTGTCCCGGGCGCAACTGGCGGAGCTGCACGCGGCGGGCGAGCGGCTGCAGAACGGCTTCGGCGCACCCCAGGACGTCGAATGGGCCTACGACCGCGACGGCGTGCTCTGGCTGCTGCAGTCGCGCCCCATCACCGCGCTCTTCCCGCTCCCGCCCGACACCGGGCGCCCCCACCCTCGCCTCTACCTGGAGATCGGCAACATCCAGGGCATGGTCCGGCCCTTCACCCCCATCGGCATGTCCCTCCTCCAGCGGGCCGCCGACCGGATGTTCGCCGTCGCGCGCCTGGACGGCGGCGTCCGCGACCTCTTCGACATGGCCGCCATCGGCGGCCGGCTCTTCGTGGACGTCACCGGCCTGGTGTGCAACCGGCGGATCGGCCCCGGCCTGGCCGACAGCATGGAGGTCTACGGCCCGCGCGTGCAGGCCGCCGTGCGGCGCGTGCAGCAGGACCCCCGCTTCCGCGCCGACAACGCCGCGGCCCCGTTCCCGCTGACGCCGCTGCTGCGGCTGGCACTGCGGTACGGGCCGCCGACCGTGCTCGCCTTCGCCGACGTCCTCGCCCGGCCCGAAGCCGCGCGTATCCGGGCGCGGGTCGCCATCGCCGAGCTCCGCCGGCACCGGGGCCCCGGCGCCTCGGCCGACGCCTCCGAACGGCTGCGCTACGTCGCCGAGGACGCGTTCTCGCAGATCTACGGGACCGCGATCTTCCGGGTGGCCATGCCCACGATGGCCGGCGTGATCCTGCCCCAGGTGCTCCCCGCACTGCTGCGGGGCATCGCCACCGACGAGGAGGCGGCCGCCGTGGCGGCCGGTGCGCCGCACAACGTCACCACCGAGATGGACCTGGAGCTGTGGCGGCTGGCCGAGGGCGCCGCCGAGCACCGCGACCTGCTGACCGGAACCGATCCGCAGGAGCTGGCGGCGCGCTACCACGCGGGGACGCTGCCCGACATCGGCCTGGACGGCTTCCTGCGCCGCTACGGCCACCGCGCCGGCGGGGAGGTCGACATCGGCGTGCCGCGCTGGGCGGAGGACCCCGCGCCCCTGTTCGCGACGATCGCCAACTACCTGCGCCTGGACGACCCCGGCCAGGCCCCGCCGCGGCGCTTCGCGCGGGCCGCGGCCAGGGCCGAGGCCGCCGTCGCCGACCTGTCGCGGCGCGCCGTCCGCGCCCGGCCCCTGCGCGGGCGCGCGGCCGCGTTCCTGATGCGCCGCACGCGGGAGCTGGTCGGCATGCGGGAGCTGACGAAGTTCGCCTGGCTGATCCCCTATGCCGAGATGCGCAGGCAGCTGCTGCTGGCCGGTGCGCAGCTCGCCGACCGCGGGCGGCTGGAGGAGGCCGCGGACATCGTGTTCCTGGACCTCGACGAGGCTCGCGCCGCCGCCGACCGCGGCGTCGACCAGCGCGCCCTCGTCGCCGAGCGCAAAGCCGTCCACGTCCGGGAGCTGCGCCGCCGCCACGTACCGGCCGCGCTGCTGTCGGACGGCACCGACGTCGAGGCGCTGGCCCCGCCGCTTCCGGCGTCGGCGGGGACGCTCACCGGCGCCCCCGCGGCGGCGGGCCGGGCCACCGGCCGTGCGCGCGTCGTCCGCGACCCCGCCGGCGCACGGGTCGAACCCGGCGAGATCCTGGTGGCCCCGACCACCGATCCGGGCTGGACCCCGCTGTTCATGACGGCCGGCGGACTGGTCACCGAGACCGGGTCGGTGGTGGCCCACGGCCCCACGGTGGCCCGCGAGTACGGCATCCCCGCGGTCATCGCCCTGCCCGGCGCCACCGAGAAGATCTCCACCGGAGACCTGATCACGATCGACGGCGGAGCCGGAACGGTGGTCATCGAGCCGGAGGAGTGAGCCCACCGGCGGGTCGGCACGGCCCGTGGCATGGCTTTTCGTGAACGGGTATTGACGCGGCGTACATGCCGGGCCACGCTGGCGGCGGGCGGCCGGCAGGGTGCCCGCCGCCGGAGCGACCCGCCGCTGCGCGGCGCGCGGTCGAGTCGGCGGGATGCGCCCGCAGCCGGAGGCCGCTCACACGGCAACGCGATCGGAGGCGGTGGCGGCGCCTGGTGTATGGGAGCGCTTCCATGCCTGGTTGCTCCGCCGACTCCAGGAAGGAACCCGGCCCCATGAAGGATCCGAAGCACACGCGAAGCACCACGGCGCGGCGGCTCGGCTCCGCGGCACTGGCGGCGGTCTCGGCCGCGGCCCTGCTGGCGGGCGGCGCCCAGCCGGCCGCCGCGCAGCAGACCCTCTGCGGCAAGTACGACTCCGCCCGCGTCCAGGGCGGGCGCTACATCGTGCAGAACAACGTGTGGGGTGCCGACACCCGCCAGTGCATCGAGGTGGAGGGCACCTCCTTCCGGGTGACCACCGCCGAGCACGCCAAGGCCACCGACGGCGCGCCGGCCGGCTACCCCTCGATCTACGCCGGCTGCCACTACCGGAACTGCACCTCCGGCAGCGGCCTGCCGCTGCGGGTCAGCGACATGAACCGGGTCCGCACCAGCTGGAGCACCAGCTCCCCGGACAGCGGCGTCTACAACGTCGCCTACGACCTCTGGTACGACCCCGATCCCAACCAGCCCGCGCAGAACGCCGCGGAGCTGATGATCTGGTTGAAGTACCGCGGCGACGTCCAGCCCATCGGGCAGCGCGTGGCGAGCGGCGTGCCGATCGCCGGCGCCACCTGGGACATCTGGCAGGGCGACGTCGGCTGGAACGTCATCAGCTTCATCCGCACCAGCCCCACCGACTCGGTCAGCGGCCTGGACCTCACCGCCTTCACCGACGAGGCCGTCGCCCGCGGCGCGGTCGAGCCCCAGTGGTACCTGACCAGCATCCAGGCCGGATTCGAACCCTGGCAGGGCGGCGCCGGGCTGGCGACCCACTCCTTCTCCACCACGGTCGGCTGACCACTCGGCCGACGTGCCTGCGGCCGGGGCCGCCGCCTGCGGCGGCCCCGGCGGGCGGGTGGCGGCTCGGCGCGCGGGTCATATCAGTGATAACAAAATCCCGTTCTCAGTCTTGCGGCATCGTTGAAAACGTGGTTCTGTTATCGATGTGAACACCACTCCCGGCGGGCTTCGCGGCCGGCCTGCCCGTCCCGCCGCCGGTCCTGCGCCCGCGGTCGGGGCGAGGGCCGCTGCGCACGACTCGCTGCCGCAACCGACCGGATCGAGGTCCACCATGCGCCGCACTACCGTCCCGGCACTCGCCGCCGCCATTGCGGCCGCGGCACTGACCGCGTGCACCGCGAACCCCTCGCCCCCGCAGCCGCTCGGTGTGACCGGATCCCAGGCCCCCGGCGGGGCCGCGGCCTCCGTGGCCCCCGGCGAGGTGACCGAACTCGTCACCGGCCTGGACATGCCCTGGGGGCTGACCTTCCTGCCCGACGGCTCGGCCCTGGTCTCCGGCCGCGCCGACGGGCGGATCCGCCACGTCCCGGCCGACGGCGGCGCGGCCTCGCCGGTCGGCGAAGTGCCCGGTGCGGTGACCAGCTCCGAGGGCGGACTGCTCGGCCTGGCCGCATCGCCCGACTTCGCCGACGACCGCACCGTCTACGCCTACGTCTCCTCCGCGCCGACCAACCGCGTCGTCGCACTGCGCATCGCCGAGGACCTGCGCTCGCTCCGGCAGGAGCGCGTCGTGCTGGAGGGGATCGAGACCGCCGACCGGCACCACGGCGGCCGGCTGCGCTTCGGTCCCGACGGCAACCTGTGGATCGGCACCGGCGACGCGTTCCTGCCCGAGAACGCCGCCGACGACGAGTCCCTCAACGGCAAGATCCTGCGGGTGCGGCCCGACGGCTCGATTCCGCAGGACAACCCCGGCGACTCGCCCGTCTACTCCTCGGGCCACCGCAACGTGCAGGGGATCGCCTTCGGGCCCGACGGCACCGCCTACGCCTCCGAACTGGGGCACCGCACCTGGGACGAGCTGAACGTGCTGCGCCCCGGGCGCGACTACGGCTGGCCCGAGAGCGAGGGTACGGAGGGCTCCACCGGCGAGCCCCCGATCTTCACCGTCCACCCCGACGACGCGTCGCCTTCGGGCATCGCCTTCGCCGAGGGGTCGGTCTGGATGGGGGCGCTGGGCGGGCAGCGGCTCTGGCAGCTTCCCGTGGACGGCCCCGCGGCCGCCGGCGAGCCGATCGAGCACTTCGTCGGCGAGTACGGCCGCATCCGCACCGTCGAGCGCGCCCCGGACGGCTCGCTGTGGATCACCACGTCCAACACCGACGGCGCCACCTGGGGCGGCACCGAGCCCCGCCCGGGGGACGACCGGATCCTCCGCGTCGAACTCGTCCGGCGCTGACACGCTCCCGTCAGGGGCGGCGCCGGTTCACCCGCGTGCGGGCGGACCGGCGCCGTTCTGTCACCGGCACAACACCCCTTGACACCCCCGGGGCCGCGGGGCAATATCGAGAACAATTCCGATCGAAGGGGCCGCTTCACCGCATATCCGAATGTTAGCGCTAACAATCGCAGAGTGCCGCTCGGGGAGGGATGACTGACAAGGCCGCCCCGTTCCGGTGCGATTCCTTTCCGTTCTTCCCTGCAACCCGTATCCCTAGCCCGTTCAGGTGTCCCGCCGCTTTCCCGCCCATTTCCGATTCGCCGTGCTGCGCAGCGACGAATACGCCGCGTGAAAGCGCGGTACGCCCCGACGCCGCGCGCCCGCCCGCTCCCGGCGAGCCTGCGGCATATCCCCCGCATCGGAGGAGAATTGCGAGCCAATCGAAAGAGGCCGGCGGCCGCCGCCTGCGCACTGCTGGCCGGAGTCCTGTGCGTCGTGCCCGCGGCGGCTCCCGCATCGGCCGCGACCGACTACCGCATCGAAATCGACCCCGCCGCGAACGGGCCGCAGATCAGCGACCGGATGTATGGAATCTTCCTGGAGGACATCAACCACGCGGCCGACGGCGGTCTCTATGCCGAACTGGTGCAGAACCGCTCCTTCGAATACAGCACCGCCGACAACGAGAACTACACCCCGATGACCGCCTGGGAGGAGGTCGTCGACGGCCGCGCCGCCGGCCAGGCCAAGGTCGTGAACGACGCCGGCCGGCTGAACGAGCGCAACCGCAACTACCTCAGGCTGACCCTGCCCGCAGACGGGGGCGAATACGGCGTCGTCAACACCGGCTACTCCACCGGGATCACGGTCGAGGAAGGCCAGAAGTACGACTTCTCGGTGTGGGCGAAGTCCCCCGGCAGCGGTACCGCCCCTCTGACCGTCCGGCTGCGCGATGCCGAAGGAGCCGCCCTCGCCGAGCCGCTGGCGCTGGAGGCCGACCGCCGCGGCTGGGCGGAGTACACCGGCACGCTGACCGCCACCGCCTCCAGCACCACCGGCCGACTGGCCGTCACCTCGCGCGGCGGCGGGACGCTGAGCCTGGACATGGTCTCGCTGTTTCCCCGGGAGACCTTCAAGGGCCGTGAGAACGGTCTGCGCAAGGACATCGCGCAGCGGATCGCCGCGCTCGACCCCGGCTTCGTGCGCTTCCCCGGCGGCTGCCTGGTCAACACCGGCGGCCACGAGGCCTACGAGGCCCCCGACTGGCCGCGGGAGCGCTCCTACCAGTGGAAGGACACGATCGGTCCGGTCGAGGAGCGCGCCACCAACCACAACTTCTGGGGCTACAACCAGTCCTACGGCCTGGGCTACTTCGAGTACTTCCAGTTCGCCGAGGACCTGGGCGCCATGCCGCTGCCGGTCGTGCCCGCCCTGGTCACCGGCTGCGGCGAGAACCGGGCCACCGACGACCCCGAACTGCTCCAGCGCCACATCCAGGACACCCTCGACCTGATCGAGTTCGCCAACGGCCCGGCCGATTCCGAGTGGGGCGCCGTGCGCGCCGAGATGGGCCACCCCGAGCCGTTCGGGCTGACCCACGTGCAGGTCGGCAACGAGGAGAACCTGCCCGACGAGTTCTTCGCGAGGTTCCTGAAGTTCCGCGAGGCCATCGAGGCCGAATACCCCGGTATCACGGTGATCGGCAACTCCGGCCCCGCCTCCGGCGGCACCGTCTTCGAGCGCGCCTGGGAGCTCAACCGCGAGCACGACGTCGAGCTGGTCGACGAGCACTACTACAACTCGCCCGCCTGGTTCCTGGCCAACAACCACCGCTACGACTCCTACGACCGCGGGGGCCCCGACGTCTACGTCGGCGAGTTCGCCTCGCAGGGCAACCGCTTCTCCAACGCCCTGGCCGAAGCCGCCTACATGACCGGCCTGGAGCGCAACGCCGACGTGGTCCGCATGGCCTCCTACGCGCCCCTGCTGGCGGCCGAGTGGGACACCCAGTGGACGCCCGACCTCATCTGGTTCGACAACAGCACCGCCTGGGGCTCGGCCAACTACGAGGTGCAGAAGCTGTTCTCGGCCAACGCCGGCGACCGGGTGGTGCCCAGCACCGCCACCGGCACACCCGGGGTCGGCGGGCCCATCACCGGCGCGGTGGGGCTGTCCACCTGGAACACCAGCGCCGAGTTCGACGACGTCCGGGTCACCTCCGCCGACGGCGAGACGCTGCTGAGCGACGACTTCTCCTCCGGCGCCGGCCAGTGGACCCACATCGCCGACGCCGGCGACTGGAGCGTCCAGGACGGCGCGTATGTGCAGACGCAGACCTCCGGCGAGAACACCATGGTCACCGCCGGCGACCCCGGCTGGACTGACTACGACCTGGAGGTGACCGCGACCAAGCGCGAAGGCGCAGAGGGGTTCCTCATCGGCTTCGGCGTGCAGGGCACCGGCGACTACTACTGGTGGAACCTGGGCGGCTGGAACAACACCCAGTCCGCCGTCGAGCACGCCTCCGGCGGCGCCAAGAGCCTGATCCTCGCCGACGACACCACCGTCGAGTCCGGGCGCGCCTACGACATCCGCATCGAGGTCCGCGGGCGCGACGTCGCCCTCTACCTCGACGGTCGGCAGTGGGGGTCCTTCACCGCGCCCACGCCCGAGCCGTTCCGCCAGGTCGTCACGCGCGACGAGCGCACCGGCGAGCTCGTCGTCAAGGTCGTCAACGCCCAGGCCGAGGCCGCCCGCACCACGATCGACCTGGGCGGCGCCCGCGTCGCGCCCACCGCCGAGCTGACGGTCCTGCAGGGCGATCCGGACGCGCGGAACACCGCCACCCGGAGGCCGATCCGCCCCGAGACCGCCACCCTCGACGGCGTGGACTCCGCGTTCACCCACACCTTCCCGGCGCACTCCATCACGTTCCTGCGCCTCACCCCGCGGGACTAGCGCGGCGACCTCCACCCGCGCGTCGTCACGGCGCGCGGGTGGAGGCCTGTTCGCGCAGGATGCGGATGCGGATGTCGCGGGCGGTGCGCATGTGCCGGCGGGCGACGGCGGCGGCGGTGTCGGCGTCGCGGTCGGCGACGGCCGCCACGATCCGGGCGTGCTCCTCCAGCGCCTCCTCCCAGCGCCCCGGCGCCGAGAGCGTGGAGTGCTGGGTGCTGACCAGGTGGATCGGCAGCCGGTGCAGCAGGTCGGTGTGCACGGGGTTGTGCGTCGCCTGCCACAGCGCCTCGTGGAACTCCAGGTTGGTGGACGCCCGGGTGGCGTCGTCGGGGTCGGCCAGGGCGCGGTCCCGCGCCAGCAGCCCTTCCAGGTGGGCCAGGTCGGCGACGCCGCGCGCGTGGGCCGCCTGGCGGGCGGCCTCGGCCTCCAGCAGGATGCGGGCCTCGTAGATCTGCATGACCTCCTCGGGGCCGGGCGTGCGCACGTACAGCCCGCCGCGCGGCCCCGCCTCCAGGAGGCGGTCGTGCTGGAGGCGGCGCAGGGCCTCGCGCACCGGCGTGCGCGAGACCCCGAAGCGCTCGGCCACGGCCACCTCGCGCACCGGCGCGCCCAGGGGGATCGCGCCCGCGAGGATGTCGGCCCGCAGTTGGTCGTAGATGCCGGTCGCGTTCATCCTGCCGCCGTCCCTTGCCCGGTCCCGCACACGTGCCGCCGCCCCGGGCCGCGCCCGCCCCGCCGCCGGCCGCTAGGCGATCGCGCCGGCGCGCCGGCCGAACACGGTGCCGGAGGTCAGCCCGGTGCCGCCCGGGTAGTTGCCGCTGAAGAGTCCTCCCAGCATCTCACCGCAGACGAAGAGCCCGGGCATCGGCGCTCCGTCCGCGCCCAGCACCCGCCCCCGGTCGTCGGCGGCCAGTCCGCCGAAAGTGAAGGTGATCCCGCAGGCCACCGGGTACGCGTAGAACGGAGGGGTCTCCAGCGGGTGGGCCCAGTTGCTCTTGGGCGGATCGACCCGGGCGGCCCGGCCGTCCTTGACCGCCGGCTCGAACGGCCGGGTGCGGTCGATCGCGGAGTTGAAGGCGCGCACCGTGGCGGTGAAGGCGTCTTCGGGCACGCCCATGCGCCGCGCCAGCTCCTCCAGGGTGGGTGCGGTGATCTCGGTGGTGCCGGGGGCGTCGTACTCCTCGGTGCGCAGCATCGGCCGCAGTTCGGCGTCGAAGACCTGGAAGGCCCGCCCCCCGGGCTGGCGCAGGATCTCGGCGCCGTACTTGGCGTAGGTGTAGTTGCGGAAGTCCGCCCCCTCGTCGAGGAAGCGGCGCCCCTCGGTGTTGACGACGATGCCCAGCGGATAGCTCTGCCGCGTCAGGGTGTTGGTGCGCTCCCGGTCGCCGCCGCCGGGCGGGGCGCCGGTGTCCCAGGCGACGCTGTGGCAGGTCGACCAGTCGCCGCCGGGCCGGGCGCCGGCCTCCAGCGCGGCGCGCAGCATGTCTCCGGTGTTGAGGGGGGTGCCGCGCACGTAGGCCCGCTCCCAGCCCGGGCCCAGGTGCTCCCGGCGCAGGTCGGCGTCGGCCTCGAAACCGCCGGCGGCGAGCACCACGGATTCGGCCCCGATCCTGCCCGCCTGTCCATCGGCGCCGACCCAGCGCACGCCGCAGACCCGGCCCTCGTCCACCATCAGCCCGGTGGCGCGGCATCCGTAGCGGACCTCGACGCCGCCGGCGCGGGCGGCCTGCTCGTGCTGCTCGATGAGCCCCTTACCGCCGCCGACGCTGCCCACCGCCAGGTTGCCCCAGAACACGTGCCGCCCGGAGGCGTCGGTGTAGGACTGGCGCTCATACATCAGCCGGAACCGCAGGCCCAGGCCCCGCAGCCAGTCCAGGGCGGCGCGGCCGTCGTCGACCAGGGCGGCGGTCAGCTCGGGGTCGTTGCGGCCTCCGGTTACGCGCTTCATGTCGGCGTGGAAGCCGGCTGGGGAGTAGGCGGGCAGCTCCGTGCGGGCCATCCGCTCGTCGTGCTCGACCAGCCCGTCGAGATCGGACGGGCCGCCGTGGGCGATGCGGAAGGCGCCGGCGGTGTAGTAGCTGTTGCCGCCGGACTCCTCGGCGCGGCCCTTCTCGATCAGCAGCACCCGCCGCCCGCGCCGGGCCGCCGCGTGGGCCGCGCTGAAACCCGCGTTGCCGCCGCCGACGACCAGCACGTCGACGCGTTCCCGCACGCCGCCCTCCGCACTGGCCGGACCGCTTCGGGAGTCGCCGTGAGTGACCATGAACTCGTCCCCCTGTGGTATTGAACACGGCCGTATTTGAATGTATACAAGCGGACACAGTAAAACACAACGCATCTGCCCGGATGCGGGCGGCAACGAGGAGGCGTCCGAATGACCGACGAGAACACCCCCGGCGCCGCCGGCGGCTCGGCCGCGCGCCGCCGCCGGCGCGGGCTCGCCCGGGCCGGGCCGTTCGCGGCGGCCGCGGCGGTCACGGTGCTGCTGGCCGGCACGGCCGTGGCCGGCGGCGAGCGCGAGACCGAGCACGGGTTCGCCGAAGGGGCGCAGTTCCGGATCCTGGCCCCCGCCGACCCCGGCGGCGGGTGGGACCAGACCGCGCGCGAGATGCAGGCGGCACTGCGCGACCAGGTCGGCCGCGCCGAGGTCTACAACGTCGGCGGCGCCGGCGGCACCATCGGGCTCAACCAGTACGCCCGGCTGCCCGCCGATCCCACCGAGCTGATGGTGACCGGTCTGATCATGGTCGGCGCGATTGAGACCAGCGGATCGGAGGTGACCATGGACGACACCACGCCGCTGGCCCGCCTCACCACCGACTACGAGGTGATCGTGGTCCCCGAGGGTTCCCAGGTGCGGGACCTGGCCGATCTCGTCGACCTGATGCGCGAGGACCTGAAGGCGGTGTCCATCGCCGGCGGCTCGGCCGGGGGAGTCGAGCAGATCCTCGCCGGGCTGATCGCCCAGGAGATCGGCGCCGATCCGGCCGAGGTCAACTACATCGCCCACGCCGGCGGCGGCGAGCTGCTGTCCACGGTGCTCTCCGGCCGCTCCACCGCGGCGGTCTCCGGGGTCTCGGAGATCCTGCCGCAGATCGAGGCCGGGCGGCTGCGGCCCATCGCCGTCTCCAGCGCCGAGCGGCTGCCGATGCTCCCCGACGTGCCCACGCTGCGCGAGAGCGGCGTCGACGTCGAACTCTCCAACTGGCGCGGGGTGGTGGCCCCCGCCGGGATCTCCCGGGAAGAGGAAAGGCGACTGGAGGACCTCATCATGACCATGGCCCGCTCACGCGGCTGGCAGGAGGCGCTCGATCGGCGCGGGTGGGGCGACGCGGCCCTGGCCGGCCCCGAGTTCGAGCACTTCCTGCAGGCCGAGCGCAAGCGCACCACCGAGGTGCTCGACCGGATCGGCCTGACATGAGCGGCGCGGCGAACCCCCCCGGCTCCGCCGCCCCCGCCGGCGCCGCGGCCGCTCCTGCGCCGGTCCCCGAGGGCGACGACCGGCACGGCCACCAGGCCTCGATCGGATTGGGCGCGCTGATGCTGGCGGCCGCGGCCGCCACCCTCGTCGACGCCGCGGGCCTGGAGGGCGGATCGGCGCTGATCGGCGCCGGCGCCTTCCCGACCGTGGTCGCGCTGCTGCTGATCGCCGCGGGCGCGGCCCTGATCGTCCGCTCGCTGGCGAAGCTGCGCGGCGCCCCGGCGGTCGGCCCGGCGCTGCGGGCGCGCCTGGTCCGGCTGGCCGCGCTGATCGCGGCCCTGGTCGTCTTCGCCGGGGTGCTGCCCTACGCCGGGTTCACGCTCAGCTCGGCGCTGCTGTTCACCGCGGCCGCGCTGCTGCTGGGCGCCCCCCACCCCTGGCGCACCGCCGCCTACGGCTGGACCCTGGCGGGCCTGCTCTTCCTGCTCTTCGACGTGCTGATCGGGCTGAGCCTGCCCGGCGGCCCCTGGGGGTTCTGAGCATGGCCGAGATCGCATCCCTGATCGACGGGTTCGGCGCCGCGCTGTCCCCGGTCAACCTGCTGTGGGCGCTGCTGGGCGTCACGATCGGCACCGCCGTGGGCGTGCTGCCCGGCATCGGGCCGGCGCTCACCGTCGCCCTGCTGCTGCCGCTGACGTTCCGCCTGGACCCCGCCGCCTCGCTCATCATGTTCGCCGGCATCTACTACGGCGGCATGTACGGCGGGTCGACCACCTCCATCCTGCTCAACACCCCCGGCGAGAGCGCGTCGATCGTCTCGGCGCTGGAGGGCAACAGGATGGCGCGGGCGGGCCGGGGCGCCGCGGCCCTGGCGGCGGCCGCGATCGGCAGCTTCGTGGCGGGCACGCTCGGTACGGTCGGGCTGACGTTCCTGGCGCCCGTGGTGGCCGGCATCGCCGTGGACTTCGGGCCGCCGGAGTACGTCGCGCTCATGGCGCTGGCCTTCGTCACGGTCAGCGCCCTGCTCGGGCGCAGCCTGCTCAAGGGCGGCGCGAGCCTGCTCATCGGCGTGACCATCGGGCTGGTGGGCATCGACGAGCAGAGCGGCGACGCCCGGCTGTCGTTCGGCCTGCCGGCGCTGCTGGACGGCATCGACGTCGTGGTGGTCGTGGTGGCGCTGTTCGCGCTGGGGGAGACGTTCACCCGGCTCATGCGCGGCACCGGCGGCGAGACCGTCGAACCGGTCCGGGACCGGGCGGTGCTCTCGCGCTCGGACTGGCGGCGGTCGTGGCCGGCGTGGCTGCGCGGCGCTGCCCTGGGCTTTCCGATCGGCAGCCTGCCGGCCGGCGGTGCGGAGGTGCCCACGTTCCTCAGCTACAGCGCGGAGAAGCGGCTGTCCAAGCACCGCTCGGAGTTCGGGCGCGGCGCGATCGAGGGCGTGGCCGGGCCGGAAGCCGCCAACAACGCCGCTGCCGCCGGGGTCCTGGTGCCGCTGCTGACCATCGGCCTGCCCACCTCGGCCACGGCCGCGGTGATCCTCACGGCTTTCCAGTCCTACGGGCTGCAGCCGGGCCCGCAGCTGTTCAGCGAGTCGGGGCCGCTGCTGTGGACGCTGATCGCCAGCCTCTACATCGGCAACGTGATGCTGCTCGTGCTGAACCTGCCGCTGGTGAGGATGTGGGCGCGGCTGCTGACCATCCCGGCCTACGCCATCTACGCCGCGGTGCTGGTGTTCGCGACGCTGGGCACGTTCGCCTCGGGCGGCACGGCGACCGACCTGCTGGTGCTCTATGCCCTGGGGCTGCTCGCCCTGCTCATGCGCACCGCCGGGGTGCCGGTCGCCCCGGCGGTGGTGGGGCTGATCCTGGGCCCGCTGCTGGAGCAGGAGCTGCGGCGCGCCCTGGCGCTGTCCCAGGGCGACCCGGCGATCCTGGTCTCCAGCCCGCTGACGATCACCCTGTGGGTGCTGATGCTGCTGGCCTTGGCGCTGCCGGCGGTGGCCCGGCTCGTCCGCCGCGACGTCGGGGCGGCCCCCGCCCGCGAGGAGGGGGAGGAGGCGTTCACGCGCTCCTGAGGCGCGGCCGCGGGCGGCCCCGCCCCTGTCGCGATCGGGGCGGGGCCGCCGTGTGCGGTGCGGTGCGCCCCCGCCGCGGCGGGGGCGCACCGGGTCAGGTCTGCGGCGTACCCGCCGCCTCCTCCAGGTGCGGGCGCAGCGTGTCGAGCGCATGCGGAACCGACAGCGGGGTGGGCGTGTTGAGGGCGACGATGGAGGGGTAGTCCAGCACCGCGACCGTGCCGGGCAGCCGGTCGAAGCCGGGGATGTCGGCCAGGTCGCCCTCGTCGCCGCCGTTGACCAGGAACGCCAGGAAGTCGGCGCGCAGCAGGTCGGCCCGCTCGGTGCTCACGGCGATCCGCTGTTCGCCGGTCTCCTCGCCGCGGCGCTTGACGGGCGGGTACATCTCCATTTCGAGCTGCTGGAAGAAGACGCTGGAGCCGTCCTGCCCGTCGGCGACGATGTACATCCCGTCCCCGACGACGTACTGGGCGAGCGCGAAGGTGCGCCCCTCCAGGCCGGGCAGGTCCTCCGCGGCCTGCGCGACCTCCTGGTCGACCGAGTCGACGACGTCCCGGGCGGTGCCGGGGTCGTCGAGCACCTTTCCGGCCAGCTCGACGAGGTCCTGCCAGGGGGTGACCTGGCGCTCGTCGAGGGTGGGCACGGTGGGCGCGATCTCCGAGAGCAGCCGGTAGGTCTTGCGGTCGGGGATGGAGTGCGCGCCGACGATGAGGTCGGGTTCGAGCGAGGCGATCCGCTCGATCGGCAGGCCGTCGGCGACCTGCAGCGGCTCGGCGCCGGCGGGCATCTCCTGCCAGGGCACGCCGGACTCGGGCATCAGGGGGTCGACCGTGTAGCCGACCGGGTCGACGCCCATCGCGAGCATGACGTCGGTCCACTGCAGATCGACCGTGACGACGCGCTGGGGGACGGCGCCGATCTCGGTGGTGCCGAACCGGTGCTCCACCTTCACCGGCTCCTCCAGCGCGCTTCCCGCGGACTCGGGCCGGGTGTCCGGCGCGCTGCATGCGGCCAGACCCAGCGCGAGCACCGCAGCGGGGACGACCCGAAAGACCAGGCGACCAATTTTCATGAGGTGAGGCTAACCTTATGCCGATGATCGCGCAATGGCCGTGATCGTATTGGTTCGTCCGGAGATGTGATGGTATTGACTTGAGGTGAGGCTAACCTTAATTTAGCTGCGCTGGTGTCGTATGGGGACGGGGTGGGGCCGTGGCTTCGGTTCGCGAAGAGATCCGGCGGCTCAACAAGCAGAACCGGGTGCTCGACTGCACGGTCCGGATCGAGTCGGTGACGGCGGTCTCCGAGGGCTTCACCCGCGTCGCGGTCGCCGGCGACGGGCTCGCCGCCTACTCCGAGGCGCTGCCGGCCGACGCCTTCAAGGCGATGCTGCCCCCGCCCGGCGGAGCCGGGGAGGGGCGCGCGCCGGCCGTACGGGCGTTCACCGTCCGGCACGCCGACCGCGCCCGCTGCCGCATCGAGTTCGACGTGCTGCGCCACGAGGGGTTCGTGCAGCGGTGGCTGGACGAGGCGGCCCCCGGCGACACGATCGGCCTGGCCGGGATGCGCCGCGAGTTCCACCCCGGCACGGGGGTGGACCGCCATCTGCTGATCGGCGATTCCAGCGCCCTGCCCGCCATCGCCGCCATCACCGAGTCCCTGCCGCCGCATGTGCCCGCCGCCGTCTACCTCGCCGTCGGCAACGGCAGCGACCGGGACCTGCTTCCGCGGCGCGGCGGCGTCGCCGTGCACTGGGTCGAGGGGGCCTCCCCGAGCGGAAGCCGGTCCCCGCTGCAAAGGGCCGTGCAGGACAACGAGACCGCATGCGGGCGGACCCAGGTCTGGCTCGCCGCCGAAGCGGGAGTCGTGCGTGAGCTGCGCCGCCTCGTCCTCGGCGGCCTCGGCGTCGCACGCACCGACCTGCACTCCGCCGCCTACTGGAAGGCCGGCCTCGACAGCACCCGGCTGGACGACGCCGGCCTGCGCCGCTACGAACGCGAGATCGCCGCCGGCGCCGACCCCTACGACCCCGCCACCCGGGAGGCCGTCGAACTCGGTCTCTGAGTCCCGGGCACCGGGATCTCGGCCCCCGGCCGGCTTCCTCCCTCGGCCCCGCCCCCGGCACGAGGCCGGGCCGCACTCGGGGCGCCGTCAGCTCAGCAGGCCGCGGCGGTACCCCTCGGCCACGGCCGCGGCGCGGTCGCGTACGCCCAGCTTGTCGTAGACGTGCTGGAGGTGGGTCTTGATGCTCGCCTCGCTGATGAAAAGCCGCGCGGCGGCGGTGCGGTTGGAGGCGCCGTCGGCCACCAGGCGCAGCACCTCCAGTTCGCGGTCGCTGAGCACCTGCCGCGAGGGCGCGCGGACCCGGGCCATGAGCCGGCCGGCCACCGCCGGGGCGAGCACCGACTCGCCGCGGTGCACCGCGCGCACGGCATCCAGCAGGTCCTCGGTCGGCGCGTCCTTGAGCAGGTAGCCCGCGGCGCCCGCCTCGATCGCCGGGAGCACGTCGTCGTCGCCGTCGAAGGTGGTCAGCACCAGCGCCCGGACGGCGGGGGAGCGTTCGGCGAGCGCGGTGATCGCCCGCACGCCGTCCAACTCCGGCATCCGCAGATCCATCAGCACCACGTCCACCCGCAGCGCGGCCGCCCGCTCCACCGCCTCCCGGCCGTTGGCGGCGTCCCCGGCGACCTCGATGTCGGGCTCATCGGTGAAGGCGCCGCGCAGCCCGTCGCGGACCACCGGGTGGTCGTCGGCGATGAGCACCCTGATCACCGGACACCTCCCGAAAACGCGGTCGGATCGGCGGGCGCCGCGTGATCGGCGGCCTGCGGCCCCGCTTGCTCGGGCGCGCCTCCGCCTCCGCCGCCGGAACCGGGGACCGGGCCGGCGGCGGCCTGGGCCGTGATGGCCGGCACACTCGCGCTCACCGCGGTGCCCTCGCCCGGGGCGCTCTCGATGGCCACACTGCCCCCGACACCGCGGATGCGCTGGGTCATGCTGCGGATGCCGAACCCGTCCCGGCGTGCGCCGTCCATGCCCCGGCCGTCGTCGCGCACGTCCAGCAGCACGACGTCGTCCAGGTAGGACAGCGTCACCCCCGCCCGCGAGGCGGCGGCGTGCTTGGCCACGTTGGTCAGCGCCTCCTGGGCCATGCGGAACAGCGTCACCTCGATCGCGGGGCTCAGCGCCGCGGGCTCCCCGGTGACCTCGACGGCGACCTCCACCCCGTTCTCCTCGCCCCAGCGTCGCGCCAGGGACTCCAGCGCGTCGGGCAGGTGGGCCTCGGCCAGGTCCTGGGGGCGCAGCGCCTCCACGGACCGGCGCGCCTCGGCGAGGCTGTCCCTGGCCAGGGACAGGGCGCGGTCCAGGTGCGGGCGGGACCGCTGCGGCTCCTGCCAGACCCGCTGCGCCGCCTGCACCTGGGTGATGATGCCGGCGAGCCCCTGGGCCAGAGTGTCGTGGATCTCCCGCGCCATGCGCTGGCGCTCGTCGAGCACCCCGGCCTCCCGCGCCTGGGCCAGCAGCTGGGCGTGCAGGCCGGCGTTCTCCTCCAGCGCCTCCTCCAGCCGGGCCAGCGCCTCCTCGCGCTTGCGGTCCTGCTCGGCGCCCTTGTTGCCGAACACGATGCCGATGCTGATGGCCGCGGTCTGGATGAGGACCACCGCGATGTAGCCGCTGGCGTCTTCCGCGGTGGCCCCCGGCACGCCGATGTTGGCGGCGTTGAGCACCAGCGAGGTGGCGAACACGCCCGCCACGCCCAGCCACGTCGGCCGCAGATGGAAGGCGTGGAAGAAACCGGTGATCGTGAACAGCAGGAAGGTGTGGTCGCGCGCCATCAGCGCGCCGGCCAGGGCCAGCATCCCCGCCATGTAGACCAGCATCGGCCCGACGCGCTCGCGCTCCCGGGGGGATCGGCGGGTGTGCCAAAGGTACACCCAGCAGGCCGCGGCGCCGGCCAGGCCCGCGGTCGCGGCGCGCTCGCCCCAGCCCTGGGGCACCAGCGCCTGGTTGATCGCCAGCGGTACCGCGAGCAGGACCCAGGGCGCCAGGGTCAGCACCCGGTTCCAGCCGGCCTCCCATGCGGGGCGCGGATCGACCGTCCCGTCCGCGCGTCTGCGCTCCGTCGGCATCTGCTGGTCACTCCCACCGGAAGAACCTGGCGGCCACCGCTGCGGCGACGCCCCCGATCAACGCCATTGTCCCAAGTTGGAGGGGATCCGGCACCGCCTCGCCGGACCAGGAGTCCAGCATGGCCTGCACGCCCGGCGGCGTGTAGTCGCCCAGGCGCGCCAGTGCGTCGGGGAAGAAGAACCGCGGCAGGAAGACCCCGCCGATCACCATCGTGACCATGTAGGCGAGCGTGGCCGCGCCGGTGGCCAGGCGGACGGAAGGCACCACGGCGGCGATGAGCATGCCCACGGCCAGCAGCGAGCCGTAGCCGACGGCGAAGGACAGCGCGAACCACCACGGCTGCTCCGGCGGGGAGACGTCGAGCACCGCCCAGGCGGAGGCGATGAGCACCGCCGCCGTCACCACGCCGGAGGCGAAGGCGACGATCAGCTGGGCGACGAGCACCGCCCCGGGACCCACCGGCGTGGTGGACATGCGGCGCAGGACGCCCTTCTCCCGGTAGGCGGCCACCGTGGTGGGGATGTGCTGCAGGCCCATGATGCCCAGGCCCAGGATCAGGGCGGAGGGGGCCCAGTAGTCGACGAAGCGCAGGCCGCCGAACTCGGGCGAGGGCTCGCGCAGCAGCGGGACGGCCCCCAGGCCGAGCAGCAGGGCGGAGGGGAACAGGATGCCGAAGGCCAGCGCGCCGGGCTCGCGCAGCAGGAGCTTGGCCTCCACCGAGACGAGCTTGGCCAGCACGGATACGGGCAGGGAGCGAAGGGGGTTCCGCGTCGTCGGGGTCACTGCTGCAGCCTCCGTCCGGTCAGGGCGAGAAACGCGTCGTCGAGGGTCGCCTGCTCCACCCGGAGCTCCTCGGCTACGATCCGCTCGCGGGCCAGCACCGAGGCGACCGCATACAGCAGGTTCCCGGTGCCGATGACGGTGATCTGCGCGCCGCTGCGCCGGACCTCGTCCACCTCCGGCTGCGCGGTCAGCGCGGCGTCCTCGACCGGGGCCGAGGCGCGGAAGTGCACGTACTGCCGCTGCTGGGCGCGGGCGATCAGCCCCGCCGGCGTGTCGAGAGCCGCGATCCGCCCGGCGTCGACCAGCGCCAGCCGGTCGCACAGCCGCTGGGCCTCGTCCATGAAGTGGGTGACGAGGATGATGGTGACCCCGGAGTCGCGGATCTGGGCGATCAGGTCCCAGGTGTCGCGCCGGGCCTGGGGATCCAGGCCGGTGGTCAGCTCGTCCAGCACGGCAACGGCGGGCCCGCCCACCAGGGCCAGGGCGATGGACAGCCGCTGCTTCTGGCCTCCGGACAGGTCCCGGTAGCGGGCGCGGCGCTTGTCGGCCAGGTGCAGGGAGTCCAGCAGCGCGTTCCAGTCGGCGGGGCGGCGGTAGAACGAGGCGTGGAGATCGAGGGCCTCGGCCACCGTCAGCTTGTCCGGCAGGGAGCTCTCCTGCAGCTGGGCGCCCAGGCGCTGGCGGAGTTCGGCGCGGTCGCGCCGCGGATCCAGGCCCAGCACGCTGATCGCGCCGGCGTCGGGTGAGCGCAGTCCCTCGATGCACTCCACCGTTGTCGTCTTCCCCGCGCCGTTGGGGCCGAGGATTCCGAAGATCTCGCCCTCCTCCACGGTGAACGACACGTCCTCCACCGCGACGGTGTCGCCGTAGCGCTTGTGCAGTTCGGTGACTTCGATGATCGGCATGGTCCGAGCATCGCGGAGCACCCCCGCGGCGCGGATCCTCCGGCGGGGTCGCGGTCCGGTGGATCGCGCACTCAACCGATCGGTGGATGCGCCGGCGCCCGCGGGCGCCGCGCCAGGGGTTCCGGCGCGCGGCGGGGCGCGGCGCGAACCGCTCCCCGGCGCGACCCCGCCCCGTGATCGGGCGGGTTCGGGCGCGTCTTAGCCTGTGAAGCGGCGGGCCGCGGCGATGGCCGGCAGCCGCAGCGGGCGGCCGGCCCGGCCGGATCCGAGAGCAGCGTGAGCAGAGGAGCAGCGTGAGCATCAGTCCCCGCGTCACAGCGGCCGCCTTCCGGGCGGTGGCGATCGCCGAGGCCCTGACCTGGGTCGGGCTTCTCGGCGGCATGTACGTCAAGTACCTGGGCAGCGGCAGCGAGGCGGGCGTGGAGCTGTTCGGCCCCATCCACGGCGGCGCCTTCCTGCTCTACGTGGCCATCACCCTGGCCGCCGCCCTGCACCTGCGCTGGAACCTGTGGGCCGCCCTGGTGGCGCTGGCCGCGTCCGTGCCGCCCATCGGCACCCTGGCCGCGGACTGGTGGCTGCACCGCACCGGGCGCCTGGCCGCCCGCCCGGACCCGCGGGAGCAGGCGCCCGACCCCGTGGCGTGATCGGGCGGCGCCGCGCGCGGGCGCCCGCAGGCGCCGCCGCCCGAGGGTCCGGACCGCCGGCGCGACGGAGCCGAGCGGCCCCCCGGCTCCGTCCGCCTCACCCCACGGCCGCCGACCCCGGCAGCGTGTACCAGGTGCGGTTCTGGTAAACGAGCGGGAAGCGGTCGCCGCCGCCGGTGCGGACCTCCAGCACGGAGGCGACCACCAGGGTGGAGCCGCCCACCGCGACCCGCTGGGCGATGCCGGCGCGCAGCCACACGTCCGCGCCCCGCAGCACGGGTTCCCCGGTGGGCAGGCGGTGCCAGGTGGCGGAGTCGGCGAACCGGTCGATGCCGCTGGCGGCGAACCGCCGCGCCGCCTCCACCTGCCCGGCCGAGAGCAGGTGGACGACCACCGTCTCCGCGGAGACCAGCCGGGGCGTGGTCGAGGACTGGGCCGACAGCGAGAACGCCAGCACGGCCGGTTCGGCCGAGACCGGGATCACCGAGGTCGCGGTCAGCCCGACCGGGCCGCCGCCGTCATCGGCCGTGATGACGGCGACGCCCGCGGGGTGGTGGCGGAACGCTGCCTTGAACCGTTCGGAGCCCTCGCCGGCGGCGCTCCGCGGCGCCGCGCCGGCGCGGATGTTCGATGAGCACATGGCCTGCCCTGTCCCTTCGGCGTCGGCGTCGGGCACGGCCGCCTATGCGCCCGGCTCCTGCAGCTGCAGGAAGACCCACCTGGCGTCGGGCGCCATGCCGGCCAGCCACTTGCCGCAGCTCTGCAGCACCACCGGACCCGAGGTGATGTGCTGGGTGCCGGTGTTGAGGTCGCGGAAGAACCGCTGCAGCGGGCCGCGCCGGATGAGCGCCGTCGCCGCCCATTTCTGCACCGTCTGGCCGACCGCGTGCACCGACCAGGTCGTGTGGTTGAGCATCAGCCGGGTCAGGGTCTCCTGCTCGGTGGACAGCAGGTCGCCGCGGTCCAGCGTCGCCTCGTTGCCGGCCCAGGTCTCCATGGCCCAGGCCCGCGCCGCGCGCAGCCGCGCCTCGGCCCCGGCGTATTCGGCGTGGAACTGGTCGGTGTCCACGGCGGCCCCGGGCCCGCCCGTCCGCGCCGCGGCGTAGGACTTCAGCTCGTCGAGCATCCGGCGCCCCACGCCCAGCGCCCAGCCGGTGTGGCAGACGCCGGACATGTTCGCCAGGCCCATCCGGTAAACGGCGCCGCCGTGGAAGGTCGTGGTGGTGGCCGCCTCGTGCACGTGGGTCTCGGGCACGAACACGCCGTCGAGGGTGTAGTCGATGCTGTGGGTGCCCGACAGCCCCATCACGTCCCAGTTGTCGATGAGCGTGCCCTGCTCCTTGGGCAGGGTGAACACCAGCACGCGGCCGGTCTCCTCGCACAGCGCGGCGGTGTGGATGTGGGTGGCCATGTTGATGCCGGAGGCGAAGCCCCAGCGCCCGCTGACCCGGTAGCCGCCCGGGGCCCGCACGGCCCTGCCGGGGCGGGTGCCCTGCCCGGCCATGAGGGCGTGGCGGCCCGCGGGCACGTCCGGGTACAGCTCGGCGACGGCCTCGGGGCCGAGGTAGGCGGCCGTGGTGCCGGCCACCATCTGCAGCGCCATGTAGCTCCAGCCCGCCGACGCGTCGGCGTAGGAGATTCGGGCGATGGTGTCGATGACCTGGCGGGGCGAGAACTCGTAGCCGCCCAGCTCGCTGGGGATGCCTACCCGCAGGGCGCCGGTGGACAGCAGGGCCTCCACGGCCTCGTCGGTGAGGCGCCCGAGCCGCTCGCCCTCGTCGGCGGCGCCGTCGAGGACGGGATGGAGGTCCTCCAGCCGCTTCAGCAGCGGTTCGAACTCGTCGCTGACGTGGATGCCCCGTTTCGGGGCGAGGGGAGTGGTCGCCATGGCGGATCAGCTCCTTGCCTGCGCATGCTCGTGTGCGGTGATCCAGTCGAGGACGGGAGTGATCGTGCGGTCGGAGTTGGCTTCGAGGGTGAGCCCGTGGCCGTTGCCGGTGATGCCGTGGTCGGGCAGGTGGAGCTGCTCGGCGCGCGCTCCGGCCGCGGTGAGGAAGGCGACGACCTCGGGTGCGAAGTCCGCGAAGTGCGAGGCGCCGCCGGTGACCACGGCGACGGGTACCCCGGCCAGCGCGGGGATGCGCAGCGTCGCCGGGTCGGCGGCGCGCGCCTGCGCGGGGCCGGCCAGCGGCGGGTCGTAGGCGATGGGGGCGGCCGTCAGCCCCCAGGAGAGCGTGCCCATGCCGGGGATCTCGGCGAACGCGGGGCCGACGGGCTCCACCGCCGCGATGGCCGCCACCGCGCCGGGCCGGGCGTCGGCGGCCAGCCAGCCCACCGGCCCGCCGGCCGAGTGGGTGACGACGACGGCGGGGCCGGTGATGTCGAGGAGGCGGCCGATCCGCTCCGCGTCCAGGCGCTGGGACTCGGCGAAGTCGGCGGGCAGCGGCCCCATCGCCGCCACCAGTTGATCGACGTGGGCCGACCCGGCGCCGCCGTAGGTCCATCGGGTCTGCTCGGCCGCGGCGGTCTCGGGGAAGAAGACGGCCTGGGCCGCCTCGTAGGTGAACTGGGGGCCCATGGGCCCGATGACGTCGGGGTGGAACGGGGAGCGGCCGTGGCCGCACCGGTCGACGATGTAGACGGCGAAACCGGCCTCGACGAAGCGGGCGGCCCAGCCGGGGCGGCCGTCGGGTGTGCCGGTCCAGTCCGTGCCCTGTCCTCCGCCGCCGTGGACGAGGATCAGGGGGAGGGGGCGCGGGCTGTCGGCGGGGGCCTCCCAGTAGACGAACATGGGGGCGCGCTGGCAGGTGCCGTGGTCGGTGCTGACGCGGTCTCCGGGGATCCAGAACCGGCCGCGGCGCACCGCCGGTCCGGGCTCGGCCGTTGTGTGGGGCGGGTTCAAGGAGGTCATCGTTCCCCCTGTCTCCGGCGAACGGGACGCCGGCGGGCGGGGCCGCCGGGGGTGGGTGCGGCCGCTGCGCTGCGGCCGGAATTCCGCGCGGCAGGGCTCACCTTAGGCGGCTCCCGCCGGAGCGGATAGGGAATGCGCGCACCCGGGTGTGGGATGCGCGCACGATTCGCCGGATTCCGCGGCGCTGTTCTCTGGAGTATTCGCCATCGGGGCCGGCGGGTGCGGTGCGGCCCCAGTTTTTGCGGGCGGCCGGTGATGTTTACGAGGCGGGAGGGGAACCGCCGGTCCCGTATCGGCGCATCCGGATTCGCGTGTTGCGACCCCGTTTTTGCGGGCGCTCCGCCTTGTTATGATGCGCATCACACCGGGCCGGGGCGTGCGAGCGCCGGCGCCCCGCGGGCCCGGTCCCGCTCCGTATGCACGGGAGACGAGGACGGTGTCGCTGATAGAGGGCCTGAAGTCCTCCGGGCTGATCGCCGAGGACCTTCCCCCGCCCGTCCGGTTCGGTTCCTGGACCGACGCGGTCGCCCGCAGCGTGCTGCATTTCGAATTCGACTGCGACCGCCCGGGAAGTTTCCGCGGAGCGCTCAGCGACCGGTCCCTGGCCGGAGTGGCGTTCATCGACATGGAATGCGGGCGCCACGCCGCCCACCGCGGCCCCGAATCCATTTCCCCCCGCGACGCCGGATACTACATTCTGACCTTGCAGCTCTCCGGGCGGTTCCGGCTGACCCAGGACGGGCGCACCGCCGTGCTCACCCCCGGCTGCTTCGCGCTGTACGACTCCGCCAAGCCCGCCAGCGTGGTCTCCAGCGACGACTACAAGTCCACCTGCATCAAGTTTCCCCGCGAGCGGGTCGGCGCCGGGCCGGACACCCTGGCTGCGATCACCGCCACCGCGTTCGAATGCGGTCCGGGCCTGCCCTCGGCGGTCTGGTCGGCGGTGCTGGGGCTCAACCGCGAGCTGGAATCCCTCGGGGCGAGCGGGCCGCTGGCGGTGCGCGGCATGATGGAACTGGTGACCACCCTGCTCGCGAGCCGCCTCGGGCGCCGGCCGGCCGTCGACCGCCGCGCGGAGCTGCGCGACCGCATCCGCGAGTACATCGACGCCCACCTGCCCGACCCCGGCCTGACTCCCGGCGCGATCGCCGCGGCCCACTACATCTCGCCGCGCCACCTGCACCAGCTCTTCGAGCAGGACGAGGACACCGTGGCCGGGTGCATCCGCTCCCGGCGCATCGAGCGGTGCCGGCGCGACCTCGCCGACCCGCGCCAGGCCGAGGTCCCGGTCTCGGCCGTGGCCGCCCGCTGGGGCTTCGCCGACGCGTCCCACTTCGGCCAGGTGTTCAAACGCCACACCGGCCAGACCCCCGCCGAGTTCCGCCGCACCGCCGCCCGCCACCCGGCACAACCGTGATCGCCGAGCAGCCCTGGAACGGCCGCGCGAGGGGCGTCCGCGCTCGTGCCGGGAGCTTCTGACCGGGACGGCGCGCGGGTGGCTGGAGAGGTCCCCGCGTCGGCTGGCGGTGATCGGAGGGGCCTCGGGGGTGGTGATGGTCGGTCTGGGGATCCGGCTGGCGTTCAGCGAGCGGCACTGACGGCCCGGACGGTCCCGGGTATCGGTGTCCGAGCACGCCGGCCGGCACCCCACCGGTGCCGGCCGTGCGCGATCGGCCCCGCCTGCGTCAGCGGCGGGCCGCGGCGGGGGAGTGCTCGGCCAGAACCTCGGCCAGCGGGGTGCGCAGGCGGCAGTTCTCCAAGCGGAACGAGCGCATCAGCGTGTCGATCTCCTCTTCGGTGACGCCGCGGAACAGCTCCGCGAACTCCTCCACCAGCGGCTCCGAGAGCAGGATGTGCCGGACGAGCTCCTGGATGTCGCGCGAGGCGCCGAAGGGGAAGGGCGCGTAGTCGGGGAACTCCCGGGCGAACAGGTCCCGGATCGGCTGCATGACATGGGCGATGCCCTCCTCGGTGCCGCCCCAGGCGTCGGCGCCCAGCCGGGCCTTCTTCTCGGCCATCGGCGCGATCCGGCGCATCCAGGGCGAGTCGGGCGCGGCGTAGGCCACGCCCTGCAGCCCGATGTCCTTGTAGAGCCAGATCGCCCAGCTCGCCCCGTAGCGGTCGTAGATCTCCAGCTGGTCGCGCAGCACCTGGTAGCGCATCGCGTCGGCCTCGGGGTCGCCGGTGTAGACGGGGCCGAACTCGCCCACCCACACGTGCAGGCCGCGCTCCAGCATGTAGGCGCTGCGCCGCCGGAAGGTCTCCTCCAGCACGTCGCGGTCGACGTAGGTGCCGCGGCTCACCCCGGGGTAGGGGCCGCCGTCGACGAACCCCGGCAGCGCGTAGTCGTGGTTGGTGTAGACGACGCCGTCCCAGGGCTCGCCGAACATGTGGAAGTCCTGGGAGTACCGGTTGCCCTCCAGAAAGATCACGTGGTCGGGGTCCTGGGCCCGGATCGCCTCATAGAGCCGGGCGTAGAACGGCATGATCATCTCTTCGCTCGGGTCGGCCGGCTCGTTGATCGGGTTGTAGCCGGCCACCCACGGGTTGCCGCGATAGCGGCGGGCGATGGCCTCCCACAGGTGCACCGCGCGGTCCTGGAAGTGCTTGTGCCGCCACAGCAGCGCGCGGTGGGTGGGATTGTCGGAATGCCAGTGCTGGTTCTGGTAGCCGGGCAGCGCGTGCAGGTCGATGATCGTGTAGACGCCGTGGCGCGCGCAGGCGTCGATCACCCGGTCCAGGTGGCGGAACCCCGACTCGTCGATCTCGAAGGGCCGCATGTCGTCTTCGAAGTGCCGGTAGTTGATCGGCACCCGGAGGAGGTTGAGGCCCAGCGAGGCGATGTAGCGCGCGTCCTCCTCGGTGAAGAAGTGCTCCAGGAACCGGTCGAAGAACAGCCGGTACCTCTCCTCTCCCAGGACCCGCCGGATGGACTCGCGATGCGCCTCCTCGTTGGCCGGGTATCCGGTGATGAAGTTCTCCATGTTCATCCACCCGCCCAGGCCGAAGCCGCGCAGGGTGACAGCGGTGCCGTTGCGGTCCACGAGCGTCGAGCCGCGGACGGACAGCAGAGCCTCGCCGGTCAAACCTGACTCCTCTCAACCGTGGGCGGTGCGCCGAGGGCTGCCCGAGGCGCACCGCCCGTTGCAATCACCTGCCGAAACCGGCAGCCAGTCCCCCCAGGAGCTGCCTGCGGGCGACGATGTAGAGGACGATGATGGGCAGCGTGGACAGCAGCACCGCGGCCATCAGCCCGGGGACGTTGACGCCGTACTGGCCCTGGAACTGCTGCAGGGCCAGCGGGATCGTCCGCACGTTCGCGCTCTGGGTCAGCACCAGGGGGAACAGGAAGTTGTTCCACGCCTGCAGCGCGTTGTAGATGACCACGGTCACCAGCGCCGGACGCGAAAGCGGCAGCACCAGGGTGCGCAGCGTGCGCCGGTGCCCGCCGCCGTCGAGCTTCATCGCGTCGAAGAGCTCGTTGGGGATGTCGCGGATGAAGTTCACCAGGATCAGCACCGTCAGCGGGATGCCGAAGGCCACCTGGGGCGGGATGAGGGCGTAGAGGGTGTCGTACAGCCCCAGCTCCACGATCAGCAGGTAGACGGGGATGATCGCCGCCTGCAGCGGGATGGCCAGTCCCATCAGGAAGGTGTTGAAGACGGCGCGCATGGTGCGGCTGCGGATCCGCGCGATCGCGTAGGCGGCCAGGAAGCTGACGAAGACGATCAGGGCCACCGACAGCGCGACCACGAACAGGCTGTTGGCGAAGTAGAGCGCGAGCCCGCTGCGCAGGACCGCGGCGTAGTTGCTCAGCACCGGCTCCAGCGGCGGCAGCCACGGGCTGCCTTCGAGGTAGTCGCCCTGCTCGCGCAGGCTGCTGATGAGCATGTAGTAGACGGGGTAGAACGCCGCCGCGAACCAGACGATCCCCATCAGCGGCACCAGCGGGAAGGACCACCGCGGGCGGCGTGTGGGGGGCCGGTCGCCGGCGGCGCCGGTTCCTTCGG
The DNA here is from genome assembly GCF_009728995.1 of Streptomonospora sp. PA3. Lineage (GTDB taxonomy): Bacteria > Actinomycetota > Actinomycetes > Streptosporangiales > Streptosporangiaceae > Streptomonospora. Next base: position 221,788 of record NZ_VTZW01000023.1, on the reverse strand, counting down.
CGGAACCGCCGTGTGTGCGTGCCAAGGTCTAGGCTCCCTCCGCCTGGCTCTCCATGCGCGAAAAACCCGAGATCCGGAGCAGGACGAGGGAGAAGGCGAGCCCGAGCGCGACCATCAGGATCGCGATCGCGCTGCCGTACCCGAACCGGGTTTCCTGGAAAGCGGTGATGTACATGTGCAGGGGCAGGATCCGGGTGGAGCCTTCCGGGCCTCCGCCGGTGAGGATGAAGACGATGTCGAAGTAGGTGATCGACCCGTTCACGATGAGGATCGAGGACGTGATGACGGTGTACTTGAGCTGCGGCAGGGTGATGGAGAAGAACTGCCGGATCCTGCCCGCGCCGTCGATGCGCGCGGCCTCGTAGAACTGCTGGGGGATCTGGCGCACGGCCGCCTGGTAGAGCAGCGTGTGCAGCGGGATGAACTGCCAGGCGATCACGACGATCACCGCGTATATGGCGGTGCTGGAGTCGCCCAGCCAGGGGTGGGCGATCGCGTCGGCCCCCGCCGCGCGCAGCAGCGAGTTCACCGCTCCCTGGGGGCTGAGGATCGCCTGCCAGATGAGCCCCACCGCCACGGCGGAGAACAGCAGCGGCAGGAAGTAGAACACGCCCAGGACGGCCCGGTAGCGCTGGTGTCCGGCCAGGAACACCCCCAGCAGGATGGCGGCCGGGGTCTGGAGCAGCCAGGACAGGGCGATCACCAGCAGGGTCAGCTTGATGGAGTTCAGCGTCGCCGGGTCGGTGAACGCGCGGGCCCAGTGGTCCAGGCCGGTCCACTGCGGCGGAGTGATCCCGTTCCACTGCAGGAAGCTCAGGCACAGGGCGGCGATCAGCGGTCCCAGGGCGAATACGGAGAAGAACAGCAGCGCCGGCGTCAGCAGCAGCGGCGCGCGCCAGTCACGTCGTTCGGACACGAGTCTCCCCTGTGTCGGGGTGGGTGGCGTGGGCGTGGGGCGTCGCCGTCCCGGGCGGGCCCCGGGGCGGGAGCGCTCAGGGCTCCAGGGTCTGGTTCATCCGCTGCGCGAACTGCTCGGGGGTGATGCTGCGGGCGAACACGCGGCCCATGTTCGTCAGCAGCTCCTGGGCGGCTTCGGGCGGCAGGGCCTGGTCCCAGGACAGGTCGAAGTAGGGGGCGCCCTCCACCAGCCGGTAGATGAACAGCAGCCAGTCGGAGCGGTCGCTGCGTGCCAGCCGGTCCTCGATTCCGGTGACGGGCGGTGCCAGGCCCAGGCCGATCAGCCGATCGACCATGTAGTCGTTCATTATCGCCTCGTCGAGGAACGCGACCGCGTGCTCGCGGTTCTGCGATGCGCTGGTCAGCCCGTAGAAGTTGGTGAGGTTGCCGGCCACGGCGTCGGGGGAGCCGCCGGCGCCCTCGACGCGGGGGAAGGGGAACCAGCCCAGGCGGTCGGCCGCGAAGTCGGGGGCGTCGGTGACGAACCGCTGGTAGTTCCACGCGCCCTGCAGCAGCATGGCCGCCCGCCCGGAGTACACCAGCTGGGTGTCCTGGTTGGTGTCGGCGTTGATCGCGGCGAACCCGTCCGGGAACGCCCCGGCGGCCACGAGCTCCTGGATCATGGCGACGGCCCGCTCGAAGGCCGGGTGGGACCAGGCTCCGGGCTCGCCGGCGAGCACGGCCTGCAGGGGCTCCCGGTCGGCCAGGCGGTTGACGAGGTACTCCAGGTACATCATGTTCGTCCACAGGTTCTGGCCCGCGAGCGAGATCGGGGTCAGCCCCGCGTCGGAGAGCACCTCGACCGCCTCCAGCAGGTCGCTCCAGGTGGCCGGCGGGCGCAGGCCGTGCTCGGCGAAGAGGTCGGTGTTGTAGAAGAAGACCTTCGGCGCGGTGCCCGACTTGGGGACGCTGTAGACGCGTCCGTCGAAGGTCACCGCGTTCATCACCGACGGAAAGTAGCGGTCCGTGCCGACCGACGGCGGGATGGGCGCCGCCTCTCCGGCGTCGACGAACGCCTTGAGCTGGCCGCCGCCCCAGTTGTGGAAGACCTCGGGCGGTGTTCCCGAGATCATCGAGGTCCGCAGCCGGTTCTTGTAGGGGTCGTTCTGGAAGTACTGGACGGTGACGGAGGGTCCGCCGTAGCGCGCGTTGAAGCGCCGGGCGACCTCGTTGAGCAACTCTTGTTCGCTTCCGGTGGATATGTCCCAGATTGTGGCTCCCGTGCTCGTCCGGGAGCTGCCGATGCCGAATCCGCAGCCGGACATCAGCAGGGAGAGCGAGGCCGCCGATCCCGCGGAGAGCAGGTGGCGGCGGGAGAGTTCCCTGGCCATGGGCGTCCTTCGTGCTCGGTGCGCGGCGCCGTACCGTCGTCGGGGGTGTCGGGGCCGTAGCGGTGCGGCGCTTCGCACACGGACTGCTCCAAGCGACGCGGAGCAATGGCGTTGTGACGCTGCTAATTTGTGCTGTGATCAAACTAATTCGGGTGGTGAGCGGCGGTCAAGGGGCGGGGGAGATCCCCGTCACAGCACAAGCCGGGCCGGGCACCGGAATCGCCGCCGCGGCGGCGCTGTTGGAGTCTGCGTGACGCGAGGCGAAGCGGCGCGGCCGGTGGAGGTCGTGGTTGCCGGCGCGGGACAGGCGGGGCTGTCCGGCGCCTACTACCTGCGGCGTGCCGGGCTGGAGCCCGGACGCGGTTTCGCGGTCCTGGACCACAACACCGGACCCGGAGGCGCCTGGCGGCACCGGTGGGACACCCTCACCACCGAGACGGTGAACGGGGTGCACTCCCTGCCCGGCATGCCCTGGACCCCGCCCGACCGCCCCGCCCCGGTGAACGCGGTCGTCCCGCGGTACTTCGCCGCCTACGAGCGCGAGTTCGACCTGCGCGTGCACCGCCCCGTGAGTGTGCGCCGGGTCCGCGAGGGCCCCGACGGGCGGCTGCTGGTGGAGACCACCGAGGGCACCTGGTCGGCGCGCGGCCTGATCAACGCGACGGGGACCTGGGAGCGCCCGTTCTGGCCGCACTTCCCCGGCCGTTCGTCCTTCCTGGGGCGCCAGCTGCACACCGCCGACTTCGCGGGCGGCGCCGAGTTCGCCGGACAGCGCGTGGTGGTGGTCGGCGGCGGGGGTTCCGCCGCGGACATGCTGGTGGACCTGGTGGGGGTCGCGCGCAGCATCACCTGGGTGACCCGCCGCCCGCTCAACCTCATGAGCGGCCCCTTCACCCCGGAGCGCGGGCGCGCCTCCGTGGCGGTGATCGCCGAACGGGTCCGGCGCGGCGAGCAGCCCGGCAGCGTCGTCAGCGCGACCGGCCTGCACCTGCCCCCGGAGCTCTCCCGCGCCCTCGACGACGGCCGCGTCGTGCTGGAGCGCGTCTTCGATCGGGTGACCCCCGAAGGCGTGGCCTGGGACGACGGCCGGTTCGTGCCGGCCGACGCCCTGCTGTGGGCCACGGGCTTCCGGCCGAGTGTCGCCCACCTGGGGCCGCTGAACCTGCGCGAGCCCGGCGGCGGGATCCGCGTGGAGGGCACCACGGCCGTCGCGGACCCGCGCGTCCACCTGATCGGCTACGGCCCCACCGCCAGCACCATCGGTGCCAACCGGGCCGGCCGCACCGCGGTCCGCCGGCTCCGCGACCACCTCGGCGGGTTCGACACCGCCGCGGAGACCCCACTCGCGGTCTGAGCACCCGCCGCCGGGCCGGAGCGGTCCCGCTAACTGGGGCGCCGCCGCGGCTCTCGGCGGAGCCGGCGCCGGACGCAGCCGCCGTCGCGCCGACCCGCGGGCATCAGCCGGACCAGGGCGCGGCGCCGGTGCGGGGCCCGTCGCCGCCGCCCGGATCCGGCGCCCCGCCGCGCCGGCGGTACTCGCCCGGAGTGGCGCCGAACGCGCGGCGGAACGCCAGATGGAAGCCGGTGGCCGAGGCGAAGCCGACGCGGCGCGCCACCTGCTCCTGGGGCAGCGACGTCTCGGTCAGCAGCCGCGCGGCCTCCTGCATCCGGCGCTGAGTGAGGTGGCTCATCGGCGCCTGCCCGACAAGCGAGCGGAACCGGGCGGCGAACAGCGACCGCCCCACCCCGGCCTCCGCGGCCAGCGACCGCACCGTCCACGGCTCGGCGAATCGTGTCTGGACGGCCAGCAGGCCCGGGCGCACCACCGGGTCGCCCAGCGCGCGCATCAGCGGCGGATCCGCGCCGATCGCACCGCGCAGCGCCAGCACGAAGACCAGCTCGAAGGCGCGCAGCGCGACCAGCCGCCCGCCGGGCCCGGTGTGCGCGGACCCCTCGGCCAGCCGGCGCAGCGTGTCGGCCAGCAGCGGCTCGCGCGCGACCGCGGCCCCCTCCAGCACGAGCACCGGCGGCAGCCCGCGGTACAGCGGCGCCGCCGCGGCGCGGTCGTAGTGCAGTCCGCCGCACAGCACCAGCGCGGCCGGGCCCGAGCCGCCGATCTCCACGGCGCGCACGGCGCCGGGAGGGCGGCGGGGCAGCAGGTCGGAGAGCGCGACCGCGGCGCGCCCCGGCCGGTCGGCCACCCGGTGGGCCGTGCCGTGCGGGAACACCGCGAGGTCCCCGGCGGCCAGCCGCAGCGCCGTCCCGTCAGGCATCTCCACGGCACACTCGCTCCGGTGGACGTAGTGCAGCAGCGCGCAGTCCTCGCCGTCACCGGCCACGCCCCAGGGGGCCCGCGCACTCCACCGGCTGTAGAAGACGCCGCGCAGCCGCAGCGGCGCCAGGAGTTCGCTGAGAAGGTCGGTCTCGGTGTCCATGGACGGTTCTTAAGGATGCGCGGATCTCGGTTTATCGATCCTACGCCGGTACCGGACCGACACTGGGCCGTGCACGGAACCGACCAGGAGAGGGGACCGCTTCCCATGTCCACCACCAGTCACCCGAACGGCCCGGGAGCCCGGACGGCCGCAGAAGCGCCCGGGAACGCCGGAGCCGACACCGGACTCGATGCCGACCTCGGCGCCGTCCGCGCGGAGGCGGAGCGGCTGCACGCGGTGATCGAACGGTGGTTCGCCGGTTCCAGCGCGGCCGCCGACGCGGACGCCGAGCTGTTCGCCCGGGCTCAGGCGCCCGACTTCTCGTTCGTCGGCGCCGACGGCGGTACGGCCGAGCGGCAGGCAGTGCTGGAGGCGTTCGCGGGCGCCCGCGGCCGCTCTCCGGGCCTGCGAATCCGCATCGAGGACGTGCGGCTGGTCGCGGCGGATAGGGAGGTCGTCGTCGGCTCGTTCCTGGAACGCCACCTGGACGCACCCGGTGCGCGCTCCCGCCGCTGCACCGCGGTTTTCCGCCGCGACCCCGACACGCCGCACGGGCTGCGCTGGCTGCATCTGCAGGAGACGCACACGCGGGGATGACCGCGCCTGTCCAAGCGCCGTCCGCGGCCGCCCCCGACGAGCCGGCCGGCGGCATCGCCGCGCGCCTGGCCGCGCGCAGCCGCGGGCCCGCCGCCGGCCGCCGCCTCAGCCCGGCCGCTTCCTCCTGCTGAGGTAGTTCTGCGCGAGCACCACCGCGATCAGGAACGCGCCGCTGACCACCTGCTGGTAGGCCGAGGTCAGGCCGCTGATCGCGTTAATGATGTGCTGGATCGACTCCAGCAGCAGCACGCCCACCAGCGACCCCGACACGAACCCGTAGCCGCCGACCAGCAGCGTACCGCCGATGACCACCGCCGAGATGGCGTCCAACTCGATGCCGATACCGAAGATCGTCACCCCCGACCCCAGCCACACCGCGTTCAGCGCCCCGGCGAGCCCCGCGAGCAGGCCGGAGAGCGTGTAAGCGGCGATCTTGGTGCGGGCCACCGGAACCCCCATCAGCGCGGCCGCGTCCTCGTTGCCGCCCACGGCGTAGACCTGCTGGCCCCACCCGGTGCGCCGCAGCAGGATCCCCCCGGCCGCGAAGAGGGCGAGCACCGCGAAGACCGGGTAGCCGATCCCCAGGAAGCGGTCCTGCACCAGCGGGGTCAAGGCGAGCCCATCGGGGATCACATAGGTCTCGGTGCCCTCGTCGGACACCGCCAGCATCAGTCCCCACGCGCCCAGCATGGTCGCCAGCGTGACGATGAACGGGGCCAGGCGCGCGCGGGCGATGAGCACCCCGTTGAGCATCCCGATCAGAGCGCACACCGAAAGCGGCAGCGCGAGCGCGGCCAGGCTGCCGTACTGCGACGCCCACGCCGCCAGCACCCCGGCCAGCCCGAAGACCGTGCCCACCGACAGGTCGATGCCGCCGGTGATGATCACGAACGTCATGCCCAGCGCGATGATCGCGGGGAACGCCGCGCCCACCGCGATGTGGTTCAGGTTGCCCACGCCCAGGAAGCCGTCGAAGGCCAGCGCCGCACCGGCCAGCACCGCCACCAGGACCACCAGCGCGCCGTGCCGCTGCACGAAGTCGGTCGCCGACCCGCCGGCTGGCGCCCCGCCGCTCCCGATGCCCCGGAACGGGCGCCGACCGCCCGGGCCGCCCGGCTCCGAAGCGGCCTCCCTGGGCGCCGCCGTGCCCGTACGCTCCACCGCCGTCATCTCCTCCCCCGTTCCCTCGCCACGTAGACGGCCGCGATGATCACCGCGGTCTGGGCGATCTGCGTCCACGACGGCGGCAGGTCGTGCTTGATCAGGGTCGACACGAGCAGCTGCATCAGGACCGCGCCGGCCACGGTGCCGGCGACCCGCATCCGGCCGCCCTGCAGCGGCGTACCGCCGACGACCACGGCCGTGATCGCCGACAGTTCGATCAGTTGCCCGATGGAGTTGGGGTCGCTGGCCTGGAGCCGCGCGGTGGCCAGCACGCCCGCCACGGCCGCGAACAGGCCGCACAGCATGTAGACGGCCAGCAGGGTCCGCCGCACCGGCAGGCCCGACAGTTCGCTGGCGCGGCGGTTGCCGCCGATGGCCACGAGCCTGCGGCCGAAGACGGTGCGCCGCACGACGAAGGCCACCACAGCGATCAGCGCCGCCGACACCCACACCAGGTAGGGGACGCCCAGCAGGTCGCCCGCGCCCAGCTCGCGGATGCCCGCGTTGCGGATCCCGTCGAGCTGGGGCAGCAGCACCAGCGACAGCCCGCGCCCGCCGATCATCATCGCCAGCGTCGCCACGATCGCCTGCACACCGGCGAAGGCCACCAGGGCGCCGTTGACCGCGCCCGCCGCGGCGCCCGCCACCAGGGCGACCAGGATCGCCGCCACCGGCCCGTAGCCCAGGTACAGCGAGATCATCGCCGCCGCCAGCGCCATCACCGACCCCACCGACAGGTCGATGCCGCCGGTGGCGATGACCAGCGCCATCCCCAGGGAGAGGATGAGGACCGGGGTGACCTGCACCGCCTGGGTGCGGAAGTTCTCCACCGACAGGAAGTGCGGCGTGAAGGCGATGTTGAACACCAGCAGGGCCGCGACGCCGACGTAGACGCCGTACTCCTGCAGCCAGCCGATGACCCGCTCGCGGTCCCCGCATACAGCCGGCACGTCCACCGCTGTCACGGCTCCACCTCCCGGTCCGCGCCCGCATCGCCGCCGGCACCGGCTCGGCCGGCCCGGGCGATGGCCTGCATCAGCGCGCCCTCGCTCACCTCACCGCCGCTCAGCTCGCCCACGACGGCGCCGTCCTTGAGCACCACCACCCTGTCGGCGCCCTCGATCAGCTCCTCCAGGTCCGAGGAGATGAGCATGACGCCCAGCCCTTCGGCGGCCAGTTCGTCGACCAGGCGCTGCACCTCGGCCTTGGCTCCGACGTCGATGCCGCGCGTGGGCTCGTCGAGCAGCAGCACCTTCGGGTTGAGCGCCAGCCACCGGGCCAGCAGCACCTTCTGCTGGTTGCCGCCGGAAAGCTCGGCGACCTTCTGCCGGGTCCCGGCGCACTTGATGCGCAGCCGCTCGACGAACACCTCGACCACGCGGTCGATGCGCCGCTCGGAGACCAGCCCGAAGCGGGCCAGGCGCGGCATCGCCGCCAGCGCGATGTTCTCCCGTACCGACAGCTCCGGGACGATGCCCTCGCCCTTGCGGTCCTCGGGCAGCATGCTGATCCCGGCGCGGATCGCCGCGGCCGCCGACCGGCGGCGCAGCGGCACCCCCGCGACGGCGACCCGGCCCGAGCGCAGCGGCAGCGCACCGGCGATGGCGCGGGCGGTCTCCGTGCGCCCCGAGCCCAGCAGCCCGCCCAGGCCCAGCACCTCGCCGGGGTGGATCGCCAGCGAGACGCCGTGCAGCCGCCGGTGCGCGTCGAGCCCTTCGGCCACCAGCACCGGCTCGGCCGCCCGCTGCTCGTGGGCGCCGCCGAAGGTGGTGGCGCCCTGCCGCTCGACCTGCGCCATCTCCCGGCCCAGCATCAGCGAGATCAGCCGCAGCCGCTCCAGGCCGGCCATGGCACCCGTGTGCACCACGCGGCCGTCGCGCAGCACGGTGACCCGGTCGCAGATCCGGTACAGCTCGTCCAGCCGGTGGCTGACGTAGACCACCGTGATGCCGCGCTCGCGCAGCCCGCCGATCACCGAGAACAGGGTCTCGACCTCGCGCGGCTCCAGCGACGACGTCGGTTCGTCCATGATGACCACGCGGGCGTCGGCGACCACCGCGCGCGCCAGCGCCACCATCTGCCGCGCGCCCATGGACAGCCGGTCCAGGGGCCGGGTCACGTCGACCTCCACCCCGTAGTCGTGCAGGATGCGGGCGGCGTCGCGGTGCATCCGTCCGAAGTCGATCAGCCCCAGCCGCCGCGGTTCGCGTCCCAGGAACAGGTTGCGCGCCACGCTGAGCAGCGGAATCAGGTTCACCTCCTGGTAGATGGTGGAGATCCCCGCCTGCTGGGCGCGCAGCGGCGTCTCGAAGCGCACGGGCGCCCCCCGGTAGCGCACCTCGCCGGAGTCGGGGGCGTGGACTCCGGTGAGCACCTTGATCAGCGTCGACTTGCCCGCCCCGTTCTCGCCGACCAGGGCGTGCACCTCGCCGGGGGAGAGGTCGAAGTCCACACCGTCGAGCGCCAGCACCCCGGGGAAGCGCTTGGTGAGGCCGCGGGTGCGCAGGATGGGGCCGACCGCCCCGGCCCCGTCCTGCGCCGCGGCGGCTGTCATCGCCACCGCGGCCTCCCGCGGGGAGCCGGCGGGCCGCCTGCGCGCCTAGTAGGCATTGGACAGCTCCTCCTCGGCGTTGTCCCGGGTGTACTCCCGGTCGGAGATGATCAGCTCGACCGGGACGTCCTCGCCCTTGCCGAAGGACTCGTGGGCGTCGAAGGCCAGTGGGCCGAAGCGGGGGTTGGACTCGATGACCGCGTAGATCCAGCCGTCGATGATGCCCTGCACGGCCGCCTCGGTGCCGTCCACGGTGACGATCTTCACGTCGCCCGGCTGCTTGCCGGCCCCGCGCAGCGCGGTGACGGCGCCGATACCCATCTCGTCGTTCTCGGCGTAGACGCCGTCGATCTCCGGGTTGGACTGGATGAGCTGCTCGGTCACCGACTGGCCGCCTTCGCGGGTGAACTCGCCCGTCTGCTCGAACACGACCTCGATGCCGGGCGCCTTCTCCTCGATGCGCTCCTTGAAGCCCTCGGTGCGCTCGGTGGTGACGTTGTTGCCCGCGGTACCCAGCAGGATGGCGACCTCGCCCTCGCCGCCGAGCGCCTCGATCATCCGGTCGGCCGCGCGCCGCCCCTGCTCGACGAAGTCGGAGCCGATGAAGGTGACGTAGTCCTCGCAGGGGTTGCCGTTGATCTCCCGGTCGATGGTGACGATCGGGATCTGCTTGCGCTCGGCTTCGGCCAGCACCGGCTCCCAGCCGTCGGAGTTGAGCGGGGCGACGATCAGCAGTTCGGCGCCCTGCGACATCAGCCCCTGCACGTCGCTGATCTGCTGGGCGAAGTCGGACTGGGCGTTGGCGGTGATCAGTTCGACGCCGCGCTTTTCCGCCTCGCTCTTGATGGAGGCGGTCTCGGTGATGCGGAACGGGTTGGACTCCGCCTCCGACTGGGAGAAGCCCACCGTCATGTCCTTGAGGTCGAACTTTTCCATGCCGAACTGCTCGATGTTGCAGGTCTGGTCGCTGCCCGCGGCGTCGTCGAGCTCCTGGGCCCGGGCCTGGCCGCCACCCGCGGTCTGGCCGCCGCCGGCCTCGTCCTCGCCGCGCGCGCAGGAGGTCGCGAGCAGTGTCAGCGCCGTGCAGGCGAGTGCGGTGAAGACCGTTGCCGTGCGGCGGGGGGAGCGCCCGGCGCGGTCGAAGGGAACGGTTGCCATTTTCAGCCTCCACCAGAGAAGGATGTGCGGGCCGATCGCGAGGCCGCGCGGTGCGCGTGCTCGCCGAGGGGCCGCCGGTGGTCCGAACAGGGGATCGGCCTCGGCGGGAGCCGAGGGGGACAGGGACGGGTCGCGGAGGGTAGGGGGCGAGCGCGCCGGATCCGCCGGGCGTGCCCGGGGCGGCGCGGGCCGGACGCGGCCGCGCAGGCGGGCCGACCGAGGTCCGTGCCGCGCGGGTGGTGCCGGTGGTGCGGTGCCCGCGGGGCGCGCCGCCCCGCGGGCACCGGGCGGGGCCGGAGGCGGATCGGGCCGGCCCCGCTGCGGTCACTGCGCCCAGGGATCCTCGATCGCCCAGGACACGTCCTGCTTGAACAGGTGCGAGGTCTCGTAGGGCTCCGGGCCGCCCATGCCGGCGAGCCAGAGTTCGGAGTCGTAGTGGCGCAGGTACTGGTCGGGGAAGTTGTAGGAGCGCAGCGACACCCCGGACCCGGACAGGCCGGGCACCGCGCACCAGGTGGCGTCCTCGCGGAACAGCTCGGAGCCGTCGGGTGCCTCGCGCCGCACGCGGGACTCGCGGTGGCGCAGGTACTCGTCGGGGTAGTTGAGCGACTCGAGGGAGTAGCACCGCTCGTCGGCCAGGCCGGGCACGATGCGCCAGGTCGCGTCCTTCTTGAGCACGTCCGGGCTGTCCTCGCCGACCACCTCGGTGAATCCGAGCGCGTCCCGGTGGCGGATGTAGCGGTCCTCGTGCCCGGGTGTGGTGACCCGCAGCGAGTGCAGCTCGCCGACCGGAAGCTCGGCCGTGCCGCCGACCGGCCGCCCGGCGATCAGGTCCGCGTGGGCGGCGCGCACCCGGGCGGCGTCGACCTTGAGCCGCCGGCGGTCATAGGTCCACAGGCCGTTGAGCTCGTTCTCGACGTCGGTGATCTCGGTGTAGATGGCGGCGGAGATGCCGTTGGTGCGCTCCAGCCGCTGCACACCCGCCGTGAGGCCCTCGTAGCGCGTGGTCAGCGCCTCGCTGTCGGAGACCATCTCGTAGCCGAACCCGTTGCCGGGGCTCCATTCGTGGCCGTCGACCCGCAGTCCCAGGCCGCCGTACTCGCCGAGGACCGCGATCCGGGAGTCGGTGGCGGGATCCGGGTCGCCCGGGCCGACGTAGATGTGGGAGTCGATGACGTCGCCGTTGCCGGTGTCGTGCCAGCCCGAGGCGCCGGTGACCAGCCGCGAGGGGTCCATCCGCTCGACCTCCGCGGTGATGCGGGCCCCGTCGTACTGGCCCCAGCCCTCGTTGAAGGGGATCCAGTGCGTGATGGAGGGGAAGCTGCGGTGCTGGTCGACCATCTCGCGCAGCTCGTGCTCGAACCGGTCCTGCGCCGCCTGGCCGGGAGGGCCGTCCATGGAGGGCATGTCCTGCCAGACCAGCATGCCCAGGCGGTCGGCCCAGTAGTACCAGCGGTCGGGCTCGACCTTGACGTGCTTGCGGATCGTGTTGAAGCCCAGGTCCTTGGCCGCCTGGATGTCGAACTTCAGTGCCTCGTCGGTGGGTGCGGTGGAGATGCCGTCGGGCCAGTAGCCCTGGTCCAGCGGGCCCATCTGGAAGACGTACTCGCCGTTGAGGACCGGGCGCAGCACGCCGTCGACCATCTCGGTGCCGATGGAGCGCATGCCCGCGTAGCTCTCGACCCGGTCCCACACCTTGCCGCCGCGCTTGAGGGTGACCTCCACGTCGTAGAGGAAGGGGTCGGCGGGGGACCACAGGTGCGGGTCGGGCACCGGCACCTCGATCGCGGAGCCCGGTTCGCCGCGGGCCCGGCCGACCACGGTGCCACCGTCGCGGACGGTGACCTCGGCGGTGGCGCCGCCGGCGCGGGCGGCGTGGACCACGGCCTTCAGCGTCTCGTCCTCCAGGTCGGGGGTGAGGTCGACGCGGGTGGTGTGCGCGGGGCGGACCGGCTCCATCCACACCGTCTGCCAGATGCCGGAGTAAGAGGTGTAGAAGATGCCGCCGGGGTTGTCGCGCTGCTTGCCCACCGGCTGCTGCCCGGCGTCGGTGGGGTCGTGTACGCCGACGATGATCTCGTTCTCGCCGTCGCGCAGCGCGTCGGTGACGTCCAGGGAGAACCGGTCGTAGCCGCCGCGGTGGTCGCCCACCTTGGTGCCGTTCACCCAGACGTCGGCCCGCCAGTCCACGGCGTCGAAGTTGATCTTGACGTGCCGGTCGCCCCACGAGTCGGGGACGGTGAAGGTGCGGCGGTACCACATCCGGTCGGTGTCCTCGCCGATCCCCGAGAGCGCGGACTCCACGGGGTAGGGGACGAGGATGCGGCGGCCGAGGGTCTGGCCGAAGGGCGGCGCCTCGCCCTTCTCGGCCGGGGCCCACTGCCATTCGCCGTTGAGGTTGCGCCACTCGTCCCGCTTCATCTGCGGGCGCGGGTACTCGGGCAGCGCGTTGTCCGGTGCTACGTCGTCGGTCCAGGGGGTGGTCAGCGGGGGCTCCAGCGGGGTCCACTCGGCGGCCTGCGCGGGGGAGGCGGCCGTGAGGGGCAGGACGAGTGCGGTCGCGGCCGTCGCCAGCACGGCCGGCAGGGAACGGCGTCGGGGGGAGGGGGCGGAGTTGGCGGATGGGGAGTCGGGATCGGGCAGGAAGCGTCTCATCCGAAGCCTCCGGTTATGGGAGATGTGCCGAGCGGCCTGCGTCACGGACCGCCGACGGATCCCGCGTTTTTACAACGTGGGAAATCCAGCTATCTCAAGATGAGAGCACAGTCACACCCGGCTGTCCAGACCCCGGATCGGGATCCCCGGCGTTCTCGGTCGACGCACTGCAATGCCGTGCATCGCGGACTTCCCGTGAGCAGAACCCCTGTGTGGTCGGCCGCCGATGCTGTATAACGATGTAAAAGACAGCTCGACTCCGGGCCGGGCACCCCGACCACGCCGAAGGACCCGGTCGGCCCGTGCGTCGGCATGCGCCTTCATCCGGCACCGCGCCGGACGTCCCTCCGTAGGCTCGGAGCCGGACGGCGCGGACGCGAGCCGAGCAGGGCGCACGTGCGGAAGGGGGCGCTGTGGTCATCAGCCTGAAGGACGTCGCCGCGCGGGCGGGCGTGTCGGTCAAAACCGTGTCGAACGTGGTCAACGGCTACCGGCACGTCACTCCGGCGACCCGGCAGCGGGTGCAGCAGGTCATCGACGAGCTGGGCTACCGGCCCAACCTCACGGCGCGCCACCTGCGCAAGGGCCGCACCGGGATCATCGCGCTCGCCCTGCCCGAGCTGGGCAACCCCTACTTCGCCGAACTCGCCGACGCCGTGATCAGCTACGCCGCCGGCCTGGACTACATCGTGCTGCTCGACCACACCAACGGCCGGCGCGACCAGGAGGTCCTCTTCGCACAGGGCTTCCGGGCGCGGCTGATCGACGGGCTCATCCTCAGCCCGATCGAGCTGGAGAACGAGGACCTGCTCGCCCGCGGCCACGACGCGCCCCTGGTGCTGCTGGGCGAGCGGGAGTACGAGGCGCCCTACGACCACATCGCCATCGACAACGTCGCGGCCGCCCGCACGGCCACCCGGCACCTCATCGACCTCGGCCGGCGCCGCATCGCCTTCCTCGGCGCCCGCCACGGGCGCGCCCGCCAGACCGCCCACCTGCGGCTGCGCGGCTGGCGCGAGGTCCTGGCCGAGGCCGGCCTCCCGCACGGCGACGCGCTGGTCGCCACCACCGACGGCTACGCCCGCGAGGACGGCGCCCAGGCCATGGCCCGCCTGCTGGACTCCGGCGCCTCGCCCGACGCCGTGTTCTGCTACAACGACCTGGTCGCCATCGGCGCCATGCGCGCGCTGAGTGAACGGGGCCTGCGCGTACCCGAGCACGTGGCCGTGGCCGGCTTCGACGACATCGAGGACGGCCGCTACTGCTCGGCCTCCCTGACCACGATCGCCCCCCACAAGCAGGCCATCGCCCAGGCCGCGGTCGACGCCCTCATCGACCGCCTGGACGGCGACGACGAGGCGAAGCACGCCGCACCGCGCCACATCCGGCCGGGCTTCGCCCTCGTGCGTAGGGAGAGCACGCTGGGAAAGCCGTAAGGCCGCCCGCGGGGAACGCGGTCGGACTCCTCCTGAGCACCCGCCGCGCCCGGCTTCGGCGCCGATCGGCGATGGCGGCGGAGCCCGCGCGGTCCGGGGCGGTTCCCGCCCCTCACGCCCGCGAGGCCAGGCGGTGCCGGTGCGCCTCCACCCATTCTTGGGAAAGCCGCACCTCGCGCACGGCACCCGAAGCACGCAGCCGGACCATGGCGGGATCGCCTGCGGCAGCACCGGCCTCGATGCCGCGACGGCACCGCTCCTGCCACCACAGGATCCTGTCCACCACATCCGACCGGTCGGCGTGCCCATAGGCGTGGCAGACCACGCCGATACGGCGCGCCGCATCGCCGACATCGGCGAGGGCCGGTCCCAGCCGGAGGAACTGCCAGCACACGTGCGCCAGGTCGTCGATCCTGCGTCCGGGGGCGGCCAGATCCCAGTCGATGAAGGCCGCGGGCCGCAAGCCCGCTCCCATGTCGCGGTACACGGTGTTCTTCGGCGCGAGATCGTTGTGGCAGACGACCTCCCCATCGCCGGCCAGTGCGGATCCCGACGTCAGGTCGTGGAACTCCCGAACCAGAGCCGCCGCGCGCACCAGGCTCGCGTCGGAGGCCACCGCGGCCGGCTGCACCGGCTCCCACGCCACATGGCCGGGGATGAAGCTCAGCACGTCACGCCCCCGGGCGTCGGTCCCCAGGAACCGGGGAGCGCCGTCCCACCCCGCGTCCTCGAACAGCTCCAGAAGCGCGCGGACGAAGCCGCTGCGCGCCGTGGGCGGACGATGCACCGCGCAGCCGATGCGGACGACCCCGCTCCGGGAACCGCCGGGCATGGAGAACTCCGCCATCCTCCCATCGTCGCCGATGGCCGGATGGCGTTGGTCCTGTGCGGCATCGCGGACGGGAGGTGATCAGGGGAGGGCGCCGCGGTCGTCTCGCCCGCGACGTTCACCTGTTGACCACGGCCTTGCCCGAGGGGCGGGAGCGTGCCCGTGCTGTGGTCGCGTGGACCGCCGCCCGGTGGGGATTCGCGGGCGGATGGAGCCGCTCGGTGGTGCGGGGTCAGAGCCCGGCCGCGGCCGGGGCTTTGCGTACGTGGGCGGCCAGCGGCGCGATGATGTGCGCGGCGTCGCGGTGGACGCCGCGCAGGGTGTTGGAGGAGAAGGAGCGCTGGAACTCCAGACCGACGTAGGCCAGTCCGGGGTGGGTGGCCGAGAGGCCGCCGGTGTGGCGGGGCGCGCCGTCGGGGCCGAGGGCGCCCAGGGGACGCAGGTAGCCGAGGTCGGGCCGGTAGCCGGTGGCGAAGATGACGGCGTCAACGGGTTCGCGTCGGCCGTCGGCCCACACGACGGCCTCGCCGTCGAAGGCGGTGAACATCTCCCGCCGGTCCAGGCGGCCTGAGCGCAACGCGTTTTCGTAGTCGCCGGTCTCCATGACGAGCGTGCCGCCGACGTAGTGGATGAGCCACTCGGGAGGCAGGTGGTCGAAGCCGGTGGTCACCAGCCAGTCGTGCAGGTCGCGGCCGTTGCGGCGTTGCTGGAGGAAGCGGATGGGGGCGCGGGTGGCCAGGGTCGCCGACGCGGTCGCGGCCAGTTCGTAGCCGATCTGGACCGCGGAGTTGCCGCCGCCGACCACGACGACGCGCTTGCCGGCGTATGGCTCGGGGGTGCGGTACCGGGCCGCGTGCAGTAGTTCGCCGGTGAAGCCCTCTTGCCCGGGCAGTACCGGCAGGTGGGGGTTGGCGAAGGAGCCGCTGGCCGCGATGAGGCCGGCTGCGCTCAGGGTGCGGCCGTCGGCGGTGTGTACAGCGAATCGGGCGCCGTCGGCTTCGATCGCCTCCACCCGGGTGCCGGTGCGGATCTCCACGTCGAGGCCTGCGGCGTAGCGCTCCAGGTAGGCGCTCACGTCGTCGCGGTGCGGGTAGCGGTCGGGGCTGCCGGGGAAGGGCGCGCCGGGCATCGCGCTGTGGCGGGCGGGGGAGAAGAGGGTGAGGCTGTCGTAGTAGTGCGGCCAGGAGCCGGTGGGGCGCTCTTGGGCTTCCAGGACGAGGGGGTGCAGGCCGGCGTCGCGGGCCGCGCGGGCGGCGGCAAGTCCGGACTGGCCGCCGCCGACGATGATCACCGTGTCGTCGTGCAGGTTCATGAGTCCATCATATCGTAAAATCGTGAAATGACGATATGACGATCTGGAATCATGGGGGACATGAGCGAGTCGGCAGGCGTGCAGGGCTGCGAGGGTTTGGCATCGGATGCGGCATGCGGGGCAGAGGGCTCCGCCGAACTCAGCGAGGCCACGCACGACTTCCTCAAGGCCCTGGCCAGTCCGACCCGCCAGCGCATCATGCTGCTCTTCGCCCAGGGGGCGGAGCTGTCGGTCGGGGAGGTCGCCGAGCGGATCGGCATCGGCCAGTCCACCGCGTCCCAGCAGCTCGCCCTGCTGCGCAGGGGCGGCATCCTCGCCTCTCGCCGCGAGGGCAAGATCGTGCTCTACCGCTCCGACCGCGAGCGCAGCCTGGCGGCGCTGGACGACCTCCGCACCTACTTGCGCTACTGCTGCTGAGTCGACCGCGGGCGGCTGCCGCGGGACGCCAGAGCGTCATGCGCGGTCGGGTTTCCGCGGGGTGGTCGGGGAGCCGGTGAAGAAGCGGCGCGCCCACAGGGAGACGTAGACGAGTCCGACCAGGACGGGCACCTCGATCAGCGGTCCGACCACGCCCGCCAGCGCCTGGCCCGAGGTGACCCCGAAGACCCCCACGGCCACGGCGATGGCCAGTTCGAAGTTGTTGCCGGCGGCGGTGAAGGCCAGGGTGGCCGAGCGGTCGTAGGGCAGCCGGATCGCCCGGCCCAGCAGCATCGACAGCCCCCACATCAGCAGGAAGTAGACGAGCAGGGGCACGGCGATACGGGCGACGCCGAGGGTATGGGAGGTGATGGCCTCGCCCTGGAGGGCGAAGAGCACGACGACGGTGAACAGCAGGCCGTAGAGGGCCAGCGGGCCAATGCGCGGCAGGAAGCGCTCCTCGTACCAGGTGCGGCTCTTGGCACATTCCCCCAAGGCGCGGGTCAGGTAGCCGGCGACCAGCGGGACGCCGAGGAACACCAGCACCATCGCGGCGATCTCGGCCGCGGAGACGTCGATACCGCTCTGGTCGAGCCCCATCCAGCCGGGCAGGGCCTCCAGGTAGAACCAGCCGAGCAGGCCGAAGGCCAGGACCTGGAACAGCGAGTTGAGGGCGACCAGCACGGCCGCGGCCTCGCGGTCGCCGCAGGCCAGGTCGTTCCAGACGATGACCATGGCGATGCAGCGGGCCAGTCCGACGATGATCAGCCCGGTGCGGAACTCGGGAAGGTCGGCCAGGAAGATCCAGGCCAGGGCGAACATCACCGCCGGTCCGATAAGCCAGTTGAGCACCAGGGAGGAGGCCAGCAGGCGCGTGTCGCGGGTGACCGCCTCCAGCCGGTCGTAGCGCACCTTGGCCAGCACCGGGTACATCATCACCAGCAGGCCGATGGCGATCGGCACCGAGATTCCGCCGGCTTTCACGGCGTCCAGTGCGCCTTGCAGTCCGGGGACCCAGCGGCCCAGCAGCAGGCCGGCGGCCATGGCCAGGCCGATCCACACGGGCAGGAAGCGGTCCAGCGTGGACAGGCGCCGCTGCTCGGCGGTGGCGGGCGCCGCGGTGCCCGTATCCGATCGGGCCATGCCGGGCCTCCTTGTGGACGGCTCTGCTCTATGGGGGCCGGGGCCACCTTACATCGAACTGGATTGATATCAGACTCGGCTGATAGATTGCGGAGTGCGGCCGCCGCCCGCGGCCGCACCGGCTGCCGGTGCTGCCGGTCCAGGTCGGCGTAGAAAGGCCGGTCCCGTGGCGGACAAACCGCGTGTGCTCTTCGTCTGCGTCCACAACGCCGGCCGCTCCCAGATGGCGGCCGGACTCCTCACCCGCCTCGCGGGAGACCGGGTCGAGGTCCGCTCCGCCGGGTCCGCGCCCGCCGAGCAGGTCAACCCGGTCGCGATCGAGGCCATGGCCGAACTGGGCATCGACATCACCGCCGAGCAGCCCAAGGTCCTGACGGCCGGCGCCGTCGAGGCCAGCGACGTCGTGATCACCATGGGCTGCGGCGACACCTGCCCGATCTTCCCCGGCAAGCGCTACCTCGACTGGGATCTGGACGACCCCGCCGGACAGCCGCTGGAGAAGGTGCGGCCCGTGCGCGACGAGATCCGCCGCCGCGTGGCAGGGCTGCTGGAGGAACTGGGCGTGCCCGCGCGCGAGTGAGTCGCCTCCGGCCGCCGGGGAACGTGCGTCCCGCAAGTGCGGCCGAACCTCCGGCGGCGCCCCCTCAGCAGGGCCGGTAGCGGTCCCGCGCCTCAGCGGCCTGCGCGGCGAGGTCCCGCAGTCCGTCGGCGAGATCGGCGATCGCCTCAGGGCGGAGCCGGTAGTAGGTGTAGCGCCCGCGGGGCTCGGTCTCCACCAGCCCGGCCCGGCGCAGCAGCCGCAGGTGGTGGCTGATGGTCGTCTGCCGGGCCCCGGTCTGCTCGATCAGATGGCACGTGCACATCTGCTCGGTGGCCAGCAGCCGCACGATCCGCGCCCGCAGCGGGTCGCCGAACAGGCCCACGGCGGCATCGGCGACGGAGTCCTCGGGTGACATCAGCATGTTTCGATGTCACCACGCCCGACTGCGGCCGTCAACGCCCCGGAACCGCCCGGCGGCGCCTTCGGTCCCGCCGCGGCCGGGACCCGGAGACCGCCGGGCTCGCCGACCCGGCCGGACCGGTCGCGAGGCGAACACCGCCGACGCCGGACCGTCGAGCCCGTTCCGCCGCCGCCCGGCCGCGACGGGGAGGACCCGACGCCTCCACGCGAGGGGCCCGCCCGGTTCCGCGGGCAGCGGGGACGGGGTGCTACCGTCGTCGGCGCCGTGGTGAACGGGAAACCGGTGTGGAACCGGTGCGGCCCTCGCCACTGTGATCGGGAGCGCTGTGTTCGTTCGTTCGGCGAACGGGCCACTGGGGCACGAGCCCTGGGAAGGCAGGACACGGCGCGTATCGACCCGTCAGCCAGGAGACCGGCCACGGCAATGCACGACCCGATTCCACGAGGACCTGGAAAAGGCGGTCTCGACCTTGGCCCCCGCATATGCGCAATCGTCCCGTGCCGCGTCCGCGCTGATCGGCGCATGCCTGATCGCCGCCTGCGGCGCTCCCGCCCCCGAGCAGTCGGCCGCAGGCACCACCCGCACCAACTGCGGCATCGATGTCACCGTCGACGCTCCCCCCGAGCGGCTCTACGCCGCCTACCAGCCCGGCATCGAGGTCGCGCACGCGCTCGGCCTCGGCGACCGGCTGGTCGGCACGGCGTTCCTGGACGCGGAGGTGCTCGCGGAGTACGCCGACGAGCAGGCCCGGGCCGACTACGTCCCCTCGCTGCCCAGCAGGGAAGGGCTGCTGGCGACCCGGCCCGACTTCGTGCTCTCGGGCTACAACAACATCTTCGCCGAGAACAGCGGGGACAGCTCGGTCGGCACCCGTGCGAGCCTGCACGAGCTCGGCGTGCAGACCTGGATCCTGAGCCCGCTGTGCCCGAGCGAGGACGGGCTGACCGATCGCGCCATCGACCCGGCCTCGGTCACCGTGGACGGCGTCTACCACGATCTTCGCGGCCTCGGTGCCCTGTTCGGCGCCGAGGACGCCGCCGAGCACGTGATCAGCGATATGCGCGAGCGGATCGCGACCGTAGAGGCGCAGGTGGACGGGGCCGAGCGGCCCACCGTCGCGATCGTCTCACCCGGAGAGGACGGCGGGTACCGGGTGGCCAGCGGGATCGACTTCGGCACCCGCATCATCGAGCGCGCCGGGGGAGTCAACGCCTTCGCCGACCTGACCGGGCAGCGCAACCTCGACGTGGGAGCGGAGGAACTCGTCGAACGCGACCCCGACGTCATCCTCACCGACCTCTGCTGCGGCGCGGACCTGACGCGAGCCGACGCCCGCAGCGAGGTGCGGGCCATCATGTCGGATCCGGCACTGGCGGGAGTCACGGCCGTCGCCGAGGGCGAGGTGCACCCCTTCCTGTTCGCCGATCGGGCGGCCGGGGTCCGGGCGGCGCACAGCATCGAGCTGGTGGCCTCCCGCCTCCATCCCGACCTGGTCGGGCAGTAGCCCGTGGCCGGCTCGACAACCGCTGCGCGGTCCGGGCCTGCGGCGGGCCCGATCCCGCGCAGCGGAAACGGCGGAAGCCTGTTCACCGGAGGGATCGGCAGAACGGCCGGGCTGGTGCTGGCGTGCCTGCTGCTGGCGGCCGCATCCGCCCTGTCGGTCCTCGTCGGCAACTACGACCTGAGCGTGGCCGATGCTCTCTCCGCCCTCGCCTCGCCCGGCGGCGGCGACGCCGACCGCGTCGTGTGGCACGTGCGCGTGCCGCGAACCGCCACCGGCGTGCTCGCCGGGATGGGGCTCGGCGCGGCGGGCGCCGTGATGCAAGGGCTGACCCGCAATCCGCTGGCGGGGCCGGGGATCCTCGGCGTCAACGCCGGGGGGGCCTTCGCCGTCGTGTCCGCCATGGCCTTCCTGCAGGTGAGCTCCCTCGCCGGCCACCTGTGGTCGGCCTTCGCCGGAGCCGCCCTGGCGGCGGTCTTCGTCTACGCGCTCGGTTCCCTGGGCGGCGGCGCCTCGCCGGTGAAGCTGGCACTGGCCGGGGCCGCCTTCAGCGCCATGGTCGGCTCCGCGACCACCGCCATCACCCTCCTCGACCCCTCCGTGCTCAACGACTTCCGGTTCTGGACGGTCGGCTCGCTGACCCGGTCTGGATCGGGGGACCTGGCGGTCGCCGCCCCCGCCGTGCTGGCCGGTGTCGGCCTGGCCGTGCTGATCGGCCGCGACCTCAACGCGGTCGCCCTCGGCGAGGACATGGCACGGAGTCTGGGCACCCGGGCGCTGGCGGCCCGGGCGCTGGGCGCCGTCTCGGTCGTGCTGCCGGCCGGCGCCGCGACGGCGATCGCCGGGCCGATCGGGTTCGTCGGCCTGGTCGTCCCCCACATGGCGAGAGCGCTGACAGGTCCGGACTACCGGTGGATCGTCCCCTGGTGCGTCCTGCTGGCGCCGACCGTGCTCCTGCTCGCCGACGTGCTCGGCAGAGTGCTGATCCGGCCCGAACAGCTGCAGGTGGGCATCGTGACGGGCCTGATCGGGGCCCCCTTCTTCATCCACCTGGTCCGCACGCGCAAGGCGGCCCGGCTGTGATCGCCGGCGACCGCGACGCGCTCCTGCTGCGCGGCCCGCGCGACGCAGTGGTGTTCCGGCTCGGGCGCCGGTCCGCAGCGCTGGCCGCGATCACCTGGCTGCTCGCCGGCTGCGCGGCCGTGCTTTCGCTGAGCCTGGGCCGGTTCGACATCGAGACCGCCGGCGTGCTGCGGGTCCTGGGCGGAGGCGGCACGCTCATCGAGTACGACGTCGTCGTGCGCAACCGGCTGCCGCGCGCGGCCACCGGCCTGGGAGCCGGTGCGGCCTTCGCGCTCTCCGGAGCGATCCTGCAGCGGATCGCGGCCAACCCCCTGGTCAGTCCGGACGTGATCGGCGTCAACTCCGGAGCCGCCTTCGGCGCCCTGGCGGTACTGACCGTCTTCGGCGGCTCGGGACTGCACACCGTCGCGGGCGCCCTCGCGGGGGCGGGGGCGACCGCGGCGGCGATCTTCGCGCTGTCGGCCAAGCGCGGCCTGAGCGGCCACCGGCTCGTGCTGGTCGGCATCGGGGTCGCGGCCATGCTGACCTCGGGCGTGTCCTTCCTGCTCACCCGGGCCGACTACCACGGGGCGACGGCCGCGGCCGCCTGGCTGACCGGAAGCCTCGCCAACCGCGGCGGCCTGCACGCGGCGATCATCGCCGCGGCCCTGGCGGCGGCCGTGCCCGCCCTGGTCGTACTGGCCCGCCACGTGCGGCTGCTCGAACTCGGCGACGAGCTGGCCGGCGTGCTCTCCAGGCACGCGGGCAGGGCAAGGACCGCCCTCGTCGCCGTCGCGGTGGGGCTCGCCGCGACGGCCACCGCCGCAGCCGGCCCCATCGGGTTCATCGCTCTCGCGGCGCCCCAGATCGTCCGCCGGCTGCTCCCCGGACGCGGCGCCGCCTTCGCACCCACCGCGGCGGTCGGCGCCCTGCTCACGGTCTCCGCGGACCTCGCCGCCCGGATGCTGTTCGCTCCGGTCGAGCTGCCCGTCGGCGCCGTGACCGGGGTGGTGGGAGCACCGGTGCTGCTGTACCTCCTCGCCCGCGCCAACCGGATCGGACACGCAGGATGACATCGCACTCCCCATCGGCGGCCACGCTGGCCGCCACCGGCCTCAGCCTCGGATACCGGTCCCAGACCGTCGTCGACCGGGTCTCGGTGGCGCTGCCGCCCGAGCAGGTCACCGTGATCGTCGGACCCAACGGCTGCGGGAAGTCGACCCTGCTGCGGGGACTGGCCCGGCTGCTCAAGCCGCGGGGCGGGGCCGTCCTCCTGGACGGTGCAGACATCGCCCGGCTGCCGGCCAGGAGCCTCGCCCGGCGGCTGGGGCTGCTTCCGCAGCAGCCCGTCGCCCCGGACGGGATCACCGCCGCCGATCTCATCGCGCGCGGGCGCCACCCGCACCAGCGGTGGTTCCGCCAGTTCAGCGACACCGACGCCGCGGCGGTCTCCCGGGCCATGGCCGCCACCGGTGTGACCGAACTGGCCGAACGTCCGATCGAGGAGCTCTCCGGAGGCCAGCGCCAGCGGGTGTGGATCGCCCTGGCGCTCGCGCAGGACCCCGATGTGATGCTCCTCGACGAGCCGACGACCTACCTGGATCCGGCCCACCAGGTCGACGTGCTGGAGCTGCTCACCGGCGCGGACACCCGGTCGGGCCGGACGATCGTGCTCGTGCTGCACGACCTCGGCCTCGCCGGCCGCTACGCCGACCATCTCATCGTCATGAAGGACGGGGAGATCGCCGCGCAGGGGGCGCCCTCGCAGGTGGTCACCGCCGAGACCGTGGAGGCCGTGTTCTCGCTGCCGTGCAGGGTGATCGAGGATCCGCTCACGGGGACGCCGATCGTGCTGCCGCGGCCCCGCCGCTAGGACCGCGCGTGGGCAGTGGTCCGGCATCCGTTCGCGACGTCCTCCCCATGGGCTCGCAGGGTCGGGCGGCTCCCGAGCGCGGGTGCGGCGGTCCACCCTGCCCGAACACGGCCTCGACGAATCCGGTTCACCAGCCGGCGCACGCGTATCCGGGTACACCCCGGCGAACCCGTTTCCGTTGGTAATCGCCGCCGTGCATTCTCGCGGAAGTGTCTCCCCGAGTTCTGCGGATCGCGGGTCGGGCCGCCTTGTCTGGAAGGGTGGAAACCACCTCGGGATATCGGTCGGGCGCGAAGTCGCCACCGCGCAAAATTCCTGGTCGAAAAACGTCTTCCGAGGTCCTGGATCGGGTCGCGGAACGCCGCCCCGGCACCGGATCCCGGGCACGGGAAGTGCACCTCCGCACGCGCCGATGAGGCCCGCCGGGTTCTCCCGTCGCCGTTCTCCTGGGCGGGCATTCCCTGGCGGCAGGGGAATATGAGAAGCTGTCCGCCGAGGCTGCGGATTGTCCGTCGTCGAGGCCGCGGAAAGCGGCACGGAAAACGGAGTCGTGCAATGTCCGAACAGGCTGATGCGGCCGCGTCCGCAGCGCGGGGCCGGGTAAGAACCGGACGGTTCGACTGGCCCGGTCTGCAAGCCGACCTGCGCGGCGCGGTGCCCGATGCCGCCATCGCGCTGGTGATCACGGGCGCGGTCTTCGCGTGGCTGTACGCCCGGGTGGAGAACGGGACCTCGGCGACGATCCGGGTCATGCCGATGCTCGCCGATGCACCCGAGTTCTGGATGTACTGGCTGTGCCAGGCGTTCGGCTGGTCGGGGCTGCTGTGGGCCTACATCACGGTCCTGTTCGGCCTGCTCCGGTCCGGGCCCCGCCCTGCGTGGGGGTGGCTGACGGTGCCGCGGGTGGAGAAGCTGCACCGCACGACGAGCCTGACGACCATCGGGCTGATGTTCATGCACGCCTTCATGTTCTTCGCCGACCAGGTCCGGGCCAACCAGCAGGACCACTCCTGGGCCGGCGGGCTCCTCACGGCCTTCGCCGACGTCTTCGTCCCCGGCGTCTACTCCTCGGGCACCGGCCGCATCGCGATCCTGCTCGGCCTGCTCGCGCTCTATCTGGCGATCCCGCTGGGCCTGGCCTTCTACCTGCGTCAGCGGACCGGTTCGCGCATGTGGCGGGCCCTGCACCGATTCATCATCGTGGTCTACATCCTCAGCGTGTGGCACACCCTGCTGTATGGCACCAACGTCTGGTACGACGGCCCCTTCCGCACCCTGGTGTGGGCGCTGCAGCTGCCCCTCGCCGGGCTCCTGCTGCTGCGGTTGCTTACGCCGGCACGCCCGAGCGAACGGCTGCGCCTGCGGGGCCCGGGCAGGGAGTCGCGCCCGCTGCCCTTGACGGCGCGGCTCGCCGGCCGACTCGCCGTTGTGGCAGCCCTCCTCGGCCTGCTGGCCGTCATCGCCACCGGAGCCGACGGAGGCCGTAGGCCGGGCGGCGAGTCACCGGGGCTGTGGCCCGAGCAATGGGTGATCTGGACGGGCCTGCTGGTGCTGACGCTCGTGCTGGTGGCCGTCGCCCACCGCCTGCGGCCGTCGGCGGCCGCACGCCCATCGGGATCGCAGGCCGGCGGCAGGCGGCGGTAGCGCGACGTTCGAACACGGCTCCTCGGCAGGACGCGCGGGGCCTGCCGTACGGGCTGTTCCCGCTGGTCTGCGCGGGCGCCGCAAACCGGCTGAACCCGGTCCCCGCCGCACGTGCGGCCCGCTCCCTCCCGATCACGGCGCTAGGCTCACCGCCGCCCGCGCCCCGGGCCCTCGCCGAGCGCGGACGGGTGGCGCAGTGCAGGCTGAGGCCGCGGATAAGGAATCCGCCCGACGCTTCGAGCCGGGATCGCCCTCCATCCTTGCCCCGTCTGCGACCGACGCAGTCGACTGGCCTCCCGCCGGTATCCGGCCGCCGCGCGCCCACCCGACGCGGCCGCGCCATCCCGAAGGCGGAGCCGAACCATGTTGAGAGGGACCATGCCAGACCAGCACACCCCCGTCCTCATCGTCGGCGGCGGAGTCACCGGACTCTCCGCTGCTCTGTTCCTGGCCCGGCACGGAGTGCCCTGCACGCTCGTCGAGCGCCACCCCGATGTGCTGCCGCATCCGCGCGCCCGCGGCCTCACCCCGCGGACGATGGAGGCCTACCGGCAATGCGGGCTGGAGCAGGCCCTGCGTGCCGCCTCCTATGCCGGCCCGGACTTCGCCTGGCGCCCGGTGAAAGCCGACACGCTCGCCGACGACGCCTACGAGGTCCCCGAGGAGCCGGGTGAGGACGACGGATCGGCGGCGAGCCCGACCGGGTTCTGCCCGGTCGACCAGGACGTCGTGGAGCGCATCGTCCGCGCGAAGGCCCGAAAGGCCGGCGCGGTCCTGCGCTACGGCGTCGAACTCGACTCCTTCGAGCAGGACGGCGGCGGTGTGACGGCCGTGCTCGCCGACCGCTCCTCGGGCGCCGAGCAGGTCCTGCGTGCCGACTACCTCGTGGCGGCCGACGGCATCCACAGCGGCGTCCGGCAGCGGCTCGGGATCGCGACCGAGGGGCCCGGGACCCTGTACGACACCCTCACCGCGCTCGTCGACGCCGACCTCGCTCCGGCGTTGCGCGGACGTGCGGTCAGCATGGCCTACCTGCAGCGGCCGCGCCCCTTCACCATCCTGATGCCGCACGACACCGAGGGCCGGAAGTGGGTGTTCGGCACCGGCTACGACCCCGCGCAGGAGTCGACGACCGACTACACCGACCAGCGGGTCGCCGAGATGGTGCGCGAAGCGGCCGGCCTGCCCGGCGCGCAGGTGGCGCTGCGCCCGCAGATTCCGGGAACCGACCGCACGGTATTGGGCTTTCCCATCGCCGCGCAGATCGCGACCGAGTACCGCAAGGGCCGGGTGTTCCTGGTCGGCGACGCTGCGCACGTGTGGCCCCCCACGGGCGGGCTCGGCGCCAACGCCGGCATCCAGGACGCGCACAACCTGGCCTGGAAGCTCGCCGCCGTCATCGCCGGCGAGGCGGGCGCGGCCCTGCTCGACACTTACCACGACGAGCGGCGAAGCGTCGGTACGGCAACGATGCGGCAGGCCATGGCGCTGTTCGGGAGCCGGATGGGTCCGGGCGCGGACGAGGCGGCGCTCGACTACGCGGCGGTGTCGCTCGGCTACCGGTACCGTTCGGCCGCGGTCGTCGGCGCTCCCGCGGACGCGGCCCCCGTGCCGCCGCACCTGCTGGAGGGCGCGCCGGGAAGCCGCGCGCCGCACGTGACGGCATACCGGAACGGGACCGTGATGTCCACACTCGACCTCTACGGTGCGGGATTCGTACTGCTGGCGGGACCGCAGGGAGCGGCCTGGACGAAGGCCGCGGCCGGGCGCGGCCTCGCGGCGCACCGGTTCGGAGCCGACCTGTCCGACGCCTCGGCCGAGCACGGCATCGGCGCCGAAGGCGCGCTGCTGGTGCGCCCGGACGGGTTCGTCGCCTGGCGCAGCCGGGCCGGAAGCCGGGACCCGGCCGCCGACCTCGACCGTGTCCTCGACCAGGTGCTGGCGCGCTGAGTCCGCCGCCCGGACGTTGGGCGCCCGCACAGCGGCCGCGTCCAGCGCGGTCACGGCTCGAACAGGCCCAGGCGGTGCGCGGTCGCGGCCGCCTCGCCCCGCGTCGCGGCCCCGAGCTTGCCCAGGATGCGGGAGACGTGCACGCTCGCCGTCTTGACGCTGATGAACAGCTCGGCCGCGATCCGGCGGTTGCTGCTGCCCTCGGCCACCAGACGCAGGACCTCGGCCTCGCGGGCGGTCAGCCCCAGCCTCTCGGCCGGGGTCTTCGCGGCGGGCGCCTCGTGCTCCAGCACCACGTGGGCGCCGCGGGCCAGGACCTCGATCTCCTGCAGCAGGGCGGCCGCTCCCAGGTCGCGGGCAGTCGCCGCGGCCGACCGCAGCAGCGCGGGGACCCCGCCGCGGTCCTTGCCCCGCCCCTCCTCCTGAGCGGTGCGCATGGTCGCGTAGGCCTCGCGATAGGGATCTGCGACCGCTTTCCACGCGGCCGCGGCCGCCGACCACCGAGCGTCGCCGAGTTCGGCTGCGCACTCGGCGGCGAAGGCCGCCCACGGGGGCGTGTCCCGCCGCAGCCCGCCGGCGGTGGCGCGAACCCGTTCGCGCAGGCTCGCGTCGCCCTCGCGGACGGCGGCGCGAGCCGCCACCGGCAGCAGCGGCCAGGCGTCGGCCTCGTTGCCGGCGCGGGCCGCTCTGTCCAACCCCTGGACGACGATCCGCCGCGCGTCCTCGGGCCGGTTCTCCGCGAGCGCCACCTCCGCCTCGACCCGGAGGTACGGCAAGGCGTAGACGGGCGGGGCGGCCTCGCCCCCCACCAGGGGCCGGGCCAGCGAGCAGCGCTCCCGCGCCGTCGGCAGGTCGCCGCGCCGCAGCGCCGCCTCGCCGCTCAGCGCGAGCAGCACGCCGGCGAACCCGCTGGCCGGGTCCTTGCGCAGGGCCAGCGCGGCCGCCTCCTCGACGCGGGCGTAGCGTCCCATGGCGTTCAGCGCGGTAGCCAGTACCGCGGTGAGGAGCGCCCCCAGCGTCCGCTCCAGCCCGGCGGCACGGCAGGACTCCAACCCGGCCTCCGCCGTGCCGACCGCGGCCTCGTACCGCCCCAGCGACACCTCCACGATCGCGAGGTTGACCCTGGCCCGGGCCGAGCCGATCGTATCGCCGCGCTCGGCGCACTCCTCCCGGACCGAGTGGAGCACGGACAGCCCGACCGCGCGGTCGCCGATGCGGGTGAGCGCCGTTCCCAGCGTGATGCGGGCGTTTGCCGCCAGCGCGGCGTCGCCGTTGTCGGCGGCGAGCCGCAGCGCCTGCTCGCCGATGTCGCGCGCCCTCTCCCAGCGGCAGTCGGCCATGAACACGGCGCCGGCCAGGTCCAGCACCGGAGCCTGCTCGGCGGCCGGGACCCCCTCCAGCCGCCCCAGCGCCTCCTCCGCTGCGGCGGCGGCACCGCCGCGTCGCAGGTTGAGCAGTGTCAGCGCACGCAGTGCGAGCAGCATCGCCTCCTCGCCGGGGGTGCCGGGGGCGCCCTCGGCCAGAGCGCGCTCGATGAGGTCCAGTGCCAGGACGTCCTCGCCTGCCCACGCCGCCGCCTCGACGGCGCGGCGGAGCAGCGCGGGGCGGTCGTGCTCGGCGATGCGCAGCGCCCGTTCCAGCAGCCGGGCCTGCTCGGCGCGGGCATTGAGGCGTTCGGCGGCGTCGGCGGCCTCAAGCAGGGCGGGGAGCGCCTGCTCCAGGTCGCCGGCCCCGTACCAGTGGTGCGCGGCCTCGGAGGCGCGGCGCTCCGGCGCGACGAGCGACGGGTCACTCTGCAGCGCCCGGGCGTACCTGCGGTGGTACCGCCTCGCCTGCGCGGGGAGGAGGTCGTCGCGCACCGCTTCGCGAAGCAATGCGTGGGCGAAGGCGTAGCTGTCGCCGGAGGGCACCAGCAGGCGGGCGTCCACGGCGGTCCGCAGCCCCGCGATCAGCTCGGCCTCGTCCAGGCCGGCGACCGCCGCGATCAGGTCGTGGGAGACGGGTGCGGCGCTGAGCGCGGCGAGCCGCACCAGCTCGCGCACCCGGTCGTCGAGCCGCCGCACCCGCCGCAGGACCAGATCGGCCAACGACGGGGGCAGCACGTCTTCGGCGGCGAGCTCGCGGACCGCGAGGGTGTTGCCCCCGGTCCGGCGGAAGACCTCGTCGACCCGGCGCTCGGAGAACCGCTCCGGCGCGAGGGCACCGATGAGTCCGGCCGTTTCGGCCCGGCCCAGCGGGGGCAGGTCGATCCGGTGCGCGCCGGGCAGCCGCCCGAGCTCGGCGAGGAAGCCGACCAGCGGATGATCGGGGCCGATGTCGTCGGAACGGTAGGCGGCCGCGGTCACGACGCGGCTGTCGCGCAGCGTCCGGACGAGGTAGCGCAGCAGATCGAGCGTGGACCGGTCGGCCCAGTGCAGGTCGTCGACGGCCAGCAGCACGGTGCGCTCCTGGCCGAGGCGCTCCACCAGGGCGGTCAACGCGTCGAACAACCGGGCGGGGCCGCCGCGGTCGTCCGGTTGCGGACCGCCCGTGCGCGGCAGCAGGGGAGCCAGGGCCGCGGCGTCGGGGGCCAGTTCGGCCACCCGTTCCCGGCCGACCTGCCGCACGAGGTCGCGCACCATGGCACGCACCGGCACCAGCGCCAGCCCTTGCGAGCCCAGTTCGATCCCCGCTCCGCGCACGACCCGAGCGCCCGCCGCGGCGAGGTTCTCGGCGAAGTGCTCGAGCAGGAAGGTCTTGCCGATGCCCGCCGCACCGCCGACGGCCACGAACTGCGGGTACCCGGCCTGCGCGCCCTGGACCGCCTCGCCGAGAACGGCGAGCTGCGGCCGGCGTCCGATGAGCTCCACGCTGCCGATCATGCCGGACCCCCCGGGCACCGTCCTTTCGGGGTGCCTCCTGCGCGACCGGCCGCGCGGAATAAGTCCCCGGTTAGGGCATCGTCCCGATTCCCGCTCGGGGACCCCTCCGCGACCGTTGGAGCATCGGATCGCCCACCGGATCGGAGCACCTCCCATGGGACGCCTCACCCGCCGCGCACTGCTCGCCTGCGGCCTGATCGGCCTGCCCGCGCTCGCCGCCGGCGGCGGGTTCGCGGCGGCGTTCGCGGGCGCCCGGACCGGAACGCTCGGGCGGGTCGCGTTCACCCGACCGCTGGCCGTGCCCCCGCTGGCGGAATCTCGCCTGGACGGCGCTGGGCGCCGCGTCTTCGACCTGGTAGCAGAAGCGGGCGAGACGGACTTCCTCCCGGGCGGCCCCACCGTGACGTGGGGAGTCAACGGCGGCTACCTGGGGCCTACGCTGCGCGCCGCGCGCGGGGAGCGGGTGCTGATCAACGTGCGCAACGACCTGGGGGAGCCGACCAGCCTGCACTGGCACGGAATGCACCTGCCCGCGGCGATGGACGGCGGCCCGCACCAGGAGATCCCGCCCGGCCGGAGCTGGGCGCCGGCGTGGACGGTCGACCAGCGCGCCGCGACCCTGTGGTACCATCCCCACCCGCACGGGCGGACCGCGCGGCACGTCTACCGGGGGCTCGCCGGGCTCTTCATCGTGGACGACCCCGGGTCCGAGCCGGAGGGCCTGCCCCACCGCTACGGGGTCGACGACATCCCGGTGATCGTGCAGGACAAGAACTTCGACCGGAACAACCAGCTCGACGAGGACAGCCCGGCTCTGAGCGACGTCGGGGTGCTCGGTGAGACGATCGTCGTCAACGGCACCGTCGCCCCGTATCTGCGCGTCACCACCGAGCGGGTGCGGCTGCGCCTGCTCAACGCCTCCAACGCGCGGGTCTACCGCTTCGGCTTCGCAGACGACCGGCCGTTCCGGCTGATCGCCACCGACGGAGGGCTGCTGCCCGCCCCGCACGAGACCACCCGGATCCAGCTCTCACCGGGCGAGCGCGCCGAGATCGTGGTGGAGGCGGTTCCGGGGGAGCGGGCCGTGCTGCGCAGCTACCCGCCGCGGATCGGCACCAACTTCTGGGACGAGCGCTTCAGCGGCGGCGACGACGCGTTCGACGTGCTGGAGCTGCGCGGCGGCTCCGACCTGGAACCCGCCGGAGTGCTGCCGGCGGTGCTGGCCCCGGCTCCCGCGGTGGACCTCGCCGAGCCGGCCGCCGAACGCGCCTTCCAGCTCACCGGCCGGGAGATCAACGGCAAGCTGATGGACATGGGGCGCATCGACTTCGCCTCGGCCGTGGACACCACCGAGGTGTGGGAGGTGGTCAACATCGACGGCACCTACCACAACTTCCACGTCCACGACGTGCAGTTCCAGGTTCTCAGCGTCGACGGGCAGAAGCCGCCGCCCGAACTCTCGGGCTGGAAGGACACGGTGTTCCTGCCGCCCTATCGCAAGGTCCGCATCGCGCTGCACTTCACCGACCACACCGACCCGGACACGCCGTACATGTACCACTGCCATGTCCTCTACCACGAGGATCAGGGCATGATGGGCCAGTTCACCGTCGTCGAACCCGGTCAGGAGCCCGGCCCCGCCGAGATGCCGGCGCACGGCGCGTGACTTGGCGATGCGCGGACCGGACGCCGGTTGCGGAGTCGCCTGAAAATGCACGCCGACGCCGATAGCGGTGGCCGAAGGGCCTTCCGCGTGTGCGATGAGGCCGTTGGAGAAGCGCGGTCCAGCCGGCTGGGCGCAGCCCTGCCCCCTTGTTCAAGCCGCTTTTGGCTTCTGCTCGGGTTGCATTGACGCGAGGTGGGGCAGCCCGCCCATGGTCAGTGCTGCCAACGACGATGGACGGTGACCACTATGATCGAGAAACTGTCCCAGGCCGGAATCACCTCCGACATGGCCTACGCCGCAGGGGCCGCCTCCATCGGCCTGAGTATCTTGGCCTGGTCGGCCTCGAAGGCGAAGGAAGACGCCGGTACCGATCGTGCCGACCGGTGGGGGATGTTCATCGGCGAATGGGCCCCGACATTCTTCGCGTTGGGCGTCGCGCTCCGATTGGAGGAGACACGCAGGTAGCGCCTACCCGAATGGGAGGTCGACTCCCGGGACGGGCCGAGGCTGCCGTTCGTGGACCGGTTAAGCTCGGGCCCGTCAACAACTGCTGAATGCCCGCCGGACCGGGAGGCCGTGTGACCGCACAGTTGCCGGAAACCGACTACTCGCCACTGCTGCGTACCGACTTCACAGATGACGCGGCGTGGCAGGTGCTACTGGAAAGGCTCGGCCGCGACTGGATGACCGTTCTGGCCGACCGCGGTCACCAAGGGCTGTCCGTGCCGGAGCTGGTGGGCCTGGTGCCGGAGGGCAGTCGCTATCCGGTGCTCGTCGTTGCCGACGGCCGGACATTCTCCGCAGATGAGCGCTCGCTATTGCTCATCGACGTCGACGAGGAGCCCGGCCGGACGGTTCGGGTCGCGCCCGCGGCGGTCCCGTCCGTGGTGGGAAACCTGGCGATCCGGAACCGGACTTTCGACGACTACCTGGACGCGGTCGACGGCGCCGGCGTCTATCAGCTCTCCGACGGTCATCGCCGGGCGCTCGCCGAACTCCAAGGGCACGGACGAGCCGGCGCGCCCCCCGGCGTGGCCCGGGCGGCGGGTCCGGTCCGTGCCGCCCGGCCGAGTCGGCGCGGTTCCCCCGTACAGCCCTCGATACGTCGGCCCGGCGACGCCGCAGAGCCACCGAGTCCCGGCACGCCGCCGGGACACTGACCCGCACGCCCGCGCCGGGCCCGCGGCCGCCGCGGGCCCGGCGACTTTTAGGAGGCTTCCGCGGCCGCGAGAGAGTCGGCCACGGCGGACGGCTCGCCGAGGTAGCCGTTCACCATCGCCCCGTCGCGCAGGATCATCAGCTGCCGCGCGGCGGAGGCGACATCCGGCACCCCGGCCTCCGCGGCGATGTCGGCGAACTCCTCCAGCATCCATCCGCGGTGCGCGTCGGCCTGGGCGGTGCTCCTCTTCGTGACCTCGGCCATGACGGGGCCGCTCCTGACGGTCGTGCTGGTCGTCTATCCGCTCTTCGACGCGGGAGCCGTCCTGTGGCAGCTCCGCGTCGCCCCGGACGCGGAACGCTCGAAGGTCTCGGGCCGGTTCAACGTGGTCGTCAGCGTCGTCGTGGCCATCGTCCTCGGCGCGGCGTCGACCGTGTCCATCGCCGCCGCCCTCGGAGTCTGGGGTGCGTGGGCGATCGGCTCCGGCATCCCCCAGCTCATCACCGCCATCCGCAACCGGCGCTCCGGCGGCCAGGTCCCCCAGATACTCAGCGGCGCCATCTCGGTGCTGGCCGGGGCCTCGTTTCTCGCCCAAGCCGTCCAGGGCGGCGCCAACATCGCCGGTGCGGCCGGCTACGCGACCCTCGGCGGGATCTTCTTCCTGATCTCCGCGATCCGCCTGAGCATCCTGCTGCGGAAGAAGGCGGCCTGACACCGCCTGCGACCGAGGCGTTCGGCTACGCCGGATCGCCATCGCCAGGCGGGCCCATCCCAGGGAATGCGCGGGGAGCGCTGCCGTCGACACCGCTGATCGTCGGCAGCCCCGCCTGTGGGTCCGGCGGCACCGCCTGGACGTGCTCCCGGCCGCTGCGTCCGGAGGTGTCGGCACCAGGGACGGTCGGGCGGGGTGCAGGACTCATCGGCCCCCGCCTCACGCGTCTGGGCTCGGGCGCACGCGGGGATGGTTCCAGGACGTCCGCACTGGCGCTGGCGAGATGCCGCCGTGGTCCCCGCGCATGTGTCAACGTCGCCCGCAAACGGACCACTCGACCACAGGTGAGCACCGCTCAGTGACTCGTTTGAACATCCTGAGGCGCCAGATGACGTTCGAGTCCACGGTCGAATGACGGTCGAACGCCCAGGAGCCCGACCACCTACCTCGGTGGTCGGGCTCCTGACCTGCTTTAACGTGTCGGGACGGCGGGATTTGAACCCACGACCCCTTGACCCCCAGTCAAGTGCGCTACCAAACTGCGCCACGTCCCGGTGTCCGGTGGGCTGCCGCCCTGCGGACGAGTAAGACTCTATCGCATCTGCGGGGCTGCTCGCGCCACGTTCGGGGCGCTGTCGGGCGCCCGGGCGGGGTTGCCCGGCAGCGGGCTACGGGACCTCGCCCGGGAGGGCGCGCAGGTGGGTGTCTGCGGCCGTGAGGGCGGTTTCCGGGAAGACGGTGATGCCGTGGTCCTGGAGCAGGCGGGTGGTGATCCCCGGGCCCGGAGCGGTCGTGCCGGTGAAGGTCCCGTCGTAGACGCGGTGCAGGCCGCAGGACGGGCTGGACTCCTTGAGCAGGGCGGTGCGCACGCCGTGCCGGCGGGCCGTGGCCAGGGCCGCCCGGGCGCCCTCGAGGTAGTGGCGGGTGACGTCCTCGCCGTGCGGCGTGCGGATGCGGGCACGGCCCTCCAGGACGGCTCGGGCGTCGGCCCCCGGCTCGATCTCGGCGGGCGGGCGCGGGACGGGCAGGCCGCCGGCCACCTCCGGGCAGTGGGCGACGATGCGCCCCTCGGCGCGCCAGCGCTCGATCACGGCGTCCTCGACGGTCTTGGCCCGCCCGTCGAAGCGCACCCGGCTGCCCAGCAGGCACGCACTGACCAGGACGCGGTTCGCCGGCGCCGAGCCCGCGGCGCCCGCCGCCTCACGGCGCAGCGCGCTCTCCCCGCCTCCGCTGGGCCCCGCCGCGGCGGGTGTGGCTGCCATGGACCGCCCTCCGGCTCCGGTGTCCCCGATCGTCCGGCGCGCGCCGGTGCGGCGTCCCGCCCTCCGGCGGGTCGGCTGGTCGGCCGCGCGCACGCTCGCCCGCCCAGCCTACGGGCCGCCCCTCGCCGGCGGTGTGCTTCGGCTTCGTTTGCAAAGGCCGCCGCGGGGTTACTGGGAGACGGTGGGGAGCAGGCGGCGTCCCTGGTCCGCGGTAAGGAGTTGGTTGGCCATGAGCGGTAATACGCGCGAGAAGCGGCTGGACTCGGGGATGGAGGAGATCGGCGGGCTGGCAGCGCTCGTGCCCGCCCAGGCCCGCGCCGTCGACCTGGTCTACCGCCCGCTGGGCTCCGCCGGCACCGACAGCGACGGACAGCACGATGTGGCGGCGGCCGCCGCCCGCACCGCGGTGGCCGGCGAGATCGAGCGGCTCCGCCCCGGCGAGCCCTACGTCCTCCACCAGGGCCGCGTGGACGACTACCCCGGCATCGCGCCGGAGCTGGCCTCGGACGTGCAGCTGGTCTTCGGGGTGGTCTACCGCTTCGGCGAGTGAGCGCCGACTGCGCAGCGCAGCCCCGCGCCTACGCCGAACCGCCCCCGCCGGTCGCGCGGGAGTCGCCGAGTCGCACGCCATGACCTGGGCATTCGTCGGAGAGGGGACCCCGGCGCCGATCGCTTCGCGAGGGAGTGGCACTGTGCACATCGCCCGCGGTGCCGGAATGCGCCCCAGGCCGCGGCGGTTACCGCTGGGGGCAGAAAGATCGTGCACTTGAGCAATGGGGGATTTTCCATGACCACGGTTCCCGACGTGACGCTGAACAACGGGGTGCGCATCCCGCAGCTCGGGTTCGGTGTCTGGCAGGTGGACGGCAGCGAGGTCGTCGACGCCGTCAGCACCGCCTTGGAGACCGGGTACCGCAGCATCGACACCGCCGCCGCGTACGGCAACGAGGAGGGCGTCGGCGAGGCGCTGCGCCGCTCCGGCCTGCCGCGCGAGGAGGTGTTCGTGACCTCCAAGCTGTGGAACAGCGACCAGGGCTACGACAGCACGCTGCGCGCGTTCGACGCCACCATGGAGCGGCTCGGCCTGGAGCAGCTCGACCTGTACCTGATCCACTGGCCCATGCCCGCCCGCGACACCTTCGTCAGCAGCTGGAAGGCCATGGAGCGGCTCTACGCCGAGGGCCGCGTGCGCGCGATCGGCGTATCCAACTTCCACGCCGACCACCTGCGCCGCATCCTCGACGAGGGCGGCATCGTGCCCACGGTCAACCAGATCGAGCTGCACCCCCGCCTGACCCAGGAGGAGCTGCGCGGCTTCGACAAGGAGCACGACATCGCCACGGAGGCCTGGAGCCCGCTGGGCCAGGGGCAGGTCCTGCAGGACTCCACCATCGCCAAGATCGCCGAAGCCTACGGCAAGACGCCGGCTCAGGTGATCCTGCGCTGGCACCTGCAGCTGGGCAACATCGCCATCCCGAAGTCGGTGACCCCCGAGCGGATCCGCTCCAACTTCGACGTCTTCGACTTCCAGCTCTCCAGCGGAGACATGGACGCGATCTCCGGGCTCAACGAGGGCCGGCGCTTCGGCCCCGACCCGGAGACCATGAACGCGGCCTGACCGCCGCCGCGCGGCGAGCACCGCCGCGCCACCGGTCTGCACGCAGCGGCCGATGCGCCCCCGAGCCCCCGGGGCGCATCGGCCGCTGCGTTTCGGCGCCGGCCGCGGCGTGGCCGCGAGGCAGGAGGGGCGTGCGGCGTCAGGCCAGATCGCGCCGCTTGGCGGCGTCGGCGAGCGTGGCCTGGGTACCCCGCCGGGCCAGCCGCACCACGTAGACGATCCCGCCGACGACGATGGCCGCGGGCACTCCCACAACGGCGATCAGCCCGATCAGGGCCACGATTCCGATCTCTCCCATGCCTTCATGCTAAGCGAGGCGGCCGCGCGCGGCGACGGCCTCCGGCCGCGCTGGGGACGCCCGCGCCGGCGGCCTCCCCGGCGCCGCCCCGCGAGCACTCGCCCGCGCCGGCCGCCTCGGCGAAGCGTTACCGCCCGGCAGCGCCCGGCCACCGCGGATGCGACACTTCTGCCCGGGGACGCGCGATCGCCCGGCAGGGCGGGAGGCGGCACAGGTCCCCGCGGCCGAGGCGCCGCCGGCGGCGAGTGGGAGGCACGATGGCGAGCAGGCACGTTTTCGCGTACGGGGAACACCCCAGCCGGCTGGTCCACATCCACCAGCCCGATGACGACGACCGCGCCCCCTTCCCCGTCGCCGTGCTGCTGCACGGGGGCTGGTGGCGCGACGCCCACGACCTGCGCCTCATGGATCCCCTCGCCGCCGAGCTCGCCGAGGCCGGGTGGCTGGTCTGGAACGTGGAGTACCGGCGCACCGGCGGCGACGGCGGCGGCTGGCCGCAGACCCTCGACGACGTCCGCGGCGCGCTCGACCTGCTCGGCGCCCGGCTGGAGGAGGGCGCCGAACCCGGCGACCCGGGCCGCGTGGTCGCCGTGGGCCACTCCGCGGGCGGCCACCTGGCGCTGCTGGCCGCCCCCGGCTCCGCTGTGACGGCGGTCGTGGGCCTCGCCCCCGTCACCGACCTGCGCGCCGCCGCCGAGGCGGGCCTCGGCGAGGGCGCCGTCGCCGACTTCCTGGGCCCGCACGCCGCCGACAGCGCATTCGCGGCGGCCGCGCCGCTGGAGCGCCTCCCGCTGGGCCTCCCGCAGTTGATCGTGCACGGTGACGCCGATCAGCGGGTCCCCGTCGCGCACAGCCGCGCCTACACGGCCGCCGCGCGCGCCGCCGGGGACGCGGCGGACCTCGTCGAGGCCGCCGGCGCCGACCACTTCGCCGTCATCGACCCCGCACACGAGGTCTGGCAGGCGGTGGGGGAGTGGATGGCGACGGCCGGTTCCTGACGGTTCCCGGCGCGCGCGGGCGGTCGGCCCCGCGGCCGGGAGGGTCGCCGGGCGCGGCCGCGTGGCGGTGGGCGGCGGGTGCGGCGCTCAGCGCGGCTTGGCGTAGCCCAGCCGCTTGAGTTCGGCGCCGGCGACCGCGCGGACGTCCTCGCGCTGCTCGGCGCTGAGCCGGTTGCGCCAGGACCCGATGCCCGGCGAGTCGCTGCGCACCAGCTCCACCGCCGACACGCGGGCGCCGGTGAACTCGCGCAGCTGCTCGGCCGTCTCGACCTCGCCGCCGAACAGGTCCTCATAGCGCAGCGTCATCAGCCGGTCGGCCCCCAGCGACCCGCGCAGCCGCGCCGACAGCCGCACGGCGCCGCGCCAGCGCAGCGCGCACTTGCCCGCCGTGGACAGCCGGGGATACTGCGCGCGGTCCTTCTCGTCCTCGATGCCGAAGAAGGGATTGGGCATCTCGTGGTCGAGATTGGCCAGCGCGGGCCGGAACCACGACAGGGCGTGCTCGTCACCGAGCATCGCCGCGGCCACGTCCCGCCCGTCGCGGATGATCTGCACGAACACGGCGTCCTCGAACGCCGCCTGCAGCGCGGTGGCGCAGTAGAGCAGGTCGGGGCTGGCGTCGCCGAACCTGCTGACCTCGCCGGCGTGCCGGCAGGGCGCGGCGGCCTCGCGCGCGGGCACCGGCCCGCCCGGGCAGTACGGGCACGTGCGCGGCGTGAGCTGCCAGGACTCTGCGAAGGCCGCCCGCAGCAGCGCAGCCGTACCCGACGCCCGCTCCTCGGCCATCGAGGGCCGCCGGGCCAGCGCGTAGACGGCGTCCTGGACGCTGCCGTGGCCGGAGCTGATGTGGAAGCCGGGCGCCTTGCCCAGCGCACGGGCGATGAGGTCGACTCCCGAGTGCGGTGCACCCAGGACGAAGACCGGTCGGCGGACCTTCGTCCCGTTGACGAGCAGGATGTAGGGCGGCTGTTTCATGGGCAGGCAGGTGTTTGCGCTGTTCGGCGGGTTCTGGGCCTTGCGCAGCGTTTCGGGCCCGGTACGGCCGGTCGCCGTCTGCTTACAGGCAACCCCATCGGTGTCGAGTGACCTCCGCTTTTCGTGGCGGCCCGGCGCGTCGCCGGACCTCCTCTGCCGGGCGCACGCGGACCCGTCCCGTGTCGCCGCTGCGAAGCGAGATTACCCCGAAGTACCTCATGCGGCGGTATGTCCGGCGGGGTTGTGGATGAGAAGTGGCGCATACGTGATCTTCCCGTGAACCCGCGCAGGAGGCGCTGACACAATGGAGTGTGAAGCACCGCGGCCGCACCGCCGGGGCCGCTCCCGCGCCGGAGCGGGCGGGACGGCGGCCGTTCCGCCGGCCCGCGGCACCGTCCCGAGTCCCGCGGCCGCCGCCCCGACCTTCGAGGACCGCCCATGACCGCAGCCGCCCGCCCCGCCGACGTCGCGCCCCTGCTGGCCGGTGCGCAGCGCATCACCGTGCTCACCGGAGCGGGGATCTCCACCGACTCCGGGATCCCCGACTTCCGCGGCCCGCAGGGCGTGTGGACCAAGGACCCCGGCGCGGCCGCGCTGTTCGACTTCGACACCTACATGTCCGACGCCGACGTCCGCCGCAGGGTGTGGCGGATGCGCCGGGAGAACCCCGCCTGGGATGCCCGCCCCAACGCCGCCCACCGCGCGCTGGCCGACCTTGAGGCGGCGGGGCGGCTGCGCGCGCTGGTCACCCAGAACATCGACGGCCTCCACCAGGCCGCCGGCACCCCCGCAGGCCGGGTCCTGGAGGTGCACGGCACCATTCACCGGGTGGCCTGCATGGAGTGCGGCGTCCGCACCCCGACCCCGGAGGTTCTGGAGCGGCTGGAGGAGGAGTCCGACCCGCGCTGCCGGGACTGCGGCGGCATCCAGAAGACCGACACGATCTCCTTCGGCCAGCGCCTGGACCCCGACGTGCTCGACGCCGCGGTGCGGGCCGCCGCCGAGGCGGAGGTGTTCCTGGCCGTGGGCACCTCGCTGGGGGTGCACCCGGTGGCCGGGCTGTGCGACATCGCCCTGGACAGCGGGGCGTCGCTGGTCGTCGTCAACGCCGAGCCGACCCCCTACGACGACCGTGCGCAGGCCGTGCTGCGCGACCCGATCAGCGAGGCGGTCCCGGAGCTGGTGAAGTACGCGCTGGGGGAGTGAGCCCCGACGGCCCCGGCGCCGCCCGGCGTCAGTGCCAGGCGCCGCTGTTGGCGGAGGCGCCGGCGCCGGGGCTCTGGCCGGCGTCCCTGTCGTCGGTCGGCGGCGGAGGAGACCTGCGCCGGGAGCGGGCTCCCTCCGGCGGGAACCGGGCGTACATGTCGGCGGCCACCGCCGACGCGGAGGGGCGGTCGCCGGCGTCGGCTTCGGCCGCCTCGGTCGCGAGGTCGACCAGCCCCGCGCACGTCCCGCCGAAGGTGTCCGCGAAGTCGGGGATCTGCGTGCTCAACCGGTCGAAGGTCGCCTGCAGGGCCTCCGGCGACGTCGAGCGCGCCGCGTAGACGGTGATGTCCCCCTTGAGGAAGCGCCGCAGCACCCCTTCGAGCGCGGCCCGGTAGTCCGCTGCGTCCGGCGAGCCCACGCAGGCGGCATAGGACAGATCCTCGGCCGCCTGGCGCAGCACCGGAGCCTCGATCGTGCCGATGACCTCGGTCCCCAGCAGCCGCTCGTAGCGCCGCAGGCGCTCCCGCCACGCGCCGCCGGCCAGGTCGGGCAGCACGAGCCGCAGTTGCAGGAGGTCGTGGCCCTGGGCGAAGACCGCGCCCTCCTCCTCGTCTTTGAGCCACGCCACCGGCTCGCGGCTGATCTCACTCATATACGGCAGCAACTGCATCGCCATGCGTGCGGTGGTCCCGGTGATGCGCACCGACGCCGAACGCAGCATGTTGGAGGTGACGGTGCCGTAGGGCAGGGTGATCGAGTAGAGGTCGGTCATCGACACCGGATCGTGGGTGTCGGAGGTGATCTCGAAGCCGATACACTCGCCGACGTTCACCGCCCCGCCGTCGTTGGGGCACAGCACACTGCGCGGCGCGCCGCCGCCGTAGCCGAGGTGGCGCAGGCGGATCGCGTTCAACTGGCCGTGCCACTGCTGGTTGGCCAGGCTTCGCCACTGCCCTGCCAGCGCGCGCCACTCCGCGAGGTTCTGCCAGGGGTGCCTTTTCTCGAACAGGTCGGCGATGTCGATGCCGTCCGGCGCCACGCGGGTGAGCAGCAGAACGAGGTTGGCGGTGTAGGCGGCCTGGCGCTCGGTGATCGGCAGGCGCCGCGGGCGGTAGGCGGTGAAGGCGCGGTGCTCGGGCGGATAGGGCGCCTCGCGGAACAGGTCGACGAGCAGGTCGAGGTACTCGCCGCGCTCGTCGTCGGGACTGCGGTCGATCCGGCGCTCCAGCAGGTCCTGGATGAACTCCGCCGTCGCCGCGCTGCTCGCGAGTACCGCGAACGACGTGAGCGCATACAGGTATCCGTCGTCCATCGGCCGCGCCGCGCGCGGCCGGCGCCGGGCGTGGCGGCGGTCCTCCAGCAGCTCCTCCAGCGCGTCGGTGACGGCGCGCGCCACCAGGTACTCGCCGAAGGTGGCGTGCAGGAACTCGTACACGCTCGCGGTGCCGGAGTCGGTCTCAGACCGCGACTCGTGGACGAAGAAGAACCGGCCGAGCACCTGGTGGGCGTCGCCGACCGCGCCGTGCAGACCGGCCTCGGCGGGGTGCAGCCCGGCGTCGGGCATGAGCACGGCGAGGTCGCCCTCCAGCTCGGCCGCCGCCACGTGCTGCCGGCGCCGGGCGAACATCGCGACCGCGACGACCTCCAACCGGTGCAGCTCGTCCTCGATCGCGCGGGCCTGCTCGGTGTCGCTTAGGTGCGGGTGGTGCTTGCTCACCTCCCGCCGGGCGAACATGGACAGCAGCCGCTCATACAGCTCGCTGCGCGAGAGCGCGCCGCCGGAGTCCTGCAGGGCGTTGGCCTCGGAGTCGTAGATCAGCAGCATGAGCAGCAGCAGCGGCTGCTCGGCGAGTTCCCGGTAGGACAGCAGTACGTCCGCGTCGGGCGGTCGCAGCCCGCGCGAGGCGTAGGCGGCTTCGTTGGAGATGTTCCAGATTCCCACCATCCGGGCGATCTGGTCGTCGTTGAAGGGTTCCAGCCGCAGCACCGGGGTGAGCTCGGGGAAGCGGGTGCGTTCGGCGACCACGGTCCTGCTGGTCACGATGACCGCCACGGGTTGGCCCAGCGCCTCCTGTTGGCGCTGGAACTCCTCGATCTGTTCCAGGTAGTCCGACCGGTTGACGCCGCTTGCCTGCAGCAGCTCGTCGAAGCCGTCGAGGATGATCACCGGCAGCGCGCCGTCGGCGGACTCGGCCAGCTCCCGCCACTCCAGCCGGGTGTTGAGCGCCCCCGCCAAGCCTTCCTCGATCTGCTTGTGCAGGGGAGCGTTGGGCGGCACGGAGCGCAGCTCCACCCGCAGCGCGAAGAAGTCGGTGTTGGACAGCCGAGCGGCGAGCATCTCGGTCAGCACTGACTTGCCGGCCCCGGGGTGGCCGAGGATGACCATCGGCGTCGCAGGGGCTTGGAGAGAGGTGAGAAATCCGGTGAGCAACCCTTCGATATCGTCGTGCACCGGCACGTGCTGCCACAAGTCCTCAGTCGACGGCTGATCGCCGGAGGAGATCAGGGCGAACCGCCCCCGGGGAGTCAGGTAGGCCTCTTCCAGGGTGGGTAGCGACAGCCCCGCCGGAGCCTCGGCGGAGCGCAGCAGGCGGCGCCCCAGCGCCATCCGGTAGACGGCGGCCAGTTCGGTGCGCCGCCGGTTCAGGGTGCGTCGGGGCGCCATCTCCTCGACGAGGCCATGCAGTCGGGTCAAGCCGGTGCCGACCTCGGTGATGCTTCGCCGGGTCGATTCGTGCTCGGACATGCTCGCCCAGACGCCGAACTCGGGAACGTCGGCGGCCAACTGTCGGTACGCCTCGGTGAACCGCCGCTCCGCGAGGACAGGAAGACGGGAAAGAATCATCCCTTCGGCGGCCGTCCGCGTGGTGGAGTCCCACTCCGCCCAGGCGGCAAGACCGGTCAGGAAGGCGATCAGCCGTTGAGCGACGAACTCCCAGTCGTCGCTCAACGGGATCGGGGACCACCGCACGTGGCCGTCGTCCCGCGTGGCACCGAGCGCGCGCACGATGCGGAAGAAGCGTCGATTG
Organism: Streptomonospora sp. PA3; assembly: GCF_009728995.1. GTDB lineage: Bacteria > Actinomycetota > Actinomycetes > Streptosporangiales > Streptosporangiaceae > Streptomonospora. The sequence goes on along the minus strand of NZ_VTZW01000023.1, from coordinate 179,027 downwards.
AGCAACTCCGTCTGCTCGGCGGCGCTCAACTGGAGGTCGGAGCCCGCCAGCGGGGCGCGCGACTCCTGTAGGACCTCGTCCAGAGCCTCAAACACCGAGACTGCCGCCAGGATGTTGTACGCCGCTTCGACTCTCGCCGTCCGATCCATCCGGCTGATCCCGGTGATCTTCTCGCGGATCCCCGTCAGCGCCTGGCGCCCCATGCGCGCAACCAGGCCGCCCAGGCTCGACAGCCCGGGCACTCCCAAGGCGCCCACACCGCCCTCGGCCAGCTTCTCGGCGAAGTCCAGCACGACCGAGTCGTCCTGCCCCAGAACCTTCAGCGCATCGGCGTAGCCGAGCCTCTTGGCCATTGCGCGGGCGCCCTCTCCTGTTGTGTCACGCGTTGCACGCGGTCGCCTCCACCCCGACGCACCGATTCAAGTACGGCGCCCCGCGGTCCTTCAATCCCGGCGGCGATCCGGCGGGCGGCCGCATCCGGCCGCTCCGCCCCGCCGCCGGTCCGCTACGGCAGCCGCCAGTCGATCGGCTCGGCGCCCTGCTCCTCCAGCAGCTTGTTGGCGCGGCTGAACGGCCGCGAACCGAAGAAGCCGTGCTTGGCCGACATCGGGCTGGGGTGGGTGGACTCCACGCACGGCACCCCCGGCATCAGCGGGCGCAGGTTGCGCGCGTCGCGGCCCCACAGGATGCCCACCAGCGGAACCTCGCGTGCGGCCAGAGCGCGGATGGCCTGGTCGGTGACCTCCTCCCAGCCTTTGCCCCGGTGCGAGGCGGGCTTGCCGGGCTGCACGGTCAGCGCCCTGTTGAGCAGCAGCACGCCCTGCTTGGTCCAGGGGGTCAGGTCGCCGGTGGAGGGCATCGGCAGGCCCAGGTCGTCGCTGTACTCGCGGAAGATGTTGCGCAGGCTGCCGGGCAGCTTGCAGTCGGGGGCCACCGAGAAGCTCAGCCCGACCGCGTGGCCGGGGGTGGGGTAGGGGTCCTGGCCCACGATGAGGACGCGCACGTCCTCGAAGGGCTGCTGGAAGGCGCGCAGCACGTTCTCGCCCGCGGGGAGGTAGGTGCGGCCCGCGGCGACCTCCTCGCGGAGGAACTCGCCCATCCGGCGGATGCGGTCGGCCACCGGCTCCAGGGCCTGCGCCCAGCCGTCGTCCATCATCTCGTTCAAGGGTCGTCCTGGCATGGCAGCACCCTAGCGGCCCGCGGCGACGCTCTCGGGCCGCTCGCGCGAGTCCGCAGGCCCGGCGCCGCGGGCGTTCGGGGCTTCGGAGAGAGGAAGGGCGGCGCCCCTCGGACCCACAAGCGCGGGGCGCGGGGCCTGAGCGGGTTTGCGGGGCGCGGCGCCGTCTGGACTGACGAGCGACTGAGCGAGGAGGCAAGACGGCGCATCAAAGCGCCCCGCACACCCGCGGAAAACGGCTCTCACTCCTCGTTCGCGGGTTCCCCCATGCGTACCGACACCACCCCGGGGGTCCCGGCCAGGGCCGCCGCCAGCTCCTCCATGCGGGTCCCCTTGGCCCCTCCGCGCACCTGCAGGACCAGGTCGATGAGCGCGCTGTCGGGGTCGCCGCTGTCCTTGCGGCGGGTGTCGACCTCCTGCACGGCGTATCCGCGGTCGGTGACCTCGGCCAGGATGGCGCGCAGGGCGCCGCGGCCGTCCTGGTAGCTCACCCTCACTGGGGCGGTCACCGGGCGCCGACGGGTGATCAGCCGCAGCACCGGGGGATAGCCCAGCGCCACCAGGTAGTGGGCGGCCGTCACCGCCGCGGCCACCAGCCACAGCCCGGCTCCGGCGGCCGTCCCCACCGCCGCGACCACCCAGATCGTCGCCGCCGTGGTCAGGCCGCGCACGATGTCCTGGCGCACGAAGATGACGCCGGCGCCGATGAACCCGATGCCCGAGGCGATCTGCGCGGCCACCCGCGAGGGGTCGAGCGTGATGCCGTCGTCGTCGATGACGTCGAAGAACGCGTACTTGCTGACCACCATGAACAGGGCGGCGCCGACGCCGACGAGGGTGTGGGTGCGCAGCCCCGCGTTCTTCTGGCGCAGCTCGCGCTCCAGGCCGATGAGCGTGCACAGCACGAGCGCGACCGTCAGCGACAGCAGCTGCGGCCAGCCCTGGCCCTGCATGCTCTCCGCGATTACCTCCATGGCCGCCCGCTACCCGCTGCGGTGGCGCTTTCCCGCACGATTCGGCGCAGGACACGCGTATCGGTCGGACGGTGCGGGGAACGGGGGGTGATCGGGTCGCCGATGCGGGGGCTCAGCCGCGCCGGTGGCCGTTCTGGTGGGAGAGGTTCAGCGCGGTGGTGACCAGGGGCACGTGGCTGAAGGCCTGGGGGAAGTTGCCCACCTGGCGGCCGCTGCCGGCGTCCCACTCCTCGGCCAGCAGCCCGACGTCGTTGCGCAGCGCCAGCAGCCGGTCGAACAGCTCGCGCGCCTCCTTCTCGCGGCCGATGGACAGCAGCGCGTTGGCCATCCAGAAGCTGCACGCCAGGAAGGCGCCCTCGTCGCCGGGCAGGCAGTCGGCGGCGTCCTCGCGGTCGGTGCGGTAGCGCATCACGAAGCCGTCGATCATCAGGTCGTCGCGGATGGCCTCGATGGTGCCCACGATGCGGGGGTCGTCGTAGGGCAGGAAGCCGACCTCGGGCATCAGCAGCAGCGCGGCGTCGAGCTCCTTGCTGCCGTAGTACTGGGTGAAGGTGTTGCGGCGGGCGTCGTAGCCGTACTCGCAGACCTCGGCGTGGATGGTGTCGCGCAGCGCCCGCCAGCGCTCGATGGGCCCCTCCTTGCCGAAGTCCTCGATCGCGCGCACCGCCCGGTCGGCGGCGACCCAGGCCATCACCTTGGAGTGGACGAAGTGCTGGCGCGGCCCGCGGACCTCCCACAGCCCTTCGTCGGGTTCGTCCCAGCACCACTCCAGGTAGTTGACCAGGGAGCGCTGCAGGCCCCAGACGTGCTCGCCGCCCTGCAGGCCGCTGCGCCGCGCCAGGTGCAGCACGTCCATGACCTCGCCGTAGACGTCGAGCTGGTACTGGCCCACGGCGGCGTTGCCGATGCGCACCGGGCGGGAGTCCTCATAGCCCGGCAGCCAGTCGGCCTCCCACTCGGCCAGCCGCCGCTCGCCCCGCACCCCGTACATGATCTGCATGTGCTGGGGCTCGCCGGCCACCGCGCGCACCAGCCACTCCCGCCAGGCCTGGGCTTCGTCGGTGTAGCCGCTGCGGATCAGCGCCTCCAGGGTGATGGTGGCGTCGCGCAGCCAGCAGTAGCGGTAGTCCCAGTTGCGCACGCCGCCGATGTCCTCGGGCAGGGAGGTGGTGGGCGCGGCGACGATGCCGCCGCTGGGGCGGTAGGTCAGCGCCTTGAGGGTGATCAGCGAGCGCACCACGGCGTCGCGGTACTCGCCCTCGTAGGTGCACTGGTCCACCCACTGGCGCCAGAACCGCTCGGTGCGCGAGAGGGCCTTCTCGGCGTCGAGGTGGTCCGACTCCTCGACCTGGGAGGGGTGCCAGGTCATGACGAAGGGGACCCGCTGCCCGGCGCTGACGGTGAAGGTGGCGTCGTGGAGGAAGTTGTGGCCCTCCATGGGCACCGGGGAGCTCATCCACACCGCGTCGGGGCCGGCGATGGCCACCAGCTCGGTGCCGCTGCGCTGGATCCAGGGCACCACGTTGCCGTAGTCGAAGCGCAGCCGCAGGGCCGTCTGCATCCGGACGGTGCCCGCAAGCCCCTCGACGATGCGCACGAGGTGGGGGGCGCCGCCGCGCGGCGGCATGAAGTCGATGACGCGCACCGAGCCCTCGGGGGTGTCCCACTCGGATTCGAGGATCAGCGTCTCGGGGCGGTAGCGCCGCCGGGCGGCGCGCGGCTCGCCGTTGGCCGGGCGCATCCACCAGTTGCCGTTCTGCTCGTCGCCCAGCAGCGCGGCGAAGCAGGAGGGGGAGTCGAAGTGGGGAAGGCAGAGCCAGTCCACGGAGCCGTCGCGCCCCACGAGAGCTGCGGTCTGCATGTCGCCGATCAGCGCGTAATCCTCAATCCAGCCGGACACGCGGCTCACCCCCTTCTCAACCAAGATCACGTCTACGCGGACGTACCGTATCCAACTCCGCGCCGCCCCGCGGACACGCAAGAGCGCCGCGCGTACGCGCCGCGGCGACGGTATCCGCGCCGGAGGCCGGTGTCGCGGTGGGCCGGTCGGCTGTGCGGCCCGGTGCGGACCGCTGCGGTCACGGTACCGGTTGAAGCGCTTTCCCAGGTCGAGGGCGAAGCAAATGTGCTCTAGGAGATACCCGCCGGATGCCCGGCGGAAGCCCGCTGAGCAGCAGAGGGGTCCTCGATCGCGGGCGGCGCCCCCCGCGGTTGCCGGGATCGGTCAGGCTCCGGGGTTATCGCCCGAGAATCCGTTATTTCGCCGTGACCGGGACCGCGGGTCCGGGGTCGCCGGTGCGCGGACCCGATGCCCGGTTTCGGGGAGTCCGATTCCGCGCCCGGCGGGGCGGTGCGTCAGTCCCGGCCGCCCGAGGGGGTCCGGGCCGGCCGCGGCTCCTCGATCGTCAGCAGCGGCAGCGCGATCTGGGCCAGCGGGCCGATCGCGATCGCGAAGAGCAGCGTGCCCACGCCCACCGTGCCGCCGAGCAGCGCGCCGGCGACCACCACGGCGACCTCGATGCCGGTGCGGGCGGTGCGCACCGACAGCCGGGTGCGCTCGGCGAGGCCCACCATGAGGCCGTCGCGCGGTCCCGGTCCCAGCCGGGCGCCGATGTAGCACCCGGTGGCCAGGCCGGTGAGGACGGTCCCGGCGACCAGGGCGGCCCAGCGCGCCGCGAGGCCCTCCACCTCGGGCAGCAGCCACAGCGAGGCGTCCACCGACAGCCCCACCACCACGGCGTTGCTGACGGTGCCCAGCCCCACCCGCTGGCGCAGCGGCGCCCACAGCAGCATGACCGCACCCGCGGCCAGGATGCTGCAGGTGCCCACCGACAGGCCGGTGTGCAGCGACAGTCCCTGGTGCAGCACGTCCCAGGGCATCGCGCCCAGGCGGGAGGCGATCAGCAGTGCGCAGCCCAGCCCGAACAGGCACAGCCCCGTATACAGCTGCACCAGGCGGCGCCCCCGCGGCGGGGGCACCAGGGGGTGGAGGAACGCGCGCCGGACCGTTCGCGCCGAGTACGCCAGGACGGAGGGTGGGGAAGGCCGGGACGGGGACACGCGGTGCCTTTCCGGTTCGGAGACCGCGGCCGGTGGGCCGCTCGAGTAATGTTGGCTCTGCTCCGTCCGGGAACGACAGTGCCAATTGCGGAAAGTGGCCCCTCGTGGTTGGTGAGCGCCGGATCAACGGCCATCTCCTCGCCCGGCTCATCGGCCCCGAAGCCGACGGCCGGCCCTACTACCTCGCTCTGGCCCGCGCCGTCAGCGGGCTCATCCTCGACGGGCGGGTGCCCACGTTCACCCGCCTGCCGGCCGAGCGCGACCTCGCCGCGGCCCTGGGCGTCAGCCGCAACACCGTCACCGCCGCCTACACCTGGCTGCGCGAGAACGGGTTCCTCGACAGCCGCCGGGGCGCCGGCAGCTGGACCGTCCTGCCCGACAGCGGCACCGGCACCGGTTCCGGGGTGCTCATGCCCCACACCGACACGGTCGACCTGGGCGTGGCCGCTCCCGCCGCCGTCGACGGTATCCAACGGGCCGCCCGCCTGGCGGTCGACCAGTTGGCCGCCCACGTCGGCGGCATCGGCTACAACCCGCGCGGGCTGCCGGAGCTGCGCCACGCGATCGCCCGGCGCTACGTCGAGCGCGGCCTGCCCACCGACCCCGAGCAGATTTTCGTCACCAGCGGCGCCATGCACGCCGTCGCGCTGCTGATGGACATGCTCACCGAGCCCGGCGACAGCCTGCTGATGGAGTCGCCCAGCTACCCCCACGCCCTGGACGCCGCCCGCAGGCTGGACGTGCGGGTGCGCACCGCCGGGGTCACCCCCTCGGGCTGGGACATGGACCACGTGCTCGACGCGTTCCGCCGCGCCCGGCCCGCCGTCGCCTACCTCATCCCCGACTTCCAGAACCCCACCGGCGTGCTGATGGACGACCGGGAGCGCGCGGCCGTGGCCGCCGAGGCGCGCCGCGCCGGCAGCGCGCTCATCGTCGACGAGGGCGTGGCCGAGCTGGCGATCGACTCCGGAGACCTGCCCGCCCCGCTGGCCGCACACGACACCGACGGGCGCGTGTTCACCGTCGGCTCGGCCGCCAAGACCTTCTGGGGCGGTCTGCGCATCGGCTGGGTGCGCACCACCCCGCCCATGGTCGAGCGGCTGACCACCGCCCGCCAGCGCCTGGACCTCTCCAGCTCCCTGCTGGACCAGCTGACCGTCACCCATCTGCTCGCCGACACCCTGCGCATCCGCGCCGAGCGCAGCCGCCAGCTGCGCCGCAACCGCGACGCCCTGGTCACCGCGCTGCGCGAGCACCTGCCCGACTGGGAGTTCACCCGCCCCTCGGGCGGGATGGTGCTGTGGGCGGGGCTGCCCCGCGCCGCGGCCACCGCTCTGGGCGAGAGCGCCGCCCGCCACGGCGTCCACCTGGCGCCGGGGCCGCTGTTCGGCGCCGACGGCACCCTGGAGCGCCGGGTGCGCCTGGCCTATGCCCACCCGCCCGAGGTGCTGGCCGAGGGGGTCCGGCGGCTGGCCCGCGCCTGGGCGGAGACGCTGTCGCGGCCGGGCGCCGCGCGCCGCGGCCTCTACGGCTGAGCGCCGGCGCCGCCGGGAACGTCGCCGACGCGGTCTTGCCGCGCCCGCCGAACCGTGGTCCGATAGGCCCACCAATGGTGATCCAGCACACACCTGAAGAGTGGGGCCCGCCATGGAGCACAGCGCGAGCGGCACCGACAGCGGCGTCCTGCGGGCGCGGCGCGAGGTCGACGCCGAGATCGACGGCCTGACACTCGTCGACTGGCTGAGGCAGGCGGCCGAGGACCACGGCGACCTGCCCGCCCTCTCCCAGCGCGCTCCCGAGGGCGCCGGGGACGAGTGGAGCACGCTCACCTGGGCCCAGTACCGGCAGGCCGCGCTGGAGACCGCGGCCGCGCTGATCGAGTACGGCCTGCGGCCCGGCGAGGTGGTCGCGCTGATGCTGCCCAACCGGACCGAGCACCTCGTCGCCGACATGGGCGCCGTGCACGCCGGCGGCGTCCCCCTCACCGTCTACGCCACCTTCGCCCCCGAGCAGGTGGAGTTCGTCGCCGGCGACTGCCGGGCGGCCGTGGCCGTCCTGCAGGGCGCCGAGGAGCTGGAGCGCTGGCGCCCGGCCCTGGAGCGCCTGCCGCACCTGCGCACGGTGGTCCTGCTGGACGCCGGCGCCGTGCCCGCGGAGCCGGGACCCGGCGGCACCGTGTTCGTCGGCTGGGAGGAGTTCCGCACCACCGGGCGCCGCCGCTACAGCGCCGACCCCGCGGCCGTGCACGAGCGCGCGGCCGCGCTGCGCCCCGAGGACACCGCCACTCTGCTCTACACCTCCGGCACCACCGGCAACCCCAAGTGCGTGCCCGAGACCCACCGCCAGGTCCTCTTCCAGGCCACCATCTCCCTGCGGGCCACCGACCTGCCCGTGGGCGGCTCCTCGATCAGCTATCTGCCGCTGGCCCACATCGCCGAGCGGGTCCTCAGCGTGTACCTGCCCCTGCGCGTCGCCGGCCACCTGCACTTCTGCCCCGACCCCGCCCAGCTCGGCGCCTACCTGGCCAAGGTGCGCCCGCACGCCCTGTTCGGGGTGCCCCGGGTGTGGGAGAAGCTGCAGTCGGGCCTTTCGGCCGCACTGGCCGCCGCCCCCGACGAGCAGCGCCGGGCCATGGCCGAGGCCGCCGAGACCGCCCGCGCCTACCTGGAGGCCGGCCAGTACGGCCGCGCCCGAGGCGCGGAGCTGGAGAAGCGCTTCGCCGAGGCCGACGAGCGGGTGCTGGCCCCCGTCCGGGCGCTGGTGGGCCTCGACCGCTGCGAGCACTTCATCACCGCCGCCGCGCCCATGCCCGAGGAGACGCTGCGCTTCTTCAGCGGCCTGGGCGTGCTGATCCGCGACGTCTACGGCATGACCGAGAACTGCGGTGCGGTCACCGCCAACCGCGTCGACGCCTACCGTTTCGGCAGCGTCGGGCTTCCCTCCGACGGCATGGAGGTGGCGGTGGCCCCCGACGGCGAGATCCTGGTGCGCGGCCCCGTCAACACCGCCGGCTACCTCAACCGGCCCGAGGACACCGCCGCGCTGTTCGACGCCGACGGCTGGCTGCACACCGGCGACCTCGGCTCCATCGACACCGACGGGTTCCTGTTCGTGCGCGACCGCAAGAAGGAGCTGATCATCACCGCCGGCGGCGAGAACATCGCCCCGGCGGCCGTGGAGAACCGCCTCAAGGAGCATGCGCTGATCGGGCAGGCGATGGCCTGCGGCGACGGCCGCCCCTACCCGGTGGCGCTGCTGACGCTGGACCCCGACACGGCGCCCGGCTGGGCGCAGGCCCGGGGCATCGCAGAGACCGACCTGGCGTCCCTGGCCGCGCACCCCGAGGTGCTGGCCGAGGTCGAGCGGGCCGTCGAGGCCGCCAACGCCCGCCTGGCCCGCGTCCAGCAGGTCAAGCGCTGGCGGCTGCTGCCGGGGGAGTGGACGGTCGCGGGCGCCGAGCTGACGCCCTCGCTCAAGCTCAAGCGCCGGGTCGTGCAGCGCAAGTACGCCGAGGAGATCGCCGCGCTCTACGCCGACTGAGCCCGCGCCGCGCAGCGCCGGGCGAAGCGCACGACCTCCTCCAGCACCTCGTCGCGGTTGATCTCGTTGAACACCTCGTGGCGGGCGCCGGGGAAGATGCGCACCGCGAGGTCCTCGCCGGCGAACTCCTCGATGCCCACCCGGGTGTCGGCGATCGGCACCAGGGTGTCCCGCGAACCGTGCACCCACAGCAGCGGGGTGTCGCCCAGCCGGCCGTGCTCGCGGATGCGCTCCAGCTCGGCGGTGAGGGCCTCCAGCAGCTCCCGCTTGAACGGCCCGTGCCAGACCAGCTCGTCGGCGGCGTAGTCGGCGCCCACCTGGGGATCGCGCGAGAGCGTGGAGGGGTCCACCGGGACGTCGGGGATCTCCGGTTCGGCCAGCAGCGCGCCCGCGGTGCTCCAGCGCCCCAGCACCGGCCCCGACAGCGCCAGCCCGGCGAGTTCGCCGGGATGCAGCTGGGCGTAGCGCGCGGCGATCATGCCGCCCATGGAGTGGCCGACCAGCACCAGCGGCAGCGTGCGGTAGGCGGTGCGCGCCTGGGTCACGAGCCGGTGCAGGTCCTCGACCACCCCGCCGAAGTCCTCGATGAGCACCCGTTCGCCCGAGGAGCGGCCGTGCCCGCGGTGGTCGAGCCCGTAGACCGCGGCGCCGTTGGTGCACAGCGTCCCGGCGGTGTGCTCGTAGCGGCCGATGTGCTCGCCGTAGCCGTGCACCAGCACCGCCAGCCACGTCGGCTCGGCGCTCTGGGGCGCCCACGCCCGCGCGTAGCGCCGCTCGCTGCCGCCGCTTCCGCCGGCCAGTTCCCATTCGCGCACGTTGACCACTGCGGCTCCTCTTCCGCTCGTCCTGTCCGTCCTGTGCTTTCCCGCGGGCCTGCGGGGTGCTTCGACGCGCCGTCTTCCCTCCTCGCTCGGTCGCTCGTTCCCTCGCTCCCTCGCTCGTCAGTCCAGACGGCGCCGCACCCCTCCGGCCCGCTCAAGCCTCGCTCCCTCGCTCGTCAGTCCAGCCGGCGCCGCACCCCTTCGGCCCGCTCGGGCCGGGGCACGCCCCTGGCGGGCAGCCTACGGGGCCCGGGCGCCCTCGTCGGCTCCCCCCGCCCACGCGGGGGTGCGCATCCGGCCGGCCGCGTAGGTGATCAGCGGGCCGGCCACGGCCAGGATGATCACGTAGGCCGCGGCGAAGGGCACCAGCCGGGGCTCCGCCACCGCGGCCAGGCCCGCGATCACCACGGAGAACTCGCCGCGCGGGATGAGCACCGTGCCGGCGCGCAGCCGGCCGCGGCGGCCCACGCCGTCGCGGCCGGCCGCATACCAGCCCACCGCCGTCTTGGTCAGCGCGGTGACAGCGGCAAGCGCGGCGGCGGCCGGCAGCATCGGCACCAGCTGGCGCGGATCGATCGTCAACCCGATCGCCAGGAAGAACACCAGCGAGAACAGGTCGCGCAGCGGCTCGACGGCCAGCCGCGTGCGCTGGGCCAGCTGCCCGCTCAGCGCCAGGCCGACCAGGAACGCGCCCACCGCCGCCGACGCGTGCGCGGCCTCGGCCGCCCCCGCCACCAGCAGCGTCAGCCCCAGGATGCGCAGCAGGAACTGCTCGGAGTCGCCGGTGTCGAGGACGCGGTTGATCGGCCCGTGCAGGCGCCGCGAGGCGAACAGCGCGATCGCCACCGCCAGCAGCGCCGTGGCCAGGGTGAAGGTGGTGCGGCCCAGCGTGCTGCCGATCACCGCCGCTCCCAGCAGCGGCAGGTACACCGCCATGGCGATGTCCTCCAGCACCAGCAGCGACAGCACCGAGGGGGTCTCGCGGTTGCCCAGCCGGCCCAGGTCGTCCAATAGCCGCGCCACGATGCCCGAGGAGGAGATCCAGGTGATGCCCGCCAGCGCGACCACCCCGCGCCAGTCCAGCCCCATCAGCAGCCCCGCGGCCGCCCCCGGCAGCGCGTTGAGCAGCGCATCCAGCAGCGACGACGGCAGGTGCAGCCGCAGGCTCTGGGAGAACTCCTCCGGCGAGAACTCCAGGCCCAGCAGCAACAGCAGCAGCACCATCCCGATGGCCGCGCCGGTGCCGATGAACTCGCCCGCCGCCGGCACGGGCGCCAGACCGCCCTCGCCCAGGGCCAGCCCCGCCAGCAGGTACAGCGGCACCGGGGACAGCCCCCAGCGCCGCGCGGCCGAGGAGATGAGGCTGAGGACGACCAGCACGGCGCCGAGTTCGAGGAACAGGGGGACGGAGATCTCCATGGCGCCGCGGCCTAGGAGGCGCCGACGATGTTCTCGACGCCGGCGATGCCCTCGTCGGTGCCGACCACGACGAGGACGTCGCCGGCCTGCAGCCGCTGGGCGGGGGTGGGGGAGGCGATGACGGTGTCGCCGCGCACGATGGCCACGATCGAGGCGCCGGTGCGGGTGCGCGCCCTGGTGTCGCCCAGGGTGCGGTCGCGGTAAGGCGAGTCCTCGCCGATCTCGATCTGGCCGGAGACCAGGCCGGGGACCTCGCGGGTGAGGTCGGCGAAGCGCTCGGCCACGCGCGGCGCCCCGAGCATCTCGGCCACGGTCTCGGACTCCTCGCGTGTCAGGTGCAGCAGGTGGCGCGGGGTGTCGGGATCGCCCCTGCCGTAGACGAGCAGCTCCGTCTCGCCGCTGCGGCGGGCGACGACGCCCACGCGCTCGCCGCGGGAGGTGGAGAACTCGTAGCGGATGCCCACGCCGGGCAGTAGGACCTCGGTGACCTCCATGCCCACCATGTTCCCGGGGTCCGCGCGTCTACGCCCGGGGGCGCGCGGCGCGCGGGCGGCCGGTGCGCGGCCGGTGGCCGGGAACGGCCGAGCCTCCTGCGCTGGCGCCACGATTCGTGGGATTGTATACAGGGCAGTAGAACCCGCAGTACCATCCCAACTCGGACGACGATTCACGCAACGGAACAATCGCCAATATCAGTCCAGTGATCTACAGACGCGACGAAACAGGCATCTTTAGGCTGGAGCTGCGCCGGGAACGATCCCAGTGACGTCACCGCCGACGCATCCGCATCGCTGAGGCTGGACGGCCACCCGGAAACTGAGAGGTGACGCGCCATGCTGGCCGATTCCTACGGAAGGGTCGCCACCGACCTGAGGGTCTCGCTCACCGACCGCTGCAACCTGCGCTGCACCTACTGCATGCCGCCCGAAGGGCTGGAGTGGCTGCCCAAGGACGAAGTCCTCACCGACGACGAGGTGAACCGGCTGATCCGCGTCGGCGTCACCATGCTCGGCATCGAGGAGATCCGCTTCACCGGCGGCGAGCCGCTGCTGCGCCGCGGCCTCACCGGCATCGTCGCCGCCGCCACCGCCCTGCGCCCCCGCCCGCAGACCGCCCTGACCACCAACGGGATCGGCCTGGCCCGGACCGCCCCCGCCCTCGCCGAGGCCGGCCTGGACCGCGTCAACGTCTCGCTGGACACCGTGCGCCCCGACGTCTTCGAGAAGCTCGCCCGCCGCCGCCGGCTGCCCGACGTCCTGGAGGGCATGGCCGGCGCCGCCGCGGCCGGTCTCACCCCCGTCAAGGTCAACGCGGTGCTGATGCGCGGCGTCAACGACGACGAGGCCCCCGACCTGCTGGCCTACTGCCTGGACCACGGCTACCAGCTCCGGTTCATCGAGCAGATGCCCCTGGACGCCCAGCACGGCTGGCGGCGCGACACCATGGTCACCGCCGACGAGATCCTCGACCGCCTCAGCGCCGCCTACCACCTGGAACCCGCCGACGACCACACCCGCGGCAGCGCCCCGGCCGAGCTGTTCTACGTCGACGGCGGCCCGGCCACCGTCGGCGTGATCGGCTCGGTCACCCGCCCATTCTGCGGTGCCTGCGACCGCGTGCGGCTGACCGCCGAGGGACAGGTCCGCAACTGCCTCTTCGCCCGCGAGGAGTCCGACCTGCGCCCGCTGCTGCGCGGCGGCGGCAGCGACGAGGACATCGCCGCCCGCTGGCGCGCCGCCGTCGCCACCAAGCTGCCCGGCCACGGCATCAACGACCCCAGCTTCCTCCAGCCGTCCCGCCCGATGTCGGCGATCGGGGGCTGAGGGAGATCTCGGCCCGGCAGCGAGGTGTCAGGACGGCGTCGGCACCGGGGCGGCCACGACGGCGGTGGGTTCGTCCAGCCACACCTCCTGCCGGTCGGATGTGACCGTCAGACCGAACCTGGAGTGCTCGGGCCGCCCCGCCGCTTCCCACCAGCGGTAGGCGGCGGCCAGTTCGTCGAAGAGCAGCCGGGGGCCGTGCTGGCGCACCTCGTATTCGCCTCTGCTTTGCGGGGTGACGCGCCACGACGCCCACGACCCCGAACCCGGATCCATCAGATACACAGTGAACTTCGGATTGCCGTCGATGTCGTCGTCGAAAACCAGCAGGTCCTTGACGCCCGGTAGCAGGAGGCCGATCGCGAAGGACGCGTCGAAGTCGCCCACCGGGTCGTAGGGGTGCAGGTCCGTGCTGCTCACCGCATACCCGTGCTCCGGGCGGACGCGATCATCCAGCGTCCCATGCGGAGTACGTTGCGAGCGGACCCACATGAACCCCGCATTCCCACCGAACCTCCCCGACGCGCGCAGCCCGTCCGCGGCCACGTCCAGTCGGGCCAGGGTGCCGTTGTGAAAGGACGTACCCCAGGGCGTCACGATTCGTCCGCCCGGTCGGGTCTGCTCCACCCACACGCCCGGAACCTGCTGCACGGCGGCGGTCGACAGGATCCGGTCGAACGGGGCGCCGTCCGGGTAGCCCTTCGTGCCGTCTGCGGCGACGACCTTCACCGGCCAGCCGGCCGCTGCCGTCGCCGTGCGGGCGGCATCGGCCAGGCGCGTGTCGACCTCGACCGTGGTCACGTTCTCCACGCCGACGACCGCACCGATCAGGGCCGCGTTCCATCCGGTGCCGGTGCCGATCTCCAGGACCTGCTGCCCGGACGCCAGATGGGCGGCCTCCAACATGTCCGCGACGATCGACGGTTTCGACGCCGAGGAAGAGAAATAGCCGCGTCCGGTGTCGGCGCCGTCGTCGAGCTGGGTGATCAGCGGCCGGTCCTCATAGCAGGCCGCCATCCACGCCTCAGGGTCGTCCTGGCGGCGTAGTCGCACCGGCGGGCTTCCGCTGTCGAGCCATACGGTGGCGGGCATGAAGAGGTGACGGGGAACAGCCGTGAACACGTCCCGCCACGCCGGAGGAAGGATCTCGGCGAGGCGGGCTTGGCGGTCGACGACGGTCGTCACTTGTCGTCCTCGCCGCGTTCGTGTCGGCCGCCACCGCTGCCGCCGTCGTCGGGAGTGGGCGGAGGGATGGGGCGGTCGGGTTTGTGGCCGTCGCTGTTGCTGGAGTCTTCGCGTTTGCCCATGGTGGTCTCCGAGCATCGGGGCCGTCGATGTGGAAGGTATCCGACCGAGTGCGGTCTGTACCAGCCTGACCAGGGGCGGCCACCTGGCCGCCAGGTCCGCACGTGGAGGTTGCGAGGAAATCCTGTTGCCCCTGCCCGCACCCGTCTGGCTTGATCGGGGACACACCCGGGCCGCCTTGTGGGTAGCGGTGCCGGCAGGTTTCGGCTGGAGGAGGTGGCCCATGGCCTACACCGAGGCTCCCGGTGCGCGGGTTCCCATCCGAATGTGGGCCGACCCCGACTCGGTCGAGCCCGCGGCGATGGACCAGTTGCGCAACGTCACACGGCTGCCGTGGGTGCACGGCCTGGCCGTGATGCCCGACGTCCACTACGGCAAGGGCGCGACCGTGGGCTCGGTGATCGCCATGCGCGACGCGGTCTCACCCGCGGCCGTCGGCGTCGACATCGGCTGCGGCATGACCGCGGTGCGCTCCAGCCTCAAAGCCGGCGACCTGCCCGAGGACCTGGGCCGGCTGCGCGCCGGGCTGGAGCAGGCGGTGCCCGTCGGCCACCAGGCGCACAAGCGCCCGGTCGACCCCAAGCGCGTCCACGGGCTGCCCACCTCCGATTGGGGCCGCTTCTGGGACCGCTTCGGCGCACTCGCCGGCCCCGTGCAGAAGCGCCGCGAGCGCGCAGCCCACCAGATGGGCACGCTGGGCGGCGGCAACCACTTCCTGGAAGTCTGCCTGGACGACGAGGACGCCGTGTGGCTGGTTCTGCACTCGGGCTCGCGCAACATCGGCAAGGAGCTGGCCGAACACCACATCGAGTGCGCCCGCGAGCTGCCGCACAACCGCGACCTGCCCGACCGCGACCTGGCCGTCTTCGTCAGCGGCACCCCGGAGATGGAGGCCTACCGGCGCGACCTGTTCTGGGCCCAGGAGTACGCCCGGCGCAACCGCGACGTCATGATGGGCCTGGCCTGCGACGTGCTGCGCAAGGCCGTGCCCGGCGCCGGCTTCGGCGAGCGGATCTCCTGCCACCACAACTACGTCGCCGAGGAGACCTACGACGGGGTGCCGGTGCTGGTCACCCGCAAGGGCGCCATCCGCGCGGGCACGGGCGAACTCGGGATCATCCCGGGGAGCATGGCGACGGGCACCTACATCGTGCGCGGGCTGGGCAACCCGGCCTCGTTCAACTCCGCCGCGCACGGCGCCGGACGGCGGATGAGCCGCAACCGGGCCCGGCGCGAGTTCACCCGCGAGGATCTCGTCGCCCAGACCGCCGGGGTGGAGAGCCGCAAGGACGCGGCCGTCATCGACGAGATCCCGGCCGCCTACAAGGACCTCAGCGCCGTCATCGAGGCCCAGGCCGACCTGGTCGAGGTGGTCGCCCACCTGCGCCAGATCGTCTGCGTGAAGGGATGAGGCCGCAACCCGGCTCCGGACCGCCCCGCGGCTAGCTCTCGGGGCCCGCGCCGGCGGGCGGGTCGGCGTAGATCCCCTCCAGCATGCCGGTGGCCTGGCCCACCTCGATGAGGTAGCCGTCCGGGTCGCGCATGTAGCAGCGGATCTCGGCCTTGCGGTCGATGGGTTCGGTGAGGAACTCGGCGCCTTTGCCGCGCGCGCGGTCGTAGAAGGCGGCGATGTCGGCGACCCGGATGTTCAGGAACGCCGAAACGGTGTCGCCGGCCTCCGGCGGGCGCAGGGTGATGCCGGGCTTGTCCGGGGTGGGGCCGCCGCCGGGATTCATGATGATCCAGGTGTTGGCGACCCGGACGATGCACGGGTTGTCCTCCAGCACCACCGAGCCCGCCAGCACATCGGCGTAGAAGGCCCGCGATCGGGCCACGTCGGACACCGTGAGGAAGTGGGTGACCACCAGGCCCTCGCTGGGCGCGGGAAGGTCGTTCGGATCCATGGCAGGCCGCCTCTCACGCCTCGGCGGCGGTTCTGCCGCCGAGGACGATCTCCTCGTCGGGGCCGGGGACCCGCAGCGCGGGCAGGGCCTGCTCGATCTCGGCGCGGGAGGGCTCCAGCCACGGCGGCAGTCTCAGCGCCCGGCCCAGCCGCATCAGCGGCTCGTCGACCGTGAACCCCGGCGGATCGGTGGCGATCTCCAGCAGCACGCCGCCGGGCTCGCGGAAGTAGATGGAGTGGAAGTACTGCCGGTCCAGCACCGGCGTCACGTTCAGCCCCTGGCCGACCAGGGCCTCGCGCCAGGAGACCTGCTCGTCGTCGTCCGGGGTGCGCCAGGCGATGTGGTGCACCGTGCCGGCCGCCACCAGGCCCTGGGGCACCTCGGGGCGGCACACCACGTCCACCAGGCCGCCGGCCCCGCCCTCGCCGGTGGCGAACCGGAAGCGGTTGTTCGCCTCCTCGGCGAAGCGGAAGCCGAGCGTGTCGGTGAGCAGCCCCGCGGTGTGTTCGTAGCCGGCCTCGGTCAGCGTGACCGAGTGCAGTCCCCGGACGGCGTGCTCGTCGGGGACCGGGCCGCCCTCCCACGCCGGCGCCGCATCGGCCTGCCGGTGGGCGACCAGCTCCAGGCCCAGGCCGTCGGGGTCGCGTACCGGCAGGGCCTCCTCCTCCAACCGGTGCGCCACGGTGCCGACGTCTGCCCCGCGTGCGCGCAGGCGTTCGCGCCACCAGCCCAGCGAGCCCTCCGGGACGGAGAAGGCCACGGCCGTGGCCTGGCCTGCGCCGTGCCGCCCCGGCGGCGCGCCCGGCCAGGGGAAGAACGTGATCAGCGTTCCGGGCTGCCCGGACTCCCCGCCGAAGTAGAGGTGGTAGGTGTCGGGTGCGTCGAAGTTCACCGTGGTCTTGACCAGCCTCAGCCCGAGGACGCCGTGGTAGAAGTCGGCGTTGCGCTGCGGATCGGTGGCGATCGCGGTCACGTGGTGCAATCCGGTGGGAGCACTCGGCATGGCTGCGCCTTTCTCCGTTTGCCGGCCCCGGCGGCCGGTCTCCGGGCGCGAGCTCCGCGTCGGATTCGGCGTCTCGCCTGCCCGTATCCGCCGGGCGGTGCCCTTGCCTGTAGCGGCCACGACTACCCCCGCGGCCCTGGGCGGTAACCGCGCGAGGACGTCGGGAGTGCGATCGGCGGGGCACGGACCGGCGGCCGCGGAGCGCGGATGGCATGCTGAAGGCGGCGCCGCCGTCGGCGGCGGCCCGGCAGCCGGGAGGGAGCGCGCGATGGCCGATCCGGAGCCCTTCGACGCCGTGATCCTGGCCGGGGGAGCGGCCCGCCGCATGGGCGGCGGCGACAAGCCCGGCCTCGACGTCGGCGGAGCCAGCCTGGTCGAACGCGTGGCCGCGGCGGCCGCCGCGGCCGCAGAGGTGATCGTCGTGGGACCGCCCCGCGAGCGCCCCGCCGCCCGCTACGTCCGCGAAGACCCGCCGGGCTCGGGGCCGGTGCCGGCCCTGCGCGCCGGACTGGCCTGGGTGGCGCGGCCGCGGTTCGCCCTGCTGGCCGGCGACCTGCCGTTCCTGCGCGCCGCCGACATCGAGGCCCTGCGGCGCGCGGCCGAGGGGCGCAGCGGCGCCGTGCTCGTCGACGCCCAGGGGCGGACGCAGTGGCTGCTGGGGGTCTGGCGCACCGACGCCGTCCGCGGCGCGCTGGCCGACTACGCGGGGCGCTCGCTGCGCGGCCTGCTGGGACCGCTGGATCCGCTGCCGGTGGCGGCCGAAGGCGCCCTGGTCCGGGCCGCGTTCGACTGCGACACCCCCGAGGAGCTGGCCCGTGCGCGCGCGGCCGGTGAGCAGGCGGGCGGCGACGGGAGCTGAGGGCCGCCCGCCGGGTCGGCCGCTTCCGCCGCGCGACGCCCGCACGGCGACCCGGGCGCCCCGCACCCGCCGCGCACGTCGGCGGGCCCTCACGCGTCCCGCGCCTGCGCGGCCTCCGCCGCCTCTTCGGTCGCGCCGGTCGCGTCGGCCTCCCAGCGCAGCAGGTCGCCCGGCTGGCAGTCGAGCACCTCGCACAGCGCGGCGAGCGTCGAGAAGCGCACCGCCTTGGCGCGGCCGTTCTTGAGCACCGCCAGGTTGGCCGGCGTGATCCCGACGCGCTCGGCCAGCTCTCCCACGGACATCTTCCGCTTGGCCAGCATCACGTCGATGTCGACGACGATCGGCATCAGATCACCCCGTCCAGCTCGTCGCGCATCCGCGCCGCCTCGGCGTCGCGGTCGATGGCCTGGGCCAGCAGCATCCGCAGCACCAGCACGATCAGGGCGACGCCCAGAACGGCCACGCCCACCCCGCCCAGCAGCAGGACCACGCCCGGGGCCACGGCCTCGCCCGGCGCGAGCAGGAAGCCGAGCGCGAACACCAGGAGCGCGGCCGCCACGAAGGCGCCGATGACGATGTGCACGTAGCGGAACGCGGCGGGGGAGAACACGGTCCCGCGCCGCACCATCGTCACCAGCCGCCACACGCACACCATGACGACCTGGGTCGTCACGATGCCCAGGACGATGATCACCAGCACCGGAACGCGCAGGTGCGCGACCTCGGGATCGAGCCCTTCCATGTCGGCGGCCAGCAGCGGCACCATCACCGCCTGCACGAACACCGAACCCGCGAGCAGTCCCGCGAGCACGGCGCGCAGTGCGAGCACCGTCAGGTTTCCCATCGCTTCTCCTTCGATCGAATCACGACAGGAATCTATCGATATTCGATAAGCATGGCAAGGCGTCCTGTCTAGGAGGCCGATCACCACAGGAGGTTGCGGCAATGGGGCTGTGATGCGCGAAGCGCTGTGCGCCAGCTTGCCGCCGAGCGGAGGTGCACTTTTGCGCCGGCCCGCCACCGGTGGTGCGGCTCCGCCTGACAGGTTCAGCGTGCGCTCGGCGGCAAGCTGTGACCGCGCTTCGCGAGGCGCACCCATTGCCGCAGCCCCGGTGGTGGCCGCCCCGGGTGGTGCCCGGTGGGTTCCTGGAAAGCGGCGCCCCCGCCGTTCTTAAACACGGCTTAACGGGCGCGGCCGACCCGCGGCGGCACGCAGGCATGCGGCGCGCAGCGTCTCGGTCTCGTTGATCACCGCGGGCCCGATATCAGCGGAAGCGGGCGGCGCGCCGGCGTCTCACCGCGCGAAAGAGCGCGCAGTGCGGTGCAGACGGCTCAGCCGGTGAAGTCGGCGAAGGGGACGGTCTCCAGCAGGAAGCCGCGCACGCCCAGGAACTCGCCCAGGTAGGCGCGGTGCTCGTCGCAGGCCAACCAGGTCTTGCGGCGGTCGGGCGTGTGCACCTTGGGGTTGTTCCACACCAGGACCCACACGGCGGGGTTGCGGCAGCCCTTGCGGGAGCAGTGCGGCGCCTCGTCCTCGGGCGCGTCGTTGCCTGCGGTCATCGTGTGCTCCCCTTCATCGCCCGGTCCTGCCGACGGCCGGCGGCTACGCAACGTACCCGTCGGCGCGCATGAAAAAGCGACGTCGGGTGGCTACGGGGGCAAACCACCCGACGTCGCAACCGGTGTTCCGACGGGGGCTCGAAACACCGCTCCAGCGCTCCGACGGGGGACCGGAGCGCTGAACCCCAATGTACACCGCCGATCCCGTGTGTACGTCAAGACTTAGTTACGACGTGATCTCGGGAGAGTCCCGCAGGTCAATCGCCCTGCTCCGCGAAACCCGAATAAACGGGCATGTTCCACACGTGTCACGGACCGCAGTCCCACGAGCGGGCAAAGCCCCGCTTAGCCGCGCGCCAAGCGGTCAGTGGTCCCCGCGCGCCCCGTTGTCCGCGCCGCCGGCGACGGGAAGTGTGATGGGACCACATCCGAGCAGGAGGCGCACATGTCGCACAACACCTACCGCGTCACCGAGATCGTGGGCACCTCGCCCGACGGGCTGGAGCAGGCCATCCGCAACGGCATCGACCGCGCCGCCGCCACCCTGCGCCAGCTCGACTGGTTCGAGGTCACCGAGATCCGCGGCCACCTGGAGGAAGGCTCGATCGGCCACTTCCAGGTCGGCATGAAGGTCGGCTTCCGCCTCGACGAGTAGGCCCGCAGGACCAGGCGGAGGGCCGGCCGGGCAGGCGCACGCGCCCCCGCCGGCCTTTCGGCCCGCGACGGGCGGATCCGCCGCCGGCGGAACCGCCCGCCCCCGTCACGATGCGCGGCTGACCGTGGACATGTTGAAGTCGGGCACCCGCAGCGGCGGCATGGCCGTGCGGGGGAACCTGTCGCCGACCTCGCGGCCCAGGGTGGGCACGGTGGCTCCGGCCTGGGTGGCGCGGTCGAGGAGGGAGACCGGGGACTCGTTGAACCGGAAGTTGTTCACCGCACCGGTGACCTCGCCGTCCTCGACGAGGTAGACGCCGTCGCGGGTCAGTCCGGTCAGCAGCAGGGTCTGCGGGTCGACCTCGCGCATGTACCACAGGCACGTCAGCAGCAGCCCCCGCTCGGTCTGCGCGACCATCTCCTCCAGGCTCGCGGCGCCTCCGTCGGCCTCCAGCACCAGGTTGTCGATGTGCGGGGTCAGCGGCAGGCCGGTCAGCTCCGCCGAGCGGCGGGTCTGGGTCAGGGCCGCGAGCTTGCCGCCGGAGACCCACTCGGTGCGGCTCAGCGGCAGCCCGTTGTCGAAGGCGGTCACCCGGCGCCCCGGGCCCGCGGCCGTGATGAACGGCGCGCACTCCAGCCCCGGGTAGGCGGGGTCGCTGAACAGCGTCAGCGGCATCGCCGACAGCCGCTCGCCGACGCGGGTGGCGCCCTGGCCCTGGGCGCCCGAGAACACGGTGCGCCCCTCGGCGGCGTCTCGCGCGGTGGCCGCGGAGTACAGGAACAGCATCAGGTCGGCGACCGCGCTGGGCGGCAGCAGGGTCTCATAGCGCCCCGCCTCGATGTCGACGGTGCGCCGGGCCCAGCGCATCCGCCGCGCCAGCTCCTCCTCCAGCGCACCGGCGTCCACATCGGAGAAGTCGCGGGTGGCGCTGCCGACCCAGGCCGAATGCCCGTCGGCGGCGGAGAACGACGTCCCCGTCTTGGCGTTCAGCTCGACCGTCCCCGACGGCTGGTCGTGGCGCAGCCGCACACCGGTCGAGCTGCCGAAGAAGACGGCCTCCACGGTGTGCTCGGCGTAGCCGTACAGCCGCCGCCCGGCCGCCGAGCCCCGCTCGAAGGCCCGGCCCAGCCCCGGCGCCAGCCCGGAGAACACCGAGATGTCGGTGGCGGGCACCGGCGCGTCCCAGTCCGCGGCCTGGGGAGTCCGGGCCGAATCGGGCTCCAGCAGCGCGGTGGCGTCCTCGGTGGGCAGCGCGTTGGCGGCGGCGTCCTCGGCCGCGCGCACCAGGTCCTCCAGGTCCTCATCGGCGAGTCCCGAGCGGGTGCGGGCGCCGACGGACACGCCGCGGCCGGAGGCGTCGAGCGCGATCACCGTGACCGTGCGGCCCTGCGTGGCGCCGTTGGTCGTCAGCGAGTTGCCGGCCCAGCGCAGGTTCGCCGTCGACGCCTCCTCGACCAGCACCATGCAGCCGTCCGCGCGCGCCAGCTCCAGCGCCCGCTCCACCACCGCCTGCGGGTTCATGCCGCTCACTTGCCTGCCTCCTGCACCGTGTTGAGGACGCGCACGCCCGAGAAGACCGCCGACGGGCAGCCGTGGCTGACCGCGGCCACCTGCCCGGGCTGTCCCTTGCCGCACATGAACGAACCGCCCAGCTCGTAGGTCTGCGGTCCGCCCAGGGCGCGCATCGACCCCCAGAAGTCGGTCGTGGTGGCCTGGTAGGCGACATCGCGCAGCATCCCGGCGATCCGGCCGTTCTCGATGCGGTAGAACCGCTGTCCGGTGAACTGGAAGTTGTAGCGCTGCATGTCGATCGACCAGCTCTTGTCCCCGACGATGTAGATGCCGCGCTCGACGCCCTCGATCAGCCCGTCGGTGGAGGGGCCGTCGGGGTCGGCGGCCAGCGAGACGTTGGCCATGCGCTGGATGGGCATGGTCGCGGGGGAGTCGGCGTGGGCGCAGCCGTTGGAGGAGTCGTAGCCCTGCAGGTGCGAGATGCGGCGGTCGCGCTGGTAGCCCACCAGGACGCCGTCGCGGACGAGGTCGAAGGACGTGGTGGCCACGCCCTCGTCGTCGTAGCCGATGGTGGCCAGGCCGTGCTCGACCGTGCGGTCGCCGGTGACGTTCATGATCTCCGAGCCGTAGCGCAGGCCGCCCAGATGGTCGGGGGTGGCGAACGAGGTGCCGGCGTAGGCGGCCTCATAGCCCAGCGCCCGGTCCAGCTCGGTGGCGTGGCCGATGGACTCGTGGATGGTCAGCCACAGGTTGGAGGGGTGCACGACCAGGTCGTAGGCGCCGGGCTGCACGCTGGGAGCGGCCAGTTTCTCGGCGAGCAGCTCGGGCAGGCTGTCGAGCTGGGGTTCGACCTGGGACATGTACTCCCAGCCGCGCCCGGCCGGCGGCGCGATGGTGCGCATGCTGTCGAGCAGGCCGTCGCGGGTGGCGAAGACCTCTGCCACCGGGGCGATGCGCACCCGCTGCTGGGTCGTGGTCGTGCCCGCGGTGTCGGCGTAGAACTTCTGCTCCTTGACCGCCACCATCGAGGCGTCGACGTGGTCGACCCGGTTGTCCTTGAGCAGGCGGCGGCTCCACCCGGCGAGCATGGCGGTCTGCTCGCGCTGGCCGACCTCGAAGGGGTCGACCTCGTAGGAGGAGACCCACGTGGCGTCGGGGTGCGCGGGTTCGGGGGCGAGCTCGATGCGCTCGGTGGCGGCCGCGGCCGAGACCTCGGCCACCCGCACGGCGCGCTCGGCGACGGAGGCGGCGGAGTCGGGGGTGAGGTCGGTGGCGGCGGCGAACCCCCACACTCCGTTGTGGACGACCCGCACGGCGAAGCCGAGGGTGTCGCTGTCGGACTCGGAATCGAGTTCGGCGTCGGAGAGCGAGAGGTAGCGGCCCCGGATGCGCTCCAGTCGGAAGTCGGCGTGGTCGGCGCCCAGATCGCGGGCCTTCTGCAGCGCCGCGTCGGCGAGCCGCCGCATCGGCAGGGCGAGGAAGTCAGGATCGATGTCAGGCACGGTTCCCCAACCTAGCGAGCCGGAGCCGTCCCATGCCAGGATGTTCCGCTCTCGGGGGAAACCGCCGGGGCGGGGGGCGGCCTCAGCCGCCTTCCTGCACGTCGACGTGCACGTGGTCGAGGTGGCGCATGATCGCGTTGTCGGGGTCGTCGGCGACATAGGGCCACCAGCCGCCGCGCGAGCCGCGGGCGTTCCAGATCTCGTCGTCGAAGATCACGTTGGCCACGTGCAGTTTCTCGGCGTGGGCGACCAGCCAGTGCGCCAAAAGCCAGCCCTCGCGCCGGTTCTCCTCGCTGATCGGCCGGTAGAAGAAGTCGATGGCCCGCCCGTCGTAGTGGGCGGAGTCCTCGCCGTGGCCGGTCGAGATGCCGCCGGGTTCGTAACCGCCGACGCTCACGGGGCCGAAGACCTCGTTCACGGAGTCGAGCACGGCCTGGGCGCGCGGCGTCAGCCCGGTCTCGGTGAGGTCCTGTTCGGCCAGGGCGTCGGGATCGGTGGCACGGCAGGTCAGGCTGGGCCCGGGCTCGTCCGGCGGGCCGTGCAGCAGCCGGTCGAGCACCGCGGGATCGATGCCGGAGGTGTCGGGGGCCTCGGCTCCGCGGGCGCGCAGCGCCGCCGCGGTCGTGGCCAGGCGCGCCTCCTCGACCGTCAGCAGGACCGTCCCCTCGGCGGTGCGCACGGAGCAGGGGTCGGCCCAGGGCAGGGCGGTGCGGTCGATCCCGGCCCGGGCCAGCAGCCACGGGCCGGCGGCCGCGAGTCCGCTGCCGCACAGGACCAGGACCGCCAGAATCACCAGGGCACGGCGGCCCCGGGTCGTGGGTGTGCGCATATGCCCGACTTTAGCCTGCGCGGAGGTGAAAGCCCGGCTTCAGTCGATCGCGGCGAGTCACCGGCGGCTCCGTGTCCGCCGCCGTGGCCTGGACGCCGCGTGTTTCGCTGAGAGCGAACGGTCACCCGGCGTCGCCGCAGGCATCGACCGCGGTGCCCCGCGGCGGACTCGGGCGGATGTGCGAACCTGCGCACATTGGGGCGGTGGCGGGTGACGGGCGAAGGCGGGCGGCGCGTAGCGTCTCCGTTGGGGCGGTGGCGGGTGACGGGCGAAGGCGGGCGGCGCGTAGCGTCTCCGTTGGGGCGGTGGCGGGTGACGGGCGGGAATAGCGCATCTCCGCCCAAGGCTGACGGGACGGAGGACACCGTGCGGCGGCGGGCCGAGAGGCCCGCCACACAGGATGGAGGCGTGCGTGCGCAGTTCGGCGGAGGCGGCATTCGACGCGGACGGCGGGCAGGCGGATCGGTCGGCGCACGGGGCGGACCTCGCCGCCGACGGCTTCCGCCGCGTCATGGCCGAGCACGCGGCGGGCGTGGTAGTGGTGACGGCCGCAACGCCCGACGGGCCGGCCGGGGTGACCGCCACCTCCTTCACCAGCGTCAGCCTCGACCCGCCGCTGGTGTCCTTCTACATCGGCGACCGCTCCTCGACCTGGCCGCGGCTGCGCGAGGCGCCCGCCTTCGCGGTGAACATCCTCGGCGAGGACCAGCAGGAGGTCGCCGCGCGCTTCGCCGCGCGCGGCATCGACCGCTTCGCGCCTCCCACGCGCTGGCAGCGCGGCGCCGACGGGCAGCCGCTGCTCCTGGGCGCGGCCGGCCACCTGCTGTGCCGCAAGCACGACGTCCTTGCCGTGGGCGACCACTGGCTCGTGGTCGGCCGGGTGGTCCGGACCCGCGTCTCGCCCGCCGCCGGACGCCCGCTGGTCTACCACCGGGGCCGCTACGGCGGGTTCTCGGCCTAGCCGCGGCTACGTCCTGCGCTTCGCGCCACGTACTTGTTCAGAACCGGCTTGCCGCCGAGCGGCGGTGCACATCATGCGCTGAAACCCGGCCACCGGTGGTGCGGATCCACCTGGCAGGTACCGCGTGCGCTCGGCGGCAGGCAAGCACGTGACGCGAAGCGTCCCCGCTGGGGTGGCGGCGGGCTGACGGGCGGGCCGCGCTACGCGAGGCGCGCCCATTGCCGCAACCCGGGGGTGGCCGCCCCAGGTGGTATCCGGCGGGCTCCTCTGCCCTGGCGACAGCAGGAACCCTCCGGGGACCATCCAAGTCGGGCACCACAGCGGCTGCGGCAATGGGGCTGGATCGCGCGTAGCGCTGCGTGCCAGCTTGCCGCCGAGCGCACGGCGCACCTTCGCGCCGGAAGCCCGCCACCGGTGGTGCGGCTCCGCCTGGGAAGAACCGCGTGCGCTCGGCGGCAAGCTGCGACCGCGCTACGCGAGGCGCGCCCATTGCCGCAACCCGGGGGTGGCCGCCCCAGGTGGTACCCGGTGGGCTCCTCGGCCCTGGCGACAGCAGGAACCCTCCGGGGACCATCCAAGTCGGGCACCACAGAGGCTGCGGCAATGGGGCTGGATCGCGCGTAGCGCTGCGTGCCAGCTTGCCGCCGAGCGCACGGCGCACCTTTGCGCTGGAAGCCCGCCACCGGTGGTGCGGGTCCACCTGGCAGGTACCGCGTGCGCTCGGCGGCAAGCTGCGACCGCGCTACGCGAGGCGCGCCCATTGCCGCAACCCCGATGGTCACCGCCCCAGGTGGTGCCCGGTGGGTTCCTGCAAAGCGGCGCCCCCCGCTCTCAAACAGGACGTAGCCGCGGCCGGCCGCTCTCCGCCTCAGGGGCAGAGGGCGTCCAGCGACGTGGCGTCCTCGCCGACCTGGCGGCCGGGGGCGTCGGGGGAGGGCTCGTCCAGGCCGGTGTACTCCTGCCAGGCGGTCTGGTCCTCGCCGCCACCGCCACCGTCGCCGCCTCCGCCGGAGGAGTCCGATTCGCCGCCGCTGGGCGAGGCGGCCACCTCGTCGTCGCCCTCGTCCTGCTGCTGGGCCGACTGCAGGTCCTCCTGCTCGCCGATCGCGTCGGCGATGAGCTCGCGGATGTTCTTCCAGTCCGGGTGGGCGGTGTTGACCTGCGGCGGGGAGAGCTGGAGCGTCGACATCCGCCCCTTGTCGGTCACCCGGTCGGCCAGGTCGATGAACGCCGGCACCTTGGCCTGGGGGATGTCGGTGCGCAGCGTCTTCTTGGTCGCCCCCGCCAATTCCTGGAAGCTGGTCAGCACCGTGGTCGGCTCGGTCTGCTCGGCGACGTACATCAGCAGGCAGCCCTGGCGGCCCATGCGGGCGTAGTCGTTGCTGTTGGTGCGGCTGCGGCCGTACCACAGCGCCTCGTAGCCGTCGAGGTGCTGATGGCCGGCCTCCAGCACCTTGCCCTCCTGGCCGTAGGGGATGGGCTCCTCGATGTGCACGTCGATGCCGCCGATGGCGTCGATGAGCGAGGCGAAGCCCTGCATGTCCACCAGCGCGTAGTAGTCCAGCTGCAGATCGAGCAGGTGGCTGATGACGCGCTTGAGGGTGTCGGCGGCCGGGTCCTTGGCCGAGGGGTCGACGGCCAGCTTCTTCGGGCTGTCCGCGACGGTCTGGTAGACCTCGTTGAGCAGGTCGTCGAAGCCGTAGGGCGGCGGGTAGCGCTCCGCGAGGGCCGTGCCGTCGGGGAACTGGACGTTCTCCAGGTTGCGCGGCAGACCGATCAGCACGACGTCGCCGTGGTCGACGTCGATGCTGGCCACGATCATCGAGTCGGTCCGCAGCCCGTAGCGGTTGCTGCCGGCGTCGCCGCCCAGCAGCAGCACGTTGACGCGGTCGCGCCCCGCCCACGGGTTGGCCTCGTCGTGCGGGGGCGCCCCCGCGTGCGGGGGCCCGAAGACGGAGTTGAGGGTGTCGTAGGCGGTGTAGGCCGTGCGCAGCACCGCGGCCGCCGGCGCGGCCACCGCCAGGCACAGGGCCAGGACGACGGCGCCGCCGGTGAAGCGGGTGAGCGCGCGCGAGCCCGGCGGGCGCACGATCACCCACGAGTGCACGATCACCGTCATCCACAGCACCGCGACCGCGAAGGTCACCGCGGAGGCGGTGAGCAGCCAGCGCCCCTGGACGGCCAGCTGCGCGCCGCTGAGGACGTCGCCGTTGAGCAGGGCGATGCCCACCCCGGCGGCGACAAGGAGGACCAGGTAGCAGCCCAGGATCACCCATCCGGCCGTGCGGCGGCGCATGCGCAGGTGGGCCAGGCCCGGAACGGGCAGCGATCCGGCCGTCCACAGCAGCGCCCGCGCGGTGGTCGCGGGACGGGAGGCGGCCGCGGGCTCCGGCTCCTGTCGATCCCGTCCTTGTGCCATGGATACCCCTTACTAAGCCGCCCGTCCCTGGTCGCCGTCCGACGGCCGGAGTCGTCGGGCGGTCGGACGTCGCACCCGTCCCTACCGCTCACGGCGACGAACATGCCGCAGAACAGTGTCTCGCTTTGCCGGAGTTGTTCGCACACGCCGCCCCGTCGTCGGCATGTTTGTTACGTGCCTGGGATGTCGGTATACCCGCCTGGATGTCCGTATCTCCGGCGATGGAGGGCCAAAGTCGTCCTTGTTTCTTTCGTGATCAGTAGTTAACCGTCGCAACAACTGCCATGATCTGGCCGCAGGAGGGGGCGGCGCCCGGGGGGAATGGGCGCCGTCATGTGAGGGAAAGGCATGCAATCGTGCTCGATGCGGTCGATGCGGCGCTCATCAGGGCGCTGCAGGGGGACGGAAGAGCGACATACCAGGCACTCGCCGACGGAGTGGGACTCTCCCGGACAGCGGTCCGGGCACGTGTCAAGCAGCTGGTCGGAGCAGGTGCCATCCGGATCGTGGGAGTGCTGCACGCCGGTGTACTGGGGATGGAGGTGTTCGCCCACATCTCGTTTCGCGTATCGGGCCCCGTCGGCCCGGTGCTGGAGGAGCTGGCCGGGCGCGAGGCGGTGGTCTTCGCCGCCCATACCGCCGGGCGCTTCCCGGTCGTTGCGCACGTACGCGTGCGCGACGACGAGGCGCTGGCCAAGGAGCTGGGCGCGCTGCGCTCGCTGAGCGGCGTCGTCGGAGCCGAGGCCTTCCGCGGCGGGGCCATCGCCAAAGACGCCTACAGCAGCGTACGCGAGCTGCGTGAGATCTCGATCGATCCGCTGGACTGGCGGCTGGTCCGCCACCTGCAGCGCGACGGGCGGGCGTCCTACGCCGAGCTCGCCCGCCAGGTCGGCCTGTCCCAGGCCGCGGCCCGCTCGCGGGTGGTGCGGCTGATCGAGGCCGGCGTCATCCACGTCACCGCGATCGCCGAACCGGCCGCGGTGGGCGCCAGTGAGCAGGTGGGCTTCGGGCTGCGCTGCCGCGGCGACTCGGCCGCGGTGGCCGCGCGGCTCGGTAGCCTGTCAGGGGTCTCCTTCCTCGCCACGGGCTTCGGGCGCTACGACGTCATCGGCTCGGCCAGCGCGGCCGACCGGCCCTCGCTGGTGGAGGCGCTGGAGGCCGTGCGCGGCTGCCCCGAGGTCACCTACGTGGAGACCTGGGAGCACCTGGCGGTGACCAAGGAGCGCTACGGCGGCGACTCCGTGCCCGCCGCCTGAGCGGTCCGCCGTCCCCGCCGCGCACGCGCTGCTCGGCGGGGACGGCGGCACACGGGTACGAAAAGCGGGGGCGATGGGCGACGAGGCACCGGGGGGCACGCTGCGGCTGCGCGGCCGGGAGTTCGGTCCCGGCAGCCACGCGGTGATGGCGGTGGTCAACCGCACGCCCGACTCCTTCTACGACCGCGGCGCCACCTACGCCTTCGGCGCCGCGCTGGAGGCCGCCGACGCCGCCGTCGCCCACGGCGCCGACATCGTCGACGTCGGCGGGGTCAAGGCCGGCCACGGCCCCGACGTCACCGTCGCCGAGGAGATCGACCGCACCGCCGGGTTCGTCGCCAAGCTGCGGTCGCGTCATCCCGGGCTCGTGATCTCGGTGGACACCTGGCGCTCGGAGGTGGGTCGCGTCTGCGTCGAGGCCGGTGCCGACGTGATCAACGACACCTGGGCCGGCGCCGACCCCGGCCTTGCCCGGGTGGCCGCCGAGACCGGCGCCGGGCTGGTGTGCAGCCACACCGGCGGGCTGGCGCCGCGCACGGACCCGCACCGGGTCCACTACGGCGACGTGGTCGCCGACGTCGCGGCCACGGTGACCCGACTGGCCCGCCGCGCGGTCGAGCTGGGCGTGCGCCCCGACCGCGTGCTCGTCGACCCCACCCACGACTTCGGCAAGAACACCTACCACTCGCTGGAGCTGACCCGCC
This sequence comes from Streptomonospora sp. PA3, assembly GCF_009728995.1. Classification (GTDB taxonomy): domain Bacteria; phylum Actinomycetota; class Actinomycetes; order Streptosporangiales; family Streptosporangiaceae; genus Streptomonospora. Next base: position 149,747 of record NZ_VTZW01000023.1, on the reverse strand, counting down.
GCCTGGGCGAGCTGGTCGCCGCGGGGTGGCCGGTGCTGGTGGCGGTGTCCAACAAGGACTTCATCGGAGAGACCCTGGACGTGCCCGTCGAGGAGCGCGGACCGGGCACGCTGGCGGCGCTGGCCGTCTCGGCGTGGCAGGGCGCGCGGGTCTTCCGCGTGCACGACACCGCCGCCGCGCGCGCCGCCCTCGACGCCGTCGCCGGGCTCCGCGCGGGTCCCGGCAGAGGTCGGAGGCTGTAACCGCCGGTAGCGGGTTTTTGGATTTTCCGCTTCGTACGTCTTGCGTGCCGGTTAAGTTACCCGTGAGTATAAGGGCAGTCGGGTCGCAGGGGAGAGCCCCGGCTCTTCCCGGCAGCCCCGCCCCGGGCCGGGCACCGGGCCCGCCGCCGGGAGCAGGGGGCGGCTGCGGCCCGCACGGCGCGCATGCAATGGGAGGCTGACGTGGCGCTTGCGGACACCATGACTGCGATGGGCACTGCCGCGCTGACGCGGTGCGGAGCCAAACCGCTGGGGTCCCACCTCTTCGCGGTCTGGCCCGGGTCGTCCTTCGCCGCCACGGCGCTTCCGGTGCGCTGCGCACCCGGCGACAACCTCGCCCTGCACGTGGCCGTCGCCCAGGCACCACCCCAGAGCGCCCTGGTCGTGGACGTCTCCGGCGAGCCCGAGTACGGCTACGTCGACGAGATCCTGGCCGTGGCCGCGCGCATGCGCCGCATCAGCGGCATCGTGATCGACGGGTGCGTGCGCGACGTCGCCGCGATCGCCCGCGCCGGACTGCCCGTCGTCGGCGCCGGGGTCTCGGTGCGCACGCCCGGCCACGACGCCGGCGGCGCCGTGGGCCGCGAGGTACTGCTCAACGACGACCGCGCGCCCACTCCCGTGCGCCGCGGCGACTGGATCGTCGCCGACGACGACGGCGCCGTCTGCCTGCCCCGCGGCCGGGCCGCCGCCATCGTCTCCGAGACCGTCGAGGCGGTCGCGGCCGACCAGCGCATCGTCGACGCGCTGATCGCGGGCGCGAGCACGCTCGATCTGCTCAACCTGGACCCCTCGCGCGTGGCCGGCTGGGAGGGCGCGGGAGTCGCCGCGGCCCGCTCGGCCGAGCGCGCCGGCTGAGCCGCCCCGGGATCGCCCCCAGCGGCGGTGATCTTGTACCGGTGGTCATCGTGCGCGATCACGCGTGGTCACCGGTACAAGACCGGCGAGCGGTTCAGGGCCGCGCCACCACGCCCGGGGTGCCGTCCTCCACCACGAAGCTCGCCCGCGTCGACACCGGCGCGCCCGGGCGGGTCACATACGGCACCACGCGGAAGTCGGTGCGCCACTCGGTGGGCGAGAGCGTGCAGCGCACGTAACCGCGCTGCTCGTTGACGAACGCGAAGTGCGGATTGGCCTCCAGGAAGCGCCGCCCCTGCTCGCTGATGTCCGCCCCGTCGCCGGTGGTGGAGATCGAGGTGCCGACGAACTCGGTGGCCACCGTCGGCGCGTCCTCGTCGCGGTAGTCGGCCTTCAGGTCGGCGGCGTAGTTCTGGTGCCGGTCGCCGGTGACCACCACCAGGTTGCGCACGCCCCGCTGCACCGCGGCGTCGAGCACCCGCTCGCGTTCGGCGGCGTAGCCGTCCCAGGGGTCCATCCACACGCTGGTGCCCTCACCGGGCGTGTTGTCGGTCTCGGTCATCGGCGACTGGTTGCCCAGCACCTGCCAGCGCGCCTGGGAGCTGCTGAAGCCGTTGATCAGCCAGTCGCGCTGGCGCTCGCCCAGCATGGAGCGGGACGGGTCGAAGCGGGCGTCGCAGTCGTCCTCCAGCCGCCCGCTGCACGCCTGGTCGTCGCGGTACTGGCGGGTGTCGAGCATGGTGAAGTCGGCCAGGCGGCCGTAGCGGATCCGGCGGTGCAGGCCCATGTCGGGGCCCGCCGGCATCGAGGACCGGCGCAGCGGCATGTTCTCGTAGTAGGCCTGGAACGCGGCGGCGCGCCGGCTCCGGAACTCCGCGCGCGGGTCGTCGTCCTGGGAGATCTCGTCGGCCCAGTTGTTGTCGACCTCGTGGTCGTCGGGCGTGACCAGCCACGGGAAACTGCCGTGGGCGTTCTGCAGGTGGGGGTCGGACTTGTAGAGCGCATAGCGCACCCGGTAGTGCTCCAGCCGGGTGGTCTCCACCAGCAGGTGGTCGGGGACCTTGCCGCGCAGGTCGCCCTCGATGGGGTACTCGTAGATGTAGTCGCCCAGGTGCAGCACCAGGTCGAGATCCTCGTCGGCCATGTGCTCGTAGGCGGTGTAGTGGCCCTGGTCCCACTTCTGGCAGGAGGCGAAGGCGAAGGCCATCGAGCCGGTCATCGACATCGGCGGGGGAGCGGTGCGGGTCCGGCCCACCGGGCTGACCTCGCCCATCGCGCGGAAGCGGTAGTAGTACTCGCGGCCCGCGCTCAGGCCGGAGACCTCGGGGTGGACGGAGTGGCCCAGTTCGGGCGAGGCCACCGAGGCGCCGCGGCGCACGACGCGCCGGAAGCGGGAGTCCAGGGCCACCTCGTACTCGACCTCGACGGGCTCGGTCGGCATGCCGCCCCGGCCGTCCTCGGCCAGCGGCTCGGGGGCCAGCCGGGTCCACAGCACGAAGCCGTCGTGGGTGGGGTCGCCGGAGCCCACGCCCAGGGTGAAGGGGAAGCCGGCCTTGGGCGCGGCGGAGGCGCTGGCGGAGAACAGGCCGGTGCCCAGCGCCACCGCGGCGGCCGAGGCGGTACCGATGCCGAGGAAGCGGCGGCGGTCGAAGCGGGTACGGGAGCGGGCGGGCACAGGGGCGGTGTGTCTCGGGGCGACGGGCACAGCAGACCTCCAGCAGGATTCGGGCCTTGTACGGGGGTCGGGTCCGAGCCGATGATCCGACCCCGCCGTGGCCGCAGAACGAGGCTATGGACACGCTGTGGTGAAGTCTCAGTGACACACCGTGGCGATCGCAGAGCGCTCGACATTCCGGGTCTGACCAGCCCGAAGGCCGCAAACGACCCCCGGCGCGGTCACGCCGAGGGCCTGGAGGTTCACCCGCTGTTCGCGCCGCGGGGGCGCGTGGGCGGGGGGTTACGGGGAGGGGTTAGAGAGAGTGAAGCTCGGCCAGAAAGGCGGCCCACTCGCGGTGGGGGAAGGCGAGGTGGCCGTGGTGGGGGTGCTGGGTGTCTCTGAGCTGGGCGGAGTCGCCGTCGGCGCGGCATTCGACGCAGTCGCCCGATGCGTGGCTGTACGTTGACTTAGTCCACTCGGTATTCACGTTCCGCCTCCTTGATCAGTGCGCAGCTATGGGACGGATCATAGGCAAAGGCGCTCAGCGTGCCCCATAGCGCCCCCAACCGGTGTACCTCGGCCATGTCGTCGATGAGCACGCCGCCGCTGACGTGCTCCGCATAAGCCATGGGCAGTCGGTCGTGGAACGAAAAGAGCCGGAAGTGACCGGCAAGGCCGGCGCGGGTACCCGCATCGTCCGGCAGGATCTGGACTCGGATTCGGCCCGAATCGATCAACTCGAGTACGTGGGAGAGCTGATCCGCCATCGTCTCGGCACCGCCGACCGCGGTTTTGAGGACGTGGTGCGGAATCACGTATTCCAGCGACGCCGACAGGGCCGCCAGCCGACTGCAACGCGCGGCGACGACGCTTCTCATGTCTTCGCCGGGACGCCCGTCTTCGAACAGCACACCGGCGTAGGCGGGGATCTGCAGGATTCCAGGCAGAACCATGGCGTTGAACTGCTTGATGTTCGCGGCTCTGGCCTCGCACTCGGTCGCTTGGCGCGACCATGTCGGGTCGCTGCTGCGAGCCTGCGTCCGAGTCCACCGGTCGAGCAAAGTGCCATTCGTTCCGTAAAGGTCTTCCAAGGCTCGGGCGGTCGGCCTTTGGCAAACGCGCTCGCCGCGTTCGAGTTTCCCGAGAAGTGAAGCGCTCTGCCCGATGGCGGAGGCTGCTTGATTAAGAGTCAGTCCGGCCTGAGACCGCTGATCACGTAGATACCTACCGAATTCCTCCCACATGTTTCGATGGTGCCATGCCGTCAGTACTTCTGCGCACCGTTCCGCACAACTCTTCCCAGCTTTGTGCAGGCGTTCTTGCTGGAGGTCGAACTCCGGGACACTTTCTGGACAAGAAGGCAGCTACGTGCACCGCCAGGAGCCTCCATGTCCTCAGGCGACTACTCCGACTTCCCCAAAGAAATCCAAATCCGACTCATCGACCTCAATCGGGTCAATTCAATGTACAAAGTCTGGGCCTCACGCAACGACGACGGCACCTTCGGCGCCTACTACGCCAGCCTGCGCCCGTTCCTCAACCGCGCCGGAAGCAGGTTCGCCCCCACGCTCGGCGCGGACTCCCACGTCCGCATGGAGCGCCTGCTCAACTTTCCGCCCGACCGCGTTCCGCCGCCGCGCATGCCCTCGGAGTGAGCCGTGGAAACCGACACCCGACCCGACCGCCGCGCACGCCCCTGGGACTGCCGCCTGTGCAACCGCGCCAACGAGGCCGGGCGCGACATCTGCGGCTACTGCGGAAACCCCGAATCGGCCAACCGCACACTGCCCCCGCTGCCGTGGCGTCCGGAGATCCCGCGCCTCCCGCGGCCCCGGCCCCCGCACATCCGCCCCCGCCGCTCGCGGGTGCGCCCCTACGTCCTCGCCCGCCCCGGGGCCTTCGCCGCCGGCGAGGAGGCCGCCGACGCGCCCCGGTGAGCCGGAGCCCGGTCGCCCGCCGCGCGGCGGGCGACCGGGCGCGGCCCGCAGGCCGGCGCCGTCACAGCAGTTCGGTGCGGTAGCGGGCGGCCAGGCGCGCTGCTCGGGCCCGGCGCACCGCCTGCTCCTCTTCGGAGGGGTCCGGCCCCGGAGGCGCGGCCTCCGTGCCGCCGGCGGGTGAGGCGATCTCCCGGAAGAACTCCTCCTGGCCCGCCGGGGTGCACATGCACAGCATCCGCGCGGGCTCCTGCGAGACGTTGCGGAAGTGGTGCGGCGCGTTGGCCGGGATGTTCACCGTCTCGCCCGCGTTCACGGACACGTCCTCGCCGCGGAAGGTGAAGCGCACCCGGCCCTGCAGGACGGTGAACATCTCCTCGAAGTCGTGCCGGTGCGGGGGCGGGCCACCGCCCGGCGGTACCCGCATGTCGATCAGGCAGTACCGGCCGTCGGTCTGCTCGCCCGAGAGCAGGATCGTGTAGACGTCGCCGACCAGCGAGATGCGAGGCAGGTCGTCGGACTCGGGGCGCACGACCGCGAGCCGGCGCCGCGGGTCGTCCGGCGGGATGGGCGGTTCGCTCGCGGACCGGGAGATCGCTGGGCCGGCCATGGCCACTCCTTCGTCGGGCGGGCCGGAGGCGGCCCCGGTGGGGCCCGGCCCGGTTGAAGCGGAACATTTCGTCCGCTTCAATGAAGCTAACCTTGCTGCGCCGGTCCGTCAAGGAGCGCCGGCAGCCGACCCCGTCCGCAGAGGAGGTCCATGGCCGCCCCGCGAAGGCCCCGCCGCGACGCCGAGGCCAACCGCCGGCGGCTGCTCGCCGCCGCCGCATCGGCCATGCTGCGCGAAGGCCGCAACGTTCCGCTGGCCAGCATCGCCGCCGAGGCCGGTGTCGGCGTCGGGACCCTCTACCGCAGCTATCCCGACCGCGACGCCCTGCTCCAGGCCCTCGAATACCGCGCATACGGACTGCTCAACGGCATCCTCGACGACATCGAGGACCGGGGCGCGCGCGGCCTGGAGGCGATCGAGCGGTTCCTGACCGGCACGTGCGCCGTCGCCGACCAGCTGTTCCTACCGCTGCACGGCGCGCCTCCGCTGGTCACCCCGGAGGCCGTGGCGGCGCGCCGCTCGATCAACCGGCGGCTGGAGGCCTTCATCGAGGCCGGCCGCAGCGACGGCGACATCCGCGCACCCGTCAACGCCACCGACGTGATCACCTTCAGCGCCCTCATCACCCAGCCGCTCACCCACGGCCCCGACTGGACGCACATGGCCGACCGCCAGATCGCCGTGTTCCTCAACGGGCTGGCGGCCGACGGCCCCCGCCGGGTTCCCGGGCCTTGCGTGCGCGCCGCCGACATCGAGGACGCCTTCCGGCGCCGCGCCTGACCCCGCGGCGACGGCTGCGCGGCGCCGTCTGAACCGACGAACGAGGAGGGAGGGCGGCGCGGCTACGTTTCTGTTTAAGGAGTCGGTCACCACAGGGGTTGCGGCAATGGGGCTGTGATGCGCGAATACCGCCCGTCACCCGCCACCGCCCCTAACGGAGGCGCTGCGCGCCGCGAGCTCATCGTGCCCGTCACCCGCCACCGCCCCTAACGGAGGCGCTGCGCGCCACGTACCTGTTCAGAGCCGGCTTGCCGCCGAGCGCACGGCGCACTTTTGTGCCGGAGGCCCGCCACCGGTGGCACGGCTCCACCTGGGACGGGCTGCGTGCGCTCGGCGGCAAGCTGTGTTCGCGCTTCGCGGGGCGCACCCATTGCCGCAGCCTCGGTGGTGGCCGCCCCGGGTGGTTCCCGGTGGGTTCCTGGAAAGCGGCACCCCCGCCGCTCGCGGGCGCGCCTTTGCGTCCTCGGCCCCCGCGCGGCCGGATTCGGCTAACGGCCCCCGGCCCGCCCGCGATCCCGGCACACTGGAGCCGGCACAGCAGGGCACGGGCGGGAATCCGGTGGACACGATGAGCGACGATGCGAACGCGGGCGGCGACGCCGCCGAGCCGGCCGAGGGGGCGGCCGTGTCGGCGCGCGGGCAGGCCACCCGGGCGCGATTACTGGCCGGGGCCCGCGCGGCGATCCTGGAGGGCGGCGGGACCCTGGAGGTGGCGGCGGTCGCGCGGCGCGCCGGGGTCTCGGCCGGGCTGCTCTACCGCTACTTCGCGGGCAAGGACGGCCTCGTGGCCGCCGTCGTCGACGACTTCTACGACTCCTATGACGGCGAGGTCTTCACGACCCGGCTGGACGGCGCGCTGAGCTGGCCCGAGCGCGAGCACGCGCGCCTGCGCAGGGAGATCGACTTCCTCTGCGACGCTCCGCTGGGCAGGATGATCGTCGGCCGGCGGCTGCGCGAGCCCGCCGCCGCCCAGACCGACGCCCAGCGCCTGGCCCGCCAGATCGACATCGCCGCGCGGAGCATCGCCAAGGCCCAGCGCGAGGGCGAACTGGACGGCTCGTTCTCGCCCCGCCTCGCCGCGGCCGCCACCCTCGGCGCGTTCCGCGAGCTGATGGCCGAGGCGCTCAGCGGCGACGCCGATCCGCCGCGCGCCGAGCTGCACGAAGCCATGTGGCGGGTGGGCTCCAGCCTGCTGCTTCACTCGCCGGCGAGCGACAGCAGTTCGTCCAGGTAGCAGGCCGCCTCGCGCAGCGCGCGGTCGGGATCGCCCGCGCGGACGGCGTCGGCCAGGCGCTTGTGGTCGAAGCTGGCGTTGTCCAGCCCGGCCCCGCCGCCGCTTCCGGGCTCGCCGTAGGCGGTGTGGGCGATGCTGTCGTAGACGGCCTGGGCGATGTCGTCGTACAGGTCGATCAGCAGCGGGTTGTGCGTGGCGTTGACGATCATGCGGTGGAAGGCGAAGTCGGACTCGACGAAGGCCGCCATGTCGCCCTCGTTCCAGGCGGACTCGCGCAGGGCAAGCGCGTGGTCGATGTCGGCCAGATCGGCGTCGGTGTGGCGCAGCGCCGCCAGGCGCGCGGCCTCCATCTCCAGAGCCCGCCGGACCTCCAGGTTCTCCCGCAGCCGCGAGCGCTCCAGCCGGCGGCGCAGCGCCCCGCCCAGCTCGCTGGAGGCGCGCACGAACGTCCCGGCGCCTTGGCGGATCTCCAGCAGGCCCGCGTGCGCGAGCGCGCGGACCGCCTCCCTGACGGTGTTGCGCCCCACCTCCAGCTGGTCGGACAGCTCGGACTCGGTGGGGATGCGGTCGCCGATGCCCCACTCGCCGGAGTCGATCTGGGCGCGCAGTTGGCTGATGACCTGGTCGACGAGGCCAGTGCGGCGCGTCGAAGCGAGAGGCACGCGTTACCTCCTACGGGTGGCGGCCACGAGCGGTATGGCCGATCGGTGTGCGGGCGGTTTAGGGCGGAGCTTAGACCAGACCAGGCCGCGAGTCGGTATTCGCGTCGAATGCGTTACGGTCATGATGTAGATCCCGTGATCCCATCTCTCATCTGGAGGCCGGCGTGACGGGCGCCTCAGCTGACACCGCAGTGCCGTCCGCGGACGGGGGCGGGCCCGTGGCCCCCGCCCGGCGGCCCCACCGCGTCGTATGGCTGCTGGCCGCCGGGGTGGCACTGGCCGCGCTGAACCTGCGCACGGGCATCACCAGCGTCGGTCCGCTGCTCACCGAGGTGACCGGGGGCCTGGGCATGTCCGCGGTGCTGGCGGGCGTGCTGACCACCCTGCCGGTGCTGTGCTTCGCCCTGTTCGCCTCGCTGACCCCGATGCTCATCCGCGCCCTGGGCGAGCACCGGCTGCTGGCCGCCGCGCTGCTCGCGCTGACCGTCGGGCTGTCCACCCGCCCGCTGGTCGACGGGGCCCTGCCCTTCCTCGTGCTGAGCGCGGTGGCGCTGTCGGGCGGGGCGGTGGGCAACGTGCTGCTGCCGACTCTGGTCAAGCAGCACTTCCCCGAGCGCGTGGGCGCGATGACCACCCTCTACACCACCTTCCTCGCCCTGGGCACCACCATGGCGGCCGCGGCGACGGTGCCGGTGGCGCAGGCCAGCGGGAGTTGGCGGGTGGCGCTGGGCTTCTACGGGGCCTTCGGACTGCTCGCGCTCCTGCCGTGGCTGGCGCTGCTGCGCCACGACCCGCCGCGCACCGGCGGCGCGGCCCCGATCGGGCTGCGCCGGGTGCTGGGCACGGCCATGGGCTGGCAGAGCGTGCTGTTCTTCGGCACCCAGTCGGCGGTCGCCTACATCATGTTCGGCTGGTACGCCGAGATGCTGCGCGCTGAGGGGATGAGCGCGGCCGAGGCCGGGCTGATGCTGTCCTACCTCACGGCGCTGGCGGTGCCGACCTCGCTGGTGCTGCCCGGTCTGATGGCGCGCGTGCGCGACCACCGCGGGTTCGTGGTGTTCTTCTTCGCCTGCTACGGGGCCGGGCTGACGGGGCTGTGGGTGTCGCCGCTGCAGGGCACCTGGGTGTGGACCACCCTGATCGGGATGGGCATGGCCACGTTCACGCTGGCGCTGACGTTCTTCGCGGTGCGTACCCGCACCTCCGGCGCGACGGCGGCGATGTCGGCCTCCAGCCAGAGCCTCGGCTACCTGATGGCCGGTCTCGGCCCCTTCCTGTTCGGCATGCTGCACGAGTTCACCGGCGGCTGGCACGCCCCGCTGGCGCTGGTGGGCGCCATGGTCACGGCCAACTTCCTGATCGGGCTGCTGCTGGGCCGCCCGCGCCATCTGGAGGACTCCCTGGCCCGGCACGAGTAGCGGAGCAGTGCCCGCGCCGACCGGATTCGCGGGTTCTCCGGACGAACGCGCCGCCGCCTGGCAGCCTTTCCTCATGGACGCCACCGGCATGCTGCAATCGGCGGAGTCCCTGCCGGACCACGGGCAGGGGCGACTCGGCAAGATCGCCCATGGTGCGCTCGCCGACGCCGTGACGCCCGGAGCCGCCGCCGAGCACCCGCGGCTCTACGTCGGGTACAACACGCTGCCCGACCCGCCTTTCCCCATGGCGGGGTTCCTCGGCAACGACGCGATGCGGGGCGCATGGCGGGCGTGCGGCGGCGAGCTGTGGACCTTCCTCGCCGAGGGGGCCCGCTCGCTGCGCGAGTCGCCCGTCCCGCAGCCCGGCTCCGTCGACGAGCGCAGCCGCAGCCTCCAGCGCATGATGCGCGTCGACGCCATGGTCCTGGTCTGGTCGGCGCACCTGATCACGCCCGAGGAGTGCGAGGGAGGGCGCGCGCTGGCCGCCAACATCGCCGAGGGGTATCTGCGCCCCGGCGACCTCGACGCCTCGCCCGCTGCACGGCCCTGCGTCGCGGCCTGGGCCGTCGACCGCGCGGGCACCGGCCTGATCCTGTGGCGGGAGGATCCCGCCGCCGACGGCGGGGCGGCCCCCGATTGCACGCCGACGAGCACCCGGGACCCCGTGGTAGCCGGGATCGCCGAACTTCTCGACGCCCAGTACACCTGGACCGCCACCGCCTTCGGATATTGACGCGCTTTTCCGGCTGAAGTCGGCTGGCGATCTGGCGAAGCCGGAAATCGCCGCCGTCGTAGTCCCTTTACGCCCCGCTGACCGGATCCCAGATCTTCGAACGAGAGGCGGAGGTCGCCCGCCGCGCGGCGCTTTTCCGGGGCCTGCCCGCTACCCGCCTGCGCCCGGGAGCCAGTCGACGCGGCCGAGCACATAGACCGAGCCGACGAAGGCGACGATGTCGATCAGCGAGTGGGCCGCCACCAGCGGCATCACCCGGCCGTAGCGGCGGTAGAACCAGCAGAACACCAGGCCCATCACCAGGTTGCCGAAGAACATGCCCAGCCCCTGGTAGATGTGGTAGGAGGCGCGCAGCAGCGAGCTGGCCACGGCCGCGCGCAGCGGCGACCAGCCCAGCTGGTCCAGGCGCAGCATCAGGTAGCCCACCACGATGACCTCCTCCAGCACGCCGTTCTTGACGGCCTGGAGCAGCAGGACGGGCACGGTCCACCAGTGGTCGTTGAGCGAGCTGGGCGCGACGGTCACCGACAGGCCCAGTTGGTGGGAGACGACGTAGACGACCAGCCCGCCGCCGCCGATCAGCGCGGCCAGCGCCGCCCCGCCCAGCAGGTCGCGGCCGGGGCGGGTGACGTCGAAGCCGATCGTGGCGGCCGACTCCCGGGTGCGGTGCAGCAGGTAGACCGCCAGCGCCACCGGCGCCATGGCGAACACCAGCGAGGCGAGCTGGCGGGAGAGGTCCAGCCACGGGCGCTGTTCCGCGGCCTGCGACCCGATCAGGCTGGCGGTCTGCTCGGCCAGCGACTCGGGGGCCGTGAGCGAGCCGACGAAGGAGATCACCGCCGCGACCGCGGCCGCGCCCAGCGACAGCGCCAGCACCAGGACGATCTCGCCGGCCAGCAGCCCGCGCGTCAGCGGAGCCGGGGCGGGTGCGGCGGCCGGCCCGCGGCCGGGTGCGGCCTCGCCCGGGGCGTCGTCCTCGGGCCGGTGGGCGCGCTCGTCGGAGGTGGGCTCGGGCATGGTCCCGATGATCGCACGCCGCGCGCGCCCGCCCGCACCCAGGCGGCAGGGTGCGGGCGGGCGCGCACAGGCCGGCGGCCCCGCGGGTGACACGGTTGCCGCGGGGCCGCCGGAGGCGACGGCGGCCCGCCGCGCCCCAGCCACGAAAGCGGGGCGGGCCTGCCGTCACGGGACGAGGAGCCAGTGTCAGTGAGCCGCTGAGAACTGGTCCTCTTCGGTGGAGCCGGTGAGAGCGGTGGTCGAGCCGTCCGGCGTGATCGCCGTGCTCACCAGGTCGAAGTAGCCGGTGCCGACCTCGCGCTGGTGGCGGGTGGCGGTGTAGCCGCGCTCCTCGGCGGCGAACTCGGCTTCCTGGAGCTTGACGTAGGCGCTCATGCCGCTCTCGGCGTAGCCCTTGGCCAGGTCGAACATCGAGTGGTTCAGCGAGTGGAACCCGGCCAGGGTGATGAACTGGAACTTGTAGCCCATGTGGGCCAGCTCGCGCTGGAACTTGGCGATGGTGGAGTCGTCCAGGTGGCGGCGCCAGTTGAACGACGGCGAGCAGTTGTAGGCCAGCATCTGGTCGGGGTACTCGGCCTTGATGCGCTCGGCGAACTGCCGCGCCACCTCCAGGTCGGGCGTGGAGGTCTCCATCCACAGCAGGTCGGAGTAGGGCGCGTAGGCCAGGCCGCGGGCCACGCAGGCCTCCAGGCCGTTGCGGACCCGGTGGAAGCCCTCGGCGGTGCGCTCGCCGGTGATGAACCGCTGGTCGGTCTCGTCGACGTCGCTGGTGATCAGCGTCGCCGCCTGGGCGTCGGTGCGCGCGATGACCAGGGACGGCACCCCGGCGACGTCGGCGGCCAGGCGGGCGGCGTTGAGCGTGCGGACGTGCTGCCCGGTGGGGATCAGCACCTTGCCGCCCAGGTGGCCGCACTTCTTCTCCGAGGCGAGCTGGTCCTCCCAGTGCACGCCGGCCGCACCGGCGGCGATCATGCTCTTCATCAGCTCGAAGGCGTTGAGGACCCCGCCGAACCCGGCTTCGGCGTCGGCGACGATCGGCGCCATCCAGTAGGGCGCGTCCTCGTCGCCCTCCGACCAGGTGATCTCGTCGGCCCGCTTGAGCGCGTTGTTGATGCGCCGCACGACCTGCGGGACCGAGTTGGCCGGGTAGAGGCTCTGGTCCGGGTAGGTGTGGCCGGCCAGGTTGGCGTCGGCGGCGACCTGCCAGCCGGACAGGTAGATCGCCTTGAGTCCGGCGCGGACCTGCTGGACGGCCTGGTTGCCGGTGAGGGCGCCCAGCGTGTTGACGTAGTCCTCGGTGTGCAGCAGCTCCCACAGCCGCTCGGCGCCGAGGCGGGCCAGCGTGTGCTCCTCGGTGACCGAGCCGCGAAGCCGGACCACGTCCTCAGCGGAGTAGGTGCGCTCGATGCCGGCCCACCGCGGGTTGGTCTCCCACTCCTGCCGGAGCGCCGCTGCCGCTTCCTGCTGACGACCGCTGATGCTCATGGTCTGTCACCGCCTTACGTGTATCCCCTGGAAGTCGTGCCGATGGGGAAGCTCCGCCGAGGGGCCCAAGCCCCGCCGCCGGCTGTGTTCCCCGCCGGTAACAACGATTCTTGTCAAAGTTCCAGGCTTTTTCGAGCCGGATCGGGGTGAAGATCTGGGAATCTTTCCCTACCATGAACCCATGGCGTACTTCGGGACTGAAGAAATACCGTCTTTGCCGGGGGACCTGGATCTGGTCACCTTTGGCCAGCGGCTGCGGCACCTGCGCCGCACACGCGGCATGACGCTGTCCGACCTGGGCGAGCGCGTGGGCCGGGCGCCCTCGCAGCTGTCGCTGCTGGAGAACGGCAAGCGCGAGCCCAAGCTGTCGCTGCTGACCTCCCTCTCCCAGGCCCTGGGGGTCTCGGTGGAGGAGCTGCTCTCGCGCCAGCCCCCCAGCCGGCGCGCGCAACTGGAGATCGCGGTGGAGGAGGCCCAGCGCGACCCCGTCTACCAGTCGCTGAACCTGCCCCACCTCAAGGTCGGCAAGCGCGTGCCCAACGACGTGCTCGAACACATCGTCGGGCTCTACGACGAGCTCAAGCGGCGCAGCGTCAAGCCCACCGCCACCCCCGAGGAGGCGCGGCGGGCCAACGCCGACCTGCGCCGCCAGATGCGCGAGCGCGGCAACTACTTCGAGGCCATCGAGAAGGCCGCCCAGGAGACCCTGGACGCGGTGGGCTACAGCGGCGGCGCGCTCTCCCAGGGCCAGATCCTGTCGATGGTGACCCACTACGGCTTCACCCTGCGCTACGTGCAGGACCTGCCGCGCTCGGTCCGCTCGGTCACCGACACCCGCAACCGGCGGCTCTACCTCAAGCGGGAGTCGCTGGGCATGCACAGCCCGCGCACGATCCTGCTGCAGACGCTGGGCCACTTCGTGCTCGGCCACGGCCAGCCGCGCGACTTCGCCGACTTCCTGCGCCAGCGGGTCGAGGCCAACTACTTCGCCGCGGCCGTGCTGATCCCCGAGTCCACCGCGGTGCCCTACCTGCAGGGGGCCAAGAAGGCGCGCGACCTGTCGGTGGAGGACCTGCGCGACGTGTACTCGGTCTCCTACGAGATGGCCGCGCACCGGTTCACCAACCTGGCCTACCGCCACCTCGACCTGGTCTGCCACTTCATCCGCAACGACGAGACGGGGATCATCTACAAGGCCTACGAGAACGACGGGCTGATCTTCCCCACCGACGACACCGGCGCCATCGAGGGCCAGCGGATGTGCCGCTACTGGTCGGGGCGCCAGGTCTTCGCCTCGCCCGACCGGTTCTCGATCTACTACCAGTACACCGACAAGCCCAACGGCACCCACTGGTGCGTGGCCCACGTGGACCCCAGCCGCGAGAAGAACTTCGCCATCACGCTGGGCGTGCCCTACAAGGAGTCGCGGTGGTTCCGCGGGCGCGAGACCACCAACCGCACCCAGTCCAACTGCCCCACCGGCGAGTGCTGCGTGCGCCCGCCGGCCGAGCTGGCCGCGCGCTGGGAGGGCCAGGTCTGGCCCTCGGCCCGCGCCCACTCCCACGTGCTCTCGGCGCTGCCCTCGGGGACCTTCCCGGGCGTCGACGAGACCGACGTCTACACCTTCCTGGAGCGCCACGCCGAGGAGTAGGCGCCGCAGGCACGCCCTCCCGGATACGCCACCGCGGCCCCGGACCCGCTCGCGGGTCCGGGGCCGCGTCATGCCCGCGAAGCATGTTACCGTTGGTAACATCTAGCCTGGCCGGTCCGCCGGCGCCGGTCCGACCGGGCGCGCAACCCCGGCCCCGCCACCCCCTGCCGCCGAGCCCCACCACAGGACGAGTAAGGACGAGTGCAGATGAGCGAGACCGCCGACAGCCCTGCCACCGGGTTCAGCCTCGAACTCGACGAGGACATCCGCGACGTCCGCGACTGGGCGCACGGGTTCGCCCGCGACGTCATCCGCCCCGCCGCCGCCGAATGGGACGAGCGCGAGGAGACCCCCTGGCCGGTCCTGAAGGAGGCCGCCAAGATCGGCCTGTACTCCCTGGACTTCTTCGCCAACCAGTGGCTGGAGCCCAGCGGCGTGGGCATCCCGGTCGCCTTCGAGGAGCTGTACTGGGGCGACCCCGGCATCGCGCTGTCGATCACCGGTACCGCGCTGGCCGCCGTCGCCGTGGCCGGCAACGGCACCCAGGAGCAGCTCTTCGAGTGGACGCCGCAGATGTTCGGCAGCCCCGACGACATCAAGCTCGGCGCCTTCTGCTCGTCCGAGCCCGACGCCGGCAGCGACGTCAGCGCGATCCGCACCCGCGCCGTCTACGACGAGGCCACGGACGAGTGGGTGCTCAACGGCACCAAGACCTGGGCCACCAACGGCGGCATCGCCGACGTGCACGTGGTCGTCGCCTCCGTCGAGCCCGAACTGGGCTCGCGCGGCCAGGCCAGCTTCGTGGTCCCGCCCGGCACCCCCGGGCTCTCCCAGGGCCAGAAGTTCGCCAAGCACGGCATCCGCGCCTCCCACACCGCCGAGGTCGTCCTGGACGACGTCCGCGTGCCCGGCCGCTGCCTGCTCGGCGGCAAGGAGCGCCTGGACGAGCGGCTGGCCCGCGCCCGCGAGGGCCGCAGCTCCAAGGGCCAGGCCGCGATGAAGACCTTCGAGGCCTCGCGCCCCAGCGTCGGCGCCATGGCGGTGGGCTGCGCCCGCGCCGCCTACGAGTACGCCCGCGACTACACCGTCCAGCGCGAGCAGTTCGGCAAGCCCCTCGCCGAGAACCAGGCCGTGGCATTCACCCTCGCCGACATGGCCACCCGCATCGACGCCGCCCGCCTGCTGGTGTGGCGCGCCGCCTGGATGGCGCGCAACGACAAGGAGTTCGCCCAGGCCGAGGGCTCGATGAGCAAGCTCTTCGCCAGCGAGACCGCCGCCTGGGTCACCCAGAACGCCATCCGCCTGCTCGGCGGCAACGGCTACACCCGCGAATACCCGGTGGAGCGCTGGCACCGCGACGCCACCATCTTCACCATCTTCGAGGGCGCCAGCGAGATCCAGCGCCTGATCATCGGCCGCGCGGTCACGGGGCTGCCGGTGCGGTGAGGTGCCACCGGACCCGCCGCGCCGTGCGGCGCCCGGCGCAGGCGCGGCTCGCGCGGGTGCGCCGGTCCGGGGACCGGGGTTTCCGGTCGTGTCCGATCACCGCCGGGCCGGGCGGTCGGGGCGGGCGCCCGCCGCAGCGCCGGGGCGCCGGGCTCGTCCCCGGAGCGGCGCGGCGGCCACCGCCATGTCTCCCGGTCGGGCCGGGCGAGCCCGGTCCGCGTTCGCGGCGGCGCCCAGCGGGTGGGGAGAGCCGGCCCGCTGGAAGTGACCGCCCGCATTCCGGCCGTCCGCTTTCGAGGCGAATCCCGGCGGAAGCGCGGACCGGGTTTTTCCGCTGGTCACGAGAGGGGAATATCCGTGTCGTAGTTTCCCTCTCACGTTAGGTGACACGGAATTGGACGGTGCGACCTTCGACCCCTCCAGTGAGGCGGTCTGGCCCGACGACCCCCGGTTTCCCGCCCTCAGCCGCGGATTCAACCAGCGGTGGATCGCCAAACCCGACTACGTGCGGCTGCTGCGCTCCACCGACGACACCGTCAAGGCCCTCCAGCAGGTGCTCGACGAGCGCAAGGACGAGGCCGGTCGCATCACGGTCCGCTCCGGCGGGCACTGCTACGAGGACTTCGTGTGCGGCACCGACGTCCGGGTGATCTTCGACATCAGCCCGATGCACGGCGTCTACTGGGATGAGGAGGTCGAGGCCTACTGCGTGGAGGCCGGAGCCACCAACTGGCACGCCTACAGCCACCTCTACCCCGAGGCCGGCGTGGCGCTGCCGGGCGGATCCTGCTACTCCGTGGGGATCGGCGGGCACGTGCCGGGCGGCGGGTTCGGCCTGCTCTCGCGCCACCACGGGCTTACCGTCGACTACCTCTACGGCGTGGAGGTCGTGGTGGCCGACCGCGACCGGATGGCCCGGCGCATCCGGGCCACCGCCGACGACAAGGACGAGGACCACCGCAGGCTGGTGTGGGCGCACGCCGGGGGAGGCGGCGGCAACTTCGGGATCGTCACCCGGTTCTGGTTCCGCGATCTGCCCCGGCCCCCGGCGTTCGTGCGGCTGTGCGGCCGGGCCTGGAAGTGGGACGACTTCAACCAGGAGGAGTTCCGCAAGCTGCTCAGGGCCTACAGCGCCTACTTCCGGGACAACCAGGACCCCACCACCCACAGCGGTCGGCTCTTCGCGCTGCTCAAGCTCAACCACCGCAGCAACGGCGAGATCCTGCTGACCGCCCAGGTCGACTGCGAGACCGCCGACAGCCACGATCCCGGCAAGCTCGCCATGGACGAGTTCCTGGCCGCGGTCGACGGTGCGATCACACCCGAGTCCAAGGAGCAGCACCGGGGCACGGGCGACCACCCGGCCGTCAAAGGGGCCAAGATGCCGCGGGTGATGCCCTGGCTCACCGCCACCCAGGCGCTCAACTCCTCGGGCGAGAACAGCCGCGGCAAGTACAAGTCCGCCTGCATCCGCAAGCCCTTCACCGACGACCAGATCGACGCGATGTGGGACTACCTGGGCAACACCCACTACCGGGAGTACACCAACCCGCGGGCGCTGATCCAGATCGACAGCTACGGCGGGCGGATCAACGAGGTGGCGCCCGCCTCCACCGCCGTCGCCCAGCGCGACTCCATCCTGAAGATGCAGTACCAGGTGTACTGGACCACGGGCGATCCCCAGGAGGACACCCACATCAGGTGGATCCGCGACACCTACGCCGCGACCTTCGCCGCGACGGGCGGAGTGCCCGCGATCGGCGGCGACGACGCCGTTACCGACGGCTGCTACATCAACTACCCCGATGCCGACCTCGACGACGGGGAGTGGAACTGGTCCGGGCAGACGTCGGCGCAGCTCTACTACAAGGAGGCGTACCCGACGCTGCGCGGGGTCAAGGCGCGCTGGGACCCCCATAACGTGTTCCGGCACCGGCAGTCGATCCAGCCCTGGGCCGAGGAGCCCGAGTAGCCCGCCGGAGCCGGTGGCCGCCGACGTTCAGACGGGAACGCGGCAGGGCCGGGCCACCCGCCCGGGTGCCCGGCCCGCCCCGCGGCGCCGTGCCCGCGAAACCGGCGGGTGGGCAGTGCCGGGCGGCCGCCGCCTCCCGCCGCGCAACCCGGGCGAAGTCCCGGCCGGATTTCCGGCGGCATCCGAGCGGACGTGCGGTTTCCGAGGGCCGGGGAATCGGCGCGGCCCGCGATGGCCGTTGGCCTCTTGATTCTTGCGGGGAATCGTTCCGGGTATCTGCGCAATCTGCGCCCCTGCCCCGGCCAGGTGGCCGGCGACATTTTCCGCGGATAACCGCAGGACACGGCCGTGCAAGAGCTGCATCGCCCGCGCAGGCGGGTGTGCGGGCGGCCGCGCCCGGGCGCGGAAGGCGGGTTGCGGCGGTGCGCGGAGGCGGTTTCGGTAACGAGCGAATTCGCCGTTCCGGTGGTGGGGTGATCTGCGCCGTCGTACCATGTGGGCACTTCAGACCGACCCCCCGAGTACGCAAAGGCGGCGTTGATGAGCGCGACCGACGGGACGACCACACCGGGCTCCGACCGCAAGTTTCCGCCCGAGATCGACATGAGTCAGCCCACCATCGCCCGGGTATACGACGCCATTCTCGGAGGCAAGGACAATTTCCAGGCCGACCGGGACGCCGCGGTGGTGTGGGCCGAGCAGGTGCCCAACGTGCGCGAGGTGGCCATCGACAACCGCGCCGGCCTGATCCGCGGGGTCCAGTACCTCGCCCGCCAGGGCATCGACCAGTTCCTCGACATCGGCAGTGGCCTGCCCACCGAGAAGAACACCCACGAGGCGGCCCAGGAGATCATCCCCACCGCCCGGGTGGTCTACGTCGACAACGACCCCATCGTGCTCGCGCACGGCCGCGCCCTGCTGGCCGAGAACGAGACCACCACCGTGGTCACCGCCGACTTCTTCCGGCCGCAGGAGATCCTGAACCATCCCGACGTCACGGGCATGCTCGACTTCACCCGCCCGATCGCGCTGATGGTCGTCGGGCTGTTCATGCACTTCAGCGACAAGGACGACCCCCGCGGCAAGGTCGCCGAGCTGATGGACGCCATGCCCTCGGGCAGCTACCTGTTCATCACCGACTTCGCCGACACCGGCGAGGAGGTGCAGAAGGCCATCGAGCGCGCCGGCCTGGAGACCCTCGGCAACGGGTGGATCCGCACCCCCGAGGAGATCCGCAAGCACTTCGTGGGCTACCCGCTCATCGAGCCCGGCCTGGACTTCCACTCGCGCTGGTTCCCCGGCGAGCCCGACCGCGAGGTCCCCGCGGTCGAGGACCTGGAGCCCCACCTGCGCATCATGATGGCCGGCATCGCCCGCAAGGACTGAGCCCAAGCGCCGGGCGGGCGCCCGCCCGGCGCCTGCGCCGATCCGCCGGCCGCGGCCCCGCCGGGCAGGAAGCGGCCGGCGGGGCCGCCCGGCCCTGCACAGCGGGGATGCGGGCGCTACCGTCTACGCGTGGCTTCCCGACCCGCACCGCAGACCGCCGCCGGCCGCGGCCGCAGCCCCGAGCGCCGCCGCGCCATCCTCGACGCCGCCGACAGGATCATCCAGCGCGACGGCCCCGACGCCTCGATGTCGGCCATCGCCGCCGAGGCGGGGATCAGCAAGCCGATCCTCTATCGCCATTTCGGCGACAAGAGCGGGCTCTACCGCGCGCTCGCCCAGCGCCACGTCGACCCGCTGATGGAGCGGGTCCGCGCCGAGCTGCACGCCGGCTCCTCGCTGCGCGTGCGCGCCCGCGCGACCGTGGGCGCCTACCTGGGCATGATCCGCGGGAACCTCAACCTCTACCGGTTCCTGATGGACCGCGCCACCTCCGAGGACCCCCGTACGCGCGGGGACCTGGGCATGATGGTGCGCCGCCTGGGCGAGGAGCTGGCCGGCGTGCTCCGCGACGACCTGCGCGTCGCCGATCCCGTGCGCGCGCAGATCACCGCCCACGCCGTCGTGGGCATGGTCCAGGCGGCGGGGGAGTGGTGGCTGGAGCATCCCGAGGTCGCCCCCGAGATCGTCATCGACGATCTGACCTCGGCGGTCGTCGGCGCGATCACCGGGCACGACCCGGTCCGCGAGCCCGGCGCCTGAGCCGCGGCGGTGGCGGGCGCCGGCCGGAGCCGTGCTCACGGACGTTCGCCTATTCCTTGACAGGAATATTCCCGAAGGGGCATATTGGTTGCCATGGAGAGGGTGTTCGAGGTTCTGGCCGAACCCAACCGGCGCCGGATACTCGACGCGCTGCGCCGGGGCGAGCGGCCCGTGGGCGAGCTCGCCGACCGGCTCGGCGTCAGCCAGCCCACGGTCTCCAAGCATCTGCGCACCATGCGCGAAGCCGGCCTCGTGGAGTCGCGGTCCGACGCCCAGCGGCGCCTGTACCGGCTGCGCACCGAGCCGCTGCGCGAGCTCGACGCCTGGCTGGAGCCCTACCGGATGCTGTGGGAGTCCCGGCTCGACGACCTCGAACGCCATCTCGCGACCATGGACGACGAGTCCGCTCGGCCGCCCGAGGACGGCTGAGCGGGCGCAGAGGGGGTACCGGCGTGAACGCAAGCGACGACGCGCGCAATCCGCAGGCCGCGGGCGCAGTGGGGACCGGAACCGGCGGCCCAGACGCCGCCGAGGAGGGGTACGGGCGGCTCGCGCCGGCCGGGGACCGCTGGACGGTGCGCATCGTGCGCCGCCTGCCCCACCCGCCGGAGAAGGTCTGGCGCGCCATCACCGAACCCGAGCACCTGGCCGCATGGTTCCCCAGCCGCATCGAGGGGCCGCGCGAGCCGGGAGCCGAGCTGCGCTTCGCCTTCGAGGGCGAAGACGAGACGATGAGCGGCCGGATGATCGCCTACGACCCGCCCCGGCTGCTGGAGTTCGACTGGGCGGGCGACGTCCTCCGCTTCGAGCTTCGCCCCGACGGCGACGGCACCGAGCTGGTCTTCTCCGACACCTTCGAGGAACTCGGCAAGGCCGCCCGCGACACCACCGGATGGCACGTCTGCCTGGACGCCCTGGCCGCCCACCTGCAGGGGGAGGTGGCCCAGACCGGCGGGCGGTGGAAGGAGCTGATGGCCCGCTACACCGAGCGGTTCGGGCCCGAGGCGGGCACCATCGGCCCGCCGGAGGGCATGGAGCCCGAGTAGAGCGCCTCCGGGACTTACGCGCGTAGGCAGCGGCGCTCCCCGAGCCGGCGCCGGCCGCCGGGTCGCCGCGCCCGCGAGGCGGGTGAGGGCCGGTGAAGGGCGGCGGCCGCGGCACAAGGCCGTGTTTGGTGGGTCGCTGTCCTACTGCGCGGCGCCCCAGCACCGCTCTCGCTGCGTTCTCTGGGCCCCTGACAGGCATCATGGCGAAGCCGCCTGTCAGGGACAGTCGACAGGGGGCCCGCCCCGGGCCCCCGCTGCGCGATGATGCGGAGCCTGCGGAGCTCGCGCAGGAGGGGGACTCCTTCCTCGGCCTTGCGAGAGCGGCACCGGGCCCCCGCTCGGCGATAATGGCGAAGCCCGCCGAGTAGGGGAGGCCCTATCGCGGCGCCCCGCGCCGGAAAACGGCGCTTCGCGCCATCGGGCGCGGGGCGCACACGAGTGCGCCGCTCGCTACGGACGAACCCACCAAACACGGCCTAGTGTGGTGCCCGTGAGCAACGGCAGACCGCCCACCAGCCGCGACGTCGCCCGCCTGGCCGGGGTTTCGCAGTCGACGGTCTCACTGGTCTTCCGCGGGGCCGCAAGCGGGCGCGTCGGGGAGCGCACCCAGCGGGCCGTGCGCGACGCGGCGCGGCAGCTGGGATTCCGACCGAACGCCGACGCCCGGCGGCTGCGGGTGGGCGGTCCCCGGATGGTGCTCATCGCCGTCCCCGACATCGTGAACCCGTTCTTCGCGCGGGTGTTCACCGGCGCGCGCGCCGCCGCCCGTGAGGCCGGGTTCCAGGTGGTGCTCTCGGTCCAGCGCGACCTGGAATCGGTCGCGGCCGACGTGGCCGGCCAGCAGATCGACGCGGTGCTCGCCTGCTCCCTGGAGGACGGCGGGAGGCCGCTGGACGACGCCGTGCCCGCCGTCGTTTTGGACGCCGAACCGCCGCAGGGCCAGGGCTCGGTGCGGTTCGACATCGCCCCGGCGCTGACCGAACTGGTCGAGCACCTGCACCGGCTGGGCCACCGCTCCATCGCCCACCTGCGCTCCGAGGTGGGCACCGCCACCTTCCGCGAACGCGCCGAGGCCGTCGACGCGGCGTGTGCGCAGCGCGGCATGAGCCGGGTGCACGCGGCCTGCGCCCTGGACCTCGACGCGGCCCGCGAAGCGGCGGCGCGGCTGCTGTCGGCGCAGGCGGACGGCGGGCGGCCCCCCTTCACCGCGGTGGTCTGCGACGACGACGTCCTGGCGGTGGGGGTCTACAAGGCCGCCCGGGCGCTGGGCCTGTCGGTTCCCGGCGACCTGTCGGTGACCGGGATCGACAACGTCGACCTCGCGCTGGCCGTCACGCCCGAGCTGACCACCGTCGACCTGCCCGGCGAGGAGTTGGGCGCGACGGGGATGCGCCGGCTCCTGGCGGTCCTGGAGGAGGGCGGGGGAGCGCCGGCCACAGGCCCGCATGCCGCCGGCGGCGGATGCGTGCGGCTGCCCGCCCGGCTGCTCATCCGCGACTCGACGGCTCCTCCCGCGCGGGGCTGACCCCCGGTGCGGCCGCCCTGGGTTCACCGCCGACGCGCAGCGACAGCAGCGCCGCGGCCGCCGTCACCGCACCGGTCACGACGAAGACCCCCGCGGCGCCCGCCGCGTCGGCGGCCGCACCGGCGAGGGCGGTACCCAGCGCGCTGCCCAGCATGAAGACCGAGATCAGCCAGGAGAACGCCTCGGTCGTGGTGCCCTGCGGGGCCAGCCGCCCCAGCAGCAGGAACGTGCACGCCAGGGCCGGCGCCAAGAAGAGGCCGGACAATGCGGCCAGCACCGTCATCAGAGCCACTCCGGGCATCAGCAGCAGCGGCAGGTAGCACAGAGCGAGCCCGGCCAGCAGCACCCGGAAGCGGGCGGCCGGCGCCAGCGGGATCCGGACCACGCCGTAGGTCAGCCCGCCCACGAGTGCGCCCAGGCCGTTGGCGCTGAGCAGAACGCCGGAGACGTCGCGGGCGGCGGCCTCCTCGGCGTAGGCGACGGCGCCCACCGCGAGGGCGCCCAGGGCGGCCCCGACGAACACGAAGCACATCAGCACCCGGCGCACCTGCGGCTCCATGAGCGGGCCCAGCCAGTTGGCTTTGCGCGGCACCGGCCGCCACCGGCGCACCGGCCGCAGAGCCGCGAATCCGCACGCGCCCGCCACCGTGATCAGCGCGGTGGCGATGACTGCATGCATGGGTAGGAAAAGGGCGGCCACGGCCGTGACGAGCAGGGGAGCGGCGACGAAGATGGCCTCCTGCAGCGCGGCGTCCAGCGAGTAGGCGGTCTCGCGCTCCTGCTCGCCGGCCACCAGCGTGGGCCACACCGACCGCAGGCACGACTCCAGGGGCGGGGTCAGCGCTCCAGCGGCGGCCGTCAGCGGGACAGCGACGACCAGCGGCGCGTCCGGAGCCAGTGCGAGGGCCGCGAATGCGGCGCCGGATGCGGTGCCGCTGACGACCAGCACGAGCGGCTGCCCGCGGAAGTCGACGATCCTGCCCAGCACCGGCCCGCCCACCGCGGTCCCGACTCCGTAGACGGAGATCAGCACGCCCACGATGCCGAAGTCCACCCCTTCGTGGCGGAACAGCAGGGTGAGCGCGAGGACCGCCATGCCGTTGGGCAGCCTCCCCACGATGCTCGTCGCCAGCGCCGTGGCGACGTGCGGCTTGCGGAGCAGGGCCAGATACGACTGCAGCACGGGCGTCCACCTTCGGTCGCGGGAAGGAAGTACTACGTAGTACTTCCGCAACAGCCTCGCACACCGGCTCACCGACCGGCAATGCGGGGGAGGGTTTCCGTGTGCCCGAGGGGCCGGGCGCTGCGCCGATCTCGCCCCGGGGTCACCGATCGGCCGAGCCGGTCGGTGCACCGGCCGAGCGTGCCGCCGCTTCGCCCGGCAGAGAGGAATGGAGGGCCCCGGTCGTGGGCAGTCGGCCTGCAGCGGAATCCTGCGAAAGGGAGCCGGTCATGACGGGAATTCCTCACCAGCAGCGGGCGGAAGCGGCCGAGCCGCCGACCGCCGAGCCGTCGACCGCCGAGCTGGTCAAACGGGCCTCAGAGCAGATCTCCGAGCTGGTCCGCGACGAGCTGCGCCTGGGCCGGCTGGAACTGCGCGAGAAGGGCAGGCGCACCGGGCAGGGAATCGGCATTTTCGGCGCGAGCGGCCTCGTGGCCCTCTTCGGCATCGGTGCCTTGGTCGCTGCGGTCATCCTGCTGCTCGCGCTCGTCCTCCCCGCGTGGGCGTCGGCGCTCATCGTCGCGGGCGGCCTGTTCGTGATCGCCGGCGTGCTCGCACTCGTCGGCAAGATGCGCGTCGGCAGCGCCAGCCCGCTGAAACCGGAGGAGACGATGCACAGCGTGCAGGGTGACATGACCGAGATCAGAGAGAGGGCGCGGCGATGACCAGGGAGACCTCCCAGCAGTCCAGCGTTCCCGAGCAGCGAGGGGGATCCCGTGCCGGGGAGCGCTCGGCCTCTGCAGGCGAGGAGACCGAGCGGCTGCGCTTGGAGATATCCCGGCTCCGCACCGAGTTGGGCGACACCATCGAAGCGCTCGCGGCCAAGGCCGACCTCAAGACCAGGACCCAGCAAGAGGCGCGGCGCGCCATGGACAAGGCGCGCTCGGTCCCCGGGGCGGCGACCCGAGGGCAGCGGTTCGCCGCCGCGGCCCTGTTGGGCGCGGTCCTCGCCGGAGCCGTCGGCGTCGTGGTACTGCGGCGGCGGTGGAGCCGGACGCACCTGCCCGCGGACTGAAGCCGCCGGACGGCGCTTCGGCCGGGTGGGTGCCACCCGAGGTAACCCGGGTGGGTGCCATCCGCGGCAACCACCAGGCCGGCGGATGGCTCGGGCCTGCGCGGATCGGTTCGGGTGGACGGTGGTCGGCCAAGTGACGAGGGCGGCGAGGGCGGTGGAGGGTTGCGCCTGCGCCCATCGGTTCGGGTGCTCGCCGGTTGCGCTTGCGACGAGAGCGGCGACGGCGGGCGGATGGCCGGGGCGGTGCTCATCGGTGCGGGTGCTCGCCGGTTGCGCACGCGACGAAGGCGGCGAGGGCGGTGGTGGGGGCCCTTCGTCGTGTTCAAGGAGTCGGTCACCACAGGAGGTTGCGGCAATGGGGCTGGGTTGCGCGAAGCGCTGTGCGCCAGCTTGCCGCCGAGCGCACGGCGCACCTTTGCCTCGGAGGCCCGCCACCGGTGGTGCGGCTCCGTCTGACAGGTGCAGCGTGCGCTCGGCGGCAAGCTGTGACCGCGCTACGCGAGGCGCACCCATTGCCGCAGCCCCGGTGGTGACCGCCCCAGGTGGTGCCCGGTGGGTTCCTGGAAAGCGGCGTCCGCCGTTCTGAGACACGGCTCGGGCGGGATGTTCCGGGCATTTCGCCTCGCGTTGGGTCGACGATGCCCGCCGATGGTGCGCGGTGGGGCTGCGCGGCGCACCGGAGCGCCGGATCTTCCGGGATGCGGAAGGAATCCGGGGTGGTTTGCCCGCAATGCCCGGCTGTGGCGGGAGGTGGCGGCGGCCGGGCGCCACGAGGCGCGCGTTTGGATCGCTTCGGGTGCGGATCCCCGGTCCAAACGCCATGATCATCGCCGATCCCGGCCGCGCGGGCCGCCCCGGCGCCCCCGCATACCGGACATCGCGGGAGGATTCGACGCCGCGGACGGCCCCCGCGCGGCCGAAGCCCGCCCCGGCGATCGCGCGGCGCACCTCGTCGCACCGCCGCCGCCCCGAAAGCACCGAATGTCCGGCTTCTGTGTCCGGGGTCCGCGTCGAGGGTGTCGGTGGGGCCACACTCGGCGTCGAGCGTGGCCCCACCGACACCCTCGACGCGGTCCGGGGGCGGTCCGGCAGCCAACCTGCGAACGAACCGGGACATCGGAGGCAAATGCTCGGGATCGGCGCTCCCAGCGGCGGCGATCTTGTACCTGTGGTGACTTGTTAACGCTCACAATAACCACGGGTACAAGATCGCTGATGGAGAGTTAGATTAAATCGGGCGTTCCGGGTTTTGGGTCGGGCGCGCGGGTGGGTGGGGCGCACCGGAACGCCACCCAGACGCGCCGCCCCCGTCGCTCACCGCCACCGGCCCCCACTCGGACCGATCCATGCCGCCCGAGCCCTTCACGCTGTCGTCGCCGCCTCGTCGGATGACCGGCCACCCGAGGGCAGCAACCGATGATCGCCGACCCGAACCCCGAGCTGTCGTTGCTGCCCTCGTTGCATGCTCAACCGGCGGGCACCGGGACCGATCCGTGCGGGCTGAGCCCTGCGCCGTCGTCGCCGCACCGTCGGGTGATCAGCCATTCGCTGCCGGCAACCGGTGATCGCTCAGTCCGGACCCCGCTGTCCTTGCTGCCCTCGTCGCGTGCCGCACCGGCGGGCACCGGCACCGATGGGCGCGGGTGCAGCCCTTCGCCCCCGTCGCCGCCTCGTCGGGTGACCGGCCATGCGCCGACGTCCGCCGGTGGTCGCCGGCCCGTACCTTTGGGGGCCCCGCTGCCCCCGTCGCCCACGGCCACCGGCGGGCACCGGCATCGATGGGAGCGGGCGCTTTCGCCGCCGTGGCCGCCTCGTCGGGTGGCCGACCATTTGAGGACAGCAACCGATGATTGCCGACCCGCACCACCTTCTTCTTCGCCGCCCCTTTGCCCACCGCTCCCAGCGCCCACGCGATCCGGTCCGGGGCGGTCGGCCCGACCCCCGCTGCCCGCCGCCGCTTGCGTGACCTCGGTCGGCCGCCGGCGCTTCACCGCTTCACCGTTCCGCCGCTCCACCCGCCTACCTTCACCCGCGCACCTTCACCCCCGCGCCTCCGCAGGACGGCGCTCGGCGCCGTCCGCGGCCTCCCCTTCCGGGGCCAGCCGCGACAGCATCGCCGGAAGTTCGCCCTCGTGGACGACCGCCAGGCGCCGGGTTGCGCGGGTGATGGCCACGTAGAGGTCGCGGCCGCCCGAGGCCGATGACGCCAGCACGGCGGCGGGGTCCACGATGACCACCGCGTCGAACTCCAGGCCCTTGCTCTGCGTCGGCGTGAGCACGGCGACGGGGTTGTCCAGCGCGTCCGGCCCGGCATCGGCCGCCGCATCCGGCAGGACGGCGGCGACCTCGCCGTGCCTGGCCGGCGGGACGATGACGGCCAGGCGGCCCTCGCCGATCTGCTCCAGCTCCGCGGCGACCAGGCCGGGAAGCCGCTCGGCGAGGCCGCCGTCCCCGCCCGGTCCGCCGTCCCCGCCCGGTCCGCCGTCCCCGCCCGGTCCGCCGTCCCCGCCCGGACCGCTTACGGCCACCGCGCGCGGCGGGGCGCCGCCCTCGCGCACCGACTCCGGCACCTGCTGCTCGGGCGCGACCTCGGCCAGCACGTCGGCAGCCACGGCCATGATCTCGGCGGGGGTCCGGTAGTTCACCAGCAGGCGCTCCTCGTGCAGCCTGCCGCCGACGTAGCGGCCCAGCATCTCCTCCCACGAGCGCGCCCCCGCCGCGCTGCCCGTCTGGGCGAGGTCGCCCACGACCGTCAGCGACTTGGCCGGTACCCGGCGCATGACGGTGCGCCAGGCCATCTCCGAGAGCTCCTGGGCCTCGTCCACGATGACGTGGCCGTAGGCCCACGTGCGGTCGGCCGCGGCGCGGTCGGCGGTGGTCAGCGCCGACGCCTCCTCCTGCCGGTCGGTGAGCGCCGCGGCGGAGTCCAGCATCATCCCGGTCTCATAGGTCCCGATGTACTCCACGACGTCCTGGGCGCGCCGCTCGGCCTCCTCGCGGCGCCGCCGCTCCTCGCGTTCGCGCTCCAGCTCGCGGCTGCCGTCGCTGCCCAGCAGCTCGGCGGCCTCGTCCAGCAGCGGGACGTCGCCCACCGTCCACGGCGAGTGGGCCGGGCGCACCAGCCGCCGCCACTCGTCCTCGGCCAGGCCCTGGCCCGCCGACAGCCGCTCGGCACCCGCGGCAGCCGAGGCGAGGCGCTGCGGATCGCTCAGCAGCTCACCGACCAGGCGCTCCGGAGTGAGCAGCGGCCACAGTTCGTCCACGGCCGCGCGCACCGCGGGGTCGGCCCACAGCGTCTCGCGCGCATAAGCGGTGTCCTCCTCCGAGCGCAGAGGGGCGTCGGGGTCCTCCAGCTCGGAAAGCCCCGCCCGGTCGGCCTGCCCGCTCTCCTCCAGCAGCGCCTCGGCGTCGCGCAGCGACTTCTCCAGCCACTCGTCCTGGGCGCGGGCCAGTTCCCACAGCATCTCGTTGACGAACAGCTTGCGGGCCTGGTTGTGCGGCAGGCCGAGTTCGCGCGCCCGGTCGCGCAGGCGCCGGCAGACCTCGCGGGCCACGCGCAGCTCGGTCCCGTCGGCCTCGACCACCAGGTCGTGCTCGGGCACGCGCTGGCGGTCGGCCACGGCCGCCTCCAGCACCGCGGCCATGCGCAGCGATCCCTTCACGGCGGCGGTGCGGGGAGCGTCCTCGGCGGTGGCCGCCACGCCCGGGTACAGCTGCCCGACGGTCTGCACGACGACGTCGGTCTCGCCGAGGGAGGGCAGCACCCGCCCGATGTAGCGCAGGAACGTCGGGTTGGGACCCACCACGAGCACACCGCGGCGCTGGAGGGTGTCCCGGTGGGTGTAGAGCAGGTAGGCGGCCCGGTGCAGCGCCGCGACGGTCTTGCCGGTGCCCGGGCCGCCCTGGACCACCAGCGCGCCGGGCAGCGCGGCGCGGATGACCCGGTCCTGCTCGGCCTGGATGGTGGCGACGATGTCGCCCATCCGCCCGGTGCGGCCCCGGCTCAGCGCGGCCAGCAGCGCGGCCTCGCCGACCAGGGCGCGGCGGTCGTCCTCGGTGAGGCCGTCGAGGTCGAAGACGTCGTCATCGATGCCGACGACGGTGCGGTCGCGCAGGTGCAGGTGACGGCGGCGCACCAGGCCGCACGGGAAGGACGGGGAGGCGGCGTAGAAGGGGCGCGCGGCGGGGGCGCGCCAGTCGATGAGGATCGTGTCGTGGTCCTCGTCGCGCAGGCCGATCCGGCCGATGTAGCGGGTCTCGACCGCCGAGTCGCCGGCGTCCCCGCCACCTCCGCCGCCTCGGCCGCCGCCGTCCCCGTCGATGTCGACGTCGATGCGGCCGAAGCACAAGCCGTTCTCCACCGCGTTGAGCCGCGCCAGGCGCGCCGCGGTCTCGCCGGCCTGGACGTCGCGCTCGGTCTGGGCGGCGTAGCCCCCGCCCCCGCCGCGGCCCAGCGTCTCCGACAGTGTCTGCGACGTCTGCGCGCGCAGCACGTCCAGGCGCGCATAGAGCCGGTCGACGTATGCCTGCTCGGCGCGGACGGCCGCCGCGCGCCCGTCCTCACCGGAGTCGGCCCGACCGCTGTCTTGAACATCTGCCATGCTCATGGTATCCTTGAACTGAGATGTGTGCGCTTTTCTGATTCTGGCTAGCTCTACAGCGTACCACGTCGACGCCCACGTCCGCGGTCCTGCGCGCGCGTCGACGCCCCGGTGGCGATGGCGCCTCTTCCATCTCTTTCCTCCCGCCCGCCGGACTCGATGCGCTATGCTCGCTCCCATGCGAATCGCACCCGCCCGCCGACAGTGGTGGCGCCGCTTCTAGGCGGCGCTTGCAGGTACGCGATTCCACCAGCCCAGCGGCCGCCCGTACCGGCGGCCGCATTCGCCTTTATGGGCCCCGGTCCGGCGCGGCTCCCACACACCCGCCCCGCCCAGCGCAAAGGACCGGCCGTGACCACAGGCTCAGCCACCCCGAACCCTCCCGGCACCGCGACATCGGACGCGGACCGCAGCTCCTACCGCACCGCCGGCGGCATCGCCGTCGAACGCACCGCCGCGCCCTGCGACCCCGGCGCCCTCACCGCGCT
Organism: Streptomonospora sp. PA3; assembly: GCF_009728995.1. GTDB lineage: Bacteria > Actinomycetota > Actinomycetes > Streptosporangiales > Streptosporangiaceae > Streptomonospora. The sequence goes on along the minus strand of NZ_VTZW01000023.1, from coordinate 119,988 downwards.
GGTCACCTCCGTCGAGCACCGCCGCGGCGGCGTGCTGTCCTCGGGTATGGAGTACCCCGGCCGCTACAGCCGCTGGCACCTGGGCTACGTCGACCCCTGCCTGGAGATCGCCGCCCGCGGCCGCCGGCTCACCGCCACCGCGCTCAACGACCGCGGCCGGGTGCTGCTGCCGCTCATCGCCGACGCCTTCGCCCGGCACGGCGACGCCTCCCGACCCGACCCCGGCACCTCCGTCGAGGTCGACGTGCCCGAGCCCGCGCCAGGAGAGTTCTTCCCCGAGGAGCAGCGCAGCCGCCGCCCCAGTGTCTTCTCCGTACTCCGGTCGGTGGTCGCCCTCTTCTCTGCCGCCGAGGACCCCCACCTCGGCCTCTACGGCGCCTTCGGCTACGACCTCGCCTTCCAGTTCGAGCCGGTGGAACCGGTGCTGGAGCGCGATCCCGCCGACCGCGATCTCGTGCTGCACCTGCCCGACGCGATCATCGTGCACGACCGCAAGCGCGAGACCTGCCTGCGCTACACCTACGAGTTCACCGCGCCCGAGCGGCCCGGCGGCGGCCCGGAGCCCCGCAGTACCCGCGGGCTGGAGCGCACCACCGCGCCCACCCCGGCCGCGCGCGCCGCCGAGGTGCCGCCCCAACCCGAACCCGGCAGCTACGCCCGCATCGTCGCCGAGGCCAAGAAGCGCTTCGCCCGCGGCGACCTGTTCGAGGTCGTCCCCGGCCATCGCACCTACGGCGCCTGCGACTCCCCGGCCCGCTTCTACGAGCATCTGCGCGCCCGCAATCCCGCGCCCTATGAGTTCTTCTTCAACCTCGGCGGCGGCGAGTACCTGGTCGGCGCCTCGCCCGAGATGTTCGTCCGGGTCAGCGGCGCACCCGGTCGGGGGCAGCGGGTCGAGACCTGCCCCATCTCCGGAACCATCCGCCGCGGCGAGGACCCCCTGGGCGACGCCGAGAACATCCGCGCCCTGCTCACCTCCGCCAAGGAGGAGTCGGAGCTGACGATGTGCACCGACGTCGACCGCAACGACAAGTCGCGGGTCTGCGAACCCGGCAGCGTCCGGGTCATCGGGCGCCGCCAGATCGAGATGTACAGCAGGCTCATCCACACCGTCGACCACATCGAGGGCCGGCTGCGCCCCGAGTTCGACGCGCTCGACGCCTTCCTCACCCACATGTGGGCCGTCACCGTGACCGGCGCGCCCAAGACCTGGGCGATGCGCTTCATCGAGCAGCACGAGACCACACCGCGGCGCTGGTACGGCGGCGCCGTGGGCGTCATCGGCTTCGACGGCTCGATGAACACCGGCCTGACGCTGCGCACCGCCCACATCCGCGACGGCGTCGCCACCGTGCGCGTGGGCGCCACCTTGCTGCACGACTCCGACCCCGAGGCCGAGGAGCGCGAGACCTTCCTCAAGGCCCGCGCGCTGCTGGAGACCCTCGCCCTCGACGAGGCCGCCGACTCCGCGGCCGCCCGTGCGCCGGAACCGGCCACCGCGGCCGAACCCGCCGGGGCGGGGATGCGGGTGCTGCTCGTCGACTACGAGGACTCCTTCGTCAACACGCTCGCCGACTACGTGCGCCGACACGGCGCCGAGGTCACCACGGTGCGCCACGGCTTCGACCCCGCCGTGCTCGACAAGCTCGCCCCCGACCTGGTCGTGCTCTCGCCCGGTCCCGGCCTGCCCGCCGACTTCGGCGCGGCCGCCCTGCTGGATGAGCTGGATGCGCGCCGCCTGCCCGTCTTCGGCGTGTGCCTGGGGCTGCAGGCCATGGTCGAGCACGCCGGCGGCGAGCTGCTGACCCTGGACGAGCCTGTCCACGGCAAACCCGGCCGCGTCCGCGTCAGCGGCGGCGACCTGCTGAGCGGGCTCGACGAGGACGGCCTGTTCACCGCGGCCCGCTACCACTCCACCTACACCACGCCCGCGCGGGTCAAGGGCTTCGCCGTCACCGCCACCGTCGACGGCGCCGACGGCGAGCCCGTGGTCATGGCCGTCGAGGACTCCGCCGCGCGCAAATGGGCCGTGCAGTTCCATCCCGAGTCGATTCTCACCGCGGCCGTGGGGGAGCGGATCATCGAGCGGGTCCTGCGCATGGCGCGCTGAAACGCCGCCGCAGAGGCCCGGCCGGGCACGGGGCCGGGCCCGGAGCCCGCGCGCGCCGGGCCGCGCGCCTCACGCCGCGCGGCCGCGCCCCCGCCCGGCGGTGTGCCTGCGACCCCCGCTTCCCCATAGGCTCGGCTGCATGGACGTGAAACTTGGCAGGGTCGTGATCACCGGAGCGGCGGGCGGCATCGGCCGCACCGTGCGTTCGGGACTGCGCGAGGAATCCGACCACCTGGTGCTGGTGGACACCGAGGACATCGAACCCGACGGCGACGGGGAGACCGCCGTCAAGGCCGGCGTCGGCGACCGCGACGCGCTGCGCGAGGCCTTCGGCGGTGCCGACGCGGTCGTCCACCTCGCCGGCACCGCCGAGGAGGCGTCCCTCGACGAATTGATCGACGCCAACGTGCGCGGCACCCTCAACGTCCTGGAGGCGGCGCGCCGGGCCGAGGTGCCCCGCGTCGTCCTGCTCTCCAGCAGCCGCGTCACCGGCAACTACCCCATCCACCACCACGTCTTCCCCGACGAGCCGCCCCGCCCCGACGGCCTCAACGGGGTGACCAGAGTGGCCGAGGAGGCCCTGGGCCAGCTCTATGCCGACACCTTCGGGCTGCAGGTGGTCGCGCTGCGCGCCGGCTCGTTCGGGGAGCGGCCCACCGAGACCCGCCACCTGGCCACCTGGCTGAGCCCGCGCGACTGCGTCGGCTTCGTGCGCGCCGCGCTCACCGCGCCCAACGTCAACTTCGTCGCGGCCTACGCGGTCTCCGGCAACGCCCGCCGGTTCTGGGACCTCAGCGTCGGCGAGAGCGAGCTGGGCTACCGGCCCGCCGACGACGCGGCCCGCTACGCCGGCGACTTCCCCGACGACGACCCCTTCTGGCACGGCGGCCCGCAGGGCGGCGCCGCCGCCGGAGCCGAGGCGATCCTGCCCCACCTGGAGGAATGAGCCTCCGAGGCACCGTTGCGCCCTGCGGTGTTAAGAGATCACCGCCCGGGTTAGTCGTGAAGGCATGGGTATTCTCATGCTGATACTAGGGATCGTGCTCATCGTCGCCGGCATCTTCGCGCTGGTGCGCCGGCAGCTGCTGTGGGGCATCGTGCTGATCGTGGTCGGCGTGATCGTCGCCCCGGGCATCGCCTATCTGGGCTGAGCACGCCCGGCGGCCGCGGCGGCCGCCGGGGACAACGGAACCGGAACTCCTCCCCACCGACCGGCCTCCAAGGCCGGTCGCGTAGGCGACCATGGCCCCGACCCCTCGCACGCACCACCCCTTCACCCCGTCTTCGCAGGTCCCGCCGCCGCGATGAAGCGGCCGGGGCCTGCTTTCTTCGTCGCCGGGCGATGCTAGGTTCTGACGGACACCGCCGAGCCGACGACAGCCGGCGCCGCCCCGCGGCCCGCCGGCCCTTCGGCGCGGCGGCGGCCGCAGCAGCACAGCAGCGCCGGGCCGGTCCGGCCCGCCGATGGGGGAGTAGAGCACGGTGAAGAGCGTCGAGCCCGAGGTCCATCTGATCGCCCGCCCGCAGTTGGACTACGACGAGATCGCCGCCTACCTCGCCGAGGTCGGCGGAGGCAGCTGGCTGCAGCGCCTGGACCGCGGCGAACTCGACACCGTCCTCAACGACCCCCAGAACCTCGCGGAGTTCGCCGGCCGCCTGTGCTACCGCTCGTGGGAGCCCGGCCTCAACCCCAACGTCACCCGCGTACGCACCGATCAGGACCAGTACCTCGGCAACATCCTGGCCAGCATGCACGGCTCGGTCCTGGAGCACGTGAGCTTCAGTTTCGTGCTGCACAACGTGAGTCGGGTTTGCTGCTACGACTCCGAGACCGAGGTCCTTACCAAGGACGGTTGGGTTCCGTGGCCCAAGATCCAGGGCGACGAGACGTTCGCGACTCTGAACCCGGATACGGGCGAACTGGAGTACCAGGAGGCCACCGAGGTATACCACGCGGATTACGACGGCCCCATGTACCGCGTCCGTTCCGAGCAAGTCGACCTGCTGGTCACCCCGAACCACCGGATGTGGGTGCGCCGCTACGACACACAGGCGGCCAAGCGGGGAGAACGGGACTTCGAGATCGAGTATGCGGAGAACCTGCTGCATAAGCGCGTGCAGTACCAAAAGGCGGCGCGGTGGCGGGGATATACACCGGAGCACGTGAAGATCCCGGGGACGACCCGTACCTATCGGCGGAGTGACACCGGGACAGTCGGCGAGCGGGCGTATCCCGGTATGGAGTTCCCAGCCGAGCCCTTCGCGCGCTTCCTCGGCTACTTCCTCTCCGAGGGCTGTATCAACGGCCACCAGATCATTCTCTCCCAAAACCGGGGAGAGGTTCTGGAGCGGATGCGCATGACTATCGAGGAAATGGGACTCCCTGCCTATCTCCCCGGGACCGGCAACGGACAGGTTCGGACCCAGTGCACCGCTCTGCGCGACTTCCTCGGCGAACTCGGTCACTCCTATGAGAAGTACGTGCCGGACATGGTGCAGGGTTGGGCGCCGGAGACGATCCGCGTCTTCCTCGATGCGATGGTGGAGGGGGACGGAACCACTCATGGCACGACCGGGCACCGTGTCATCTACACCGCGTCGCGGGAACTGGCGGACGACCTTCAGGTTCTGGCGATCAAGGCGGGCTTCTCGGCCAACGTGCGCCTTGACGACCGCACGGGCATGGAAAGGGTTATGGCCAGCGGGCAGCGATTCCGCAACCTGCGTCCGGGCTATGTGGTATCGCTCGTCACCGAACGCTCCCGGCCTTTGGTCAACACGGGACGCACACGGCCTAGCCGCTACTGGAACAGCGACGGCTATAACGACGGAATCGAGCACTACAGCGGCCGGATTCACTGCGTCAAAGTGCCCAACGGCCTGCTGTGGGTCCGGCGCAATGGAAAACCGGTAGTCTCCGGCAATACCCACGAATTGATCCGGCACCGCCCCGGTACCGCCATCTCCCAGGAGTCGCTGCGCTTCGTCCGGCTGGACGACCTCCCGTTCTGGTTCCCCGAGTGGGCCAAGGAGGACCCCGAGCTGATGAAGCGCGCCACCGAGATGCTCGACCAGATGGAGCGCTTCCAGCTGTGGATGGCCGAGCACTTCGGCCTCGACGAGGAGGGCGTGAAGTTCGCCGAGAAGAAGCACCGCACATCCTTCATGCGCCGCTTCGCCCCCGAGGGCGTGGCCACCGGCCTGGTCTGGACCGCCAACGTCCGCACCCTGCGCCACACCATCGAGGCCCGCACCGCCCCGGGCGCCGAGGAGGAGATCCGCCTCCTCTTCGGCAAGATCGGCGAGACGATGCGCGAGGAGGCCCCGGCGCTGTTCAGCGACTACGAGGTCGAAGACGGCGCCTGGGTGCCCAAGTGGCGCAAGGTGTGAGCGGGGGCGGGGAGTAGCGACGCGGTCGGCACATCGGCCGCCTCGGGAGCCGGTTCGCCGGGTCGGCCTCCCGCGCCTGCCCTGCCGGCTGCCGCTCTCCATCGCTGGGCGGTAGGTTCACTGTCCCCGGTGGCACCGTCGCGTCGGCGGCGTGCCTCGCCGCCGTTACGCGCGACGCGCACGACACCGGCTTCCGGGACGCGCGGCGGCGTCCGCCGCTCCCTCGAAGGGGTGCTCACAGCGGCGACCTACCGGTCCTGACCGCCTCCCGCCGCCGCCCCGACCGCCGGCAGCGGTGTGGCGCGGCGGCACTCGGCCGCCGCGCCACCGGTTTTCTGTATCGGCGATGTGGGGATGCGCGTCAGGCGCTGCAGGAGACCGTCGGCCAGGTCCAGTTGCCGTTGTGCATGATCGTCACGCCGAAGTTGTTGCCGTTGCCGTTGGGCCGGCCGACCATGACCTGGGAGCTGGGCCAGCTGGCGTCGACGTTCCAGGTGGCGCTGATCTGCGCGGGCTCGGGCACGTTCATGCGCACGGTCCAGTTGTCGGAACCGGACACCGAGACGTTGAGGTTGTAGCGGTCGTCCCACTTCTGGCCGGCGGAGAGGCTCGCGGTGCAGCCGTCGCTGCCGCCGCCACCTCCTCCGCCGCCGCCACCGCCGCCTCCGCCGCCGGAGGAGCCCAGGGTGACGTTGGAGCTGCCGCTGCTCTGGTAGCCCTCGGTCGCCATGATCATGTAGTCGTGGTTGCCCAGGTTCATGCCGTGGCTGGCCCAGGCGTCGAAGTGGTTGCCGGCGGTGATGGTGCCGCTGGTGCGCTCGGACTGCCGGACGCTCCAGTACTGCGGGAAGGTCGCGGTGCCCTCGATCGAGGGCTTGTCGTAGCGCATCGTCCGGTAGATGTCGTAGGTGCCGCCGTCGCTGGTGACGGTGCCCTGGTACTCACCGGTGGGGCGGTAGCTGCCCCAGCTCTCGACGATGTAGTACTCCACGAGCGGGTTGCGGGTCCATCCGTAGAGCGTCAGGTAGGAGTTGCCCGACGGGCGGTAGTCGGCCGAGTAGGTCACGGTCCGGCGGCCGCCGGGGTTCCAGCCCTTGCCGGCGACGAAGTTGCCGGTGTTGCTCCACTGGGTGCTGTAGTTGCCGCCGGAGCCCAGCTCCATGGAGACCGTGCCCTGGCTGTCGGTCCAGAACGAGTAGAAGTAGCCGTTGTGGTTGCCGGTCTGGTTGGTGGTGATGGCCGCATGGGCGACGCCGGGCATCAGCGTCGTCGCGGTCAGCAGGGCCGTGACGACGGCGGCGGCCTGGCCCAGCAGCCATCTGGCGCGTTTGCGTCTTCCGCCTTCAGGGCGGGTGGGGGATGTTCTCATACCGTGCTTCCTTCTCGTGAAGGCTGGGGGATCGGGCAGCGCGATACGGCTCCGGGGCGGTCGGCGACCGGTGGCGGCCGCCGTGCGCCGGCGCCGTACAACGCGGCGGTTGCCGGTTGTCCTGCCGTCGACGACCGAAGCCGGGCGCGGTAGGCGGCCCGGCCGGAAAGCGGTTGCGGTTCGCCGACAGTGCAAGTGTTTGTCTGGCTACATCGCGTTGTCAATAATTTCCGGAAGGTTTCGGAATACTTTCGACGGCGGATCTTGTGGCAGTGCGGCACGAGGGGCCCGGCGGGTTCGGGCCGGTCGGCCCGATGCGGCCGCCCGGGATCTCGAAAGTTTCCGGATCACCTTCGCGGGGTTGCGCTGCGGCGGCGCCGCCACCGGCCCCGCGCCGCGGACCGCCCCGGGGACGTCCCCGCCGCCCGTCCCTGCGCCGCGGCTGGAGCCACCGGCCCCTTCCTTCGCCCCGGCCTGCCCGGCGCGGCCGGACCGGCCGCCGGCCGCGCCGCGCGCCCTCAGCCCGAGTCCGAGCGGGCCCGCGCCTCCGCACGGGCGATCCCCGCGCGGCACGCCCGGACCACGTCGCGGTGGTTCCGGTAGCGCGCCAGCAGGTTGTAGGGGCGCAGCGGCTCGGGCTCGGGGGCGCCGGTACCCGCCGCGACCTTGAGGACCTCGCCCTCGGCGCGGCCGGCGCGGTACCAGCGCTCCCACCGCTCGAAGTCGGGGCTGTGGCGGTGGGCGAAGGCGAAGGCCGGCTCGCCCGCCCCTTCCAGGGCGGCGCCGTCGCGGCGCCACAGCTCCACCCCGCCGCCGGGCGCCTCGGGCCAGGTGCGGGCGGTGACCGTGTCCACCCGCGGCGCACCGCCCTGCGCGCCGGGGCGCACCAGCAGGGCGTCCTCGCCGCGCCGGCGCGCGGGGATCTCGCGCACCTCCTCCAGCTCCGTGAGGGTGATGAGCACCCGCGGCATCCACCACCAGTTCTCGCGGCGCGCCATCAGCCCGTCGGCGCGCAGCCGCGTGGGCGGGTGCTTGACGATCTCCTGCTCCAGCAGGTGGTCGGCGAAGCGCTTGCCCTCCAGGTCGAAGCGGATGTCGACCGGGCCGGCGGCCACGGTCCCGCCCGCGGCCTCGGCGCCGGGCGGATCGGTGACGGCGAAGGCGGCCCGCCCCGAGGTCATGGTGTCGACCGCGTCCAGGTGGGCCATGGGCAGCGCCACGCACGGCAGGTCGCCCCACATCAATGGAACCACCGGGATCCCCGCAGGCCCGCCGGTCCCCGACCAGCACAATTCCGCGGCCGTCGATCGCCGCCAAACCGTGACCATGTTCAGCAAGATGGGCCCTTTGTCTGCGAAGAAGCACGTGTTAATTTCTGGTGACTTTATTCGATCTTCGATGGTCGTGTCCCGGTCCGCGGCGCTCTCGGCGGTCGGCGGCTCCACCGGCGGCGGTCCGATGTGCGGCCCGGGCAGGGCGCAGGCACCGTGTGCACAAGTGCGACGTAAGGACAGCCAATGCCAGCAGCCGTAGTCATGGTCGTGGTCCTGGGGATCTTCGCCCTGGGCTACCGGTACTACTCGGCGTACTTGGCCAAGCGCGTCTACGCGCTGGACCCGTCGTTCGTGACACCCGCCCACACCTTCCGCGACGGCATCGACTTCGTGCCCACGAACAAGCACATCGTCTTCAGCCACCACTTCATCTCGGTGGCCGGCGCCGCACCGATCGTGGGACCGGCGGTCGCGGTCTTCTGGGGCTGGGGGCCGGCGCTGCTGTGGGTGGTGGCCGGCACGGTCTTCGCCGCGGGCGTGCACGACTTCGGAGCCCTGGCGGTGTCGGTGCGCCACAAGGCCAAGAGCATCGGGACGCTGGCCGGCGAGGTGATCAGCGCGCGCTCGCGCGTGCTGTTCCTGCTGATCCTCTTCTTCCTGCTGACCATGGTCAACGCCGTGTTCGCCGTGGTCATCGGGATCCTGCTGGACGGCAACCCCGCCACGGTGCTTCCGGTGCTGGTCACCATCCCGCTGGCCATCGGCCTGGGCCAGATCGTCTACCGCCGCCGCACCCCCGCCCTGGTGCCCTCGATCATCTGCCTGATCGTGGTCTATGCGTTCATCCCGCTGGGTGTGGCGGTGCCGGTCTCGCTGGACCCGCTGGCCGGCGCGCTGGGCATGTCGGCGCAGACCCTGTGGGTGCTGCTGATCTTCGTCTACGCGTTCTTCGCCTCGCGGCTGCCGGTGTGGATGCTGCTGCAGCCGCGCGACTACGTGAACCAGCTGCAGATGGTGCTGGCCCTGACGGTCATCTTCCTGGGCGTGGTGGTCGGCTGGGACGCCATCGTCGCGCCCGTGGTCAACGACGTGCCGGCCGGCTCGCCGCCGTGGTTCCCGCTGCTGTTCGTCACCATCGCCTGCGGCGCGGTCTCCGGCTTCCACAGCCTGGTCTCCTCGGGGACGACCTCCAAGCAGCTGGACAAGGAGACCGACGCCCGCTACGTGGGCTACCTGGCCTCCACCGGCGAGGGCGCGCTGGCGCTGTGCTCCATCCTGGCCTGCACGGCCGGCGTGGTGGCCACCGCCGGGGAGTGGGAGGGCCTCTACTCCGACTTCGCCACCGCCTCCGACGGCGCGGTGGGCAACTTCGTCGGCGGCGTCGCCGGGTTCGCCGCCAACCTGGGCGTGCCCACGGCCGTGGGCACGGTCTTCGCCGCGCTCGTGGTCATCAGCTTCGCGGCCACGTCCATGGATACCGGCGTGCGCCTGCAGCGCTACATCATCCAGGAGATCGCCGAGATCACCGGGTTCCGGCCACTGGCGCGCAACCTCACCGCCGCCACCGCGGTGGCGGTGCTGATCCCGCTGGCCCTGGCGCTGGTGCCCGGCAACTTCGCCTTCGGCACGCTGTGGCAGCTCTTCGGCACCACCAACCAGCTCACCGCCGGTCTGGCGCTGTCGGTGATCGCGGTGTGGGTCACCAAGAACAGCCGCAACCCGATCGCGGTGCTGGTGCCGCTGGTGTTCCTGGTGGTCATGACCACCTGGGCGCTGGTGGTCAACCTGCAGGGCTTCGTCACCTCCGGCGACCCCATGCAGATGTTCCTGCTGGCGCCGCTGGACGTGGCGATCTTCGTGCTGGCGATCTGGCTGATCATCGAGGCCGCCATCGCCCTGCGCAAGGCCTTCGCTCTGCGCGGTACGCCGCAGGGGCGGCCCTCGACCGAGGAAGCGGCCGGCCGCGACGAGACGCAGTGACGTGACCGGGAGGTGGGAGCGGCTGCGCAGTGCGTGGCGCCGGATCGAGGAGTTCCACCAGGAGTGGTTCGACGCGCGATGGCGCCACGTACTGCGCCGCGAGGCGCGCACCCAGCAGGACACGCTGCGGGCCATGCTGCTGCTGCAGACGCTGGGCGTGGAGGACCCCGCCTCCTATGAGACCCTGGATGTGATCCCCTACATGGTCGCCGACCTGCATGAATGGCACCAGCGGATGGGTCGGGAGACCTTCGGTGACGCGGGGGTGTGCTGCTGAGCCGGCATCGGAGCCGGACGCGAGGGGCAGGGGGGATGCGGCCATGGCCGCCGACGAGGGCGTTGCGGCGGGGGCGCCGACCGAGGGCGCCGGCGCGGCGCCCATCATCTTCTTCGGCGGCAAGGGCGGCGTGGGCAAGACGACCATGGCGGCGGCGGCCGGGCTCGCGCTGGCCGAAGAGGGCCTGCGCACCCTGGTCGTCTCCACCGACCCCGCCCACTCGCTGGGCGACGCGCTGGAGACCCGGCTGGGCGACAGGCCGCGGCGCATCGCCGAGAACCTGTGGGCGGCCGAGCCCGACGCCGAGGCCGCCGTCCGCCGCCGCGTCAAGCAGGTCACCGACGACGCCTACGCGGCGCTGCCGCGCGAGATCATGCCGGCCGTCCAGCGCCACCTCGCCCACGCCGCCGCCGGTCCGGGCATGACCGAGTCCGCCCTCAACGACCTGCTCGTCGACGCGATGGAGGAGGTTCCCGGACAGTGGGACCGCCTCGTGGTCGACAGCGCCCCCACCGGCCACCTGCTGCGCATGCTCCACCTGCCGGCGCTGCTGACCCCGTGGCTGGAAGGCCTGGCCCGCCAGCGCGAACGCGCGACCGGCGCCGACCGCTTCGCCGCCGGCGTGGTCGGCGGCTCCGCCGAGCCCGAGGCCGACCCCCTGCTGGAGAAGCTCCGGGCCCGCCGCCGGCGCCTGGAGGGCGCCGCCCGCCGGCTGCGCGAGGACGCCGTCGTACAACTGGTGCTGGTGCCGCGGCGCATGGTGCTCGCCGAGACCGAGCGCGCCGCCGACGAGCTCGCCGAGGCCGGCTTCCGCCTGGGCCCGGTCGTGCTGAACCAGGTGCCCGACAACCCCGATTCCGCGGTCGTCGAGGCGGTGCGGCAGCGTTTCGGACGCTACGGAATCCGCTGCTGCCCGCTGCGTGCCGAGGAGCCCACGGGCCCCGAGCGGCTGCGCCGAATCGCCCTCTCCCAGCTGTGATGCCGCCGCAATAATCCGAGCCCTCGACGGGTAAGCTCGCTATTCGGACACTTGGGAGGTGGGGTGGCGAGCCGAGTGAGCCCGCGCGCAGCAGCCCGCGCCGCCGACGACCGGGTCTGGACGGTGCCGAACCTGCTGAGCATGCTGCGCCTGGTGGGCGTGCCCGTTTTCCTGTGGCTGGTGCTGGTGCCCCAGGCCGACTGGTGGGCGCTGGGGGTGCTGGCCTTCGCCGGGATCTCCGACTGGCTCGACGGCAAGATCGCGCGCATCTGGAACCAGGCCAGCCGGCTGGGGGCGCTGCTGGATCCGCTGGCCGACCGCCTCTACATCTTCGCCGCGCTGCTGGGACTGGTCGTGCGCGACATCGTCCCCTGGTGGCTGATGGCGGTGCTGGTGCTGCGCGACGTGCTCATGGCGCTGGCGCTGCCGGTCATGCGCTACTACGGATACGGCACGCTTCCCGTCAATTTCGCGGGCAAGGCGGCCACACTCTGCCTGCTCTATTCCTTCCCTTTGTTGTTCGTCGCTGGATATGCCGGAATCGTCGGCGATGTGGCGCGCGTCATGGGTTGGGCATTCGCCATCTGGGGAACGGCTCTCTATTGGTGGGCCGGGCTGCTTTACGCCGTCCAAGGGCTGCGATTGATCACGCAGACCCGCAGGACCGACCACCGATCCGGCAGGGGTGAAACGCCCCCACCAGGGGTAGCGGCCACGTCCGACCGCGACAACCCCGGAGCCGGCGAAGCGGCGCCGCCATCGACCGCCGGGCGCCGCCGCCCCGGCCCCGGGCCATCACAGAGCGGCACGACCAATAGGAAGGGAGCGACGTCCCCACCATGAGAACGCGCCCGAGGGCGTCCGGCCGTCCGCCTCACGGGGTCTGGGGGTGCCCCCGATGAAGGCCGTAGTCATGGCCGGAGGGGAAGGCACCCGCCTCCGCCCGATGACCGCCAACCAGCCCAAACCACTCCTGCCCGTCGTCAACCGGCCGATCATGGAGCACGTGCTGCGGCTGTGCAAGCGGCACGGATTCGACGACACCGTCGTGACCGTCCAGTTCCTGGCCACGCTGATCCGCAACTACTTCGGCGACGGCGAGGAACTCGGCATGAACCTGAACTACGTCGCCGAGGAGGTGCCCCTGGGCACCGCCGGCAGCGTCAAAAACGCCGAGGAGCACCTGCGCGGCGAGCCGTTCATGGTCATCTCCGGTGACGCGCTGACCGATATCGACCTCACCGACATGGTGCGTTTCCACCGCGAGAACGGCGCCAAGGTCACCATCGGCCTCAAACGCGTCGAGAACCCGCTGGAATTCGGCATCATCATCGTCGACGAGCAGGGCCGGGTGCAGCGCTTCCTGGAGAAGCCCACCTGGGGCCAGGTCTTCTCCGACACCGTCAACACCGGCATCTACATCATGGAGCCCGAGGTCCTCGACGAGGTCGCCGAGGGCGAGGTGGTCGACTGGTCGGGCGACGTGTTCCCCAAGCTGCTCAAGGACGGCGAGCCGATCTACGGCTACATCGCCGACGGCTACTGGGAGGACGTCGGCACCCACGAAAGCTACCTGCGCGCCCAGGCCGACGTGCTCTCGGGCAAGGTCGACGTGGAGATCGACGGGTTCGAGGTCTCGCCGGGCGTGTGGATGGCCGAGGGCGCCGAGGTCGACCCCGAGGCCGTGCTCAAGGGCCCCCTCTACATCGGCGACTACGCCAAGGTCGAGGCCGGCGCCGAGCTGCGCGAGTTCACGGTGCTGGGCAGCAACGTGGTGGTGCGCTCCGAGGCGTTCCTGCACCGCACCGTCGTGCACGACAACGTCTACATCGGCGCCAGCACCAACCTGCGCGGCTGCGTCATCGGCAAGAACACCGACGTGATGTCCGGCGCCCGGGTGGAGGAGGGCGCGATCGTCGGCGAGGAATGCGTCATCGAGTCCGAGGCCTACGTCTCCAACGACGTCAAGGTCTATCCCTTCAAGACCATCGAGGCCGGCGCGGTCGTCAACACCAACGTCATCTGGGAGTCGCGCGGCCAGCGCTCCCTGTTCGGCCAGCGCGGGGTCTCCGGGCTGATCAACGTCGAGATCACCCCCGAGCTCGCGGTGCGGCTGGCCAGCGCCTTCGCCACCACGTTGAAGAAGGGCTCGGTGGTGACCACCTCGCGCGACGTCTCGCGGGCGGCGCGGTCGCTCAAGCGCGCGGTCATCAGCGCGCTCAACGCCAGCGCCATCGACGTGCGCGACCTGGAGGTGGTGCCGCTGCCGGTGGCCCGGTTCCACACCTCCCAGAGCGGGGTGGCCGGGGGAATCAGCCTGCGCACCTCGCCCGGCGACCCGCAGTCGGTGGACATCATGTTCTTCGACGAGCGCGGCGCCGACCTCTCCCCGGCGGCGCAGCGCAAGCTGGAGCGGGTGTTCTCCCGTGCGGAGTACCGCCGCGCCTTCCCCGGCGAGATGGCCGAGCTGTCCTTCCCCTCCCGCGGCGTCGAGAACTACGCCCACGAGCTGCTGCGCAACGTCGACACCTCCGGAGTGGACGAGGCCGGGCTGAAGGTGGTCGTCGACTGCGCGGGCGGCACCGGTTCGCTCATCCTGCCCTCGCTGCTGGGCCGGATCGGCGTCGAGGTGCTCACCGTCAACAACCGGCTCGACGAGTCCTCGCCCACCGACACGCTGGCCAAGCAGATGCGCGACCTGCAGCACCTGGGCGAGCTGGTCTCCTCCTCGGGCGCCGACTTCGGAGTGCGCTTCGACCCGGTGGCCGAGCGGCTCTCGCTGGTCGACGAGAACGGACGGGTCGTCGACAACGAGCGTGCGCTGCTGGTGATCCTGGACCTGATCGCGGCCGAGCGCCAAGGCGGCCGGGTCGCGCTTCCGGTCACCACCACCCGCGTGGCCGGCCAGGTCGCCGGCTACCACGGGGCCGATGTGCAGTGGACGCCCACCGCCGTCGACGAGCTCGCCAAGGCGGCCCAGGCCGAGGACATCGTCTTCGCCTCCGACGGGCGCGGCGGCTACGTCGTCCCGGAGTTCTCCCGCACCAGCGACGGCATCGCCGCGTTCGTGCGGCTGCTGGGACTGGTGGCGCGCACCCGCCTCTCGCTGAGCGAGATCGACCGGCGCATCCCGCAGGCCCACCTGCTGCGCCGCTCGGTGCCCACCCCCTGGGCGGTCAAGGGCAGCGTGATGCGCGCGGTGGTCGAGGCCGCCGAGGGCCGCGACGTCGACACCACCGACGGCGTGCGGGTGGTCGAGCCCGACGGCTCCTGGGCGCTGGTGCTGCCCGACACCTCCGAGGCGGTCACCCACCTGTGGGCCGAGGGCCCCGACTCCGACACCGCCCAGCGGCTGCTGGAGGAGTGGGCCCAGGTGGTCGAGCAGGCCGAGGGCTAGGCCGGCGATCGAGCGGCGGGTCCGGCAGCGGGCCCGGGCGCGTGCGGCCGGACCCGGCCGCACGCGCCCGGGCCCCTCCGGGCCGTCGCCGCCCCCTGCCCGGCATCGATATGGTTTAGAGTCGAGTGTTCCCCACCGATAGGCATTTCCGCGCGTCGCGGGCTCCCGGATGGGGCACGAATGTCTGCGAAGCAGAGCACGGCAGGGGATGACACCATGTAAAAATCCGAGGTGAGCCGGGGAACACAGCACCGGCCCGCCCCGTTCTCCCAGTGGGTGCGCGAGTACGCCCGCGCCCCAGGCGCCAAGGACCACCAGCCGAATCAAGCACCGCCCCGTGCGGTAGGAGGCCGAGCCGACCCATGTCGAGCGTTTACTGCACGCAGTGCGGTCACGCCGTTGCGGATGATGCCCGTTTCTGCTCCAACTGCGGTTCCCCCATCCGTACGGCCGGGCAGGATGCCGCTCCGGGTTCCGGTGGCAGCCGCGACTCCGTCGGTGAGACCACCTCGACCATCTCCATCGCCGGCATCCAGGCCCTGGAGGCCGAGGCCGACGGCGAGGACCTCCCCGGCGAACCCACCAACGTCGACGCCCTGCCCGCCGGCACGGCGCTGCTCGTGGTCAAGCGCGGGCCCAACGCCGGCAGCCGGTTCCTGCTCGACAGCGACGTCACCACCGTGGGCCGCCACCCCAACAGCGACATCTTCCTCGACGACGTCACCGTCTCCCGGCGGCACGTCGAGTTCTTCCGGCGCGGAAACGGATTCGGCGTGCGCGACGTGGGCAGCCTCAACGGCACCTATGTCAACCGCGAACGCATCGACGAGGCCGAACTCGGCGGCGGCGACGAGGTGCAGATCGGCAAGTTCCGGCTGGTTCTGCTCACCAAGCCGCGCCGCTGAGCGCCGGCCCGCCCCGGGCCGCCCCCGCGCAGGTTTGCACCACCCCTCTACCGGAGAGCCTTCTAGGGAAGACCGCCACCGATGGCGTGATCGGGGACATGTCGGGGACAGCGGTCATGTCGCCCCAACACGGCGTCGGGGAAGGTTGCCGGAGACCGGTCCGGGCCCGGCCGAGGGCCGCGGACCTGCCTCGGACGGCTGTCGGCGTGGCGGTGTACCGTGAAGAAGACGGAGCAGAGCACACCCAGGCGGGTGCCCCTCCGGCACGACCAGTCGTGGGACGGAGCCGCAGTGAAGCACATGGAGGTTGTCGGCGTCCGAGTGGAGATGCCTTCCAACCAGCCGATCGTCCTGCTCAAGGAAGCCGACGGCGAGCGCTACCTGCCGATCTGGATCGGCGCGGTCGAGGCCACCGCGATCGCACTGGCCCAACAGGGCGTCATGCCCGCCCGCCCGCTCACCCATGATCTATTCCGCGACGTGCTCGACGCACTCGACGCCGACCTGACCACGGTCAACATCACCTCGCTCAGCGACGGCATCTTCTACGCCGAGCTGGTCTTCTCCAACGGGGTCGAGGTCAGCGCCCGCCCCTCGGACTCCATCGCGCTGGCACTGCGCACCGGCGCGCCCATCTACGCCCACGAGGACGTGGTCGAGGAGGCCGGGGTGCCCATCCCCGACGAGCAGGAGGACGAGGTCGAGAAGTTCAGGGAGTTCCTCGACCAGATCTCGCCCGAGGACTTCGGCCGCACCACCTGAGGCGGGCCGCCGCACCGGCGCGCGGCCCCCCCGGCCCCATTCAAGGCCCGGTCAACATCGGGCCATGATCACCCCACCGCGCAACTGCGGCGGCGTGCACCTGGGCAGTTTCGCTGTGTGGAACCGATGCTCGCCCGCACCGTGCACCGCCTGCCCGAGGGGCCGCACTGGCGCTACGAGCCCAAATGGGACGGCTACCGGGCCATAGCCGAACGCGGCGGCGACGTGCGGATCACCTCGCGCTCGGGCCGCCGGCTCGACCCCGCCTTCCCCGACGTCGCCGCGGCCGTGGAGGCGGCGCTGCCCGAGGGCACCGCCGTCGACGGCGAGATCGTGCGCTGGTCGCACGAGGGCCGGCTGGACTTCGCCGGCCTGCAGCGCCGCGGCCACTCCAAAGCGCAGCGGGCCCAGCGGCTGGCACGGACCGAGCCCTGCCACTACATCGTCTTCGACCTGCTGCGCATCGACGGCGCCGAGCTGGCCTCCAGTTCCCTGGACGAGCGCCGCGCCCGCCTGGAGGAGCTGATGCGCACCGCGAGCGGGCCGGGGCTCATGCTCGGCTGGCAGACCAGCGCCCCCGACGTCGCCCGGCAGTGGTTCGACCAGATGTGGCGGGTGGGGGTGGAGGGCCTGGTCGCCAAGGACGGCCGCGGCCGCTACCTGCCCGGCCGCCGCGAATGGCTCAAGTACAAGCGCCGCGTCACCACCGAGGCGATCGTCGGCGGGGTGATCGGCGAGCCGGCCGGACCGCGCGAGCTCATCGTGGGCCGGCGCGACTCCCAGACCGGGGCGCTGCGTGTGGTGGGGCGCACCGGCGAGCTCGACTCCGGCCGGCGCCGGGAGGTGGGGGAGCTGCTTCGCCCCTCCGCCGGCGACCACCCCTGGCCGCCGCGGCTGCCCTCGCGGTGGGGGCCGGTGCGGGAGTACGTGCGCGTCGTCCCCGAGCTGGTGGTCGAGATCGCGCCGGACGCGGCCACGGTCTCGGGGCGCTGGCGCCACGTCGTCGGGTTCGTGCGCCCCCGCTCGGACCTGGCGCCCGGCGACGTGCCCACCGACCTGGCCATCGAGGGCTGAGGCGTGCCCGGGGAGCAGCCGCGGCACCGGCGGCCCAAACGGGCGGGGCCTGCGGTGGCGGCCGCACCCGCACCGGGCCCGGGCGGATCAGGAGGCCGGACGCGCCGCCCCCTCCGCGCGGGCCCGCTCGATGGCCGTCTCCAGCTCCCGGCGCGACATCTTCGACCGGCCCGCAACGTCCAGCTCGGCGGCCAGCCGCGACAGGTCGCGCTTGGACAGCTCGGAGAGCGGCGCCTCGCGCGGCTCGGGTGCGGCGCCGCCCCGGCGGCTCCGGGATCGGCCCCCGCCGCCGGCCCCCCGCTCGGCCCGCCCGGACTCGGCGGCCCCGCCCGGCTCGGCCGAACGGCCGGCGCCCTTGGCCCGGCCCCGGCTCCTGCCCCGGCCCGACCGTCCGGCGTCGCCGCCCTCGCCGCCGCTCAGGCTGGCGCGCAGCGCCTCGGTCAGCTCCACCACGTTGGTCTCGGGAGGCGGCCCCTCCTCGGCGTAGCGCACCCGCTCGCCGGCGCTCTTGGCCCTGACCAGCTCGGCGATGCGCTCCTGGTAGTCGTCGGTGTAGTCCTCGGGCCGCCACTCGTCGGCCATGGCGCCGATCAGCTGCTCGGCGAGGTCCAGGTCCCGCTGGGCCAGATCGGCCGCGGGGATGTTGGGCAGCGTCTCCTCCGGGTCGCGGATCTCGTCGGCCCACCACAGCGTGCTCAGGGTGAGCACCCCGTTCTGCGGGCCGATCACCGCCAGGTGCTGGCGTTCGCGCATCACCAGCGTGGTCACCCCCAGTCGGCCCGACCGCTCCAGCGCCTGGCACAGCAGCCGGTAGGGCTTGGCCGAGCCCTTGGAATCGGGCGCCACGTAGTAGGCGGAGTCGTACCACAGCGCCTCGACGTCGCCGGCGGGCACGAACGCGGTGATCTCCAGCGAACTGGACCGGCCCGGCGCGATCTCCTCCAGCTCGGACGGCTCGACGATGACGTACTCGTCGCCGCTCGCGGCCGAGTCGGCCTGGGTGCCGCGGACGATCTCGGAGCTGTCGACCTCCTTGCCGGTGCGCTCGTTCACCCGCCGGTAGCGGATCCGGTCGGCGGTGCCGCGCTGGAACTGGTGGAACCGCGTGCCATGGCGCTCACGAGCGCTGAACAGCCGTACGGGCAGACTCACCAGACCGAAGGACAGGGTTCCCTTCCACACCGGAGAGGCCATCGTGCCTCCTTCCGCTCGGACCTACCCCCATAGTGCCCGCTAGCAGGTAAAACGCCGCAGACCGCGAGTAAAGCCGCACAGACGGGGGTGATCAGGTGAACGCGGAGGCGCACGGCGAAGCTCAGACCTGGCGGGTGGGACGGCACCGGGTGCGCATCGGCCGGCCCGACAAGGAGCTGTTCGAACCCGGTGGGGTCACCAAGCGCGAACTCGCCGAGCACTACCGCGCGGTCGCCGAGCCGATGCTGCGCCACCTGCGCGGGCGGCCGCTGGCCCTGCAGCGCTACCCGCACGGCATCGCCGACCCCTCCGGCGGGTTCTACGTCAAGAACCGGCCCTCCTACGCCCCGGCCTTCGCGGGGGCGGTGCGCGTACCCAAGGAGGACGGCAGCGCCGAGACCGAGATGCTGGTCTGCGACGACGCCGCCACCCTGGTGTGGCTGGCCGACCAGGCCGCCATCACCCTGCACCCGTGGCTGAGCCGAGCGGGCGGCCTGCGCTACCCCGACCGGCTGATCATCGACCTGGACCCGCCCGGCGACGACTTCACCGCGGTGCGGCGCGCCGCCCACGACGTCCGCGACGTGCTGGAGGGCCTGGGCCTGGCCGCGTTCGCCATGACCACCGGATCCCGCGGCCTGCACGTGGTGGCGCCCATCCGCCCCGAGATCGACGCCGCCCAGGCCCGCGACTTCGCCCACGTGATCGCCGAACTGGTCGCCCGCCGCCGCCCCGACGAGCTGACCACCCTGCTGCGCAAGCAGCGGCGCGGCGACCGGCTGTTCCTGGACTACCTGCGCAACGGCTACGCACAGCTGGCCGTGGCGCCCTACTCCGTGCGCGCGCTGCCCGGAGCGCCGGTGGCGACCCCGCTGCACTGGGAGGAGCTGGAACAGGTGGACTCGGCGCGGGCCTGGACGGTGCGCACCTTCGCCGAGCGCCTGGCAGACGAGCCCTGGCGCGACATGGCCCGCCACGCCCGCTCGCCCCGCCGGGCCATCGAGCGGCTGGAGGTGAGCTGAGCCCTCCGCGCCGCCTACGCGCCGCCGAGGACGTGGTCGCGCAGGAAGTCGTTGGCGAACTTGCCGCCCGGGTCGAAGCGGCGGGCCAGCGCCGCGAAGTCGGGCAGCCGGCTGTAGCGCTCGAGCAGCGCACCGGGCGGCGCGGTGAACAGCTTGCCCCAGTGCGGCACGGCGCCGAGGGGGGCCAGGCGCTCCTCGATCTGTTCGAGCACCGGCAGCACCGCGGCGGTGTCGGGTACCAAGGTGAAGTGGAAGCCCACGGTGTCCTGGCGGTAGCTGGGGCTCAGCCACAGCTCGTCCGCGGCGATGGTGCGGATCTCGCAGATCTGCAGCACCGCGGCGATCCGGTCGCGCAGCGGCTCCAGCGCCCGCAGCGCCGCCACGGCGGCCGTGCGCGGCAGCAGGTACTCCGCCTGCAGCTCCGCGCCCGCGCTGCTGGGCGGCGATCCCGGACGGAAGTGCGGCAGGCGCTCCGACCACGGGCCGGCGAGGCCCAGCTGCTCGGTGCAGTTCTCCGCGGCCATCTCCGGCACCGGGTGGCGCGGTCCCCGCGCCGGCGGCGCACCGAAGAAGCCCTCCTCGGCTCCGGCGGGCCGCGGGTCGCCCACGCGGTGCTTGACCCACACCTGGTCGGCCACCGGCTCGCGCCAGCGGGTGAACAGGCTGACGCTGTAGGCGGCGCCGGTGATCTCGTCGAAGTGCTCCTCCACCGCCTCCAGCGGCAGGTCCTCATAGACCCGCTGGGCCACGTCGAAGTCGGGGCCGGTGCGCAGCGTCATCGCGGTCACCACGCCGAGGGCGCCCAGGGCCACGACCATGCCGTCGAACTCGGACCCGTGCTCGGCCCGGCTCAACCGAACGAGGTCGCCCTCGGCCGTCACCAGCTCCAGTGCCTCCACGGCGGTGGCCAGGTTGCCGTTGGCGTCTCCGGATCCGTGGGTGGCGGTCGCACAGGAGCCGGCCACCGAGATGTGCGGGAGCGAACCCAGGTTGTGCAGGGCGCGGCCGCGCTCCTGCAGCCACTGCGCGAGTTCGGCATAGCGCACGCCCGCACCCACCTGGACCGTGCCCTGTGCGGTGTCCAGCTCCATGGTGCGCGGCAGTCGCGCCAGCGAGACCAGTTCGCCCGGGGTGTCGGCGACGGCGTTGAAGGAGTGGCCGCTGCCCAGCGCGCGCGCCTTCGCAGCGCGGGCCACGGCGGTCTGCAGTTCGGCGACGGTGGCGGGTTCGTGGAGGCGTTCGGCGGCGAAGCCGATGTTGCCCGCCCAGTTGGTGCTGCGCCGGTTCACGTGGGGGAGCCCCCTTCCCGGGGGTGGGTCGGGCGGCCGCGCGGCCGCCCCCTGCGGGTGGCTGTGGATAGCAAGGTAGCAACCAGACATACCAGACGCGGTGGACGGTGGGTGTTTTCCCGCGGGTGTGCGGGGCGCTTGGAGGCGCCGCCTTGCCTCCTCGCTCGGTCGCGCGGGTTTTTCGCGGGCCGGTCAGGCGCGGGGCCGCGCGCCGGGCCCGTCGGGCTCGAACGCCTCGCGCGCCGAGGGCAGCACCAGCCGCACGGCGTTGGCCAGGGAGAGCAGGACGCCCAGGAAGGTCAGCCACAGCGCGGCGTTTAGCAGGGGCAGGGCGAGTTGGAACAGCCGCGTGCTCGCGCCGGGCGGGGCGTAGGCGAACCAGCCGAACTCGGCGCGGGGCAGGGCGCCCGCGGTGGTCGACAGGGAAAGGGCCGAGCCGGCGACGTAGCACACCGCCGGCGCGAGCAGCACCGCGACCAGCACCGCGCGCCGGGGCCGGCCGGCGAGCGACAGGTAGCCCAGCAGCGTCGCCGCCCCGCCGCAGACCAGCGCCGCGAATGCGGGCGCGCCCCAGCCCGACACCGTCATCAGCGGCCCGGCGGCATACAGCGCGCCGGCGCAGGCGGCGGTGCCCGCGAGTCCGGCGGCGAGCTGGCACCACAGCAG
Source organism: Streptomonospora sp. PA3 (assembly GCF_009728995.1). Taxonomy (GTDB): domain Bacteria; phylum Actinomycetota; class Actinomycetes; order Streptosporangiales; family Streptosporangiaceae; genus Streptomonospora. The sequence goes on along the minus strand of NZ_VTZW01000023.1, from coordinate 98,300 downwards.
GACGCGGGTGCGGCGCAGCACCGGGTGGCGGCGCCGGGCGTCGTCGTGCGCAGGCATGCGCGCGATCCTATCGGCCGGTGCGGCGCCGAACGGACGGATCAGCGCAGGCTCCGGCCGGGCAGCGCCCCGGCGGCCCGGCGCCGCGCGCCGGCGGGCTTCGGTTTCCGTGCCGTGGCGCCGCGCCGGCCGCGCCGCGGGCGTTTCTCGCCCGGGGAGCGGGCCGCCCCACGGGCGCATGCGGCGCCGTCCGCCCTGGTGTTCCGCTTCCACCGCAGGTCAATGCGACAGGGCAGCGGCACGCGGGCCGTGTCGCGCGTATGCTTGCGGATGGACGGCGCGGCGCTCCGGCAGCCGCGGAAGAGGTTCCGCGACGCGCCGATGGGTGTCGTTGACGCTGTCCATGCGACCGGCTTACCTTCAATGTCGAAGGAACCCGCGGCGCACCCTTCATGCCCCCTGTCAAACCGCCGTGGGCCGAGGAGCCGGAGGTTCGGCGTGGCGGTTACTAGCGGTGAGCAGCAAACCTCCGCTCTCAGGCATACAGCGATACGGCGAGCTGGGGAGCAGGGCCTGCTGTGCGAAGAGGACGTGGTGGCGCTGCCTATGGACGTCGGTTATCGCGGCCCCACGGCATGTGCGGCCGCCGGAATCACCTATCGGCAACTCGACTACTGGGCCCGCACCGGCCTGGTCGGCCCCAGCGTGCAGCCTGAGGGCGGCGAACCCCCGCTGTACGACTTCCGCGACGTCCTGCTGCTGAAGGTCGTCAAGCGACTCCTGGACACCGGGATCTCCCTGCAGCAGATCCGTACGGCGGTTGACCACCTGCGCTACCGCGGGACCGCCGACCTCGCCCAGATCACCCTCATGAGCGACGGTGTCAGCGTCTACGAGTGCACCTCGCCCGATGAGGTGGTCGATCTCATGCAGGGCGGGCAGGGCGTGTTCGGCATCGCGCTGGGCCGCGTCTGGCGCGAGCTCGAAGGCGCCCTCGACGAGGTCCCCGGCGAGGCGCTGAACGGTTCACTGAGCCCCCAGGCCCGGCCCGCCGACGAGTTGGCGCGGCGCCGGCGCGAGCGCAAGACCGGCTGAGAACCGCGCCGGACGGAATCCGCAGCCGGCACCGGCCGGCCGCGGCGGCCCGCTGCGCACCGCGACCGCAGGTGCCAAGCGGGATGTGAGCCGTGCCCGGCGGCGGGCACTCCACGAACGCGCCCGGATCCAGTAACGTCGAAGCATGCGGCGGACGCCGACCGCCGGCCCCCGTCCGGGGCCGCACCGGCACGCCCCCCGCCGCCGCGCCGCCGAGCGGCGCCGTAGATAATGACCATTCACAACTGAAAACCGAGTCGACACCAACGACGATCCGGCCGTCGATACCGCGCGGGAGAGACCCCGAACCGGGGCGCCGACGGGGCAACACTCCCCAGTAACCTCTCAGGCACCAAGGACCGCGTGGAGGAGGCCACTCTGGAGCGGTAGGCGAAACGTGCCTGCGCTTGGGCCCGCGGGCCGTGAGCGACAGAGGGGGAGACCAGACAGGAGCAGCCGCGAAAGCGGCACAGCGACCAGGAGGTCTCCATGACGGAGCAGCCAACCCGTGAACGAGGGCCGGACACCGGCGCCGCCCGCGACTTCGCCGACCGGCACATCGGCCCGGATTCGGCCGAGCTCACCCAGATGCTCAAGGCGGTCGGCTTCGGCAGTACCACCGACCTGATGACGGCGGCGCTGCCCGAGGGCATCCTGACCGGCCCCGGCCGCCCCGCGCCGCTGGACCTGCCCGCCGCCGCCGGCGAGACCGAGGCGCTGGCCGAGCTGCGCGGGCTGGCCGACCGCAACCGGGTGCTGACCTCGATGATCGGCCAGGGCTACTACGACACGGTCACCCCGCCGGTCATCCGGCGCAACATCCTGGAGAACCCGGCCTGGTACACGGCCTACACCCCCTACCAGCCCGAGATCTCCCAGGGGCGCCTCGAAGCGCTGCTGAACTTCCAGACGATGGTCTCCGACCTGACCGGACTGGCCGTCTCGGGCGCCTCCCTGCTCGACGAGGCCACCGCCGCGGCCGAGGCCATGACCCTGGCGCGCCGGGCCACCCGCGGCAAGGGCGACGCCTTCGTCGTCGACTCCGACGTCTTCCCCCAGACCCTGTCGGTGCTGCGCACCCGCGCCGAGCCGCTGGGCATCGACGTGGTGGTGGCCGACCTCTCCGCGGGCCTGCCCGACACCGACGCCTTCGGCGTGCTCGTGCAGTACCCCGCGGGCAGCGGCGCGGTCCGCGACCCCCGCCCGGTCATCGCCGAGGCGCACGAGAAGGGCGCCCTGGCGGTGGTGGCCGCCGACATCCTGGCGCTGACGATGCTGCGCAGCCCCGGCGAGATGGGCGCCGACATCGCGGTGGGATCCACCCAGCGCTTCGGCGTGCCCATGGGCTTCGGCGGCCCGCACGCCGGCTACATGTCGCTGCGCGAAGGGCTCCAGCGCCAGCTGCCCGGCCGGCTGGTGGGCGTCTCGGTCGACAACGCCGGCAAGCCCGCCTACCGGTTGGCGCTGCAGACGCGCGAGCAGCACATCCGCCGCGAGAAGGCCACCAGCAACATCTGCACCGCCCAGGTGCTGCTGGCGGTCATGGCCGGGATGTACGCCGTCTACCACGGCCCCCACGGGCTGCGGGCGATCGCCGAGCGGGTGCACGGCCACACCGCCGACCTCGCCGCCCGGCTGCGCGCCGCCGGGTGCGAGGTCGTGCACGACCGGTTCTTCGACACCCTGCGCGTGCGGGTGCGCGGCGGCGCGGCCGCGGTCGTCGAGGCCGCCGCCGAGCGCGGGATCAACCTGCTGGCCGCCGACGCCGACACCGTGGGCATCAGCTGTGACGAGGCCACCACCTCCGCCCACCTGGAGGAGGTCGTGGCGGCCTTCACCGGGGGTTCGGGCACGGGCGCCTCCGGCGGCGCCGGAGGCGGCGCGGTGCTGCCCGCCGAGCTGCGCCGCGGAGTCGACTACCTGACCCACCCCGTCTTCTCCGCCCACCGCAGCGAGACCTCCCTCCTGCGCTACATGCGCCGGCTGGCCGACAAGGACCTGGCGCTGGACCGCAGCATGATCCCGCTGGGCTCGTGCACGATGAAGCTCAACGCCACCGCCGAGATGGAGTCGGTGACCTGGCCGGAGTTCGCCTCCCTGCACCCCTTCGCACCGCTGGACCAGGCCGCCGGCTCCGTGCGCATCGTGCGCGACCTGGAGCGCTGGCTGGCCGAGATCACCGGCTACGACGCGGTCTCGCTGCAGCCCAACGCCGGCTCCCAGGGCGAGCTGGCCGGCCTGCTGGCCATCCGCGGCTACCACCGCGGCCGCGGGCAGGAGGGCCGCGACGTCTGCCTGATCCCCAGCTCCGCCCACGGCACCAACGCCGCCAGCGCGATCATGGCCGGAATGCGGGTCAAGGTGGTGGCCTGCGACGACGGCGGCAACATCGACATGGCGGACCTGCGCGCCAAGACCGCCGAGCACTCCGGCGACCTGGCCGCCATCATGGTCACCTACCCCTCCACACACGGTGTCTACGAGGACACCATCACCGAGGTGTGCCGGCTGGTGCACGAGGCCGGGGGACAGGTCTACGTCGACGGCGCCAACCTGAACGCGCTGCTGGGCTGGGCCAAGCCCGGCGAGTTCGGCGCCGACGTCAGCCACCTCAACCTGCACAAGACGTTCTGCATCCCGCACGGCGGGGGCGGCCCGGGCGTGGGGCCGGTCGCCGCGCGCTCCCACCTGGCCGCCTACCTGCCCAACCACCCCAGCCAGCCCGAGGCCGGCCCCTACACCGGGGTGGGCCCGGTCTCCGCGGCGCCCTTCGGCTCGGCCGGGATCCTGCAGATCTCCTGGGCCTACATCCGGATGATGGGGGAGGAGGGCCTGCGGGCCGCCACCGAGGCGGCGGTGCTCAGCGCCAACTACGTCGCCAAGCGGCTGGAGCCCTACTACCCGGTGCTCTACACCGGCCGGGGCGGCCTGGTGGCCCACGAGTGCATCATCGACATCCGCGGCCTGGCCAAGCGGACCGGGGTCAGCAACGAGGACGTCGCCAAGCGGCTGATCGACTACGGGTTCCACGCGCCCACGATGTCGTTCCCGGTGGCGGGGACGCTGATGGTCGAGCCGACCGAGAGCGAGGACCTGGCCGAGCTCGACCGCTTCATCGACGCGATGATCGCCATCCGCGGCGAGATCGACCGGGTGGCCCAGGGCGCCTACTCCGCCGACGACAACCCGCTGAAGAACGCGCCGCACACGGCCGAGGCGCTCACCGCCGAGGCGTGGGAGCACCCCTACTCGCGCCACGAGGGCGCCTTCCCGGTGCCCGAGCTGCGGTTCGACAAGTACTGGTCGCCGGTGGGGCGCATCGACCAGGCCTACGGCGACCGCAACCTCGTCTGCGCCTGCCCGCCGCCGGAGGCGTTCGAGGTCTAGGGCACAATCGAGGCCCCGCCGGGGCGATGTCGCCACGCGGCCGCCGGACCCGCACCAGAGCGGGGCCGGCGGCCGCCGTCGTGCCGGGGAGTCTGCGCCTCCAGATCAGATCTACACCGTAAAGGCAGCGGTTTCGTGCTTCGCGTACCGCCGGTCGGACCTCCCTTCGGCAGCGGGGGAGGCGACGAGCGGGCACCGGACCGATCGGATCGAACGCGGCGCTCCGCGGCGCCCCGCCCGCCCCCTCGGCAAGCGGTCGCCAGCCGATTCCGGACAGTCCGGCCGCGCCGCGCCGTGGGGTCCCCGGCGACGGGCTACTCTCCGAGGTGGAACCGCCGGGGCGGACAAGCGCCGCTCCGCATCGCCCCCCGCGTTGGAAAGCAGCTCCACATGACAGCGTCCGCCGGATCCTCCACCCACGACGCCGCCGGAGACGAGCCGGAGTTCAAAAGCCTGTGCGACCAGGCGCGCGACCTCGCCGAGAGCGGGCACCTCAGCCGCGCGGCCCAGGTGTACGAACGGGTCGTCGAGGGCGGCTCCCGGCGGTACCTGCCGCTGGCCGCCCTCGGACTGGCCGTGGTCCGCCACGACATGGGCGACGTGGCCGCGGCGCGCACCGCCGCACGCACGGCCATCGGCACCGGCCACCCCGAGTACGCACCGCGCGCCGCCTACCACCTGGCGCTGTCGTACGAGGGCGAGGGCGACATCGAGCAGGCGCGGGCCGCCTGGAGCGAGGTCCTCGACTCGGGGAACAACCGCTACCGGCCGGCCGCCCACTACGGGCTGGCGCGGCTGGCCGAGGAGCGCGGCGAAGCCGAGACCGCGGAGCGGCACTGGGAGCAGGTGCTGCAGAGCGGATCGGCCGAGGTCGTGCCCGAGGCCGCGCACGACTACGCTGGCCGGCTGCTGGCCGACGGACGCGCCGACGCCGCCGCGGCGGTCGTGCACCGCGGGCTGGAGGCGGGCGAGCACGCGGGACTGCGGCTGCTGCTGGGAGCCGTGCACGTCGAGCGTGCGATCGGCGCGTTCGGCGCGGTGGTCGCCGAAGCCGAGGCGGAGGCCGACGCGGGCGCCGGCGTGCGCGCCGGGGACGGCGCCGCGGGAGAGGGCTCCGGCGGGGGCCGGGCACCCGGGCGGCCGGTACCGCCCGAGGTGGCGGGCGGTGCGGTGGAGCTGCTGGCCCGGCTGCTGGCGGTGCGCGGAGACGCCGAGGAGGCCGAGCGCGTGTGGGCCGACGGGATCGCCCATCGCGACCCCGCGGTCGCCGACGAGGTCCGCACCCGGCTGCGCCGCGGCTTCCTGGCGCCCGATCCCGAACTCGCCGGGCAGCAGGGGCAGGAGCCCGACGAGGCCGAGGGGTGGTGGGAGCCCTACGTCGAGGCGGCCGTCGCCCAAAGCAGCGCGCCGATGCTCACCGGGGAGCTGTTCGTGGCCCTCAACCAGATGTACACCCACCTCGCCCTGCCCCTGGCCCGGGGAGAGGGCAACGCCGCCGCCCTGCGCCGCGCGCTGGAGGAGGCGGTGCGCACGCCCAGCCAGTACGTCTGGGGGAGGTCGCTGCACGACGACTTCCGCGAACGCCTCCGGCAGGCGGCGGGCTCGCAGGCTCCGGTACTGCCGGAGGGGTGGCCCGACGCGGACTGACGCGGGCCGGCGGGCTCAGGCGCCCGGCCACGGCGGGAGGTCTCCCGGCCCCGCCCACGAGCCCGTGCGGCGGGCACGCCAGTGCACCGGCGCGGGCGGCATAGGTTGGAGCACATGGAGATCGACACGCCCCGCGGACCCGCGCTCGCCGACATCGACCTGCCGTCCGGCGAGCCGCGCTACCTGCTGGCCATCACGCACGGGGCGGGTGGCGGCGTCGACGCTCCCGACATCACCGCGGTCTGCGAAGCGGTACTGAAAGCCGGCGGAGCCGTCGCCCGCATCACGCAGGCCTACCGGGTGGCCGGCCGGCGGATGCCCGGTTCGGCGACCGCGCCCCAGGACGAGGCGTGGAAGGCCGCGGTCCGTTCGGTGTGCGCCGACGAGCGGTCGGCCGGTCTGCCGCTCGTGCTCGCCGGCCGCAGCAACGGGGCCCGGGTCGCCTGCCGCACCGCGGCCGGACTGGGCGCGGCGGCGGTGGTGGCGCTGGCCTTTCCACTCCACCCGCCGGGCAAGCCGGAGCGCTCGCGTGCGGGCGAGCTGCGCCGGGCCGGGGTGCCGACACTCGTGATCAACGGCGACCGCGACCCCTTCGGCGTCCCCGACGCGGGCGACGCCACGTCGCTCGTCGTGCGCGAGGGCGAGCGGCACGACCTGGCCAAAGACGTCGAGTCCCTTGCCGCGGTCGTTGCGGACTGGCTCGCCGAGCGGCTGGACTAGGCCGCGTTCGAGAACCGGTCCGCGGGGGCCGATCCCAACGGGACGACGGCCGTGTGCGGCGGCCGTGTCAGGCGACGGCGCGGACGTCGGTCGGGCGGTGCGGGGCGATGACGCCGCCGTCGGGCAGCAGCTCGCCGGTGTCCTCGAAGACCACGACGCCGTTGCAGAGCAGGCTCCAGCCCTGCTCCGGGTGGCTGGCGACCACGCGGGCCGCCTCGCGGGCGACGTCGTCGAACGAGGGGCATGTGGGTCGGTGCGGGCACATGGTGCGCCTCCGGTCGTTTGGGCTACTGCGCACTCGCAGCCTAGTGGCGCGAGTCACAGTGCAATTGGTTTTGTAGGTATTCGACGCAGAGACTCGGAGTGTCGCATCGGTGGCCCGCCGGATTGGCCGGATCCGGCCGCGTGTCGCGGGGCGGGACCGGCATGCAGAGTGCGGCGCCGTCCACCGGATGGCCTCCGGTGCAATGGTGCGCCGTGCGCTCGGCGGCAAGCCGGCGCAGAACAAGTACGTGGCGCGAAGCGCCTCCGTTAGGGGCGGCGGCGGGTGACGGGTGGGATTCGCGCATCACAGCCCCATTGCCGCAACCTCCTGTGGTGACCGGCTTCTTAAAGGGGGCGTGGTCGGATACCGGGGCGCGCCCGCTTTCCAGGAACCCTCCGGGTACCACCTGGGGCGGTCGCCGTCGGGGTTGCGGCAATGGGTGCGCCTCGCGTAGCGCGGTCACGGCTTGCCGCCGAGCGCACGCGGTTCTTTCCAGGTGGAGCCGCGCGACCGGTGGCGGGCCTCCGGTGCAATGGTGCGCCGTGCGCTCGGCGGCAAGCTGGCGCGCGGCGCTTCGCGCATCACAGCCCCATTGCCGCAACCTCCTGTGGTGACCGGCTTCTTAAATAAGGGGGGGCGTGGTCGGATACCGGGGCGTGCCCGCTTTCCAGGAACCCTCCGGGTACGACCTGGGGCGGTCGCCGTCGGGGTTGCGGCAATGGGTGCGCCTCGCGTAGCGCGGTCACGGCTTGCCGCCGAGCGCACGCGGTTCTTTCCAGGTGGAGCCGCGCCACCGGTAGCGGGCCTCCGCGACAAAGGTGCACCGTGCGCTCGGCGGCATTGAATCGAGCACGTGACGCGCAGCGTCTCATCCGGGTGGCGGTGGGCTGACGGGTGGGCGTGCAACGCTTCGCGCAATCCCCCCATTACCGCAGGCGCTGTGGTGTCCGGCTTCTTGAACAGGATGTAACGGGGCCTGAGAAGGCCGGCCGAGGGCGGTCAGGCGGCGGCCAGGCGCTTCCGGCACAACCGGTCGGCCTGCCGGACGGGCTCGGGCAGCCGGTAGTGCGGCGTGAGGCGCAGCGTCAGGGCCGTCGCCGACGGCAGGTCGACGCGGTGGCCGACCGACACGTAGACGGGCTTGACGCCGGAGCGGGTGCGCAGGCAGCGCCCGACGACCTCGCCGCCGTCGAGCAGCGGAGTCCAGGAGCTCCGCTCGGGCGCGGGCGCGTCGGCGCGGCCGACGAAGGGGGTCTTGCCCACGCCCAGCACGGGGCGGTCCAGCGCCAGCCCCACGTGGCAGGCCAGTCCGAAGCGGCGCGGATGCGCCAGCCCGAAACCGTCGCAGACGAGTGCGTCCGGCGCGGTCCGCAGCTGCGCGACGGCCTCCAGCAGCGCGGGCGCCTCCCGGAACGCGAACAGTCCGGGCACGTAGGGAAACCGCGGCCGCGAAACGACGGTGGCGGAGTCCACCGCCTCCCACTCCGGCGCGGCCAGCACGACGGCGGCGGCCACGAGCCGGTCGTCGCCGGGGGCGTAGGCCACGTCCAGCCCCGCGACGAGCGAGACGGCGCCGGTGTCGAGCGCCTCCTGGCGCACCAGCGGCGCCAGGCGCTCCTGCAGAGCGCGAGCCTCACCGGCATCGGCGGGCCAGGCACCGATGCGCTGCTCGATGCGCTCCTCGACCGCGAGCCCCTCGCCGCTCCGGTCCGCGCCGTCCATACGCCGCACCCTATGCCGTCAGCGGTCGGCGCAACGCACGAATGTCCGCCGAGCGGCCGCGCACGGGCGGGACCACGCCCCTGCGAACCGGTGCTCGCCCTCATCACCCGCCCGCGCCGTGCGAGGCCGGGCCTGCGGGGTCGGCGAACGACTGATGCCCGCTCGGGCGGTCGCGTCGCGATGGCCGCGGGCGGCCGGGGGAACGACGGGCGAAACCGGGGCGGGAGGGGCGGAGGGTGTCTAGGATGTCCGCGTGGGTCCCGGGCCGCGGGGGCGGGCCCGGTGTGCCGCGGGCATGCTCCCGGGCGGGGCGGAGGAGAAGCGTTGCGCATAGGTCTGTTCGTCGCCTGCCTCACCGACACCCTGTACCCGGGCACCGCCCGCGCCACCGTGCGCGTCCTGGAGCGGCTGGGGTACACGGTGCGATTCCCCCGCGAGCAGACCTGCTGCGGGCAGGCCCACCACACCTCCGGCTACCGGCGCGAAGCCGCCGCGCTCGCGGGGCGGTTCGCCGACGTCTTCGCCGGGTGCGACCTCGTCGTCACCCCCTCCGCCTCCTGCGCGGCGATGGTGCGCACGGGCTACCCGCACCTGGCGCGGCGGGAACCCCGTGCGGGGCGCGTGCCGCGGGTACTGGAGCTGAGCGAGTTCCTCGTCGACGTCGCCGGGGTCACCGACGTCGGCGCCTCCTTCCCGCACCGCGTCACCTACCACCCCACCTGCCAGTCGCTGCGCGCGCTGGAGGTGGGCGATCGGCCGCTGCGGCTGCTGCGGGCCGTGCGGGGGCTGGAGCTGGCCGAGCTGCCGGCGGCAGAGGAGTGCTGCGGGTTCGGCGGCACCTTCGCCTGGAAGAACGCCGACACCTCGGTGGCGATCGTCGCCGACAAGGTGCGCCACATCGGCGAGACCCGCGCCGAGGTCGTCTGCGCCGTCGACGACGCCTGCCTGGCCCAGATCGGCGGCGCCCTGTCGCGGTTGCGCGGCGGAGCACGCCCCCTTCATCTCGCCGAGATCCTGGCCTCCGACGGCGGCGCGGGCGCGGAGGCGCACCGGTGAGCGGCGCCGAGCACCCGGGCCGGGCCCGCCGGGGCTCCTCCGGTTCGGGCCGCCCGGCACAGAACGGGCCCGCCTACCCCTGGTCGCACCTGCTCGGGCGCGGCACGGGCGAGCGCCCCTCGGGCCCGCCGCGGTTCGCCGACGCCGCCCGATCGGCCCTGGGCGACAGCGCGGTGCGCAGCTCCCGCTCGGCCGCCGCGGCCGAGCAGCGCGGCCGGCGCGAGCGGGGGCGCGGCGCCGAACCCGCCTGGGAAGGGCTGCGCCGCCGGGCCACCGCGGTGCGCGAGCGCGCACTGGCCGACCTGGAGCGCCACCTCACCGATTTCGAGAAGGCGGCGGAGGCCGCCGGGACACGGGTGCACTGGGCGCGCGACGCCGCCGAGGCCCGCCGCGTCGTCGCCCGGCTGGCCGCCGCCGGAGGAGAGCGCGAGGCGGTGCGCTCCTCCTCGGCCACCGCGCACGAGCTGGACCTGGACGCCGCGCTGCGGCGCGCCGGCGTCGACGTGCACGAGAGCGCCGTCGCCGACCTCATCGCCGGGCTCACCGGCCAGGGGCCCGACGCCGAGTCCCGCACGGTGCGCCGCCACGACCGCGCGAGCGCGCGTTCGGCCCTGGCCCGCCGCCTGCCGGGCGCCCCGGCGGACCTGGCGGCACGGCCCGAAGCGCTGGCGGAGGCGGCCCGCGACTACCTCCGCGAGTCGCTGCTGGAGGCCCGCACGGCGATCACCGGCGCGAACGCGCTCGTGGCCGAGACCGGCAGCGTCGTGGCGATGGAGACCGAGGGCAACGTGCGCCTGGGAGCCGCGGTGCCCCGCCGGCTGATCACCGTCGCCGGCATCGACAAGGTCGTGCCCGCCTGGGCCGACATCGCCGTGCTCTCGCGGGTGTGGGCGCGTTCGTCGCTGGGCGCCGTCCAGGCTCCGGTCCTGTCCACCTGGAGCGGCCCGGTCGAGGGCGACGGCCCCCAGGAGGTGCACGTGGTCCTGGTCGACGCCGGGCGCACGGCCGCCCTCGGCGACCCGGTGGGCCGCCAGGCCCTGCGCTGCATCCGGTGCACCGCGTGCCTGGACGTGTGCCCGGTCTTCGAGCGCACCGGCGCCGCTCCCTACGGGTCCGTGCACGCCGGACCGATCGGCGCGGCCCTGACACCGCAGCTGCGCGGCACCCGCTCGGCGCGCGAGGCGTCGCTGCCGTTCGCCTCGACCCTGTGCGGGGCCTGCGCGGACGTGTGCCCGGTGGGTGTGGACATCCCCGAGGTGCTGCTGGAACTGCGCGCCCGCGTCGTCGACGAACGGCGCGCCAACCCCGTGCCCACCCCCGAGGCGCTGGCCGCCCAGAGCGGCGAATGGGTGATGGCGGCGGAGCGGCGCTTCGCCCGCGCCCAGCGCGCCGCCTCGCGGTGGGGGAGGCTGCTGGCCCGCGGCGGGCGGATCCGGCGGCTGCCCGGTCTGCTGGGGCGCTGGACCGAGGCGCGCGACCTGCCGGCGCCGCCCGCCGAGTCGTTCCGTGCGTGGTGGGCCCGCCGCAGCCGCGTCCTCGCCGTGCGCGGGGGCGGCCGGGAAGCGGACGGCCGCGCGCGCCGCGGCGGGCCAACCGCACTCGGCGGGACCGGGGGGAGCGGCGCGGGGGAGGGGAGGCGCGATGGCTGAAAAGCGGGACCCGGCGCGTGCCGGGGTGCTGGCGCGGGTGCGGCGGGCGGTCGCCGCGGCCCCGCCCGGCGCCGGCCGGGAACCCGGTTTGGGCGGGTCCGCGGACGCCGCGTCGGCCCGGGGACGCGACACCGTCTCGCTGTTCACCGAGCGCCTGGCCGAGCACGGCATCGGCGTCCAGCACGCGAGTGGAGCCGAGGACCTGCCGCGCGTCATCGCCTCCGCCCTGTGGGGCTACGGTGTGCGCCGCGCCGTGGTGCCGCGGGACCTGTCGTCGCTGTGGCTGTCCGAACTCGACGGGGTGTGGGCGATGCGCGACGACCCGCCGCAGGCCCCGCTGTCGGTGCGGGCGATCGAGAGCGCCGGCGCCGCGGTCACCCGCTGCGCGCTCGCCGTCGCCGACACCGGGACCCTGGTCCTCGACGGCGGGATCGGCCAGGGCCGCCGCATCCTGTCGCTGCTGCCCGCCTGCCATCTCTGCGTGGTCGAGGCCGACCAGATCGTGCCCTCCATGGCCGCCGCGCTGCCCGAACTGGACCCGGCCCGCCCCACCACCTGGCTGACCGGCACCACCATGACCACGGCGATCGAGGGCGCACGCGTGGACGGCGTGCACGGCCCGCGGCGCATCGACGTGATCGTGGTGGGCTGAAGACCGCCGCCTCCGGCAGCCGCCGCCCCGCCACCGTTGCCCGCCGCGGTCCGTTCGTGTTATGCATGAGTCATGCATGAAACGGATCGCGCGGCCAATCTGCTGGGCGCCACCGCACTGGCAGTGACCGACCTGGCGCTCGCCGGAGCGACCGCGGCGGCGGGAGTCAGCTCCAGCGGCGCGGCCGCCCTGGTCGCGCTCTCCAGCGCGCCGGGCCTGAGCGTCACCGAGCTCGGGCGGCGCGTGGGCCTCTCGCAGCCGGCGGCGGCGCGGATGGTGGACTCGCTGGAGGAGGACGGGCTCGTCGAGCGCCGCCGCGGCCCCGGGCGCTGGGTCGCCGTCCGGCCCACCGACGCCGGGCGCATGGCCGCCGACCGGGTGCTCGCCGCCCGCGCAGCGCCGCTGAGCGAGGCCGTCGCCGACCTGGACGAGCAGGACCGGGAGGCGCTCTCACGCATCCTGGCCGGTGTGCTGGCACGGCTCTACGGCGAGATCGGCGACGCCCAGCGGATGTGCCGGCTGTGCGACCGCGCCGGATGCGTCCGCGACGCGGGGGTCTGTCCCGTCGGCGAAGCCGAGCGCTGCGCCCGCGAGGGCGGCGGAGCACAGCCCCGCGGCTGACCGCCGACGAGGGCGCGCGTGCGGCCGTGCGCGTCGGACGGACTCAGGCGGCGCCGCGGCTGCGTCGGGCCGCGGGGCGGCTGCGGCGCCCGGCGCCGGCCAGCCCGCCCCGCTGGAACGCGCGTACCAGCTCGCCGCCGAAGCTGACCCCGGCACCCAGCCCCAGGCCGATCGCCACCGCCTCCGACAGGCTCAGCAGCCCCTGCACCGGCTGGCTGAGGGTGATCTCCAGCAGCCCCCGGTACAGGATGCTGCCCGGCAGCAGAGGAGCGATCGCCGGAATGACATAGGGCAGAACCGGCCGCCGGGTGTGCCGCGCCAGCGCGTGGCCCGCCACGCCGACCGCCACGGCGCCGGCCGCGGTGCCCACGATCGGGGGCGCGTCCACCAGGCTGCGCACGCCCGCGTAGATCACCCAGATCATCACGCCCATGGCGCCGATCCACGGCAGCATGCGCGGCGGCACGGTCAGCGAGACGGCGAAGGCCATGGCGATCCCGGCCGACCCGATCAGCACCGGCAGGCCCAGGTCCGTGCCGATGGTGGGCAGGTCGTCGAGGTTGACGTTCACGCCCAGCCGCACGGCGGTGTAGGCGACCGCACCCACACCGGCGATGATCGCGCCCAGGGTGAGGAAGACCTCCAGCAGCCGCGCCGAGGCCGAGACGTAGCTGCCGCTGATGCCCTCCTGCAGGCTGGCCACCAGCGGCCGCCCCGGCAGCAGGGCCATGATGTTGCCGGTGATGACCGCGCCCGCCTGCAGCTCCAGCTCCATCCGGTCGCTGCCCCACAGCAGCGCCACCCCGATCGAGGACGCCACCACCGTGGCCGCGGTCATCTGGTAGAACTCCGCCACCCCGCGCCGCGCCAGGAACGCCGATGCGCGGTCGCCCAGCACGGTGGCCAGGAACGCGGCGGCGGCCACGATCGCCTGCCCGCCGACCATGAGGCTGGCGCTGGAGGCGATCAGCCCGAAACCGGTCACGATCAGCCAGTTCGGGTAGGGCGGGTGCGCGCGCTTGATCGCCCGCAGCCGCGCGATCGCGCCCTCCAGCTCCACCGCGCCCAGCGCCGCGTCCTGCACCAGGGCGTGCAGCTCGTTGACGCGGAAGTAGTCGAGGGTGCGGCGGCGCACCACCCGCTCGCCGGTGACCGGCGGATGGTCGCCGCCGGGGTGGGTGGACAGCGTGATCGCGGTGAAGGTCACCGAGACCTCCGACCGCGGCAGGTCGAATGCCACCGACAGGCTCAGCATGGACTCGCTGACGACCTCGGTGCTCTCGCCGCTGGCCAGGAGCAGCTCACCCACGCGCAGCACGAGGTCGAGCGCCCGCGGGTCGGGCAGCTCGACGACCTCGTCGAAGAGGTCGGAGTGCATCTCCGCCTCGCGCGCCGCGCGCCAATCCCGCAGTCGGCTCAGCAGGTTGTCCTCGTTCGGCGCGGGAAACTGGGGGTCCTGGACCATGGCCGGTTCTCGATACCTCCTCGATGCGCGGAAAACGGCCGCCCGCACCGCGCGGCCACGGGGTGGGACGTCCTGTTTCAAAAGCGGGTTGGCCGTTTCGCCCGCTGCGTTGCGGTGAGGTCGATCACTGACAATGGTCGCAGGTCGCGCCCGTGATCGGGAGGACGCCCGAGAGGTGGCGGCGCCCGTCCTCGGCGGAGGTCGGCGGCATCGGCCGCGCGCCCCGGGCGAGCCGGGGCGCCTCCGCGGCCGCGCGCAGGCGCCGCCTCAGCCCGCGCGCGGACCCTCGTCCTCGCCCGGGCGCACGATGCCGGTCTCGTAGGCGTGCACGACCGCCTGCACCCGGTCGCGCAGCCCCAGCTTGGTCAGCACGTTGCCGACGTGGGTCTTGACCGTGGTCTCGCTGACCACCAGGCGGCCCGCGATCTCGGCGTTGGACAGCCCCCGCGCCAGCAGCCGCAGCACCTCGCGCTCGCGCTCGGTGAGGTGGTCCAGCCGCGGCGCGGGCCGCTCCCGCGCGGTGGGGAGCTTGTCGGCGAAGCGGTCGAGCAGCCGGCGGGTGATCGCGGGAGCCACGATCGCCGCGCCGTCGGCCACCACGCGGATCGCCCCCGCGAGCTCGTCGGGCGGCACGTCCTTGAGCAGGAACCCGCTGGCGCCCGCCCGCAGCGCCTCGACCACGTACTCGTCCAGGTCGAAGGTCGTCAGCACCAGCACCCGCACCTGCCGGCCGCTGCCCTCGGCCCAGGCGAGGATCTCGCGGGTGGCGTCGATGCCGTCCTTGCCGGGCATGCGGATGTCCATCAGCACCACATCGGGCAGCAGCCGGCGGGTGTCGGCGAGCGCGGCGTGGCCGTCGGCGGCCTCGCCCACCACCGAGATCTCCGGCTCCGACTCCAGGATGAGGCGGAAGCCGGTGCGCAGCAGCGGCTGGTCGTCGACGAGCAGGACGCGGATGGACATGGTCCGATTCTCGGCGATGCACGCCGCGCCGGTGACCGCCGCGGCCGGAAGCGGCCGGTTCAGCTCGGCGGCAGCGGGATCCGGGCACGCACCTCGAACCCGCCGCCGCTGCGCGGCCCGGCACGCAGCTCACCCCCGTAGAGGGCCACGCGCTCGCGCATGCCCACCAGGCCGTGGCCGGGCTCGTCGGCGGGAGGGGGCGGCGCGCCCTCGCCCGGACCGGCGCCTTCGTCGGTGACGGCCACATCCACCGCCGCCGGCCCGTAGCGCACCGACACCGTCGCCCGCGCGTCGCGCCCTGCGTGCTTGAGGACGTTGGTCAGCGACTCCTGGACGACGCGGTACAGGGTCAGATCCAGTCCCGGCGCCAGCTCCGCCGGCGCGCCCTCGGCCACCAGCTCCACGGGTGTGCCGGTGTCGCGGATCTGCTGCACCAGGTCGGCGAGCCCGGCGAGCCCCGGCTGCGGGCCGCGGGCGGCGCCCCCGCCCTCGGGCTCGCGCAGCACGTCCACGATCCGCCGCATCTCCGCCATCGCCTGGCGCCCGGTCTCCTCGATCTCCACCAGGGTCTGGCGGGCCCGCTCGGGCGAGCGCTCGATCACCCGGCGCCCGGCCGTGGCCTGCACCGTCATGACGCTGACATGGTGGGCGACCACGTCGTGCAGCTCCCGGGCGATGCGGCCGCGCTCCTCGGCCAGCACCGCGCGCGTGTGGGCGTCGCGCGCGCGTTCCAGCCGCTCGGCGCGGGTGGCCAGCTCCACCATGTGGAACGAGCGCATCCGCACCAGCCGCCCCACCCACCAGGACGCCAGGAGCCAGCCCAGGTAGAACGCCTGGTTGACCCACCACGGCTCCCCGGGATCGCCCGCGGCCGTGGCCGGGCTCAGCGCGGTGGCGGCGATGTTGACCGCCGTCCCGGCGCCCAGGCCCGCCAGCGAGCGCACCAGCGGCAGATAGCGGCCCACCGAGTAGGACGCCGCCGTGATGCCCAGGCTGGAGGCGCCCCACACCAGCACCCCGGCGAAGTCGCCGGCCAGCCCGCTGAGGGTCAGCAGGACCAGCAGGGTGAAGGGCAGGCGGCGGCGCGCGAGCAGCCCCAGCGCCAGCAGGGTGCCGGCGACGTAGCCGGCGGTGTGGTTGGGCCACACCGCCTCCATGCCGGGGGTCTCCCGGCTCAGGGTGACGAGCGCGCAGTTGGCCGCGGCCACCGCCACCGCTATGGCCGCGTCGGTCAGCCACGGCCACCGGCCCGCGTGCAGCGCCGACCGCTCCGCGGCGACCGGGGCGGTGGGCGGGGACTCGGGGAGTGCGGGGGTCACCCGGTCCACGCTAGAAGCCCAGGCCGCGCCCGCGGACCTCCGCCCGGTGGATCTCGTCTCATCCCGTGGGAGGAACGCGCCCGCCCGCGCCCGCCCGGCTCACAGCGCCGGCGCCGGCTCGGGCAGCGGGGGAGGCGTGCCGCCGAACTCCGGGCACAGCGGCTGGTGGTCGCACCAGCCGCACAGCTTGCTGGGCCGGGGCCGCCAGCCGCCCGAGCGGGCGGTGCGCTCGATGTCGCGCCAGATGCCCAGGATCTGTGACTCGGCCGCGCGCAGCTCGTCCTCGGTGGGCTCATACCAGCGCACCCCGCCGTCGCCCAGGTACATCAGCTGCAGGCGGGTGGGCACCTCGCCCAGCTCGCGCCAGAGCATCACGGCGTAGAAGAAGATCTGGAAGCGCGCCTTGTCCTCGAAGCGGGGGTGCGGCGACTTGCCGGTCTTGTAGTCGACGATGCGGATCTGGCCGGTGGGCGCGACGTCGAGGCGGTCGACGTAGCCGCGCAGCCGCAGCCCGGACTCCAGCGTGACCTCCAGGCGCAGCTCGCGCTCGCGGGGTTCGAGCCGCTGGGGCTGCTCCATATGGAAGTAGCGCTCCAGCAGCGTGCGCGCCTCGGCCAGCCAGGCCGCGACCTCCTCGTCGGTGGAGAACAGCGCGGCGGCGTCCTCGGCGCGGGAGGCGCGCAGCCGCTGCCACTGGGGCTCCAGCAGCGACAGGGCGGTCCGGGGCGTGCGGGCCTCGGCGGGCACTTCGAACAGCCGCTCCAGCACCGCGTGCACCAGGGTGCCGCGCAGCGCGGCGGCACTGGGGCGCTCGGGGAGCCGGTCGATGACCCGGAAGCGGAACAGCAGGGGGCACTGCAGGAAGTCGGCGGCCCGCGACGGCGACAGCGCGGGGACCAGGGGAGCTGCGTCGGGGGAGTCCATGCCCCAACAGTACGTCGGCGGGCGGGCCCGGGCGGCCGCCCTCCACAGGCGCGCCGGGGCGGCCGACCGCGGCCCTGTGCGCGGCGGGCGATTGCATAGGGTGGGCACGTGACCGACCACGGCAGCAGCACCCCGCCAGGCACCCCCGGCACACCCCGACCCACCGCCCGCGGCGGCTCGGGGTGGCTGATGGCGCGGCCCTTCGGCATCCCCGTCTACGTGACCCCGTCCTGGCTGATCATCGCGGCCATCATCACGCTGATCTACCAGCCCGTGGTCGAGCGCACGCTCCAGCTGGGGCCCGCCTCCTACCTCGTGGCCTTCGTGTTCGCGGTGCTGCTGTACGTCTCGGTGCTCATCCACGAGCTCGCCCACTCGGTCACCGCGCGTATGTTCGGGCTGCCCGTCAGCCGCATCACGCTCTACATGCTCGGCGGCGTCTCCGAGATCGAGCGCGAGGCGCCCACGCCCGGCCGCGAGTTCCTCGTCGCCGTCTCCGGTCCGGTGCTGTCGCTGGTGCTGGCCGCGGCGGGAGCCCTCGCCTACGGGTTCGTCGACCCGCAGACCATCCTGGGCGTGCTGATCTGGCAGCTGTGGGTGGCCAACCTGCTGGTGGGCGTGTTCAACCTGCTGCCCGGCCTGCCGCTGGACGGCGGCCGCCTGGTGCGGGCCCTGGTGTGGGCGCTGACGCGTCGGCCCCGCGCCGGCACGGTGGTGGCCGCCTGGACCGGCCGCGCCCTGGCCGTGCTCATCGTCGCCGTGCCGGTCCTCTACGGCCTGCGCACCGGCGAGGCGCCCAACCTGTTCGGCCTGCTGTGGGCGCTGCTGCTCGGGTCCTTCATCTGGATGGGCGCCGGCTCGGCGCTGCGCGCCGCGCGCCTGCGCGAGCGGGTGCCCACGCTGCGGGCCCGCGCGCTGGGGCGCAGCGTGGCCGTCGTGGGCGCCGACACCCCGGTGGCCGAGGCCCAGCGGCGCATGCGCGAGGCGGGGGCGCGGGCGCTGGTCGTCGCCGACGCCGCGGGCACCCCCACCTCCATCGTCAACGAGTCCGCCGTCGCGGCCGTGCCCGACTCCCGGCTGCCCTGGGTGCCGGTCTCCAGCGTCTCCCGCGCCATCACCCGCGGCTCGGTGATCCGCGCCGACCTGGAGGGCGAGGAGCTGCTGGAGGCGCTGCGCGCGCACCCGGCGCCGGAGTACCTGCTGGTGGAGGCCGACGGCGGCGTCTACGGCGTCCTGCGCACCTCCGACGTCCAGGAGGCCTTCACCCGGCGCTGAGGTCCGACGCCGCGCCGGTGCCCGCGGTCGCGTGGGGGCGGCGCGCGGTCCTCGGCGCGGGTCACCGGGTGGCGCCCTCGGGCCAGATCACGGTGACCGGGCGGTCGCGGGTGCGGGCGTAGTCGACGATGTCGGCGGTGCCGCCGGGCCCGCGCGGGGGGTGCCCGTCCCACACGGCCACCAGTTCGTCGCAGTGCTCGACCAGGTACCGGCCCGCCTCCAGGTGCGCCTGGGAGGTCGACTCCACGCGCGGCAGCCGGTGGACCGAGGACGCGGCCGCGAGCAGGTCGTCGTAGACCTCGCGGTGCGAGCCGGGCAGCCCTTCGCGGTACCGCTCGGCGGGAACCACCGCCTCAAGGCGGCCGCCCTGCTCCAGCACCGCGCGCGCGAACAGCGTGTCGGCGCCGTCGGCCAGGCAGGAGAGCCCCACCAGGTGCCGGCCGAGAGCGCGCAGGCGGTCGCGCAGGGCGGTGTCGACCGCACGCTCGACCGCCTCGGGCAGGCCGCGATGGCCGGTGATCGCCAGGCGCCGCATGGCCGCTCCTTCCTACCGGGCCCCCTTCCGCCTGCCGCGGACCCCGCAGGGTAGCGGCGGGCTCGACCGAACGGGTAGAGGCGCTGCGCCTAGGCGGTCAGGGTCGCCGTCAGCTGCTCGTCGAGCTCGCGGACGCACCGCGCGCCCGGGCCGCGGTAGGAGCGGCGGAAGCGCCGCACCCGCGAGATCAGCCGGTCGGAGCGGAAGTGCACGCCGATCCGCAGCGCCTCGGCGGCCAGCGAGAACGCCTCGTCGACGTCTCCGGCGTCGGCGTGCGCGCCCGCCAGCTCCACCATCAGCGCCGCGCCCTGCTTGGCCGAGGGCCGGGCGCCGCCGAAGGCCTCGGCGAAGGCCGCGCGCGCCTCGCCGGGGCGATGCAGCCGCACGCCCGCGAGTGCGCGGTAGCCGGCGACCTTGGCCGGTGTGAAGGGGAAGACCCACGGCCAGGGCGGGTCGGTGTTGTCGGCGCGCTCGACGGCCTGCTCGGCGGCGGCGATCTGGGCGTCGGCGGCGGGCCCGTCGCCGAGCGTGGCGTGGGCCATGGCGCGCATGCACGCCAGCCACGCCGCGGCGGTGGGGTGCACGCCCGAGCCCAGCAGCCGCGCCGCCTCGTCGGCCAGCGCCAGACCCGAGGCGGCGTCCTCGGTGTCGGTCTCGAACGCCGCCAGACTGCCGAGCATGTAGGCGCCCAGCAGCGGGTCGCGCGCGAATCGGGCGTTGCGCACCGCGGTGCGGTAGTAGCCTCGCGCCGAGCCGGCGTCGTCCATGTCGGCGTGCAGCCAGGCGGCGAAGCCGGCGGCCTCGCTGGCCGCCGCGGCGATGCCGGGCGCGTACGGAGTGCGGCGTGCCCGTGCCAGGGTGCGCCCGGTCAGTTCCACGTGGGCGACGGCGCCGCGGGCGAGATCGCGCGAAGGCGAGGCGGCGTCCAGCCGCCGCTGGCCGCCGGTGATCGCGCGCAGCGTCTGCGCGGTGCCCTCGTCGGCCTCGGCGCGCGGCGGCTGCGCGCCGGGCGCGAGCGCGGCCGCGGCGACGACCTTGCCGAATTCCCGTCGTCTCGTCGGATCTGCCCCCCTCTCCGGCCCTGCGGAGTCCGCGAACCGGAGGAGGTGGATGGGGATCCCCAGCCGCCCGGCGATCTCGCGGACCTGGTCGACGGTGAGCGACTGCTGCCGGTTGACCACCCGCGACACCCAGCTCTGCGAGTAGCCGACGGCGCGGGCGAGCTCGCCCTGCGACCAGCCGCGGGCGAGGCGCACCTCCTCCAGAACGCGGGCGAGATCGCACGTGGCCAGGGCGCGTGCGATGGAGTCGCGCTCCCAGAAGTCCGGCGGCAGAGTGCTGTCTCGTCGAGGCATGAGCCTAGGTTAAGGTGTCCACCTGCCGTTGGTGGCTATGAGTAAAAGGGCTATTGCTATGCGTAGTGTGCATGGAGGGTTTCGCAAGACCCTGATATGAGGCAGAGTCAAGGGGCTAAAGTCCCCGCAGTGCAGGGGATTCACGAAAAGTCAGGAGTGCCGATGACCGTCGAGATCCCGCCCCCGGGGACCTCCGGCCTGGCCGCAGGTGGCCACCGCCTTGACGGAGACTCCAGTGGTCCGGTGTGGTCGCGGGCGCTCAGCGGCCTGGCCGCCGAGCTGCGCTCCTGCGGGCTGGAGGTCCGCACGGACGGGGCCATCGGCGCCGTTGAGGCCGCCACCCGCGACCCCTCGCCGCGAGTCCAGAAGGCGGTGCTTCGGCCGCACCGCGGCCGGCTGTGGTGGTGGTTGCACTGCGCCGACGAGCCCGCGCTGCCCCCGCCCCACCGCACCCCGCTCACACCCGCCGCGCACACCGCCGACGCCGCGCGGCGGATCGCGCGCGTCCTGGAGCCGCAGCGCGGCTGACTCCGGCGGCGCCGCCCTCGGGCGGACCTGCCGCGAACGGGGGTGCGGCCGGGCCGCACCCCGCGCTCAGGCCTCCTCGCCGGGAACGGGCTCGGCCGGACCGAAGCGCTCCACCGCCAGGCAGGCCGCGCCCACGATGCCCGCCGTGTTGCGCAGCTCCGCGGGCACGATGGGGGCGTTGAGCCGCAGGTAGGGCAGGAACTTGTCGGCGATGCGGCTGACACCGCCGCCCACCACGATCAGATCCGGCCACAGCAGCCGCTCGACCTCGTCGTAGTAGCGCTGCAGGCGTTCACGGGCCCACTGCTCATAGGACAGCCCCTCGCGGTCCTGGGCGCTGGAGGCGGCTCGCGTCTCGGCGTCGTGGCCGTCGATCTCCAGGTGCCCGAACTCGGTGTTGGGCACCAGATGGCCGTCCACCAGCAGGGCCGTGCCGATCCCGGTGCCCAGGGTGGTCATCAGCACCACGCCCCGCACGTCGCGCGCCGCGCCGTAGCGGTGCTCGGCCACGGCGGCGGCGTCGGCGTCGTTGACGACGTAGACCTGGCGCCCGGTCGCGTCGGCCAGCAGCTTCTCGGCGTCGGTGCCGATCCAGGAGGCGTCGACGTTGGCGGCGCTGCGGGCCACCCCGTGCTGGATGACCGCCGGGAAGGTCACGCCCAGCGGTGCCGTGGCACCCACGTGCTCGGGGAAGGAGGCCGACAGCTCGGCGACGACCTCGGCCACCGCGGCGGGCGTCGCGGGCTGGGGCGTGGGCGTCTTGAGCCGGTCGACCAGGAACGTCCCCCGCTCCAGGTCCACCGGCGCCCCCTTGATCCCGCTGCCGCCGATGTCGATGCCGAGGCCCACCTGGGGCGTGCTGGGCGCCATCTCATCCCGTCCTTCCGACCTGTGGGCGGGCACGTCCCGACTGTGCCCGCAGTCTCAATTGTGGCCCCTCCCGAGTGCTGCCGGGTGCGCTGCGCCACCCCTGCGCCGGCGATTACGCCGCGTGCCCCGCAGGCGGCTAACGTGGGCGACCGCGCCCATCCCTCCACCGCCGGCCGGCGGAGGCGCTGCGCGCCGCCCGCATGTCAGCCCGTCCACCCACGACGAGAAGAAGCGAGTACCTGTGACCGGCATCCATGGCCGCCGAGGCCCCTTCGGCGAGGGCGACATCGTTCAGCTCACCGACCCCAAGGGGCGGATGCACACCATCACCCTGCGCGCCGGGGCCGCCTTCCACACCCACCGCGGGCGGCTGGACCACGACCAGCTCATCGGCAGCCCCGAAGGCAGCGTGGTGCGCTCGACCTCCAACACCGCCTATGTGGCCCTGCGCCCGCTGCTGGCCGACTTCACCCTGTCCATGAAGCGCGGCGCGACGATCGTCTACCCCAAGGACGCCGCGCAGATCGTCGCCCAGGCCGACATCTTCCCCGGCGCCCGCGTGGTCGAGGCCGGCGGCGGCTCGGGTGCGCTCACCTGCTGGCTGCTGCGCGCCGTGGGCGAGGAGGGACTGGTCTCCTCCTACGAGCGTCGCGCCGACTTCGCCGAGATCGCCGACACCAACGTGCATCGGTTCTTCGGCGGCGAGCACCCGGCCTGGCGGCTGACCGTGGGCGATCTGGCCGAGGACCTGGCCGAGACCGAGGTCGACCGGGTGGTGCTGGACATGCTGGCCCCCTGGGAGTGCCTGGGCGCCGCCGCAAAGGCGCTGGTACCGGGCGGACTCGTGTGCGCCTACGTCGCCACCACCACCCAGATCTCCCGGGTGGTGGAGGAGCTGCGCGACAGCGGGGCCTTCTACGAGCCGCGCGCGTTCGAGACGCTGGTGCGCGAGTGGCACGTCGAGGGCCTGGCCGTCCGCCCCGACCACCGGATGATCGGGCACACCGGCTTCCTGGTGACCGCCCGGCGGCTGGCCGAGGGCGCGGTCCCGCCCGAGCGCCGCCGGCGCCCGGCCAAGGGCGCCTACGGCCAGGACTGGCAGCGCGAGCAGGAGTCCCGAGAGGCGGCGGGCGGCCGGGGCGGCGCAGAGCGCGAGTCGGGCGGCGCGGCCGGCGGGCCGGGGGAGTCCGGCGGGCCCGGCGGAGCCGAAGGCTAGATTACGTTCCCATTACGCGGGATCGGCTGATATCAGGGTGACCTAGGTCTTCACAAGATCGAAAAGTGAGCGCTTCGACACTCGCCACGGGCTGGAGGTTAGGAATAGTCCATGGGTAGGTAGGGTTTCGAGTAGTCGTCCTTCTCATAGGGAGGTGGCGGACGTGGCCGATCGCGACGACGAGCGTCAGACCGAACGCGACCGTGAAGTCGCGGAACTCACCGCTCAGGTCTCCTATCTGGAAAAGGAGCTCAGCGTAGTCCGGCGCAAGCTCGCCGATTCCCCCCGCCACGTGCGGCTGCTCGAGGATCGGTTGCGCGAGGCGCAGGCCAATCTGGCTGCGGCGAACGGGAAGAACGAGCGGCTCGTGGCGACGCTCAAGGAGGCGCGCGACCAGATCACGGCCTTGAAGGAGGAGGTCGACCGGCTGTCGCAGCCTCCGTCGGGATTCGGCGTCTTCCTGGAGGCCCGTGACGACGAGACGGTCGAGATCTTCACCAACGGCCGGAAGATGCGGGTGAACGTCAGCCCCTCGGTGGACGTCGAGCAGCTTCGCCCCGGCCAGGAGGTGATGCTCAACGAGGCGTTCAACGTCGTCGAGATCCAGTCCTTCGAGACCATCGGCGAGGTCGTCCTGCTCAAGGAGTTCCTCGAGGGCAACGACCGCGCGCTGGTGATCAGCAACCACGACGAGGAGAAGATCGTCCGCCTGGCCGAGCCGCTGCGCGACCAGCCGGTGCGTCCGGGCGACTCCCTGCTGCTGGAGCCGCGCTCGGGATACGTCTACGAGCGCATCCCCAAGTCCGAGGTCGAGGAGCTGATCCTCGAAGAGGTCCCCGACATCGCCTACACCGACATCGGCGGCCTCGGCGGGCAGATCGAGATGATCCGCGACGCGGTCGAACTGCCCTACCTGCACAAGAACCTGTTCTACGAGCACCAGCTGCGCCCGCCCAAGGGCGTGCTGCTCTACGGCCCGCCCGGCTGCGGCAAGACGCTCATCGCCAAGGCGGTGGCCAACTCCCTGGCCAAGCAGGTCTCGGAGAAGACCGGCCGCGACGTCGGCAAGAGCTTCTTCCTGAACATCAAGGGCCCCGAGCTGCTGAACAAGTACGTCGGCGAGACCGAGCGCCACATCCGCCTGGTCTTCCAGCGCGCCCGCGAGAAGGCCAGCGAGGGCTCGCCGGTCATCGTGTTCTTCGACGAGATGGACTCCATCTTCCGCACCCGCGGGTCCGGGGTCTCCAGCGACGTCGAGAACACCATCGTCCCCCAGCTCCTCAGCGAGATCGACGGTGTCGAGGGGCTGGAGAACGTCATCGTGATCGGCGCCTCCAACCGCGAGGACATGATCGACCCCGCGATCCTGCGCCCGGGCCGCCTGGACGTCAAGATCAAGATCGAGCGCCCCGACGCCGAGGCCGCCCGCGACATCTTCTCCAAGTACATCACCGAGGACCTGCCGCTGCACGACGAGGATCTGGCCGAGCACGGCGGCTCCGCGCGGGCCACCGTCGACGCCATGATCCAGCGCGTGGTCGAGCGGATGTACGCCGAAAGCGAAGAGAACCGGTTCCTCGAGGTCACCTACGCCAACGGCGACAAGGACGTCCTGTACTTCAAGGACTTCAACTCCGGCGCGATGATCCAGAACATCGTCGACCGCGCCAAGAAGATGGCCATCAAGGACTACATCGACAACGAGTCGCGCGGCATCCGCGTGTCCCACCTGATGCAGGCCTGCGTCGACGAGTTCAGCGAGAACGAGGACCTGCCCAACACCACCAACCCCGACGACTGGGCCCGCATCTCCGGGAAGAAGGGCGAGCGCATCGTCTACATCCGGACCCTGGTCTCGGGCAAGAAGGGCGCCGACTCCGGCCGCTCGATCGACACCGTGGCCAACACCGGCCAGTACCTCTAAGCGCACCGAGCGTGTTCGGGCGGGCCGCCTGCGGGCGGCCCGCCCGTCGTTTGCCGCCCCTCCCGCCCGTCACCCGCCGCCACCCTTGACGGAAGGCGCTGCGCGCCCCCTTCTTGCCTGTCACCCGCCGCCACCCTTGACGGAAGGCGCTGCGCGCCGGCGGATTGCTGGGAGCCACGGGCCGGCCTCTGGCAGCGGGGGCCGGCCGCTCGCTTCGCGGTAGCGGTCTTTCCGCGGATCCGACGCCTGCCCGGCGGTCCCGCAACCCCGCTGACGCGGTCTTTTCCCCTACATGGCAGGTTGCGGGGAAAGATCGGAAATCGGTGGCTGTTGGGCCACAATTCGCTGGGGAGAGTTCAAGACCCCCCGACGGTGGATAACCTTCCACCATGAGTGTGCAGCGGATTATGGGCATCGAGACCGAGTACGGCATCTCCGTGCCCGGCAACCCCGGTGCCAACGCGATGGTGACCTCCACGCAGGTGGTCAACGCCTACCTGGCGGCCTCGGCCGCGCGGGCGCGCAAGGCCCGCTGGGACTTCGAGGAGGAGAACCCGCTCCGCGATGCGCGCGGTTTCGACCTCGCTCGCGAGGTCGCCGATCCCACCCAGCTCACCGATGAAGACCTCGGCCTGGCCAACGTCATCCTGACCAACGGCGCCCGGCTCTACGTCGACCACGCCCACCCCGAGTACTCCGCGCCGGAGGTCACCAATCCCCGCGACGCCGTGCTCTGGGACAAGGCCGGCGAGCGCGTGATGGCCGACGCCTGCCGGCGCGCCGGCACCATCCCCGGCGTGGAGCCCATCCAGCTCTACAAGAACAACACCGACAACAAGGGCGCCTCCTACGGCTGCCACGAGAACTACCTGATGCGCCGCTCCACACCGTTCGGCGACATCGTCCGCCACCTCATCCCGTTCTTCGTCTCGCGCCAGGTGATCTGCGGCGCCGGCCGGGTGGGCCTGGGCACCGACGGGCGCGACAGCGGGTTCCAGATCAGCCAGCGCGCCGACTTCTTCGAGGTCGAGGTGGGCCTGGAGACCACCTTGAAGCGGCCCATCATCAACACCCGCGACGAGCCGCACGCCGATCCGGACAAGTACCGGCGGCTGCACGTCATCATCGGTGACGCCAACATGAGCGAGATCTCGACCTACCTCAAGCTCGGCACCACGTCTCTGGTGCTGGCCATGGTCGAGGACGGCTTCCTCAACGTCGACCTGTCGCTGGAGACCCCCGTGGCCGACCTGCGGGCCTTCTCCCACGACCCCGGGCTCACCCACGCCGCCCGCCTGCGCGACGGCCGCCGGATGACCGCCGTGGAGCTGCAGCGCCAGTATCTGGAGCTGGCCCGCAAGTACGTCCAGAACCGGTTCGGACCCGACGTCGATCCCGACACCGCCGACATCCTGGACCGCTGGGAGTCCACGTTGGACCGCCTGGCCGAGGACCCCATGCAGCTGGCCGAGGAGCTGGACTGGGTGGCCAAGCTCAAGCTGCTGGAGAGCTACCGCACCCGCGACGGCATCGACTGGGGCCACCACCGCCTCCAGCTCGTCGACCTGCAGTACTCCGACGTGCGCCCGGACAAGGGCCTCTACAACCGCCTGGTCGCCCGCGGCCGCATGCAGCGCCTGCTGTCGGAGGAGGAGGTCGAGCGCTCGATCACCGAGCCGCCCGAGGACACCCGCGCCTACTTCCGCGGGCGCTGCCTGGCCAAGTACGCCGACTCGGTGGCCGCCGCCTCGTGGGACTCGGTCATCTTCGACCTGCCCGGCCACGACTCGCTGCAGCGCGTGCCCACGCTGGAACCGCTGCGCGGCACCCGCGAGCACGTCGGAGACCTGCTGGACCGCTCGGACACAGCCGCCGACCTGGTCTCGGTGCTGACCGGAGACCGCCGCTGAACCCCCCGCAGCCCGCCCGCTGCGGGGCCGCGGACCGGCGGGCGGGGAATCCCCGCCCCCAGGTCCGCGTTCGTCCCGGTACGGGGCTGTGCCCGGGCCGCGGCGGTAACGCCGGGGCAACGGGCGCCGCGATCATGGTTGAGGCGCCCGTGCTTGGGCCAAGATAAGGGCGAAAGCTCCATCGAGGAGGTTGCATCCATGGCGACGAAGGACACCGGCGGCCAGAAGCACGGCAGCCGTCGCGACGAGGACGTCGAAGAGACCGAGGCCGGCACCGAGGCGCAGGAGCGCAACGAGAAGTTGGACGAGGACGTCGACGACATCCTCGACGAGATCGACGAGGTCCTGGAGAGCAACAGCGAGGACTTCGTGCGCCAGTTCGTGCAGAAGGGCGGTCAGTGATCCGGGACCCGGGCCGCGCCGCCCGGGTGCAGCGGCCCCCGGTGCGGGCGTGAGCCCCGCCGGGGGCCGTTTCCGCGGGCCGCAGGCGCCCGCGGGCCGGCCGGGCGCCCCGGCCGGTTCGCTCTCAGCGGAGTCCCGGCACGCTGGTGCACCGCCCCCGGCGGCGGGTCACTAGGGTCGTCGGTACCTGCCAACAGAAAACCTCACGCGTCCCGCCCGCCCCCACCGGGCGGGACGCCACCTGAAGGGAGCCGAGTGTCCGAAGCGTTCGACGGCGGACAGCTGCCAGCCGCGTACATGAATCCGGGAACCTCCTCATTCGCCGAGCTTCTCGGCACGGTCGCCCCCGACCTGCTGCCGGCCAACCGGGAGCTTCCGCAGGGCGTCACCGCGTCGCACCTCACTCCCGAGGCCACCACGATCGTCGCCCTGACCTTCCCCGGAGGCGTGGTGCTGGCCGGCGACCGCCGCGCCACCTCCGGCAACGTCATCGCCAACCGCGACATGGACAAGCTCTACCGCACCGACGAGTTCTCGGCGGTGGCGATCGCCGGCGCCGCGGGCATCGGCATCGAGCTGGCCAAGCTGTTCCAGGTGGAGCTTGAGCACTACGAGAAGATGGAGGGGCGCTCGCTGTCCCTGGAGGGCAAGGCCAACCGGCTCGCCACGATGATCCGGGGCAACCTGCCCATGGCGCTGCAGGGCTTCGTGGTGGTGCCGCTGCTGGTGGGCTACGACGAGGACCGCCGCCAGGGCCGCATCTTCAGCTACGATCCCGTCGGCGGCCGCTACGAGGAGCACGACTTCCACTCGGTGGGCTCGGGCTCGGTCTACGCCCGCGGCGCGCTGAAGAAGCTGTTCGGCGCCGACCTGTCCGAGGAGGACGCCGCCACGGTGGCCATCCAGGCCCTCTACGACGCGGCCGACGACGACTCCGCGACCGGCGGCCCCGACCTGCACCGCAGGATCTTCCCGCTGGTCGACGTGATCACCGGGGACGGCCACCGCCGCCTGCCCGAGGAGGACGTGGCCCGCCTGGCCACCGCGGTGGTCGAGGAGCGCGCCGACCGCCCCGACGGCCCGCGGGCACCGCTGCGCTGAGACCCCCGCCCGACGATCTGTAGCAAAGGAACGATCCGCGGTGTCGATGCCGTTCTACGTTTCGCCCGAACAGAGCATGAAGGACAAGGCCGACTATGCCCGCAAGGGCATCGCGCGCGGCCGAAGCGCCGTCGTCCTGCAGTACGACGGCGGCATCCTGTTCGTGGCCGACAACATCTCCCGCACCCTGCACAAGATCAGCGAGCTCTACGACCGCATCGCCTTCGCCGCGGTGGGCCGCTACAACGAGTTCGAGAACCTGCGCCAGATGGGCGTGCGCATGGCCGACGTGCGCGGCTACGCCTACGACCGCAGCGACGTCAGCGGCCGGGTGCTGGCCAACATCTACGCCCAGACGCTGGGCACCGTCTTCAGCGAGAGCAATAAGCCCTGGGAGGTGGAGATCGTCGTCGCCGAGGTGGGCGAGGACGCCGCCGCCGACCAGATCTACCGCATCACCTTCGACGGCTCGGTGGTCGACGAGCAGGGCTTCTTGGCGATGGGCGGCTCGGCCGAGCAGGTCACCGCGGCCCTCAAGGAGCGCTTCGACGCCCAGGCCCCGCTGGGCGATGCGCTCAACGCCGCCATGCACGCGCTGCGACATGAGAACGGCGAGGAGCGCGACCTGGAGGCCTCCGGGCTGGAGGTGGCGGTGCTGGAGCGCGAGCGCCGCGAGCACCGCAAGTTCCGGCGCATCACCGGCGAGCGGCTCACGGCGCTGATCCGCGAGCACGCGGCGCCGTCCTCGGGTTCGGACCGGAGCGGGGGTTCGTCGCAGACGCAATCGGGCAGCGGCTCCGAACAGCAGCAGAACGGCTCCTGACCACGGTATCGGCGGGCGCGGACCGGCGGCCGCGGCGTCCGGAGGGGGCGCCGGGCCGCCGGTCCGCGCCCGCCGGGGTTTCTGCGCACTCCGATATGCCGATAAATAGGCTGGAGTCGTTGCGGCGCTCCGGTACCGGCCGGCAGCGGTGACACGGACGGGATTGGTGAGACCACATGGAACGTCGGATCTTCGGTCTTGAGAACGAATACGGCGTCACCTGCACGTTCCGGGGCCAGCGGCGGCTCTCCCCCGACGAGGTGGCGCGCTACCTGTTCCGCCGCGTGGTCTCCTGGGGCCGCAGCAGCAACGTCTTCCTGCGCAACGGGGCCCGGCTGTACCTGGACGTGGGCAGCCACCCCGAGTACGCCACCCCCGAATGCGACAACCTGGCCGACCTCGTCGCCCACGACAAGGCCGGCGAGCGCATCCTGGAGGGCCTGCAGGTCGACGCCGAGCAGCGGCTGCACGAAGAGGGCATCGCCGGCGAGATCTACCTGTTCAAGAACAACACCGACTCCGCCGGCAACTCCTACGGCTGCCACGAGAACTACCTGGTGGGGCGGCACGGCGAGTTCGGCCGACTGGCCGATATCCTCATCCCCTTCCTGGTCACCCGCCAGATCATCTGCGGTGCGGGCAAGGTGCTGCAGACCCCGCGGGGCGCGCTGTACTGCGTGAGCCAGCGCGCCGAGCACATCTGGGAGGGCGTCTCCTCGGCCACCACCCGCTCGCGGCCCATCATCAACACCCGCGACGAGCCCCACGCCGACGCCGAGCGCTTCCGCCGCCTGCACGTGATAGTGGGCGACTCCAACATGAGCGAGGTCACCACCCTGCTCAAGCTGGCCTCCACCGACCTGGTGCTGCGCATGGTCGAAAACGGCGTGGTCATGCGCGACTTCACGCTGGAGAACCCCATCCGCGCCATCCGCGAGGTCAGCCACGACATGACGGGGCGGCGCAAGGTCCGCCTGGCCAACGGGCGCGAGGCCAGCGCCCTGGAGATCCAGCGCGAGTACCTGGAGAAGGTGCAGAACTTCGTCGACCGCAACGGCACCGACGCCACCGGCAAGCGAGTGCTGGAGCTGTGGGCGCGCACCCTGGAGGCCGTCGAGACCCAGAACCTCGACCTGGTCGCGCGCGAGATCGACTGGGTGGCCAAGTACCTGCTGCTGGAGCGCTACCGCGAGAAGAACGGGCTGTCGCTGTCCTCGCCGCGGGTGGCCCAGCTCGACCTCACCTACCACGACATCTACCGCGACCGCGGGCTGTTCTACCTCATGCAGCGCAAGGGGCAGATGGACCGCGTGATCGGCGATCTGCAGACGTTCGAGGCCAAATCGGTGCCTCCGCAGACCACGCGGGCGCGCCTGCGCGGCGAGTTCATCCGCAAGGCCCAGGAGAAGAGGCGCGACTTCACCGTCGACTGGGTGCACCTCAAGCTCAACGACCAGGCCCAGCGCACGGTGCTGTGCAAGGACCCGTTCAAGGCGGTCGACGAGCGCGTCGAGAAACTCATCGCGGGCATGTGAGCGAGCGCCGCGGGGCGTCGGTACGCAATCGGTATGTGATCGGCCGACTCCGGCTCTTACCCTGTTCTCACCCCGCCATTGCACTATGGGCCTTTCGATAGTGTGTCGGGGACCCGAGCCGGATATTTGAGGTAGTGACCTATGCGACTGCGTGCCGCCGCCATCGCGGTGCCTTGCTTTGCTGTGCTGCTCGCGGTGTCGAGCTGCAGCTCGATCCCGGAGGACTGGCGCACCCCCGCCTTCCTGCAGACGGGCGAGGAGGAGCTCGACGACCGCCTGCCCGAGGTCAGCGGCAAGGTCGGCAAGGAGCCCAAGGTCGACTTCAGCGGCAAGACCCCGCCGCAGGAGCAGATCACCGGCGTGGTCGAGCAGGGCGACGGCGAGAACGAGCTGATCCGCGACAGCGACATCATCCAGGCCGATGTCGTGGAGTACCAGTGGACCGCCGAGGGCAAGGCCAAGAAGACCCAGTCCACCTACGAGTCCGGCGCCCCCATCCTGCTCAACCTCGGCCAGATGAGCGAGGACCTCACCCAGGGCATGATCAACCAGCCCGTGGGCAGCCGGATCGTCTACGCCTTCCCGCCCCAGGACCCCGCCCAGGCCCAGCAGATGGGCCAGCCCTCGCCCAAGCCGGGCAGCTCGGTGTCGATCCTGGACATCCGCGAGCGCTACGGCGAGGCCGAGGTGGTGCCCGGCGAGCAGACCACCAACGGCGGCGACGGCCTGCCCACCGTCAAGCAGCAGGGCCACGACCGGCCCGACATCACGATCCCCGAGGACACCGACCCGCCCGGCGAGCTGGAGACCGTGCCGCTGATCGAGGGCGAGGGCCCCGAGGTCGAGGCCGGCCAGCAGCTGGTCGTGCAGTACACGGGCATGCAGTGGAAGGACGGCAAGGTCTTCGACTCCACCTGGGACCGCCAGGGGGCCGAGGGCGTGCCCGCGACCTTCATCATCGGCGACGGCCAGGTGATCGAGGGCTGGGACAAGGGCCTGGTCGGGCAGAAGGTCGGCAGCCGCCTGCTGCTGGTCATCCCGCCGGGCATGGCCTACGGCGAGAAGGCCGCTCAGCCGGGATCGCCCGAGGGCACGCTGGTGTTCGTCGTCGACGTCCTCGACGCTGTCGACAGCGCCCCGCCCGAGCAGCCGGCGGGCTCCGGTGAGGGCGGCGGCTCCGGCGGCGGCAACTAGTCCGAGCACCGCGGCCGACACCGCGGTCGCGACCGCATCGGGGCGCCCGGCCCGCACCGGCCGGGCGCCCCGCGCGTCGTGCGGCAGGCGTCGGGGTTCGGGGTTGTGGGCGGCGCCACCCGAGGGCGCCGGGCGCGGTACCGTCGTGGCTGAACGACCGCGGCCGCTGTGCGCGGAAGGGTAGGGGGAGGTCCATGTCGCGGAAGAAGACCGAACGCCAGCTCAACCTGGTCATCTGCCTGCTGGCCACCCGGCGCTTTCTGACCGCGCGGGAGATCCGCTCCACGGTGGCCGGCTACGACGAGGCCGAGGGCGACGCCGCCTTCAAGCGCATGTTCGAGCGCGACAAGCGCGAACTGCGCGACTCCGGCATCCCCATCGAGACCGGCGGCGGCGACCTGTGGAGCGACGAAGAGGGCTACCGCATCCTGCGCGCCCACTACCGGCTGCCCGAGATCGAGCTGCTTGCCGACGAGGCAGCCGTGCTGGGCCTGGCCGCGCGCGCCTGGCGCCACGCCGCGCTGGGTGAGGCCGCGGCCAACGCCATCCTCAAGCTCCGCGCCGCCGGAGTGCCCCTCGACACCGACGCCGCCCCCGCCCTGACCCCGGTGCTGGGGACCGCCGAGCCCGCGTTCCTGCCGATCTGGCAGGCGGTGCGCGACCGCCGCCCGGTCGCCTTCGACTACCGCAAGCCGGGCGAGGACGTCGCGCGGCGCCGCCGCCTGGAGCCCTGGGGGGTGGTCAACGTCCAGGGCCACTGGTACGTCGCCGGCTACGACCGCGACCGCCGGGACCGCCGCGTCTTCCGCCTGGGCCGGATCGTGGGCGGCGTCGAGATCGTCTCCTCCGGCCCGCCCGTGGAGGTCCCCGCGGGCGTGGACGTGCGCGCGATCGTGCGGCGCGGCCGCAGCGGCGAGCCGCAGGGGCTGGCCCGGGTGCGGGTGCGCGCCGACTCCGGGCACGAGCTGCGGCGCGGCGCGCAGCGGATCGTGCCCGGCGAGCACGCCGGCGACGGTCACCGCTGGGACCGCCTCGACCTGCCCTACACCGACGTCGCCGACCTGGTGGGTGCGGTGGCGCGGTTCGGCGATCGCGCGGTGATCGAGTCGCCGGCGCCGGCGCGCGAGGCCATGGCCGCCCACCTGGCCGAGCTGGCCGCACGCGACCCCGACCCCCGGGCCGCCGCCGAGTCCGCGGCCGAATCCGCGCCCGCCGCGGCCTCCCGCCGCCAGTCGGCCTCCTCCGAGCAGCTGCGCCGCCTGCTGATGCTGGTGCCCTACGCGCTCAGCCACGACGTGCGCGTGCCCGAGGTCGCCGCCCACTTCGGCCTCAGCCAGCGCCAGGTGCTCAAGGACCTGAGCCTGCTGTGGATGTGCGGGCTGCCCGGCTACACCCCCGGCGACCTCATCGACGTCGACCTGGAGGCCGCCGAGGCCACCGGCGAGATCATCATCGGCAACGCCGACACCCTGGCCCAGCCGCTGCGGCTGACCGCCGACGAGGCCGCCAGCCTGGTCATCGGCGTCGAGCTGCTGGGCGAGCTGCCCGGCGTGGCCGACAGCGAGGCCCTGAAGCGGGTCGGCGAGAAGCTGCGCACCGCCGCGGCGGCTCCGGTGGGCGCCGACACCCCAGCGGGGGCGCAGAGCGGGGGAGGGGCCGCCGAGGGGACCCCCGATCCGCTGGAGCGCCTGGCCGGATCGGTCGGGGTGCGCATCGAGCTCAGCGACGAGGTCCGCGAGGTCCAGCGGCGCTGCGACGAGGCGCTGCGCGCCGGCCAGCTGATCCACCTGCGCTACCTCTCCGGCTACGTCGACGAGGTCACCGAGCGCGACGTGGACCCGATGGGCCTGGTGGTGCACGACGGGCACGCGTTCCTGGAGGGCTGGTGCCGGCTGCGCGGCGATGTGCGGCTGTTCCGACTGGACCGCGTGCTCGATCTGACCGTGCTGCCCGAGCCCGCCCGGGTACCGGCCCGCGCCCGCCGCCGCGATCTCAGCGAGGGCGTCCTGCAGCTCTCCTCCGACGACACCCGCGTGACACTGGAGCTGGAACCCGCGGCGCGGTGGGTCACCGAGGAGTACCTGTGCTCGTCGGTGCGCGAGCTCGACGGCGGCCGGGTGCGTGCGGTGCTGCGCACTCCGGCGCCGGAGTGGGTGTGCCGGCTGGCGCTGCGGCTGGGGCCGCAGGCGCGCGTGGTCGCCCCCGTCGAGCTCGCCGAGCGGGTGCGCGAGGAGGCGCGGCGGGCCCTTTCCGCCTACGGTCCCGGCGGCCTAGGATGACTCTGCGCGATCGGGGCCGTCCGCTTCGCGTTCTGCGATCCGCGGCGGGCGCCGCGGAGTCGGGTCCGCGGGCGGTTCGGAGGCCTGATCAGTCCGGTTCATCCCCAGTCCATCCGCATTGTTCCGGACAACCAGTAAGCTGGAGTGGTGTTCGTGTTCGCTGTGCTGGCCGCGTTGACCTTCGCGGGGCTGATCTGCGTGGGCGTCCTCGCCCTGCGGATGCTCGCCCAGCTGCGTAGGCTCCAGGAGCAGCTCGCGCGGACCCGCGACGAGGTCGGACCGGCATACGACAGGCTGCGCGCCCTCAGCGGGCGCGGGCGGGTGGACGCCCCATGATCCCGACGCCGGCGGGGCGTACCATCGATGGCGCAGGTGGCGCCGGGAAAAGAGGTTGAGACATGGGTTTCGATGCCCGTACTTTGCTCATTCTGCTGCTCATCGCGCTGGTGCTGTTCGGCGCGCGGCGGCTTCCCGACCTGGCCCGGTCTCTGGGCCGCAGTGCCCGGATCCTCAAGTCCGAGACCAAGGGCCTGACCGACGAGGAGGCCGACGACAAGGCCGAGCAGCAGCAGGCGCGGACCGACCAGGACGACTCCCGCCCCCAGCACGGCACCGAGTCCGGCCGGCAGCAGCCCCAGCACGACGGCCGCAGCGGCTATCCCGAGCTCCCGGCCGGCCAGCAGGTCGTCAACGAGAACGGCGAACCCGTCCGCCGCACCCACAACGGCTGACAGGCGGCCCGGCATGACCTCGCCCGCGATCGGTGCGCGCCGCGGGCGAACGGGTGTGAGCGAGTAGGTGAGCAGGCGGCGCGCAGCGCCTGCGTCGAGCGGCGGCGCGCGGCGCCGCGTGTCAGAGTCCGGTCAGGTGCGAGGAGCGTAGCGGGCGATGCAGGTGGGTCGAGCACGGCGGCGGCAGCCGAGGGACCCCGAAGGCCGCATGCCGCTGATGGACCATCTGCGCGAGCTGCGCAACCGCCTGGTCAAGGCGCTGCTGTTCATCGCGCTGGGCACCGTCGTGGGCTACCTGGTCTACGACCCGGTGTGGGCCTGGCTCAAGGAGCCCTACTGCTCGCTGCCGGCCTCCCAGCGGGGCGGGGGCGAGGGCTGCGACCTGATCTTCACCGGCGTCTTCGACGCCTTCTTCGTGGCCTTCCGGGTCTGGGTGATCGTGGGCCTGGTGGTCTCGTGCCCGTTCTGGCTCTACCAGCTGTGGGCGTTCGTCGCTCCGGCCCTCAACGGCCGCGAGAAGCGCTACACCTACGCCTTCGTGCCCCTGGCCGCGATCCTGTTCGTCTCCGGCTCGACCCTGGCCTACTTCATCACCGGCCTGGCGATGGAGGTGCTGTTCGGCTTCGCGCCCGACGGCACCATCCCGCTGATCACCATCACCAACTACCTGGGCTACATGACCCTGATGATGCTGGTGTTCGGCCTGGGCTTCGTGGCGCCGCTGCTGGTGGCGCTACTCAACCTGATGGGCGTGATCACCCACGAGGCGCTGGCCCGCTCCCGGCGCGTGATCGTCTTCGGCATCTTCGTCCTCTCCGCGGTGGTCACCCCGGCCGAGCCCCTGTCGATGCTGGCGCTGGCCGTCCCGCTCATCGTGCTCTTCGAGGCGGCCGAGCTGTTCTGCTTCGTCAACGACCGGCGCCGGCGCGCGGCCGACGGACTGGCCGGGCTCGGCGACGACGAGATCTCCCCGCTGGATGACGCCGAGTCAGTGTCCGACCCCGAACCGAAGCGCTAGTCTCGGATACGCCGATCCCCGACCAGCGGGGAGACATCGACGCCGCCGAGGAGCACCCGCATGGACGACGCCGCCGGCACCCCCCGGGACCTGCCGCCCGAGGCCCAGGGCAACAGCAAGTGGCACGACACCACCAACGCGGTCTGGAAGCGCTCCTCGCTCTCGCGCGACGACTCCTCGGCCGTGGTCGAGGTCGCCAAGTTCGACGACGGCTACCGCGCCGTGCGCGACGGCAAGCACCCCGAGAAGGGCACCCTGTTCTTCACCCCCGCCGAGTGGGAGGCCTTCGTGCTCGGCGCCAAGGACGGCGAGTTCGACATCCCCGAGGAGTACCTCACGCCCGAGGAGGCCGCCATCCAGCGCGGCGAGGTCCCGGTGACCGCGGTCGTCTCGCCCCGTTCCCAGGGCTCCGGCCGTGCGGCGCAGGCCGGTCCGGGCGGGCAGAGCGGCGGGGGCGAGGAGGCGGCCGGGCGCTGAGCCCCGGTCCCGCCGCCCTCAGCGGAGGCGCTGCGCGCCGCGTGCCTGCCGACACTCGGCACTCGCCGCAACGCCATAGGCTTGGTGGATATGAGTACCCACGCCGCGCGGTACGCCGCCTTCCGTCGGCGCCAAGCCGAGTCCACCGCCGCCATCGAGGAGTTCCAGGGGCTCTACGGCTTCGAGTTCGACCGCTTTCAGGTCCGCGCCTGCAAGGCGCTGGAGTCGGGCGAAGGGGTGCTGGTGGCCGCGCCCACCGGCTCGGGCAAGACCGTCGTGGGCGAGTACGCCGTCCACCTGGCGCTGCGCGACGGCGCCAAGTGCTTCTACACCACCCCCATCAAGGCGCTGTCCAACCAGAAGTACACCGACCTGGTCCGCCGCTACGGCGCCGACCAGGTCGGTCTGCTCACCGGCGACAACAGCGTCAACGGCGAGGCGCCCATCGTGGTGATGACCACCGAGGTGCTGCGCAACATGCTCTATGCGGGCTCGCACACCCTGGCGCGGCTGGCCTATGTGGTCATGGACGAGGTCCACTACCTCGCCGACCGGTTCCGCGGCGCGGTGTGGGAGGAGGTCATCATCCACCTGCCCGAGTCGGTGCGGGTGGTGGCGCTTTCGGCCACGGTCAGCAACGCCGAGGAGTTCGGCGAGTGGATGCAGCAGGTGCGCGGCGAGACCACCGTCATCGTCGACGAGACCCGCCCGGTGCCGCTGTGGCAGCACGTCATGGCGGGCAAGCGGATCCACGACCTGTTCGTGCCGATCGAGGAGGCCGCCGACGGCCCGGACGGCACCGACGGGCAGGGCGGGGGACGCGGCAAGCGCACCCGAAAGCGCGACAGGAACTCCGCCGGCTCCTCCGCCGAGATCCTGGTCAACGGCGAGCGCATGCGCGTCAACCCGCGGCTGATCCGGCTGGCCCAGGAGGACGACCGCATCACCCAGCTGGCCCACCGGCGGCGCCACCCCCAGACCCGGGCGCGGACCTCGGCGCGTCCGCGCGCCAAGTACGCCCCGCCCAACCGGGTGCAGATCGTCGACGAGCTGGACCGCGAAGGGCTGCTGCCGGCGATCGTGTTCATCTTCAGCCGCGCGGGCTGCGACGACGCCGTGCGCCAGTGCATGTACTCCGGCCTGGCCCTGACCACCGAGGAGGAGGCCGCGGAGATCCGCGCCTTCGCCGAGGAGATGTGCGCCGACATCCCGCCCGCCGACCTGGCGGTGCTGGGCTACGACGAGTGGCTGCGCGCCCTGCAGCGCGGTCTGGCCGCCCACCACGCCGGCCTGCTGCCGACGTTCAAGGAGGTCGTGGAGTCGCTGTTCGCCCGCGGCCTGATCCGGGCGGTGTTCGCCACCGAGACCCTCGCGCTGGGCATCAACATGCCGGCGCGAACCGTGGTCATCGAGAAGCTCGACAAGTGGAACGGCGAGACCCACGCCGCGCTGACGGCAGGGGAGTACACCCAGCTGACCGGGCGCGCCGGGCGGCGCGGGATCGACGTCGAGGGCCACGCCGTGGTGGTGTGGCAGCCCGGCACCGATCCCGAGGCCGTCGCCGGGCTGGCCAGCACGCGCACCTACCCGCTGAACTCCAGCTTCCAGCCCTCCTACAACATGGCGGTGAACCTCGTGGGCCAGGTGGGCCGCGAGCGCAGCCGCACCATGCTGGAGGCCTCCTTCGCCCAGTTCCAGGCCGACAGGGCGGTGGTGGGCCTGGTCAAGCAGCTGCGCAAGCAGGAGGAGGCCATGGAGGGCTACGCCCGGGCGGCGCAGTGCCACCTGGGCGACTTCATGGAGTACGCGGGCATGCGCCGCGAGCTCAGCGACCGCGAGAACCAGGCGGCCAAGGGCCGCAGCGCCCGCCGCCGCGAGGAGGCGGTGCGCAGCCTGGAGCGGCTGCGGGCCGGCGACATCATCCGGGTGCCCTCCGGGCGCCACACGGGCTTCGCGGTGGTGCTGGACCCGGGCCTGCGCGGTGACGTGCCGGCGCCGCTGGTGCTGACGTCCAAGCGCCAGGTCAAACGCGTCAACGCCGCCGACTTCCCGGTGCCGGTGGAGCCGGCCGGCCGGCTGCGCATCCCCAAGAACTTCTCCGCCCGCTCGGCGCAGTCGCGCACCGACCTCGCCTCCTCACTGCGCAACAAGCTCCAGGAGACCGGCGGCGTCGACACCGCCAAGCGCGGCTCCCATGGCGACGAGACCGAGGACGCCGAGATCACCCGCTTGCGCCGGGAGCTGCGCCGGCACCCCTGCCACGGCTGCGAGGACCGCGAGGACCACGCCCGCTGGGCCGAGCGCTACTTCCGGCTGCGCAAGGAGACCGATTCGCTGCGCCGCCGCGTCGAGGGGCGCTCCCACGTCATCGCGCGCACCTTCGACCGCGTCTGCGCGGTGCTGGAGACGCTGGACTACCTCGACGGCGACACCGTCACCGAGGAGGGCGCGCGCCTGGCCAAGGTCTACTCCGAGCTGGACCTGCTGGTGTCGGAGTGCCTGCGCCGGGGGCTGTGGGAAGACCTGGACCCCCAGGACCTGGCCACGTGCGTCTCCTCGCTGGTCTATGAGTCCCGCCGCAACGACGACCCGTTCCCGCGGGTGCCCGACGGCCCTCCGGCCGCGGTGCTGGAGGAGATGGAGCGGCTCTGGGGCGAGCTGCACGAGGTCGAGCGCGACAACGGCGTGTCATTCCTGCGCCGGCCCGACCTGGGCTTCGTGTGGACCACCCACCGCTGGGCGCGCGGCGACCGGCTCGACCGCATCCTCGCAGAGGCGGACATGCCCGCCGGCGACTTCGTGCGCACCACCAAGCAGCTGGTCGACATGCTCGGCCAGATCGCCGGCGCCGCGCCCGAGGAAAGCGGCATCCGCCGCAACGCCCGCCGCGCCATGGACCTGGTCCGCCGCGGCGTGGTCGCCTACTCCTCGGTGGGCTGACACCGCGCCAGGGCGCGCCCGCTCCGGCGGCCCCTGTGGTGCTGCGCACAACCGCGCGCCACAGGCGGCGGATCCGCGATTGCCCGCCTCCGGCTCGGATACTCCTATATCCGAGGGGACGGTGCGGGCCGCGGCGCCCGCACCAGACGGACGACGCGGGGGGTCTGCGCCATGGCGATGCGTACTTTGCTGGTCACCAACGACTTCCCGGGGCGCGGAGGCGGCGCCGAGACCTTCGGCAGCCGGCTGGCCCGGCAGCTGGCCGGCGACGGCACGGGGGTCGTCGTGCACACCGTCGCGGCCGGGACCGGCGGCTACGACGACCACCAGGACTACCCCGTCGAACGCGACCCCGGTCCGCGGCTGCTGCCGACCCGGCGCACGGCGCACCGCGTCGCCGAGCTGATGCGCGGCTACGACTGCGGCCGGGTCCTGCTGGCCGAGGCCGGGCTGGGCCTGATGGCCGGGCGGGTGCGCGCGGGTGCCGGGGGCGAGGTGGTGGCGGCCACCCGGGGCTCGGGCGCCTGGGGGCCGGCGGCGCGGTCGCTGCTGCGCCGGATCGCCGCGGGCGCCGACGTGCTCGCCTACCCCGACGAGTCCGCGCGGCTGCGCATCGAGCGCATGCTGCCGCCCGGGGCTCGTGCCCGGCTCGTCCGGCTGCCCGCGGGGGTGGACACCGCCGCCTTCCGGCCCGGTCTCGACGGGGCGGCCGTGCGCCGCACCCGCGGCCTGGGCGAGGGGCCGGTGATCCTGTGCGCCGCCCGGCTCGTGCGCTCCTGCGGCGCCGACAGCCTCGTGCGGGCGATGACCTGGCTGCGGGCGCGCTTTCCCGGCGTGCGGCTGCTGGTGGCCGGGGACGGGCCGGATCTGCGCCGGCTGCGGGCGCTGTCCGCATGGGCGGGGGTGGCCGACGACGTCGTCTTCGCCGGCCCCTTCACCGATGCCGACCTGCCGTCGCTCTACGCCGTCGCCGACATCTTCGCACTGCCCTGCCGGGCGGATTCGGACGACCGGATCGCGGAATCGGGGATGCGGCTGCTGGAGGCCGCGGCCTGCGGGCTGCCCGTCGTCGCCGGCGGCTCGGGCGCCGCCCAGGACCGGGTGCGCCACGCCGAGACGGGCTTCGTGGCCGACGGCCACGACGCGCGCGGCGTGGCCCGGCTGCTGTCGCTGCTGCTGGCCGATCCCGACACCGCCCGCGCCATGGGCGAGCGCGGCCGCGACTGGGTCCTGCAGGAGTGGACGTGGGAGCGGATGCTGGCGCGGCTGGAGCCCGCGCCCGCCCTGTGATGAGCTGCCCCGCACGGCCCGCGGGGACGCGGGCCCTGCGGGCCGTGTGCTGTCCGAAAACGGGATCCGGGTGAGGCGGTGGCGCCGGTAGGGGGCCGGGTCGGGCAGAATATTCGGACGTCCTACTAGTTCGCCGGGCGGAGACCCCGCCCCGACCCAGGGGAGCCCAGGCATGGCCCACGAGCGCATCCTGCCCACGTCCGAAGCCCAGGACCTGATCGACCTCGTCCGCGGTATCGCCGACAAGGAGCTGGCCCCCCGGGCGGCCCGCGACGAGGAGCAGGGCGCCTTCCCCAGAGACGCCTTCGACCTCCTGGGCCGCTCCGGGCTGCTGGGGCTGCCCTACCCCGCGGAGTACGGCGGCGGCGACCAGCCCTACGAGGTCTACCTGCAGGTGGTGGAGGAGCTGGCCGCCCGCTGGCTGGCCGTGGGGCTGGGCCTGAGCGTGCACACGCTCTCCTGCTTCCCCGTGGCCGCCTACGGCACCGAGGAGCAGCGCGCCGCGCTGCTGCCGCGGCTGCTCGGCGGCGAGGCGCTGGGCGCCTACTGCCTGTCGGAGGCCCAGTCGGG
Organism: Streptomonospora sp. PA3; assembly: GCF_009728995.1. Taxonomy (GTDB): domain Bacteria; phylum Actinomycetota; class Actinomycetes; order Streptosporangiales; family Streptosporangiaceae; genus Streptomonospora. The sequence goes on along the minus strand of NZ_VTZW01000023.1, from coordinate 56,845 downwards.
CTCCGACGCCGCGGCCATGACCACCCGCGCCCGCCCCGACGGCGACGGCGGCTACACCGTCGACGGCGCCAAGTCCTGGATCACCCACGGCGGCGTCGCCGACTTCTACACGCTCTTCGCCCGCACCGGCGAACCCGGCTCCGGCGCCCGCGGGATCAGCTGCTTCCACATCCCCGCCGCGACGCCCGGCGTGGCCGCCGATGCGCCCGAGCGCAAGATGGGCATGGCCTCCTCGCCCACCGCCGTGGTGCGCTTCGACGGCGCCCGCGCGGGCGCCGAGCAGCGCATCGGCGCGGAGGGGCAGGGCTTCTCCATCGCCCTGGCGGCGCTGGACTCCGGGCGGCTGGGCATCGCCGCCTGCGCGGTGGGCGTGGCCCAGGCGGCCTTGGACGCGGCCGTGGCGCACTCGCGCGCCCGCACCCAGTTCGGCCGCGCCATCGGCGACTTCCAAGGCGTCTCGTTCCTGCTCGCCGACATGGCCACCGGCGTCGAGGCGGCGCGCGAGCTGTATCTGGCCGCCGCCCGCCGGCGCGACGCCGGCCGGCCCTTCGCCACCCAGGCGGCCATGGCCAAGCTCTTCGCCACCGACACCGCCATGCGCGTCACCACCGACGCCGTCCAGGTCCTCGGCGGCTCCGGATACACCCGCGACCTGCCCGTCGAACGGCTGATGCGCGAGGCCAAGGTGCTGCAGATCGTCGAGGGCACCAACCAGATCCAGCGCATGGTCATCGGCCGCGACCTGGCCCGCGCCGCCGACGCCGCATCCGGCTCCGGCGCGCGCTGAGGAGCCGCCCGCCGGACCGCCCGCCCGCGCCCGCGCACCGGCGCTCCGCGGCGCTTGGGCGGGCGCCGCCGAGGCGCCGGGAACGCCGAACACACCCGGCGGACACGACTTCATAACAGGCGTATCGCAGGGCCTGGGCGCGTCGCGACATTCGCTGGTACAAGAGGGCGAGTGCTGCTGCGGCGCGGGTCACAAACCGGCGCGGACGCAGCCGGCCCCACCCGCGGTCGACGATCGCCGACCGCGGTGTAGTCCGAGTGGCGCGAAAAATCGGCGGAGGCGTATATGGCGCAGGTCCGGCTATCCGGGATCGGCAAGACCTATCCCGACGGGACGAGCGCGGTGAAGGGGCTGGACCTCGACATCGCCGACGGGGAGTTCCTGGTCCTGGTGGGACCGTCGGGGTGCGGCAAGACCACCGCCCTGCGCATGGTCGCCGGTCTCGAGGAGATCAGCTCGGGAACGCTGACCATCGGCGACCGCGTCGTCAACCGCACCCCCGCCCGCGACCGCGACGTGGCCATGGTCTTCCAGAGCTACGCCCTCTACCCCCACCTGTCGGTGCGCGACAACATCGCCTTCGGACTGCAGCTGCGCAAGCTGCCCAAGCGCGCGATCAAGGAGCGGGTCGAGGAGGCGGCCGAGACCCTGGGGCTCACCGAGCACCTCGACCGCCGCCCCCGCAACCTCTCCGGCGGCCAGCGCCAGCGGGTGGCCATGGGCCGGGCGATCGTCCGCCAGCCCCAGGCCTTCCTGATGGACGAGCCGCTGAGCAACCTCGACGCCAAGCTGCGGGTGCAGATGCGCGCGGAGATCTCGCGCATCCAGCGCGACCTCGGCGTCACCACGGTCTACGTCACCCATGACCAGGTCGAGGCCATGACGCTGGGCGACCGCGTGGCCGTGCTCAAGAAGGGCGTGCTGCAGCAGGTCGCCCCGCCCCAGGAGCTCTACAACCACCCCGCCAACCTCTTCGTCGCCGGCTTCATCGGATCGCCGGCGATGAACCTGCTCCAGGGCCGCCTCGACGCCGACGGGCCCGGCGCGCGGCTGGAGCTGGGCGGGCAGGCGCTGGCCGTGCCCGCCCGGCTGCTGGCCGAGCGGCCCCGGCTGCGCGAGTACCTGGGTCGCGACATCGCCGTGGGCATCCGCCCCGAGGACATGGACGACGCCGACCTCGACGGCGCCGACGGCGGCGCGGTGCTGTCCTCGACCACCGACCTCGTCGAGGCCCTGGGGCCCGAACTGCTGGTGCACTTCCAGGTGCCGGCGCCACCCGTGGTCACCGAGGACACCAAGGAGCTGGCCCGGGACGCCGGCGCCGACAACGTCGACGCCGCGGCCCCCTACAGCGACGTCATCGCCCGGTTCAGCCCCCGCTCGCAGGCCCGCTCCGGCCGACCGGTGCGGGTGCGGGTGGACACCGGGCGCCTGTATTTCTTCGACCCTGCCACGGGAGACGGCATCTGGGACGAGCCGGCTTCCGCCACCCAGCAGAAGGAGGGAACGCATGCCTGAGCACATGTGGAGGGCCCGCGGCGCGCTCGCGGTGACGGCGGCCGGGGCGCTGGTCGCGGCCACCGCCTGCAGCCCGGGATCGACGCAGGCCGGGGGCTCCGGCGACCTGGCCGGCGTGGAGCTGCTGGTGGCGGCCAAGTGGACCGGTGTGGAGCAGGAGAACTTCACCGAGGTGCTGGCCGGTTTCGAGGAGGAGACCGGTGCCACCGTCACCTACGAGTCCACCGGCGAGGACACCGGCGCCTACCTCGGCCCCAAGATCGAGGCGGGCGAGCCGCCGGACGTGGCCATCCTGCCCCAGCCCGGCCTGGTCGCCGAGTACGCCGCCCAGGACGCGCTGGTGCCGCTCTCCGGCGACGCGGCCGCGGCGCTGGAGGAGAACTACACCGACTACTGGCGCGAGCTGGGCTCGGTCGACGGCGAGCCCTACGGCGTGCTGGTCAAGGCCGCCCACAAGTCCATCGTCTGGTACCGGCCCGACGCCTTCCAGCAGGCGGGCGTCAACCCGCCCGAGACCTGGGACGACCTCACCGGCACCACCGCCGCCACCCTCTCCGACGCCGGCATCACCCCCTTCTCGATGTGCGGCGCCTCCGGCTGGACGCTGACCGACTGGTTCGAGAACGTCTACCTCTCCCAGGCCGGCCCCGAGAAGTACGACCAGCTCGTGGCCCACGAGATCCCCTGGACCGACGACAGCGTCGTGCAGACCCTGGAGACCCTGGCCGAGGTCTGGGGCGAGGGCGACTGGATGGCCGGCGGCACCCAGGGCGCGGTGCAGACCGACTTCCCCACCTGCGTCTCGAAGGTCTACGGCCAGGAACAGGCCGCCATGGTCTATGAGGCCGACTTCGTGGCCGCCTCCGCCCAGGAGGCCGGCGCCACCGTCGGCGAGACCGCCAAGGCCTTCCCCTTCCCCGCCGTCGGCGAGCAGCCCCCGGTGGTGGTCGGCGGCGACATCGCCGTGGCGATGACCGAGACCGAGGGTGTGCAGCGGCTCATGGCCTACCTCGCCTCGCCGGAGGCCCAGACCACCTGGGCCGGGCTGGGCGGCTACCTGTCGGCCAACTCCCAGGTGCAGGCCGACGCCTACCCCGACGAGTTCACCCAGACTCTGGCCCAGACCATCCTGGAGGCCGGCGACGACGTCCGCTACGACCTCTCCGACCAGGTGCCCAGCCAGTTCGGCGCCACCGAGGGCAAGGGGATGTGGGCGGTCCTGCAGGACTTCCTGCGCGACCCCTCCGACCCCGAGGCGGCGGCCGAGAAGCTGGAGCAGGCCGCTTCCAACGCGGAGTAGCGAGGAGATGACGACGGAACCGACGACGACACCGCGCCGGCGTCCGGGTGCGGGCCGGGAAGGCGGCGCACGATGAAAGCCGCCGACACCGACGCCCCCGCGCCCGCCGCGCAGGCCGGCGGCCCCGCCACCGGGCGGGGCCGCCTGGGCCCCCCGCCCTGGCTGGCGCTGTTCTTCCTGCTGCCCGCGCTGCTGTTCCTGGGAATCTACGTCGTCTACCCGATCCTGTTCTCGGTCTACCGCAGCCTGTGGGACGCCCCCGGCACCGAGTTCGTCGGGCTGGACAACTACGCCCGGATGTTCACCCGGGCCGACACCTTCATCGCCCTGCGCAACAACGTCATCTGGATCGCCGTCGCACCGGCCGTGGTGACCGTCGCGGGCCTGATCTTCGCGGTGCTGACCGAGCGCATCCGCTGGGCGACGGCGTTCAAGATCGTCGTCTTCATGCCGATGGCGATCTCCTTCCTCGCCTCCGGCGTGATCTTCCGGCTGGTCTACGAGCAGGACCCCGAGCGCGGCCTGGCCAACGCCGTCATCACCACCGTGCAGGACACCGTCGCGCCCACCGGCGCCTACCCCGACGCCAACCCGCGCGAAGGCGTACCGCTGGAGGAGACCGCCGGCGGCGGCTACCGGCTCACCGAGCCCGTCGCCCCCGGAGACGCGGTGGCCATCCCGCTGGTGGGCGTCTCCGCCGAGGAGGTGCCCGGCGACGCCGAGAACGCGGCCCCGCCCCAGCAGGAGCAGGGCGCGGTCACCGGGACCGTCTGGGTGGACTTCACCCGCGGAGGCGGCGGGCGGGAAGGGACCATCGACCCCACCGAGAAGGGGCTCCCCGCGCTGCGCGTCGAGGCCGTGCGCGACGGGGAGGCCGTCGCCACCGCGACCACCGGCGCCGACGGCGCCTTCACCCTGACCGGACTGGAGGGCGGCGACTACACGCTGCGGCTGGCCGCGTCCAACTTCTCCGAGCCCTACAACGGGCTGACATGGCTGGGCCCCACCCTGATCACGCCCTCGATCATCGCCGCCTACCTGTGGGTGTGGGCCGGGTTCGCCATGGTGCTGATCGCCGCCGGGCTCTCGGCCATCCCCCGCGAGGCGCTGGAGGCCGCCCGGGTCGACGGCGCCACCGAGTGGCAGGTGTTCCGGCGGGTGACCGTACCCCTGCTCTCACCGGTGCTCATGGTGGTCTTCGTGACCCTGATGATCTACGTCCTGAAGATCTTCGACCTGGTGTTCGTGATCGCGCCGGGATCGGTGCGCGCCGACGCCAACGTCTTGGCCCTGGAGATGTGGCAGGTCTCCTTCGGCATCAACGACCAGGGGCTGGGCAGCGCGCTGGCGGTGTTCCTGCTGCTGCTGGTCGTGCCCGCGATGATCTTCCAGATCCGACGGTTCCGCCGGGAGGAGTCATGAGCGCACAGGTCGAACCGACCGGTCCGGCCGAGCCGGCGGAGCGGTCGCAGGAGGGGCGGGCCGAACCGGCGGCCCACGAAGGAGCGCCCCGGCGCTCGGCGGCCGCGCGGCTGGTTGCCCGCACCGGGTCCGGGCTGGTGCAGGTGCTGCTGATCCTCATCGCACTGTTCTGGATGGTGCCGACCCTGGGGCTGCTGTTCTCCAGCCTGCGCTCGCCGCAGGACAACGCCGCCTCGGGCTGGTGGACGGTGCTCACCGAGCCCACCCAGCTGACCCTGCAGAACTACGCCAACCTGCTGGACAACCCCGATTTCGTCGCCTCCTTCGGCAACACGGTGCTGATCACGGTGCCCTCCACCCTGATCATCGTGGTGGTCGCCTCGCTGGCCGCCTACGCCTTCGCCTGGTTGGAGTTCCCCGGCCGCGACTGGCTGTTCCTGGGCGTGGTGGGGCTGCTGGTGGTCCCGATCCAGGTGGCGCTGGTACCCATCTCCAGCCTCTACGGCGGAACGCCGCTGTACGGGTCGATCCTGGCGGTGGTGCTGTTCCACGTGGGGTTCGGGCTGCCCTTCGGCATCTTCCTGCTGCGCAACTTCTTCGCGGCGATCCCGCGGGACCTGCTGGAGGCGGCGCGCATGGACGGCGGCAAGGAGCTGACCATCTTCCGCCGCGTGATCCTGCCGCTGGGCGGCCCGGCCATCGCCTCGCTGGGAATCTTCCAGTTCCTGTGGGTGTGGAACGACCTGCTCGTCGCCCTGGTCTTCGCCTCGGAGGCCAGCCAGCCCATGACCGTGGCGCTGCAGTCGCAGATGCGCCAGTTCGGCGCCAACATCGACGTGATCGCCTCAGGGGCGTTCCTGTCGATGGTGGTGCCCCTGCTGGTGTTCTTCGCCTTCCAGCGGTACTTCGTGCAGGGCGTCATGGCCGGGGCGGTGAAGTGACGCCCTCCCGGTCCTGACGGGCGGCGGCCGGTAGCGCACGGCGGCAATGGCGCCGCGGGGCGCGAAAAAAGGCCGGCGGGCCCCGGGACGCGTGCGTTCCGGGGCCCGCCGGCTGCGGCGGGCCGTCCTGGCCGCCGCTGGCGAGCGCGGCGGCCGGCGAGAGGGGAGGAGGGCCCGCCGCAGCGGGGGGAGCCGGAGCCCTCTAGGCGGACTGGCCGATCGCCAGGCCGCTGTCCTTGTCGAAGTAGTGGAGCTGGCTGACGTCGACCGCCAGCGAGATGCCGCCGCCGGGGCGCACCGAGCTGCGCGGGCTCACGCGGGCGGTGAACTGCGACTTGTCGCCGCTCAGCGGCAGAGCCGCCTCCTCGCCGGCCTCGTCGCCGGCCGCGTCGGCGGCCAGGGCGGCGGCCTCCTCGTGGCGCACCGGAGGGGCGTTCACCGAGAAGATCACGTTGATCTCGGTGCCCAGCTCCTCGGTGACGTCGGCGACGACGTCCATGGTGGCGCCGCCGTTGCCCGAGATGGCGGCGTCCTCGTAGTCGGAGGGCCGGATGCCCAGGATGAGCTGCTTGCCCATGTAGTCGCGCAGGCCCGGCCGGGCGTCGACGATCGAGCCGGGGACCGCCAGGGTGTGCTCGGCGAACTTCAGCACCGCGCCCGATCCGTCCTTCTGCAGCTCGGCGTTGACGAAGTTCATGGCGGGGGAGCCGATGAAGCCGGCGACGAAGAGGTTGGCCGGGTTGTCGAAGAGGTTCTTGGGGGTGTCGACCTGCTGCAGTCGGCCGTCGCGCAGCACCGCGACGCGGTCGCCCAGCGTCATGGCCTCGGTCTGGTCGTGGGTGACGTAGACGGTCGTCACGCCCAGGCGCTCGTGCAGCTGGTTCAGCGAGGCGCGCATCTGCACGCGCAGCTTGGCGTCGAGGTTGGACAGCGGCTCGTCCATCAGGAAGGCCTGCGGCTCGCGGACGATGGCCCGGCCCATGGCGACGCGCTGGCGCTGACCGCCGGAGAGGGCCGCCGGGCGGCGCTTGAGGTAGGACTCCAGGCCCAGCATGGCCGCGGCCTCCTGCACGCGCTTCTGGATCTCCTGCTTGGGGATCTTGCGCAGCTTCAGACCGAAGGCGAGGTTCTGCTCGACGGTCATGTGCGGGTAAAGCGCGTAGTTCTGGAAGACCATCGCGATGTCGCGGTCCTTCGGCGGGCGGTCGTTGACCACCTCGTCGCCGATGTAGAGATCGCCGCCGGTGATCTCCTCCAGGCCGGCGATCATCCGCAGGGCCGTGGACTTGCCGCAGCCCGACGGGCCGACGAGCACCATGAACTCGCCGTCGTTGATTTGCAGGTTCAGGTTGTCGACGGCCTTGACCCCGCCGGAGTACACCTTGTCGACGCCGTCCAGGACGATCTTCGCCATGGGGAAACAGCTCCCGTGTCCATGGCCCGCTCCGGCTTCTCGGGAGCGAGCTTCCTTATCGTGGGGTGATCGCTCTGTATCGATCTGCTGCCCAATATCGAACACCAATGGTGCCGTTCTGTCGATAGTTCGCGCTGTTTCGATCCGATAGCGTCCACGATTTGAGACGCCAGGGTTGTCCGCGGTTCCCGCCACCCCTGCCGCCGGCGCCGCGCGCCTCCGGATCCCTCCCGCGGGGCGCCGCGTTCCAGAGTCCGGGCGCAGCCGCGGCTGCGGGACGTGCCAGGAGATGGAATCGGGTATACGCCCAGGTCACGGCGTTGCCGACGTGGCCGGGAGTGCGCTGTGTGCGGCGCGTTCGGACTGGCGGTGCCGGCGCCGGGTGCGTTAGCCTGGCGGCGGTTATCCGGATCGGGTCGATTCGCCGCCGGTCTCCGCGAGCGCGAGCGAGCGGGATGCCGCTCTCCGACACGTCGGCGCAGCGTTGCGGCGGACGGCACCAAGTCTGGGTAATCTACTGACCAGTCCAGCACTGGACGGACCGGTCGAGCGGTCCGGTCGTTGTCTTGCCGGACGTCGCACCACGCACCAGGTGCGGTCGGCGGCCTGATAAGGACCGGGGTTCCGCGGCCGGGCGGGGGGTTGGACCCGGAGAAGGCCCGAACATCCAGTAGACAACGGTCTCCGCGCTCGCCGCCGACGAGACGGATCCGGTCCGAAGGGTGCTTTCGGGCCTTTTCCGCGTCCCCCCAACTTCGCAGAAAGCGAGCCAGGCGTGGTTACCGAGGACGCCCGATACACGGGCGCAGACGCGCAGACCGCCTCCGCGGCGGCCCGGCAACCCCCTCGGCGCTCGCTGACCGGTCCCGCCCCGCGCGCCCTCGCGGCCGCGGCGGCGGGGCTGTGCCAACTGCTCTCCCTGGCGCCCTACGGACTGTGGTGGCTGGGGCCGGCCGGCGCGGCCCTGCTCACCCTCGCCGTCATGGGCACCCGCGCCCGCCGCGCCGCCTGGCTGGGCCTGGTCTGCGGCGCCGTGCTGATGGTCCCGCTCATCCGCTGGCAGGACGTCTTCGGCGTGGACGTGTGGCTGGTCATCGCCGCCGCCGAGACCGTGTACTTCGCCCCGATGGCCGCCGGCATCGCCCTGGTCGCGCGGCTGCCTGGCTGGCCGGTGTGGACGGCGGCGCTGTGGGTGCTCCAGGAGGCCGTGCGCGCGCGCTTCCCGCTGGGCGGCTTCCCCTGGGGCAAGCTCGCGTTCGCCCAGCCCGACACCCCCTTCTCCGGCTACGCGGCCCTGGGCTCCTCGCCGCTGACCACCTTCGCGGTGGCGCTGGTGGGCGTACTGCTGCTCGCGGCGGTGCTGCGCCTGGTGCGGCGGCCGCGCCCGCCGCTGGCGGCGAGTGCGGGCCTGGCGGCGGGCGCCGTCGCGATCACCGCGGCAGGGGCGGCCCTGCCCGCGCTCACCGCCCCCGCCGTCGACCACACCGCCACCGTCGCCCTGGTGCAGGGCAACGTGCCCGGCGTGGGGCAGATGAGCATCCTGGGCGAGCGCATGCAGGTGCTGCGCAACCACGTCGAAGGCGTCCACCGCCTCGCCGACAGGGTCGAGGCCGGCGAGGCGCCCCGCCCCGACCTCGTGGTGCTGCCGGAGAACGCCAGCGACATCGACGCCTACGCCGACCCGGCCGCCGCCGAGCTGATCAGCGCCGCGGCACGCGACATCGGCGCCCCGCTGCTGATCGGCATCACCCGCTACAGCGCCGACGGCACCGAGCGCGAGGTGCGCAGCGTCGTGTGGGACCCGCAGGAGGGGCCGGTCGACCACTACACCAAGCGCTACCTGGTGCCCTTCGGCGAATACGTCCCCTACCGCGACTTCTTCACCAGGTTCGTCGAGCGCCTGGAGCAGGTCGGCAGCGACGCCGTGCCCGGCACGCGACCGGGGGCGCTGCGGCTGGGCGGCACCACCCTGGCCACCGCCATCTGCTTCGACGTCGCCTTCGACAGGCCGGTGCGAGAGTCGGTGGCCGCCGGCGGCCAGATCATCGCGGTGCCCACCAACAACGCCAACTACAACTTCACCGGCCAGTCCCAGCAGCAGTTGGCCATCACCCGGCTGCGGGCGGTCGAGCACGGCCGCCCGGCCGTGGTCGCCTCCACCAGCGGGATCAGCGCAGTGGTGACCGCGCGGGGGGAGGTCGCCTACCGATCGCCCGAGGCCGAGCCCGCCGTGCACGTCGCCGAACTGCCCGCCATGACCGGGCTGACCCCGGCCACCCGCCTGGGCGCGCTGCCCGAGGCGGCCCTGTGCGCGGTGGCCGCCGGCGCCCTGGCCGGCGCGGCGGCGGCCGCGCGCCGCCGGAGCCGCAGCGCTTCCAAGGGGCCCGCGGAGCGATCGAGCGGGGGACGTCAGGCGTGATCGCGCGCCGCCGCGGGAACGATGGGCCGGTGGCCGACGTTGTAAGCAGAGGAGACCGGGCGAGTCGAGGATGGTGCCCATGCCGCTGCTGATCGTCATCGCGCTGATGGCGCTGCCGTTCCTGGAGATCTGGCTGATGATCCTGGTCGGCCAGCAGATCGGGGTCGCCTGGACCATCGCGCTGCTGTTCGCACTCAGCGCCGCCGGCGTGGTCGTGCTGCGCCGCGCCGGGACCAAGACCTTCCGTGAGGCCGACGCGGCCATGCGCACCGGCAGGCCCCCGCAGGGCGGGCTGCTGGACACGCTGATGGTGATGGTCGGCGGCATCCTGCTGATCACGCCCGGATTCGTCACCGCGGCGCTGGGCGCCCTCATGGCGCTGCCCTTCACCCGCCCGGCGCTGCGCTGGGCGTTCACCGGCTGGGCCGAGCGCCGTATCAAGCGCATGCGCGACTCCGCCGAGGCCGAGTTCGTGGCCCAGGGCGGACGCATCCCGCCCCAGCACGGCCAGCGGGGCGACCGCGCGCCCAGCGGCGGCCGGATCATCCAGGGGCGCGTCGTCGAGGACGAGTGAGCGGCGGTGGCCGCCCGCGGGGCCCGGCCCCCGCCGGCTCCGGCCGCACGAACGGGAAGCGGCACGGGTAGCGGGCCCGCTACAGGGGACGGGCCTGAGCCCGGCCGCGCCGGGGGCGTGACGATAGTGTGGCGGTCGTGAACGACGACAAGCCGTGGAACTACCTCATGGACATGGACGGGGTGCTGGTGCGCGAGGAGCACCTCATCCCCGGGGCCGACGAGTTCGTCTCGGAGCTGCGGGAGAACGGGATCGGATTCATGGTCCTGACCAACAACTCCATCTACTCGCCCCGCGACCTGCGCGCCCGCCTCAGGCGCACCGGACTGGACATCCCCGAGGACTCCATCTGGACCTCCGCGCTGGCCACGGCGCGATTCCTCAAGGAGCAGCGGCCGGGCGGATCAGCCTACGTCGTGGGGGAGTCGGGGCTGACCACCGCCCTGCACAGCATCGGCTACGTGCTCACCGACCGCGATCCCGACTACGTCGTGCTGGGGGAGACCCGCACCTACAGCTTCGAGGCGATCACCCGCGCCATCCGCCTGGTCGAGAGCGGGGCCCGGTTCATCGCCACCAACCCCGACGAGAAGGGGCCCAGCCGCGAGGGCTCGCTGCCGGCCACCGGCGCTGTCGCCGCTCTCATCGAGCGCGCGACCGGGCGCGCTCCCTACTACGTGGGCAAGCCCAACCCGCTGATGATGCGCTCGGCGCTGCGGGCGCTGGGCGCCCACTCCGAAAGCACGGTCATGATCGGCGACCGCATGGATACCGACGTGCGCTCGGGCCTGGAGGCGGGTCTGCAGACCCTGCTGGTGCTGTCGGGGATCTCGGGCCGGGACACCGCAGAACTCTTCCCCTACCGCCCGACCAAGGTGCTGGACTCGGTCGCCGAGCTGGTGGGCCGCACCCGCGATCCGTTCGGCGAGCACGCCGCCGAGGAGGCGGAGGAGAAGGCCGAGCACGTCTGAGCGCCGCCCGCGACGCGGCGACCCCCGCATGGCGAAGGGGCGGTTGGCCCTCCCGCCGCCGCCCCTCGCGCGTGCCTCAAGCGCTGCGCCGCTCCTCGGCCATCGCCTGCATGTGCTCCTGCTCTTCCCTGCGGCGCGACCGGAGCAGCTCCAGCCGCTCGGCGAGGACCTCCTCAAGGTCCTCCATGCTGCGGCGCTCCAGGAGCATGTCCCAGTGGGTGCGCGCCGGCTTGGCCTTCTTCTCCTGCGGCTCCTGGCCGTCGACCATCAGAGCCGTCTCGCCGCAGAAGCGGCATTCCCAGTTCGTGGGGACCTCGGCCTCGGTGGCGAAGGTGATCGAGAAGCGATGACCCCGAGGGCAGTCGTAGGTGACCTCCTGGCGCGGCGCCAGGTCGGTGTTGCGGTCGTTCTCGTAGCTCGTCGCCCCGAGCCGTGTGCCGCGAAGTGCTCGCTCGGCCATCGGTTGCGTGCCTCCAGGCGCTCTTGCGGTATACATGGGCTTAACACGTCGGTCCGTGTCAAGATTCCCCGCACATCGGCTGTCCAACCGTGCGATAATGACCGGTCAGCGGTGACCGGCACGCGCCGCACGGTAGTAGGCCCAGGACACGGGCGCGCAACGTCCCGCACACAGCCGGATCGCGCACCAAGGCCCCGCCTGCGGTCTTGACACAATCTTTATCCCGCCGGACGCATCGGAGCGCCCCCGCGCGGGTCGCAGCCGCCGATCCACCGGCGGCCCCATGGCGCAACAACCCGCCGCGGGCCCGGATTCCCCGACGAGACCGCGGCAGGAGCAGCGGCGGTTCTCCGTGCGCGCGCCCGCCGACCGCGGTGGTGACCACCACCGGTCCGGGAGGCCACCGCACGCCGCGCGCCTCGCCGAAGGCCCGCGGTGAGACGGCTCGGCCCCGCCCCGACCCCGGGACGGGGCCGGCGGCGTCAGCGGACCGGTTCGAGCAGGACCACCGGGATGTCGCGGTCGGTACGGGCCTGGTACTGGTCGTACTGCGGCCACACCTCGGCCATCCGGGGCCACAGGCGCTTCTTCTCATCGGCCGTGGCCGTGCGCGCCCGGGCCCGGAACTCCTCGGCCTTGACCTGCACCTCGACCTCCGGGTCGGCCAGCAGGTTCTTGTACCACTGCGGGTGGTCGGGGGCGCCGCCGCTGGAGGCGACGACCACATAGGCGTCGCCGTCGGTGCGGTAGATCAGCGGAGTGCTGCGCTTGAGGCCGGACGTGCGCCCGGTCGTGGTCAGGATCAGGGTCGTGGTGCCCTGCCACTCGTGGCCCTCCTCGCCGCCGGTCGCCCGGTAGCGCTCGACGTGCTCCTTGCCGAACAGCACAGGTTGCTCCCTTCCCGCCCGCCAGCCCTCCACCACCCTTAGCGGTGGCGCTGCGCGCCGCTGCCTTCTTCGGCCCGCCGGCCCCCGCCATCCTTGGCGGTGGCGCTGCGCGCCGCTGCGATTCACGATCGGCCGGAGAGCCTACCCGCCTGCGGCGACGTCCTCACCGCGCCGCTCGGGCCGCCACCGACACGCGGTAGCGGCTTGACTGCGCCTGCGGCACACCCAATGATCGGTCAGTCGGCATCCGACCCGTCCCGCGGCCACCGCCGCCGGGGCGGAGAGCCAACAAGGAGGTTGAACGGGTGATCCCCCGCACACCACGCCCGGCGGCGACCTGGCGCACCGCCGCCGGAGCGCTGCTCACCGCGGCAGCCATGCTGCTCACCACCGCACCGGCGACCGCGGACCCCGCACCCGCCGGCGGCGACATCACCGACCGGCTGGAGGACATCCCCGGCCTGCGCATCATCGAGGAGATCGACACCGAACCGGGCTTCCGCTACTTCGTCCTGGGCTACCGGCAGCCCGCCGACCACAGCGACCCCGGCGGCCAGACCTTCGAGCAGCGGCTGACGCTGCTGCACCGCGGGTTCGACCGGCCCACCGTGCTGCACACCAGCGGGTACAACGTCAGCGTCGGCGCGTTCCGCAGCGAGCCCGCCCGCATCGTCGACGGCAACCAGATCTCCACCGAGCAGCGCTTCTTCGAGCCGTCCCGGCCCGACCCGGCCGACTGGGACGACCTGACCATCCGCCAGGCCGCGGCCGACCACCACCGCATCGTCGACGCCCTGAACGACATCTACCGCCAGGAGTGGATTTCCACCGGCGCCTCCAAGGGCGGCATGACCTCGGTCTACCACCGCCGGTTCTACCCCGAGGACCTCGACGGCACCGTCGCCTACGTCGCCCCCAACGACGTCATCGACAGCGAGGACCACGCCTACCGCAAGTTCTTCCGCACCGTCGGCGACGACCCCGAGTGCCAGGACGACCTGGAGGCCGTCCAGCGCACCGCCTTCGAGCGCCGCGAAGAGCTGCTGGAGCACTACACCGGCCTGGCCGAGCAGAACGGCTGGACCTTCCACCGCACGGTCGGCAGCGCCGACAAGGCCTTCGAGCTGCTGGTGCTGGACACCCCCTGGGCCTTCTGGCAGTACCAGCCCCACCCCGAGGCCTGCGCCGACATCCCCGCCGCCGACGCCTCCACCGCCGACATCGCGGCGTTCCTCGACGAGGTCGCAGGATTCGGCTTCTACACCGACCAGGGCACCGAGCCCTACATCCCCTACTACTTCCAGGCCGCCACGCAACTGGGCACGCCCAGTGTGCCCACGCACCACCTCAAGGGCCTGCTGCGCTACCCCGGCCTCTTCCAGGCGCGCACCTACCTGCCCGACGACATGGACGTGCCCCGCTACGACTGGTGGGCGATGCCCGACATCGACCACTGGGTCACCCACCGCTCCGAGCAGATGCTGTTCGTCGACGGCGAGTACGACCCGTGGGGAGCCGAGCACTTCAGCGCCGGCAGCAAGCGGCGCGAGACCATGCGCTTCGTCGCGCCCGGCGCCAACCACGGGGCCGACATCGCCGCGCTGAAGCCCGACGACCGCGCCCGGGCCACCGCGGCGCTGCGCAGCTGGGCCGGCGTTGGCGATGAGGCCACCACCATGGCCGAGTGGGTACCCGGCCTGGACAACGCCGGCGAGCGCCGCGAGAAGATCGAGCGCGGATTCCGCTAGCCGGGAGCCGGTATCGGCGACGACTCTCCGGGGCGGGCGCCCGCGCCCGCCCCGGAGAGAGCGGCCGCGAGGTGCGCGGCTTCGTCGGGACCGACGAAGCCGCGAAGCGATCCACGAGCGGGTGTGCGGGGCGCGTCCGAGCGCCCCGCGCACCCGCGGGCTACGGGCTACACGTGCTCGGGCACCGTGTTGCCCGCCTCCCTGATGCCGCGGGAGACGCTGAGGAAGGCGAGCACCGCGAAGCCCAGTACGAAGAACACCACCAGCGACAGGATCGCCAGCCGGTAGTCGCCGCCCGTGGCGTCCAGCGCGACGCCCAGCGCCAGTGAGCCCAGGAACGCCGATCCCTTGTCGCTGATCTCGTACAGGCCGAAGTACTCGGCCTCCTTGCCGCGCGGGATCAGGTGGGAGAACAGCGACCGCGACAGCGCCTGGGTGCCGCCCAGCACGATGGCGATGAAGAACGCCAGGATGAAGAACTGCACCGCCGATCCCTCGCTCAGCAGCGGCGCGATCCCCACCACCGCCGTCCACACCACCAGGCTGCCCAGGATGGTGCGCTTCGTGCCCAGTCGGCGGCCGATGGCCCCCACCAGCAGCGCCCCGCCGAAGGCCACGAACTGCACCATCAGGATGGCGCCGATCTGCACCTGCTGGCCCAGGCCCAGCGCCTGGTCGGCGAAGGTCGCCGAGAACGCGATCACCGTCTGGATGCCGTCGTTGAACAGGATGTAGGCCACCAGGAACGCCAGCGTCCTGGGGTAGGCGCGCAGGCTCCGCACGGTGTACCAGAGCTGGGCGAAACTGCCCGCCACGGCCCGGGCTCCGCTCGCCCGGCCCGGCTCGGCGGGGCGGGTGCCCGTCAGCACGGTGCCGCGGTAGCGGTTGCGCAGCCGTGTGAGCGGGATGACGGTGAACACCGCCCACCACACTCCGGCCGAGGCCATGGCGATGCGCACCGCGTGGCCCTGCTCCAGGCCGAGGCTCTCGTGGAACAGGTAGAGCACCAGGTGCAGGCTCAGCAGCAGCGCGCCGCCGAGGTAACCCATGGCCCAGCCGCGCGAGGACACCGCGTCGCGCTCGTCGGGCGCCGCCAGGTCGGGCAGGAAGGAGTTGTAGACCACCACCGAGGCGCCCAGCACGAGGTTGGCCAGCACGAACAGCCCGGCGCCCAGCAGGTAGTCGGTGCCGTCGACGAAGTACAGCCCCATCGTCGCCAGCGCCCCGACGTAGGCCAGCACGCCCATCAGCTCGCGCTTGCGGCCGGTGTAGTCGGCGATCGCCCCCACGGCCGGCAGCGCCACCAGCTGCAGCAGCACCGACAGGGAGGTGGCGTAGGGGTAGAGCGCGGTGGGGTCGATCGCGGCCCCCAGCACGCTGATCCGCCCGCCGGGGCCGGCGGCCTCCTGGGCCAGCGCGGTCAGGTAGGGGCCGAAGAAGACCGAGATGACCGAGGTGAAGAAGACCGAGTTCGCCCAGTCGTAGAAGTACCAGGCGCGGCGCTCGCCGCGCAGGCCGGCGGGCTCGGACTCAGCGGCGCCGGGCGGCGGGGAGGGGGGAGTGGTGGCCATGGGGGTCCTTGTCCAGGGGTGGCATGGTGGGGGCGGCTACCGGTCGGCGACCGGCCCGCCGTGCGCATCGTGCCAGGCTCCGCGCTCGATCAGCACCCGGCGCAGGCCCTCGGTCTCGTCGGTCACGATCCCGTCGACGCCGGCGTCCAGCAGCCGCCTCATCACGGCGGTGTCGTTGATGGTCCAGACGTGCACCTGCATGCCGAGGCGGTGGGCGGTGGCGATCACGTCCCGGGTGACCAGCGGGATTCCGGCGTGGCTCACCGGTATCTGCGCGCACACCGGGGCTCGTGCGGCCAGCGGGCGCAGCAGCGGCGACAGCGACGCCGCCCGAAGCCGGATCACCTCGCGGGGACCGCACGAGGTGGCCACCGGCCGGTCGAACAGCCGCCGGGCCCGATCCAGCCGCCGCTGGTCGAAGGAGCCCACGCACACCCGGTCCCAGGCGCCGGTCCGGCGCAGCACCCGCAGCAGCGGCACGACCGCCTCGTCGCCCTTGATGTCGATGTTCAGCCGCACGTGCGGCCAGGAGCCGAGCAGGTCCTCCAGCAGCGGGATGGGCTCGCGCCCGGCGACGCGCGCCTTGGCCACCTCGGAGTAGGGCAGGGCGGCGATGCGCCCCTCGCGGTCGGTGGCGCGGTCGAGCGTGGGGTCGTGGAACGCCAGCAGCACGCCGTCGCTGGTGGCGTGCGCGTCGGTCTCCAGGTACCGGTAACCGAGGTCGACGGCGTGCTGGAAGGCGGGGGCGGTGTTCTCCAGAGCCGTGTCGACGTCGCCCGACGCGTCTCGCATCCAGCCGCCGCGGTGGGCGAGCGCGATGGGCACGGGCGCATCCAGGTACCGGTGACTCACAGGCAGCAGTATGCCTGCCCGGGGGGTGGGAGAGCACGCCCGCCCGTCACCCACCACCACCCCAACGGAGACGCTGCGCGCCGCCTGCTTCTCGGGTCCGTCACCCGCCACCACCCCAACGGAGACGCTTCGCGTCACGTGTTTGCTTGCCGCCGAGCGCACGTTGTACCTGTCCACTGGAACCGCACCATTCTTGGCGGGCCTTCCACCGCAAGGGTGCACCGCCGCTCGGCGGCAAGCCGGCCCACAGCGCTTCGCGCAACCCAGTAGCCCCATTGCCGCAGCCGCTGTGGTGCCCGCCCTGGGTGGTCCCCGGTGGGTTCCTCCTGCCGCCGGGGCGGAGGAACCCACCGGGGACCGCGCCTGGGCTGCCATCGGGGTTGCGGCGATGGGTGCGTCCCGCGTGGCGCGGCGCGCTACGCGCATCACAGCCCCATTGCCGCGGCCGCTGTGGTGACCGGCTTCTTAATCGGGACGGGGGAAAATCGGGCGTTCGGGATCTCGGTTCGGGCGCGTGGGTGGATGATGCGCCCCGACCGCCCGCCCTCGCCGCCTCGGCGTTCGCCTGCCCGCTGTCCGTGCGGTCGCAGGCGGGTGTCGCCTGAGCCGCGGTCGGCGCCGGGAGCGGTGCCGGTGGCACCGCAGTGACGGCACCCGCCGTGCTTTCGGTTATGGGCCTCGCTGACCTGGGCGAACAGGGGAGTGGAGGATTCTTGTGCAGAAACCCGGTATTCCAGGTGGCATCCGGCGCCCCGCGGCCGCTCTGAGTGGGCGGCGGACAGCCCCCGTCCGCCCCAGGTCCGCGGGCGGGCCCGCCCGCGGGCGAAGGCCGTTCTCTCCTCGGAAGGGACGCATCCTTGGCCGGTCACCAGCTGGACATCTCCCTCGCCCACTCCGCCGCCCGATCCCGGGTCCCGGACCGCCGCGCCGCGCACGCGCCGGCCGCCCGGCCGCGGACCGCGCGCGGCGCCGCGCGCCCGCGCTCGATCGCCTACCCCCACCGCCGCAGCCCCGAGCAGCTCTCCCGCTTCGCCCAGATCCTCGCCGAGGTGCTGGCCGGGGAGCGCCCCGCCCAGCAGGTGCGGCCGCTGCTGGCGCGGCGCGCCTACGAACTGCTGCTGCGCCGGGCGGGCGGCTACGCCTGCGCCCGCCGCCCCCGCCTGCGGCGGGCCGTGGTGCACACGCCCGAACCCGACGTCGCCGAGGTCAGCGCGGTCGTGGACTGCGATACGCGCTGCCGTGCGTTCGCGCTGCGGGTGGCCTACGCCCAGCACGCCTGGCTGTGCACCCACATCGAGACCGACCTGTGCCGGGCCGCGGGCCGCTGACCTTCGACGCTGTGCCCGTTGGGGAGCCCGCGGCGCCCACCGGCTCCGCGGGCTCCCGCGCGTGCGAGATGCGCGGGTAAGCGCCTTCCCATAGTGTCGGGCAGGTCACGGAGCCGTGCGGTGGCGCGGCAGGGGCGGCTCTCTCCAGCGGCCGCGCAGGTCCGGCCGCCGGGCGTCCGACAAACGGTGTGAACGCAGCTCTGGCGTCCGAAAGCAGGTTAAAGTACCTTGGAAAGCGCTTTCTCAATCGAGTGATAGGACGACGCATGCAAGATCGGGTGCTGGCCGTCGCCATGAACGGCGTCACCGGCCGCATGGGCTATCGGCAGCATTTGACGCGCTCGGTGCTGGCGATCCGGAAGGCCGGCGGAGTCGAGCTCCCCGACGGTTCGCGGGTCGTGCCCGAGCCCGTCCTCGTCGGCAGATCCCCCGACAAGCTCCGCCGCATCGCCGAGGAGCACGGGATCGAGCGGTGGAGCACCGACCTCGACACCGTGCTCTCCGACCCCGGGATCGAGGTCTACTTCGACGCCCAGATCACGAGCGCACGCGAGGAGGCGCTGCGCGCGGCCATCGGGGCGGGCAAGCACGTCTACACCGAGAAGCCCACCGCCGCCGCCCTCAGCGGCGCGCTGGAGCTGGCCAAGCTCGCCCGCGACGCCGGCGTGTGCAACGGCGTCGTGCAGGACAAGCTGTTTTTGCCCGGCCTGCTCAAGCTGCGCCGGCTGCTGGACAGCGGCTTCTTCGGCCGGGTGCTGTCGATCCGCGGCGAGTTCGGCTACTGGGTCTTCGAAGGCGGATGGCAGGAGCCCCAGCGCCCCAGCTGGAACTACCGCGCCGAGGACGGCGGCGGCATCGTGCTGGACATGTTCCCGCACTGGCACTACGTCCTGGAGCAGCTCTTCGCCCCCGTCCGGGCCGTCACCGCCACCACCGCCACCCACGTCGCGCGGCGCTGGGCCGAGGACGGCAGCCCGTATGCGGCCACCGCCGAGGACGCCGCCTACGCCGTCTTCGAGCTGGAGGGGGGCATCACGGCCCAGATCAACTCCTCCTGGTGCGTGCGGGTCGACCGCGACGAGCTGGTGGAGTTCCAGGTCGACGGCACCGAGGGCAGCGCCGTCGCGGGGCTGCGCAACTGCCGCATCCAGCACCGCGTGGCCACCCCCCGCGCCGTGTGGGACCCCGACGCCCCGGCCGACCGCGGCGGCTACCGCGACCAGTGGGAGACCGTCCCCGACAACGCCGACTTCGACAACGGCTTCCGCGCCCAGTGGGAGCAGTTCATCTCCCACGTCTGCGCCGGCACCCGCTTCCCCTATGACCTGCTCTCGGGCGCACGCGGGCTCCAACTGGCCGAGGCCGGGCTGCAGTCGGCCGCCTCCGGCCGCCGCGTCGAACTGGAGGAGGTGGAACTGCCGTGAGCGGCCCGCCGCTGATGCTGCCCGGCACCGACGGGCGCCTCCACGAGTTCACCCCCCGCGGCGCCGCGGCCGCCCCGGCCCCCGCCGATGCGGCCCCGCCCCGATCGCGCACCGCCTACGCCGCCGCCCACGTCGTGGCCGACCCGCTTTCCGGCAACTCCATCGGCGCCCCCGCCCGCCTGGACTGGGACGCCACGCTCGCGTTCCGGCACCGCCTGTGGGACTTGGGCCTGGGCGTGGCCGACGCCATGGACACCGCCCAGCGCGGCATGGGCCTGGACTGGCCCGCCACCGCCGAGCTGATCCGCCGCAGCGCGGCCGAGGCCGCCTCCCGCGGCGCCCTGCTGGCCTGCGGAGCGGGCACCGACCACCTCGAACCCGGCGCCGGAACCACGCTGGAGGAGGTCGCCGCCGCCTATACCGAGCAACTGGAGACCGTCGAGGGCGCCGGCGCCACCCCTGTGCTGATGGCCAGCCGCCACCTGGCCGCCTGCGCCCGCGGGCCGGGCGACTACGCCAAGGTCTACGGCCGCCTGCTGGAGCAGGTGCGCGCCCCCGTCATCCTGCACTGGCTGGGCACCGCCTTCGACCCGGCGCTGGCCGGCTACTGGGGCCACGACGACCCGGCCGAGGCGATCGACACCGTGGCCGCGATCATCGCCGACCACGCCCCGCGCATCGACGGGATCAAGGTGTCGCTGCTGGACGCGGAGCTGGAGGTGCGCCTGCGCCGGCGCCTGCCCGAGGGCGTGCGCCTCTACACCGGCGACGACTTCAACTACCCCGAGCTCATCGAGGGCGACGCCGACGGCCACTCCGACGCCCTGCTGGGGATCTTCGCCGCGATCGCCCCGGCCGCCGCCGCGGCGCTGCGCGCGCTGGACGCGGGCGACACCGCGGGCTACCGGGCGGCGCTGGAGCCCACGGTGCCCCTGGCCCGCCACATCTTCGCCGCCCCCACCTTCTACTACAAGACCGGGATCGCGTTCCTGAGCTGGCTCAACGGCCACCAGCCCGGCTTTTGCATGGTCGGCGGCCTGCAGAGCGCCCGCGACCTGGTCCACCTGTCGCAGGCGCTGCGCCTGGCCGACGCCGCCGGGGTACTCACCGATCCCGGACTGGCGCTCGCCCGGATGCGCGGGCTGCTGGAGATCTCGGGGGTGCGGTGATGGCGGTCGGCGGAGGACACGGCGGCCCGGCCGCGCCCGCGGCGTTCGACGTCCCCTCCGGGGCGCCCGCGGGGGCCGCCCCGGAGCCCGGCGACCCGCGGCTGGCCCGGCTCTCGCTCAACCAGAAGACCGTCGACAACTGGAGCCTGCCCGAGGCCGTCCAGGGATGCCTGCGCGCCGGCATCGGCGCCATCGGCCTGTGGCGCGAGCCCGCCGCCGAGACCGGCATCGCCCGCTCCGCCCGGCTCGTGCGCGAGGCCGGGCTGCGGGTGTCCTCCTACTGCCGGGGCGGCTTCCTCACCGGCTACGACCGCACCGCCGCGCTGGAGGAGAACCGGCGGGCGATCGACGAGGCCGCCGAACTGGGCGCGCCCTGCCTGGTGATGGTCGTCGGCGGGCTGCCCGAGGGCGACCGCGACCTCGTCGGCGCCCGGGCGCGCATGGCCGAGGCCGTCGCCGAGCTCGCGCCCTATGCGGCCGAGCGCGGCGTGTGCCTGGCGCTGGAGGCGCTGCACCCCATGTTCTGCGCCGACCGGGCCGTGCTGTCCACCCTGGGCCAGGCGCTCGACATCGCCGAGCTCTTCCCGGTCGGCCAGGTGGGCGTCGTCGTCGACACCTACCACGTCTGGTGGGACCCCCGCGTCTACCAGGAGATCGCCCGGGCCGGCGAGCGCATCGCCTCCTTCCAGGTCTGCGACTGGGTGCTGCCGCTGCCCGCCGACCCGCTGCTGGGCCGCGGCATGGTCGGCGACGGCCACGCCGACATCCCCGCCCTGCACCGGGCCGTCGACGCCGCCGGCTACACCGGCGACATCGAAGTGGAGATCTTCAACGCCGACGTATGGGCGGCCGACCCCGACGCGGTCCTGGCCACCGTCACCCGCCGCCACGTGCACCACCTCGCCTGAGCGGCCCCACGAACCCTGCGCGGGCGGGCGAAACCGGCCCTGAGCCCGCCCGCGCAGGCCACACTCCCCGCGGGCCGGCACCCGACCGACCGCGCCCGGTCCGCCCGGGCCGGGCGACCACCAACGGAGGGCCCATGGAGTTCGACGGCATCCTGTTCTTCCCCCTCACCCCCTTCGACGGCGACGGCAGGCTGGACGCCGCGGCCCTGGAGCAGCACGTCTCCTCGGGGCTGCGGCACCGCCCCGGCGGCGTCTTCGCCGCCTGCGGCACCGGCGAGATCCACGCGCTCTCGGCCGCCGAGCACGCTCAGGCGGTGCGCACCGCGGTGCAGGCGAGCGGGGGAGCCGTGCCGGTGATCGCCGGTGCGGGCGGCAGCGTCGGCACGGCCGTCGAGCAGGCGGCCGCGGCCCGCGAGCAGGGCGCCGACGGCATCCTGCTGCTCCCGCCCTACCTGGTCTCCGGTCCCCAGCGGGGGCTGGTGGACTACGTCCGCGCCGTCACAACGGCCGTGGACATCCCCGCGATCGTCTACCAGCGCTCCACCATGGTGCTGACCCCCGCCACCGCGGCCGAGATCGCCGTGCTGCCGGGCGTGGTGGGCATCAAGGACGGCGTGGGCGATCTGGACCGGATGGCGCGCATCGTCGCCGAGGTCGCCAAGCGGCGCGGGGACGGTTTCACCTTCTTCAACGGACTGCCCACCGCCGAGGTCACCGTGCCGGCCTACGCCGCGATCGGGGTGCCGCTGTACTCCTCGGCGGCGTTCGCGTTCGCCCCCGAGGTCGCCACCGCCTTCTACCGCGCCTTCCACGCCGGCGACCCGCTGGCCGAGCGGCTGCTGGAGGTCTTCTACCGGCCGCTGGTGGCCCTGCGCGACCGTGCTCCGGGCTATGCCGTCTCGCTGATCAAGGCGGGGGCGCGGCTGCGCGGCGCCGCGGTCGGCACGGTGCGGCCGCCCTTCACCGACCCCACCGAGGCGGAGACGGCCGAACTGGCGGCGATCCTGGAGGCCGGGCTGGCCGCGGTCAAGGAGGTCGAGGCGGGGTGAGGGCGGCCGACGCCATCAGCGGCCTGACCGCGCAGACCCGCGCGCTGGCGCTGCACCGCTCCTGGGACGGCGGGGTCACCCACAACCACCTCGTCGTGGTGCGGGTGGAAACCGAGGGCGGCGCCGCGGGGACCGGGTTCGCCTGGACGCCGCGCGTGGGCGCCGGGGCCGTGCGGGCCCTGGTCGCCGAGGACTGCCCGGCGGCGCTCGTGGGCCGCGAGCCGGTGCCCCAGGCGCGCTGGGCCGACCTCGCCCGCCACCTCGGCGAGGCCGGGAGCGGCGGACTGGCGGCGATGGCGATGGGCGCGGTGGACATCGCCCTGTGGGACCTGCGGGCGCGCTCAGCAGGGGTGAGCCTGGTGGACGCCCTCGGGCGGCGCCGCGACCGGGTGCCCGCCTACGGCAGCGGAGTCAACCTCGACTACGCCCTGGACGAGCTGCTGGAGCAGGTGCGGGGCTTCCTCGCGGCGGGCCACACCGCCGTCAAGATGAAGGTCGGCTCGGCCGATCCGGAGCGCGACGTGGAGCGCGTGGCCCGGGTGCGCGAGCTGCTGGGGCCCCGGGGCCGGCTGATGATCGACGCCAACCAGCGCTGGGACCTGCCCGCGGCGGTTCGGGCGATGCGCCGGCTGGAGCGCTTCGACCCCTACTGGATCGAGGAGCCGCTGCCGGCCGACGACCTCGCGGCCCACGCCGAGCTGCGCCGCGCGACCCCGGTGCCCATCGCGATCGGCGAGAACCTGCGCACGGTCCGGGAGTTCGCCGCCGCGCTGGAGGCGGGGGTGTGCCACATCGCCCAGCCCAACGCGGTGCGCATCGGCGGCATCACCCCGTTCCTGCGGGTGGCCGCCCTGGCCGACGCGCGCAGCGTCCCCGTGGCCCCCCACCTGCTGCCCGAGCTGTCCACCCAGCTGGCGCTGTGCGTGCCGCGGGCGGAGATGGTCGAGGACATCGACCGGGGCTCGCTGGAGTCGCTGGGCGCGCTCTCGGCACCCAGCGGCGTGCGGATCGACGCCGGATGGGCCCGAGCCGAGACGGAAGCCGGCCACGGACTCGACTTCGCCCCGGCCGAGGCGGTTCCCGGCTAAGCCGTGTTTAAGAACGGCGACGGCGCCGCTTTCCAGGAACCCACCGAGTACAACCTGGGGCGGCCACCATCGAGGTTGCGGCAATGGGTGCGTCTCGCATAGCGCGGCCCGCCCGTCAGCCTCAGCCCGCCACCACCCCAGCCAAGACGCTAGGCGTCACATGCTTGCTTGCCGCCGAGCGCACGCAGTCCTTTCCAGGTGGAGCCGCACCATCGGTGGCGGGCCTCCGGCGCGAAGGTGCACCGTGCGCTCGGCGGCAAGCCGGCCCACAGCGCTACGCGCACCCCAGCCCCATTGCCGCAACCGCTGTGGTGACGGCTTCTCAAACAGGATGTAGACCGTGCCGGAAAAGCGCGGAGGTACGCGGTGGTCGAGCTCCGGTGCGAAGGCTGCACCGTGCGCTCGGCGGCAAGCCGGCACAGAACACGTAGGCGGCGCGAAACGCCTCCGCTGGGGCCGTGCCGGTTACGCCCCGCTCGGCGGGGCCGTGCTCGCGCGGACGACCACCTCGCCCGAGACGGGGACCGTGCGCGGTTCGGTCTCCTCGTCGTCGAGGGCGAGGCGGGCGGCCTCCTCGCCCATCCACTCCAGGGGCAGGCGCACGGTCGTCAGGCCGGGGGTGAGGTCGCGCAGCGTGGGGATGTCGTCGAAGCCGGCCACCGACAGGTCGCGGGGGACCTGCAGGCCCGCGTCGCGCAGTGCGGCGACCGCGCCGGTGGCCATGACGTCGTTGACGGCGAACAGGCAGGTGGCGTCGGTCTCGGCGGCCAGGAGGCGGCGGGTGGACTCGTAACCGCCGTCGCGGGTGAAGGCGCCGTGCACCACGTTGCGCGGGTCCAGTTCGATGCCGGCGCCGGAGAGGGCCGCGTGGAAGCCGTCCAGGCGGTCGCGCGCGGTGCGCAGGTTCGTCGGTCCGGCCAGCAGCGCGAAGCGGCGGTGGCCCAGCCCGATCAGGTGCCGCGCGAGCTCGGCGGCGCCCTCGCGGTTGCTGGGCACGACCGTGTCGGCGGGCAGGCCCTCCTGGGAGACGCAGGCGATGCGCCCGCCGCGCGCGTTGAAGGCGGCGATCTCGTCGGCCAGCCGCCGGGTGGTCTCCTCCTCGACGGTGCGGCTGCCCGCCAGGACGACCGCGCGCGCCCGGTGCGAGCGCAGTGTGGCCAGCAGCTCCAGCTCGCGCTGCGGTGTGCGGCCGGTGGTACCCAGCACCACGACCAGCCCTTCGTCCTCGGCGGTGCGGGTGACGCCGGAGGCGATGGAGGAGAAGTAGGGGTCGGCGATGTCGTGCACGATCAGCCCCACCAGCGAGCTGGTGTTGCGGGCCAGCGTCTGCGCCGAGGCGTTGGCCAGGTAGCCCAGCTCGTGCGCGCTGGCGGTGACCCGCTCGTGCAGCGCGCGCCCGACCTGGCGCGTGCTGCCGTTGAGGACGCGCGAGGCGGTGGCCAGGGAGACGCCGGCGTGCCGAGCGACCTGTTCCAATGTCACGTATCCGTTGCCCACGGCCATACCTTTCGCGCCGTCCTGGAAAACTCTTTCCGCGTATTGATCTTAAGTCGGCGCGCAGGCTGCCACCAGCCGGAACCGCGCCGCGGCCCGGTGAGCCCCGACACGCTGCGCAGACGCGGCCGCGCGCCGGCCCGCGGCTCCCTCCCGGGCGGGCGGCGGGGGAGCGTGCTCAGCCGTCGCCGGAGACCTTTTCCGGCAGTTGGCCGCGCCAGGTCCGCCGGGGGCGCCAGCCTAGCCGCTCGGACGCGGCCGCCGAGCTGAACGCCGCGCGCGTTCCGGTGAGCGCCGCCGCGGCCTCGGCCGTGCCGGGGTGGTAGCGGGGCAGCAGCTCCGCGAGCGGCGCCAGGGCGAGGGCGTCCTCGGCGACCGCGTGGTAGACGTCGCCGCTGCGGACCGCCTCGGGGCGCTCGGCCAGGAGGGCGAACAGCTCGGCGGCGTCGCGGGCGTCGATGTAGTTGAACAGGGCGACCGCCGACAGCTCCGGCTCGCGCAGCCGCTCGGCGACGGTGTGGCCCTGCTGGGTGGGCGCGCCCGCCCACTCCTCGGGCGCGATGACATAGCCGGGGCGTACGCAGGTCAGCGTGCACCCGGAGGCTTCGGCGCGGGCCAGTGTGCGCGCGGTCTCCTCGATGATCACCTTGCTCAACCCGTAGGAGTGGCGCGGCGCGGTGGGGTGCCGCTCGTCCAGCGGCAGGTAGCGGGGGCGCCAGGCGGGCGCCCCGTAGCCGAAGACCGTCGGGCTGGAGGCGGCGACGGCCGAACGCGCGCCGTGGCGGGCGGCCGCGGCCAGGACGCCCCAGGCCAGGCGGGTGTTGATGTCCAGGATCTCGGTGTCGGGCCGGGCGAAGGGCACCGCGATGCCGGCGAGGTGCACCACGGCGTCGGGGTGCTCGGCGGCGAACAGGTCGTCGCGCGCCTGCTCGTCGAGCAGGTCCAGGGCGTGGGAGCGGACGCCGGCCGCGGGGCCGGCCGGCGCGAGGTCGGCGGAGGAGACCTCGTGGCCGCGGGCCGCCAGTGTCGCGACGACGCTGCGGCCCAGCCGGCCCGAGCCACCGGTGACGAGGATGCGCATGGCGGTCCCTGTTCTAGGTGTTCCAGGCGGTGTCGGGGAACCGCCGCGCGGGGGCGGGTGCGGCGGCAGCGCGCGGTTCCACAGCATGGAAAGCGCTTACCATCCAGCTTCGCACGTCGCAGCGGTGCCGTCAATGCCGGACCGGCGGGGGAGCGGGGCGCGGTGGCCCCTGCCCGACACGGCCTACCCCTCCGCGGCGGAGTAGGTCTCCGGTGCGGGCGCGCCCAGGCGGATGCGGGCGGTCTGCACCAGCTCGTCCAGATCGCCGGCGGAGGGGTGGCCGTCGGCGACCAGGGTGACGACGCGGCGCTCGACCGCTGTCCGCGCCGGGATGTGCAGCGGGCGCCGCCATGCCAGCGCGCCGCCCACGCCCGGGTACTCCGCGGCGCGCACGAACCAGGGGTCGGCCAGCGCGCCCGCGGCGGCGAACACCAGGCTCCACCGCGCGCCGGAGTCGGCGGTGCCCTGCAGCGCGAGCCAGGGGACGCGCGAGCCGTGCAGCGCGTCCTCGCCCTCGGCGCCGGGGCCGACCACCCGCGGCGGCTCAACGTGCTTGGGCGCGCGCCAGAAGAAGCCGCCGTAGCCCGCACCGGGGCGGCCCTTGGTGGCGGGGCTGTTGACCTCCAGGGCGTGCGGGCCTGCCAGCAGCCGCGTGCGCAGGTCCAGCGCCCAGGCCTCCGCCCCCAGCTCCCAGGCGGCCGTCTCGCGGACCTCGCTCAGCAGCTCGGCGCCGTCGCGTCCCAGCCAGGCCAGCCGCTCCGCGAGCCGGCCGTCCTCGACCGCCTCCCACCCGCGGTGCTCCTGGCGGCCGTGGTTGTCCAGCAGGACCGGCCCGCGATCGCGGACGAACGTCGTACCGCCCCAGAAACTGCTCCCGTTGACGTCGGGGACGGCCACCCCGGCGCCCAAGTGGTGCAGGTGGTCCTCGGGGCGGACCTCGGTGACCACCGTGCCCGCCAGCGTGCGCACCGGATGCAGATAGGGGCGGGGCGACAGCCGCGGCTCGACGCCGGCGCCGCTGTTCCACTCGGCGACGACCGCGCCCCGGCAGCGCAGCCGCGCTCCCCGCGGCTGCCCGCCGCCCGCCGCCTCGGCCTCGTCGTGGATGCCGGCCATGGCACTGCACCGTCCCCTTCCGCGGTTGGACACCTCGGTTCCTGCGTCGCCTCGCCGGATCCGCGCTCCGGCCCGGATCCGCCGCCCGCGGCGGCACCGCCCTCAACCGCCGCCGGGATCGCCGGCCGCCGCCGGGCGTGGCGCGGCCGGGCCGGGCGCCGCCCAGGGCGCGGCCAGT
The DNA here is from genome assembly GCF_009728995.1 of Streptomonospora sp. PA3. Taxonomy (GTDB): domain Bacteria; phylum Actinomycetota; class Actinomycetes; order Streptosporangiales; family Streptosporangiaceae; genus Streptomonospora. The sequence continues at coordinate 29,146 of NZ_VTZW01000023.1, read as the reverse complement.
TCGGAGAACAGCGCGACCCGTTCGGCGCTCAGCGCGACCAGGTCGTCGACGCCCTCCACCACCCGGTGCACGCCGTCGTCCTCGCGCGTGACGCGCTGCATGCCGGCGGGGATCGGCAGCGGATCGGGCGCGCGGCGCACCGCGTCCAGCACCGCCATGAAGCCGGCGGTGTCCTCGGGCGGCACGAGCAGCGGAGCCTCGCCGCGCAGGTGGCCGATCAGGTTGCGCAGCAGGTCGGTGCGCGGATGGACGCTGGTCTCCGGCGCGCTGCCGGGACGCTCCAGGCGGACCTCGTCGAGCGTGTAGAAGAGCGTGATGCGGCCGGCGTCGCCGTGCACGACCAGCCGGGGAGGGCGGGACGTGGCGGCGCAGAGGGTCACCGCGACGCTGACCGGCGTGCCGGCCGGAGTGTGCACCCGCACGCACGAGGTGTCGTCGCTTTCGATCCCGTGGGCGCGGAAGAGCTCCAGTGCGATCTCGCCGGAGACCTCGCGCTGCGCGCCGACCAGCGCCAGCGCGGTGGCCACGGCGTGGGCGAACGGATTGGTCAGCGCGCCGTCCACGACGTGCACGCCGCCCAGGGTGCGCCGGCCGGCCCATTCGGCCCGCGCGTAGTAGTCAGAGGTGCGCACCCAGGTCCCCGCGCCCCCGACGCCGCGGACCTCGCCGATGGCGCCGTCGGCGATCAGCGAGCGCACCGCGCCGACGGCCTCCGAGCCCAGGCTCTGGAAACCGATCTGGCAGGCCAGCCCCGATGACGCCACGGCCTCCCGCAGGGCGGTGAACTCGGCGGCGGTGGCGGTCGGCGGCTTCTCCAGCAGCAGATGGGAGCCCGCGTCCAGGGCGGTGCGCGCGAGGGGGAGGTGGGTGTGGATCGGCGTGCACAGGATCGTGGCGGCGGCCCCGGTGCGCTTCAGCAGCTCGCCGAGGTCGTCGCCCTGCTCGACCCCGTCGCCGGCCTCCGCGTCGGGCAGGGGCACCCGGTCGCACACCCCGACCAGTCGGACCAGCCCCTCCTCGGCGAGGGCGTGCACGTTGCGCAGATGCGAGCGCCCGTGCCCGTGGGCGCCGGCGAGCACGACCGGAACGGGGGTTTCACTCATGCGGCCTGCCTTCGCGATGCGTCGTTGCCGTTTCCGGTCGTGTCGGGGGCATTGGGGCGGTCGGGAGGGGCCGAGGGGCGCGCCGGCGGGGTGGGAGGGGCGGACGGGCTCGGTCCCGGTCTTGGAAAGCGCTTGCCACGTCAATTTAAGGAGCCCGGCATCCGATGTCAACGCCGCGGGACGGTGCTCGGGTGCCGAGCGAGGCGCGTCAGGCCGGCGGGTGCAGGCCGTGCGGACAGTCGGGCGCCGCGGACGGGCCGTCACGCGCGTGCGGCCGGGCCGCGGGGCGCCCGGCCCCTCGCGCCCGGCCGCCGCGGCGGTTTGCGGGACGGCTCCCGGCGGCTTCGCCCGCGGCCCCGGAAGGCCCCGCCCTCAGGCGCCGAGGAGGGCGACGTCGAGCGTGCGCAGCCGCTCCGGCTCCGCGATCGCCTCGATCTCGGTGATCCTGTCGTCGGCGACGGTGAAGGTGAGGACCAGGGTCACCCGTCCCGCGGCCGTGGTCACCAGGCCGACGGAGCCGTCGATCAGCCCCGGCTCGGCGCCGCGTGCCCGCTGGGAGGCGACCGAGGCCCCCTTGGCCACGTTGCGGGCGCCGCGCAGCATGACCGGGGTGCCGGTCGGCACCGTCTCGGCGTCCGCGCGGAAGACCACATCGGGGTCGAGCACCGCGACCAGGGCCTCGAAGTCCCCTTCGCGAGATGCGGCCAGGAACGCCTCGACGACGCGGCGCTGGCGCACCCGGTCGGTCTCGGGTGCACGAGTGCCCTCCTTGACCCGGCGGCGGGCGCGGCTGGCGAGTTGGCGTGCGGCGACGGGGGAGCGGTCGATCATCGGCCCGATCTCGTCGAAGGGTACGGCGAACATGTCGTGCAGGACGAAGGCCAGCCGCTCGGCGGGGGTGAGGGTGTCCAGCACGACCAGCAGCGCCAGGCCGACGGAGTCCGACAGCAGCGCCTCCTGCTCGGGGTCCATCCCCTCGCCGCGGCGGCCCTGGGCATCGGGCGCGCCCTCTGCGCGCTCCTCCAGCGGGTCCTCCCGGCGGGTCTTGCGGGAGCGCAGCATGTTCAGGCACACCCGGGCCACCACCGTGGTCAGCCACCCCGTCGGGTTCTCCACGCCGTCGGCCCCGGCGCGGTCCAGGCGCAGCCACGCCTCCTGTACGGCGTCGTCGGCCTCGCTGTGGGAGCCGAGCATCCGGTAGGCCACCGCTTTCAGCCGGGAGCGGTCCTGCTCGAAGCGCTCCATCAGCCAGGTGTTGTCGGGCATCCTGTCACGTTCCTTCCGTGCGGAGTGTCATTCAAGCAGACCCCTCAGAGGCGGTCGGTGTGACGAGGCGGCGCACGAGCGCACCGCCCCGCGCCGGCGGCCGCGGCGAGAAAGGAACGCGAAAATGACGTCTCCCATCCTGGTCACGGGCGGAACGGGCACGCTCGGCTCCATCGTCGTCCCGCTGCTGCGCGCCTCCGGCGCCCCGGTGCGGGTGCTCACCCGCCACCCCGGCGGCCGCGGCGGCGCCGACGGCGTGGAGTACGCGGCCGGCGACCTGGTCGCCGACACCGGCATCGAGCAGGCCGTGCAGGGGGCCGCGACCGTCCTGCACCTGGCGGGCGGGCCCAAGGGCGACGAGGAGGCCACGCGCAACCTGATGCGGGCCGCCGGCCGGGCCGGCGTCGGGCACGTGGTGCACATCTCGGTGATCGGCGCCGACCGGGTGCCGCTGGCCTGGTTCCGCTCCCAGGAGGGTGCGGAGCAGGCCGTGGCCGGTTCCGGCCTGCCGTGGACGATCCTGCGCGCCGCCCAGTTCCACGACCTGACCCTCGCGGCGGTGCGGAAGATGGCCGCGCTGCCGGTGGTCCCGGTACCGGGCGGGCTGCGCTTCCAGCCGGTCGACGCACGCGAGGTGGGCGAGCGGCTGGTGGAACTGGCGCAGGCCGAGCCCGCCGGGCGGGTGCCCGACCTGGCGGGTCCACGCGTCTACGGCATGGACGAGCTGGTCCGCGGATACCTGAGCGCGCGGGGCACCCGGCGGCCGCTGATGCCCGTCCGGCTGCCGGGCAAGGCCGGGCGCGCCTACCGGGCCGGCGAGAACCTCGCCCTGGGCGCGGGGACGACCACGGGAAAGCGCACCTGGGAGGAGTTCCTGGCCGAGCGCGTGCGCTGAGGCACCGTTCCCCGGCCGCCGCGCCCGGCTCGGCGGCCGGGGGCGGCGGGCGCCCCTCCTCACGGTTGCCCGCCCCGCCTCGGAGGAGCTGCGCGACCGCCGCCGCCCGGCGGATCCGGCGGCGCGCGGGCCACCGAACCCCCTCGGCACCCGATACGATCACGGTCGGGGGGAGGGATCAGGCGAATGAGAGGCGGAACGGTGTGCCCGGACAGACCGGAGCAGGCGACGCGCGGTTCGATGCCGGCGAGTCCGCGGTCGTCGCGATTCAGGGCGAGATCGACATCGCCACGGCCGACGACATGCGCGACCGGATGCTCGCAGCGGCCGGCGAGCCCGGCTGCGCGGTGCTGATCGCCGACCTCTCCGAGGTCGACTTCTTCGACGCGAGCGGAGTCCGCGCGCTGATGGCGGTGCGCCGCCGCCTCGCCGCCCGCGGCGTGCGGATGGTACTGGGAGGGCCCTCCGCCGCCGTCGTCCGGACGCTGGAGGTGCTGGGCCTGGTGGGCGGCTTCACCGTGCTCTCGGCGGCCCAGATCCCCTTCAGCGCCCGCTCGGCCGCCCGGGGCTGAGGCCGCGGCCGGAACCGGCCGCGCCGCCCGCCTGCTGCTCCCCCGAAGGCTCGGCGAGGAACTGGGCCAGCAGGGGCGGCACCGCCTCGTCGGCGAACCGCGGTCCGGTGCCCAGTTCGACGTCGACCGCGGCGTAGCGGCCGCGGCCCGCCGCGGTCGTGGCGGCGACCGTCGCCGGCCCGAAGCGCCGCTGGAACCGCGAGCGCGAGATCCGCCAGCCGATGATCCCCTCGCGCCGCAGGGCCACCGTCACGGCACCGGTGCTCCGCTGCGGGTCAGCGCGTGGCCGAGCCCGCGGTAGTCCGAGACCGTCCAGGGCGCCAGCAGCAGCACGCCCGCGGCCCCCGCCGCCAGCGCCCCTGCCGGCGCCGCGTCGGCGCCGGTGAAGGCCGCCGCCCACGCGGGCAGCCACGGCAGCGCCGCGGCCGCCCACAGCGTCGCCGGCACGGCCACGCCCAGCACCCCGCCGACCAGGATGAGCACTCCCCAGGGCCGGAAGGCCCCGGCCAGTCCGACGGCGGCGGCGCCGACGACCGCGACGTCGTCGAGCTCGACGAGGAGCGCAAGGCCACCATGGTCAGCAACCTGCTCGTGGTGCTGTGCTCGGACCGCCCCGCGAGCCCGGTGGTCAACGCCGGCAGCCTCTACCAGTAGCGCCTGAATTCACCGTGGCAGAGCGCAAGAAGATCCTGCTCCGGCTCGACCCGGCCGTGCACGACGCCCTCGCCCGCTGGGCCGGCGACGAGCTGCGCAGCACCAACGCCCAGATCGAGTTCCTGCTGCGCCGCGCGCTGGCCGACGCGGGCCGCATGCCCCGCGGCGCCACGGGCATCCCCCGCCGCGGCCGCCCGCCCAAGCGCGGCGACGACGACGGGACCGGGAGCGAGGAGGACGGCGGCGAGGAGGGCGGCGCCGCCGGGGCCCCGGACGGCTGACGCCGGTCGGGGCCGGCTCGACGGCATGCAGGACCGCGGGGCCGGGGCCGGCGACCACCGGGTGAGGTGGGCGGGTGGCTGGTCGCCGCCCCCGCCCCGCTGCCCTCGTCGCGCCGGTAACCGGCGGGCACCGGAACCGGTCGGCGCGGGCCCGGCCCTCCGTCCGTCGCTACCCTTCGGCACCCGCCCAGCCGTACTCCCGCTTCAGCCGCTTCTTCAGCAGCTTTCCGGCGGCGTTGCGCGGCAGGTCCTCGGTGACGATCCGGACATGAGAGGGGATCTTGTAGCCGGCGATGCGCGGCTTGAGGAAGTCGACCAGTTCGGCCTCGGTGAGCTCGCGGCCCGGGAGGAGGCGCACGACGGCGCCGACCTCCTCGCCGTAGACCTCGTCGGGCACGCCGACCACCGCCACCTCGCCCACGGCGGGGTGCTCGTGGACGGCGGCCTCCACCTCCGCGCAGTAGACGTTCTCACCGCCGCGGATGATCATGTCGGTAGCGCGATCTACGATGTAAAGGAAGCCTTCTTCGTCCAACCGCCCCAGGTCGCCGGTGCGCAGCCACCCGTCGGTGAACGTGGCCGCCGTGGCGTCGGGGCGCCGCCAGTAGCCGTGCACCACGCCCGGCCCCTTGATCCACACCTCGCCGACCTCTCCGGGCGGCAGCTCCCGCTCCTCGGGGTCGACCACCTTGACGTCCACGGTGGCCACCGGCAGCCCGGCGCTTTCGGGCCGCAGCAGGTAGTCGCTGCCGCCGTTGACCGTGGCCGTCGCCGAGCACTCGGTGAGCCCGTAGCCCTGCCCCAGCAGCATCTCGTGCATGCTCCTGCGGGTGCGCGAGACCAGAGCCGGCGCCGCGGGCGCGCCGCCGGAGCCCAGCACCATCAGGCTGCCGAGGTCGAACTCGCCCAGCCGGGGCGACGCCGTCATCTGCGAGATCATCGCCGGCACCGCGGTGATGGCGGTCACCCGCTCGCGCTCCACCAGGCGCAGCGCCTCATCGGGATCCCACTTGTACATCAGCACCAGCGTGCCGCCGTTGGCCAGGGTGGGCAGCATGACGGTCTGGGCGCCGGTGGCGTGGAACAGCGGCAGCACGCACAGCACCACCGCCGGCCCCAGCGCGTCGATGTAGGCCTGCACCTCCTCCATCTCCAGACCCAGCCGCATCAGCGAGCGGAACCGCGAATAGGAGCCGGAGACGATGTTGCTGGCCAGGTTGCGGTGGGAACCGATCGCGCCCTTGGGCCGCCCGGTGGTGCCGGAGGTGTAGAACAGCGTGCACGGCTCGTCGGGCGCCAGGTCGGCCTCGGGCAGGCGGGCGTCCGCATCGACCGCGCCCAGCACCGCCTCCCAGTCGCGGGCGCCCTCGGGCAGCTCCTCGGTGCGCACCCCGATCAGCGAGACCTCCAGCCGCCCCAGCGCCTCGCTCAGCCGCTCGATGCGCTCCCCGTCGGCAACCAGGACCTTCGCCCCGCTGTCGGTGAGTCCGAACTCCAGCTCGGGCCCGCTCCACCAGGAGTTCAGCGGCACGGCGATCGCGCCGATGCTCGTGGCGGCGAAGAAGGCGACGACCCATTCGGGGTAGTTGCGCATCGCGATCGCCACCCGGTCGCCCTTGGCCACGCCGTAGTCGTCGGCGAGGCGGCGAGCCAGGGCGGCGGTGAGCGCGTAGAACCGGGCGTGGGTCAGCCGCTCCTCGCCGTAGACCAGCGCGGGCGTCTGGCCGTGCTCCAGGCTCGACTCGACGATCGCGCGCATGTGCGCGGGCGCGTGCTTCCACACCCGGACGGCGACGCCGTTGACGGTGGCGGTCTCCATCTCGAAGGGACCGCCGCTCACCAGCAGCCGCGCGGTGACCGCCGCCAGTGAGCGTGTCGGACGGGCGATCTCGGGTTCACTCAACTGGTCCTCCACACTCACGTGCTCTCCCCACGAATCCGGATCCGCCCCGGCGCGGTCGTGTGCGGGGCGGGCGGCGGCCGCGCTGCCGCCGGCGGCGGTCAGTCGAAGCGGATCAGCGTGCGTCCCCCCCTGCCCTCCCGCATCCGCTGGAACGCCGCGGGCAGCCCGTCGAGGCCGACCTCGTCGGTGACCATGGTCGCCAGGTCCAGCCCGCCTTCGCGCACGTGCGCGGCGACGCGGGGGACGTCGCGGTCGGGGTCGCAGGAGCCGTAGAAGCATCCGCGCAGCGTCCGGGCCTGGTGGAAGATCTCCAGCGCACTGAAGGCGACCGTGTCCTCCAGGGCCCCGGCGCCCACCACCGTGACCGTGCCGCCGCGCCGGCTGAGGTCCCAGGCGGCGCGGATGGTGGCGCTCGTGCCCACCACTTCGAAGGCGTGGTCGACACCGCGCCCGCCGGTGGCGGCGCGCACCTCGCCGACCAGCCCTTCGTCGGCCGCCAGGAAGCGGGTGGCGCCCAGGGCGAGGGCCAGCTCGCGCTTGGCCGGGGAGGCGTCGACCGCGATGACGGGGTCGGCACCGGCCAGGGCGGCGGCCTGCAGCGCCGCCAGGCCCACACCGCCCAGCCCGATCACCGCCGCCGACTGGCCCGGGCGGACGCCGGCGGTGTTGGTCACCGCGCCCCAGCCGGTCAGGACCGCGCAGCCCAGCAGCGCCGCCGCGCCCGGGTCGATGCCCGCGGGCAGCGGCACCACCCCGTTGGCCGGGACCACCGTCGCCTCGGCGAAGGCCGCCGTGCCCAGGCCCGGGTAGACCGCGGTGCCGTCGGACAGCTCGCCGTAGGGCAGCTGCGCGGCGTCCAGGCCGTGCTCGCACAGGTAGGGCTCGCCGTTGTCGCAGAACCAGCACGCGCGGCAGGGCGGCGTCCAGTTCAGCACCACCGGTGCACCAGCCTCCAGCCCCGTGACGCCGGGGCCGACGGCCTCGACGGTGCCCGCCCCCTCGTGGCCCAGCACCGCCGGCAGCGTCTGCGGCAGCACCCCCTTGGCCAGGGACAGGTCGGAGTGGCACACCCCCGCCGCCGACAGCCGCACCCGCACCTGCCCGGGGCCCGGTTCTCGCAGCGCGACCCGCTCGATGCGCGGCGGCTCATCGACCCCGGCGAAGACGGCGGCGTTGACGGTGGTGCTCATGAAGGGCCCTTCGTGTGATCCCGGTTACTCCGAAGTACGGCGACCCTATAAGACCGACCAGTCGGTTTACCAGAGGGGCGGGTCCGCCCCCGGTCAGCGCCCCGGCCGCGCCCCGACCGCCCGCGAGCGCGGGGATCGCGACCGGCGGTGGCCGCCGCCGGGGCGCGGCGGTCCCGATAGGGTCGGAGCGTGGTCAGCAACGCCGGAAAACAGCAGCGGCTGCCGCGCGAGGTGCGCGAGCGGCAGATGATCGACGCAGCGGTGCGGGTCTTCTCCCACTCCGGCTACCACACCGCCAGCGTCGAGGAGATCGCCGAGGCGGCGGGCATCTCCAAGCCGATGGTCTACATCTACCTCGGGTCCAAGCAGCGGCTGTTCACCGCCTGCATCCACCGCGAGGCCGACAGGCTGGTCGCGGCCGTGCGCGCGGCCGTCCACGCCGACGAGCCCCCGGAACTGGGACTGTGGGCGGGAATGCGGGCCTTCTTCCGGTTCGTCGCCGACAACCGCGACAGCTGGGCCGTGCTCTACCAGCAGGCGCGCACCCAGGGCGAGCCCTTCGCCCAGGAGGTCGGCGCCGCCCGCTGCCGCGTCATCGAGGAGATCACCGCGATGGTGGTCGCCGGCACCCGGCTGCCCGGCGGCGAGCGCATCGTCGACGAGCGCGACGCCGAGGTCCTGGCCCGCATCGCCATCGGCGCCGCCGACTCCCTCACCGACTGGCTGCTGGAGCACCCCGAGGAGAGCCCCGAGAGCCTCATCGACCGGGTCACCAACCTGGCCCTGGTGGGCCTGGAGCGCTACAACACCGGCGACCTCCCGCCGGCCTGACCCCCCGGCGCCCCGCAGGTGGGCCGGGCGCGGCGTGTTCGCCCGCGGCGAAACGCCCGGCCCGGCCGGGCGCCGGGCCCGCCCGCACCGACGTTTGCCGGGCGGGTGCCGGGGCAGCGGCGTGCCTGAGGCAATGGCACGGGCCGCGACGAAGGGGAGACCGACGTGAGTCAGACTGTCGCCAACCACCTGCTGCAGCGTCTGCGCGGCTGGGGAGTCGACCGCATATTCGGCTACCCCGGTGACGGCATCAACGGAATCATCGCCGAACTCGGCCAGGAGCAGGGCCCGCACTTCGTGCAGAGCCGCCACGAGGAGATGTCGGCCTTCGAAGCCGTGGGCTACGCCAAGTTCAGCGGCAACCTGGGCGTCTGCCTGGCCACGAGCGGTCCGGGCGGCGTGCACCTGCTCAACGGCCTCTACGACGCCAAGCTCGACCACGTGCCCGTGCTCGCGATCGTCGGCCAGGTCCACCGCACGGGGATCGGCGGAAGCATCCAGCAGGAAATCGACATGCACACGCTCTACAAGGACGTGGCTTCCCCGTTCATCGAGACCGCGATGGTCCCGCAGCAGTTCCCCAACCTGATCGACCGCGCGATCCGCACCGCGCTCGCCGAGCGCTGCCCCACCGCGGTCATCGTTCCCGCCGATCTGCAGGAGACCGAGTACAGCCCGCCCGAGCACGAGTTCAAGCACGTGCCCTCCAGCAAGCCGGGGCTGAGCCGCTCGCAGGTGATCCCGCCCGAGGACGAGGTGCAGCGGGCCGCCGACGTGATCAACGAGGGCGAGAAGACCGCGATCCTCATCGGGCAGGGCGCCCGCGGTGCGGCCGACGAGGTCGTCGAGCTCGCCGAGGCCACCCGCGGCGGCGTGGCCAAGGCGCTGCTGGGCAAGGACGTGCTCGACGACGAGCACCCCTTCGTGACCGGCTCGATCGGGCTGCTGGGCACCCGGCCGACCTGGGAGATGATGCGCGACTGCGACACCCTGGTCATCGTCGGCTCCAACGTCCCCTACGCCCAGTACTACCCGCCGTTCGGCAAGCGGGCCGTGCAGATCGACATCGATCCGCACATGATCGGGATGCGCTACCCCACCGAGGTCAACCTCGTCGGCGACGCAGCGGAGACGCTGCGCCGGCTGGTGACCAAGGTGCGCAACCGCAAGGGCGACCGCGGAGCCGAGCGCTGGCGCCAGGGCATCGAGAAGGGCGTCCGCGAGTGGTGGGACTCCATGGACCAGCAGGCCCACGTGCCCGCCGACCCGGTCAACCCGATGCTCATCTTCAACGAGCTCTCGCCGCGGCTGCCCGACAACGTGATGGTCACCTCCGACTCGGGCTCGGCGGCCAACTGGTACGCGCGCCACCTGCGCTTCAAGAGCGGCATGCGCGGTTCGCTGTCGGGGACCCTGGCGACCATGGGCCCGGGCGTGCCCTACGCCATCGGCGCCAAGTTCGCCCACCCCGACCGGCCGGCGATCGCCCTGGTCGGCGACGGGGCCATGCAGATGAACGGCCTGGCCGAGCTGATCACCATCCGCCGCTACGCCGAGCAGTGGAGCGATCCGCGGCTGATCGTGTGCGTGCTGCACAACAACGACCTCAACCAGGTCACCTGGGAGCTGCGGGCCATGGGCGGCTCGCCCAAGACGCCCTACAGCCAGGACCTGCCCTCCATCTCCTACGCCGACATCGCCAAGTCCATGGGACTGGGCGGTGAGACGGTGGACACGCCCGACGCGGTGGCGGGGGCCTGGGACCGCGCGCTCTCGGCCGACCGGCCGGTCGTGCTGGACGTGCACTGCGACCCCGACATCCCGCCGATCCCGCCCTATGTCGAGAAGGACCAGCTCACCGACACCGCCAAGGCCCTGACCAGCGACCCCGACAAGTTCAGCCTGATGACCAAGGGGATGCGCACCAAGCTGCAGGAGTTCGTCTCCCGCAGCTGAGCAAAGGGCCGGGCCTGGAGGTTTCGCACACCCGGGGAGGGCGCAGATGTCCGAGGACCGCAGGCGGCCGGCCGCCGACGAGGGCGAGGAAGCCCGCACCGGCGGCGACCGGCACAGCGGCGAGGGCGGCGACGGCGACCGCGGCGGCCGCCCGCTGGCCGACCGCCGGCCCGACCAGGGCGCCGGCCCGTCTCCCGACGAGGAGATCGCCGCCGAGGACACGCCCTCGCCCACCGACCCGGCCGCCTACGACCGCGACGAGGAGGGCGACGAGCCGCCGGATTACCCCACGCGCGCCTGAGCCGGCCGCAGCCGGGCGGCGGGGCCGACGAGCGCCCCGCCGCCCGGCTGCGGCATGCTGGTGGGCGCTCCGCCCGCGGCGGCGGAGGCACCGGGCCGCACCGCGGCCGAGCGAGCACACCAGCGAGGGAGCGCGACGCCATGACCACTCCGATCGGGCCCGTGGACTCCAGCCGCGTCCCGCGCTTCGCCGGGCCGGCCACCTTCGCCCGGCTGCCGCGGCTCGACGAGGTCGAGCGCGCCGACATCGCCGTCGTCGGCGTCCCCTTCGACACCGGGGTCTCCTACCGGCCCGGCGCCCGGTTCGGCCCGAGCGCGATCCGCGAGGCCGGCCGGCTGCTGCGGCCCTACAACCCCGGCGCCGGCATCGCCCCCTTCGCCGCCGCCCAGGTGGTCGACGGCGGCGACATCGCGGTCAACCCCTACTCCGTGCAGGACGCCGTCGAGGCGATCGACGCCGGCGCCGCGGCGCTGACGGCCTCCGGCACGCGCCTGGTCGTCCTCGGCGGCGACCACACCATCGCCCTGCCGCTGCTGCGCGCGCTGCACCGCCGCCACGGCCCGATCGCGCTGCTGCACTTCGACGCCCACCTGGACACCTGGGACACCTACTTCGGCGAGCCCTACACCCACGGCACGCCCTTCCGCCGCGCCGCCGAGGAGGGTCTGCTGGACGGCGACGCCCTCTGCCACGTGGGTATCCGCGGCCCGCTCTACGGCGAGCGCGACCTCGCCGACGACCGGCGCTTCGGCTTCGGGATCGTCACCGCCGCCGACGTGCTGCGCCGGGGCGTCGACGAGGTCGCCGCCGCCCTGCGGGAGCGCGTCGGCGACCGGCCGCTGTATGTCTCGGTGGACATCGACGTGCTCGACCCCGCCCACGCGCCGGGCACGGGTACGCCCGAGGCGGGCGGGCTGACCAGCAGGGAGCTGCTGGAGATCCTGCGCGGCCTGGCCGGCTGCCGCCTGGTGGGCGCCGACGTCGTGGAGGTGGCCCCCGCTTACGATCACGCGCAGATCACCGCGACCGCGGCAGCCCACGTGGCCTACGACCTCGTAAGCCTGCTCGCGCTCGACGAGCGGCGCTGATCCGGTCGGGGGTGCCTTCGCCGCCCCCGCGATCGGCGATTCGGCGCCGCGGTGCGGCGACCGGTCGCCGAATCCCCGTCCGGTCGGCCGCCGGCCCGCCGTTTCGGAAGCCCACCGGGCACTCGGCGATCTCAGCGCTTTGTTCCGATGCGTTCCGGTTGCCGCTCCCGGCGGGGCGGGAAAGGATGGGAAGCCATCCGGAGCAGCCGAGTCAGCGGGGGGCGCGATGGCGCAGCCGTCCTTGGACGCGGCGGTACCCGCGGGCGTCGACCCGGGAGAGTACGCGCGCCTGCTGCGCCGCGTGCACGAGGCCGTCCTCTCCGGGCACCGCCCCCCGGCACGGCTGCGGCCGGTGATCGCCGATTCCTGGGAGCGGATGCGCAGCAGCCGCATCGACCCCGACGCCGGCAGGCCCGTGCCGGTGCTGCCCCACGACGAGCTCCAGCGCCACCGCTCGGCCTCGCCGCTGGCCGATCTGCTGCCCATGCTCCGCGAGTCGCTGATGGGTGTCGCCGACGACGCCTCCCACTTCATGGTCGTCGCCGACGAGCACAGCCGCGTGCTCTGGCGCGACGGTTCGGCGCGGCTGCGGCGCCTGGCCGACAGCATGGGCGCGGTCGAGGGCACCCAGTGGAGCGAGGAGACCATCGGGACCAACGCCCTGGGCACCTCCCTGACCGTGGACCGCCCCCTGCAGGTCTACTCCGCCGAGCACTACGTGCGCGGCCTGCACCAGGTCACCTGCGCCAGCGCGCCGGTGCACGATCCCCGCAACGGGCGGGTGCTGGGAGCGGTCAACCTGACGGGCCCCGCCCGCACCGTGCACCCGGCCACCCTGGCGCTGGTCAACGCCGTCGCCCGGCACGCCGAGTCGCAGCTGCGCGGCCGCCACCACGCCCACCTGGACCGCCTGCGCGCGGTGGCGGCGCCGCTGATGGCCGGCATGCGGGAGAACGCCCTGGTCGTCGATGCCGACGGGTGGACGGCCGCCGCTGCCGGCATGGATCCGCCGCGCCGCCTGCTGCTGCCCCGCGGCCTGGAGGGCGGCGGGGCCTGGCTGTCGGGGCTGGGGGAGTGCCGGGTGGAGCCGCTGCCGGGCGGGTGGCTGATCCGGCCCGGCGGGGGCGAGGCCCCCGCTCCCACCGAGCTGGTGCTGGACCTCACCGACTCGGCGGCGCCGCAGTTGACCGTGTGCGGCCCCAGCGGCAGATGGACGCACCGGCTGACGCTGCGCCACTGCGAACTGCTGTTCCTGCTGTCGCGCCGCCGCGAGGGGTGCAGCGCCGCCCAGCTCGCCGCCGACCTGTTCGACGACGCCGACCGGCTGGTGACCGTGCGGGCCGAGATGTCGCGCCTGCGGCGCCATCTGGGCGGAGTCGTGGATAGCCGCCCCTACCGCCTCAACGAGGGCCTGCGGGTCGAGGTGCACACGCCCGAGAACCCGGCCGACCTGCTGCCGGCGTCGACCGCGCCCGGAATCCGGCGGGCCAGGGCCGAGGCCGTCGGCGGTGCCCGCCAGGACCGGACGCTTCCGCGATAGCCCGCGCAGGGCCGACGCCGCAGGTCGGGGCCCGCCGCCCGGCAGCGGCTCCGTGTGGCCGGATCGATCACGCTTCGTGTTCAGTCTGCAACCTGTTGCAACCCTTGCCGGTGTGGCGCGTGATGCAGTTGAGTCGACTCCAGTGGGCGGTGAGCCCGCGCAGTCCACGTCCGCCCGTGCCCGTGCCTTGAGGGGGGTAGCGGGTCCGATCACGCGGGGCGGACCTCCCAGGGGCGGTGGCCCGCGGCGGGTGGGGGAGCCTGCCCGGGCCACCGTTCCGCATGCCCGCCGCCCTCGCGGCGGGCAAGGATCTCCTCAGGAGACGGCAAAGCGCGGTGGGGCGACCGGCCGCGGGCGGGAACACTGACTCCGAGGCCGGGCGCAGTCTGGGCTGCCGGCCAGCATAGACTTGGCCGGGACCGATCGGCCTGCGGCGCCGCGGCACCCGGGCGGCCCGGTTTCGATCCGCGGATCGGGCGAACCCCGGCCCCGTCCCCGGCGTCCCAACGGCCACAGGCTCACAGCAGGCACCGTCCCAGCCAGCGGAGGTGGATCGTGCAGGATCCCCGAGAATCCCACCGGCAGCCCTCGGTCCAGGGCTCGCGCATCGACCCCTACGTCGACAGCTACGCGGCACGAGCCCAGGGCATGGTGGCGTCGGAGGTCCGGGCCCTGTTCGCCGTCGCCTCCCGGCCCGAGGTGGTGTCGCTGGCCGGCGGGATGCCCAACGTCGGCGCGCTGCCCATGGACGACATCGGCGGCATCGTGCAGCAGGTCGTCGCCGAGCAGGGCAGCACCGCCCTGCAGTACGGCTCCGCCCAGGGCGACCCCGTGCTGCGCGAGCACATCTGCGAGGTCATGGCCGAAGAGGGCATCGAGGCCGCCGCCGACGACGTCATCGTCACCGTCGGCTCCCAGCAGGCGCTGGACCTGGTCACGCGGGTCTTCGTCGACCCCGGCGACGTGGTGCTGTGCGAGGCGCCCACCTACGTGACCGCGATCAACACCTTCGCCGCCTTCCAGGCCGACATCCGCCACGTCCACACCGACGGCGACGGGGTGGTGCCCGAGGCGCTGGAGGAGGCGCTGACCCGCATGGCCGCCGAGGGCCGCCGGGCGAAGTTCTTCTACACGATTCCCAACTTCCACAACCCCGCCGGAGTGACCCTCTCGGCCGAGCGCCGCCGGCGGGTGCTGGAGATCTGCCGCCGCCACGGCCTGCTGATCCTGGAGGACAACCCCTACGGCCTGCTGCGCTACGACGGCGATCCCGTGGCGCCGCTGCGCGCCGAGGCGCCCGACAGCGTCATCTACCTGGGCTCCTTCTCCAAGACGCTTTCGCCGGGTTTCCGCATCGGCTGGGCGCTGGCGCCCTCGGCGGTGCGCGCCAAGCTGGTGCTGGCCGCGGAGTCGGCCATGCTCAGCCATTCCACCTTCAACCAGATGGTGGTCCGGCGCTACCTCGCCACCCACGCCTGGCGCGAGCAGATCAAGGACTTCAACGAGATGTACCGGCAGCGCCGCGACGCCATGCTCGGCGCGCTGGACGCACTCATGCCGGCCGGGACCGAGTGGACCCGCCCCGACGGCGGCTTCTTCGTCTGGCTCACCCTGCCCGAAGGGCTGGACGCCAAGGCAATGCTGCCGCGCGCGGTCAACGAGCGGGTCGCCTATGTGCCCGGGACCGGCTTCTACGCCTCCCAGGAGGGCCGCCGCAACATGCGGCTGTCGTTCTGCTACCCCACCTGCGAGCAGATCCGCGAGGGCGTGCGCCGGCTGGTGGGCGTGATCGAGGGCGAAACCGCCCTGCGTGATACCTTCGGCGGCATGTCGGCCCCCGCCGCGGCGGGCGACGACACCCCCTTCCCCGACCTTCCCTGATCAGCGCGAAGGCCGGTTCGTTGACACCCACAGCAGGCGAGCAGGAAGGCAGTACCGTGGCCGATCTGGACCGGGTGCTCGTTCTGGCGGGCGGCATGTCGCCCGAGCACGAGGTCAGTGTGCGCTCCGGGCGGCGGGTGGCCGAGTCGCTGCGCCGCCTGGGCGTCGAGGTGCAAAGCGCCGACGTCGACGCCGCCCTGCTGGGTCGGCTCGCCGCGGATCCGCCCCAGGCGGTGTTCCCGGTCCTGCACGGCGCCTCGGGCGAGGACGGTGCCACAGCCGAGATCCTGCAGCTCAGTGGGGTGCCCTACGTAGGCGCGCCGCCCGAGGCCTGCCGGATCGCCTTCGCCAAGCCCACCGCCAAGGCGCTGGTGGCCCGGCACGGCGTCCCGGTGCCGCGCGGGGTGAGCCTGCCCAAGTCGGCCTTCCACGACCTCGGCGCCCCCGCGCTGCTGGAGCGGGTGGTCGAGCACCTGGGGCTGCCCCTGTTCGTCAAGCCCGACCAGGGCGGATCGGCGTTCGGCGCGACCCCGGTGGAGTCCATGGACGCGCTGTCGGCGGCGATGGTCAGCTGCTTCGCCTACGGCGACAGGGCGCTGATCGAGGAGCGGATCGAGGGGACCGAGGTCGCCGTGGGCGTCCTCGACCTCGGCGAGGGCCCCTTCGACCTGCCGCCGGTGGAGATCGTGCCCGACGGGGGCGTCTACGACTACGCCGCCCGCTACACCCCGGGCCGCACCGAGTTCTTCAGCCCCGCCCGGCTGCCGGAGGAGTCCGCACGGGCCGCGGCCGAGGCCGCGCTGACCGCCCACCGGGTGCTGGGCCTGCGCGACTACTCCCGCACCGACCTCGTCGTCGACACCGCCGGGCGCGTGCGGTTCCTGGAGGTCAACGTCGCCCCCGGGCTGACCGAGACCTCCACCTTCCCGCTGGCGGTCGAGGCGGCCGAGCTCGACTTCGCCCGGGTCTGCCGCGACCTGGCGTTCAACGCCTGGAGCCGCGGCCGCACCGCCTGAGCGGCGTCCGCAGCAGCGAAGGGCCCCTCGCGGCAGCGCGAGGGGCCCTTCGCTTCGCACAGTGGGGGTGGGGGCCGACGCCGATCCCAAGCGCCCCCGCCTAAGCGGGTCGGCGGACCGCGGAGAATCCGCTCAGAGCTTCACCCGCTCGTCGAGATCGTCGTCGTCGCTGGAGCCGGTGGAACCGTCCGGCGAGGCCGCGGGCGAGCCGCCCTCCTGGGCCGCCTTCTGCTCGCCGGCGGCCGCCTCGGCGCGGGCGTCCCGGCGCGACTTGAGCAGGCTGAGCACGGTGGTAGCGGCCAGCGTGACCACGATGACCACCAGCGAGAGGATCGTGGGGATCTCGGGCACGTGCAGGTCGGTGGTCTCGTGGATGGCGTGCAGGATCAGCTTGACCCCGATGAAGCCGAGGATCACCGCCAGGCCGTGGCTGAGGTAGACGAGCTTGTCCATCAGTCCGCCGATGAGGAAGTAGAGCTGGCGCAGGCCCATCAGCGCGAAGGCGTTGGCGGTGAAGACGAGGTAGGGCTCCTGGGTGATGCCGAAGATGGCGGGGATGGAGTCCAGCGCGAAGAGGATGTCGGTCATGCCCACGGCGATCATCACCATGAGCATGGGGGTGACCATGCGCTTGCCGTCGACGCGGGTGATGAGCCTGTGCCCGTCGTAGGTCTCGGAGGTGGGCAGCACCCGCCGCACCATCCGCAGCGCGGCGTTCTCCTCGTACTCCTCTTCCTCGCCTGCGCTGGCGATGAGCTTCCAGGCGGTGTAGAGCAGGAACGCGCCGAAGAGGTAGAAGACGCCGGCGAAGGCGTTGACGGCGGCCGCGCCGGCGGCGATGAACAGCCCGCGGAACACCAGCGCCAGGGCGATGCCCACCAGCAGGACGCGCTGGCGGTGCTCCCGCGGCACGGCGAAGGAGCTGAGGATGAGGATGAACACGAACAGGTTGTCCATGCTCATCGAGTACTCGACGATCCAGCCGGTGAAGAAGTCCACGGCTTGGCCGTCGGTGAAGAACGCGATGCCGATCCCGAAGGCGACGGCCAGCGACACGTAGATCGAGACCCAGATCGCCGCCTCGCGCATCGACGGTTCGTGGGGTCTGCGGGTGATGATGACGAAGTCGAGCGCGATCACGCCGAGCAGGACGGCGATCGTCGCTCCCCAAACCCAAGGTGCGATATCCAAGCCAGTACTCCAGAAGTTCGATGGCGCGGTTGCCGGCCCCGGGCGCGCGAGGCGCCCGGGACCGGTCTACTACATCTCAGGAGGAACCGCGTCGGCGGGCCCGCTTGGCCTCCCGCTCCTCCTTGGCGGTCCTGCGGCGTGCCTCCAGTTTGGTCGCCTGTTCCACGTAGCGCTCGACGAGGCCGGCGGCGACGGGGTTGTGGTACTGGATGCGGATCAGCAGATGGGGGGCGATCCGCTCGTGCAGCCACAGGAACCCGATGGCGAAGCCCATGCTGAGCATCGCCTGGAAGAGGAGGAACGACAGCAGCGGCTCGCGCAGGACCTGATCGTGGCCGAGTACGGTCGCGACCGCGAACTGGTCGACCAGCCGGGCGAGGGGGAAGCCGATCAGCCAGTAGAAGGCTACCGGGCCGAGCGCGCCCACCCCGAACTTGCCCAGTGCGAGCAGGACGCAGTATCCGGCTCCCAGCAGGGCCAGCGGGACGCCCAGCCCGGTGGCGATCGTCGCGATCTGGACGGCCGGGAGCCCGGCCATCGCCGCCACCCCGGCGGCGAAGGCGCCGGCGACCAGCCCGACGCCTGCGCCCGGAACGGCGACCTCGGCGTACTGCAGTGCCACCGGCATGTGCCGTGCGGCGGCGGCGGTACTCATCAGCTCACCACCACTCCGTATGCGAACAGCGAGTAGAACAGCATGCCGAGGTAGAAGACCGCGGCGAAGGCGATGATCAGGTTGGAGACGATGCCGGGACGCACCGGCTTGGGCAGCATCAGGTTGTTGACCAGCAGCAGTGTCACGCAGTACGCGCCCATCGCGAAGGTGGACAGGAACGCCAGCGTGTCCAGGATCGCCGCGGGTCCGTCCGCCGGCCCGAACAGCAGGACGCCGATGCCGAAGAGGATGACGCCCCACAGGAAGAACGCGTACAGCTTCGACATGCTGAACCGGCGGGCGCCGGGGACGAAGTAGTAGGTCATGTCGGCCTGTCCGCGAGAGAAGGAGTCGAACAGGCCGAACGTGGCGTTGAGGCCGATGAGGGAGATGAACAGGAAGAACACGGTGCCGAAGATGGGGCTGCCGGCGGCCGTGAAGGAGGCCGCCATGGCGTCCAGCGCCGCGTCGCGCTCACCGTCGCGGATGACGGTGGCCACGTTGGGGTCGAAGCGCGCCGAGGCCTGGGCCAGCACGGTGAAGGAGATGGTCACCAGCATCGTGATGCCCCAGAAGAGCGCGAAGGCGTCGAAGGTGACCCACCGGCGCCAGCCCTTCCACTTGGCCATCTCCTCGGAGTCGCTGGTGTCGAACATGAACCCGCGGGTGGGCATGGTCTCCTGCTCGTCGGCGTGGCGCAGGCCGCGAACCTTGGGGATGTGGGAGCCCATGCCGGCGCCCTTGTCGCGCAGGTGCAGGGTGTACCACATCTGCTGCATGCCCGAGGGGCCGGCGAAGGCGATGGAGCCGACGATCACCGGGAACCACGCCGCGGTCAGGGCCTCTTCGGGCATGTAGCCGAAGGCGAACATGCCGGTGATGGTGCTGGAGAGGTCGGACAGGTTGCCCACCAGCGCCGCCACGATCGAGGTGCCCACCACGAGCAGGCCGATGCAGATGGAGAGCACGTTCTCCAGCAGGTTGTAGATCACCTTGGCCATGGTGAAGATGACGCCCACCAGCAGCATGCCGGTGACCGCCGTGGCCTGCCAGGGTATGCCGCTCACCCGCTCGAAGGCCGAGGCGCCTGCTGAAAGGTGGCCCGGCCATATGTAGACGAGCATCGCCGTGATGAAGAAGAACCACATCAGCGGCTTGAACACGCGCGCGGCGCCGAAGAAGATGCTTTCGCCGGTGGCCATCGCATAGCGCGACATCTCCAGCATGACCACGGCCTGCAGGCTGACGCCGATCAGGAACAGCCAGCGGATCTCCGGTCCGAAGATCAGGACCAGCCGCGGCCACATGTAGGACTCGCCCATGCCCACGCCCAGGGCGACGAGGAAGACCGTCGGGCCCAGCAGGTGGACGGAGGGCGGAGCCTTGGGAAGCTTGCGGATCGGCATCGGCTCGAGCCGACCCGCCTTCCAGAAGCGCTCTTCTTCGGGAGCCTCGGTGGCGCCGGCCTCGGCCGCGCCGGTGTCGGAGGCGCCGGACTCGGATGGAGCGGGGCCTCGCTGAGCGGGCACCGGGACCTCGGGCGGGTCGGTGCTGGTGACGTCATCACGGCCCAGTGGCCGGTCGGAGTTGATGTCTGAGGAGTCCATGCGCGGAGCTCTCCCTCGCTGGATCGCGGCTGCGGGTTGACTGCCCCCTCATGCGCCCCCTGAAGTGCTGGTGGACCTCCTTGCCGTGCTCTGCGGGGTGATCTGCGGTTCGCGCCGCGGCGGCCCTGGCGGAGGCCGCCGCAGCGGGTACCCGGTGGCCGCTTCGTGGCGGCTCCGCGGCCACCGGGTGTGACGCGGGTTACAGGAGGATGATCAGGTGATCAGAGTAGCCCGGCCGCGCGCGCCCAGCGATACTTCGCGCCGAGCACTTGGACGGGCTTCTCCGTGGTGTAGGGGTAGGCGACGACCCCGTGCTTGAACAGGTGGGCGCTGGCGGCCTCGACCTCGGTGTCACCCGAGAGCGAGGCGACCACGGGCTTGTCGATGCCCGCGGCGCGGGCCTGCCCGACCACGTCGGCCACCAGTTCGGCGAAGACCATCGGCGGGGTGACGATGGTGTGCCAGTAGCCCAGGATCAGCGAGTGCACCCGCGGGTCCTCCAGGCCGAGCCGGATCGTCTTCTCGTAGGTCGACGGCGGCTCGCCGCCGGTGATGTCGACGGGATTGCCCGCCGCACCGAAGGGCGGGATGAAGGCCCGGAACGCCTCGTCGAGGTCGGGCGGGATCTCCATCAGCGACAGGCCGTTGTCGACCACCGCGTCGGAGAGCAGCACGCCCGAACCGCCGGCGCCGGTGATGATGACGACGTTCTCTCCGGCGGGAGTAGGCAGCACCGGCAGCGCGCGGCCGTACTCCAGCAGCTCGTTGAGACCGGGGGCACGCACGACGCCCGCCTGGCGCAGGATGTCGTCGTAGACCTTGTCGTCGCCGGCCAGCGCGCCGGTGTGCGAGCCCGCGGCCCGCGCACCCGCCGAGGTCCGGCCCGCCTTGAGCACCACGACCGGCTTCTTGGGCACGACCTCGCGGGCGGCCTGCACGAAGGCGCGGCCGTCCTTGAGGTCCTCCAGGTGCATCGCGATCGCGTTGGTGTTCTCGTCCTGGCCGAAGAACGTCAGCAGGTCGTCCTCGTCGATGTCGGCCTTGTTGCCCACGCCCACGATCGCCGAGACGCCCGTGCTGGTGCTGCGGCTGTAGCCCAGGATCGCCATGCCGATGCCGCCCGACTGGGAGGTCAGGGCGGTGCCGCCGGCCACGTCGTAGGGCGTGCAGAAGGTGGCCGAGAGGTGCTCGGGCGTGTAGTAGTAGCCGTAGATGTTGGGGCCGAGGATGCGCACGCCGTGCCGGCGGGCCACCGCCAGCACCTCGTCCTGCAGCTCCTGCTCGCCGGTCTCGGCGAAGCCGGAGGGGATCAGGATCGCGCCGGCGACCCCCTTCTTGCCGGCCTCCTCCAGCGCCGAGGCGACGAACTTCGCCGGGATGGCGAAGACCGCCACGTCGATGCCGTCGGGGGCGTCGGCGATGGTGGGGTAGGCGGCCCGGCCGTAGACCTCGTCGGCCTTGGGGTTGATCGGGTACACCTGCCCGGAGTAGCCGCCGTCGACGACGTTGCGGATGACCGAGTTGCCGATCTTGCCCTGCTCGTTGGAGGCGCCGATGATCGCGATGGAGCGCGGCTTGAAGATGCGGTTCATCGAGGAGAGGATCTCCTCGCGCGAGAACCGCTTCGGCGGCTCGGCCGGGTCGAAGTCGAGCACGAAGCGCAGGTCGGCGGCCACGCTGCCCGAGGCCGAGGCGAACACCGGGTTCAGGTCGGCCTCGGAGATCTCGGGGAAGTCGGTGACCAGGTCCGACAGCCGGGTGATGACGTCGGCCAGGCGGTCGGTGTCCACCGCCTCGCTGCCGCGCACGCCCGAGAGAACCTCGGCGGCCTTGATGCTGCCGATCTGGGCGCGGGCCTCCTCGGCCGAGACGGGGGCCAGGCGGAAGGAGACGTCCTTGAGCACCTCCACCAGCACCCCGCCCAGGCCGAACACGACGACCTTGCCGAAGGTGGGGTCGGTGGTGGCGCCGATGAGGACCTCTTGGCCCCCGCCCACCATCTGCTGCACCTGCACACCGTCGATCTTGGCCTCGGGGTTGTAGGCCTTGGCGTTGTCGACGATGCGCTGGTAGGCGGCCTTGACCTCCTCGGCCGAGGAGAGCCCGACTTCGACGCCGCCGGCGTCGGTCTTGTGCAGGATGTCGGGCGAGACGATCTTGGCGACCACGGGCAGGCCCAGTTCCACGGCCAGCGATACCGCCTCGTCGGCGCTGGTGGCCAGCGCCTCGCCGGGAATGGGGATGCCGTAGGCCTCGGCCAGCGCCTTGCCCTCGGGCGCGGTCAGCGCACTGCGGTTCTCGGAGCGGGCCCGGTCGAGCACCGCGCGGACCGCATCGCGGTCGTAGCCGGTTTCCGTTGCCATCTGCTCAGATCACTCCGTTCGCTTTGAGGGCGTGCATGTCCTCGGCGGTCAGGCCCAGCTCGTCCTGGTAGACCTGCGTGTTGTGCTCGCCGAGCAGGGGGGAGCGGCCGATGTCGGCGGGGGAGTCCGACAGCCGGATGGGCAGGCCGACCGTCTTGTAGGTGCCGCGCTGGGGGTGGTCGACCGTGGCGACGATCCCGTTCTCGTTGAGCGTGGGATCCTCGATGATCTCCTTGGTCGACAGGATCGGCCCGCAGGGGATGTTGTGCTCGTTGAGGGCCGCCAGCACGTCCCACTTGGGCAGCTGCGACGACCACTCCTCGATCAGCTCGAAGCACTTGTCGAGTTTGTCCAGCCGCGCCTCCGGCGTCGCCCACTCGGGGTCGGTGGCCAGTTCGGGGCGGCCGATGATGCGGCTGATGTGCTCCCAGCCGGCCGGCTGGATGATGACGTAGACGTAGTCGTTGGGGCCCCCGGGCGCGGTGCGCACCGCCCACCCGGGCTGCCCGCCGCCCGAGGCGTTGCCCGAGCGGGGGACCTCGTCGCCGAAGTCCTCGTTGGGGTACTCGCTGAGCGGCCCGTGGGTCAGGCGCTGCTGGTCGCGCAGCTTGACCCGGCACAGGTTGAGGACCGAGTCCTGCATGGCCACCTGGACGCGCTGGCCCTGGCCGGTCCTCGTCCGCTGGTACAGCGCCGCGAGGATACCGGCTACTGTATGCATTCCCGTGCCCGAATCACCGATCTGGGCGCCCGTCGCCGTGGGCGGACCGTTCTCGAAGCCCGTCGTGCTCATCGACCCGCCCATGGCCTGGGCGATGACCTCATAGGCCTTGTAGTCGGCGTAGGCGCCGGGGCCGAACCCCTTGATGGAGGCGTAGATCAGCCGCGGGTTGGCCTCGTGCAGCGCCTCCCAGGTGAAGCCCATCCGGTCCAGTGCTCCCGGCGCGAAGTTCTCCACCAGCACGTCGCTGCGCTTGACCAGGTCGAGGAAGATGCGCTTGCCCTCCTCGCTCTTGGTGTTGAGCGTGATGCTGCGCTTGTTGCCGTTGAGCATCGTGAAGTACAGGCTGTCGACGTCGGGGAGGTCGCGCAGCTGGCGGCGGGTGATGTCGCCCGTGGGGGCCTCCAGCTTGACCACGTCGGCGCCCAGCCAGCCCAGGATCTGGGTGGCCGAGGGGCCCGACTGCACATGGGTCATGTCCAGGACACGGACCCCTTCGAGTGCCTTGCTCATGTGGATCCTCCACCGCCTACTTGTACATGGTCTGGTTCATCGTCCCCGGCGCATAGACCTCGGGGTCGATCCAGACGTTGATCAGCGAAGGCTTGCCGGATTCGCGGGCGCGCCGCAGCGCCGGCCCGATCTCGCCGGGCTCGCGGACCTCCTCGCCGTAGCCGCCCAGCATCTTGGCGAACTCCGAGTAGCGCACGTCGCCCAGGGTGTTGCCGATCTCGCCGCGGTCGGCGCCGTACTTGGCGATCTGGCCGTAGCGGATCTGGTTCATCGAGGAGTTGTTGCCGATGATCCCGATGAAGGGCATGTCGAAGCGGACCAGCGTCTCGAAGTCCCAGCCGGTGAGGCTGAAGGCGCCGTCGCCGAAGAGCGCGACGACCTCCTTGTCGGGGCGGGCGTACTTGGTGGCCATCACGAAGGGGACGCCCACGCCCAGGGTGCCCAGCGGACCGGGGTCCAGCCAGTGGCCCGGCGACTTGGGCTGGACCACCTGGCCGGAGAAGGTGACGATGTCGCCGCCGTCGCCGATGTAGATGGAGTCCTCGGTCAGGAAGTCGTTGATCTCCGAGACCAGGCGGTAGGGGTGGATCGGCGAGGCGTCGGAGGTCAGCAGGGGGGCCCGCTTCTCCAGCGCCTTGTTCTCCACCTGGCGCAGCTCCTCCAGCCAGGTCTTGCGGCCCTGGGCGCCGTTGTCGCCGTAGGCCGAGGTGGCCTGCAGCACCGAGGAGAGGATCACGTCGGCGTCGCCGACGATGCCCAGGTCCACGTCGCGGTTCTTGCCGACCGTGGCGTAGGAGAGGTCGATCTGCACCACCGTGGCGTCCTCGGACAGCCGCTTGCCGTAGCCCATGCGGAAGTCGAAGGGGGTGCCGACGATGATGATCAGGTCGGAGTTGCCGAAGGCGTGGCGCCGCGAGAGCTGGAAGTGGTGGGGGTCGCCGGGGGGCAGGGTGCCGCGGCCGGCGCCGTTCATGAACGCCGGGACGTTGAGGGTGCGCACCAGCTCGGTGGCCGAGTCGGTCGCCCGCGTCGTCCAGACCTGGTTGCCCAGCAGGATGCTGGGGCGCTCGGAGCGCACCAGCAGCTCGGCCAGGCGCTCGATGGAGTCGGGGTCTCCGGCCTGGCGGGTGGAGGCGCGGTAGTGGCCGGCCTTGGGTACGCGGGCCGACTCCACCGGAACCGAGGCGTCGAGGATGTCGCGCGGGATCTCCAGGAACGAGGGGCCGGGGGCGCCGTTGAGGGACTCCCGGAAGGCCATCGACACCAGGTCGGCCACCCGCTCGGTGTGCGGGACGGTGGCGGCGAACTTGGAGATGGGGCTGATCATGTCGACGTGCGGGAGGTCCTGCAGCGAGCCCATCTTGTGCTGGCTGAGGGCGCCCTGCCCGCCGATGACCAGCAGCGGGCTCTCGGCGCGGTAGGCGTTGGCGATACCGGTGACGGCGTCGGTCGTGCCGGGGCCGGCGGTGACCACGGCGCAACCGGGTTTGCCGGTCACCCGCGCGTAGCCGTCGGCCGCGTGGGCGGCCACCTGCTCGTGGCGGACGTCGATGACGTCGATGCCCTCATCGGCACAGCCGTCGTAGATGTCGATGATGTGGCCGCCGCAGAGCGTGAAGATCACGTCGATGCCTTCGGCCTTGAGGGCCTTGGCGACCAGGTGGCCGCCGGAGATCGTCGTGTCCCCACCCTTGTCGTCAGTCATCTGAGCACACATCTCCTTGTATTGGATACTGCATACCGTATGTTTTCCATTGCTACACGAGCCCGAGTGCGGTGTCTAGAGCGGAAGTGTGCGAATGGGTACCGGACGTCGCAGCCGGGCCGCGACGGCCGCCGCGCCCAGGCCTGCCAGGCCGGCGGCGCCGAGACCCAGGACGGGCCCCGAGTGCGGAACGAGTGCGATCAGCGCCGCGGCGCCGCCCACGCCCAGCAGCCCGCCCAGCGCCTTGGTGCTGTAGACGAGGCCGGGGATGTCGGCGCTGTCGCGGTTGCCGAAGAAGTCGCGGGCCAGGGCCCGGGTGAGCGGATAGCAGCAGCCTCCGCCGATTCCGGCGGGCACGGCCATCAGCAGCAGGACCGCCGGCGAGCCCGCCAGCGCGGCGGCGGCCAGCCCGAACTGGGCCGTCCCGCCCGCGGCCAGCGCGGCGACGAGGATGCGCCGCCGGCCCATGCGCTCGCCCCAGCGCCCGGCCGCCGCGCGGCCGAGGCCGCTGGAGGCGATCAGCACCGCCAGCGCCGCGGCCACGGCCGCGGGCGGCAGGCCCCTCTCGGCCAGCAGCATGGGCAGCACCGCCAGGTCCAGCAGGGCCGCGGAGCCGGCCAGCGCGACCACCGCGTGCAGCCCGGGCAGGGCGCCGCTGCGCCAGGCCTGGGCGGGGGAGTGGTCGTAGCAGGCCACCGGCTCGGTGCGGCGGCGCAGTGCCCATGCGCGCGGGTCGGTCTCGGGCGGCCACCAGTTCGCAGGCGGCGTGCGCAGGCCGGCGCCGGCGGCGGCGACCACGCAGGCCACGACCGCCGCCAGCCACGGCGCCGCGGCCAGGTGGGCGGGCTCGGCCAGGGCCAGGCCCGCCGCGAGCGGGATGGCGCCCAGGGCGAAGCCGGCCCCGGCCCACACCGCGTGGGTGGCCGGGCGCTCGGGGTACCAGGCGGCGACCACGTGCACGCCGGAGTGGTAGACCAGGCCGGCGCCCAGTCCTCCGGCGAGGCCGTAGCCCGCCAGCATCCAGCCCAGCCCGTCGGCCAGGCCCACGGCCGCCAGGGCGGCGGCGCACAGCGGGGCTCCGGCGAGGATGGCGCGCGAGGGGGTCAGCAGGCCGCGCTCGCGCAGGCGCGCGATCGGCCAGGCGCTGCCGCCCTGGACCAGCGCCCACAGCGCGAAGGGCAGCAGCGCGGCGGCCGGGCTCCAGCCGTTGGCGGCGACCAGGAGCGGGACCGCGGCGCCGTAGCCGAACTGCAGGACGCCGATCGCCGCGACCGCCGCGACGGCCCGGGCCGCCGGCACCGCGCGGTCCGTGCCGGCCAGCTCTCGGGCGGGGCGGCCCACGACGTAGCGGCGCCCGCTCCAGTCGTGCAGCTCCCCCGAGCGGGGAGCGGGGACGTAGGGGGATGCCAGGTGGTCCGGCTGCACCGCTGCAGCGGGGGGCGGGTGGTTCATGGCGCACCTCACATCGACCAGTGATCGTATACAGTATGCGTCGCTGATCCGATTCTGAGAAGAGGGGGAATCCCTCTTTCGCGGATTCACATCGCGACCGGTGCGGGGTCGCCTGCACTCGCAGGCGCGGAGGGTGTTGCGGGGCGGTCGTCTCGGATGGCGCTATTGCATACTGCATACGATCTCGCGTATCACTGTGATGTGGGTCCCATACGACACAGCGATGCCGAGGAGGCTCGGTGGACCTCTACGAGTACGAAGCCAAACAACTGTTCGGCGACCACGACGTGCCGCTGGCCGAGCGCCAGCTGGCCCAGACCCCCGAGCAGGCCGAGCTCAGCGCCGCCCGCCTGGGCGGGCGTGTGGTCGTCAAGGCGCAGGTCAAGACCGGCGGGCGCGGTAAGGCCGGCGGGGTGAAGGTCGCCGACGACCCCGCCGACGCCCGGGCCAAGGCCGAGCAGATCCTCGGCATGGACATCAAGGGGCACACCGTGCACCGGGTCCTGATCGAGGAGGCCAGCGACATCGCCGAGGAGTACTACGTCTCCTTCCTGCTGGACCGGGCCAACCGGGGTTTCCTGTCGATCTGCTCGGCCGAGGGCGGCGTCGAGATCGAGGAGGTCGCCGAGAAGCGTCCCGAGGCGGTCGTGCGCACCCCCGTCGACGCGCTGACCGGCCTGGACCGCGCCACCGCCCTGGAGATCTGCGACAAGGCGGGGCTGCCCCAGGAGGTGCACCCGCCCACCGCGGTCGTGCTGCAGCGGCTGTGGGAGGTGGCGCGGGAGGAGGACGCCACCCTGGTCGAGGTTAACCCGCTGGTGCGCACCGCCGACAACCGCATCCTCGCCCTCGACGGCAAGGTCACCCTGGACGACAACGCCCTGGACCGCCACCCCGAGCGGTTCGCCTTCCAGGAGGACGCGAGCGCCGACTCGCTGGAGGCCCGGGCCAAGGAGAAGGGGTTGAACTACGTCAAGCTGGACGGGCAGGTCGGCATCATCGGCAACGGTGCCGGGCTGGTCATGTCCACCCTGGACGTGGTCTCCTACGCCGGCGAGGCCCACGGCGGGGTGGGCCCGGCCAACTTCCTGGACATCGGCGGGGGCGCCTCGGCCGAGGTGATGGCCAACGGGCTGGAGATCATCCTGGGCGACGCCGACGTCAAGAGCGTGTTCGTCAACGTCTTCGGCGGGATCACCGCCTGCGACGCGGTGGCCGACGGCATCGTGCAGGCGCTTCAGATGCTGGCGGCGCGCGGCGACGACGTGTCCAAGCCGCTGGTGGTGCGCCTGGACGGCAACAACGCCGAGCTGGGCCGCGAGATCCTGACCCGGGCCGGCCACCCCGCGGTGCGCCAGGCCCCCACCATGGACGGCGCCGCGGCCCAGGCCGCCGAGCTGGCCGCGAAGTAGAGGCGGGAAGAAGGACGATGGCTGTTTTCCTGACCAAGGACAGCAAGGTGCTGGTCCAGGGCATGACCGGCGCGGAGGGCACCAAGCACACCCGGCGGATGCTGGCGGCGGGTACGCGCATCGTGGGCGGGGTCAACCCGCGCAAGGCCGGCCAGGCGGTGGACATCGACGGCAGTGAGGTGCCGGTGTTCGCGTCGGTGGCCGAGGGGATGGCCGCCACCGGGGCCGATGTGTCGGTGGTGTTCGTGCCGCCGAAGTTCGCCCGGGCGGCGGTGGTCGAGGCGATCGATGCGGGTATCGGGTTGGCGGTGGTGATCACCGAGGGGATCCCGGTGCACGAYACGGCGGCGTTTTGGGCGCATGCGTGYGCGGCGGGCAAYCGYACGCGCATCATCGGGCCCAACTGCCCGGGGCTGATCAGTCCGGGGGCCTCCAATGCGGGGATCATTCCGGCCGACATCACGCGGCCGGGGCGGATCGGGCTGGTGTCGAAGTCGGGCACGCTGACGTATCAGATGATGTATGAGTTGCGGGATATCGGGTTCTCCACGGCGGTGGGCATCGGTGGGGATCCGGTGATCGGTACGACGCATATCGATGTGCTGGCGGCGTTCGAGGCCGATCCCGACACCGATGCGATCGTGATGATCGGTGAGATCGGCGGGGATGCCGAGGAGCGGGCGGCGGATTACATCCGCGAGCACGTGTCCAAGCCGGTGGTGGGTTATGTGGCCGGGTTCACCGCGCCCGAGGGCAAGACGATGGGTCATGCGGGGGCGATCGTGTCGGGGTCGGCGGGTACGGCCGCGGCGAAGAAGGAGGCGTTGGAGGCGGTCGGCGTCAAGGTCGGCAAGACTCCGAGCGAAACCGCGCGGCTGGCCCGAGAGCTGTTCTGACCGGCTCTTCGCACGCTCCGCGACACTCTGAGCGGTCAGCGCTCCAGCCGCGCCGCCGCAGAAGGACCGGCCCCGCCACTCGGACCGAGTGGCGGGGCCGGCCCGTTTCCGGTCCGAGCTGAACGGCTCCGGCGCCTACGTCGTGTTTAAGGAG
>NZ_VTZW01000007.1 GCF_009728995.1 Streptomonospora sp. PA3 | reverse complement strand
TGGTGTTCGTGCCGCCGAAGTTCGCCCGGGCGGCGGTGGTCGAGGCGATCGATGCGGGTATCGGGTTGGCGGTGGTGATCACCGAGGGGATCCCGGTGCACGATACGGCGGCGTTTTGGGCGCATGCGTGTGCGGCGGGCAATCGTACGCGCATCATCGGGCCCAACTGCCCGGGGCTGATCAGTCCGGGGGCCTCCAATGCGGGGATCATTCCGGCCGACATCACGCGGCCGGGGCGGATCGGGCTGGTGTCGAAGTCGGGCACGCTGACGTATCAGATGATGTATGAGTTGCGGGATATCGGGTTCTCCACGGCGGTGGGCATCGGTGGGGATCCGGTGATCGGTACGACGCATATCGATGTGCTGGCGGCGTTCGAGGCCGATCCCGACACCGATGCGATCGTGATGATCGGTGAGATCGGCGGGGATGCCGAGGAGCGGGCGGCGGATTACATCCGCGAGCACGTGTCCAAGCCGGTGGTGGGTTATGTGGCCGGGTTCACCGCGCCCGAGGGCAAGACGATGGGTCATGCGGGGGCGATCGTGTCGGGGTCGGCGGGTACGGCCGCGGCGAAGAAGGAGGCGTTGGAGGCGGTCGGCGTCAAGGTCGGCAAGACCCCCACCGAGACCGCCGAGATCGCCCGGTCGCTCTGTTAACAATCGCCTCCCGCACCGATTCCGTGAAGAGTCGACGAAGCGCGCGCCCCCGCCCGTGGCCGCGCACCGCGACTTCGGGGGACCGTTGGAAGCGCCCGAGCGCCGGCGGCGCAGCACGAGCCGCCGGCGCCGGGCACTTGTCGAGCAGCACAGCAACCACCAGGGGAGCCCGATGACCCTCATGCTCAAGCCCGGGACCGAATGGACCACCCTGTACCGGCGCTGCCGAGAGATCGCCCCCGAGGCGTTCGCAGCCGACCGGGTGCACAACTACTGGGGCGGCCGCTGGCGCCCCGACGGCGAACCGCGCATGGCCGTCTCGCCCGTCGACGGCACCGAGATCGCGGGCCCGCCCATGATGGGCGCCGACACCGCCGAGGCCGCCGTGCAGGCGGCCGCCGATGCGCACCGCACCTGGCGGGTCACCCCGCTGCAGGAGCGCCGCGCGCGGGTTCGCGCCACCGTCGAGGCATGGGGCGAGCACCGCGACACCCTCGCGCTCGCCCTCGTCTGGGAGATCGGCAAGCCCTGGCGGCTGGCACGCCAGGACGTCGACCGCGCGATCTCCGGCGTCGAGTGGTACCTGGAGCAGATCGAGGAGATGATGGACGGCCGCGCCCCGCTGGAGGGGCCGGTCAGCAACATCGCCAGCTGGAACTACCCGATGAGCGTCCTCGCCCATGCCATGTGCGTGCAGGCGCTCGCGGGCAACGCGGCCATCGCCAAGACGCCCACCGACGGCGGCCTGGTGTGCCTGACCCTGGCCGTGGCCCTGGCCGCCCGCGAGGGCCTGCCCTTCACGCTGGTCAGCGGCGGCGGGCGCGACCTCTCGCCGGTGCTGGTGCGCTCCCCCGGTATCGGCTGCGTGTCCTTCGTCGGCGGCCGCGACACCGGCGGCCAGGTCGCCACCGACCTCGCCGACCTCGGCAAGCGGCACATCCTGGAGCAGGAGGGCCTCAACTGCTGGGGCGTGTGGGAGTACAGCGACTGGGAGACCTTCGCCGGCCAGGTCCGCAAGACCTTCGACTACGCCAAGCAGCGCTGCACCGCCTACCCGCGCTTCATCGTGCAGCGGTCGCTGTTCGACCGGTTCCTGGGCGCCTACCTGCCGGCGGTGGCGTCGGTGCGGTTCGGCCACCCGCTCGCGGTCTCCGCACCCGATGACGAGCTGCCCGAACTGGACTTCGGCCCCCTCATCAACGCGGCCAAGGCCAAGGACCTCACCGCCCAGGTCGGCGAGGCGATCACCGGCGGCGCGGTGCCGCTCTACCGCGGCTCCCTCGACGACGCGCTGCTGCTGCCCGGCCAGAACACCGACGCCTACGTCGCGCCGGTGTCGGTGCTGGAGCCGCCGCGCTCCTCCCCGCTGTTCCACGCCGAGCCGTTCGGGCCCGTGGACTCCATCGTGCTGGTCGACACCGAGGCCGAGCTGCTGGCGGCGATGAACGCCAGCAACGGCGCCCTGGTCTCCACGATCTCCACCGACGACCCCGACCTGGGTGCGCGCCTGGCCTCCCAGGTGCGCGCGTTCAAGGTCGGCATCAACAAGCCGCGCTCGCGCGGCGACCGCGACGAGATGTTCGGCGGTTGGGGGGAGTCCTGGCGCGGCGCCTTCGTGGGCGGCAAGCTGCTGGTCCACGCGGTCAGCCACGGCCCCGCCGGCGAGCGCCTGCCGGGCAACTTCCCCGACTACACGCTGGTTCCCAGCGAGCACGCCTGAGCCAAGGCCCGGGCCCCGATCGGCCGCGCCGGCGCCCAGCGAGGGAGGGCGCCGGCGCGGCGCTGCGCTGCGCCGGTGCGCCGCCGCGTGCCCGGCCCCGCCCGCCTGGGACAATGGCGCCATGACGTCGTTGCACCTCGTCCAAGAACCCGAAGCCGACGCGCTGCTGGCGTCGGAGCCGCTGGCGCTGCTGATCGGCATGCTGCTGGACCAGCAGGTCGCGATGGAGGTGGCCTTCGCCGGGCCCAAGAAGATCTCCGACCGCATGGGCGGGCTGGACGCCCGCACCATCGCCGGAGCCGACCCCGACGAGTTCGCCGAGATCTGCTCCCGGCAGCCGGCCGTGCACCGCTTCCCCGGGTCGATGGCGGGGCGGATCCAGGCGCTGTGCGGCTACCTCGTCGAGCACTACGGCGGCGACGCCCGCGCGCTGTGGACCTCGGGCGGGCCCGACGGCCGCGAGGTCCTCAAGCGGCTCAAGGCCCTGCCGGGCTTCGGCGACCAGAAGGCGCGGATCTTCCTGGCGCTGCTGGGCAAGCAGTTCGGGTTGCAGGCGCCGGGCTGGCGCGAGGCGGCCGGCGCCTACGGCGAGGAGGGCGCGCGCCGCTCGATCGCCGACGTCCTCGACGAGCAGACGCTGGCCGAGGTGCGCGCCTTCAAAAAGAGCGAGAAGGCGGCGAGGAGATCCGGCAAGGCGCAATAGGGGTGCGCCGCCGCGCCCGGCCTGCGCGCAGGCCGGGCGCGGCGGCGCGGGGAATGTCGGGACCGGCCGGCGCAGGGGGCTGGAGCACGCCGGCCGGTCTCGCGCCTACCGGCCCGGTCGGCTGTTTCACCCTGGGGCCGCCATAGGCGTCGCAGACGCCGTCTCCAGGGTGATCCGATGCCGGCCGGCGTAGACGTTCATGGAGGCGCCGCGCAGGAACCCGACCAGGCTCAGCCCCTGCTCGGCCGCCAGCTCGACGGCCAGCGACGAGGGCGCGGAGACCGCGGCCAGCATCGGGATTCCCGCCATCAGCGCCTTCTGCGCGAGCTCGAAGGAGGCCCGGCCCGAAACCATCAGCCCGCTGCCGCGCAGCGGCAGCCGGTCCTCGCGCAGGGCCCAGCCCACGAGCTTGTCGACGGCGTTGTGCCGTCCGACGTCCTCGCGCACCGCGAGCAGCTCCCCCTCCGGGGTGAACAGTCCGGCGGCGTGCAGCCCGCCGGTGCGGTCGAAGACCCGCTGGGCCTCGCGCAGCCGGTCGGGCAGCCGCGCGAGCACGGGTACGCCGAAGGAGGTGTCGTCCTCGGCGACCGACCAGTGGGCGACGGTGGCCACCGCCTCCAGACTGGCCTTGCCGCACACCCCGCAGGAGGAGGTGGTGTAGAAGTTGCGCTCCAGCGACGCCTCGGGCACCGGGACCCCGGGTGCCAGCACGACGTCGAGGACGTTGTAGGTGTTGGAGCCGTCGTCGGTGGCGCCGGCGCAGTAGCGGATGGTCGCTATCTGCTCGGCCGAGGTGATGACGCCCTCGCTCACCAGGAAGCCCGCCGCCAGGTCGAAGTCGTGGCCCGGGGTGCGCATCGTGACGGTGAGCGGTCGGCCGTCCATCCGGATCTCCAGCGGCTCCTCGGCCACCAGCGTGTCGGCGCGCTCGCTGGCGGCGCCGTCCCGGATGCGCAGGATCCGCTCGCGGACCGTGACCCGTCCCATGGCCTTGCCCCCTTCCTGGAAAGCCCTGCGGCTGCCTGTACCCGGCGCGCCGCCCGTCTATCCCATCCGCGCACTCCTCGCCGGATGCGGGCGGCGGCGCCGCCGGGCCGGCGCGGCCCCCGCGGGGGCCGCGCCCGCCTCAGTCGCGCCGCCTCTGCTGTACGTGCTGGAAGCCGAACCGCCCCTTGATGCACAGGTTGCCGTGCGTCACGGGGTTGTCGTGCGGCGAGGTGACCTTGACGATCTCGTTGTCCTGGACGTGCAGGGTGACGTTGCAGCCGACCCCGCAGTAGGTGCAGATTGTGGTGGTCTGGCTCTGGCGCTCCTCGTCCCAGGTGCCCTCGTTGCGCATCTCGTACTCGGTGCGGAACGACAGCGCCCCGGTCGGGCAGACCTCGATGCAGTTGCCGCAGTAGACGCAGGCGGAGTCGGGCAGCGCCACGTCGTGCTCGGTGGAGACCCGGGCGTCGAACCCGCGCCCGGCGATCCCGATGGCGAAGGTGTTCTGCCACTGCTCGCCGCAGGCGTCCACGCACTTGTAGCACATGATGCACTTGCCGTAGTCGCGCACGTAGAGGTCGTTGTCGACCTTGGTGGGCTGCTCGACGGTCGCGGCGACGGTGCCGTCGCCCACCTCGTGCTCGCCGGCGTGGCGGGCGTCGCGCTCGCCCAGCGGCGCGGGCTCGGCGCGCGGGCCGAACCGCTCGGGGCGGGCGTCGTAGCGCTCGTTCCACTCGGGGACGCCGGGCGTGGTGGACAGGTCCACCGAGGAGCCCAGCAGTTCCAGCACCATCTTGCGGCTGTGGCGGACCCGCTCGGAGTCGGTCGCCACCGACATCGACTCCTCGACCTTGCGCGAGCAGGCCGGCACGAGCGTGCGCGCGCCCTCGACCTCGACCACGCACACCCGGCAGGCGTTGCGCGGGGTGAGGGTGTCGCCGTAGCACAGGGTGGGTACGTCGGTGCCGACGGCCTCGCAGGCGTCCAGGATGGTCGCGCCCTCGGGCACGCGCACTTCCTGGCCGTCGACGGTCACCTCGACCAGGCGGCGGGGCGCCCCAATAGCAACCGGTGTGCTCACCGGACCTCCTTCACGGGTTGTTCCTCCTGCGGGCCGAACACACCGAGCCGGTCGATCGCCGACTCCACCGCGTTCCAGGCGGTCTGGCCCAGGCCGCAGATCGATGCGTCGCGCATCGCCTCGCCCACCTCGCGCAGCAGCGCGATGTCGGTGCGGCGCGGCCCCGCTCCCTGCGAGAGCCGCACCAGCGCCTCCTCCTGGCGGACGGTGCCCACCCGGCAGGGCACGCACTGGCCGCAGGACTCGTCGCGGAAGAAGGCCGCGATGCGCACGAGGATCGCGGCCAGGTCGACGGTGTCGTCGAGCACCAGCACGACGCCCGAGCCCAGGGTGGCCCCCGCGTCGCGGGCGCCCTCGAAGGTCAGCGGGATGTCGAGCTCGTCGCCGCGCACGAAGCCGCCGGCGGCGCCGCCGAGCAGCACGGCGCGCGGCACGCGGGGCGCACCGTCGGGGCCCGTGCCCGTCCCGCCGCACATCTCGATCAGCTCGCGCAGGCTGGCGCCGAAGGGGACCTCGTAGACGCCGGGGCGCTGCACCGATCCCGACACGCAGAACAGCTTGGGCCCGGTGGAGCGGCCGGTGCCGATGGCGGCATAGGCGGGTCCGCCCATCTGCATGATCGGCAGCACGTTGACCAGGGTCTCGACGTTGTTGATGGCCGTGGGCTTGCCGAAGACCCCGCGCTCGACGGGGAAGGGCGGCTTGCTGCGGGGCTCGCCGCGCAGCCCTTCGATCGAGTTGAAGATCGCCGTCTCCTCGCCGCAGATGTAGGCGCCGGCGCCGCGCCGGATCTCGATGTCGAAGTCGAAGCCCGAGCCCAGGATGTCGCGTCCCAGCAGGTTGCGCGCGTGCGCCAGCTCGATCGCGTTCTCCAGCAGCGACAGGGCCCGCGGGTACTCCCCGCGGATGTAGATGTAGCCCTTGGCGGCGTTGTTGGCGTAGCCGGCGATGGTCAGCGACTCGATCACCGAGAACGGGTCGCCCTCCATGATGACCCGGTCCTTGAAGGTGCCCGGTTCGCTCTCGTCGGCGTTGCAGATGACGTAGCGGGGGGTCTCGGGGCGCTTGGCCGTGCCGTCCCACTTGCGCCCGGTGGGGAAGGCGGCGCCGCCGCGGCCCACCAGACCGGAGTCGGTGACCTCGCGGATGACGGCGCTTTGGCCCATGCGCAGCGCTTCGCGCAGCGCCAGGTAGCCGCCGTTGGCGCGGTAGTCGTCCAGGCTGGCGGGGTCGACCACGCCGATGCGGCGCAGCAGGAGCAGGTCGGGGTCGCCGGCCTGGGGGACGGCGGCGCTCGCCGGCGGCTCGGGCGCCGGGCCCGGCAGCGTCTCGGGGGAGAAGGTCCGGCGCCGGGGCCGCCCGCCGTTGAGCGCGGGGCCGTGGCCGTTGGGCGATCCCGCGCCGGCGGACTCCTGCGCCGGGACCTCGCCCGGAGCGGGGACGATCTCGTCGGCGGCGGCCGGTGCGGCGACGCTGTAGCGCGGCGGATCGCCTGCCTCGAACGACACCGCCGCCGGGGCGCGCTCGCACAGCCCCAGGCACGGGCTCTCGTGCCAGGTGAACTCACCGCCCTCGGCACCCGCCGGGCCGGCGCGCTCGGTCAGCTGCGCGCACAGCTGCTGCGACCCCTTGGCGGCGCACGCGATGTCGGTGCAGACGTGCACCACCCGGCGCGGGCGCTCGTTGAGCGAGAACATGGCGTAGAAGGTCGCGACGCCGTAGGCCTCGGCCGGCGGGATCGTCAGCCGGCGGCAGATGTAGTCCAGCGCTGCAGGGCTTATCCACCCGACGCGGTCGTTGACCGCGTGCAGGGCCGGCAGCAGCAGGTCGCGCCTGCCGCGGGCGGTGTGGCCGCCCTCGGCGAAGCGCAGATCGGAGGCCTGGCGCGTGCCGCCGTCCCACCCCGACTCCGGTGGGCCCAGGACGGTGTCCACGGCCTCGCGCTCGGAGTCCTCCGGCACTGCATCCAGGAAGTGCAGGTCCACGTCCCCGGTCACCTCGAATCATGTAAGCCAGGTCACAGACTTTGTATACGGGCTACAGTATGCTTTATTCCACCCCTGGGCAACCCCTGGTCGCACCCGTTTCCGCAGCGCCTGCGCACGTGCGATCGGGTGCGTGCCGAGGGTGACCGCCGTCGTGATCCGGCCCGGCGGCGTCCGTCCGGGCGCCGTTCGCCCGGACGGACGCCGCCCTCGCGGTACGCGCCGAGCCGGCACGTCGTGCCCCCGGGCACGGGTGGCGAACAGTGCACCCGGGGGCTGCGGCCGGGACCGGGGCCCCGGCCGCGGACCGCTGCCTACGGCGATGCCGGAAGCGGGGTCTTGTCGGCCGCCCCGGCGGGTGCGGCTCCCTCGGAGACCTTCTCGATGCGCACGGCCGCCGCCTTGTACTCGGCCGTGCCCGCCACCGGGTCGGTGGCGTCGATGGTCAGCAGCTGGGTGTCGACCTGGTCGGGGAAGTGGAAGGTCATGAACACCAGCCCCGGGCGCATCTGCGTGGAGACCGAGGCGGGCACCAGCACCGACCCCCGGCGCGAGGAGACCCGCACCGTCTCGCCGTCGGCGATCCCCAGCCGCTCGGCGTCCTCGGGCGAGATGTCCAGCAGTTCGCCCCGCCGCAGGGGCGAGGAGAAGCCGCTGGTCTGCACGCCGGTGTTGTAGTCGTCCAGCCGGCGGCCCGTGGTCAGGCGGAAGGGGTAGTCGTCGTCGAGCAGGTCGACCGGCGGGGAGTGGCCCACGATGCCGAACGGGGCGGGCTCGCCCCGCTTCTGGGGATCGGCCGACCACAGCCGGGAGTGCAGGTAGCTGGGCTCCAGGCTGTCCTCGGAGAAGCACGGCCACTGGATGCCGTGCAGCTCCTCCAGCCGCTGGTAGCTCATGCCCCGGTGGATGGGGGAGAGGCTGCGCAGCTCGTCCCAGACCTCCTCGGCGCTGGGCCGCTGCCAGGCGTGCCCGAGGCGCTGGGCGAGGTCGCACATGATCTCGATGTCGTCGCGCGCCCCCGGAGGCGGGTCCAGTGCCTTGCGTACCAGCTGCACGCGGCGCTCGCTGTTGGTGAAGGTGCCGTCGGACTCGCACCAGGAGGCGCTGGCCGGCAGCACCACGTCGGCCAGTTCGGCGGTCTTGGTCAGGAAGATGTCCTGCACCACCAGGTGGTCCAGCTGCTGGAGGCGGCGGGTGGTGGTGAAGGTCTCGGGCTCGGACTGCACCGGGTTCTCGCCGATGATGTAGAGGGTCTTGAGCTCGCCCTCGTCCATCGCCTCGAACATCTGGGTCAGCGTCTTGCCCTTGCGGGGCTGGATGGAGGTGTTCCAGGTCGCCTCGAAGCGCGAGCGGACCTCCTGGTCGAGGATGTCCTGGAACCCGGCCAGCCGGTCGGGGATGGCGCCCATGTCGCCGCCCCCCTGCACGTTGTTCTGGCCGCGCAGCGGCTGCAGGCCGGAGCCGTAGCGGCCCACGTGCCCGGTGAGCAGGGAGAGGTTGATCAGCGCCTTGACGTTGTCGGTGGCGTTGTGGTGCTCGGTGATGCCCAGCGTCCAGCACAGCTGGGCGCGCTCGGCGGTGGCGTAGGCGTGCGCCAGTTCGCGGATGGCCTCGGCGGGAACGCCCGTCTCGGCCTCGGCCGCGGCGAGCGTCCAGGGCTCGACCAGCTCGCGGTACTCCTCGAAGCCGGTGGTGCCGCGCTGGATGAAGGTGTCGTTGGCCAGTCCGGCGTGGATGATCTCGCGCCCGATGGCGTGGGCGAGCGGGATGTCGGTGCCGACGTTGAGGCCGAGCCAGCGGTCGGCCCACTGGGCCGAGGAGGTCCGGCGGGGGTCGACCACGAACAGCCGCGCCCCGTTGTGCACGCCCTTGAGCACGTGCTGGAAGAAGATCGGGTGGGCGAAGCGCGGGTTGCCTCCCCACACGATGATCAGGTCGGTGTCCTCGACCTCGGAATAGGAGGAGGTCCCTCCGCCGGAGCCGAAGGCGGCGGCGAGACCGGCCACGCTGGGGGCGTGGCAGGTGCGGTTGCAGGAGTCGACGTTGTTGGTGCCCATCACGACGCGGGTGAACTTCTGGGCGACGAAGTTCATCTCGTTGGTGGCCCGTGCGCACGAGAGCATGCCGAACGCGTTGGGGCCGTACCGCTCGACGCCGGCGCGGAAGCCGGCGGCGGCGCGGTCGAGCGCCTCCTCCCAGGAGGCCGGGCGCAGCTCGCCGTCCTCGCGCACAAGCGGGCGGGTCAGGCGTTCATAGCTGCCGGGCTGTATATCGTCCGATCGCATCTTCTCAGGCCTCGCTTGGTCTCGTGGCCACTGTGGTAAATCGCAGGGTACAAATATTGTCTACAGTATGCGACGCCGGTCCGGCGGGCAAGTGTCCGCAGGCGGCGCGGCGGCAGGGGGCGCGCCGCCCGGGCGGTGGGAGCGGGTCTCGCTCAGGCCGCGGGGGCGGGGGCGGAGGCGGCGGTCGCGGCGGCCATGCGCTCGGCCACGCTGCCGTCGACCAGCCGGGCGTTGAGCAGCCGGGCCACCGCGTCGACGGTGCGCAGGGTGGGCACCTCGGCGCCGACCAGGTCGGCGAGTTCGATGACGGCGGTGAGGATGACGTCGAGCTCCATGGGCCGCCCGCGCTCGACGTCGTGCAGGGTGGAGGTGCGGTGGTCGCCGGCGCGCTCGGCGCCGGCCAGGCGGCGCTCGATGGAGATCGTGGGGTGGATCCCCAGGCGCCCGGCCACCTCCAGGGTCTCGCTCATCATCGACCGCGCCAGCTCGCGGGCCGAGCTGTCGCGGCAGATCTGGGCCATGGTGGAGCGGGTCAGCGCGCTGAGGGGGTTGAAGGTGATGTTGCCCATCAGCTTGACCCAGATGTCCTCGCGCAGCTCCGGTTCGACGGGGCACTTCAGGCCGCCGGCGATCATCGCCTCGCTGAAGGCGGTGCATCGGGGGGAGATGCTGCCGTCGGGCTCGCCGATGGAGAAGCGGGTGCCCTCCAGGTGGCGGATCACGCCGGGGCCCTCGATCTCGGTGGCGGCGTAGACGACGCAGCCGATGGCGCGCTCGACCGGGATCGCCCGGCTGACCGACCCGCCCGGATCGACGGTGCTGATCCGGCGCTCGGCCAGCGGCCCGGGCACGCCGTGGAAGTACCACCAGGGAATGCCGTTCTGGGCGGCGACGACCGCGGTGTTGGGGCCCATCAGGGGGCGCAGCATCGGTGCGCAGCCGGCGTAGTGCTGGGCCTTGAGTCCCAGGAAGACGAAGTCGACGGGTCCGATCTCGCGGGGGTCGTTGGTCGCGTGGGGCCGGGCGGTGAAGTCCCCCCGGTCGCTGAGGACGCGCACCCCGTTGGCACGCAGCGCCTCCAGGTGGGGGCCGCGGGCGATCAGGTGGACGTCGGCCCCTCCGCGGTGCAGGGCCGCTCCGGCATAGGCGCCGATCGCGCCGGCGCCGAGGATGGCGATTCTCATACTGTGCTCCGTTCTCTCGCCCGAACGATTTTGTATACAGTATGCTGACAGGGCGCACAGGGCGAGGGGTCGTCAGCGGAAAAGGAACGTGTGAATGCAGGCGAACAGCAAGTTCAGGCGTTCTTCTCCGCCGCCGAACCCTCGCTCGCAGGGGGCGGGCACGGCTGTGACGGCCACTGCACCGCCAGGTGCGCACTGCGCGATCGCGGGTCGGCGAGCCGCCCGCGGGCCCGCGATCGCCGCCCCGGCCGCCCCGACTGCGGGAGCGCGATGGATTTCGTAGACTGTCTACAGTCATCACTCGGGAACATCGTGCGACGGGCAGGAGCGGCGCAATGACCACACAGCCGTTGAAGGCCGCGCTGAGTGGGCGGGTGCAACGCCCTGTCCCACTGCGCGAGACGGTCTACGAAACCATCCTCAACCTGATCATCACCCGGGAGTTCCCTCCCGGCCGGCACCTGGTCGAAAGCGAGCTCGCCGAGCAGCTCGGCGTCTCCCGCCAGCCGGTGCGCGAGGCGCTGCAGCGGCTGAGCAACGAGGGCTGGGTCGACCTGCGCCCCGGCTACGGCGCGTTCGTCCACACGCCCACGGAGAGCGAGGCCGACCAGCTCTTGGCGGTGCGCGCCGTCCTGGAGACCGAGGCGGCCCGGCTGGCCGCCCTCACCGCCCTCCCCGAGCAGGTCGAGCACCTGCGCGAACTGTGGCGCGCCGGTGTGGCCGCGGTCGACGACGTCGACGTCGACTCGGTGGTCACCGCCAACGCCGCCTTCCACCGCGGGGTCATCGAGGCCTCGGGCAACCGCGTCCTGGCCGAGCTGGCCGAGCAGGTCGACCGCAGAGTGCGGTGGTACTACGCGCCGATCGCCCGATCCCGGGGCATGGCCTCCTGGCACGAGCACGCCGAGATCATCGAGGCCATCGCCGCCGGCTCCGCCGGCGAGGCGGCCCGGCTCATGAACGACCACACCGAGCGCACCCGCCTGACCTACCACGACCGGGTGGACTCCTAGACCGCGTTCGCGCGGGGGGCGGCCTGCGGCGTGCCGCCCGCCCGCGCGAACGCGCCCCTGCCCGGGGACCCGCGGCCGACTAGACGTGGTCGCGCGGGATCACCGTGTTCCAGGTGCGCGCGGTCACCCGGTCGCCGTTCTCATAGGCGTCCAGGGTCGCGTTGACGTAGAACACCTCCGGGGTGGCCGTCAGCTCGGAGGTGGTGACCGTCTCCACGTCCCAGCCGTCGCGCCTGAAGCGCATGCGCCACTCGGTCGTGCCCCTGGGCGAGGAGAAGTCGTCGCCGCGGACCGTGTAGACCTCTTCGGCGCGCCTGCTGACCTCCAGGCCGATGTCCTCGAAGCGCACCGTGCCCAGATCCTTGACCACCCGCAGCGACGACTCGTAGTCGACCAGGTCGCGCTCGACCTTCCACTGCTGCTCGCCGGGCTCCACCTGCGTGGTCTCCAGCGGGGGCGTGCCCTCGGCCTCGCCGAAGGGCTGCGGCGCCACCTCGTCGGAGCTGTCGGTGGGGCGCACCGGAAGCACCACCGTGCTGTTGCCCTCCAGCAGCACCGTCAGCAGCACCGGCTGCGGCGGCGGCCAGGCAAGCGGCCAGTAGGAGGTCGACACCGACACCCGCAGCCGGTGGCCGGGCGGGAACGCCTGGGCGACGCCGTTCATCGGCACGGACACGCGGTAGCGCTTGCCGGGCACCAGGTCCTCGGCGTCGGAGTGGTCGGCGCTGTGGGTCAGGTTCAGCAGACCGTAGGTCACGCGGGTGGCCCGGCCGTCGGGAGCGACGTCGGACAGGCGCACGGACACCATCGCCACCGGCCGGTCGACGGTGAACTCCAGGTTGACCTCCGGAGCGCCGAGGATCTCCAGCCGCTCCGACAGCACCTCGCTGTCGAAGACCAGCGACCCGCCGTCGTCCTCGCGCTGGTCGTAGGGCAGGTCCGGCGGCGCGTTGTAGGAGCACCACTTCCCGGCGTACTGGCCGACGGTCAGCGGCGACTCCACCGAGAGGTTGTCGGATCCCACGTCGGTGCCGGGCTCGGCGATGCGGTCCCGCATCAGCGGGTGGGTCTGGCGGCGGATGCGCGGGGAGGGCCAGCGCGGCTCGCCCACCCAGCGGCCGGGCCGCTCTTCGTAGGAGGTGGAGGGCGGCACGCTCTCCTGCATCCACGTCCGCACCATGGGCTCGTCCATCACGTCGTTGTCGACGCCCTTGAGCCAGCGGTCCCACCAGC
This sequence comes from Streptomonospora sp. PA3, assembly GCF_009728995.1. GTDB lineage: Bacteria > Actinomycetota > Actinomycetes > Streptosporangiales > Streptosporangiaceae > Streptomonospora. The sequence continues at coordinate 286,333 of NZ_VTZW01000007.1, read as the reverse complement.
GCACGCACTGCTGCAAAAACCCGATGGCCGGGCCGGGCACGCCCAGGTGCGGATACTTGTGCGACCACGGGCCCACCAGCCCCAGCCGCGGCACGTCCAGCCCCTCCATCAGCCGGAACACCGCGTTGGAGTAGCCGTCGGCCCATCCGCTGACGGCCATCACCGGCACCTCGATGGCCGAGAGGTCCTCGCAGACCGAACCGTGCCGCCAGTAGTCGTCGCGCAGCTGGTGGCGCAGCCAGGTGTCCAGCCAGAGCCCGCTGCGGTCGATCCGCTGCTGCCACATCTCGCGCCAGCGCTCGCCGACCATCGCAGGGTCGGGCGGGCAGGCGGTGTAGGCGAACATCGTGGAGGCCCAGGAGAGGTTGTCGCCCAGCAGGCACCCGCCCATGTAATGCACGTCGTCGGCGTAGCGGTCGTCGGTCGAGCACAGCGTCACGATCGCGCCCAGGCTCTCGGGGCGGCGCGCGGCGACCTGCAGCGCGTTGAACCCGCCCCAGGAGATGCCCATCATCCCCGTCCTGCCCGAGCACCAGGGCTGGGCGGCCAGCCACGCCAGCACCTCCTCGGCGTCGCACAGCTCCTGTTCCAGGTACTCGTCCTGCAGCACCCCCTCGGAGTCGCCGCTGCCGCGCAGGTCCACCCGGGCGCAGGCGTAGCCGTGGCCGGCCAGGTAGGGGTGGATGGTCGAGTCGCGCTGGGCGGTGAGGTCGCGCTGCCGGTAGGGGATGAACTCCAGGATCGCCGGCACCGGCTCCTCCCCCGAGTCGGGCCGCCAGATCCGCGCGGCCAGCCGGGTGCCGTCCGACAGGGGGATCTCCACCCCCTGCTCCTCGATGATCTTGTGGGGCAGTGCCGTGACGTGGTGCATGCGGCTCTCCCTTCCTCGGTCACTCCTGGCTTGCGGCCTCGACGTCCTCGACATCGAACGGGAGGCGGGCCAGGCACAGCTCGTAGGAGCGCTGGAGGCCCTCGGCGTCGGCCGCTCCGGTGTAGATCACCGCCATGGCGTAGCTGTAGCTGTCCTGGTCGGGCAGCTCCGAGAGCCGGGTCCCCGGCTCGACCAGGATCTCCGCCGACGTCCCGGGGATGTCGCGCGCCATGCCGGCGACGTCGTCCTCGCCGGGGGCGATGCGCACCACGCCGTCGGCGAAGCGGCGCAGGAACCACTTGGCCGCCATGGGGTACTCGCCGCCGCCCTGATCGATCTCGGGCTCGCGGCCCAGCGCGAGGTCGACCCGGTAGGAGTGGTTGGGCCGGCCGTCGACCAGGGAGGTGAGGTAGGCGTGGGACTGGGAGTGGCGGGGGTTGACCTCCAGCAGCCGGATCTCGTCGGTGTCGGGATCCCAGAAGTACTCGATGTTGAAGGTGGTGTCGTCCAGGCCCATCCGCGTGACGACGCGGGAGGAGACGTCGCGGACCCGGTCCTGGACGTGGCCGGGGAGCTCGGAGGGGTACTGGTAGCGCAGGAAGCTGGAGGTGTCGGGGTAGTTCAGCGAGTCGATCACCCCGTAGGCGTGCGGGCGCCCCTTGTACACGTAGCCCTCGACCGTCAGCTGGCGGCCGGAGGCCTCCTCCTCGGCCAGGCAGGCGGTTCCCCCGGCACGGGCCACGGCCTCGGGCAGCTCGACCTGGTCCAGGACCCACTCGAAGGGCCCGCCGAGCTCGCCGGCGCCGTCCCGGATGCGCGCCAGGGCGTCGCGGAAGCCCTCCTCGTCCTCCACCCGGAAGGCCAGCTCGGAGGAGAAGCCCTTTACCGGCTTGAGCCACATCGGGTAGCGCATGTGGTCGGGCGGGCGCTCGGCGTCGAAGGGGATCTCGGCGAATCCGGGCAGCTCGTCGATGACCTCGGCCTGCTCCAGCCGGCTCCAGTACTTGTGCTCGCACTTGACGACCGACTCCAGCGACGGCGCAGGCAGCCCCCGCTCCGCGCACAGGATCGGCACCACGGTGCTCACGGGGAAGTCCCAGTAGCCGAGGATGCCGTGCACGGGGCCGTCGAAGGCGTCCAGTTCGGCGCGGGCCTCGTCGAGCAGGGCCGACAGGTCGTCGTTCTCGTGCACGTAGCTGTGCACCCGGTCGATGGTCAGCAGCGGATGGAACACCACGCCGGGAATCTCTGCGAGGGCCGCACGGTTGTGCTCGTCCATCCCGAGCACGAAAACGTTCTCGCTCATCTCTGACACCCCTTTCGATCCCTCGCCGAGGCGACTACCCGCCGGGGGCGCCGATGCACGTCGTGACCGGGTGATCCCGACCTCCCCGCCGCCTGCCCGGGCGTGCGGAGGCGGGAACCCCCGCACGCCCGGCACACCGGGCCGGTCCAGCCCCGCCGCGGCGCCGCCCGCCCCGGGCGGGGGAGGCCTCCCGGCGCCCCCGTGCGCCCCGGACGGCGGCCCGCCGAACGCGTCCTAAGCTGGGCCCATGGCGCACCGACACCCCAGCAAGCTCACCGCCGAGCACGTCGTCCATCCCGGTGCCCGGCGCCTGCTCAAGGCCGAGCTGGCCAACTGCGCCGAATGCCGCGCCCACGGCGACGCCGATGCGCTGGCCGACCCCGAGATCCTGGAGTCGCTGCTGCACGGCTTCGTGCTCAAGCGCGCCGAGCAGTGGCGCAACCGCCACTCCCGCTATCCGGTCAACCTCTACGACCTGGCTCCGCCCGACGAACTGCGCTTCCTGCACATCCCCACGCGCGAGGTGGTGCGGCTGTGCGTCGTCGAGGGGCGCGCGGGCGACCGGGTCGAGACCGCCGGGGCGCTGATGGAGGTCGGCAACCTCACCGGCGAGGACCGCGCCCGGGTGCTGGGCGACATCATCGACGGCATCCTGGAGGACGAGGGCTGAGCGCCGCGCCCGCTCCGCCGCGGTTGCGGTCGCATCACGATTCACCGCACCGGTGAGCGCCCTCCGCGCGGCGCGGCCCTGCGCGACGCGCACCTGCAGGCCGCGGCGGTGGCCGGAACCGGACACGCGGCCCCGGATGCGGGGGCGATCCCGCCCTCCGGCGGACGGGGCCGGGCGCCGCACGCCGTATGCTGCCCTGGCGGGCGCCGCGGCCTCGAACGCTCCGAACGCCTATCGGTACGTCGCCGCAGGCGGCCGTCCCCCGCGCCCGCTCGGGCAGGCTCCAGCGAACCGATGGAACCGCGGCGGGCGTGTGCGCATCCAACGTGCGCGCAAATACCGAAAAGTTCAGCGATACACCCGGTGGCGCGGCGAGCGCGCCCGGGCATTCCGGGGAGGAGTCACATGAGTTACGGTCCGTCAGGGGGTCAGCCGCCCTACGGCAGCGGCGGCTACGGCCCGCCGCCCCCGCCGCCCGGCCCGCCTGGCGGCGGCTACGGCGCTCCGCCGCCCCCGCCCGGAGGCCCCGGCATGGAACCGCCGGCCAACAAGGGCAGCGCCATCGGTGCGCTCATCGCCAACGTGATCGGCATGTGCTTCACCTGCGGCGGCACCCTGGTCGGCCTGGTCCTGGCGATCATCGGCCTGACCATGGCCGAGAGCAACCCCAAGGCCGCGCGCATCTGCACGCTGATCGCCTGGATCTACTTCGGCGTGGCCCTGGTCGTGGGGATCATCTGGTGGGTGATCTACGGCGTGGCGATGTTCTCGGCCTCGACCACCGACTACTCCACGTACTAGCGGCCGGGCCGCCCGATGGGGGCCGCCGCCGCGATCCCGCTCAGCGCCCCGACCCGGTGCATCCGCGACCGGGCCGGGGCGTTCGCGTGCGCGGCGCGGTCATGCCTCCAGTGCCGCCTGGACGATCGCGCGCAGCTGCTCGACGATGTCGGCGCGGTCGCGCTCGAACTCGGGGGTGGCCAGCTCCTGCGGGTCGGCCGAGCCGATCTCCAGCACCGGGGTGAGGACGTGGCCGGCGGGGATGTCGCGCTCGGCGGCGTCGCGCAGCAGCGCGTTGCGGTAGGCGACCTCGTTGGGCACGCCGTCGCCGCCCGCCGGACCCGCCCCCGCGCCGGGCTCGGCGCCCCCGTGCACCGGGAAGCGCCCGGCACCGCGCTCGGCGACGGCGCGGCGCGGCAGCGAGGAGGCGGTCCGCTCCGGCAGCGGCCCGGCCGCGGGCGCACCGGGCGGCGCGGGGACGGGCCCGGGCGCGCTCACGCCCTCGTTGTCGGGCGCGCGGCCGCGCAGGGCGCCGTTGTAGGCGGGCAGTTCGAAACCGCCGCCGCGCCCCTGGCTCACGGTGATCACCGCATCGGCGGCCACTGTTCCCGCCACGGGGAAGTAGTGCGGAGAGAGCGCCTGCTCCACCATTCCGGCGGCCAGGTCCCGCCAGCGCGCGGGGAACACCGCGGTGCGCACGGCGGCCCGGCGGCCCCGCGCCTGAAGCACCGAGCCGTGCAGGGTCAGCGCCGCGGCGCCCGAGGGGTCGGAGCGGCGCACGTCCTCGTCCAGCCCGCAGGGGTCGAACCCGGTCACGATGACCCGCAGCAGCTTGTCGTCGGGCGGGAACACCAGGTCGTCGTGGCCGCGGGAGGCCCGCTCCAGCCGTTCGGCCAGCGCGGCGCGCCGGTCGGCGTCCAGGGGGAAGCCGGGGCTCCACTCCCGCAGCCGGGCGCTGAGGGTCAGCCGCGCCCAGTAGAGGAAGCGGTCGTCGGCGACGCCCTCGCTTTGGCGCACCGCCTCGGTCCACAGCCGCCGGCCGTGCGCCGCCACGACCGCCTCGGCCTCCTCCGGGTCCCGCGCGGCGGCGAGGTCGGCCGCGAACAAGGGGGCCGCCGCCGCGAAGCCGGAGCGGCGCAGGATCGCCTGCGGTGCGGCGAAGGCGGTGCGGGATTCCTCGACGGTCATGGCGGTGGCCCTCATGTGCGTTGCGGCGTGCGGCCCCCGGCCGGGCGGGGCAACGCCGCGCCTCCTTCCAGGTATAGCGCGACTCGCCGGTCTTCGTGCGATGCGGTCACCTCAGGCGCGCCCTGCGGCACCGGCGGGTGCGCGCACCCGCCGAAGCGGCGGCCGGGCGCGGGTTCCGGCGCACAGCCTGCCACAGGCGGCGCCGGCTCCGGCGCGCAGGCCCCGCGCCCCCGGGGATCCCGGCGCGCGGCGGCACGCGGTTAGTCCGGCGCGGCGCAGGGAAAAAGTTCCGTGCCCGCAACCGCCTCTCAACGGAGAGAGAAGGCCATGGCAGCCCTTCCCGCAACCGAGCGCCTGCGCGACCGCGCCACCGCGGCGCTGGGGCGCTGCGGCGCCGCGAGCCCCGACGGGGCCGCCGGCGCCGGTCTCACCGCCCGCACCCCCATCACCGGCGAGGCCCTGTTCCGGCTCGCCCCCGCCGGCGCCGCCGACGCCGGGCAGGCCGTCTCGGCCGCCGAGTCGGTCTTCCGCGGCTCCTGGCGCGACACCCCGGCCCCCGAGCGCGGCCACCTCGTACGCCGGCTGGGCGAGCTGCTGCGCGAGCACAAGCAGGACCTGGCCGAGCTGGTCACCATCGAAGCCGGCAAGATCGGCTCCGAGGCCGCCGGCGAGGTCCAGGAGATGATCGACATCTGCGACTTCGCCGTGGGCCTGTCGCGCCAGCTCTACGGCCGCACCATGGCCTCGGAGCGGCCCGGCCACCGGCTGATGGAGACCTGGCACCCGCTGGGCGTCGTCGGCGTCGTCACCGCCTTCAACTTCCCCGTGGCGGTGTGGTCCTGGAACACCGCGGTCGCGCTGGTGTGCGGGGACACCGTGGTGTGGAAGCCCTCCGAGCAGAGCCCGCTGACCGCGCTGGCCTGCCACGGCCTGCTGATGCGCGCCGCGGCCGACGTGGGCGCCCCCGAGGGGGTCCACCGGCTGGTGCTGGGCGGGCGCGAGGCCGGCGAGGCACTGGCCGACGACCCCCGGGTGGCGCTGCTCAGCGCCACCGGATCGGTGCGCATGGGGCGCGAGGTCGCCCCCCGCGTGGCCGCGCGCCTCGGGCGCTGCCTGCTGGAGCTGGGCGGCAACAACGCCGCGATCGTCGCGCCCTCGGCCGACGCCGACCTGGCCCTGCAGGGCGTCGTCTTCGGCGCCGCCGGCACCGCGGGGCAGCGCTGCACCACCCAGCGCCGCCTCATCGTGCACGAGGACATCGCCGAGGACTTCACCGAGCGCGTCGTCGAGGCCTACGGCAAGCTCCAGGCGCGCGTCGGCGACCCCTTCGCCGAGGACACCCTGGTGGGCCCGCTGATCGGCGAGGGCGCCCACCGGTCGATGGGCGAGGCCCTGCAGTCCGCCGCCGACGACGGCGGCCGGCTGCTCACCGGCGGAGCGCGCCGCCTTCAGGCCGAGGCCCCGGCCGCCTACTACGTCGACCCCGCTGTGGTCGCCATGCCGCGCCAGAGCGCCATCGTGCGCCAGGAGACATTCGCGCCGATCCTCTACGTGCTGACCTACCGCACCTTCGAGGAGGCGCTGGAACTGCACAACGGGGTGCCCCAGGGCCTCTCCGGCTCGGTGTTCACCCGCGACCAGCGCGAGGCCGAGCGGTTCCTGTCCGCGGCCGGCGCCGATTGCGGCATCGCCAACGTCAACATCGGCACCTCCGGCGCCGAGATCGGCGGCGCCTTCGGCGGCGAGAAGGCCACCGGCGGCGGCCGCGAGTCCGGATCCGACGCCTGGCGCGCCTACATGCGCCGCGCCACCAACACCGTCAACTACTCCACCGAACTCCCGCTGGCCCAGGGGGTGAGCTTCCTGTGAGCGCCCGGGCGCGGTGAGGCGGCCGACGCGGCAGGAGGTCCGGGTGCCGCGCCGACCGGGTCTCGCCGGCGGTGCCGCGGGTGGCGCGGCCCGCCTGTGGCAATCCGCATCCCGTCCACCGGGGTGGAAGGCCGGCGGCCCCGTGTCCCGGCGGCGGGCTGGTGGCCCGCTACCCGGAACGGGCCTGGGACAACACCCGCGATCCGCACCGCCGAGAACCGGGCCGCGGCGGGCGCGGGACGTTCGCGGGCGGGTGCGCCCGCCCGCGAACCGCCGCCGCTCAGTGCTCGCCGACCCGTTCCCGGCGCAGGCGCGCCTGCAGCCCGGCGGCGGTGTGCACGACCGCCCGGCACCGGGCGAACTCCACCGGGGTGAAGGCGACGCGCCGGCGCAGTACCAGCACACCGCCCTCGGGTGCCGGCAGGCACATCACCGTCCGCCGCAGGTCCTCCTCCTCCAGATCCCGCGGGGGAGCGGAGCGGTGTTCGACATCGCCGGTGCCCGCGACCGCCGCCAGCACCGCCGCCAGGTCCGCGTCCCCGCCGACGAGCCCCGCCACCAGCGACAGGGTCCGCGCGGCCGTGTCGGTGAGGTCGCGGACGTCGGCGGGCTCGACCACGGGCCGGCGCCCGCCCGCGCGGGCCGCCGCATCCCGCAGCACGTCGGCGCCCACGCCGGCCGGTGCGGCCACATAGAGGTCGTCGACCGCCTCGTCGCCGGCGGGGTGGATCTGCAGCAGCCGGATGTCCACGCCCCGCTGCGCCATCTGCGCGGTGAGGGCGGCGAGGCCGCCGGGGACGTCGTCGACGGCCACCCGCACCCGCCACAGCCGGTCCGAGGCCTCCGCCCCGGCCGCGTGCGGCGCGCGGCGCAGGGTCCCCGCCGCACCCGCCCCCACCGGCCGGGCGGCGCGGTGGGCGCGCCACCGGTGCAGCATGGAGATCCCCAGCAGCGCCGCTCCCGTCGCCACCAGCAGCACGCCGCCGTGGTCGCTGTGGCCCAGCGACAGCACCAGCAGGTGCGCGGCGCCCGCCGCCAGCAGCAGGCCGCCCACCTCCACCATCTCCTGGCCGAGGAAGCCCCGCGGGGCGGGCCCGCCCTGTGCGGTCTCGGCCCTGCTTCGCGTATGCGTGTCCGATCGCGTCCGGCTCATGCCCACCACCGTGCCCGCCGCGCGTTTCACCGGATCGACCACCGGTGACGGCCCGGTAACGCTGAGGTGTGGCGCCGGTCACCCGCGGCCGTGCCGGGCGGGCCTGCACGACCGCCGCGAACACGCCGCCGCGGCGGCTGACGCGGGAAGTGCCCGGATTCGGGCAGTCTGGAACCGTGACATCTGGAGGATTCGGCCCGGACCGCGGCGCAGGAGAGCGCCTGCCGGAACTGGGCCCAACCGCGCGCAGGCCCGTGGATCTGCTGGTGGCGGCGGCCGGAGTGCTGGTCATCGCCGCCGTACTGGTGGTCGTCCGACTCACCACCGACGGCCAGCAGTCCCCCTACCCGGCCGAACTGCGCACCCTGCTGCCCCCCTCGATGCTGGCGCTGATCGCCGGCATCGCCAACCTGACGGTCATCGTGCTGATCGGCGCCACCGCGGTGGAGCGGCTGCTGCGGCGCGAGTTCCGCCAGATCGTGCGCGCGCTCGCGGCGGGCGCCTTCGGCTACGGGCTGACCGGCGCGGCCAACGCCACCGTGCAGGCGCTCACCCCCTCGGGCCTGCCCGAGGTGCTGATGGCGCCGGAGTCCCAGAGCCTGTTCACCTCCCCGCTGCACGCCTACATCGCCGCCGGAATCGCCTACCTGCGCGCGCTGCCGCTGGGCCACCTGCCCCGCGTGCGCGCGGCGATGTGGGGCGGCATCGCCCTGACCTCCGCCGCGGTGCTGCTGGCGGGCGTCACCACGGCCCTGTCGCTGGTGCTGACCGTGCTGGCCGGATGGACCTGCGCATCGGTGGCCGCCTACGCCGTGGGCCTGTCGCGGCCGGTTCCGGCCACGGGGCGCCTGGTCCGGGAACTGCGCCGCTTCGGCTGGGAGCCGCTGGGCCTGACCCCCCTGGGCGGCGACGCCGAGGGCAACCAGCGCTTCGCCGTCGACACCGTCGACCGGCGCCTGGACGTGGTGCTGTTCCGCTCCGAGGACAACAGCGGCGTGTGGAAGCGGCTGCTGGGCGCGGTGATGCTGCGCGGTCCCGCGGCGCCCCCGGTCCTGCTGGGTACCCAGCGCCGGCTCGAACACGCCGCGCTGATGGACTTCGCCGCGCGCGCCGCCGGAGCCGCCGGCCCGCGCGTGCTGGCCGTCGGCGAGCTGGGCCTGGGCACCGTGGCGCTGGTCACCGAGCACGTCCCGGTGCGCCCGCTGGACGCGTTCGACACCGCCGAGCTCACCGACGACGCCCTCGACGAAATCTTCGCCGAACTGGCCCTGCTGCACCGCAACCGCATCACCCACGGCAACCTCAACGGCTCCACCGTGGGCCGCCGCCTCAACGGGCGGGTGGTCTTCACCGGGCTGGCCCACGGGACCGTCGCGGCCTCGCCGATCAAGGCGTCGCTGGACGTGGCCGCCCTGATGACCCTCCTGGCGCTGCGGGTGGGGGAGCAGCGCGCGGTGGAGTCGGCGATCCGGGTGCTGGGGCGCGACACCGCCGCCGGGGCGCTGCCGTTCCTGCAGACGGCGGGCATGCCCTTCGCGCTGCGCAGCAGGCTGCGCAGCCGCCGCGAGACGCTGAAGGCCATCCGCGCCCAGATCACCGGAGCGGTGCCCGAGGCGCCGGCCCGCCCGGCGCGGCTGGAGCGGATGCGCCCGCGCACCGTGGTCAGCGTGGTCGCCGCCACCGCCGTCGGGCTGATCCTGGCCTACCAGCTCGCCGACGTCGACTTCAGCACCATCTCCCAGGCCGACCTGGGCTGGGCGGCTGCCGCCTTCGCCGCCTCGGTGGTGTGCATGGTCGCCGGGGCCATGGCGCTGATGGGCTTCGTGCCCATCCGGCTGAGCCTGTGGACGACGATCCTGGTGCAATACGCCGGCTCCTTCGTGCGCATCGCCGCGCCCGCGGGGCTGGGGACGCTCGCCGTCAACTCCCGCTACGTGACCCGGATGGGCGCCTCGGCCGGACTGGCGATCTCGGCGGTGGGGCTGTCCCAGGCGGTGGCGCTGATCCTGCAGATCCCCCTGCTGCTGGTGTGCGCCTACCTCACCGGCACCTCCTACATCGCCGACTTCTCGCCGTCGGTCACGGTCATCGCCGTCACCGCGGGCCTGTCGCTGGCCGTGGCGCTCGTACTGCTGGTCCCCGGCCTGCGCCGCGTGGTCCTGGAGCGGGTGCGCCCCTACTTCCAGGGCACGCTGCCCCAGCTGCTGGACCTGCTCCAGCACCCGCGCCGGCTGGCGATGGGCGTGGGCGGGACCCTTCTGCAGACCGCGGCGTTCGTGCTGTGCCTGGGGTTCTCGGTCGCCGCGTTCGGCGGGCGCGCCGACATCGCGGCGCTGGCCGTGGTCTTCCTCGCGGGCAACGCGATCGGGTCGGCCGCGCCCACCCCCGGCGGACTGGGCGCGGTCGAGGCCGCGCTGCTGGGCGGGCTGACCACCGTCGCCGGGGTGCCGGCGGCCGTCGGCCTGCCCGCGGTGCTGCTGTTTCGGATCCTGACCTTCTGGTTCCCGGTGCTGCCCGGATGGGGCGCCTTCCACCTGCTGCAGCGCTGGAAGGCGATCTGAACCCGCCGCGGCGCCGCGGGCGCGTCGGCGGTCGGTGGAATCATGGGTGCACGGCGCGCGCCCCGCACCGGGCCCGGCGGGGGCCGGCCCGCGGGCGCGCGCGAGAGGACCGACGGGAGCGGGGAAGCGGGCAATGGCCGGGAACAGGCTCGCCGAAGAGGCGTGGGAGGAGCTCGCCCGCGCCCAGATCGCGCTGATGCGCAGGTTCCAGGACGACTTCCGCGACTGGGGCATCACGATGCGCGAGTACGACGTGCTCTTCACCCTGTCCCGCTGCCCGAAGGGGTCGCGCATGCGCGACCTCAGCGAGCACGTGCTGCTCACCCAGCCCAGCATCAGCCGCCTCGTCGAGCGCATGGCCGAAAGCGGACTGGTCACCCGCGAAGGCGATCCGTGCGACCGGCGCGGCACCGTCGTCGGCCTCACCGATCACGGCCGCGAGGTGCTGCAGCGTGTCGGACGGGCCCACGCGGCGGCCATCGAGCGCTACGTGGGCACGGCGCTGTCGGGAGAGGAGCTGTGCACTCTGCGCGACATCGCCCGCAAGCTGCGCCGCGCGCAGTCGGCCGAGTGAGGCCGGGTCGGTTGCGTGCAATCCGGTTGTGCTAAATTGACCTCTGTCGAGGAGGGACCCCCAGCGATGACCGACACGGCAGCCGCGCCCGAGACCGATCCGCTCGCCCTGGACCGCCAGCTGTGCTTCGCCGTCTATGCCGCATCGCGTGCGATGACCGGCCTCTACCGCGAGCTGCTCGGCGAACTCGGCCTCACCTACCCCCAGTACCTGGCCATGCTGGTGCTGTGGGAGCACGGCGAGGTCACCGTCAAGGAGCTGGGCACCCGGCTGCGGCTCGACTCGGGCACCCTGTCGCCGCTGCTGCGCCGGCTGGAAGCGGGCGGCCTGGTGCGCCGCAGCCGCACCGGCGGCGACGAGCGCGTCGTGCGCATCACCCTCACCGGCACCGGGGCGGCGCTGCGCGAGCAGGCCGCCGGCATTCCCGCCCGGGTCCTGGACGCCACCGGAGTCTCCGCGGCCCAGGCCGCGCAACTGCGCCGGACCCTGGAGCGGATCACCGACTCCGCCACCGCCGCCGCCGACGACCTCCGCAGCCGGCGGTGAGCGGCCGGCGGCGCGCGGCGGGGACAGCGACCGCGGCCACGTGCGCCGCGGACGAAACGCCATCCGAAAGGAAGACAGCGCGATGAAGGTCATGTACACCGCCGAAGCCGAGGTCACCGGCGAGGGCCGCAAGGGCACGGGCCGCACCTCCGACGACCGCCTCAACGTCGACCTGTCCGTGCCCAAGGGCCTGGGCGGCGACGACGGGCCGGGCACCAACCCCGAGCAGCTGTTCGCCGTGGGCTACGCCGCCTGCTTCCACGGTGCCCTCAAGAAGGTCGCCCGCGAATCCCAGGACTCCGTCGACGGCTCCACGATCGACTCCAAGGTCAGCCTGGGCACCGACGACGACGGCCTGACGCTGGCCGTCGAGCTGGAGGTCACCATCCCGGGCAAGACCCAGGAGGAGGCGCAGCGGCTGGTCGAGGCGGCCCACCAGGTGTGCCCCTACTCGCGTGCCACCCGCGGCAACATCGAGGTCACCCTCACCACGAAGAACGGCTGAGGCGCCGGTGCGCGCCCGCCCGGACGCGGGCGGGCGCGCACCCGCTCGACGGGCGGTCCGATGCGCACCGTGGTCGAACCGCCGCCTACCGCCGCCACGGGCCGCTTCGTTACGCTGGCGGCCATGTTGGATCCACTCATCAAGCGGGCCGGCCTTCCCGCTGACGCCTCCCTCGCCCAGGTGGTCGAGGCCGTCCACCGCATCCCCTTCGGACTCCCCGCCGACCGCAGCGCCCACGGCACCCTCGAAGAGTGGCGGGGCACCTGCACCACCAAGCACGACCTGCTGGCCGCCGCCCTGGAACAGGGCTGGCCCGAGACGAAACCGCGCCTGGTGCACCGCGTCCACCTGTGCACACCCGACACCGCCCGCGAGCGCATCGGCGAGGACGCGGCCCAGGCCGTGCCCGAGGACGGGCTGTGGGACGTCCACCGCTACCTGGTCGTCGAGATCGCCGGCGAGCGCGTCGCCCTCGACGTCACCTACCCCTCGACGCCGGGCTGGGACGGCGCCTCCTCGATGCGGGTGGCGGCCGGCGAGGGCGCGGACCACGAGGCCGGCCCCGACGCCGACCGCGAGCTGCGCGTGCTGGAGGCCGCCCACTGCGACCCCCGCTCCCGCGAGCGCTTCATCTCGGCCCTGTCGGCGTCACTGGCCGCGGCCTGAGCGCACCGCCGCCGGCGCGGCGTGCGGCCCGCACCGCCCTGCTCCCGCCGCCCGCGGCCCAGCGCCGAATCCGACCGCTCGGCCCGTACCCGGCGCACCCGGCCCGACCCGTGCCGGCGAGCCCCCACAGCGCCGGGGCCCGGCCGCCCCTGCCCGCCGATCGCCCGTGGTCACCGCTACGGCCGCGCCCGAACCGGCGCCCGCGCCGCGGTGTGCGGGCGCCGATCCCCCTCAGCGCACCGCCGGCCGGGCCGCCGGCGACGACTCGGGTACGCGCACGCCCGAGGGCCGCGGCCCCGACCGGCTCAGCGCCATCGCGGTGACCGCGGCCAGCACGACGGCGCCGCCCGCCCACTGGCTCCAGGCGAGCTCCGCGCCCAGCAGCCCCGCGCCCACGGCCGCCGAGACCAGCGGGAAGGCCAGTTCGGCCAGTGTCGCCCGGCTGGCGGCGGTGCGGCGCAGCCCCCAGTAGTAGAGCGTCAGCGCCAGCAGGCCCGGGATCAGCGCCAGCAGCACCAGCCGCGGCAGCTGTGCCGCACCCACCGCCAGCGCCGCGCCCGAGGACAGGGCGATGACCAGCGCGACAGGCAGGCCGATCGCGAACCGCAGCGCCGTGACGTGCATGAACTCCAGGCGGGCGCCGGCCAGTCGGCCCAGCACGGTGCCGGCCGCCCACAGCAGCGCCGCACCCACCGCCAGCGCCGCGCCCTGGGCGTCGCGCACGCTCACCGCCAGGGGCTCGGGAAAGGCCAGGAACCACGCCCCCGCCAGCGCCGGCAGCGCATACAGCGCGAAGCGCGGCGCCAGCCGCTCGCCCAGCAGCACCACCGCCAGCACGATCGCGAAGACCGGCTGCAGTTTCTGCAGCACCTGGGGCGTGATCGGGTCGCCCACCGTGAAGGCCATGGTGAACAGCGTGGTCGCCAGCGCCGAGGACCCGCCGCCGATCACCGCGACCGCGGCGATCACGGCGGGACCCGCACCGGCCAGCGCGCGCAGCGCCGGAAGCAGCCACGGCAGCAGCAGCGCCACGATGACGGCGTGTTCGTAGAAGACGATGGTGGAGGCCGGCAGCACCTGCGCCAGCGGATCGCGCAGCAGCGCCGACGTGCCCCACAGTCCGGCGGCCAGCGCCACCGCCCACATCCGGTCCGCCCCGCGTGCCTGCACCACGTCGCCGTCCCCTGATTCTCTTTCGTCGCGGTCGTCTCCGCGGCCAACCGTAGCCGCCCCGCCCGAGTCGGCTGCGACCGCCTCCGCGGCACCGCCGCGCCCACCGGCGCGACGGTGCACGCGACACAGCAGAACAGCCCGCCCGCCGCGCCCATTCCCGCGAAACCGCACCGCCGCCGGGGCCGGATCCACGAGGCGCTCCCGGCCGCCGGTGCGGGCAGGAGGGCGGGGCGGTGGCGGCTCCGCACCGCGCACAAGCGCGGCGGCCGCCTCCTTCTCGAAGGGGCGGCCGCCGCGCCGGCGGGTCAGGCCGCCGAGTCGATCACCAGCAGCCGGTCCAGCATGTCCTGGAGCGTGACCAGCCCGGCCAGGCGCCCCTGCTCCTCCACGAGCGCCAGGTGGGTGCGGCTCTCGCGCATGATGCCCAGGGCCGCGTAGATGGGCGTGTCGCCCTCCAGGGTGAGCACCGGCCGCATCAGGTCGGCGGCGGTGGTCTGCGGCGGACTGGTCAGCGCGTCGCGCACATGGAGCACGCCCACGGGCTCGGCGCCCTCGCGCACCACCAGCCGCAGGTGCCCCGACTCCCGGGAGACCCGCTTGACGTCCTCCAGCGTGGCCGTGGGCTCGACCGCCGCCAGCTCCTCGCGCGGCGTGGTGATCTCCCGCAGCGGGCGCGAGTTCACCTCCAGCGCGGTGGCCAGCTGGTCGCGCCGGTCCTCCTCCAGCGCGCCCGTCTTGGCGGAGTGGTCGACGAGCTCGCGCAGGTCCTCGGGCCCGTGCCCGGAGGCGACCTCGTCGACCGCCTGCACGCCCACCCGGTGCAGCGACCGGTTCGCCATTCCGTTGAGCACCACCAGCGCCGGACGCGTCAGCCACATGAACGCGCGCATCGGCAGCGCCAGCAGCGTCGCCGAGCGCTCGGGGTGGGAGATCGCCCAGGACTTGGGCGCCATCTCGCCCACGACCAGGTGCACGAAGGTCACCACGACCAGCGCGACCACGAACGCCACCACCGTCGCCGCCGCATCGGGCAGCCACCCCGTGAACAGCGGGTGCAGCATGTGCTCCACGGCGGGCTTGGTCACGGCGCCCAGCGCCAGAGTGCACAGCGTGATCCCCAGCTGGGAGCCCGCCAGCAGCAGCGACAGGTCGCGCGAGCTCTTCAGCGCGGCCCGCGCCGAAAGGCTGCTCTCGGCGGCCTCCTCCAGCCGGTAGCGGCGGGCCGCCACCAGGGCGAACTCGATCGCCACGAAGAAGGCGCTCAGCGCGATGATGGCGACCGTGACCGCCATCGCCAGCAGCGGGTCCATGTCGCTCATGCGCTCACCTCCCGGTTGTGCTCGGCGTAGTCGCCCTCCGGCCGCTCGCGCAGCTCCAGGCGGACGGTTTCGGGAACGTGCCGGTCGACGGTGCGCACCCCCAGGTCGACGGTGCGCAGCGGCTCGTCGTCGGCGGCGCCGGCGTGGCGGGGCAGGTCGACGCTGACGCTGTCGCCGGGTTCGGGCAGCCGCCGCAGCTCGGCGATCACCAGGCCGCCGATGGTCTCGAAGTCGCCCTCGGGCAGGTCGTGGCCGATCAGCCGCTCCACCTCGTCGACGTGCAGCGCGCCGGGCACCAGCCAGCTGCCGTCCTCGCCCACACGCGCCTCGCCGGCGTCCTCGGGGTCGTGCTCGTCGGCGATCTCGCCCACGAGCTCCTCGGCGATGTCCTCGGTGGTGATGACACCGGCCAGGCCGCCGTACTCGTCGACCACGCAGGCGAACTCCTCGTCGGACTCGCGCAGCCGGCCCAGCACGGCGGGCAGCGGCAGCGATCCGGGCACCAGCACGGCCGAGCGCGCGACGTCGGAGACCGCGACGCTCTCCAGCGCCCGGTCGCCCAGCGCGAGCACGTCGCGCAGGCACACGACGCCGACGATGTCGTCGACCCCGTCGCCCAGCACCGGGAAGCGGGAGTGGCCCGAGGCCATCAGCTCCACCACCCGGCTGACCGGCTCGCCGGCCTCGACCGTGGAGACCTGCGGACGCGGGATCATGGCGTGCTCGGCCGTGCGGTCGTGGAAGTCCAGGGTGCGGTCCAGCAGCGTGGACAGCTCCGCCGGCAGGTCGCCGCTCTCGCGCGACTCCTCGACGATGTACTCCAGATCGCGGGGCGTGGCCGCATGCTGGACGTCCTCGACCGGCGTGATGCGCACCGCGCGCAGCAGCAGCACCGCGGCCTGGTCGAACAGCCAGATCAGCCACCCGAACAGGCGCAGGTACAGGCCGGTGGACAGCGCCAGCCAGCGGGCCACCGGCTCGGGGCGGGCGATGGCCAGGTTCTTGGGGAACAGCTCGCCGAAGACCATCTGCACCACGGTGGAGAACAGCAGTGCGAAGACGGTGCCCACCGCGATACCGGTCCCGGCCGGGACGCCGGCCCAGCCCAGCAGCTCGCCGATGCCCTCGCCCATCATCGGCTCGGCGACATAACCCACCAGCAGACCGGTGACGGTGATGCCGAGCTGGGCGCCGGAGAGCATGAACGAGGTCCGGCCGGTGATGCTCAGTGCGCGCCGCGCGCCGGAGTCGCCCTGGGCGGCGCGGGCCTTGAGGCGGGAGCGGTCCACCGCCATGAAGCCGAACTCCTGGGCGACGAAGTAGCCCGTCGCCGCAGTGATGGCCAGAATCACCAGCGCTCCGAGGAGGGTACTGAGGATGACGCTCATGTCGCACGCACCGCCTCGGAGCGACGGTCTTCGGTGCGCGCGCTACCTGGTGAAGGAGGCTCGTCGGATTCGGGGGAGCAGCGTCCGTCCAGGACGCTGCCGGTACTTCGGGACGGGTCCACGTGTCCTCTCTCGTCTCGTGGGTTCAGTGGTGGATACGAACGCGGAGCTGGAAAAATTCCCCCGATACGCCGTCTCGAACCTCTTGGGCGCCCCGACTTCGAACGCGGCGTTCGCGCGGCGCTGCGGCGCCTTCAGCGGGAGCGGACGGCCTCGGCGGCATCGGGGTCCTCCGCGGCGTCGGGCAGATCGCACCATTCGCGGCGCCGGGTCTCGGCGATGGCGACGGCGGCGGCCACGGCCACGTTCAGCGAGCCGACCCGGCCGATCTGCGGGATGTAGGCGAGGATGTCGGCGCCGTCGAGCAGCGCCGGCGAGCAGCCGTGGTCCTCGGCTCCCACGGCCAGGCAGACGTCGCCCTCCAGCGGTGCCCGGTGCAGGGGCACGGCTCCGCGGGCGAGTTCGACGGCCGCGACGCGGAACCCGGACTCGCGGGCGGCCGCGACGGCCTGCGCGGCGCCGGACACCTTCTCCAGGCGCAGTTTGTGCTCGGTGCCCAGCGCGGTCTTGCCGACCTGCGGGTGGGCGGGGTCGGCGGTGTTGCCGGCCAGCCACACGGTCTCCACCCCGAAAGTGGCGCACGTGCGCAGGATGGAGCCCAGATTGAAGGGCTGGGTGACGGATTCGACGATGAGGCCGATCCGGCCCTCGGTGCGCCTGCGCCAGTGGCGGTTCAGTCGCTTGACGTCAGTGGGGCGCAGCTGCGTGCTCACCTGCGGTGCGTTCCTCGTGTACGGGTTCGTGGGGCCGGTGCGGCCCGGTCGATTCCCACGATAGCGGCATCGGTGCGCGAGGGGCAGGGGAGGCCGGGCGGTGCCGCGGGAAGCGCCGCGTCAGGGGGCGTGGACGCAAAGCACCCGGTAGCCGGCGCGGGATGCGGTGCGCTCGGTCGCCAGTCGCGCTTCCTGCTCCAGCCAGCGGTGCAGCGAGTCGGCGCCCAGATTGCGCTGGACGACCAGATGCGCCCGGCCGCCGGGGGACAGGCGGCTCAGCCAGGTGCGCAGCAGCGCGTGCAGCGCCGGTTTGCCGATGCGGATGGGCGGGTTGGACCAGAGGGCGTCGAAGGGGCCGGTGGCACCGGGCCCCGGAGGCGCAGGGGCGGACGCCGCCGGGGCGGGGGAGCCGTCGGCTTCCACCAATTGAAAATCTACGTTGTAAAGGCCGTTCTCCGCGGCGTTGCGTTGCGCCAGCTCCAGCGCACGCGCGTTGACGTCGACGCCCAGCACCGCCGCGTCGGGCGCCCGGGCGGCCATGGCCAGCGCGATGGGGCCGTAGCCGCAACCCAGGTCGAGCAGGCGCCCGCGGGCGGGGGGAGGGGGGACCGACTCCAGCAGCACGCGGGTGCCCAGGTCCACCCGGTCGGCGGAGAACACGCCGCGGTCGGTCGCCAGGCGCAGGTGCACGTCGGGCAGCACCAGGTCGACCGAGCCTGGGCGGCTGGCCGCGGCGGGATCGGCCGCGAAGTAGTGCTGGGGGCGCCGCCCCTCGCCGCCCGATCCGCTGTCCTGCCCGCGCCGGTCCACGGCGCCTCCCATCGCCACGCGCCCCGCTCGGGGCTGTCCTCGCCGGGGCGCCGCCGGCCGGCCGGACCGCGCCGGATCCGCCCCGCTCGCGCATACGGGCGCACGTTACCAGCGCACACGGCAGGGCCGCGGACCGGGCGCGGGGGCGGGCGCGCGCTCGGTGGACGGATGGAAGGCGGAGGCGGCCTGCGTCACAATCCGACTGGTCGGTAGTGTTGTGTCGCCGAAGCACGGACGAAAGGACGCAGGCTCGTGGGACGTTTTGCCGGAAAAGTCGCCATCATCACGGGAGCCAGCCGCGGTATCGGGCTGGCCACCGCGCAGCGCATCGTGGACGAGGGCGGCAAGGTCGTCATCACCGGACGCAACGCCGAACCGCTGGAGAAGGCGGTCTCGGACCTGGGCGGAGCCGGCACGGCCGTCGGCGTGGCGGGCAAGGCGCACGACGCCGAGCACCGCGAGGCGGTGGTGCAGCGGACCCTTGAGGAGTTCGGCCGCATCGACGTCCTGGTCAACAACACGGGCACCAACCCCGTCTTCGACGCGATCGTCAACGTGGAGCCCGCTGCGATGGCCAAGATCTTCGAGATCAACGTCATCGCCGCGGCCTCGTGGGTCGCCTCGGTCCACCGCGCCTGGATGGCCGAGCACGGCGGCGCGGTCGTCAACGTCGCGTCCCTGGCCGGCCAGCACCCCTCGCCCGGAATCGGGATCTACGGCGCCAGCAAGGCCGCGCTGATCAACCTCACCGAGCAGCTGGCCTACGAGTTGGCCCACGCCCGCATCCGCGTCAACGCCGTCGCTCCGGCCGTGGTCAAGACCAAGTTCGCCGAGGCCCTGTTCGAGGACGAGGAGAAGGCCGCCGCGGGCTATCCGCTGGGCCGCCTGGGCGTGCCCGAGGACGTCGCCGCCGCCATCGCCTACCTCGCCTCCGACGACGCCTCCTGGGTGACCGGCCAGACCCACACCCTCGACGGCGGCCGCACGCTCAGCGCGGGCGTGGAGTAGCCGCGCGGCCGACTCCGCCGCAGGCCCCTGATCGGCATTGAAATCCGCGTTGACCAGGCGGAGGATGGTGGGTAGTCCGCAGAAACCGCTGAGGCGGCCACGAGGGGAGGAGCGATGAGAGCCAAGGTCGGAGACCGCCTCGTCGTCGAGGGTCCCCGCGACGATCTGCACCGCCGCACCGGAGTGGTCACACAGGTGCGCGGCAGCGAGGGCGCACCGCCCTACCAGGTCCGCTGGCTGGACGAGGACTCCGCAACCGAGTCGCTGGTCTATCCCGGACCCGACGCCCACATCGAAGAGGACGCCGCCGAGCGCTGAGCCGCCGGCGGCAGGCACGGGAGGTGGATGACGATGCACACCACGAAGCGGTGGAACATCGACATCCTGCTGTCAGAGGAGACCGAGGGCGACTCCGCCCGCACGTGGGCCGAGGCGGGGCTCGACTCCCACGACGGGATGGGCCTGCGCGGCCGCGGCATGGCCCGCAAGAACCCCGTCGATGACGACGTCCCCGAGATCGGCGACGAGCTGGCGGTGTCGCGGGCGCTGGCCGACCTCTCCCGCCAGCTCCGGCAGGTCGCCGCCGAGGACATCGGCGAGCACACCGGCACGCCGTGGCGGCCGTAGGCCGCGGTTCGGGTCTCGGCCGCGGGCACCCCGCCGGAGGCCTGCCGGCGGGGTGCCCGCGGCCGGGGCGGCGCGTGTGAGATGGCACGCGCTGTGTTCTTGCGCGGGAAGTGCGGCGCGCTTTGAGGCGCGGTCTTCCAGGAACCCTCCGGGTACCCCCCGGGGCGGCCGCCATCGGGGTTGCGGCAATGGGCGCGCCTCGCGTAGCGCGGCCCGCCCGCCGGCCCGCCCGCCGGCCCGCCGCCACCCCAACGGAGACGCTTCGCGTCACTGTTTCCTGGCCGCCGAGCGCACGCGGTTCTTCCCAGGCGGAGCCGCACCACCGGTTGCGGGGCTCCGGTGCAAAGGTGCGCCGTGCGCTCGGCGGCAAGCCGGCTCTGAACAGGTACGTGGCGCGCAGCGCCTCCGTTAGGGGCGGTGGCGGGTGACGGGCGGGATTCGCGCATATAGCCCCATTGCCGCAACCTCCTGTGGTGTCCGCCTCTTAACCGGTCCGGCCGGCGCCGCGCTCCGCACACCCGCTCAAGGCCTCGCTCCGTCGGTCCCGACGGCGCCGCGCCCCGGATGCCCGCGTGGGCGGGCGCCCGGATCGACCCGGGGTTGCGGCGCCTGCACCCCGCGCGGCCGGTTGTGGTCGCGCCGGGCGGTCGGGAAGTTCACTGAGGCGTGATCGTGGTGGGGCAGACTCTGCGACTATGACCACCTCTTCTGGATCGCAGGCGAGGCCGTCCCGAGTGCTGGGCACCGCCGACGCGGTCACCGTCGGTGCGGCGGCGATGATCGGCGCCGGGGTGTTCGCGGTCTTCGCGCCGGCCGCCGACGAAGCCGGGGCGTGGCTGTGGGTGGCGCTGCTGATCGCCGCCGTGGTCGCCTACTGCAACGCCACCTCCTCGGCCCGGCTGGCGGCGCGCCATCCCGAGTCCGGCGGCACCTACGTCTACGGGCGCGAGCGGCTCGGCGAGCTGTGGGGGTATCTGGCGGGCTGGTCCTTCACCGTGGGCAAGGTGGCCTCGTGCGCGGCGATGGCGCTCACCTTCGCCGCCTACGTCGCCCCCGAATGGAGCCGGCCGCTGGCCGTGGCCGCCGTCGTCGCGCTGACCGCGGTGAACTACGCGGGGCTGCGCACGTCCACGGGGCTGGCGCGGCTGCTGCTGGCCGCGGTACTGGCCGTGCTGGCGGCCGTGGCGGCGGTGGGACTGGGGGGCAGCGAGGCCAACCCGGCCCAACTGGCGGTCTCCGGCCACTGGCCGGGCTTCTTCGGGCTGCTGGGCGCGGCCGGCATGCTCTTCTTCGCCTTCGCCGGGTATGCGCGCATCGCCACCCTCGGCGGCGAGGTCCGCGACCCCGCCACGACCATCCCGCGCGCCATAGGCATCACGCTGGCCGGCGTCTTCGCGGTCTATCTGCTGGTGGCCGCCGCCGCGCTGACCGTGCTGGGCCGGGAGCGGCTCGCCGACAGCCGCGCGCCGCTGGCCGACACGGTCGCGGCCGCCGGCTGGCCGCAACTGGTCCCGGTGGTGGGTGCGGGCGCGGCCCTGGCGAGCCTCGGCGCGCTGCTGGCGCTCATCCTGGGCGTGTCGCGGACCGTGGCGGCGATGGCCGCCGACGGCCATCTGCCGCGCTACTTCGCGGCCGTGCACGAGCGCTTCGGCGGGCCGCACCGCGCCGAGGTGCTGGTGGGCGCGCTGGTCTGCCTCGTCGTGCTGGTCGCCGACGTGCGCGGCGCCATCGGGTTCTCGGCCTTCGGCGTGCTGGTCTACTACACCCTCACCAACGCCTCGGCGCTGCGGCTGGGTCCCCAGGAGAACCGCCCTCCGCTGCTGGTCCCGGTCGTGGGCCTGGCCGGATGCGTGGTCCTGGCCTTCAGCCTTCCGCTGAGCTCCGTGGTGGCCGGTGTCGCGGTCGTGGCGGCCGGAGCCGGAGTCTGGGCGCTGCGCCGATTGGTGCTGGAACGCCGCTGAGGGGCCGACCGCCCTTCCGGCGGTAGCGCGCCCGAGTGGCCTGCGCGCCCGCGCCCGCGGGGCGGGCCTACTCCCCGGCGGAGCCGGCCGCCGAAAGCGTGGTGAAGGCCCGCCGGGCCGTGGCCGAGAGCGGGATGCGGGCCAGGTCCGGCGCCTCGAACCAGGCGCAGTCCGCGGTGGACCCGTCGACCTCCACCACCCGCAGCGGCCGGGGATCGGGCACGTGGGCGTGGAAGAACACCCACACGGCGTAGATGTCGGTCTCCGGGCTCTCGGGCCCCGGCGCGCGGGTGCGGCGGTGGGGGGTGACCGCGATGAGCTCGCCGACGCCGCAGCGCTGGTCGGTCTCCTCGGCCACCTCCCGGCGCAGCGCCGCGCGGGCGGTCTCGCCGTGGTCGACTCCGCCGCCGGGCAGGTGCCAGGTGCCGGCGCCGGGGAAGCCGGGAGCGATCAGGGAGAGCAGGATGCGCCCGGCGGGGTCGGTGACCACCCCGTAGGAGGAGAACCGGCGCAGCACGGGCGCGGCGCGCTCGGCCTCCTCCTCGGCCAGGTCGGCCGCCGCCGGAGCGGCGGGCAGGGCGACCGCCGCGCGCACCGGGACCCGGCGCCCGCCGGGTGCGGCGTCCGGCGCCCAGGCCAGGGGAGCGGTGTAGTAGAGCCTGTCGATGTGCAGCTCCACCGGGACGCCGCCGGGCGCTTGGGCCTCGGCGACCTCGCTGCGGACGTCGCAGGGCGCCAGCGGAGCCTCCGCCGGCAGCCCGGCCGCCGCCCGGGCGACCTCGGCGGGATCGTCGCCGAAGCCGATCCGGGCGCCGGCCAGGCGCTCCTCGCCCGGCGGCCGGTCGGCGGGCAGCACCGCGCGCCCGTCGGCGTCGACCAGGGCGAGGTGGGCGGTGGTCCGGCGCGCCCGGCGCGGCGCCGTACCCGCGGCGGTCGGTCCGCTCACAGCCCGGCCGCGTCGGCGGTGCGGCCGGCCGGCGGCTGGGCCGGGAAGGACGCCGGGCGCGCGGACTGCACCATCCGCAGCAGTTCGTCGAGCCCCACGATGGTGGTGACGTCGTGGCCGGCGCCCTCGTTGCGCTCGTGCCGGTCGATCAGCACCGGGTGCAGGCCCGCGGCGACGGCGCCCACCGCGTCGGAGTGCAGCTGGTCGCCGACGTGCCAGGCGTGCTCGGGCGGCACCCCGATGTGCTGGCAGGCGGCCTGGAAGATCCGCGGATCGGGCTTGCCCGCGCCCACGGCGTCGGCGCAGGCGACCGTGGGGAAGAAGCCGGCGATGTCGAGCACGGCGAGCTTGTCGCGCTGCAGCTGCTCGATGCCGTTGGTGATGACGCCCAGGCGCACACCGCCGCGGGCCAGTTCGCCCAGCACCGGGACGACGTCGCGGAACGGGGCCCAGGCCGAGCGGTGGGCGGAGAGGTAGATCCGGTACAGCTCGTCGCAATGTTCGTCGGAGAGCTGGGAGTGGCCCGCCTGGACGGCCAGGGCGCGGATGCGCTCGCGGCGCTGCTCCTCCAGGGTGAGGCGGCCGGCGATGTAGGCGCCGAAGGAGATGTCGGTCTGGACGTCCCACAACCGGCGTGCGGAGGGGAAGTCCGGGTGCCCGAGGCGTTCCATGATCGTCCGCAGGCCCGCCGAGCTGGCGGCGCGGTCGTCGAGCAGGGTGTCGTCGAGGTCGAAGAAGACGGCCTCGGGAGCGGGGGCTGTTGGGGGCATCGTTCCTTTTCCGTCGTCCCAGGGTGAGGGCAACCGCAAATACTGCCACGCTACCGGGCGGCCTGCGCAAACGCGGTAGCGGCCCCGGCGCGGGCGGCACGCGCGCCGCGGTCGAACCGGGGCCGATGGGACCCGGTCGGCCACCGCCCCGGCTCCGCGCTGGCCGGATGCGGCCACGGTGCTCAGGGCACCCGCTGGCCCCACACCATCGACGCCGCGGCGCCCGCGACGGCCAGGACCAGGCCCGCAAGCACGAACCGGGTGACGATCTCGCGCTCGACGGTCTCGCTGCCCAGCGAGGAGCCGATGTCGTCGTAGACGTCGCTCAGCTCCGATTCGGACTGGGCCTCGTAGAAGTGGCCGGAGGTGTCGGCGGCCAGCCGCTCCAGGGCGGCCTTGTCGATGTCGGCCTCCACCGGCTCGCCGTTGATCTCGATGATGGCCGAGCCGGTGCCGAAGGCGATGGTGGAGACGGGAACGCCGATGTCGGAGGCCGCCCGGCCGGCCGCGGTGATGGGGCGCCCGCTGGTGTTCTCACCGTCGGAGAGCAGCACGACGGCGGAGGGCGGCGGGTCCTGCCCCGCCTCCTCGTCGAAGGAGCGGATGGACTGCAGCGAGGTGAACACGCCCTCGCCGATGGCCGTGCCCGGCGACATCTGCAGGTTCTCGATGGAGTCGATGACGGCCTGGTGGTCCTGGGTGGGCGAGGAGATGACGCTCGCGGTCGAGGAGAACGCCACCAGCCCGACGTTGAACCGGTCCGGCAGCGCGTCGACGAACCCGCGCGCGGACTCCTTGGCGGCGGTCAGCCGGTTGGGCTCGACGTCGTTGGCGGCCATCGAGGGCGACACGTCGATGGCGACCATGATCGTGGCGCGCTCCCGCGGGACCTCCACGGGCATCGCCGGCCGGGCCATGGCGCCGATCAGCACTCCCACGGCGAGGAAGAACAGCGCGGCTCCGATGTGGCGCGGCCAGCCGGCGCGCCGGGGGGCCACCCGGTCCAGCAGTGCGAGGTTGGTGAATCGCAGCGTGTTCTCGCGGCGGCGCAGCTGCAGCACGACGTAGGCGGCGACGAGCGCGCCCAGGACGAGCAGCAGCCACAACCAGCCTGGTGATTGGAAGGTCACCGGGTCGTCCTTTCCGCGTGCGTACGCCTGGTCGCGCGCCCGGGGGCGCTGTCGGGTGGCCGGAGCGCGGTGCCTGCGGCCGCGCGCCGGACAGTGAGGATCAGCGTGGGACGGCGGGTGTGTGGCGGGCCAGTCGGTGGGCGGTGCGGCGCTGCTCGATGACGAAGCGCGCCATGTCGGCGATCCAGTCGCGGTCGGTGCGCAGTGTGAGGTGGGGGACCCCGCAGCGGCGCAGGGCCGCCTGCACGGCCGCGCGCTGGGCCTGGGCGGCCCACTGGTAGTCGCGCCGGACGCGCTGGGTGAGGCGGACCTCCCGGGCGCGGCCGGATTCGGGATCCTGCATCGTGACCAATCCTATGTCGGGAAGGTCGAGCTCACGGGGGTCGAGGACCTCGACCGCCAGGACCTGGTGGCGGGTGGCCATGCTGCGCAGCGCGCGCTCCCAGGGCGCCGGGGACTCCGCCGATGCGGCTTCGGGCGGGGTGTCCAGGAAGTCGGAGATGACCACGCGCAGGCCGCGGCGGCTGCGGGTGCGGGCCATGTCGTCCAGCGCGTCGGCGAGGGTGGCGCCGCGGGCCTCGGCGGTGTCGCCCTCGGGCGCGGCCGCGACCGTGGACAGCAGCGACAGCAGCGCCGCCTTGCCCGAGCGGGCCGGCCAGCGGCGGATCCGCCCCCGGTGCAGGAAGTGGGCTCCGAAGCGGTCGCCCACCCGCTGGGTGAGCACGGTGACGGCGGCCAGCGCTCCGATGGCGACCTCGCGCTTGGGCTCCAGGGCGGTGCCGAAGTCCATGCTGGCCGAGAGGTCCAGCAGGGTCCAGCTCTCCAGTTCGCGGTCGGCGACCAGGTCGCGGACGTGGGGCACGGTGGTGCGCGCGGTCACCGACCAGTCCATCAGCCGCACGTCGTCCTCGCCGGGCTGGTAGGCCCGCGCCTCGGCGGGCTCGCTGCCGGGTCCGGACCGCAGCCCCAGGTGCTCGCCGTGCAGCAGCCCTTCGAGCCGGCGGACGATGCGCAGGTCGAGCCGGTGCAGGGCCTCGTGCATCCGCGGGTCGAACCCGGGGGCGATGGGGCGCTGGGGCATCGCTCGGCCCTACCCCGCGGCCATGGCGGCGTGCTCGCCGCCGGGCGGGTCGTCCCAGATGACGCGGGGCGGCGGCACCGCGGCCAGCACCCGGTCGACGATCTGGGTGGTGGTGACGCCGTCGGCCAGCGCGTCGAAGGTGAGCACCAGCCGGTGGGCCATGACGTCGCGCGCCAGCCCCCGCACGTCCTCGGGCAGCACGTAGTCGCGGCCGCGGATGAGGGCCAGGGCGCGCGCGGCGGCGACCAGGCCCAGGCTCGCCCGCGGGCTGGCGCCGACCTCCAGCACCCGGCGGAGTTCGGGCGCCCCGTAGTTCTCGGGCTCGCGGGTGGCCATGACCAGCCGCACCACGTAGTCGGCGATGAGCTGGTGGACGTGCACCCGCTCGGCGTCGCGCTGCAGCTCCTTGAGCGTGACCGGGTCGAGCACCTGGTGGGGCTCGGGCGGGCGGGCGCTCATCCGCCGCAGGATCTCCATCTCCTCGTGGGCGCGGGGGTGGTCCACCACGACCTTCATCAGGAACCGGTCGCGCTGGGCTTCGGGCAGCGGGTAGACGCCCTCGGACTCCACGGGGTTCTGGGTGGCGATGACGATGAAGGGGTCGGGCAGCGGGTAGGTGGTGCCGCCCAGTGAGACCTGCTTCTCGGCCATGACCTCCAGCAGCGAGGACTGCACCTTGGCGGGCGCGCGGTTGATCTCGTCGGCGAGCACGAAGTTGGCGAAGACCGGGCCCAGCTCCACGTCGAACTGCTCGGTGGAGGGGTGGTAGATGCGGGTGCCCACGATGTCGGAGGGCACCAGGTCGGGGGTGAACTGCACGCGTGCGAACGAACCGCCGGTGACCTTGGCCAGGGTGGAGACCGCCAGTGTCTTGGCGATGCCGGGCACGCCCTCCAGCAGGCAGTGGCCGCGCGCGATGAGCGCCACCATGCTGCGTTCGACCATCTGGTCCTGGCCGACGATGACGGTCGAGACCTCCTGCAGGGCGGCGCGCAGCAGGCGCGTGGGCTCGCCGGTGGCGGCGCCGCGGGTGCTGGGTGCGGCCTCGTCGCCGTGCCCGCCCGGGAGATCGGATTCGGCCATGCCACCAGCCTTTCCACAGCGCCGCGGTCGCCGCGGCGCGCCGCCGGGTACGTGTACGTTGAAGGTCACGCAACGGCGATGCTACCCGCTGCGGCGGTGAGGAACCGGTCGTCTCGGGGCATTGGTGCGAATGCGACCTGTGAGGTGCCGAGGGGGAGGAGGCCCGGGGTGCCCCTGCACGAGGAGGATCCGCGCCAGCTGGGGCCGTTCCGGCTCAGCGACCGGGTCGGCTCCAGCGCCGAGGGCGTCGTCTACCTCGCCCGCGACTCCCGCGGCCGCCGGGTCAGCGTGGCCATGCTCAGCGCGGGAGCGGCCGCTGACCCCGCCGCGCGCGACCGCTTCGCCGCCGCGGTGCGCGGCGGCAGGGGCGTGGAGGATCCGCCCCCGGTGCTGGCCTCCAGCCTCTCCAGCCCGGCCGCCTCGTGGGTGGCCGTGCGCCGGCGCGGGTCGCGGGGGGCCGAGGCCTATCTGGAGCCGGTGGCGGCGGCGGACCCGCATTCGGCCGGTGCGGGCCGAGGCCCCTCCTACGCCCCCTACTGGGCCGGGCAGGCGGCCGGCGCCGCCCCGGCCGCGGCCGCCTGGTCGTGGGCCTCGGTGGGTCTGCGGCGCGGCCACGGCGCGCCGGGCGCCGCCGGCTGGCCGGTGATCGTCGCGCTGCTGATCGCCCTGCTGCTGTTCGCGGTACTGGTGGTGGCCCTGTTCCTGCTGCTGCAGAACTTCACGATGCAGGCCGGCGCTCCGCCGTCCCCGCCGCCCTCGGGCCACGGATCCTCGCCGGGGCCCGGTTCGGGCTCGCCGAGCCCGCAGCCCAGCGGCGAGTCCGAGGGCCCGCAGGCCCCCGCCACCGGGCGGCCCAGTCCGGCTCCGTCGCCCAGCGCGGTGCCCAGCGTCGACGTCGACGAGGACGACTACCCGCCGGGCGAAATCCCCACCGATCCCCAGGACCAGGCCTGAGCCTGCGGCGCCGGGGCGATCGGGCCCTGTCGGCGCGGCGGCCGAACCAAGATAATCTACGCTGTAAAGGCGGCTGTTCAATACAACTGAAATCGCTTCTGTGTGATTGCTCGGCAGACCGGCGCGGTAGGACCCTCACCGCAAGCAGACCTCCGCTTACACCGAGGAGCCGACCCATGGCGCAGCTCACCCAGGACCAGATCACCGAGGGCCTTGCCCGGCTCGACGGCTGGGAGCAGGAGCGCGAGGGCAGCGCGATCCGGCGCACCGTGGAGATGCCCGACTTCATGAGCGGCATCCACCTGGTGACCTCCATCGCCCATGCGGCCGAGGAGGCCGGGCACCACCCCGACATCGACATCCGCTACAACCGGATCACCTTCCACCAGACCACCCATTCCTCGGGAGGTCTGACCGAGGCCGACATGGAGCTGGCCGCGCGCATCGACGAGCTGGTCTCCGACGCCCTGGCCCGGAGCTGACCGGAGCGCCGCCGCGCCCGCCGGGGGCTCAGGCCCGCGACGGCCCCAGCCGCGAGCGCCGTATCTTGCCCGAAGGGCTGCGCGGCAGCTCGTCGGCGAAGGTGATCCGGCGCGGGTAGGCGTGGGTGGCGAACCGCGTGCGCACGATCTCGCGCAGGTCCTCGGCGAGCCCGTCGTCGCCGGTGAAGCCCTCGCGCAGGACGACCGTGGCGGCCACCAGCTGGCCGTGCAGGTCGTCGGGCACGCCGTAGACGGCCGCCTCCTGCACCGCCGGGTGCTCCAGCAGCGCCGTCTCCACGTCGAAGGGCCCGATGCGGTAGCCCGAGGTCAGGATGGCGTCGTCGTCGCGCGAGGAGAAGTACAGTCGGCCCTCGCGGTCGCGGGTGCCGGTGTCGCCGGTGAGGTACCAGCGGCCGTCGGGGGTGAAGCGCGCCGCGGTGGCGGTGGGCGCGTCGTGGTAGCCGGTGAACCACATCAGCGGGCTGGCCTTGACGTCCACGGCGATCCGGCCGAAGGCGCCGGGCGGGGCCTCCTCGTCGGCGACGGGCTCCAGCACGGTGGCGCGCCATCCGGGCAGCGCGGCGCCCAGCGAGTCGGTGCGGGGCTCGTCGGCGAGGTCGGGGTGGCCCGGATGCCCCACGCACATGCCCAGCTCCGTCTGGCCGTAGTGGTCGCGCACGGGGACGCCGAACACGTCGCGCGCCCACTCCAGCACGTCGGGGCCCAGCGGTTCGCCCGCGCTGGAGAGGCGGCGCACGGCGATCTCCGGCGGCAGGGTCTTCAGGGTCGCGCGCAGCGACCGGTACACCGTCGGCGCGGCGGCCAGGTTGGTGACCTGGTGGAGGGCCAGCACGTCCAGGACCAGTTCGGGGTCGAAGCCGGCCTGCACGTGCAGGGTGCGGTGCCCGGCCAGCAGGGGCGCGATCAGGCCGTGGTAGAGGCCGTAGGCGCCGCTGGGGTCGGCGGTGTTCCAGAAGACGTCGTCGTCTGCGACGTCGAGCCCGTAGTGGTGGTAGGCGTGGAAGGCCGCCAGGGCGCGCACGGGCACGGGGATGCGTTTGGCGGGCCCGGCGCTGCCGGCGGTGTGCATGAGCACGAAGGGGGCGCCGCCGCCCACAGCCGCCGCCTCGGCCGGTGCGCCGGCGCCCGGATCGGCCAGGTCGTCGAGGGTGCGGTCGCCCTCGCGCAGCGGCGCGTGGCCGGTCGTGGCCACTCGCCACGGCGGCTCGGCGGGCAGGTCTGGGCCGGGGTCGAGCTTGGCGCGCTGGTCGTCGTCGCAGACGACGAGCCTGGTGGCCGGGGTGAGGCGGTGGGCGATCGCCGAGGGGGCGAAGGCGGTCAGCAGGGGTATGTGCACCGCTCCGATGCGCCAGGCGGCCAGCGCCGTCGCGGCGAGGTCGGTGCCCCCGCCTACCAGGGTGGCCACGTGGTCTCCGGGGCCTACCCCCAGGGCGGCCATGCCGGCGGCCAGGGCCGCGGAGCGGTCGGCGAGCTCGCCGTAGGTGGTGTCCCGCGCCGCGAGGTCGGGGCCGATCTCGGTGAGGGCGACGGCCTGGCGCGGGTGGCGGTCGCAGAGGAGTTCGGCCACCGATGCGGTGGAGGAGTCGTAGGTGGCGAGCCAGTCGCGTACCTGCTGCGCCGGTTCGGGCATCGGTGGTCGTCCCCTTGTCCGGTGATGGGTTGGCGGGTCGGGTTTCCCGTATCAGACTATGTCCCCTGCTGTGACGCGCGTCCCAGAGTCCGGGGGTGGGAAACCGAGTGGTGCGGGCGGGGCGCGGCGGGGATGATGGGGGGATGGACGCTGACGAGGCGGCGCGGCGGCTGGGTCTGGACGCGGCGGCGCGCGCCTGGCTCGCCGAGGCGGCGGAGCTGGAGGTGCCGGCGGGCGTGCCCGCGGTCCCGCCGGTGGCGGGGGCGCGCACGGCGCTGGCGCCGCTGGGGCTGGCGCGGGCCGATGAGGACGAGCTCGTGGGTCTGTGGCCCGACGGAGACTGGCCCGAGGCGCTGATGTGGGTGGTCGAGCGCATGTGCGCGCGCCTGGCCGCCGATCTGGCCCGGGGGTGCGAGCGGTGGCGCGAGTGGCCGGTGCTGGTGCACCACGCGGACGCGCGGGTGCGCTGTGCCGTGCTGGTGGCGCTGGCGGCCGCGGTGCCGCTGGTGCTGGCCGAGCACGCCCGCCGGGGCGTGCCGGCCGCGGTGAGCGCG
This sequence comes from Streptomonospora sp. PA3, assembly GCF_009728995.1. Classification (GTDB taxonomy): domain Bacteria; phylum Actinomycetota; class Actinomycetes; order Streptosporangiales; family Streptosporangiaceae; genus Streptomonospora. Next base: position 255,874 of record NZ_VTZW01000007.1, on the reverse strand, counting down.
GCGACGCTTGCCGACACCGGGCGCCATGTGGCCCAGACCCGCGCGATGTTCGCGCGGCTGGGGCTGGAGACCGCCACGTGGATGGCGCTGCACTTCCGCTGCGGCCTGTTTGAGCTGGGACGGCTGCAGTACGAGCCCAACCGGGCGGGGCCCGAGGGCGCGGTGTGCTGGTACGGGCGCGAGGAGGCCGCGGCGCTGGGGTCGGAACTGGCGTGGGGTGCGCCGGTCCTGCGGCTGCACATCCCGGCGGAGGGGCCGCTGGATCCGGGCGGGGTGGAGGAGTCGCTGGCGCGGGCGCGGGGGTTCTTCGCCGGGTGTTGGGGTGTCGACTACCCGGTGGCGTCCTGCTCGTCGTGGCTGCTGGATCCCCAGTTGGCGGAGTATCTGCCGGAGTCGGCGAACATCGTGGCGTTTCAGCGGCGGTTCGCGCTGGTGGGGGAGGGGGTGCCGGGGGATGCGGACGTGTTCCGGTTCGTCTTCGGCATGCCCGGGGTGGATGTCGAGCGGGCGCCGCGGCGGACCCGGTTGGAGAAGGCCGCGGTGGAGCATCTGCGGGCGGGCCGGCATTGGCGCGTGCGCACGGGGTGGCTGCGGCTGGGCTGAGGCGGCTGCGGGCGGTCTGCCTGCGGTGGCCGGTCGGGCGGGGTGCGCCGCTGCCGCGGGGGGCTCACCGTGCCGGGGGTGGGGAGTCGTCGGGGTCGTCGCCGGCGCTCCAGCCGGAGGTCTTGATGCGGCCGGCGCCGGCGCATTCGCGGCAGCGCCGGGGAACCACCATCTCGCCGGTGAGGTCGCTGCCGGAGTAACCGACGACGCAGACGCGCAGTCCGCTGCCCTGGCATGCCTGGCACACGATCATCAAGTCCATCCCCGCAGCATAGGCGGGGGCGCGGGGTGCGGTCAGCCGGCCGGCCGCTCCAGCAGGCCGAGCGCTTCCAGCAGGTCGGCGATGCGCTGCTCGCCGTGTTCGATGACCGGCGCGTACTCGGTGACGGCCACGCCGGCGATGCGGTGGTGGGCGGCGACGGCGGCCAGGGCGCGGGCGACGGCGGCCACGCCGGGGCCGCCGGGGGTGGGTACGGCGACGGCGGGCATCTCCAGGGGTTCGCACACGTCCAGGTCCAGGTGGATGTAGGCGGGCGAGCCGGCGCGGCGGCCGGCGGTGAGGTGGTCGGGCGCGTCGGCCAGGCGGGCGGGTTCCACGGCGGTGACGGCGTTGGCGGAGATGTAGGACCGCTCGGGCGGGTCGAGGTCGCGGACGCCGGCGAGCACGATCTGATCGGGGCGCAGTGCGGGGCCGGCCGGGTCGGTCAGGTCGGGGTGGCCTTCGCCCAGCAGGGTTCTGAGCGCCATGCCGTGGGCCAGGCCGCTGGGGGACTGGGCGGGGGTGTTGAGGTCGCCGTGGGCGTCGACCCAGTAGACCGTGAGGTCGGGGTGGCGGCGGGTGAGGTGCTGGGCCGCGGCGAGGTCGCAGGCGCAGTCGCCGCCGAGGGTGAGGATGCGCGAGGGGTTGCGGTGGTCGAGGCGTTGGCGCATGCGCCGGGTGGTCTGGGCGAGGGTGTCGAGGTTGCGGACGCCGTCGCGGGCGCGGCGCGGCCCTTCGGAGACGGCGATGTGCAGGCGTTCGGCGTGGGTGGGCACCAGGCGGGCGAGCGCGCCGGCTCCGGCGGCCACGCGCACGTCGTCCCCGCCCTGCCAGAGGGGGACCACGAGATCGACGTCGCGCTGCCAGATCATGGGTTCACCCTAGGGTCGCGGCGGGGCGGGTGCGGGGGGAAACCGGGGGCGGGTGCGGCCGGCAGCGGCCAGGGGTCGGGGTAAACCGGTCGGTGTCGGCGTGTCGGGGTGTCGGCGTGTTCAGCCGGGCTTGGCGGCGGTGATGCGCAGGCGCCGGTAGTCGGCCCACCAGCTGCCGCTGTGGTGCAGGAGGGGGCGGAGCCGGTCGCTGAGGCGGGTGGCGAAGGCGTCGGGGTCGGGGACCTCTGCGAGCAGGGGGGCGCCGAACATGCGCAGCCAGGCGGCGAGGCCGTCGTCGCCCTCCAGCCGGGTGGGGCGGTCGAATAGCCAGGCGCCGGTGATCTCCAGGCCGGCGTCGGTGAGCACGGCGGAGTACTCCTCGATGGTGGGGAAGTACCAGGTCTCGGCGGCCGCGGGGAGGCCGAGTTCGGTGCGCAGGGCGCGGGCGGCGCCGCGGATGGCTGCGATGTTGCCGGAGCCGCCCAGTTCGGCGACCAGGCGTCCGCCGGGGCGCAGGGCGCCGGCCAGGGCGGCTGCGGCGGCGGGGGCCTCGGGGATCCAGTGCAGGACGGCGTTGCTGAGTACGGCGTCGAATCCGGTCTCCACGTCGAGTTCGCGCAGGTCGGCCACGCGCAGGTCGAGGTGGGGGAAGCGTTGGCGTGCGCGGTCGATCATCTGGGGGCTGGAGTCGACGCCGAGGACCTTGGCGCCGGTGTCGGCGAGGGCGGCGGTGAGTTCGCCGGTTCCGCAGCCCGCGTCGAGGATCCGCTCGCCGGGGCGGGGGTCGAGTTCGCCGATGAGGTCGCCGCCGTGGTGGGCGACGTAGGCATGGCGGTCGTCGTAGAGGTGGGGGTCCCATCGCTGTGCTGCCATGGCGGCAACCTACCGGTTCGTCTCAATTAACGGAATCGTAATCCCATATTTCGAGACCGGTGGTGGGATGTCTCCGCGGGGGCGCCTCCGGATGCGACCGCGCCGCAGGGGTGCCGGTACCGACAGCCTGCCATGCCCGCCGGTCCGGCGGGAGGGGCGCGGCCGCGGCTGCGTGCTGCCGGGGTCGGTGCGCACCGTGCCGGGGATCGGGCGTGCGGTTTCTCACCGGCGGTGGGGGGCCGGCGGTGCGGGCGGGGCGCGGATCCGCCCGGCGGTGCCCTGGTTGCGGGGGGTTCGCCGCTTCGGGCGGGGTGTGTCGCGGGCGCCCGGGGTGGCCGACTGGATTCGGTGCGTGCCGATGGGGTAAGCATGTCTATGCTTTCCTGAGAGAATTCACAGGAATCACGCCCAGGCGTCTTGTATGTAACGAGGACGTCACGGCACCATGGTGGTTCCCGGTTCCCGCCGGAGGCCGGGCCCCACCGCCCCTCGACCCGTACTCCCGTCACGAAATGCGCTCCGTGGCAACACAGACACAGACCGCGCTCGGCCGGCCCCCGGCCGCCGCCGGATCCCCACACGTCCGCCGCTTCCTGCCCGAGGTCCAGGGCCTGCGGGCCGTGGCGGTGGCGCTCGTGCTGGTCTACCACGTCGACCACGACCTGCTGCCGGGCGGCTATGTGGGCGTGGACGTCTTCTTCGTCATCTCCGGGTTCCTGATCACCTCGCTGCTGCTGCGCGAGGCCCGCGGATCCGGGCGGGTGGCGCTGGGCGCCTTCTACGTCCGCCGGATCCGCCGCATCCTGCCCGCGGCCGGGCTGGTGCTGGCGGTGACCGGCCTGGTGTCGCTGTGGGCGCTGCCCTCCCCGCGCCTGGCCGAGACCGCCCGAGAACTGGTGGCATCGGCGTTCTACGTCGAGAACCTGTTCCTGGCGCAGCATTCGGTGGACTACCTGGCCGCCGAGAGCGCGGCCAGCCCCGTGCAGCACTACTGGTCGCTGGCGGTGGAGGAGCAGTTCTACCTGCTGTGGCCGCTGCTGTTCGCCGGCTGGGCGATGCTGCCGGGGCGGCTGGGCCGGCTGCGGGTGATCGCGGCCGGGGCCGCGGCGGTGCTGGCGGTGTCCCTGGCGTACTCGGTGGTGGTCACCGCCACCGACCCGCAGCCGGCCTACTTCCTGCCGCAGACGCGGATGTGGGAGCTGGCCGTGGGCGGCCTCCTGGCGGTGGCGGCCCTGCGCTGGCAGGTGCCGCCGGTGCTGGGGTGGTGCGCGGGCTGGGCGGGGCTGGCCGCCATCGCCTGGGCGGCCTGGACCTACAGCGACCAGACCCCGTTTCCCGGCGCGGCGGCCCTGGTGCCGGTGCTGGGCGCGGCGGCGGTGATCGCCGCCGGCGAGAGCGGCGGGCGCTCCTCCGCCTACGGCCTGCTGGCCAGCCCGGCGGCGCGCTTCGGCGGCGACATCTCCTATGCCCTGTACCTGTGGCACTGGCCGGTCATCGTGTTCGCGCTGGCCTGGAGCGGCTCCCAGGAGCCGGGGCCGCTGCTGGGCGGGCTGGCGGTGGTGGCCTCGGTGCTGCTGGCCTGGGCCACCAAGCTGGTGGTGGAGGACCCGGTGCGCCGCTACGGGTGGCTGCGCACCGGGCGCTCGGCCGGCGTCTTCGCGGTGGCCGCGGCCGTGCTCGTGGCGCTGGTGGGAGCCGGCCAGTACGCGCGCTACGAATGGCTGCGCAGTGTGGAGTTCGATCCGGTGGAGCATGTGGGCCCGGCGGCGCTGGGCACCTCCGAGCCCGCGGGTTCACCGGAGGTGCCGGTCTATCCCGCTCCCGCCGCCGCCGGCGACGACCTTCCCGACCCCTACAAGGACGGCTGCCAGGCCGGCCAGAAGGCGACCGGGCTCGACCCCTGCGTCTACGGCCCCGCCGACGCCGACACCACCGTGGCCGTGGTGGGCGACTCCCACGCGGCCCACTGGGTGCCCGCACTGCGCCGCATCGCCGAGCAGCGCGACTGGCGCCTGTACACCTACACCAAGTCCTCCTGCGGGTTCACCGCGGCCACCCTGGAGTTCCCCGACGAGGGCCGCCCCTTCGGCGAGTGCCGCGACTACAACCGGGCCCTCCTCGAGGAGCTGACCGGCGAGGTGCGCCCCGACCTCGTCTTCACCAGCTCCAGCGCGCTGGCCACCAAGGAGGGCGCCGCCTCCCAGGCTCAGGACCGGGCCGAGATCGCCGCGGGCATGGCCCGGCTGTGGGAGTCCCTCGACGACGCCGGCAGCGACGTCGTGGCCATCCGCGACACCCCGACGACCCGCACCCGCCTGCCCGAGTGCGTCTCCCGCCACGCCGAGGATCCGACCGAGTGCGCCCGGCCCCGCGGCGAGGCGTTCGCCGAGCAGGACCCCCAGCTGATCGCCGCCCGCGAGACCGACGCCGAGGTCACCGTCGTCGACATGAGCGAGGAGTTCTGCCAGGGCGACCGCTGCCTGCCGGTGGTGGGCAACGTGCTGGTCTACCGCGACAGCCACCACATGACCGCCACCTACTCCCGGCTGCTGGCCGCGGACCTGGCGGAGGAGGCGGCCCCGGCCATCGACGGCCGCTGAAGCACCCGGCCCTGTGCGGGGCGGGCGCAGCGCCGATCTGAGTACGCGTACTCGGGTGCGATCGCCGCCCGGCGGCCACCATGGTCGCCATGAGCACAACACCTCTGCGTCCCGCCACCACATCGGCCTTCTTCGTGCAGTCCGCCCTGTCCTTCGGCGTCTCGGCCGTCGCCGTGGGAACCGGCATCGTCTACCTGCCCGTCGACGCCTGGGTGCGCGCGTTTCTCACCCTGGGCCTGCTCTATGTGATCACCTCGGCCTTCACGCTGGCCAAATGCGTCCGCGACCGCCAGGACGAGACCACCGTCTCCGGGCGCGTGGACCAGGCCCGGCTGGACAAGCTGCTGGCCGAACACGACCCCTTCCGCGTCGACACCCCCTGAAGCCGCCCGGGCGGCCCGGCGCTCACAGCAGCGCCGCCACCCGCCGGGCCGTCCACACCCCGGCGGCGCCGGGGCGGGCGGCCAGGTAGGCGCCGCAGCGCCGGGCGCTCCAGCCGTGCCCGGCCCGCAGCCCCGCACCGATGACCCCCAGGTAGGCCGCGGCCGGCGCCGCCGCCTCCACCGCCGAGCGCGGCCAGTGGGCGGTGAAGGTCAGCACCGGGTGGCCGCCGATGTGGCCGCAGTGCACGATCGTCTCGTAGCGGCCCCCGCCCAGGCTCAGCCGCCCGCCTGCGGGCACGCGGGACGGGTCCCGGGCCGCGGCGGGGGCGCGGTACATCTCCTGTGCGGCGATGTCGGCGAACTGCTCGGCGGTGACCAGGTAGGCGCAGGCGGGCGCGGCCCCGGGCAGGTCCGGGTCGTAGAGCGCAAGCCCGCCGCCCCACATCGGCGAGGCCAGCGCGAAGTAGATCCCCCCGCGCAGCCACACCGCGCACCGCTCACGCGGCGGCGCACCGTCGCGGCAGCCCGGGTTGGCGCGGCTGCCGCCGGGCGGGACGCCGCCGCCCAGGTAGCAGGCGAAGCGCTGCGCGGACATGTTCGCGCCGTAGCTCGCGTACCACACCAGGGCGGGGGAGTCGCGCACCGCTTCCGCCTTCCTGCCCGCGTACCGGCGCGACCCGGCCACCGCCCCACCCGGGCTCCGCCCGAGCTACTCAGGCCTGGGCGGGCGAGGGCAGGGGCCCCAGGTCGCGCTCGTAGCATACGCTTTCCGCGCAGCCCACATACGGGCCATACAGCGGGATCCGGCGGTAGCCGCAGCGCTCGTAGAGCCGCATCGCCTCGGGCTGGGCCACCCCGGTCTCCAGGCGCATCCGCCGCGCGCCGCGCCGGCGGCCGGCCTCCTCCAGCGCGTGCAGCAGCGCCTGGCCGATCCGGCGGCCGCGCCAGGCCGGCACCACATACATCCGCTTCAGCTCGAAGGTGTGCTCGTCCAGGCGCCGCAGCCCGCCGCAGCCGACGACCTCGCCGCCGGCGGTCTCGGTGGCCAGCAGGAAGAGGGCCGTGTTCTGCGCCGAGGGCTTCTCGCCCTGCTCCAGGTCGCCGCCGTAGCGCTCGACGGTCTCGCGCTCCTGGTCGCGGCGCAGGCGGGCGCCGACGGGGTCGTCCCAGTCCGCCTCGGTGATCTCGATACGCACGGCAGAAAAGGATAGCCCGCGCTCTGGGCCTCACCGGTGGTCGGCGGCCAGCCGGTAGAGGACGTGCGGCGCCAGCCGGTGGCCCGGGGGCAGTTGGGGGTGGTCGAAGTCCTCGGCGGAGTCGCGGTGCATGCCCAGCCGCCGCATCACCGCCTGGGAGCGGGTGTTGGTGCGGGAGGTGAAGGAGACGATCTCGCCGAGTCCGCACCGGTCGAACCCGAACGCGACGGCGGCGCGGGCGGCTTCGGTGGCATAGCCGCGGCCCCAGGCGTGGCGGGCCAGCCGCCACCCCGCCTCCACGGCGGGGGTGAAGTGCGCGGGGAAGCGGGCCCACTGCAGGCCGGTGAAGCCGATGAACTCACCGGTTTCGGCGACCTCCACGGCCCACAGCCCGAACCCGTGCTCGGCCAGGTGGGCCCTGATGCGGTCGACGCCGGCGTCGGATTCCTCGCGGGTGTGGGTTTGCGGGAAGTGCTCCATGACCTGGGGGTCGGCGTTGAGCCGGGCGAAGGGCGCCCGGTCCTCCTCCCGCCAGTCGCGCAGCAGCAGCCGCGGCGTCTGCAGTGTCGGGACCTCGTTCATGGCGCGACTCTAGTCCCTCCCGCCCGGCCGCCGCCGCGCATGAACCGGGGCCCTCCGGCAGCGGCCCGGCGGCTTCGCGCCGGCCCGGCGTCGGCACGGTTCAGGCGCGGCGCCCGGTCAGGGCCAGCAGCCGCGTCTGGGCGTCGGCGTCCTCCTCCACCGCGACCGGCGGGGCGAACAGGGCGCCCGCGCCGGGGCCTTGGCCGCCCAGCCAGTCCAGCAGCGCCTCGACCAGGCCGGTGTCGAGCTTCTCGTCGGCGCCGATGGCCCGGGCCAGGTCCCAGGCGTGCACGCCCAGGTCGAAGGTCATCTGCCACAGGTAGGTCTCGCCCGTCGCGTCACCGAAGGACAGGTGGACGGTGCGCTGCAGCGTACCCGGCTGCAGCCAGGCCGAGCGGGCCTCGCGCGAGGCGACCTCCCAGGTGGCCACGGGCTCCTCGCCGAGCACGTCGCCCTCGTAGCGGTCGCCGGCCTCCTCGATGCGGCCGCCGGCGAGCAGGAAGGGCGCCCACAGCTGCTCGCCCGTGAGGTGGTTGAGCAGGTCGTGGACGTCCCAGTCGGTGCAGGGCGTGGGATCGGCCCACTGCGTCACCCGGATCGCGCGGACCCTGCGGTCGAACTCCGCCATGGCCTGGCCGTGCAAATCCAGCAGATCGGTCATCGCGCTCCCCCTTGGGCTCGGACATGGGCGGTGCGGGACACTACCCGCAGTGCGGGCGGGGCAATCAACCCGGCGCGGGGTGATCGGCCGGAGCCGGGCCGCGGGGCCCGCCCGGGGGCCGGGTCACACCGGTGCGCCGCCGAAACCGATCTCGTTGCCGTCCGGATCGCGGAAGGTGGCCTTGCGCACGCCGTTGGGGTAGGTCTCCCGGTGGGCCGGTTCGATTCCGCGCTCGGCGATTTGCGCCACCACGGTGTCGAAGTCGTCGACGAAGACCGTGGTCAGGGCCCGGCCGGCCCGCTCGGGCAGGTGCTCCACGGCCAGGTAGCGGTGTTCGGCGAGCTCCCACACCGACTCGGTGTCGCTCGCGACGAACGCGGGTGGGCGGCCGAGGAGCCGCTCGTACCATGCCAGGGCCGCCGCGTAGTCGGCGACCGGGATCCCGGCGAACAGTTGCAGGGCCATCCGGTGATCGTAGGCGATCGGAGCCCGGCGCCGCGGACGATCCGGTGGCCGCAGGCGGTCACAGCGGGCGGGCTGAGAGGGCGCGGCCGGCAGCGCTGCGGACCGGTTCGGGTGGGCGCGGGTGTGTCCCTGCGGCGGCGCGCCGGGTCGGCGGCGGCTCCTCAGGCCACCAGGTCCCAGTGCTCGCTGCCGGCGTCGGCGGCGATGCGGGCCATCACCTCGTGCAGGGCCGCCGGGGTGGGCACGACGCCTTCGGCCAGCAGCAGGTCGCGGGAGTAGGCCTCGCGCTCGGCCGCGCCGATCTCGGAGCGCGGGCAGATGCGCGCCGTTCCCTCGGCCGACACGGCGATGACGGCGTCGGTGGTGGCGTGCATCAGGGCCACGAGGTGTCCGAAGAGGTCGCAGGGCGCGTGCATGTGTCCTTCCGGGGGTCGCGGGACGTGGGCGGCCAGTGTCGCAGCACATCATCGAAACGCGGGTATCGGAACGGGCAGAGGCCGGGATTCCTGCTGTCCGGAATCCGATGAGCAGCGGATGCCGCTGCACGCCGCCCCGGGCCGGGGTGCGGCCGGGCCGGCGCCGCGCTGAGCGCCGGGCCCGCCTGTCGGGCAGGCGGCACGCGCCCCGGTCGGTGCGGGCGGCGGCGGCGAACGTAGCCTGAAACGGTCTCGGTGCCCGCGGCCGATTCCCGCCGCGCCCCCGCCGAAGCCGTCCCCGACCCCCGGGAGCCGCATGCGCGTCCTGCTCGTGGACAACCACGACTCCTACACCTACAACCTCTTCCAGCTCCTCGCCGCGACCGCGGGGGCCGAACCCGAGGTGTGGACCAACGACGACCCGCGCCTGGAGTGCGAAGGACTGGCGGGACGGTCCGCCGTGGTGGTCTCGCCGGGGCCCGGCCACCCCGCCCGCCCCCGCGACCTGGGACTGCTCGCAGGCGCGCTCTCCCGCGCCCCCGAGGTGCCGGTGCTGGGCGTGTGCCTGGGCCACCAGGCCCTCGTCCACCTGGCCGGGGGCGAGGTCGCCCCCGCCCCCGCACCCCGCCACGGCCACCTCAGCCGCATCCGCCACACCGGCCGCGGCCTCTTCGCCGGGCTGCCGCAGGACTTCACCGCCGTGCGCTACCACTCGCTGGCCGCGCGCCCTCCGCTGCCGGCGCAGCTGGCGGCCACGGCCCGCGCCGAGGACGGCGTGGTGATGGCCGTGGAGCACACCGCCCTGCCCCGGTGGGGCGTGCAGTTCCACCCCGAGTCCGTCGCCGGGCGGTACGGCCGCGAACTGGTCGCCAACTTCCTGCGCCTGGCCCGCCGCGTCCGGGGACCCGCGGGCCGCGCTGCGGCGCCGGCGGCGGTGCCCCGCGGCGGCCGGACCGGTGACGCCCGCGGCACGCCCCCGCCCCCGCCCCCGCATGTGCGCACCCTGGAGCGCGCCGTGGACCCCGAGGCGGCCTTCGCCCGCCTCTACGCCGGCAGCCGCCACGCCTTCTGGCTGGACAGCAGCCGCACCGGCCCCACCGCGCGCTTCTCCTTCCTGGGCGACGCCCACGCGCCCGGCGGCGAGGTGCTGACCTACCGCGTGGGGCAGGGCGCCGTCACCGTCGACCCGGCCGGCGGCCCGCGCCGGCGCGAAGCCGGGACGATCTTCGACGCCCTGCGGCGGCGCACGCCCGCCCGGCCCGCGCCGCCCGCCGGCCTGCCCTTCGACTTCACCGGCGGCTACGTGGGCTACTTCGGCTACGAGCTCAAGGCCGACTGCGGCGCCGCGGCCGCCCACCGCGCGCCCGGGCCCGACGCCGTGTGGATGCGCTGCGACCGCCTGGTGGCCGTCGACCACGAGCAGGACCGCACCTACCTGGTGGCCCGCGGATCCGGCGCCGGCGCCTGGGCCGCCGAGACCGCCGGCGTTTTGGCCGCGCTGGGCCCCGCGCCGCGGCCTGGACCGGGCGCCGCGGCGCCCGGCGACCTGGAACCGCTGCTGGAGCGCGGTCGCGAGGGCTACCTGACCGACGTCAAGGAGTGCCTGAGGCTGCTGGAGGCCGGGGAGAGCTACGAGATCTGCCTGACCAACCGGCTGCGCGCCGCCGCGCCGGCCGGCGACCTCGACTTCTACCGGCGTTTGCGCCGCGCGGCCCCGGCCCCGTATGCGGCGCTGCTGCGGCTGGACGGCGCGGCCGTGCACAGCGCCTCGCCCGAGCGGTTCCTGCGCATCGACGCCCAGGCGGCGGTCGAGAGCCGGCCCATCAAGGGCACCGCGCCGCGCAGCGCCGACCCGGCCGCCGACGCCCGCGGCGCCGAGCGGCTGCGCACCGGCGCCAAGACCCGCGCCGAGAACCTGATGATCGTGGACCTGCTCCGCAACGACCTGGGCCGGGTCTGCGAGGTCGGCAGCGTGGACGTGCCGCGCTTCATGGACGTCGAGTCCTACAGCACGGTGCACCAGTTGGTCTCGACGGTGCGCGGGGCTCTGCGCGCCGGGGTGCACCCCGTCGACGCGGTGCGGGCCTGCTTTCCCGCCGGGTCGATGACCGGTGCGCCCAAACTGCGCACCATGGAGATCATCGACCGGCTGGAGGGCTCGGCCCGGGGCGTGTACTCGGGAGCGCTGGGCTACCTCTCCCACCAGGGCACCGCGGATCTGAGCGTGGTCATCCGCACGGCGGTGCGCAGCGGGCCGCACCTGGCCGTCGGGGCCGGAGGCGCTATCGTCCTCGACTCCGACCCCGCCGACGAGTACGCCGAGATGCTGCTCAAGGCGGCCGTCCCGCTCAGCGGCGGCTGACGGCGCCCGGGGGCGGGCGCCTGCGCGCCTAGGGTGCGCCGCCCAGCCCGGAGGCCAGTCGGGCCAGCTCCTCCACGCGGCTCCAGTCGCCCGAGGCGACGGCGTCGGCGGGGGTCAGCCAGGTGCCGCCGACGCAGCCGACGTTGGGCAGGGCCAGGTAGTCGGGCGCCGAGGCCGCGGTGATGCCGCCGGTGGGGCAGAAGCGGACCTGGGGCAGCGGGCCCGCCAGCGACTTCAGGTAGGCGCGCCCGCCCGCCGCCTCGGCCGGGAAGAACTTCATCGCCGTGACCCCGCGCTCCAGCAGCGCCAGCGCCTCCGATGCCGTGGCCGCACCCGGTAGCGCCGGCAGGCCGGTGGCGGCCATCGCCGCGTGCAGCCCCGGGGTGCAGCCGGGGGAGACCAGGAACGCCGCGCCCGCGGCGGCGGCCTGCTCGGCCTGGTGCGGGGTGGTCACCGTGCCCGCGCCGACCACGGCCTGGGGCACTTCGGCGGCGATGCGCTCGATGGCCTCCAGGGCGGCGCCGGTGCGCAGGGTGACCTCCACGGCCGGCAGCCCGCCGGCCACCAGCGCGCGGGCCAGCGGCACCGCGGTCGCGGCCTCGGAGAGCACCACCACCGGCACGACCGGTGCCAGTGCGAGAAGGTCCTCACCGCTGCGCGGGTTCATACGCCGCCTCCTTGCCGTGGTCGAGAAGCTGGTCGAGGCGGGCCGCCGCGCCCAGCAGCGCCGGGTCCTGCGCCACGATCAGCACCGTGGCGACGCCCCGGAGGTAGTCGGTCATCCGGTGCTTGTCCTCGAAGCGGCGGCGAAAGCCGCTGGAGAGCACCGTGGGGATGATACGCGGCAGGATCCCGCCGCCCAGGAACACGCCCCCGGTCGCGCCCAGCATCAGCGCCGTGTTGCCGGCGAAGCCGCCGAGCAGGCGGCAGAACACCTCCAGCGTCTCGGCGCACAGCGCGTCCTCGGGCGCGGCGGCGCAGATCTCGGCGGCCGTGCGGGGCGGTGCCTGCTCCCCGCGCAGGCGGGCGAGGGCGTCGTGCAGACGGGCCAGCCCGGGCCCGCACAGCAGGCACTCGGCGGTGACCGAGGTCTGCCGGGCGCGCAGGAGGCGCACCACCTCCTCTTCGCGCTCCTCCACGGCGCAGACGTCGACGTGGCCGCCCTCGCCGGGCACGGGGACCCAGGTGTTGCCGGCGGGCACGAGTCCGGCCACGCCCAGCCCGGTGCCCGGCCCCAGCACCGCCTTGGGTCCCGCGGGCGCCGGGGCGGGGCCGCCCAGCGCCACCAGGTCGGCGCTTTGCAGCCGCGGCAGCGACAGGGCCAGGGCCGCGAAGTCGTTGATGACCTCCAGCCGGTCCAGGCCCAGCCGGTCGCGGGTCTGGGCCGCGGAGAAGTCCCAGTGGGAGTTGGTCAGCCGGATCCGGTCGCCGCCGACGGGTCCGGCCACGGCCACGCACGCGGCGCCGGGGGCGGCGGAGGCGCCGGCCTGTTCCAGGTAGGCGGTCGCGGCCGCGGCGAGGCCGGCGTGGTCGGCCCCGTCCAGTCGGCGCACCCGGACCGGCCGGGCGCCGGGGGCCTCCACCAGGCCGAAGCGGGCGTTGGTGCCGCCGATGTCGGCGACCAGCCAGGGGCGCTGGGCGCAGGGCGGTGCGAGCGGGCTCACTGCAGTGCCCCGAAGACGCCGGCGCCGCGCTCGGCCGGGCCCACGGCCGCGCGGAAGGCGGCGAACAGCTCGCGGCCGGTGCCGGTCGCGGAGTCGGCGGCGGGCTCGGCGGCCGGGCGCGCCTGCAGGTCGGCGCCTGAAACCTCCAGCACCCCGGCGGCCGGGTCGAGCCGGACCAGGTCGCCGTCGCGCACCCGGGCCAGCGCTCCGCCGGCGGCGGCTTCGGGGGAGACGTGGATGGCCGCGGGCACCTTGCCCGAGGCGCCCGACATGCGGCCGTCGGTGACCAGGGCGACCCGGTGTCCGCGGTCCTGCAGCACGCCCAGCGGCGGGGTGAGCTTGTGCAGCTCGGGCATGCCGTTGGCGCGCGGGCCCTGGAAGCGCACGACGGCCACCAGGTCGCCGTCCAGTTCCCCGGCGGCGAAGGCCTCCTGCAGTTGGGCCTGGCTGTCGAAGACGCGCGCCGGGGCCTCCACGACGCGGTGCTCGGGCGCCACGGCCGAGACCTTGACGACGGCCCGGCCCAGGTTGCCGCGGACCATGCGCAGTCCGCCGTCGGCGCTGAAGGGGTCCTCGGTGCCGCGCAGCACGGTGGTGTCGGTGCTCTCCTCGGGCTCCTCGCCCCAGGTGAGGCCCGCGCCGGTGAGCCGGGGGCGCAGGCGGTAGCGGGCCAGGCCGGCGCCGGCGACGGTGGCGACGTCGGCGTGCAGCAGCCCGCCGTCCAGCAGCCGGCCGATGAGAAACGCCATCCCGCCCGCGGCGTGGAACCGGTTCACGTCGGCGGTGCCGTTGGGATACATCCGGGCCAGCAGCGGCACCACCTCCGACAGCGCCGCGAAGTCGTCCCAGGTCAGTTCGATGCCGGCGGCCTGGGCCACGGCCACCAGGTGCAGCGTGTGGTTGGTCGATCCGCCGGTGGCCAGCAGCGCCACGACCGCGTTGACGATCGCGCGCTCGTCGACGACCTCGCCGATGGGGGTGTAGGACTCGCCCAGCGCCGTCAGGGAGGTCACCGCGCGCCCGGCCTCGGCGGTCAGCGCGGTGCGCAGTTGGGTGCCGGGCTGCTCGAAGCTGGCTCCGGGCAGGTGCAGGCCCATGACCTCCATGAGCATCTGGTTGGAGTTGGCGGTGCCGTAGAAGGTGCAGGTGCCGGGGGCGTGGTAGGCGGCCGACTCGGCCTGCAGCAGCTCGGCGCGGTCGGCCTTGCCCTCGGCGTGGCGCTGGCGGACGCGGGCCTTGTCGGCGTTGGGCAGCCCCGAGGGCATCGGCCCGGCCGGTACGAACACCACCGGCAGGTGGCCGAAGGACAGGGCGCCGATCAGCAGGCCCGGCACGATCTTGTCGCACACGCCCAGCATCAGCGCCCCGTCGAACATGTCGTGGGAGAGCGCGACGGCGGTGGCCATGGCGATGACGTCGCGGCTGAACAGCGACAGCTCCATGCCCGCCCGGCCCTGGGTGATGCCGTCGCACATCGCCGGTACGCCTCCGGCGAACTGGGCCACGCCGCCGGCCTGGGCCACGGCCTCTTTCAGCAGCGCCGGGTAGTCGGCCAGCGGCTGGTGGGCCGAGAGCATGTCGTTGTAGGCCGACACGATCGCGATGTCGGGCTTGGCCGTGGTGCCCAGGGCGAGCTTGTCGCCCGGGGAGCAGGCGGCGAAGCCGTGCGCGAGGTTGGCGCAGCCCAGCCCGGCGCGGGCGGGGCCTTCGGCGGCGGCCGCGCGCATCCGCTCCAGGTAGGCGTTTCTGGTGGCCGCGCTGCGCTGGGCGATGCGCCGGGTGACTTCGGCGATGCGGGGGTGCGGCGTCATCGTGCGGGCTCCGTTTCGTGCGGGGGATGGCCGAACCGGCCGGAACCCGCGCCGGGGGGCGTCCCGCGCGGCCGCACGGGCCCGCGGGATGGGGCCGAGGCAGCGGGGGAGCGGGCGAGGGTCTTCAGGGTCCCTGGAAACATAGCGGCAACTTGTGTGTCAGACAACCCTCGCTTTTGAACATTCGTTTACATAAGTTCCCATCTTGTGCGCCGAACCGGTGCGCAAGGTGTTTCAATGAGGCATGCCCCGTAGCAAGGCGGCATCGGCCGCCCCCGCCTCCAGCGGACACGTGCTCGACCTCATCCGCACCGGTGCGGCCGCCACCCGCACCGAGATCGGGCGGCTGACCGGGCTCTCCCGCCCCGCGGTGGCCCTGCGCGTCACCGAGCTCCTGCGCCAGGGGCTGGTCACCGAGACCGGCGCCGCCCCCTCCAACGGGGGGCGCCCGCCCGGCAGGCTGGAGTTCAACGCCGGCGGGGGAGTCGTACTCGCGGCCGCGCTGGGCGTCTCGCGCAGCCAGGCCGCCGTCTGCGATCTGGGCGGGCGCCTGCTGGCCCGCAGCAGCGGCGCGCCCGAAATCGAGCACGGCCCGCAGGCGGCGCTGCCGTGGCTGCTGGAGACCTGGCAGCAGCTGCTGGCCGCGTGCGGGCGCGGCGCCGGCGACGTGCGCGGCAGCGGCATCGGCGTGCCCGGCACCGTCGAGTTCGCCGCCGGGCGCTCCCAGACCCCGCCGGTGCTGGCCGGCTGGGGCGGCGTTGAGATCGCGCCGCTGGTGACCGAGCGCTTCGCCGCGCCGGTCCTGCTCGACAACGACGTCAACACCATGGCCCTGGGCGAGCACCGCGCCGCGCACCCCGACGTCGGCGACCTGCTCTTCGTCAAGGTCTCCACCGGCATCGGCGCCGGCGTGATCGCCGGCGGCCGGCTGCTGCGCGGAGCGCTGGGCGCGGCCGGGGAGATCGGGCACATCCCGGTGCGCGAGGGCGGCGGCACGCCCTGCCGCTGCGGCAACACCGACTGCCTGGAGGCGGTGGCGGGTGGCCCGGCGCTGCTGGCGCGCCTGGCCGAGCAGGGGCGCGCCGCCGCCGACACGGCCGAGCTGGCGGCGCTGGCCCAGGAGGGCGATCCCCGCGCCGTGCGGCTGGTGCGCGAGGCCGGGCGCCGCCTGGGCGAGGTGCTGGCCGGGGCGGTGAACCTGCTCAACCCCGAGGTGATCGTGCTTGGCGGGCTGCTGGGCCAGGCCTACGACCACCTCGTGGCCGGCGTGCGCGAGGTGGTCTTCCAGCGCTCCGCGCCGCTGGCCACCCGGCAGCTGCGCATCCTCGCCAACAGCAGCGGCGAGGAGGCGGGCCTGCGCGGCGCCGCGACCATGGTGCTCGACCGCGTCCTGGCCCCCGAGGCCGTCAACGCCCGCATCGCCGCACAGCCCTGACCCCGCCGGCGCCTCAGTCCTCCTGCGGCGGCGCCGTGCGGAAGTGGGTGGTCATCCGCCCGTCGTCGTCGAGGATGTGGAAGGCCAGCGCCGGCGGCTGGGCGTCGGTGACCCGGTGGGCGTCCTCCCAGGGCAGCGGCAGGACCCCGGCCGTCGCGGGCGCCACCAGCAGCGGGCGCTGCGCGAAGGCGGTGGCCGCCGCGGTGTGGGCGTGCCCGCACAGCAGCCCCGCCACCTGCGGATGGCGCTCCAGCAGGAACGCCAGCCGGTCGGCGCCCTGCATGGCGAGGGCGTCGACGTAGGGGGCGTGCAGGCGCGCCGGCTGGTGGTGGAAACCCAGTACCACCGGCGTGGTGCGCAGGTCGGCGAGGGTGTCCTCCAGCCACTCCAGGGTCTCCTCGGAGAGCAGGCCGCCGCCTTCGCCGGGCACCGTGGAGTCGCACATCACCACCGCGCCGCCGTCGACCCGGTGCACCGCGTTGACCGGGTCCTCGCCGCCCGGCTCGCCGAGCATCACCCGGCGGAAGGCCGACCGCCCCTCCACGACGTCGTGGTTGCCGGGGCAGGTCGCCGCCGGCAGCCGCCCCGACAGCAGCGCCCGGGCCTCCTCCAGTTCGCCGAGCGCGCCGTGCTCGGCGAGGTCGCCGGTGACCACCAGGGCGTCCAGGGAGTCGGCGACCGCGTCGATGTAGGCCATCACCCGCTCGACCCGCTCGCGGGCGCGGGCGCCGCCGTCGATGTGCAGATCGCTGATGTGGGCCAGCGTGATCAATATCCGTCCTCCGCGCTTCTGGGGGGCCGCGGCCGCGGTCACGGTCCGCCGCCGGCCGTGCCCGCACCCGGCACTCTAGCCCGGGCCGCGGCCGCCGGGACGACCGCGCCGCGGCGGGCGGGTGAGCGGGCGGTGACCACCGCCTGCGCGGCGGCCTCAGCGGCCCGCGCTGCCCGGGCTGGCGTGCCAGAGCTTGCGGGGCGCGGCCGCGGCCCCCGCCGGCGCGATGTCGGCGTAGGTAGAGAGCTCATAGCCGTTGGCGTAGCGGATCCGGCGCCCGCCGACCCCGCTGACCGGCACGCTCGCGGGCTCCTGGCCCAGCCGCTCGCGCAGCGCCGCCGCGGCGTCCTCGCCCCCTTCGTGCCAGACCCGCGCCAGCTCCTCCAGGTCGTAGGCGTGGGTGGCGTTGACCGTGGCCAGCCCCGAACCCGCCCGGCGCACCGTCCCGCGCACCGCCAGCAGCCAGGACCCGAAGACGGTGGCGGCGCAGCGCTCCTGCACCGACTCGAAGAACGTCAGGTCGATCAGCCCGGTGGCGTCGTCCAGCGTGGTGAAGACGATGCGCTGGCCCGAACGCACCGCCGGGGTCTGGGTGGCCACCTTCACCCCCAGCACCAGCACCTCCGTCCCCGAGGGGACCGCGGCCAGGTCGCGGGCGCGCACCGCGCCGCAGAGCGCGCCCAGCGCGGCGGTCAGCTCCGCGTAGCAGTCCAGCAGATGGCGGGAGGCGTCATAGCCCAGCACCTCCAGCTCGGCCTGGACCGCATCCGCCGGCGTCATCGGCGGCAGCCCCTCCTCGCGCGGCTCCTCGGCGGCGGCCTCCAGGGCGATGGGAAGCTGCCCGCCGCCCAGCGACCGGCGGGCCGTGCGCTCCAGCGCGCCGGCCCGCAGCAGCAGGTCGCGCCGGGTGAGCCCGCCCGCTGCGGCTCCGCCCTGGCCGATGCCGTAGAGGGAGTCGAAGGCGCCCACCCGCACCAGCCCCTCCAGTACGCCGCGGGAGGGCCGGGCCCGGTTGGCGACGTCGTTCAGCGATGCGTAGGGGCGCCCGGCCACCAGCGCGTCCATCTCGGCCTCGGTGATCCCCTTGACGTCGGCCAATCCGGCGCGGATGCCCAGCTTGCCGTGCCCGGCGGGCTCCACCCGCCATTCGCGCTCGGAGCGGTTGACGTCGACGCCCAGCACCGGCACGCCGAAGCGGCGGGCGTCGTCGATGATGGCGCGGCGCGGGTACATGCCCGGGTCGTGGGTGAGCACCCCGGCGTAGAAGGCCGCCGGGTGGTGGCGTTTCAGCCACGCCGACTGGTAGGTCGGCACCGCGAACGCCGCGGCGTGGGCCTTGCAGAACCCGAACGCCCCGAAGGCGGCGAGGATGTGCCAGACCTCCTCGATCACCCGCTCACTGTGGCCGCACTCGCCGGCCATGGCCGTGAAGCGCCGGCGCACCTCCTCCTTGCCCTCGTCGGTGCCCAGCCGGCGGCGCATCGCCTCGGCCTGGTCCAGCCCGCAGCCGGTCATGGCGTGCAGCACGGCGATGACCTGCTCGTGGAAGACGACCACCCCGCCGGTCGAGGCCAGCACCTCCGACAGCACGGGGGTGGGGGCCTCGGGCACGCGCCTGCCGTCGCGCGCGGCGATGAAGGGGGTGATCATGTCGCTGTTGACCGGGCCGGGGCGGAACAGGGAGATGTCGGCGATCAGGTCGTCCATGCAGGCCGGGCGCAGCCGGCTGACGAGCTCGCGCTGGCCGGGCGACTCGATCTGGAAGCAGCCCAGGGTGGCCGAGGAGCGGATCATCGCATAGGTGGCGGCGTCGTCGGGGGGCAGCGCGTCCACGTCGACGCGCCGGCCCTCGACACGCTCGACCTCGCCCAGCGCGTGGGTCATGGCCGACTGCATGCGCACCCCGATGACGTCGAGCTTGATCAGCCCCATCTCCTCGACGTCCTCCTTGTCGTACTGGACCATGTCGTAGCCGATGCGGCTGGGCTCCAGGGGCGCGCGGTCGCGCAGCGAGGCGTCGGAGACGACGATGCCGCAGGGGTGCAGGGCGATGTGGCGGGGCAGCCCGTCCAGGCGCTCGGCCAGCCGGAACAGTGTCTCCACGGGGTAGTCGGCCAGGCCGCCGGAGCGCAGTTCGGGCAGGTCGGCGCAGGCGGAGCGGATCTGGCGGGCGCGGATGTGGGGGAACGCCTTGGCCAGCACGTCGATCTCGTGGGGCGGGATGCCCATCACCGAGCCCACGTCGCGGATGGCGCTGCGCGCGCGGTAGGTCTCCATCATCGACACGCAGGCCGCGTGGGGATAGGCGTCCAGGATCACCTGGTAGGCGTCCAGCCGGCGGGCCGACTCCACGTCCAGGTCGATGTCGGGCAGGCCGGTCCGGCTCTCGGTGAGGAAGCGCTCCATGAGCAGCCCGTGGGCCAGGGGGTCCACGGCCGAGATCCCGATGAGGTGGTTGACCAGGCTGCCGGCGCCCGAACCGCGGATGGAGCAGCGGATGCCCTGCTCCCGGATCCGGTGGGCGATGTCGGCGACGGTCAGGAAGTAGGCGGAGAACCCCTTGCGCTCGATGGTCTCCAGCTCGTGGGCGAGCCGGGAGCGGGCGCGCGGGTCGCCCCCCAGGCCCAGCCGGGCCATGCCCTCCCGGCAGGTCAGCCACAGCCGGTCGCGGGCGCCGGGGATCTCGGGCAGGTGGTGGTCGTCCATGCCCAGATCGGCGCCGGGTTCCAGGCTGCAGGAGGCGGCCAGGGCGCGGGTGTGGGCCAGCAGCCGCCGCACGGCGGTGCGGTCGGGGCCGCAGATCCGCTCGGCGACCGCGGTCATCTCCGCGGTGCTCTTCAGGTAGGCCTGGGACCCGCAGGGCAGGGGCGGTGGGGCGGTGCCGGGCAGCCAGCGCCGCGCCTCGTCCAGGACGCGGGCGACCTCGGCTCCGGAGCGGCGCGGGTAGCGCACGGCGTTGCCCAGCACGGCCAGGGTCCGGGTCTCCTCGGCCAGCCGCAGCATCGCCGTGGCCCGGCGGTGCTGGCCGGGCCCGTAGTGGTCGACCAGTTCGACGGCGGTCTCGGCGACCTCGCGCCAGCCCTCCAGGCACCGGCGGGCGCGCTCCATGCGGTGCTCGCCCGCCGCCAGGCCGACGTCGGACTCGGGGCCGGCGAGCACGACCAGCCCTTCGGCGTGCTCGGCCAGCATCGACCGGGACAGGGCGGGCACGCCGCGGGTTCCGGCGGCGTGGACGGCGCTGACCAGCCGGCACAGGGAGGCGAAGCCGCGCCTGCCGCGGGCCAGGACGACCACCCGCCCGCCCTCGGGTGCGGCCACGGCCAGGTCGGCGCCCAGGACGGGGCGGATGCCGGCCCGGCGGCAGGCGCGGGCGTGCTTGACGGCGCCGTAGAGGCCGTCGCGGTCGGTCAGCCCGAGCATGTCCATGCCCAGTTCGGCCGCGCGCTCCACCAGTTCGTGCGGCGGCGCGGTGCCGTGGCGCATCGAGGCCGATGAGGCGGTGTGCAGGTGGGCGAAGGCGCCGGCCATCAGCGGCGGCCTTTCGGGCGCGCCGCGGTGGCGACGAGTGCTGTGGCCATGGTTCCCCCCGTTGCGGCGGCCAGAGCGGGGCAGCTGCTGCCGCGCGCCCGGGGAAGACAGGCCGAAATCGAAACTATGTACGAATCAGTAGTGATCGTACCGCAGGGATGATCTTGGGTAAAACCATGACCAGGAAAAATATGGCGTGGGGTGCGTCCGCCCCGGCAGCGGCGGACGGGCGCCGGGCGCCCGCGGCCCCTCCTCCACCTTTCCGGGCGCGATACCGTGGCGAGCATGGAGAACGCATCCGAGCGGCCGTCCACCTCGGTCGAGGACTACGTCAAGGTCATCTACGACCTGCAGGAGCGCGGTTCCGGCCCGGTGACCATCTCGGCGATGGCCGAGCGGCTCTCGGTGTCCAACTCCTCGGTGTCGGGCATGCTGCGCAAGCTCAACGAACTGGGGCTGGTCTCCCACCGCCGCTACGGCGACGTGCGGCTCACCGAGACCGGCGCCAAGGCCGCGCTGGCCGTACTGCGCCGCCACCGGCTGCTGGAGACCTACCTGGTCGAGGCGCTGGGCTACTCCTGGGACGAGGTCCACGACGAGGCCGAGATCCTCGAACACGTGGTCTCCGACCGGTTCGTCGACCGCATCGCCGCCTACCTGGGCGAGCCCGCCGTCGACCCCCACGGCGATCCCATCCCCACCCGCGAGGGCAGCGTCCCCGAGCGCGAGACGCTCCTGCTCTCCGAGGCCGAGGCGGGCACCACCGGCGTCATCGTGCGGGTCAACGACTCCGATCCCGACCTGCTGCGCCACCTGGCCGAGCAGGAGATCGGGATCGGCATGCGCATCGAGCTGGCCGAGCGCCGGCCCTTCGGCGGCCCGCTGATCGTGCGCACCGGCGCCCCCGGCGAGCAGCGCGAGCAGGCGCTGGGCCTGGTCGCCGCCGAAGCCCTGTGGATCGCACCGGCGCCCGAGCACGAATAGCCGGGTTCCGGCGGCGGCCGGGGGAGCTTGAAGGGGCGGCGCGTCGGCGCCCGCCTGCCCGCGCCGCCCACGTTGCGACCGCGCCGCCCCCGGCGGCCCCCTCCGCCCGGACCGGCCGCTAGGCGGGCAGGTGGCGCATCTGCGGCTCGGGGTAGCGCTCGCCCGCAGCGGCACCGCGGGGCACGGCGTTCTCCAACTCGGCGGCCTCCTCGGGGGTCAGGCCGGCCTCGAGCGCGCCCAGCGCCTCGGCGAGGCGGTCGCGCCGGCGGGCGCCCACCAGCGGGACGACGTCCTCGCCGCGTGCGGCCACCCACGCGATCGCGGCCTGGGCCGGGGTGATGCCCTTCGCCTGGGCCGTGGCCCGCAGCGCCTCGACCAGGTCGAGGTTGCGCTGCAGGTTCTCGCCCTGGAAGCGCGGGCTGCGGGCGCGGAAGTCGTCGGGCCGCAGGTCGCGTCCGCTGTCCCAGTGGCCCGAGAGCAGCCCTCGCGACAGCACGCCGTAGGCGGTGACGCCGATGCCCAGCTCGCGGGCGGTGGGCAGGATCTCCTCCTCGATGCCGCGGGAGAGCAGCGAGTACTCGAACTGCAGGTCGCAGATGGGGTGGACGGCGGCGGCGCGGCGCAGGGTCTGCGCACCCACCTCCGAGAGTCCGATGTGGCGGACGTAGCCGGCCTCGACCATCTCGGCGATGGCGCCCACCGTGTCCTCGATCGGCACGGCCGGGTCCAGGCGGGCGGGGCGGTAGACGTCGATGTGGTCGGTGCCCAGGCGGCGCAGCGAGTAGGCCAGGAAGTTGCGCACCGCCTCGGGGCGGGCGTCGTAGCCCGCGAAGCGGCCGTCGGGCCCGCGCAGGGCGCCGAACTTCACGCTGATGACCGCGTTGCCGCGGTCGCGCTGGCGCACCGCCTCGCGCAGCAGCATCTCGTTGTCGCCCATGCCGTAGAAGTCGCCGGTGTCGAGCAGGGTGATGCCGGCGTCCAGGGCGCTGTGCACGGTGGCGATCGCCTCGTCGCGGTCGGCGGGCCCGTAGAGGTCGGACATGCCCATCATCCCCAGCCCCAGGGCCGAGACCCGCGGACCGGTGGCGCCCAGGCCGCGCGTTTCCATGGTCACGATGAGACTCCTTGTTCCGATCAACGATAACGAAGTATTGCTAACGACGATAAGTTATCATTGGTATCGATGCAACCGTAACGACGATTGCCTCGGCTGCTCCGGAGTCATGCGCCTACCCGCCGTCCGCCCCGCCGCACGGTCCGCCGCCCGAACCTGCTTTGCCGGCGGGCCACGGCCTGGTTCGATGGGCGGCGGACCGCACACGCCCGCGCCCCGCCGCCGGGGCACGCGAGAAGGAGGCCGCCATGCGCATCGGCATCCAGATCCCCCGCTTCACCGGCGCCGGCAGCCCCGAGCACATCGGGCCGGCCTTCGCGCGCACGGTGCGCGAGGCCGACCAGGCCGGATTGTCCAGCCTGTGGGTGATGGACCACTTCTGGCAGATCGAGATGGTCGGCGCGGCCGAGGAGCCGATGCTGGAGGGCTACTCGGCGCTGTCCTACGCCGCCGCGCTGACCGAGCGCATCACCCTGGGCACGCTGGTGACCGGCGCGGTCTACCGCCATCCCGGCGCACTGGTCAAAAGCGTCACCACCCTGGACGTGCTCTCGGGCGGGCGCGCCTGGCTGGGCATCGGCGCGGCGTGGTTCGAGGCCGAGGCCCGCGGTCTGGGGCTGCCCTTCCCGCCCACGGCCGAGCGCTTCGAGCGCCTGGAGGAGACCCTGCAGATCGCCCACCGCATGTGGTCGGGCGACGAGAGCCCCTACCACGGGCGGCACCACCGCCTGGAGCGCCCGCTGAACTCGCCCTCGGCGGTGCGGCGCCCGCACCCGCCCGTCCTCATCGGCGGGGGAGGGGAGAAGAAGACGCTGCGCCTCGTCGCCAAGTACGCCGACGCCTGCAACCTCTTCGGCGGCCCCCGGTTGCCGCGCAAGCTGGAGGTGCTGCGCGAGCACTGCGCCGCCGAGGGGCGGCGCTACGAGGACATCGAGAAGACGGCCCTGGCCGCCTTCGAGCGCTCCACCAGCGTCGCCGAGATGGTCGACACCTGCGGCCGGCTCGCCGAGCAGGGCATCGACCACGTCATCTGCACGGGAGCCACCGACGAGCAGGGTGCCGCCGCCTTCGTGGGCCGCGTCGCCGAGCAGGCCGCGGACATCGTCCCCGCCGGCCGCTGAGCCCGCCGCCGCGCCGTGAATGGAGGGGCCGGGGCAGGGGTAGTCGGCGGGCGTACGCTCGGCGCCGCTGAGCTGGACCGATCCGGCAGCGGCGGCGGCACCGGGACCGCGGTCGAGTGAAAGGAGCGCCCCATGGCGGTACTGCGCGACACCGAGGGCCTGAAGCAGATCCTGTCCGGTCTGGACTTTCCCGTGGGCAAGGACCGGATCGTGGAGTACGCCCAGGAGCAGGGCGCCGACCGGTTCCTCCTCAGCGCCCTGCAGGCCATGCCCCCGGCCGACTACAACGAGCCCAACGAGGTGCTGCGCGCCGTCCCCCAGGACGACCTCGGCGGGCGGCCGCGCGACGAGTCCGACCGCGCCCAGCAGCGCCGGCACCACACCAAGCCCGGCGTCGCCGAAAGCGCCAAGGAGGCCGGCCCCGTCAACCCCATCGAGGAGGAGCTCGGCGAGAACCGCGGCTCCTGAGGGGCCCGGCGCGGCGCCGGACCCCGCTCAGCCGTTCCGCCGGCGGGCGGCGACCGGGCAGTCGCCGCAGACTCCGCCGCCGGGAACGCGGTAGTACAGGCAGCACGTTCTGCGAGCGAACCCGGTGCCGCCCGCGGGCGCGAACGCGCCCAGGCCGCGCAGCGGGGGCCGGTCCAGCAGCAGGCGCGCCAGGGTGAAGGCGTCGGCGGCCCGCGGGGGGCGGGCCGCCGCGAGCGCCGATGCGGCCCCCGCCAGCGCCGAAGCCGCGTTGCCGTACAGCAGCCGCGGCGCCAGGCGGCTGCGGGCGCGCAGCGCATCGGCGAGCGGTACCAGTACGGCGCTCAGCACGTGCTCGGCCAGCAGGTCGGCGGCGGCCTCGGCGCGCGGCCGGTCCGCGGCCGCCGCGGCGCCCGCGCCCTCGCCCAGGGCCAGGCGCAGCCGCCCGCCGGCCACGCGCCACCGCAGCGCCGCGGGCGGCGCCACCACGCCGTGGCACAGCGCCGCGGCCACCTGGGGCGACAGCAGCCGCGAGGCCAGGCCCTGGTAGCACAGGGAGGCCGCGGCCCGCTGCTCGACCGCGGCGAGGGGGAGTCCCGCCGCCGCGGCCAGGCCGGCGCGTACCGCCCGGCATTCGCGCTCCAGCAGGTCCCCGCCCCGCCACAGGTCGCTCAGCGGGTAGCGGGCGTCCCTTCCGGGCGCGGTCTCCACGGCGAAGAAGGCGTTGACGGCGCCGGCGTCGGCCAGTGCCGTGCGCAGGGCGGGGTCGATGGTCAGTGCCTCCGGGTGAAAGCCGAGTGCCGGGGCGGCCGCCCGCGTACCGGCCGCGGCTCGTCGTCCTCGGCGGGTGAGAGCAGCAGTATCAGCGAGATGATCATGAGCAGCAAGCCCAGGCCCACGAACACCGGCAGGAAGAAGTCCATCATGGTGGCGCCGGTGGGCGGGGCGTCGAACGGCGTGTCGGGCAGGGTGGTGACGCGCGCGCCCGCGGCGGCCGTGTAGTGCATGGCCGAGACCCCGGCCGCCATGATCAGCGAGGCGCCGACGGCGGCCGGGGTGCCGCGCAGCCGCAGCGCGAAGAGCAGCGCCGCCGCCGACGCCGCCACGGCGATGGCCACGGCGGCGGCAAAGTAGCGCAGGTCGTGGTCCATCCGGGCCTGCATCTCGATGGATGCCGTGGCCAGGTGGTGCATCGACGCCGCGCCCAGGCCCATGACGGCCCCGCCGCCGAGCACCGCGGTGGGGCCGGGCCGGCGGGTCGTGCACCACAGCAGGGCGGCGCCGACCACGGCGACGGCCACCAGTGCGCTGAGGACGGCCAGGAGCACGTCGTAGCGAACCGTCGTCGAGCTGACCGACATGCCCAGCATCGCGATGAAGTGCGTCGCCCAAATCGCGGCGCTGCCGAGGGTGAAGGCGGCCACGGCGAGCCATCCGGCCCGGATCGCGCCCTCGCCGCGCCGGGCGCGCCGGGCCGCCTGCAGGCCGATGAGCGAGCCGAGGAACGAGACCGCGTAGGCCAGTGCGGGAGTGGTCCACCCGTAGGCGAAGTGGTCGATCATGGGGATCCTGACGGGGGATTTGCCCCGATTTGGGGCTGATGAAGGGAAGGTAAAGAGACCTTAGTTCCATCGCCGAGCGCGACCTAGGGGACTGAGCTGGCCGTATGCGGCCACCCTCGCGGCGCCCCCGGTTCGGGCCCGCGCGCGTCCCGCGCGCGGGGGGCCGGTGCCCGGCAGCGCGCGCACGCGCCGGCGGCCGGCCGGGCCCGCGGCGGCGCCCCGGGTGACAAACCAGGAGAAACGTGAGTTAGGGTAGCCTCACCTAGCCGCGCTGGCGGCAGTCGTGCCCCTGATCCGAGAAAGGCCCTTCCATGCCTTCGCCAACGAGGGCTTCGGCCCCCCTTGCCCGTATCGCCCTGATCGCGGCCGCAGCCGTGGCCGCCGCCGGCTGCGGGGCCCCGTCGGGCGCCCAGACCGACGGTGGCGCCTCCGGCGGCGAGTGGTCTCCGGTGACCATCGAGCACGCCCACGGCTCCACCACCATCGAGCACAAGCCCGAGCGCATCGTCACCGTGGGCTGGTCCGACGAGGCCACGCTGCTCGAACTGGGCATCGTCCCGGTGGGCATGAACGCCTCCACCTACGCCGGGGACGAGCAGGGCTACCTGCCCTGGGACCTGGAGAAGCTGGAGGAGATGGGCGCGAAGAAGCCCGAGCTGATCAACACCGACGACGGCATCTCCGCCGAGCAGGTCGCCAACCTCGCGCCCGACCTGGTGCTGGGCGTGCAGTCGGGCATGACCGAGGCCGAGTACAAGCAGCTCTCCAAGGTCGCCCCCACCGTGCCCTACCTGGACCAGCCCTGGATGACCGAGTGGCAGGAGCAGACGGTCACCATCGGCAAGGCCGTGGGCAAGGAGGAGGAGGCCCGCAAGCTCGTCGAGGAGACCGGCGGCTACATCGAGGGCCTGGCCCAGGACCACCCCGAGTTCGCGGGCACCAGCTTCGCGGTGGGCACCCTCATGCCCTCCACCGGCGAGTTCGGCTTCTACGTCGGCAAGGACGCCCGCGTGGTCATCATGAAGCAGCTCGGGTTCGAGCCCGCCGGGTTCACCGGCGACCTCTCGGTGCCCGAGGGGCAGTTCTACGGCACGCTCAGCCTGGAGAACGCCGACAAGATCGACGCCGACGTGCTGGTGATGTGGTTCAACTCGGCCCAGGAGCGCAAGAAGCTGGAGGGCAACCCCGTCTTCCAGAAGGTCGACGCCGTGCGCAACGGCGGCTACATCGCCTACGAGGACCCCGAGCAGTCCATGGCGATCTCCACCCCCAACCCGCTGACCATCCCCTGGGTGATGGACGGCTACGTCGAGCGCCTCGGCCAGGCCGCCAAGGGCGAGGCCGCCCCCGTCGCATAGCTTCGGCCGGCCGACCGGCCCGGCGCCCCCGCCGCGAGTGACCGCACCCTGCCGCGGTCGCGGCGGGGGCGCGCCGCTGTCGGGTCCGCGGGCCGTGCATGAAATCGGTGCGCCTATGGTAGTAGTTAGGCGTGCCGAACATCGGAGATCGCCTGAGTTCAACCCGGCGCGCTGCCGCGGTCGCGGCAGTGGCGGCCCTGATGTGCGCCCCCGCCTGCGCAACAGGCCCCTCCGCCGCCGACGACGGCCGCCTCACCGTCGTCACCACCTTCACCGTGCTGGCCGACATGGTCCGCAACGTCGCCGGCGAGCGGGTCGACGTCGTCTCCGTCACCCGGGTCGGCTCGGAGATCCACGCCTACGAACCCACCCCCGACGACCTCGTGCGCGCCGCCGACGCCGACCTCATGCTGCACAACGGGCTCGGCCTGGAAACCTGGTTCTCCCAGTTCACCGACCAGATCGACGCGCCCGCCGCGACCGTGTCGGAGGGGGTGGAGACCATCCCCATCACCTCCGGGGGCTACCGCGGCGACCCCAATCCGCACGCCTGGATGTCGCCGGACAACGCCCGGATCTACGTCGACAACATCGCCGCGGCCCTCAGCGAGCTCGACCCCGCACACGCACAGGGCTACGCCGCCGACGCCGCGGACTACAAGCGGCGCATCGCCCGGATCGGCGAAGACCTCGCGGACCGGCTGGACCGCGTCCCCGAGTCCCAGCGCGCCCTGGTCACCTGCGAAGGCGCCTTCTCCTACCTGGCCCGCGACGCCGGCCTCACCGAGCGCTACCTGTGGGCGGTCAACGCCGACACCCAGGCCACCCCCCGCCAGGTCGCCTCGGTGGTGGAGTTCGTCCGCGACAACGACGTGCCCACCGTCTTCTGCGAGACCACCGTCAACGACGGCGCCCAGCGCCAGGTCGCCGCCGAGAGCGGCGCCGAACTCGGCCCCGACCTCTACGTCGACTCCCTGTCCGAGCCGGGCGGCCCCGTGCCCACCTACCTGGAACTGCTGCGCTACGACACCGCGGCCATCGCCGCCGGACTCACCCGCGAGGAGGACGCGTGAGCGCCACCGAGACGACCCGGACGCCCCCGCAGCCGGGGCAGGAGCAGTCCCCGCCGCCTCCCGCGGTGGAGGTGGCGGGGGTGACCGTGCGCTACGGCGACGTCCTCGCACTGGAGGACGTAAGCCTGAGCGTGGGCCGGGGCCGCATCTGCGGCCTGCTCGGCGCCAACGGCTCGGGCAAGTCCACCCTGTTCACCACGATCATGGGCCTCACCCCCGCCTCCCGCGGCCGCGTGCGGATCCTGGGCTCCGACCCGGCCGCGGCCCGCAGGCGCGGGCTGGTGGGTTATGTCCCCCAGTCCGAGCAGGTCGACTGGGCCTTCCCGGTGCGCGTGGCCGACGTGGTGATGATGGGCCGCTACGGGCACATGGGCCCGTCCCGCCGCCCGCGCCGGGCCGACCGCGCGGCCGTCGAGCAGGCCCTGGAGCGCACCGGCCTGTCCGACCTCGCCCACCGCCAGATCGGCGCCCTCTCCGGCGGGCAGCGCAAGCGGGCGTTCGTGGCCCGCGGAATCGCCCAGGGAGCCCGCCTCTTCCTGCTCGACGAGCCCTTCGCCGGCGTGGACCGGCCCTCCCAGGCCACCATCAGCGAGGTGCTGGCCGCCATGCGCGACGACGGAGCCACGCTGCTGGTCTCCACCCACGACCTGGCCGGGGTGCCCGACCTGTGCGACGAGGCGGTGCTGCTGCAGCGCCGCCTGATCGCCCAGGGGGCGCCCGCCGACGTGCTGACCCCCCAGCGCCTCCTGGAGGCCTTCGGCATCGCCCCGCACCCCGGCGGGAGGGCGGCGTGAGCACGCTCGCCGAGTGGATCACGGTGCCGCTGCAGTTCGACTTCATGCAGCGCGCGCTGCTGGTCAGCGTCGTCGCCGGAGTCGTCTGCGCGCTGCTGTCGTGCTGGATGACGCTGACGGGCTGGTCGCTGCTGGGCGACGCCGTCTCCCACGCGGTGCTGCCCGGCGTCGTGCTGTCCTACCTGTTCGGGCTGCCCTTCGCGGCGGGGGCGCTGGTCTTCGGCGCGGGCTCGGTCGCCCTCATCGGCGTGGTCAACCGGACCTCCCGCGTCAAGGAGGACGCGGCGATCGGGATCGTGTTCACCGCCATGTTCGGCATCGGCGTGGTGCTGATCTCCCGCATCCCCTCCCAGACCGACCTGATGCACATCCTCTTCGGCAACGTCCTGGGCGTCTCCGACGGCGAGATCCTGCAGATCCTGGCGATGGCGGCGCTGATCCTGGCCGTGGTCGGGCTCAAGCACCGCGACCTGACCCTCTATGCCTTCGACCCCGTCCACGCCCACGCCATCGGCCTGCGTCCGCGGCGCCTGGAGGCGCTGCTGCTGGGGCTGCTGTCGGTGACCGTGGTCGTGGCGCTGCAGGCGGTGGGCATCATCCTGGTCGTGGCCATGGTGGTCATCCCGGGGGCGACGGCCTACCTGCTCACCGACAGGTTCGAGCGGATGCTGCTGATCGCCGCGGCGGTCTCTGCGGCGGCCTCGGTGGTGGGCACCTACGTCAGCTTCCACGCCGACATCGCCACCGGGGGAGCCGTCGTCGTCGCCCAGGCGTGCGGCTTCGCGCTGGCCTACCTCTTCTCGCCCCGCCACGGGGTCGCGGCGCGGCTCCTGCGCCGCAGCCCGGCACCGGCGGGCTGAGCTCCTGCGACTTCGCGTCGCCCGTGAGGCAGCAACGGTCAGTGGAAGAACCCGCACTCCGTCCATTCCACTGACCGGAAATCCTTGCGGGCCCTGCACCGGGTGGTCCATCGGTCCGAAGGGAAGCGCGCGGTGGCGCGGTGGCGCAGCGATTGTCCTGTGCCCGGTGCCGGCTTCGCTACCGCATCAGCCGGTCGGGGTGGCCGGGCAGACCGCGTCGGTGGTGATGAAGCAGACCGCGTTGACCGTCGGGCACCCGCCGGTGATGCTCACCAGCGTAATGGTGTTGGGGTCGTCGCCGGCGCCGATATTGGTTTCGGTGAGGTGCTGGTCCTCGATCTCTTCGAGAATTCCCGCGTTCGGATTCGCCATTTCACAACTCTCCAGGCTCGATGATTCCGCCGACCAGCGAAAGAACCCCAGTCCTCTCGCTGAAAAGCCGATCCTCGCAACAATCGGGCCGGCAGGTCCATTGGACCGAAGGGAGGCCGCCCTGACCGCGGCTTCGCGCGGTTGGCTGTCGGCGTCCTCGGTCGCGCACGCCTGGCGGAGAGGAGGCCGGAATGCGCGGACGGGACGCCACCGCGGCGGCGGTGTGGTGCCCGACCGGCGGCCGGCCCCGCACCGACCTCACCGCCGCCGCAGCGCCGCGGTGAGCGCTCCGTTTCGCGAGTGTTACGGCGGGACACCTCCAGGCAACGCCGGCTGCCTACCTTCGTTCACGTTGCGCGAACCCGGCGTCGATCGAGGAAGGCCAGGCCGTGACCGCACAGAGCACGTCGACCCAGCCCCGCCCGCGCGGGCGCTGGATCACCCACTGGGAGCCCGAGGACCCCGCGTTCTGGAACAGCACGGGGCGCGGGGTGGCCAACCGCAACCTGTGGGCGTCCATCTTCGCCGAGCACATCGGGTTCTCGGTGTGGAGCCTGTGGTCGGTGCTGACCCTGTTCATGACCCCCGAGACCGGGTTCGACTACACCGCCGCGCAGAAGTTCCTGCTGGTCTCGATCGTCTCCCTGGTCGGCGCCGTCCTGCGGGTGCCCTACACCCTGGCCGTGCCCCGATTCGGCGGCCGCAACTGGACGCTGATCTCGGCGTGCGCGCTGCTGGTGCCCACCGCGCTGGCCGTGGTGCTCATCCAGCGCCCCGACACCCCCTTCTGGCTGTTCCTGCTGCTGGCGGCCACCGCCGGCCTGGGCGGCGGAAACTTCTCCTCCTCCATGGCCAACATCAACTCCTTCTTCCCCGAGCGCAGCAAGGGCTGGGCGCTGGGGCTCAACGCCGGCGGCGGCAACATCGGCGTGGCCACCGCCCAGCTCGCCGGGCTGGGCGTGATCGCCGCCTTCGGCGCCGCCCAGGGCTACCTGCTGGCCCTGCTCTACATCCCGCTGCTGCTGCTGGCCGCCGCCGTGGCCTGGACGCGCATGGACAACCTGGCCGGCGCCCGGGCCGACGCGGGCGCCCAGATCGCCGCCGCCAAGGACCGCCACTTCTGGATCATGTCGTTCCTCTACATCGGCACGTTCGGCTCCTTCATCGGGTTCTCCTTCGCCTTCGGGCTGCTGCTGCAGAACCAGTTCGACCGCACACCGCTGGAGGCCGCCGCGGTCACCTTCCTGGGCCCCCTGCTGGGGTCGCTGATCCGCCCCGTCGGCGGGCGGCTGGCCGACCGCTTCGGCGGCGCCCGGGTGACCCTGTGGAACTTCGCCGCCATGGCCGCGGGCACCGGGGCGATCGTGGCGGCATCGCTGCAGGAGTCCCTGGTCCTGTTCACGGCCGGGTTCATCGTGCTGTTCCTGCTCACCGGGATCGGCAACGGCTCCACCTACAAGATGATCCCGGCGATCTATGCGGCCGAGGCCGAGAACCGCATCGCCGCGGGCGTGCCCGCCGAGGAGGCCCGCGCTGAGCACAAGCGCATCGCCGGGGCGGTCCTGGGCCTGGTGGGTGCGGCCGGCGCGCTGGGCGGTGTGGGGATCAACCTGGTCTTCCGCCAGTCGTTCCTCAGCTTCGGCGACGCGGTCCCCGGCTACGTGGCCTTCCTGGTCTTCTACCTGGTCTGTGTGGCGGTGGTCTACCGCGTCTACCTGCGCCGCCCCGCCGGCCGCGCCGCCGCGGCCGCCCGGGTCCCGGTCGGCGAACCCGGCAACAAGGGGGCGGGTGCCCGATGAGCGCCGCCACCCACTGCCCCTACTGCGCACTGCAGTGCGCGATGTTCGTCGAGGCCGGCCCGGAGGGTGCGCCGGCCACCCGCCCGGCCGCCTTTCCCACCAACCGTGGCGGGCTGTGCCGCAAGGGCTGGACCGCGGCCGAGCTGCTGGCCTCCCCCCAGCGCCTGACCCGCCCGCTGGTGCGCGCCGAGCGCACCGCGGAGTTCACCGAGACCGACTGGGACGGTGCGCTGGACCGTGTCGCAGCGAAGCTGGCGGGGCTGCGCGCCGAGCACGGCCCCGACGCGGTGGCGGTCTTCGGCAGCGGCGGGCTGACGAACGAGAAGTCCTATCTGCTGGGCAAGTTCGCCCGCCTGGCGCTTGGTACGTCCCAGATCGACTACAACGGCCGGTTCTGCATGTCCTCGGCGGCCGCGGCCGGCACCCGCGCCTTCGGTATCGACCGGGGACTGCCCTTCCCGCTGCCCGATCTGGCCTCGGCGGAGGTGGTGCTGCTGGCCGGGGCCAACCCGGCCGAGACCATGCCGCCGATGATGGGCCATCTTGCGGCGCCCCGGCTGATCGTGGTGGATCCGCGGTCGACGGCCACCGCCGAGCAGGCCGTGGCCGGCGGCGGGCTGCACCTGGCGCCGCGCCCGGGCACCGACGCGGCCCTGGCGCTGGGACTGCTGCATGCGGCCCGCGCCCAGCACCTGCTGGACGAGGAGTACATCGCCGCGCGCACGAGCGGGTTCGAGGCGGCCTGGGCGCATGCGGCGGGGTTCTGGCCCGAGCGGGCCGAGCAGGTCACCGGGGTGGCGGCGCACCGCATCCGCGAGGCCGCCCGGCTGCTGGGCACCGCCCGCGGCGCCTACGTGCTCACCGGCCGCGGCAGCGAGCAGCACGCCACGGGCACCGAGACCGCGTCGGCGTGGATCAATCTGGCGCTGGCGCTGGGGCTGCCCGGGCGCGAGGGGTCGGGCTACGGGTGCATCACGGGTCAGGGCAACGGCCAGGGCGGGCGCGAGCACGGTCAGAAGGCCGACCAGCTGCCGGGATACCGGCGCATCGACGACGCCGCGGCCCGCGGGCATGTGGCCGGGGTGTGGGGGGTGGATCCCGCCGAGCTGCCCGGGCCCGGCCGCAGCGCTTTCGAGCTGCTGGATGCGCTGGGCACCGACGCCGGCCCCAGGGCCCTGCTGGTTTTGGGATCCAACCCCGCGGTTTCGGCGCCCGACGCCGGGCGTGTCCGAAACCGGCTCTCGGCGCTGGATCTGCTGGTGGTCTGCGACTTCGTCATGTCCGAAACCGCGGCGATGGCCGATGTGGTGCTGCCGGTGGCCCAGTGGGCGGAGGAGGCGGGCACGATGACGAACCTGGAGGGGCGCCTGCTGCGGCGGCGGGCGGTGCTGGAGCCCCCGGAGGGGGTGCGCACCGATCTGGAGGTGCTCAGCGCTCTGGCGCGGCGGCTGGGCCAGCCCGCCGGGCGGTTCCCGGCCGATCCGGACGCGGTGCTGGCGGAGCTGGGCCGGGCCTCGGCCGGGGGCGGTGCCGACTACGCCGGGGTCACGCCGGAGCGGTTGGAGGCCGGTGAGGAGCTGTTCTGGCCGGTGGCCGATGCGCGGGCCACGACTCCGCGCATGTTCTTGGAGGGGTTCGCCCACCCCGACGGGCGCGCCCGGTTCGCCGCGGTGGGGTACCGGGGTGCGGCCGAGGGTGTCGACGCCGATTTTCCGCTGCTGGCGACGACGGGGCGGGTGATGGGCCACTACCAGTCGGGGGCCCAGACCCGGCGCATCGCCGAGTTGGCCGGGGCCGAACCGGAGGCGTTCGTGGAGGTCCATCCCGATACCGGGGCCCGGGTGGGGCTGGGGGAGGGCGACTGGGCGCGGGTGGTCTCGCGGCGCGGCGCCACGCTGGCGCGGGTGCGCCACCGCGCCGAGGCGCGCACCGACACGGTGTTCGTGCCCTTCCACTTCGGCGGCGACCAGGCCGCCAACAATCTGACCAATCCGGCGCTGGACCCGTTCAGTCGGATGCCCGAGTTCAAAGTCAGCGCCGTCCGGCTGGAGAAAGCCGATCCGGCCGATCCGGCCGAGCCCGTACCGCCCGGCGCCGCCGCGGCGGGCGGTTGACGCCCTGTCCGCAAGCCCGCTTCGCACCCCCAGGCCGATGAAGGGAGGCCGGTGCCGCCCGGCGCGCCGCGCCGCGGGCACCGACTGTCATGGTCACACATTCCGCGCGCCGCATCGTGGTGATCGGCAACGGTATGGTGGGCGCCCGTTTCGCCGAGGAGGTCGCCCGCCGCGACCCCGAGGGCGAACGGGTCCGCCTCACCGTGGTGGGCGCCGAGGACGAGCCCGCCTACAACCGCGTCCTGCTGCCCGGTGTGCTCGCCGGGCGCTTCGGTCCCGGCGACATCCGCCTGCCCGTGCCCGAGTCGCCCGCGGTGGAGGTGCGCACCGGGACCGCCGCGGTGGAGCTGGATCCGGTCGGGCGCCGGGTGCTGCTGGACGACGGCACGGCCCTGGATTACGACGAGGCGGTGCTGGCCACCGGCGCCGGTGCCGCGTTCCCGCCGATTCCGGGGCTGGCCGCCGCCGACGGCGCCCCCGAGGACGGCGTGACGGCGCTGCGGGATCTGGCCGACTGCCGGCGCCTGGGGGCCTTGGCCCGGCCCGGCGGTCCCGTGGTGGTGCTGGGCGGGGGCGTGCTGGGGTTGGAGGCGGCGCGGGCGCTGGCCGAACGAGGTATGCGGGTCTCGCTGGTGGAGTCCTCGCCCTGGATCATGCGCCGCCAGATCGATCGGCCCGCCGCCGAGATCCTGGCCGGGCACTACACGCGCCTGGGGGTGGCGGTGCACTCCTGGCGGGTGGCCTCCCGCTGGATTCCGGGTACGGGCCTGGAGTTGGACGACGGCCGCGTGCTGGCGGGCGATGCGCTGGTGGTCACCGCCGGGGTCAAGGCCCGGACCGGGTTGGCCGCCGGCGCCGGTATCGCGGTGGAGCACGGGGTGCTCGTCGATGACGGGCTGGCCACCAGCGACCCCCGGGTGCACGCCATCGGCGACTGCGCCCAGCACTCCGGCGGCGGGGCGGGGCTGGTGCAGCCGGGCTGGGAGCAGGCCGCGGTGCTGGCCGACCGGCTCACCGGCGCGTGTCCCGAGGCCCGCTACAGCGGTGCGCGCCCGGTCACCCGGCTCAAGGCCGAGGGGATCGAGTTGGCCAGTATGGGCGAGGCCGAGGCCGACGGCACCGCGGAGACGGTCACCATCGCCGATCCCCACGGAGGGCGCTATGCCAAGCTCTCGGTGCGCGGCGAGCGCATCGCCGGGGCGGTCCTGCTGGGGTTTCCCGATCCCGCCTCGGAGATCGCGCGGATGTATGAGCAGAGGGCGCCCGTGCCGGCCGACCGCCTGGCGCTTTTGACGGGGCGTCCCGCTCCGGCCTCCGACCAGGGCGCAGCCGCGGCCGATCCCACGGTGTGCCGCTGCAACGGGGTCTCGCGCGCGGATCTGGAGAGCGCGTGGCTGGACGGCGCGCGTACGCGCCCCGATATCGCCGCGGCCACGCGGGCGACCACCGGGTGCGGCGGCTGCACGCGGGACGTCGATGCGCTGCTGGCCGGTTGGAACGGCGCGAGCCCGCTGCCGGCGGGCTGAGCGCCGGTCTCGCCCGGCGCCGGGTTTACCGCGCCGCGCTGGGGTCAGCGGGGCATTCGAGCCAGGCTGCCGGGCGAGACGGCGAGGAGCACATGGACGCCGACATCTCACTCACTGTCGACGGGCAGAGCCATGATCTGCGTGTCGACACCCGCACGACGCTGTTGGACGCGCTTCGCGAGCACTTGCACATCACCTCCCCCAAGAAGGGCTGCGATCACGGCCAGTGCGGTTCGTGCACGGTCCTGCTCTCGGGCAGGCGCGTGGTCAGCTGTCTGGTGCTGGCGGTGGCGGCCGAGGGCGCCGAGGTCACCACCGCCGCCGGGCTGGGCCGCGACGGGCGTCCCCACCGGGTCCAGCAGGCGCTGGTCGAGCACGACGGGCTGCAGTGCGGCTATTGCACTCCGGGCCAGGTCTGCTCGGCGGTGGGCGTGCTGGACGAGGCCGCCGCGGGCTGGCCCAGTGCCGTCACGCCCCCGGGAGCGGGCGGGGACGGTGGGCCCGCGCTGACCGCCGCCGAGATCCGCGAGCGGATGAGCGGCAACCTGTGCCGCTGCGGTGCCTATGCCGGCATCGTCGCCGCGGTGGAGGAGGCGGCCCGGCCCGCCGGCGAGGCGCCCGCGGCCCCGGCTCCGCGGGGAGGTGGCCGGTGAAGCCCTTCGACTACCGCCGGGCCTCCGACGCCGCCGGGGCGGCCGCCCTGGTCGCCGAGCACCCCGGTGCGGCGTTTCTGGGCGGGGGCACCAACCTGGTCGACCACATGAAGCTGGGCGTGGCGGCGCCCGACATGCTCGTGGACATCACCCACCTGCCGATGGACCGGGTGGAGGCGCTGCCTGAGGGCGAGGGCGGGGTCAGCATCGGCGCCAACGTCCGCAACAGCGAGGCCGCCGCCCATCCGCTGGTGCGCGAGCGCTATCCGGTGCTGTCGCAGGCGCTGCTTTCGGGTGCTTCGGGGCAGTTGCGCAACGCGGCCACGACCGGCGGCAATCTGCTGCAGCGCACGCGGTGCGTGTACTTCCAGGACACCGGTACACCCTGCAACAAGCGCGAGCCGGGCTCGGGCTGCTCGGCGCTGGAGGGCTATCAGCGCTATCACGCTGTTTTCGGTGCTTCGCCCGACTGCGTGGCCACCCATCCCTCCGATATGGCGGTGGCGCTGGTCGCGCTCGACGCCCGGGTGGTGGTGACCGATGCGGCCGGGGGCGAGCGCCGTATCCCGGTGGCCGAGCTGCACCGGTTGCCGGGGGAGGCGCCCGAGCAGGACACGGTGCTTTCCCGCGGGGATCTGATCACGGCCGTGGAGCTGCCGGAGATGCCGATGGCCGCCCGCGCCCGCTACCGCAAGATCCGCGACCGCGCCTCCTTCGCGTTCGCGCTCGTCTCGGCCGCGGTCGGGCTGGAGCTGGCCGCCGACGGCACGGTGGCCGATGTGCGTATCGCCTTGGGCGGTGTGGCGCACAAGCCCTGGCGGGCGCTGCTGGCCGAGGAGGCGCTGCGGGGGTCGGCGGCCACCGAGGCGGGTTTCGCGGCCGCGGCCGAGGCCGAGCTGTCGGAGGCGCGGCCGCTGCCGGGCAACGTGTTCAAACTGGAGCTGGTGCGCGCCGCCGTCACCGAGACGCTGGGTGAGGTCGCCGCCGAGCTGCGCGGAGAGGGGGAGCTGTGACCGCGACCGCCTATGGCCGCCCGGGCACGGCCACCGGTACCGGGCCGCCTCGTAGCGACGGGCCCGCCAAGGCCGCCGGCACCGCCCCGTACGCCTATGAGTACCGGGTCGCCGACCCGGCCTACGTCGCGCCCGTGCAGGCCACCGTGGCCCGCGGGAGGGTGCTGGAGGTCGACGCAGCCGAGGCCGAGGCGGTGGAGGGCGTCATCGCGGTGCTGACCCACGCCGGCGCTCCGGGGCTGGACACCGGCGCCGAGCTCAGCGGCTTGCAGCGGGTGGCCGAGCTTGCGGTGCTGCAGTCGGGGGAGGTGTCCTACCGCGGGCAGGTCGTGGCCGCGGTCGTCGCCGAGACCTTCGAGGCGGCCTGGCACGCGGCCGCCTTGGTGACCGTGCGCTATGAGCAGTGGCCCCACGACGCCGGCTTCTCCGACCAGCGCGCCGACGCCGTGGCGCCCGAGGAGGACCACCGGCAGGGCGAAGTGGAGTCGGCCGCGCCCGCCGAGGTGGTGGTGGAGCAGACCTATGCCACGGCGATGCAGCACAACAACCCCATGGAGCCGCACACCACCGTGGCCCGCTTCGAGGGCGGCGAGCTGTTCCTGTACGAGTCCACGCAGGGCTCCTATGAGGTCCG
The DNA here is from genome assembly GCF_009728995.1 of Streptomonospora sp. PA3. GTDB lineage: Bacteria > Actinomycetota > Actinomycetes > Streptosporangiales > Streptosporangiaceae > Streptomonospora. The sequence continues at coordinate 217,950 of NZ_VTZW01000007.1, read as the reverse complement.
CCGCACGGTGGCGGCGCTGCTGGGGATGGAGCCCGAGCGCGTCCACGTCGTCGCCCCCTACGTGGGCGGGGGGTTCGGCTCCAAGGGGCCGCTGCACGCTCCCACGGTGCTGGCGGTGCTGGCCGCGGTCGCGCTGCCGGGGCGCTGGGTCAAGCTGGCGCTGACCCGGCGGCAGATGTTCGCGCTGGTGGGCTATCGCAGCCCCACCATCCAGCGGGTGCGGTTGAGTGCGGGCGCCGACGGCCGGTTGTCGGGTGTGGACGTGGTGGCCACGGTGCAGAGTTCGCATGTCGCCGATTTCGTCGAGGAGGCCGCGGGGCCGGCCAAGTCGATGTATGCCGCGCCGAACCGGCGCATGGGCCATCGCGTGGTCCGGCTCGACGCCGCGGTGCCCACGTGGATGCGGGCGCCGGGGGAGTGCCCGGGCATGTTCGGTCCCGAGGTGGCCATGGACGAGTTGGCCTGGGCGTGCGGACTGGATCCCATCGAGGTGCGGTTGCGCAACGAACCCGAGCGCGACCCGCATACCGGCAAGCCCTTCTCCAGCCGCAACCTGGCGGCCTGCCTGCGCGAGGGTGCGCGCCGCTTCGGGTGGGCCGACCGGGCGCCCGAGCCCGGCGGGCGGGTGGAGAACGGTTGGCGCGTGGGCATGGGGGTGGCCGCTTCGGCCTACCCGGTGGTGCCGCCGCCGGGGGACTCCTGGGCCCGCATCCGCTACGAGGGCGAGGGGGTCTATGCGGTGTCGCTGGCCGCCGCCGACATCGGCACCGGCGCCTGGACGGCGCTGGCGCAGGTGGCCGCCGACGCGTTGGGGGTGCCGCTGGAGCGGGTGCGGGTGCGCCTGGGCGACAGCTCGCTGCCCGAGGCGTCGCTGGCGGGGGGTTCCACGGGGCTGATGTCGTGGGGGTCGACGATCCACGCCGCCGCCGAGGAGTTCCGCCGCGGCCACGGGGAGCGGCCCGAGCCGGGTGCGGAGGCCACCGGGCACCTGCCGGCCAACCCCGCCCAGGACGACTATGCGATGTATGCCTACGGCGCCCAGTTCGCCGAGGTGCGGGTGCACGCGGCCACGGGCGAGGTGCGGGTGCCGCGGCTGCTGGGCGTGTTCGCCGCCGGGCGCATCGTCAACGCCCGCACCGCCCGTTCGCAGTTCACGGGCGGTATGACCATGGGGCTGTCGATGGCGCTGCACGAGGAGAGCGTCGTCGATGCGCGGTTCGGCCACGTCGTCAACGGCGACTTCGCCGAGTACCACATCGCCGCCAACGCCGATGTGGAGGACGTCCAGGCCCACTGGATCGACGAGGAGGACCCTCTGGTCAACCCGCTGGGGGCCAAGGGCATCGGCGAGATCGGGATCGTGGGCACGGCCGCGGCCGTGGCCAACGCCGCCTACCACGCCACCGGGGTGCGGGTGCGCAGCCTGCCGGTGCGCCTGGACGACTTCATCGGCGCCTGACCACCGCGTGCGGGCCCGCGCGCCGACCCTCCGGGGCCGGGGCGCGGGCCTTTTGGCGTGCCGTTTTCGGGCGTTCACCTCCCTGCCGCCGGCGATGACAGGGAAACGAAACATCTCCTTCACGGACGGCTGACGGTCGCGAAACACGCTCCGGGTTGTGTGAATGGCACAGAGCACCGGCCGCCGTGCCCGGCGCAAGCGGGCCGAGGGGCGCGGCGCCGTCCGGGCCGACGAGCAAGGGAGCGAGGCCCGAGCGGGTCGGAGGGGTGCGGCGCCGTCTGGACCGACGAGCGAGGAGGGAAGACGGCGCGTCGAAGCACCCCCTAGACCCGCGGGAAACACGCCCACCAGCGAGGAGAAGAACCCGGCATGAGACAGCTCGTGGTCATCGGAAACGGCATGGTCGGACACCGCCTCGTCGAGGCCGTCCTCAGCCGCGACACCGCCGAACCCTGGCACGTCACCGTCCTGGGGGAGGAACCGCGCCCCGCCTACGACCGCGTCGCCCTGTCCTCCTACTTCGACGGCGCCGGCGAGTTCGACCTGCGCCTGCCCGACCTGGCGCGCCACGGCAACGTGGAGCTGCTGCTGGGCGAGGCGGCCACCGCCCTGGATCGCGCGGCGCGCACCGTGGAGACCTCCACCGGGCGCACGCTGGCCTACGACGCCCTGGTGCTGGCCACCGGCTCCGCGCCGTTCGTGCCCCCGGTGCCCGGCCGCGACCTGCCCGGCTGCCACGTCTACCGCACCATCGAGGATCTGGAGGCCATCACCGCCACCGCCCGCGCCGCGGCGGCGCGGGACGACACCGCCGGGGTGGTCGTCGGCGGGGGCCTGCTGGGTCTTGAGGCCGCCAACGCCCTGAGGCTGCTGGGTCTTCAGCCCCACGTGGTGGAGATGGCGCCCTGGTTGATGCCGCGCCAGGTCGACGAGGGCGGGGGAGCGGTGCTGGGCCGGCTGGTCGCCGAGACCGGCGTCACCTGCCACACCGCCGCCGGGCTCGCCGGCATCGAACCCGACCCCCGGGGCGGCCTGCGGGTGCTGCTGGGTGAGGAGGGGCCCGGCCAGGAGCGGATCGACGCCGGCGTCGTCGTGTTCTCGGTGGGTGTGCGTCCCCGCGATGAGCTCGCCCGCGCGGCGGGGCTGGAGATCGGCCCCCGCGGGGGCGTGGCCGTGGACTCCGCCTGCCGCACCAGCGACCCCCGCATTTACGCCGTGGGCGAGTGCGCCAGCACCCAGGGCACCGTCTACGGCCTGGTGGCCCCCGGCAACGCCATGGCCGAGGTCGCCGCGGAGAACCTGGCCGGCGGCGCGGCGGAGTTCACCGGCGCCGACACCTCCACCAAGCTCAAGCTGCTGGGGGTGGACGTGGCCAGCTTCGGCGACGCCCAGGGGGAGACCGAGGGCGCCTTGGAGGTGGTGCTCAACGACGCCCCCGGGGGCCGCTACGCCAAGCTCGTGGTCTCCGACGACGCCTCGACCCTGCTGGGCGGGGTGCTGGTGGGCGACGCCTCGGCCTATGCGGGCCTGCGGCCGCTGGTGGGGCGCGCGCTGCCCGGCGACCCGCTCGGTCTGATCGCGCCCGAGCGCGGCGGGGCCGCGGCCGGGGCGGGGGTGGCGGCGCTGCCCGACGACGCCCAGGTGTGCTCGTGCAACGCCGTGACCAAGGGGACGGTCACCGACGCCATCGCCCAGGGCAGCACCGACATTCCCGCGCTGAAGGCCTGCACCCGCGCCGGCACCAGCTGCGGCTCGTGCGTGCCGCTGCTGAAGAACCTGCTGGCCGATTCGGGGATCGAGCAGTCCAAGGCGCTGTGCGAGCATTTCGCGCACTCCCGCGCCGAGCTGGTGGAGATCGTCACGGCCACCGGCGTCGCCACCTTCTCCGAGCTGATCGCCCGCCACGGCACCGGGCGCGGCTGCGACATCTGCAAGCCGGCGGTGGCCTCGATCCTGGCGTCGCTGGGCGGCGGCCACATCCTGGAGGGCGAGCAGGCCGCGCTGCAGGACACCAACGACCACTTCCTGGCCAACCTGCAGCGCAACGGCACCTACTCGGTGGTGCCGCGCATCCCCGGCGGGGAGATCACCCCCGACAAGCTCATCGTCATCGGCGAGGTCGCCCGCGAGTTCGGCCTCTACACCAAGATCACCGGTGCTCAGCGCATCGACCTGCTGGGCGCCCGCGTCGAGCAGCTGCCGGCGGTGTGGGCCCGGCTGGTGGAGGCCGGGTTCGAGTCCGGCCACGCCTACGGCAAGGCGCTGCGCACGGTGAAGTCGTGTGTGGGCAGCACCTGGTGCCGCTACGGGGTGCAGGACTCGGTGGGCATGGCCATCCGGTTGGAGCTGCGCTACCGCGGCCTGCGGTCGCCGCACAAGCTCAAGTCGGCGGTCTCGGGGTGCGCGCGCGAGTGCGCCGAGGCGCGCGGCAAGGACTTCGGCGTCATCGCCACCGAGCACGGCTGGAACCTCTATGTCGGCGGCAACGGCGGCTTCACCCCCCGCCACGCCGAGCTGCTGGCCGCCGATCTCGACGACGAGACGCTCATCCGCTACATCGACCGGTTCCTGATGTTCTACATCCGCACCGCCGACCGGCTGCAGCGCACCGCCGCCTGGATCGAGCAGCTGGAGGGCGGTCTGGACCACCTGCGCGCGGTGGTGGTCGAGGACAGCCTGGGCATCGCCGCGGAACTGGAGGAGGCCATGGCGCGCCATGTATCCGGCTACGCCGACGAGTGGCGCGGTGTGCTGGAGGACCCCGAGAAGCTGGCGCGCTTCGTCTCCTTCGCCAACGCCCCGGAGGCGCCCGACCCCACCATTTCCTTCGAGATCGAACGCGACCAGCCCGTCCCGGCCGGGCCGGTGGCCCTGGGCATGCCCGCCCGCCGCGGCGCATCGGAGCCCGCCGCCGCCGGAACCGCCTAGCGCCGCACCGCGGCCGGGCGCCCGCCCGGCCGCGGTGCGCAGCCTGTCCGATCCCCTCCGCCGCCGTCGGCGGGGGCGCCGACGAAGGAGACCCGATGAGCACCCCGACCCTGCCCGTGAGCTCGGCGTCGCTGTGGGTGGCCGCCTGCGGCCGCGACCGGCTCATCCGCGAACGGGGCGTGGCCGTGCTGCTGCCCGATGCCGCACAGGCCGCCCTCTTCCGCACCCACGGCGACGAGCTCTACGCCGTGGGCAACATCGACCCCTTCAGCGGGGCGGCCGTGATGTCGCGCGGCATCGTGGGCGATCGCGCCGGCGAGCCCACCGTCGCCTCGCCCATGCTCAAGCAGGTGTTCTCGCTGCGCACCGGCCGCTGCCTGGACGATCCGGACGTGGCCCTGGCCACCTACGCGGTGCGGGTGCGCGCGGGTGTGGTGGAGGTCTGCTCCCGGCCCGGCGAGGCGGGAGTATGACGCCCACACCGCCGAGCGCGCCCGCCGCGCGCCGGGCCCCCGACGAGCAGGCGCCCGCCGGTGCGGCGACCACGGCGCCGCTGGCCGGGTTCACCGTCGCCGTCACCGCGGCCCGGCGCGCCGAGGAGCTGTCGGCGCTGCTGGGCCGCAAGGGCGCCGCGGTGGTGGGCGCCCCGGCGCTGCGCATCGTGCCGCTCAGCGACGACCAGCGCCTGGCCGCGGCCTCGCGCGAGCTGATCCGCCGCCCCGCCGACGTGGTGGTGGCCACCACCGGGATCGGGTTCCGCGGCTGGGTGGAGGCCTGCGACACCTGGGGCAGCGCCGAGGAGCTGGTGGCGGCGATGGGCTCCTCCCGGCTGCTGGCCCGCGGCCCCAAGGCCAAGGGGGCGGTGCGCGCCGCGGGGTTGACCGAGGAGTGGTCGCCGCCCTCGGAGTCCTCGGCCGAGGTGCTGGACTACCTGCTGGAGTCGGGGGTGGAGGGGCTGCGCGTGGCCGTGCAGCTGCACGGCGAGCCCCTGCCCGACTTCTGCGCGGCCCTGCGCATGGCCGGCGCCGATGTGGTGGAGGTGCCCGTCTACCGGTGGACCGAGCCCGAGGACACCGCGGCGCTGGACCGGCTGATCGAGGACGTGGCCGGCGGCGGCGTGGACGCCGTCACCTTCACCAGTGCCCCCGCGGCGGCGTCCCTGCTGGATCGTGCGCGCCGGCTGGGCGCCCACCGCCGCCTCGTCGAGCGGCTGCGGGGCCCGACCCTGGCGATGTGCGTGGGCCCGGTGACCGCGCGGCCGCTGGCGGCCGAGGACGTGCCCGTGCTCTGGCCCGAGCGGGCCCGCATCGGGGCTTTGGTCAAGCGCCTGGCCGAGGAGCTGCCCGAGCGGTGCCCGAGCCTGCCGGTGGCCGGGCACCGCCTGCGGCTGCGCGGGCACGCCGTGCTGGTCGACGGCGCTGTGCGGCCCGTCTCGCCGGCGCTGATGCGGCTGCTGCGCGAGCTCGCCCGCCGCCCGGGCCAGGTCCGCGACCGCGGCGAGCTGCTGGCCTGCCTGGGCGGCGACGGCGACGCCCACGCCGTGGAGACCGCCGTGGCGCGGCTGCGCGGTGCGCTGGGCGATCCCGCGATCATCCAGACCGTGGTCAAGCGCGGCTACCGGCTCGCGCTGGAGACCGGCGAGTGCGCGCACGGAGGCGACTGATGGCCGATCCCGCTCTGCTGCTGGCCGTGCACGGCACCCGCGATCGGCGGGGGGTGGCCGCGGCCCGGCGCCTGGCCGCGGACGTGGCCGGGCTGACCGGGGCGCGGGTGGGGCTGGGCTTCGCCGACGTGTGCGCCCCCGACGTGGGCGAGGCGGCCGCGGCGATCGAGGGGCCCGTGGTGGTGGTGCCCGCGTTCCTGGCGGCCGGATACCACGTGCGGGTGGACATCCCCGCCCAGCTGGAGCGTGCCGGGCGCGGCGACGCGGTGGTGGCCGAGGCGCTGGGCGCCGACCGGCTGCTGGTGGAGGCGGCCCGTCGGCGGCTGCGCCAGGCCGGCTGGCGCCGGGGCGAGGCCGTGGTGCTGGCCGCGGCCGGCTCCTCCGACCCCGATGCGCGCGGCCAGGTCGCCGGCGCCGCGCGGCGGCTGGCAAAGCTGCTGGAGACCCCGGTGCAGGAGGGCTATGTCGCCACGGCCCAGCCGGGTGTCGCCGAGGCGGTGGAGCGGATGCGCGCTCGCGGGCACCGGCGCGTGGCGCTGGCCTCCTGGCTGCTGGCGCCGGGCCTGTTCCACCGGCGCCTGGCCGGGGCGGGCGCCGACGCGGTGGCCGCGCCGCTGTGTCCCGACCCGGCTGTGGCGGCGGCCGCGGCCGCCCGCTACCGCGCCGCCGCGCTCGCCTCGGTCTGAGGTCAAGCGCCGGGGTTGGGCGGGTGCGGTTGACCGGGGTGCCGGCGCCCGGTAGACACGGGTCTTGGCCGGGCTCCGGGCGCCGGGCGCCGCGCGGGCGCAGCGGGGGCGGACCGGTCGAAGGAGACGAAGGTCTCACTCGGGTCCCGTGGGCCTCCTTCGCCCCATATCCCGCCAGAACGGGTTTTTACGACGAATTTCGCAAAACGTCACCCACTGGACGTGTTACCGTCCCGTGATGAATAATTCCGTGTCGGCTCTCGGTGAACCCCTCCGCGGTTCGCTGTCCCCCTGAACCGAGGCCGCTGCCACCACCCCCTGCCGCCCGGGTGGCGCCGCCGCGCACCCCCGGCGACCGCCCCCGCGCCCGGTCGCCGGCGCGGCCGACCGCAGTCCCCGTTCTAAGGACGATCCGCCGTGGGCAATCACGCGCCCGCTCGCACCTCCCTGCGCGAGCGCCTCCGAGCCAAACGCTCCCTCATCGTCATCACCGCCACCGGCGCCGCCCTCGTCGCGGCCGGAACCGCCGGCGCCGCCACCGTCGACAGCCTCGCGGCCGGCCCCGAGTCCGCCGCCGGCCGCGCCACCCTCCCCCAGGCCCAGACCGCCGACGCCCGGCCCGCCCCCCGCACCTCCCCCTCCGCCCCCGCCGACCAGAGCGGCCAGCAGGCCCACGAGCGCCTGCAGCAGGCCCAGGAGGCGGCCACCCGGTCCCTCAGCGCCACCACCTCCCCCGAGCGCAAGACCCCGCCCCCACCCGCCGAGGAGACCGGCGGCTCCTCCGGCTCGGCCGGCGGCTCGCAGTTGAGCCCCACCGGCCAGGGCGGCTCCTGCGAGGCCTCCATGTACAGCGAGCCCCAGCCCACCGCCAGCGGCGAGCAGTTCGACCCCAGCGCCATGACCGCCGCACACAAGACCCTGCCGATGGACACCATGGTCGAGGTCACCAACCCCGACAACGGCGCGTCGGTCACCGTGCGCATCAACGACCGCGGCCCCTACGTCGCCGGACGCTGCCTGGACCTGTCCACCGCCTCCTTCGAGAAGATCGCCTCGCCCAGCGCCGGCGTCGTCGACGTGGAATGGCAGGTCGTGGGCTAGCTAGCCGCCCCCGCGCGACAGGCGCGAACCCGCCCGATTGCCCGCACCCGGCCGCACCCGCGTGGCACAATGCGGCCAGGCTGACAGCGGGGAAGGGAGTGGCGGATGTTCGCTACCGAGACCGGGCGCGTCATCTCCCCGACCGACCTCGTCGACGCCCTGGAATGCGACCACCGCAGCCGGCTGCGCGCCGCCGCGGCCGCCGACGTCCCCGGCGCGCCGGCCCCCACCGACATCGACCCGCTCGTCGCCCAGCAGGGCGCCGCCCACGAGCAGGCCGAGCTGGAGCGGCTGCGCGCCCTGTTCGGCGACGGCGTCGTCGCCATCGCCGACCCCGCGCCCACCGACGCCGCCATGCGCGCCGCCGCCGAGGCCACCGCCCAGGCCATGGCCGCCGGCGCCCCCGTCGTCTACCAGGCCTGCTTCTACGACCCCATCGCACCCGGCCTGGCCTTCCACGGCCGCGCCGACTTCGCCATCTCCACCGCCGTGGACCCGGCCACCGGCGCCCGCCGCCCCGGCGCACCCGCCCGCTACGAGCCCTGGGACACCAAACTGGCCCGGCGCCCCGGCCCCTCGGCCGTGCTCCAGCTCACCGCCTACGCCGCCGCGCTGGAGCGCACCGCGCCGGGCCGCGGCGAGCACATGCACCTGATCACCGGCGACCGCGGCGTGCACACCCACCGCGTCGCCGAGTTCCTGCCCATCCTCGACGGCGTCCGCCGGCGCCTGCAGCACCTGCTGGCCCAACCGCCAGCCCTGCCCGACCCGCTGTGGGGCGAGCCCCGGCCGGCCTGCGAGGGCTGCGGCTACAACGCCCTGTGCAGCGCCGGGCGCGCCGAGGCCCGCCACCTCTGCCTGGTCGCCGGCATCCGCACCGACCAGGCCCGCCGCCTGCGCGACTGCGGCATCGCCACCATCGACGCCCTGGCCGGCGCCGGCGAGGACGACCGCCCCTCGGCCATGCCCCGCCACACCTTCACCCGGCTGCGCGAACAGGCCGCTCTGCAGGCGCGCCAGGACGCCACCCGCACCGACGCCGACCCCCAGGGCACCGTCATCGCCGAGGTCTACGCCCAGGAGGGCCTGGCCGCCCTGCCCGCCCCCAGCCCCGGCGACGTGTTCTTCGACATGGAGGGCTACCCCTACTACGACGGCGCCGACGGCCGCGGACTGGAGTACCTCTTCGGCGCCGTCACCCTCGCCGACCCCTCCGGCCAGGCTCCGGGCGAGCGCTTCCACGCCTTCTGGGCCCACGATCGCGCCCAGGAGAAGCGCGCCTTCGAGGAGTTCGTCGACTTCGTGTGCGCGCGCATCGACGCCGACCCCGGCGCCCACGTCTACCACTACGCCTCCTACGAGGCCGACCGGCTCAAGCTCCTGGCGGCCGCGTTCGGCACCCGCGAGGCCGACGTCGACGAGCTGCTGCGCCACCGCCGCCTCGTCGACCTCTACACCGCGGTCAAAAAGAGCCTGCGCGTCTCCCAGCGCTCCTACTCCATCAAGTACCTCGAACCCCTCTATCTGCCGGGATCCCGCGGCGGCGACGTCACCACCGCCGCCTCCAGCATCGACGCCTACGCCGACTACCTCGCCGCCGCCGAGGCCGGCGAGACCGAGCGCGCCGAGAAGGTCCTGGGCTCCATCGCCGATTACAACCGCGACGACTGCGTCTCCACCGCGCGCCTGCGCGACTGGCTGGAGCACCTGCGCACCGAGCACGGCATCACCGCCCGCCCCGCCGCCCAGAGCGAACTGGCCGCCGAGGACGCCGACGAACGCGCCGCCGAACGGCGCCGCCGCCGCGAGGAGCAGGAGGAGCGCCTGCGCGCCCTGGCCGAGCCCCTGCTGGAGGGCGTGCCCGAGGACCCCGCCCGCCGCAGCCCCGATCAGGAGGCGCGCGCCCTGCTGGCCGCCCTGGCGGGCTACTACCGCCGCGAGGAGAACCCCTCCTGGTGGGACTACTTCCGCCGCGTCTCGGCGCCCATGGAAGAGCTGGAGGCCGACAACGAGTGCCTGGTGCCCCTGGGCGCGCGCCTGGGGGAGTGGCAGGAGCCCACCGGGCGGCAGAAGCTGGCCCGCCGCGAGATCGAGCTGCGCGCCGACCCCGCCCGCCCCCACCCCTTCAGCGCCGGCGACGGCGTGCGGCTGCTGTATGCCGGGCCGCCCGGCCAGGAGGCCGACACCGTCAACGCCACCGTCGAGGCCGCCTCCCCCCGCCACCTCACCCTCGTCGAGACCTCCGCCCCCGGCGAGACCTACGCCCGCGCCCCCTCGGCGGTGCTGCCCGGCGCCCCCGTGCGTTCGGCCCCCAAGGACGAGGCGCTGTGGAAGCTGGCCGCCGAGGCCGCCCAGGCGCTGCCCGAGCTGCCGCACAGCGCCGGAGTCGACGTGCTGTGCCGGCGCCCCCCGCGCACCCGCGACGGCGCGGCCCTGCCCGATCCGGCCGAGCACGGCGGCGACCTCGTCGCCGCCGTCATCGCCGCCGTCGACCGGCTCGACTCCTCCTACCTGGCCGTCCAGGGCCCGCCCGGTGCCGGAAAGACCTACCTGGCCGCGCGGCTGATCACCCACCTCGTCGCCGCCGGCCGCAGCGTGGGCGTGTGCTCCACCAGCCACAAGGCCGTGGAGAACGTGCTCGGCGCCGCCGTGCACGCCGCCCGCACCGCCGGAGTCGACCTGCCCTGCGCCAAGCGCCCGCCCGCCAAACGGCCCGACCCCGACCTGCCCTGGGACCAGCCGAAATCGCCCAAGGACCTGGCCGCCTGGCGCAGCGGCCACACCGCCGGCCACCTCATCGGCGGCACCGCCTGGAACCTCGCCAACGAATCGGTGCTCGCCGACCCGCTGGACGTGCTGATCATTGACGAGGCCGGCCAGTTCGCGCTCGCCGACACCCTCGCCGTCTCCGCGGCCGCCCGCGACCTCGTCCTGCTCGGCGACCCCCAGCAGCTGCCCCAGGTCGTCCAGGGCACCCACGGCGACGGGGCCGCCGCCTCGGCCCTGGAGCACCTGGCCGGCGGCGCCGAGATCATCGGATCCCGGCTCGGCTACTTCCTGGACCAGACCCGGCGCATGCACCCCGCGGTGTGCGCCCCGGTCTCCCGGCTGTCCTACCGCGGCCTGCTGCACGCCCACCCCAGCGCGGCCGAACGCGCGATGAGCGGCGTACCCGCCGGGCTCTACCGGTACGAGGCCGCCCACACCGGCCGGTCAACCCACAGCCCCGAGGAGGTCGAGGCCGTCGTCGCCATCGCCCGCAACCTGGTCGGGCGCACCTTCCACGAGCCCGGCGCCGTCGTCGACCGCGAGATCACCGGCGAGGACATCCTGGTCGTGGCGCCCTTCAACCTGCAGGTGCGCGCGCTGCGCCAGGCGCTGGAGGCGGCCGGGCTCGACGCCGTGCGCGTGGGCACCGTGGACCGCTTCCAGGGCCAGGAGGCTCCGGCGGTCATCTGCTCCATGACCGTCTCCAGCGCCGCCGACGCCGCCCGCGGGCTGGACTTCGTCCTCTCCCGCAACCGCCTCAACGTGGCCCTGTCCCGCGCCCAGACCGTGGCCGCCTTGGTCTACTCGCCGCACCTGGGCGCCTCGGCCCCGCGCTCGGTCGCCGAACTGCGGGTCCTGTCCGGCTTCGCCGGCCTGTGCGCCGACGCCCGCCCCTGGCCCGAGCACGGCCACCCGCGCCGCTGAACGCCCGCCGCCGCCCGCGGCAGGCGAACCCCGCGGCACGGCCCGCCCAACCCCGGCGAAACACCGCGCGACGCGACCGCTCCGCAGCGGCCCCGCCGCGCCCCGGCCTGCGGCGCCGGGTTGATCCGCAGCCCGAGGCCGAGTTGGATGTCCCCTATGGCACCGACCCGGCCCCAACCGCTCCGGCGATGCCGGAGAATCGTGTGCAGGGCGGTGCGGCCGCACCGCGTCTGCGGCGGCACGGTCGCACCGCGCCGGCACGCCTGTCGTACCCGCACACCCCGCGCCGCCTCGGGCGGCCGCCTCGTTGGGAGAAGGTTCCCCCGTTGACGCCTGCACAGAACGGAGAGCGGCAGATCCGCAACACCCGCCACCCCCTGGGAGTCCGGATCACCGCGGGCCTGCTGGGCGCCGCCTGCCTGGTGCTGGGCCCGATCGGCTACCTGCGCGCCATCGCGGCCGGCGAGGGATCGGCCGCCGAGTGGTACACCCTCAGCTTCAGCGCCTCGGTGGGCCTGCCGCTGCTGGCCGCCGCGATCACCACGGTCGCCGGCGACCGCCGCGCCGCACTGTGGTCGCTGGCCCTGCTGGGGTGGCCCGTCGTCTACGTCGTGGCCATCCACCTGCTGCTGGCCGCCTGAGCACGGTCGGCGCCGCCCCGGCGCGCGCGGGCCGGGCCGGGGCCCGAACCGCCGCACCGCCACCGCCCGCGACCGACCCGACGGAGAACGCGTGTCGCCCAAGAAGAAGACCAAGCAGACCCGCCCCAAGGCCGCGCGCACCGACGCCGGCTCGGGCACCGGTTCCGGCGCCGCCGCGGGCGGCCCGGCCGCCGGCGGCGCCAAGGTCAGCCGCACCCCCGTCGTCCTCGACGACCGGCGCCGCTGGCCCGTGGCGGTGTGGACCGCGCTGGCGGCGGTGTGGGCGCTGGGCTCGCTGGTCTTCTTCGTGCTGTTTCTGGCCGAGGGCTTCGCCGTGATCAGCCGCGGCCCCGGCGAGACTGCCTTCGCCAGCATGAGCGCCGCCTCCTGGTACCTGCTGGGGCTGGTGGTGTGCGCGCTCGCCGCGCCCCTGGCCGGCGCCGTGTGGGCGGCGGTCCTGCGCCGCAGGATCGCCGCGATCCTGTTCACCGCCGCGCTGGTGTGCTCGGCGGCGGTGCTGTTCTCCCTGGACTCGCCCGCGGGCATCGCCCAGGCCATCGCCAACGGCATCGCCGCCGGCTGAGAGCTCCGCCCGGCGCGCCGGGGCCCCTGCGCGCGCCAGGGCGCCGCCATGGGCCATCATGGCCTGCGTGGCCGACGACGACACCCCCAGCCCCCGCACGGCGCCCGAGCGCGAGACCCCCGACGGCGTGGCCGGGATCGTCCCCGCCCAGGTGCGCGAGCACCTGCTGCGCGGCACCCGCAGCGTCCTGGTCGACGAAGGCGCGCTGGAGGCGGTGCGCCGCCGCTTCGACGACGAGCAGGCCGGCGCGCTGGGCCGCTACCTGGCCTCGGCGCAGTCGCCCAACACCTTGCGCGCCTACCGTTCCGACTGGATCGCCTTCACCGCGTGGTGCCTGGCCGAAGGCCGCCGCTCCCTGCCCGCCGACCCCGTCGACGTGGCCGTCTACCTCGCCGCCGCCGCCGACACCGTCCGCCCCGACGACCCCGCGCGCTGGGCGCTGGCCCCCTCCACTCTGGAGCGCAAGGCGGCCGCGATCGCCGCAGTCCACGGAGCCCAGGGGCTGGCCGCCCCCACCCGCAGCGACGTCGTGCGCATGACCCTGCGCGGCATCCGGCGCCGCCGCCGGGCGGCCCCGCGCCGCAAGCGCCCCCTGCTGCTGCCCACGCTGGAGGCGCTGCTGGCCGAACTGCCCGATCCGGCCGATCCCGTCGGCGGCATCGCGCGCCGCCGCGACGCCCTGCTGCTGCTCACCGGATTCGCCGGAGCCCTGCGCCGCAGCGAACTGGCCGCCCTGACCTTCGACGACGTCGCCCTGGACGCCGACCACCGCACCGGCGACCCGATGCTCATCCTGCGCCTGGGCGCCACCAAGACCGACCAGGACGCCCGCACCGAGCAGCAGGTCGCCCTGCCGCGCGGGCGCCGACCCGCCACGTGCCCCGTCTGCGCCTTCGCCGACTGGGCCGACCTGCTCCAGGCCCGCCGCGACGGCGGCGCCCCGGCGGTGGCCCAGGCACTGGCCGCCGCCCCCGCGACCGCCACCCGCGCCCACCGCTGCCACACCTACACCGGCACCGACCTGGCCGACGGCACCGCCCGCCCGCTGTTTCCGCCCGTGGACCGCCACGGCCGCATCGGCCACCGAGCGGTGTCCGGCCGCGCGGTCGCCGACCTCGTCAAGCGCTACACCCGCCGCGCCGGACTCGACGCCGCGGCCTTCTCCGGCCACTCCCTGCGCGCGGGCTTTGCCACCCAGGCCGCGATGGGCGGCGCCAGCGACCGCGAGATCATGCGCCAGGGCCGGTGGAGCAACGCCCGCACCGTCCACGGCTACATCCGCACCGCCAGCCCTCTCGAAGACAACGCGGTGACCCGTTTGGGCCTGTGATCAACCTGAGTCCGTTATATGTCAAGATGCGTGCGTGATCGATGAGTTTCGCGCGGCGTTCCAGGAGCTGATCGACGCCTCCGTCGCCACCGACCCCGGACGCTTCCCGCCGGCGGTGCAACGGGTCTACCGGCTGGCGTCGCAGGTGCCGCCCGCCGAGCGCGAGCTGGCCCTGGAGGCGCTGGGCCCCTTCCTCGGCGGCGGCCACACCGCCCCCGGGATCACCGCCGACCTCGCCGTGGTCGCCGGCGCCCTGGTCGAGATGGGCGCCGCACCCGGACCGGCCGGAGCCGAGGTCGTGCGCCTGCTGCGCGGCATCGGCCAGGGCGCGGCCGTCTTCCTGCACGCCTGGGAGCAGACCGGCGGCGGACGCCCGCCCGAGCCCGACGACGTCACCGCCGCCGAAGAGGAGCGCGTGGCCGCCCGCCTGGGCGAGACCGCCCCCACCGCCACGGTGTGCTGGTGGACCGTGCGCCGCTACGGCGTCGCCGCCAAGACCATGCTCAGCCAGGCCGAGGTGCGCAGCACCGTGCGCGCCGACGCAGAGCTGCGCGCCGAACTCGTCGCGGTCGCCAACCAGCTCAGCGGCGCCCTGGCGGAGTTCGCGGAGATCCGCGCCCTGCTGCGCATGGCCGAGGCCACCTCCGCCCTGGTGCTGGACCGCGCCTCCGGGCGCGGCTTCCGCGTCCTCTTCGACGGCATCGGCGACAACTTCCAGCTGCACACCCTGCTCGCCGACGCGCTCATCGGCCCCGAAGGCCGCGGCCTGCCCGGCCGCCGCCCCGACCCGCGCTGGACGGCCGCCTTCCGCGACGCACCGCCCGACCCCGCCGCCCGGGTCGTGGAGGGCTGGTGGAACCTCGTCGCCCTCGACGGCTCGTGGGTGTGGAACGAGGGCGTGCCCGCCGACATCCCCACCGTCGACGGCGAGCACGTGCTGGTCCTGGAGGAGCAGCCCTACCCGCGCTCGTGGAACGCCGGCCGGCGCCATCCGATGGTGCGCGGCTGGCTGGAGGTCGAGGAGGAGATCGCCGCGGAGGAGGCCGACGCCTGGTGGGGCCGCGCCGCACCGGCCGCCGCCCGCACTCCCGCCGAAGCCGACCCGGCGGCGCCCGGCGTTGCTGAACCGCCGCAGGAGCCCGTCCCCGCCCCGGCGCCCGACACGGCCTCGGGCCGGGATCCCACCGGTGCCCCGGCCCGGCCCGCCCCGACCGGCGGCGACGGCGGCCCCGACGCCGCAGGCGAGGGGACGGGTGAGTTCTCCGAGGGCGGCGGCGCGCATACGGCAGGCCCCGCCCCGGGTCGCCCCGGTGATCCGGCGGGTGCCGGGCCCGCAGCCCCGCCGGCCGCCTGGCCGCGGGCCGACGGCGGGGGAGCGGCCCTGCGCAGCGACGGCGGCGGACAAGGCGCGGCGGCCGAGCGGCCCGAGGAGGTCCGGCCCGGCATCGGCGAAGGAGACTCCTACCCGGCGCGGCCCTACACCGCCTCCTCGGTCTCGGCCCGCGCCGCTGGCGCGGGGGCGCCGAGCGCGGCCGGCGACGCCGCCGGCACCGGCGATGCGGACGGCCGCGGCGGCGCAGAGCACCGGCCCGGCTCCGAGGCGGCCGCCGGATCACCCGCGGCCCCCCTCTCGGGCGGGGAGGCCGACGCGGCACCGGTGCGCCCCGACCAGGAGGACGGCGCCGCCGAGCCGGCCCCCGCGCCCTTCGGCGAGTCGCCCAGCGGCGGATCGCAAGGCGCGCCGGGGCCGCCGGGCGGGTCGGGCGGCCACGGGGACGGCGCCCCCGCCCGGCCGGTCCCCGATGGGCTCCCCGGCGGAGCGGCGCCGGTGCCGATACCGGACCGCACACCCCCGGCCGAACCGGAGCCCGGCGCGCCCGCAGACCCGGCGACCCGGCACGAGGAGCCGGAGCGCCTCGCGGAGCACAGCGGCGAGCACGCCGAGGAGCACCGCGACGCCGGCGGGGAGGGCCGGGACAGCGGAGACAGCGGGGACCGCGGCGGTGGCGAGGGCTCCGGCGCCGACAGCGACGACGCCGACAGCGGTGAGGCCGCCCCGTCTCCGGGCGCGCCCCTGCTGCCTCCGCTGCCGCCGGGCGTCTCCAACAGCGCCGGGTGGGGCCCCACCTGGCTCTGAGCCGGGAGGACCGGCGCGCCGGAGGCGGCGGTGGGCGCAATCCCCGGATACCCCGCGGGGCGGGGCCGCCCGCGGCTGCGGCACCGGGGCCGTGCTGCGCGCGGCGCCCTGCGCGGTTCGCCGGGGGAGCCGTGCAGGCGGTGGCGGACCTCTGCGCGGCGCGATTGCGCCGCCGCCCGACCGCGGGCGGGCGCGGTCGCCGCAGGCGGGCCGGCCGGGCTGCAGCGGTCTGCCGGGAACGGGGAGCCGGCAGCCTCGTGCGGCTCAGGCCCGGGCCGCGCGCCGCGGCTCGGCGCCCCCGTCCTCGTAGTCCTCGTCGTAGAGGCCGTCGAAGTACTCCTCCTCGGTCACGCCCTGGGGAGCCTCCTTGCCCACCCACCGGGTGGGCACCAGCATCGGAACGAACAGCACCAGCGCCAGCGGCAGGTAGGCCCCGATCGACAGCAGCGTCAGCGCGCCCTCCACGCCGGGCAGGCCGGGCACCCGCTCCACCAGCGCGGGCCGCAGCAGCTCCACGGCCGTGGCCCCCGCCAGCGTCAGCCCCGCGATTCCCGGCAGCAGCGGGGTCAGCCCCGGCGGCACCAGGACCAGTGCCATCAGCAGCGCCACGACGGACGCGGCGCCCAGGGTCACCACGCCGCCGGTGGTGAGGATCGACCGGCCGGTCTCTTCGAGGTCGGCGAAGCGGGGCAGCACCCATCCGGTGCCGAGCATGAGCACGGGCGCGAGCACCAGTCCGACGATGAATCCCACGAAATGTCGCACGAGTCTTCTCCTAGGTGTGTAGGGGCGGCGAGCGGACACGGCGGCACGGCCACCGGGTTTCGGTGGGCCGCCGACGCCTCCGCGGGCGGGTGCCCGCGCGTGCGGCGCCGCCCGACGCGACTCCACGGGGAGTTGAGCATGCACCATAGCGACATTCGACGCTAACTGGACATAGTCGGCACGATGCGTGGCCGTCCGCACCGTCACCGCACCACCCCGCACCGTGGCAAGACGCAGTTGAGGACGCCCGAAAATCCCGTCGATCGGCAAACGAAACCCGGGCAAACTCACCCTGCGTGACAGCGCCCGCGCCGCTCCGAGGCGTCCCCGGTGGCGCGCTCGGCACCGACAGCGGCCCCTCAGACACCCGGGCGGCGACAGCCGCACCCGGCTCCACCAGGACCTAGGCTGGAGCCGTGAGCAACACAGATCCCGCAGGCGCCGCCGAGCCCGATCCCGACGTCGTCGAACTCGCCACCCGCGTCTTCGATCTCGCCCGCCGCGGCGAGACCGACCTGCTCGCCGCCTACCTCGACGCCGGCGTCCCCGTGAACCTCACCAACGACAAGGGCGACACCCTGGTGATGCTCGCCTCCTACCACGGCCACGCCCGCACCACCGCCCTGCTGTGCGAGCGCGGCGCCGAGGTCGACCGGCTCAACGACCGCGGGCAGTCGCCCCTGGCCGGAGCGGTCTTCAAAGGCGAGGACGAGGTCGTCGACGTCCTGGTCGGACACGGCGCCGACCCCGCCGCCGGCACGCCCTCGGCCCTGGAAGCGGCCCGGATGTTCGACAAGCCGCACTACCTGCGCAAGTTCTCCGCCGACGGGTCCTGACTCCGGGCCGCACCACCGCGGCGCCCCCGTGCGAGGCGCCGCGCCCCCGACCGCCGAGGACGTGCGGCAGCGCATCGAGGCTCAGCACGCGGCGATGCGATCATCGGGGATCGCCCTTCTCGCAGTGCAGGGCCGGGCCGAAGACGACTTCATCGGCTACAGCGGTTCGACCCGCCGGGCAGACCGGCGCCGAGGAACCTGAGATCGCCTGGGAACTCCGCCAGCGGGATACGGACACGGCTATGCCACCGCGGCCGCCGCAGCGGTGCTCGGCGCCACGGCGGCATGCGGATTCGGCCGGTGGTGGGCGACGGTTGGCATCTGGAACACCGCCTCCCAGCGAGTGCTCGGCAAACCGGGCTTCCGCCGCCACGGCCTCACCCGCGACGAGTACGGCGAGCCGGCCCGGTTGACACGCACCATCACACACCCGTGCCGACCGAACCGGGGGCATCCTGGTCAGGCTCGCCTCCAACGCCGCAAGGCCGCCGCGGCAGGCGCCGACCCGGCGGCGGGGGAGAGGAGGGGGCTCAGGCGCCCAGCACCGGGCGGCCGTGCTCCAGGTAACAGGTGCGGCCCGTGTCCGCTGCGGCCACCGCGGCGCTGATACGGCGGTGCACCCCTTCGCTCAGCAGGGCTCCCAGATCCTGCGGCGGGGCCAGCACGGCGTCGCTGAGCTCCTCGGCCGGCAGCCGCACCCGCGCGAAGTCGGCCTCGGCCAGCGCGCCCGCGAAGACGAACACGGTCGCCGGCCGCCCGTCGGGGTGCAGGTGGGGCGGCAGCCAGTCCACGCACACCAGCCCCGCCAGCGCCGGGACCAGCCCCAGTTCCTCGGCGCACTCGCGCCGGCAGGCCTCCAGCGGCGACTCGCCCTGCTCGATCACCCCGCCGGGCAGCGACCAGCCGGGCTTGTAGGTGGGCTTGACCAGCAGCAGCCGGCCGTCGCCGCTACGCAGCAGCGCGGCCGCGGCCCCCCGCGTGCGGGGCAGCCCGTCGAAGAACGCGAACTCCGAGTCGGCCTGCACACCGCCAGCCTACGAGCGCGCCCGCCGCCGCCGTCCTCCGGGGTGCCCGCGCCGACGCCGACCCCGCGGCCGCACCGGCGGCGGTGGGGCGCTCACTGCCGGCCGGGGCCGTCCTCCTCCGCGCCGGTCCCGGCACCGGGCGCGGCGGAGGAGCCCAGCGGCACCCGGCTCACCGGGCGGCGCCCCCAACGCCGGCGCAGCTCATAGGCCACCAGCGACACCGCCACCGCCGCCAGCGTCGCCAGCAGCGGCAGCCGCTGATCGGGCAGCAGCGCCATCGCGCCCAGCACGGCCACCAGCCCCATCAGCGCCGCCCAGCTCAGATACGGAAAACCCCACATCCGAAACCGCAGCGCCGCGGGGTCCTCCCGGCGCAGCCGCCGTCCCAGCACCAGCTGGGAGACCACGATCGTCACGAACAGCACCACCAGGATCGCCCCGATGGAGGCCACCAGGAACGCGAACACCGTCTCGGGCCACAGGTAGTTGCCGACCACCGAGGCATAGCCCACCACCGTGCCCAGCAGGATCGCCCGCCGGGGCACGCCGCGCCGCCCCACCGCCGACAGCGCGCGCGGCGCGTCGCCCTGGCGCGTGAGCACGTGCAGCATCCGCGAGGAGGTGTACAGGGCCGCGTTCAGCACGCTCAGCACCGCGACGAAGACCACCACCTCCATCACCAGCGGCGCCGCGGGCACCCCCACCCGCTCCATCACCGCCACGAACGGGCTGCGCAGCAGCTCGGCGGTGTCCCACGGCAGCACCGCGACCACCACCAGGATCGAGGCCACATAGAACAGCCCGATGCGCCAGAGCACGTTGGTCGTGGCCCGCGCGACCCCCCGCTCGGGCTCGTCGCTCTCCCCGGCCGCGATCGTCACGATCTCCACACCGCCGAAGGAGAACAGCACGACCACCGTCGCCGCCAGCACCGCGCCCCACCCCTCGGGCGCGAAGCCGCCGTGGACCCACAGGTTCTCCACCGTCGGACCGCCCGCCCCCGGCCACAGGCCCAGCGCGAACAGCCCGCCCAGCACCAGGAACACCACGATCGTGGCGACCTTGACCAGCGAGAACAGCGTCTCGGTCTCGCCGAACATGCGCACCGAGACCAGGTTGGCCCCGGTCATCACCAGCAGCAGCCCCAGCGCCAGCAGCCACCCCGGAAGCGGCACCCACGACCCCAGGATCGCCGCGCCCGCCACCGACTCCGCCGCCACCAGCACCGAATACATCCACCAGTACAGCCAGCCGATGCAGAACCCGGCGCGCGGGCCCAGCGCCATGCGGGCGTAGTCGGAGAACGACCCGGCCGAGGGCCGGGCCACCACCATCTCGCCCAGCGCGCGCAGCGTCAGCAGCACCAGCAGGCCCGCCAGCGCATAGGACAGCACCGCGGCCGGACCGGCGGTGCTGATCACCGCCCCCGAGCCGATGAACAGCCCGGCGCCCACCGCCCCGCCGATGGCGATCATCGCCATGTGCCGCCGCCGCAGCGAGTGCGCCAGCTCCGCGGTGCCGAAAGAGGTCGTGGTAGAAGTGCGGTCCCAGGTCACGGGCATCGAGGGTATCGGCTGTGGCGCCGTGCTCACCCACGGCCACCCTGCGCACCGCGCCCGCCGCCTCCCCCCGCCGGGGGAGGCGCCCGTCCCGCGCCGCGTGCGATCATCGCCTCGTGCTGCTCATCCGGCCGCTGCGACCACTCCTGCAGGCCGCCACCTACACCCGCTGGGTCCACCTGATCCTGGGCGGCGTGGTCTTCACGCCCTACCTGATGGCCACCGCCGTGCTCAGCTCGCTGGTCATCGCCGGCACCGCCGCCACCGACGCCCCCGGCCCCGCCCTGCTGGTGGGCCTGGTCCCGGCCCTGCTGCTGGTGGGGGCAAGCGCCTGGCTGCCCGGCGTGCGCACCACCGAGGCCCACCTGGTGCGCGCCCTGGTCACCGGCGCGCTGAGCGCCGAAGAGGTCGCCGAGGCCGCCACCGCCCGCACCCGCCTGCGCACCGCCCTGTGGCTCGTGCTGCACCTGCTGCTGGGCTTCCTCGCATGCCTGGCCACCATGGTCGGGCTGACCCAGGCCGCGGTACTGGCCGCCACCGCCCTGGCCCCCGACCCCCGCATGCTCCTGGAGGGCTTCCTCAACCCCTTCGGTCCCGGCCCGCTCACCCCCGCCCAGCGCATCGCCGCCCCATTCGCCGGCGCCGCCGTCCTGCTGGCGGTGGTCTATGCCATGGCCGCCCTCGGCGCGCTCATGTCCTCCCTGGCGCCGCTGCTGCTGGGCCCCTCGGCCGCCGAACGGCTGGCCGCGGCCCAGCAGCGAGCCGAGACCCTGGCCGAACGCAACCGGCTCGCCCGCGAACTGCACGACTCCATCGGCCACGCCCTCTCGGCGGTCAGCCTGCAGGCCGGCACCGCCGCCCGCGTCATCGACACCGACCCCGCCTTCGCCCGCTCGGCGCTGGAGGCCATCGCCGAGCAGGCCCGCACCGCCACCGCCGAACTCGACCACGTGCTGGGCCTGCTGCGCGAGGAGCGGCCCACCACCGCCCCCCAGCGCGACCTGTCGCACCTGGAGGCGCTGCTGGAGGCCACCCGCGCCATCGGAGCCCGGGTCACCGCCCGCGTCGAGGGCGACCCCGCCGCCGTGCCCGGCGTCGTCTCCCGCGAGACCTACCGCATCTGCCAGGAAGGGCTCACCAACGTGCTGCGCCACGCCGGCCCCGTGCCCGTCGACCTGCACCTGCGCGCGGGCCCCGACAGCCTGGAGGTCGAGATCGCCAACCCCCTGCCCGACCCACCCTCCGGCCGCGCCCGCGGCGCCCGCTCGGGCGGACGCGGGCTGGGGGGCATGCGCGAGCGGCTGCGCCTGCTCGGCGGCACCCTGCAGGCCGGAGCCGAGGACGGGCAGTGGCGGCTGCGCGCCGCCGTCTCCTGGAAGGACGCACCGTGATCACCGTGGCGCTCGTCGACGACGAGGAACTCATCCGCGCGGGCCTGCGCGCCCTCATCGACGCCGAAGAGGACCTGTCGGTGGTCGCCGAAGAGGCCGACGGCACCGGCGTGGTGGACATGGTCCGCCGCCACCGCCCCGACGTCGTGCTCATGGACGTGCGCATGCCGCGCCTGGACGGCATCGAGGCCACGCGGGCGCTGGAGCGCTCCCTGGACCGGGGGCCGGCCGTGATGGTGCTGACCACCTTCGAGAACGACGACTACGTCTACGGGGCGCTGCGCGCCGGCGCCCGCGGGTTCCTGCTCAAACGCAGCCGGCCCGAGCAGATCCTGGACGCGCTGCGGCTGGTGGTGCGCGGCGACTCCCTGCTGTTTCCCGGCGCCATCCGCCGCCTGGCCGCGGCGGCGGGCGCGGCCGACACCCCCGCGGCGCGGGCCGTGGCCGCGCTGACCGACCGGGAGGCCGCCACGCTGCGGCTGGTCGCGCGGGGGATGTCCAACGCCGAGATCGCCGCGGAGCTGTTCGTGGGCGTGGAGACGGTCAAGACCCATGTCTCCTCGGTCCTGGCCAAGCTGTCGGTGCGCGACCGCACCCAGGCGGTGGTGGCCGCCTACGACTCCGGTCTGATCCGCCCCGGCCAGGGCGCCGCATCCGGCTGATCCGCGCCGCGGCGGCCCCGGGTCGGCGGCCGTGGGAATAGCGGGCCGAACCGTGTCGTTGGGCCGGGTGCAGGTCGATGCGGTAATAAGTGTCCCCCGGGCCTCACCCATCGCCTTCGCGGAATACCGCGTTTCGGGGCTTGGACCCCGGACGGCCACGGAGCCGCGTTGTGCCACGCGCCGAGAGGCGACCACCGCGTCGGCCTGCAGACGAAGACGGCCCCCGGCGGGCATGACCCGCCGGGGGCCGTTCTCATGCCGGGCGCGGGTCCGCACCCCGATTTACGAATCTACTTCGTAAAGACGGGGGTGTTCAGAACCTCACCTTCCTATCTACACCTGCTGCGCACCGGGCCGCCCCTCTTCGATCACACACGTCGCCAGGTCCCGGACCGGCGCGCCCCGCCGGCTCACGTAGTCCACGATGCGGTAGTCCGTCCGCCACTGGTCGCGCGAGACCTGGTTGCGCACATAGCCCCGGCGGCGGTTGATGAGCTTGATGTGCGGGTTCTGCTCCAGCTGCACCAGGTCGCCGGGCCGCTGGTCCTCGCCGTCGCCGCCGCTGGTGATCGAGGTACCCACCAGTTCGGTGGCGACCGTGGCCGAATCCGGGTCGTCGAAGTCGGCCTTGACGTCGCACAGGTAGTTCGCGTGGACGTCGCCGGTGATCACCACCGGGTTGGAGGGACCCGAGGCCAGCTGGTCGCGGATGCGGTCGCGCTCGTAGCGGTAGCCGTCCCAGCCGTCGTTGGTGAAGTTGGACTCCGGGGGAGCCAGGAACTGGCGCTGGGAGAAGAACACCTGCTGAGCCAGCACGTTCCAGCGCGCGGTCGGCCCGTGCAGCCCCTCCAGCAGCCACTCGCGCTGCCGAGCGCCCAGCAGCGTGCGCCCCGGGTCGGCGTGGCCGGCGTCACCGACCTGGTCGCTGCGGTACTGGCGGGTGTCGAGCAGGTGGACGTCGACCAGATCGCCGAAGGTCAGCCGGCGGAACAGCTGCATGGCGGCCCCCCGCGGCCGCTGGGCGCGGCGCAGCGGCATGTGCTCGTAGTAGACCTGGAACGCGCGGGCGCGCCGCCGCAGGAAGACCTCCGGATCCTGATCGGGCTCGTCGTCGGCCTCGGAGATGTCGTCGGCCCAGTTGTTCTCGACCTCGTGGTCGTCGAAGACCACCGCCCAGGGGAAGGCGGCGTGGGCGGCCTGCAGATCCTCGTCGGTCTTGTGCTGGGCGTGGCGGACGCGGTAGTCGGCGAGAGAGAACACCTCGCGGGCGGGCAGGTGCCCGCGGCCCAGCTCGCCCTGGGCACCGCCCTCGTAGATGTAGTCGCCCAGAAAGCACACCAGGTCCAGATCCTCCTGGGCCATGTGGGCGTGGGCGGTGTAGTAGCCGGAGGGGAAGTTCTGGCAGCTGGCGAACGCGAAGGCGAAGCGGTCCAGCCGGTCCCCGGGCCGCGGCGCGGTCTTGGTGCGCCCCACCGGAGAGAACTCCCGCCCCACGCGGAAGCGGTAGAAGTACTCCGCACCCGGCCGCAGCCCGTGCACCTCGACGTGCACCGAGTGGCCCTCCTCGGGCCGGGCGAACTCGGCTCCGGCCGCCACGACGCGGCGGAACCGCTCATCGGCGGCCACCTGCCAGCGCACCCGCACGCGGCGGTCGGGCATGCCGCCGTGCCCGTCCTCGGCCAGGGGCTCGGGCGCCAGCCGCGTCCACAGCACGAACCCGTCGGGCAGCGGGTCGCCCGAGGCCACCCCGAGGGTGAAGGGGTCGGTGATCCTTCGGCCGCGGCCCGCGCCGGGCTCGGCCCAGGCCGGGGAGGCGCCCAGGGTCCCCGCGCCCAGCGCGGCGGCGCCGAGCGTGGCGGTGCCCGCCGCCAGCGCACGGCGCCGGGTGGGGGTCCGGGCGGCGGGGGAGGGGAGCGGCCCGGCCGCGGGGGCGGCGGGCGGGGTTTCGGGGCCGGGGGATTGGGGGGATCGGGGGACGTCGGACATGCACGGTCTCCTCAGTCGCTCGACATCCGCCCTCCAGGGGGGAAGGGGCGGGTGGACCGTGCTCTATGACGACATAAGAGGCATTAAGCCCCAACCACCGCACGATGAACGTTGCGGACGGCCCAAGCGGCCGCGGTGACACACCAGGTCAACCGCCCCAGGCCGCGGACGGGACCCGCGCGCGGGCGGAGAGAACCCATGCCGCCACGACGCCGGGGCAGCAAGGATTCACACGGTGATGCGCACGCTCAGCACCGACCCCGCGGGAGCGCACTCCACCGACTCCAGATCCGCGACCACCACATCGGCGTCCAGCTCGGCCGCCGGAGC
This sequence comes from Streptomonospora sp. PA3, assembly GCF_009728995.1. GTDB lineage: Bacteria > Actinomycetota > Actinomycetes > Streptosporangiales > Streptosporangiaceae > Streptomonospora. Next base: position 193,175 of record NZ_VTZW01000007.1, on the reverse strand, counting down.
CGTCGTGGTCACCGCCACGGTGCGGGCCCCGGCCGCCCGCGCCGAGGCCAGCCCCGCCGGCGCGTCCTCGAACACCACGCAGCCGGCCGGATCGGCGCCCAGGCGGCGGGCGGCCAGCAGATACGGCTCGGGATCGGGCTTGCCCGCACGCACGTCGTCAGCGGTGATCAGCATCGGCGGGTCGATGCCCACCGCCTTGACCCGCGCCTCGGCCAGCGGACGCGTGCACGAGGTGACGATGGCCCAGGACTCGTCCGGCAGCGACGCCAGCAGCTCGCGCGTGCCCGGCAGCACCCGCAGACTGGGCGCCCGGTCGATCTCCAACTGCTCCAGGCGGTCGGTGGCGGCGGCGACCTCCTCTGCGGGCAGCAACCGGGCCGCGATCTGGCGCGCGGGGATGCCGTGGCCGATCACCTCGGCGAACCGCGCGCGGTCGATACCGTACTCCTCGACCCACTGGGCCCAGCATTCCTCGATGGCGGGGCCGGAGTCGACGAGTGTGCCGTCCATGTCGAACAGGAGCGCCTGCGCACTGATCATCACGTCGGCGAGTCTAGGCAGGGCCCACCCCCGGCGGGGGCGATGAGCGGTGTGGCCCCGGCCACGCCCCGCACACCAGCAGAGCGGATCAAGAGGCGGGGTCCTGGCGGGTGGGATCCTCCAGCATCGGTGTCGTGCCCGGATGCCGGGGCGCGGCGTTGGGCGGCCGCAGCGAGGCCACGTCGGCGGCGTCGGCGATGACGCGGGTGAAGTTGTCCGGCTGGTCGAGGCTGACCAGGTGGCCGGCGCGCGGAAGGTTGAGCAGGCGGCCGTCGGCGCAGGCGTCGAGGAAGCGCTTCTCGTGGATGCGGAAGTGGTCGCGGGAGCCGTTGATGAGCCATACGGGCCCGGGATAGGCGCGCAGCGAAGCGAGCACGTCCATGTCGGCGACCTGGTCGATGACGGCGCGGGCGGCCTCCATCGCCAGGCCCCCGTCCAGGGCGGCCTGGGCGCCGTCGCCCAGGGTGAGGCGGTGGAAGCGCTCGTTGACGGCCTGGCCCTTGTCGGGGAGGCGGTCGAGCAGCACGGTGGGGATCCGGTAGACCTGCGCGAGCGTCTGGGCGGGGCGCGCGGTGCACCCGGCGGCGACGAGCCCGGCGGTCTTGTGGGGACAGGCCGCGGCGGTGGCGATGGAGACGAACCCGCCCAGGCTCAGCCCCACGACCAGGGCGCGGCCGCCGAGGCTGTCGATGGCGTCGGTGACGGCCTCGATGGCGCCGTCGAGAGTGAAGTCCTCGCCGCGGCGGCTGCCGTGCCCGGGCAGGTCGCAGGCGATGGCGCGGCGGCCCTGCCCGGTGAGCCGGTCGACTTGGGGGCGCCACATGCTCGCTGAGAAGCGCAGGCCGTGGACCAGGACGATCGGCAGGCTCATGGGCGGCCTTTCAGGTGTGTGCGGCGCGCGGGGGAGTGCGCGGCGGGGTCGGTTGCGAGGTGTGCGGTCATGGTGCGTAGGTGACGGTGACGGGCGCGTGGTCCGACCAGCGCTGGTCGTAGGCGGGGGCGCGCTCGACGCGGGCGTCCTTGGCGCGGTGGGCGAGGTCGGGTGTGGCCAGGTGGTAGTCGATGCGCCAGCCGGCGTCGTTGTCGAAGGCGCGGCCGCGGTAGGACCACCAGGTGTAGGGGCCGTCCTGGTCGGGGTGGAGGGCGCGGACGACGTCGCGGCAGCCGGTGCGGGCGAGCAGCGTGGTGAACCAGTCGCGTTCGTGGTCGAGGAAGCCGGAGTGCGTGCGGTTGTTGCGCCAGTTCTTGAGGTCGGCGGTGTGGTGGGCGATGTTGAGGTCGCCGCAGACGAGGAGGTGGCGGCCGCGCGCGGTGGTGTCGTGGGCGCGGCGGGCGAGGTAGGGCAGGAAGGCGTCCATGAAGCGGTGCTTGGCGTCTTGGCGGGGGGTGCCGGCGTCGCCGGAGGGCAGGTAGAGGCTGGCGACGGTGAGGTCTCCGATGTCGGCTTCGAGGTAGCGGCCGGCGGTGTCGAATTCGGGGGCGCCGAAGCCGATGCGGTGGGCCTGGGGCGGCGTCCGGGTGTAGAGGGCCACGCCGTTGCGTCCGGGTTCGTCTGCGGGGGCGAGCAGCAGGTGGTAGCGGGGGTGGTGGGTGAGGGCGTCGGGGAGCTGGTCGGGGCGGGCCCGGGTCTCCTGCAGGCAGACGATGTCGGCGTCGCTGGAGTCGAGCCAGGCGAGGAAGCCCTTGCGTGCTGCTGCGCGCAGCCCGTTGACGTTGACGGTGGAGATCGTCGTGGACACGTGGGCAAGCGTAGTCAATCGGCCGGGCGGGGGCGGCGGGGGTTCAGCCGGTGGGCGCTGAGGGCGTCTCGGTGAGGTCGCGCAGGGCGGTGTAGGTGCGGTTGGAGCGTGCGGCGTCGCGCTGGGCGGCGGCGGTGGTGTCGATGTAGGTCTGGGAGGAGGTGATGGCGGCGTGGCCGAGGAGGTGCATGATCTCGGTGACCGAGGCGCCGTCTTCGGCGAGGCGGGTGGCGAAGGTGTGGCGCAGGGCGTGGACGAGCGTGCCGCGGGCGACGCGGTCGTTGACCCCGGCGTGCTTGTAGCACTGGCGGACGAGGTATTGGAGGCCGCCGCGGCGCAGGGCGTTGTTGCGGTTGTCGACGAGCAGGGGGTCGCCGCCGGCGGGGGTGCGGCCGAAGCGGGCCGCGCGGCTGGCGAGGTAGTCGTCGATGAGGGCTTCCAGCGGGGGCTCGATGGGCAGGGAGCGTGTCGTGTCGCCTTTGCCGTGGACGCGGATGCGGCGTTCCCCGGGGCGTCCGCCGAGGGAGTCGATGGTCAGGTCGAGCATTTCGGCCGAGCGCAGCCCGGTCAGCAGGGCGAGGGCCAGGACGGCGAAGTCGCGCTGGGGCCAGGGGTCGCGGGCGCGGCGGCAGCCGGCGGCGAGGGCGGCGAGGAGTTTCTCGGGGGTGTCTTCGCCGATGAGGGGCTTGGGGCGGTGCGGTTTGGTGCGGGGGCGGGGGACGGCGGGCATGGGGTTGCCGTCGGTGAGGTTGTGGGCGACCAGGAAGCCGAAGAAGCCGTTCCAGGTCGACCAGGCGCGGGTGACGCTGGTGGGGGCGCGGTCTGCGGCGAAGGCGGCGAAGGCGTGGCGCAGGAGGGTGGGGGTGAGGTCGGCGAGGTGGAGCCGCTCGGGTCGGCAGCGCTCGGCGCGGGCGAGGTGGTCGAGGAGGGTGTGCAGGTCGCGGCGGTAGGCGGCGATGGTGTGGGGTGAGGGCTTCTGGGGCTGGCGGGCGGTGAGGTATTCGTCGATGGCGTCGGCGACGCGCATGGTGGTGCGGGCGGCGGGTCGGGTGTCGTCTGCGGTCATGGTTGAAGGATTGCCGATGTCGCGGGCGTGCACACGTGGGATGGTCGGGTGTGGCGGGGTTCAGGTGAGGTCGAGGCCGCCGTCGACGGTGGGGACCTGGCCGGTGATCCAGGCGGCTGCGGGGTCGGCGAGGCGTGTGAGGCATGCGGCGAGGGGCGGCGACGGCCGGTGGGGGTCCGCGTCGCGTGGATCGGTTCGGGTGAGCGCAGGCGGAGGTGGGCTCAGCCCGCGCCCATCGGTGCGGGTGCCCGCCGGTGGCCCAGGAGACGAAGGGCGGCGACGGCCGGCGGGGGTTCGGGCTGTGCGGTCACCGGTTGCTGGAGGCGGATGGCGGGTCGCCCGACGGGGCGGCGACGGCGGCGGGTGGCTCGGCCCGCGAGGATCGGTTCGGGTGGGCGCCGGTGACGCGCGACGGGGGCGGCGACGGCGGTGAGGGTCCGGGTCGGCGATCACCGGTTGCCGATAGCGGATGGTTGATCACCCGACGAGGCGGCGACGGCGGCGGTGGGCTCAGCCCGCGCCCATCGGTGCGGGTGCCCGCCGGTGGCCCACGCGACGAGGGGCGGCGGCGGGGGTCCGGGCCGGCGGCCACCGGCCGAGGTCGGCGCATGGCCGATCATCCGACGAAGCGGCGACGACCGCGCAGGGCTCAGGCCCCGGGGATCGGTCCCGGTGGGCGCCGGTGGCGGTGGGCGACGGGGGCGGCGCGCCGGGGGGTGTTCCGGTGGGCCTCGGCGCCTGCGCACCCCCACCCGAAACCCCGAATGCCCGATTTAATTTAGCTCGCTCTGGCCCCGGTCGCGTCGAGGGTGTCCGTGACGCCGCTTTCGGCGCCGAGCGTGGCCCCACCGACACCCTCGACGCGGGAACCGGACACGGAACCCCGACATTCGGCGCCTTCGGGGCGGCGATGGGGTGACGAGACGCGCCGCGCGATCGCCCGGGCGGGCTCCGGCCGCGCGGAGGACCGTCGGCGGCGTCGATTTCTCCCGTGATGTCCGGTATGCGGGGGCGCTGGAGCGGCCCGCGCGGCCGGGATCGGCGATGATCATGGCGTTTGGACCGGGGGTCCGCGCCCGAAGCGATCCAAACGCGCACCTCGTGGCGCCCGGCCGCCGCCACCTCCCACCGCATCCGGGCATTGCGGGCAAACCACCCCGGTTTCCTTCCGCATCCCGGAAGATCCGGGGTTGGGGTGCGCCGCGCAGCCTCACCGCGCGCCATCGGCGGGCATCGTCGCCCGAACGCGAGGCGATATGCCCGGAACAGCCCGCCCGAGCCGTGTGTCAGAAGGGCGGGGGCGCCGCTTTCCAGGAACCCACCGGGCACCCCCCGGGGCGGCCACCACCGAGGCTGCGGCAATGGGTGCGCCCCGCGAAGCGCGGTCACAGCTTGCCGCCGAGCGCACGCTGCACCCGTCAGACGGAGCCGCACCACCGGTGGCGGACCTCCGGCGCAAACATGGACCGTGCGCTCGGCGGCAAGCTGGCGCACCGCGCTTCGCGCATCACAGCCCCATTGCCGCAACCTCCTGTGGTGACCGACTCCTTGAACACGACGAAGGCGGCCCCACCACCGCCCGTCGCTGCCCCCGTCACCTGCCGCACCGGCGGGCACCCGAACCGATGGGCGCGGGCGCAACCACCGCCAGCCGTCGCCGCCCTCGTCGCATCCCGTACCGGCGGGCACCGGCACCGATCGGCGCAGGTACGAGCCTTGCGCTGCCCTCGCCGCCTCCGTCGGCTGTCTCCCTCGGGCGACCGGTCATCCGCTCCCGGCAACCGATGACCGCCCAGACCGCCCACACCGACCGTCGCCGCGTCGGGCGACCGGTCATCAGCCCCGGGCCGGAGGGATGATCGGAACGGCACCGGCGCTAAACGGCATCGACACTAGGGAATCCGCTTGGCCGCCCAGGAGGAGACGATGTGCAGGGGCCACTCCAGCGGACCTCGGCCCACGGTCAGCCGCCAGGCCGAGGCTCCGGCCAAGCATCCGATCAAAAGCGTCAGCGCCAGGTAGTCGGTGGCCCATTGCAGAACCGTGCCCTGCCACAGGTCGTTCTCGGCGACCCAGATGAGCAGGACGTGGCCGACGTAGACGGTCAGCGCCAGGGCGCCCACGGCCGCCAGGGGATAGCCGATCCAGCGCAGAGCGCGTTCGGCCAGCAGGCACAGGCCCAGCACGGTGATGGCCACTCCGCCGGCTCCGGCGATCTCCAGCGGGGTGCCGCTGTGGGGGAGAGCGGTCAGCAGCCAGACCCAGTCGTTGACCGGGACCGTTCCGCTGAAACCGTGCTCCAGCGCCTGGGCGGTGCTGCTGTAGCCGCCGTGGTCGGCCATGGCCTCGGCGCTGTAGGTAGCTTCGAGGCGCTGCCGGCCGCCCATGAGGTTCATCGCGATCCAGGACAGCCCGTAGCCGAGAGCGGCCAGGGCGGCGCCGGCGGCCGTCAACCAGGCGCGCACGCGCATCGAAGTGAGGTCGAGGCGGCCGATGGCCAGACCCGCCAGCACGAACGGCAGCCAGGTCGCAGCGGGGTAGGAGCCGGTCAGCAGCAGGTCGACGAGGCCGCTGCCGGAGAGGGCGACGAGGGGGTCGTAGGCGTTGATCAGCGCGACGGGGCGAGTGAGGGCGCCGTCGTCGATCATGCCGCGCAGCCAGAACGAGGCCACCGGGCCGGCGGCGGCGAGGGCGGCGGCGGTACCGGCCACGACCTTCCAGCGCTCGTCGATGAAGGGCACCGCGAGAACGAAGAAGGCGGCGTAGTAGGCGAGGATCACCGAGACGGGGGTGTCCAGCATCGTCAGCCCCACACCGACAGGCAGCATGATCAGGCCGCGGATGACGACCCGCCACAGCGCCACGCCCATGGCGCGGCCGGGGGCGGGCGCGGATCCGCCGGAGAGCAGCGCGATGGACACTCCGGCCAGGAGCGCGAACAGGGCGGCGGAGCGCCCGGAGACCAGGTCGGTGAGGGGGTTGGTGCCGTTGCCCAGGCTCCATCCCAGTCCGACGTGGACGACGAACATGCCCAGGACGGCCAGGCCGCGGGCGACGTCGACGCCGACCAGGCGGTTGCGGCGCGCCGGCGGGGCCGGTGCGGCGGTGCGCTCGGTGGCGGTGGCCGGGCGCGGCGCGGAGTCGTCGCGGGCCTCGCCCTGCGGGGACGTGCTGGTGCTGTTGGACACCCTTTGAGGATCGCCTGAGCTGGAGCGGATTGCAGGTGTTTGCGGGCGCGGTGACCGGTTGTGGCCGATAGCGGGGTCGGGGCGTGTCGCGGTCAACGCGGGCGGGGGAGTAGGCGTCGCCGGGTCGGGGGCACGGCCGTGTCGGGGAGGGGCCGGCGCGTGCGGGGGTGTGGCGGGCCCTGTGGCGTCGCTTCGCGGGGTGCGGGAGTTGCGGTGCCGGGGCTGGCGGGGTGCAGCGGTGCGGGGACTCCGCCGAACTCTGCGTCAGCCGGAACCCGCCGGAACCGACGAATGATGCATAACGTATTTTATGCATGAAAATTACTCATATCGGGCGCAGAGGGGATCGGTGTGCCGGTACCGGGAGCGCCCGCGGCCGGCCTGTGCGAGGCCGCCTGCGGCGTCCGGACGCATCGGGATGGATCGGCAGGCCGCACCGCCGGCACATCCGGCTTCCAAGGCCGCGTACATCGGCCCGGCAGTGCGTCGGGCATCCGCGCGGACCTTCCTGCCGCGCGCCTGCGCGATTGGCGACATATGGCGCCGTATGCGGATCTGCGCCGCATGTCCGCGCGGCGTGGCAGTTCGGCCGCGGGCCGGCGAATCCGCCGGGGCCGGGCGCGTCGGCGGGGGCTGCCGGTGTGCGGCGCTTCGTAGATGTTTCGGCGGTGGCGGACACATACGAGCTCCTCTCGGTGCCCGCATCCGAAGCGCCGATAATGCACATTATGTAAAGTAACGGCGCCGACCGCTCTCCCCACCCTGCCCTCGCGCTCTGTTGCACTCCGGCTCCGCCGCGCCGAACAGCTTCGGCACGGCCAACCCCGCCGGAGCCGCGGCCGCGCCGGTCAGCAGCCGCATTACCAGCCGCGTGCGCCGCCGCAGCGGCTCCGGACGGAAACGCCGGCACGAACCGCGGAACGCTTCGGCTACGCCCTGCTTGAGAAGATCGGGCCGGGTCGCGCGAATCCCACTCGCGCGCCGGTGCACCTTTGCGCCGAGTGCGTCGAGGGCCCGCCACCGGTGGCGCGGCTCCACCTCATGAATCCAGCGTGCGCTCGGCGGCAAGCCTGCCCTGCATAAGTACGTGGCGCGAAGCGCCTCCGTTGGGGCGGTGGCGGGTGACGGGCGGGCCCTGCGCGCACCCCGGCCCCATCGCCGCAATCTCAGTGCCAGCCGGCTCCGGACCTCCCGGCGGGTGCCTGGCAAGCGGCGCCCCCGCCGTTTCCAGGAGCGGCCTGTGGCGCATCGACGATCAGGGGCGGCGCCCCGCGAGGACGCAGAACTCGTTGCCCTCGGGGTCGGCCAGGACGACCCAGCTCTCCGCACCCTGGCCGACATCGGCGTATCGGGCTCCGAGGCCGAGCAGGCGTCGGACCTCGTCGTCCTGATCCCCGTCGGACGGGCGGACGTCGAGGTGCACCCGGTTCTTGACCGTCTTGGGTTCGGGCACCCGCGCGAACGTCAGTACGGGGGGCACCGGGCCGGGGCGGTCCGCGCTCGCGGCCGCCGCGGGGGCACCGATCGTCACGATCTCCTCGTCTGCCTCCTGCACCTCATAGCCCAGGACGGCGCACCAGAACCGGGCGAGGGCGCGGGGGTCGGCGCAGTCGATGGCGAGCTCGGTGAATGCGCTGGTCATGTCGGGGTCTCCCGGTCCACTGAGGGGTGCCCGCCGTATCCGGGGGCGTGTACGCCCAGCAGCCGATCACGGCGCCGCGCGGTTTCTCAACGCGTTTTCCGCGGTCGGCCGGGCGGCCGGGGATCCGGCACCGGGGCGCCGCTCCCCTGCCCTGGCGCGGCGGCCGTCGGGGCAGTCACGCTGTGTGATCGCAGCGTCCGGCGATCCCCGGGCTCCCCGGTGACTGCCGCCGCTCCCCCGCCGGGCGCGTCGGCGCGGGTTCGCCGGCCGCCTGCTCAGACCTTGGGCACGTGGACGCTGACCACGGCCGACTGGCCGGCGCGTACGGCCTCGACGGCTTCCTTGAGGGTGTCGGCGACCTGGTCGGGGTGGTCGATGGTGCGGCCCCAGGCGCCTCCGGCGGCGGTGGCGATGCCGGGGAGGTCGGCTTCGGGGTCGAATCCGGTGTTGAAGTCGTCGTGGGTGGCGGCGGCGCCGTCGGGGTGGACGCCCAGGGTGGAGAGTTTGGGGGATTTCCAGCCGCGGTTGTCGAAGATGACGGTGAGGGTGGGCGTGTTGTAGCGGCGGGCGACCCACTGCGCCGAGGCGGGCACGCCGAAGAGGTAGGAGCCGTCGCCGACGAGGCTGACGACGAGCGCGTCGGGGTGTGCGAGCTTCGCGCCGATGGCGGCGCCGGCGTGCCAGCCCAGGGATCCGCCGCCGGAGCCGATGAGGCTGCCGGGCCGGGTGGCGCGCAGGTGCTCGTTGACGGTCTGGTAGTTGGAGATGGCTTCGGTCAGGACGATGGTGTCGTCGTCGAGGGTGTCGAGCAGGTCGCGCAGTTGGGCGACGAGGTGCTGGGGGGTGATGGCGGGGGGGTGGGGCTGCTCGTTCTCGGCGAGGGCCTGGCGGCGCCGGTCGTGGTGGGCGCTCAGGCGGCTGCGGCGCTCCTCGACGGCGTCGGGGTCGGCGGGTCCGGTGTCGTCGATGCGGGTGGCGAGCTGGTCGAGTGCGGTGGCCGCGTCGGCGCGGGCGAAGATCTCGGCGGGCACGTGCCACAGCGGCATCTGCTCTTTGAGGGGGTCGGTGTCGATGACGAAGATGCGGGCGTCGGGGCGGGGCGGGTTGCTCAGGGGGATCCAGGGGACGTCGGTGTCGACGGCCAGGACGGTGTCGGCTTCGGCGAGGGCGGGGGTGGGTTCCTGGGTGTTCCACTGGTAGCCGGCGTGGAGGGGGTGGTCGGCGGGGAAGTTGAGGCGCATGGGGACGGATTCGAGGACGGGGATGGCCAGGTGTTCGGCCAGGCGCTGGAGCTGGGTGACGGCGCGGGGGTCGCGGCCGAGGTAGGAGGTGACGATGAGGGGGTTGCGGGCGTGGGTGAGGGCGCGGGCGATGGTGTCGGTGGTGCGGGGGTCGAGGGCGGCGGGTGCGATGGGGGCGGTGCGGTTGAGGTGGTAGCGGGGGTCGTTGGCTTCGGCGGGGTCGAGGCGGGCCTCCATGACCTCGCGGGCGCCGACGAGGTAGACGGGGCCGGCGGGTTGGCTGGTGGCGATCTGCATGGCGCGGTGGACGAGTTGTTTGACGTTGGCGCCGGTGCGGATCTCGTTGTCGTATTTGGTGTAGCCGCGGACGATGCCGCGCTGGTCGTGGACGTCTTGGATCCACTGGATGAATTCGTTGCGGCTGCCGGTGTGTTCGCCGTATTGGGTGAAGGGTGAGGCGCCGGCGAAGACGAGGACGGGGGTGCGGCCTTTGGCGGCGTTGTGGAGCATGCCGCCGATGTTCTGGGTGCCGCATTCGACGTGGACGATGACGGCCTGGGGGCGTCCGGTGAGTTGGGCGTAGCCCTGGGCGGCGGAGAAGGCGACGCTTTCGTGGGGGCAGATGATCATCTTGGGGAAGCGGTGTGCGTCGCCGTTGGCGTTGGCGTGGGCGTAGGCCTCGACGATGCCGGGGTGGTCGCTGCCGAGGTTGGCGAAGACGTATTCGACGCCGGTTTCGGTGAGGGCTTCGAGGAATGCGGTGCTGGTGGTGTAGGGCGCGGTGCTCATGGGGCCTAGTCAAGCATTGCTGGGTGGGTGGTGTTTGCGCAGGGTGCGGGGGTTGCGGGGGTGTCGTCGGGGTGGGGTGGTGCGGGTGGTCGGTCTCAGGGGTCGGCGGGGACGAGGGTGTCGACGAGGTCGTCGATGATCTGGGGGAAGCCGGGGTTCTGCCAGGCGTCGGGCAGGGTGAGGTGTTCGACGATGAGGCCGCTCATGGCCAGGTAGAGGGCGATGGCGGTGGTGCGGCCGCCGGGGTAGCCGCCCTCGACGTGGAAGTCGATGTTGTCGGTGATGGCGGTGCTGATGGCGTGGGTGAGGGTGTGACGGACGTCGGGGCGGCGGGTGCCTTCCAGGCGCAGTTCGAGGAGGGCGAGGTAGCCGGAGCGGTCGCGGCTGACGCGGTCGAAGAGGTCGTGCATGGCGGTGCGTACGGCGTGGCGGGTGGGGGCGGGGGTGGAGAGTTCGGCCATGCGCTGGGGTGTGGGGGCCAGGCGGGTGTGGATGTGGGCGCCGGTTTGGGCGAGGAGGGTGTCGCGGTCGGGGAAGTAGTTGGAGGCGGTGCCGGGGGGTAGGGCGGCGGCGGTGTCGAGGGCGCGGAAGGTGAGGCCGCGGGCGCCGTGGTCGGCGAGGACGTCGATGGCGGCGTCCAGGAGTGCGCGGCGGCGGGGGTGGTTGGTTCTGGCCATGGCGGGGCTCCTCGTCCGAAAAACCACGGTGCGTGTAGTAGTACGTTCATAGTACTGTGGCTGTAGTTGATTCGGAGAGGGGTTCGGACATGCAGGCCAAGAACATGATCGGGTTCGCGCTGTCGGTGCGGGATCCGGCCGGGTGCGCGGCGTGGTTCGCCGAGCATTTCGGGTTCGGCGTCAACGTCGACATCGGCTGGTACGTCAACACCACCTGCGCCGACCTGCCGGGGGTGAGCCTGGACTTCGTGCGCAGCGACCACGAGTCCTGGCCCGAGGCGGTGCGCGGGCGGCAGGTGTCGGGGGCGCTGGTGGCGTTCCTGGTCGCCGACGTCGACGCCGAGGCCCGGCGGCTGGCCGAGGCCGGGGTGGAGTTCGCGCTGGAGGCGGTCACCGAGCCCTGGGGGCAGCGCCGCTGCCAGGTGCTGGGCCCGGAGGGGGTGGTGGTGGAGGTGCTGCAGCAGGTGGCGCCGGATCCGCAGTGGCTGGCGGCCCACGGGTTGTGACGCCCGCGGTGGGCGGGGGCGGTCAGCGGCGGCGTTTGGGCAGGGCGATGCGCTGGAGGTCGGACGCCACCACGATGTCTCCGGTGAAGGCGGTGGCGGCCTCGTCGCGGAACCGGGCGTCGTCGCCGGGTTCGTAGCGCTCGGAGAAGTGGGTCAGGACCAGGGTCGCCGCGCCGGCCCGGGCGGCGATGGCTCCGGCCTGGGCGGCGGTGAGGTGGCCGTAGGCCCGGGCCAGGGCGTGTTCGCTGTGCAGGTAGGTGGATTCGATGACGGCGAGGTCGGCGCCGCGGGCGAGTTCCTCGGCCGCCGGGCAGGGGGCGGTGTCCAGGATGAAGGCCACCACCTGGCCGCGTCGGGGCACGGCGCACTCGTGCAGGTGCACGCGCCGGCCGTCGGGGGTGGTGACGTGGCCGCGGCGTTTGAGTTCGCCGGCGGCGGGCCCGCTGATGCCGTGGTGTGCCAGCAGGCGGGGTTGCAGGCTCCAGCCGTCGGGTTCGGCGAATCGGTAGCCGTAGCAGGTGATGGAGTGGTGCAGGGCGCGGGCCTGGATGTGCAGATCGGTTTCGCCGGCGGGCTGGGCGGTGTCGCCGGTGAGGGGGTGTTCGCGGATGTCGGCGGTGTCGGTGAAGGCGGTGGCGTTGCGCAGGCGGCGCCAGTAGTGGGCGCCGTCGGCGGGGAAGGCGGCGTGGACGGTGTGGGGGACGCCGTCGCGGGCGATGCGCTGGATGACGCCGGGCAGGCCCAGGCAGTGGTCGCCGTGGAAGTGGGTGAGGCAGATGCGGGTGATGTCGTGGGCGGTGAGGCCGGCGCGGCGCATCTGCAGTTGGGTGCCTTCGCCGGGGTCCAGGAGGATGCCGTGGGTGTCGAAGCGCAGGAAGTAGCCGTTGTGGTTGCGGCGCGGGGTGGGCACCGCGCTGGAGGTGCCCAGCACGAGGAGTTCGCGTGCGGACATGGTCCTCATCCTGCCAGTCGGCGGGCCGGGTGTTAGGACAGGCCGCCGTTGCTGTGGATGAGCTGGCCGTTGACCCAGCCGCCGCGGTCGGAGCACAGGAACGCGATGAGTTCGGCGGTGTCCTGGGGGGTGCCCAGGCGGCCCAGTGGGGTGCCCCGGCGCAGTTTCTCGGCGAGTTCGGGGCTCATCCAGCCGGTGTCGACGGGGCCGGGGTTGAGGGCGTTTGCGGTGATTCCCAGGTGGGCGAGTTCGGTGGCGGCGGCCAGGGTGATGCGGTCCAGGGCGCCTTTGCTGGCGCCGTAGGGCAGGTTGTGGGCGGTGTGGTCGCTGGTGAGGGCGATGATGCGGCCGCTGCCGTGGGGGCCGGGGAAGCGGTGGGCGTATTCGCGGATGAGCAGCCAGGCGGCGCGGGTGTTGACGGCGAAGTGCCGGTCGAAGCTGTCGAGGGTGGTGTCGAGCAGGCCGGAGTCGACCGATTCGCAGTGGGCCAGGATGAGTGCGGTGACGGGGCCGAGTTCGTCGTGGACAGCGGCGAGCAGCCGCTGGGGGGCGTCGGGGTCGGACAGGTCGGCCTCCACGCCCAGGGCGCGCACCCCGTGTGAGGTGATGGCGGTGTGCAGGGCGCGGGCGGCGCCTTCTTCGGGGCCCCAGGGCATGCGGGTGTCGTAGGCGCGGTAGTAGGTGAAGGCGACGTCCCAGCCGCGGGCGGCCAGGGTGCGGGCGGTGGCGGCGGCGATGTTGGTGGTGCGTCCGGCTCCGGTGACCAGGGCCAGGGGGCGGGTGCGGGTGTGGGCGTCCATGTCGGCTCATCCTCGCCCGCGCCGGTGCGGGGCGCATCCGGTTTTCTCCCGGGGCCTGGCGGGTGCCGCCTCTCCCCTGTCCCGCGGGTTCAGTCGGCGGTGAGGAAGGCGGTGAGCAGGCCGGTGATCTGGGCGGGGGCGTCGTGGTGGATGAGGTGTCCGGCGCCGGGCACGGTGTGCAGGTCGGCGCCGGGGATGGCGCGGGCCAGGCGGCGGCCGGTTTCGGGGGGCAGCCAGGTGTCGGCTTGGCCCCAGATGACGGTGACGGGCATGGCCAGCCGGTGCAGGTCGTCTTCGATTTCGGCGGTGTGGCGCTGGTCGGCCTGGGCGATCTGGCGGTAGAAGGCGCCTTGGCGGGAGTCGCCGAGCCAGGGCCGGACGAGTTCCCGCAGCCGGTCGGGGTGCAGGGGGCGGTGGGCGGCCGAGGCGATGTAGGCCTCGACCAGGGCCTGGTGCAGCGGTGGGGGCAGGGCGGCGAAGACCTCGGGGTGGGCGCCGATGAGGCGGAAGGTGTCGCTGCCCCAGGGGCGCAGGCTCACCGCGTCGACCAGCGCCAGGCGGCTGTAGGCGGCGCCGTCGAGCAGGGCTGCGCGCAGGGCGACGGCGCCGCCGATGTCGTGGGCGATGACGGCGGGCCGCTCCAGGCCCCAGTGCTGCAGCAGGAGGGTGAAGGCGCGCTGCTGGGCGGGCAGGCTGACGTCTTGGTCGGGGTGCATCGCGGAGTCGCCGTAGCCGGGCATGTCCCACAGGTAGACGGTGCGGGTGGTGCTGAGGGCGGCGGCGATGTCGTCCCAGATGCGGGAGGAGAAGGGGGTGCCGTGCAGCAGGACGACGGGTGGGCCGCTGCCGGTGCGCCGCCAGGCGATGGTGCCGTTGGGGGCGTCGAAGGTCTCGGTGAGTTCGGTGCCGGCCACGGCCCTCCCCTTTCGTTACCAGCTTTTCGGATATGGCGGTAACGTTACCACTAGACCGTGCATGACGGTAACCTCGGGGGCATGGTGGACGCGCGCCCGCCCGCACCGGGCGGTCTGGAGCTGGTCGAGGCGTTGTGCAACACCGCCGAGCTGCTGCGGGGCCGCGACGCCCTCGGCGATGCGGCGGCGGCCCGGGCGTGGATGCGCGAGCGCCGGCTCCCCGGCGCCGACGCGCCGCGGGATCCGGGCGAGGAGGACCTGGAGCGCCTGCGCCGGCTGCGCGAGGCGGTGCGCGACCACCTGGAGGCCCACTCCGCCCGCGCCGCGGATGCCCGTGCCCACCTGTCCTCCGAGGCCCGCCGGCTCTTGGGTCCTCCGCGCTGGAGTCCGGGCAGCGACACCGCCCGGCTGGCGCCCGAGGGCGGCGCGGGCGCCGACGGGGTGGCCGCCGCGGTGCTGGCGGCCCTGGCCGCCGCGGAACTCGCCGGGGCCCGGGCCCGGCTGAAGGTGTGCGCGGCGCCGGAGTGCCGGTGGGTCTTCTACGACCGCTCCCCCGCCAACTCCGGCAGCTGGTGCAGCATGGCCGTCTGCGGGGCCCGCCACAAGATGCGCTCCTACCGCAGCCGCAGGAACGAGCCGGGTTCCGCGTCCTGAGCCGTCCCGTTCGCCCCGCTGCGCCGCCGCGTGTCAAGGTCGGGTAGCGATGCGGTGGCTCAGGGTGGCAGCCTCGTCGCTCGGGGAACCCACCCCTTCAGGCGGTGATGCGCCGCCGGGTCCGACGAGCGCAAAGGACGGCGTGAGACATGGCCAACCAACCGTCGAGGAGGTCGCTGTGGCGGCGCTACCTCGACTTCCCCCTGATCTACAAGCTGGCGATCGCGCTGGTGGCGGGCGCGGCCACGGGCCTGATCGTCGGCGAGCCCGCGGCCGCGCTGCAGCCGCTGGGCGATGTGTTCCTGCGGCTGCTGCAGATGCTGGTGATGCCGCTGGTGGTGGTCACTCTGATCGCCGGCGTCTCCTCCATCAGCCCGGCGCGGCTGGGCGGCATCGGGCTCAAGGCGCTGGTGTTCTACCTGGTCACCTCGGCTCTGGCGATCACCGTGGGGCTGGTGCTGGCGTTGGCCGTCTCCCCCGGCGCGGGCCTGCAGGCGCCCGGAGAGGCCGAGCAGCGGCCCGAGGAGGCGCCGCCGCTGGCCGAGACGCTGCTGGGGGTCGTCCCCGAGAACCCCTTCGCGGCCCTGGCCGAGGGCAACGTGCTGGCGGTGATGTTCGCGGCGATCGCGGCCGGAATCGCGCTGGCGTTCATGCGCGACAGCGCCGAGGAGCGCATCCGCGGCCTGGGCGAGTTCGTGCGCCGCGGCGTGGACGCGGGCATGGAGCTGGTGTTCCTCATCGTGCGCGGCGTGCTGCAGTACGCCCCGGTGGGCGTGTTCGCGCTGATCGCGGCGGTGATGGCCGAGACCGGCGTGGGGGCGCTGGTGCCGCTGGCCAAGCTCACCGCGGTCGTCTACGGCGGGGTGGCCGTGCAGATCGGCGTCTACGCCGCGCTGCTGGCCCTGTTCGGCATCGGGCTGCGGCGGTTCTTCGGCGCCGCCCGCGACCCCATGGTGACCGCCTTCGCCACCCGCTCCAGCAGCGGCACCCTGCCGGTTTCCACCCGCGCGGCGCGGCGCATGGGCGTCGACGAGGGCGTCTACGGGTTCACGCTGCCGCTGGGCGCCACCGTCAACATGGACGGCACCGCGATCTATGTGGGCGCGGCCACGGTGTTCGTCGCCAACGTCGCCGGGGTGGAACTGACCCTCTCCCAGCTGCTGATGGTGGTGCTGGTGGGGGTGCTGGCCTCGATCGGCACCGCGGGGGTGCCCGGCGCCGGGCTGATCATGCTGTCACTGGCGGTGAGCCAGGCGGGCCTGCCCTTCGCCCCGGTGGCGCTGGTCGCCGGCATCGACGCGATCCTGGACATGGTGCGCACGATGTGCAACGTGACCGGCGATCTGACCGGAACCCGCATCATCGCCCGCACCGAGCGCGGGATGGTGCACGACCCCGACAGCGGCGGCGGTTCGGGCGGTGCGGCGGCCGATCCCCCGCCACCGGGCGCGCACGAGGCCGCCGCGCCCGCCGGAGGGCCGGCCGATGGACCGCCGGGTGAGCCCGGTGAGCGCCCGGGCACCTGAGCGATTCCGGTCGGCGCAGGTGGCGACCGGGCGGTCGGCGGCGCCTGGCACAAGCGCGCCGCCGACCGCTGGCGGCGGCCGCCGTCGGGAGTAGGGGGGAGCGTTCAACCCCTCCGGCGGCCTCGGGGAGGGTCTCAGGTGAACAGGTCGTCGGCGGAGTCGGCCACCAGGGCGCGGTCGAGCCAGGCGTCGAGCTGGTCGAGGTCGGAGCAGGAGGCGATGCGCTCGCGCGCCCGGGCCGAGACCGCAACGCCCCGCTTGGCGAGGATCCGCAAAACAGACTCGGCTTTCCCCTCGGCCAGCCCCTTGGCCAGTCCCTTGGCTTCGCCCAGCTCCTCGTACTTCCGGCCGAAGTCGTTCTCGAACTTCTCGCTCGTCTTGACCATTTCGTCCCAATTCCGTCGAGCGGCGCCGGTCAGTGCCGTCTTCAAATAGCCATGGTAGAGCTTGAAGACGTCGCCCGGCAGGGAATCCAGCGCTTCGGCGCAGGCCAGAAGGGTTTCCTTCTCCTCGTCGCCGTGCGCCAGCGCCGACAGGACCGCCAACTCCGGCAGAGCGACCGCGTCGGCCACCGAGGTGACCACGGGCACGCGGTCCTCCCCCAGCACCAGCGGCAGCAGGTGCCAGTTGGGGTGGCCCATGTCGATGGGCTCGCCGGCCCACTTGGCGGTGGCGGCGTCGTGGCACACCACCAGCAGCACCGCGGGGCAGCGCAGGCGGGCGCGGATCGTGGCCAGGTAGACCGGCCAGGAGAACCGCTTGCGCTTGTCCTGGGCGCGCTGGATCTCCACGACGACCGCGAGGCGGTCGAGGCCGGCGTTTCTGAGCACGACGACGCCGTCGGGGCGGTACTCCTTGGGCTGGTTGTCGGTGCAGTCGGCCGCGGCCATGCGGGCCTCGTCGTAGTCGGGGACCGCGACGCCGAAGGAGCGTTCCAGCAGGGCGGCCGCCAGTTCTGGGCGGTTGTGCAGGAACTCGATCGGCATCTCGTGCTCCATGGACGGCATGGCGTGAAGCTATCGGGAGTCGGTGCAGGTCGGGGGTGCATTCGCGGAAATCCGCGCACGTTCGGTCCGGTCTGTGATCACCGTGCGTGTCCGAATCGGCGCACAACGGCGGTCGCCCCCGGGGAGCGCAAGCGCCGCACCGGAAGCGACGTGACCCCCGTGAACCCGGTGACCTGCGCATAAGCCCGCAGCCTGCCGAAACCACTCCGGCGGCGATCACCTCGCGCGCGTGCCCGCACCGGGCGGCATCGTCGCGACCGAAACCGGCGCCGCGCACGGCGTCGTGCCTCCTCAGCCGGCGGTCGGGAACGGGGCGGCTAATCTGGCGGTGTGGACGCCCTTGCCGCTCTGCTGGAGGGCCCCCGCGCGCGGGGCGGGTTCCTGCTGCGGGTGGCCATGGACCCGCCGTGGGCGGTGCGCGTGCAGGACGGGGCGCCCCTGTCGCTGGTGGCCGTGCTCCGCGGCCGGGTGTGGGTGACCGGTGAGGGGGCCGAGCCCCGGCGGGTGCCGCCCGGAGGTGCGGCCCTGATGCGCGGGCCCGACCCCTACACCTTCGCCGACTCCCCCGCCACCGACCCGAGGATCGTCATCCACCCGGGCCAGCGCTGCACCACGCCTGCGGGCGAGCCGCTGTCGGAGCGGCTGGGGCTGGGGACGCGGCTGTGGGGCGACAGCCCCCGCGGTGCGGCGCGCATGCTGGTGGGCACCTACCCTGCCGGCGGCGGCATCGGCCGGCGGCTGCTGAGCGCGCTGCCGCCGGTGGCCGTGGTCGAGCAGGGCTGGTCGTCGCCGCTGCCGGGAGCCATCGACGCCGAGCTCGACCGCGACGAGCCCGGCCAGGAGGTGGTGCTGGACCGGCTGCTGGACCTGCTGGCGATCTCGGTGCTGCGCGCCTGGTTCACCGAGGCCGGGCACGCGCCGGGCTGGTACCGCGCCCAGGGCGATCCGGTGGTGGGGCCGGCGCTGCGCCTGCTGCACGAGTCGCCGCAGCAGGCGTGGACGGTGGCCGCACTGGCCGCGGCCGCGGGGGTGTCGCGGGCGACGCTGGCGCGCCGCTTCACCGAGGCGGTGGGCGAGCCGCCGATGGCCTACCTCACCGCCTGGCGGCTGGAGCTGGCGGCCGAGCTGCTGCGCGAGCCGGGGGCGACGGTGGCCGCGGTGGCGCGTCGGGTGGGCTATGCGACCCCGTTCGCGCTGAGCGCGGCGTTCAAGCGGGCGCACGGGCTCAGCCCCGACCAGCACCGCCGCCGCGCGGATCCCCTGAACGCGGCGGCTCAGCGCTGGTCGGCGGGGTAGGACACGCCGATGCGGGCGCGGACGGTGTCGAGGGCTTCGGCGATGCGCAGGCTCTCCTCCCAGCTCATCAGCGGACTCTCGGTCCGGCCGGCGCGCAGGCTGCGGTGGACCTCCATCGCCTCGTGCTCGAACCCGTTGGCATGGTGGGGGAAGTCGAAGACCTCCTCGTCGGCGCCGTCGCGGTGCAGGACGAAGCCGGTGGGGCTGTACCAGTCGGTCAGGGCGATGCTGCCGCGCGTACCGACGATGTCGGCCCGGCGCGGGATGGGCGCCTCGATCGAGCAGCCCAGCAGCCCCAGCGTCTGGTTGCGGCCGGTGACCGCCATGGCGACCTGGGCGTCGACGCCGGTGGGGGCCTTGGTGGCCTGGGCCTGGATGTCGGTGAAGCCGCCGAGGAACTGGGAGGCGAAGGCGAGGGGGTAGACGCCCACGTCCAGCAGCGCTCCCCCGGCCAGGTGGGGGGAGAACAGGCGGCCGTGGGGGTCGTAGTCCATGCGGGCGCCGATGGTGGCGGTGACCATGCGCACCTCGCCGATGGCGCCCTCGTCGACGAGTCGCCGTATCCGGGCGGTGGCGGGGGCGAAGCGGGTCCACATGGCCTCCATGAGGAAGCGCCCGTTGCGGCGGGCGGCCTCGATCATGGCGGCGGCTTCGGCGGCGTTGACGGCCAGCGGTTTCTCGCAGAGCACGTGGCGGCCGGCGTCCAGGCACAGCAGGGTGGCCTCGTGGTGGACGTTGTGGGGGGTGGCGATGTAGACGACGTCGACGCCGGGATCGGCGGCGAGGTCGGCGTAGGAGGCGTGGGCGCGGGGGATGCCCCAGGTCTCGGCGAAGCGGCGGGCGGTGGCGTCGCTGCGCGAGCCCACGGCGGTGACGTCGGCGTCGGGCAGGGCGCGCAGTCCGGTCATGAAGCGGTGGGCGATGGCCCCGGTGCCGAGGATGCCCCACCGGATGGGGGTTTGGGGGGAATCGTGGTTGGTCACCGCTGCAGCCTAATCCAGGGCCGGCGGGGCCGCGCGAGTGCGGTGGCGGGCCGGGTGGTGCCTGGACACCGCCGCTGGGCCGTGGCATCGTCGTCGCCTCGGCGCTCGGCGGGCGTCGCCGGTCGAGGGGAGGGGCCGTGGCGGTGAGCTGGCAGAATGTGGTGGAAATGGCGTGCGCGCTGCCCGAGACCGAGGAGTCGACCTCCTATGGCACGCCGGCGCTGAAGGTGCGCGACCGGTTGCTGGCGCGGCTGCGCACCGAGGCCGAGGGCGGCCTGGCGCTGGTGTGCGCCCTGGACGAGAAGGAGGCGCTGCTGGCCTCGGGCGATCCCGCGTTCTTCACCACCGCCCACTACGACGGCTACGGCATGGTCCTGGTCGACCTGGAGCGTGTGGCGCGCGCGGAGCTGGCCGAGCTGGTCACCGAGGCCTGGCGCAGCAAGGCGCCGGTGCGGCTGCGCCGGGAGTTCGACGCCGGCTGATTAGCCCCGGCGCCGCGGCCGCCGCCGGGGCCGGGGCGGCGGGTCGGCGGGGATGTGGCGCAGGCTGTAGGCGCACACCGCCGCCCAGCCGGCCGCGGCGGCGCCCACGGCGGCGCGCTGGCGGGCCCGGGGCAGGCGGGTGCCGAAGACGGCGAGGTCGCCGAGGTCGGAGGCCACCCGGGCGGTGACCGCCGCGCGCATGGCCGGCGGGTTGGGCGCGCACAGCATCAGGGCGCCCAGCGCCATGTCGCGCACGCCGATGGCGTACATGAGCAGTCTGATGTCGCGGGGGACGTGCCCGTCGGGCCGGGCGTGGCCGCTGGGCCCGGCCATCAAGCGGGGCCGGGCCATGATGGCGGCGCTGAAGGCGATGGTCACCGCTCCCAGTGCGCGGGGAACGAGCATGCGGGTCTCCTTGCGGTGCTGGGGCCGACAGGTGGTGTCCACCGGGCTTGTGCCCGTGCGGCGCTGCGGCCACACCGCCGCGGCCGCGCGGGTGCCGAGGATCCGTGCGGCGCCGGCGCGCCGGCGCCCCGGTTTCCCCGACCGGAGAGGGGTGCGATCGGCCCGCGCTCTGCGGGGGCTCAGGCCGGGGCGCTCAGCAGCGCCTCGACCAGGTGCAGCCGGCGGTCTTGGACCGAGCGCAGCGGCGGAAGCAGCAGCGCGGGCATCCCCGCCTCCACCGCCCTGCCGTCGTGGCCGGCCCGGTCGCCCACCATGAGCGCCTCGTGCGGTGCCACGCCGAGTTCTCGGGCGGCGAGGCGGAAGATGCGGGGGTCGGGTTTCTGCATGCCGTGCTCGAAGGAGAGCACGAACGCGTCGATGCAGTCCTCCAGGCCGGCCGCGGCGAAGGCCGGGCGGATGTCGACGTGGATGTCGCTGAGCACGCCCACGGCCACGCCGCGCGCCGACAGGGCGCGCAGGCACGGTGCGGCGTCGAGGGCGAAGGGGTTGAGCGCGGGGTCGGACTCGGCGGCATACAGGGCCGCGGCCAGCTCCTCGTCGAACCCGGCCTCGGCCAGGATCCGGCGGTAGACGCGGCGGTGCAGGGCGGCGTCGGTGTCGAGGCCCTCGGCCTCCAGCCGTTGCGGCTCCGGAGCCGACTGCAGCCGGGCGGTGGCCTCGGCGACCGCCGCCGGCGAGGGGGTGCGGCCGGCCCGCCGCAGTGCCGCGGCGGCCCACTCCTGCTCGGTCAGGGTCACGGCGAGTGTGCCGCGCCAGTCGAAGACCACCGCGCGCGGTGTCGCCATGGCCGCCCGCCCTTCGCGTGTCGCACGGTCTTGAGGGCCCAGGATCGCAGACGGTGTCGGACCCGCGGCCGGTGGGTCGGCGGGTCCAGAGCGGGCGAAAAACCGGGTGTGCGGGCGGATCGGCGCCGGTAGGCTCCCGCCGGCGCGCCGTGGACAGGCGCGCGGCGACGGGACGCAGAACCGGGGGGCGCGGATGCTGGTCGAACCGGAGGTGGCCGCGGCGTTCTGCCTGGCCGCGTTGGTGATGTCGGTGGCTCCCGGGCCCGACATGCTGTTCATCACCGCCACCGGCCTTGCACGGGGGCCGCGCGCCGGGCTGCTGGCGGCGCTGGGGGTCTCGGCCGGACTGGCCGTGCACACCGCCGCGGCGGCGTTGGGTCTGGGCGCGCTGCTGCAGGCCTTCCCGGCCGCCTTCACCGCGGTGCGGCTGGTGGGCGCCTGCTACCTGGTGGTGCTGGCCGTGCTGGCGTTTCGGGACGCGGCGCGGTTGCCGGCGGATCCGGCGGCCGGGGTGCGAGGGGCGTCTTCGGCGCCGCTGCTGCGGGTGTTCGTGCGTGCGCTGGCCACCAACCTGGCCAACCCGAAGGTGATCGTGTTCTATTTGGCGTTCTTCCCGCAGTTCATCGACCCCGCCCAGGGCAGCGTGGGCGGGCAGTTCGCCGTGCTGGGGGCGCTGTTCATCGTCGTGGGGCTGGGCGTGGACGGCGCCTGCGGTCTTGCGGCGGGGCGGTTGGGCGATCTGGTGCGCCGCCGACCCGCCGTGCAGCGGTGGCTGCACGGGCTTTCGGGCGCGGTCTTCGCCGGGCTGGCGGTGCGCCTGGCCGCCGACACCCGCTGAGGCCCGCGGCCCCGGGCGGTGTGCGGCGCCCGGGGCCGCGGGGCGCGGCGTCCCGGGTCAGCGGGGAAACAGTTCGAAGGCGACGGCGGGGCGGCCGCCGAAGCGTTCGGCCGCGGACCGGGTGGCCCAGGTGAGGAAGTCGCGGACGTAGGTCTCGGGGTCGGTGTCGGTGAGGGCGTCGATGTAGGCGCGGTGCTCCAGCAGCGAGCGCACCGCCCGCTCCATGCCGGGTCCGGCGTCGACGGCGTGGGTGGCCTGGGGCGAGGCGGCCACGGCGACCCAGCGCACCCCCTCCCAGGGCTGCAGCCCCTCCTCCAGCAGGTCGGGGAAGATCCACCGGTTGCCGGCGTCGGCGGCGGCATCCAGTGCGGCCCGGCCCACCGCCTTGTGGTCGGGGGTGTTCCAGGCGGTGGGGCCGAAGGTGTCGCGGTGGTTGAGGGTGATGACCAGCTCGGGGCGGTGCCGGCGGATCGCGGCGGCCAGGTCGCGGCGCAGCGCGGGTCCGTACTCGATGACGCCGTCGGGGTGGTCGAGGAACTCCACCGCGGAGACGCCCACGACCGCGGCGCTGGCGCGCTGCTCGCGTTCGCGCACCCGGGCGGCGCGGGCGGGGTCCATGGTGGCGATGCCGGCCTCGCCGCGGGTGGCCAGCACGTAGGCCACCTCGCGGCCGCCGTCGATCCAGGAGGCCACGGCCGCGGCGGCGCCGTACTCCAGGTCGTCGGGGTGGGCGACGATGGCCAGGGCGCGCTGCCAGTCCTCGGGCATGGGTTGGAGCTGCTCGGTCACGGTGGTCCCTTCACACTGGGCGCAGTCGGCGGCCGGAGGCCCCGCACCGAGGGCCGCCGGCCAGGCAAGCCTATGCCGGTGGGCCCGGCTCAGGCGGCCAGGGCCGCGGCCGCGCAGACCAGCGCGAGCACCGACAGCAGGCTGCGCACCGTGTTCCACCGCACCCAGGCGGTCTCGAAGCGGGCCCGCGCCGCCTGTGCCGCGGCGTCGTCGGCGGGCCGGCCGGCGGCGCCGAGCGCGTTGTTCAGCGGCACGTTGAGCCCGAGCGTCACCGCGATGGCCGCCACCGCCGACAGCAGCGCCGCCGCCAGCCACGCCGGCGGTGCCGGCCGGCCGGCGGGCAGGTGCAGCGCCAGGGCGGCCAGCAGCAGCACGGGTGCGCCGGCGAACACCGCGGCGAAGACCGGGTTGAGGATGGCGGTGTTGATGCGCTGCATCGCCTCGACGAACGTGCGGTCTGCGCTGCGGGCCAGGCCGGGCATGACCGCGAAGGAGAAGGCGCAGAACAGTCCCGCGAACAGGCCGGTGGCCACCACAGCGGCCACGGTCACCGCCTCAGCCACGGTCGGCCCCCGCTCCGGCGGCCGGTGCCTGCTGCCAGGCGCCCGATGCCGCGGCGCGGCGCGCATAGTCGGCGAAGTCGCGCGGCGGTCGGCCCAGCGCCTGGGCGACGCCCTCGCCCAGGCGGGCGTTGCGGCCGTCGAGGACCTCGGCGAACAGGGCGCTGAGCGCCTCGGCGTAGCCGGGGTCGAACCCTTCGGCGACCATGCCCGCGGCGAACTGCTCGGGGGTCAGCGGCAGGTAGGCGATGTCGCGGCCGGCGGCTTCGCCGATCTCGGCCAGGGCCTGGGGAAAGGTCAGCAGCCGGGGGCCGGTGACCTCGTAGACGCGGCCGGTGTGGGCCTGGTCGAGCAGTGCGGCCGCCGCGACCTCGGCGACGTCGTCGGCGTCGACGAAGGGTTCGGCCACCGCGCCGGCCGGCAGCGCGACCTGGCCGCGCTCCACCATTCCGGCCAGGAAGTCCTCGCTGAAGTTCTGGGCGAAGAAGCTGGAGCGCACGATCGTCCATGCGGTGCCGGCTGCGCGCAGCGCCTCCTCGCTGCGCCGCGCGCCGGGTTCGCCGCGGCCGCTGAGCAGTACCAGGCGGGTGAGGCCGGCCTCGGCGGCGCGGCGCGCGAAGCGGCCCACCGCCTCGTCGGCGCCGGGGAAGGCGAGGTCGGGGGCGTAGGCGACGTAGGCGCACGAGGCCCCGTGCACCGCCGGTTCCCAGGTCGCCTCGTCCTGCCAGTCGAAGGCCGGGCGGGTGCTGCGCGAGCCGATGCGCACCGGGCGGCCGGCCGCGGTGAGCAGCCGGGCGACGCGCCGGCCGGTCTTTCCGGTTCCGCCCAGCACCAGGACGGCGGTCGGGTGGGTGTTCGTCGTCATGGCAGACAGTCAACGCCCGCGGCGGGGCGCGGTCCATGGCCGGCGGGCTCGCGGGCATACGCGCGCGTCTCACCGCCGGGCCCGGTCGCCTGCGGGCGCCCCGGGCTCGGGATCGGGCGGCCGCGCCCCCGGGCGGTCGGGTGCCGCGGCGCGGTGGCCCGATCGCGGTCGCGGGTTCCCCTGCGCTCGGGGCCCTATGCCGCGGCCGTGCCCGGTGACAGGCTGCTGCCTATGTCGGACAGCCATGTCGTGACCGGGGGCGGGCGCGGAATCGGGAGGGCGGTGGCCGAGCGGCTGCTCGCCCAGGGGGCGGCCGTGGTCGTCGTCGACACCGATCCCGCGTCCGCGGCGTGGGTCGCGGAGCATTCCCGGGCCGATGCGGTCGTGGGGGACGCGGCGGCCGAACCGGTGGCCGAGGAGGCCGCCGCATCCGCCCAGCGGCGCGGCGTGCTGCGCGGATGGGTCAACAACGCCGCGGTCTTTCGCGATGCCGACCTGCACACCGCTGCGCCCGCCGAGGTGATGGCGCTGGTCGCCGCCAACCTCGCGCCCGTGGTGACCGGGTGCGCCGTGGCGGTGCGGCGCTTCATCGACGCCGGCACCGGCGGGGCCGTGGTCAACGTCTCCTCCCATCAGGCTCAGCGCCCGGTTCCCGGTGCGCTGCCTTACGCCACCGCCAAGGCGGCCGTGGAGGGCCTGACCCGCGCTGTGGCCGTCGACTACGGGCCGCAGGGGGTGCGCGCCAACGCCGTGGCGGTGGGGTCGGTGGCCACCGAGCGCTACGCCGCCCTGCTGGATGGCCAGAGCCCGCAGGACAGGCGGCGCACCGAGCGCGAGATGGCGCGCCTGCACCCGCTGGGCCGGGTGGGGGTGCCCGAGGAGGTCGCCGACGCGGTCGCCTACCTGCTCAGCGACCAGGCGCGGTTCGTCAGCGGGGCGGTGCTGCCCCTCGACGGCGGCCGGTCGGTGCGCGGCCACGACCCCGAGGAGGCTCCCGGGCCGCCGTGACCGCGCGGCCACCCCGCACGCCCGCCTGCCCCAGAGCTCCCGCCGGCCGGGGCCGGGGTGATACGCCGCGGCGGGAGGCGGCCGGTGGCGCGGACGGGGAAGCGGCGACAGGCATGTCCGCACCTCCCACCCCCGGATCGGCTGCGGGTCAGCGTCCCCGGGCGGCGCGGGCGTCGATCAGCCCCGCGGTGCGCAGGTCCTCCCACAGCCGCTCGGGCACCGCGGTCGCGAAGGCGGCCGCGTCGGCGCGGACCTCGGCGGCCGAGCGCATGCCCGCCACGACCCCGGCGACCGCCGGGTGGCGCAGCGGGAAGGCGAGCGCGGCCTGGAGGAGGCTGACGTCGTGGGCGGCGCAGACCTCGGCGATGCGGCGGGCGCGCTGCAGGACGTGCGGGGCCGCGGGGGCGTAGTCGTAGGGGGCGCTCCCGGCACCGGGCTCGGCTTCGGCCAGCAGGCCGGAGTTGAACACCGAGGCGGCCAGTATCGAGACGCCGCGGGAGGCGCAGGCTGGGACCAGCTCGCCCAGGGCGCTGTGGTCGAGCAGGGTGAGGCGGCCCGAGACCATCACCACGTCCACGTCGCACTCGCGCACCAGCCGGGTCAACAGCGCCGTGTCGTGCATGCCTGCGCCGATCGCGCCTACCCGGCCCTGCTCGCGCAGCTCGGCCAGCGCCGGGTATCCCTCCTCGAGGGCGTGGGTGAAGTGGTTCTCGGCGTCGTGCAGGAAGAGGACGTCGACGCGGTCCAGGCCCATGCGCTGCAGGGAGTCCTCCACGCTCGCGCGCACACCGGTGCGCGAGAAGTCCCAGACGCGGCGGTGGGTGGCCGGCACGTGGAAGTGGGGGTCGCGGCGGCCGTCCGCGTTCTGGGGGACCAGCAGCCGGCCGACCTTGGTGGAGACGGTGAATGCCGAGGGCGGGCGCCGGGCCAGCAGCGCGCCCACTCGGCGCTCGGCGTGTCCGATGCCGTAGTGCGGGGCGGTGTCGAAGTAGCGGATGCCGCAGTCCCAGGCGGCCTGGAGGGTGTCGGCGGCGGTGGCGTCGTCGAGGGGGGCGAACAGCCCGCCCAGGGGGCCCGAGCCCAGTCCGAGTTCGGTGACTTCGACGTCGGTGCGTCCCAGCCTGGCGGTGCGCAACGGGTGCTCCTTTCGGCGGCGCTGCTGCGGCGCCGCGCCCCATGGTCGCCCGCGCCCGCGTCGGGGGCCAACCGGTTTTCGCGCTGCCGCGTCCCCCTGGTCGGTCCGGGGCGGCGCCGGGGTGCATCGCAGGGCGCATCGGCGGCGCGGCCGCGCCCGCCGGGTCCGGGCCAGTGGTGAGGAGGCCGCCGACACCGGTGCCTGCCTGCCCGGCGACCCGGTGCGGTCGGCCGGTGCCGGTCCGGCCGCGGTCGTCGGTGCGTGACCGCGATACGGCCCCGGGCGCCCTGTGCGGCGCGGGGCGGTCCGGGGGGTCGATCCGACCGCCGGTGCGGGCGGGCTCCACCGCCGCCTCCGGCGGGTGCGCGGGCGGTCAGCGGCGGCGCAGCTTGACGATGGTGTCGGCGTGGTGGCCGCCCGGGCTCGCGTGGTCGCGTCGGCGCTCCTGGCTGAGCAGTACCTCCCACTCCCCCGGGTCGGCCTGCAGCGACTCCAGGACCTCGGCGGCCTCGGGCAGCCGGACGTCCTGGTCGTGGTCGTGCTCCCAGGTGGCGTGTCCGGCGTGGCCCACGATCAGCAGCGTGCCGCCGGAGACCACGTGCGCGGCGGCGGTGCGCAGGATCCGCTCGCGGGGCATGTCGCCGCGGGAGTGCAGAAACAGCGCGGCGACCAGCGCGAAGCCGCCCTCGGGAAACGACTGCGCCAGGTCGTGGCGCTGGAAGTCGATCCGGTCGGCGACTCCGGCTTCGGCGGCGTGCTCGGCGGCCCGCTCCAAGGCGACGGCGGAGATGTCCACGGCGGTGACGCGCCAGCCGCGCCGGGCCAGCCAGACGGCGTCGGCGCCCTCGCCGCAGCCCAGGTCCAGGGCCCGCCCCGGCGCCAGGTCGGCGGCTTCGGCGACCAGGGCGGCGTTGGGTTCGCCGCTCCAGATCCGTTCGCTCTCCCGGTAGCGGGTGTCCCAGTACTCCTGGCCGGTGGCTTCGGTGCCCTCGCTCATCGGCGCGTCCTCCTCCTCGCCGTGCCGTGCCGGGCGCCTGCCGCCCGGTCCGCTGCGGTTTCCTCCGGCCATCCTGCGCCCCGCACCTGCGGTGGGCAAACACTCTTGCCGCCTCGGCAAAACCGCTGCGCCGGGTATCTCCCGCGCCGGTCCCGATGGGGTCGCCCAAGCGCTGGGGTGAAGGGGGCACGGCCTGCGGGGCGGTTCCGCCGGGGAGCGCGGGCGTTGGGGCGTGTCCGGCGCCGTCGCCCACCGGCCTGGCGGGCGGGACGCGGGTGGCGGTCGAGGCGACGTGCGGCCGGACCCGCTGCTGCATCGGACGTATCGAGGTGTTTCCGGGCGCTTCGGCGGCCGGAGGGGCGCCGCGCAGGCGCCCCGGGCGGGCGGCGGATCAGCGGCCGGGGTCGGCGATGCGGACCCGGCGGCTGCGTCCCTCCGAGAGGAACCGCGCCAGCTTCTCGCCCTGCTCGGCCACGGCGGTGCGCTCGGCGCCGGCCAGGCGGCGCAGCGGCGTCACCACCACGGCGCCCTCCGCAAGGCCCCAGGTCGCCCCCGCCCGCCCGTCGAGCAGGACGAAGCGCGCTCCGGTGACCGGCAGGCCGCGGTGGGCCTCGTCGATGATGCGGGTGCGGTCGCGGTAGCCCAGGACCGCGTTGTCGAACGCGGGCAGGAACCGCACCGGCGCGGGGGTGTCGGGGTCGGGGCGCGGCGCGTCGGGCAGGTCCAGCAGGCGCCGGCCGCGCTCGTCGCGGAAGACGACCAGTTCCTCGCGCATCGCCGACAGTGCCTCCGGGAGCCCGGACAGGCCGCACCAGGCGCGCAGGTCGGCCGAGGCGGCGGGCCCGAACGCGGCCAGATAGCGCCGTACCAGCGCCTGGCCCGCGGGATCGCCGCTTTCCGGGCACGGCGGGTCGGGTTCGGTCCCCAGCCACGACGACAGCGCTACGAGGCGCACGCCCGCCTCGGTGCGCCACAGCCCGCGCGGCGGCGCCTGCACCATCGGGACCAGGGCGGTGGCGATCTCGCCCAGCGCCTGGCTGCCCGGCTCGGGCCGGTGCCGGGCCAGCTCCCGCGCGAGCTCGGCCGTCGTGCGGGGCCGGCCGTCGGCCGTCGCGGCCTGCACGGCCGATGCGAGCTCGTCCAGGTCGACTCCCTGAAGCTCGCGGCGGAAGACGGCCAGGACCCGCTGGCGCAGCATCGGGTCGTGGCGGGACCGCCAGGCCAGGGCGTCGGCGGCGGTGAGCAGGTGGATGGTGCGGCGCATGAGGTGCATGCGCACCAGCCGCCGCCCGTTCAGCAGGCTGGACAGCTGCGCCGGGTCGAAGGCGCGCAGTCGCGACCAGAGGCCGGTGAAAGGCTCCTGCGGTTCCTGCGCCTGCATGCCGCACAGGTGGGCGACGGCGCTGGGTGCGGGCATGTCGGCGGGGTGCAGGAGCAGTTGGCGGGCCAGCGTGGCGCGGTTGAGCGCGCGGGTGCCCAGTACGGTCATCGGATCACGCGTCCTCGGGTGCCGTGGGCCGGTGCGTCGGCGGCCCGGCGCCGGGCCGAGCAGGGCGAGGAGTCGGCGCGGTTCCTCGCGGAGGCACGCAGCCGGACGTCGCTTGACGCCTGCACCGCCCTCCGCAAGGCAGCCCGGGCCACCGCCGCCTCGGTGAGCGGACCGGCCCGCTCCCCCTCACGCCGGCCGCAGGAGCCGGATCGGTGGGGGCCGAGGTCATCGGGGGTCCTTCCGATCGCCATCGCTGATGCCCCCACCCTCGCAAGCCGAGAGGACAGGGGGCGTCCTCTTCTCCGGCCGCCCGTGGTCCCGTCGGTATCGCTCCCGGCCGCCGGCGAGGGCGCGCACTCGCCGCGGAACCTCGGGAAGCGCCCTTACTGAGTCCGCTGTCGTCGCTCGCCGGTTGAGCGTGGCGGACCGGTGATGCGTTGCAGCGCTTCTCAACCCGACGACACGTCATCATGCTGAGCGCACCCGGCGCGAGACAGGGCCGTGCGGGTCCCGTCGTCGTCGGCGGCTCTTTGGCCTCGCTTCGAGCGGGGCTCCGGCTCCTTCGGCGGTGGCGGCGGTTTCGTTGGCGCCCCTCGGCCGCTCCCTTGACACCCCCCCATCCTGGCTTCCGATAAGGCACGCTTATCGGAAGCCAGGATTCACCCACCGTTTCGTTTTTTGTTTCGTAGTTACGTAGAGATGCAACCAAACATAAACGTAATTCGGCGGAAGGGAGCACGGGCGCCCCGGCTGCGGGACCGCCGGGGCGCCGACGCGGCCGCGGCCGAAGCGGCGTGGTACCTCCCGTCCGCGCCGGGCGCTACCCGGTGCTCAGCGTTGCCGGGGCACCGGGTAGCGCATATGGAGCACCCCGTCGCCGCGGATGACCACCTCGGGATCCCCGAGCATCAGGTGGCCGTCGGCGAGCGGCCCGAAGTAGGGCTTGCCCCGCCCGAAGACGACCGGCACGACGTCGATCGCCACGTGGTCGACGAGCCCCAGCGACAGCGCCTGTCCGCCGACCTCGCCTGCGCCCACACCGATCTCCCCCTCGCCGGCCAGCTCCTGTGCTTGCGCGATGCCCTCCTGCACCGAGGCGGCGAAGTGGAAGGGCGCCTGCGGGTGCCACCCCCGCGGCCGAGGCCGGTGCGACACGACCACGACGTGCTCGCTCGCCGGCGGGTGCCCCTCCCAGCCGTTGGTCAGGTCGAACTGGTGCCGTCCGACGACCAGGACCCTCTGGCGCGACCACATGCCGCGCACGTAGTCGGCCGAGGCCGCCGAGACCCGGAACGGCGCACCGTGCACATCGGGGCGGTCCTCGCCGACGAGGGGATGGTCGCCGCTGAAATACCAGTCGTGCAGCGGTCCCACGTCGTCGTTCGGGTCGGCGATGTAGCCGTCCAGCGAGGCCACCGCGTGCAGATACGTCGTGCCCATGGCGCGGTCCTTTCCAGGGGTGGATGTTCGGCTCTCACTGATGGACGGTCGGCGAGGCGCGAACTCATCGGACCGCGGCCCGCGGATTCCCCGAGGGCCCGGCCCGCGCGGTACCGTCGAGGCGACCGGGTGCGAAGGAGGAGACGATGGAGGAGCGCGCCAGCCGCTGGGCCCAGGTGGCGGGCAAGGACTCCGGGGAGCGCTACGCCGCCCGGTTCGCCGCCCTGGCCGATTCCGGCGCCGACGTCCACGGCGAGGCCCGCTTCTGCGACGGGCTGCTGCGCCCGGGCTCGCGCGTTCTCGACGCCGGATGCGGCACCGGCCGGGTCGCCATCCGCCTGGCCGAGCTCGGCCACACCTGCACCGGCGTGGACGTCGACGCCTCCATGCTCGCCCAGGCGCGCCGCCGCGCGCCCGAGCTGGCGTGGCTGGAGGCCGACCTGGCCGAGGTGGCCGCACTGGGGCTGGATCCGGACTTCGACATGGTCGTGGCGGCCGGCAACGTGATCCCGCTGCTGGCCGCGGGCACCGAGCCCGCCGTCGTCGCCGCCCTGGCCTCGCTCCTTGCTCCGGGCGGGCTGCTGGTCGCCGGATTCGGCCTCGACCCCGCCCACCTGCCCCTGGACGAGGCCCCGCTGGGTCTGCCCGACTACGACGCCTGGTGCGCCGCCGCCGGGCTCGCGCCGGTCAGCCGGCACGCCACCTGGGACGGCCACGCCTACACCGGCGGCGGCTACGCCGTCAGCGTGCACCGCGTCGGCTGAGTTCCCGTACGCCTCCCCCACCCGGCGGCACCCGACCGCATCACCGCCGCGCCGCCGCACCCGGTCCGGGCGCGCGCGAACTCAGCGGGTGAGCATCACCAGGTTGCCGTCGGGGTCGGCGATCCAGGCGATGCGCTCTCCCCAGGGCGTCTCGGCCGGATCGGCGACCGCCTCGAACCCGGCGGCGCGCGCCCGGGCGAACACCGCATCGACGTCGTCGACGTAGACGCACAGTTCCATGCGGTGGCCTCCCGCGGGACGCTGCGGGCGGCCGTGCAGCGGCCGCTCGGAGACCGGACCCAGCCCGATCTCGGATTGGCCCATCCTCAGCGCGATGAACTGCGGGTCCCCCTGCTCGGGGAACCGGTAGGTCTCCACGCCTTCGAGCAGGTCGCGGTAGAAGGCGAGGGACCGCTGGAGATCGCCGCAGGACAGCATCGGAAAGAGTTTGGAGGCCACGCATCGAGTGTCGCACGGTCCGGGCGCCCGCGGGGGCCCGACGCGTACCCGTCCCGGTCCGGCTCCCCCGGTCGCCTCACCGGACCGGCGGGCGGGGGAGCTCAGGAGTCCGGCCGCGGCGCGTCGGCGGCACCGCCGGCGGCGCGGGCGTAGCGGCGGGCCAGCATCGCGAAGGCGTCGGTGAGCTCGGGCGGGCCCACCACCTCGATGTCGGCGTCGAACATGCCCAGGGCGGCGGCCAGGCCGGGCCACGACCACGAGCCCAGGACGAGCCGGCAGCGGGCGGGCCCGAGTTCCTCGACGACGCCGTCGCGGGCGTAGGGGGACACCGCGTCGGCGGGCAGGTCGAGGACGACCTCGCCGCGGCAGGGCCAGGCGTGGGGACCGCCGGCGCCCCGGAACCGGGCGGCGACATAGGCGGCGACGTCGCCGCCGGGCACCTCGCGCGGGGCGAAGCGGGGTCCGGTGGGGGTGCGCGGGGTGATCCGGTCGGCGCGGAAGGTGCGCCAGTCGCCGCGGTCGAGGTCCCAGGCCACGAGGTACCAGCGCCCGCGCCAGGTGACGAGGTGGTGGGGCTCGACCCGGCGCGGCGGAGGCGGTGTGTCGGGTGCGGGCCCGCGGCCGCCCTCGGGCGCGGCGACGGGGTCGTAGTCGAAGCGCAGCACCTCCCGGGCGTGCACGGCCGCACCCAGCGCCGCCAGCACGGCGCTGTCGGCCCGGGGCCGGTGCGCCGCCGGCTCGACGGCGGTGACCTGGACGGTGTCGATGCGGCGGCGCAGCCGGGCCGGCATGACCTGGCGGACGGTGTTCAGCGCGCGGGCCGCGGACTCCTCGATCCCGGCGCCGGCGGTGGCGGCGGTCTGCAGCGCCACGGCCAGGGCGACCGCCTGCTCGTCGTCGAACAGCAGCGGGGGCAGGTCGGTGCCGGCGCGCAGCC
This sequence comes from Streptomonospora sp. PA3, assembly GCF_009728995.1. Taxonomy (GTDB): domain Bacteria; phylum Actinomycetota; class Actinomycetes; order Streptosporangiales; family Streptosporangiaceae; genus Streptomonospora. The sequence continues at coordinate 160,642 of NZ_VTZW01000007.1, read as the reverse complement.
GGTACCCGCCGTCGGGGCCCTTGGCGGCCGCGATGGGATAGCCGAGCTCGCGCAGGCGCTCGACGTCGCGGCGCACGGTGCGCGTGCTGACCTCCAGGCGCCGGGCCAGCACGTCTCCCGGCCAGTCCCGGCGTGTCTGCAGCAGCGAGAGCAGCGCCAGCAGGCGCGCTGAAGCGGTGGGCATGAAATCCATCCTGCCCGAAGAAGAGGACACAACCTGTCCGCTGCCGTTGCGAGGGTGGTCCTGTACCCGATGAGGACGACGACCGGAAGGACCCCGTCATGACCGCAACCGCCACGCCCACCAGCCGACTCGGCAGCGAGCGCGCCGACCTGCTCGCCGAACTCGCCACCGCACGCGAAGCCCTGATCGGCGCCGTCCGCGGGCTCGACGACGAGCAGATCCGCCTGCGTCCCACGGTCAGCGCGCTGTGCCTGGGCGGACTGGTCAAGCACGTGGCCTCCACGGAGGAGGCCTGGCTGCGCTTCGCCGTCGAGGGCCCCGCGGCGATGCGCTTCGACCTGCCCGACGGCGTCACCTGGGACGACCTCATGGCCGGCACCGCGCGCGAGCTCCCGCAGTGGATCATCGACCGCGAGAACGACTTCGCGATGCTGCCCGGCGACACCCTGGAGGGGATCCTCCGGCGCTACGAGCGGGTGGCCGAGCGCACCGAGGAGGTCGTCGCCTCCCTGCCCGACCTCTCGGCGACGCACCCGCTGCCGGAGGCGCCGTGGAGCGAGCCGGGAGCGGAGTACAGCGTGCGCCGGGTGCTGATCCACGTCATCGCCGAGACGACCCAGCACGCCGGCCACGCCGACATCCTGCGCGAGACCATCGACGGCCGCACCGCCACCTGAGGGCAGGCGGGCCCCGGCTGAGGGGGCGGGTCCTGGGCCCGCGCCGCTCAGCGGGGTGCGTCCATGCGCTGGGTCCCGACGACCGACAGCAGCCGCAGGGCCTCCTGCGCCGCGGAGCCGGGCGCGGCGGTGTAGATCACCACCTGCTGGTCGCGCCCGAGGGGATCCGCGTCAACGCGATCGCCCCCGGCTCGACTCTGACCGAGATGGTCCGCACCTGGGAGGAGCACTCGCCCGGTCTCACCGATCGGATGGAGGCCGCGGCGCCGCTGGGGCGCATGGCCGAGCCCGAGGAGATCGCCCAGGCCGCGGCCTGGTTGTTGAGCGACCGCTCCTCCTATGTGACCGGGGCGGTCCTGCCGGTCGACGCCGGCCTGCGGGCCTGAGCCGGGCAGGGGCGGCGCGCCACCATCGAGAAGGTCAGCGGGATGCGCAGGGCGCCCTCGGGCGCGGTCCAATACCGCCGAGGCCGCGCCCGCGTCGCCTTCGGCCCAGGTCAGCTCGCTGCCGCCGGCCGCGGCGATGCCTCCAGGCATGCGGCCGGTGCCGGCCCACCGGGTTTCCCGAGTGCCGCCGGGTCTGCGGTGGGGCTCAGCCGGGCGGGGCGGCGAAGGGGCCGCCGGGGCCGAAGGCCAGTTCGGCGAAGCGCTCGCCCATGCGGCGGTGGGTGGCGGCGTCGGGGTGCAGCTGGTCGGGCAGCGGCAGCTCGGCGAAGTCGGCTTCGCCGTAGAGTTCGCGCCCGTCGAGGTAGTGCAGGCGGGGATCCTCGGCGGCGCGCTGCTTGACGATGCGGGCCAGCTCCTCGCGGATGACGTTCAGCGTCAGCTTGCCCGCGGCGCGCTCGTCGGGGTCCCCGGTGGCCTTGAACTGCAGCCTGCCGTCGACCAGGCCGCTGAAGTCCGGGGCGCTGGGGCCGGGGGTGTCCTCGTGGATGGGGCAGTGAATGGGCGAGACGACCAGCAGCGGCGCTGTGGGGTGGCCGTCGCGGATGGTGTCGAGGAATCCGTGCACGGCCGGAGTGAAGGCCCGCTGCCGCATCAGGTCGGCGTTGACCAGGTTGATGCCGATCTTGACGCTGACCAGGTCGGCCGGGGTGTCGCGGATGGCGCGGGCGGTGAAGGGGTCCAGCAGGGCGCTGCCGCCCAGGCCGAGGTTGACCAGATCGGCGCCGCCGCGCCAGGCCGCCAGCGCCGGCCAGGTGGCGGTGGGGCTGGCCGCGTCGGAGCCGTGGCTGATCGAGCTGCCGTGGTGGACCCAGGTCCGGCGGTCGTGGCGGGGCGCGGGGCCGACGGGGGCGTCGGTGCGCAGGGCGACCAGTTCGGTGATCTCGTTGAAGGGCAGCCAGATCTCGACGTCTTTGTCGCCCTCGGGCAGGCCGGTGAAGGCGACGGTGCCGACGGGGCCGGGCAGGTGCTCGGCCGATCCGGTGGTCATGTCCATCAGCACCGTGTTGCCGCCGGTGGTGGCGGCCTGGCCGCTCAAGCGGCCGTCGATCAGCAGGTCGTAGACGCCGTCGGGACGGGGCGGCGCGCCGCGGTAGGCGTTCTTGGTGCGCAGGGTGTCCAGTTCGACGGCGGTGGCGCGGGTGCGCATCACCAGGCGAACGCCGGAGGGCTGGGCCTCGGCCATGGCCAGTTGGCCGTCGGGGCTCTGGCTGCGGGCGCGGGCCGGCAGCCGGTGCGGCAGCAGGCCGTGCTGGGTGCGTTCCAGTTCGCATGCGCCGCGCACCAGGTCGGCGGTGATGGGTGTGGTGATCCAGTCGGTCCCCGAGGGCGCGCCTGCTGCCTCGGGCACGGAGTCGTCCCGGCGGTTCATGATCACAGCTTCGCACGGACGGCACCGGCGCGCCCAACGCATTTCCGCTGCCCGAATCCCCCTCCCACGGCAGGCGGCGACTCTAGCGCGGTCGCCGGGCCCGCGAGTCGGCCAAACGGCGCCCGGCGGCGGCGTTGAGACGGATCGCATGCTCCTCAGGCTGCTGGTTTGCGCCAGATGGAGACGTGCTGGGTGCTCTCGTGGGTGAAGGGCTCGCCCGACCAGCCCGACCAGCGCTGGGGCGGGCTCAGCCCGGCCATGCGGGCCATCAGGTCCAGTTCGGCCGGCCAGGCGTAGCGGAAGGGGATCGAGCGGAAGCTGCCGCGCCCCTCGGCCACCTCGACGTAGTTGGAGCTCATCGCCTGGGTGGCGGTGTCGTAGACGTCGAAGGCCCATTGCGTGGGGCCGGCGTGGAAGGGCAGCATGCTCTGGCCCGGCGGGAGCCGGCGCAGTTCGGGGACGCCCGTCTCGATGACGAAGCAGCCGCCGGGGCGCAGGTGGGCGGCGGCGTTGGCGAAGCAGGCCACCTGGGCGTCCTGGCTGGTGAGGTTGCCGATCGTGTTGAAGACGAGGTAGACGAGCGCGTAGCTGCCGGGTGCCCGGGCGGTGGCGAAGTCGCCGAGGGTCACCCCGATCGCCTCGGCTCCGGGTTTGGCGCGCAGGCGGGCCACCATGGCCTCGGACAGGTCGATGCCGTGGACCGCCACGCCGCGGCGCGCCAGCGGAAGGGCGATGCGCCCGGTGCCGATGCCGAGCTCCAGGGCGGGGCCGCCGCCGGCCAGCCGGGCCAGGGCGTCGGCGGTGGCCTCCACGGTCGCGGGGGCGAACATCGCCCCGGTGGAGTCGTCGTAGGTGGCGGCGACGTCCTCGCCGAAGTGGTCTTCGTGGTCGAACACCACGCGAGATTAACCCGCGGGTGCGGCGGGGCGCCTCCGGTTTTCGGGCCCGGGGCGCGGGCCGCGAGGCGGCGGCATCCGGGGTTGTGCGCGGGCGGGCGGCGGCGTAGCGTGCTGCGCGGTCTGCCGGGAAGCCTGGTCGGCGGTCGGTTCGTACTCACGCAGGTTCGACACGATGGGACGGTCCCCATGACCCCAGGCCCGACGAGCACGTTCGCGCGGCTGCGCCGCGCCGTCTTCGCCCGCCACTGCAATCCCTGGAGCGCGTGGAGCCGGTGGGCGAGTGCCCCGCTGATCCTCGTCCCCGTCTGGACCCGCGACTGGCGCCATGCCGCGGCCGTGGGCGTGTGGATGGCGCTCAACCCGGTCGTGTTCCCCGAGCCCGCCGACGACCGCGCCTGGTCGACGCGGGCGATGCTGGGCGAGGAGCTGTGGATCGCCGAGCGGCCCCGCGACGCCGCCATGGCGGTGCAGGCCGCGACCTCGGCCGCGGGCCTGCTCGCCGTCGCCGCGGCCTACCGCCGCCGCGCGGTGCCGGCGGGCGCGGCCATGGCCGCGATGATGGGACTGACGATGGTCTACTGGGAGCAGATGGCCCGCTACTACGACCGCCACCGCGGCGGCTCCGCCTGACCCGCCGGCCCCTCCCCCGCCCTGCGGGCCGGCGCTCACGGCTTCGGGCCCCGGCGGCGGGCCGCTGCGGCGGTGGGCGCCTCGCCGCCCTGGCCGCAGCAGCCCGCCGCCCCGGTCTCAGCCCCAGCGCGCCTCGATGGCCTCGATGATGCGCGGGCGCAGCTCCGCGGCGCTGATGACCGCGTCGACCGAGCCGACCTCGACCGCGCGGCGGATGTCGTGGATGCGGTCGAACTCCGCGGCCACCTCGCCGAGCTTCTCCGCGCGCACCGAGGCCCGCAGCTCGTCGAGCTCGGCCGTCAGCGCCGCCCGGTCGGTGCCCGAGGCCGCCGCCACGCGGGCCTCCAGCTCGCGCACGCGCTCGTCGGCCGCCGTGCGGGCGTCGACCTCGCCGGAGAAGACCACCGCGGCCGCGGGCGCGCCGCCCAGCACCGAGGCGAAGGAGCCCTCCACCGCCAGCACGGTCATCTCCGGATTGAGCGCCTTGGAGAACACCACGAACGCCCCGCCGTGGTAGCGCGAGATCACGCAGAACACGATGGGCCCGCGGAAGTTCACGATCGCCCGGCCGATCTCGGCGCCGTACTCCAGCTGGAGCTTGCGCATCGACTCCGGCGACCCGTCGAAGCCCGACAGGTTGGCCAGCACCACCAGCGGCCGGTTGCCGCTGGCGGCGTTGATGGCCCGCGCGGCCTTCTTCGACGACCGCGGGAACAGGGTGCCCGCGGTGTAGGCGTCGGGACCGTCGGTGGGCGGGAAGCCGCGCCGCGGCACCGACTTGGACTCGATGCCCAGCAGGCACACCGGGACCCCGCCCAGGTGGGCGTCGTGGACCGCCGCGGTCTCGGCGTCGGCCATGTCGGCCCAGCGCTCCAGCACCGGGTGGTCCTGGTCGGAGACGGCGCGCATCACGGTGCGGATGTCGAAGGGCTTCTTGCGCTCGGGATTGGCCTGGGCGGAGAAGATGTCGCCGACGGTGGTGAAGTCGCTGCCTTCCAGCGCGTGGGGGAAGTCGCAGACGTCGCGGTCGGCGGGGTCGCTGGTGGCGGCCCGCCGCGGCGCCTGCTCGCCGGGGGCGACGTAGGTGTGGTCGTAGTGGCGCATCAGCACGTCGCGCGCACCGGCCAGATCCGGCGCCCAGTACTGGGCCTGGCCGTTGGGGCCCATCACTCGATCGTAGCCGCCGATGCCGAAGTTGTCCTCGGCCGAGACGCCGCCGGAGAAGTCCAGCGACTGCTTGCCGGTGAGCACCATCGCCGAGTCCGGGGTCATCACCAGGACGCCCTTGGTGTGCATGAGCATCGTGGCCTCGGCGTTCCAGTAGGGCTGGGCGCCGACGTTGATGCCGGCGACCACGACGTTGATCTCGCCGCCGGCCTGGGTGAACTCGACGATGCGCTTGAGCGCCGCGGCCACCCAGTCCATGTTCTCGGTGCCCGACTCCATGGAGATGCGCGCCCCGGCCGACAGCGCGTACCACTCCAGCGGCACGCCCATGCGCTCGGCCAGATCCAGCGCGGCGATGACGCGGCGGCATTCGGGCTCCGACAGCGCGCCCAGCGACTTCGTCGGGTCGCCCAGCAGCACGACCCGGGTGACGCCCTGGGGATGGCGGCGGGTGGGGGTGGTGACCGTGCCCGCGACGATGGCGGCGCTGTTGTGCCCCTTGGGCCGGTCGACCGGCACCAGGGCGTGGTGCTCGTCGAGGTCGTGCTCGACGAAGCGGCCGAGCAGCCCGGTCAGCTCGTAGGGGTAGACGGTGTTGCGGCGGCCGGCGCGCAGCACCTTCTGCCGGTAGTCGTCGAGGGGCCGGACGGGTTCGGTGGGCGGCTCGCCGACGGTCAGCTCGCTGCCGCCGGTGGCGTCGAAGCGCACGCGCACACTGATCTTGCGCAGCTCGCCGGTGGAGGGATGGCGCTGGCGCGCGATGACCAGGATCTCCTCCAGCCCGGCGCCGACCGTGGTGGGCAGCACCCGTTCGGCGATGGTCTCCAGCTCCGCGCGGGTGATCTCGCTGGGCGGCCACACATAGACCACGATGCGGTTGGTGGTGAAGCGCTTCTTGGCGGGTCGGCGGGCCTGGGCGCGGCGGATGGAGTCCAGGCAGGCGGCCACGGCGTCCTCGGCGGTGGGCAGCGCCACCAGGCGCCCGTCCTGGTCGCGCAGCTCGGTGAGGTCGCGCACCTGGGCGAATGCGGCCAGGCGCTGGTCGGAGGGGTTCTCCCGCGCCACGCACTGGAACAGGTAGACCTCTTCGTCGGAGGACGGCAGCCGGGTGAGGTCGAAGGCGCTCAGCCGCTCCAGCTGCATCCGCTGGGCGATGTAGGGGTGCAGGCCGCGGATGAGGCGGTCCTCGGCCATCCCTTCGGGTGCGGGGCGGAAGGTGAAGTGGTGGTGCATGACCGCGCCGCTGCGGCCGGCGACGGTGGCGGTGAGCCGGCGCACGCCCTCGGGCAGCGGGTGGGCCGCCAGGACCTCCTGCAGGGCGGCGGCCATGGCCTCGGGGTCGGCGGGCTGGTGCTCCCAGGCGAGGTAGACGTCGGCGTCGACGGGGGCCTCGCCCTCGGCCAGGTCGGCCAGGCCGCCGAGCGCGGCGCCCAGCTGCTCGAAGCCCACCGCGGTGGAGGCCACGCTGGAGTCGGCGCGCTGGGCGACGACGAACGTGCAGTCGCCGGAGCGGCGGGTGCGCACCTGCGAAAGGCCCTTGTTGCCGTAGTAGCGCCGGGTCAGCACCTCCAGCATGACGGTGTTGTCCCTGTCGTGGCGCAGCAGGCGCTGGCCGAGGATGCGCACCAGCGGCTCGGTGCTGCGCACCATCTCGGCGATGCGCTCGGCGCGGTCGGGAGCCTCGGGGCGGGCGTCCAGATACCGCAGGTGCTTGCGGACTCCGGCGTAGACGCGGGCGCGGTTGCGGCGCAGCAGCGGCTGGGCGAACCAGGCGAAGACCACGCCGCGCGCCAGGTCGCTGACGGCGGGGAAGCGGACCTGGGTGGCGGCCACCAGCCGCTCCAGCGCCAGCCCGGCGGGCTCGCGCAGCTCCTGGTCGGGCGGGGGCTCCTGCAGCCAGGTGCGCAGCAGCGCCGCCACCGCCGCGGCGTCGGCGGAGGCGCGCTGCTGGGCGAGGAAGATGCGAAAGACCGCGGATTCCAGCTCGGGGGTGCGCTCCAGGTCGGTGACGCCGTAGTGGCCCAGCGCGGTGGCGAGCTTGCTCTGGAACGACTCGGGCAGGCCCGCGCGCTCCACGTCGAGGCTCTGCAGGTAGGTGTGGAAGTGCTCGCGGGGGCTGTGCACGCGGGTGTCGCCGCGGTCCTCGCCCGCGGGCCGGTTGCGGCTGAGCTCGGCCAGGTCGGCGAAGACCTCGACCAGTTCGAGCTCCCGGGCCAGGACGCGGTGGCCCTCGGCGGCGCCGCGGCGCAGGTCGAGGTAGTCCTCCAGCACCCGGCGCTCGTCGTGGGGGTCGACGTCGAAGCCCAGCAGCAGGCTGCGCAGGTCCTCGCGGGCGCGGGCGAGCCGCTGGGGGGCGGGGGCCTCTTCGGCGGCGGGCAGGTCCAGGTGGGCGGCCGCGCCGGCGGAGGCGTCCTCGGCCTCGGCGCCGGCCAGCGGCTCCAGCCGCAGCAGCGGGGCGCCGGTGGCCACCTGGCTGCCCACCGAGACCACGCACTCCTTCAGCCGCGCCTTGAACGGCGCCCGCAGCACCGTCTCCATCTTCATGCTCTCCAGCACCAGCACCGGCGCGCCCGCCTCGACCTCGGCGCCGGGCTGCAGCGGGGTGGCCACGACCAGCGCGGGCGCGGGCGAGCGCACGACGCCGCCCTCGTCGCGGCTGACGCGGTGGGTGACGCCGTCGACCTCGACCAGGTGGGTGGGGCCGTGGGTGCCGGTGAGCAGCCGGTAGCGGGTGCCGTTGACGACGATGTGGCCGGTGTGGCGGTCGAAGCGGTCGAGTTCGACGTCGGCGGTGCGCGTGTCGCCGCCGGCTTCGACGCCGACGCGGAAGCGGTGGGCTCCCACGCGGGCCACCCGCACGCGGTAGCCGACGCCGCGCAGTTTGAGGTCCAGCGGGCGGCCGCTTTCGTGGCGGACCTGGGGGCGCCCGCCGAAGGCCGTCGACAGCAGCCGCTGGCGTTCGACGCGCTCCTCCTCCTCGTAGGCGTCGATGGCGGCGGCCGCCAGCGCGACGCCGGAGTGGCGGTGGGAGACGAGCCCGCCTTCGGCGCGGACGCGGTCGATCCAGCCGGTGTCGGCGGTGGCCTCGACGACCTCGGGCCGCTCCAGCAGGTCCATCACGAAGCTCTTGTTGGTGGCGCCGCCCTCGATGACCACGGTGGTCTCGGCCATGGCCCGGCGCAGGCGGGCCATGGCCTCGTCGCGGTCGCGGCCGTAGGCGATGATCTTGGCGATCATCGAGTCGAACTCGGTGGGGATGGCGTCACCTTCGCTGACGCCGGTGTCCACGCGGATGCCGGGCCCGGCGGGCAGGTCCAGGCGGGCGATGCGGCCGGGGCAGGGCGCGAAGTCGCGGTCGGGGTCCTCGGCATTGAGGCGGGCCTCCACGGCGTGGCCGCGCTCGGGGGGCGGGGCGCCCTCCAGGCGGCCGCCGGAGGCGACGTGCAGCTGGGCTTTGACCAGGTCGAAGCCGGTGGTGGACTCGGTGATGGGGTGCTCGACCTGCAGGCGGGTGTTGACCTCCAGGAACGCGAAGAGCTGCTCGCCGGGGTGGTAGAGGAACTCGACGGTGGCCGCGCCGCGGTAGCCCACGGCCACGGCCAGGCGCTCGGCGGAGGCCTTGAGCTCGGCGGCCTGGTCGGGCCTGAGCACGGGCGAGGACGACTCCTCGATGATCTTCTGGTTGCGCCGCTGCACCGAGCAGTCGCGCACGCCCAGCGCCCAGGCGGTGCCCTGGCCGTCGGCGATCACCTGGACCTCGACGTGGCGGGCGCCGGTGACCAGGCGCTCCAGGAACACCACGCCGCTGCCGAAGGCGCGCGCGGCCTCCTGGCTGGTGCGTTCGAAGGCGTCGGCGAGCTCGCTCTCGCCGGTGACGACGCGGATGCCGCGCCCGCCGCCGCCGGCGGCCGCCTTGAGCATCAGCGGGTAGCCGATGCGCTCGGCGGCCTGCAGGGCCTCCTCCAGGGTGGCGACCTCGCCGCGGCTCCACGGCGCGACGGGCACGCCGACCTCTTCGGCGATGAGCTTCGCGCCGATCTTGTCGCCGAGTTTGCGCATGGCCTCGGCGCTGGGGCCGATGAAGGTGACGCCGACCTTCTCGCACAGCTCGGCGAAGGCGGGGTCTTCGGCGACGAAGCCCCAGCCCACCCATGCGGCGTCGGCGCCGGATTCCACGAGTGCGCGCTCCAGCACCGCCATGTCCAGGTAGGGGCGCGCCGAGGCGGGGCCGAGTTCGTAGGACAGGTCGGCTTCGCGGACGAAGGCGGCCGCGCGGTCGACGTCGGTGTGCAGCGCCACCGTCTCGATCCGGGCCCCGGTCTGGGCCGCCAGATCCCGGACGGCGTGGATGAGCCGCATGGCGGCTTCACCGCGGTTGACGACGGCGACACGACTGAACACCGGAGGAATCCCCTCTCAACGACCGATGGGACGGACCACGCAGGAAGCGCAGGAAGCGGCGGCACATCGCCTGCCAGCCTCCCACCCTGCCGTGTACCGGCGGGTAGTGCCATGTCGCAGCCAACGGAGCCTGGGGGGCCGCAATTGTGGGAACCGTCCAAAAACCGGCGGGCGCCACGGTGTCGGGCGTGGGAGAGTTCACAGCCGCGCGCGCCGCGCCGGCCGGATGGGCCCCGAGTACGGGTGCCGCCCGCCCGGATCGGGTCCGGGCGGGCGGCCATCGGCGGGGTGGCGGCACGGGGCCGCGGCCGTCCCCGCGCGCACCGGGGGCCGGGAGCCGGGGCACTGCACGGTCCGCCGACGGTCGGGGGGTCTCCGTGCGGTCAGCCGCCGTGCCCGGCGCGGCCGGGCCTACCGGTGCGGCCGAGGGGTGCGGGCTAGCGCGGGGAGAAGTGCCACCGGAAATCGGGGTCGGCCCTGTTGCGGTAGTCCAGTTTGAGGAAGGAGCCGTTCCAGGCGGGGTTCTCCAGCGTGACGCCGAGGTTCCAGTTCTTGGCCGGCACGATGTGGCGGGCGTCGTCTCCGACGTAGGGCAGGTTCCACTGCTGCACCAGGCGGCCGTTGCAGGCGGTCTGCTCGACACGCCGGCCGGCCTGCGTGGCTCCGTCCTTGGGCTGCAGGCACAGGTCGCTGCGGAGGTTGCGGATCTCATAGGCCGGCAGCCCGTTGCTGCTGCCGGTGTGGGTGAGGGCCCAGTCCATGCCCGGGTGGTCGTAGGGCCAGACCCGGACGTCGATGCGCTGGGTGGCGCCGTTGAGCGGGACCATCATCGCGTCGGTCTTCGTAAAGACGATGCGGTAGTCGGCCTCCTGTTCGATCTGGGGGGGGGCGGCCGAGGCCGGGGCTGGAGCCGTGATCACCGCTGCGGCCGCAAGAATCATCGCGGCAGTGGTGGCCAGGTTGCGCTTCGCCATCAGACTCCCTTTTTCGTCGAGAAAGGCGTCGGCCGCCTCTGGAACTTCCGGCGCGAGGGCCGGAGGCGACCGCCGGGAGAAATGGTGGCACGGCTGGAGCGCCGTTTAGCGCGGTGTTCCAGAGAAAAGTGCCCGGGACTTTTTCAACGCCGGACCGAAACGCCTCGCACGGGATTTTCCGGCGAGCCGGCCGCGCCTTTTCCGCCGACCGAACCATCCGCACACCGCAGCCCGCGACGCCGCAAAACGCGCCGATCACCCTCCATCCGGGCGATCACGCCGACCGGGCGAGGGCCCGGACCGGGTGCATGCCGGCAGCCCGAAAAAGCGCGGTCGGCCCCATAATCGGCCACCCGGATCCGGGATCCCGTTATTCGGGGATTTCCGCCGAACCGGAGCGGTGCGGGAATGCATCGCTGCAAGCAGGGAATGGCGAAGGGCACAGATGAGGACGTTCCAGGCAGATATCAGAAACCGGGGCGGGTCATGTGTTTGTCAGCACAATCCCATCGCACCTGGAAAATCGGGCGCCCTGGCCGCCTGCCCGACCCCACTCGCCGGGACGGCGGCGGCCGACGCGGGCTCCCCGCCGTTCTCGGCGACACCGCCGATGCGGGCGCAGGTGGGTGAGGCTCACGACTCCGCGGCGCCACCGCGCCGGCTGGGCGGCCGACGGGTGCGCAGACAACGGCGGGGTGCGGCGCGCCCAGGGCCGCGGTTCGGGGCGCGGCCGGAGCGGGACCGCCGCCGCGCCGGCCCATGCGCTGAGCGCGCGGCGGCCGGCGCCGGGCGGCGGCCATAAGCGGAACGGGGGGGCGGGGCGGACGGGATCCGCCCCGCCCCGGAGGGCGCCTCCTGGTCAGCTCAGGGCGGTGAGCATCTCGCGGGCCAGCGGGGCCGAGGAGGCCGGGTTCTGGCCGGTGTAGAGGGTGCCGTCGACCACCACGTTGGGGGCCCACGGCTCGCCCTCGGCGAAGTCGGCGCCCAGGGCCTCCAGGCGGTCCTGCAGCAGCCAGGGGGCCTTGTCGGCCAGGCCGGCCTGGCGCTCCTCGGCGTTGGTGAAGCCGGTCAGCCGGTAGCCCGCGAAGGGCGACTCGCTGCCGGGCCGGGCGGTGGCCAGCAGCGCGGCCGGACCGTGGCAGACCACGCCCAGCGGGGTGCGCGCCGCGAGCGCGTCGGTGAGCACCCGGGCCGAGGCGGCGTCGGCCGAAAGGTCCTCCATCGGGCCGTGCCCGCCGGGATAGAACACCGCGTCGAACTCGCCCGCCTCGGTGTCCTCCAGGCGCAACGGGCTCTGCAGCGCGGTGAAGCCCTCCAGGGTGCGCCGCACGGCCGCGGCGCCCTCCTCGCCGCCGTTGGCCTCGGCCGCCAGGCTGGCGCTGTCGGCCACCGGCTGCACCCCGCCCGGGGTGGCCACCGCCACCTCGTGGCCGGCCTCGGTGAAGACGCGGTAGGGCGCGGCGACCTCCTCGGCCCAGTACCCGGTGGGGTGCTTGGTGCCGTCGGACAGTGTCCAGTGGTCGGCGCTGGTGATGACGAACAGGATGCGTGCCATTGCTTCTCCCCCTGGTTGGTGCGCCGGGCGGCGTGCCCGGCGGCCACTCGGCCTGCGCTGCGGTGCCGCCGCGCCGGCGGACCGCCGCTGCCTGCCGTTACCGACGGTAGGCGTCCCGGCCGCAGCGGGCCAATCGCCACCCGCGCCCCGCCGGCGTGAGCCCGGCCTCAGTCGGGCTCACCGGCCCCGCCGCCGCTTCGCGGGCGGGCGCGCAGGTGGGCGCGCTCGCCCTGGCGGCCGAACAGGCTGAGGATCTCCGCCGGCTCGGCGCCGGCGGCGCCGAACCAGTGCGGCACGCGGGTGTCGAACTCGGCGGCCTCGCCGGGCTCCATGATCAGGTCGTGCTCGCCCAAAACGACCCGCAGCCGGCCGTTGAGTACATACATCCACTCATAGCCCTCGTGCGTCTGGGGATCGGGCGTGCGGGGCTCGGGACTGCCCGGGAGGATCAGCTTGTAGGCCTGGATGCCGCCGGCGCGGCGGGTCAGGGGCAGCATCGTCATGCCGTGGCGGGTGACGGGGCGCAGGTGGATGCGCGGGTCGCCGGTGGGCGGGGCGTCGACCAGTTCGTCGAGGGTGACCCCGTGCGCCTTGGCCAGCGGCAGCAGCAGCTCCAGGGTGGGCCGCCGGGCTCCCGACTCCAGTCGCGACAGGGTGCTCACCGAGATGCCGGTGGCCGCCGACAGCTCGGTCAGGGTGGTCTCGCGCCGGCGGCGCAGTGCGCGCAGGCGCGGGCCGACCGCGTCCAGGGTGTCGTCGACGTCCTCGCTCATACCCTCCAGTTTGCCACATCGGCAAAGGTGTTTGCCGTATCGGCGGGTGGGCGCGCATGCTCGTCGCAGGAGGTGATCGACATGAGCGATCAACTGAACGACAGCTACGACGCGGTGGTCGTCGGAGGCGGCGCCGCCGGATTGAACGGGGCCCTGATGCTGGCGCGCTCGCGCCGCTCGGTGGCCGTGATCGACGCCGGGTCGCCGCGCAACGAAGCGGCCGAGGGCGTGCACGGGCTGATCGGCCGCGAGGGCATGGCGCCGGGCGAGCTGCTGGAGCGCGGCCGCGCCGAAGTGCGCGGCTACGGCGGCCACGTGGCGGCCGGCGCCGTGGCGAGCGCGGCGGGCCGCGCAGGCGGATTCGTCCTCACCCTGGAGGACGGCCGCACGGTGGGCGCCCGGCGCCTGCTGGTCGCCACCGGCATGGTCGACGAGCTGCCCGACATCCCCGGACTGCGCGGCCGCTGGGGCCGCGACGTGGTGCACTGCCCCTACTGCCACGGCTGGGAGGTCCGCGACCGCGCCATCGGGGTGCTGGCCGGCGGCCCGATGGCGGTGCACCAGGCGCTGCTGTTCCGCCAGCTCAGCGCCAACGTGGTGCTGTTCAGCCACACCACGGCCGCGCCCGCCGGCGAGGAGGCCGAGCAGCTGGCCGCCCGCGGCATCCGCGTCGTCGAGGGGGAGGTGGCCGCCCTGGAGATCGCCGAGGACCGGCTGGCCGGGGTGCGGCTGGCCGACGGCAGGCTCATCGCCCGCGAGGCGCTGGCGGTGGGACCCCGGGGCCGGCCGCGCGCGGGGTTCCTGGCCGGCCTGGGCCTGTACCCGGACCAGCACCCGCAGGGCATGGGCGAGCACATCGCCGCCGATGCCGCCGGCCGCACCGCGGTGCCCGGTGTGTGGGTAGCGGGCAACATCACCGACCCCGCGGCCCAGGTCGGAGCATCGGCGGCGGCGGGAGCCCTGGCCGGCGCCCAGATCAACGCCGACCTGGTCGCCGAGGAGGCCCGGGCGGCCGTGGAGGCCCGCGCCCAGGCCCGGCCCGGTGGGCAGGTGTCCGACGAGGACTCCGACGAGGCGGGCGCCGTACCCGAGCCCGGTCGTCCCGAGCGCGTGTGAACCGAAACCCCGATCCCCGCCCGCAACCGAGAAGAGGAGAACCGATGTCCGCACATTCCGGGGCGCCGCAGGAGTTCGACCGCGCCTACTGGGAGGAGCACTACCGCGGCGCCGACCGCGAGCACGGCCACGGGGGCGCCGGCCTGCCGCCCAACCCGCACCTTCTCGCCGCGGCCCAGGGCCTGGCACCGGGCCGGGCGCTGGACGCGGGCTGCGGCCACGGGGCCGAGGCCGCCTGGCTGGCCGCCAACGGGTGGCGGGTCAGGGCGGTGGACATCTCCGCGGCCGCGCTGGAGAGGGCCCGCGAACGCGTCCGCGCGGCCCGGCCCGAGGCCGCCGAGCGCATCGAGTGGGCACAGGCCGACCTCACCGCCCGACCGCCCGAGGCCGCGGCCTTCGAGTTGGTGTGCAGCCACTACGTGCACACCGCCGCGCCGCCCTCGACACTGGTGGAGACCCTCGCCGCCGCGGTGGCCCCGGGCGGCACGCTCCTCGTCGTCGGCCACCATCCCGACGACGCCCACCACGCCGACACCCCGGGCGCCCACCTCACCCCGCAGGAGGCCGCCTCGGCCCTGGACCCGGAGCACTGGGAGGTGCTGACCGCCGAGAAGGCCACCCGCCAGGCCGCCACCGGCCACGGCGGCGGGATCCCCCTCACCGACACGGTCCTGCGCGCCCGCAGGAGGGGGTGAGGGGCCGGGAACGAGCGCGGTGCGCCCTTCCCGGCACGGCCGGCCGAGCGGGATGCGCCCCTCGTCGGGACCGCCGGACTCCGCGCTGGATCGGCGGGTGAGGCGCGCGGCCGGTGCCTGCAGGGCGTGGTCAGACGGGCGGCATGATGCCCAAGGCGGTGAGCAGGGCCGGGGCGGCCGCCAGGATGCCGGACAGGATGAAGGGGGCGCCCAGGGCGCCGAGGACGGCGGTGCGGGGCCGGATGCGGTGGCGGCGGGTGTGGGACAGCGCCAGTGTGCCCAGGCCCGCCGACATCAGCAGGAAGAACGCGACGTAGGCGATGCCGGCGGCGTCGATGTCGGCGGCCTCACCCGCCAGGCCGGTCGCCATCGCGGCGACGTGGGCCACGTTGCCGGCGGCGTAGACGGCCACGGTGGAGAAGGCCGCCCACAGCGCCACGGCCACCGCGCCCGGCGCGGGGAACCGCAGCGGGCGGGCCACCGACAGCACCACCAGCGCCGCGCCCAGCAGTTTCAGGACCACCACCAGCCAGTTCATCACCTCCAGCCCGGCGGCGTACTCGGGGTAGGCGCCCTCGGCGAAGCGGTCGCCGATCGCGAAGACGACGTTGACCGCGGCGAAGCCCACGCAGCACAGCACCGTCATTGCCGCCACCGCCCGCACGCCGGCGCCGGCTCGGGCGGGCGGGGCGGGGAGACGGCGGTGATGCGGGCCGGTCGGGGACGCGGTGTCGGATGAGTAAGCAGCCATGCGGGCAGTCAATCCCCGCCCGCCGCGCCGGGCCTCCCCCGCGCGGGGGAGATCCCCGGCGGCGGCTCACCCCCGGGCGCTAACCGCGGGGGCTGCGCCCGCTCCCCGCCCCGCCGGCGCCCGGTGCCTCCGAGCCCGCGCGGCGGCGCCTCAGGGCAGCGGGCGGCTGACCGCCGAGGAGCGGCGGAACAGCCGGCGCAGCGCCAGGGTCCCGTCGTAGGGGGTGTGGGCGCGCACCAGCAGCGAGCACGGCCGCAGCAGCACCAGCCCGATCAGCAGGCACACCGCCGCGCCCCAGGCCGCGCGGCGCTGGCCGTGCAGCCGGTAGGTGAAGGGCCAGGCCCGCAGGTAGGAGTACAGATCGCGCACCGAGGCGCCGATGCGCCGCGCCGACACCGGCACCCGCAGCCGGTCGACGTAGCGCACCCGCATCCCCTGCCGGCTCAGGTGCACCGCCAGATCCAGGTCCTCCCACATCCCCGGCACGGCGCAGGTGTGCTCGCGCACGCGGCGCCAGCACTCGGCGCTCAGCGCCATGTTGGAGCCCCACAGCATCGCATGGCCCGACAGCATCCGGTTGAGGCGGTGGCAGAAGAAGCGGTGGGCCGCCAGCCCGGTGCGGCGCAGCGGGATGTCGTAGAACCACGACGGCCCGGTGACCGCGTCGGGGCGGGCGCCGGTGGCGGGGTCGGGGTCGAAGGAGGCGGCCAGCCGGCCCACCCACTCCGGCCCCACCATGGTGTCGGCGTCGATGCGCCCGAGCACGTCGCCGCACGCCTCGTCGAACCCGCGGTTGCGGGCGTGCACCGCGCCCTGGCGCGCCTCGCGCACCACCCGCACCCCGTATTCGGCGAAGGCCGCGGCGACCTCGGCGGTGCCGTCGGCGGAGTTGTTGTCGACGACGATGATCTCCTCGGCGGGCACGCGCTGGTTCACAAGGGCCTCCAGGCAGCGGCCGATCACCGCTTCCTCGTTGTAGGCCGGGACGATCACCGAAATCCTCACGGGGCTGCCTTGTCGTTGTCGGGGAACGGGCGGATGCGCGGGCGCGGCACGGTGCCGGCCGGATCGCCGGCGGTGCGCCCTGGCCGGTGTACCGGGCCGGGATCCAACCGGCGGTGTCGCCCGGGTGAATTCCTTTCGGCCGAACTCGGCACTACGACGCGCAGCAAGCATGCCACGCACGGTGGCCTCGGGCGATCCGCTGCGCGCGGACGCGCCGCCGCGGACCCGCGATGCGCCCGCCGGGGCAGGGTCGGCGCACGGGCGCGGGAACTGTAGCGCGCCGCCCCGCCGACCCGGAAGGTCCCCGCCGGCGAACACCCGGACAACGCCGGCACACACCCGCGCCGGGCGCGAAAACCCCTCGCGCCGCGCAGGCGCGGGTTCCTGGTCTGCGGCCCATGCGCGATCTCGGCCTGCTGCCGAAGGCCCACCTGCACGTCCACCTGGAAAGCACCGTCCGGGAGGCCACCCTGCGCGAGATCGCCGCGGAGAAGGGGCTGCCGCCGCCCGGCCCGCCGCCGCAGCGCTTCTGCGGGTTCCGCGCCTTCGCCGACTACGGCGCGCGGGTGCGGGCCTGCCTGCGCCGCCCCGAGGACCTCGCCCGCATCGCCCGGGAGTTCGTCGCCGACGAGGCGGCCCAGAACACCGGCTACGCCGAGGCCGCCTTCAGCGCCGCCTCCCACGGCGAGCGCCTGGGCGAGGGGCGTATGCCGCTGGAGGCGGTGCTGCAGGGGCTGGCCGAGGGCCGGGCCGCCCACGGGCCGCACACCCGGCTCATCCTGGATCACTCCCGCCGGCGCCCGCCCCACCGCGCCCGACGCGATCTCCGGCTGGCGCTGGAGCACCCCGAGCAGGTGGCCGCGATCGGGATGGCCGGCGAGGAGTCCTACCCGCTGGCGCCCTTCGCGGCGGTGCTGGCCGAGGCGGAGGAGGCGGGCGTGCACATCGTCCACCACGCCGGAGAGGCCGGCGGGGCGGCACCGGTGGCCGAGGCGCTGGAGCCGGGCGCCGAGCGCATCGGCCACGGCATCGGTGCGGCCGCCGACGCCGGTGTGTGCGCGCGGGTGCGCGAGGCGGGCGTCGCGCTGGAGGTGTGCCCCTCCTCCAACGTGGCGCTGGGCTTCGCCGCCTCACTGGCCCGGCACCCCCTGCCGCGGCTGCGCGAGGCCGGGCTGGAGGTCACCCTCAACACCGGCGTTCCCGACGTCGCTGGCACCTCGCTGACCCGGGAGTACGCGCGCGTGCGCGCCGCCTTCGGCTGCAGCGACGCGGAGATGGCCGACTTCGCCCGCGCGGGTGTGGCCGCCTCGTTCGCGCCTCCCGACCTCAAGCGGCGCATCGCCGCCGGCATCGACGCGTGGCTGGCCGCCCCGAGCCCTAGGAGCGCCGGCGGGGCGGCTCAGAGGTTAAGGCCATCGTCGGCTGGTGGAGGCGTCGGCCCCGGTGCTCTCCCCGAGGGGCCGCAGGTGGCGGCCGGGCGCGCCGGCCTCGGCGACCCGCCGCCGCCATGCGCGCCGATCCGACCGGTACCGCGCCGCCCGCCCGGCCGCACAATGGTGCCCGCACGCGGCGCGCGTGGGATTGGTGATCCGCGCCACGGCGCCTTGACCTCCAGTGCGGTAGAGGTTCCACAGTGGCAGAGGCACACCCGCCCGCACCCGCGACGATCAGGAGGATCCCCATGGCCCAGGCCATCCGCTACGCCCGCTACGGCGGCCCCGAGGTACTGGCCCTGCAGGAGGTCGCCGACCCCGAGCCCGGGCCCGGCCAGGTGCGGGTGGCCGTGCGGGCCGTCGGCGTCAACCCCGTCGACTGGAAGATCCGCAGCGGCGCATTCGCCTCCGAACCCCTGACCGAGCCCGCCGGAACCGGCCTGGACCTGGCGGGCACCGTGGAGGCGCTGGGACCGGGCACCACCCGGTGGAGCCCGGGGCAGCACGTCTTCGGCCGGGCCGAGGGCGGGGCCGCGGCCACGCGCGCCCTGGCCGATGCCGACCAGCTGCTGGAAAAGCCCGACTGGCTGGGGTTCGAGCAGGCCGCCGCGCTGCCGGTGGCCGCCGAGACCGCCTACCGCACGCTGGGCGTCCTGGGCGTGGGTGCGGGCGACCGGCTGCTCGTCCATGCCGCGGCCGGCGGCGTGGGCCTTGTCGCCGCGCAGCTGGCGCGCGGGCGCGGCGCCGCGGTGATCGGCACCGCCGGCCCGGCCAACCACGGCTTCCTGCGTGAACTGGGCGTGGAGCCGGTCGCCTACGGCGAGGGACTGCGGGAGCGGCTGCGCGCGGCCGCCCCCGATGGGGTCGACGCCGTCCTGGACGCCTCGGGCCGCGGCGTGCTGGGGATCTCGGTGGAGCTGGCCGGATCGGCCCAGCGGGTGGTCACCATCGCCGACCCCGACGCAGCCGAGCACGGCGTGTACTTCTCCGGCGGCGCCGCCGACCGCGCCGCCTTGGAGGAGGTCTTCGCCGAGGTGCTGCCCCTGATGCGCCAGGGCCGTCTGCGCCTGCCCATCGAGCGCGCCTTCCCCCTGGAGCAGACCGCCCGTGCCCACGAGCTCAGCCAGGAGGGCCACCTGCGCGGCAAGATCGTCCTCACCGTCGACGGGTCCTGAAGGGCGCGGGCCGCCCCGGCCGCGGGGCTCAGTAGGCGGGGTGGATCGCGGCGCGCACGGGCTCGCCCTTCTCCAGGCAGGCCAGCATGCAGTCGGCGGTGTCGGCGCGGCTCAGGTTGCGCCCGCCGCGCACGCTGATCTCCACCGCGGTGCGGTAGCGGCCGGTGCGGGGCCGGTCCACCAGCCGGGGCGGGCGCACGATCGTGTAGTCCAGGCCGCTCGCGCGCACGGTCTCCTCCATGGCGGCCAGGTCGGCGAAGTGGTCGCGCAGGATGCGCTGGAGCAGGGGCTTGACCACCAGGCGGGTCAGCGGGCCGTCGCCCTCGTCGGTGACCAGCCCGGCGGCGCTGACCACGACCAGGCGCCGCACGCCGGTGCGGCCCATGGCCTCGGCGGCGGCCGCCGCCGAGCGCCGGCACACGGTGGCCGGGCCCTTTCCGCGGTGGCCCAGTGCCGAGACGACGGCGTCGCGGCCGGCGACGAGCCCTTCGAGGGCGTCGGCATCGGCGACGTCGGCCCGGGTGACGCTCAGGCGCGGGTGGGAGTAGTCCAGGCGCGCGGGGTCGCGCACCAGGGCCGTCACGCTGTGCCCGGCTTCGCAGGCCTGGCGGGCGAAGGCCCGGCCCACTCCGCCGGTGGCGCCCATGAGGGTGAGGTTCATCGCCGACTCCCGAAGGTTGGTGAGTGCTTACTCACCACCATTATGGGTAAGTGCCCACTCACCTGTCAATATTGTTCCCCGACCCCCGCCCGGGAGGCACCGTGTCCACACGCGACCGCATCCTCGACGCCGCCCACCAGGTCATGGCCGAGCGCGGACTGGCGCGCGCCACCACCAAGGAGATCGCCCGCGCCGCCGGCTACTCCGAAGCCACCCTCTACAAGCACTTCCGCGACAAGACCGACCTGTTCGTCGCCGTGCTCAGCGAACGCGCCCCCAGCGCCCTGCCCGCGCTCATGGCTGGCCTGCCCCAGCGCGCCGGCAGCGGCGACCTGGCCGCCACCCTGGAAGAGGTCGCCAGCGCGGCCATCGCCTTCTACACCGAGGCCTTCCCCATGTCGGCCTCGATCTTCTCCGAACCCGACCTGCTGGAGGCCCACCGCGCCGCCCTGCGCGAACGCGGCGCCGGCCCCGGCGCCATCAGCCACGCCCTGGCCGCCTACCTGGAGGCCGAACGCCGGGCCGGCCGGCTCGCCCCCGGCGCCGACCCCGCCAGCCTGGCCGACCTGCTCCTGGGCGCCTGCTTCCAGCACGCCTTCCTCAGCCACTTCCCCGGCCCGCGCGACCGCGCCCGCGAACCCCGCCGGCGCCTGGCCCGCGACCTGGTGGCCGCCCTGCTCGCCGGCGCCGCGCCGCACTAGCGCGGCGCGGCGCCGCACCGGCTCGCCCTCACCCCTGGGGCATCACGATCCACAGCGCGATGTAGATCAGCACCTGCGGCCCGGGGATCAGGCAGGAGAGGACGAACAGCACCCGCACCAGAAACGGCGACAACCCGAAGCGGCGCGCCAGACCGCCGCACACTCCGGCGATGACCTTGTTGTCGCGGGTACGCACGAGACCCGTCGAAGCCATAGCGCTCTCTGCTCCCTTCCCTCGATGTGCGCGGTGCAGCCGAGGCGGCCCCGCGCGCCGGCGCGCGCCGCGGCCCCTCCGCCACCGCCCTACCCACCCGCTACCCCGATCCGGCACGGCCACCCCGCCGGTGCCGGATGCGCCCCCAAACCGCCGCTGACCAGGGCGGACCACCCCCGCGGGGCCGCGCCGGGGCGAAGTTTCAGCCCGCGATCCTCGGTCAGCGGGCGTGCGGGACGGTTCCGTCGGGCGCGCGCATCCGCCCGAGACGACGCGAGCAGCAGAAGAGGCACCGCCATGTCCGAAAACTCCCGCGACCGGGCCCCGACCGGCGACGAGAAGGACCGCCGGCTCGAAGGGGTCCGCGACGACTCCGACCAGGCGCTGACCACCAACACCGGCGTGCGCGTGGACGACACCGACAACGCCCTCAGCGCCGGTGAGCGCGGCCCCACCCTCATGGAGGACTTCCACTTCCGTGAGAAGATCACCCACTTCGACCACGAGCGCATCCCCGAACGCGTCGTCCACGCCCGCGGCGCCGGCGCCTACGGCTACTTCCAGGTCTATGAGTCCCTGGCGCGCTACACCCGCGCCGACTTCCTGACCGACCCGGGCCTGCGCACCCCGGTGTTCGTGCGCTTCTCCACCGTGGCCGGCTCCCGCGGCTCGGCCGACACCGTGCGCGACGTGCGCGGATTCGCCACCAAGTTCTACACCCGCGAGGGCAACTACGACCTGGTCGGCAACAACATGCCGGTCTTCTTCATCCAGGACGGCATCAAGTTCCCCGACTTCGTCCACGCGGTCAAACCCGAGCCCGACAACGAGATCCCCCAGGCCCAGTCGGCCCACGACACCCTGTGGGACTTCGTCGGCCTGCAGCCCGAGACGCTGCACATGATGATGTGGCTGATGAGCGACCGCGCCCTGCCGCGCAGCTACCGGAT
This sequence comes from Streptomonospora sp. PA3, assembly GCF_009728995.1. Classification (GTDB taxonomy): domain Bacteria; phylum Actinomycetota; class Actinomycetes; order Streptosporangiales; family Streptosporangiaceae; genus Streptomonospora. Next base: position 138,866 of record NZ_VTZW01000007.1, on the reverse strand, counting down.
GATGCAGGGCTTCGGCGTGCACACCTTCCGCCTGGTCAACGAGCGCGGCGAGGGCACCTTCGTGAAGTTCCACTGGAAGCCGCTGCTGGGCACCCACTCGCTGGCCTGGGACGAGACCCAGAAGATCGGCGGCAAGGACCCCGACTACAACCGGCGCGACCTGTGGGACGCCATCGAGCGCGGCCAGTACCCCGAATACGAGCTGGGGGTGCAGCTGGTCCCGGAGTCGCGGGAGTTCGACTTCGACTTCGACCTGCTCGACCCGACCAAGATCATCCCCGAGGAGGAGGTCCCGGTCACCCCGGTGGGCAAGATGGTGCTCAACCGCAACCCCGACAACTTCTTCGCCGAAACCGAGCAGATCGCCTTCCACACCGCCAACGTGGTGCCCGGCATCGACTTCACCAACGACCCGCTGCTGCAGGCCCGCAACTTCTCCTACCTCGACACCCAGCTGATCCGGCTGGGCGGGCCCAACTTCCAGCAGCTCCCGGTCAACCGGCCCGTCGCCGAGGTCAGCAACAACCAGCGCGACGGCTACAACCAGCAGAGCATCCACCGCGGGCGCACCAGCTACTTCCCCAACTCACTGGGCAGCGGCTGCCCCTACCTGGGCGAAGCGCCCTACACCCACTACGCCGAGCGCGTCGACGGCGCCAAGATCCGCAAGCGCAGCGAGAGCTTCAAGGACCACTACAGCCAGGCGACCCTGTTCCTCAACAGCCTCGCCGACTTCGAGCGGCGCCACCTCACCCAGGCCTTCCAGTTCGAACTGGGCAAGTGCGAGACCATGGCGGTGCGCGAACGCGTCGTCACCCAGCTCAACCGCATCGACCACACCCTGGCCGCCGAGGTCGCCCACGGCATCGGCGTCACCCCGCCCGACCAGGAGGAGGTGCCCAACCACGGCCGCTCCTCGCCCGCGCTCAGCCAGGCCAACGCGCCCACGGACACGATCTACTCGCGCCAGATCGCGGTGCTGGCCGCCGAGGGCGTCAACGCCGCCGAGGTCACCCGCTTCCGCGAGGCCATGGCCGAGCGCGGCGCCCTGGTGGAGGTCCTGGCCTCCCACGACGGCAGGCTCAGCGCCACCGACGGCCAGAGCCTGGCCGTCGACCGCGCCATGCACACCATGTCCTCGGTGCTCTACGACGCCGTGGTCGTGGCCGGCGGAGCCGACTGCGCGGCCGCCCTCGCCGAGGACGGGCTGGCCCTCAACTACGTCGCCGAGGCCTTCAAGCACGCCAAACCGGTCGCGGCGCTGCACGAGGGGGTGGACGTGCTCACCGCCGCCCCGCTGCCCCGGCTGCAGCTGGCCGGCCCCGCCGACTCCGAGGCCGTCGTCGACCAGGGCGTCATCACCCACCGCGGCGGCGACCCCGCCCGCTTCTACGACGCCTTCGCCCGGGTACTGGCCGGCCACCGGGTCTGGGACCGCGACGCCGCGCGCGTGCCGGCCTGAGGCCGCCGCGCACCCGCCCGCGGCCCCGCGGCCGGTCCGACTCGGGGGCCGGACCGGCCGCGCCGCACGCACGCCGCCTGCGCCACGCCGCGGGCGCGGGGCGCTCAGGCCTCCCCGGGCGCGAACCGCTCGGCCATGGCCTCGGCGTCCAGCGCCTGCGGGTTGAGCTCGTTGAGGCTGTACCAGTTGCCGAAGGGGTCGCGGAAGACCGCCTCGATGCCGTAGGGCACCTCGCGGGGCTCCTGCAGGAACTCCACGCCCCGCGCGGAGTAGAGCTCGTAGGTGGCCCGGCAGTCGTCGGTGTTCCAGGCCCCCGCGCTCAGCGCCCCCTTGGCCATCAGGCCGCGGATGGCCGCGGCCGTCTCCTCGTCGTGCATGGGCGGCCCGGGCACGCTCAGCGACAGCTGGAAGCCGGGGTCGGCCGGCGGGCCCACCGTCAGCCACCGCATCCCGTTGTCCATCCGCAGGTCGAAGCGCTCCTCGAACCCCAGCTTGTCCAGGAAGAACCGCTTGGCCTCGGTGTAGTCGGACACATACACGCCCGCCACACCCAGTCTCGTGATCATCGCCGGCCCCTTCCGCCGTCGGCCCTGACATGTGCCTTCGACGCTAGCCCGCGGGCACCGTTGAAGGCTTCTTCACGATTGCGGTGTCGGGCGTCCCGGCGCGCTCATCAGCAGGAAGCAGGCGGGCACGGGAAGGGGGCCGCTGCGGCGCCGCAACTCCTGGAAGCGCGAGGGGGACACGCCCGTCTGCCGGCGGAACGCGGCGCTGAAGGAGCCCAGGCTGGAGAACCCCACCGCGTGGCACACCTCGGTGACGCGCGCGCCCGGGCGGGCCAGCAGCCGCTGGGCGCGTTCGATGCGGCGCCGGCGCAGGTAGGCCCCGGGCGTCTGACCGTAGGCCAGCCGGAAGATGCGCACGAAATGGTAGGGGGAGTAACCGGCGGCCGCGGCCAGCGCCGCCACGTCCAGCGGCTGGGCGTAGTCGCGGTCGAGCACATCGCGGGCGCGCCGCAGCGCGAGCAGGGTCGCAAGCGCCGGCGCGCCGGGAGGAGCCGCGGCACCGGTGGCCGAAGGCTGGGCCATGCCCCCATGCTACTCGCGGGCCGCCGGCCCGGTGGGTCCTGAGCCGGCCCCGCGGGCGGGGGTGCGACGGTGCGCGCGAGCGGCGCGCCGGCGGCTACCCTCGACCTCAAGCGGGCTTGATGTTCACCGGGAAGGAGCCGCGATGACCGGCGGGCCCTCATGGAAGGCCAAGGAGCTCACCGTGGGCGAACTGGCCCAGCGCAGCGGCGTGGCCGTCTCGGCGCTGCACTTCTACGAGCGCAAAGGGCTCATCTCCAGCCGCCGCACCGCCGGAAACCAGCGCCGCTACCGCCGCGACACGCTGCGCCGCGTCGCCTTCATCCGCCTGGCCCAGCGGGTGGGCATCCCGCTGTCGTCCATCGGCGACGCCCTGGCCTGCCTTCCCGAGGCCCGCACCCCCACCCGCGAGGACTGGGCCCGCCTGTCGGCGACCTGGCGCGACGAACTGCAGGAGCGCATCAACCAGCTGGAGCGGCTGCGCGACGACCTCACCGACTGCATCGGCTGCGGCTGCCTGTCGCTGGAGCGCTGCACGCTGTCCAACCCCCACGACAGCCTGGCCGATCAGGGCCCGGGCCCGCGCCGGCTGCTCGCCGGGCCCGCCCGCGCGCGGGCCCGGCCCGGGGGCGAGGGCGACACCGCGGCCCAGCCGGAGGCCGACTGCGGATGACCCGCGGGCTCAGCCGCGCCCGCGCAGCGGCTCAAGCTCCTCGGCGCGCAGCAGGCGGCGCAGCACCGCCGGGCCGGGGCCCGGCGGCGGGGTGAACACCCGCACCATCACCCCGCCCGGGCCCTCGGCGGCGGCCACCCAGGCGTGGGCGGTGGACAGCACGGCGGCGGGACGCTCGGCACCGTCCAGGACCAGGGCGCCCGCCGACCAGGAGGCGCCCTCGCCCAGAGTGAAGGAGGCGGCGCCCTCGGGGTCGCGGGCGCGCCGCTCCATCAGCGCGCGCTCGGCGCAGAAGGCGCGCAGCTCGCGCTGGGCGCCCTCGGCGCCGGCGCCGCTGCGGCGGCTGGCGATCTCCACATCGGGGCCGGTATCGGGGCCCTCGGGGGTGGATCCGAAGTCGACCACGGCCTTGAGCAGCCCGGTGCCGCCGGGCTCCAGCGCGGCCGAGCTGATGCGGCCGCGCCGGCTCTCGCCCACGGGGGCATACAGCGCCAGCTCGGCCAGGATCGTCTCCAGATTCAGCTCCTGCTCCACGTGCGGGCCCTTTCGGCGGACAGCGGGGCCAAACCTCGGCCCGGATCGGCGGTCGCGGGCACCTGCCCGGCGCCCACCCTAGCCAGTCCGTGCTTGAGAACGGCGGGGGCGCGGCTTCCCACCGCCCCTCGGCCCCGTTGCCGCACCCCCTGTGGTGACCGGCTTGGTGAACAGGACGTGGCCGCGGCCCGGCGGATTCGCCGATCGTCGCCGCTGCCCTGCGCTCACGCCGGCCCGGCCGCGCTAGGCCGGTCCAGGGGCGAAGTCGCACCGGCGCATGCGCTCGATGGCCCGTCCGTCGCCCAGCTCCGAACGCGCCTGGGGAACAGCGTGGTAGAAGCACAGCGCGTGGTAGAGGACGGCGGGATCGACCGCCGGCATGCGGGGCCGCACCGCCAGGTGCGGCCGCAGCCGGTCCTCGGGCGCCTGAACCGCGCGGCAGTGCACCACGCGGCGCGCGTGTCCGCCGGGCACGGCGAGCACGATGAAGGCGTTGAGCTTGACGGTGTCTGCGCGCACGGACGCGACATCGTCCCATGCCGCGATCGTCGTCGTCCCCCAACCCCGGTGCACGACCCCCTCGGGGGCCAGCGCCAGCCACCCGCGGGCGGCCCTGCCGCGCACCACGGCCAGCGCCACCCACACCAGCCAACCGAGCAGCAGAACCGACCCGAACCACAGCACGAGGGCCCGCCCGTCCCCGGGCGGTGCCAGCGGGAGCAGCACGACGATGCCCAGCAGCGCGGCGGCGCAGAGCCCCAGGACCGCGAGGTGGCCGCCCGCGGCCCTGCGGGAGTAGCCGACGTGCACGGCGCGGGTGCCGATGGGCTCCACCCGCGCGAGGCTGAGCCGCCAGGTGTCGACATCGCGGCGGCGCAGGTAGGCGAAGGCGGGCAGCGCGGCGATCACCGCGAGCAGAAGGGAGAACGGAAGCAGGAACGCCCCGGACCGACCGCCTGAGGCCGCGGCGCCGATTCCGCCGAGCAGCGCCCCCGCGGCGAGCAGGAGCAGGAAGGCGCCGATGAGGACGTGGCCCGCCGCCGGCCCCTCCTTCCACTCCCGGGGCCAGGGCACCTGCTCGATCTCGGAATCCATGTTCGGCCCCCGCCCGTGGGCGTTCTGCGCCGTCCCCAGCCTACAAAGGCCCCTGCGGCTCGCGACCGGCGCCGGTTCGCCCAGCCCAGGGGCGCTACCGGTGCGCGCCGGGCCGCACCGGCGTGCGGCCGCGGCGGCGCGTGCGGGCCGGCCGCAGAACCGGCCGGGCCGCACCGCGGGGAGAGCACGCAGGGCTCAGGCGGCCACCGCCTCCTGGGCCGCCGGGCGGGAATCGGGATCGTGGCGGCGCAGGCCCACCAGGACCAGGGCGCAGGCGGCGACCACCACGGCGGCGCCGACGTAGAGCTGGGTCGCCGAGGCGCCGGCGTCCTTGAGCATGCCCGCGATGGTCGGCGACAGGATGGCGCCGATGCGCCCCATCCCCAGGGCCCACCCCATGCCGACGCTGCGGATGTTGGCCGGGTACAGGGGCGGGCCGACGGTGTAGGCGCCGGCGATGCAGCCGTTGATCAGGGCGCCGACGAGGACGCCGATGCCGAATCCGAGCCACAGGGTGGAGGTGCTCACGATGAAGACGATCATCATGACGGCCGAGAGCAGGGAGAAGCCGATCAGCACCACCCGCGGCGTGCGCAGCCGGGCGGCGGCCCCGTAGAGGACCGAGCCGACGGTGCCGCCGATGGAGATCGCCATGCCGGCGGTCACGGCGGCGCCCTCGGAGAGCCCCTTCTCGACCAGCAGCGTGGGGGTCCAGCTGTTGACGAAGTAGAAGCCGAACATGATCGTGATGAAGACGATCCACAGCAGGACCGTGGGGGGCAGCTGGTCTTTGAGCCATCCCGACGCGGCCCGCCTGGTCGTGGCCCGGGCCTCGGCCGCCCGGTCGAGGTCGGCGCCGGTGACGGGCTCCAGCCGCATCCGGGCCAGTGTCCGGTTGATCCGCGCCGGCGCGCCGCCGGAGCGCTTCTGCTCCAGGAAGGCCACCGACTCGGGAAGGACGGCGGCGATGACGAGCAGGGCGAGCAGGGTGCCGAAACCGCCGGCGTAGAAGACGATCCGCCAGTCGCCGCCGACGGCGCTCTTGGCGACCATGCTCGCCACGGTGGCGCCGATGCCGTACCCGGCGGTGTAGACGCCGATGGCCAGTCCGCGGTTCTTGGCGTTGGAGAACTCGCTGGCGATGACGTTGGTGCTGGCCAGGATGCCCCCGACGCCGATGCCGGTGACCAGGCGGAAGACGCCCATCACCGTCACCGAGGCGGCCATCGCCGCGCCGAACATGCCGATCGTGCCCAGGGCGAGGCTGATCAGGATCAGGGGGCGCCGGCCGATGAGATCGGCGAAGGGAGCGAGCAGCATCGAGCCGATCGCCATCCCGATCAGGCCGACCGAGACCAGCAGCCCGAACTGGGAGCCGGTGAGCGCGAACTCCTCGGTGACCGAGGGCCCGGTGAAGGCGACCGCCATCACGTCGAAGCCGTCCAGGCAGTTCATGAAGGTGCACAGGCCGATGATCAGCCATTGGTAGCCGCTCATGGGCGCCTGTGAGATGCGTGCGGTGATGTTCATGGGTGTCCAGGTGGTGAGGGTGGGTGGGGGTGCGCGGGGGCGCCGGGTCAGGTGAGGTGGAGGGAGAGGACGGCGGGGCCGGCCGGGTCGCCTGCGGGTGCCACCGCCCGGGAGACGCACAGGCACAGGCTGGTGGAGCGTTCCTTCTGGGACTCGCTCAGGAAGACGTCGCGGTGGTCGATGGTGCCCCGCGAGTCGACCACCTTGGCCAGGCACAGCCCGCACTCGCCCTTGCGGCAGTCCGACAGCGTGTCCACGCCGGCGGCCTCGAGGGCGTCGAGGATCGTGGTGTCGGCCGCGACGGTGATCTCCCGGTTGAGCCGGGGCAGGTGCACCCGGAACTCCTCGGCGGGGTGGCGGCCGCTGGAGCCGAACGTCTCGAAGCGCAGGTTGGTCGCCGGCAGGCCGTGTGCGGCCCAGCTGCGGGAGACGGCGTCCATGAGCCCGATCGGGCCGCACATGTACAGCTCGGTGGCCGCCGCCGCGGGCGCCCGGGCGATCCCGGCGACGAGGTCGTCGACCGCCAGGGGGGTGCCCTCGTCGTCGACGTGGACGCGGACGCGGTCGCCGTGTTCGGCGACCAGCTCGTCGAGGTAGGCCATGACGGCGCGGCTGCGGCCGGCGAGCACCAGTTCGTAGTCGGCGCCGCGGCGGCGCAGCGCAGCGGCCATCGCCACCAGTGCGGTGACGCCGATGCCGCCGGCGACCAGGACGTAGCGGTCGGCGCCGACCGCCAGCGGGAAGTTCTGCAGGGGTCCGGTGACGGCCAGCTCGTCGCCGGCCCGCAGCCGGTGCATCGCGGCGGAGCCGCCGCGCGAGGCCGGCGACAGCTGTACGCTCAGGGTCAGCCTGCGGCCGCGGTCCTCGGAGCGCACGACGGAGTAGGACCGCACGCGCGGGGTTCCGGTGCCGGTCCCGGTTTCGACGTCGATGTGGGTGCCGGGCGCGGCGTGTTGGGGATGCTCGGGTTCGACGACGATGCGGCGGATGCCCCGGGCGGCGTCGCCGACCTCGGCCACCCGGGCCCGCTGCCAGCGTGTCTGGGTCTGCACCGCCACCTCAGGCCCCCTGTCCCGGAGCCGGTGCGGCCGAGGGGCGCCCTTCGGCCGCGAGCATGCGCTCCAGGATCTGGCGCACCCACATGCCGCCGGCGTCGATGTTGAGGCTGTAGAACTCGTGGTCGGGGTTGGCGTCGATGGCGCGCTGCTGGGCGCGCAGCATGTCCTCGTCCTCGGCGAAGACCCCGTGCACGGCCTGCCGCAGCTGGGTGGTGATGGTCTGGCTGTCCAGGCGGTAGTTGCGCATGAACGCCCAGAAGTAGTGGCAGGTGCGCTCGGTCTCGGGGGTGATCGTGTTCATCACGTAGCCGTTGACGCCCTGGCTGCGGTCGCCCTCGGGCGCGCCGGTGCCGGCCTTGGCCACGCCGACGTCGATGCAGATCGTGCCGGGGGCCTGGAAGGTGATGATCTGCCACCGGTCGACCCTGCCCTCGAAGCCGGGGAACCTGTCGCGCATGTTCTTCAGCCAGAACGGGGGCGGGTCGATGTCGCGCATCCAGCGGGTGACCGTGACGGTCTCGCCCTGGTGGACCACGTCGAACTCGGCCTCGGACAGCTCGTCCTGGCCGATGCTCGAGGAGTGCACGAACTCCTCGTGGGTGAGGTCCATCAGGTTGTCGAGGACGAGCTGGTAGTTGCAGTGGGCGTGGATGGTCTCGCCGTCGCCGGCCCAGGCGGGGTCGTCCATCTGGTGCATGTCGGGCACGGCGGCCGGGTCGGCCAGGTCGGGGTCCCCGACCCACACCCAGACGTAGCGGTAGCGCTCGACGACGGGGTAGGAGGGGACGATCGCGCTGGGGTTGATCGTCTCCTGGGCGGGCATCCCGGTGCAGCGGCCGGTCGCGTTGTAGCGCAGGCCGTGGTAGGGGCACTGCAGCTCGTCGCCGAGGATCCTGCCCTTCGACAGCGGGGCGAGCCGGTGCCAGCAGGCGTCGGCGAGGGCGACGGCGCGGCCCCGGCGGTTGCGCCACAGCGCCAGCGGAACGCCGGCGACGGTGCGCGCCAGCGGCTGCTTGCCGGTGACCTCGTGGTCCCAGGCCGCGACGTACCAGGCGTTGCGGGGGTGGTTGAAGATCTTGGCCGCGGTGGCCGGTGGCGCGGTCTCCACCAGGGACGATGCGGTGAGGGTCATGGAAACTCCCTATGGAGAGAGGTATGTGACGCAGGACTCGCAAACTATCTATGGATATAGTTAGTTGGCAAGGACGGACGGCGTGGCCGATCCGAGGGAGGGAGGGTCGTTGTCCCTGCGTTACGCGCTGGTCGCGCTGCTCACCGGCCGACCGATGACCGGCTACGACATCGCGAAGAGCTTCAGCCGCTCGGTGGCCCACGTCTGGCATGCGCCCGACTCGCAGATCTACCCCGAACTGCACCGGATGGAGCGCGACGGGCTGCTCGCCTCGGTCGAGGTCGCCTGGGGCAGGAAGGGGACCAAGAAGGAGTACCACGTCACCGACGCCGGGCTGGCCGACTTCCGCGCCTGGATGGAGTCGCCGCTGGCGCCCCAGCGCCAGCGCGACCCGGTGTATCTGAAGGCGGCCTACTTCGACTTCGCCGACCCCGCCGCCGTGCGCGAGCAGCTGCGCCGGCAGCAGGAGTACTGGACCGAGCAGCTGCGCATGCTCGAAGGCACCCGCGCCACCCTCCTCGACCGCAGCCACCCCACCCTGGCGGCCCGCCTGGCCAAACTGGACGAGCGCGAGGCCGAGCGCGCGGTGCGCTTCAAGGTCTACGCCTACGACGGCCTCATCGCCCGCGCCCGCACCGAGCTGGACTGGATCGCCGAGGGCTTCGCGCTCCTGGAGGAGCTGAGCCCCTGACCGCGCGGCGCCTTCCCGGATCCCGCCGCCCGCTTCGGCCGGGCCGCACGCGGGCACCCTCGGCGGGTGCGGCACTCACCAGGTGATCTCGGCCGCCACCGGCAGGTGGTCGCTGCCGGTGGCGCTGCGTCCTCGAAAGTCTTCGGCGGGGCGGCGGGCACGCGAGGCGGTCGTGCTCGATCGCGCCGCTGCGCCGTACCTCCTGCCAGGGCGCCTCCTGCGGTGCGGGCGCGGTCCCGCGAGCGGTCCCCTGCGGCACCGTGCCGCCGCGTCGTGCGCAGCGGGCGCGCGCCTTCGCGGCGGCCCCGCCAAAACCCTTCCAATGAGCATTGTCATGGTTTAGGCTCGGTCCCCATCCGCCCCCGCCGGAGCCCCAGGAGCCGCCCACCCATGCCCACAGCCGCCCCCGCCCCCCGGCGCACCCTCGCCGTCCGCTCCGCCGACGGCACCCGCCTGCACGCCGAGGTCCACGGACCCGCCCACGCCCCACCCGTCATCCTCGCCCACGGCTGGACCTGCGCGATCCGCCTGTGGCACCCCCTCATCCACCTGCTGGGCGAGAACCTGCGCCTCATCTGCTACGACCAGCGCGGCCACGGCGCCAGCCAGGCCCCCCGCGCCGCCGGCTACGGCACCACCGCCCTGGCCGACGACCTCATCGCCGTCATGGACGCCGCCCTGGAGCCCGGCGAACGCGCCGTGGTCGCCGGCCACAGCATGGGCGCCATGACCGTGATGGCCGCCGCCGAGCGGCCCCGCTTCGCCGCGCGCACCGCCGCCGCCCTACTGGCCAGCACCGGCGCCGGCGACCTGACCGCCTCCTCGCGCGTCTTCCCCGGCGCCGCCCGCTTCCCCCGCGCCGGCGCCCTGGCCCACCGCATGATGCTGACCGCCCCCCTGCCGCTGGGGCCCCGCACCCGCCTCACCCGCGCCGCCCTGCACTACGCCACCATGGCCAAGGACGCACAGGCCGACATGGTCGACCTGTGCGCCGACATGGTCCACGCCGCCCCCGCCCTGCCCCGCGCCCGGTGGGGGCGCGTCCTGGCCGGCCTGGACCTGCGGCGCAACCTGCGCACCCTGCAGGCACCCACCCTGGTCGTGGCCGGCACCGACGACCGGCTCACCCCCATCGCCCACGCCCGCCGCATCGCCGAGGCGCTGCCCGACTGCCGCGGCCTGGTGGAACTGCCCCGCACCGGGCACATGACCCCGCTGGAGACCCCCGCGGCCCTGGCCCAGGCCCTGTCCGACCTCGCCCGAACCCACCTCGCCCCCAGCAACCGCCAGGAGAGTGCATGAGCAAGCGAGCCCACCCCGCTCTGGCCGGCAAGACCGCCGTGGTCACCGGAGCCGCCCGCGGACTGGGCCGGCTGCTGGCCCTGCGCCTGGCCCAGGAGGGCGTCCGATGCCTGCTGGTCGGCCTGGAACCCGAGGAGCTGGATGCGGTGGCCGCCGAGTGCGGCGCCGGCGCCGCCGCCTTCGAGGCCGACGTCACCGACGCCCGGGCCCTGCACGCCGTCGCCGATGAGGCCGAGGAGCGCTTCGGCGGCGTCGACATCGTCGTGGCCAACGCCGGAATCGCCACCGGCGGCCCCTTCGCCGACACCCCCGCCCCGGCCTTCGACCGCGTCATCGAGGTCAACCTGCTCGGCAGCATCGCCACCGCCCGCGCCTTCCTGCCCGCCCTGCGCCGCCGCCGCGGCTACCTGCTGCAGGTCGCCTCCCTGGCCGCACTGGCGCCGGCCCCGCTGATGGGCGCCTACTGCGCCGGCAAGGCCGGCGTGGAGGCCTTCGCCCACTGCCTGGCGCCCGAGGTCGCCGCCGAGGGGGTGGGCGTGGGCGTGGCCTACCTCAGCTGGACCGACACCGACATGGTCCGCGGCGCCGACGAGGACGCCGCCCTGGCGCAGATGCGCCGGCGCCTGCCCTGGCCGATGAACCGCACCTATGCGCCGGAGCCGGCCGTGGAGCGCCTGCTGGAGGGCATCGCCCGCCGCCGCGCCCACGTCTACGGCCAGCCCTGGCTGCGCGCCGTGCAGGGGGTGCGCGGCGCGCTGCCCGCGCTCATCGGCGCCTTCGCCCCCCGCGAGATCGCCCGGCTGCGCACCGAACTGGAGGCCACCCGCGACCGGCGGGCCGCGGCGGTGGGCGCGGGCGGCGCCGCCGACATGCGCGCCCGCGCCGGCCGCGGCGGCTGAGGGGCCGGCCGAGCCGCGGGACTCAGCACGTCCAGGGCGGGCTCGGCAGGCCGCCGCCGGCCATCACCGCGCGCAGCCCGGCCCCGGTGGCCACCCGGGCCGCGGCCGGCACCGGAGGGGGATCGGACACCCCGGTCGGCTGCCGGCCGGCACCCGCGGCCGCGTCTGCGGGACCCGGGCGCCGCACCCGCCCGTCGACGCTCGGCTCCAGGCTGCCCCGCAGCCCCGGCAGCACCGCCTCGCGGGCGGCGGCGTGCTCGGGGCCGCCGGCGCCGCACCCGCCCCCTGCGCCCCACCTGGTAGCCGCCCCGCTCAGTCGCGGCGGCGAATCGGATGGTCGGCGGGCACCTCCACCACACACACAAGCAGGCCGTCGGGATCGGCGAGCCACATCTCCACCAGCCCCCACGGCTCGCGCCGCGGCTCCCGGGCGATCTCGGCACCCCGCCCCGCCAGCTCCGCGCGCGCCTCCTCGATGTCGGGCACCTGCAGCCACAACCGCACCGCCTGCGGCTCCGGCGCGCGCTCACTGCGCCCCGACAGCTCCAGGAAACCCCCGCCCAGGAAGAACACGGTCCCGTACTCGCCGCCGCCGGTGGCGAACTCGCGGTAGACCGCCAGCCCCAGCACGTCGCGGTAGAAGGCGCGGCTGCGCTCCAGATCGGTGGGGCGGATCAGAACGCGGCTGCTGACAACGTTGACCATGGCCGCCAAACTAACCCGCATCGGGCCCACTACGCCCTACTCCACCACGATGATCGCCGCGGCCACCTCGCCCTCGGCCACCGCCACCTGATCCACGCGCCCGACCTCGCCCCCGCAGCGCGCCGACAGGGTGTAGGTGCCCGCCGGCAGCGCCCGGAAGAAGCGGCCCCGGGCGTCGCTGATCACCGCCGCCTCGGGCACCGGCGGCGCCCACACCGACGCCGCCCGCGCATGCAGCAGGCAGTGCGCGCCGACCGCGCCGCCCTCGCGCACCACCCGGCCCCGCACACCGGTGTCGCGCTCGACCGCACCCGCCCCGGCCGGCTCGGCGCCGTCGCCGCCCGAGCCCGCCACCGGCCGCGCGCCCAGACCGCACGCGCTCAGCCCGCACACCGCCGCGACCGCCGCCACAACCGCCACCCGGCGTCCCCGCATCATGCGGCCCCCTCCCCCTGACCCAGCGCGCCGCTGCCCCCGCGCCTGCCCAGCCCGGACCCGCATCCCACATCACCGGCCGCACCCGGTACCGCCCACCCCGCGAAAAAGAGCCAATCCCGCCGGATTGGCCCCCTTTCCGGGGGCTGCGCACCCCCGCAGCGCTACCACCGGCCCCCTCGCGCCCGCGCTAAGGTGGCGCCGTGATCACGGCCGAGACCCACGCCCTCGCCCGGCGCCTGTGGGACTTCCACACCCGCCCCGCCGCACCCGCCCGAACCGGCCACGACCTCATCCTGGTCCTGGGCAGCCACGACCTGCGCGTGGCCGCCCACGCCGCCCGCCTGTGGCAGGACGGCGTGGCGCCGCTGCTCGTCTTCAGCGGCGACCGCGGCCGCCGCACCGGCGGCGACGGCACCGCACAGCGCTGGCCCGACTCCGAAGCCGCCACCTTCGCCCGCGCCGCCCGCCGCAGCGCCCCCATCCCCGACTCCGCCGTCCTGCTGGAGACCCGCGCCACCAACACCGCCGAGAACTTCGCCCTGGCCCGCCGCCTGATCGCCGAAACCGGCCGCAGCGCCCCCCGCAGCGCCGTGGTCACCGCCAAGCCCTACATGGCCCAGCGCGCCCTGGCCACCGCCGCCCTGCACTGGCCCGGGCCCCGCTGGAGCTTCGACTGCTTCGGCGGCGGCTACCAGGGCTATGCCGAGGGCGAGCACACCCACGCCGAACTCATCGACTTCCTCGTCGGCGACCTGCAGCGCCTGGCCGTCTACGCCCGCCGCGGCTGGAGCGCCCCCGTCGACATCCCCGACGACGTCTGGCAGGCCTACGACCGGCTGTGCGCCCGCGGCCACACCCGCCACCTCATCCCCGGCGAACCCCTGCGCCCCGCCCCGGCCCACGGCCGCGCGAGGCCGGCTCAGCCCTGAGCGCCACCGGCGCCCCCCACGAGCCGCTCGGCGTTGGCGCGGCGCCGCTCCAGCACCTCGGCGCGCATGTCCTCCATCCGCCGCAGCACCTTGCGCCGCACCCGCTTGGGCAGCCGGTCGATATACAGCCGCCCCAGCGTGTGATCGGTCTCGTGCTGCAGGCACCGCGCGAAATACCCGCTGCCGGCGATCTCCACCGGCCGGCCCTCCCGGTCGCGCCCGCGCACCAGCGCATGCTCGGGCCGCGCCAGCTCGGCATGAGGACCCGGCACCGACAGGCACCCCTCGTCCTCCACCGCCAGCAGATCCTCGCCCGCCCCCCGCTCGGCCGCCACCGGGTTGCACACATGCCCCACATGCCGCACACCGTCGTCATCGGGGCAGTCGTAGACGAACACCCGCAGATCCACCCCGACCTGGTTGGCCGCCAACCCCACACCCTCGGCCGCATACATCGTCACGAACATGTCGTCGATCAGCGCGGCCAACGCGGCACCGCCGAACTCCTCCTCGCCCACACTCCGGCACGGCCGGTGCAGCACCTCTTCGCCCACCTCGGTGACGGCCCGCACCCGGCCCCGCCGCGCCTCCGGCGCCAACTCCGGAAACGACTCGACCGGCACACCCTGCACACGCACCCGCGCCGGGGCGCTGCCCCGCTGCGGGGCCGACGACTGCGACATCGCTGGAACCGCTCTCTGCTGCCGAGGTGGACACCCGCCCCGCACACACCAGGGCGATATCCCCGCAAAATAGCACAAAGCCGCAGGTCAGCCCGACCCGCGGCCCCAGCCCCGCCCCCCGGCACCCAAACCCCCAGCTCAATGCACACCACTCAGCGGAACCACCCCCCGCCCTCCCCCAGGCACCGCACCAGATAATCCCGCAACGACACCGCCGCCAACCGCCGCCGATCGCTCTCGTGATCCCACACCACGATCCCCGGCCCGTAATCGGTGAGCACATAGGCGAACTGCGGCCCCATGTCGCTGTCCCCGAAAAAGATCAGCTCATCGAAGGGCGCATACAGCTCCACATAATCCGGCTCCGCCCGCATCGCCAGGTTGTCCTCCACCACCCGCCGCGCCGGCCACACCACCGCATCGCCGTACTCGTTGCACACCCCGTCGCACTCGCCGTACAACGACGCCAACTCCGACGGCACCGGCAGCCCCAACTCCTTCTCGATCAAGGCCACCACCGCCGGATCGGCCGGCTCGGCCAACTCCGCCCGCGGGTACAGCTCAACGATCAGTTCACGCCACACACACAGAATCATCACAGGTTGCGGCATTGCACGGGAAACCGGAGCCCGCGAGTCCCCGAATCACCCCCGCCACCACCCCCACCCGCCCCACCGCTTCACCCCAAACGCCCCCCTCGCCCCGAAACCGCCCAACTCCCCGGGATACGTGCCCACCACCGGGCCCACACGGCTCAATAGCCCCACACACACCCACCCGACCAGGAGAAACCCATGCACCCCACCCGCACCCTGCGCACCCTCACCGCCGCCGCCACCGCACTCGCCCTGACCACCACCACCGCCCACGCCCAAACCCCCACCTACCCCGGCCACACCACCAGCCTCTACATCACCGCCAACGGCACCCAACGCGACACCGACCACGCCGCCGACGCCGGCTGCGCCGCCGCCCAAACCGGCCGAAACGGCCTGCGCATCCTCTTCCTCGGCACCCAAGAACACGGCAACCGCCTGCGCCACCCCGGCACCACCGCCAAAACCGACACCCCCCGCGTCCCCGCCACCACCGCCATCGACATCGCCCAGGCCTACGCCCACGGATTCACCCGCTGCAACAACGGCACCACCACCGCCCACCTCGCCCTCGGCGTCAACAACAAAGACGACGGCGGCATCAGCGGCGCCCGCGCCGGCACCGCCTGGGCCCGCATCGTCGACGCCGCCGCCGACCGCGCCGACACCGACCACATCACCATCACCGGCGCCATCGACGCCGAACCCTCCTGGTCCACCCCCGCCTGGGCCCGCGCCTGGGCCGACGCCTACACCGACCACACCCAGCGCCCCCTCTACGCCGCCAACTCCGCCGGCGGCTGCCCCACCCCCGGACACACCACCACCGCCTGCAACAACGGCTGGGACCTCGCCGACATCCACTACCTCGCCACCGGCGCCGGACCCACCCTGCGCGCCCTGCCCCAGATCTACCGCACCGACGGCATCCAAGCCCGCCAATGGGCCAACGCCAGCGCCTGGGGCGCCCGCCACCACGACCGCCCCATCCGCTTCGCCGGCGCCCTGTCCCAACACACCGCCTGCACCCAGCGCGGCGGCTGCACCCGCACCGACAACACACCCCGCGACGCCTGGACCCAACTGCGCGACGCCCTCAACGCCAACCCCGCCACCGCCGTCACCCGCCTGCCCTACGCGACCGACATGCGCTGGTCCTGAACACCACCCCCACGAGGGGAGAAACCACCACCGACCCCGCGCCCACCCGCACCCCACAATGGAAAGGACACCGCCGCCCCGCCCCAGCCCCGCAAGGACCCGCCCATGGCCCGACCCCGCTACCGGCACCACACCCGCCCCGGCCTGCTGGTGTGGTCACTCCTGCTGACCACCCACACCGCCGCCGGCACCGTGCTGCTCAGCCTCAGCCTCGCCGCCGCAGCACTCTCCGCCATCTGGGTCGGCCTGCCACTCCTGGCCGCACTCACCCGCCTCCTACGCGGCCACGCCCACACCCACCGCCGACTCCTCGGCCACCTCCTGGCCACCGGACCCGTCCCCGCACCCGCCTACCGCCCCCTCACCGACACCCGCCTGACCACCCAACTCACCACCCTGCTCACCGACCCCGCCACCCGCCGCGACTACACCTGGCTCGCCGCCAACAGCACCGCCGGCCTCATCCTCGCCGCCCTCCCACCCACCCTCCTCGGACACGGCCTCCTCGCCCTCGCCCACACCTACACCTGGCGCCACGCCCCCAGCTTCTACGCCCTCCAACCCGTCACCACCCAACCCGACGCCTGGCCCTCCCTCATCACCGGCGCCCTACTGATCACCCTCGCCCTCCTCCTCACCCCCACCACCGTCCACACCTACACCCGCCTCAACCGCCGCCTCCTGGCACCCACCGAACACGACCGCCTCACCGCCCGCGTCGCCCACCTCGCCACCTCACGCGCACACACCATCGACGCCCAAGCCTCCGAAGTCCGCCGCATCGAACGCGACCTCCACGACGGCGCCCAAGCCCGCCTCGTCGCCCTCGGCATGAACCTCGGCCTCGCCGAAGAAACCCTCACCCGCGACCCCCAAGCCGCCCACCGCCTCCTGACCGAAGCCCGCGAAACCACCCGCCAAGCCCTCACCGAACTCCGCGACCTCGTCCGCGGCATCCACCCGCCCGTCCTCGTCGAACGCGGACTCGACGGCGCCATCCGCGCCCTCGCCCTCACCCACCACATCCCCATCGCCCTCGACATCGACCTGCCCGGCCGACCCCCCGGCCCCGTCGAATCCGCCGCCTACTTCGCCGTCGCCGAACTCCTCACCAACACCGCCAAACACGCCCGCGCCACCCGCGCCTGGGTCCGCATCAACCACGGCCGCGACCGCATGGTCATCACCGTCGGCGACGACGGCCGCGGCGGCACCGACCCCCGCGCCGGCACCGGACTCACCGGCATCCACCGCCGCCTCGCCGCCTTCGACGGCACCATCAACACCCACAGCCCCACCGGCGGACCCACCATCATCACCATGGAACTGCCCTGCGGCATCGACACCCCCCACCGCACAAACCCCGCACCACCCCCCGCCCCGCCCCCGGCGATGGCACCATAAACCCCACCAGCCCCACCCGCGGGCCCCACCACACCCCTACGGAGCCACCGTGCGCGTCGTCATCGCCGAAGACCTCGCCCTCCTGCGCGACGGGCTCATCCGCCTGCTCACCGCACACGACTGCGAGGTCGTCGCCGCCGTCGACAACGGCCCCGACCTCCACAAAGCCCTCACCCACCACCGCCCCGACGTCGCCGTCGTCGACGTCCGCCTACCCCCCACCTTCACCGACGAAGGCCTCCAAGCCGCCATCAGCGCCCGCCACACCCAACCCGGCCTGCCCATCCTCGTGCTCTCCCAGCACGTCGAACAGCTCTACGCCCGCGAACTCCTCTCCGACGACCGCGGCGCCGTCGGCTACCTCCTCAAAGACCGCGTCTTCGACATCAGCCAGTTCATCGACGCCATCCACCGCGTCGCCGCCGGCGGCACCGCCATGGACCCCGCCGTCATCGCCCAACTCCTGGCCAAACACACCGACACCGGACCCCTGGCCCAACTCACCGCACGCGAACGCCAAGTCCTCGCCGAAATGGCCGAAGGCCGCTCCAACTCCGCCATCGCCGGACGCCTCTACATCACCGAAAAAGCCGTCAGCAAACACATCAACAGCATCTTCACCAAACTCGACCTGCCGCCCTCCACCGACGACAGCCGCCGCGTCCGCGCCGTCCTGGCCTACCTCAACCAGTGATCAACCAGCGAACCGATCGCCGCGCGGCAACTCCCGCCCCCGATACAACCCCTCGATCTCCTCGGCGAACGCCCGCAGCACCGCATCACGGCGCAGGCTCCCATCAGCCAGCACCAGACCCCCCGCCGCCGTGAACTCCTCGGCCAACACATGAAACGCCCGCACCGCCCACTCCGCCGGCACCGCCTGATTGGCCGCCACCACCGCCGAACGCACCTCCGCCCCCAGATCCGGATCAGCAGCCAACTCCGCACGCGACAACGACAGCGGCCGATTGTTCACCAACCGCCAGTACTCCACCTGATCCGCCGCCAACGTCACCAGCGCACTGGCATAGGGCCGCCCCCCGGCGACCACCATCGCCTGGGCCACCAGCGGATGCGCACACACCCGCTGCTCCCACACCCCCGCAAAATCCGGCTCGACCGCACCCGGCCGCCCACCGCCGACCTCCCGCACACGATCCCCCGCACGCGTGGCCTGCGCCCGCAACCGCCGCCCCACCACCACAAACCCCGCATCGTCCAACTCCCCCGCCACCCCCGAGGCCAACCACCCCTCCCACACCGCAGAACGCCCCGCGTCCTCATCCCCCCGATAACCCGCGAACAACTGCGGCCCCCGCGCACACAACTCCCCCTCACCCGAAGGCTGCACCGACACCCCCGCCAGCGCCCGGCCCACCGTCCCCGCACGCCGCGACTCCGGCGCCCCCGCCGCAACCGCCCCGCACGCCTCCGGAACCCCCCACACCTGCACCAACGGCACCCCAGCACCGTTGAAGAACCCGTCCAACTCCTCCGGCAGATCCCCGCCCGCACACACCACCAGCCGCGCATGCCCGCCCAACGCATCACGCACCCGGCCGTAAACCCACTCATACATCGCCCGCGACATCCGCCGCCACGCACCCTTGCGCCGCGCCCGGTCGAACTCCACCGCCAGCTCCGCAGCCACCTTGAACCGGTCCACCTGGTCCCACCCGTTCGGCGGAGCCGACGCCCTCACCGCCGCGAACACCCGCTCGACCAGCCACGACCGGCACACCAGCACCTGCGGCCCGAACGACCGCACATCCCGCAGCAACCGCGGCCCCCGCCCCACGAACCCCACCGGCGCACGCACCAACCCGCACGCCACCAGACCCGCCAGCGCACCCGGCTCCCACAGCCCCAGCTCCACCAGCACACGGCCCGCACCCTCGCGCTCACCCCGGCGCCGCCCCTCCAACACCGGCCCCAGCCGCTCCACCAGCGCCTCCGCCGCCGCCAGCACCGCACCGTGGGTCAACACCACACCACGCGTCCGCACCACCGTGCTCACCGGATACACGATCGCCGCCACATCCCGCAGCGACTGCTCCTCCCGCCGAAACCGCACCGCAGTCGAATCCATATACGCCCCAGGACGCGCGATCCCCTCCAAACCCCCCTGATCGAACCGCCACACCCGCGCCAACGCCGTCAACTCACGCCCCAGCGCCCCCACCGCCGCAGCATGCCGGCCGTCCTCCAACACCACCGCCGCCGGATCGCAGTCACGCAGCACATACTCCAACCGCTCCGCCGACACCCCCGGCGGCACACACACCACCGCGGCCCGCACCACCCAGGCCGCCAACACCACCAGCGCGCACTCCACCCCCGGACGCGCCACCACCACCACACGATCGCCGGCCCCCACACCGACACCGATCAACCCCTTGGACACCGCCGCCACCTGCGACGAGAACTCCCGCGACGTCAACGGCCCCCACGCCGCCGCCTCGGCGTCCAACCCGAGCAGAATCTCCTCGCGCGCCGCACCCTCACACCAGTGATACGGCAGATCACCCAACCCCCGAAGCCGCCCCTGACCGACCGCACCAACCGACGACTCCACCATCAGCCCAGACTCCTCACAGCCGGCGGGGGGACCGGCGAGACACCCCCGTGCGCGCCTCACGCGAGTGGCCCTACTGTGCACGCAAATCTCACCCTGCGGCAACCCGTGAAACACCGGCCCCAACACCGAAAACCGCTACCCTGCCCCCCAACACGAAGCGGCCCCGGCCGATCACCGACCGGGGCCGCCCATCACACCGTCATCCCACGTCACACCGCCGAACGACGCGCCCGCTCCCGCACACGCGCCGACCACCACGACGACACCGCGAACACCGCACCCGAGGCCACCCCCACCGACCCCATCACCACGGCCATACTCGCCAGACTCGCCTCACCCGAATCCGTCCACCCCGCCATCGACGACAACCCGCCCCCCAACGCGAACTGCAGCGACCCCATCAGCGCCGACGCCGTCCCCGCCACCGCCGGCACCTGCGAGGAGATCGCCAGCGTCGTCGCATTCGGCATCACGAACCCCAAGCTCAGCATCATCGTGAAGAACACACACGTCAGCGCCACCAGCGCCCCCGGACCCGACAGCCCGCCCAGCGCCAGCACACCCAGCACCCCCACCGCGCACAGCGCCGCAACCAGACCCCCGGCCAACCGCCGCGACGTCTCCACCCTGCCGATCAAATACGCGTTCACCTGCGTGCCGATCATCAGCCCCGCCGTGTTGACCGCGAACATCAGCGCGAAGCCCTGCTCCGAGGCCCCGAACCGGCTCTGCGACACGAACGAGAACGACGACACGTACGTGAACAGCATCGCGAACGCCAACCCCAGCGTCAGCGTCGGCCCGATGAACCGCACATCGCGCACCAGCGAACCCACCGTCCGCAGCAGCGAACCCACCCGAAACGGCCGCCGCACCGACACCGGCAGCGTCTCCGGCAACCACAGCGCCACCACCGTCAGACTCACCAGCGCCAGCACACCCAGCGCCACGAAGCTCACCTGCCACGGCCCCACCCGCAGCAGCTGCGCCCCCAGCACCGGCGCCAGCAACGGAGCCAACCCCGTCACCAGCATCAACCGCGAAAAAAACCGCGCCGCCTCATCACCCTCGAACACATCGCGCACCACCGCACGCGCGATCACCGCACCCGACGCACCCGCAATCCCCTGCACGAACCGCAGCACCGCCAGCGCCGACGCCGAGGTCACCAGCACACACGCGAACGACGCCAGCGCGAACGCCGCAAAACCCACCAGCAGCGGACCGCGCCGCCCCAGCGCATCGCTCAACGGGCCGATCACCAACTGCCCCAGCGACAACCCCAGCATCATCGCCGTCAGCGTCAACTGGATCTGCGCCTGCTGCGCATCCAGATCCGCCGCGATCTGGGGAAAGGCCGGCAGGTACAGATCCGTCGCCAAGGGGCCGATCGCCGTCAGCGTCCCCAGCACCAACACCAGCAGCGCGAACGACCGCCGCGGAACCCGACCCGACTCCGTACGCAACCACCCCGCCGACGCGGGCACCCCGGATAACCGGCTCTGCGACAACGCCACAACCTCCACATCATCCAACGATCCGATGACCGGGGCACGACCGGCCCCGGCGACAACCTGCACACTGCTCCTTCAACGGGCAACGCACCGCCCGCACGCACTCATCCCCCGCCACCGCCCCCGCAGCACCCGGCACACGGTGACCTTGCCCACCCCGATTAGTTAGCACAACTAACCACACCGCCAGACGGCCGCCCCCGATCCCGACCCCCTCCACCGCTACCGCCGGCGCCTCACAACACCAACCGATCCACCAACCGCGCCAACTCCCCCGCCGCATCCCGCGTCAACCCCGTATGAATCGCCCCCGGCTGCACAATCGTGCTCCGCGGCGACGTCAACCACCGAAACCGCCGCCCCGCATCCTCATCACGCGCCGGACCGGCACCCGCACCACCCCGGCACACCAACTCCACCGCATCCAAGGCCCGCCCCACACCACGCACATCCACCCCCGGATCCAGCGCCCGCAACCGCCCCTCGTCCAACACACACCGCGCACCCAAAAACCCCTGCGCACGGCAATACACGATCACCCCCGCATTCACCTGCTCCCCCCGCTCCAACCGCGGCACCACCCGAACCAGCGCATACTCGAACACATCACGCACCACCGTCGCCCCAGGCACCCCGCAGCCGCTCACCGCCGCACCTCCGGCAACCACACACGCTCACCGACACGCGCCAGCAGATGCGCCACATACGCATCCCGAACCTCACCCGCCGAACCGAACCCCGGCTCCTCCACCAACCAGTCATCCGGCACCAAACCGACGACCTCGCGCAACAACTCCCCCGTAACCCGCGGCGCCAACTCCGCATCAGCCGCCACCAGATCCGGCCCCGCCGGCACCATCACATGATCATCCGCGTCATACGCCCGTACCGCGGCCCGATCCGCATCCCGCCAATTATGGTGAAAGATCAACGACGCACCATGATCGATCAGATACGGATCCCCATGCCACACCAGCATGTTCGGATTCCGCCACGTCCGATCCACATTCCCGATCAACGCGTCGAACCACAACACCCGGCCGGCGAAAACCGAATCGACCTCGAACACCAACGGATCGAAACCCAACGCCCCCGGCAGGAAATCGATCCCCAGATTCAACCCGCCACTGGACTTCAACAACTCCTGCACCTCGGGATCGGGCTCACTGCGCCCGATCACCGCATCCACCCGCACCAGCGCCAACACCGGCACCGGCAACCCCAACGCCCGCGCCAACTCCCCCGCTATCACCTCGGCCACCAGCGACTTGCGCCCCTGACCCGCACCGACGAACTTCACCACATACATGCCGCAGTCATCGGCCTCGACCAGACCAGGCAGCGAACCACCCTCACGCAGCGGCAGCACATACCGCGTCGCCGAAATCTCCTCAAGCTCCTCTAGCACCCCGACAGCATACGAGCGCACCCCCGCGATACCGTTTCACCCATGCGGCTCAGCGACGACACCGAATTCTGCGAGCACGTCTCCCACACACTCGCCCAGCTCAACGGCGTCCGCGCCGTCTCCCTCGGCGGATCCCGGGCCACCGGAACCCACACCGCCGACAGCGACTGGGACTTCGCCGTCTACTACCGCCACCGCTTCGACCCCGACGACCTGCGCGCCATCGGCTGGCCCGGCGAGGTATCCGACATCGGCGGCTGGGGCGGCGGCGTCTTCAACGGCGGAGCATGGCTCGACATCGACGGCCGCCACGTCGACGTCCACTACCGCGACCTCGACGACGTCGAATTCCGCATCGCCGAAGCCCGCAAAGGCCGCTTCGACGTCGAACTCCTCCCCTTCCACCGCGCCGGCATCCCCACCTACCTCGTCGTCGCCGAACTCGCTCTCAACGAGGTCCTGCACGGCGAACTCCCGCGCCCGCGGTTCCCCGAGGAGCTGAGCCGCAAGGCCCCCGAGCGCTGGTGGACCCAAGCCCGGTTCGAACTCGCCTACGGCCGCGGCGCCTACGCCGAGCGCGGCCACCTGACCGGCACCGCAGGCACCATCGCAACCGCCGCCACCCAGGCGGCCCACGCGGTCATGGCCGCCCGCGCCACCTGGGTCACCAACGAGAAGCGCCTGCTCGACGTCGCGGGCCTGCGCCACGTCGACGACATCCTCGCCGGCCTCGACTCCGAGCCCGCCACGCTCATGGCCGCCGTCGACGCCGCCAACCAACTGCTGGAGAAGGCGGTCACCGAAGCGACGTCCTGAACGCGGGGACCATCCGGCTGTACTGGAAGTGAACTTTCACCGCTGGCAAGCGGCTGCGTCGCCTTTGGATAAGTAGGTGCGGCGTAGCCGCTCCTTATTGAATAGAGGGTTATAAAGAATCTTCTACAGGCGCCTTTACAGCGTAGATTTATTGGCGGACCGGATGTCTCCCGGGCTCGGCCCGGATCGGCCTGCCGTGTGCTCCGCTTGCCCGTCCGGCGGTGCCACCGCGCCCGCCTCTCCGCCTTCCCCTGCGCGAGGTGAAGGTAGGCCGGACGTCTCATGGGTAGAACGCGCAGGTGAGAGCGGGGCGCCGAGGGGCGCCCCCTCCCCTGCTACCGGGGCATCGCCCTGCGCAGGCGCCGATACAGGGAGCCGAGATGACCCAGACCAGCCGCGCACCGTCCGCCCCGGCCTGGCCGGCCCTGGAACTCCAGGAGTGGGGCCCGACCCGCGACACCCTGCACATGTGGACCCAGATCATCGGCAAGGTACGGCTCGCGCTGGCACCGATGGTCAACCACTGGTGGCAGGTGCCGCTCTACGTCTCGCCCCGCGGTCTGACCACCTCGGCCGTCCCCTATGACGCCGGCCTGCTCGACGCCGAGTTCGACTTCTGCGAACACCGGCTGCACCTGCGCACCAGCACCGGCGGCAGCCGCGACGTGGTCCTTGAGCCCAAGCCCGTCGCCGAGTTCTACGCCGAGACCGCCGCCGCGCTGCGGGGTCTGGGTGTCGACGCCCCCATCATGGCCGTGCCCGTCGAGGTGGAGCGGGCGGTGCCCTTCGCCGAGGACACCGAGCACGCCTCCTACAGCCCCGACCACGCCCACAGGTTCTGGCGGCAACTGGTGGCCGCCGACCGCGTACTGAGCCGCTTCCGGTCCCGCTACATCGGCAAGACCAGCCCGGTGCACTTCTTCTGGGGAGCCATGGACCTCGCGCTCACCCGGTTCTCCGGACGCGAGGCGCCCACTCATCCCGGCGGCGCGCCCAACTGCCCCGACTGGGTGATGGTGGAGGCCTACTCCCATGAGCTCTCCAGCTGTGGATTCTGGCCCGGCGGCTCCAGCGAGGGCAGCTTCTACTGCTACGCCTACCCCGAGCCGCCCGGCTTCGCCGAGTACCCGATCGGCCCGGCCGGCGCCCACTACGACCGCGGCCTGGGCGAGTTCCTGCTCCCCTACGCCGAGGTCCGGCAGGCGCCCGACCCCGACGCCGCGCTCCTGGAGTTCCTGCAGGGCGCCTACGAAGCCGCCGCCGTCAACGGCCGCTGGGACCGCGCCGCGTTGGAGGACGACCCCGCACGCCGGGGCGCACCCCGGTAAGGCGGCGATACGGCCCCTGCCGCGGTTCCTGCACGATGAGCCCTACCGGGGCGTGATCGGTGCCCGGCCCGGCGTCGCGGAGGGCTGCGGGTGCTCCTTCGGCGCGCCCGAGCAGCGAGGCAGCGCGTTTCGCGTGGATTCCCGGGGCCAGGAAGGGGGCGGATGAGCGGCGCCGAGTGATCTGATGAACATCCGGTGGCGCCTAACCTGGATCCGTGCAGAATCGGGTCGACGGGCTCTCCCATCGCCAGCAGCAGCTCCTCCGAGCGTGGCTGCCCACTGCCGAGGTGGTCGCCGACCACAGCTGGGGACTCGTCGGTACCACGGTGCTCGAGTTGCGGCACGAAGCACAGCGCTACATAGTCAAAGCCGGTGATGAGAACGACCGCCACCTTGCGCGGGAGATTCAGGCCCACCACAGGTGGCTGCGGCCCTGGACCTCGATCGGTCGGGCACCCGAGCTCGTGCATGCCGATCATGACGCAAAGCTGATCGTGACCCGGTACGTGCCCGGCAGGCTGGTCCAGGGAACCGATGCTGAGCACGAGCCACACACCTATCGGCAGGCCGGCGAACTGCTTGCCTGCCTGCACGAGCAGGCGAGCATCGACGACACCGGGTTCGAGGCGCGGGAGAGGGAGAAGACGCTGCGGTGGCTGGACAAGCCACACCGGATCGATCCCGACGTGGTTCTGCGACTGCGCCGCATGGTGGAGTCGTGGCCGACCCCGCCGAGCAGGCTGGTGCCGACCCACGGTGACTGGCAGCCCCGCAACTGGCTCATACATGAGGAAACGGTAAGCGCGCTCGACTTCGGTCATTTCGACCTGCGTCCGGCCTTTAGCGATCTGGCGCGGCTGGCCGAGAAGCAGTTCCGTGCTGACGCCGCGCTCGAAGCAGCCTTCTTCGACGGCTACGGGGCGGATCCGCGGGAGCAGGCCGCGTGGCAGCGCAACCGGATCCGCGCAGCGGTCGGGACCGCGGTCTGGGCCTATCACGTCGGCGACGAAACGTTCGAGCGGCAGGGGCATCGGATGCTCGCCGAAGCCCTCGGCGGGGAGCCTCACCGCTATCGGCGCTGATGAGGAGCGCGCGCCCTTCGGAGGATCACTCCGGGTTTGTGACGACCAAGGTGTCTAGCCATCAGACTTTCCTTTACAGTGTAGATTAAATCCAGAAACCCGTTGCGGCTGCACAGCGGCGCCGCTTAACCTCGCAGGCACTATGGGCAACTTCCACGCGATCGTCGACCGCCGGTGCCCGGTCCGGTGGTCCGCGGCGCTGCTCGTGCGCCGTCCCCGCCACCGGTCCGCCGCCCCGGACCGGTCCTTGCGCATCCTCGGCTGATCAACCGCCGACCCGCCGGCGCCGCGCCCTGCGCGCCGCGCCGCAGGCCGCGCTGCCCGCGCGCGCCCATCTCCGGTCCTGGGCCCGTCCCGTCCACGTTTCCGCCGGACGGGCAGCCGGGATCAGATCCGCTGTCTCATCGCGCCGCCATGCGGCCGCACCGTGCTGCCCGTCCTTCTGCGCCGGCCCCGCGCCGGCCGGATTGGACCGCCCATGGCACGCGACACCCGTCGCCGCGGCAGGCGCTACACCCCCGACTCCCCCGTCACCGCACGGGAACGCCGCCGCGCCTACTCCCAGAACCTGCTCACCGATACCGCCACCGCCCGCCGCATCGTGCGCGCGTCCGGCGTGGGCCCCACCGACACGGTCGTCGAGGTCGGCGCCGGTACGGGAATGCTCACCCGGTTGCTGGCACCGGCCTGCGGCCTGCTCACCGCCTACGAGATCGATCCGCGCCTGGCCGCCCGGCTGCGCTCGCGTATTCCGCCGGCGGTGCGCGTCGTCGAAGGCGACTTCCGCCGGGCCAGACCGCCGCAGCGGCCGTTCCACCTGGTCGGCAACATCCCCTACGGGGCCACCGCCGACATCGTGCGCTGGTGCCTGGAGGCACCGCAGCTGGCCTCCGCCACCCTCGTCACCCAACTGGAGTACGCGCGCAAGCGCACCGGCGGCTTCGGCAGGTGGAGCCTGCTCACCGTCCGCAGCTGGCCGGAATTCGACTGGCGCATGGCCGGGCGGATACCGCGTGAGCGCTTCGCGCCCGTTCCCCGCGTGGACTCGGCCGTACTGCGGCTGATACGCCGGGAGCGCCCGCTGCTGCCCCGCGAAGAGCTCGGCGCCTACCGCGCCGCGGTGGAACTGGGCTTCTCCGGCGCGGGCGGCAGCCTGCGGGCCTCGCTGCGCCGCGGCTACGGCGGACGGCGCGTGGACGCGGCGCTGGCGGCGGCCGGGATCGGGCGCACGGACGTGGTCGCCCACGTCTCCCCGGACCAGTGGATCGCCCTGCACGCCCGCCTCAACGGGCGCAGGCGCTGAGGGTACGCCCGACTGCTCCCGCGGCCCGTCGCGTCGGCCGCGGGAGCCCGCATCTCCGCGCGGGTTGCGGAGGCTCCCGCGGCCCGCTTACGGCCGATCCCCCGCCCGGTGCGCACCCGCGGCCGTCACCACCGCGCGGTAGCGTCTGCGGCGACACGACACGCGAGGGAGGGCGGGTGTGCTGATCCTGCACGGGTGGTGGCGTCCCGGCGAACCGGGGCGGCCCGGGGCGGCCCTGCTGTGGGCCGAGGACGACGCACCGCCCTCCCCCGCCCCGCCGCCCGCCGCCGGCTCGGCGGTGCCGGACCACCCCTTCGCCGCGCCCCTTGAGCGGCTGCGCGCGGCCCTGGCCTCGCTGGCGGGCGCCGCCGTCGCCGACGCATGCGGCCCGGCGGAGGCATCCCTGCGGCTGCCCGCGACCGAGGCCGGCCCGCTCCCCTCCCCCGCGCTCGGTTCGCGCGCCGCATCCCCGCCGCCCGGCGGCACGGGCTGGGGCACCTGGCGGGTTCCCTGCATGCGCCTGCCCGCCGCCCAGGCGCCCGCGCTGCTGGAGGCCCTGCACCCCGCGGGCCGGTCCCGGCAGGCCGGGGCGGGAACCGATGCGGGACCCGGTGCCGCCCACCTCGCCGCCGTCGACGCCTTCGCCGCACGACTGCTGGAGGCCGGCCACCTCCTGCCGCGCGTCCTGGGCGACCCGCCGCAGGCGCGGTGGCGCCCCGTCCTGACCGGGCGCGGTGCCGAGCACTTCGCCGCTCTGGTGGCGGCCCTGCCGCCCTCCGCCGCCTGCGGTGAGGACGCCGGCACCGCGCGCACCGCGGTCTACCGGGCGCTGGGCGACCTGCTCGACGCCCGGGCCCGCCGCCGCCTGGCGCAGTGCGCCCCCGCAGGCGGGGGCCACCGGCTGGCCGCCGCCCTGAGCCGCCCCGACGCCCGCCTGGATCCCCGCGCAACGGCCGCCGAGAGCGACTCGGACATGGCCGGGCGGCTAAGCGCCTGGCACACCGCCGCCCAGCGCGAGGCCGGCGGCGCCCGGCTGGTCTTCCGCCTGGCCGAACCCGCTCCCGAGGAGCCCGGCGCACAACCGCCGGGCCGCGGCGAGCAGTGGCGGGTCGAGTTCTGGGTGCAGTCGGGCGCCGATCCCAGCCTCCAGGTCGCGCTGTCGGCGCTGTGGCTGGGCGAGGGCGCCGACCTGCTGCCCGCCGGAGTGGAGTCGGCGATGCTCGCCGACCTCTCCCGGGCCGCCCGCCACTACCCCGCCCTGCGCACCGCACTGGCCGAGCCCGCGCCCTCGGCGCTGACACTGACCACCGGCCAGGCGCACACCTTCATCCGCGAGGCCGCTCCGCGGCTGAGCGAGGCCGGGTTCGCCGTGGTGCTGCCCGAGTGGTCGGGCCGGCGCTCCCTGGCCCTGCACCTGACCGCGCGCGAGCGCTCCGGCTCGGGAGGGATCGGCGCCGACGACCTGGTCGACGTCTCCCTGGCGGCGGTTTGCGGCGGCGAACGCGTCGACCTGGAGGAGCTCGCCGAACTGGCCCGGCTCAAGCAGCCGCTGGTGCGCCTGCGCGGGCGCTGGATCGAGGTCGACCCCGCCCACCTGCGCACCGCACTGGCCTATCTGCGCCGGCGCGGCAGCGGCACCGTGCGCCGCGAGGAGGCGCTGCGCATGGCCGTCTCCCCCGTCGCGGCCACCCCGCTGCCGGTGACCGGTGTCGACGCCGACGGCGCGCTGGCCGACCTGCTCGACCGCGACGCCGATGCGGACATGGCGCCGCTGGAGCCACCCGCGGGGTTCACCGGCCGGCTGCGCCCCTACCAGCGCCGCGGAGCCTCCTGGCTGCGCTTCCTGGGCCGCCTGGGCCTGGGCGCGGTGCTGGCCGACGACATGGGGCTGGGCAAGACCGTGCAGCTGCTCGCGGTGCTGGCCGACGAGCGCCGCCCCGGCGCGGCCGAGCCGCCCGGCCCCACCCTGCTGGTGTGCCCGGTGTCGCTGGTGGGCAACTGGCAGCGCGAGGCGGCGGGTTTCACCCCCGGCCTGCGGGTGCACGTCCACCACGGCCCCTCCCGCCTGCACGGCAACGCCCTGGCCCGGGCCGCGGGATCCGCCGACCTGGTCGTGACCACCTACGGCGTCGTGGCGCGCGACTCCGGCGAGCTCGCCGCGATGCCCTGGCACCGGATCGTCTGCGACGAGGCCCAGGCGCTGAAGAACGCCGGCACCGCCCAGGCGCGGGCGGTGCGGCGGCTGCCCGCGAACTCCCGCGTCGCCCTGACCGGCACCCCGGTGGAGAACAACCTGGACGAGCTGTGGTCGGTCATGGAGTTCGCCAACCCCGGGCTGCTCGGCTCCCAGCAGGCGTTCCGCGAGGGCATCGCCGCGCGGGTGGAGCGCGCCGCCGCCTCCGGCGGTGCCGGCGACTCCGACGACGGCTCCGCCGCGCAGCTGCGGCGCATCACCGGCCCCTTCATCCTGCGCCGGCTCAAGACCGACAAGGCGATCATCGCCGACCTGCCCGACAAGCAGGAGAGCCGCGCCTGGTGCACGCTGACCCCCGAGCAGGCGAGCCTGTACCAGGCCGCCGTCGACGAGCTGGCCGAGCGGCTGGAGGACGCCGAGGGCATCCGCCGCAGAGGCGTCGTGCTTGCGGCCATGGCCCGTCTCAAGCAGATCTGCAACCATCCCGCGCAGTTCCTCGGCGACGGCTCGCCGCTGGCGGGCCGCTCGGGCAAGCTGGAGCGCCTCTGCGACCTGCTGGAGCACGCCATGGCCTGCGGCGACAAGGCGCTGTGCTTCACGCAGTACACCGCGCTGGGCCGGCGGCTGGCCCCCTACCTCGCCGAGCGGTTGGGCCGCGAGGTCCTCTGGCTGCACGGCGGCACCCCGCGCGCTCGGCGCGAGGAGCTGATGCGCCGCTTCCAGACGCGCCCGGAGCCCATGGTCTTCCTGCTGTCGCTCAAGGCCGCCGGGACGGGGCTGAACCTCACCGCCGCCAACCACGTGCTGCACATCGACCGGTGGTGGAACCCGGCCGTGGAGGACCAGGCGACCGACCGCGCGTTCCGCATCGGCCAGCGCCGCGACGTGCAGGTGCGCAAACTGGTGTGCGTGGGGACCGTGGAGGAGCGGGTGGACGAGATGATCGAGCGCAAGCGGCGGCTGGCCGCCAGCGCCGTGGGCACCGGCGAGGACTGGCTCGGCGACCTCTCCACCGCCGAGCTGCGCGAGGTGGTGCGCCTGGCGCCCGAGGCGGTGGCGCCGTGACCGGCGCGGGCGCCCCGCAGTCCGCGGGGTGGGTGGCGCGCCGCCTGCGCGAGCTCCTGGAGCGCGACGGCGACGCGGTCCGGGTGCGCCGCGGCCGGATCCTGGCCGCCCAGGGCGCGGTCTCGGCGGTGAAGGTGGCGGCGGGCGAGGCGACGGCGCTGGTCCGGGGTTCGCGGGCCCGCCCCTACCGCGTCAGCGTCATCACCCCGGTGCTGGGTGGCCAGGAGTGGCGGACGCTCGCCCGCGCCCTGGGCACCCAGCCGGTCTTCGGCGCCGCGCTGCTGGCGGGCGCGTTCCCGCCGGAGGTGGAGCGGGTCTTCGGCGTCCTGGGGCTGCGGCTGCTGCCGGAGCGCCTCGGCGATCTGGTGCTGAACTGCTCCTGCCCCGACTGGGGGGACCCGTGCAAGCACGCCGCGGCCGCGCTGTACGTGCTGGCCGAGACCCTGGCGGGTGACCCGATGCTGCTGGCGGAGTGGCTGGGCCGGCCGCGCGGCGAGCTGCTGGCGGAGCTGCGGCGCCACGCGCGCGCTCCGCGTGCGGTCGTCGACGGGGCCGCGGCGCTGGCCGAACCCGATCCGCCGGGCGTGGCCGAGCCCGACATGCCGAGTGAGCCTGCGGCGTTCTGGCGTGCGCCCGCGCTGCCGGAGCCGCCGGAGCCCGGGGATACGGGGCGGGCGGCCGCCCTCGCCGGGCCACCGCCCGCGGCCGGCGCAGCCGAGGCCGCCGGCGCTGAGGAGGCGGCCGACCTCGCGGAGCTGCTCGCGCCGCTGTATGAGCGCCTGGCCGACACGGGGCACCGCGGCCGGTGAGCGCTGAGCCGGCGGGTCAGCCGGCGCCGGCCGCCAGGACCCGCAGCAGCTCGGCGGCGCGCTCGCCCTCGGCGGCGGGCACGAAAAGGTGATCGTGGTGGTATCCGGCGACGACGTTGCAGGCGATGCCCGCCCGGGTCAGCGCCGCCGACACCGCGGCGGTCAACCCCACAGCATCGAGCGCGGAGTGCACCCGCAGCGTGATCCAGGCGGCGGCGAAACCGTAGGCGAGCCCGGCGGCATCGGCCTCCTCGCGGGTGCAGACCACGGTCAGCCCCTCGTCCTCGGCGACGGTGACCACCGGGTGCACTCCTGCGGGCACCGCGGCCGCGCGGGCGAAGACGTAGGTGCCCGGCCGCAGCTGCGGCCGCAGGCCGGCCAGCAGGCGGCCCAGGTCGCGTTCGGGGGTGTGCACGCGGTCCTTCCCGGCGCCGGAGGAGGTACGCTCGGCGCCTCAGTGCCCGGGGATGTCGGAGGGGCGGATGCGAAAGACCTGCAGCCGCGTGTTGTAGTACTTCTCGGTCTCGCCCACCCACTCCATGCCGAGCCGGCGCGCGGTGGCGATGGCGCGGGTGTTCTTCGGGCGGGCCACGGCGAACAGCTCCTCGATGCCCTGCTCGAAGGCCCAGGCGATGACGGCGCGGGCGGCCTCGGTGGCGTAGCCGTTGCCCCAGGCGTCGGGGCGCAGCTGCCAGTGCAGCTCGAAGTCCTCCTCGAACGGCGGCAGGAGGCGCAGCGAGAGCCCGCCGATCAGCTCGCCGTCCTGCCTGCGCACGATCGCCCAGCGCCCGGCGGGGGGCAGGAAGTTGGGCTGGGCCTCGACCCAGGCGTGCAGCACCGAGCGCATCGCCTCGACGTCGTGGACGGTGCGCATCTCGGGGGTCAGCCAGCGGGCGACCTCCTCGGCGCCGTAGATGCGCAGGGCCGCCTCGGCGTCGTCGGTGGTCCAGTCGCGGATGGCGAGGCGTTCGGTGCGCAGCTGAGGGCTTGACGTCATATCGGGCATGCTAACCAAGACCGGGCGATTCGACCGTGCGCCGCGCCCGGGTTCGCGGACCGGTGCACCGGTTCGACACCGTGGTGCCGCCCGCCCCGGAATGCAGAGCGGGGGCCGCCCGGCCGTGCCGGTCGGCCCCCGCTCCGGGAGCTTTGTCGCTCAGACCGTCCGGACTCAGATGCCCTGAACGTTCTCGGCCTGCGGCCCCTTGGGGCTCTGCGTGACGTCGAACTCGACGCGCTGGTCCTCTTCAAGGTTGCGGAAGCCGGTGCCCGCGATGTTGCTGTAGTGGACGAACACGTCCGGGCCGCCGGCATCCTGCTGGATGAAGCCGAAGCCCTTTTCGCTGTTGAACCACTTCACGGTGCCCTGCGTCATGCTGGATCTCCTCATTCCCGAGATCGGTATCGGACCCGCACTCTGCGGCGTCCGAGGGTGCTGCGAACCTTTCTCCGGAACGAAAAAACGCCCGCTGGTCAAAAACTCCGCGGGCGATCAAACGTGGATCCATGCGAAATCAAGACTGCAACCCGAGACTCACTCTAGCACCACCGGCGCACATGTGTGGAGTGTCGTGGGACACACCGGCGATCCGCGTGTCGCCCGGCGCGCCCCGTGTCCGCTTCCCGCGGTGATGGCCCGGCCGCGGTCCGGTCCGCCCGCCCCCGGGAGGGCCCCCGGGGGGCGGGCCGCATCGGCTCAGCTGCGCGCGCCCCGCAGCAGGCGTGCGAGATCCACCAGGCTGCGCCGCCTGCCCCAGGCGATGGTGCCGACGATGACGCCGAGGATCACAGGGGTGGCCTGGTTCTCGCCGATGTAGGCGACCTGGACGACGAACGCGCCGATCATCAGCCCCACGAAGCAGATCCCGGCCAAGGCGGCCAGGACCGGCACCATCAGCGCGATGCCTCCGGCCAGCTCCAGCACGCCGACCGTATACATCAGGCCCGGACCGGCGCCCATGCGCTCGAAGATGTCCAGGGCGTAGGAGGAGCCGGCGAGCTTGGGCAGGGCGCTGGCGAAGATGAAGAACAGGCCGGTGAGGACCTGCAGGATCCACAGCGCGATGTGGACCCAGCGGCGGGGCCGGGCCGCGTCGGTGGAGCCGGCCTGCGCGGTGCTGACGGGATCGGACATCTCGGTCTCCTCGGTGAGTCGGTCGTCTCAGGGGTAGACCGGTGCCGTCCCGAGAACTCATCGCTCGGGGCCGCCCTCGACAGGAGGGACGCCGAAGGTCACGCGTCCCGGGGGCCCAGGCCGGCGGGCAGACCGAACAGCGGGAACATGCGCTCGGTGTCGAGGAAGCTGGTGATCGAGGTGATGTGGCCGCCGTTGGTCTCGATGACCTGCAGCGCCCACGGCTCGAACGTGCCGCCGGGACCGCTGGGGCGGTACTGGCCGAAGGCGGCGGTGCCGTTGGCGACGACGGGGACCAGCCGCGAGCCGCGGCAGCCGTGTCCGGGGCCGGTCATCCAGGCGGCGATCGCCTCGCGGCCTTGAAGCCACAGGGCGTAGGGGGGCATGGACATCGCGGCGTCCTCGCGCAGCAGCGAGGTGAGCGAATCCAGGTCGTAGTGCTCGAAGGCGTCGACGTAGCGGTCCAGCAGGGCGCGCTGGGCGCTGTCGTCGGGCCGCAGCGGGTCGGTGGCCTCGGCGTCGTCGACCGCCGCCATGGTGGCGCGGGCCCGCTGCAGCGCGCTGTTGACGGAGGCGACCGTGGTGTCGAGCAGGTCGGCGACCTCCTGGGCGCGCCAGGCCAGGACCTCGCGCAGGATCAGCACCGCGCGCTGGCGGGGGGCGAGGTGCTGCAGCGCGGCCACGAACGCCAGGCGCACGGAGTCGCGCAGGGCCACCTGCTCGGCGGGGTCGTCGAGGGCCGGCAGCGCCCGGCTGTCGGGGAAGGGCTCGACCCAGGTGCTGTCGGGGTAGGCCGGACCGAGCACGGCGTCGGTGCCCTGGGCGGGCCCCATCTCCATGGGCCGGGCCCGCCGGGACCGGCCGTTGAGGATGTCCAGGCAGGTGTTGGTGGCGATGCGGTAGAGCCACGACCGCAGCGAGGAGCGCCCCTCGAAGCGGTCGATGGAGCGCCACGCGCGCACCATCGCCTCCTGGACGGCGTCCTCGGCCTCGAAGGCCGAGCCGAGCATGCGGTAGCAGTATCCGGTGAGTTCGGTGCGGTAGGCCTCGAGCTTGCGCTCGACGTCCTCGACCGCGATCGCCCCTTCCGCCGGAGAGTCCTGCCCGGGTGTTGCCGCGAGATCGCTCATGACTGTTCCTATGCAGAGACCGAAGACGGGGCCCACCACCCGAGCCGCGGGGCGCGTGCGGTGTCTCCGCTGGTTATGACGACAATCCTCACGCTAGCTGCGGGGTGTGACAAGAACCCTAGAGCGACTGCCGGCCACACTCGGTGAACACCGCAGACCCCCACGTCCAGTGCGCTCTGCTGTTCGCCGCTTCACCGGAACACAAGGAATGGAATCAGTAAAAAAGGTGCCTTTACGTCGTAGATTAAAATCTGCGTGCGCACCGCCGGGCCCGGGTCCCCCCCGATGCCGGGTGTGTTTGGCGCGGGCCGCTGCGGTCAGCCGCAGTGGTGGGAGCGCGCACCGCGCGGGGCCTGTGCACCGCGGCAGGCCCCGCGCCGCACGTGTGTCGCCGCTCCCGCCGTCCGAAACACGTCCGGCGGCCCGCCCCCGCGGGCCACCGCCCGGCGGTCGCCGCGGGGCCCGCCGCGACCGGCGGTCGCGTCCAGCCCCGCCGGCGGCCCAGCGGAAAGGGGACCAGGTGACCGCGCACGACACCCGCACCGCCCGAGCCGGCTCCGCGGAGCCCGCCGTCGACGTCGAGGCCCTGCGCCGGGACCTCCTCGACCGCGTCGACGGCGAAGTCCGCTTCGACGACGGCACCCGCTCGGTGTATGCCACCGACGCCTCCAACTACCGCGAGATCCCCATCGGCGCGGTGATCCCCCACAGCGTCGAGGCGGGCGCGGAGGCCGTGGCCGTGTGCCGCGAGCACGACGCGCCCCTGATCTCCCGCGGCGGCGGCACCAGTCTGGCGGGCCAGTGCTGCAACACGGCGGTGGTCATCGACTGGTCCAAGCACTGCAACCGGATCCTCGACATCGACCTGGACGCGGGCACGGCCACCGTCGAGCCGGGGATCGTGGTCGACCACCTCAACGCGCGCACGCGCGAGGAGGGCGGGGTGATATTCGGCCCCCAGCCCTCCACCCACGACCGCTGCACCCTCGGCGGCATGATCGGCAACGACTCCTGCGGCTCCACCGCCCAGGCCTACGGCAAGACCTCCGACAACATCGTCGCGCTGGAGATCCTCACCTACGACGGGTGCCGGATGTGGGTGGGCCCCACCAGCGATGAGGAGTACGAGCGCATCCAGGCCGAGGGCGGCCGGCGCGCCGAGATCCACCGCGAGCTGCGCGCCCTGGCCGAGCGCTACGGGCAGCCGATCCGGCGGCGCTTCCCCGACATCCCCCGCCGGGTCTCGGGCTACGGCCTCGACGCGCTGCTGCCGGAGAACGGATTCGACGTCGCACGGGCGCTGGTGGGCTCGGAGGGCACGCTGGCCACCGTGCTGCGCGCCCGGTTGCGGCTGTGCCACGAGCCGCCGGCGCGCACTCTGGTGATGTGCGCGTTCCACGACGTCTTCGCCGCCGCCGACGCCGTGCCGCGCATCCTGGAGTTCGACCCGATGGCCCTGGAGGGGCTCGACGACAAGCTGGTCGCCTTCGAGCACCGCAAGGGCAGCAACGCGGAGGCGCTGAAGCTGCTGCCCGACGGCGCAGGCTGGCTGATGGTGCAGTTCGGCGGCGAGGACAGCGACGAGTCCCGGCGCCGCGCCGAGGAGTTCAAGCAAGCCATGACCGGCGGCGACGACGCGCCACTGGTGGAGGTCTACGACGACCCGCGGTCCGCGTCGGCGATGTGGACGGTCCGCGAGGGCGGGCTGGGCGCCACCGCCCGGGTGCCGGCCGCGCCCGACGCCTGGCCGGGCTGGGAGGACTCGGCGGTGCCGCCGGAGCGTTTCGGCGACTACCTGCGCGACTTCCATTCGCTGCTGCAGGAGTACGGCTACGCCGACCGCTCCTCCCTCTACGGCCACTTCGGGCACGGCTGCCTGCACGTGCGCATCCCCTTCGAGCTGAGGACCGCCAAGGGCATCGCCGACTACCGCGGCTTCGTGGAGCGCGCCGCCGACCTGGCCGCCGGCTACGGCGGCTCCTTCTCCGGCGAGCACGGCGACGGCCAGGCGCGCGGCGAGCTGTGGCCGCGGATGTTCGGCCGCGACCTGATGCCGGCCTTCGCCGAGATGAAGCGGATCTTCGACCCGCAGGACCGGATGAACCCGGGCAAGCTCATCCATCCCGGCGGCGGCCCGCCCGACGGCCTCGACGAGCACCTGCGGCTGGGGGCGTCCTACTCCCCCGCCCATCCCCGGACCTACTTCGGCTACCCCGAGGACGAGGGCGACTTCCAGCGCGCCACGCTGCGGTGCGTGGGCGTGGGCTCCTGCCGCAGCGACAGCGGCGGGGTGATGTGCCCCAGCTACCGGGTCACCCGCGAGGAGGCCCACTCCACCCGCGGCCGCGCCCGCGCCCTCAACGACATGCTGCGCGGCGACGTGTTCCCCGACGGGTGGCGCTCCACCGAGGTCCGCGACGCCCTGGACCTGTGCCTGGCGTGCAAGGGCTGCAAGAGCGACTGCCCGGTCGACGTGGACATGGCCACCTATAAAGCGGAGTTCCTGTCCCACCACTACGCGGCGCGGGTGCGGCCGGGCTCGCACTACTCGATGGGATGGCTGCCGCTGTGGGCGCGGCTGGCCGCGCTGGCCCCGGGCCCGGCCAACGCGCTCAGCGCGGCGCCGGGGCTGGCCGATGCGGCCAAGCGCGTGGGCGGCATCGCCGCGGACCGCCCGATCCCCGCCTTCGCGCCGGTGCGGCTGCGCGACGCATTCCGCCGCCGCAGCAGGCGCGGCGCCGGCCGCACCGGATCGGCCTCGCGCGGCGAGGTGATCCTGTGGCCCGACACCTTCACCGACAACTTCCAGCCGGAGGTCGGCGCCGCGGCCGTGCGGGTTCTGGAGAGCGCGGGGTTCCAGGTGCGCATGCCGCGGCGCACCCTGTGCTGCGGGCTGACCTGGATCAGCACCGGGCAGCTGGCCACGGCGCGCCGGGTCATCACCCGCACGCTCTCGGCGCTGCGCGAGGACCTGCGCGCGGGGGTGCCCATCGTGGGGCTGGAGCCCTCGTGCACGGCGGTCTTCCGCGCCGACGCCGCGGACCTGTTTCCCCACGACGAGGACGTGCAGCGGCTGCACGACCAGACGTTCACGCTGGCCGAGTTCCTCAACGCGCGCGCCGCGGACTGGGATCCGCCGCGACTGGAGCGGGCCGCGATGGCCCAGCCGCACTGCCACCACCACTCGATCATGGGCTTCACCGAGGACCGGCGCCTGCTGGAGCGCACGGGCGCCGACGCGCAGGTGCTGGACGTGGGCTGCTGCGGCCTGGCCGGCAACTTCGGCTTCGAGGAGGGCCACTACGCCGTGTCGATGGCCTGCGCCGAGGACGGGCTGCTGCCCGCGGTGCGCGGCGCCGACCCCGAGGCGGTCGTGGTCGCCGACGGGTTCAGCTGCCGCACTCAGATCGAGCACGCCGATATCGGGCGCGAGGCCGTGCACCTCGCCCAGGCGCTCGATATGGCCCAGCGCGGGGGCGCGCCGCGGCACCACCCGGAGGCGGGCGCGCTGCGGATGACGCCGCGGCGCCGGGCGCCCTCCTACGACGCGGACGAGATACGCGAGCAGGCGGTGGAGGCGGGCCGCTCCGGCTCCTTCTCCACCGGCGGCACGGGCGCGGGAGCGTGATGCGGCGATGGCTTGCCAAGACCCCGCTGTCACCGGCGTCCGCGCCGCCGCCTACACCGTGCCCACCGACCGGCCTTCAGCCGACGGCACGCTGACCTGGGACTCGACGACGATCGTGATCGTGCGTGTCGCCGGCGGCGGCCATGAGGGGATCGGCTGGACCTACGGGCCGGCGGCCATCGCCGCGATCGTGCGCGACAAGTTGGAACCGGTGGTGAACGGGCGGCCCGTGCTGGATGTGTCCGCCGCGCTGGAGGCCATGGTCCGCGCCGTCCGCAACGCCGGGCGGCCCGGTGCCGTGGGCTACGCGATCTCGGCGGTGGAGACGGCGCTGTGGGACCTCAAGGCGCGGCTGCTGGGGCTGCCGCTGTACCGGCTGCTGGGGGCGATGCGCGAGGAGGTCCCGCTCTACGGCAGCGGCGGGCTGACCTCCTATGGCGACGACGAGCTGCGCCGCCAGCTCAGCGGCTGGGTGCACGAGGAGGGGTTCCCCCGCGTCAAGATCAAGATCGGCGAGTCGCGGGGCACGCGGGAGCGCCGCGACCTGGAGCGCGTGGCGCTGGCCCGCGAGGTGATCGGCGACCGGGCGGCCCTGTTCGTCGACGCCAACGGCGCCTACACGGCCAAGCAGGCCGTCCGGGTGGGCCGCGGGCTGGACGACGCCGGCGTGCGCTGGCTGGAGGAGCCGGTCTCCTCCCAGGACCTGACCGGGCTGCGGCAGGTGCGCGAGGGCGTGGCGATGGACGTCACCGCAGGGGAGTACGGCTGCACCGTCTCCTACTTCGAGGAGATGTGCGCGGCCCAGGCGGTGGACTGCCCCCAGATCGACATCACCCGCTGCGGCGGGGTGCTGGAGTTCCTGCGGATCTGCGCCGTGGCGGCCGCCCACGAGCTGGACAACTCCGGCCACTGCGCCCCCTACCTGCACCGCCACGCCGCGGCGGCGGCGCCGCGGCTGCGGCACCTGGAGTGGTTCCACGACCACGTGCGCATCGAGCAGCGGTTCTTCGACGGCGCCGACCCGCCCGAGCAGGGGGTGCTGCCGCTGGACGGGCAGCGGCCGGGGCACGGGGTGGAGCTGCGCGAGGCCGACGCGGAACCCTACCGGGTGGCTTGACCGATGGAGGATGCTGCGATGGGACGAGCACTCCGACGCAGCGCCTTTACGGTGTAGATTCCGATGTCGGTCCGCGGGCGTGGGTGCGGTGCGCCGGGGAGGCCGCCCCCGCCGGGTCCCGGCCGGGCGCGGGCCGCCGCGCAGGCGGTCAGGTCTCGTCGTCCTCGCGGTCCCTGCCGGATGCCTCCGCCCGGCCCGCCTTCTCGCCTCCGCCGCCGTGCTGGGCGCCCGAGCGGCCGTTCCACTCCGCCGGGACTCCCCTCCCCTGGTCCTCGCCCTTGTCCTGGTCGCCGTGCCGACCGCCCATGTACGGACCTCCCAACGCCGTTCCGCCCGCCCCCAGCGGGAACGCCCTTCCCGCTGCGGGCGGGCGCCGTGCCGATACCGATCGGCACCGACGATACCGAGCGCAGCGGCCCGCGCACGGCGCAGGCGCCGCCCGCGGCGGTAGTCTGCACTTCCCGCCGCCTGCCGCCGGCGGGCGGGGGTCTGAGTGAGGGAGGACGCGGTGGGCAGGTACGCCGCCCTGCTGCGGGGGATCAACGTGGGCGGGCGCAACAAGGTCCGCATGGCCGACCTGCGCGCAGTGCTGGGCGGGCTGGGCTACACCGATGCGGCGACGCTGCTGCAGAGCGGCAACGCCGCCTTCACGGCCGCCGGCACCGACCCGCTGAGTATCGGTGCCGCCATCCGGCGGGCGATCGAGACCGAACTCGGGATGGACGTGGCGGTGATGGTGCGCAGCGCGGCCGACCTGGAGCGCGTCGTCGCGGGCGTCCCCTTCCCGGTGCGCGACCCGGCCAAGTGCGCGGTGGCCTTCCTCGACACGCCCGTCGACCGCGAGCGCCTCGCGGCCCTCGACAGCGCCGCCTATGCACCCGAGGAACTGGTGCCGGGCGAGCGGGAGCTGTACCTCTACTTTCCCGACGGACTGGGCCGCGCCAAGCTGACGCCGCTGCTGGACCGCTACCTGCCCGGCCCGGCCACCGTTCGCAACTGGAACACCACCACCCGGCTGCTGGAGCTGGTCCGGCAGAGCCCCTCCTGAGGCCGCACGGAAAGGCCGCCGGCGCCTGCAGGCTCCTCCCCCGCCGCGCGGACGCGCATCGCGCGCCCGGTCAGGGCGCGGGCGTGCGGGTGCCGGCGGCCCGGGAGCGGGCGGTGAGCACGGCCAGGGCCGCCATGACGAGCAGGACGGGCAGCGTCACCGCGGTCACGGGCAGCCGCTCGTAGTACAGCAGCCCGGCGGCGCCGATGAGGGCCAGCAGCGCCGCGGCGATGAGGCGGGAGAGGGCCATCCGGCCGAACCGCGAGCGCAGGAACAGCAGGTTGCCCGCAAGGTAGATCAGGGGGCCGCCGACGGCCACGAGCACCAGCCCGGGTGTCAGGTGGTCGTGGGTGAGCCGCAGTTCCATGGACACGGCGACCACGATCGCGCCCAGGACCATCAGCGCGTGGGCGTAGGCGAAGGCGAAGCGCAGCGCCCCGGTGTGGCCCTGGCCTCCGGTCACCTCGTGCCCGGCCAGCGCGAAGTAGTTCCACCACAGCACGGTCAGCCCGGCGAAGCCCAGCAGCAGCCCGAGCAGGCTCCGGGCGTCCGGCACCCCTTCGTCGGCCAGGGCGCTGCCCATCAGCAGGATCGACTCCCCCAGGGCGATGATGAAGACCAGGCGGTTGCGCTCGGCCAGGTGCTCGGGGTCGGTGTCCCAGCGCTCCATCGGCGCGGCGACCGCGCCGGGGATCCGGAAGTTCAGCAGCGGAGCCGCGTAGTCGATCGCGACCGCGAGCAGCCACACCCACAGCCGCACCTCCGGCGGCAGCAGGGCACCGGCGATCCAGCAGACGCCGGCGAGCGCGGACCAGGTCAGCAGGGCGGTGTAGTTGGACGCCAGCTGCCGCCCCCGGAAGGCGGCGATCATGAACACCGGCCGCAGGATCCCCATGAAGACGAAACAGCCCGCGAACAGCAGCCCGGAGTCGCCGAAGGCCCCGGGAATGGCCGCGGCCATGCCGAGGGAGGCCAGCATCAGCACGGCGTTGAGCAGCTGGACGCGTGTGTTGGCCGGGTTGAGCCAGTTCATCGCCCATGCGCTGTAGTTCCAGCCCCACCAGACGGCGGCGAAGACGATCGCGGTCTCGGCGAAGCCCGCCCAGCTGAGATGGTCCAGCAGCACGTGGCTGAGCTGGATGATCGCGAAGACGTAGACGAGGTCGAAGAACAGCTCGACGGGTCCGACCTCGGAGCGCCGGTCGGGGTGCCGGGCGACGCCGCGCCACGGCGCCGCGGGGTAATCGGGGGTGTCAGTGCTCATGGCTCCACAATGGCGGCCGGGCGGGGGATTCGCACAGCTCGCACACCGTGTCGCCGGATCCCCAGGACCCGCGGCGCCGATCTTGTACCCGTGGTCACC
Source organism: Streptomonospora sp. PA3 (assembly GCF_009728995.1). GTDB lineage: Bacteria > Actinomycetota > Actinomycetes > Streptosporangiales > Streptosporangiaceae > Streptomonospora. Next base: position 96,972 of record NZ_VTZW01000007.1, on the reverse strand, counting down.
TGTGAACGCTCACAATGACTACAGGTACAAGATCGGCGCCGGAGAGTTAGGTCGGCGAGCACTCGAACCGATCCGCGCGGGCCCGACCACCCACCGTCCTCGCCGCCCTCGTCAGGCGGGCTTTCCGGCCGACCCCACCCCGGATCGAGGCGGCCCGGCAGCGGCGGTAGCGTCGGGCACCGAGGCGGCCGGGCTGCGGCGCCGCGGCAGCGGTGCCCTCTGTGCTGCGGGGATGCGCTCGGCACGCATACGGCTTGCGCGCCGGCCGCGCGGCTTGTCGGACCTCGGTCTCCCTTCCGGTACCGAGCCGGCTGCGCCCGCGCGCCCAGGATGCGGCGGCCGCGCCGATCGGCGTGCCAACCACAGACGTGAAGAAGAGAGGCACACGACGATGAGTGAGCGGCAGGGCGGAGTCCGCCGAAACGCGCTTGCGGCGGCCGCGGTCGCGGTCGCGCTCGTTGCCGCGGGGTGCGGCGGCACGGGGCAGGCGCAGGCGCCCCAGCAGCGGGAGGGGCCCTTCCTGGAGGTGTCGGGCAGCCCCATGGCCGCCCCGCCCTACGAGTTCTCCACCGCCGGCGGAGAGCCGTGGGCCTTCGGCGACGTCGCCGACGACCGGCTGACGCTGCTCTACTTCGGCTATACCAGCTGCCCCGACGTGTGCCCGACCACCATGGCCGACGTCGACGCCGCCCTGCAGCGCATGGGCGGCAGCGCCGATGACTTCGACGTCGTGATGGTCAGCACCGACCCTCACCGCGACACCGCGAAGCAGCTGCGCGGATGGCTCGACTCGTTCAACCCGGAGTTCACCGGGGTGCGCGGCCCCATCGCCGAGGTCGTCAAGGCCGCCGAGGCCTACGGCATCCCGGTCGAGGAACCGAAGCGGACCGACGGCGACTACGAGGTCAGCCACGGCCAGCGCCTGGTCGTGCTCAACGGCGACGGCGCCGCCGTGGGCTTCTTCGACGAAGGCACCTCGCCCGAGCAGCTGAGCAGGATGCTGCCCGACCTGGCGGAGCGGTGGCTGTGAGCCCGGCGGCCGGGCGGCGGCTGCTCGCCGCCGCGGCGGCCTGCCTCACCGCCGCCGCCCTGTCCGCGTGCGGCGCAGGCGGCGGCTCCGGCGCCGCGGCCCCCTCCCCCGCCGCATCGACCGCCCGGCCCGCGGCCGGCGGCGATGCTCAACCCGACAAGGGCAGCGCCGCCCGCGGCGACATCCAAATCAGCGGGGCGTGGATGCCCGAGCCGGCCCGCCCCGACGTGGGCGCCGCCTACCTCACGATCCGCAACAGCGGGGAGGAGGACGACGCCCTGGTCGGCGCCGCGACCACGGCTTCGCAGACGGCGGAGATCCACACCACGAAGACCGCTGACAGCGGCGCGTCGGTGATGTCGGAGGTGGAGGAGGTCCCGGTGCCCGCCGGCGGCACCGCGCGCCTGGAGCCCGGCGGCTACCACCTGATGATCATGGGCATCTCCGACACGCCGGCCGTCGGCGACACCGTGACGCTGACTCTGGAGTTCGCGGGCGGAACAGAGGTGGAGGTCGACGCCCCGGTGCTGGAGCGCGCCCAGGGGCGGTGACGCCGCGCCCCCGGTCGCCGCACGGGCAAGCGGGGCGCCGATGTGCTGCAGGAGCAGGCGAGGAGTACAGCAGGCGATGAGCCGACGCGAGTCCGAGCAGGACGCGGATCCGCCCGAGGAGGGGCCGTCCGCCGGCGGGGTGTCGCGGCGCGGGCTGCTGGCCCGCGTGGGTGCCGCGGCGCTGGTCGGTGCGGGCACCGGCCTGGGGGCCGGCGAAGTGCTGGCCCCGGGCCCCGGCGCCGCCGGAGAGTCCTCGACGCCGCCGCGGCTGCGCATGGCGCAGACCCCCGCGCCCGCAGGCGGGCCCGGCCGCCTGCAACCGGGCATCATCGACACCCCGCCCGCCTTCGCCCACGTCCTCGCGCTCGACCTGGCCGGATCCGGCTCGCCGGATCGGGCCCGCGAGCGGGCGGCGTCCGTTCTGCGGGCCTGGACCGAGTCCGCGGCGCGGCTGCACCGGGAGGGGCCCGCCGCCGTCGTCCCCGGCGCCGGCGCGGCCGGCCTGCTGCCCGCGTCGCTGGGGGTCACCGTCGGGATCGGCGCCTCGCTGCTGGCCGCGACCGGGCGGCCAGACGCCCGCCCCGAGGCGCTCGCCGACCTGCCCGGCTTCGCCACCGACACGCTGCGCGAGGAGTGGTGCGGCGGGGACCTGCTGCTCCAGGTCGGCGCCGAGGACCCGATGGTCGCGGCTTCGGCCGTGCAGCACCTGCTCGCTGGTGCGCGCGAGCAGGTCCGCGTGCGCTGGGCGGTGCGCGGCTTTCGGCGAACCGCGGCGGCCGCCGAGGATCCTTCAGCCGCGCCGCGCAACCTGATGGGCCAGATCGACGGCACCAACAACCCCACCGGCTCCCTGCTGGAGCGGACCGTCCAGGTGCGCCGCGGCGCCGGTCCGGAGTGGATGGCCGGCGGCAGCTACGTGGTGGTGCGGCGGATCCGGATGCTGCTGGAGGACTGGTTCGGCGAAGACGTGGCCCACCGCGAGCGGGTGATCGGCCGCGACCTGCCCACCGGCGCCCCGCTGGGGCAGCAGGGCGCCGACGCCGAGGTCGACCTCACCGCCGAAAACCCCGACGGCGGCCCCGCCGTCCCCGACCGCGCCCACATCCGCCTGGCCAGTCCGCGGAACACCCTGGGCGCGCGCATGCTGCGCCGCGGCTACAGCTTCGACGAGGGCTGGCGCCCTGACGGCACCCGCGACGCGGGGCTGCTGTTCATGGCCTGGCAGGCCGACCCCGCCCGCGGGTTCGTGCCGGTGCAGCGCAACCTGGCCGACTCGGGCGACGCGCTCAACGAGTACATCCGCCACGAGGGCAGCGCCCTGTTCGCCGTCCCCCCTGCGGCCCGCGACGGCGACTACATCGGCCGGGCGCTGCTGGAGGGATGAGCGTTCGCGGTTGGCGGGGCGGCGCGGCGCCGCCACCTGTGCTCAGCCGCCGATGCGGGGGAAGGGCTCGGTGGAGAAGACGACCTCGACCGGGACCTCGAAGTACTGGGCGATGCGCAGCGCCAGGTGCAGGCTGGGGTTGTACTCGCCGCGCTCCAGGTAGCCCACCGTCTGGTAGTGCACGCCCAGCGCCTCGGCGAGCTGCCGCCGGGAGACGCCGCGTTCGGCGCGCAGGACGGCGATGCGGTTGTGGATGCGTTCAGCCTCACCGCCGCCGGATCCGCCGCCCGCGCCATTGCGCCGGGTGCCGCCACCGCTGTCGCCGCCGGTCCCCGTGGCCCCGGTCGCCTCGCCGCCGGTCGCCGGGGCCGCCCGCTCTGCCTTGCGCGCCCTAGCCACGCTGCAGCGCCTTCCTGCGGCCGGCCTCGACGCGGGATCCGGACTCGCGCCGCGCCATGCGGCGCAGGACCGGCACGGCGACCAGGAAGCCGGCGACCGCCCACGCGCTGAGCATCAGTGCCGCCTGGTCCAGGCGCCAGGAGTGGGCGATCTCGATGGCCAGCATCGAGTCGGGCAAAAACGCCGAGCGCATGCCCAGCGCGATCCAGTACAGCGGCATCGCCTGAGCGACCCACTGCAGCCACTCGGGGAATCCGCTGACCTGGTAGAAGACGCCGGAGACGCCCATCACGGCCATGAACGGGATCATCAGCACGGCCATGACCGAGCGCGGGTTGGCGATGAGCGAGCCCGCGATCGCGCCCAGCGGCGCCGTCGCCAGCAGGCCCAGGACCACCACCCAGGCGACGGTGGCCCAGTCGGCCGGGCCGCCCATGCTGAAACCGTCGAGGAGCAGCAGCGCCACGGCGATCAGCAGTACGACGAGCGTGGTGATCACGAGCAGGATGTGCACGGCCTTGCCCACCAGGTAGCCGGTCATCCCGTTGGGCACGGCCTTGGCGCGCAGCAGGGTGCCGTCCTCGCGCTCGGTGGCCAGCACGGAGGCGACGGTCAGCAGCCCGCCCATGATCACGGTGAGCCCCATCAGCCCCGGCAGCCACATGTTGGCGATCGGGATGTCGGTGCCGTCGACGTTCTGACCGCGCATGAACATCGCCGCCACGATGAAGACGGCGACCATGCCGAAGTGGCCGAAGAGGTCCTCCTTGCTGGTGAGCGTGTGGCGGAACTCGGCCAGGCCCCGGGCGAGGCCGGCGCGCACGGCGGTCAGGGCGGGGGTGTTCAACGGACCTCCTCGGTGAATGCCGCCGCGGCCTCATGGGCGCGGCCGGTCTCGTGGCGGTGCACCAGGCTCATGTAGGCGTCCTCCAGGCTGGCGCGGCGCACCTCGATGCCGGTGACCTCGTCGCCGGCCTCGTTCAGCAGCCCGCGCAGGAAGGCGGTGGCGTCCGGGGTGGAGTGCACGAACCGCTGCCCGCCGCGGGTCCACTTGACCTCGGCGTCGGCGGGGACCCGGGCGGCGAGCTCCTCGGCGCTGCCCTGGGCCACCACCCGGCCGCCGGCGAGGATGAGGATGCGGTCGGCGAGCTTCTCGGCCTCGTCCAGGTCGTGGGTGGTCAGCAGGATGGTGGTGTCCTCGTCGGCCAGGCCGTGGACCAGGTCGTGGAAGTCGCGGCGCGCCTCGGGATCGAACCCGGCCGTGGGCTCGTCCAGGAACAGCACCTCGGGCCGGCCGACGATGCCGATGGCGACGTCCAGGCGGCGCCGCTGCCCGCCGGAGAGGGTGTTGACCCTGCGATGGGCGCAGTCGGCGAGCCCGACCGTCTCCAGCAGCTCGCCCATCGGGCGCGGGCGGGGCCGGCCGGGTTCGGAGTAGGGGGCGTAGAAGCGGGCGAGGTAGGCGAGCAGTTCGCCGACCTGCCAGCGGCCGTGGTCGCGCCAGGACTGCATGACCACGCCCAGCCGCGCGCGCCAGCGCTCGTCGGCGGTCGCGGGGTCGGCGCCCAGCACCCGCACCTCGCCGGCCGAGCGCGCCCGGAACCCCTCCAGGATCTCCACCGTGGTGGTCTTCCCGGCGCCGTTGGGCCCCAGCAGCACCACCACCTCGCCGCGGCGGGCGTGCAGATCGACGCCGTGCAGCACATCGGTCCCGCCGTAGCGCATGCGCAGGCCCGACACCTCGACGGCGGCGTCCTGCCCGCCGGCGCCGGCCGGGGCGGCCGTGCGTGTGTCCTCCTCCACCAATGCCATAACCTTCCTACCTTCCATATGGCGTGCACTATCGTTTATAGCACTCGTACTACATATACACCAACAGATGCGACAACGCGCAGGTCAGCGAGGGAACCTCTCGGGAGGCCGACTGGCCGGAAGCGGCGCCGCGCTTGTCCCGGCCCCGCGCCTCGGCGATCATCGCCGCAGCGGCCCCGCCCGCACACCGCCGCCGCCGCAGCAGGGAGCAGCATGGACTTCGCCGCGCTCGACGCCTTCCAGCGCGACCCCTACCCCCGCTACTCCCGGGCGCGCCGGGAGCCGGGGCTGTCGTTCTCCCCGGAGCTGGACGCCTGGCTGGTGACGCGCTACGACGACGTGCGCGATGCGCTGTCCCGGCCCGAGGACCTGTCCTCGGCCGGAGCGCTGCGCCCCGACGCGGTCCCCTCGCCACAGGCGCGGGCGGAACTGGGCAAAGGCATCGGCGGAGGCGGTGTGGTGCTCTCCTCCGACGATGCGGCGCATCGGCGCTACCGGCGCCCGCACACCCGCGGCCTCTCGGCCGCCCGCGTCGACGCACTGGTCGGCACCATCGGCGAGCGCACCGCGCGCATCGTCGACGGCTTCGCCGCCGAGGGCCGCGCCGAGCTGGTGGGGCGGCTGGCGCGGGTGCTGCCCGGCGAGGTGATCGGGCACCTGCTGGGGTTGGACGAGCAGGATGTGCCGCGGGTCGTCCGCTGCGGATACCTGGCCGCCGAGCTGCTGTTCCGCCCGATGGAGCCCGGCGAGCAGGTCGCGGCCGCCCGCGAGATCGCCGCCGTGCAGCACCTGATGGACGGCTATGTGCGCAGCCGCCGCGCCGAGCCGCGCGACGACCTCATCACCGCCTTCGTCCGCGCGCTGGCCCCCGGCACCGGCGAGCTCACCCGCGACCAGCGCGCCGAATGCGTGTCCTCGCTGCAGAACCTGCTCATCGCCGGGCACCTGACCACCAGCGCCCTGATGGCGTCGATGCTGCTGCACCTGCTGCGCCACCGCGAGCAGTGGGAGGCGCTGTGCGAGGGCCCCGAGCTGATCCCCGACGCGGTCGAGGAATGCGCCCGCTACGACTCGCCCATCCAGGGGTTCCGACGCCGGGCGAGGCGGGCGACGAACCTGGGCGGCACCGAGCTGCAGGAGGGGGACGTCGTCTTCGTCTCCTTCGGCGCCGCCAACCGCGACCCCGCGCACTTCCCCCGGCCCGACCGGCTCGACATCACCCGCCGCCCTCGGCATCATCTGGGTTTCGGGCACGGGGTGCACGCCTGCCCGGGCGCCCGGCTGGCGCGCGCCCAGTTGTGTGCGGTGCTGGCCGAGCTGACCCGGCGCCTGCCCGGGCTGCGCCTGGAGCCCGACGCGCGGATCAGCATGGTGCCCACCCTCATCCACCGCTCCCCCCGGCGGCTGGACGTGCGCTGGTGAGCGGCCGCCGGGGGCGGTGTCAGGCGGGCGGGGCGGAGCTTTCGTAGCGCAGGCGGGCGCGCTCCCTGGCGCGGGCGGCGTCCTCCTCGCGCGAGCGCGGCGGCGCCGAGGTGACCAGGGACTCCAGCAGCTCCTCCGTCGCGGCGGCCACGGCCTCGACGGCGCGGTCGAAGGCCTCGCGGTTCGCGGCGGAAGGGCGGGCGCTGCCGCTGATCTTGCGGACGTACTGCAGCGCGGCCTCGCGGACTTCGCCCGAGGTGGCGGGCGGCTCGTAGTTGTGCAGGCGGCGGATGTTGCGGCACATGCCACCACGCTACGCCGCGCCGCCGACGATTTCCTCCCGGTGTGCCGGGGCGGGGCCGCGCCCGGACGTCACGCCGCCTTGGCGCGGACCTGCTCGGCGAGGTCGTCCTCGCGGGCGATGCGCACCAGGCCGGCGCACAGCGCGGCCAGCTCATCGCCGGCGACCAGCTCGGCGAGCTCGGCGCCGGAGGAGGGCAGACCGACCCGGTCGGCCCCTTTGCGGGCGAGCTTGTCCACGTACGGCCGCAGCCACGGCCACACCTGCTGGGCCTCGCGGCAGAAGATGTCGGCGCCGGTGGGCCCGATCCCCTTGAACTCCTGCAGGGCCTTGGCCAGCCGGTTGCGCCTGCCGTCGGCCTCCTCGGCGAGCCGGCGCAGGTCGCCGCCGTAGCGCTCGCAGGCGAAGTCCGCGCACTCGCCCAGCCGGGTCGCGGTGCTCTCGTCGTAGCGGACGTAGTGGCCCCGGCCCAGCGCGTCCACGCGCTGCTGCCAGGTCAGCTCGGCCATGCCCTCGGGCGTGGTGCCGCCGGCCGCGTTCAGTTCGCGTGCGGCGGCCACGGCGATGTCGGCCGAGATCCGCGCCGAGGCGAGGTTGACCAGTACCAGCAGCTGCCACAGCGGCGCGGGGCGGTCGGCCAGCCGGATGCCGGCCTCCTGTGCCATCGTGCCGCCCGCCTCGCCGAGCACCTGCCGTGCGATGTCCTTCTCGCGCTTGGCCGCCATGGCGGCCTCCTCCCTGACGTGCTCTCGGCGCCGGCCGCCCGCCCCCGGCGGGGGCTGCGGCCGGCGGCGCGGTATCACTCCCCCACGGTGAAGCGCTCGCCGAGGTGCCTGGGCGACTCGATCTCGTCGACCAGGGCCGCGGCGTAGTCCTCGGCACTGATACGGCTGTTGCCTTGAGCGTCGGCGACCAGGCGGTGGGTGTCGGTGCGGTAGGTGCCGGTGCGCTCGCCCGGCTCGATCACCGCCGGCGGGCTGATGTTGGTCCACTCGACCTCGGTGACGCTGCGCAGGAACTCCAGCGCCTCGCCGTGGGCGTGCATGGTCGCCAGGATGTCCTCGGGCAGCCCCGGGGTGTCCCACACCAGCCTGCCCTCGGGCGTCTCCAGGCTCCCCGCGCCGCCGACCATGATGAACCGGGGCCGGTCCTCCAGGTGGCGCAGCGCCTCCACGATCGTGCGCGCCGAGGGTTCGATGAGCTTGCGGTGGCCGGCGCCGTCGCCGCCGCCCACAGCGCTGACCAGGACGTCGTGTCCGCGGGCGGCCGCGGTGACGTCGCCGGGGTCCAGGACGTCGGCGGTCGCCACCCGGAGCCGCTCGCCCTCGTGCGGCAACCGGGTGCGGTCGCGGGCCAGGGCCGTGACCGTGTGCCCGCGGGCCAGCGCCTCGTCCACGATGCGGGAGCCGATCATCCCGCTGGCGCCGAATACGGCGATGTTCGCCATGGCTGGCCTGCCTTCCGTTGTCGGCTGTGCCGCCGGCGCGGACGCGCCCGCGCATCGGCCGGGCCGCGTGCGCGCTGCTCCGGCTTCGCGGGTCCGCTACCCAGCCGGGCCCGGGGGTTGCGCCCGCATCCGCGAATCGCCGCCGCCCCGCGCTCGCGGTCGGCGGCTGCGGCGGTGCTGGCGCGACCCGTACCCGCTGCCGACTCGGGCCAGTCGCTCCGGCCCGATGCGGACATCCGGCGCCTCTGGCCGGGTGGCGCGGCCGCGGCGACAATGACCGCGGCGCGAACCCTTGGCAGCTGCGGCGGAAGGCGGGACGCATGATCGAGGTGATCGGCGCGGGGCTGCCGCGCACCGGCACGAGTTCGATGAAGGCCGCGCTGGAGCAGGTCGGCTTCGGCCCCACCTACCACATGTACGAGCTGCCCACCCATCCCGAGCGCCCGACGGCGGCCGGCCGGGGGCGGACTGAGGGCGGCGCCCCGCACGGCATCGGTCAGTCCAGGTGGGCGCGGATCCGGCGGATGTGCTCGGGGGTGGTGCGGCAGCAGCCGCCGATCAGGCGGGCGCCGGCCCGCTGCCACTCGCGGGCGGCGGCGCCGAAGTCGTCCGGGTCGCCGCGGCCGCTCCAGGTGCGTGCGGTCGGATCCCAGGTCTCGCCGGAGTTGGGGTAGACGACGGCGGGCACGCCGCGCACCCGGGCGATCAGGTCGGGGATGTGGCGCGGCGCGGTGCAGTTGGCGCCCACGGCGAGCACTCGCGCGTGTCCGGCGAGCAGGGCGGCGCATTCGGCCAGCGGCGTGCCGTCGCTGATGCGCTCGCCGTCGGCGCAGCTGAAGCTGAACCAGGCCCGCACGCCGGGTGTCTCCTCCAGCAGCCCGAGCAGGGCGCGCGCCTCGGCGTAGGAGGGGATGGTCTCGCAGGCCAGCAGGTCGGCGCCGCTTTCGGCGAGCAGGTGCCAGCGCTCCCGGTGCCAGTCGGCCAGGAAGTCGGCGGCGTCGGCGCCGGCGGCCGGGCCGTAGTCGCCGGTGTACTCCGACCCGTCGGCCAGGGCGGCACCGTAGGGGCCGATGCTCGCGGCGACGATTCCGCCGCCGGCTTCGTCGCGGGCCTGTGCGGCCAGTTCGACCGAGCGGGCGATGAGGGCGCGGGCCTCGGCGCGGGTGAATCCGCGGGCGGTGAAGGCGGGGACACCGGCCTGGTAGGACGCGGTGATGGCGACGTCGGCGCCGGCGGCGAAGAAGTCGCGGTGGGCGCGGCGGATCACCGCGGGATCGTCGTGCAGCAGCCGCGCCGACCACAGTTCGTCGCCCAGGTCGCAGCCGAAGTCCTCCAGGCGGGTGGCCAGTCCGCCGTCGAGCACGAGCGTCCGGCCTGCGGGCAGGGCGTCCATGCCTCCAGCCTATGCAGGGCGGGCGCCGATTCGGTCCGGGCGGGCAGGGGTGCCCCCGCCGCCTCGCTCAGCCGCCGGCTTCACCCCACCGGGGGCGGCGGATGCCGTGCAGGCCGGCGTAGGCGGCCCGCTGCGGGGGCGACCAGCCCTCCAGCAGCTCGGCCGGCGGGCGCAGCACCTCCACGGCCAGCGGGCGGCAGACCGACAGCGGGTCCTGGGCGTCGGGACCCCACAGGTCCACCGACAGATCGCCGCCGGGGCAGGTGGACAGCGCCATGAGCAGGTCGGTCTCGGCGAAGAACTCGATGTGGTCGCCCGGTCGGGCGGGGCTTGCCTTCATGAAGTAGCGGTCCTCGTCGTTGAGCCCGGTGCACTGGAACACGTTGAGGACGTCGTGCACGTCGAACTCGGTGAGCCCGTAGGGCAGGACCGCGCGGGTGAGGTTGGAGTGGCAGTGGAAGTCGAAGTCCTCGCCGGTGAGCATGCGGTTGACGTAGGGGTCGCAGCGCGTGCCCAGCAGGTCGTGGACGCGGCCGCCGTCGGAGTCGGTGCCGTAGTCGGCCAGGGTGTCGGCGGTGATGGTGGCCAGCGGCCGCAGGAAGGGCAGCGTCGACCAGAGTCGGTCGTAGGTGGTGACGTGCGCGGCCTGCAACTGCCGGGTGCGCGAGGCCCACAGGCGCTCGCGGGGGTCGTGGCGGTTCCAGATGTTCAGGTCGCCCACCTGCGGGCCCTCGGGGGTGCTGATGCGGCACAGGTGGCCGGCGGGCACCTCCCAGGCCCGGCCGGACCTGATGGGCAGGGTGAAGGCCTCGACGGTCCGGTGGTCGGCGGCGGCTGCGGACAGGCGCGCGTAGAAGGCGCGGTCGACGTCCAGTGCGCCGCCGGGAGAGCCCCGGTAGGCCGCGGGCGGTGATCCCATGACGTACTCCCCTCGCTCGTCATTCCCCTCGGCGGCGGGCCGCCGCGGGGCGCCGCCGTCCGCTACCACGCGGCGGCATAGCGTATCCCGCCCAGCAGGTGGGCGCGGAATTCCGGGTCGGCGTAGGCGGAGGCCGGGTGCCCCAGGGCGGTGTAGAAGGCGCGGCCGGCGCCGACGTCGCGGCACCAGGCGACGGGGTGGCCGGGGCCCATGCCGCCGCCCTCGTAGGTCTCCTCGTCCACCGAGAGCAGGACGCGGGAGCCGGGGCGCGGGTCGCGGTCGAAGTCGTACCACTCGTCGGTGCGCGTCCAGGACGCGCCCAGGTGGGCGGTGGCGGGGTGGTCGCGGTCCTCGACGCGCATCCGGGCCCGCTGGACCTCGGGGTGGCGGGTGAAGCGGGCGCCGACCAGCTCGGCGTAGAAGGGCCACCGCGGTTCGGCGGTGGAGGCGGCGTGCACGCCGCAGAAGCCGCCGCCGGAGCCGACGTAGTCGGCGAGCGCGCCGCGCCCGGCATCGTCCAGGACCTCTCCGGAGGGGCTGAGGAAGACCACGGCGCGGTAGCCGTCCAGCTCGCGGCAGGCGGCGGGGTCCTCCGCGGCGTCGACGGCGAAGCCGTGCTCGCGGCCCAGCTCGCGCAGTGCCGCGACGCCGGCGGGAATGGAGTCGTGCCGGTATCCGGTGGTCCTGCTGAACACGAGTACACGTTCCATGCCGTGCACCTTAGGCCGTGTTTGGTGGGTCCGTCCGTAGCGAGCGGCGCACTCGTGTGCGCCCCGCGCCCGATGGCGCGAAGCGCCGTTTTCCGGCGCGGGGCGCCGCGATAGGGCCTCCCCTACTCGGCGGGCTTCGCCATGATCGCCGAGCGGGGGCCCGGTGCCGCTCTCGCAAGGCCGAGGAAGGAGTTCCCCTACTGCGCGAGCTCCGCAGGCTCCGCATCATCGCGCAGCGGGGCCCGGGGCGGGCCCCCTGTCGACTGTCCCTGACAGGCGGCTTCGCCATGATGCCTGTCAGGGGCCCAGAGAACGCAGCGAGAGCGAGAATCCCTACCCTACGCAGCCGCGCAGTAGGACAGCGACCCACCAAACACGGCCTGGGGCGGAGCCGCCGAGAGGGTCCGCCCGGGCGCGGGGATCCCGCGGCCGCAGGCGATCGCTGCGGCGGCCCGGCGGGCTGCGGCCGCCCTATGGCCGCGCGGGACGCGCCCCGCCCAGGGGCGGCGCACGACCGCGCGCATCCGCGATTTTTATCCTCTCCTTATGTGAATAAAGCGGCGCGCCACCGGCTAGCGGAACCGGTGCAGACGGACATCGTCTCGTTCGAGGAGGTGGCGAGTCATGGTCGAGCAGGCCAACTCCACCATCGAGCAGCACCCCGACATCGTTGCCCTGCGTGCCCGGTCCGAGGCCGCACTGGCCAATCCCGCCGTGCAGGCCGCGGAAGCGCTGGGGCTGCTCACCGGGCTCTACATCGCGGTGTCCCCGTGGGTCGTCGGCTTCACGGCCAACGGCCCGCTGATGATCAGCAACCTGATCGCCGGTCTCGGCTTCACGTTCCTGCTCGTGGGCTTCGGCTCCGCGTTCGAGCGCACCCACGGCATGAGCTGGGCCGCTGTCGGCATCGGGGTCTGGACGATCATCGCGCCCTGGCTGGTGGCGGGACCGACGGCCGCCGTCGCTCCCATCATCAGCAACGTCGTCGCCGGCGGTGTCGCGGTGCTCCTGGCACTGACGATCGCCGGGATGGGCATGGCCAAGGCCGGCGCCTCCAACTCCGGCCGCCGCCGCTGAGGCCGGCGGGCGCACCGGGGCCGGTTCCGCGGGGACCGGCCCCGGTTTCTGCTGCCGGAGGGCCTCAGGCGCCCTGTGCGCCCTCGGCGCGGCCGTCGAGCTCGTCCAGCCAGGCGCGCACGTCGGCGTTGTGCTCGCCCAGGCGCGGCGGCGGCCGGTGGCCGGGCGGCGTCTCGGCGGCGGGGTCGGCGGGGTCGCTGAAGCGCACGGCGGGGCCGGGCAGGTCGACGCCGCCCAGTACCGGGTGCTCGACACGGGCGAGCAGGCCCTGGGAGCGCACCTGGTCCCACTCATAGACCTGGTCGATGGTGCGGATCGCGCCGCAGGGGATGCCGATCGATCCGATGCGCTCCAGCCAGGTGTCGCGGGAGGCGGTGGCCAGCACGGCTTCGACGGCCTCGTTGAGCTCGGGCCGGTTGGCCACGCGCGCGGCGTTGTCGGCGAAGCGGGGGTCGGCGGCGTCGATGCCCAGCAGGCCGGCGAACTTCGACCACTGGCCCTGGCTGGCGACGGCGACCTGCAGCATGCCGTCGGCGCAGGTGTAGGCGCCGTAGGGGGCGATGGAGGGGTGGTGGTTGCCGATGGCCCGGGGCACCTCCCCCGCCACGGTCCAGCGGGTGCCCTGGAAGGCGTGCACGCCCACGATCGACGACAGCAGCGAGGTGCGCACGAGGCGGCCGCGGCCGGTGCGCTCGCGCTCGTAGAGGGCGCTGAGCACCCCGTATGCGCCGTTCATGCCGGCGAGCAGGTCGCCGATGGGCACGCCGACCTTGGTGGGCTGGTCGGGGCCGGGGCCGGTGAGGCTCATCAGCCCGGCCTCGCCCTGGGCGATCTGGTCGTAGCCCGCGCGGCCGCCTTCGGGGCCGTCGTGGCCGAAGCCGCTGATGGAGCACTGCACCAGGCGCGGGTTGAGCTCGGCCAGGCGCTCGGCGGAGAAGCCGAGGCGGTCCAGGACGCCGGGGCGGAAGTTCTCCACGAGCACGTCGGCGGCCCGCACGAGGCGGGTGAGCACCGCGGCGCCGTCCTCGGACTTCAGGTCGAGTTCGACCGACTCCTTGTTGCGGTTGCAGGAGAGGAAGTAGGTGCTGGTCCGCTCGTCCTCGGGGCCGACGAACGGCGGCCCCCAGCTGCGGGTGTCGTCGCCGGTGCCGGGCTGCTCGACCTTGATCACCCGCGCACCGAGGTCGCCCAGCAGCATGGCCGCGTGCGGTCCGGCCAGCGCACGCGACAAGTCGACCACGACGATGCCACTCAGCGGTCCCTCTGGTCTGCCTGCTTGTTCCGCCACTGGACGAGGCCCCCTCGGCTGCCGTCTTCGCCGGCCTGCGCCGGCCCTGTTCTCGCGCCGTTGTCCGACTGCTGTGGGGACATTCTGCCCAGACGCCGCAGGCGTGCTCACAGCGGCCCCGGCCCAGGCATCCGCGACGGGCGGGCGGCGGTCCTCAGCCGGGCAGGCCCAGCCGGCGGTAGCGGGCGTGGCGGCGGGTCAGGCGCCGTTGGGGGTCGGCGCGCAGCAGCGCCGACAGCTCGTGGCGCAGCGCGGCGCCCATCCGGGCGCAGAACTGCGCGGGCTCGTCGGCGGCGTCGCCGCGCTCGGCCACGATCCGGTCGACGATGCCGTCCGCGCGCAGCCGCGCCGAGCGCACGCCCTGCAGCTCGGCCAGTTCGGCGGCGCGGTCGGTGGTGCGGTGCACGATGGCGCTGGCCCCCTCGGGCGGGAGGGGGGAGAGCCAGGCGTGCTCGGCGGCCACGACGCGGTCGGCGGGCACCAGCGCCAGCGCCCCTCCCCCGCTGCCCTGCCCCAGGAGCACGGCCAGGGTGGGTGCGCGCAGGGTGACCAGCTCGGCCAGGCAGCGGGAGATCTGGCCGGCCATGCCCTGCTCCTCGGCCTCGCGGGACAGGGCCGCCCCGGGGGTGTCGATCACGGTGACCAGGGGCAGGTGCAGCTCCTCGGCGATGCGCATGCCCCGGCGCGCCTCGCGCAGCGCGGCGGGGCCCAGCGGGTTGTCGCTGGTCTGGCGGGAGCGGTCCTGGCCCAGCAGGACGCAGGGCGCGCCGCCGAAGCGGGCCAGGGCCAGCAGCAGGCCGGGGTCGGCCTCGCCCTCGCCGGTGCCCTTGAGCGGGACGACGTCGCCGGCCGCGCGCCGCAGCAGGTCGCGCACGCCGGGCCGGTCGGGGCGGCGGGAGCGGGTGATCGACTCCCAGGCGGGGACGTCGGCGACGGGCTCCTCGGGCTCCGGAGGCTCCTCGGGCAGGTCGTCGGCGCGGGCCAGCAGCACGTTGAGGGCCCGTTCGGCGGTGGCGGGCAGGTCCTCGACGCCGAGCACGGCGTCGACGAGGCCGCGCCGGTAGAGGTTCTCGGCCGACTGCACGCCCTCGGGGAAGGGGTGGCCGTAGAGCTGCTCGTAGACGCGCGGGCCCAGGAAGCCCACGAGCGCGCCGGGCTCGGCGACGGTGACGTGGCCCTGGGAGCCCCACGAGGCCAGGACGCCGCCGGTGGTGGGGTGGCGCAAGTAGACGAGGTAGGGCAGGCCGGCGGCCTTGTGGGCGGCGACGGCCGCGGAGATCTTGACCATCGTCAGGAAGGCGACGGTGCCCTCCTGCATGCGCGTGCCGCCGGAGGCGGGCGCGGCGAGCAGGGGCAGGCGCTCGGCGGTGGCGCGCTCGACGGCGGCCACCAGCCGTTCGGCCGCGGCGACTCCGATCGATCCGGCGAGGAAGGCGAACTCGCAGGCGACGACGGCCACCCGGCGGCCCCGCAGCCGGCCCTCGCCGGTGATCACGGCCTCGTCGCAGCCGCTGCGCTCGCGGGCCTTGGCCAGTTCGGCCGCGTAGCCGGGGTCGGGGCCGACGTCCAGCGGCGGCTCGTCCCAGGAGCGGAACGAGCCCGTGTCCAGCGTCGCCTCCAGCAGTTCGTGTGCGCTGTACCTGCGGCCCATGGCACCTCCGCCACACCTCGCGGCCGACATCCGGTCCCGCGCCGCGCGCGGCCGGGTTATCGACTGTAACCGTGCGCCCGCCGAAGCGCCTGCTCAGGGTGCGGGCGCGCCCGGGGCGCCGGCAGCGGGACGGGGGCTCAGGCCAGCAGGTCGCGGGCGGTGGCGGCGTCGGTGACCAGGGTGGAGATCAGGCCGCTGCGCAGGACGACGCCGATGGCCTCGGTCTTGCCGGGGCCGCCGGCCACCGCGATGACCTCGGGCACCCCGGCGAGCTGGGCGTCGGTGATGGCCAGGACGCGCTCGTCGAGTTCGCTGTGCACGCGGGTGCCCGCGGAGTCGAACAGCTGCGCGGAGATCTCGGCGCGCACGCCGCGGCGGGTCAGCTCCCCGCGGGTCCGGGGGTCCAGGCAGGCGTAGACCGTCGAGCTCTGCTCGTCCCAGCCGCCGATGGAGACCACGGCCTTGGTCAGCCGGTCGTAGTGCTCCAGGGCCCCGGCGATGCCGGGGTCGCGGCGCAGCGCGCGGGCCGTGGTGGCGTCGGGCAGGATCAGCGGGGCGTAGACGGGGTAGGCGGGCCCGCCGGAGAGCTGGGCCGCGCGCCGCACCGACTCCACCGATCCCTCGCTGGGGTCCTCGCCGAAGGTGCGGTGGGAGACCACGCCGCCCAGCTGCACGGTGGTGCAGCGCGGCAGGCGGGTGAGTTCGGCGCCCACGGCGTTGACGGTGCGCCCCCAGGCCAGCCCGAGGACGTCGCCGTCCTCGACGATCTCGGCCAGCAGGTCGGCGGCCACCGAGCCGAGCTGGCGGTGGGTCTCGGCGGGGTCCTCGGAGCCGTCGACGACGATGGCGCGCTGCAGGCCGAAGCCCGCCCGCAGGCGGTCGGAGAGGTCGGGGTCGATCCGGGCGGGCACCCGGATGGAGATCCGCACGATGCCGCTCTCGCGGGCGGCCTCCAGGGCGCGAGCGACCTTGAAGCGGCTCACGCCGAACTCCTCGGCGATCTCCACCTTCGAGCGCCCGTCCAGGTAGAACCGGCGCGCGACGGTGGAGACCAGCACGAGTTCCGCGGGTCCCTTGAACTGGGTCTTCTCCTGCTGTGCCGCCGCATCGGCGCTGCCGTGGCGCTCGGTGCGCGCAACCTCGCTCATCTGATCCCCATTCCGCTCATACGTGAATCATACGTTGACATCGCGTTTCGGATGGGCTTTGAATGTTGTTCATCACATGAGCATCGAATTGCTCATGTGAGCAGAGCAGCCGTGTGCAGCGAGAGGCACACGCACCCGTGAGCAAGGAGCGGCCGTGCGCGCAGCGATCATCGAACGTCCCGGGACCGTCACCGTGGGAGAGCGGCCCGATCCCGCCCCCGCCGCGGACGGTGTGGTGGTGCGCGTGGGCGCCTGCGGCATCTGCGGCACCGACCTGCACATCGCCGACGGCGAGTTCCCGCCCAGCCCCTATCCGCTGGTGCCCGGGCACGAGTTCGCCGGCGAGGTCGCGGCCGTGGGACCGCGGGCCCCGGGCGGGCTGCGCGAAGGCGACCGGGTCGCCGTGGACCCGTCGCTGTTCTGCGGCCACTGCGAGTACTGCCGGGCCGGCCGCGGCAACCTGTGCGCCAACTGGGGCGCCGTCGGCGACACGGTCGACGGCGCCTTCGCCCAGTACGTTGCCGTCCCGGCCGTCAACTGCCACCGCCTGCCCGAGCACGTCGGCTTCCCAGAGGCCGCGCTGATCGAGCCGCTCTCCTGCGCCGTGCACGGGGTGCGCCGCATCGGCGTCTCCGCCGGCGAGCGCTTCCTGCTGGTGGGCGCGGGCACCATGGGCCTGCTGCTGCAGCAGCTCCTGCAGCAGGGCGGCGCCGGGGTCACCGTGGTCGACCGCAACACCGAGCGCCTGAAGATCGCGAAGAGCTTGGGCGCCGCGGCCACCGCCGCCGACATCGGCGAACTCCACGGCGAGCTGTTCGACGCCGCCGCCGACGCCACCGGCGCGCCCGCGGCCATCGAGGCGGCCTTCGGCGCGCTGCGCCGCGGCGGGCGGCTCCTGGTCTTCGGGGTGGCGCCCGACGACGCCCGCGTCGCGCTGTCCCCGTTCCGCATCTACAACGACGAGATCACCGTGGTCGGCTCCATGGCCGTGCTGCACAGCTACGGCGCGGCGGTCGACCTGATGTCCGCGGGCCGGCTGCGCACCGCCGACCTGCTCACCCACGCCCTGCCGCTGGAGGAGTTCCCGGCCGCGCTCGACCTGATGCGCTCCGGTTCCGGCGTCAAGGTGCAGGTCCAGCCCGATGCCGCGGTCTGAGCACCGGGCCGGCGCCGACGAGAAGGAGGACCGGTTGCCTACCAAGAAGCGGCCCCTGCGCCCGCTGGCCGCACTGGGCGCCCTGGGCACCGCAGCGGCGCTGCTGGGCGGCTGCGCGGGTGCCGGCGCCATCGCCTCCGGCGGCGACGGCACCACCCTCGTGGTCGCCATCGTGTCCAACCCGCAGATGGAGGACGCGATCTCGCTGCAGGAGGACTTCACGCAGGAGTACCCCAACATCGACGTCCGGTTCGTCTCGCTGCCGGAGAACGAGGCCCGCGCCAAGATCACCACGTCCGTCGCCACCGGCGGCGGCGAGTTCGACGCGGTCATGGTCAGCAACTACGAGACGCGGCAGTGGGCCGAGTTCGGCTGGCTGACCAACCTCCAGCCCTACATCGAGGAGAGCGGCTACGACGACGGGGACTTCCTCGGCCCCATCCGCGAGTCCCTGTCCTACCAGGGCGACATGTACTCGGTGCCCTTCTACGGGGAGTCGTCGTTCCTGGTCTACCGCAAGGATCTGTTCGAGGAGGCCGGGCTGGAGATGCCGGCCGACCCCACCTGGCAGGAGATCGCCGACCTCGCCGCGAAGCTCGACGACCCCGAGTCGGGCACGGCCGGGATCTGCCTGCGCGGCCTGCCCGGCTGGGGCGAGGTGATGGCGCCGTTCAACAGCGTCCTGCACACCTTCGGCGGGCGCTGGTACGACCGGCGGTGGAACGCCCAGCTCACCTCACCCGAGTTCCGCGAAGCCGCCGAGTTCTACGTGAACCTCGTGCAGGAGCACGGCCAGCCCGGCGCGGCCGCCAGCGGGTTCGGCGGCTGCCTGACCCACTACAGCCAGGGCAGGGCGGCGATGTGGTACGACGCCACCGCCATGGTCAGCACCGTGGAGGACCCCGACTCCAGCACGGTCGTCGGCCAGAACGGCTACGCCCCCGCGCCGGTGGCCGAGACCGATTACGGGGGCTGGCTCTACACCTGGTCGCTGGGCATCCCCGCCAGTTCCGAGCACAAGGACGCGGCCTGGAAGTTCGTTTCGTGGATGACCGACAAGGAGTACACGAAGCTCGTCGCCGAGGAGTACGGCTGGGAACGGGTCCCGCCGGGGGCCCGCGCCTCGACCTTCGAGACCCCCGAGTACCAGGAGGTCGCCTCGGCCTACTCCGGCGTGATGCGCCAGAGCATCGCCCGGGCCAATCCCCAGCACCCGACCAACCGGGCGACCCCTTACTCGGGAATCAACTTCCTGGCCATCCCCGAGTTCCAGGACCTGGGCACCCGTGTCAGCCAGCAGCTCAGCGCCGCCATCGCCGGCCGGATCACGGTCGAAGAGGCGCTCCGGCAGAGCCAGCGGTACGCGCAGTCGGTGGGCGACAGCTACAAGGAGGAACAGTGAGCATTCGACGACGCGCCCGCCTGTGCGCGGCGCCCGCCACGCTGCGAGGGAGGGTGCGGCGGTGAGCGCGGTCGCCGCGGCGCCGGCCCGCCGCCCCTCCCCGGCCGAGCAGGCACGTCGGGCGCGGCGCGCCGAGCGCGCCCGCGGGTGGGCGCGGCGCGCCCCCCTGATGCCGGCGCTGATCTTCACCATCCTGGTCACCCAGCTGCCGTTCCTGTTCACGATCTTCTACTCGCTGCAGTCGTGGAACCTGCTGCGGCCCGGCTCGCGCCGGTTCACCGGGCTGGCCAACTACGCGGCCGTCCTCAGCGACTCCCAGTTCCTCGGCGCCGCGCTGAACACCGTCGTCATCACCGCGTCGTGCGTGCTGGTCTCGATGGCCGTGGGGATCTGCCTGGCGATGCTGCTGGACCGCGCCTTCCTCGGACGCGGGATCGTGCGCACCATGCTGATCACCCCGTTCCTGATCATCCCGGTGGCCACCGCGCTGCTGTGGAAGACCAACATGTTCGACCCGGTCTTCGGGCTGGTCGGGTTCGTGCTGACCCCGTTCGGGCTGGGCGACGTCAACTGGGTGTCGCAGTACCCGGTGGTGTCGGTGGTGACCGCGCTGGTGTGGCAGTGGAGCCCGTTCATGATGCTGCTCGTCCTGGCCGGCCTGCAGAGCCAGGGGCGCGACGTCATCGAGGCCGGGCAGGTCGACGGCGCCAACACCTGGCAGATGTTCACCGAGATCACGCTGCCGCACCTGCGCCGCTACATCGAACTGGGCGTGCTGCTGGGCTCGATCTACGTGGTCAACACCTTCGACACGATCTACATGATGACCCAGGGCGGCCCCGGCACCGCCAGCTCCAACCTGCCCTTCTACATCTACCAGCGGACCTTCCTCGGGTTCGACATCGGCCAGTCGGCGGCCATGGGCGTGATCGTGGTCGCCGGCACCATCGTCGTGGCGATGCTGGCGCTGCGGCTGATCTTCCGCACGTTCATGTCCGACCAGGAGGCGCAATCGTGACCGCCACCGCACCGGCCCCGCGGCCCGCGGCCGCCGCCTCGCCACCGCCCCCGGCCCGGCCGCGCCGCCCGCGGCGCGGCGGCGCCGGCGGGGCCGCCCTGACCGTGCTGACCTGGGCCATCGCCCTGGTGTTCGTCTCGCCGGCGCTGTGGATGGTGCTGACGGCGTTCAAGACCGAAGGCGCCGCGCAGACCGATCCGCCGACGTTCTTCTTCCAGCCGACGCTGGAGCAGATCACCGGCGTCCTCAGCGCCGACTTCCTGCCCTACCTCGGCAACTCGCTGATGGCCACGCTGGCCTCCACCGCGCTGGTGCTGGTGCTGGGCACCCCGGCCGCCTACGCGCTGTCCATCCGCCCGGTCAAGCGCACCAAGGACGTGCTGTTCTTCTTCATCTCCACCAAGATGCTGCCTGTGGTCGCGGTGGTGGTCCCGCTGTACGTGGCGGCCGCCGAGGTGTCCATGATCGACAACATCTGGACCCTGGTGGTGCTCTACACGGCGATGAACCTGCCGATCGCGGTGTGGATGATGCGCTCCTTCTTCCTGGAGGTGCCTTCCGGGGTGATCGAGGCGGCGCGGCTGGAGGGCGCGAGCCTGCCGCGGGTGCTGTGGTCGGTGATGCTGCCGATCATGGCGCCCGGTGTGGCCGCCACAGCGCTGATCTGCATGATCTTCTCCTGGAACGAGTTCTTCTTCGCGGTGAACCTGACGGCTTCGCAGGCGGCCACGCTGCCGGTGTACCTCGTCGGGTTCATCACCAGTGAAGGGCTGTACTGGGCGCAGCTGGCCGCCGCGGCGACCGTGGCCTCGCTGCCGATCGTCATCGTCGGCTGGATCGCCCAGCGCCAGCTGGTGCGCGGACTGTCGATGGGCGCGGTGAAGTAGGCCGCGAGCCGATCGTGCCCGCCGTGCGCCCCCGCGGCGCCGTCGGGCACGATGGGGCGCCGGAGGCGGCACCGGGCCGCCATTGGAGAGGAGCCGCCGCATGGCGCTGAGGATCGGACTGCTGGGCACGGGCTACTGGGCGCGCGAGGTGCACGGGGCGGCGCTGGCCGCGCATCCCGGGGCCGAACTGGCCGGGGTGTGGGGGCGCAGCGCCGAGCGCACCGGGGCCCTGGCCGACCGCTACGGGGTGGCCGCCTACTCCGACTCCGACGCCCTCATCGCCGACGCCGACGCCGTGGCGATCGCCCTGCCGCCCGACGTGCAGGCCGAGGCCGCCCTGCGGGCCGCGAAGGCGGGGCGCCACCTGCTGCTGGACAAGCCGGTGGCCCTCACCGCCGAGGCCTCCGGCGCCATCGCCGCCGAGGTCGAGCGCCGGGGGCTGGCCTGCGTCGTCTTCTTCACCATGCGCTTCTCCGCGCCCATCGAGGCGTTCCTCCGCGAGACGGCCGCGGCTGGGCGCTGGGACGGCGCCCAGGCGACGATGCTCGCCACGGCGCTGAGCACCGACAGCCCGTTCGCTCAGTCGCCGTGGCGCCGCGAGAAGGGCGGCCTGTGGGACATCGGCCCGCACGCGCTGTCGGTGCTGCTGCCGGTGATGGGCCCGGTCGCCGACGTCACCGCGGTGGCGGGGCCGCGCAAGACCACCCACGTGCTGCTGAGCCACCGCGGCGGCGGCGTGAGCTCGATGGCGCTGACGCTGGAGGCCCCGCCCGCGGGCGCCCGCAGCGAGTTCCTCTTCTACGGCGAGAACGGTGTGGTGTCGCCGCCGGAGGCCGGGCAGGGCCCGGTGCCCGCCTTCACCGCGGCGATCGACCGACTGCTGGCCGGCGTCGAGGGGGGCGCCGGCGCGCCCGCCGACCCGTGCGGGGCGGCGTTCGGACACGAGGTGGTCGGGGTGCTGGAGGCGGCGGCGCTCGCGGTCGAGCGGCGCGCCACGGTGCCCGTCGCCGCGGGCGGCGCCTGAGGGGCCGGCCGGGGCCGCCGCGGCGCGCTCCCCGCGCGCAGCGGCCGCGTTCAGTGCGGGGCGCGCCGCGCCGAGCGGCGCAGCATGTCGACCATGGCCGGCACCGGGGCGGGCGGCCTGCGCCGGTGCACGATGGAGATCTCCCGAGCCAGCGGCGCGCCCGCGGGCGGCGCGGCGACCCAGCCCGAAGCCGGCGCGTCGTCCAGGATCATCCGCGGAACCAGCCCGATGCCCACCCCGGCGCGGATGAGTGCCAGCATCACCTCGTAGTCGCGGGTCTCGTAGGCGACCGGGACCCGCACGCCCTCGGCCGCGGCGGCCGACTCCAGCGCGACCCGGTTGGAGATGCCGGGGGCGCCGCAGATCCACTCCTGGTCGGCGAGGTCGGCCAGGCGCGGCGCGGTGCCCGCGGCCGGGTGGCCCTCGGGCAGCACCAGCAGCAGCGGGTCGACGAGGATGCGCTCGCGGTGCAGCCCGGTGGCGGCGGGCGGCTGCACGCCCGGATAGCGGTGGGTGATCAGCAGGTCCAGCTCGCCGGAGGTCACCAGCCCGTAGCCGTCGGGCGGCTCCACGTCCGACAGCGACAGCCGCACCTGGGGGTGGGCCTGCCCGAACGCGGCGAGGGCCCCGGGCACCAGCAGCTTTCCCGCGCTGGCGAACGCACCCAGCGAAAGCCGCTGCGGCGGCTCGCCCGCCGCGGCGCGCACCGCGGACTCGGCGTCGCGCAGCTCGCCGACGACCCGCTCACCGTAGGCGAGCAGCACCCGGCCCGCCCGGGTCAGCCGCACCCCGGTGCGCGAGCGCTCCACCAGCGCGCAGCCCAGCTCCCGTTCCAGTTTGGCCAGCTGCTGGGACAGGGCCGGCGCGGTGAAGGACATCCGCTCGGCGGCCGCGGCGATCGAGCCGGCGTGGGCGACCTCCACCAGGACCCGCACCCGGTCGGCGTCCAGCATCCCAGTCACCCCCGCGCACTACGACGAAAGCCGCGCTTAATCATCCTAAGCAAGCGCAACTTCAACTTATGCTATGCGCGCGGCAGGCTGGAGGCATGACACCCACGCCCGCAGCCACGACCGCACTGCCCACATCCGCCGACGTCGAGGCGGCCGCCGACCGCATCGCGCCCTACATCCGGCGCACCCCGGTGCTCGGCGCGCGTGTGGACGGCCGGCGCCTCACCCTCAAGCTGGAGCACCTGCAGACCACCGGTGCGTTCAAGCTCCGCGGCGCGCTCAACGCGCTGCTGGCCGCGGGAGCGCCCGAGCGGGTGGTGACCGCCTCCGGGGGCAACCACGGCCTGGGCGTCGCCACCGCCGCACGGATGCTGGGCACCGCGGCGCTGGTCTACGTCCCCGAGACCGTGCCCGAGGCCAAGGCGCGCAGACTGGCGGAGTCCGGCGCCGAACTGGTGCGCACCGGCGCCCACTACGCCGAGGCGGCCCAGGCCGCGCGCGCCCGCGCCGAGGCCGAGGGGCTGCGCTACCTGCACGCCTACGACGACCCCGACGTGGTCGCCGGCCAGGGCACCATCGGCCACGAGATCGCCCGCGACGCCCCCGAGTGCGACGGCGTGGCGGTGGCGGTCGGAGGCGGCGGCCTGGTGGCGGGCGTGCGCCTGGGCGCGGGCGGGCGCCGCGTGGTCGGCGCGGAGCCCGAGGGCTGCCAGAGCCTGCACGCCGCCCTCGCCGCGGGCGGACCGGTCGACACGCCGGTGTCGTCGGTGGCCTCCTCGGCGCTGGGCGCGGCGCGGCTGGGCGATGTCTGCTTCGCCGTGCTGCGCGAGCACCCCGTGGAGACCGCGCTGGTCACCGAGGCCGAGATCACCGCGGCGCGCGACCGGCTCTGGGAGGAGTTCCGCATCGCCGCCGAGCCCGCGGCGGCGGTCCCCTTCGCGGCGTGGCTGGCCGGCCGCGTTCCGGGCGACAACCCCTGCCTGGTGATCTGCGGCGCCAACGCCGACTGGGCGCCGGCCGAGTAGGCCGCGGCGGCGCGCCCGCCGGCACCTGCGGTGCGCGGCGGCCCTGCGTGCGCCGCCGGCGAGGGCGCCCGCTACCGTGGTCGCATCGATCGGGGTCGGCGCCGGGGGGACGCAGTGCTCTATGACGCGGTGCGCGCGGCGGGCGCGCGGCTGGGCCGGGCCCTGTACCGGCCCCGCGTCGAGGGCCTGGAGCACGTTCCGGCCGAAGGGCCGGTCATCCTGGCCGCCAACCACCTCTCCTTCTGCGACAGCGTCGTCATCCCCCTTGCGGTGCCGCGCCGCGTCCGCTTCCTGGCCAAGGCCGAGTACTTCACCGGCGCCGGCGCCGCGGGGCGGCTGAGCCGCGCGGCGTTCACCGCGTTGGGGGCCGTACCGGTGGAGCGGGGCAGCGGCGGCGGGGCCCTGGAAGCGCTGGAGCTCGGGCTGCGCTGCCTCAAGGACGGCGGCGTGTTCTCGATCTATCCGGAGGGCACGCGCTCCCCGGACGGGCGGCTCTACCGCGGCCGCACGGGCGTGGCCCACCTCGCGCTGACCTCCGGCGCGCCCGTGGTGCCGGTGGGCCTCACCGGCACCGAGCGCATCCAGCCCATCGGAAGCCGCCTGCCGCGCATCGCGCCGATCGCGGTGCGCTTCGGCGCGCCGCTGGACTTCTCCACCGGGTACGGCCACCTCAGGAGCGGACGCGCGCGGCGGCTGGTCACCGACGAGGTCATGGCGGCCATCCGGAGCCTGACCGGCCAGGAGGATGCGGGCGTCTACAACGGCCGCGCCGCCGGCGAGTGAGCATCGGCCTCCGCCGCAGGATGGCCGGTTGCGGACGCCCGAGCGCCTTGCGGGCGGCGACGCGGGAAACGGCCGGCCCGGGCGCGTCCGGAAGGATCCGCCGAAGCCCCTGGCCGCGCCGCCCCACCACCGCTTGCGCCGGGCGGCACCCGAACCGGATCGCCCGCCCCGACGCGGAATCCGCGTCCGGCGGCGGCGGCGCGCGGCGGAGGGCTGGCGCTATCATCCGGCCAGACCCGCCACTTCCGAGCACCGGGACCCCGAATTGACCGAGAACCCCGACGAAGCCGCCTCGGCACCGACCTCCGTCGACACCACCGTGCCGCATTCGGCGCGCGTGTGGAACTACTGGCTGGGCGGCAAGGACAACTACGCCGTCGACCGGGAGGTGGCCGAGGAGTTCCGCAAGGTCTTCCCCGAGATCTCCGACTTCGCCCGCCAGGGGCGCGGGTTCCTCAAGCGGGCGGTGGCCTACCTCGCCGACGAGGCCGGCATCCGCCAGTTCCTGGACCTGGGGACGGGCATGCCCACGGCCGCCAACACCCACGAGGTCGCCCAGGCCCACGCGCCGGAGTCGACCGTGGTCTACGTCGACAACGACCCGCTGGTGCTGGCGCACGCCACCGCGCTGCTGGTGGGCGCGCCCGAGGGGCGCACCGACTACCTGCACGCCGACCTGCGCCGACCCGAAGCGGTGCTGGAGGCGGCGGCGAAGACGCTGGACTTCGACCGGCCCGTCGCGCTGCTGCTGATGGGGGTTCTGGGCCACATCCCCGAGGACGAGGCGCCCGGCATCGTCGCCCGCCTCGTGGAGGCCCTGCCCAGCGGGAGCCATCTGGCGCTGTGGGACGGCACCGACACCGACCCGCGCGGCAACGAGGCGCTGCGCCAGTACAACGAGACCGCTCCCCTGCCCTACTGGACGCGCAGCCCCGAGTGGATCGCCTCGCTGTTCGACGGGCTGGACCCGGTCGAACCGGGACTGGTGCCCTGCCCGCAGTGGCGGCCCGAGACCCCCGAGGTCGGCGCCGGCCAGTACGGTGCGTCGCTGTGCGGGGTGGGCCGCAAGCCCTGACGCCGGCGCCTGCCGGGTGCCCGCGCGCGGGTGCGGGTGGGGGACCCGAGGCGGTCTTGGGCGGTCGGCCCCTCGGGTGCCCGGATGCGGGTGCCGGTGGAGCCGAAGCGCCGCCGCGGGCGCGCCCGCGGCGGCGCCGCTGCTTTAGGACCGGGGCAGGCGCTCGGCCAGCCAGGCCTCGACGTCGTCGGCGGAGCGCGGCAACCCCGCCGAGAGGACGCGGTTCCCCTCGGCGGTGACCAGGACGTCGTCCTCGATGCGGACGCCGATGCCGCGCAGCTCCGCGGGCACGGTGAGGTCGTCGGGCTGGAAGTACAGGCCGGGTTCGACCGTGAGCACCATGCCCGGGCGCAGCTCGCCGTAGAGGTGGACCTCGGTGCGCGCGCGGGCGCAGTCGTGGACGTCCAGGCCCAGCATGTGCCCGGTGCCGTGCAGGCTGTAGCGGCGCTGCAGGCCGAGTTCGACGACGCGGTCGGCCGGGCCCTCGATCAGGCCCCACTCCACGAGCCCCTCGGCAAGAACGCGCTGGGCGACCTCGTGGTACTCGGTGAACGGGCGCCCCGGCGCCACGGCCGCGATCGCGGCCTCCTGCGCCGCGTAGACGAGGTCGTAGACGCGGCGCTGCACGGCGCTGAAGCGGCCCGAGACGGGCAGGGTGCGGGTGACGTCGGCCGTGTAGAGGGTGGTGGTCTCGACGCCGGCGTCGAGCAGCAGCAGCTCGCCCTCGCGCACCGGGCCGTCGTTGCGCATCCAGTGCAGGGTGGTGGCGTTGGGGCCGGAGGCGGCGATGGTGCCGTAGCCGACGTCGTTGCCCTCGACCCGGGCGCGCAGGAAGAACGTGCCCTCGATGTAGCGCTCGGAGGTGGCCCGGGCCTGAGGCAGCGCCGCGGCGACGTCGCCGAAGCCCAGCACGGTGGAGTCGACGGCGCGCTGCAGCTGGGCGACCTCCCACTCGTCCTTGACCAGGCGCTGGTCGTGCAGGGCCACCGCGAGCTCCTCGTCGCGGTCGGCCGCGGACTCCGCGGCCTCCCCGCCGCCGGCGCGCACTCCGGCGACGACGTCCTCGAGCGCGGCGTCGTGGCCGCGCAGGATGCGCACGGGGGCGGGCGGGGCCTCGCGCAGTACATCGGGCAGCCGGCGCACGTCGTGGGTGTCGAGGCCGAGCCGCTGCGCGGACTCGGCGAGGCTGTGGCGGCGCCCGCTCCACAGTTCGCCGTGCCCGTCGAGCCAGAACTCGCCGTTGTCGCGGTTGGAGCGGGGGCGCAGGTAGACGGTGGCGTCGTGGCCGCCGCCGGCGCGCGGCTCCAGCACCAGGCAGCCGTCGTCGGACTGGTCGCCGCTGAGATAGACGTAGTCGCAGGACGGGCGGAAGGGGTACTCGGTGTCGTTGGAGCGGGTCTTGAGGTTGCCGGCGGGGATGACGAGCCGCTCGCCGGGGAACCGGGCGCTCAGGGCGGCGCGGCGCTTGGCGGTGTAGGCGGCCTGCTCGATCGGCTCCAAGTCGCGGATCTCGGTGTCGGCCCAGCCGGTGCGCATCCAGGCGGCCAGCTCCTCGGAGACGGTCTGGGCCTGGCCGTTCTTGCGCGGGGTGAACACCGGTGCCTCGGCGGCGCCGTTCCCCTCCGCCTGCGGACTGCTGTGGTGCTCACTCACGGTGGTGCCTCCCGGACATGGCTCGACGCTGGCGGAGCCGCTTGTGGCGGCTCCTCCCCCATCCTACGGCCGCACACCGCCGCCGCCCGGCGCAGCTCGGTGCCTGTGGACGGCGGCGCCGAGGGCACCGGCCCCGACCCGGGCCGCGCGCCGGCGCCGGGAGCGGGGCACGCGCCGCGTCAGCGCGGGGCGTTGGGTCCGTAGCCGGTGTCGCGGTCCTCGGGATCGCCGGGGTCGGCGGTGTTGCCCAGGATCACGGCGACGGGCGGCAGCACCATGGCCACCGCGCACATCGCCAGCGCCCAGCCGGTCCCCGCCAGGTAGTACACCGGAAGCGAGCCGCCGAACAGCACCAGGCAGGCGGTCATCAGCGAGATGTACCGGCGCTTTCGCCGCTTCATCACTCCAGCCTAGGGACGACTCCGTTCGGCTGGCGCGCCCGGTGGGCATCGGCGTTTCGGGCTCGGTCGGCACTTTTCGCGGATCGGTGCGGGTGGGCGCTTGTGAAGGTGGGGTGGGGTGGCGGGGATGGTGGGGATGGCGGGGATGGCGGGGTGCAGCCCGCGCGGATCGGTTCGGGTGCCCGCCGGTCGCCCGCGCGACGGGGCGGCGACGACGGGCGGATGGCTCGGCCCGCAATCATCGGCCCCGGTGCCCGCCGGTCGCCCGCCCGACGGGGGCGGCGAGGGCCGCGCGGGGTGCAGCCCGCGCCCATCGGTCCCGGTGCCCGCCGGTCGCCCGCCCGACGAGGCGGCGAGGACGGTGGGGGTTCGGGTCGGCGATCCACGGCTGAGGTCGGCGAATGGCGGGTCGCCCGACGGGGCGGCGACGGCGGCGCGGGGCGCAGCCCGCGCGGATCGGCTCGGGTGCCCGCCGGTGACCCGCCCGACGAGGCGGCGACGACGGGCGGATGGCTCGGCCCGCGCCCATCGGCCCCGGTGCCCGTCGGTGCGGCAGGCGACAGTGGCGGCGAGGGCGGTGGTGGGGCCGCCTACGTCGGGTTCAAGAAGTCGGTCACCACAGGAGGTTGCGGCAATGGGGCTGTGATGCGCGAAGCGCTGTGCGCCAGCTTGCCGCCGAGCGCACGGCGCACCTTTGCGCCGGAGGCCCGCCACCGGTGGTGCGGCTCCACCTGGGAAGGACGGCGTGCGCTCGGCGGCAAGCTGTGACCGCGCTACGCGAGGCGCACCCATTGCCGCAACCCCGATGGTGACCGCCCCGGGTGGTGCCCGTTGGGTTCCTGCAAGGCGGCCCCCGCCGTTCTGAGACACGGCCCGGGCGGGGACTTTTCGGGCATATCGCTCCGGGTGGGGCCACGATGCCCGCCGATGGTGCGCGGTGGGGCTGCGCGGCGCGCCGCAACCCCGGATCTTCCGGTATGCGGAAGGAATCCGGGGTGGTTTGCCCGCAATGCCCGGATGCGGTGGGAGGTGGCGGCGGCCGGGCTGCCACGAGGTGCGCGTTTGGATCGCTTCGGGCGCGGATCCCCGGTCCAAACGCCATGATCATCGCCGATCCCGGCCGCGCGGGCCGCCCCGGCGCCCCCGCATACCGGACATCGCGGGAGGATTCGACGCCGCGGACGGCCCTCCGCGCGGCCCGGGCCCGCCCGGGCGATCGCGCGGCGTGTCTCGTCACCCCACCGCCGCCTCAAAGGTTCCGAATGTCCGGTTTCCAGGTCTGACTTCGATGCGACCGGGGGCGGAGCGATTTAAATTAAATCGGGCGTTCGGGGTTCCGTGCCGGGTGTGCGGGTGAATGAGGCAGCCCGGAACGCCGCCTGGGCACGCCGCCCCGTCGCGCGGGCCACCGGCGGGCACCGGGACCGATCCCCGCGGGCCGAGCCACCCGCCCGCCGTCGCCCCCCTCGTCGGGTGGGTCACCGACGGGCACCGGGGCCGATCCGCGCGGGCTGCACCCGTGCCGTCCTCGCCGCTCTCGTCGGTTTCCGCACCGCGATGGCCCGGGTCAACCGCTCGCCTCCGGCAGCGGTCCGGCTTCAGGGCGGTCGCCCGCGGAGTCCGTGCGGGAAGGCTCGTCTCGGGGCCGGGTCGCGGGGTCGGTGAGGGCGGCGAACCCGCCGCGCACGTCGTAGCCGGCCGCCTCCAGCCTCCGCCGGGCGCGGTGGGCGCGCTCCACGGTGGCCTCGTCGAACAGGCGCAGGTAGAACCGGTCGGGAGCGGCGTTCAGGCCGGCGCGCACCGCTCGCAGCGCCGCGGTGGCGGCCGCCTGGGTGCCCGGGGGCTCCGGGAGGATCCGGTAGGCGCGCCGCGCCCAGCGCGGCAGCGTGTAGTAGGACAGCGCGCCCACCGGCAGCCACAGCGGCTTCAGCCAAGCCAGGTTCTTCAGCCGGTCGGGCACCGCGGGCCACAGCAGGAACCGAACGGCCGCCGCGGCCTCGGGCGTGGCGCACAGCCGCGGGCGCATCCCGGCCAGGTAGGCCCGCATCCCGGCGACCGAGTCGGGCACCCGGGCGGGGTCCAGGCCGACCAGGGCCGCGGTCCGGGTCTGCTCGGCGAAGTAGGAGTCGGCCTCGCGCGGGCTCACCCGCACGCCCGCGCGCGTGACGACCTCCAGGTAGGAGACCACTTCGGCGCAGTGCACCCACAGCAGCAGGTCGGGCTCGTCCACGCGGTGCGGTCGCCCGGTGCGAGGGTCGGTGAAGCCGAGCCGCGCATGCACGGCGCGGACTCGGCGGCCCAGCTCGGCGGCCTCCTGCGGGCTGCCGTAGGTGGTGGTGGCGACGAAGTCGGCGGTGCGCACCAG
The DNA here is from genome assembly GCF_009728995.1 of Streptomonospora sp. PA3. GTDB lineage: Bacteria > Actinomycetota > Actinomycetes > Streptosporangiales > Streptosporangiaceae > Streptomonospora. Next base: position 66,698 of record NZ_VTZW01000007.1, on the reverse strand, counting down.
GCGCCCGGTGGGATCGGTCATGAAGTCCGAGCGCTGCCAGACCCCCTGCATCGCCAGCGGGTGCAGCGCCTGCAGCATGAGCGCGCGCACGCCCGCCACCCACATTGCGCGGTCGATCTGCACCCGCCAGGTGGCACTCGCGGGTGAGGCGAAGGTCGGCTGCATCCTGCCTCGCTCCCAGGCCCGGCTCCGGCACCGCGGCGCGTTCACCGCGGCGACGCCATCGAGTCTAGGTCCCGCCCCGCCGCGTCACCCGGTCGGAGTAGCCTTGCCTGCGCGGGATCCGAGCACGCTGGAGGCAGACATGGCGAACACCCTCGCCCCCGAAACCCAGGCGCTGACCCTGCGCCGCGGCGACCTGGAGTTCGACGCACTGGCCGCCGGACCCGCCGACGGACCGCTCGTGCTGTTCCTGCACGGATTCCCGGAGTTCGCCACCTGCTGGCGCCGGCACCTGGTCGCGGCCGCCCGGGCGGGCTACCGCGCGGTCGCCGTGGACCAGCGCGGCTACTCGCCGGGAGCGCGGCCGCTCGACGAGGCCGACTACACCATGCCCGAACTGGTCGCCGACGTCGCCACCTTCGCCGACGGGCTCGGCGCCGAGCGCTTCCACCTCGTCGGCCACGACTGGGGAGGCGCGGTGGCCTGGGAGGCGGCGGCGCGCCACGCCGACCGGGTGGCGAGCCTGGCGGTGCTGTCCACGCCGCACCCGGCCGCGCTCTCGGCGGCGCTGTCCTCCTCCCCGGAGCAGCGCGAGGCCATGTCCTACTTCCGGCTGTTCCAGACCCCCGGCGCGGCCGAGGAGGCCCTGCTCGACAACGGCGCCGCCGGGCTGGTGGGCGCCTTCCAGGGGCGGGTGCCCGAAGACCTGGTCGAAGACAACGTCCGCCGCCTCTCGCAGGCGGGCGCGCTCACGGCGGCGCTGAACTGGTACCGCGCGCTGCGGCTGGAGAGCGGTTCCCCCGGCGCCCCGGCGGTGGGCGCGCCCACCCTGTACGTGTGGGGCAGCGAGGACATGTCCTTCACCGCCGGGCCCGCACGCGCCACCGGCGACTGGGTCGCGGCCCCGTACCGCTACATCGAGCTGGAGGGGTTCTCGCACTGGTTGCCCGAGGAGGCGCCGGAGGAGACGATCCCCCCGCTGCTGGACCACCTGGCCGCGGCCGAGGAGGGCTGACCCGCCCGACCCGCCCGGCCGGGGCGCAGGAGGCCGGCCGCCAACACCGCACGACCGCTCCGCCGTGCCGCCGGCGAATATGTCCCGACTCACGTCTGAGAACGCCGACAACTCCAGTTAACGCCGATTACTATCAGTCGACGGGAGGCGTGCTGTCCATCGAGTGACGGAAGGCGGTGGGCCCGATGGTCGACACCGAGCTGCTGATCACAGGACTCGCTGTCACACTGGGCGGGATCGTGCTCGTCCTGCTCGGCGGCGCCGCATACATCGCTTACCAGGCCCTGGAACGGCACCTCGACCGGCGGGCGGGGATCCCCGACCCGCAGGATGCGCCGCCGGCCGACCCCTCGGCCGGGGCCGCGGGGGAACCCGCCGCCGGGCGGCGCGAGCACCAGCCCGCCTGAGGCCCGCCCGGCCCCGCCGGACGACGCGCATCGCGCACCCCCGGGCCGCCGCACGCGCGGCTCCGCCTGTTCCGGCTCCCCTCAGCCTTCGGCCGTGACCGCCCGCGCCAGCAGCTCGGGCATCACGTTTCCGCCGGAGATCACCGCCACCGCGCGGCCGTGCGGGACGCGCCCGGAGAGGTAGGCCGCCGTGGCGACGGCCCCACTGGGTTCGGCCACCAGGCGCGCGCTGCGGGCGAGCGTGCCGACCGCGGCGAGGATCTCCTCCTCGGTGACGGTGACGATCCCGTCGAGGCGCTCGCGCAGGTGGGCGAAGGTCAGTTCCGAGGGCCCCACGCGTACACCGTCGGCGACGGTGCGCCCGGTGCGCTCCGGCGGCCAGGGGGTGAGCCGGCCGCGCTCCAGGCTCTCCTTGGCGTCGGCGGCCAGTTCGGGCTCGACGCCGATCACCGCCGCGCCCGGGCACCGGGCCTTGACGGCGGTCGCCACCCCGGCGGCCAGCCCGCCCCCGCCCACGGGGACCAGCACCGTCTCGACCCCGGGCAGGTCGGCGGCGATCTCGGCGCCGACGGTGCCCTGTCCGGCGATCACATCGGGGTGGTCGAAGGGCGGGACCAGTGTCAGCCCCTGCTCCTCGGCGATCCGGTGGGCCTCGGCCGCGCGCCGGGCCGGCTCGACGGCCACGGTCTGGGCTCCGAAGCCGTGCATCGCGGCCACCTTGACCCGCGGCGCGCCCTCGGGCACCACCACCACGCAGCGGACGCCGCGGCTGCGGGCCGCGAAGGCCAGGGCCTGGCCGTGGTTACCCGACGAGTGGGTGATCACTCCCGCCTTCCGCTGCTCGGGATCGAGCCGGGCGAGCGCGTTGGCGGCCCCGCGGATCTTGAACGCGCCGACCGGCTGCAGGTTCTCCGGCTTGACCCGCAACTCCCCCGGCGCCCACGGGCACGGCAGCAGCGGGGTGCGTACGGCGATTGCGGCCAGGCGTTCCTGGGCGGCGGCGATGTCGGCGGACGTGATCAGCTCCATGCGGGCAGTATGCCCCGCGCCCGCTCCGGCGGGCGCCGAGGGTCCGCAGAAGCAGGCGCGAAGCGCGCTGCCGCGCCGGGCCGCGAGCGGCGACCGTGCGGGCGGCGCGAATCGGTGCGGTTGCCCCCGTTGACAGGCCGCACACCTGTGCCTACGTTTATGGGAGCGCTCCCAGAGCGATGGCGGTCCGTTTCGCGGGCCGCCGCAGCGTCCACCGGCCCGGCACCCCCTCCCCTGGGTCGGCGGACGGCGCGGAGAACGCGGGGGAGGCCGCTCCCGGCGGCCTCCCCCGCCCTCGCCGGCGCGAGAGGGCCCGCCCGGTCCGGTTGCCCAGGCTCGTCCCGCTCCCCCGGCGCACCTGCCCTCAGGCCGCGGTGTAGCAGCCCACCGCGTGGTCGTCGGCCAGGTCCACGGGGCCGTGTTCGCCCGGCCGGCCGCCCGCCGCGCAGCCCGGGCACTCCCCCTCGCCCTCCTGCGCCAGCCGCGCGTCGGCCTGCTGCCAGGAGGTGTGCAGCTGCGGGACCGAGGCCAGCAGCCGCCGCGTGTAGGGGTGGGCCGGAGCGGAGAAGGCGGCCGAGGTGGCACCGCGCTCGACGACCCGGCCGCGGCGCAGGATGACCGCGGTGTCGCTGATGTAGTTGCCCAGCGACAGGTCGTGGGTGATGAAGAGGATCCCCAGCCCCCGGGCCTTGAGGTCGCCGAGCAGGTTCAGCACGTCGATGCGGGTGGAGGCGTCGAGCATGCTGATGATCTCGTCGGCGACCAGCATCCGGATGTCCAGCAGCAGCGCGCGGGCGATCAGCAGCCGCTGCAGCTGCCCCCCGCTGAGCTGGTGGGGGAACTTGCCCAGCACCTGGGCCGGGTCCAGCCCGACCGTGGTCAGCGCATCCTCCACCCTGGCCCGCCAGTGCGCCTGTGAAACGGCGCCGGCGTACTCGGCCCGCACCAGCTCGAAGACCCGGTCGGCGGGGAAGATGGGGTTGAAGCAGCTGAAGGGGTCCTGGAAGACGCCCTGGACCCGGCTGTAGTACTCCTTGGTGCGCGCGTGGCCGCGCAGGCCGGCGATGTCGGCGCCCTCGAAGGCGATGGTGCCGGAGCTGGCGGAGATCAGCCGCAGCACCATCTTGCCGATGGTGCTCTTGCCGCTTCCGCTCTCGCCGATGAGCGAGACCACCTCGCCCGGCCGCACGCTGAAGTCGACCCCGCGCACGGCGTGCAGGCGCCGTCCGCCGAAGGCCCCGACCCGGTAGGTCTTGCTCACCTGCCGCAGGTCCAGCATCGTTCTCAGCCCTCCACTTTCCAGCACGCCGCCCAGTGCCCGGGGGCGACCTCGGTGAACGGCGGCTCCTCGGCGCACTTGGCGAAGGCCAGCGGGCAGCGGTCGCGGAACCGGCATCCCTCGGGCGGATCGAGCAGCCCGGGGGGCTGGCCGGGGATGCCCTCCAGGCGCTTGCCGGAGAAGGTCACGCCGACCTCCGGCAGCGAGGACAGCAGCATGCGGGTGTAGGGATGGCGCGGCGCCTCGATGACGGTGCGCGAGGACGCCTTCTCCGCGGGCCGTCCGGCGTACATGACCATGATCGTGTCGGCGATCTGGTGCACCAGCGCCAGATCGTGCGTCACGAAGATCATGCTCGTGATGAACCCGCGGTCGCGGAAGCCCGCCAGGGCCTCGGCCACGGAGCGCTGGGTGGTGACGTCCAGCGCGGAGGTCACCTCGTCGGCGATGAGCAGCGAGGGGTCGAGCAGGGTGGACAGCACCATCACCACGCGCTGCTTCATGCCGCCCGACAGCTCGATGGGGAACCGGTCCAGCACCTGGGCGTCCAGCCCCACCAGCTCCAGGCGGCGCAGGAGCTCGGGGTGCACGGCGGTGTAGTCGATGCCGCGCGAGCGGATCAGCTCCCTGATCATCCGCCCGATGCGGCGGGTGGGGTTGAGTGCGCTCATCGCGTACTGCGGGATGAGCGAGACCTCGTGGAACCGGAAGGGCACCATGGCGCGCTGGTCGTCCACCGGCAGCTCGGTGCCGTCCAGCTCCACGCGGCCGCGGATGCGGCGCATGCGGCCGTCCATCCGGATCAGGCTCTTGGCCAGGGTGGACTTGCCGCTGCCGGACTCGCCGGCCAGCCCCATGATCTCCCCGTCGGCCAGCGAGAAGCTGACTCCGTCGAGCGCGCGGACGTCGCCGCGCAGGGTCCGGTAGTAGACCGCGAGGTCGGTCACGTCCAGGCTCACGCGCCTCACAGCTCCCTCAGCCGGGGGTTGAACACCTCGTCCAACCCGACGTTCATGATGTAGAGCGACCCCACGATCGCGGTGATGCCGAGCCCGGGCGGGACGAACCACCACCACATGCCGCCGCTCAGCGCGCTCCAGCTGACCGCGCTGTGCATCATCAGCCCCAGCGAGACGCCGCGAGTGGGCCCCAGGCCGATGAAGTCCAGGCCCGCGGCGATCAGGATGGCGCCGCCGAACAGCAGGATGAAGGTCATGAACAGGTACGAGCTCATGTTGGGCGCGATCTCGCGGAAGACGATCTTGTAGGCGCGGCGCCCGCTCATCCGCGCCAAGTCGACGAAGTCGCGGGTGGCCAGCGACAGCGTCTGGGCGCGCACGGCGCGCGCGACCCACGGCCAGGAGGTCAGTCCGATGAAGCAGCCCTGCAGCCAGATGCCGCGGGCCTCCAGGTAGGCGGCGGCGATGATGAGCACCACCAGGGCGGGCAGCACCAGCACGATGTTGGTGATCATGTTGAGCACCTCGTCGACCAGGCCGCCGCGGTAGCCGGCGGTGAACCCGACGACCATGCCCACCGCGGCGGCGATGCCCCCGCCCACCAGGCCGACCAGGAAGGTGGCGCGCAGCCCGAAGACGAACTGCGCCCACACGTCCTGGCCGAAGCTGGTGGTGCCCAGCGGGTATCCGCCGCCGGGGGGTGCCGACTTGGGGCCGACGTAGGCGTTGGGCGGATTGTCGATGAACAGGGGTCCGACCAGGCCCGTGGCCAGCAGGGCCAGCACGACGCCGGCCCCGATCAGCAGCTTGGGGTTGCGCACGGCGAAATGGGCGGTGTCGCGCCAGCGGACGCCGCCGGCGCCGGACACGCCGGTCTCGGCCTGGGCGGCCTTGGCCTCGATCGCGCTGTCGCTCATGGCCTCCTGCTCCCTTCGGGCCCGGGCTGCTTGCTCATGCGCCGCCTCCCTGCATCTGGGTGCGCGTGCGCGGGTCGATCACCACGTAGACGACGTCGACGACGAAGTTGGCGATGAGCACGCCGACGACGATGAACAGGAAGGCGCCCTGCAGCAGGAAGAAGTCGCGGTTGTTCAGCGCCTGCAGGATGAGGTTGCCCAGGCCGGGGTAGCCGAAGACGATCTCGGTGAGCAGCGCCCCGGCCACGATCGTGCCCAGCTGCACCGCGAGGCCGGTCATCTGCGGCAGCACCGCGTTGCGGAAGGCGTAGCGCCGCACCAGCTTGCGGGGGGCGCCCAGGGCCTCCAGGTAGTTGGAGTACTCCGCCTCCAGCTCGTAGATGATCAGGTTGCGCATGCCGATCGCCCAGCCGCCGAAGGCGACGAGGAACAGCGAGGCGAAGGGCAGGAACCAGTGCATCACCAGGTCCCAGGCGAAGGTCCAGTTCCATCCCGGGATCGAGCTGAAGCCGTAGGCCCCGGCGGTGGGGAACCAGCCGGCCACCACGCCCAGGCCCCAGGCGAGCAGGATGCCCAGCCACATGTAGGGGGTGGCGGTGAGGATGTAGCCCAGCGGGAGCAGGGTGTTGTCCAGCCACCTGCTGCGTGCGGCGAAGGCGCCGAATCGGTTGCCGGCGATCCAGCTGAGCAGGATGGCCGGCAGCAGCAGCGCGAGGGTGTAGGGGACGGCGTCCAGCAGGATCCCGGTGACCGGCTGGGGGAACAGCCACACGCTGATGCCCAGGTCGCCCTGGAACAGCGAGGTCCAGAAGTTGATGTACTGCTGCCAGGCGGGCTGGTCCAGGCCGAAGACCGACTCGTAGTAGTCGCGCATCGCCTGCATGGTCTCGGGGTCGCCGGCCGATCCGCGGCTGAGCATGGTCCGCACCGGGTCGCCGGGCATGAGGCGCGGGATGAGCCAGTTGATGCTCACCGCGGCGACGAACGTCAGCGCGTAGACGAGGATCTTCCTGGCGAGGTAGCGGCGCAAAGCGGCCTCCTTGCTCCTGCTGCTCGTCGAGGGGCCGGCGCGGCGCCGGCCGGGAGGTGGAGGGCGGCACCGCCCCCTCCCCGGTGGCACGGGAGGGAGGGGGCGGGCCGCGGCCCGGCCGCGGCGCGGCCGGGGGCTGGTCGGGGCCGCCTCAGCCGCCGGCGGGCTCCAGTTCGGTGAGCATCAGGACCGAGCCGAGCTGGGCGTAGTTGCGCCAGGTCGTGGGGAGGTGGTTGGGCGTGTCCTCGGCCGATGTGGGGAAGTTGGTCCAGGTCTGGGTGCTGTACTGGGACCACAGGCCGTTGTACCAGAGCGGGATGATGGGCATCTCCTGCAGATGGATCTCCTGCAGCCGGGAGATGATCTCCTGCATGGCCTGCGTGTCGTCGACGGGGGTCCGGGCCAGTTCCTGGGTCAGCTCCCAGGCGTCCTCGTTCTCGTAGCGCGCGAAGTTGACCGTGGTCTGCTGCTCTTGGACCGGCAGCTGGAACATGTAGTCGTAGTAGGTCCAGGGCGTGTTGCTGATCTGGCGCTCGTTGTTGAGCACCAGGTCGAACTCGCCGGCGTTGCGCCCGTCCTCCAGGGCGGCCTGGTCGGGGAACTCCGCGGAGACGTCGATGCCCGCGGCCTTGGCGCCGTCGGCGATGATGCGGGCGGCCTCCATCCAGTCGGTCCAGCCCGAGGGGACCTCCAGGGTCAGCTCGATCGGCTCGCCGTCGGGGGTCTCGACCAGGCCGTCGCCGTCGGTGTCCTCGTAGCCGGCGTCGGCCAGCAGGGACTCGGCGCGGCCGGGGTCGTGGGAGAAGCCGTGCTCGTCGACCACCTCGGAGTCGATGTAGTCCTCCCAGACCGGCAGCAGGCCGGTGGGGTCGGCGGCCTGGACGAGGTTGGAGTAGGGGCCCTGGATGATCTTCTCGACGTCGACCGATGCGGCCAGCGCCTTGCGGAACTCGGGGTCGTCCAGCGGCTCGCGGGTGGTGTTGGGCACCAGCCAGGCGGTGTTGGCCGAGAGCATGTAGGGCGGCTCGTCGTAGTAGCTGCTGATGTTCGGGTTGTTCTCGATCTTCTGGTCGACGCCCGGCAGGAAGTTGTTGCTGATGTCGACCTGGCCCTGGTCCAGCAGCCGGTTGGTGACGTCGTTGCTGGAGTTGACGATGTCGACGACGTAGTCGGGTGCGACCTGGAGGTCCAGCGCCTCGATCGCCCACCAGTCCTCGTTCTTGGCGTAGATCTGGCGGTCCTCGCTGTGGTCCTCGTAGAGGTAGGGGCCCGTGCCCACGGGGTCCTTGTTGGCGCCGGTGCTGACCTCCTCCTCGCTGCGGTCGGCCCACAGGTGCTCGGGGACGATGGGGTTGGAGTAGGTGTAGTAGGCGAACTCCTGGCGGCGCACGTCCTCGGTGAACTCGAATCGGGCGGTGCGCTCGTCGACGGCCTCGACGCTTTCCAGGTAGTCCCACACGTTGTGGTAGGGCACCGTCTCGAACTTCGCCAGCTCGTAGGTGAAGGCGACGTCCTCGGCGGTGAGGGCCTCGCCGTCGCTCCAGGTGACGCCCTGGCGGACGGTCACCTCATAGGTGGTCTCGCCCACCCACTCCTGGGACTCGGCGAGCCAGGGGATGTACTCCTGCTGCTGCGGGTCGAACAGGAACAGCGGCTCGTAGATGTAGCCGACCACGCCGGTGGTGTAGGAGCCGCTCATGATGGGGTTCCAGTTGACGGGCGGGCCCCACTGCGTGCCCGTGGTGTAGAGCGTCTCCTCCCGCGGGTACCCCCCGCCCCCGGAGTCGTCGCCGCCGCCGGTGCAGCCCGCCGCCGCGGCCAGGCACGCGGCCATGGCGGCCGCGCTCAGCCATCTCAGCCGGTTCCCCATGTCCTACTCCCAACGCTCGTCTCGTGCGGGCCTGCGCAGCCGCGGGTCGGGCCGTGGAGGCGCGGCACGGCGGCGGGTGCGCGGCCATGTGACCGGCACCACCCGCAAAGTGGGCACAGAACATCACTGAACCGGTTCAGTGGTCAAGGTGCGTTATCAAAAGTAAACCGGTTCAGAGCTGGACAGACGCCATTCCGCAGACGAATACGGGCCGGACCCGGGCGGCTGCGCTCCGTGCTGCGCCGCCGCCGGATCCGGCCCGCTTCCCCGAGGCCTGCTGGGAGCTACTCGGCCACGGCCGCCTCGCTCACCAGGTGGCGGGTGTGGTCGACCTCGCGGGTGGGCCCGTCGAGGCGGACCCGCGCGCTGTGGCGGATCTCCTCGCAGGAGGCGGCCAGCTGCAGGTCCAGATCGCCGGCCTCGACGATGCGGCGCCCGTCGGGGGCGGTGTAGGCCGCCAGGTCGGCCGATACGGCGAACTCCACCCGCCGCTCCTGGCCCGGCTCCAGCTCCACGCGCGCATAGCCGATGAGGCTGCGCACCGGCCGGCTCACCCGGGCCACCGGGTCGGCCAGGTAGAGCTGGACGACCTCGGCGCCGGCGCGCGCTCCCGTGTTGCGCACCGTGCAGCCCAGGGTGAAGGAGCCGTCGGTGGTGGTCGCGACCGGGTCGGCGGAGCCCGCGGGCCGCCCGTGCACCCGGAAGTCCGTCCAGGCGAAGGAGCTGTAGGAGATCCCGTGGCCGAAGGGGTACAGGGCGGTGGGGTCGACCGAGCTGACCTCGCTGCGCCGGCCCAGCGGCGGGGCGAGGTAGGAGGCGGGCTGGCCGCCGCTGTCCCGCGGCACCGCCACGGGCAGCCGGCCGCTGGGGTTGACCCGGCCCGAAAGCACGCCCGCGACCGCTGGGCCGCCCTCCTCGCCGGGGAAGAAGGCCTGCACCACGGCGGCCGCGCGCTCGGCGAGGCCGCCCAGCGCGTAGGGGCGCCCGCTCATCACCACCAGCACCAGCGGGGTGCCGGTCTCCAGCAGCTCCTCCACCAGCCGGTGCTGCAGCCCGGGCAGCCGCAGGTCGGCGGCGTCGCACCCCTCGCCGGAGGTGCCGCGGCCGAAGAGCCCGGCGCGGTCGCCCACCACTGCCACGCAGACCTCGGCCGCCTCGGCGGCGGCGACGGCCTCGGCGATGCCGGAGGTGTCGGGGTCGTCGACCCCGCAGCCGCGCCGGTGGTCCAGGGCGGTCTCGCCCAGCTCGGCGCGCAGCGACTCCAGCAGCGTGGGCACCGCCAGGCCGATCTCGGTGTCGGGGTGCTGCGGGCCCACGTGGGCGGGGAAGGAGTAGCAGCCCAGCATGGCCTCGGTGGAGTCGGCCAGCGGCCCCACCACGGCGGTGCGGCGCCCTCCCGCCAGCGGCAGCGCGTCGCCGGAGTTGTCCAGCAGGACCACCGACTCCTCGGCCAGGCGCCGGGCCAGGGCGCGGTGCTCGGCGGGGTCCAGGTCGATCTCGGTGCCGGATGCGGCCTCGCTCTCGCCCGGGGCCGCATCCGCCGGCTCGGCCGGGAACGGGCTCCAGTCCGCGTCCAGCAGCCCCAGCTCGCACTTCTGGGTGAGCACCCGCAGGGCGGCGCGGTCGACGAGCTCCTCGGAGACCTTGCCCTGGCGCACCGCCTCTGCCAGCGGCTCGCCGTAGCAGCGCAGGGTGGGCAGTTCGACGTCGACCCCGGCGCTCAGCGCCGCGGCCGCCGCCTCGCCGGCCGAGCCGGCGGTGCCGTGCAACGTCTCCAGGAACGTGACCGCGAAGTAGTCGGAGACCGCGGTCCCGGTGAAGCCCCACTGCTCGCGCAGCAGGGTGGTGAGCAGGGCGGGGTCGGCCGTGGCGGGTACGCCGTCGTTGGAGGTGTAGGACGGCATCACCGAACGGGCGCCGCCCAGCACGATCGCCATCTCGAACGGCGGCAGCAGCAGGTCGGCGAACTCGCGCGGTCCCGCCGAGACGGGGGCCAGGTTGCGTCCGGCCCGCGACGCCGAGTAGCCGGCGAAGTGCTTGAGCGTGGCGACGATCCCCGTGGACTGCAGCCCGCGCACGTAGGCGGTGGCCACGGTCCCCACCAGGTAGGGGTCCTCGCCGATGGTCTCCTCGGTGCGGCCCCAGCGGAGGTCGCGGGTGACGTCCAGGACCGGGGCCAGGCCCTGGTGCACCCCGACGCTGCGCATCGAGGCGCCGATCTGGGCCGCCATCCGCTCGACGAGGTCGGGGTCGAAGGAGGCGCCCCAGGCCAGCGGGGTCGGATACACCGTGGCCTTCCAGGCGGCGAAGCCCGACAGGCACTCTTCGTGGGCCAGGGCGGGGATGCTGAACCGGTTGGCGGCGGCGATCTCCTTCTGGGAGTTGGCCAGCGCCTGCACCCCCATCGCCGGGTCGACGGGAGCGGTGCCGAACGGGCGGGTGAGCTGGCCCAGCCCGTGGGCGATCACGCGCTCCCATTCGGGGGGCTCCTCGGCCAGGTCGTGCTGGTGGGGGGCGACGCCCTCACCGGATCCGTCGGCGCCCACCCAGACTCCATAGAGCTGGGCGACCTTCTCCTCTAAGGTCATGAGCCTAAGAACCTCGCCCGCCCGTTCTGCGGCGGGACGCGCGGCGTCCTGCCAGGGGGCGAGGTTGGAGTGGGGCGTCATATACCGTCCTTACTCATTGCGGAGCCCCGCTCGCGCGGGGCTTCCTTCGTGGCTGTCGGTTCCGGTGAGGGCACGGGAGGGCGGGCCGCCGGCTACTTTCCGCCGACGCCCATCAGTCCGCTCACCAGCGAGCGGCGGGCGATCAGGTAGACGATGAACAGCGGCACCGTCGCCAGCACCACCGCGGCCAGCAGGCCGGCGATGTCGGTGCGGTAGGCGCCCTGGAACTCGTACAGCCCCAGGGTGATCACCCGGTTCTCCGCGGACTGGGTCAGGATCAGCGGGAACAGGAACCCGTTCCAGGCCTGCAGGGCGGAGTAGACGGCCACGGTGCTGATGCCCGAGCGCGCAAGCGGCACGACCAGCTGGAAGAAGGTGCGGCCCGACCCGGCCCCGTCCAGCGCCATCGCCTCGTACAGGTCGTCGGAGATGTCGCGCATGGACCCGGCCAGGATGAGGATGCACACCGGCAGCGAGAACGCGGCGGTGGGCAGCACGATGGCGATCAGCGAGTCGTACAGCCCCATCTGGACGATGATCAGGTAGACGGGGATGATGACCGCCTGGTTGGGGATGGCCAGGCCCAGCAGGAACATCCGGAAGGTCGAGTCGCTCATCCAGTTGCGGGTGCGCACGATGGCGTAGCCGGCCGTCACCGACAGGGCGACGACCAGGGCGACCACGCCCACGGTCACCAGGATCGTGTTCAGCACGAACCCCGCCAGCCCGTTCTCGATCGCCCGGGCGTAGTTGTCCAGGGTCGGGTCGGTCGGGAGGGCCAGCGGCCCCGCCGACCGGTACTCCGAGCTCTGCTGGAAGGTGGCCGCCAGCAGGGCGTACAGCGGGACTCCCACGACGAGCAGCCACACGAAGGCGCCCAGGCCGGCGACCAGGTTGGGCCGGTGGCGCCAGCTCCGCAGGCCCGCGTGCCTGCCGGAGCCTCCGCTCGGGCCTGCGGGGCCCGGGGTCCGGGCGTCTTGGCCGGTACGCGCCGGCGACGTCGCGGTCACATCCCCTCCCGGGTGCTGCGCATCTTGCCGAATCCGGTGAAGCGCACCATCAGCAGCGAGGCGATGGTGGCCACGGCCACCAGCACGCAGGCCACAGCGCTGGCGTAGCCGTACTGGTAGTTCTGGAACCCGGCTTCGTACATCAGGTACGGAACGATCGTGGTGGCGTGTCCGGGCCCGCCGTTGGTGATGATCAGGACCGTGTCGAAGTAGGTCAGCGAGCCGACGACCATCAGCACCGACGAGGTGGTCATGGTGTTGCGCAGCTGGGGCAGCGTGATGTGCCAGAACGCGCGGTAGCGCCCGGCTCCGTCGATCTCGGCCGCCTGGTACAGCGACTCGGGGATCTGGCGGGCCCCGCCCTGGTACAGCAGCGTGTGCAGCGGGATGAACTGCCAGGCGCTGACGAAGAGGATCACGCCGAAGGCGCCGCTCTCGCTGCTCAGGAAGTCCAGGCCGGGCATCCCGATCATGGGGCCGATCTTGGCCAGCGGGCCGAAGTTGGGATCCAGCAGTGCCCTCCAGATGAGGGCGATGGCCGCCGAGGACAGCAGCAGCGGCACGAAGAAGATCGCCGAGAGCACGGCCCGGTTGCGCTGCCTGCCGGCGGCCCATACGCCCAGCAGAAGCGAGATGGGCGTCTGCACGGCCCAGCTTCCGACGGTCAGCATCACGGTCAGCCCGATGGCCTGGTGCATCACCGGATCACCGACAAGGCGGGTCCAGTTCTCCATCCCGATGAACTGGGGGGTGCCCAGTCCGCCCCAGGTGGTCAGCGACAGGTAGACCACCAACACCATGGGCAGCACGGCGAACAGGCCGAAGAACAGCAGTGCGGGAAGCCCCCACAGGGCGCTGGGGCGTCCGGCCCGGGGCGCCCCAGGGCGCGCACCGCCGCTGCGGGCGGTGCGCGCCGGGGACCGTTCCGGAGCCGTGAGTCCGTCCCGGTTGGGCGAGGCGACACTCACTGCAGGGCCGCCAGGTTGTCGACGAACTCCTGCGGGGTGACCTGCTTGTTGAACAGCTTCTCGATCTCGGTCACCATCGGCTCGGCCTGGGGACGGGGCAGGGCCTGGTCCCAGGAGAGCTGGAAGGTGGGCGCGTCGCGCACCATCGCGTACTGGAACTTGGCGAAGTCGGGGTTGGGTGCCTCGTCCAGCATCTCCTCGGCGCCGGTGGTGGTCGGGATCTCGCCGTTCTTGACGAGGTCCTTGACGTAGGCGTCGCTGTAGGTCTGCTTCAGGAACTCGGTCTCGGCCTCGGTGTCGCCGTCGTCGACGATGGAGAAGTAGTTGGTCGGGTTGCCGACCACTGCCTGCGGGTGGCCCTCACCGTCGGGCATCGGCGGGAAGGGGACGTAGCCCAGGTCCTCCTTGGCGAACTCGGGCGCGTCGGCGAGCTGGGTGGAGTACTCCCAGGAGCCCATCAGGTGCATGGCCGCCTTGCCTTCGGCGAGCAGCGCCGATGCGGCGCCGTCGTCGTAGCCCACCGAGGCGAAGTTCTGCCCGAATGCGCCTTCGTCGACCAGGTCCTGGATGATCTGGGCGGACTCCAGGACCGCGGGGTCCTTCCAGCCCGAGGAGTCGCCCTTGGCGATGCGCTCGAAGACCTCGTGTCCGCCGATGCGGTCGACCAGGTACTCCACCCACATCAGCTCGGTCCAGGGGGTCGCCCCGCCCAGCGCGAAGGGGGTCACGCCCTCCTGCTTGAACGTGTCGATGAGGTCCTGGACGTCGCCCCAGGTCTCCGGCGGTTCGACGCCGGCCTCCTCGAAGACCTTCTCGTTGTAGAAGAGGATGACCGGCTGCGTCCCGCGCAGGGGGATGCCGTACTGGGTGTCGTTGACCTTGCCGGCCTCCATGATGGAGGGGATGAAGGCGTCCTCCATCTCCGGGTTCTCCTGCAGCGTCGCGCCCAGCGGCAGGAGCATCTCCTGCTCGATGTAGGGCTCGATGCTGCCTCCGCCCCAGTTGAAGAACATGTCGGGAGCCTGCTGCCCGGAGCCCATCATGGTCCGGAGCTTGTCCTCGTAACCGTCGGGGGCGATCTGGTTCAGCACGGCCTTGCTGCCGTCGTTCTGCTCGTTGAACCGCTTGACGGCGTTCTCCTGCACCACCGCGAGCGAGTCCTGGCGCAGCGCGATGTTCATCTCGCCGTCGCCGGAGCCTCCGGTTCCGGAGCCTCCGCAAGCTGTGGCGGTGAACAGGAGCAGCGCGAGTGCGCCCGCGGCGCCGGCCCTGTGGGGATTCATGGCTACGTCCTTATCGAAACTATCGGACAAGTTATCGCAATGCGTGCTGCCAGAATCTACGGCGCTGCCACAAACGCCGTCAATACTCCACGAGAAGTTCGTCACCCTCCCCCTGCGTCGCCTCGGGAGGACTCCCAGTAAAATGCGACCTTGTGACAGCAGAACCCGCACCGATACCCCAGGGCCCCGCCGGATCCGAACCCGTCACGATCTCGAAAATTGCGGAGGCCGCAGGGGTGTCCGTGCCGACGGTCTCCAAGGTCCTCAACGGACGCGCCGACGTCGCGCCCGAAACCCGCGCGCGCGTCGAGGAGCTGATCCACCGGCACGGCTACCGCCGGCGCCGCGGACCCGGCGCCGGGCGCTCTCCGACGATCGACCTCGTCTTCCACGAGCTCGACAGCGCATGGGCGATAGAGGTCATCCGCGGAGTCGAACGCATCGCCCGCGCCGAAGGGCTCAGCGTCGTGCTCTCGGAGTCCGGCGGCGAGCAGACGCCGCGCGATGCCTGGGTGGAGGCCGTCCTGGGCCGCCAGTCCACGGCCGCGATCCTCGTCTTCTCCGACCTGGCCCCCGATCAGCGGGCGCGGCTGACCGCGCGCAGCATCCCGTTCGTGGTGGTCGACCCGACCGGGGACACCGACGAGGACGTCCCCTCCATCGGCTCGGCCAACTGGAACGGCGGCCTGGTGGCCACCCGCCACCTCATCGAGCTCGGCCACCGGCGCATCGCCGTGATCGGCGGCCCCACCGACGTGCTGTGCAGCCGCGCGCGCATCGACGGCTACCGCTCGGCGCTGGACTCCGCCGGGCTCCCGATCGACACCGGCCTGATCCGCTCGGGCGACTTCCACATCGAGGGCGGGCACGGCCACGGCCGCGACCTGCTCACCTCGCCCGACCCGCCGACCGCGATCTTCGCGGGCAGCGACCTGCAGGCGATGGGCCTGTACGAGGCGGCGCGGGAGCTGGGGGTGCGCATCCCCGAGGACCTCAGCGTTGTGGGCTACGACGACCTGCCCGTGGCCCGCTGGGTGGGTCCGCCCCTGACGACGGTGCGCCAGCCGCTGACCGAGATGGCCGAGGAGGCCACCCGGCTGGCGCTCATGCTCAGTCGCGGCCAGCAGCCGCCCAACCTGCGCCTGGACCTTGCCACCAACCTGGTCGTCCGCCACAGTACGGCCCCGCCGCGGCACCGCTGAGCAGGCGGCGGCCGGGCGGGGCCCCGCGGGTGCCCCCGCGGCGGGAACGCCCCGAACACGGACGGGGGGCGGGACCGCAGCCGTCCCGCCCCCCGTCGCAGCGGCGCCTTTAAGGGGCAGAAAGGCGCCGTTTCCGGGAAAGTCCGCCCCGCGGCGGCGCCGCGGGCTCCTCCGTCCGGCGGTACAGGCCTGGAACCGGCCGCACGAGGCCGCAGTGATATGGATGCGGCCGGTCCCAGGGATCGGGGTGACGCCCCAGGGCGTCGGTCGCCGCTTGCGCCGCGCCCCGCAGCGGGTCTGCGGCGGGCGACGAGGCGCGGGGGCACAGGCGGTTCCGGGCGCAGGGGACCCGCCCGGAACCGCCTGCCGGCGGCGGGGTGGGGCGGCGGCGCGCGGGCCGGCGCCCGTACCGCGCACCGTTGCCCCCGCACGCGCGGTGGGCAGGCGCGGAATTGGCGGCGGTGGTGCGCAGGAGTGCCGCCCGACCCGCCGCACCGGCGCCGCGGCGCACGGCGCGGTGGTTGGCGCCCCGCTCCCCGCCCGGAGCCGCCGCGCGGGGAGCGCTGCGGTCCCTTCGGCGGCGCGGAGCGCGGCTCGGGTCGGTCATGGCGGTTCCTCGCAGTCGTCGGTCGGTAGCCGGGGGTGCCGGGCCGGCCCGCGGGTGGGCCGCGTCCGGTCGCGGATCAGGGGTGCGGCCGGTGCCTGGGGTCGGCAGCCGGTCGGCGGTGCGGCTCAGGCCGGGCGGAGCGCAACGCCCTCGACAGCGGGCGCTGCGGTGCAGGCGGTGGCGGATCCCGCTCCCGCCGCGGAGGGCGGAGGAGCCGTGCGGCTGCGTCGACGCGGGGGTCGGCCCACGGGGTCTTCTCCCTTCGGGTCGTACACGTCCGGGTTACGGCCACCTGAGCGCTGATTGGGAGCGCTCCCATGCAGTGACGAATGTAACACGGTCGCCATGTGGCACCAAGAGATCACATATCGAAATTAGTCCGAAAATCAAAAACCGCACGTCAGCACGCTGGAATCACCGCGGTGAACCGTGGGTCGCCCGGCGGCGGCACCCAGCGACGCCCGGCTGTGTCAGTCGCCGGTCGTCGGCCGCCGGTCGCTCGTCGCCCGCGCCGTGCTGCCGCGGGCGACGAGCTCGCCGAGCGGGGCCGGCACCTGCCGGGCGGCGCCGCCGGCCACCGCCTCCAGCAGGAGCGAGGCCGCCAGGCGGCCGTGCTCGTGCAGGTCGCGGCGGATCGCCGTCAGCGCGGGCCGCACCACCTGGCACAGCGGCGAGTCGTCCCAGGCGATGACGGACAGCCGGTCCGGCACCGCGATCCCCAGTTCCTGGGCCACACCGAGCCCCGCCGCCGCCATCAGGTCGTTGTCGTAGACCAGCGCGGTCGGCGGCTCGGCGCCGGCCAGCAGCTCGCGCGTGGCCCGGGCCCCGCCGTCGCCGGTGTAGTCGGTGTGGACGGTGCGGGGCGGTGCCATGCCGTGCTCGCGCGCCGACTCCTCCAGCGCCCCGGTGCGCACGCCGGTGTGCACCAACGCCTCGGGACCGGCCACGCGGCCGATGCGCCGGTGACCCAGCCGCGCCAGGTGCGCGACCGCCGCGCGCATGCAACCGCCGTCGTCGGCCCACACGCACGGCAGGCCCCCGGTGCCCTCGGGGCCGCCCACGACCACCGCGGGAAGGCCGATCTCGGCCAGGGCGCCCACCCGCGGGTCGTCGCGCCGCAGGTCGACCACAAGCACGCCGTCCACGCGGCGCTCGGCGTACCAGCGCTTGTAGGTGGTCAGCTCCGGCGAGGTCTCGTCGACCGACTGCAGCATCAGCGCCGTGTCGCCGTCGGCGAGCTCCTCCTGAATGCCGGCGATGAAGCGCATGAAGAAGGTCTCGACGCCCAGCACCGGCGCGGGCCGGTCGATGATCATCCCGATCGCCCCTGCGCGGCCGTCGGAGAGGGCGCGCGCGGCGCTGCTGGGCGCCCAGCCCAGCCGGCCGGCGATCTGCAGGATGCGGCTGCGCGTGGTGTCGGATACGCCGGGGCGGCCGTTCAGCGCACACGAGACGGCGCCCTTGGATACCCCTGCCGCCCTGGCGATGTCGACGATCGTCGGGCGCCGCCCCATCTGGTTCCCCCCGCCTGCGAGTGCGCCACCGCACCAGAAACCTACCAGGTCACCCGGCTGGGGACCGATGCCTCCGGAGAGGTCCGATACGGGCCGACCGCGCGTGTCGGCTCCCTCTGCGCCGCCGCGCGCGGTACCACGGAATTCGACAGGTTCATCGGGAATCGGCAGGTCAGCGGCGAATTCGCCGGGAAGAGGTCGCCCCATGGTCACTCCACGCTCCACACGCCTGCGCCTTCTGGCGATCGGCGGCAGCCTCCTGCTCTTCACGGCGCCGGCCGTGGCCGGGGGGCAGGCCGCGGCCGCACAGCCCCACCCTGACGGGGTCCCGCTGCGCGAGCTCGGCGCCCGGCAGGGCATCCGGATCGGCGCCGCGGCCAACCCCTTCGTGCTGGAGAAGAACCGCGCCTACCGCACGATGCTCGCCGACCAGTACGGAACGCTGACGGCCGAGAACGTGATGAAGTGGGACACCCTGCAGCCCGAGCGCGGCGTCTTCGACTGGTCGCACGCCGACGCCCTCGTCGAGTTCGCGCGCAAGCACCACCAGGGCATGCGCGGCCACACCCTGCTCTGGCACAACCAGAACCCCAAATGGCTGACCGAGGGCGGCTTCGGACCCGAGGAGCTGCGGTCGATCATGCGCGAGCACATCCGCACGGTGCTGGAGCGCTACCGCGGCCGCGTCTACGCCTGGGACGTGATCAACGAGCCCTTCCGCGACGAGGGCGGCGAGCTGCGCCCCAACATGTGGCTGAAGACGCTCGGCGAGGACTACATCGCCGAAGCCCTCAAGACCGCCCACGAGGCCGACCCGGACGCGCGCCTCTACATCAACGAGTTCGGCATCGAGGGCCGAAACGCCAAGAGCGACGCGCTCTACGAACTGGCGAAGTCGCTGCTGGACGCGGGCGTCCCGCTGCACGGCATCGGCTTCCAAAGCCACTTCCGGGTGGGCGGTGTACCCGAGGACCTGGCCGAGAACATGCGCCGGTTCACCGAACTCGGCCTGGAGGTGACCGTCACCGAGCTGGACGTCAGCATCGGCATGCCCGCCGGCGAGAAGGAGCTGCGCGCCCAGGCCGACGACTACCGCACGGTCGTGGAGACCTGCCTGGCGGTCAGCGGCTGCAAGGGCGTCACCGTCTGGGGCGTGGGCGACGCGGACTCCTGGATCCCCTCCTGGTTCCCCGGCTGGGGCGCGGCCCTGCCCTTCGACCAGGGCTACGCGCCCAAGCCCGCCTACAGCGCCATGCAGGAGGCGCTGGGCCGCTGACCGGATCCGGCCGGGCGCCCCGGGGGCGCCGCCCGCGGGATCGGGAACCGCCCGCCGGGGGCGCTGCATACTGGGTCCATGCGTGCGAGCCGACTGGTCTCGCTGGTGCTGCTGCTGCAGAACCGCGGGCGGATGACGGCGGCTGAGCTGGCCGCGGCCCTCGACGTCTCCGAACGGACGATCTACCGCGACGTCGAGGCGCTGAGCGCGGCCGGGATCCCGCTGTACGCCGACCGCGGCACCGGAGGCGGCTATCGGCTGGTGGCCGGCTACCGGACCCGGTTGACCGGCATGACCTCCGGCGAGGCCGGCGCACTGGTCCTGGCCGGCCTGCCCGACGCCGCCGCGCAGCTGGGGCTGGGCGCCGAGATGGCCGCGGCCGACCTCAAGCTGCTCGCGGCCCTGCCCGCCGAGCTGCGCGAACGCGCCGAGCGCGTGCGCTCGCGCTTCCACCTGGACGCACCCGGCTGGTGGCGGGAGGCCGAGGAGACCCCGCAGCTGAGCGCCGTCGCCGCGGCGGTATGGGACCAGCGCACGATCGACGTGTCCTACCGCCGGTGGGACGGCGCAGAGGTGCGGCGGCGGCTCGACCCGCTGGGCGTCGTGCTCAAGGGCGGCACGTGGTACTTCCTGGCGCGCCCGCACCCCGAGGCGGGCCGCCCGGGCGGCGCGGCCGCCGAGGCCCCCCGCACCTTCCGCGTCTCGCGGGTGTGCGACCTGCACGTGCGCGAGGAGGTCTTCGAGCGTCCCGATGGGTTCGACCTGGCGGCGTCGTGGGCGGAATGGTCGCGGGAGTTCGAGCAGAGCAGGCACCGGATGCGCGCCCGAGTGCGGCTCACCCGCCGCGGCCTGGACCTGATCCGCGCCCTGTCCTCCCCCATCACCGCAGCCGGCGCCGAAGGGCTGGAGCCCGGCGCGGACGGCTGGTGCGAGACCGAGCTGCGGGTGGAGTCGGTGCCCGTGGCGACCACGGAGTTCGCCGCCTACGGTCCCGAGATCGAGGTGCTGGAGCCCGCGGAGCTGCGCGCGGCCCTGGCCCGCCATCTGCGTGAGGGTGCCGCGCTGTATGCCCGGTGACACCCCGCGCGAGCGCGCCGCCTCCGGCGCGACCCTCGCGAAAAGCGGTTTGACCCTCCTGTCAGGGGAGACTCCACGATGGTCGGCATGAACACGCAGCACGGCCTGCACACCATCGGTGAGCTGGCCCGACGCACCGGACTGAGCGTCAAGGCCATCCGGTTCTACGCCGACGAGGGCATCGTGCCGCCCACGGCCCGCAGCGACGCGGGCTACCGGCTCTACGACGCCGAGGCCGCGGCCCGGCTGGACCTGGTACGGACCCTGCGCGAGCTCGGGATCGACCTGGCCGCGATCCGGGCCGTCCTGAACCGCGAGGCCGACCTCGGCGAGGTCGCCGCCGCACACGTGCGGGCCCTTGACGAGCGGATCCGGACGCTTCGGCTGCGCCGCGCGGTGCTGAGCACCGTCGCCGACCGGACACCGACCGAACGGGAGATCACGCTCATGAGCGACCTCGCCCGCCTGTCCGCCGAGGAGCGGCAGCGCATCATCGACGACTACCACGACGCCGTCTTCGGCGGCCTCGACCTGGACGAGGACTTCGTCGCCAGGATGCGCTCGGTCCGGGTGGACCTGCCCGACGAGCCCAGCCCCGCCCAGGTGGACGCCTGGGTCGAGCTGGCCGGACTGGTCCAGGACCCCGGCTTCCGCGACCGGGTCCGCGCGATGTCGCTGGCCCAGGAGCGCAGCCGCGCCGAGGGCACCTACCAGCGTCCCGACAGCGAGCTGGGCTGCCGGGCCACCGAGGCCGTGGCCCCGCTGCGCGCCGCCGGGGTCGCACCCGATTCGCCCGAGGCCCGTTCCGTCGTGGAGGAACTGGCGGGGCCGGCGCTGCGGGACGGGCGCCCCGACACCCCGGCCGAGCGCCGCCGCCTTGCCGAGGAGTACGAGCTCTTCACCGACCGCCGGGTCGAGCGCTACTGGCAACTGGTCGCGGTGATCAACGAGTGGCCGGCCTTCGAGCCGCGCGTGCCCGACTGGGAGTGGTTCATCGCGGCCCTGCGCGCGAGCGCGGAGTCCGCGTAGCGGCGGGGCGCGCGGCCGCCGGAGGACGGCCGGTGCGGGGCGGCCGCGCGGCGGGGCGGCCGCCCCGCCGCGCGGCCCCTCAGCCCCAGAAGCCGTAGTAGTACAGCATCCCGTTGGTCCCCGCGATGACGGCCAGCGCCAGCACCGCCCCGACTACGTAGCCGGTGCCCAGCGAGCGGACGAGGAACTCCGCGCCGACGATGTTGTTCAGCAGGAAGTAGCCCAGGTACATGGCGTGGAAGAAGCCGTCGAGGGTGAAGATGCCCGGGTAGTACCACGCCGTCCCGTTCCACATGCCCGACTCGGTGGTGAACCACTGCCAGGCGTAGGACACGCCGGTGCCCAGCGGGATCTGGATGAGCGGGATGATCAGCAGCGGCAGCAGCTTGGCGAAGCTCCACAGGCTGGGCTGGTCGGCCTTGCGGGCCTGGGCCTGGGCGCGCCTGGCGGCCTCCTGCTCGGCGCGCACCCGCTCGCGGTGCACGCGCTCGGCCTCCTGCCTGCGGCGCTGCTCCTCGCGCTGCTGCTGCTCCTCGCGCTGGCGGCGCAGCTCCTCCTCACGGCGGCGCTGCTCCTCGTAGGGGTCGGTGGAGCCGCGGTACATGCCGCTGTAGGGATCGTCGTAGGCGGGGGGCATCGCGGCGGTCGGCGGCGCCTGCTGCTCGCCGGCGCCGTAGGCGGCGGTGGGGTGGGGGCCGTCCTGCTCGTAGGCGCGGGTGTGCCGCCCGTAGGCCGCCGTCGGGGCGGCCTGGTCGTAGGCGCGCGTCCGCCCGGCCGCCTCCGGCCCGTCGGGGTGGTAGGGCGGCGGGTTCTCCGGGGCGCGGGCGGTGTCGCCGGGGTATGCCCCCGACCCCATCACCGACGTCGGGTCGGCGCCGCCCTGCCCGGCGGCCCGGGTGGGCTGGTGGTCGCCCGGCAGCGAGCCCGCGGCCGCGCCGCCCGCGGCGCCGCCGAGCACGGAGGTCGCCCCGCCGGGATCGGCGCCGTCGGCGGCGGGCGCGCCGCTGAGCATGGCGTTGGTCCGGGCGACCTGCTCGCGCACGCCGCGCATGACCGCGGCGGGCAGCCAGGACTCGCCGATGGGGATGTCGCCGAGCGCGTCCAGCAGGTCGCCCGGCGAGGGCCGGTGGCGGGCGTCCTTGGCCAGGCAGGCCGAGACCAGCCGCTGCAGCGACGCGGGAACGGCGGAGAGGTCGGGGTCGTGCTGCATGACCCGCATGACCAGGGTGGGCATGGCGCCCTCGCCGAAGGGTCCCACCCCGCCGGCCGCGTAGACCAGCACGGCGCCGAAGGCGAACATGTCGCTAGCCGGGGTGAGGTGCTCGCCCTGGATCTGCTCCGGCGACATGAAGCCCGGTGTGCCGATGATGGACTGGGTGGCGGCGGTGCCCTCGGTGGCGCGCGCGATCCCGAAGTCGATGACGCGCGGTCCGTCCTCGGCCAGCAGCACGTTGCCGGGCTTGAGGTCGCGGTGGATGAGCCCGACGCGGTGGATCTCGGCGAGCGCCTCGGCCAGGCCGGCGGCCAGCACGCGCAGCGTGTGCTCGGGCAGTCCGCCGTAGTCGCGCACGGCCTCGTCCAGCGGCAGCGAAGGCACATAGGAGGTGACCAGCCACGGGACGCCGCCCTCGGGGTCGGCGTCGATGACCGGCGCGGTGAAGGCGCCGCTGACCTGGCGGGCCGCGGTGACCTCTCGGGCGAAGCGCTCGCGGAAGGAGGTGTCGGTGGCCAGGTGGGGGTGGATGCGCTTCACCGCCACGGGGCGGCCCCCCGCCGAGCGCCCGAAGTACACCTGCCCCATGCCTCCGGCGCCCAGCCGCCCGATCAGCCGGTACCGGCCGATGCGCTCCGGGTCGCCGTGCTCCAACGGACCCACGTCCGTACCTCCGCATTCCCGCAGTGTCGATGGGTGGCTCGATCCCTGCGATCGTAACCACTCCGCCGGCGGTCGCGGCCGTATCGGCGCCGCACGCCAGGTCGGGGAGCTTCGCGGTCGCCGGACCGACGGGGGTTCAGTCTAGGGGGTGGAGCACCGTACACAGCCGCCTTTACATCGTAGATTACCCCTTGTCCTGGGGCCGCTGCGGCCGGGGGCCGCGTCGCTCCCGCCGCCGCCACGGCCTACGCTGCGGGTATGGCGCAGTTCCTTCCTCCCGAGCAGTGGTTCGCCACCTTGCCCACGGCCTACCTGGCCGCGTTCGGGCTGATCACCGACGAAGCCGGCCGCGTACTGCTGGTCGACCCCAACTACCGGGAGCACTGGACGCTGCCCGGCGGGGTCGTCGAGGACGGCGAGGCCCCGCACGCGGCGTGCGAACGCGAGGTCGCCGAGGAGGTGGGGCTGCAGCGGACCGCGGGCACGCTGCTGGCCCTGCAGTGGAGCGCGCCGCGCGGCGCCCGCCCCAAGCCGTTCCTGTCCTTCGTCTTCGACTGCGGAACGGTGGCCTCCGACGTGCCCATCACCCTGCAGAACGAGGAGCTCGACGACTACGCCTTCGTCGACCCCGAGTCCGCACCCGGCATGCTGCATCCGGCCCTCGCGCCCCGGCTGACCGGCGCCCTCAAGGCGCGCAGCGAAGGCGCGACCGTCTACGTGCCCTGACGCGAGTGGCGGCTCCCGCCGCCCGCGCCCGCCGCATGCCGCGTGCGGGCCTTGCCACCGCGGGCACGGTGGAGCGGGCGCGGGCCGGACCGTCCCCCTCCTGCCCCGGGCACCCGCCGGCCGGGCCGCGGACCGACGGGCGGGGCCTGCTCGGCCATCGGCCCGCTAGCGGGCCCGGGCGGCCTCCTCCGGTGCGCCGCCTCGGCCGCACTCGGGGCAGGCGCCGCGCCTGCGCAGGTGGTAGGCCAGCGCGGCGGCGGCCAGGGCGGCGCCCCACACGGGGAACAGTCCCCCGGACAGCGCGACCAGCCCGCCGATGGCGTCCTGCTCGCCGCCCGTGGTGTTCGACGCGACCATCTCCGCATAACCCGAGAGCATCGCGAACCCGCCGACGATCAGCAGCACCGCCGCGAGCGAAGCCGGCACCACCGCGAGGGCCACGGGCACCCGCCGGCCGGCCAGGCCCGGCATCCACCGGGGGAAGACCTCTCCCCAGCGCTGGATGAGCCCGAGCGTCAGTACCGCGCCGACCACCGCGAAGCCCGCCAGGAAGGCGCCCGCAACCCACATCCCGCTCTGCTGGCCCTCGCGCAGGAACTCCCGGCTGATACCCAGCGGAACGCCCAGCGCCCAGGCGAAGCGGGTGGTGGCGTACAGCAGCGGCGGCACCACGGCCACGAGCACCGCCGCCCTCCCCCACCGGGCGGCCGAGCGCGGTGCTGTCCAGGTCCGGCTCGCCTCGCCGCGTCCGCAGCGCAGGCAGCGGTCCGCGCTGCTGCGCGCATATGCCACGGTCGCGACCGCCCACAGGAATCCGCCGGCCAGGCAGGCGACGCGGTGCAGCATGCCCCAGCTGAACACCGTTTCCAGAAAGGCGGCGCCGACCTCGCTTCCGGTGAGCAGGCCGACGACGGAGTAGGGCACGTAGCCGACGGCCTGGAGCAGCAGCACGTCGGTCATGCCGAACAGCAGCAGTGCCGAGACAGCGGTGCCCGCGGCGACGAGCAGCGGCCGACCGGCGCGCGTGCCGCTCAGCATGGCGGCGCCGGCGGCGGCCGCGGGCAGTCCCGCCGCCACCACCGCCGCCCACGCGGGCCCCTCGCCGAAGCGGGCGGCCAGCGGGGCGATCGAGAGGTGCTGGACGTCGGCGAAAGGGAAGCCGCGCCCGCTCAGCGCCCAGTACAGCGCCGCGCACGCATAGGCCGTGGACCACAGGACGGCCGCCGCCGGCGCCCAGCGCCCCCGCCCGCGGGGGCCGCCCCCCGCGGGCGGGCGCTCGGCCCCCGCTTCCGCTTCTCCCCCGTTCGGCGTGCCGTGCCGGAACCGCTCCGTGGTCATCGCGTCCTCCCTCGCTCCGGCGGCCCCGGCGGCCGCGCTGCGGGTATGCGGTGCCCACACTCGCGCGGCCGGCCGCCGCGGGCCTCCCGCGCGGGAGCGGATCGGGCGCCGGCGGCTCCCCCGTGCGGGGGAACCGCAGCGGCCGGGCGCAGCCGGCCGCTGCCACCCCTGCACGGCGCGCGGCGGCGGCCCCCGCGTGTCCCCTATGAGCGGTCCGCCGCCCCGGCGCCCCGTGGCGGCCGCGACGGCGTGCACGACCGCCGCCGATGCCCGCGGCCTGAAGGATTGGCCGCGGCACAGGAGCGCCGAAGCGGCACGGAGCGGGCCGCGGTTCCGCCGCCGGAACGCGGCCCCGGTCAGCCGCCGGCGACCGAGGGCAGCACGCGCACCTCCGCCCCGTCGGCGACGGGCGTGTCGAGGCCGCCCATCGCGCGGCATTCGTCGGAGTCGACGAAGACGTTGACGTAGCGGCGCAGCCGGCCCTGTTCGTCGCGGATGCGGCGATCCAGGCCGGGGTGGCGCCGGGCGAGCTCGTCGAGGACGGTGCGCAGCGTGGTCCGGGTGTCGGGTGCCGCCGCGGCCGCCGGGGCGGGCGCGGGCACCGGGCCGCCGCGGGGCGCCGAGAGATCGGGCGCCGTGGCCTCGGGCGGCACGGCCGGGGTGTCGTCGAGTGCGATGTCGATCCGCGCGGCTCCTGCGGCGTCGGCCTGCAGGACCTGGGGGAGCAGGACGGTCACGGCCATCTCACACCTCCACGGCACGGACGCACAGCACGTCGGGCAGGTGGGCGGCCACCTGGGACCACTCGCCGCCGGAATCGGCGGCGAAGACGTCGCCGCTGCGGGTGCCGAAGTAGAAGCCGGGGTCGGCCGCGCCGTCGGTGCAGGCTCCGTCGCGCAGCACGATGCCGAAGTAGGGGTCTTCGGGCAGTCCCTTGACCGCCGACTGCCAGGTCCGCCCCGCGTCGTCGGTCCGGTAGACGGCGAGGCGGTCGCCGGGCGGCAGGTGGCAGACCTGGCTGATCACCGGGAACACGAAGCCGGTGCCGGGGGTCTGCGGGTGGGTGACGAAGGAGAACCCGAAGTCGGTGGGCAGGCCCTCGGCGATGGAGCTCCAGCCGGCCGCGGGGTCGGTGCTGCGGTAGACGCCGTGGTGGTTCTGCGCGTAGAACGCGCCGTCGCCGCCGATGGCGACCTTGTGTACGCACTGGCCGTACTCGGGCTCCTCTTCGGGCAGGAAGACGGCGCTGATGCCGCGGTTGGCGGGGTTCCAGGAGGCGCCGCCGTCGCGGGTCTGGTACACGCCGCCGGTGGACATCGCCACGGTCATGGCCTGCGGGTCGGTGCCGTCGGCTGCCACCCGGCCGGGGATCACGGTGTGGATGGCGGCGCCCCCGGCGCCGGGCCACCAGTCGCCGCGGTGGGGGTGGTCCCACAGGCCGCGCACCAGCTCGAAACTTTCGCCGCCGTCGGTGGAGCGGAAGAGGGCGGTGGGCTCCACCCCGGCGTAGACGGTGCCGGGTTCGTCGCCGAAGGCGAACTGCCACACCCGGGTGAAGGAGGCGTCGACGTCGTCGGGGAAGGCGATGGGCGCTCGCGGCGGCTCGTGCCAGGTCCGGCCCAGGTCGTCGCTGAACCACACACTGGGCCCGAAGTGGGAGCTCTCGGCTCCGACCAGGATCCGCCGCGTGCGGGGGTCGACCCCCACCGCATAGATTCCGGCCATGTTGGCGTAGTCCTCGGTGTCCAGGCGGTGCGGGCCGCGCACCTCCCAGTTGCGGCGGTCCTCGCCGGTGGCGGTGAACAATCCTTTGCGTGTCCCGATGACCAGGAGATACGTCATATTCGCCCCATGAGGTGAGTGCTCGGCAGAGCTGCGTGGCCGTGGGCGGGGCGCACCGGACGGGGTGGGCCGTACCCACTCTCTTCGCCGCCCGGCCGCGGCACCGCGGGGCGGGCAGTGTGACTGAGAGCATACCGAAGGGCGGGCATTTTTCGTACAACCGTTCGTAATTTGTTCTTGGGTGGGCGCCCGGCCTCCCGCCGCAGGCGCGGCCGGCGCGCGTGGGCACCTACGGGCGCGGTGCGGGCGCCCGGGATCGCTCGTCCGCAGCGGAGCCGTTTTCCGGACGCGCCGCTACCAGCGGCACCGCGCGCTTCACGCAACGCGGTATCGGTGAAATCACCAGTCTCCCGGCTCCTCTCTGTCCGGGGGATTAACGCCTGTGTAACTTGAGGGCGTGCCCAGTGGAACCCCCCATGCGGCCCCCGGTCTCCGCCTCCGGGGCCGCGAGTCGGAGCAGCGGATGCTCACCGACGCCCTCGACGGCGCGCGAGCCGGCCAGGGCGCGGCACTGCTGCTCTGCGGCGGGCCGGGCATCGGCAAGACGGCGCTGCTGGACCACGCCTGCGAGGCGGCGCGCACCCCGCAGGTGCACCGCTCGCGGCCGCCGCAGGAGGCCATGGTCCTCAAGGGCGCGATGGTGCTCAGCTCCGCGGGCACCGAGCCGGAGTCGGCGATGCCCTTCGCCGGGCTGCAGCGGCTGCTGCGCCCGGTGCTCGACCGCATCGCCGAACTGCCCGCCCCCCAGAAAGCCGCGCTGGAGCAGGCGCTGGAGGCCGGCCACATCGCCGAGAGCGACCGCTTCCCCCTCTCCATCGGCGTGCTGCGGCTGCTGTGCCTGCTGGGCCACTCCGCACCGCTGCTGGTCTGCGTCGACGACGCCCACCTGCTGGACTCCGCCTCGCTGGACGCGCTGGCCTTCGCCGCACGCCGGCTGGGCACCGACCCGGTGGCGATGGTCTTCGCCGCCCGCGACGACTCCCCCAAGCCGGCCGTGCCGGGCATCCCCGCCGTCTCGCTGGGGCCGCTGCCCGATGCGGCCCTGAGCGAGGTCCTCGGCGACGCCGCACCCGGCGGCATCGCCGCGGGGGTGCGCGCCGAGCTGGTGCGCGCCAGCCACGGCAATCCGCTGGCGGCCCGCGGATTCGTCGCGGCGCTCTCCCCCGACCAGTTGTCGGGCACCCGCCCACTGCCGCGCACGCTCCCGCTCCCCCAGGAGCTGCGCCGGGCGTATGCGCCGCGGTTGGAGGCCCTGCCCGAACCCTCCCGCCACCTGCTGCTGCTGGCGGCGGCCGACCCCGACTGCGGCGCCGACCAGCTGGTGCGCGCCGGGGGCCGGCCGGAGACGACCGTGGGCGACCTCGAACCCGCCGAGAACGCCGGACTGGTGCGCATCGACGGGGCCCAGGTGGTCTTCACCGACCCGCTGCTGCGCACCGCCGTCTACCAGGCCGCGCCGGTGGTGCGGCGGCGCGCGGCCCACGCGCGGCTGGCCCGCGTCGTCGATCCGCAGCGCGAGCCCTCCCGCTATGCCGGCCACCGCGCCGCGGCGGCCGAGGGGCCCGACTCCGACCTCGCGGCCGAACTGGCCGCGGCCGCCGACACCGCCAAGGAGCTCAACGGCCACGCGGTGGCCTCGGCGGCGCTGGAGCAGGCCGCCGAGCTGACGCCGATCCCCCGGCTGCGGGCCTGCCGGCTGTCCACGGCCGCTCAGGACGCGTGGCTGTCCGGGATGCCCGACCGCGCCTCGGAGCTGCTGGAGCGCGCCGAGCCCGATGCCGTGACACCGCGCCAGGTCGGGGTGCTGGAGCTCATCCGCGGCCAGATCGGGCTGCGCGAGGGCAATGCGATCGACACCGCCGACGAGCTGCTGGCCACGGCCGAGCGGCTGCTCCCCCACGACCGGGAGCTCGCCGTGCGCTCGCTGATGCGCGCCGCCGACGCCGCCTCGTTCGCGGGCGACCCCGTGCGCCACGCCGCGGCGGCCCGGCGGCTGGCGCCGCTGGCACGCGACAACGACCCGCCGGGCATGCGGCTGGCCTTCGCCTACATGGAGGGCTGCGCGCTGTCCTTCGCCGGGGACTACGCGGCCGCGGTCGGCCCGCTGCGGCGGGCCGCCGACCTGGCCGAGGAGATCGACACCCCCGCCGAACTGATCTGGGCGAGCATCGCGGGCCTGCGGCTGGGCGACGCTCCGCTGGTGCACGCGCTGTCGACCCGCGCGGTGTCGGTCGCGCGGCGCCGCGGCGCGCTCGCGGTGGTGCCCCAGGCGCTGGAGTTCCTGGTCTACTCGGAGTTCTGGAGCGGCCGGTTCCCCTCGGGCATCGGCAACTGCATGACCGGTCTGCGGCTGGCCCGCGAGACCTCCCAGCCCAACTGCGCCACCCACCACCTGGCCGCACTGAGCCTGCTCGCCGCGATCCAGGGCGACGCCGAGACCTGCCACGAGCGGGCGCGGGCGGTGGCCGAGCGGTCCTGCGAGAACAGCCTGGGCCTGCCCATCGCGCTCAGCTCCTGGGCGCTGGCGCTGCTGGAGCTGGCCCAGGGCGACGCCCGCGGCGCGTTCTCGCGGTTGCGGGTGCTCAACCACGCCGGACCGGGCTACGGCCATCCCACGATGCGGCTGCTGACCGCGCCGGTGTTCGTGGAGGCCTGCGTGCGCACCGGCGAGCAGGGCCGCGCCGAGGTGGCGCTGGGTCCGTACGAGGCGTGGGCCGAGGCCACCGGGAGCCTGAGCAGCCTGGCGGTCGCGGAGCGCTGCCGCGGCCTGCTGGCCGGCTCAGAGGAGGCCGCCGACCACTTCGAGGAGGCGCTGCGGCTGCATCGCGCCTGCGGCGACGACGACGTTGAGCGGGCCCGCACCGCGCTGCTCTACGGCACGACGCTGCGCCGCAACCGCTTCCCCGGCCGCGCCCGCGAGCACCTGCGCGAGGCGCTGGAGACCTTCGAGTGGATCGGCGCCCGGCTGTGGGTGGAGCAGGCGCGCGGCGAGCTGAGGGCGATCGGCGATCCCGAGCCCGCGGCCGAGGAGCCGGGCGCGGACGATCACGGCCTGACCGCCCAGCAGCACCAGATCGCTCTGCTGGTCGCCGAAGGGGCCACCAACCGCGAGGTGGCCGCGCACATGTTCATCAGCCCGCGCACGGTCGAGCACCACTTACGCGGGATCTTCCGCAAACTCAACATCCGCTCGCGAGTGGATCTGGCCCGCATGTTCCGCTGAGAGCAGCGGGCGCCGCCGGCTTCGCGCCCCTCGGGCGCAGAGCCGGCCTTCGCCCCCCGACCCCGACCCCTCCGTCCGTCATCCTCGGGCCGCCTCCGCAGCGGCCGCCGTACGCCCCCGACATGCCAACTGGTCGGTATCGCCCCAGCGGGGAGCCGGCCCGGCACGAAAGAGCAGACCAAGTGACCACCACAACGTCGGCCCCCTTACTCGCCGCCGAGGGGATAACCGTGCGCTTCGGCGGCCTGACCGCACTCGACGACGTCGGGCTGGCGGTGGCGCCGGGCACCGTCGTCGGGCTGATCGGGCCCAACGGCGCCGGCAAGACGACGCTGTTCAACGTCGTCTCCGGGATCGTGCGCCCGCAGCGCGGCGCCGTCTCCTGGAAGGGCCGCAGGCTGCAGCGGCACCGGCCCCACCACCTCGCCGACCTGGGCATCGCCCGCACCCTGCAGGGCCTCAACCTCTTCCCCGGCCTCTCGGCGCTGGACAACGTGATGGTGGGCGCCGACCGGCTGGCCCGCGGCGGCGCCTTGGCCATGCTCACCGGACTGGGCCGCTACCACTCCGACGAGCGCCGGCTGCGCGAGCGCGCGATGGCCGCGCTGGAGGAGTTCGGCGCCGCCGACGCCGCCCGCGCGATGCCGGGCACGCTGCCATTCGGCGTGCAGAAGCGCGTGGCGCTGGCCCGCGCGGTGGTCGCCGAACCCGAGCTGCTGCTGCTGGACGAGCCCGCCAGCGGCCTCTCCGGCGAGGACATCGCCGCCCTGGGGGAGGCCATCCGCTCGTTCGGCGCGCGCATGGGCGTGCTGCTCGTCGAGCACCACATGGACCTGGTGATGGACGTCTGCGACCACATCGTGGTGCTCAACTTCGGCGAGGTCATCGCCACGGGCACCCCGGCCGAGATCCAGGCCGATCCCGTGGTCGCCCAGGCCTACCTGGGCGCCGCCGAGGAGGAGGGCGAGCATGGCTGAGCGGCCGATCCTCGAGGTCGAGGGCCTCACCGCCCGCTACGGCGCCGTCACCGCGCTGAACGGGGTGAGCATGAGCGTGGCGCGCGGCGGCATCTGCGCGGTGCTGGGCGCCAACGGGGCCGGCAAGACGACGCTGCTGCGCACACTCAGCGGCCTCAAGCGCGCCGACGCCGGCCGCATCCTGCTGGACGGCGCGGACATCACCCGGATTCCCGCGGAGCGCCATGTGCACCACGGCCTGGCGCACGTGCCCGAGGGCGGCGGCGTGATCGTCGAGCTGAGTGTGGAGGAGAACCTGCGGCTGGGCGGGCTGTGGCGCTCGGGCAGGCGCGATCGCGCACGGCGCATGGCCGAGGTGCTGGAGCTGTTTCCGCCGCTGCGCGAGCGGGTGTCCCGGCCGGCGGCCACGCTCTCGGGCGGCGAGCGCCAGATGCTCGCGCTGGGCCGCGCGCTGATGGCCCGACCGCGGGTGCTGCTGCTGGACGAGCCCTCGCTGGGCCTGGCGCCGCTGGTCACCCGCCAGATCATGCACCTGCTGCTGGAGCTGCGCGCCGCCCAGGACCTGACGGTGGTGCTGGTGGAGCAGAACGCCCGCAGCGCGCTGTCGATCACCGACCACGGCTTCGTGCTCAACCAGGGCGAGGTCGTCATGGAGGACTCCTCCCGGCGGCTGCTGGCCGACGACCGCATGCGCCACGCCTATCTGGGCTTCTGAGAGGGGACCGTCGTGGACCAATTCCTGAACCTGACCCTGAACGGCCTCTCCTCGGGCGCCGTCTACGCGGCCCTGGCGCTGTCGCTGGTGATCATCTACCAGGCCACGCGCGTGGTGAACTTCGCCCAGCCGGCCCTGGCCCTGATCTCGGTCTACATCGCCTACGCGGTCTCGCAGGCCACCGGCAGCTACTGGCTGGGCTTCGGCGCCGCGCTGCTGACCGGGCTGGTGCTGGGCGCGGCCACCGAGCGGCTGCTGATCCGGCCGGTGCACGGGCGCTCGCCGCTCAGCGCGATCATCGTCACCCTGGGCCTGCTGCTGGTCCTGCAGGGGCTCGCCGGGATGGTCTGGAGCAACGAGCCGCACTCCTTCTCCTACCCGCTGGGCTTCCGCGGCCGGTTCTCGGCCTCGGACTGGTTCGCCCTGGCCTCGGTGGGCGCCGTCGCGCTGCTGCTGTTCGGGCTCTACCGGCTGACCCCGCTGGGGCTGCGGATGCGCGCGGCCGCGTTCCGCCCCGAAGCCGCGCGGCTGAGCGGCGTGCGCGTGGGGCTGATGCTCACCACCGGCTGGGCCATCGCCTCGGTGATCGGCGCGCTGGCGGGGATGCTGGCCGCGCCGCCGTTCATCTTCCCCAACGTGCTGGACGCGGTGTTCATCTACGCGATCGCCGCCGCGGTCGTCGGCGGCCTGGAGAACCCCTTCGGCGCCCTGGTCGGCGGCGTGCTCATCGGCCTGTGCCTGTCCTATGTCTCCGGCTACGCAGGACCGGAGCTGACCACCCTGGCGGCGCTGGCCATCCTCGTCCTGGTGCTGAGCGTCCGGCCCGACGGCCTGTTCTCCCGCCCGACCGCGCGAAAGGTGTAGTGATGGTCTCGCTGCGCAACCACGAGTCCACGGGCCAGGGCGAACAGCCCCGACGCGCCTCCGCGCCCTCGGCGGCCGACCGCTGGCGAGCGCTGCCGGCCCTGGTGCGGTTCCCGCTGGCGGCCGCGGCCGCCTTCGCCGCCGTCCTCGCGCTGACCTTCGTCACCGGCCCCACCGGCGACCTGCGCATCGGCAGCGTCGGCTACTACATGCTGGCCATCGCCGGACTGCAGCTGCTCATCGGATACAGCGGGCAGATCTCGCTGGGCCACGGCGCCTTCATGTTCCTCGGCGCCTACACCATGGCGCTGCTCGTGCTGCACCAGCCGGCGCTGCCGCTGTGGCTGAACATGCTGATCACGGTGGTCCTCAGCTGCGCGGCCGGGGTGCTGGTGGGTGCGGCCACGGCGCGCCTGCACGGCCCCTACCTGGCCGGAGCGACCCTGGCGCTGGCCGTGGGCCTGCCCTCGGTCACCGTGCGCTTCCCCGAACTGCTCGGCGGCAGCAACGGGCTCGCCTTCTCCACCCGCGGAGCACCCCCCGCTCTGGCGGGTGTCATCACCAACACCCAGTGGCAGGCCGCCGCGGTGTGGCTGACGACCCTGATCGGCCTGGTGGTCCTGGCCACGATCAGCGCGGGTCGGCTGGGCCGGCGGATGCGCGCGCTGCGCGACGACGAGTCGGCCGCCGGGCTCGCCGGAGTACCGGTGGGCCGCACCAAGGTGATCGCCTTCGTGATCAGCGCGGGCGCCGGCGGTCTGGCGGGCGCCTGCCAGGCCTACCTGCTGGGCACGGCCACACCCAGCTCGTTCACCGTGACGCTTTCGCTGAGCCTGCTGGCGGCCCTGGTACTGGGCGGGCTGGGCAGCATGTGGGGCGCCTTCTTCGGCGCCGTCGCCCTGGTCTACGTGGAGGTCTGGGGCGAGGACCTGGCCCACGCCCTGTCGCTGGACTCCAACGTCGCCAACAACCTGCCGATCGTGTTCTTCGGCGTGCTGCTGATCCTGGTCATCCTCGTCTGGCCGCAGGGCCTGCACGGGATGCTGCGCAGCCTCGCCGGACTGGTCCGCCGCGGGCGCTGACCACCCCACCCCGCACCCCGCCCGCACCCCCCCGTCCCCGATATACCGCCCGGGAGAAGCACATGAGATCACGTATCGCCCCCGCCGCCGCCCTTATGGCGGCGGTCCTGCTCGCCACCTCCTGCGGAGGCGCAGGCGAGGTCCAAGACGACGCGGCCGCCGACCTGGACGTCTCGACCGGTGTCACCGAGAACAGCATCAAGATCGGCTCCCACCAGCCGCTGACCGGTCCGGCCGCGCCCGGCTACAGCCAGATCTCCATCGGCGCCGGCGCCGTGTTCGACTACATCAACGCCAACGGCGGCATCCACGGCCGCGATATCGACTACGTCGTCAAGGACGACGCCTACGACCCGGCGCGCACCATCGAGGTCACCCGCGAGCTGGTGCACAGCGACGAGATCTTCGCGATGCTGGGCGGCCTGGGCACGCCGACCCACTCCAAGGTCGTCGACTTCCTCAACGAGGAGGGCGTGCCCGACCTGTTCGTCTCCTCGGGCGCGCTGATGTGGAACCAGCCCGACAAGTACCCCCTGACCTTCGGCTACCAGGTGGACTACACCAAGGAGGCCAAGATCCAGGGGAGCTACATCGCCGAGAACATGCCCGACGCCAAGGTGGGCTACCTGCACCAGAACGACGACGTGGGCACCGACTCCGAGATCGGCCTGGAGCAGTACGTGGCCGAGCAGCGGGTGGCCGTGGAGTCCTACGATCCCGGCAACACCGACCTGGGCCCGCAGATCTCGGCGCTGAAGGAGGCCGGCGCCGACGTCGTGGTCTGCTCCTGCATCCCAGCCTTCAGCGCCCTGGCGATCCTGGAGTCGGCGAGCATCGGCTACGAGCCGCAGTTCGTGGTGAGCACCATCGGCGCCGACACGGCGACCCTCAAGGGGCTGCTGTCGGAGTTCGCCGCCGAGGCCGGCAACGAGGACCTGCCCGTGGAGCAACTGCTCGACGGCATGATCTACACCGGCTACCTCCCCTCGATCACCCAGCAGGACGACCCCTGGATCCAGCTGTACTCCCAGATCTATGAGGAGCACGCCGACAGCGACCGCCCGATCACCAACACCACGGTCTACGGCATGGTGCAGGCCACCATGATGGGCCAGGCGCTGATGTCGGCGGGGCCCGACCTGACCCGGCAGAGCCTGATCGACGCGGTGCACGAGCAGGACTGGGCGGGGCCGGGCCTGGTGCCCTTCTCCTCGACGGAGAACGACCACGGCGGCTTCGCCGGCGCGATGGTGCTGCGGTTCCGGGCCGGCAAGGAGCCCGAGGTCCTGCAGGAGGCCATGGTCACCGACAACCGGGGCGGTGAGATCACCACGGCCGAGGTCGAGCGGCCCGCTCCCGAAGAGGTCTCCTTCTTCGGCGAGTGACCGCCCGCGGCGGGCCCGCACAGCCGTGCGGCGCCCGGTCTGCCGCGCAGACCGGGCGCCGCACGCGTGCGCGGCACCGGCACCCGCCGCGGCTGCGGACGCATTTACGCCCCGCTTCCCGTTTGCCGCGCATTTAACCGCGACGGACGAATTCCTTGGCGAATTCCCAGCCGGCAGGGACTAAAGTCCCGCCGGGCAGGTGCGGCCCGCGGCCGCGATGCGCGATACGCATCGCCCGCGCGCGGCGGCGTGAACATCACCACGCTCCCCGGATGCACCCGCCACCTGCGGTTTCACGGACGGCATCGCGGGCGCTGCGCCCGCGGACGCGCCGACGCGCCCCGACCCGCGGCGGCGGTCGGCGTAAGGTACAGTCGTTGACACAGGCAAGGAGTGCGGGCAATACTCGCATTCCAGCGGGAAGTTCAACGGCCAAAAATCGGTCGCACCTCGATTCTCACACTGCGAAGTCATTCGGTCACCGAACCGGGCGCCTTGTGCTGTGCGCGGACTTCGCGACAGCGGGGGCGACGCGAGTCGGAGCTCGTAATAACGGCACAGGAGGGCGTGCGATGCTCAATAGGGACCACTCTCCCTCACCTGAAGGTTTCGCAGAGGTCGTGCGGTCGCTGTTCGCCGAGCCCGACCTGCGTGCGACCCTCCAGCGGATCGTGGACCTCGCCGTGACGACCGTGCCCGGCTGCGACTACGCCGGTGTGAGCCTGCTGGAGTCGCGCAGCAGCCTGCAGACGCCCGTGTGCACCCACGACATCGTGCGGCGCAGCGACGAACTGCAGCTGCGGCTGGGCGAAGGCCCCTCCCTCGACTCGATGTGGAAGGGCACCTACGTGTACCTGCCCGACCTCACCGCCTCCACCCGCTGGCCGAAGTACGCCGCTGAGGCCGCCAAGCTGCCCATAGGCAGCCTGCTGAGCTTCCGGCTGTTCACCGCCCGCGAGACCCTGGGCGTCCTCATCCTCTACGCCGCGCGCCCGCAGGCCTTCAAGGAGCAGGCCCACGAGGTCGGGGTGATCTACTCCGCCCAGGCCGCCTCGGCACTGGCCGCCAACCGGCACATCGCCAACCTGAACCGGGCCCTGGACACCCGCGAGACCATCGGCCAGGCGCAGGGGATCCTGATGGAGCGCCACCACATGACGGCCGAGCAGGCCTGGGAGCGGTTGCGCGAGGCGTCGCAGAACCTCAACGTCAAGCTCGCCGAGCTCGCCGAGAAGATCACGCTGACCGGCGAGGACCCCACCGCCGCCCCCGACTGAGCCGGCCCCGGCCCCTCCTCAGCCGACGTAGCGCCGGGCGGGCGAGTCGCGCTGCGGCTCCTCCAGCAGCCGCAGCCCCGCCTCCACCCGGCGCGGCACGGGCCGCCGCTGGGCCAGCACCCACGGCAGACCCGCCAGCGCCTCCCCCACCGCCAGCGCACTCGTGCGGTCGGCGGGCACCGACGCCAGGACCGCGCGGGTGCGCCGCAGCGCCGCGCCCGCGGGCCGGCGCAGCCACGCCGTCCACAGCGTGTTGCGGATGCCCAGGCGGCGCCGGCCGGTGCTGTCGCGGCCGCGCGAGGGGGCGTGGTGCACGCACATCCGCTCGACCCAGCACAGCCACCACCCGGCCGCGGCCAGATCCAGCGAGAGCAGTTCCTCCTCTCCGCCCAGCCACAGCCGCTCGTGGAACCCCCCGACCGCGGTGAAGGCCGACACGCGCAGCACCGACGCCCCGGCGAGGATGCTCAGCAGGGCGGGGCCCGGAAGGCCCGGGGGCGCCGGTACCGGCGAGTCGCGCAGTTCGGGGGTGATGGGATCCTCACGCAGCGAGGGCTCCACCAGGATCCGCGCGGTCAGCGAGGCCACGTCGGGGTGGGTGTCGAGCAGATCGGCCGCCAGGGACAGCGACCCCGGCTCCCACCAGGTGTCGTCGTCGCAGAAGGCCACGTAGGGGGTGTCGAGGGCGTCCACGCCGAGGTTGCGCCCGACCGCGCCCAGGTTCGCCGGGGCGCGCAGCAGCGCGACCCCGGGAAACGATGCGGCGACCGCATCGGCGCTGCCGTCCTCGGAGCCGTTGTCGACCACCACGATCGGGGGCCGCTCGGGCAGGTCCGCGAGCCGCTGCAGCGTGTTCAGCAGCTCCCGGCGGCGGTTGCGGGTGATCACGACCACACCGGTGCGCGGGTCCGGCCCGCCCGGGGGGCTCACCGCCGCTCCAGCAGCCGCAGGTCGCGCTCGACGCGCGGCGGCAGCCTCCGCCGCCGCAGCAGGGCACCGGGCAGGCGCCGGGCCAGGTCGGCCAGCGCGCCGGGGGCCTCGGGCTCACTCCGGCAGGCGCCCGCCAGGCGCGCCGTCTCGCCCAGCGCACGCCCGGCGGGGCGCCGCAGCCAGCAGACCAGGGCCCTGTTGCGCAGCTCCAGCCGGCGCCGCCAGGCGCTGGGCGGACGGTTGAGCGAAGGGTGGTGGTGGGCCTTCACCTGAGGCAGGTAGCAGGCCTCCCAGCCCAGTGCGGCCAGGTCCTGGGCCAGCAGCGCCTCCTCGTGGGTGAAGAACAGGAAGTCGCTGAACCCGCCGGCGGCCAGAAACGCCTCGCGCCGCACGATCGCGGCGCAGGCGAGGAAGCCCAGCACCCGGGGACCGGGCAGGCCCGGCGGCGCGGGGCCCAGTCCGGCGGCCAGCTGCTCGTTGATCGGGTCGGGGCGCTCGCTGTCGCCCACGACGGTGGACGCGGCCACCAGGCCCAGGCGCGGATGGGCGTCGAACGCCGCGGCGGCGCGCTCCAGGGAGCCCGGCGCCCACCAGGAGTCGTCGTCGCAGAAGGCGATGTAGGCGGCGGGGTTGGCCTCGACCCCGGCGTTGCGGGCCGCGCAGCCGCGGTTGCGCGGCAGCTCCACCACATCGACGCCGGGGAAGTCCGACCGGACGAGGTCGGCGGTGCCGTCGCCGGAGGCGTTGTCGACCACGGTGACGGGCGCCCGGGGGTAGGTCCGCCCGAGCCGGCGCAGCGTCCGGGCGAGCTCCTCACGGCGGTCGCGCGTGGCCACCACGATCCCCACGCGATCGCCCGCCCCGGCGCCGTCACCCGCCTCCGCCTCCTCCTCGCACACGTCGGCCGCCTCGCGATGCGCAGCGTCTCCGTCGGGGGAGGCAGCGCGGGAGCGGTCGGCCGTAAAATTCGGATAAACCTCGCAAGGCGCAGGACCTCTGTTGCGGGACGCGGTGGCGGACGGGCGGGAAAACGCTTGCATAAGATTTCCAATAGTGAGATTGCTACCAACTTCGAGGCGCCTACCCTGCATGTTCGCAATCTCACGCGTTAATTCACTGCAAAACCGGGCGGAATCGGACCGGCACGGGCTGGCTTAATCGCGCATATCTCGATATGGTCAACGTGTTGTGCAGGAGGTCCGACAGCGCGGCCTTGACGCCATCACGTGCGTCCCGGCCCCCGCTGCGGTGAACCACCGCACACCAACGGGGGAAGCCACATCGTCAGCGGAGCACAACACGCTGGTCGATCCGGGGGGCAGGTGGTCGGCGGTCCACTCCGACGCACTGAGGAACGTTGACGATGAGCACATCGAGCACGCTCCGCGAACGAGAGACCGCAGTACCGCGTCCGCGCAGTTCCGGTGGGAACAACAGCAAAACCGACGAAGCCTACTACGCACGCACCCGCGAGCTGTTCGCGCAGCTCAAGAGTGAGGAGACCGGGCCGGCCGAGCGCGACGAGATCTATCGGAAACTGGTGGATCTGCATGCGCCGGTCGTCCGCCGCATCGCCCGCCGCTACCGGAACCGCGGCGAGCCCGAGGAGGACCTGCGCCAGGTTGTGACCGTCGGTCTGGTGCAGGCGATCCGCGACTTCAATCCCGACTACGGCAAGGAGTTCATCTCCTACGCCCTGCCCATGATGACCGGTGAGGTCAAGCGCCACTTCCGGGACCGCACATGGGCGATCCGCGTGCCGCGCAAGTACCAGGAGAAGCGTCCCGAGCTCAACCGGGTGACCTCGTCGTTCGCCCAGGAGCACGGCCGCTCTCCCACGGTCGCCGAGATCGCCGAACGGCTGGAGATGAGCGTCGACGACACGCTCGAGCTCATCGACGCCTCTTCGGCCTACAGCGCCCTGTCCCTCGACGTGCCCTACGGGGCCGAGGAGGAGGACAAGACGCTGGGCGACACGCTCGGCGAGGAGGACCACGACCTGGAGAACGTCGCCGACCGGGCGTCGTTGCGCCCGGCCCTGGCCACCCTCTCCCCGCGTGACCGGCGGATCGTGCTGCTGCGCTTCGCGGGCAACAAGACGCAGGCGGAGATCGCCCAGATCGTGGGGCTGTCGCAGATGCACGTCTCGCGCACGCTCTCGGCGTCGCTGGCCAAGCTCCGCAAACAGCTGGTGCCCGACGTCTAGCAGCAGGTTCGACGGGTCTGTGTGACAGTACGCGGTACCCGCCGGGCGCGCTCGGGAGAGTCCCAGCGCCGCATCGGTTCTGCATAGGAGGCCCCGGGGGCGCGTGCGCCCCCGGGGCCTCCTGCTGTCTGCTGCGCAGGCGTTTCCGGTGCGGCCGGCCGCCCGCGCCGGGCGCCTCAGGCGCGGCCGGCGGTCGGCTCTGCCTCGCGGCCCTCGGGCGGGTGGCCGGCCGGGGCGCCGGCGAACCACTCCACGGTCAGCCGCAGCCCTTCCTCCATGGGCACCAGGGGCCGCCAGCCCAGGGCGCGCGCCGCCAGGCCGGTGTCGGGGCGGCGGAACCTGGGGTCGTCGACGGGCCGGCCGACGGGCACGATGGGCGAGTCCGAACCGCAGACGCTCCGCACCAGTTCGGCGAGCGCCCGCATGGACAGCTCATGCGGGCTGCCGATGTTGACCGGCCCGGTGATGTCGGCCCCGGCCAGTGCGAGCAGTCCTCGCACGGTGTCGTCGACGTAGCAGACCGAGCGGGTCTGCATGCCGTCGCCGGAGACGGTGATCGGCTCGCCCGCCATGGCCTGGCGGATGAACGTGGGGATCGCCCGGCCGTCGTCGGGGCGCATGCGGGGCCCGTAGCTGTTGAAGATGCGCGCGATGCCGACGTCGGCGCCGTGGGTGCGGTGGTAGGCCATGGTCAGCGCCTCCGCGTAGCGCTTGGCCTCGTCGTAGACGCTGCGCGGGCCGACCGGGTTGACGTTGCCCCAGTAGCTCTCGTGCTGGGGGTGGTGCAGCGGGTCGCCGTAGACCTCGCTGGTGGAGGCGAGCACCATGCGGGCGCCGTGCTC
This sequence comes from Streptomonospora sp. PA3, assembly GCF_009728995.1. GTDB lineage: Bacteria > Actinomycetota > Actinomycetes > Streptosporangiales > Streptosporangiaceae > Streptomonospora. The sequence continues at coordinate 26,112 of NZ_VTZW01000007.1, read as the reverse complement.
GGCGGCCAGGTCCAGCGCGTTGCGGGTGCCGAGGCTGCCGGCTTCCAGCGTCTCCACCGGCAGCCGCAGGTAGTCGCGCGGCGACGCGGCCGAGGCGAGGTGGAAGACGGCGTCGACGCGGCCGGCGACGCGCATCGGCCGGGTGACGTCGGCCTCGATCGAGCTGAATCCGGCGTGGCGGGCGAGGCGGCGCAGGTTCTCGGCGGATCCGGTGGCGAGGTTGTCGACGCAGACCACCTCGGCTCCGGCGTCCAGCAGGCGCTCGCACAGGTGCGATCCGACGAACCCGGCCCCGCCGGTGACGACGGCGCGGCGGATGTGTGCCTGACTCATGTTCCCCCCTTGATCGCGGCGCCCCTCGGCGACCGCGGCCCCGTTCAGGGCCACGACGTCTCCTCCGAGGGGCAGACGACGAGTTCGCGCACCTCGCACCCGGGGGGCTGTGCCAGGGCGAAGACGACGGCCCGGGCGACGTGCTCGGGCGGGTTGAGGCGGGCGTCGGGACCGGGCCGGTAGGCGTCGGGGCGGTCGTCGAAGAACGCGGTGTCCATGCCCCCGGGTACCAGCAGCGTCACGCCCACCCGCCCGGCGGTCTCGGCGGCGAGGGCGCGGGTGAAGCCCATGACCCCGGCCTTGGAGGCGCAGTAGGCGGTGGCGTCGGGGACCGCGCGCACCCCCAGCGTGGAGGCGCAGTCGACCACGGTGCCGCGCACGGCCTCCAGGTGGGGCAGGGCGGCCCGGACGACCGAGGCGGTGCCGATGAGGTTGACCTGGATGACACGCTCCCAGTCGTCGGCGTCGACCTTGCCCAGCGGGCCGCAGGCGTCGATGCCCGCGGCGTTGACGACCGCGTGCAGCCCGCCGGCGCGCCGGGCCAGGCGCTCGACCGCCTCCTCGGTGGACCTGCGGTCGGCGAGGTCGGCCTGTTCGTAGTCGGCGCCCGACGCCGGCTCGGCGAGGTCGAGGACGAGCGGCCGGCCCCCTTCGGCGGCCACCGCCTGTGCCACGGCGGCTCCGAGGCCGGACGCGCCGCCGGTGATCAGTGTGTTGCCCAGTGGACGCATGGCGTGACTCCTTCGCGTGTGGTCGCGGTGCCCGCGTCCGCCGGCGCGGCGGCCGGGCGGTGTCGGCGGGCGGGTTCGGCTCCCCGTTCCGCGCGCGGGGGCGCGGGCGGGGCGGCGCTGTCGGCGGACCGGCGGGCGGTCCCCGCGGGTCAGGGCGGCGTTCGGCCGCGGGCGGCCACCATCCGGCTGGTCGAGCGCCCGGGCAGCAGCGGCAGGATCACCGCCTCGCCGCCGCCGGCCGTCAGCGCGGGCAGCTCCGGCAGCTCGGCGGCGGTGTAGTCGCCGCCCTTGACCCACACGTCGGGCCGCAGCCGCTCGATCACCCGCACGGGTGTGGGCTCGTCGAAGACGGTGACCGCGTCGACGCACTCCAGCGCCGACAGCACCCGGGCGCGGTCCTCGGCCGAGGTGACGGGGCGGTCGGGCCCCTTCTGCGCCCGGACCGCGGCGTCGCTGTTGAGGCAGACGATCAGGCAGTCGCCCAGGGAGCGGGCGCGGCGCAGCAGGCTGACGTGCCCGGCGTGCAGCACGTCGAAGCACCCGCCGGCGGCCACGATCTTGCCGCCGCTGCGGCGCACGCGCTCGGCCAGGGCCTCGGCGCTCTCCCCCAGGCCCAGCGGCAGGGCACCGGCCATGGGGCCCGACGCCGCCGCCGCGCCGGCGGCTCCGTTGCGGACGAAGCGGGAGGCCGCCTGGACGCTCTCGGCCACGGCCCCGGCCACATCGGCGCCCGTGCGCAGGGCTCCGGCGGCCGCCGCGCAGAAGCGGTCGCCGGCGCCGCAGGCGTCGGCCTCGGGCAGGCGCAGCGGAGCGGGGTAGAACCGGCTCGGCCCGTCCTGGGGCGCCCACACGGCGCCTTCGCATCCCAGGGTCACCGCCACCGAGCGGGCCCGCCAGGCGCCGGCCAGGCGCCCGGCCGCCTCGCCCGCCTGGTCGGGGTCGGCCGCACCGGCCTCGGCGGCGTTGGGCGTCACCAGCGCCGCTCCGGGCACCGGGGCGGGTCCGCGCGGGTGCGGGTCCCACACCACGGGCACCCGCGCCGCGGCGCGGCTCAGCGCCTCGCGTACCGCGGGCAGGGCGGCGACGCCGCGCCCGTAGTCGGAGACCAGTACGGCGCCGGCACCCTCGATGGCGGCGGCCGCACTGCTGTGATCGCCGGCGGGGTCGGGGCGGCCTTCGCCGTGGTCGAGGCGCACGAGGGTCTGCTCGCCCACCTGGACCCGCGACTTCGTCGGGGTCGTCCCGGCCTGCTCCAGGCGCACCAGCGTCAGCGAGTCCTGCAGCAGCTCGGCGACGCGGTCGCCGGGGTCGTCGCGGGCCAGCGCGCACACCAGAGCCACGGGGTGGCCGTCGCGGGCGGCCAGCCAGGCGGCCAGCGCGGCGCCGCCGGGGCGGTGCCAGGCGCTGGGCGCGTCGAGGACGGGCGCGCTCCCGCCGTGGCCCCCGGTGCGGCGCACTCCGGCGACGTCGACGTCGAGGAACGCGTCGCCGACCACGACCAGCGGCCCCCGCGCCCGGCTCACGGCGACCCCTCCGGGGCCAGGCGCCCCTGCTGGGGCGCTGTGGCGGGAACGCCGCATACCGCGTCGACCTCCTCGCACATCAGGTGGATGAGCGAGAGGTGCACCTCCTGGACCGTGGCCGGATCGGGCGAGGGGACCAGCAGGCTCTCGTCGCAGGCGGCCTGCAGCGCGCTGGGGGACGCGCCGGCCAGCGCCCAGGTGCGCAGGCCCAGCTCCCGTGCGGTCACGGCGGCGGCGACGACGTTCTCGCTGGTGCCGCTGGTGGACAGGCACACCAGGATGTCGCCGGGCCGGGCGTGGGCCCGCAGCTGCCGGGAGAAGGCCTCGCGGTAGCCGTAGTCGTTGGCGATGGCGGTGAGGCTGGAGGTGTCGGCGTGCAGGCAGATGGCCGAGAGCGGCATGCGCTCGGCGCGGAACCGGCCCGTCAGCTCGGCGGTGAGGTGCTGGGCCTCAGCCGCGCTGCCCCCGTTGCCGCAGGCGAACAGCCTGCGACCGCGCGGCAGCTCCTCGCCGAGGAACCGGCCCCACCGCTTGGCCCGGTCGCCGTCGACACCTTCCAGAACGCTCCTCAGGCGTTCGATCCGCGGATGCATCAGACACCTCCCGGAGCCATGGCGGCGGAGGCGCCGGTGGTCTCGGGCACCTCGCGTCCGCGTTCGCGCAGCACGCTGTGGTAGCACTCCTCGGTCTGGCGGGCCACGAGCGGCCAGGTGTAGCGCACGGCCGCGCGATCGGCGGCGGCGATGCCCAGGCTCTCCCGGGTGACGGGGTCGGCGAGCAGCATCCGCAGCCAGTAGGCCAGCGCGCGGGCGTCGCGCGGCGGGACCAGGCGGCCGGTGACGCCTTGGACGACGGTGTCCAGATGGCCGCCGACGTGGGAGGCGATGACGGGCACGCCGCAGGCCATGGCTTCGACGGTGCTCATGCCGAAGGGCTCGTACCACGGCACGTTGACCGCGATGTCGGCCGAGCGCAGCAGCTCGGGCACCTGCGAGCGGGGCACGCCGCCGGTGAACACGACCCGGTCGGCCACCCCCGCCTCCTCGGCATCGGCGCGCAGGGCCGCGATCTGGGGGTCGTCGCCGATCCGCTCGGGCGGCGCACCGCCGGCGACGACCAGCTCGGCGTCGGGGACTCCGGCCAGCGCCCCGATGATCGTGCGGATCCCCTTGCGCGGGACGAGGCGGCCCAGGCTGAGGATGCGCGGGCGCTCCCCCCGCTCGGCGGCCGCCCCCTCGGGGCGGAACAGGTCCGGATCCACGGCGCAGGGCACCACGGCGATCCGGTTGTGGGGCACGTTCCAGGTGCGCAGCTCGCGCCGCTCCTGGCTGGAGGTGGCAACGACCCGGTCCACCCGGTGGGCGATGTCGTGCTCGGTGCGCTCGCGCTCGGGCGGACTGGTGTCGTCGGGGCCCTGGTGGCGGCGCTTCTCCGTACCCAGGGCGTGGAAGGTCTGCACCACCGGGACGCCCCTCTCGGCGGCGGCCTCCAGGGCGGCGCGCCCGCTCATCCAGAAGTGGGCGTGGACGACGTCGGGCGTATGGCGGCGCCATTCCTCGGCGAGACCGGCGGCGAACTCGCCCATGTGGGGCGGCAGTTCGTCCTTGCTCAGCGGTTCGGGCGGTCCGGCGGCGACATGGTGGACGCGCGCCCCCGGCGCGAACTCGACAGTCTCGGGCTGGTCGGGGGCGGTCCGGCGGGTGTGGACCACGACGTCGTGGCCGCGGGCCCCCAGCGCCCTGGCCAGCCCGGCCACGTGCACGTTCTGCCCGCCCGTGTCCTCTTCGCCGAGGGCGGCCAACGGGCTCGCGTGTTCGGAGACCATGGCGATCCTCACCGTGTCACCTCCTGGAGTAGCCGGTCCCAGTCGCTGAGGAACCGGTCGGTGGAATATCGGCGCAGCGCCGCCCGCCGCGCCGCCCGGCCCCACTCGGCGGCGCGGCTCGGGTCGCGGACGAGGTCGTGCAGCGCCCGGTGCAGGGCGTCGACGCGGGTGGTGGCCAGTCCCGCGTCGGGGGGGATCGCCTCGCGCGCCTCGGTGGTGGCCAAGGCGAGGACGGGCATGCCCAGCAGCATCGCTTCGATGAGGGACAGTCCCAGCGAGGTCCAGCGGACGGGGTGCAGGTAGACGCGCCTGCGGGCGAGTTCGGCGTGCAGGCGGTGCTGGGGGAGGTCGTCGAAGGCGCGCAGCCGCTCGGGAGGCAGTCCCAGCGCGGCGGGCGCGCCGGCGACGCCCATGCCGAACAGGTCGAGGGGTGCCGCCCGGGCGAAGCCGGGCAGCAGGTCGGTGCCGGTGATGCGGCCGCGGCGCAGCGGTTCGTTGACCACCACCCCGGCGCGCTCGACCTGGCCGGTGTAGCGGTAGCCGGGGTCGACCACGCCGTGCTCGATGACGGCGGTGGGTGCGCGGCCGCTGTCCCAGAACAGCTCGTTGAAGTGGGTCACGTGCACGATCGGGATGTCGGAGCGGTCGGCGAGCGGGTGGCGGGTGTGGGGCACGTCGCCGCGGGGCGTGTTGTGCTCGACGTAGACAGCGGGGACGTCGCGGCCGGGGCGGCGCCCGCCCAGCCACCGCTCGGCGAGCTCCAGCTCGTGGGGGCGCTGCAGCACGACGGCGTCCACGGGCTCGTCGGCCAGGTGCTCCGGTGCCACCTCGACGGCGTTGTCCGGCCAGTCCCAGGTGCGCGCGCGGCCGCGGCCGTCGGGCCCGCGCTCGGCGTCGACCGGGAGCAGGCAGCGGTGCCGGCCCTGCACGAAGGCGGTGGTCCAGGAGCCGTGGACGTGCCAGATCAGCACGCGCAGGGTGGCGGTGCGGTCCGGGCCGCCCGGTGCGGCGGTGCGGGGCTGCTGCAGTGTCACGGCGGTCCTCCCGCAAGGTCGTCGACGGCGCCGAGGACGTCGTCGGGGGTGAGCCGGCTCAGGCACGGGTGTCCGGGCACGGGGCAGGTGCGCGCGCGGGTGCCGCGGCAGGGGGCGTCCTGGTCGCCGAGCAGGCGCACCGGGCTGCCCTGGGGCGCCCAGGAGGCGGCCGAGACGACCGGGGAGAACAGCGAGACCACGGGCGTGCCGACGGCCGCGGCCAGGTGCGCCGCGCCGGTGTTTCCGCTGACCAGCACCGAGGCCGACTCCAGCACGCCGGCGAGCTCGGCCAGGCCGGTGCGCCCGCCCAGGTCCAGGGCCGCGTCGCCGGCGACGGCGGCGGTCTCGCCGCGCTCCTGCTCGGTTCCGGTGACCACCACGCGCCTGCCCCGGGCGGTCAGCGCCGCGACGGTCTGCTCCGCCAGCGGCCGCGGGATGGCGCGGGCCGGTGCCGAGGCGCCGGTGTGCACGGCGACGTAGCCGGGGCGACCGGCCAGGTGCGCGGTGTCGGGCAGGGGGCGGCGGACGCGCGGAGCGCCGTCGTCGCCCGGAGGCAGCCGGTACCCGGCGGCCTCGGCCAGGCGCAGCATACGCTCGGCTTCGGGCCGGGTGTGGTCGGTGCGGTGGCGCAGGTCGAGCAGCGAGCCCGGGTAGTCCTCGCTGGCCGCGCCGATCCAGCCCACGCCGGCCAGCCGCAGCAGTGCCGCCAGCGGCAGCGGGGACTGGTGGAACGAGGTGAGGATGAGCGCGGCGCCGGGCGCCTCGGCCCGCACGGCGGCGATGAGGTCCTCGGTGCTCTGCGGTGTCAGCGGGGGCGGCTCGGGGTCGATCCAGGGCGCGCACCATTGCAGGACCCAGTCGACTCCGGGCAGCAGTTCGGCGGCGGCGCGCCCGCGGGGGCCGGCGAGCAGGACCAGGCGGTCGGCGCCGGCGGCCGCGGCGCGCACGGCCGGGCCGGCCAGCAGCACGTCGCCGACGTTGTCCATGCGGGCCACCAGCACGGTGCCGCCGCGCGGAGCCGGAGTGCCCTCCCCGGCGCTCATCGGGTGCCCCCGCGCAGCACGCGGCGCACCGCGGAGGTCAGGCGCGCGGCCGTCTCGGGCGCCGCCGCGACCTCCTCGGCGCGGGTCGCCGGGCCGGGGACCAGGATGGGGCGGGCGCCGGCGGCGCGCGCGGCGTCGACGTCGGCGCCGATGTCGCCGATGACCGCGCACTCGTGCGGGGCCACGCCCAGGTCGGACGCCGCCTCGTGGATGAGTCCGGGGCGCGGTTTGCGGCAGGCGCAGCCGCCGTCCTCGCCGTGGGTGCAGACCCGCCACACGTCGAAGGGGCCCAGCCGGGCCTCCACGGCGGCGTTGACGGCCGCCAGCTCGTCGGGGGTGATGAGTCCGCGGGCGACACCCGACTGGTTGCTGACCACGCCCAGCCGCAGGCCCGCGGCGCGCACGCGGTCCAGGGCGGCGCGTGCGTGCGGCGTGGGCCGCACCCGGTCGGGGTCGCAGTTGTAGGGGACGTCGTGGACCAGGGTGCCGTCGCGGTCGAACAGGACGGCCTTGACGGGCCGGGCCCCGTGCGGCCGGGCACCCCGGTGGCGCCACTCCCCGACCAGTCGCTGCGCACAGGCCGCGGGCGGGATGAGCGCGCTGGTCACCGCCATACGCGCGATCTCGGCGGGGTCGCGCGGGCCGGGCGCGATCCGCCGCCACGCGAACTCGGCGGTGGCGGCCAGCCACAGGGCGCCCAGCGCGAGGGCGGCCGCCCCGCAGGCCCGGGCCGCGCGGTCGGGGCCGGGGGCGGGCGCGGCCACGGAGGCTGCGGCGATCCAGCGGGCGCGGGCCCCGGCGGCGACCGGGCGCGGACGCAAGGCGAAGCCCCTCCGGCCCGAGGAATCGCCCAGGGGCGCGGCGACCGCGCCGGGGGCGTGCCGGACGCCCGGTCGCGGGACGCCGACGAACGTGCGGCCGCGCGGCGCGGCCGGGTCGGGGCCGCTGAAGGGCCGCCGGAGCGGTGCGGCCCCGGACCGCCGGCGCGGCACCGGCACCGGGAGGCCCGCCGGGCCGGCGCCGGCGCGCTTGCGGGCACGCGGCGCCGGTGGGAGAGCCGGAGCCCGGCGCGGCGCTGCGGCCGGGGCGCCGCGGGCCCGGATGCTGCGGGCGGCGGCGAAGGCGGCACCGGTGGCGAAGGCGGCACCGGCGGCGGCCGCGCCGGCGAGGGCGGCCGTGGTCAGCACGTGGCGGCGCAGCCGTCCGGGCGGTTCGCCGACGCGTTCGCGCCAGCGGGGCCCGTGCAGGCGGCGCATCAGCGCGTCGTCGGCGTTGCCCGCCTGCGCGGCGACGCTGCGCATCAGTCGGGAATCGCGCACCATCGGGTGCACGCTGCGCCGCGTTCCGGCGCGGAGCTCGTAGCCGACGTCCAGCACGCGCAGCGCCAGGTCGGTGTCCTCGCGGTAGGCGCGTTTGAACCGGCGGTCGAACCCGTCGGCGGCCTCCAGGGCCGCGCGGCGGTAAGCCATGTCGGCCGTGATCCAGCGCGCGGTGGCCAGGGCCAGGGTTCCGCGCTCGGCGTCGGTGGGGCGCCGCCCGGCGGGCGGCGGGACCTCGATGCGGCCCTGGACGCCGCCGACGCCGTCGTGGCAGGCGGCGAGGTCGGCCGCCAGCTCGGCGGTCCAGTCGTCGCCGGGCAGGACGTCGTCGTCCAGGAACACCACCCACGGGGTGCGGGTGCGGCGCCAACCGACGTCGCGGGCGCAGGCGGGGCCGCGCCCGCCCGAGCGCAGCAGGGTGACGCCGTCGGCCTCGGCGCCCGCCGGCGGGCCCTGCGGCGCGGGCCTGTCGTCGACGACGACGACCTCGGCGGGCGCGTGCGGGCCGCCGCTCAGCAGCGGGCGCAGCGTCCGGGCGAGCTCGGGCCGGCCCACCGTGGGCACCACGACGGAGTAGGCCGTGGCCCGCGCGGCGGTTGCGGGTGCGACGCGGTCCACGGGTCAGCCCCTCCCCCGCCCGTTCAGCCGGGACCGCCGCACGACGAACGGCCCGATGGCGAGCAGGTCCACCGGCGAGGACCCGAAGCACTCCAGGGCGTCCCTGGGGCTGTCGACCATCGGGCGCCCGGCGGTGTTGAGGCTGGTGTTGATGACGACCGGAACGCCGGTGCGGGCCTCGAAGCGGTGCAGCAGCCGCGTCAGCAGCTGCTCGCCGGCGTCGACGGTCTGCACGCGGGCGGTGCCGTCGGTGTGCACGACCGCGGGGATGCGCTCGCGCCACCGCTCGGCGACGTCGTGCACGAACAGCATGTAGGGGCTGGGCAGCGGCCCGCGCGAGAAGATGTCGCCGGCGCGGTCGGTCGGCACCATCGGCGCGACCGGCCGGAAGCTCTCGCGGCCCTTCACGGCGTTGATGCGGTCGAGGTTGCCCGCACGGGTCGGGTTGGCCAGCAGGGAGCGCCGGCCCAGCGCGCGGGGCCCGTACTCGCTACGGCCCTGGAACCAGGCGACGAGCTCGTCGCGCGCCAGCGCGGCCGCGACCGTGTCGGCGAGGTCGTCGGGGCGCTCGTAGGCGAGGTCGGCCTCCTCCAAGGCGGCGGCCAGCTCCGCCTCGCTCCAGCCGCGCCCCAGGTCGGCGCCTGCCATGGGCGCCACGTCCTCGCCGGCCGACCGGGCCAGGTGCAGCGCACCGCCCAGCGCGGTGCCGGCGTCGCCGGCGGCGGGCTGCACCCACACGTCCTCGAACGGGCCTTCGGCGGCGATGCGGGTGTTGGCCACGCAGTTGAGCGCGACTCCTCCGGCCATCGCCAGCCGCGCCAGCCCGGTTTCGCGGTGCAGCCACGAGACCAGCTCCAGCAGCACCTCTTCCAGGCGCTGCTGCATGCTGGCGGCGAGGTCGGCGTGCTCGGCGGCCACCTCGCCGTCGCGGCTGCGCCGCTTGGCGAAGGCGGCGAAGTCGACGGGGTCGACGCGGACGCCGCCCTCGCCGGTGGTGGCGATCAGCTCGCGCATTTCCCCGATGAAGCGGGGCGTCCCCGACGACGCCAGCGCCATGACCTTGTACTCGTCGCTGGAGCGCTGGAAACCGAGGTGGTCGGTGAGGTCTTCGTAGATCAGCCCGAGGGAGTGCGGCAGACCTTGGCGCGCCAGGATCTCCAGCCCGCCCCCGCGGTAGGCGCCCGCCAGGTGGGCCGCGTCCTCGCCGCGGCCGTCGGCGACGAAGACGGCGCAGTCGCGCTCGCCGTGCGCGGCGGGCGCCGCCAGCCCGGCCGAGGCCGCGTGGGCGACGTGGTGCGGGACATGGTGCACACGGTCGGGATCGAGGCCGGGCAGCGCGGTTGCCAGGAACGCGGGCGCGCGGCGGGCGTAGAGGGTGCGGAGGTCCTCCCATGCCGGATCCAGCCGCTCCTGCTCCGGCTTGACCAGCGACGGATCGTAGGAGTAGGCCACTCCGTCGAGGTCGGCGGGCGTGATGCCGGCGGACTCCAGGCACCAGCGCATGGCCTGCTCGGGCAGCTCCCAGGCGGAGAACGGCACGGGCCGCTTGCCGTGCTTGCGCCGGTTGAACCGCTCCTCCTCGGCCGCGGCCACGATCTCTCCGTCGACGACGAGCGCGGCGGCCGGATCGTGGAACACGGCGTTGACACCGAGGAATCGCATAGGCCGGTACTCCTCCCCCGTTCTCGCCCACGTCCAGACGGTGGGCGTGCATCCGCCGGTGCGGGCACGGTCAGTCGACTACCAATCGCAGCGACGCTGAAACGACCGGCCATGTATTCTGGGCACTGTAGTCACTGTGTGTAATCGGCGTCCGAATTCACTCTCCGATGGCGTGCCGCCGGAGGTCTGCGCGCCGGTCAGGACCGCTCGGGCGGCGCCCTGCGAGGCCCAGCGGGACCCGGAGGGCGGCGCGGATCCCGAATGGCACGGCGACCGCGGTGTTCGGCGGGATGTGAGAGCAGAGTCCGCACCAGGCGGCGGGCGGCGCCGGGCGGGGACCCCTCGGTTCCCGCGGACCATGCCATCGCCGCACCGCAAAGCGCAGGTAAACCACACAGCGTCGTTCCGTGTGGCGGGCATCACGCGGCTGCGGGGCTTGGGCATGGTGCCTTGGGCGGGCGGGGAGTTGATCGCTTGACGGGGGCCGGCGAGGACGGCGGGGGGCCGGGCTGTGCGGTCATCGCTTGCTGCCGGCGAATGGCTGATCATCCGGCGGAGCGGCCAGGGCCGCACGGGGTTCAGCCCGAGCCCGCCGGGCTGGGTGCCCGCCGGCGGCCCGGGCGACGGGGGCGGCGAGGTCGGTGGGTGGCTCGGCCCGAGCCCACCGGTTCGGGTGCCCGCCGGTGACCCACGCGACGAGGGCAGCGAGGTCAGCGGATGGCTGATCATCCGGCGCAGCAGCGACGGCCGCAGGTTCAGCCCGCGCCCACCGGTTCGGGTGCCCGCCGGTGACCCACGCGACGAGGGCAGCGAGGTCAGCGGATGGCTGATCATCCGGCGCAGCAGCGACGGCCGCAGGTTCAGCCCGCGCCCATCGGTTCGGGTGCCCGCCGGTGACCCACGCGACGAGGGCAGCGACGGCCGCACGGGGTCCAGCCCGAGCCCATCGGTTCGGGCGCCCGCCGGTGACCCACGCGACGAGGGCAGCGACGGCCACACGGGGTCCAGCCCGAGCCCACCGGACCCGGTGCCCGCCGGTGCGACAGGCGACGGTGGCGGCGAGGGCGGTGGTGGGGCGGCCTACGTCGGGTTTAAGGAGTCGGTCACCACAGGAGGTTGCGGCAATGGGGCTGTGATGCGCGAAGCGCTGTGCGCCGGCTTGCCGCCGAGCGGCGGTGCACCTGTGTTTCGGAGGCCCGCCACCGGTGGTGCGGCTCCGTCTGACAGGTGCAGCGTGCGCTCGGCGGCAAGCTGTGACCGCGCTTCGCGAGGCGCACCCATTGCCGCAGCCTCGGTGGTGGCCGCCCCGGGTGGTGCCCGGTGGGGTTCCTGCAAGGCGGCGCCCCCGCCGTTCTGACACACCGCCCGGGCGGGATGTTCCGGGCATATCGCCTCGCGCGGGTCGACGGTGCCCGCCGATGGTGCGCGGTGGGGCTGCGCGGCGCACCGGTGCGCCGGGTTTTCCGGGATGCGAAAGGAATCCGGGGTGGTTTGCCCGGAATGCCGGGCTGTGGCGGGGGGGTGGGAGTGGCCGGGGTGCCGCGAGGTGCGCGTTTGGATCGCTTCGGGCGCGGATCCCCGGTCCAAACGCCATGATCATCGCCGATCCGGGTCGTGCGAGCCGCTCCGGCGCCCCCGAATACCGGACATCACGGGAGGAGTCGACGCCGCGGACGGCCCTCCGCGCGTCCGGAGCCCGCCCGGGCGATCGCGCGGCGCTTCTCGTCACCCCATCGCCGCCCCGAAAGCACCGAATGTCGGGTTTCCGTGCCCGGCTTCCGCGTCGAGGGTGTCGGTGGGGCCACACTCGGCGTCGAGTGTGGCCCCACCGACACCCTCGACGCGGTCCGGGGCGGTCCGGCAGCCGACCCGGCGGACGAACCGGGACATCGGAGGCGATCCCTCGGGATCGATGCTCCCAGTGGCGGCGATCTTGTATCTGTGGTCATTGTGAGCGTTCACAAGTGACCACAGGTACAAGATCGCCGTTGGGGAGTTAGATTAATTCGGGCGTTCCGGGTTTCGGGTCGGGCGCGTGGGTTGGTGGGGCGCACCGGAACGCCACCCGGGCGTGCCGCCGCCCCCGTCGCGCACCGGCACCGGCGGGCACCGGAACCGGTGGGCTCGGGCCGGGCCTTCCGCAGCCCTCGCCGCCCCCGTCGCATGGGCGACCGGCGAGCACCCGGTGCGGTGATCGCGGGTGAAACCCCGCACCGCCCTTCGCCCGCCCCGCCGGATGACCAACCATCCGCCGACGGCAAGCGACAACCGCACAGCCCAGCCACCCGCCGACCTCGCCGCCCCCGTCGCCCACCTGCACCGGCGGGCACCCGAACCGATGGGCGCGGGCCGGGCCATCCGCAGCCCTCGCCGCCCCCGTCGCCCACCCGCACCGGCGAGCACCCGAACCGACTCGCGCAGGCCCAGCCATCCGCCGCCCTTCGCCGCCCCGTCGGATGATCAGCCATCCGCCGGCAACAAGCGATGACCGCACGCCCGGACCGATGGCCGCTGCTCGGCGCTGCCCGGCTGTCGGCCGGCTACCTCAGGTCGCCGTGCTCGCCGCCTCGCGGCGGTTGCTCGTGTCGACCTGGAAGTCCAGCCCCTCATCGCCCACGGCGACCGTGACACGGTCGCCCGGGGCGAGTCGGCCGTTGAGGAGCATGGAGGACAACGGGTTGCCCACGCTGCGCTGGATGGTCCGCGACAGCGGGCGGGCGCCGAACTCGGGCTGGTGGCCTGTGGCGGCCAGCCAGCTCACGGCGTCGTCGGTGAACTCGATCCCGATGTCCTGGGCGTGCAGCCGGCGCGAGGTCTCCTCCAGCAACAGCCGGGTGATGCGCGCCAACTGGTCGTCGGTGAGCTGCGAAAAGACGATGATCTCGTCGACGCGGTTGAGGAACTCGGGCCGGAACTCGTCGCGCAGGCGCGCCATGATCCGCTCGCGGGTGGCGCGGTCGCGCTCGCCCTCCTCGGCGCCGATGAATCCGATCGGCCCGCCGCCGGTGATGAACTCCGAGCCGAGGTTGCTGGTCATGATGACCACGGTGTTGCGGAAGTCGACGGTGCGGCCCTGGCCGTCGGTGAGCCGGCCGTCGTCGAGCATCTGCAGCAGCAGGTTGAAGATGTCCGGGTGCGCCTTCTCGATCTCGTCGAGCAGGATCACGGAGTAGGGTGAGCGCCGCACCGCCTCGGTGAGCTGGCCCGCCTCCTCGTAGCCGACGTAGCCGGGAGGCGCCCCCACCAGGCGCGCGGAGGTGTGGCGCTCCTGGAACTCGCTCATGTCGAAGCGGATCATCTGCTCCTGGGAGCCGAACAGCGCCTCGGCCAGCGCCCGCGCCAACTCGGTCTTGCCGACGCCGGTGGGGCCCAGGAACAGGAAGCTGCCGATGGGCCGGTCGGGCGAGGCAAGTCCGGCGCGCGAGCGCCGCACCGCCTCGGCCACGGCGGTGACGGCTTCGTCCTGGCCGATGACGCGGGCGTGCAGGCGCTCCTCCAACCCGGTCAGCCGCTCACGCTCCTCCTGGGTGAGCTGGGAGACCGGGATGGAGGTGATCCGCGAGACAACCTCGGCGACGTCCTCGACGCCGACCACCGGCACCTGCTCGGATCCCGCGTCGCGCACCTGGGCGATGGACTCCCGCGTGCTGTTGATCTCGTCGCGGGCCTGGGAGGCGGCCTCGTAGTCCTCCTCGCGGACGGCCTGCTCCTTGCGGGCCTCCAGCTCGCGCAGCCGCTGCTCCAGCTCCTGCACGTCGACGCTGGGCCGCTTGGCGCGCAGCCGCACCCGCGCGCCGGCCTGGTCGACCAGATCGATCGCCTTGTCGGGCAGGAACCGGTCGGAGATGTAGCGGTCGGAGAGCTCGGCGGCCGCCACGAGGCCGTCGTCGCTGAAGCGCACCTGGTGGTGGGCCTCGTAGCGGTCGCGCAGGCCGCGCAGGATCTCGACGGTGTCCTCGACGGTGGGCTCGGAGACCAGCACCGGCTGGAAGCGGCGCTCCAGCGCCGCGTCCTTCTCGATGTTCTGCCGGTACTCGTCCAGCGTGGTGGCGCCGATCATGTGCAGCTCGCCGCGGGCCAGCGCGGGCTTGAGCATGTTGCCCGCGCTCATGGCTCCCTCGGCGCCGCCCGCGCCCACGACGGTGTGCAGCTCGTCGATGAAGATCAGCAGCTTGTCGTCATTGCGGATCTCCTCGATGATGTTGCGGACCCGCTCCTCGAAGTCGCCGCGGTAGCGCGTGCCCGCCACGACGCCGGCGAGGTCGAGCTGCACCAGCCTGCGCCCGCTGAGGGTGTCGGGGACGTCGTTGTCGGAGATGCGCTGGGCGATGCCCTCGACGATGGCGGTCTTGCCCACGCCGGGGTCGCCGATGAGCACCGGGTTGTTCTTGCGGCGGCGGGCCAGCACCTCGATGGTCTGCTCCACCTCGGACTCGCGGCCCATCACCGGATCCAGGCGGCCTTCGGCGGCCAGGGCGGTTATGTCGGTGCCGTACTCGTCCAGGTTGGGCGTGTTGCTCTGCTGCTGGGCGGCCGGGGCGCCCTGGCCGCCGCCGCTGCCGGCGGGCGCGGGTCCCGAGCTCGCCGCCGCCTGCAGCGACTCGGGGGTGATGCCGGCCTCGCCGAGCATGCGGCCCACGCGCGACTCGCCGTTCACGGCCAGCGCGAAGAGCATGTGCTCGGGGGCGATGTAGGGCCGGCCCAGCGCCCGTGCGATCTGGTGGGCGTCGAGCAGCGTGCGCTTGGCGGCCGGGGTGAGGGCCGGGATGCCCGGTCCGGCCTGCGGGGCGCGCTCGGCCTCCGTCTCGGCGGACTTGGCCAGCGCGTCCGGGTCGGCGCCGGTGCGCTGGATCAGCTCCCGCGCCGGCTCGTAGCGCAGCAGCGCCCACAGCAGGTGGGCGGCGTCCAGGTCGGTGCCGTCGTTCTGCGAGGCGCGGGCGATCGCCTCGGACACCACTTCGCGGGTCGCGGCGTCCATCAGTTTCGACAGGTCGACGCGCTGGGAGGCGCGGCGCGGGCCGCCGGGGCCGAAGAAGCGCGCCAGGAACTCCTCGAAGGAGCGGGGGTCGAAGCCGCCTCCCCCCGGAAAGTCGTGTGCCATTGCGGGGACCTCCTTCTGGAACGTGGCGCCTCGCCGTGCGGGCACCCCGGTACGGAACGGCTCGGGCGCCGCGTCACCCGTTTCCGGGCCCGGGCGGGTTGTCGCCCTTGGGTTTGGCCGGCTGCGCGGGGACGCCGTGCGGCGGGGCGTTGCCTTCGGGCCCCTGGCCGCCCGGGCTGACCTCGGATCCGCCGCGGGGCGCCTGCGGGGTCTCGGGTTGGAAGCTCTGGTCCCCGCCCGAGGGCTCCGCCCCGTTCTCCAGTTCCCTCAGCCGCCCGTTGAGGATCTCCAGCACGTTGGGCCGGTTGGCGTGAGCGGACTCGTAGTCGATCAGCTCGCGCATCTGCTCCTGTGTCAGGGCGCGGACGCGGTGCTGCAGCGTGCCGACCGGCAGGCCTTCGTAGCCCTCGATCGGCGGTGCGTTCCGCTCAGCGGACATGGAACATCACTCCATTCCCGGCGGGTCTGGTGTCGGCGGCGGCGTTGCGCAGCGCCGCGATCGCCTCAGGGCCCGCCGCTACCCGTGGCCCGGGTGGCGAAACAGCCGGGCCGCGGCGGTGCCTCTTGGCACGGGCCCGGCCGCGACGTTTCAACCGGGGGGCGGCGTGATAGCAGGTACGGCGCGTGTGACCGCCGCTGGCAGGGCTGTCGGCGTCCGCTTGTTCGACGATTGAGGAGCCGCATGAGCACCATCCCCGCAGACCGCGAAGACATCCTGCACAAGCGCAGCTTCGCGCACGTGGCCACGCTCGGGCCGCGCGGCGAGCCCCAGGCCAACCCGGTATGGATCGACTGGGATGGCGAGAACGTCCGCTTCAGCCAGACCCGGGGGCGGCAGAAGTACCGCAACCTCCTGCGCGACGACCGCATCTCGATGTCGGTGCAGGACCCCGACGACCCCTATCGCTACGTGGAGATCCGGGGCCGGGTGGAGTCGATCGAGGAGGACGACGGCAACGCCTTCATCGATCACCTGGCCAAGCGCTACCTCGACCAGGACCGCTATCCCTGGACGGAGCCGGGAGAGGAGCGGATCGTGATCTCGGTGCGCCCGGAGCACACGACCAAGCAGTGACCGCACGCGGGGACCCGGCCGGCCTTGGGGCGAGGCGGGTCCTTCCCACGCGGTCGCGTCGCGCCGCCTGCCCCGGGCGGTTCGTTCCCAGCGGTGAAGACGGGTAGAATCGGTTCCGGATGGTTCAATCCTCAACCAAATGTGGTCCGGAACGAGGGGTCCGGCCGATCGGGTGAGTGCGCCCGCATTCCGCTGCCGGCCGCTCCCGCCGACACGGCCCGGCCTTCGCGATCCCGCGCACCTGCGCCGATCACCGCGGCTGTGCGCGGAGCGGGGTCAGGGCTCCCCGTCGCCCCCCGTGGGGCGCCGCCGACCGGCCGACCGGCCGCCATGACCGCGCCCGCGAGACCGTCCGTCCCGGTCTCGCGGGCGCGCCTGCGCGGCAGGAACCTGCCGGGCGCGCGGGTCGGACCGGCGACGCCGCCGATTCTAGCGGCAGGCCCCGCCCGCCGCGGCGCCCGCCTGGTATCCCTGGTATCCCCGTCCACGCACCTGCCGCGCCGCACCCGCCGTGCCCTCCCCCGGCGCCGGCTGGCCGGGCTTCTTCCCCCGCCCGCCTCACCCGCCGGGGTCGCCCGGCTACTGCGCCGGCCGGTTGGCGTGCGGGAACTTCAGGTCGAAGGCCGGCCGCTCGCTGCGGATCCGCGGCAGCGAGGTGAAGTTGTGCCGCGGCGGCGGGCAGGACGTGGCCCACTCCAGCGACCCGCCGTAGCCCCAGGGGTCGTCGGTGTCGACCCGGGTGCCCTTGCGGACGGTGGCCCAGATGTTCCACAGGAAGAACAGCGTCGAGGCACCCAGCACGAACGCTCCGATGCTGGAGATGGCGTTGAGGGCGGTGAAGCCGTCCGAGGGCAGGTAGTCGGCGTAGCGGCGGGGCATGCCCTCCACCCCCAGCCAGTGCTGGACCAGGAACGTCGTGTGGAATCCGATGAACAGCGACCAGAAATGCGCCTTGCCCAGCCCCTCGAAGAGCATCTTCCCGGTCATCTTGGGCCACCAGTAGTAGAAGCCCGAGAACATCGCGAAGACCACGGTCCCGAAGACCACGTAGTGGAAGTGGCCCACCACGAAGTAGGAGTCGGTGACGTGGAAGTCCAGCGGGGGCGAGGCCAGGATCACTCCGGTGAGGCCGCCGAAGAGGAACGTCACCAGGAACCCCACCGCGAACAGCATGGGCGTGGGGAAGGTGAGCTGCCCCCGCCACATGGTGCCGATCCAGTTGAAGAACTTGATGCCGGTGGGCACGGCGATCAGGAAGGACATGAACGAGAAGAACGGGAGCAGCACCGCGCCCGTGGCGAACATGTGGTGGGCCCACACCGTCATCGACAGGCCCGTGATCGCCAGTGTGGCGGCGACCATGCCGAGGTAGCCGAACAGCGGCTTGCGCGAGAACACGGGGATGACCTCGGTGATGATCCCGAAGAACGGCAGAGCGATGATGTAGACCTCGGGATGGCCGAAGAACCAGAACAGGTGCTGCCAGAGGATCGCGCCGCCGTGCTCGGCGTTGTAGACGTTGGCGCCCAGGATACGGTCGGCGGCCAGGGCGGCCAGGGCGGCGGTGAGCACCGGGAACGCCAGCAGGATGAGGACGCCGGTGAACACGGTGTTCCAGGTGAACAGCGGCATCCGGAACATCGTCATGCCGGGCGCGCGCATCACCGCGACCGTCGTCATGAAGTTGACCGCGCCCAGGATGGTGCCCAGACCCGACACCAGCAGGCCCAGGACCCACAGGTCACCGCCCAGGCCCGGACTGCGCACCCCGTCCGACAGCGGGGTGTAGGCGAACCAGCCGAAGCTCGCCGCGCCCGAGGGAGTGGCGAACCCGCCGACGACCATCAGCCCGCCGAAGAGGAACAGCCAGTAGCTGAACATGTTCAGCCGGGGGAACGCCACGTCGGGAGCGCCGATCTGCAGCGGCACGATCACGTTGGCGAACCCGACGAACAGCGGGGTCGCGAACAGCAGCATCATGACCGTGCCGTGGATCGTGAACAGCTGGTTGTAGGTCTCGTGCGTCACCACCTGCATGCCCGGCCACAGCAGCTCCGCGCGGATCAGCATCGCCATGAGGCCGGCCGCCAGGAAGAACCCGAACGAGGTGATGAGGTACATCTTTCCGATCACCTTGTGATCGGTGGAGGACATCCAGCTGACGAAGGTCGACCCCTTGCGGATCGGACCGCGCTCCTCCGATGCGTCGCGCTCCGACTGCGCGGTCTGGGTCATGCGGACTCCATTTCCTTGGTCCTGGGACGCGGGTACGGGGTGGATCGGGGGCACGCTGCACACGCCGGGCGGAGCCCGAGCCGGGTGGTCATGCGCTGCTGATGGCAGCCGCGATGAGGACCAGCGCCGCCGCCAGGGCGGCCGCCCAGATCAGCAGGACACCCGCCCAGGGCACGGGTTCACGCGCGGCCGGTGCGCTGTTCTCAGCGAGCCGTTCGGAGTAGTCGCGCAGGCGGCGCCGGCACTCGGGATCCTCCTGTGCGAGCTGCCGCTGGATCCGGTGCAGCCGCGCCCTCTCCCTGCGATCCAGGGCCATCGCCGTCCTCCTGCGCTCCACATCCGGGGGTGGCGCCGAACCCGTCCGAGTTCGGCGAGCGCGCCTCTACCCGCGCGTGTGCCCGCGCTAACGTCCGGTGCGGCCGGAGTGGCGGCCGCGGAAGGCACCGCCCCTGCCACCGGATTCTTCCAGCTCACCGGCGCCGACCCGGGGAGCGACCCGGCCGGGTTTCACGGGGCCGGACCTCGGTAGTGGTCGCGGGAGGCGAAGCCGCGGCCTGCGTGGGCGGTCGCCGAGCCGGCCGATCCGGGCGGCGCCCGCCGGCGCGGGCCGCCGAGAGCGAATCCGTCCCCGGACGTTCGCGAATTCTGGAGGATCCCATGGCCGAGCAGGTTCGAGAGATCATGACGCAGCCGCCCTACACCGTCTCCCCGGAGACGACGCTCTACGAGGCGGCCGTCATCATGCGCGACAAGGACATCGGCGACGTGGTCGTGACCGAGAACGACTCGGTGCTGGGCGTGCTGACCGACCGCGACATCGTGGTGCGCTGCGTCGCCGACGGCTCCGACTGCGGCCGGACCACGGCCGGCAGCGTCCTCAGCGGCCGCCTGACGGTCATCGGCCCGCGCGACAGCATCGACGACGCGGTGCGCACCATGCGGGACAACGCTGTGCGGCGGCTGCCCGTCGTGGAGGAGAACCGCGTCGTGGGCATGGTGTCGCTGGGCGACCTCGCGGTCGAGCGCGACCCGTCCTCGGTCCTGGCCGCGATCAGCGGAAGCGGCGCCAACACCTGAGGACGCCCGGGCGCACCGGCCGCGTTTGCGCCGCATGCGCAGCGGTAGCGGTGCGCCCATGAGCGATCCGGCGGCGACGGGCGTGGACGGCGGCGGCCGAGGGGCGCGGCGCCTGGTGGTGCTGCGCGCCCTGGGCCTGGGCGACTTCCTCACCGCGGTCCCGGCGCTGCGGGCGCTGGAGCGGTCCCATCCCGGCTGGGAGCTCCACCTGGCCGGCCCGCCCGCCTACGCCGACCTGCTGGCGCTGGCCGGACTGGACTGGCGGCTCCTGCCCGCCCACGGCCCCGCGCCGCCGCCGTGGCCCCATGCCGAACCGCCGGACCTCGCCGTCAACCTGCACGGCAGCGGCCCGGAGTCGGTACGGGCCCTGCGCGCACTGGAGCCCCGCCGGCTGTGGACGCACGCGCATCCCGAGGCGAGCGGCCACCCCGGCCCCTCCTGGCCGGCAGGGATGCACGACGTCGACCTGTGGTGCGGCCTGCTCGCCTACTACGGCATCAGCGCCGACCCGGGCGACCTGCGGCTTCCCCGGCCCGCGCCGCGACAGGACGCAGCGGAGGGCCCCGCCGCGGCCGTGGTGCACCCGGGCGCGGCCTCGCCCGCACGGCGCTGGCCCGCCGACCGTTTCGCGGCCGTGGCCCGCCACCTGCAGGACCGAGGTCTCGACGTGGTGATCACGGGGTCGCGGGAGGAGCGGCCGGCGGCTCTGGAGGTCGCCCGGCAGGCCGGGCTGGCGGAGTCGCGGGTGCACGCAGGCCGCACGGCGCTTCCTCAGCTGGCGTCGCTGGTGGCCGGGGCGGCGCTGGTGGTGTGCGGCGACACCGGCCTGGCCCACCTGGCCACCGCGTACTCCACTCCCTCGGTCGTGCTCTTCGGCCCCGTCGATCCCGCGCTGTGGGGGCCGCGCATCGACACCGCCCGCCACGCCTGCCTGTGGCACGGCGGGCGCGGCGATCCGCACGGCGGCGTTTGCGACGCCGGGCTGCTGCGCATCAGCGTGGGCGAGGTGGTCGCGGCCGCCGAGCGCACGCTCGCGGAGAACCGGCCTTTCAGCGGCCCCGGTGCGGCACCCCCGCCGCGGCGGCCCCTCGCATCCCCCAGGGGCACCGGCGCCACCGGAGCCTCCGCCGCCTCAGCGGGCACAGAAAGGCGCGTTGCCGACGTTTGACTCGGATTCGGCTGCGGTAGCCGCCCCCAGCGAGCCGAACCGGTGCAGCCGCACCGGCCGGAGCCGGGACCGGGTCCTCCTGATGGCATCGTCGGGGGGCGGGAGGACCCGCCTCGGCGGATCAGCGCCCGGCGGCGCCGCGGCCGCGGCCTGCGAGGGGGTCGCGCGGGCCGCGCACGCCGGAGCGCGGCGGGGCGCCGCCCGGGTCCCGGCAGCGGACCCGGGCGGCGCCTGCGGGGAGGGCCGCGCCGGCGGCGCGTCAGGACTTGGACTTGCGGGCCTTGCGCGTCTGGCTGCCGCTCGCCTTCTGCAAGGCGTCCACCAGTTCGCGCTTGTTCATCTTGGAGCGCCCCTCGACACCGGCCTCGCGCGCACGCTCATAGAGGTGCTCCTTGCTGGCGTTGGCGTCGACGCCGCCGGCGGTCGGTTTGTCGCCGCCGCGCTGCTTGGGCGCCTTGGGGTTGGCGGCCTGCTTGTCGGAGGGCCCCCGCTCCTCCTTGGGCTTCCAGCGGTCGCCCACCTTCTCGTACTGGTGCTTGAGCGCCGCGTAGGCGACGCGGTGCGCCCGCTCCCCCTCGCCGTAGGTGTCCACGGCCGAGTCGTGGGCCTTGATCCAGGTCTCCTGGGCACCGCGCGGCGAGCGCCGCAGGGTGCTCGGAAGCTCCTCTCGCGCAGGCATGTCCGCCTCCTCCTCTCGCTGGGTGTGGTCGGCCGCAGGCTGCGCGCGGCCGCCTTTACCGCTGCTGCTCCTGGACCTGCAGCAGGAACTGCCGGCAGGAGTCCTCGGCCAGTCGGCACCGGTCGGCGCACAGCCGGCAGTGCTCGTGGCGCCCGCCGTGCCGCTCGCATTCGCGGGCGCAGGCCTGGGTGTAGAGGATCGCGGTCTCCAGCAGGCTGCGCTGCAGTTCGGGGTCGGCGTCGGTGCGCCGGGTGAGCACGCGCTCGGCGGCCGAGCAGACGTCGGCGCAGTCGAGGTTGAGGCGCACGCAGGCGACGAGCTCGGCCACCTCCGACTCCCCCAGGCACGCGTCCGCGCAGGCCGTGCACGACTGGGCGCAGGCGGCCAGCCGCTCCACCGTGGTCTTGAGCAGGTCCACATCCTCGACGCCGATGTCTCGGGGATGGCTGCGCAGGAATTCTTCGGTCTGGGTCGGCATAGTCACAAGCACCTCTTCAGCTCGGTGGCTCGGTCACGACGGCCAGCGGACCTGTCCGACCGCTACCGAGATGCGGCGCCGCCAAACGCCGCGCCGGGCCGGCCAGGGCCGCCGCCGGACCTCCGCGACCTGCGCGGTCGCCCTCCCAACGGCGTTTGGAGGCCGCGCGGTCCAGGTAGCGGTCCCCAGACCGGCGCGCGCCCGGCGCGCGGTCGCTGACTCCGACCGGAGGAGGTCGACATGGTCCGTGAACGCCTGGATCCCGAGACGGCGGAACTGTGGCGCGAGTTCCACGGCACGGTGAACATGAGCAGCGAGGAGCTGCGCCGCTGGCTGCTGACCGACGCCTCGGGGCCCGACCGGTTCCCCGCCGACCCGTCCATGGACGTCTCTCCCCTCGGCCGGCGCGTGGTGGAGATCCTCGACAAGCGCCAGGTGGACCTCACCCGCGACGATCTGGAGACGATGCGCCACGTGGTCGAACGGGCGGGCCGGCTGCTGGCCGTTCCCACCGAGGAGCGGGCGGAGAAGTGGCGCCACGAGCTCATGACGCTCGGCCACGATCCGCTGCGCCCCGATCCCACCAGCCCCGAGGAGGACCCCGGCGCCGAGGGCCCGCAGTAGTCCGGCGCCGGGCCGCGGTCGCGCCCCCGCGGCCGCCGGACGCCGCGACGGGTGTTTGGCGCCGGAGCGTGCCGGTAGTGGTCCGACTGCTCGACGCGACGGGGGAGGGACGGGACATGGACGTACGAACTGTGGCGGTCCGAGACGGCGATGCGGAGCTGGCAGGCGACCTGACGACCACGCCGGGAGCCTCCGGCGTGGTGCTCTTCGCGCACGGCAGCGGCAGCTCGCGGCACAGTCCGCGCAACAAAGAGGTCGCCGACGCGCTGAGCAAGGCGGGCTTCGCCACCCTACTGCTGGACCTGCTCACCGAGGACGAGGACCGCATCGACCAGGTGACCCGGGAGCTGCGCTTCGACATCGGGCTGCTGACGCGGCGGCTGACCGCCGCGATCGACTGGCTCGCCGAGGACTCCCAGACGGCCGGGCTCGACGTGGGGCTGTTCGGCGCGAGCACGGGGGCCGCGGCGGCGCTGCGGGCCGCGGCCGAGCGCCCCGAGCGGGTCGGTGCGGTGGTCTCGCGGGGCGGCAGGGTGGACCTGGCCGAGGACCGCCTCGCGGACGTCTCCGCGCCCGTGCTGATGATCGCGGGCAGCGCCGACGAGCCCATCGTGCGGATCTCGTTCGAGGCCACCGAGCAGCTGCACGTCCTCAACGACGTGCATCTCGTGCCCGATGCGACCCACCTCTTCGCGGAGCCGGGGGCATTGGAGCAGGTCGCGGGTGCGGCGATGACCTGGTTCCGCGACCACCTTGGCGCGAGCGAGCCCGGCACGCCGAGCTGAGGCCGCACCGGGTGCGGCCTCAGCGCCCCGGGGCCGCGCCGCACGCGGCGCGGGCGCCGCTTCCCCCTCCCCCGCCGGCCTGCGGACCCTGCGCACCGTCAGCGATCCGCGGAATGCAAGGACGCCACGTGGCCGGATCCGGCCAATCCCGCGCGCTGCGAGCAAGGCGTCCGATACCTGTCCAGGTCACCGACCGAGCCGGTCACCCTCTGAACGCGCTGCGCAGTCGCCGCTGAAAGAAACCCGGATTCCCCCGCTTGCCATGCGAAAAAACTAATAGTTAAGTTTCCTAAAAAAATCCCCCACCGGATGGAGCACCCGTGCTTCCCCCGTCCCCCGCACCCTGCGGCGCCCGCGGGCCGCCGGCGCCGCTCGACCCGCTCGGCGGCGCGCGCAGCCCCCGCGAGCACCGCGCGCCCGCGCTCCCTCCGCGCCGGTCGGGCGCACACCCCGAACCGTCCGCACCGGACCCCATCCCCCGCCCCGCAGGCGAAGTAGGAGACGAACGAACGTGAAGACCCCCCGCACCAGAGCAGCGGCCGCGGCCGTGCTCGCCGCCGCCCTGGCGGCCTGCCCGCTCTCGGCCGCCCCTGCCGCGGCCGACGCCGCAGACGTCACCGTCGTCTACACCGAGGGCCAGACCTGGGAAACCGGGTACAGCGGCCAGTTCACCATCATCAACGACGGCGGCTCCGCCCTGGAGGACTGGACCATCGAGTTCAGCCTCCCGGAGGGCACCGCGGTCAGCAGCATGTGGAACGCCGAGCTCGCCGAGTCCGGCGGCACCTACACCGTCACCCCGCCCTCCTGGGGCGCCCCCGTCCCCGCCGGCGGCAGCTACGGGATCGGGTTCAACGGCTCCTTCTCCGCCGGGGTGACCGCCACCGAACCCCGGACGTGCACCATCAACGGCTCCCCCTGCTCGGGAGGCGCGCCCTCCGAGGACACCGAGGCGCCCGCGGCGCCCGGCGGGTTGGCGCTCGACGCGCGCACCGCCGACAGCGTCACCCTGAGCTGGGACGCCGCCACCGACGACGTCGGCGTCGCCGGCTACGAGGTTCTTCGCGGCGGCGAGGTCGCCGCGTCCACGACCGGCACCGCGACCACGGCGACCGTGGGCGGGCTGCAGGCCGACACCGAGTACACCTTCTCGGTGCGCGCCTACGACGCCGCGGGCAACCGCTCGCCGGCCGGCGACCCGGTGACCGTGCGCACCGCCGCGGGCGGCGGCGAGGACCCCGGGCCGGGCGGCGACGTCCGCGTCGGCTACTTCACCCAATGGGGCATCTACGCGCGCGACTACCTCGTGCAGGACGTGGACACCAGCGGCACCGCCGAGAAGCTGACCCACGTCAACTACGCCTTCGCCAACGTCTCGGCCGACGGCCAGTGCTTCATGGCCAACCAGCCCGGCGAGGGCGACGCCTACGCCGACTACGGCCGCTCCTTCGGCGCCGCCGACAGCGTCGACGGCCAGGGCGACACCTGGGACCAGCCGCTGCGCGGCAACTTCAACCAGCTGCGCGAACTCAAGGAGAAGCACCCCCACCTCAACGTGCTCATCTCGCTGGGCGGCTGGACCTGGTCGAAGAACCTCTCCGACGCCGCGCTGACCGAGCAGTCGCGCGAGCGGCTGGTCAGCTCCTGCATCGACATGTACCTGCGCGGCAACCTGCCGGTGATCGACGGCGCCGGGGGCACCGGAGCCGCCGCGGGCGTCTTCGACGGCATCGACCTGGACTGGGAGTGGCCGGCCTCGGCGGGGCACCCCGACAACACCTTCCGCCCGCAGGACAAGCAGAACTTCACCGCCCTGGTCCAGGAGTTCCGCGAGCAGATGGACGCCCTGGAGGCCGAGAACGGGCGCGAGTACCAGCTGACGTCGTTCATGGCCGCCGACCCGGAGAAGATCGAGGCCGGCTACGAGGTGGACGCCCTGATGGAGGACTTCGACTTCGTCACCGTGCAGGGCTACGACTTCCACGGCGCCTGGGAGGAGACCACCAACCACCAGTCCAACCTCACGCCCATCCCCGGCGACCCCGGGCCGCGCACCTACAGCGTGCAGGAGACGATCCAGGCCTACATCGACCGCGGCGCCGATCCGGCCGACCTGGTGCTGGGCGTGCCGTTCTACGGCCGCGGCTGGACCGGCGTGCCCGGCGGTCCCGACGGGGACGGCCTGCACCAGACCGATCGACGACTACAAGAACCTGAAGGGCCTGAGCGGCTACACGCTCCACCGCGACGATGAGGCCGGGACCGCCTGGCTGTACAACGGCTCCACCTTCTGGACCTTCGACGACCCCACCGCCATGCGGCAGAAGGTCGCCTGGGCCAAGGAGCACGGCCTCGGCGGGATCATGGCCTGGTCGCTGGACGGCGACGACGCCCAGGGCAGCCTGATGGCGGCGATCGACGGCGCCCTCGACGGCGGCTGAGCCGCCCTCCCCCGGGGCCGGGCGCACTCCTCCCGGCCCGGCCCCGCCGGGCGTGCGGCCGCTGAGGTCAGCAGGGGCCGCACGCCCTTCCGCCGGGCATAAGAACGGCGGCAGCCGCTTTCCGGGAAGCCACCTGGAACCACCCGGGGCGGCCGCCATCGAGGCTGCGGCAATGGGCGCGTCTCGCGAAGCGCAGTCGCAGCCTGCCGCTAAGCGCACGCTGAACGTGTCAGGCGGAGCCGTGCCACCAGTGGCGGGACTCCGGCGCAAAAGCGCGCCGTGCGCTCGGCGGCAAGCCGGCTCTGAACAGGTACGTGGCGCGAAGCGCCTCCGTTGGGGCGGCGGCGGGTGACGGGCGGCG
>NZ_VTZW01000015.1 GCF_009728995.1 Streptomonospora sp. PA3 | reverse complement strand
AGCTGTGGGGCCGGCACGTTGTGTGTCGGTTGGTAGGGGAGCGTCGTGCATCCGGTGAAGCTGCGGGGTGACCTTGTGGTGGAGGGTGTGCGAGTGAGAATGCAGGCATGAGTAGCGATACCGGAGTGGGAAACTCCGGCGCCGATTGACTAAGGGTTCCTGGGGCAGGTTGATCCGCCCAGGGTGAGTCTGGACCTAAGGCGAGGCCGACAGGCGTAGTCGATGGGCAACGGGTTGATATTCCCGTACCCGTGCGCGTGCGCCCATGCTGATAGCCCTGATGCTGACCATGCCGGGTGCTTGTGCCGCTTTCGGGCGGTGCGGGTGGCCTGGTCTGGGACCCGAGGGGTGTGTAGGCAAGTGATGGGGTGACGCAGTGGGGTAGCCCTACCCGGCGGTGGTTGTCCGGGGGTAAGCGTGTAGCCCGGGGTGGTGGTAAATCCCTGCCCTGTTATGTGGGTGAGGCGTGATGCCGAGCCGTTTTCGGCGAAGTGGGTGATCCCGTGCTGTCGAGAAAAGCCTCTAGCGAGTGCGTGTGCGGCCAGTACCCGAAACCGACGCAGGTGGTCAGGTAGAGTATACCGAGGCGTTCGGGTGATCCGTGGTTAAGGAACTCGGCAAATTGTCCCCGTAACTTCGGGAGAAGGGGAGCCCTGTCCGGTGATCAGGTTTTCCCTGTGAGCTGGGTGGGGTCGCAGATACCAGGGGGAAGCGACTGTTTATTAAAAACACAGGTCCGTGCGAAGTCGTAAGACGCTGTATACGGACTGACGCCTGCCCGGTGCTGGAACGTTAAGAGGACCGGTCAGCAGGCTTTTGTGCCTGTGCCGCTGGGAATCTAAGCGCCAGTAAACGGCGGTGGTAACTATAACCATCCTAAGGTAGCGAAATTCCTTGTCGGGTAAGTTCCGACCTGCACGAATGGCGTAACGACTTCCCCGCTGTCTCAACCGCGGGCCCGGTGAAATTGCAGTACGAGTAAAGATGCTCGTTTCGCGCAGCAGGACGGAAAGACCCCGGGACCTTCACTATAGCTTGACATTGGTGTTTGGGATGGTTTGTGTAGGATAGGTGGGAGCCGGTGAAGCTGCCACGCTAGTGGTGGTGGAGGCGTTGGTGAAATACCACTCTGGCTGTTTCGGGCATCTAACCTTGGGCCGTGATCCGGTTCGGGGACAGTGTCTGGTGGGTAGTTTAACTGGGGCGGTTGCCTCCTAAAGGGTAACGGAGGCGCCCAAAGGTTCCCTCGGCCTGGTTGGCAATCAGGTGGTGAGTGTAAGTGCACAAGGGAGCTTGACTGTGAGACGGACGTGTCGAGCAGGTGCGAAAGCAGGGACTAGTGATCCGGCGCCGGCGTGTGGAAGCGGCGTCGCTCAACGGCTAAAAGGTACCCCGGGGATAACAGGCTGATCTTCCCCAAGAGTCCGTATCGACGGGATGGTTTGGCACCTCGATGTCGGCTCGTCGCATCCTGGGGCTGGAGTTGGTCCCAAGGGTTGGGCTGTTCGCCCATTAAAGCGGCACGCGAGCTGGGTTTAGAACGTCGTGAGACAGTTCGGTCCCTATCCGCTGGGGCATGGCTGGTTGGCTACGTTCGGGAGAGATAACCGCTGAAAGCATCTAAGTGGGAAGCTTGCTTCGAGATGAGGTCTCCTGCCCTGTGGTGGGGGTAAGGCTGCCAGGTGATGACTGGGTTGATAGGCCGGGTGTGGAAGCCTTGTGAGGGGTGGAGCTGACCGGTACTAATAGGCCGAGGGCTTGTCCGCCACGGATGCTGGGTGTTCGCGCACATGTGTCGACCGGTTGCCCGGGTTTTTCCTGGGTGGCTGGTTGTGTCCACAGGTTTTTCCGCCTGCGGGGCCTTTCGGGGTGTTGTGGGCGGGGTTGAGTGTTGCGGTGGTGATAGCGGGAGGGTGACACCCGGTCCCATTCCGAACCCGGTCGTTAAGTCTCTTTGCGCCGATGGTACTGCCTCCATGGTGGGGGTGGGAGAGTAGGTTGCCGCCGCAATTTTCTTTGTGGGGGTGGGTCCGTTTCGGCGGGCCCGCCCCCTTTTTTTATGCCTTGATTCGATTTGGCGGCATTCTAAGGATCATGACGTCGATCGATGATCGATGATTCTTGGCCGCGAGATCCGCCCGGCCCGAGGGGCTTAACAGGAGCTGAGTCCGAGCTGAGCACTCCCTGGGCTGGTGGTGCCGGCCGCTCGTCCGCGACGGGAGTTCTGCGGGACCGAAACTAAACTGTTGGCTCGACCGCAGGATTCCCGTGATGGCCCCGGTGATCAGTGCGGGTATCGTGTTGAGCGGGTTCCGGCACGTCCCCCGCTGGGCCGAACCTGCCTACGCTGCAAGATTGTGCTGAACCGATTTGCCCGGTTTCGCGTCCTACATAGGGATGCAACGGGGGCGAGTCGAGAGTGCCAGGGGGCCACCAACTGAGTGATCGCACTGACGGTGACGGCGATGTCACGCCGCGCCATGACGCTGAGACGCCTGATGATGGTCGTGCTGCGGGGGATGCAGTGCGCTGGGGGAGTGGCTCCGGTCGCGGTCCCGGCGAGAAGACCGACGATCGCGTGAACCGACCCGATGGTGCTGCAATGATGAACGAGCGTGACGACGACTCCCGGGAGAATCCGCAGGAGGAGGAGCGGCGGGAGAGCCGGCAGCCTGCCGCCGACAAGTCCGAGAAGCCCGAAGGCGAGGCGGCGCCCTCTGCCGCCCCCGCTGTCGGCGGTGAAGCCGGTCCACCCGATCCCGCTGGTGGGCCCGAGGACAAGGGCGGTGCCGACGACGGCGAGGACGGAGAAGCCGCGTCTCCCTCCGCCGCCGGTGCCAGCGCCTTCAAGGACAGCGGCAGCTTCTTCCGGGACCAGGTCGCGCGCACACTCGCGGAGCAGGGGTTCAACCTGAGGGAGGACGGCACCTGGGGTCCGTCCGACTCCCCCAAGACAGTCCCGGACGCGCAGGCCGGAACCGGGTCCGGCGCCTCTGACAAGCCCCCCGCTGCCGCGAGGCCCGCCGACGAGGACCGGCCCGCCGATGCGGAGGCCGCCGGCGCCGCCACACCTGCCGCCGGTGCGGGTGAAGGCCCGGCCGCGGCGTCCGAGCAGACCGAGGAGCCCGCGAAGGCCGACGACTCCCGCCCCGGCGGTCCGGCCGCCGCCGACCGCAGGGCTTCCGCATCCGCGGAATCGTCGGGCGACCCGACTGCGCCGTCACCGGCCGCCTCCCCCGCGGGCGAGGAGTCCGCTCCGACGGAAACTCCGCAGGCCGGATCCGCTAGGACCGACGCCGGCGACGCTCCCCCGACCGAAGTCGAGACCGGGGCCCGCCCGCGCACGGACGCCGGGGCCGCGTCCGCAGCCGCCGTCGGCGCCTTCGACGGTACTGCGAAGCAGGACGAGCCCGCCGATCCCGCCGATGAGGACGGCGCGGCATCCGCGGAGACCCTCGCCGACGAGCCGCGGTCCTGGTTCACGCCCCGCGTCTCCTCACGACCCGAGTCCGCGGACAAGGCGGATGCCGCCGACCAGCCGTCGCCCGAGTCCGCAGCGGATCCCGACCAGACGATCCCCTCTCCGCCCTCGGCGCGGAGTGCGGGCGCCGACAGCGCCCCTGCCTCCGACACGCAGGCCACCCCTGCCGAGCATTCCGCCGTCCCCGGCCCCGCGCCCTCCGACGACGCTCCGCGCAGCCAGACTCCGGACCAACCGTCCCCCACGGCCGGCTCCCCCGCTGCCGCTGCCCCCACTCCGCCTGCCGCACCCGCTTCGCCCGCGCTCGCGGAGTCCGCGGCCCCCGTCGACGGTCAGGCGCGCGAGTCCGGCGAGGACGCTTCCGTGCGCGGCGACGAGCCCGGGAGCTCCGAGCGGACGTCCCCGTACCGTACTCCGGACGCCCCCGCCGGCGCCGACCGGGCCGCGGCGACCGGCACGCCGGGCCGCTCCGCCGCCGGCGCCGGGGCGGCCGCGGCGGCGTCCGCCGAGCCGCCCGAGAGCCCGGAGCCGAAAACGCCGTCGGCTCCCGCGGAGACGGGCAGCGGTGCCGAAACGCGCCGCCGCCCCGGCTGGCACCCGCCCGAAACACGCGCGTCCGGTGCCTCCGGTGCGTCCGGCGCGGTCGCCGCATCCTCGGCGGCCGCCGCAGGCGGGGCAGCGGCCGGCACCCCGCCGCCTGCCGCCGGACCGCCGTCCGCCCACGGCTCGGGTGCGTCCGGCGCCTCGGGCCCGGCCGGTCCCCCCGGCTCCTCCGGCCCCGCGGGGCCCACGCGTCCGCCCGGGCGCGGCGGCGGCCCCACTCCGCCCGGCGGCGGCAAGCCCAAGCCCAACAAGCCGCTGTGGTGGCGCGCCACCCGCGCGTCCCTCATCGCGCTGGCCGCCTGCGCGGTCCTCATGCTCGGCGGCTTCGGCATCGCCTACGCGGTGATCGAGGTTCCCGACGTCGCCAAGGAGGAGGCCACCAACCAGGGCTCCACCTTCTACTACGCCGACGGCAAGACGCAGTTCGCCGAGCGCGGCGTGGACCGCGAGCCCGTCGACTACGAGCAGATCCCCGAGCAGGTCCAGGAGGCGGTCATCTCCGCCGAGGACCGGGGCTACTGGGACTCGCCCGGCGTGTCGATCACCGGCACGTTCCGCGCCGTCTGGTTCACGGTGACCGGGCAGCAGGTGCAGGGCGGTTCCACCATCACCCAGCAGTTCGTCCGCAACTACTTCGAGGGCGTCAGCCGGGAGCAGACCGTCACCCGCAAGCTCAAGGAGATCATCATCGCCCTCAAGGTCGATCAGTCTCCGGACATGGACAAGCAGTGGGTGATGGAGCAGTACCTGAACACCATCTACTTCGGGCGCAACGCCTACGGCATCCAGTCGGCCGCGCAGGCCTACTACCACAAGGACGTCGGCGAGCTCACCGCGGCGGAGTCGGCGTTCCTCGCGGCGGCGATCCAGCAGCCGAGCATCTACGGCCAGGCCGACAGCCACACGACGCCGGAGATGGAGGGCCGCTGGCAGTACGTGGTCGACGGGATGGTCGAGACGGGGGCCATCACCCAGGCCGAGGCCGACAAGATGGAGTTCCCCGAGCCGAAGAAGCACCGGCCCGCCAACAGCGTCGACCTCAGCGGCTACAAGGGCTACATGCTCCAGCAGGCCATGAAGGAGCTGAAGGACCTCGGCTACAGCGAAGACAACATCAACCGCGGCGGCTACAAGGTCGTGACGACCTTCGACCAGCAGACCATGGAGATGGCTAAGCGCGCGGTCGAGGACACGGTCGACGTCGGATCGCTCCCGGAGGGCGTCCAGGCCGGCCTGACCGCCGTCGACCCCAACACCGGCGAGGTCGTGGGCTTCTACGGCGGTGAGAACTACCTGGAGAACCAGTACGACAGCGCGTTCAACGGCTCGGCCCAGGCCGGTTCGGCGTTCAAGCCCTACGTGCTGGCGACCGCGCTGGAGCAGGGCTACAGCCTGCACAGCACGGTCAACGGCAACTCCCCGATCCAAGTGAACGGGGCCACGATCAACAACTACGACCACACCAGCCACGGCCCCACCACGCTGGTCGAGGCGACCCGGATGTCGCTGAACACCGGATATGTACAGCTCGCGCAGGAGGTCGGGCCCGAGAACGTCCGCAAGACGGCATACGAGGCGGGCATCCCCAAGCGCATGATCAAGGACAACCAGGTGGTGCCGGCCATCGCGCTGGGTGTGACGAACGTGCGCCCGGTCGACCAGGCCACCGGGTTCGCGACCTTCGCCAACGGCGGCAAACACGTCGAGACCCACGTCATCCGCGAGATCGTCAACAAGGAGGGCGAGAACGAGCGGCCCGAGCCCAAGACCACCCAGGCGCTGAGCTCGGAGACGGCCGCCAACGTCAGCTACGCCCTCCAGCAGGTCGTCCAGGGCGGCACCGGAACCTCCGCGGCGCTGCCCGACGGCCGCCCGGTGGCGGGCAAGACCGGGACGACCGACGGCAGCGTCGCCGCCTGGTTCGCCGGGTACACGCCGCAGCTCGCCACGGCGGTCGGGGTCTACAACGGCAACAACCAGCCGTTCTCCGTGCCGGGGTGGGGGCAGCTCTCCGGCGGTACGCTGCCGGCGGCCATCTGGGACAACTTCATGACCCAGGCCATGCAGGGCAAGGAGGTCAAGCAGTTCCCCGAGCCCAGCTTCGGCGGAGAGGTGCACGACCTCGCGCCGGATCCGCCGCCGGCACCGGAGCAGACCGAGCCGGTCCAGCCGTCCACCCCGCCGGTCCGGCCGGAGGAACCGACCACGCCTGCGCCTCCGCCTCCGCCGGAGACCTCGGCGCCGACCGATCCGCCGGTGCCGCCGCCGGGGCCGGAGGAGACCGCCTCGTCCGAGCCCGGGCCGATCTTCCCGGAGGATCCGGAAGGCGGGCAGGAGGAGCAGGCGCAGGCCGGGATGTAGCCGCGCGCGGTCGGTGCGGTCACGGCGCCGCGCCGGCCGCCGCGACCGGACCGCCCGGCCTCACAGCACCACCGGCAGCGAGCGCAGCCGCCAGGTGCCGGGGTCGGGCGCGCGGTCCAGCGCCTCTGGGGCGACCGCGAGCGCGAGATCGGGGTGGCGCCGCAGCAGCGCCTCAAGGGCGGCCTGCGTCTGGACGCGGGCGAGGGAGGCCCCGAGGCAGAAGTGCGGGCCGTGGCCGAAGCCGAGCTGCCCGGCCGCGTCCGCGGTGACGTCCAGGATGTCCGGGGCCGCGAAGGCCCGGGGGTCTCGGTTGGCCGCGGCGATCGCGGCGGTGACCGGCTCGCCCGTGCCGATGGCCGTCCCTGCGATCTCCGCGTCCTCGCGGGCGAACCGGGGCATCGACAGGAGTTGGTGTCCGCACCAGCGCATCAGCTCCTCGACCGCGCCGGGCATCAGCGCGGGGTCGCGGCGCAGCGCCGCGAGCTGGTCGGGTCGGGCCAGCAGTTCGGCGACCGCGTTGGCGATGAGGTTGGCGGGCGTCTGCCCGGCCAGCACGATGTTCCAGACCAGGGAGACCAGCTCGGTGTCGCTGAGGCGGTCACCGTCGTCGCCGTCCTCGGCCTGGGCGCGGAGGAGGTCGGAGACCAGGTCGTCTCCGGGGTCGGCGCGGCGGGCGGCGACGGCCGCCTTGGCGGTGTCGATGATCGCGGGTACGGCCTCGGCGAACCCCGCGCCCGCCCCGGTCGCGATCAGGCCCCCGTATTCGCGCCACCGAGGGCGGTCCGCAGCGGGGATGTCGAGGAGTTCGCAGATCACCTCGATCGGGAGCGGGCGCGCGAAGTGCGCGGCGAGATCGACCGTGCCGCCTTCGGCGTGCTCGGGCAGCCGCTCCAGCAGGCCGGTGACGACGCTTTCGATGCGGGGCCGGAACGCGGCGGCCCGCCGGGGAGTGAACGCGGGAGCGACCAGGCGGCGCAGCCGCAGGTGCTCGGTGCCCTCCATCTCGCCCATGTTCCGCAGGTAGGGGCGGTACTCCTCCGATACGTCGGGGCGCATGGCGAAGGTGTCGGCGGTCAGGGCGAAGCGCGGGTCGGTGAGCATCGCGCGGGCGTCGCCGTGGCGCAGCACCGCCCACATCGGCGCCATGCCGGGGACCGCGAGCCGCGCCAGCGGCCCGTGCTCGCGCGCCAGGCCGTAGGCGGCGAAGGGGGCGCCGATCACATCCGTGCAGGACAGGTCGATCTCGCTGACGCCGTTCGCGTTCAGAGTGACACCGTTCATCGGTTCTCCAGGTGAGGCGGGGAGGGCGGAAGGGGGCGGGCGCGGCCGGCGGGGTGCGGGCAGTCGCGCCCCGAAACTCGGATGCTGAAAACAGATGATCGCATCATCTGAATGGCGACAGTATCTTAGTCGCCCCGCGCGGAGAAGGCCGCGGGCCGAAGGGGGAGGACGATTGGCTCGGCTCACCAGAGCGGAGGCGCAGGAGCGCAACCGGGCCAGGGTGCTGGCCGCCGCGCGGGAGGAGTTCGCCGAGCGGGGGTTCCGCGACGCCAAGATCGACGGCATCGCCGAGCGCGCCGAGCTGACCCGCGGTGCGGTCTACTCCAACTTCCCCGGCAAGCGCGCGCTGTACTTCGCCGTGCTGGCGCAGCTCGCGCGCGAGGCGTCCGGCCCCGAGCCCGCGGAGCCCGCGCTCACCGTCCGCGAGGCCCTGGCCGCGTTCGCCCGCGCCTGGGTGGCGCGGCTGCCGCTGGCGACCGAGGCCGGCACCCCTGCGGCGCGGATCGGCGCGGAGGCGATGCCGGAGATCCTCGCCGAGGAGCGGACGCGCCTGCCCTATGCACAGCTCGTGCGCCTGCAGGCGATCCTGCTCGGCATGGGCCTGGAGCAGCTGAGCCCGGCCGCTGCGGGGGATGAGCGGCGGGTGCGGTTGGCCGAGACGGCCCTGACGACGCTGCACGGCGCCAGCCGGATGGCCGCGGCGGCGCCGGGGTTCCTGGAGCCGTTCAACGTGGTGAGCGCCTGCGAGCGGCTCGCCGGGCTGGACCTGGACGACCGGTGGAGCGCCCCGCAGATCGCGCCGCAGGCCCGGCCCGCCGACGAGGCGTGGCGACCGCCGCGCGCGGTGGACGAGCTGCGCGGCATCCCGGCGCCGCTCGCCGCCGACGGCGTCGTCTCCGTCCTCGGGCTGCACCGGCTCGCCCGCATCGAAGACGCGCTGCGCGCGGCTCCCGCCGGCGCCGAGGTCACCGCCGTCGTCGTCTCCGGCGCCCCCGCCGAGCTGGGACCGCTGGCCCGGATGGCCGTCGCCGAGATCACCGGGCTGCTGCGCAGCTCCGTGCCTGCGGCGGCGTGGCCGCGCCTCCGCCTGGTCTGCGACGAGGCGGGAGCCGTGGCCGCCGCCGCGGGCGTCTCGGGCATCAGCGACGCCACCGAGGTCTCGGTCCGCATCGAGGCCGGGCGGATCAACGCACGGGCAGAGGGCCTGGGAGCCGGCCACGCGGCTGCCGCCGTTGCGGCCGGGGGATGACCGCCGGGATCGATCGCGGCGGGCCGGGGTGGCCCGGCTGGCTCGGCGGCAGCCGTCGGCGCGGGCGGGCTTGGGGCGGAGCGGGCGCGAGCAGGTCGGGCGGGGCGGGCGCGCGGGCGGCGAGGGCCTCGGCGAGAGCCGCCGGGGTGGCCGCCTCGATCAGGCGCGGGAGGCCGGGCAGCATCGCCCACCAGGTGCCGGTGTGGGTGCCGTACCAGCAGGTCGCGGCTGGGAAACCGGCTTTGAGACGGCGCAGGTGCGCGCGGGCCGCGGGCGGCAGCGCGGAGAGTGCGGGCAGTGCGGTCGTGCGTGCGGTCATGTCTGAAACCCGATCGTGAAGTACTCGCGGTAGGGCAGCGGCGCGGGCGGAGCGGGGCGGCGGCGGTTGCGTGGTGCGGCGGGGGCGGTTTCGATGCGCGTGCGGTGGCCGCAGCGGTCGCAGACCTGGGTCCAGGCGGTCGGCGTGACGTCGGCGAACGTGTAGGGGTAGTGGTCGCCGGGATGGTCGGTGGCCTCGGGGAAGCCGGGGTCCTCGGGAGACCCCTCGGTGGTCACCGCGGGGCCTCTGCTGGCGGGTGCGCGGCGAACACGTAGGGGCGGACGGCGCCGCTGCGGCGGCGGGGGTAGGCGTCCAGCGCGGCGGCGAAGGCGCCGAGGTCGGTCGAGGCGATCTGGACCCCGCTGGGCCGGTCGGCGGCCACGTACAGCGGGCCGGGAAGGCGCCGGATCTCGGGCCAGGCGTGCGCGTGGGCTTCGGCGACCTCGCAGAAGGCGGCATGGTCGGCGGGCGCGGGGGCGCGCGCAGGCACGGGCTGCGGCGCGTAGGCCCGCACCCGCGCGGCACGCGTGCGACCGGGAGCGAGGAACACTCGGGGGAGCAGGAGAGCGACACTCAGTAGCAGGTACGGCAAGGGAACCCCCATGGGGTAGGGCTGGGCAGGGCGGCCCGGCCGTCGAATCGCTATAGGATCAGCATGGAGTGTAGCCGCTACGTTTTCAACTTAGAGTCTGTATCGGTAAGGAAGTAGTGTCGGATAAGTAGAGGGTGAAATGTCAGCTAAGGGGTCGCATGGGTAAGCTGATCCAGCTCACGGGGAGGGACCGATGATGCCCGACAGTCCAACGATCAAGAGGCGGCAGCTCTCGAACGAGCTGCGGCGCCTGCGCCTGGCTGCCGGCATGACGGTGGAGCAAGCCGCCGATGCGTTGGAATGGTCTCGGGCGCGACTTGGACATATCGAAACCGGGCGACGCAAGAAGCCCCTCGTGACCGACGTGAAGGCGTTGCTGGACCTCTACGGGCTCGAAAGCCTGCGCGAGCGCGAAGCGGTTCTCGACCTCGCCCGACAAGCTCGGGAGAGCGGATGGTGGACTCGATACGACGACGTTTTCACCGGCCGATTTCCAGGCTTTGAGGCTGCTGCTCGCAAGATCGGGACATACGAGGTCGCCCTTATCCCCGGCCTGCTCCAGACGCCCTCCTACATGCGGGCGACGACTGAAGCGACGCTGATCTACGATGCAGAGGATGTCCAGCGCGTCATAGACGGGCGCTTGAAGCGGCAGGAGATCCTGACTGGGAAGGATGCGCCGGATTACTGGGCTGTAATCGACGAGCACGCCATTCGTCGGCTGGGTGAGGGCGAGATGCTGCGCGAGCAGGTGCAGCACCTCGTGGACATCGCCGAGGACCCGGGCAACTCCGTCACGATCCAGGTGTTGCCGCTGGATGCCGGGTTGCACGCCGGACTCGGCGGCCCGTTCGTCATCCTCGATTTCGACGATGCGAATTCACCGATCGTGTATCTGGAAACAGACACAGACGGGATCTACCTGGAGCAGCCCGGAGAGATCGAGCGCTATCGCAAGCTTTTCCTGCATGTCCAGGTGGCGGCGATGAAACCGCCACGATCGCTCGCGTACTTGAAGAACCTCCTGTCTAGAGAGTCATAATGGCCTCCACCGACCCCGAACCCCTCATCTTTCGCAAGTCCGCCTACAGCAAGACCAACAACTGCGTCGAAGTCGCCGACACCCCTCTCGGCGCCGCGGTCCGCGACACCCGGCACCGCCACCTCGGCCACCTCGAGTTCCCCGCCGCCGAGTGGTGTGCGTTCCTTCGCGGCCTGTCCGCGGGTGAGCTGTAGATCGTTCGCTTCCTCGCAGTGAGGAGCCTCCGGGAACCCCGTGGAGAGGGCCACCACCGAGGTTGCGGCAATGGGTGTGGATCGCGAAGCGTGATCACAGCTTGCCGCCGAGCGCACGCGGTACCTGCCAGGTGGAGCCGCACCACCCGTGGCGGGCCTCCGGTGCGAAGGGCGCCCCGTGCGCTCGGCGGCAAGCTGGCGCGCGGCGCTTCGCGCTTTTCAGCCCCATTGCCGCAGCTTTTGTGGTGTCCGACTCCGGGTGGTTCGCGGGGGGTTCCTGGCGGGGCGCCTGTTCTGCGGGCGGCCGTGCGGCCGTTGAGGTGACCAGCGCCGCGCAGCGGCAGGCGTCGGGCTCCGGGGCCTCCTCCGGTGTCGCGTGCGCTCGGCGGCAAGCTGGCTCTGAATAAGTACGTGGCGCGAAGCGCCTCCGTTGGGGCGGAGGCGGGCGGCGGGCGGGCGCTTCGCGCGTTTCAGCCCCATTGCCGCAGCTTTTGTGGTGTCCGACTCCGGGTGGTTCGCGGGGGGTTCCTGGCGGGGCGCCTGTTCTGCGGGCGGCCGTGCGGCCGTTGAGGTGACCAGCGCCGCGCAGCGGCAGGCGTCGGGCTCCGGGGCCTCCTCCGGTGTCGCGTGCGCTCGGCGGCAAGCTGGCTCTGAATAAGTACGTGGCGCGAAGCGCCTCCGTTGGGGCGGAGGCGGGCGACGGGCGGGCGCTTCGCGCGTTTCAGCCCCATTGCCGCAGCTTTTGCGGTGTCCGACTCCGGGTGGTTCCCGGAGGGTTCCTGACGGGGCGCCTGTCCTGCTGGCGGACGCGCAGCCCCTCAGGACACCAGTGCCGCACACCCGCAGACGTCGGGCTCAGGAGCCTCGGCGGCCTCCACGCGGCCGGTGAAGACCTCCGCACCGGGAGTGGTCCCGGTGACGGCGTCGGCGGCCAGGATGACCGCGGCCGCGGTCCACGTGCTGCGCTCCACCGGCCAGCGCACGTCCTGGGCGAACTGGTAGCCGGTCCAGTAGGCGCCGTCGTCGGGGTCGCGCAGGTGCTGGATGTCGGCGACGAGCTGCCCGGCGCGGCCGGTCTCGCCGAGGGCCGCCAGGGCCAGGGCCAGCTCGCAGGTCTCCGCGCCGGTCACCCAGGGCTGGTCGCTGACGCAGCGGATGCCCAGCCCCGGCACCACGAAGGCGTCCCACTCCGCCTCCAGCCGCCGGTGCGCCGCCTCGCCGCGGACCGCGCCGCTGATGATCGGGTAGTACCAGTCCATCGAGTAGCGGCTGCGGTCGGCGAAGACCGACTCGTGCTCGGCCAGCAGGTGCGCCAGCCGCGCCGCCGCCAGCTCCCAGTCGGGCTGCGGGCTGCCCAGCCGCTCGCCCAGCGCCGCACCGCAGCGCAGGGCGTGGTGGACGCTGGCGCAGGCGGTCAGCAGCGCGTGGTCGCCGGGGTTGCCCTCGGCGTCGCGCGCCCAGCGGATCTCGCCGCGGTCGGTGCGCAGCCCCAGCGCGAACTCGATCCCGGCGCGCACGGTCGGCCACAGCTTCGCGGCCGCCTCCTCGTCGCCGGTGATCAGTAGCTGGTGCCAGACGCCCACGGCCGGATAGGCGGCGTGGTTGGCCTCGCGCAGCGGGCTGGCCGGTTCGTTCTGGCGGATCTTGGCCGGCCAGGAGCCGTCGGGCAGCTGGACGGCGGCCAGCCACGCATACGCCCGCTGCGCCGCGCCGGTGTGCCCGGCGACGGCCAGCGCCATGGCGCATTCGACGTGGTCCCACACGTCGGTGTGGCCGCCGGGGAACCACGGGATCGCGCCGTCGCGGGTCTGGGCGCCCAGCAGGTAACCCGCGCTGAGGGCGACGTCGGCGGCGCCGAGGACGCCGGGCAGTTCGGGGACGCGGGGGGAGTCGGGGGCGGATTCGTGGCGGTCTGGGGTGCCGCGGCTCATCCGGTGCTCTCCGCGCGGCCGCCGAGCGGCTTGCGCAGGTAGACGACGACGCTCTTGCCGATCAGGGGGTTGAGCAGCCGCTCGGCCGTGCGGGTGGACTTGGGCGCCTTCATCAGGTCCCACACCAGCAGCCGGTGGTAGGCCGCGGCCAGCGGGTGGTCGTCGTTGGAGGTGCCCACGGCGCACTTGATCCACCAGTAGGGGGAGTGCAGGGCGTGGGCGTGGTGGTGCGGCCCGATCAGGAACCCGGCGGCCTTGAGCTTGGCCTCCAGCTCGGCGCGGGTGTAGATGCGGATGTGGCCGCCCTCGTTGGTGTGGTACTCCTCCGACAGCGCCCAGCACAGGCGCTCGGGCAGCCAGCTGGGCACCGTGACGGCGGCGATTCCGCCGGGGCGCAGCACGCGGTGCAGCTCGGCCATGGCGGCGGTGTCGTGGGGGATGTGCTCGAAGATCTCCGAGGCGATGACGCGGTCGAAGGAGCCGTCGTCGAAGGGCATGTCGAGGGCGTCGCCCTTGACCGTCTCGGCGGTGGCCCCGGTCTCGGCGGGGGCCTCGCCGGCGGCGCGCATCGCGGCGAACATGTCGGAGACCTCGGCGAGGTCGTTCTCGTTCTGGTCGAAGGCGACCACGTCGGCGCCGCGGCGGTAGACCTCGAAGGCGTGCCGGCCGCCGCCGCAGCCGAGGTCGAGGACGCGGTCGCCGGGTCCCACGGGGAACAGGGAGAAGTCGACGGTGATCAGTGCTGGCTCCTTCGGGTCGTGCTGGTCACGTGCGCGCCGCGGGCTCGCCGGCGCGGCCGCGGGCGGCGTCGATCGCGGCGGTGTAGCGCCGGGCGGTCGCCTCTGCGACGGCCCGCCAGGTGAACCTCTCTTGGACGCGGTTCCAGGCGGCCTCGCCCATGCGTGCGCGGCGGTCCGGGGCGTCGAGCAGGTCGCCGACGGCGGCCGCCAGTTCCTCGGGGTCGCCGGGTTCGGTGAGGCGCGCGGCCTCGCCGTCGGGGCCGACGACCTCGGGGATGGCGCCGGCGCGGCTGGCGACCAGGGGGGTGCCGCAGGCCATGGCCTCCACGGCCGGCAGGGAGAAGCCCTCGTAGAAGGACGGTACGACGGCGACCTCGGCGCGGGCCAGCAGTTCGCCCAGTTCGGCGTCGTCGATGCCGCTGACGAACGTGACGCGGTCGCGCAGGCTCAGCTCGTCGACGAGCCGATCGGTGGGGCCGCCGGGGGTGGGTCTGCTGACGACGGTCAGCGAGACGTCGCGCTCGGTGGCGAGTTTGGCGGTGGCGCGCAGCAGTGTCGCGACGCCCTTGAGCGGGCTGTCGGCGCTGGCCACGCACGCGAGCCGGCCGGGGATGCGCTCGGTGGCGGGCCGGGGGTGGAAGTAGCGGGTGTCCACGCCGAGCGGGACGACGTCCACGGCCGAGCGGCGCACGCCGAACTCGCGGACGATGTCGTCGGCCGAGGAGCGGGAGGGCACGAGCACGGGGGCCATGCGGCGGGCGACCCGGCCCTGCATGCGCACGAAGCTGTACCAGCGCCGCTTGCTGATGCGCTGCCAGCCGGTGGCCTGCTCCACCTCGATGCGGCGGTCGACGGTGATGGGGTGGTGGATGGTGGTGACCATCGGCAGGCCGGCGGACCGGATGCCGAGCTGGCCGTAGCCCAGCGTCTGGTTGTCGTGGACGACGTCGAACTCGCCGCGCCGCCGGCGCAGCTCGCGCAGTGCGCGCAGGGAGAAGGTGAGCGGCTCGGGGAACCCGGCCGTCCACATGGTGGCGACCTCCAGGACGTCGATCCAGTCGCGCCACTGCCGCACCGGCGGCGCGGTGAAGGGGTTGGCGTCGTTGTAGAGGTCCAGGCTGGGGACCTTCTCCAAGGCCACTCCGGAGTCCAGCTCGGGGTAGGGCTGGCCGGAGAAGACGGTGACGTCGTGGCCCAGGGCCGCCAGTTCGCGGGAGAGGTGGCGCACGTAGACGCCTTGGCCGCCGCAGTGCGGCTTGCTGCGGTAGGAGAGCAGGGCGACGCGCAGGGGGCGGTCGGGGTGCGGCATAGGTCTTAACCCATCGACAGCGTGGTGGCGGACGGACGGTGCCCGCGCCGGGCGCGGTGGAGCGGGGGGAGAGCGGGGGCGGGGCGCAGGCCGAGCGGGCCGGGGGTGCTGCGGGCGCGCGGTGACGGTGGTCGCACCGGCAGGGTCACTGCTTCACCTCGTTCGTCGCTCGCGCGTTCCGCCACCGCTGGTCGCTGCGTGGGACCGCCAGAAGGGCGAGTTCGGCCGCGCGCCCGCATGTTACTCACCAGTTTAAGGCCTGGCCCCTCCGCCCAGGATCCTCGGGGCCGCCCGCGGGCCGGGCGCCGGGGCGGCTGTGGGCATCCGCACGCGGGCGGCTCCGGCGCCGGCTGCGCCGGAGCGTCAGGGGCCGGCGGGGTCCGCGGAGCGCCAGCGCAGCGCGCCGTCGGCGCCGTCGGCGCACACCGCGAGCCCGCGCCGCTCCAGGGTGCGCACGTGGGCTGCGGTCTCCGCGGCGGCCATGCGGCGCTGGGCGACCGCCATCGCCTCCCACCCCCGCTTCCAGGGCAGGCGCGCGCTCAGCTCCCACAGCGTCGCGTCCCCGTCGGCGAGGAGGCCGGCGAGTTCGGCGAGCTTGTGCTCGTGATGGGCCGCGATCTCGGCGGCGCGCTCGGCCGCGCCGCTGAAGCGGTGCTCGTGTGCGGGCAGGATGCGGGTCTCATCAGGGGTTTCAGCGATCCGCGACAGCGAAGCCAGGTACTCGCCGAGGGGGTCGTCGCCGTCGTCGAAGGCGTAGAGGCCGATGTGGGGGGTGATGCGCGGCAGCACGTGGTCGCCGGTGAACAGGCGGTCGGCGTCCTCCAGGTGCAGGCAGATGTGGCCGGGGGTGTGGCCGGGCGTCCACACGGCGCGCAGCTTGCGCTGCGGCAGGTCGACCAGCTCGCCGTCGGCCAGGGTGCGGTCGGGTGGTGCGGGCACCGCGAAAGGGGGAGCCGTCCGGGCCAGCTCCTCCAGCTCGGCGGCCGAGGCCCCGGCGCCGGCGGTGCGGCCGATCA
The DNA here is from genome assembly GCF_009728995.1 of Streptomonospora sp. PA3. GTDB lineage: Bacteria > Actinomycetota > Actinomycetes > Streptosporangiales > Streptosporangiaceae > Streptomonospora. The sequence continues at coordinate 354,430 of NZ_VTZW01000015.1, read as the reverse complement.
GCCGTTCGCGCTGCTCGTCGGCGCCGATACGCGCGAAGTGGCGCACCAGCTCGGCGTCGGCGCCATGCATCGCGATCCAGGCGCCGGAGGCTTCGCGCACGCGCCCGGCGAGCCCGGAGTGGTCGGGGTGGAAGTGGGTGAGGACGACGCCGCGGACGTCGGCCACCGCGGTCCCGGCGGACTCCAGCCCGGCGGTGAGCGCCTGCCAGGAGTCCTCGTGGTGCCACCCGGCGTCCACGAGAACCGGTCCCCGCGGGCTCTCCAGCACGTAGACCAGCGTGTAGCCGAGGGGGTTGCCGGGGATGGGCACGGGCACGCTCCACACGCCCTCGCCCAGATCCTCCACCGGTGGCAGCGGCCGCATGGGATCATCCTCCTGAACCGAATCCGAATCGGATTCTAGTACTGTCGCGGTCGCGCCCACCGAGCGGGGCTCCGGGGGCGGTACCGGCCCGCCGGGGCGCGGGAGGCGCGGGAGGCGCCGCGGTGACTAGAACGCATTCCACTTCGCCCCTCCGGAAACGGGGCGGGAGGTGGTCGCGCAGCGGTGGGACGGATCAACTCCGGGTTAAGACGTCGCGTGGACAGTTGTGGCGGCTCGGACCGGTGGGGGATCCTGGGATAACGTGTTCTTGTGAGGGCGTCGAGCGCTGCCCTCGTGCGGAGCTGCCCGCGGGCCCGCGTCCGGCCTCGCCTCGGTCGCGGATCGCGCCGGGTCGGCGGGTGCGCCCCGCGGACGACGATGATGGGAGAGCCGGCGTGGCGTTCCAGCAGGCGCCGATCGGAATGCGGTCCCGAAGCCAGAACCAGCGCCGCAAGCGCATCGTGCAGACGGCGGCGGCCCTGGCGCTGCGCGGCGGCGTCGAGGCGATGCAGATGCGCACGGTCGCCGAGCGCGCCGGCGTCGCCCTGGGCACGCTCTACCGCTACTTCCCCTCCAAGATGGACCTGGTCGTGGCGGTGGTGGCCGAGGAGCTGGACCTGCTGGAGGCCAGCATCGACCGCCGACCGCCCACGGCCGAGACCGCGGCGGGCCGTGCGGTCGACGTGCTGATGCGGGCCACGCGCGGACTGATGCGCGAGCCGGAGCTGGCCGACGCCCTCGTGCGCTCGCTCATCATGACCGAGGCCAACACCGAGCTGGGCGCCCGCATCACCGACCTGCTCTGGCGCGTGGCCCACCGGAGCCCGGACGCCGAAGGCGAGGGGCCCGAGTCCGGCGTGCCGGAGCCGCCCGACCGCGCAGACCCCGCTTACATCCGCGTGGCGTCGCTGGCCAGCGTGTGGATCTTCGAGCTGTTGGAGGTCCTCAAGGGGGCCCGGGACGTCGACGAGGTCCAGCACCGCCTGGAGATCGCCGCCGAACCGCTGCTGGCCGACCGCTGAGACGGGGTCGTATTGAGGGCGGCGAGGCAATCAGGTCGGCGGTGGTTGGGCTTGCGCGGAACGGACCCTCGACGCGACCGACGCGGGAACACGTTGAATCAAATCGGGTATTCGGTGTTCCGGCCCCCGATGTGTCGGTGGAGGCGGAGCACCGGAACGCCGCCGTCCTCGCCGCCCCGCCGGGTGATCGGCCATCCGCCCACGCCGGCCGATGGTCGCGTAGGCCGTGTTTAAGAACGACGGGGTGCCGCTTGCCGGGAACCCCCCGGGTACCACCCGGGGCGGCCACCACCGAGGCTGCGGCAATGGGCGCGTCTCGCGTAGCGCGGTCGCAGCTTGCCGCCGAGCGCACGCTGAACGTATCAGGTGGAGCCGTGCCACCGGTGGCGGGCCTGCGGTGCGAAGGTGTTCCGTATGCTCGGCGGCAAGCTGGCGCGCGGCGCTTCGCGCGTCGCAGCCCCATTGCCGCAGCCTTTGTGGTGGCTGCCTCGCGGAGGTCTCGGGGGGTTCCTGCTTCCGGCGGGGTGGTGAGACACCCGGCTCCGTCCTCGGAAGCTGGACGCCGCGCCGCAGGCGCCGCTCAGGCGCTCTCTCCTTCACCGGCGGTGAAGAACCCGAACAGGCCGTCGAAGAGGTCGGAGAGGGGTCCGCCGCCGGAGGCGTCGTCCGATCCGGAATCGGAGCCGGCGCCCGAGGCGCCGCCGGATTCGTCGTCCGACTCGCCGGAGGCTTCACCGCCGTCGTCCGAGGCGCCCTCCTGCTGGTCTCCGCTCCCGGGATCCCCGGGCGCCGCGGAGGGCTGCTGCCCGTCGGGCTCGCCGGGGGCGGGCGCCGCGGAGGGGGCGCCGTCGGCCTCCGCGGGGTCCGATCCGCCGCTCTCCGGGGCCGGCGGGGCCTCCACGGTCGCCTCCAGGCGTTCCGGGGGCACCGGCTCGGCGATCTCGGGGAGGTCGCCCCGGCCGGTCACCGGCGAGGGGTTCTGCTGTGCGGGTGAGGGGGCCGCCGTGGGAGCCGCCGGCGGGACCGCGCCGGTCACCGTATCGCCCTGCTGGGCACGCACGGCCGCCACCCCCGCCCACAGGCAGGCGAACACGGCTCCGGCGGCCAGGGTCGCGACGACGGCCGTGGGCAGCCGCCGCCGGCCGGGGCGGCCCGCCTCGGCGGCACCGGACGCGGCGACCGGCTCCGGTGCGGCCCGGACCGGCACGTCGCGCGTGGTGACCCGGTCGGCGGGCAGGGCGGCGGTCTCGTCGTCGCCGCGGCCGGGCTCGGGAGCGGAATCGGGGGCCGGCGCCGAGGGGCGGCCGTGGGCGCCGGGCGCGCGCTTGCGGTGCAGCGGGAAGCCGTCCTCGCCCAGCGGGGCCAGGGCCTCGGCCGCCGCCCGGCGGGCGGGGGCGGCCAGCGGGGAGGCGCAGTCCTCGATCACGCGCTCGCGCAGCGCCGGCGGCGGGCCCGGCGGTTCCAGACCGCCGAGCACGGAGCGCACGCCGCGCTCGCCGGTGCGCCCCGGGGCCAGGGCGTGGCGGGTCAGCAGTTCGGCCGCGCGCAGCACCGCCGCGCGGCACAGTTCGGCCGCGGTCTCGGGAGCGAGGCCCAGGATGCGGGCGATGGAGGCCGTGGGAAGCCCGTGGCGCAGGTACAGCTCCAGCAGTTCGCGGTAGCTGGGCGGCAGGCGCAGCGACAGCTGGACCGGGGCCTGCTCGGAGTCGGCGGTGGCGAGCTGGGCGTAGGGGGAGCGGGGCGCGAACCCGCGGCGCCGGGCGGCGGCGCGGCAGAGCGCGAACAGCCAGGCGGCGAACTCCCGGTCGTCGCCCAGCGCATCGATGCTTTCGGCCGCGGCCGAGAACGCCTCGTGCACCGCCGCCGCGGCGCGATCGGCCTCCGTGCCGCTGCCGCCGGGCCCCAGCAGGGACCAGCAGTAGCGGTAGAGCTGAGATCCGAACCGGTCGTAGCAGCGGCCGTAGCCGGTGCCGCGGCGCAGCGCAGCGGCCAGCTCCGCGCCGGGCGCGGCGCTGTGGCGCCCCGCCGCGGCGCGCGCGGACCGGCCCGGCGGTGCCTGCGGGGCCGGCTCGGCGGCGTTCCCCGAACGCCGGAACTGCGTCGTCACGTTCCCTCCCCAAGCGCGACACGCACCGGCCGTGACGTCCTGCATCGGGCGATAGGCCGGAGTTGTCCGATAACGCTAGTGATTCGGGTGGAACGCTGTCCGATACATAGGACAGTTATAGCGCGAAGGTAAGGATTTTGTTACCCCAGCGCGGTGCCGCGCGGTCCTCTGCCGCCGAACCGGGCCCCGCCCGACTCACTCCCCGCCGCGCGAAGGCGTGCCGATGGCCACCATCCGCTCCACCGACCGGCGCGCCCGGGCCGCGGTCTCGTCGTCGACGCGGATCTCGCCGGTGCCGTCGCGCAGGGTCGCCAGCAGCTTATCGGCCGTGATCATCTTCATGTAGTGGCATTCCGCGCGCGGGTTGACCGGCTCGAAGGCCGTGGCGGGGTTGGCGGCGCGCAGCTGGTGCAGCATGCCGGTCTCGGTGGCGATGAGGACCTTGCTCGCCGAGGACTTCTCCGCCGCGCTGAGCATGCCGCCGGTGGAGAGCACCTTGACGCGGTCCTCGGGCACAGCGCCCGAGCCGACCAGGTACAGCGCCGAGGTGGCGCAGCCGCACTCGGGGTGCACGTACAGCTCGGCGTCGGGCTCGGCGGCCACGCGCTCGCGCAGGGTGTGGCCGTCGATGCCGGCGTGCACGTGGCACTCGCCCATCCACACGTGGATGTTGTCGCGGCCGGTGACCCGCTTGACGTGGGCGCCCAGGAACTGGTCGGGCAGGAACAGGATCTCCCGGTCCTCGGGGATGGAGCGGATGACGTCGGCGGCGTTGGAGGAGGTGCAGCAGACGTCGGTCTCGGCCTTGACCGCCGCGGAGGTGTTGACGTAGGCGACCACGACCGCGCCGGGGTGCTCGGCGCGCCAGGCGCGCACGTCCTCGGCGGTGATCGTGTCGGCCAGCGAGCACCCGGCGGCGAGTTCGGGCAGCAGGACGGTCTTCTGCGGCGCCAGGATCTTGGCGGTCTCGGCCATGAAGTGGACCCCGCAGAAGACGATGGTGCTCGCGTCGACCTCGGCGGCCAGGCGCGAGAGCGCCAGGGAGTCGCCGGTGTGGTCGGCCACGTCCTGGATCTCGGGGCGCTGGTAGTTGTGCGCCAGGATCACCGCGTCGCGGCTCCTGGCCAGCCGGCGGACCTCCTCGGCCCATTCCCGGGCGGTCGTCGGGTCTGCTGCGGCGGGGGCGGTTGCCATGTCCGTGCTCTTCCTTCGCGAGAGAGGTCCGGTGATCCGGTACCCGGTGCCGTCGGCTCTCCTGCCGGTTGCGGCGGTCGGCCCGCATCCGGTTTTTGTCTTACAGGCAAAAACTGATGACACTCTAACATGGGGAGTCATGGCGCGGACAGGGGCAGGCAGCGCGAGCGCGGCGGCAGCGCGCACCGCGGCCGATACGGGCTGCGGCACGGCAGAGGAGGTGCACCGGTGACCGGCGCCGAGACCGGCACGCAGGCGGCCCCCCGGGCCGATCCGGCGGCGCACGACGGCGCGCCCTCCGGGCACGAGGTCCTGGCCGTCGTCTTCCAGATCCGCTGCGACCGCCTGTCCGTGCTGCTGTGGCGGCGGGCGCGGCCGCCTTACGAGGGGCGCTGGGTGCTGCCGGGCGGGCGGCTGGGCCGCGCCGAGGGCCTGGACTCCTCCATCCGCCGCCAGTTGGCCCAGAAGGTCGACGTGCGCGACCTCGCCCACCTGGAGCAGCTGGAGACCCGGGGCGACCCCGGGCGGCACCCGCAGGGCAGGATCCTGGCCACCGCCTACCTCGGCCTCGTGCCCGCCGACATCGATCCGGTGGTGCCCGAGGACACCAGCTGGCACCCTGCCGGCGAGCTGCCCGAGATGGGCTTCGACCACGCCGCGATCGTGCACTCCGGCCGCCGGCGGCTGCGCGCCAAGCTCTCCTACACCAACGTCGGCTTCGCCCTGGCGCCGCCGGAGTTCACCGTCTCCCAGCTGTCGCGCTACTACCGCGCCGCGCTGGGCCACGACGTGGCCGCCACCAACCTGCGCCGCGTCCTGCTGCGGCGCGGCCAGATCGAGGAGACCGGCGGCTTCGTGCCCTCCGGCCGCTCCGGCGGCCGCCCCGCGGCCCTGTTCCGCTTCCGCACCCGCCGCCTGGAGATCACCGACGCCTTCGCCGTCCTGCGCCCGCCCGCGGGCGGCTGAGCCCGGGCCCCGCGCGAGCGGGGCGCCCCCGCGCGCGGACGCGCCCCCGCCCGCGCGTCGGCCCCCCGTGTTAGCGTCCCTTTCGTGAAGATTCGCAGTGTGGTGCTCGACGTCGGCGAGACCCTCATCGACGAGACCCGCATCTTCGAGCGGTGGGCCGACCGCCTGGGGGTGCCGCGGCTGGCCTTCTTCGGGCTCATGGGGGCCGTACTCGCCGAGGGCCGCCCGTTGATCGATGCGTTCCGACTGGTCAAACCCGATTTCGAGCTCAGCGCCGAATCCGCGGCCTGGCTGGCCGAGGAGCCCGAGTCGCTGCGCGAGAACTTCGATGCCGACGACCTCTACGCCGACGTCCGCCCCGCGCTGGCCGAGCTGCGCGCGATGGGCCTGAGCGTGGTCGTCGCCGGCAACCAGCCCTCCGCGGCCGGAGCCTCGCTGGCCGCCATGGAGCTGCCCGCCGACCAGATCCACGTCTCCGAGGACTGGGGCGTGGCCAAACCCGACCCCGCCTTCTTCTCCCGCGTCGTGGCCGCCACCGGCCACACCCCCGAGGAGATCCTCTACGTCGGCGACCGCCTCGACAACGACGTGCGGCCCGCCAAGGCGGCCGGCCTGCGCGCCGCCCTGCTGCGCCGCGGCATGCTCGGCTACCTGCACGCCGGGCGCGCCGAGGCCGCTCAGGCCGACGCCGTCCTCGACGGCCTCGCCGAGCTGCCCGCCTGGATCGCCGACCAGGCCGACTGAACAGCGCGGCCGCGGCGCGGCCGCCCGGAGCCGGCCCGACGGCGGTCCGGCCAGACCAGATCCGACGACGGACCGGCGTGCGGTGCCCCGAGGAGAGACGGCAGGCGAGCACAATGATCACCTTCGAGGGCGTGACCAAGCGCTACCCCGACGGCACCGTCGCCGTCGACGACCTGGACCTGACCGTGCCCAGCGGCCACACCACGGTCCTCGTCGGCTCCTCCGGCAGCGGCAAGACCACCGCTCTGCGGATGATCAACCGCATGGTCGAGCCCACCGCCGGACGGGTGGCCATCGACGGCGACGACGTCCGCGGCCAGGACCCGCCCGTCCTGCGCCGCTCCATCGGCTATGTCATCCAGCAGGCGGGGCTGTTCCCGCACCGCACCGTCGCCGACAACATCGCCACCGTCCCCCGGCTGCTGGGCTGGTCCCGGCGGCGGGCGCGCTCGCGCGCCGGCGAGCTGCTGGAGCTGGTGGGCCTCGAACCCGAGCACGCCGACCGCTACCCCCACCAGCTCTCCGGCGGCCAGCAGCAGCGCGTGGGCGTGGCCCGCGCCCTCGCCGCCGACCCGCCGATCCTGCTGATGGACGAGCCCTTCAGCGCCGTGGACCCCGTGGTACGCGCGGGACTGCAGGACGAGCTGCTGCGGCTCCAGGACGAGCTGCGCAAGACGGTGGTCTTCGTCACCCACGACATCGACGAGGCGGTCAAGATCGGCGACAGCATCGCGGTGCTGCGCCCCGGCGGGCGGCTGGCCCAGGTCGATCGCCCCGAGCGGCTGCTGGCCGACCCCGCCGACGACTTCGTCGAGGCCTTCGTGGGCTACGACCGCGGCGTGCGCCGGCTGTCCTTCTTCCCCGCCCGCGACCTGCCGCTGCGCAGCGACGTCATCGTTACCGCCGGCGACACCGCCGCCGACGCCCGCGATGTGGCCCGGCGCGCCAAAGAGCCCTGGCTGCTGGTCGTCGACTCCCGGCGCCGCCCGCTGGGCTGGGTGGCCGCCGAGGCGCTGGCGGCGGCCGCGGACGAGCGCGACGTCGCCGACCTGGACCTCGTCGGCTACGGCCACGTGTTCACCGTCTCCACCGACTCCCTGCGCGCCGCACTGGACGCCGCCGTGCTCTCTCCGGCCGGGCGCGCGGTCGGGGTGGCCGACGACGGCACCGCGCTGGGCGCCGTCGCCCAGACCGAGCTGGGCGCGGCCATCTGGGCCGTCGGCGGCGACGAGCACACGGGGGCGGTGAGCCGCCATGGCTGATCCCGCGCACGAGGTCTGGGCCGCCGCCGCACCACTGTGGGGGTGGGCCGTGGAGAGCGCGCGCTGGGGGTGGCAGAACCTCGACGACCCGGTCGGGCCGCTGCTGGCCGAGCACGTGCTGCTGTCGTACGCCTCCGTGCTCATCGGGCTGGTGCTCGCGGTTCCGCTGGGCGTGCTCAGCGTGCGCTACCGCGTCGTCTACCCGCCGGTGCTCAGCGGGGTCAACGCGCTCTACGCCATCCCCTCCCTGGCGCTGTTCTTCCTGCTGCTTCCCTACACCGCCTTCAGCCCGTGGACCGCCATCATCCCGCTGGCTCTCTACACCCTGGCCATCCTGGTGCCCAACGTCGTCGACGGCCTCAACCAGGTGCCCGACCACGTGCGCCAGGCCGCCGCGGCCATGGGCTTCTCCCCGCTGCGCCGGCTGCTGCAGGTGGAGCTGCCGGTGGCGGTCCCCGTGATCATCGCGGGGCTGCGCGTCGCCGCGGTGGCCACCATCAGCATGGTCAGCGTCGCCTCCCTGGTGGGGCTGGGCGGACTGGGCGGCGTCATCCTCACCTACGGCTTCGCGCGCAACTTCGCCGCCCCGGTCGTGGTAGGGATCACGCTGTCGGTGGCGCTGGCCTTCGCCACCGACGGCCTGCTGGTGCTGGCCCAGCGCGCGCTGACCCCCTGGGCCCGCGACCGCGGCCCCGCCCGGCGAGGCGGCCGCGGCCTCGCGGTGCGCCGCCGGGCCACCGCCGCCGCGCGCGCCGGAGAGAAGGGAGCGCTGTGAACGTCGCCGCCGACGTGGCGTCCTGGTTCGCCCAGCCGGAGAACTGGCGCGGACCGGGCGGCATCCCCGTCCGCTTCGCCGAGCACGTCTACTACTCGCTGGCGGCGCTCGCGCTCGCCGCCGCGATCGCCGTGCCGGTCGGTCTGCTCACCGGCCACACCGGCCGCGGCGGGTTCCTCGCCATCAGCCTGGCCAACTTCGCCCGCGCCCTGCCCACCATCGGCGTCTTGACCCTGGTGGTGCTGGGCATGGGCCTCGGGCTGGTCCCGGTGCTCGTGGCGCTGGTGGCCTTGGCCGTCCCACCCATCCTCGTCAACACCTACGAAGGGGTGCGCGGCGTCGACCCGCAGGTCACCGACGCCGCCCGCGGCATGGGCATGCGCGGCCGCGAGGTGCTGGCCCGCCTGGAGGTCCCGCTGGCCATGCCGCTGATCCTGCTCGGGCTGCGCACCGCGGCCGTACAGGTGGTCTCCACCGCCACCATCGCCGCCTACGTCGGCATCGGCGGCCTGGGGCGGTTCATCGTCGACGGCCAGTCGCAGCAGATCATCGAGCAGATCCTGGGCGGCGCGCTGCTCGTCGTGCTGCTCGCGCTGGCGGTCACCGCCCTGTTCGCCCTCCTGCGCCGCCTGGTCGTCGCCCCCGGGCTGCGCTCGCGGCCCGCGTCCCCCTCGTCCTGACCGCGCCGGGCCCGGCGCGGTCCTCGTGCAACGCCCCGCCAGATCCCCGAACACGAAAAGGTGAACCATGCGCACTCGGATGCGACCGGCGATCGCCGCGGCACCGCTGCTGCTCCTGCTCGCCGCCTGCGGCGGCGGCCAGGACCCCTACTCCGACGACGGCGGCGGAGGCGGCGGGGGCGGCGACGCCCTCGTCGTGGGCTCGGCGAACTTCCCGGAGAGCACGCTGCTCGCCCAGATCTACGCCCAGGCGCTGGAGGCCGAGGGCATCGCCGTGGAGACCCAGCTCGACATCGGCAGCCGCGAGGTCTACTACGACCAGATCGCCGAGGGGAACCTGTCGGTGTTCCCCGAGTACAACGGCGGGATCCTCTACCACCTCGACCCCGACGCCGAGTCGGGCACCACCGAGGAGACCAACAAGGCGGTGCGCGCGGCGCTGCCCGAGAACCTGGCGATCCTGGAGTCGGCGCCGGCCCAGAACAAGGACTCGATCACCGTCACCAGCGAGACCGCCGAGCAGGAGAACCTCTCCACCATCGGCGACCTTGAGGCCGTGGCCGGCGACATGGCCCTGGGCGCCCCGGCCGAGTTCAAGACACGACCCCAGGGCGTGCCCGGGCTCAAGGACGTCTACGGCGTCGAGTTCGGCAGCTTCCGGCCGCTGGAGGGCAACCTGCTGGTCGAGGGCCTGCGCGGCGGCGACGTCCAGGCCGCCAACCTGTTCACCACCAACCCTGCGTTCACCACCGGCGACTTCGTGGCCCTGGAGGATCCCGAGAACCTCTTCGGTTCGCAGAACGTCACCCCGCTGATCAACAAGGACGACGTCGGCCGGCAGGCCCGCGACGTGCTCAACGCGGTCTCGGCCGAACTGACCACCGAGGAGCTCATCGAGCTGGACGCCCGCGTGCAGATCGACCACGAGGAGGCCGACAAGGTCGCGGCCGACTGGCTGGCCGAGACGGGGTTGGCCTGAGGCACGCCCGGCGGCGCGGCAGCCGCTCCCGCGTGAGGCGAGCGGGTGCCGCGCCGCCGGGGGACTCCGGGGACCATCCGGAGCCGGTAACCGCTGAGGCTGCGGCAATGGGTGCGTTTCGCGTAGCGCGATCACAGCTTGCCGCCGAGCGCACGCTGTGCCCGTCAGATGGAAACGCACCACCGGTCGCGGGCCTCCGGCGAGAAGGGTGCGCCGTGCGCTCGGCGGCAAGCTGGCGCACGGCGCTTCGCGCATCACAGCCCCATTGCCGCAGCCAACCCCCTGGACAGCGGTGGGTGTGGAAGGGGCGGGGCCCACCCCCTGGACAGCGGTGGGTGTGGAAGGGGCGGGGCCCACCCCCTGAACGGTGGTGGGTGTGGAAGGGGCGGGGCCCACCCCCTGGACAGCGGTGGGTGTGGAAGCGTCCGACGGCGATCAGAGGATCATGGCCAGGATGAGCCCGGCCACCAGGATTCCCAGCACGGTGTAGAAGCCATCCATACCACCATTGGACGACGCCCGGCCCGCGCGGTGAACTAGCGCCGCCGCACACAAGACCGTGTCGGTCGGAACGCGAAGAGTTGTCTCTCTAGGGAGTTTGGCTCAGCCCAGACTGCGGTATCGGCCGCCGTAGCGCACCAGCGGGCGCGCGTCGGCCGGGCTTTTCGCGCCCACGGCCGGAAGCGTTTCGACCGCGGCGATGTAGACCGCGTGGTCGCCGGCCGCGACCCGCTGCTCGACCGAGCACTCCAAAGCCGCGATCGCGCTCTCCAGCACCAGCGCGCCGGTGTGCTCCCCGCGCCGGTGGGCCTCGCCCGCCAGCAGCAGCCGGGCGCTGGGCCGCCCCTCGGCCGCGAACCGGCCCGCCACGGCGCGCTGGCCCTCGCCCAGCACGCTCACCGCGAAGCGGCCCTGGGCGTCGATCACCTCGCACAGATAGCTCTGCGCCGTCACCCCCACCATGACCAGCGGGGGATCGGCCGAGACCGAGGCGAAGGCGCTGACCGTGCTGCCGATGTCGTCGCGGTCGTCGCGCACGGTCACCACGGTCACCCCCGTGGCGAAGCGGGCCATCGTCTCGGTGAACTCCGCGGGCGACGGGCTCACCGGACCTCCCAGCTCCCCGGCACCATCAGCGGCGCGGAGGCGGGCACGCCCGCGCGCGCCGCCAGCTCGGTCAGGCCCAGCGCGTCGCCGCCCAGCGCGAGCGCCGACTGCGGCGCCGCCGCGCGGTCCTCGCTGGACTCGGCCGGCATCAGCCGCTCCCACGGCCCGGCGACGGGGAACGGCCGCAGCCGGCCCTTGGGCAGCCCGGCCTTCTCCCGGGCCAGGCGCACCGCGGCGGGCAGGCCGCCCAGGTCGTCGACGAGGCCACCGGCCAGGGCGTCGCTGCCGGAGAGGATGCGTCCGCGCGCCACCGCGTCGACCTGCTCGGCGCTGAGCCCCCGGGCGCGGGCGACCTTGCCGGTGAAGTCCTCGTAGGTGTTGTCGAGCATGGCGTTGACGCGTTCCCACTCCGAGTCGCTGAATCCGCGGTCGGAGCCGAACATGCCCGAGTGCGCGCTGCCGTCGACGGACTCGCTGTTGACGCCCAGCCGCTCCAGCAGGCCCGCCAGGACGGGCTTGCCGCTGTAGACGCCGATGGAGGCGGTGAGCGTGCCCGGGCGGGCCACGATCGCGTCGGCGTCCATGACGATGTAGTAGCCGCCGGACCCGGCGATGTCGCCGAGCGATGCGACGACCGGTGTGCCCGCCTCGCGGGTGAGGGCCACCTCGCGCCGGATCGCGTCGGAGGCGACCGCCGACCCGCCCCGGCTGTCCACGCGGAAGACGACGGCGCGCACGTTCCTGTCGCGGCGGGCGGCCCGCAGGGCGGCGGCCACCGTGTCGGCGCCCATGGTCTCACCGCCCAGGGCCGTGCGGCGGCTGCGCCCCTGGGTGATGACGCCGGTGGCGGTGATCAGTGCGATGTACCCGCCGGCGCGCACCGGCATCCGCTCGGCCATCGCGGCGCGCTGGCGGTAGCGCACCGCGTACACCAGCCGTGCGCCCTCCGCCTGCGAGTCCTCGTTGGGAGGCGCCGAGCCGGAATCGCCCTGCCCGGAGCCCGCCTCGGCGGGGGAGTGGCGGGCGCGCAGGTCGGCGTAGACCTCGTCGCGGTAGGCCAGCCGGTCGACCAGCCCGGCCTCCAGCGCTTCGGCCGCCAGCAGCGGCCCGCGGTCGGTGAGCTCGCGCACCCGCTCGCGGGTCAGTCCGCGCCCTTCGGCGATGCCGTCGGCGATCTGCTCGCCCAGCGACTCCACCAGCCGCTCGGTGTTCTCGCGGTGGGGCTCGGTGAAGCCGTGCTCGGTGAACATGTTGGGCGCGTTCTTGTACTCGTGGCGGGCGCCGCCCTCGAAGCGCACCCCCAGCCGCTCGGCGGCGCCGCCGAAGAACGCGCTGCCGATGCTCACGCCGGTCAGGCCCACCGACCCCGACGGCATCAGCGCGATCTCGGCGAAGGCGGTGGCCAGGTAGTAGGGGACCGTGCCGGGGCCGAACTCGCCGAAGGACTCCGACCAGGCGACGGTGTCCTTGCCCGCGGCCCGGAACGTCGCCACCGCCGACCGCACCTCCTGGACCTTGGCCAGGCCCAGCGGCCGGCCGTCGATCCTGGCCACCAGCGCCTTGACCCGCGGGTCGTGGGCGCCGCGGCGGATGCCCTCGACGACGTCGCGCAGCTGCTGGTGCCGCCTCGCCAGGATCTGGCCCAGCGGGTCGGCCGGCGCCTCCTCGGCTAGCCCGCCGGTCAGGTCGAGTTCGAGTATCAGCGGGCCGCTGCGCCGCTGCTGGAGTCGGGACAAAGGACCGAGCAGCTTGACCGGTTGCACCATGCCCTCAGGCTAGACGAGTCGTTCGGCCGCGGTTAACCGCCGCACGCGGACCGTCGCCGGCGCCTTCTGGATCCCGGCCGCCGCGGCCGGGCGCCCCGATGTGGCGCGGAGGGCGGTTTGTGCCGCTATCGTCGTGGGGTCAAGCGTGGACGCAGAAGGGAAGCCCATGTCCCAGACGCCCGGTTCACCGTGGTCGAGGACCGCTGCCGCGGCCGCCGCCGCGGCGCTGGCGCTGCTGGCGTCGGGGTGCTCGGGCGGCTCCGGCGACTCCGGTGCCGCACCGAGCCCCGACTCGACCTACAGCGCCGTGGTCGCCGCCGCCGAGCCCGCCCCGCCCGCCGGCGGTTTCACCACGGTCGAGATCCAGGGCATCAAGATCAGCGCGCCCAAGAACTGGAGCATCGACAAGACCGGCACCCAGTTGTGCATGCGCCCGCCCGGTCAGGAGTCCTGCGCCTACGGGTCGGTGCTGGTCATCCCGCACGTGGCCAAGAACGATCCGAACAAGTGGCCCAAGAAGCAGTTCAACCGCCCCGACGGCTGGTCCTCCAACCCCACCACCTGCCGCAGCCTGGGCACCGCCGAGGCGAGCAATGTCCCCGCCACCGGGGCCGAAAAGCTCCCGGTCGACCACCCGCAGGGCCTCACCAAGCACGCCGACGGGCTCAAGTCGCACCACCGCGAGTGGGAGGTCACCTGCCAGAACGGCGACACCTTCGAGGTGCGCCTGTGGTTCCTGCCCCAGAGCGACATCGCCGTCTACGTGTGGTCGGTCGACGCCCAGTACTCCGCGCTCTACGACAAGATCGCCAAGTCGATGAACACCGACGCCTACAAGCGCGATTAGGACCGGTCCGTTCGCTCGGCCGGTCATCCGGCGGGTGCCACCGCGGACGGCTCTGCCCGCGCGGACCGGTTCGGGTGCCGGCCGGTCGCCCGCCTGACGGGAGCGGCGAGGGGGCGGTCCGCAGCGACCGGTTCCCACACACCCCTCCCGTCAGGCGGCGCAGCCGGCAGGCGGCGGCGAGGTCAGCTCCGCGCCGGCGGCGCGCTCCTGAGCCGGGCGGGGTCGCCTGCGGCCATCGCCGACAGCAGCGCGGGGCCGGATCGCCGCAGGTACCGCTGTGTCAGCGGCGACAGGCCGAGGACCGCCGCCGCGCCGGTGGCGATGCCGAGGGCGAGGTGGACCGGCCACAGCGACCCCGCACCGCCGAGGTGAGCGGCGACGGCGGGTACCGCGGCGACGGCGGCGACGGCGGTGAAGACCGTCCACTGCCCGCCGCCGGCGTTGCCGGTGCGGTCGGCGGTGGACACGCGTTCGCGCGCGTCGGCGCCGATGGCGGGCATGAGGGCGCTCAACAGCGGTGCGCCCGCGCAGGCGGCCCCCGTGGCGGCGAGCGTCATGCCGAGCGCGACCGCCCACAGCGGGGACCGGCTGAGCAGGCACAGCAGCACCGTTCCGGCGAGGACGGGGGTGCCGAAGAGGAGCATCCACGCGGCCTGGCGTCCGCGGACGTCGGCGCGGATCGCCCCCGGGGTGGTGAGCGGCTGCCACAGCGCGGTGCCGTCGAGGGAGTAGGTGTTCACCGCGACCATCGCGCCCAGCACCGCCGCCATGACACCGATGAACGGCAGCGCCCAGGTCCAGTCGGTGGGTGCGACCAGCAGGATCATGAGCAGCGGCGTGATCCAGGCGTGCCCCAGCCCGAGTTTGCGGTGCGGGTCGCGGAACCACGTCTTGAGCTCGCGGACGGTCACCGCCCGGACCGCGCCGCCGCCGTGCGAACCGGCCAAGGCGGCGGAGCGGCCGGCGGTGACGCTGCTCTGCGCGCGGGCCGGCGGTCGGCTCAGCGTGTGGGCGGTGAGCGCGATCCAGCCGGCCCGCAGCACCGCACCGCCCGCAACGAGCCCGGCGAGCGGCATCGCCGCGGCGATGAACGAGTCCGACGACGTCGCGGCGCCGACAGCGGCGAGGCCCCAGCCCGTGGGCAGCCCGAGCAGCGCGTCCTCGACCGCTGCCGGCACCGCGGCGGACACCGGCGGGACGACGACCTCGGTCCCGCCTTCTCCGAGGTCGGGCAGGACCAGGGCCATGAGGGGCACCCAGCCGGCGAAGGAGACCGCCAGCAGCACGGACATCTGCAACGCCGCCACCCACATGCCCGGCGTCGAGCTGAGGAGGCGGCCGACGACGGCCGCGGCGCACCTGCCCAGCCAGAGCAGGAAGTACAGCTGCGCCGCGGCGGCCGCGGCGGCGACGGCCACGGCCGCCGGTCCGTGCGGCGCGGCGACGACGAGCATGCTGCTCAGCGCGACCGCCGTGATGAGCGTCCCCACGCTGATCGCCTCGCTCGCCGCCATCTCCCGGGCGATCGTGATCGGGCGCCGGGGCAGGGTGCGGAACCACTGGGGGTCCAGGACCGGGGATGAGCCGGGCAGCAGGATCGGGCCGACCAGCCAGGTCAGTCCGAACAGCGAGACCGCCGCGGTCAGCCAGCTCGGATGCACCGCACCGGCCCGAGCGAGTACGGCGAGGGCGATCACCCCGGCGGCCGCGGCGAGCCCCGCGACCAGGCCGAAACCGCGTTCGTCGTTGGGGCCGTGCCGCATGATCCGCCACCGCAGCGAGGCGAAGGCCGTGCTCGCGCTCACGCCAGCCACCCGATCGCGCGCTGCGGGGCGGCACCGACGAGGTCCACGAACGTGTCGTCGAGCGTGCTTCCGGCTCTGACCTCGTCGACGGTGCCCTCGGTCAGGATGCGGCCGTCCTTGATCAGGGCCACCCGTTCGCAGGTGCGTTCGACGACGTCCATGATGTGGCTGGACAGCAGTACCGTTCCGCCGCCGCCCACGTACTGGCGCAGCAGGCCGTCGATGGCCCGTGCCGACACCGGGTCGATGGCCTCGAACGGCTCGTCGAGCACGAGCACCCGCGGGCGGTGCAGCAGCGCCACGGCGAGGCCGATCTTCTTGCGCATCCCGGTGGAGTAGTCCACGACCAGGGTCGAAGGCGCCCCGTCCAGCTCCAGGACCTCCAGCAGGTCTGATGCGCGCGTGCGCCACCCGTCACCGATCCCGCGCAGCCGTGCGGTGTATTCGAGCAGTTCGGCGCCTGTCAGCCGCTCCGGCAGGGACAGGCCCTCCAGCATGATCCCGAGCGCGTCCAGAACCTGCTCGCGCCGGCTCGCGGCGTCGAACCCGGCGACCCGGACGGTGCCCGAGTCCGGGGCGAGCAGTCCGGCGATCATCGACAGCGTGGTCGACTTGCCGGCCCCGTTGGGACCGACGATGCCGTAGAACGTGCCCGCGGGGACCGTCAGGTCGATCGAGTCCACGGCGAGCCGGTCACCGAATCGCTTGGTGAGCCCGGACAGCTGGACGGCGGGGGGTGCCGCGGCGGTCATGCTTGTTGTACTCCTCGCAGGAACAGGGCCGTCAGTTCGCGGGCGTAGGCGTCGATGTCGAAGCCGGGGTCGGCGACGATCCGCGAGGCCGCGCCGTCGATGCAGCGGCGCAGGGTGTAGGCCGCCAGGCGGGCGTCGACCGCGCGGAACTCGCCCGTGCTCAGGCCGTACTCGAACAGCAGCGCGGTCCCCGCGATGATCGGTTCCTCGGCGTCGTGGCCGAATCGCTGCGTGCCGTCCTCGCGGCGCAGGTTCGGCATCACCTCGCCCAGCGCGGCCATCTCGCGGCGGTGCGCGCCGATGAAGCGGAGGTTCCCCTCGATGTAGGCCCGGAGCTTGCCCCGGGCCGTCGTCGCCGCGTCGATCTCCTGCTGCATCGCGGCCGAGCCCGTGCCGAAGACCGTCTCCACCACGGACTCCGCCACGGCTGCGTACAGGTCGTCGCGGCCCGCGAAGTGGTAGGAGATCAGCCCGCGGCTGATCCCCGCCTGCGCCGCGATCGCAGCCAGCGTCGTGCCGTGCCAGCCGTCTCGTGCGAGGCAGTCGATCGCCGCGTCGATGATCCGCCGGCGCCGCACCTCCTGCGTCAGCGTCGCCGGCCGCTTCTCGGCCACTCGGAACCTCGGCATTCATGTCAAAAATTTGGCATTGATGCCAAGCCTACCCGAGTCGCCGCCCCCGGCTGCACCGCCGCCGCCCGGAACGGGCGCCCGGCGCGTGTCCGAAGGGGCTCCCGGCGCCGGGTACGGCCCTGACCGCTTCCCGGCGCCGGGGAGCGGCTCAGGCCGGGGCCAGCCAGACCGCCGCCAGCGGGGGGATCGTCACCTTCGCCGAGGCGGGCTGGCCGTTCCACTCCACGGCCTCGGCGCGCACCGTTCCCGAGGGGCCCACCGCGCCGACCCCGCTGCCGCCGAAGTCGCGGGAGTCGGTGTTGAGCACCTCGCGCCACCGGCCCGTGCGGGGCAGGCCCACCCGGCGGTCGGTGTGCACCTCCGGCGAGAAGTTGATCAGGCAGGCCAGCACCGACCCGTCCTCGCCGCGGCGCAGGAACGACAGGGTGTTGCCGGCGGCGTCGCCCCCCTCCAGCCAGGTGAACCCGGCCGGGTCGGTGTCCAGCGACCACAGCGCCGGAGTGGCCCGGTAGACGCGGTTCAGCTCGGCCACCAGGGAGCGCACCCCGCGGTGGTAGGCGTGGTCGAGCAGCCACCACTGCACGCCCGCCTCGTGCGACCACTCCTCGCCGTGGCCGATCTCGCCGCCCATGAAGAGGAGCTGCTTGCCGGGGTGGGACCACATGAACCCCAGCAGCCCGCGCAGCCCGGCGAAGCGCCGCCACTCGTCGCCGGGCATCTTGTACAGCAGCGAGCCCTTGCCGTGCACGACCTCGTCGTGGGACAGGGGCAGCACGTAGTTCTCGCTGTAGGCGTAGACCATCGAGAACGTGACCTCGTTGTGGTGGTACTGCCGGTGGATCGGGTCGCGCTTGATGTACTCCAGCGTGTCGTGCATCCAGCCCATGTTCCACTTGAAGCCGAACCCCAGGCCGCCGTGGTCGACGGGCCGCGACACGCCCGGCCACGCCGTCGACTCCTCGGCGACCATGATGATGCCGGGGTTGCGGCGGTAGGCGGTGGCGTTGAGCTCCTTGAGGAACTCCAGCGCGTCCAGGTTCTCCCGGCCGCCGTACTCGTTGGGCGCCCAGTCGCCGCCCTCGCGCGAGTAGTCCAGGTACAGCATCGAGGCCACGGCGTCGACCCGCAGCCCGTCGATGTGGAACTCCTCCAGCCAGTACAGCGCGTTGGCGATGAGGAAGTTGCGCACCTCGGTGCGGCCGTAGTCGAAGATCAGCGTGTCCCAGTCGGGGTGCTCGCCGCGGCGCGGGTCGGGGTGCTCGTATGTGGGGGAGCCGTCGAAGCGCGCCAGCGCCCACTCGTCCTTGGGGAAGTGCGCCGGCACCCAGTCCACCAGCACCCCGATCCCGGCCCGGTGCAGCTCGTCGACGAGCGCGCGGAAGTCGTCGGGCGAGCCGAAGCGGGACGTGGGCGCGTAGTAGGAGGTGACCTGGTAGCCCCAGGAGCCGCCGAAGGGGTGCTCGGCCACCGGCAGGAACTCCACGTGGGTGAAGCCCATCTCGCGGACGTGGGCCACCAGCTGGGTCGCCAGCTCCAGGTAGGACAGCCCCGGCCGCCACGAGCCCAGGTGGACCTCGTAGACGCTCATCGGGCGGCGGTCCCACTCCTGGATCTTGCGCTCCGACAGCCAGGCGTCGTCGCGCCACCGGTATTGGGAGGTGTAGACGACCGAGGCCGTCTCGGGCGGGCGCTGGGCGGCGAAGGCCATCGGGTCGGCCTTGTCGCGCCACACGCCGTCGCGGCCCAGGACCTGGAACTTGTACAGCGTGCCGTCGCCGAGGCCGGGCACGAACAGCTCCCACACGCCGCAGGAGCCCAGCGAGCGCATGGGGTGGGCGGTGCCGTCCCAGTGGTTGAAGTCGCCGATCACGCGCACGCCCTGGGCGCCGGGGGCCCACACGGCGAAGCCCACCCCGCTGACCTCGCCCATGGGGGTGCGGTAGGTGCGGGTGTGGGCGCCCAGGGCGCGCCACAGCTCCTCGTGGCGGCCTTCTCTGATCAGGTGCAGATCCAGCTCGCCGAGGGTGGGCAGGTAGCGGTAGGGGTCGTCGGTGACCGTCTCGATCGTCGCGCCGGCCCGGCCCCCGTCGTCGTAGGCGACGGCCAGCCGGTAGTCGGGAGCCGGGGAGCCGGGCAGGACGCCGGCGAAGACCCCCCGGTGCACGTGCGGCAGCTCGATGCGGCTGCCGTCCTCCAGCACCGCGTGCACCGAGCGCGCCAGCGGGCGCAGCGTACGCACGGCGGTGCCCCCCTTGACCGGGTGGGCGCCGAGCAGGCCGTGCGGGTCGTGATGGCGGCCGGCGACCAGCCGGTCGATCTCTGCGGTCAGTTCGGCGGTGGGGACGCTCATGGGAATCGTGGCCATCCTGGGAGTGTCGTGGCGGGTTGTTCGGTCACGCGGCCAGCGCCGCGATGGAGTCCAGCGGGATGCGCAGCCACGAAGGGCGGTTGTGCGCTTCGTAGAGCACCTCGTAGACGGCTTTGTCGTATTCGAATGCGCGCAGCACGGTCTGGTGCTTCTCGGGATCGATGCCGCCGCCGAAGGCGTAGCCCGCGCTGAACGCGTCGCGGTTGCGCTGGGCCCAGGCGCGCGCGGCCGGGGCCAGTTCGGGCGCCGAGGCCGAGCCCACGAGCTGGTAGCGGGCCGCGTAGTCGAACGAGCGCAGCATTCCGGCGACGTCGCGCAGGGGGCTGGAGGGGCGCCGGCGCTCCTCGATCGGCGCGGCGGGTTCGCCCTCGAAGTCCAGCAGTACCCATCCGGCGTCGGTGCGCACCACCTGGCCCAGGTGGTAGTCGCCGTGCACGCGCTGGATGGGCAGCGGCTCGTCGACGCAGGCCAGGGCCTCGTAGGCGCTGCGCAGGACCCCGGCGTGGGGCTGCAGCTCGGGGACCTCGGCGGTGGCCAGGCGCAGCCGGTCGAGCATGGAACCCGCCAGTTCGCGCAGCGCCCGGGGTGACAGCACGTCGGTGGGCAGCTCGCGGGCCAGCGCCCGGTGCACGGCCGCCGTGGCCGCGCCCAGCCGCTCGGCCTCGCCGGCGAAGTCGCCGCCGGCGTCGGCGGGGGAGAGGCCCGGGTTGGCGTAGAGGTCGCGCACGCTGGTGGCGGCCAGCACCCAGCCGTCGGTGGCGCTGCGCATGTACTCCTGGAGCATGGCCAGGGTGGTGGGCACCGACCGGCCGCCGTCGGCGACGTCGGTCTCGATCCAGGCGTAGGGGCGCGCCACATAGGGGGAGCCGGCCAGCGCGGCGGTCAGCTCCAGGTCGGG
Source organism: Streptomonospora sp. PA3 (assembly GCF_009728995.1). Taxonomy (GTDB): domain Bacteria; phylum Actinomycetota; class Actinomycetes; order Streptosporangiales; family Streptosporangiaceae; genus Streptomonospora. The sequence goes on along the minus strand of NZ_VTZW01000015.1, from coordinate 334,162 downwards.
GTTGAGGCCCGGCCACAGTCGGCGGAACGCTTTGAGCACGTAGTCCTCCCCGTAGACCAGGGAGGTGTTGGACTGCTCGCCTTTGAGCACCAGGCTGCGCTGCCCGGTGCGCACGCTGCTGCCGGGCAGGCGGCAAAAGCGCACCGGGGCGCCGGCGCCGCCGGGCGCGGGCGCGGCGGGAGCGGCCGCCTCGGCGCTGCCGCCGGCGGCGAGGCGGTCCAGCAGCAGCGCGGTCAGCTCCGGGTCGTGCGAGGCGTCGTAGACGGTGCGGGAGGCGCCGCCGAGCCGGCACACGCCGATGACGGCGTGGGCCAGCTCTTCGCGCAGCGTCCCCGCGGTGCGCAGCCCGAGGAGCACCTGGTACCGGGATACGGCGCCGCGCTGGTCGACCTCGACGACCAGGACGCGCAGCCCCGGATCGCCGCAGACCAGCGGATGCTCCGCTTCGACTGTGACAGTCTCGATCGGCGCCCCCTTCCCGGCGAACCACCGCTGCCGGGGGATCCAGGCGGCCAGGAGCTCCTCAAGCTGTGTCATCTAGGAGAGACCTCTTCCGCTTATCGACGCGGCCCGGAGGGGCCCGAGGCGCGGGACGTGCCGCCGGAGGCCTGCTCGGCCGCCGCGGCGCCCGATGCGCGCGCCGCGACCGCCGGCCGCTGCCGCGCGGTCGCCGTGCCGGGCCGCGGAGTCGTTCGCGTTTGTCGGTTGCGGTCGTCGGTGGCGGGGCCTTCGGCTTCGTCGACGGGAGGCAGCTGGAACCAGTAGAAGCCGTGCCCCGGCAGGGTGAGCAGGTAGGGCAGCTCGCCGATGGCGGGGAAGCGCACGCCGCCCATGCACTCGATGGGCGTGACGCTCTCGAAGCGGCGCAGGTCGAGCTCCACCGGCTGCGGGAACCGGGAGAGGTTGTTGACGCACAGCATCCGGTCGTCGCCGTATTCGCGGACGAAGGCCAGCACGCTGGGATTGCTGGCGTGCAGCTCGGTGAAGTCGCCGGTGCCGAAGACCGGGTGCCGCTTGCGGATCTGGATCATCTTGCGCGTCCAGTTCAGCAGCGAGCCGGGGTTGTCGCGCTGGGCCTCGACGTTGAGCGCCTGGTAGCCGTGGATGGGATCCATGATCAGCGGCAGGTACAGCCGTGCGGGGTCGCAGCGGGAGAACCCGGCGTTGCGGTCGGAGGTCCACTGCATCGGGGTGCGCACCGCGTCGCGGTCGCCCAGCCAGATGTTGTCGCCCATGCCGATCTCGTCGCCGTAGTAGAGCACCGGCGAGCCGGGCAGCGACAGCAGCAGCGCGGTGAACAGCTCGATCTGGTTCTTGTCGTTGTCCAGCAGCGGCGCCAGGCGGCGGCGGATGCCGACGTTGGCGCGCATCCGCGGATCCTTGGCGTACTCGGCGTACATGTAGTCGCGCTCTTCGTCGGTGACCATCTCCAGCGTCAGCTCGTCGTGGTTGCGCAGGAAGATCGCCCACTGGCAGTTGCGCGGGATCCGCGGGGTCTGGGCGAGGATCTCCGAGATCGGGTAGCGCTGCTCGCGGCGCACCGCCATGAACATCCGCGGCATCAGCGGGAAGTGGAAGTTCATGTGGCACTCGTCGCCGCCGGACTCGAAGTCGCCGAAGTAGTCGACGACGTCGGCGGGCCACTGGTTGGCCTCGCTCAGCAGGACCCGGTCGGGGTAGAGGCGGTCGACCTCGGAGCGGATGCGTTTGAGGAACTCGTGGGTCTCCTTGAGGTTCTCGCAGTTGGTGCCTTCGCGCTCGTAGAGGTAGGGCACCGCGTCCAGGCGGAAGCCGTCGATGCCCAGGTCCAGCCAGAAGCGCAGGACCTCCAGGATCGCCTCCTGCACCGCCGGGTTCTCGAAGTTGAGGTCGGGCTGGTGGGAGAAGAACCGGTGCCAGTAGTACTGCCCGCGGGTCTCGTCGTAGGTCCAGTTGGACTGCTCGGTGTCGACGAAGATGATCCGGGCGTCGCCGTAGCGCTCGGTGGTGTCGGACCACACGTAGAAGTCGCCGTAGGGGCCCTCCGGGTCCTCGCGCGAGGCGACGAACCACGGGTGCTGGTCGCTGGTGTGGTTCATCACCAGGTCGGCGATGACCCGGATGCCGCGGCGGTGCGCCTGGTCGACCAGGTCCACGAAGTCGGCGATGTGCCCGAACTCCGGCAGGATCTTCATGTAGTCGGAGATGTCGTAGCCGCCGTCGCGCAGCGGCGACTCGTACAGGGGCAGCAGCCAGATGCAGTCGATGCCCAGCCATTCGAGGTAGTCGAGCTTCTCGATCAGCCCGCGCAGGTCGCCGGTGCCGTCGCCGTTGGAGTCGTAGAAACCGCGGACGAGGACCTCGTAGAAGACCGCGTGCTTGTACCAGTACGGTTCGCGGGGCTTCTCGTGGGTGAAGGTATCGGGCACGGCCGCAAAGGGCGTCTGACTGGTGCCTGGCACCGGCTCTTGTGTGGTCACGAGGCTACTCCACGAGTTGGCTTTCCAGCGTGCCGCTTCAATGGCCCGGTATCCGAAGAGCGGTGCGCCTCATACAGGGCGGAGCCCTTGGGTGCGGGCCTTATTCAGCGGGGACGGCTGTGAATACGTGTGCGGTCTGGAAATGCGGGTCGAGGCGGACATAATTCGCCTCTCCCCAGCAATAGGATTCCCCGGAGAGTTGATCCGTTACGGTGATACGGGAATCCGGGCTGAACCCGAGAGCGGGCAGGTCGAGCCGCACCGTAGCCTCATGCGCGTGGTGCGGATCGAGGTTGACGACGGCAAGGACGACGTCGTCGCGTCCCTGGTCGCCGGCCCCGGCCAGCCGTTTGGAGAAGCAGATCAGCTCCGGCCGGTCGACATGGTGGAACCGCAGGTTGCGCAGTTCCTGCAATGCAGGATGTTCGCGCCTGAGCGAGTTGAGCTTGCGCAGCAGGGGCGCGATGGTTTTTCCCGACGACTCGGCGGCGGCCCAGTCGCGGGGCCGGTACTGGTATTTCTCCGAGTCGAGGTATTCCTCGCTCCCGGGCTTTATCGGGGTATTCTCGCAGAGCTCGTAGCCGGAGTAGACGCCCCACGCCGGAGACGCCAGTGCCGCGAGGACCGCGCGTACCTCGAAGGCGGGCCGGCCGCCCTGCTGGAGGTAGCCCGAGAGGATGTCGGGGGTGTTGGTGAAAAGATTGGGGCGCATGTAGGGCGAGGACTCCCGGCTGAGTTCGGTGAGGTAGTCCTCCAGCTCCTCCTTGGAATTGCGCCAGGTGAAATAGGTGTAGGACTGGTGGAACCCGGCCCGGGCCAGCGCCGCCATCATCGCCGGGCGGGTGAAGGCCTCCGACAGGAGGACCACGTCGGGGTCGGAGGAGGCGATCTCGCCCAGCAGCCGCTCCCAGAAGGCGAGGGGCTTGGTGTGCGGGTTGTCCACGCGGAAGATGCGCACCCCGCGCTCCATCCAGAACCGCACGACGCGCAGGACCTCGGCGTAGAGCCCCTCGGGGTCGTTGTCGAAGTTCAGCGGGTAGATGTCCTGGTACTTCTTGGGCGGGTTCTCCGCATAGGCGATCGACCCGTCGGCGCGGCGGGTGAACCACTCCGGGTGCTCGTGCACCCAGGGGTGGTCGGGCGAGCACTGCAGGGCCAGGTCCAGGGCGATCTCCAGGCCGTGCTCGGCGGCCTCGGCCACGAAGTCCTCGAAGTCCTCCAGCGTGCCCAGGTCCGGGTGCACGGCGTCGTGTCCGCCTTCGGGCGAGCCGATCGCCCAGACCGAACCGGGGTCGCCGGGAGCGGGGGTGAGCGTGTTGTTGCGCCCTTTGCGGAAGGAGCGGCCGATCGGGTGGATCGGCGGCAGGTAGACGACGTCGAAGCCCATGTCGGCGATGGCCGGCAGCCGCTTGGCGGCCGTGGCGAAGGTACCCGAGCGCCAGGCGCCGTCGTCGCCGTCCATGACCGCGCCCTCCGAGCGCGGGAAGAACTCGTACCAGGAACCGACCAGGGCGCGCCGGCGGTGCACCACCAGCGGGAAGCGCTTGGTGCGGGTGATCAGGTCGCGCAGGGGGGCGGCCTCCAGCTGCGCGGTCACGTCGGGGTCGGTGGCCGCGGCGAGGCGCTCCTCGGGAGTGCGGGTGCCGTCGCGCAGCAGTGCGGCGATGCGGGCCGGCGCGGGCCTGCGGGGCACGCGGCGGGCCGCGCGCTCGAACAGGCGCGCGCCCTCCTCCAGCATCAGCTCGGTGTCCTGGCCGAGCGGGACCTTGACGGCGGCGTCGCGGCGCCAGGTGGCCATCGGATCGCTCCAGGACTCGACGCTGAAGCTCCAGCGGCCCTCGTGGCCCACGGTGATGTCGGCGCCGTAGCGGTCGGTTCCCGGCGCGATCTCGCGCATGGGCGTCACCGAGTGCCTGCGGCCGCGCGGGTCGTAGAGGACGACCGCGGCGCCCAGAGCGGCGTGGCCCTCGCGGATCACCGTGGCGCGGACGGGGAGGGTCTCGCCGGCGGCCGCCTTGGCGGTTCCGTAGTCGAGGACCGGTGAGACGTCGAGAATGGGAATGCGTCCAATCACAGGTGCACCATCATTGTGGTCATACCCGAGCTTTGCTCGGGTTTGTCGGATTCTTCAGGTAGTCCATGCGAGCCGCGGGCACCGCATGGCACTCCCGGGCTGTTGCGGGCAGCCCGGCATAACCGAATGGCCTTCGGTTCGGCACCGGCGATTTCGGTTCGGGCCTGCTCCTCTGTCTATCGTCAGGCCGGAACGCGGGCCGCGCCGACAACCCGAGGCGGGTAATTTTTGTGATTGTCGTCACACCGCCTTGGTCTTCCGCTGACCAGCGGGGATTCCCGGTTTCCGGGGAATGCGGCAAAGCGGGCAAACCCCCTGATCTTGGACGTGCGTACCTCCCGTACCAGGGGTTTCGTTTCTGTGCCGACCGGAAACACAAGTCCGACTGCACGGCTTCGGAACCGGCCGTCCGGTATCGCGGCGCGGTGGTCGGAGAAATGGCGGTATGCGGGTGTTCCGGTCAGTTTTCGGCAAAATATGGAAGCCGGTAACACGGTTGGAACGCGGCGGTTTCCGCGTTGTGTCGCGAAAACGCCCGCGGAAGGTCGCGCCCGGACCTCGGATTGAGTAGCCTCACGCTGCGTGAAGGCCATTCGCAGGTTCACCGTCCGCACCGCGCTCCCCGACGAACTCGCACCCCTGGAACGCCTGGCGGCCAATCTCCGCTGGGCCTGGCACGCACCTACGCGCGAGGTCTTCGCGGCGGTCGACGCCGCGGTCTGGCAGCGGTGCGGCCAGGACCCCTTCCGCATGCTCGGCGAGGTGGGCGCCGACACGTTCGCCGAACTCGCCGCCGACGAGGAGTTCCTGGCGCGGCTGCGCGCCGCCGACGCCGACCTCGCCGCCTACCTCGACGGCGACCGCTGGTACCAGCACTACGCCCGCGAGCGCGAGGCGCCGGCCGCCATCGCCTACTTCTCCGCCGAATACGGCCTGACCGCCGCGCTGCCGCAGTACTCCGGCGGCCTGGGCATCCTGGCCGGCGACCACCTCAAGAGCGCCAGCGACCTGGGAGCCCCTGTGATCGGGGTCGGGCTGCTCTACCAGCACGGCTACTTCAGCCAGGCGCTCTCGCCCGAGGGCTGGCAGCTGGAGGACTACCCCGAGGTCGACCCGCGCGGGCTGCCGCTGACCCAGCTGCGCGACGGCGGCGAGCCCGTCTGCGTCGGCCTCGACCTGCCCGGCGGACGGCGCCTGAACGCGCGGGTGTGGGTGGCGCGCGCGGGGCGGGTGCCGCTGCTGCTGCTCGACGCCGCGCACGAGGACAACCCCGCCGACCTGCGCGGGGTCACCGACCGGCTCTACGGAGGCGGCAAGGAGCACCGGCTGCTGCAGGAGCTGCTTTTGGGGGTGGGCGGCGTGCGCGCGGTGCGGGCCTACTGCCGGGCCGCGCAGCACCCCGCGCCCGAGGTCTTCCACATGAACGAGGGCCACGCCGGCTTCCTCGGCGTGGAGCGCGTGCGCGAGCTGGTCAGCGGCGGGCTGTCCTTCGCCGAGGCGGTCGAGGCCACCCGCGCCGGAACCGTCTTCACCACCCACACCCCCGTCGCCGCCGGGATCGACCGGTTCGCCCGCGACCTCGTCCGCCGGCACTTCGCCTCCGGCGATTCGGTCACGCCCGGCCTGGCCACCGAGGACGTCCTGCGCCTGGGCGCCGAGGATTTCTCCGGCGGCGACCCCGACGTGTTCAACATGGCGGTCATGGGCATGCGGCTGGCCCAGCGGGTCAACGGGGTCAGCAGGCTGCACGGCGCCGTCAGCCGCGAGATGTTCCGCGGCCTGTGGCCGGGGTTCGACACCGCCGAGGTGCCCATCACCTCCGTCACCAACGGGGTGCACGCGCGCACCTGGGTGGCCGAGGAGGCCCAGGACCTGGCCCGCCGGATGGTGCCCGACACCGGCGAGTTCACCAGTACCGAGGGCTGGCGCAAGATCACCGGTGCGTCCGAGGCCGAGCTGTGGCAGATGCGCCGCACCCTGCGCGAGCGCCTGGTCGCCGACGCCCGCGAGCGGCTGCGGGCCTCCTGGCGCAGGCGCGGCGCCAGCGAGGCCGAGCTGGGCTGGGTCGACGACGTGCTCGACCCCGACGTGCTCACGATCGGCTTCGCCCGCCGGGTGCCCTCCTACAAGCGGCTCACCCTGATGCTGCGCGACCGCGAGCGGCTCACGTCGCTGCTGCTCGACCCCGAGCGCCCGCTGCAGATCGTCGTCGCCGGCAAGGCCCATCCGGCCGACGAGGGCGGCAAGCGGCTCATCCAGGAGATCGTGCGCTTCAGCGACGACCCGCGAGTGCGGCGCAGGATCGTCTTCCTGCCCGACTACGACATGGCGCTGGCGCGCTCGCTGGTGCAGGGCTGCGACGTGTGGCTGAACAACCCGCTGCGCCCGCTGGAGGCCTGCGGCACCTCGGGCATGAAGTCGGCGCTCAACGGCGGCCTCAACCTGTCGGTGCGCGACGGCTGGTGGGAGGAGTGGTACGACGGCTCCAACGGCTGGGCCGTGCCCACGGCCGACGGCGTCGAGGACCCCGACCGGCGCGACGCCATCGAGGCCGCCGCGCTCTACGACCTCTTCGAGCACCAGGTCGTGCCGCTCTTCTACGACTTCGACGACCAGGGGCTGCCCAAGCGGTGGCTGGAGATGGTCAAGCACACGCTAGTCTCGCTGGGCCCCAAGGTGCTGGCCACGCGCATGGTGCAGGACTACGTGACCCGGCTCTACCAGGGCGCGGCCGAGTCCTCGCGGGCCCTGGCCGCGGCGAACATGCGCGGCGCGCGCGAGCTGGCGGCCTGGAAGCAGCGGGTGCGCGCCGCCTGGCCCAGCGTGCGGGTCGAGCACGTGGAGATGACCGGTGCCGAGGGCCCGCCGATGGTCGGCGGCGACCTGCGGGTGCGCGCGTCGGTCGCCCTGGGCGGGCTGGCGCCCGAGGACGTGCGCGTCGAGGTGGCGATCGGGCGGGTCTCCGACTCCGAGGTCCTCGTGGACCCGGTGCTGGCCGAGCTTGCGGCGGGGGAGGAGGCGGCCGCGGGCGGGCGCGCGGGGACGGTGCCCTACCACGGCTCGGTGCCGCTGCGGCGCGCCGGAAGCTGCGGGTTCACGGTGCGGGTGCTGCCGCGCCACGAACTGCTCGGCGACTGCGCCGAGATGGGGCTGGTGGCGCTGCCGGAGGTGCCGGAGGGCACGGCCGACGGGATCGTGCTGCGCTGAGGCCCGGTCCGGTGGGCGACTGGCGCGGCGGGGTGGCGGTGAGCGGCGCGCTCAGTGCCGCTTGACCGGCGGGGGGTGCTCCTGGAGCAGGCGGCCGGCGATGTCGTGCAGCACGGCACGCTCGTCCTCGCTCAGGCCGGCGAACAGGCGGCTCTCGATCTCCTCGACGATCCCGGCGGTCTCCTTGAGCAGCCTGCGGCCGCGTTCGGTGGGCGCGACGATGTAGCGCCGCCGGTCGGCGGGGTTGCGCCGCCGCTCGGCGAGCCCCTGCTGCTCCAGGTCGTCGACGACCCCCACCATGACGTTGGGGTCGATGCCCAGCCGCCGGCTCAGCTCCTGCTGTGAGGGGGACTCCATCGCGGCGGCGGTCGCCAGGACGTTGAACTGGCGCGGATTGACCTCAAGGGAGCCGAAGGCCTCCTCGGTCATGGCGAACACCATCTCGCCCAGCTTGATCAACCGGTAGCCGGTGTTGCCCCACAGTGTGCTTCCGGGAACCCCGCTCACGTCGTCTGCGCCGCTCATGCCCTCATGCTAGTTCTGCTGGATCGTCAAATCACCAATATAGTATGCTGAACATACGATGTGCGGGAGTCCGGCGGGGCACCCGCGGTACCGGGTGAGCCGTCCCCGGCGGTTCCGAAAAGCCCTCGCCGCCTCCCGGCGCGGGCTGCGATGATCGCGCCCGTGGCTGACATCGATCGCGACCGCGGGGACGGCGCCGGCGGCGCGGCAAGCGGCGGAACCGCTCGGTCCTGGGGCCGGGATGACGCCGGCGGCGACTTCGACCGGCCGCCGCCTCGGTGGACGGGTGGGGGTTCTCGTGGCTTGAGGGGCGCGCGAGCGAGGAGCGGCCGTCGTGGGGGTATGCCCGCGCGATGGCCGAGCGGCTGCGGTCGGCGCGGGCGGCCCTCGACATCGACACCGGAGGCGGCGAGGTTCTGGACGAGGCCCCCGTGCTGCCGCCGCAGACGGTCGCGACGGAGTCCTGGCCGCCCAACCTCGCGCGGGCGGCCGCCCGCCTGCGTCCGCGCGGCGCGGCCGTTGTGGCGACCGATCCCCGGCCGCCGCTGCCGTTCGCCGCCGAGTCCTTCGACCTGGTGGTCAGCCGCCATCCGGTCGAAACCCGGTGGATCGACATCGCCCGCGTGCTGCGACCCGGCGGGACCTACTTCTCCCAGCAGGTCGGCCCCGCCAGCGTCTTCGAACTCACCGAGTTCTTCCTCGGCCCCCAGCCGCCCGAGGTCCGCCGCCGGCGCCATCCCGACGACGCGCGCGCCGCCGCCGAGGCGGCCGGTCTGCAGGTCGCCGATCTGCGGGCGGAGCGGCTCCGCATGGAGTTCCACGACATCGGCGCCGTCGTGTACTTCCTGCGCAAGGTGGTCTGGATCGTTCCGGGATTCAGCGTGGAGGGCTACCGGGACCGCCTCCGCGCCCTCCACGAGCACATCCGCACGCGCGGCTCGTTCACGGCCCACTCCACCCGCTTCCTCATCGAGGCGCACAAGCCGCAGCGGCGGAGCCGCGGGGACGGCGGCCTGTGAGGCGGCGCCGCGTCGATGCCGGACCGGTCGTCGCCATGGGCCGACCGGCCGACTGCCCGTAAGCCGCCCCGCCTTGACCTTCGCCACGCAGCGGTCCGCATAATGGAGGGGAAACCGACAGGGGAGCGCTTAGGCGCTGAGAGTGCGGTCCGCGACCGCAGACCCTCACACACCTGATCTGGGTAATGCCAGCGCAGGGAGTCGTGAACCCGTCCGCCGGTTCGGCCGCGCGTCCCACTCCGGGCGGGCGTTTTCCGGATCCGGCCGGCGCTCTTGGCCCGGGCCCCCTCGCTCCGACACGCGAAGGGACGTCCCGTGAAGCACCAGCCATCGACCCCCTCTCCGGCCGCACAGGCGCGCGGAGGGATGTTCGCCCGCCTGCTTCGGCGCGTGCGGCGCGCGCTGCCGCACTACCGCACCGTCGACATCGTCGTGCCCGCGGTGCTGGGCGTGGCCATCGGCGTGATCTTCTGGGCGTGGGGCCTGCTGTGGCAGGTGACCACCCCGCTGTTCGTGTTCTTCCCGCCCGCCCAGGCGGTCATCTACGGCATGTGGCTGCTGCCCGGCGTGCTTGGCGGGCTCGTCGTCCGCAAGCCCGGTGCGGCCGTGCTGACCTCCACCGCGGCCGCGTTCGTGTCGATGGTGCTGGGCACGCCCTGGGGCGTCGAGGTCGCCGTGGCCGGCTTCCTGCAGGGCCTGCTGCCCGAACTCGTCTTCGCCGCCGCCCGCTACCGCCGCTGGGGCATGCCGATCGCGATCGCGGCCGGCGCCGCCGCCGGCATACCGCCCGCCATCTGGGACAACGTGGCCTATTACCACACCTGGCCGCTGTCCTACCAGCTGACCTACGGCGTGCTCGTCGTGCTCAGCGCCGCGGCGATCGGCGGTGCCGGCGCCCGGCTGCTGACCTCGGCACTGGCCCGGGCCGGCGCGCTGTCGGCGTTCCCCTCGGCGCGCGGATGACCCCCGCGCGCGGCGGCGCCCGTGTCGAGCTGGCCGGATGGGGCTGGCGCCACTCCGGCCGGAGCCGATGGTCGCTGCGCGGAGTCGACCTCCTCATCGAGCCGGGTGAGCGGGTGCTGCTGCTCGGCGCCTCGGGCGCCGGCAAGAGCACGCTGCTGCATGCCATGGCCGGGCTGACCGGCGAATCGGGGGCCGTCTCCGGTGACGAGGAGGGCCGGCTGCGCATCGACGGCGGTCCGGCCGCCGCCTCGCGCGGCGGCGTCGCGCTGGTCAGCCAGGATCCGGAGACCCAGCTGGTCATGGCCCGCTCCGGCGACGACGCCGCCTTCGGGCCGGAGAACCTGGGCCTGGAGCGCGCGGAGATCTGGGCGCGGGTCCGCGAGGCGCTGGAGGAGGTCGGCTTCGGCTACGGGCCCGACCGCCCCACGGCCGCGCTGTCGGGCGGGGAGAAGCAGCGGCTGGTACTGGCCGGCGCGCTTGCGATGCGTCCGCGCCTGCTGCTGCTCGACGAACCCACCGCCAACCTCGACCGCGCCGGCGCCGCGCGGGTGCGGCGGGTGCTGGAGCACCTGCTGCGCAGCAGCGAGGCGACGATGGTGCTGGTGGAGCACCGCGTGGCCGAGGTGGTCGGCGATGCGGCCAACGCCGACGAGGCCGGGGAGGCCGTGGCCGACCTCGTCGACCGGGTCGTCGTGGTCGAACCCGGGGCAGGCGTGGTCGCCGACGGCGAGCCCGCCGCGGTCTTCGCCGGCCACGGCCGCAGCCTGGCCGACCAGGGTGTGTGGGTCCCGGGCCGCGAGCCGAGGCCGAGCGTGCGCCCGGGCGCCGCGGGACCGGCGGTGATCGAGGCCGCCGGCTGCACCGCCCGCGCCCCCGGCGGCATCGGCCTGCTGGGCGCCCCCGGCGCACCCGTCCTGCACGGAGTCGACGCCGCCGTGCACCCGGGCACGGCGACCGCCCTGACCGGACCCAACGGCGCGGGCAAGTCCACCCTCCTGGGCCTGCTCGCCGGGCTGGACGCGCCCCAGGACGGCACCGTCGCCCCGCGCGGCCGCCTGGCCGGGGTCAGCACGCGGCCGCTGGCGAAATGGCCGGCCAGGCGCCTGGCACGCCATGTCGGCACGGTGTTCCAGCACGCCGAGGACCAGTTCGTCACCGGCAGCGTCCGCGACGAGCTGGCCTTCGCGCCGCGCCGCGCCGGGCTGAGCGAGGGGGAGACGCGGCGCCGCGTGGACGAGCTGCTGGAGCGGCTGCGGCTCACCGGACTCGCCGACGTCCACCCCTTCACCCTCTCCGGCGGCGAGAAGCGGCGGCTGTCGGTGGCGACCGCGCTCAGCTCCGGGGCCTCGCACGCCCCCGACGTGCTGCTGCTGGACGAGCCGACCTTCGGCCAGGACACCCGCACCTGGCGGGAACTGGTCGAGCTGCTGTCGGAACTGCGCGCCGACGGCCGCGCCGTCGTCACCGCCACCCACGACGCCGCCCTGCTGCGCTGCTTCACCGACGTCGAGATCGGCCTGAGCGGCGGGTACGCCCGGCCCCCGGCCGCCCGCAGCGAGGCCGGCGCCGCTCTCCTGGCCGATCGGCCGCCGAGTGCACGGTCCCGCGAGCGATCGGGTAGCGGGCCCGACGGCAGGAACGACGCGGACGGCGCGCACCGCTCCCCACCGGGCGCCGATGCCGACCGGTGCGGGGAGCGCGGACGCCGCCGCGTCTCCGGTCGCGGGGAGGGGGAGCGCCGATGAGCGCCGCCGGTGCCGATCGCGGCCGGCGGGCCGCCCGGACGGCCGCCGAGGGGGCACCCGAGCGGACGCCGGCCCCCGGGCGGGCGGGCGCCGGAGCGGCCGTGCGCGCGGAGGCGGCGGACTGCGGGGGCGAGGGCGGAGGCTCCGCCGCCGTCCGCACGGCCCCCGCCGAATCCGCATCCGCCGGTCCCCGCCTGCCGCGGCGCGCGTGGCTGCCGCGCGCCGACCCCGCGGGCAAGCTGCTGGCGGCCGTGCTGGTGGCCGCCGGGCTGATCCCCGTCGTGGACCCGGTGACGTCCGGCGTCGTCCTGGCCGCCGGTCTGGGGCTGCTGCCGTTCTCCGGTCTGGGCCGGGCCCGGCTCGCCGCGCTGGGCGTCCCGCTGCTGCTGATGGGAGCCTCGATCGGGCTGGTCAACCTGGTCTTCGGCGAGGAGGGGCCGATGGGGGCCCTCGGCGCCGCCGTGCGGCTGCTGGCGATCGCGCTGCCGAGCATGCTGGCCGCGGTGACCAGCGACCCCACCGACATGGCCGACTCCCTCGTCCAGCGGCTGCGGGTCCCCGAGCGGCCGGCGATCGCGGTGCTGGCCGCGCTGCGGCTGATACCGCTGCTGGCGGAGCAGTGGCGCACGCTGGGGCGGGCGCGCCGCGCCCGCGGCCTGGACTCCGGCGGCAACCCGGCGCGCGCGGCCGCCGTCTTCACCGGGAAGGCGTTCGCGCTGCTGGTGCGCTCGATCCGTATCGGGACGCTGCTGGCCATGGCCATGGACGCGCGCGGCTTCGCCGGCGGCCCCCGCAGCCACGCGCGCCTGAGCCGCTGGCGCACCGCGGACACCGCGCTCCTGGCCGGCACCCTCGCGCTGCTGGCCGCGGCCCACGCCGTCTCCGCCGCCGCGGGCACCTGGACCCCGCTGACGTTCTGATCCGCGCGCGGCGGCGAGAGTGCGGGGCGAGCGCGGCGCCCATCCCGGCGCCGGCGGAGAAGGGCACGCGGCGCGGCGCGGGCGGGCAGTGGTAGGTATTGAGACGCGGCCCGGTCGCAGCGGGGCCGGGGAGTCGATGTCTGGAGGATGCCGGGTGACGAGTGTGGACGAGGCCGCGGGCGAGTTCGTCCGGGTGGAGCGGGACCCGAACCATCCGGCGGTCGCCGTGATCCGGCTGGACCGCCCGAAGATGAACGCGCTCGACGCGCGGATGCAGCGCGAGATCAAGGCCGCGGCCGAGCGGGTCGGCGCCGACGACGGCATCCGGGCCGCGGTGGTCTACGGCGGCGAGCGCGTCTTCGCCGCCGGCGCCGACGTCAAGGAGATGGCCGAGATGGGCTTCGCCGACATGGCGGACCACTCGCGCCTCCTCCAGGGTTCGCTCACCGCTGTCGCGACCATCCCCAAACCGGTCATCGCGGCCATCACCGGCTTCGCGCTGGGCGGCGGCTGCGAGCTGGCGCTGTGCGCGGACTTCCGGGTGGCCGCCGACGACGCGCGCCTGGGCCAGCCCGAGATCCGCCTGGGCGTGATCCCCGGTGCGGGCGGCACCCAGCGCCTCCCGCGGCTGATCGGCCCGGCACGTGCCAAGGACCTCATCTTCACCGGGCGCCACGTCGCCGCCGAGGAGGCGCTGGCCATCGGCCTCGTCGACGCCGTCGTCCCCGGCTCCGAGGTCTACGACCACGCGGTCGCCATGGCCGCGAGCTACGCGAACGGCCCCGCCCTCGCCCTGCGCGCCGCCAAGCAGGCGATCGACGGCGGTCTGGAGACCGACCTGGCCACCGGCCTGGAGATCGAGCGGATGCACTTCGCCGGGCTGTTCGCCACCGAGGACCAGAAGGCGGGGATGCGCAGCTTCGTCGAGGAGGGTCCGGGCAAGGCGCGCTTCTCGGGCCGGTAGGGGAGTCGCGGCCGGCCCGAAGCGGCGCCGCCCTGTCCGCGACCCGCGCGAAGGGGAGGAACGACATGTGGGGACTGAAGACCGAACCGGCGCGGGACCGCCCCGACCTGCTGGCCGCGCCGGTCGCGGCCGGACTGGACGGCTGGGGGCCCGCCGAGCGGGTGCTGGCGGCGCCCATCGACCCCGAGCTGGCCGACACCGCCGACTGCGCGGCCACCTACGGGATCCCGCTGGGCGCCTCGGCCAACTGCGTGGTCATCGCGGCCAAGCGGGCGGGCCGGGTGCGCATGGCGGCGTGCATCGTGCTGGCCACCACCCGCGCCGACGTCAACGGCGTCGCGCGGCGCCACCTGGGCGCCCGCAAGGCCTCCTTCGCGCCCCAGGAGGAGGCCGTCGCCGCGAGCGGCATGGAGTACGGCGGGATCACCCCCATCGGCCTGCCGCAGGAGTGGCCGGTTCTGGTCGACGAGGCGGTGCTGGAGGCCGGCCACGTGGTGATCGGCAGCGGCCTGCGCGCGTCCAAGCTCGTGCTGCCGGGTGCCGACCTGGCCGAACTGCCCAACGCCGAGACGCTCTCGGGCCTCGGGGTGCGCACCGACTGACCGGCGCCTCCCGCGGTCGGCGGCCGCCCGGCGCACTCGGCGCGGCAGCGGGGCGCGGTCCGCGCCGCACCGGCGGCCCGCACCGCCCCGCGCGCGCACCGCGCGCCCGCGCCGGAACCACACCCCCCGAAACGTGCGTCATACTCGTGTGGTCGCTCGGACAGCGGCCGCTCGCGGCCTGATCGCCGCTGCGGTCTTCCCGCGTCCGGGCGGTCCGGCTAGCTTTGCCTGGGAACGGTCCGCGGCCGGAATCCTCCGCCGCGGCAAACGTGATCGCTGTGCGGCGCGAGCGGCGGCGTCTCCGGCCGGTCGGCCGGGTTCCGCGTCTCCGGCCCGGCCATCCCCAGCGGATAGGCTTGATGTCGTGGTGTGCCAGGTTTGAGGGGATGAATTCGCAATGGCAATGTCGGCAGGTTTCCCCGAGGGCGAGGAGCTGCCGGAACGCGTCGGCCCCTACATGATCCGCCGCCGGATCGGCCAAGGCGGCATGGGTGTCGTGTACCAAGCCGTCGACCCCCGGCAGGATCGGCTCGTCGCGGTGAAGGTGCTGCGCTCGGAGGTCGCCGGCGACCACGTCGCCCGCGCCCGGCTCGCGCGCGAGGTGGCCACCATGCGCCGCGTGCACAGCCCCAACGTCGCCGAGGTCATCGACGCCGACACCGACGCCGAGCTCCCCTGGGTCGTCACCGAGTACATCCCCGGCCCCACCCTCGACTCCACCGTCACCGACCACGGCCCGCTGCGCGGCAGGGCGCTGACCCGGTTCATCTCGGGCCTGGCGCGCGCCATCGACGACATCCACGCCGCCGACGTCATCCACCGCGACCTCAAGCCGGGCAACGTCATCATCTCCAACGGCGAGCCGATCGTGATCGACTTCGGCATCGCCCACGCCGTCGACGGCGCCAAGCTGACCCAGACCGGCACGTTCGTGGGCACACCCAGCTACCTCTCCCCGGAGGTCATCGAGGGCACCGACCTCGGCCCGGCGACCGACATCCACGCCTGGGGCGCCACGGTGGCCTTCGCCTCCACCGGCACCCCGCCCTACGGCTCCGGGTCCTTCGAGGTCATCTTCTTCCGCATCCTCAACGGCGAGATCAACCTCGACGGCATGCCCCCCGAGCTGCAGCCGCTGGTGCAGGCCGCCGTCTCGCGCGACATGTCCGCGCGCCCCACCGCCGCCGAACTCGTCGCCCAGACCGGCCGGCTCAACCTCGACCTGCCCCTGAGCGAGGAGATCGCCTCCTACGTCGACAGCGGACTGACCGGCAAGCACACGGTGCAGGCCGCCACCTCCGAGCCGGCTCGCGAGCGCCGCGACGGTGCCGACGGCGCCGGCTGGGGCGGCGCCATGGCCGCGGGAGCAGCGGCGGGGGCGGGAGGCGGAGCCGGAGCCCTGGCGGGCCCGGCCGCCGGCGGCGACACCTCCGTCTCGGAGTCCGGCGGCGAGGCCGACCGCACCATGGCCGCGGGCGGACCCGACCAGACCCGGGTGGCCGGCGGCGCCGATCAGACCCGCGTGTCCGGGGGCGGCGCCGACCAGACCCGGGTCGGCGGCGCGGGCCCCGAGCAGACGATGCGGGCCGAGCCCGACGACCCGCGCTCGCCGCAGCAGGCGGGCATGCTCGGCACCTACGAGCCCGACGACTCCGCGGGGCCGGGCACGCAGTACTTCAACTCCACGCTGCGCCCCGAGGAGTTCCGCGACATCCTCACCCCGGTGGAGAACCGGCCGGCCGCCCGCTCCGGCTACGGCGAGGAGTCCGGCGGCGTGTTCGACCGGTTCCGCCGCTCCAGCAGCGACCGGCTCAGCGACTACATCGACAGCGACGACGACGAGGACCACTACGGCGCCGAGCAGGAGGCGCGCCCCCTGCCCTGGCTGCTGCTGATCCCGGTGCTGGTCTTCCTCGCCGGCCTCTGCCTGACGGTGCCGGTGCCGGGCGTCATCCTGGGCCTGCTCACGGCGAGCGTCCTGGGGGCCCTGGACACGGTCAAGGCCGAGCACGCCCGGCGGCTGCAGACCCGCGGGCCGCGCAGCTCCGACAGCATGGTCATCGCGCTGAGCATGCCCTGGGCGCTGCTGCGCACGCTGGGCCGCAACCTGGTCTACGGGCTGGGCTACCTGCTCGCCGGGATCGTCGTGGGCATCGTGATCACACTGCTGACCAGCGATGGCACGAACACGCCCAACTTCGTCGGCTCCTACGCCTTCACCCTGGTCGTGGTGCTGAGCTTCCTCGGCCCCAACGGCCGGCCCGCGGTGCGCCAGGCGCGCGCCGCGATCGACTCCATCACCGTTCGCAGCCCCTATGTCTACTGGGGCGTGATCGTGCTGACGGTGCTGCTGGCGATGCTGGTGCTGTCCTACGGCATCAGCTCCGCGCCGTCGTGGTGGATGATGGGCAGCGGACCCTCCGGGTGGCCGGTCTTCGGCGGCTGATCCGGCCGCGGTGCCGCACCGCCCCCGCGGTCCGCGGTGGCGGGGGCGCGTTCGCCCCCGGTGCTACCAGCCAGTAACATCGGGGTGGTACAGCAGAATCCGCAGGCGGGAGGCGTGACGGGAACGCCGCCCGCCATCCGATGGCAACGTGCAGTTGGCACCCGAAGGAGCCACGGGCGCGCCAGCGCCCGCGCCGTCCGAGTGGGCGACGCATGGGAGTGCAGGGAGGTCGGCCACCGGCCATGAATATTGTCGTATTGGTCAAGCAGGTCCCCGACACGGCGACCGAGCGCAAACTCTCGCCCGACGACAACACGCTGGACCGCGCGGCGTCGGACGGCGTCATCAACGAACTCGACGAGTACGCCATCGAAGAGGCGCTGCTCCTCAAGGAGAAGCACGGCGGCGAGGTCACCGTCCTGACGATGGGACCCGACCAGGCCACCGACTCCATCCGCAAGGCGCTGTCCATGGGCGCCGACAAGGCCGTGCACCTCGTCGACGACGCCCTTGAGGGCTCCGACGCGCTGCAGACGGCCTACGCGCTGTCCAAGGCGCTGGGCACCGTCGAGTTCGACCTCGTCGTGCTGGGCTCGGAGTCCACCGACGCGCGCACCGGCGTCCTGGGCGCCGCGCTGGCCGAGTACCTGGGGCTGCCGCAGCTCACCCTCGCCGGCAAGGTCGACGTCGACGGCTCGGCCGTCCGCGTCCAGCGCGCCACCGACTACGGCTACGACGTCGTCGAGGCGCAGCTGCCCGCGGTGGTCTCGGTCATCGAGAAGATCAACGAGCCGCGCTACCCCTCGTTCAAGCTGATCATGCAGGCGAAGAAGAAGCCGGTGGAGAAGCTGGGCATCGCCGACGCGGGCATCGAGGCCGACCGGGTCGGGCTGGCCAACGCCGCCACCGAGACCGTCGACTTCGCGCCGGCCCCGCCGCGGGCCGCGGGCACCGTCGTCAAGGACGAGGGCGACGGCGGCGTCAAGGCCGCGGAGTTCCTCGCCGAGAAGAAGTTCGTGTAGGCCGGCGGAGACGAAGGAAGGATTGACAGATGGCTGAGGTCCTCGTCCTCGTCGACCACGTCGACGGAGAGGTCAAGAAGGTCACCACCGAGCTGCTGACGGCCGCCCGCCGTATCGGCGAGCCCGCGGCGGTCTGGGTCGGCGCCGGCGCCGATTCCGGCACGGCCAAGCTGGCCGAGTACGGCGCGCAGAAGGTCTACACGGCCCCCGCCGAGCTCGCGGACTACGTCGTGGCCCCCAAGGCCGAGCTGCTGGCCCACCTGGCGCAGGAGAAGTCGGCCGCGGCCGTGCTCGTCTCCGCCACGCCGGAGAACAAGGAGATCGCCGGGCGGACCGCGGTCAAGCTCGGTTCGGGCGTGCTGACCGATGTGGTCGACGTCACCGGCGAGGTGGTCACCGAGCACAGCGTCTTCGGCGGCGCCACCGTCACCCACGCCAAGGTGCGCTCGGGCGTGCCGGTCGTGGCGGTGCGCCCCAACTCCGTGCCGGCCGAGCCCGCCGAGGGCGCCGCCGAGCAGGAGGAGGTCTCCGTCGAGCTGTCGGACGCCGCCAAGGCCGCCAAGGTCGTCGAGCGCGTCGTGCAGGAGAAGGGCGAGCGCCCCGAGCTGACCGAGGCCGCGATCGTGGTCTCGGGCGGGCGCGGCGTCGGCTCCGACGACTTCTCGGTGGTCGAGTCGCTGGCCGACTCGCTGGGCGCCGCGGTCGGCGCCTCGCGCGCGGCGGTCGACTCCGGCTGGTACCCCAACCAGTTCCAGGTCGGCCAGACCGGCAAGACGGTCAGCCCCAACCTGTACGTGGCCCTGGGGATCTCCGGCGCGATCCAGCACCGCGCCGGCATGCAGACCTCGAAGAACATCGTCGCGGTCAACAAGGACCCCGAGGCCCCGATCTTCGAGCTGGCGGACTTCGGTGTGGTCGGCGACCTGCACACGGTCGCGCCGCAGCTCACCGAGGAGATCAACAAGCGCAAGTAGGCCCTGAGCGGGCCGGGCGCACCGGTGTGCGGCCCCGGGCGGGTGCGCCCGGGGCCCGCCCCGCGCTCCCGGGGCCCGGGGCGCGGGAACCGTGCCCACAGCGGCGCCGTATCCTGGAAAGCGCCATGGTGTACCTGGATCACGCCGCCACGACCGCCGTCCGCCCCGAGGCCGTCGCGGACATGACCGAGGAGTTCGGACGCCTCGGGAACGCCTCCTCGCTGCACGGGGCCGGCCGCCGATCGCGGCGCACCGTCGAGGAGGCGCGCGAGAGCATCGCCGAGTCCCTCGGCTGCACCCCCAACGAGGTGGTCTTCACCGGCGGCGGCACCGAGTCCGACAACCTCGCGCTCAAGGGCCTCTACTGGGCGCGCAACCAGGCCGATCCGGCCCGCCGGCGCATCCTCGTCAGCGCCGTCGAGCACCACGCGGTGCTCGACCCGGTGCACTGGCTGGCCCGGCACCAGGGGGCCGTCTGCGAGGAGCTGCCGGTCGACTCCGCGGGGCGGGTGGCGCCGGAGGACCTGCGCGCCGCCATCGCCCGCAACCCCGCCGACGTCGCCGTCGTCTCGGTCATGTGGGCCAACAACGAGGTCGGCACCCTGCAGCCGGTGCACGAACTGGCCGCCGTCGCCCGCGAGTACGCGATCCCCTTCCACACCGACGCGGTGCAGGCGGTGGGCGCCGAACCCGTCGACTTCGCCGCCAGCGGCGTCTCGGCGCTGACTCTGACCGGGCACAAGATCGGCGGCCCCGTGGGCGCCGGCGCGCTGCTGCTGGCCCGCGGCACCGATCCCGTGCCCGTGCTGCACGGCGGCGGCCAGGAGCGCGACGTCCGCTCGGGCACGCTGATGACCCCGCTGCTGCGCGGCTTCGCCACCGCGCTGCGCCTGGCGGTGGCCGAGCGCGCGGACCACGTGCGCGAGCTCGCCCGGCTGCGCGACGACCTGGTCGCGGCCGTGCGCGAGCGCGTGCCCGACGCCGTGCTCAACGGGCACCCCACGCGGCGGCTGCCCGGCAACGCGCACCTGTCCTTCCCCGGGTGCGAGGGCGACGCGCTGCTGATGCTGCTGGACGCGCACGGCATCGAGTGCTCGACCGGATCGGCGTGCTCGGCGGGTGTGTCCCAGGCCAGCCACGTGCTGCTGGCCATGGGCGCCGACGCCGAGACCGCGCGCAGCTCGCTGCGGTTCTCGCTGGGCCGGGGCTCCACCCGCGCCGACATCGACGCGCTGGGCGAGGCCATCGGCCCCGCGGTCGAGCGCGCCCGCGCCGCACGCCGCAAGCGCCGCGCGGCCTGACGCCCGCGCGGCGCGGCGGGCCCTCAGCCCCCCAGCTGGCGGCGGATGGGGCGCATCAGCTGCTCGACGGTCTGCCACTCGGGGTCGAGACGGCTCTGCACGGTGGGCTGGCCCTCGCCCCACTCCCGCACCGCGGCCTCGAAGTCGCCGAGGACGCCGGAGTCGGGGTCGAGGTAGAAGTAGAACTGGCGCTGGCCGCCCGCCGTCTGCTGGGCCAGCAGCGCCCCGTTGTCGCCGAGCAGGGTGCGCAGCCCCGCGGCGAACTCCTCCAGGGCGGTGGTGGAGGGCTCGGCGGGCAGCCGGTCGCTGTCGCTGCTGGCGTAGGGCAGCGCCACGTGCACGTACAGGGTCAGCGCCGGGAAGTCGCGGCGGTGCAGCGGGTGGCGCACCGCGATCTCGATGATCCCGCGCAGCGGCACCCGGCCCTGGAGGGTGACCCAGCCGCCGCTGCCCATGGCCGAGGCGAGCTGCTGCACCACCGCGGGCATCGAGGCGGGCGGCAGCGGGTCCAGCGGCTTCTCCACCAGCGGTTCGACCTTGGAGATCCAGCGCACGTAGTCGTCCTCGCCCAGGGCCAGCATCACGACGTGGTCGCTGACGCCCGTGCGGGTCTCATCGGCCAGGAACATGAAGTCGGGATGGTAGACGCCCACCTCGACCCTGCTGCGCTGCTGGTCCACCCGCATCGCGACGGTGCAGTGGGACAGGTCGAGCTCGTGGCCGTCCCACTCGACGGGCTTGTCCAGCCGGCCGTGGTCGCGGGGGAAGGCCGGGTAGAACCGCCAGCCCGGCTCCTCGGGCGCCGCGCGCGCCCAGCGCTCGGTGAGGACCCGCGCCTGGTCGTCGGAGCCCGCGCTGAGGATCAGCGCGCGGTCCGCGCCGCCTTCCAGCGACGCCAGCGGGTCGTCCAGCGCGGCCAGGCGCTCCAGCAGCTGCCCGGGATCGCTGTCCTCGTCGATTCCGAGGTCGCCCGCGCCGCCCGGATCGGGCCCGGAGCCCTGCGGAGCCGTGCCGGCCTCCCACTTCAGGTCGGGGTGGATGCGCCGGACGGCCTCGGTGAGCCCCCGGTCGACGTCCTCGGGCAGCGGCTCGCCGCTGTCGACCCGGGCCGCCAGGGCGGCTCGGAACTCCGGCCAGCGGCGCCAGAACTCGTCCACGGCGACGGCGGAGTCGGACTGCGGTGAGCGGCGGCGACGGAACAATGCCATGCTCATGATTTTTGCAGAGGCCCAAGGCCGGCGCGCCACACGGCAGGGGCCCTGGCGCCGGGGCGGGGCCGGCTCAATGCGGTCGGTACGACGCGGTCGAGACGGGGCCGCCGGGGCGCATACTCTGGAAGGCGCTATGACTTTGCGTGTACTGGCCGCCATGTCCGGCGGCGTCGACTCGGCCGTGGCCGCGGCCCGCGCCGCCGAGGCCGGCCACGACGTCACCGGCGTCCACCTGGCCCTCTCGAAGAACCCGCAGTCCTACCGCACGGGCGCGCGCGGCTGCTGCACGGCCGAGGACTCCCGCGACGCGCGGCGGGCCGCCGACGTGATCGGCATCCCGTTCTACGTCTGGGACATGGCCGAGGAGTTCGACCGCGACGTCGTGCAGGACTTCGTCGCCGAGTACGCGGCGGGGCGCACCCCCAACCCGTGCCTGCGCTGCAACGAGAAGATCAAGTTCGAGGCCGTGCTGGACCGCGCGATCGCGCTGGGCTTCGACGCCGTGTGCACCGGCCACCACGTGCGCAAGGTCGAGGGCCGGCTGCGCCGCAGTGTCGACGCCGACAAGGACCAGTCCTACGTGCTCGGCGTGCTCACCGCCGAGCAGGTGGCCCACGCGATGTTCCCGCTGGGCGACTGCACCAAGGACGAGGTCCGCGCCGAGGCCGAGCGCCGCGGGCTGGCGGTGGCCGACAAGCCCGACAGCCACGACATCTGCTTCATCGCCGACGGCGACACCGCCGGGTTCCTGAACGGGCGGCTGGGCGGCGGGCCCGGCCCGATCAAGGACGAGTCCGGCGAGGTGCTGGGCACCCACCAGGGCGCGCACACCTACACGGTCGGCCAGCGCAAAGGCCTGAACCTGGGCGGCGCCCCCGAGCGCCGCTACGTGCTCTCCATCGAGCCGGTGAACAACACGGTCACCGTGGGCCCGCGGGACTCGCTGCGGGTCGACGAGATCACCGCCGAGCGCCCGGTCTGGAGCGGGTCCGAGCCCTTCACCGAGCCCGCTGCCTGCACGGTGCAGCTGCGCGCCCACGGCGAGGTGTACTCCTGCACGGCGGTGCAGCGCGGCGGCGAGCTGGTGATCCGCCTCGACGAACCCGCCACGGGCGTCGCCGCCGGCCAGGCGGCCGTGCTCTACGACGGCGACACCGTGCTGGGGTCGGGCACCATCGCGGCCACCGCGCGCCGCGGGGAGCCGGCCGCGGCGGGCTGAGCCGGCGCGTGCCCCGCAGCGCCCGCCCGATCCGAGCGCGGCCGCCCGAGTGGCCCCGCCCGCATTCGCGCCGCCGACCCTGCCCGCAAAGTTAGGTAAGGCATAGCATAGTCACGCCGCCGGTCGGTGCGGCGAGCGAGCGCGGAGGGGTGCGATGGACTACGGGTTCCTGGACGGCCGGCCCTTCTGGATCGTCTACGCCGCGCTGTTCGCCATCGCCTTCGCCCGCACGCAGACGATCTACTGGATCGGCCGCGGCCTGGGCGCGGGGCTGCACCGCTCCCGGCTCGCCGAACGCGTGGGCGACCGCCTCGCCCGCGCCGAGCGCCTGATCAACCGCTTCGGGCCGCCCGTGGTCACCGTGTCGTATGCCACGGTGGGCGTCCAGTCGGCCATCCACCTGGCCGCCGGCGCCATGCGCATGTCCTTCTGGCGCTACCTGGCTGCCATGCTGCCCGGCTGCGCCGGGTGGGCCGCCATCTACAGCCTGGGCGGCCTGGCGGTGATCGCCGTGTGGTGGGAGCTGTTCCTGCACTCGCCCGCCGCCGTCGTCACGGCCACCGCGGTGCTGCTCGCCGCCGGCGCGGCCGCCGCGGTCCTCCTCCGGCGCCGCCGCGCCGCGGAAAGCGCGTCCGCGGCCGAGCCCGCGCCCGAGGCAGCCGAGGACTCCCGGGCCTCCTGACGACACCCCGCGCCTCCGGGGCCGGCGGTGCTCATCCCGCCGACACGGCCCGTCCGCTCGCGGACGGGCCGCTTTCGTGTCGCTTTCCGACACCGGCACCCACCGCGCGCTGCCGTGCACCGCTGTCCGGGCTTCCGGTTCCGGCCTTCTACGCCCGTCTTCCTTCGGTGGTTGAATTCGATATGTCTAACATATTATATTAGTAATATATAATATCGATGTCTGACTGACGTGGCGGAGTCGGTGACAGCCCGCGAGACCTCTGGAAGGCAGCCCGTGTCGATAACCAGAAGCCCCGTCCACGAAAGCGCGGGGACCGGAGCCCCGCTCCCCGTCCTGCGCCGGCTGGGGAGGTTCACCGCCCGCCGGTCGGGGACGGTCGTCGTCGCCTCGATCGTCGCCACGCTGGTGGCCCTCCTCGTGGCGGCGGGCACCCTGGACCGGCTGGTGCTCAGCCGGTTCGTCAGCCCCGGGTCGGAGTCGCTGCGCGCGGCCGACGTGCTCGAAGAGGAGTTCGGCACCGGGACCCAGAACTTCCTGCTGCTGGTCACCGCCGACCAGGGCGGCGTCGACGACGCCGACGTGCGCGCAGCCGGAGAGGCGATCGAGCGCGACCTCGCCGCCGAGGAGGGGGTGGCCGAGGTCGCCTCCTACTGGTCGCGCGGCGAGTCGCCCGCGCTGCGCTCCGAGGACGGCACCCAGGCGCTGATCATCGCGCGCATGGGCGGCGACGTCACCGAGGCGCGCACTCGCCTGGGCGAGCTGTCGCCGGAGTACACCACCGGCCAGGGCCCGATCTCCGTGGCCGTCGGCGGCGGAGACGAGGTCTTCCGACAGGCCGCCGAGCAGGCCCGCAGCGACTTCGTCACGGCCGAGCTGATCGTGCTGCCCCTGGTGCTCGTGCTGCTGTGGTTCATCTACCGCAGGCTGCCCGCGGCCGCGCTCACTCTCGGCATGGGCCTGTTCTCGGTGATCGCCACCCTGGCGCTGCTGCGCGGCGTCGCCGCGGGCACCGAGGTGTCCACCTTCGCGGCCAACCTCACCCTGGTGATGGGCCTGGGGCTGGGCGTGGACTACAGCCTGTTCATCATCAACCGCTTCCGCGAGGAGATGCGCAAGGGGCGGCCGGTGCACGAGGCGGTCGAATGGGCGGTGGCCACAGCCGGGCGGACCGTGCTCTTCAGCGGTCTGACGGTGGCGGTGTCGCTGCTGTGCATGCTGCTGTTCCCGTTCCCGTTCCTGCGCTCCTTCGCCTACGCCGGCGCCGGGGTGGTGCTCACCTCGGTCCTGGCCGCCCTGGTGATCATGCCCGCCGCACTGGCCCGGCTGGGTGCCCGCGTGCAGACGCGCAGCCTCAGCGGCTCGGGCGGCGGGGCGCGCCTGTGGCACACCACGGCCGTGCGGATGATGCGCCGCCCCGCCCTCTACGGGCTTTCGGCGCTGGCCGTGCTGCTGGTGCTCGCCGCGCCCACGCTGAACCTGAACTTCGGGCTGCCCGACGACCGCGTGCTGCCGCCGGGCACCTCCAGCCGCGAGGTGCAGCAGGACATCCGGGAGAACTTCGCCCAGGAGGAGATGGACGCGGTGCAGATCGTCGCGCCCGGGCTGCCGGGCGACGGCAGCCGGTCCGACGACATCGCCGCCTACGCCGCCGAGCTTTCACGCATCGACGGCATGGCCCAGGTCGACGCGGCCACCGGCACCTACGTCGACGGGCAGCGGGTGCGCGAGCCCGGTCCCCACTCCGAGCGGTTCGCCTCCGCCGACGCCACGTGGTTCTCGGCGGTGCCCTCCAACGAGGCGCTGGCCGGGGTCGGCTCGGTCGACGCGCTGCTGGCCGACGTCCGGGCCGCCGACGCGCCCGCCGAGGTGCTGGTGGGCGGCTACCCGGCCGAGCTCAACGACTTCCGCGCCGCCCTCGTCGCGTCCATCCCGCTGGTGTTCGGGCTCATCCTGATCGTCACCTTCGCCATCCTGTTCCTGATGACCGGCAGCCTGCTGCTGCCGCTCAAGGCCATCGTGCTCAACGTGCTGAGCATGGCGGTGATGTTCGGCGCCCTCGTGTGGGTGTTCCAGGACGGCAACCTGGCCGGCCTGCTGGGCGTCACCACCACCGGGGCCCTGGAGCCCACCTTCCCGCTGCTGATGTTCTGCATCGCGTTCGGGCTGTCCATGGACTACGAGGTGTTCATGCTGTCGCGGATCAAGGAGGAGTACGACCGCACCGGCGACAACACCGAGGCGGTGGCCACCGGACTGGAGCGCAGCGGCCCGCTGATCACCGCGGCGGCGGTGATCCTGGCCGCGTCCTTCGCCACCTACACCGTCTCGGAGGTCATGTACCTGACCATGCTCGGCGCCGGCATGGCCCTGGTCATCCTGGTCGACGCGACGCTGATCCGCGCCGTGCTGGTGCCGGTCTTCATGCGCCTGGCGGGCCGGGCCAACTGGTGGGCGCCGCGCCCGCTGCGCCGCGTCCACGAGCGGTTCGGGATCAGCGAGGTTTGAGCCCCCTCGGCGGGCGGTCCCCGGGCCGCCCGCCGGCCGCTGCGGCAGCGCCTCCCGCGCCCGCGGGAGGCGCCCGCGGTTGCTCTAACCTGGGGAGCTGTGAAGCAGCAGCGATACCCCTGGCCGGTGGCGAGCTACACCGGCGTCGGCTCCTACCCCGGCACCGAACCCGACGAGGCGGTGCGCACCGTCTTCGGTGAACTGCCCGAACTGCCGCACCTGCCCGAACTGCCCGAGCGCGGCGCCGGCGCCGACATGATCGGCCGCACCGGCGGCATGCTGGTGGACCTCCCGCTGGAGCTGCACGCCTCGGGCTGGCGCGTCGCCCAGCGGCCCGGCCGCGACCTCCAGCGGGCGCAAAGCCACCTCTCCCGCGACCTCGACGCGCTGGAGGAGCACTCCCAGGAGTTCGCGGGGACGCTGAAGATCCAGGTCGCCGGAGCCTGGACGCTGGCCGCCGCGATCGAGCTGCGCTCCGGCGATAAGCTGCTGGCCGACACCGGCGCCGTGGCCGACCTGGCCGCCTCCCACATCGAGGGCGTGCTGGCCCACGTCGGCGAGGTGCGCAAGCGCGTGCCGGGCGCCGAACTGCTCGTGCAGGTCGACGAACCGTCGCTGCCGGCGGTGCTGACCGGCGCGGTGCCCACGGCAAGCGGCTACGGGCGGCTTCCGGCCCCCGACCGCGTCGCCGTCGAGGCCCGGCTGCGCGAGCTGTTCACCGCGCTGGGCGAGGCCGGCGCCGTGCCGATGGCGCACTGCTGCGCCGCCGATGTTCCGCTGGACCTGCTGCGGCGCTCGGGCGCCCGCGCCGTCAGCCTGGACGCCACCCTGATCGGCCGCGCGCTGGACGAGGACATCGGTGTCGCGGTCGAGAGCGGAGTGGGTCTTTTTACCGGTGTCGTGGCGAGTGCAGGCGGGATTCTGTCGGACCCTGCGGCTAACGTCGATCCCGTACGTGAACTGTGGAACCGCGTCGGATTCGCCCCGGAGCTGCTCTCCCGCGCCGTGGTCGTCACGCCCACGTGCGGGCTGGGGCCCGCGGGCCCCGACCACGCCCGCGCGGCGCTGACCGCCTGCCGCCAGGCGGCCCGGGTGCTGCACGACGAGCCACGGCGCTAGTTTCTGCGGAAAGGACGGCTGAGGGTGAGCGCACAGGAGCCGACGGCTGACGACCGGGTCCCCGCCGAGGTGCGCGAGCGCCACGCCGCGCTGTGCCAGGAGCTGGACGACCACAGCTACCGCTACTACCTGGGCAAGCCGATCATCTCCGACGCCGAGTACGACACGCTCATGCGCGAGCTGAGCGGCATCGAGGAGCGCCACCCCTCCCTGATCACGCAGGACTCGCCCACCCAGAAGGTCGGCGCGCCCATCAGCGTCGACTTCGCGCCCGTCGAGCACCTGGAGCGCATGCAGAGCCTCGACAACGCCTTCTCCGCCGAGGAGTTCGAGGCCTGGGTGCACCGCGTCGAGACCGAGGCGCCCATCGACGCCTACCTGTGCGAGCTGAAGATCGACGGGCTGGCCGTCGACCTCGTCTACGAGAACGGCCGCCTGGTGCGGGCGGCCACCCGCGGCGACGGCCGCGTGGGCGAGGACATCACCCTCAACATCCGCACCCTCGAAGACGTGCCCGACCGGCTCGACGACTCCGTGCGCCCGGCGCCGGAGCTGCTGGAGGTGCGGGGCGAGGTGTTCCTGCCCGGCGAGGAGTTCGAGGCCCTCAACGCCCGGCTCGCCGACGAGGGCAAGACCCCCTTCGCCAATCCGCGCAACGGCGCCGCCGGCTCGCTGCGCCAGAAGGACCCGCGCATCACCGCCACCCGCCCGCTGCGCATGCTGGTGCACGGGGTGGGCGCGCACACCGGGGTGGAGTTCACCCACCAGTCCCACGTCTACGACCTGCTGCGCGAGTGGGGCCTGCCGGTCAGCGACCGCTACCGGGTGCTGACCACCCGGCAGGAGGTCCGCGACTACATCGACTACTACACCGAGCACCGGCACGACCCCGCCTACGAGATCGACGGCGTCGT
The DNA here is from genome assembly GCF_009728995.1 of Streptomonospora sp. PA3. Classification (GTDB taxonomy): domain Bacteria; phylum Actinomycetota; class Actinomycetes; order Streptosporangiales; family Streptosporangiaceae; genus Streptomonospora. Next base: position 306,288 of record NZ_VTZW01000015.1, on the reverse strand, counting down.
CATCAAGGTCGACGACGTCTCCCTGCAGCGCCGGCTGGGCTCCACCAGCCGCGCGCCCCGCTGGGCGATCGCCTACAAGTACCCGCCCGAGGAGGTCACCACCCGCCTGCTGGACATCCGGGTCAACGTGGGGCGCACCGGCCGGGTCACCCCCTACGGCGTGATGGAGCCGGTGCGGGTCGCCGGCTCCGAGGTCGAGTTCGCCACCCTGCACAACGCCCAGGAGGTCGCCCGCAAGGGCGTGCTCATCGGCGACACGGTGGTGCTGCGCAAGGCCGGCGACGTCATCCCCGAGATCCTGGGGCCGGTGGTCGAGCGCCGCGACGGCTCCGAGCGCGCGTTCGCCATGCCCGAGACCTGCCCGGAGTGCGGCACCCCGCTGGGCCGGCAGAAGGAGGCCGACGTCGACCTCCGCTGCCCCAACGCCCGCGACTGCCCCGGCCAGCGCCGCGAGCGCCTGTTCTACATCGCCAGCCGCAAGGCCCTGGACATCGAGGCGCTGGGGTATGTGGCGGCCACCGCCCTGACCCAGCCGCTCCACCCCGAGACCCCGCCGCTGCGCGACGAGGGCGACCTGTTCGACCTGACCGTCGAGGACCTGCTGCCGATCAAGTCGCTGGTGCTCGACCCCGACACCACCGAACCCAAGCGCGATCCCAAGACCGGCGAGCCCAAGGTCGTCACCTTCTTCGCCAACCAGAAGGGCGAGCCCAAGAAGACCGTCGAGAAGCTCTTCGAGGAGCTGGAGCAGGCCAAGCAGCGGCCGCTGTGGCGGGTGCTGGTGGCGCTGTCCATCCGCCACGTGGGCCCCCGCGCGGCCGAGGACCTGGCCCGCCACTTCCGCTCCATCGAGGCCATCGCCGAGGCCTCCGAGGAGGAGTTGGCGGCCGTCGAGGGGATCGGCCCCACGATCGTGGCCTCGATCCGCGAGTGGTTCGACGTCGACTGGCACCGCGAGATCGTGCGCAAGTGGCGCGCGGCCGGCGTGCGCATGGAGGAGGAGGGCGCGGGCGGCCCGCGCCTGCTCGACAACACCACGGTGGTGGTCACCGGCTCGCTGACCGGATTCAGCCGCGACGAGGCCAAGGAGGCCATCGCCGAGCGGGGCGGCCGGGTGACCGGATCGGTCTCGAAGAAGACCGGGTTCGTCGTGGTGGGCGACAGCCCGGGCAGCAAGTACGACAAGGCCGTGCAGGCCGGGGTGCCGATCCTGGACGAGGACGGGTTCCGCGTGCTGCTCGAAAAAGGGCCGGAAGCGGCCATGAAGCACCGGCTGAATACGGATTGAGGGTGCTCAGCGCGGTTTCGGCCGGATCAGCGGCTGTATACAGGGCAGCGGCGTCCTCGCTGGCAGTGGCGTCTACGATCCGCGATCATTAGGCTACCTCTCGCAGCATTTCGGGTCGAATCGGGCGATCATCCCAGGCAAAGCCTGTTTCACCGAAAGTTCCCGATCGGCGACACCTGGTTATGAAGGGTCGTAAGCTGAAATCGGAATCGATCGGGCTCCGCTGCCTATTGCAGACGTAAGGACCGGGCCGGTCATGGGGGGACCGGAACGTGGACAAGATGACAGATTTCGTTCGAACGCCTCGGCGCTGCGGGGGGAGCAAGCTCGGCGCCGGGCACCGTGAATCCCCCTGAGGACGTCTATGTTGGATCCCACCAGCACCCGGGACATCGGCCCCCGGGCCGGGACGCCGCTATGGCTCCACCTCGCCGGCGTGACGGCGGCCGGAGGCGCGCTCCTCGCCGCCGCGCTCTACTTCTACGGGCTCGGCCGCCTGCAGCAGCTCACGACCATGCCGCTGATCTGGCTGATGCTGTGCATGGTGATCATCGGCGAGCTGCGCCCCATCGCCTCCCCGCGCAGCGCACCCGACCAAGGCGCCCCCACCTCCCTGCCGTTCGCCTTCGCGCTGCTGATCTCCCTGGGGCTGCCCGTGGCCGCCCTCGTGCAGGCCGTGGCCTCGGTCATCGCCGGTATCGCGCGCGGCCACGCCCCGCACCGCGTAGCGTTCAACATCGCCCAGTACGTCCTCAGCTTCAGCGCGGCGGAGGGAGTACTGCGCCTGCTGATGTCCCAGGGCGGCGAGCCGCCCCGCTCGGTGGGCGGCCCGGACCTGGCCGCGGTCGCCCTCGCCGGCGCCGCCTACTTCGTCTGCAACGTCGTGCTGGTCGACTCGGCCGTGGCCATCCACGAGCGCGCTCCGCTGACCGCCACCCTGCGCAAGGACATCGGGCAGCGGCTGTTCGTCCACGGTGTCCTCCTCAGCCTCGCGCCGCTGGTGTCGGTGGCCATGACCGAGGAGATCTGGCTGGTCCCGCTGTTCTTCTTCCCGCTGGCCGCCCTCTACTCCAGCGCGACCCTGTCGGTCAAGCGCGAGCACCAGGCCAACCACGACGAGCTGACCGGGCTGGCCAACCGCAAGCTGCTCATCCTGCGCACCCAGGAGGCGCTCACCGAGGCCCAGCAGCGCAAGAGCCGCGTCGGCCTGCTGCTGCTCGACCTCGATCGCTTCAAGGAGGTCAACGACACGCTGGGCCACCCCACGGGCGACCGGCTGCTGCAGACCGTCGCGCGGCGGCTGACCCACAGCGTGCGCCCCGGCGACCTGGTGGCCCGGTTGGGCGGCGACGAGTTCGCCGTTCTGCTGCCCCAGGTCCGCGACGCCGCCTCGGCCCGCGAGGTCGCCGCCCGGCTGCGGGTCTCCCTCGCCGAGCCCATGCGCCTGGACGGCATGGACTTCGACCTGGAGGCCAGCGTCGGCATCGCGCTCTACCCCAACCACGCCCCCGACTTCGAACTGCTGATGCAGCGGGCCGACGTCGCGATGTACGTCGCCAAGGAGCGCCGCACCGGGGTCGAGCTCTACGAGCCGGACAAGGACCGCAACTCCACGGCCCGGCTCAGCCTCTTCGGCGAGCTGCGCCGCGCGCTGGTCGACGACGAGCTGCTGATGTACTACCAGCCCAAGGTGAGCCTGGCCGACCACCGGGCCGTGGGGCTGGAGGCCCTGGTGCGCTGGCGCCACCCCCAGCGCGGCGTCCTGCCGCCCGAGGACTTCGTGCCCCTGGTCGAGCAGTCCTACCTGATGCGCAGCTTCACCCACGAGGTCCTGGAGCGCACTCTGCCCCAGATCGCCCGCTGGTGGGGCGCCGGCGTGCGGCTGCCCGTCGCCGTCAACCTGTCCGCACGCGAGCTGCTGGACCCGACCCTGCCCGACATCGTCGCGGCGGCACTGCGGCGCCACGGCGTCGCCCCGCAGGCGCTGCGGCTGGAGATCAGCGAGCGCGTGATGGTCGCCGAGGCCGACGCGATCACCCCCACCATGCTGGCGCTGGCCGACCTGGGGGTCTCGCTGGCGTTGGACGACTTCGGCACCGGCTACTTCACCCTGGCCCGGCTCAACGGTCTGCCCCTTGAGGAGATCAAGATCGACGAGTCCTTCGTCCGGCGCAGTCTCGCCGACCCCGACGGCCACCTGATCGTGCAGTCGGCCGTCGACCTGGTCGGCACCCTGGGCATGCGCGCCGTCGCCGAGGGGGTCGAGTCGGAGAGCGTGGCCGCCGACATGCGCACCATGGGCTGCTACGCCGCCCAGGGCCGCTTTTTCGCCGCCCCGCTGCAGGCCGACGACGTCGTCCCCTGGCTCGTCGAACACGGCGGCCAGCAGCCCCCCGCGGGCTACCGCGGCAGCGAACTCGGCGAGGAACACAGCCGCTCCGCCTGACCTGCGGCGATCGTGTACCGGTGGTCATTGTGCGCGATCACCGGTGACCGCGGGTACAAGATCGCGGGTTTCGGTGCCGGCGGGCGGTTCGTACAGCGCGCCCGGGGCCGCTGCGGCGGCAATAGGATTGAGCTGTCCGAATCCACCGAGCCGCCGCTGCCCGGCGCTCCGCGGCGTGCGACCCGCGCGCCGGCGGCTCAGCGGAGCGGGCACGTCCGATTCCGCCGAAGAAACGGTTTGCCTACATGTCCGCCATCACCCGCGATGAGGTCGCGCACCTCGCCCGGTTGTCGCGGCTGGCGCTGCACGAGGACGAGCTGGACCAGCTCGCCGCCCAGCTCGACGAGATCATCTCGGCTGTGGCCAAGGTGCAGGAGGTCGCTCAGGGCGACATCCCGCCGACCTCGCACGCCCTGCCGCTGACCAACGTCTACCGCCCCGACGAGTCACTCCCCGGGCTCACGCCCGACCAGGCGCTGGCGGGCGCGCCCGCGGTGGAGGACCGGCGCTTCCGCGTCCCGCAGATCCTGGGGGAGGAGCAGTGAGCGCGACCGACCTGCTGCGGATGAGCGCCGCCGAGCTGGGCGAGGCCGTCCGCGCCCGGGAGACCACCGCGGTCGAGGCCGCGGGCGCCTACCTGGACCGCGCCGCCGATGTCGAGAGCGACGTCCACGCCTTCCTCCACCTGGACCGCGAGACCGCGCTGGCCCAGGCCCGCGCCGTCGACGAGCGCATCGCGGCCGGCGAGGACCCCGGGCCGCTGGCGGGCGTCCCGGTGGCCCACAAGGACGTCTTCACCACCGTGGACATGCCCACGACCGCCGCCTCCCGCATCCTCGCCGACTGGCGGCCGCCCTACGACGCCACGGTCACCGCCCGGCTGCGCCAGGCCGGCATGGTGATCCTGGGCAAGACCAACATGGACGAGTTCGCCATGGGCTCCTCCACGGAGAACTCCGCCTTCGGCGCCACGCGCAACCCCTGGGACCTCACCCGCATCCCCGGCGGCTCCTCCGGCGGCTCGTCGGCGGCCGTTGCGGCGTTCGAGGCGCCCCTGGCCACCGGCACCGACACCGGCGGCTCGATCCGCCAGCCCGCGGCGGTCTGCGGCCTGGTCGGCGCCAAGCCCACCTACGGCGGGTCCTCCCGCTACGGGCTGATCGCCTTCGCCTCGTCGCTGGACACCCCGGGGCCCATCGCGCGCAGTGTGCTGGACGCCGCGCTGCTGCACGAGGCGTTCTCCGGCCACGACCCGCACGACTCCACCTCGGTGGACGCCCCCGTCCCGCCGGTGGTCGAGGCCGCGCGGCGCGCCGACGTGGCAGGGCTGCGCGTCGGCGTGGTCCGCGAACTGGGCGGCGAGGGCTACCAGCCCGGCGTCCAGCAGCGCTTCCAGGAGGCCGTGGAGCTGCTGGAGTCCTTGGGCGCCAAGGTGGTCGAGGTCTCCTGCCCGAGCTTCGACGCCGCGCTGGCCGCCTACTACCTGATCGCACCAAGCGAGTGCTCGTCCAACCTGGCCCGCTTCGACGCGATGCGCTACGGGCTGCGTGTGGGCGACGACGGCACCCGCAGCGCCGAGGAGGTCATGTCGCTGACCCGTGCCGAGGGATTCGGCCCCGAGGTCAAGCGGCGCATCATCCTGGGCACCTACGCGCTCTCCAGCGGCTACTACGACGCGTACTACGGCTCGGCCCAGCAGGTGCGCACGCTGATCAAGCGCGACTTCGACGCCGCGTTCGAGAACGTCGACGTGCTGGTGTCGCCCACGACGCCCACCACGGCCTTCCCGATCGGCGAGCGCACCGGCGACCCGATGGCGATGTACCTGGCCGACCTGTGCACCATCCCGGCGAACCTGGCCGGCAACGCGGCCCTGTCCGTGCCCTGCGGCCTGGCCCCCGAGGACGGTCTGCCGGTCGGGCTGCAGATCATGGCCCCGGTTCTCGCGGACGACCGCACCTACCGCGTGGGCGCGGCGGTCGAGGCGGCGCTCAACGAGCGCCAGGGCGGTCCGCTGCTGGCCAACAGCGCGTACGCGGTGTAGCCGCAGGCCCGGGCGGCACGCGCCGCACCGCCCCGATACGCCGAAGGGCGCCCGGATCCCCGCGGGGATCCGGGCGCCCTTCGTGCTGTGCGCGGGCGCGGCCGCGCCCCGGTAAACGCGAGAGCGCCCGCCGCCGCGGGATCGCGGCGACGGGCGCTGCACGCCGTCCGATCCCCTCGAAGGGAGGGGACCCGGGCCGGTCTTACTCGACCGTGGAGCTGCGGCGCTTGCGGCTCAGGTACATGACCGCGGCGCCGGCGCCCAGAGCGGCGACCGCGGCGGCGACCAGGCCGCCCAGAGCAGCACCCGTGACCGGCAGGCCGCCCTCGTCGTCATCGCCACCCGCGGCAGGCGGGGTCGAGGGGGTCTCGCTCGGGGTGGGCTTGGTGTCCGGGGTCTCGCTGGGCGAGGGGCTCGGGGTCTCGCTCGGCGAGGGGCTCGGGGTCTCGCTGGGCGAGGGGGTGGGGGTGGGCTTGGCGCCCGCGGTCCAGCTGACCTTGGCACCGGTCTCGGCGGAGATCGTGCTGGTCTCCGCGGTGATGAGGGTCTGCGTCGCCTTCTGGCCCTCGACGCCCTTGAACAGGCGGCCCATGTGGACCTCGGTGGAGACCGAGGCGGAGACGCCGGCCTCGCCGGCCTCGGCGCCCTCGGGCACCGCCACACCGAACTCGGTGCCGCTGGCCACCGGGCCGGTGATCTCCGCGCCCTCGGCGTCGACCAGCTTGACGCCCTCGGGGCCGGACAGCTTCAGCGGCACGCTGTCGGCACTGGTCTCCAGCATGAACCCGCCGATGGTCTCGCCGGCCTTGCCCTCGGCGACGGCCGGGGTGATGCTCAGCGAGATCTCGGGCTGCTGGCTCTGCGGCTCCTCGACGGCGTTCTCGGTGAGATAGGTGTAGAGCGCCTTGACCTCGGCGTCGTTGCCCTCGCCGAGCTTGATGCCGTTGCTGAAGTGCCAGATGGCGGCCTGGGTTCCGGCCACGGCGTCGCGCTGGTCCAGGCCCTTGACACCACTGGTCTGGGCGAGCTGGGCCACGTCGAGCTTGGGGAAGCTGTGCTGGAGGACCCAGTGCACCTTGGCGGGCTCGGCGAACTCGCCCTTGCCCGGGTAGTTCGCCCAGTCGTCCTCCTGGTACTCGGCACCGCCCCGGATCCGGGTCTCGAAGTCGATGCAGTAGGTCCGCAGGACGGTGCCGTCCTCAAGCTTGAGCTTGAACAGGTTGGTGCCGACGGTCGCGCCGTTGGCGGTGTGGACCTTGTGGCCGCCCTGGGCGTTGCCGACGTACTCGCCCTTGGCGCCCTCGGCGGCAGCCGGGGCGGAGGAGAGACCGAAAGCAAGGGCGGCGGCCGCGGCCGTGGCCGCGACCTTGGTGATCGCGCGACTGCGGCGCGTGGCGGGCAGGGGGTGACTCGTTATGCTCAAATCGTGTCCCGGTGGAATTTAGGGGAAACCGGACAGTACTGTTTCCGCACTTCACAATGCGAACAGCGCTCGGCCGACCAGGGGAGGGGCGCGTCGAGGCGCCGGTCGCTGGTGCGGTGCTCGGCCGAAGGTGGATCAGACGCCCCGGGGGCGTGGTTCGATCGCCGAGGACGGTAGCGGGGGGCCGCGACGGCGATTTCTCGACTACCGCACGGCAGATCCTAGCGACCTGATTCCGGCCTTCCAACCGGCTTCGCCAAAATTATGGAATCTGTTCTGTGCTGTCCGTTATCCGGAACTTTCGAGACGCCCGTGACTGCAGAGGATCCGGAACCCCTCGGAGACCTCCGTATTCGCAGCTTGGTCGGGTGATGGGATGCTTCGGGAACGGTCGGCGGACGGAAGGCCGCCGACCGCCGCCGCTGAAACCTCTGGCCGCAAACGGCCATGCCGTCATCCGAAAGCGCCTTGGAAACGACGTCCGACATCACAGCGAGCGCCGGGTGAGGTACAGCACCGCGGCGCCGACCGCCACGAGCGCCAACCCGACGATGAGGATGGTCCCCAGCCAGGTTCCCGTCCGCGCGAGGTTGTCCTCGGGGCGGCGGTCCTCGGCGACGACCACCTCCGTGGGGGAGGCCGCGGGTGTCTGCGCCGGGCTCGCCGAGGGAGCCGGAGGCGCGGCCTCGTCGGCGTCCTGGTCCCCGTCCTCGGTGCCCGGCGACTCCGGCTCCGGGCGCTCCTCGGCCGCGGCCTCCTCGGACACCCAGTCGACCTTGACCGCGGCGGTGGCACCCGTCGCTGCGGTGTCGGCGGCCACCAGCGGCTGGGTCTGCACGCCGTCCTTGCCCACGAACAGCCGTCCGGGCCGCACACGCGCGTCGGTCACCCGCGCATAGACGGTCGCGACGCCCGTCGGGGTCTGCGGCGGCAGCCGCAGGAAGAACTCGCCGCCGTCGCCCACCTGCTCGACCGGCTCGCCCCCGGGGCCCGTCAGCTGCCCGTTGCGCGCACCGCCCACCCACACGGCGACCGGGCCGGGAGAGGTGGTGTGCACGGTGAACGGACCGATGGGCGCGGCGGGGTCGGCGCGCTCGACACGCCCCGGCGTCAGCGCCAGCGTCGCCTCCGGCTCGGCGCCCGCGTTGAGCCGGGCGCCTTCCAGCAGGTAGTCGTAGAGCTCCCGCATCGGGGCGGCGTTGCCCGCCGAACCCCGGCCGGGGCCCTGCGCCAGGTCGATCCCGTTGGTGTGGTGCCAGACGGCCGCCTGCGTCGCGGCGATCGCCTGCGCCTGGTTGACCCCCGGCACACCGCTCTCCTCGCGCAGCCGCTCCAGATCCACGCTCGGATAGGAGTGCGCGGTGATCCAGTTCAGCGCGGCCGGCGCGGCTGCGTGCACGGCGGGAGCGGAGTCGGCGTCCCACGACGACTCGGTGTAGGCGGCCCGGGGGTTGACGCTGGTGCTGATGTCCGCGCAGTAGGCGGCCACCGCGGTGTCCTCGTCGACCATCAGCCGATACAGGGAGGTCTTCGCGGCGTCGCCGCCCTCAAGCCGGATCGTGGCGCCGGACTCCGCTTCGGGGCCGACACGCGCTATGTCCTGGGCCGAGGCCGGCGACGGCGTGCCCGCGGCCAGAGCGAGCGCCGCGGCCGCCGCGACGCACCGCCGCAGGAGTCCGCATCCTCGGAAGCCGGACATGGACCCTCCCTCCCGTCGCCCGCCACCGCCCTTAACGGTGGCGCTGCGCGCCGCGTCGTCTCTTTGCGTCGCCCGCCACCGCCCTTAACGGTGGCGCTGCGCGCCGCGTCGTCTCTTTGCGTCGCCCGCCACCGCCCTTAACGGTGGCGCTGCGCGCCGCGTCGTCTCTTTGCGTCGCCCGCCACCGCCCTTAACGGTGGCGCTGCGCGCCGCGTCGTCTCTTTGCGTCGCCCACCGCCGCCCCGACGGATGCGCTGCACTGCGTCGTGTTCCTGTCTCTCTCCGTCACCCGTCGCCTGGAGAGGAGGCCGCGTGCGCCACGTCGCTGTGGTCGCCCGCTGCAACCGTCTCCACGCGGGCCGTGCGCCGCCCTTTCGCTCCTTCGCGAGATGCCGGTCGGCGGTTGGCACCGGGGGCGGCCAGGGCGCGCGGAATGCAACGGAATACCTGCTCGGAAGGCACAGCGTAACCTCGCAGGCCCCCGCCGTCGGGGGATGTGCGACGACCCGACGTCGAATCGTGCGCATGCTGTGACATAGCGGGCCTGGCGCGTAACCGGCCCGTCGCTGAGCGGGGACGACTCCCGCGCTGTGGCGGACGGCGCCGGGGGCGGCGGCGTGTCCCCGGGTGCGCCCGGCATCGGTAGGCTGCATGAAGCGGCCCGCGGCCCGCTGACCGGCGGGCGCGGTGCGCCGCCGCGGTTCCGCCGTGCGGCACCGCGAGGGAGGACTCGGACGGCCCCGCTCCGAAAGCGGGGCTCGTCGGACACGGACTTCGGATAAGGAAACGGGTTGCGGCGATGGTTGGCGCGGTAACGAGTAGCCCTGCCACGAGCGGTGACGGTCCGGCCCCCGTGGCCTTCGACGACGCCATGCGCTCCTATGAGCCGGTGCTCGGGCTGGAGACCCATGTCGAGCTGGGCACGGCCTCGAAGATGTTCTGCTCCTGCGCCACGGCCTTCGGCGCCGAACCCAACACCCAGGTATGCCCGGTGTGCCTGGCGCTGCCCGGCTCGCTGCCCGTGGTCAACGAGAAGGCCGTGGAGAGCGCGATCCGGCTCGGGCTGGCGCTGAACTGCTCGGTGGCGTCGTGGTGCCGCTTCGCGCGGAAGAACTACTACTACCCCGACATGCCGAAGAACTACCAGATCTCCCAGTACGACGAGCCGCTGTGCACCGACGGCTACCTCGACGTGACGGTCGACACTCCCGAGGGTCCGCGCGAGTTCCGCGTGGGCATCGAGCGGGTGCACATGGAGGAGGACACCGGCAAGACCGCGCACATGGGCGGCGCCACCGGGCGCATCCACGGCGCCGAGTACTCCATCGTCGACTACAACCGCGCCGGCATCCCGCTGCTGGAGATCGTCACCAAGCCGATCGAGCACACCGGCGACCTGGCGCCGCAGGTGGCGCGCGCCTACGTCACCGAGCTGCGCGACCTGGTCCGCTCCCTGGGCATCTCCGACGTGCGCATGGAGGAGGGGTCGCTGCGCTGCGACGTCAACGTCTCGCTGATGCCGCGCGGCGCCGACGAGTGGGGCACTCGCAGCGAGACCAAGAACGTGAACTCCCTGCGCTCGGTCGAGCGCGCGGTGCGCTCGGAGATCGAGCGCCAGGCCGGCGTGCTCGGCGCCGGGCAGCGCGTGGTACAGGAGACCCGGCACTTCCAGGAGAACACCGGTACGTCGGTCTCGGGCCGCAGCAAGGAGGAGGCCCAGGACTACCGCTACTTCCCCGACCCCGACCTCGTTCCCGTGGCACCGGGCGCCGACTGGGTCGAGGAGCTGCGCGCCGGCCTGCCGGAGCTGCCCGCGGCCAAGCGGGCCAGGGTCAAGGCCGAGTGGGGGCTGTCCGACGAGGAGCTGCGCGACCTGGTCAACGCCGAGGCGATCGACCTCGTCGCCGCCACGGTGGAGGCCGGTGCGTCGCCGGACGACGCCCGCAAGTGGTGGCTCAACGAGCTCTCCCGCCGCGCCACCGAGTCCGAGGTGGAGCTGGCGGCGCTGGCGATCACGCCCGAGCAGGTGGCCCGCGTGGCCGCCCTGGTGGCCGAGGGGACGCTCACCAACAAGCTGGCCCGCCAGGTCGTCGAAGGCGTACTGGCCGGCGAGGGCGACCCCGACCAGGTGGTCGAGACGCGCGGGCTGAAGGTCGTCAGCGACGACTCGGCGCTGGGCGCGGCCGTCGACCAGGCCATCGCCGACAACCCCGACGCCGCCGAGAAGGTGCGCGGCGGGAAGGTGGCCGCGGCCGGCGCCCTCGTGGGCGCGGTGATGAAGGCCACCCGCGGGCAGGCGGACGCCGGCCGGGCGCGAGAGCTGATCCTGGAGCGTCTCGGCGCCCAGTGACCGCGGGGCCGGCCCGGCGGGGGAGCGCGGCGGCAGCGCACCCGCGCAGGCGAGGCGGGGCGGCGCGGGGCCGGGCTCGTGCCCAGGTACAAGATCATCGCCGCTGGGGGAGCCGAGCGCGCGGATTTCACCGGATTTCGCCCCCCGAATCCGGTGAAATCCGCGCGGTCGATGGCCCGGCCCAAATCGGGCATGCGGGGTTCCGGTCCGCGTGTGTCGGAGGGTGACGCGCCCCCGAAAGCTCCGGACACGCCGTCGCTGCTCCCGTCGCTCACCGGTCACCGGCGGGCGCCCGCACCGATCACCGCAGGCCCGACCATCCGCCCGTCCTTAGTAGGCTCCGGTGACGTCCGCGGTACGCGCGGCCCGCCGCGGGCGCCGGGAACCCGCGGCGGCCGCCGAGCGTGTACGGGACGGGTCTTTCGTCCCGTGCCCGGGCACGGCCGCCGGGCATGTGGCAGGCAGCGGATCCGGACGGCGGTACCGTCCGGGGCGGCGCGGTGCTGTACAGCGTCCCGCCTTGCCGGGGCGGGGCGATACACGCGACGCGGGGGCGCCGTCCGCCCCTGCACGGTCTGCGGCGGAAACGGGGGAGTCGTTGAACACGGGGAGTCCCAGGGCGGTTCGGGTGAACGGCGCGGGTGACAGGGGATGATCACATACGGTGTTCATGTCGTCGCCATGTCTCGTCTGCATCTCTATCTCAGCGTGACCTTGGGTGACTAGCCTGGTCAGGGCGGATACCGGAGAGACGCTTGCAGGCGATTCCGCGTCCCTGCACGTCCGAGCCGCCCCCGGTGCGAAACGGGCGCCGCGGGACGGCCGGGCCGGTACCCGCCGTCGACGTCCCGGTGCCGAAGGGGCCCGGCCCCGAAGCCGTGGCTGCGCTCCCCGCGCCGGGCCCGACTGCCGCGCTCCGGCCATGCGGGAGGAGGAGCCGCTCGTTGACCGCTTCGCCAACTGCGTCGGCGATCGGGCCCCCTGTCCGCCACCGGGCCTCCTGCTTCACCGGGCAGACCGCACACGGCCGATACGCGCCGTGGCGGCGGTCGCGCGGCCGCTCACCGGGGACGGCGGCCCAGCTCCGTGCTGTGCCCGGACCCCGACCATCCCCCAGATCCGCCCCGAAGGCCCGAACGGGCCCGCACCGACAGCACGGGGCACGCATTCCGGAAGGAGGCGGGCGCCTTCGCTGCGGCCCGGAAACCGCAGCCGACGCGCCCAACCAGTGATGATCACGGTCGCCGCGGTGGGACCCGCCGCCCACTCGGTCTTCCGCCCACGTTCGGGAGCGTGGCGATGAAGGCCGATTCGCGCATCTGGCTGGGAGCCATCATCGCCCTCGCGGTGCTTTACGCGCTGGGCTCGCTCGTCAGCGTCGGCGACGTCACGCTGACCGCGTGGCTGGGCTCGTGGCCTCCCGCCGCGGCCGCGGCCGCGGCCGCGGTGTCGCTCCTGTACGCTTCGCGCCGCCGGGCCGCGACCGCCGCCGACAGCGAGGCCAACGCCGACGGCGCCGACGGCGCCGCGGCGCTGCGCCTGCTCGGCTTCGCCGCGCTGGCCTGGAGCGCCGGCGCCTTCGTCTACGCGGTCACCGGGCTGCTGAGCACCAACGCCGCGGTCTCGCTGAGCTTCGGCGACCTCTTCTCCCTGGTGGCGCTGCCGCTCTTCGTGCTCGGGTTCACCCGGTTCGCGCCGCTGCCGAAGGGCTTCCGCCCGGTGGTGCGGCACGTCACCGACAGCTACGTGTGCGCGGCGGCGCTGTTCTCCATCGTGTGGCTGCTGCTGTTCGCCCCGCTCTACAGCGAGCTGGGCGAAGGCGGCGGGTTCCTCGCCTTCGCGCTGGTCTACCCGGTCGCCGACATCGTCGTGCTGTGCCTGCTGGCCCCGCTGGTCTTCACCTCGCCGCACAGCACGCGCCGCGGTGTGCTGCTGGCCGTCGGCGCGTTCGTGATCATCTGCGGCGCCGACCTCATCGGCGCGGTGACCCGGTTGACCGGGGTGCTGCCCGCGGGCGGCATCGAGTATCCGGTGCGGTTCGTCGGCTTCGCCCTGCTGGGCTGCCTGCCGTGGCTGATCCGCGACCGCGCGGGCACCCGCCCGCGCCGCATCACCGGGCGCGGGCTGTACCGGTTCGCCCCCGAGATCGCCGCCTGCGGTGCGCTGTTCGTGGCGGCGGTGGTGCTGACGATCGGTGCCCTGCGGGTGGACGGCCTGGCGCCGGTGCTGCCGCTGGCGGCCGGGTCGGCGGTGATCGTGCTGCTGGTGCGGATGAGCGGGCTGCTGGAGGAGAACGCGACCCTGTCGCGGATGGTGCACACGCGCGAGCAGCACTTCCACGAGCTTGCCAAGAACAGCGGCGACGTCATCCTCATCCTGGACTTCGACGGCCGGATCTTCTACGTCAGCGCCGGAGCCGCCGAGGCGTTCGGCTACCGGCTGGACGACCTGCTCACCGAGCCCGTCACCGCGATCGTGCACCCTGAGGACCTGCCGCAGGTGAAGCGGGCGATGGCGGCCTTCACCCAGGACGACAGCGAGGGCATCCACCTGCGGCTGCGGGTCCGCGCCGGCGACGGCACCTGGCGGCACACCGAGTCGACCGCCTCGCTGTACGAGCAGCCGGGCGAACCCGACCGGCTGCTGGTCACCACCAGGGACATCAGCGCCCAGGTGGCCCTGGAGGACCAGGTCAACCACCTGACCTTCCACGACGGGATCACCGGCCTGCCCAACCGCGCCTACCTGGAGGAGCGGGCGCGCGAGGTGCTGGTGCGCCGCGAGCGCGGCCAGGCCGAAGGCGAGATCGCCGCGATCTTCTTGGACCTGGACGGGTTCACCGCGGTCAACGACTCCGCCGGGCACACCTTCGGCGACTACCTGCTGGCCCAGGCGGGCCGCCGACTGCGCGCGACCACCGACTCCGGGGTCACGCTGTCGCGCTGGGGCGGCGACGAGTTCGCGGTACTGATCGAGCACGGCCCCAACGCCCAGCACGTGGTGGACCTGGCCGAGCGGCTGATCCGGTCGATCAGCGCGGATCCGTTCCAGGTCGCCGACCGCGAGGTGGTGCTGTCGGCCAGCGCCGGAGTGGCCTTCGCCGACTCCGTCGTGGAGAGCGGCGAACTGCTGCGCAACGCCGACATGGCACTGGCCCGCGCCAAGGAGATGGGCGGGGGCGGCCGACTGGAGATCTACGCCGCGCACATGCACGCCAAGGTCGTGGGCCGCCTGGAGCTGCAGACCGAGCTGCGCCAGGCGCTGGCCAACGGCGACTTCCTGCTGGAGTACCAGCCGGTCGTGGACCTGGAGAGCTCGCAGGTGACCGCTGTGGAGGCGCTGGTGCGCTGGCAGCGGGGCGACGAACGGGTGCTGCCGGAGGGCTTCATCGGCCCGGCCGAGGAGTCGGGGCTGATCACGCCGCTGGGGGAGTGGATCCTGCGGGAGGCCTGCGAGAAGGTCGCGATCTGGCGGGCCTCCGACTGGGACATCGCGCTGTCGGTGAACCTGTCGGTCAAGCAGATCCTGGCGCCGCGGTTCGTGGAGACGGTGGCCGGGGCGCTGGCCGACAGCGGGCTGCCCGCCGAGGTGCTGACCATGGAGGTCGACGAGGAGGTCCTGCTGGAGAGCCAGGGCGAGGCCGTGGAGCGGCTGGCCCAGCTGCGGCGGCTGGGGGTGCGCCTGGCCATCGACGACTTCGGCATGGGGTACGCGTCGCTGGCGCATCTGCGCGAGCTGCGCGTGGACACCATCAAGATCGACCCGTCGTTCATCCGGGACCTGGGCACGGACGGCACGGTGACGCTGCTGACCCACACCATCATCCGGCTCGGCCAGGACCTGGGCGTGCAGGTGGTGGCCGAGGGCATCGAGCGCAGCGAGCAGCTGGAGCAGCTGCGCTCGATGGGCTGCGGGTACGGCCAGGGCTTCCTGGTGGCCCGCCCCATGGTGGCCGACGGCGTGGAGGCGCTGGTGGGCGGCGAGGCCGGGATACCGCTGTAGGGGCCCGGCCCCCGCCCCCGGCGCCGGGCGGAGCGCTCGCCGGTCTTCCGCCATTCCCGTGCCGCCGAGCGCGGGCCGGCCTTTGCGTGTGCACGGATTCGCCGTGCAATGCCGCAGAATGCCGCGGAATGTCCGGCCGGTACCGAATGGTGGAATTCCGCTGTCTCCGGGGGTGGATTTCCCTGGGTACGGACGCTACTGTGACCTGGGTCGCACTCGCATGCTGACCGCTGTGTCTCGAATAGTGAGACAAATTCGCGTTTCAGTTGACGGGCGGACATCCGCTCGGTCATCGTTGTGACCGTGCAGAGCAACTTCCTGATTCTCGTACTTGGTCGGCGCGCAGCCAGCTGACCAAGCCACTCGCTGCGCGCTCCCTCCAACCGCATTCGCGGTGGGGGGTTTTTTGTTGCTCAAGCACCCCCGACGACGAGCCCCTCTGGTGAAGGATCGGAACTTGTGATGACCGAGCAGATGACCGGAGCCCAATCGCTCATCAGGTCACTGGAGCATGCCGGTGTCGACGTTGTGTTCGGGATCCCCGGCGGGGCGATCCTTCCCGCCTACGACCCCCTCTACGACTCCGCCGGCGTGCGCCACATCCTGATGCGCCACGAGCAGGGAGCGGGCCACGCCGCCGAGGGCTACGCCTATGCCACCGGGCGCCCCGGCGTCTGCATGGCCACCAGCGGCCCGGGTGCGACCAACCTCGTCACCCCCCTCACCGACGCCCACATGGACTCGGTGCCGCTGGTCGCCATCACCGGTCAGGTCGCCACCCCCCTGATCGGCACCGACGGCTTCCAGGAAGCCGACATCTGCGGCATCACGATGCCCATCACCAAGCACAACTACCTCGTCAAGAACGCCGAGGACATCCCCCGCACCATCGCCGAGGCGTTCCACGTCGCCTCGTCCGGCCGCCCCGGCCCCGTCCTGGTCGACATCGCCAAGGACGCGCTGCAGGCGGCCACGTCGTTCTCCTGGCCGCAGCGGCTGGACATGCCCGGCTACCGCCCGGTCACCAAGCCCCACGGCAAGCAGGTCCGCGAGGCCGCCCGGATGATCGCCGAGGCGCGCCGGCCCGTCCTCTACGTCGGCGGCGGGGTGCTGCGCTCGGGCGCCGCCCAGGAGCTGCGCGTCCTGGCCGAACTGACCGGCGTGCCCGTGACCACCACGCTCATGGCGCGGGGCGTCTTCCCCGACAGCCACCCGCAGAACCTGGGCATGCCCGGGATGCACGGCACCGTCGCGGCTGTGGGCTCGCTGCAGAAGGCCGACCTGATCGTGGCCCTGGGCGCACGCTTCGACGACCGGGTCACCGGCCGGCTCGACAGCTTCGCCCCCGGCGCCAAGATCGTCCACGCCGACATCGACCCGGCCGAGATCTCCAAGAACCGCCACGCCGACGTCCCCATCGTCGGCGACTGCCGCGAGGTCATCGCCGACCTGGTCGTGGCGGTGCGCAACGACCAGGCGGCCGGCCGCGAGGGCGACTACGCCGCCTGGTGGGCCCAGCTCGACCGGCTGCGCGAGGTCTACCCGCTGGGTTATGAGGACGCCGACGACGGCAGCCTGGCTCCGCAGAAGGTCATCCAGCGCCTGGGCGAGCTTGTCGGCCCCGACGCCACCTATGTCGCCGGGGTCGGCCAGCACCAGATGTGGGCGGCCCAGTTCATCGGCTACGAGAAGCCCGGAACCTTCGTCAACTCCGGCGGCCTGGGCACCATGGGCTTCTCCGTGCCCGCCGCGCTGGGCGCCAAGGTGGGCGACCCCGAGCGCACCGTGTGGGCCGTCGACGGCGACGGCTGCTTCCAGATGACCAACCAGGAGCTGGCCACCGCCGCCATCGAGGGCATCCCCATCAAGGTCGCGGTCGTCAACAACGGCAACCTCGGCATGGTCCGCCAGTGGCAGACCCTCTTCTACGACGGCCGCTACTCCCACACCGACCTGCAGACGGCGCCGCGCGACGCCAAGGTCCGCGTGCCCGACTTCGTGCGCCTGGCGGAGGCGTACGGTTGTGTCGGGCTGCGCTGCGAACGGGCCGAGGACATCGACGCCACCATCGAGAAGGCGATGGCCGTCGACGACGCACCGGTGGTCGTGGACTTCTCCGTCAACCACGACGCGATGGTCTGGCCCATGGTCGGACCCGGCATCAGCAACGACAACATCCAGTACGCGCGCGACATGGCGCCCGACTGGGACGACGAGGACTAACGGACCGGCCCGGTTCACGAGAGAGGCGACGACGTCACAATGAGCCAGCACACCCTTTCCGTCCTCGTGGAAGACACCCCCGGCATCCTCGCCCGGACCTCGGCGCTGTTCTCGCGGCGCGGATTCAACATCCACTCGCTCAGCGTCAGCACCACCGAGTACGAGGGCCTGTCCCGCATGACGATCGTGGTCAACTGCGACCGCCACCCCTTGGAGCAGGTGACCAAGCAGCTCAACAAGCTCGTCAACGTCATCAAGATCGTCGAGATGGACAACGACGCCTCGGTCCGCAGGGAGCTCCTGCTGGCCAAGGTCAAGGCCGACGCCGGCAACCGCGCCGCCGTCATCCAGACGGCCGAGCTGTTCCGCGCCAACATCGTCGACGTCGGACCCGACGTCGTGGTGATCGAGGCGACCGGAAAGCCCGAGAAGCTCGACGCGCTGGTGCGCAACCTCGAACCGTTCGGCATCAAGGAACTGGTGAAGTCGGGCCTGGTCGCGCTGGGCCGCGGCCCCCGGTCCATCACCGACCGCTCACTGCGCGCGGTAGAGCGCAGCGCGTGAGCCCCGGTCCGGCCCGCGCCCAGAAGGCGGGGCCGCCGGGAGGCGTTCCGCATCCGCCGCGCGGCTCTCGGCGCGGCGGGCCCCGCCCAGCAGAACCGACACACTTTCCCACATACGCAAGGAGTAGGCCGAAGTGGCAGCAGAGATGTACTACGACGACGCCGCGGACCTCAGCATCATCCAGGGGCGCACCGTCGCCGTGATCGGTTACGGCAGCCAGGGGCACGCGCACGCGCTGTCGCTGCGGGACTCCGGCGTGGACGTGCGCATCGGCCTCGCCGAGGGCTCCAAGAGCCGCCAGAAGGCCGAGGAGGCCGGGCTGCGGGTGGTCACCCCCGCCGAGGCCGCGCAGGAAGCCGACCTCATCGTGATCCTGGTGCCCGACCACATCCACCGCGACCTCTACGACCGGGAGATCGCCCCCCACCTCAACGACGGCGACGCGCTGTTCTTCGGCCACGGCTTCAGCATCCGCTACGGCCTCGTCCAGCCGCCGGCAGGCGTCGACGTCGCCATGATCGCGCCCAAGGGCCCGGGCCACCTGGTGCGCCGCCAGTTCGAGGAGGGCCGCGGCGTACCGGTCCTGGTCGCCGTGGAGCAGGACGCCTCCGGCTCGGCCTGGGACCTCGCCCTGTCCTACGCCAAGGGCATCGGCGGCACCCGCGCCGGCGCGCTCAAGACCACCTTCACCGAGGAGACCGAGACCGACCTCTTCGGCGAGCAGACCGTGCTCTGCGGCGGCCTCGCCGAGCTGATCAAGGCCGGGTTCTCCACCCTGACCGAGGCCGGCTACCAGCCCGAGGTCGCCTACTTCGAGTGCCTGCACGAGGTCAAGCTCATCGTCGACCTCATGTACGAGGGCGGCATCTCCAAGATGAACTGGTCGGTCTCCGACAACGCCGAGTACGGCGGCTACACCCGCGGTCCGCGCATCATCACCGAGCAGACCCGCGAGGAGATGCGCCGGGTGCTCTCGGAGATCCAGGACGGCAGCTACGCCCGCGAGATGGTGGCCGAGTTCGACGCCGGCCGCCCCAACTTCCTCAAGCGCCGCGAGGCCGAGCAGAGCGAGCCGATCGAGAAGGTGGGCGCCGAGCTGCGCCCGCTGATGAGCTGGCTGCAGGGCTGAGGCCGTCCGGGCGGCTCCAGCGCCGGCCGCTCCCGCACCGCGCCCCCGCCGGGGCGCGCCCGTGCGGGAGCGGCCCGCGGCCGGCCGGGTGGCCCGGTTGCGTGCCGCGGAGCCACCCGCCTCCGCCGCCCTCTCGGCGCGTTCTGCCTGGGCACAGCGCTTGCTTCCGGTGTTCCGGCACCCCTGTCCGAGAGCGAAACCCACCGGCGCACTAGACTTTTCGTGGCCGTCACAACCGAACGAGCCCCACCGATGTGGGAAAGGACCAGCCGCGAAAACGCGGCCACGCCGCAACCCGAATAAGGAAGCAAGCTGTGCCTAAGCCCTCCGTTCTCGTCGCGGAAGAACTCTCCCCCGCCGGTCTCGCGCTGCTGGAAGGCGACTTCGAGGTCCGCCACGCCAACGGCGCCGACCGCTCCGAGCTGCTGCCGGCCCTCGCCGACGTCGACGCCCTGATCGTTCGCAGCGCGACCCAGGTCGATGCCGAGGCGCTGGCCGCCGCCCCGCGGCTCAAGGTCGTGGCGCGCGCCGGGGTGGGGTTGGACAACGTCGACGTCGATGCGGCGACCAAGGCCGGCGTCCTCGTCGTCAACGCCCCCACCTCCAACATCATCAGCGCCGCCGAGCAGGCCATCAACCTGCTGCTGGCCACCTCCCGCAACACTGCGCCGGCCCACAACGCGCTGATCAACGGCGAGTGGAAGCGCTCCAAGTACACCGGCGTCGAGGTCTACGACAAGACGGTCGGCATCGTCGGCCTGGGCCGGATCGGTGCGCTGGTCGCCCAGCGGCTCGCGGCCTTCGGCACGCACATCATCGCCTACGACCCGTTCGTGCAGCCCAGCCGCGCCGCCCAGATCGGCGTCGAGATGGTGTCGCTGGACGAGCTGCTGCGGCGCAGCGACTACATCAGCATCCACCTGCCCAAGAACAAGGACACGGTCGGCCTCATCGGCGACGACGCGCTGTCCAAGGTCAAGCCGAGCGTGCGCGTCATCAACGCCGCGCGCGGCGGCATCCTCGACGAGGACGCCCTCTACCGGGCGCTCAAGGAGGGGCGCGTCGCCGGCGCGGGCATCGACGTGTGGGCCTCGGAGCCGTGCACCGACAGCCCGCTGTTCGAGTTCGAGAGCGTCGTCGTGGCCCCCCATCTGGGCGCCAGCACCGCCGAGGCCCAGGAGAAGGCCGGCACCCAGGTCGCGCGGTCGGTGAAGCTGGCGCTGTCGGGCGAGTTCGTCCCCGACGCGGTCAACGTGCAGGGCGGCGCGGTGGCCGAGGACGTCAAGCCGGGCCTGCCGCTGACCGAGAAGCTCGGCCGCATCTTCACCTCGCTCGCGCGGGGCGTGGCCGACCGCATCGACATCGAGGTCCGCGGCGAGATCGCCGCCTACGACGTCAAGGTGCTGGAGCTGGCGGCCCTCAAGGGGGTCTTCGGCGACGTGGTCGAGGAGGCGGTGACCTTCGTCAACGCACCGCTGCTGGCCAAGGAGCGCGGTGTCGAGGTCAACCTCGTCACCAGCGACGACCACTCCGACTGGCGCAACCTGATCACGGTGCGCGGGCTGATGCCCGACGGCCAGCGGGTGTCGGTCTCGGGCACGCTGTCCGGGCCGCGCCACCACGAGAAGCTGGTCGAGATCAACGGCTACAGCATGGAGATCCCGGTCAACGCGCACATGGCGTTCCTCTCCTACCACGACCGCCCCGGCATCGTCGGCAAGGTCGGCGCGCTGCTGGGCGAGGCGCAGATCAACATCGCGGGCATGCAGGTCAGCCGCGACACCGAGGGCGGAACGGCGCTGATCACGCTCACCGTCGACTCGGCGATCCCCGACGCCACCCTGGAGGCCATCTCCACCGAGATCGAGGCCTCCCAGACCCGCCAGGTCGACCTCGACGACTGATCGAGCCTGAGCGGGTGTGCGGCGCGTTGAAGCGCCCCGCCCACCCGCGGGAAACACGCGCGGGGCCGTCCGCATCGGTGCGGGCGGCCCCGCGCGCTTTCCGGCGGGCGTTTCGGGAACGCGGGCGACGCCGGGGCGGCTGGCGGGTTAGTCGGACGTCCGATAGTCTGTCGTCCTAAGAGATAGGGCGCCCGGTGGCTCACGCCGCCCGCATCCGGCGGACACCGCCGGCGCCCCGCGCACGGCCCGCCCGGCACACCGGGGACCGCGGCCGCCCGGCACCACCTTCGCCCGGGAGCATGTGCGCCTTTGCGCCGCGCCCGCCCGACACCGGACGCGGCCGGCAGGTCCGGTACACCGTCGCGCCACCGATCCGCGGCCCCGCTTTTCGCGCGCCCCCGTCCGCTCCCGCCGCCGGCCCCGGCGGCTCTCGCGGGGTCGGGGAGCCGCCCGGACCTGGTGCAGCACATCCGACCGACCGCCGCGCGGCAGCCGTGCCGCGCTCGGATCCGCAAGGGGACCGCCGTGTACGACACCACTCCCGCACCCGCCGACACCGACACCGCCGAGGCCACCGAAGCCGTGCAGGTCGCGCTGGACCGCCGCGACAACGGAGGCTCCGCGGGGCGCTAGGCTTGTCTCACTGACCGTTCCGTTGGTCTCAGCATGTGAGAACGCCCGGTTCGCGCGGACCGGGGCGCCACGCGCCGAGACCGGTCGCAAGACCACGAGCTGAGTAGAGGCTGGGCTGCCCATGGCTGCGCGCACCGTGAAGTTGGCCGTGATCCCCGGCGACGGGATCGGCCCCGAGGTGGTCGCCGAAGGACTCAAGGTCCTCACCGCCGCCGCGTCGGAGCACGACATCGCCTTCGAGACCGCCGAGTACGAGCTCGGCGCCCGCCGGTGGCACGCCACCGGCGAGACGCTGCCCGACTCGGTCGAGGAGGAGCTGCGCGGCCACGACGCGATCCTGCTGGGCGCGGTGGGCGACCCCAGCGTGCCCAGCGGCGTCCTGGAGCGCGGCCTGCTGCTGCGGCTGCGCTTCGCCTTCTCCCACTACGTCAACCTGCGCCCGGTGCGCCTGTACCCCGGAGTGGGCACGCCCCTGGCCGGAGTGCGCCCCGAGGACATGGACATCCTCGTCGTGCGCGAGGGCACCGAGGGGCCCTACGCCGGCATGGGCGGCGTGCTGCGCAAGGGCACGCCCGACGAGATCGCCACGCAGGACAGCGTCAACACCCGCCTGGGCGTGGAGCGCGTGGTGCGCTACGCCTTCGCCAAGGCCGCCCAGCGCCCGCGCAAGAAGCTCACTCTGGTGCACAAGGACAACGTGCTGACCTTCGCCGGCGAGCTGTGGCAGCGCGTGGTGCGCGAGGTCGGCGCGGAGTTCCCGGACGTCGCGGTCGACTACTCCCACGTCGACGCCGCCGCGATGTTCTTCGTGTCCCAGCCGCAGCGCTTCGACGTCGTGGTAACCGACAACCTCTTCGGCGACATCATCACCGACCTCGGCGCCGCGGTCGCCGGCGGCATCGGGCTGGCCGCCAGCGGCAACATCAACCCCGAGAACGCCTTCCCGAGCATGTTCGAGCCCGTCCACGGTTCGGCGCCCGACATCGCCGGCCAGGGCAAGGCCGACCCCACCGCCACCGTGCTCTCGACGGTGATCATGCTCGACCACCTCGGCCTGGACGCCGCCGCGCGCAAGGTCGAGCACGCCGTCGCCGAGGACCTGCGGGTCCGCGCCGAACTGGGCGGCGACGAGCGCTCCACCGCCGCCATCGGCGACGACATCGCCAAGCGAGTAGCCGGGCAGGGCTGAGCGCCGCCGCCTCGGCCCTGCTGACTTGGGATCGGCGCGGCCGGGGCGAAGGAACGCTTCCACGCTGCAGCGGGCGTGCCGGTTCACCGGCGCGCCCGTTTTGCGCTGTTCCGCCGCGCAGCCGCCCCGCCTTCCGTCCGCCCCAGGGCGCCGGAACCGGCCGGGCGGGGCCTGTGGAGTGCTATGGCCGCGGGTGCGTCGTTTCCGTCACACTGGAATCCGGGGCCGGCAGCGCTGCCGCCCCGCTGTACGGAGAGGACCTTGAAACCCATGAACAGCAGCACCACCACAAGCGGGTTGACGTTCGACGTCCAGCTGTCGGCTCAGCGGAAGACCCCGCAGGAGCGCGCGCAACTGCTGGACAATCCGGGGTTCGGGACCGTGTTCACCGATCACATGGTCACCATCGACTACGTCGAGGGCAAAGGCTGGTACGACGCCCGGCTGGAGCCCTACGGACCGCTCACGCTGGATCCGGCCACGGCGGCCCTGCACTACGCCCAGGAGATCTTCGAGGGGCTGAAGGCCTACCGCCACCCCGGCGGCGAGGTCGCCTGCTTCCGGCCCGAGGCCAACGCCGCGCGGCTCAACCGCAGCGCGCGCCGCATGGCGATGCCCGAACTGCCCGAGGAGCTGTTCCTCGGCGCCATCGAGACCCTGCTGCGCCACGACTCCGAGTGGATCCCCACGCAGCCCAACAGCAGCCTGTACCTGCGGCCGTTCATGTTCGCCACCGACGTCGGCCTGGGGGTCAACCACCCCTCGCGCAGCTACCGGTTCGTGCTCATCGCCTCGCCCTCGGGCCCCTACTTCTCCGGCGGGATCAAGCCGGTCACCGTGTGGCTGAGCGACGACTACACCCGCGCGGCGCCCGGCGGCACCGGCGAGGCCAAGTTCGCCGGCAATTACGCCTCCAGTTTCGTCGCCCAGTCCCAAGCCGTGCAGCAGGGCTGCGACCAGGTCGTCTGGCTGGACGCCAAGGAGCACCGCTGGGTCGAGGAGATGGGCGGGATGAACCTGTTCTTCGTCTTCGGCTCGGGCGATGAGGCCAGGCTGCTCACGCCCGCGCTCACGGGCACGCTGCTGCCCGGAATCACCCGCGACTCGCTGCTGACGCTCGGGCCCGAACTGGGCTTCCCCACCGAGGAGGGCGCCATCTCCACCGACGAATGGCGCCGCGCCGCCCTCAGCGGCGAGCTCACCGAGGTCTTCGCCTGCGGCACGGCGGCGGTGATCACCCCGGTCGGCCACGTCAAGGGCAGGGACGGGGAGTTCACCATCGGCGACGGCGACGCCGGCCCGGTCACCATGGGGCTGCGCGAGGAGCTCGTCGCGCTCCAGTACGGCACCCGGCCCGACACCCACGGGTGGGTGCGCACCTTCGCATAGGCGCCGTGTCCGGTGCACGGCCCGCGGCCCTGCGCGTCTCCGGCGCGCAGGGCCGCAGCCGGGGGCCGCCGGGCACCGCGTCGGGTCGGCCGCCGCAGACCGAGGCGATGCGCCCCGAGCGTGGCGCGCGGCGCCCCACGCAATCCCCGCATACCAGGCGAAACCCCGGCTTCGTCTCGCCATCCGAGATGAAGGTGTCGATTATTCGGACTGAAGCGCGATCCTGTGGCACACTGATGAACGTGCCGTCTCAGGTGATCATTATCGTGAGGCGCGCTGGCTGAAAACGGACCTCGCCAGCGCGCAGACCTCTCGTGTCCACGAGGGGTCTTTTTTGTTGGCGGCGGGGCCCGCGACATCGACAGCTCACACTCGGGAGTTCGCACCCATGCCTGACGACAGTTTCCACGTCTTCGACACGACGCTGCGCGACGGTGCCCAGCGCGAAGGCATCAACCTGACCGTCGCGGACAAGCTCGCCATCGCCAAGCTCCTCGACGAGTTCGGCGTGCGCTTCATCGAGGGCGGCTGGCCCGGCGCGAACCCCAAGGACACCGAGTTCTTCCAGCGGGCTTCACAAGAGCTCCGGCTGGAGCACGCGCAGCTCTCCGCGTTCGGCGCGACCCGCCGGGCGGGGGTGCGGGCGGCCGACGACCCGCAGGTCGCCGCACTGCGCGAGTCGGGTGCGCCGGTCGTCACTCTCGTCGCAAAGAGTGACGGCCGGCACGTCGAGCGCGCCCTGCGCACGACCGGCGAGGAGAACCTGGCGATGATCGCCGACACCGTCGCCCACCTGCGCGAGCACGGGCAGCGCGTCTTCCTCGACTGCGAGCACTTCTTCGACGGCTACCGCTACGACCCCGACTACGCCGTGCGCGTGGTGGGCACCGCCGCCGAGGCCGGCGCCGACGTCGTCGTCCTCTGCGACACCAACGGCGGGATGCTGCCGGCCGACATCTCCCGCATCGTCGCCGAGGTCGCCGAGGCCACCGGTGCGCGGCTGGGGATCCACGCCCAGGACGACACCGGATGCGCCGTCGCCAACACCCTCGCCGCCGTCGACGCCGGCGCCACCCACGTGCAGTGCACCGCCAACGGCTACGGCGAGCGGGTGGGCAACGCCAACCTGTTCTCGGTGGTGGGCGCCCTCGCGCTGAAGCAGGGCCGCGACGTGCTGCCTGAGGGCTGCCTGACGCAGATGACCCGCGTCTCCCAGGCCATCGCCGAGATCGTGAACATCGCCCCCTCCACCCACCAGCCCTACGTCGGGGTCTCGGCCTTCGCGCACAAGGCCGGGCTGCACGCCTCGGCGATCAAGGTCGACCCCGACCTCTACCAGCACATCGACCCGGTGCTGGTCGGCAACGACATGCGGATGCTGGTCTCGGACATGGCCGGGCGGGCCTCCATCGAGCTGAAGGCCAAGGAGCTGGGCTTCGACCTCTCCGGAGACCGCGACCTGCTGGGCCGCGTCGTCGAGCGGGTCAAGGACCTGGAGCTGAGCGGCTACAGCTTCGAGGCGGCCGACGCGTCACTGGAGCTGCTGCTGCGCGAGGAGCTGGGCCGTCCCGCGCGCTACTTCGACGCGGAATCCTGGCGGGTGATCGCCGAGCGGCGCGCCCCCGCCGAGGGGGCCGCCGGCGCCGCGGTCAGCGAGGCCACCGTCAAGCTCCAGGTCAAGGGCGAGCGGGTGATCGCCACCGCCGAGGGCAACGGCCCGGTCAACGCCCTCGACCGGGCGCTGCGCAGCGCCATGGAAGGCGTCTACACCGCCCTGGCCGGGCTGGAGCTGACCGACTACAAGGTCCGCATCCTGGAGGGCAACTCCGGCACAGGAGCCGTCACCCGCATCCTGGTGACCTTCGGCGACGGCCGCGGCGAGTGGACGACGGTGGGGGTCGGCGAGAACGTCATCGACGCCTCCTGGATCGCCCTGAAGGACGCGATGACCTACGGCCTACTGCGGCAGGGCTATCCGCAGGAGTGAGGCGGGGCGGCGGCCGGCACCGGCTGCCCCCGGGCGGCGTCAGTCCCGCACCCACCCGTTGGGCTCGCACCCCTGCAGCCCGAACGTCTGCTGCTGCATGACCGGCGCGGGCTCGCCCTCGGCCGGGCAGGAGACGTGGCCGCGGCCCAGCGCGTGGCCGACCTCGTGGTTGATGACGTAGATGCGGTAGGTGCGCAGGTCGCCGTCGAAGTGCGGCACACCCGAGACCCACCGGTTCTGGTTGATGATCGCCCGGCCGCCGTTGGTGCAGGAGACGCGGCCCATCGTCTGCAGCGGCGCGCACATCCGGTCGACGGTCTCGGGCGCCGCCAGGGCGACCCGGAAGTCCACGGGGCCCTCGTCCACGCGCTGCACGGACAGGCCCTCCTCGCCGCGCCAGCTGCGCTTGTCGGCGAGGATCTGCTCGACGGCGGCGGCGAAGTCGGCGGCCTCGCCCGGCAGGCCCTTCTCGACCTCGACCAGGTAGCGCCGCAGCGGCCCCTCGCCGGCGGCGTCGCTCTCGCCGGGGACGACCTTCAGGTCGCCGCTGGCCCGCTTGACCTCCTCCTCGACCGAGCGCATCACCGCGGGCAGGTCCGGGGATGCGCCGTCACCGCCCTGGGGGCGGGGCGAGGGCGAGTCGGCGGACGGGCGGTCGGCTTTCGGGCTCTCCTGGGCATCGGCTGAGGCGTCGCCGCCTCCGGGGCGCTTGCCGCCGTCCCCGTCCTCGGCGGCCTGCGGGACCGTGGCCGGCGCCGATGCGGAGGCCGTGCCGCCGTCGCCGCCCTCGGAGGCGGGGCCGGAGGTGGAGCTGCCCGCCTCCCCGGTCAGCTCGGGAGCCTGCCGGTCGAGGACCAGCAGGCCGGTGCCGGCGGCGAGCACGGCGAGTCCCAGCAGCAGTTCGAGGCCGTAGCGCCGCCGGCGGCGGGTGCCGCGGCGCCTGCGGAGCGGGTTCGGCGAGGGATGGGACAAGCGCTGGCCTTCCTGCGATCCGGGAGCGTCGTGGCCGTGCCGATCCCGGCGGCCGACCGCGCGGGGCGCCGCTGCGGGAGGGCGTCCGGGTTCCGTCCCAGCATCGCAGAAACGGCGAGCAAGTCGCGCGTCGTCCGTAGTGTCCGAAACGCGCGTGCCGTCCCTAATTCGGCACCGGCGTGCCACAGGGCGGCGCGCCCGCGCCGCGGCCGGGCTGGGTACGCTGGTCGGCGGACGAGCAGGGAAGAACGCGCTAGAACAGGCAGGCAGCAGACGTGCGCATCGCAAGATTCTCCGTGGGCGACGATGTCGGATACGGCTTAATCGACACCGACGAGGACGGCGGCCAGCAGTACGTGTCGCGGATCAGCGGGCACCCGCTGATGGGCCAGATCCAGCTCACCGGCGAGCGTGCGAAGGTCGAGGACGTCCGCCTGCTGTCGCCGGTGCTGCCGAGCAAGGTGGTGTGCATCGGCAAGAACTACGCCGACCACGTCGCCGAGATGCGCGACATCACCGGCGAGTCCACCGAGGAGCCGGTGGTCTTCCTCAAGCCCTCCACCGCCGTCACCGGCCCCGGCGACCCGGTCTTCTACCCGCCGATCTCCCAGCGCGTGGACTTCGAGGGCGAACTGGCCGTGGTGATCTCCCGCCCCTGCCGCGAGGTCCCCCGCGAGCGCGCCAAGGACGTCATTTTCGGCTACACCGTCGCCAACGACGTCACAGCGCGCGACCTGCAGAAGTCCGACAAGCAGTGGACACGGGGCAAGGGCTTCGACTCCTTCTGCCCCATCGGCCCCTGGATCGAGACCGGCCTCACCCTGGAGGAGGCCGGCGACCTGCGCGTGACCACCACCGTCGACGGCGAGATCCGCCAGGACGGCCGCACCTCGCAGTTCATCCACGACATCCCCGCGGTCATCGCCTACGCCAGCTCCTTCATGACCCTGCTGCCCGGCGACGTCCTCCTCACCGGCACCCCGGCGGGCGTCGGCCCCGTAGAGGTCGGCTCCGAAATGACGGTCACCGTCGAACGCGTCGGAGAACTCACCAACCGCGTCATCACCCGCGACTAGGCTGACCCGCGAACTCCGGCCGCCGCCTCCTTCTCCCACAACGTCGGACCATGCGATTGGCGCGGGGTGCTCGGGCGGTACGAAATTGACGTCAGCATCACCAATCAACGGTTTCCTGAAGTGTTTCCGGGGAAGTCGTGCGAGCAATAGCGGGTGATTGTTCAATGGGGTATATCGAGAAGTTGTCCCACTTGTTGGGGGTTAACCCTGCTTCCTGGTCCTATGCCTGGGGAGCGATTGAGGAGGCCGTAGGCGCGGTTCCGTCCGGGTACAAAACGATTGTAGAAAACTTTGGGGGTCTGGACCTCGACGGCGGATTTTTCAGAGTAGGTACCCCGGAATTCCTTAATGCGATCGGCAGATCCGGAAGTCCGGAGATCATTGACTCCATGCGTATGGTGGAAGTTTGCGATGGCTACGGGGTTGCACTTGAAGAGTGTGGCAGCGGTGAATATATAGATCATTTCCGGCTGGTTGATTGGGCGGGTTCCGAAGCCGGGAATTTCGCTTTTCATTGGGAGTGTTTGAAGAGTGAGTATCGTGTCGTGGCTACTGATTACCATGAGTATTACGTATATTCGATGGAGCCCGATGAGTTTCTGTTCAAACTGCTGAACCGGGAGATCGAGTGCCCTCCGCTCAACGATGAGGGGTGGCCCGGGGAGACCTTCGACGTGGAGTTCTTCTGACAGGCCAGGCTCGTCGCTCCTTCTGGCGGCGCAGGGGCCCCGCTTTTCGGCCACCCCTACCTGCGGCGCTAATAGGTTTGGAGGTGTGACTGAGAATCCGATTCGCGTGCGCTTCGCGTCCTACGAGCGATCCCGCCTTGGGGAGGACGGAGGGCTCGATTCGGTTGGGGCTCATTGAGGAGAGTTGTCTGTGAGGGTGCCGTGGCGGAGTGCGGTCCTGGAGTTGAAGGCGGTCATCGGTGAGTCGCGTATGGTCGACCGCGGGGCCGTCTCCTGGGATGCGATGGAGCGGCATTACGGGTTTTCCTTCCCTCCGGACTACAGGGACATCGTCGATTCCTATGGTGGGTTGGCTCTCAATAGCTTGAATGTCATTTCTCCCAAGTGGCCGGGCGGTCGAGTGGAAGAGCTCGCATCGCAGACCGCGGAGATCGAGTTCATCTACAGCGATCTTCGGTCTGAATTTCCTGAGCAGTACCGAGAGATGGTGGAAAAGTTTCCATTCTTTGCTGAGCGGGGAAGTGCATATCCGTTCCATCCCGAGCGTCCGGGGTTGCTCTGTTGGGGAGAAGACGGCGGCGCGTCGATGTACTGGCTGACGGATGGCGATCCGGAAGAGTGGCCAGTAGTCGTCGACTATCGGGACGAAATCTGGGAAGTGCACGACATGTGTGCCGCTCAATTCCTCCTCGAAGCCCTGACCGGGGAACTGGACTCGGGAATCATCCATGGAGAGCTCGTCACGCAGACCCCCATCGTCGTGCACGAATTCGAAGACCGCCAGAAGGGGAACGCCTGAGCGCTTCGCCGAGCACAATGGGATGAAAGGGTGGGGGCCTCACGCGCGGCGGCTCCCGCCCGGGTCTGAGTGGCCCACCCCGTCCCACCTGCGGCGCCGATAGGGTTGGGGGTGTGACTGAGAATCCGATTCGCGTGCGCTTCGCGCCCTCTCCGACGGGGATGTTCCATGTCGGCGGGGCGCGGTCTGCGCTGTTCAACTGGGCGCTGGCCCGCCAGCAGGACGAGGGGCGGTTCGTGCTGCGCATCGAGGACACCGATGCCGCGCGCAACAAGCCGGAGTGGACCGAGGGGATCATCCAGGCGCTGGCCTGGTTGGGTATCAGCGCCTCCGATCCGCACTTCGAGGGGCCCTACTTCCAGTCGGACTACGCCGGCAAGCACCGCGAGAGCGCCGAGCAGCTCTACAAGCAGGGGCGCGCCTACTACTGCGACTGCACCCGCGAGCAGGTCCAGGCCCGGCGCGACAACCCCAACCTGGGCTATGACGGCTTCTGCCGCGACCGCGGGCTGGAGCCCGGGCCCGGGCGGGCGCTGCGGTTCCGGGTGCCCGAGGGCGGGCCCACGGTGGTCGACGATGCGATCCGCGGCCGGGTGGAGTTCGACCACGCCTCCATCGAGGACTTCGTCATCGCCCGCGCCGACGGCTCCCCGCTGTTCGTGCTGGCCAATGTGGCCGACGACATCGAGATGGGCATCAACCAGGTGATCCGCGGCGAGGAGCACCTGTCCAACACTCCCAAGCAGCAGCTGCTGTGGGAGGCGCTGGGCCACACCCCGCCGGGATGGGCGCATCTGCCGGTGATCGTCAACGAGAAGCGGCAGAAGCTGTCCAAGCGCCGCGACAAGGTGGCCCTGGAGTCCTACCAGCAGGAGGGCTACCTGCCCGAGGCGATGGTCAACTACCTGATGCTGCTGGGCTGGGCGCCGGGCGATGACCGGGAGATCATGCCGTGGGCGGAGATGGAGCCGCTGTTCGCCGTCTCCGACGTCAACAGCTCCAGTGCGTTCTTCGACGAGAAGAAGCTGCGGGCCTTCAACGGCGAGTACATCCGGGGCTTGAGTGTCGAGGAGTTCGTCCGGCGCTGCCGGCCGTGGCTGGACCCGGAGGTGGCGCCGTGGTCGGAGGAGAACTACGACGAGGACGTCTTCCGCGCGGTGGCCCCGCTGGCCCAGAGTCGGGTGGCGGTGCTTGGCGAGATCGTGCCCAACGTCGACTTCCTCTTCCTGGACGAGCCGGTCGACGACCCCAAGAGCTGGTCCAAGGCGATGAAGCCCGAGACCGCCGCGCCGATGCTGGCCGCCGCGCGCGAGCGGCTGGCCGATCCCTCGCTGGACTGGGAGCCCGACGCGCTGCGCGCCGAGCTTGAGGCCGCGGGCTTCGATCTCGGGCTCAAGCTCGGCAAGGCCCAGGCCCCGGTGCGCGTCGCGGTCACCGGGCGCACCGTCGGGCTGCCGCTGTTCGAGTCGCTGGAGCTGCTGGGCCGCGAGCGCACGCTGCTGCGCATCGAGGCGGCCCAGGAGCGGCTGCGGGCCGAGCAGGGGGGTGTGGCGCCGGCGGAGGCCGACGCCGTCCCCGACAGCGGGCCCGAGGGCACGGCGGCGACGGAGTAGCCCGCGCCCGCGCCCGGCCGGGCGCGGGCGGTCACGCGGGGCCGTGCCGAACCGCCCCGGCGGAGCCGCACGGCCCCGCGCCCCTGCGCGCGGACGCCCGTGTCCGCGCGCGAGCACGCTCGCGTCCGGTCCCCGCGCTGCGTGGGCCGTGCCACCGTCCGCCGGTCCGATTCCGGTTCGCGAGCACTCCGGATGTCCGCTAGAGTATTGCCTGCGCCGAGGGGGAGCGGGACCGGCGAACGGGAACCCGCCCACCAAGAGCACTGGGGTATGGTGTAATCGGCAGCACGACTGATTCTGGTTCAGTTAGTCTAGGTTCGAGTCCTGGTACCCCAGCCATGGCATCCGCTGAGCGGAAGCCGTGACGCAGACGCGAAACAGGCCCCCGTCGTCTAGTGGCCTAGGACGCCGCCCTCTCAAGGCGGTAACGGCGGTTCGAATCCGCTCGGGGGTACGCACAGGGAGAAGCTCCCGTCCAGCGGGGGCTTTTTTACTGCGATCGGCGGACCACGTCCGCCGCGCGGGACCACCCGGTCCCGCACCCGGCGCCCCTGTCGTCTAGTGGCCTAGGACGCCGCCCTCTCAAGGCGGTAACGGCGGTTCGAATCCGCTCAGGGGTACCAGCGCACACGACGGCCTCCGCCCGCGGGCGGAGGCCGTCGTCGTCTGCGGCCCGGCGCCCCGGCCCGGCCGCCCCGAACTCAGCCCTCCCCGTGCGCGCCCGCGCCGTCTGCGCCGCAACCGAAGCGGCGCGCGGACTCGTCCTCCTGGGCGAGCCGGCGCAGCGCCGAGAGTGCCTGCTCCATCAGCGCCGACATGGTCACCGCCTGCTGCACGTTCTCCTCGCGCGAAGCGCCGGGATCGATGCAGTCCATGTCCCACTCGGCGGCCTGGTGCGCCGCGGCGGCGTAGCCCCGCAGCATCTGCGCCGACGGCGGCCGGCCGAGCCGCTCCATGGCCGCGACCGCGCGCGTGAGCTGGCCGCGCGCGGGCGAACCCGGGCCGACGCGCCACTCCAGCTCGGCAAGCAGCTCGGCGGTGCGGCGCTGCGCCCGCTCCCAGTCGGGGTCGTCGGCGGGTGCCTCGGTCGGCGGGGTGAAGGCGTACTGGGCGACGCCGAGCAGCGTGTGCAGGTCGATGTCGGGCTTGTCGACCGCCTCCAGGACGGCCCGGATCCGGCTCAGCGGCACCTCGGCCACCTCCGCCAGCGCCCGCACCAGCCGCAGCCGCTTGAGGTGCTCCTCGGTGTACTCCGCCTGGGTGGCCGAGACCGCTTCGCCCTTGGGCAGCAGGTTCTCGCGCAGGTAGTACTTGATCGTCGCCACCGGAACGCCGCTGCGCCGGCTCAGCTCCGAAATCCGCATCAGTGCTCGTTTCCCCCTTGCCGGTTCAATTGGATAGTACTACTCTCCAAGTTAGAGAGTTGCACTATCTAATCCTTGGGAGGCGGCATGCGCTACACGGTCCTCGCCGGCGGCGGCTCAGAGGTGCTGGACGCCGAACCCGAACCGGCGCCGCCCGGTCCCGCGGACGAGCGGCGCCTGCTCGCGCCGCTGGATGCCCCGGTGCTCGGCTGGGAGCGCCGCCCGCACGGCTGGTGCCGGGGCGACGCCTGCATCCCGGCCGCCGCCGTCGCCGGCATCGAGCACGACGGCCGCATCGACGTCGGCGCATTCGCCGAGCTGCAGGGGAGCCTGGCGGTCGCCGACCACGAGAACGGGCTGCTGGCCGTGATGCCGCTGCCCGACACCCGCCCCCGCGGCGGCGCGGCGCCCGACTTCGCGCTGCGCGGTCCCGACGGGGCCCTCCACCGGCTCAGCGACTACCGCGGCCGCAAGGTCGCCCTGGTGATGTGGGCCTCCTGGTGCGGCTGCCGCTACGACCTGCCCGCCTGGGAGGAGCGCCACCGCGAGCTGTCCCCGCACGGGCTGACCGTGATCAGCGTCGCCCTGGACCGCGCGGTCGAGGACGCACGTCCCTGGATCGACGAGGCCGTGCCCGCCCACCCGGCCCTCGTCGACACCGAAGGGGAGGTCGCCGCCCTCTACGACGTCGTCAACGTGCCCACCGCGGTGTGGATCGACGAGCGCGGACGCGTGGCCCGGCCGCAGGACAGCCAGGTCGCCACCGACCTGTTCCAGTCGATGAACGGACTCAGCGCGGAGGCGTCGCTGCGCGCCCTGCGCCGCTGGGTCCGCGAAGGCGACACCGGGCTGCCCGCAGGCGGGGCCGCCCCCGGCTTCCGCGCGCCCACCGCCGAGGGCCAGCGCGCCCGCGCCCACGCGCGCATCGCCGTCGAGCTGCACCGGCGCGGCGACGCCGCCGCGGCCGAGAACCACTATCGCCGCGCCGCCGAACTCGCCCCGCACGATGTCACCGTCCGCCGCGGCCTGATGGGGCTGCGCGGAGAGGACCCCTTCGGCGACGCCTACTTCGCCCTGCGCGAGGAGCTCGGCGCCGCGGGGATCCCCGTCTACCGGCCGCTTCCCACCGACGCTTCCGCAGAAGCGGAGGTGTGACCACCGTGTCCGACAGCCCGATTCCGCGCCTGACCACCGAACCCCGCGACAGCCTGACCGTCTTCCTGCTGGGCGCGCGCGTCAACGCGCTGCTCCGGCCGCGCCGCTGGATGTGGGTCGGCGCCGCCTTCCGGCGGATGGCCGCCGAACTCGAAGCCGACCCCGGACTGGGCATGCTGCACTCACGTACGCTGCCGAGCATGCGCGGCGTCACCGTCATCCAGTACTGGGAGTCCACCGAGGCGCTGCTGAGCTACGCCCAGGGCCCGACCCACAGCTCCGCCTGGCGGCGCTTCTACCGCCAGGGCGGCGACGCTGTGGGGCTCTGGCACGAGACCTTCGAGGTCGGGCTGCCGCAGGCGGGCGCCGCGGCCGGGCGGTCTCCGGAAGAGTCCGCGCCGACTCAGCGCGGCTACGAGGCGATCTACGCCAACGTGCCGGCTCTGGGCCTGGGCAGGGCGCTGGGCACCCGCCCCGTCGGCCGCGGCACCCAGCGCGCCCTCGACCGCCTCGCCCTGCGCCGCGCACGCGCGCGCACCCGGGCGGCCGAGCCCGCGGGCGAGGACGGTCCGACCCGAGCCCCGAACCCGTGAGAGCAGCGGCGGCCGAGGCCGCGCTCCGGGCCGCGCAAGCGCTGGTGTGGGCGTCGGCACCCGTCCTGCTCGTGCAGGGCCGGCGGGTGCGCCGGCGGACTCCGGTGCTGCCGCCGGCGCGGGGCGAGTGCGGCCGCGCTCCCGCGCCTCCCGCCGTAAGTCCAGGAGTCGGAGGAAGGGCCGTGGCGCCGGCCCCCGGATCCGGTGCGGACTCCGGGCCCGCAGCGAGGCAGGGCCGCGCCGAGCCGGGCGCCCCGCTGCACCTGCTCGTGCTGGGCGACTCCACGGCCGCCGGTGTCGGGGTATCGGCGCAGGAAGATGCCCTGGCCGGCCACCTCGCCGCCGGGCTGGCCCGGGAGTGCGGGCGCGAGGTCGCCTGGCGCGTCGTCGCCCGCTCGGGCGCAGACGCCCGCACGGTCGTGGCCGAGCTGCTGCCGGCGGCCGCCGGAGCCGTCGACTCCGCAGGCGTCCGCGGTGTCGGCGGCTCCGGGGAGCCGCCGCGCCCGGACCTCGCCGTGGTCCTGATCGGGGTCAACGACGTCAAGGCCATGACCGGCCGGGGCGCCTTCCACCGCGCCGTCACCGCGATCGCCGCGGGCGCGGGGGAGCGGTGGCAGGCGCCGGCGGTCTTCGGCGCGGTGCCGCGCATGGACCTGTTCCCGGCGCTGCCCCGGCCGCTGGGGCCGCTGCTCGGGCTGCGCTCGCGCCACCTCGACGCCGCGATGCGCGCGGCCCTGCGCTCCCAGCCGCACGCGGTCCGCGCACCCTTTCCCGCCGGCGCCGTCGGCCGGCCCGGTTTCTTCGCCGCCGACGGCTTCCACCCGGGAGAACGCGGGTACCGGATCTGGGCGCGGCACCTCCTACCGGTGTGCCTGGACGCCCTCCGGAAGAGCGCCGCCGAGCCGGACGGCGCCCGCCCCACCGCCTGACGCGCGCCCGTCCGCGCTCACCAGCGCGACGTTCGATCGGCGCGCCGGGCGGGCAGTATCGCCCCATGCAGCACTCCCAGCAAGGCCCGCGCCGAGCCCGGCGCGGGCGGTCGCGTACCGGATCCTGTGTCGCCGCGGCCGTTCTCGCCGCCACGGCCTGCACCGGCGGTACGGGGGGCGGAGGCGACGGCCAGTCGCCCACGGCAGGCGAGACGACCGGCCAGACCGCCACGCAACCGGTCTCGCCCGGCGAGCCCGAGACCGTGGCCACCGGGCTGGAGGTCCCCTGGGCGATCGCGGTGCTGCCCGGCGGCGGAGCGCTGATCTCCGAACGCGACTCCGGGCGGATCCTGCACATGAGTCCCGAGGGCGAGACCGCCGAGGTCGGCACGGTCGAGGACGCGCGGGCCCAAGGCGAGGGCGGCCTGCTGGGTATAACCGTGCGGCCGGGCGAGGAGCGTCCCGGCGAGCTGTTCGCCTACTTCACCACCGACTCCGGCAACCGCATCGCCCGCTTCGCCCTCGACCACTCCGGCGACGGCCCGCCCTCGCTCGGCGGATCGGAGGTCCTGGTCGAGGGCATCCCCAGCGCCGCCTTCCACAACGGCGGCAGGCTCGCCTTCGGCCCGGACGGCATGCTGTACGCCACCACCGGCGACGCCGGCGACGGCTCCCGCTCCCAGGACACCGACAGCCTCGGCGGCAAGATCCTGCGCATGACCCCCGAGGGGGAGCCGGCCGAAGGCAACCCGTTCGGCAACCTCGTCTACAGCTACGGCCACCGCAACGTCCAGGGCATCGCCTGGGACGCCGACGGCACCCTCTTCGCCACGGAGTTCGGCCAGAACCGCTACGACGAGATCAACGTGATCGAGCCCGGCGGCAACTACGGCTGGCCCCAGGTCGAGGGCGTCGGCGGCGAGGACGCCCCCGACGAGCTCATCGACCCGGTCATCACCTGGAGCACCGACGAGGCCTCGCCCAGCGGCGCGGCGATCGCCGGGAACTCGCTGTGGGTGGCGGCCCTGCGCGGCGAGCGCATCTGGCGGGTCCCGCTCACCGGAAGCGGGGACGACCCGGTCGGCGAGCCCGAGGCCCTGTTCACCGGCGAATACGGCCGCCTGCGCGCCATCACGGAGGTCCCCGGAGGAGGCGACCTGCTGGTCAGCACCAGCAACCGCGACGGCCGCGGCGAGCCCGCCGCCGAGGACGACCGCATCCTGCGCATCCCGCTGGAGGGTTGACCGCCCCCCGGCGCCGGAGCGGGCGTCAGCCCACCGGGGCGTCCTGGCTGTGCAGGGCCTCGTTGATCTTCTCGGCCGCCGAGGTGACGGCCTGGGCGTGCAGGCGGCCCGGCGCGCGGGTGAGGCGTTCCAGGGGGCCCGAGACCGAGACGGCGGCGATCACCCGGCCGCCGGGGCCGGAGACGGGGGCCGACACCGAGGCGACGCCCTGCTCGCGTTCGCCGACGCTCTGGGCCCAGCGGCGGCGGCGCACCTGGGCCAGGGTGTTGCCGGTGAACTTGGCGCTGACCAGGACGCGGCGTATCCGCTCGCTGTCCTCCCAGGCCAGCAGCACCTGGGCGGCCGAGCCGGCGCTCATCGGCAGCTCGCTGCCCACCGGGACCGTGTCGCGCAGCCCGCTGGTGCGCTCGGCGGCGGCCACGCACACGCGCACATCGCCCTGGCGGCGGTAGAGCTGGGCGCTTTCGCCGGTGAGGTCGCGCAGCTGCACCAGTACCGGGGAGGCGACCGCCAGCAGCCGGTCCTCGCCGGTGGCGATGGACAACTCGCCCAGACGCGGCCCCAGGACGAACCTGCCCTGGCTGTCGCGGGTCACCATGCGGTGGCGCTCCAAGGCGACGGCGAGCCGGTGCGCGGTGGGGCGGGCCAGTCCGGTGATCCGTACCAGCTGGGCCAGGGATGCGGGGCCCGATTCCAGGGCGTCGAGCACCGACATCGTCTTATCGAGCACACCGACACCGCTGGATGAGCTAGAGTTGTCCATGGCTTGATATTGCCGTCTCGCCATTTGGAATGCAAATCGTCCGACGTGCTGCGTTCCGCCGCACGGCCCGGTGCGGGCGACCGACCGCCGGCGCTGCGGCGGCCTGCGGCGGCGAGAAGGCCCCTCCAGGCAACCGACGCAGTGACGAGACGCGAGGAGGCGTCGCACATGGCTCGCACGATGGCCGAGAAGGTCTGGGAGGAGCACGTCGTCCGGCGTGCCGACGGAGAGCCCGACCTGCTCTACATCGACCTGCACCTCGTCCACGAGGTCACCAGTCCGCAGGCGTTCGAAGGGCTCCGGCTGGCCGGTCGGCGGGTGCGGCGGCCCGACCTCACCATCGCCACCGAGGACCACAACGTCCCCACCGAGAACATCCTGGGGCCGATCGCCGACAAGGTCTCGCGCACCCAGATCGAGACGCTGCGCAAGAACGCATCGGACTTCGGCGTCCGGCTGTTCCCCATGGGCGACCTCGACCAGGGCATCGTGCACGTCGTCGGCCCGCAGCTGGGCCTGACCCAGCCCGGCATGACCGTGGTCTGCGGCGACAGCCACACCAGCACCCACGGCGCCTTCGGCGCGCTGGCCTTCGGCATCGGCACCAGCCAGGTCGAGCACGTGCTGGCCACCCAGACCCTGCCGATGGCCCCGTTCAAGACGATGGCCGTCACCGTCGACGGCTCGCTGCCTCCCGGCGTGACCGCCAAGGACATCATCCTCGCCGTCATCGCCGAGATCGGCACCGGCGGCGGGCAGGGCCACGTCATCGAGTACCGCGGCCAGGCCATCCGGGAGCTGTCCATGGAGGCCCGGATGACCATCTGCAACATGTCCATCGAGGCCGGCGCCCGCGCCGGGATGATCGCGCCCGACGAGACCACCTTCGACTACGTCAAGGGCCGCCCGCACGCGCCCGAGGGCGCCGAGTGGGACGCCGCCGTCGAGCACTGGAAGAGCCTGCGCACCGACGAGGGCGCGGTCTTCGACAAGGAGGTCGTGCTCGACGCCGACCGGCTGAGCCCGTTCGTGACCTGGGGGACCAACCCCGGCCAGGGCGCGCCGCTGGACAGCGCCGTCCCCGACCCCGCGGACTTCGACGACCCCGCCGAGCGCGCCGCGGCCGAGAAGGCGCTGGCCTACATGGACCTCGCCGCCGGCACCCCCCTGCGCGACGTCCGGGTCGACACCGTCTTCCTCGGCTCCTGCACCAACGGCCGCATCGAGGACCTGCGCGCCGCCGCCGAGATCATCAAGGGCCGCAAGGTCGCCGACGGCGTGCGGATGCTGGTCGTCCCCGGCTCGATGCGTGTCAAGGAGCAGGCCAACGCCGAGGGCCTGGGGGAGGTCTTCACCGCCGCCGGCGCGGAGTGGCGCGAGGCCGGCTGCTCGATGTGCCTGGGCATGAACCCCGACCAACTGCAGCCGGGCGAGCGCAGCGCCTCCACCTCCAACCGCAACTTCGAGGGCCGCCAGGGCAAGGGGGGCCGCACCCACCTCGTCTCGCCGCTGGTCGCCGCGGCGACCGCCGTCCGGGGCACCCTCTCCTCGCCCGCCGACCTGTAGCCCACCCACCGACCCAGGCACGAAAGAGCAGAAGCCGACATGGAGAAGTTCACCGTCCACTCCGGCAGCGCCGTGCCGCTGCGTTACAGCAACGTGGACACCGACCAGATCATCCCCGCCGTCTACCTCAAGCGGGTCGCCCGCACCGGGTTCGAGGACGGCCTCTTCGCCGCGTGGCGGGCCAACGACCCCGAGTTCGTGCTGAACAAGCCGGAGTTCGCCGGCGGCAGCGTCCTCATCGCCGGCACCGACTTCGGCACCGGCTCCTCCCGCGAGCACGCGGTCTGGGCCCTGCAGGACTACGGGTTCAAGGCCGTGCTGGCGCCGCGCTTCGGCGACATCTTCCGCGGCAACGCCCTCAAGGGCGGGCTGCTGGCCGTCGTCCTGCCGTACGAGGTCATCGAGCGGCTGTGGGAGGCGGTCGAGGCCGACCCGGCCACGGAGGTGACCGTCGACCTCCAGGAGCGCGAGGTGCGCGCGGCCGGCGTCGTCCAGCCGTTCGAGCTCGACGACTACACCCGCTGGCGGCTGATGGAGGGCCTGGACGACATCGCGCTCACGCTGCGTCACACCGACGACATCGACGCGTTCGAGAAGCGGCGCCACACATGGCTTCCGGTCACCCAGTAGACGGCGAATCCCCGGAATTTTACCTTGATTTGGCGCAGCGGCTGCGCGAGGCGCACCGCCGCGCCAACGCACTGCCGCCGGATGCCCGGATTCCCGTCATACGTAGGCTTTTGGGCATCACGGAAGGGGTCAAAAGGGATCCCGTCCGGGCCTCCGAGCGGCTCGATCAGGTGCTCCAGACCCTCCCTCTGCAGGTCGAAGACCCTCCGACACGCTGAATTCAGGGGCGTTTGTGTTTGTGTCCAGGGCCTGCTGTCCCCTAATTTCGTGCGAGCAAGGGGGAACCGGAGGAACCAATGAACAAGCGTGACCTGATCGACGCGATCTCTGACCGTATGGGCGACAAGAAGACCGCCACCGAAGCCGTCAACGCGGTACTGGACACGATCCAGTCGACCGTCGCCTCTGGCGAAAAGGTCGCCGTGACCGGCTTCGGCGTCTTCGAGAGGGGCGAACGGGCCGCTCGCGAGGCCCGCAACCCGGCGACCGGGGCGACCATCAACGTCCCGGCCAGCTACGTGCCGAAGTTCCGCCCGGGCTCCGACTTCAAGGCCCTGGTGAACGGCGAGAAATGACCCCCGGCGCAGCCGAGGGCTGAGACTCACGCGCGCCCGGGTCCCCCGAGAGGACCCGGGCGTTCGTGTGTCCGCACCCGGCCGGGCGGCGCACAGCGCCTCGGCCGGCGGGAGTGTGCCGGGCAGGCGGCGGCCCGTGCGCGGTTCCGATGCCGAGCGGCCCGCCGGGGACCGCCGCTCACCACCCCGCCCGCGCCAGCAGCTTGGCCGTATGCGGCCCCACGCCCAGCCGGGCGGCCTCGTGCAGGTCGGCGGGTGTGTCGACGTCGCGCCGCACGCTCGGCGCGGCCGAGCCGTCCAGCTCGGCGGCGCCGCTCGCCAGGTGCCGATCGCGCGAGGCGCCCTCGAACGCCGGCGCGAAGTGTGCGCCGGCCCGCGCGGCATACAGCGTGGTGCCGATCCCGGGGGCGTCGCGGAGGAACGAGCGCTCGGCGGCCTGCGCCTGAGCGAGGACGCCGTCCAACTCGCCCGGGCGCAGCGCGGGCAGGTCCGCCGACAGCGCGCAGCGCCCCCATGACGGCCGGGC
The DNA here is from genome assembly GCF_009728995.1 of Streptomonospora sp. PA3. Taxonomy (GTDB): domain Bacteria; phylum Actinomycetota; class Actinomycetes; order Streptosporangiales; family Streptosporangiaceae; genus Streptomonospora. The sequence continues at coordinate 265,524 of NZ_VTZW01000015.1, read as the reverse complement.
GCCCGCCGCCGCGGCGGCGCCGTGCTCCAGCGCGGGGTTCAGCCCGGTCCCCGGCTCACCGCCGACCACCCGCGCGCCCAGCGCGCCCAGCGCGGAGGCGGCGCGCGCGTCCTCGGTCACCACGAAGACCGCACCCACCCGCTCGGCGGCCAGCGCCGCCATCACCGTGTCGCAGGCCACCGCGAGGGCGAGCTCGGGGCGCGGCAGTCCAGGCGCACCCGACAGCCGGGACTTGGCCTGCGCCAACCGCTTGACCGGGACCACCAGCGACCAGAGCCTGTCCTGCTCCAGCGGCGCCATCGCCCCTCCTCGACTCGCTCACCCCTGCGCCCCCGACGGCTGCGCAGGCAGGTTATGCCGCCGCGGGCACCGGCGGCGCGCGGCGCGCACGGCCGGGCGCATCCTCCGCCGCCCACGCCCGAAGCAGCGCGGTGCGGCCGCGGCCGCACCGTCCGCCCGCCGGGTGCAACGGGCGCGACATGGGGGATCTTCCCGGACGCCTAGACTGGACCGGCCGCATGCGGCCGCCGGTCACCGCCGGGCCCGGCGCGCAGCGGCGAGGCAGGTCGAATCGGAGGAGTCCGTGGCACAGCAACGCGAATCGCGGTGGGTCAAGGCGGTCGTGGCCGCCATCGTGCGCCCGATCATGGCGGCCGTCACCAAGCGGGAGTGGCAGGGCCAGGAGAACATCCCGCCCGAAGGCGGCGTCATCATCGCCGCCAACCACCTGTCGATGGCCGATCCGCTGACCATCTCGCACTACCTCTACATCGGCGGCCGCCGCTGGCCCACCTTCACCGCCAAGGACGCCGTCTTCCGCATCCCCGTGGTGGGCGCCGTGGCCCGCAGCACCGGCCAGATCCCGGTCAAGCGCGGCAGCACCGACGCGATCAAGGCGCTGGAGGAGGCCGAGACCGCCCTCACCCGCGACGGCGCCTCGGTGATCTTCTACCCCGAGGGCACCTGCACCCGCGACCCCGACCTGTGGCCGATGGCCGCGCGCACCGGCGTCGCCCGCCTCGCGCTGCGCACCGGCGTGCCCGTCGTCCCGCTGGCGCACTGGGGCGAGCAGCACCTGCTGCGCTACGGCACCGCCAAGCTGCGGCCCTTCCCGCGCAAGCGCGTGCAGATGATCGCCGGCCCGCCGGTGGACCTTTCGGCCTACCGCGACAAGCCGCTCACCTCCACCGTGCTCAAGGAGGCCACCGCCGAGATCATGCGGGCCATCACCGACCTGCAGGCCGGACTGCGCGGCGAGGTGCCGCCCGCCGAGCCCTACGACATGAAGAAGGCCCGCCAGGCCGCCCCCGGCGGCTCCGGGCCGCCCGAGGTCGCCGCGGCCGACGAGGGCTCCGCCGCAGACCCCGCCGCCGCCGGCACGGCGGGCGATACGGAGGCCCACGGCGGCGGCCGCGCCCCGACCGCGCCCGACGGCGCGGGCGAGCACGGCTCCGGCAGCGAGGGGACGCCCCGCACGTGAGCGGGAGCGCGACACGACGGGGGGAGGAGCGCATGACCAAGGTCGCGGTGATGGGCGGCGGTTCCTGGGGGACCGCGTTCGCCAACGTGGTGGCCGACGCCGGCGCCGCCGAGGTCGTCGTGGCCGGGCGGCGCCCCGAGATCGTCGATGCCATCAACCAGCGCCACGAGAACCCCGACTACTTCCCCGGCATCCCCTTGAACCCGGCCATGGCGGCCACCACCGACCCCGCCAAGGCGCTGCACGCCGCGGACTTCGTCGTGCTGGCCGTGCCCTCGCAGACCCTGCGCGACAACCTCGCCGCCTGGCGCGGGCACATCGAGCCCGGCGCCGTCCTCGTCAGCTTGATGAAGGGCATCGAACTGGGCACCTGCCGGAGGATGAGCGAGGTCGTCACGGAGGTCCTCGACGTGCCCGCCGAGCAGGTGGCGGTCGTCTCGGGCCCCAACCTCGCCCGCGAGATCGCCGAACGCCAGCCCGCCACCGCCGTGATGGCCTGCCCGCACGAGCCCACCGCCGTGCGGCTGCAGCACATCTGCAAGTCGGCCTACTTCCGGCCCTACACCGCCACCGACCTGGTCGGCGTCGAGCTGGGCGGCGCGGTCAAGAACGTGATCGCCCTGGCCGTGGGTGTCGCGGTCGGGATGGGATTCGGCGACAACGCCAAGGCCTCCCTCATCACCCGCGGCCTGGCCGAGACCGTGCGCCTGGCCGTGTCGCTGGGCGCCGACGAGCACACCCTCGCCGGGCTCGCCGGGCTCGGCGACCTGGTGGCCACCTGCGGGTCGCCGCTGTCGCGCAACCGCACCTTCGGCGAGAAGCTCGGCTCCGGCATGACGGTCGACGAGGTGATCGCCCAGACCCGGCAGACCGCCGAAGGCGTGAAGTCCTCGGAGTCGGTGCTGGAGCTGGCCCGGCGCGCAGGGGTCGAGATGCCCATCACCGAGTCGGTCGTCGCGATGATGCACCACGACCTCTCGCCCGCCGAGGCGCTCGCGGCGTTCATGTCGCGCACGGCCAAACCCGAGCGCTACGGCATCTGAGGCCGCGCCCCTGCGGGCGCCGCCCCTGACGCGGGCGCCCGCGCGCCCGGATCCGCCGGCGAGCCGCCGGACCACCGCACACCGCCGATCACCGAAAGCCGCCACACGATGCACCAGCACGGGGAGAACACGCGCGCCCTCGGCCTGCCCGCCCCGCCCGCCCCACCGCAGCCCCCGCTGCGCGCACCCGTCCACCGCAGCACCACCTACGAGTTCGCCTCCTCGCAGGACTACGCCGACGTGCTCGCCGGCGAGGCGCCCGGCTACTCCTACGCGCGCATCGACAACCCCACCGCCACCGGATTCGCCGCGGCGATGGCGGCGCTGGAGGGGGCCGGCTGCGACCGCGAGGTGCACGGCGAGGCCTTCGCCTCGGGCATGGGCGCCGTCAGCACCACGCTTCTGGCCCTGACCCGCGCCGGCGCGCACGTCGTCGCCTCGCGCTCCATCTACGGCAACACCTACTCGCTGCTGGACGGCCTGCTGCGCCGGTTCGGGGTCGAGACCGACTTCGTCGACATCACCGACACCGCCGCCGTGCGCGCGGCCCTCCGCCCCGAGACCGCGGTGGTCTTCACCGAGACCCTGTCCAACCCCACCATGACCGTCTCCGACCTGCCCGCGCTGGCGGCCGTCGCCGAGGAGGCCGGAGCCGTCCTGGTCGTCGACTCCACGTTCGCGACCCCCGCGGTGTGCCGCCCGCTGGAGCACGGCGCCGGAATCGTCCTGCACTCGGCCACCAAGTACATCGGCGGGCACAGCGACGCCACCGGCGGCGTCGCGGTCGGCGACGCCGATCTCATGGCCGCGGTGCGCTCCGCCCGCATCGACCTGGGCCCCTGCCTCGCGCCGGACGAGGCCTTCCTGCTGCACCGCGGCCTGGAGACGCTGCCGCTGCGGGTCGCCCGCCAGTGCGAGACCGCCGCCGCCTTCGCCGCGGCGGTGGCCCAGCACCCGGCCGTGGAGCGGGTGGACTACCCCGGACTGCCCGGCCACCCCGGGCACGACCTCGCCGACCGCCTCTTCGACGCCGGGCGCCGCGGCGCCGTGGTGACCGTGACCCCGCGCGGCGGCCGGGAGGCGGGAACGGCCTTCGCCGACGCGCTGCGCACGATCAGGATCGCGGCGTCGCTGGGCGGCACCCACACGCTGGCCGGCCACGTCGGCTCGACCACCCATCGGCAGATGAGCGACGCGGCGCTGCGTGCCGCAGGCATCGGCCCCGCGGCGGTACGGTTCTCCATCGGACTGGAAGACGCGGGCGACCTCGTCGCCGATGCGCTGGCCGCCCTGGACGCCTGCGGCGGCGGTACGCGGTGAGCCGGCGCCGCGGCGGCGCGCCGGGCGGCGGACCGGGGTGCCGGCACACGACAACGGAATGAACCGGGGCAGCCGGAACCGAGCGGTTCCGGAGCCCGACGAGCGCGAGATAGGGTCAGGCAGCATGGCCGAGCAGCGTAGAATCCGGGTCGCCGTGATATTCGGCGGACGCAGCCCCGAGCACGAGATCTCCTGTGTCACCGCGGGGGGCGTGATCTCGGCGATCGACAGCGAGCAGTACGAAGTCGTGCCCATCGGGATCGCCCGCGACGGCTCCTGGGTGCTGTACTCGGCCGACCCCGCGCAACTCGCGATCGTCGACGGCCGGCTGCCCGAGGTCGACGCCTCCGGCCCCCGGCTGGCGGTGCCCTTCAGCGGCGCCGCCGACCTCCTCGTCGACGAAGGCGACGGGCCGCGGCGGCTGGGCGGGTTCGACGTGGTGCTGCCGCTGCTGCACGGCCCCCTCGGCGAGGACGGCACCATCCAGGGTCTGTTCGAGATGATGGACGCCCGCTACGCGGGTGCGGGCGTGTTCGCCAGTGCCGCCTCGATGGACAAGGTCTTCATGAAGACCCTGTTCACCGGGCACCAGATCCCCACCGGCAGCTACGTGGCCGTGCCCGACCGGGCCTGGCGCGGTGAGCGCAAGCGCGTCCTGGACGACATCGCCGAGCTGGGCGGGACGGTGTTCGTCAAGCCCGCGCGCGGTGGAAGCAGCGTGGGCATCAGCAAGGTGGCCGACTCGGCGGACACCGACGCCGTCACCGCCGCCGTGGAGCAGGCGCGCCGGCACGACCCCAAGGTCATCGTGGAGGCGGCGGTCGCCGGGCGCGAGGTCGAGTGCGGGGTGCTGGAGTCGGTCGACGGCGGGGCCCCCGACGTCTCGCTGCCCGCCGAGATCCACGTCGCCGACGGGTTCGACTTCTACGACTTCGAGGCCAAGTACCTCTCCACGAGCAGTCTGACCATCCCGGCCGAGCTGCCCTCGGAGGTCATCGCCGAGATCCGCCGCGAGGCCGCGCGCACCTTCGAGGCGCTGGGCTGCGAAGGGCTCGCCCGGGTCGACTTCTTCTACGGCGACGACGGGCGCGTCTACGTCAACGAGATCAACACGATGCCGGGGTTCACGCCCTCGTCGGCGTTCCCGCAGATGTGGGCGGCGACGGGGCTGGACTACCCGGCGCTGGTCGAGCGGATGATCCAAACGGCCCTGCGCCGCGCCCCCGGCCTGCGCTAGCAGTCCATCCTCCCCTGTAGCGCCGATCTTGTACCTGCGGTCATTGTGAGCGATCACGAGTGACCACAGGTACGAGATCAGCGCCGGGGGTGACGGGCACCGCCGCCGGACATGCGTGAGGGCGGGAAGGCGGCCCGCTGTGCTCGGGTCCGGCCTTTCCGCCCCGGAGGAGGAAGAGGGGCGGGAAGGCGGTGCCCCGACGCACGTCCGCCTTCCCGCCCGGGTGAATCCCGTGACCGGGCCCTGCCGCCCCCGGTCGCGGGATTATCGGGGTTGGTTCATGAGGCTCAGGACGTGGCGCAGGTGGCGCCGTTCATCTCGAACGCGGTCGGCTCGACGGCGGCGCCGCTGCTCTCGGCGTTGAAGCCGAAGGACACCGATCCGCCGGCTGCCACGCTGCCGTTCCAGCTCTTGTTGGAGGCGGTCACCTGAGTGCCCTGCTGCTCGAACTCCGCCGACCAGCCGTTGGTGACGCTGGAGCCGTCGGTGAAGTCCCAGCTGACCGACCAGTCGCTGATCGCCGAGCCGCCGGCGTTGGTCAGCGCGACGTTGGCGGTGTAGCCGCCGGACCACTCGTTGGCGATGCTGTAGTCCACGGTGCACTCGCCGCTGCCGCCTCCGCCGGTATCGCCGCCGGCGGTGGTCACCGTCACCTCCGGTGAGGGTGAGGACGCGTTGCCCGCGGCGTCGAAGGCGACCACGTGGAGGTTGTAGGAGGTCTCGGCCTGCAGGCCGCTGACCGTGGCCGAAGTGGACCCGGAGGTCTGTGCCACGACTTCGCCCGTCGCGGCGTCGCGGACCTCGTAGCGCGCCACGCCCACGTTGTCGGATGCGGCGCTCCAGCTCAGCTCGGCCGAGTCGGCGGTGACCGAGTCGGCGCTGGGCGCACCGGGCGCGGTGGGCGCCTGGGTGTCCTCGGTGCCGCCGCCACCGCCGTCGCCGCCGAAGACCACGTCGGAGCAGTTGTAGAAGGCCTCGGGGCTGTCCGAGCGCTGCCAGATCGAGTAGATGATGTGGCGGCCGCTCTTGTTGGGCAGTTGGGCCTGCCAGTAGTACTCGGCGCCCTCGACGCCGCCCTCGCGCATCGGCGGGTTGGTGACCTCGTCGAAGGGCACCTCTTCGAGGTCGTCCCAGCCCAGCGGCTGACTGGGGTCCCAGCCGTCCTTGGTGATGTACTGCGTGAACGTGCCGGGGTGGGCCGCCCAGGCGTTGTGCTCGAAGGTGACGGTGGCACCGGCCTGAACCTCGGTGGCGGGCCAGTTGCCGGGCGCGTTGAAGGCGTCGAAGTTCTCGGTGGGGCCGCAGAGCTTGCCGTCGGGGATGATCTCGCGGTGCCGGCCGCCGGCGTCGCTGATCAGGTTGCCGAACCAGTTCCAGAAGCCGTAGGAGTTCTCCGCGAGGGCCTGCTGGCACATGGGGTTCTGCGGATTGAGGCTGCCGCCGCTGCCGTTTTCGATGCCGTCTTTGTAGCAGGCGTAGGTCCGCGTGGCGGGGAAGGTGAATCCACCGTGGGCGGCGGCCGGCTCCGTGGGCAGCGCCACGGCGAAGCCGGCGGCGAGGGTCGCGGCCCCGCCGATCATGGCGATTCTGCGTGCAAGGTTCACCATTGCACTCCTCTTTGGTGCGGTTGCCTCCGTGGCCGCGCGAGAGGCGACCGGGGAGGCGGATGGGGGATGTCGAGGACGGGGAATGGGGTCGACGCTCCGGGGCGTCTGGTCGGGGGATGGACGTTCGGGGTTTCTTGTGCGGTTGGGAGCGCTCCCAGATTTTGGGAGCGCTCCCAACTTGCGCCAGACTAACCCAGAGGCGTTCCTAGCGTGGCCCGAGTCACAGGATTTCGCAACCTCGGGTAATAAAGACGTAACCATCAAGCCACATAGGCAGTGGCGGTAGGGGCATGCGAGAGGGAGCCCGGACGGCCGCCGACCGCCCGCGGCGTGCCTCAGCGCGTCGGCGGCGGGTAGCCGGGCGGCGGCCCCTGGGGAGGGCCGGGGACCGGGCCGGGACCGGGGTGCGCAGGCGGACCGGGATGGGCGCTCGGAGCGCTGGGCGGAAGGTAGCTCGCTCCGGGCCGGTGCCGCGGCGGGGCGGACTCCAGCAGGCGGCGGGCGAGGACCGTGCCGCCCGCGGTGGCCGCGGGGAACACCACGATCGCCAGGAACGGGATGGCCAGCAGCAGGTAGCTGGGGATGCCGAAGCCGAACACCAGCATCCGGCGCCGCCCCATCGCCGAGCGCCGGTCCTTGACGCGGCGCAGCCCGCGCCGGTCGAAGGCCGCGCCGAGCAGCTCGATCGTGAGCATCCAGCCGCCGAACATCGCCGACACCACCGGGATCACCGTCTGGCCCACCAGGGGGATGAACCCGCCGATGAACAGGGGAACCGTGACCAGCGCCGAGACCAGGATGAGTCCCAGCGACTGGCGCACCGACCTGGTCACCGAAGCCATGACCGACTCCTCGGCCTCCGGCGGGGCGTCGCCGAGCTCGTCCTCGACCATCTCGGCGATCTTGTCGTAGAGCGGAAAGCCCAGGGCCAGCGTCAGCCCGGTGAAGGCGACGACCATCACCAGCACGGCCGCGGCCACGACCATCACGCCCGCCGCCACGCGCACCGCGGTCTGCGCCCCGGAGGACCACCCGTCGGCGAAGGGGGTCAGCCACGCGGACAGGCCGTCGATGTTGAACAGCAGCGCCACCAGGGCGGCCGCGAACAGCAGCGACGTGATCAGCGGCGGGATGATGCCGATCCCGAACAGCCGGGGGTTGCGGACGACCATGCCGGCGCCCTGGAACAGGATGCCGACACCGGAGAAGAAATCGCGGACGGGAGTGCTCACGGCGGACGACAATAGTGCGTTTTCACCCGCCGCCGCACCTCGCACCGGAACCGCCGCGGGATGCGCCGCCACCTGCCGGCGGGGCGGGGACCGGTGAGCCCCGGACCCGGCGCCGCCGCCCGCTCGCGCTTCGCCGGCGGCGTCCCGGCGGCCGGAGGGCTTCGGAGGTCTCCGGCGCACACTGTTGGAATGTCACCGGTCCGGGGCAGACTTGCCGGTACACCGCCCGGGTCCCGCACCTTCGGAAGGCAGAAGGCAGACCATGACCGACCGCCCTCTCGTGTTCGCCACCGCCGAGGACTTCGCGGCATGGCTGGACGAACACCACCGCAGCGCCGACCACGTCTGGCTGGCCCTACCCAAGAAGGGCACGCCGGCGCCTTCCGTCACCCGTTCCGAGGCCCTGGACCTCGCCCTGTGCTACGGCTGGATCGACGGCCAGGCCGGCGCGGCGGAGGATTCCCCCGATGGATGGTGGGCGCAGCGCTTCTCGCCGCGGCGGCCCCGGAGCGTGTGGTCGCGGATCAACCGCGACAGGGCCGAGGAGCTGATCCGCGCCGGCCGGATGCGGCCTGCGGGGCTGCAGGAGGTCGAGCGGGCCAAGGCCGACGGGCGGTGGGACGCCGCCTATGAACCGCCGAGCACGGCGCGCGTGCCCGACGACCTGCAGCAGGCGCTCGACGCCGACCCGGCGGCCGCGAGCGCCTTCGCCGGCCTCGACCGGGCCGGCCGGTTCACCATCCTGTACGCGCTGCAGCGGGCCAAGCGGCCCGAGACCCGGGCGCGAAAGATCGCGGAGTACGTTGCCCGCCTGGCGGCCGGCGATCCGCCCCGCCCACCGCAGCGGCGGGGACGGCCGCGCGCGGGCGGCGGGCCGACCGCGGCCCGGTGAGCGGTCGGGGCCCGACCGGAGCCCGGCAACCGTTCGGGCCACGGGTTTTCCACAGGCGGGCGGATCGCTGTTGTGCGGACCGGCCGCACTCGGGTGTGCTGGAAATATGCCGGGACCCGAACACTTTCGCCTCTCCGCCGTCCACGGGCTCGCCGCCGGGCAGCACGGCGTCGTCACGCGCGCCCAAGCGCTGCACTGCGGCATCACGCCGGGCCGGATCGCGCGCCTGGTGCGCCGGCGCCGATGGCAGCGGGTGCGCACCGGCGTCTACTTCCTCCATCCGGTCGGCGCCGACGCCGAACCCCCGCTGGAGGCACGTGTCATGGCGGTGCAGCTGGCGCTCGGCTCGCACGCGGTCGCGGTCGGCCCCACGGCGGCACGGCTGTGGGGACTGCACGGCCTTTCGCCGGGCACCGGGGGCGAGCGCCTGCACATCGCCGCGGGCGGCGGGTCGGGCGCGGCGGGGCCCATGGTGCGCCGGCACGCCTGGCGGCCGGCGCCCGGCGAGATCGCGCTGTACAGGGGCATCCGGCTGACCACGCCCGGGCGTACACTGCGCGACCTCGTCGTCGTGTCCGACCGCCACACCGCCGTCAGCGTCATCGACTCCGCACTGCACCGGGGAGCCGTCACCGCCGACCTGCTGCCGGCCCTCCGTGCCGCCAACGCCGGCCGCCCCGGCGCCGTCCGCACCCGCCCGTGGTGGTCGCTGGCCGACGGGCGCGCGCAGAGCAGCCTGGAGTCGCGGATCCGGCTGGTCTGCCACGACGGCGGGGTGCCGCCGGAGACGTTGCAGTATCCGGTCTACCGGGCCGACGGCACACTCGCCGGCCGCGCCGATCTCGCCTGGCCGAGCCGGGGGGTCATCGCCGAAGCCGACGGCCGGGCACCGCACACCCTGCCCGAGGCGCTCTTCACCGACCGCCGCCGGCAGAACCGCATGGTCAGCACGCCCGAACGCCTGGTCCTGCTCCGGTTCACCTGGCGCGACCTCCACCGTCCCCACGACATCGCGGCCGCGGTCCGCGCCGCCTGCCGGATCAGCGAGGAGGCGCACCGATGACCCACCCCCATCCCCGCCCCGGGCACGGCGATGCGGGGCGTCTCTGCGCCGAGGCGGCCCGCATGGCCCGCAGTCGGCCGGTCTCGGCGGCGTTCTTGATCGTCTCCGCGCTGACCCGGGCGATCATGTGCGGAGGGTCATGCCGCCTGCCTCGCCCTGCCACGGCAAACGCGCGGCCGCAGAGCTCACTCCTCGGCGGCGATCACCACGCAGATCCGCACCGACTCCGCGGTCACCCGCAGGACGTAGCGGAAGGCGCTGGACTCCTGCTCGGCGCCGTTCCCGTCGGTGTAGGACCAGCGGACGTCGGCCCAGACCAGCGACTCGGTCAGCGCGTCGGCGCTGCGCACCCGGGGCACGGCGTCGAAGAGCCCGCGCCGGTGGTACTGCTCGGCGGCTCCGGCGAACGCGTCCTTGACCTCGTTGGGAGCCCCGACCGCGATGCTCTGCGCATCACCCGCGATGTGGGCCGGATACGAGTAACAGGCGGCGATGCCGTCGAGGTCGCCTCCGGCAACGGCGCGGCCGTAGGTGTCGAAGAAGTCCTGGATGGCCGTTTGGTCGAGCATCGCCTTCCCCCGTGTGGTCGTCGGCGGCGCGCGGTCGGCCGGAGCCGTTCCGGCGGCGGCTTCCGCCGCCGTGACCGCATGCCGTGCGCCCTCCCCACTGCCCGCGCCCCGCCCCGGCCCGACATCCCGTCTGTCACAGCGGGAGGAACGGGCTCGGGGTGCCGTGCCAGCTGACGTAGAGGCGCTCGCGTGCGCGGGTGCAGGCCACGTACAGCAGGGAGCGCTGGGCGTCCAGGTCGGCCTGGTGCTGGTTCTCGTCCAAAGCGGCGCTGGTGACGTAGTCGAGCTGGGGCAGGGTCTCGGCCGTCGCAGCGAACACCGCGACCGCGCGGAACTCCAGCCCTTTCACCCCGTGCATGGTGGTCACCCGCACGCTCTGCGGGGTGTCGGTGATCGAGTGGCGGCTGGGGTGGAAGATCGCCGCGGGCAGGGAGCGCGCTCGCAGGTGGGCGGCCACGGAGTCGCGCAGCCGGTTGGTGCGTGCCGTCACGCAGATGTCGGCGGGCGCGATGCCGTCGGCCAGCCAGGCACGGACGCGTTCGGCCAGCGCGTCCAGCTCCGCGGGCTCGTCGGGCGCCCCGTAGAGCTCGGGTTCGGGGCCGCTGAGCACGCAGCGCGCGGTCCCGCGCGGTTCGGTGGCCGAGGAGTCGCCGAGCTCGGTCACCGGCCGTCCCCGGAGGATGCCGTCGGCCCAGGTCAGGATCTGCTCGGTGGTGCGGTAGTTGACCCGCAGCGGGAAGGACCGGCCCACGATCTCGATGCCCAGCTGCCGGAAGGAGACGGTGTTGTCGTAGATGCGCTGGCGGTTGTCGCCGGCGATGAACATGTCGTCGGGTCCGCGGGGGACCGCGGCGCGCAGGGTGCGCCATTGGGCGGGGTGCAGATCCTGGGCCTCGTCGACGACAACGTTGGTGTAGGGCAGCTCGGAGCGCTCGCCGAGGATGCGCACGGCCTCGGCGTGCAGGTCCTCGGCGGGCAGCTGCCGGCTGTTGCGCATCATGGCGCGCACACTGCTGATGGCGTGCCAGACCTCGCGGCGCTGGTCGGCGTTGAGGGGTGTGGTGCGCCCGGCCCGGGCGTCGGGGTCGAGGTAGCCCTCCAGGGTGGTGATCCCCCGCGCGGTGATGACGTGGCGGTATTCCGAGAACAGGAAGTCGACCGGCCAGGGCAGCCGGTGGTGCTTGGCGTAGTTGGCGAACATTCCGCGGGTGTCGGTGCGCAGCCGGATCTCGGGGTGGACCTCCCGTACGACGTCCAGGGCGAGCTTGTCGGTGGTGAGGACGTCGACGTCCTCGACCAGTTCCGGCGGCATCAGCAGCGCGAGGTTGCGTTTGAGCGACTCCACCAGGGCCTTGGTGAAGCTGGTGAGCAGCACCCGGCCGCCCAGCGGCAGGTGTTCGGCCAGGTGCTTGACCCGGTGCAGCGCCACGACGGTCTTGCCGGTGCCCGGCCCGCCGGACACCTTCGCGGGGCCGTTGAACCGCGGCCGGTAGGCCAGGTCCCGCTGCAGGGTGTAGGTAGATCCGCCAGGCGTTGAACTCGCCGGCGAGCACGTCCTCGATCTCCTGGTTGTCGTTGACGACGATGACGCGTTCGCGGGTGTGCCGGATGGCGGTGTCGTAGTCGTCGGGGGCCACGGCGCCCACGGCGGGCCGGCGCGGCACGACGATCTCGTCGCGTACCCGCTGCACGGAGTGGCCCTCGGCGAGGGCGCGCAGCACCTCGTACTGGTCCTGGGGGAGCGCGGGCGCCCAGCCGTGCAGTTCGGCGGCGGTGGTGACGGTGCGGGCGAAGTCGCGGATCTCGGGGTCGACGCCCAGCAGTTGCAGGTCGCGGTCGCTCACGTGGTCGAACAGCAGCCCGCTGGAGGGTGCGGTCGAGGACGCGGGTTCGGGCGGGGCCGCCGGCGGGGGCGCGGTCGGCCCCGGCGCGGCCTCGGCGGCTGCGCCCGCGGCTGCGGCGGGCTCGCCGCCGCCCGCCTGCTCCAAGGCCGTGGCGTCGCGGCGTTCCAGGGTGCCCATGACCGGGTTGACGTCGTGGCGCTGGTCCTCGGCCCAGTCCTCGGCGGAATCGCGGGGCAGCAGATGGACGAGGAGGAAAGTCTCGCCGGACTCGGGAGCCAGCATTACACCGGTCCAGGAGTCGCTGATGCGGAATGTGCGAATACGCGGGTCCTGTCCCTTGGGCAGAGAGCGGATCCGCAGGTCGGGGTGGGCGAGGAGGGCGTCGAGGGAGAGTTCGCGGAATTTCCGGGTGGCCGCGAGCAGGCGCTCGCGCGTGGGCTTGTCGAGTTTGTCGTACTGCGGAAGACACGTCGCGTCGATCGCCAACTGCGGCATGGGCCTCCCTTTCGCGGGCGCATCAGGGCGGTGTGTCCCGCACGTTCAATGCCATTCCCCCGTTGTTGTATCTGAAGCTTGTGACATTACAGCCGGATTTGGCCGATTTCTGCGGGCGTTCTCGGACCCGAGCGCGGCGGCACCGGCAGGCCCGCGCCGCCCCCCGGACGCACCGCACTTCGCCGATAGCGCCCGCCGATGCGGGAACAAGCGCGGTCCGGCGAAGGCGGGCGCGGTACCGTGTGGGGTTCGGACACCTTTAACCGGCCCGCCCGCCGGTCGGAGGGACGCAGCCGGCAGAACTGCAGAGGTGAGCGAGTCGATGCCGCGGGAGAGGCCGAGCGAGCAGCCGGGATCGGCCCGCCGGTCGCTTCTGCGCACGGTGACGGGTGTGATCGCCCCCGTTGCCTTCATCTCCGCCGCCCTGTTCCTGCAGATGGCCCCCGACCTGCTCGACGACTTCCCCCGAAGTGTGGTGTGGACCCTCTCGGCCGCCGGGGCGGTCGCCACCGCCGCCGTCACCGTCTTCTTGGAGCCCCTGCTGGGCCGCGGCCGCAGGATCGCGCTCCCGCGCGCCGCCGAGCCCCAGATCGAGCTTCCGCCCTACAGCGAACGCTTCACCGGCCACCTCGCCTTGATGAACCGGCTGCGGCGCCGCTTTCGTACCTTTCCCCGCAGCGGGGTGCGCCGGCTGCTGGACATGCCCGCCCAGCTGCGCGGCGGCAGGCGCCGCTCCCCGCTGGTCATCGTCGTCAACGGCGCACCGGGCACCGGCAAGACGCAGGTCGTCACCCAGATCGCACACGAGGTCCTGGGCCGCTTCCCCGACGGCGTGCGGTGGGTGGAGCTGTCCGGCGACATGGAGCCCGAGGACCCGGAAGCCGGGGCCGAAGCCGAGACGGGCCGCCTCGCGCGGGGGATCGGCCTGCGGGTGCGGCGCATCTTCGACCGCGGCGCCCGCCGCGATCCCGACGCCGAATCCGCCGACGTCCCCGAACCCAGGCTGCCCCAGCGCGAACCCCGCTCGCCCGAGAAGGTGCTGGAGGTCCTGGTCCACTCGATGCAGGGCCGCATCCCCTCGGGCGCCACCCCCGACGAGCTGTCCAACACCTGGAGAGCGCTGACCTACCACAAGCGGATGCTCATCGTCCTGGACAACGCCAAGGACGCCGCCCAGGTACAGCCGCTGCTGGTCACCGGTCCGCGCTGCGCCGTGCTGATCACCTCGCGAAGCACCTTCGGCGACGCGACCTTCGAGTACGAGAGCCACCGGCTCGGCGAGCTCAGCCCGCGCGAAGGCCTGGAGCTGCTGGACCGGATCGCGCCGCCCGACTACCGCGGCACCCCGGCCGAGCGCGAACGCGTCCGCCGCGACCGCGCCGAGATCGTCCGCCGCTGCCAGGGACTGCCGCTGGCGATCCGGCTGTGCGGCGGCAGGCTCTCCGAGCACTCCGGCCCCGCGCCGCGGCGGGTGCTGGCCGAGCTCGACGACATGGCCCGCAGTCCGCTGCTGCGCGGCCCCAACGGCTTCGCGGCCTCCTTCGCCTTCAGCCTTCGGCTGTGCGCCCCGCAGGAGCGGCTGCTGCTCAAGCGCATCGCAGACTCCGACCTGCACAAGTTCAGCTACTGGTCGGCGGCGGTCCTGCTGGGCGTCTCCCGCGATACCGCCCGCGCGCTGGTCGACGAACTCGTCCGCCGCTTCCTGGTGCTGACCACCGAGCGCAGCGAGACCGGCGAACACACCTTCCGCATCCACGACCTGGTGCGCGGAACACTGCGGCTGATCGATCCGCAGGAGTTCGGCCTCACCCAGTGGGAGCGCGACCAGTGGAACGGCGCCGACGACCGCGAAGTGGCCCGCCGCCTGGTCTCGGCCTACACCTGGCTGGTCGAGCAGGCCGCCGCCGAGGTCACCCGCACCCACGATCCGACGGTGCTGACCGAGCGCACCGACCTCACACCCGATCCGGAACTGCGGCTGGTGCCCACCGGGCACCCCCGGCAGTGGCTCACCCAGGAGCGGGAGTCGCTGCTGATGTGCCTGCGGCTGGCCGAGGACCACGACTTCGCCGAGCCGGGGTGGCGGCTGGCGCACGCGTTCGCCGCCCTGTGCCAGGTGTGGCGGGTCTTCTGGGCCGACTGGGAGCAGGCCACCCTCGCCGAGCTGCGGATGGCCTACGTGCTGGGAGACCGCCTGGCCGTCGGGCTCGCGCGGTTGGACCGCGCCGAGATCGCCGGCAAGATGGGCGACTACGCGGCCGGCGTCGAGGACGCCAACACCGCACAGCGCGTCTTCGAGCAGGTGGGCGGCCGCGACGGGGACTCCTCCGGCAGCACCGCCCGGCACTGGAAGGCCCGCGCGCTGCGCTCCTTGGGGGTGAACCTCCAGCGCCGAGGCCATCTGGACGGCGGCGCCACGGCGCTCACCAGGGCCGAGCGGCTCTTCGCCGAGGAGGGCGACAACTGGTGGCGGGCGCGCGTGCTGTGCGACCTCGCCGAGGTGCACGCCCAGCGGGGCAGGCGCCGCAGCGCCGAGCACCGCCCGGGCCGCTCGGGCGAAGGCGACCAGCACCGCCGGGCCCAGGCGCTGCTGCGGACGGCCTGCATCATCTTCCGCTACGAGGGCGACTGGGCGGAGTACAGCAACGCGCGGATCGCCCTCGCCGAGGTGCTGGCCGCCCGCGGCCGCGAACTGAACGCCTGGTTCATGCTCAACCAGGTGCGCGACTACTACGAGCGCGCCGAGGAGCGGTGGTATACGGCGCGCTGCCAGCGCGCCATGGCCGAACTGGACACCGTGCGGCTGGACCGCCAGTACGACGCCGTCGACCTCGCGCTCAACCCGGCCCGCGCCGAGCAGCGGCGGGACTACATCGAGGGCCACGTCGCCCGCGAGGGCCGCCGCCTCAAACCGGAGTCGGAACTGGAGCACCAGCGCATCGGCGCGTGGTTCGCCCACCGGCTCCGCGAACCGGCGCAGCGCTACCTGGGCGAGTACTTCGCCGCACAGCAGCGGTGGTTCGCCGACCTGCCCCGGTCCGGACGCGACGGGCTGCGCGCCGTGGCCGAGCAGCGGCGCCGCTGGTCGGTCCCGCGCCGGCTGGAGATGCTCGAGGAGGCGGCCGAGACGCTGAGCGGGATGGGCGACGCCTGGGGCACGCACCGCACGCGGCTGGCGCTGGGGCGGGTCCGGCTGCGCGCCGGGGGCGACGTCGACGAGTCCGCGCGCATCATGCGCGAGGCCGCCGAAGGCTTCCTCGACCTCGGCGACCAGCTCTGGCACGCCCGTGCGCACCGCGCGGCGGCCGAGGCGCTGGCGGCAGGCGGCCATCCCCGCCACGCACTGGTCGACGCGGAGCGCTCCTACGAGGCCTTCCAGCGGCTCGGGGACAGCGTCGGGCGCATCGGCGCCCAGGAGCTCTTCGGCCGGCTGCTCGACGAGACCGGCCGCACCGACGAAGCGGTGCGCCACCTGACCGCGGCCCGGGAGGCGGCCCGCGAGGAGGGCCTGGAGTGGCGCGACCGCGAGGCCAACCGCCGCCTCGACGTCATCGGCCGCGGCCTGCGGCCGCAGGCGTCCTCCGCCCCCGGTGCGGCGTTCGGCCGGACCGCGGAGCCCGGCGGACCCGGCGCGGCGCTCCCCGGCCCGCGGGAGCCGGCCGGGCAGGGGGAACCGGCGGAGGTCGGCGAGGGCGCCGGAGACGAGTGCGGCCGGCCGGTCCCGGCAGCGGACGCCCCGGGGGAGACGGCCGCGGAGGGCACCGGGACCGCGGAGACCGCAGGGGACGGCACCCGGCAGGTGCCGGGGCTTCTCCACGGAACCCGGGCCCCGGATCCGCGCCGTGGCGAAGACGCGGCCGGGGCTTCCCGTGCGAGCGGGCCGGCGGAGGCCGACGACACGGGCCGCCCGCCCGGCGCCGCGGCCGACGCGGCCCGCGGCCGCGAGGCGGCCCCGGACGATCCGCCGCTGCCTCCGTGAGCCGCATGGCGGCGAGCGGCCGCGCGATCGCGCCGGGGCACCGCCCGCGGCCCGATGTCCCCGCGGCGCCGCGAAAGCGCTAGGGTCGGGCGGGCCGGACGAGCCCGGAACCCCCGCCGAGTCCTGCTTGTCGGAGACGGCGCACGTCCGGACGCACTGCGATCCAGAGGCGCTGGGATCCGGACGTGTTGGAATGCGGACGCGCTGCGATCCGGACGCACTGCGATCCGGACGTGTTGGAATGCGGACGCGCTGCGATCCAGCCGTTCTGGAAGCCGGATTCTCCGGAACGCGGACGCGCGGGGACGTGATCAGGCGGCGGGAAGCCTCCGGATCCGAGTCCGCGCGGCCACCGGGCGGATCGGAAGCAGCACCCGGTGACGCGGCGCAGCGCCTGCGCCGCGGGGTAGGCGGGGGCGGAGGGCTACGGGGTGGCGCGCGGTGCCGCCGTCAAGGGCGGCCGCGGGGCACGGTCCACGAGACGTGGCGTGCAGCGCCGCCGCCGGAGTCGGCGGCAGGCGACGAAGAAGGACACATGGCGTGCAGCGCCGCTGTTGAGGGCGGCGGAGGGCGACGGGAGGCCAGATGACACCGGCAGCATCACGAGCCTGGGCGGTCGCGGGAGTGGCGAGCGCGGCGGTGCTCGGCCCCACGGCCTGGAGCTACCTGGCCAGCGCCGGGCGCCGGTCGGGGCCGGGACGGGTGCCCGTCCGCCCGGTCGCCATCGTGCTCGGCGCCGCGGCCTGGCCCACCGGGCCCTCGCCGCTGCTTGAGGGGCGGCTGGACGTCGCCGCTCAGCTCTTCCACGAGGGGACCGTCCGCGCACTGCTCGTGTCGGGCGACAACCGCCCCGAGTCCAATCGCGAAACCGACACCATGGCCGCCGGGCTCGCAGAGCGGGGGGTTCCCGAGGACGCGGTGGTCGCCGATCCGCACGGCTACCGCACTTGGGACACCGCCGTCCGGGCGCGCGAGACCTTCGGCATCGACCGGGCCATCGTCGTCACCCAGGCCTTCCACCTGCCCCGCGCCGTCGCCCTGTGCCGCGCGGCGGGCGTGGACGCCTACGGGGTCGGCGACTCCAGTTTCCGCCGGCGGCCGCGCTCGACAGCACTGGGCTACCTGCGCGAAATGGGGGCCAGCACCAAGGCGATGGCCGACGCCGTCCTGCAGCCCTCGCCCGCTGTGGTCGAACCGCCCCGCGGCGACCTGCGCGCCATCCTGTCCTGACCCGCCGGCGGCTCGCCCCCCCCGCAGTCCGGTCCAGGTGCTCGCCTGCGCGCCCCGCGACGGGGCGGCAAGGGCGGCGGTGGTGCGGTCCGCGAAGCGGTTCGCACACCAGCCGGCGGGGCGACCGACGCGAGCAGCGACGGCGGCGCACGGCACAGGTCGGCGATCACCGGTTGCTGTGGTCGGGTAGCTGGTCGTCCGGCGGGGGCGGGGATGGTGGGTGGTTGGGCCCGCGGGGATCGGTTCGGGTGCTCGCCGGTTGCGCACGCGACGGGGGCGGCGAGGTCGGTGGGTGGCCGGGGTGGTGATCATCGGTTCCGGTGCTCGCGGGTGGCGGGTCGCCCGGCGGGGGCGGCGAGGGCGGTGGTGGGCTCGGCCCGCGGGGATCGGTTCGGGTGCTCGCCGGTTGGGCGTGCGACGACGGGCAGCGAGGGCGGTGCGGGGTTGGGCCCGCGGGGATCGGTTCGGGTGCTCGCCGGTTGCGCACGCGACGAGGGCGGTGGGGGGTCGGGAGTAGCGATCATCGGTTCCGGTGCCCGCCGGTCGCCCATCCGAGAGGCGGCGACGGCCGACGAGGGCCGGGCTGGGCGGTCACCGGTTGCCCCCGGCGGATGGCGGGCCGCCCGACGGGGGCGGCGAGGGCGGTGGTGGGCTTGGCCCGCGGGGATCGGTTCGGGTGCTCGCCGGTGCGGCAAGCGACGAGGCGGCGAGGGCGGCGGATGGCTGGGTCGGCGATCATCGGTTCGGGTGTTGGCCGGTTGACCACGCGACGAGGCCGCGACGGTCGGCGGGGGTTCGGGTCGGGCGGTCGCCGGTTGCCGAAGGTGGGTGGCGGGTCGCCCGGCGGGGACGGCGAGGGCGGTGGTGGGGGCCGCCTACGTCGTGTTCAAGGAGTCGGTCACCACAGGAGGTTGCGGCAATGGGGCTGTGATGCGCGAAGCGCCGATGCCAGCTTGCCGCCGAGCGGCGGTGCACCTGTGTTTCGGAGGCCCGCCACCGGTGGTGCGGCTCCGTCTGACAGGTGCAGCGTGCGCTCGGCGGCAAGCTGTGACCGCGCTTCGCGAGGCGCACCCATTGCCGCAGCCTCGCTGGTGGCCGCCCCGGGTGGTGCCCGGTGGGTTCCTGGAAAGCGGCCCCCGCCGTTCTTGCACACGGTCGGGTCGGGGACGTTTCGGGCATTTCACTCCGGGTGGGGCCACGATGTCCGCCGATGGTGCGCGGCGGGGCTGCGCGGCGCACCCCAACCCCGGATCTTCCGAGATGCGGAAGGAAACCGGGGTGGTTTGCCCGCAATGCCCGGCTGCGGCGGGAGGTGGCGGCGGCCGGGTGCCACGAGGTGCGCGTTTGGATCGCTTCGGGTGCGGATCCCCGGTCCAAACGCCATGATCATCGCCGATCCCGGCCGGGCGGGCCGCTCCGGCGCCCCTGCATACCGGACATCGCGGGAGGATTCGACGCCGCGGACGACCCCCCGCGCGGCCGGAGCCCGCCCCGGCGATCGCGCGGCGCGCCTCGTCGTCCCGCCGCCGCCCCGAAGGTGCCGAAGGTCCGGCTTCTGCGTCCGGGGTCCGCGTCGAGGGTGTCGCCAGTGTCACTTTCGGCGCCGAGTGTGGCCCCACCGACACCCTCGACGCGGTCCGGGGTGCGGTCCGGCAGCCGACCCGGCGAACGAACCGGGACATCGGAGGCAAATGCTCGGGATCGGCGCTCCCAGCGGCGGCGATCTTGTACCTGTGGTCACTTTTTAGCGCTCACAATGACCACAGGTACAAAATCGCCGATGGAGAGTTAGATTAAATCGGGCCTTCCGGGTTTCGAGCCGGGCGCGCGGGTGAGTGGGGCGAACCGGAACGCCACCCGGGCGCGCCGCCCCCGTCGCTCACCGCCACCGGCCCCCACCCGGACCGATCCATGCCGCCCGAGCCCTTCACGCTGTCGTCGCCGCCTCGTCGGGTGACCGGCCATGCGCCGACCTCAGCCGGTGACCGCCGACCCGGCCCCCGCCGCTGCCCCCGCTGTCCACCGTCACCCGCGGGCACCCGAACCGATCTTGGAGGGGCCGAGCCACCCGCCGCCCTGGCCGCTCTCGTCGCCGACCGTCACTGGCGGGCAGCCGCGCCGATTTCCGGTGGCGGGACCCTCCGCCGTCCTCGCTGCCCCGTCGCCGACCGGTACCGGCGGGCACCCGTGCCGATTCGCGCAGGCTGGGCCATGCGGGGCCGTCGCCGCCTCCGTCGGGCGGGTCACCGGCGAGCGCCCCCGCCGATGGGCGCGGGGCGAACCTCCCGCCGCCCCCGCCCTTTCCCGTCCACACTCGGGCACGCCTGATTGGCGATGGGGGCGTCGCCGCGGCGATAATGCCGGATATGGACGCGACGACGGGTTCCGGACCCCTGCACGGACTGGACGACATCGACTGGCGCGGGCTGGCTCCGCGCGGAGAGGAGATCCCCGACCTCCTGCGCGACATCGCCGTGGGAGAGAACACCGAGCGCAAAGCCGAGCGGACGGTCGACGACGCCGTCGCCGCCCTGTTCGACATCATCCGCTTCCCTTCTCCGTCCTACACCGCCGCGCCGCGGGTCGCCGATTTCCTCGTCTCCATCGCCTGCGATCCCGGCACCCCCGCCGAATGGCGCTCGCGTCCGCTCAGCCTGCTGCTGGAGCTGCTGGTCCCGTCCGCCACCACGTGCGTGCCGCAGCGCGGCGACGACTCCCTCTGGCGCGACGAGATCGCCTGGGCCTCGGGCACCGACAGCGAGAAGGTCCGCGAGCAGTACCGCGCCTGGGCCCTCGAAGCCCCCGACGAGCAGCAGTTCCGGAAGATGCGGGTGCGCGTCGACGCCGCCGCCCGCGACGACGGCGCCGCGCTGCTGGAGGCCGAGCTCGGCGTATACGACGCGGTCCTGGCCAGAACCGCCGACCTGCTGACCCTCCTCGACGGCCGCGACAACCGGCGCGGCATCGACCCGCCGGCCGAGTGGGCCTGCTACGTGCTCGCGTTCCTTCCCGGCGCCGCGGCCGAGGCCTACCCCCGCCTGCTGCGCAACGCCGGCAGGCCCCAGGACCTCTCCCGGCCGTCCGCATCGTCAGATCCCTATGCGGCGGCGCGCCAGATGGCGCACGGAGCGGCGCTGCCGGCCGAGGAGCCGGCCGACGACCTCCTCTCCGCCGAACTCTTCGCCCTGGGCATGCTGGCCCCGGCCGACGATCCGGCGGTCACGGTCTCCCTCGCCCACGAGATGGCCTCGGGGCACCTGTACAACTCCTTCGCCGCGGCCGTCGCCATGGTGCAGATCCACGGCGAGAAGGCGCCCCAGGAATGCTTCACCCGCATCGCCCGGGGCGGTCGCACCAAACCCGGCTACCGGGGCCTCTTCGGCGACGCCTGGCCGCACTGCGGCGAGACCCCGCCCGAGGCGCTGGGGTTCCTGGCACTGGGCCGCGCCGGCGGCCGCGGCCTGGCCGAGCGCCTGGCGGTGCTGCCCGATGCGCTCGCCGGCGCCGAGGGGGCCGTCCGCGCCGACGTGGCCGGCGCCGCGCTGGAGGCGGTGATGGGCCCGCGCGCCGCCGTCGAGGAGGCCGCCGACCCCTCTGCCGAGTTCGACGAGGACACCCTGAAGGTGCTGTGGGAGCTGGCCGAGCTGCCGCCGCAGGCGTGGGAGGACTCCGCGCTGGGCGCCACGGTCGGCGCGTGGGGCCTGCCCGAGGACCGCGACGACTTCCGCGCCTTCGCCGGGGCCGACGACGACTCCCCGGACGAGGGCGGCGCGGTGCCGAACGGTTCCGCGGGCTCTCCCGCCGCGCCGCAGAGCGGGCAGCCCCAGCCGGGCGGCCTGCTCGGCCGCCTCTTCGGCGGAGGCCGCTGACCGCGCCGGGACCGGCCTCGCCCGCCCGGCCCACCCGGTTTCCGGCCACCCGGTTTCCGGCGGGCCGACGGCCGGAAGGGCGTCCTACCGGGGCGCCTCCAGGGCCTCGCTGACCCCCGGCTCCCGGGGACCGAGGAACCGGGGCTCCGGGCGGGTCAGGGCTTCGAAAGTGCCCAGGAACGCCGCGGGCACCTCGCGGGCGTAGCCGTAGACCGTCGCGGTGGTCCGCACCCGGTAGCTGGAGTCGCCCACACCCTGGGTGTCGATCCCCGCGCTGGAGCACAGCTTGACGGCGCGCGGCAGGTGAAAGTGCTGGGTGATGACCGACGCCGAGTCCACGCCGAAGATCCGGCGCGCCCGCACGCACGTCTCCCACGTACTGAAGCCCGCGTAGTCGGCCGCCACCTTCCTGCGCGGCACGCCGGCGGCGGCCAGGTAGGCGCGCATGGCGTCGGGCTCGTTATAGGCGGCGATGCTGTTGTCGCCGCTGACCAGCACCGCGTCGACCCGCTCCGCGTGGTACAGCCGTGCGGCGATGTCCAGGCGCCGCGCCAGCAGCGTCGTCGGAGTCCCGTCCGGGCGCAGGCCGGCGCCCAGCACGATCGCCACCGGTTTGGCCTGGGCCGCTCCCGGCTCGGTGCGCTGGTCCAGCGTCGTGACCCGCAGCCAGGTGAACGGCGCCAGCCCGGCCAGGACCGCGAGCACGCACAGGACCAGCCAGGTGCGCACGCCCGGCGGTCTCCACGGCAGGCGCCGCCGGCGCGGCGGCGCGCCGGGCTCGTGCGGCGCCGGGGGCGCTGCGGGCGCGTTGGCGGGATCGGGCGACCGGTTGCTCACAGTGTGACCGACGTACCGGACCCGGCGGGGGTTCCGCGCGGTGCGCCCTGTCTGGCCGGCGGCGTCCGCCAGTAGGGTCCGGGGGCATGGACGACTTTCCTGCACGGCTGCGCGCCATCGCCGACCTCGGTGTCGCCGGGGCGCGTGAAGAGGGCGGGCGCCACGAGTACGACGGCGTCGTCGGCGACCTCTCACCCGAAGGAGTCTCCGAGCGGCTGGCGCGGCTCGGGGGCGAGGCCTTCCCCGACGAACACGACGAGGCCCACGCCCGTGCCGCCGAGGAGGCACTGCGGGTGCAATTCGGCGAACTGGAGCTGCACCGCTCCAATCCGCTGCCCCACATCCAGGAACTCGACGTGTCCTGCTACGAGCGCGAGTACGCGCCCGCACCCGAGCGGGAGGCGGCCCGCGAGCGCCATCTGGCCCAGTGGCCCGACGCCGTCGACCGCGCGATCGCCGCGCTGGACCGGGTGAGCGCTCCGGCGGCCACGGCGATGCTGGAGGCCGCCCGCGGCCTCGCCGAGGGCGTTCCCGACGAGGGCCTGCCCGCCGACGTGCGCGATGCCGCACTCTCGGCCCACCGGCGGCTGGTCACCCACCTGGAGAACGCGGCGAAGGCCGGGCCGCGCGACGCCGCGCTGGGCGGCGCCGCTCTGGCGCGCCTGATGGGTGCGGGGGAGGCCCTCAGCGTCGACCTTGAGGAGCTGGCCCGGCGTGCCGAGGCCGAACGCGACCGGCTGCGGGACCGCCTGGCGGAGTCCGCGGCCCGCATCGACCCGGGCGCCGAACCCATGGACGTCGCCCGCCGGCTGATGAGCGACCACCCCGACGGCGGCGACGTGGTGGCGCACGCGCGCACCTGGACCGCGCTCGCCCAGGACTTCACCCGGGAACGCGACCTCGTGCCCTACCACGACGGCAGGTGCGCCGTGCGGCCGTCGCCGGCCTCGCTGCGCTGGGTAGTGGCGTCGCTGAGTCTGTCGGGGCCCGCCGAGGCCGACAGCCCGGCGAACTTCTTCGTGACTCCGCCCGTCCCGGAGTGGTCGGCAGAGGAGACCGAGGACTGGCTGCGGCTGTTCAGCCCGGCCGGGCTGGCCGCGATCAGCGTGCACGAAGTCGCGCCCGGCCACTTCTCGCACAACCGCGCCCTGCGCCGGGCGCCCGGCCCGGTCCGGCGGGCGCTGTTCTCTCCGGCGTTCGTCGAGGGCTGGGCCCACTACGCCGAGGAGATGTGCCTGGAGGAGGGGTTCGGCGCCTACGCCGAGGAGAAGCTGGGCTCCGCGGAGTTCACCGCGGCGCACTACGAGATCGGCGTGTGGTCGGAGGCCCTGGTGCGTGTCACGCGGCTGGTGGCGGCGATCGGGGTGCACACCGGCGAGACGACCGTGGAGCAGGCGGCGCACCGCTTCGCCGCCGACACCCCGCACGAGGGCCGGGCGGCGCTGAGCGAGGCCAGGAGGGCCGCCGTCGACCCCACCTACGGCAGGTACACCTGGGGCAAGCTGGCCATCCTGGACCTGCGCGAACGGGCGCGCCGGGCATGGGGAGCGGAGTTCGGCCTGCGGCGGTTCCACACGGCCCTGCTCGATCTGGGCGCCCCGCCGCTGGGCCTGATCGGCACCGCCGTCGAGCGGGGCTGAGGCGGGCGGAGGCCCCGCGGCGGCGGCACCGCGGGCGCCGGGCCGGATCCCGCTACTGCGGCCCGGCGCCGGCACCGATCCGATCGAGCGCGGCCCGGACCCGGCCGCCGCAGGCGGCCAGCTCGGCGGCGGCGCGCGCGGCGTCGACGCCGGCCAGCAGCGACACCAGGGCGACGCGGGTGTCGCCGCCGGCGCGGGCCAGAGCCGCGGCGCAGGAGTCCTCGTCGGTCCCGCTGGCCTCGGCGAGGATGGTCACCGCTCTGCCGCGCAGCTTTGCGTTGGTGGCGTCGACCCCCGCCATCAGGTTGGAGTAGGTGCGTCCCAGGCGCACCATCAGGGCCGTGGAGAACGCGTTGAGCACCAGCTTCTGCGCGGTGCCCGCCTTCATCCGGGTGGAGCCGGCGATCACCTCGGGGCCGGTGTCGACGGCCACGTGCACATCGGCGTCGCCGGCGAGCGGGGCCTGCGGGTTCGCGCTGACGAGGACGGTGGCCGCCCCCGCCCGCCGCGCCGTGCGCAGCGCCCCGGCCACGTAGGGGGTGCGGCCGCTGGCGGTCAGGCCGACCGCGAGGTCGCCGGCGCCCACCTCCGCGGCGTCGGAGCGGCCCAGCCGCTCGTCGTCCTCGGCGCCCTCGGACGCCCGGCCCAGCGCCGCGGCGCCCCCGGCGTGGTGGGCCAGGACCGCGCCGGGGTCGGTGCCGAAGGTCGGCGGCAGCTCGGCGGCGTCCATGGTGGCGATGCGGCCGGGCGTTCCGGCGCCGAAGTAGTGGACGCGCCCGCCGCCGCGCAGCGCCTCGACCCCCAGGTCCACGGCCCGGGCGAGATCGGGCAGGGCGGCGGCGACCGCCCCGGGCACGGTGGCGTCCTCGGCGCTGATCCGGCGCAGGACCTCCAGCGTGGGCAGCCGGTCGATGTCGTAGGTGCCCTGGTTGCGCCGCTCGGTGGGCACCCGCACGATCTCCAGCGGCGCCGGCGATGCGGCGGTGCCGCCGTCGGAGCCGGCGGCGTCGGCGTCCGGCCGCGGCGTCATGGCGTTCCCCCGCCGTTCGGCGGCTCGCCGGTCCCGCCGGCGGGACCGCCGGCCTCGCCCGCCTCACTGGCCTCGTCGGCGCCGCGCGGGCCCGGGCGCCTGCGGGTCTCGCCCACGCGCAGCCCGCGCACGGCGTCGTAGGTGGTGGCCAGGGCCGTGCGGCTGTCGGCGTAGCGGGACTGGGCCAGGCCCACGAACAGGCAGTCGATCACGGTGAGCTGGGCGAGTCGGCTCGCGGTGGCACCCGAGCGGAACGTGGTCTCGCGCGCCGCCGTGGTCAGGATGTGGTCGGCGGCCTCGCTGATGGGGGAGCGGGGAAAGTTGGTGACGGCGACGGTGGTGGCGCCGCGGCGGCGGGCCTCGGCGAGGGCGTTGATGGTGTCGATGGTCGATCCGGTGTGGGAGACGGCCAGGGCGACGTCGTCCTCGCCCAGCAGGGCGGCGCTGGTGAGCATTACGTGGGTGTCGGACCAGGCGAAGGACGTGACCCCGATGCGGTGCAGCTTCTGCTGGAGGTCGGCCGCGACGAAGGCGCTGGCGCCCACGCCGTAGATGTCGACCCGGCGGGCCTGGGCCATGCGCTCCACGACCGCCTGCAGTACGGCGGTGTCGAGCTGGGCGGCGGTGTCCTCGACGGCGCGGGCGTCGGTGTAGGCGATCTTCTCGACGACGGTCACCAGCGTGTCGTCGGGGTTGATGTCGCCGGCGACCTCGCGCGCGGTGATCCCGGCGCCGCGCGCCTGCCCGGCCTCGGTGGCCAGGGCGAGGCGGAGCTCGCGGTAGCCGGTGAAGTCGATGGTGCGGCAGAACCGGATGACCGTGGCCTCGGAGGTGTCGCAGTCCTTGGCCAGTTGGGTGATCGAGGAGGCCGCGACCCGTTCGGGGTCGTCGACGATCCGCTGGGCGACCCGCTGCTCGGCCGGAGCGAGCGAGGGCATCAGGGACCGGATGCGCAGCACCGTGGTCGGCGCCGGGGACTCGCCGGGACCGGTCTGCCTGGTGGGGGAGTCGCCGGGAGGCGCCTCCCCGCCGTCGGCGGAGGCCGACGGTTTCGCCGTTTTCGCCATGGTGGAACGTTCTTTCGGGTCGACGGTCGCAGTCAATGCGCGGCAGTCCCCCGTGCCTTGCCCGGCCGCGTGCCCTCGGCCCGCGGCCGAGCACCGGATCGCAAGCCGCGTGGGCTGCTGTACCCATGATCGCCTACGGCCGCTCCCCTGGGCAGGGGCGGACCGCGGCTGTGGACGAACCGCCGAGGAGGCGCCGGCCGGTGCCCCCGCGCCGCGCTCGCCTGTGCGGCGGCGCGCGGACGGCGGCAGGCGGCGGCCGCGCCGGATGGCGAGCAGGGCGGGGATACGAGCCGGGCCGCGGGCGGGCCTGCCGGCTCCGGCCGGTCGCGGCGGTGGACACCGCACGCGGACCGGCGCTCCGGGGTGTGCGGGCCGGCGCCGAGAGCGGGGCGTGCCTGGCGAGAGTGGACCCTCCCCGGTCGTCCCGCCAGGCACGTGCGGCTCCGCAGGGAGCCGCGTTCCCCCACGAGCCGGCCGTCCTCCGGCCCCTGGGAGCCGAGACGCCCCCCGCGGTCCCGGCTCGCATCGCAAGGCGAGCCGCCGGCAGCGGGGAAGTACCAGCCGGGACCGCCTGAGAACCGATAATGGCGGTACGGGCTTACAGCGCGCTGGCGATTCACTTTCACCTGCGGGCCGTGCGCTTACAGCCACTCCCGGTGACGCCGCGGAGGCCGAAAGCCCGGCCGCCCCGGGAACCGCCCCGCCGCGGCTCCGCGGCACCCGGGCGCCGCGGCGCTAGGGTCGGGTCCATGGTCCAGCGCATCGTCCTCGGACTCGACGCCGGCGGCACCAGCACGCGGTGCGCCGCGGTGTCGCTCAGCGGCGAGGTGCTGGGCCGCGGGCGGGCCGCGGGAGCCAACGGATTCTCGGGAGGCGACCCCGCCGCGGCGCTGGAGCAGGCCGTGCGCGAGGCGCTGGAGGGAGTGGGCGCCGCCGAGGTCGAGCACGCCGTCATCGGACTCGCCGGGGCGGCCACCGCCGGGCGGGCACGGGCCGCCGAGATCGTCGACCGCGCCTGGCGCGCTCTGGGGCTGCGGGCAAGCCCGCGGGTCACCGACGACATCGCCGTCGCGTTCGCCGCCGGAACCGCCGCCGACACCGGCGCGGTGCTCATCGCCGGCACCGGTGCCGTGGCCGCCCGGGTCCGCGCCGGCGCCGTGGTGCGCCGGTGCGACGGCAACGGCTGGCTGCTGGGCGACGAGGGCTCGGCGGTGTGGCTGGCCCTCGCCGGCCTGCGGGCGGCGCTGGCTGCCGTCGACGGGCGGGGGAGTCCCACGTCGCTGTGCGAGCGGCTGGCCGCGGTGCTGGAGGTGCCCGCCGGCGACGCCGCGGCACTGGTGCGTGCCGCACACGCCCGGACCCCGGCCGAAATCGGCGAGCTGGCGCCCGCCGTCACCGCGGCGGCGGCCGACGGCGACCCCGCCGCCGAGCGGATCGCCGCCGACGCCGCCGATCGGCTGCTGGGCTCTCTAGCCGCGCTCGGGCCCGCCGCCGGCGGCGGCGAGCCGGTCGTGCTCGCCGGCTCCGTGCTCGCCGGCGGCCCGGTCGCCGACGCCGTCCGCGCCGGACTGCGCCTGGGCGGGACCGCCGAGCCCGCTCGGGCGGCGGAGGGCGCCCTGGGCGCCGCCGGCCTGGCGCTGCGGGACTCGGGAGCACCGGCGCAGGCGCACGCCGCCCTGCTGCGGCGCGCCGCCGATGACGCGCGGTGAACCGGAGAATCCCCCGAAACCGGAAATATCTTCGTCCGAGGGCGGCAGCGGGTGTCGCGAGTCGCTAAGGTCGTCAGCATGGCTGACAAGAACGATCAAGAACAGGGCGACCCCGCGGGCTCGACCATGATGTTCCGCCGCTTCGTGGCGGACAACAAGGAGCCCGAGGCGGCGCCGAAGCGGCCGGTCACCCCCTACGTCCTGGCGGCGGTGGGTGCGGTCCTGGCCATCGGCATCATCGTGACCGTGGTTCTCACGTGGTCCTGACCGCGAGGAGCGCCGGACGCCGGTCGGCGGCCCCCACCCGCCGGGCTCCGGGGAGTGGGGGCCGTGCGACCGTACGCGGGCCATTCGGTTCGCGAGCGCCTCGGGAGGCTGCTATCGTTTAATCCGTCGCAAGCCCGGACAGGCGGGATCCCCCCTCCTCCCGGCACCACGGCAAGCGCCATTAGCTCAATAGGCAGAGCAACTGACTCTTAATCAGTGGGTTTGGGGTTCGAGTCCCTGATGGCGCACCCGAATCACGGTTCGTGAAGGCCGATCGCCCTGCGCGATCGGCCTTTGTGCTGTCCGCTCCGATCCTGTACCGGTGGTCATTGTGCGCGATCACAGGTGACCCTGCGTACAGGATCGTTTCCGGAGGGCGCCGCGGACGCCGGCGCGTTCGATCGTCGCTCGGCGGAGTCGCCCATTACGCCCCGTATACCGATAGTTTCGGGAGTCTGTGGGGTCCTCTCGATCACGAAAGCGGCCGCCGCGGCCGGTGAGGCGTCGAAACCGTCAATCGAACACGGATGTTTGCGCTCACTGCCTGTTTCGGAGTGAGGCAAGTCTCATCAGGGTATTGACCTGGGCATGGCGTGAACGTAAATTCGACCGCCAGAGATTGCGAGATTGTGTCCGATAGTTTCGGACGTCCCTCCGGCCCTGCTACCCCCGACCCTGCCGACACCCCATGTGCCGCCGAAGCGCCCCGGACGCAGCCCGCCCGAGGTGACACGCAGCGGCGGACCGGTCCCCCTCGGTCCCCACCCTGGAGGAGAGCCATGCAGATACCCGACCAGACGGCCCCCGAGGCGCCCGACCGCCTGCGTGTGGCCGTCGTCGGTACGGGCAACATCGCCCGGTTCCACGTCGAGGCGCTGCAGTCGATGCCCGAGGAGGCCGCGGTGGTCGCGGCCGCCGATGTCGACGCCGACAACCTGGCGGTTTTCACCGACCGCTACGGCATTCCGCAGCGCTACAGCGACATGGACCGGATGCTGCGCGAGGTGCAGCCCGACCTGGTGCACCTGTGCACGCCCCCGGGCATGCACCACGGCCAGGTCCTGGCCTGCCTGCGCGGCGGCGCCAGCGCCGTGGTCGAGAAGCCCCCGGCGCTGAGCCTGGCCGAGATCGAGGAGATGGCCGCCGCCGAGGGACCCCCCGGCCAGGGCCCCTGGGTGGCCACCGTGTTCCAGCACCGCTTCGGATCCGGCGCCCGCCGGGTACTGGCCATGGCGGAGTCCGGGCAGCTGGGGCGGCCGCTGGTGGCCGTCTGCCACACCCTGTGGTTCCGCGACCAGGCCTACTTCGACGTGCCCTGGCGCGGGCGCTGGGACACCGAGGGCGGCGGCCCGACCATGGGCCACGGAATCCACCAGCTCGACCTGCTGCTGGCGCTGCTGGGCGACTGGACCGAGGTCTCGGCCGCGGCGCGGCGCCAGGCCCGGGTCATGGAGACCGAGGACCTCTCGATCGGCCACGTCGCCTTCGCCAACGGCGCCGTGGCCACTTTCGTCAACAGCGTCCTCTCCCCCCGCGAGGAGAGCTACATCCGCATCGACTTCGAGCGGGCCACCGTCGAGCTGCGCCACCTCTACGGCTACGGCGACGACGACTGGACGATCACCCCGGCGCCGGGCTGCGAGGACGAGGTCCGCGCCGCCTGGGAGGCCGGGGAGTCGGGAGTCAACAGCGGCCACGCCGCCCAGATCGCCCACGTGCTGTCGGCGCTGCGGGCCAAGGAGGCCCCGCCGGTCTCCTCGGCCGAGTCGCTGCGCACCATGCGCCTGGTGGCCGGCATCTACGCCTCGGCCGCCCAGCACCGCACCGTCACGGCCGGCGAGCTGCGCCAGGGGACCCGCTACTACGAGCGGATGCACGGAGGCGGCTCGCCATGGTAAGCGCTATCCACCCCGGTCAACGCCTCGCGGATCCCGCTTCGCCCGGTGCACGGGAGATCGGGGCCGCACCCGTGTCCGCCCGGACGCACGCGGGCTTGGTAAGCGCTATCCGAGAACGGCCGGCGCGCCGCCCCCAGCAAGGGGCCGCGCTGCCCGGAGGGGAGGCGCCATGCGCGCTCTGCTGATCCGCCGGTTCATCTACATGGTGCCGACCCTGTTCGCCATCTCGCTGGTGTCGTTCCTGATCATCCAGCTTCCCCCGGGCAACTACATCACCACCTACGTCGCCGAGCTCTCCGCACGCGGGCAGTCGGTCGACCAGACCCAGATCCGGGCGCTGGAGGAGCGCTACGGCCTCAACGACCCCGTATTCGTCCAGTACCTGCGCTGGATCGGCGGGATCGTCATGAACGGCGACTTCGGCCAGTCGTTCCTGTACCAGCGCGAGGTCTCCACGCTGATCTGGGACCGCATCGGCATCAGCGTCGCGCTGGCGCTGGCCACCATCGTGGTCAGCTGGGGCCTGGCCATCCCGATCGGCATCTACTCGGCGGTGCGCCAGCACTCCGTCGGCGACTACGTCTTCACCTTCATCGGGTTCATCGGCCTGGCCACCCCGAACTTCATGCTCGCGCTGATCTTCGTGTGGATCGCCTTCGCCTACTTCGGCGAGAGCATGGGAGGGATCGTCTCTCCGGAGTTCGCCGACTCGGCCTGGAACCTCGGCAAGGTCCTCGACGTGGTCTCCAACCTGTGGATGCCGGTGCTGATCATCGGAACCGCGGGCACGGCCGTGCTGATCCGCGTCCTGCGCGCCAACCTGCTCGACGAGCTGCGCAAGCCCTATGTCACCACCGCCCGCGCCAAGGGCCTGCCCGAGTGGCGGGTGATCCTCAAGTACCCGGTCCGCATGGCGCTGAGCCCGTTCATCTCCACGGTCGGCTGGGTGCTGCCCACCATCGTCGGCGGCGAGGTGATGGTCTCCATCGTGCTGAGCCTGGACACCACGGGACCGCTGCTGCTGCAGGCGCTGCGCAACCAGGACATGTACCTGGCCGGGGCGTTCATCCTCGTCCTCGGCGCCCTCACCTTGATCGGAACCCTGATCTCGGACCTGCTCCTGGCCTGGTGGGATCCGCGGATCCGCCACGCCCAAGCCGAGGAGGCCTGACCCATGGGACTCAACCTGCCCCTGAAACGCCGCCCCGGCCCCGCCGACGAGCCGGGGGGCGCCGCAGACCCGGCCACCGCCGACGCCATCGCAGCGGCGTCGCAGTGGCGGCTCATCTGGCTGCGCTTCCGCCGGCACAAGCTGGCCATGGGCAGCCTGGCCGTCGTGTGCGTCATGGCGCTGATCGGCCTGTTCTGCGAGTTCGTCGCCCCCACGACACCCGGCGAGTACAGCGCCGAGCACACCCACGCCCCGCCGCAGGCCCTGCACTTCGTCGACACCTCCGGCGGCGGCCTCGACCTGGGCTTCTACGTCTACGGCTACGACTCCACGCGCGACCAGGAGACCCTCGCCCGCGAGTACACCGTCGACGAGTCCGAGAAGGTCGAGCTCGGCTTCTTCGTCGAAGGCACCCCCTATGAGATGTGGGGCGTGATCCCGGCCGACACCCACCTGTTCGGGCCCGAGAACCCCGAGGACCGGATGTACCTGCTGGGCGCCGACCGCAACGGGCGCGACATGCTCTCCCGCATCGTGTACGGCACCCGGGTCTCGCTGTCCATCGGCCTGGTCGGCGTCGCGCTGGCGTTCGTGCTGGGCGTCGTGCTCGGCGGAGCCTCCGGCTACTTCGGCGGCCGCGTGGACACCGCCATCCAGCGCGTCATCGAGTTCACCATGTCCATCCCCACCATCCCGCTGTGGATGGGCCTGTCGGCGGCCGTGCCGCGCGAATGGGGGCCGCTGACCACCTACTTCGCGATCACGGTGATCCTGTCGCTGATCGGCTGGACCGACCTGGCGCGCGTGGTGCGCGGACGCTTCCTGTCACTGCGGGAGGAGGACTTCGTGCTGGCCGCCCGGCTGGACGGCTGCAGCCGCTCGCGCATCATCGGCCGACATATGCTCCCCTCCTTCACCAGCCACATCGTCGCCTCCCTCACCTTGGCGATCCCGCTGATGATCCTGGCCGAGAGCGCCCTGTCCTTCCTGGGCCTGGGCCTGCAGCCCCCGGTCGTCAGCTGGGGCGTGCTGATGCAGGAGGCCCAGAACATCCACTCGATCGCCGGCGCTCCCTGGACGCTGCTGCCCGGCGTCGCCGTCACGGTGGCCGTGCTGGCGCTGAACTTCGTCGGCGACGGCATCCGCGACTCCGCCGACCCCTACCAGTAAGCAGGTGCGACTCATGGCCACCGGTACTGACCCAGACGTCGTCCTCGAAGTGCGGGGACTGCGGACGCGGTTCCGCACCGACCACGGCGAGGTCCCGGCCGTCAACGGCGTGGACCTGACCATCCGCCGCGGACGGACACTGTGCGTGGTCGGCGAAAGCGGCTGCGGCAAGAGCGTCACCGCGCGCTCCATTCTGCAGCTCGTCGAGCCTCCGGGCCGCATCACCGGCGGGCAGGTGCTGCTGCACCCCGACTCCCGCGCCCCCGCAGACGGCGCCCCGGCCGCGGCGGGCGCCGATGCCGCCCCCGCGGACCGGCCGCTCGACCTGGCCGCGCTCAAACCCAAGGGCAAGGAGATCCGGCGGGTGCGCGGCCGCGACATCGCCATGATCTTCCAGGAGCCGATGGCGTCGCTGTCACTGGTGCACCGCGTCGGCAACCAGATCGGCGAGTCGATCCGCGTGCACAACCCCGTCAGCAAGAAGGAGGCCCGCGAGATCAGCGTCGGCCTGCTGGGCCAGGTCGGCATCCCCAACCCCGAGCGCCTGATCGACGTCTACCCCTTCCAGCTCTCCGGCGGCATGCGCCAGCGCGTCATGATCGCGATGGCGCTCTCGTGCGAGCCGCGCATGCTCATCGCCGACGAGCCGACCACGGCGCTGGACGTCACCACCCAGGCCCAGATCCTCGACCTGCTCGCCGACCTCCAGCGGCGGCGCGGCATGGCGATGCTGTTCATCACCCACGACATGGGCGTGGTCGCCGAGATCGCCGACGACGTCGCGGTGATGTACCTGGGCAACGTGGTCGAGCACGGCAGCGTCGACGAGGTCTTCCACGCGCCCAAACACCCCTACACGCGCGCGCTGCTGGACTCGATCCCGCGCATGGGCGGCCCGCGCCGCGACCGGCTGCCCGCCATCCGCGGCACCGTGCCCGATCCCAGCACCCGCCCCACCGGCTGCGTGTTCCGCGACCGCTGCGACGCGGCCATGCCCGGACTGTGCGACACCGTCGATCCGCCGCCGATCGACGTCGGCAACGGCCGCCTGGTGCGCTGCCTGCTCTACGGCGGCGCCGAGGGCCGCTCGCCCGACCCGCAGGCCGGCACCGCCGGCGACGACCCCCGCCCCGCTTCCCCCTCCGGAAAGGAGGCCGCCGATGTCGACGCCAACTGACGCCGACGCCGACCCGGCCGCCGGCGTCGGCGGCACCGGCGCCACCGCGACCGGCCCGCTGCTGGAGACCCGCGACCTGCGGGTGCACTTCCCGCTGCGCAAACGCGGCCGGCGGGGCAAGAGCGGCGTGGTCAAGGCGGTCGACGGAGTCGACCTGCGCGTCGACCCGGGCGAGACGCTGGGCCTGGTCGGCGAGTCCGGCTGCGGCAAGAGCACGCTGGGCTCGGCCGTCATGGGGGTGCGCCCCGAGGCCCGCGGCGAGGTCCGCTACCGCTCCGGCCAGGGGCGGGTGCTGGATGCGGCCGCGGTCTCCGGCGCGGACCTGGCGGCCTACCGCCGCGAGGTGCGCATGGTTTTCCAGGACCCGCACGCCTCCCTCAACCCGCGCATGACCCTGCTGGACATCATCGGCGAGCCGCTGCGCGTGCTCCTGGGCGTCGGCGGCAGCGAGCTGGAGGACCGCGTCACCGCGATCCTGCGCCGAGTGGGCCTGCGCCCCGACCACCTGCGCCGCTACCCCCACGCGTTCTCCGGCGGGGAGCGCCAGCGCGTCAGCATCGCCCGCGCCCTGGTGTGCGAACCGCGCCTGGTCGTGGCCGACGAGGCCGTCAGCGCCCTGGACGTGTCGGTGCGCTCGCAGATCCTCAACCTGCTGCAGGATCTGCAGGACGACATGGGGCTGACCTACCTGTTCATCTCCCACGACCTGTCGGTGGTCGAGCACCTGTGCGACCGCGTGGCGGTGATGTACCTGGGCCGGGTGGTCGAGACGGGCCCCACCGCCGACATCTACGCCGATCCGCGCCACCCCTACACCGAGGCGCTGATCTCGGCCGTGCCCATCCCCGACCCGCGGATGCGCGGCAGCCGCGAGCGCATCCGCCTGCGCGGCGAACTGCCCGACCCCGCCGACCCGCCGGCGGGCTGCCCCTTCCACACCCGCTGCGCCTATGCGACCGACCGGTGCGCGAACGAGGCGCCCCCGCTGCGCGAGGTCGCTCCCGGCCGCCTGGCGGCCTGCCACTACGCCGAGGAGCTGACGCTATCGGGCGTCTCCTGACCGAGCCCCGCCTCGTGTCACCTACCCCCCCCCCCGCACAGAAACGGAGTACCCCACATGCACCATCCGCGACGTATCCGACCGCTGCTGCCGCGGCGGCGCGCGCTCGCCGCGCCGAGCGCCGCCGTGGCCCTGGCGCTCGCGCTGACCGGCTGCGGCTTCTTCAACCTCAACCCCGAGGGCGAGGACGGCGGCGGAGCCCAGGGCGAGGCCAACGGCCAGGCGCCCCAGCTCGCCGAGCAGGTGGAGGCCGGCGACCTGCCGCCGCTGGAGGAGCGCCTGCCCAAGAATCCCATGGTGGTCGAGCCCACCGAGGAGATCGGCTCCTACGGCGGCACCTGGAACAGCGCCATCCTGGGCATCGGCGACTGGCCGTGGCTGGGCCGCACGGTGGGCTACGAGAACCTGCTGCGCTGGAACACCGAGTGGACCAAGGCGATCCCCAACCTCGCCGAGTCCTACGAGTACAACGAGGACGCCGACGAGATCACCTACCACCTGCGCGAAGGGCTGAAGTGGTCCGACGGCGACGACTTCACCTCCGACGACGTGGTCTTCGCGGTCAACGACGTCTTCAACAACCCCGACCTCACGCCGGTCGCCAACCAGAACCCGCCCAAGGCCGAGAAGGTCGACGAGAACACCTTCAAGATCACCCTCGCCAAGCCCAACGCGCTGTGGGCCGCCCACGACCTGCTCCAGTACCAGATCGTCAACAAGCCCAAGCACTACCTGAAGAAGTTCCACATCAAGTACAACGACAACGCCAACGAGTTGGCAAAGGAGCAGGGCTACTCCAGTTGGACCGAGCTGTTCGAGATCAAGGCCGGCGTCACCGACTCCGCCCTGACCTGGCAGAACCCCGACCTGCCGACCATGTACGCCTGGCAGGTCGAAAAGCCGCTGGCCGACTCGGGCCGGATGGTGCTCACGCGCAACCCCTACTACTGGAAGGTCGACACCGAGGGCAACCAGCTGCCCTACATCGACCGCGTGGTGTTCGACATCATGCAGGACGAGGAGGTCATGCTCACCCGGGCGCTCAACGGTGAGTTCGACTTCCACAGCCGCCACTTCAACACCCCGGAGAACCGGCCGGTGCTGGCGGAGAACCGGGAGTCGGGCGGCTACCACTTCATGACGCAGCGCCCGTCGGAAATGAACACCAACATGATCGCCTTCAACCTCACCCACAAGAACGAGGACATCCGGGAGATCTTCCGCGACAAGCAGTTCCGCATCGCGATGTCGCACGCCATCAACCGCAAGGACATCATCGACGTCGTCTACCAGGGCCAGGGAGAGCCCTGGCAGGGGGCGCCGCGCCCGGACACCCCGTTCTTCAACGAGGAGCTGGCCAAGCAGTACACCGAGTACGACGTCGACAAGGCGAACAAGATCCTGGACGACGCCGGCTACGACGAGCGCAACGGCGACGGCGTGCGGGTCGCGCCCAACGGCACCCCGCTGAGCTTCACCCTCTCGGCGCCCGGCGACTTCCGGCCCGACATCATCGACTCCATGGAGATGGTCGTCGACTTCTGGAAGGAGGTCGACGTCCAGGTGGAGCTGAACGTCGAGGAGCGCACCTCCTGGCAGGACAGCCGGGAGAACAACGAGCACGAGATCAACGTGTGGTCCGGTGACAGCGGCCTGCTGGACGCCATGTACGACCCGCGCTGGTACGGGCCCATCCACTCCGGCGAGTCCAACTTCGCCATCCCGTGGGCGCAGTGGTACGTCTCCGACGGCAAGGACCCCCGCGCCCAGGAGCCGCCCCAGGACGTCAAGGACCACCTGAAGATGTACGACGCGGTCCTCGCCGAGACCGACGACCAGAAGCGCAACGAGCTGATGTCGGACTTCCTGGCCGAGACCCAGGACCAGTTCTACGCGCTGGGGATCAGCACCACCCAGCCCGGCTACGGCATCGTGGCGAACAACTTCCACAACGTCCCCGACTCCCTCCCCTACTCCTCCGTCTACAACACCCCTGCTCCGGCCAACCCGGAGCAGTTCTGGATCGAGGAGTAGGCCCCCGAGGCGGGCGCGGGGAGTCCCACCCCTGCTCCCCGTGCGCGCCGCCTTCCCCGGGCCGCGCCCCCGGCGCGGCCCGGGTTTCCCACGTCCACCGCAGATCCACCGCAGATCCACCGCAGTGCCCACAGCACAGGAGGCGCGATGACCACCGAGCAGTCCGACGCCCAGACCCCGGCGCAGCAGGGCGGGGCCGAGCCCGCGGCCCGGGGCCTGGGGCTGGTGCACGAGCACGACCGCTCGCTGCGCGTGACCTACGACGGCGCCCAACTGGTGCGCTACGTCTACCGCCCCTGGGACGCCCAGCTGGAGTCGCCGCGCCCCTACTTCCACCCCATCCGCACCCTGGGCGGCGACACCGTCAGCCTGTACCGGCCCCACGACCACGTCTGGCACAAGGGCATCGCCTGGTCGCTGCCCAACGTGGGCCCCGCCAACTTCTGGGGCGGCCCCACCTACGTCCGCGACCGCGGCTACCAGCAGCTGCCCAACGACGGCGCGATGAGCCACCGCGGCTTCGACCTCCTCAGCACCGCCGGCGGCGAGATCGCCGTGGGCGAGCGGCTGGAGTGGGTCACCCAGCAGGGCGAGACCTGGTTCGCCGAGCGCCGCGGATTCCGCGTGTCCGCCGACCCCGCGCGCTCGGCCTGGACGCTGGTGTTCGAGACCGAGTTCACCAACCTCACCGGCGAGACGATCGACATCGGCAGCCCCACCACCGAAGGGCGCGACAACGCCGGCTACGGCGGGCTTTTCTGGCGCGGTCCGCGCTCCTTCAGCGGCGGGCGCGTCTACACCCCCGAGCAGGAGGGCGGCGACGACATGATGGGCGTCCGAGCGCCGTGGATGGGCTTCGCCGGACGCCACGACGAGCACGACGGCGCCTCCACCCTGGTCTTCGTCGACGCGCCCGACAACCCCGGCCACCCGGTGAAGTGGTTCGTGCGCACCGGCATCTTCGCCACCGTGTGCCCGGCGCCGTTCTTCAGCGAGGAGGTCGAGGCCCCGCCCGGCGCCCCGCTGTCCTACCGCTACGCCGTGGTCATCGCCGACGGCGACCGCGAGCAGGCGGGCAGCGCGGAACTGGCCGACCTCGGCCTGGCCGAGCTGGGGCGCCCCCGGCTCGACGCCGCCGCCGAGGCGGGCGCCGCCCCCGCCGCCAGCGGGGTGAGCGCGCCGTGACCGCGCCCGAAGCGGCCGCGGCCGGGCACATCGGCGCCGTACCGGGCTTTCCCGGCGGCACGGCAGTGTCCCACCTGCACGTCTACGACTGGCCCACCCCTGACGGCCTGGCCGGCGGATCGCCGCACCTGCACACCGCATCGACCGAGGGCTACGTGGTCGTGCGGGGCGAAGGAGCGCTGGAGACCCTCAGCGGAACCGCCGGCTACACGCGTACCCCGCTGGCGCCGGGCACACTGCTGTGGTTCACACCGGGCACCGTGCACCGGCTGGTCAACGAAAGCGGCGACCTGGAGCTGCTGGTGGTGATGCAGAACGCGGGCCTGCCCGAGGCCGGCGACGCCGTGCTGACCTACCCGCCCGACGTCCTGGCCGATCCCGACGCCTACGCGCGCGCCACGGCCATCCCCGCCTGGACCGACTACCCCGACGCCGCCTCGGCGCACGCCGCGATGTCGGCGGCCGCCCGGCAGCGCCGCGACCTGGCCATCGAGGGCTACCTGCGGCTGCGCGACCGGGTGCAGCACGACGGACCCGGCGCGCTGGCCGAACTGCACGAGGCGGCGGTGCGCCTGGTCCGCGACAAGGCGGCCGGCTGGCACCACCACTGGGAGCGCGGCCCCCACCACCAGGCCGAGACCACCCGCCGCCACATCGCCGGCCTGGCCGAGGGCGACGGCGCCCACCTGGGGGAGTCCGCCGTCTACACCGCCGACTCCCCGCCGGGACCGGCGCGCCGCAACGGGATGTGCGGCATGCTCAAGGTGTGGGACCTCGACGGGGCCCGTCCTCTGAGCTGAACCCCACCGCGAGCCGATGAGACCGGCCCGGGCGCTCCGAGCGAGCGCCCGGGCCGTTGTGCGCCTCCGGTCGCCAAAAGCATGAGGGCGTGCTGTTCAGGCCCTATCCGGGAGCCGCCTGGGGCCGGTCACCGGCGGGTTGCGGCAATGGGCGCGGACCGCGAAGCGTGGCCCGCCCGTCAGCCCGCCACCACCCCAACGGAGACGCTGTGCGTCACCTGTTTCCTGGCCGCCGAGCGCACGCGTCGCTTTTCAGGTGGACCTGCGCCACCTGTGGCGGGTCTCCGGTGCAAAGGTGCTGCGTGCGTTCGGCGGCAAGCTGGCGCGCGGCGCTTCGCGCTTTTCAGCCCCATTGCCGCAGCTTTTGTGGTGTCCGATTCCGGGTGGTTCCGGGGGGTGCCTGCTGCGGGCGGGATGAGAAGGCACTCTCCGGGAACCTTCTGGGGCCGGTCACCGGGGGGTTGCGGCAATGGGCGCGGACCGCGAAGCGTGGCCCGCCCGTCAGCCCGCCACCACCCCAACGGAGACGCTGCGCGTCACCTGTTTCCTGGCCGCCGAGCGCACGCGTTGCCTTTCAGGTGGACCTGCGCCACCTGTGGCGGGTCTCCGGTGCAAAGGTGTTGCGTGCGTTCGGCGGCAAGCTGGCGCGCGGCGCTTCGCGCTTTTCAGCCCCATTGCCGCAGCTTTTGTGGTGTCCGATTCCGGGTGGTTCCGGGGGGTGCCTGCTGCGGGCGGGATGAGAAGGCACTCTCCGGGAACCTTCTGGGGCCGGTCACCGGCGGGTTGCGGCAATGGGCGCGGACCGCGAAGCGTGATCGCAGCTTGCCGCCGAGCGCACGCGGTACTTGCCAGATTGAGCCGCACCACCCGTGGCGGGTCTCCGGCGCAAAGGGTACTCCGTGCGTTCGGCGGCAAGCCGGCGCAGCACACGTACGTGGCACGAAGCGCCTCCGTCGGGACTGCGGGGGCGACGCGCACGATGGGCTCGCGGCGCGTTCGCGCCTCCGTTGGGGGCGGCGGCGGGTGACGGGCGGGATCCCCGCATCACAGCCTCTCACCGCCGCAGCCTCCGATGGTGCCCGGCTTCTTAAACTGGGCGTAGTGTTGCCATCGCCGCGGGAGAACGCCTGCCAGGAACCCTCCGGGCTCCCGCCCGCACCGACCGGCTTTCGAGGAGGCAGCCGATGTAAAGACGGCGCCCGCCCGCGCCGCCCCCCGGGCGGACAGAGCGGGCTTCGCCTCCGCGGTCGGCCGCGGCGGCGCACCCCCCGAAAAAGCGGCGAGCCGCCTCATGATCGTGTCACGCCCCGGTGATCATGAGACGGCCGCCCGTCTCGACACCTCCGCCCTCCCGGCCGGACATAAGCCCGGCCGCCGTCCTCGGAAGGCGCGGCGGCCCTCCCTCCCGAGGAGTCCGCCGCCCGGTGCCTGCCTCGCCTTCGCACCCGCCGGCTGCACACCGCCCCGGGTCCGAAGGCCGCCGTGCGGCGACTGCCAGTCACCGCTCCGGCACCTTCGAGCATGGCGGGCTCCGCCTGGAGACCGGTTGGGATGCGGTTGAGGTGCCGGTCGGCGATCTCTCGCGCGGCGCATCGGCGCAGCGCGGGCCCACGGGGCGTGCGACCACCCGGTTCACGGGGGTGCGGACCGTGCCGCGGCCCGCGCCGCCCCTGAGGAGTTGACATGGACTTCGGTGTCCTCGGCCCCCTTCAGGTCACCTGCGACGGCGGCGCTGTGCACCTGCCGCCCAAGCCCGCCACCCTGCTGGCCGCGCTGCTGAGCAGGCCCGGAGTCGTCGTCGCCGACGAAGGGCTGATCGACGCGCTGTGGCCGGAGGATCCGCCGCGCTCGGCCGCCAAGAGCCTCCAGGTCTACATCCACCACCTGCGCCAGGCGCTGGGCGGGCAGGTCCCGATCGAGCGCGGCGCGTTCGGCTACGTGCTGTCCGTGGACGCCGAGCACCTCGACGCGCTGCGCTTCGAGGACCTGGCCGCGCGCGGCGAGCGCGAACTGGAGCGCGGCCGCGCCGCGGAGGCGGTCCGGCTGCTGCGCGGGGCGCTGGGCCTGTGGCGCGGCGCCGCGTTCTCCGGGCAGGAGACGCTGCCGCTGGTGCGCGAGGAGGCGGCCCGCCTCAACGAGCGGCGCCAGCACATCGCCGAGGTTCGGTTCGACACGGAACTGGCGCTGGGACACCATAGCGCCGCGGTCGCCGAGCTCCGCGCGCTGGTGGCCCAGCACCCCTTCCGCGAGCGGCTGCGGGCCCAGCTCATGATCGCCTACCACCGGACGGGGCGCTCCAGCGAGGCGCTGGAGGTCTTCCGCGAGGGCCGGGAGCTGCTCGTGGCGGAGCTGGGCCTGGAACCGGGCCGCGAGCTGGCCGCCCTGGAGCAGGCGATCCTGCGCAACGACCCCGGCCTGGACGCGCCCGGCGGCGAGGCCGCCGCGGGGACGCGCTGGGTGCCCGCGGTGCCGGGCGCCGACCACTCCCGGGCGCCCAGCGCGGCGCCTCCGGCGGCCGAGGGCGACGGCGGCCGGGAACCGCCGAACCCGGCGGAGCCCGAACCGCGGCGCCCCGGCGGCTCCGCCGCCGAGGGCCCTGCCACCGAGGAGGCCCCCGTCGGAGAGATTCCCGCGGGCGACCGGGCGCCCGCGGCCGGCGCGGTGCGGTCGGCCGCGCGTCCGGTGCCCGCCCAGCTCCCGCCCGACATCTCCGACTTCACCGGTCGCGGCGAGGAGGTGGCCCGGCTGCGCGCCCGGCTCGGCGCATCCGCCGACCCCGGCGGCGAGCCCGGCCCGGTCGTGGTCTCGGCGGTCGCGGGCATGGGCGGGGTCGGCAAGACCGCGCTGGCCCTGCGGGTCGCCCACGCCGCCGCCGCGGACTTCCCCGACGGCCGGCTCTACGCCGACCTGCGCGGCGCCCAGGAGACCCCGGCCGACCCCGCGCAGGTCCTCGCGGGATTCCTGCACGCCGTCGGCGTCGAGGGCGCGGCGCTGCCGGGTCCCCTGGAGGAGCGGTCGGCGCTGTTCCGCAGCCTGCTGGCCGGGCGCCGCATGCTGGTGGTGCTCGACGACGCCGGCTCGGAGCGGCAGGTCCGCCCCCTCGTCCCCGGCGCCCCCGGCTGCGCGGTGCTGATCACCAGCCGGGCCCGGCTGACGGGGCTGGAGGGCGCCCACCTGGTCGATCTGGACGTCCTGGAGCCTGCACAGGCCCTGGAGCTGTTCACGCGCATCGTCGGCGGGGAGCGCGCGGCGGCCGAACCCGATGCCGCGGCCGAGATCGTGCGGTTGTGCGGGAACACCCCGCTCGCGGTGCGCATCGCCGGCGCCCGGCTGAACGGCCGCCCCCGGTGGCCGCTGTCGCGCCTGGTGCGCCTGCTGAGCGACGAGCGCCGCCGCCTGGACGAACTGGCGGCGGGCGACCTGGCGGTGCGCGCGACCTTCGCGCTCAGCTATGCGGGCCTGGCCGATCCGGCTCGCCGGGCCTTCCGGCTGCTGGGCGTGCTGGAGGCCGGCGACGTGGCCGCGTGGACGGTCGCCGCGCTGGTCGACACCGGGCTGGAGGAGGCCGAGGCCGCGGTCGAGGAGCTGGTCGACGCGCAGCTCCTGTCGGTGGCGGGCACCGACGGGACCGGGCAGCTGCGCTACCGCATGCACGACCTGGTGCGCCTGTACGCCCGCGAGCGCTGCGAGGAGGAGGACGCGCCCCAGGAGCGCGAGGCGGCGCTCGGGCGGGCGCTGGGCGCGTGGCTGTGGCTGGCCGAGCAGGCCACCGAGTACATCCCCGGGCCGTGCTATGCGACGATGCACGGCCCCGCGCCCCGCTGGCCGCTGCCCTCGGCCGAGGCGGCGGAGCTGCTGAGCGAACCCATGGCCTGGTTCGACGCCGAGGCGGCGGCGATGGCCGCGGCCGTCGAGCAGGCGTGCGCCCTGGGCCGGCACGAGGCGGCCTGGGACCTGGCCGGGTGCCTGGAGAAGTACTTCGACGTGCGGGGGCGCTTCGACGACTGGCGCCGCACCCACGAGGCGGCCATCGCGGCCTGCCAGGCGGCCGGCGACGTCCGCGGCGAGGCGGTGCTGCGGCGCGGCCTGGCCGATCTGGTCACCTGGGCGCGCCAGAGCGGCGACGACGCGATGGGCACGCTGCTGGAGCAGGCCCGGCGCGTGTGGGAGCTGTTCGAGCGGCTGGGGGACCGGCGCGGGATGTCGGACGCGCTGGTGATGCGCACGTGGGCGGAGGTGTCGCAGGGCGCCGCCCGGCAGGGGCTCGGCTCGGCCGAGGCGGCCCTGGAGTTGGCCGAGAGCGAGGAGTACACGGGCGGCAGGGCACGCGCCTACCAGGTCATGGCGGTGGCCGCGCACGGCATGGGCCGCCCCGAGCAAGCCGTCGCGCATCTGACCCGGGCACTGGAGCTGGCGCGACTGCTGGGCAACTCGCGGTTCGAGGCGACCGCGATGCAGTTCCTCGGCGCCGCGCAGTGCGAGGCGGGCGATGTGGAACGGGGGCGGGCCAACCTCGACACGTCCCTGGCGATGACGCGCACGCTGGGCGACCGCTACGCCGAGGCGTTCTCGCTGCTGTACCTGGCGCGCCTGCAACTGGCCACCGGCGAGGCCCGGGCCCTGGACACCGCCTCGGAGGCGGCCGAGCTGAGCCGCCGGTACGGCATGAACCACCACCTGGCCGACGCCCTGGGGCTGCAGGGCCGGGCGCTGCTGGAGGCGGGCCGAGCGGGGGAGGCCGCGGCCGTGCTGGAGGAGTCCGTGCGGGTGTGGCGCACCCGCGGATGGCCCGCCTTCCTCGCCGAGGCCCTGCGCGGACTCGCGCGTGCCTACTCCGCCGGCGGGCACGCGGACGCGGCGCGCCGAGCCGAGGAGGAGGCCGACCGGATCGGCGCCGCCTCGCCCGACGCGGCCCCGGCCGAGTAGGCGTCCGTGTGATGCAGGCGGCACGGCGCCGGGCCGAGGACGCCGGGAACATCCGGTAAACTGGGAGACGAGAAGGGGAGAGTCCACCCGAGAGTCGATCCCCGCCGATGCGGCATCGCGCCGCCGGCCCCTCGCGCCATTAGCTCAATTGGCAGAGCAACTGACTCTTAATCAGTGGGTTCCAGGTTCGAGTCCTGGATGGCGCACAGCAAAGCCCCGGCCCGCAGCCGCGCTGCGGACCGGGGCTTCGTCGTATCCGGGGGGCGGTTCCGGGGGAGTGCCGGCCGGCGCGGGCCGGGCGGGGGCCGGGCGCGGGCCGCGCCCTGGCCCGATGCCGTTCGGTGAGCCCGCTGGTGGGGTTGGACAGGGGCGGTTCGGCCTGCGCGGACCGTTCGCGGTGCGCGCGGCGTGAAGGGCGACGAGAGCAGGGGGCGGCGGGTGGCTCGGCCTGTCCCCATCGGTTCGGGTGCCCGCCGGTTGAGCATGCGGCGAGGGCGGCGGGTGGACCAGCCCTCGCGGATCTGTCCCGGTGGAGGCCGGTGCGGCATGCGACGGGGGCAGTAAGGACTGCGGGTGGCTCGGCCCGTGCCCGTCGGTTCGGGTGCTCGCCGGTGGCCCCAGCGACGGGGGCGGCGAGGGCGGCGCGGGGACAGCCTGCGCCCAGCGCACCCGGTGCCCGCCGGTTGATCGCCAAACGGAGGCAGTGAGG
Organism: Streptomonospora sp. PA3; assembly: GCF_009728995.1. Classification (GTDB taxonomy): domain Bacteria; phylum Actinomycetota; class Actinomycetes; order Streptosporangiales; family Streptosporangiaceae; genus Streptomonospora. The sequence continues at coordinate 220,984 of NZ_VTZW01000015.1, read as the reverse complement.
GCGGCGGGTCGATCAACCCACTCGGATCGGTTCGGGTGCCCGCCGGTTGAGCATGTGACGAGGTCGGCGCGGGGACAGCCCGCGCCCAACGATCCGGGTGCCCGCCGGTGGCCCGCGACGGCGCCGGGCGGCCGGGCTGGGCGGTCACCGGTTGCAGGAGGCGGACGGCTGGTCATCCGACGGGGCGGCGAGGGCGGCGGGTGGCTCGGCCCGTGCCGATCGGTCCCGGTGGAGGCTGGTCCGGCATGCGACGGGGGCAGTAAGGACTGCGGGTGGCTCGGCCCGTGCCCGTCGGTTCGGGTGCTCGCCGGTGGCCCGCGCGACGAGGGCGGCGAGGGCGGCGCGGGGACAGCCCGCGCCCAGCGCACCCGGTGCTCGCCGGTGGCCCCAGCGACGGGGGCGGTGGCGCGGTGGGGGCATTCGGGTGCGCCACTTCCACCAGCGCATCTGAATCGGAACCCCGAATGCCCGATTTGATGTAACTCTCTCCCGCGCCGGGCGCGCCGAGGGTGTCGCTGGGGCCACTCTCGGCGCCGAGAGTGGCCCCAGCGACACCCTCGGCGCGGGAACCGGGCACGGAATCCGCGCATAGGCGACTCATGTGGCGGCCGTGGGGCGACGAGATGCGCCCCGCGATCGCGCGGGCGGCCTCCGGCCGCATATCGGGCGCTACGAGGTTTCGTTTGGTCCGGTGATGTCCGGTATGCGGGGGCGCCGAGGCGGTCGGCGCGGCCTGGGGTAGCGATGATCATGGCGTTTGGATCGGAATCCGCGCCCGCGGCGATCCATCCGCGCACCTCGTGGCGTCCCGGCTGCTCCCGGCCCCGCCACGGCCTGGCATTCCGGACAAACTACCCCGGTTTCCTTCCGTATCCCGGAAGATCCCGTGCTCCTGTGTGCCGCACAGCGCCACCGCGCGCCACCGGTGCGCATCGTCGAGCCACCCGAAGCGATATGCCCGAAATGTCCACGCCCCGGATGCTCCGCCGTCCTCGCTGGCGCGTCGGGTGTCCCGCCATCCGTTGTGGGCAAGCGGTGGTCGCTCAGCCCGGCCATCCGCCGGCCGTCGCTGCCCCGTCGGGCGCGTCGCCGTGGGCGCCCGGACCGATGTCCGCGCGCCGTGTGCTGTCGTTGCCGTCTTCGTCGTGTGGGCGACCGGCGGGCACCCGAACCGATTCCTGGGGGCCGAGCCCTTCGCCGTCCTCGCCGCCCTCGTCGCGCGTAACCGGAGGAGGCGGGAACCGATCCGCGCGGGCCGAAACCTCCGCCGGCCGTCGTCGACATCGTCGGGCGGGCAACCGCTGAACAACGGGACCGGTTCGCGCGGATCTGCGCCATTCGCCGTCCGCCGTCGTCCACCCCCGACTATCCGCCGCGCGCATCCGCTACCCGCTGCCCCGTCCTCGCCATCAGCCCCGGTCTCTCTCACCCCTTCCGCCGGATGAGCGGCCGGGGAAGCGGCGCGGTGGGCGGGTGGCTCCGTGCCGCTGTTGCCGGCGGTCCCCGGAGGGCGGAGCCGAAGGTACCGGGCCTAATCCGATGCCGTGGTATCACCGCCGCCGGGTGCGGTCAGTCGGCGGGTCTCGGCTTCCAGGATCGCGATCGTGTTGGTGAGGTAGTCCTCGATCACTGCGGTCTCGGCGGCGTCGTATCCGGCCGTCAGCTCTCCCATCGCCTTCGCCAGCCCGGCGAACGCGTCGCCGAAGTCGGGGCGCGCGTCGGCGTCGACCGAGATGAGGACTCGCCGCCGGTCGGCGGGATCGGGTGTGCGGCGCACGTAGCCCAGCCGGCTCAGCCGGTCGACGAGGCCCGTCACGGCGCCGGGGGTCAGCGCCGTCAGTTCGGCCAGCGCGCCGGCGGTCAGCGGACCTTCGCGCTCGATCAGCCCGAACGCGCGGTGGTCGACCGCCCGCAGTCCGAGCCGCTGCCCGACGGCCTCATGGAAGAGCACCACGGCGGTGCTCAGTCGCCGGCCCAGGTCGGCTCCAGTCGCGGCCGGTGCTGATTCGGCGTCGCTCAACGGTCTGTCGTCCCTTCGCGGTTCGGTGTCGGATCGATAGTGCTGGCACTACTGCTTTAGTCTACTGAATAATTTACTTTAGTGAACTAAAGCGATTCGCCAGGAGGACACAGTGCGACAGCTCCCATCGCCCCGACTGCCAACCGACCGCAGCCAGCTGCGCCTCGCCCTGGAGGCGCCGCGCTGGGCGCTGGGCTGCTACGCCCGGCATCCCTTTCTCGTGGTGGGCGTCTCGCTCATCCCGGCGGCCGAGCGCTTCACGGTGGCCCTGTGGGGGGAGGCGTTCTCCGCCCCGGCGCACGTCGCGCTGGAGGTGCTGGCCGAGGGCGCACGCGTGCTGCTGGTCTACCTCGTGCTGCGGATCGCCGTCCTCGGCGACGAGCGCGTCCGGCGGTGGAACCACCTGCCGGTCCTCCGCCGCGTGCGGGCGTTCGCCGACCGCCGGTGGCCCAGTCTGCTCTGGCAGGGCGCCCTGCTGCTCGCCCTCGCCGCCGTCTTCAACATCGTCCCCGAGCAGGTCGTCCCCCTGTGGCTGCCCGCTTCGGCGCACGACCTCTACTGGGCGTGCCTCCTGGCGGCCAAGAACCTCACGGTCATCGCCTTCACCCTCCTGTGGATGGTCGCGGCCGCCCGCCAAGCCCTCATCGAGGGCGGCCGCCTGCTGGAGGAGTCCCGAAGCTCCGCCGGGTGACGGGCCGGCCGGTGCGGCCGTGGCCGGTCACAGGGCTGCGGGCCGCCTCCCGAACCAGCGGGAGGCGCCGCTCGCGTTCACCCCTCGACCAGCCCCGCCTGGTAGGCCGCGATGGCCGCCTGCACGCGGTTGTCCGCCCCGAGCCGCGACAGCACCGAGCTGACATGGGTCTTCACCGTGTCCTCGGCCAGGTGGAGGCGCCGGGCGATGGCGGCGTTGGACAGGCCCTCGCCGATCAGCGCCAGCACGTCGCGCTCGCGCGGGCTGAGCGCCTCCAGCCTGCGAGACGCCTCCGCGGCCGGATCCGGTGCGGCCGGCTCGCGGCGGAGCCGACCGGCCAGGCGCCGTGCGAGCTTGGGCGACAGGCACGCGCCGCCCGCGGCGACCGTGTTCACACCGGCGATCAGCTCGCGCGGGTCGCCCGCCTTGAGCAGGAACCCGTTGGCGCCCTCGCCCAGCGCGCGCACCACGTAGTCGTCCTTGCCGAAGGTCGTCAGCATGGCCACGGCGGTGCCGGGGGAGACCCGGCGCACCTCGGCGATTGCGCCGAGGCCGTCGCCGCCGGGCATCTGGATGTCGACGAGCGCGACGTCGGGACGCTGCTCGGCGGCCAGCGCGACGAGCTCCGCGCCGGTCCCGGCCTCGCCGACGACCTCGATACCGGCGTCGGCCGAGAGGATCGTACGCACACCCACCCGGATCAGCGCCTCGTCGTCGGCCAGCAGCACCCGGATCACGCGCCCCCCTCAACCCCGCTGCCGCCGATCGGGCGGGTTCCGGGCGCGGCGGCTCCCTCGCAGCTCAGCGCGTCGGGGGCCAGCGACCGAGCGCGCTGGTAGCTGCACTTGGCCGCCACGCGGCCGTCTTCGTAGCAGACGCGGTAGACGTAGGCGGGCGACCACGCCGGGCCCAGCCCGGAGCGGTAGAAGTCGCAGTCCGGTGTCGTGTCGCCGCCGACCGCACCCGTAAGCGCCCCCGGTACCAGCGCGGTGCCCTGCAGCGACGCCTCCGGCAGCACGTCCTGCGCTGCCGAACGCGGCTGCCCGACGGTGATCGCCGCGTAGTCCGCCGCGCCGATGGAGGCCGCGCGCTCCAGGTAGGCGGCATAGGAGTACCAGGCGACGATCAGCGGTAGCAGCAGGCCCACGCACACCACCAGCACCGATACCAGCTCGCGCGAGCGGTGGCGGGACCGGCGCGCGTCCGCGCGCCCGCTCGGCGCGGTCCCGGCCGCAGGACGGCCGTGCGGGATGCGCGCCGCCACGCGGAACCCGCCGTCGCCGCGCGGGCCCGCCTCCAGCGTCCCGCCGGCGTCGCGCACCCGCTCCGCCAGCCGGGACAGGCCGCGGCCGCCGCCGGAGGGGCCGGCGGCATCCGACGCGCCGGCGGGGCCGCTGGACACCTCCGCCACCGTGGCGCCCTCACCGAGCGCGAAGGGGCCGAAGCGCCTGCCCACCGCCTCGGTGCAGGAGACCGCCACGGGCGCGCCGGGTGCGTGCTTGGCGGCGTTGGTCAGCGCCTCGCGCACCACCGCTTCGGCCAGGCGCGCGACCGGATCGAGACCGCCCGGCTCCCGGCCGTCCCAGGCCACCCGCATGCCCGCCGCCTCGGCCCGGCGCACGAGGGCGGCGACCCCGCCACTCCGCCCGCTCTCCGGGGCGGAGCCTTCCTCGGTCGCGGCGGCTCTCCCGCCGCCCGCGGCCCCCGCGTCCTCGCCGCGTTCTCCCGCGGCTTCGGCCGCGCCGGAGTCGAGCACCCCGATGATCTCCTGCAGGCGCTCGATCGCCGTCGTCGCCCCCTGGCGCAGATCGCCCGCCGCGTGCCGGAACTCGTCCTCGGCGAGCCCCGGCGCCACCTCCAGCGCACCGGCGCGCACGGCCATCAGACTCAGCTCGTGGCCGAGCGAGTCGTGCATCTCCTCGGCGATGCGGGCGCGCTCGCGCAACCGCTCCTGCTCGGATACGGCCGCCAGCTCCCGCTCCAGGGAGGCCGCGCGCTGCCACCCGGCGTGCAGGAGAGCGCCGCGCTGGCGGAGGTGGCGGCCGATGAGCCACGGCAGCACGCCGAACATCACGGTGATGATGGCGTCGGCCATCCCCGACCACGGCTCGGCATCCAGCACCGCGCGCCCCAGGCACCACAGCAGTGTCCCGCCCAGCCACAGCGGCGCGATCCGGGGCTCCGCCGAGGCGCGGCCGGTCGCCAGCGCGGCCAGCGTCAGGAGCGGGAGGAACACCGAGACCGGCCCGGTGGGGCCCGTGGTCGCCAGGATGCCGAGGCCGCACAGCACCACCGACGCCGCCAGCAGGGCGTCGCGGATCCGCGCGGGCCACCGGCCCCGCATCCACCGCCCGAGCGGGCGGGCCGCCGTCCGCGCCGAGCGCCGCGCGGTGCCCGGCGCCTTCCCCTCTCCTCGCACACCCGAACTGTAACCGGCGCACGGCTGCCGACCCCTCCCCCGAAAGTGCCGGTCGGCCGGTGCGGCGGCCACCCGAAAGCGGCAGGCGGCAGGCCCGTGTGTGCGATGCCCGGGCCCGGGCGGCGTTCCTAGCGTCAGCCGTGCCGCCCGGACACCCGCGGTCCACCGGTGGCCGGAGGACAGACGTCGGCGCCGCGCCCCGGCGCGCCGCCCGACCCCCTCCACACCCCGGAGGCCCCGGTGTCCGCCGGAGGCGCCGCCCACCCCCAGACAGGTCAGGAGAACCGACATTGCCACCCGCATCGCGCGGTACCCGCCCATCGGCCGGCACCGCCGCCGAAACCGCGCCCGCGCCCGAAGACGGATCCGCCCCGCCCGCCGTCGCCGCCCACGCGCTCACCAAGACCTACGGGACCGGCGACTCCGCCGTATGCGCCCTGGACGAGGTCAGCGTGGCGTTCGCCCGCGGCGCCTTCACCGCCATCATGGGCCCCTCCGGATCCGGCAAGTCCACGCTCATGCACTGCCTCTCCGGGCTGGACGCCCCCACGTCGGGCACCGTCCGCCTCGGCGGCACCGACATCTCCCGGTTGGACGACCGGCGGCTCACCCTTCTGCGGCGCGACCGCGTCGGCTTCGTCTTCCAGGCCTTCAACCTGCTGCCGATGCTCACCGCCGAGCAGAACATCCTGCTGCCCGCGCGCATCGCCGGCCGCGCCCCCGACCGCGCCCGGTTCGACCGCATCGTCGAGGTCACCGGCCTCGCCGACCGGCTGGACCACCTCCCCGCGAAGCTCTCCGGTGGCCAGCAGCAGCGCGTCGCCGTCGCCCGCGCGCTGCTGCACGCGCCCGAGGTCGTCTACGCCGACGAGCCCACCGGCAACCTCGACTCCCGCTCCGGCGCCGAGATCCTCGGCTTCCTGGCCGACTCGGTGCGCGAACTCGGCCAGACCGTAGTCATGGTCACCCACGACCCCGTCGCCGCCTCCTACGCCGACCGGGTCGTCTTCCTGCGCGACGGCCGCCTCGCCGACGAACTCGCCGCCCCCACCGCCGAAGCCGTCTCGGCGCACCTGCTGAAGCTGGAGGGCTGAGCCGATGCTGCGCACCACACTGGCCGGCCTGCGGATGCACAAGGGCCGCTTCGCCGCCACCGCCCTCGCGATCGTCCTGGGCGCCGCATTCGTCACCGCGACACTCGTGTTCACCGACAGCCTCGACGCGCGCTTCGCCTCCCAGGCCGAGGGCGGTGCCGACCGCGTCGACGCCGTCGTGCTGCCCGCCGAGGCGGGCGGAGCCGTCCCCGCCGCCGCACTGGAGCGGGTGCGGGCCCTGCCGGGGGTGTCCGCGGCCACCGGCACCGTGCGCGGGCAGGCGGTGCTGCTGGACGGCGACGGCGCCCCACTGGGGCAGGCGCCGGCTTTGGCGCTTTCCGCAGGAGGAGCGGTGACGCGCCTCCCCGCGGCCGAGGGGCGGCTGCCCGCCGCGTCCGGCGAGGCGGCGCTGGCCACCACGACCGCGCAGAGCGCGGGCTACGGCCTCGGCGACACCGTCGCGGTCGTCGGCCGCGACGGAGCCGAGCACGTATTCACCATCACCGGGCTGATCGACTTCGGGCTCGACCGGGAGGCCGCCCAGCGCGGCGCCGTCGCGTTCACGCCCGCCACCGCCCGGCGGATCACCGGCGCCGAAGGCTTCGGCGAGATCGCGGTGCGCGCGGCCGACGGTGTCGCGCCCGAACGGGTGCGCGCGGCCGTGGCCGGAGTGCTGGGCGACCGGGGAGAGGTGCTCACCGGCGCGGAGTTCGGGCGGATGAAGGCCGAGGAGGCGGGCGTGCAGTCGCGCACGATCGGCGTCGCGCTGCTGCTGTTCGCGGCGGTCGCGCTGTTCGTGGCGGGGCTGGTCATCAACAACACCTTCGCGGTGCTGGTGAACCGCAGGCTGGCCGAGACGGCGCTGCTGCGCTGCCTGGGTGCGGCGCGCCGGCAGGTCTTCGCCGGCGTGCTCGCCGAAGCGCTCGCAGTCGGAGCCCTGGCATCGGCCCTGGGCGTGCTCGCGGGGATCGGCACGGCACTGGGCGCGGTGCGCATCAGCGATGCGCTCCCGAAGGCCGCGGGAGTGTTCGGGCCGGGCGTCGACGACCTGTCGGCGGTAGTGCGGCCCGGGGCGGTGCTGATCGGGCTGGCGGTGGGCGTGGTGACCACCGTGGCGGCGGCGCTTCGGCCCGCTTACCTGGCCACCCGCACCGCGCCGCTGGCCGCGCTGCGCGACGCCGCCGCCGAGGACGCGGATGCGATCGGCGCGCGGCGCGCCGCGCGGCGGCGGCTGGTCGCGGCCGGCGTCTTCGCGGCGGCGTCGGCGGCGGTGACCGCCGCGGGGTTGACCGCTGAGCCGGGAGCCGCGGCCATGGCGGTGGTCGCGGGCGGGGGAGGGCTCGCCTTCGCCGCCGTGCTGCTCGCGGCGCCGCGGCTGGTGTCGGCGGCGGCCCGGACGGCGGAACGGCCGCTGGGCCTCCTGGGCGTGCCGGGACGGCTCGCCGCCGGCAACGCGCGCCGCTCGCCGCGCAGAACCGCCACCGCCGTCGTGGCCCTCGCTGTGGGGGCGGGGCTGATCACCGGCTACTCGGTGGTCAGCGCGTCGGTCGAGGCGACCCTGGCCCACCTGATGGCGCGGGAGCTGCCGGCGGATTACGCCCTGCTGCCCGCGGAGACCGGCGGGCAGGGGGATGCCGCTGGGGGGCCGCGGCTGCCCGGCGGCCTCGCGGAGCAGTTGCGCCGAAGTCCGGTGCTGGATGAGGTCATCCGGGTGCGCCGCGGGCAGGCGCGACTGGTCGCGGCGGGAGCGGACGGCGGCGGCGCGGCACCCGTCCGGATCAACACCTACCCGGGCGCGCGGTTGGGCACCGATCTCGCGGCGGGGACCACCGCGGGGAGCCTGGCAGACGTGGGACCGGGGCGGGCCTCGATCGCCGAGGACGACGCGCAGCGGCTGGGCGTGCAGGTGGGGGACGCGGTCGCCCTCGCCGTTCCGGCCGGCACCGAATCCGGCGGCGCGGACGGAGTCCCGGGCGAGCGCGTCCGCGTGCGCATCGCGGCGGTGACCGCGAAGGCGGACTTCCCCGGCGGCTTCACCCTGGCCCCGCCCGACTTCGCCGCACTGTTCCCCGACCGCCGCCGCGACGACTCGCTGCTGGTCATCGGGGCCGCCGACGCGGACGCGCAGCGGGTGCGCACGGTCGTCGAAGAGGCCGCGGCGGCCCACCCGGGCGTGCGGGTCTCCAGCGCGGCCGCGCAGCGCGCCCAGTTCGGGCGGCTGTTCGACGGCATCTTCCTGGCCGTGGCGGCGCTGCTGGGCGTGGCGGTGACCATCGCGGTGGTGGGCATCGCCAACACGCTGGCGCTGTCGGTGATGGCGCGCAGCCGCGAGTTCGCCCTGCTCAGGGCGTTGGGGCTGACGCGCTCCCAGCTGCACCGGACCCTGGCGGCGGAGGCGCTGCTGGTCGCGCTGCTCGGAGCGGTGCTGGGGGCGGTGCTGGGCGCCGGTTTCGGCCTCGCGGCGGCCGACGCGGCGATGTCCGACATGGTCCCCGACATCCCGGTGGCGCGCGTGGCCCTGCTGCTGTCGGCGGCGATCCCCGCCGGGCTGCTCGCCGCCCTCGCCCCGGCGTGGCAGGCGGCCCGCATCCCGGTGGGGTCTGTGACCTCCGAGGGCGGATGACGGGGCGAACGACTCCGCCGCCGAGGGGGTCCTCAGGGCCCCCCTCGGCGGCGGAGGTGTCCCTGAGGACACTTGCGAAGCGCCGCCTCAACCGCGCACGGTGTGGCAGACCGTCCCGTTGAGCCGGAACACCGCGGGGGCGGGGTTGGCGCCCTCGTTGGCGCCGACGAACCCGAACGTGGCGGTGGAGCCGCCCTCGGGCGCCAGTTCGGCGTTGTCGCCGTTGTCGGTGACGTGCACCCGGCGGCCGTCGCTGCTCACCTGCGCGCTCCACGCGCTCTGCACGGACTGGCCGGACTCGGGCCAGGTGAAGTCCAGGCTCCAGCCGTTGATCGGGGTCTCGGCGAGGTTGGACACGGTGACGGTGGCGACGAAGCCGCTGCCCCAGCCCTGGTCCACCCGGTAGGTCACCCGGCAGGAACTGTCGCTGGGTGAGGTCGTGGCCAGGGTGACCGGCTCCGATGGCCGCGACAGGTGCCCGCTCGCGTCGCGGGCGAGCACGTTGAGGGTGTGCTCGGTGCCCGGGGGCAGGTTGTTCAGCGTCGCCGAGGTGGACGTGGAGGTCGCCAGCAGCTCGGCGTTGGCGCCCAGATGCTCGTAGACCTCGTAGCGCACCGGCTCGCCGTCGGCGGCCGGCCAGGTCAGCGCGGCCGAGGTGCTGTCGGTGGAAACCACCTCCGGCGCTCCGGGCGCGCCGACCGCCGCCTCCCCGGTCTTGGGCGAGACGGTCACCGTGGTGATCGAGTAGGGCGGCAGCGTGCGGGCGCCCGTGCCGGGGTCGGCGACGCGGGTGACGTCGTCGTCGCCGCGCGCGTAGCGGTGGACGACCGGCTCGCGGCCGTCGGGGGTGAACCCGGCGTAGTCGATCTCCACCGGGTGGGGGTTCTCCTGGTCCTTGTTGATCAGCATGACGCTCAGGTCGCCGTCGGCCTGGTGGACGGCGTGGGCGGAGACGTGCTCGCTGCTGGAGGTGGAGGCGACCATCGTGTCGCCCGGCCCGCCCAGGTGGGTGAGGGACTTGATGCCGTAATAGGGATGGAAGGGCGTATTGACGGCCGGCTGGCACACGTCCTCGATGCAGCCTCCGCTGGAGAGCAGGCCGTAGTCGTTGAAGTCCGTCTCGCCGTCCACCTGGCTGATCTCGGTGGGGCCGTTGTGGATGTTCCACCAGTCGATGTTGAAGACGCCGTTCTCCAGCGCCGTCATGAACACGTCGGCGGCGAACAGGCCGTTGGGGCGGCTGTTCATCTGCACGCCGGAGTTGACCTCGGTCAGCGCGATGCGGATCTCGTCGGAGCGGTCGCCGGCGTGGCGGTCGAGCAGCCGCCGCACCTGGCGCAGCTGCCCCGGCAGGCGGGACACGCGGTCCAGGGCCTCGTCGGCGGTGGCGCCGCCGGGGTAGGAATGCACGATGACGAAGTCGACGACGTCGGCGACGCCGGACAGCACGGTGTTGTTCCAGTCGGCGGAGTCGCCGGGGCCGATGACGCCGTCGGGCCAGTCGCCCGGGGTGGTCAGCACCGCGCCGATTCGCACGCTGGGGTCGACCGCCTTCATGGCCTCGGCATAGGCGCGCACGTTGCGCGCGTACTCGGCGGGGCTCTTGTCGGCGTGGTCGTCCTCCTCCCAGCCGTTGCCGTAGTGGCCGTTGCCGTAGATCTCGTTGCCGATCTCCCAGTACTTCACGCCGTAGTCGTTGGTGACGTTGGCGTAGCGCACCCAGGCCGCGGCCTCCTCCGGGCTGCCGGTGCCGTAGTTCGCGGTGATCATGGGCTGGGCGCCGGTGTCCCGCACCGTCTGCATGAACGCGTCGAAGCCGGTGTTGGGTGCGACGTAGCCGCCGGGGGCGGTGTGGTCCTCCCAGTGGTAGATGTCGCTGTAGGACCCGCCGGGGTAGCGCATGACCCCGATCCCGGCGTCCTTCATCAGCGACGCGACCTCGGGGTCGTTCATATGGGCGTCCCAGATGGCGGCGTTGGCTCCGAACGCGGCCTCGTCGAGGGTGCCCAGTCCGAGCTGGGCGTTGACGCGGACCTCGACGGGCGATGGGGCGCCGGGCTCGGGTTCGGCCGCGGCCGGGGACGACAGCGCGACCGCCGAGGCGGCGGCGAGCGCCCCGACCGCGGCGACCGCCAGCCCCCGGACGGCACCGGCGCGCAGCCGGCCGGAACGGGTGTGGGGGAGGTGCATGGGGAGGACTTCCTCTTCTAGGGGGTCAAAGAGTTCCGGGCGGGCGGGTGCGGTGTCGTCAACACACCCACCGGCAATGCGCCCCCGGCGCACACGGACCGCTGGGAGCGCTCCCAGCATCATCGGGCGCGGCAGGGGTCGCGTCAATGGGGTGGACGGGTGCGGCAGGGCTTTGAGGAGTGCTCCGTGCCGGGGTCCGTCGTCTCGTTTGAATTCCGAAGAGGGCACAGCTTCCGGCGGGCCGACTTGATTCAGCCCTCCCTGGCGAAGACGGAGACGAGGTAAACGGTGACCGGTTACGAGCATTCGCTGCGGGCCTCACTCGCTCCTGCGGAGTGCAGTAACGGTCGGGGCTATTGAACAGCGGTCTTAGCAATCTCCCCGAGTTGTTGATGGCTTTCCGGCAGGCGACCGCTGTACACGGGTTCGTCTGAATCCTTCGGGGGGACGCTCTCTTCGACGATCGGAACGACTGAAATAATTCCTCGATTTAGGCGAAGCTCGAAATGCTGGTCCGTGCCGTCCCCTTCGAGGGGGTCGTTGTCCGTATTGCGCTCATAGAATTCCGTTTCTCCGGCAGTTGCCGTAGCGCTACGCCACAGGATCGCCGCAATCACTTCGCCAAGCAGCGGTTCGGTTTCTGAATCGAGTTCCAACAAGGCTTCGGGGGGCGCGGGCTTGCGCGATCCGTCGCTGAGAAGGGGATAAATGTGGAATGATGTCCCCCTGCTTCTCATGATGCATATGGCCTCCTCATACTGGGAAAGATCCACTTGGGCCTCCCGGAACTCCACGACCTCAGGGATCGACAACTCGGATCGCAACTCCGGGGCATCGTTGAATTTCGGTGGCCGTACGATCCGGTTGCCCGCCGAGGGAAGGAAGACCGCTGAGATTCGCGTTCCATCTCGAACCGTGTAAACTGACGGGCGCTCTATCCTGGCGCACTTTAGGAATCGGCTATAGAGTCGGTATCCCAGGTCATCCGCCCCGTCTATGCCGACGGCATTAAGGGTTTTCCTGCTGAACTCTACCTGGATGCGGAAATCAAATTTCTCGACAGCGGTTCCCTTATATGTTTCGGGCTCGCCATAGGCGCGAAAGTCAGTGGGGAACACATCGACGTTCGCCTCGCCGTCGACTCCCACAGAGTTCGAGAAGTAAGCTGGGAAGAATGGCCCCTCCGGGTCGATCGTGCAGTATTGAGAGCCGAACGCGTACGCGCACTCGAGAGCAAGCTGCGCGATTCCTGCGTTGCTCTTCACGAAGAAATCTACGGTGTAGCCCATTCGCCTTCCCAGCTTCGAACCATGGTCCCGTTCACGTAGATGGAGCGGTTCGCGAACGTTACCTTGTCGCCTTCCATTGTATACACATCCAGCCTCGCCAGGTTCCCCAGTTTTTCGCTGTTTCGTTGAAGGTCCTGCCGCAGCCTCTCTTCGACGCCAGTGACCGCATCCTCCGTATTAAGCGTCTCCCTCGTATCGATGACAATGTTTGCTAATCCGTCATATTTGTATTTCCTGGGTCGCAGCTTTTCGAGTCCGCTTGCTATCTGACTCTTGAGGGTGGAAATCTTTGGCTCGGTAACCGTCTTGTATTCTACTGGGTGTCCTGGGTCGCTCGGATTTGCGCGCTCCCAAGTGTCCAGTTGGGATGTGCCTTTTTCGCCGTGGTTCTCATGGAGTCCTGTCACATGGTATCCCCGCGATTCTCTTAGTTCGGCGATCTTACGTTCCATTTCACTGAAGCGCGAGCTGTGGTCCTCTACGATGTCACGTTTGAAATCCGCGCCTAGCGCGCCCGGGTTCTGCAATTGCTCGAGGGTCCGATTTACTCCCTCAGGCGTCCCGTCCCCCTTCTCCGGTAGTCCGCCGAGTTCGTGGGGATCGAAGGGTGTCAGATCCCCGGGGTCACCATGCGGGCCACCGCCCCCGTCGCCGACAGCGGGACCCGGGGAGGGTGGCGGCGCTGCCCCCGGGGCGGTGCTCGGCGGATCGGTCGGCGATGCGGGCGGGTTCGGGTTGTCTGACGGCGGATCGTTCGGTCCTCCCGGTCCTCCCGGCCCATCCGCGTTCGCCTGGATGTCGGGGCCGCCGGCCGTCACCTGTGCGCGTACGGGGATGTCGGCCGCGGCGTCCATGGCGTCGGCCGGGCTGTAGTCCTCGAACGTGTGCTGTTCGAACTTGTCGAGCTGCTCCTGGAGCTCCTTGGTAGTCGGCAGCTTGGCCCCGTTCCCGGGCTGCGCGGGATCGGCGGGGTCGGGCAGGTGCCGGGTGAGGTCGGGGCCGTCGCCGCCGTGGGCGGGGGCGTCCGCACCCAGCCTGGCGATCTTGCCGAGCTTGGGGATCACTCCGGCGCCGAGGGTGCCGATGTTGAGCACCGATTGGACGACGACGTATCCCGGCCGGTCGCTCTCCGACATGGGGACGAAGGCGTTCCCGAGCTGCTGCCAGGAGTTGGCGAAGCTGTCGGCGGACCAGTCGAGCAGCCCGCCCTCTCCCGTCCGGTAGTCGTAGAACCCGGTGAGCGAGCCCATGAACGCGGCGCCGCCCTTCAGCTGCCCCGGCACGTTGTCGAACCACTCCGGACTGAACGGGTACACGAGCCCCCGATCGCCCACGGCGTTCTTGCCGATGACTCCGACACCCTCGAGCCAGCTCGTGCCGTAGTCCCCGAGAGCGTCGACCCCCTCCTTCCAGAAGGGCTCGTCCACCTGCTGGGGAGCACCCCAAGGCATCCTGGCGTTCTCGGGGATGTAGTCGACCCCGTAGAACTGCTCGCCGGGCTTGCAGATCTGCGGGTCCTTGGGATCCCGCCCGACGAAGTGGGTACCGCCGAAGGTCTTCGTGATCTCGTTGGCGTAGAAGCGCTCCCAGTTCTGGTAGTTGCGGATCTGGTGGTTGATGTCGATCCGCAGCGACTCGTGCCGCTCGACCTTCTCCGGGTCCTTGCGCCAGTCGGGCTCGTTTTCGACGCTCTTGACGAAGGTCTCGGCTTCGTCCTTCAGCTCCATGAGCCGTTGCCTGGTCTTGCGGGCCTCTTGAGCGAACGACGTGAGCGCGTCGCCGACCTTCGCCAGCGCATCCTCGATCTCACCGCCGTCCTCGGCCACCGGGTCGACGACGCTGAAGAGGGTCTCGGCCTCGGGAGCGGAGTAGACCTCCTGCAGGCCCTGCCAGGACGACTTGATGTCGCTGCCCGAGGCGGCGATCGCCTCGCCGTCACCGACGAGATCGCTCGCCGTCGCCTCAAGCTCGTCGGCCTTCAGTTTGGGGATCCAGATGGCGGAGGGGTCGATCAGGCCTTCGTCGCCGGCCAAGGGCGATCACCGTTTCCGGTCGCGGCCGCAGGGGCGTGCGGCGGGGCGGACGTGGGGGATGGGCCCGCGGCCGAGGCGGCGGCCTCGGCGGGGCGGGGAGGACGACGGGACCGCGGGACGGGGGCGGCCTCAGAGATCGAGGTCGGGGACCTCGCCGGCGTTGCCCTGGGCTTCGGCCGCCATCTCGAGGTTGCCGTTGACGTAGGCGGTGGTGGCCTCGCTGCACCCGCTGATGGCGCTGGCGGTGCGGGCGACCATGGTCCACATACGGGGGCCGAAGTGGCCGGCGAACTCGTCCAGCGCCTGCCCGATCGGCTCGCTGGCGGCCTGCTCGGAGGCGCTGACCACGTGGGTGCTGAAATCGTCGATCTGGCCGGTGAGCCCTTCGGTCATCGCCTCGTCGCCGACGTGGCCGCCCACCGCCGTCAGGACGGAGGAGACTCCTTCGGGGCTGATGTCCCAGGTGCTCATCGGCGGTGTCCTTCCGGCTGGGGAGGGGCGGTCCCGGCATGCGGCGCAGCGGAAAAATCGCCGCGGATCGCATTATGGCAACCATCGGCGACAAAACGTGACGCTGGGTGGTGATCGGGAATCCGCGCCGACCTGCGGACTCGCGGCACGGCGCAGGCCGGCGAGGCGAAGTGCGGAATCCGTTGGCCGGATCCGGCCGCCGGCATTCGGCGGCCCCGGAGCACGGCCGACCCCACTGGAAACGGCCGGGGGAGGAGCGCCCGGCGTCGGCGGCCGGGTGCTCCCTCAGCCGTCCTGACTAACGGGCGAACCACCTCTTCAGGCCGCGCTTCGGGAGCGGAACCGATGCCTCCCGTCGCCTGGCGACCGCCACCCCCGCCGCCACGGCGCCGGCTGCGGCGCTCGCCGCTCCGGCCGCCGCGTAGCCCTTCCACCGCCGTCGGGACGCCGCGGGCTGAGGCTCCGCCTCAGACCGCGCGCCCTGGGGCGCGGGCGCGGACGTCTGGCGGTACACCTCGTCCACGATCTCCACGAAGCGCCGTTCCCGCCGCGTCCCCTCGGTCATGGACGCCGCCTCGCGCGCCTTCGTCCAGTAGGAGTAGCCGACTTCCCCCTGGAACATCTCGGCGGCGACCGCGCGCAGCCGCGACTCCGGGAGCGCGCCGGTCTCGAAGGCGCTACTCCACTGCGACACGATCATGTTCGTGTAAAGCTGCTGCTTGCGGACCTTCGGATCCTCGTCGTCGGGCACCGGCCCCCAGCACTCGTCCAGGTCGGGGTCTTCCATGGCCATCCGCAGTAGGTCGCTCATGGCCTGGCGTCGGGTCTCCTCGGTGGCGCGGTGGCTGTCGCGCGCTTGGTAGACGAGTGTCAGCACGATCCCGACCAGCGCGAACACCGAGATCAGCGCCGCGGCCGCACCGTAGGTCTGCCCGATGAAGCTGAGCCGCTCCCACTCCGACCGGGCGCCCCCGAAGAGCATCAACGCGAACGGGGACGAGATCACCAGCGCCACGCTCGCAAGGACGATGATCAGAATCGTCGCCAGGTACCTGACGCCGATCGCACCTCGGTCAGCTCGTCTACGCACGGCGCCTAATTCAATCAGGTCCCGGCTGCGCGGCGAGGTATCGGCCGTGCTGCGATGCAGTGGTCGAAGTAGTCCGAGAACGCCTCGCCGCGCTCCCACAACTCGGCGATGGCCGCCGCCGCGCCTGTGACTGTCGTGTCGTATCCCATTGAGGGGTGAGCCGATGGGGGAGAGGGGCGGGGATGGCGCGGGCGCGGGTTCGGTCAGATCTCGCCGTCCTTGACGGCGGCGAGGAAGGCGCGCCACTCGGGAGAGGGGAAGACGAGGGCGCCGAGGTCCCGGTGCTTGGTGTCCCGGATGGCGCCGGCGGTGTCCCAGTCGGCGACTTCGACACACGCGGCTTCACTCTGCGAGTAGCTGGACTTGCGGAACCCACGCCTGTTCCAGGTGCCAGCGGGGACTTCAGTAATCTCACGGCTCATGCTTCGCTCCTGTGGTCAGCGGCGATGCGCTCCAGTAGTTGCACGGTCCGGTCTCCGGGCTCTGTTGCGGCTGTGCGCAGTTCCCGGTGGATGGACGAGTAATGGTCCACATTCTCCGCGTTCGTCAGGAACGAGTGGGACGAGGACTCCTGGAGATAGACGGTGACCAGCCCACGGTGCTCGACTCTGAGGATCGAGAACGAGGCCAGGGTGAGAGCCGGGTGGGCTCCGGACCCGAACGGCAGCACTTGCAGCGTGAGGCACTGGAGTTTGGCCAGTTCGATGAGATGGCGGACCTGCTCGGCCATCAGAGCTGCCCCGCCGATTTGCTGGCGCAGGGCGGCCTCCGCGATGACCATGCGGATGCTGGGAGGTTCGGGATTCCGCAGGATGTCCTGCCGAGCGAGTCGAACCTGTACCTTTCGTTCGACGTCGCTGCCCGGCCGCATCGTCGCTCGGATGACCTCGCGAGCGTAATCCTCGGTCTGCGCAAGTCCAGGCACCAACTGGGATTGATCCCCTCGGCCACGCCGACCCATCCCGGCCTGCGCGGGGCGTTCTGGACGATCTCTTTCTCGCCCCGCCACACCTTGGCGTACACCCCGCACCCGCGCGGGCCGGAGGCGCTGGTCACCGACGCCACCCACATCAAGGGCTATGCCGACCTGTTCGCGACGCTGCAGGGCGCCGCGCTGCCCGCCGCCGAATCACTCGCGCTGCTCAAGCAGGCCGCCGACCGCGCGCAGCCGCGCCGCGCCATTACCAGCGGCAACCCACCCGTGGCCCCGGCCGACCCCGCCGCGGCGGCGATGCCGTCCACCGCCATCGGACACCCGGCCCCGCCCCGCGCGGCGGCCGACTGAACCGCCGCCCGCCGCCCGCCGGTCGGGGCACCGGGGCCGCCCGCCCTCGCACGGCATGAGAAAATCCCGGCAGGTGGGGCCCCACCTGCCAGGGCCTGTCGGCAATCGAAATCGCTATGCCCAGAGAACACGAGATGCCGACACCGGTGATTCTGCCGCCTCCGGCCCGGGTCGCCTCCCGGGCCGGGCCCAGGCCCCGGCGACCTACGGCGCCGCCGCCCTGTTCGGCGCCCTGGCCTGCTACATCTTCTCCCTCGCACCGTTCGTGCTCTGACCGGCTCCGCCGCCGAAGGGGTCGCTGAGGCCACTCTCGCCGCCGAGAGCGGCCTCAGCGACACCCTCGGCTGCCACAATCTCCGCCATGCAGACGAACGAGAGTCCGTCCGCGGCACGCACCCCCGAGGATCTCGCGGAACGCATCGCCGGCGGAGCTCACCCGAAGTGGTTGATGTTCTGGGGGCACCGGCCGGAACGCGACGGCTCGATCGGCCGGGGCGCGCTCAGTCAGTGGTGGCCGTCGCCGTTCACCGTGGACGGTGAGACCTACGCCAGCGCCGAGCACTGGATGATGGCGGGCAAGGCGCACCTGTTCGGCGACGAGCCGACGCGCGCGGCGATTCTCGCGGCCCGCACTCCTGCCGAGGCCAAGAAGCTCGGCCGGGGAGTCCAGGGCTTCGACGAGGAACGGTGGGCCGCCGCCCGCTTCGACCTGGTCGTCGCGGGCAACGTCGCCAAGTTCCGGCACGACCCCGCCCTGCGCGCGTACCTGATCGGCACCGGTGACCGGATCCTGGTCGAGGCCAGTCCGCGAGACCGGATCTGGGGCATCGGGCTTGCCGCGACCGACGACCGCGCCACCGATCCCGCCCAGTGGCCCGGTCGCAACCTTCTCGGGTTCGCCCTGATGGAGGCGCGGACCCGCCTGGCCGCCGTCGAGTAGCGGTCTCGAACAGGACACCGCACCAGCAACCGGAGCCGGGACGGCTGCCCGTTCCGCCGTCGAGGGTGTCGCTGAGGCCACTCTCGGCGCCGAGAGTGGCCTCAGCGACACCCTCGACGCCCCCGGGGGATCCACCGGGCGGCAGGCCGCCGCATCGGGCTTCGGGCCACCGGCCGCGCGGATTCGATCGGCGGCGCGTTCGCCCATAAAGTACGTGCGGAAAGGGCGCCGGGAGGCGGGGAACCGGCGAACGCCCCCTGGGAGCGGCCTGCGATGCGTCCGCGGAGTGCTCGGCGATGGCGCGCAGGCAGATCCGCGGCGGTGCGCATCCCACCGCCTCGCCCAGGCCCCGCCCCTCACCGGCTGCCCGCCGCTTCCCGCTGCGTCCCTTTCCCGGCCATGAAACCGCCGAAGCCGCAGCGACACCCGAACGCCGCCGCCGTGCGCCCGAAGCCGCAGGTGAGCGCCGACAGGCGCCGCAGCACACCCTCGGCAGGGCCCCGCGGCCGGATCCGCACCGGATCGGCGAGCGCCCCCGCAGCGTCCCACAGACAGCCGCTGCTTAGAGAGGACCACAGTGAACGACACCGATTCCCCGCGCGTGATGCGTCTGATCGTCACCGGCGGGGGCACGGGAGGCCACACCTATCCGGCCCTGACCGCCGTGAACGCGCTGCGGGAGCGGCTGGAGGGCGACGGCCGGTGGCTGCGCGTGCTGTGGGTCGGGGCCCAGGACAGCCTGGAGAAGCGGGTGGCCACCTCCAACGGCATCCCGTTCCAGGCCGTCGACACCGGCAAGGTCCGCCGCTCGGCGAACCCGCTGAAGCTCGCCTCGGCCCGGAACATCCGCGACATGGGCAAGGCCGTCCGCGGCGTCTTCCAGTCCCGCCGGGTCGTCGCCGACTTCGACCCCGATGTTGTGCTGGCCACCGGCGGCTACGTCGCCGTCCCGGTCGGCCTCGCCGCCCGGCTGGCCCGCCGGCCGCTGGTGGTGCACGAGCAGACCGTGCTGCTCGGCCTGGCCAACCGGGTGCTGGCCCGCGCGGGCGCCCGCATGGCGGTCACCTCCGAATCCACGCTCAAGCTGCTGCCCGACTCCGCCCGCTCCGGCGCGGTGGTGACCGGCAACCCGGTCCGCCCGGCGGTGCTGGCGGGGCAGGCTGAGCGCGCCGCCGCGGAACTGGGCTTCGGCGGCTACGACCCGGCCCTGCCCACGGTCTATGTCACCGGCGGCGCGCAGGGCTCGGTGCAGATCAACACCACGGTCCGCGACCTGCTGCCCTGGCTGCTGGAGCGCGCCAACGTCGTGCACCAGTGCGGCGAGGCCAACGTCGGCGACCTGCGCGCGGCCACCCGCGACCTCGATCCCGCCCTGGCCGCCCGCCACCACGTGACCGCTTTCGTCGGCCCGGAGCTGCCCGACGTGCTGGCCCTGGCCGACGTCGTGGTCTCGCGCAGCGGTGCCGGCACCATCGCGGAGCTGACCGCGCTGGGCAAGGCCGCCGTGTTCGTCCCGCTGACGTCCTCGGCCGGCGACGAGCAGCGGCACAACGCCCGCCACCTGCAGGAGGCGG
This sequence comes from Streptomonospora sp. PA3, assembly GCF_009728995.1. Taxonomy (GTDB): domain Bacteria; phylum Actinomycetota; class Actinomycetes; order Streptosporangiales; family Streptosporangiaceae; genus Streptomonospora. The sequence goes on along the minus strand of NZ_VTZW01000015.1, from coordinate 201,265 downwards.
GCGCCGCGCTGGCGCTGCTGGAGGAGGTGTCGGCCCAGGCGCTGCGGGCGAAGCTGGAGCCGCTGCTTGCCGACCCCGCCCGCCGCGCCGCCGTCGCCGGGAAGGCCCGCGAACACGGCCGCCCCAACGCCGCCGAGCGCCTGGTGGACGTCGTCCTCACCGCAGCGGGCGGCTGACCCGGCGGGGGAGGGGAGCAGGGGCGCGCCGCTGCGGTCGGCAAAAGTGTCCGTAGGGCCACTCGCGACGCCGAGAGTGGCCTCAGCGACACCCTCGACGCGACGCCCGCCCGGCAGGTTCTCCACAGGCCGCCGATCGGCATGGCCCGGGGCGGCGGCGTGCAGCACGCTCGAAGCATGGATGCAGACCGCACCTCCCGGTATTCCCCCCGCCCACCCGGCACCGGCCCGAACCGCGCCCGGCACACGGCCGAGTCCCCGCCGTGCAGCAGCGCGGGCTCATCACGCTCGCTCAAGCACGCCGCTGCGGCGTCGGCGACTCCGCCCTGCGCCGCCTGCTGCGGCGCGGCGAGTGGAGACGGGTCTTCGGCGGGGTCTACGCCGTGGCGGAGCTCCAGCGGCGCGGCACCGAGCGGGATCGGGTCGCCACCGCCGCCCTCGCCGCGCAGCTCGGGTTGGGGCCGGCCGCCGTCGTGGGCGCAGAGACCGCCGCCCGCCTGTGGGGCCTGCAAGGGCTGCGGCCCTGGGACGGCCGCGCGGTACACGTGGTGATGCCCGCGAACACGCGGCAGGGGCCGGGCGTCGTCCTGCACCGCTGGGCTCTCGGCCGCGACGACGTCGCCACGGTCGACGGCATCCGGGTCACCGCCCCGGGCCGCACGCTGCGCGACACGCTGCTGGACGTCGACCGCGACACCGGCGTGTGCCTGCTCGACTCCGCCCTGTGCCGAGGACTCGTCCGCCACGGCGAGCTGGGGCGGCTCGAAGCCGCCAACCGCGGCCGCCGGGGCTGCCGCCGGGTGCGGGGGTGGCAGGCGCTGGCCGACGGGCGCGCGCAGAGCCCGCTGGAGACCAGGGTCCGACTCGTCTGCACCGACGGCGGGTTCGCGCCCACCCAGCTGCAGCGCCCGTTCCACGACGAGCGCGGGCGCCTCATCGCGGTCGCGGATTTCTGGTGGGCCGATCGGCTGCTCATCGGCGAGGCTGACGGCATCGGTCCGCACAGTACCCCGGGCGCGCTGGCCGGGGACCGGCGGCGGCAGAACGCGCTGCAGAATCGCTACCCCGGGGTGCGGATCGCCCGCTTCACCTGGTCCGACCTCGACCGCCCCGGCTACATCCTCGCCACGATCGCCGACGCGGGCCGATGCTGATCGGTTCCCGGCACTGCTGCGGTGTCGAGGGGGTCCCGGGCGCCGGTGAAAGGTCCCGTCCTTCGGGCTCGTCGGCGCGGCTGCGGGGATCTCGGCGGCGGGGCCGCTCTCGCGCCTGCGCCTGCCGCGCAGGGCTGCCGCGCCTCCACGTCACGGGCGGCGCTGCTGCCCGCACCTGATGCGGAGCAGGCGGCGGATGTGCCACAGTCGGTCGCCATGTACGGTCCTCCGACGTTCGTCAACAGGAACCGCGGGCTGCTGACCGCGGTGTACGGCGTCCTGTGCGCCGCGATCCTCGCGCTGCTCGCCGCCATGGCGGTGTTCGGCCTGTCGGGGATCACTGCAATGCTCCTCGGCGGCTCGCAGTTGCTGCTGCTCGCCTGCATGCTGCTGCAGACCTACCTGGCCTGGGGTTACGTGACGCTCACCCCCGAGGGCATCGTGGTGCGCGACGTGCGGGTGCGGACGCTGCCCTGGCGCGAGATCGCCATGATCCGCACCAAGCCGTTCGCGGCCCGGACCGTGGTCGAGGTGCGCATGGCCGACGGCCGCAGGCGCAACCTGGTCGCGCCCAGCCTGGGCCGGGCCAAGCACGGGCGGCGCTTCGCCGAGGAGGTCGGGTTGATCCAGCACTGGTGGGCCTACTGCCGGGGCTGGTGAGCCCGCCGGCCGGTGCGCGGGGCCTGGGGATGCCCCCGGACGCGGGCCGCCGCAAATCCCCGGGGGCTCGGCGCCGGAGAGGGCACCCCGGTTTTCCGACCTGGCGTGAACGCCAGGTGCTCGCGCGGTCGCCGCCTGCATTTCTGCGGCGCCGAAATCGGTCTGGCCGTTTCCGGACTTTCATCGGGCGGAGGGTGAAGAATTCTCGTCCCGGCACGTCCGGACGTCCGACTGGGCAGGGTGGCCGGTTTCCGCGCCGCGATTGAGCAGTGTGCGCATTGTCCCGCCCGTACTTGATTTCTACGCTTTCGCCTGCATGACCGGGCCGCAGTCCGGGGCGGCGCAGTGGGAGGCGGATCCGTTCCTCTCCGGAATCGGGGAAGGCCATCCGGATCTCACGCTCCGCCTGATGCCCTTCGAACTCCCGGCTCGACCGGAGGAAAACGAGGAAGCGATGAATACAACGCGGGACGAGACAGGTGTGCGCAAGGTGGCCGCGGCCTTGATACCCGGTGCGAAAACGATTCGCAGGGCGGTCCTGGTGCCGGCGGCGGCGCTGCTGGCCGCAGCGGGCCTGCTGGTCACCGGTTCCCCCGCCCAGGCGGCCACCTACTACTCCTCCGTCAAAACCTACGAGTCCTCGCGGGACTCCGGCGGCATCGACACCTCCGCCATTCTCGACAAGGCCGGCTTCCGCGGCCGCACCGACTACGGCGTGTGGTTCTACGCTTACGGTGAGACGGTGTCGATGGACGTGGAAAGCGACATGTACTCCCGCGGCAAGGTCACGGTCGTGATCTACGACCGGAACGGGCAGTGGGTCGACACCCAGAAGTACACCGTGGGCATCGGGGCGAGGAGGGAGATCAACCTCGACATTCCGGGCTACACCAACGACCTTCCCGAGGGCTATGGCGTGTACACCAAGATCTGTGTCGGCCTCTCCGACACCTGCACCCCTTATGTGAGGGGCAACGCGTAGCGCTCCCGGCTACGAAGGCGGTGCGGCCTCCGGCTCAACGGGGCGGGCCGGTGTTGTTCCGGCCTCCGCCGGGGGCCGCACATCGGTCGGAGCCGAGGAATTCCCGGATCCGGACTATCCGGTCTCGGGGCTCGCGTTCTGCCGGATCTTGTCGGCGACGATGAAGTGGCGGTTCTCGAAGTCGTCGTAGGCGCCTTCGTCGCCGAGCTCGTAGTCCTCGCTGTAGGTCGTGTAGTCGAAGTCCCGGACGATTCCGGTCACGCGGACCACGTCGCCCTCTTCGACGTCGGACCGCTCCGCGGAGATCACCAGGAGCGGATCGCCGTCGATCCAGTCCTCGGCTCCCTCCAGCCGGAACGACTCGTTGGACAGCACGTCCTCGACCTCGGCGGAGACCGTCACCTTGTCGCCCACGTCGATGGCGTTGTCGCCTTCGCCCTCGCCCTCTTGGACGTCCTCGACATCGGCACCCTGCTCGCCTCCGGCGCTGTCGTCGCCGCAGGCCCCCAGCACCAGGATCGATGCGGCGGCGAGGGCGGCGGCCGGCAGCGCGCGCCTCCAGGGGCTCACCTGGTCGATCGGCACTTGCATCACTCTCCGGGGGTGCGTCGACGGAATCGGACTCCCCGGATCGCTATCCGATCCGGCCGAATCGTAACTCTGCGTCGCCGCCACGCTGAGGGATATCCACCGGGCGGATTTCCGTCCTTCAGCCCGGCGAATGCGATATCGACGCCGATATTCGTTATCGGCGCTCCTCTTTCCCGGTTCGCCCATTCAGCCCAGCCGAGGCGGTGCTGGCGCCGGGAGTGCGGGCACCGCCTGGGGTGCCGCCGACCGGCCGGAGGCGCTTCAGCCCCGATCGCGCTGGTTCTGGACGCGGCGGCGTTCGCCGCCTGCGGCGACGGCGAGGATTCCGACGACGATCAGCGACACCCAGGTGCCCGTCCGGTCCTCCTGCACCAGCGCCGTGACCACCGCGCACACCAGGGCGATCGCCGCCGCGATCCAGATGACGGTCTCCCACGGACTCACCGGTTTCACGGTCGTCCCCTTCCGCTGTTGTTCGGCTGCTGTGCTCGCCGCGGCCGGGGGAGCGGCCCCGGCGGGCCGGCCGCCCTGCGGCGGCCGTGCGACACACCGATGCAATCACGGACGGCGGTCCCCTCGATGCGCGCGGTGGGCGCCGCACGCGCCGCCGCAGCGGCTGACCGACCGCGCTCCCGGCGTTGCGTATGCACACCGGTACGGCCGGTGACGAGCGCCGATTCCGTGGCGTGCGGGTGTCTTCGCGCGTGCATCCGGAGGGACCGGGGGCCGAGTGAGCGCTCTCACGCGCCGATATGGCCGGATTCGGCCACCGTGGCGGATGGCGGGACACGTCCTGCTACTGATCGGTAATCCTCCGTTGTCCTGGTGAAACACACGAAGGCCGGGCGTCCCATAATAGGATGTTTCCGTCAAAACGGTCATTGCTGGCATTAGCCTGCATTGCTAGCATCCTTCGGGCTTGCCTGGTGGTAAACCGTTCGCCGCGCCCATCGGCATTGGAGTCCTGTGAAACCACGCGTTTCATTCCAAGGAAATGAATGGCGCATGTACCGGCACCGACCTGCCCGTGTGCATCGCTCAACGCCGATGAACCGGAAATCCCCCGTACACCGGTATTGGAGATCCCGTGGATCCGCAATCTTCGTCCGGCCGGAAATGTGATCGGGATGCATCCGCAACGACCTGCGCTTGCGAACTGATCGATTCCGCTTCGACCGGTATACAAGCTCTGGAAAGGCTGACGGAGCGCGAAACCCGCGTGCTCGGGCTGCTCGCGACCGGAGTTTCGAACCGCTGCATCAGCAGAGCCCTGGGGGTGAGCGAGCGCACCATCAAGGCGCACGTGACCCGCATCCTGGACAAGCTCGAAGTGCAGTCGCGGCTGCAGGCGGCGCTCGCCTACATCTTCAGCCGGTGGCAGACCTGCCCGGATCTCGCACTCGCCGCCCGCGACCCCATCGACGCCGACGCCCGCCGGCCGGACTGACGACGCGCCCGGCCCGCCCCGCCCCGGCGCCGCTCCGCTGAGCACCCCGCGCCGCGGAGCCCGACGCTGCCCCGCCTCGCCTGGGCAGCGCCTGTTCCGGCACCGGTGGAACCATCCGCCACCGCCGGAACCGCCGCGCCCCACCGGTTCGTCCGGCCCCCACGTGCGCGCCGCCGGCCCCGCCGCCCTGCCCGCCGACCCGGTCGGCACCGCCTGTCCGGCAGCGGGAACCGCCGGACTGCCCATCGGTACACCTCCCCAATTGCCAATGGCCGCCGATGTAAAGGGCGCGTAAGAATCGTCCCGTCCACGCGGCCGTGGCCGGTCCCCTCCGCGAACGGCGGAAGCCGACCGGCCACCAGAAGAAAGGCGGATCCTCCATGCCCAACCCCAACGTCGGCATCCTCGACGAGATCGACGAGCAGAACATCGCCGACACCACTGTCGGCGCCGACGCCAACAGCATCAGCATCGCCACCGCCTGCGTCTCCTGCCTGGCCAGCTGGGCGGTCGGCAACGAAGGCTGGGCCTGCACCGTGACCGTCGAGTGCCAGGACGGGTGCTGACCGGCATCCCGACCGCGCTTCGCGCATGAGGGACGCGCATTCGGCGAGTCCCGGCCCCCGAACCCGCGGAGGCGTCCGACCGGCGCCCGACGGCCGGCGCCGTCGGCCGTAACGGGTTCGGCCAACGGCCGACCGAGTGCGCACAGCGGTGGCGGCCACGCCCGCACGCACCGCCACCGGGCGGCGCATCCTCCACGCCGCCCGGGCCCCTGCCCCCACGGCTCCCGCACCAGCCAAGGAGACCCAGTGCCGGATACCGCCACCCGCACCGCCACCACACACCGGGTTTCCGAAGTCGTAGGGACCTATCTGCCCGAACTGCGGGCACCCGCTCTGCGCGAGCGGCTCGAAGACGTGCTGCCCCACTGGCAGGACGGCGAAGCCCCCCGCGCCGCGGCCGCCGAGTTCCCCCCGCCGCCCCCCTACGACCCCGCCCTCGACTCCGACGGCCGCTTCCGCGACTACTGCGCCCACTTCGCGCGCCTGTGGTCGGCCCCGGCCGCCGAGGCGGCCTCGTCGCCCCAGGCGGCTCCCGGCAACACCGTGCTGGAGGACTTCGTCGAGAGCCAGTGCACCGCCGTGGCCGGCCTGATGCTGCGCACCCTGCTGGAGGAGCTGCACCACCGCCGCGCCCGCGGCGAGCTGGCGGGGGAGACGCCCGAGGAGCGCTACCGCAGCTTCCGCGCCTGGACCAACAGCCCCGAAGGCCACGCCGAACTCCTGGAGCGCTACCCCCGCCTGTTCCACGGCGTTCGGGACCGCGTCGGCGCCGCCGCCCTCTACCTCGCCCACGTCGTGGCCGAGGTGGCGCGCGAGCGCACCCGGCTCGACGCCCGCATGCCCGGAGTGGCCCCGGGAACGCGGATCTCTGCCGTGGCCCTGGGGGAGGGCGACACCCACAGCGGCCGCTCGGTGGCCCGCATCCGCTTCGACGACGGCGGCCAGGTCGTCTACAAGCCCCACGCCATGGAGGCCGAGGCCGGCTTCAACGACGTGGTCGCCTGGTTCAACGACCGCCTCCAGCTCGGCCTGCCCACCGTGTGCGTACTGCCCACGGCCGAGGGCGGCTTCGCGGAGTACGTCGCCGCCGACGGCCACCCCGACCCCGAGCGGTACTTCACCCTCATCGGGCGCCTCCTGGGCGTCCTCCACCTGGTCAAGGCCACCGACATCCACTTCGAGAACGTGGTGACCTGCATCCGCGGCCCCGTGGTCGTCGACGCCGAGACGCTGCTGACGCCCCGCCGCGGCCCGGTGCTGGGCGGCCGCGACGGCTCCGACGCCTGGGGCAGGGCGCTGGGCATCCTGCTGGACTCGGTCGCCGGGATCGGCGTGCTGCCCATGGTGATGAAGTCCGACCCCTCCGACGAGGGCCTGGACATCGGCGTCATCGGCTACGACCAGGGCCAGCCCGTGCCCTACAAGGCACTGCGCATCGACAACCCCGGACGCGACGACATGGCCGCCCGCCTGGTCCGCCTGCACGCCGCCAACACCAGCACCAACCTGTCGGTGTCGCAGGCGGCCCCGACCCCGGTGCGCACCCAGCGCGACATCATCAAGCGCGAGCTGCGCCGCGTGCTCTCCTACGCCGCCGCGCACCGCGACGAGGTCGCCGCCGCCATCGAGAACCGGCTGGGTACGGCGCGGTTCCGCTTCATCCCGGCGCCCACCTACTTTTACAGCCAGCTGCTGCGCATGGCCACGCACCCCGACGCCGTGCGCGACCGCCTCGTGCGCGCCGCCGTCCTGCACCGCGGGCTGCTGCGCCACGGCAGCCTCGACCTCGCCGCCGGCGAGGCGCGCCAGATGGAGCGGGGCGACGTCCCCTACTTCACCTACACGCCCCACTCGCGCGACCTGCACAGCGACGACGGCGGCGCCGTGCTGGCCGACGCCTTCGCCCAGACCCCGATGGAGGCGGTCCGCGAGCGCATCGCCGGCCTCGGCGAGGAGGCCGTGCAGACCCAGCTGCGGCTGGTGGACTTCGCGTTCGTCAACAAGCTCTCCGCCGACCGCGAACCCACCGGCTTCACCCTGGAGGCCCGCCCCGGCGATCCCGCCGCGATCGGCGACGACCGGCTCCTGGCCGAGGCCGCCCGCATCGGCGACGTGATGCTGGAGACCATGGTCGACGGCGCCGACCCCGCCACCCCCGCGACCTGGCTGGCGCCGCAGATCAGCACCACCGAGGAAAGCCAGTGGAGCCCCGGCGCCCTGGGCTACGACCTCTACAGCGGCACGCCCGGGCTGGCCATGGCCCTGGCCGGGCTCGCCCGCGAGACCGGCCGCGCCCGCTTCCGCGACGCGGCGCTGCGCGTGGTCGAACCCATCGAGGACCAGCTCCGCAGCGGCGAACTCGACGGAGCGGGGGTCTCCATCGGCGGCATGACCGGGATGTCGGGCACCCTGTACGGCCTGTGGCAGGCCAACCGGCTGCTCGGGCGCGACGGGCTGAACCCCGGCGCTCTGGCCGAGGACCTGGCCCGCCGGGTCGAGGCCGGCGCCGGCGTCGACGCCTCCGCCGCCGGCGGGCTGGACCCGGTCGACTTCGTCGCCGGAACAGCCGGTGCGCTGGCCGTGTGCCTGGCGCTGCACCGCGGCGCCGCCGGCGCCGACCGCGACCGCGCCGCCGCGGCGACCGCGGCGGTGGCCCGCACCCACGTCGAGCTGCTGGGCGGCACCGGCCTGGCCGACCCGCGGGTGACCGCCTACACCGGCTTCGCCCACGGCGCCCTGGGCATCGCGCCCGGCCTCGCGGAGTACGGGGCGGTCTTCGGCGACGCGGCAGTGGCCGACCTGGGCGTGCGGATCGCCCGCGCCGGCCTGGACTCCTACGACCCCGAAACCGGCGACTGGCCGCGCGGCTGGGACGAGCCCGTGCAGTCCTACGCCTGGTGCCACGGCGCCCCCGGCATGCTCCTGGGCGCGCTGGCGCTGCTGCGCCACGCCCCCGGCGCCCTGCCCGAGGAGCACCTGGCCCGCCTGGCGCAGCGCACCGCCGCGCGCGGCTTCGGCAACAACCCCACCTACTGCCACGGCGACCTCGGCAGCGCCGAGACCGTGCTGCTCGCCGACCGCGAGGCGCCCGGCCTGTTCGACCCCGGCGCCGCCGACGGGCTGTACGCGCGGCTGTTCGACCGGGTCCTCGACGGCTACGACCGGCGCGCCGACACCAAGTACACCTACACCGGCAGCCTGCTGCTGGGCCACGCCGGAACGCTCTGGTCGATCCTGCGCCACCGCGATCCCGACACCTACCCGTCCGTGCTGCTGCTGGAGTAGCCGGCCCACACCGACCGACGGCGGTCGCCCCCAAGACCCGCGGCCCGGTGCGCCGGCCCGCGGCCCTGTGAATCGCACTACGGAAGGAGAACGCGCATGAACCGGATCACCCGGGACGCCGAGACCGGCTACGTGCCCGAGGAGGAGCTGCTGCAGCTCACCGAGCCCGCCGACGACCTGGTGGCCGGGGCGGCCGAGGTGCAGAGCACCACGGTCGTCTGCGGCATCAGCGCGGTGACCAGCGCCATCACGGCCGCCAGCGCCGCGATGGGCGACAACTGCCCCACCACCGCCTGCACCACCTACTGCTGAGGCGACAGCCGAACCCGGGTGCCCGGCGGTCGCGCCGGCGGGCACCCGCCCGGCCCGCCCGACCGGGAAGAAAGGGAGTGCGTGACGCACGTGGACGAAGCCTTCGGCGGCGAGACCGTGGAGGCGTGCCTGCAGCGCAAAGCCGGCGTCTTCGGCGGCTTCTACCGCCCGCTGCTGGCCGACTGCGCGCACCGGATCGCCCGGTGGGAGACCGAATGGGACGCCGACCGGCGCGAACGCGTCGACCTGCGGCGCATCGCCCGGCCGCTGCTGGACGCGGTGCTCGATGACCTGCACCACATCGGCATCCGAGCGCTCATCTCCGCCTTCCGCGCCCAGCGCGGCGACGCGGACGGGCTGGACTACGCCGGCTTCCACGCCCGCATCAGCACCGGCGCGGGGCGCGCGGCGCTGCTGGAGGGCTTTCCCGAGCTGGGCCGCCTCCTGCACCTGGCGACCGAGCGCCACCTGCGCCACACCGCCGAAGTGCTCCAGGCGGCCGCGGACGACCGGCCCGCCCTCGCCGACACGCTGGGCGCCGGGGAGCGCGTGGTCGGGCTGCGCCCCGGCCTGGGCGACCCCCACCGCGGCGGGCGATCGGTGTGCATCGTGCACTGGGACAACGGCGTCGACACCGTCTACAAGCCGCAGCGGCGCAGCTGCCTGAGCCTGCTGCAGGCGCTGCAGCACCTGCTCGACCCCGACGGCGCGTTCTTCGGCCCGCTGTGCCCGCCGGCCCTGGTGCGCGACACCCGCCTGTGGCAGGGCTACGTCGCCGGCGGCGATTTGTGCGCGTCCGGCGAGGACCCCGACGCGGCCGCGGCCCGCTACTTCCGCCGGTTCGGCCGCTGCGCCGCCCTGCTCAGCTTGCTGGGCGCCAACGACCTGCACCACGAGAACGTCATCGCCACCCCCGAGGGGCCCGTGGTAATCGACCTGGAGACGCTGGTGTCGCTGCCCGAGCGCACCGCCGAGGGCGCCTCCGGCGTGCTGCCGCGCGACATCGAGCTGTCCCCGCTGAACACGCTGCTGTTCCCGCTGCGCAACATGGGCGGCCACGTCGACGTCGACCTGTCGGCCCTGGGCACGGTGCGCACCGAGCAGTCGCGGCGCCTGACCTCCTTCACCGTCGTCGACCCGGGCACCGACGACATCCGCTTCGCCACCGAGCCGGCCGCGATCCCGCCGGGCGGCGCCAACGTCGCCACCGCCGGCGGCGAGCAGCTCGACCCCCGCGTCTGGGTCGACCACCTCACCACCGGCTACTCCGAGGCCCGCGACCTGCTGGAGCGCCACCGCGGCGCCGTGGCCGAGCGGGCCGCGCGCGGCGACTGGTCGGTGCGCCAGATCCTGCGCCCCACACTCGTCTACGGCCGATTCCTGGAGGCCTCCACCCACCCCGCCTACCTCGCCGACCAGGCCGACCGGGCGGCGCTGTTCGACAAGCTGCCGCCCCGCCAGCGCGGCGTCGCCCCCGAGGCGGGCGGCCCCACCGGGCGCGCCGAGACCGAGGCGCTGGTGGACCGGGACGTCCCCTACTTCGAGGTCGAGGCCGACTCGCGCGACCTGTGCGTCAACGGCACCGGCCGGCGCATCCCCGACGCGGTCGCCGCCACCCCGCGCGAGGCGCTGCTGTCGCGCATCGAGCGCTTCCTCGCCCGCCCGGTGGGGCGCGACCTGGCCTACATCCGCTACTCGCTGGCCAGCTCGGTCGACGACATCTGGGAGACCGGGGTCCGCCGCGGTCAGCGGCGCGCGGCCGTCGCCGGGGCGCTCCCCCACCTGTCCGACACCGCGGCCTGGCACCGCATGCTCGCCGAGTCGGTCGTGGAGGGCCCGGACGGCGCCGCGTGCCTGATGCCGCGGCTGTACGGCCCGGGGCTGCGCCTGGACGGCACCAACACGCTGCTGTACGAGGGCGGCGGGCTGCTGGTCTACCTGGCCCAGGCCGCGGCGTGCGGGCAGGACACCGGAGTCGACGTCGACGCCCTCTTCGCGGGCGCCGCGCCCGAACCGGTGCCCCAGGACCCGTTCCCGCTGGCGGTGTCGCCCTTCACCGGGCTGCTGGCGACCCGCATCACCGGGCTGGAGCTGCGCCTGCGCGGCGCGGCGGCCGGCACCGCCCTGCCGGTCAAGGAGCTGCCCGACACCTCCCGCGTCGCGGTGGAGGCGCTGACGGCCGAGGACTTCGACTACGTCAACGGGTTCGGCGGCTACCTGCGCTACCTGGCCGGCTACGACGACCCCGACGGCCCCGCGCAGGCGGGGCCGGCCGCCGAGCCGCTGCTGCGCCGCCTGGTGGAGGTCGACGGGCCGCCCGGCGAGCACTCCGGCGAGGTGGGCCTGGCCCACGGCCGCTTCGGCCGGATCGCCGCCATGAGCGCCCAGGTGGCCGGCGGCACCGACACCGACGGCCGGGCGCGCGCCCACCTGGAGCACTTCGCCGAGGCCTACCTGCGCCACCGGTGGCGCGACGACGCGCTGCGCGACCCGGCCTCGCAGGCCACCTGGTGCAAGGGCTACGCCGGCATCGCCGCGGCCGCCGCCGACATGCTCGCGTGCCTGGGCACCCCGGCCGCCGAGATCCGCCGGGCGCTGGAGCCGGAGGCCGAGCGCATCGTCGGCGCCGAGCTGACGCCCGATCTGAGCCTGTGCCACGGTGCGGCCGGGCGGACCGCGATGCTGTGCGTGCTGGCCGACCGCCTGGACTGGCCCGAGCTGCGCACCGAGGCGCGGAGGCTGAGCGACGCCTTCCTGGAGCGCTACGGAGAGGGCCGCTGGTGCAGCGGCATCGGTGCCGCCCCCGAGCTGCCGGGGTTCATGCTGGGGGTCTCGGGCTGGCACTTCGCCCGCCTGATGCTGTCGGGCCCCGAGGTCCGGCCGCCCTACTGCCTGGGAGGACGTCGATGAGACTCCGCCGCGTCCGCCGCGTGCGCGAGGTCCAGCAGTTCGCGTCGTCGGAATGCGGCCTGTGCTGCATCGCGATGGTGCTGTCGGCCTACGGCTCGCGCAACACGGTGCCCGGGCTGCGCCGCTCCCACGAGACCGGTCGCGACGGGCTGTCCATCAAGGACATCGTGACCATCCTGCGCGAACGCGGCATGGAGGTGAAGACCTACCGCGCCAGCGCCGGGAGGCTCAACGCCCTGCGGCTGCCGCTGATCGCCTACTGGGACGACAACCACGTGGTGGTGCTGGAGGAGATCACCGACCGCCACGCCACCGTGGTCGACCCCGCGGGCGGGCGGCGCCGCTACAGCCGCGCGGAGTTCGAGGAGCACTTCGGCGGACTGGTCGTGGAGGCGGTGCCCACCGCCGACTACACGCCCGAGCGCGCCCGCGAGCCCAGCGTGTGGGCGAAGTTCCTGCGCGCCGCCGCCCGGCACCGGCGGCCGCTGGCGACCGCGTTCGCGATGTCGCTCCTGCTGTACGGGTTCACCCTGGCGGTGCCCATCGCGGTGCAGACGGCGATCAACGGCTACGCCGACTTCTTCGCCGGCTCCCCGCCGGCGCTGCTGGGGCTGGTCGTCGCCGTGCCGATGGCCGGCTACGCGGCCGTGTCGCTGCTGCGGGCCGTCAGCCTGGCCGCGGTCATCCGCGGGCTCGGCGAGGCCATGATGGGCAGCACCTTCACGACGCTGCTGCGCCTGCCCTACAAGTTCTTCGCCAACCGCTCCCAGGGCGAACTGCTGTACCGGCTCTCCAGCATCTCCTCGGTGCGCGACATGATCTCCAACCAGCTGCCGGTGGTGCTGCTGGACCTGGGCAGCCTCGTGGTCGTGTTCGGCTACATCTTCAGCCGCTCGGCCGTGCTCGGCGCGGCGGCCATGGCGCTGTTCGGGTGCATGGTCGCGGTGGCGGCGCTGAGCTACCGGCCCATCCGCAAGGCCACCGACCGGGAGATCTCCGCCAGCGCGGAGTCCTCCACGCTGCAGATGGAGGCGCTCAACTCCATCGAGACCCTGAAGGTCACCGGCATGACCGGGCCGTTCACCCGGGACTGGCGGCAGGTCTACGGGCGGGCGCTGGACCACACGCGGCGGCGGATCGTCCTGCAGGGCGCGGCCAGCAGCGGCTACGCCGTGTTCCAGACGTTCGGGCCGCTCATGGTGCTGCTGCTGGGGCTGTGGCTGGTCTACACCGGCCGCCTGGACCTGGGCTCGGCCGTGGCGGTGCAGACGCTGACCGCCACGAGCCTGGGCGCGGTGATGTCCCTGTCGACCGCGTTCAACCAGCTCATCACCGCCAACGCCCAGGTCGAGCGCGTCGGCGACATCGTCAACCAGCCCCAGGGGGAGCCCGTCTTCGGCGACCGCGAGGTCCGGGTGCGCGGCGCCCTGTCGGTGCGCGGGATGCGCTTCACCTACCCGGGAGCCAAGACCCCGGTACTGGAGGACGTGTCGTTCGAGGCCCCGGCCGGCGCCCGGGTGGCGGTCGTGGGCAGCACCGGGTCGGGCAAGAGCACCCTGGGGCGGCTGCTGATGGGCCTGTACCCGCCCGACAGCGGTAGCGTCTGCTACGACGGCGTCCCCATCGGCGACATCGCCCCCGACTCCTTCTACCGCGCGGTCGCCTACGTCCCCCAGGAGATCTCGCTGAGCAACCGCACCATCGCCGAGAACATCGCGTTCGGGCTGCCCGAGACCGACCTGGACGCCGTCCGCGAGGCCGCGCGCCGGGCACAGATCCACCACGAGATCGAGGCGCTGCCGATGGGCTACCAGACACCGGTGCGCGAGATGGGCAGCAGCCTCTCCGGCGGCCAGCGCCAGCGCATCGCCCTGGCCCGGGCCCTGGCGCGCGAACCCCGGGTGCTGGTGCTGGACGAGGCCACCAGCGCGCTGGACACGGTCACCGAATCGGCCATCGCCGAGACGCTCAACGGGCTGGAGTGCACCCGGGTCATCATCGCCCACCGCCTCTCCACCGTGGCGGGCGCGGACCTGATCGTGGTCCTGCAGGAGGGCCGCGTCGTGCAGACCGGCCGGCACGCCGACCTGGTCTCGGTACCCGGCCCCTACCACGCACTGGTGCGGTCCCAGGTCGACGCCGGCGCCGCGTGAGGGCGCCGGCGCCCCGACCCCCACGACAACGACGACGGAAAGGACGCGGTGTGGCAGACCCAGTGGTCAGTGCCGAGAATCTGACCAGGGACTACGGCCCGCTGCGGGCGGTGGACGGAGTCTCGTTCTCCGTCGGCCCCGGGCGCATCGCCGGGTTCCTCGGCCCCAACGGGGCGGGCAAGACGACCACGCTGCGGATGCTGCTGGGCCTGGTGCGGCCCACCGGCGGGCGGGCCCTGCTGTTCGGCCGCCCCTACGCCGAGCATCCCTGGCCGGCCCGCCGCGTCGGCGCGGCCGTGGAGGAGCGGGCGTTCGTACCCGGCCGCAGCGGCCGGGGGCACCTGCGCTGCTACGCCCCGGTCGCGGGCGCCTCCCGGGGCCGGGTGGCCGAGGTGCTCGAGACCGTGGACCTGACGGGGGCGGCCAAGCGCCGGGTCGGGGGCTACTCCACCGGCATGCGGCAGCGGCTGGCCCTGGCGACCGCGCTGCTGGGCGACCCCGACCTGCTGGTGCTCGACGAGCCCGCCAACGGCCTCGACCCCGACGGGATCCTGTGGCTGCGCCGGTTCCTGCGCGAGTTCGCCGACTCCGGGCGCACCGTGCTGCTCTCCAGCCACCTGCTGGGGGAGATGGAGCGCATCGTCGACGACGTGATCCTGGTCGACGGCGGCCGCCGCGTCTACTCCGGAAGCCTGCAGGACCTGGTGCACAGCGGCCAGTGCGTCGCACAGCCCCCGCCCGGGCCGGGCGGCGAGGCGGAGCTGGACAAGATGCGCGCGGTGCTGTCCGGTGCCGGGCTGTCCTGCACGCCGCTGCCCGACGGGCGGCTGTGGGTGGGCGCCGCCGCGCAGGAGGTGCGCACGGCCGCCGCGCGCGACGGGCTGGGTGCCGACTCCTGGAGGCTGGACCCGGCGGATCTGGAAACGGCGTTCCTGCGCCTGACGCGCGGCCGCGACGGGGAGGAGGCGTGATGGCGGCCCAGTTCCGATCGGAGATCACCAAGATCGCCACCACCCGCACATGGTGGCTGCTGCTGGCCGGGATGGTCGCCTTGAGCGGTATGTTCACCGCCTTCATGGTGTGGGCGTCGGCCAACGCCGAACGCAGCCCCCTGCAGCTGGACTCGGCCGGCTCGGCGGTGGTCGTCTACAACCTCAGCGTCGCGGTCGCCTACGTGTTCCCCCTGGCCCTCGGCGTGCTCACGGTGACCCAGGAGTACCGCTCGCGCACCATCGCCCAGACGCTGCTGGCCCGCCCGCACCGGCTCGCCGTCTTCGGCGCGAAGCTCCTGGCGGGCACGTGCGCCTCCGTGCTCTACGCGCTGGTCTCGGTGGGGCTGTGCGCGGCGGTGGCCGCCGCGATGCTGTCGGGCTACGGAGGCGAGAGCTACCTCGCCACCCCCGAGGTCGCCCGGGCGCTGGCCGGCAGCGTGGGCGTGCTCGCGCTGTGGGGGCTGATCGGCGTGGCGCTGGGCGCGCTCGTGCGCAACCAGGTCGTGGCGATCGTGGGCATCGTGCTGTTCACCCAGTTCGTGGAGCCCACGGCCCGCATGTTCGCCGGCGCCGTCGGCAGCCCCGAGCTCGTGCGGTACCTGCCCGGCGGCGCGGGGGACACGGCCGCGGGAGGCACCGTCTACACCATGATCTCCGGCGGCGGCGACGCCGGGCAGGGCTGGGGCCTGGCGGTGCTGGCCGCATACGCGCTCGTGTGCGCGGCGGCGGGCGCGGTGCGGTTCCAGCGCTACGAGATGGCCTGAGCGCGACGTGGCCGCAACCGGCCGCGGGGCAAGGGCGCGGTCGCGCGGCGTAGCGGGAATACATCCCAGCGTGGCGGCGAGACGGAAACCAACGGAAGGGAGCGCGACTGTGAAGACGACAGGACCCACGGAGATCGTCATGTGGGCATCGGCGGCGGCGAGCCTGGTGGCGGCCGCGGGCGGCGCGGCCGCCGGCAACCTGCGCGGCGCCGGGATCGCCCTGGTGATCGCGGTGGTGATCACCATGGTGACCTTCGCCGAGCGCCGCCGGGCGCAGCACAAGTACGGCCACGCCTGACCCCACCCCCTGCGAGGAGCGACGCGCCATGCGGCTATCGGTCATGTATCCCGTGCAGGCCACGGGCGGCGCCGCGGTGGCGCCGTTCGCCGAACTCGTGCACCGCGGGTCCGCCGCCCGCCTGTGGATGGGCACGTCGCTGCACTGCGACACCCAGCAGGTGGCGGCGTACCTCGCGGGGGCGGGCCTGCGGATCCCCGTGGGCACGGCGGTGCAGCTGACGCCCATGCGCCACACGTTCCAGGCGGCGGTGGAGGCCCGGTCCCTGGCGGTGCTCACCGGTCACCCGGTCGTGGCCGGGTTCGGCGCCGGCGCGCCCGCGCTCTCCGCCGGCCTGCTCGGGGCGCCCTACAAGCGGCCGGCCTCGGCGGTGGCCGCCTACCTCTCCGCGGTGCGCGGCCACCTGGAGCGGCCCGAGGAGGGCCTGCCGCCGATCGACCATCCGCAGGTGGAGCTGGGCGCGGGGGTGCTGCGCCCCGGCATGGCGCGCGCCGCCGGGCGGACGGCCGACGCCGCCATCACCCTGCTGACCCCGCCGCACTACCTCAAGGACACGGTCGTGCCCGCGCTGGCCGAGGGCGCCGCCGGGGCCGACCGCGAGCCGCCCCGGGTCGTCGCGGTGGTGCACGCCGCTGTGGAGCGGCCCGGGCGCGAGCCCGCCCGGCTGGCCTACGCCGCCTGCGGCGCGCACCTGACCCTGCCGCACTACACCGACATGCTGCGGCGCGCCGGGGTGGCGGCGGTCCCCCAGGACCCGGTCGCGGGCGCGATGCGCGTCAGCGAGGCCGGGCTGTTCCTGTACGGCGGCCCCGAGCGCATCGCGGCCGAACTGGAGGCCTACGCCGGCGCCGGCGTCGACGAGGTGATCGTCAGCACGGCGGGCGTGATGGGCACCGAGGGCCCCGAAGCGGCCGTCGCCGACGCCGCGGCCGTCCTCGCCGCGGCCGCCTGAGCGCGCGGGTGGTGCTCCGGCGGCCCGCGCGCAGGCGCGCCTGCGCGGCGCTTCAGGTGCGGGCGGCGCTGTCCCAGACCTGCTGCGGGATCGCCTCCAGCAGGTCGATCAGCTCGTCGGCCTCCTGCAGGGCCTGCTCCGGTGCAAGGTGACCGTCCTCTGCGGTGGCGATGTAGTGGCCGTTGAGCCGCACCGGCGGCCGGCTCCTTGCGTGGCGGTCGATCAGCCGGTCCATCGCCTGCGGGGTCAGCACCGCCCGGGCGAAGTCCTCGTCGGCCGTGCGCACGCGGTAAAGGGCGTCGAAGCGGGGGTGCCCCGTCGCCGCGACCGTGGTGCCCATGAAGTCCGCGAGCCCCTTCATCGAACCGTCGCCGATGTCCACCTTGGGCACGGGTACCGGAAGGCTCACCGCGACCGCCCGGCTGTAGTGCGCGGCGTTTCCCGCGCTTCCCGGCAGCCGCTCCACGTGCTCGTAGGTGAACACCCAGCGCCCCCGGTGCGGCCGGGACAGCACGTGCCGCGCCTCGTAGTTCTGCGGATGGATCGCCGTGACGAGGATGGCGACCATGTCGGGCCGCTTGGCCTCATAGGTCCACCCGTTCTCGCGCGCCCAGGCGGCCCACCGCCCCGATTCGCGCCTGCGCAGCAGGATCGGCACCGCGATCGCGCAGCCGATTAGGCAGATCAGGACGAGGACCACCACAATGACGATGAGGAACGCGGAATCCATCGCAGAGCCTTCCGTTGCCGTACGGCAGGAGCAGGGGCGGCGGCGAGTCCCCGGCGGCCTTCGCGGGGAGCACCCACGGCACCCGATTCTTCCGCTACGTGAGGGCCGAGCGGGCGCCCGCCGCGTGGCCGGTGGCGGACAGGCGGCGGTGCGGTGCCCGATTCCCGATTCCGGGCGGATTCCGGTGCTACTTTGGGCGGCAGAATCGGAAATCTCCCACATGCACCAGTGTCGTCCACACCGGCGACCGGCCAGGAGGCTGATGTCGATGATCAACCCGGAGAACTGGGGCCTGTCGCCCAAGCGCAAGGTGACCGGTTCGCGCAAGGGGCGTCCGGTGGTCCGGATCTCGTTGAAGCGCACCAAGCCCTCGGCCTCGCCGCGGTCGGCGACCGGCGGTTGCTGGCCTTCGCCGTGGGGCAAGGGCATCTGGAACAACCCGATGGGCGAGTGACGCTCCTCGGCCTCCGCTGAGCCGCGGACGGCGGTGCCGACCGCCTTCCCCGCGGCGCGCCGGGCGGCGGCCCCGGCCGTTGCGGTCGGGACCGCCGCCCGTTCCTGCCGGAGCGCCCGGAAGGCCCCGCGCCCGGAAGCGGCCGCGGAGGCCGTTCCCGGGCGCAGGAGTCGGCTCCGGGGCCCGCTGCGGTGAGTCGCGCCGGATTCCGCGCACCGCCGCCGAATCAGATCCCGAGCAGCACCGAAACCGGCAGCGGCACATACAGCACCCGGGTGAACACCGCCCAGCAGAACAATGCCACCACCAGGGCGACGCCGACGTCGATGAGCAGGCGGCGGGGGGTGCCCGGACCGCGGCGGATGAGGATCGCGGTCGCCACGAAGGCCACCACGCCGCTGAGGGTGATGCCGAACAGGCCGAAAGCCGCCGCCCATGCGAGGAGGAGGGCGGCCGCGGCGGGCAGGGCCCAGCGCGGGCGGGAACCCCGCGGGCCGCCGACCGGCTCCTCGCCGGCCTCGTCGCCGCCCTTCCCGTCGTCGCTCGCGGCGTCCTCGGCCGCGGCCCTTTCCGTCAGGCTCGTACCGGCGCCCGATGTCCCGGGAGCGGCCGCCGCCGCGGGAGCGGCCGACCGCCCGCCGGGCGCCTGGCGCATCCCCGGAGTCTGGGGCGGCAGCTCCGCGCCGGCGCCCGCCTCGGGCGCTTCGCCATCGGAGGCGGCGCCGTTCCGGCTCGCGCGCACCACCGCCATGCCCGCGATCGCCAGCCCAAGCACGGCCAGGACGACCAGGACGAAGCGGGGGAAGATCACGTCGGTGGGCGTCGAGAAGTCCTGTCGGGTCCAGAACACCGCGGTCACCGCCAGGATCAAGGCGGCGCAGATCAGATCGCGCCTGAGGTCGCTGCTCACTTGGTGCCCTCCCGCTCGGTGTCGGCGGCCGGTCCGGCCGCGCCGGCCGCGCTCGTCGTGCGCGCCGCGCGGAGCCGGCGCCACCGGCCCCACAGCGGCCACAGCAGCGCCAGCAGCACGAGCACGATGATCCCGGCGCTGACGGGCCGGGTGAAGAACGACAGCCACGGCACGGCGTCGCCGCTGGCCGTCAGCAGCCCCTGGCCCAGGCCCGCCTCGATGATCGGCCCCAGCACCACGCCCAGCACCACCGCCGCCGGCGGCAGCCCCAGATGGCGCAGGCCGTAACCGACCAGGCCCAGCGCCACCATGATCACCACGTCCAGCGGGTTGTTGCGCACCGCATAGGCGCCGATCATCGTGACCAGGGCGATCCCGGGTACGAGGTAGGCGGTCGGCGTCCGCACGACGGCCCGCTGCAGCCCGCGCCCCACGATGAGCCCCACCGGCGCCAGCAGCAGCGCCGAGACCCCCAGCGCGATGATGAAGGTGAAGGTCAGCTCCCCCTGCGTGGTGAACAGCTCGGCGCCCGGCCGCAGGCCGTGCAGCAGCAGGACGCCGAAGATGACCGCGTCCGGGGGCGCTCCGGGGATGCCCAGCGTCAGGAGCGGGATGAGCCCGCCGCCGACCACCGCGTTGTTCGCGGCCTCGGGCGCGACGACCCCGTCGACCTTGCCCTTGCCGAACTCGCCGGGCGTCTTGGACGCGCGCTTGGCCTCGTTGTAGGCGATGAGGTTGGCGACGTTGCCGCCGGCGCCCGGCAGCATGCCCACGAACGTGCCGATCACCGCCGAGCGGATGAGGTTGAGCGGCCGCGAGAGGACGTCGCGCACCGTCCGCAGCAGCAGCCCCGGCTCGCGCCGGCGCGCCTCGCGGCGCATGGCCGCCGCCCGCGAGCCCGGATCCACCATCAGATCGATCATCGCGGGGACGGTGAAGAACCCGATCAGCGCCACGATCAGCGGCACTCCGGCCTGCATCTGGGTGAAGCCGAAGGTGAAGCGGACGTCGCCGCCCACGGGCGCGATGCCGATGGTGGAGATCAGCAGCCCGACGAACCCGGCCGCGAACCCCTTCACCAGGGACTTCGCGGCCAGACCGGCGATCATCGTCAGACCGAAGATGCCCAGCCAGAAGTACTCCTGGGGACCGAACGCCAGCACGACGTCGGCGATCGCCGGCCCGAGCAGCAGCAGCCCGACGACGCCCACCAGCCCGCCCACGACCGAGGCGGTGGTGACCGCGATGATGGCCACCTCGCTGCGGCCCTTGCGGGTCAGGGGATAGCCGTCGAAGGTCGTGGCGATGGACGAGGGCGTGCCCGGCGAGTTGACCAGGATCGCGGTGAAGGCGCCGCCGTAGATGGCGCCGGAGTAGAACGCGCCCATCAGCACGAGGCCGCGGGCGGGGTCGAGGGTGAAGGTGAGGGGGAGGAGGAGCGCGAGGCCGACCGTGGCGCTCAGCCCCGGCGTGGCGCCGACCGCCATCCCGGCGACGACGCCGGCAAGGCACAGCAGCAGCGTCGCCGGTGAGACGACCTGCAGCACGGCCTCCTCGATACCTGGGAACATGATTGCTCCTGGCGTTGGGTGATCAAGGGCGGGCCGGTGCGGCGGGCCGGGGGGATCCTGTGCCGCCGACCGCCCCCAGGCGGGTGCCGTGCAGCACCCGCGGCAAGCCGCGGCCCCGGCTGCGGGGCCGCCGGGGCGCTATCCGTGCAGCAGGTCGAAGCGCCGCAGCAGGTCCTTCGCCAGCGCGGTGCGCTCGCGGATGAACTCCGCGGACTCCCGCGGCCCCCAGTCGAGGATGTGGAAGCCGAGGTTGGTGGCCTTCTTGCGGAACTCCCGGTCCTGGTTGACCCGGGCGAACGCGTCGGCCAGCACGTCGACGACCCGGTCGGGGGTCTCCGGCGGCACCGCGACTCCGCGCCAGGCGCCCTCGACGATGTCGAAACCGCTTTCCCGCAGCGTCGGCACGTCGGGGAACTCCGGCACGCGCTCCTCGGAGGCGACGGCCAGCACCCGCATGCCCTTGTCCTGCAGCTGCAGGGCCTCGGTGTTGTAGGTCATCAGCCCGTCGACCTGCCCGCCCAGCAGCGCGGGGGAGGCCGCGGCCGTCCCGCTGAAGGGCACGTAGGTCACGTCGGCCCCCGACTCCTGGGCCAGCGCCAGGGCGCCGATGTGGTTGGCGCTGTAGGAGCCGCTGCCGCCCAGGCTCAGCTTTTCCGTCTTGGCCTTGGCGATGAAGTCGTCGACGGTGCGGAACGGGCCGTCACCGCTGACCACCAGCGCGTTGGGCGTGCTCTGGAAGATGTAGGCCCAGTTGATCTGATCGGTCTCGTAGCCGGCCTGCCCGCGCGCCAGCGGCTGCAGGATCACATGGGGGACGTTGGCGCCCATGAGCGAGTAGCCGTCGGGGCGGGTCTGGTGGACCAGCTCCGACCAGCCCACCGCACCGCCGCCGCCCGGGCGGTTGGTGACCACCACCGATACCCCCAGCGCCTCCTCCAGCGGCTGCTGCTGAAGGCGTGCGGTGATGTCGGACTCGCCGCCGGGGTCGAACGGCAGCGTGTAGGTGATGCTCCGGGTGGGATAGTCGGCGACGTCGCCTCCTGCGGGTGCGCTGCGCGTGGCGCAGCCCGCCAGCGGCAGCGGCAGGGCGGCCGCCGTCAGACCGGCCAGAAAGGCCCTGCGTGAGGTGTTGTGCATCGTGCCTCCTCGCTGTGCCCCGCGGGCACAAAGGAGATGGGGGGCATGGCGCGGCGGCCGGCCGCCGCGCCGCGGGCCGCGGCGGGGGCGCCGCCGCGGCCGTCGTCGCCTGTGCGCGCCCGGGGGCGCGGCGCAGGACTCACAGCCGCTCGCGCAGCATGCTGTGCAGCGCGGGCTTGAGCTCGATCCCGATCCCCGGCGCCTCGGGCAGGGCGACCCGGCCGCCGGAGATCGGGGTGGTCTCGGCGAACCCGCCGAAGGGCTCGAAGACCTGCGGGTAGGACTCGCAGCCGCCGAACCCGAAGGCCGCGGCCAGGGCGAGGTTGATCTGGTTGCCGCCGTGCGGGCAGCAGCGCCGCGGCGACCACCCGCCCGCGGCCAGTTCGCGCAGCATCGCCTCGTACTCGGCGACCCCGTAGCTCAGTGACGGGTCCATCTGCAGGACGTCGCGGTGCGGCCGCAGCCCCCCGTAGCGCCGCAGGTTGCGCACGTCAGCGGCCGAGAACAGGTTCTCGCCGGTGGCCAGGGTGCCCGCGTACTCCTCCGCCAGCACCGCGTGAGCGCGGTAGTCCAGCGGGTCCACGGGCTCCTCGTACCACAGCAGGTCGTAGTCGCTCAGGGCCCGCGCGTACTCCAGAGCGGTGGCCAGGTCGAAGCGCCCGTTGGCGTCCACGGCCAGCCGCGATCCCTCGGTCAGCAGCTCCAGCACCGCCTCGATGCGGCGCAGGTCCTCGCCCAGGGGCGCGCCGCCGATCTTGATCTTGACGTCGCGGTAGCCGGCCTCCAGGTAGCCGCCGATCTCCGCGCGCAGCCCGTCGATCGGCTTGTCGGGGTGGTAGTAGCCGCCGGCGGCGTAGACCCACACCGAGGTCTCCGGCTCTTCGGGCCCGAGCCCGGCGCCGAAGCGCCGGTGCAGCAGCCGGAACAGCGGCAGGCCTTCGGCCTTGGCGGCGGCGTCCCACATGGCCATGTCCAGCGTGCCCACCGCCACCGCGCGGTCGCCGTGGCCGCCCGGCTTCTCGTTGGCCATGGCGACGCGGTGCACGCGGACGGGGTCGATGACGCCGGTCCGGGGATCGGTGATCGCCTCGGCGGGCGCCTCCTCCACCCGCGGCAGGATCCGCGTGGCGAGGATGCCCGACTGGGCGTAGCGGCCGTTGGAGTGGAACCCGTATCCCACCACCGGTTCGCCGTCGACGACGAGGTCGGTGTGCACCGCGACGATCGACACCGTCATCCGGGAGAAGTCGATGACCGCGTTGCTGATGCGCGAGGCGATCGGCGCCTCGCTGTGCGTGATCTTGGTGATGCGCAATGGTCGTCCTGTCCTGGCTGTGCTGGTGTGCGCGCCGCCGGCGCAGCGGCGGCACCGGTCGGCCGCGCCGCCGGGGTCGGGAGACGGGGAAGCGGGGAAGGCCGCGGGCGGTGGTGCTGTGCCGCCCGCCGGCCCGCCTCACATCCGGTCGATGAGCGCCTTGGTCACCTCGTCGGTGGTGGCGCCGCCGCCGAGATCGGGGGTGAGCACGCCCGCGCCGGTCGTCCGGGCGATGGCGTCCTCCAGGGCGGCGGCCGCCGCGGGCAGGCCCAGGTGGTCCAGCATCAGCGCGGCGCTGCCGAAGGCGCCGATCGGGTCGGCCACGCCCTGCCCGGCGATGTCGGGGGCCGAGCCGTGAACCGGCTCGAACATGCTGGGGAAGCGGCGTTCGGGGTTGAGGTTGGCGCTGGCGGCGACGCCCAGGCTCCCGGCGAGCGCGCTGCCGAGATCGGAGAGGATGTCGGCGTGCAGGTTGGAGGCGACCACGACCGACAGGCTCTCCGGCTGGAGCACGAAGCGCGCCGCCATGGCGTCGACGAGCACCCGCTCGGCCTCGACATCGGGGTAGTCGGCCGCCACCCGGTCGAAGACCTCGTCCCACAGCACCATCCCGTACTGCTGGGCGTTGCTCTTGGTGACGCCGGTGACCTTGGGGCGGGCGCGGGTGCGGGCCAGGTCGAAGGCGTAGCGCATGATCCGCTCGCACCCGGTCTCGGTGAACAGCGCCGACTGCACCGCGACCTCGTGGCCGGGGCCGCGGGCGGCGAGGTTGCGGCCGCCCAGCCCGGCGTACTCGCCCTCGCTGTTCTCGCGGATCACCACCCAGTCCAGTCCGGACCCCTGTGCGCCCTGGGTGCCGCGCAGCGGGCTGCGGACGCCGGGCAGGAAGCGCACGGGGCGGATGTTGGCCCACTGGTCGAAGCCCTGGCAGATGGCCAGGCGCAGACCCCACAGGCTGATGTGGTCGGGCACGGTCGGCCAGCCCACCGCGCCGAAGAAGATCGCGTCCATGTCGCGCAGGCGGTCCAGGCCGTCCTCGGGCATCATCCGGCCGTGCTCGGCGTAGTACCGCGAGCCCCACGGGAACTCGCGCCAGGTGATCTCGAAGGGCTCGGGGCCGCGCCGGGCGAGTTCGGCGAGCGCGGTGCGGGTGGCGTCGACGACCTCGGTCCCCACTCCGTCTGCGGGGATCGCGGCGATGGTCAGGGGGCGTTGAGCGCTGATGGCGGGGCTCCTGTTCGCTCGGCGGGGCGGGGAGGGGAGGGGACGGGGAGCGGCGGCGGGGCGGCGGGTCGGCGGGGCCGGTCAGGGATGCCGGAGCCGGCGCCGCCTCACCGGCCGGCCACGGCGGCGGCGACGGCCTCGCCCAGATCCCGGGTGCCGGCCCTGCCGCCGAGGTCGGGGGTCAGCGGCGCGTCGGGCGAGGCCAGCACGGACTCCACCGCGCCGAGCACCCCGGCGGCCGCCTCGGCGGCGCCCAGATGGTCGAGCATCATCGCCGCCGACCAGATCTGCCCGATGGGGTTGGCGACCCCGCGGCCGGCGATGTCGGGGGCCGAGCCGTGCACGGGTTCGAACATCGAGGGGTGGCGCCGCTCCGGGTCGATGTTGGCGGAGGGGGCCACGCCGATCGTGCCGGTCACGCCGGGTCCCAGGTCGGAGAGGATGTCGCCGAACAGGTTGCTGCCCACCACCACGTCGAAGTGGCCCGGCCGCAGCACGAACTTCGCGGTGAGGATGTCGATGTGCTCCTGTTCGACGGCCAGATCCGGGTATTCCGCCGCGATCGCGCGGAAGCGCTCGTCCCAGTAGGGCATCGAGTGGTAGATGCCGTTGGACTTGGTCGCCGAGGTGACCAGCGAGCGCTTGTTGCGGCGCGCGAACTCGAAGGCGTAGCGCAGGATGCGGTCGGTTCCGCGCCGGGTGAACACCGACGCCTGCACGACCATCTCGCCGGGCGTGCCCTCGCCCTGGCGGCCGCCCAGGGTCGAGTACTCGCCCTCGCTGTTCTCGCGCACCACCCAGAAGTCGATGTCG
The DNA here is from genome assembly GCF_009728995.1 of Streptomonospora sp. PA3. Lineage (GTDB taxonomy): Bacteria > Actinomycetota > Actinomycetes > Streptosporangiales > Streptosporangiaceae > Streptomonospora. The sequence goes on along the minus strand of NZ_VTZW01000015.1, from coordinate 175,869 downwards.
CCGGGGGAGACGCCGCGCACCGGCGGGGTCAGGCCGGGCAGCAGCCGGACCGGGCGCAGGTTGACGTACTGGTCGAACTCCCGGCGGATGGGGATCAGCAGGCCCCACAGGGAGACGTGGTCGGGGACGCCGGGATAGCCCACGGCGCCGAGCAGGATCGCGTCGTGGTCGCGCAGCCTGTCGATGCCGTCCTCGGGCATCATCCGGCCGGTCCGCTTGTAGGTGGCGCAGCTCCAGTCGAACTCGCGGAAGGCGAATTCCACGCCGTATCGGGCGCCCGCCGCCTGCAGGACGCGCAGGGCCTCGGGCATGACTTCGTTGCCGATCCCGTCTCCGGGAATGACCGCGATATCGAAACGCTGCACACCGACTCCCTGTCCGCCGCGGAATCCGACCCGTTTTTCGTGCGCGTGCGATCCGGAGCACCGGGCCCGGGGCGCGGGGACGGCCGCACCCCGGGGCCGCGTGCCACCCCGGATCACACGGTGAACATCTAATTTCACGATTGTGTCGAATGTCCAACTGCCGTTGGCGATGGGACCGATAGGCAGCGCCTATGGGAGTGTGTTCACTGCAGGGCCGGCCCCGTTTTCGGGGAAGGGGGAAACGGGAGTTCCGCGAGGATTTCCGCCATGCGGGTTTCCGGGGCGGTCGGTGGAATGCGCCGATTTGCGCGCTGGAATCCGGATTTCGCGGTGCGCGCTCCGGCGTGCGCGTCGGCGTGCGCCCGTGCGCATTCGGGCGCCGGGCGGCTCACCGGTGGGCGTTGTGCGCCGAGGCGAGCGCCGTCTCGCGGAACGCCTGCGCGGCCGGGGTCAGCGGCGCGTCGCGGTTGAGCAGCGAGATCCGGATCCAGGTCGGCGGGTCCAGGTCGAGCACGTGCGCGCCGCCGCTGCGGGCGGTGCGGGTCCAGGACTCGGTCAGCAGCGCCACGCCGGCCCCGTTGAGCACCAGCGGCAGGATCGCCTCGCGGTGGCCGGCCTGGACGGCGATGTGCAGGTCGACGCCCTCGGCGCGGATGCGGTCGACCAGGTGCCGGCCGCGGCTTCCCGCGGGGTAGGCGATCACCCGCTGCCCGGCGAGATCGCTCCAGGTCACCCGGGTGGCCCCGCCGAATGGGTTGTCCGGCGGCGTCACCAGGACGAACTTCTGCATCTCGATCGGGTGCTCCTGCATGCCGATCGGGAGCAGCGCCTCGCCCGATCCCACCAGGGCCAGTTCGCAGACTCCCTCGCGTACCGCGTCGACGGCCTCGGGCGGCGTGAACACCGCTGAGACGTTGACGGTCACACCGGGGAAGCGCTCGGCGAAGCGGGTGACGATCGTGGTCAGCGGCTCGACCGCCTGGGAGGGCATCACCGCGATGTCGACCTGTCCGGAGAGCACGCCTTTGATGGACTCCACGCTGGCGCGCGTGGTGTCGAGCCCGCGCAGCACCTGGCGCGCGGGCTCCACCATCGCCCGCCCCGCCGCGGTCAGCAGCACCCGCCGCCCCACCCGGTGGAACAGCGCCACACCCAGTTCCCGCTCCAGGCGCTGGATGGCCTGGGAGAGCGAGGGCTGCGCGACATGCATCCGCACCGCCGCCCGGCTGAAGCCCTGGTGGTCGACGATCGCGAGGAAGTACTCCAATTGGCGCGTGTCCATACGACATCCCGTGTTCGGTATTCCAGGCGCGATAGGTCCAACCTATCGAAAGGGCGCGCCGGGGCCGGTTCGCCCCAGGGCGGACGGGTGCGGCAGGGGCGCTCGGCGCCCGCAACCCGGCGTTTCCGGGACATCGCGGTAAACCACCGATGAACCGATGGAGTCGTACAAAAGTCCGGTCCGCGACCCCCTGGAGGTCCCCATTCACGCACAGCCGCCGCGCCGCCGGCGCCTTCGGCGTCCGTTGTCCGCCCTGCCGGCCACCGCCTCGTGCCTCGCCTGCCTGGCCGCGACCGCCTGCGGCGGATCCGCGGCCGAGGCCCCCGGCTCCGGCGAATCGCCCGCTCCGCCGGTCAACCTCCATCCCGAGCCCGGCCCGGTCTCACCGACGCCCGCCGCCGGCGGCTCCCCGGGCGCCGGAACCGACCCGCCCGTCGACTTCAACGGCGACGGCTACTCCGACCTGGCGATACGTACCTGGGATGAGCCCTTCTTCGCGGGCGCGGTGCTCGGCGGCGAATCCGGTCTCGACCCCGACCGCAGAAGCGTCCTCACCCCCGAGGACCTCGGCGTCGCCGACGTCGGAGCGCCACCGGTGCTGGGGCCGTTCCTCCGGACCACCGCGGACCTCGACGACGACGGATACACCGACATGGTCGTCTCGGCCGACCGCGGGTACGTGCTGTGGGGCGGCCCCGACGGGCTCGCCGAGCAGCCGGTGCCGCTGCCGTGGCTGGAGACCGACCCCGGTGCGGACTCCGAGCCGCCCACCACGACGATGGGCGACTTCGACGGGGACGGGGATGTCGACGTCGTGGCTCTCGACCTGCTCTTCCTGCCGACCCGGTACGAGACGGTGCTGCTGCGCGGTCCCTTCGACCGCTCGGGCGCGCCGTCCTCGACCGAGGACCTGCCGCTGCCGGTGAGGCCGGAGGAGGAGGGAGTGAGCAGCGAACTGGTGGCCTTCGCCGCCGACACCGACCCGGCCACCGACCTGGTGCTGCTGCGCAACTACGACGAATCCCCGGCCCCCCACCTGGTGCTGCGCTCCGACGGCGGTCCGGCGGCCGGGATCCTGGGCGAGACCCCGGCCGGACACGACCTCGCCGGCGGCGACTTCGACGGCGACGACGTGCCCGACCTCGCCGTCGGTACCCACGGCGTCCCCGACAACGAGAACGAGCTGGGGGAGGAGGATCCGGAGCTGCATCCCGGACGCGTGGACGTCTACTCCGGCGCCGACGGCTTCGCCGCGGGTGAGCCGGTGCGCGTCACCCGTGCCACTCCGGGCGTGCCCGGTGAGGCGCAGGACGCCGACGGCTTCGGCGGCGACCTCATCGCGGCCGACGTGCACGGCGACGGCTACGACGACGTGGTGGTCGGCCTGAGCGACCCCCACCGCGGCGACACTTCCGGCGGGAAGCAGCGCTTCGCCGTCCTCTCCGGCGGCCCCGAGGGTGTCGCCCGGGCCACCGGCGTCAGCCTCACCCTGCCCGACCCGCCCGAGGGCGCGGAGCAGGCCGAGGACGACCCGCCGCTGTGGTCCCCGGAGGCGCTGCGGGACTACAACGGCGACGGAGCGGCGGACCTGCTTCTGCAGACGGACGCAGGCGAGTTCGCGCGCTACGCGCTATACCCCGCGAACGGCGAGGGCTTCGCGGAAAGCCCCCAGGTGGTCTTCTCCACCCGGGGATGGGGTTCGGCCTGACGGGAGCCCGTTTGCGGCATGCCCCGCGGCCGACCGCGCCGTGCGGGCCGCGGCGGGGCGCCCTCAGCGGCGCGGCTCGGCCGAGGCGGCGCGGGAGGTGTAGTCCTCGATGGCCTCGGCGAGCGGGCGGGTGCAGTGCTGGAGGCGGTCGGCGACGTAGCGGTGGTCGTGGTCGTCCAGCGCCACGGGGGAGCGGCGCAGGCGGACGCTCCACGAGCGCGGATCCGGGAAGACGTGCAGGTGCTCGACGTGCTCGGCGAGCACCACGCCGCTGCCGAACGGGGCCACCTCGGTGATGAGCAGCGGGCAGCGCAGCGGAAACTCGCGCTCGCCGAAGCGCACCGGGTCGTCGTCCCGCACGACCGGCCCCTGCACCGCCGCCGAGGCGATCACCCGGCCCTGGTCGCGGGTGGGATTGCGGAAGCAGCCCCGGGTCGTGTAGACGAGCATCCGATCACCGGCCGCCAGCCCCGCCACGTCGCTCCGCCGCGTGGCGGGAAACGCGGTCTGCTGAGTGGAAAGGATCCAGCCCAGCGCCTCCTGATCGCCGATCACCATCAGATACGCGTTGCCGTCGCCGCTCATGAGACGACCGTATCGAAAGGGAAGGGCACCCGATGGCGGACGCGGCGGCGGATACGCGCCGCAGACCCGCCACCGGCTCAGGGCCGCGCGTGCGGTCCCGCGGCCACTCCGCGCGGGCGCACCCACAGCTGCTTGGGGTGGTGCATCATCCAGCTCTCCACCGGGGACGCGGCACCGGCCGCTTCCCGCTCGGCGTCCAGGGCCAGAGCAGGGAAGCGCTCGAACAGCCGCGGCAGGGCCACGGCGAGCTCCAGGCGCGCCAGCGGGGCGCCCAGGCACAGGTGGGGACCGTGGCCGAACGCGAGGTGGCCGCGGGCGTCGCGGCCCACGTCGAAGGCGCCGGGGTCCTGCCAGGCGCCCGGGTCGAGCGCGGCGGCGCCGTAGGCCAGCAGCAGCATCTCTCCCTCGGGCACGGGCACGCCCGCCACCTCGGTGTCGCAGGTGGAGAACACGGCCGGCAGCAGGCTCACCGAGGTGTAGCGGCGCAGGATCTCCTCGATCGCCGCCGTCCACTCGACCTCGCCGCCGGTGACGCGCGCCAGTTGGTCGGGGTGGGCCAGCAGCCCGCGCACGCCGTTGGCCAGGGTGCCCATCGTGGTCTCGAATCCTGCGATCACAAGCAGTACGAGGTTGGCGGCGATCTGGGCGTCGCCGAGCCGGTCGGCCTCCTCGGCGGCGTCGTCGGCCGCTGCCAGTGCGCTGACCAGGTCGTCGCCGGGCGCGGCGCGCCGCTTGGCCACCAGCTCGCGCAGGAAGGCGTTGGCCTCGGCGTAGACGCCGGGATCGCTCAGCTCGAAGACGCGCCGGGCGATGTCGCCGAGGACGGGGGCGTCCTCGGCCTCGACGCCCAGCAGGCCCACGAGCACGCCGACCGTCAGCGGCCAGGCGTAGGCGTCCTTGACGTCCACGGGGTCGGCGCCGTCCATGTCGGCCAGGAGATCGTCGGCGAGCTCCTCCACCCGCGGGCGCAGGGCCTCCACCCGCCGCCGGGTGAAGTGCGTCTGCATGGGCTTGCGCAGCCGGGTGTGCTCGGCGCCGTTTGCGGTAAGCAGGCTGCCGATGGACCCCCCGACCAGTTGCGCCAGCGCGCTGTCGGGGTCCACCTCGCCCTCGCGCACCGCGCGCCAGTGCTGCTGCGCGCCGCCCCGCACGAAGGTGCCCGTGCGGTCGGCCAGGACCGCGCGCAGCGCTTCGTGGCGGGTGACGGCCAGGGCTTTCACTCCCCCCAGATCCACCTCAGCCACCGGCCCCGCCGCGTGAAGGGCGTGCGCGGTCGCGTCTCTGTCGAGGTCTCGGGGGTCGATTGCGATGCGCTGAGTTGCCACGGAGCTCCTTCGTAGATGCGATCGGCGGGGGTGAACGCGACGCGCAGCGACTCCACGCCGCTGAGTCGGCCCGCCGACACTCCCTGCCACTGCTCGTCGACCAGGACCATGTCGGGCAGGCGGCGGTCGATCCGCTGCACGGCTTTCTCGGCGAGCGCGAGACCGAGGTCGCGGCCGGCGCGGGGGCAGGCGTGCGGGCCCAGCCCGAAGATCATGTAGGCGCGGTTGGTCTCGGTGTCCAGGCGCTCGTCGCGCCGCAGCAGCTGCTGCGCCGGGCCGAACCCCATCACCAGGCAGTCGCCGGCGGCCACTCGGCGTCCGCCGACCTCCGCGTCGCGTGTGGCGAACCGGCCGATGAGGGTGTGCATCGGCGGCGCGTGCCACAGGCTGGTGTTGACCGCCTCGCGAACCGTGCGGCCCGAGTTCAGCTGCACGAGTTCGTTCTTGCGGCCCAGCAGCAGCCACAGGGCATGGGCGATGGTGTGTGCGGTGGGCTCGTGGGCCGCCGCGGTGATGAAGGTGAGGTGGTCGCGGATCTCCTCGTCGTCCAGTCCCGCGGCGATCAGCTCCGAGACCAGGTCGCGACCCGGCGCCGCGCGGCGCCGCTCGACGAGCGCCGTCATGCGCCGCTGCAGCTGGGCGTGGACGTGCAGAGCGTCGTCGGTGCCGTCCCACACCTGCCGCTGGGCCGAGCACACCGCGACGCCTTCCCGGGCGTCCATGCCGTACAGCCGGCACAGCACGAGCAGCGGCACCACGCCGGCATAGCGCGTGACCAGATCGGTCCGGCCTTCGGTGCAGAACGTGTCGACGACCCGGTCGACGACCTCGTCGATGTGGGCCATGATCTCGTTCTGCGAGATGTTGGACAGCGCGCGCACGACGATCTCGCGGTAGCGCTTGTGCTCGGCGCCGTCGGCGTTCCAGACGTTGCGCCGCTTGGTGTAGATGGCGCGCAGCGGGGAGTTCTCGGGCACGACGCCGTTGTGGAGGTCACGCCAGTGGTCGACGTCGCGGGCGAAGGTGCCGGGGTCCTGCAGAACCTGCTGGTGCACGTCCGGCGTGAGCATCAGCCAGGCCGGCACGCCCTTGGAGAGAAAGACGGGCGCGAGCCCTTCGGGGTAGCGCTCCAGAAGCCGGTCCCATGTCGCTTGCGGGTCGGCGAGTGCTTTGGGGTCGTCGAGCCGGAGGGCGTCGGTCGGATGCTGGATCGGGTGCGTCATCGCGGTGCGACTCCGTGCGGAATGGGGGAGGGGAGGGGACCGGAGCCGCAGGTCGGGAAATGTTTTCGCGGGGATGGGGCATGGCGGCACCGTCCTCTGCGGCTCGTCGACGAATCGGGTCGGCGCACGGGTTTTCCGCCCACCGAGCACCCGCGGGCCGACGCCGCCGGGAAGTCTGTCGAATTCCCCGCAGACGGCGCAAGCCGGACAATCCTCCGCCGGCTCAATCCACGACCAGCCGGAATGTGGGTTCTCTCTCAGCGGCACCGGTTCTCCCCGGTGGCCTCCTCGATCGGTTGCTGAACGACTGCCTGGGCGAACTTCCAGCGCAGGGGAACCGGCGAGGAAGTGGGGGGCTCATCGCCGTAATCCATGGATACGGCGTGACCATTTGTGGCCACATCGGCCTGTGTGGCGGTAAGTCCGGGGAAGCGGACGGGAAGAATCGCATAAGCCCTTCCGACCTGAGGAAAGGAACCGATATCGCGCGGCGGCGGTGCCAGGCCGACTGAACCGCCCTCCCCACGTGGTGGAACGGCGCCGCGCCCGGTTCGCGTCCCCGGGGGCGGACAGCAGCGGGGCGGCCGCCTGCCGACGAGAGCGACGACGGCCACAAGCGGTTGGGGCCGCGGTCAGCGGTTCGGGTGCTCGCCCGGTGGCGGTGGGCGGCGGGGGCCGGGGCGGGCGGTCACCGGTTGGCGGAGGCGGATGGCTGGTCGCCCCGCGGGGGCGGCGACGTCCGGCGGAGGGCGGGGCCTGCGCGGATCGGTCCCGGCGCCCGCCGGTTGCCCGCGCGGCGAGGGGGGCGGCCGGTGGCCCGCCCGCGTCGTGGCGCGGTGGGTCTCGTCGCCCCAGCGGCGTCTCGAAGGTGTCGAACGTCCGCGTGTCGGTTTCCGCGCCGAGGGTGTCCGCGAGGCCACTCTCGGCACCGAGAGTGTCGCTGGGGGCCGCACTCGGCGAGACGGCCAGCGCGCCGGAACGCCTTCCGGCCACGCCGCGGCGTCGTTTGTCTTATAAGCCTGAATTGTCGGAAATAAAACGAAAGAATCCTCGCCGATTGCGGATTTGGGAAGCGATTGCCCCTGCGTGTCGGGAGTGTCTACGGTAAGTTCCGGATCACCCCCAGTGGCCGTCGCACAGGCTGCCCCCGGGCCTGGTCGGCCTGCCTTGTATCCGCCGGCAGCAGCCGTGTGCCGGATCAGGGTTCGACGCGGGCCGGGTTCGCCTGCCTTCAATCGCCGACGAGGACCTGACCGAGGACCTGATCGATGTCAGTACGTGTATCCGAAGGAAATCCGTCGCAGCGCTCGCCGAACTCCCCGAGCCTGCAAGCCGTACTCGCGTTCTGCGCCGCCGCCGTCGTCCTGGCCTTCGCCTGGTACTGGGTGATCGCCGCCGTGCCCGCCGAGGCGCAGACACTCCTGATCGTGGTCGGTTCGGTCATGGGCCTGCTGCTGGCCGGAGCGATCGCCGCCTCCGCCTACCACTTCGCCGCGGCGGCCCACACCCGCGAGCGGGCGGTTCGCGCCGAGGAGCGTGTCGCCCAGGCCGAGCACAGAACCGCCGGACTGGAGCAGGAGCTGCGCCAGTTCGCCCACGACGGCATCCCCGACCTGCGCCGCCGCATCCGCCAGGGCTCCACCACCGACGCGGCCATCGCCGAGACCGCCCAGCCCTCCCAGGAGGCGCTGCGCTCCCTGATCGTCCAGCTCGGCCAGACTCTGGGCCAGGCCGAGCGGCGCGGCGCCGCCGCGATGGCGGCCTGCGCCGGGGCCGCCGCCCGCGTCCAGGCGCAGGTGACCAGCCTGCTCGCCCACCTGCGTGAGCTGGAGAACCGCTACGGCGACCAGGACGGCGTCTTCGCCGACCTGCTGGAACTGGACCACCAGGTGTCCCAGATGGGCCGGCTGGCCGACAGCTTCGCCCTGCTCAGCGGCGGCCGCTCCGGGCGCCGCTGGACCAAGCCCATCGTCATGGAGAGCATCCTGCGCGGCGCCATGGGCCGCATCTACGCCTTCCGCCGCATCCGCGTGCACTCCACCAGCACCGCCGCCGTCGTCGGCTACGCCGCCGAAGGGGTGATGCAGGCGCTCGCCGAGCTGATGGACAACGCCGCCAACTTCTCCGCCCACAACACCGAGGTGCACGTCTACGTGGAGGAGGAGGACACCGGTGTCATGGTCACCGTCGAGGACAGCGGTCTGGGCATGCGCCCCCGCGAGCGGCGCCGCGCCGACCAGCTGGTCTCCGAACCCCACGACCTCACCAACCTGCCCGGCAGCCGCATGGGGCTGGCCGTGGTCGGCCGCGTCGCCGCCAAGTACGGGCTCACCGTCAACTTCCGGCCGTCCTCGCGCGGCGGCACGGGCGCGGTCGTGCTCATCCCCCAGCACCTGATCACCCGCCCCCGCCAGGAACTCGACATGCCCCCTGCGCCGCCCCCGATGCCCGCCGACGCCGAGCCCGCCGCGGTCTCGACGGCGTCGCCTTCCGCCTCCTCGCCGGCGATCGGCAGCGGCGGCGACAGCGGCGGCGACCTGCACGACCTGCCCAAGCGGCGCCGCGGCCAGACCCTGGCCAACGCCGAGCGCCAGCAGTCGGCGCCGCGTACCGAGCGCAAGCGCGAACGCGGCGATCCCGGCTCCCGCTTCGCCGCATTCCGCCAGTCGGGCGCCACCCGCGGACGCGAGACCGCTCCCGAGGACACCCCGCGGTGACGCCCGGGCCAACGGACGCCTCCCGGTGACGTCCGGCCCGCGCGCATCCTCCGTCCGGCGCGGCCGCCGGCCGGCGCCGCCGGCCACGGAGCCCAACGTCCGGGCGCCCCGCGCCCGCATGACCTGAACAAGGAGTGGCACAGATCCCATGAGCACCGCAGACCGCGGCCTTGATTGGTTGCTTGAGAACCTGCTCGCGAAGACCCCCGGCGCGCGGCACGCCCTCGTGCTGTCCAGGGACGGCCTGAAGATGGTCTTCAGCTCCCAGCTCGACGCCGACCGCGCCGACCAGCTCGCCGCCATCGCCGCGGGGATCCAGAGCCTGTCGCTGAGCGCCTCCGCCGAGTTCGGGGACGGCATCACCTCCGGCCAGGCCATGGTGGAGTTCGCCGGCGGGGTCCTGCTCATCGTCCCCGCAGGTGCGGGCGCCCACCTGGCGGTGGTGGCCGAGGAGGACACCGACGTCGGCATCGTGGGCCACAACATGAACGAGCTCGTCGAGCAGATCGGCTCCTACCTCACCGCCGACCCGCGAACGCCCCAGTACAGCGGTGACCCCGCGTCATGAACCCCAAACCGATCGACCGCGAGGACCCGGACCGCCTCTACACCGTCACCGGCGGCCGCAGCCGCGCCGACGAGGGCACGTTCGACAGCGTGACCCTCGTGGTCAGCGAGTGCGAGCCCAAGGAGGGCATGCAGTCCGAGCACGCGCGGATCCTGCGGATGTGCCAGCGGCCGACCGCGGTCGTGGAGATCTCCGCCGACCTCGGTATGCCGGTGAGCGTGGTCAAGATCCTGCTGCGCGACCTGCTGGACACCGGGCGGATCACGGTCCGCCACCCGTCCTCGGCGTCTTCGGCCGCCCAGGCGCAGCCCCCAGCCCCCGAGACCCTGAAGCAGGTGCTCGATGCACTCCAACGCCTCTGAAGCCCCCGCACACCACACCCCCGCGCCGCTGTCAGCCGAAGCCCAGGACGCGCTCAAGATCGTCGTCGTGGGCGGGTTCGGCGTGGGCAAGACCACGATGGTGGGAGCGGTCAGCGAGATCCGGCCCCTCAGCACCGAGGAGGTCATGACCGAAGCGGGCGTGGGCATCGACGACCCGTCGCGCGTGCGCAGCAAGACCACGACCACGGCGGCCTTCGACTTCGGCCGCATCACGATCACCGAGGACAAGATCCTCTACCTCTTCGGCGCGCCCGGCCAGGAGCGCTTCTGGTTCCTGTGGGACCAGCTCTTCGCCGGCAGCCTGGGTGCGGTCGTGCTCGTGGACGCCCGGAGGCTGGAGGACTCCTGGTATGCGATCGACCGGCTGGAGGCGCACGGCATGCCGTTCGTCGTGGCGGTCAACCGGTTCGAGCCGGGACCGGCGCTGGACCGGCTGCGCGACGCGCTCTCACTGCCCGCCGAGGTCCCGCTCGTCGAATGCGACGCGCGGAGCAGGGACGACTGCAAGGCCGTGCTGATCTCCCTGGTCCGCCACCTCAACGACCTGTACGCACCGTCGCCCGCCAGGGAGGGCACGCCGTGACCGACCTCTCCAACTCCACCGGGTCCGCCCGGCAGCCGGATCCCGCGGCCGCCATGGCCGGCTATCCCGAACACGACCAGGCCGTCCGCTTCTACGGCCCGCAGATCGCCGTGGACCCCTCCACCCTGTACCACGACATGCGCTGGCGCTTCGGCCCGGTGGCGCCGATCCTGCTGGACGGCGACATCCCGGCGTGGTTCGTCATGGGCTACCGCGAGGTGCACTACGTCACCAGCAACCCGCAGTGGTTCGCCCGCGACTGCCGCCGGTGGAACATGTGGGACCACATCCCCGACGACTGGCCGCTGATGCCCTATGTCGGCTGGACGCCCTCGGTGATGTTCGCCGAGGCCAACGAGCACCAGCGCCGTGCCGGGGCCCTGGGCGACGCCCTGGACGCCGTGGACCGCACCGAGCTCGCGCTGATCTGCCAGCGGGTGGCCGACGACCTGATCAACGACTTCAGCGGCGACGGCAGCGCCGACCTGGTCTCCCAGTACGCCCACCAGATCCCGGCGCGCGTCATCGCCGAGATGTTCGGGCTGCCGCCGGCCGACGTCCCCGCGCTGGTGCGCGACATCCTCGACTCCCTCGACGTCAAGGGCAACGCGGCCGAGGCGCACGGCCGGGTGCACGAGCGCATGCAGCGGCTGGTCGCCGACGCCCACGAGCGGCCGGGCCAGGACGTGCCCACCCGCCTGCTTGAGCATCCCGCCAAGCTCACCGACGACGAGATCGTCATCGACCTGCTGGTGGTGATGGCCGCCGCGCAGGCGCCCACGGGGAACTGGATCGCCAACACGCTGCGGCACATGTTCGTCGACGACAAGTTCTCCGTCAGCCTCCAGGGCGGGCGCAGCAGCGCGGTGCAGGCGCTCAACGAGGTGCTGTGGCGCGACACCCCGACCCAGAACTTCATCGGCCGCTGGGCGGTGCAGGCCTGCGAGCTGGGCGGGCGCCGCATCCAGCGCGGCGACCTGCTGGTCCTGGGGCTTGCGGCGGCCAACGCCGACCCGCGGGTGCAGCCCGAGGAGCACCTGGACTCCGGCGCCAACCGGGCCCACATGTCGTTCGGGCACGGCGAGCACGGCTGTCCGTTCCCCGCGCCGGAGCTGGCCGAGGTCATCGCGCGCAACGCCGTCGAGGTGCTGCTGGACCGGCTGCCCGATGTCGAGCTGAGCGTGCCGGCCGAGAAGCTGGAGTGGCGTCCGTCGGTGTGGATGCGCGGGCTGTACTCGCTGCCGGTGGAGTTCACGCCGACCGTACCCACCGACGGCCGCGAGCTGTAGGGAGCTCGGCGCCCGGGGCGGCGGATCCGCGCCGCCCCGGGCGACCGAGCCCTCAGACCGCCTGGACGGCCCGGTTGCGGGGGGTCAGCAACTGTTCGTTTGAATGTGCAAGAACGAGTAATGCCATGGTGAAGTGTTCCTCATGAAGTTGGCGGAGTGGGCGCGCACGCAGGGCGTCTCGTACCGAAGTGCGCTGAATTGGTTCCACGCGGGGACGCTGCCCGTTCCCGCCCGCCAATTGGCCACCGGCACCATCCTCGTCGAGGAGCCGGTCCGCACCGGCGGCCGCACCGTCGCCTACTGCCGTGTTTCCAGCACCGACCAGAAACCCGACCTGGAGCGCCAGGCGGGGAGGGTCGCCACCGAATGCACTCGGCGCGGCATCGCCCTGGACGGCACCGTCACCGAAACCGGTTCCGCCCTCAACGGCAACCGGCCCAAACTGCGCGCGCTGCTGCGTGATGCGTCGGTCGCGGTGATCGTGGTCGAGCACCGCGACCGGCTGGCCCGCTTCGGGGTCGAGCACGTGGAAGCGGCCCTGGCCGCCTCGGGCCGGTCGCTGGTCGTGCTCGACGATGCCGAGGTCGAGGACGAGCTGGTGCGCGAGGTCACCGAGGTGCTGACGTCGCTGTGGGCCCGGCTCGACGGGCGCCGATCAGCCCAGCGCCGCGCACGCGCCGCCCTGGAGGCCGCCCGCGCGCAGGAGGGGTCGGCGTGAGCACCCACCACCAGGCGTATGTGTTCGCGCTGGAGCCCACCCCCGAGCAGGCGCAGGCGCTGGCCTCGCACTGCGGGGCGGCCCGGTTCGCTTACAACTGGGGCCTGGCCCGCGTCAAAACCAACCTGGCCCAGCGCGCCGCCGAGCGCACCTACGGGCTGGCCGAGGCGGAACTGACCCCCGCGCTGGACCGGTCGGCCTACGGGCTGCGCAAGCAGTGGAACGCCGCCAAACACGCGGTGGCGCCCTGGTGGGGCGCAAACTCCAAGGAGGCCTACGCCTCGGGTCTGGCGAACCTCTCGGTGGCGCTGAAGAACTGGAACGCCTCGCGCACCGGCAAGCGCGCCGGGAGGAAGGCGGGCTTCCCCCGGTTCAGGTCCAAGCGGTCCCGCAGGTCGTTCCGCATCACCACCGGGTCCTTCGGGCTGGACGGGGCCGGCAACCGGCACGTGAAGCTGCCCCGTATCGGGCGGGTGCGCACGGGCGAGTCCACCCGCAAGCTCGCCCGCCACCTGCACCGGGGCAGCGCCCGCATCCTGGCGGCCACGGTGTCCCACCGGCGGGGCCGGTGGCAGGTGTCCTTCACCGTGGAGAAGACCACCCCCGCACCGGCCCCGGCCACCCGGGGCGGGGCCGTGGGCGTCGACCTGGGCATCACGCACCTGGCGGTGCTCTCCACCGGTGAGACCGTGGCCAACCCCAAACACCTGGAGAAGGTTCAGCGGAAACTGCGGCGCGCCCAGCGGCGGGTCGCCCGCCGCCGCGGCCCCGACCGGCGCACCGGGCAGACCCCGTCGGGGCGGTGGCGCAAGGCCCGCGCCGCCGCCGACCGGCTGCACACGAAGGTGGTCAACGCCCGCCGCGACCACCTGCACAAGCTCACCACCCGCCTGGTGGCCGACTTCGACACCATCGTCATCGAGGACCTGAACGTGGCCGGGATGGTGGCCAACCGGCGCCTGGCCCGGGCGGTGGCCGATGTCGGCATGGGCGAGGTGCGGCGCCAACTGGAGTACAAGGCCGCCTGGTCCGGCCGCCGCCTGGTGGTGGCCGAGAGGTGGTTCCCCTCGTCCAAGACCTGCAACGACTGCGGCGCGGTGAAAGCCAAACTGCGCCTGTCTCAGCGGACCTTCGCCTGCCAGGTGTGCGGGGCGGTGGCCGACCGCGACGCCAACGCCGCCCGCAATCTCGCCGGCCTCGCCGAGGCCGCCTCCTCCCCGAGTTGCGGGGCGAGGATAAACGAGCCCGCTGGAAACCCGCGTAAGCCCAGCCTTGCTGGCGATGGGTATCGTCACGGGAAGACCCCGCCCGCCCGGGCGGGGTCAACGCCGCGCCGCAAGGCGACGGCTCAGGGCACGTTTTCACACGTTTCCTGAACGGTGAACTCCATGGGCACCCGCGCGGGGCCGCGGGTGAAGACGCCCTTGTCCTCGGCCACGTAGTCGTCGGCCAGGCGCGCGTCGGGCATCGCGTCCAGCAGCATGTTGGTGGCCACCTCCACCTCGGTCTCGGCCAGCAGGGCTCCGACGCAGAAGTGCCGGCCCAGTGCGAAGGCGAGGTGCCCGGCCGCGGCGGTGAAGGCGGTCGAGGCGTCGATCTCCTCGCGGAAGATGTCGAAGCTGTCGGGGTCGGCGTAGCGCTGGGGGTCGCGGTTGGCGGCCCCGATCAGGCAGGTCACCGTGCTGCCGGCCGGGACCTCGCCCCCGCTGAACGTGACGTCCTCGGCGGGCTGGCGCATGATCATGTGCACCGGCGGGGTGTAGCGCAGCGTCTCGGCGAAGGCCTTGGGGATCAGCGAGCGGTCGGCGCGCACCGCCTCCAACTGGTCGGGGTGGGTCAGCAGGTTGGCGAACATCGCGGCGATCGCCTTGTCGGTGGTCTCGCCGCCGGCCGCCAGCAGCAGGCTGCAGAACGCCTTGATGTCCTCGTCGCTCATCGAGGTGCCGTCGATCTCGGCCCGGCACAGCACCGACAGCAGGTCGTCGCCCAGGTTCTCGCGGCGCTCGCGGATGATCGGGATCATGTACTCCGCGAACTCCTCGCGGGTGCGCAGGCCGTCGGCCGCGATGTCGGGGTCCTGGGCCAGGTTGCCCAGGAAGGCGATGATGCTGGTGTACCACTTGTGGAAGCGGTCGTGGTCGGCCTTGTCGAGCCCCAGCATGTCGACGATGACGTTGATCGGGAAGTGCGTGGCGAACTGGGAGACCAGGTCCACCGAGCCGGCGTCGCGGAAGCCGTCGATCAGCTCGCGGGCGTTGCGCTCGATGACCGGCCGGAACTTCTCGCGCAGCTCGCTGCCGCGGAAGGCCGGCGCCACCAGCGCCCTGCGCACCGCGTGCTCGCGGCCGCTGAGCTGGAGGATCGTGCGGCCGTGCACCGGCTCCAGCTGCCAGTCGTAGTTGGCGGTGGTGAACACTTCGTCCTTGAACGCCCGCTGGACGTCCTCGTAGCGGGAGACGATGTAGCTCTGCATCGGCTCGTGCCAGATGAGCGGGGCCGCGCTGCGCATGATGCGGTAAGCGGGATAAGGGTCGGCCTGGAACTCCGCGGAGAGGATGTCGGGAATGCCGGGGGTGTCCGGGACTATGGTCATGTCTGCGCCTCACTGAAAGGGGGGACGAAGATCGACGCGTCCCAGAGTAGGGAAGTCACTCCCGGTGATCCAGGCGTGTCTGTCGTGAATCAGTGGCAAATGCCATCAACCGGGATCTCCCCGGCCGCGCGTTCATTGATGGCGAATCGGACGGAACGGGTTTCGGTCGCGTTCGGTGGTGGATTCGGTTCTGCGATCTACGTGCCAGAGGCCCTGCGGCGTACCGGATCCGGGCGGCCGCCGGCGGCCGCCCGGAGAGATCCCGGTCACAATGCCGGTGCGAGGGAGAGGCAAGGTGGGGGCGGTTCCCGTGGTAAGGGAGTGAATCCTGTGACGCCGCCGGAAACCCGGGCCGAAATGCCCTGGTGAATCCGGTCCAGCGGCCCTACCGCGGCATTCCGCCATACGGCCGCGCGGTGGATTTCCGCCTACCGACTGCGCGGTCGGCCACTCCGGGGCTTAAAGTCGGCCAGGAGGAGCCGGACGAGCGCTCCCGGCACGCGCCGCCCGGTCCGGCTGCCGGAGCGCCCCGGTGTCCCGATCACTCCGCAGCACCGCCGCGCAAGCGAAGGAGCCTTCGACCATGCCCCGTCCGCCGCTGCTCCCGTCCGTCCTGGGCCGCGACCGCTTCCGCTGGCTGCGGCGCATCGAGGAGCTCGACCCCGAGACCGACTACCACGAGATCTACCGGATCTCGGCCGGCTTCGAGTTCCCCTGGGACTACAACCGCGCGCTGGAGCTGGCGCTGTACCGCACCTACTGCGTCCCCTCGATCTCGGCGCTGCTGGACGCCACCGGCGAGTTCGGCCGCCGCGGCCAGAAGCGCTACGACGACACCTCGCTGCTGATGGGCGAGATCGTCGAGCACGGGGTCGACTCCGAGCGCGGCCGCCAGAGCCTGCGCAACATCAACCGGATGCACAACCGGTTCGCCATCTCCAACGACGACATGCTCTACGTGCTCTCCACCTTCGTGTTCGAGCCCATGGACTGGCTCGACAGGTACGGCTGGCGCCGGCTCACCGAAGCGGAGCGGCAGGCCGCCCTGCACTACTACACGGCGGTGGGCCGGCGGATGAACATCCGCGACATCCCCGCCGACCTGGAGTCCTTCCGGGCCTTCAAGGAGGGATACGAGCGCGAGCACTTCCGCTACGCCGACACCAACGCCCGCGTCGGGCAGGCGACCCTGGACATCTTCCGCGCGTGGTTCCCCGCGCCGCTGCGGCCGGCGGCCGATGCGGGCGTGCGGGCGCTGCTGGACGAGCCGATGCTGGAGGCGTTCGGGTTCCGGCCCGCGCCGCGGTGGCTGCGCCGGATGGTCGACGCTGCGCTGCGGCTGCGGGCCCGCGCGGTCGCCCAGCTCCCGCCGCGGCGCGTCTCCCGGCTCGCCGCCGACAAACGCAACCGCACCTACCCGGGCTGGCCCGGCGGTTATGCGGTCGAGCAGTTGGGCGCGCCGGAGCCGACCGGCCTCGACCCGAGGTGGCTGCGGTCGCCGGCGGGGTCGGCCGATCCGGCGGGGCCGGCCCGCTCCGCCGGCCCGACCGACGCGGCCGAGCCGACCGAGTCGGCCTGAGCGCCCGGTCCCGCGGGCGCCGCCCTACCTGCGCTGCGCCGCCGGGGCGCCCCGGCGGCGCAGGGAGCGCCGGCGGCGTCCGCCGCGCGCCGCATCCCTGCGCAACTCGTGCAGGTAGTAGTCGCGCGGCAGCGTGCGTACGGCCAGCGGCAGCCGCGGGTAGAGGGCGCGGACGACCGCGACGAGCCGGTTGAACCGGCGCCGACGGGCCGGCCCCCACTCCAGCCCGAAACCGTCGCGCACGTGCGCGGGCAGCAGCCCGGCGGCGAGGAGGTGCTGGATGCGCATCAGCGCCCGCACGAACGGGTTGGCGGGGTGGAACAGGTCGCGGGCGACGGCGCGCGCGGTGTCGTCGACCTCCAGGGAGTCGATCATCCGCGCCCAGTACCGCTCGAAGTCGGCGCGGGTGGCCGGCCAGCGCTCCGGCGGGCAGCCCAGCGAGGTGGCGAACACCGCGGCGCAGCGGTAGATCTCGTCCTTGTCCTCGGGTGACAGCGGGCCGCAGACGAGCTCGTAGACGTGCACGTCGCAGGCGTAGAGTGTGGCCGCCACCCACACCTGCAGGTCGGGGTCCTGTGCGCTGTAGCCCGGACCGGCCACCCGCTTGTGGACCGCGCGCACGATCCGCGAGACCCGCTCGGCCTCCTCCTCGGTGCCGAACACGACCCCGTAGACGAAGACCATCGTGCCGCGCAGCCGGTCCACCGGCCGGTGGGCGAAGTCGCTGTGGTCGCGGACGCCGCGCCCCACACCCGGATTGGCGATCTGCAGCAGGATCGCGTAGGCGGCGGCCCCCAGGATCACGGCCTCGCGGTAGACCCGGTGCGCCGGGGACGCGTGCGAAGTGCGCCGTTGCTCCACGCCTCCCATGCTAGATCGCGGCCCCGGCTCACGAAGCCGCGGCCCGCGGCGCCCTCACCGCTCGTTCGGCCCTCCGTTGGGCGCCGCGTCCGCAGCCCCCTCCGGCTCCGCGTCCCACTCCAGCTCCAGTTCCAGCAGCGCCGAGCCCAGGCTCTTGCCGTGGGAGTCCAGGAACAGCGACGTGGTGACCGTGTCGTCGGCCGCACGCGGGCAGACGAAGATCAGCGCGGGCAGGTTGTCGAGGCGGTGGCGGACCACGTCGCCCGCCACCCGCTCGGCCAGGTGGTCGGCCACCCGCTGCGCGGTCAGCACCGAGCACAGCCGCGGATACCGGTCGGGGTCGTAGGGGATCACCGCGATGGTGATGAGATTGCCCTTGTCCCCGGCCCGCGCGTGGGCGATGTCGTACAGCCGGACGCTCATGCCGCGGCGCTCCCCTCCAGGACGACGACTCCCGTTTCGACCCGCTCGCGCGGGATCGTGGTGGACAGCACGCCGACCACCTCGGTGGTGGTCACCCGCAGTCCGCCGCCGCCCGCCGGGCCCGAGGTGTACAGGGCGCTCACCTCCTCGCCCACCGCCTCGGCCGCAGCCCGGTCGGCGGCGATGCCCGCCACGCGCAGCCGGCACTCATAGGGATCGGGGCCCTGCGCCAGCGCGTCCCCGTGCAGCGCGCTGTGCCCGATCACGTCGGCCCGCAGCCGGGGAAGCGCGCCCGCGAGCCGCTCGCGCACCACCTCGGCGGCCAGCCGGGCGCGCTCCAGCGCGCCGCGCCCGGCATAGGAGATCTCGCCCTCGCCGCGGAAGCCCACCCGGTAGCCGACGCTGACCTTGAGCTCCTCGGGGCGGGCCCGGCCGCGGGCGCCGCGCACCGCCACCCGGTCGGCACCCTCCTCGCGCACTCCCACCGCGCTCATGTCCAGGGCCACGTCGGGGGTCAGGTAGGCGCGCGGGTCGGTGACCTCGTAGGTGAGCTGCTCGACCACGGTCATCCGATCGACGCGGCCCCCGGTGCCGGGCAGCTTGGTGATCACGGCGGCGCCGTCGGCGCCGACCTCGGCGAGGGGGTAGCCCAGGCGGGCCAGGCCGGGCACGGGCTTGCGGGCGGGGTCGGCGAAGTAGCCGCCGGTCACCTGGCCGGCGCACTCCAGCAGGTGGCCCGCGAGCGTGCCCGCGGCCATGCGTGTCCAGTCGCCGGTCTCCCAGCCCAGCAGGTGGATCATCGGTGCGAGGAACAGGGACGGGTCGGCCGCCCGCCCGGCGATCACCACCGGCGCGGGGCCGCGCAGGGCCGGCAGCAGCGCGTCGGCGCCGATGTAGGCGTTGGCCGAGACGATCTCGCCGTGGGACTCCAGCGGGGCGCCGTCCTCCCACGCCGGCGCCGACAGGTCGATGCGGTCCAGTACGTCGTCGCCGGTGACGGCCGCGACCGCGGTGGGCACGCCCAGCTCCGCACCCAGGTCGCGGACCATGCGCGCGGCCGCGAGGGGGTCGGCGGCGCCGGCGTTGGTCACCAGGCGGGTGCCGGTGCGGTTCAGCGGTTCCAGCAGCGCGGCCATGCGCTTGCGCAGCATGGGGTCGTAGCCCGCGGCCGGATCCGACAGCTTGCGCAGCGCGGCGAGCGCGACGGTGCGTTCGCCCAGGCACTCCAGCGCGATGACGTCCAGCTCCCCCCGTTCGACCAGGTCGACCGCGGGCTCGATCCGGTCGGCCGCGAACCCCGCGCCGCAGCCGATCCGGGCTTGTCCTGTGCTCACGTGTCCTGTTTCCCCCGTTGCTCGTGGTGCGGTGGGTCGGCGGTGCGCGCTGATTCAGGGCGGCGCACCGCCGCGGCCGGTGCTCAGCCCGCCCACAGCGGGATCGCTCCGCTCAGCACGGCGGCGGCCAGCACGACGAGGCTCACCAGCCAGGCCCAGGGCAGCAGGAAGCGGATGTGGCGGCCGATGGACACGCCCGCCAGTCCGGTGAGGAGGTAGAAGGAGCCGGTGAGCGGGCTGATGGGGAAACCGACGGTCTCCTCGCCCGCGATCGACGCCTGGGCGATGGCGGCGGCGGGCACGCCGAAGGAGTCGCCCACCGCCGTGAGCACCGGCATCACCGCGAAGTAGTAGGCGTCGGGACCGAAGAGCAGGCTGAGCGGCACGGCGAGCACCCCCACCAGCAGCGGCAGGCCGGGCCCGACCGCCTCGGGCATGGCACCCGTGAGCGCCTCGGCCATCGCGTCGATCATGCCGCTCTCCTCCATGACGCCCAGGAATACGCCCGCGGCCAGCAGCGTGCTGGCCATGAGGATCGCGCCCTGCGCGTGGGCGTTGACGCGCTCGGTCTGCGCCTTGAGGCCGCTGTAGTTCAGCGGCAGTGCGACGACCAGGGCCAGCATGAACACGAGTTCGGGCGGCAGCAGGCCGGAGATCAGCACGGCGACGACGGCCGCCGTCAGGGCGGCGTTGAGCCAGAACAGCCGGGGGCGGCGCAGTGCGGCCGCCTCGCCCGCGGGCTCGTGCGTACCGGCGGGACCGGGATGCCCGTCCGGTTCGGGCGCGCCCCCGTCGGCCGCGCCCGAGCCGCCGACGGGGGCGGCGGCCGGAGCGGTGGCCGCGGCCGGAGCCGATGCGGCGGCGGCGATGCGGCCCTTCTCCCGGCGCCCCAGCAGGTAGGCGATCGCCAGGCAGGCGGCGATCCCCGCCAGTTGGGCCGGGATCAGCGGAACCCACAGGGCGTTGGCGTCGATGCCGGTCGCCGAGGCGGCCCGGGCGGTCGGGCCGCCCCAGGGCACCATGTTCATGATCCCCGCGCCCAGCCCGGTCAGGGCGGCCAGCACCAGGCGGCGCATGCCCAGGGCGTCGTAGAGCGGCAGCATCGCCGGGATCGTGATGAGGAAGGTGGTGGCTCCGGCGCCGTCGAGGTGGGTGAGCATCGCCAGCACCACGGTCGCCAGCGCGATGGTCACCGGGTTGCTGCCCGCGAAGCCCAGCACCCGCCGCACGACGGGGTCGAACAACCCGGCGTCGCGCATCACGCCGAAGTAGAGGATGGCGAAGACGAACATCGTCGTGGTGCCGGCGACACCGGAGATTCCTGTGGCGGCGAACTCGCCGATCTCGGCCGGGGTGAAGCCGGCGATCAGCGCGGCGGCCACGGGTGCGCCCACGAGCGCGACGACGGCCGAGACCCGGTTGGACAGCAGAAGGGCCAGTACGGCCGCGATGGCGGCGAAACCCATTGCGGTGAGCATGACGACGATCCTTTGCGAAGGCGACCGGGGGGTGTGGTGTGCCTCACGTGATGCTGCTCATTCATGCTGGCAAGAGCCTCGGTTGCGCGTCCAACATCAATCCGGCAAGGATCTATGCTCGGTGTGCATGGACCTGTCGCTGCGCCAGTTGAGCGTCTACGCCGCCGTGGCCCGCGCCGAGAGCTTCACCGCCGCGGCTCGGCAGCTGCGGGTGGCGCAGTCGTCGCTCAGCCGCACCGTGCTGGAGCTGGAGCGCACGCTGGGCGTGCGGCTGTTCGACCGCACCACCCGGCGGATGCGGCGCACGCCCGAGGGCCAGCGGCTGCTGGAGGCGGCCGAGCGCGTCCTGGCCGCCCACCGCGCGGAGATGGCCGACCTGGAGCGGTACCTGGCGGGGGAGCGCGGCCTGGTGACCATCGCGACGCTGCCCTCGGTCGCGGCTGCGCTGCTGCCGCCGGTCATCGCGCGGTTCCGCGAGCAGCGGCCCGACGTCGCGGTGCGCATACTCGACGGGATGTCCGAGGCGGCGCTGGACCGGCTCTCCTCGGGTGCGGCCGACCTGGCGATCACCGCGGCCGAAGGGCTGCCCGCCGGCCTGCGCGCCCACCCGCTGGCCGAGGACCGCTTCTTCGCCGTGCTGCCGCCCGGCCATCCGCGGGCCGGATCGGCCGAGCTGGCCTGGGACGACTTCACCGGCGAGCAGTTCATCGCCGTGGGCGCCGATTCCAGCGTGCGGGCGGGAACCGACCGCGCCTTCGCCGAGGCCGGGGTGCGGCCGGCCGGTGTCACCGAGGCGGGCAACGTCTCCACGGTCGGCGGCCTGCTCGCGGCGGGTCTGGGCGTCTCGGCGATGCCCGCGCTGGTCGAGGTCCTGATGAGTTTCGCCGATTACGTGCGCCTGCCGCTGGTGCGTCCGGTGCTGGACCGGCGGCTGAGCGTGGTGCTGCCGCACGAGCGCCGCGTCCCGCCGCCGGCCCGCGGGTTCCTGGAGTGCCTGCGCGGCCTGCGCGAGGAGGGCCACCCGCTGCCGGCCGACGTGCGCTGGGTGGACTGAGGCCGCGCCCGGCCGGGCCTACGCCGGCTCGGGGCGGGCGGGGGTGAACTCCTGGAGGAAGTCGCGCAGGTGGCCGTGGGCGAGGGCGGGATTCTCGCGGAAGGCGCCGTGGCCGGTGGCGGGCAGGACGTGCAGGCGCGTGCGGGCTGCGGGCAGGCGCGCGGCGAAGCGGCGCGCCGCGGAGGCCGTGGCGACCGGGTCGTGCTCCCCGGCCAGCAGCAGGGCGGGGCAGGCGAGCCCCTCCGGCCGGTCGAAGTGGTCGAAGCGCGCGGCCAGGACGTGGCGGAAGTGCTCCAGCACGTCCTCGTTCCAGCGGATGCGGCGCAGGGTGTGCTCGGTCTCGGCGCCGCCCGGCCGCCGGGAGTACAGCGGCAGGCATGTCTCCCGCCAGGCCCGGCGCACCTCGTCGGTGTCCTCGCCGGCCCAGTAGCGGCGGGCGGTCTCGCGGGCGGCCAGACCGCCGAGCCGTTCCATGATCTCCAGGCGCTCCTCGGTCGCTCCGGGGATCACGCTGTCGAGCACCAGGCCCGCCACCCGCGCCGGGTGGCGCAGCGCGGCCAGCAGTGCGACCCAGCCGCCACTGGAGGTGCCCAGCAGGACCGGATCGGCGATGCCCAGGGCGTCGCAGAAGTCGGCCACGTCGTCGGCCCACCGCTCCCAGGTCCAGTGCTCGGGCGAACTGCGGTCGGAGCGCCCGCTGCCGCGCTGGTCGAGATAGACGACCTGGGCGAACTCCGCGGCCGCCGACAGCGCCGGTTTGAACAGGGAGTGGTCGGCTCCCGGGCCGCCGTGCAAGGCGACGACCACCGGCCGCTCCACCATGGCCGGCCCCTCGGGGACGAGTCGGCAGCCTTCGACGTCGAAGAACAGGGAGACGTCCCCGATCGAAACGCGCATTCTCCGGATGTTCCCAGAATCCGCCGGATCCCGGTACGGACTTCAGGCTCGCGGTTCGGCGGCGGCCTCCTCGGCGGCGACGGCGTCCAGGGCGGTGTTCAGGGCCCGCAGCGACTCCACGGCGGCGCGCAGGCCCTCCGGGCCCATCTCGGCGGCCAGGCGGTGGGCGAGATCGCGGTGTGCCGGGTGGATGCGGGCGAGGGCCGCACGGCCCTCGGCGGTGGGGCTCAGCAGCTTGGCGCGGCGGTGGGCCGGGTTGGGCCGGTACTCGGCGAGTCCGCGGGCGACCAGCAGATCGGCGACGCGCTGCACCCCCTGCCGCGTCATGCCCATCTCCCGGGCGATGCCGGCGACGGGCAGGGGTTCTGCCAGCACCGCCCCCAGCACCTGCCACCAGGCCGCGGTGAGGCCGACCGGGCGCGCCAGCTCCTCGGCGGCGGACAGGAACCGTCCGTTGAGCCGGAAGGACGCCAGCGCCGCCGCCGAAAGCAGGGCCTGGAGGCCGTCCTCGTCGGACTCACCGGAGGCCCCGCCGCCGTCCGGCGGCGGTGCGCTCACGACGACATCAGCTCCGCGAAGGCCGCCGGGTCGCTGTGGGCGTGCAGCCGGTACCAGGCGTCCAGCGCCGCCGGCCGGTACAGCCCCAGCTCGGCGAAGATCTCGCGGGCGAAGGCCACCGGCGCGGTGGGGCCGGCCGTGATGAGGCCGCCGCCGCTGACGGCGGGCTCGTCGCGGTAGTGGTCGGCGCCGGCGTAGCCGGTGGCGGCGAGGTACTCGGCTGCGGCGGAGGTGTGCGGCCGGTCGTCGAGCAGCCCTTCGCGGGCCAGGCCGGCCGTCGCCCCGCAGATGGCCGCCACGGGCACGCCGGCGTCGAGGAAGCCGCGGGCGGCGCGCGCGAACGGTGCCAGCGCCGGCGGGTCGGCGTCCCACAGTTCGGCGCCCGGCAGGATGAGCATCGCGCTGTGCGCGGGGTCGAGGTCGGCGAGCGCGATGTCGGGCAGGACGCGCACGCCTCCCATGGTGGTGACCGGATCCGCGGTCGGCCCCACGGTGGCCACGCCGTAGTCGGCCTCCTTGCCGGGGGAGCCGGTCCGCAGGTGCGCCAGGGCGTGGCCGGGCTCCCAGTCGGCGAGGGTGTTGTAGACCGCCAGATGGACGGTTGCGGTATTCATGACAACATATTGTCGATTCGACAGGGTGTTGTCAATAGGTTCCGGCCGGTTGCGGCCCCGCAAGGCGCGACCCGCGGCGCGCCGCGCCGGTCGGACACGCGAAGCCGCGCGGAGTGCAATGCTGTGAGTTTTATGTGAACCTGTACTCGCACGCGCGGGTCGACGGCCCGCCGCGGCCGGCGCGGACGGCCGCGGTTGCTCGATCGGCTCTCGGGCGGCGGTTATCGTGGCAGTGGCCGCGTCATCGACTCCACGGCCCGGCGGGTTCCGGCGGACGACCGGGGTCCCCGAAGCGGATGCCGGTGCGCTTCCCGCGGCTTTCGTTTCGCGCTGTCCACGGCTTCGGCCGCCGATCGGATCGGCCTTCGGGCGGCTCCGCGCATGCCCCCTCGTGTATGCACGGCGCGCCTCCGCGGCCGCCGCCGCGGAACCGCATCTCGCCGCAGGCAGTCTCCTGAGGCGAGGTGGCCCGGCGGTGGCCGGCGGTCGGCTGCGGCGTTAACGAAGACAGACCGTTACCTTTGCTCCCAGTCGAAAAGAGCCATAAGTTCCATGAGCATGGATCTTCCACGCAAAATCAACTCGGCGCTCGGCGCGACCCTGGGCGTTGAGCTGCGCAGAGCCCGCAAGAAGCAGGCGCCGGCGGCCGCCAAGCCCAAGCCCAAGGCCGCCGGAGGATCCGCGGTCACCAAGAAGCCCAAGGAGAAGGTCCCCTTCCGCCCGCCGGAGAACCCGGAGCTGGACCGCCTGCTGGACCGGCCGGTCTTCGTCATCTCCCCGGTGCGGTCCGGGTCGACGCTGCTGCGCCTGCTGCTCAACGCGCACTCCAAGCTGCACGCCCCCCACGAGCTGCACATCCGCCGGCTGGAGGTGCACTTCCGCACCAAGCTCTCCCAGCGCGCGATGGAGGCCTGCGGCCTGGAGCGCGGCGACATCGAGCACCTGCTGTGGGACCGGGTGATGCACCGCGAGCTCGTCCGCTCCGGCAAGGAGTTCATCGTCGAGAAGACCCCCAGCAACGCGTTCGTCTGGCAGCGCATCGCCGCCTGCTGGCCCGACGCCCGCTTCATCTGCCTGCTGCGCCACCCCGTCTCCATCGCCAAGTCCTGGCACGAGGCCGACCCCGAGAAGCGCACCGCAGACGAGGCCGCCGAGGACGCGCTGCGCTACATGAAGGCGGTCCAGCGGGCGCGCGAAGGCCTGCCCAACGCCTACACCGTGCGCTACGAGGAGCTGACCGCCGACCCGGCCGGTCAGTTGCAGGGCATCTGCGACCACCTCGGCCTGGAGTACGAGCCGCAGATGCTGGAGTACGGCGACAGCACCCAGGGCGACTTCACCAAGGGCCTGGGCGACTGGAAGGACAAGATCCGCTCCGGCAGCGTCCAGCCCGGCCGCAAGCTGCCCGACGCCGCGGAGATCCCCGACATGCTGCGCACGATCAGCGAGCAGTGGGGCTACCTCGACGGCGACTCCAGCGGCGGCGATTCCGGCACCGGCGAGCGCGAAGGGGCGGCGGTTTCGTGAACGCGCCCAGCACGACCCCCCACGCCGAGGTCGCCGAGATCTGGCCGCGCGACGGCGGCGTCCGCGTCGTCGGCGACCTCCACGGCGCCGGTGCCGAACCGGCCTCCTGGTACCTGGTGGCGGTACTGCGCGACACCGACACCCGCCTGCGCTACGAACTCCCCCTCGACGGCGGACGCTTCGACGTCTCTGTGCCCGTGGAGGACTTCGTGCCCTCCGGCGGGTTCCCCGACGGAGGGGCCAAGTGGGACCTCTTCGCGGTCCCCGAGGACCGGCTGGAGCAGGGCGTCGAGGAGTGGCTGCGCATCGGCCGCCACCTCGACGACATCGCCAACAAGAAGAAGATCATGGTCTTCCCCGCCCAACAGGCCCAGGCCGAAGGCGTGCGCGCCGCGGTGCAGCCCTTCTACACGATCTACAACAACCTCTCGGTCGACTGCGTGCCCAGCCCGTCCGACTCATCCGGCAAGGAATCTCCATGAGGATCCGCTACCTGCTGCTGAACGCCTACGGCACCGGCGGAACCATCCGTACCGTGTTCACCCAGGCCAAGACCATGGCGGGATTGGGGCACGAGGTCGAGATCGTCAGCGTCATCCGACACAGGGACGATCCCAACTTCGACCTGGACGAGCGGGTGAAGCTGAGCGCCATCGTCGACCAGCGCCCCGCGAAGGCCGACGCACCCAGGCTCGGCCCCGTCGCCCGCTACCGCGCCTGGGAGAGCGAGCGGCTCAAGAAGCTCGGTCCCTCGGTCATCCCGACCGGGGAGTTCGCGGCCGACGCGTTCAACCGCTACGTCGAGCGCGAGATCATCCGCTACCTCAAAGGGGTGCACGACGGCGTCCTTGTCACCACCCGGCCCGGCCTGAACATCCTCGCCGCGCGCTACGCCGACCCGCAGCTGATCCGCGTCGCCCAGGAGCACATGAACCTGGCCACGCACCGCAAGGACGTGCGGCGGGCGATCCGCAAGCACTACCCGCGCTTCGACGCCGTCGCCGTGCTCACCAACCGCGACCGCCAGGACTACGAGGAACTGCTCCCCGGCACCCGCGTCGTGCGCATCCCCAACGCGGTGCACTCGATGGAGCAGGAGCCCTCCGACCACACCAGCAAGATCGCCCTCGCCGCGGGACGGCTTTCCCCGCAGAAGGGCTTCGACATGCTGATCCCGGCCTACAAGAAGGTCGCCGAGCGCCATCCGGACTGGCAGCTGCGGATCTTCGGCACCGGGAAGAAGAGGGCCGAGCTGCGCGCGCTCATCGACGAGCACCACCTCTACAACCACGTGTTCCTGATGGGCCACACCGACGACATGGACGGCGAGCTCGCCAAGTCGTCCTTCTACATCCTCAGCTCCCGGTTCGAGGGGCTGCCGATGGTCGTCATCGAGGCGATGACCCACGCGCTGCCGGTCGTCAGCTTCGACTGCCCCACCGGGCCCGCCGACGTCATCACCGACGGCAAGGACGGGATCCTCGTGCCGCCCAAGGACGTCGACGCCCTGGCCGAGGCGATCTCGAAGATGATGGACGACCAGGAGCTGCGCTCGTCCATGGGGGCCGAGGCCCTCAAGACCGCGCAGAGCTACGCGCCCGAGCACGTCCACGTCATGTGGGAGGAGCTGTTCACCGACCTGGCGAACAACGCGTCGAAGGGCGCGCCCGCGAAGTCCTGACCGGCCCCCGCTCACCGCGGCGAGCCGGCAGGGGAGTCCCCTGCGCCGGCGCCGCGCATGCGGCCTAGAGTGGATCGCAGGCGAGGGCGGCGCGTTTCCCGCTGAGCCGCCCGCAGCCGTGTCCACGTCGCGGTTCCGCCGCCCGGCGCGCCCCCGCGGGGGCCCGCTCGCACCGGGCGGCCGCGGCCGCGCGCCCACGCCCGGAAAGGACGGTCGGTGAGCCTGGCCAGCGAGTTCGACGCGGTGACGATCGACACCCTCCGCTCCCGCGGCGGCATCAAGTGGACGCTGCACGGCGGCGACACCCTGGGCGCGTTCATCGCCGAAATGGACTTCGGCACCGCGCCGCCGATCACCGAGGCGCTGCACGCCGCGGTCGACGGCATGGAGTTCGGCTACCTGCCGCCGCGCGCCGTCGCCGACATGCGCAGCGCCTGCGCCCGATGGCAGCGCGACCGCTACGGCTGGGCGGTCGACCCCGCAGACGTCCACCCGATCGCCGACGTGGTCAAGGGCTTCGAGACCGCGATCGAGCACCTCTCCCGGCCGGGCAGCCCCGTGATCCTGCCCACGCCGGCCTACATGCCCTTCCTCACCGTGCCGCACAGCCTCGGCCGCGAGATCATCGAGGTCCCGATGATCGACGACGGCGGCCGCGCCGTCTTCGACCTGGAGGCGATCGACCGCGCCTTCCGCGCGGGCGGGCACCTGCTCACCCTGTGCAACCCCTACAACCCGCTGGGCCGCGTCTTCACCGCCGACGAGCTCGCGGCGCTCAGCGAGGTCGTGGAACGCCACGGCGGCCGCGTCTTCGCCGACGAGATCCACGCGCCGCTGACCTACCCCGGGCACCGCCACGTGCCCTACGCCTCGGTCTCGCCGGCGGCGGCCGGGCACGCGGTGACGGCCACCTCGGCGTCCAAGGCCTGGAACGTGCCAGGACTCAAGTGCGCCCAGCTGATCGTGAGCAACCCCGCCGACGCCGCCGTGCTGGCCGAGATCGGCCCCGTCCTGGCCCACGGCGCCGGAAACCTGGGCGTGGCCGCCGCCACCGCCGCCTACACCTCGGGCGGCCCCTGGCTGGAGGAGGTGCTGGCCTACCTCGACGGCAACCGGCGCGCGCTGGGCGAGCTGCTGGCCGAACACCTGCCGGGCGCGGGCTACACCCCGCCCGAAGGCACCTACCTGGCCTGGTTGGACTTCCGCGGGCTCGGACTGGGCGACCACCCCGGGCGCGTGCTGCACGAGCGGGCCGGGATCGTGCTGGTCGACGGCCCCGAGTGCGGCGAACCCGGCCGCGGGTTCGCCCGCCTCAACTTCGCCACCCCGCGGCCGATCCTCCGCCGGCTCATCACCCGGATCGCCGCTGCGGTGGGCGGGTCCGGCACGGTCTGAGCCCGGGCCGGGTGCCGCGGCCCCGCGCGGGGCCGCGGCACCGGTTCACAGCACCACGACCGAGCGCAGCACGTCGCCGCGGTGCATCTTGGCGAACGCGTCCTCGATGCCGTCCAGCGGGATGGTCTCGGAGACGAACGCGTCCAGGTCGAGCCGGCCCTGCAGGTAGAGGTCGATCAGCATCGGGAAGTCGCGGCTGGGCAGGCAGTCGCCGTACCAGGACGACTTCAGCGCGCCGCCGCGGCCGAAGACGTCCAGCAGCGGCAACTCCAGGGTCATCTCCGGGGTGGGCACACCCACCAGCACCAGCGTGCCGGCCAGGTCGCGGGCGTAGAAGGCCTGCTTGTAGGTCTCCGGCCGCCCCACGGCCTCGATGACGACGTCGGCGCCGAAGCCGCCCGTCAGCTCGCGCACCGCCTCGACGGGGTCCTGCTCGCGGGCGTCGACGGTGTGGGTGGCGCCCAGGGCCGCGGCCGAGTCCAGTTTGCGCGGGTCGAGGTCCACGGCGATGATCCTGGCCGCCCCGGCCAGGCGGGCGCCGGCCACGGCGGCCGTGCCGACACCGCCGCACCCGATCACGGCGACGCTGTCGCCGCGCCCCACCGATCCGGTGTTGATCGCCGCGCCGATGCCGGCCATCACCCCGCACCCCAGCAACCCGGCCGTGCTCGGGGCGGCCTTGGGGTCGACCTTGGTGCACTGGCCGGCGGCCACCAGGGTCTTGTCGGCGAAGGCGCCGATTCCCAGGGCGGGGGAGAGGGGAGTGCCGTCGGCCAGGGTCATCGGCTGGGCGGCGTTGTGGGTGTCGAAGCAGTACCAGGGCCGGCCGCGCTTGCAGGCGCGGCACTGCCCGCACACCGCCCGCCAGTTCAGCACCACGAAGTCGCCGGGCTTGACGTCGGTGACGCCCTCGCCCACCGACTCCACGATCCCCGCCGCCTCGTGGCCGAGCAGGAAGGGGAAGTCGTCGCTGATTCCGCCCAGCTTGTAGTGCAGGTCGGTGTGGCAGACCCCGCACGCCTGCACGCGCACCACGGCCTCTCCGGGGCCGGGATCGGGGATGATGACCGTCGTCGTCTCGACGGGTGCGTCCTTGGTCCGCGCGACGACCCCGCGCACTTCCTGCGTCATGAAGCCATGCCCTCTTTCGTTGCCGCCCTGTCGCCGAAGGAGCGCTGCCGGCCCGGTCGGGTGCGGGGCCGAAGCGCGGTCTGCGCGCCGCTCCTTGAGGCCATGGTGTCCAGTCACCCCCACCGCGTCCACCACCCGTTCCGAAGAGAATGCGGTCGGCGCCCGATCGCCTCCGCCCGAGCCCGGCCCGGCCGGCCGGAAGCGGCATGGGACGGGTGGGCACCGGGAGGCCCGCGGTGCCGGTGGTGCCGATGGGGTAGGACGGGGACATGACTGAAACGACGGACACCTCGCCCGGTTGGCTCTCCCGGACCGAGATCGAGGACGCGCGCGGACGCCTGCCCATCGTCTACGTCAACGCGGTGCCGGTGCGGGTGGACGAGTCGGGGACGGTGACCAGCGTGGGCCTCCTGCTGGGCGTCGCGCCCGACGGGACCATCAGCCGGTCGCTGGTGTCGGGCCGGGTGCTCTACCACGAGCGCATCCGCGACGCCCTGCTGCGCCACCTGGAGAAGGACCTGGGGCCGGTGGCGCTGCCCCGTGTTCCGGCCTCGCCGCAGCCCTTCACGGTGGCCGAGTACTTTCCCACACCGGGCGTCACCCCCTTCCACGATCCCCGCCAGCACGCCGTCTCCCTGGCCTACGTCGTGCCCGTGACCGGCGACTGCCGGCCCCGCCAGGACGCGCTCGATTTGGTCTGGTTCTCCCCGGAGGAGGCCGCCGGCGAGGGCGTCCAGCAGGAGATGAGCGGCGGCCAGGGCGTGCTGCTGCGCCAGGCGCTCGCCCACGTCGGCCTGGTCCCCTGAGGCGTGTTTTTCGGCGGGTGTGCGGGGCGCTTGGGGCGCCGTCTTCCCTCCTCGCTCCCGCGCTCGTCGGTCCAGACGGCGCCGCGCCCCGGCCGCCGCAGGGAGCGGGGCCGGGCGCTGCGGGGCCGAGGGGGTGGGATACCGTATCCCTCCGTGACGCCCGCGTGATCACGGAGTGATGCCCGAGGCCGGGTGCCGGTGCGGACGGGGGCGCGCCGAGCGTCCGCAGACATCCGATGATCGCCCCACGTTCCGCCCGTTGTGCGCCCGCGCCCGGCCGGGCCGCCCCCTGCACGCGCCTCCCACCGAAAGCAGGTGTCCTCGCTGTCCTCGCACCCCGACTCCGCCCCCCGATCCGCCCCCGAGTCCGGCACCGCTGCGCGCGGCCGTCCTGCGGCCCACCCGGCCGTGGCCGTCGCCCTGTGCGGGACCGTCCTCGCGCTGAGCGGGCCGGGGCAGACCGCCGGGATGTCGGTGCTGATCGACCACTTCATCGCCGATCTGGAGGTCAGCCGATCGGCCGTCTCCACCGCCTACCTCGTCGGCACTCTGTGCGGAGCGCTCGCGCTGCCCTGGATCGGGCGTGCGGTCGACAGGTTCGGGGTGCGGCCCGTCCTCGCCGGAATCGCGCTCTCCTTCGGCGCGTTCCTGACGCTGCTTTCGCTGGTCGAGGGCATCGTCGGGCTGACCGTGGCCTTCGTGGGCGCGCGGGCGATGGGCCAGGGCGGCATGACGCTGGTCGCCACCACCGCCGTGGCGATCGCGGTGACACGCAAGCGCGGCACCGCCATCGGCCTGACCACCGCGGCCGGCACGGCGGGGATCTCGCTGGTCCCCGTCGCCGCCGAGCGTGTCATCGCCGAATTCGGCTGGCGCGCCGCCGTTCTGGGAGAGGCGGCCGTGGTGTGGGCCGTCGTGCTGCCGATCGCGATCTGGGGACTGCGCGGCGTGCGCGGGGGCCGCGGCGACGCAAAGGCGGGCGCGGGCGACGGCGGCGGCGCGGGCGGGGAGGCCTGGCCGCTGCGCTCCATCGTGCGCACCTCGATGTTCTGGCTCATCACCGGTGCCGTGGCCTGCAGCGGACTGGTGACCACGGCGATGTTCTTCCACCAGATCTCCATCCTCGGCGAGCAGGGCCTGACCCCCACCCAGGCCGCGGCGAACTTCCTCCCCCAGACCGTGGCCGGGCTGCTGGCCGCCTTCGCCTTCAGCGCCGCGACCGACCGCTTCTCGCCGAAACTGCTGATCATGGCCTGCATGGCGGTGCAGGCGGCGGCGCTGTGCATGCTCCCGATCGTGGGGCCGGGGCCGACCGCCGTCGTCTACGGCATGGCGCTGGGCGCGGGAGCATCGGGAGCCCGCTCGGTGGAGGCCGCGGCCTTCCCCTACTACTACGGCACCGCGAGCCTGGGCACGCTGCGCGGGCTCACCCAGTCGGTGGCGGTCTCCTCCACCGCGGTCGCCCCGCTGCTGCTGTCGCTGGGGCACGACCTGGCGGACTCCTACGTGCCCGCCGCGTTCGCACTGGCCGTGCTGCCGGCCGCCGTCGCCCTGGCGGCCCCCTTCGCCCGCCGGCCTCGTCGCGCCGATGCGCGGCCGGCCGCGCTGCCGCAGCCGCCCGCGTCGGGGTGAGAGCGGGGCCGGGCCGGCCGGTGGCGTTGGGCGCCGGGGCGGTGAGGGCGGCGGAACTCCCGCGCCGGGAGCCGGGCGACCCGCCACCGCCGCCCTCACCGCCCGTCGTCGCATGCACCAACCACCGGACACCGGAACCGATCCGCATAGCTTCGAGCCCTCCGCCGCCGGCGTCAGGTCCGCTCGCCGCCGCTGCGCAGGCGGGTGTTCTCCTCCTGCAGGTCGAGGATGCGGGCGATGCCGGCGAGGTTGACGCCTTCGTCGACCAGTTCGCTGATGCGGCGCAGCCGGGCGATGTCGTTGTCGCTGTAGAGGCGGGTGCCGCCGTCGGTGCGTGCCGGGGCGAGCAGGCCGCGCTGCTCGTAGAGGCGCAGGGACTGCGCCGAGACCCCGGCGAGCTCGGCGGCCACCGAGATGGTGTACAGGGCCCGGTCCGGATCGGGGCGGCCGTCGGTCATAGCCGGGGGTCCTTCCGCGGAGGGGGGAACGCCTCGTCCAGCCGCTCAAGCGCGGTGCGCTGTTGCGCGGTCAGCGGCTCGGCGGGCACGTCCAGGGTCACGTCGAGCAGCAGGGCACCGGCGGCGCCGCTGCCGCGGGCGGGAACGCCCCGGCCGGGCACGCGCACGGTGCTGCCGGGAAGGGTACCGGGAGCGATCACCACGGTGGTCTCGGACCCGTCCAGCGCGGCCACCCGCACCTCGGCGCCCAGCACCGCCTCGGCGTAGCCGAGCACGAGAGGGGCGCGCAGGTCGCGGCCGTCGCGGCGGAAAAGGGGGTGCTCGGCCACGCGCACCGCGGCCACCAGGTCGCCGGGCGGACCACCGTGAGCGCCCGGCGCCCCGCGGCCCCGCAGCCGCAGCCGCGTGCCGTCCTCGGTGCCGGGCGGCACCGCGACCTCCACGCGGCGGCCGTCGTCCAGGCGCAGCCCGGCGGTGCCGCCGTATACCGCCTGCGCCAGCTCCACGCGCAGCTCGGCGGCCATGTCGCGGCCGCGCCGGGGGCGTGACCGGCGCACGCGGACCGGGATGGACACGCCGCGGCGCGGCCCGGGGTCCTGCGCCGGCCCGGCTCCGCGCCCCGGGGACAGGGCCTCGTAGGCGCTGCGCAGGCGGGCGTAGGCGGCCCTGTCGCCTCCGGGGGCGTCGGGGTGGTGGTTGCGGGCCAGCATCCGGAAGGCGCGCGAGATCTCCGCCGGGCCCGCTGATCGGTCCACGCCCAGGACCTCGTAGGGGTCCTCGTCCGAGGCCATGTTTCCTCCTCCCCGGCAATGACTTTTTCTTGGTGTTGCTGGTGTTTATTCTCTCTCGATCGTGGTATAAAACCTGCGTCTGATCGCATCAGGTTATGTGAGCGACAGTGGAGGTGACCATGATGCTGATGCGTACGGACCCCTTCCGCGACTTCGACCGGATCACCCAGCGGCTGCTCGGCGACTCCGCCCGTCCGGCGGCGATGCCCATGGACGCCTACCGCGACGGCGAGTCGTTCGTGATCCACTTCGATCTGCCCGGCGTCCGGCCCGACTCCATCGACCTCGAGATCGAGCGCAACGTGCTCACCGTCAAGGCCGAACGGTCCGACACCGCGCAGAACGGGCGGGAGATGGTCGTGTCCGAGCGGCCATCGGGCACCTTCTCCCGGCAGCTGTTCCTGGGCGAGACGCTCGACGCCGACAACATCGCCGCCGACTACGCCGACGGCGTCCTCACCCTGCGCGTCCCGGTGGCCGAACAGGCCAAGCCGCGCAAGATCAGCGTCAGCGGAGGCGATTCGGCGCGCGAGATCAAGGCCTGACCGAAGCCTCGGCGACCGCGGTCGGCGGGCAGGGCCGGCGCACACCGCCGCACGGCCCTGCCCGTCGCGCATGCGCACCGCCGCGCCGCCGACCGCGGCCCCGCTGTCATGAAAGGAGACCCGTGCCCACCACGATGAACACCCTGCGCAAGACCCGCGCCGCCGCCGAGCAGGCGCTGCGCGAGGCCAAGACCGACGGCGCCCACCTGCGCCTGCTCGACCTGCTGCACGCGCTGAAGGCCTATGAGGAGGCCGTGGGCGGTGACCCCGCCGAGATCGGCCCCCGGCTGGAGCGCCTGCGCACCGCCACCGCCCGGGTGGTCGCCGGCGCCCGCGGCTCGGGACCGGTGTCGGTGCCGGTGGCCGCAACGGTCCGCGAACTCGACGAGAGCCTGGCGCGCGCCCTGTGGGCGAGCCTGGGGCGCGAACCCGAACTCCTGGCGGGCTGAGGCCGGCCTCCGCGAACCCCTCCGCACCGCAGCGCCCCTCGGTGCGCGCCCGCGCCGTCTCCGCCTGCGCGGCGCCTCCTCGCCTCGGGCCGGCCCCCGCCCGTCGATCCCTCCGCGCCGGCGCCCCCGGTACCCCATGAAATTTTCCTCATGGGTTGCTCACCGCCCGTTCATCGCGGCCTCGGAGAGTCGACATCGGCGCCGGGTCCGCCGGACCCGGCGCCGCCACCGAGCGGAACACGACAAGCCGAGGTTCGCGTGAACACGACGCTCTTCGCGGCACTTGCGGCCGACGCGGTCGCCATCGCCGTCCTGGCCTGCGCCATCTACTACCGGAGGCACCGCCGAGCCGACCTGATGTTCGGCTACATCGCTCTGAACGCCGGGGTGTTCGCCGTCTGCCGCTGCTGATGGGGCAGCGCACCGGCCTGGCGATCGGGTTCGGGCTCTTCGGGGTGCTGTCGATCATCCGGTTGCGCTCCGACGAGATCAGCCAGCGCGAGGTGGGCTACTACTTCATCGCTCTTGCGCTGGGCCTGGTCAACGCCCTCGGCAAGGACTCGTTCGCGCTCATGCTGGGCTTGGACGCGCTGCTGCTGGCCACGATGTACGCCGCCGACCACCCGGCGCTGACCGGACGCGACCGGCGCCGCATCGTCGTGCTGGAGGTGGTCCACGACGACGAGACCGCCCTACGCGCCGACTTGGAGCGGCGGCTGCGGGCGCCGGTGCGCAGGGCGGTGGTCTCCGAGGTCGACTACGTCCGCGAGACCATGGTGGTCGACGTGCGCTACCGCGCCGAGCCGCGGCCCTCCTCCCGCTCCGGCGGCTTCCGGCCCGGACGCGCCGAGCGGCAGCGTGTGCCGCGGTGAGCCCGGGGGCCGAGACGGCCGCGATCGGGCGCCTGCCCGGCATCGGCCTCGGCGAGGTGCTGGACCTCGCCGGACTGCAGACCCGCCGCGATCGCAAGTACCTCGTCCGCCGTGAGGACTGCCTGCGCCTCTTCGGCGCGCTGGCCGACCGGCGCGACTGGGCGGTGCTGCAGATCGGCGGGTCGCGCCGTTTCCGCTACACCTCCACCTACTTCGACACACCCGACCTGCTCACCTTCCGGCTGCACCGCCAGGACCGGCGCCGGCGCTACAAGATCCGCACCCGCAGCTACCTCGACACCGCCTCCAGCTCCTTCGAGGTCAAGCTGGAGGGTTCGCGCGAGACCACCGTCAAGCAGCGCATCGCCCACCCCTTCGACAAGCGCGCGGAGCTGACCGCCCAGGCGCGGTCGTTCCTGGTCCGGGCCCTGACCGAGGCTTATGGCACCCTGCCGCCCGCGGAGCTGGCGCCTGCGGCGGAGACCGCCTACTGGCGGCGCACGCTCGTGGACCTCTCCGGAGCGGCCCGCGTCACCTGCGACACCGGGCTCGTGTGCACGGCGCGGGGAGCGAGTGCGGCGGCCGATCCCCGGTGGGCGGTGGTGGAGTGCAAGTCCGCGGGCGGCGACAGCGCGGCCGACCGGATCCTGCGCGCCCTGGGCGCCCGCCCTCTGCGCATCAGCAAGTACTGCCTGGCGGTGGCCGTGCTGCATCCGGGGGTGCGCGCCAATCCGTGGAACCGGGCGCTGCGCACCTGGTTCGGCCGCGGCGCGGGCGAACCGGGGCCGCCCGGGCCCGTCGCGCTCCGGGCCGCGGAGGCCGCCGTCCCCGGCCCGGACGCGGCCGCGGAGGAGCGGGCCGCGTGCGCGTGGTGAACCACCGCCCCGGGCCGACCGCGCCCGGCGCAAAATGCCGTTGATTCTCCTTTTCGCCGTAATTGCGGGCGGATGGGGGTGAAGGAGGCCCCTCGCCGGGAATGCTGGAATCGGGGTCCGGACAGGCGATCCGAGCGGGACGGCGGCATGGGCGAGTCGCACAGCAGGCACCGGGGACGCCGCCGCGCGCTCAAGGCGGGGTTGATCGCCCTCACCACCGCCCTGGTGCTGGCGGCGGCCGCCGCGGGCGTGGTCGCCTGGCGGTTGGAGGGCTACCAGGCCGACATCGACCGGATCTCCGACGCCCTGCCCACCGACCGCAGCTCCGCTGCGGCCGACCCGGGTGAGAACTGGCTGCTGGTGGGCTCGGACCTGCGCGGCGAGGCCACGATCGGCAAGTGGCGCCGGGGCGAGTCCGATGCCGATGTGATCATCCTGCTGCACATGCCGGAGGACTCCGAGCGCGCCTATGCGATCTCCTTCCCGCGCGACTCGTGGGTGGACATCCCCGGCCACGGCGAGGACAAGATCAACGAGGCCTACAGGCAGGGCGGCCCCCGCCTGCTGGTCCGCACCGTCGAGCAGCTCAGCGGCGTCGCCGTCGACCACTTCGCCGCCGTGGACTTCCGCGGCTTCGAGCGGATGGTCGACGCGCTCGGCGGTGTCA
Organism: Streptomonospora sp. PA3; assembly: GCF_009728995.1. Taxonomy (GTDB): domain Bacteria; phylum Actinomycetota; class Actinomycetes; order Streptosporangiales; family Streptosporangiaceae; genus Streptomonospora. The sequence goes on along the minus strand of NZ_VTZW01000015.1, from coordinate 138,903 downwards.
CCCTCGACCTGCCGCACGCCATCCACGACCCCACCAACGGCTGGTCGTGGCCGGCCGGCGAGAACCACATGGACGGCGAGGAGGCGCTGCGCTTCGTCCGCGAACGCAAGGGGCTCTCCGGCCGCGACATCGACAGGGTGGAGCGCCAGCAGGTGTTCCTCAACGCGATGGCCGAGAAGGCGGCCGATTCCGGCCTGGCCTCCGATCCCCCCCGCCTCGACGCGTTCCTGCGGGCGGTCGGCAGGTCCATGGCCGTCGACGACCGGGTCGACGGGGCGACCCTGCGGGCGGCCGCGCTGCGGCTGCTCGACGCCGGCCCCGAGAACACCGTCTACGTCACGCTGGCCGTCACCAAGAGCGCCTGGATCGGGGACCAGAACGTGCTGCTGCTGGACGAGCCGGTCAACGACGGGCTCTTCGCGGCGCTGGAGGACGACCGGCTCGCCGCCTACATCGGCAAGCACGACCTGGCCAACGACGTGGAGCGGATGGACTGAGGGCGCGGGGCCGGCCGGGTCCCGCGCCCGCCGCCCGGCGCGCGCGAGGTGATCGGCCGGCCCGCCGGCGCTCACGCCTCCGCGGCGGCCTCGGCCAGCGCCCGGAAGACCAGCGCGGTGGAGGCGGCTCCCGGATCCAGGTGGCCGATGCTGCGTTCACCGAGGTAGGACGCGCGCCCCTTGCGGGCCTGCATCGGCTCGGTGGCGCGCGCTCCCTCATCGGCCGCGTCGGCGGCCGCACGCGCCGCCGCCCCGAGCTCGCCGCCGCCTTCGGCGCTGTGCACGAACGCGTCCACGGCGGGGGCCAGCGCGTCGACCATCGTCTTGTCGCCGGGCTGCGCGCCGCCCAGGCGCCGGACCTCCTCCAGCGCGGCCGACAGGGCGGCGCCGACGTCGGCCGCCGCGGCCTGCGGGGCGTCCAGGCGCTTGCCCGCAGCGCGGAAGGCCGAACCGTAGAGCGGGCCCGACGCGCCGCCGACCTTGGAGACCAGGGTGGTGCCGGTCTTGGTCAGCACGGCGCCGACGGTTGCGGCGTCGAGGTCGGCCACCGCGGCCGCGGCCGCGGAGAAGCCGCGCTGCATGTTGGCGCCGTGGTCGCCGTCGCCGATGGCGGCGTCCAGCTCGCCCAGCCGCTCCCGGTCCCGCTCGACGGCCGCATTGATGCCCCGCACCCAGGCACGGGCGAGTTCGATGTCCACCGGTTCCTCCCAACGTCGGTTCCTTCGCGTTGTCCGTACCCTCTTCACTCTCTTCACTCCCTTGGCCGCGTCCGCCGCCGCGATGCGGAAGTGGCCGCCAGGACGGGGGTCGACGCAAGCTTTCTTCGGCCGCATGCGGACGCCGTGTAAACCGGACGCATCGGCACAGGGCACACTTGCCGCCGCTGGTGAATTCATTTCATGTCGATCTCTTCGGGGTTTCTTGGAAAATGCCGCAGGACTTACTCTTGACGTCGGCAGGACCTCCCGAAGTGATGAACGAACGAAGGGAATAAGATTGTCTTCGGTGCTGAAGAGGAGTCTCCGCCGTTTCGCGGTTGCGGTGTCCGCAGCCGCTTTCGTGCTGGGGCTCACGGCGGTTCCCGCCGCAGCGCACACCTTGCACGAGGCTGTCGTATCCAGTGATGGATGCGGATGGGGAGGCTACGACTACCGCCAACTGGAGGGAAATTACATCCGGACGACCGGGGGTACGAAGATCGGCCGGGTCGACCTGCTGTGGAGCTCTAAAGGGGATAACCCGGCCGAGAACTGCGTGGTGACCCGCAGGTGGAACTTCCTGCACGGGGTCGAGGGATATGCGGCCGCGAACCTGCTCATCAAAGGCCGCCGCAACAGGTGGGATTCCGGATGGGACTACTCCCATTACGCGGCGGTGGCGGCTCCCGCGCAAAACCGCTGTGTCGGATACTGGGGCAAGGTCCAGAACATCCGCAACAATGACATTCGCGGGAACGGCGACAAGAGCTGGAACTACTGCGACTAACCAACTCAGCGGTCCGGCGGGTCCGGCGCCCGCCGCCGGGGGTGTCCTCAGCGACACTCCCGGCGGCGGATGCGTTTTCGAGGGCACTCTCGGCCGTCCTCAGGCGCGCCGCGTCACACCCCCCAGCGCAGCGCCGGGGTGTTCACCGGTGCGTCCCACAGCGCGAGGAAGTCCTCCTCGGCCTCGCACACCGTGATCGAGCAGCCGGCCATGTCCAGGCTGGTGACGTAGTCGCCGACGGCGCTGCGGGCGATGGCGACGCCGCGTTCCTCCAGCAGCGCCGCGACCTCGCCGTAGACCAGGTACAGCTCGCTGAGCGGGGTGCCGCCCAGCCCGTTGACGACCACGATCGCCTCCGAGCCGCTCTCCAGTGGGCGGTCCTCGAAGATCGCCTCGACCATGTCCGCGACGATCTCGCTCGCCGAACGCAGCTTCTCGCGGCGCCGTCCCGGCTCGCCGTGGATGCCCACCCCGACCTCGATCTCGTCCTCGGGCAGGTCGAAGCCCGGCCGGCCCGCCGAGGGCGTCGTGCAGGCGGTCAGCGCCACCGCGAAGGAGCGGGAGGCGGCGTTGACCCGGCGGCCGACCTCGGCGACGCCGGCGACGGAGTCCCCGCGTGCCGCCGCCGCTCCGGCGATCTTCTCCACCAGCAGAGTGGCGCCGGTACCGCGCCGGCCCGCGGTGAACGTGGAGTCCTCGACGGCCACGTCGTCGTTGACCAGTACGGTCTCGACCTGCAGGCCCTCCTCGCCCGCCAGTTCGGCGGCCATCTCGAAGTTCATCACGTCGCCGGTGTAGTTCTTGATCACCAGCACCGTGCCCTCGCCGCTGTCGGCGGCGCGCACGGCCTCCAGGACCTGGTCGGGCACGGGCGAGGTGAAGATCTCGCCGGGGCAGGCGGCGTCCAGCATCCCCTCGCCGACGAACCCGACGTGCAGCGGCTCGTGCCCGGATCCGCCTCCGGAGACCAGCCCCACCTTGCCGGCCACCGGCCCGCGCGCGCGGGTGACCACGTGCGACTCCAGGTTCACCGAAAGCTCCGGATGAGCGGCCGCGAAGCCGGCCAGCGCGTCGGTGAGGTAGGTGTCGGCGGTGTTGATGAACTTCTTCATACGACTCGCTCCCGCGATGGCCTCGGTGACGTGCGCCACAGCGCGCCTTCCGGTGGGTAGCCTAAGCCCCCATGGAAAACGGTGACTCCGCAGTCGGGATCGTGCTCGTGTCGCACAGCAGGAAACTCGCCGAAGGGCTGCGGGAACTGATCGACCAGCTCGGATCGGCGGGCGGGCGCGTCTTCTGCGCCGGCGGCACCGACGACGAGGGCATCGGCACCTCCTACGAGCGGGTCGGCGCCGCCGTCGCCGCAGCCGACTCCGGGGCCGGCGTGGTGGTGCTGCCCGACATCGGCAGCGCGGTGCTCACGGCCCGGTTGGTGCTGGAGGACGAGCCGCGCGAGGACGCCCTGGTCGTGGACGCGCCCTTCGTCGAAGGCGCGGTGGCCGCGGCCGTGGCGGCGGCGACCGGCGGCGACCTGGCCGCGGTCGCGCAGGCCGCCCGCGAGGCCAGCGGCCAGCCGAAGTTCCCGGCCTGAGGCCGCGCCCGAGGCCCGCCCACCGCGGAAGCGCGGCGCGCCGGGACCGGCGGAGGGGCCGTGAGGGGGCGTTCCGCCGCACCTGTGGACGAGCGCTTGCGGGTGGGTGGCGCGGAGCGCTTCCGTTGGGGTGGTGGCGGGTGACGGGCGGGCTTGGCGCTGCCGCATATCCTGGGACCGGTATGAAAACGTCGCCCGCGGCCCCCTCCGACTCCCGTTCCCGCTCCGACGCCGATCCCCGCGAACTCCGTCGGCGCCTCTCCTCGCTGATGCTGGCCGACCGGCACCGGCTGCGCCGCCGTATCGACGGACTGCAGAAGATCCGCACCGACTCCAAGCGCGCCGGCGTCACGGCCGAGATCGCCGCCGAGATCGACGCCGCCCAGGCCCGCGTCGAGAGCCGCGCCGCCGCCGTCCCCCGCATCAGCTATCCCGAGCCCCTGCCGGTCAGTGCCCGCAAGGACGACATCGCCGCGGCCATCCGCGACAACCAGGTCGTCATCGTCGCCGGCGAGACCGGTTCGGGCAAGACCACCCAACTGCCCAAGATCTGCATGGAGCTGGGCCGGGGCGTGCACGGCGCCATCGGCCACACCCAGCCGCGCCGGCTGGCCGCGCGCACGGTGGCCGAGCGCATCGCCGAGGAGCTCGACACCCCCCTCGGCGAGGCCGTGGGCTACAAGGTCCGCTTCACCGACCGCTCCGGCGACGACACCCTCGTCAAGCTCATGACCGACGGCATCCTGCTGGCCGAGATCCAGCAGGACCGCATGCTGCGCCGCTACGACACCCTGATCATCGACGAGGCGCATGAGCGCAGCCTGAACATCGACTTCCTGCTGGGCTACATCAAGCAGCTGCTGCCGCGCCGCCCCGAGCTCAAGGTGATCATCACCTCGGCCACCATCGACCCCGAGCGCTTCTCCCGCCACTTCGGCGACGCCCCGATCGTGGAGGTATCCGGGCGGACCTACCCGGTCGAGGTCCGCTACCGCCCCATGGACGAGGAGGAGTCCGAGCAGGAGGACCAGACCCAGGCGATCTGCGCCGCGGTCGACGAGCTGTGCGCCGAGGGGCCCGGCGACATCCTGGTGTTCCTCAGCGGCGAGCGCGAGATCCGCGACACCGCCGACGTGCTCACCAAGCGCAAGCTGAGCGGCACCGAGGTCCTGCCGCTCTATGCCCGCCTCTCCGCCGCCGAGCAGCACCGCGTCTTCGCCCCGCACAGCGGGCGCCGCATCGTGCTGGCCACCAACGTCGCCGAGACCTCGCTGACGGTGCCGGGCATCCGCTACGTCATCGACCCCGGAACCGCCCGCATCTCCCGCTACAGCCACCGCACCAAGGTGCAGCGGCTGCCGATCGAACCGGTCTCGCAGGCCTCGGCCAACCAGCGCAAGGGCCGGTGCGGCCGCGTGGCCGAGGGCATCTGCATCCGGCTCTACTCCGAGGAGGACTTCCTCTCCCGCCCGGAGTTCACCGACCCCGAGATCCTGCGCACCAACCTCGCCTCGGTCATCCTGCAGATGGCCGCGCTGGGCCTGGGCGACGTCGCCGCGTTCCCGTTCGTCGAGGGCCCCGACCGCCGCCAGATCAAGGACGGCGTGCAGCTGCTGCAGGAGCTGGGCGCGCTGGACCCCGGCGAGCCCGACCCCGGCAAGAGCCTCACCGCCATCGGCCGCCGCCTCGCCCAGCTGCCCGTGGACCCGCGCCTGGGGCGCATGGTGCTGGAGGCCGAGGACAACGGGTGCCTGCGCGAGGTCATGATCATCGCGGCGGCGCTGTCGATCCAGGACCCGCGCGAGCGCCCCGCCGACAAGCAGCAGGCCGCCGACGAGCAGCACGCCCGCTTCGCCGACAAGGAATCGGACTTCCTGGCGTATCTGAACCTGTGGAACTACCTGCAGGACCAGCAGCGGGCGCTGTCGGGCAACCGGTTCCGCCGCATGTGCCGCGACGAGTTCCTGAACTACCTGCGGGTTCGCGAGTGGCAGGACATCTACAGCCAGCTCAAGCAGGTCGTCAAGACCATGGGCGCCACACTGAACACCAGCAGCCCCCAGCCGCGGGAGATCCACATCTCGCTGCTGTCGGGGCTGCTGTCCCACGTCGGGCTCAAGGACCCCGAGAAGCACGAGTACCTGGGCGGCCGCGGCGCCCGCTTCGCGATCTTCCCCGGCTCCTCGCTGTTCAAGAAGCAGCCGCGCTACGTCATGGCCGCAGAGCTGGTCGAGACCTCGCGGCTGTGGGCGCGCATGGTCGCCCGCATCGAACCCGAGTGGGCCGAGCGCCTCGGCTCCCACCTCGTCAAGCGCAGCTACAGCGAACCGCACTGGGAGAAGAACCGCGGCGCCGTCATGGCCTACGAGCGCGTCACCCTCTACGGGGTGCCGCTGGTGGCCCAGCGCAAGGTCGCCTACGGTGCCATCGACCCCGAGGTCTCCCGCGAGCTGTTCATCCGCCACGCCCTCGTCGAGGGCGACTGGAACACCCGGCACCGCTTCTTCCACGAGAACCGGCGGCTGCTGGAGGAGGTCGAGGACCTGGAGCACCGCGCCCGCAGGCGCGACATCCTCGTCGACGACGAGACCCTCTTCCAGTTCTACGACCAGCGGGTGGGTGCCGAAGCCGTCTCCGCCGCCCACTTCGACACCTGGTGGAAGCGGGTCCGGCGAAAGCAGCCCGACCTGCTCGACTTCGAGAGGTCCATGCTGATCAACGAGGGCACCGCCCGGGTCAGCGAGGAGGACTATCCCGACCGATGGCGCCAGGGCGAGCTCGCCTTCGCGCTCAGCTACCAGTTCGAGCCGGGGGCCGACGCCGACGGCGTCACCGCCACCATCCCGCTGACCGTGCTCAACCAGGTCGGTGAGGACGGCTTCGACTGGCAGATCCCGGGCCTGCGCGAAGAGCTGGTCACCGCGCTGATCCGCTCGCTGCCCAAGCCCCTGCGGCGCAACTTCGTTCCGGTGCCCGACACCGCCCGCGCCGTGCTCGGCCGCCTGACCCCCTACACCGAGCCGCTGACCCAGGCCCTCAGCCGCGAACTGGGCGCCATGAGCGGCGAGCGGGTCTCGCCCGGCGACTTCGACTGGGATCGGGTGCCCGACCACCTGCGGATCACCTTCCGCGCGGTCGACGACAAGCAGCACACCCTGGCCGAGGAGAAGGACCTCGCCGCGCTGCGGGCCCGGCTCAAGCCGCGGCTGCAGAAGGCCATCTCCGCCGAGGCGCGCGGCATCGAGCGCACCGGGCGGACCGAATGGGACTTCGGGCCGCTCCCGCAGGTTTTCGAGCGCAAGTCGGCCGGGCCGACCGTGAAGGGCTACCCCGCGCTCGTCGACGAGGGCGACACCGTGGCGGTGCGGCTCTTCGACACCGCGGCCGAGCAGCGCCAGGCGATGTGGCGCGGCGCCCGGCGGCTCCTGCTGCTGCAGGTGCCCTCGCCGGTCGCCGTCATCCAGCGCAGCCTCGACAACCGCACCAAGCTCGCGCTGGGCCACAACCCGCACGGCAGCGTCCCCGCGTTCTTCCAGGACTGCCTGGAGTGCGCGGCCGACGCGCTCATGGCCGCCCGTGGCGGACTCGACGCGCTCACCTCGTCCGGCGGCGAGTGGGACCCCGACGCCTTCGGCCGGTTGCGCGAGCACGTGCGCGCCGAACTCGCCGACACCTTCGAGGAGGCGGTCGCCGGCGCCGCGCGGGTGCTGCAGGCCGCACACGGGCTCGGCCGCAAGCTCAAGGGCACCACCAGCCTGGCGGTGCTGCCCTCGCTGAACGACATCCAGGGCCAGATCGCCGGGCTCGTCCGCGCCGGCTTCGTCACCGAGGCGGGGCTTGCTCGCCTGCCCGACCTGCACCGCTACCTGCGGGCCGTGGAGTACCGGCTGGCCAAGCTGCCCGAGAATCCCCGCCGCGACCAGGTGAACATGTCCAAGGTCGAGCAGATGCGCCAGGCCCGCGACAAGCTGCTCGGCGAGCTCCCGCCCGGCCGCGCCCAGGAGGCCGACGTGCGCGAGATCGGCTGGATGCTGGAGGAGTTCCGGGTCAGCCTGTTCGCCCAGGAGATCGGCGCCGCCTACCCGGTCTCGGAGAAGCGGATCCTCAAGGCGATCGAGGCGGCCAGAGGCTGAACCGGCCCCGGGGCCCGCGCCGGCGCCGGCGGACGATCGCCGCCCCGTACCGCACCCGCGAGCAAAGGAAGGGCACCCATGACCGCACCCCGCCTGCTGTGGATCGGGACCTACACCCCCGACTCCGACCCGGAGGCCGCCGGGTCCGGGATCCACCGCGCCTGGCTGGACCCCGGCACCGGCGCGCTCACCGGCGGAGAGGCCGCGGCGAAGGCGACCAGCCCGTCCTTCCTGGCGGCGCACCCCGACACCGGCGTGCTGTATGCGGTCAGCGAAGGCGAGCAGGGCGCGGTCGCGGGATTCGCCGTGCGCCCGAGCGACGGCGGCGGCCCGCCCGAGCTCGCCGGGCTCGGCGGCGCGCCCACCGGCGGCGCCTCGCCCTGCCATGTCCTGGTCCACCCCGCGGGCCGCCACGTCATCACCGCCAACTACGCGGACGGCAGGGTCGGCGTCCACCCGCTCGCGGAGTCGGGCGCGCCCCGCGAGGCGGTCGCGGTGCTGGAGCACTCCGGGGGCGGACCCGACCCCGCGCGCCAGGAGGGGCCGCACGCCCATTCGGCGGCGATCGCTCCGGGCGGCGGCCACCTGCTGGTGGCCGATCTGGGCACCGACGAACTGCGCTGCCACGCCTTCGACGCCGGTGCCGAGGAGCCGGTGGGCCCGCCGTCGGTCGCGGCGCGCCTGGCGCCGGGGGCCGGGCCGCGGCACCTGGCCGTCCACCCCGGCGGGCACGTCTACGTCGCCGGCGAACTCGACTCCCGGGTGCACGTGCTGGCTTGGGACGCCGACCGGGCCCGGGCGGTGCCCGTCTCGGCCGTCGACGCCACCGGTTTCGAGGGCTCCAACCACCCCGGCGAGATCGCGCTGTCGCCGGACGGCGAGCGGGTCTACGTCTCCAACCGCAGGGCCGACACCATCGCGACCTTCGAGATCGCAGACGGCGGCGCGGCGCTGCACCGCATCGCCGAGACCCCCTGCGGCGGCGCGTGGCCCCGCCACTTCGCGCTGACCGACGGCCACCTGGTCGTCGCCAACCAGCGGTCGGCCCAACTGTCGTCCCTGCGCCTGGACGCCGACGGGATTCCGGCCGACACCGGCCATCGCCTTGCGGTCGGCGACCCCGCCTGCGTCCTGCCGGCCTGACGGACGGGCCGCGGCCCGCCCGCGGCCCCGGAGCCGCCGATCTTGTACCTGCGGTCACTGTGCGCGATCACAAGTGTCCGCAGGTACAAGATCGGCGGGCTGCGGCTTGGAGGCGCGCGGCGTCCCGCTTTTTCCGGCATCCGGGACAATGGGGGTGGCGCTGCCGCCATGACCCGCACGGAAAGGATCGGACCCCCATGCCCGAAGGCCCGAACAACCGGGTTCGCCATCGTGGGCTGACCGCGCGCGACATCGCCCTGATCGGCGTGTTCGCGGCGCTGCTGGCCGTGCTCAGCATGCCCTTCTCGATTCCGGTCGGCCCGGTGCCGATCACGCTGCAGACGCTCGGCGTCATGCTCGCCCCCAGCCTGCTCGGCGCCAAGCGCGGGACGCTGGCGGTGCTGACGTTCCTGGCCCTGGTCGTGGCCGGGCTGCCGCTGCTGCCGGGCGGGCGCGGCGGGCCGGCGCCGTTCGTCGGACCGACCGGCGGCTACATGCTCGGCTGGGTGGTCGGCGCCCTGGTCATCGGGCTGCTCGTGCAGCTCATGCTGCCCCGCTACCGGTTCTGGCCCGGCCTGGGGGCCAACATCCTGGGCGGGATCGGCGCGGTCTACCTGATCGGCGTGCCGTGGAGCGCGGTCGCGCTCGGCGACGAGCTGCTGGCGGGCATCATCGGCGCCGGGGTGTTTCTGCCCGGGGACCTGGCCAAGGCCGCACTGGCCGCGGGGATCGCCGCGGCGGTGCACCGGGCCTACCCGGTCCCGCCCGCCGGACGGCCGGTCGCTGCGGTGGGCGCCGAATCCTCCGGCGCATCGGGAGCCTCGGGCGCCTCCGGCGGCGCCGAGGACGCCGGAGGCGGCGGCGGTCAGGACCGGTCGGCATGACGCTGCGGCTGGAGCGGGTCTCCCACGCCTACGACGGGCGGCCGGTGCTGCGCGACGTCGACCTGGAGCTGAGCGAGCACCGCATCGGGCTCATCGGCGCCAACGGCTCGGGCAAGTCGACCCTGGCGCGCACCCTCAACGGCCTGGTGCTGCCCGACTCCGGCCGCGTGCTCGTGGACGGCCTGGACACCCGCCGCCACGCCCGCGAGATCCGGCGGCGGGTGGGGTTCGTCTTCTCCGACGCCTCCGCCCAGATCGTCATGCCCACGGTGGCCGAGGACGTCGCCATCGGCCTGCGCCGCAGCGGGCTGGGCGCCGCCGAGCAGCGGGCGCGGGTGGAGGCCGTTCTGGAGCGCCACGGCTTGGCCGGCCACCGCGACCACCCGGCCCACCTGCTCTCCGGGGGCCAACGCCAGATGCTCGCACTGGCGTCGGTGCTGGTCACCGAGCCCGAGGTGCTGGTGTGCGACGAACCGACCACACTGCTGGACCTGCGCAACACGGCGGTGGTGGCCCAAGCGCTGCGCGAACTGCCCCAGCAGGTCGTCCTGGCCACCCACCATCTGGATACCGTCTCCGGGTTCGACCGGGTCCTGGTCATGGACGACGGGCGGGTGGTGTTCGACGGGGCACCGGCCGATGCGGTCGCCCACTACACCGCACTCATGGGCGTCGATGCGGGCGCCGCGCGGCCCGACGGGGGCGCCGGATCCGGGCCGCGCAGGTCGGGAGGCGGTTACCGGCCATGACCATGGCCGCCCTCTACGTTCCGGCGCGCTCCCGCCGGGCGGTGCTGCACCGGTTGCCCGCCGGGGCCAAGCTGCTCGCGCTCCTGGTGGCCGTGTGCGCCTTGGTGGCCGCCGCCGACACCGCGGTCGCTCCGGCGTCGGCGGCGGCCGCGGCGCTGCTGCACCCGCTGTGCGGGCTGGGCGTGCGTACGGCGCTGCGCACGCTGCGGGCGCTGGCGCCCTTCCTGGCGGCCATCGCCCTGTTCCAGTGGCTGGCCGGGGACTGGCAGGCCGCGGCGCGGGTGAGCGGGCAGCTGGCGGCGGCGGCACTGCTGGCCGCCCTGGTGACGGCCTCGACCCGCGTCAGCGAGATGCTCGACCTGTTCGAGCGCCTCGCGCGCCCGCTGGCGCGCTTCGGCGCGAATCCGCGCCGGGTGGCACTGGTGCTGGCGCTGACGATCCGCTGCATCCCGCTGGTCGCCTCCGCGTGGCGGGCCTCGCGCGAGGCCTACATCGCCCGCGGCCTGCGCGGCCGCCCCGATGCGATGGTGGTCCCGGTCATCGTGGGCATGCTGCGCTCCGCCGACGCCCTGGGCGAGGCACTCACAGCCCGCGGAATCGACTGAGCCGGTCCGGGGCGTGCGCGGGAGCGGCCGCGAAGCGCCTCCGCATGGACGCACGGATGCACGCGATCCGAACACACCGGCCTGCGAATCGCCGGAAACCTCCCGGAGCCGCACGGGGTCTCCCGGAGGGCGCGTTCCGGTCCCATCCGAATCAACCGCCTAGCGCACAAGCGCCGCGAATGGCATATTCGGGCCATCCCAGGCGGCCTGAGCGGTCCTCGCCGCGGCAGACGGCGTCGCCGCGGGCGCTCCAGGACGCGAGCCGCGGCGGTGACGGTGGAGGAACGAGCGATGCGACGGCGGCCGACCGGCCCCGGGTCCGGCTATGTGTGGCGCCCGCCGCGGTTACGCACGAGCGGCGCCGGCGCGGCGGGGCGGCCCGCCGAGCAACCGGCGCGCCTGGCCTTCCTCGCCGCTGTGGTCGTCTCCGCGCTCCTGGGAGCGGCCCTGTCCGCGGTGTGGCCGGCGCCGGTCCACTCCCGGGCCGCAGGCACCGTTCGAGCCGCCCCCGCGGTGGAGGCCGCGATCGAGACGGCCGCCGCGCTGGGGCCCGCGGACCGGGCCCGCATCACCGGCCTGCTCGACGACCACCTCGCCGGCCGCCCGGGGCGCCTGGCGCTGGCGGTGCAGGAGCTGCGCACCGGCGCCGCCTTCGGATACAGCGCCGGCACCGTGTTCCGCACGGCCAGTGTCGTCAAGCTGGACCTGGTCGTGCACATGCTCCTGCGCGCCGAGGAGCAGGACCGCTTCCTCACCGACCGCGAGGCCGCCCTCGCCGCGGAGATGATCCGCTACAGCGACAACGACGCCGCCGACACCGCCTATGAGCACAACGGCTTCACCCCCGGGTTCACCGCCGCCACCCGGCGGCTCGGCCTCACCGGCACCCGCCCCGACACGGGCGGCGCCTGGGGGCTGGGCACGACCACCGCCGCCGACCGGCTCCGGCTGCTGCGTGCGGTCTTCACCCCGGCCAGCCCGCTCAGCGAGCGCGGCCGGACGTACGTGCGCTCGCTGATGGCCGCGGTGGCGCCGGAGCAGGCGTGGGGCATCAGCGCCGCCGCCGAACCGGCGGACTCGGCGGAGGTGAAGAACGGGTGGGCGCCGGCGGCGGGCGGCGGCGGGCGGTGGGTCGTCCACAGCACCGGCCGCATCCTGCGCGGCGATCGCGAGTACCTGATCGCGGTCCTCTCCGACCGGCAGCCCGGCTACGGCGCAGGCGTGGAGACCGTCGAGAGCGCCGCCGCACTGGCCGTCGAGGCCATCGCCCGCGCCCTGGAGTGAAGCGGCGGGTCCCCGGCGGCCGGGCACGTCCCCGCGGGGAACGGTGCCTAGAGTAGGGAACCGGTCTCAACGGCAGTTATCGGGCAGAACGGAGCACCCCCGCATGATCGATCTTCGCTCGGACACCGTCACCCGACCCACCGCAGGAATGCGGCGGGCGATGGCCGACGCCGAGGTGGGCGACGACGTGTTCGGCGAGGACCCCACCGTCCGGGAGCTGGAGGAGGAGACCGCGGCGCTTCTCGGCAAGGAGGCGGCGCTGTACGTGCCCTCGGGCCACATGTCCAACCAGATCGCCGTCTATGTCGCGACCCGCTCGGGCGAGGAGGTCTGGGCGCACCGCCGCAGCCACGTGGTGGCCAACGAGCAGGGCGGGACGTCGGTGCTCGCGCGGGTCCTGCCCCGCACCTTCGACTCCGCGACCGGCGTTCCCGACGCGGACCTGCTCGAGGAGTGGGCGCGCGGCACCGACGACGTCCACCGCGCCCGGCCGAGCCTGGTCTGCCTGGAGAACACCTTCACCGGGCGTGTCGTCCCGCCCGAGGAGCAGGACCGGGTGGCCGCCTTCGCCCGCGGCCGCGGCATGGGACTGCATCTGGACGGCGCCCGGCTGTGGAACGCGGCCGTGGCCCTGGGGGAGGCGCCGGCGCGCATCGCCGAGGCCGCCGACACGGTGTCGGTGTGCTTCTCCAAAGGGCTGGGCGCCCCGGTCGGCTCGGCGCTGGCCGGTCCGGCCGAGGCGATCGACGCGGCGCGCCGGGCCCGCAAGCTGCTGGGAGGCGGCATGCGCCAGGCCGGGATCATCGCCGCGGGGGCGCTGTATGCGCTGCGCAACCACGTGGACCGCCTCGCCGAGGACCACGAGCGCGCCCGCCGGCTCGCCGAGCGCATCGCCCAGACCCCGCCGCTGGCCGCAGAGGCGCACACCAACATGGTCCTCGTCACCACTCCGGCCGGCCGTGCCCGCGACTACGCCGACCTGCTGGCGCGCGAAGGGGTGGGCTGCGTGCCGCTGGGAGAGGACCTGCTGCGCCTGGTCGTCCACCTCGACGTCTCCGACGCCGACATCGGCACCGCCGCCGACCGCATCGCCAAGGCGGCGGCCGCGGCCTGAGCGCCTGGGGGATCCTCCCGGCGGGTGCGGCACTCCGGTCGCGCCGGGGGTGTCCTCGAACCGGTGGCCGCAGGCCCGAGCCGCGGGTCGGCCCGGGCCTGCCTGCCCGCGCCGCCTTACGCCGGCGCCGCGGGCAGGTCGACCATGCCCGCCAGGGCGAGCCGGTGCCGGTCGGCCGTGCCCAGCGCGATGGCGTCGCTCTTGGCCCGCTTCAGGTACAGGTGCAGCGGGTGCTCCCAGGTGAAGCCGATGCCGCCGTGCAGCTGCACGGCCTCCTCGGCCGCCTTGACCGCCACGCCCGACACGAACGCCTGGGCGAGTGAGGCGTTGAGCTCGGCTTCGGCCGCCTCCTGGGCGCCGGCGCCCGGCTCCCCGGCGGCCGCGGCGGCGCTGGCCGCGCTGCGCACGACCGCACGCGCCTGGGAGACCGCGATCCACAGGTCGGCCAGCCGGTGCTTGATCGCCTGGAACGACCCGATCGGGCGGCCGAACTGGGTGCGCGTCCTGGTGTAGTCGACCGTGGCGTCCAGCGCCCACTGGGCCACACCGAGCTGCTCGGCCGACAGCAGCGCCGCGCCGGTGACCAGCGCGCGGCGCAGCGCCCGCTCGGCATCGGCCCCGGATGCGATCAGCCGGCCCGATGCCCCCTCCAGCGATACGTCGGCCAACGGGCGGGTCAGGTCCAGGCTGACCACGGTCGCGACGCGCGCCTCGGCCGCCGGGACCGCGTAGAGTCCCGGGCCCTGCCCGCCGACTGCCGGCACGACGAGGACGTCGGCCGCCGGCGCGTCGACGACCCCGCCCACCGTGCCCCGCAGCCGCCCGTCCTGCTCGCGCACCGCCTCGGGGAAAGCCGAACCCGGCGCGCTCGCGAACGGCACGGCGAGCGCGGCGGTGGACTCTCCCGAGGCCAGCGCGCCCAACTCACCATCGGCCTGCGCCCCCGCCTCCAGCAGGGCCGCGGTGGCCAGCACCGCGCTGCCCAAAAACGGCACGGGCGCCACGCCCCGCCCCAGCTCCTCGGCGGCCACCGCGCTCTCGCGCAGGCTCGCGCCCGCGCCGCCCAGCTCCTCGGGCAGGGGCAGGCCGGTGACGCCGATGCCGGCCAGCTCCTTCCACAGGGCGGTGTCGGTGACCTGGTCGCTCTCCACCCGCGCCAGCACCGACTCGGGCGGGCTCTTGTCCTCCAGCAGCGAGCGGACGCTCGCTCTCAGCTCCTCTTCGACCTCGCTGTAGAGCAGGTCGAGCTGCTTCTCGCTCATCGCGCTCCCCGGTCCGGGCGCGCCGGGCGCGCCGCCGTGCTCTGATTGCCGTGTCCGCTTGCGGCCCAGGCGCCGCGCGCCGCGGTCGCCGGTCCGCCGGCCGCCCCGCCGCTCACTTGGGCAGGTCCTTCCAGGCCACGTCCTTGTCCACGCGGGGCTCGGAAGGCAGGCCCAGGACCCGCTCGGCGATGATGTTGCGCAGGATCTCGGAGGTCCCGCCCTCGATGGAGTTGCCCTTGCTGCGCAGGTAGTGGAATCCCGCCGAGCGCTTGGCGAACTCGACCCCTTCGGGGCGGCGGAACGTCCAGTCGTCGTAGGTCAGCCCCTCGCCGCCCAGCATCTCCAGTTCCAGGCCCGAGATCTCCTGGTTGAGCCGGGAGAAGGAGAACTTCGCCGCCGACCCCTCCGGGCCGGGCTGGCCGATCGCCAGCTGCTGGCGCAGCCGCTCCTTGGTCAGCCGCGCGGCCTCGGCCTCCACCCACAGCCGCAGCAGCGCGTCGTGCAGCCCGGGGGTGCGCACCTCGGGGCGCTCGCGCCAGATCCCGCTGACCACGCCGATGAGCCCGCCCTCGCGCGGCTCGGGGTGGCCGCCGATGGAGACGCGCTCGTTCATCAGCGTGGTCTGGGCGACGCGCCAGCCCTCGCCCGCGGCGCCGAGCCGCTGGGAGTCGGGGATGCGCACGTCGTTGAGGTAGACCTCGTTGAACTCCGCCTCACCGGTGATCTGGCGCAGGGCGCGCACGTCCACGCCTTCGGCGGACATGTCGCAGATGAAGTAGGTGATCCCCTTGTGCTTGGGCACATCAGGGTCGGTGCGGGCGACGAGGATGGCGAAATCGGCGCGGTGGGCCAGCGAGGTCCACACCTTCTGGCCGCTGACCGTCCAGGCGTCGCCGTCGCGCACCGCGCGGGTGCCCAGCGCCGCCAGGTCGGAGCCGGCGCCGGGCTCGCTGAAGAGCTGGCACCAGATCTCCTCGCCGGTGTAGAGCGGCTTGAGGTAGCGGGCGCGCTGCTCGGGCGTGCCGAAGGCGAGGATGGTGGGGGCGGCCATGCCCAGGCCGATGACCAGCCCTTCGCGGCCGACGGGGGTGAAGCCCAGCCGTTCGAACTCCGCGTCGACGACGGGCTGCAGGGCGCGCGGAGCGCCCAGGCCGCCCTCCCCCTCGGGGAAGTGCACCCACGCCAGGCCGGCGTCGAAGCGCGCCGCCAGGAACTCGTGCTGATCGGTGGTCTGGGGGTCGTGCTCGGCGACGAAGTCGGCGACCCGCTGGCGCAGTGCGGAGGCGTCGAGCGACGCTCCCGCCGGAGCCGTTGTCATGGAACCTCCGGTTGAGGCAGGTGGAGCCGGTGTCGGGTGGGGTCAGTCGCGGGGGCCGCCGGCGACGTAGATCACCTGGCCGGAGACGAAGCCGGCCTCCTCGCCGGTCAGGAAGGAGACCGTGGCGGCGATGTCCTCGGGCCGGCCGGCCCGGCGCACCGGGATCTGGGCGGCGGCCGCGGCTTTGAACTCCTCGAAGTCCATGCCGACGCGCTCGGCGGTGGCCCGGGTCATGTCGGTCTCGATGAAGCCGGGCGCGACGGCGTTGGCGGTGACGCCGAACTTGCCGAGTTCGATGGCGAGGGTCTTGGTGAAGCCCTGCAGACCGGCCTTGGCGGTGGAGTAGTTGGCCTGGCCCCGGTTGCCCAGCGCCGAGGTGCTCGACAGGGAGACGATGCGGCCCCACCCCGCCGAGGTCATGTGCTCCTGTGCGGCGCGCGACATCAGGAAGCTGCCGCGCAGGTGCACGTTCATGACGGTGTCCCAGTCGTCCTCGGACATCTTGAAGAGCATGTTGTCCCGGATCACCCCGGCGTTGTTCACCAGGATCTGCGGCGGGCCCAGCCGCTCGGCGACCTGGGCGACGGCGGCGGCCACCTGGTCGGAGTCGCTGACGTCGGCGCCCACGGCGATCGCGGTGCCGCCGTCCGCGGCGATGCGGTCGACGGTGGCCTGCGCGTCGCCCTCCTTCAGGTCGACGACGGCGACGGCGCGCCCGTCAGCGGCCAGCCTGCGCGCCGTAGCGGCGCCGATGCCGCGGGCGGCTCCGGTGACGATCGCGACACGTCGGGTCTCTGCCATGGCTACCTCCGATTCGGTGGTCCGGGACACATCGAGGAGATCCTATCCGCTTCATACCGACCGGGTGGTATGTGGGGCCGGTTGCGATCCGGGGGCGCCCATACCCTCGGCGCGGCGCCTCCGCCGGATCCCGGGACCGACGTCCCTGACCGGGCGGGGCGGCGAAGACGCTAGCGTGGTCGGGGGCCGAGCGGACCGCACAGCGTGCTGCCGAGCCCGAACCCGCCTGTGCGGACGTCCTTACTCCCGGCCGAATCGAGGAAACGGCGTTGTTCGACGCCCACCTCCACATCATCGATCCCCGCTTCCCCGCGCCCGGCGACGCCGGGTACCGCCCCGACCCCTTCACGGTCGCCGACTACCTCGACCGGGTAGCCGACCTGTCGGTCACCGGTGGCGCCGTGGTCGCGGGCTCCTTCAGCGGCCCCGGCCAGGACCACCTGGTGGCGGCCCTGCGCGAACTGGGGCCGTCGTTCGTGGGCGTCGCGCAGCTGCCGCCCGACACCTCCGACTCCCACCTGCGCGACCTGCACTCCGCGGGCGTGCGCGCCCTGCGGCTGAACCTGTACCGGGGCGGCACCGACGACCTCGACGCCCTGGTGCAGCTGGGCCGGCGCGCGGCCGAACTGCTCAACTGGCCCACCGAGATCTACGTCGACTCCCGCGACCTGCGCGCCCTGGCACCGCGCATCGCGCCGCTGCCGCGGATCGGCGTGGACCATGTCGGGCTCTCCCGGGAAGGGCTTCCGGCCCTGCTGGCGCTCGTGGGATCGGGAGCCCGGGTCAAGGCGACCGGATTCGGCCGCGGCGATCTGGACGTGCCCGCCGCCCTGCGCGCCGTCGCCGAGGTCAACCCCGCGGCCCTGATGGCCGGCACCGACCTGCCCAGCACCCGCGCGCCGCGCCCCTTCGAGCCCGCCGACCTGGATCTGATCGCCGAAGCGCTCAGCCCGGAGCAGGCCGCGGCCGCCTTCGGTGCCAACGCGCGCGACTTCTACGGCCTGCCCGCTTCGGGCAGGCGGTGACAGCGGCACCCCCGCGGGTCCGGGTGCTGGCACCACCTCGCCGGTGGGGCTTGCCGGTCACTACCCGGCGTAGCCGGTTTTCCGCCCTCTTCGGCTGTATGGTGACGCTGTGAATCGGCCCGGCGCGGCCCGCCCGTCACCTCGTTGGAGAGGCCGCGCGCCGCACCGCACGGCATAGCGCCCCGGCGACCGTCCGGCACGCTCCATCGGGCGATCACTCCTCGGCCATCCGGTATTGGCCGGGAGGGGGGAGGCTGGAGGCGCCTCCACGGGGACCGAAGAGAAAGAGGCGGTGGTCATGTCGCTCGCCGGCAGCCCGGCGCGCACGGCGCCCGGAACGGACCTGCGGGCCGGCACGGCGGTTTCGGGGATCGGCTCCGGTCGGCGGGGGTGGCGGCCGTGATCGTCGTGGCTCACCGCGGCGCGTCGGGACACGCGCCGGAGAACACGCTGGCGGCCCTGCGGCTGGCCCGCGAGCGCGGCGCCGACATGGCCGAGATCGACGTCCGCCAGACCGCCGACGGCGCGTTCGTCGTGCTGCACGACGCCTCGCTGCGCCGCACCACCGACGTGGCCGAGGTGTTTCCGCGGCGCCGCAGCTGGAACGTCGGCGACTTCACGCTGGAGGAGATCCGCCGCCTGGACGCGGGATCGTGGTTCGGCGCCGAGTTCGCCGGGGAGCGCGTGCCCACCCTGCAGGAGTGCCTGGAGGTGCTGCGCGACCAGGGGCTGGGCGCGCTGGTGGAGTTGAAGGTGCAGCGCCGCGACCGCGAGATGGCCCGCCGCCTGGCCGAGGAGCTCCGCGCCGACCCGCACTGGCGCGCGGCCGGCGCCCAGGGGCGGCTCATCCTGCAGAGCTTCGACTGGGTGACGCTGCGGGCCATGGCCGGAGACGTCCCCGGCCTGCACACGGCGGCGCTGGGCAAGACCTACGGCCGCTACGGCCTGCGCCGCATCGCCCGGTACGCGCGCCTGATCAACCCCCACCACCTGCGCGTCTCGGCGCCCTACGTGCGCCACGTCCACGCCCAGGGGCTGGCGATGTTCGGCTGGACCGCCAACAACCCCCAGGCCATCCGCAGGCTCATCCGCGACGGCGTCGACGGGATCATCACCGATTACCCCGACCGGGTCCACAGCACGCTGCCGGCCGCCTGAGGGCCGGGGGCCCATTGCGGCGTTCGCGCCGCTTGTTTCGAGGCGCCGCCCGGCGGCCGGGCGCCCCACCGGCACCGGCGCGCCGCGCCCGGAAGGCCCGCGGCGCCCTGCGGGCGCGGACGCGTTCGCACAGGTACGCGCTTTGCGGTGGTGTGTTTTCCGCGGGTGTGCGGGGCGCGGCGCCGTCTGGACTGACGAGCGAGGGAGCGAGGAGGGAAGACGGCGCCGCGCCCCGCACGACCGCTCGGTTGCTGAGAAAAGACTGTGTCGAAGTCCCCGCTTTCTCTGACCTGTGGCCCATCGGTGTCCTAGGATGCCTGCAAGCGGAGAATGCACGTGCATATGGCTCATGCGCATGCGCACGCAAGAAGGCTTCGGGGCGACCGTCCCGGCTCCGGGGCCCGACACGACGACTGCGAGGAGATCGCGGTGACCGGACAGCCAGCCCGCGAATCAATGGGAAGACTCGGAAACGGGGAGTGTCCGGGGCCCGTCTCGGCGCCCTCTCCCAGAGCGTGGTGGACCTCCGCGCTGCTGAGCGGGTCGCTGGAGGCGCCGAGTCCGCGTTCGTCCCGTGTCACCGCGCTGACCTGGAGCCTGGCGGCCGAGCCCGGGGCGGCGGCGATCGCACGCGAAATCTGCACCGGCGTGCTGGGCCAGTGGGAGATGGCCGACCGCGCCGCCGACGTCGAGTTGGTCGTGTCCGAACTCGTCACCAACGCCCTGCGGCACGGGCGCCGCGGCCACGACGCCGTCGGCGCCGCCGAGGACCCCATCTGCGTCAGCATGCTGCGGCGCGGCCCGGAGCTGGTCTGCGCGGTACGCGACCGCAGCGACCGGATGCCCCAGCGGCGCGATCCCGACTTCCAGTTCGAGAGCGGGCGGGGTCTGCACCTCGTCGCGTCCTTCTGCAGTGGATGGGGTGTTCTTCCGGTGCTGCCCTCGGGAAAGCACGTCTGGGCCCGATTCGGGTGATCCGGTGCGTTTCGCGGTCCCCGGGGCGCGCGCCGGGCGGGCGGCGCCCCGGGGTACTCGTGTGCAATCCTTGCGGTTTCCCGCTGCGGGCCATCGAGCCGGCGGCGGGATCGGCGATATCGTGGGGAGTGCGTGGATGTTCCGCGCGGCGCGGCGGCCCCTGAACTCCGGTCGGGCCGCGGGGAGCGACGAGTAGGGAGGCAGCGGCTGTGGACATAGCTCGTCTGAAGCGGGGGAGCGGTCCCACAGTCCGCCGTATGCTGCTCGGATCCGAATTGCGCAAGTTCCGCGAGGCGCGCGGGCTGACCCGCGGCGAGGCGGGCCACTACATTCGCGGTTCGGAATCCAAGATCAGCCGGATGGAACTGGGACGCGTCGGATTCAAGGTCCGCGACGTCGAGGATCTGCTGAAGTTATACGGGGTCACCGACAGAGAACAGATCCAGACCATGGTCGGGCTGGCGCGCGACTCCAAGAAGCCGGGCTGGTGGCAGGCCTACGGCGAGTCGCTGCCCAACTGGTTCCAGGTCTATGTCGGCCTTGAGGAGGCCGCCACCCGCATCCGCGTCTACGAGGCGCAGTTCGTCCCGGGCATGCTGCAGACCGAGGAATACGCCCGCGCGGTCATCGCGGCCGGGCGCTCCGTTCCCGACCCCACCGCCGAGGACCGGGTGGCGGTGCGCATGCGGCGCCAGCGCCACATCGAGGGCGACAGCGGCTGCAAGTTGTGGGCCATCATCGACGAGGCCGCGGTCCGCCGCCCCGTCGGGGGCCGCGACATCATGCGGGGGCAGTTGGAGCGGCTGATCAAGCTCAGCGAGCGCCGCAACATCACGCTGCAGATCGTGCCCTTCAGCGCCGGCGCGCACGCCGCCGAGGCCGGGTCGTTCACCATTCTGCGCTACCCCGACTTCGGGCTCTCCGACATCATCTACCTGGAGCAGCTCACCGGCTCGATGTGCCTGGACCGCCGGTCGGAGATCGACGCCTACACCATGGCCATGGAGCGGCTTAGCGTCATCGCCGAGCCGCCCAGCCACACCAAGGACATCCTCCGCGACATGCTCGACGACCTGTAAGGGGCCGGGCGCGCAGGGCCGTACCGACGCGTGGAGCCCCGCGGTGCGGCGGCCGAGACGGTCGCCGCACCGCGGGGCTCCTCAGGTGTGCCGCCGGACCGCCGAGTGGCTGTCGGGGGCGCGGCTTCGGTCCGGCGTCGAGGGGGGTATCAGCTCAGCAGGTTGTCGAAGTCGCCGTCCTTGGCGCCGAGGATGAGGGCGTCGACCTCGGCCTGGGTGTAGACGAGCGCGGGACCGTCGGGGAAGCGGGAGTTGCGCATCGCGATGGAGCCGTCGGTCAGCCGCGCCATCTCGACGCAGGCCCCCTGCGAGTTGCTCCGCCGGCTCTTCTGCCAGGCGACGTCCTGGAGTTCGGTGGCCGCGATGCCGTTGTAGGCGCTCATGGAGACTCCTGTTCTCTGGGAGCGATTGGGTGCACGCCCCGCTGCACTATCCGATGCACGTGCATTAGCACCGTACTTTGAGCAGGATAGCGCACGTGCATCTTCCTGTCCGCCCCTGCTGAGCGGCTTTTTCACGGACCCGGAACGCCCGAATGGCCGGGTTCGCCCGCAAACCCGGCCATTCGGCGACGCGGCGGTGGGCCTCGGACAACCGGGGCCCGGCGGTGCAACGCGCTAGGAGCAGTGCAGCGCCTCGGTGAGGGTCTCCAGGTTGGCGCGCATGATGGAGGGGTAGTCCTCGCCGGGCGAGCGGTCGGTGATGCCCTCGATCGGATCGAGGAGCGCGGTCTGCGCTCCGGTCTCGGCGGCGATGGTCGTGATGGCGTCGGAGTCGCCCATCGGCTCGGTGAAGACGGTACCGATGTCGTGTTCGCGCACGGTGGCGGCGACCTCGGCCAGGCGCGCGGGCGAGGGCTCGGAGTGGGAGCCGAGTCCGGCGGGGCTGATCTGGTGCAGGTCGTAGCGCGCCGCCAGGTAGCCGAAAGCGCTGTGGTTGACGACCACCTCGCGGCTCTCGCACTCGGCGAGGCCGTCGGAGTACTCGGTGTCGAGGTCGTCGAGCAGGGAGGCCGCCGACTCGGCGTTGGCGGCGTAGTCGTCTGCGTGGTCGGGGTCGGCCTCGGCGAGCCGGTCGGCCAGGCCCTGGGCGGTCTCGGCGAAGCGCACCGGGTCGAGCCACATGTGCGGGTCGAGTTCGCCGTGTCCGTGGCCGCCCTCGCTGTGCCCGCCGCCGTCGTCGCCGTGGCCCTCCTCGCTGTGCCCGCCGCCCTCGTGGCCGTGGCCCTCCTCGCCGTGGCCGTGCTCGGCCGTCTCGGCGTCGGCCTCCGCACTGCGCAGGTCGACCAGGTCGGCGACGTCGAGAGCGTTGTCGCCGCCCTGGGCGGCGACCGCGTCGTCGACCGCCGGCTGCAGACCGCTGATGTAGAAGGCGACGTCGGCCTGGCCGACGCGGCCGATCTGGCGCGGTGTGAGCTCCAGGTCGTGCGGCTCGGCGCCCGGCTCCGTGAGGTTCTCGACCTCGACGTGGTCGCCGCCGACCCGCTCGGCCAGCCACTGCAGCGGGTAGACGCCGGTGACCACGCTCAGCCGGTCCGTCCCGCCCTCCTGGGTGCCGCCGCATCCGCCGGCCATCAGTACCCCGACCGCGCACAGCGCGGCCGCCTTGGCAAAGCTCCGTCCTCGCATGCACCTATCATGAGGACAATGAAAATGATTGTCAATTTCCGGCATATGGGGGCATAGGACGCCGTATCCGGGCAAGTGCCAGGACGGGCGCCGGGGCGCGGGCGCGCGCAGGCCCCGGACCGCGGGCGGCGCCGCGCGCCCGCATCAGCCGGTCGGCCGGCTCAGGCGATCTCGGCGAACTTCTCGACGTCGTCGGTCTTGCCCGCCACCACGATCACGTCGCCCTTCTGCGGGACCGTGTCGGCCGTGGCATAGGTGAACTGCTCGCCGTGGCGCTTGATGCACACCACTGTGATGCCGTGCTTGGTGCGCACCTTCGTCTCGCCGAGCTTGCGGCCGATCATCTCCCGGGGGGCGCGGGTCTTGCCGAGTGCGAAGTCCTCCTCGATCTCGACGTAGTCGAGCATCCGCCCCGATACCAGGTGCGCGACGCGCTCGCCCATGTCGTGCTCGGGCAGCACGACGTGGTGCGCGCCGATCTGCTGGAGGATGCGCCCGTGGCGGCGGCTGGTGGCCTTGGCCCAGATGTGCGGCACGCCCATGTCCACCAGCAGGGAGGCGGCCAGGATGCTGTCCTCCAGATGGGTGCCGATGGCCACCACCGCGCGGGTGAACTCGTGGGCTCCGACCTGGCGCAGCGCCTCGTCGTCGGTGGCGTCGGCGACCACCGTGTGGGTCAGCGCCTCGGCATGGATCTGCACCAGCCGGGGGCTGGAGTCCATGCCCAGGACCTCCCAGCCGTGGGCGACGAGCTCCCGAGCGAGGGAGCCGCCGAACCGCCCCAGCCCGATCACCAGGACTCGCTTGTCGTGGGGCCTGCTGCGCTGCACTGTCTTCTCCGTCTCCTCGTCTGCGCCCCTCGCTCGCGGTGCGGGGCCGGCTCAACCGATGATCGGCCGCGATTCCGCAAGGTCGTAGCGCCGCGTGTGCTCGCGCAGCGCCAGTGCCGAGGCGAACGTGATGGGTCCGATGCGTCCGGCCAGCATGAGCACCACGAGCAGTAGTTGGGCGGCCGCGGGGAGGTCGGCGGTGATCCCCGTCGACAGGCCCACGACCCCGGAAGCCGAGACTACCTCGAAGAGCACTTGGTCCAGCTGGAAAGGCGTACTGACCAGAAGTACGACGGTGGAGGCCACCACCACCGTCATCGACAGGAACAGCAGGCTCAGCGCCTCGCGGATGACCGCGGGCGACAGGCGGCGGCCGAAGACGTGCACGTGCGGGTGGCCGCGGATCTCCGTCCACACCACCAGGAAGATGACGGCCAGCGTGGCGACCTTGATGCCTCCGGCCGTGCCGGCACTGCCGTTGCCCACGAACATCAGCATGATGGTGACCAGCAGGGTGGACTGGTCCATCGCTCCCACATCGAGCGTGTTGAACCCGCCGCTGCGCGGCATGATGCCGTGGAACGCGCCGTCGACCAGCTTGGCCGGCACGCTCAGCGGGCCCAGGGTGGCGGGGTTGGTCCACTCCATCGCCGTGATCGCCGCGATGCCGGCGGCGAACAGCAGCATGCTGGTGCTCACGGTGAGCTTGGCGTGCAGAGTCCAGGAGCGCGGGCTGGCGACGTGGCGGCGCAGCTCCAGCAGCACCGGGAACCCCAGGCCCCCCAGGATGGTGGCCACCGCGACCGGCAGCAGGATGAAGCCGTCGCCGGAGAAGCGGGTGAGGCTGTCGTCGTAGAGGGAGAGCCCGGCGTTGTTGAATGCCGAGACGGCGTGGAAGGCCCCGCTGTAGAGCGCCTCGCCCGGCGGTATCCCGTGGCCCAGCCACATCCGGGGCACGAGGATCACCGCGAGCACCGCCTCGCACACCAGGCTGGCGCGCACCACCCGGCCGACGACGCCGCCGACGTCGCCGACGCTCAGGCTGCGGGTCTCGGCCTGCACGCCCAGCTGCATCCGCAGCCCGAAGCGGTGGATCACCACGACGCCCAGCACCGAGGCCAGCGTCATGATGCCGATGCCGCCCGCCTGGATCAGCAGTGCCACCACCACCTGGCCGAAGACGCTCAGCTCCGACCCGATGCCGATGACGCTGAGACCGCACACCGCCAGCGCCGTCGTGGACGTGAACAGCGCCTCGACGAAGGAGAGCTCTTCGCCGTCGGCATGGGAGACGGGCAGCAGCAGCACGCCGGTGCCGATGAAGTCCACCACCAGGAACAGCACCACGAACAGCCGTGCCGGACTGGCCCACACCACCCGGCGCAGCCCGTGCGGCAGCCGCGGGCGGCGCAGTCGCCGCAGCCTCCGGGAGACGAGGCTGCGCACGCGCGGACCGAGCGTGGGCGTGTTCGATTCCATCGTCGTCCTGACGTATCGCCGTGAGGTCGCCGCCGTGCGGCGGGGGGCGCCGCCGGAGGGTACCGGTGGAAGGGGCCGCGTCCCGCAGGACCGTGCCGCCCCCCATGTAACCGTGTCGGCGACGTGTCCGCCTACGCGCTCCGGCGGTGGCGTGTCGTGCCGGCCGCGCGGGCGGAGGCCTTACTGGTGTCCGGGGCCGGGGGAGTCGGCGCGGCGCCGGTGGTAGGGGTCCCTTCTGCGGTACTGGGCGCTGCGCACTCCCAATACGCAGGCGGCCAGCACGGTCGCCAGCAGGGAGGCGATGAGCACGCCGGCCTTGGCGTCCTCCAGCATGTGCGGGTGCTGCGAGAACGAGAGCTCGGTGATCAGCAGCGACACGGTGAAGCCGATGCCGGCCAGCAGCGACATGCCGCAGATGTCGATCCAGCGCAGCGAGGGGTTGAGCTCCGCACTGGTGATCTTGGTCGTGACCCAGGCCCCGCCGAAGATCCCCAGGAGCTTGCCCACGACCAGGCCGACGATGATGCCCACGGCCGCGGTGTCGGTGAAGATCGCGTCGATCCCGGTGAAGGCCACGCCGGCCGACATCAGCGCGAAGATCGGCAGGACCAGGCTGGAGGACCACGGCCGGACCGCGTGCTCGGCGCGGTGGCTGGGGGAGGCGTCCTCGCCCGGCAGTGCGGTGGTGCGCATCAGCATGCCCATGGCGACGCCTGCGATCGTGGCGTGCACGCCGCTGGCGTGCATCAGCGCCCAGATGGCGACGGCCAGCGGAATGTAGACCGCCCAGCCGGGCACGGGGGAGCGGTCGAGGGCGGCGGCCGCCCCGCGGCCGCGCTGCAGGTAGCCGAAGACGGCCAGCAGCGCGATGGCCCCCAGCAGCGGCGTGAAGGCCAGGTGGTCGGTGTAGAAGACGGCGATGACGACGATGGCGCCGAGATCGTCGACGATCGCCAGCGTCAGCAGGAACGTGCGCAGCGCCGGCGGCAGGTAGCGCCCGATCACGGCGAGGATGGCCACGGCGAAGGCGATGTCGGTGGCCATGGGGATGCCCCAGCCGGCCAGTGCGGGGCCCTGGCCGACGTTGATCAGTGCGTAGAGCACCGCGGGCACGACCATGCCGCAGATCGCGGCGACGATGGGCAGCATGGCCCGGCGCGGATTGCGCAGCTCGCCGTGGACGAACTCCTGCTTGAGTTCGTTGCCGACGACGAAGAAGAAGACGGCCAGCAGCCCGTCGGCGGCCCACTCCTCCAGGGAAAGGTGCAGGTGCAGGCTCTCGGGTCCGAAGGCGAGCGTGCGGACGGCCTCGTAGGAGTGCCCCCAGGCGGAGTTGGCCCACAGGAGTGCGACCGCGGCCCCGGCGATGAGGAGGAATCCGCTGATGACGTCTTCACGGAGGGCGTCGGCGAATCCGCTGAGGCTCGGTCGGTTGGTCATGTGTCGCGTCTCCCCCACAGGCTGGCCCGATCTCTCGCTTCGCCGTCTACGCCCTTTTCATCGCCGACCGCGGGGCCCGGCACACTCCCGATCCGTCAGGTCGCCGATGCCAAGCCATGAGGCGCACGATCAAGATCGCCCAAGCCCGAGCGACGACTTTGCCAGATATTTTGACATTTTGTCCAGGTCAAGGGCGGTAGCTCCGGTTTTCGCCGCGGGATCCGCTCCGGGGAGCAGCAGCCGGCGACCCGTGTGTGTGATCCGCCTCACGCGTGGCGGGCCCCTTCGTGGTCGACGTGGCCGTCGGGCTCCAACTGCAGTGTGGAGTGCTCCACGTCGAAGTGCCCGGACAGACACGCGTGCAGCTCGTCGAGGACCCGGCCGGCGTCGGCGAGGCGGTGCTCCTCGACCACCACGTGCGCCGACATCACCGGCACGCCCGAGGTGATCGTCCAGGCGTGCAGGTCGTGGACGTCGATGACCCCCTCCTGGGTCATCAGGTGCTCGCGCACCTCCTCCAGATCGACCCCGCGCGGAGTCGACTCCAGCAGCACGTGGACCGCCTCGCTCAGCAGCTTCCACGCGCGGGGCACGATGAAGGCCGCGATGCCCGCCGAGACCAGCGAGTCGACCACGGTCCAGCCGGTCAGCCAGATCACCGCGCCCCCGACGACGACCCCCGCCGAGGCCAGCGCGTCGCCCATCACCTCCAGGTAGGCGCCGCGCACGTTCAGGCTCTTGCTCTGTCCGCCGCGCAGCACCAGCAGTGCGACCACGTTGGCCGCCAGGCCGATCGCCGCCACGGCCACCATCCACGGCCCCGACACCGGATGCGGATCGGCCAGCCGCCGCACCGCCTCGTAGACGACGAAGACGCACAGCGCGAACAGGGTCAGGGCGTTGACCGCGGCCGCCAGCACCTCGGCCCGCTGCAGGCCGAAGGTGCGTTCGGCGCTGGGCGGGCGGTTGGCGATCCACACCGCCACCAGGGCGAGGGCGACGCCGAAGGAGTCGGTGACGGTGTGTCCGGCGTCGGCGAGCAGCGCCAGGCTGCCCGATGCGGCGGCGCCGGCCAGCTGCACCGCCGCGACCGCCAGCATCAGCGCCAGTGCGATCGCCAGACGGCTGCGGTTGGCTGCGGCGGCGGTGGCGCCGCCATGGCCGTGTCCGTGGCCCATTCCGTCCCTCCTGCTGCTCTCGTGGTCCTCGGCGGCGCCGCGCGGCGCCATCGAGGGGCGTGCGCGCCGCTCGGCGCCGTCGAACACTGTTCAGTCTCGACTGTTTATACAGTCTAGGCTGTCAGTACAGTAAAGGCTGTAAAATGGTTTTCATGTTGACCGCCGAGCAGCGCCTCGCCGCCATTCAGCGCCTGGGCCGGGCGCTGGCCGACCCCACCCGCTGCCGTCTCCTGCTCGCCCTCCTCGACGGGCCGGACTACCCCGCCCACCTCGCCGAGCACCTGGGACTTACCCGGCAGAACGTTTCCAACCACCTGGCGTGCCTGCGGGAATGCGGGCTGGTGGCCACCACCGCGCACGGTCGCCAGGTCAGCTACACGCTCGTGGACGACTCGCTCGCCCACGCGCTGGACGACCTGCTGCGCGTGGTGTGGGGTGTGGCGGCCGAGCACGTTCCGCCGGGGGAGAGCACCCCGGTCCCGACCGGCTGACCGCCTCCGCCCAAAAGGAGTCGGTCACCACAGGAGGTTGCGGCAATGGGGCTGGGTTGCGCGTAGCGCTGTGCGCCGGCTTGCCGCCGAGCGCACGGCGCACCTTTGCCTCGGAGGCCCGCCACCGGTGGTACGGCTCCGTCTGACAGGTGCAGCGTGCGCTCGGCGGCAAGCTGTGACCGCGCTTCGCGAGGCGCACCCATTGCCGCAGCCCCGATGGTGGCCGCCCCAGGGGATGCCCGGTGGGTTCCTGGAAAGCGGCGCCGCGCCCCGCACACCCGCTCGCACTCCGTGCTCGAACCGGCGGTTCCGCGCCGCGCTGGCCGATAGCGGCCCGCCGGGAACCCCGCCGCCCGCGGCGCGCCCGATGCGGGGACCCGCGGGGCGTCCGCCCCGCTCACAGCGGGCGGGGCGGACCCTGACACCGCCCTGACACGCCCCTGACAGGCACCTGATGTCGGCTTACACACGGTGAATTCCGGCGAAGTCGCGAAGTATCGTGGTGCTTGCGTGCCCGGCAGCAACCGTGCGGCCCCCCGTTCTGACGGCCGCACGGCACATCACATCGTCTACCGCTCGTCGAAGCGGTGCCGTTTGCAGCGCGAGAAGCCTTTCTGAGGAGTAACGACTCTCATGTCCGAATCTGCCAAGTGCCCTCTTGGCGTCCCATCCGCCCCATCCCCACGTACGGGCGCGCAGCGGTTCAGGAGGACGGCGTGAACCGGCTGGCACGGCTTTCCCTGCGCAATCGGGCGCTGATCCTGCTCATCACGATCGCCGCCGCGGTGTTCGGCACCCTCGCGACGGTCAACACCGAGCGCGCGCTCATGCCCTCCATCGAAGTTCCGATGGTGATGGTCAACGCCCAGTACCAGGGCGCCTCCCCCGAGGTCGTCGAGACCGAGGTCGCCGAACCGCTGGAGCAGGCGGTGCAGAGCGTCCCCGGCGTCGTCAGCTACACCTCCACCTCGCAGACCGGCTCGGTGCAGGTGACGGCCGAGTTCGACTACGGCGACAGCAGCGACGCCGTCGTACGCGACGTGCAGCAGGCCGTCGACCAGGCCGAGGCCATGCTCCCCGAGGACGTCGACCCCTCGGTGATGGCCTTCGGCACCGACGACATCCCCGTCGTCATGCTGGCCGCCGGAGCCGGCGACGGCGATGAGCAGGCGCTGGCCGACCCGCTGCAGGAGCAGGTCGTGCCCGAGCTGGAGTCCATCGACGGTGTGCGCGCGGCCACGGTCACCGGGATCCGCGAGTCCTCGGTGGTCATCACGCCCAAGGACGACAAGCTGGAGGACGAGGGCCTCTCCGTAAGCGACCTGACCAGCGCGCTGCAGGCCAGCGGCACCCTCACCCCCGGCGGCGACGTCACCCAGGACGGCGAGACCCTGACCGTCACCACCGGCGGCAAGCTGCAGTCCGTCGGCGAGGTCGAGGACGTCTGGGTCACCGCCGCGGGTGCGGCCGGCGCCGGCCAGCCCGGTGCGGGCGCCGCGGCGTCCCCCGGAGCCGGCGCAGGTGCTGGCGCGGGCGCCGCCGCGGGCATGGCGGGCGCCCCGCAGAGCCCCGACCCGGTGCGGCTGGGCCAGGTGGCCGACGTCGAGCTGCGTACGGACGAGGCCTCCAGCATCACCCGCACCGACGGGAACCCCAGCCTCGGCGTGATGATCACCAAGACCCCCGACGGCAACACCGTCGAGATCTCCGAGGCCGTACGGGCCGCGATCGACGACATCGAGCCGATGCTCGGCGACGACGCCGAGGTCACCGTGGTCTTCGACCAGGCGCCCTACATCAACGACTCCATCGTGGCGATGGCCGAGGAGGGCGGCCTGGGCCTGATCTTCGCGATCATCGTGATCCTGGTCTTCCTGCTGTCGATCCGCTCCACCGTGGTCACCGCCGTGTCCATCCCGGTCTCGCTGCTGGTGGCCATGATCGGCGTGCAGGCGTTCGGCTACTCCCTGAACCTGCTGACCCTGGGCGCGCTCACGGTCGCGGTCGGGCGCGTCGTCGACGACTCCATCGTCGTGCTGGAGAACATCAAGCGGCACATGGCCTACGGCGAGGAGAAGTTCACCGCGGTCTTCACCGGCGTGCGGGAGGTGGCCACGGCCATCACCTCGGCCACGCTGACGACCATGGCGGTGTTCCTGCCGATCGGCTTCGTCGGCGGGCAGACCGGCGAGCTGTTCCGGCCCTTCGCCGTGACCGTCAGCCTGGCCCTGGGCGCCTCGCTGCTGGTGTCGCTGACCATCATCCCCGTGCTGGCCTACTGGTTCATGCGCCCGCGCCTGGTCCCGCCCGAGGAGCTGGAGCGGATCAAGGCCGAGGAGCACCAGCGCGAGCTGCGCACCCCGCTGCAGCGCATGTACCTGCCGGTCATCCGCTGGACGACGCGGCACCGCATCACCACGCTGATCGCCTCGGTCCTCATCCTGGTCGGGACCGTCGTGGCCTCGGGCGGGCTGCAGACCAGCTTCCTGGGCAACCAGGGGCAGAACACCTACGCGGTCACCCAGGAGCTGCCGCGCGGCACCTCGCTGGAGGCCGCCGACGACGAGGCGCAGAAGGTCGAGGAGGCCTTGGAGGGCCTGTCGTGGGTGGAGTCCTACCAGACCTCCATCGGCGGCGGAGGAGGCGGCGGTATGGCCGCGATGATGGGCGGCGGCGCCGACACCGTCACCTACACCATCACCGCCGACCCCGACCAGGACCAGTCGGTGCTGGAGGACCGGCTGCGCGAGGCCATGGCCGACGTCGAGACCGACACCGAGTTGCGGGTCGCCGCGGCCGGTGCCATGGGCGGCACGGCACTGGAGGTCGAGGTCCGCGCCGACGACCGCGAGACCCTGGTCGAGGCCGCCGACATGGTCGAAAGCGCGGTGCGCGACATCCCCGGCGCCGCCGACGTCGAGAACAGCATCGCGGCCTCCCAGCCGGCGCTGGACGTCGACGTCGACGGTGAAAAGGCCGCCGAAGAGGGCCTCAGCGAGGGCGCGATCGGCCAGGCCGTCTCCCAGGCGTTCCGCGGCTCCGAGGTCGGCACCGCCACCATCGACGGCACCCAGCACGACATGGTGGTGCGCGACATCCCCGAGCCCACGAGCGTCGGCGACCTGAAGGACCTCAAGCTCACCACCGCCACCGGCGAGGAGATCCGTCTGGCGGCCGTGGCCGACGTGCAGAGGGTCATGCAGGCGCCCGAGCTCACCCGCTCCGACGGCGTGCGCAGTGCGACCGTCTCGGCCTCGCCGACCGCCGAGGACCTGGGCGCGGTCACCGCCGAGCTGAGCCAGGCGCTCAACGAGCTGGACCTGCCCGAGGGCGCCAGCGCCCAGATCGGCGGCGTCAGCTCCGACCAGAGCGAGGCGTTCACCCAGCTGGCCATCGCCATGCTGGCCGCGATCGCCATCGTCTACCTGATCATGGTGGCGACCTTCAAGAGCCTCATGCAGCCGCTGATCCTGCTGGTGTCGATCCCGTTCGCGGCCACCGGTTCGATCGGGCTGCTGCTGCTCACCGGGCAGCCGATGGGACTGGCGGCGATGATCGGCATGCTGATGCTGATCGGCATCGTCGTCACCAACGCCATCGTGCTGATCGACCTGGTCAA
This sequence comes from Streptomonospora sp. PA3, assembly GCF_009728995.1. Classification (GTDB taxonomy): domain Bacteria; phylum Actinomycetota; class Actinomycetes; order Streptosporangiales; family Streptosporangiaceae; genus Streptomonospora. Next base: position 107,135 of record NZ_VTZW01000015.1, on the reverse strand, counting down.
CCAGTACCGCAACGACGGCATGGACCTGCGCGAGGCGGTCGTGGAGGGCTCGCGGCACCGCCTGCGTCCCATCCTCATGACCGCCCTGGCCACCATCGGCGCGCTCACGCCGATGGCGATGGGCATCACCGGCGGCGGGGCGTTCATCTCCCAGCCGCTGGCGATAGTGGTGATCGGCGGCCTGATCACCTCGACGCTGCTGACCCTGGTGCTGGTCCCGGTGCTGTACACCATGGCCGAGGGCCGCAAGGAGCGGCGCGCCGAGCGGCGCCGCGCCAAGCGCGAGGCCGCGCTGCAGAAGGCCCGCGAGCGGGCCGAGCAGGAGCGGACTCCCGCGCCCGCGGGCGCCGAGTCCGGCGCCGACGTGAGCGGAGGCTCGCAGGGCTGACGCAGGACATCGGGCGCGACCCGAGCACAGTGCGGCCGCCGCGGACCCCGTCCGCGGCGGCCGCCGCCGTTCGCGTGCACCCTGTAAGGGGCTTCCCGGTGGGTGCCTCCTTGCCCTGGCGGACCTAGGAACCCCCCGGGAACCATCCGCGGCGAGCACCACAACGGCTGCGGCAATGGGGCTGTGATGCGCGTAGCGCCCGCCCGTCACCCGCCACCGCCCCTAACGGAGGCGCTTCGCGCCACGTACTTGTTCTGCGCCGGCTTGCCGCCGAGCGGCGGTGCACCTTTGCGTAGAAGGCCCGCCACCGGTGGCACGGCTCCATCTGGCAGGTTCGGCGTGCGCTCGGCGGCAAGAAAACAAGTGACGCGCAGCGTCTCCGTTGGGGTGGTGGCGGGCTGACGGGCGGGCCGCGCTTCGCGAAGCGCGCCCATTGCCGCAACCCGGTGGTGGCCGCCCAAGGCGGTTCCCGGTGGTGCCTGCCAAGCGGTGCGTCCCGCGCCTTCTCGGAACGCTGACCGGCCCTCCGGCGGCCAAGGCCATCCCGCCCTCGCGTCCCGCTGGGCGCCCTGGCACGCTCGAAAGACGGCCGGGGCCCTACCGCGGCGTCCCGTCCGCGTTCCGCGCCGCTCGGAGCGCTGATTTGTGATCGAGCCCCCACGAAAGGCAAGCTGCAGTCATGGAGAGCAAGGACAACGAACTCGACGCGCTCGTCCGCGAGGAACTGGGCGACGAGCCCTCCCAGGAAGCCAAGGACTACGCGCGCGAGCTCTACGAGAAGTACCGGCTGCCGAGCACCCCTCCCGACACCGAGGAGGACAACTGAGTGCATGGGCTTTCGCCCAGCCTGTCGCGCTACCTGCCGATCGAGCCCACGACGACGACCGGGGTCTCCCCGAGCGGGAGGCCCTTCGTCATGCCGGGGCTCGCCGGCCCGGCCTCCGGCGCCGGTGACGGCATGCCGGCACGCGCCCGCACGCTGACCGCCGCTCCGCCGGCGCCCGCGCGGCCGGAGGCGTCCGCACGCCCCTCGCGCGGTGCGCCGGGGAGCGCTTATTCGGCCGGGTCCGCGGCCGGGCCGCCGGACTCCTGAACCCAGACCAGCTCGAACCAGACCAGGCGGCCCAATCCGTCCGGGCGGGACTCGGTGCCCCATTTGGCCGCCAGGGCGTCGACCAGGTCGAGGCCGCGCCCGTGCTCGCTGGTGTCGTAGGGATCGCGGTGCTGGGCGCGCGGCTGCTCGGGGCTGCCGAGGTCGCGCACCTCCACCCGCGCCCAGCCCTCCGCCAGGTCGACCGTGACCTCGAACTTGCCGCCGGGCGTTCCCGAGGCGCTGTGGGTGATGGCGTTGGTGGCGAGTTCGCTGGTGAGCAGCGTCGCCGTGGTGATTTCGGGGGACGGCGCCAGCATCCGTTCGACGAAGCGGCGCGCGTGCTGGATCTGGCTGGGGAGTCCGGGGAACCGGCGCCGCGCGAGCGGCCCGCGGACCTCGGAACGGGATGGCGGTTGGCGCTCTTCCATGATGTTGGCCGGATCGGTGGACGGACGGTTGCTGCCCGCGGGGACGGGCGGGGTACGCGGGCCGATGCGGCCTTGCGGTCCCGCCGTAGGGGTGTCGGGCATGCGGGTCTCACTCCCCTGTGACGTTGGGGCGCCACGCCGCGAACGTGCCGCGGTGACGTCGAGCGGCGCCTGCCGGAGACGTTCGTGCCCGCTGCCGGGTCACGACGCACATGGCAAACGCGAGTGATCGCTCGTGGGATCGGTGTCGTGCGGTGTGCGGGGTCGGTGGAGCCAGACCTCTCAGCCTCTGAGGTCACATCCACGGTCAGAATACGCGGGTTGACTTCTGGTGAGACAGGTGGGGGTGGTAGATACGTTCTGCACGCCGGTCGACACACTCGGCTCCTCTGCCGGGGTCCGGGAGGGTGGGCAAGCGGGTAAGGAGAACGGATATGGCCATCCATGACCGGAACCGGACGCCCGGACCACCACGCGGAGCGGGCGGCGTGCACTGCGCGTTCTGCGCGGGCGTGCGGTTGCGGACACACCGAAACGTGTGTCGCGGAATTGGCGGACCATTCACGGTGAATTCACGCCGCCGAACGACTGATCGGCCAAGGTCATGGAGGTCCGGGCTGCCCACCGGCCCCGACTCCCTCCGGCCGTGCGCGGCCCCCGCGATCCCGCCGCGCTTCCCGGCCTCCGGTCATCCCCGCAAGCCATAGGAGGACCCAGTGCCGCAATCCGTCCCCCATCGCCGCCCCCTCCCGCTGATCGGGCAGGTCGGCGGTGGCCGCTCCCGCCAGACCTGCCGGTTCCGCTGCGGCGACGCCTGCTTCCACGACGCGCCCAACACCAGCGGCAACGCCTACTTCGGCGACATCGCCGCCGCCGCGCTCTCGCGGCGCAACCTGCTGCGGGTCGGCGCCGTCGGTGCGGGCGCGACCGCCGCCGCGGCCGGACTGGGCGGCATGGCGCCGGCGCTGGCCGACAAGGGCCGCGGCCGGGGCAACCCGCGGCTGGACTTCCAGGGCCTCCGGCCGGGCTCCACCGACGCCGTCGAGATCCCCGAGGGCTACGAGCAGCGTGTGGTGGTCCGGTGGGGCGACCCGGTGCTGCCCGGCGCGCCGGAGTTCGACTTCCGCAACCAGACCGCCGACGCCCAGGCCAAGCAGTTCGGCTACAACTGCGACTTCGTGGGGTTCCAGCCGCTGGGCCGCGACCGCGGGCTGCTGTGGGTCAACCACGAGTACACCAACGAGAACCTGATGTTCGCCGGCTACACCGACGGCAACGACGCCGACCCCGAGCAGATCAAGATCGCCATGGCCGCCCACGGCGGTTCGATCGTGGAGATCCGCCGCGAGCGCGAGGGCCGCGGCCGGGGCTGGGGCAAGCGCACCGGCGGCTGGCGGCTCTCCCGCGGGCGGCGCCCGTTCAACCGCCGCATCACCGCCTCCACCCCCATGGAGCTCACCGGACCCGCCGCGGGCGACGAACTCCTGCGCACCGAGGCCGACCCCGACGGCACCACCGTGCTGGGCATGCTGAACAACTGCGCCGGCGGCACGACCCCCTGGGGCACCATCCTCACCTGCGAGGAGAACTTCAACCAGTACTTCGTGGGCGGCGAGAACGCGCCCGAGGACGCCAAGCCGGCCCTGGCCCGCTACGGCATCGCCACCGAGGGCGACACCCGCGAGGGCAACCGCCGCTTCGACCGGGTCGACGAGCGGTTCGACCTCTCCCGCCACCCCAACGAGGCCAACCGCTTCGGCTACGTCGTCGAGATCGACCCCTACGACCCCGGCTCCACGCCCAAGAAGCGCACCATGCTGGGCCGCATCAAGCACGAGGGCGCCAACATCCGCATCACCCGCGACGGCCGCGTGGCGGTCTACATGGGCGACGACGAGCGGTTCGACTACATCTACAAGTTCGTCAGCGAGCGCCGCTACCGCAAGGGTTCCCGGCGCGGCAACAGCCGCCTGCTCGACTCCGGCACCCTGTACGTGGCCAAGCTGCGCGGCGACAGCCCGGAGAACGAGATCGACGGCTCGGGCGAGCTGCCCTCCGACGGCGCGTTCGACGGCTGGGGCGAGTGGATCGCGCTGTGCAGCGACAAGGAGAGCTTCGTCGAGGGATTCACGGTCGCCGAGGTGCTCGTGCACACCCGCCTGGCCGCCGACAAGGCCGGCGCGACCAAGATGGACCGGCCCGAGGACATCGAGGCCAGCCCGGCCACCGGCAAGATCTACTGCGCGCTGACCAACAACAGCGCCCGCGAGCCCGGCCAGGCCGACGAGCCCAACCCGCGCGGCCCCAACCGCTACGGCCACATCCTGGAGATCACCGAGCGGCACAACGACGCCGCGGCCACCCGGTTCCGCTGGGACGTGCCGATCGTCTGCGGCGACCCCGAGGACCCCGGCACCTACTTCGCCGGCTTCGACAAGTCCAAGGTCACCGCCATCTCCTCGCCGGACAACCTGACCTTCGACGAGCGGGGCAACCTGTGGATCTCCACCGACGGCATGGCCTGGGGCAACGACGGGCTGTTCGCCGTGCCGGTGGAGGGCCGCTACAAGGGCGAGCTGAAGATGTTCGCCCGGGTGCCCAACGGCGCCGAGTGCTGCGGCCCGCTGATCACCGAGGACCAGAAGACCGTCTTCATCGCACCGCAGCACCCCGGTGACGACGGCAGCTACGAGCAGCCGCAGAGCACCTGGCCCGACCGCAACGGCTTCCCGCGCCCCTCGGTGGTGTCGATCTGGCACAGCCGCGGCAAGGACATCGGCAGCTGAGGCGCGGCCGGCTCCCACCGGCGCACGCCGTAGCCGCGGCCGGCGTCCGCACCCCGGTGCGGACGCCGGCCGCGGGCGTGTGCGGCCGGGACCGCCGCGTGTGGGCACGCAGCCCGGAGTGCGGTGGGATGATGGGGCCCATGGTGCGAGAGAACGACATTCCCCGACTCGACGTCCCCAGCGCCGGAGTCCACCGGGCCGACGCCGGCCGCTACGACGGCCGCATGCCCTACCGGCGGACCGGGCGCAGCGGCCTGCGGCTGCCCGAGGTGTCCCTGGGGCTGTGGCAGAACTTCGGCGACGCCCAGCCGCTGGAGACGCAGCGGGCCATCCTGCGGCGCGCCTTCGACCTGGGGGTCACCCACTTCGACCTGGCCAACAACTACGGGCCGCCGCCCGGCGCGGCCGAGTTGAACTTCGGCCGGATCCTGCGCGAGGACTTCCGCGCCTACCGCGACGAGCTGGTGATCTCCACAAAGGCGGGCTACGAGATGTGGCCGGGCCCCTACGGCAGCGGCGGCGGCTCCCGCAAGTACCTGCTGGCCAGCCTGGACCAGTCGCTGGCGCGGATGGGCCTGGACCACGTCGACATCTTCTACAGCCACCGCTTCGACCCCGACACTCCCCTTGAGGAGACGATGGGCGCGCTGGCCCACGCCGTGCACTCCGGCCGGGCGCTGTACGCCGGCATCTCCTCCTACTCCGCCCAGCGCACCGCCGAGGCCGCGGCCCTGCTGCGCGAGATGGGCGTGCCGCTGCTGATCCACCAGCCGTCGTACTCGATGGTCAACCGCTGGATCGAGGAGCAGGGCCTGCTGGACGCACTCGAGAGCGCGGGGGCGGGCTGCATCGTGTTCTCGCCCCTGGCCCAGGGGCTGCTGACCGGCCGCTACCTGGAAGGCGTCCCCGAGGGCTCGCGGGCCAGCCGCAGCGGGTCGTTCTCGCGGGAGTGGCTGGCCGAGGGCAACCTGGAGCGCGTCCGCGCGCTGAACGAGGTTGCGCGCGGGCGCGGGCAGACGCTGGCGCAGCTGGCGATCAGCTGGGTGCTGCGCGATCGCCGGATCACCTCGGCGCTCATCGGCGCCAGCAGCGTCGAGCAGCTGGAGGACAGCCTCGCGGCGGTGCGCGGCCCGGCGCTGGGCGAGGACGAGCTGGCCGAGATCGACAGGCACGCGGTCGACCTGGGCGTCAACATCTGGCGGCGCTCCAGCGAGCACTAGCCTGCCGGCGGCGCCGTCCGCAGCCGCGGCCGCATCGGGCCGCCGCTGCGGACCGTCGCTGTGTGATTTCCCGACCACTGTGCGTTCAAGAGCGGTTATTATCCTTCTATGCGGTGCGGTGATTTGCAGGAAAGTAACCCCCGTTGCGCTTTCTTGATGCGCCGGTAACCCCGCAGTGTCCGCAAACAGCCCAAACTCGTGTGAATTCGGATCACTGACCGTGAATCGGATGTAAGCGGGATGCGGTCACCGCACAGAGCCGACCCTCCGGCGGTAACCGGACATCCTCCCCTTGCGCCGACTGCGTCTGTGCGACTACGCCATACCTGGCGGGCACACAGGCCCGCGCCGGTTCACCGCGGTTGATCCGATGCTGTCCGTCCGGGCGATGTGAGCTAGGGGCACCAGTTGGCGAAGTTCTTGGTCAGGCGACTACTGAGTTATCTCGTCCTGATCTTTCTCGCGTCGAGCATCGCCTATCTGATCGCTGCGACGACCCTGAGCCCGCGCGCCTACTTCGAGCAGCAGCAGCCCCCGCCGAGCGACCAGGCCATCGAGCGGCAGCTGGACAAGCTCAACCTGAACCCCGAAACCCCGCTGGCGGAGCGCTACGCCACGTGGGTCGCCGGCGTCGCCGTCGGCGACTTCGGCCAGACCATCACCGACCAGAGCGTCAACGAGGCCATCGCGCGCAAGGCCGGCGTCTCGCTGCGGCTGATCGTGGCCGGGACCGTGATCGGCGCGACCCTGGGCGTGGCCATGGGTGCCTACGCCGCCGTGCGCCAGTACGGCAGGTTCGACCGCGTCACCACCGTGGCCGCGTTCTTCCTGCTGGCGGTGCCCGCCGTGGTCGTGGCCGTCACCCTGCAGGTCATCGCCGTGTGGATCAACGACGTCAGCGGCATGCGGTTACTGGAGTACGGCGGCGAGTACAGCGCCAACCTCGACGCGGGGTTCTGGGGCACGCTGCTCGACCGCGTCCAGCACGCGATCCTGCCGACCATGGCGCTGTCGCTCTCGCTGTTCGCGGCGTTCAGCCGCTACCAGCGCAACATGATGCTCGACGTCCTCGGGTCGGACTTCGTGCGCACCGCCATGGCCAAGGGGCTGACCCGCCGCGCCGCCATGATCAAGCACGCTCTGCGCACCGCGCTGATCCCCACGATCACCTACTTCACGTTCACCTTCGGCATCCTCATCGCCAACGCGACCTTCACCGAGAAGATCTTCGGCTGGCACGGCATGGGGGCCTGGGTCGTGGACTCGATCTCCACCCAGGACGTCAACGCGGTCGCCGCGGTCACGTTCTTCATGGCCGTGTGCGTCATGGCAGCCTCCTTCCTGTCCGACGTGCTCTACGCATGGCTGGATCCGCGGGTACGGGTGAGCTGACCATGAGCCGCACCCGCCCGCCCCGCGGCGCCGCGCCGATCCGGCCCTGCCCGTCCCCGCTCACCGTGCTGGAGTACATCCCATGAGCCTGTCCGCCGAGCGCGAGGCGACCACGTCCGAGGCCGCCGCGGAGATCTCCGGCCGGTGGTCGTCCTTGGCCAAGGAACTGCTGGCCACCCGGCGCGTCGTCATCGGGCTCGCGATCATCCTCGGCCTGATCGCCATGGCGTGGATCGGCCCGATGCTCAGTCCGTGGGGCTTCGACGAACGCGACTTCACCGCCTTCCGCAGCCCGCCCACCGCCGACCACTGGTTCGGCACCGGCAACACCGGCCGCGACGTCTTCCACATGACGATGGTCGGCCTGCAGAAGTCCATCCTCATCGGGCTCTGCGCCGCGCTGTTCACCACCGTGATCGCCGCCCTCGTGGGCGCGTTCGCCGGCTACTACCTCGGGTTCACCGACCGCGCACTGATGTGGGTGACCGACCTATTCCTGGTGCTGCCGCAGTTTTTGATCCTGGCCATCCTCTACCCGGTCCTGCGCGACCAGGGATGGCTGGTCTTCGTCCTGCTGCTGGCCTGCCTGATGTGGATGGTCACCGCGAAGATGGTGCGCGGCATGACCATCTCCCTCAAGGAGCGCGAGTACGTGCTGGCGGCGCGCTACATGGGCGTCAGCCACGGCCGGATCATCCTGCGCCACATCCTGCCGAACATGTCCTCGCTGCTGATCGTGGACGCCACCATCAACGTCAGCTCCGCAATCATCCTGGAGACCGCGCTGTCCTACTTCGGATTCGGCATCCAGCCGCCCGACGTCACCCTCGGCTCGCTGATCGCCGAAGGATCGCGCCAGGCCCTGGCCTTCCCGTGGACGTTCTGGTTCTGCACCGGGCTGCTGATCGTGCTCGTGCTCGCGGTGAACCTCGTCGGCGACGGGCTGCGCGACGCGCTGGACCCGCACTCCAAGAGCAGGACCTAAGAGGGGGATCGAACCGCCATGAGCGCAACCAGCGGCACCGCCGCCGCCGAGCAGGAGCAGACCGGCGCGGCCCGCGGGCCCGACGGCGTCGAGCCCCCCGTCCTCGAGGTCCGCGACCTGGAGGTGTCCTTTCCCGGAGGCCGCGGCAACGCCGGCGTCACCGCGGTGCGCGGCGTCAGCTACGAGGTGCGGCGCGGCGAGATCCTCGGCATCGTCGGGGAGTCCGGCTCGGGCAAGTCCGTCTCGTCCCTGGCCGCGATCGGGCTGCTGCCCGACTACGCGCAGGTCAAGGGCTCCATCCGCCTCCACGGCGAGGAGCTGCTGGGGCTCGACGACCGCACCATGGCCCGCAAGCGCGGCCACGCCATCTCCATGGTCTTCCAGGACCCGCTGTCGGGGCTGACGCCCGTCTACACCGTCGGCGACCAGGTCGCCGAAGCGGTGCGGGTGCACAACCCGCAGATCTCACGCGCCGCGGCGCACAAGCGCGCCGTCGAGCTGCTCACCCTGGTGGGCATCCCCGACGCCGAGCGCCGGCAGCGGTCCTTCCCGCACGAGTTCTCCGGCGGCATGCGCCAGCGCGTCATGATCGCCATCGCCATCGCCAACGACCCCGACGTCATCATCTGCGACGAGCCCACCACCGCGCTGGACGTCACCATCCAGGCCCAGATCCTGGAGGTGCTCAAGGCCGCCCAGCGCGAGACCGGCGCCGCCATCGTCATGATCACCCACGACCTGGGCGTGGTCGCCGGGCTGGTGGACCGCGTCCAGGTGATGTACGCGGGGCGGCTGGTCGAGACGGGCACCGTCGACGACGTCTACTACCGCACCCGCATGCCCTACACCATGGGCCTGCTGGGGTCGGTCCCGCGCTTGGACCAGGACGAGAAGAGCCCGCTGATCCCGATCAAGGGCAATCCGCCCAGCCTCACCGACATGCCCCCCGGCTGCCCGTTCGCGCCCCGCTGCCCGATCGCGGTCGAGGCGTGCGACGCCGGCGAGCCGCCGCTGGAGCAGGTCGGCGGTGAAGGCCACCGCGCCGCCTGCATCCGCGCGGGCGAGATCGAGTCCAACTCGTGGACGGCGCACGACGTCTACCCCGTCAGCGAGATCGCACACGACCCCGTCTCCCAGGTGCCGCGCGAAGACCGCGGAACCGTGCTGCGCGTGGAGGGTCTGGCCAAGCACCACCCGCTGATGCGCGGCGCGCTGTTCAAGCGGCGGGTGGGCACCGTCTACGCGGTCGACGGACTCAGCTTCGACATCCGCGAAGGCGAGACCCTGGGGCTGGTGGGCGAGTCCGGCTGCGGCAAGTCCAGCACCCTGATGGAGATCCTCAGCCTGGACAAGCCCCAGCAGGGCACCGTGGAGGTGCTGGGCAAGGAGTCGGGCCGGCTCTCCAACCGCGAGCGCTTCGACGTGCGCCGCGACGTGCAGGTCGTCTTCCAGGACCCCATGAGCTCGCTGGACCCCCGCATGCGGGTGTTCGAGATCATCGCCGAGCCGCTGCGCACCCACGGCTACGCCAAGGACCGGATCCGCTCGCGCGTGCTGGAGCTGATGGAGCTGGTCGGCCTGGACGGCTCCGCCGTGACGCGCTCGCCCGCGGAGTTCTCCGGCGGGCAGCGGCAGCGCATCGGCATCGCCCGCGCACTGGCGCTGGAGCCGAAGCTGCTGGTGCTGGACGAACCCGTATCCGCGCTGGACGTGTCCATCCAAGCCGGCGTGATCAACCTGCTGGAGGAGCTCAAGGCACGGCTGGGGCTCTCCTACCTGTTCGTGGCCCACGACCTGTCCGTCGTACGCCACATCGCCGACCGCGTGGCGGTGATGTACCTCGGCAAGATCGTGGAGATCGGCGATGTGCAGTCGATCTACCGGCGGCCGACGCACCCCTACACCAAGGCGCTGCTGTCGGCCATCCCGCTGCCCGACCCGGAGAAGGAGCGGCGGCGCGAGCACATCGTGCTCCAGGGCGACCTGCCCAACCCGGCCGACCCGCCGTCCGGGTGCCGCTTCCGTACCCGCTGCCAGAAGTTCGCCGTCCTCAGCGAGGACGATCGCTCGGCCTGCCGGGAGCGCGAGCCCGAGCTGCGGCACCGGGTCGAGGGGGCGGCCGACCAGGCCGCCGCCTGCCACTACGCGGACACGGAAGGGTCGCGTTGACCGTCCGTGCGCCCAGCCCCACCCACCCGATCCCCTTGAGAACAGACCAGTGAGGAGAATCCCCGTGCGAATCAAACGCGCCGCCAAGGTCGGCGCCCCGCTTGCGGCGTTGGTCCTGGCGGCCGGCGCCTGCGGCGGGGGCGGCGAGGAGAGTCAGAACAACGAGGAGACCCTCGCCGACATCCCCGCGATCGACATCAACAAGACCGACCGCTCCGAGCTGAAGGACGGCGGCACGTTCCACTGGGGCATCAACGAGTTCCCGCCCCAGTACCAGGTCTTCCACACGCAGGGGAACCTGGCCAACGCGGTGCGGGTCGCCAACGCCGTCATGCCGCAGGCCCACGAGTTCGACGAGAAGGGCCAGCCGCACCCCGACGAGGACTACGTCCTCTCCAGCGAGGTCAGCGAGGACGGCAGCACGCTGACCTTCGAGCTGAACCCCGACGCCAAGTGGTCCACCGGCGACCCGATCACCTGGGAGGACTACGCCGCCCAGGTCGAGACCGTCGGCGGGCACCGCGACAACACCTCGAAGTTCGACATCGGCGACACGACCGGCTACGAGCGGATCAGCGACGTCGAGAAGGGCGCCGACAAGTTCGAGGTGATCTTCCACTTCGAGACGCCCTTCGCCGAGTGGCCGCGCCTCTTCGACGTCCTCTACCCCAAGAAGTACATGGAGGACCCGAAGAAGTTCAACGAGGCCTACAAGCAGGCCTTCCCGGTCACCGCCGGTCCCTTCGGCGACGTGAAGTTCGACAAGACCGCCCAGACCATCACCGTCAACCGCGACGAGGACTGGTGGGGCGAGCCCGCCAAGCTGGACTCGATCGTCTACCACACCTACGGCAACGACGCTCTCGCCGGCGTGATGAACAACGGTGAGATCGACGGCTTCTACCTCGGCTACGACGCTGCGGGCTACGACCAGCTCAAGGACGCCGAGGGTGTCCGGCTGACCAAGGCGATCGACAACGCCTTCCGCCACATGACCTTCAACGGCGGCAAGGGGCGCGTCCTCGCCGACAAGAAGCTGCGCAACGCCCTGGTCCACGCGATCGACCGCAAGCAGATGGCCAACGCCACTCTGAGCGGCGTCAACTGGCCGACCGACCCCACGGCCAACCGCATGCTCGTCTCCACCCAGACCGGGTTCAAGTACAACGGCGAGGGCTACGGCGAGTACGACCCGGAGAAGGCCGCCGAGATGCTCGACGAGGCCGGCTGGACCCGGGAGTCCGAGGACGCGATCCGCACCAAGGACGGCGAGAAGCTGCAGCTGCAGTGGGTGATCCCCAGCGACCTGCAGAACACCGCCGACGAGGCCGAGATCGCCAAGGCGCAGCTGAAGGAGGTCGGCGTCGGGGTCAAGATCCAGACGGTGCCGATCAACTCCTACTTCTCGGAGTACATCGTTCCGGGCAACTACGACGCCACGACCTTCGTGTACTCCAGCACCAACCCCTACGGCGGCGACCTCGCCGAGAACTTCGTCGGCCCGGTGGGCAAGGACGAGGACGGCAACGTCAACTGGGGCAACAACCTGCACTTCTTCAGCACCGACGAGATCAACAAGGCGTTCGACGAGCTGTCGACCCTGACCGATCCCGAGGAGTACGCGGCCAAGGCCAACGAGATCGACCGGATGCTCTGGGAGCAGAGCATGGCGGTGCCGCTCTTCCAGCGGCCCGGCCTCTACGCGGTCGACCCCAAGATCGCCAACTGGGGCGCCAACGGCCTGGCCTCCATCCCCTACGCGGACATCGGCTTCGTCAAGTAGGCGAACAGGCGATACGCAGGCCGACCGGTGGCCGTGTGCGCAACGCACGGCGCCGGCCCCGCGGCCCCGCCACCGCCCCCGCCCGGTTCGCCGGGCGGGGGCGGTGCTGCGTGCGGGGAGGGGCTGCGGCCTCCGCGGCGATGCGGCGGGGCCGGGGCGGGGGCGAGAAGCGCGCCGCCGGGGACCGCGGGAGCCGGATCACACGGGGTTCGGGAGGCGGGCGAGACTGCCGATCTTCACGGGTTCGGGTCTAGACTCAGGGGCCGCCGCACCGCGCCCGTCCGGCGCCGGTGCGTGACCGCGGCGGGATCACGGGAGACGACGGCAGGAGTCGGCGGAGAGGCGATGGTGGAGTTCATCCGGGCGTGGATCATCGGCGCCGTGGCGTGGTTCATGCTGACCAACATCGGAGCGCTGGCATTCCAGCTGCTGGCCCCGGCCGAGCACGTCCGCAGCTTCGGTTGGGCCCTGCTGTGGCTGGGCGGGATCGGGTTCGCCGCCTACTTCCTCTCCGCGGTCGCGGCGGCACTCGTCCACCGGGCGCCGGACCGCCACGACCTGGGCCGCAACGCGATCGCGGTCCTCGCCGCCCCGGCGGCGGGCACCGCCGTGGACACGGCCCGGCTGCTCACCGGCTCCGAGGTGAACTGGGCGCTGTTCGGCAGCTGGACGGCAATCGCCCTCGCGGGCGCCGTCCTCGCCTTCCTGCTGATGCGCCGCCTGCAGCGCCCCGCCGTCGTCGAGTCCCCGACCGGCGAGCGGCTGCGCGTCCCCAAGACCTACTGGGACCGCACGGAGGCGACCGAGCCCCGCGATGACGCGGAGAACGGGAAGGCCGGGGAGGGCCGGGAAGCGGCGGAGTCCGCAGGGGACGAGTCCGCAGAGGCGGAATCGGGAGAAGCCGACGAGGCGCGCCGGTCGGCGTAGTCGGCTCGGCACCGCGCCAGATCTCCGGGGGTACAAGATCGCCGGGATCGTGAGAACTCAGTGCCTCATCATTCTTGCCTGACGTATGCGCCCTTGCCGGGCACTATGCGCAGATATCCGAGATCGGAAAGCAAGAGCAGCGACTTTCGGGCCGTACCGCGGGCGACGCCGAACTCCTGAACCAAGCGCTCGATGCCTGGAACCACACGCCGAGGTGGATACCGTCCGCTGTCGATCCTGGCCACCAGGATCGCGCACAGCTGGAGATACACCGGATCCGGGGCTTCGTGGTCGATCTCATCGTCTGGTCCGTAGCCGCGGGGGATCTCTGCCATGGAATCACTTTAGAAGTCCACATCACAGCGAACATTGGCGAGTCAGGGCATGGCATGGCATGTCACTGTTGGGCTACGGTGGACATAGGAAGACCCCCGCGACGCTGGCAGGCGTCCGGGGGCGCGGCCACCAGCTATGCAGGAGCTGATGACATGACCGAGCTTATCGAGCGTGTGCTGCGGCGTGTGGGCGTCGGGCGCACTGCCGTGTCCGTATTCAAGCCTCCATCCACTTCCCGAGTTCGCCGGACGTCGCGGCGGTCCGCTGCGCGCGTCAGGGGCTATGCTCCCCGGTCTGCCGCGTTCACCGCCGTGCCGAACGCGCCGGATCCGCGGCTCCGGGCCGCCTCCCGGGTGCGGCCCTATGCGGCCTGCGGGCTCGCGCACATCCGGATCGGCGCCACCGACTGGCAGGCCGAGTTCGACCGGGTCGCCGAAGCCGCGTTCGCGGGGGTGGGCCGATGAGCGCGCACGATGCGGAGCCGCTCGTACCCCGGCAGCGGGACGGGTTCGAGCTGACCCCGGCGGAGCGGACCGAACTGCAAGACCTGGTGGACGAACTCGTTTCGGCCACCGAGGACCGTGTTTTCTGGCTGGGCCGAGTCCGCGAGACGGCCCTGGAGATCCAGCGGCGGCTGGGCGCGATGCTGGAGAGCGGCGACTGAGCGGGCCGCCCTGCGGCTGAGAAGTTGCGGTGGCGAGTTGGGCGCCAGCCTCGGCGTCCGCTGGAACGGATCCCCGGGTGTAGGCGTCTGTGGAAGAGGCATGGGACGCGGCCCGGGGGTCGGGAGTGGGCACAGGAGGCCGCACCGCGGTCCGCGGCGCGAGTCGCAGCCCGGCCGGTCGGCAGTCCGCCCGGCCGCAGGGCCAGGCGGGCTCGACCTGCGCAGCGGCGACCAGCACTGGGAAAGGGAGCGAATGCCTCGCTGGATCTTCTTCTTCGTCGGGATTCTCGCGCTGGTCTATGCCGGCATGACGACCATCGACACCGTCCAGATGCTGAACAGCGGGATCGAGGAGGGGATGGGCGTCTTCTACGGCTTCATCGCGTTCTTCGTGGTCTTCGGAGCCGTGTTCATCGCCATCGGCGTCAAGAAGCGGAACTAGCAGCATCCGGTAGCCGGATCCGCCGCGGTGCCGGAATCGTGCGGGCGGAAGATCTCGTCGAGCATCGCCTCCGCGTCGCTCGGCGCCCGGACGTCCAGACTCACCGAGTCGTGGGCGAAGTGCAGCGTGAAGGAGAAGAACGGGCAGCAGCGCTGTTCGGCGGCGGCCAGCTCTGCGGTCTCGGCGGCGCGGTCGGCCGGCAGTACGGCACGCACGCCGTCCGCGATGTCTTCGCGATGGGCACCGTCCAGCAGAGTCCGCCAGCGGTCGATGCGGGCGTGCATGTCCGCGGACGACTCCAGGGAGCAGGCGATGACCGGTGAGCTTCGCTCCGGTTCGTTCTCCGCAGGTGCCGGCTGGGGGAGGGGGTGCCGCAGGTCGATGAGATCGCATTCGGGGCCGCACGGGCCGGGCGAGTCGGGGAGAGCGTCCAGGTGGTCGAGGGTGCCGCGGAGCGTTGCGGTGAACTCGGCCAGCTCCGCCTCCCGGCTCCGGGCGGCGGCGAGCCGCGCGGCCAGGCGCGGGCGCAGCGACGCCTTGACCTGCGCGCAGGCGCCCTGCCGCCAGACGTCGAGGAGTTCGGCGATCTCGTCTAGCGGCAGCCCGAGGCGCTTCGCGGTGACGATCAGCTCCAGGCGCCGCAGGTCGGCGGGGTCGTAGACCCGGTAGCCGGCGCGGGTGCGTCGGGCGGGCAGCAGCCCGCGCTCGTCGTAGTAGCGCAGCGTGGAGGCCGCGACGCCGGAGCGTCCGGCCAGTTGTGAAATGCTCATGGTCTCCACGGACCCGACGCTAGACCTTCGAGTCGGCTTCAAGGTCAAGCCGCGGAGGCGGGCACAGTCGCGGATGACGTGGGGCAGCACCGGCCCACGGCCGCGCGGTCGCGGATGTCGGCGCCGTCTGGAACGGTCCCCCTATGACCGCATCTGTGCAGCAATCATGGGACCGGATTCAGGCGTGGCTGCGGGAGAAGGCACCGCGGTCCGCGGCGAGGGTCATGCCGCCGGCGGATCCGGCGGAGATCGGCTACACGGAGCGCATGTTCGGCCGGGAGCTGCCGGAGGAACTGCGGTCGCTGTGGCTGTGCGTGGACGGCACCGGGGAGGACACGGAGCTCATACCGCCGTTCTACCGGCTGCTGTCCGTCCAGGAGGCGCGCACCGAGTGGGCGTCCGAACCGTGGTTCGGCGACCAGGACTGCTGCCGGGCGGACGGAACGCACCGCTCCGCGGCCGGGGAGCGGATTCTGGGCTTCTGCCGTGCGCTGTTCCCCATCGGCCGGGACTACGGCGGCGACTATCTGGTGGTCGACCAGCGGGAGGGTGCCATGCGGGGGTGCGTCGCCAGGTTCCACCACGACGACGGGGTGCGGC
Organism: Streptomonospora sp. PA3; assembly: GCF_009728995.1. Lineage (GTDB taxonomy): Bacteria > Actinomycetota > Actinomycetes > Streptosporangiales > Streptosporangiaceae > Streptomonospora. The sequence goes on along the minus strand of NZ_VTZW01000015.1, from coordinate 91,152 downwards.
CCCCGGATTGGGGCGGTGTCGGCGCGATGCTCGCCTACATCGCGGAGGTCCTGAAGTCACCGCCCTGCCGGATGGACGGCGCCGACCTGCGTCCCGCTGAGACCGAGAACGGAGTCTTCGGCTGGCTGGGCTCCGAGGACGACTGAGACGGCGGAGCGCCCCGCGTACCGTCCCGACTCCGGACGCTGGAGGCTCGATTCGGCGTCCGGATCAGGCCCGGTTATCGGCTCTGGTGCGGATCCTGCGGGACAGGGCGGAGCCCAGCGCGGTACCGGTGGTGATCATGGCGGCGGCGATGAGCAGGGCGGCCGCGTTCGCCGCCGATGGGCTGGGGGAGAGGGCTGCGGCGGCCTCCAGCACCGCGCCGATCGCGGGCACGGTCCACACCGCGACCAGGCGGCGGGCGGGGCGGGGTGGGCGTGAGGGGGGTCGTCGTGAGCGGGCTCGGCGTGAGCGGGGGAGCGCCAGGCCGGCGGCGAGAGCGACCAGGGTGTAGCCGGTGAGCGTGGTGCAGGCGATCCACGGCAGGCGCAGGTGCGGTATGGAGAGGGCGCCCAGCGGGAAGAGCCAGAGGTGCAGCAGGGCGCTGGCGAAGGCCCAGGCCAGCCAGGCGGCGGCTCCGGCCGTCCAGGCGCGCAGCAGGTCCATGAGGGGGCTCCGTTTCCGTGGTCGCGCGGAGAGTCGTGGGGCGGTCGTCGCGGCCGCGTGTTCGCGGCTTACGGGGGGTGTGGGCGGGCCGCGGTAGCTGGCGCTTCGCCGGCGGAGAGCGACGCGAGGGGCGAGGTAAGGGGAGAGCCGGGACACGAGCCTCGACTGCACGCCGCATCGGTCCGGGAGGCGGCGTTCCCGGGGTCCGGGCGGGGGTGGTCGGCCGGCGCCCTGCGGAACGCGGCCCTGGGTAGGGACGGGCGGCGCCGGTCATCAGTCGGCGCAGTCCTCGAACGGGACGAGTTCGCGCCGCCCCGCCGGTCCCGGCCCCGCGAGGTAGCGGGCGCCCGTGGCCGTGCGCGTCAGCGACTCCCATCCGGTGGCGCCGCCGAACGTCCAGCCGCTCAGTGTGGCGTCCGCGCCGAACTCGCGGCCGTTCGACTCGGCGGCGTAGCGGACGGTGCTGTAGGTGGCCTCGCTGAACAGCAGGCGGTCGAACTCGCCGATGTCATCGCTGCGCTGCGCCGCCGGTGAGGTTATGTCCTTGGGGCGGCCGGTGGTGGCCAGGAACTCCAGGGCGGCCAGCGGTCGGCTGCCGGCGAGCCAGCGGCGCACCGCCGCCCTGTTGGCGCCGGTCACCTCCAAACGGGTCGTGCCTGCGATGTGCCCGCGGTCCTCGTCGGTGTTGACGGTCTCGATCGTGATCGCCACGAGTTCTCCGGTGGCGCGGTCGCGGGTGGTGGTGAGGGAAGCGCGGGCGAGGCGGTCGCGCGCGTCGCGCGGTCTCAGCACGGACTTGGGCATGAGCGGGCCGACCTCGCCGGCCTCGGCGAACGTGAACCCCACGGTCTGGGAGACGGTGCCGCTGCGCTCGTCGACGGACTCGGTGAGCACCGCTTCGCCTTCGGCGCCCGCCGAGACCAGGTGAAGCAGGTTCAAGCTGCTGGACACGCCGTCGCGGCGGCTCCCAGGATCGGCGGATGGATCGCCGCCCGTATCGGCGTCGGTGCTGCCGGGATCGGCGGTGCGGCCATCGGCAGGGGAGGTGGGACCGTGCGGCCCGGCCTCGGCGGATCGGCCTGAGCGGCGCAGGCCGAACTTCGCGCCCGCTTCTCCGGTCAGGTGGACGCCCGCGTTCACAGAGACCTCCCGGCGGTCCGGAGGCGGGAGGTCTCCTGCGGAGTCGCCGCCGAGGCGGTCGGCGGCGACTCCGACGATCCGGGCACCGAGCGCGTCGAAGGCGCCGCTGTCGGAACCTAGGTTCTGCAGGTGCTCCGCGCGGGCGACACGCTTACGGAAGCGGTCGGCGGCGCGTTCGGTGCGGAACGTCCACGTGCGTGTGGCGGCCAGCCCGCCGTGCATACCCGCGCCCACTCCGGCATGGGCGTCGGCGAGCGGGCCCAGGTCCGCCCCCCAGCGCAGCGGGCTCGGCGCGTCGGCGGAGCCGTGCAGGGCATGGGTCAGCGAGACCTCCGCCGTGCCGTCGCTGTTGACCCGTTCGCCGATGCGCACCCGTCCGCTCGGGCTGGCGGCGATTGAGATGCTCACCGAGGCACTGAGCTGCTGCGCGTCGGTCGTGCACGGCTCGGGCAGGAAGTCCTCGGCGACACCGCGGCCGGGTGGGCAGCCGCCAAGATCCAGCACGGCGCAAACGGCCCGCTCGATCCCGGTGACAATCCGCCCGCCGAAGTCGGTGGATGCGAACAGGGTGACACCGAGCGCGCCGACGACGAGGACGACACCCGCATAGCCGAGCAGGGTTCCGCCGCGATCGGTGGTGTTCGGAGGAGGGATGCAAACACGGATCGGTCGAGCAGCCATGTTCGGCCTCGCAGGAGGAGAGGATGAAGGATGCGAGGTCGGGGCTGGGCGGCGTTGTCCACAAAGGCGGCAGCCGACGGAGCGGCGCTATGGAGAACGCGGGGCGGCACCCGGTTTCACGTGCGATCAGGGGGAGCCGGGGTGGCGCGGTCATCCGGGGGCATGCACACGGCCGCGGTGCCACGGGCCGAGGAGGCGTGGAGCGGATTAAGCCTGGGGGACCCGAGCCTGGCCCACCCAGATCGACTCCCACTGCGGGACGCCGAGGACCTGCTCAACATGCACCGGATCGCCGGCGTGGACCATTTTCCCCTCGCCGATGTACATTCCCACGTGCGTAGGCGGCGGATACTCGCCCGGCATGGTATGGAAGAAGATCAGGTCGCCGGGCTGCAGATCGCTCCTGGGAATCTGCTCTAGCGCGTCGATCTGGGCCCACGTGGTTCGCGGGATCAGCACCCCGGCCTCTTTCCATGCCTCCTGCATCAGCGACGAGCAGTCATAGGACTGCCGACCGGTGGCGCCCCACACGTACGGTTTCCCCTGCTGAGCGAGCGCGAACTGGATGGCGACCTTGGCGCTGCCCTCGCCCTGCACCTCGCCGCTCCACGTACCGGCGAAGTTCCACGTGTACTCCTCGGGCTTCTCCGGCCGTTCATGCTCGACCCAGGTCTCGCCCCCGCACTCGGGACCCTCCACACGGCAGACGTACTCGCGGGTGGCGTCATGAAAGACATCGCCGATCGAGGTGGAAGACAACCCGATGACGATGACGCCGGCGATGGTGATCAGCGCGGCCATCTCCAGCACCGAGGCCCCACGCTCGCTCCCATTCCCATGCAACCGAGCGAGCATCTTCCGCGGCACCGTCACCGAATCACCACCCTTCTCAGGTCGAAAGAGCGTCACCCGACGGGAACGTCTTCAATGGGATCGAACCCGGGGATTTCGATATCGACGCTTTTGACTTCTTGGCGGATGCTGTACATCGCCCAGTAGTCGATGGAGTCACCTGGCCGGACGAAGGGTGCATAGGGCGCTCGAGGGGCGTATCCTGAGCAGCTGCAATACTCCTCTTCATCCATAATGGGGTGATGGCGGAAGCCATGGTTGGAATCAACGAGCGTTATTCCGCTGAAGACGTCTTCGCGATAGATGTAAACTGGATTTCCGAACCACTTGTCATGAATATTCTCGGTTCCCTCGTTTGTGATTCTGAGGGTTATCGAAAGTAATTTTCCGGCGTCTGCCCGCTGAATGTTGACGACTTCCGCAGTGGCGTCTTTGATGTGGTCGTCTTCGCCGTTGCTTCTCGCGATTTCAGGCGGTGTGGCGGATTCCTGTGGAGGTTCGGCCGTCGTGACCGGAGCGGCTGCGACAGACGATCCTGAATGCAGGGACAACGCCGATATGGCCACGACCAATGTCGCCGATGAAAGCAGACGTGGCGGCAGCATGCTGGTAGCTCCCTTTTACCGTTGGAACGTGATCGTGACTCGGCGGTTCTTTTTTCGTCCTTCGTCGGTTTCGTTCGTCGCTATCGGCTGCTGGGATCCGTGACCTTCTACCTTATATTCCACAGTGGGTTTGGAGATGAGATCGGACAGTGCCCGTTTGACGGATTCAGCTCGATCCAGTGACAAGGGGTCGTTGATCGAGTCCGTGCCTGTGTCATCTGTGTGACCGTCGATTTCGACCACTGAGCCGGAGGAGCTTTCGATCTCTTGGGCTACCTGCTGGAGTGTCTGGCTGGCTGTGGAGGTGAGTCGGGATTCCCCTACCTCGAAAAGCACGTCCGTGGAAAGCGATATGGCGACTTCGTCGGCCGTTTCCTCTCGTGTTGTTCCGGAATTCAGGTCCTCTTCGATTGATCGGAGGTCCCAGATCCGCGGATCCGAAAGGTCCCCAGAAGGTGGTCTTGATTTGCCGTCTTCGGTGATCGGGATATTGAAGATCGGAGGGGCTATCGCTGACGTGAGGATCATCGAATCAACACCCTGGGGCGGGCCGGGGAAGGCCATCCAAGCTCGGATCCTTCCGCCCGGATCGATTCCGCTTTCCTTCCAGTCGCTGCAGTAGCAACTGCCATCCGTGTAGAGAAGAGGAAGGTGTTTGCTCTCGTTCTTCGGGTCGATAAGCGAAAAAGGTTGAAAGTCCGCGGCGCCGTCGCCGGAATTGGGCGGTAGTAGCGCGAGCACTCGGTCTTCTCCTCCGCCGAGATGGGTCATCGAGAAGTCAAGGACCACGTGATCGTCCTGGCGGTGGAGAGAATGGATGTCGATGCGAAGGTTATTGCCGAGTTCGGTGGAGGAGGTGGTCGTGCTCGCCACGACAGGAGGATTGGACCCGCTTCCGGCAGATTCCGACGGAGACTGTGTCGGGCCGGCGCCGCTGCTGCCGTCGCCTCCATTGTTCCCGGAGTCTGGGCCTACGCACGAAGTGAGCATGACCGCCGCTACTGGTACAGCGGTCAGGAAATACTTCCGGCGGCGGCCGCGCTCTTTCGATATCGGTGGCACCCGGAATGTCATGTCGTCGTTTCTTGTGATGAGGCGGCGAAATCGGGGTTGCTGTCCAGGGGGTTGTATATGTAACGGCCCTCGCTGTCCGTAAGGCGCACATCGATGAGTTGCTGTGCGTGACTGAAGCTCTGGACCGGTTCGCCCTCGCACGTGAGCCCGATGATATCGATGTCGCCGATCATGTAGTCGCACTCCGGAACGACGACCTCCGCTATGGCAGCTGCGTTTCCGATGTGAGAGGAATCGGGTTCCGATTCACTGTCGCAGCCGACGTCGGTCCAGTCCCGGCCGCCGTCCTGTTCTAATTCGTTCTGACAGGCTTCGGTGGAAACCTCCACGCGGACGATGTTTCCCAGGTTTCCCTGACTGTCGTCGCTCGCGCGGATGTCTTTTAGCACCGCGCCGTTCTCCTGGGCATAGTGCTCCGCCGCGGATCGTCCCCGTGCCGGTTCGTATAGCCTGCTGTAGGGAATTTCGTCATTGGCCAAAGCCTCAGCGGCATTGTCGCGGGCGATCCCTGCGGCCGCCAAGGCGGCGGCATCCGCTGCACTCTGGGCGTCGCTTCGGAGGGCGTTGGCGTTCCCCAGTCTCACGAAGAGCAACATGACGGCAATCAACGATAGCGTCAGACCCACCAGTAAGAAAAGATTGGCCTGGCCGTCTTCGCTTTCAGCGGCGGTCGGCGCTGCTCGCATCATGGGCGCACGGTCCTATCGTTCACTCCCCGGGGTTCAATACTTCCTGGATGGACGTAGCGATGCGCGTGGGGATCTCATTGAACACTTCGAGTTGCATGATCGCCACAGCAACACCCCCCACCAGAATGATCACCGCCGCATACTCCAGCAGGCTTCCGCCCCTGTCGCTCCCGTGGGTGGCGAGGCGGTGCAAGATCATTTCTCGTGTTCGGATGTGCAGGGACAACAGTCGTTTGTGCATTCAGCCCTCCCGGAAGTGCTTGTGGGGTGTGGGTGCCCCTGCGGCTGTTATCAAGTTACGGCCGCCGCGTCCTGTTGGGTAGGGGCAGGTGGGCGGTTGTGGACAAGTCATCCAGTGAAGACACCTCCGAAGTCGACTCCCGAGCCGAGGATCATTGCTCCTCCGACCAGGAGAAGGAGGCCGGGGAGCATGGTGGCCGCGGTGATCGCGGTGACTCTTGGGTTGATGCGCTGGGCTTTGCGGCGCATGTATTGGGCGTCTTGGCGGCGCATGTCCTGGCCGATGGTCAGCAGCGTGTGGGAGAGCGGGGCGCCCAGTTCCTCGGATTGCTGGATGGCTGTCACGAATTTGCCCAGGGCGTCGTTGGAGTTGCGCTCGCGCAGGGCCTGGAAGGCGTCCTTGCGGCTGGTGCCCAGGTCCATTTGGCGCAGGACCACCCGGAACTCCTCGGCAAGGGTGCCGGGCATGGCGTCGGCGACCCGGGCCAGGGCCTGGCGGAAGGCGAGACCGGCGCCGACGCTGACCGCCAGGACGTCCAGGAAGTCGGGAAGCTCGCGCTGGATGTCGTCCTGGCGCTTGCGGGTCTTGAGCATCAGCTCGGCGTCGGTCAGCAGGACGAACGCCAGGGCCAGCAGCGCGAGCGTGGTCTGGCCGCGGGTCAGCAGCAGCAGCGACGCGCTGCTGTAAAGGAGGACCTCGCCGGTCTTGCGCTGCAGGTAGCGCTCCACCGTCAGCCCTTCCGGGCGGCCCGCCGCCTCGATGCGCAGCCGGATGCTCTCCTGGCGCTCCTCGCCCACGAGTTCGCGCACCACCCCGAGGAACGGGCGGCCGATCAGTTCGGTGACACGGTTCAGGATGAACGTGGCCTGGCGTCGGCGTTTGGGCGGCGCCACGGTGATGTCGCCGGCCACCTCGCTCTGCTTGGTGAACAGGTACAGGCCCCAGCAGAAGACCGCGACGACCGCGGCGGCGGCGAGGCCGAGCGCCAGGATGAGCGCGAGGGTCATGAGGGCTCCTGCGGGTCGAGGGGGTTGCGGGCGGTCGACGGGTGTGCCGGTCAGATGTCGATGCGGGTGGTGATGCGGCGGACGAGGACGAACCCGGTGAGGAACAGGCCGCACGACAGGGCCAGGACCAGGGTGCCCACGGCGCTCTGCGTCATCGTGCGGATCGCGTCGGGCTGCATCACGTTGACGAGGAACAGCGCACCCGCCCCCATCGCCAGCAGCGCCCACGCGGTCGAGGTGGTCTCGGTGAGGATGGTGTGCACCTCGCGCCGGGACTCCTTGCGCTCCTCCAGCGTCTCCGAGATCGACCGCAGCGCCGACACCAGCGCACCGCCCGATCGCGCCGAGACCAGCAGGGTGGAGATCAGCACGCCGATCTCCCGGGAGGGCATGCGCCGGCGCAGCTCGTGCATCGCCTCCTCGAACGACAGGCCCAGCTTCATCGACTCCGCGGCGCGCCGCAGCTCCGCGCCGGCGGGATCGTCGAGTTCCTCGGCGGCCATGTCGATGGCGGTGGGCAGCGCCAGCCCCGCCTGGGTGGCGTTGGACAGCACACGGGCCAGCTCGGGCAGCTGCGCGGTGAACGCCTCCTTGCGGCGCTCCTCCTGGCGCTTGAGGTAGGCGAAGAACGCGAACCCCACGCCGACCGCCGCCGCCAGCCCGAACACCGGCGCCAGCGCCTGCCAGACGAAGACCACCGCGAGCACCGCCGCCGACACCATCAGCAGCACGAACGTCGACACCTTCACCTTGACCCCGGCGCGCGCCAGCCGGTACTCGATGCGCTGCCCCGGCTCGGTGCGGCGCAGCAGTACGTCGAGCCGGGCCAGCGGGGTGCCGGCGCGCCGCTCGACCTCGTGCAGCGCGCTGCGCGAGGCCAGCTGCCGCCGCTGCATGGCGCCGTCGATGTAGAGCACCAGGCCGAAGACGAACAGGCCGATCACGACCAGCGCCGAGGCCAGAATGACTGCCGTGTACATCACCGGGGGACCTCCGGGGAGGGCGGGGCGGTATCGGGGCGGGGCGGCCGGTGGCCGTTGTCCTGCTGCACGCCGAAGGCGGCGGGCACCGACTCGCCGGCCGCGCGGATGCGGGCGGCGACGTGGCGGGGCAGCCGGTAGCGGCGGAACTCCCCCTTGACCCAGCCGCTGCCGTCGTCGGGATGGGGGTGGAAGCGCAGCAGGGGCTCCAGCCGGAACTCCTCGTCGCGCTGCGAGGCCACGACCCCCACCTGCGACACCCGCCGCGAGCCGTCGGGGTAGCGGCTCAGGTGCACGATGACGTCGACGGCCGCGTTGATCTGGTCGCGCAGCGCCTCGAAGGGGATCTTCACCTCCGACATCGACGCCAGTGTCAGCAGCCGGTACACCGCGTCCTCGGCGGAGTTGGCGTGCACCGTGGCCAGGGAGCCGTCGTGGCCGGTGTTCATCGCCTGCATCATGTCCAGGGTCTCCCACCCGCGGACCTCGCCGACGATGATGCGGTCCGGGCGCATGCGCAGCGAGTTGCGGACCAGGTCGCGGATGGTGACCTGGCCGGCGCCCTCGATGTTGGGCGGGCGGGCCTCCAACCGGATGACGTGCTCCTGCTGCAGCTGCAGCTCGGCGGAGTCCTCGATGGTGATGACCCGCTCGTCGGCGGGCACGAAGCTGGAGAGCGCGTTGAGGAACGTCGTCTTACCGGTGCCGGTCCCGCCCGAGATGATCACGTTGAACCGCGCCCGCACCAGCGACGCCAGCAGCACCGCGGTGGTGCCGTCGACGCTGCCCTTGGCCACCAGCTCCTCGATGGTGAACGGCTTGGGGAAGCGTCGGATGGTGATGACCGGGCCGCTCAGCGACAGCGGCGGGATGATCACGTTGACGCGCTCGCCGCTGGGCAGCCGCGCGTCGACCATCGGGCTCGACTCGTCGATGCGCCGGTTCACCTGCGAGACGATCCGGTCGATGGTCTGCATCAGCTGCTCTTCGCTGGTGAAGGCCGTGTCGATGCGGTGCACGCGCCCCCGCTGCTCGACGTAGACGTTGTCGGGGCCGTTGACCATGATCTCGGTGATGCTCTCGTCGGCCAGCAGCGGCTCCAGCACGCCCAGCCCCAGCGCCTCGTCGACGACGCGGCGCACCAGCCCGCCGCGTTCGCGGTCGCTGAGCACCGGTCCCTCGCGGGAGATGATGTGCCCGACGACCTTCTCCAGCCGCGCGCGGCGCTGCTCCAGGGTGAGCATGGCCATGTCGTCCAGGTTGACCTCGCGCAGCAGCCGCTGCCGCCAGTGCGCGATCTGGTCGGTCTGGTGCTCGTTGGCGTGGTCGTCGGTGAGGCGGTCTTTGAGTCCCATGGGTCCTACCTGCGGTCGGACGGCGGCGCGGGGAGGCACGCGCGGGCCGCGGCGGTCATAGCGGCATCTCCACGCGCCGGGAGAGGTCGAGGTCGAAGCCGGGAGTGGGGAACATCAGGGGGAAGTCGACGGTGATCTCGGTGTAGTACCCGCCGCGCCCGTTGCCGCCCACCTCCACGTCGGCCTGGTTCAGCCACGCGGGCAGGGCGGCGCGCGCGGTGGACTCGGCGCCGGAGACGCCCTCGCGGCCCGCCGCCCGGGCGGCGGCGCGGGCCGCGTGCTCCATCCGCTCGGCGGCGATGAACGCGAAGAAGGTCTCCAGTGCGATCGTGGCGACGAGGAGGAACAGCGGGAAGTAGGCGGCGAACTCCAGGATCTGCGAGCCCCGGTCGCCGCGGCGCCGCCGGCGCGTGCGCCGCGGCACCGCGGGCGCCTCGCGTCCGCCCGGGCGCACGGGTGGCCACCCCCTCGGACCGCTCATAGGCCGCCGGCCTCCTCCTCGGGGGCGGGCTCCTCGCTCGGTGCGGGCTCGCCCGGGTCCTCGCCGATGATCAGCGCCTGGCTGCTGATCTCCCACGGGCCGTCCACGCCGGGCAGGAACACCGGGGTGGCGATGCTGGCGCGCACGGCCTGCCCGGCGCCGGTGTCGACGACCTCCACGTGCAGGGTGTCGTCGTCGTTCCAGGGCGGGCTGATGCGCTTGGCGGCCTCCTCGGTGATGGCCTCGTGGTCGGAGGGGTCGATCGCCGCCTGGCGCGCGCCCTCGTTGGCCGCGTGCGAGGCGAACATGCCCGTCAGCCCCACAAGCAGGATCTGCCACGTCAGCAGCAGCGCCAGCCCGACGAACGGCAGCGTGGAGGCGAACTCCACGAACAGCGCTCCGGAGTCGCCGCGCCGCCGCCAGGCCCGGGCGCGGCGTTCCAGCGGTCCGGCGGGTTCGGCGTGCGCAGCGGAGGATCCGGGCGGCGCGTGCTGGGCGGGCTCTGCCGGTGCGTCGCGGTCGTAGGGGGAGTCGGGCCGGTGCAGCAGCCCCAGCTCCGCCGCGACCTGGGCGAAGGCGCGCAGCAGGTTCTCGTCGGTGATGCGCGCGGGGTCGCCGGTGTTGGACGCCTCCTCCACCGCCCGGTAGGCGGCCGGGACGGCCGTGCGCAGGATGGGGGTGGCCAGCAGCTTGCGGGCGAAGTCCGGCTGGATCTCGTTCTTGCGGCTGTGGCGCATCAGCAGCGCGGTGACGTTGTGGGAGTCGCGGATCTGCAGCCTGCCCCACATGGCCACCACCCGCTGGGCCGCCCGCAGTGCGGGGAGGTCGGGCGTGACCAGCAGCACCGCGGCGTCGGCGAGCTCCACCGCCATCGCGCTGGCCTCGGTCGTCGCGGTGCCGCAGTCGACGAGGACCAGGTCGTAGCGCGACCGCAGCGCCGTGAGGATCTGGCGGGTGGCGCGCCCGGTGACGTCCTCGCCGCGCTCGCCGTCGTGTGGCGCGAGCAGGATGTGCACCCCCTCGGGGTGCACATAGAGGGTCTCGGCCAGCATGGAGGCGCTGATGTCGTCGGCGGCCTCGACGAGGTCGGCGATGCTGCGCCGGTGCTTGAGGTCGAAGTAGCCGGGGACGTCGCCCGACTGCAGGTCGAGGTCGACCAGGCACACCACCCGGCCCGACCGGGCGGCGGCCCGCGCCAGGTGGATGGCGCTGGTGGTGGTGCCCACGCCGCCCTTGGCGCCGCTGAAGGTGACGATCGACCCCTTGCGGCCGTCCATCGGGACGTCGAGCGAGGCGGCCTCCAGGTGGCGGCGCAGCGTGCGCGACCAGTCGGCGGCGGCGGTGACGCGCTGGCCGATCTGGTCGGCCGAGGCGTCGGCGGGCAGCACGCTGCGCGCGCCGGCCTCCATCGCGTCGGTGAAGGTGTCGGCGTCGACCTCGTCGACGACGAGGATGACGGCGAGCTGCGGCCGACTGCGGGAGAGGTCGCGGATGAGGTCGAAGACCGGCTGGGGCCCCAGCCGCTCGTGGACGAGGACCACGTCGAGCGTGGGTACCTGCCCGGCGCTGTCGGCGATCTCCGCGGAGGTGCGGTGCACGCCGACCACCTCGGTGTCGAGCAGGCCGTCGAAGCGCGCGCGCAGCACGTCCTCCAGCTCGGCCGAGGGGACGCCGAGCATCACCTGGTAGTCGGCCATCAGCTGCCCTCGGTCTGTTCTGGCTGCTCGGTCTGCTCGCCGGACTCGGCCTCGGCCGGTGCGTCGGACTGGGCCTGGATCTGGTCGAGCTGGTCCGCGGCGCAGAACTCCGCGCCGCCGGGGTCGCCGGCGCCCTTGGGGCTGACGGCGGCCAGTCGCAGGCTGGAGGCGAACGCCTCGGCGTAGGTGAGGTTCAGCGCCTGGTCGGGAGTGAGCCTGAAGGTCACCGGGACGACGCTGTCGGTGTCGCCCGTGGTCTCGTCGATGGTGGAGCCGACGTCGCCGATGTCGAGGATCTCGATGTTCGTCAGCACCCGGTAGGCGCACGGCTGGGGCTGTCCCTCGCCCGCGTTGAAGGTGGCGTAGACGTCCACTCGCGACTGGCGGCCCACCTTGCCGGCCACGCCGGTCTCGGCGTCGACCATGATGGCGATCTCGCGCTCGCCCTCGGCCAGGTCCGGTGCGGCGATGACCATGCTGCGCTGCAGCAGTTCGCCCTCGCGCAGCGCGCTGGAGGCCACCGGCAGCCGGCCGGCCTCCTCGGTGATCTCATCGAAGCCGCCGATGAAGGTCTCGGGGTCGAAGAAGCGCGCGGGGACCTCGTACTCCTCCAGCATGTCGGGGGTGATCTCCTGGTACGGCTGCACGTCCTGGGTCAGGCGCAGCGCCGTGCGGTAGCTGCCGAGTTCGCTGTTGAGCGTGTTCACGTAGGAGACGACCGTGGCGAACACGGCGATGCCGCCGAGGGCGGCGACGATCATGAGCAGGATGCCGCGCCGTTGACGAGGGTTCATGGCGCTCCGTTTCTAGGCGGACGGGGGCCGGAAGGCCGCTGGGGGGCTCGGCGCCGGGGCGGGGCAGCCCCGTGGCGCTCATCGGGGGGCACGGGGGACGGACACGCCCGGCGCCCACCGCGGATCGCTGCTCTCCTCGGCGGACGCCGGATGCCGCGCTTCGCGGCCGGCCGGAGGATCAGGGGCGTGGTCGGCGGCGGGCCCGGACGGCGGCGGAGCACCGGCTCCTCCGCCCGCGGACGGCAGGGCCGAGACCGGGCGCCCGGTGGATCCGGGCGGCGCATGCAGCCGCAACGCGGGCGGCGCGGACCGGGGCGGTGCGGCGCCCGGGTGGGCCGCCGCCGACGGCGCGTGCCCGCCCGGCGGAGGACCGTCGGGGTCCTCGGGCAGGGGCGGCAGCGCCTGGGGCACCGGCAGGTCCTCGTCCTCGACCGGAGCGGGGGGCCGCGGCCGGTGCGGCTGCGGCGGCTGTCCGCCGCCGGGGGGCGGGGTGCCCTCGGGGCGGCCGCCGACTGGGGAGGAGGCGCGGGCGGGGTCGGGCTGCGGCGCGGGTGGCGCGGGCCGCGCCGGGGTCTGGGGCGGGCCCGGGCGGGGACCGGCGGGCGGGTGCGCGTAGGACGCGGGGGCGGCTGCGGGCGCGGGCGCGGCCGGCGCGCTCGGGATCGCGGCGGGCGCCCCGCTGTGCGGGCGCTGGGCGGGCACGGTGTTGGCGGCGCCGCAGAACCGGCACACCGGAGTGACGGTGGGTTCCGCGCACCATGCGCAGGGCGCGGGCCGGACGGTGCGGGCTGGCTCGGTCAAGGCGCGGGGGTGGGCGCTGAAAGCGACGAACTCGACATACTTCGGCGAACCCCAGTAGATCGGCCCGAGCGGTTGCGCGGGCAGGCGGCGGGAGGCCACGGCCCCCAGTGCGGGCAGGAACTGCGCCTCGAACGCCGCTGTGTCGACGTTGCCGCCGCTGGAGTGGAGAACCTGCACCGGATCCTGCGGCCGGAACGGCAGCCGGGTGGCGGGCTCGCCCTTGGGCACCCGCGCCACCTGCGGGATCGGGGAGCACAGCGCGAGGTAGGTGACACCGGGAGCGAACGAGCCCAGGTGCTGGGGCACCGAGGTGGGGATGGCGGCGAGGTTGGCGACGCTGCGCAGCCACCCGCCGGCCAGGGTGTAGCGGGGGAGCTCCTGGGCCAGGCCCGCGATCATGCCGGCCGGCAGGTAGGGGCTCAGGTAGGCCAGCTGGTCGGCGATGAGGGACAGCGCCAGGGGAGACAGGCCCAGGCCGACGGCCGCCACGGAGTCGTCGCGCAGCGCCCCGCGGGCGAAGGCGACGGCGCGGCGTGCGCGCTCGCCGCGCCAGTCGGGGTACAGCGCCACGATCTTGGTGCCCTGTGCGGCGTGGTGGCGGGCGTAGTCGACGAACACGCCGGACTGCGCGGCGAGGTCGGGACCGTCCAGGGTGAAGCGCTGCGCCTGCACGCCGCCGAGGTGTCCCGTGCTCGGGATGTCGGCGAGGAGGGCGACAGCGCTTGCGGACCTGGTCCGGTCATGGCTCACGTGACAGGCTCCCGGTGGTGGGGGGTTGGATATGGGCCGAAGATCGGCTTTTCGGCAGTGCGACGGTGAAGGGGCATGTGTGCACTGTCCCGGCATATGGTAACGGTGCGCCTCTGATCAATGGGGTTAGAGTCCGCTCTCTGCGGGCGGGCGGCGGTGCCGATGCCCGCAGGGATCGGCGGATCCGCGGGCCGGTCGGCTCTCGGCAGGCGGTGGGGCGGAAATGATCAATGGCCGGACAAGGCAATAGGCGCGTTCCCATTCGGAGGGGCGAAAACCCGGGGTGAGTGTTCCGGGTGCGCTATTCGCTTTTCTCGTTGGCGGATTCCGGGCGATTCACGTGTGCGGCGTCGTTCCGCCTGCGGCCCGGCCGGCCCGCCCCGGCGGGGCGGCCAGGCAGCGTGCGGCAGCGTCCGGGCGCGGCCGCGGAGCCGGGAGCGCCCGCGGGAACGGGCCGGTGCGCGGCGGCGTGACCTTCCATGCGGACTCCTTTCACGTGGGGCCGAGGCGGACGGCGGACCGGTAGGTAGCTCAGTGTTTCCAACCGGATCTGTATCGTAGCCGCGCTCGCCCAGTCCGCGGCAGGGCCGGATGCGCCCCTGTGGAAAACCTGTGGGAGCCTGCCCACTCGCGCCGTCCACACAGGCGAAGCGGTCACGACCGGCGCATGCGAAAGGCCCCGGTCATCGGCGATGACCGGGGCCTTCCGGCTGGGGTGAGTGAGGGGACTTGAACCCCCGACTTCTTGGACCACAACCAAGTGCTCTGCCAACTGAGCTACACCCACCATGGGCACGCGGACCGGGAAACCCGTGCCTGCGTTCCGAGACGATTCTAGCCCACGTGCGGGGGTGCTCCGGTCAGTTTTCCGCCCCGGCGCCCTCGGAGGCGGACTGCTGCTCCGCGAGCCCGGTGCCCCCGGAGACGATGTCGGCGGCGATGGAGCGCGCGGTCGCGCTGTCGGGGCCGGGCGGGGCGACGAAGGCCGCGGCCCGGTAGTAGCGCAGCTCGCGGATGCTTTCGGTGATGTCGGCGAGCGCCCGGTGGCCGCCGTGCTTCTCCGGGCTGGCGTAGTAGATCCGGGGGTACCAGCGCCGCAGCAGCTCCTTGATGCTGGAGACGTCGACCATGCGGTAGTGCAGGAAGTCGTCGATCCGCGGCATGTCGCGGGCGATGAAGAGGCGGTCGGTGGCGATGGAGTTGCCGCACAGCGGCACCTTCTTGGGCTCGGACACATAGCGCCGGATGTGCTCCAGGACGCGGTCCTCGGCCTCCTCCACGGTGACGCCGCTGTCGAGGGCCTGGAGCAGCCCCGACGTGGTGTGCATCTGCGTGACGAACTCGCCCATCTGGTCCAGCGCCGATTGCGGCGGCTTGATGACGATGTCGACGCCTTCGTCGAGCTGGTTCAGCTCGCCGTCGGTGATCAGACAGGCCACCTCGATCAGCGCGTCGTTCTTGAGGTCGAGCCCCGTCATCTCGCAGTCGATCCACACCAAGCAGTCGTTCATACCGGCCAGCTTAAGCCGTTTCACCGTGCGGACGACCCGCGATATCCGGCCCCCGGCGGCTCGGAAACGTCATGTCACCGGTGTTGGGCGTGCGGGAGGGACCGCGCCGGCCCGCCGCCCGGCGGCGGTGCACCGCGCATGCGGCGCGAACCGGCTGCCCTCGCCCCGCGAGCCCGCACCGCCGCCGCGAGCGGAGAGGGGCCGGTCGCCTGCCGCGACCGTCCGCACCCCGGGGATCACATGTCGATGTAGCGCATGAAGTCGAAGATGCCGGCGTACTGCAGGTAGCCGACGACGAGTACCGCCGCCACCAGCGCCAGCACCAGGAACAGGAAGCAGCCCAGGCAGCCGCCGCAGCCGCTCTTCTTCTTGCGCTGACGCGGCTGCCGGGCCTGCGGTGCAGGCGCACCGGGCCTGCCCCACGGTGCCTGGCCGCCGCCGGGACCGCCCCAGGGCTGCGGAGCGCCGGGGCCGCCCGCCTGGTAGCCGCCCGGGCCCTGCGCCCGCGGCGGCTGGGCGTGCGGCGGGTACGCCGGAGGCGGGCCGCCCGGATAGCCCTGCGGTGCCGGCGGCTGGGGTCCCTTCCCGCGGCGCCGCCCGGCCGGGGGCGGCGGTGCGGCGGGCGGTTGCGAACCCGGAGGCGGGTACCCCGGCGGCGGGTAGCCGCCCGGACCGCGGCCCTGCTGGGGGCCGGAGGGCCCGGGATAGGCCGGAGGCGGTGCGCTGTAGCCCTGCTGCGGCCCGGAGTGCGGGGCAGGCGGGGGCGGTGCGCTGTAGCCCTGCTGCGGCCCGGAGTGCGGGGCAGGCGGGGGCGGTGCGCTGTAGCCCTGCTGGGGACCCGACGGCTGGGCGGGCGCGGGCGGAAAACCGGGAGCGGCCCCGCTGCCCGGCGTGTAGGGCTGCTGCGGACCCGAGGGCGGCTGCTGCGGACCCGACTGGGGGCGCTCGGGCGCGGGCTGCTCCGGTGCCGGCGCGGGCTGCTCGGGCGCCCCGCCGGACTCGGCCGCACCCGGCGCGGCGGCACCCGGGCCGTGCCCGGCCTGCGGGCTCTGCCGCGGGCCCTCGGCGGCCCGCCGCGCGTTCTCCTCCTCGGCGCGCTTGGCCTGCTCGGCGGCGCGCTTGCGCGCCTCTTCCTCCTCGGCCTGCTTGCGCTGCTTGCGCTCCTCGGAGATCTCCGACCAGCCCTCTTTGAGGTCGCCGAGCAGTTTGTTGAAGCTGAACCGCTTCTTCTTCCCGCCTTCGGCCGCGCTCTGCGCCCCGGCTCCGGCCGCGTCCGCGGCACCGGCCGCCCCCGCACCGGCGGCCAGCGTGAAGCCCGGGTCGTTCGGGTCGAACACCGCGGTGCGGGGGGCGTCGCCGCTCTGCGCGCCGTCGCCCCGCTGGCCGGCCAGGTCGTCTGTGGGCTCGTCGTTGTCCTGGAAGGGGTCGATGCGCATCGTCGAGCCCGCCGCCGGAGCGCCCGGCGCTTCGGAAGGGCGCTCCTCGCCCCGCGGCCCGCCCGCGCCCGGCAGGGCGGTGGCGTCGGGGTCGAAGCGCGCGGTGGCGTCGGCGGGGGCGTGGCCGGACAGGTCGTCGGTGCGCTCGTCGCCGCCGTGGCCGGGGGCGACCGCGGAGTGGGATTGGCCGGATGCGGACGGAGGATCGATGCGCATGGTGGATCCGCCGCCGGTGAGGTCGGCGGTGGGTTCGTCCTCGTCGTAGCCGGCTCCGGGAGCGGGCTGTGCCGGGTCGATGCGCATGGTGGAGGGATCGTCGCCGATGGCGGGGCCGCCGGGCGCGGAGGCGGACGGCCCGCCTGGGTCGATGCGCATGGTGGATCCGCCGCCGGTGAGGTCGGCGGTGGGTTCGTCCTCGTCGTAGCCGGCTCCGGGGGCAGGCTGTGCCGGGTCGATGCGCATGGTGGAGGGATCGTCGCCGATGGCGGGGCCGCCGGGCGCGGAGGCGGACGGCCCGCCTGGGTCGATGCGCATGGTGGCGGGATCGTCGCCGATGGCCGGGCCGGGGTCGGCGGGGTGCCCGGACTGGGCGGGGCCGCCGGGAGCGGAGCCGGGCCGCCCACCGGGATCGAGGCGGATCGTGCCGGGTCCGTCGGCGGCAGGCGGCGCCGAGGGTCCGAGGTCGGGGGCCGTGGCCTCGTCGTCCGCTGCGCCGCGGGAGCCGCTGAGATCAGCGGTGTCCTCGTCGTCTGCGTCCGCGCCGGCCCCCTGGAGCTCGGCGAGCGAACGTACGTGCTGCGTCCATTCGTCGCCGTTCCACCAGCGGAGAAGGTCCTGCCCGCCCTGCGGATCCGCGTACCAGCCTGGCTCGATCGATCCACCCATGGCGGACAGACTAAAGGGTGCGCGGAGCGGCCCCGACCGGCAGGCGCCCGCCGCCCGGTGCCCGTCGCGCGGTCAGCCGCTCGCCGCGCTGGCGTAGTGGCGCTCCCCGTTGGCCGTGTGCTCGATCGCCGACAGCGCGGGCGGCTCGGGTGAGGCCAGCGACCGCGCCCGGTCGGGGGGCGGATCGGTCGGGGCGAGCACCCGGTGGGGTGAGATGGCCCCGGGTGCCGCGACCTGCGCCCCGGGCACCTGGGAGAGGCCGAAGTGGCCGCCGCGCGCCCATAAGCGCTCCTCCTGCGCGCGCGAGCGCCGGACCGGCAGGACGGCAGGCGGCGCGCCCGCAGGCCAGCGCCGGGGGATCTCCCAGGAGTCCAGCCAGCGCAGGATCGGGGTCAGCTCATGCAGTGGGGCGTCGGTGAACGGGACATGGGACCATCCGATCACTCTGATGACAACACACACGCGCCCTTCGCATGCGCGATCGGGGGAACCCGCGGTCAGCTCGCCGCCGGCCGGCGCGGTGGCCGGAAGCAGCTGCACGGTCTCGCCGGTGCGGGGGTTCCACACGAGGTGCCCGCTGCGGCCGTCGCCGACGAGGCGCTGGGCCACCGCCCTGGCCGAGAGGGCCCCCGGGTCCGACTCGGTGGTCAGCCACACGGCGCGCGGCGCACCGCCCTGGAGATGCGCCCCCGCCGGGCTTGTGCAGGGGACTCGTTTGGCTCCCGGCATCCAAGCGTTGACCACAGCAGCCACCTCTCACCGCTCCCGCGCATACCGACCCCCTTTGAGTACGCGAAGCGAGGGGCGAAGTCCATAGGGGCTCCGCGGTGGGAAAGGATGGTCTATCCGTCGCGCTTGCTTTCGCAAAGCGAGCGCCCGCCCCGATCCCGCCGCGGGCGGGATCGGGACGGGCGCGCGTGCCCTGCAGCGGGCGGGCTCAGCCGGTCTGGCCGGAGGGGTCGAGCCGGTGGGAGAACGCCTCCAGGAAGATGCTGCCGATCTGGGTGGGGTCCTCGGTGGTGTAGGCGGCTCCGCCCGTCACCTCGGCGATCTTGTTCAGCGGCTCCGGGTCGATGTCGGGGCCGAAGGCGATCGTGAAGATCGGGATGGGCCGGACGGGCGAGGACTCCTCCTTCAGCGTGGCGATCAGCTTGTCGAGGCTGATGCTGTCGGGGTCGTCGTTGTTGCCGTCGGTGAGCATCAGGATGGAGTTCACCCGGTCGGCCTTGTAGGTGTCCGACATCTGCCGGTAGGCGGCGAGGTAGGTGTCGTACAGGCCGGTGTCGCCGTCGGGGACGGGCTGCATGGTGTTGAAGGCGTTGGCGAGCGCATCCTCTTGGGTGGCGCCCCCGTCGACCTCGGCGGTCAGCTCGCGGATGGGCAGGACCTCCTCGTAGTCGAGGTCGCCGTTGATTCCCACCGAGAAGCGCCACATGCCCAGCTCGGAGTCGTCGGGGAACAGGCCCAGACCCTGGGTGCCGGCGGCGGCGAGCGTCTGCATCCGGTTCATCCCCGTGCCCGGCACCTCTTCGAGCATGGAGCCGGAGACGTCGACGATCGTCAGCATCCGGGAGTCGAGGTTGAGCCGGTTCCAGGCCTGGGTGAGCTGCTGCACGTTCTCGGTGGAGGGGGTGGGCAGCTGCTCGGGGGGCGATGTCTGGAAGCCGGCGTCCTCGGTGAGCACCTTCGGGTCGGCCTCGCCCTCGCCGGTGCGGAAACCGTCCTGAAGCAGCACCTGCTGGGCCTTCTTGCGGGTCAGCGCCTCGCGGAACAGGTCGGCCGCGCGCGAGACCACCGGGTCGGAGGTGCGGTCGATATAGGGGTAGTCCAGCATGTACGTGCCGCCCTCGGGATAGTCGACCTGCGCCGGGGCGTCGCTGTGGTCCTGGTTGTACTCCCAGGCGGCCTGCTCGGAGAGCACGAGCACGCTGGAGGCTTCGGGGTTCTCGGCCAGGGTGTTGAAGGCCGCCTCCTGGTCGGGCGCGACGCTGCGCTGCAGGGTCTGGAGGGCGGCGACCAGCTGCGGCCGGCCTTCCTCCTCCTCGCCGATCGCGCCGGCGACCAGGGCGAGCGTGGCCATGCCCGAGGAGCTGCGGATGGGGTCGACCAGCTGCACCTGCCGGCCCTCGGCGTCGGAGGTGGGCGCGGAGGTGGGCACGAGCGCGTCCCAGGAGGGCCGGTCCTCGGGCGCGTCGGCCTCGGCCGGACGCGCCAGCACCAGGGGAGAGGAGGCCACCGAGGTTCCGGTGTCGGTGGCGGCGGAGTCGCCGGAGTCCTCGCGGACGAGGTTGGACCACAGCGAGGAGTCGGGGATCCACACGTCGGACTCGGTCTCCCCGGCCGTGGGGCCCGAGCCGGTGATGCCGTAGGTGATGTCGGCCGACTCCGCGGCGCGCACCTCGACCTCCACGCACCGCCCGTCGACGCCGTCGTTGTTCTCGTTGAACCCGGCGGCGATCTCCGTGAGCGCCGGGGCGATCTCGGGACTGGCCGCGACGCTGAGGGGGACGTCCTGCCCGCCGCAGCCGCCGCTGGTGTCGAGCACGTACCAGCCGGTGATACCGAGGCCGATGATGATGGCGAAGGCTGCCGCGAGCGCGGTGAAGGCGCGCCCGCGCCGCCTGCGGCGCCGACTGCGGCCGGAGGGCCGGCGCTCACTGCGGTCCCAGAGGTCCGCGCCGTCTTCGTTGTTTCCGCGGTGGCGTCCCAAAGTCTTCCTCACGGGGGTCTGTTACCTGGCGGGGGGTGTGGATCAGAACGGTACTGAACTCCACATCACGGATTAAAGAACCTCTAAAGGGCGTGAAGTCCCATTTCGGGTGTCCGATGATCATGGTTCGGGCGCGAACGCCCCAGTGGGCCGGGCTTCGCGCGACGCCGCGAAGCGGCCTCGCGCGGCGTGAGGAGGTGATACCGCGCGTAACACCGTTACCCGATCGTAAGCGCCAACGAGGTTACTCCAGTGTCGCGCGCCGTTCACCGGGGGGCTGCTTATCGGCCGCAGTCGGGAACGCACAGCCGGCGGGAGATCGAGCTGAGGAATATGTCCCCGATCTCGCCCGGATCGTCGGTGACCGAAAGGGTACCGCTGGTTGCCGCGGCGATGTCGGCCAGCTCCTGGCGGTCGGGCTGGTCGCCGAAGGCGATGATGAACAGGGTGACGGGGCGCTCGGGGTCGAAGCCGTCCTGCAGTGCGGCGACGAGCTCGTCGTGGGAGATCTCGCTGGAGCCGCCGTCGCGCCCGGCGGTCAGCACGATGACGCTGTTGATGCGGTCCTCGCGATAGGAGTCCGAAACGGTCTCGTAGGCGGCGAGGATGTTGTCGTACAGGCGCGGCTCGCCGCCCTCGGGCTCGATGCCCTCGGCGATCTCCTGGAGTTCCTCGCGGCGGGTGGCTCCGTCGCCCCGGTCGGCGCTGCCCAGCCGGGCCAGCCCTTCGACCTCCTCGCGCCCGGACTCGCCCAGCCGGCTGGACAGCAGCCACAGCCCCAGCTCGGTGTTGTCGGGGAACAGCGACAGCCCCAGCATCGCCGCCTCGCGGGTGACCTCCAGCCGCGTGGTGTCGCCGCCGTCGAGATCGGCCCGCATGAACCGGGAGACGTCGGCGAGCACCAGCGACCGCGAGGGCATGGACAGCCGGTTCCAGTCCTCCACCGCCGACAGCAGCGCGTCGCCGGTCAGCAGGCCGTGGGTCTTCGGCGGCTCGGGGACGATGCCGGTCACGCCGTGCAGCGCCGCCGGGGCGGTGCCGTCGGGCTCGCGGAAGCCCATCTCCCGCAGCCGCTCGCGGTAGGGATCGGTGCGCAGGATCGACCACAGGTCCTCGGCCGCGGCCCGCATGGCCGGGTCGTCGCTGGTCGCGGCGAAAGGGTAGTCCAGGCTCACCGTCCCCTCCTGCGGATACAGCGCCTGCAGCGGGGTCTGCGGCCCGCCCCGGTTGTACTCCACGACGGCCCGCTCGGGCACCACGGCCAGGGGAGCGGGGCCGGCGGGCACGGGGTAGACCGCGTCCAGATCGATCTCGCCGAACGCGGTGTCGGGCTGGGCGTCGCGGACGAAGTCGGTCATGGCGGTGTCGGCCGCGTCGCCGGTGCCCAGGTGCCGGCGGACGGCGTGCATCGCCGCCATACCGGGGGTGCCGCGGTTGGGGTCGACCATCACCAGCGGGCGCTCGCCGGGGCGCTCCTCGGGCAGCATCATCTCCCAGTGCGCGGCGCCCGGCTCGGGCAACTCCGCCGTTCCGGCGGGAGCGGCGACGACGACGGGCGTGGAGACCAGCGAACGCGGATCGGTGTCGATGGTGCGCGCGCCCGACTCCGAGACGCGGGCGAGTTCGATCCAGGCCGAGGACTCCGGCACCCACACGTCGGGCGCGATCGTGGAGCGGCCGGTGGGCCCGCCGGAGAGCTCGGTCATGACTCGGTGCGGCGGCACCTCGGCGGCCTGTGCGAAGACGCACACCCCGGAGTACTCGCGTCCGGCCCGGTTGAACTCGTCGGCGGCCTGCTGCAGCACCGGTGCGATGCTCAGCGCGGCGGCGACGCGCAGATAGCGGGTCTCGCCGCACCCGGCGAAGCGCACGGCGACGGGCACGGCCACGCTCAGCGCGGCGATGAGCGCCAGCACCGCGGCCGTGATCCCCAGGGGGGAGGTCAGCGCGGTGCGGGTGCGCGAGGGCAGGCGGTGTCGGCCGTTGGGCACGTGGTCTCCGGGGGTGAGCGGGTGCTTGGCCGTGACCTTACTGGTAGGTAACGCGGGAGAGAAGTGCCACAGTCGAGGCTGGACCGAACCGGAAGCCCGGCGTGGCCACTCTTACCGGACATGGCTAGTATGCGTAGTCGGTTCAGACCGGTATCTTGCGTACCTTGCGACGCATGCGCCACTGCGGCCGGAGTGCTCCGGCCCGCGCGGCGCCGGGATGCCTGTTCCCCGGTGCGACGGGCGCATCCACGGGTAGCGCGGATGGCAGGAGGCGTTGCGGACTCGCGTCCCGCAGTCGCGCCGTGTAGTTGGTCGACTTCCTAGAGTGGCGGCTATGGTGAAGCAGAAACCCCGCCGCGGGGTGATCGGTTCCGTCGGGACCGCGGTCCTGGGCGCCCTCTGCCTGGGCGGAGCCCTCTCCTACGGCATCGCCGTCGGCGGTTCCCTCATGGCTCCCGAACCCCCGCCCGCGACCGAATCCGCGGTCAACGCCGTCAGCGACGTGGGTTCCGCCCCGGAGCCCCCGGTGGGGCAGCTGCGCATCCAGGTCGTCGACGAGCACCGCGCCTACATCCAGAACCTCACCTGTGAGGGCGACCCCGCGACCGATCCCGCCGCCTGCGCCGAGCTGGCCCGGGTCGCGGCGGAGTGGGCCGCCGCCTCGGCCGAGGGCGCACCCGACGACCCCTTCGCCGAGGTCGCCGAGGGCGCGGTTTGCACCGAGAAGTCCTACGGGCCCCAGGAGGCCGTCATCACCGGCACCTGGGAGGGGCAGCGAGTCCACACCCGGGTCGACCGGTCCGACTCCTGCCAGGAGGCCCGCTGGCAGCGCCTGCGCCCGGTGACCGCCCCGCTCGGTTAGCGGGCCCCCTCCGTCGGCCCGGTCGGCGCGGCCGCCGCGGGCGGCCGATAATCGGTGGCCATGGACGTCATCGAGGTGCCCGACCCCGACGACGCGCGCCTGGCCGACTACGTCCGGCTGCGCGACGTCAACCTGCGCAAGAGCATCGAGGCCGAACACGGGCTGTTCATGGCCGAGGGCGACAAGGTGATCCGGCGGGCGCTCGCCGCCGGATACGCGCCCCGCTCGCTGCTGCTCACCCGGCGCCGCCTCTCCGCGCTCAGCGACCTCGCCGCAGCGGTCGACGCCCCCGCCTACGTGGTCGACGACTCCGTCGTCGAGCGGCTGACCGGCTTCGACGTGCACCGCGGCGCACTGGCGTCGTTCCACCGCCGCCCGCTGCCACCACCCGGCGAGGTGCTCGACGGCGCCCGCCGCGTCGTCGTCCTGGAGGACGTCCTCGACCACACCAACGTGGGCGCGATCTTCCGCAGCGCCGCCGGGCTGGGCGTCGACGCCGTGCTGCTGGCACCCCGCTGCGCCGATCCGCTCTACCGCCGCTCGATCAAGGTCTCCATGGGCGCGGTCTTCACCCAGCCCTACAGCCGGCTGGCCGACTGGTACGGCGGCCTGGACGAGCTGCGCAGCCGCGGTTTCCACCTGCTGGCGCTGACCCCCGACCCGCAGGCCGCCGCGCTCGCCGACGCGCTGGAGCACGCCGGCGGCCAAGCGGTGGCGCTCCTGCTGGGCAGCGAGGGCGACGGCCTGTCCTCGCGCTGGCTGGAGCAGGCCGACACCGGCGTGCGCATCCCGATGTCCGGGCGCGCGGTCGACTCGCTCAACGTCACCGCCGCCGCGGCCATCGCCTGCTACGAGCTGATGCGCCCGTCCGCACGGCCGGGCTGAGGGGCCCGCGGCCCCGTCCCCGCCCACCGCGCCCGCCGCGGAGTGCGGCGAGGTGCTAGAAGTGGGGCACAGCGGGCGCGGTCCGCCCCGGACCGGGCGATGACAGCCACGACGAGCAGTGGGGGAGAGATGGCCGAACGCGTACTGGTGCCCTGGGCCGAGAACCTGGAGAACGCGCCGGCGGGGCTCGCCGGCGACGTCTACGGCGGCGCGGGCGAGCCCGCCGCCGACCTGTCGCAGGTCGGGTTCTACGTGGTTCCCTACGGCCGCGACCAGCGGCTGGATCTCATCGGGCGGATGCCCCGGCTGCGCGTCGTCCAGCTGCTCACCGCGGGCTACGAGCGGGCGCTGGAGCACCTGCCCGACGGCGTGGAGCTGTGCAACGGGCGCGGCCTGCACGACGCCAGCACCGCCGAGCACGCCCTGGCCCTCATCCTCGCCGCGCAGCGGGACCTGCCGCGCTGGGCCGGCGACCAGGCCGCGCAGCGCTGGGCCCCGCACTACACGCGCTCGCTGGCCGACTCCCGGGTCCTCATCGTCGGCTACGGCAGCATCGGCGCCGCCCTGGAGGCGCGTCTGGCGCCCAACGAGTGCGACGTCGTGCGGGTGGCCCGCCGCGCCCGCCCCGATCAGGGCGTCCACGGCATCGACGAGCTGCACCGGCTGCTGCCCGACGCCTCGATCGCGGTGCTGACCGCGCCGCACACCCCCGAGACCGAGGGCCTGCTCGGCGCCGCGGAACTGGCGCTGCTGCCCGACGACGCCCTGGTCGTCAACGTGGGCCGCGGCGCGCTGCTGGACACCGCCGCGCTGCTGGCCGAGAAGGGGCGGATCCGCGCGGCCCTGGACGTCACCGACCCCGAACCGCTGCCCGCCGGCCACCCGCTGTGGGAGGCGCCGGGCGTGTTCATCACCCCCCACGTGGCCGGCGGCGCCGACACCTTCTACCCGCGCGCCCGCCGCTTCGTCGACGAGCAGCTGCGGCGCTGGGCCGCGGGCGAGCCGCTGGCCAACGTCGTGCGCGCAGGGAGCTGAGCGGCGCGGCGGTCCCGCGCGGCGAATTCGTCACCGCCGTGGCGCAGACTTGCGGGTATGCGGATCGCGGCGGTGGCGGAGACCGAAGGCGGTGGCCGCCTGCGCGAGGTGGCCGCCGGGCCGGGCTCGCGCGGCGCCGCGCGGCGGGTCGGCGACCTCGCCGGAGCCGTCGCCGACTACGAGCGGTGCGCCGCCTCCCCCGCGCCGCATCGCCCGCGGCCCCAGGCCGGAAAGGACGGCGCCTCCTCGTCTCCGGTGCGCTGGATCCTCGCCGACGCCGCCCGGTTCTATCCGCCGCTGCTGGAGCGCGGCGTGCGCATCGCCCGCTGCCACGACGTCTCCCTGGTCGAGGCGCTGCTGCTGGGCTACCGCGGGCGCTTCGGAGAGGCGCACTCGCTGGGGGGCGGCCTGGGCGCGCCTGCACGGCCGCGAGGTCCCGCCCGACCCCGCGCCCGCCGCCGCCGAGGGGGCGCACCCCCAGCCCGCCCTGTTCGACGCCGACCGATCGACACTGCCGCCCGGTACCGATCCGCTCGATGCGCTGGTCGAGGTCTACACCGACCAGCAGCGCCGCATCGCCGAGCTGCCCCGCCCCGGGCGCTTCGCGCTGCTGGCCGCCGTCGAGTCGGCCGGAGCGCTGGCCGCGGCCGAGATGACCCACGAGGGCGTCCCCTGGCGCGCCGACATCCACGACGCGGTCCTCACCGAGCACCTCGGCCCGCGCCCGTCCGCCGGGGCGCGCCCGCCCGTCCTGGCCGACCTCGCCGCCCGCATCCGCGAGGCGTTCGGGCGCAGCGTCAACCCCGACTCCCCGGCACAGCTGCTGCGGGCCTTCGAGGCGATCGGACACCCGGTCCCCTCCACGCGCGCCTGGGTGCTCCAGCGCGTCGACCACCCGGTGGTGCCGCTGCTGCTGCGCTACAAGGAGCTTGCCCGCCTGCACTCCGCGCACGGATGGGCCTGGCTGGACACCTGGGTCTCCCAGGGGCGGTTCCGTCCGGACTACGTCGTCGGCGGCGTGGTCTCCGGGCGCTGGGCCGCGCGCGGCGGCGGGGCCCTGCAGATCCCCAAGGCCCTCCGGCGCGCCGTGGTGGCCGACCCGGGCCGGACCCTCGTGTGCGCCGACGCCGGCCAGCTGGAGCCGCGCATCCTGGCCGCTGTCTCCGGCGACTCCGCGCTCGCGGCGGCGGCCGGCAGCGACGACCTCTACGCGCGGCTGGCCCGCTCCTTCGGCGGCGACCGCCAGCGTGCCAAGATCGCGCTGCTGGCCGCGATGTACGGGCAGACCAGCGGCGACGCAGCCGCACTGCTGCCGCGGCTGCGCCAGGCCTATCCCCGCGCCGTCGACTACGTCGACTCCGCCGCGCGCGACGGCGAGCAGGGGCGGCTGGTGCGCTCCTGGCTGGGCCGCACCTGCCCGCCGCCGGCCTGGCAGGAGCCGGCCGGCGCGCAGGACGACCCGGGGCGGGCCCGCAGCGACCGGGCGGCGCGCGAACGCGGCCGCTTCACCCGCAACTTCGTCATCCAGGCCACGGCCGCCGAATGGGCGCTGGTGCTCATGGCGGCGGTGCGGCGCGGGCTCGCCGGCCTCGACGCCTCCGGCCCGGCCGCCCGGCTGGTGTTCTTCCAGCACGACGAGCTGGTCCTGCACGTGCCGCGGGCGCTGGCCGAGCCCGCGGTCGAGACTCTGCGCGCCGCCGCGGACGAGGCGGCGGCGCTGATGTTCGGCCGGACCCCCGTCCGTTTCCCGCTCGACATCGCCGTCGTCGACCGCTATTCGCAGGCTTGAGCCCTGTGTCGACGACCGCGCGCCGCCGTGGAAATCCCTCCTGCCGCGTTCGGCGGCGCTGACCTGGCGGGCGATCCGAACACGCCCGCAGTTAACGATTCGGACGCTTGAAATCGGCACCGAGGGGACACCATGCTTATAGCCGACCGAAAGGTCGGCAACGTCTTCGGTCGGCGGCGGATAGCAGGAGAGCGGGGTACACGTGCGGCATCGGTGGAAATCGTGCGCGGGGACGACTGCGGCGTTCGCGGTGGCGTTCACCGCCTTCGGCGCCGCTCCGGTGTGGGCCGCCCCCTCGCCCGAGGTCCAGCAGCGGCCGTCCGTCGAGGAGCAGCTGGCCGGCGCCGAGCACCGGCAGCAACCCGGCGACCCCGCGTCCTCCCCGCCCGTGGGCGACACCGGCGAGCTGCGCGACGACGTCGAGGTGGCCGACTTCGCAAAGGCCCGCTCGCGCGAGTACTTCGCGGTTCTGCCCCGGTCGATCCCCCAGCGCAGCATCGAGCGGGTCGCCGGCCTCAAGGGCGTCGACTCGGTCGAGGTCGTCGACGCCGCCAGGATGAACGTCGACGGCGAGAGCACGGCCGTGCTCGGCGTCGACCCCTCCAGCTTCCGCAACTACGCACCCGAGCCCTCCGCCGAATCCGACGACATCTGGCGCGGCATCGCCGAGGGCCGCGTAGCCCTGTCCGACGAGGCCGGCAAGCAGCGCGGCCTGGACGTGGGCAGCCGGGTCGACCTGGCCGGCGCCGAGGGGAAGGTGACGCGCGAGGTGTGGACCCACGCCACCTCCGGAGTCGCCGGGATCGACGCGCTGATCTCCCGGAACCTGGCCGAGCGGCTGGGCTTCCCGCGGGGCAACGCCCTGATCGTCTCCGCGCCCGAGGCCGACCTGTGGCGGCTGCAGGAAGACCTGAAGACGGCCCTGGGCGACGAGGCGTCGCTGCAGCTCCTCGCCGAGGACCCCCGGCCCCGGCCCGCCGGAGCGCCCGGCGAGGCGCTGGACCGCGCCACCCTCGAAGCCGCGATCGAGGCCGCCAAGACGCGGATCGGCGTGCCCTACGTGTGGGGCGGCGAGTCGATGTCCGAGGGCGGCTACGACTGCTCCGGTCTCGTGCAGTGGGCGTTCAAGCAGGCGGGCGTGTCCGTTCCGCGCGTCACCCACAACCAGTGGTTCGCCGGCGAGCAGCTCGACTTCGCCGATGCCCGCCGCGGCGACCTGATCTTCTGGCGCAACGACCCCACCGCGCCCGACTACATCTCCCACGTCGCCATCTACCTCGGCGACGGGCGCATGCTGGAGTCGCCCCGCACGGGGCTGGACGTGCGCATCACCGACGTCCGCATGGACAACATGGCCGGCGTCGTGCGCGTGCACCGCTGATTCCGCCGCCGGCGGGCCCGGACCGCACGGCGGCCCGCGCCGCCTTCGCACCCGCCCCTCGGTGCGGTACGCCGCCTGCGCCGTGCGCCGGTCCGGCGGGAGTGAGGACGATGAAGGGGCGGCGCCGCGCCGGCACCGCCCCTTCGCTCCTGTCGTATGAGCCCAGCCGGGAGGGGGTGGCTGGACTCCACAGGAGAGGGCGCAGGGCAAGTCACTGAGGGAGGGGGAGCCAGCGAAACCAGCCCTGCATGTGGTCCATTGGCGATGGCGCCCGAATGGAAGCGGCCCATCGACTTCTGGATCAAGGTAAGCAGTGCCCGGCCGTTTTGGCAAGGGCGGAGTTCACCCCGGCCAAGCCGCTAAACAGGGCAGAAGCCGCATTTCTCGGTTATTCCACTCTTACTCCTCTCCATGGGCGCTCAGCTGGCAAAGCTGGGTAGAAGTAGCCATACAGGCATGACCGACGCCCATATCCGACACGGGCGCCCGGACGGTGCCGAATGGGGCCTGCGGGCCGCACAGCAGGGGAGGAGGGCCATGGAGGGATACATCGGAAGGCCCGAGGACACGGCGGTGCGGCTCCGCGGCGGGGCGCCCGCCGCCGAACCGCCCGCCCGCCCGCCGGATCCGGCCGGGGACTTCGCGGGCTACCGCGCCTACGACGCGGCCGACGGCGGGTACGGGGCGCTGGCCCTGGCCGAGGAGCAGACGGCGGCGCAGATCCTGCTGCGCGGGCTCATCGACGACGCCGGGCTCCTGCCGCCCCCCGCTCGGTCCGCGGGCGGAGCCTGGGCGCCCGGCCCCGCGGCGGGACCGCTTCCCATGGTCCAGGCGGTGGAGCGGCACCGCTCGGACCGGATCGTCGGCCACCCCATGCTCTCCCACCGCCTGCTGTGCCCGGCGAGCCGGTGGGGCGACCTGCTCAAGCGGCTGGACGGCAGCGACCCGATCGACGCGGCACTGGTCATCGACACCGACGAGGGGATGGCCGGCGAGGTGCCCCAGCGCGACTCGCGGGTGCGGGTGTCCCACTACGAGATCCGCGCCCGCGCCGACGACCTGCGCCTGGTGGCCGCCCTGTTCCGCAACGGCGACATCGGCGCCGCGGGCCGCATCGTCTATTTCGAGCCGGTCCGCGAACCCGGCTGGCTCGACGCCGTCGACGTCCTCAGCGGCGCGCGGCCCCTGGGCGCCAAGATCCGCTGCGGCGGCCCCCGGCCCGAGCTCGTGCCCGGCGTCCGCGAACTCGGCGCCTTCGTCACCGCCTGCGTGGAGCGCGACGTCCCCTTCGTGGCGAGCGGCGGCCTGCCCCAGGCGGTGGGCAGCGCCGACCCCGCCACCGGAGCGGTGCGCTACGGCTACCTGAACCTGCTGCTGGCCACCGCCGCCGTCGTGGAAGGCGACTACGAGAGCGTTCCCGACCTGCTGGCGGGCACCGACGCCGCCTGGCTGGCCCGCCTGGCCGCCGGACTGCAACCGGTGACCGCCCTGCGCACCCGGGAGCTGCTCGTGGGCTACGGCGCGCGCAGTACGGGCGATCCGGTACGCGAGGCCGCCGCGCTGGGGCTGTTGGGGGCCTGGGAGGTGTGAGCCGGCCCGGGCCGGTGCGCAGGCCTGCGGGGCCGGGGTGCTCGGGGGCGAGGGGTGAGGAGGACCGTGCGGACCACGTGGGTGCCCGGAGCCGATGGGGCCGGATACGGCGCGGACAACCTCCCCTACGGCGTCTTCGTGCGCGGCGACGCCCCGCCGCGCGTCGGAGTGCGCGTGGGGGAGTGGGTGCTCGACCTGGCCGGCGCGCTGGGTGATCCGGAGTTCGCGGCGCCCTCTCTCAACCCGTTCATGGCGCGGGGATCGACCGCCTGGCGCGCCACCCGGGCCAAGGTGAGCGGGATGCTCGCCGACGAGAAGGGCCGCCCGGCCGCCGAACCCCACCTGGTTCCGCTGTCGGAGGCCGAACTGCTGCGCCCTTTCGACGTGGCCGACTTCGTCGTGCGGATCGGCGCCTGGGCGCAGGGGATGAGCGGCGGGCGCATCCGGCTCGGCGAGGTCAGCGCGACGCTGCAGCCTGCGGACGGCTGACGCGCGAGGCGGCGCCCGACGCCGCGGGCGACCGGTGCCGGCAGGGGGCGGCCCCGTCCCGCCGGTCGCCGCCGCACCGGCGGCCGGCCGAAGCCCCGGGTCCGGTCTCCGAGCGCCCCGCTGCCGCAGCCCGGCCCGAGGGCGCGGGTCGGCGCAGGAGAACGGCGCGGATCGCGCCCGCACCGGCGGCCTCGCGCCGCACCAGCCGACCTGCGCAGGGTCCCGCGCCTGCCAGGCGCCGCAAAGGCGGCTCGCTAACGTGCGTGCTCGGACTGCCGGGCGCCCTGCCGCGGGCCGACCGCCTCGTCCAGCCGGGTGTCCAGGGCGGAGACGACCTGCTGCACCTGGCGCGTCTCGGCTCCCAAGCGCGCGGCGCAGACCCGTGCCGCCTCGTGCTGGGTGTCGGAGCCCACCGAGCGCCACAGCTTCAGCAGTTCGCCGCTGTCCGCGGCGACCTCGGCCGGCCGCGCATCGGACTCCTTCAGCAGCAGCTCCTCGGCCAGGCAGGTGCGCACGGCCATCGGCGACATGCCGGAGGCGGGCCCGTCCGGGCCGGTCCCGGCAGGCTCCGCGCCGGCGGATCCGCTCCCGCCGGCCCCGGTACCGGGCGGCGCCCCGCCCGAATCGCCGGAGGCCGCAGCGGGCGGCTGCGCGCCAGTCTGGGGAGGCTCTTCGGGCGCCGCCACCGCGGCGCCGGGCGAGGGATCCGCGGCCCGCTGCGGCGCGATCCGCCGGATCGGCACGCTCTCCTCCGGCGGAGCCTGCGTCCCCGCTGCACCGGCAGGCTCCTCAGCCGATCCGGCGGCGCCTCCCTGCTCGGTGCCCGCGGCGGTGTCGCCGCCCTGCGCGCCGCCGACCGGGCCCGAGGGCGCCCCGTCGTCCGCTGCGCCCTCCTGCCCGCCGGGCTGGGCGTCCTGGCCGGGATCCCCCGGCTCGGTGCGCTGCCGCACCCCCGCGGAGAAGGAGGCCAGCTCCCCGGAGTCCCAGCGGGCGGGCCGCAGGTAGGTCCCCACGCCCACGCCGCGTTCGGGGACCCAGAACATCTCGCCGGTCCGCTCCGACAGGTAGGCGGCGGCCCCGTTGGTCCGCGTCCGCTTCAGCGACGCGTCCTCAAGGTGGCCGTAGCGGGCCGCGCGCAGGTCCTCCACGTCGCCGATCCGCGCCGAGCGGACCACGGTGACCCGGCCGTGGACCCGGTCGGAGGCCACCCAGGAGATCGCCGAGGAGCGCCCGTCGGCGTCCGCCGCGGAGACGGCGTGGATTCCCAGCCGTTGGAGTCCCGGCGGCAGGTACCGCACCTCGAACCCGTCGATGGTGTACGTGGAGCCCTGCTGCTGGGCCGCCGGCCGCTCGCCGGGTCCGCCCGCCGCCGCGGGCCCGGCGGCCCCTAACAGGCCCGCCGCGGACAGCGTGGCGGCACCTGCCAGCGCGATCCATCGCTTCCGGTGATTGCGCATGCTCGGACCTCTCCATCGGTTTGCCAAGCGCATGTCGGTGGCCGGCCGGGGCGTCAGCGCCCCGCATGCCACCACTCAATAAAATCGCACGGAGAGTAATCATTCGCTCACAAGAAGCGGTACGCGTGTCGTGTGCCGATTCCGCGCGCGGGCCTTGGGAGGGGAGTGGGCGCTGCGGTCGGTGACCGGGCAGGGACAGGGTCCCGGCCGCTCGGCGCCCGCCGGCCGACCGCGGTGCCGGTCAGCTTCGCGGCGTGCTCCGGCTTGCTCGATCATGGCAATATTTTGGCTGGTAGATGGGCTTATGGCACGATGGCCGGTGACCTGTCCCCCGATCCCCCGCCCAGCCGGCAGCGGTCCGGCGGGCGCGGAACCGCGCATTCGAAGGAGAGCACATGGCAGGGGAGCACACGCTGGACGCGGCCGCACCGTCGCTGGTCGGCGGTGGCGGGCACGCGGCGCTGGTGGCCCAGGGCGGCCCCCTCGTCGACTGGCTCTCGGAGAACTCGGGGGTCTTCATCTCCGGCGGCCTGCAGATCGTGCTCATTCTGCTCATCGCCGTGATCCTGCGCGCTGTCGCCGGGCGCCTCATCGACCACTCCATCAAGCGCATGGCCGCCTCGCACCGGCGCATCGGCAACGGGAAGCTGGGCACCCGGGTGCTCGCGAAGGGCAACGGGACCAGGAACGAGCGCCAGGAGCAGCGGGCCGAGACGATCAGCTCGGTGCTGCGCAGCGTCGCCTCGTTCGTCATCCTCGGTGTCGCGATCGTGATGGTGCTGGGCGAGCTGGGGATCAACCTCGGGCCCATCCTGATGAGCGCCGGGGTGCTCGGCCTGGCCATCGGCTTCGGCGCCCAGAGCCTGGTGCAGGACTTCATGTCCGGCATCTTCATGCTGATCGAGGACCAGTACGGGGTCGGTGACACCGTGGACGTCGGCGACGCCGTGGGCACCGTCGAGGGCGTCAGCCTGCGCGTGACCAAGGTCCGCGACCTCAACGGCGGCCTGTGGTATGTGCGCAACGGCCAGATCATGCGCGTGTGCAACATGAACCAGGACTGGGCGAACGCGGTCGTCGAGATGCCGCTGGACGCCTCCGCCGACGTCGGGCACGTGCGCGAGGTCGTCGAGCGCAGCCTCGACGCGTTCGCCGAGGACCCCGAGCAGGCCGGCAAGTTGCTGGAGCGTCCCACCGCCAACGGCGTGGTCGGGATCGCAAACGGCGCCGTGACCTTCCGCGTCACCGCCAAGACCAAGCCCGGCGAGCAGTGGGCACTGGGCCGCGACCTGCGGGGCCACCTCAAGCGCCACTTCGACGAGGCCGGCATCCGGATGGCCTACCCGATGCCCGTCAACCCCGCCGGCGCCTAGCGGCTCCGGGCGGCGGCCGGTTCACTCACCCCTCCGCCCGTCCCTCCCCGGCGCCGCGCAGCCGCCCGCACGCAGCAGGCGCCGGGGAGCCTGTGCCGCGGCCGAACCCGAGGTCCTCCCCGGCGGCGCTCCCGTGTCCGGCGGGTGCTGGCCCCGCGGGTCGCCCCTCACTAGGATGCGCACACTGCGCAACCGGCCTGTCACCGAAGGTTTCGGCGGTGCCGCGCCGGCGATCGCCTGCGCGGCGGAGTTCGCGGACGCGGCACGGCGGGCTCTCCTCGGCGCAACCCGGGCGCAACCGTTCGGGGTCAGTCTTGGACGGTCAGTGATGCACCGAAGCGAGGGAGTGACATGTTCCGACTGTCCGGGTTCGCGGTCGCGGCCCTGGCATTGGCCCTGGCGGGCGGCGGCGTCGCAGCCGCGGCGCCCGCTTCCCCCGCATCCGCCGCCCCGCCGGCGACGCCCCAGGCGGGCGCCGCCGGCCTCCCCAAGCAGCGGGTTCCGGCCGTCCTCGACATCGCCCACCGCGGCGCCTCGGCGTATGCGCCGGAGAACACGCTGGCGGCCGTCGACGCCGCGCACCGGCTCGACGCCACCACGGTGGAGCTGGACGTCCAGCGCACCGCCGACGGCGAACTCGTCCTCATGCACGACACCACCCTGGAGCGCACCACCGACGCCGAAGAGGTCTTCCCCGGCCGCGACTCCTACGCGGTCGCCGACTTCACGCTCGCCCAGCTGCGCCGCCTCGACGCCGGATCCTGGTTCGGCCCCGAGTTCGCGGGCGAGCCCGTGCCGACACTGGACGAGGCGCTGGACCGGATGCGCCGCCACCGGTTGAACTTCCTGCTGGAGGTCAAGTCGCCGGAGCTGTACCCCGGGATCGAGGACGACATCGCCGCGGCCCTGCGCGCCAACCCGTCCTGGCTGGCACCGCGGCCCTCGTGGCGCTGGCCGCGGCTGGTGATCCAGAGCTTCGACTGGGAGTCGATGCGGCGCTCCCACGACCTGCTGCCGCGGGTGCCGCACGGACTCCTGGGCAAGGTCCCCGCCGCCGAGATCGGCGACTACGCGGCCTGGGCCGACCAGATCAACCCCAACCACACCGCGATCGACGCCGACTACGTCGAGCGCGTGCACGGCGCCGGCATGGAGGTGCACACCTACACCGTCAACGAGCCCGGCGACATGCGCGCGGCCATCGCCAAGGGCGTCGACGGGCTCATCTCCGACCGCCCCGACGTCGCCCGGCAGGTCATCGCCGAGGAGACGGCCGGCGCGGCTCCCGCCGCCTGACCGGCGGCGACCTTCCGCGGTTGTGCCCGCCCGGCCTGCCGGGCGGGCACAACCGCGCACCGCCGGCGCGAGTCAGGACCGCGGACGCCCGGCCACGCCCGGGCGCCGCTGCCAGGGCCGGGGCCCCGACAGCGGGCGGTACTCCACGCCCAGCGCCTCCAGCCGCAGCAGGTGGCCTTCGAGCCGGGGCAGGAACTCCGCGTAGTCCCGCGGGCCCGCCGACCACACCGCCTCGGCGAAGGCCGACAGCCGGGGGAAGACCATGTAGTCGACGGCGCGGGGGCTGTCCATGTGCTCGGTCCAGACGTTGACCTGCGCGCCCAGCACGTGCCGCGCCTCCTGCTCCGACAGTTCCGCCGGCACCGGCTCGGCGGCGTAGACGTCGGCCGTCGTCAGCACCGTTCCGACGGGGATCGGCTCGTCGGCACCGTCGGACTGGCGGTAGTCCAGGTAGGAGGTGTCGGTCGGGCACATCACCACGTCGTGGCCCGCGCGGGCGGCGGCGACGCCGCCTTCGGTGCCGCGCCAGGACATCACGGTGGCGCCGGGCGCCAGGCCGCCTTCGAGGATCTCGTCCCAGCCCAGCAGCCGCCGCCCGCGCTCGGTGAGGTAGGCGTCGAAGTGCCGGACGAACCAGCTCTGCAGCTCGTCCTCGTCGGCCAGGCCCTCCTCGCGGATGCGCCGCTGGGCGGTGTCGCTGACGCGCCACTGCTTCTTAGGGCACTCGTCGCCGCCCACGCACACATAGCGGCTGGGGAACAGCTCCAGGATCTCGTCGAAGACGTTGCGGTAGAACTCCAGCGTGGCGTCGGTGACGTTGAGGACGTTGTCGATGATCCCCCATTGCCTGCCCACGCCCACCGGCTCGCCCTCGCCGAGTTCGGGGTAGGCGGCGATGGCGGCCTGCGAGTGTCCGGGGATGTCGATCTCGGGCACCACGGTGATGTGCCGCTGCGCGGCGTAGGCGACGATCTCGCGGATGTCGTCGCGGGTGTAGTAGCCGCCGTGGGGGCGCCCGTCGAAGGCCGGAGGCAGGCCGGCGCCGACCTGGCTCTCCTCGCGCCAGGCGCCGACCTCGGTCAGGCGCGGGTAGCGCTCGATCTCCACCCGCCAGCCCTGGTCATCACTCAGATGCAGGTGCAGCACGTTGAGCTTGTGCAGCGCCAGCAGGTCGATGAAGCGCAGCACGTCGTGCTTGGGCATGAAGTGCCGTGCCACGTCGAGCATGCATCCGCGCCAGCCGAAGCGCGGCCGGTCGGTGATGCGCACGCTGGGCAGCCTCCACTGCCCGGGGCCGGCCGCCGGCGCGCGGCGGTAGGCGGTCGGCGGCAGCAGCTGGCGCAGGGTCTGGGCGCCGTAGAAGACCCCTGCCGGGTCGTGGCCGACGATCAGCGCGCCCTCGGCGTCGACGATGAGCCGGTAGCCCTCGGCGCCCAGGCCCGCAGCCGGGTCCACGCTCAGCCTGAGCTGCGCGCTCTGGCCGTCGCCGCGGGGCAGCGGCAGGCCGGTGGCCGCTCCCAGTTCGGCACGCAGCCACACCTCGGCGCCGCGGGCGGCGGAGTCGGCGTCGATCCTCGTCGAGGGGGTGAGGGCGAGGCCGTCATAGGCGCCCGTCGACAGTTCGGCGGGGCGCGGCACCAGCGAGTCAGCGGGCACGGAAGGGCTCCCATCCGGTCTAGACCAGTTTCGCACCATGGTGCCATGCCCCGAAGGGCGCGGCCACGCCCGGTCCGGCCCTCCGGCGCCGGCCGGCCGTGGAGCCTGCGTGAGGCGACCGCCGCCGCGCGCCGATCCGTCAGCGGATGGGGATGCGGATGCGCTCCGCCGACTGGTCCGCGGGCGCGTCTCCGGAGAGCCACTCGTCGGAGAGCAGGACGGCCATCGAGTACAGGTGCCAGACCTGCTGCGGCCGCGGGACCGGGTCCTCGCGCATGACCGCCTCGATCCGGTCCTTGTCGACCAGGTCGAACAGCTCGGGGGTGTCCAGGATCCGCTCCCGCATCGGCGCGATGTACTCGGGCCCGAGCTTGCGCCGCCAGTCGAACCCGCCCACGGTCGTGCGGGCCTTGAGCGCGTGGCGGCGGCGGCGCGCCCTGCGCCGCAGCGGGTGGAGGATGCGCCGCTGGTCGAAGCGCCAGGGGCGGTCGGCCACCGGCAGCCGGGCCAGGTCCGGCGCCAGGTGCTCCAGCAGCCGGAACACGACCTCCTCCGACCAGCGCCAGCTCGGGGACAGGCGCATGGCCTCCCGGCGCACCCGGTGGTCCAGGAAGGG
The DNA here is from genome assembly GCF_009728995.1 of Streptomonospora sp. PA3. Classification (GTDB taxonomy): domain Bacteria; phylum Actinomycetota; class Actinomycetes; order Streptosporangiales; family Streptosporangiaceae; genus Streptomonospora. Next base: position 54,395 of record NZ_VTZW01000015.1, on the reverse strand, counting down.
GTGATACATGCAGTACCCGATGAGTGTGGCCGTGCGCGAGCCGGGCAGCCACCGTCCGCTGCGGAAACGCAGGAACATCCGGTCCAGGCCCACGGTCAGGTCGGGGAACTCCTCGGTGTAGGCCGTGTAGAGGCGCTGGGCCTCGGCGTTGGCCTGCGGGGTCATCAGCGCGGTCTGGGCGCGCGTGATCGTGTGGAACTTCTTGAGCAGTCCCTCGCGCTCCAGGCTCTTCTGGTCGTTGAGCCAGCCGCCGCGCAGCGCCTCGCCCCCCGACCCGGACAGGCGCGCCTCCAGCAGGAACTCCTTGGGCGCGATGACGTTCTCGAACGCCGAGTTCATCCCCTCGGTCATGCGCACCAGCCGCAGGGTGCGCGGCAGCGGGTGCTCGACGAGCACGGCGTCGTCGCCGTCGCGCTCGGGCTCGGTCACCCGGTGGTCGGCCACGCCCAGCCGCTCGCAGATCCGGCGGGCCAGGACGACGTCGGGATGGTCCTCGAAGCCGCGGGTGGTCGCTCGGAACGGGATGCCCGCGGCGTGCAGCGCGGCGGCGACCAGGCGGCTGTCGCGGCCGCCGGTGAGCGAGAGGGAGACGGCCTCCTGGTGCTTGCGCACCGGCTCGACCGAGGCCGCCAGCGCATCGGCCAGCGCCCGAACCCGCGCGCGCCGCGCCCGTCTGCCTCCGGGGGCGGGCTCGGGCTCGGGCAGGCCGCGCTCGAGGGTGCGCGCGACCCCGTCGCGGATGCGCAGCGTGCTGCACTCGGTCAGCGTGGTGGTGCCGCGGAAGGGCGTGTGGTCGGTCAGGTAGAAGCCGTGGCGCACCAGCGCCTGCATCGGGGGGACGTCGTACTCCGGGGACGGCGGCAGCGGCGCGCCGGGGCCCTCCTCGGCGGCGCGGGCGACCAGGTGCACCAGCGCCGCGCGGTTGCCGGCGACGTGCAGCCGCGCCCGCTCGGTGAAGTAGACCGGGTCGTTGCGGGTGATGGTCGTGACGGCGTCCACGCCGGCGGGTGTGGCGCGGAAGACGCCGAAGGCCCCGCCCGTCGCGTCGACGAGGGGGCCGGGATCCCGGTCCGGGCCGAGTGCGAGCAGCCGCTTGCGGTCGGCGGGGTCGGCCAGGTAGCCGCTGTAGCCCAGTACGCCCTCGCCGCTGTCGCCGTAGGCCAGGAGCGGTTCGGGGAGCCATTCGTGCTCGGGCTCGTTGGTCCAGGCCAGCAGCGCGACGTCGTGCCGCGGCGACATCCAGGAGGAGTGCCGCAGCGTCTCGGCGGGTACCGGGAGCACCCGGTCGGCCAGGGTGCGCGCCGCGGCGACGACGAATTCGGGGATGGGGGCCGCGCCGTCGGGCGCGGCGGAGTTGAGCGCCAGGTAGAAACGCATGCGGATCTCCTTCGAGATCGTTGGGCGGGGTGTCGGCGGGGCGGGCGGCGGGATCCTCGGCGGCGGATCGGGCCCGTCTCCTCAGTGGACGCGGTACCTTCCCCGGAAGTGCACGCGCGCGCGGCCGTTAAGCGAATTGTCCGCCGGCGTTCACCGATATCCGCGCAATGACATGCCGAGGGGTGGAAACGGCCGCCCGCGCCCCGGACGAACCACTGCTGACCTGGGCGATCCCCGGAACAGGGCATTCCTGGGATGTTTCTGGGATAGGCGGTGATCGTGCGTGGTACCGGATTTCCGCGGCCTCGACGAGCCGCTTCCGGACTTCACGGCGGCGCAAGCCGTGCTCGGCCGCCGCCGCGGAGAGCGGTAAACCGGATAAGCGGTGAACACCCGCGGCCGGAAAACACGGAGGGTCGGCGCGGCCGACTGTGGCCACCGGCACGAAGAGCGTGTCCCGCCGGCGCACGGCGGAGGACTTGGCCGCGGTCGGTGCGGGTAGGGGGCCACACGGCGGCCCCGGCGGAGGTCACCGACTCTTGACCGGATGTTTCCCCTGATTCCCCGGCAGGCGGGAGCCAGGACAGCTCGATGCGATATGCAGGGAGAACAGTCGGCCGGCGGCGGTGAGCCGGCGCGGGGACCGCGCACCCGGGCGGGGCAGTAGGGGTGGCACTACCCGGATCGGGGTGGTGACTTCCTCGCTTCGCCGCAGGCGTTGTACTTGGCTGGTTGCCAGGCAGGAGGGGCGCCCGAGCGGCGCCGCGACGACCGCCGACCACGGGGGGAGGCGCACCGAGCGTGATCGTCTGGTCCGTACTCATCGCCCTGGCAGGCGCGTTCTGCATGGCTCTGGGCTCGGCGCTGCAGGAGCGCGACGCGGTGCGGGCCCCGGGCCGCAGCGTGGCGCCCGTGGGTTTCCTGGTGCACCTGGCGCGGCGTCCGCGCTGGGTGCTGGGAACCGTTGGCGCGGGTGCCGGCGTCGCGCTGCACCTGGTCGCGCTCAGCGGCGCTCCCTTGACCATCATCCAGCCCATCGGCGTCACCGGGCTGCTGTTCGCGATCATCCTCTCGGCGCTGTTCAACCGCCGCCGGGTGCGAGCCGGCCAGATCGTCGCCGGTGCGGCCGTGATGATCGGCCTGGCCGGACTCCTGTTGCTGTTCCCGCACACGGCCCGGACCCCGCAGATGTCGGCGGGCGTCGGGCTGGCGCTGACCGGATCCGTCGTGGGACTTGGCCTGGCCGTCTACGTGGCGGCCCACTGGGTGCGGCCCGCCCCCCGGGTCCTGCTGCTCGCGGCGGTGGGGGGCGCGGCCCTGGGCACCACATCGGCCCTGGCCCGCGTGGTGGCCGCCAACGCGGCGACCGACGCGAGCGCGGTATTCACCTGGCTGACGCCCCTGTGCCTGGGGGCGGCCGTCTTCGGCGGGCTGTTCCAGCAGAACGCCTACCGCACCGGGCACTTCGCCGCCGCTTACGCGACGCTGCTGGTCGTCGATCCCATCACGGGGGCGGGTATCGGCGCGCTGCTGCTGGGCGAGGGCCTGCCGGCCACCCCCGCCAGCCAGGCGCTGGCCACGGCGGCGGCGCTGCTGGCCATCGGCGGCACCGTCGCGCTGGCCCTGGCGCGCAACCGCAATCCCGAGGCGGCGCGGCCGGCTCCGGCCGGCCCCGAGCCGCCCGCGACCAAGCCCGATCCCGCTTCGGCGGGCTCCCGATCCACCACCACGACTTCAGGAGAGTCCCGATGACCCCCTTGAGCCAGCGAGTACCGCTCCGCCCCGGCCCCCGGGAGGACGCCGGCGGGCACGACCGGCTCCGCATCCTCATCGCGGCCGACACCTACCCGCCCGACGTCAACGGCGCGGCCTACTTCACCTACCGCCTCGCCACCGGTCTGGCCGCCCGCGGCCACGACGTGCACGTCGTCTGCGCGTCGCCCACCGGCGAGCCCGGCGTCCGGGTCCGCTCCGGAGTGACCATGCACTACCTGCGGTCGGTGTCGGTGCTGGTGCACGAGACGATGCGCACCACGCTGCCGGCGGGGATCAACGGCCACCTGAGCCGGCTGATCGAGCGGCTGCGCCCCCACGTCGTGCACGCCCAGAGCCACTTCACCGCCAGCCGCACGGCGATCGCCCGCGCCCGCCTGGCGGGTGTGCCGGTCGTGCTGACCAACCACTTCATGCCCGACAACCTGTTCGCCCACGCCCACATCCCCGAGCGGCTGCACAGCATGGTGGGAACGCTGGCCTGGCGCGACATGGTGCGGGTGGCCCACGCGGCCGACCACGTCACCACACCCACCGAACGCGCGGCCGCCCTGCTCACCGAGAAGGGGTTCGACCGCCCGGTGGAGGCCGTCTCCTGCGGTATCGATCTGGAGCGCTTCCACCCGCGCCCGGCCGAGCGCGGTGCCGCGCGCGAGCGGTTCGGACTGCCCGACCGCGACACCCTCGCCTTCGTCGGCCGGCTCGACGAGGAGAAGCGCATCGACGACCTCATCCGGGCGCTGGCGCTGGTGGCGGAGCGCCGCGACGCGCAGCTGGCGCTGGCCGGCGTGGGGCAGCGCGAGCAGGAGCTGCGGCGGCTGGCCGCCGAACTGGGGGTTGCCGAGAGGGTGCACTTCCTGGGCTTCGTGCCCGACGCCGACCTGCCGCAGGTCTACGTCGCCGCCGACCTGTTCGCCATCGGCAGCGTCGCCGAGCTGCAGAGCATCGCCACGTTGGAGGCCATGTCCACCGGCCTGCCCGTCGTGGCCGCCGACGCGCTGGCGCTGCCGCACCTGGTCTCGCCCGGGCGCAACGGCTACCTCTACACGCCCGGCGACGCCGGGGCGCTGGCCGAGCACATGCTGGCGGTGCTGGAGCCCGAGCGGGCGCGCGCCGAGATGGGCGCCGCCAGCCGCGAGATGGCTCGCAAGCACGACCACCGGCGCTCCCTGGACCGGTTCGTGGAGATCTACGGCGAGGTCCGCCCGCGGCGCTCGGCCGGGCTGCGCCGGTCCCGTATGCCGCTGAGCGGCGCCGGCTCCCGGCCGCGCCGCCGCCCGGTGATCGCCGCCTGATCCCGCCCGCGCGCCGGCCGTCCGCGAGGAGGCGGCGCCCGCCGTCGCGCCCGGTGCACCCGGCGCGTCCCCGACCGCGCGGGCCTGCTCCCCGGCCGCTGTGCCCCGTCGCTTATGGGGGAGTTCGTAGCGATGCGCACCTCTCGTCCGGTTTGGCGCTGTCGGTGACTTTCCGCATTCTTTGCGTCACATACCGGTGATAGCTGATCGGGCGCCGGATAGATCTCAGGTGTGTGGTTCGTTGGGGCGGGCCGCCTCAACGGGGCGGCGGCGCATATCCACGGTGTGGCCGTCCGGTTGCGGCAGGTCCAGCGTGAGGCGGACGAGTGCGACGCGGCACTCGTCGGCCTGGAGCGCGCCCACGCCGAGATCCAGCGCAAGGTCGAGGCCGCCGAAGCCGAAGTGGAGGCGCTGCGGCGGCAGCGGATCGAGGCCTACGAGCGCTTCTGGGTCGTTCGCGAGCAGCGCGACCGCGCCCGCCACGTCTCTCGGCGGCTGCGCAGGCGGCTGGAGCGCATGCACCGCCGGCTGCGGCCGTTCGAGGGCTGCGTCGGCGACTGACCGGGTGTCCGCGCGGCCGCCTCACTTCGATTCGGCGCCGGTCAGGGACTCGTCCAAGGTCTGCTGCACCTCCGCGGCCGCCTCGCGCAGGGCCCGCAGCGTCGCCTCGATCGCCGGGCGGCGCAGGCTCGTGGCGCGCACGACCGCATAGGCGTCGCGGGTCGGCGCCTGCGGCAGCAGCCGGAAGGTGAGGTCGGAGGTCGTGTCGGCCGCCAGCGCCAGCGCGGGGACCGCGGCGATGCCGATCCCCCGCGCCACCAGGTTCAGAATCGTCCCCTGGCCCTGGAACTCCCAGGCGGTGGCGGGCGGGCCGCCCACGGCGGCGAAGAGGCGGTCGGTGCCCGCGCGCGAGGGCTCGCCGCGCGGTGCGGCGATCCAGGGTTCCTCCAGCAGCCGGGGCAGCTCGACGGGCTGCCCGGGCTCGGCCAGTGGATGCCCGGACGGAAGCGCCAGCACCAGGGGATCGCGCAGCAGGTGCACGTGCCGCAGCTTGCCCGCCCTGCTGTCGGGCCGCCGCCCCGACCAGTCGTCGATCACCGCGATGTCCACCTCGGCCGACGCGACCTCTCGGACGCTGGCCGCGCCGATGCTCTGCCGCAGCACCAGTTGCAGGCCCTCGTGGCGGCGCAGGCTCTGGGCCAGCAGCGGTGCCAGGGCGAGCGCGGCGGTGGGGAAGGCGGTGACGGTGACCAGGCCCTGTGCCACACCGGACTGCGCCGCCAAGACCGACTCGGCGGCCTCCACCATGGCCAGGATCTGCTCGGCGTGCACGGCCAGCAACCGGCCGCTGTCGGTCAGCTCGGCGCTGCGCGCGGTGCGGTCCAGCAGTTGGGTGCCCGCCTCGCGCTCCAGCGCCGACAGCTGCTGGGAGACCGCGGAGGGGGTGTATCCCAGCGCCTTGGCCGTGCCCGCGATGGTCCCGCGCTGCGCGAACTCCTTGAGGACCTGCAGTCGCCACAAATCAAGCATAAGAACAACTTACTCTCTGCATCGCAAAGAGTCGCTTGTACTGATGGCGGGACGTGGGCAGTGTGATCGTAGGGACCCGGGGTGCACGCCCGGGCCGGAACATCCGCCAACCGGACCTCTTCGGAGTTGATCTGTCCATGTCTGTCACCGTGTCCGCGACCCTCGCCGTGAACGAGGCACTCGCCGAGAAGCGGCGCCGGGGACTGCCCGTCCTGCCGCTGGGATTCGGCGAAGCGGGCCTGCCCGTCCACCCCGCCATGCGCGAGGCCCTGGTTTCGGGAGGTGACAGGAACGCCTACGGGCCGGTGGCCGGCGCCGCCGAACTGCGCGATGCCGCGGCCGGGTACTGGCAGCGCCGCGGTCTGCCGACCGACCCCGACCTGGTGGTCGCCGGTCCCGGCAGCAAGCCGCTGCTCTACAGCTTGCTGCTGGCCATCGGCGGCGACACCGCAGCCGCCGCGCCCAGCTGGGTCAGCTACGCCGCGCAGGCCCAGCTGGCCGGATACCGCTGCATGCAGATCCCCACCGCGCCCGCCCAGGGCGGCGTGCCCCAGCCCGACCTGCTGGCCGCGGCGGTGGGCCAGGCCCGCGCACAGGGCCGCGACGTCCGGTCGGTCATCGTGACCGCTCCCGACAACCCCACCGGCACCCTGGCCTCCGCCGCGACGGTGCGCCGCCTCGCCGAGACGGCCCGCGACCTGGACCTGGTCGTCATCTCCGATGAGATCTACCGCGACCTGGTCCACGAGCAGGGCGCCGAGGTGCACAGCCCCGCCGAGTATGCGCCCGAGCGCACCGTGGTCTCCACCGGCCTGAGCAAGAACCTGGCGCTGGGCGGCTGGCGGCTGGGAGTCACCCGGCTGCCCGACAGCGCACTGGGGCGCTCCCTGCGGGCCGCCCTGCTCGGGGTCGCCAGCGAGATCTGGTCCAGCCCGGCCGGGCCCATCCAGCAGGCCGCCGCCTACGCCTTCACCGAACCCGCCGAGCTCACCGAGCGGGTCCGCGGCAGCGCGCGGCTGCACGGAATCGTCGCGCGGGCCGCCGCCGACCGCTTCGCCGCGGCCGGAGCCATGGTCGCCGCGCCGCAGGCGGCGTTCTACTCCTACCCCGACCTGGAGGCCTGGCGCGGCCACCTGGCCCGCGAGCACGGCATCACCACCGGCGCCGGGCTCACCGCGCTGCTGCTGGAGGAGTACGGGATGGGCGTGCTGCCGGGCTCGGAGTTCGGCGACAGCACCGCGGCGCTGCGGATGCGGGTGGCCACCAGCCTCCTCTACGGCGACACCGACGAGCAGCGCCGGGCCGCGCTGGCGGCCGACGACCCCCTCGCCCTGCCCTGGATCGCCGAGCACCTGGACCGGCTCAGCGAGGTCCTGGATCGCGTGGGCCCGGCACAAGCGCTCGACGGCCCCGGTGAGCCGGCCGCCCGAGCGCGCGACTGACCGGCGGCTCCCCGCGCCGCGGACGCGCCCGGAGCCGCCGCGTGGCGCGGTCGGCGAGGTCGGCGGGGAGCAGGAACCCGGTCGTTGCGGAAGGGCCGGAACCGCTCCCCGCCGCGGGACAGCGTAGCGCCGCCTCAGGTGTGCAGCGCAATGCGGGGCGGCGCCGCGGCACCGGGGGCGATCACAGCGCGGTAGTGGTCCAGCAGCTGGTCGCCGACGACCTCCCAGGTCCGCGACTCCACCGACGGGCGCGCGGCGGCGGCCGTCCGCCGGCGCAAGGCGCCGTTGTGGATCAGCCGCCCCACCGCCACCCGCAGCTCGCGCACCGACGCCGGGTCGTAGAGCAACCCGTTGGCCTCCGGCTCGACGAGGTCGAGCGGACCCCCCGCGGCGGGGGCGACCACCGGCACCCCCGAGGCCAGCGCCTCCTGCACCGCCTGGCAGAAGGTCTCGTCGGCGCCGGTGTGCACAAACACGTCCAGCGCCGCGTACAGGCGCGACAGGTCCGCGCCGGTGCGCTCGCCGGTGAACACCGCCGAGGGGATCCGGCGCCGCAGCCGCGCCCTGTCGGGGCCGTCGCCGACGACCACCAGGCGGGCGCCCCGCAGCCGCGCAACCTGGGCGAGCAGGTCCACCCGCTTGTCCTTGGACAGCCGGCCGACGTAGCCGACGAGGACCTCGCCGCCGGGGGCCAGCCGCCGGCGCAGCCCTTCGTCGCGGTGCCGGGGATGGAAGCGCTCGGTGTCCACCCCGCGCCGCCACAGGCTGAGCCGGGGGAAGCCGCGCTCGGCCAGGGCCTGCTGCGTCGCCGAGGAGGGCACCAGCGTGCGGTCGACGGCCGCGTGGATGCGGCGCAGGAGCGGCCAGAAGGCATCCGCCCCCCATACGCCGTGCCGGGCGGCGAACCCCGCCAGGTCGGTCTGGTAGACCGCCACCGTGGGCAGCGCCAGCGGGCGGGCCGCGTCCACGGCCGCGCCGCCCAGCAGTACCGGAGAGGCCAGGTGCACGACGTCGGGTGCGAACGCGCGCAGCGCGGCCGCCACCAGCCGGCGCGCCGGCAGCCCGAGCGCGAACGTGCGGTAGCCGGGCAGCGGCACGCTGGGCACGCGCACGACCGGAAAGCCCGCGTAGGACGCGGGGCCGGCTCCCGGTGCGATGATGAGGGCCTGGTGGCCGCGTGCGCGCAGGTGCTCCGCCACGCGGCACACCGAGTTGGTGACACCGTTGACCTGCGGAAGGAACGACTCGGTCACGATCGCCACCCGCAGCGATCGCGCCGGAGGGGGATCGGGGGGCGGATACGGCGGACGCATGAGGCTCTCCCGGTTGTCGGGCCTGCTCCTGTGCGACACGCTAGACACGCCGCGTGAACCCGTGCGGACCGCAGGCGAACACTCCGTCGACGCCCCGCCGCCGGGAATGCGACATCGGACGGGCGCGCGGGCCCGCGGCCCGCACGCCTCCTGCGCGCAGCCGCCCGCAGCCGTATGATCGGCGACTGTCGCCCCAATCCCCGCAGGAAGAGGAGCCGCGATGACCCTGGTCGAATGGGCGCAGCGGGTCTGCGCCGAACTGGAGCTCTCCGACGAGATCGGCAAGTCCGACGTCGACCGCATCCTCGACCTCGCCAAGGACGCGGCGCACTCGGTGGCCCGCCCCGCGGCGCCGCTGACCACCTACCTGCTCGGTATCGCCGTGGGCCGCGGCGCCGACCCCGCCCAGGCGGCCGCGGCGGTCGCGTCGCTCGCCCGCGAGCAGGCCGCCGGATCCGCGGAAAACACCTGAAATCCGCAGGTCACACCGTTTTAACGCGAATGAGGCGCAATCACTGTGTGGATAAACCGTGATTCGCACGTGACGAGACGGTGTGACCCTGTCCTTGCGCAGGCGCACGCTCGCACCACCCGCCGCGCACGCGCTGCCGATCGCCCGCGCCGCACACGATGCAGGTACGTCCCGGTGGGCAGCGCCCCCGGATCCGATCGATAGGGAGTCGTCCATGTCCACCTTCCAGGACATCCTGGATCAAATCTCCTCAGTGGTATGGGGGCCGTTCACCCTCATCCCGCTCCTGCTGCTGACCGGAGTGTTCCTGACCGTCCGGCTGCGGCTGCTGCAGTTCCGGGTGCTGTTCCACGCGCTGTGGCTGGCGTTCGGCCGCCGCAAGGAGCACCACTCGGTCGAGGGCGACATCTCCCACTACCAGGCACTCAGCACGGCGCTGGCCGCGACCGTGGGTGTGGGCAACATCGCCGGTGCCGCCCTGGCGATCGGGGTAGGCGGGCCGGGCGCGCTGTTCTGGATGTGGATCGTCGGCCTCGTCGGCATGGCCACCAAGTACAGCGAGGCCCTGCTGGGCGTGAAGTACCGCCGCACCGACGCTCACGGTGAGCAGAGCGGCGGCCCGATGTTCTACCTGCGCCGCGGCCTGCCCGGCGGGTTCGGCCTCGTGCTGGGCGGCGCGTTTGCCGTCTTCGGCGCCATCGCCTCCTTCGGCATCGGCAACGGCACCCAGGCCAACACCGTCGCCCAGCAGCTCGGCTCGGTGTGGGACGTGCCCGACTGGGTCACCGGCCTGGTGCTGGTCGTCCTCGCCGGCGCCGTCATCATCGGCGGCATCAAGAGCATCGGCCGCTTCGCCGCGGCGGTGGTGCCGATCATGATCGTGCTCTACGTGGCCCTGTCCCTGCTGGTGCTCATCGTCAACGTCGGCGCGCTGCCCGGAGCCCTCGCCCTCGTCTTCACCGAGGCCTTCACCGGCGAGTCGGCGGCCGGGGGCCTGCTGGGCTCGGCGCTCCTGCTGGCCATCCAGCAGGGCGTGGAGCGCGGCATCTTCTCCAACGAGTCCGGCCTGGGCACCGGCGGTATCGCCGCCGCCTCGGCCAAGACCGACCAGCCCGTGCGCCAGGCCATGGTCTCGATGACCCAGACCTTCATCGACACGATCATCGTGGTCACCATGACCTGCATGGTCATCATCGTCACGGGGGCCTGGAGGGCCGAGGGCGCCGAGGACGGCTCGCTGCTGACCTCCCAGGCCATGGCGGACGGCCTGTCGACGCTGTCCCCGGCGCTCGCGCCCCTGGGCACCTACAGCGTCGCCCTCGCCGTGGCCGTCTTCGCGTTCACCACGCTGGTGGGCTGGTCCTACTACGGCGAGCGCTGCATGGACTTCCTGGTCGGGCGCAAGGGCGTGCTGCCGTTCCGGATCGTCTTCGTCGCGGTCATCTTCGTGGGCGCGACGGTGCCGCTGGACATCGTCTGGAGCTTCAGCGGCATCGCCAACGGCCTCATGGCGCTGCCCAACCTCGTCGGGCTGCTGCTGCTGTCGGGCGTGGTGGCCGCCGAGACCAAGCGGTACTTCGAGAACCCGAACTGGAAGGACCCCGAGGCGCCGATGCCCAAGGTCTACGACTGACAACACCGGTGCGGGGCCGCGCGGCCCCGCACCCGGTGATACGAGAGGGGCGCCCCGCCGCGGCGGGGCGCCCCTCCTTCTTTCCGTCCGCGGGCGGCGGAGGGGTGCCGCCCGCCGCCGGGGTCAGGCGCCGGTGCCCTCGCCCCACCAGCGGTGGAAGTGGTGCACCGGGCCCTTGCCGCGGCCCGCGTCGAGCTCGTCGGCGCGGCGCAGCGCCTCGGTGAGGTAGTCCTTGGCGTCGCGCACCGCCTCGGAGAAGCTGCGCCGCTGCGGGCGCAGCGCCGCGATCGCCGAGGACAGGGTGCAGCCGGTGCCGTGGGTGTTGCGGGTGGCGATGCGCTCGGCCGAGAACGTCTCGGTGATGCCGTCGGGTGCCACCAACAGGTCGGTGCTGCTCTGCCCGCTGAGGTGGCCGCCCTTGAGCAGCACCCGCTTGGCGCCCAGGTCCAGCAGCCGCTCGGCCTGCTCGCGCATGGAGGACAGGTCCCGGCGCTCGTTCTCGCCCAGCAGCTCCGCGGCCTCGGGCAGATTGGGGGTGACCAGGTCGGCGCGGGGCACCAGTTCGGTGCGCACGGCCTCGATCGCGTCGGCCGACAGCAGCCGGTCGCCGCTCTTGGCCACCATCACCGGGTCCAGCACCACATGCGGGGGCTCATAGGCGTCCAGCGCCTTGACCACCGCCCGGATCACCCCGGTGTTGGCCAGCATGCCGATCTTGACGGCGTCGACGCGGGCATCGGTCAGCAGCGTGTCGAGCTGGTGCCCGACGAACTCCGGCGGGACCTCGTGCACCCCGGTCACCCCCACCGTCGACTGGGCGGTGAGCGCGGTGACGACGGCCATGCCGTAGCCCCCGAGGGCCGAGAAGGTCTTCAGATCCGCCTGTACGCCGGCGCCGCCGCTGGGGTCGCTGCCGGCGATCGACAGGATGTTGCAGGTCCTCACGTGCGTTCCTTCGCTGGTCCGGGGCCGGTCGGGGTGGCGGGCCGCCGCTGGCCGCCGGTCCGCGCGCAGCGCGGGAGCCGGTGGGCGCCGGCCGGGGACGCCGCCGGCGGGCCGCGCCCCTGTATGCAGTCGTACCCGCCCGCGCGGCCCCCCACATGCCGTCTATGCGGCGAAACGGCCCCGAACCGGTCACGGCGGGGCACCGGTGCGGCTCAGCCCTCCTGCGCCGGCGGCACCTCCGTCCGGCCGGGTCCGGCCGCGGGCCCGGCGCGACCGGTGCTGACCAGCCCGGCGGCCCAGCGGTAGTCCTGCTTGCCGACGGCCGTGCGGTGCACCCGCTCGACGACGTGGACGCTGCGCGGCACCTTGAACCCCGCCAGGTGGCGCCGGCAGTGCCGCCGCAGTTCCTCGGCGTCGGGGGCGCCCTCCTCGGCGGGGGCCACGATCGCGGCCACGCGCCGGCCCAGGACCTCGTCGGGCGCACCCACCACGATGGCGTCGGCCACGCCGGGGTGGGCCTTGACCACCGCCTCCACCTCCTCGGCGAAAACCTTCTCGCCGCCGGTGTTGATGACGGCCGAGCCGCGGCCCAGCAGGGTGACGGTGCCGTCCGCGGCGATCGTGCCGTAGTCGCCCGACAGCACCCAGCGGCGGCCGTCGGAGTCGACGGGGAAGGTCCGCGCCGTCGCCTCGGGGTCGTTGTAGTAGCCCAGCGGGATGCGGCCGGTCCGGGCGATGCGCCCGATGCGGTCCGAACCCGGCGGCAGCGGCCGCAGGTTCTCGTCGAGCACCGCCACGCTCTGGCCCATCGCGAAGCGGCCCGCGTCCGCGCCCGGGCCGGGCGCCGCCCCGCACACCCCCGTCTCCGAACCGCCGTAGCTGTCGTTGATCGCGATCCCCGGCCGCCACGTCCGCCACATCCGCCGCACCGCCGGTGTCAGCGGGGTGCCGCCGGAGGTGAGGGCGGCGAGGTCGGGGCAGCGGTCGGGGGTCTGGGCGAGGCGGCCGGCCAGCGGGCGGGCCATCGCGTCGCCGACGACCTGGACGGCGTGCACCCGCTCGGCCTCGGCCACCTCCAGGACGCGCTCGGCGTCGAAGGCGCGCTCGGTGTAGAGCACCACGGTGCCGCCCGCGAACAGCGCCGCAAGCGCGTTCCACTGGCCGGCGGCGTGCATCAGCGGCCCCAGGACCAGCAGCCGCCGCGGGGAGCGGTCCCGCGCCCGCCGGGCGACCTCCTCGGGGCTCCGGGCGCGCGCCCGGCCCCGCCCGCGCCGCTCCAGGGCGGCGCGGAACAGATCGGCCTGGCGCCAGACCACGCCCTTGGGCAGCCCGGTGGTGCCGCCGGTGTAGAGCAGGTAGCGGGCGTCGCCCGCGGCGTCGGAGTCGGCCGCCCCCGCTGGAGCGGATGCGGCCGCGGCGAGCGCCCCGGTGTAGTCGGCGGCGCCGGGCGCGCGGGAATCGGCCTCCCAGGCGGCGGGGGCGGTGCCGTCGTCGAGCAGGACTACGTGGCGCAGGCCCGGCAGGCGCGGCCCGTCCTCCAGCAGCCGGGCGGCGTGCGCCCGTTCGGCGATCAGGGCCGAGGCCCCGGAGTCGGCGAGCACCTGCTCGAGCTCCGCCCGGATGTAGCGCTGGTTGAGGTTGACCGGGACCGCGCCGGCGCGCAGCACGCCGAAGAACGCCTCCAGCCACTCGACCCGGTTGCGGCTGAGGACGGCCACGTGCGCGCCCGGCGCCGTCCCCGAGGCGGCCAGGTGCGAGCCCAGGCGGTCGGCGCGGGCGTCGAGGTCGGCATAGGTGCGGCGCAGCCCGCCGCCGACGAGGGCGGTGCGCTCCGGAACGGCCGCGGCGACCGCGCGCAGCAGACCCGCGAGCGAGAGGCGCCGGTCGCCGTACCGGTCGGCGGCGGCGCGCCCGTGCCCGCCCGGAGCGGCCCAGGGGCGGCGGGCCCCTGCCGTGCGCTTGGCTGTCTCCATCATGGGTCCCCTTGACGCGGCGTACCCGAGAAATGCCATGGCGACCGATGATGCCCCTATGGGACGCATCACAGCAGGCCGGGGGGTCCTTAGGCCGTATTCGGCGGGCCGGGGGCGCCGCCGGAACCGCATCAGGCGTCCCGCGCGTCCCTCGCGGCCCGCGGGTGCCGGGCGCTTCACACGGTGAGACAACGGGTATCCACTGAGCGGCAATCGATCAAGGGTGATCGGAGGAACCTGAATGAGCGAGACCCGCGCTCAGGTACCGCAGGAGCCCGGTGGCGACCCCGCCGGCCCCATCGAATCGACAGGCGAGCACATCAGGCTGGCCGAGACCCACTCCGCCCACAACTACGCCCCCCTGCCCGTCGTCATCGCCGAGGGCGATGGCGCATGGGTGACCGACGTCGAGGGACGCCGCTACCTCGACTGCCTGGCCGGCTACTCCGCCGTCAACTTCGGTCACCGCAACCCCGACCTCGTCGCGGCGGCGCGCCGGCAGCTGGACCGCGTCACGCTGACCAGCCGCGCCTTCTACCACGACGGCTTCGCCCCCTTCGTCACGGCACTGGCCGACCTCGCCGGCAAGGGCCAGGTGCTGCCGATGAACTCCGGCGCCGAAGCCGTCGAGACCGCGATCAAGGTCGCCCGCCGATGGGCCTACGACGTCAAGGGCGTCCCCCGCGACGAGGCGTCCATCGTCGTCGCCGGCGGCAACTTCCACGGACGCACCACCACCATCGTCTCCTTCTCCGACGACCCCGACGCCTACGGCGGCTACGGGCCCTACACCCCCGGATTCCGCACCGTCCCCTACGGCGACGCCGAGGCGGTCGCCGCCGCCGTCGACTCCACCACGGCGGCGGTGCTGGTCGAGCCGGTCCAGGGCGAGGCGGGCGTGATCGTCCCGCCGCCCGACTACCTGCCGCGCCTGCGCGAGCTGTGCGACCGGCGGCAGGTGCTGCTGATCGCCGACGAGGTCCAGTCGGGCCTGGGCCGCACCGGGACCGTGCGGGCCTGCGAGCACACCGGCGTCGTCCCCGACGCCTACCTGTTCGGCAAGGCGCTGGGCGGCGGCATCATGCCGGTCTCGGCGATGGTCGCCGACGAGGACGTGCTCGGGGTGATCAAACCCGGCCAGCACGGCAGCACCTTCGGCGGAAACCCGATGGCCTGCGCCATCGGCGCGACCGTGGTGCGGATGCTGCGCGAGGGCCCCTACCTCGGCGACGCGCGGCGCCTGGGCGAGCTGCTGCGCACCCGGCTCAAGGAGTTCGAGGGCCGCGGTGTGGTCGCCGCCCGCTGCATCGGCCTGTGGGCGGGCATCGACGTGGCACCGGAGCTGGCCACCGGGCGGCGGATGTGCGAACTGCTGGCCGAGCGCGGCGTCCTGGTCAAGGACACCCACGGCTCCACGATCCGGCTCTCGCCGCCGCTGGTGGTCTCCGACGACGACCTCGACTGGGCTCTCGACCAGATCGCGGCGGTGCTGACCGACCTGGGCGCCGGCCGCGCCTGAGGCGGACCGCGGCGAGCCCCGTCCCCGCCGGCCGGCGGGGACGGGCGCGGGAAAGCCCGAGCGGGTGTGCGGGGCGCGGCGCCGTCTGGACTGACGAGCGAGGAACGAGCGACTGAGCGAGGAGGGAAGGCGGCGCCTCAAAGCGCCCTGCACACCCGCAGGAAAGCGCGCGCGGGTGTGCGGGGCGCGGCGAAGCGCCCTGCACACCCGCGGGAAAACCCGAGCGCGCCCGCTAGTCCAGCTCGCCCGCCAGCACATCCGGCTCGGCGCCCTCCAGTGTCTCCTGGGCGACGTAGAGCGGCCGCTCCGGGCCCTCCTCCAGCTGCCGCAGGATCCGCTCGCTGAACGCCTTGTGCCCGCCCGCGTTGGGGTGGAACGTGCCGTGGCCGACCTCCACCCCCTGGGCGAAGCCCCCCAGCACCACCCCGTTGAGCCAGGGCTCCTCGGTGCCGACCTCGTGGCCCTTGATCGCCGTGTACATCCGCACGAACTCGACGCTGCCGGTCTGGCGGTCCTCGACGATGCGGGAGTCGAGCCCGGCGACCTTGTCCCGCACGCGGGAGCTGAACCGCTTGAGGAGCTCGTTGAGCCATTCCTGGTCGTCGGGGGCCAGCGTGTAGTACATGCCCGAGGGGTCGGCGGGGAAGATCCGCGGGTAGCCCACGACCAGGATGCGCGCATCGGGCGCGCGGTCGCGGATCTCCTCGACGATGTCCTCCAGGGTGTCGTCGAAGTGCCGCATCCGGCGCTCGATGTCCTCCTCCTGGTCGCTGCAGGCCGTCGC
Organism: Streptomonospora sp. PA3; assembly: GCF_009728995.1. Classification (GTDB taxonomy): domain Bacteria; phylum Actinomycetota; class Actinomycetes; order Streptosporangiales; family Streptosporangiaceae; genus Streptomonospora. Next base: position 38,339 of record NZ_VTZW01000015.1, on the reverse strand, counting down.
GTCCATCAGCGGCACCCGCACCATGCACTCCCGCAGCACCTTGGTGAAGCCCAGGTCGTTGCCGCCGATACCGATGGTGACCAGGGAGGTGTGCGCGTCCACCCGTCCGATCTGGGAGTCGGCCTCCTCCAGCGACTCCAGCATCGAGGCGCCGCGCTGGCGGCTGCAGGCGTAGAACCCGAGCTGCCCGGCGAAGTCGAAGGAGCGGGCAACGCGCTTGGGGTAGGCGTTCTCCGAGCGCCTGCAGCCGTCCTCGCCCAACGTGCCCTCGATGTAGTCGCCCGCGCCCTGGCCCGAGGAGTAGGAGTCGCCGAGGGCGACGTAGTTGCCCCAGGCCGCCGCCTCCTCAGGGGTGAGGCGCTCGCGCCAGCCCGAGGCGCCGTCGTCGTCGCGGCGCGGGTCCTCCAGCCGCGTGCAGCCCCGGCCGGTGACCTCGCACCACGCGTCCAGCACCCCTTCGCGGGTGACCGGAACCAGCATGACGGCCACGCACACCAGCGCGGCGGCCGCCGCCACCGCGCTCATGGTCCATGTCCGCCGGCTGAGAGAGGGGATGCGCACCGCTCGATCTGCCTTCCGTTTCCCAGTGCGTCCACGCCCGCCCGGCCCATCCGGCTTCCGGCGCGGCGGACCGGCGTCCACTGCTAGGAAGGCTACCCGCGCCCGCGGCGCCGTCCGCGGCGCCGATCCGTTCGGCCACACCCCGGCCGCGCGGAATGTGTGGCCGGCCCCCACCACCCCGGCCGCGTGTGACCTGCGGGGCCTGTTGTTAGATGATGGGCGTCACACCGGCCGGCCGGACCCGCGCTCCGGCGTGCAGCACCGACGAAGGAGGAAGCCGGATATGCCGACAGCGCCGCCGCTGCTGTGGAAGCCGGACCAGGACCGGCGCGAGCGCGCCAACATCACCCCCTTCACCCGGTGGGTGCGCGAGCACCGCGGAGTCGAGGCCGAGGACTACGACGCGCTGTGGCGGTGGTCGGTCACCGACCTCGACGGCTTCTGGTCGGCGATCTGGCAGTACTACGGCGTCAGCGCCGAAACCCCCTACGAACAGGTCCTCGGCGACGACTCCATGCCCGGCGCCGCTTGGTTCCCCGGAGCGCGGCTCAACTACGCCCGGCACGTCTTCGCCGGCCGCGACGACGACGCGGTGGCCATCAGGCACGCCTCCGAGCTGCGGATGCTGGGGGAGTGGACCTGGGGCGAACTGCGCGCCCGCACCGCCGCCATCGCCCAGGGGCTGCGCCACCTCGGCGTGCGGCCGGGCGACCGCGTCGTGGCCTACCTGCCCAACATCGCCGAGACGGTGGCCGCGTTCTACGCCTGCGCCTCCATCGGCGCCGTCTGGTCCTCCTGCTCGCCCGACTTCGGGGTGCGCAGCGTCGTGGACCGCTTCGCCCAGATCGAGCCGAAGGTGCTGCTGGCCGTCGACGGCTACCGCTACGGCGGCAAGGACTTCGACCGCACCGGCGTGATCGCCCAACTCCGCGCCGAACTGCCCACCGTCGAGCACACCGTCGTGCTGAACTACCTGCGCGACGAGCCCGTCGAGGGCGCGCTGAGCTGGGACGAGCTGGAATCGGCCGGTGCGGGCGCCGAGCCGGCCTTCGCCGAGGTGCCCTTCGACCACCCGCTGTGGGTGCTGTACTCCTCGGGCACCACCGGCCTGCCCAAGGCCATCGTGCACGGCCACGGCGGCATCCTGCTGGAGCAGCTGAAGAACCTCCACCTGCACCTGGACGCCCAGGCCGGCGACCGCGTGTTCTGGTACACCACGACCGGCTGGATGATGTGGAACTTCCTGGTCAGCGTGCTGCTGACCGACGCCTCCATCGTCCTCTACGACGGCAGCCCCGGCCACCCCGACCTGGGGGCGCTGTGGGACCTGGCCGAGCGCGCCCAGATCACGATCTTCGGTACGAGCGCGGGCTTTCTGGCCTCCTGCATGAAGGAGGGCGTCCACCCGGCCCGCGGCCGCGACCTGTCCCGGCTGCACGCGGTCGGCTCCACCGGCTCCCCGCTCAGCCCCGAGGGCTTCGAGTGGTGCTATCGCGAACTCGGCCGGAACCTGTGGCTGTTCTCCACCAGCGGCGGCACCGACATCTGCAGCTGTCTCGTCGGCGGGGTGCCCACTCTGCCGGTCTACCAGGGCGAGATCCAGGCGCGCTCGCTTGGCATGGCCGTCGCCGCCTGGGACCCCGACGGCAACGAGCTGATCGGCGAGGTGGGGGAGCTGGTCGTCACCCGGCCGGCGCCGTCGATGCCGCTCTACTTCTGGAACGACCCCGGCGGCGAGCGGCTGCGCGACAGCTACTTCTCCATGTACCCGGGGGTGTGGCGCCACGGCGACTGGATCGAGATCACCGAGCGCGGCACGGCGGTCATCTACGGCCGCTCGGACTCCACCATCAACCGCGGCGGCGTGCGCATGGGCACCAGCGAGATCTACCGCGCCGTGCTGGCGCTGGACGAGGTCACCGACGCGCTCGTGGTCGACGTGCCCCAGCCCGACGGCGGCTCGCGCATCGAGCTGTTCGTGGTGGTGCGCGAGGGTACGGCCCTGGACGACGACCTGGCCGCGCGCCTGGCCCGGCGCGTCCGCGAGGACTGCTCGCCCCGCCACGTGCCCGACGCGGTGCGCGCCATCAGCGAGGTGCCGCGCACGCTGTCCGGAAAGGTGCTGGAGGTCCCGGTCAAGCGCATCCTCATGGGAGAGAGCCCCGAGAGGGTCGCCAGCCGCGACTCGCTGGCCAACCCGCAGGCGCTGGACTACTTCACCCGGCTGGCCGCCGAACGCTCCGGCGGCGCGTGAGCCTCGCGGGGGCGGTCCCGGAGCCGGGGCCGCCCCCGCACCCGCCCCGCCGCCCGGCGCCCCTGGCCCCGCTGCGCCCTCGGCGCCTGCGGGTGCGATGGGACAAACCTCGCGGACCGCCTAGTCTGGTCCGCGTGTCGCAGCAGATTCCCCAGCAGGGGAGCCAAGCCGCCCGCGACGCCCGCGGCGGGCGGATCGCGGGCATCGACGTCGCCCGCGCGCTCGCGGTGTTCGGCATGTTCACCGTCCACCTCGGCGTCGGATCCATCGGCGTCTTCGGCGCAGACGCGTTCGGCGAGTCCGCGGCCGAGGCCGTCCACCAGCTCGCCCGGGGCCGCTCCTCGGCGCTCTTCGCGTTCCTGGCCGGGGTCTCGCTCGCACTGATGACCGGGCGCACCCGCCCGCTGGAGGGCACCGCGCTGCAGCGGGCGCGCGCCCGCATCCTGGTGCGCGCCCTCGTGCTGGCCCTGCTGGGGCTGATGCTGGACCTCACCGGCGCGCCGATCGCCGTCATCCTCACCTACTACGGCGGGTTCTTCCTGCTGGCGCTGCCCCTGCTGCGGCTGCGCGCCCCCGCCCTGGGCGCGATCGCCGCGGCGATCGCGGTGCTGGGACCGGTGCTGTCCTACCTGGTCCGCGACGCCATGGGCGCCCCCGGGCCGCGCTACTCCTCCATCGGCGGCATCACCGACTTCCTGCTGACCGGCTACTACCCCGCCGCCACCTTCATGGCGTTCGTGACCGCCGGCATGGCGGTGGGGCGACTCGATCTGGCGGCGCTGCGGGTGCGCGCGGTGCTGGCGGCGAGCGGAGCCGGACTCGCGCTGCTGGGCTACGGCGGCTCCTGGCTGCTGCTCTACCCACTGGGCGGCATCGACCGGCTGCTGCAGGCCCGCCTGGGCGCCGTCGACCTCTCCGCCACCGACCCCGTGCTGCGCGCGCCGATGCGCAGCGACATCGCCGCCGAACTGAACGACCTGCACGGCCAGGTGCCCACCGACTCCTGGTGGTACCTGGCGGTGGCCACGCCCCACAGCGGCACCGGTTTCGAGATCGCCGGCGCCGTCGGCACGGCACTGCTGGTGCTGGTGGCCTGCATGGTGGCCGCCGACGCCGCGGCGGCGCCGCTGTACCCGCTGGCCGCCGCAGGATCCATGGCGCTGACCATCTACACCGGCCACATCCTGGTGATCGCCGCCCTGGGGTTCTCCTTCCAGGACACCGCGCCCTTCCGGCTGGAGGCGTTCGTGATCGGTGCGCTGCTCTTCGCCGCCCTGTGGCGCCTCATCCTGGGCCGCGGTCCGCTGGAGCGGGCCCTGGGATCGGCCGGCGACGCCGTCGCCGAACTCGTCACCGCCTCCTCCCCGCCGGTGGACAGCGGCGGGGCGGGCCCGCCCCAGTCGAGGCGCTGAGGCGGGCCGCCACCGCTGCGGGGACCGACGCGTCACTCCGCCCAGCGGGGCGGGCGCTTCTCCAGGAAGGCGGCGATGCCCTCGCGCGCCTCGGGCGTCTGGCTGCTGGCCGCCATGACCTCCACGGCGTGGGTGTAGGCGTCGCGCTCGGGCCGGTCGAACTGGGCGTAGAGGGCCTGCTTGCCCAGAGCGGTGCTGCGCGGCGCGCCGCGGGTGGCGCGCTCCAGCAGGTCGTGCGCAGCGGCGTCGAGCTCGGCGTCGGGGACCGCCCGGTTGACCAGGCCCCACTCCGCGGCGGTGGCGGCGTCGACGGCGTCTCCGGTCAGAGCCATCTCCAGGGCGCGCTTGCGCCCGATGCAGCGGGAGATCGCCACCATCGGCGTGTGGCAGAACCAGCCGCCCTTGCCGCCGGGCGCGGCGAAGCCGGCGCTGTTGGCGGCCACGGCCAGGTCGCAGTCGGCGACGAGCTGGCATCCGGCCGCGGTGGCCAGCCCGTGCACCCGCGCCAGCACCACCTGCGGCACCGACTGGATCGTCTCCATCAGGCCTACGCAGGTGCGCAGCAGCTCCCGGGCGCCGTCGAGATCGGCCTCGGCCACGTCGGCGAAGTCGTGGCCGGCGCTGAAGACCGGGCCGTTGCCGGCCAGGATGACACCGGTGGCATCGGAGGCGGCGACCTCCTCGAAGGCCGCGGTCAGTCGGCGCATCTGGTCCAGGGACAGCGCGTTGCGGCGGCCGGGCCGGTTCATCGTGATGGTGGCCACGGCGCCGTCGCGTTCGACGAGGACGGGTTCTTCGCTCATGGCACGACGCTACGCCGCGGCGGCGCCGCCCGGCAGGGGAGCGCGCCGGATGATCCGCTCGCTCGGGCCCCGTGCCTCAAGGCCGGTCCTCCGCCGCGGGGACGGCCGGAGCCGGACACGCATGTCTCAGAGCGATAACCGGTATTGACATAGCCTATGTTAGCGCTAACAGTTGTGGGGTACATCACGCCGCCGGTCTGGCGGCTCCCCTATCCCCCTGTTCGCTGACGACTCGTTCACCCCCTGGTTGTGGCCGATCCGCCGGTTCCAGCGCGGATTGTTAGCGCTAACACCGGTGCTTCGTCCACGTTCCATCAAGGAGACCCCCATGAAGAAGGCACTCTCGGCGGCTGCGGCCGCTCTCGCGCTCGCGGTGGCGGCGACCGCCTGCGGAGGCGGCGGCGAAGGCGCCCAGTCCGGCGGCGATGACCCCATCGTCCTCGGCTTCTCGCAGGTCGGCGCCGAAAGCGGCTGGCGCACCGCCAACACCGAGTCCATCAAGCAGGCGGCCAAGGAGGCGGGCATCGAGCTGAAGTTCTCCGATGCCCAACAGCAGCAGCAGAACCAGATCCAGGCCATCCGCAGCTTCATCCAGCAGAACGTCGACGTGATCGCGTTCTCGCCGGTCGTGGAGTCCGGCTGGGACACCGTGCTGCTGGAGGCCAAGGCCGCGGGCATCCCCGTCGTGCTGACCGACCGCGCCGTCGAGACCGACCAGAAGGACGTCTACGAGACCTTCCTCGGCTCCGACTTCGTCGAAGAGGGCCGCAAGGCCGGCCGGTGGCTGGTCGAGGAGTACGCCGACACCGACGACCAGGTCAACATCGTCGAACTGCAGGGCACCACCGGGTCCGCGCCCGCCAACGACCGCAAGGAGGGCTTCGCCGAGATCATCGGCGAGCACGACAAGTTCGAGGTCGTCGCCTCCCAGAGCGGCGACTTCACCCGGTCCGGCGGCCAGGAGGTCATGCAGGCCTTCCTCAGCTCCCACGACGACATCGACGTCCTCTACGCCCACAACGACGACATGGCGCTGGGGGCCATCGAGTCCATCGAAGCGGCCGGCCTCGAACCCGGCGAGGACATCACGATCATCTCCATCGACGGCATCAAGGACGCCTTCCGGGCGATGGCCGACGGCAAGATCAACCTGGTCGTCGAGTGCAACCCGCTGATCGGCCCCCAGCTGATGGACCTCGTCGAGAAGGTCCACGCGGGCGAGGAGGTCAAGCCCCGCATCACGGTCGAGGAGGGCGTCTTCACCCAGGACGAGGCCGCGGAGGCGCTGCCCGACCGCAAGTACTGACCCGCCCGCCACCGACGCGAAGGAGGGGTCGTGGAAACCACGGCCGAGCCCGCCGTCCACATGAGCGGGATCGTGAAGGACTTCCCCGGCGTCCGCGCCCTGGACGGCGCCGGCCTGCGTCTGCGCCCCGGCGAGGTCCACGCTCTGCTTGGGGAGAACGGTGCCGGCAAGTCGACGCTGATCAAGGTGCTGACCGGGGTGCACCGGCCCGAGAGCGGGGAGATCCGCGTCGCGGGGGAGCGGGTCGAGATCAGCGGCCCGCTCGACGCCGAACGCCGCGGAATCGCCACCGTCTACCAGGAGGTGAACCTGTGCCCGAACCTGTCGGTGGCGGAGAACATCCTGCTGGGCCGCGAACCCCGCGGACGCTTCGGCATCTCGCAGCGGCGCATGAACCGCCGGGCGGCCGAGCTGGCCGCGGGGATGGACCTGGACCTCGACGTCACCCGGGCGCTGGGCGACCACTCCATCGCGGTCCAGCAGCTCGTCTCCATCCTGCGGGCGGTCGACCTGCAGGCCCGGGTGCTGGTGCTGGACGAGCCCACCTCCAGCCTCGACCGCGACGAGGTCCGCATCCTGTTCGACCTGGTCGAACGGCTGCGCTCGCGCGGTGTGGCGATCCTGTTCGTCACCCACTTCCTCGATCAGGTCTACGAGCTGTGCCAGCGCATGACCGTGCTGCGCAACGGGGGCCTGGTCGGGGAGTTCGCCACGGCGGAGGTGGGGCAGCGCGAGCTGATCGGCCACATGCTCGGCGAACAGGCCGGTGAACTGGACCGCCTGGAGGCGAGCGCAGGCGACGACCCCCCGGATGCCGGCGCCGCCCCGTTCCTGCGGGCGCGCGGGCTGGGGCGGTCGGGCGGCATCGCCCCCTACGACCTGGACGTGGCGCCGGGCCGGATCACGGGCCTGGCCGGGCTGCTCGGCTCGGGACGCACCGAGGCGGTGCGGCTGCTGTTCGGCGCCGACCGCCCCGACACCGGGGGAGTGGAGGTGGACGGGCGGCCGGTGCCGCTGCGCACTCCCCGCGCCCCCATCGCCGCGGGCCTGGCCTACTGCTCCGAGGACCGCAAGTCCGAAGGACTCGTGGCGGAGCTGTCCATCGCCGACAACCTGATGCTGGCCATGCAGGCCGCCCGCGGCTGGCTGCGGCCTGTTCCCGCCAAGACCCGCGCGGAACTGGTCGAACGCTACATCGCGGCGCTGCGCATCCGCCCGGCCGCACCGGAGACACCCGTGGGCGCACTCAGCGGCGGCAACCAGCAGAAGGTGCTGCTGGGCCGCTGGCTGATCATGCAGCCGCGGCTGCTGATCCTCGACGAGCCCACCCGCGGCATCGACATCGGCGCCAAAGCCGAGGTGCAGCGCCTGGTGGCGGCCCAGTCCCGCCAAGGCACCGCGGTGCTGTTCGTCTCCTCCGAGCTGGAGGAGGTGCTGCGGCTCAGCCACCGGGTGGTCGTGCTGCGGGACCGGCGGGTGATCAGCGAACTCGACAACGACGGCGGCCTCGACACCGACCGGGTGCTCGCCGAGATCGCCGAAGGGGGCGGCCGATGAGATCCGCGCAGACGCGGCGGCTGGTGTGGCCGCTGCTCGTGCTCGCACTGCTGGTGGCCGCCAACGCGGTCGCCACACCGAGGTTTTTGGAGATCACCGTGCGGGGCGGGCGGCTCTACGGCAGCCTCGTCGACATCCTGCACTTCGGCACGCCCCTGCTGCTGATCTCCCTGGGCATGACCGCGGTGATCGCGCTGCGCGGCATCGACCTCTCGGTGGGCGCAGTGGTCGCCGTGGCCGGGGCGGTCGCCTGCACGCTCATCGAGTCCGCCGCCGAGCCGGACTCCCCATCGGCGGTGGCGGGCGCGGTCGCCGCGGCGCTGGCCGTGTGCGCACTGCTGGGCCTGTGGAACGGTTTCCTCGTCGCGGTGCTGCGCATCCAGCCGATCGTGGCGACCCTGATCCTGATGGTCGCCGGCCGCGGCGCCGCCCAGCTGATCACGGGCGGCCAGATCACCACCGTACGCAGCGCCCCCTACCGCGAGATCGCCGGCGGAAGCGTCGCCACGGTCCCGGTCACCGTGATCGTGGCGGCGGCGACCCTGCTGCTGATGTGGCTCCTGGTGCGCCGCACCGCGCTGGGGCTGCTCATCGAGGCGATCGGCGGCAACGCCGAGGCCGGCCGCCTGGCCGGCATCCGCGCCACCGGCCTGACCATGGCCGCCTACACCTTCTGCGGGCTGTGCGCCGGTCTGGCCGGGATCATCATCAGCGCCAACACCGGCAGCGCCGACGGCAACAACGCGGGGCTGTGGATCGAGCTGGACGCCATCCTCGCCGTGGTCATCGGCGGCACCCTGCTCACCGGCGGCCGGTTCTCGATCGCGGGCACCGTGCTGGGCGCGATCATCGTGCAGACCCTGTCCACGACCGTCTACACGATGGGCGTCCCGCCCGAGAGCACCCTGGTGTTCAAGGCGCTCGTGGTGTTCGGAGTGTGCCTGCTGCAGTCGCCGCGGTTCCGCGCCCAGGTCGCGGCGCCGTTCCGGCGCAGCGGCCCGCCGCGCCCGCCGTCGAACACGGCCACCCCCGCGCCACCCGAGGAGGACGACGTGAAACCCGAGGCAGCCAGCATCGCCGACCAGGAGCCGCGGGAGGTGCGGCCATGACCCCGCCCTCCACGCTGCCGGCCCTGTCCGCGGCGGTCTCCCGCAGCCGGGACCTGCTGGAAGGGCGGCGCCGGTTCATCCCCGTCAGCATGGCCGGGCTCGTGCTCGTGCTGGTGTTCGTGGTCGGCTCCCTGCGCTACAGCGGGTTCCTCGATCCGCAGGTGGTGCTGAACCTGGCGGTGAACAACTCGTTCCTGATCGTGCTGGCGGTGGGGGTGACCTTCGTGATCCTCGCCGGCGGCATCGACCTGTCCACCGGAGCGGTCCTGGCGCTGTCGACGATGATCTGCGCCTGGCTGCTGCGCGAGGGCTGGCCGCCGCTGCTGGTGATCCCGGCCGCGCTGCTGGCGGGCACCGCCATCGGGCTGGCCCAGGGCTGCATCATCCACTTCTACGGAGTGCAGCCGTTCATCGCCACGCTGGGCGGCATGTTCTTCGCCCGCGGCCTGTGCTTCGTCATCAGCACCGAGTCCATCCCCATCAGCGACCCGCTGTTCAGCGCGCTCGCCCAGACCCGCGTCCCCGTGCTGCCGGGCGGCGCCTCCCTGTCCTTGGGAGCCGTGATCGCCCTGGCGGTCGCGGGCGCGGCGGCCTACGTGCTGCACCGCACCCGGTTCGGCCGCAGCGTGTACGCGGTCGGCGGGAGCGAGTCCTCGGCGCTTCTCATGGGGCTGGCCGTGGGCCGCGTGAAGGTCGGGGTCTACACGCTCAGCGGGTTCTGCGCGGCGCTGGGCGGCGTGCTGTACACCCTCTACATCGCCTCCGGCAACGGCCTGCACGGCCTGGGCATGGAGCTCGACGCGATCGCCGCCGTGGTGATCGGCGGAACCCTGCTCACCGGCGGGTTCGGATACGTCTTGGGCAGCGTGATCGGCGTGCTGACCCTGGGCGCCATCCAGGCGATCCTGGTGTTCGAGGGCACCCTCAGCTCCTGGTGGACCAGGATCGTCGCCGGCACCCTGCTGTTCGCGTTCATCCTCCTGCAGCGCGCGCTGGCCCCGCGCGCCGCGAGATGACGCGGATCAGCTGTGTTTCCCGGCACCCGCCCAGGTCCTCGCTTCCTCGCTCGTCGGTCCAGACGGCGCGCCCCTTCGTTCCGCTTGCTTTTGAGGCTTTCTCCTAGCCCAAAGGCGATCACCAGGGAGATCTTCGAGAAAAGTCCCCAAAGGAACTTCAATGAAAAGATTGAAGGTGTCGTTGTTCGACACCTTCTCGGGGAGGCACGATGAAGTTCGTTCTGGAAGTCGACATGGGCGAGGACGCCTTCGGCGGCAACGCCGCCAAGGAACTGGGCCGCATCCTGCGGTACTGGGGCGGCAACCTCGGCTACTACGACCTCAAGCCGGGGGACGCCGCCGACGTCTACGACTCGGCCTACAACGACGTCGGACGCTGGAGCGTCGTCGACTCCTGAGGCCCGCCCGCCGGACCGCGGCGCGGGTTTCGGGCAGACACCGAAGCCCGCGCCGCGTGGCGTCTCACGGCTTATCGCCGCGGCGGCTCGGAGCCGTCGGCGGAGGCCGATCCGCCGCCGTCGCCGGTGCCGCCGGTCTGCTCGCCCCGGGGCTGCTCGGGCTGCTCGGCGCGTCGGGCCAGGGCGGCTTCGCGGCGGGCGCCGGGGTCCCAGCCGCGATCGACTGCGCGCTTTTGCACCGCGATCGCGCCCGCCAGCAGGACCGCCGCCACCAGCAGGGCCAGCAGTACGCCGCCGACCTCGCCCGCGCGGAAGGCGTAGCCGATCGCGATGCCGAACCAGCCGAAGTCGGCGTCGCCGAAGGTGGTGTTCGCGTCGCCGAAGTCGCCCAGGACGCCCAGCAGGAACGCGGGCAGCAGCGTGATCAGCACGCCGTTGACGAAGGCGCCGGCGACCGCGCCGCGCCGGCCGCCGGTCGCGTTGCCGAACACCCCCGCGGCGCCGCCGGTGAAGAAGTGCGGTACCAAGCCCGGCAGGATCAGTGCCAGCCCGAAGACCGGGTTGAACACCGACGCCATCACCGCCAGGGTCACCAGCCCGCCGACGAAGCTGGAGAGGAAGCCCACCAGCACCGCGTTCTGCGCGAAGGGGAACACGATCGGCGCGTCCAGCGCCGGCACCGCACCCGGCACCACGCGCTCGGCGATGCCCTGGAAGGCGGGCACCAGCTCGCCCAGAATGGTGCGCACACCGAAGAGGATCACCGCGACGCCGATCCCGAACTGCAGGCCCTGCATCACCGACTGCATGATGAAATGCCCGATCGTCGGGTCGATGCCTTCGGCGGGCGGGAACATCTCCAGGGCCGCGGCCGTGCCCTGCCGCGCCCAGAACACCAGCGCCACCGCCACGTAGATGAGCACCATCGACAGGGCCGTGGCCACCATCGAGTCGCGCAGGAACCGCAGCCCCTCTGGCAGCTTCAGATCCTCGGTGCTGCGGCTGGTGCGCCCGACCAGCTGGCCCGTGGCACCCGCGGCCACATAGCCGAGCGTGCCGAAGTGCCCGATGGCGATCTTGCCGTCGCCGCCCACCCGGCGCGTCCAGGGCTGGGCCAGCGCCGGCAGCGACACCATCACCACCGCCAGCAGCACCGCGCCGAGGGCCACCGACAGCGCGGTGGGCAGCGCCGTGGTGGCCAGCACCATGGTCAGCAGCGTCGCCATGAACAGGATGTGGTGGCCGGTGAGGAAGACGTACCGCAGCGGCGTGAAACGGGCCAGCACCAGGCTCAGCGCGAAACCCGCGATCATGATCCAGGCGACCTGGGCGCCGAAGCGGTCCTGGGCGATGGCCACGATCGCCTCGTTGGTCGGCACGACCCCCTGGGCGCCGGCGGCCCCCTGGATCATCCGGCCCAGCGGGTCCAGCGCGGCCACCACGATCTCGGCGCCCGCCCCGATGAGCAGGAAGCCGAGTACCGCCTTGAGCCCGCCGCCGACCACTTGGCCGGTGGACCGGCGCAGGGCGATCAGGCCCACGGCGGTGATCAGGCCGACCATGTAGGCCGGGATGCTCAGGATCTCGTTGACGATGAACTGCGCGACGGCGACGAGCCAATCCATAGGGCCGCTCCTGGCATCATGGAATCATTGGACCAATGCGGCGGCCGGCGCTTCGGGGGAGCCGGCCGCGGTGCCGCGCCTCGCGCGGCCTCGAAAGCCCGGGCGGAGTGGGGCGCGCGGGCCGCCCGGACCCGCGTTCACGCCTGGCGGCCGACCGCGGCGCCCAGCTTCTCGCGGATCTCGGTGCCGTCGACGAAGTTGTCCACCACGACCACGGGGATGCCGACGTCGCCGAGTTCGGCCGCGAGCTCGCCGGAGGTCAGCACCACGTCGGCGGTGACCGCGGCGCCGCGCGCCGTGCCGATGTCGGCTATCTCCACGTCGGCGTCCAGCCCCAGGTCCTGGGCGGCCTTCTCGGCGTTGGTCTTGAGTAGGACGCTGGTGCCGATGCCCATTCCGCAAACCGCGAGGATCTTCATTCTGCGCTCGATTCGTAGTCGCTGATGGTGCCGTGGATCTCCGCGGCGCCGGTGGCCTCGGTCAGCCGCTTGAGCCGGTCGGGGTCGGCCAGCATCCGCGCCAGCCGCGACAGCGCCGAGGAGTGGCCGTCGTGGTCGACGGCGGCGAGCCCGATCACCAGCCGGACCGGGTCGTTGGCGGCGTGCCCGAACTCGACGGGCGTCTTCAGCCCCGCCCAGGACAACCCGGTGCGGAGCACGGCGGGGGAGGGCCGGGAGTGGGCGAGCGCGAGTCCCGGAGCGATCACGATGTAGGGCCCGTACTCCTCCACCGCCTGCTGCATCTCGCCGATGTAGTCGTCGGTGGTGGCGCCCGTGGCGACCAGGAGCTCGCCGGCCGCCCGGATCGCCGCGCGCCAGTCCTCGGCCTCGGCGCCGGTGGCGATCGCGTCCAGCGGCAGCAGCCGCGAAAGTGCCGGTTCCTGCATGGCTTCCTCCCGGAGGCGGACCCGGTCGGCCGTGTGCGCTGTCGGGATATGCCCGCACCGGGGGCCGCCCATGCACACCGGCCCTGGTCGCACGAATCTAACCCACAGCGGGCGGCTGTGTCCCGCCTCGGCGGGTCCCGGTAGCCTCCCGGGGGCGAAGGACTGTTGCCGCGATCCGCTCCGGCCGGGCGAAGGGAGGCGAGATGGCGCGCGGGATGAACCTGATCTTCGACGCCGACGACACGCTCTGGGAGTGCAACATCCTCTTCGAGCAGGCGATCGAGGAGTTCATCGACTACGTCGGCCATCCCGAGCTCTCCCGCGCCGAGGTCCGCGCGGTGCTGACCGAGATCGAACGCGAGAACAGCGCCGCCTACGGCTACGGCGCCCGGGTCTTCGAACGCAGCCTGGGCGACTGCCTGGCCCGGCTGCGCCCCGACGGCCCGGTGAGCGACGCCGACCGCGCCTACCTCAACCGGCTGTGCGCCCGGATCGTCCGCGGCGAGACCGTCCTGCTCGAAGGCGTGCTGGAGACGCTGCACGCGCTGCGGCGGCGCCACACCCTCTACCTGCTCACCAAGGGACACCGCGAGGACCAGCAGTACAAGATCGACGGGTCGGGCCTGGCCCCGCTGTTCGCCGGCGTCGGGATCGTCCGCGAGAAGGACCCCGACGCCTACCGCGCCTTCAGCCGTACGCACGCCCTCGACCCCCAGGACACCTGGATGATCGGCAACTCGGTGCGCTCCGACGTGCTCCCGGCGCTGGAGGCGGGCATGGGCGCCGTCCTCGTGCCCCACCCCGCCACCTGGGTTCTCGAACACGCCGAACCCCCCGAGCCCCACGACCGGTTCCGCGAGGTCACCCCAATCGGCCGGCTCGTCGACATCTTCTGAACGCGGTTGCGGGACGGCGCGGCGGCGCGGCCGCCCGCGCCGGGGCGGCGAGGTCGGCGGTGGGCTCGGGCCTGCTCGGATCGGTTCGGGTGCCCGCCGGTGCGGCAGGTGACGGGGGCGGCGAGGCCGCCGGGGGTTCGGCTCGGCGATCACCGGTTCGGGAGCGCGGTGGTTGCGCACGCGACGAGGCGGCGACGGCCGGTGGGGGGGGGTTGGGCCGGGCGGTCGCCGGTTGCCGAAGGTGGGTGGCGGGCCGCCCGGCGAGGGCGGTGGTGTGGGCCGCCTACGTCGTGTTCAAGGAGTCGGTCACCACAGGAGGTTGCGGCAATGGGGCTGTGATGCGCGAAGCGCGGTGCGCCAGCTTGCCGCCGAGCGCACGGCGTACCTTTGCGCCGGAGGCCCGCCACCGGTGGTGCGGCTCCATCTGAGAAGGACTGCGTGCGCTCGGCGGCAAGCTGTGACCGCGCTTCGCGAGGCGCACCCATTGCCGCAGCCTCGGTGGTGGCCGCCCCGGGTGGTGCCCGGTGGGTTCCTGGAAGCGGCCCCTCCCGTTCTTGCAGACGGTCTGGTCGGGGGCGTTTCGGGCATTTCGCCTCGCGTTGGGTCGACGATGCCCGCCGATGGCGCGCGGCGGGGCGGAGCGGTCCACCGGAGCCCCGAATCTTCTGGGATGCGAAAGGAAACCAGGGTGGTTTGACCGGAATGCCCGCCTGTGGCGGCGGTGAAGGCGGCCGGGGTGCCACGAGGTGCGCGTTTGGATCGCTTTGGGCGCGGATCCCCGGTCCAAACGCCATGATCATCGCCGATCCGGGTCGTGCGGGCCGCTCCGGCGCCCCCGCATACCGGACATTGCAGGACAATTCGGCGCCACGAACGATCCTCCGCGTGGCCGGAGCCCGCCAGGGTGGTCGCGGGGCGCGTTTCGTCGCCCCGCCGCCGCCCCGAAGGCGCCGAATGTCCGGCTTTCTGCGTCCGGTTCCCGCGTCGCGGGTGTCCGTGGGGCCACTCTCGGCGCGACCGGGGGCAGAGCGAGTTAAATTAAATCGGGCCTTCGGGGTTTCGGGTGAGGATGCGCAGGCGGCGAGGCCCGCCGGAACACGCCCCGGCGCGCCGCCCCCGTTGTTCACCGTCACCGGCGGGCACCCGGACCGATTCGCGCGGGCTGAGCCCTGCGCCGCCGTCGCCGCTTCGTCGGGTGATCGGCCATCCGTGCACATCAGCCGGTGGCCGCTGCCTCGAAATTCCGGCGTCCTCGCCGCCCCCGTTGTTCACCGTCACCGGCGGGCACCCGGACCGATTCGCGCGGGCTGAGCCCTGCGCCGCCGTCGCCGCTTCGTCGGGTGATCGGCCATCCGTGCACATCAGCCGGTGGCCGCTGCCTCGAAATTCCGGCGTCCTCGCCGCCCCCGTCGCCCACCGCCACCGGCGGGCACCCGGACCGATTCGTGCGGGCCCAGCCCACCGCCGTCCTCGCCGCCCCGCCGGGCGACCAACCATCCGCCGACCTCAGCCGGTGGTCGCCGCCCCCCAACCCCCACCGGCCCCCACCGCCTCCCAGTTACCGCCCCGCCGCTCACCGCCCCTCCGCCCGCGGGCCGGTGCCGGCGGGTTCAGCGGCGCCGGCGGGTGATGTGGGAGGCCGTGCGCTCGCGGTGCTCCAGGGAGTCGCTGGTGGTGCGCGACTGGGCGCGCATCAGGCGGCGCGCGTCGTCGGCCGCCGCGCGCGCCGTCTCCGGCGAGGCGGCACGCCGCGGCGCGTCGGCGCCTTCATCGGGTGCACCGAGCCCGCTGGGAAGCCCGATCCGGCCGACGATGCGCATCTGGGCGCCCTCCTGCGACACCGAGGGGCGGATGTCGCCGGTCTCCGACTTCCAGTTGCGCAACCGGTGCTGCAGCCACTCGATGCCCTCATAGCCCGGCCCCTGCGGCCACGGCGCCCCGTCGTGGCGGTGGCCCAGGGCGTGCAGGAGGTCGCCCAGCGTCCAGCCCGCCGCGAAGAAGCGGGCGGCCTCGTCGCGCAGCTCGGCGAAGTCGACCCCGCGCAGCGAAGGGTCGCTGCGGCGCAGCGTCTCGCAGGCCCGGTGGACCTCGCTGCGGGTGTGCACGGAGACCGCCAGCGGGTCGGGCGACCGCTCCTCCAGCAGCGCCGGGTCGACGGTCACGACCACGTCGCCGCCACCCCGGTTCTGCCAGATGCTCACCTGGTCGCGCGGCCACCCCTGGGACTCCACCAGGTCGGCCGCCAGCCGCCGCAGATCCAGCGCACCGCTGTCGGAGGTGATGCGAAACTCGGCCACACTCGCCGCCTTTCCCAAGGCCGCCGTCCACCGCGCGCGGCCGCCCGCGCCCGGTGGACCCTTCCTCCCCATGATGCACGACCGGCGCATGCGGCCACCGCCTCCCGGTTGTCCACAGGTCCCCTTGCCCGTCGCCGCCCGGCGGTGGTGACGTGGCACTATGGGGGCGTTGCCCGCCGGTGCCACAAGCAGCCTGCGGGACGTCCGTGACCCGCGACCCCGTGAGGTGCCCGTGCCCGAAACCGTCCTTCCACCCGACCCGGCGGCGTCGAACACGTCACTGCGGGCACTGCTGCACGGCCTGCCCGGAGTGGACGAGGTCGGCGCGCGGGCGCGCGCCGCCGACCTGTCCACCCGCTCCATCAAGACCTCCGCCAAGGCGCGGGCCATCGACCTCGCGATCAGCATGATCGACCTCACCACCCTCGAGGGCGCCGACACCCGAGGCAAAGTGCGCGCGCTCTCGGCCAAGGCGGTGCGGCCCGACCCCGCCGACCCCGCGGTGCCCTCCGCCGCCGCCGTGTGCGTCTACTCCGACCTCGTGGCCACGGCCGCCGAGGCGCTGGCCGGCTCCGGGGTCAAGGTCGCCTCGGTGGCCACCGCCTTCCCCTCGGGGCGCGCCCCGCTGGAGGCCAAGCTCGCCGACACCCGCCGCGCGGTCGCCGACGGCGCCGCCGAGATCGACATGGTCATCGACCGCGGCGCGTTCCTCGCCGGCGACTACCTTGCCGTCCGCGACGAGATCACCGCGGTCAAGGAGGCCTGCGGCGACGCCCACCTCAAGGTCATCCTGGAGACGGGCGAGCTCGCCACCTACGACAACGTCCGCCGCGCCTCCTGGCTGGCCATCCTCGCCGGCGCCGACTTCATCAAGACCTCCACCGGCAAGGTCGCCCCCGCCGCCACGCTGCCCGTCACCCTCATCATGCTCGAAGCGGTGCGCGACCACTACGCCGCCACCGGCCGCCGGGTCGGCGTCAAACCCGCCGGCGGCATCCGCACCGCCAAGGACGCCCTGAAGTACCTGGTCCTGGTGAACGAGGTCGCCGGCGACGGCTGGCTGGATCCCGACCACTTCCGCCTGGGCGCCTCCAGCCTGCTCAACGACCTGCTGATGCAGCGCACCCGGCTGTCCACCGGCACCTACCCCGGCCCCGACTACTACACCCTGGACTGAGAGGCCGACCAGTGGAACGACAGGCAGACGGGATCTTCGAGTACGCGCCCGCGCCCGAGTCGCGCGCCGTGGTGCGGCTGCGCCCCGCCTACGAGCTGTTCATCGACGGCGAGTTCGTGCCCGCCAAGTCGGGCGAGCACATGACCACGGCCAACCCCGCCGACGAGGAGCCCCTGGCCCAGGTCTCGGTCGCCGGCGAGACCGACGTCGACCGCGCCGTCACCGCCGCCCGGCGCGCATTCGAGGGCGTGTGGGGGGCCATGTCGGGCGCGGAGCGCGGCAAGTACCTGTTCCGGATCGCCCGGATCCTCCAGGAGCGCGCCCGCGAGCTCGCCGTACTGGAGACCCTCGACAACGGCAAACCCATCAAGGAGACCCGCGACGTCGACCTCCCCCTGGTCGCCGCGCACTTCTTCTACCACGCCGGCTGGGCCGACAAGCTCGACCACGCTGGCATGGGCCCCGCGCCGCGCCCCGTCGGCGTGGCCGCCCAGGTCATTCCGTGGAACTTCCCGCTGCTCATGCTGGCGTGGAAGATCGCGCCCGCCCTGGCCGCGGGCAACACGGTCGTGCTCAAACCCGCCGAGACCACACCCCTCTCGGCGCTGGTCTTCGCCGAGATCTGCCAGGAGGCCGAACTCCCGCCCGGCGTCGTCAACATCGTCACGGGAGCCGGCGAGACCGGGCGGGCCCTGGTCGGCCACCCCGGCGCCGACAAGGTCGCCTTCACCGGCTCCACCGCGGTCGGCCGCGAGATCGCGCGCACGGTCGCCGGCACCGGAAAGCGCCTCACCCTGGAACTCGGCGGCAAGGGCGCCAACATCGTCTACGACGACGCCGCCCTCGACCAGGCCGTCGAAGGCATCGTCTCGGGCATCTTCTTCAACCAGGGGCACGTCTGCTGCGCCGGGTCGCGGCTGCTGGTCCAGGAGTCGGCGGCCGAGGAACTGCTTGCGCGGCTGCGTGCCCGCATCGAGCGGCTCCGCCTGGGCGACCCGCTGGACAAGAACACCGACATCGGCGCCATCAACTCCGCCGAGCAGCTCGAACGCATCCGCGAACTCGCCCGGGCCGGGGCCGAGGAGGGCGCCGAGAGCTGGTCGCCGGACTGCCCGCTGCCCGAGCGCGGCCACTGGTTCCCCCCGACCGTGTTCACCGGCGTCACCCAGGCCCACCGCATCGCCCGAGAGGAGATCTTCGGCCCGGTGCTGTCGGTGCTGACCTTCCGCACCCCCGAGGAAGCCGTGGCCAAGGCCAACAACACCCCCTACGGCCTCTCGGCGGGGGTGTGGACCGAGAAGGGCTCGCGCATGCTCTGGACCGCCGAACGGCTGCGCGCGGGCGTGATCTGGTCCAACACGTTCAACAAGTTCGACCCGGCCAGCCCTTTCGGCGGATACAAGGAATCCGGCTACGGCCGCGAGGGCGGGCGCCACGGACTGGAGGCATACCTTGTCCACGCCGCCTGAGCACCCCGAGCCCGCCCGCGCCGCCGCCGGCGGCGACTCGGCGGCCACCGACGACCGGCAGCACTCCGCACCCGAGCTGCACGCCGAAGCGGCCGAACTCGCCGAACCGCTCGGCGCAGGCGGGGCCGCCCGGCCGGACCGCCCCGGTCGCCCCGACACCTCCGCCGTGCCCGCCGATGCGCCCGCCGCAGAGCGCATTCCGGTGCGCAAGACCTACAAGCTCTACGTCGGCGGGGCCTTCCCCCGCTCCGAGTCAGGCAGGTGCTACCCCGTGACCGGATCCGGCGGCGCCCACCTCGCCAACGCCGCGCTCGCATCACGCAAGGACGCCCGCGACGCCGTGGTGGCGGCGCGCTCCGCCTTCTCGGGCTGGGCCGGCCGCACCGCCTACAACCGCGGCCAGATCCTCTACCGCGCGGCCGAGATGATGGAGGGCCGCCGCGCCCAGTTCGCCGCCGAGGTCACCGACGCCGACGGCGTCGACGCCCGGCGCGCCGATGCGCTGGTCTCCGCGGCCATCGACCGGTGGGTGTACTACGCCGGATGGCCCGACAAGATCGCCCAGGTCCTCGGCGCCGCCAACCCGGTCTCGGGGCCCTACTTCAACCTGTCCCGACCCGAGCCCACCGGCGTGGTGGCGATCCTCGCGCCGCCCATGGCGCCGCTGCTGGGCCTGGTATCGGTCGTGGCCCCCGTGATCGCCACCGGCAACACCGCCGTGGTCGTGGCGAGCGAACGCGCGCCGCTGCCCGCCGTCACCCTGGCCGAGGTGCTGGCCACCTCCGACCTCCCCGGCGGCGTCGTCAACATCCTCACCGGCCGCGCCGGCGAGCTCGCACCGCACCTCGCCTCGCACGCCGACGTCGACGGCCTCGACCTCACCGGTGCCGACCCCGGCACCGCCGCCGAACTCGAACGCAGCGCCGCCCAGACCCTCAAGCGCGTGCTGCGCCCCGGCGGAGGCGAGGACTGGCTCGCCGACCCGGGAACCTCCCGCATGACCCCGTTCCTGGAGACCAAGACCGTCTGGCACCCCATCGGCGCCTGAGGGCGCCCCGGCACGGCCGCCCTGGCCGTGCCGGGGCGGGGTGCCGCGCGGTCCGCCTGCCGGATGCACCGCACACCGGGCCCGCGCGGCGCGGCGGATCCCGGCGCATGCCCGCCCGCGGCCCGGCGCGACCCGCCGTGCCACAGTGAGGGGAGCCGGCCCCGCCCCGCGCGGTCGGCGGGCCGACGCCGCCAGGCGCATGCAGGAGGTGATCGATGTGGCCGAGGACACCGGCGCCCCGGGCACACGGGTCGCCCTCGACCTGGTGCGCCTGGACGGACCCGGTCCCGGGATCCAGCGGCTGCGCGAAGCCGTCCTGCGCCTGCGCGTGGCACCCGGCCAGCGCAGCCTGGTCACCGAGGCGGTCGAAACCCTCCCGCGCGCCGACGCCGACCCCGCCCGCACCCCCTTCGCCGTGCTGTGCGAACGCGAACCCGCGGGGTTCGGCATCATCGACCGCGGTGGCGGCCTCGCCCGGCTCTCCGGCGTCGCCGACCCCGCCTCCGCGGTACTGCTGCGCGCCTTCTACCTCGCCCCCGAGTGGCAGGGCCGCGGCATCGGGCGGCGCGTCTGCGCCGGGCTCGACCCGCTGGTGCGCGACATCCACCCCGGCGCCACCGAGGTCTACGTCTTCGTCAACGAGGGCAACCGCGCCGCGGAGCGCGCCTACGCCGCCGCGGGGTTCGCTCCCGCGGGCCTGCGCCTCACCGACCCCGCCGGGGTCCAGACGGTGCTGCGCAAGGCAGTGGCATGACCGCCCGGCACGCCTGCGGCCTGCGGCGCGGCCGTCCGTTCGCCCCCTCATGGCGGTTCGCCGTTGCCAGCGCGGTGCCCAGCGCGCCAAGATCACAGCGCGGGCCCGACCGCGACAGTTCCGACCCTGGAGGTAAGTCCCCGTGACGACCGATTCGCATACCGCAGCCGCGAAGGCAGCCGAGGAGCTGCGCTCCCGCACCGGCGTCGACTCCTACGACGTCGCCCTCGTGATGGGCTCGGGCTGGGCGCCGGCCGCGGCCACGCTCGGCACCTCCGGGACCGAACTGCCCACCAGCGAGCTCACCGGGTTCGTGCCCCCGGCCGTCGAGGGCCACCGGGGCACCGTCCGCAGCATGCGCTGCGGCGACCGCGACCTGCTGGTCTTCCTCGGCCGCACCCACCTCTACGAAGGCCACGGCGCCCAGGCCGTCGCCCACGGCGTGCGCACGGCCATCGCCGCCGGCGCGTCCACGGTCATCCTCACCAACGCCGCCGGGTCGCTCAATTCCGACCTGCGCGTGGGTGCGCCCGTCCTCATCACCGACCACATCAACCTCACCGGCCGCTCGCCGCTGCGCGGCGCGACCTTCGTCGACCTCACCGACACCTACTCGGCGAAGCTGCGCACCCTCGCCAAGGAGGTCGACCCCTCCCTGGCCGAGGGCGTCTACGCCGCCATGCCCGGCCCCCACTTCGAGACGCCCGCCGAGATCCGTATGCTGCGGGCCATGGGCGCCGACCTGGTGGGCATGTCCACCGCCCTGGAGGCCATCGCCGCGCGCGAGGCCGGCGCGTCGGTGCTGGCGGTGTCGCTGGTCACCAACGTCGCGGCCGGCCTGACGGGGCAGCCGCTGGACCACGAGGAGGTGCTGGCCACCGGCCGGGAGTCCGCGCCCGACGTGGGCGCGCTGCTGGCCTCGGTCGTCGAGCGGCTGGACGGCGCGGAGCGGGAGCCGGGCGCCTGACCGGGGCCGCCCGGGAGCGGCACCGGCGCCCGCGGGCGTCCGCGCCCGCGGCGCGGGCGGACCCGAGCCACCCGACCCGCGGCCGCCCGCGGGGACGAGACGACACGAAAGGCACGCGCGGACCATGGGCGAGGACTCCTACCGTTCGCTGGCGCGGTCCTGGCTGGACCAGGACCCCGACCCGGTGACCCGCGAGGAGCTCGCCGGGCTCCTCGACGCCGACGACGAGGCCGGTTTGGCCGACCGCTTCGGGGCCCGGCTGGAGTTCGGCACCGCGGGCCTGCGCGGCAGGCTCGGCGCCGGACCCAACCGGATGAACCGGGTGACGGTCATGCGCGCGGCCGCGGGCGTGGCGCACTGGGCGGGCAGCGGCAGCACCGTGGTGATCGGCTACGACGCCCGCCACCGCTCGGCCGACTTCGCCCGCGACTCCGCCGCCGTGCTGGCCGGCGCCGGCTGCACCGCACTGCTGCTGCCGCGCCCGCTGCCCACGCCGGTGCTCGCCTTCACAGTTCGCGACCTGCGCGCCGACGCCGGGATCATGGTCACCGCCAGCCACAACCCGCCCGAGGACAACGGCTACAAGGTCTATGCGGGCGGCGCGGGCGAGGACGCCGGCAGCCAGATCATCCCTCCGGCCGACACCGAGATCTCGGCGGCCATCGACGCGGCCGGACCTGTCGACAGGCTTCCCGTCTCGCAGGACTGGCGGGTGCTGGGCGAGGAGGCCGTGGAGCGCTACGTCGCCGCCGTCTGCGCGCTTCCGCTGGGCACCGACAGGCGGATCAGCACCGTCTACACCCCGCTGCACGGGGTCGGCGCCGAAACCCTTGCCACCGCCTTCTCCCGGGCGGGCTTCCCGCAGCCGCGCACGGTGACCGAGCAGCAGCGGCCCGACCCCGACTTCCCCACGGTGCGCTTCCCCAACCCCGAGGAGCCCGGCGCCATGGACCTGGCCCTGGCCGCGGGCCGCGACGAGGGCACCGATCTGGTCCTTGCCAACGACCCCGACGCCGACCGGCTGGCGGTGGCCCTACCCGGGTACGGGCTGCTCACCGGAGACGAGGTGGGCGGGCTGCTGGCCGAGTACGTGCTGGGCCGCACCCGCGGCGGCGACCGGATGGTGGCGACCACCATCGTCTCCGCCGGGCTGCTGCCCAAGATCGCCGCCGCGCACGGGGTGCGCTGCGCCGAGACGCTCACCGGGTTCAAGTGGCTGGCGCGCGCCGCCGGCCCCGTGGAGCGGTGCGTCTTCGCCTACGAAGAGGCGCTGGGCTACTGCCTGGCCGGCGACCGGGGCCGCCCCGTGGCCGACAAGGACGGCATCGGCGCGGCCCTGGCCCTGGCCGCGCTGGCGGCCGAGGCCAAGCGCGCGGGCCGCACCCTGCTCGACCTCCTCGACGACCAGGCGCGCCGCTACGGACTGCACGCCACCCGGCAGGTGTCGGTGCGGGTCACCGACCTGTCCCGGATCCAGGAGGCCATGCGCCGGCTGCGCGCCGAGCCGCCCCGGGCGTTCGGGAAGCTGGAGGTGGAGGCGGTGGAGGACTTCTCCGCCGGCCTGGGCGGTCTGCCCGCCACCGACGCCCTGCGCTACCGCCTCGGCGGCCCCGTACGCGGCCGCGTCGTCCTGCGCCCGTCGGGGACCGAACCCAAGCTCAAGGCTTACCTGGAGGTCGTGCTCCCGGTCGACGGCGACGTCGCCGCAACCCGGAGCGAGGCCGAGGCCCACCTCACCGGCCTCGCCGACGCGGTGCGCCGGCTCTTCCCCCACGAGGAGGAGTAGGGGAGGCCGCGGCGGTCCGCGGGCTCCGCGGCGCCGGGCCCGGCGCGGGCAGGTCGGCGCGGAGCACTCCCCGCGCCGGTGGCGCCCCGAGGCCGAGCCCGTCGGCGCTGCGGGCGGCGGTCGGGTGCACGGGTCGATGCCTGCCGGCGCCCACCCCCGGCCCGCGCCATGGCGGTCGCCCGCAACAGCGCCTGGATCTGAACGGCGTCCTGTTCTCCCTGGTGAGGAAATTCGGCCCCATCCGATTCGCCGATTCCGAACCGGCTTCCAGGAATCGGGCGGACCGATAATCGTCGATCGCGCGCACCCTCGGACCGAAGTCCGTATCCGGCCAACCACGGATTCTCCGTTGACTCGCGATGCGTTTTCTGTAAATATTCTTCGCGGTCCGGACCGCATATGAAAATTTATTTCTTTGGAGAAGAGTGAAAATGCATTCGGGTGCGTCCTGGGTTCGGAAAATCGCGCTTGTCGGCGCTGCCACCGCGGTTTCCGCCGCAGGGCTCGTCGCCGGAGCCGCGCCGGCCGCGGCCGCCTCCTACAACGGCGCCTGCGGCGACGGCTACGTCGTCGTCAACCAGCGCGACCTCGACCGGGGCACCGTCTATCTGACCTACAACTCCGGCAACGGCTACAACTGCGTCGTGACGGTCCGCGACAACCCGGGCACGCGGCTGACGATGTTCGCCGGCATCTCCCGCCAGTCCGACTCGGCCTGGTACGACGTCGACCAGGGTGAATACACCACCTACGCCGGTCCGGTCTACCGCCACGCCCCCGGCGAGTGCGTCACCTGGGGCGGCGCCATCGAGGGCGACTACAACGGGGGAAACAACACCAACTGCGGCTGACCGCCCCTCCGCCGCCCCGGCTTCCCGAGGAGGCGGTGCCCTGGCAGGCCGTCCACCGCGACCCGGAATCGGCCTGAAGCAGGTCCGAAACCCCGGCCACCTGCTCCCCGCATCGACGATCTGAGCATTCGAACGAAACGAAAGGCAGATCCATGACTCCGCTGCAGAAGACGGCGGCCGTGATCGGCGCCACACTCGCGATGGCCGCCGGTGCAGTGGCCGCGGCCTCCCCGGCCGCCGCCGCCACCTACGGGGGCGAATGCGGCTCCGGCTACCAAGTCGTGAACAGCGACAACATCGGCAGCCGCGGAACCGTGTTCCTGACCTACAACTCCGGCAACGGCTACAACTGCGTCGTCGCCAAGCGGAACAACCCCGGCTCCCGGGTGATCATCGAGGCGGGCCTGTCGGTCAGCCCGGCCGGCAACCACTGGGACGTCTACGACGGCGGCCGCTACACCACCTACGCCGGGCCGATCTACCTGCACGCCGCGGACCGCTGCGTGGACTGGATGGGCCGCATCTCCGGCGTCGAAGGCGGCAAGCGCGGTACCAACTGCGGCTGACACCGGCGCAGGGCCGAACGAAGCGTCCCCCGGCCGCGCCGGGCGGGGGACGCCCACGCACCTGACCGCGGGCCCAGCGCCGCGCCGCCCGGCGCCTGCTGCCGCGGCCGCCTCACCCGACCCTGTCGATCACCAGCGGCAGGCCCCCACTCGGGCCGTCGATCGTGAAGGAGTCGGCGAGCGCTTCGGCGGCGCGGTCGAAGCGGGCGGGGTCGTCGGTGTGCAGGGTGAACAGCGGGCGGCCGGCGCGGACCTGCTCGCCCGGCTTGGCGTGCAGCTCGACCCCGGCGCCGGCCGACACCGCATCCTCCTTGCGGGCCCGGCCCGCGCCCAACCGCCAGGCCGCCACCCCGACCCCGTAGGCATCCAGCCGGGTCAGCGTCCCGGTGGAGGGGGCGAGGATGTCGCGCTGCTCCGCGGCGACCGGCAGCGGCGCGGCGGGGTCGCCGCCCTGCGCCGCGATCATCCGCCGCCAGGCGTCCATGGCCGACCCGTCGCGCAGCGCCTCCGCCGGGTCGGGCGCGCCCTCCAGCCCCGCGGCCAGCAGCATCTCCCGCGCCAGCTCCACCGTCAGGTCCACCACGTCGCGCGGCCCGCCGCCGGAGAGCACCTCGACCGCCTCGGCGACCTCCAGCGCGTTGCCCACCCGGCGGCCCAGCGGAGTGTCCATCGCGGTGAGCAGCGCGCGGGTGCGTACCCCGTGGTCGGTGCCGATCGCCACCATGGTCTCGGCGAGCTCCCGCGCCGAAGCGGTGTCCTTCATGAACGCGCCCGAGCCGACCTTGACGTCCAGCACCAGCGAGGCCGTGCCCTCCGCGAGCTTCTTGGACATGATCGAGGCCGCGATGAGCGGGATCGACTCCACGGTGCCCGTGACGTCGCGCAGCGCATAGAGCTTGCGGTCGGCCGGCGCCAGCCCGGAGCCCGCGGCGCACACCGCGCAGCCGACCTCGACGAGCTGGCGCAGCATCTGCTCGGGGGTGAGGTCGGCGCGCCAGCCCGGAACCGACTCCAGCTTGTCCAGCGTGCCGCCGGTGTGGCCCAGGCCCCGCCCCGACAGCTGCGGCACGGCCGCGCCGCAGGCGGCGACGGCCGGTGTCAGCGGCAGCGTGATCTTGTCGCCGACACCGCCGGTGGAGTGCTTGTCGGTGGTGGGCCGGGCCAGGCCGGTGAAGTCCAGCCGCTCGCCGGAGTCCAGCATCGCCCGGGTCCAGGCGCCGGTCTCGGCGCGCGTCATGCCGCGCCACACGACGGCCATGTTCAGCGCCGCCATCTGCTCCTCGGCCACCGCGCCGCGGGTATATGCGTCGATCACCCACCTGATCTGCTCACCGGTGAGCTCCTTGCCGTCCCGCTTGGCGGTGATGACGTCGATGGCCTCCAACAGGAACCTCCATGGGCGGTGATCGTGTGTGCGCGTGTCCTTCGTCCACAACCCGCCGAACTCCGCTGGCGGAGCCGGGCCTGCTGCGGCGATGATGGAGATCGGGGGATCCCCGACAGTAGCGGGCCCCATCATCGCCGCCCGGCGAATCCCTGGTCCAGACTGCGGCCGGTCGGCACTCCAGAGCGCAGCGGCGCGCCGCCCGCGCTGCGGGCCTGCACGGGTGCCGCGGTCGATCACAGCCACGCCGCCCCCGGCGGGCCGCACGCGCCCATTCAGACTGCCGCGGTCGGTCAGCCACGCCGCCCGCCCGCCCGGCGTTCGGCGCGGTCGCGGCCCCCACGGACCGCGGCCCCCAGCGGACCGCGGCCGCTCAGCGCGCCAGGTCGTCCGGGCCGAAGGCCTGCGGCAGCAACTCGCCGAGGGGGAGCACCCCCTCCGGCGTGTCCACCAGCAGATCCGGCCCTCCGTGCTCGTAGAGGAGTTGGCGGCAGCGGCCGCAGGGCATCAGCGGCGCACCGGCGCGGTCGACGCAGGCGAACGCGCGCAGCCGGCCGCCGCCGGTGGCGTGCAGGGCCGACACCAGCCCGCACTCCGCGCACAGGCCCAGCCCGTAGGAGGCGTTCTCGACGTTGCACCCCGACACCGTGCGCCCGTCGTCCGCCAGCGCCGCCGCCCCCACGGGAAAACCCGAGTAGGGCGCGTAGGCGCGGTCCCGGGCGCGCGCGGCCGCCTGGCGCAGTGCCGGCCAGTCGACGCCGGCGCGCCCTTCCGGAGCCGCCGGCCGCCCGGCGCTCACGTGTTCCCCCGCCGCCACTGCCGGCCCACGTTCGCCGGCGGGCGCAGCCGCTGGGAGGCCAACGCCAGCACCAGCAGTGTGGCGATGTGCGGGCTGTAGGTGACCAGCTGGCCCGGCAGGGAGTCCGTGCCGAAGAACCACACCAGCACGAGCACACCCGCAGGCGCCGCGACGAGCGCCGGAATCGGCGGCCCGCCGGCCGCCGCCGGCCACGAGCGCACCGCGCGTAGGGCCGCGACCGCGGCGACGCCCGCTCCCACCGCGGCCACCGCCCACCACCAGGCGGGCCCGCCCGCGACCGCCAGCGGGGCGGCGACCGCCGCGACCGCCGCGCCCGCGGCGAAGACGCCGCAGACAGCGGTCACGGCACCCGGCTCCGCCGTGGTCCGGGCCCGCAACACAGCGGCGGTCAGCATGCCCGCCGCCGCGACCAGCAGCGCCACCGCGATCAGCAGCAGCAGCGAGTGCACCGCACTCCCGCCGCCGCGCACCTGCAGCGCGTCGGTGTAGCCGAACAGCCCGGCGCCCATGGCCAGCCCGCCGGGCCGCCAGTTGCCGAAGATCATCGCGGCCAGACCGATGTAGCCGCGCCCGCCGGTCTGGCCCTCCTGGTACACCGAGGAGGCCACCATCGCCAGGAACACCCCGCCCATCCCGGCGAACCCGCCGGAGAACACCACGGCGGTGAACTTGTAGGCGTAGACCGGCACGCCCAGCGACTCGGCCGCATCGGGGTTCTCCCCGCACGAGCGCAGCCGCAGCCCGAAGGGCGTGTGCCACAGCACCAGGTAGGTCAGCGGCGCCAGCAGGACCGCCAGCAGCGTTACCACCGACATACCCGTGGCCAGCCCTGTGACCAGCGCCGCGACGTCGGAGACCAGGAACACCCCCGATTCGCGCACGGGCGCGAGCGCCTCGGCCACGAACGGCAGCCCCACCCGCGGGAACTCCGGAAGCTGCGGCGACTGGGCGGCGCCGCCTCCGGGCGCGTCGGCGAAGAACAGCAGCGACAGGTAGCGCATCGCGCCCAGCGCCAGGATGTTGATCGCCACGCCGGAGACGATGTGGTCGACGGCGAAGGTCACCGTCGCCACCGCGTGGATGAGCCCGCCGGCCATGCCGCCCAGCACTCCGGCGACCAGGCCCGCCCACGGGTTGTCCGTGCTCCAGGCGAAATAGGCGCCGAACCAGGTGCCCAGCACCATCATGCCTTCGAGGCCGATGTTGATGATCCCGGCGCGCTCGGCCCACACGCCGCCCAGGCCCGCGAGCCCGATGGGCACCGCGAACGCCAGCGTCGCCTGGATCGTGCCCGCGCTCGTCAGCATCGGCTCGCCGGTGATGGCGCGCACGCCGGCCAGCGCCACGAACGCCGCGATCGCGATGCTGGCGAACCGCCACCGCGAGCGGGAGCCGCGCCGCGCCCCGGCCGAAGGCGCCGGCGTCTCGGTGACCGTCAGATCCTGGCTCATGACGCCGCCGCCTCCTCACGGTCTCCGCGGGCGAGCTCCCGGCCGACCTGCTGCTGCTGGTAGCGCAGACCCCAGCGGTGCACGACCTCGTACACCACGACCACGGTCAGCACGATGGTGGCCTGGGTGACCACGGCGATCTCCTTGGGAATGCCTTCGAAGTCCAGGATCTGGCTCGACTGATCCAAAAACGCCCAGAACAGGGCGGCGAAGCCGATGCCCACGGGGTGGTTGCGCCCCAGCAGCGCGATCGCGATGCCGGTGAACCCGAGGCCGGTGGGGAAGTCCAGCGCGTAATAGTGCGACTGGCCGAGCAGCTGCGGCATCCCGACCAGGCCGGCGACCATCCCGGAGATGACCATCGACAGCAGCACCATGCGCTTGATGTCGATGCCGCTGGCCCGCGCCGCCGTGGGCGACTGGCCGGTGGCGCGCAGGTCGAACCCGAACCGGGTGCGGTTGAGCATCAGCCAGTAGCCCACGCCCACCGCGACCGCCAGCACCACCAGCCCGAAGATCTCCCGGTCGGCGCCCATGAAGCCGGCGGGGATGCCGGGCACCCACCCGGTCTCGGCGATCTCGCGGGTGCCGATGTTGTTGGTGCTGATCTGCACGGCCAGCCGGTCGGTGTTGAGCAGGTAGGCGGTGATCCCGGTGGCCACGGAGTTGAGCATGATCGTGGAGATCACCTCGGAGACCCCGCGGGTCACCTTCAGATAGCCCGCGATCCCCGCCCAGAAACCGCCGACGGCCACCGCCACCGTGATCACGACGACCTGGTGGACGACCGGCGGCAGCACCCAGGCGCCGCCCACGGCCGCGGCCATCAGCGCCGCCAGCCGGTACTGGCCGTCCACACCGATGTTGAACAGCTTCATCTTGAAGCCGATCGCCACCGCCACCGCCGAGAGGTAGAAGGTGGTCCCGGAGTTGACCATGATGACCAGGCTGTCGGGCTGCAGCCCGAACTCCAGCATCCGCCCGAAGGCGTGGAAGGGCGCCACCCCGCTGATCCACAGCACCAGCGCCGTCACCGCGAGCGCGAGCACCCCCGCCGCCACCACAGCGGCGACGGACAGCGCCAGCGTGGTGGCCAGGCGCCGGTACAGCAGGAACGCGGCGACCGATCCGATCAGGGCGCCCAGCGGGTAGGCCACGGGCTCGATGAGCCACCAGTCGACGACCGCGCCGCCCAGCACCCCCGCGGCCACCGCCAGCACGAGCGCGACCGGCGCCACCACCATCCGGTGCACGCGGGTGTCGGCGTCGTCGGTGGTGGGGCGGGTGAGCAGGAGGACCACCGCGAAGGCCAGCGCGACCCCCAGCGCCGCCGCGGCGGGGGCGAGCAGGCCCATGTCGGCGCCTGCGGTCGTTCCGGCGCCGACGACGACCGCCAGGCCGGCCGCTGCCGGGTTGGGAATGGAGACTCTCATGCGCCGTCCTCGCCTTCGCCGCCGCTGCCGGCCGCATCCTTCAGGCCGGCGCCGGTCATGGCGGCGCCGAGCTCCTCGGGGGTCACCGTCATCGGGTCGGCCTGCGCCACCAGCCGACCGCGCAGGATGACGTGCAGCGTGTCGGACATGCCGATCAGCTCGTCCAGGTCCGCCGAGACCAGCAGCACCGCGAGCCCTTCGCTGCGCGCCCGGCGCAGATGGTCCCAGATCGCGGCCTGGGCGCCGACGTCCACGCCGCGGGTGGGGTGGGCGGCCACCAGTACCTTGGGGCGCCCGCTCATCTCCCGCCCCACGATCAGCTTCTGCTGGTTGCCGCCGCTGAGCGCCTCGGCGATGACGTCGATGCCGGGCGTGCGCACGTCGTAGTCGGCGACGATCCGCTCGGTGTCGGCGCGGGCGCCGGCCCGGTCGATCCAGATGCCGCGGGCGTTGGGCGCCTCACCCTGGTGGCCGAGGATGCGGTTCTCCCACAGCGGCGACTCCAGCAGCACGCCGTGGCGGTGCCGGTCCTCGGGGATGTAGCCGACCCCGGCCTCGCGGATGCCCAGGGTGCCCCAGCCGGTGATGTCGCGCCCGTCCAGCCGCACGGTGCCGCGCTCGACCGGGCGCATCCCCATGATGGCCTCGATCAGCTCCGACTGGCCGTTGCCCTCCACGCCGGCGATGCCCACGATCTCGCCCTCGCGGATGGTCAGCGAAACGTCGTCGACCACCCGCCGGCCGCCGGGCTCGCCGACCTCCAGGTTGCCGACCTCCAGCATGGGGCGCTCGGTGACCGTCGACTCGCGCAGTTCGGGAACCGGCAGCTCGCCCCCGACCATCAGCGTGGCCAGTTCGCGGGCGCTGGTGCGGCCCGGGTCGACGGTGGCCACGGTGGTGCCGCGGCGGATGACGGTGATGGTGTCGGCCACCGAGAGCACCTCGTCGAGCTTGTGCGAGATGAAGATGACCGTCAGGCCCTCCCGCTTGAGCTCGCGCAGGTTCTCGAACAGCTCGTCGACCTCCTGGGGCACCAGCACCGCGGTGGGCTCGTCGAGGATCACGATGTCGGCGCCGCGGTAGAGGACCTTGAGGATCTCCACACGCTGGCGCTGGCCCACGCCCAGCTCCTCCATCAGCCGGTCGGGCTCGATGCCCAGGCCGTACTGCTCGGAAAGGGAGGTGATGCGCGCCCGCGCGCCCCGGCCGATGCCGCCGCGGCGCTCGGCGCCCAGGACGATGTTCTCCAGCACGGTGAGGTTGTCGGCGAGCATGAAGTGCTGGTGCACCATGCCGATCCCGTGCTTGATGGCGTCGGAGGGGGAGCCGAGCCGCACCGTCTCGCCCTTGACGGCGATGGTGCCCTCGTCCGGCCGGTGCATGCCGTAGAGGGTTTTCATCAGAGTGGACTTGCCGGCCCCGTTCTCGCCCACGATGGCGTGGACCGTGCCGGCCTCCACGGCGATGTCGATGTCGTGGTTGGCCACGACCCCCGGGAACCTCTTGGTGATCCCGCGCAGCTCGACGGCGGGAGGTGCCTCCCCGCCGCCGGATGGTGCGCTGCTCATCCGACTCCTTCAGGAAACGACTCGGGGCCGCCGGCGGCCGGTGCGCGAAGGCGCGGGGTGCCGCCGGCGGCGAAGCTGGGGGAGGACTGACCGCGGCACCGGGGCCGGGGCACGCTCCCCGGCCCCGGTGCCGGGGCGTGAGTCCGGGCGGGCCCGCGCGCGGGCCCGGCCCAGCCTAGGGCCTGAAGGCCGCTAAGGCTTCGTCGGGACCTCGATCTCGCCGTCGATGATCTGCTGCTTGAGCTCGTCGAGCCGGTCCTGGATCCCCGAGATCGCCTCTTCGTTGGACTTGGCGTAGCCCACGCCTCCGCTGGCGAGGTCGAAGCGCTGGATGCCCGTCTGCACCTCGCCCTCCTGCACCGACTGCACGAACTCGAAGACCGCGGTGTCCACGCGCTTCATCGCCGAGGTGATGACGTACTGCTTCTGGTCCTCGGGCGCGCTCTTGTACTGGTCGCTGTCGACGCCGATGAACATCTTCTCGGCGTCGGCCACGGCCTCCAGCACGCCGTTGCCCGACGCGCCGGCCGCGTGGTAGATCACGTCGGCACCCTTGTCGAGCTGGCCCTGGGCGGTCGAGCGGCCCGTCGCCGGGTCGGAGAAGCCGCTCATGTCCGGCGGCTGGGTGAGATAGGCGGTCTCGATCTCGATGTCGGGGTTGATCTTCTTGGCCCCGGCCACATAGCCCGCCTCGAACTTGTGGATCAGCGGCGTCTCGACGCCCCCGATGAAGCCGATGTGGTCCTCCTCGGTCTTCAGCGCGGCGGCCGCGCCGACCAGGTAGGAGGCCTGCTCCTCGGTGAAGACCAGGCTGGTGACGTTGTCCTGGTCGGTGATCTCGGAGTCGACGATGGCGAAGTGGACGTCGGAGTACTCCTCCTGGCTCGCGACGTTGACCATCGGCTGGGTGTAGGCGAAGCCCACCCCGATGACCACGTCGAAGCCCTGGTCGGCCATGTTCTTCAGCCGCTCTTCCTTGTCCACATCCGACTCGCCCTCGCTGGGCTCGAAGTCCTGGATGTTCTCCGCGGGGATCCCCAGTTCCTCCTGGACGCGCTGGAGCCCGCGGTAGGCCGAGTCGTTGAACGACTTGTCCCCCCGGCCGCCGACGTCATAGGCGAGGCCGACGCGGATCTCGTCGTCGCCTCCGCCTCCGCCGTCGCCCTCGGCGCCCCCGCTCTGAGGGTTGTCACAGGCCGTCAAGGCCAGGGTCAGCACGCCGGCCGCGGTGGCGGCGGCGAGCTTGGCGGCACGCATGTTCACTCTTCACTCCCCTTCAGCCCTGAAGCGGCCCACGCTTGTGGGTGGGCTCGCCGGGTTCTGCTGCCGGACGATATACGTTCCGTGAAATGTCACCAATCACCGCGAGGTGGTTGTTATGAAGGCGAGAGCGGAGCGAAACGGACGTTACCTGTTCGCTGTACCGCTGTTCACACGTGTGCGCCGCACCGGATCGGCGGCCGGTGCCGGGCACCGGCCGCCGCCGGGTTCCGCAGCCGCCGACCGGTAGCGGAGCGTGACCGGTCAACCCCTCGGAACCGCCGCCTGCGCGGTGAGGAACTCCGCGGCGGCCTTCTTGAGGCCCTGGGCCGCGACGGCCGTGCGGTGGTCGCGGCCCGGCGCCCGCAGCGCCGCCGCGCCGGTCTCACGCGCGAGGTCCTCCATGCCGGTGGCCAGGTCGTCGCGCTCTCCGGCCATCAGCAGCATCGGGACCGACTCCGGTGCGGGAGCGGACCGGAAGGGGTGGGCGGCCTGGCCGCGCGCGCAGGCCGCCAGGGCGGCGGGATCCGCGCCGGGCAACCGGGAGGCGGCCCGGTACACCTGCCCGAACGCGGAGTCGTCGGACTCCAGGTCGTCCAGGTCCGCGCCCGCGAACGCGTCGCGGGGCCCGAACCCGGCCAGCACCGCGCGGCGCACCCGGGCCGGGTGGGCCAGCGCCAGTTCCCAGGCCAGCCGTGCGCCCAGCGAATAGCCCACGACGTCGCACTGCTCGGTCCCCAGCGCATCCAGCAGGGCCACCAGGTCGCCGACGAGGGCCCCGGGGGTGTAGGACGCGGCGTCGTGCGGCTTGCCGCTGCCGCCGTGGCCCCGCAGGTCGCAGCCCGCCACCGGCAGGTCCGCGAGCGCCCGCGTCCATCCCGTGCGCACCCAGTTCAGCTCGAAGTCGGAGCCGAACCCGTGCACCAGCAGCACCGGCACGCCCTCGGCGCCGGGATCGGGGGCGGTGTAGCGCAGCGGCACCGCGGCCTGCAGCGTGTCCGTGGTCATCGGTGTCCCATCGGGTCGAAGCCGGGCGGCGCCGCCCGGGAGGTGTACGGAGATGCGCCGGGGGCGCCTACTCGTCCTCGGGCGGCCGGAGCCGCACCCGGCGGCGCGGCGCCTCCTCGGTCGGGACGGTGCCCACGATGCCCGCCGCGTCCTGCGCGGCGACCTCGAAGGTGACCAGGGGCGCGCCCACCGCCACCGTCTCGCCCTCCTCGGCGTGCAGCCGGGCGACCACGCCGGCGTGCGGGGAGGGGATCTCCGCGGCGGACTTGGTGGTCTCCACCTCGACCAGCGGCCCGTTGCGCTCGACGCGGTCTCCCGGGCGCACCAGCCACTCCAGCACCGTCGCCTCCACCAGTCCTTCGCCCAGGTCGGGCAGGTGGAACGTGGTCTCCTCGGGGTGTGTCATCACGTCGCTCTCTTCCAGCCGCTAGGCGCCGAAGGTCCGCTGCACCGCGGAGAGGATGCGGTCGAGCGTGGGCAGGTACTGCGGTTCCAGCGGGCCCGCCGGATAGGGCACGTCGAAGCCCGCGACCCGCTGCACCGGGGCCGCGAGCCGGGAGAACGCCCCCTCGGTGATCAGTGCGCTGACCTCGCCGCCGAGCCCGGCCGTCAGCGGTGCCTCGTGGACCACCACCGCGCGCCGGGTGCGCCGCACCGACTCCGCCAGCCCGGCGGCGTCGATGGGCTTGAGCCAGCGCAGGTCGACAACCTCCAGGTCCACGCCGTCCTCGGCGGCCAGTTCGGCCGCCCGCAGGCAGCGGTGCACCATCGCGCCCCAGGCCACCAGGGTGGCGTGGCGACCGGAGCGCACCACGCGGCTGGCGCCCACCGGCAGCTCGCCGGGAGCCTCCGGGCCGGGCGCCTCCGGGCCGGAGGGTCCGGGGCCGCGGTCCCAGTAGCGCGCCTTGGGCTCCAGGAACACGACGGGGTCGTCGGAGCGGATCGACTGCAGCAGCATGCGGTAGGCGTCGGGCGCGTCGGAGGGCGCGGCCACCTTCAACCCCGGCACGTGGGCGAAGACGGCCTCCAGGCTCTCACCGTGGTGCTCGGGGGCCCGGATGCCGCCGAAGCTGGGCACCCGCACCGTGACGGGCATGGGCGCGCGGCCGCGCGAGCGGTAGTTCATCCGCGCGATCTGGTTGACGATCTGGTCGAGGGCGGGGTAGGCGAACCCGTCGAACTGCAGCTCGGGCACCGGGCGCCAGCCGTTCATCGCCAGGCCGACGGCCATCCCCGCGATCGCGGCCTCGGCCAGCGGGGTGTCGAAGACCCGGTGCTCGCCGTAGCGCTGCTGCAGACCGTCGGTCACCCGGAACACTCCGCCCAGCCGGCCCACGTCCTCGCCGAAGACCAGGGTCGCCGGGTCCTCGGCCAGCGCCTCGTCCAGCGCGCGGTTCAACGCCTCGCGCATGGTGGCGGGGGGCGCGGGCGCCTCGGCGCCGGTCCGTCCGGTGGCTGCCGGGC
Source organism: Streptomonospora sp. PA3 (assembly GCF_009728995.1). Lineage (GTDB taxonomy): Bacteria > Actinomycetota > Actinomycetes > Streptosporangiales > Streptosporangiaceae > Streptomonospora. The sequence goes on along the minus strand of NZ_VTZW01000015.1, from coordinate 3,213 downwards.
TCATGCGACCTCCTCCTGCCAGATCCGCCGCTGGCGGGCCAGCTCCGCGGTGGGTTCGCGGAAGACGTGGGTGAACAGGTCCGAGCCGGGCGGCTCGGGAGCGGTGCTGACCCCGTCGCGGATGCGCTCGGCCTCCGCGCGGCACTCGGCCTCGGCCCGGTCGAAGAACGCGGCGTCGGCGCGGCCGGCCGCCTCCAGCGCGGCGCGCGCCCGCGGCAGCGGATCGCGCTCGGCCCACTCCCGCTCCTCGCGCGGGTCGCGGTAGCGGGAGGTGTCGTCGGAGGTGGAGTGGGGCGCGGCGCGGTAGGTCAGTGCTTCGACCAGGCTGGGGCCGCCGCCGGAGCGGGCGCGCTCCAGCGCCTCGCGCACGGCGGTGTAGACGGCGGCGAGGTCGTTGCCGTCGACGGCGGTGCCCGGCATTCCGTACCCGGCGGCGCGCGCGGCGACCGATCCGCCCGCGATCTGTCCCTCGTTGGGCACCGACAGCGCCCACCGGTTGTTCTGGCACACGAACACCACGGGCGCGCCCATCACCCCGGCGAGGTTCATCGCCTCGTGCACGTCGCCCTCGGAGCTGGCGCCGTCACCGAAGTAGGACACCGCGCAGCCGGTCCGCCCGGCCAGCTTCTCGCCCAGCGCCCACCCCACGGCGTGCGGGACGGGGCCGCCGACCACGGCGTTGATCGGCGCGAAGCGCGAGGCCATCGGGTCGTACAGGCCGCCGTGCCACAGGGCCCGGTGGCTGGCCATGTAGCCGACCATGTCCACCCCGAGCGTCAGCGCCACGGCCATCTCGCGGTAGGTGGGGAAGGCGAAGTCCCGCTGCGGGTCCATGGCGGCGGCGCTGCCGACCTGGGCGGCCTCCTGGCCGCGCAGCGAGACGTAGGCGGGGAAGACCCCTTGGCGCTGCAGTGCCACCGCCTCGGTGTCCAGCAGCCGCGCGGTGAGCATCGTGCGGTACAGCCGGCGGTGCAGGTCTGCGGGCAGCCGCGGCCGGGACCGCGGGTCCGGCCCGCCTTCGCCCTCCGCGCTCATCGCAGGCTCCTTCGCGCCGCTGTCGTCGCTGCGGGCGTCCGGCGGCTTGCGGGTCAGCATGTGCGGCGCCTCCTCGGTTGCGGATCGGGGGAGCGGCAGCGCCGCCCTGGGGTGTCCGATGATCCCGATTGTGCGCCGAAGTTTGACACTTTCGCTAGTGATTCAGGAAAACTGCATACAACAGCGAACGAAAGTGGTTGAACGGTCCGCAATCGTCTAATCGCGTCGATCATGGTGGGGCCCCGCCGAGACACGGGCGCACCCGCTCGGCTCGGGGCGGTCGGGACCGCCTAGAGGTCGGGCAGTGGATCCGGGGGCAGCGAGGCCGCGCCCTGAAGTTCGGCGTCGCAGGCGTTGATCACCGATACGTACTCGTCGTCGACCTCGAAGGTGCGGCCGCCGAGGTGGAAGGTGGGGATGAGGTGGGTGTCGACGGGGCCGATGCGCACGCCGCGCGGGAAGACGTGCCAGACCCCCTTGGGGCGCGTACGGCTCCACAGGCGGTTCACGAGCACGGTGACGGTGGCCTCGGTCACCGCGAAGACGAAGAACTGCGACTCGTTCCACGATGCGGGGAAGATGTAGCGGATCTCGGCTCCGGCCGGCAGGAAGCCCCGCGCTCGCTCGCGGACGTCGGGGGGAATGGGCATGGCGCCTCCTTGCGGTCACCGCACGCGTACGCCGCGCGTCCTGGCAACATGTTAGGTCGGTCACCCCCGGCCGCCGAGTACCGATTCCGCAGCGCGGGTGGCCAAACCGCCGCCCTGCTCTTGATAATGACCGAAACGTCCCCACGCCGATGGTCGCCCGCCCGGCCGTCGCTCGACCGAAACCCCAGGAGTAAGGGAATGGCCGACGGCCAGCAGTGGCAGGAGCGCGGGCACTCGCGGACGCACGCGGAATCCGAACGCAGAAGGCCCCTCCGCTCCACCGCGGTGGAGGGGGACGGCGACCGGCCCCGGCGGCGCGACGCGCGGCTGCCCGACGCCACGGACGAGATCATCATCGGTGCGCTCGCCGACGACGCGCGCACCGGCATCACCGAGATCGCGGCCATGGCCAACGTCTCCCGGGCCACCGCCTACAACCGCATCAAGCGGCTCACCGACGACGGCGTCATCCGCGGCTACTCCGTGGTCGCCGACCACGCCCGGATGGGGCTGGGGGTCACCGCGCTGGTGCTCATCTCGGGCAGCCAGCCGGACTGGCGGGCCAACCGCGAGGTGCTCTCCTCCTATCCCGAGATCGAGTACTGCTGGTACGTGGTGGGATCGGCCGACATCGTGCTGCTGGTGCGCGTCGCCGACACCGACCAGCTGCGCGACCTCATCCTCACCCGCCTGCAGGCGCTGCCCGGCGTCACCTCGACCCAGACCCTCACCGTCATCGACGAGGTGGTGCACCGGCCCGTCGTGCGGCCCGCCGACTGACCGGTCCCCGCCGCCGTCCGCACGCACGGCCGCGCCCGCCGGGAGGCTCCGGCGGGCGCGGAGTCGCGCAACAACGGTAAGCGCTTACCTGGGTCAGGCCGCGCGCCCACCGGCGGGGGAGGGGTCAGATGTTGCCGGGTCCGGCGCCGGCGGTGACGACGGCGGGCACGTCCTGGGCCGCGTCGGGGCTGTAGGCGTAGGGCACCTCGGCCACGCTGCCGGCGGTCTCGGGCCGCCCGGAGTCGTCGAAGACGTTGCCGCGGGCCACCAGCCGGCCCGGATCGGAGTCGGCGTAGCCCACGTGGGTGGGGTTCTCGACGTTCTCGAAGTAGTTGTCCTCCACCAGCACCCCGGCGTCCATGGTCGAGGCCACCCCGTAGCCGCTGTTGCCGCGGTAGTAGTTGTTGTAGACGTGGACGGTCTCGCCGAAGCGCACCCGCGGATGCCGGCTCTGGGAGCCGTCGAAGTAGTTGTGGTGGTAGGTCACCCGCAGGTGGCCGTCATCGGCGGTGTGGCCGTCGGAGTGGCCCAGCAGCATCGACTTGCCGTGGTCGAAGACGTGGTTCCAGGAGACGGTGACGAAGTCGGACTCGCGCTTGATGTCCACCGCGCCGTCGGAGCCGTTGGTGAAGCTGTTGTGGTCGATCCAGACGTTGGTGGAGCCGTCCTGGACGTTGATGGCGTCGTCGTCCCAGTTCGCGAAGGCCAGGTTGCGGATGACGACGTTGTGGGCCTCGTCGACGTCGAC
>NZ_VTZW01000019.1:719900-723971 GCF_009728995.1 Streptomonospora sp. PA3 | reverse complement strand
CTCGGCCTGGTTGGCAATCAGGTGGTGAGTGTAAGTGCACAAGGGAGCTTGACTGTGAGACGGACGTGTCGAGCAGGTGCGAAAGCAGGGACTAGTGATCCGGCGCCGGCGTGTGGAAGCGGCGTCGCTCAACGGCTAAAAGGTACCCCGGGGATAACAGGCTGATCTTCCCCAAGAGTCCGTATCGACGGGATGGTTTGGCACCTCGATGTCGGCTCGTCGCATCCTGGGGCTGGAGTTGGTCCCAAGGGTTGGGCTGTTCGCCCATTAAAGCGGCACGCGAGCTGGGTTTAGAACGTCGTGAGACAGTTCGGTCCCTATCCGCTGCGCGCGTTGGAGACTTGTGGAGGGCTGTCCCTAGTACGAGAGGACCGGGACGGACGAACCGCTGGTGTGCCAGTTGTTCCGCCAGGGGCATGGCTGGTTGGCTACGTTCGGGAGAGATAACCGCTGAAAGCATCTAAGTGGGAAGCTTGCTTCGAGATGAGGTCTCCTGCCCTGTGGTGGGGGTAAGGCTGCCAGGTGATGACTGGGTTGATAGGCCGGGTGTGGAAGCCTTGTGAGGGGTGGAGCTGACCGGTACTAATAGGCCGAGGGCTTGTCCGCCACGGATGCTGGGTGTTCGCGCACACGTGATGATCGGGGTGCCCTGGTGGGGTGGGGGTGTTGTTGCTCCTGCTTGGGGGTGCTCGGGTCGTGTCCACAGGTTTTTCCGCCTGCGGTGCTGCCTGGTGTGGTGGTGTTGTGGGCGGGGTTGAGTTTTGCGGTGGTGATAGCGGGAGGGTGACACCCGGTCCCATTCCGAACCCGGTCGTTAAGTCTCTTTGCGCCGATGGTACTGCCTCCATGGTGGGGGTGGGAGAGTAGGTTGCCGCCGCAATTTTCTTTGTGGGGGTGGGTCCGTTTCGGCGGGCCCGCCCCCTTTTTTTATGCCCGAAAACGGCCGTGTGCGATCGACGGGCGCCGGGCGGCCGACCCTGTCCGTTCGTCCGCGAAGTAGCCGATCACCTGCACTTTTCAGTGCCGTGGTGTTGTATCGTAGTCATCATCGGACCGACAGTGAACGCGGGGCGGCAGTTCGGCGTTGGAGTCGATGGCGCCCGTCGTGGCGTATTCGTGTCGGTCACTTTCTGTTGGATTATGAGCACCGATCCGCGATCCGCACCAAGCTCTTGGGGTGGAAAGCGGATCAAGAAGGGAATCACGGGTGCAGAGTCAGGCGTCGATTGGCGGCGTTATCTGGGAGTTGACCGGAGATGCGCGCCGGCGGCTCGGGCGGCGGAGCCGGACGGGCTTCGCAGCGGCGGCGTCCAGCGCTCGGCCGTGCGTTGCCGCGGTCTCCGCCGATGTGCAGGAGAGATGAGCTTTTCCGGTCGGCAGCCTGCCGTACCTGCTCACCCGCACAGCCGATGACCGGCTGACGAGCCCGTGTACGGATTTCTGGCACCGAGCACGTCCGGAGAAGCGTTCTCCCCGGGGTGTCCCTCGACCCCATTGCACAGCGGTCGGACGGCGTGGCAGTGGAAGCTCATCGCCACGTACCGGCGGCGACGGCGGGCGATTGCGGCCGCCGCATGCAGGTAGAGTGAAAGACCTGGGATGAACAACGCGCTGCTACTCGTGAGTGGCAGCGCTTTTGACTGTTTACGGACGGAAGCATGACTGACGAAAGCCGCGGGAGCCGGAACGGCTCAGGACCACGCAACCCTGGAGGCGGTGGCGGCCACCGCTCAGGCGGTCCCAGCGGCGGCCGGGGCGGCGGCGACAACAGGGGGCGACCCCGTTCCGGCTCCGGGCGCGACGGCGGTCGTTCGGGAGGCTTCCGTGGCGGCCGCGACGGTGGTGGCCGCGGTTTCGGCCAGTCCGGCCGGACCTCCGGCGGCGGGTCGGACCGCCGAGGCGGGCGTGACTCCGCAGGCGGGCGCGGCGATTCCGACCGCCCCCGCCGCGACGACGGATCCGATCGCGGCGACCGCGGGTTCCGCGGCGACCGCCGCGGACGCGGCGGCGGCTCGGGCTCGGGGGATCGCCGGTACCAGGGACGCCCCGACCGCGATCGCCGGGACGGCCGCGGTCGGCCTCAGCGCGGTCCGGGCGGCGGCCAGGGCCGCGACCGTTCGGAGACTCGCCAGAGCGAGGGCGCCCCGCACCTGCCGGACGACGTGACGCTCGGCGAACTCTCCCCGGAGGTCCGCAACGAGCTGACGAGCCTCCCCAAATCCCTGGCCGAACTCGTCGGCCGCCACATGGCGATGATCGGTCGGCTGCTCGACGAGGATCCCGAACGCGCCTATGAGCACGCCGCATTCGCCCGCCGCAGGGCGTCGCGGATGGGGGCCGTGCGCGAAGCCGCGGGAATCGCCGCCTACACCGTCGGCAAGTGGCAGGAGGCACTCTCCGACCTGCGGGCGGCCCGCCGGATGACCGGGCGCGACAACTTCCTGGCCATGATCGCCGACTGCGAGCGCGGACTGGGACGCCCCGAGCGGGCGTTGGAGATCGCCCGCGACCCGGCGGCCGGGGACCTCCCCGTCGAAGACCGCCTCGAGCTGCGCATCGTCGCCGCCGGCGCCCGGCGCGACATGGGGCAGCCGGAGGCGGCCGTCGTCGAACTGCAGGTGCCCGAACTCAAGGAGCGGCGCGCCCGCCCGTGGGTCGCACGGCTGTTCTACGCCTACGCCGACGCCGTCCTCGCCGTCGGCCGCAGGAAGGACGCGCGCGAGTACTTCGCCCGCGCCTCGGCGGTGGACCGCGAAGGACTGACCGACGCCGACGAGCGGCTGGCGGAGCTGGAGGGCGTCGAGATCGTCGACGTCGGGGAGGACGTCGTCTGGACCGACGCTGAAGACCCCTACGTCGAGGACGGCGCGGAGGACGAGGGCGAAGCCGACGCGGCCGAAGCGGCCGAGGGGGTCCCGCGGTCCGAAGAAGGATCGACGGCGCCCGCCGACCCCGAACGCTGAGCGGGGCGTAGGCGGGCGGATGCCTCGGCCTTCGGTGATCGGTTCGGGCGGACGCGGGTGGGGCATCCGACGAGAGCGGCGAGGGCCGCGGACGGCCCCGCCCACACCCACCGGATCCGCTTCCCGCCGGTGACCCACGTGACGGAGGCAGCGAGGGCGGCGCGGGGTGCAGCCCGCGCGGACCGGTTCCGGTGCCCGCCGGTGGCCCGCGCAACGAGGCGGTAAGGGCGGCGGGGGTTCGGGTTGGGCGGCCACCGGTTGCTGTCGGCGGATGGCTGATCCCCCGACGAGGCGGCGAGGGCGGCGCGGGGTGCAGCCCGCGCTGATCGGTTCGGGTGCCCGCCGGTACGGGTGGGCGACGAGGGCAGCGAGGGCGGCGCGGGGTGCAGCCCGCGCGGACCGGTTCCGGTGCCCGCCGGTGGCCCACGCGACGGAGGCGGCGAGGGCGGCGGGGGTTCGGGCTGGGCGGCCACCGGTTGCTGTCGGCGGATGGCTGATCCCCCGACGAGGCGGCGAGGGCGGCACGGGGTGCAGCCCGCGCTGATCGGTTCGGGTGCCCGCCGGTACGGGTGGGCGACGAGGGCAGCGAGGGCGGCGCGGGGTGCAGCCCGCGCGGACCGGTTCCGGTGCCCGCCGGTGGCCCACGCGACGGAGGCGGCGAGGGCGGCGGGGGTTCGGGCTGGGCGGCCACCGGTTGCTGTCGGCGGATGGCTGATCCCCCGACGAGGCGGCGAGGGCGGCACGGGGGGCAACCCGTGCCCACCGGTTCCGGTGCCCGTCGGTGCGGGTCCGCGACGAGGGCAGCGACGACGGGGGTTCGGGTTGGGCGGCCACCGGTTGCTGTCGGCGGATGGCTGATCCCCCGACGAGGCGGCGAGGGCGGCGCGGGGTGCAGCCCGCGCTGATCGGTTCGGGTGCCCGCCGGTACGGGTGGGCGACGAGGGCAGCGAGGGCGGCGCGGGGTGCAGCCCGCGCGGACCGGTTCCGGTGCCCGCCGGTGGCCCACGCGACGGAGGCGGCGAGGGCGGCGGGGGTTCGGGCTGGGCGGCCACCGGTTGCTGTCGGCGGATGGCTGATCCCCCGACGAGGCGGCGAGGGCGGCACGGGG
>NZ_VTZW01000019.1:0-719600 GCF_009728995.1 Streptomonospora sp. PA3 | reverse complement strand
CGGGGTGCAGCCCGCGCTGATCGGTTCGGGTGCCCGCCGGTACGGGTGGGCGACGAGGGCAGCGAGGGCGGCGCGGGGTGCAGCCCGCGCGGACCGGTTCCGGTGCCCGCCGGTGGCCCACGCGACGGAGGCGGCGAGGGCGGCGGGGGTTCGGGCTGGGCGGCCACCGGTTGCTGTCGGCGGATGGCTGATCCCCCGACGAGGCGGCGAGGGCGGCACGGGGTGCAGCCCGCGCTGATCGGTTCGGGTGCCCGCCGGTACGGGTGGGCGACGAGGGCAGCGAGGGCGGCGCGGGGTGCAGCCCGCGCGGACCGGTTCCGGTGCCCGCCGGTGGCCCACGCGACGGAGGCGGCGAGGGCGGCGGGGGTTCGGGCTGGGCGGCCACCGGTTGCTGTCGGCGGATGGCTGATCCCCCGACGAGGCGGCGAGGGCGGCACGGGGGGCAACCCGTGCCCACCGGTTCCGGTGCCCGTCGGTGCGGGTCCGCGACGAGGGCAGCGACGACGGGGGTTCGGGTTGGGCGGCCACCGGTTGCTGTCGGCGGATGGCTGATCCCCCGACGAGGCGGCGAGGGCGGCGCGGGGTGCAGCCCGCGCTGATCGGTTCGGGTGCCCGCCGGTACGGGTGGGCGACGAGGGCAGCGAGGGCGGCGCGGGGTGCAGCCCGCGCGGACCGGTTCCGCTGCCCGCCGGTGGCCCACGCAACGAGGCGGTAAGGGCGCCGGGCGGTCGGGGTGCGCCGCATCCATCGGCACACCCCGACCGAAATGCCGAATGCCCGATTTAATTTAACTCTCTCCCGCGCCCGTTGCGTCGAGGGTGTCCGTGAGGCCACTCTCGGCGCCGAGAGTGGCCTCACGGACACCCTCGACGCGGGAGCCGGACACAGAAACCGGACATAGAGAATCTATGGGGCGGCGATGGAGCGACGACAAGCGCCGCGCGACCGCCGGGGCGGCTTCCGGCTGCGCGGCGGGCGATCCCAGGCATTGAATCGTCCCGCGATGTCCGGTATGCGGGGGCGCCGAGGCGGTCCGCGCAGCCCGGGACGGCGATGATCATGGCGTTTGGAGTGGAATTCGCGCCCGAAGCGCTCCATCCGCGCATCTCGTGGCGCTCCGGCAGAATCCGCCGCCGCCACAGCCGGGCATTTCGGGCGAACCACCCCGGTTTCCTTCCGCATCCCGCAAAATCCGGGGCTCCAGGTGTGCCGCGCAGCGACACCGCGCGCCATCGGCGGGCATCGTCGACCCACCCGAAGGGATATGCCCGAAATGTCCCCGCTCCCTCGCCGCGCCGCCCTAACCGCCCCGCCGGGTGATCGGCCATCCGCCGACAGCAACCGGTGACCGCTGGCCCGAACCGGGCGCCGCCGTCGCCGCCCTCGTCGCAGGCCCGCACCGGCGGGCACCCGAACCGATTCGCGCGGGCGCACCCCCGCCAGGCGCCGCTGCCCCCGTCGCGCGACCCGCCATCCACCGACACCAGCCGATGACCGCCCAACCCAGGCCTCCGCCGGCCTCGCTGCCCTCGTCGCGGACCCGCACCGGCGGGCACCCGGACCGATCCGCGCGGGCCCAGCCCCCGGCGTCCGCACCGCTCCGCCGGGTGGCCCGCCACCCGTTCGCGCACAGGCGACCGGTCGCTCCACTGCCCCCGCTGCCCCCGCTACCCCCACCGCGTCAGCGAGCATCCTCGCCGACGATCGCGCGGACGTCGTGGACGACGCGGACCCGGTGGTTGTGGGTGTCTGCGATGTAGAGGTCGCCGCCGGGGCTCATCGCGAGCCCGCTCGGAGTGTCCAGCGTGGCCCGGTCGGCGGGTCCGCCGTCGCCGGTGTAGCCATGAGACCCGGTGCCCGCGACGGGGATCGGCGACCGCTGCTCCGGCACGAACGCCAGCACGCGGTTGCCGGCGGGGTCGGCCGCGAAGAGCGTGCCCTCCTCGGGGTCGACGGCCAGGGCGCGTGCGTGCGGCGGCAGGCGCGGGTTCCACGTCGCGCTGACGGTGTTCTCGTAGCCGTCGATCTTGCTGAGGCCCGCCGTGTTGTCGACGAAGTACACCGATCCGTCGCCGTCCACGGCCAGCGGCCCCAGTTCGCCGAACTCGCCCTCCTCGGCCGCGGCCGTCCCGCCGTCGCCGCCCGCCGCGCCTGGAGGGGACGCGGGCGTCTCGGCGACGACCCGCACCTGGGCGGGTTCGGGGCGCCCCCGGTCGCGTGCGGCGTGCGGGCCCACGGCCACCACTCGGCCGTTGCCGCTGTCGGCGATGTAGAGCGTGCCGTCGGGTCCCACGTCGACGCCCGTAGGCCACCACAGCCCGTCCAGGCGCTCCATCTGCCGCGGGCGCATCCGGGCCGGGGCGCCGTCGTCGCGGCCGGCCAGAATCTGCATCGTCCCGTGGGTCAGATCGACCGCGGCCACCTGATTGTGCAGCATCGAGGCGATGAAGAGCGTGTCGCCGTAGGAGTCGACCGCCAGGTCGGTGACCGGCGGCAGCGCCGCCGTGGTGGCGCTCTCGGCGTCGGCCCAGTCCGCGCTCCCGCCGCCGGCGACGGTGTTGATCGTGCCGCTGTCGGGGTCGACGCTGCGGATCCGCTGGTTGTCGGTGTCGGCGATGAACAGCGTGCCGTCGGCGGCGAACGCCAGCGCGCCGGGGGCGTTCAGCCGTGCGGCCTCGGCGTCGCCCGCGTCACCGGAGTAGCCGCCCTGCAGCCATCCGGGGGCGCCGGTCCCCACGGCGGTGCCGATAGTGCCCCGCTCGTCGGCCTCCACCGGCGCACCGCAGGCGGCCGGTGCGAGCAGCGCCGCGGCCAGCAGCAGCGCCCGGACCCGAGGCAGCGCGCTCCGGAGCCGGACGCGGCGCCTGCAGCCGCGCCGGGCGGCCGACCGGCCTTGAGCCATCGAGTGACCCTCCGGGCATCGCTGAACGGGCGGAACGTCCTGTACCCCCGTTGAACGCTCAACTTACCCGGAGGCGCCGCGGAAATACATCCGCGCGGCATCCCCGCCGGCTGCCCGCGGCCGGAGCCGTCCCCGGCATCGGCGCGGGCCCTGCGCCCGCGCGGCTCCTCAGCCGCCGTCCCGCGCGTCGGCCAAGCCGGGAATCCCGCGGCGCCCGTAGTGCGCGCTGCGCCAGCCCAGGATGCCGGCGGAGATCAGGGTCGCGGCCACGGACGCCAGCAGCACGCCTCCCTTGGCGTTCTCCAGCATCGACTCCGATCCCGGATAGGCCAGCTCGGTGATCAGCAGGGAGACGGTGAATCCGATTCCGGCCAGCACCGACATGCCCGCGATGTCCCACCAGCTCAGCGTGGGGTTCAGCTCCGCGCGGGTCAGCCGGGTGGTGATCCAGGCGCCGCCGAGGATGCCCACGAGCTTGCCCGCGACCAAGCCGAAGAAGACCCCCAGGGCGACGGGGTCGGTGGCCAGGTCGCCGACGTCGCCGAACGCCACACCCGCCGACATGAGCGCGAAGATCGGCAGCGCCAGCGCGGTCGACCAGGGGCGCAGCATGTGCTCGGCGCGGTGCAGCGGCGAATCGCGCTCGCCCGCGGCGATGCTGCTGCGCATCAGCATGCCCATGGCCACCCCGGCGATCGTGGCGTGCACGCCGCTTTCGTGCATCAGCGCCCAGATCGCGAACGCCAGCGGTACATACACCAGCCAGTTGGGCACCGGCGACCGGTCGAGCACGGCGGCCGGTCCGCGGCCCCGCTGGAGGTAGCCGAAGACGGCGAGGAGCAGCAGTGCGCCGACCAGGGCGAGGAAGCGCAGTTCGTCGGTGTAGAAGACGGCGATGACCAGGATCGCGCCGAGGTCGTCGACGATGGCCAGGGTGAGCAGGAACGTGCGCAGCGCCGGAGGCAGGTGGCGGCCGATGATCGCAAGGACGGCCAGCGCGAAGGCGATGTCGGTGGCCATGGGGATGCCCCAGCCGGAAAGGGCATCGGGGGCGGCGAGGTTGAAAACGGTGAAGATCAGTGCCGGCACGGCCATGCCGCCGGCGGCGGCGACGATGGGCAGCATGGCGCGGCGCGGGTTGCGCAGCTCGCCGTGGACGAACTCCTGCTTGAGCTCGGCGCCGATGATGAAGAAGAACAGCGCGAGGATCCCGTCGGCCGCCCAGTGCTCGACGGTGAGATCCAGATGCAGCGGCTGCGAGGGGCCGACCGTGAAACCGCGGATGGTCTCGTACAGGTGCGCCCAGGGGGAATTGGCCCAGGCGAGCGCCACCAGTGCTGCGCCGATCAGCAGGAAGCCGCCGACAGCGTCCTTGCGGAGGGCGTCGGCGAGCGCGTGCACGCTCGTCTTGCTCACCATGGTGTACTCCCCAGTCGTCTCCTGCGCGCCTTGATGCGTCGCAGCACTTCGCCGACCAGACTTCCCGGCACACCATGCGTGTCTCGATGACTCCGCCAGGACAACACTGCCGTATGGTGCGGAATCTGTCCAAGCGGCCCCTGCCCCCGCGAGTGCGTGAAGACCCGCGCAAGCAGGGGGTTCCCGAATTGTAGGAGAATACGATTACACCGCTCCGACCGGGGCGGATGTTCCCGCGACCGCCGAGGTGCCCGACCCCCATGACACCGCAGCCGCCGCTGAGGGGCGCCACCGTGCACGTGGGCCGCCTGCCGGCCCGGCACGACTCCGTGGTGTGCCTGCTGTTCTCCGGCGAGCGGCCGGTGCTGGTCCGCCACCGCAGGCGTGCCTGGGAGTTCCCCGGGGGCCATGCCGAGGCCGGCGAGGACATCGAGGCCACGGTGCGCCGGGAGGTGCGCGAGGAGGCCGGTGCGGAACTCGCGCAGGTCCACGTCGACGGCTACTACGTCCTGGCCGGCGGCCACACCACCGTGGTCACCCATGCGCAGATCGCGGCGCGCCGACCGCTGGACGGCCGCTATGAGACCGACGAGGTCCGCGAGTTCGACGTGCTGCCCGCCGATCTGTCCTGGAACGACGGCATCTACGCGCACCTGCTGCGCGTGCTGGGGCTGCCCGGCGCCCCCTGAAGACGCGCCGCGGCGCGCCCGCTCAGCCGCGCTCGGCCGGGCGGGATGGGGCCTCTCCCTGATCGGCGGCGACCCGGTCGAGCCAGTGGGCGATGCCCGCCACGTTGCTGTGCGCTCCGCTGAGCACCTCCATGACCTCGGCGGATTCCGCGGAGGCGGCGCCGGTGGCGGGGCGGTAGCGGCTCATGACGCGCTCGCGCACCATAGCCACGGCGTGGTCGAGGTCGGGGGAGTCCGAACGCGCCTCGCGGACCGTCTCGACCCACAGCCGCAGCTCCTGCTGGGCGTTGTCCAGCGTCTCGCCGACCGTCTCGACCGCTCCGAAGTGGGAGAACATCAGCCGGCGCGGCGCGATGTCGCCGAACAGCCGCAGCGAAGCCAGCGCGGAGTCCAGGTCGAAGTCGGGCGGCGGGGTGGCGGGTCGGACGTCGCCGGTCGAGTGGTTGTAGACGCCCAGGGCGTCGCCGACGTACAGGTCGCCGGTGGCGGAGTCGACCAGGCCGACGTGGTGCTTGGCGTGGCCGGGCGTGTAGTGGCTGACCAGGCGGCGGCCGCCGCCCAGATCGACCTCGCCGGTGTCGGCGACCGAGCGGATGCGAACGGCGTCGGTGGGCCGCAGGTCGCCGAAGAGGACGTCGAGCTTGTCGCCCCAGACCATGCGCGCGCTGCGCATCAGCCGCGCCGGGTCGGCGAGGTGGCGGGCGCCCCGCTCGTGGACGACGATCTCGGCCTCGGGGAACATCGCCGCGATGTCGCCGACCCCGCCCGCGTGGTCGAGGTGGATGTGGGTGACGACGACGGTGGCCAGGTCGCGGGCGCCGACGCCGAGCGCGTGCAGGGCGTCGCGCAGCACCGGAGCCGACCCGGCGGTGCCCACCTCGATGACGCAGGGGCGCTCGGTGCGGATCAGGTAGCTGGAGGTGATGCCCGGATAGCCCGCCATCCGGGTGTCGATGGCGTAGGTGTCGTCGCCCAGGGCGGTGATGCCGCTGGGAAGCGCGTTGGGGTCCACGTCGTCGTGCACCTGGCGTCTCCTTCCGCTTGCGAACGGCGGGCCCGCCGCACGGGCCGCGCGGGCTCCCGGTACCGGTGCCTGCCGGCGGCGCGGGCGAGAGCCACCCGCAGAATCTAGTTCACCACGCCCGCCCCGCCACCGGCCGGGGTGTCGACCCCCGGCGGCGTCCGCCGGAGCGGGGGCGGCGCCCGGCCTACTGCGGTCGCCGAACGGCGGTGCGGTGTTCGCGCGCGGCGGGTTCGCGTCCGCTGCGTCGTCGCGGCCGTCGGCGCGCCCGGTGCTGCGCGTGCACCGGCCGCCGCCTTGCCAAGGTGCCGCTGGGCGAGGTTCGGGGGTTCCACGCGCGGCGGCACGGTCGGCCGCGCGGGGCTTCGGCGCCGGTTTTCCACAGGTCGCGAATCGCGCTTTCGCCAGGGAGTCCGCGCGGCCGATTCTGGAATCGCTCGGCCGGTCCGCTGCGGCGGTCCGGCAGCCGCCACCAGGATGCTTCGAGTCTCCAACGCAGGAGGAACCATGCCCGACACGACCACCACGCCGGTCCCCGCCCCGGCAACCGCCACCGGCCCCGCCGATTCGGCCGGGTCCGGCCGCGCCCGGACCACCGCGGCACCCCCGGCGCGCTCCGCCGCCGGCCGGCACGAACGCGAGCGCGGCCACCGCAACGAGGTCGTCGTCGCCGGACGCGTCACCGCCGAGCCCTACGTCCGCGAACTGGCCAGCGGCGACCGCCTGACCACCTGGCGCATCTCGATCTCCCGCGCCCCCGCGCAGCAGCGGCCCAACCAGTCCGCCGACCCCATCACCTGCGTCAGCTTCCAGGAGGCGATCGAGGAGCGCACGCGCGAGTGGCGGCTCGGCGACGTCGTCCAGGTCAGCGGCGCCCTGCGGAGGCGCTTCTGGCGGTCGCCGAAGGGCTCGGCCAGCGTCGTGGAGATCGAGGCGCGCGCCGTCCGGCGCATCAGCCGCCGTCCCGGCTCCACCGCGGCCGAACCCGCACACTGACACTCCGCCCCCGGCGCCGCACGCCCGCCTCCGCACCCCGGCACGTCCCGGCTTCGCGCCCGCCGCCGAGCGCGGAGGCGGCGACTCGGCCGCTCGCGCCGTCGCCGGGTGTGGCCGCCGGGCCGTCCGCGGCGAGCGGCTCGGTCCTCTCCACGGAGTCGCCGTGGCGAAGCGGGAGCCGCCGACAAGGAACCACCGGACCGGGAGACCACCGGGTCGCCGCGTGGGCCGCGCTTCGCGGGGTGCGGCCCACTCACCCGGCGGCCCAGGACGGGGTACGGACCGCTCGCGGCGCCGGGGGAGCACCCGCCGCAGGCGAGGCCGCCTGCCCCGCGCTGTGCCATCCAGAATGCGTGTTCCCATTCCGCCGGCAGTCGGCACGTCGAGGAGGGCACTCATCATCACACCTCTGTGACAGGCCGGTGCTGCCGCCACTCCCCGCACCCGCGGGGCTCATTCCCGTGATCTCCGCGGGTGGGCGGCCCGGCCCCCGCCTGCACCGCCCGCGCGGGCCGAGGCCTCTGCGGCCCTCGCCGCCCCGACGCACGGCGCAGTCGGCGGGCACCGGGGGCGGCGCGGGACCCGTGCGGTTACCGGCGGACCCGGCAGGGGGGTCGGTCCAGCGGCATCGGGCCTACGCGCCGCCCGGCAGCCCCAGTTCGGCCAGCGCGTCCTCGGCGGCCTCCGGCGGGGGCGGGCCGTGGGGGTGGGCCGACCATGCGCACGCGCACAAGGCGCGCAGCCCGTCGATGCGATCGCCCCGGCCCGACAGCCGCACCCGGCCTTCGCTGAGCGTGGCGGTCCACCCGCCGCAGGCCGCCTCATCGGGGCCGGTGCGGACCTCGGGGTGGGGCTGGTTGATTCCGGACAGGTCCCAGGCGAGGTAGGAGGGCCGGTGCCGGGGAGGAGCGGTCACCGCTTGAGCGGGCGCCGTCACGCCGGAGAAGACGAGCAGGCTGGCCGCACCGCGCACGGTGGCGCTTTCGATGTCGGTGTCGAGCCTGTCGCCGACCACCAGCGGTGTCTTCGCGCCGGTCCGCAGCACCCCCTCCTCGTGGAGGGGGCGCATGGGCTTGCCCGCCACCAGCGGTTCCCGCCCGGTGGCGTGGGCGATCACCCGTGCGGCCGAGCCGTTGCCCGGCTGCACACCGAAGTCCAGGGGGGCGGTCGCGTCGCTGTTCGTCACGACGAACAGCGCTCCGGCGTCCACCGCGAGCGCCCCCTGCACCATCAGGTCGTAGGCCAGCCGAGGGGAGTAGCCCTGGACCACGGCCACCGGCCCATCCGAGGCCATGGAAACCGGCCGCAGGCCCCATCGGCGCAGCGCCAGCCGCAGCCCGGTATCGCCCACAACCAGCACCGGCGAACCGGCCGGAACCCGCTCGGCCACCAGCCGCGCGGCGGCCTCCGCGGAGGTCACCACATCCTGCGGTGCCGCGTCGACCCCCATCGCACCGAGCCGCTCCGCCACACGGGCGGGCGTGCGCGCCGCGTTGTTGGTCACGAACGCCACTCGCATACCGGCCGCCCGCGCCTTGTCGACGGCCTCGGGCGCAGCCGGCACGGCGCGGGAGCCGATGTAGACGACACCGTCGAGATCGAGCAGGGCCGTGTCGTAGAGGGCGTTCAGCGGCTTCTCGGCGCTGAGCAGGGGCATGCCGTCGATCATCGGTCTCCTGTATCGGCTGCGGACGTCGGTGCGCACGGGACGGCGCGGGGCGCGGCGCATGCCCCGCGGGCGCGCGCCGTGCGGAGCCGGTCGCGGTCGTCTTCTGCGACGACGGGAGCCCGCTCGCGCGCCGCCCGCTTGCCGGGGAGTGACCGCTCGCGCACCTTGCCGCCCAGCCTAGCCACGACGCCGCGGTGCGTCCTCTCCGCACCTGCGCCCCGAGCACCCGCAGCCGGTCCGGCCCTGTCCGCGCCGTGGCCGAGCCGGGTCCCGGGAACCGGTGCGCCGGGCCCGTCCCGCCCCGGGAGCGTCGAGGCGGGGGCCGTCGTGGTGGGTCGCTCGGCCCTGTGGCCAGGCGCCCTCCGCGATACCGCTCCGAAGCCGCCACCACGGAGGCTGCGGCGATGGGGCCTTGGGCGCGTAGCGCCCGCCCGTCGCCCGCTGCCGCCCCAACGGAGGCGCTTGGCGCCACGTACTCGTTCCGGGCCGGCTTGCCGCCGAGCGCACCCCGCACCATCCGCGCCGAAGCCCGACCACCGTGGCGGTCTTCCGGCAATGCCGCGCGGCGTGCGTTCGGCGGCATTGGATCGAGCACGTGGCGCGCAGCGCCTCATCCGGGTGGCGGTGGGCTGACGGGTGGGCGCGCAGCGCTTCGCGCGGTCGGGCCCCATGGCCGCACCCCCGGGGGTGGCCGGTCCCTGAAGATCCGGGGGGTGCCTGACGGGAGGCCCGACACCCGGGGCGAATGGCGACCACGTCCGGCGGCACCCCGACGATCGTGAACGCCTCTCCGGCCGCACTCATGTCCGACCGGGCGACCGAGCCTTGCCTTCGGTGCAAAACCGGGCGGGCGCGGCTCCCGTCACGGGGCGGGGGCCGGGCCCGTGCGGCGGCGGGGCGGATCGGCGCCGCGCAGGACGAGGCCGGTGCGCGGCTTGGGGCCGAACGACGTCGTCTTGCGCGGGGTCAGTTCGCCGTTGGCGGCGATGGCGTAGACGGTCTCGACCGCGGCCGGCTCCAGCAGTACGGCCGTGTCCGCGCCGGGATCGGCCGCGGCCACCGCCAGGGTGGGGTCGTCGTGCACGAGGTCGACGTCGCCCTCACCCAGTCCCCACACGCCCAGCAGGTACTCCAGCGCCGCGGTGGGCAGCGCGCGCCATGCGGGGGAGTGGTCGGGGAACGCCGCGGCCAGTCGGCGCGCGTCCACGCGCAGCAGGAACCGCCGGCCCCCGCCGGCCGGGTCGGCCAGCACCAGCGCCGACCCCTCGGCATCGCTCCCGGTGACGGAGCCGCCGGGCGGCGGGGGCCGCATCGGCCGCTCCAGGGCTTCGCGTGGTATAGGCGCGGCCGCGGCCGCATCGGACACCGCCGCGATCGCCGAGTCGGTGTCCAGACCGCGCAGGACGCGGTGGATGGCGCCCAGGTGGGGCGGCGAGGAGTCGGAGTCGACCAGCAGCGCCAGGCCGTGGTCCCACGGGCCGGGGCCGTGGCGGTGCGCCTTGAGGCGCTGGTAGGCGGCGTAGCGGTGGTGCCCGTCGGCGATGAGCGCGGAGCGCGTGGCCAGGTCCTCGGCGATCTCGGTGTGCAGGGCGGGATCGGTGATCGCCCACAGCCGGTGGACCGCGCCGTCTCCGGTGGCCGTGTCCACCAGTGGATGCGGATCGGCGCCGGCCACCGTTTCGGTGATGCGCGCGGCCGCCCCGCCGCCCCCGCGGTACAGCAGGAAGATCGGCTCCAGGTTGGCCTGGGTCGCGGCCATGAGCCGGGCCCGGTCGAGCACCGGGCCGGGGGCGACGTTCTCGTGCGGACGTACCACCGGGCTCTGCGGGTCGGGCAGCCGCAGCGCGCCGATCAGCCCTCGCTGGCGCCGGCCGCCGGGCGGCGTCTGCTCGTAGATGTAGAGGGCCGGTTCGCGGTCGCGGATGAGCACTCCCTCGGCCAGCCAGCGCCGCAGGGTGCGGGCGGCTGCGGCGTAGCGATCCGCGGCGGTGGCGGACGGGTCGGCGCCCGGCCGCCGGCCCACGATGACCGGAGGCACGGTCAGCCGGGCGGCGTTGTGCGGTTCGGCCCGGGTCAGGTCGGCGAAGGCCGCGGCGTCGAGGACGTCATAGGGCGGCGCGAGCACCCGGGCGATATCGAAGTCGGGGGAGTCGAGCAGCCGGCCGGCGTCGGGGTCGGCATAGCGCAGTCCGCGCAGGGGCGCCAACTCCAGGACGTCCGCGCCCGTGTGTGTCCGCACGCTGGCACGATACCCGCCGCCGGCGCCGCATCGGCCGCCCGCAGCGGGTGCGGGCGCTCACAGCAGTTTGCGCAGCCGCATCAGGTCGCCGAAGGAGGCGTCGAGCTTGACCCGGCCGCCGAGCATGGCCTTGGCGAAGTCCAGGCGGTCCTCCGAAAGCGCCACGAGGTCGTCGCTGGATACGGTGATGCCCACCTGAGCGCGCCGCGCGGACCCGCCGGCGTCGCGTTCGACGACGTCCTGCAGGCCGTCCTCGGTCAGCCGCATGTCGAACACGGTGTCCAGGTCGGTGACCGCGAGGCTGACGGTGCGCTCGACGATGTGCTTGCGCCGGTCGGCCGGATCGACCTCCATGATGCGCTCGGAGACCTTGCCGATCGCCGCCCGGCACTCCTCAACAGTGGCCATGGGCCCCATCATGCCCTACCGGTGCCCTCGGCCCCGCGGTTCGGCCATCGGCGGGCGGTGCCCGCAAACCCGCCCCGGCCCTGCGAAGTCGCGCCCGCGGCGCCCGTGCGCCCGGTAGCGTTTACGGCTGGATCCCCCTTTCACTGCGGCATCGGCAGTTCTTCCGGTTCTCAGGCATCAGCAAGGAGCAAGTCACCATGGTCGTCGACGCGGTGCGCGCGTATTTCGAAGCCGTCAATGGCCTCACCGAACTGACCCGCAAACGCGCTGTCGCCGCGGCCAAAGTGATTCTCAAGTCGGGCGATGAGCGCTGGGCGGCCGCCGCTTCGGCGGGGGAGTCCGCCGAGGGCGCGCCGCGCGCGGGCTCCCCGATCCAGACGCTGGCCGGTGAGCTGATCGAGACCTCCCAGGCGAACCGCGAAGCGCTGAACTCGCTGGTCAGCAGCGAGGTCGAGCGGGCTCTGGAGCGGCTGGAGCTGGTCAGCCGCGCCGACTACGACCGCCTGGCCCGCCGCGTCGCCGAGCTGGAGCGCCGCCTGGCCGCCCAGCGCGCCGTACCCCGGTCGGTTCCGGGCCGGGTTGAGGAGCCGCCGGCCGATGGCGCCGGGGCCCCGGCGACCGCCCGCACGTCGTCGCCGGCCGAGGGCGCTGCGGCCGCCGCATCCGACGGCGAAGGCGAGGCCGCCGAGGAGGCGCCGGTCGAGGCCCCGGCGGATGTGCCGGCGGCGCGGGAGGGGCGGACGGAGGAGGAGTCGCAGCCGCCCGCCGAGAGCGACGTATCCGCGGCGGCCGAGGGGGCGGCCCGCGAGCCGGCCCAAGGCGACGAGGAGCAGGCGACCGCGGCAGGGCCGAGCGGCGGCTCGGTGAACGGGCAGACGCCCAAGAAGAAGGCGCCGGCCGGCGCCAAGAGCCAGCAGCGCTCCACCAAGACCAAGACCGCTTCCGGCCGCTCCGGCGCCGCGGCCAAGAGCGGCGGCGCCAAGCGCACCGGCAGCCGTGGTAAGAACAGCTCGAAGAACGACCAATAGCCACAGCATGAGCGGAATTGCACAATAGAACCGGCGCCGCGGCAGCGGGTGGGCTCCGCGGCGGCAGCACGGCAATGCGCGCACAGATGAAGGGCGGCGCGGAAGTGACGGACGCAACCCCCCTGGGCCACACGGACACGGCCGACAACGCACAACCGGCCACACAGGAGCAGCAGGCGGCGGCCGGAATCGCCGAACGCACACTGCAGATGGCCCGCGAACGCCTGGCGGCCCTCGACGACCTGCCCACAGCCGACCACGTCGCCGTATTCGACCAACTGCACCAGGAGCTCTCCACGGTCCTGCACGGCCTGGAGCAGGACGACGGCCCCCGCGCCTGAGAGCGCACCCCGCGTACCGCCCGGATCCGAAATCCCGCAGCACCGGTGTCCGGGCGGTGCGCGCCGCCGTGCACCGGCCGCAGGGCCTCCACCCGCGGTGCGGAATCAGTCCCCGGCCGCCCGGTCGATGCGCCGAGCGAGCTCGCGGGAGAAGGAGACCAGCTCGGGCGGGCCCTCGATGGTGTAGGGCACGCCGACCATCGCGACGGTGATGGCGAGCCACTCCCAGGAATCGGCTGCGGTGACGAAGCGGCAGGTGCGCTCGTCGACGGCCTCCAGCGACCCCGCCTCGGCCGTCAGCCGCTCCGACACCTGCTCGACAGGAGCGGCGAACCGCACCACCCCGCGGTGCCGGCTGATGGGGAAGCGCGCACTGTCCTGCACGAAGCTGACCGGGTCGGCACTCGGTGGCTCGCGCGGGGGGAAGGTCGTGGGCTGCACGGTGAGCCCGGCGATGCGGTCGATGCGGAAGGTGCGCCAGTCGCCGCGGTCGCGGTCCCAGCCGAGCAGGTACCAGCGCCGGCCCAGCAGCACCTGCCGGTAGGGCTCGACGCGGCGCTCGCCGGTGCGGTCGCCGCGGTCGGTGTAGGTGAACAGCACGTGGTTGCGCGCGTGGGCGGCGGTGGCCAGCAGCTCCAGGGTGCGCAGGTCGGGGGAGGCGACGGTGCGTGCCACCGTGTCGGTGGATGCGGAGACGGCTTCGAGCCGGTAGCGCAGGCGGGGCGGAAGCAGCTGCTCCAGCTTGGCCAGTGCGGTGGCCGCCGCCTCGGCGGCGTCGGCCACCGGCGCCCACGCCGCCAGGCGCAGTCCCACCACGGTGGCCACCGCCTCCTCGTCGGTGAGCAGCAGCGGCGGCATCGCGCGGCCGGCGACCAGCCGGTAGCTGCCGCCCGGGCCGCGCGTGGACTCCACGGGATAGCCCAGGTCGCGCAGCCGGTCGATGTCGCGCCGCAGGGTGCGCGGCGACGTGCCGACGCGCTCGGCCAACTCCCGCCCCGTCCACATCCGGCCGCTCTGCAGCACGGACAGCAGTTCCAGCATCCGTTCGCTCGGTCCGCTCATCGCACTCCAAGCCTGCGGTAAAAAGCGGCCGGGATCTGGCCACAATCATTTCTACCGTGCTCGCATGGCACACGACCGCATCCGCATCGTCGGAGCCCGGGAGCACAACCTGAAGGACATCGCCGTCGAGATCCCCAAGGACCGGCTGACGGTGGTGACCGGCGTGTCCGGGTCCGGAAAGTCCTCGCTGGTCTTCGACACCATCGCCGCGGAGTCCCAGCGCCAGCTGAACGCGACCTTCACCGCCTTCGCGCGCAACCGGCTGCCCCGCTACGGCCGCCCCGACGTCGACCTCATCGAGCACCTGGCGCCGGCGATCGTCGTCGACCAGCGGCGGCTGGGCGGCAACGCCCGATCGACCGTGGGCACCATCACCGACATCTACGCGCTGATGCGGCTGCTGTGGTCGCGCGCCGGGCGGCCGCACATCGGCTCCTCCAACCGGTTCTCCTTCAACGACCCGCAGGGCATGTGCCCGCGCTGCAGCGGGCTGGGCTCGGTGCGCACCGTGGACGTCGACGAGCTGGTGGACCGCCGCCGCTCGCTCAACGAAGGGGCCATCCGCTTTCCCACGTTCCATGTCGGCGGCTGGATGTGGCGCACCTACGCCGACTCGGGGCTGTTCGACACCGACAAGCCCCTGGCCGACTACACCGCCGCCGAATGGGAGGCCCTGCTGCACGGCGCCGTGGCGACGGTGGACCTGCCCAGCCGGGGCGGGCCGGTGCCCACCAAGTACGAAGGGCTGCTGCCGCGCTTCGAACGCATCTGGCTGCACAAGGACCCCGACTCGCTCAAGCCCAAAGCGCGCGAGGCCTTCGACCGGGTCGTCACCGAGGGGATCTGCCCCGACTGCTGCGGGACAAGGCTCTCAAAGGCCGCGCGCTCCAGCCGGATCCAGGGCCGCACCATCGCCGAATGCGCTGCGATGGAGGCCGGCGCGCTGGCGCAGACCGTGCGCGGCATGTGCGCCGGCGACGCCGCTCCCGTCGCCGAGGCGCTCGTGGAGCAGTTGGAGCACATGGTGGAGATCGGACTGGGCTACCTGACGCTGGACCGGCCCACCTCGACGCTGTCCGGCGGTGAGTCGCAGCGGGTGAAGATGGTCCGCCACCTCGGCAGCAGCCTGACCGGCATGGTCTACATCCTCGACGAGCCGAGCGTCGGCCTGCACCCTCACGACGTCGGCCGGCTCACGCGGCTGCTGGGCCGCCTGCGCGACAAGGGCAACACCGTGGTGGTCGTCGAGCACGACCCCGACGTCATCGCGGTGGCCGACCACGTCGTCGACATGGGGCCGGGCGCCGGCGCCGCCGGCGGGCGGGTGGTGTACCAAGGCGACGTGGCCGGCCTGGCCGCGGCCGAGACCCCCACCGGGCGGCACCTGCGGCACCGGCCCGCGCTCAACACCGCCCCCCGCCCACCGTCGGGATGGATCCCGATCCGCGGCGCGGACCGGTACAACCTGCGCGGCGTCGACGTGGACGTCCCCACCGGGGTGGTCACCGCGGTCACCGGAGTCGCCGGCTCGGGCAAGAGCACGCTCATCCACGGCTACCTGCCCCGGGCCTGCCCGCGGGCGACCGTCATCGACCAGCGGGGGGTCCACGCGTCGCGGCGCTCCAGCGTGGCCACCTACACCGGCGTCCTGGACCCGATCCGCCGCCTGTTCGCCCGCGCGAACGGGGTGAGCGCTTCGCTGTTCAGCCCCAATGCGGAGGGCGCCTGCCCGGCGTGCGAAGGGCTCGGCGTCGTCTACACCGATCTGGCGTTCATGGACCCGCTGGTGTCTTTGTGCGAGGACTGCGGCGGCAGCCGGTTCACCCGGGAGGCCCTGCGGCACCGCTGGGACGGGCGCACGATCGGCGAGGTGCTGGACCTCAGCGTGGCGGCGGCGCTGGAGGCGTTCCCCCAGCCCGCAGTCCGTCCGGTGCTCGCGCGCCTGGCGGATGTGGGCCTGGGCTATCTGGCGCTCGGCCAGACGCTCGACACCCTGTCCGGCGGCGAACGGCAGCGGCTCAAGCTCGCCGACGAACTCGGCGGCGAAGGCGGGGTCTACGTGTTCGACGAGCCCACCACGGGACTGCACATGTCCGACGTCGGCGGCCTGGTCGCCCTGTTCGACCGGCTGGTGGGCCAGGGGGCCGCCGTCGTGGTCATCGAGCACGACCTCGACGTCGTCTGTCGGGCGGACTGGGTGGTCGACCTCGGCCCCGGGCCGGGGCGCCACGGGGGAGCGGTCGTGTTCGCGGGCCCGCCCGCCGGCCTGCTGGACCACCCGGACTCCGAGACGGGGCGCCACCTGCGGCGGGCGCTGCGCGCCGCGCAGCCGGCGTGACGGCGGGCCGGCCGCGGCCGGCCCGCCGGGCACCCGGCCGATCTCGTATGCTTTGGCTGCCGGCGCCGCCGCCCGCGGCGCCGCAGACGGCGGCGGACCCTCGGGCGCCGGGGCGAGGGCAGGCCCCGGGCCCCGGTCGCGCCGCGGCGGGCGAACGCCCCCGCCGCCGCTGATCCGCCGCACCGCCCCGCCGATGCGGGGACGGTCCCGCAGGTTCCCGAGAGGTGGGTGCACGCGAACCCCATGGTCAGGCGCAGCCGACTGGACGCCGAGCTCGTCCGCCGCGGGCACGCCCGCTCGCGCGGCCACGCGGGCGAGCTGATCGAGAACGGGCACGTGTTCGTCGGCGGCGTGCCGGCCGGCAAGGCGGCCACCCAGGTGGGGCTGGACCAGGCGATCGTGGTCAAGGCGCCCGAGGACGAGCCCGCCTACGTCTCGCGCGGTGCGCACAAGCTCGTGGGCGCCCTGGACGCGTTCGGAATCGAGGCGGCCGGCCGCCGCTGCCTGGACGCCGGGGCCTCCACCGGCGGGTTCACCGACGTGCTGCTGCGGCGCGGCGCGGCCGCGGTGGTGGCGGTCGACGTGGGCTACGGGCAACTGGCGTGGCCGCTGCGCAACGACGACAGGGTGCGCGTCCTGGAGCGGTGCAACGTGCGCGAGCTGGAGCCCGCGCAGGTGGGCGAGCCGCTGCCGGACCTGGTCGTGGGCGACCTCTCGTTCATCTCGCTGACCCTGGTGCTCGGGCCCCTGGTGCGCTGCGCGGATCCGGGCGCCGATTTCGCGATGATGGTCAAACCCCAGTTCGAGGTGGGCCGGGAGCGCGTGGGGTCGGGCGGCGTGGTCCGCGACCCCGGGCTGCGCGCCGAAGCGGTGCGCACCGTCGCCGAGTGCGCCCGCGAGCTGGGGCTGGGCACGGCCGGGGTGGCGGCCAGCCCGCTGCCGGGCCCCTCGGGCAACGTGGAGTACTTCCTCTGGCTGCGCGCGGGCGCGCCCCCGCTGGCGGAGGAGCGGCTGCAGCGCGCGGTGGAGGAGGGCCCGCAGTAAGGGGCGCCCGACCGCCGACCGGGCCACGGCGGCCCCGCCCGACCGCCGCCTGATCAGTTCGCAGGGCGGGCGAGCGTGGCCGGTCCCTGTGCCGTCGGACACGCCGCGCCGCGGTCCCGGCACCGGAGGCGGCCCCGGCAGTCCCGCGGCACAGGGTCGGGCAGTGGGGAGGGGCCGGTGCCGGTCGCAGCCCCCGCCGGGCCGCCCGCACCCCCACCTCGGCGGGTGCGTTCTGGGCGCCTGTGGTGAGTCGCATCGCTGGTCCATGCTTCGAGTCAACGCCGCGGCCGGCCTTGGCCGCCACTCCGGTTCGGCGGATGTGGATAACGTCGTTGGAAGACACGCCCGCCCAGGACGGGTAGCGTGACTCGGCCGGTGTGCGCCGGTGCCGCGGATTCCGCACCGCCGGTCGCGCCGCGGCACGCCCGCGCCGCCGGCATCGAGGGCGGTGTTGCCAGGCGAAGTTGAGGAGACCCGATGACCAGCCCCGGATCGGACGGACGCAGTGTGCTGCTGCTTGCGCACACCGGCCGCGCCGCGGCCACACGCAGCGCCCAACTGGTCCACCGCAGCCTCACCGAGGCCGGGTTGACCGTGCGCATGCTCGCCTCGGAGGTCGACGAGCTGAAGCTGGCCGGCTGCCACCTTGACCCGGTCGAGGCCGTGGGCGGGCTTGACGCCGCCGAGGGCGTGGAGCTGGTGATGGTCCTGGGCGGCGACGGCACGCTGCTGCGCGCCGCCGAGATCGCCCGTCCCGCCGGCGCTCCGCTGCTGGGGGTCAACCTCGGCCACGTGGGCTTCCTCGCCGAGGCCGAGCGCGAGGACATCGGCGCGACGGTACGCAGCGTCGTAGAGCGCGACTACGAGGTCGAGGAGCGCATGACCCTCGACGTCGCCGTCTACAACGGCGGCCGCAACGCCACCGCGCCCCCCGTTCGCACCTGGGCGCTCAACGAGGCCACGCTGGAGAAGGCCAACGCCCGGCGCATGCTGGACATGGTCCTGGAGATCGACGGGCGCCCGCTGTCGCGCTGGGGCTGCGACGGTGTGGTATGCGCCACCCCCACCGGATCCACCGCCCACGCGTTCTCCGCCGGCGGCCCCATCGTCTGGCCGGAGGTGGAGGCGCTCGTGGTCGCCCCCATCAGCGCCCACGCGCTGTTCGCCCGGCCGATCGTCGTCTCCCCCGATTCCACGCTGGCCTTCGAAATCGTCCCCGAGACCACCGCGGGCGTGCTCTGGTGCGATGGACGCCGTATGGTCGAATTGCCCGCAGGGGCACGGATCGAGGTGACCCGCGCTGACGTGCCGGTCCGCCTCGCGCGCCTGCAGCGGGCGCCGTTCACCGACCGGCTGGTGGCCAAGTTCGCCCTGCCGGTCGCCGGTTGGCGCGGGCGTTCGGAGTACGACGCCTAGCCGGCCGCGAACGGGGCGCCTCGCCAGAGCGCGTCCGGACCGCAAGCACGCCAATGGTGAGCAGGAGAGGATTCGGTGCTCGAAGAAGTCCGCATCCAAGGTCTCGGCGTCATCGACGACGCCGTCCTGGAGCTGTCGCCCGGACTCACCGTCGTCACCGGTGAGACCGGCGCCGGAAAGACCATGGTGGTGACCGGACTGGGGCTGCTCTTCGGCGGCCGAGCCGACCCGCAGCGGGTCCGTCCGGGCTCCGACCGCGCGAGCGTGGAGGGCCGGCTGACCGTGCCCACCGAGGGCCGCGTGGCCGACCGCGTCGCCGAGGCCGGCGGCGAACTGGACGACGACGTTCTCATCCTGACCCGCAGCGTCTCCGCCGAGGGGCGCTCCCGGGCCACCCTCGGCGGCCGCTCCACGCCGGTGAGCGTGCTGGCCTACCTCGCCGACGACCTCATCGCCGTGCACGGCCAGTCCGACCAGCACCGGCTGCTGCGCCCCGAACGCCAGCGCGCCGCCCTGGACCGCTACGCCGGCGAGCCGCTCGCCCGCGCGCTGCGGTCCTACACCGCCGCCTACCGGCGCCACCGCGAGGTCGCCGCGACCCTGGAGGAGCTGACCACCCAGGCCCGCGAACGCGCCCAGGAGGCCGACCTGCTCCGCTTCGGCGTCGAGGAGATCGCCGCGGCCGAGCCCGTCTCCGGGGAGGACGCCGAACTGCTGGCCGAGGAGTCGCGCCTGGCCCACGCCGACTCCCTGCGCATGGCCGCCACCACGGCCCACGAAGCCCTCACCGGCGACCCCGCCGCCGAGGTGCAGGCCGACGTGGTCGGCCTGCTGGCCGCCGCCCGCCAGGCGCTCACCGCCGTGCGCGAGCACGACACCGCGCTCGCCGCGGTCGCCGACCGCCTGGACGAGGCCAGCTACGTGATCAGCGACGCGGCCACCGAACTGGCCTCCTACGCCGAATCGGTCGAAGCCGACCCCGCCCGGCTGGCGGCGGTCCAGGAGCGCCGAGCCCAGCTCGCCCAGCTCGCCCGCAAGTACGGCGAGACCACCGACGACGTTCTGGCATGGGCCGAGAACGCGGCCAAGCGCCTGGCCGAACTGGAGGGCGACGACGAGCGCATCGAGTCGCTGCACGCCGAGGAGGCCGAGCTGCGGGAGCAGCTGGCCGGGCTCGCCGACGAGCTGACCGACCTGCGCAGCCGCGCGGCCGAGGACTTCGGCGCCGCCGTCACCGACGAGCTCACCGCCCTGGCGATGCCGCACGCACGGGTCACCGTCAAGATCACCACCGGCGAGGAGTTCGGCCCGCACGGCCGCGACGACGTCGAGGTGCTGCTGGCACCGCACCCCAGCGCGCCGCCGCTGCCGCTGAACAAGGGCGCCTCCGGCGGCGAGCTCTCCCGCGTCATGCTGGCCATCGAGGTCGTCTTCGCCGGCGCCGACCCGGTGCCCACCTTCGTCTTCGACGAGGTCGACGCGGGGGTGGGCGGCAAGGCGGCCGTGGAGATCGGCCGCCGCCTGGCCCGCCTGGCCCGCAGCTCCCAGGTCATCGTGGTCACGCACCTGCCCCAGGTGGCCGCCTTCGCCGACGCCCACCTGGTCGTGGAGAAGTCCAGCGAGGGCACCGTGACCGAGAGCGGTGTGACCAGGCTGGACCGCGACGGCCGCACCCGCGAGCTGTCGCGGATGCTGGCCGGCCTGGAGGACTCCGAACTGGGCCGCGCCCACGCCGAGGAACTGCTCACCATCGCCTCAGCCGACCGAGACGCCTGAGCCGGCCACCGGGTGCATGCAGGCGCCGCGGCGGCGCGCCTGCCGCTTGGGGTGTCGCCGCGGCAGGGGATCATGCCGCCTGCAATGATGTGAACACGCCGAGTAACGGCGGTTGAGTCGGATCCGGCGCCTGCTCTGCAAGGATTCAGGCGGTATGAAGGTCCCCGAAGCGCTCCGCGCTCGACTCGGCCGGATGATGCGCCCGCGGCGCGGCGGGCGCACGGGCATCGTCGCGCCCGTCCGGTGCGACCGCCGCACCAATCGACTCCTCAAACGCCTGCGCCCCGGCGACATCGCCGTGATCGACCACGTCGACCTGGACCGCGCCAGCGCCGAGGCCCTGCTGGATGCGGGCGTCAGCGCCGTCCTCGACACCTCCCCCGGCATCAGCGGGCGCTATCCCAACCTCGGCCCCCGCGTGCTGGCCGACGCCGGGATCCCGTTCGTCGACCACGTCGACCCGGAGGTCTTCGCCCGCGTGCACGAGGGGGAGCCTCTCACCCTGGACGGCGGCACCCTCCTGCGCGGCACGACCGTGCTGGCCACCGGCACGCCGCAGACCTCCGAGAGCGTCGCGGCGGCGATGGAGGCCGCCCGCGCCGGGATGTCGGTCCAGCTGGAGGCGTTCGCCGCCAACACCGCGGAGTACCTGCGGCGCGACCACGCGCTGCTCGTCGACGGACTCGGCGTTCCCGCCGTGTCCACGCCCATCGAGGGCCGCCACGTCCTCGTCGCCGTGCGGGGCTACCGACACCGCGAGGACCTCGCCGCCCTGCGCCCCTACATCCGCCAGTTCCGGCCGGTGCTCATCGGTGTCGACGGCGGCGCCGACGAGCTGATGGAGGCCGGCCACCGGCCCGACATCATCGTGGGCGATCTCGAACTCGTCTCCGACAAGGCGCTGGTGAGCGGCGCCGAACTCGTCGTGCGCACCGACCGCGACGGCCGCTCGCCCGGACTGAAGCGCGTGCGCGACCTCGGCCTCGACGCCGTCTGCTTCCCGGCCGCCGGAAGCGGTGAGGACGCCGCGATGCTGCTCGCCGACGACGCCGGGGCGGGGCTCATCGTGACCGCGGGCACCCGCGCCGGCCTCCAAGAACTCCTCGACAGCGGCCGCGCGGGCATGGCCGGCACGTTCCTCACCCGGCTGCGCGTCGGAGGAAAACTCGTCGACGCCGAAGGGGCGATCCGCCTCCACCGCAGCCGGATCTCGCCGTGGAGCCTGCTGGGGCTGGCCGGCGCCGCGCTGCTGACCCTGGCGGTGGCCGCCTACGGCTCTCCGGCCGGAACCGTCTACACCGCCTTCATCGCGATGCGCTGGGATGCGCTCGCCCACTGGTTCACGGGGCTGCTGACGTGATCGACTTCCGCTACCACCTGGTCTCGCTCATCGCCGTCTTCCTTGCGCTGGCGGTCGGCATCGTCCTGGGCGGCACCGCCCTGCGGGACCCGCTGCTGGACACCCTCGGCGACAAGAAGGCCCGACTGCGTGCCGAAACCGAGCGCCTGCGGGCGGAGAAGGACGCGGCCGAGCGGCTGGCCTCCGGCGGCGACCGGCTCGCCGACGCCTTCGCCGACCGCATGCTGGGCGACCGGCTCAGCGGGGTCGGAGTCGCCGTGGTGGAGGCGCCCGGCGTCCCCCGCAAGCTCCGCGAGGGTGTCGTCGAGCGCATCGAGCAGGCCGGCGGGACCGTGCCCGCACGCCTGGTCGTCTCCGACTCCTACCTGGACCCGGACCGGTCGGCCTTCGTGGGCGAACTGACCGGCCAGCTCGCCTCCGGCGCCGGCCTTGCCCGGGGCAGCGCCCACGACCGCGCCGGGGCGCTGCTGGCCCGCGCCCTGCGGGATCCCGGCGAGAAGGACCCGGCCGAGGAGGCGGGCGGCTTCGACCCCGGAGCGGTCCTCGCGGGGTTCGCCCACGCCGGACTGCTCGCCGTCCACGGCGACCCCGGCGGCGCCGATGCGGCGGTGGTGCTGGCGCCCGGCCGGCCCGCCGCGGCCCGATCGGCCCCCGAGCGCCCCGGCGCGGACGGGATCATGCTCGACACCGTCGACGGGCTGCACGAGGTCCTCGGTGCGGCCGTCCTCGTCGGCCGACCCTCCGCGGCGGCGCCCGGCGGGCTCCTCCAGCAGGCCCGGGCCGACGGGGCCGCCTACAGCACGGTCGACGCCGCCGGAGGCGATGCGGGCGACGTCGCCGCCGCGCTGGCGCTGGCCGCCGCGACCGAGGGCCGCAGGGGAGACTACGGCGTCGCCGAGGGCGCCGACGGATTCCTGCCGCGCCCCCTGCCCGGCACCGATGACGGCGGTGACGCCGAAGACGGTGATGGCGATGACGCCGAGGACGGCCCGGCGCGGCCGCCCGCGGTCGACAAGCCCGTGGCCGACCCGCGCCCGCGGCCCCGCTGATCCCGGCGCCCGTGCCGCCCCGGCGCCCCGCTGCGGCCCCGGTACCGCCCGCCTGCCGACGGTGGCGAGGATCACCCGCGCGTAGCGGCCGTGATGGCGGTCAGTGGCTGGGCAGTGGATCCGCATGGACAACCGTGTGCGGACGCCGACCAGGGCGCGGGGTGGAGCCGACCTGGCCACCAGGCTGCGCAGGGCGGTCCGGCGCGGACCCGCCGGCGCGGACCCGCTGCCGGCGGACCCGCCCGACGGCCCCGGGCGCCGGGACCTGCACGTCCGCCCGCTGCCGCCGCCCCCGAGGCGCCGCGGAAGCCGACGACCAGGAGGGGGATGCGAGGAGTGACACGTTCGCCGTGGAGCCGAGGCCGTTCCTCGCGGACGGCGCCGATGGCATCATGGGCTGATAGGGGAACCTTCGCGCCGCCCCGCGCGTTGGGGAACTCGGTAATGGTGAGGGGAGTATCCCCTACGCGGCGGTGTCGTCACCACGGTGCGCCCCTGAGCGCATCCGGCGCCGCTGGTCCGCGCGGCCCCCTTTCCAGGGAGTCCGCTACGGGCGGGAAAGACCTCCGGTGGACGTGTGTGTCCGCAGCCCGACGGCGCGGACACGGCAACCGGAGGAGTAGCCCGTGAACGTTCCGCTGTGGGTATGGCTGGCCACGATCGGCGCGATGATCGCCATGCTGGCCGTCGATCTCGTCATCGTCGACCGCCCGTGGAGCAAGAAGTCCGGCCCGCGCGAATTCGGGATGAAGCAGGCCGCGTGGTGGGCGGTCTTCTACATCGGGATCGCGATCGTCTTCGGGTTCGGCCTGTGGTTCGTCGTGGGCCCCGGCATCGCCGGCGAGTACTTCGCGGGGTTCCTCACCGAGAAGAGCCTCAGCGTCGACAACCTGTTCGTCTTCTACCTGATCATGAGCGCCTTCGCGGTGCCCAAGAAGTACCAGCACGAGGTGCTGCTGGTGGGCATCGTCATCGCGCTGGTCATGCGCGGCATCTTCATCGCCGTCGGCGCGCAGATGATCAACGCGTTCAGCGAGGTGTTCTACGCCTTCGGCGCGCTGCTGATCTACACGGCGGCCAAGATCGTCCACGACCACCTCAAGGGCAGCGACGAGGACAAGGACTTCACCGACACCTTCGCCGCCCGGATGGTGCGCAAGTTCTACCCGGTCACCGAGGATTACCACGGTGCCCGCATGACGGTGAAGCTGGACGGCCGGCGCCACGTCACCCCCATGCTCATGGTGATCGTGGCCATCGGGGTGACCGACCTGATGTTCGCCGTCGACAGCATCCCCGCGATCTTCGGGCTGACCCAGGAGCCCTACCTCGTCTTCACCGCCAACGCCTTCGCGCTGCTGGGGCTGCGCCAGCTCTACTTCCTGCTGGCGGGGCTGATGGACCGGCTCGCCTACATCAGCTGGGGCCTGGCCGTGATCATGGTGTTCATCGGTGTGAAGATGATCCTGCACGCGCTGCACGAGAACCACGTCCCCGTTCCCGAGATCGGGACCTGGACCTCCCTGGGCGTCATCGTGGGTGTGATGACCGTCACCGTCGTCGCCAGCCTGATGCGCTCCCGCGGCAAGGTCGGCGAGGGCGAGAAGTCCGGCAGCATGGCATCGGGATCGTCGGAGAAGTGACCTCCACTCGAACGGCTGTTCGTCTATAGTGGGTGTGCGGGGCGGCGCTGTCCGGACCGACGAGCCCGCACGCCCGCGGAAGAGCAGGCGCCCCCCGGCGGTCCGCCGCCGGGGGGCGGCGTTCCGCCGCGGAAGATTTGCCTGCGCCGAGTCGTTACCGTTAGAGGCCCGGGCAGCGCGGCCTCCGGCGCCCGATCCCACTCCTCGGCGAGCCGCAGCGCGCCCGGTGCGGGTCCGGGCCGTCCGTGCCGCCGCACGCGCGAGCCGAAGCCGAAGGGTGAAGAGAAGCACATGGCCGACGAGCTGGTGATCCGGGGCGCCCGGGAGCACAACCTCAAAGACGTCAAGGTCGACCTCCCGCGCGACTCCATGATCGTGTTCACCGGCCTGTCGGGGTCGGGCAAGTCCTCGCTCGCCTTCGACACCATCTTCGCCGAGGGCCAGCGCCGCTACGTGGAGTCGCTGTCGGCCTACGCCCGCCAGTTCCTCGGGCAGATGGACAAGCCCGACGTCGACTTCATCGAGGGCCTCTCGCCGGCGGTCTCCATCGACCAGAAGTCCACCAGCCGCAACCCCCGCTCCACCGTGGGCACCATCACCGAGGTCTACGACTACCTGCGGCTGCTGTGGGCGCGCATCGGCACCCCGCACTGCCCCCGGTGCCACCGCGAGATCGCCCGCCAGACCCCGCAGCAGATCGTCGACCGCGTCCTGGAGCTGCCCGAGGGCACCCGCTTCCAGGTGCTGGCACCGGTCGTGCGCGGGCGCAAGGGCGAGTACGCCGAGCTGTTCAAGGACCTGCAGACCAAGGGCTTCACCCGCGCGATGGTCGACGGCGCCATGGTGCGCCTGGACGAGGCCCCGGTGCTGAAGAAGTATGAGAAGCACGACATCTCGGTCGTCGTGGACCGGCTCACCGTCAAGGAGTCGGCCAAGAAGCGGCTCACCGACTCGGTCGAGACCGCGCTGCAGCTGGCCGGCGGCACCATCGTGCTCGACTTCGTCGACGAGCCCCAGGACGGCCCGGAGCGCGAGAAGGTGTTCTCCGAGCACCTGTACTGCCCCTACGACGACCTCTCCTTCGAGGAGCTGGAACCGCGCTCGTTCTCCTTCAACTCGCCCTACGGCGCCTGCCCCGACTGCGCCGGCCTGGGCACCCGCATGGAGGTCGATCCCGAGCTGCTGGTCCCCGACCCCGCCAAGACCCTCAACGAGGGCGCCATCGCCGTCTGGGCCAACGGCCACGCCATGGAGTACTTCGGCCGGCTCATCCAGGCGGTGGGCGAGGCGGTCGGCTTCGACATGGACACCCCCTGGGAGCGGCTGCCCAAGGCCGGCCGCAAGGCCCTGCTGGAGGGCCACGAGACCCAGGTGCACGTGCGCTACCGCAACCGCTACGGCCGCACCCGCTCCTACTACACCAGCTTCGAGGGCGCCATCCCCTGGCTGAAACGCCGCCACGCCGAAAGCGAGAGCGACACCGGGCGCGAGCGCTTCGAGGGCTACATGCGCACCGTGCCCTGCCCCACCTGCGAGGGCCGCCGCCTCAAGCCCGTGGTGCTCGCGGTGACCGTGGGCGGCACCTCCATCGCCGACGTCAGCGCGCTGCCGCTCAGCGAGTGCGCCCGGTTCCTGCGCGACCTCCAGCTCACCGAGCGCGAGCAGGTGATCGCCGCCCAGGTGCTCAAGGAGATCAACGCCCGGATGGGCTTCCTGCTGGACGTGGGCCTGGACTACCTCAGCCTGGAGCGCCCCGCCGCCTCGCTCTCGGGCGGCGAGGCCCAGCGCATCCGGCTGGCCACCCAGATCGGCTCCGGTCTCGTGGGCGTGCTCTACGTGCTGGACGAGCCCTCCATCGGGCTGCACCAGCGCGACAACTTCCGGCTGCTGGACACGCTGCGGCGGCTGCGCGACATCGGCAACACCCTCATAGTCGTCGAGCACGACGAGGACACCATCCGCCAGGCCGACTGGGTCGTCGACATCGGACCCGGCGCCGGCGAGCACGGCGGCGACGTCGTGGTCTCGGGTACGGTCGCGGACCTGCTGGCGAGCTCGTCCTCCATCACCGGCGACTACCTCACCGGCCGGCGCAGCATCGAGGTGCCGAAAATGCGCCGTCCCCGCGTCAAGGGGCGCGAGCTGGTGGTCAAGGGCGCCCGCGAGAACAACCTGCACGACATCGACGTCGCCTTCCCGCTGGGCGTGTTCACCGCGGTCACCGGCGTCTCGGGCTCCGGCAAGTCCACCCTGGTCAACGAGATCCTCTACAAGGCGCTGGCCAAGGAACTGCACGGGGCCAAGGCGGTCCCCGGCCGCCACACGCGGGTCAACGGGCTCAACCAGGTCGACAAGATCGTCCACGTCGACCAGAGCCCCATCGGTCGCACCCCGCGCTCCAACCCCGCCACCTACTGCGGGGTCTTCGACCACATCCGCAAGCTTTTCGCGCAGACCACCGAGGCCAAGATCCGCGGCTACCAGCCGGGCCGGTTCTCCTTCAACGTCAAGGGCGGCCGCTGCGAGGCGTGCGCGGGCGAGGGGACCATCCGCATCGAGATGCAGTTCCTGCCCGACGTGTACGTCCCCTGCGAGGTCTGCCACGGAGCGCGCTACAACCGCGAGACCCTGGACGTCCACTACAAGGGCAAGTCCATCGCCGACGTGCTGGACATGCCCATCGAGGAGGCGCTGGACTTCTTCGAGCCGATCTCGGCCATCCGGCGCCACATGCAGACCCTCAACGACGTCGGCCTGGGGTACGTGCGGCTGGGCCAGCCCGCCACCACCCTCTCCGGAGGCGAGGCCCAGCGGGTGAAACTCGCCTCGGAGCTGCAGCGGCGCTCCACCGGGCGCACCGTCTACGTGCTCGACGAGCCCACCACCGGGCTGCACTTCGAGGACATCCGCAAACTGCTGGGCGTGCTGGACCGGCTGGCCGACAGCGGCAACACGGTGATCGTCATCGAGCACAACCTCGACGTGATCAAGACCGCCGACTACGTGATCGACATGGGGCCCGAGGGCGGCTCCCGCGGCGGCACCGTCGTGGCCGCGGGCACTCCCGAGGAGGTCGCCAAGGTCGATGAGTCCTACACCGGGCACTTCCTCGCCAAGCTCGTATAGTCCTCACAGCGCCGAGATGCGGCGCGGGTGCGCGAAGGAGCAGCAGCATGAGTGAGGACACTCCCGCCGAGCGCCCGGCCGGGCTCCTGCGCCGCGTCGCGGCGCGGCTGATCGACCTCGTGGTGCTCACCGGGATCGCGCTGCTGTTCTCGGCCCTGGTGGTCAACACGGTGCCCGGCGCCGCGGACCCGATGCGCATGGAGATGGCGCCCCTCCTCGTCCTCTCGGTCGGGTTGTTCGCGATCTACCTGGCCTACGAGACCGCCTTCACCGCCCTCTACGGCGCCACCCCCGGCAAGCTCTACCTGCGGCTGCGGCTGGTCGCCGCCGACCCGGCGGTGGGTGCGCCGCGGGCGGGCGCCGCCGCGGTCCTCAAGCGGTCGGTGGTCCTCTACATCTCGGTGCTGCTCAACTTCGTGCCGATCGCCGGCTTCATCGCCCTGGTCGTCTCCGTCTATGCGGTGATCTCCGCCTTCTTCGACCGCCCGCGCCACCGCGGGCTGCACGACAAGGCGGGCGGAACCGCGGTCGTCAGCGGGACGACGGCCGATGCCGCTCCCCGCGGCGGCGGTGCCGGCGCCCGGTAGGGTCGATACGCGCCCGCCTGCGCCGGGCGGCGCGCGAGGAGGTGCCGATCCCGATGAGCTTCCCCCCGCCCTGGAACGAGGGCCCGGCCGCGTCCGGCCCCGCCGGCGGGCAGGCACCGCCGCCCTACCGTCCCGGCGGTGGCGCAGACGCCGGTCGGCCCCCGCCCTACCACCCCGGCGGCCAGGCGTTCGCGCCGCCGCACCGGCACCCGTCCGGCGGGCACCGCCCACCGCGGCCGGCCGCCGCCGCTTGGGGCGCCGAGCCCGGCCGCCACCGGCTGGCCGAGTGGTGGCAGCGCGCCGCGGCCCGGGTCATCGACACCCTGGCCGTGGGTGTTCCGGTGGTGGCCGTCTCGTTCGCCGTGGCGCTGATGTGGGCGGGCGCGCAGTCGCTGATGGGCTACGGCGGCGCGGTCGAGCGCAACACGGGAATCGTCTACGGGATCGTCGGATTCCTGGCGCTCGTGGGCTATGAGACGGTGTGCGTGAAGCGGTGGCGCCGCACGCTGGGCAAGCATGTGATGAAGCTGCGCGTCGCGCCGCTGAGCGGAGCCGGCCGCCAGGGCCCCATCCCGGTGGCGTCGATGGCGGCGCGGGCGGCGCTGTTCAACCTGCCCAACCTGGCCGGCGGGAACCCGGGATGGGCGATCCTGCTTTCGGCGCTGCTGCTGGTGCCGTGTGCGCTGTGGCCGCTGTGGGACCGGCCCAACCGCCAGGGCCTGCACGACAAGCTCGCCGGCACCGTCGTGCTGCGGACCGACTGAGGCGAGCCCGCCGGGCGGAGCGAGCGGGGGCGCGGGTGCCGGGGCACTCCCCATGCGGTACTACAGTCTGTAGTAATGAGGAACGGGCGAGGAGAGGAGCGGTGTCATGTGCTCGGGGCTTGAGTGCGCCTGCGGGGTCAGCCGGCGGCGGCTGATCGGGGTCGCCGGGGCCGCCGGGGCCGCCGCGCTGGGAGCGGCCGCCTGCGGGTCGCAGGAGAGCGGGCCCAAGCCCTACGACGCCGTACGGGGCACCGTGGTGGCCAAGACCGGTGAGGTCCCGGTCGGCGGGGGCAAGGTCGTGATCGACGGCAAGCTCGTGGTCACCCAGCCCCAGGAGGGCGACTTCCAGGCGTTCAGCGCGGTGTGCACGCACGCCGGCTGCACCATCCAGGAGGTCGAGCGCAACATCCACTGCCTGTGCCACGGCAGCGAGTTCGACATCGCCACCGGAGACGTCCTGCACGGGCCGGCGAACGAACCGCTGGAGCAGCTGTCGGTCACGGTGAAGGGCGAGGACATCGTCCTCGACGAGAAGTCCCCGCAGGGCGGGCGTTAAGGCGCGCCCGGGCAAGCGGGCGCGAGGGGGATCCTCTCGCCCGGGCGGACAGGGCCGCGGCTCAGGCCTCGCCCGAGCCGTCGCCGTCGCCGTCGCGGGTCTCGGAACCGCCCGAGCCGCTGACGGCCAGGGAGCCGTCGGGACCGGGGGAGCCCGTGCGCTCCGGCCGCGATCCGCGCACCGCGGAATCGGGGAACACCGCGGCGTAGGGCTCGGCCTCGCCGGCGGTGATGAACTCGGTGCGGCGCCGGGGCAGCGCCTCGGGCATGTTCTCGTTGATGTAGGTGATCAGGTGCTCGCGCAGGTCGCAGCACAGGTCCCAGCGGGCGTCGGAGTCGGCCGTGGTGACCACGGCCCGCAGCTGCACGATCCCGTCCTGGAGGATGTCGGTGGCCTGCAGCGACCAGCGGCGGCCGTCCCAGAGCGGGTGGTTGGCGACGTACTCGCCGACCTCTTGGCGGATCTTGCCGATCGGGGCCTCCCAGTCGACCTGGAACAGCACCCAGCCGGTGATCGAGGCGCCCTGCTTCGTCCAGTTCTCGAACGGGGTGGTGGCGAAGTAGGAGACGGGGACCACCAGGCGGCGCTCGTCCCACATGCGGATCACGACCGTGGTGAGGCTGAGTTCCTCGACGCGCCCCCATTCGCCCTGGAAGACGATGATGTCGTTGATCCGCAGCGCGTTGCTGAAGGCGAGCTGCAGGCCGGCGAACATGTTGCCGAGCGTGGACTGCGCG
Organism: Streptomonospora sp. PA3; assembly: GCF_009728995.1. Taxonomy (GTDB): domain Bacteria; phylum Actinomycetota; class Actinomycetes; order Streptosporangiales; family Streptosporangiaceae; genus Streptomonospora. The sequence goes on along the minus strand of NZ_VTZW01000019.1, from coordinate 689,430 downwards.
GCGATGCCCGCCACCACCGACAGGAGGCCGGCCGAGGCCAGCAGCCCGGCGCCCAGCCCCTGGACCGCGGGGAAGGTGAACAGGATGGCCGCGATCGCCAGCACGCCGATGATCGTGGCGACGATGCGGCGGAGCAGGCGCACCTGGGTCTGCAGGCGCCGCGAGTGGTGGTCGTCGTCGTCGTTGTTGGCGGAGAGCCGCTCCAGCACGGTGTCGGTCACCGCATAGGCCAGTCCCAGCGCGAACCACGTCATCACGGCGATCATCAGGATCGTCATGGCGTGGTCGATGATCGGGAACAGCGCGCGGTCGGGCATCTCGTCGCGCTCGGGCAGCGCGATGTTGACGCCGATGGCCACCGCGGCCGCGTAGGCGGACACCCGGCAGTGCCTGACCAGCGGCTGGGCCAGCGGTGAGACCTTGGCGAGCTGGTGGGTGAGCACCCAGTGCGCCACCGTGACGATGAGCACGGCGATCAGGACGGCGGCGCCGATCCCGACCCACTGCGTGAGACTCACGGGAACAGTCCCCCTCGCTTCTGGGAAACGGTCGATACTTGCCCAACCTAGGTCATGCAGATACCAAATCGTGACGTTCAGCAGGTGATCAAGAGCATGCAGGGCGGCCGTGCTCGCTGAAGAGGGCCGCCCCGACCGTCTTCGGGCCGCCGGAAGGCGTCCACAGGGCGCCGTGCGAAGTGGCCGAGCACCCTCGCGGCCGACCACAATGGGAGCATGGCAGCCCAACCCCATCTCCGGCCCCGTCCCGGGTCGATCCCCACCTCCCCGGGGGTCTACCGCTTCCGCGACGGCAACGGGCGGGTCATCTACGTGGGCAAGGCGAAGAACCTGCGCGCCCGGCTCTCCTCCTACTTCCAGGACTTCGCCGGACTGCACCCCCGCACCCAGACCATGGTCTCCACCGCCGCCGACGTCGACTGGACCGTCGTGGGCACCGAGGTCGAGGCGCTGCAGTTGGAGTACTCCTGGATCAAGGAGTACGACCCCCGGTTCAACGTCAAGTACCGCGACGACAAGAGCTACCCCTATCTCGCGGTCACCATGAACGAAGAGGTGCCCCGGGTCCAGGTGATGCGCGGCGCCAAGCGCAAGGGCGTGCGCTACTTCGGCCCCTACGGCCACGCATGGGCCATCCGCGAGACCGTCGACCTGCTGCTGCGCGTCTTCCCCGTGCGCACGTGCTCGGCCGGGGTCTTCCGCAGCGCCCGCAACGCGGGCCGGCCGTGTCTGCTGGGCTATATCGACAAGTGCTCGGCGCCCTGCGTCGGGCGCGTGGACGCCGACGAGCACCGCCGCCTGGCCGAGGACTTCTGCTCCTTCATGGCCGGCGACACCGGCCGCTTCATCCGCATTTTGGAGCAGCGGATGCGTGAGGCCGCCGCCGACCAGGAGTACGAGCGCGCCGCCCGCATCCGCGACGACATCCAGGCGCTGCGCACCGCGCTGGAGAAGCAGTCGGTCGTCCTGGGCGACTCCACCGACTGCGACGTCATCGCACTGGCCGAGGACCAGTTGGAGGCCGCCGCGCAGGTGTTCTACGTCCGCGGCGGGCGCATCCGCGGCCAGCGCGGCTGGGTCGTCGACAAGGTCGAGGACGTCGGCACCGGCGAGCTCGTCGAACGCTTCCTCGCCCAGACCTACGGAGGCAACGGCGCCGATCCCGCCGCGGGCGACGCCTCCGAGGGGACGGCCATCCCGCGCGAGGTGCTGGTCTCGGCCGAGCCCGCCGATCGCGACGCCGTGGTCGCCTGGCTCAGCGGCCGCCGCGGTTCGGCCGTCGACCTGCGGGTGCCCCAGCGCGGCGACAAGCGGACCCTGCTGGAGACCGTCGCCAAGAACGCCGAGCAGGCCCTGGCCCGGCACAAGACCCAGCGGGCCGGCGACCTCACCACGCGCAGTCGGGCGCTGGGCGAGATCCAGGAGGCCCTGGGGCTCGACGAGGCGCCGCTGCGCATCGAGTGCTTCGACGTCTCCAACCTCATGGGCGAGCACGTAGTGGCGTCCATGGTGGTCTTCGAGGACGGTTTGGCCCGCAAGTCGGAGTACCGCCGCTTCAGCATCCGCGGATCCGGGCGCGCCCAGGGCGCCGAGCAGAACGACGTCGCCTCGATGTACGAGGTGGTCAAACGGCGGTTCTCCCGCTATCTGGAGGAGAGCCGGCGCACCGGCGAACTCGACAGGCTGGGCGCCGAGACCGCCCCCGACACGGCCGGCGGGGATGGCGCCGCCGCCGGTACCGGCGATCGCCCCTCCGGCCCCGAGGACACCGAGGACACCGGTCCGGCTGAGGCGGGCGAGACCCTCGGCGCGGCGGATGCGGAGCGGCAGGCGCCCGCCAGGTTCGCCTATCCCCCTAACCTGGTGGTGGTCGACGGAGGTCGGCCGCAGGTGCAGGCGGCGCGGCGTGCCCTGGACGAACTCGGCATCGACGACATCGCGGTGTGCGGACTGGCCAAGCGGCTCGAAGAGGTCTGGCTGCCCGACGACGACGATCCGGTGATCCTGCCGCGTACCGGCGAGGGGCTCTACCTGCTCCAGCGCGTCCGGGACGAGGCCCACCGCTTCGCCATCACCTACCACCGCCAGAAGCGCGCCAAGGCGCTCACCGGCAGTGCGCTGGACGACGTCCCCGGGCTGGGGCCGACGCGGCGCAGCGCGCTGCTCAAGCACTTCGGCTCGGTCAAGAAGCTGGCGGCGGCGACGGAGGAGGAGATCGCCCAGGTGCCCGGCATCGGCAAGACCACCGCCGGGGTCATCCACGCGCGGCTCAGCGGCCAGGAGCGGGAAGGAAACCATGACAGGGGCGGCGTCCGCACGGGGGAACGCGGCAGGGCAGACGGAAGTGATCGGAACAATGGGGGATGACCAGCCGACCGGCAGTCTCAGCGGGGAGCTCCCGCCCGAGATCGTCGTCGTCACCGGCATGTCGGGCGCCGGCCGCAGCACCGCCGCGCGCGCTTTGGAGGACCTGGACTGGTTCGTCGTCGACAACCTGCCGCCGGGCCTGCTGCCGACCATGATCGACCTCGCGGGGCGCACCCAGGGCGCGGTGCCGCGGGTGGCCGCGGTGGTCGACGTCCGCAGCATGGCCTTCACGCAGGACCTGCTCTCCACGGTCGAGGAGCTGCGCCGCCGCGGTATCACCGCGCGCGTGGTCTTCCTGGAGGCCGGCGACGACGCCCTGGTGCGCCGCTTCGAGAACGTGCGCCGCCCCCACCCGCTGCAGGGCGACGGCCGCCTCACCGACGGCATCGCCCGCGAGCGCGAGACCCTGCGCGCCATCCGCGGCGAGGCCGATCTGGTCATCGACACCTCCCAGCTCAACGTCCACCAGCTCAAGGCCAAGGTCATCGGCTTCTTCGGCGAGGCCGAGGAGGCGCGCCCGCGCGCCAACGTGGTGTCGTTCGGCTACAAGCACGGCCTGCCCGTCGACGCCGACCTCGTGCTGGACTGCCGGTTCCTGCCCAACCCCCACTGGATCCCCGAGCTGCGGGCCATGAACGGCCGCGACGCCCCGGTGCGCGAGTATGTGCTGGCCCAAAACGGCGCAAAGGAGATGATCGACTCCTATGCCGAGGTGCTGCGCCTGATCATCGACGGGTATCAGCGCGAGGGCAAGCACTACATGACCCTGGCCGTGGGCTGCACCGGCGGCAAGCACCGCAGCGTCGCCATGGCCGAGCGGTTCGGCGAGCGGCTCCGCGAGCAGGGGCTGGAGGTCCACGTCGTGCACCGCGACCTCGGCCAGGAGTGAGCCGCGCGTCCGCGGGGCACCGCCGCCGACGGACGGCGCAAAACCGGCGATGATCCCGACGCGGGACGAAAACCCATAAGGCACGCTCTAGAGTTGGCCCAACCCGTGGCGGCCACCGCGCACCTGCACTGCGCGGCGAGAGCGCCGGCGGCTGTCCGCTGAACACCGGGACACGAGGTACGCACAGGCACATGGCAAACAACATCCCCGCCGACGAGGACGGGAGGCCCGCAGGCGGCGCGGCCGCGGAGGCCGCCGCCGACGACGGGCCGGGGACGACGCCTCCGCGGGTCGTGGCGCTGGGCGGGGGGCACGGCCTGCACGCCTCGCTGTCGGCGCTGCGCCGGGTCACCACCGACGTCACCGCCGTGGTGACCGTCGCCGACGACGGCGGCTCCAGCGGGCGGCTGCGCAAGGAGCTGGGCGTCCTGCCGCCGGGCGACCTGCGCATGGCGCTGGCCGCCCTGTGCGGCGACGACGAGTGGGGCCACACCTGGAGCGAGGTCATCCAGCACCGCTTCCGCTCCGAGGGCGACCTCCACGGCCACGCGGTGGGCAATCTGCTCATCGTGGCCCTGTGGGAGCTGCTCGGCGACTCCGTGGCCGGCCTGGACTGGGTGGGCCAGCTGCTGGGCGCGCACGGCCGCGTACTGCCGATGTCCTCGGTCCCGCTGGACATCGTGGCCGAGGTCGAGGGGGCCGATCCCGCGCGCCCCTTCGAGATCAGCACGGTCCGCGGCCAGGTGGCCTGCGCCAGCACCCGCGGCCGGGTCCGTTCGATCTCCCTGGTGCCCGAGGCGCCCCCGGCCTCCCACCAGGCGGTCAAGGCGGTGCGCGAGGCGGACTGGGTGGTGTTCGGTCCGGGCTCGTGGTTCACCAGCGTGCTGCCGCACCTGCTGGTGCCTGAACTGGCCCAGGCCCTGGTCGAGACCACCGCCCGCCGCATGGTAGCGCTCAACCTCTCGCCGCAGAAGGGCGAGACCGACGGCTTCCGCCCCGAGACCTACCTGGAGGTGCTGGCCGCCCACGCGCCGCGGCTGACCCTCGACGCGGTGCTGGCCGACACCCGGGTGGTCGACGACACCAGCCGGGTCGGCGACGTCGCCAAGGAGATGGGCGGCCGCCTGTTCGTACGCGACGTCGCAGCCGCCGACGGCGCGCCGCGCCACGATCCCGACCGGCTCGCCGCCGCCTTCGACGAGGTCTTCCTCGCCTGATCGGGCACGCCGCCGAGGAGCCGGCCGCGGCTGCGCCGTGCGGGCCGGCGGCTCTGCCGCGGCCGGTGAGTGGGCTGCGGCCGCGGGGGTTGGGCGAGTCGATCGGCGGGCATGCAAGCCGACGTGGGCAGGCAGCACGGCAGCGATCGCGGCGGCGGCGACGTCCGCCTCGTCCGCGTGCGCGACACCCTGGGCCAGGACCCGCCGCCCGGCCGCGTGTTCCTGGTCGACCGGCTGTGGCCGCGCGGGGTGCGCAAGACGTCCCTGCACTACGACGCCTGGCTGCAGGACGCCGCGCCCAGCACCGAGCTGCGCCGCTGGTTCCATGCCGACCCCGACCGGTGGGAGGAGTTCGTCCGGCACTACCGCGCCGAGCTCTCCGACAACCCCGAGGCCCTGCGGCCCATCCGCGAGGCCCTCGCCGAAGGCCCCGTCACCCTCCTCTACGGCGCCCGCGATACCGAGCGCAACCACGCCGTGGTGCTGCGCGACTTCCTGCTGGAGACCGAGGCGGTGTAGCGCGGCCCGGCCCCGCGGGAGCACATCGGCGGGACGGGGAGCGGGTGTGCGATGTCGCGTTCCCCGCGGGATGGGCGGCGGTGCTTGCGAGCGTTGGCCCGGGGAGGGGCCGGACCCGGCGGCCCGCGCAGCGGCGCCGCGTGTACCCGGATGGGGTCCCCGGTGCCCCGCGCGCTGCGGCGGTCCCGTCGGGGCCGAGCAGGATTCGGCAGAGACCGGCACGGATCGGAAATTGCGACTCGCCGTATTGAGCAGGGACTCTGGACACGCGGCCGGGGGTCTGGCCATCGCTGCCAGGTTCAGTAGGCTCGACCAGGGAGCGCATGGTCGGCGGGCCGCGCTAGGCATGTGGAGTTCGAGTATCGAGGGGACGGCGTCCATGGCGATGACCGGCGTGGTGAAGGACGAGTTGAGCCGGCTGACCGTTCTCAAGCCGTGTTGCCGCAAGGCCGAGGTCTCCACGATCCTGCGCTTCACCGGCGGCCTGCACCTGGTCAGCGGCCGTATCGTCATCGAGGCCGAGCTGGACACCGGGGCGGCGGCGCGCCGCCTGCGCAAGGACATCTCCGAGGTCTTCGGCCACGAGTCCGAGGTCGTCGTGCTGGCCCCCAGCGGCCTGCGCAAGGGCAACCGCTACGTCGTACGCGTCATCAAGGACGGCGAGAGCCTGGCCCGCCAGACCGGGCTGATCGACAACAACGGCCGCCCGGTGCGGGGCCTGCCCCGCCACGTGGTCGCCGGCGGCTCCTGCGACGCCGAGTCGGCCTGGCGCGGCGCCTTCATCGCCCACGGTTCGCTGACCGAGCCGGGGCGCTCGATGTCGCTGGAGGTCACCTGCCCCGGCCCCGAGGCGGCGCTGGCGCTGGTCGGCGCGGCCCGGCGGCTGAAGGTGCACGGAAAGGCGCGCGAGGTCCGCGGCGTCGACCGGGTGGTCGTGCGCGACGGCGACTCCATCGGCGCCCTGCTGACCCTGCTCGGCGCGCACGAGAGCGTGCTGGCCTGGGAGGAGCGCCGCATGCGCCGCGAGGTGCGCGCGACCGCCAACCGGCTGGCCAACTTCGACGACGCCAACCTGCGCCGCAGCGCCCGCGCGGCCGTGGCGGCGGGCGCCCGGGTCGAGCGGGCGCTGGAGATCCTCGGCGACGAGGCGCCCGACCACCTGGTGGCCGCCGGGCGGCTGCGCCTGGCCCACAAGCAGGCGTCGCTGGAGGAGCTGGGCCAACTGTCCTCGCCCCCGCTGACCAAGGACGCGATCGCCGGGCGGATCCGCCGCCTGCTGGCGATGGCCGACAAGCGGGCCTGTGACCTGGGCATCCCCGGTACCGAGGCGAACCTGACCGCGGACATGCTCGTCCCCTGACCGGGCCGGGCGCCCGCCGCCGCGGGGGAGCCGCGCGCACCTCGCCGAGCGCCGCCCAGCCCCGCGGCTGTGCGGTTTTGTGACGGCTCGCGACGTGCGGAAAACTTCGGAAAATGGTCTAGACCTCTACCGGGAAGCGGTGCGAGCATGGTCCGGGCGCCGGCGTCTGCCGCCGAGGGTGCCGCGACCGGGCCGGTGACGGCCCGCCCAGCGGTGGAGCGATAGGCTCGGAAGAGACATCCCGGCGCTCAACTTCCGCGGTCGGGCCCCGCTAGCCGGCCGTGACGGCAGTACCCACCAACACGTGAGGAGTTTGGTTACCGTGACCATCCGTGTAGGCGTGAACGGTTTCGGCCGGATTGGCCGCAACTTCTGGCGCGCGGCCCGCGCCGCCGGCAGCGAGGTCGAGATCGTCGCGGTCAACGACCTCACCGACAACGCCACGCTCGCCCACCTGCTCAAGTACGACACCGTGCTGGGCACGCTGGAGGGCGACGTCGAGGTCGGCAGCGACAGCATCCGGGTCGGCAGCGCATCGGTGAAGACCATCGAGGAGAAGGACCCCGGCAAGCTGCCGTGGGGCGACCTGGGCGTGGACGTCGTCATCGAGTCCACCGGCCGCTTCACCAAGGCCGAGGACGCCAAGAAGCACATCGACGCCGGTGCCAAGAAGGTGATCGTCTCGGCCCCGGCCAAGGGCGAGGACCTCACCCTCGTCATGGGCGTGAACGACGACAAGTACGACCCCGCCCAGCACCACATCATCTCCAACGCCTCGTGCACCACCAACTGCGTGGCGCCGATGGCCAAGACGCTGCTGGACAACTTCGGCATCGTCAAGGGCCTGATGACCACGACCCACGCGTACACCAACGACCAGGTCATCCTGGACTTCCCGCACAAGGACCTGCGCCGCGCCCGCGCCGCCGCGCAGAACATCATCCCGACCACCACGGGAGCGGCCAAGGCCACCTCCCTGGTGCTGCCCGAGCTGCAGGGCAAGCTCGACGGCATCGCGATGCGTGTGCCCGTCTCCGACGGCTCGGTCACCGACCTCGTCGTGGAGCTGGAGCGCGAGGCCAGCGCCGAGGAGGTCAACGCCGCGTTCAAGGCCGCCTCCGAGGGCGAGCTCAAGCAGGTGCTGACCTACACCGAGGACCCGATCGTCTCCTCCGACATCGTCGGCAGCCCGGCCTCCTGCACGTTCGACTCCAGCCTGACCATGGCCTTCGGCAACACCGTCAAGATCATCGGCTGGTACGACAACGAATGGGGCTACTCCAACCGCCTCGTGGACGCGGCCAAGCTGGTCGGCTCGCGCCTCTGACCGGACGACCCCGGCCGTGCCGGCATGCGTGCGGCGCCCCCGCCCTGCGGGCCGGGGCGCCGCACGCCGCATCGGCGCGGCCTCATCCCGCGGAAGGAGAGCTTCATGCGCACCATCGACGACCTCGAGGTCTCCGGTAAGCGCGTGTTCGTCCGGGCGGATCTCAACGTGCCCCTCGACGGCGACCGCATCACCGACGACGGCCGGATCCGCGCCAGCGTGCCCACCATCGACGCCCTGCGCCGGCGCGGGGCGCGCGTGGTGGTGGCCGCGCACCTGGGCCGCCCCAAGGGCGCCCCCGACCCCGCCTACTCGCTGCGCCCGGTCGCCGCGCGCTTGGGCGAGCTGCTGGGCACCGAGGTCGGCTTCGCCACCGACACCGCGGGGGAGTCCGCCCGCGCCACGAGTGCCGCGCTGGCCGACGGCGAGGTGGCCGTGGTCGAGAACCTGCGCTTCGAGCCCGGCGAGACCAGCAAGGACGACGCCGAGCGCGGCGAGTTCGCCGACCGCCTGGCCCAGCTCGCCGACTTCTACGTCGGCGACGGCTTCGGCGCGGTGCACCGCAAGCACGCCAGCGTCTTCGACCTGCCCCACCGGCTGCCGCACGCCGTGGGCGGCCTGGTGCTGGCCGAGGTGGAGGTGCTGCGCACCCTCACCGGCGACCCGGCCCGCCCCTACGCGGTGGTGCTGGGCGGTTCCAAGGTCTCCGACAAGCTCGGTGTGATCGACAACCTGCTGGGTACCGCCGACCGCCTGCTGATCGGCGGCGGCATGGTCTTCACCTTCCTCAAGGCCCGGGGCTACGAGGTGGGCTCCAGTCTGCTGGAGGCCGACCAGCTCGACACCGTGCGCGAGTACCTCGACCGCGCGGAAAAGCAGGGTGTGGAGATCGTGCTGCCGGTCGACGTGGTGGCCGCCGAGTCGTTCTCGGCCGACGCCCCGCACGGACCGGCCGACGCCGACGCCATCCCCGCCGACCGCATGGGCCTGGACATCGGCCCCAAGAGCCGGGAGCTGTTCGCCGCCAAGCTGTCCGACGCCCGCACCGTGTTCTGGAACGGGCCGATGGGCGTCTTCGAGATGGAGCCCTACTCCCACGGCACCCGCGCGCTGGCCCAGGCCCTCCTGGACTCCGGCGCCTTCACCGTTGTGGGCGGCGGCGACTCCGCGGCCGCGGTGCGCGCCCTGGGCTTCGACGAGTCGGCGTTCGGCCACATCTCCACCGGCGGCGGGGCCAGCCTGGAGTACCTGGAGGGCAAGACCCTGCCGGGCATCGAGGCCCTGGACGACTGACCCCCCGGCCGGCGGCCTCCGCCGGCCGCCTCTGCAGCCAAGGAAGACACACGACATGGCAGACCCCAAGCGCAAACCGCTGATCGCGGGCAACTGGAAGCTCAACAACAACCACCTCGAAGCCATCGCGCTGGTGCAGAAGGTCGCGTTCGCGCTGAACGACCGCGACTTCGACGCCGCCGAGGTCGTCGTGCTTCCGCCGTTCACGAGCCTGCGCAGCGTGCAGACCCTCGTCGACGGCGACAAGCTGCGCATCGGCTACGGCGCCCAGGACATCTCCCCCCACGAGAAGGGCGCCTACACCGGCGAGATCTCCGGTCCCATGCTCGCCAAGCTGGGCTGCTCCTATGCGCTGGCGGGCCACTCCGAGCGCCGCGAGTACCACCATGAGGACGACGCGGTCGTCAACGCCAAGGTGAAGGCGGCCTTCGCCGCCGGCATCGCGCCGGTCCTGTGCCTGGGCGAGGGCCTGGACGTGCGCAAGGCCGGCGGCCAGGTCTCCCACACGCTCGCGCAGCTGGAGGGGGCCCTCAAGGACGTCACCGCCGAGCAGGCCGCCGAGCTCGTGGTGGCCTACGAGCCGGTGTGGGCGATCGGCACCGGCGAGGTCGCCACCCCCGAGGACGCCCAGGAGGTGTGCAGCGCCCTGCGCGAGCGGCTGGGCGAGCTGTACTCCGACGAGGTCTCCGGCGCGGTCCGCATCCTCTACGGCGGTTCGGTCAAGGCCGACAACATCGCCGGGATCATGGAGCAGGACGACGTCGACGGCGCCCTCGTCGGCGGGGCCAGCCTCAAGCCCGACGAGTTCGCCAAGCTGGCCCGACTGGGCCGATGACCTGCGCGGCCGGCCGGCCGCGCCGCCTCGGGTGCGCGCCGCCGGCCGGCCGACGGTGCCGTTTTGCCGCCGCCGAGCCGGTTTCGACTGCCCGAAACGGCCGCGGCGGCGGCGAACGCGGGTTAGAATGCGCGGAGCCCGTCGTCGCGGCGGGCCGGTGTCCACAGGGCACACGGTAGAATCCAAGGAGCGCCCTCGGCCCCCTCTTCTCCGGCCGCCCGATCGGCGGGTCGGACGAGTGGGCGGTGCGCGGGCCCAAGTCGTCAATTCCCCCACTCGGGGTCGAGTTACGGGTGAGCGTGTGATCCTCGGTCTGTCCATCGTCGTGATGCTCTGCAGCGTGCTGCTGGTCCTGATGGTGCTCTTGCACAAGGGCAAGGGCGGCGGCCTCTCCGACCTGTTCGGGGGCGGCGTCACGTCCTCCCTGGGCGGTTCCTCCGTGGTCGAGCGCAACCTCGACCGGCTGACGGTCGCAACCGGACTGGTGTGGATCGTCGCGGTCGTGGTCCTCGGGCTGATGCTCAACCAGGGCGCCTAGCCCGGCCCTTCTCGGCTCCGTTCGCGAGCCCCGCTTCCACCGCGCTCCCCGCGCGGTCCTGTCGCGCCGCACCGTGCCGCCGTGCGGCGTGCTTTCCCGTTTCCCCTTAGCCGGGGCGTGTTGTCCGACGAAGGAGTTTTCCGTGGGTAGTGGCAGCGCAATCCGTGGCAGCCGCGTCGGTGCCGGCCCGATGGGCGAGGCCGAGCGCGGCGAGTCGGCGCCGCGCATCCGGGTTCCGTTCTACTGCGCCAACAAGCACGAGGTCGTGCCGAGCTTCGCGCACGAGGCGGCGGTCCCCGAGGAATGGGACTGCCCCCGCTGCGGCTTCCCGGCGGGCAAGGACCCGCAGAACCCCCCGGCGCCGCCGCGCACGGAGCCCTACAAGACCCACCTGGCCTACGTGAAGGAGCGCCGCAGCGAGGAGGAGGGCCGCCTCATCCTCGACGAGGCCCTCGCCAAGCTGCGCGCCGAGCGGGCCGAGGTCGAGGCCTACATGAAGGCCAACGCCAACTAGCGGCGCCCGGATTCGGCCGTCCGTGCGGGCGCGGCGCGCCCCGGGCCGCCGCGCCCCGCATCTTGCTCAGTCCGGCTCGGGTCGGCGCCCGCCCAGGCGGCGGGTCAGTTCTGCCGCCGCGTCGCGGGCCCCCGCTGCCAGCGCCGCCGCGGTCACCGGGCGCGCGCTGGGGACGGTGAGGCTGATCGCGGCCGCCGGTGCGGCGTTGTGGTCGAAGGCCGCAGCGGCCACCGAGGAGAAGCCCTCGGCCACCTGTCCCTCCTCGACCGAGTAGCCGTCCCGCCGCTCGCGCGCCAGCACCTCGCGCAGTTCGGCCGGCCCCGACGGGCCGCGCCCCGTGCGGTCCACGAAGTTCTCCGCCGCCGGATAGAGCGCGCGCACCTGGGCCCGCGGCAGCCGCGCCAGCAGCGCGCGCCCCGACGCCGTCAGGTGGGCCGGCAGCCGCACGCCCACACCGGTGACGAGCGCGGGAGCGTGCGAGGGCTGCTCCTTGAGCAGGTAGAGCGTGTCCGCGCCGTGCAGCACGCCCAGGTGCGCCGTCGCCCCCGTCTCCTCGACCAATCGCCGCAGCAGCGGCTGCGCCAGCCGCTCCAACGGCCCGTGGCGCAGATAGGCCGAGCCGATCTCGAAGGCCGCCACCCCCAGTCCCCACCGGCGCTCCTCGGGCAGGTGGGTGACGAATCCTTCCTCGGCCAGGGCCTCCAGCAGCTGGTACACGCTTGACCGCGGCAGCTCCAGCTCCGCGGCCGCCACCGCCGCCGAGACCGGCCCCGGGCGGGTGGCCAGGAACCGCAGCAGCCGCAGCGCCCGCGTGGCCGCCGGGACATGGCTCATGGCCAGATTGTGGCACGTCGGAGGCGATCCCCGGCGGGCCGTGCCGGACGCGGCACCGACCGCCCGCTTGCCGGGGCGGGCCGCCGGAGCGCGTCCCGGCGCGGAATCCGCCGAGGGCACCACCCGCGGGCTACGCGCCCCGGCCCCCGCCCGGCACGCTCAGGGAGCGGACCTGGAGCCGGCCGCAGGCGCAGCGGGTGTAGACGACCATCCCGGTCGAGGTCAGGTGCCGCGAGACGACCTGGTAGATCTCCGACTCCGGCCAGCCGCAGTCGGGGCAGACCCGTGTGCCGTTCATGCAGGATTCCATGGGTCCAGTCTGGTGGCGGTCTTTCTTCACGTCCATCTGAACTTTTTGCAGGAAACCGTGTAGTTTGGCCTACATGTTCGATCTCCGGCGGCTGCGCGTGCTGCGAGCGGTCCACCACCACGGGACCGTTACCGGCGCGGCCGAAGCGCTGCATCTGACCCCCTCGGCGGTCTCCCAGCAGATCCGCCAGCTCGCGCGCGAACTCGGTGTCACCCTGCTGGAACCCGAAGGCCGCCGCGTGCGGCTCACCTCGGCGGCCCATGTGCTGCTGGACCACGCCGACGCCCTGAGCACCCGCTGGGAGCAGGCCGTGGCCGACCTCGCGCGCCACGCCGAAGGCGCCGCGGGCCCGCTGCGCATGGCCGGCTACCCCACGGGCATCGCCATGCTGCTGGCCCCGGCCACCGCGCGGCTGCGCCGCAGCCACCCCGAGCTGCGGACCTCGGTGCTGGAGGCCGAGACCGGCGAGTGCTTCGACATGCTGCTGGGCGGCAGCGCCGACATCGCCGTCTTCGTGCCCGACCCCGCCTATCCGCCGGCCGACGACCGCCGCTTCGACCAGCGGGTCCTCGTCGAGGACCCCCAGGACCTGCTGGTTCCGGCCGACCACCCGCTGGCGGCGCGCCCCCGGGTGGAGCTGGCCGACGCCGTCCGCGAGGACTGGGTCGTCGCCGACACCAGCTGCAACCACGCCTGGATGGTCCACGTGGCCTGTTCGGCCGCCGGGTTCACCCCGCGCATCGCCCACCGCGCCACCGACTGGGTCGGCGCCACCGCCCTGGTCGCCCACGGGCTGGGCGTGGCCCTGGTGCCCCGGCTGCTGCCCGTCGCCGCCGACTACCCGGTGGTCCGGGTGCGGCTGCACGGGACGCCGCAGCCGTCGCGGTCGATCCTGACCGCAGTGCGCAGCGGCAGTGCCGACCACCCCGTCGTCGCGCTCGGGCTCGCGGCGCTCGCCGAGACCGCCACGGCGCCGAGTGCCCCGGCGAGTGAACAGGAGGCGCCGCCTCAGGCGCCCGTCCCCGCGCGCTGATCTCGGGCCGCGGCCCAGGCGTCTGAAATCTCGGACACAACCTGGGCGCGGGGGCTCGCGCCGGGGGCCGGCATGCGCGTCCAATGGAGGTCATGCCAACCTCGATCGACATCGGCCCCGCCGGGCTCGCCCCCGAGGACGTCGTGGCCGTGGCGCGCCGCGGCGCGGCGGTGCGCCTCACCGGCGCCGCGCGCGCCGCGCTGGGTGCCGGGCGCAAACGCGTCGACGTCCTGGCCGCCGACTCCGCACCCGCCTACGGGGTCAGCACCGGGTTCGGCGCCCTGGCCACCCGGCACATCGCCCCCGACCTGCGCTCCCGGCTGCAGGCCGGCCTGATCCGCTCCCACGCCGCCGGCACCGGGGCCGAAGTCGAGCGCGAGGTCGTGCGCGCGCTGATGCTGCTGCGGCTGCGGACCATGGCCGGCGGCGGCACCGGCGTCCGCGTCGAGACGGCCGAGGCCCTGGCCGGACTGCTCAACGCCGGGATCACCCCCGTCGTGCACGAGTACGGCAGCCTGGGCTGCTCGGGCGACCTCGCCCCGCTGTCCCACGTGGCGCTGGCGCTGATGGGCGAGGGCACCGTGCGCGACGCCGGCGGCGAAGCCCGCGAGGCCGCCGAGGCGCTGCGCGAGGCGGGACTGCGTCCGCTCGAACTCGCCGCCAAGGAAGGGCTCGCGCTGATCAACGGCACCGACGGCATGCTCGGCATGCTGCTGCTCGCCTGCGCCGACCTGGCCGGGCTGGTGCGGGTCGCCGACATCACCGCCGCCATGAGCGTCGAGGCGCTGCTGGGCACCGACCGGGTCTTCGCCGCCGAGCTGCAGGAGCTCCGCCCCCACCCGGGCCAGGCGGCGGCCGCCGCCAACATGCGCGCGCTGCTGGCCGGCTCGGCCATCGTCGCCTCCCACCGGGGTCCCGACTGCACCCGGGTGCAGGACGCGTACTCGCTGCGCTGCGCGCCCCAGGTCGCCGGCGCCGCGCGCGACACGCTCGCCCACGCCGAGGCCGTCGCCCGGCGGGAACTGGCCGCCGTCATCGACAACCCGGTGGTGCTGGAGGACGGCCGGGTCGAGTCCAACGGCAACTTCCACGGCGCCCCCGTAGGCTACGTGCTGGACTTCCTGGCCATCGCGGCGGCCGACCTGGCCTCCATCGCCGAGCGGCGCACCGACCGCATGCTCGACGTCGCCCGCTCCCACGGCCTGCCCGCCTTCCTCGCCGACGACCCCGGCGTCGACTCCGGCCACATGATCGCCCAGTACACCCAGGCGGCGCTCGTCTCCGAGCTCAAGCGGCTGGCCGCGCCCGCCAGTGTCGACTCCATCCCCAGTTCCGCCATGCAGGAGGACCACGTATCGATGGGCTGGGCGGCCGCACGCAAGCTGCGCCGGTCCGTCGAAGCGCTGACCAGCGTGCTGGCGGTAGAGCTGGTCACCGCCGCCCGGGCGCTGGACCTGCGGGCGCCGCTGGAGCCCGCGCCAGCCACCGCGGCCGTGCGCGACGCCGTGCGCACCCGGGTGCCGGGCCCGGGACCCGACCGCCACCTGGCGCCCGAGATCGCCGCCGCGGCCGGCCTCATCGCCGACGGCACGGTGCTCGCCGCCGCCGACGCCGTCACCCCGCTCGCCTGACCGGTCAGGAGGACCGCGATGACCATGGGAACCGGCCCCGCCCCGCGGACCGTGCGCGCCCCGCGCGGCTCGGCCCGCTCCGCCAAGGGCTGGCCGCAGGAGGCCGCCCTGCGCATGCTGCACAACAACCTCGACCCCGAGGTCGCCGAGCACCCGGAGCAGCTGGTGGTCTACGGCGGCACCGGCCGGGCCGCCCGCGACTGGGCCAGCTTCGAGCGCATCACCGCGGTGCTGCGCGACCTGGGCGACGACGAGACCCTGCTGGTGCAGTCCGGTCGTCCCGTGGGGGTGCTGCCCACCCACGAGTGGGCGCCGCGCGTCCTCATCGCCAACGCCAACCTCGTCGGGGACTGGGCGGACTGGGCGGAGTTCCGCCGCCTGGAGGCCCTGGGCCTGACCATGTACGGGCAGATGACCGCCGGGTCCTGGATCTACATCGGCACCCAGGGCATCCTGCAGGGCACCTACGAGACCTTCGGCGCGGTGGCCGCCAAACGCTTCGGCGGCAGCCTGGCCGGCACCCTCACGCTCACCGCCGGCCTCGGCGGCATGGGCGGGGCCCAGCCGCTGGCGGTGACGATGAACGGCGGGGCTGCGCTGGTGGTCGAGTGCGACGCCACCCGCATCGAGCGCCGCCTCGCCCAGGGCTACCTGGACGTCCGCGCCGACGGCCTCGACGACGCGCTGCGCCGGGCCGAGCGGGCCCGCAGCGAGCGGCGCGCGGTCTCCATCGGCGTGCTCGGCAACGCCGCCGACGCGGTGCCCGAGCTGCTGCGCCGCGGCGCACCCGCAGACGTCGTCACCGACCAGACCTCCGCCCACGATCCGCTGGCCTACCTGCCGAGCGGGGTCGACTTCGCCGACTGGCGCGACTACGCCGCCCGCGCCCCCGAGGAGTTCACCCGCCGCGCGCGGGAGTCCATGGCCGCCCACGTCGCGGCGATGGTCGGCTTCGCCGACGCCGGGGCCGAGGTGTTCGACTACGGCAACTCCCTCCGCGGCGAGGCCCGCACCGCCGGCTACGCCCGCGCCTTCGACTTCCCCGGGTTCGTGCCCGCCTACATCCGCCCGCTGTTCTGCGAGGGCAAGGGCCCGTTCCGATGGGCCGCGCTCTCCGGAGACCCCGCCGACATCGCCCGCACCGACCGGGCCGTGCTGGAGCTGTTCCCCGACAACGACCACCTGGCCCGCTGGATCCGCATGGCCGGCGAGCGGGTCGCCTTCCAGGGCCTTCCGGCGCGGATCTGCTGGCTGGGCCAGGGCGAGCGCGCCGCGGCCGGGCTGCGCTTCAACGAGCTGGTGGCGGCCGGGGAGATCAGCGCACCGCTGGCCATCGGCCGCGACCACCTGGACACCGGCTCGGTCGCCTCGCCGTACCGGGAGACGGAGTCCATGGCCGACGGCTCCGACGCCATCGCCGACTGGCCGCTGCTCAACGCCCTGGTCAACACCGCATCAGGCGCCTCGTGGGTGTCGATCCACCACGGCGGCGGCGTCGGCATCGGCCGCTCCATCCACGCCGGGCAGGTCAGCGTCGCCGACGGCTCGCCGCTCGCGGCGCGCAAGCTGCAGCGGGTACTGGCCAACGATCCCGCCACCGGAGTGATCCGCCACGCCGACGCCGGGTATGGCCGTGCTGAATCCGTCGCGCGCGAGCACGGCATCCGCCTGCCCATGCGCGAAGGCCGGGAGTAGGCCGGTGCAGGCGGGCGGCCGGACGGGGCCGGCGCCGTGCCGCGAGATCGGTGAAGACGAGGGCAGGCGAGGAGCGGACGCATGAGCGGCGACTTCGAACAACTGTGGGCCGAACTCGCCCCGCTGGGGCGCAACCGCACCACCGGCGGCTACCGCAGGTTCTCCTGGGGACCGGCCGACACCCAGGTGCGCTCCTGGTTCCGCTCGGCGGCGAGCGCCCGCGGACTCGAGGTCGAAACCGACGGCAACGGCAACCTGTGGGCCTGTTGGGGCGCCCCCGGGAGCGTCGAAGCGCCCCGCGCACCCGCCGATAAGGCAGCAGCAGTAGTAACCGGTTCGCATCTGGACTCCGTCCCCGACGGCGGGGCCTACGACGGGCCCCTCGGCGTGGTGGGGGCGCTGGCCGCCGTCGACGAGCTGCGCCGGCGGGGCCTGCGGCCGCGGCGCCCCCTGGCCGTCGCGGTGTTCGTCGAGGAGGAGGGCGCCCGCTTCGGCGTGCCCTGCCTGGGCAGCCGGCTGCTGACCGGTGCGATGACACCCGAGCGGGCCGGGCGGCTCACCGACGCCGACGGCGTCTCCTGGGCGCAGGCGATGGAACGGGCCGGGCTCGACCCCGAGCGCATGGGGCCCGACCGCGAGCTGCTGGGCCGCATCGGCGCGTTCGTGGAACTGCACATCGAGCAGGGGCGGGCGCTCGCCCACACCGGCGATGCCGTCGGCGTGGCCTCGGCGGTGTGGCCGCACGGGCGGTGGCGGCTGGACTTCTCCGGGCAGGCCGACCACGCCGGCACCACCCGGCTCGCCGACCGCAGCGACCCCATGCTGCCCTTCGCCGAGGCCGTGCGGGCGGCGCGCCGGGCCGCCGAGGAGCACGGCGCCCTGGCGACCGTGGGCAAGGTGCGGGTCTCGCCCAACGGCACCAACGCCGTGCCCTCGCGGGTGCGCGCCTGGCTGGACGCGCGCGCGGCCGAGGAGGCGGCCCTGCACGCGGTCGTGGAGGGGGTCGACGCGGCGGCGCGCAGCAGCGCCGCCGAGCACGGCGTCACCGTCACCGCGTTCCTGGAGTCCAAGTCGCCGCTCGTGGAGTTCGACCACCGGCTGCGCGACCGCGTCGCCGCCCGCGTGGGCGGCGAGGGCGGGGCCGTACCGGTGCTGGCCACCGGCGCCGGCCACGACGCGGGGGTGCTGGCCACGGCCGTGCCCACGGCGATGCTGTTCGTGCGCAACCCCACCGGTATCTCGCATGCACCGGAGGAGTCGGCCACGGCCGCCGACTGCCGCGCCGGGGTCGCGGCGCTGGCCGACGTGCTGGCCGACCTGACCGATGCCGGACCGGCGGAGGAGGACTGAGCGGTGCGGCGATGCGCGGACAAGGGTGAGCGGCTCGGCGACCCGCGGAGCCGGGCGATGATCGAATGCCAGTGGGCCGAACCCGCCCGGTGCCGGAGGAGGAGCCGTGACGGCATCGGGCAGGGCAGCAGCAGCGAAGGGCGGCACGGCCGAGCGGCAGCGGCCCCGGCGGGACCGGTGCGAATGGGCGCTGCCGGGCCCGGAGCGGAGGGCGGGCTGCGGCCTCCGGGTGAGGGCGGGTTCGTCGCGGCCGTGGGCCGCGCGTACCGCTATGGCGCGCCGGCCGGAGCCGAGTCGGCCGGATGGCGCCGAGGCGGGACTCGGCCGGTGGGGGAGGTGAAGCCGTGACGGGTGCCGGGGCCTCGCGGCGGGGGAGTGGGGGCACTTCGCCGGCCCGTGAGCGCGCCGACCGCTACTGGTGCGAGTGGGCGCTGCTGGACGCCGGCGCGGGCCCCGCGGCGGAGCCCGGCGTGCTCGTCGAGGTCTCCGGCGGCCTGATCACCTCGGTCGCCCGCGGCACCCGCCCGCCCGACGGCGCCGAGCGGCTGCGCGGGCTGACCGTCGCCGGGTTCGCCGACGCGCACTCCCACGCCTTCCACCGCGCGCTGCGCGGGCGCACCGGGGAGGACGGCGGCAGCTTCTGGACCTGGCGCGAGCGGATGTACGAGGTCGCCGGACGGCTCGACCCCGACTCCTACCACCGCCTGGCGCGCGGCGTCTACGCCGAGATGGCGCTGGCCGGGATCACCTGCGTGGGCGAGTTCCACTACCTGCACCACGCCCCCGCAGGCACGCCCTACAGCGACCCCAACGCCATGGGCCGCGCACTGATCGCGGCCGCGGCCGAGGCCGGCATCCGCATCACCCTGCTCGACACCTGCTACCTCGCCGGCGGCCTGGGGACCGACGGTGCGTACGCGCCGCTGGAGGGCATCCAGGTCCGCTTCGGCGACGGCGGCGCCGAGGCCTGGGCCGAGCGCGCCGCCGCCCTGCGCGCCGCGGGCGCACACGCCCGCGTGGGCGCCGCGGCGCACTCGGTGCGCGC
Organism: Streptomonospora sp. PA3; assembly: GCF_009728995.1. GTDB lineage: Bacteria > Actinomycetota > Actinomycetes > Streptosporangiales > Streptosporangiaceae > Streptomonospora. The sequence goes on along the minus strand of NZ_VTZW01000019.1, from coordinate 670,155 downwards.
CGTCCCGCCCGCCGACCTCGCCCGCATCGCGCGGACGGCGAGGGAGGCCGGGTGGGCGGCCGCGCACATCCACCTCTCCGAGCAGCCCGCCGAGAACGCCGCCTGCCTGGCGGCCCACGGCTGCACACCCGCCCAGCTCCTCGACCGCACCGGCTTCCTCGCCGCGCTGCGCCCCACTCTCGTGCACGCCACCCACCTCACCTCCGACGACGCCGCTCTCGTCCGCGGAACCGGGGCCGGGGTGTGCCTGTGCCCCACCACCGAGCGCGACCTCGCCGACGGCCTGCCCGAGCTGGACCGGCTGGCGGGCGCTCCGCTGTCGCTGGGCAGCGACGGCCACTCCACCGTCGACATGTTCGAGGAGGCCCGCTCCGCCGAGGCCCACGAGCGGCTGCGCACCGGCCGCCGCGGCACCCTGCCCGCCCACCGCCTGCTGGAGGCGGTGCACACCGGCGGGCACGCCGCGCTCGGCTGGGCGGCCGCCGGCGATCCGCCCGCCGGGCGCATCGCCCCCGGCGCCCGCGCCGACCTGGTCAGCCTCGCCGTCGACGGCGTCCGGATGGCCGGCTTCGACCCCCGCCGCGCCGCTGACGCTCTGGTGTGGGCCGCGACCGCGGCCGACGTCCGCCACGTGATGGCCGGCGGCCGGTGGATCGTGCGCGACGGCGTGCACGCGCTCATCCCCGACGCCGCGGCCCGGCTCGACGCCGCCATCAGGGAGGTCGCCCCGTGAGCCCGCCCGGTCGGCGTCGCCGCGCCGGCGCCCCCGCAACCGTCCGCAGCCGCCACCGAAGGGAGGACGCGGCGCCCTCCGCGTGCCGCGACGCCGATGAACACCCCGGACCACCCCGCCGTCCCGGCGGTCTCCTCCGTCCTGATCGACGGCATAGGCAGCCTCGTCACCAACGAACCCGCGCTGGGCGCCGGCGAACTCGGCGAGGTGGCCGACGCCGCCCTGGTCGTCGAGGACGGCCGGGTGTCCTGGTGCGGCCCCCGCACCCGGGCCCCCGCCGCGGACGTGCGCGTGGACGCCGCCGGGCGGTGCGTCATCCCCGGGTTCGTCGACAGCCACTCCCACATCGTCTTCGCCGGCGACCGCAGCCGGGAGTTCGGCGACCGCATGGCCGGGCGGCCCTACGAGGCCGGCGGAATCCGCACCACGGTCGCCGCCACCCGCGCCGCCTCCGAACGCGAGCTGCTGGGCGGCGCCACCGGGCTGCTGCGCGAGGCCCGCGCCCAGGGCACCACCACCGTGGAGATCAAATCCGGCTACGGCCTCAGCGTCGCCGACGAGGAGCGCGCGCTGCGCGTGGCCGCGCGGCTGAGCGACGAGACCACCTTCCTGGGCGCGCACGTCGTCCCGCCCGAGTACGACGGCGATCCCGACGGCTACCTCGACCTGGTCACCGGCCCGATGCTGGATGCCTGCGCCCCGCACGCCCGCTGGATCGACGTGTTCTGCGAACGCGGCGCCTTCGACGAGCCGCAGGCGCGGCGGGTCCTGGATGCCGGACGGCGGCGCGGACTGCTGCCCCGCGTGCACGGCAACCAGCTCGGCCACGGCCCCGGCGTGCGCCTGGCCGTGGAGCAGGGCGCGGCGTCGGTGGACCACTGCACCTACCTCGCGGCCGAGGACGTCGCGGCCCTGGCCGACTCCGCGGCGGGGGAGGGGCCGGCCACGGTGGCCACGCTGCTGCCCGGAGTCGACTTCTCCACCCGCCGGCCCTATCCCGACGCGCGCGCACTCCTCGACGCCGGGGCGCAGGTCGCCCTGGCCAGCGACTGCAACCCCGGCTCGTGTTTCACCTCCAGCATGGCGCTGTGCATCGCACTGGCGGTGCGGGAGATGCACATGACTCCGGAGGAGGCGGTGCGGGCGGCCACCGCCGGCGGCGCCGCCGCGCTGCGCCGGGACGACGTGGGCCGCCTCACCGCGGGCGCCCGCGCGGACATGGTCCTGCTTGAGGCGCCCAACCCCGTCTACCTCGCCTACCGGCCCGGAGTACCGCAGGTCGCGGCGGTGTGGAAGGACGGCGAACTCGTCGCCGGCCGCCCCTGACCCGCCCCGGGCGGGCACCGCTCCGCGGACCGGCGGCGAGGTGTCACCGGAACTTACCGCGCCGTAGCACGCCGGAAACAGCGGCATTCCACCCTGGAAGGGACAAGGCGCACCACCGCGGCGGAACGGCACGGTGGCCGCCGACCCGGCAGAGGGGGACGCATGGCCCTGTGGCGTATCCGCACCGTCGTCGAGGACCGCCCCGGCCAACTGGCCGGCGTGGTCGAGGCCGTGGCCGCCCGGGGTGGCAACATCGTCGGCCTCTCCATCCATGCGGACCCGGCGGGAGTGGTGGACGAGTTCGTCGTCGACGTGCCGGGGGAGCACCACACCCTGCTGCGGGAGGTCGCCGAGCGCAGCGTGACCGACGCCGTCGACGCGGTCCCCGCCCAGCCCCGCGAGGTCGGCGACGACGTCACCAAGGCGCTGCTGCTGACCGCGCGCCTGCGCAGTGCGCCCAACCGGCTGCCCGAGGTGCTCGGCGAGCTGCTGATGGCCGAGGACGCCCGGTGGACCAACCTCACCCGCCCGGCGGCGGAGTTCCCCGAGGAGCCCGAGACCACCCTGGTGGTGGCGGTCGGCCCGCTGCGCGGCGTCCGGCTGCGCCGGCCCGACCGGCCCTTCACCTGGACCGAGTCCGCGCGCGCCGACGCCCTGGTGCGCTCGGTCCTGCCGCCCATCGGGCCGGCGCCCACCGACGGCGCCGTCTCCACCCACCGCGGCATCGAGATCGAGGTGCGCCAGGCCGGGGCGGCCGACGCCGACGCCATCGGGCGGATACACGCACGCTGCTCCGCCGAGACGATCCGCGGCCGCTATCAGTCGGGTATGCGGCGGCTGCCGCCGAGCATGCTCGACCTGTTCTGCGACGCCGAGCGGGGGCTGACCCTGCTCGCGCGCCCGAGCGCGGGCGGCGAGCCGATCGCACTGGCCCACCTGATGTTCACCCTCGACCCGGGCGTGGGCGAGATCGCCTTCCTGGTCGAGGACTCCTGGCAGCGGCAGGGTGTGGGCACCGCCCTGACCCGCGCGCTGATCGCCGTCGCCGCCGACTGGGGCCTGGCCGAGGTCCGCGCCGAGACCGTGGCCGGCAACCGCGGGATGCAGCGCATCATGCGCCGTGTGGGGGCGACGATCGGCCCGCCGCGCGACGGCGTCGTGCAGGCCCGGCTCCCGGTCGCCGGAGCGGTGGCGGCCCGCAGAGAGGGGCGGCTGGCCGGCCTGATGACCCAACCGGGCGCCGCGGGGATGTGACCCACAAGCCTTCCTGAAAAGCGGCGGGGGAGGCCGGTGAAATGGGGCACCGGCCTCCCCCGCTCGAATCCGTCCCGCCGCGGGGGCGGGATGCGGGCGACGGCGCAGCGCTCTCCTGCGCCGCTCGGCCCGGGCCGCTTGAGCCGCCCGAGCGGCCGTTCCCCCGGCAGCCCCGAGGGGCTGGGCGAGGCCGGCCGCCGGGACGCGCGCCACCGCACCGGCGGCCGGCCGCCGCGACAGGGCGCCGGCCGCGCGCGGCGGAGCGCGATCAGGAGTCGGCGGAGTCGTCCGAGGAGGAGGACGAGTCGGCGCCGGAGGAGTCGGCGCCGGCCTTGGCGTCGGCCTTCTTGGCGCGGCGCTTCTTCACCGGGCGGGAGTAGTCGACCAGCGGCTCGTAGTGGGTCTCGTGCTCCTTCTTGCACTCGTCGCAGGCATCGACCTCGCGGACGGTCCCCTCCCAGGCGAACTGGATGACGTCAGTCGCCTCGACCTTCTCCTCGCGGAGAGCGTGCGGATCGCAGTACTTGCGCGTGAAGACCTCGGTGACCACGGCGGTGCGTCCCTTCGGTAGTGGGTCTGCCTGTACGTACTCGTCGGCAAATCATACACGTGTACGAAGGGGGTGGTCCGAGGTTGGCGGCCGACGCGGGGTTTGCGGTCCTAGTCGAGATCGCGGTAGACGTCACTGCGGTGAGCGATCCGCAGCGCGACAACGACGACTTCACCGTCATCGATACTGTACAGAATCCGGTAGTCGCCCACCCGAATGCGCCAGAGGTCCTCCTCGCCCTTCAGTTTGCGGCAGCCATCCGGCCGAGGATCGTCGCCCAGTTTTCTAAGGGCGCCGCGGACGCGCCGCGAAGTCGTGTTATCCAGCTTGCGTAGTTCTTTGCTGGCTCGGACGCCCAAGATGACCTGGTAGTGCGGCCTGGGGTTAGGCGTCACGGTTCGAGTTCCCTGTCCATCTCATCCAGCGTGATGGTTTCTTCGCGTCCTGCGCGGATGTCATCAAGCCGTGCACGGGCGATGCGCGCATCGTGCGCGTCCAGCAGCGTCTCGTAGTCTTCGACAAAGGATGCCGGAACGATGGCGGCGGCGCGTTCGTGCTTGCGCCCCCGGGTTACGTAGGTGATCTCGTTGCCGTAGGCGGCCCTGTTGACTCTTTCGGAGAAGTGGTCCCGAGCCTGTGCGACGGAGAGTTCCTCGTGCTGACTGTTCGTGGTTGGCTGAACGCTCATGGTCAGATGGTATGCCATTTTGGCGAAGGTGGCGAGATTAGGAGCGTGCGCGGGATCGGCGGGCCGGGTCACTCCACTGTCGCGACCAGGTCGACCAGGGTCTCCAGCAGGTCGGCGCGGGCCTCGTCGTCGTGGACCGCGCCGGCCCAGGCGGCGGGGATGGCCGCGGCCTCGGCGCGCAGGTGGGTGTCGAGGAAGCGGTCCAGGGCCGCGACCGGGTCGGTGGCGTAGTAGACCGGGTGCTCGCGCGCCTGGCTGACCAGTCTCCAGGCGGTGCGGCGCAGCCAGTCCCGCTCCGGCTCGGGCAGCTCCTCGGCGCGGGGGCGCGCGGGCGGCTCCGGGACGGAAGAGGCTGCGGCGGCGTCGGCGACCGGGCGGTAGGGGGCGCTGCGGGCGCGCCCGCGCGCCCGCTCCAGCAGCTCGAAGTGCTCGGGCAGGCGGTCGGCGAGCCGGCGCAGGACCTCGGTGAGGACGCGCGCGAGGTCCTCGGCCCCCATCCCGCGCAGCGCCTCGGCCAGACCCACCCTGCGCAGTTCGTCGGTGGTGCGGGCGCGCGCCGGGTCCACCCCTTCGGCCAGTTCGTGCAGTTTGCGCAGCACGTACTCGGCGGTGGGCACCGACACCAGCGGGCGCTCCCGGCACACAGCCACCGCGCGCCCCGCGCGGTCGGCCACCGGCACCGCCCCCGACTCGCGGGTGAACCCGTGGTCGCCGGGCAGGGCGGCGTCGGCGGGTTCGTCGGGCTGCTCGTCGGGCAGGTCCACCGCCGGGTGGCCGAAGCCCGCGGCCAGCACCAGGGCGGCCAGGGCCTCCTGCTCGACGACGCCGGGCGCCACCCACTCGGCAACCGCCCGCTGGCGCGCCCAGCGCCGGGGCCGCTCGGAGAAGGCGCAGCGCAGCGTGCGCCCCGACCACTGCGGGAAGACCAGCCGCAGCCGCGAGAAGGCGCGGTCGGTCTCGGCGTCGCGCAGGGCGAAGACCAGGCGGCGCACCGTTGCGGGGGCGGGCTCGCCCGCCCCCAGCGCGGCGTGCACCTCGCCCATCCGCGCAGTGATCCGGGAGCCGGCGGATGCGCCGTGGCTCGGACAGGGGCAGTGCTCGCTCAGCAGCGTCAGGGCCGAGTCGAACTGCGCGGCGTGGCGATCGCAGCTCTGCAGGGTGTGCGAGGCGTCCCGCCGGCGCGCGGGCTCGCACCGGCCGCAGCCGAAGGCGCGGGTGATCGCGTGCAGAAACGCGGTCGAACCGAAAAGGTCCGTGAACAGGCAGCGCGTGCTCAAGATCCTTCTTCTCCCCGTGGGCACGGGGCTGAGGCTCTTCCCCAGCTCCTCCGGGAAAGTGCATAGAAGAAGGACGGCTGCGCCCGACGACACACCCACGTCGGCTGGCGCTGCAAGCGCCGCCCTGGCGACGCGCGTGGTCGACTACGAAAGTAGGACGCGCGCACGCCCGGAGTCAAGGCGGGGCAAAGGCTCCGGAGGCCGCGGGCCTCAGCGCTGGGGGCGGCGGCGGTAGCGCTCGACCAGCTCGGCGAGGTGGGCGGCCAGCTCCTCGGGGGTGACCTCCGGTACCGGCGGAGGCTGGGACCGCTCCGGCCCGGCGCCGTCCTCGCGCGCCCCCTCGGGCTCGGGCACCCCCTCCAGGTCGGGGTCGAGGTCCGCCAATCGGAAGTGCACGTAGGCGTCCAGCCAGTCGTGGGGGCGCGGACGCGGTGCTCCGCGGTTCTGCGGGTCGGTGTGGTCGTCTGCGGCGCTCATGCGCGGGCGGCTCCATCCTGATCACTCGACTGCGTCGTGCCGCGGCCCGGGGGTGCCGACACCTCTCGGACGGCCGCCGCCCGGCCCGCCGCGGCCCGCGGTTCCGGGCGAGGACGGCGCCGGGGCGCGGCATCCGTGCTGTCCGAGAGCTATGGGTGCTCGGGCCTGATCCAAAGGCGCCCATGACGGCCGAGGCAGCTCGGCGACGAAGGGGGAGTGACGATGCCGCGACGCTGGACGCTGGTGCTGCGCGACCACGCCGACGCCGCCCGGCCCGTGCGCGCCGTCGACTGCCATGGACTGCTGAACTCCTGGTGGCCCCAGCCCGACGACGAGCACGGCGCGGCCAAGAAGTGGGCGATGAACGGGTGGCCCCAGCCGCTGGCCGACCGGCTGTGGGTGTGGTCGCTGACCTGGCTGGAGGACCGCCCGCCCGAGACCGATCCCGCCGACCTCGTCGGGCGCGTGCAGCGGGTGGGCGACCACCTGCTGGAACCGCTGTCGGTCACCGAAGTGCACACCCGCGACTACGCCGCCGTCCTGACCGAACCCCGGCGGGCCGCCCGTTCGGCCGCGCTGCACACCCTCAGCCCCGTGGTGTCCTTGGCGCGCAACTACGACGGCGAGGACAGCTTCCAGGCCTGGCCGGGGCCGCGGCTGCTGTTCGGCGTCGTGCACCGCACCGCCTCCGGCCGCCTCAGCGGCAGCGGAGCATTGGGCGCGGTGGCGCGCTTCGCCCCCCGCGAGCTGGCCGAGCCGTGGCTGCGCCGCATCGACGAGGTCACCGATCGCCTGCGCCGCCTGCCCGAGGACTCCGCACCGATCCGGGCCGCCGAGCACGCGGGGCCGGCCGGGCGCACCGTGCTCGGATGGGAGGGCGGTCTGCGGCTGGCGCTTCCCCGCGGGAGCGACGGCCGCCTGCTGGCCGACTTCGGCGCGCTGCTGGAACTCGTCGAGCTGACCGGAGTGGGCAAATACACCGCGCAGGGGTTCGGTGCGCTGCGCGTGGACACGCTCACCACCGGCGAAGACGCGGCAGCCGGTCGGCGACGGCACTCCGCCCGAGACCGCCGGCGGCCCCGGTCTCCGCGTCCGGTGCACGCGGAAGTTCAGGAACAGGGATTTGACGGGTTGCTGTTCGACTGACCCGCTGCCGCGTGCGGCGATCGCGCAGCATGCTGGGTCTGCTCGGTGCGCTCGGCCGGCTCGGGATGTGAGAGGGAAGAATGCGTGTTCCGCTGGTCAACCTGACACCGCATGAGGTGACGATCTTCGATTCCGACGACCGTGTCGTCGTCCGCTGCCCGGCGGCGTCCAAACCGGTGCGCGTGGCCGTCGACCGCTGCGAGATCGGCCGTATCGGGGGGATCCCGGTGTTCTCCGAGGACTACGGCCGGGCCCTGCTGCCCGCTCCGGCGCTGGGCGTGTGGTACATCGTCTCCTCCACCGTCGCACTCGCCCATCCCGAGCGCACCGACCTGCTCGTGCCCACCGATCTGGTGCGCTCCTCCGACGGCACCATCGTGGGCTGCAAGGCGCTCGGCCGCCGAAACGGCTGAGGGGACCGGGCGCCGGCGGCGCGAAACGGGGGAGCGCAGCAGGCGGTCCCGGTCCCGGGACGCGGTGCGCCCTGGGACCGGGAGCGCCCGTGCGGTGCGGCGCGCGGGCGCGTGCCCGGCGCCTGGCCAGCCATTCCGTCTGCCGGGATCGGGCTGGCGCGGGTCTTCGCAGGCGAGCCAGGTGTTGGTTGTCAGGGCCGGGGTCAAGGGCCTGGCCGGGTGTACCCGTGCCGGGGCCGGTGCCGGTCCCATTCCGTCTGCCGGGGAGGAGTCGGCCCTGGGGAGCGTCCGTCAACAACTGGCGTTGTTATCCCGTCAACCGGGGGTCGGACGACGAAGAAGCAGCCAGGGCCGTTCTCTGCGCGGTCTGTCCCGTCCGCCGGGAGGTCCTTCCCTGATCGACGCGAGAGACGTGCGGCGGTTGGTGCTATCCCGTCTGCCGGGATCGGGGCCGGAACCGGGCGCGGCCGCCGGCTCCCCGGCCCGGAGCGACCGGGGCGGGGTGGGAAGTACCGGGTGCGGCCGGGGCGCGGATCCCTGCCTGTCGTCGATGTCTCACCGCTCCTCCTTCCGGCCGCCGAAGCGGCGGAGGCTCCTGCGGGCCGTTCGCTCGCACCGGGGCGGGTGCGGGCCTAGCGTGGTGGTTCGGGTGGATTAGAGGGGCTGAGTCATGGTTCGTATGGGCGATCACCTCCGACACAGCACCTCTCTCGGACACAGGGGTGAAGAGAGTGGTTTCTGGGTGATCGCGGAAGTCGGGGACGACAGCGCCGCAGCCTTGCGGAGCGGTGCATGACAGGGTGAAAGGGACTCATGGGACGGAGTGCGGATCTCGATCCCGTCGGCGCCGGCGCGGACGCCGCCCCGGCGACGCTGGTCGTGCTGGCCGGTACCAGCCCCACCCCGGCTCTGCTGGCCGCGCTGACCTTCGCCCCGCGCCGACTGGTCCTCGTGCACAGCAGCGACACCGCCCGGCGCGCGGCCCGGATCGCCGCCGCGGCCCGCCGGCTGTGCCCGGCCATCGAGGTCGCCCGCAGATTCGACGTGGGCGAGGACGTGTTCGACTTCCGCGCGGTCGCCGAGCGCTTCGCGGCCCTCTCCGCCGACCTGCGGGAACCCTGGCGGCTGTGCTACACCGGCGGAAGCAAGGTGATGAGCGCCCACGCCGTGCTGCTGCACACCGAGCGCTTCCCCCGCCGGCACCGCTGGCGCAGCTACCTCGACGCCACCTCCGAGACGCTGCGCTTCACCGACGGCTCCCGCCACCAGGCCGGTATCGACAGCAGCGCCCTCACCGCCGCCGAGCTGGCCGGCCTGCACGGCGTGGAGCTGCGCCCGGGCGACCGGACCGCCGCCCAGGAGGCCTGGCTGCGCGGTGAGGACCGGCAGACCCCGCTCACCAGCGGCGAGATGGCCGAGGCGCGGGTGCTCGCGCTCTTCCGCCGCCGCCTGGACCACGTGCCCGGCGCCGAGGTGCTGGGCAACCGCGTCATGCCGGATCCGCGCAACCCCCGCGACTCCATCGGCGACTTCGACCTCATCGTGCGCTACCGCCACCGCGTGCTGTGCGTCGAGGTCAAACGCGACCCCTCGCACATCCCCGACGCTGCCGGCTGGACCCTCACCAAGGCCCAGCGCGCGTTCGGCGGGGCCGCCCGGGTGCTGTTCGTGCACGACGGCGCCAAAGGCGACTGCTCCATCGAGCAGATCGCCGCCTACGACCCCGAACTCAGCGGCGCCCCGCTGCACGTGCGCAGTCTGGAGGAGCTCGCCCGCGATTTCGGCACCGCCGAGCGGATGATCGCGAGCTTCTTCCCCGCCGCGCCCCCGCCCCGGCGGCCCGTTGCCGCGGCCGCCCCCGCCGCGCCGGACCCGGCCGGCGCGCCCGCCGCCGACCGGAACCGCACCCGCGCCGCGGCCGGGAGCGATCCCGCCGCCTGCCCCGCCGCGGGCCGGGGCGGCGGCGCCGCCCCGCTGCTGCTGATGGGCCTGGGCGGCAACCGGCTGCCCGTCCTCGCCGTCGCCCGCGCCTGCCTGCCCCGGCGCGCCGTCATGCTGTTCACCCGGCAGAGCGAGAAGGAGCTGGCCGCACTCGACTCCGGGGTGCGCCGCATGCTGCTGGCCGCCGAGGAGCCCGAGGAGTTCCAGCGCCTCAACCGGCGCCGGCTGGCCTCTCGGCTGCGCCGGGGCGGCTACCCCGACCGGGTGAAGTTCGCCGAGGCCGCGGTGGACGCGGCCGACGTCGCCGACGTCGCGGCCCGCGCCCGCGCCAAGATCGACCAGTACCGCGCGCCGGACACCCCCGTGGTCGCCGACATCACCACCGGAACCAAGGCCATGAGCACCGGCCTCGCCTTGGCGGCCCACGAGCGCGGCGGCTGCCTGACCTACGTCTCCCCCCTCACCCGGCGCGTCTCCTGCCGCACCCACGGGCCGGTGGGCCGCCACCCGCCCGCCGCCGTCGAATGGCGCCACCTGCTGCGCGGCTACCGCTTCCTCGCCGGCAGCCTCAGCGAGGCGATCGACCCGGGCATCGCCGCCCGCCAGGTCGACGCGCCCCTCATCGACGCCGCCGCCGAGCAGGTGCGCGAGCTGGCCGGCACCGCCGAGATCGCCGCCTGGGTCGACGAGACCGCCGTCGCCGGCGCGCCGGCGCTGCCGCAGTACTCCGTGCCCCAGCGCCCCACCCTCATCCTCACCGCGGCCGACCGCGCCCTCGCCCTGAGCGCCCCCCGCCGCACGCGGCTGCGCTACTTCACCTCCGGCGACCTGCACGTGGAGCAGGACACCGGCGCCGGGGGATGGGCCCACGACGTGTTCGCGGCCGCGGCGCTGCTCAACGTGCGCTGCGGCACCGCCGGGCTCACCCTCGCCCTGCACCGCCCCGGCGACGGCGGCCCCGGTCGCGCCCTGGAGCTGATCGACTGGTTCTCCTGGTGGCGGGCAGACGCGGGCGCACCCGCCGCCGCCGATTCCGCGCCGCCCGCCGAGAAGATCACCGGCCACGAGGACACCCGGCGTCCGAGAGTGGTATCCGCCGAGCCGCGGACGCCGGAGTTCCGCGCGGCCCTGCACGCCCACCTGTCCGCCCTCAGACTCTGACCCGCCGGGAGGCGATCCGATGAGCGCCGCCGACCCCGCCGCCGCGCCCCGGGCCGCACCCCCGCCGCCGGGCGATGCGCCCCGGCCACCGCACGGGGTCCTCGTCGGCGTCGACCTCGCCGGCATCCAGCGGTTCATCTACGAGGGCCGCCGGCTGCTCGACGCCATCGGCCGCGCCACGCTCGTCGCCGATCTCACCGACACCTCTGGCCCCCACGTCGCCCCGCTGCTGGCCGAGGTGCCCGAGGAGCACCGCGCGGTGCTGCGCGACGCCGGCGGCGCCCTCTACATCGCCTTCACCCGCCCCGGCCGGGCCGCAGCCGACGCCCGCGCCTTCACCGGCCGCTACACCCGCCGGCTCCGCGACATCTCCGACCGGCTCACCCCCGTCACGGCGCACGTGCCCTACGGCGGTCCCGGACGGCCCGCCGACCAGGCCGAGGCGCTGCGGCTGCTGCCCTCCGCGCTGCAGGGCGCCCGCGCCCGCCCGGCCCCCGGCCACCTGCCCGCCCAAGGACTCGGCGTCACCGCCGCATGCGACGTCACCGGCCGCCCCGCCGAGCTGCTGGACCACACCCGCGACCGCGGCCCCGTCCGCGAACGCACGGCCCGCGACATCGTCACCGCCCGCATGCGGGCCCGGCAGTGGCACGACGCCAACAGCCGCACCTGGCTGCGCGGCATCGCGCCGCCCGCCGGGGCCCAGCGCCTGGAACTGCCCACCGACGTCGACCACCTCGGCCGCGAGATCGGCGACGTCAGCCGCCTGGCGGTCGTCCATCTGGACTTCAACGGCCTCGGCGACCTGCTCAAGGCCCACCACCGCCGCGTCCAGGAGTCCGGCGCCGACGTGGCGGCGAGCATGCGCGCCGTCTCCGCCGACATCGCCCGCCTGACCGAGGGCCTGGCCCAGGCGCTGATCCGCGCCGTCGCCGCGGCCATCGGCACCGACCCCGGCACCGGCGAACCCGCCATCGACGGGCACGGTGCCGGCGGGCGCCTGCGCCCGCGCGCCGCGCGCGGCACCGTCTACGTCCCGGTGCGCCCCGTCGTGGTGGCCGGCGACGACCTCACCGTCATCTGCGACGCCCGGCTGGCCTGGAGCGCCACCCGCTTCGTGCTGGACTGGCTCGACGCCGACCCCGCCGCCCTCGATGCGCGCGACCCGCGCGCGGCCATGGCCCGCCGCGCCGCAACGCCGCCGTGGACCCGCAGGCTGGTCGGCACCGGCCGCACCACCGGCGTGCCCTCGGCCGGAGTGGGGATCGCCGTGCAGCCCGTGGGCGCGCCGCTGTCGGTGGGCTACGACATCTGCGCGGCGCTGTGCGAGGAGGCCAAGGAGTACCGCAAGCGGGACGCCCACCGCCTCGACGACCACGTCGTGGCCTGGTCGCACGACTTCGACGACCCCGCCCGGGTGGTCGCGCGGCTGCGCGAGGACCGGCGCGCGCCCGCGCCCGGCGAGCCAGGGCGCACGGCACTGCCCATGACCGGAGCCGAGTTCCACGCGTTCCTGCGCGACTACCTCGACCCCCGCGCCCCGGCCGGCCTGCGCGGAGCGGGACTCAGCGAGCAGCGGTCCTGGCTGCTGTCGCGCCTGGCGCCGCTGCTGCAGGACGGCCGGGACCCCGCGGCCGAACTGGAGCGCCGCAGCGACCTCGGCATGCCCGTGAAACTGCCCGAGCCCTTCGCCCGCGACCTCCTGCTGGACGCGCTGGGACTGCTGGACCTGCATCTGGACGTCCCGCTGGCCCACCACCCGCCCGCCGACCCGCCCTCCCGGACGGAGGAAGGGGGCCGCCGACAGTGAACGCCGAACCGCAGCACCGCCGGAGGCGCCCGGCGCCCTCCGGCGCCGACGCAGCGGCCCGCCGTGCCGCACCCGCCCGATCCCATCGGGGCGGCCCGCCGCCGCAGGAGCGCGCGCCCGCGTCCGCATCCGGCACACCCCGGGCCGCCGCGGCCGAGACGGCCGGGGGTCCCGCCGACGCCGGCGTCCCGGAGTTCCTCCTCGTCGACCTCGTGGCGCCGGCCATCTTCGCCGGCGCCAGCGCCGCGGGCACCGCCGCCGACTCCGACGTGGTCACCGACGCCCACGGGCTGCCCTACCTGCCCCGCCAGCGCATCGCCGCCCGGCTGCGCGACGCCGCCGTCACCGCCGTGCGCGCCGAGCCCGCGCTGCTTCCGGCCGCCCAGGCCCTGTTCGGCGCCTCGCGCCGGCACGGCCCCGGACGCATCCTGCGCATCGGCCACGCCACCCCGCCCGAGTCCGTGCGCGCCGCGGTGGCCTGGGCCCTGGAGCAGCGCGGCGCCGGCGAGACCGGGGGAGCGGCCACCACCCTCGTGCGCGCCGTCACCGACGCCTTCACCTCCGTGGAGAGCGGCGTGGCGATCGACGGCGCCGGCGCGCCCGCCGACGCGCGGCTGCGCACGGTCCGCGTCATCGACCCGGGGCTGCGCCTGACCGCGGCGCTGCGCTGGACCCGCGCCCCCGAACCCGAGGAGGTGCGCTGCCTGGCCCGGGCCGCACTCGCCTTCACCCAGGCCGGGCTCAAGGCCGGGCGCGGGCGCGGCAGGGTCGACGTCCGCCTCACCCGGACCCGCGACGCCGACGCCGACTCGGCGCACATCCGCACGCTGGCCTGGGCGGGCATCGACACCGAGGGGACTGTCCGAGAAACAGGGGTGTGACGATCGCCGACCCCCACCACGACGGCCGCACCGGTGGCGCGGGCGGAGTCGTCCACGCCTACCTGGGGCTGCGCTATGTGCTCACCGAGTCGCTCGTCGTGCGCTCCGACTACGACCCGCTGCGCATCACCACCGCGCACGCCGTCACCGGGCGGGCGCAGCGCGGCATGCTCGCCGCGGCGCTGCGCCAGGCCGGCCGCGAGGACCTGATCGAACCCTGGATCGCACGCGGCCGCGCCATCCGCTTCGCGCCGGCGTTCCCGCTGCTGGAGGACGACTCCGGCAGCGCCCAGACCGTCCCCGCGCCGCGCTGCTGGCACGTGCGCACCCCCGGCGGCGACCTCGCCGACCTGCTGGCCGCACCCGCCTCCCACACCAGCGCCTACCGCACGCTCACCGGCCACGTCACCCCCGACCTCACCCGCCGCGCCGCACCCCTGACCCGCACCGAGCAGTACCTGGGCGTGGCGCGCCGCGACGCCGGCCGGCACGGCGCCCCCTACTTCACCACCAGCCTCGAACCCGGCCAGGTGTTCGAGGCCCGCTGGCAGCTGACCGCAGACGGCCACGCCGGCGCCGAGGACCTCGCCGAGCGGATCTGGGAGGTCCTGGCCGCCGCCGACGGCCTGCTGTCCCTGGGCTCGGGCGGCAGCCGCGCCCACGGCGGCGGCCTCCGCGCCACCCGCGCCGGCGGCCCCGCCGGCATCCTCGCCGACCGCGTCGACGCCGGGCGCCGCACCTGGCGGCGCGGCGAGGAGCGCGATCTGCTGCTGCTCGCCCCCGCCCACATCGACGACGACCTCGGCCGGCCCAGCCCGGCCGCCCTGCCCCGCGCCGCCGCGCGGGCCGCCGCCGAGGCCCTGGGCGCCGGATCCGCCGAGGTCGTGGGCACCTATCTGCACCAGGAGGCGGTGGGCGCCTACCACCGGATGTACCGGGGGCCGATGGCCGAGCAGTGGGCCGCGGCGCCGGGATCGGTCGTGCGGCTGTGTGCGGCGCGCGACATCGCGGTGGAGGAGGTGCGGGCGCTGGAGGCCCGCCCGCTGGGCCGGCGCGCCGCCGACGGCAACGGCGCGGCCGCCCTGATCCCGATCCCCGCACCCGGCGGCGCCCCCGCCGAGCAGCCGCCGCTGGCCCACACCCGCGTCGCCCGCCCCGACTCCGCGCGCCGCTTCGCGCTTGAGCGGCCGGCGCCGGAGGCGGCGCCCGAGCGCGCGATCCGGCCGGTGACCCTCGCCGACGGATCGCCGGCCTGGGTCGACCCCGACTGGGTCAGCGCCGAGACCTGCGCGCCGCCCGCCCGATCCCCGGTCGCCCGCCTGCAAGACGTCCTGCTGAGCCGGGCCGCGGCCGAACCGGTCCGCAGCCGCGCCCGCGACCTCGCGCGCCGTTCGGCCCGGCTGCCGTCCGCGCCCCTGCTCGGTCGGCTGCGCGAGGTCGCCTCGGCGCCCGCGCCCGAGGCCGCGACCGCACTGGCGCGGCTGGCCGGCGTGGTCGCCGGCGACTCCCGCCGCGCCGCCCCGCACCCCCCGCTGCAGGCGGCCGCCCGCGCCGAGCTGGCGGCGGCCTGTGTGCCGCACGGCACCGGCGAGCTCGCCCTGCCCGAGTGGCTCGACAGCGCCGCCCGCACGCCGCGGGCCTGGTGGGAGCACGCCGCCCCCGATCCCGACACGCTCGCCCGGGCGCTGGCGCCGGTCGACCTCGCCTGGCGGCGCGGCGAGGGGAGCACCGCGGCGGCCGCGGCCTGGGCCGAGCGCCCCGACGTCGTGGCGCGGCTGTCGCTGCAGCTCATCACCACGTGGCTGGCGGCGGCCGCGTGGTCGGGGCGCGACACCGCGCAGCGGGAGGGAGCCCGATGACGCCTTCCCCACGTCCCGCGCCCCCGTCCCGGCCCGGCCGGGGCGGCGATCCGGCCGGCGAGCACTCGGCGGAGCGGTCGGCCGGCGGACGCCGAGGCGGGCGGCCGTGACCGGGCCGCACACTCCGGGCGGCGGCGAGCCCCGCGAGGACGCCGACCGGGCGGACCTGTTCGACTTCGCCGCGGGCGCGACCGGCGGCCCGTCGGCGCTGTGGGAGCTGACCGCCCGGATACGCCTGCACAGCGACACCCATATCGGGTCCGCGGACGACGCCGTCCGCACCGCCGCCGACATCGCCCCGCTGGACCGCGACCCCGGCACCGGCCGCCCCCGCCTGCGCGCCACCACCCAGGCCGGACTGCTGCGCCACCACCTGGCGGAGCGCATCGGCGCCGAGCACGCCGAGGCCGTGGCCGAACTCTTCGGCGAGGCGGCCGCGCGCAGCGCCGAGACCGGTACCGGGGCCTCTGTGCCCAGCGCGCTCGACATCGACGACGCCTTCGCCGAACTCCCGCCCGAGGCCGGGATCGCCGTGCGCGCGGGCAACCGCGTCGACCCCGGCAGCGGCGCCGCCGCCTCCGGCGCCACCTGGCGGATGGAGACCCTGCCCGCCGGCACGGTGTTCACCCTCACGCTGCGGCTGCACGCGGACGCGGGCCGCAGCGAGGGGCGGCTGCTCGCCCTGGCGGCGCTGGCGGCCGACGGGCTGGCCGGAACCGGCGACGGCCCCGGCGTGTCCATCGGGGCGCGCACCGCCCGCGGGTACGGCGCGGCCGCCTGCGAGGGCTGGCACGTCCGCCGCCACGACCTGGCCACGCCGCAGGGATGGGCCGACTGGTACGCCCTGACCTGGGCGCAGCGGCGGGAGCGCGCCCACCGGGCACTCGCCGAACAGCTCCACGCCGCATCCGGCGGCGACGCGGCCGGCCTGTCCGCGCGAATCCGCGCGCGACTCGACGGCGACCCGGCGCTGGCCGCCGTCGGCGAGGACTACGCCGGCACCCTCGCCGCCTACGGCACCGACCACCGCCGCCGCGACGAGCTGGCCCTGACCCTGCGGCTCGCCGAGCGCCCCACCGAATCCCTCCTGGCGCCCGCCTCCGCCCAGGCCCACGAGCCCCGGCCGGGCCTGCTCATGGTCGGCGAGGCGCCCGGCCTGGCGTCGCTGGGCGAGGTCGACCGCGCCCACCTGCGCCGTCCCGCCGTCGGCGGCAACGGCGCCGTCCACTGGCGCCCCGCCCTGGGCGACACCGCGCTCTTCGCCCTGTTCAAGCGGATGAGCCGGCGCCTGGTACGCGACATCTCCGGCGAGTCCGCCGCCGCCGAATGGCCCCCCGACAGCCCCGCACGGCGGCTGCACGCCCGCTGGTGGGGCGAGGACGCCGACTCCCAGGGCACCAGCCGGGCCTCGGCCGTCCGGCTGCGGCGCGCCGCCGAACTCAGCGGCGGAACCCCCCAGCGCACCACCCGGGTCACCATCGACGCGCTCTTCGGCGACAGCGTCGACGCCAGCCTGCTCACCGACGACGTGCACGCCGGAGGCCGGGCCGACGTCGTGCTGGACGTGCCCGACCCCGACGACGCGGTGCGCGGACTGCTGGCCCTGCTCGTCCGCGAGCTGCACACGGTTCCGATGGACGCCGTGGGCGGCGGCACGGGCGCCGGCCACGGCCGCATCACCGTCACCCGCGCGGTCCTCACCCCCCGCGGACCCGGCCGGGCCCCGGATCCGGTCGACCTGGTCGCGGCCGTCGACGACCCCGCCGGACCCGACCGGGCGGCCGCCCAGCGCTGGCTCGCGGCACTGCACGCGCTCCTGGCGCCCGGACCGGAGCGGCCGGAGGCCGGACCGTGAACCCGCGCCGCGTCCGCCTCCGGGATGCGGCAGGCCGCCCCGCGCTCGCGCCCGGACGGGCCGCGAGGGCGGGCGGCCGGTGGGGCGGTGACGGCCGCCCGCGCCGCGGATCGGGCGGTGCGGCGGCGGTGATCGAGCCCCGCGTCCCAAGCGGCAGCGGCCGGGGCGTGAACCCGCGGGGCCGCGTGGGCGTCCTGGACGGGGCGCGGCCGCGCACGGTGAGGGCGGCAGGCCCCGCCCGGCGCCTTCGGGTGCCGCCGCTTCCCGCGGCACCGTCCAAGGCATCCACCACCGACACCTCCGCCTGCTCCAACGCAGCGACGGCTACGGCTACACCACCAGGAAGGAGGGAGCGGCTTTCTCCCCGGCCTGAAGGCCGGGGTATCCGCCGCAGAACCCCGATGACCACGCCGCCCACGACCCCCGACGGCGCGGCCTGGGCGCCGCCCGAGCCGTGCGGGGCCCTCACCGTCGCCCTCGGGGCCGACGCGGCGGCCGCCGTCCTCGCCGACCTCTTCGGGCACGGGCGGCGCAGCGCCGCGCTGGAGGCCCGCGCCCCCGGCGAACCGCAGTGGCTGCTGGCCGAACTCGGCGACGGGCGCATCACCGGCGCCTGCCCCGGCGGTGCCTGGCGGCTCTCCTGCGACGACCCCTGGACCGCCCGCCTGTCGGCTCCGCCCCTCGACCCCGGCGGCTCCGACGCCTGGCGGCTGCTGGGCGCGGCCGTGTTCTCCCCCTCGGCCCAGATCCACATCGGCGAGGGCGCCGAAGCCGCATGGGCCACCCGCGACAGCGACGACGCCGACACCCTGCCGCCGTGGCTGCGGCCGCGCGACCGCTCGTTCCTGCTCACCGGCTGGCGCGCCGGCCCGCGCGCCAGCCGCGACCTCGGCGGCGAAATCCCGTTCAGCATCGGCCGCGAGCTGTCGGGAGCCACCGCCTGCCACCCCGTGCGCTGGCAGGACTTCGGCATCGCGGCCGGCGCGGAGGCGCCGGGCGCCGCGGCACCGGTGCCCACCGCCGTCGGCACCTGGCTGAGTGTCCGAGAGTACTGGGCGGAGGATTCCCGAACAGGGGCCGTCGGGGTGGCCTTCCATCGGTTGACCGGATACCACGCGGGGGCCAAACCGACACCGCCGGTCGGCCTGGACGCCGCCGACGATGCGCGACGCTAGGAGGGCACCGTGAGCGACGATCGCCATTCCGGCGTCCCCCGGCCCACGCCGGCCGCCATGCCGCGCCGCCGCGCCTCCGCCGCCGCGCGCCGGCCCGCACCGCTGCCCCCCGGCGGTCGCGCCAGGCGCCGCGACGAGCGCGGCGGCGCTTCTCCTCACCCGCAACCGCCCGACCCGCTGCGCGACCACCAGGCGGTCGCGCCCTACGGCCTGGTGCCGCTGCCCGAGCGCCCGATGCCCGCCGAACGCCTCCAAGAGCCGGTGCTGCGCGAGGGCACCCCTCAGCAGCGCCTGCTGGCCGCCCACGACCAGCGCGTCCCCGGCACGCACACCGGCTGGATCGACATCACCGTGCGCACCCTCACCCCCGCCTTCGTCGGCGCCACCCGCGACGGCGGCGTCGAGCACTCGCTGACCATCGACGGCCGGCCGGCCCTGCCCGGCGCCTCCCTGCGCGGGCTGCTGCGCAACACGGTGCGGGTGCTCACCGGCGGCGAGACCGGCCCGGTCAACACCCCCCAGCTGTTCTTCCGGGCGCCCGCGGCCTCCCACAGCGACCGGCGCGCGCGCCATGTCATGCGCCGCCTGCACAAGCAGTACCGAGCCCGCGGCGGCACCCCCTCCAACCCGCCGGGCACCCCCGTGCAGGCGGGGTTCCTGCGCCGCGACCGCCGAAGCGGCTCCTGGGAGATCCGCCCGCTGCCCGTCGAGCGCCCGCTGCAGGTCCGCCTGGCCGACCTGCGCGAGGACCTGCGGCGCTTCCCGGATCTGCCCGAGTTCGAACCGCCCCCGCACGAGGCCGCGGACGGCGACGGCCCCGGCGGCTACGTGCCCGCCGAGTTCCACCGCGAGTTCCAGTACCTGCCCGTGGTCGCCCTGTGCCCCGATGTGCACGGGCGCACCGTCGGCGAGACCCGGTTCTGGGCGATGTCGGTGCTGCCTTCGGGAGAGGAGCCCGGATTCGGGCAACGCGAGGCCGCGCGCGACCGGCTGCGCGAGCGGTGGAGCCAGAAGCGCGGCGGCGCCGAGCAGACGATGCGGCGCGCGTCCGGCGACCGCTCCCGCTCCGCGGCACGGGGCCGGCGCAACGACTACGACAGGGCGCTCAAGCGCGTCGACGACGTCGCCTTCCGCGCCTACGAATGCGTTCTGGTGCTGACCGGCGTCGCCGGGGAGCGCAAGAACGCCTACCTCTTCCCCGTCGCGCCCGACTCCGAGCGCAGCCTGCCGGTGCCCGCCCACCTGGTCGCCCTCGTGGAGTCGGCCGACCAGATCACCCGGTTCCAGGCGAGGAACTTCCCCGGCGACCTGCCCGGCGCGTCCTCCGGCGCGGCCGCGTCCGAACCGCCGGAGACCGGTCGGGGCGGCCCGTTCCGCGCCCGCGATGGCGGCCTGGCCAGGGCCGGCGGCGAACCCGTCTGGTACCAGGAGCACGAGGGGCGCATCGTCTCCTTCGGGCGCTCGGGCGGCTACCGCGTCGCCGTCGGCGAGTTCGACCCCGTCAGCCGCGCGGTCCCCGAGGAGGTGCACACCCGCGGCCGCGTGCGCGCCGAGGGCACCGGCCGCACTCCCGACGTGCCGCGGGCCCTGTTCGGCGACGTCGACCTGCTGCCCCCCGGCCAGGGCTGCGGACCGGCCGCGCGCGGCCGGGTCTCGGTGGGTTCGGCGGTGTGCGACACGACCGAGGGCGCCTGGCTGGATCACCCGCTGCGGGTCGAACTGCTCTCACCCCAGCGCAGCTGCTTCGCCAACTACCTCCTGCAGCCCGTCTCGGAGTCCACCTGGGGCCAGGCGCCCGACCTGGTGACCTGGTCGCACGAGGGCGACGTCCGGCTGGGCGGTTACAAGGTCTACCTCCACCGCCACGATCCCCTGCCGGCCTCCGCCCGGCGCTACGCCGAACTGCACCCCGACCGCATCCCCGAGGGCCCCACCACCCGCGACGTCCTGCCCATGCGCGCCGGGCTGGCCTTCCACGGGCGCATCACCTTCGCCAACCTCACCGACGCCGAGGTGGGAGCCTTGCTGCGGGCGCTGCACCTGGGCAACCCGGCCGGCGGCGGCGAGTCGGCCGACCCGTTGTACGCGCACAAGATCGGCCTGGGCAAGGCGCTGGGATTCGGCAGCGTGCACATCGCCCCCGCCCTCTATCTGATCGACCCGGCCGAGCGCTCCGCCTCACTCGATCCCGGCGCCGGAGTCGCCTGCGTAGGCGACGAGGGCATGCAGAAGCTCCTCGACGCCTTCGGCGATGCCCTGCTGACCTGGGAGCGCGAGCAGAGCAGGCGGGTCGGCGATCCCCCGCCCGACGACTGGACCGAGGTCCGCCGCGTCGAGGCGCTGCTGCTGGCCGCCCAGTGGCGCCACCGCCTGCCCGAGAGCTGGACCCGCGTCATGGATCTCGACGAGTTCGGCGTCTACCCCGTCCTGCCCGACCTGCAGACGCGGTTCGCCGCCTACGCCCGGGCCGTCGACCCCGGCGCCGGCTGACCCCCCTGACCGGCGGCGCCCTGACCCCGCGCCGCCACCCCGGTCGCCGCGGTGACCGCCCGCCGAGGGCATAGCACCGCGACCACCCGGCAGCGACTGCGACGAGCAGAGCCGCCGCCGAAGGCGCCGCCGCCCGCTGAGGGCATGGAGGCCGCCGGCCTCCGAGCCGGCGGCCCGGCACCCGGCCCCCGCGCGGGGAGCCGCCCCGGGTGCCGGGCCGCCTTCAGGAGCCCTTGAGCAGCGCCGCGACGTCCACGGGCCGACCGGTGCGGATCGACTCGTTGGCCGCCAGCCCGGTCAGCAGCGCGTTGGTGCCGTCGGTGTGTGTGGGCCGCGGCTGCACGCCGGAGGCGCCGAAGAGGGTGTCGAGCATGCGCACGTCGCCGCCGCCGTGGGAACCCTCGCCCACCGCGACGTCGATCTCCTCGGGTTCGCGCCAGTGCCGGCGCAGCACCAGCCTGGAGGAGGTGTCCTCCTTGGGCGCGGGCATCCCGCGCACCGGAGCGTCCTCGGTGCGCCCGATCGCGGTGTGCGGGCTTTCGGTGACGTCCAGCTCCAGGCGCCCGCCGCTGCCGGTGAGGGCCACGCGGTAGCCCTCCCAGGGGGAGTAGGCGACGAGGTGGTAGCTGAGCTTGGCGCCGGAGGCGTAGCGCACCAGCACCGACATGTCGTCCTCGATGGTGATGCCCGCGCCGAAGACGTTGCGGTCGCGCCGGTAGCCGTCCTCGTGCTCGGCGTCCAGGTACAGCCGCCGCATCGCCTCGCTGTCGGCCATGTGCAGCGCGAAGGGGTCCGCCTCGGCGTCCGGGGCCCCGTGCGCGCGCTCGTAGCCGGCGGCCAGTCCGCGCCTGCGGCCGTTGTCCTCGCCGTAGAAGAACAGGTCGCCCCAGGCGAACACCTCGGCGGGAGCGCTGTCGATCCACCAGTTGACCAGGTCGAAGTGGTGGCTGGCCTTGTGGACCAGCAGGCCGCCGGAGTTGTCCTTGTCGCGGTGCCAGCGGCGGAAGTAGTCGGCGCCGTGGCGCAGGTCCAGCAGCCACTCGAAGTGCACCGAGCCGATCTCGCCGATGGCGCCCTCGGCGACCAGTTCGCGCAGCCGGGCGTGCACGGGGTTGAACCGGTAGTTGAAGGCGACGTTGACCCGGCCGCCGGTGCGGCGCTGGGTCTCGACGATGCGGCGGCAGCCCTCGATGTCGGCGGTCATGGGCTTCTCGGTGACCACGTCGCAGCCGGCCTCCAGGGCGGCGCAGATGTAGTCGGCGTGGGTCCGGTCCACCGTGCACACCACGACCTCCTGCACGCGCTCCTTGCGGAGCATGGCGGCGAAGTCGCCGGCGGCGTAGGCGGGCACCTCCTCGCGGCCGTGCTCGCGCACGACGGCGTTGTGCGCGGCCATGCGGGTGCGGTTGGTATCGCACAGCGCGACCAGCCGGGCGGTGTCGGCGTGGGTCGAGACGAGGGCCTCGGTGTACATCCGCGCCCGCGATCCGGTGCCGACGATGGCGAAGCGGCGCTGCTGGGAGGCTGGTGCGGGCCGGTGGGGGCCCGTGGTGGGGTCGCTCACGGAACTACGGTAAACGCTTTCCGGAGCGGGGTCCAGCGGGGGTGCTCCACGGGGGCGCCCATCGGGGTCGCGCAGGGCGAAACCGCCGGTCGGCGCGGCGACGGCCCGCGCCGCAGGGTGCCCCGGCACGGTTCGCGGCCGGGGCCGGGCCCGGACGAAGCGATCCGGCAACGATCGGGACACGGTGCGGTACCGGTCCGGTGGTCTTCGTGAAGCGGGCCACACGGATCGCCGGCCGCATCGGGGAGGTGTAGGTCCTGCTCAGTACAATTTTCCGGAACTTTCCGGTAGCTTTCCGGCCTTCCGGGGGCCCGGGGAGTCATTGACGCCGCACTTCAGGGGTGTTAAAAACCGTTCATCCGCATTCTGGATAGCGCTTACCAACACGCCGCGCCCGGAGCGACCCGGCGGGGCGCCCACGGCGGCGCCTGCGATCGCTCGCTCCGCACATCTGCTTCCCGGGCTGAATTGAGGACGGTGGAGCCCATGCACACTCGACGAACGGCCGCCCCGGGCGCCCGCCGCCGGTGCCGTGCCGGTATCCGTGGGGATGAGCCCGCGTGATGGGCGCGACCCGCGAGCGCACGGTCTCCGCACAGGAGGCGGGCTCGGCGGCCGACTCCCCGCGGCGCCGACCGCGGCGCGGCGGCCGGCGCAGCCGCGAGGGCCTGGCCGCCTACCTCTTCCTGACCCCGTGGTTCGCCGGGCTGCTGTTCATCACCATCGGCCCGATCCTGGCCTCGCTGTACTTCTCCTTCACCGACTACACCCTCATCGGCGACCCGCAGTGGGTGGGCCTGGACAACTACGCGAAGATGCTCACCGACGAGCGGCTGCACTCCTCGCTCGGCGTCACCTTCGTCTACGTCTTCGTCTCGGTGCCGCTGCAGCTGGCCATGGCGCTGGCCCTGGCCATGGTGCTGGACCGGGGCGTGCGCGGGCTGCCCATCTACCGGTCGGTGTACTACCTGCCCTCGCTGCTGGGCAGCAGCGTCGCCATCGCCATCCTGTGGCGCCGCGTCTTCGGCGCCGACGGCCTGATCAACCAGGTGCTCGCCTTCTTCGGCGTGGACGGCGTGGGCTGGGTCTCCCACCCCGACTACGCGCTGGGCACGCTGATCGTGCTCAACGTGTGGACCTTCGGTGCGCCCATGGTGATCTTCCTGGCCGGGCTGCGCCAGATCCCGCGGATGTACTACGAGGCCGCCGCCGTGGACGGGGCCGGCCGGATGCGCCAGTTCTTCTCGGTGACCGTCCCCCTGCTCACGCCGATCATCTTCTTCAACCTCGTGCTGCAGATGATCAACGCGTTCCAGACCTTCACCCAGGCCTTCGTCGTCAGCGGGGGAACGGGGGGACCCTCCGACTCGACCCTGTTCTACACGCTGTACCTCTACCAGACCGGCTTCGGCTCCTTCGAGATGGGCTACGCCTCGGCCATGGCCTGGCTGCTGCTGGTGATCATCGCCGGATTCACCGCCGTGAACTTCCTCGCCTCCAAGTACTGGGTCTTCTATGGTGACTAAGACGTCCGCCGCCGGTGCGGCCGACACCGCGCGCGACCACCGCCGGCGCCTCCTCATCCACGTGGGGCTGATCGGCTTCGGCCTGATCATGCTCTACCCGCTGCTGTGGATGGTCTCCAGCTCCTTCAAGCCGACCGCGGAGATCTTCAGCGACCCCGGGCTGATCCCCGAGGAGTTCGTCCCGGAGAACTACACCGAGGGCTGGACGGCGCTGCAGCACCCCTTCCACCACTACATCTGGAACTCGCTGATCGTGGTGGCCGGCTCGATCATCGGCAACCTGCTGGCCTGCTCGATGGCCGCCTACGCCTTCGCGCGGCTGGAGTTCAAGGGCAAGCGGCTGTTCTTCTCGATCATGCTGATGACGATCATGCTGCCCGTCCACGTGGTGATCGTCCCGCAGTACATCCTGTTCGCGAACCTGGACTGGATCAACACGTTCTACCCCCTGATCGTGCCCAAGCTGCTGGCCACCGACGCGTTCTTCATCTTCCTGATGGTGCAGTTCATCCGCGGACTGCCCCGCGACCTGGACGAGGCCGCCCGCATCGACGGCTGCGGGCACGTGCGCATCTTCCTGCGCATCGTGCTGCCGCTGTCGATGCCCGCGCTGGCCACCACCGCCATCTTCACCTTCATCTGGACCTGGAACGACTTCTTCAGCCAGCTGATCTTCCTGACCGACCCCGAGATGTACACCGTCCCCATCGCGTTGCGGACGTTCGTGGACTCCCAGAGCCAGACCTCCTGGGGCCCCCTCTTCGCGATGTCGGCGATCGCGCTCGGCCCGATCTTCGGATTCTTCCTCGCCGGGCAGCGCTACCTGGTGCGCGGCATCGCCACCACGGGAATCAAGTGATTCGAAAGGAACCCCGACCATGCGACTAGGGCTCAAACCGGCGGCGGGGGTCGCCGCTCTGGCGTTGGCCGCCACCGCCTGCGGGGGAGGCGGGTCCGGCGACGAGACCGTCGAACTGCGCTTCTCCTGGTGGGGCGCCGACGACCGCCACGAGACCACCCAGCAGGTGATCAAGCGGTTCGAGAAGGCCCATCCCAACATCGACGTCACCGGCGAGTACACCGACTGGGCGAGCTACTGGGACCGGCTGGCCACCAACACCGCCGCCAACGACGCCCCCGACGTCATCACCATGGAGGAGCGCTACCTGCGCGAGTACGCCGACCGCGGGGCCCTGCTGGACCTGGGCGAGGTCGGCGACCAGCTCGACACCTCCAAGCTCGACAAGCTGGTCATGGGAGGCGGCAAGCTGGACGGCAGCCTCTATGCCGTGCCCACGGGCGTCAACGCCTTCACCATCATGGCCGACCCGCAGGCCTTCGAGGAGGCCGGCGTCGAGATGCCCGACGACGCGACCTGGACCTGGGAGGACTGGGTCGACACCGCCGTGGAGATCAACGAGAAGTCCGACGGCGAGATCATCGGCACCCAGGACATCGCCTTCAACGAGCAGAGCTTCCAGATCTACGCCCGCCAGCGCGAGCAGGCCCTCTACGACAAGAGCGGCGCGCTGAACTTCCAGCCGGAGACCATGACCGGCTACTGGGAGCACATGGTGCGCCTGCACGAGGAGGGCGGCGCGCCCAGCGCCGCCAAGAGCGTGGAACTGGAGGCGGGCGGCCCCGACCAGTCGGTGCTGGCGACCAACTCCGGGGCGATGGCCGCGTTCTGGACCAACCAGCTCGGCACAATGGAGGAGACCTCCGGGCGCGACCTGGAACTGCTGCGCTTCCCCGGTGAGAGCGACAGCGCCCAGGCCGGCACGTTCTTCAAGCCCGCGATGCACTACGCCATCTCCGCCGGGACCGAGCACCCCGAGGAGGCCGCGATGTTCGTGGACTTCCTGCTCAACGACAAGAGGGCGGCCGAGCTGATCCTCGCCGACCGCGGGCTGCCCGCCAACACCGAGCTTCGCGAGCAGCTGGCCGGCGAGTTCCCCGAGGCCGACCAGGAGAGCGCCGAGTTCCTCAAGGAGATCGAGCCCGACGTGGCCGGTGCGGTCCCGCCGCCGCCGATCGGCGCCGGCGACGTCGTCGACATCACCATGCGGGTCAACGAGGACCTGCTGTTCGGCGACATCACCCCCGAGCAGGCGACCGAGCAGTGGAGGTCGGAGGTCCAGGACGCCACCGGAGGCGAGTGACCCGCGCTCGCCGCGCCGGCCGGCGCCCGCCCTCGCCCGAGGGGCGGGCGCCGGCGGTGTGACGGGCGGGTCCGGCCGGGACCGGCCGTCCCCTACAGCTGGCCGGGGGCGGCGAACTCCTGGGGAAGCCGCGCCGCCGCGTCCCGGTCCAGCAGGAACAGGGTGCGCGCCCGCCCGTAGGCGCCCGCGGCCGGAACCTGGGTGGGGCCCGCGCCGCTGAGGGCCAGGCGGACGGCGTCGGCCTTGCCCTCGCCCGAGGCGATGACCCACACCTCGCGGGCCGAGCGGATGGCCGGGAAGGTCAGCGAGATCCGCGTCGGCGGCGGCTTGGGCGCCCCGTGCACCGCCACCACCGACCGCTCGTCCTCATACAGCGCGGGCTGCTCGGGAAACAGTGAGGCGACGTGGGAGTCGGGGCCGATGCCCAGCAGGCACACGTCGAAGGACGGCACCGGTCCGTGGTCCTCGGGCCGGGCGGCGCGGGCCAGCTCGGCGGCGTAGCGCTCCGCGCCGCGTTCGGGATCATCGCCGTCGGGGCCGTCGGAGGCGGGCATCGGGTGCACCCGCTCGGGGTCCGGGGACACGTGGTCGAGCAGGGCCGAGCGCGCCTGGGTTTCGTTGCGCTCGGAGTCGCCCTCGGGCAGGAAGCGCTCGTCGCCCCACCACACGTCCAGCCGGCGCCAGTCCACGGCGTCGCGGGCCGGCGCCCGCGCGAGCTCCGCCAGCACGGCGATGCCGATGCCGCCGCCGGTGAGCACGATCGAGGCGCGCCCCTGCGCCGACTGCGCATCCACCAGGCGGGTCGCGATCCGCGCCGCCGTGGCCTTGGCCAGGGCCGAGGAGTCGCGGTGGACGACGGCCGTGGGAGCGCTCATACCGGTTCCTCCGATCGGTCGGCCAGCGCGGCCATGTGCTTGGCCGTGCGTTCGTAGATCTCGTCGGCGTCCAGTCGGCGCAGCTCCTCGGCCAGCGAGTCCGGGGCCCGGCGCCGCGACAGCGCCACCGTCTGCACGGGCTGGTCGAACCGCGACAGCGTGGCCACCCGCCCGTCCTGGCGCTGCAGGGTGATGTCGCCCTGCTCGGTGATCAGCCGCGCGCCGGTGATGCCCGGACCGTCGGAGGTGTGTCGCTCCACCCGCACCTGCAGCTGGTCCGACAGCCAGGCGGCCAGCAGGTCGGCGCTGGGGTAGTCGGGCTCGCCGGTGACCTCGGCGGCCTCGACCCAGCCCGAGGGCTGGTCCATGGTGCTGGCCAGCAGCGACCGCCAGGGTGTCAGCCGGGTCCAGGTCAGGTCGGTGTCGCCGGGCTCGTAGTTGCGGATGCGGCCGAGCAGGTCGGCCACCGGGTCGGGGGCGCGCAGCGCGTCGGTGATTCGGCGGTGGGCCAGCCGCCCGACCGGGTCGGCGGCGGGGTGCTGGGGCCCCACACCGGGCCACCAGGCGACGACGGGAGTGTCGGGGACCAGCAGCGGCGTCACCACGGCCCCCGGGTGGTCACCCAGCGGGCCGTAGAGCCGCAGCAGAACGGCCTCGCCCGGCCCGGAGGTGCCGGGCCGGCGGATCTCGGCGTCGATGGAGGGCTCGGCGCCCGGGTCGCGGCGGATCAGCGCCAGGATGCGCGAGGGGTGCTCGCGGCCCGCCTCGGTGGCGGCGCGCACGGCGTCGTAGTGGTCGGCCTCGTCGGTCACCACGATCAGCGTCAGCACCATGTTGAGCGCGCCGCCGCCGATGCTGTGCCGCTCGGCCGTCAGCGCCTCGGTGATCTCCGAGGTGGTCGTGCGCGGAAGGTACAGCGTCATCGGTGTGGCCTCCCCAAAGGCGTGGAAGGGTGCGGCCGGCGGGGCGCGAGGGCGCCGCCGGCGG
The DNA here is from genome assembly GCF_009728995.1 of Streptomonospora sp. PA3. GTDB lineage: Bacteria > Actinomycetota > Actinomycetes > Streptosporangiales > Streptosporangiaceae > Streptomonospora. The sequence continues at coordinate 642,005 of NZ_VTZW01000019.1, read as the reverse complement.
GTCCGCGGGGCGCCGGCAGCGGGCGGCCGCCGCCTGCCGCCCGGCGCGCGGCGGCGGTCACGGCCGCCTCCACTGGCGGCCGTCGCGGGACAGCAGGTCGTGGCCGGAGGCGGGCCCCCAGGTGCCGGCCTCGTACTGCTCGGGCCGGCCGGCCTTGGCCCAGAACTCCTCCACCGGGTCCAGGATCCGCCAGGAGAGCTCCACCTCCTCCTGGCGCGGGAACAGCGGCGGGTCGCCGATCAGCACGTCGAGGATGAGGCGCTCGTAGGCCTCGGGGCTGGCCTCGGTGAAGGACTGGCCGTAGGCGAAGTCCATGGTGACGTCGCGGACCTCCATCGACGCGCCGGGCACCTTCGACCCGAACCGCACGGTCACGCCCTCGTCGGGCTGGATGCGCAGCACGAGCGCGTTCTGGCCGAGGTCCTCGACGTCGACGGAGCTGAACACCTGGTGGGGGGCCCGCTGGAACACCAGCGCCACCTCGGTCACCCGCCTGCCCAGCCGCTTGCCCGTGCGCAGGTAGAACGGCACGCCCGCCCAGCGGCGGCTGCTCACGCCCAGCTTCATCGCCGCATACGTCTCGGTGGCGGAGTCGTCGGGGATGCCCTCCTCCTGCAGGTAGCCGGGCACGTACTCGCCGCCCTGCCAGCCCTCGGCGTACTGGCCGCGCGCGGTGCCCGCGGCCAGGTCGTCGGGCAGCTCCACCGCCGAGAGCACCTTCTCCTTCTCGGCGCGGATCGCGTCGGCGCTGAATGTGACCGGCTCCTCCATGGCCACCAGCGCCAGCAGCTGCAGCAGGTGGTTCTGGATGACGTCGCGGGCCGCCCCGATGCCGTCGTAGTAGCCGGCGCGGCCGCCCACGCCGATGTCCTCGGCCATGGTGATCTGCACGTGATCGACGTAGTTGCGGTTCCACAGCGGCTCGAAGAGGGTGTTGGCGAACCGCAGCGCCATGATGTTCTGGACGGTCTCCTTGCCCAGGTAGTGGTCGATGCGGAAGACCGAGTGCGGCGGGAACACGTCGTCGACCACCGCGTTGAGCTCCCGCGCGCTCTGCAGGTCGTGGCCGAAGGGCTTCTCGATGACCACGCGCCGCCAGGCCGCACCCTCCGACTCGGCCAGGTTGGAGCGCTTGAGCTGCTTGACCACGGTCGGGAACAGTTTGGGCGGCAGCGACAGGTAGAAGGCGTAGTTGCCGCCGGTGCCGCGGTCGGCGTCGAGCTCGCGCACGGTGCGCGCGAGCTCGTCGAACGCGGCGTCGTCGTGCAGTTCGCCCGCCACGAACCGCAGCCCCTCGCTCAGCTGCTTCCACACGTCCTCGCGGAAGGGGGTGCGCGCGTTCTCGCGCACCGCCTGCTGCGCCTCGGCCGCGAAGTCCTGGTGCTCCCACTCGCGGCGGGCGAAGCCCACCAGCCCGAAGCCGGGGGGCAGCATGCCGCGGTTGGCCAGGTCGTAGATCGCGGGAAGCAGCTTCTTGCGGGCGAGGTCGCCAGTGACCCCGAACAGCACCAGCACGCTCGGCCCGGCGATGCGTGGCAGGCGGCGGTCCAGTTCACTGCGCAGCGGGTTCGGGATCGCTCCCGGCATCACCGGTTCTTTCACGTCGGCTCCCGTGTCGTCGATGGTGGCTGTGCTCCGCGCCGGCGGACCGCCCGAGGCGACCGCGGGGCCGGTCGCGCGGCGCCGGGCACCGCGCCGCCCCGGCCAGGCCGCGGGCCCCGGCGGGGAGCGCCCGCACGAGCCCGCCGGCGGCGCCGGACGCGCCGCCCGGCCGGTGCGGGCGCTTGCCCGGCGCCGTGCCCGAGGGGTCTCAGCCGTGGATGTCGAGCTGCTCGGAGACCCGGGCGAGCAGGCCCTCCCAGGACTTGGCGAACTTGTCGACGCCCTCGTCCTCCAGGGTGGCGGTGACGTCGTCGTAGTCGATGCCCAGGGCCTTGATCGCCGCCATGTCCGCGCGCGCCTTGTCGTAGTCGCCGCGCACGGTGTCGCCGGTGATCTCGGCGTGGTCGGCGACCGCCTCCAGCGTGGCCTCGGGCATGGTGTTGACCGTGCCCGGCGCCACCAGCTGGGTGACGTAGCGGGTGTCGTCGTAGGAGGGGTCCTTGACACCCGTCGACGCCCACAGCGGGCGCTGCGGGGTCGCGCCGGCGGCGGCCAGGGCCTTCCACCGCTCGGTCGAGAACGCCTCCTCGTAGGCCTCGTAGGCCAGGCGCGCGTTGGCGATGGCCGCGCGGCCCCGCAGCTCGGCGGCCTCGTCGTTACCGATCTTCTCCAGCCGCTTGTCGACCTCGGCGTCGACCCGGCTGACGAAGAAGGAGGCGACCGACTGGATGCGGGAGATGTCGCGGCCGTTCTCGCGGGCCTGCTCCAGGCCGGCCATGAACGCGTCCATGACCCCGCGGTAGCGGTCCAGCGAGAAGATCAGCGTGACGTTGACGTTGACGCCCTCGGCCAGCGCACGCGTGATCGCCGGCAGCCCTTCGGCCGTGGCGGGGATCTTGATGAACACGTTGGGCCGGTCGACCAGCCACCACAGGGCGCGCGCCTCGGCCACGGTGCGCTCGGTGTCGCGAGCCAGGCGCGGGTCGACCTCCAGCGAGACCCGGCCGTCGATCCGGCCGGTGGACTCATACGTCGGACGCAGGATGTCCGCCGCCCAGCGGATGTCGTAGCCGGTGATCGCGCGGACGGCCTCGTCCACCGACACCTTCCGGCGGGCGAGGTCGCGCAGCTGGTCGTCGTAGGCGTCGGACTCCTTGAGCGCCTTGTCGAAGATGGTGGGGTTGGAGGTGACACCCACCAGGCTGCGGTCGGTGATGAGCTGCTGCAGATTGCCCGAGCGCAGGCGCTCCCGGCTGATGTCGTCCAGCCAGACCGCCACACCCTCGGCGGACAGTGTCTGAAGCGGGTTGGTCATGGCTTCGCTCTCCTTCCCGGACGCGGTGCCGGGCTCTTCTGTTTCTCGGTTCCCCATATCCGGGAATTCCCGTAGGGCCGGATCAATTCCCGGTGGTGGAACCCTGCTCGCCGCCGAGCTTGGCGATGCTCGCGTGCACCGCTGCCACTACCCGCTCAGAGGTCAGGCCGAACTGCTCGTAAAGGGTGGTGTAGGGCGCCGATGCGCCGAAGTGCTCCAGGCTCACCGCCTCGCCCGCGGGGCCGATGAACTCGTGCCAGCCCAGCGCGACGCCGGCCTCGACCGAGACGCGCGCCTGCACCGAGTGGGGCAGCACGCTGTTGCGGTAGGCGGCGTCCTGGCGGCGGAACCACTCGACGCTGGGCATCGAGACCACGCGCGTGGGCGTGCCCGCGGCCTCCAGGCGCTCGCGCGCCTCCAGGGCGATGGGGACCTCGCTGCCGGTGGCGATGATCAGCGCCTCGGGGCTGCCGGTGCCGGCCTCGGCCAGCACGTAGCCGCCCTTGGCCGCGTTCTCCGCGGGGGCGAGCCGGTCGCGGTCCAGGGTCGGCACGTTCTGCCGGGTCAGCGCCAGCGCGGTGGGGCGCTCGCGGTTGGCGAGGATGGTCCGCCAGGCGACCGCGGTCTCGTTGGCGTCGGCCGGGCGCACCACGTCCAGGCCGGGGATGGCCCGCAGCGCCCACAGGTGCTCCACCGGCTGGTGGGTGGGGCCGTCCTCGCCCAGCCCGATGGAGTCGTGGGTCCACACGTAGGTCACCGGCAGGCCCATCAGCGCCGCCAGCCGCACCGCCGGGCGCATGTAGTCGCTGAAGACCAGGAACGTGCCGCCGTAGGGGCGGGTGGGCCCGTGCAGCGCGATGCCGTTGAGGATCGCCCCCATGCCGTGCTCGCGGATGCCGAAGTGCAGCACCCGGCCGAACCGGTTGCCGGAGAACGCCTTGGTGGAGTACTCCTCCGGGATGAAGGACGGCTCGCCCTTGGGCGTGGTGTTGTTGGAGCCGGCCAGGTCGGCCGAGCCGCCCCACAGCTCGGGCAGCACCGGCGCGACGGCGCTCAGCACCTCGCCGCTGGCCTTGCGGGTGGCCATGCCCTTCTCGTCGGCCTCGAACACCGGCAGGGCGTTCTCCCAGTCCTGGGGCAGCCGGCCCGACTGCAGCCGGTCGAACAGCTCGGCGCGCTCGCCGGCGGAGCCGCGCCAGGAGGCGAAGGTGGCCTCCCACTCGGTGCGCGCGGCGCGGCCGCGCTCCACCGCGCCGCGGGCGTGGTCGAGCACGTCCTCGGCGACGTGGAAGGTCAGCGCGGGGTCGAGGCCCAATTCGCGCTTTGTGGCGGCCACCTCCTCGGCGCCCATGGCCGCGCCGTGGATGGCGCCGGTGTTCTGCTTGTTGGGCGAGGGCCAGCCGATGACGGTGCGCAGCCGGATGAAGGAGGGGCGCTCGGTCTCGGCCTGGGCGGCCAGCACCGCCCGGTACAGCACCTCCACGTCCTCGTGGTAGCCGCCGCCGGCCGTCCAGTCGACCTCCTGGACGTGCCAGCCGTAGGCGGTGTAGCGGGCGGCGACGTCCTCGGAGAAGGCGATCTGGGTGTCGTCCTCGATGGAGATGTGGTTGTCGTCGTAGATGAGGACCAGGTTGCCCAGCTTCTGGGTGCCCGCCAGGGCGCTGGCCTCGTGGCTGACGCCCTCCTGGACGTCGCCGTCGGAGCACACGGCGTAGACGAAGTGGTCGAAGGGGCTCTCGCCGGGGGCCGACTCGGGGTCGAACAGGCCGCGCTCGCGGCGGGCGGCCATGGCCATGCCCACGGCGTTGCCGATGCCCTGGCCCAGCGGGCCGGTGGTGGTCTCCACCCCCGGAGTGTGGCCGACCTCGGGGTGGCCGGGGGTGAGGCTGTCCCACTGTCGAAGCCGCTTCAGGTCCTCCAGGGTCAGCCCGTAGCCGGCCAGGAAGAGCTGGATGTAGAGGGTGAGGCTGGAGTGGCCGCAGGAGAGGACGAAGCGGTCGCGGCCGACCCAGGAGGGTTCGGTGGGGTCGTGCCGCATGACCTTCTGGAACAGCAGGTAGGCCGCCGGCGCGAGGCTCATCGCGGTGCCGGGGTGGCCGGAGCCCGCCTCCTCGACCGCGTCCATCGCGAGGGCGCGGACCGCGTCCACTGCGCGCCGGTCCAGCTCCGACCACTCAAGGGACTTGGAGGTGTCGATGTTCACGCGGGCTCAGGGCTCCTTTCGCGCATCCAGCTGATCCCGGACACGCGCCGCCCGGGATCGTGAATGTGGGTTGTCCAAGGGTCGCGGTGGCCTGGATCCCGCGGGTGCCGGCGCACGGATGCCGTGGGAGGGGGCCGCCGGGCCGCTAGCGCCGGACGGCAGGTCCCGGATCGGGACCGGGGATGCCCGCCGGAGGTGACACGTGCGACCGTGTGCGAGCCTATCGCCCTCCGACTCGGCCGCCTATGTCCGACACGTCTCATCGCGGCGCGCCGCAGGTGGGGGCGCGGGCGGGCGCCGCGCGGCGCCCGTGCGCGGCGGCGCCGGGTGTGCGACCCTGCACCCGGGCGGCGCGGACCGGCACGGCGCCCGCGGTGGGCCGGGCGGGCCGCGCGGGCGGGCGGCGCGTCGCCGGTGCGGGACCCCGTCAAGGTGCGTCCGGGGCAAGTACTACAGTATGTCGTTGACGGGGTTGTCCCTGGACCGGTGTCGGCGCCGGTGCGCGAAGGCCCCCGCTGTGGCGAGCAGATCAGACCCCTGAGTTCCGTTGAGGTTGAGCGTGTCAGTGTCCGGAGAGCGGATGTCCCCCGAATCCACGGTGCCCGGGGCCGGGCCGACGGCGCGGCGGCACTGATGGCGCTCACGGACGGTTCCACCCACCCCGCGCCCGGCGAGGCCGCCGGCGACGCGGGCGCACGGCACCCGGATTCGCCGGGCGCGGCCCTGCTGGCACAGGTGCGCGCCTATGTCGCCCTGTCCAAGCCGCGGGTCATCGAACTGCTGCTGATCACCACGATCCCGGTGATGTTCGTGGCCGCCGCGGGAGTTCCGCCCCTGGGAACCGCGCTGGCCACCCTGGTCTTCGGCACCATGTCGGCGGCCAGCGCCAACGCGATCAACTGCTTCATCGACCGCGACATCGACCAGGAGATGCGCCGCACCCGGCGGCGGCCGGTGGCCATGGCGCGCGTGACCCCGCGGGGGGCGCTGATCTACGGGCTGGTGCTGGCCGCGGGCTCCACGGCCGGGTTCGCCCTGCTGGTCAACCCGCTTTCGGCGGCGCTGTCGGCCTTCGCGATCCTCTTCTACATCTTCGTCTACACCATGCTGCTCAAGCGGCGGACGGCGCAGAACGTGGTGTGGGGCGGCATCGCCGGCTGCATGCCGGTGCTGATCGGCTGGAGCGCGATCACCAACCGGCTGGACTGGGCGCCGTTCGTGCTCTTCCTGGTGGTGTTCTTCTGGACCCCGCCGCACACCTGGGCTCTGGCGATGCGCTACCGCGAGGACTACGCCGCCGCCAAGGTGCCGATGCTGCCGGTGGTGGCGACCGACCGGCGGGTCCTGCTGGAGTGCGTGCTCTACAGCTGGGCGACGGTGGTGACCTCCCTGCTGCTGTGGCCGGTCGCCGGCACCACGCTGTTCTACCCGGTGGTCGCGCTGGTGCTGGGGGTGCTGCTGCTGGTGCAGGCCCACCGGCTGCTGGCGCGGGTGCGCGCCGGCGTGACGGGCCCGAGGCTGTCGACGATGGGCTTCTTCCACCTGTCCAACGCCTACCTCGCGCTGCTGTTCTGCGCCGTGACCGTCGACCCGCTGCTGGCCGGCCTGCTGGGCTGAGCCCGCGCTGATCCGCGGCCCCGCGCCGCACCGTCAAGGCCGCGTTGGTGGCCGGTAGTGGCCGCCGCCGGCTCCGAACGGGGCAATCGCCGCCGAAACCGGCGATTCCGCTGCTGGCCGCCCTTCCGCGATTCCTGCGCGCTCCCGCCAACCACTACGATCTGAGGCCATGCCCGCACTAGACGCCAAAGCCATTCTGGAGGGGCGCAAGCCCGGCCGCCGCTCCGTCGGACTCACCATCGGCATCGTCATCAGCGTGATCTGCATGCTGGCCATGTTCGCCTACCTGCTGTGGTCGGGCCTGGCCGGCGGCGGGGTGGCCGGTGCCGTGGGGTTCGTCATCAGCCTGTTCGCCGCGATCATCCCCGTGGCGATCCTCATCCCCCTCATCCTGATGCTCGACCGGCTCGAACCCGAGCCGGGGATGGTGCTCCTCTTCGCGTTCCTGTGGGGCGCGGGCGTGGCCGTGGTGGTCTCCTTCATCCTCAACACGGCGGGCATGGCCTTCGTTACCGTCCCGGCCTTCGGCCAGTCGATGGGCGACTTCGTCTCCACCGCCGTGGGCGCGCCCGTGGTCGAGGAGAGCGCCAAGGGCGCCGTGCTGCTGATCATGCTGTGGCGGCGGCGCTACGAGCTGGACTCGCTGACCGACGGCGTCATCTACGCGGCGATGGTCGCCACCGGATTCGCCTTCACCGAGAACATCCTCTACTTCCTCAGCTCCTACCTCAGCGAAGGCGCCTTCGGACTGGGCTTCACCTTCGTGCTGCGCGGGCTCATCTCCCCCTTCGGGCACCCGCTCTACACCGCGATGATCGGCATCGGCGTCGCCTACGCCGCCATCAACCGCGGCGGCGGGCGGATGGTCGCCCCCGTCCTGGGCTGGATCGGCGCCGTGGTGCTGCACGGGCTGTGGAACGCCTCCACCGCGTTCGGCTGGGCGGGGTTCGGCGTGGCATACCTGGTGCTGTTCTTCGTCCTGATCTCGATCATCGTGCTGGCCGTGCAGGACCGCCGCCGCCAGGTGGCCGCGATCGCGCACTTCCTGCCGCCCTATGTCTCCACCGGCCTGGTCACCCCGGCCGACGTGCGAATGCTCAGCTCCATCCCGGGGCGGCGCGGGGCGCGCAGCTGGGCGCAGCGCAACGCGGGCCAGCGCGGGCGCAAAGCCATGAAGGACTACCAGCTGGCCGCCACCGAGCTGGCGCTGCTGCACCAGCGCCTGGCCCGCGGCGTCGCCCGGCCCGCCTGGGAGGAGCGCCGCGACAGCTTCCTCGCGCTGATGCACGCGGCCCGCACCGCCTTCCTCGGCCACGTGCAGCAGCCCGCCGCGCCGGCGTGGGCGCCCGCCGCGACCGACTCCGGGTTCCTGCAGCGGGCCGACTTCGCGCACGTCATCGCCCAGGCCCAGCAGCAGCGCGCGGCCCAGCAGCCGCCGGCGCCGGGCGCTCCCGGCGCCCCGCCGCCTAATCCCGGGCAGCCGCCGTACCCGCCGCAGCAGCCGGGGCCGGGTCAGGGCTGGTGAGCGCCACCCGCTCGGCGGTGGCGAAGTACACGCGCAGGATCGCGGCCCACACCAGCCCCGACCCCAGCACGTGCAGCACGACCAGCCATTCGGGCAGGCCCAGCAGGTACTGGGTGTAGCCCACGGCGCCCTGGGCGAGCACGGCCGCCAGCAGCAGCCAGGCGGCCGTGCGCAGGGGCGCGGGCGTGCGGCGCCGGGCGGCGGCCGCCGCGGTCACCACCGCTCCCGCCAGCACCGCCCAGGCCAGTGCGGAGTGGATGCGCGCCACCGCGACCATGTCGAAGTCCCAGCGCTGCGCCTGGGCATCGCCGCCGTGCGGACCGGTGCCGGTGACCACGGTGCCGGCCACCAGCAGCGCGAACCCCAGCGGCACCATGGCGGTGGCCAGCACGCGCAGCGGGCGGCCCACGGTGGGGCGCAGGCGCCCGCGGGGTTCGCGGCAGCGCACGTAGTAGGCCATCGTCAGGACCACGACCAGCATCGACAGCAGGAAGTGGGCGGCCACCGAGGCCGGGTGCAGGTCGCTCCAGACGGTGATGCCGCCGACGACGGCTTGGCCCAGCACGCCGAGGGGAATGAGCGTGGCATAGACGAGCAGGTCGCGGCGGCGCGGCCGCAGACGCAGGGTGGCGACGAAGACGATGACGCCCACGGCGAGCACCAGGAAGGTCAGCGTGCGGTTGCCGAACTCGATGGCGGCGTTGATCGCGGAGTGCCCGGTGTCGACGGGCACGAAGCTCTCCTCGGTGCAGCGGGGCCACTCCGAGCAGCCCAGGCCCGAGGAGGTCACCCGCACCGTCGCACCGGTCACGGCGATGCCGACGTTGACCACGATGTTGCCCAGGCCCCACCAGCGCAGCGCGGCGGTGGTGGGCCGCCACACGCTGCGGGCCAGCAGGGCCAGCACGGCGATTCCGATTGCGGCCAGCGCGATCTGCCAGGCCCACAGAGGAAGGTTCAGCAGCTGGATGTCGTCGGCCGCATAGGGGGCCGGAGCTGGGAGACCACGCATACGACAGACTGTAGTACCTCGCACGAGGGGGCCGGAACGGCACCGGCCGGCGCGGTCCGCGGGCGCGCCTGGGCGGAGGTCCGCGGGAGATCCGCGACACGGAAGTTTAAATGCTTGCTTATATAAGCCGCAGGTGTACATTGGGGAGATGAACGCGTTCGACGTGCTCGGCGACCCTGTGCGCCGCCGGATCCTCGAACTCCTCGCGGAAGGCGAGTCGACCTCCGGAGCGGTGAGCGCGGTCATCAGGGAGGAGTTCGGGATCAGCCAGCCCGCCGTCTCCCAGCACCTCAAGGTGCTGCGCGAGAGCGGGTTCGCCACGGTGCGCCCCGAGGGGACGCGGCGCCTGTACGCGGTCAACCCCGGACCCCTGCGCGACATCGACGAATGGCTCGACCGGTTCCGGCTCTTCTGGGCGCCCCGCTTCGACGCCCTGGCCACCGAGCTGGCCCGGGGACGGCGCGAGCGCCGCATCCGCGAGGGCGGCGGCGCCGACGCCGGCGAGCCCGAGTGAGACCCGCCCGATCCCGAGGAGACCACCGTGACAGACGTCGACCACCAGATCAGCGCCGTACGCCGCCGCGTGGGCACGCGGATGCTGGACGCCGGCGAGGCCCGCGTGATGACGATCAGCCAGACCTACGACGCCCCCGTCCACGACGTGTGGGACGCCGTCACCAACCCCGAGCGCCTCCCGCGCTGGTTCGCCCCCGTATCCGGCGATCTGCGCGAAGGCGGCCACTACCGGATCGAGGGCAACGCCAGCGGCACCATCACCACCTGCGATCCGCCCTCGGCCTTCACCGCCACCTGGGAGTACGGCGACGACGTCAGCTGGATCGAGGTGAGCGTCGCCGCCGAGCCCGCCGGGACCCGGCTGGAGCTGGTGCACATCGCCCACGTCGACGACGACTTCTGGGACCGGTTCGGGCCGGGCGCCGTGGGTGTCGGCTACGACCTGGCGTTCATGGGGCTGTCCGCCCACCTGGGCACCGGATCGGGCATCGGTCCCGCCGAGGCCGAGGAGTGGTCGGTCACCGACGAGGGCCGGCGCTTCATCGCGGCGAGCAGCGACCGCTGGCGCCGGGCCAGCGTCGACTCCGGGACCGAGGAGGAGGCCGCCCGCAGGGCGGCCGAGCGCACGACCGCCTTCTACACCGGCGCCGAGGAGCCCGAAGGACAGGGCTGACGAACGCCGGGGCCGGTCGGCGCGCGCGGCCGCGCGCCCGCCTCCCGCGCCCTCACCGGACCGGTTCGATCGGGGCGGGGGAGTCCTCGCCGGAGGCGGCGAACTGGGTGCGGTACAGCACCTCGTAGCGCCCGCCCGCGGCCAGCAGCTCCTCGTGGGTGCCGCGCTCGGCGATCCGGCCGCCCTCGACCACCAGGATCAGGTCGGCGGCGCGCACCGTGGACAGGCGGTGGGCGATGACCACCGCGGTGCGGCCCTCCAGCGCCTCGGCCAGCGCCTCCTGCACCGCCGCCTCGGAGGTGGAGTCCAGGTGCGCGGTCGCCTCGTCCAGGATCACCACGCGGGGCCGGGCCAGCAGCAGCCGGGCGATGGTCAGCCGCTGGCGCTCGCCGCCGGAGAAGCGGTAGCCCCGTTCGCCCACGACGGTGTCCAGCCCCTCGGGCAAGGACGCCACCAGCTCCTCCAGCCGGGCCCGGCGCAGCGCGTCCCACAGCTGGGCGTCGTCGGCATCGGGCCGGGCCAGCAGCAGGTTGGCGCGCACCGTGTCGTGGAAGAGGTGCCCGTCTTGGGTCACCACACCCAGCGTCCGGCGCAGCGACTCGGCCGACAGGTCGCGCACGTCGACCCCGCCCAGGCGGACCGCGCCGTCGTCGGCGTCGTAAAGGCGCGGCAGCAGCGAGGCGATGGTGGACTTGCCCGCGCCCGAGGAGCCCACCAGCGCCACCGTCTGGCCCGGCTCGGCGCGGAAGGACACCTCGTGCAGGACCGTTTCGCCGGCCCGGGTGTCCAGTGCGGAGATCTCCTCCAGCGAGGCCAGCGACACCTTCTCGGCGCTGGGATAGGCGAAGGAGACCCCGTCGAACTCCACCGAGACCGGGCCATCGGGCACCGCTACGGCGCCGGGCCGCTCCTTGATCATGGGCTCCAGGTCGAGCACCTCGAAGACCCGCTCGAAGCTCACCAGCGCGCTCATGACCTCCACCCGGGCGCCGGCCAGCTCGGTCAGCGGGGCGTAGAGCCGGGTCAGCAGCATCGCCAGCGCCACCACGGCGCCGGCCTCCAGGGTCCCGCTCAGCGCCAGGAAGCCGCCGATCCCGTAGACGAAGGCCAGCGCCAGTGCCGAGACCAGCGTCAGCGCGGTCATGAACGTGGTCTGCAGCATGGCGGTGCGCACCCCGATGTCGCGCACCCGCTGCGCCCGGATGCGGAACTCCGCCGACTCCTGCTCGGGGCGGCCGAAGAGCTTGACCAGCACGGCGCCGCCCGCGGAGAACCGCTCGGTCATGCGGGTGCCCATGGCCGCATTGTGGTCCGCGGCCTCGCGCTCCAGCCGCGCCAGCCGGCCGCCCATCCGCCGGGCCGGTATCACGAACATCGGCAGCAGCAGCAGGGAGACCAGCGTGATCTGCCAGGACAGGGCGAGCATTGCCGCCAGCGTCAGCACCAGTGTCACCAGGTTGCCCACGACACCCGAGAGGGTGTCGGAGAACGCCCGCTGCGCGCCGATGACGTCGTTGTTGAGCCTGCTGACCAGCGCGCCGGTGCGGGTGCGGGTGAAGAAGGCGACCGGCAGCCGCTGCACGTGGTCGTAGACGGCCGAACGCAGGTCCAGGATCAGCCCCTCGCCGATCCGGGCGGAGAACCACCGCGTGAGCAGGCCGAGCCCGGCCTCGGCCAGGGCGATCGCCGCGATCAGCGCGGCGAGGCGCAGGATGTCGCCCAGGGGCGCGGCGGCGACGATCGCGTCGACGATGCGCCCGGCCAGCAGCGGTGTCGCCACCGCCAGCGCGGCCGTGGTGCTGCTGAGAACGACGAAGGCCGCCAGTCCGCGCCGGTGGGGGCGCGCGAAGCGGCCGATGCGCCGCAGCGTGGCCGCGGAGAACGGCCGGCGGTCGTCCGGCGCGTGCACGGCGTGGTACATCGAGGTCCACGCGCTGATCTCCATGCTCAATGTGGATCACCCTGTCGGCTCGGCGGAGTCCGGGAGCGGCGGCGGCCGCGGCATCGCCGCCGTATCCCACGGCAGGGCCGACACTAGAACCTCAAGCTAACTTGAAGTCAATGGGCGGGCGCCCCGGTGCGGGGCGCCGCAGACGGGCCGGAGGTTGCGGACGGCCACCGCCGGAGCGCCCTCCGCCATGTCCGCCGGTCCGCGGGCGGGGCGGGCCGCTCCCGGGGTGCCCCCCTGGCTAGGCTGAACGGGATGCGGCTGCTGATCGTCTCCGACACCCACATCCCGCGGCGGGCGCGGGAGCTGCCCGCGCAGGTCCGCGACGAGGCCGAGCGCGCCGACGTGGTGGTGCACGCCGGCGACTGGGTCGACCTGGCCTCGCTGGAGGACCTGCGGGCGCGTGCGCGCCGGCTCGTGGGGGTCTACGGCAACAACGACGGCCCCGAACTGCGCGAGCGGCTGCCCGAGGTCGCCCGGGTGACGCTGGAGGGCGTGTGCCTGGCCGTCGTGCACGAGACCGGCCAGGCCAAAGGGCGCGAGAAGCGGTGCGCCGAGCGGTTCGGCGACGCCGACGCGCTGGTGTTCGGCCACTCCCACATCCCCTGGGACTCCACCGCGCCCAACGGGTTGCGGCTGCTCAACCCCGGATCGCCCACCGACCGCCGCCGCCAGCCCCACCACACCTACATGACCGCGACCGCCGCCGACGGCCGGCTGAGCGACGTGCGCCTGCACCGCATCGGCGTCGACTGAGGCGGGCTGCGCCCCGCCGGCGGAATCCCACCGGAGACCGGGGAACGGCCGCGGCGACCGGGGCATCACCGCCTCAGGGCGGCCGTCCGCCCGCGCGGCCGGTGCTCCACCGCCACGGCACGCCGCGGAAATCCGCGCGGAAATCCGCGCCCGCGGCGATGAGTCCGCGGGTCGGCGCCGGTCTACCCTCTGGGCATCGCGGCGCTGACGGCGGTGCCCCCACCGAGGCGGCGGATCCGCCCCGCGGACCCGCACGGGCGAAGGAGCACGACGTGCAGAAGATCATGACCCATCTGTGGTTCGACAACCAGGCCGAAGAGGCCGCCAAGTTCTACACCTCCATCTTCGACGGCTCGCGGATCGTGGAGATCGTCGACTTCGGCCAGACGGCACCCGACTCCGACGTCACGGTCAAGACCGTGACCTTCGAACTGGCCGGCCAGCGCTACATCGCGCTCGACGCCGGTCCCGCGTTCACCTTCAACGAGGCCGTCTCGCTCTACATCGACTGCGCCGACCAGGCGGAGGTGGACTACTACTGGTCGCGGCTGCTGGAGGGCGGCGGCGAGGAGGTCCAGTGCGGCTGGCTCAAGGACCGCTACGGCCTGTCCTGGCAGGTGGTGCCGCGCCGGCTAACCGAGCTGACCAGCGACCCCGATCCCGAGCGCGCCCAGCGGGCCATGCAGGCGATGTTCGGTATGCGCAAGATCGACATCGCCGCGGTGGAGGCCGCCGCCGACGGCGCGGCGTAGCCTCTCACATCCACCGCGGCTCCGGGCGGGCCGCGGCGAGGTGGTCGGCTGCGGCCGACTCAGGGACCGCCTGTCCTGGCAGGTGGTGCCGCGCCGGCTGACCGAGCCGGCCGGCGGCCCCGATCCCGAGCGCGCCCAGCGGCCGTGCAGGCCGTAGCCAGAGCCGCGCGCGTGCCCGCTACGGGCCGCCGGTGCCCGCGTGCCCGCGCTCCTGCGCCGACGCCGGCGTGCGGCCCGGGCCCGCATGGCCCGGCGCCGGGCCGGGTAGGCGCCAGCGCGGAACGGGGTGCGGGCGCGCCGGACGGGCGCCGATCGCGCACCCCCGGACGCGGCCGACGACGGCGGTCTTCCGCTGCTGAGGGGTGCGGACATTGGTCGAGCTGGTGCTGGCTTTCGCGGTGGTGCTGTTCGCCGCGGTGCTGATCTCGGGAATCGCGCACCGCACCGTGCTGTCCACGGCCGTGCTGTTCCTGGTCGCCGGGTTCGTGCTCGGCGAGGGAGTCCTGGCGCTGGTGCCGCTGACGGGGGGAACCCACTCGGTGCGGCTGCTGGCCGAGGGCGCGCTGTTCGCGGTCCTGTTCACCGACGGCATGCGGCTCGACGTGCGCGACCTGCGCGCGCACTGGAGGCTGCCCGCGCGCGCCCTCGGCTTGGGCATGCCCCTCACCTTCGCGCTGATCGCGCTGGTGGCCCGCTACCTGGTCGGGCTGGACTGGCCGGAGGCGCTGCTGATCGCGGCGGTGCTCTCGCCGACCGACCCGGTCTTCGCCGCTGCGCTGCTGTCGCGGGAACGGGTGCCCTACCGGGTCCGCCACCTGCTCAACGTCGAATCGGGGCTCAACGACGGGATCACGCTGCCGATCGTCGTGGTGCTGCTGGCCCTGGCCGCGGACAAGGCGTCGCACCCGGCGGCGCTCGCGGGGGAACTGGGCCTGGGCGTACTGGTGGGCGTCGGCGTCGCCCTGGTCGGGATCGCGCTGGAGCGCCTGCCCTGGCTGACCGCGACCACGCGCTACGAGCCGCTCGGCGCCTTCGCCATCGGCCTGATCGTCCTCGCGCTGTGCCTGCTCACGCACGCCAACATGTTCCTGGCCGCCTTCACCGCCGGGGTGGCGATCGCGACGGCGAGCCCGGAGATGCGCGCGGCCTTCGACCGGTTCGGCGAGTCGATCGCCGAACTGCTCAAGCTCGCCGCCCTGCTGGCGTTCGGCGCACTGATGTCGCCGACCTTCCTCGCCGAGATCCCGCTGAGCGGGTGGATCTTCGCGTTCCTGGTGCTGCTGGTGGCGCGCCCGGTCGCGATGCTGCTGGCCCTGGCCGGGTCGGGGCTGGGCAAGCGCGAGCGGACCGCGGTCGCCTGGTTCGGCCCCAAGGGGTTCGCCTCGGTGGTCTATGGCCTGCTCGTGCTGGAGTCCGACCTCGCGCGCAGCGATGAGCTGTTCCACCTGGCGGCCCTGGCCATCGTGATCTCGATCCTGGCGCACTCCTCCACCGACATCGTGGTCGCGAGCCGGTTCCCGCGGCCTGCCCGGCAGTCCCCGCCCGAGGACGGAGGCGCGAACGAACCGCCGGGGTCGTCCGCCCCGGAGGGCCGGCCGCCGGATGCCCCCGCGGGCGGCGGCCCGGGCGCGTCTCCGGGCGGGGACATGCAAGCCGGTGACCCGCACTCCCGCTGATCGGGCGCCGGGCGCGTTTCCCGCCCAACCCCGGTGGGGCTTCCGACCACCCACCGTCCTCGTCGGCCGCGCGCAGCCACCCGATCCGCCTTGCGATGTATGGGAATGTGCGCTCACAGGCCGATGTCCGAGCGACCGGGTTCGCTCTAGCGTCGAGGCCGTGGACTTCAAACGGCTCAGGTGGCCGCTGGTGGTGGGTCTCGGCGCCCTCGCACTGGTTCGGCCGCTGCTGAACATCGTCACCAACCAGGTGGAGGGCGTGGACGTCTCCGCACCGATTCTCGCCACGGTCGCGATATCGCTCGTGTGGATCGCGGTGGTAGGCCTGTACCGCGTCGGTCAGCCGGTGCTGACCCTGGTCTGTGCGGGGCTGGTCTACGCCGTGCTGTCGATCGTGCTCAGCGGCGTCCTGTCGGCCACGCTCGGCGGCGAGCTGCAGGGGCCGCTGGCGCAGCCGGTGGCGATCGTGCCCGTGCTGCTGACCAACGCGGTCTGGGGGGCGCTCGCGGGCCTGCTCGCCCTGGGGCTCCAGCGCCTGCGTGCGGGTGGTCGCCGGGAGCGCTGAGCGCCGCAAGCCGCGCCCTGCCCGCCGGCCGGCGGGCAGGGCGGGCGACAATGCTTGCGAACCGGTGCGCGCGAGGACGGCCGCCGGGTGCCAAGCAGGCTTCGAGCCGAAGGGGAGGCAGGACATGAGCGAGGACACGGCCGCGTGCTCCGCGCCCGCCCAGCGGGCCGGCTCCGGCGGTGGGGACGGCGGGCAGGAGTTGCTGGTGGCCGAGCACGGCGGCGTGCTGAGTGTGACCTTCAACCGCCCCGCCCGCCGCAACGCCATGACCTGGGCCATGTACGACGGACTGGCCGAGGCCTGCGAACGGGCCGACGCCGACGAGAACATTCGCGTCATGCTGCTCACCGGGGCCGGGGACGCGGCCTTCGTCGCCGGCACCGACATCGGCCAATTCGCCGGGTTCACCGGAGGCGCCGACGGCGTCGCCTACGAGCGGCGCATCGGTGCCGTCATCGACCGCCTGGCGGCGGTGCGGGTGCCCACGGTCGCGGCCGTGCGCGGCTATTGCGTGGGCGGGGGGCTGGCCATCGCCGCGGCCTGCGACCTGCGCATCGCCGCGCCCTCGGCCCGGTTCGGCGTGCCCATCGCCCGAACGCTCGGCAACTGCCTGGCGATGCCCGCGTTCTCCCTGCTGGTGGACCACCTGGGCACCGCCCGGACGCTCGACCTGCTGCTGACCGCGCGGATGCTCACCGCCGAGGAGGCGGGCGCCGCCGGCTTCGTCGCCCGGATGGCGGCCGAGGACTCCCTCGACGCCGATGCCGAGGCGCTGGCCCGGACCCTCTCGGAACACGCCCCGCTCACCATGTGGGCGGCCAAGGAATCCGCGCGCCGCCTGCGCGAGGCCAACCGCCCCGACGACCGCGATCTCATCGAACGGACCTACGGCAGCGAGGACTTCCGCACCGCGGTCGCCGCCTTCGGCGAAAAGCGCCCCACGACCTGGCGGGGCCGGTAGCCGCCCCTTGTTCCGCCCCGCGGCCGCGGGGAGCCGCGGAGGAGGATCCCTCTCATGGCCGATACGCCGGCGTCACGGGACGCGGCGGCCCTCGCTCTCGCGGGAGCGGCCGCGATCGCGGAGTCGGTCGGCCGCGGCGAGGCGGGTGCCGCGGCGCTCGTCGACGCGGCCCTGGCCGCGATCCGCCGGAGGGACGGGGAGGTCAACGCCTTCTCCGCGGTCTGGGCGGACTGGGCGCGCGAGCGTGCCGCGGAGGTCGACGCCGCCGTGGCGCGCGGCGCCGTCCTGGCGCTGGCCGGCGTGCCCATCGGAGTGAAGGCGTCCGAGGGGATCGCCTCCGTCCAGGCGCGGCGGTTGATGGCGGCCGGCGCGGTGCCCGTGGGCGCGACCGCGGTGCCCGGCCCCGGTACGGACTGGAAGACGTGGGGTGCCACCGAGCGGGGGCTGACGGCCAACCCGCGGCGGCCGGGCGCCGGCCCAGGCGGGTCCTCGGCGGGCTCGGGCGCGGCCGTGGCCGCGGGCATGGTGCCGCTGGCCACCGCCAGCGACGGCGCCGGCTCCACCCGGATCCCCGCCGCCTGGTGCGGTGTCGTCGGATACAAGCCGACCACGGGCCTGCTTCCGGCCCGCGACCCCGCGGGGCTGACGGTGGGCGGCCCGATCACCCGCTCCGTCGCCGACGTCGCGCTCTACCGCCGCGCCGTGCTGGGGGAGGCGTCCGCCGGGTGCGCGTGCCCGGCGCCGGTCCGCCGCGTGGAGTGGTCGGCGTCGCTGGGCTTCAACCGCGTGGATCCCGAAGTGGCGGAGACCGCGGCCGGGGCGCTGGGGGAGTGGGCGCGGCGTGGCGGAACCGCGGTCCGCGAGGCCGGCCTCGACCTCGCGGACCCGGCCGCGCGGTGGCGGGCCAGGCGCGCCGCCCCGGGGGGCGCCGCGGGTGTCGACCCCCGCACCGAAGCGCGGCTGGCGGAGCTGTTCGCCGAATCCGACCTGCTGGCCACGCCCACCACGCCCAACCCGCCCCACGGGCCGCAGGGCCCCGGCGAGGCGATGAGCGTGGGGCTGACCTGGCTGTTCAACCTCACGGGGCATCCCGCGATCAGCCTGCCCGCCGGAGTCCTGGCCGACGGGAGCCCCGTCGGGCTCCAACTGGTCGCACCGCGCCGCGGTGACGAGACGCTGATCCGCGCCGCCGCCGACTACGAGCGGCGCGTCCTGGGACGGATCAGCCATGCCGGCGCGGCACCCTGTTCGGCTCCGCCCGGTGGCCGTCCGATCGCGGGTCCGCTGTCGGACGGTCCCTGACCGCTCGGCCGGGACGGCCGGCGGCGCGGCGGAGAGGGAGGCCGACCTGGGGGAGGCCGGCCGGGCGGCCGGACGCCGCCGGGGATCAGTCGCGACCCGCGGTCGCGGCGAAGTCTGCGCAGACGTGTGGGGAATGCGCCCGCGGTGCGCACTCCCCACACTGGCCCCCGGGCAATGGGTAGCACCCGGCGGGTTGGCAGCCAGCTACCCAGGGCCGTCCCTGCGGAAACCGCCGGTGCGGGACTGCCGGAGACGGGTGTGCCCGGGGTGGAACGCAGCGGTGCCCTCGCGCGTCGAAGCGGTGGCAGCAATGAGCAGGGCAAGGCCGGAAGGGGCCGCTATGAAGGGTTCGTACGATCCGCCGGGTTCCGCAGCCCCGCGCACGGCGCGGCGCGCCGTGTCGCTGGCCGTGGCTCTGCCGATCGGCCTGGCCGCATTCATCCTGCTGATCATCGGCGGGATCTTCGTGATGGTCGGGCAGGCGGACTACTCCGCCTATACCGGCCGCGCCGAAGCCGTGGTCAGCGCCCGCGAGACCACCACCGACGTCCGCGGGACCGGCGACGACAGGCGTACGGACACCGACATCGAGGTCTACGTCGACTACGAGGCCGAAGGACAGCAGTACACCTCGGTCAGGCTGAGCGGGCTCAACCCCGACTCCTACCACGAGGGCGAGCGGCTCACCGTCGCCTACGACCCGGCCGCGCCCGGCGACCCGGTGACAGCGCAGAGCACCGAGGAAGGCGCCTTCGACCTGTTCCTCTGGCTGGGAGTCGGCCTGCTGGCCGTCGGCGGGGTCGGCGGTCTGATCGCGGTGGTCCTGCTGATCGCCGCCCTGCGCCGCTGATCGGCCGCCGCCGTGCCCTCCGTCCCGTCCAAGAAGTCGGCCGCCCCGGGTGGTAACCGGCGGCTCCTGGAACGCGGCGCCCCGCCGTTCTTGAACAGGGCCTAACCCGAGCGGCGCGGCAGCAGGCGGGCGAGCGCCCAGGCGATCGCGCCGCTCACCGCGCCCACCAGGACACCGGTGGCGACACTGCTGACGAACGCGGCGGCGCGCAGCAGCGCCGCCTCCACGGTCGGATCGAGGGCCCCGGCGAGGTTGCCGCCCAGGCGCGGCGGCCCGCCGAGCCCTTGGGTCCACAGCACCTGGTGCACCACCCCCAGCAGCACGCCGTAGACCGCCCCCACCGCGAGCAGCGCGAGCAGCGGGCGGGGCACCCGGCCCAGCACCGCCACGGCGATCCACACCGCGACGGGGCCGAAGACGAGCACCGCGTTCACAGCCGGGCCCACCAGGTCCAGATCGTGGGCGACGGCGCGCGGAACGCCCAGCGCGGCCAGCCCGAGCACACCCCACCAGGGCAGCCCCGGTCGCCGTCCGCCGCGCACCGCGCTTCGATCGCTGTTCACCTGTGCCGTCCCTTCCACGAGCCGCCCGGCTCCGCCCGCGTCGCCGCGCGGGCGGAGCCGGGCCATTGCGTTCCGGGACGACGCTAGGTGCGCGTCGCGGGCCGGGGCGTCCGACCCGGTGCCCCACCCCGCCTACACCGCGCGATGTAGGCGGGGCGGGCCGGCTTCGCCGCCGGATGGAGGGAGCCTTCCGGGCGCGGCCGCCCCGAGGGCTCTGCGCGGGTGGCGGTCAGCGGCCCTGCACGACCGGGTTGGTCAGTTCGCCGACGCCGGGGATGCGGCACCCGGCGACGTCGCCCGGCCGGATGTGCACCGCGCCGGGCGTGCCCGTGGAGATGATGTCGCCGGGGAACAGCGGCATCACGCGGCTGTGGAAGCCGACCAGGAACGCGGGGGAGTAGCGCATGTGCGAGACGGTGTTCACCCGCTCGTCCGCGCCGTTGAGCCGCGTCGCCACGGTCAGCTCGCCGATGGAGCCCACACCCGCCAGCGCCTCCGACAGCGGCACGACGGCCGGGCCGAAGGAGAAGAACCCGGGGAAGTTCTTGCTGCGGGTGAGGAAGCGCGGATTGCGGGCCAGGATGTCCTCGGCGGTCTGGTCGAGGACCGTGCACACGCCCCAGACGTGGTCCAGCGCGTCGTCGTCCTCGACGCCGTGGCACTCGCGGCCGATGACCAGGCCCAGTTCGGCCTCCGCGGTGACGCGCTCGCTCTGGCTGGGCAGCGGGATCGGCTCGCCCGGCGCGATGATGGTGTGGTCGCCCTTCATGAACGACGCGGGCTCCTCGGGGACCGACTCGGTCAGGTCCGAGGCGTGTTCCACGTAGTTCAGTCCGATCCCCCAGATCTTGCGCGGCCGGGTGTAGGGGGCGGCGAACTCGGTGCCCTCCAGCGGCGCGAACGCCGAGTCGGGCGCCTTGCGGACCGCGGCGACGAACTCGGGCTCGGCGACGCGCTCGATGACCTCCAACGCGGTGGAGGGCGCGCCGGGAAGGACGTCGGCCGCGGGGGCGGCACCGCGCTTCTCGTCGACGACGACCGCGGTCTCACCGCCGGCGCTGCGTGCTGTGGCCAGGTACATCTTTCTCCCTTGGGTCGGGCGGACCGCTGAGTGCGGACCGGGGGTGCCGGAGGCGGGCGCCTGCCGGCGGGGGCGGACCCGGCCGCGCCCGCCTCCGCGGGGCGCGGCCGGCCGCCGGTCGGACGGGGCCGCAGGGCCGCGTCAGGGCAGTGACGGCACGAGGCCGCCGTCGACCAGCAGGCTCTGCCCGGTCACGTAGGAGGCGCGCTCCTCTGCGAGGAAGCCCACCATGGCGGCGAGCTCCTCCGGGCGCCCGTAGCGGCCCGCCGGGATCGCCGCCTCCGAGCCGCGGCGCACCTCCTCGGCGCTGCTGCCCTGGCGGGCGGCCTTGCGCTCGTCCAGTGTGCGCACCCGCTCGGTGTCGATGCGGCCGGGCGAGACCATGTTGACGGTGATCCCCTCCGGAGCGAGGTCGGTGGCCAGCGACTTCACCAGGCCCGCCAGAGCCGGGCGGAAGACGTTGGACAGCACGAGCCCGCCGATGGGGCGCCGCACGCTGGAGGAGCCGATGATCACGATGCGGCCGAACCCGCCCTCGCGCATGGCCGGGACGGCCGCGCGGATGGCGGTCACCGCGCTGCGCAGCGTCAGCGCGTAGGCGGTGTCCCAGTCCTCCATGCTGACATCGGCGAAGTCGCCGGGGGGCGGGCCGCCGGCGTTGACGACCAGCGCGTCCAGCCGGCCGTAGCGCTCGGCGGCGCCGGAGACCAGGCGCTCGACGTCCTCGGCGGACGAGACGTCGGCGCGCTCGCCGGTCACCGCGTCGGCCCCGGCCTCCTCGCCCAGTTCGGACACCGCCTGCTCCAGCCGCTGCGCGTCGCGGCCGCAGACGGTCACCTGCAGACCGCCGCGCAGCAGTTCGGCCGCGCAGGCCTGCCCCAGGCCGCGGGTGCCGGCCATGACGACCGCCGACCGGCGCGGGGCGCTCTCCTGTGCCATCGTGCTCCCTTTGGGTTGTCGGGTCGGGTTGCCTGTGTCGATAGGGCGGCCGGGCCGCCCGCCGGCCGGGTGTGCCGCGCCGCGGCGGCGCGCCCGGCCGTTCCCGTCCGCATCAGGCGGCGGCGGTGGCCGCCGATCCGGGGACGGTGTAGCGCTCGACCGCGGCGGGGTCGAAGCGAAATCCCAGCCCAGGGGTCTGGGGCAGCACCAGTTCGCCCTCGCGCACGCTCAGCTGGGTGTCGAGGAGCCTGCGGAAGTTGAGCACCGCGTCGTCGGGGAAGAACTCGACGAAGGTGCAGTTGGGGGTCGAGGCCACCAGGTGCGCGTGCAGGTCGTGGAACCAGTGCGGGGCCACCGGGATCCCGTGGCCGGCGGCCAGGGCCGCGATCCGGCGGAACTCGGTGATCCCGCCGCAGACGGCCGCGTCGGTCTGCAGGACGGCCGCGGCCTCCTTCTCCAGCAGCTCCTTGTGCCGCCAGCGGCCCGCCTCGATCTCCCCGGTGGCCACCGGCACCGGGGTGGCGCGCGCCAGGCGGGCGTGGTTGTCGATGTCGTCGGGGCTGAAGGGCTCCTCGATGAAGAACGGATCGTAGGGCGCCAGCCGCTCGATGGTGCGCAGCGCCCCCGGCAGATCCGACCAGGCGTTGTTGGCGTCGAGCATGAGCAGCACGTCCTCGCCCACCGCGCGGCGCGCCGCCGCCACGCGCTCCTCCTCCTCGGCGGGGGAGAGCCGGCCCGTCTTCATCTTCACCGCGCGAAAGCCGCTCTCGACGTATCCGGCCAGCTCCGCGCCGAGCTCCTCGGGGCCCTTGCCCTCCAGGTAGTATCCGCCGCTGGCGTAGGCGGGAACCGTCTCGGCGCGGTAGCCGCCCAGCATGCGGTGCAGCGGCAGCCCGACGGCGCGGGCGTTGCGGTCCCACAGGGCGATGTCCAGCGCGCTGATCGCCCGCATGACCGAGCCGGTGCGGCCGTGCAGCAGCGCCTCCTGATACATGTCCTGCCAGATCCGCTCCACCAGGAACGGGTCGCGCCCCAGGACGACGCCCGCGAGCAGGTCGGTCACCGCGCTGCGCACCACCTCGCCGCCGGTGCTGCCCGCGTAGCAGAATCCGTGCCCGCTGACGCCGTCGTCGCCGGTGACGGTCACCAGCACGTAGTCCCGCGCGGTGACGCGGCGGGTGGCGAACGACGTCGCCCGCTCCAGCGGCACGCGCGCCACCAGCGCCTCGACGGTCGCGACGGAGCCGCTCCCGGCCCGGGTCTCTTCGGCCATCTGCACTCTCTCCAGCCCCCTCATCGCCGCCCTTGCGGCGGCTCCCGTCCGCGGAGCGCGCGCCGAGCGGCGACCCTCCGATGCGGGATTTGGCATTTGGTATTCCATATCCCCTTGTTGTGGTCCGGGTCGCAATGTACCGTGCGTCACATGGACGCGCTAGCCCCCATGCGTGCACACGGCCCGCTGAAGACGTCGCGAATGAGCGAAACCGCCTACGAGGCGATCGAAGGCGCCATCGTGCGCTGCGAACTGCCGCCGGGAACCCCGCTGGTCGACCGCCAGCTCTCCGAGGTCCTCGGTGTCAGCCGCACCCCCATCCGCGACGCCATGCAGAGCCTGGAGGCCGCCGGTCTCGCTGTGCGCGTGCGGGGGAGGTACTCCGTCGCCGGGTTCGACGTCGACGACATCCGCGAGCTTTATGAGGTGCGCCGGCTGCTGGAGCCGGCGGGCCTGGAGCGGTTGGCCCAGACTTGGGACGAGGAGACCGTCGACGAGCTCGCCGGTTTCTTCGAGGAGGCCCAGCGGCCGGGCCCTCCCGGGCCCTACGAGGAGTACCTCGCGCGCGACCACGCGTTCCACAAGCGCATCGTCGCGCTGACCGGCAACTCGCGGGTGAAGCGCTTCTACGCCGTCAACGAGAAGCAGATCAACCGCATCCGCCACTACCTCGCCCCCGGCTACGCAGGCCGGATGAACGAGGTCGTCAGCGAGCACAAGGACGTCTGCGAGGCAATCGGAAGAAAGGATTTGGCCGCGGCCCGCGCCGCGCTCATCGGCCACCTCGAAGCCGGTGAGGCCACCATGATCAAGTTCCTCGCGCAGCAGCAGGAGTCGAGCGGGGCCTGAGCCCCGCGACCGGAGCCCTGCCCCGGCCCCACCCCCCGCTGCACGCGCCGCCTTTCAGCACGGCACCTCGGCAGAGGTATGCCATATACCAAGGAGGCGAGATTTGGCGTGCCCGAAAAACGAACACCATCACCACCGCAACCCCGTAGCTTCGACCGCAGGCGCTTCCTGCGCATGGGCGGGCTCGGCCTCGCCGGAGCCGCCGCCGGCGGCCTGCTGACCGGCTGCGGAGCCGCGAGCGGCGCCGAAGGCAGGTATCCGCAGCGCCCGATCCAGATGATCATCGCCTACGCGGCCGGCGGCGGCACGGACGTGGGCGCCCGCATCCTGCAGCCGTTCCTGGAGAAGGAGCTCGGCGGTCAGCTCCAGATCGTCAACCGCCCCGGCGGCGGGGGATGGGCCGGCTGGAACGAGATCGTGCAGGCCGACCCGGACGGCTACACCCTCGGCTTCGTCAACTCGCCCAACTTCATGACCGGCTACCTCGACCCGCGCCTGGGCCGGGAGGGCGTGGGCCCCGACTCCTTCACCTTCATCGCCAACCAGGTGACCGACTACGGCGCGGTCGCGATCCACCCCGACGACAAGCGCTTCGACGACATCGGCGGGCTCATGGCCTATGCCAAGAAGCACCCCCTGATCGTCACCTCCACCGGCGTGGGCAGCGACGACCACTACGCCTCGCTGCGGCTGGCCGACAGGTACAAGACGAAGTTCGACGTCCTGCACAACGAGGGGTCCTCCGACGGCATCTCCGACCTGCTGGGCCGCAACGCCGACGTCGTCTTCGCCAACGTCGGCGAGCTGACCTCCCACCACGAGGCCGGCGAGCTGAAGGTCGTGGCCGTGATGAAGGACAGCCAGGAGCGCTCCAAGTACCTGCCGGACGTGCCGACGCTGGCCGAGGCCGGGTTCGGCGGCGTGGAGTCCTGGTCCTCTCGCGGCATCGCCGGGCCGGCCGGGCTGGACCCCGGGGTGGTCGAGCGGCTCAGCGCCGCCTGCCGCACGGCCATCAACAACCCCGAGCACATCGAGCAGCTCGGCAAGCAGGGCCTGGAGGTCGACTACCGCGCTCCCGAGGACTACCTGCGGATGATCCGCAAGGACGACAAGAACATCCGCCGCATCGGCGAGAAGTACGTCTGGGGCGAACAGGCCCGCCAGTAGGGCCGCGCCGCGCACACGCCGCGGCCGCACGCCCACTCCAGCGGCGCCCGGCGCGCCGCGCCCGCCACCGCGCCGCCTCGGCGCGCACCGGCCGGCGGCGTGCAGCGCCGGCCCGAACCGCCGCACAACCGCTGCATCCCGGCCCGCAGCCACGGGGCCGGTGTGAGGAGCAGACCCACCATGCCGCAATCACCATCACCGTCACCGACGGCGGCGCGCCCACGGCGCACGCCCACACCCGACCTGATTCTCGGCCTTTCGCTGATCGCCGTGTCGCTCGGCTTCTTGGCCTACACCCTGGGGCTGTCGGCCCAGGCCGCCGCCTGGCCGCGCGGCGTGCTCGTCCTGCTGCTGGTCCTGGCCGCGGCCATCACGGTGCGCGCGCTCCGCTCGCCGGCGGCGCCGCCCGGGAAGCGGCCGGAGCCGGTGCCCGCGGGCGGCGGCGAGTCCCCCGCGCAGGACGAGGCCCCCGGCACCGAGGCGCCGCCGGCGGATGGCGAGCACGGCGAGTGGAGCCGCGCCGTCCTGCGGCGCCCGGCGCTGACCCTGGCCGTCGTCGTCGGCTACGTCGCCCTGCTGGAGATCGTCGGCTTCCTGCCCGCGACCGTGCTGTACCTGCTGGGGCACCTGTGGTTCGGCGGCGTGCGCGACTGGCGCATCCTCGCCGGCGTGGTGGCCGGCGTGGTGGCGTTCATCCAGCTGCTGTTCGTCTACCAGCTCAGCGTCCCGCTCCCGACCGGTCTGCTGTTCGAGTAGGGGGGCGATTCGACATGGACACGACACTCCTCGCCGAGGCGCTGGGCAACCTGCTCACGCCCCAGGTGCTGCTCGCCATCGTCGCCGGCGTGGTCGGCGGCATCCTCATCGGCGCCCTGCCCGGCCTCAGCGGCACCATGGGCATCGCGCTGCTCGTCCCCGTCACCTTCGGCATGGACCCCGTGGCCGGCATCGCGATGCTGACCGCCATCTACGCCGCCGCCACCTACGGCGGGTCGATCTCGGCCATCCTGATCAACACCCCCGGCACGCCCGCGGGCGCGGCCACCGCCCTGGACGGCTACCAGCTCACCCGCCAGGGCAAGGGAGCCAAGGCGCTTGGCGTCTCGGCGCTGGCCTCCACGGCCGGCGGCCTGGTCAGCGCCTTCGCGCTGCTGCTGCTCGCCCCGCCGCTGGCGCAGGTGTCGCTGGCCTTCTCGGCGCCCGAATACTTCCTCATCGCGATCTTCGGGCTCCTCATCATCGGCAGCCTCTCGGCCGGTTCTTTGCTCAAGGGGTTCGTCGCCGGCGCGCTGGGCCTGCTGCTGGCCACGGTGGGCATCGACATCCTCACCGGCTACCCGCGCTTCACCTTCGGCACCACGGCGCTGCAGTCGGGGATCCAGCTGGTGCCCGCCCTGATCGGCCTCTTCTCGCTCTCGCAGGTGCTGGTGCTGGCCGAGGGCCGCGGCACCGACCGCACCGGCATGGCCGAGGGCCTGCGCGGACGCGCGCTGCCCACCCTGGCCGAGCTCAAGCGCATCGGCGCCACCATCCTGCGCTCCTCGGGCATCGGGGTGTTCGTCGGCATCCTGCCCGGCGCCGGCGGCGACATCGGCTCCTGGGTCGGCTACAACGAGGCCAAGCGCTTCGCCAAAGGACCGGAGAAGGAGGAGTTCGGCAAGGGCTCCATCAAGGGCGTGGCCGCGGCCGAGTGCGCCAACAACGCCGTGACCGGCGGTGCCATGATCCCGCTGCTGACGCTGGGCATCCCCGGCGGCTCGGCCACCGCCGTGATCCTGGGCGGCCTGCTCATCCACGGCCTGCAGCCCGGCGGTGCGCTGTTCGCCGAGTCCGGCGGGATCACCTACGCCATCATCCTCGGCTTCCTGCTGGCCAACATCCTCATGGGGATCATCGCCATCGCCGGGGCGCGCTTCTTCGTGCGCGCCACCCGGGTGCCGATGAGCGTGCTGGTTCCCGTCATCGTCGCGCTGTGCGTGGTGGGCAGCTTCGCCGTCAACAACAGCCTGGCCGACGTGTGGGTGATGCTCGTCGCCGGCGCCGTGGGCTATGTGCTGCGCAAGGTGGGCGTGCCCCCCGCGCCGATCGTGCTCGGCCTCATCCTCGGCGCCATCGCCGAGAAAGGGCTGCGCCAGTCGGTGGTCATGGCCCAGGGCGACATGATCGGCTACTACCTCTCCCGGCCGCTGTCGGTCGTGCTCATGGCGCTGATCCTGCTGTCGCTGCTGGCCCCGGTGCTGGCCCGGTGGCTGCGCAAGCGCATCCCCGAGCAGGAGCGGGAGAAGGCGGCGGCGTGAAGGAGGTCCCCCTCAACCGCATCCGGCGCAGGCTGCCCTCGGCGGCGCTGCCCGACCCGCAGGAGCGGGCCCGCGCCGAGACGGCCGCGCTGCTGGAGCGGTGCGCGGTGCCGGCCGGGGCGCGGGTGGCGTTCACGGCCGGCAGCCGCGGCATCGGCGGTATCACCGCCGTGCTGCGCGGGGCCGTGCGCGCAGCCGCCGACCGCGGCTGCCGGCCGTTCCTGTTCTCGGCGATGGGCAGCCACGGCGGCGGCACCGCCGAAGGCCAGCGCGACGTGCTCACCAGCCTGGGCATCACCGAAGAGGCCGTGGGCGCACCCCTCAGCTGCTCGGACCGGGTGGTCCGCCTGGGCGAGACCGGCGATCCGCTGCCGGGGCTGCCGGTCTACTTCGCGGCTGAGGCGGCCGAGGCCGACGCCGTGGTCGCCGTCAACCGGATCAAGCCGCACACCTCCTTCCACGGACCGCACGAGAGCGGCCTGCTGAAGATGCTGTCGGTGGGCTCGGGCCGCGCGCGCGGCGCCGCGATGGTGCACCGGCTGGGCTGGGCGCGCATGGTCGAGGCCATCGGCGCGATCAGTTCGGCCGTCCTGGAGCGCGTCCCGGTCGTCGGCGGCCTCGGCCTGGTCCAGGACCCCTACGAGGGGCTGGCCGCCGTGGAGGCCCTGGGCGCCGCCGACATGGCCGAGGGCGAGGCGCGGCTGCTGGATACGGCCCGCCGGCTGCTGCCCCGGCTGCCCGTCGACGACCTCGACGCACTCGTGGTGCGCGAGATGGGCAAGGCCTACAGCGGCTGCGGCATGGACACCAACGTGATCGGCCGGCTGCGGTTGGAGGGCATGGCCGAACCCCAAAGCCCCCGCATCCGCTGCCTGGCCGTGCTCGACCTGGCCGAGGGCTCCCACGGCAACGCCACCGGCATGGGCCTGGCCGACTTCACCACCGAGCGGCTGGCGCGCGCGGTCGACCGGCAGTCCACCTACCTCAACTGCCTGACCAGCGGCGGGCCGCAGCGGGCCGCGCAGCCGATGACCTTCCCCGACGACGCCGCCGTGCTGAAGGCGATGGGCGACATGCTGCGCCCCGAGCGCGAAGCCGACGTGCGCCTGGCCGTCATCGACAACACCCTCGCGCTGGACGAGATGTGGGTCTCCGACCCGGTGCTGGCCGAGGCCGCCGAGACCGAGGAGGTGGAGGTCATCGAGCGCAGCCCGCGCCTGCGCTTCGACGACGGCGGCCGGCTGCTGCCGTGAGACCGGACGGGCGCGGAGCCCGGCCGCGCCGAAGCGCGAAAGACCCGACCACCACACCAATCGCACGAAAGCGGGGACAGCACGTGAACACCCACAACGGGCACCTCCCGGGCGTCGAGCCCGGCGGGCTGGCCGACCTGGTCGCCGAGATCTTCACGGCGGTCGGGCTGAACCCGTCCGACGCCGAGGCGGTCGCCCACCACCTCGTCGAGGCCGACCTGCGGGGCGTGGACTCCCACGGCGTCAGCCGCACCGCGGTCTACGTCCACCGGATCCGCCGCGGCCTGGTCACCGCCCGGCCCCAGCGCAGCGTCATCACCCAGACCCCCGTGAGCGCCCTGCTGGACGCCGGCAACGGCCCCGGCATCGTCGCCGCCGAGCACGCCATGCGCACCGCCATCGCCAAGGCCGCCGACACCGGCGTGGGCATGGTCAGCGTGCGCAACTCCAACCACTGCGGGATGCTCGCGCACTACACGGGCATGGCCGCCCGCGAAGGGCTCGTCGCCCTGGCCACCACCAGCGCGCCTGCGGCCATGGCACCGTGGGGCGCCAAGGACTCCTACTTCGGGACCAACCCCATCTCCTACGCGGTTCCCGCACCCGAAGGCCGGCCCGACATCGTCTTCGACATGGCCACCAGCCATGTCGCCAAGGGCAAGATCATCCTGGCCGGCAAGAACGGGCAGCGGATCCCGCTGGACTGGGCGCTGGACGAGAACGGCCGGCCCACCGGCGACCCCGCCGCCGCGCTCGCGGGCAGCATGCTGCCGGTGGGCGGCCCCAAGGGGTCGGGGCTGGCGCTGCTGGTGGAGGTGTTCTCGGCGCTGCTCTCGGGCGCCCACTACGGCCCGCACATCCCGCCGCTCTACGACAACGACGACCACCCCCAGGGGCTCGGCCACTTCTTCCTGGCGATGAGCCCGGAGGTGTTCCTGCCCGCCGACGAGTTCACCGCCCGGGTCGGCCGGCTGGCCGACGAGGTCGCGGCGCTGCCCGCGGCCGAGGGCCACGAGCGCGTCTACCTGCCCGGCGAGCCCGAGGCCGAGCGCGCCGAGCACCGCCGCGCCCACGGCATCCCGCTCTCGGCCGAGGTCCGGGCCGAGCTGCGCGCGGTGGCCCGCGAGGCGGGCGTCGGCGCCGCGCTGACCGCGGTCCTGGACGGGTCCGAGCCCGCCGCCGGGGCCGGTGAGGCCGCGGCCGCGGAGGGGAGCCCCCGGTGAGCGCCGCCGAGCACAGCGCGGCGCCCCCGCACACCGACGCCGAGACCGGCGCGGCGCTGCGGCGGCTGCGGGCGTTGCTGCGCGACCTCGGGCAGGTGCTGGTGGCCTACTCCGGAGGCGCCGACTCCGCGCTGCTGGCCTACACCGCCCACCGCGAACTGGGCGGCTGCGCCCTCGCCGTCACCGCCGTCTCGCCGAGCCTGGCCGCCGCCGAACGCCGAGCCGCCCGCGACTTCGCCGCCGAGCAGGGGATCGCCCACCTGGAGGTGTGCACCGACGAAGGCGAGCGCCCCGACTACATCGCCAACGGCGGCGACCGGTGCTTCCACTGCAAGTCGGCGCTGTTCGACGCGCTGGCGCCGCTCACGGCGCTGCTGCCGGGCGCCGCCGTGGCCGTGGGCACCAACCTCGACGACCTCGGCGACCACCGGCCCGGCCAGCGGGCGGCCGCCCGGCGCGGCGCCGTCACCCCGCTGGCCGACGCCGGGTTCACCAAGGCGATGGTGCGCCGGGCCGCCGCGCATCTGGGCCTGCGCACGGCCGCCAAACCGGCCGCGCCCTGCCTGGCCTCCCGCGTGGCCTACGGCGACCCCGTCACCCCCGAGGTGCTCGCGCGCATCGAGGCCGCCGAGGAGGCCGTTCGATCGCGCGGCTTCCCCGTCGTGCGGGTGCGCGCGCACGCAGGCGGCACCGTGGCGCGCATCGAGGTACCCGAGCCCGACATCGACCGCGCGGCGGCGCTGCGCGGCGAGCTGGAACCGGCCGTGCGGGCCTGCGGGTTCACGTTCTGCTCGCTGGACCTGGCCGGGTTCGCCGGCGGCCGGCTCAACGCGCTGCTGCCGGTGGTGGAGGCCGCCGGCCCGGCCGCGGGGAGTGCGGGGTGAGCGGCGCGAACGGGCGCGCCGGCGGCTCCCCCGAGCGGGCCGGATTCCGCGACCTGGGCTTCGCCCGCGTCGACACCGCCCGGGAGGCCCGCCAGGGCGTGGCCGAGTGCGTCTACGCGCCCGGCAAGGAGGTCTCCGAGATCACCGCGATCGTGGGGGAGCTGCTCGCCGCCTGCGCGGGCCCCGTGCTGGTCACCCGCGCCGAGGAGCAGACCGCCGCCGAGGTCCTGGCCGCCCACCCCGGCGGCGCCTACGACCCCCGGGCGCGCCTGCTCACCTGGCGCCCGGCGCCCCCGCGCGGCTTCTCCGTGGCCGTACTGAGCGCGGGCACCGCCGACGGGCCCGTGGCCGCCGAGGCGGCCGCCGTGTCGCGCGCGGTCGGGCTGGAGGCGACCGCCTATTCCGACGTCGGCGTGGCCGGGCTGCACCGCCTGCTGGACTGCGTCGGCGAAGCCTCCCGCAACCAGGCGTTCATCGTCGTCGCCGGCATGGAAGGGGCGCTGGCCAGCGTCGTCGGCGGACTGGTGGCGCATCCCGTCATCGCCGTGCCCACCTCCACCGGCTACGGCGCCGGGCTGGAGGGCGTCACCGCGCTGCTGGCGATGCTCAGCTCGTGCGCGGCCGGACTCACCGTCGTCAACATCGACTCGGGCTTCGGCGCCGCCATGGCGGCCCACCGCATCGCCGCCGCCGTGGAGAGGGGGCGGCCGTGATCCTGTGGCTGCACCCCTTCGCCGGGATCTCCGGCGACATGCTGCTGGGCGCCCTCATCGACCTGGGCGCCCCTGCCGCCGAGGTCTCCGCGGCCGTGGAGGCCACCGGGCTTTCGGGGTGGCGCCTGGAGGCGCGCAGCGTCCGCAAGCAGGGGATCACCGCGACCCGCGCCGAGGTGGCGGTGGAGGACACCGCCACCGCCCGCCCGGCCCGGGTGCTGCTGGAGCGGGTCCGGCGCGCCCGCCCCGGACCCGCGGCCGCCACCGCCGCCGCGGCGATCGAGGCGATCGCCTGCGCCGAGGCGCGGCTGCACGGCGCCGATCCTGCCGAGGTCCACCTGCACGAGATCGGCGGCCTGGACACCGTCGTGGACACCGTCGGCACCGCCGCCGCCCTGCACCTGCTCGGCGTCGAGCAGGTCTTCTCGGCGCCGCCGGTGCTCGGACAGGGCACCGTCGCCACCGCGCACGGGCGGCTGCCCGCGCCGGCTCCGGCCACGCTCGCCCTGCTGGAAGGGGTTCCGGTCGCCCCCGCCGGCATCACCGCCGAGACCGTCACCCCCACCGGCGCGGCGCTGCTGGCGGCGATGGGAACCTCCTACGACCCGCCGCCGCCCATGCACGTGCGGGCGACCGGCTACGGCGCCGGCAACCGCGACCTCGCCGACCGGCCCAACGTGCTGCAGGCCGTCCTGGGCGCGCCCGCCGCGGCGGCGGGGGAGCGCGGCGGCGGGCCGCAGGACCGGATGGTGCTGGAGACCAACGTCGACGACGTCACCGGCGAGGTGCTGGCCTACGTCGTCGAATCGGCGCTGGAGGCCGGGGCGGCCGACGCGTGGACCTCGCCCATCGTGATGAAGAAGGGCCGCCCGGGCCACACCGTGCACGTGCTGTGCCGTCCCGAGCAGGCCCCCGCGCTGGAGGAGCTGCTGCTCAGCGAGACGGGCAGCCTGGGCGTGCGCCGCACACCGGTGGGCCGCACCGCGCTGCCGCGCAGCACCTCGGAGGTGGCCGTCGGGGGCCACCGCGTCCGCCTCAAGCACGGGCCCTGGCGGAGCAAACCCGAGTACGACGACGCCGCGGCCGCCGCCCGGGCACTGGGCCTGCCGCTGCGCAGCGTCCTGGAGCGCGCGGCCCGGGCGGCGGAGCACGAACCCGACCGCAGCCGATGCGGCGGGGAACCGGAGCAGGAGACGACGGAAGGGGAGCGGTAGTGGGATCGGCACGGCGCAGCGAGGAGTTCTTCTCCGAGGAGGGGGTCGCGGGGTTCACCCACCGGGCCATGACCAAGTCGACCGGGCTGGACGACGAGAGCATCCGCCGCCCGCTCATCGGCATCTGCAACACCTTCAGCGAGCTCAACAACTGCCACAGCCACTTCCGCACCCTGTGCGAGTCGGTCAAGCAGGGCGTGTGGCAGGCCGGCGGGACCCCGGTGGAGTTCCCCACGATCTCGCTGGGGGAGACGTTCCTGGCGCCCACCTCGATGCTGCACCGCAACCTCGCGGCCATGGACACCGAGGAGATGCTGCGCGCCCAGCCGCTGGACGCGGCGGTGCTGCTGGTGGGCTGCGACAAGACGACCCCGGCCGCGCTGATGGGAGCCGTCTCGGCCGACCTGCCCGTCATCGCCCTCAGCGGCGGCCCTCAGCTCAACGGCCACTTCCGCGGCCAGACGCTGGGCGCCTGCACCGACTGCCGGCGGCTGACCGCCGAGCACCGCGCCGGCGCCATCGACGACGAGACCTACCGCGAGCTGGAGGACGGGATCGTGCGCGGGCCCGGCCACTGCATGGTGATGGGCACCGCCTCGACCATGAACTCGCTGACCGAGGCCCTGGGCCTGGCGCTGCCCGGCAACGCGAGCATCCCGGCCGTCGACGCCCGCCGACTGCAGCACGCCCAGGCGGTCGGCCGGCGCGCCGTCGCGATCGCCGCCGAGGACCTGCGGCCCTCGGCCGTCCTCACCCGCGAATCCTTCGAGAACGCGCTGACCCTGCTCGCGGCGCTGGGCGGCAGCACCAACGCCGTCGTCCACCTGCCCGCGATCGCCGGGCGGGCCGGTATCGAACTGCCGCTGGAGCTGGTCGACGAGATCAGCCGGCGCACCCCCGTACTGGCCGACCTCAAACCCACCGGCCGCTTCCAGATGCAGGAGCTGCACAACGCCGGCGGCGTCCCCGCCCTGCTGCGCCGCCTCCTGCCGCTGCTGCACGGCGGCGAGATGACCGTGACCGGGCGCACCCTCGCCGACAACGTCGCCCGCGCGCGGGTCGAGGACGCCGAGGTGATCCGCCCGCTGGAGGAGCCGGTGCGCCCCGAGGGCGGCATCGCGGTGCTGCGCGGCAACCTCGCCCCCGACGGCGCCGTGGTCAAGCACGGCGCCGCCGACCCCGAGCTGCTGCGCCACCGCGGGCGCGCCGTCGTCTTCGAGGACGTCGACGACCTCAAGGCGCGCATCGACGACCCCGGCCTGGAGGTCGACGCATCCAGCGTGCTGGTGCTGCGCAACGTGGGCCCCGTCGGCGGACCGGGCATGCCCGAGGTGGGCAACCTGCCCATCCCCAAGCGGCTGCTGCGGGAGGGGGTGCGCGACATGGTGCGCATCAGCGACGGGCGGATGAGCGGGACCGCATTCGGCACCGTCGTGCTGCACGCGGCCCCTGAGAGCGCGGTCGGCGGGCCGCTGGCGCTGGTCCGCGACGGCGACGAGATCGAACTGGACATCGACGCCCGCAGCCTGACGCTGCACGTGCCCGACGCCGAGCTCGCGCGCCGCCGCGCCGCCTGGAGTCCGCGGCCCGCCCACTACAGCCGCGGCTACGGGCGGATCTTCCTCGACAACGTCGGCCAGGCCCCGCAGGGCTGCGACTTCGGCGTCCTGCGCGGCCGCGACCCGGTTGAGGGCTACCGCCAGCCCAAGTTCTGACGCCCTGCCACCGACCCCGGCGGCGTCCGGCCCGACGCCGCGCCGTGCCGCCGCCGACGACCGAAGGCGAAACGACCACTGCGGAGGAGACCCGTGCCCGACACCGCCCGGCCGGACCCGAACCGGCTCATCACCAACCAGGAGCGCGGCGTGTTCGCGATCGCGCCGACCCCCTTCACCGACGACGGCGCCCTCGACCACGCCTCGCTGGACCGGCTGACCGACTTCTACCTGGAGTCGGGCGTCACCGGCATCACCGTGCTCGGCCAGCTCGGCGAGGCCCCCAAACTGGAGCACGCCGAGGCGGTGGAGGTGGCCTCGCGGGTCGCCTCTCGAGCCGGGGTGCCCGTCGTGGTCGGGGTCTCCTCGCCCGGGTTCGCCGCGATGCGCGCCCTCGCCGGCGAGGTGATGGACGCCGGCGCGGCCGGCGTGATGATCGCCCCGCCCAACACCCTGCGCACCGACGACCAGATCACCGCCTACTACCGCAACGCCGCCGAGGCGATCGGCCACGACGTCCCCTTCGTCATCCAGGACTACCCGCTGACCTTCTCGGTGAAGATGGATCCCGCGGTGATCCGCACGATCACCGCGGAGAACCCCAACTGCGCCATGCTCAAGCACGAGGACTGGCCCGGCCTGGAGAAGATCTCCGCGCTGCGCGGGTTCGAGGCGGAGGGATCGATGCGGCGGCTGTCCGTCCTGTGCGGCAACGGCGGCCTGTTCCTGGACTTCGAGCCCGAGCGCGGCGCCGACGGCGCCATGACCGGCTACTGCTTCCCCGACATGCTCGTGGAGCTGGTCGACCTGCACGCCCGCGGCGAGCGCGAGGCCGCCCACGACCTGTTCGACGCCCATCTGCCGCTGCTGCGCTACGAGCAGCAGCCGGGCGCCGGCCTGGCGGTGCGCAAGTACGTGTTCATGCGCCGCGGCATCCTGGCGAGCCAGGCCCAGCGCCGGCCCGCGGCCTCCCTCTCGCCTGCGGCGCGCGAGGAGGTGGACTTCCTGCTCGCCCGCCTGGCCCGCAAGGACAAGCGGGCCGAGCCGGCCACCCGGTAAGGCGACGGGGTCCCGGGCGCGCCCGGGACCCCGTCACGGCTCCTTCGGCGGGGCCGGGCCGCGGGCCCGGCCCCGCTTTCGCGTCCGGTCCGGACCGCGCCGCGCCCCGCCGGCTCCCGCGCGGAGGGCCTACCCCTGCCGGCGGGCCGGGGCGGCGGCGGACCCGGTGGAGCCGCCGCGGTGGGCGTGGCCCCAGTCGACCAGCGGCTCCAGCGCGTCCAGCAGACCCCGGCCGCGCGGCGAGGGGCGGTAGAGGATCTGCACCGGGTGCGTGGGCACGACCTCGCGCTCCAGCAGGCCCAGCGCCTCCAGTTCCTTCAGCCGCTGGGACAGCATCCGGTCGGAGATGCCGGCGATGAACCTGCGGTACTCGCTGAAGCGCGTGGCTCCGCGCGCGCCGGCGAGCAGGATCACCCCCATCCAGCGCCGCCCGACGAGCTCCAACACCTCCTGGAAGACGTCGCAGTCCTGGTCGTGCAACACCTGGGAAGGCGCGGCGGCCGGTGCCCCGGCGCCGCCGTCTCCGGTAACCGTTGAGATAGTCACCTACTTAAAATAAGTAGCTAACATCAGATTTGGCAAGGGTGGTGGGGATTCCGCAGACTTGCCGGTGCGGGGCCGCAGCGCCCCGGCCCCGCGGGGCGATTCCGCCGCGAAAGGACCCACGTCCGCGATGACCCAGACTCCCACCGCACCCCAGAACCTCTTCGACGAACTCCGCCTCGTCCACGGCATGCTCCGCCGGGACCTGCGCACCTGCCGCGAGCTCGCCGAGGCGGCGCTCGCCGGCGCGCCCGCCCACGCGATCCGCGCGGAACTGGATCGGCTGGCCAACCGCGGGCCGCTGTTCCAGCTCAAGGTCACCTGCCTGCGGTACTGCCGGGTGGTCCACGCCCACCACGGCATCGAGGACGCGATGCTGCTGCCCGCCGTCCGCCGCGCGGCCCCGCACCTGGGCGAAGCCGTCGACCGGCTGGAGGCCGACCACCGCACCGTCGCCGCCGTGCTGGACGAGGTGGAGGCCGCAGCGCAGGCACTCGACGCCGGCGCCGACACGGCCGCGCGCACCCGCCTGTCCGAGGCGCTGACAGCCCTGTCGGACCACCTGCTGGAGCACCTGGACTTCGAAGAGGAGAGCATCGGCCCGGTCCTGGCCACCTGGACCCAATGGCCGCGCGCCTGAACGCGCCCGCAACCCCCGCTCGGGCGGCGGAAAAGCCCGCCGCCGCGGGAGTTGCGCCGCGTCGGGGCCTGCACCAGACTGCGGACCGTCCGCCGACTCGGGGCGGACCCAGGAGCACCAGGAGGACGCCATGGACACCGGGTCCGGCCCGGCTCCCGCGGGCATCGACACCAGCGTCGCCCATTCCGCCCGCGTGTGGAACTACTGGCTGGGCGGCAAGGACAACTACGCCGCCGACCGCGAGGTCGGCGACTACGTGTTCGCGGCCTATCCGGAGATCGTCGAGGCCGCCCGCGCCGATCGCGCCTTCCTGGTCCGCGCCGTCACCCACCTCGCGCACGAGGAGGGCATCCGGCAGTTCCTCGACATCGGCACCGGTCTGCCCACGCACGGCAACACCCACGAGGTCGCCCAGGCCGCGGCGCCCGAGTCGCGCATCGTCTACGTCGACAACGACCCGCTGGTCCTCGCCCACGCTCGCGCCCTGCTGACGGGTACGCCCGAGGGCGCCACCGACTACATCGACGCCGACCTGCGCGATGCCGGCACCGTCCTGCGCCGCGCGGGCGAGCTGCTCGACTTCTCCCGGCCGATCGCCCTGACCGTGCTGGGCACCATGGGCCACCTCCCCGACACCGCCGAGGCGCACGCGCTGGTGGCGCGCTACATGCAGGCCCTGCCCTCCGGAAGCTTCCTGGCCCTGTGCGACGGCACCAGCACCAGCCCGGGAATGATCGAGGCCGCCGAGCGCTGGAACGCCACGGCAGCCCTGCCCTACCACCTGCGCACCCCCGAGGAGATCGCGGGCTTCTTCACCGGCCTGGAGCCGCTCGAACCGGGAGTGGTCTCGGCGACACGCTGGCGCCCCGACGAGACCGACCTCGGCACCACCCGCGACGCCGACCAGTACTGCGGCGTAGCCCGCAAACCCTGACCCCGGCCACCGCGGGTGCGGTCGGCCCTGCACGCCGCCCCGCCCTTGCTCGGGCCGCTGGTGCGTGTTGCACGGATTCGGATCAGACGTAGGCCGCGGTCGGGCGCTTGTATCGACGGCTGCGCGAAAAAACCTCCGCCCCCGTGTCGATCCCCTCGGTCCTCGTTCGACGTACCGGGTGAGAGGCGGGAACGGCCCGCCTTCGACGGTGGAGGAGTCACCGCCATGCCGCGTTTTCTGTCGATCAGCTACCACGACGAGCAGAACCGCCCCACCGAGGCGCCGAGCCCCGAGCTGCAGCAGCGCATGGGGGAGCTGTACGAGGAGATCACCCGGGCCGGGGTGGTCCTGGACATGGCCGAGCTGGCGCCGACCGCCGAGGCCACCAAGGCCACCTGGTCGGAGCAGGGCGTCCAATACACCGACGGCCCCTTCACCGAGAGCAAGGAGGTCGTCGGCGGCTACACCATCATCCAGGCCAAGGACAAGGCCGAAGCCCTGGAGTGGACCCGGAGGTTCCTGGAGGTCCAGGGGCGGTACGAGCCGACCGCGTCCGTCGAGGTCCGCGAGATCGCCGAGGGGTGAGGAGGCCGGGCCCGCGCTCGCGCCCCTGCTGGGGCGCAGGCGTGAGCGCGGGCGCACGGCACGAAGCGGCGGCGGCCGGTCCGCGGATTTGGGGAAGGATCTCCGAGCCGCGGTCGATCCGGCCCCGCCCCGTTCGACGTATCGGGTGAGAGGCGGGAAGAGGCCCGCCGAAACCCAGGCAAGGAGTCACCATGCCGCGCTATCTGAACCTGATCCGCATCGACGAGTCGGGGAGCTATGAGGAGACCTATCCCCAGTTCGAGGAGCGGATGGGCGCCCTGTTCGAGGAGATGGACAAGGCGGGCGTCATGCTCGACAACTCCGG
The DNA here is from genome assembly GCF_009728995.1 of Streptomonospora sp. PA3. Classification (GTDB taxonomy): domain Bacteria; phylum Actinomycetota; class Actinomycetes; order Streptosporangiales; family Streptosporangiaceae; genus Streptomonospora. The sequence goes on along the minus strand of NZ_VTZW01000019.1, from coordinate 603,475 downwards.
ACTCGCGCCGACCTCCGAGAGCGCCCGCGTCCACTGGGCCGGCGGCAGGATCAGCTACACCGACGGCCCCTTCACCGAGACGAAGGAGGTGGTGGGCGGCTTCCTGATGACCCGGTGCAAGGACACCGCCGAGGCGATGGAGTGGGCCCAGCGGTTCCTGCAGGTCCACCCGGAGAGCTGGACGGTGTCGATCGAGGTCCGCGAGGTCAGCGAGCCCTGACCGCGCTTGCCCTGCGCACACGCCGCTGCTGAGATGTAGGGGTGAGCGCAGGGAGCACGGCGGAAGCCGTCGAGACGGTCTTCCGCATCGAGTCCGCGCGGATCATCGCCGGTGCCGCGCGCATCGTGCGCGACGTGGGCATCGCCGAGGAGATCGCGCAGGACGCACTCGTCGCCGCGCTGGAGCGGTGGCCGGAGTCAGGCGTGCCGGAGAACCCGGGCGCCTGGCTCACGGCCGTCGCCAAGCGCCGCGCCGTCGACCTCGTCCGGCGCAGGGAGGCCTACGCCCGCAAACTCGCCGAGGTCGGCAGGGAGCTGGAGGACCGGCCGCCGCCCGAACCGCCCGAGGTCGACGACATCGACGACGACCTGCTGCGGCTCATCTTCACCGCCTGTCACCCGGTGCTCTCGGCCGAGGCGCGGGTCGCGCTGACCCTGCGGCTGCTGGGCGGGCTGACCACCCGCGAGATCGCCCGCGCCTACCTGGTCGCCGAGTCCACCGTCGCCCAGCGCATCGTCCGCGCCAAGCGCACCCTGGCCGAGGCCGGCGTCGCCTTCGAGGTCCCCTACGGCGCCGAACGGGCGGACCGGCTGCCCTCGGTGCTGGAGGTCGTCTACCTGGTCTTCAACGAGGGCTACTCGGCGACCGCGGGCGAGGACCTGGTGCGCCCGGCGCTGTGTGAGGACGCGCTGCGCCTGGCGCGCGTGCTGGGCGGCCTGATGCCCAAGGAGCCGGAGGTGCACGGGCTGGCGGCGCTGCTGGAGTTCCAGGCCTCGCGCACCGCCGCCCGCACCGGTCCCGGCGGCGAGCCCGTGCTGCTGGCCGACCAGGACCGCAGCCGGTGGAACCGGATGCTCATCGAGCGCGGCTTCGCGTCCCTGCGCCGCGCCGGCGAGGGCCCCTACTCCCTGCAGGCCGCGATCGCCGCCTGCCACGCCCGGGCCGTGCGCTACGAGGACACCGACTGGGCGGTGATCGCCGCGCTGTACGCCCGGCTCCTGGAGGTGCTGCCCTCACCGGTGGTGGCGCTGAACCGGGCGGTCGCGGTCTCGAAGGCCCGCGGCCCGGCCGCGGCCCTGGAGCTCGTGGATGACCTGGCCGACGTGCCGGCCCTGCGCGGCTACCACCTGCTGCCCAGCGTCCGCGCCGACCTCCTGGAGGAGCTGGGCCGCCGCGACGAGGCCCGCGCCGAGTTCGAGCGCGCCGCCGCGCTGGCCGGCAACGCCCGCGAACGCACCCTGCTGCTGGAGCGCGCCGCCCGCGTGGGCACGTGATCCGGCGCGCGTCCGCGCACGGAAAAGCGTGGCCCGGCGTGTGCCGTTTTCCGTCGGCCGGCGTCAGCAGGTGGAGTGGAACAGGCCGCCGACCGGTTCGGTGGCGGCGAGGCGGTTGTAGGTCCGCACCGCCTCGGTGGTGTCCGCGGTGTGCACCCGCACCGAACGCGCCTCCAGCAGTTCCAGGGTGCGCGGATCGACGCCCAGCCGCTCGTGCATGCCGGTGGACAGCACCACGATCGCGGCGCCGCGGTCGAGCAGTTCCGCCACGTCGGCGGGCAGGATTCCGGGATCGTGGCGGGTGCCGGTCTCGTTCCAGTCCCACGCGCGCCCGCCGCCGGGGTAGAGCTTGACGTCCTTGGCGGTCCCCAGGCCGGCGACCTCCATGCGGCCCCAGGCCAGCGACAGCACCCGCGGCGAGGCCGCGCCTGCGGCGTCGGTCATGGCGCCTCCTCTCGCTCCGAGTTCGCGATCGCCGCTCAGCGGCGGATTCCCGATCCGGACGCAGCGGGCACGTTCCGGTCGCACCCGATGTTGCCGTAATCGCCCTAAGCGGCGCAGCGGCCCCGTAGAGTTGCGGCGAGACAAGGCTCACACGCCGCACGTTCCACCGCTGTCCGCCCCCCGAACCAAGGAAAGCAAGCACGATGAGCGATGCCCTCCGGTTTCCCCCGCCCGACCTCGACATGACGAAGCCGACCATCGCCCGCGCCTACGATGCCCTGCTGGGCGGCAAGGACAACTTCGAGCCCGACCGCGAGCTGGCCGCGGGGGTGGAGGAGATCAACCCCGGCAGCGCGGAGATGGCCCAGCACAACCGCGCCTTCCTCTCACGCGCCGTGACCTATGTCGCCACCGAACTCGGCATCCGCCAGTTCCTCGACCTCGGTTCCGGTCTGCCCACCGCCGAGAACACCCACCAGGTCGCCCAGCGCAACTCCCCGCAGAACCGCGTCGTCTATGTGGACATCGACCCGATGGTGCTGGCCCACGCCCGCGCGCTCATGGTCGAGAACGACACCACCACCGTGATCACCGCCGACCTGCGCGACGTCGACCGCGTCATGAACAACCCCGGCACCCGCCGACTGCTGGACACCGGCGAGCCGGTGTGCCTGATGCTTCTTTCCCTGCTGCACTGCATCCCCGATGACGAGGACCCCTTCGGCCTCGTCGGGCGCTACCTGGAGCCCTTCCCCTCGGGGTCGGCGCTCGTCTACTCGCACACCACCTCCAACGACGCCGAGCACGCCCGCGCCGTCACCGAGCGGATCCTCAGCTCCGGAACCCCCTGGGGCCGCGTGCGCTCGCCCGAGGAGTGCGCGGCGGCCGTGGCGGACCTGGAGCTGGTCTCACCGTCGCTGGACGGCACGGCGCCCGCCCGCCTGGTCGACTGCGACACCTGGCGCAAGCCGGGCACCGATCCCGTCGAGATCCCGGACAAGCTCATCTGGGAGCACGCCGGGGTCGCGATCAAGCCCTGACCACCGGACCGGCCCCGGTCCGCATCCGCCGCGTCCCGCCCTGACACGAAGAGAGCACCGGATGAGCGATTCCCTCCAGCGTCCGCCCGCCGATCTGGACATGACCAAACCCACCGTCGCCCGGGCCTACGACGCCCTGCTGGGCGGCAAGGACAACTTCGAGCCCGACCGCGAGCTCGCCGCCGCCGTCGAGGCCGTCAACCCCGGCACCGCGGTCCTGGCCCACGAGAACCGCGCCTTCCTGTCCCGCGCCGTGGCTTATGCGTCGCAGGAACTGGGAATCGGGCAGTTCCTCGACCTGGGCTCGGGGCTGCCCACCGCCGAGAACACCCACCAGGTCGCCCAGCGGGAGGCACCGAACACCCGGGTGGTCTATGTGGACATCGACCCGATGGTGCTGGCCCACGCCCGCGCCCTGCTGGTCGAGAACGACACCACCACCGTGATCACCGCCGACCTGCGCGACGTCGACCGCGTCATGGACGACCCCGAGACCCGCCGGCTGCTGGACACCGGTGAGCCGGTGTGCCTGATGCTGGTGTCGCTGCTGCACTGCATCCCCGACGACGAGGACCCCTTCAGCCTGGTCGGGCGCTACCTGGAGCCCTTCCCGTCCGGCTCGGCGCTGGTCTACTCCCACCTGTGCTCGAACAACCCCGAGCGCGCCCGGGAGTTCACCGAGCGGATCCACAAATCGGGCACCCCCTGGGGCCGGGTGCGTAACCCCGAGGAGTGCGCGGCGGCCGTCGCCGGCATGGACGTGGTGTCGCCGTCGCCGGACGGCGCGGCGCCCGCCCGCCTGGTCGACTGCGACACCTGGCGCAAGCCCGGCGCCGACCCCGTCGACATCCCCGACAAGGCCATCTGGGAGCACGCCGGGGTCGCCGTCAAGCCCTGACCCCGCCCCGGCACACGGCAGGCGCCCGTCCCCGCGAGGACGGGCGCGGCCGCGCCCCGCTCTGCGGCGACCGGATGCCCCGCCCTCGGGACGGGCGCCCGGCTCAGGCGCGGGCGGCCGGAACGGCGGGGGCCGGACCGCGGCCCGCGCGCACCGGCCGTGCGCGGATCACCCACTCGGCGACCGCCAGGTTGACCACCCAGCCGGCCCCCATGGTCAGCGCCCTGCTCGTCTCGCCCATCTCCCCGACCGCCACCAGCCACGGCACCGACGTCAGCACCTGGGTCCCCGCGGCCACGCCGATCGCGTAGCCGCGCATCATCCAGGCGCGGTGGGCGGCCACCCGTCCGCGCCGGATCGCCGCGAAGCCCAGGACGATGCACGCGGCCATCGCCGTGCCGAAACCGAGCCGGAGGAGCCCCAGGGCACCGAGCGGCCCTCCGTCGACGTCGGGCAGGTCGTAGGAGAGGGTCATCCACACGCCCGTCAGCGCCGCGACGATCCCCAGCGGCGCCAGCACCCGCCCGGACCGGCGGTGCCACGCCGGCCTGCGCCGGCGCAGCCCCGCGGAGAACTGCAGCGCTCCGAGGAGGCAGTAGGGGGTGGCGGCCAGGATGTGGAGCACGACCGGCACGGGTGCGGCGAAGAACCGCGCGTTCTCCGGGGTGACCGCCGAACCCGAGGCCAGTTCGCCCACGCGGACGGCTCCGGCGACGACGGGAACGGCGCTGAGGGCGATGAGTGCGGCGGGGACGAGCCAGTCCGCCCGGGTGGAAGAGGAGGCCACGGCGACAGCCCTTTCTTGCGTGCGTCCGGGGAGCGCCGCGGCCGCCGGGCGGGTCGCCGGCAGGCGGATGCGCGCTCGTTCACGGTCCGAGCATCGCCGGTGCGGGCGCGGTTTCCATCGGCCCGGCGGCGCGATCCCGCCGGCCGCAGGTACACGGCCGCGCTCGTACTTTCGGCCGGTGCCGCGCGTCCACCGGGCGGGCCGCCGCCGGGCGCCGGCTCCGATTGGAGCGCGCCGCGCCGCCGCACCCCGCCGCAGGCCGCCTCAGTGCCGGACGCGCTTGGTCTCGTAGGCCCACATGGCGATCTCCACCCGGTTGCGGGCGCCGAGTTTGGCCATGAGCCCGGCGATGTGCGCCTTGACCGTGCTCAGCGAGATGTACAGCTCCTCGGCGATCTCGGCGTTGGTCCGGCCCCGCGCCACGGTGAGCAGCACCTGTTCCTCCCGCTCGGTCAGCGGTTCCACGGGCTCGGCGGGCCGCGTCGGGGAGCCGGAGTCGGCGAAGGCCTCCAGCAGCCGCGCGGTGATGCGCGGCGCGATGAGGGCGTCCCCGGCGGCGGCCGCGTGCACCGCCTGCGACAGCAGGTCGGGTCCGGCGTCTTTGAGGAGGAACCCGCGGGCACCGGCGCGCAGCGCGTCGTAGACGTATTCGTCGAGGTCGAAGGTGGTGATGACCACCACCGCGGGCGAGTGGTCGGGCCCGGGCCCGGTCAGCAGGCGGGTCGCCTCGATCCCGTCCAGCCCGGGCATGCGGATGTCCAGCAGGCAAACGTCCGGGCGCAGCCGCCGCGCCAGCTCCACGGCCTGCCGCCCGTCGGCCGCCTGGCCCACGACCTCGACGCCCTCGCGGGAGTCGAGGATCATGACCAGCCCGGTGCGCACGATCTCCTGGTCGTCGGCGACGACCACCCGGATGTTCACGACGCCCCCTCCGTGCGCGGCAGCACCGCTGAAACGCTCCAGCCCCCGCGCTGGGGATCCGGGCCGGCCGCGCAGGTCCCGCCGAGCAGTTCCGCGCGCTCGGCCATGCCGATGAGCCCGTATCCCGGCGAGGCCGGGCGCCGCGGTCCGGCCTCGCCGTCGTCGTGCACGTCCAGGCGCACCGCGGCGTCCTCGGCCCGTATGCAGACGTCGATCCGCGTGGCGTGGCGGGCGTGGCGGCGCGCGTTGGTGACGGCCTCCTGGGCGAGCCGGTAGAGCGCGGCCGCCGTCGCCCCGGGCAACCGGTCGGCGTCGCCGCGGATGCGCACCTCCACGGCGGGCCGGGCGCCGGGTTCGCTCGCCAGGGCGCGCAGATCGGCGACTCCGCGGCCGGGGGTGCCCTCGGCCGCCGCGGTCCGGTCGCCGCGGCGCAGGACGCGGACCATCGCGCGCATCTCGGCCAGGGTGCGGGTCGCCTCGTCCTCGATCACGCGCAGCGCCTCGACGGCCGCGTCGGGGCGGGCGGAGGCGGTCGCCAGCCCCGCCTGGGCGCGGACGGCCATCGCCGAGACGTGGTGGGCGACCGTGTCGTGCAGGTCGCGAGCCAGGGCCTCGCGTTCGAGGCTTTTGATCCGGTCCAGCTCGCGCATCCGGGCCCGGGAGCGGTAGCGCAGCGCGGCGGCCAAGGCGAGGGCCGCCGCGAGCACCGCGCCCCCGCCGAGGGCGTCGGCGAGCGGGATGTCGGCGAAGGCCAGAGCGAAGAGGAGTCCGGCGAGTATGACCGCCGTTCCGGCGACGATCTCGCGCCCCGACCCCCAGCGGTACAGGGAGTAGGGCAGCAGGATCAGGAACACGGCCGTGACCGGCTCGGCCGCGGAGCCCGTCAGCGGTTCGGCGAGCGCCGCGGCGGGGCAGGCGATCGCGATCATGAGCAGCGGCCTGCTGCGCCGCCACGGCAGCGTGAGCAGCAGCACGGCGATGAGGGCCACCGCCGCCCAGCGCTCCGGCGGGCCGGGGCGCACCACGCCGTCGGCCGCGGTCAGCGCGACGAGGACCGCCACCAGGGCCCAGTCCCGAAGCGGCCCCGAGGCGGGGAGGGGAGGGCGGGGCTCGTTCCAGACGGACCCGGCGAATGCGTGCACGCCCTCATCGTAGGAGGGCACGCCTGGGCCGGGAACGGCCGAAAGGAGGAGGGCGCGGCGGTGCCGGAGCCGCACGCGCGGCGCGCGGGCCCGCCCCCCCGCGCGGGGGGGCGGGCCGCCGCGGTCCGTTCACCCCTGCCCGACCGGAGGCGAACGGACCGCGGCGCCCATCGGCGGGCGGCCGCTAGTGGCCCCCCCGTCCGCGGCCGGGCCAGCCCGGCCGCTTCTCGTCCTTCAGCGTCTCGTGCAAGGCGAAGAAGGACGGCTTGCGGGTGTAGTCGGCGGTCATGACCGTGGCCGAGCCCTGGCCCTCGAAGAACACCGGCACCCAGGAGTACTTGTCGGTGAAGCCCCAGATCGTGTAGGAGTCGCAGCTTTCGACGTCCAGGCAGGCCTCAAGGGTCTGGCGGTAGTAGTCGGCCTGCGTCTCCAGCTGCTCCTGGGTCGGCTGGCCGCTTTCGGGCAGGGTCATCCGGACGTCGACCTCGGTGACGGCCGTGCCCAGGCCCAGCTCGCTGAAGCGGCGCAGGTTCTCCTCCATGCTGCCCGGGAAGGGGTAGTCCAGGCTGAGGTGGGCCTGGGCGGAGAAGCCGTGGACCGGTACGCCGTCGGCGAGCAGTTCCTGCGTGAGCTCGTAGTAGGCGTCGCTCTTGGCGTTGACGCCCTCGACGCCGTAGTCGTTGAAGTACAGCTCGGCGTGCGGGTCGGCCTGGTGGGCCCAGCGGAAGGCGTCGGCGATGATGCCCGGCCCCAGCTCGCGCAGCCAGATGTTCTCCTGGGTGCGCAGGTTGCCGTCGCCGTCGAAGATCTCGTTGGCGACGTCCCACTGCTGGATGCTGCCCTTGTAGCGGCCGACCACGGTGAAGATGTGGTCTTTGAGGATCGCGCGCAGCTCGGCGTCGGTGAACTCGCCCTCCTCCAGCCAGGCCGGGTTCTGGCTGTGCCACAGCAGGGTGTGGCCGCGCACCACCTGGCCGTGGCGTTCGGCGAAGCCGACGATGCGGTCGGCCATCTCGAAGTTGTACTCGTCGCGCTCGGGGTGGATGTACTCCCACTTCATCTGGTTCTCGGGCGAGACCGAGTTGAACTGGCGCGCGAGCGTCTTGCGGTACTTGCGGTCGGAGGTGAAGGGGTCGGGGTAGTCCTGTTCGAGGTGGTGGCCGCCCCCGGCGACGGCGGTGCCGATGTAGAAGCCGTCGGGCGCGGCCCAGCGCAGCCGCTCGGCCTTGCCGTTGGAGTGGTGGGGCGGCCAGTGGTCGTGGCCGGGGCCGGCGGAGGCCGGCGATGCGGCCAGCGGCACGGTGATGGCGGCCGCGGCCAGGGCGGTGGTGGCGAAGCGGATGGGTTTCATGGGGGGACTCCCATTCGGGTCTGCCGTCGTCGATTTCCGGAAAGTTCCGTTTTACGGCGTCGAAGGACAGTAAACGCTCCTGGCCAGGGCGTCAATACCCGCAGCCGCCCCGGAACCGGACCCGGCGGGCGCCGCCGCAGCGGCGACCGGGGCGCTCGCCGCTCCTGCCGGGTCCGTACTCTGGGTAGGTACGAAGGAGGAGCAGTGGCCGATACCCCGACCCCAGCCGTGACCATCTCCGCCATCGCCGAGGAGGCGGGCGTCTCCGCGCCGACCGTTTCGCGCGTCCTCAACGGCCGGGGCGACGTGGCTCCGGCCACCCGCGAGCGCATCGAGTCCCTGCTGCGGGCCCGCGGCTACCGGCGGCGCGGCAGCCGCAGCCGCGAGCTGGTCGGTCTATTGGACCTCGTCTTCAACGACCTCGACAGCCCGTGGGCGGTCGAGATCATCCGCGGAGTCGAGGACGCGGCGCACGCGGCGGGCAGCGGCATCGTCGTCTCGGCCATCCACCGGCGGGCGAGCTCCACCCGGCAGTGGCTGCAGAACGTGCGCTCGCGCACCAGCGACGGCGCCATCCTGGTCACCACCGACCTGGACTCCTCGCTGCGCGCCGAGTTGGAGGACCTGCACCTGCCGGCCGTGGTGATCGACCCGGTCGGCGTGCCCGACCTCGCCGTGCCCACCATCGGATCCACCAACTGGGCCGGCGGCCTCAGCGCCACCGACCACCTGATCAGCCTGGGGCACCGGCGCATCGCCTTCGTGGCCGGGCGGCCCGAGCTGTGGTGCAGCCGCGCGCGCCTGGACGGCTACCGGGCCGGATTGGAGACCGCGGGGCTGGGCGTCGACGACGACCTCGTGGTGCCGGGCGAGTTCGACTACGAGTCGGGCTTTCGCGCCGGCGAGCACCTGTTCGGCCTCGGCGATCCGCCGACGGCCGTCTTCGCCGCCAGCGACCAGATGACCCTGGGCGTCTACGAGGCGCTGCGCCGGCGGGGCCTGCGCGTCCCCGCCGACGTCAGCGTGATCGGCTTCGACGACCTGCCCGAGGCGCGCTGGGCCTCGCCGCCGCTGACGACGGTGCGCCAGCCGCTGGCCGAGATGGGCCGCCTCGCGGTGCGGACCGTGTACCGGCTGATCCAGGGCGAGGCGATCGAGAGCCCCAGGGTCGAGTTGGCCACCGAGCTGGTCGTCCGCGACAGCACCGCGGCCGTCCCCGACTCGCCGCGGGGGTGAGGCCGCCCCGGTTCGCGGTCGCCGGGCGCGGCACGTTGACACGGCGGCCCCGCTCTCTTTAGGTTGCCTTCACATTCCGGAAAATTCCGGAACCGTGGAGAGCGGCCAAGGAGGCCTGTGTGACGACCACGCGCCGACGATCCCCCAAGCCGGGCCGCCTGCTGGCGGGCCTGCTCACCATCGGACTCGCCTTCTGCGCCGCGGTGCCGGCCCAGGCGGCCCAGGGACCGCACACCCGCCACGACCCCGGCAAGGGCCGCGGCCCGGCCACCGCCGAGATCGTCGACCGGACCCAGCGCGGCGGCAAGGCCGTCGCCCTGACCTTCGACGACGGCCCCCACCAGCGCAACACCCCCCGGTTGCTCGACGTGCTCGCCAAGCACAAGGTCAAGGCCGTGTTCTGCCTCTGGGGAGAGCATGTGCGCCAGCACCCGGACATCGTGCGGCGCATCGCCGACGAGGGGCACACCCTGTGCAACCACTCGATGCGCCACGACGACCTCAGCGGCTGGTCGCCCGCGGAGCTGCGCGCCGACATGCGCGCGACCAACGCCGCGATCCGCGAGGCGGTCCCCAACGCCCGCATCCCCTACTTCCGCGCACCCTACGGCGCCTGGGGCCAGAGCCCCGAGGTGGCGGCCGACCTGGGCATGCAGCCGCTGGGCTGGAGCCTGGCGGTGGAGGACTGGGTGCCGCCCGGCACCGACGAGCTGGTCCGCCGACTGCAAGAGGGGATCACGCCGCGCTCGGTGGTGCTCCTGCACGACGGCGGCGGCGACCGCAGCCAGACGGTCGAGGCCGTGGACCGCATCATCCCTCAGCTTGAGGCCGACGGCTGGCACTTCGCCCGCCCGGCGCGCAGGGGGTAGGCGATGCCCCGTCCGGCGAGCATCCCCCGTTACCGCCCCCGGTACCTCGCCGCGGCCCTGGCCGGCGCGCTGCTGCTGGCCGGCGCCGCCACCGCCACCAGCACCGCGGAGCCGCCCCGGCACCATCCCGGCGGCGGCCACCGCAGCTGGGTGGGTACCTGGATGGCGGTGCCCACCGCCACCCCCGAGTCGGCCACCCCCGTCCTGCACGACGAAACCGTCCGCCAGGTCGTGCACACCAGCATCGGCGGCGACCGCCTGCGGCTGCGGCTGACCAACGAGTTCGGCGAGACCCCGCTGCGCATCGGCGAGGTCCGCGTCGCGCTGCGCGCGGGTTCCTCCGGCACCGACATCGACCCCGGCACCGATCGGCCCGTCACCTTCGGCGGCCGGACCTCGGTGACGGTCCCGGCCGGCGCGCCGATGCTCAGCGACCCGGTGGAGCTGCGCCTGCCGCCGCGCTCGGACCTGGTGGTCAGCATCCACCTGCCCGAGCGCACCCCGGTGACCACCCTGCACGGGTTCTCGTTCCAGGAGAACGTCGTCGCCGCGGGCAACGTGACGGGCAAGCCCTCGGTCGCGCCCACCGCCACCATGACCCAGTGGCACTTCCTCTCCGGCGTCAGCGTGCGCGCCCGCGGCAAGCACGCGGGGGCCCTCGTCGCGCTGGGCGACTCGATCACCGACGGCTCCGAGACCACCGTCGGCGCGAACAACCGCTGGCCCGACCTGCTCGCCGAGCGGCTGGGCGGCCGCATGGGCGTGCTGAACTCGGGCATCGCCGGCAACCGGCTGCTGCACGACCCCAACCCGCCCGAGGGCAGCGAGGCCGAGGGCTACGCGGCCTTCTTCGGGCAGAGCGCCCTGCGCCGGTTCGATCGCGACGTGCTGGCCCACCCGGGCGCCGAGCACGTGATCGTGCTGCTGGGGGTCAACGACCTCGGCCACCCCGGCACCTCGGCTCCGGAGGCCGAGACCGTCACCGCCGAGGAGATCATCGGCGCGCACCGCCAGCTGATCGCGCGGGCCCGCGCGGCGGGCCTGAAGATCTACGGCGGCACCATCCTGCCCTTCAAGGGCGACACGCTCGGGTTCTACAGCGAGGAGAACGAGGCCAAGCGCCAGGCGGTCAACGAGTGGATCCGCACCAGCGGGGAGTACGACGCCGTCATCGACTTCGCGAAGGTGATGGCCGACCCCGACGACCCGCAGCGGCTCAACCCCGCCTACGACAGCGGCGACCACCTGCATCCCAACGACACCGGCATGGCGGCCATGGCCGACGCCGTCCCCCTGCGGCTCTTCCGCCCGGGCCACGGGCGTTAGCCAGGACCTCCGCCCCGACTGGACACGGAACAGCCGGGGCGGGGGCGGGACCGGCGGGACGCGCCCTTCCCCTCCGGGCGCGGCCCGCCGGAACCGCCGAACCTCGCCCCGCCCGACCGGGACCGGACGGGGCGGCGGCAGCGGGCTCCTCCTGCCCCGGCCGGAGGGGCCCGCTTCTTCCGACGCGAGGCTGACCCGCGCCCATCGGCGCCGGAGAGTCAGATGAAATCGGGCGTGCGGGGTTCCGGTCGGGGGTGTGCGGGTGGGTGAGGCGCGCCGGAACGCCTCTGGGTGCGCCCCCTCGTCGCGCACCGCCACCGGCGGGCAGCGGGGCCGATCCGCGCGGGCCCCGGCCCAGGGGCTCCGTCCAGGTTTCCGGAGATGTGACACATGGGCCGCACGCTCAACCACACGGCATTGCTTCTAGGGCGGTCGGCCGGCGACGGGTCAGCCGGACGCGGACCGGGCGGGCACCAGGACCTCCACGGCGCCGGGCACGGCCTCGGCCGCCAGCGGCAGCGGCCCCGCCGGCTCCCCGTCGGCGTAGGCCCGCATGCCGGGGGTGTGCACCCGCAGGCTGCGGGCGTGGAACGTGCGCACCAGCGGGTGGGTGGTGTGGGTGCCCCGATAGATGCGGGGGAACGCCCGCAGCAGTTGGCCCGCCGAACCCGGGCTCACCACCGTGACCGCGAGCCGGCCGTCGCCGGGGTCGGCGTGCGGGCAGACGCGCATGCCCCCGCCGTAGCAGGCGGTGTTGCCGACGGCGACCAGGGCCGCCTCCCACTCCTCGGTGCGCCCGTCGGCCTCGACGGCGAAGGGCAGCGGCCGCAGCCGGCCCAGCTCCGCCAGCACCGCCGCGGCATAGCGCATCCGGCCGCGCGGCCAGCGCATCCGCAGCGTCCGCTCGACGACCAGGGAGTCGAATCCGCTGGTGAGCACGGTGCCGAACCACAGCGCGCGGTCGGGGGCCTCCGGCGACCAGCACCGCCCCAGGTCCATCCGCCGCCGGACGCCGCCGAGGAGGACGTCGGCCGCCGCATCGGGGTCCGCGGCCGGGATGCCCAGGACGCGGGCGAAGTCGTTGCCGCTGCCGGTGGGCAGCACGGCCAGCGCGGTGGAGCTGCCGGCCAGCTCCTGCAGCGCGAGGTGGACCATGCCGTCGCCGCCGGCCGCGATCAGCACGTCGGCGCCCGCGGCCACGGACTCGCGGGCCCGCTGCCGCGTCTCGGCGGCGTCGCGCCCGGCCACCACATCGACCTCGACGCCGCGGGCCAGCAGCCGCCGCGACGCCCGCGCCGCCACCTCGGCACCCCGCCGGCTGCCCGCAGCCGGGTTCACCAGCAGCGTGACCGCGGAGGGGGCCGCGCTCCCGCGCTCGGCGCTCATGGCCGCTCCGGGATCAGCTTGCCGGGGTTGAGCACGCCCGCCGGATCCAGCGCGTCCTTGACCGCGCGCAGCACCTCCACGCCCAGCGGGCCGACCTCGGCCTCCATCCACGGCCGGTGGTCGGTGCCGACCGCGTGATGGTGGGAGATGGTGGCGCCGCGGGCGGCGATGGCGTCGCCGGCCGCCTTCTTCGCGGCGCGCCAGCGGCCCAGCGGGTCGTCGCCGGCCGCCGCGGCGACGGTGAAGTACAGCGACGCGCCCTCGGGGTAGACGTGGGAGACGTGGCACAGCACCAGCGGCGCGGCGCCGCCGCCGGTCGTCAGCGCACCGGTGAGGGCGTCGGTGACCGCCGCCCGCAGCCGGTGCAGGTCCGACCAGGTGGTGGCGGTCTCCAGGGTCTCGGCCAGCACGCCGGCGTCCAGCAGGGCGTCGCGCAGGTAGGGGGCCAGGTAGCGGCCGCTGCGCCAGTGGGCGACCGGCTCGGCGCCCAGTTCGGTGCCGCCGGCCCGCCGCAGGGCGTCCGCCGACAGCTCGCGCACGGCCGCGACCTGGTCGGCGGGGCCCTCGTGGGTGATCACCGCCAGGCAGCCGGGGGCGGCCTCCTCGCCGGCCAGGACGGCGTTGACGAACGTCTCCTGCTCGTCGGAGAGCCGGACCAGCGTGGGGCGCACGCCGCTCTGGGCGAGCGCGCGCAGCGCCTGGGCTCCCGCGGCGAAGTCGGGGAAGGACCAGGCCTCGTCCCGCTGCTCCTCGGGCAGGGGGCGCACCCGCAGCGTCACCTCGGTGACGACGCCGAAGGCGCCCTCCGAGCCCAGCAGCAGCCGGCGCAGGTCCGGGCCGGCGGCCGAGGAGGGAGCGCGGCCCAGATCGAGTGTGCCGCGCGGCGTGGCCGCCCGCAGGGACACCACCATGTCGTCGAAGCGCCCGTATCCGGCCGAGGACTGGCCGCAGGAGCGGGTGGCGGCGTAGCCGCCGATGGTGGCGTACTCGTAGCTCTGCGGCTGGTGGCCCAGCGTCAGCCCGTGCGCCGCCAGCAGCTCCTCGGCCTCGGGCGTGCGCAGGCCCGCCTGCAGGGTCGCGGTCCGGGAGGCGGTGTCCACGGCGACGAGCCGGTCCAGCCGCCGCAGGTCCAGCGCGACGGCAGCGGGGAACCCGCCGCGCAGCGGCTCCACCCCGCCCACCACGCTGGTGCCGCCGCCGAAGGGCACCACGGCCACGCCGTGCTCGGCGCACACGGCGAGGACCGCGGCGACCTCGTCGTGGTCGGCGGGCAGCACGACCGCGTCGGGCGCCGCGGCGACGTCGCCGGCGCGGCGGCGCAGCAGGTCCGGCGTGCTCTTGCCGCCGGTATGGCGGATCCGCGCGGCCGGGCCCGTGTCCACGTGCTCGGCGCCGACGGCCTCGGCGAGGGCGGTGCGGGCCGAGTCGGGCAGGGCGCCGGGCGGCAGGCGCAGATCGGACTCCGCGGTGCGGGGAAGCGCGTCGCCGGGCGCGGCGCCGAGCACCCGCTCGATCAGGTCGCGCTGGGACTCCGACAGCGACACGGCGTGCGCGGGGTCGCCCCAGGCGTCCCAGGACGCCTCGCCGACGCGGTGGGTGGGTACCGTCATGCGTTACAGTTTTCCATATGCTGTCAATCAGTAACGAGGACGAGGAGACCGCCGCGGACCCGCTGGCGCAGTCCCTCCTCGACGCGGCACGGGAGTCCATCGCCGTGTTCGGGCTGCGGCGCCTGACCCTCACCGACGTCGCCCGGCGCGCGGGCGTCAGCCGGCCGACCGTCTACCGGCGCTGGCGCGACATCGACACGCTCCTCGGCGACCTGCTGACCCGCGAGATGCGCGCGGTGATGGCCGCGGCGGCGCCCCGCGCGGCGGCCGAGGGGGGCGACGGCCGCACACGGCTGGTCGCCGGAGCGGCCTGCGTCCTCGCCGAGCTGCGCGCCCACCCGCTGATGTCGCGCATCCTCGACACCGAGCCGGAGGCGCTGGTCACCTACACCTTCCAGCGCCTGGGCTCCAGCCAGCGCCACGCACTCGCCGTCATCGAGGACCAGATCCGCCGCGGCCAGGCCGACGGGTCGGTGCGCACCGGCGACCCCGCCGAGCTCGCACGCATGGTGCTGCTGGTGGTGCAGAGCGCCGCCCAGTCCTGGCGCCTGGTCGCCGAAGCACTCACTCTCGACGGCCTCACCCGGGAGGTCCGCCGCATGCTCGACCGCTACCTCGCCCCGGAGGGGGAGGCGCCGTGAGGCCCGCGCCGCGCCCCGAGTCCGGCCACCGGATGCGACCGCAGGGCTCTCCGGGCGGGCAGGGCCGGCCGGGCGAGCGCCGCCGAGGGCCGGGGTATGGGCGGCGCCGGCCGGTCGGCCGGTGGGCCGCGCCCGGACCGGAGGCGCCCTCGGCCGCCGGCTCTGCGGCGGGCGGGGAGGCGCCGGGCCAGGCGGACGTGCGGCCGCACCGGGTCGGAGGGTGCTCGGCGGCCCGCGCGGCGGACCGCAGCCCACCGCGGTCGGCGGCAGCGTGGTCGGCGGCGACCGCCTCATCGCGCGCCGGCGCGGGCGGCCGGGCGCGCGGGCCCGCTGCGGGCGGTGCGGCGTGAGCGCCGGCGGCGCCCCCGGCGCTTCCCTGAACGCCGCGCGGCGGGACCGCGACCTGGACCGCCTCGCGGCCGACCCGCGCGTGGACCTGCTCGTAGTGGGCGGGGGCGTCACCGGCACCGGCATCGCGCTGGACGCCGCCTCGCGCGGGCTCTCGGTCGTGCTCGCCGAAAAGCACGACCTGGCCTTCGGCACCAGCCGGTGGAGCTCCAAGCTCGTGCACGGCGGACTGCGCTACCTGGCCTCCGGGCAGGTCGGCATCGCCCGCGAAAGCGCGCGCGAGCGGCACGTCCTCATCTCTCGCACCGCCCCGCACCTGGTGCGGCCCCTGCCCATGCTGCTGCCCCTGCACAGCGCCGTGAGCCGGAGGCGGGCGGCCATCACCCGCGCCGGACTGCTCATGGGCGACGCGCTGCGGCTGTCGGCCGGCACCCGCGGTTCGCTGCTGCCGGCGTCGCGCACCGTCTCGCGGCGCCGCGCCCTGCACCTGGCGCCGGGCCTGCGCCCGGAAGGGCTGCGGGGCGGGCAGCTGTCCTTCGACGGCCAGCTCGTCGACGACGCCCGGCTCGTCGTCGACCTCGCGCGCACCGCCGCCGCCCACGGCGCCGCGGTGCTGACCCGCTGCGCGGCCGAGGAGTTGGAGGGCGGCCGCGCCCTCCTGCGCGACCGGCTCACCGGGACGGCGCTGGAACTCCGGCCGCGCGCCGTCGTCAACGCCGCGGGGGTCTGGGCGCAGGAGCTCGTCCCCCAGGTGCGGCTGCGCCCGAGCCGGGGCACGCACCTGGTGCTGCCGGGCCGCCTGTTCGGCGGGCTGCGCTCGGCGCTGACCATCCCGGTGCCCGGCGAGGCCACCCGGTTCGCGCTCGTACTGCCCCAGCAGGACGGCCGCGTCTACGTCGGACTGACCGACGAGCCCCTCGACGGCCCCACGCCGGACGTGCCGGCGGTGCCCGAGGACGACGTGGCGTTCCTGCTGGATGTGATCGGCGGCGTGCTGGCGGCCCCGCCGCGCCGCGCCGACGTGGCCGGCGCGTTCGCCGGGCTGCGTCCGCTGCTGGACGCCGGAGAGGGCCGCAGCGCCGACCTGTCCCGCCGCCACGCGGTGCTGACCTCTGAGGAGGGGGTGCTGACCGTGGTGGGCGGCAAGCTGACCACCTACCGGCGCATGGCCGAGGACGCCGTGGACGCGGCCGTGGAGCGCGCGGGACTGCGGGCGGGACCGTGCCGCACCCGCCGCCTGCCCCTGGTGGGCGCCGGCTCCCCCGCACAACTGCGCCGCGTCGCCGCCCCCGCCCGCCTGGTGGCCCGCTACGGCACCGAGGCCCCGGCGGTACTCGCCGAGGCCGAAGGGCGCCCCGAGCTGCTGACCCCCCTCGCCGCGGGCATCACCCCCGCCGAACTGCACTGGGCGGTCCGCCACGAGGGCGCCCTGGACGAATCCGACCTCCTCGAACGCCGTACGCGGGCGTCCCTCATCGCCGCCGACGCCGATTCCCTCAAGCAGGCCGCCGGCGACGCCCTCGCCCTGCTGCAGCGGGGGTGACGGAAGGGAAACCGGTGACCGACGGCGGGAGATGAGGGCCGGGCGGCGGCGGATCGTTCGTTGCTGCGGGCGAACGGTTGACCTACCGGTTGCGGCGGCGAGGACGGTGGGTGCGCGGCGCGCGTTCATCGAGCCCGCGGCCGGCCGGTTCCGCACCCGGCGGGGCGGTGAGGGCGGTGGGTGGTTGGGCCTGTGCCGGTCGGTTCGGGCGCCCGGTGGTTGGGCGTGCGGCGGGGCAGCGGGGGCGGCGGATGGTTGAGCCCGAGCCCATCGGAACCGGTGTCCGCCGGTTGATCACCCGACGAAGGCAGCAACGGCGGCGGATGGGCGCGCCCGAGCCCACCGGTCAGGGTGCCCGCCGGTTGCGCATGCGACGTGGCAGCGACGGCGGCGCGGGGTTGGGCCTGCGCCCACCGGATCGGGTGCTCGCCGGTGCGGCAAGCGACGAGGGCAGCGAGGACGCCGGGAGTTCGGGTCAGCGATCACATGTCCGGTGCCCGATGGTCGCCCACCCGACGGGGCGGCGAGGGCGGTTGGGGATCGGGGCCGGGCGGTCGCCGTGTTAAAGGAGCCGGTCACCACAGGAGGTTGCGGCAATGGGGCTGTGATGCGCGAAGCGCGGTGCGCCAGCTTGCCGCCGAGCGGCGGTGCACCTGTGTTTCGGAGGCCCGCCACCGGTGGTACGGCTCCGCCTGGGAAGGACTGCGTGCGCTCGGCGGCAAGCTGTGACCGCGCTTCGCGAGGCGCACCCATTGCCGCAGCCCCGGTGGTGGCCGCCCCGGGTGGTGCCCGGTGGGTTCCTGGAAGGCGGCGCCCCCGCCGTCTGAGACACGGCTCGGGCGGGCTGTTCCGGGCATATCGCCTCGCGTTGGGTCGACGATGCCCGCCGATGGTGCGCGGTGTTGCTGTGCGGCGCACCGGTGCGCCGGGTTTTCCGGGATGCGAAAGGAAACCGGGGTGGTTTGTCCGGAATGCCCGGCCGTGGCGGGAGGTGGAGGCGGCCGGGGTGCCACGAGGTGCGCGTTTGGAGCGGTTTTGACGCCGATTCCGCGCCAAACGCCATGATCATCGCCGATCCGGGCCGTGTGGGCCGCTCCGGCGCCCCCGCATACCGGACATCGCGGGAGGATTCGACGCCGCGGACGGCCCGCCGCGCGGCCGGAGGCCGCCCCCGCGAACATTCGGTGATGATCGTCGCCCGCCCGCCGCGGCATATGCCTCCGATGCCCGATTCCGCGCCCGATATCGGCCGCCCGGCGGGTGCGCGGCCGCCGACCGCGCGGTTTCCTTCGGCGATCGTGTACCTGAGGTCACGTGTGACCGCCAACTATGACTAAAAGTACAAGATCGTTTCCTGAGAGTTAGATTAAATCGGGCATTCGGGGTTCCGGGCGAGGTGCGGCGGGCGGACGGGGCTGGGTCGAAACCCGACCGGCGCGCCGCCGCCCCCGTCGCCCACCGCGACCGACATCCTTCCGAACCGATGACCGCGAGCCGCACCCACCGCCGTCCTCGCTGCCCTCGTCGCGAGGGTCACCGGCGGGCACCCGGACCGATCTCCGCGGGCTGAGCCGTCCGCCGCCCTCGCCGCCCTCGTCGGGCGCGCAACCGGCGGGCACCGGTTCCGGTGGGCGCCGGGCCGGGCCGCCGGTTACTTCTGGTGCTGGAGTTCGGCGGTCCGCTCCTGCAGGCGGGCGTTGATGCGGCGGTTGAACTCCAGCAGCAGGCGCCGCTGGTCGTCGGTGTAGTCGGCGAGCACCTCGCCGTAGGAGTGCTCCAGCGCCTCCAGGGTTTCGCGCAGACGCGTGTAGGCGCCGTCTCGGACGAGCTCGACGAGGACCCGCCGGCGGTCCTCGTCGTCGCGGCGCCGCCGGACGTACCCCGACTTCTCCAAGCGGTCGACCGCCGCGGTGATCGCACCCCCGCGCGAGAGGCCCGTGTGCGCCGCCAGGTCGCCGGGGCTCATCGGGCCGTTCTTGTCCAGGGCGCCGAGGCAGCTGACGTCGGTGATGTTGACACCGGCGTGCGCGGCCAGCGCGGCGTGGAACCGCACGGCCAGGGAGGCCGCGGCGCGCAGCTCCTCATAGAGCGCGTCGGGGTCCGGCGGCGCCGCCTCTGCCGCACCGGACGTGGCTTCGGGCGTTGACACCAGGCTCACCCCTCGCATAATTTCTCTGAAATAGAGAGACTCTGAGATAGAGATTCTCTCTTTCTGTGCATCTCCGAGCATACTGGGGAGTTCCCATGGCGGTCGCGCCGGCTCAGCCTCGCTCCGTATCCGTGCACACGACCCGTTGGATCGTCCTCGTCGTCGTCCTCGCCGCCCTGTTCATGGACCTCGTCGACGCCACGATCGTCAACATCGTCCTGCCGCGCATGCAGAGCAGCCTGGGCGCCGGATACTCGGCGGCCCAGTGGGTCCTGGCAGGCTATTCGCTGGCCTTCGCGCTCGTGCTGGTCACCGGCGGCCGCCTGGGCGACATCCTGGGCCGCAAGCGCATGTTCCTGGCGGGCACGGCCGTCTTCACCGCCGCCTCGGCGGTGTGCGGTGCGGCGCCGACCGCCGAGGCCCTCATCGCCGGGCGCCTCGCGCAGGGCGTCGGTGCCGCCCTGATGGTGCCGCAGGTCATGTCGATCATCGTGGTGCTGTTCGACCACAACCGCGACCGCGCCAAGGCCTTCGTCCTCTACGGAATCACGCTGAGCCTGGCCAACGTGAGCGGTCCCGTGCTGGGCGCCGTGCTCACCGAGGCCGACCTCTTCGGACTGGGGTGGCGGAGCGTCTTCTTCGTCAACCTGCCTCTGGGAGCCGCCGCCATCGCGCTGGCCCTGTGGCTGATGCCCGAGAGCAGGGCCGCCGACGCGCTGCGCCCGGATCCGGTCGGCGTGGTGCTGATCGGTCTGACCGCCTTCGCGGTGATGTTCCCGCTCATCCAGGGCCGCGAGCGCGGCTGGGACGCGGCGGCCGTCGCCCTCCTCGGCGCCTCCGTGCCGCTGCTGATCGCCTTCGCCGCACACCAGCGCCGCCGCGACCGCCGCACCGGATCGGCACTCGTGCCGCCGTCGCTGTTCGCACGCCGCTCGTTCACGGCCGGGACCGCCGTCATGCTCGTGCTCTTCTCCGGCCTGGCGTCGCTCTTCCTCGTGCTGACCTACGCGCTCCAGCTCGGCTTGGGCTGGTCGCCGATGGCCACCGCCGCGGCCATCGCCGCCTGGCCCGTCGGCATCACCCTGATGTCCGGTGTCGCCCAGCGCTATGCCACCACCCGCGGCCGCCGGGTGATCGGCATCGGCTTGGCCGTCATGCTCGCCGGCGCCCTCGCGCTGATCACCGTGCTGTCGGCCGCCGGCCCCCACCTCGCCTGGTGGCACGTCGCCCTACCGGTACTGATCGCGGGGGTCGGCATGGGCATGTGCGTGCCGATCCTGACCGGCGTGGTCCTGGCCGACGTCCCCGAAGACAGCGCCGGAGCCGCCTCGGGCGTGGCCAACGCCGTCATGCAGCTCGGCACGGCCGCGGGAGTCGCCGTGGTCGGGACACTCTTCTTCTGGCTCGCCGCGGGCGCCCCCGCGGACCCGGGCGACCCGGCCCGCGCCCGCGCGTTCTCCGCAGCGGCCGCCACCACCCTCGCCTACAACGCGGCCGCGTTCCTGACCGCCCTGCTCCTGCTCCCCCTCCTGCCCCGCACCGCGCGCCCCGACCCCGTCGATCCCCCGGCGCCGCACCGGACGGACGGACCGCTCGTGCGCGGCTAGTAGCGGCGCTCCGCCAGCGGGACGGGGACCTCCTCGTCGTTGGCGTGCATGTCGGAGACCGCTTCGGCCGCTACGCGCTCCACTCCGGTCAGCGCCTCGTGGGGACCGGCCGCAAGCCACGAGAGAGAGGGAAGTTCGACGCAGACGGCGACGAACTCCCCGTCCTCGGCCGACCAGGTGACCCGGTAGGTGTAGTGCGTCGGGTCGACCGGAACCGCCGCGGTCATCGCGCCGCCTCCCATTCGGAACGCCGGGGCTCTCAGCGCAAGAGTCGCCGCTGCGGCAGCGCAGACGAAGCGGGCGAATCCCGCATCTGCCGCCGCCCTATTCCAGCTCCCGGGCCAGCAGGGGGATCTGGCCGCCGGCCAGGACGGCCTCCACCTGCGGGGTGGAGAGGCGGTGGCGGAGGGTGTAGTCCTCGCCCTTGGTCTGGTTGCGGGCGGTCACCTCACTGCGGGCGGGCAGGGTCTCGTGGAGGCCGTCGACGACCAGCACGTCGCCGGACTCGATGCGGTCGTAGTCGGCCGGGTCGGCGAACTCCAGCGCCAGCACGCCGAAGTTGGCGAGGTTCTGCCAGTGGATCCGGGCGAAGGACTTCGCGACGACCGCGCGCAGGCCCAGGTAGCGGGGTGTGATCGCGGCGTGCTCGCGCGAGGAGCCCTGCCCGTAGTTGTCCCCGCCGATCACCACGTGCCCCGACTCGGCGACCTCCTTGGCCCGCCGCGGGTAGTCCTCGTCGATGCGGGTGAAGGTGAACTCGGCCAGCATGGGCACGTTGGAGCGGTAGGGCAGCGCCTGGGCGCCGGCCGGCGAGATCTCGTCGGTGGAGACGTTGTCGGCCACCTTGAGCAGCACCGGCGCCTCGATGCGGTCGGGCAGCGGCGGGAAGTCCGGCAGCGCCGAGATGTTGGGCCCCTTGACCAGCTCCACCCGCCGGGCCTCCTCCAGCGGCGGCGGCGGAACCAGCATCCGGGTGTTGACGCTGGAGCGCTCCGGCAGCTCCAGCCGGGGGTAGGCCATGTCCAGCTTCTCGGCCAGGTCGCGCGGGTCGGTGATCACGCCGGTGAGCGCGGATGCCGCCGCGGTCTCCGGCGAGCACAGCCACACCGAGTCCTCCTTGGTGCCCGAGCGCCCGGGGAAGTTGCGCGGGAAGGTGCGCAGCGAGTTGCGGCCCACGGCCGGGGCCTGGCCCATGCCGATGCAGCCCATGCAGCCCGCCTGGTGGATGCGGGCGCCGGCGCCGATCAGGTCGAAGGTCGCGCCCATCTTCGTCAGGTCGGCGTAGATCTGGCGGGAGGACGGGTTGACGTCGAAGCTGACCGCGCTGTTGGTCTGGCGCCCCTTGACCATGGCCGCGGCGATCGCGAAGTCGCGCAGCCCCGGGTTGGCCGAGGAGCCGATGACGACCTGGCTGACCTCCTCGCCCGCCGCCTCGCGCACCGGCACCACGTTGTCGGGGGCCGAGGGCATCGCGATCAGCGGTTCGAGCTGCGAGAGGTCGATCTCGTCGGTCACGTCGTAGGAGGCGTCGGGATCGGCGAGCACCTCGACGAAGTCGCCCTCGCGGTCCTCGGCGCGCAGGAAGTCGCGCACCGCGTCGTCGGCGGGGAAGACGGTGGTGGTGGCGCCCAGTTCGGCGCCCATGTTCGCGATGACGTGGCGGTCCATCGCGCTCAGCGTGGCGACGCCGGGACCGTGGTACTCGATGATGCGGTTCAGCCCGCCCTTGGTGCTGTGCCGCCGCAGCATCTCCAGGATGACGTCCTTGGCCGAGGTCCACTCCGGCAGTTCGCCGGTGAGCCGCACACCCCAGATCTCGGGTGCGCGGATGCGCAGCGGGCGGCCGGCGATGGCCATGGCGACCTCCAGGCCGCCCACGCCCACGGCCAGCATGCCCAGCGAGCCCGCGGCGCAGGTGTGGGAGTCGGAGCCGACCATCGTCTTGCCCGGGACGCCGAACCGCTGCATGTGGGTGGGATGGGAGACGCCGTTGCCGGGCTTGGAGTACCAGAACCCGTAGCGGGCCGCCGCCGACTGCAGGAACTCGTGGTCCTCGGCGTTCTTCTCGTCTGCCTGCAGCAGGTTGTGGTCGACATACTGCACGCTGACCTCGGCCCGGGTGCGGTCCAGCCGCAGCGCCTCCAGCTCCTGCATCACCAGGGTCCCGGTGGCGTCCTGGGTGAGGGTCTGGTCGACGCTCAGCGCGATCGGCTGCCCGGGCACCATCTCGCCCTCGACCAGGTGCGACTCGATCAGCTTGTGTGCGACACCGCGTCCCATCTCGCTCCTTCCCTCTTTTCTGAGGAAGCTGACCGCACACACCCGCCGCAAACGAGGCGCCGCCCACGCGGGCGGTGCGAGCAGGGGACTCCGGCCTCGCGCGTGGACGCCTTCAGCCGCTCTCGGGAGCGAGGACCTCCATCGGGTGGGCCTTCCACGCCTCCCAATCGGCGCTGATCGCGCTGGCCGCGCCCAGCAGCAGCGGCAGATGGTGCTCGGTCAGCGTCTCGACGGGGGTCTCGGCGGCGTGGGCGTTGACGTTGACCGCGGCCACCACAGCGCCCTGCCCGTCGCGGACGGGGGCGGCGACCGAGCGTATGCCCGGCGCGAGCTCCTCGTCGGTGAGCGCCCACCCGCGCGCCCGCACCCTGCTCAGCACCGAATCCAGCTCCGCGCGCTCGTGGCGGTGCCGCGGCTCGATGCCCGAACGCGAGGGCTCGGCCAGTGTCCGGTCCAGCTCAGCGGGGGAGAGCGCGGCCAGCAGCACCTTGCCCAGCGAGGTGGCCGGCGCGGGGAAGCGGGTGCCGATGGTGACGGCGAGGGTGACGAGCTTGGGCACCGCCACCCGCGCCACGTAGACGATGTCGGAGCCGTCGAGCTGGGCGATCGAGCAGGACTCCCCGGTCTGCTTGACCAGCTCCCGCAGGTGCGGCACCGCCAGGTCCCACAGGCTCTGCGAGCGGATGTAGGCCATCCCCAGGTCGAGCACCCGCGGGGTCAGCGAGAACTCCCCGTCGGCGCTGCGCACGTAGCCCAGCTGCTCCAGGGTGATCAGGATGCGCCGGACGGTGGGCCGGGCCAACCCGGTGGCCGCAGCCAGCTCCGAGAGCGTCATCGAGGGCCGACCGGGCTCGAAGCAGCGCAGGACGTCGAGTCCGCGCGCGAGCGCCTCGATGAACTCAGGGGTGCTGTCTCGACGCATGCACGACCTTTCTGTGTTTTCCGCGGGTGTGCGGGGCGCTTCGACGCGCCGTCTTCCCTCCTCGCTCGGTCGCTCGTCGGTCCAGACGGCGCCGCGCCCCGCCCACCCGCTCGGGGCCTCGCTCCCTCGCTCGTCAGTCCGGACGGCGCCGCGCCCATCCGGTCCCGGGTGCTTTCCGCGGGCCTTCGGGGCGCCTTCGACGCGGCCCTGTACTCCGCGCTCCGCCTACCCGTTCAGGGCATGGAGCCGCACCCGCCTGCGGGTGGCCACCGGTTCAGGGTAGCGCCCGCCTGTGCGGCCTGCGGTGGGGCGATGCCGGGCCGGCGGGCCGGGGGAGCGGTGCCGCGGGGCCGCCGCCCTGCTCCCGAAGCGTGCCCCCGGCCCGGCGGCGCAACTCAGGCCGCCGACTCGGGGCGGCGCAGCAGCGAGCGGCGCCGCAGCAGCACCGGCACCGCCGCCGCCAGGCCCAGGACGACCGCGCCCACCCCGGCCCAGCCGGGCGGAGCGGCCATCCCCAGCAGGGCGTCGGCGGAGTAGGCGCCGGGGCCGGTGAAGGCCAGCGCCGCGGCCGTCAGTCCGTAGACGAGCGCCACCTCGTAGCCGCCCTGGTGCGCCCACAGCCCTTTGTCGGCGTTGGCCGACGCCGCCACCGCCATCGTGCCGATCACGATCGCCGCACCGAACGGCGTCACCAGGCCCAGCAGCACCAGCAGCGCTCCCGCCGTCTCCGACAGCGACGCCAGCACCACCATCGGCTTGGCCGGGCGGAAGCCCAGCGCGTGGAACATCGACGCGGTGCCCTCCAGCCCGGATCCCCGGAACCAGCCCAGGCTCTTCTGGGCGGCGTGGCCGAGCAGCAGGGCGGCCAGCGCCAGGCGCAGCAGCAGCAGACCCGTATCCACGGCGGATCACTTCCCCGGCTGCAGGACGAAGTCGAACTCGGCGGTGACGAAGGGGATGTCGAACCGCGTGCCGTCGGGAGCGGTCCCCGACTCGTGGCGGCGGAACGGCACGATCAGCTCCTCCTTGGTGCCGAAGACCACGTCGGAGTCCAGGTACTGGGCGCCCTCCTCGAAGATGTGCGTGATGAGCTTCTCGTAGCCGGGCTCATCGATGAGGAAGTGGATGTGGGCCGGCCGGAAGTGGCTGATGCGGGTGTGCTCGATCAACTCGCCCACCGGCCCGTCCATCGGGATGGTGTAGCCCTTCGGTACGACGCTGCGCAGGCAGTAGGTGCCGTCGGGGCGCGTCCGGTACTTCGCCCGCAGCCGCGCCTCGTCGACCTCGCCCAGCTGGGCCTCGTAGACCCCCTCGGAGTCGGCCTGCCACACGTCCAGCACGGCGCCGCCGACCGGCTCGCCGGAGACGTCGCGGACCGTGCCGTGCACGAACAGGGGCGTCCCCTCGGCGCCGTCGGACATGTCCGCGCCGAAGGGGGCCGCGGGGGAGCCGTCGATGTAGAAGGGGCCGAGCACCGTGGCCGGGGTGGCCCCGGCCCCGAAGCGGTTGTTCATCTGCACCACCAGCATGCTCAGCCCGAGCACGTCGGAGGCGAGGATGAACTCCTCCCGCTTCTCGTCGCTGATCTGCCCGGTCCTGGTGAGCCACCGCATCGCCGCCATCCACTCGTCCTCGGTGAGGTGGACCTCGCGCGCGAATGCGTGCAGGTGGCGCACCAGCGCCGTCATCAGCTCGGCCAGCCTGGGGGACTCCGCGGTCGCCCAGCGCTCGACCGCCAGGTCGGTGATGTTGTCTTCAGTCGCGTAGGGCATCGGCGTCTCCGTCCTCGGGCGGGGTGTAGGTGGCGTTGCGGTCGATCAGCAGGTAGGTGTCCATGGCCATGGGGCGCCGCCGCTCCTCGGCGAGCTGGCCCAGCAGTCCGCCCGCCCGCGCCAGCAGGGCGAACCCGCGCAGCAGGTCGGGCGGCAGGTCCAGATCTGCCAGCGCCGCCCCGCACACCCCCGCGCCGTTGAGCACCAGCCTGCGCCCCAGCACCTGCTCGTGGGTGCGGCCGATGGCCTCGAACAGGCGCAGGTGCGGCCCCTTGAGGCCCTCCTCCTCGGCGATGCGCAGCAGGGCGGGGGTGCGGGGGTCGCCCTCCTTGTGCACGGGGTGGCCCAGGCCGGGGATGATCCGCTTGGCGGCGCGCTCGCGGGTGACGACCTCGTGGGCCAACTCGTCCCAGCCGGCGTCGGTGCGCGGCGCCTCCTCCCGCTGCGCCAGGACGCCGGCGAGGAAGCGGCCCGTGTCCTCGGTGACGCCGAGGAAGCGCGAACCCCCGCCCAGCAGTCCGGCGGCCATGGCGCCCTGCAGGGAGTCGGGCGCGCTGAGGTAGGTGAGGCGGGCGGCGATGGCGGTGGGGGTGAAGCCGTGGTCGGCCAGGGCCACCAGGCAGGCCTCGAACAGGCGCACCCGGCCGGGCGTGGGCCGCCGCTGGGTCACCATCCACAGCACCAGCTCGCCGAAGCCGACCTCGCCCATCAGGTCGCCGGCCAGGTCGCGGCCCAGCAGCGAGATCGTGGAGGCGGTCGAGGTGCCCAGCGAGGTGGGGAAGCTCAGGCCGGCTCCGTCGGCGGACCCGCCGGCCCCGGTGGACTCGGTGCCGCCTGCGCCGGTGCCGGTGCGGTCGGTGTTCTCAGCCACGGTCGCCCTCCTCGTCGCGGTTCTGCTCGCCGTCGGTGCCCAGCCACGCGCGGATCTGCGCGGCGTGCTCGTCGAGCCGGGGCGGCGCATGGTCGTAGCGCGTCCGGCTGCGCGAAAGGGTGATGGGGTTGCGGATGCCCGGAACGGCGTCGGCTCCGCTCCCGGCGCGCACCACGGGCTCCAGGCCCAGGGACTCGGCGAACTTCACGCCCTCGTCGACGGTGTTGATCGGCGCGCAGGCCACCCCGTGCGCGATGAGGATGTCGAACCACTCCGCCTTGGTGCGGGTGCCCAGCGCCTCGACGAGGTGGGGGCGCAGTTCCGCGCGGTTGGCGGTGCGGTCCTGGTTGTGGGCGAAGCGGGGGTCGCCGACCAGGTCGGGCCGGCCCAGCGCCTCGCACAGGCGGGCGAACTGGCGGTCGTTGCCGGCGATGACGATGATGTCGCCGTCGGCCGCCGGCAGCGGCTCGTAGGGGAACAGGCTCGGGTGGGCGTTGCCCATGCGGTAGGGGACCGTGTCGCCGGCCGCGTAGGCCCCCGACTGGTTGACCAGGCCCGACAGTGCGGAGGAGAGCAGGTTGACCTCCACGTGCTGGCCCTCGCCCGATCCCGCGCGCTCGTGGAGGGCCGAGAGGACGCCGATCGAGGCGTGCAGGCCGGTGATCACGTCGAAGACCGAGATCCCGGCGCGGTAGGGCGGGCCGTCGGCGTCGCCGGTCAGGCTCATCAGGCCCGAGATCGCCTGGACCATCAGGTCGTAGCCGGGGATGCCCGCGCCCTCGCCCGATCCGAAGCCGGAGATGGAGGCGTAGACGACGCCGGGGTTGGCCGACCGCACGGTCTCGTAGTCCAGGCCGAAGCGCGCGAGGCCGCCCGGCTTGAAGTTCTCGATCACCACGTCGGCCCGCCGCGCGAGTTCGCGCGCGGTCTCCAGGTCCGCGGGATCGGCCAGATCCAGGGCGATGGACCGCTTGTTCCGGTTCACCGACAGAAAGTAGGTCGCCTGGTCCCCGCGGGTCGGCGGCGACCAGGTCCGCGTGTCGTCGCCCGCGGGCGCCTCGACCTTGACCACCTCCGCGCCCAGGTCCGCGAGCAGCATCGTCGCGTAGGGCCCCGCGAGAATGCGGGAGAAGTCCGCGACCAGCAGGCCCGACAGCGGGCCCCCCGTGGGGTCTTTCATCAAGCCGACCTTCCTAGTGACCACTGTTCGGACTAACGTCCGTTTCCAGCGTCGGGTGGAAGATGCGGGGTGTCAAGACCCGATTTCTCTCTGGAGCAAGCGGAAGCCCAGGTGTCGACGCAGTTGGCGGTGGATTGGGCGACCCGCCGTTGACAAGTGATGGGCGTCACTTCACCCTTGAATGAACGTCCTGATCGCCTGACGGACGATCGTCCGCTAACTGCACGGGAGTACGCACATGTCAGACCACACCCCTCGCAGGCCGGCCCCCGAGCCGGGGCGGCCCATCGTCTTCAGGAACGGCACCGTCCTGGTGATGGACGGGACCGGCAGGACCCTCCCCGAAACCGACGTGCTCCTGGCCGGGGACCGGATCGAGGCGGTCGGCCCTGCTCTGCAGGCCCCCGAGTCCGCACACGAGATCGACGCCTCGGGCGGGATCGTGATGCCGGGCATGATCGACACCCACCGCCATCTGTGGCAGACGGTCATGCGCGGCTACGGCGCCGACTGGACGCTGTCGCAGTACTTCGTCTGGTACTACCTGGAATGGGGCTCCCGGTTCCGCCCGGAGGACATCCACACCGGCAACCTGCTGGGCGCATGGGAGGCCCTGGACGCCGGCGTCACCACCACCGTCGACTGGTCGCACGGGCTCGTCACCACCGACCACGCCGATGCCGCCCTCGACGCGCTGGAGGCCGTGCCCGGCCGCTTCGTCCTCGGCTACGGCAACATCCACGCCGGCCCGTGGGAGTGGGCGGCCTCGCCGGAGTTCCGCTCCTTCTACGACCGGCGCATCCACGGGCGGCGCGGCGACATGCTCGGGTTCCAGCTCGCCTTCGACGTCACCGGCGACGACTCCTTCCCCGAGCGCCCCGCCTTCGAGACCGCCCGCGACCTGGGCGTCGAGGTCACCACGCACGCCGGGGTGTGGGGCGCCACCGGCGACACCGGCATCCGCCTCATGCACGAGAACGGCTTCATGACGCCCGGCACGGTCTATGTGCACGCGGCCTCGCTGTCGGAGGACTCCTACCAGCGCATCGCCGCCACCGGGGGATCGGTCTCGGTCTCCACCGAGAGCGAGCAGAGCGCCGGCCAGGGCTACCCGCCCACCTGGCGGCTGCGCCGGCACGGCATCCCCGTGTCGCTGTCCATGGACACCAGCGTGTGGTGGAGCGGCGACCTGTTCAGCGCGATGCGTGCCACCCTGGGCGCCGACCGCTGCCGCGAACACCTGGAGGCCCACTCGCGCAGCGAGACGGTGACCCACAGCCACCTGCGCGCCGAGCACGTCGTCGACTGGGCGACCCGCGGCGGCGCGCACGCCCTGGGCCTGTCCCGCGCGGTGGGCAGCCTGGAGCCGGGCAAGAAGGCCGACGTCGTGCTGATCAAGAACGACGCCTCGCCCGCGATGTTCCCGCTACTCAACCCCTACGGCCACGTCGCCTTCCAGGCCCAGCGCGCCGACGTGCACACCGTCGTCGTCGACGGCCGGGTCGTCAAGTACGAGAACCGCCTGGTCGACGCCGATCTGGCGGCTGCCCGCCGCGCCGCCGAAGGGACGGTCGACTACCTGCGCGACCAGCTCGGCGACGCCTGGAACGAGGGCATGAACCCCGACATCCCGCCCACGAAGATCCTCGACAACCCCTACACCTACACCGAGTTCCGCGACTCCTCGACCCGCCGCAGCCAGGAGCCCGCGGGCGGGGCGTGACCGAGCGGCCCGGCGCACGCTGCTCCGCGCCTCTCCCGCCGCCGAGCGGCCGCGTGATCCGCTCGGCGGCGGCGCCGGGCTCCCGGCTCGCCCTGCGGTCGCCGGGGGTTCGCCGAGGCACACCGCAGCCGCCTATCACCGGGTTCCCGCCGAAAAGCCGGTGCGGATTCCGGTGATTGCCGCAGGGGGGACGGCCGGCCTCCCCGGACCGGCGGCGCCGGGGTGGTCTCCCGCCGAGGAGGGGCCGCCGAATCCGCGATGGGCAGGGTTGACGACGGTAAAACCGCTACTTTACGATGCCTGAACGATTACGAAACGTGTTCGTGATCGTCGCAACGACCGTCCAGTCCATCCCCTACCCGATGCGCCCGGTTCCGCTCGGCCGCCTGCAGAGGCGGCGGCGGACCGCGGAGACCGAGGCGGTTCGCGCGCGGCGCGGTCGCCGCCATCGGCGCCGCCGGCTCCCTGCGGAGCCGCCGCCATGCCCACCGAACTCCGCTGGAACAACTGCGCTGCGGAATGTTAGCGCTAACATTCGGTGCTCGCCCGGACACCCCCGTCCCCGAGCGCCGGCAGGGCCGGTCCCCCAACCACGAGCCCGAGGAGCACCCCCCATGACCGAGCACGCCTCGACCCCCTCCGCCGGCCTGTCGCGGCGGCGCCTGATCGGTGCCGCCGCGGCGACCGGAGCGCTTGCGGCGGTGACGGCCGCCGCGGGAGCGGCCGCGCCGCGGCCCGCGGCCGCCGCCGATTACCCCGGTCCCGGCCGCGTGACCGGCGACATCCGCGTGCACGACCCGTCGTTCGTGAAGCGGCCCGGCGGCGGCTACCTCGTCGCCCACACCGCCCCCGACATCGCCCTGAAGACGTCGGCCGACCGCACCGCCTTCAGCAACGCCGGGACGGTCTTCCCCGGCGGCGCGCCGTGGACCACCGAGTACACCGGCGGCGACCGCAACCTGTGGGCGCCGCACCTGTCGTACCTCAACGGGCGGTACTACCTGTACTACTCGGCATCCACCTTCGGTTCGAACCGGTCGGCGATCTTCCTCGCGACCAGCACCAGCGGCGACTCCGGCACCTGGACCAACGAGGGTGTGGTCGTGGAGTCGTGGACCTCGCAGGACTTCAACGCCATCGACCCGCACCTGGCCGTGGACGCACAGGGCCGCTGGTGGCTGGCCTTCGGCTCCTACTGGTCGGGCATCAAGATGATCCGCATCGACCCGGCGACGGGCAAGCGGCTCGGCGACGCGTGGCACTCCCTCGCCGGACGCGGCGGGGACTCCATCGAGGCGCCGACCATCTTCCGCCGCGGCGGCCGGTACTACCTGTTCGTCTCCTTCGGCGCGTGCTGCCAGGGCGCCGACAGCACCTACCGCATCATGGTCGGCCGGTCCTCCCAGATCACCGGCCCCTACTACGACCGCGCCGGGAACCCGATGGCCTCGGGCGGCGGCACCGAGATCCTGGCCGGCCACGGCGGCATCCACGGCCCCGGCCACCAGGACGTCTTCGCCGACACCGACAACGACATCCTCGCTTACCACTATTACGCGGATGACGGCACGGCGCTGCTGGGCATCAACTGGCTCGGCTGGGACAGCGCCGGCTGGCCCTACGTGCACTGAGTGATCCCGGCACGAGGACCGGGCGCCGGGGCGGCCCGGGCCGGAGCGGATACGCGCGGACACCGTCCGTTTCCGCAGGTCCGGGCCGTTCCCCCGGCGCCCGTTCCGTCGGTGCCCGCGGATAGGGTCCTCCGCTGTTCCCCCCAGCAGAAGGAGCCTCCGTATGACCCCGTCCGCTTCCGTGCTCACCGCCGCATACTGCGAGGGCTGGGACGCCGCCCTCGGCTCGGCCGTCGGGCCGATGCCGCGCGAGGCGGCCCGCGAGCGGTCCGAGCGCGGCGACCAGTTCGCGGTCCTGCTCACCGGCGCCCGCGGCGCTCCCGTCGCCCTCCTGGAGATCGCCTGGGCGCACCGCCACGCGGCGGTGTGGACGTTCGACGAGCAGCGCGCCGCACCGCCTGCCG
Source organism: Streptomonospora sp. PA3 (assembly GCF_009728995.1). GTDB lineage: Bacteria > Actinomycetota > Actinomycetes > Streptosporangiales > Streptosporangiaceae > Streptomonospora. The sequence continues at coordinate 571,900 of NZ_VTZW01000019.1, read as the reverse complement.
CCGCTACCGCCTCGTCCGCGACGAGGCCGCGCTGTACCTGTCCCACATGCGCGCCTGGGAGTACCCGGACGCCGCCACGCCCGAGTTCGACCGCGGGATCGCCCGCATGGAACGGGAGTACGACTCCGACGGCAGCGGTGTCTACCGCGTGACCTTCGAGCGGGCGGGCGACAACGGCGGCGCGTTCCAGACCTGGGACACCGACGATTCCGGCGGTGCGCGGATCCCCGTCCCCGACTTCGGCGACTGGACCGCCTACCTGGCCGCCGAGACCGGAATCGCGGCGAGCGAGACCGTCGACGCCGCCCCGCCCGCGGAGCCGGGTCCGCCGGTGCAGGCGCCCTGGGCGCCCCCGGCCCCGCTGCGGCCGCGCCACCCCGATGCGTTCCTGACGCCGGGAGGGCGCTTCTGCGCGAAGGACGGGACGACCTACACGGTGGAGCTGCACGACAGAGGGGAGTTCTGCGCCCCCAGCGGTCGCATCATCGCGATGGACCCCAGCATGCTGGGACTCGATGACGAACAGCCCTTCACGGCCGCCCTCCCGCCCGGGACACACGGATTCCGCCTGTGCACGGTGCGGGTCGGCGACGACAGCGAGCACGTCCGGGTCGCGGCGGCGGCCCTCGTGGTCGCGGACACGCCTGTCGCCACGTGGGAGCTCGCCCTGCAACCCGGTCAGGAGCCCGACGTGATGGGCGACGGGCAGTTCTTCGGATTCGGAGTCGACGCCGCAATGGGGTGCCTGCTGGACGCGGCCGGGCAGGACCACTTCGCCGAGCGGTTCGAGGACTTCGACGCCTTCGAGGCGGAGCTCGTCGACTACGGGGGGACGACGGAAGGCGTGTACGTCTCGGGGAGCCGCACTCGCAGTCTCCAGGATCCGGGCTCCGGCGCGAGTCTGGTCGCTTTTGAGACGGGGTGGGGCGACGGCGCCTATCCGGTCTGGGCCGGGCGCGACGCCGAAGGGCGGGTGGTCGCCCTGGTCGCCGACTTCCTGATCCTGCAGCACGCCGAGGCCCTCCCGCAGGACACCGCGGCCGTCTCCGCCAACTGACCCCCAGCGGCCGCCGCGGGCCGCACGCCCGCGGCGGCCGCATCCGGTCACCGCGTCCACACGTCGCGTGCCCGGCGCGCGGGTACACCCTTTCCGGCGGCCGAGCGGAGGGAGCCGGGGCGGTGGCGGTGCTTGCGGGCGCGCACATGGACCACGCCGTGCACATGGCCGGCATGCCGGAGTGGCTGCGCCTGGCCGGCGGCTTCGTGCTCGCCGGGATCGCCCTCGTGCACACCTGGCACGGCGCTCAGATGCCCGGCCAGCGGCGGTGGTGGCACCTGGGCCACGGCGTGATGGCGGCGGGCATGGCGGCCATGTACCTGCTGCCGCGCATGCGCTACGAACCCCTGCACCAGGGCGGCCTCTGGCTGTTCGCGCTGCTGGCGGCGGCGACCGCCGCCGCCGCGGTCGGGCTGCGCTCGCGTGAGGGAGCGCTGAACCCCATCTGGACGATGTCGGCGCTGGACTGCCTCGCCATGACCTACATGCTGGTGGACCCCGCGGTGCGCCCCGGCTGGATCGGCAACCTGCTGGCCGTCTACTTCGCCTGGGCGGTCTTCGGCTGGGTCGTGCGGGCCTTCGACCGGCTGCCCGCCTTCGCCCGCCCGGTGGCCGCCGGCGCCGGTGGGCCCGGGCCCGCCCTGCTGTCGGCGCCCCCCGACACCTCCGGCGCCGGGCCGTGCCGCTCGCGGATGTCGGTGGCGCTGACCCTGGCGGCGATGGCGGCGGCCATGGCCGCCATGCTCGTGGCCATGTGATCCGCCCCGGCCCGGCGGACCGGGACCGCCCGACCGCCCCGCGCCGGTGCGCGCAACCCTGCGCTCGCGCTCGCGCAGCGGCGGGCTCGCACCCCCGGCCGCCGGCCGGGAGCGCGGATACGCTGGACCCATGGCCGCTGCGGTGACCGTGTTCCTGTGCGGCGACGTCATGCTGGGCCGCGGTGTCGACCGGATCCTGCCGCACCCCGGCGACCCCGAGCTGCGGGAGTCGCACGTTCGCGACGCCCGCGACTACGTGCGGCTGGCCGAGGCCCGCAACGGGCCCGTCCCCGCACCGGTGGACCCGGCCTGGCCCTGGGGAGACGCCCTGGCGGAGCTGGAACGCGCCGCGCCCGACGCCCGCGTGGTCAATCTGGAGACCGCCGTCACCCGAAGTGGCGACTTCGCGCCCGGCAAGGCGGTGCACTACCGCATGGCCCCCGCCAACCTCCCGTGCCTGCGCGCGGTCCGGCCCGACGCCTGTGTTCTGGCCAACAACCACGTCCTGGACTTCGGCCGCGCCGGCCTGGCCGAGACGCTCGACACCCTCGCCGCGGCAGGGCTGCGCACGGCCGGCGCCGGCCGCGACGCCGGCGAGGCGTGGCGCCCCGCGGTCGTCCCCCTGCCCCGCGGCGGCGGGCGGCTGCTGATCTTCTCCGCGGGCGCACCCTCCAGCGGCGTCCCACCGCAGTGGGCGGCGGCCGGCGAGCGGCCCGGCGTCGCATACGTCCCCGAGCTGTCGATGGAGGCCGCGGCCGGACTCGCCGAGCGGATACGGCGCGCCAAGCGGCCCGGCGACATCGCCGCCGCCTCCATCCACTGGGGCGGCAACTGGGGCTACGGCGTCGCACCCGATCAGACCCGCTTCGCCCGCGCGCTCATCGACGGCGGCGCCGACATCGTGCACGGGCACTCCGCCCACCACCCCCGCCCCGTCGAGGTCTACCGCGGCAGGCTCGTGCTCTACGGCTGCGGCGACCTGGTCAACGACTACGAGGGCATCCCCGGCCACGAGGAGTTCCGCGGCGACCTGCGGCTGCTCTACCTCGCCGCGGTCGAGCCCGGATCGGGCCGGCTCGCCGGCCTGCGGATGATCGCCATGCGGTCGCGGAGGCTGCGGCTGGAGCGCGCCGCACACTCCCAGGCGCGGTGGCTGCAGGAGACGCTCGACCGCATCAGCCGGGACCGCTGCAGCGGTATCGGCCTTCGCGGCGACGGCACCCTGGCACTGGTGAGCCCCGCGGCACCGGCTTGAGTGCTCAGGTGCCGCGGGGCTCGGATCGGGGCCCGCGTGCGGGGTACAGGGCGGCCCCTCCCGCTGGGAGGTGACGGGAGGGGCCTGGTGGGGGAAGGTTCCGCTACGGGGTCCGCCCCCCGGGTTACTCCCCGGCGCCCGCCGCCTGGGTGCGGCGGGGCGAGGGGTACCGGATGCTCTCCACCATCTCGGTGATGTGGCGCGCCGGAGGCGGCGTCATCAGCGACACCACGACCGTGACCACGGCGTTGACCAGCGCACCGACGGCACCGATGCCCTCGGGGCTGACGCCCAGGATGGGGTCGTGCGCAGCCAGCCCGAACACCTCGAGGGTGTAGAGCATGTAGGCGATCGTGAAGCCCAGGCCCACGATCATGCCGGTCGCGGCGCCTATGGCGTTGCAGCGCTTCCAGAAGATGCCCAGCACGATGGCCGGGAAGAAACTGGACGCCGCCATACCGAAGGCGAACGCCACCACCTGCGCAACGAAGGCCGGCGGGTTGATACCCGCGATCACCGCCACGACGATGGCCGCGGCCATCGCGATCCGTCCCACCAGCAGGCGCTCGTGGTCGCCCGCGTGCGTGCGGACGTAGCGGAAGTAGATGTCGTGGGAGACCGAGGAGGAGATCACCAGCAGCAGGCCGGCCGCCGTGGACATGGCCGCCGCCAGACCGCCGGCGGCCACCAGGCCGACGATGGGCGCGGGAAGGCCGGCGATCTCGGGCGAGGCCAGTACCAGGATGTCGTTGTTGACCGTCAGGTCCGCACCGGCAGCCGGGTCGTTGCTCACCGAGTTGATCACGTCGGCGTTCTGGTTCACCGACACCAGTCCGGTGGCCGCCCAGTTCTCCACCCAGCTCGGCAGCTGGTCGGTCGGGGTACCGTTGACGCCCTGCAGCAGGTTGAACTTGGTGAAGGCGCCCACCGCCGGAGCGGTGGTGTAGAGCAGCGCGATGAAGAACAGCGCCCAGAAGGCCGACCAGCGCGAACCGCGGACGGTCTTGGTGGTGTAGAAGCGGATGATCACGTGCGGCAGGCCCGCGGTACCGATCATCAGCGCCATGGTCACCAGGAAGATGTCGATCATCGGGCGCGAGGTGAAGGGATCGGTGAAGACCTCCAGGCCCAGCTCCACCGACAGCGAGTTCAGCCCGTCGAGGATCTGGCCGAACGACACCTGCGGGATGGGGATGCCCGTCATCACCTGGGCCACGGCCACGGCCGGGATCAGGTAGGCGATGATCAGCACGGTGTACTGCGCCACCTGCGTCCAGGTGATGCTCTTCATGCCGCCCAGCACCGCGTAGACGAAGATGACCACCGCGGCGATGATCACGCCGTAGGTGATGTCCACGTTGAGGAACCGGCTGAAGACGATGCCGCCGCCGTTCATCTGCCCCACCACATAGGTGAAGGAGACGATCACGGCCGCCACCGCCGAGATGGTGCGCACCAGCTCGGAGTACCGGTCGCCGACGAACTCGGGGACCGTGTACTTGCCCCACTTGCGCAGGTAGGGCGCCAGCAGCAGGGCCAGCAGCACGTAGCCGCCGGTCCAGCCCATCAGGTAGATGCTGCCGTCGTAGCCCAGGAAGGCGATGAGGCCCGCCATCGAGATGAACGACGCCGCAGACATCCAGTCGGCGCCGATCGCCGCACCGTTGGCGATGGTGGGCACGCCGTGGCCGGCGACGTAGAAGCCTTCGGTCTCCCGGACGCGGCTGCGCCAGGCGATCGTCATGTAGGCGCCGAAGGACAGGACGATGAAGATCGTCGTCCAGATCTGGATCTCGCTCACGACTCGCCCCCCTTCTCAGCCGCGCCGCCGGCGGGCTCGTCGTCGTACTCGTAGACGCCGAACCGCTTGTCAAGGCGGTCCATGTAGAGGCAGTAAGCCAGGATGAGCAGCAGGAAGACGTAGATCGACCCCTGCTGCGCGAACCAGAACCCCAGGGGGAACCCGATGACGGTGATCTGGTTGAGCTGCTCGACGAAGAGGATGCCGCAGCCGAAGGACACGGCGAACCAGATGGCCAGCAGGATCACCATCAGCTGGAGGTTCTTCTTCCAGTACTCACGCCTCCAGCCGTTGCCGCCCGGGGGATCCGGGCTCTTGTCTTCCGTATCAGCCACGATCGCTTCTCCTAGTAACCGGGTAGGGACTATCGAAGTGCGGGCCCCGTACCGCTGAGGTAGACACCAGCGCACATGTGGCGTAGTACACAAGAGGGATGCGGCTGAACGGCCGATCCGTCTTTCGAGCGGTCGCCTGGCCCTGACGAATGGCATAGATCACAACCGCGACCGTTCGCGGCGGAGGGACGACCGCCGGGCGTGCGGCGGCGACCGTCTGCTCCCGGCCCTCTCAACAGGAGCGATGCGGGCGGTTAGGATTCGGCCATGTCGCCTTCCAACGGCTCCGCCGCGCCGCCCGCCCCCCGGCGCGTCCTGCACACCGGCAGCCTCGGGATGATCTCGGGCGGCCTGCTGATGATCATCGGAGCGTTCACGCCGTGGGTCTCCACGCCGCTGGGCAACCTGTCGGGCATGGCGGGCCCCGGGCTGTGGGTGCTGTGCGCCGGTGTCCTCGGTGTCGCCGGCGGCCTGCTGCCCTACCGCCGCATCGCCCTCGCCCACGCGCTGATCCCGGCCGCCGCCGGCGGTGCGCTCGTCGTCTGGCAGCTGGCGCGGCTGGCGATGCTGAGCATGGAGCACGACAGCTGGGGCAAGCTGCTGCCCGGCGTCGGCCTGGTGATCGTGGGAGCCGGTGCGGTGCTCTTGGCCAGAGCGGCGCGCCGCATGTACCACGCGGCCTGAGCCGTGCGCCGGCCTGACGGGCACGAGCTCTCCCTGGGCTCGGCCGACGAGCACGACACCCCCGCCGAGGTCGACGCCGCCTTCCGCACGCTGCGGCGGGTGGCCGTCGGCCACATCGCGGTGTTCACCGGCGTGATCATCGCCGTCCCGCTGCTGACCGCGGCGCTGGACTGGTGGTCCCAGGGGCGGCTCTTCGGCGGGATGAGCCCCATGTTCGCCATGACCGCCTGCGGGCTCTACGCCTTCTTCTTCGTGATCTGCCTGGCCGCCGCGACCCTGTCCAACGCGGTCGAGGAGCGGATGCTCGGCGGGCCCGCTCGCGAGGCCCCCCAGGACGAGGAGGGGACGCTGCCGCCGTGATGACGAGCATCGTGCTTCTCGTCGTCCTGCTCGTGGCCGTCGGATCGGTCGCGGTCCTGATCCGCCCGCAGCGCGCCTCCACCTTCGAGTTCTACCTGGCCGGCCGCCGGGTCGGCGTGGTCACCAACGCCTGCGCGATATGCGGCGACTACTTCTCCGCCGCCTCCTTCCTCGGTGTGGCGGCGGCCGTCTACGCCTCCGGCCTGGACGGCATGTGGTATGCGACGGGTTTCGCCGCGGGGTTCGTGCCCGTGCTGCTGTTCATCGCCGCGCCGCTGCGCCGCTTCGGCGAGTTCTCCATCCCCGACTTCCTCGGCCGGCGGCTGGAGTCGCACAGCGTGCGCCTGACGTCGGTGGCGATCGTGCAGCTGATCATCCTGGCCTACCTGGTGCCCCAGGCGGTGGCCAGCGGGATCATCTGGGAGCTGTTCATCGGCCGGGGCATCGGCGGCCTCTCCGCCTACGCCACCGGCGTGCTGGTCTCGACCGTCGTGATCATGCTGATGGTCGCCCTCGGCGGCATGCGCGGCACGACCTGGACCCAGGCCGTGCAGTTCCTGCTGCTGCTGGCCATCTTCGTGTGGCTGGCCATCCTGGTCCTGGTCTCGGGATTCAGCTACACCGACGAGCTGCGGGAGCTGTCCGCGCGCCCCCTGGCCAACCCGGTCGAGGCCGGCGACTCCTGGCGGCTGGAACCGGTCACCAACCGGCTGCACCCCGGCGACCCGGCCTACTTCGGCGAGCCGGGCGGCCAGTACAGCCAGCTCGGGCAGTTCGCGCTGATCCTCTCGCTGGCGCTTGGCACCGCAGGGCTGCCGCACATCATGAACCGCTACTTCACCAGCCCCACGGGCACCGCCGCCCGCATGACCACGGTGTGGGTGGTGGGCCTGGCCGGCCTGTTCTACATCCTGGCCGTGCTGCTGGGCACCGCCGCCCGCGCCGTCATCCGCGACGTGGCCGCCGACCTGCCCTGGGTCGCCGAGCTGACGACCGGCGGCATCCTGCGGGTGCCCGAGTACGCGCTGCTGGTCCTGGGCCAGATCTTCGGCGGCCGGGCGGGCCTGGGCCTGATCGCGGTGGGGGCGCTGGTGGCGGTGCTGTCGACCATAGCGGGGCTGCTGCTGGCATCGGCCGCCTCGTGGGGGCACGACATCTACGAGCGCTACATCAACCCGCGGGCCACCCAGCGCCAGGCGCTGTGGGCCGGCCGCGCCGCGGTGGCCGTCGTCGCCGTCGTGTCGGCGGCCTTCGCGCTGGGGGTGCGCCCCGAGTCGCTCACCGGGCTCTTCCCCTCTATCGTGGCGACGATGGTGACCTGGGCGTTCGTGCTCGCCGGATCCGCACTGACCCCCGTGTTCATCCTGGCCATCTGGTGGCGGCGCACCACCGGTCCGGGGGCGGTGGCGGGCATGATCACGGGTGCGGTCGTCGCGGTGGGGATGAGCGTCACCGGCCTGCTGCTCGGCGACTCCGGCTACGGGCAGGTGCTGCTGACGCCCACGGTCGTCTCCGCGCCGTGTGCGGCGGCGGTGACCGCGGCGGTGTCGCTGGCGACCCGGCCGCCCGCCGACCTCGACGGCATCTGGCTGCGCATGCACGGCACCGCCGCCGACCGCCGCGCCGTCCGGCTCGCCCGGCTGACGGTGGCCGGCTTCGCCCGGCGCGGGGAGCGGCGATGAGCAACGGCAGCCTCCCCCTGGCCGGCGTCGTCCTTTTCGCCTGGGGAGCGGTCTACCTGGTCACGCAGCTGATCACGGTGCCGCCCCTGGGTGCCGGCACCACCGTGCTGATCGGCTCGGGGCTGACCGCCGCGCTGATCATCGGCTATCCCTCGGCACTGCGCGGCCCCCGCAGCAAGCGGTCCGCGCAGCCGGTCTCCGCCCGCTTCCAGCAGGGCAGGCACGGCACCACGATCGCCGCGGTCGGCCGCTCCATGCCGCTGCGCTCCGGGCTGACCGCCGAGAGCGCGCGCCGGACCGCCCAGCTGCTGCAGCCCCTGCTCAGCGGTGCGGCGGTGGCCATCACCGACCGGGAGCACGTACTGGCCTTCGCCGGTCCGGGCGCGGACCACCACCGCTCCGGCGACGAGGTCGCCGCGCCCACCGCCCGCGCGCTGAACCGGGGCAAGACCGTGCTCGTGCGGCGCCGCAGCGAGCTCGCCTGCCCGAACGAGGAGTGCCCGCTGCGCACCGCCGTCATCGCGCCGCTGACCGACGGCAACCGCACCGTGGGCACCCTGCAGGTCTACCGGCGCGACGGGGCCCTCTCGCCGCAGGGCGTGGTCGAGGGCCTGGCGGGCATCCTGTCGCTGCACCTGGAGCTGGCCGAACTCAACCGCCGCCAGCGGCTGGCGGTCGACGCCAAGCTGGATGCGCTGCGGGCCCAGATCAACCCGCACTTCCTGTTCAACACGCTGAACACCATCGCCTCCAAGGTGCACACCGACACCGAGGAGACGCGCCAGCTGCTGGTGCGCCTGTCCGACTTCTTCCGCTACGTCGTCCGCCAGGAGGGCCACTTCGCCGAGTTCGGCCAGGAGTACTTCTTCGTGCGCACCTACGTCTCCCTGGAGCAGGCGCGCTACGGCGACCGGGTGCGGGTCCGCTACGACATCGACCCCCAGGTGCTCACCGCGCACGTGCCCGTGCTGATCATCCAGCCGCTGGTGGAGAACGCCATCAAGCACGGGCTGGCGGGCAAGGTGGAGGGCGGCACCGTCACGCTCAAGGCCCGGGTGGACCCGCTGACCCGCACCACCTCGATCCGCGTGGCCGACGACGGGGTCGGGATCCCCTCCGACCTGCTGGAACGGATCTCCGACGGCGAGCGCCGCGAGGGAGACGGCCAAGGGCTGAGCAACATCGCAGGCCGGTTGGCATCCCTGTATGGTGAGAGATATCGTCTTGACATCCAGTCCACCGAAAACGGCGGGACTGTCGTGGATCTGCGGATACCTTTTGGGTGATCTATGCGCGCGCGATGCCTCATCGTCGACGATGAGGCCCCAGCGCGGGCCGATCTCCGCTACCTGCTGTCGAAGTTCGATCACGTCCAGGTGGTGGGCGAGGCGTCCAACGCCGAGGAAGCACTGCTGCTGCTGGAGTCGCTCGACTACGACCTGGTGCTGATGGACATCCGCATGCCGGGCGGGACCGGCCTGGACATCGCGCGCAAGCTGCGCGAGGCGGCCCATCCGCCGCGGATCATCTTCACCACGGCCTTTCCCGACTACGCGGTCGACGCCTTCGACCTGGACGCCGCCGACTACCTGGTCAAGCCCTTCGACGCCGACCGGCTGGCGCGGGCGCTGGACCGCGCCCTGTCGTCGCGGTCGGAGGAGGCCGAGCCGGAGCCCGTGCCGCGCCGGTCGGACGGCACCGAGTCGCCGCACCGCATCCCGGTGCACAAGGGCGACCGGACCGTGCTGCTGAACGAGTCGTCGATCATCTACGCGGGGGCGGCCCGCGGCTACTCCTACCTGCAACTGGCCGACGAGCGGGTGCTGGTCAACTTCTCCCTCAACGAGCTGGAGCGTCGGCTGCGCGGCGCACACTTCTTCCGCGCGCACCGCTCCTACCTGGTCAACCTCGACTACGTGCGCGAGCTGGCGCCGGACTTCCGGGGCACGCTGATGCTGCTCATGGACGACCCCCGCAAGAGCCGGGTCGAGGTCTCGCGCCGCCAGGCGCGGGAGCTGCGCCGCGTGCTGGGGCTGTAGCCGGGCGCAACGCCGCTCGGTCGGCTCTCCCGGTCCGGGCGGGTTCGCCCCCGGTCGGCACGCCTCGCGGATCGATTCGTGCGGGCGCCCGTTGCGGCGGGCGAAGGAGCGGTGAGGGCGGCGGGGGTTGGGGGTGGTGACCACCGGTTGTCGGCGGCCATCGGGTCCGGTGCCGGTGGTTGGGCGTGCGGCGGGGCGGCGAGGGCGGAGGGCTGAGCCCGCGCGGATCGGTTCGGGTGCCCGCCGGTGGCCCATGCGACGAGGGCGGCGAGGGCGGACGGGGTTCGGGTTGGGCGGTCATCGGTTGCCGGCGGCGGATGGCGGGTCGCCCGACGGGGGCGGTGAGGGCGGAGGGCTGAGCCCGCGCGGATCGGTTCGGGTGCCCGCCGGTCGTCCACCCGACGAGGCAGCGACGGCCGCCGGATGGCCGGGACCGCGACCACCGAATCCGGTGCTCGCCGGTGACCCGCGCGACGGGCGCGGCGACGACTGGGGCGGGGTCGGGCGACCACCGGCCGACGTCGGCGCATGGCCGGTCACCCGACGTGGGCGGCGAGGGCGGAGGGCTGAGCCCGCGCGGATCGGTTCGGGTGCCCGCCGGTGGCCCACCCGACGGGGCGGCGATGGCCAGCGGAGTCCGGGCCGGGCGGTCACCGGTTGCCGGAGGCGGATGGCGGATCGCCCGACGGGGGCGGCGAGGGCGGCGGATGGCCGGGCTAGAGCCCACCGAACCCGGTGCCCGCCGGTGCGGCAGGTGACGGGGACGGCGAGGGCGGTGGTGGGGCCGCCCTGTCGTGTCCAAGCAGTCGGTCACCACAGGAGGTTGCGGCAATGGGGCTGGGTTGCGCGAAGCGCTGTGCGCCAGCTTGCCGCCGAGCGGCGGTGCACGCTTGTTTCGGAGGTCGGCCACCGGTGGTGCGGCTCCATCTGGGACGGGCTGCGTGCGCTCGGCGGCAAGCTGTGACCGCGCTTCGCGAGGCGCACCCATTGCCGCAGCTCCGATGGTGGCCGCCCCGGGTGGTTCCCGGTGGGTTCCTGCAAAGCGGCGTCCGCCGTTCTGAGACACGGCCCGGGCGGGGACGTTTCAGGCATTTCGCTCCGGGTGGGGCCACGATGCCCGCCGATGGCGCGCGGTGGGGCTGCTCGGCGCGCCGGAACCCCAGGGTTTCCGGGATGCGGAAGGAATTCGGGGTGGTTTGTCCGGAATGCCCGGCTGTGGCGGGGGTGGAGGCGGCCGGGGTGCCGCGAGGTGCGCGTTTGGAGCGGTTCGGGCGCCGATTCCGCTCCAAACGCCATGATCATCGCCGATCCGGGCCGCTCCGGCGCCCCCGCATACCGGACATTGCGGGACGCTTCTGCGCCTGAAATCGCCCGCCGCGCGGCCGGAGGCCGCCCCGGTGGTCGCGGGGCGCGTCTCGTCGCCCTATCACGGCCTCGAATATTCCGAATGCCCCGTTTCAGTGCCGGCTCACCGCGTCGAGGGTGTCTGTGGGGCCACGCTCGGCGCCGAAAGTGGCGTCACGGACACCCTCGACGCGACCGGGAGCATAACGAGTCAAATTAAATCGGGCATCCGGGGTTTCGGGTGGGGGTGCGCAGGCGGCGAGGCCCGCCGGAACACGCCCCGGCGCGCCACCCCCGTCGCGCGGGCCACCGGCGCCCACCCGGACCGATCCATGCGGCCCGAGCCCGTCGCGCTGCCGTCGCCGCCTCGTCGGGTGGGCCACTGGCGGGCACCCGAAGCGATCCGCGCGGGCTCAGCCCTTCGCTGTCCTCGCCGCCTTCGTCGCTCGGGTCACCGGCGGGCACCGGACTCGGTGATCGCCGGCCCCGACCACCCACCGCCCTCGCTGCCTCCGTCGCGCGGATCACCGGCGGGCACCCGGACCGACCCGCGCGGGCTCAGCCCTTTGCCGTCCTCGTCGCCCTCGTCGGGTGATCGGCCATGCGCCGACCTTAGCCGGTGCTCGCCGGCCCGGACCCCCGCCGCCGTCGCCGCCCCGTTGTCCACCGTCACCGGCGGGCACCGGACTCGGTGATCGCCGGCCCCGACCACCCACCGCCCTTGCTGCCTCCGTCGCGCGGATCACCGGCGGGCACCCGGACCGACCCGCGCGGGCTCAGCCCTCCGCCCCTCGCCGCCCTCCGCCGTCCCCGCCGCCCTCTGCGTGCCCCGTTGCCCCCCTTGACGGAAACCGCTTTCCCGTTACATTTGAGGCCATCGTTCCGTGCGCGCCGCCGGTGGCGGCGCCCCCGAGATCCCCTGTTCCCTGCCATCCCCCGACCCCCATCCCGACGCTCGAGATCCGGGAGGCCTCTTTGCGGGCTTTTAAAACGATTCAAACGCGCGCCCTGCTCCGCGCGGCCGCGGCCGGCGCCTGCGCGGTGGCACTCGCGCTCACCGGCGCGGGCGCGGCCGCCGCGGATCCGTCCGGCGGCGCGCATGCCACCGGCGTGCAGCTGGAGGACCTGGACCGCGGCCTGGTCGCCGTCTCCACCGACGAGGGCGTGTTCCTGAGCTGGCGGCTGCTGGGCCACGAGGTCAGGGCCGCCACCCCCGACGGCCTCAAGTCGCCGGCGTTCCGCGTCTACCGCGACGGCCGCCGCATCGCCACCGTCACCGGCAGCACCAACTACCTCGACACCGAGGGCTCGCCCGACGCGAAGTACCGGGTCGTCATCGGCGGCAGCGGCGGCGACGGCGCATCGGCCGCGGTCTGGCCCGAGGAGCACTACGACCTGCCGCTGCGCAAGCCCGAGGGCGGCACCACCCCCGCGGGCGAGGAGTACACCTACACGGCCAACGACATGAGCGTCGGCGACGTCACCGGTGACGGCCGCTATGAGTACATCGTCAAGTGGGACCCGACCAACTCCAAGGACGTCTCGCAGGTCGGCTACACCGGCAACACCTACATCGACACCTACACCCGCGACGGCACGCTGCTGAACCGCATCGACCTGGGCGTCAACATCCGCTCCGGCGCCCACTACACCCAGTTCCTGGTCTACGACTTCGACGGCGACGGCCGCTCGGAGCTGATGTTCAAGACGGCGCCGGGCACCAAGTCCACCACCTACGGGCCCGACGGCGAGGTGGTCGCCGAGGAGTACATCACCATGCCGCGGGAGGACGTCGAGGCGGGCTACTCCCACAGCGACGACTACCGCATGAGCTCCGCGGACTACTACGACCACCTGGTGGGGATGTTCCGCGACTGGCACAAGCACCCCGAGGTCGTCTCCGGCGACTGGCCGGCCACCCTGGAGGAGGCCTTCGGCATCGAGCCCGCCTACGACTACCCGCTCTCCCGCGCCGACGCCGAGGAGCTGGCCGACCACTTCATCGACACCTACGCGCCCGGCCGCAGCAGCCGCAACCGGCTGCGCGAGTTCGAGGGCTTCGTGCTGAGCGGGCCGGAGTACCTGACCGTCTTCGACGGCGAGACCGGCGCCGAGCTGGACACCGTCCGCTACGAGCCGCCGCGCGGCGACGACGGGCTCATGTGGGGCGACTACGCGATGTCGCGCATCGAGCCGGGCAACCGCGTGGACCGGTTCCTCGCGGGCGTGGCATACCTGGACGGCGAGAACCCCTCGGCGGTGTTCGCCCGCGGCTACTACACCCGCGCCGCCCTGGCGGCCTACCGCTTCGACGGCGAGGAGCTGCGCAAGGAGTGGTTCGTCGACAGCGGGCACGCGCCGATGTCCAACCCCTTCAACGACTCCCCGCACGGAGTCGAGGGCACCGACCCCGAGTTCGGCACCCTGACCACGCAGGGCAACCACCAGATGATCTCCGCCGACGCCGACGGGGACGGCCGGCAGGAGATCGTCTACGGCTCCGCGACGATCGACGACGACGGCTCGCTGCTCTACTCCTCCTACGCCACCGGGCACCCCGACAGCGCGGTGCCGGGGGAGAGGGTCAAGCTGGGGCACGGCGACGCCCTGCACGTCGGCGACTTCGACCCCGACCGCGGCGGCCTGGAGATCTGGGGCGTCCACGAGGGCGGCCGGTATGCGCCCTACGGCTTCACGATGCGCGACGCCGCCACCGGCGAGGTCCTCTTCGGCGAGTACACGGGCAGGGACACCGGGCGCGGCATGGTCGGCGACATCAAGCCGGACGTCCCCGGCGTCGAGGCCTGGTCGTCCATGCCTCCCGACCAGGAGATCGACGCGGGCCTGTGGTCCGCCGGCGGCGAGTTCCTCGGCCGCGACGGCGTGCCCGGCACCAACATGAGCATCCTCTGGGCGCCGGACGGCACCACGCAGATCGTCAACGGGACGCGCAACCCCACGGTCGACGACCACCGCGCGGGGACCCTGCTCACCGCCGAGGGCACCCGCACCAACAACGGCACCAAGGGCAACCCGGCCCTGGTCGCCGACGTGTTCGGCGATTGGCGCGAGGAGCTGCTGCTGCGCACGGAGGACTCCGAGGCGATCCGCATCCACACCGCCACCGGCGTCACCGACCGCAAGCTCTACACGCTGATGCACGACCCGCAGTACCGGGTCGGCATCGCCGGCCAGCAGACGTCCTACAACCAGCCGGCCCATCCGGGCTTCTACCTGGCCGCGGACACCGACTGGTCGCAGGTCCCGGTCCCCGAAGGCCACTACCCCGGCCGCTAGCAGGCCGGCACCGCGGCCCCCGTGCCCCCGAGGCCGGGGGCCGCGGCACGGCGCCCTGCGGGCGGGGCTTCAGCGGCGTGGGAAGACGGTGCCGTCGAAGAGCTTGCGGGCGGTGCGGATGACCGCCGACCTGCCCACCCGCGGGGGTGTGCAGCCGGTGTCGACCTCGACGTCCACGGCGAGCCTGCCGGAGGGGTGCTCGATCTCCACGGGCGCGCCCGGGGCGGGCGGGGCGAAGAGGTCGGCTCCCACGGCGCCGTCGAGCATCAGCGCGGTCACCGTGCTGACCCCGCCCAGCACGCCGATGGAGGGGTGGGGCCGCACCGGGATGAACGTCCGGGTGCAGATCGCGCCGCCCTCGCGCGGGGCGGCCACCAGAGTCGTCTTGGGTACCGAGCTGTCGCGGACGTCGCCGAGGCCCATGAGCTGCCCGGCGCGGACGCGCAGCGACTGCACCCGCTCGGTCAGGGCGGTGTCGGCGGCGAGCTCGTCCGGCGGCTCGTACCCGCTCACCCCGAGGTCGGCGGCCCGCACCACCACGACCGGCATGCCGTTGTCGACGCAGGTGACCGCTATGCCGTCGATCTCGTCGCGCAGCCGCCCGGTGGGCAGCAGGGCGCCGCACACCGCCCCCTCGGTGCCGACGAAGTCCAAGGAGACCGGCGCCGCGGTGCCGGGGACGCCGGAGACGGCCGCGGTGCCGGAGTAGTCCACCGATCCGCCGGGGGTGGCGAAGGTCGACACGGCGGTACTGCCGGTGTTGACCAGGCGGATCCGGACCGAGGTGCGCTCGCCTCCGGCGGGCACCAGACCGCGCTCGACGGCGAACTGGCCCACTCCGGCGAGCAGGTTGCCGCAGGTCTGCTGGTCGGAGACGGTCGGCTCCGCCACACCGAGCTGGAGGAACAGGTAGTCGATGTCGCGTCCGCCGCCGGCCGCCGGCGCGACGACGGCCACCTTGCTGGTGACCGACTGCGCCCCGCCGATCCCGTCGATCTGGCGCGGGTCGGGCGTGCCCATGATCCGCAGGAGCAGGTCGTCGCGCTGCGCCGGGTCCGCGGGCAGGTCCTCGGCGAGAAAGTAGGCGCCTTTGGACGTGCCGCCGCGCATGAGCATGCAGCGGACGCCGGGCCCGGCGCCCGGGGCCTCGCCGGTGCCGGCCTCCTCACCGGTGGCCGCGGGGGCGTCCGCGTTCGGCATCTGCTCCTCCTCGTGGTGCGGGCGGCGGATTCAGCATGCCGAGAGTCCACAACATTGTCAACAATTTCGTAGACGGAAGTGGTGGAGAAACGCCGCCACCCGCCGGTCCGCGCACGGGGCTCAGCGCGGCGTTCCTCCGGGCGGCGGGGCGGTGCTGGAGCGCTCCACCAGCCGGGTGGGCACCAGGGTGGTGCCGGGCTCGGTGGACTCGGTGCGCAGCTGGCGCAGCACACCCTGCACCAGCTGCCGGCCCACTTCGGCGAAGTCCTGGTGGACCGTCGTGAGCGGGGGCAGGAACGAGCCGGCCTCGGGGATGTCGTCGAAACCGACCACGCTCACCTCCTCGGGCACCGCCCTGCGCTTCTCATGGAGGGCGCGCAGCACGCCCAGCGCCATCTGGTCGTTGGCGGCGAAGACCGCGGTGCAGTCGGGCTCCTCGGCCAGCCGCAGCCCCGCGCGGTAGCCCGAATCGGCCGACCAGTCGCCGCGGACCATCGGGGGCACGGGGCGCCCGGCGCCGGCGAGCTCGGCCCGCCAGGTGTCGGCGCGCCGCTGCGCGGCGAAGGACTCCTCCGGTCCGGCCACGTGCCATACGGTGCGGTGGCCCAGGTCGAGCAGGTGGCGCACGGCGGCGCCTGCGCCTCCGGCCTGGTCGGTGTCGACCACGCTGTAGCGGTCCCCGGCGTTGGAGTCGGCCACCGCGACCTGCACTCCCGGCGGCAGGGCCACGGTCGCGGCGTCGAGCAGATGGACCTCCATGATCACGATGAAGGCGTCCACCGCCAGTTCGCCCAGCCGGGTGAAGGCACCGCGCACCTCGTCGTGGGTGGGAGCGGCCACCGGAAGCAGGGTGATCGCATAGCCCTCCTGGGCGGCGGAGGTGGCGATCGCCTCCAGAGTGCGCATGTTCCCCGTGGTCGACAGCGTGAACAGCACGACGCCGATCGTGCGGAACTCGCCCCGCTTGAGGGCGCGGGCCGCGCTGTTGGGGCGGTAGCCCAGCTCGCGCATCGCCGCCAGCACCTGCTGGCGGGTGGAGGCCACGACACCCGGGTGGCCGTTGGAGACGCGGGAGACCGTCTGGGAGGAGACCCCGGCCAGCCGCGCCACGTCGGCCATGGAGACCCGCTTGGCGCGGTTGCGGACCCGATCGGCGGCCGAGCCTTCGTCCATCTGCGGTTCCTCGATCCCTTGACCACCTGCCACGGGGCAGTGTAGACATCTCGCAACACGATGTTTACGTAAACATACCCCGCCGGAACTGGTCCCGGCATCGGATGTTTGCGTAAACATCCCCATCGCTGAACGCGAGCGAGGATGATCGCTATGACGACGCCGACCGCGCCCGCACCGGTGGCCGCGGGACCGTCCCCCCGGCGGAGCCGACGGCGCTCCTGGACCGGCTGGGCCTTCATCGGGCCGTTCATGGCCGTGTTCGCGCTGGTGTTCCTGGCGCCCATCGCCTACTCCGTCTACCTGAGCCTGTTCCGCGACCAGCTCATCGGCGGGAACACGTTCGTGGGGCTGGAGAACTACACCCAGGCCCTGGTCGACGCGCAGTTCTGGGGCGCCCTGGGCCGGGTCTCGCTGTTCCTGGCCGTCCAGGTGCCGATCATGCTCTTCCTCGCGCTGCTGGTGGCGCTGGCCATCGACAGCGGGCGCCTCTACGGCCGCGACTTCTTCCGCGTCTCGATCTTCCTGCCCTACGCGGTGCCCGCGGTGGTGGCCACGCTGATGTGGGGGTTCATGTACGGCAACCGCTTCGGGCTGGTCGGCAACATCAACGACGCCTTCGGCCCCACGCTGCCCGACCCGCTCTCGCCCGACCTGGTGCTCGCCTCCATCGGCAACATCGTCACCTGGGAGTTCGTCGGCTACAACATGCTGATCTTCTACTCGGCGCTGCGCGTGGTGCCGCACACGCTCTACGAGGCGGCCCAGATCGACGGGGCCGGGCAGCTGCGCATCATCACCGCCATCAAGCTGCCCGCGATCCGCGGCGCGCTGGTCATCGCGACCATCTTCTCCATCATCGGCAGCTTCCAGCTCTTCAACGAGCCCAGCATCCTGCGGCACCTGGCGCCCAACGCCATCACCACCGACTTCACCCCCAACCTCTACACCTTCTCCCTGGCCTTCCGCGGACAGCAGCACAACTACGCGGCCACCGTCGCGATCATCATGGGCCTGATCACGATGGCCATCGCCTACGCCGTCCAGCTGCGCGGTATGCGAAAGGACGTGTGAGCGATGAGCACCTCGGCCCCCGCCTCCACCCCCTCCTCGCCCTCCCCGCGCCCGGCCGGCGCCCGCAAGGCGGCCGCGCGGCTGCGCGCGCCCGGCCGCGGGCCGCGGTCCGCCGGGCTCGGCAGGGCACCCCGGCGCAGCGTCCTGCTCACGCTGCTGACCGGCCTGGTGCTGGTCTACTCCCTGGTGCCGCTGGTCTGGTTGGCGATCAACGCCACCAAGAGCCAGGAAGACCTGTTCACCTCCTTCGGGCTGTGGTTCAGCGGCGACTTCGCCCTGTTCGCCAACATCGCCGACACCCTGGCCTACGACGGCGGCATCTTCGTCCGCTGGCTGCTCAACACGGTGCTCTACGTCGTGCTCGGCGCCGGCGGGGCCACACTGCTGGCCGTACTGGGCGGCTACGCGCTGGCCAAGTTCGACTTCCCCGGCAAACGCGCGGTGTTCGCCGTGGTCATCGGCGCCGTGGCCGTACCCGGCACCGCGCTGGCGGTGCCCACCTTCCTGATGTTCAGCGAGATGGGGCTGACCAACACCCCCTGGGCGGTCATCATCCCGTCGCTGATCTCGCCGTTCGGCCTCTACCTGATGTGGGTCTTCGCCGCCGAGGCCATCCCCGACGAGCTGATCGAGGCCGCGCGCATCGACGGCGCGGGGGAGCTGCGCACGTTCGTCCAGATCTGCGCCCCGCTGCTGGCGCCCGGCACCGTCACCGTCGCCCTGTTCACCATGGTCGCGACCTGGAACAACTACTTCCTGCCGCTGATCATGCTGAAGAACCCCGACTGGTACCCGCTGACCCTGGGCCTCGACAACTGGAACGCCCAGGCCTCGACCGCCGGCGGCGAGGCCGTGTTCGACCTCGTCATCACCGGCTCCCTGCTCAGCATCATCCCGCTGATCATCGTCTTCCTGCTGCTCCAGCGCTTCTGGCAGTCGGGCCTGGCCGCCGGAAGCGTCAAGGCCTGACCCCCCGTCCCGACCGCAGCACCCCCCGGAAAGAAGTGAGACACCATGACCCCACCTGTGCGCACCCCGCTGCGCGGACTCGGCATGGCCGCGGCCCTGCTGCTCGGCCTCACGGCCTGCGGCTCCGGAGGCGAATCCTCGGCCGACGACGTCCAGGCCGCCCTGGAGGAGGGCGGCAAGATCACCGTGTGGGCCTGGGAGCCCACCCTCAAGCAGGTCGTCAAGGATTTCGAGGCCAAGCACGAGGGCGTCGACGTCGAACTGGTCAACGCCGGAACCGGCCCCGACCAGTACTCCGCCCTGCAGAACGCGATCAAGGCCGGATCGGGCGTGCCCGACGTGGCCCAGATCGAGTACTTCGCGCTCAGCCAGTTCGCCGTGGCCGAGTCGGTGGCCGACCTGTCGTCCTTCGGCGCCGCCGACCTCGACGGCACGTTCTCCACGGGTCCATGGAACTCGGTGAACCTCAGCGGGGGCGTCTACGGCGTCCCGATGGACTCCGGGCCGATGGCGCTGTTCTACAACAAGGACATCTTCGACGAGCACGGCATCGAGGTGCCCACCACCTGGGAGGAGTACGTCGAGGCCGGCCGCAGGCTGCAGGAGGCCGACTCCGACGTCTACATCACCAACGACACCGGCGAGCCCGGTCTGGCCACCAGCCTCATCTGGCAGGCCGGCGGCAAGCCCTACCGGGTCGACGGCACCGACGTGACCGTCGACTTCACCGACGAGGGCTCCACGGCCTACGCCCAGACCTGGCAGCAGCTCATCGACGAGGACCTCGTCGCCCCCATCAACTCCTGGACCGACGAGTGGTTCCAGGCCATGGCCGACGGCACCATCGCCACGATCCCCGCGGGCGCCTGGATGCCGGCCAACCTGGAATCCTCGGTGGCCGAAGGCTCCGGCTCCTGGCGCGCGGCCCCGCTGCCCCAGTGGGAGGAGGGCGCGAGCGCCAGCGCGGAGAACGGCGGCAGCTCGCTGACCGTCCCCGAGGCCAGCCAGAACAAGGCGCTGGCCTATGCGTTCATCGAGTACGCGACCGTCGGCGAGGGGGTGGACACCCGGCTCGACAACGGCGCCTTCCCCGCGACCAACAAGCACCTGGAGTCCGAGGAGTTCCTCTCCCGGGAGTTCGAGTACTTCGGCGGTCAGCAGGCCAACAAGGTCTTCTCCGAGTCGGCCTCCAACGTGGTGGAGGGCTGGTCCTACCTGCCCTACCAGGTCTACGCCAACTCGATCTTCAACGACACCGTCGGCAAGGCCTACGTCTCCGACACCACCCTGGCCGAGGGCCTGCAGGCCTGGCAGGAGCAGTCGGTCGAGTACGGAAACCAGCAGGGCTTCAGCGTCAACAAGTGACCCGCTCCGCCCGCAGCGCACGAAAGGAAAAGTAGGAACACGATGGCTGCTGCCCGACCCCACCGCTGGCTGCGCTGGCCCAAGAACGCCGCACCGCACGGCCGTGCCCCGCGGCTGGCCTACGGAGCCGACTACAACCCCGAGCAGTGGCCGCGCGAGGTCTGGGACGAAGACGTCCGGCTGATGCGCGAGGCGGGCGTGAACATCGTCTCGCTGGGCGTCTTCTCCTGGGCCCGCATCCAGCCCGGAGAAGACGAGTGGGACTTCGCGTGGCTGGACGAGGTCATGGACCTGCTGCACGCCAACGGCGTCGCCGTGGACCTGGCCACGGCGACCGCCTCCCCGCCGCCGTGGCTGACCGCGCTGCACCCGGAGATCCTGCCGGTCACCGCCACCGGCGAGACCGTGTGGCCGGGGGCGCGCCAGCACTGGCGGCCCACCTCGCCGGTCTTCCGCAGCTACGCCCTGCGGCTCGCCGAGGCCATCGCGCGGCGCTACGCCGACCACCCGGCGCTGGCCGCCTGGCACGTCTCCAACGAGCTGGGCTGCCACAACGTCTACGACTACTCCGACGACGCCGCGGCCG
This sequence comes from Streptomonospora sp. PA3, assembly GCF_009728995.1. GTDB lineage: Bacteria > Actinomycetota > Actinomycetes > Streptosporangiales > Streptosporangiaceae > Streptomonospora. The sequence continues at coordinate 550,921 of NZ_VTZW01000019.1, read as the reverse complement.
CGTTCCGCACCTGGCTGCGCGCCCGCTACGGCGGCATCGAGGAGCTCAACACCGCCTGGGGGACCGCGTTCTGGTCCCAGAGCTACACCGGGTTCGACCAGGTGCTGCCGCCGCGCCTGGCCGCATCCCACCCCAACCCCACCCAGCAGCTGGACTTCAAGCGCTTCTCCTCCGACGCGCTCAAGGAGTACCTGCGCGCCGAGCGCGACCTGCTGCAGGAGGTGACCCCCGACGTCCCGATCACCACCAACTTCATGGTGATGGGGGAGAGCCGGGGGATGAACTACGCCGACTGGGCCGGCGAGGTCGACTTCGTCTCCAACGACCACTACGTGCGGCCCGGAGCCCAGGCGCTGGACGAGCTGTCGTTTTCGGCCAACCTCACCGGCAACATCGCCGGAGGGCGGCCGTGGTTCCTGATGGAGCACTCCACCAGCGCCGTCAACTGGCAGCCGGTCAACCGGGCCAAGGCGCCCGGGGAGATGGCGCGCGACTCGCTGCTGCACGTGGCCCACGGCGCCGACGCGGTCTGCTTCTTCCAGTGGCGCCAGTCCGCCGCGGGCGCGGAGAAGTACCACTCGGCGATGGTGCCCCACGCCGGATCCGACAGCGCGGTCTTCCGCTCCGTGGCCGACCTGGGGGCACGGCTCACCCGGATGGCCCCGCTGGCCGGGTCGCGCCGCAAGCCCGCGCCGGTGGCGATCGTCTTCGACTGGGAGTCCTGGTGGGCCTGCGAGCAGGACTCCCACCCCACCTCGCTGCTGCGCTACCGGCAGGAGGCGCTGGACTGGTACTCGGCGCTGCTGGCCCGCGGCGTGCGCGCCGACGTGGTGCCGCTGGGCACGCCGCTGGACGGCTACGGCATGGCGGTGGCGCCCATCCTGCACCTGGTGCGCGAGGAGACCGCCAAGGAGCTGGTGCGCTACACCGAGGCCGGCGGGCACCTGGTCACCACCTACTTCTCCGGCGTCGTCGACGAGAACGACCACGCCTGGCTCGGCGGCTACCCCGGTCCGCTGCGCGAGCTGCTGGGCATCCGCATCGAGGAGTTCGCGCCCCTGCTGCCCGATGAGCGGGTCCGGCTCGACGACGGCTCGGTGGGAACGCTGTGGAGCGACGACCTCACCGTCACCGATCCGCAGGTCGAGGTCCTGGCCTCCTACGCCGACGGTCCCCGGGCCGGTCAGGCGGCGATCACGCGCCGCGCGACGGGGGCGGGGTCGGCGGCCTACGTCTCGACGCGGCTGGGCTCCCAGGGGCTGGCCGGCGTGCTGCCCCGGCTGCTGGAGCGGGCCGGGGTCTCCGGCGAGCTGCCGCCGCAGCTGCGCGGACGCGTGGAGGTGGCCGTGCGCGCCGACGACGGCGCCGAGTACTGGTTCGCGGTCAACCGCACCGCCGAACCGGTGGACATCGCCGACCTCGGCGGCGAACTGCTCGACCCCGCCGGCGCGGCGGAGCAGGACGGCGCCCGCATCCTGCCCCCGCGCGGCGCGGCCGTCCTGCGCCGCCCGATCTCCTGAGGGGCAGGGGACCGAGCGGCTCCGGCGCCCTGGTAAGGCGGCGGCGGGCCCGCATCCGGCGCGCCGGATGCGGGCCCGCCGCATGCGCGGGGCTCAATGCGCGTGATCGTGCCCCTCGTGGCCCTCGGGGACCTCCTCCTCCGGCGACGCGGCGTCCGGGCTCGCCGAGGACTGCCCCGGCGAGGGGGTGGCGGACGGCTCGCCGGAGCCGCCGCCGTGGCCGTGGCCCTCGTCGCCGTGCCCCGAGCCGCCGTGGCCCCCCTGGCCGTGGGAGGACTCGCCGTGGTGGCCGCCCGATCCTCCGTGGCCGTGCTCGTCGGACTCGGCGACCGCGGCGGCAGTGGCGAAGACGGCGGCCAGCACCGCCGCGGCGGCGACTCCCATGGCCACCGCCCCCGGCTCCGGCTCGTCGGTGCGCCACAGCAGGGCACCGACGACCGCCAGGATCAGGACGCCTTCGAGCCCGGCGGCGACCAGGCCCGTGGTCCCCACGGCCTCGGGAACGCCGGCGTGCGGGCCGAACGGAAGGCCCCAGACGCGGCTGTACCCCCACAGCGCGAGGATTCCCGCGTTGGCCGCGGCTCCGGTGCCGAGCAGAAGCGAATTGCTCCAGCGCAGCACGGCCACGCCCCACAGGGCCTGGAACACCCCCGCCAGCGCGAAGAAGACGCCCGAGGCGGGCCACGAGTCGGCGTGCACAGGGGCCATGACGACATGGATCTGGGCCGCGGCCAGTGAGGCCGCCGCGGCGATGTAGCGAGCGGTGTGGCCGGCGCGCCGCTTTTGGGCGCGACGAGATCGGTTCATGGAGAACTCCCGGTCGGTTCCGGTACGGACAGGGCGCGGCCGGTGGCCGCGCCGGTGGTGCCGTGCCGCGTCGGCGCCGGTCCGCGGGGGAGCGGCGCGCGCGGCCGAGGGCATCTAGATCCGCAGGATCGAGAGTTCGGCCAGGCGTAGCCGGGTGCGCCGCAGCCGCGCCCGGCGCCGGCGTCCGCGGATCGCGATCACCCGTGGGGGAGACGGCGCCAGGGCGCGCGGCCCGCCGGTGAGGAAGGCGGGCCAGCAGACCAGTGAGAGCAGCCCGGCGGAGGGCGCCACGCTCATGCAGTCGGCGTGGGAGTGCGGCTCGCCGGCTTGGGCGTGCCCGTTCGCCGCGCCGTCCGCCCCGGCGGCGTGGTGGTGCCCGCCGTGGCCGGTGGGGCCTGCGCCCTCGTGGGCGACGGTCAAGGAGTGGACGCCCTGGGCGGCGGCGCCGGTCTGTTCCGCGCTCGCGGAGTGCCCCAGGGCGGAGTCGGGATGCCCGTGGGTCAGCGCGCCGCCGACCCCGTGGACGGCCATGACCGGAAACAGCACCAGCACGAGCACGACGAGCGGCCACGCGGACGCGGCCGCCGTCCGGCGGGTGCGGGAGAACGGCATCTTTCCTCGGGCGCTGCGGGGAGGGCCAGGAGCGGGGATCGGTTCCGCATCTGCGGTGCGGACCGGCCGCAGACACTACCCGGTTGCGCAGGCGATGCCTAGACCGGTGCAGATACACAAGAAACGGGCGACCGGGTCCGCGGCGGCCGCCGCGCGACGCTCAGGGTCCGCCGGGCCCGCTCGCGAAGAGACGGTCGAGTTGGGAATCGACCACCTGCAGGGCACGCTCGGTTGTGCCGTGGCCGAGCAGCAGTTGGTAGCCCAGGCCGTCGCTGAGGGCGAGCAGAGCCGTCGCCTCCACCCGTGCCGGTGTCGCGGGCGCGATCTCCCCGCTGTCGATCGCCCGCTGGATCACCAGTTCGACAAGCCCTTGGAGCTGTTCGTAGCCCTGGAGGAGGTGGCGGGCCAGCCGCGGCTCGACGAGGGCGCGCGCCTGGAACGCCATGGCGACGCGGTTGGCCTGCTCGGCGCCGGTCCCGATCAGGGTCTGGGCGATGCCGCGGAGCACGGCACGCGGCTCGTCCGGGTCGGGCAGCGCCGCAAGGAAGTCGTGGACGCGGGCCGTTCCCTGCTCGCTGATGTAGTCCAGGGCGAACAGCAGCATCTCGTCTTTGGACTTGAAGTAATGCTGCACGCGCCCCATGGAGACCCCGGCTTCGGTGGCCACGTCGCGCAGGCTCACCGCCTCCAGGCCGTGCGCGGAGACGAGCGAGCAGACTGCTACGGCGATCTCCACCCGGCGCTGCCGGTGGTCGACCTGTTTGGGCATGGCCTCCCTTCCGGTCGGTTTCGGCGTGCATCCGCATTGCATCCTAGGCGAGAGTCTTTATAATGCAGTTGCATTGTAAAAACGGGAAGGGGAAACCGATGGCAGGAGCGCGCAAACGGCTGCTCGACGACTCCACGGGTGCGGGTCTGGCGGTGATCGTCGGCCTGGTGTTGGCGATTCAGGGCTTCGGTTCGGCGATCGCCGTCGCGATCTGGGAGTCCGACTGGGGCCTGCTCGCCGTGGCCCGTGAGCACTGGCGCTTGCCCGGGTGGGCGGCGTACGCACTTGGAGGCACCGGTCTGCTGGTCGCGGGTGGGGGGTGGGTCTGGCGCAAGGTGGTCGAATGACCGCCTCCGTGCCGGGTGACCGGACGACCGGCCCGAAGGCCATGGCGGGTGTGCGGTGACCGCAGCGTGGCCGTGTAGGCCGACGTGACCGGGCACCGGCCTGTCACGCGGATCGGGTCCGGAGCCGGTGCTGCGGCGGTGCGGCGTCGCTGAGTCAGCGGTGAGCCGGGGCGGCGGCGAGGCGGTCGAGGAACTCGTCCAGGAGTGCGCGCTCGCCGGGGGTGAAGAGGCCGTCGGCGTCGCCGAGCACCGCCTTGAGGCCGACGGCGCGCCGGACGTGGTCGGGCGGACCCTCGGGCGGCGCGCCGGTGATGGCGGCGATCGTGGAGTCGCGCAGCCGCCGGGAGAGGTCGTGGTCCCGCTCTTCGGCGGGCGTGCCGATGAGGCTGAGGGTCGTGCCGACGCCGGCGGCGTGGACCATGGCCGCGCCGGTCTCGACGCTGACCGCGAGCCGGCCGGCCTCGGCGACGCGCGAGACGAGCATGTGCAGCCGCCGCGAGGCCTGCTCGGTGGCCGAGGAGCGGCGGCCGGGCGCCGGTTGCCCGTACATGAGCAGGTAGTGCGCCGGGAACTCCAGCCCGAACGCCACGTGGGTGTCCCAGCCGGCGCGCAGGTCCTCCACCGGGTCGTCGGTCAGCGCCAGGCCGTGCTTGCGCACCAGGTAGGTCTCGAAGCCGTCGGCCGCCACCGCCTCCAGCAGTCCGGCCATGTCGGTGAAGAGCCGGTAGATGGTGGGCGGCTGCACCCCGGCGGCGGCGCTCACGGCGCGTGTGGTCACCGCGTCGCGGCCCTGGGTCGTCAGCAACTCGGTCGCGGCGTCGATGATGCGCCGCCGCGTCTCGTCCCGCTCATTCACGAATCAATGATATCACTGGTTTGATATCCCTGATCAGGTGGTCGGGTGCGGGCCATGCGGTTCGGCGCAGGCGGTCTCCGGCCGGGGTCACCGGATCCAGCGGGCGGCGGCGTCGAAGGTGTCGGCGGGGGTGCCGTCGAACGCGATCGCCGCGCCGGGTGCGTGCAGCCGGATCAGGTTGATCACCCGCTCCAGGAGTCCGAGCAGGTCCTCGGAGTGCCGCAGGCCGCCCCCGACGACCACGCACTCCCACTCGTGGGAGCGCAGCGCGGCGCCGACGACCGCCTCGGCGTCGTCGCCGCCGTCGAGGCCGATCAGACAGGTCTCGACGCCGACGCCGTGCTCGGCGAACCGCGCGAGTCCCGCCTCGATCGCTTCGGCCACCGGCGCGGGGTCCCAGGGGCCGGGCACCCGGTAGGGATCGAGCCCGACGACCAGGACGCGGGGCGGGACGTGTGTGTCCACACCGGCATGGTACGCCGCGGCGGGCGGGTGCCGGCGCCGGATCAGCTCCGGACCGCGGTGACCGCCATCGCGGTGTAGGGCATGGTGAACGCGCCGCCCAGGGCGTCGACGGCGGCGCCGACCTCCTCCAGCACCCGCTCCAGGTCGGCGGGCGCCAGGCGGGTGTGGCCGCCGGTCGTGGGCAGGTGGTCCAGCCATTCGTCGCGGGTGTAGGTCCGCTGCCAGTCGAACCGCCACTGCTCGGGCTCGCCGAACGCGCCGGCCTGCTGCATCCCCTCGGCGGCTGTGCGGCAGAGCCCGGCGTAGCTGTCGGCTCCGGCGGCCGTCCACTGGCGCGAGGCGAGCGAGTCGGGCAGTATCCGGCGGTAGACCTCCGTGAACGCCTCGGCCACCTCCTCCGGCGGCCGCCCGACGTTCCAGAACACCGCGAGCCGCCCGCCGGGCCGCAGCGCCTCCGCCGCTTTGGCGGCTCCCGCGACCGGCTCCACCCAGTGCCAGGTCTGCCCGGCCACGACCGCGTCGAAGTGCCGGCCGCGGGTGTCCCACGACTCCAGCGCCGCCACCTCGACGGGCAGGCCCCGCCCGCGCGCCCACTCGGCCATCCGGTGGTCGGGCTCGACCCCGAGCACCCGGCAGCCCGCCGCCTGGAACTGCCGGGCGGCGATGCCGGTGCCGCAGCCGACGTCGACGACCTCGGGGCCGGGGGAGGCGGCGGTGATCGCCTCGATCAGGGCCTCGGGGTAGCGCGGGCGGGCCCGGTCGTAGCGCTCGGGGTCGGAGCCGAACGACTCGGCGACCTCGCGGGCCTGATGGGGCTCCCGGTCGGGCGGGGGCCCGGAGGGTAGAGTGGGCATGCGCCCACAATAGTGGGCACGTGCCCACTCGGCAACGGGGCGGGCCGCACACAGCGAGGAGGGATCCGGGGTGCCGACAGGGACGGCGATTCGCGACGTGCGCGAGCAGCTCTTCGACGCCGCGGAGCGGATCCTGCTCCGGGACGGCCCCACCGCCCTGACCAGCCGCGCGGTGACCACCGAGGCGGGCTGCGCCAAGGGGGTGCTGCACCGGCACTTCGCCGACTTCGACGCCTTCCTCGCCGAACTCGTCGCCGACCGCATCGCCCGGCTCGACGACCAGGCCGCCGCCTTGCGCGGCGCCGCCGGCACCGGCACCGTCGCCGGCAACCTCACCGAGGCGCTGACGACGCTGTTCGACTCGGTCGCGGTGGGGATCGTCGGCCTCGTCATCGCCCGCGACGGGCTGCGCGACCGGCTGCGCCGGACCGCGCCGACCGGCCTCCCGCTACTGGCCGAGGCGTCGGCCATGCTCGCGTCCTACCTCGCCGCCGAGCGGGACCTGGGCCGTATCGCGCCGGACGCCGACGTCGGCACCCTCGCTCCCACGCTGATCGGGGCCGCCCACCTGCTCTTCGCCGATCCCGGCGGCCCGCCCGATCCCGGAGCCGTCCACAGAACCGTGACCGCGGTCGTCGGCGGGCCGGCGCCCTCGGCCGGCGCGCGATGAGCGCTGACGGCGTCCTGCGCGGCGGCGTCAACACCGTGCGCCGAGTCGGCGACACCGTGCACCGCCCGGCGACGGCGGCCGCACCGGCGATCCACCGGCTGCTGCGGCACCTGCGCGCGCAGGGCTTCGACGGGGCGCCGGCGCCGCTCGGCTTCGACCGATCCGGCGAGGAGGTGCTCACCTACCTGCACGGCGACGTGCACCAGGCGCTCCCGCCCGAGCTGCGCACCGGCGAACTGCTGGAGTCGGCGGCCGTGCTGCTGCGCCGCCTCCACGACGCGACCGCCGACTTCTCGGCCCCGCCCGGGGAGCACTGGAACCAGCCGCCCCGCTCGCCCGCCGAGGTCGTCTGCCACGGCGACACCGCCCCCTACAACTGCGTGGTCCGCGGCGGCCGGGCGGTCGGCTTCATCGACTTCGACACCGCCCACCCCGGTCCGCGGCTGTGGGACCTCGCCTACGCGGTCTACCGGTTCGCGCCGCTGCAGGCGCCCACCAACCCCGACGCCTTCGGTTCCCCGCAGGAGCAGGGCCGCCGCGCCGCCGCCTTCTGCCGCGCCTACGGGCATCAGGCCGACGCGCGCCTGCTCGACGCGGCGGCCGAGCGGCTGCGCCGGCTCCTCGACCACATGCGCGAGCGGGCCGCAGCGGGCGATGCGGCCTTCCAGACCCATCTCGCCGAGGGACACGCCGGCCTCTACGAGACCGACATCGCCTACCTCGGCGCCCATCGCGCCGCGCTCCTGCGGGCCTTCGCGGCCCCATGACGCCGTTGCGCGGCGCCCCCGGACCGCGGCTGCGGAATCCGAGGTGCGAACCGGTGGACCGCGCGGCATCCGCTGCGGAGCGCCCGATAAGCTGACGGCCTTGTTATCCGATGTCCGGATGTATCGTCGCGGCGTTCGGCCGGTGAGGAACGGGGGCGAGCCGGGCAGCCGCCACCGCCGGGAAAGCCCCGAGCGGTCGGCCGGACCGCCGGGCGCCGGGCCGGGCCGCCCGCCGGCGCTCCGCCCGCCCCTGCCCGCAGTCCGAGGACCCAGCCGCCAGGAGGCAATATATGGCCGCCCCGCAACCGCCGCGGAACCGCACGTGAGCCCTGCCCGCGCCGCCCTCCGCGGCAGCGGCTGGCTGTGGTGGCTGCTGGCCACCGTCGCCGCGACCCAGACCACGCTGAACCTGTGCCGGCCGCTGATCTCCTACCGCTCCGTCGCGCTGGGCGCCGACGCGTTCGCGGTCGGTCTCATCACGGCGGCCTTCGCCCTGCTGCCGCTGGTCGTCGCCGTACCGCTGGGCCGGCTCAGCGACCGCCTGCGGCGCACGGCCTGGATCGTGGCCGCGGGCATCACGCTGATGGCGCTGGCCCCACTGCTGCTGGCCGCCTCGCAGCGGCTGGCCACCGTCGCCGCGGGCAGCGCCGTCCTCGGCCTGGGCCACCTCACGTTCATGGTCGCCGCACAGCGGATGATCGCCCAGCGCTCCGGCGAAGACGCCCTGGACCGCAACTTCGGCCTGCTCACCGCCACGGCCGCGCTCGGCCAGCTCGTCGGCCCTCTGCTGTCGAGCCTCCTGCTCGGCGACGCCTCCTCCGACGGGGGACTGGAGGCCGCGACCCGTCAGGCCCTGCTCGTGGCGGGGGCGACCGCGGCACTGGGGCTTCCGGCCGTTGCGGGGCTGTGGTCGGCGAAGCGGCCCACGACCGCCGACGGAGGGTCGGCGGCCCTGCCGCTGGCCGACCTGCTGCGCCGCCCCGGCGTGCCCACGGGCCTGTTCACCAGCCTCGCGCTGCTGTCGGCGGTGGACCTGCTCACCGCCTACCTGCCGCTCATCGCCGAGGAGCGCGGCATCAGCCCCGCCGTCGTCGGCGCCCTGCTGGCCACGCGGGCGGGCGCGTCGATCGCGTCGCGCCTGCTGGTGGACCTCCTCGTGCGCCGCTGGCCCCGCCACCTGCTCATCATGGGCAGCACTCTGGGCTCGGCGGCCGCGCTCGGCGCGGTCGCGGTCCCCGCGTCGGGCACGGCCGCGATGGCCGTCGCGCTCGCCCTGGGCGGGTTCCTCCTGGGCCTCGGCCAGCCGCTGACCATGACCATGGTGGTCCGCGCCGTCCCGCCCGAGACGCGCGGCACCGCCTTGTCGCTGCGGTTGTGGGGAAACCGGGTCGGCCAGGTCGCGATCCCCGCAGCCGCGGCCCTGGTCGCCGGCAGCGCCGGCGCCGCCGGAGCGCTCTGGTTCGTCGGCGCCGTCCTGCTTGCGGCCACCAAGGCCGTCCACTCCTCGGCGGCCCGGCACCGGTGACCCCGCCGCCCGCGCATCCCGCCCGACCCTCGGGAACCGATCTCGTACCGGCAGCCGTCGCGAGCGCCGGCACGTGACCGCAGATGCCGGATCGCCGGCGGCGGGGCGGCGCGTCTCTCGACCGATCGGCATCGCTACTAGGGTGGGCCGGTGGATCCGGGCCGCGCCGCGGTGGTGGCGTGCGAGTGCCGTCGGCACCGGTCCGCCCGCACCGTCCGCCCGCGCTCGGGGCTTTCGCCGCGCCGTAGGAGGGGAACGCAGCCATGACCGCCGTGCAGGCAACCGCCGTGGACATCGCGACCGAGGACGGCACCGCCGACGCCTACCTCGCCCATCCCGACGACGGCGCCGCCCACCCCGGTGTCCTGATGTACATGGACGCGTTCGGCCTACGCCCCCAGCTGGAGGGGATGGCCCGCCGCCTGGCCGAGGCCGGCTACACCGTGCTGGTGCCCAACGTCTTCTACCGCCACGGGCGCTCCCCGGTCGTGGACCTGCCCGAGTACATCGACCCGGGGGCCCGCCCGGAGATCTTCGAGAAGCTCGGGCCGATCATGCGGTCGCTCACTCCCGAGCAGGCGATGCGCGACGCCGACGCCTACCTGCGCCGGCTGGCCGAGCTGCCGCAGACCGCGGGGGAGCGGTTCGGCGTCACCGGATACTGCATGGGCGCCGTGCTGGCCCTGCGCACGGCGGGCACCCATCCCGACCGGGTCGCGGCCATGGCCGGGTTCCACGGCGGCGGTCTGGCTCCCGACGCACCCGACGGCCCGCATCTGCTGGCCGACCGCATCACCGCCGAGCTCTACTTCGGCCACGCCGACCAGGATCCCGCGATGCCCCCCGAGCAGCAGGAGCGCCTCAGCCGGGCTCTGGAGGACGCCGGCGTCCGGTTCACCGCCGAGGTCTACACCGGTGCCGCCCACGGCTACACCCAGGCCGACACCGCCAGCCACGACCCGGAGGCGACCGAGCGCCACTGGCGGGCGCTGCTGGACCTGCTGAACCGCACCCTCTGACCCGCCCGCCCTCCGCCGGGCGCGGTCCGACCGGAGTAACGCGGCCGCGCCGCGGCCACCGCGCCGTACCCCCGTGTGCGGGGCCGGTTCGGCGGGGACCGCACCCCGGCTGCGCCGGGGCGCGGTCCCCGGGCCGTCGACGTGCGGCGCGCATCCGGGTAGACAGGAATGCGCGGGTGGTTTCCGGGGGAGGCGGCCGGACAGGCCGGGCGCCCGCCGGAAGGCCGCGCCGATCGCCCGGGGGAGGGGCGTCCGCCTGCTGCGGGCGGCGGGCATCGCCGCCGACCCGCGCCGGGCGCTCCCGGTTGTGCGGAGGACGGACCATGGTCGCTGACGATGCCGGTGAGACGACCGGACGGGAATGGGACTTCGTCCGCGTGGGCGGCGTCCTGCCGGGCGCGGTCGCCTCCGCGGTCGGCTACGCATCCGGCGATTCCGTGCAGCCGGTCCACCGCGGGCTGCCCTCGCCCTATCTGACGTTCATCATCACGCTGAACACCCCGGTGGTCGAGGGATCCACCGCCGACGAGGCGCTGGGGCCCGGCGCCTCGCGGCTGGACGTCGTGACCGCCGGCCTGCACACCGCCCCCTCCTACATCGCCCAGTCACCGGGGCAGGCGGGTGTCCAGCTCGCGGTCTACCCGCTGGCCGCGCGGCGGATCCTCGGTATGCCCGCCGGCGAGCTGGCCGAGCGCTCCCACGACGGCACGGACGTGCTGGGGCGGGCGATCGGCGAACTGCGCGACCGGATGATCGAGGCGCCCGACTGGGACTCGCGGTTCCTCGCCCTGCGGGGGTTCCTCGGCGACCGGATGCGGCTGACCGAGCGGGCGCCGGCCGCACGCCCCGAGGCGGCCGAGGCCTGGCGGTGGCTGGCGCGGCACCGCGGCGCCGGGTCGGTCGGCGGCCTGGCCGATCACGTGGGACTCAGCCGCCGCCAGGTGCAGACCGTGTTCGTGCGCGAGTTCGGCGTGGGCCCCAAGGCGTTCAACCGCCTGCTGCGCTTCCAGCGGGCGGTCCGGGCGATCACCGAGCAGGTGGGCGAGGGCGAGTCGCCGGATCTGGCCTCGATCGCCGCCGAATGCGGCTTCTACGACCAGCCCCACCTGAACCGCGACTTCCGGATGTTCACCGGCACGGCACCGGCGTCCTGGATCGCCGAGGAGGCCGGATCCATCCGCGCCGGCGGCCACCGCAACGGCGACGAGCCCGTCTGACCTGCCGGCAGGCCGCCGCCGACACCGCCGAAAGTTCCAAGCCCGCGGGCCCGGCCGGTGCGAGTCTGGGCCTATGAGTGATACAGCAGCGACCCCGGCCCCGACCGTGTGGCCGGCTTTCCAAGCCCGCGACGCCCACGCCATGGTCGAGTTCCTGACCTCGGTGCTCGGCTTCCGCAAGACGGCCGTCTACGCCGAGGGCGACACCGTCGTCCACGCCCAGCTGGACTGGCCGGAGGGCGGCGGAGTCATGTTCGGCAGCCACAAGCCCGGCGGCGACTGGACGCGCGAGCCGGGCAACGCCGGCATGTACGTCGTCACCGATCACGTCGACGAGATCTACGAGCGCGTGCGGCGCTCGGACGCCGCCACCGTCGTCCGCCCACTGCAGGACACCGACTACGGCAATCACGAGTTCACCTGCGCCGACCCGGAGGGCAACCTCTGGTCCTTCGGCACCTACCGCGGCGAGCCGGCGCCGTCCTGACCCGCCGCCCGCACGGACCCGCCCAAGCACGCGAGTCCGCCCGGCCGCCCGGCGGTGCGTCCCCCCCGGGGGACGCACCGCCGGGCGCATCCGCGGACCGCCCGGGCGGCCGCAGCGGCTCAGTGCTCCTGCTTGGTGGCCTCGCGCCGCTGCTGCTTGGGGACGTCGCGCATCTCGACGTAGGGTTCCTCGTCCTCGGGGTGGCCCTCCGCGAGCGCCCGGCCGCGCTGGATCTCGGAGTTGAACTCCTCGCCGAGCAGGATGGCGATGTTGGTGATCCACAGCCAGACCAGGAAGATGATCACCGCCGCCATGCTGCCGTAGGTCTGGCTGTAGGAGGCGAAGGTCGCGAGGTAGAGCGCGAACGCCCCCGACGCCAGCAGCCAGATCACCACGGCCAGCACACTGCCCGGGCTGACCCAGCGGAACCCGCGCTTGGCGTTGGGCGAGGCCCAGTACAGCACCGCGATCATGAACATGACGACGAGCAGCAGCACCGGCCACTTCGCGATGCGCCACACCATGACGGTGACGGGCCCCAGCCCCAGCAGCTGCCCCGCCTGCTCGGCGAGGGCGCCGGTGAGGACGACCGCCACCGCCGCCGCGGTCAGCAGGACGACCATGAGCAGCGTGACCCCGAGCCGGATCGGCAGGGTCTTGTAGATCGGGCGCCCCTCGGGAACGTCGTAGACGACGTTGGAGGCGCGCATGAAGGCCGCGATGTAGCCGGAGGCCGACCATAGTGCGACGACCAGGCCGATCAGTCCGAAGATGCCGGCCGCGGCCTGGTTGCGCTGCATGTTCTGGATGATCGTGGTCAGGAACCCGGCGACGTCGGCGGGTGCCGCGGACAGGCTGCTGGTCAGGGCCTGGGTCGCCGACTGCCCGGCGAAGCCCAGCAGCGAGACCAGGACCAGCAGTGCGGGAAAGATCGACAGGATCCCGTAGTAGGTCAGCGCGGCGGCGAGATCGGTCAGGTTGTCGGCGCGGAACTCGGCGACGGTGCGTCGCAGCGACCCCCACCACGAGCGCGCCGGCAGCTGGGTCGGCGCAGACGCCTCCCGGGTCGCGGACCCGTTCTCTGTGCTCCGATGGCTTGCGGCCATTGTCGGTCCCCTTGTCGGATCTTGGGGGCGGCGCCGACCGCCCCCCTACGGCGGTCGCGGTCCGCGCGGACCGGCGCGAGCGGGGCCCGCCGGTGCGCGGACCGCGAGGTCGGAGGCGGGCAGCGTGCGGCCGGCCCCCCTTACTCAGGAGCCGCGCACCTGCTGCGCTGCCGTCTGCGCCTCTTCGCGGCTGTGCTGGGCGGTGCGCTGCGCCGAGCCCGATGCGCTCTCCTTGAGCTCCTCGCCCGCGGAGCGCGCCGACTCCGTCGCCTGCTCCTTGACCCGCTCGGCGGACTCGGTCACCGCCTGCTTCGCGGGCTCCAGGGCCCCTCCGGCCCGCTGCCGGACCTGCTCGGCCGCCTTCTGCTCGGAGCGGCTCTCCGACACGGCCGAGGCCGCCAGCAGCCCGGCGCCGAAGGCGATCAGCCCCGCCGCGAGCGGGTTGCCCTGGGTCTCCTGGCGGGCACGCTCCGAGGCCGACTTCGCGGCGCCCGTGGCCTGCCGGCCGGCGGAGCGCACGCTCTGCGCCGAGCCGCCGCCCGACCCGGAGCCCATCACGCATTCGCGCATCCCCGCGGCCTTGGCGCGCATCTTGGCGGTGCGGCGCTTGGCCATCCGCCGGGGATCGGCGCGCTGCGCCAGCTGGTCGGTGTCATGGACCAGCTCGGTGCGCGTGCGCTCGATGTCCTGCCTTATCTGGTCGGGTGTTTCGCCCATTGCGCATCCTCCTTCAGCGTCTCGACCGTGCGTTCCGGCGTCATCGACACGCGGCGCATCTCCGAGCGGCCCCGCATGTACAGGACCGCACCGATGACCGCCCACACGGCCGCCACGACCAGCGCCGACCACGCCGGCCCGATCAGTTGGGCGAGTCCGAAGACGGCCGCGAGGGAGAGCAGGACCAGCGTCATGTAGCCGGCGAACCCCGCCCCGCCGAACAGGCCTGCGGCCTTGCCCGCCCTGGTCGCCTCCTCGCGCATCTCGGCCTTGGCCAGTTGCAGCTCCTGGTGGAACAGCGTCTGCAGGTCGCCGACCACCTCGTTCAGCAGCTCCGAGAGCGGCCGTTCGTCCTCGTCGGGCCGGATGCGCTGGTCCGGGCCCGTCCTGGGAACCGTCGTCATCGCCGCTCCTCCTCCGTACGCGGAACCGGTCCCGGCCCCGGGCGCTCAGCGGCCCCTGGGGGCGGCTCGGCGAGGGGGTCCCCGTGCGGCGCCGGCGGCGGCGACGGAACCGCCTCGCCCGCGCTGGGCTCCCCCTGGCGCGGCGCCACCGGCGCGACCGGCCGGTCGCCCGCCGGCTGCGGTTGCGCCGTGGCGGTCTCGTCCTGCCGGGACCCGGCGGAGGAGGCCTTGAGCACGCGGCCGACCGCGAACCCGGCCACGGCGGCGCCGACCAGGAAGGCCATCGGCCGGCGGCGCGCGAAGTCCCTGGTTTCGGCGATCAGCCCGTCGACGCCGCGCTCGTCGAGGAAGTCGGCGGCCTCGTGGCCGCCCCGCGCCACTTGGCGCACCATCCCCTGCACCGGCGAACCGGTTTCGCCGTGCTCGGCCATCGACTCCAGTTCCCACGACCAGTTCCGCAGGTTCTCGCCGGCGCGCCGGGTCTGGCTCTGCGCCTCGCTCCTGATCCGTTCCTGCACGTCGTCGGCGACGTGCACGGCTTGGACGCGGGCGTCTCCCGCCAGGGTCCGGGCCTCCTGCCCGGCCGTCGAGGCGACCTCGCCCGCGGCCGAACGCGCCTGTCCGGCGGTCTCCGCCAGACGGCCGCCGCCCGACTCCGATTCACCGGCTCCGTGCTGCGGATGCATCACAGATGCCTCCCTCCGCATGGACCTTCGTTCGGTGCACGGTCCCGCTACCCCGGGGCCGCGGTGACAACCGCCCGCGACCGCCTCCAGAGGGGCCGAGAACGGATCGGGCGCCCCCCGCCGGGCGGGCCGTTCCCCCAGGTCGCGCTCGGTGCGTGCGGGTGGTGAGGCGCCGGCCCGCCCGCGCTGCCGCTCGGCCCGCACGCCGTGCCCGGTGCTTGCGGCACGAGCCCGCGCGCGGACACCGACGGGGAACCGCGGCCGGCCGCCGGGGCGGCGGAAGCGCCGCCGCCGGACACTCCGCCGGCCGGAAACCGCGCGCCGGGAATACTCCATGCTGTAGGTTGTTCTACTGAGCGATCGTGCGTTTTTCTGTATGAATTTGACTTCGTGTATTGCGCTCGCAGTCTTCAACGCGAGTGATCCTGCAGCCAGGGATGGTGGGCGGGCGCTCCAAAGCGATCGCGGATCCGGACCACGGATCCGAACCCGTCGACCTGCCAGGAGGCAGACATGGCTCAGGGAACCGTCAAGTGGTTCAACGGCGAAAAAGGCTTCGGCTTCATCAGCCAGGACGAGGGCGGCCCGGACGTCTTCGTGCACTACAGCAACATCGACGGCACGGGCTTCCGCAACCTCGATGAGAACCAGCGCGTCGAGTTCGACGTCACGCAGGGCCCCAAGGGCCCGCAGGCCGAGCGCGTCCGCGCCGTGTAGCGGCGGCGCGGCCCCCGGCCCCCGGGTGCGCCGCGCCACTTCGCACTGAGACTGCCCCCGCCGGGTCCCGGCGGGGGCAGTCGTCGTCGGGGCCGCCACCGGATCCGCCCGGGCCACCGGGCCCTGCCGAGCCCGGAGGGAGTCTCCCGCGCTCACCCGCAGGCCGCGGCGGGCCCGGGGGCGGTGAGCGTGCTTACCGGAAGCGGAACCCGCTGGTGAGACCCGCGGCGGCGGCCCACTCCGCGGCGGGGACCTTGCCCGCACCGCCGTGCTGCACCCGGCCGACGCGCAGCACGCCGCCGTTGAGCCGGATCGAGATACCCTCGCCGTCGGCGTCGAGCACCTGCCCGGGCATCCCGGGGCGCAGCTCCCCGGTGAGGCGGCAGTCGAAGAACCGCAGCTTCTCCTCCTCGAAGAGGGTCCATGCTCCGGGCCGGGGGTCGCTGCCCCGGACCAGGTCGTAGACGGTCTGCGCGGGGCGGTGCCAGTGGATCTCGACGTGCCGGTCGCGGCACCCGGGCTCGAAGGTCGCCGCGGCGTGCTCCTGCTCGATGCGCGGCGCGTCTCCGGCCGCCACCAGGGCCACCGCCTCCGACATCGCGTCCACCCCCAGGGGGAAGAGGCTGTTGAAGTAGAGGCTGCCCACGGTGTCGTCGGGGCCGATCGGGCACCGCTTCTGCAGCAGGATCGGGCCGGTGTCGATCCCCTCGTCCGGCCAGAAGACGCTCAGGCCGGTCTCCTGCTCCCCGTTGATGATCGCCCAGTTGATCGCCGACTTGCCGCGGTGGTGCGGCAGCAGGCTGGGGTGGTACTGCGCGGTTCCGTACTTGGGGAGGGTGAACACCGTGTCCGGCAGGAACTCGGTGACGAACGCCATCAGGCAGAAATCCGCCTCGAACTCCTTCCACTTGATGAGGCCGGCGGTTTCCTTCAGGTCGGCTGTGGGCACCCGCGGGATGCCGTGGGCGCCACTGGCCGCCCAGAGCGGGTCCTCCCGCCCGCTGTCGGCCGGCTCCGGTGCCGCGACACCGGCAACGGTCACGCCATCGTCCTGCAGCCGCCGGAGCACTGCCTCTCCGAAGGCCGCCTGCCCGATAATGGCAACACGCATATATCACTCCCGGCAGACATTTCCGTAGATCCCCCCGTCCGAGCCATTTCGGCAAGGTATCGGATGGATCTGCGGCCGCTGCGACCGCCTGGGGGCCGAGCGGCCCCGCCGCCCGGGCGGCGTACGTTCGCGCCGGTCAGCGCCCATCTGCGAGCAACCGGTCGCGGAGGCGCCATCCCGGCCGGGCCTCGCGATTCGGGTGCGGCCCGCGAATCCGCGCCGGCAGCGCCGGAGGAGGAACGGCGGGCCGAATTTGGGCGAATCTACGACGTACAGGACGAACGTCGGGAAACCGGTCGACCAGACACCCGGGAGCACGGAACGCGGCCGTGCACCGGTCTTCCGCCCCGTGACGGCGGATCAGCGAGCGCCGGGCTTGCGGGCGACGCCGCCGTACTCGGCGACCGGGACGGCCGCGCCAGCCCCGGTCTGCTCCGGGCGCCACAGCGAGCAGGAGACCACGCCCGGCTCCAGCAGCTCCAAGCCGTCGAACAGCGCCTCGATGCCGGCGGCCGAGCGGACGGTCAGCTTGGGCGTGCCCTTCTCGTTCCACGCCGCGGCGACCTGGTGGGCGCGGTCGGGGTCGAGGTCGTCGGTGGGGTGGGAGACCACGAGGAAGCTTCCCGGCGGAAGCGCGCCCAGCAGCCGGTCCAGGAGCGAGCGGACCTCGGCGTCGTCGCCGACGAAGTTGAGGACGCCCAGCAGCATCAGCGCCACGGGGCGGGAGAAGTCCAGGCTGGCGTCCGCCGCCTCCAGGATCGCTTCGGGATCGCGCAGATCGGCGTCGACGTATTCGGTGGCGCCTTCGGCGGTGCCGGTCAGCAGCGTGCGGGCGTGCGCGAGGACCATCGGGTCGTTGTCGACGTAGACGACCCGCGCATCGGGGGCCGCCGCCTGGACGACCTCGTGGGTGTTGTCGCGAGTGGGCAGCCCGGCGCCGATGTCGAGGAACTGCCGCAGGCCCTCGTCGCGCGCCAGATACGTGGCGGTGCGCACCAGGAACGCGCGGTCGGCCCGAGCGTTGTCCGCGATCTCGGGGAAGAACGCGCGGATGCGCTCGCCCATCTCCCGGTCGACGGGGTAGTTGTCCGTACCGCCCAGCCAGTAGTTCCAGATGCGGGCGTTGTGCGGCACAGAGGTGTCGATCCGGGGCTCGGGTTTCTCGGCGGGCACGGTCCTGCCTTCCGCGCTGGGGTGGGGGCGGGCGTGGGGCGGGTGCTACCGGACCATTCAACGGCCCGCGGGAGCCGCGGGCAAGCAGGCGCCGACGCGCAGCCGCCCCGCGGTGGGCGCGCTCCCGCGAGCGGTCTCTTCGCCGGGCATCCAATGGACCGGAGGCGGGACCGCTCCCTAGACTGCCGGGGAACCGGCGACGGGGCGGACCCGCCGGCCGGAAAGGGAGTGGGCGCACGCCACGGAAACGAGGGTCGCATGGGCCGCGAGCAGCGATCGGTGCCCCGGCCGGATATCGCCGGACTCGGTGCGGCGGCGGATCCGGCGTGGCTCACCGCGAAGACCGCCGCGGCGGTGACCGCGGCCGAGCCGCGCCCCTTCTCCGATGCCGAGTACCGGAATCGGCTGGAGGCGGTCCGGCGCCGGATGGCCGAGGCGGCGCTGGACGCGATGGTGGTCTTCCGCCCCTCCAGCGTCGAGTACCTGTGCGGCTACAACACGGCCGAGACGGCTCCCCAGCCGCTGCTGGTGACCGGGTCCCACACCTGCCTTTACGTACCCGACCTGGAGGTGGGCCGAGCGCTCGCCGGCTCCCGCGTCGGGCGCATCCGCTTCGTGGGCTACGCCGACGCGCTGCGGAGCCTGGGGATGTTCCTCGACCACGCCGCAGGGCTGCTGCCGCCGGGGGCGCGCGTGGGGATCGAGGCCGGCCACGCCTCCACGCCGCCGCAGGCGGTGGAGATCCTGCGCGCCCGCGGGGTGGCCGTCGTCGACCCGGACCACCTCGTCGAACGCGTCAGGCTGGTGCTCTCCGACGCCGAGATCGGCTGTATCGAAACGGCCGCGCTGGCCACCCGGGCGGGCACCGACGCGGCCGCCGCCGAAGCCCGCAAGCCCGGCGCCACCGACTCCTCGGTCGCCGCCGCGATCGCCGCGGCCCTCTTCCGCAACGCCGATTCCCCGTCGGCGTGGGGACCGGTGGTGGCCACCGGGGAGCGTGCGGGCATCCCGCACTCCAGTTGGGTGAACCGGCGGCTGGGCGCCGGTCCGACGTTCCTGGAGTTCGCCGGCGCCCACCGGCGCTACCACGCGCCGGTCATGCGGACCCTGGCGGCGGGCGCGCTCTCCCCCGGCGACCGGCGCCTGGCCGAGTTGGCGCGCACCGCGCTCGCCGCGGTGCTGGAGTCGGCCAAACCCGGAGTCGAGTGCTCCCGCGTCGCCGACCACGCGGCGCGGGCCGTGGGCCGGCTGCCCGAGGATGTGGTGTTCCACCGGCTCTACGGCTATCCGGTCGGGCTGGCGCACAAGCCGCACTGGATGGACGGCGCCCCCTTCTACATCACCCGGGACAACCACGAGCCCCTGCAGCGCGGGATGGTCTTCCACGTGCCGGCGTCGTTCCGGTCCTTCGGCCGCTCGGGCGTCGGGCTCAGCCAGACGTTCGTGGTGGAGGAGCACGGCGCCCGGGTGCTGACCCACGGCCCGGCCGAGATCATCGAGGTGGGATGACGCGCGGCGCGGGGCAGCGGACGCCGGCTGCGGCGGCGCGGCACAGCGGAGTCCGCGCCGGGGCGGTCGGCTCGCGGAACCGCTCGGAGCAGCCGTGCCCGCAGCGCAGCGCGGAAGCGGAGGCGGGGTGAACACAGGACGGGAGCCGGAGCACGTCGCCGTCGTCGGAGCGGGCATGGTCGGCCTGTGTGCCGCCTGGTTCCTGCAGGAACGCGGCGTGCGTGTCACCGTCGTCGATCGATCCCAGACGGCGGCCGGGGCCTCGTGGGGCAACGCCGGACTACTGGCCCCCGCGTTCACGCTGCCGCTGCCCGAACCGGCGATCCTGCGCTCGGGCACGGCTTCCCTGCTCGACCGGTCGTCTCCGGTCTCGGTGCCCCTGATGGGCGGTCGGCAGCTGTGGGCCTTTCTGGCCGCCTTCGCGCGCAACTGCACACCGGCCAGGTGGCGCCGGGCGATGGCCGTCTTCAACGAGCTGAACCGGCTCAGCCTCGACGCCTACGACCTGCTCACCGACGGCGGTGTCGGGGCCCCGGTCAAGCGCGCCGACCCGTTCCTGGTCGCCTGCTCCTCCAGCGCCGAGCGCAAGCACGTCCTCGCCGAGTTCGCCGCGGTGCGCGCAGGGGGAGGCGAGGTCTCCTACGAACTCGCCACCGGTGCGGAGCTGCGCGCCTTGGAACCGGTGCTCAGCGCAGAGGTGCGGGCGGGCCTGCGCGTGCACGGCCAGCGCTTCCTGAACCCGCCCGAGTTCGTCCACGCGTTGGCCGGCGCCGTCCGCGATCGCGGCGGCGAGATCGTCGACGGATTCGACGCGGTCCGCGTGCAGGATCTCCGAACCGACGGCGTCGACCTGGTGGCGGTCGGCGGAGAGCGGTTGCGGGCCGACGCGGCCGTCCTCGCCAACGGCGTTCGAGTGGGAGCCCTG
This sequence comes from Streptomonospora sp. PA3, assembly GCF_009728995.1. Taxonomy (GTDB): domain Bacteria; phylum Actinomycetota; class Actinomycetes; order Streptosporangiales; family Streptosporangiaceae; genus Streptomonospora. The sequence continues at coordinate 530,658 of NZ_VTZW01000019.1, read as the reverse complement.
GCCCGCCCCTTCGGAGTCCGCACCCGCGTCCAGGCCGGGCGCGGCTACAGCTTCAGCGTCCTGCCGCAGGAGATGCCGACTCGCCCAATGTACTTCCCGGGTGCGCGAGTGGCGTGCAACCCGCTGGGGGACCGGTTCCGCATCACCGGGATGATGGAGTTCCAGCGCGACGACGCCCCGCTGGACCCGCGGCGCATCCGCACGATCATCGACGCGGTGCGCCCGATGCTCTCCGGCGTGGACTTCACCGCCCGCCGGGAGGAGTGGGTCGGCTCGCGCCCCTGCACCCCCGACGGGCTGCCGCTGATCGGCCGGACCTCCTCGCCCCGCGTGCACGTCGCCGGCGGACACGGCATGTGGGGCATCGTGCTCGGCCCTCTGACGGGCCGACTGCTCGCCGAGTCCATGACCACCGGCCGCACCCCCGCACTGATGCGCCACTTCGATCCGCTGCGCTAGCCGGGGCGCCCGCGTTCAGCGGCGGCGCGGGGGCAGAGCGGTCCGGGGTGTCCTTCAGGCGAGGAGGTCGCGGCGGTGGAGGCCGGCCAGGCCCGCCGCGCACAGGCCGGCCGCCAGCGCGGTGAGGGCCGCCAGGGTGGTGGCACCGGGCGTGCCGAAGAACGGCAGGACGTGGGCGAACGGCGAGAACGTCCGGAACAGCCAGTCCGGCCAGCCCAGGTGCTGGCCGAACTCCACGGTGAGCGCGACGACCAGCGCACCGTAGCCCGCGACGGGAGCGGCGCGGCCCGCCAGGCCGCAGGCGGCCATGGCGACTCCCACCAGAACCCATACCGCCGGGATGAGGCGGGCGGTGGTCGCGAGCATGGCGGCCGCATCGCCCGTGCCGGCGCCGAAGCACAGGCCCACCACCACCAGCAGCACCGCCGGCACGGCAAGGGCCGCCGCGAGGTGTCCGGCGGCCCACCGCAAGCGGCCGACCGGCGTGGACAGCAGCAGGGCGGCGTGCCCGTCGGTCTCCTCAGCTCGGATCCGCAGCACGATCTGGATCGCGTAGAGGCTGATGGGGAACACGGTGGTAAAGGCGATGTAGACGAACAGGACGTCGCCACGGTCGCCGGAGCCCATCGCCGCGGCCCATTCGGCCAGCTGGTCGCTCGCGGCGTACTGGTCCATGCTCGCCGTGCCGGCCAGCGCCGTGGGCAGGCAGACGGCGGCCGTCGCCGCCACCCACACCAGCGCCATCGTCCGGTGCAGCCGCCAGGCCAGCCCGAACGGGCCGCCCGGCCCGCGCCGCGCGGTGCCGGTGCCGTGCCGCGCAGCCGGCACCCCCGATCCCAGGTCGCGGCGCTCGCCCAGGAGGGCCGCGACCCGCACCAGGATCACGACCAGGGCCGCCACCAGGAGGAACGGCCACCAGCGGTCCCCGGCGAAGGGCTGGGTCCGCTGCAGCCAGCCGTTGGGGGTCAGCCACCCCAGCCACGTCAGGCCGGGCCCGCCGAGGCCGGAGATTCCGCGCACGAAGTGCAGCGCGACGAACAGCGAGAACGCGCCGACCGAGGCAGCGCGCGGGTCGGCGGTCACCTGGGCCGCCACGGCCGCCATCGCGGCCGAAACCCACACCGCGCTGCCGACCACCAGACCGAAGATCAGCGACCCGGCGGCGGGCATGGCGGAGGCGATCATCGTCGCGCTGGTGAGCACCGCCAGCAGCGCGCCCGCCGCGAACACGACGCCCAGGGCCGCGGCCAGCGGAGCGTGCCGGCCCACCGCCGCCGAACCCACCAGCTCGCGCCGGCCCGCCTGCTCGTCGGTGCGGGTGTGGCGCACCACGAAGATCACCGCGCCGAGCGCCGCGAAGAGGGTCGCGGCGCCGAACGACTCCTGCACCAGCAGCGCGTCGATGCCGGTGCCGTAGGCGGGCCCCTGGAACAGCAGGTACATCGGGACCTCGACCATGACCTGGTCGTAGCGCTCCTGGCGGGCCTCCGCGGTCGGGTACAGGGACGCATAGGTGCCGCCGGCCCGGGCGGCGGCGACCCCCCAGCTCAGCAGCAGCCACACGGCGAGCACGACCCGGTCGCGCCGCAGCAGCAGCCGGGCCAGCGTGCCCGTTCCGGCCAGGCGGTTCCCGGTTGCGGTGGCGGCTCGCGGGGCGAGCACGGCGGGGCTCACCGGGCCACCGCGTTGCGGCCGCCGCCCTGACCGGCCGGCTCGGCGCGGTAGTGGCGCAGGAACAGCTCTTCGAGCGTGGGCGGCTGCACGGTGAGGTCGAGGAGCCCCAGCGCGTGGAGGTGCGCCACGACCTCGCCGATCCGGCCGGTATCGACCTGGCACCGCACGCGGCGGCCCTCGATTCGCAGGTCGTGCGCGCCGTCCAGGCCCTCCAGCCCGCTCGGTGCGGCGGCGAGCTCCGCCGAGACCGATGACCGGGTGAGGTGGCGCAGCTCGGACAGGGTGCCGGCCTCGACCGTCGAGCCCTCGCGGATGATGGTCACCCGGTCGCACACCGCCTCGACCTCGCCGAGGATGTGGCTGGAGAGCAGGACGGTGCGGCCCTTGGCGCGCTCCTCGGCGACGCACTCGCGAAAGACCGCCTCCATCAGCGGGTCCAGTCCCGAGGTCGGTTCGTCGAGCAGCAGCAGCTCGGCCTCGCCGGCCAGGGCAGCGATGAGCGCCACCTTCTGCCGGTTGCCGGTGGAGTAGGCGCGGCACTTCTTGCGCGGGTCGAGGTCGAAGCGCTGCACGAGCTCGTCGCGGCGCCGGCGGTCGGCTCGGCCGCGCAGGCGCCCCAGCAGGTCGATCACCTCGCCGCCGGTGAGGCCGGGCCACAGGGTCACGTCGCCGGGGACGTAGGCCAGGCGGCGGTGCAGCTCCACCGCCCGGTGCCAGGGGTCCTCGCCGAACAACCGCGCCGCGCCGGCCTCCGGGCGGAGGAAGCCCAGCAGGATCCGCAGGGTGGTGGACTTGCCCGCCCCGTTGGGGCCGAGGAAGCCGTGGACCTCGCCCGGCTGGACGGCCATGTCCAGCCCGTCCAGGGCGCGCGTCCTGCCGAAGGTCTTCACGAGCCCGGTGATGTCAATGGTCGCGGTCATCGCCTGGTCCGTTCTGCTGTGCCGCGGAGGTGCCGCGCTGGTAGGTGCGAGCCCCGTCGCGGATGGCCGCGCCGGTGTCGGAGGCCGCGAAGTCGGCCATGGAGGTGTAGACGTCGAACATGGCCAGGCCGATGCGCGCGGAGTTCTCCGCGGCCAGGACATCGGCGCCCATGCGGCGGGAGAGGTGCTCGTGCAGCACGATGGTCGCCTGGTGCATCGCGGCCATCACCGCTGCGGCGTCGCGCGCCCGGTCGGATCCGGGCGGGAAGCGTTCGGGCCAGGTACGGGTCAAAAACACCTCGGCGGTCGCGGCGCCGCTGTCGAAGAACGTCGCGGCCGTGGGGGAGCCGTCGACCATGGCGCGGGCGATGTAGCGCAGGATCAGCGGACTGTGCCGGAACATCCGGGCGAGGAAGTCGGAGTCGGTGATCTCGCCGCCGGCGACCCCCAGGCCGTCCAGGCTGGCGAGGGTGTCGGTGGCGTAGGTGTCGCAGGCCCGCCGCAGGCCGTCCTTGGTGCCGAAATGGTGCTGGACCAGCCCGATCGACACCCCGGCGGCATCGGCGACGCCCCGGAGCGTCGCCGCGGCGTACCCGCGTTCGGCGAACTGCGCGAGCGCGGCGTCCCTGATGCGCGCCCGAGCGGTCAGGTCCTCAGGCGGCCGGTCACCATGCTTGTTTACTGGATCCACGTATTGGATGCTATACGTGTGTATTGCCGGTTGTCCAGGCGTATGGCAGGGCTCCCGCCGGCGGGCGGGTCAGAGGTGCCGCTGAGCGGGTCGCCGGCGCTCCACCGCGGTGTCCCGCAGAGGCTCCCGTGCCCGCCCGCCGGGCGGGGGCCCGGGTCGTCCCGGTCCTCGGCGCTGCCGCGGCCGTGCACGCCAAGGGCGGATGCGGGCGTCCAGCGCCCCCGAGCGGACCCGAACGGAGCGGCCGGGGGACCGGTGGGAGGCTGGCCTTGATCACGCGTGACGCGATCAACACCCACGAGCGGAAGGAACGCGAGTGCTGAAGGTCATCGGAGCAGGACTGCCGCGCACGGGCACGAGTTCGCTCAAGGCCGCACTGGAGCGGCTCGGGTTCGGCCCCTGCTACCACATGTTCGAGCTGATGCGCAATCCCGGGCACATCGAGCGGTGGAAGGCCGCCGTGTCCGATGGGCCGACCGACTGGGACCGGGTCTTCGAGGGCTACCGGGCGGCCGTGGACTTTCCCGCTTCCGTCTTCTGGGAGGAGCTCTCCCGGACCTACCCCGACGCGCCCATCATCCTCACCGTCCGCGATCCGAAGCGCTGGCATGCCAGCGTCAGCAACGCCTTCCCCGACCCCACCGAGGTGGACCCGCAGCAGCTCCCCGAGCCGATGCGGGGCTTCGCCGACCTCATGCCGCTGATCACCGGAGCGGCCGAGGACCGGCTGGGTCTGGGGTGGCGGCCGGGGTCGGCCATGGCCGAGGACGAGGCGGTGCGGATGTTCGAGGCCCACACCGAACGGGTCCGCGCCGCCGCGCCGGCCGACCGCCTCCTGGTGTTCTCCCCCGCCGACGGCTGGGGCCCGCTCTGCGACTTCCTCGGCGTCGAGGCCCCCGCGGACGAGCCCTTCCCCCACCTCAACGACACCGAGACGATGCGGCGCATGTTCGCCGCCATGCAGGAGTCCGACACGGTCGTCAGCCCCTTCGACAGCTGAGTCCGCCCCCGGCCGCCCTCCGACCGCCCCGCCGCGAGCCTCCCGGGGTACTCAGACGTCGCAGCAGCCGGTGCTCATGTACCTCGCGAGCCCGCTCGCCGCCGACGCGGGCGAGGCGGTCGGAGCGGGCGCGTCGTTGGAGGCGTCGTAGACCACCTCGCCGCCGACGACGGTCATCGAGACAGGGATGTCCACGATGTCCTCCGCCGGCGTGTCCAGCAGGTCGCCGTCGAGAACCGCGAGGTCGGCCGCCATGCCCTCGGCGAGCGTGCCCTTCCAGTCCTCGGCGCGGTCCTGCCACGCGCCGGCGGTCGTGTAGGTCGCCAGGGCCTCTTCGAGGCCGATGATCTGATCGGCGCCGAACACCTCGCCGGTCGCCAAACTCTTGCGCGTCAGCATCGCGGCCAGTCCCGCGCGGAAGTCCGGGACGCCGACCACGGGGGCGTCGGAAGCGCTGCCCACCGAGATGCCCAGGTCGAGCGCGCTGCGGTAGGGCCACTGGTAGTCCGTGCGCTCCCGGCCGATCACATCGACCAGTTGGTGGGAGAGGGAGCGCTTGATCTGGGGGTTGAAGCTCACCGGGAATCCGGCCTCGGCCATGCGCTCCAGGTCTTCGGGAGTCGTCAGGTCGCCGTGGATGATGTAGTGGCGCAGGCCCTTGCCGCCGAATTCGGCGACCGCGGCCTGGTAGGCGTCCAGCGCCGCCGCGATCGCGCGATCGCCGGTGGCGTGCGAGCCCACTTGGAATCCCAGTTCGTGCGCGGTCATCACCTGCTCGTGCAGGGTGGCGAGCTGCTCCTCCAGGGAGTCTCCGGGAAGAACCGGGGCACCGGTGCCGCCGCCGACATAGGGCTCGGACAACCAGGCGGTCCGCGCCTGCGTGGGCACCCCGTCGACACGGACCTTGACCTGGCTGACGTTCAGCCAGGCCGGGTCCGTCTCGATCCCGCGTACCCCCACCAGCGCCTCGCGGAGATCGGGGGTGCCCGCCGAGATCATGACAGTCACCCGCTGCCGGATGTCGCCCGAGCCCTGCAGGTCGCGGTAGAGACTGACCATCTCGGGAGCGACTCCGGCGTCGGTGATCGAGGTGATGCCCTGCCGGTGCATGATGTCGACGGCCATGCGCATGCCCTGGCGCCGCTCCTCCTCGGTGAAAGGGGGGACGCTGACGAGGCCGGCGGCTCCCTCCAGCAGCAGGCCGGTCGGCTCGCCGTCGCCGTCCTTGACGATCTCGCCTCCGGGTGGCGCCTCGGTGTCGCGGGTGATGCCGCTGATTTCCAGCGCCTTGGAGTTCACCCAGAGGGCGTGCCCGGACCATTCGCGCAGGGCGGCCGGATGGTTCGGGGAGACCTCGTCGATGTCGTGCCGGGTGGGGTAGCGGCCCTCTGCGAGATACCCCTGGTCCCAGCCGAAGCCGCGGATCCATTCCCCCGGCTCCTTGCTCCGGGCGGCCTCGGCGACGAGGTCGCGGATCTCGGCGATGGAGCTCACCGCGTCGCGGCTGAGATCGAGAGTGAGCGGCGGCTGGTTCGTCCCCAGCCCCATCGGGTGGAAGTGCGCGTCGTTGACACCCGGGATGACCGTCCGGCCGCGGAGGTTGACGACCTCGGTCCGCGCGTTGGTGAAGCGCCGCAACTGAGAGTCGCTACCGACCGCCTGCACCACGCCGTCCTTGACGGCGACGGCTTCGGCGGGCGCGAAGCCGCCGTCCATGGTCACGACCCTGCCGTTGTGCAGCAGCAGGTCCGCCTTGCCGCGCCCGCCGGCGCGGCCGGGGTGCGCCGCCGCCGCGGACGCACCGCCGAGTGCCCCGAGCGCCATCCCGGCGCCGGCGCCTTGCAGGAACCTGCGGCGCCGGATGCTCCTCGGTCGTTCCGTCATGGTGGCCTCCCATGCCGAGGGGGTTCTCATGGCGCCGTGCGGGCCATGAACGATCGGCACGCATCCTGTGCTCGGGCCGGCCCCGGCGTCTTGCACCCGGCTGCGGCGTGCTTGTCCCTGAGCGCGGACCGCAGGTCACCGTGCCGTCGCCGGGCGGGAAGCGCACTGGTGGACAAGACGCCTGCGCGCTCGTCCTAGACCCTGCCGACAGGGCTCCCGCATCGTGAACGGATCCGGCTCCACCACTCGATGACACGGAATGCCCATGGACGGCTCATTCATCCCGGTCGGGGCACTCGGCGCGGAGTTCTCCCCCGAGGGCGACCTCCTCGACGCGACCACCGACCTCGACGGCCAGAGGCTCCCCCTGCACCTCGATGCCCCGATCACGCTGCGCATCGCCGACGGCCGCGCCTCGTGGGGCCCGCACGCCGACGTCGGAGTGCGGGTGACCTCCATCCGCCCCGGCGTCTACCTCGTCGACGGCGCCGCGGGCGGGGTGTCCACGACGTTCGTCCTGGACCTCGACACCGGAGCCGCCACCCGCGTCGAGGGCCGGCTGCCCGACGCCGAAGCGCGGCGGGAGCCCGCCTACGCCCGGATCCAGCGGGGCGCGGATCCGACGGGCGTGACCGCGCGCATCGTCCACGGCGGCATCGGCGGCCCGGCCGCAGCCCCCCACGCACCGACGACGGCGCTCGTCGGGCTGCGCAACAGGTACACCTACTCGCCCAGCGAGGTCTACGAGCACATCTACCTCACCCCGGACCTGTACACCTGGCACTGCCTGAGCGGCGCCGAAGCCGGCCTCGCCGACACCGACCGGTGCCACCACGCCGCCATCCGGAACAGGCTGTCCCTCTTCGTCTGGCGCGAGAAGCTCGTGCCGACCCTCGGCCTGCTCCTCATCGACCTCGACGGCATGCGCACCGACGGAAAGATCTTCGGCAACGAGGGCTTCGACGCCGACTCGACCGTGAACTTCCCCGTCGGTGCACGCGCAGAGGTCCTCAACGTCACCGCACACTGACGCCGCGGCGTCCTGACCGGCAAGGGATCAGACTTTGTCCCCCACCCCAGAAACGAGACTGCGGGGGTACCTCGGCGTCCCGGGGATCGTGTTCCTCGTCCTGGCCGCCGTCGCACCCCTGACCGGCATCATCGTCATCGGCGGGATCAACCTCGCCGTGGGCGCCGGCGGCGGTACGCCCGTGATGTTCCTCCTCGCCACGGCCGTGTTCCTGCTCTTCGCCGTCGGGTACGCCCAAATGGCCAAACGCCTGGTGAACGCCGGCGGGTTCTACGCCTACGTGGTGCGCGGCACCGGGCGCCTGCCGGGCCTGGTGGGCGCCTTCATGGCGCTGGTCGGCTACAACTGCTTCGTCGCCGGAGCCGTCGGCGCCAGCGGGTTCTTCACCTCCTTCGTCTTCGCCGAAGTCTTCGGCCTGGCACTGCCGTGGTGGGTCTGGAGCCTGACCTCGGTCGCGGCCGTGTGGCTGCTGACGCGCAGCGGCATCGACCTCTCGGCGAAGGTGCTCGGTGTCGCCCTGGTCCTCGAAGTCGCGATCCTGATCGTCCTCGACGCCGCCATCCTCGTCACGACCGGCTATTCCTTCGAGCCGTTCCTGCCCGAGGTCTTCCTGGGGGGCTCGCTGGGGCTCGGGCTGCTCTTCGCGGCGAACGCGTTCGTCGGTTTCGAGGCGACCGGGCTGTTCGGGGAGGAGGCGCGCGACCCGAAGCGCACGATCCCGCGCGCCACCTACATCGCGATCACCTTCATCGGCGTGTTCGCCGCCATCACCACCTGGGCGATCGTCTCCGCCCTCGGCGCGCGCGACACCCAGGAGACGGCTCTGCGGCACCTCGGCGCCGGGGACCTGGTCTTCGTCGTCTCCACGGAGTATCTCGGCGAGGGCCTGACCAACGTGATGCTGCTGTTGCTCGTGGTGAGCCTCTTCGCGGCGCTGCTCGCGCTGCACAACGCCGCCACCCGCTACCTGTACGCGCTGGGCCGCGTCGGCGTCCTGCCGCGGCCGCTGTCGTACACCCGCCCCAAGACCGGGGCACCGGTGATCGCCTCGACCGCGCAGCTCGTCTTCGCCACGGTCGTGGCCATGGTCCATGCGGTCGCCGGCCTCGACCCGGTCGCCAACCTCGTCGCGGCCTTCACCGGCATCGGCACCCTGGGGATCATCGTGCTGCAGGCGATCGCCGCGACCGCGATCGTGGTGCACTTCCGGCGGATCAAGGACCCGCGCCTGCTCACCACCTTCGTCCTTCCGCTCATCGGCGGGGCGGGGCTGTGGGCCGTCACCGTCCTCGCCTTCGCCAACTTCCCCGACCTCGCGGGCAGCGACAGCCCGGTGATCGCCCTGCTCCCCTGGCTGCTGCCGATCGCCGCCGTCCTCGCCGCCGCCCTCGGGTACTGGCTGCGCTCGTCCAGGCCCCGGGTGTGGGACTCCCTCGATCAGGACCTCGATCGCGTCGCCCCCGGCCCGGCGGCAGCGGAGGCGGCCGAATGAGCGCCTACCTGGTCACCGGCGGCGGCACCGGGATCGGGGCCGCGATCGCCGCCCGCCTGGCCGCAGACGGCGGCGACGTGGTCATCGTCGGTCGGCGGCGCGCACCGCTGGAGGAGGTCGCCGCGACGCACCCGCGTATCGCCGCGGTGGCCGCCGACGCCGCGGACGGCGCAGCCATGCGCCGCGTGGTCGAGGGCATCGGCGAAAGCTACGGGAGCCTCGACGGCGTCGTCGCGAACGCGGGAGGGCACGGCTACGAGACCATCGGCGGCACCGATGACGAGGCCTGGCGCGCGAGCCTGGAGGCGAACCTGACGACCGCGTTCGTCACCGCCCGCGAGGCCCTGGGCGGTCTGCAGGAGTCGCGGGGGAGCATCGTGGTCGTCTCCTCGCTCTCAGGATTGCGGGCGGCACCGCAGACGGCCGGCTACACGGTCGGCAAGCACGCGCTGCTCGGGCTCGTGCGGTCGCTGGCGCGCGACTACGGGCCCCGGGTGCGGGCCAACGCCGTGTGTCCGGGCTGGGTCCGCACGCCGATGGCCGACGAGGAGATGCGGGTTCTCGTGGACAGCGGGGGCGCGGCCGACATCGACGCCGCCTATGCCGCCGTGACGCGCGACGTGCCCCTGGCCCGGCCCGCCGCGGCGGAGGAGATCGCCGGCGCCGCGGCGTTCCTGCTCGGTCCCGACGCCGGCTACGTCAACGGTGCCACCCTCGTGGTCGACGGCGGTGCGCACATCGTCGACGTCCCCACGCTGGCGTTCGGCTGACGGGCACCGGGAGGCCACTGTGAGCTCCGCATCAGCAGACCTCGACGGCGCCGTCGTCCTCGTCACGGGGGCGGCGGGCGGTATCGGCGCCGCCGTCGCCCGCCGGGCGGCGGATCGGGGGGCGACACCGGTGCTGCTGGACCGCGACGGTGCCGGCGCCCAGGACCAGGCGGATGCGCTGTCCACCGGGCGGGGGACCCCGGCCGTGGCGATCACCGCGGACGTCGCGGACGAGGCGTCGGTGCGTTCAGCCGTCGCCACGGCGCTCCGGCGCCTTGGCCGCATCGACGCCGTCGCCCACTGCGCCGGGATCTCCGGCCCGGTGGGCAGCCCGCTGGAACAGGTCTTGCTCGCGGACTGGCAGCGGGTCTTCGCCGTGAACGCCACCGGCGCCTACCTGACGCTGAAGCACACCCTCGCGGCGCTGCGCCGCTCGTCCCGCGGTGCCGCGGTGCTGGTCGCCAGCGATTCCGCGTTCGTCGCCGCTCCGGGGATGGTGCCCTACTGCGCGTCGAAGGCCGCCGTGGTCCAGCTCGCGCGGGCCCTCTCGGTGGAGACGGCCGGGGAGGTGCGGGTCAACGCCGTCTGCCCGTCCGTGGTGGACACGCCGATGAGCCGCGGCGACCTCGACCGCGGCGACTTCACCGGCGCGGACTACCCCGTCCACCGGCCCGAGGACATCGCCGAGCACGTGCTGTTCCTCGTGTCCCCCGCCGCCGTCGGCGTCCACGGCACGGCGCTGGCCGTGGACTTCGGCTACTCCGCGCGATCGGCGTTTCCCGCGTGAGGCGCATGCGTCCACGGGGGCCGCCGCGCCCGCCCCGGCGCTTTCCCGCCCCCGCCCCGCCCGCGCTCGGGCCCGGCCCGGCACGGACCGTCGAGACGACACAGAGGTGAGACAGGACCATGGAGACCTACGAGAGCCTGCTGGCCGCCGTTGCGGCGGCGGACGGCGGCCGACCGGTAGTCGACCCCGCCACGGACCGGGTGCTCGGCCGGGCGCCGGAACGCGGCACCGGTGATCTCGAACAGGCCGTCGCCGCGGCTCGCGCGGCCCAGCCCGACTGGGAGGCGCTGGGCCACCAGGAGCGCTCCCGGCTGCTGAACGCCGCGGCCGACGCCGTCGACCGGTCGGCCGAGGCGCTGGCGCAGCTCATCACCCGAGAGCAGGGCAAGCCGCTCAACGGCCCGGGCAGCCGGTTCGAGGCGGGCGGGGTGGCGGCCTGGCTGCGCGCCACCGCCGCGACCCCCCTCGAACCGGTGCGGGTGCTCGACGACGAGTCCGGGCAGGCGACCCTGGGCTACCGGGCCGCCGGCCTGGTCGGCGCCATCGGACCGTGGAACTGGCCGGCGCTCATCGCCACCTGGCAGCTGGCCCCGGCCCTGCGCATGGGCAACACCGTCGTGATGAAGCCTTCGGAGCACACGCCCCTGTCGGTGCTGGCCCTCGCCGCGATCGTCAACCGGGTGCTGCCCGAGGGCGTGCTGACGGTGCTGCCCGGAGGCGGGGACCTCGGCGCCGCGATGGCGGCCCATCCGGCGTTCGACAAGCTGATGTTCACCGGTTCCACCCGCACAGGCAAGGCGATCACCTCAGCGAGCGCCGGACATCTGCCGCGGCTCACGCTGGAGCTGGGCGGCAACGACCCGGGGATCGTGCTCGCGGACGCGGATCCGGCCGCGATCGCCGAGGACCTGTTCTGGGGCGCCTTCATCAACACGGGGCAGACCTGCGCCGCGCTCAAGCGCCTGTACGTGCACGAATCCCTCCACGGCGAGGTCGTCGACGCACTCGCCGACATGGCGGTCCGGACGCCCATGGGACCGGGAACCGACGAGAAGAGCCTGCTGGGGCCGCTCACCACCGCCGCGCAGTTCGGGATCGTCGACGACCTCGTGGAGCAGGCCAAAGCCGCGGGCGGGCGACTGGTCACCGGAGGCGATCCCGACCGGGACGCTGCGGGCAACTTTTATCCGACCACCCTCGTCACCGGCCTGGGCGACGAGGCGCCGCTCGTCGCCCAGGAGCAGTTCGGACCGGCGCTGCCGATCGTCGCCTACTCCGACCTCGACGCGGCGATCGCCCAGGCGAACGCGCTCGACGTGGGACTGGGCGCGTCGGTCTGGTCCGGCGACGCGGAGCGGGCCAAGCAGGTGGCCGCGCGCATCGAGGCGGGCACCGTCTGGATCAACAAGCACGGCACGGTGCACCCCATGGTGCCGTTCGGGGGCGTCAAGGGTTCGGGCTACGGGCTGGAGTTCGGCGCGGAAGGGCTCAAGTCGGTCGCGGTGCCGCAGGTGATCGCGACCTGACCCCAGTGGGTTCGCCCGCCCGCCCGCACGGCCGCCGCACCCCCGCGCGAGAGGGGCGCGGTGCCGCGCGGGCGGGCGCCTGGCCGCGAGCAGGCATGCCGGCGCGCGAACCGGCGGCGGCGCTCGGCCGTGACGCCGCGCGCTCCACCGCCGGGGAAGGGCCGCACGCCGCGACGGGCCCCGGTCCGTGCGGCCCCGCGTCTACCGCGCCGGCGTCACGAGCAGCACTCGCCGCCGTGCGTGCCGACCTCCCGGCTGCTGCGGGTCGACCAGTCGGGCAGGTCGAGCGCCGGATTGGCGTCGAGGAAGCCGTGCGGCTTGAGCCAGAAGCCCGCGTAGTCGACCGGCATGACCGGCCAGTCCTCGGGCCGGGGGATGTGGGTCAGGCCGAAGGTGTGCCACAGGACGACGTCGGCGTCGGTGAGGGGCCGGTCGGCCCGGGTCCAGCGTCCGAGGCCGTCGCCCGCGTGCTGGTTCGGGTAGTCGCCGGCCGGGAAGCGTTCGGCCGGGTCGTAGGCGGTCGCCCACAGGTGGTGGCGTGCGAATTCGGCGCGGTTGGCGGCCGAGGAGCCCGGCTGTGCCATGAGCCGGGGGCCCGGCATCGGCGTGAGCTGGTAGGAGGTGGGTCTGCCGACGGCGTTGCGCCGGTGCGCGCTGGTGACGTACCACCGGCGCCCGGTCTCGCTGTCGGCGTCGCGCACGGCCTGCGACTCGCGTGCCAGCCGGCTGCGCTCGTAGGTGAAGGCGTTGCCGTGCGGGTTCTGCGGCCCGGTGGGGACGGCGACGAGGTTCTCCTCCTCGACCGAGTTCGCCTGCCCGTCGACGGACATGTCCAGGCGCGCGCAGAAGAGGTGCTGGTGCACCGGGCCGATGATGCCCGGGGCGATTTCGGGGGCGTGGGAGTTCTCGGTGCCCGGCTCGGCGGCGCCGGCGAACACGATGCCCGTCGCCTTGGTCTCCAACTGGATCGAACCGTCGAGGTAGAAGTACCAGAAGAAGCCGTAGTCGTAGTTGCCGACGGTGGCGAAGTAGGAGATCACCAGGCGGCGCGAGCGGCGGACCTGGGAGGGTTCCCCGGGTTCCGTGTGCTTCCAGAGGATCCCGTAGTCCTCTTCGTGCATGCACACGGCGTGCGGGATCGGCATCGGGTCGCCGCGGTCGTCGGCGACCACGGCGTCGAAGTAGGTGATCTCGCCGAGGCAGTCGCAGCCGAGCTTGAGCGAGTTGGCGTTCTTGCCGAGGGAGTACTCCCCGGCGTCGAAGTAGCTGATCCAGAAGCGCGGCGGCGCGGGATCGCCGTAGGGCACCACCATCTCGGGCACCGAGGCCCGGTACACGACCGGGCGGTCCTCCCCGCCGTCGCGGAAGGTGATCCGGTTCAGAACCAGGCCCTCTTGGGCGTTGAAGCCGATCCGCAGGGTCCAGTTCTCCCACCGGACGCGGGTGCCCTCCACGGAGAAGGAGGGGCCCTCGGGCTGGGTGATCTCCAGGGGCTTGAGGGAGGTGCGGGCGGGACCGGTGCGCTCGGGCGTGTAGTCCCAGTCGTCCCAGGGCACGGGAGCGTCGCCGTCGTCCTCGAGGCGCACCACCTCGCCAGCGGTGAGGTCGACGTGCGCGACGACGCCCTCGACGGGGTGCGCCCACGGGTTGTCGCCCGCATGGCGGCGGTGGAAGGTCAGCGACCGCATCATGCGCCGGCCCGCCCCGCCCTCCTCGGGGAAGAACCCGGGAGCCAGCGGCGTGACGAAGGTGTGGGTCGTGTCGGTGATGCCGCGGCGGGCCATCGCGGCCTGCCAGCGGGGGTCGGCCTTCACGATCTCGGCGGCCCGGTCGTACTCCTCGAAAAGATAGGGGGGCTGCCCGTAGGGAGGTTCCGCCGTCGGGAGCTCCCGCACGGAGGTGACGGTGCCGGCGGTGACGGACACGACGGCTTCGCGGACCCGCCCGGTCCCGGTCTCGAGCAGGGTCGCGACCACGCTGCGGTCGAAGTCGTCGGAGCCGGGGCGGTGGGCCAGGACGGCCTGCTTGTCGGGCTCGACCGGCAGCAGCCGCGGGAACCGGGTGGTCTCCTCCACCAGGCCCCGGCGGACGAGGATCTCCCGAGCCGCCCTGATCTCCGCGGCCGTGAGCATGTCGAGGGGGTGTGTCACCCCGAAGGACGACGGCGCAGCGCCGGTCGGGGTGGTTTCCGTCGTCAAGGATCCCTCCTTTGCGAACCCGGGCCGCGGGCCGGGCGGCGCCGTCGGCTTCCGCGCGCCGGACGTGTGCGGGCGCGCCCCTGCGCCGGGGCCGGGCCGGACCCCGGCGCGGGCCCGTGTAGCGGGAACATACCGGGCACACCGAGCGCGGCCCCAGCACCCGAGCAGGATCGGGCACCCAGAATCAAGCGCGCTGCGCGCTGCGACAAGGCCGCCGGAGAACCCCCGCCGCCCGGCCCCGCAGGGGTGGACCAGCCGGATGATTCTGATCATCATGGGTGTCTCAGCCCACGCGACGGGAGCAGCGATGCGCTACAGCACCAGCGGTGTCGCGGACACACCCGGCCGGCCGTTCGATCTGGAGGTGTGGAGATCCACGGTCGCACGCACCGTCGTGCCGTTGGAGATCGAGGAGCTCGGCGACGTCACGTTCCAGGGCCGCCTCTCCCGGACCGTGGTCGAGGACGTCTCCCTGTTCGAGATGGTGGCGACGCCCCATATGGTGCGGCGCACCCCCGACCTCATCGCCGACGACGAGCCCCGGTTCTACAAGCTGAGCCTCCAGCTGGCCGGTTCGATGGTCCTTGAGCAGGACGGCCGCACCGCCGAGCTGCGGCCGGGCGACCTGGCCATCTACGACACCCACCGGCCGTACACGCTGGCGTTCCCCGAGGCCAACCAGGCCATGGTCATCATGTTTCCGCACGAGCTCGTGGATCTGCCGCGCGACGAGGTCGCTCGGGTCACCGCGACGTGCTTTCCCAGCGACGCCGGGCTGGCGCGGGTGATCAACCCGTTCTTCGTCGAGCTGGGGCGCAACATGGACCAGCTGGCCGGGCCGCACGCCACCCGGCTGGTCCACTCGGGTCTGGACCTGCTCGTCACCATGCTTTCGCAGGAGCTGCACCGCCGCTTGGGCCCCGTGGCCAATCCGGCCCGGAGTCTGGCGCGCGAGGTGCGCGAGTACATCCTCGACCACCTCGGCGACCTCGATCTGACGCCCGCGAGCCTCGCCCGCGCCCATTTCATCTCGACTCGGCACCTCTACACCATCTTCTCGGCCGAGGGGCAGACGGTATCGGCGTGGATCCGCAGTCGGCGCCTGGAGCGGATCCGCCGCGACCTGGGTGATCCGCTGTTCGCCGACCGCCCCGTCTCATGGGTCGCGGGCCGCTGGGGCCTGTCCGACGCCGCGCACTTCAGCCGGCTGTTCAAGGCCGAGTTCGGCGAGTCCCCGACGAGCTACCGGGAGCGGATCCTCGGCGCCCGCCGCGGCCGAGCGGCCGAGATACCCCAGCAGTCTCCGCCACGGTGAGGTTCCGGGAGCGGTGGAGGCACCCGGCCGCCCGGGCCGCCCCGGGCGGCCGGGGAGCCCGGGGCGGCCGCGAGCGGATCAGCCCGCCGCCACCCCGGTGATCTCGTTGGGGGCCGCGGGAAGCCGGGTCTGCGCCCGCACGTCGCCGGATTCCGGGTCGACGGCGTAGAGCCGCCGCTCACCGGGGTCGGTCACATAGGCGGTGCCTGCGCGCACGAACAGCGTGGGGCGGGGCTGCTGCCACTCCAGGGGTTCCGTCCACTCGCCGATGACCGGGAACGAGTCGGTGACCTCGGCCGACTCGGGATCGACGACGTGCAGCGCGCCGTCGGTGCCCAGCACCAGCCCTTCCCCGCCGGGGCCGCGCCCCAGCGAGCGGAAGCTGTAACTGGTGCCCAGGTCGACGAGGCGCAGGTCGCGGCTGCGGGTGTCGATCACCGAGACCCGTTCGGGCCGCTCCAGTTCCGCGTCGGGATCGGTCTTGTAGTCGCCCAGCACGTAGGGCGACTCCTCATGCCCGGCCTGGTTGCCGATGCGCCCGTAGTCGTCGGGGCTGTCGATCTTGCTCAGTTCGCCATCGGAGTAGACCAGCACGCCGTCCTCGCAGCCGAAGAGCAGGGCTCCGCCCGCGGCGGCGGCCTCGCCGTGCACCCCGGGGCACTGCCCGCTGCCGCCGATCTCCCTGCGGTCGGCGTCGAGGATCCGCACCCCGGTGCGCTGCTCCTCGTCGCCGCGGGTCACCGCCATCTCGCCGTTGCCCAGGACCACGGCGACCCCGTGGTGGGCGTGCTCGGTGGTGTAGGTCTCGGTCGGCGGAAGGCCGTCGCCGAGGTCGTCGGGGTCGAAGACGGTGACCTCGCCGGTGCCGTCGGCGAAGAGGACGGTCTTTCCGGCGTGGCGAACCACGTGGCCGGGCTCGGACGCCGCGAACTCCACGTCGGTCAGCCGCGCCGCCCGCGCGTCGAGCACGCGGAACCCCGTCGACGTCGACACGAGCACGTGCCGCCCGTCCCCGGCCGGGTTGAGCCGGTTGAAGCCCTTGAGCGGAATGTCGGCCACGACGTCGAGCGATTCGCCGTCGATGACGTAGACGCCGCCGTCGTAGGTGGCGACGAGGGCGTCGGTGACCTCGGCCGCGGCGGATCCGGACGGCTCGGGGGCGCCGCCCGCGCCGCCGCAGGCGGTCGCGGCCAGGCCGAGCGCCGCCAGGGTGGACAGCGCCGCCAGGCTGCGCCGGCGGCCCGTCCACGGGGAGACCTGCACCATGGTTTCACTTCCGTTCTCGATCGGGGCGGGGGACCGGCCGGTCCCCCGCCGGAGGGGGTGGGGCGGGTGCGCACCGGGGGAGGGGCGCAGCGGGGGCAGGGGCTCAGGCGCCGAGGGCGTCGGCGATGGCGCCGTGGTTGTAGCGGGTCATCTCCAGGTAGGTCCCGGCCTGTCCGCTCGGTGGGGTGAGGGATTCGGAGAACAGGGACACGACCTCGACGTCGAGGCCGGCCTCTTCGGCCAGCGCGCGGGCGAGGCGGTCGGGCCGGGAGGAGTCGGCGAAGACCGCCGGCACGCCCGCCTCGGCGACCGCGTCGGCCAGCGACTTCAGGTCCGCGCTGCTCGGGGAGGCCAGGGTGCTGCCGCTGGGGACGACCGCCCCGATCACCTCGAAGCCGTAGCGCTGGGCGAAGTAGCCGAAGACGTGGTGGTTGGTGACGAGCTCGCGGCGCTCGCCGGGGATGGCGGCGAACCGCTCCTCGGCCGCGCGGTGCAGGTCGGCCACCCGCTCCCGGTACGCCTCGGCGTTGGCGCGGACCTGCGCCGCGTCGACGCCGCCGACCTGCTCGACCACCGCGTCGGCGATGAGGTCGACCGCCCTGCCGACCCGGACGGGGTCGGTCCAGAAGTGCGGGTCGGGCTGCCCGGCGGTCTCCCCTTCGGCGTAGTCGACGGGGTCGACGCGCGCGGCCGCTTCGAGGCCGGCCGCACCGGCCTCCTCGGCGGCGCGCACGTTGCGCAGCACGCCCTCCTCCAGGCCCAGGCCGTTGTAGACGAGCAGTTCGGCCGACTCCAACGTGGCGGCCTGGCGTGCGGACAGGGCGAAGGAGTGCGGATCGGCGTTGGGCGGCATGAGGACGGTGACGTCGGCCTCGCCGCCGACGACGTTGCGGGTGATGTCGCCGAGGATGTTGGTGGTGACGACGATTCCGGAGCGCTCGCCGCCCAGGGCCGCGCAGCCGGAGAGGGCCGCGGGCAGCAGCAGGGTGAGCAGGGCCGCCAGGAGGGCGCCGGCGCGCCGGGGGATGCGGGACTGCGCCGGCATCGCGCTCACCATCCCGTCTCGACCATGAGGTCGGGGCTGAAGCCCAGCTCGAAGGTGCGGGCGAGGCGGAGGTCGTCGTTGTAGTCGATCTCGTAGACCGCGTCGGCCGCGGGATCGTTGACGTAGGCGCGGCCGGTGTCGATGCGCACGGCCGGCTCGCCGCCGCGGTCGCCGGGCGGGTCCATCAGCGCGGTCTCGGCCGTCTGCTCGCCCGAAGCGGGGTCGTAGGCGCGCAGCGTTCCGTCCGCGCCGAGGACGAGCACCGGCATGTCCGGTCCCGCCGCGCTGACCGCGAGGGCCGGGGCGGTCTCGATGAAGGTCCACGCGGCGGCGTCGGTGTCGAGCACCCAGACGCCCTCGTCGCCCGCTGCTCCGGCCAGCACGGAGGAGCCCGGGCGGTGGTGGAGCGAGGAGGCGGGGCGGGCGCGGTCGCCGCCGCCGGGGTAGGGGATCGCGGCGGCCTCCAGCGACGCCCCGGTGCCGGTCAGCAGCAGGGCGCCGTCGGCGCAGGTGAGGACCGCGCCGCGCCGGGTGAGGGCCGGGTCCCGCGGCTCGGGGCAGCGCTGGGCGATGCCGGGTTCGGCGGGGTCGCCGCCGCGGTCGAGCACGTCGACCGATCCGTCGGGGCGGGCGATGACCAGCCGCTCGCCGTAGGCTGCGGCGGTGCCGCCGCCCGGGACCGCCGCCGTGCTGATCCGCCCCTGCTCCAGGGCGGAGCGGTCGAGGACGGCCACGCCGTCGTCCGCCGAGAGCGCGGTGACCGCCGGGTCGCCCGCCGCGTGCAGGCCGGCGCCCGCATCGACCTCGCCGAGGAGTTGCGCCCGGGTGCGGTAGTAGTGCCGGTGGTCGCCGTGGTCCACCGTCCAGGTGCCGCTGTCCAGCACGGTCGCGGAGCCGCCGGTGCCGAGGTAGGCGAACCGGCCGTCGGTCGCCGCCTCGCGGACGCCGGGAACGCGGCCGACTCCGGTCGTCTCGGCGGTGGCCGGGTCGAGCACGTGCAGCGCGCCGTCGGCCGTGTCGGCCAGAACCAGGCGCCACTGCGGCTCCGCGGACTCCTGCGCGCCGTCGACGTAGCCGTGCGGCGCGGACGCCGCCTGTCCTGCCGGATCCTCCCGCGCGGGCGCGCCGCCCGCACCGCACCCGGCGGCCAGCAGGCCCCCGGCCGCGCAGGCGAGGACCGCCTTGGTCCCGCTGCCGATCGTCATGGTGTGAACTCCTGCTCCTTCTTCGGCGCCCGGTCGGGCGCGTCGGGGGTCGAGGGCTGCTCCGCGCGGGCCGGTCGGCAATCACGCAGGCCGGCGGCCAGGGCGGAGAGGAAGAAGAGGGCGACCGCGATCGCGGCGACGGTCGCGCCCGCCGCGGTGCCCAGGTGCCAGGAGGCGAGCAGGCCGGTGAAGGTCGCCGCCGACCCCAGCACCGCGGCGCCGAGCATGATCGCCGGGATCCCGCGTGCCCACAGCGCCATGGCGGCCGGGGGCGCGATCAGCAGTCCGAAGACCAGCAGGGTGCCCACCACGTGGAAGGACGCGACGACCGCGAGCGTGACCAGGCCGAGCATGGCGGCGTGCGCCAGGCGCGGGCGCAGCCCCAGCGTGGCGGCCTTGCGGGGGTCGAACGCCAGGGCGACGAAGGCGCGGTGGCCCAGGAGGGAGACGGCCGCGGCGCACACGGCGGCGCCGCCGAGCACGGCGAGGTCCCGCGGCCGCACGGCCAGCACGTCGCCGAAGAGGAACCCGGTCAAATCCACCGCGAAGGACGGCGAGTAGGACACGATGATCACACCGAGCGAGAGCATCCAGACGAACAGCAGCCCGATGCCGGTGTCCTGGGACAGGCGCGACCACCGGGTGACGGCGGTGACACCCAGGGCCATGACGACGGCGCTCAGTGCCCCGCCCGCGAACAGGCTGCCGCCCAGCAGCGAGGCCAGGGCCACGCCCGGCAGCATCCCGTGCGACATCGCGTCGCCGAGGAACGCCATGCCGCGCAGCACCACCCAGGTCCCGGCCAGGGCGCAGGTCGCCGAGACCAGGAGCCCGGCCCACAGTGCCCGCGCGACGAAGGACACCTGGAAGGGATCGGTCAGCCACTCCATGCCGGAGACTGTAGTATGAAAATGATTATCGTTGTCAATCGGGGGTGTCCGAGCAGCTATGGACGAACACACGTCGGCCGCCGTCGAACTGCGCGGCGTGGCCGCCGCCTACGGCTCGCAGACAGTGCTGCGGGACGTCACCGCCGCCATCCCCGCCCACCGCGTGACCGCGCTCCTCGGCCCCAACGGATCGGGGAAGTCGACCCTGCTGGGCGTGGTCGCCGGGGTGCACGCCCCCTCGCGCGGCGACGTGCGGCGGTTCCACCGGGAGCGGCCGGCCCTGGTGGTCCAGCGCAGCGCCGTCCCCGACGCGCTGCCGGTCACCGTCGCCGACACGGTCGCCATGGGCCGGTGGGCCCATCGCGGGCCGTGGCGGAGGGCCACCGCCGCCGACCGCGCCATCGTCGAGGCGTGCATGGAGCGCCTGGGGATCGCCGGCCTGGCCGCCCGCCGCCTCGGATCCCTCTCCGGGGGCCAGCGGCAGCGGGCGCTGATCGCGCAGGGGCTCGCCCAGCGCTCCGACCTGCTGCTGCTCGACGAACCCTCCACCGGCCTGGACGACTCGGCCCGCCAGGCCGTGCTGGACATCCTGGGCGGCCTTCGCGCGCAGGGGGCGACCGTCGTCTTCGCCACGCACGACACCGAGGCCGCTCAGGCCGCCGACCACCGCCTGCACCTGCGCGACGGCGTTCTCCGCCCCTGACCGCAAAGGCGGCCCTGCAGCGCGGTCGCCGCCTCGGCCAGGCCGGCGTAGGCGCGGTGCGTTCTCCGGCGACCCACGCCGGCTCTGCGGGCGCCGTCGACCGGAGCGGATTTTCGCCTGCGGCGGCTACCGCCCCGGCGGGCGGGCCGGGGCGGTAGCCGCCGTCAGCGCGTCGTGGCCTCGTCGAACAGTTGCTCGAACGGCACCGGTTCGGTGAACGGGTCCGCCTTGGCCTGGGCCGGGCGCCGCTGCACGGCCTGGGCGAGTTCGCCCGCTGCGCGGGCGATGCGCTGGTCGAGGCCGGCGTCGCTGCCCCAGTCGCCGCCGGCGGCGAAGACGGCGGTGGGCACGACCTCGGCCCGCAGGTAGGCCATCAGCGGGCGCAGCGCGTACTCGAGCATCAGCGAGTGCCGCTCGGTGCCGCCGGTCGCGCCGAGCAGGACCGGCTTGTCCCGCATCGACTCGGGGTCGACGACGTCGATGAAGGACTTGAACAGGCCGCTGTAGGAGGCGGTGAACGTCGGAGTCACCAGGATCAGCCCGTCGGCCGCGTCGAGCCGGTCCAGCACCTGCCGCATGCGGGCGCCGGGGAATCCGGTGAGCAGGTTGTCGGTGATGTCGTGGGCGTAGTCGCGCAGTTCCACCGCCTCGACCGCCGCGTCGCCGTCCAGCTCGCTGCGGGCGGCCGCGGCCAGCCGGTCGGCCAGCAGTCGGGTGCTGGAGGGGGTGGACAGGCCGGCCGAGACCGCGAGGATGCGGGTCATTCCGTGCTCCCTTCCGTGTTCTGCTGCTGGGCGCGGGCCAGTGACGCGTGAGTGGGCGCCTCGGGGACGTGGGCGGGCTTGCGTGCGGCGAACTCGGAGCGCAGCACGGGGACGACCTCCTCGCCGAGAATGTCGAGCTGTTCGAGCACGGTCTTCAGCGGCAGGCCCGCGTGGTCGATCAGGAACAGCTGGCGCTGGTAGTCGCCCACGTAGTCGCGGAACGTCAGGGTCCGGTCGATGACCTGCTGCGGGCTGCCGACCGTCAGGGGGGTCTCGCGCATGAAGTCCTCCAGCGACGGCCCGCCGCCGTAGACGGGCGCGTCGTCGAAGTAGGGCCGGAACTCCTGGATCGCGTCCTGCGACCTGGCTCGCATGAACACCTGCCCGCCGAGCCCCACGATCGCCTGGTCCGCCCGGCCGTGCCCGTAGTGCTCGAACCGCTGCCGGTAGAGCCCGACCATGCGCCGGGTGTGCTCGGGCGGCCAAAAGATGTGGTTGTGGAAGAAGCCGTCGCCGTAGTAGGCGGCCTGCTCGGCGATCTCCGGGCTGCGAATCGAACCGTGCCACACGAACGGCGGCACCCCCTCCAGCGGGCGCGGCGTGGAGGTGAACCCCTGCAGGGGCGTGCGGAACTTGCCCTCCCAGTCGACCACGTCTTCGCGCCACAGCCGGTACAGCAGGTGGTAGTTCTCGATCGCCAGCGGGATCCCCTGGCGGATGTCCTGGCCGAACCACGGATACACCGGTCCCTGGTTGCCGCGCCCCAGCATCAGGTCCACCCGGCCGCCCGCGAGGTGCTGCAGCATCGCGAAGTCCTCGGCGATCTTGACCGGGTCGTTCGTGGTGATCAGCGTGGTCGAGGTGGACAGGATCAGCCGCCGGGTCCGGGCCGCGACGTAACCGAGCATCGTCGTCGGCGAGGACGGCACGAACGGCGGGTTGTGGTGCTCACCGGTGGCGAAGACGTCCAGCCCCGCTTCCTCGGCCTTCTCCGCGATGGCCACCATCGCCTGGATGCGCTCGGCCTCCGAAGGCGTGCGCCCCGTCGTCGGGTCGGGCGTCACATCGCCGACCGTGAATACTCCGAACTGCATCGTGGCCCCCAATTCCTTCAGATTTGAACAATCCCGGTAACGGAGGCCGGGCAGATGCTATTCCCCGGACGCCGGACGCGGCGGCTCAGCCGTTCCGACCGCCCTGCCCGGCGGTCGGGGGCCCTTGGCCGGATGCCGACGGCGCGTCGGCCGTCGGCCCGTACGCGCCCTGCAGCCGGGACCTGAGGCGGGTGAACACGTCCGCGAGCACGTGCAGTTCGTCCTCGTCGAGATCATCGGTGAACAACCGCCGCACCGTCGCGATGTGGTGGCGGTCCGCCTCCCGCAGCGCCTCCAGGCCGGTGGCGGTCAGCACCGCGTAGCTCACCCGCCGGTCCTCGGGCGAGGTCTGCCGCAGCACCCAGCCGCGTCGCTCCATCACCTTGATCTGATAGGTCAGCCGGCTCGGGGAGAACACCATGCGGGCCGCCAGTTCGCCCATCCGCAGCCGGTGAGCGGGGCACTCCGAGAGAACCAGCAGCACGTTGTAGTCCATCAGGCTCAGCCCGGCGGCCGCCCGCAGGTCCTCGTCGAGCCGGGTCTCCAGCAGCAGGCTCGCCTCGATGTAGGGCCGCCACGCCCGGCTCTGCAGCGAATCCCGCCAGGTCGACATGGGATCCAGGCTACCGATTCGTTCAAACACCGAACTACCGCGGCCGTCCGTCGAGCCGGCTCCGCGCCGGCGACACCGCCTTCGCCGCGGCGGGCCGTGCGGCGCAGTGCCGACGGGCCCGCGCTTCCCGCAGGGAAGCCCGTGGCATTTCCGGGACGTCCGTCGCGCCGGACTCACTCCTCGCCCAGCCGGCGCAGCGGCGTGACGACCGGCCGTCCGAAGATCAGCTGGGTATGGCAGTGCGCCACCTGGGGCAGCACCAGCAGCCGGTCGATGATCAGGGACTGCAGGTGGCCGCTGTCGCGCACGGCGACGTGCACCAGGTAGTCCTGGGCTCCGCTGACGTTGTACAGCGCCGTCGTCTCGGGCAGCCGCCCCACCTGGGCGACGAAGTCCTCCGCGGCCTCGCGGGAGTGGGGGCGCACCTGGACGGCGATGAACGCCTGTTCGGGGCGGCCCAGCCGGGTCGGATCGATGTGGGCGCGGATCGACTCGATGACGCCGGTCTCCCGCAGTTTGCGGATCCGGTGCAGACAGGTGCTGGGGGCCACGCCGACCCGCGCCGCGATGTCCTTGTTGGGGATCGTCGCGTCGTTCTGCAGAATGCCCAGGATCGCCCAATCGATCGAATCCAATTCGGCATTTGGAGCGTTCGCGCTCCTGGATTCCGCCATGCTCGCACCCTACCGAACTTGCTGGCTATCTTCCCCGCGATTGCCGAAGAGCGGGAGGCCGGTCGTGGAGTGGTGGGCGTTCGCGGTGCTGCTGTGGATCACCCTGGTCGTTCCCGGGCCCGATTTCGTGGTGATCGCGCAGGCGGCCGTGTCGGGGACCGTTCACGGAGTCCGCGCGGCGGCCGGAGTGGTGGCCGGGCTGTGCCTGCACGGCGTCGTGGCGCTGACCGGGCTCGGCGCGGTGCTGGCGTCCTCGCCCGAGCTGATGGGGCCGCTGCGGCTGGTGGGCGGCGGTGTGCTGGTCTGGTTCGGAGTGGGCCTGCTGCGGTCGCCCGTCGCCCCGGAGGACGACCGGGAGGAGGGGACCGGCGGGAGCGGTCGCTGCTTCCTGCGCGGGCTGGCGGTGAACGTGCTCAACCCCAAGGCGCTGCTGTTCTTCGCGGCGGTGCTGCCCCAGTTCGTCTCCGCGGAGCGTGCGGTGCTTCCCCAGGTGGCGGTGCTGGGAGCCACCGTGGTCGCCTCCGCGGCGCTGTGGTGGACCCTGGTGGTGGCCGCGATCCGCACGATCCCGCTGCCCCGAGGAGGCGCGGCCGGGCGCGTCGCCACCCGGGTCGGCGGCGCCGTATTCGTCGCCTTCGGCGCGGCCCTGGCGTTGCAGGCCTGGTGACCGCCGGCGCCGCAGCCGGCCGGGGCCCAACCGGGCCGCGCAGGCGGGTCGGCGTTGGCGCCGGGCGGCCCGGGCGGTCACTCCCGCCGCACGCGGGGGACCTCGCCGGGCGGTACCGCGGCGAAGTCGGGCAGGCTGCGCAGCGCGGCCTCCTCCCCGCCCGGGTTGTAGACCGCGATCAGCCGCATCGGGGCCCACCCGGTGTTCACGGTGCTGTGGAACACCGCGCGCGGGACGTAGACCACGTCGCCGGCGGAGACGTCGAAGGGCTCCTCGTCGCCGACCATCTGGCGGCCGGTCCCCGAAAGCACGTAGAGCACCTCCTCGGCGTCGGGGTGGTTGTGCCGGTCGTGGCCCCGACCGGGGTTGAGCACCACCTCCCCGAAGCTCAGCCCGGCGCCGGGGACGGCGTCGGGCTGGACGTACCACTTCGCCGAACCCCAGTCGAAGGTCATGGTCTCCCGGCTGTGGGGGTCGACCGCCGCGAATCGCACCTCGTGGCCTCCTGTCCGTGTCGTCGCCCGGCCCCGCGGGCCGGCTCGGTCGCGGGCTCAGCCCCGCCCGCCGGCCTCCTCCGCCGCGGGCCGCAGTCGCTTGTAGCGGCGCATGGTCTCGGTCATCGCGGTCTCCGTGGGCAGCCGCTCCATGCTGGAGGCGCCGAAGAAACCGGAGACGCCCCGGGTACGGGCCAGCACCAGGCCGGCGTCGTCGGGCTCGGCGATCGGCCCGCCGTGGCAGAGGACGAGCACGCCGGGGGAGACCTCGCGGGCGGCGTCGGCGATGCCCTGCACGCGGTGCACCGACTCCTCCAGGGTGAGCGCGGTCCGCGCGCCGATGGTGCCCGAGGTGGTGAGCCCCATGTGGGCCACCACGATGTCGGCCCCGGCCCCGGCCATGCGCCTGGCCTGGTCGGTGTCGAAGACGTAGGGGGCGGTCAGCAGGTCCATCTCCCGCGCC
Source organism: Streptomonospora sp. PA3 (assembly GCF_009728995.1). Taxonomy (GTDB): domain Bacteria; phylum Actinomycetota; class Actinomycetes; order Streptosporangiales; family Streptosporangiaceae; genus Streptomonospora. The sequence goes on along the minus strand of NZ_VTZW01000019.1, from coordinate 505,034 downwards.
CGGCGGACCATGTCGACCTCCAGATCGAAGCCCATCCCGGTCTCCTCCAGATTGGCCCGGAAGGTGCCGTCGATCAGGCCGACCGTGGGGAAGTTCTGCACCCCGGCGAAGCCCAGGGCCTTCAGCTCGGCGAGGAACACCTCCATCCTGCGGAACGGGTCGGTGCCGCACACCCCCGCCAGCACCGGGGTCTCGCGCACCACCGGGAGGACCTCGCGCGCCATGTCGACCACGATGGCGTTGGCGTCGCCGTAGGGCATCAGCCCGGCCAGTGAGCCGCGGCCGGCCATGCGGTAGCGCCCGGAGTTGTAGATGATGATCAGATCGCCGCCGCCGGCCTCGGCGCACTTGGCCGACAGGCCGGTGCCCGCTCCGGCGCCGATCACGGGCTCGCCCGCCTCGGCCGTGCGGCGCAACCGGGCGAGTGCATCGTCGCGGTTCACGTGTGGTGCTCCCCGATGAGTTCGGTCAGGCGGTGGGTCATCGCCGCGGCGAAGTGCGGATCGTTCACATCGGTGTCGAGTTCGTGCAGCTCCACGCGGGCGGGATCGATGTTCTCACGCAGCGTGGTGAACAGCGCTTCGTCGGCCTCGGCGTCGTGGAAGGGCTGCCCGGGAGCCGAGAGCGCGGAGACGCCGCGCAGCGGCAGATACAGCGCCGCCGGACCGGTGGCCCGGTTGAGCCGGGCCGCGATGCGGCGGGCGATCTCGGCGCATTCGCCGGGGGTCGTGCGCATCAGGGTGACGTTGGGGTTGTGGTGGTAGAACAGCCGGTCGGCGAAGGCGGCGGGCACGGTCTCGGCGGCGCCGAAGTTCACCATGTCCACCGCGCCCACCGAGACCGCCTGCGGCAGTCCGCGGCGGCCGGCGGCGCGCAGCCGGTCGGGGCCGGCGCTCATGACGCCGCCGACCAGCTCGTCGGCCAGTTCGGTGGTGGTGATGTCCAGGACGCCGGCGAAGTAGCCGTCGGCGGTCAGCGCCTCCAGCGACTGCCCGCCGGTGCCGGTGGCGTGGAAGACCAGGACCTCGAAGCCGGCCTGTTCGAGGTCGGCGCGCGCCGCGGTGACACACGGCGTGGTGACCCCGAACATGCTCGCGGCCACCAGCGGCCGGGGCGGCACCTGCGGTTCCGCGGCGCCGGCCATGCCCGCGGCGGCCGCCGCGGCGTTGGCGAGGATGCGCGCGGAGACGCGGTTGACGCCGGCGATGTCGACCACGGAGTACATCATCGTCACATCCCGCGCGCCCACGTAGGGACGCGTGTCTCCCGCGGCCACGGTGGAGACGATGAGCTTGGGGGCGCCGACCGGCAGCACCGCCATCGCCCGGGCGGCTATCGCGGTGCCTCCCGAGCCGCCCACCGCCAGGGTCGCCTGGACGCGGCCGTCCTCGGCCAGTGCGCGCAGGGTGGCCGCCGCGCCGTCGGCCATCCGCTCCACGGCGGCGCCGCGATCGGCGTCCTCGCGCAGCCGCTCCACGGTGGTGCCGGCCGCCTGGGCGACCTGGGCGGCGGGGATGTCGGCGGCGGCGCCCTCGGGCGGGTACACACCGCAGTCGATGAGCAGCGGCACGCACCCGGCCGCCGCGAGGCGCTGCCGGAGGAACTCGCACTCCGTGCCCTTGGTGTCCAACGTGCCGAGCAGCGCGACAGTCGGCGCCATGGACCAACTCCTCGACGTGCGGTGCGGCTCCGGCCCTTGGACGCTAGACCGGCCCGATCCGGCGCGTCAATAGTGGCGCGGGCGTGTGGGGACGAAGGGCGCGGGCCGGGCCGGACGCGCAGACGGCCGCCGGGACGTCACGGCGACGCGTAGCTGCCGAGCTCGCTCAGCACCGCCATGGAGGGCTCCCGGACGCAGCGTGCCTCCAGGGTGGAGCGGTAGCGCTGGAAGGCGGGCAGATCGTGCATGGCCTCCGGGCCGCCCTCCAACTCGACGAAGGAGACGAGGGTGACGCCGTCGTCGGCCAGGAAGGTGTCGTAGCGCATCCCGGCGGGGCACCTCGACTCCAGTTCCGCATAGACCTCCTTCAGCAGCGCCCGATCCTCCTCCACTGCATCCGGCTTGAGTTCGCAGGTGAACATGATCCGCACCATGGCGGCTCCCGTCTCGGTGAAGCGGCAGCCCCAGGGGAGTGCCGCCGTCGGTCGATTCGAACGACAGTCTGTATTCCAGAATACGGTGTGTCAATCGAAATGCTAGAGTCCCCGGCATGGCGGGACGCAAATACGAGCAGAGACTGCGGGCGGAGTCGGCGCAGCGCACGCGGCGGCGCATCCTCGATGCCCTGTACCGGTGCCTGCGCGAAGCGCCGGGCGAGCCGGTCGGCATCGACCGCGTCGCCCGACTCGCCGGTGTCGCCCGGCCGACCGTCTACCAGGTGTACGGGTCCCGGGCCGGACTGTTCGCGGCGCTGGGCGAGGACCTGCTGGTGCGCGGCGGGTTCGCGCAGATGCTCCAGACCGCTGCCCGGCCGGATGCGCGCGAGGCCGTGCGCGGGGCGATCCGGGGCGTCGTCGGCATGTACGCGGCCGATTTCGACGCGGTGCGGGCGCTGTCGTCGATGGCGCGGTTGGACGCGACCGCGGCCGGCGGGGCGGTCCGGCGCATGGAGGAACGGCGGCTCGCGGGCGCCGCGGACCTGGCCGGCCGCCTGGCCGAACAGGGGTGCCTGCGCCCCGGGGTCTCGGTCGAGCACGCCACCGACGTGCTCTGGCTGCTGACCTCGTTCGAAAACGTGGACCTGCTGCACGCCGGCCGCTCGCGAACGCCCGAGGAGACCGCCGACACCCTGATCGCCGTCGCCGAGCAGAGCCTCCTGCGATGAACGGCCCCGTCCCGACGCAGCGCCCCGTGGCGGCGGGGAGGCGCCGCCGAGGCGGCGCGACACCGTCTGCGGTGCCGCCCCCGGCCACTCCCGATCTCCCCCGCGCGGGGGAGATCGGCCACTCCCCGGATGGAGGCGGGGCCGGGCGCCCGGCTGCGAGCATCGCCGCCATGACCGACATCGCATGCGACCGACAGGCCCCGACGTGACCGCCCGGGCCCAGCCGCGCCGTGCGGGGGGCGACACGGGGGCGCCGTGGGAGTTCTTCCTGCTGACGCTGGCGCTGTCCCTGCCGGTCTACGGCCTCAGCCGGTGGGTGCACATCGCGGGGACGCCCAAGAACATGCCGGTGCTCGACGCGGCGCTGGCGTTCGTGCCGCTCACCGCGGCCCTCATCCTCGCCGCCAGGCACGAGGGCGCGCCGGGCGCCGCCCGGCTGCTCAGGCGCGCCGTCGACCTCGGCCGGATCCGCGCCAAGCGCTGGTACGCGCCCGTCCTCCTCCTCGCACCCTTCACCCTGCTGGTCACCTACGCAGGCATGCACCTGCTGGGCGTCGACCTCCCGGACCAGCCGCGCCTGCCGATCGCGGCGATGGCGGTCCTGCCCTTCGCGTTCCTCGTCGCCGCGGTCGGCGAGGAACTGGGCTGGACCGGATACGCCACCGACCCGCTCCAGCACAGGTGGGGCCCGCTGGCCGCCGGCCTGGTCGTGGGCACGGTGTGGTGGGCATGGCACATCCCCTCGATCCTGGCCAGCGGCCAGACCCCGCTGCTCATCGCCCTGGGCGCCCTCGGTGCCATCGGCGGCCGGGTGCTGTGGGTGTGGATCTACAACGGCTCCGGCGGCAGCGTCGGCGCGATCATCCTCACCCACGCCGTGTCCAACGTCTGCGGCTCCTACGTACCCTCGGTCCCGACTCCCGCCCTCGGCCCGGTGACGGCGGCCCTGGCCGCGGCCGTCGCAGGGGTGTGGTGGGCGCGGTCGTCCCGCGGCGGGGGCCTGCGGGGCCGGACGCGCGGCGCCGGTTCTACGGGATCGCCGAGTGATGCGGACCGCCCTCCGGGAAAACTCTGACCGCCGTCCGGACGGGCGCGCCGGGCATCCGGTTGGGTGCGCGCCCCGCCGAGGTATCGCCCGCACCTGCACCTGCCGCCCTTGCCGCCGCCGGTCGGCAGGAGGACGCTCCACGCGGCGGGGAAGGCGGGACGCCGCGCCGCGAGGGGCGCTGCGGTCACCTCCGACGGCGGGTCTGCGCGGTGCCCGGGGACGCGCAGCCGATACACGTCCGGGCCGTGGGGCGCGCGCTCAACCGTGCCGCGGCGATCGGGCCGCCGCAGCCCTCGCACGTCCAGTAAAGGCCGTCGCGCAGCCGCTGGGCCGCCCGATCCAGATCGGCGAGCTCGCCGTGCACGTGCTCCCGCATGGCCCGGAGCCGTTCGCGCTCATAGGCGACCGTGGGCCCCTCGGGATCGTGCTCGTCGTCGTTCGCCGTCAGCGCCGCGGCGTCGACGACGCCGTCCCATTGGCGCGCCAGGGCATCGGCCAGCCCCGCCGCTTCGTCCCTGGCCCGCCGGATCCGCTCCGCCGCCGCACGACGATCCGCGCCCGGATCCTCCGGAGCATCCGCTGCCTCGTCCATAGTGCAGTCCACAACGCCCTCGGCGCGGCGGCTATTTCACCCCCGCGACCGCTGGCCACCGGCCGAGGCGCGCGCCGGTAACTCAGCCGTCGCCGATCTTGTACCTGTGGTCACTTGTGATCGCTCACAATGACCACAGGTACAAGATCACCGCCGCTGGCAGTGCGTCCGGGTCCGGCCACCTGCAGCCACTCCTATGTCAGCCCGTCGCCCTTTATGTGCCGATCCCCGGGCGCTACGTTGGACCCCGCGTCGCCGTGGACAAGGAGGCTGGTGCCGGCGTGAGGACGCTCAAGGTGGCCATGATCGGTTACGGCTTCATGGGTGCGGCGCACTCACAAGGCTGGCGTACCGCCCCGCGGATGTTCGACCTTCCCGCCGCCCCCGAGATGTCGGTGATCGTCGGCCGCCGGGCCGACGCGGTCGCCGCCGCTGCGCAGCGGTGGGGCTGGGCGGAATCGGCCACGGACTGGCGCGAGGTCGTCGCCCGCGACGACATCGACGTCGTCGACGTGGTCACTCCCGGCGGGTCCCACGCCGAGATCGCCGCCGCCGCGCTGGACGCCGGCAAGCACGTGCTCTGCGAGAAGCCGCTCGCCAACACCGTGGCCGAAGCGGAGTCCATGGCCGCGGCGGCCGAGCGCGCCCAGGCGCGCGGCGCGCTTTCCATGGTCGGCTTCACCTATCGCCGCGTGCCCGCCGCCACGCTGGCCCGCGACCTCGTCGCCCGCGGCAAGGTGGGGCACATCCGGCAGGTGCGCGCCGCCTACCGGCAGGACTGGCTCGTCGACCCCCAGGCGCCGCTGGCCTGGCGCCTGCAGAAGGAGCACGCCGGCTCGGGAGCGCTGGGCGACATCGGGGCCCACGCCGTCGACATGGTCCAGTTCATCACCGGCCGGCGCGTCCAGCGGGCCACCGGCGTCGTCGAGACGATCGTCGAGGAGCGTCCTCTGCCCGCCTCGGAGCAGGCCGGTCCCGCCACGCAGACCGGGCGGGTCACCGTCGACGACCTCGCCCTGTTCACCGGCCGCCTCGACTCCGGCGCCCTCGCCGCCTTCGAGGCCACCCGGTATGCCACGGGCCGCAAGAACGCGCTGACCGTGGAGGTCTCCGGGGAGCGCGGCGCGCTCTTCTTCGACCTCGAAGACCTCAACACGCTGCAGTTCTACGACCGGACCGCCCCCGAGGACCAGCAGGGATTCACCCGCATCTCGGTGACCGAGCCTTCGCATCCCTACCTCTCGGGCTGGTGGCCCCCGGGCCACCTGCTCGGCTACGAGCACGGCTTCTCCCACCAGGTCAAGGACCTGGTCGAGGGCATCGACTCCGGCACACCGCCGCACCCCTCGTTCGCCGAGGGGCTGCACGTGCAGCGCGTCCTGGACGCCGTCCAGCGCAGCGCGGCGCAGGACTCGGTCTGGGTGGACGTGTAGGCGGCCGGAAAACGACGAGGACAAGGAAGGCCACTGTGGGACGACCCATCACTCTCTTCACCGGCCAGTGGGCGGACCTTCCCTTCGAGGAGGTGGTCCGGCTCGCGGGCGAGTGGGGCTACGACGGCCTCGAGATCGCCTGCTGGGGCGACCACCTCGACCCGTGGCGCTGGGACGACGACGCCTACGTCCGAGGCAAGCTGGATCTTCTCCACCGGTACGGACTGTCGGTGTGGACCATCGCGAACCACCTCAAGGGACAGGCGGTCTGCGACGACCCGATCGACCAGCGCCACCGCGACATCCTCTCCGACCGGGTGTGGGGCGACGGCGATCCCGAGGGCGTGCGCCGGCGCGCCGCCGAGGAGATGGCCAACACCGCCCGCCTCGCCGCCAAGATGGGCGTGCGGACGGTCACCGGCTTCACCGGATCGTCGATCTGGAAGTACGTGGCCATGTTCCCGCCGGTGTCGGCAGAGCTGATCGAGGCCGGCTACGCGGACTTCGCCCGCCGGTGGCACCCGATCCTGGACGTGTTCGACGAAGTCGGTGTCCGTTTCGCCCACGAGGTGCACCCGAGCGAGATCGCCTACGACTTCTGGACGACGCACCGCGCGCTGGAGGCGATCGGCCACCGGGAGGCGTTCCGCCTCAACTGGGACCCCAGCCACATGGTGTGGCAGGACATCGATCCGGTCGCGTTCCTCTGGGAGTTCCGCGACCGGATCAGCCATGTGCACTGCAAGGACACCAAGATGCGGGTGGGCAACGGCCGCAACGGCCGCCTGTCCTCGCACCTGGCCTGGGCCGACCCCCGGCGCGGATGGGACTTCATCAACACCGGCCACGGCGACGTGCCCTGGGAGGACGCCTTCCGCATGCTGAACTTCATCGGCTACGACGGCCCGCTGTCGGTCGAATGGGAGGACGCCGGCATGGACCGCCTCGTCGGAGCCCCCGAGGCCCTGGAGTTCGTCCGCAACCTGTCGCGCTACAAGCCCTCCGACGCCGCCTTCGACGCGGCCTTCTCCACCCGCTGATCCCCGGGAGGGGACACGGCGGGACCCGCCTCGCGGACCTCTACCACCGCTGCTCGGAGGCCGCCCGGTGATCGCGCCGGCGGTCCGGTCGGCCGCGACGCGTGGGCGACGGCGCGCGTTCAGCGGAACCGGCGGCGCTGGGCGGCGCGCAGCCGCTCCCGCACCTCCCCGGGCAGCTCCACGACCATGATCTCGACCTGAAGATCGACCAAGGCGGCCGCGGCCCAGTTCCCGGCTGCGCGGCCGCGGATCGAGCGTGGAGGAGATCCAGACCAGCTTCAGCGCGTCGGCGAGAACCTTGTTCCGCTGCGCCGCCTTGACCTCCCCCTGGTGCGCCCAGCCCGGCCGCTTCTCCTTGCGAGGTCGGAACTGATGGCACGTACGCAGCGATGCACAGGGCACCCGAGGCTGTCGGGACCGGAAGACCCGGCTGTTCATTCCTGGACAGCAGTGATCCTGCGCCCCCGAGGGTCCTGAGCCGCTTCGGAGCCCTGCGGGGCCGTTTGCACGCCGGGCGCGGATCCAGCAGATTGATCGCCATGCAGACCGGGACCAGCGGGTGGACGTCGCGTCGGCGGCGAGCTGCGGATGCGGCGATCGAGATCGTCGCGGACGAGGGGTTGCGGGGGCTGACCCATCGGGCCGTGGACGCCCGGGCCGGCCTGCCGGCCGGCAGTACGAGCAGCTGCTTTCGAACCAGGCTGGCCCTGCTCCGCGGGGTGCTCGATCGGATCGTGGAACTGGACGAGGCCGACCTCGAGCGGATGCCGACCACCGGTTGGGACGTCGGTTCGCCCGAGCACCGCGAGGCCCTGGTCGACCTCCTCGTCGAGCTGCTGGCCTACTGGCTCGGGCCGGCGCGGGCGCGCACGCGCGCCCGGCTGGAGCTGTATCTGGACGCGGCGCGGCGCCCGGAGCTGACCGAGGCGCTGCGCGCGGCGAACCGCCGGTTCCTGGATCGCGCGGCCGTGGCGATGCGCGCCTCCGAAACGCCCGCCCCGGAGGCGGCGGCGCGGCTGCTGCTCGTGCAACTGGACGGCGTGCTCTATGACGCCCTGGCCCGGCCGTTCCTCGGCGGCGGCGACCGGGACCGGCTGCGCCGGTCCGTGCAGGCGGCGGTGGACGGCGCCGTCCCCCCGGCCTGAGGATCTGCTACACCTGTAGTAAGCTACGGGTGTAGCGAACGGAGGGGAACATGAAAGCGACCCGCGGGAGCACCCAGGCGTCGTCGCACGCGGCCGCGCGATGGCACGGCCATACGGTGGGCTACCCGCCGGGCGACCTTCTCGCGGCCTGCTACCGCCGCCGCGGTCCCATGACCCGCCTCGGCCGATACGTCTATCTCCTGGGACCCGAGGCCAACCGCTTCGTCTTCGCCAACTCCGACCTGTTCCGCTGGCGCGAGGCCTTCGCGGGGCTGATCCCGGTGGACGGCCCCACCTCGCTGATCGTCAGTGACGGCGCTGAGCACCGGCGCCGGCGGCGCCTGGTCCAGCCGGCCCTGCACCACCGCCGGATCGACCACTACATCGCGATCATGGCCGCAAGCGCCGACGCCGCGCTCGACGGATGGCGCCCGGGGCGGCAGGTCGACGTCTATCAGGAGCTGCGCGCCGCGATCCGGCGGAGCACCATCCACGCGCTGTTCGGGCAGCGGCTCGCGCAGGAGTCGGCGTTCTTCGGGGCACAGCTCCAAGTGCTGCTCGACCTGGTCGATCACCTGCCCCAGACCGTGGAATGGAAGCGCCGGCTGGGCACGCCGCAGTGGCGGCGCGCGATGGCCGCCCGGTCCCGGGTCGACGCGCGGATCGCCGAGGAGATCGCGCGGGTACGCGCCGGCTCGGCCGACGCCGACGACCACGTGCTGGCCTCGCTGGTGCACGGCCGCGACGACGACGGCGACGGGCTCAGCGACGCGGAGGTTCGCGACCAGGCGGTGACGCTGATCGCCGCGGGTTTCGAGACCACCAGCGCGGCGGCGGCCTGGGCGGTCTACGCCCTGCTCAGCACACCGGGGGTATGGGACCGCGCCGCCGCCGAGGTGCACCGTGTGCTCGGCGGCCGGCGGCCCGAAAGCGATGACCTCCCGCGCCTGCCCTACCTGAACGGCGTGGTCCAGGAGACGCTCCGCCTCTATCCGCCGGCGGTGGTGTCCGCGCGCAAGGTCGCGACCGGGTTCGAGTTCGCCGACCGCCGTGTGCGGGCCGACACCCTGCTCCTGTACAGCCCGTATGTGACGCACCGCCTCCCCGAGCTGTGGGCGGATCCTCTGGAGTTCCGTCCGCAGCGCTGGATTCCCGGAGAGCCCGGCTTCGGCAAGCCCAAGCCGTACGAGTTCCTGCCGTTCTCGGCCGGTCCGCACCGCTGCATCGGCGCCGCGCTGGCGACCACGGAGCTCACCGTGATGCTCGCCCGCGTCCTCGCCCGCACCGAGCTGCATCTGCCGGCCCAGCGGATCCGCCCGACCGGCTTCGCGGCGATGCGGCCGGCCGGCGGCCTGCCGGTCGATGTCCTCGCGCGCAGGCCGGCGGCGGCATGAGCCGATCCGCGAAGCGGCGGCCGCGCACCGGCGCGCCCGCAGCAGGCGATATGGAGGACGCCCGATGACCACCGCGCAGCTGGACGGAGCGACGATCGGCTACACCGAACGGGGCTCCGGTCCGCCCCTTGTGCTCCTGCCGGGTCTGGGGTGCACGCGCGCGCTCTGGGAACCGCAGATCGACCGCTTCTCCGCCGACCATCGCGTGATCGCGGTGGATCCCCGCGGCGCGGGCGACTCCTCCCCGCTGCGCGGGCGGCGCGACGTGCTGGAGCGCCAGGCCGGCGACATCGCGGCCTTGTTGGAGGTCCTGGACGTCGGGGAGGCCGTGGTGTGCGGCGTCAGCTTCGGCGGAGTGCTCGCCCAGCTTCTCGCCCTGAACCACCCGGAGAAGGTGAAGGCTCTGGTCACGGTGGATTCGTTCAGCGACACCCGGCCACGCTCGGCGGCCGAGGCGGTCAACCTGGTCCTGCTGTACGCAACGGGGTGGCTGTGGCTGTTCCCGGGCCTGATGCGACCAGGTGTCCGCAGCCAGTACCGGCGCTGGCCGGCCGCGCGAGCGTACATGGACGCGATGCTCACCCGGATGCGCCGTGCCGAGACGGTGCGCATCCGCTACGCGCTCAACGCGGTGCGCTACACGCCCCGGCTCCCGGCGGTTCGGTGCCCGACCCTGGTGCTCAGCGCGGACGATCCCCGGCTGCAGCCGATGTCGCGCCGCATCGCCGAGGCCGTCCCCCGCGCCCGGATGGAGACCATCCCCGACTCCTTCGACCCGTCGAACCGCTGCAACCCCGAGGAGTTCGACCGACGCCTGGCCGGCTTCCTCGCCGAGGTGGGCGGTTAGGACGCGCCTTCGGGGCGGGCCGGCATCGCCTCGATACCGGGCCACGTCGCGGTGCCGCCCCCACGCGCAGGGGGCGAGGGAGGACGGCCGGGCGACGCCGGTTCGGCCTAGGCTGGGGGCATGATCGCGGTCGACTATTACGAGCTGAATGACGGCAACGCACTGCCCGCGGTGGGCTTCGGCACGTTCTCGCTGCGCGGCGAAGACGGGGTGGCGGCGATGCGCACCGCCTTGGAGACGGGCTACCGGCTGCTCGACAGCGCAGTCAACTACGGCAACGAGGAGGAAGTCGGTCGGGCCGTGCGCGCGTCCGGCCTGGCGCGGGAGGACGTGCGCATCACCACGAAGATCCCGGGCCGGCACCACGAGTACTCCCTCGCCGTGAAATCGGTCGAAGACTCCCTGCGCAGGATCGGGTCCGACTACCTGGACCTGGTCCTGATCCACTGGCCCAATCCCAGTGTGGGCAAGTACGTCGAGGCCTGGCGGGCCCTGGTCGACGTGCGCGAGCGGGGCCTGGTGCGCTCCATCGGCGTCAGCAACTTCACCGAGCGGCACCTGCGCGCCGTCATCGACGACAGCGGCGTGACCCCGGCGGTCAACCAGATCGAGCTGCATCCGTACTTCCCGCAGGACGCGATGCGCAGGGTCGATGCCGAGCTGGGCATCCGGACGCAATCGTGGAGCCCGCTGGGCAAGCGCAGCGCGCCGTTCGCCGAACAGCCCATCACCCGAGCCGCGGCCGCGCACGGCGTCACGCCGGCCCAAGTGGTCCTGCGGTGGCACGTGCAGATCGGTGCGCTGCCCATCCCCAAGTCGGCGGACGCGCAGCGCCAGCAGGAGAACCTCGATGTGTTCGGCTTCGAACTCTCCGACGCCGAAGTCGCGGCGATCAGCGGTCTGGCCAGGGAAGACGGACGCCTCTTCGGCGGCGACCCCGACCACCACGAGGAGATGTAGCGGCGATGGGGCGCCGGCGCGCACCCGTGCCGACGGGAGACGGCGCCGCCGGCGCGCCGGCCGGTCTCGGCCGGATCCTCAGCAATCCGCCATGGGACGCGCATAGGCTTCCAGTACCTGATCGCCTCTGGGCGTACGAGCGATTCTCACGGATCGGCCCCGTCGACGGCGAAGAATCAGCCCGGCTTTGGCGAGCTGAGTGCAGTGGTGGGTCGCGGTTGGCGGGGTGCAACCGAGTAGAGCGGGAACTGCGCTCATGGGAAGTTCACGGTCCAGGAAGCGCAGCAGGCGGGCACGGATCGGCGTGAGGAGGGCGTCGAGTTCGGTGCGTGAGCGTGCGTCTTGGGTCTCGTCGGACGGGCCGGCCAGGGGATAGCCGAACCACAGGACGTCGGGGCGGTCGAGATCGCAAAGCACCGCTCGCGGCCGTCCGATCATGGGAGTCAGCACGATCCAGCGGCCGCTCGCGTTCACATTGACCGGATTGGGGTCCGGGAACTGCAGGGCCGTGCCGCGCAGCCGGCCGCGCGGATGAGCGGTGGCCAGAGCGACGTCGATCCCGCCGCGGGCCACGGCGGTCCCGATGCGCTGGGCCTCGCGTTCGCGCTGCCGGATGCTGCGTCGCCAGGCGTCTTCCAGGCGGGTGCCGATGTGGTCGAAGGCGAGAGCCACCAGTTCGGTCCAGCGGCGCGGATTCCTCCACACGGACAGCCAATGCGCGGGCACCCCCGTGTCGGCGAAAACGCGTTCTAGGTCCGTGCGCACGTCGTCGTGGCTCAAGGAGCGGAGCCGGTCGAGCTCTTCAGCGAGCGGGGTGTCGCTCGTTGGGAGGCCGGGAGACAGGCAGCCGGGGGAGAGTGTGTGGCGCCGGTCCACGATCGGCAGCAACGCACGTTTGGCCGCTGCCGGCAGCGAGCCGACCAGCTGAGCCGCGGGCGAGCGCGGAGCCGGGCCGTGCATGGCGAGCGCGCCCTCGCAGGCCAAGGCGAACACGCTCGGGTAGAGGCTGAAGCTGACACTCACGCGTATGGTCGCGGTGCTTTCAAAGGACACCGTGGTCCATGATCGGCCGGATTCCACTCAGACCACCCACCCACCGTCGGTGCTCGTCGGCCGCGGTGCCGGACCGCCCCTGCCCCTCGCGGCAAAAAGGCCGCTCGGCCCGGGCGATCGCCACCGATCCCGAACGTTGCGGATTAAGCTCCCGTTCCTCTTCGGATCATTCTCCGAATCCCGGTTAGGACGCGGTTGTGGTCGGGTTGTATCCGGTGCAATTCGCAACGAACCGGCCAGGGGTGCGTCGGTGGCGAGGACAGTTCGACATCTCTCTAATTCTGATGACCTGTGGGCAGGATGCGCCCTACTCTCGGATTCGGGTGGCTGCCCGGGACGAATTGGGGAGTTCTCCAGGTCTCGGTGAGCCCGCCACCTGATTCGGATGCCGAATACCGGCGTCCCGAAGACCGCATGAATCCGAGGAGGTAGAGATGAAAATCCGCGCGAAAGCGGCGGCGGTTTCCGCCGCAGCCCTGCTCGTGGGTATGGCCGCAGCGGCGCCGGCCGCGGCCGGCACCGGCGGCGTCGGAGCCGTGGACATACAGGAGGCCGCCGGCTGCGCACCGATGGCCGGCGCGCCTTATCGCATCGGAACCACGGTCAAGGCGGACGTGACGAGCTACGGATGCAGCAACGGATGGACCTTCCGTGCCACACTGCAGAGCTCGCGCTGGTGGGGCTGGGCCAAGGACGACACCACCAGGTGGTTCGGGAGCACCCACCGCGTCCTCAACGACTACAACTGCGGCGGGGAACACCAGCACAGGGTCGCCCTGTGGGCGACGAGCCCGACCGGATACAACTATCCCGTCCACATCGGCAAGACGGTGACTTTGAACTGCGGCTGACCCCGAACCCGAGGGGACCATCCCATGGACAAGCCCGCTTCCCGAGCAGGCCGTAGCGCCGCCGCCATGACGCTGGCGGCCGCAGCGGTGCTTTCAGGCACCGCTATGAGCGGCGCGGCCGCGGCCGCGGCCGAGACGTGCTACGTGAAGACCTACATGGTTCCGTACTACTCCCAAAAACCCGCCCGCGGCGGTGAGATCCAGGGCTGGGTGAACGCCTACACCCGATTCGATGTCAGCGTACGCGACGGCTATTGGCGCGGCGGCGCCATCCCCGGCGTCGCGAACGGGGTCTTCATCCACTCCAACTACTTGAACTGCTAATGCCTAAGGTCGAGGAGAGGAATCGAATGGTGAAACGCACCCGGCTGCGCACGGCAGCTGCGGTAATCGGTTGCGCGGCGGTGCTGGCGGCGCCCACTGCCGCGAGCGCGAACAGCGCACCGGCTGACTCCAACCAGCGTGGTACGACCGCAGAGGCAGCCGCCCAACAGTGCCATTTCCGGATCCTCAGGACGACGAAGATCCAACTCTCTTCCGGAGACATCGCCTATCAATACCCCGGTGACCTCGTCCAAGGTCAAAATCCCCGCGGCCAAGGCTGGGTGTGGGCGTGGTCCTACCGGCATGTGGAGCGCGGCTGGATCAACCGCACTTATGACAACATGTCCATCATCCAGTGCTGGTGACTTTGCAGGAACCCCCGGAGTGAGGCCCCCCGACCGGCGTGCTGCGACCGTCGCGTTCGCGGGTCGCCGCGTCCATGCGATGCCGCTGCCACCGTGAGCCGCGCTGTGCCGTCCGCCGGGTATCCGGTATTCGTTGCCGATGTAGCGGGTGGGACCGGGGCCCAGGCGCCCCGGTCTCACCCGCTGCTTGCTCCACCGCCCTCTCCCCGCGCCTATTCGCCGGGACGTCCACGCGCGGGGCCATGCGCGCCGGCGCGCAAGACGAAAGGATGCCCCTATGCGAGCAGTGATCTTCGATGAGATCGGCGGCAGGCCCGAGGTGCGCGAGGTGCCCGAACCCGACGTGCCGGAGGGCGGCGTCGTCGTGCGGGTGCGCGCCACCGGGTTGTGCCGCAGCGACTGGCACGCCTGGAGAGGCCACGAGGACATCGCGTTGCCGCACGTACCCGGGCACGAGCTGGCGGGAGTGGTGGCGTCGGTCGGTGCCGGGGTGCGGAAGTGGTCGCCGGGAGATCGGGTGACCGTCCCGTTCGTATGCGGCTGCGGTCGCTGCGCGTGGTGCGCCCGCGGAGACGCGCAGATCTGCCCGGACCAGCAGCAGCCGGGCTTCACACACTGGGGCTCCTTCGCGCAGTACGTCGCCCTGCGCGCCGCCGACACCAACCTCATCGCGATCCCGGCGGCGGTCGGCTTCCCGGCCGCGGCCGCCCTCGGCTGCCGGTTCGCCACCGCTTACCGCGCACTGGTGAACCGGGCCCGGATCGCAGTCGGCGAATGGGTGACCGTGATCGGCGCGGGCGGGGTCGGCCTGTCCGCCGTCATGATCGCCCGCGCGCTGGGTGCGCGCGTCGTCGCCGTCGACCGCAACCCGCAGGCCCTGGCCGCGGCGCACGACCTCGGCGCCGAGCACGTGCTCGCCGCCGACGGGCACGGCACACCGGCCGAGGTCCGGGAGATCACCTCGGGTGGGAGCCATGTCGCCGTGGACGCCGTCGGCAGCGAGCAGACGTGCGCCGACGCGATCCACGCCCTCCGGCGGCGCGGGCGCCACGTGCAGATCGGGCTGCTGCCGCCGGTCGAGGGGCATCCCCGGGTACCGATGGACCGGGTGATCGCCTGGGAGCTGGACGTCCTCGGCAGCCACGGGATGGCGGCGGCCGACTATCCGGGAATGCTCGCGCTCATCGAGTCCGGCGCACTGCGGCCCCAGCAGCTCATCGAGCGGGTGATCGGCCTGGAGGAGGCCGCCGCGCTGCTGCCCGAGTTCGACAGGGCGGCCCCCGCGGGCATCACCGTCATCGACCCGGACCAGGAGTAGGGCCGGCGGGTCCGCACCGGGGCCGGTCGGCCCCGGCCGGCGTTGCGGCTGCGGTCGCGGTCGCGGTCGCGGTTGCGGCGTCGCGGCGGGGCACAATGATCCGATGAGCCACGGGACAGACGGTGGAGCCGATGCGGCCGCAGGCGAGCTGAAGCGGGCAGGGTTCCGGCTGGCGGCCTACGCGGTGTGCATCGAGGACGGGCGGGTGCTGCTCGCCCAGCACGCGTCGGGCGACTGGACCCTTCCGGGCGGCGGGGTCCGGCACGGGGAGGATCCGTTCGATGCGGTGATCCGGGAGGTCGCTGAGGAGACCGGCTGCAGTGCGGTGGTCGAGCGGCTGCTGGGCGTGGACTCCAGGGTGATCCCCGCGGCCGTCGCGCATGCGGGCGTCGACCACCAGAACATCGGCGTCTACTACCGCGCCTCCATCACCGGCGGCCGGCTCCGGCCGGAGCCGAACGGCGACACCGTCGAATCCGTCTGGACCCCGATTCCCGAGGTCGCCGGCCTGCGCCGGTCGTCGCTGGTCGATGTCGGCCTGGCCTTGGCCCAGACCGCTCCGGCGACAGGCCACGTCGCACCCGTCCCGGTCGGCGGTCTGATCCAGCACTGACGCGCCGCAGGACCCCCGGGCGATCGGCGGCACGATCGCCCGGGCCAGCAGGGCAGCGCGTTGCCGCTGCCGGCCGAGCGGCTGACGCTCCTGTGCCCTACGCACGTGAAAGTGCCTTTTGTGCGCCCTCTTGAGCGCACTTACGATGAGGTTACGCACCAAAAGTGGGGTGGAATCAATGGAGAAGATTCATGCCGGAGGATCGCCTCCGGTGGTCGTCGAGGAGTGGGCCGACCTGGGGTGCCCGTGGTGCTATATCGGCAAGCACCGGCTTCGGGAGGCCATCAGCCGCCGTCCGGACGCCGACCGCTTCGTCGTCAAGATCCGCTCGTTCGAGCTCCTCCCCGACGCGCCGCGGGAGCCGGAGACGGTCGAGAGCGCGTTCATCCGTTCGCACGGCGGCGACACGGCGGTCGCTGAACGGGCCGAACGCCGCATGCAGGTTCTGGCCCAGCGCGAGGGCCTGCCCTTCGACGTCGACCGGTTGAACGCGAACACCTTCGACCTGCACCGCGTCACGCACTACGCGGAGGAGTCGGGACTGGGATCGGCGTTCTTCTCGCAGGTCCAAGACCGGCTCTTCGCCGGAGAGTTCAATCCTTTCGAGCCGGGTGCGCTTGCCGACGAGGCCGAGTCGGCCGGGTTGTCGGGGGAGCGGGTGCGGGAGGTCCTCGCCGGCGACGAGTATGCCGATGCGGTGCGCGCCGACGTCGCCGAGGCCCGCGCTCTCGGCGCACGCGGGGTGCCGTTTACGGTGCTCGACCGCCGCCTGGCTCTCGCGGGAGCGCAATCCGTGGCCGGCTACGCCCGTGCCCTGGACGAGGCGGCCTCGGCCGTTTCCGGAGCGCCGGCATGAACGGCCGGGGTTTCCGCCCGGCCCTGCGGATGCTCGAATCCGATACCGCGGGCCTGTGCGAACCGGACGGCGGCGCCTGCGCCGTGCCCGGGGGCGGGCAGAGCGGTCTCGTCGGCGGCGCGGCTCCCGCGCCCGCCCGCAGCGGCGGCGACAGCCCGCCCGCAGCAGCCGCCGCGTCGCAGGTCGGGGAAACAGCGGTTGAGGCCCCGGCTCAGGAGGCGGGGGAGGCGTCCGGCCCGGTGCCGCGCGCCTTCTTCCGGCCGACCCCGTTCTGATCGTGGTGACGCCGGTGGGCGGCGACCTCGTCGTAATGGCTCGCCGCCCACCCTGCGAGCGCCGTCACGGCGTCCAGTAGGGAATGTCCCAGCGGGGTGAGCTCGTACTCCACCCGCGGTGGAATCTCGGCGTAGGCGGTGCGCGAGAGCAGGCCGTCGCGTTCGAGGGCTTTGAGGGTCACGGTGAGCATCCGCTGGGAGATACCCGGGATGCTCGCCTGCAGGTCGGAGTAGCGCAGCGGGTCGTCGGCGAGAGTGCTGACGACCAGGACCGTCCACTTGTCGCCGATCCGGTCCAGCACTTCCCGGATGAACCCGCTCTCCTGCGGCCACGCCTGGCACGGCCCTTTGATCGTTCGCGCACTCATGTCCATCGCCCCTTCTTCGAGGGGATCTTACCGCACCGACGGTATGTAACGCACTTACCGTCCGCTTTCGGTCGACCACACCATGGCAACTGAATGGAGCAATCCGCTATGTCATATCTGCTGCACATCGACTCGTCGTCGCTCGGCGAGGCCTCGGTTTCGCGCCAGGTCGCCCAGTCCTTCCGCCGGGCATGGCGCGGCCGGGTCGTCCATCGCGACCTCGCCGCCGCTCCGGTGCCTCACCTGGACGCCGCGGGGATCGCCGCGCGCACCGTGGAACCGGCCAGGCACACCCCGGAGCAGGCCGAAGCGGCCAAGGTGCAGGACGAGCTCATCGAGGAGTTCCTCGGTGCCGGCGCCTACCTGTTCACTGTTCCGATGTACAACCTGACGATGCCATCGGTGTTCAAGGCGTGGCTGGACCAGGTCATCGTCGACGGACGCACCTTCGACCGCTCCGGTCCGCCACCGGCCGCGGGGCGCCCGGCGGTGCTGATCTCCGCCCGCGGCGGGGGATACGGTCCCGACGCCCCCTATTACGGCTTCGACTTCGTCGTGCCCGCCCTGGAAGCCGTCCTCGGCCGGGAGGAGCTGCTCGGCCTGGACGTGGCCACCGTGATTCCCGAGTTGACGATGGCCCCGCACACCCCGGCGCTCGCCGCGCTCCTACCGAAGCACGAGGCGTCGATGGCCGCCGCCCACGAGCAGGCCCGGCACCTCGCCGCCGCCATCGCTGCCGGCGAGCCCCTTTCGTCCGCGGCCTGAGCCCTTCTCGGCGCCGTCGGTGCCGGCCCGCACCCCCGCCCCGGCACCGACGGCGCCGCACTCCCGTCGGACCCGACCTGTCGTGCCCGATCCGCAGCAGGAAGGGAGCGTTGGCCGGTGCACGCGCCGGTCTTCGCCGCCCAGGGTTTCCACTATGGATATGAAGAGGCGTCGGGCCCGCGATGCGTGCCTAAGGAAGTTAGGTAGTGTGACGGATTCGCGGTTTCTTGGAGGCGACGGCGTGTCCCTGCCGGTCGGAGCGGGCCGTTATCGGGGGGAAGCCGCTGGGGCGGCGCCGAACCGTTTCAGGGGCTCGGGGCGGGGCGGGCGGTAGATGCACATTGGAGGAGGAGAATGCCTGAGTGGCTTCGGCCGGTCGAGTTCCGCGTCGAGGAGCGCGATGGCCTGCGGCCGATGGCGTGGCCGGCGCTGGGCGGGCTGACTCTGGGAGCGGCCATGGCCGTCTTCGGGCTGCCCCCGGTCGATGTCCACGGGATCACGCACTACTTCGGCATCATGGATCCGCTCTGCGGCGCCACCAGGTCGGTGTGGGCGGCGATGAGCGGGGACGTCGCCCTGTCGTGGAAATACAACCCGCTCGGCACCGTCCTGGTGATCGGCGCGGTCGGCACGCTGGCGCGGTTCGTCTTCGGCGCCCTGACCGGCCGCTGGATCAACCTCCGCGTCCGCTCGTGGACGACGGTGGCCGTGGTGGCGGGGGCGCTCATCGGCCTGCTGGCGATCCGCCAGCAGATGAACGCCGAACTGCTGCGGACTCCGGCCGGTGAGTTCTCGCCGATCGGGCCGGTTCTCAACGCGTTGCCGATCCTCGCGCTGGCGGCGTGGGTGGCGATCGGACGTCACCGGATTCGGCGGCGTGCCCGGCGGCGCAGCCCAGGGTAGTCGGCCGCGGCCGCGGCGCCGGCGCCGGCGCCGCCGGGGCCCGGTCTCTTCCTGAAGTTCGTATACCGCCGGACGGCCGATATCGGTCCTGTGAGGGCCCGGTCGGCCGGTGAAGCCCGATCACCGCAATAGCTGTCCGCTCCGCTGCCCCGGTCGCCGGCCGCCCCCGCGGCGGTCATCGCGCCTGCGGGGCGCCTCCCTCGGCGAGGACGGGTTCGACGAGCCCGGTGAGCTGGTCGTAGGTGGTGGCGCCGATGACGCGGGCCGCGATGTCCCCCTCGCGGTCGATGACGACGGTGCTGGGGATCGCCTGCGGGGGAACGGTGTCGGCGAACGCCTGGGGAACGGCACCGGGCTGGTCGTAGATGCTGGGGTAGGTGACGCCCAGGTTGCGCTCGAACGCCTTCGCGGCGGTTCTGTCGTCCTTGATGTTGACGCCGAGGAACTCCAGTCCTTGATCCCGGTACTCGGTGTAGACCTTCATGAGCACGGGCATCTCTGCGCGGCACGGGCTGCACCAGCTCGCCCAGAAGTTCACGACGAGCACCTCGCCGGCGTAGTCGTCGAGGCCGACCGGGGCGCCGTCGAGCGTCTCACCGCTCACCTCGGGTGCGGGTTCGCGCTCCCCGGGACCGAATGCCGTGGCCGAACCGTCGCCGGAGGCATCGCTGTGGTCGGGCTCCGCGGAGTCGGCGTCGCCGCCGAGTTGTTCGGCGCATCCGGCCAGTGCCGCCGCCATCGCGACGGCCAGGGCCGCACGGGGGATCGCCGCGTACGGGGAGCGGTGGGCAGTGCCGGTCATCGTTGAAAGACCTCGCCATCGGGTTGTGGGAGCGGTTGTCCGCAGGGAGGCGGGACACGGGCTAGGGGAGAGGGGAGCGGCCGCCGGGCTCCGGTGCGGCATCGGAGCTGTGCCCCGGTCACAGCGGGAGTCGGTAACTGCCCGCCCATTGCTGCATGGCGAGGACGAAGGCGGTCCACAGCCCGCTGACCTGAGTGGCGCCGACCAGGACGAGCATCAGGCCGCCGGCGCGGGTCACCGTTCGGGCGTGCCTGCGGGCCCAGGCCAGCGCCCGCATCGTCTTCGTCAGCGCGATCGCGGCGACGAGGAACGGCAACCCCACGCCCAGGCCGTAGACGAAAGCGAGGAAGGCGCCGCGTCCGGCACTGCCCGAAGCCGTGGAGAGGGCGAGGACCGCGGCCAGGGTCGGCCCCATGCAGGGGGTCCAGCCCAGGCCGAACAGCACGCCCAGCAGCGGAGCCCCGGCCACACCGCCGCGCGGCTGGATGCGCGGGTGCAGGCTGCGGCTGGTCCAGGGGATGCGGCGGAAGGCGCCCATGAACATCAGCCCAAGCAGGATGGTGACCACCCCCAGGATGCGGATCATGAGGTCTTGGTGATCGAACAGCAGGCCGCCCAGGCTGCCGAAGAGCGCACCGTAGGCGGCGAACAGGCCGGAGAACCCGGCCGTGAACAGCAGCGTGCCCACCACCGTCCGCGCCCGCAGCGCGCCGCCGCGCTCCGGAGCCCGGCCCTCGGTGCCCGACATGCCGGTGACGTAGGACAGGTAGCCGGGCACGAGCGGCAGGCAGCAGGGAGACAGGAAGGTGATGGCGCCGGCGGCGAGGGCGAGCGGGACGGCCAGCAGCAGCGGGCCTGCGGCGACGATCTGCGAGATGTCCATCGGATCGGGTGGGTCCTTGCGGCGGTCGGTGCGCTCATCGCGCGCACTGCGGAAACACGGGCGACCCTAGCGCCTAGGGTGTTTAGTCGTACTGTGCCACCGCTTCCGCCGGGGCGTGCAGCGGGGGCCCGATCCGCCGGATGACGGCGAATGGAGGCGGCTCCCTGCGCCACCACCGCAGAGCCGATCCGTCCGGGTTCGCTGTCCAGGCGGTTCCGGGAGGCGTCGGCGCAGCGGCGACGGCGCGGTTGCGGCACGACGGTCGACTTTGGCTTCCGGTAACCTAAATTGATTGGGCAGAGGGGCCGGCGGCTGCGCCGGTCGTGCGGTGTCTGCCTCGCCGGTCCCGGAGCGTGGTGGCGTCCGGGCCACAGGCGGGCGGGAAGGGAGTCCGATGCCGCGGTTCGGCGAGCTGGAGGCCGCGATCATGCGGGCCGTGTGGGCCTCGCCCACCCCCGTACGGGTGCGCGACGTGCTCGAAGCCCTGCGCAAGGAGCGGGACGTCGCCTTCACGACCGTGCAGACGGTGATGGAGATCCTGTTCCGCAAGGACTGGCTCGACCGCGCCAAGCAGGGCCGCGCCTACGTCTACTGGGCCACGGCCAGCCAGGAGGACTACGCGACCGCACTGGTGGAGGAGGCGCTGGAGTCGGCGCCCGACCAGGCCGCGGTGCTCTCCCGGCTGGTGGAGCGGATGCCCGACGACGAGCGCGCGGGGCTGCGCGCCGCCTTGGATGAGGCCAAGAACCGCGAGGGCCTGACGTGATCGTCGCGTCGGCGCTACTGGCCTACGCCGCACTGCTGGCCGCCCTCGGCCCGTCGGTCGTACGGCGCGCACGCTGGGTCGAGCAGGCGCCGCGCCTTGGCATCGCCGCCTGGCAGGCACTCAGCGCCGCCTTCGTCGTCTCCCTGGTCCTGGGCGGTCTTGCGCTGAGCGTGCCGGACCTGCGCCTGGGCACCGGCCTGGCCGAGCTGCTGCGCGCCTGCCTGGCCGCGGTACGCGCCCAGTACGCCACTCCGGGCGGAGCGGTGATCGGCGCGAGCGGCGCCGCGCTCGCGGCCCTGGTGCTGCTGCGGTGCGGCTGGCGCATGGCCGCCACGCTGCTGCGGGCCGTGGCCGAGCGCCGCCGCCACCGGCAGGTGCTGCGGCTCCTCGGTTCCCGGCTCCACGCCAGCGGTGCGGTCCTCATCGACCACGCGGTGCCCGCCGCCTACTGCCTGCCGGGCATCCGGCGCCAGGTCGTGCTGACCACCGGCGCCCTCGACGCCCTCAGCGAGCGACAGCTCCAGGCTGTGCTGGCCCACGAGCGCGCCCACCTGCGCGGACGGCACGACCTGGTCGCCGCTGCGGCCCTCGCCCTGAGTTCGGCGTTTCCCGGGCTGGCGCTGTTCCGAGCGGTCAGCGAGGAGACGGTGCGCCTTTTGGAGTTGGTCGCCGACGACGCCGCGGCGCGCTCCACCCATCGCCTGGTCGCCGCCGAGGCGATGCTCAACGTCGCCGGGCAGCCCGAACCGGCCGGAGCCTTCGCCGCCGGCGGGACCGGCACCGGTCGGCGGATCCAGCGCCTGATCGCCGGGGTCCCGCCGCTGGGCCGGGTTCCTACCGCGCTGGCCGGCGGTGCCGCCGCGGCGCTGCTCGCCCTGCCCCTCGGCGTCTTCGCCGGACCCGCGGCCGCCTTGGTCGACACCGCTTGCTGCGTCGACGGCACCATGGCCATCAGCCACGCCGAGGTGTGCGAAGCGATGCCGACGACGCGGGAGTGCCTGACCCGCTGACGCCGGGGCGCCCACCGGTCCTTCGCGGCGGCCGTCGCGGCCCTCAGGTGGCGAAGAGCAGGCTCAGGCCGCCGACCGTGTAGGCCACCATCAGCGCGAGCAGGGGCAGCTGGCTCGCCACGGCCCGCCGGGCGGGAAACAGGCGCAGCGCCCGGTCGTGGGCGGCGACGACGCCGACGACGT
Source organism: Streptomonospora sp. PA3 (assembly GCF_009728995.1). Taxonomy (GTDB): domain Bacteria; phylum Actinomycetota; class Actinomycetes; order Streptosporangiales; family Streptosporangiaceae; genus Streptomonospora. The sequence continues at coordinate 482,415 of NZ_VTZW01000019.1, read as the reverse complement.
GGCCGGCCACCACGGCCAGGACCTGCACCAGCGCGATCGCCGCCGGGGTCACGACGGTGTAGTCCACGCTGCGGTCGGCGGCGCCGAACAGGTCCGCGCCCGTGCCGAGCGGATCGGCGGCGAGGATGAGCGTGCGCTGCCCCTCGAACACCAGCAGCGAGAAGTAGTGGGCCACCAGGTAGCCCACGGCGACGGGCACGACGGAGTGCGCGAACGCCGTCGGCAGCCCGGCGAGCCGCATTCCGCCGATGGCGCCGGCCGCGCCGGCTCCGGCGGCCAGCAGGGCAGCCGCCGCCAGGACGGCGGCCAGGAGTCCCAGACTGCCGGCAGCGGCCTCCGGCAGGGCGCTCGATGCCACGAGAGACATCCACCAGGGGGCATTGGAGACGCTGTCGTAGGCGGTGCTGCCCAGCAGGACCGCGACCACGCCGGCGAGCCCGGCCGCCGGAGCGACGGCGTCGAGCCCGTCGAAGGGGTTGCGCAGCACCAGGCGGCCGTCCCGGCGGCGGCCCAGCGGCGACAGGCGGCCGATGAGCGCGGAGTAGACCTCGAAGGCGTCGCCGCGCGCGAACCAGCGGTCGCCGAACGCGAGCGCCCCAAGCAGCTGGGCGGCGCCGTAGCAGGTGAACCACACGGTCAGGGCGGTCAGGTCGGTGCTGTGCGGCCAGACCAGTTCGAGCCAGGTGAAGGCCAGTAGTCCGGCCGCAGCGGGCCAGTAGCCCAGTCGGACCGGGTAGTCCCACAGCCCGCGGCCGGGCGGCGTGCGGGCGAGCCGGGACAGGGCCAGGTGGAGGGTGCGCAGCGGGTTGAGTAGTCCCCACACCGGCCCGAACAGCAGGGACGCCGGAACCAGGCCCACCCACAGCAGGACATAGACGATCCCGGGCACCGGGTTCGTCGCGTCGTCGGGGCCCAGGAGCGCGGCGACGGCGGTGAATGCGGCGGCCGCGAGCCCGGCCGTGCGCAGGCTCCAGCGCAGCGCCGGGCTGTCGAGCACCGCGGCGGTGTGCCGCGGCAGCGGACGGCCGGCGCCGGCTCCGGTGAGCTTGGGACGGCGCCACAGGAAGCCCAGAGCGGCGAAGGAGACCACCAGGGCGGCGGCCGCGCCGGCGAGGGCGTAGGAGAACGGCAGCGGGAGGTCCTCGCGCCCCCCGACCCCGTGCGCGAGGTCGAACACCGCGCCCAGTGGAGTCATCGGAGTCATCGGACGGCGATCTGGGTGAGCAGGGTGCCGGACTCGTGGGCTTCCAGCTCGAACAGCCCGCTGGTCTCGGCGGTGAACTCCAGGACGGCGGGTTGGCCTGGGGCGACGGACCGCTCGATGTCGTAGCCGTGCAGGTGCACGGTCTCGGTGGTGTCGCTGCGCACGGTGATGCGCACCCGGTCGCCGAGGGCGGCCTCGACGCGGCCGGGCTCGGGGGACACCGCGCCGTCGTCGAGTGTGATCTCCAGGGTCGTGTCGGCTTCGGGAGCGGGGGCCGCCGCTGCGTCCCCGGCGGGCCCGCCGCCGGTGATCGCGGTGCTGTCGCTGATCGGCTCGCCGCCGACGGCCCAGGTGGAGTGGTCGTTGGCCGAGAGCCGCACCGACAGTGTGTGCTCGCCTTGGCCGACGGCGGATGCGGGCACGTGGTGCCATGGGCCGTAGACGCGCGCGATCTTCTCGCCGTCGACGTACAGGTGCGCGTGTCCTTCGCCCTGCCGCGGCCGCCCGCCCACGCGGCCCGGCGTGAACGCGTACCGCTCGACGTCCAGGTGCACGTTCCAGCCCGCTGAGGGGTCCTTGGTGGCCTCCAGGGCCACCGCCGGAGGTTCGCCGCCGGTCGCTTCGCGCAGCCCGTGGCCGTGGTGAGCCGCGGATGAAGAGGCGGCGGGGGTCGGCCCGGACCCACCGGTGCCGGGCTCTGCGGCTTCGCCGGCGCAACCGGCGGCGGCCAACGCGAGTACCGCACCGGTCAGTGCGGTCCGGATGTGCAGGGACATCGGGGAACGTCTCCGATCGGGATGGGGGCGGCTCGCATCCGCGGCGGGCGGTGGCCCGCACCGAAGTCCGCCTATGTGACTTAGTTGTATCGGTATAGTGGGTGCCGAGCTTACACCCGTGGAGGTAGTGGATCGTGACATCGCGTCGGCCCAACAGCACCGCGTCCGAGGGCGGGACCTCGGATCGGTCACGGAACAAGAGGGGCACCGCCCAGAAGGTGGCCGCCATGCGCAGGCAGCAGGCGCGCCGCGAACGCCGTAGCCGGACCCTGCTCATGGGCGCGATGGCCGTGGTCGCCATCGTTCTGGTCGGCGCCGCCGGCTGGGGGCTGACCCGGCTGGCGGCCCAGCCGGAGCCACAGGCCGCGCTGCCTGCGGCGATGTCGGGCGACGGCACCGCGATGCCGCCCTGGCCGCTGCCCGCCGACCCGGTGGCACTGGCGAAGGACGCCGGCCTGCGGGTGGAGCCGATGGAGGGTACGGCCAGGCATTTCCACGCCCACCTCGACGTCATCGTCGACGGCGAAGCCGTAGTGGTGCCCGCCAACCTCGGCATCCACCCCGAGGGCAACGCGATGTCGGAGCTGCACACCCATGACGAACGAGGCGTTTTGCACGTCGAGGCGCCCACCGCCGACAAGCGCTACACCCTGGGCCAGGTGTTCGCCCAATGGGACGTCCGCCTCGACGAGGACGCCCTTGGCGGACTGGAGGCCGACGGCGAGAACTCCCTGCGCGCCTACGTCGACGGGGAGCTCCACAAGGGTGATCCGTCCCGGATCGAGCTCACCGAGCACCGCCAGATCGCGCTGGTCTACGGCCCCGAGGACGCCGACGTGGAGGTCCCGGCCGAATACGACTTCAAACCAGGCGAGTAGGCCGGCGGCGCGGCCGGGAACCGGAACCGGCGGTGGTCTCCCCGGAACCCGAAAAGGCTGCAGACTGTCGTTCGCGCGAAGCCGGTCGCACACGGACGGCGCAGGTGATACGGGTCACCTCGGCTGTCCGCGGGCGCCTTCGAAGCGGTCCGAGCCATAGCAAGCGCCGGTGCCTTGCCCGAATCCGAAGCGAGCGGGCAGGGCACCGGCGATGTCGGTTCCGCTGCTGTCCAGGACCCGTTTGGCGTGCTCGCAGTAGTCGCAGTCGGCCTGGGCGAGCAGGGTGATCGCGAAGGTCACGCGTCGGACCCCGTCTCAAGGCCGGCGCGCAGGTCGGCCGGCAGCCGGTCGTCGGGCAGGTACATCACATACTCGGGCTCGCCGCCGTAGTCGGCGCGCCAGCGGATCCCGCCTTCGGGCGAGACGAGCATGCCCGCGGTAGTCCGGCAGCGATATCTCTTGGCCCGTGCATTGTGAGCCCCGGCGCCTGCTCGCCCGGGCCGGGCTCCCCGACGACGTAGGGGGTCTCGTCGTCTTCGCCGAGCTGGCCGAGACCCGCGACAAGACCGAGGGGCCGCCCGCAGCCATTGCGGAGTGACGGAAGCGGCCCTCTCCCTCAACCGCGACCGGTCCGCTACCGCCGCGGCCGCAGGTAAGACAGGATCGTGGCCATGCCGCCGGCCAGGTGGTAGGCGTTGTGGCAGTGGGTGAGCCACTGGCCGGGGTTGTCTGCGGTGAAGTCGACGCTGACCCGCTGGCCGGGGCCGACGAGCACCGTGTCCTTGCGCGCGCCGTGGCGCAGCGGCGGTCCGGCCCCGGCCCCGATGGTGTCGTCGGCGCGCAGCTGGAAGGTGTGCCCGTGCAGGTGCATGGGGTGGTACATCGGGGTCTGGTTGGCCAGGTCGAGCCGCACCCGCTGCCCCTGGTGCACAGCCAGCGGGGTGATGCCCTGAAAGGGCTCCTCGGCGTTGTAGGTCTCGGCATTGAGCCGCCAGGCGTAGTCCCGCATGCTCCCCGTGAGATAGAGGGTGTGGCGCACGTCGGGTTCGCCGGCCTCCAGCCGCACCGGCTCCGTCGCCCGCAGATCGCTGAGCTTGAGAAGTCGGCCGGCGAGTTCCCGGGGCTGGACGTCGGCCTGCGGCGCCTCCCCGCCGGCGGTGCGGACCACGCCCACCGCCTGGGCGCTCTTGCCCTCGGCGACCCCCACGAGGGGGAACGCGCCGTCGCCCAAGGTGACGCGCAGGTCGATCCGTTCGCCGGAGCCGACCTGGACGGTGTCGACGGTGACCGGTTCGACGGGGAATCCGTCGCTGTGGGTCACGGTGAGCCGGTGGCCGCCGAGTGCGACGCGGAAGACGGTGGCGCCGCCGGCGCTGATCAGCCGGATTCTCGCGCGCTGACCGGGTTTGGCGGTGAAGGTGTGCGGAGCGGTGGGCAGCCGCCGGTTGAGCAGGTAGAACGGGTATTTGACCTCGTCGGCGAGGCGCTCGGGCACCTCGGCGCGGTCGAGCTTGGCGGGCACGTCGTAGGACCAGGCCGCCGGCGGCGACGGCACGACCCCCTCCTCGGGCTCCACGGTGTACTTCTCGCCCATGCCGCCGCGTTTCAGCGCGGCGAGGATGTCGTCGGGCGCGGCCCCGACGCCGTCGGTCCAGTCGTCGAGCACGACCGTGAACTCCACGTCGTGATCGCCCGGGTCGCGGGGGTCGTCGATGACCAGCGGGGCGAACAGGCCCCGTTCGCGCTGCACCCCGTGGTGGGAGTGGAACCAGTAGGTGCCGGAGTCGGGCGCGATGAAGGTGTAGGTCTTGCGGCCGCCGGGCTCGATCAGCGGCTGGGTGAGGTTGGGGACCCCGTCCATGTCGTTGCGCAGCCGCAACCCGTGCCAGTGGACGCTGTGGGGTTCGTCGAGCTCGTTGCGGACCTCCACCGACAGCTCGTCTCCGGCCGTGCACCGGATTCCTTCCGCGGAGCGGTCGTAGGTCCAGGTGCGCGCGGTGGCGCCGCCCAGGTCGATCTCCTCGCGGCGGGCCACCAGCCGAGTCCGCACCGTCCGCCCGGTGCCCTTGCGCCTGCGCAGGTCCTCGGCGCGACGCACTTCCTCCGATGCGGCCTCGATGCGCGGCGGCCCCTCGGGTCGGTCCGCGCCGCGCAATGCCATCAACCCTCCAGCCGTGGCCGTCGCCCCGGCCGCGCCGACCGCGCCCAGCAGCAGGTCCCGGCGGGTGATGTTCGGACGCGCCATGGTCGCCCTCCTCTCGTGGAGCTGTGATGGGTGCGCCTTGCTCGGCTGGAAGCGGTCGCCGTCACGGGTTCGGCAACGGCGGGACTCCACCATGCGGAGGCAGGATTCCGGGGGCGCGATGCAAGACAATCAACTAAGACACTACGGTATGTCGTTGTGAAGGTGTCCACGTGCGCCGATCGCTTGGCCCGCCGAAGCCGAGTGCGAGTACCGGCGACGGACGCCGAGGCGACCTCGGTGCTTCGCCGCCCATGATGGCGGGATTCGGAAGTGTTGTGCCCTATCGATCCGCCGTTCCGGCGACCGGCGACGCGGGAGGCGCTTGCGCCCCCGGCGCGTGAGCCGTCTGCCGTCCTCCCCTTGGGCTTGTCTGGGCCTTCGCGATGCTTGCTTGTCTACTACGGATGCGTAGTATCAACTATGTGTTTGTAGTAGCGAGGGCGGTGAACCGCCCCGCCCGAGGAGGGAGTCCAACATGGCAGCGGCGAAACCCGGCGAAACCGCATCGCTTGAGCAGATTCGGCGCCACTGGGACCGGCAGGCCCCCAAGTACGACAAGGCGATGGGGCGTATCGAGCGCCGCGTCTTCGGCGACGGCCGCACCTGGGTGTGCTCCAAGGCGCGTGGACGCACCCTGGAGGTGGCGATCGGCACCGGCCGCAACCTGCCGCTGTATCCCGAGGACGTGGAACTGGTCGGTATCGACCTGAGCCCGCGCATGCTGGAGATCGCCCGCAAGCGCGCCCGCGAGGGCGGCCACGACGCCGACCTCCGCGAGGCCGACGCCCAGCGGCTGCCCTTCGCCGACGCCGAGTTCGACACGTTGGTGAGCACCCTGTCGTTGTGCTCGGTACCCGATCTCGACGCCACCGTCGCCGAGATGCGCCGGGTGCTGCGCCCGGGTGGCCGGATGCTCCTGCTCGACCACGTCCGCCCGACCTCCGCGCCGGTGCGCTGGGGCCTGCTCGTGCTGCAGTGGCTGATCAACGTCGTCGAGCCGGGCAACGGCGAGCAGATGATGCGCCGGCCGCTTCCGGTGGTGCGCAGCCAGGGGCTGGTCATCGAGGAGAGTGAGCGTTTCAAGGCCGGTGCCGTGGAACGCCTGGTCGCGCGCAAGCCCGAGTGAGCGGCACCGCCGAAGCTGCGGAGCGCCGGTGCGCGGCCGAATGCGGTGGACCCGCGTCGTACGGTTGAAGCGGACCGGTGACGGAGGTGACCATGCTCGGCAGGCTTGAAACCGAGGTGATGGGCGTGCTGTGGGCGGCTTCCGGGCCCATGACGGTGCGCGAGGTGCTCGACGCCCTCAACGAGGGCCGAAAGGACCCGGCCGCCTACACCACGGTCCTGACCGTGCTGAGCCGGCTGGTCGACAAGGGCGCGCTGACCCGCTCGGAGGCCGGTCGCGGACACCGCTACACACCGGCCGTTCCCGACGAGGCCGCTTTGGCCGTCGAGGATGTGCTGCGCACCTACGGCGACTCCGCGGTCAGCCACTTCCTCGAACGCGCCGCCGACCGCCCCGATCTGCGAGAACGGCTGCGGCGCCTGGCGGAGTCGTGACGCCGGCGCGGTCAGGCCGGGGGGCCGAGCGGAGCCTCTGGTCGCTGGTGGGGGTCGTCTTCGGCGCCCGGTTCCTGGTGATGCTGGCCGCCTGCTGCGCGGGTGCGGCGATCGCCGCCCGCCTGGCCGAGGCCGGAGCCTCCGCCCTGTGGTCGGGCGCGCCGCCCCTGCTGCCCGGCCTCGTGTTCGTCCTGATCTGGAACGCGGGGCTGGTGCGCGGCGGGGTAGTCCTCGCCCGGTCCCTGTGGCGGTCGGCCCTGCTGAACCGCCGCATCCGGGGGAACCGGCTGCCGGTCGGCGCCCGTCTCGGCGGCATGGCGCGGCTATGCGGGTTGGAGGGGCGCGTCACCCTCATCGGCGCCGCGGCGCCCTACGCCCTCACCTACGGATTCGCGGCCCCCCGCGTGCTGGTGAGCACCGGCCTGCTGCGGCTGGACGATGCGGAGCTGACGGCCGTGCTGTGCCACGAGCGCGAGCACGTGCGCAACCGAGACCCGTTGAAGACCCTGCTGGCCCGCGCGCTGCCGGCGTTCCTGTTCTTCCTGCCCTACCTGCGGCATCTGCGGCACCGCTTCACCGCTGCACGCGAACTCGCCGCCGACCGGGGCGCAGCAGCCGTCTGCGGCACGCGTCCGCTCGCGGGAGCGCTGCTGAAGGTGTCCGAGGGGCCGCGGTTCGCCGCCGGAGCCACCGTGGCGGCGATGGGTGCGGGCGACCTGCTGGATCTGCGTGTGGCGCAGCTGGAGACCGACCGCCCGGTGTCGCCGCCCGCGGCCGGTCGCAGAACAGCGGTGGTGAGCGCGGCGGCGGCAGCGGGCGGGGTCTTCCTGCTCGGGTGGGCCGCTTGGATCGTTGCCGCCTACCCGGCGCCGTGCGCTCTGGCCTGAGCCCGGACCCCGGCGCGATCGCCGAGTCCCGGCCTTCCGCCCCGGCCTCACGTCTTTCGTCCGGCTGTAACCGACGTCCAGCCTCCTGCACCTGGTCTCCTGGCGCCGGGCACTGCACCAGAGCCCCCGCATCGCCTCGGTGAGTCCCACAGCCGCTGGGTGTGGTCGCGCCATCGCGTCCTCTAAGTGCGGCAGGCCGATGCCCATGAGCGGGCACGACCGGTCCACCCCGGCGGTGTGAACGACGGTCCCCACTCGGCGTCCGGGCGGCAGCCCCGCCGCAGCTTTTCGCAGGGCGGTGGCATCGGCGACCTTTGCCAGCGTGACACCCGCTCGGCCGCCCGCAGCTCCTCTGCTATCAACGCACGTGGATGTGATTCGAAGGGAAAAGCGAAGGTGGTACCCGACGACAAACGGGCTTCGTGATGGTGCCGGAGCAAGATCGTCTCCAGATCGGCTCCATCGCCGAAGCCCGCGATAACTGAACAAGACCGATGAACGGTCTCTGACCTGCGATTTTGCTGGTGGGCGATACAGGATTCGAACCTGTGACCTCTACCGTGTCAAGGTAGTCAGGCCGTTCTTGTGATCAGCCCGTTCCGGTGTCCGGGCAGGTCAGGTGGGTCTCTTGGGAGCCGTTCGCGGCCGTTGGGAGCCGTTGGGAGAGATTCTGATCTCCCACTCGTCTCCCACCGCGCCGGGCCGGTAGCGCTGTCTCCCACGCGGAATCCGGCGTTTCGAGTCCTCATCACGCGCTGTAGCGCGGCCGCGGACGGCTCCCTCACCGTTCCCCTTCCACCTGGGAAATGAGTGAGTGACCCGCCATGCACGCCTCACCTCTCTCGCGCTGGACCACCGTCGCGACCGTCTGCCTGCTGGCCGCCATCGCCGCGGTCGTGTCCTACGCCCACATGTTCGAGCTCGCGTTGCGCCACGGCGAGCCCGCCTGGCGCGCCGGCCTGTTCCCGCTGTCGGTAGACGGCATGATCGTCGCCGCCTCCATGTCCCTACTCAGCGACGCCCGCCAGGGCCGGCGTGGGGGAGTGCTGCCCTGGACCCTGCTGATCGTCGGCAGCGCGGCCTCCTTGGCCGCCAACGTCGCGGTGGCCGACCCAACGGTGTGGTCGCGGGTGATCCATGCCTGGCCGAGTTTCGCCCTGATGGGCGCCTATGAACTGCTCATGCGCCACTTCCGAGTGGCCGCCCGCGGCGAACGCCCGGCGTACGCCGATGATGAGCAGGTCTCGCGTACAGCAGGTGTCGCGTCCCCCGCTGAGGCAGGGTCGACTGGGCGGCTGGAAACCGAGGGTGAGTCCGAGTCCGGTGTAGGGGGACGGCCACGGTTGCATGTCGTCGAGGCTGCCGAGATGGCCGCTTCGGCAGGCGCCGCAGGAGCTGTCGCCCCGTTTGAGTCGGTACCACGGATTCAGATCGAGGCCTGGCGCTGGGCCCTGGACAACCGCGGCGAGGACGGTTCGCTGCCCACCGGGCGCGAGATCGGGTCCCGATTCGGCCACAAGGAACGGTGGGGGAGACTGATCAAACAGTGGGGACTGCAGGGCCGCTTCGATCGAGTGAGGGTTCCTCCCCTCGCCCTGTAGAGGGTGATGCTGGCCTTAAGGAGTCTGCGGTTCGCGGAAGTGTGGGGCTTTTGTCGGTTTGTGGTGAAGTGAACGAGAACGGCTTATAAGGTCGGCGAAGGCGCAGGTCATTCAGTGTGCTCCCCGCGCACACGGGGATGGTCCCCGAGACAACTGGGTCGAGGCCTCCGGCGGGCTGTGCTCCCCGCGCACACGGGGATGGTCCCGCCCCGACCCTGGCCATCCCCCCCGACGTGGAGTGCTCCCCGCGCACACGGGGATGGTCCCGGCACCGTGTCGTAGGCGCCCTCACGGAACGCGTGCTCCCCGCGCACACGGGGATGGTCCCCCGACCGGGGCGGCACCCCCGACGCCCACCGTGTGCTCCCCGCGCACACGGGGATGGTCCCACGTCCCGGAACTCGCCGGGGGTGGCGTCGATGTGCTCCCCGCGCACACGGGGATGGTCCCGACACCCAGACCCGCATCTACTGGCTCGCGATGTGCTCCCCGCGCACACGGGGATGGTCCCTGCCCGCGTCAAATTTGGCGCGGGCAGTTGCGGTGCTCCCCGCGCACACGGGGATGGTCCCCGCGGTTTGTAGCTCATGCGGTTCTGATACAGGTGCTCCCCGCGCACACGGGGATGGTCCCGGAGCGGCGCGCGTGAACGCACCTCTCCTCATGTGCTCCCCGCGCACACGGGGATGGTCCCTGGGGGCCGCTGGAGCGCATGGACGGGAGCGAGTGCTCCCCGCGCACACGGGGATGGTCCCGTTCCGGTCGCGATCAGCACCCGCCTGCCCAGGTGCTCCCCGCGCACACGGGGATGGTCCCCGCGGCGTCGTCGGCCGCGCCGACAAACGCCCGTGCTCCCCGCGCACACGGGGATGGTCCCGGCGAGCGGGCGCTCCCGCGTGATCCGGGTGCGTGCTCCCCGCGCACACGGGGATGGTCCGAGTCACCCTGGAGGGTGAGGCAACCGGGATTGGTGCTCCCCGCGCACACGGGGATGGTCCCGGTCACCATCGACACCCGCCTATGGGCAGGTAGTGCTCCCCGCGCACACGGGGATGGTCCCGGCGTGTCCGCGGGTGAGGTTTCGTGGCGGTGGTGCTCCCCGCGCACGCGGGGATGGTCCCGAAGCCGCGTAGATACTGGTGTTGGGCTCGGGGTGCTCCCCGCGCACGCGGGGATGGTCCCATCGACGGGACCCCGTGGGCGCATGACCCGGCGTGCTCCCCGCGCACGCGGGGATGGTCCCCGGGCTCTACCTCACCCCGAAACACCGCATCGGTGCTCCCCGCGCACGCGGGGATGGTCCCCATCTGGAGAGGTAGTACCCGTACCAGTACCAGTGCTCCCCGCGCACGCGGGGATGGTCCCTGGATTCCGATGTGCGCGCGCTGGCTCGCGTCGTGCTCCCCGCGCACGCGGGGATGGTCCCAGCGCGCCGCCGGTGATCAGCAGGTACTCGATGTGCTCCCCGCGCACGCGGGGATGGTCCCAGGGTCTCGGCGCCGTCGTGGCGCCACGTGACGTGCTCCCCGCGCACGCGGGGATGGTCCCCAGGACTTCGGCGGCCACCAGTCCGCCGGGACGTGCTCCCCGCGCACGCGGGGATGGTCCCGGCGACGACGGCACCACCGAGACGAGGGACGAGTGCTCCCCGCGCACGCGGGGATGGTCCCCGCGGAGGGCCTGCGCCGCGTCCGCGAAAGCGGTGCTCCCCGCGCACGCGGGGATGGTCCCCCGCGTGGTCGCGTAGCTGGACGTCATAGGCCGTGCTCCCCGCGCACGCGGGGATGGTCCCGAGGCCGGCGACGTGCTGATGGTGCTGGAGCTGTGCTCCCCGCGCACGCGGGGATGGTCCCACCGAGGTGGAGCCGCGCGTGCGCCCGGCGGCGTGCTCCCCGCGCACGCGGGGATGGTCCCAACACGAACGCCATTACGTCCTGGTATGGGATGTGCTCCCCGCGCACGCGGGGATGGTCCCACCCCGAGCGCGGCGATACCGGCGGTGATAGCGTGCTCCCCGCGCACGCGGGGATGGTCCCCGGCGACCAAGCCTCACCAGCCACCAACCAGGGTGCTCCCCGCGCACGCGGGGATGGTCCCACGAAGGTGGACCCGTCCTCCATGAGGAACGGGTGCTCCCCGCGCACGCGGGGATGGTCCCCCGTCGGCTGCGCCCCGCACGATCGGGGTCAGGTGCTCCCCGCGCACGCGGGGATGGTCCCGGCCTCGTTGGTCTCGATACCCGCCAGCGACGGTGCTCCCCGCGCACGCGGGGATGGTCCCCAGTCCTGGCGCGCCAACCGCATCACCGGCCCGGTGCTCCCCGCGCACGCGGGGATGGTCCCCCGGCGGGCGGACCGCTACGGGTTCGTGCCGCTGTGTTCCCCGCGCACGCGGGGATGGTCCCACGAACACGCAGGCGGGCCGCAACAACAAGCAGTGCTCCCCGCGCACGCGGGGATGGTCCCATCACCCGGATCCGCAACAAGGAGATGACCGAGTGCTCCCCGCGCACGCGGGGATGGTCCCGCTCACTTAGCGGGGGTCAGAATCGGGCATTTGTGCTCCCCGCGCACGCGGGGATGGTCCCAGGGCATTCCGGGGAGGGGCGCGCGCTCGCATGTGTGCTCCCCGCGCACGCGGGGATGGTCCCCGTCCGGCGGGCCGTGCGGGCCCTGGAGGACGGTGCTCCCCGCGCACGCGGGGATGGTCCCCCGAACCGGTCGGGGCCGGACTCCGCCAACCGGTGCTCCCCGCGCACGCGGGGATGGTCCCCCGAACCGGTCGGGGCCGGACTCCGCCAACCGGTGCTCCCCGCGCACGCGGGGATGGTCCCCATCCGACCAGGTCAGCGAGCCAATCGATCAGGTGCTCCCCGCGCACGCGGGGATGGTCCCCGTCGGTTCGGGCCCGGCGGCGCCGCGGCGATGTGCTCCCCGCGCACGCGGGGATGGTCCCCTGTTCCTGCTCATCGTCGCGGGTTTCGAGACGTGCTCCCCGCGCACGCGGGGATGGTCCCTGTGATCCGGGGGTGGGCGGTTCGGGGGGCGGCGGCTTGGCCCGTCGGCCCTCCGGCCCGCATCCACCGCGGGTAAGCGGGGCACCGAGTTTCCCGTTTTTCCTGCCTTGTGGGGGTCGTGTGCGGTTAACTTCCAGCATGGAAACCGAGGGCGCCCCCCAGCCCTGGCTCGATGGCCTGACGGAGGCCGCGCGGCGCGTGTGGGCCAAGCACGACCACGACTCCCACGACTGGCTTCCCCTGTGGCGGCACATGGCCGACAGCGCCGCCGTCGCCGGTCGGCTGTGGGATGAGTGGATCCCCGCCCAGGTTCGCCGGCTGATCAGCGACGCGCTTCCCGGCGGCGCCGATGACGCGCGTCGGCTCGCGGTGTGGCTGGCCGCCGTCCACGACATCGGCAAGGCCACGCCGGCCTTCGCCTGCCAGGTCGAAGATCTCGCCGATCGTATGCGCGAGGTCGGGTTGGAAATGCGGCTGCAGAAGCAGATCGCCGACCGCAAGTTCGCCCCGCACGGCCTGGCCGGCCAACTGCTCCTACAGGAGTGGCTGGTCGAGCACCACGGATGGTCCAAGCCCGCCACGTTCCAGCTGTCGATCGTCGTCGGCGGCCACCACGGCGTGCCCCCGACCCAGTCCGACATGCACGAGCTGAGCTGGCATCGCTCCCTGCTGCGCACCCGCGGCAGCGAAGAGGCCTGGCGCAGCGTCCAACAGGAACTCCTCGACGCCGCCGCCCGGAACTGCGGCGTAGGCGAGCGCGTGGCCGACTGGAAACAGGTGGCGCTGCCGCAGCCGGTCCAAGTCCTGCTGAGCGCCATCGTGATCGTCGCCGACTGGATCGCCAGCAACCCCGACCTCTTCCCCTACTTCTCCGGCGAGCACCGCAGCGAGGACGAACGCGTCGAGCGAGCCTGGCGCGGACTCGATCTACCGCCCCCGTGGGCGGCGGTGGAGCCCGACGGCGAGCCGGCCGACCTCTTCTCCAACCGCTTCGACCTGCCTTCCGGTGCGCAGGTGCGCCCCGTGCAGCAGGCGGCGGTGACGATGGCCCGCGACATGGCCGCACCCGGTCTGATGGTGATCGAGGCGCCGATGGGGGAGGGCAAGACCGAAGCCGCCTTCGCCGCCAGCGAGATCTTCGCCGCCCGCTCCGGCGCGGGCGGCTGCTTCGTCGCGCTGCCCACCATGGCCACGGGCAACGCCATGTTCCCGCGCATGACCGCCTGGCTGGATCGGCTCCCTGACGCGCGCGGCGACACCGGGCGGCACTCGGTGTTCCTGGCCCATTCCAAGGCCGCCCTCAACGAGCACTTCACCGACCTGATGCGCGCCGGGCGGCGCCGGTTGACCGGCATCGACGCCGACGGCATCGGTGACACCTGGCAGCCCCGCGCCGACAAGCTCGCCGCCTCGGCCGAGCTGGTCGCCCACTACTGGCTGCGGGGCCGCAAGAAGGGGATGCTGTCCTCTTTCGCGGTCGGCACCATCGACCAGTTGTTGTTCGCCGGGCTCAAGAGCCGGCACTTGGCGCTTCGCCATCTCGCGCTGGCGGGCAAGGTCGTGGTCATCGACGAGGCGCACGCCTACGACACCTACATGAACGCCTACCTCGACCGGGTCCTGTCCTGGCTGGGCGCCTACAGGGTGCCGGTGGTGGTGCTTTCGGCGACGCTGCCGTCTCATCGGCGCCGGGAACTGGCCCAGGCCTACGCCGGCGCCGAGACCGGCGCCCCGGATTTTGCCGCGGTCGAGCAGGCGCAGGGTTATCCCCTCATCACCACCGTCGCCCCCGGAGGCGTCCCGCAGACGTCGGCGCCGGCGGCCTCCGGCCGCGGTACCACAGTGGAATTGGAGCGCCTCGACGACGATCTCGAACAGCTCGCCGACCGGCTGGAGGCCGAGCTGGAGGAAGGCGGATGCGCGCTGGTGGTGCGCAACACCGTCGCCCGTGTGCTGGAAACCGCCCACCATCTGCGTAAACGTTTCGGAGACGCCGCGGTGAGCGTCGCCCACGCCCGATTCCTGGATCTGGACCGCGCCGACAATGACGAGCGGTTGCTGGCCGAATTCTCCTCCCCGGAGAAGGTGGCCGAGCGCGGCAGCACCCGGCCCACGTGGCGCATCGTGGTCGCCAGCCAGGTGGTCGAGCAGTCGCTGGACGTCGACTTCGACCTGCTGGTGAGCGACCTGGCACCGGTCGACCTGATGCTGCAGCGGATGGGGCGACTGCACCGCCACCCGCGCGGCCGGGAGCAGGACCTGCGGCCGCCGCGGCTGCGCACGGCGCGCTGCCTGGTCGCCGGCGTCGACTGGCGGGCGGCCGTCCCCGAACCCGTATACGGCTCCCGCAAGGTCTACCGCCGCTACCCGCTCCTGCGCTCGCTGGCGGTGCTCGAGCCCTACTTGGCCGCAACCGCACCGACCGGCAACCGGATACGCCTGCCCGACGACATCAGTCCCCTGGTGCAGTGCGCCTACGGCCCTCTGCCGGTGGGACCTCCTGCCTGGGGCCCGGCCATGGAGCAGGCGCGCGAGGACCACGAACTCCATCAGGCCGACCAGCAGGCCAAGGCCGCGGCGTTCCTGCTCAATCCCCAGGCCCGCCCCGGGCGGGCGCTGGTGGGCTGGGTCGATGCCGGCGTCGGCGATGCCGATGACACCCGCCGCGGCAAGGCCCAGGTGCGCGACACCACAGACACCGTCGAGGTGCTGGTCGTGCAGCGGCGCAGCGACGGCACATTGGCCACCATGCCCGAGCTGAGTCGCGACCGCGCCGGCCGCGCCCGTGCAGGGCTGGAGTTGCCCACCGACGCCGCGCCCGAGCCCCGCCTCGCCCGCATCGTCGCCGCCTGCGGCATGCGCCTACCGCCCGCCTTCTCCCATCCGGGAGTCCTGGACCGGGCGATCGCCGAGCTCGAAGGCGACTGGTTCCCCGCCTGGCAGAACAAGGAGGCCCACTGGCTCGCCGGCGAGCTGATCCTCGTGCTCGACGAGAATTGTCGTCGGCACCTGGCAGGCTACGAACTCCACTACACCCGGTCCGACGGTCTCGAGGTCCACCGTGCCGAATGACGCCACCCACCCCTCCTTCGACCTGACCAGCCGACCGTGGATCCCGGTGCAGCACCTCGACGGCACCGAGGACGAGCTGTCGCTGCACGACGTGTTGACGCGGTCCGCTTCGCTGCGCCGGATCGTCGGCGACATCCCCACCCAGGAGTTCGCGCTGATGCGGCTGCTCCTGGCGATCGTGCATGACACCGTCGAGGGCCCGCCCGACACCCACGCGTGGTCGCAGTACTGGTCGGACGGCCTGCCCGCAGACGCACTGGCCCACTACCTCGAGCGCCACCGCGACCGGTTCGACCTGCTGCATCCGCGCACCCCCTTCTTCCAGGTCGCCGACCTGCGCACAGCCAAGGACGAGGTCTTCTCCCTGGACCGGATCGTCGCCGACGTCCCCAACGGCGCCCCGTTCTTCACCATGCGGGCCCGCGGCGCGGACCGGCTCACCTTCGCCGAAGCGGCCCGCTGGGCCGTCCACGCCCACGCCTACGACCCCTCCGGCATCAAATCCGGCGCAGTGGGCGACCCCCGGGTCAAGAACGGCAAGGGATACCCCCAGGGCGTGGGGTGGGCGGGCAACCTCGGCGGGCTTCTGGCCGAGGGCGACAGTCTGCAGGAGACGCTGCTGCTCAACCTGATCGCCGCCGACGTCGACAACCTCCGCATCGACACCGACGACCGCCCCGCCTGGCGCCGCGACCCCGCCGGTGCCGCCCCCGCCGACGCCCGCGAACTGTCCGCGCGCCCCAGCGGGCCCCGCGACCTCTACACCTGGCAGAGCCGACGCCTGCGTCTGCAATACGACGCCGACGGCGTCTACGGCGCTCTGCTGGCTTATGGCGACCCGCTGGCGCCGCACAACATGCACATCCGCGAACCCATGACCGCCTGGCGGCGCAGCCCCGCCCAAGAGAAGAAGCACGGCCTGGCCCAGGTCTACCTGCCGCGCGAGCACGATCCCACACGCAGCGCCTGGCGCGGCCTGGCGGCCCTGGTCACCGGGCGGGTCGGCGCCAGCGAGCAGCGCCAGGAGGCCGCGGCCCTGGTGCGGCCCCGCGTGCTGGACTGGGTCGCCCGGCTCGCCAACGAGGAACGGCTGGAGGACGACCGCCCGCTGCGGGTCCGCCTGTTCGGCGCCGTCTACGGCACCCAGCAGTCGGTCATCGACGAAATCGTCGACGACAGCGTCGCCATGGCCGTGGTCGTTCTGCACGAACGCGACAGCGAGCTGGGGGAAACCGCCGTCGGAGCGGTCGCCGACGCCGAAGAGGCCGTGCGGGTCCTGGGAGATCTCGCCCAGCGGCTCGCTCAGGCCGCCGGAGCCGAAACCGAGGGCCCGCGGGCCGCGGCCCGCGATCTCGGGTTCGCCGCGCTCGACGTCCCCTTCCGCGACTGGCTGTGGGGGCTGCGGAGCAACGACGAGCCCGACGACAAGCGCACCGAATGGCGCCACCGCGCCCACCGCATCATCCGCGATCTCGGAGACCGGCTCGTGGCCGAGGCCGGCGACGCAGCCTGGACCGGCCGCCTCATCGAAACCAAGAACGGCACCTTCTGGCTCACAGCGGGCGGCGCCGACCTGCGATTCCGCGCCGCTCTCAACGAGGCGCTTTCCATGTCCGCCACCGACCCGGCAGTGAGGGAACCAGCGTGACCACGACCGCCACCCACCAGCCGCCGCCCCTGCAGTGGGTCGGCGCCTTCGTCGACGAACGCGTCCGCGAAATCCAGCACGGCTACCTCCAGGACCGCTCCGGCGCCGTGTCCACCCTGGCCCAGCTGCGCCGCGGAGCAGGAAAAACCATCGCCGACGCTCCCGAACTGTGGGGCCTGACGCTGGACGACCGGTTCTACGCCAACGCACCACGTCGCTGGTTCACCCGATACGAGACCGAGGACGACAAGAAGAATCAGGAGAGGGCTGAGAACGCGGCCCACATCGCGCTGACCCTCTACGCCGTGCACCAGCAGTCGCGCCGCGAGGAGCGGATGCACCAGCGCGGCCCCGACCTGGGTGCGGCCGTGCGCCGGATGATGCCGCCCGGCGAGATCGACGAGCCTTTGCGCCGCCGGTTCGTCCAGGTCGGCACCGCCCACGACATGCCCACACTCGCCTACCGGTTGCGCGAGGTCGTCGTCATGCTGCGGCGCGACGCAGTCCCCCTCGACTACGGCCTGCTGGCCGACCGCATCCACCACTTCCAACAGCCCGGCGGAAAGAAGGACGTGCGCGCCCTCTGGGGACGCTCCTTCCACGCATCCTCCGCACGCCCCGCCGAGGCGCCCGATGCCGCCCCCGACACCCCCACCGAGACCGAGACCGACGAGGACACCGCATGACCCGTAGCATCCTGGACCTGCACGTGCTCCAGACCGTCCCGCCCAGCAACATCAACCGCGACGACACCGGAGCCCCCAAGACGGCCGTCTACGGCGGCGTGCGCCGCGCCCGCGTCTCCAGCCAGGCCTGGAAGCGCGCCACCCGCATGGCCTTCGGCGACCTGCTCGACGCCGGCGAACTGGGCGTGCGCACCAAGCGCGTGGCCGAACTGCTGGCCGAGCGCATCCACCGCATCGACGAATCGATCGAGGAGCGCGAGGCCTGGACCCTGGCGGCCGAGACCGTGCAGACCGCAACCGGCTCCAAGATCACGGTGCCCAAGCGCAAGGCCGACGCCGCCAAGCGGGACGGCGCCGAGGAGCCGGCCCCCGAGTCCGCCTACCTGATGTTCCTGAGCACACGCCAACTCGACGCGCTGGCCGAGCTCGCCGTCGAAGGCCGCGCCGACATCAAGACCTTCCTCAAGGACAACAAGAAGCGCGCCAAGGAGCTGGCCGACACCCGCCACTCCGTCGACATCGCCCTGTTCGGCCGCATGGTCGCCGACGGCGCCGACGTCAACGTCGACGCCGCCGCCCAGGTCGCCCACGCCATCAGCGTGCACCCGGTGGAGAACGAGTCCGACTACTACACCGCCGTCGACGACCGCAATCCCGACGAGGAGACCGGCGCCGGCATGATCGGCACCGTCGAGTTCAACTCCGCGACCCTCTACCGCTACGCGGCCCTGGACATCGACCTGCTGCGCCGCAACCTGGGGGAGGGGCTGCGCGAAGACGAACCCATCACCGAGCCCCTGCGCCGCGCCGTGGAGGCCTTCGTCCGCGGTTTCGTGGAATCCATGCCCTCGGGCAAGCAGAACACCTTCGGCAACAACACACTGCCCGACGCCGTGATCGTCAAGCTGCGCAGCACGCGGCCCATCAGCTTCGTCGGAGCCTTCGAAGAGCCGGTCGAGCTGGGCCACGGCCACCTGCGCGAGGCCAGCGAGCGCCTGGCCGAGTACGCCGAAGACGTCGAGGCGGCCTACGGCGTCGCCGACGACGCCCAAACCTGGGTACTGCGGGTGGGACCCAACACCGCGAAGCTCGGCGAGCTGGGCACCGCATTGGCGCTGCCCGAGCTGGTCTCCGCCGTCGGGCAGGCGGCGGCCGACCGGTCGGCTCCCACGCCATGAGCGTCCTGCTGCTGCAACTCGCCGGTCCCCTGCAAGCCTGGGGATCGGCGGCCCGCTTCGCGCGGCGCACCACCGAGAACGCGCCCACTAAGAGCGGAGTCGTCGGGCTCCTGGCCGCGGCCCAGGGACGCGGGCGCAGCGACGACCTGACGGACCTGGCGGCGCTGCGCTACGGCGTGCGCATCGACCAGCCCGGCACCCGCCTGCGCGACTACCAGACCGCCCGCCACCTCGACACCGGCACCGCCATGCCCGTCTCAGAACGGTTCTACCTGGCCGACGCCGTATTCGTGGCCGCCCTCGAAGGCGACGACGCGCTGATCGACCGGCTGCATGCCGCGCTGCAGGCACCGGTGTACCTGCCGTACCTGGGGCGGCGCTCCTGCCCGCCGGCGCGGCGCATCGACCTGGGCATCCGAACCACCGCCGGGCTCGAGGACGCACTCGCCGCCGAGGAGTGGCACGCGGCCCCGTGGTACCAGCGCAAGCGGCGCAGCGAAACGCCAGTCTCCTTGACCACGCTTGTCGACGCGGCCCCGGGCGATGAGCGGGCCGACAGCCGGCGCGACGCGCCGCTGAGCTTCGACCCCCTCCACCGCCGCTACGCACTGCGCGGGGTGCGCACCACCGCGGTCGAGGTCCACAACCCCCACGCCCGCGGCCCCGTCGCCCCTGATCACGATCCGACGAGCCTGCTCGGAGGCGGCTGATGTATCTGACCCGGTTCCGCCTCAACACCGCGCTCAGCGGCGCGCGGCGCCTGCTGGCCTCCCCGCGGACCATGCACGCCGCTGTCATGAACGCGTTTCCCGACGTCCTGCCCACCGACACCGCTACCCCTCGTGTGCTGTGGCGGGTGGACCGCAACGCCAAAGCCGAGGTGTTCCTCTACATCGTCAGCCCCGCCAAACCCGACCTGACCCATGTGGTGGAACAGGCCGGTTGGAAGCAGCAGCCCAACTGGCAGACCTATGACTACGCGCCGTTCCTGGAGCGGCTGGCCGCGGGGGAGCGGTGGGCCTTTCGCCTCACCGCCAACCCCGTGCACAGCATCCGCCGCAAGGAGGGCGAACCCACCAAGGTCACCGCGCACGTCACACCGCGCCACCAGGCGCAATGGCTTCTCCAACGCCAAGAGGCGGCCGGATTCCGGGTGCTGGAGAGACCGGCCGAACAGCAGCGTCTGACCGGGGGAGACGAGTACGAGCTGCTGGTGCACGACCGCCGCAGCCAGGCGTTCCACAAGCCTGGACAAGGCACCGAGGCGAAAGGCAAGAATCGCGTCTCGCTGGTCACCTCCACCTTCGACGGGCGCCTGGAGGTCACCGATCCCGAGGCGCTGCGCCGCACCCTGACCCAGGGGCTCGGGCGCGCCAAAGCCTACGGGTGCGGGCTGATGACGCTGGCGCCGGCGGGGTCGTGAAGGGTGGCCACGGTCGGTAGGCGCAGCGCCTCCACCCCGCGCGAGCTGGCCCGTGTCGGCGACCGGCTGTCGTTTGTCTACCTGGAGCGGTGCACGGTACACCGCGACGCCAACGCCATCACGGCCGAGGACGGCGAAGGCATCACCCACATCCCCTCGGCAACCATCGGCATCCTCCTGCTGGGCCCCGGAACACGGGTCACCCACCAGGCCATGAGCGTGCTCGGCGAGTGCGGCGCCGGCGTGGTGTGGGTGGGCGAGCGCGGCGTCCGCTTCTATGCGGGCGGCCGCTCGCTGTCGCGCTCGGCCGCCCTGGCCGAAGCCCAGGCGCGTGCCTGGGCCAACCGGGCGACGCGGCTCGAGGTCGCCCGTGCCATGTACCGGATGCGGTTCCCCGACGAGGATCCCGCCGGTCTGACCCGTCAGCAACTGCTGGGGCGGGAGGGCAAACGGGTCAAGGAGTTCTACCGCAAAGAGGCCGCCCGCGTGGGGATGCAGTGGAAGGGACGGCGTTACGTCCCCGGCGACTTCGACTCGGGAGACCCCCTCAACCAAGGGGTCACCGCCGCCGCACAATGCCTCTACGGGGTGTGCCACGCGGTCGTGGCCGCCCTCGGCTGCATACCGGGACTGGGCTTCGTGCACTCCGGCCACGAACTCTCCTTCGTGCTGGACATAGCCGACCTCTACAAGACCGAGATCGGGATCCCGGTGGCGTTCGACACCGCGGCGCAGAGCCCGGAGGAAGTCGGCCCGCGGACGCGCCGAGCCATTCGCGACCGGATCAACGAAGACCGGTTCCTGGACCGATGTGTGGCGGATGTGCAGCGACTTTTTCTGCCCGAAGGGGCCGACAGCGCGCTCGCCGACGACACTGTCGACCGCGTCGCATTGCAGACCGATCGGGGCGGCGAAGTCGAATCCGGACGCAATTACGCCGACGGAGTCATCTGGTGACGGTCATCGTTCTCACCAACTGCCCGGCAGGGCTGCGCGGCTTTCTCACCCGCTGGTTGTTGGAGATCTCGCCGGGCGTCTTCATCGGCGGGCCTTCCGCGCGGATCCGCGCGGCGTTGTGGGCCGAGGTGCAGCAGTACGCCGGACAGGGGCGCGCACTGCTGGCCTACAGCACCGACAACGAGCAGGGCTTCACCTTCGAGACGTTCGACCACAAATGGCACCCGGTCGACCACGAAGGCCTGACGCTGATCCGACGTCCCCACGAGGGAGCGTCGGCCTCGCCGGCGGCAGTCCCCACGGGGTGGAGCAAGGCGTCCAAACGGCGCCGATTCGGACGGCGCTGAGCTGGCGTATGCGTGATTTGCGGGTTTTGTCGGATTACGACGAAGTGAATGGATACGCGGCGCGGCGCGTATAAAGACGCAGGTCATTCACTGTGCTCCCCGCGCACGCGGGGATGGTCCCCACCAGATGATCAGCGCCGCCACCATGGACTTGTGCTCCCCGCGCACGCGGGGATGGTCCCCGGTCGTCGTCGTGGTCATAGGGGTGGCCTTTGTGCTCCCCGCGCACGCGGGGATGGTCCCCAGTACGCGACCTCGCGCACGGGAGCGTCCTCGTGCTCCCCGCGCACGCGGGGATGGTCCCCCATGCGGGAAAACCGCCTTCGCGGCGGTGGGGTGCTCCCCGCGCACGCGGGGATGGTCCCGGGATCAGGCTGTCCTCGTCCAGTTCGTAGGAGTGCTCCCCGCGCACGCGGGGATGGTCCCAGCAACTCGCTGGGGATCGAGGCCGAGAACGAGTGCTCCCCGCGCACGCGGGGATGGTCCTGAACTCCTGCCAGCCGCCGGAGGCGTGCGTGGGTGCTCCCCGCGCACGCGGGGATGGTCCCCGGCGCCAAACCCGAGCCCGTCACCGTCGTCGGTGCTCCCCGCGCACGCGGGGATGGTCCCCCGCCCCGGACGACGACACGCCGGCGCTCGGGGTGCTCCCCGCGCACGCGGGGATGGTCCCGGCGGTTCGTCGTTGCCGCCCGCGAACCCGCCGTGCTCCCCGCGCACGCGGGGATGGTCCTCACGTGGTCAGGTGGTCGCCGTAGTCCAGGGAGTGCTCCCCGCGCACGCGGGGATGGTCCCCGCACGATGAGAACCCACGTGGTCATGTGGTCGTGCTCCCCGCGCACGCGGGGATGGTCCCAGCAGAAAACCGCGTCCCGGGAGGAGCTGGCGGTGCTCCCCGCGCACGCGGGGATGGTCCCCGGTGGACGGGCAGATCGGCCCGGAAACCGGCGTGCTCCCCGCGCACGCGGGGATGGTCCCACCATCTCCGCACCTGGCCGTTCGGCCGCAAGGTGCTCCCCGCGCACGCGGGGATGGTCCCCCCAATGAGCAGCCAATGAGCACCCCCGTCGAGTGCTCCCCGCGCACGCGGGGATGGTCCCATCGGCAAGCGGCAGCGCCGCGAGAAGGCGCAGTGCTCCCCGCGCACGCGGGGATGGTCCCGCCGCCGCACCCGACCCGACGAACGACCCCCAGTGCTCCCCGCGCACGCGGGGATGGTCCCCCGGTCGGTGGCGGGCAGATCCACCGTGAACGGTGCTCCCCGCGCACGCGGGGATGGTCCCTCGGCGCCGACGGCGAAGGCGACATCGACGACGTGCTCCCCGCGCACGCGGGGATGGTCCCTTGGGTCTGCGCACCAAGCAGGAGACCAAGTAGTGCTCCCCGCGCACGCGGGGATGGTCCCTGGCCGAGCACGGTGGCGCAGAATCGCCGGTAGTGCTCCCCGCGCACGCGGGGATGGTCCCGCGCTGCGGCTCGTCGACCACCACCAGCGCACGTGCTCCCCGCGCACGCGGGGATGGTCCCGTGATCAGTTCGCGGTGGACGAGTTCCTGCTCGTGCTCCCCGCGCACGCGGGGATGGTCCCAGCTCCGCGCCGCGATCACGGCCGCTCAGGAAGTGCTCCCCGCGCACGCAGGGATGGTCCCAGGCGGATCAGCGGCAGCAGAACACCCCGCAGGTGCTCCCCCCGCACGCGGGGATGGTCCCCCGTTGGCGTCCACCGCGACGTCGCCGCGGATGTGCTCCCCGCGCACGCGGGGATGGTCCCCGGGCATTCTCGTACTCGGCGATGCGTTCCAGGTGCTCCCCGCGCACGCGGGGATGGTCCCGCCTCGTAGGAGAACTTCGCCCCGGAGAAGAAGTGCTCCCCGCGCACGCGGGGATGGTCCCCACAGCACGATGAGCGCGGCGGTGGTGGACTTGTGCTCCCCGCGCACGCGGGGATGGTCCTAGGCCGAACACGTCGCCAGACTGGGATCACCCGTGCTCCCCGCGCACGCGGGGATGGTCCCGCCCGATTATCGGGGGTCAGGATTCGGGGTTGGTGCTCCCCGCGCACGCGGGGATGGTCCCGACACGCGGTCGCGCAGCAGGTCGGCGTCGGCGTGCTCCCCGCGCACGCGGGGATGGTCCCCGGGTGGGATCGCCAGCGGCGGGGCCGACGTGGTGCTCCCCGCGCACGCGGGGATGGTCCCTTGCGGTTCTGTCGGCGGGCGGTCCGCATCAGGTGCTCCCCGCGCACGCGGGGATGGTCCCCGCGGGCCCGAGCTGCGCGCGGAGAAGCGCCCGTGCTCCCCGCGCACGCGGGGATGGTCCCCGCAACGGTGGCCCGCGGCATGTCCCGCAGCTGTGCTCCCCGCGCACGCGGGGATGGTCCCGTCAGGCCACAGCCCGGCTCCCAGTTCTCCAGGTGCTCCCCGCGCAGGCGGGGATGGTCCCACCGCTACGCCTACAGCCCTGCCATGGACTACGTGCTCCCCGCGCACGCGGGGATGGTCCCGGCGCAGGTGCCGGAAGTCGAAGTCCGGCAACGTGCTCCCCGCGCACGCGGGGATGGTCCCTGCTGGGCGAACCCGGTGATGGACCCGACGATGTGCTCTCCGCGCACGCGGGGATGGTCCTGGCAGGCCCGCATCCGCCGCGTTACCCGCCTCGTGCTCCCCGCGCACGCGGGGATGGTCCCATGGCGCAGCGCATGCGCGAGGAGGACCCCGTGTGCTCCCCGCGCACGGGGATGGTCCCCCGGGTTCGATTCCCGGCGGCTCCACAAAGGGGTGCTCCCCGCGCACGCGGGGATGGTCCCAGCCCGGACAGCGGGCCGTCGCAGAGGTTCTCGTGCTCCCCGCGCACGCGGGGGTGGTCCCCGCTACATGCCCACCGACCAGGTGGCCGTGGTGTGCTCCCCGCGCACGCGGGGATGGTCCCATCCGGTTGGTAGCCGCGTCTTCAATGAGGTCGGTGATGTCAAGTGCGCTCCGCGTGCACGTGATGATGGCCCATGACAAAATTGCATTCGAATTGCAGGCAGAAGTGTGCTCCCCGCGCATGCGGGGATGGTTTCGACGGCGCCGGCACCCGATCCGGCGACCGGGTGTGCTCCCCGCGCACGCGGGGATGGTCCCGGTCCTCGGGGATGGCCCGCCGAGCGACACCGTGCTCCCCGCGCACGCGGGGATGGTCCGGTTTTCCGGTCGCCACATTGGGCTAGCTCTCGTTTCTACCTCGCTCGATTGGCAGGTCGGCTGATGACTCATGCGGAAATCGGAGTACGGGCCGTTTGCTGACCATCTCGTAGCTCTTGCCAAGGACCCATGTTGACTGAAGAGCCGATTCGTACCCGTTTCGCGCCGTCACCCACCGGCATGTTCCATGTCGGCAGTGCCCGTTCTGCGCTGTTCAACTGGGCGCTGGCCCGCCAGCAGGACGAGGGGCGGTTCGTGCTGCGCATCGAGGACACCGATGCCGCGCGCAACAAGCCGGAGTGGACCGAGGGGATCATCCAGGCGCTGGCCTGGCTGGGTATCAGCGCCTCCGATCCGCACTTCGAGGGGCCCTACTTCCAGTCGGACTACGCCGGCAAGCACCGCGAGAGCGCCGAGCAGCTCTACAAGCAGGGGCGCGCCTACTACTGCGACTGCACCCGCGAGCAGGTCCAGGCCCGGCGCGACAACCCCAACCTGGGCTATGACGGCTTCTGCCGCGACCGCGGGCTGGAGCCCGGGCCAGGGCGGGCGCTGCGGTTCCGGGTGCCCGAGGGCGGGCCCACGGTGGTCGACGATGCGATCCGCGGCCGGGTGGAGTTCGACCACGCCTCCATCGAGGACTTCGTCATCGCCCGCGCCGACGGCTCCCCGCTCTTCGCTTTGGCCAACGTAGCCGACGACATCGAAATGCAGATCACTCACGTGGTGCGCGGTGAGGAGCACCTGTCCAACACCCCCAAGCAGCAACTGCTGTGGGAGGCGCTGGGCCACACCCCGCCCGGGTGGGCGCACCTGCCGGTGATCGTCAACGAGAAGCGGCAGAAGCTGTCCAAGCGCCGCGACAAGGTGGCCCTGGAGTCCTACCAGCAGGAGGGCTACCTGCCCGAGGCGATGGTCAACTACCTGATGCTGCTGGGCTGGGCGCCGGGCGATGACCGGGAGATCATGCCGTGGGCGGAGATGGAGCCGCTGTTTCGGGTCTCCGACGTCAACAGCTCCAGCGCGTTCTTCGACGAGAAGAAGCTGCGGGCCTTCAACGGCGAGTACATCCGGGGCTTGAGCGTGGAGGAGTTCGTTCGGCGCTGCCGGCCGTGGCTGGACCCGGAGGTGGCGCCGTGGTCGGAGGAGAACTACGACGAGGACATCTTCCGCGCGGTGGCGCCGCTGGCCCAGAGCCGGGTGGCGGTGCTTGGCGAGATCGTGCTCAACGTCGACTTCCTCTTCCTGGACCAACCCGTCTTCGACGAGGCGTCATGGACTAAAGCGATGAAGCCGGGCGTCGGCGCGGAGATGCTTTCAGCCACCCTCAAGCGCTTCGCCGATCCCGAACTCGCCTGGGAGGCCGAGGAGCTGAAGAGCGCGCTGGAAGAGGTCGGTCAAGCCCGTGGGCTGAAACTGGGCAAGGCCCAGGCTCCGGTGCGGGTGGCGGTCACCGGCCGGACGGTGGGATTGCCCCTGTTCGAGTCGCTGGAGGTGCTGGGACGCGACCGTACCCGTCACCGGATCGATGCGGCCCTGGCCCGGCTCAACGCCTGACGAGCCGCGGCAAGCCTGGCGGCGACGAGCTTGCTCGGCAGCCGCGCCACCTCCGGGCCGAGGCCGGGCACCTCGTCGCGGCCGGTGAGGACCCAGGCCAGACCCGGTGGCGCCGGGGCCCGAGTCTCGGCGCCACCGCCCAGAGCCTGCTCCAACCACACGATGGCCTCGGCGGCCTCCTCCGGCGGCGCTCCGAATGCGGGTTCACCGCCGAGCAGGCTGCACAGTCGCAGCTGGTGGGGCAGGGGGCGCCGGTAGTGCGTGGCGACCCAGTCGAGCACGTGCGGATCCGCGCTCGCCCCTGCCCGAACGAGCTCCTCTCGGGCCACCGAGGTGTGCAGGGCTGCGGAGAGTTTGCGGTCCATCGCCGCCAGCCGTGGGAGGTCGAAGCGGGCGTCGGGCCGCAGGGGCACCCGATGGCGTAGCCGAGCGAGGAGGTCGGCGAAGGAGTGCGGTCCGGGCCCGCGGGCGGGAGCAAGAAAGGGTTCAACCAGGTACCACCGCAGGGCGGCGGGGCGGATGCCGGCTTCCAGCAGGGCGGCGATACGCGATCGCCGGCGGTCGTTTTCTTCGAGCCGGGGAACGAAGAGGAACGCCGGCGGCACGTCGGCCCCCAGCAGTTGGAAAAGCCGCACTTGGATGGCGGTGGCGTTGATCTTGTCGGATCCGCGCACGATCAACGTCGTGCGTTGGTGGAGGTCGTCGACGACGCTGGCCAGGTGCCACAGGGCGCGCCCGTCGGAGCGGACGAGCCGGACCTGGGCTTCGGCCGGTGCGAGACCGACGCGGGTGTTGAGTGCGGCCTGAGCCGTGGCCGTCTGCGGATCCTGGCCCCGGCTTCGCAGAACGCGGTCGGTGGCGGCGACGTCCAACGTCACGGCGCCGCCTTCGCCGCGGACGACGCCCGATTCCTGCAGCCGCGCCAGCGCACGGCGATAGCGCGGGGTTCCCTCGCTCTGACGCGATCCGGCACCGGTGATGGGGATCTGGGCCACGTGGCGGAGTTCGTCGAGCAGAGGCGACTCATGCTTCCGACCCGTGCGCGCAGCGTCGGTGTCGTCCCACCGCACCCGGACCTGGGCGGTGGCGCCGGTGTGTTCGGCGAAGGCGTGAGCGAACAGCGCGGTGAGCAGGTGGGTCCGCAGCACGCCGACGCGAAACGAGGAGTGGTTGGGCGAGACGCCCAGGCGCGTGCGCACGGGCCCGACCCCCTGCGGTAGGAGCGCTGGCTCGTCGAGTCGGTATGGCGATCCCATCAGATGCCGCCGCCCTTCACCGGTCGAGCACGCCGCACCACAGCGGGACGGTGGTCACACTCGGGTGGGGGTGGCCGTGCCCGTAGCGTCCCCACTCCCCGAACTCCTCGCCGTGGTCGCCGCACACCACCACCAGAGGACGCCGGTGGGTGAGCTGAGCGAACAACCGGCCCAGTTGGGTGTCGGCCCACTCCAAGGAGCGGCGCTGCATGCGCCGCAACACGGCGGCCTCTGCGGTGTCGATCGGCCGGTGTCCGGGGCGCGGGGACGAGGCGTCGTGGAGCCGATACAGGCGCTCAAGGAGCGCGGCGCTCTCCTCGGTCAGTACGGCGGCCGGGCTGGTGTAGGGGATGTGGGTGCACGGGCAGTTGATGAAGCAGAAGAACCGTTCGGCCTGCAGGCACTCCTCGGCCAGTTCGTCCACGTGGGCCAGCGTCAACGAGGCGTCGCGATCCACGACACGGGAGGCGGCATCGGCCGGGGAGGCCGCCGGCCGGCCGAAGTAGCGGAACTGCGGAAACCGGGTGGGCAGGCTGTTGCAGGTGTGGGCGGGGTCGAAGAAGGTGACACCGCCGGCGCCCAGAACCCGATAGCCGCGGTCGGCGTAGTGATCCATCAGACTCGGCGCGACGACCGCGATCGCGCCGTCCTGTGGCCGGGGGCGGGCGGCGGCGGAGCGCCACACGCTGCTCAGCGGCGCGCCTTCGATCTCGACGTAGCCCTGGACCGGTCGGGGCAGGGCTCCGGTGAACATGGCGGCGTGGGCGGGCAGGGTGTAGGTCCCCGGGCTTTCGGCCCGCTGCAGCGGTCCCAGGGAGGAAAGCGCGGGCAGACGGGCGGCGCAGGCGGTGTCGTAGCGGCAGGAGTCCAGGGTCACCAGGACCACGTCGCGGGTGGCGAGTTCCAGGTCCACTCTCAGGCCTCCAAGAGCAGATTCGGGTCGCGGAACCGGTCGATGACCGGGGTGGTCAGCACCCACTTCGACAAGCGGGGGAGCGCGGCCATCTCGCCTTCGACGACGTCGGCGATATGGCGCTGTTCTGCCGAGGAGGCCCTCTCGCCGAGGCGCACTCCGACGAAGGAGGGGGTGTCGAGCCGGTCGCCGTTGCGGGCGACCAGGACGGTGTGGTTGGGCCTACCGATGCGGTGGGAGATCCGTTCGGCAGCAAGGGTGTAGAGCTTGCCGGCGTGGTGCAGCGGGTTCTTGCCGGCGATCGCCTCTCCGCTGCTGCCGCGGTCGGCCGCGATGACCCCGTTGGCCCGGTTCCCGCGCCCGACCAGGCCGCAGTCGCCCTTGCCCAGCGAGGTACCCCACGGAGCGAGGTAGGCCCCGCCTTGCTGGTCTTTAGTGTTGACGGCGATGTCCAGCCGCCAGTCCGCGTCCAGTTTCGCCGCGTGGGCTGCGGCGTAAGCGTCCATGCGCCGTCGGGCCTCGGAAACGACCTCGGAGTATTCGTGGTGAGACGAGACGCGCTCCGGGTGGACGGGCAGACACATGGTGATATCCACGCAGGCGCCGGTGCGCACGAGCATGACCTTGACATCGCGCCCGATCGGCAGGTCGCCGCCGAGTTGTGGGCCGGCGGCGAAATTCTCCAGTCCGATGGCCAGGCGTTGCAGCGCTGTGGCGGGAGCATACGCCGAGCAGACGACGGTGTCGTTGGCGCGCAGATCATCGGTATCGGCGAGATCCTCGCCCTGGGATGGGCGGTAGAAGGCGGCGGGGTGATCGGCGGCGATTCCCGCGGTGTTCTCCACGACCGGCTCGACGTGGGATGCGATCGCGGGGGCGCCGGTTGCTGCGGGGAGAAGCTCGTGGAGTGTGTCGCGGAACAGTTCGTCGACGGGAATCGGTTGATCACCGACGGCTCGTGTGATCTTGCCGATGAGGCGGGCCTGGATCCCGCTTTCCACCGAGTACCCGCCGAAACCCACCTCGGAACGCGCGCCGACGAGAGCGGTCTTATCGACCCAGTGATTGGGGACGTGACCGAAGACCTCCAGGCCGTACAGAGAGTACGTCTGGGAAAAGGCTTCGGCGAGCAGATCGGCGAGGGAGTCGGGATGACCGAGTCCTTTGCGTTCGATGACCTCGATGCCGTCGGTGGGCGCGACTTCTGGCAGACCGGCACTGACCTGGATGTGCACGAAGGCTCCTGGTGCTTACAGCTGACTGAGGCAGCGTGCGCGGTGATCAGGGGAGGGGCATGAATGAGGGGCAGGAGTAGGCAATCAAAGAGAACCTATGCGAATGGCGCATCCTGTGTCTATCGATCGCTTTGTGTCTGTGAGCGGGCGGGAAATGAATTGATCAAGAAAGTGCCCTGGTCACTGGCCGTGAGACGGTCCTGAAGCATCTTCCGGAGCTGAGTGTTGAGGGGGCGATGCCGATCACGGGGAACCGTTCAGCTGAAAAGGGGGGAATGTCAACAGGATCGTAAGATCGTTTCCTGGCTGTGTGGGTGAGGCATCTGATAGTGGAGACGTACAGTGCGACTTCCCTGGGAACGTCGAGGGGGCACGATAGGTGACCACGTGGAACCTTTCACGGTAGCCCGGCGGAGACAAGTCACCTCGCCTTCTACCTGGGGCTCCACGTCTATTTCTGGGGAACGGGCACTCCTACCCGCTTGTCGCTTCTGCGTGCTTTGTCGGTTCTTGGCACCGAATTCGCTGG
The DNA here is from genome assembly GCF_009728995.1 of Streptomonospora sp. PA3. Lineage (GTDB taxonomy): Bacteria > Actinomycetota > Actinomycetes > Streptosporangiales > Streptosporangiaceae > Streptomonospora. The sequence continues at coordinate 452,265 of NZ_VTZW01000019.1, read as the reverse complement.
GATCACCTCGGTGTCGCAGGTCCAGATCGAGGCCCGGTAGTGGGCGTTGGCCAACCGTCTCGAGAAGAGTTTGCTGCCCACCGGTCGCGAGACCGCGGTCTCCTTCGGGCGTAAGGATCGTTGGAGGCGGTTGGCCAAGCAGTGAGGGCAGCAGGGGCGATTCGACCAGGAGGTGGTGCCGCAGCAGGGTCGTAGTAGGGCACGGGGTGTGGTGAATTCCCGGCCTATATGGGTGTTTGTCGGTTTCAGGTGAAGTGAATGAAAGCAACCCCTATGATTTGTAAAGGTGCAGGTCATTCACTGTGCTCCCCGCGCACGCGGGGATGGTCCCGTGCCGTGCGTGCTACACGTGCGGCGCATGCGGGCAGTGCTCCCCGCGCACGCGGGGATGGTCCCATCGTGACGGGGGCGCACACCTTCGTCGCGCCGTGCTCCCCGCGCACGCGGGGATGGTCCCCACGGGCAGCGCCCCGCCGGTGCGCTGCTCCAGTGCTCCCCGCGCACGCGGGGATGGTCCCCGCAAGATCATCAACTGCATCGAACGGATCGAGTGCTCCCCGCGCACGCGGGGATGGTCCCCAGATACGGCGTTCCCCGCGTCCGCACCCTCAGTGCTCCCCGCGCACGCGGGGATGGTCCCCGCATGTACCACCAGGACCGGGCCGACGCCTGGTGCTCCCCGCGCACGCGGGGATGGTCCCGTGTTCGGCCGCCCCGCCTGGACCGAGGGCTGGTGCTCCCCGCGCACGCGGGGATGGTCCCCCCGAACCCGGCCAAGACTTGTCCCTGCTGGAGTGCTCCCCGCGCACGCGGGGATGGTCCCCACGGTGGGCTCGACCCGGGTGTAGGCGATGCGTGCTCCCCGCGCACGCGGGGATGGTCCTCGTGGCCCGCACCGACCAACGTCAAGGCACGGGTGCTCCCCGCGCACGCGGGGATGGTCCCACGCCCTCAGTCTCAGCCCAGTCGCGCAGCTTGTGCTCCCCGCGCACGCGGGGATGGTCCCACGCGCTCCAGGATGTTCCGCACGCAGGCAGAGTGCTCCCCGCGCACGCGGGGATGGTCCCTGGATGCTCAACGCCCGCAAGTACGCCGAAGAGTGCTCCCCGCGCACGCGGGGATGGTCCCGTCGGCCCCCTTCACGAGCACGGCGCGGTTGGGTGCTCCCCGCGCACGCGGGGATGGTCCCGTCGTGGTGAACCGCCGCATCCCCGATGACATGTGCTCCCCGCGCACGCGGGGATGGTCCCGACAAACACCGAAGGAGGCCCCCGATGACCGCGTGCTCCCCGCGCACGCGGGGGATGGTCCAGCTCGCGCTGGAGATTGCGGATCGGCCCGTAGTGCCCCCCGCGCACGCGGGGATGGTCCCGGGTTCTGGCGTTTGGCGAACATCGGCCGCAGGTGCTCCCCGTGCACGCGGGGATGGTCCCGTGGACTACAGGTCGTCGGCCAGCGACATGACGTGCTCCCCGCGCACGCGGGGATGGTCCCTCGGTTACGTGTACGAGGAAGGCGGGATCGGGGTGCTCCCCGCGCACGCGGGTGGACGGTTGAAGAAGGCCAAACGCGCCAAGACGCCAGCCGGCAAGCGCTGGATCCAGCTGCCCCACTTCCTCCACGTCCTCTACACCGACCTGCTCGATGAAGCGGAGCCGGGCGGGACGGTCTTCACCGGGGCCCGGGGCGGGCAGCTGCGGCGCGGCAACTTCCGCGCCCGGTTCTGGCGTCCGGCCTTCGACGGCGATCCCGACCACGAGCAGGCGTGGCTGCGGTCACCGATCCTGCCGGGGTTCACCTTCAACGAAGGACGCCACACCCACCGCACCTGGCTGGCCGAGGACGGGGTGCCCGAAGTCGCGCGGGCGGCGCGCCTGGGCCACCGGATGCGGGGAATGGGCGACGTCTACGAACACGCCACCCCTGCGATGAAGGAGCAGGTGCGCGAGGTGCTGGACGACCGCTGGCGCCACAGCCTGCGAACGCTGAATGAATCCGAACGCCGGTGGATCGTGGAGACGGTTCCGCGGCTCGGTGAGTACTACCGTGCATCCGATGAGAAGCGGGCTTCGTGATGGTGCCGGAGCAAGATCGTCTCCAGGTCGGCTCCATCGCCGAAGCCCGCGATAACTGAACAAGACCGATGAACGGTCTCTGACCTGCGATGTTGCTGGTGGGCGATACAGGATTCGAACCTGTGACCTCTACCGTGTCAAGGTAGCGCTCTAACCAACTGAGCTAACCGCCCCGAAGGGGTGACCAGAGGTGGAGACGGGATTTGAACCCGTGTAGACGGCTTTGCAGGCCGCTGCCTCGCCTCTCGGCCACTCCACCGGACTCATGAGGGGCTAAGGGTGGCCCCCGGGGTGTCTCCGAGCGGACGACGGGATTCGAACCCGCGACCCTCACCTTGGCAAGGTGATGCTCTACCAGCTGAGCCACGTCCGCGTACGATCCGGCTCGGTCTTGGCGACCTGCGCCGTCGTGCAGTTAGAACTGTAGCGGAAAGTCGGCAGACGGCAAATCGGCGGGCGGGTTGACAGCAGGGTTGACAGCAGGCCTGCCGAGGGAGGCAGATATACAGGGGGCACGCAGGGGTGTGAGTCGGCGCTAGCCGGAGGAGTGCGATGGTCCGGTGCGGGAACGCTGTGATGCCGTGGGCGCAGGCGCGCGAGGAGGCGCGGCGGCTCGGGGCGCGTGGCGGGCGTTCCGGCGGGCGCGCCGTCGCGCTCGGTGACGCGCTCGGGGCGGTGCTCGCCCGCGACCTGACGGCGCTCGTGGGCGTGCCGCCCTACGACGCCGCCGCCATGGACGGCTACGCCGTGGCCGGACCCGGGCCCGAGTGGGCGGTGACGGGCCGCGTACTGGCCGGATCGGCGGACACGGTCGGCCGCCTGCGCCCCGGGCAGGCCGTCGAGATCGCCACCGGCGCCCAGGTCCCCGACGGCACCGACGCGGTCCTGCCCTACGAGCACGCCGCCACCTCCTCCGCCGGAGCGGAGCGGGTGCGCGGGGAGGTCGTCCTCGGCAAGCACGTGCGCAGGGCCGGCGAGGACACGTTCGCCGGGGACACCGTGGTTCCGGCCGGGACGCCCGTGACGCCCGCGCTCATCGGCCTGGCGGCCTCCCTCGGCCACGATTCGCTGCTCGTGCGCCGACCGCGGATGGCGGCGCTCGTCACCGGCGACGAGGTCACGGCTTCGGGACGTCCCGGGGCCGGGCGCGTCCGCGACGCCATCGGCCCCATGCTGCCCGGAATCGCCGCGTGGGCCGGCGCCGAGCCGGTCGGCGCCCCCCGCTTTCTGCGGGACGGGTTGGAGCCGCTGGCGGCCGCGCTGCGGGCGGCCCGCGACGGCGCCGGCGAGCCGCCGGAGCCGGCCCCCGACGTGCTCGCCGTCTGCGGCGCCTCCTCCAAGGGGCCGGCCGACCACCTGCGGGCCGCCCTGGCCGAAGTCGGGGCGACGATCGCGGTCGACGGCGTCGCCTGCAGGCCCGGCCATCCGCAACTGCTCGCCCACCTGGGGCCGGCCGAGGACCCCGGGACGGTCGTGGTGGGCCTTCCGGGCAACCCGAACGCCGCCCTCGCCGCCGCCACGACGCTGCTCATCCCCGCGCTGCGGGCCATGGCGGGCGGTCCCGACACCGACCCGGCCCTGCCGCCCTCGATGCGGGTCAAGGGCGCCGTCCACCCCCACGCCCACGACACGCGGCTGGTGGCGGTCCGGGTCTCCGGCGGGCAGGCCGAGCCCGTCGGCCACGACCGCCCCGGCAGCCTGCGCGGTGCCGCGCTCGCCGACGCCTACGCCGTCATCCCGCCCGGCTGGAGCGGCCCCCATGCCGCTCTGCTGTGGCTGCCGCGCTGACGCGTGCTGCCGCCCTGACGCGATCCGCCGCCGTGCCGGCCCAGGCAGCGCCCATCGCTCCGCGGCGCAGCGGTGGTGCGCCGGGGACAGCTTGAGCGGACACGGCCCCAGCAGGCGGGTGGCGACCGCGGCGCGCGCCGCGGCCCTGCGGCCTCGCGGAACGGCGTGCAGTACTCGGCGCGAGCAGCGGGATTCGCGGCCGCGCGGATCCCGCGGCACCCTGCAAGCGCCCGCGGCCGGGCCGGCCCCGGCCCGGCCGCCGCAGGCGTCGCGGCGCCCGCTCCTGGCCTAGACTCGGACCGGAAAACCCCGTACTCGCAAGGGCTCTGACTTGTAGCCGACGAAAGCCGCGGACCAATGACCTCGTCCCACCTCGACAAAGGCGTGCTCACCAGCCCGGTGCAGCGCCCCGCACCGCTGCGCGAAAGCGTCTACGAGACGCTGCTGGAACTGATCACGCGGCGGCGGCTGCCTCCCGGACGGCACCTCGTCGAGAACGAGCTCGCCGAGCAGCTGGGCGTCTCGCGCCAGCCGGTCCGCGAGGCGCTGCAGCGGCTCAGCAACGAGGGCTGGGTCGACCTGCGGCCCGGCTACGGCGCGTTCGTGCACCAACCCAGTGAGAGCGAGGCCGACCAGCTGCTGGCCGTGCGCGCGCTGCTGGAGACCGAGGCGGCCCGGCTCGCGGCCGGCGCCGCCACCCCCGAGGCGATCGAGCGGCTGCGCGAGCTGTGGCGCGCGGGCATGGACGGTGTCGAGCGGGGCGACACCGACGCGATGGTCGACAGCAACGCCGCGCTGCACCACCTCATCGTCGAGGCCGCGGGAAACCAGGTGCTGGAGGGCCTCGCCGGCCAGGTGGCGCGCCGGGTGCGGTGGTACCACGGCCTCGTCGTGCAGCGGCGCGGCCACGAGTCCTGGCAGGAGCACGCGGCCATCATCGACGCGATCGAGGCCGGCGACCAGGAGCGCGCGGCCGCCCTGATGCGCGAGCACACCGAAGCCACCCGCCTCGCTTACCACGAGAAGTCCACCGAGAGCGCCGATGCGGCCGGGGACGAGGCCGGCGGGGACGGCGCGGCCGACGCCTCCGCGGAGACCGGCGAGCCCGTCGGCACCGCGGACCGGGCCGCCGGGGGGCCCGCATAGGAGACGGCGGCGGGACCGTACGCACGGGACCGATCACCCGTTCCCGCGGACGGAGGGACAGGCGGCCGCGCACACGGCGGTGACGGTGCGGACGGCGGACAGCGGACGGTCGGCCCTGGGTCATCGCACGGGCACGGGTCGAGCCGTCCCCGGTCGTCGCCGCCCTCGCCCCCTGCGCGACCCGCGGTACCGGAAACGGTCCGCGAACAGCGCGAAGGCACATGCCTCCCCAGCCGCGCCGCGCCCGGGTGAGGGGGAAAGTGCGGCGTTTTGCCCGCCATCTCTGGCGCGGTGTGGCCCAAGACACCACAATGTAGGTTCGGCCTCTCCTCGTGGAGGGGTAGCGATGGCGCGTACGGCGCCGGGCCGTTCGAGGCCCGGTGGCCTCGCCGACGCCGGGGCCGGACAACCCCTGGGTCCGGCCCCGGTCGACATCGCATGCGGATGGGGAACGGGGATGCTGATTCGGCAGTTCGAGTACCTCGTGGCCCTGGCGCGCGAGCGGCACTTCGCGCGAGCGGCCCTCGCCTGCCACGTCTCCCAGCCGGCGCTTTCGGCCGGCATCCGCAAGCTGGAGACCGAACTGGGCGTGCCCATCGTGCGCCGGGGCCACCGGTTCGAGGGGTTCACCCCCGAAGGCGAACGCGTTCTGCACTGGGCCACCCGGATCCTGGCCGAGCGCGACCACCTGGCCGCCGAGGTCGGCACCGTGCGCGAGGGCCGCATCGGCACGCTCAGCATCGGCGTGCTGCCCGAGGCGGCCGCCGCCTTCGGGCAGGTGGCGGCGCTCTTCGGGGCCCGCCATCCGCGGGTGATGCTCAGCGCGCGCAGCATGGGCCCCGCCGAGATCCAGCGGGGCCTGGCCGAGGGGGCGCTCGACTGCGGCACCGTGCGCACGCCGCTGGACCCGGCGCGCTCGCGCGGCCGCGCCGTGCTCTACCGGGAGCGGCCCGTCCTGCTGACGGCCGACAGCAGCCGGTTCGCCGACCGCGCGGTCGTGGCGTGGGACGAGCTCGCCCACGTCCCGCTGTGCCGGCTGCTGCCCGACCCGCTGTGGCCGCGCGTGGCCGACGCCGTGGCCGCGGCCACCGGCGAGGAGCCGGCGGTGCGGGCGGAGGTCGACTCCCTCCCGGCGCTGTACGAGCACCTCGCGCGCGGCGGCGGCTGCGCCGTGCTCACCCACGCGTGGCTGGGCCCCGGCGGTGTTCCGGGCGAGCTGCGGACCGTCCCGCTGTCCGAGCCCGCCGAGCCGACGGGGGTGGGCCTGGCGATCGCCGAGCGCCACCCCGAGCCGCTGCTGGCCGCCGAGCTGGCGGCCTTCGCCCGCTCGGTCCCGCTGCAGCGGCGCCTGGACGCGGTGCTGCCGCGATCCGACGAGGACGCCGCGGCCCCCGGACTCGTCCCGGAGCCGCGGGCCTCCAGCCCGAACTGATCGGCGGCCGCCGGCGCGGTCGCCGAGCGCCGCGGCCGCCGGGTCCGGGGCCGGTGAACGGTCCACCTGCGGGCGGTGCGAAGTGCGGGCCACCGAAGCGCCCACCGCTGCGCGGTGGGCCCGGGTTTACTCGTGTGGAAACCTCTGACCTGCGTAAACGTCCGGTCGATCGGATGTGTCCAGGGAGTGTCCAGGTTCTCCCACTATCGTGGTGTGCATGGCTTCCAACGACCACCGCGCAGGAAAGAGTCAAAGCACCCTTGATCCACATCGGGTCGAGCGGGGGTCGGGCGGTGAAGCGGAGTCGGCCAAGACCAGCTCGGGCAGCAACGGAGCGCCCGTGCAGTCGGTCGACAGGGCGATCACTGTTCTGGAGATACTCGCTCAGCACGGCGAGGCCGGGGTCACCGAGATCGCGGCGGAGCTCGGCGTGCACAAGTCCACGGCGTTCCGGCTCGTGGGAGCCCTGGAGCGGCGCGGACTCGTCGAGCAGCCGGGGCTGCGCGGCAAGTACCAGCTCGGGTTCGGCATCATCCGGCTCGCCGGGACCATGGCGGCCGGGCTGGACCTCACCCAGCAGAGCCGCCGCGTCTGCGAGGATCTCGCCTCCGATCTCGGAGAGACGGTGAACATCGCAATACCCAGCGGCGACATGGTCGTCAACATCGACCAGGTCCGCGGGGCCTCGGCGATCGTCAGCCAGAACTGGATCGGCCGGCAGAACCCCCTGCACACGACCTCCACCGGAAAAGTGCTGCTGGCCTACATGCGTGTCTCCGACCAGCGTCGGGTGCTGCGCGGGCGCCTGGAGCAGCTCACACCCCAGACAATCACCGACCCCGACACCCTGCAGGCCGAGATCGACGAGATCATCGAGCGGGGGTTCGCCACGGCCGTGGAGGAGCTGGAGGTGGGCCTCAACGCGGTCGCGGCGCCGATCCGCGGCCTGACGGGCGAGGTCATCGCCGCGCTCAGCGCGTCGGGCCCCTCCTACCGGATGGAGGAGGACAAGCTCCCCGCTATCGGCGAGGCGGTCTGCAAGGCCGCCATGGAGATCTCGATCCGCATGGGACACATGGAAACCGTCGACACCTGATTTCCGATCCGATTCCGCGCTGCCGGGCTACTCCCCGGATTCGGCCGGCGAGCCCAGCGCGGCGGACACGATCCGGGCGGCGCGCTCGATGACCTCCTCGGCAGGGGGTGCGATGTCGAGCGTGGCGCCCGGTTCGTCGTCGGCCAGCGGCTCCAGCGTCGACTGCTGGGAGCGCAGCAGGGTTTCGGGCATGAAGTGGCCCTTGCGCTCGCGCAGCCGCGCGGCGATGACCTCGGTGGTCCCATCCAGGTGGAGGAACCTGACGTCGGGCGCCGCGGCGCGCAGCACGTCGCGGTAGGCGCGCTTGAGCGCCGAGCAGGCCATGACGGTCGACTCGCCGCGGCGGTCGTGCTCGGCGATCCAGGCGGCCAGCGCCTCCAGCCACGGCTTGCGGTCGTCGTCGGTCAGCGCGGTCCCGCCCGACATCTTCGCCACGTTGGCCTCGGGATGGAAGTCGTCGGCCTCGGCGAAAGCCAGTCCCAGGCGCCGGGCGACGGGCTCGGCCACCGTGGTCTTGCCCGTGCCGGAGACGCCCATGACGACGAAGTGCGTGCCGTGTGCCATTCCTCAGCTCCAACCGTGCCGGTCTGTGAACGCGCCCTGCGCGCGCTTTAATAGTGTTACCAATGATGCGTCGTCGTTGTGCGGCGGGCCCGCGCGCCCGCCGCAGCGCCGGGCCCGAAGGAGACCGATGAGCGCCGCCCCCGACCACCGGACCCTGCACAACCGCGTCCTCGCGGAGGTGGGTCCCGCGATCGCCGCGGGCGAATACGAGCCCGGTGCCGTTCTTACCCTGGACCGGCTGGCCCAGAGCTACGGCGTCTCCCGGACGGTGGCCCGCGAGGCCGTGCGCGTACTGGAGTCCATGCGGCTGGTGGTCAGCCGCCCGCGCACGGGGGTGCGGGTGCGCCCGCCGCAGGAGTGGAGCGTCTACGACCCCCAGCTGATCCGCTGGCGCCTGGCCGGGCCCGGCCGCATCGAGCAGCTGCGCTCGCTGACCGAGCTGCGCGCCGCCGTGGAGCCGCCCGCGGCGGCCTTCGCCGCCCGGCGCGCCGATGCCGAGGAGCGCCGGAGTCTGGCCGAGCTGAACGAGCGCATGGCCGCCACCGGCCGCAGCGGCGACCTGGAGGGGTTTCTGCGTCTGGACATCGAGTTCCACCGGCGGATCCTGCAGCTGTCGGGCAACGAGATGTTCGCCGGGCTGGCGGGTGTGGTGGCCGAAGTCCTCACCGGGCGCACCGAATACGACCTTATGCCCCATCAGCCCCGCGCGGAGGCGCTGCGGCTGCACACCCACGTCGCCGAAGCGATCGGCGGCGGCCTGGCCGATGTGGCCCAGGCCGCCATGCGCGCGATCGTCGACGAGGTCGTCTCGGCTCTGGAGAGCGAGGCCGAGGCCGGCGGTGCATAGGCGCCCGGCCCCGCTCTGCGCGGCGGCCGGCTACAGCACGAGGCTCAGCAGCGCCGCCAGCACGAAGCCGACCGTGCCGATCAGCGTCTCCATCACCGTCCAGGTGCGCAGCGTGGTCTTGACGTCCATGCCCAGGAAGCGTCCGACCAGCCAGAACCCGGAGTCGTTGACGTGGGAGAGCACGGTGGAGCCGCAGGCGATCGCCACCACGATCAACGACAGGTCGATCGTGCTCAGGCCCGGAGAGGCCGCGATGAGCGGGGCGACCAGCGCCGCCGTGGTGGTCAGCGCGACCGTGGCCGAACCCTGGGCCACCCGCAGGCACGTCGCGATGACGAACGCGGCCAGGATCACCGGCATCCCGGTGGACTCCAGGCTGGAGGCCAGGGCCTCCCCGATGCCGCTGATCTCCAGCACCCCGCCGAACATGCCGCCGGCGCCGGTGATGAGGATGATCGAGCAGACCGGACCCAGCGAGTCGTTGGCCAGCTTCTCCAGGTAACGGCGCGAGAAGCGGCCGGGAGCGAGCGCGAGCATGGCCACCACCGTGGTGATCAGCAGGGCGACGGGGGTCTGGCCGATCAGCACGAGCGCCTGGACCCACAGCGCGTCCTCGGCAACGGCCCCGGTGGCGGCCAGGGTGCTCAGGCCGGTGTTGGCGAAGATCAGCAGCATCGGCAGCAGCAGGATGCCCAGCACCGCCGTCAGCCGCGGCGCGTCGGCGGGCACGGCGTCGCCCGCGGGGGCCTTCGGCGCCGCCTTGGTGGCGGTGCCCGCGCCCGGGCTCGCCGAGACTTCCGGCACCTCGCCGGAGGCGTCGCGGTCCTCGGGGTCGGCGGCGCCGAACTCGGCGGGAGCCGGCAGGTGGATGCGCCGCCCGGCGTAGAGGGAGTAGAGGTAGCTGGCGATGTACCAGGTCGGCACGGCCAGGAGCAGGCCGACGATCAGGGTGACGCCCATGTCGGCGTCGATCTGGCCGGCGGCGGCGACGGGGCCGGGGTGGGGCGGCACGAAGGCGTGCATCACGGCGAAGGCGCCCGCGGTGGGCAGCGCGTAGAGCAGCACGGAGCCGCCGAGGCGGCGGGCGACGCTGAAGACGATCGGCAGCATGACGATCAGCCCGGCGTCGAAGAAGATCGGGAAGCCGAAGATCAGGGAGGCCACACCCAGCGCCAGGGGCGCCCGCTTCTCCCCGAACGCGTTGATCAGGGCTCCGGCGAGCACGCCGGCTCCGCCGGTGACCTCCAGCAGCCGGCCGATCATCACCCCCAGGCCGACCAGGAGTCCGACGCTGGCGAGGGTATCGCCGAAGCCGTAGAGCATGGTCGGCACGACGTCGTCCAGCGGGATGCGGGTGGCCAGCGCGACGCCCAGGCTGACCAGGACGAGCGAGACGAAGGCGTGCAGCCGCACCCAGATCACCAGGAGCAGCAGCACGGCGATCGCGCCGGCCGCGATGAGCAGCAGCGGCACGGTGCCGTATGCGGGGTCTATGGGTTCCACGGGTTCCTCCGGGAATGGGGACGGGCCGGCGCTCGGTGTGACGTGCGCCGGAGGAATGCTGGCGGCAATGGTAATACCATTTGTGAGTCGGTGTGATCCTCGGTGTTCGGAATTGTTATCCGCGCCTCCGGGCCGGTGCGCGGGACCGCCGCCCGCCGCCGTTCCCGCTTCCCGCCTCCCGCGCCGCCACGCGCGTGGAAGGAAGGTTTCAGGCCCGGGCCAGGCGCAGGGTGAGGATCTGGAAGGGGCGCAGCGCGAACCGCACGCGCGAGCCCTCGGCCACCAGGGCGCCGACCGCCTCCAGCGGCTCCTCCAGCAGGTCCACCGCCGTCGCGCGGGCCAGCGGGAACGACGCCTCCAGCGCCCCGCGCGCCCGCGCCCCGCACGCCTCGTAGACCCGCACCACCACATCGCCCGAGCGGTCCTCGGCCAGCTTCACCGACTCGGCGACCACCCCCGCGCCCTCGACCGCGACCAGCGGCGCCACGTCGGCGCCGCCGGGCGCCGTGCGCTCGGGAAGGTTCAGGCGGTAGCCCTCGCGCACCGCGTCGCCGACACCGGCCCCCGGCACCAGCGCGTAATGGAAGACGTGCCGCCCCTGGTCGGCCTCGGGGTCGGGAAACCGCGGCGCCCGAAGCAGCGACAGCCGCAGCACGGTCGTGGTGCCGCCGTCCTCGCGCACCGCGCGGTCGACGTCATGGCCGTAGGTGGAGGCGGTGGCCAGCGCGTGGCCGTAGCCGGGCTCGCCCGCGTGCACCCACCGGTGCCCGCAGGACTCGAACCGGGCCGCGTCCCAGGAGGTGTTGGTGTGGGCGGGCCGGTGCACGTGGCCGAACTGGATCTCGGCGCAGACGCCCGCCGCGCGCACGTCCAGCGGAAACGCGGCCTTGAGGAAGCGCTCGCGCTCGTGCCAGTCGACCTCGGTGGTGAAGTCGACCCGGGCCGAGCCGCGCGCCAGCGCCACGATCTGGCGGGCGGTGGATGCGCCGAAGGACCGGGTCGCGGCCACCGCGCAGCGCTCGGGCCCCTCCTCCAGCACCCCCACCGCCTCGGCCGCGGTGACGTCGGCGCCGGTGCGGCGGTAGAAGGAGTCGACGTCCCAGGCGTCCCAGGCGTTGGGCAGGTCGCGGTGGAGCTGCAGCAGGTTTCCCGCGGCGCCCGGGGCCAGCGCCTCGCGGCCGGTGGCCGCCTCCACGACCGAGCAGACCAGGCCGCGCTCGTCCACGGCGACGCGCACCAGGCCGTTGTCGAGGACGTGGCCGCCGCCCTCGCGGGTGAGCGAGACCGGGGGCGCCCCCTGGGCGGCGCCGGCGCCCTGCATGGCCGCCGCGGCTGCAAAATCCCGCGGCAGGCGCGCCCGACCGCCCATCGCGGGCACACCGCCGCGCTCGTGCGGGCAGGCGTTGAACACGGTGACCGCGCCGCTCTGCGCACCGCCCCCGCCGCCCCCGCCGCCGTGTCCGCCTCCCGCCGTCCCCGCGGCCAGCACCCGCCGGGCGTCGTCGGCGATGCGCTCCAGCTCCGCGGTGATCTCGGCGTAGTCCCGCACCGCCTCGCGGTGCACCCAGGCGATGGACGAGCCCGGCAGGATGTCGTGGAACTGGTTCAGCAGCACCCGCTTCCACAGCGCCTCCAGCCGCTCGTAGGGGTAGCGGTAGTCCCCCGCCGCGCCGCCCTCGGCGGTGCGCACCGCCGCCGTGGCCGCCCACAGCTCCGCCTCGCGCAGCAGGTGCTCGCTGCGCCGGTTGCCCTGCTTGGTGCGGGCCTGGCTGGTGTAGGTGCCCCGGTGCAGCTCCAGGTACAGCTCGCCCAGCCACACCGGTGCGGCGCCGGCGTACTCCTGCTCGGCGGCGGCGAAGAACTCCGCCGGGCTCTCCAGGCGCACCCGCGGCGCCCCCTCCAGGTCGGCCAGGCGGGCGGCCCGCGCCAGCATCTCGCGGGTGGGGCCGCCGCCCCCGTCGCCGTGGCCGAAGGGCACCAGCGAGCGCGAGGCCGGCCCGGCCTCGCGGAAACCGCGCGCGGCACGGGCCAGCTCGTGGCCGGTCAGCTCGGCGTTGTAGGTGTCCACCGGCGGGAAGTGGGTGAATACGCGGGAGCCGTCGATGCCCTCCCACCAGAACGTGTGGTGCGGGAAGGCGTTGGTCGCGTTCCACGACAGCTTCTGGGTGAGGAACCACCGTGCCCCCGCCAGCCGCGCCAGCTGCGGCAGCGCCGCCGAGTAGCCGAAGGAGTCGGGCAGCCACACCTCGCGGGTGTCCACCCCCAGTTCGTCGCGGAAGAACCGCCGGCCGTAGGCGAACTGGCGGGCCAGCGCCTCGCCGCCGGGCATGTTGGTGTCGGCCTCCACCCACATCCCGCCCACGGGCACGAACCGCCCGCGGGCCGCGTGCTCGCGCACCCGCGCGAACAGCTCGGGACGGCCGTCCTTGAGCCAGGCGAACTGCTGGGCCTGCGACATCGCATAGACCAGCTCGGGGTGCTCCTCCATCAGCGCCGTCGCGTTGGCGACGGTGCGCGCGACCTTGCGCACGGTCTCCCGCAGCGGCCACAGCCAGGCCGAGTCGATGTGGGCGTGGCCCACCGCCGAGATACGGTGCGCGCTGGCCTCGGCGGGGTCGGCCAGCACCGGCGCCAACCGCTCGCGCGCGGCCGCCGCCGTGGCCGCGGGGTCGGTCGGATCCAGCACGTCCAGGGCACGCGAAAGCGCGGTGCGGATGCGCGCCCGGCGCGGCGATCCCTCGGGCAGCTCCCGCATGAGCTGGCCCAGCACCTCGGCGTCCATGCTCAGGTCCCACACACCGGCGTCGAAGACCGCCAGCTCGGCCCGGCACAGCCGGTACAGCGGCTCGTCCCCGGCGGTGGCCGGATCGCCCAGCGGGGTGGGGGAGAAGCCGGCGGGGCCCAGGATCACCGGGTTGGCCGCCGCCTCCACCCGCAGGTCCACCTCCTCGCCGCCCCGCGCCGACGCGGCCACCCGCACCCACCGGTTGCGCGGGTTGAGCCCCTTGACCGGTGTGCCGTCGGGGCGGTGCACCAGTCCTTCGGCGCAGAATCCGGGACGGTCGGGGTCGAACCCCAGATCCAGCACGGCCTCCACGGTGCGGCCCGCCCACTGGGCGGGAACCCGGCCGGTGAAGCGGAACCAGGTGGTGCCCCACGGCGGCCCCCACTCCTGGCCGACCTCGGCGGGGCGGTAGGGCGCGGCGACGCCCTCGGCGGCCGTAACCGGCCCGGCGGGGGCGTCCCAGCGCGCCACCGCCAGCGGGACCGCGTCCGCATACACCGCGGGCCACAGGCGCTCTCCCAGCACGCGGGCGAGCCGTCGGTCGAGCTGGGCGTATTCGTCGTGCATCGGGCGCTCCGGCTGACTCGGCGGCGGCCTTGGCGGTACGCTCTCCGCCTCCGCCGGGGAAGTCAAGGGCGGCGGGCGCGCTTCGATACCTTGGGTTTCGCGGGGGCGCGGGGTGGTGCCAGCACCACCGCCGGATGAGGGGGCGGCCGGGCTGACGCGGCGGCGCCCCGTCGATCAGACTGGCACCGACGGCGCCACCGGCACAGCGGAACGGGAAGAGCGGGGCGGATGCACAGGCTCATCAACCAGGTACGGCCCTACCCGTGGGGCGCGAGGACCGCCATCCCGCGGCTGCTGGGGGCCGAGCCCGACGGGCGCCCCCAGGCCGAGCTGTGGCTGGGCGCGCACCCGGGGGCACCCAGTACCGTCATCACCCCCGAAGGCCCCGCCTCCTTCGACGACGTCATCGCGGCCGCGCCCAAGGAGACGCTGGGCGTGCGCACCGTCGAGCGCTTCGGCGAGCGCCTGCCGTTCCTGCTGAAGGTCCTGGCCGCCGAGGAGCCGCTGTCGCTGCAGGTGCACCCCGACGCCGCCCGGGCCCAGGCCGGCTTCGCCGCCGAGGAGGCGGCCGGCATCCCCGTCACCGCCCCCCACCGCAACTACCGCGACCCCTTCCACAAGCCCGAGCTGGTGCTCGCGCTGGAGCCGTTCGAGGCGCTGTGCGGCTTCCGCGACCCGGCGGCGGCGCGCGCCGACCTGGACGGGCTGTCCTGCCCGCTGGCCGAGGTGCTGCGCTCGGACCTGGCCGCCCCCGCCGAGCACACCGCCCTGCGCGGCGCGCTGACCCGGCTGCTCACCCTGCCCGAGGACGAGCGCGCGCAACTGGTGGGGTCGTTCGTGGCGGAGTGGCGGCGCCTGGGCTCGGGCGCCCACCACGAGACCGTCGTGGAGCTGGCGGAGCGCTACCCGGGCGATCCCGGGGCGGTGGCGGCGCTGCTGCTCAACCGCGTCAGCCTGCGCCCGGGCGACGCGCTGTTCCTGCCCGCGGGAAACGTCCACGCCTACCTGCGGGGCACGGCCGTTGAGGTGATGGCCGGCTCGGACAACGTGCTGCGCGCCGGGCTGACCGGCAAGCACGTGGACACCGCGGAGGTGCTGGCGGTGGTCGACTTCTCCGTGCTGCCCATCCCCTTCACCGGCCCCGTGCAGGCGGGCGGGCGCACCGAGTTCCGCCCCGGTGTCCCCGACTTCGCGCTGGCCACCGCCGGCCCGGGGCCCATCGGCACCCGGCTGGAGGGCGGCGCGCCCTCGGTGGTGCTCGCGCTGGAGGGGGAGGCCGACCTCGTCGCCGAGTCCGGCGAGGTGCTGGCGCTGCGCCGCGGCGAGTCGGTATTCGTCCCGGCCTGCTGCGGACGGGTCAGCGTGACCGGCCACGGGTACCTGGTGGCGGCCACGGTCGGGGATTGACGGCGGCCGCGCGCCGCCCGCGCCGGGGCGCCGTGCCGCCGTGCGCCCGCAGACGGGCACCGGATACGCTGAGGGGCTTACCGATCTGGCGAGGAGTGCCCATGCCGCTCGAACGTCCCCGAGTCGACGTCGCCCCCGGTCCGCCCCCGGCCGATCTGGAGGTCGCCGACCTTGCCGTCGGCGAGGGCGCGCAGGCCGGGCACGGGGCCACGGTCGACGTGCACTACGTCGGCGTCTCCCACTCCACGGGCAAGGAGTTCGACGCCTCCTGGAACCGCGGCGAGCCGCTGAGCTTCGTGCTGGGCGGGCGCCAGGTCATCGAGGGCTGGGAGCAGGGCGTCCTGGGTATGCGCGTGGGCGGCCGCCGCCGGCTGGTCATCCCGCCCCACCTGGCCTACGGCGACCGGGGAGCCGGCGGCGTCATCAAGCCGGGCGAAACCCTGGTCTTCGTGGTGGACCTGGTCGGCGTGCGGTGAGCGGCGAAGCGGGCACCGGATCCGACCGGTCGTGTCGCGGCGGCGCTGAGCAGAACTTCGTCGAGGCCTGGCTTGAGGCGGCCGAGGAGCTGCGCGGGGACCCCCTCCCGCTGCCCGAACGGAGCGGCCCCCGCGAGGTCGATCCGACGTGACGCCGACACCTTCCGTCTCGCTCCGCCGGACTCGGCCCGGGGCCGGCCTCGGAGCCGAGAACGGCCCCGGGGACGCGCCCGCCCGCCCGGGTGGCGGCGAGCGCCTCTCCGCCGGCCGGCGGGGGCGGACGGGGGCCGGCGTCAGCGCAGGGTCTCGCCGACCTTGACGCGGCCCTTGAGCAGGTCGCGGGCGATGGTGCGGCGCTGGATCTCGTCGGTGCCCTCGAAGATGCGCAGCAGGCGCAGATCGCGGTACCAGCGCTCGATGGGCAGTTCGCGGGTGTAGCCCATGCCGCCGTGGATCTGCATCATCCGGTCGACGATCTCGTTGGCCTTGACGCCGCCGAAGAGCTTGGCGATCGACTGGGCGTGGCGGGAGTCGCGGCCCTGGTCGACCTGCCAGGCGGCGTTGAGCACGAGCAGCCGCAGCGCCTCGATCTCGGTCTGGGAGTCGGCGATCATCCACTGGATCGCCTGGCGCTCGGCGATGGGCGCGCCGAAGGTCTGGCGGGTCTTGGCGTAGTCGATGCTCATCTCCAGCATCCGCTCGCAGCCGCCCAGCGCGCGGGCCGGCAGCAGGTAGCGGCCCTTGCCGATCCACTGCATGGCCAGTTGGAAGCCCTTGCCGACCTCGCCCAGCACGTTGGCCTCGGGCACCCGGACGTCGTCGAACACCAGCGAGGCGGGGCGGCGCTCGCCCATGGTGTCGATGGGCTCGGAGGTCCAGCCGGCCTCGCGGTCGACCAGGAAGCAGGTGACACCGCCGTCGGCGCCCAGCTCGGGGTCGGTCACGGCGAAGACCATCGCGAAGTCGGCTTCGCAGCCGCCGGTGATGAAGGTCTTCTCGCCGTTGATCACCCACTGAGAGCCGTCCTTGGCGGCGCGGGTGCGGATCGCCTTGGCGTCGGAGCCGGCGCCGGGCTCGGTGATGGCGAAGCAGGAGCGGCGCTCGCCGGCGATGGTGGGCAGCAGGTAGCGCTGCTTCTGCTCCTCGTTGGCGTGGAAGAGGATGTTGTCGGCCTCGCCGCCGAACTTGAAGGTCACAAACGTGCGGCCCAGCTCGGTCTCGATGATGGCGGCGGTGACGGCGTCCAGGCCCATGCCGCCGTACTCGACCGGGGTCTGCACGCCCCAGAAGTCGGACTTGCGGGCCAGCTCCCGCAGGCCGCGCACCTCCTCGGCGTTCAGCCCGGGGGCGGCGCCCTCCCGCTCGCGGCGCAGCACCTCGTTCTCCAGGGGCATGATCTCGCGCTCGACGAAGGTGCGCACCCACGCCCGGATCTCCCGCTGCTCCTCGCTCAGTCCGAAGTCGACCATGTGTCCCCGCTCTCGCTTACCTAACGCTGTTCGGTTTTGAGCGTAGGCGCTGCCCCGCCCGCACGCAACCGCTCTCGCGCCGCCCCCGCGGCCGGGGTTCGGCCGCACCTGCGCCGGGCCGCCGGACGTGGCAGGATCGCAGCAGCTTCCGGCCGCGACCGCGCGGCCACGTCGACGTTGGGAGGACAGGTGGCCCGACCCAGGACGCCGATGCTGAGCGTGCGCGGCATCCGCACCGCCGCGCTGCGGCTCATCGACCGCGACGGCCTGGAGAACCTGTCGATGCGCAGGCTGGCCCAGGAACTGGACGTGCAGGCGGCCTCCCTCTACAGCCACTACCGCACCAAGGAGGACCTGCTCGCCGACATCGCCAACGAGATCATGGCCGAGGTCGACGTCTCAGGCTTCGAATCCGGCGACTGGCGGCACGGGCTGACCGTCTGGGCGCGCTCCTACCGCGCCGCCCTGGCCGCCCACCCCAACCTGGTGCCGGTCATCGCCGCCGGCCCGGGCCGGCGCGAGGCCGCGCTGCGCCGCGCCGACGCCGTCCACGGCGGCCTGGTCGCGGCCGGCTGGCCCGCCCGCCACGCCACCATGATCGGCGCCTCGACCAAGTACCTGGTGGTGGGGGCCGCCATCAACTCCTTCGCCCGCGGCTTCGACGCCGACGTGCAGGTCTACCGCGACCGCTACCCCAACCTCTCCCAGGCCCACCGGCTCTCCGAGCACGCCGCCGAGATCGACAACGACAGCTTCGAACTGGCCCTGTCGGCCTTCCTCGACGGGCTCGACCGCACGTTCGCCGCGCTCGGGCACGAGCCCGGCGCGCAGCACGCCGGCGGAGACTGAGGGGCCCTACTCCAGCCCCAGGCGGGCCGCGGCGGCGTCCCACGCGGCGGCGCCGGCCGCGGGCTCGTAGCGGGAGGGCCGCTGGGAGGCGTGCACCAGGCGCCGCAGGTCGGCGTGCGAGGCGCCGGGCACCGCCGCGCGCCCCTGCACCACCAGGTTGCCGATCGCCGTCGCCTCCACCGGCCCCGCCTCCACCGGCAGGCCGAGGGCGTCGGCGGTCCACTGGCACAGCAGTTCGTTGCGTGCGCCCCCGCCCACCAGGTGCACGACCTCGATGTCGCGTCCGGACAGCGCGCACGCCCGCCGCAGGGTGTCGCGGTGCGCCAGCGCGAGGCTCTCCAGCACGCAGCGCAGCAGGCTCCCGCGGTCCGCCGGCACCGGCTGCCCGGTCTCGCGCAGATGGTCGGCGATTCGCGCGGGCATGCCGCCCGGCGGCAGGTAGCGCGGGTCGCCGGCGTCGACGAGGCCGGCGAACGCCGGCGCGGCGGCGGCCTCCTCCAGCAGCCCCGGAAGCGCGGAGTCGTCCAGGCGCCAGTCGCGCAGGCACTCCTGGACCAGCCACAGCCCCATGATGTTGCGCAGGAACCGGGTGGTGCCCTCGACGCCGAGCTCGTTGGTGAAGTTGGCGGCTCGCGCCGCCTCGGTGGTCACCGGCGCGCCCAGTTCCAACCCGGCCAGCGACCAGGTGCCGCACGAGACGTAGCCGAAGCGCTCGGTGCGCGCGGGCACCGCGGCCACGGCCGAGGCGGTGTCGTGGGAGGCGACGGCGGTGACCTCGGTGCCCGCGTCCAGGCCGGTCTGCTCACCCGGCGCCGCCAGCAGGGTGCCGATGCGCTCACCGGGTGCGCGCAGCTCGCCCAGCAGCGCGGGGTCGATGCCGGCGGCCTCGGCCAGCTCGGGCGACCAGCGCCGGGTGGCGACGTCGAGCAGACCGGTGGTGGAGGCGTTGGTGACCTCGGCTCCGCGCTCGCCGGTCAGCCAGTAGCCCAGCAGGTCGGGGATGAGCAGCAGCGAGTGCGCCTCGCGCAGCTGCGGGGTGCCGCAGGCGGCGGCGAGCTGAAAGACCGTGTTGAAGGGGAGGTACTGCAACCCGTTGCGGGCGTACAGCTCGGCGGCCCCGACGCGCTCGACCAGCGCCGGAGCCGCGGTGTCGGTCCGCGAGTCGCGGTAGTGGTAGGGCAGCCCCAGCAGGGCGCCGGAGGCGTCGAGCAGGCCGTAGTCGACCGCCCAGGAGTCGATGCCCACCGAGCGCGGCGCATGCGCGGCGGCCGCCCGCAGTCCGTCGAGGACTCCGTGGTAGAGGCCGCCGATGTCCCAGTGCAGCCCGCTGGGCAGGCGCAGCGGCCGGTTGGGGAAGCGGTGCACCTCGGTCAGCGCGAGCTCGTCGCGGCCGAGGCGGCCGACGACGACGCGCCCGCTGGAGGCGCCGAGGTCCACGGCGGCGAAGACGTCTGAGTGGGACACGGCTGGGCCTTTCCGGTGGGGGAGCGGCCGGCGCGGGCCGCGGGTCGGTCGGATCCGGGGCGGGAGCGGGTGCCGGGGGCGCGGTGGCGCCTCCCTCCGGCCGGCGGCAGGGCCCGGTGCGGGCGGGGGAGGGCTGTCCACAGCGGCGGAATCGGTGTGGCGGCGGTGCGGGCAGGCGGGGTTGACTGGAATCAGGGGGTCCCCCTGATCACCGCACCGCCCCGCCGATTCCGCGGTGCGGCCCATCGGCCTGCGCGAAATCTGGGCCCCGCCCGGTCCCGGACCCCGACGCGGGTCCCGGCCCTCCGTCGGCCCGCCCCCGGCCCGCCGCGGGCCGCGGGCGGGGCGCCGCTCCGCCCGCGACGCTCAGCGCAGGAACGCCGCGGCCACCCCGGCGTCGACCGGGATGTGCAGGCCGGTGGTGTGGCTGAGTTCTCCGCAGGTCAGCGCGTAGACCGCGTTGGCCACGTGCTCGGGCAGCACCTCCCGTTTGAGCAGGGTGCGCTGAGCGTAGAACGCGCCCAGCTCCTCCTCGGGCACCCCGTAGACCGCGGCGCGCTGGGCGCCCCAGCCGCCGGCGAAGATGCCCGAGCCGCGCACCACCCCGTCGGGGTTGATCCCGTTGACGCGGATCCCCTCGCCGCCCAGCTCCGCGGCCAGCAGCCGCACCTGGTGGGCCTGGTCGGCCTTGGCGGCCCCGTAGGCGATGTTGTTGGGGCCGGCGAACACCCCGTTCTTGCTGCAGACGTAGACGATGTCACCGCCCATGCCCTGCCGGGTCAGCACCCGGGCGGCCTCGCGCGCCACCAGGAAGGACCCGCGCGCCATCACCCGGTGCTGCACGTCCCAGTCCTCCTCGGTGGTCTCCAGCAGCGGCTTGGAGATCGACAGCCCCGCGTTGTTGACCACCAGGTCCACACCGCCGAACGCCAGCACGCCCTCCCGCAGCGCCGCGGCGATCTGCTCGGAATCGGTGACATCCGCCGCCACCGCCACGGCGGTGTCGGCGCCGCCCAACTCGCCGGCCACCTCCGCCGCCGCGTCGGCGTCGCGGTCGGCCACCACCACGCAGGCGCCCTCGGCCGCCAGCCGGCGCGCGGTGGCCCGCCCGATCCCCGACCCCCCGCCGGTCACCAGCGCGATCCGGGTCGCCAAGGGTTTGGGCGCCGGCTTGCGGCGCAGCTTGGCCTCCTCCAACTCCCAGTACTCGATGCGGAACTTCTCCGACTCGGGGATGGGCGCGTAGCCGGAGAGGGTCTCGGCGCCGCGCATCACGTTGATCGCGTTGACGTAGAACTCCCCGGCCACCCGCGCCGTCTGCTTGTCGGCGCCGAAGGAGAACATCCCCACCCCCGGAACCAGCACGATCGCCGGGTCGGCGCCGCGCATGGCGGGGGAGTCGGGGCCGGCGTGGCGCTCGTAGTAGGACCGGTAGTCCTCGCGGTAGGCGGCGTGCAGCTCGCGCAGCCGCTCCAGCGCCTCCTCGACCGGCGCGTCGGGGGCGGCGTCGAGCACCAGCGGCCGCACCTTGGTGCGCAGGAAGTGGTCCGGGCACGAGGTGCCCAGCGCCGCCAGCCGCTCCAGCTCCGCGCGGGAGAGGAAGTCCAGCACCGCGTCGCTGTCGGTGTAGTGGCCCACCTGCGGACGGTCGGTCGAGGCGAGCCCGCGCACCGCCGGCAGCAGCGCCGCGGCGCGCTCGCGCCGCTCGGCCTTTGGCAGCGGCTCGCGGCCCGGCACCACCGGCCCGAACGGGTGGGGCCCCTCCGCGCCGCGCTCGGCGATGAAGCGTTCGGCGGTGCGGATGATCTCCAGCGAGTTGGCCTCGCACTCCTTCGAGGTCTCACCCCAGGCGGTGGTGCCGTGGCCGCCCAGCACCACCCCGATGGCCTGCGGGTTGTCCCGCTTGATCGCGGCGATGTCCAGCCCCAGCTGGAAGCCCGGGCGGCGCCAGGGCACCCACGCCACCCTCTCGCCGAAGCACTCGGCGGTCAGCTTCTCGCCGTCGGCCGCACACGCCAGCGCGATCCCGGAGTCGGGGTGCAGGTGGTCGACGTGGGCGGCCTCGACCAGGCCGTGCATCGCGGTGTCGATGGACGGCGCTGCGCCGCCCTTGCCGTGGGCGCAGTAGTCGAACGCGGCGACCATCTCGTCCTCGCGCTCGACCCCCGGATAGACCTCCGGCAGGGCGCGCAGCCGGTCCAGCCGCAGCACCGACAGCCCGGCCTCGGTGAGGGTGCCCAGGTCGCCGCCGGAGCCCTTCACCCACATCAGCTCGGTGTCGGCCCCGGTGACCGGGTCGGTGGCGGTGCCCTTGGCCGAGGCGTTGCCTCCGGCGTAGTTGGTGTTGCGCGGATCGGCCCCCAGCCGGTGCGAGCGCTCCAGCAGCGCCGCGACCTGAGGGTGGGTGGTCTGCTCGGTCATCTCATCCCCTGATGTCGGTGTGCTGGTGGCGGCTCAGCCGATCGCGAAGTCGGCCACGTGGATGGGCGAGGGCCGGGTGCCGGTGCCGGGCTCCTGGTAGAAGACCGAGAGCCGGCCCTCGCCCAGGCGCGAGTCGTCGACCAGCACCTCGCCGAACGCGTCGACGCCCGAGCCGTCGTAGACGGTGCGCCAGTCGGTGTAGCCGGAGCCGGCCGTGGCGGCGAGGATGCGCCCGCCCGGCAGCACGGCGTAGGCGTCGTCGCCGGGCCCCAGCACCAGCCGGGAGCGTCCGAAGGCCGACACCGGTTCGGGCAGCTCGGTCTTGTGCCACTCGCCGGAGTCGTCGCGGAAGACGTGGAAGGGCCGGGCCCACCGCTCGCGCTGGGCGACGAAGTCGGTGACGCACCGGGTGAAGCGCCCGGGCACGTAGCTGACCATGATGTGGGGGTCGCCGTCGGAGTCCACGGCCTGGGACTCCTGGTTCATCAGCGCGTGGTCGACGCCGAGCGGGTCGACGACGTGTCCGGGGGTGTCGATCGAGACGCGGTTCCCGGTGCCGGTCTCGGCGGCGAGGCGGCCGTCGTCGGTGCGCCAGGTGCGGCCGCGGTCGTCGCTGTAGACGTAGCCGGTGTCGTGGTTGGCCAGCCCGCCCGGGTCGCACAGGATGTCGCCGCCGGCGGCGGTCTCGCGCCAGGTGAAGGAGGCGTGCAGCCGCCCGTCGGCGTCGTAGCCGATTCCGTGCAGGTACATGTTGCGGGTGGTGCTGGTGGTGCCGTTGGCGGTGTAGTCGCCTTCGGCCGAGGACCAGGCGCCCACGTGGCGCCAGCCCCGCCCGGTGTACTCGGCCAGGTTCAGCACGCCGTCGCCCGAGCCGCCGGTGCGGTAGGTCAGCTGCAGCCCGCCGCCGGGGGTGGGGATGAAGCGCGGGTAGGTGATGCCGCCGAGGTCGAGCCCCTCCAGGCTGCGCTGCACGTCGCCGAAGGAGCCCGCCGCCCACGGGCCGCGCCCCTCGGCCAGGCCCGGCGCCGAGCGCAGGTAGTACACGGTGGAGTTGTGGGTGTCCATCGCGACGTGCAGCCGCCCGTCGTCGGCGGAGACCCCCAGCACGATGACGTTGTGGGAGTCGTTCGCACTCAGCCGGTGCGGCAGCCGGATCTTCTGCCAGGCGGCGGCGGAGCCGGCCGGGCGGCGGGCGACCACCGCGGTGCGGTCGGCGGTGTACCAGGCGGCGTACTGGTAGCGCCCGTGGGTGAGGATGCCCTCCTGCTGGAAGGAGTTGTTGTTGACGATGCCGTCGTAGGAGACGAAGTACAGCGCATGCTCGTCCAGCACCCGGTCGCGCAGCAGCTCGGCGCCGGTGCCGGCGGAGGCGGGAGCGGGGGAGGCCAGGGCGAGCGGGGCCAGCGCGGCCAGGCCGGCCGCGGCCAGGCGCAGGCGGGCGGGCGCGGTGCGCCGGAAGCGGGTGGCGGTCGCCATGCTCAGGCCCCCCATCCGGCCTGCTGCCCGCCGACGCGCTCGGCGGCGATGGCCTCCTGGTAGCCGGAGCGGGCGAAAGCGGCCATGGGGTCGGGGTCCAGCCCGTCCGCCTCGCGCAGCTCGGCCAGCAGCGGGCGGACGTCGGTGTTGTAGGCGTCCATCAGCACCGCGTTGGCGCCCAGCACGTCGCCGTCGCGCTGGGCGGCCGACAGGGCTGCGGTGTCGACCAGCAGCGCCTTGGCGGTGGCCTCCTGGGCGTTGAGGACCGAGCGGATCTGGCCGGGGATCTTCGGCTCGATGTTGTGGCACTGATCGAGCATGAACGCGATGCCCTCGGCCGGCTCCAGGCCGCCGCCGCGCACCACCTCGTGCATGATGCGGAAGAGCTGGAAGGGGTCGGCCGCGCCCACCATCAGGTCGTCGTCGGCGTAGAAGCGGGAGTTGAAGTCGAAGCCGCCGAGCTTGTGCTCGCGCAGCAGGAAGGCGACGATGAACTCGATGTTGGTACCGGGCGCGTGGTGGCCGGTGTCCACCACCACCCGGGCCTTGTCGCCGAGCTTGAGGCAGTGGGCGTAGGCGGTGCCCCAGTCGGGCACGTCGGTGGTGTAGAACGCCGGCTCGAAGAGCTTGTACTCCAGCAGCATGCGCTGGTCGGGGCCCAGCCGGTCGCGCACCGCCTCCAGCGCCTCGGCCAGCCGGTCCTGCCGGGCGCGCATGTCGTCCTGGCCCGGGTAGTTGGTGCCGTCGGCGAACCACAGCTTCAGGTCGGCCGAGCCGGTGGCGTCCATGACGTCGACGCAGGCCAGCAGGTGGTCCAGGGCCTTGGCGCGGATCCCGGGGTCGGGGTTGGTGACGCTGCCCAGCTTGAAGTCGTCGTCCTGGAAGACGTTGGCGTTGACGGTGCCGATGCGCACACCCTGCTCGCGGGCGTATTCGGCCAGGGCCGCGTAGTCGTCGACGGCGTCCCAGGGGATGTGCAGAGCGACGCTGGGGGCGATTCCGGTGTAGCGGTGCACCTGCGCGGCGTCGGCGATCTTCTCCTCGGGGGTGCGCGGCACGCCGGGCTGGCCGAACACCTTGAAACGGGTGCCGCTGTTGCCGAACGCCCAGGACGGCAGCTCGATGGCCTGCCTGCGCAGCGCGGCCTTGGCGGAGCTGAGGTCGGTCATGTCGGAGGGCTCCTTAGGGTTCAAACGATTCACCGGCGAGCGGATCGGCCCGCTGCCGGGGAGAGGGCAGGCGGTTCCCAGGAGCGTCCCGTGGCCCGAAGGGATGCGGAGGGGATGCCTATCGCGTGGGGGGCGGGACGTCAGTCCAGGTGGAACACCTCCGTCAGGGGCACCATGCCCTCGTCCGGGCGGCCGTCCAGCCCTTCGAAGAACGGCGCCATCTCCGCCTGCCAGCGGGCGTTGACGTCGGTGGCGGCCATCGCGGCCTGGGCGGCCGCGAAGTCCTCGGTCTCCAGGTAGCCCACCAGCAGGCCGTCATCGCGGCAGAAGATGGAGTAGTTGCGCCAGCCCGCCCGGCTGAGCGCGGCCTTCATCTCCGGCCACACCTCGGCGTGGCGCCGCCGGTACTCCTCCAGGCGGTCGGGTTTGACCTTGAGCAGGAAGCAGACCCGCTGCATCGTCGTCCTTCCCGGGTCGCGGGCCGGGCCGGGGGCGGGTGCGGGGCGCCGCCCCGCACCCGCCCCCGGCCGGGGCCCGGTCAGAAGTCGTAGTCGTCGATGTTTCCCTTGTTGAAGACCGTGGGCGGCCCCAGGACGATCTCGCCGTCGGCGCGGACGGTGTACTCCCCGAGGCGGCCGGCCTCGAAGGTCTGGCCCTGCTCACCGGTGATGCGGCCCGCCGACATCGACGCGCCGGAGTAGGCCGCCAGGTAGCCCAGGTTCGCGGGGTCCCACAGGGCGAACTCCTCGACCGTGCCGTTCTCGACGTACTCCCGCATCTGGTTGGGCGTGCCCAGCCCGGTCAGGGCCACCTCGCCCTTGTAGTCCGAGGAGCTCAGGTAGCGTGCGGCCGCGGCCAGGCCCACGGTCGTGGGCGAGACGACGCCCGCCAGGTCGGGGTGGGTCTGCAGCAGGCCCTGCATCTCGTTGAAGGACTTCTGGTCGTCGTCGTTGCCGTAGACGGTGTCGACGACCTCGATCCCCGAGTACTCCTCCTTGGCCAGCTCCTTTTCCATCAGCTCCAGCCAGGCGTTCTGGTTGGTGGCGTTGGGCGTGGCCGAGAGGAAGGCGATCTCGCCCTCGCCGCCGATCTGCTCGGCGATCATCTCGACCTGGGTGCGGGCGATGTCCTTTGCCGTGGCCTGGTTGACGAACAGGTCGCGGCAGTCGGGGGCGGTGTCGGAGTCGAAGGTGACCACCACGCTGCCGGCCTGGCGGGCCTGGTTCAGCGCGCCGCAGACAGCGTTGGGGTCGTTGGCGGCGAGCACGATCACGTCGCTGCCCTGCTGGCTGAGCGTGTTGATGTAGCTGACCTGGGAGGAAGCGGTCGCCTCGGAGGGGCCGACCTCCTTGAACTCCCCGCCCAGCTCCTCGACGGCCTCCTTGCCGCCGGCGTCGGCCACGGTGAAGTAGGGGTTGTTCAGCTGCTTGGGCAGGAAGCTGATCGCCAGGCCCTCGGGGATCTCGGCGTCGGGGTCGGCCTCGGCGGTGGAGCCGCCCGAGCCGGCGCCGGAGCCGCCGTCGTCGCCGCGGGTGGTGCCGCCGCAGGCCGAGGCGGCCAGCATGACGCCAGCCAGGGCCGCGGCGGTGACGCCGAAGCGGATGCGCTCTCTCATGATCGGTTCACTTTCCTTGGCTTGCGCGGGGGAGTCGGACGGGGCCGGTCGGGACGGCCTCATGAGGGCGGCGCCGGGCGGGGCCGGCGCGCGCGCACGCGGGCCAGGGTGGTGGGCAGCACCACCGAGACCACCAGCAGCAGGCCGGTGACGATGGACAGGACGTCGGAGGAGACGTCGGCCAGCCGCAGGGCGTTGCGGATCGTGCCCAGCAGCAGCACGCCGGCCAGCACCCCGGGCAGGGCGCCGCGGCCGCCGAAGATCGACACGCCGCCCAGCAGCACCGCGGCCACCACCGACAGCTCCAGCCCGAAGGCGTTGTCGGCGCGGGCGCTGCCGTACTGCAGCGTCCAGAAGACGCCGGCGCCGCCGGCGACCGTGCCCGAGGCCACGAACAGCCACAGCTTGGTCCAGCGCACCGAGACACCGGAGAACCGCGTCGCCTCGGCGTTGCTGCCGATCGCATACAGCGAGCGCCCCACCGGGGTGGCGTGCAGCACCAGGGCGAACACCGCCGCCAGCACCGCGATCAGCAGAGCGACCCAGGGCAGGTCGGTGCCGGGCAGCCGCGCGGTCGCCCCGCCCGTCCAGGAGAACGGGAAGTCGGCCACCGCCCGGTCGCCCAGCACCACATAGGCCAGGCCCCGGTACAGCGCCATCGTCCCGATCGTCACCGCCAGGGAGGGCAGCCCGGCCACCGTCACCAGCAGCCCGTTGACGGCGCCCAGCACCGCGCCCAGCAGGACGCACAGCGGCACGATCGTCTCCAAGGGCACGCCCAGCACCCACAGCTGCCCCATGACCGCGCTGGTCAGCCCGAGCGTGCTGGCCACGCTCAGGTCGATCTCGCCGGTGATGATCACCAGGGTCATCGGCAGCGCGATCAGCGCGATGGCGGCGACGTCGAGAACCAGGAACCCGGCGTTGCGGCCGCTGGCGAACCCCTCGACCAGCAGCGAGGCCGCCAGCACCGACGCGATCAGGGCGCCGATGATCGACGCCTCACGGGTGTGCAGCAGCGACCGCAGCGCCGCGCCGGTGCGTGCGCCGGTCCGGGGCCGCGCGGGCGGGGCCGGCGCGGCGCTCGTGCCCGGGGTGTCGACCTCAGGCCCCACGGGAACCACCTCCTCTGAGCCGGCGTGCGGTGCGCAGCGCCAGCAGCCGGTCCAGGCCGATCGAGATGAGGATCAGCAGGCCCACGACCGCCTGCTGCCAGAAGGAGTCCACGCGCAGCATCGGCAGCGCCGCGTCGATGGCCGACAGCAGCAGTGCGCCCAGTGCCGCGCCGTAGACCGTGCCGCTGCCGCCGAAGATGGCCACCCCGCCGACCACGGCGGCCGCCACCACCTCCAGTTCCAGGCCGGTGCCCACGGTGGCGTCCAGGGTCCCGAAGCGCGCGGCGTAGAGGACACCGGCCAGGCCCGCCAGCGACCCGTTGACCACGAACGGCGCGAACACGCGGCGGTCCACCGGGATGCCCACCAGGCGCGCCGCCGCCGGCTCCGAGCCCACGGCGTAGAGTTCGCGCCCGCTGCGGTAGTTGCGCAGGTACCAGCCGGCGGCCAGCACGACCGCTGCGGCGATCGCGGCGGGCAGCGGAATCCCGAGCAGGCTGATCCGGGCCAGGCCCAGGAAGCCCTCGGGCATGTCGGCGGCGTTGACCTGGCGCCCGGAGGCCCACCAGAAGTCGATCCCGCGGAACATGTAGAGCGTGCCCAGGGTCACCACCAGCGCGGGCACACGCGCGGCGGCCACCAGCACGCCGTTGACCACGCCGCAGGCGGTGCCCACGAGCACGCCGGCCAGCATCACCACAGGTGTGGGCAGCCCGGGGAAGGACACGAAGAGGAGGCCGACGGCGAAGGCCGACAGGCCCATCACCGAGCCCACCGACAGGTCGACGTTGCGGGTGATCAGCACCATCGACTGGCCCACCGCCAGGATGGTCAGCAGCGTGGCGCCCAGCAGCAGGTCGCGCACGCTCTGCCCGGAGAGGAAGCCGGGGCTGGCCAGGGCCGTCACGGCCACCAGCAGCACCAGGGCGAGCAGGATGCCCAGCTCGCGCACCTGGCGGATGCGCCGGCCGGTGCGGACGTCGCCGCCGCCGTGCTCCTCCACCCGCTCCGGGGGAGGGCCCGCCCCGTTCGGGGGTCGCGTGCGGGTCCGCGGCGCGGTGCCCGCGGGGGCGGGGGCGGGGGCGGGGGCCGGGGCCGCGGGGGCGCCGGTGTCGTCGGTTCCGCTCACGCCGCCCTGCCCTCCTGGCCCGTCGCCGCGTACATCACCGACTCCTCGGTGGCCTCGTCGCGGGAGAGCTCGGCGCTGATGCGCCCTTCGTGCATGACCAGCACGCGGTCGGCCATCCCGAGCACCTCGGGCAGCTCGCTGGACACCATCAGCACGGCGATGCCCTGCCCGGCCAGCTCCGAGAGCAGCCGGTGCACCTCCGCCTTGGTGCCCACGTCGATGCCGCGGGTGGGCTCGTCCACGATGAGCAGGCGCGGTTCGGTGGCCAGCCACTTGGCCAGCACGACCTTCTGCTGGTTGCCGCCGGAGAGGGTGGTCACCGCGTCGGAGAGCCGGCCGGCCTTCAGCTGCAGGCGCCGCGCCCACTCGGCCGCCGCGCGCTCCTCGTCGCGCCGGCGCAGCAGGCCCAGCCGGCTCAGCGACCAGCGCCGCGTCAGCGTGGCGTTGCGCTCGATGGACATCTCCATGACCAGGCCCTGCTGGCGGCGGTCCTCGGGCACCAGGGCGACTCCGGCGGCCATGGCGGCCGAGGGGCGGCCGGGAGGCAGCCGCCGGCCCGACACCCGCACGGTTCCGGAGTCGTAGCGGTCGACGCCGAAGACGGCGCGCACCACTTCGCTGCGCCCGGCCCCGACCAGCCCGGCCAGCGCCACGATCTCGCCGGCGCGCACCGAGAGGCCCACGTCGGCGAAGACCCCGGCGCGGTGGAGCCCCTCGACCTCCAGCACGGTCTCGCCGGGGGCGACGTCCTGCTTGGGGAAGAGGGTGGCGACCTCGCGGCCCACCATGCGGCGCACGAGGTCGCCGGCCGTCAGTTCGGCCACGGGGTCGGTGGAGATGTGGCGGCCGTCGCGCATCACGGTGATGCGGTCGCACAGCGCGAAGATCTCGTCGAAGCGGTGGGAGATGAACAGCACGGCCGCGCCGTCGCCGCGCAGCGAGCGCGCCACGGCGAACAGCCGCTCGACCTCGACGCCGGAGAGCGCCGCGGTCGGCTCGTCCATCACCAGTACGCGCGCGTCGAAGGACATCGCCTTGGCGATCTCGACCAGCTGCTGATCGGCGATGGACAGCCCGCGGGCGGGGCGGTCGGGGTCGATGCGCACTCCCAGGCGGGCGAAGAGGCCCTCGGCGGCCTCGCGCATGGCCCGCCGGTCGATGCGCCGTCCGCGTGCCAGCGGCTGGCGGCCCATGAAGATGTTCTCCGCGACCGAGAGATCGGGGAACAGGGTGGGCTCCTGGTAGATGACGGCGACGCCGGCGCGCTGGGCGTCGGCCGGGGCGGAGAACGCGGTCGCCCGGCCCTCGGCCTCGACATGCCCGGCGTCCGGGCGGTGCACCCCGGCGATGGTCTTGACCAGGGTCGACTTTCCCGCCCCGTTCTCACCGCAGAGCCCGTGGATCTCGCCCCCACGCAGCTCCAGGGAGACGTCCTGGAGGGCGTGCACCGTCCCGAAGGACTTCGACACGCCGACCAGCGACAGGAGCGGAGGAGCCGGTGGTGGGTGATGGTCCACGGCGGCCTCCGTACTCATCGAGCGCCGCGGGGGTGCGGCGCACGTAAAAAACGTTTCAATGAAGCCGGACGTTAGGTGGGTCACAGGAGGCGTGTCAAGGGGGTGTCCCGGAAACGTCCCGATCGGGCAATCGAGTGCGGTCGCGTGCCGGATGTGGTCAGATGTCAACATGGCCATTGACACGTTTTAATCGGTCTGTGATCATGAGCGGCCTACGAGCCGCCCGAGCACCGCGGAGAAGCAGCGTTGTCCTCGTCCGAAGGCCCCAGGCGCCCCGTCGGCATCAACGACGTGGCCGCCCGCGCCGGGGTGTCGCCCGGCACCGTCTCCAACGTCCTGAACCGCCCCGAGCGCGTCGCCGAGTCCACCCGGCGCCGCGTCGAGCGCGCGGTCCAGGAGCTCGACTACGTACGCAACTCCTCGGGCCGGAGCCTGCGATCCGGGCGCAGCGACTCGGTGGGCCTGCTCGTCCTCGACGTCACCAACCCCTTCTTCGCCGAGGTCGCACGCGGGGTGGAGGACACCGCCGGCGAGGAGGGCCTGGCCGTGGTGCTGCTCAACTCCGCCGAACAGGCCGCGCGCCAGCGCCGCTCCATCCGGCTGCTGGCCGAGCAGCGCGCCGCCGGGGCCGTCATCATGCCCGTCGACGGCGACACCACCGACCTGCTGTGGCTGCGCAAGCAGGGGGTTCCGGGTGTACTGCTGGACCGCGGCGACGTCTCGGCCGAAACCGCGTGCAGCGTGTCGGTGGACAACCACGCAGGCGGCATGGCGGCGGGCCGGCATCTGATCAACCTCGGCCACGAGCGGATCACCTACCTCAGCGGCCCGGCCGAGCTGGAGCAGTGCCGCACCCGGCTGGAGGGCCTGCGCGCCGCGGTCGCCGAGTCCGGGGGCGACCCCGACCGGGCGGTGCGCGTCATCCGCACCGCCCAGCTCAACGCCGAGTCGGGGGAGAAGGCGGTCGAGGAGGTGCTGGCGGGAGGACCCCGGCGCCGCCCGCAGGCGGTGTTCTGCACCAACGACCAGCTGGCCGTGGGCGTCCTCAAGGGCCTGGGGGAACGCGGCCTCAGCGCGCCGGGAGACCTGTCGGTGGTGGGCTACGACGACGTCAACCTGGCCGCGCTGGTGCATCCGGGCCTGACCACCGTCGCCCAGCCCAAGTACGAGCTGGGCCGCGCGGCGATGGAGCTGCTGCTGTCGGAGCTCAACGACCAGGAACACCACCACGAGCGGCTGCGCTTCGCCCCGGAGCTGGTCGTCCGCGGCTCCACGGCCGCCTACCGGCCCTAGGTCCTGTTTAAGAACGGCGGGGGCGCCGCTTCCAGGAACCCACCGGATACCACCTGGGGCGGCCGCCATCGGGGTTGCGGCAATGGGTGCGTCTCGCGTAGCGCGATCCGCCCGCCCGTCAGCCCGCCACCACCCCAACGGAGACGCTGCGCGTCACGTGCCCGCCCGTCAGCCCGCCGCCACCCCAGCGGAGACGCTGCGCGTCACCTGTTTCCTGGCCGCCGAGCGCACGCAGTCCTTCCCAGCTGGAGCCGCACCACGGGTGGCGGGCCTCCGGCGTGAAGGTGCGTCGTGCGCTCGGCGGCAAGCCGGCGCACAGCGCTCCGCGCATCTCGGCCCCATTGCCGCAACCTCCTGTGGTGACCGGGTTCTTGAACAGGACGTAGCCCGCTGGCGGAGGCCTGCCCGGAAGCCCGAGCGGGCCGCACCGGCGAGGGCGCGGCGAGAGCGGTGCCGGGCCCCGCGCTGTACGGCGGCGACTCACCGCGCACGGCCCAAGGTCCCCAGTGGGACTCCGTGCCCCCGCGAGAGCGAACCTCTTCATTCGGTGATAGCGCTTTATTCCGGCGAAGCCGACAGGAAGCGGTCATCGCGCATCCGTGCGCCCATTCGACGCAGAATGGTCTCCGGGCGTATCTTCACGGCGTTTTCCGGGATTCCCTGTTTCCGTAGACGCCCTTTGCTAGGCTCGCCGTTGATTCGGTCGATCATTGGCTGATCTCCGAAAATGAGACCTGCGTAAAACCTGATTCACGCGAATTTTCCGTCCGATCAAGGGATTCCCTGTCCAGGGTCCGAGTGCCGCCGCGGTTTCCCCGCCGCCGGTGCGAGTTCCACGGTGAATTCCCCGGTCGGGGCGCACCGAAAGGTGCTGCGGCAGGCGACCACGCCTTGGTGCGAACAGCGCGGTCCGCCGCTTCTTTCGGTCCGTTCCCGCTGGTCGGCAACTCCGTCCCCCCAATACGATTCGAGGAGGCGTGTTGTGGTGCAGCCGCCCTCACCGCCAGGCTCCGACGGCCGACCGCCGGCCATGACCGCAGACGGCAGCGGCCCCGCCCGCGAAGGCCCCTTCCGGCGGCTGCTGCGCCGCCTTGGGCTGCGCCGCAGAGCGGCGCCCCCCGCCCCCCGGGCCCTTCCGGCGCCCCCGCACTTCCCGGCCGCCTCCGGCGCGCCCGACCCCCGGTGGCCGGACGCGGGCGGCCACTCCCGACCCGGCGCCTATGCCGCGTCGTTCGCCGGCAACGGCGCCCACCCAGCCCGGTCGTGGCAGCAGCCCGCGTGGGGGCCGCCGGCCCCGCCGCCCGATCCCTCCCCGGACCCCGGGCTGCTCACCGAGGCGCTGGCCGGCCTGGCGGTGCGCGACCTGACCATGGTGGAGTCGCTGCTGGACATCGTCGGCAGCCTGGAGGACTCCACCGAAGACCCCGACCTGCTGGCCAAGCTGTTCGAGATCGACAACCTGGCCACCCGCATGCGGCGCAACGGCGAGAACCTGCTCGTGCTGGCCGACCAGGAGAGCGACGACTCCGGCGTGGAGCCGGTGGCCCTGCTCGACGTGGCCCGCGCCGCCACCTCCGAGATCAAGAACTACAGCCGCGTGCAGATCGGCCGCCTGCCCGACAGGTTCATCGCCGGCGAGGTCGCCGACGACCTCAGCCACCTGCTGGCCGAACTGCTCGACAACGCCACCAACCACTCGCCCGATCACGCCCAGGTGGTCATCAGCGGCCAGCTCATGTCGGAGGGCGGGCTGCTGGTGGTGGTCGAGGACGAGGGGATCGGCATCCCCCAGGACCAGTTGGCCGACATCAACACCCGCCTGGCGGGCACGCCCGTCCTGGACAAGCGCGTGATGCGGCACATGGGGCTCTACGTCGCCAGCCGGATCGCCCACCGCCACGGCCTGCGGGTGCAGTTGGAGGCGCGGGCGTTCCGCGGCGTCAACGCCTACACGGTCGTCCCCGCGTCGCTGCTCAGCGCCACCGGGCCGGTTCCCCAGTCGGGTGTGCCGGCGGCCGTGCCGGCCCAGGCCGCGCCGGCGATGGCGGAGGCGGCTGCCGCCGCGGGCCGGCAGTCGGCGGGCGCGCACCACGCCGGAGCCCATCGCGCCCCGACCGGCGGCGCCGCGGATCAGGACGGCGCCGCCGACTCCTCCTCCTACACCGCCGCCGGCCTGCCCCGCCGCAGCGCCGCGCACGGGTCGCCGCTGCGCATGATGGCCGCCCAGCAGCCCGCCGCCGCTCCCGCACCCGCCGAGACCCCCGGCGACCGGGCCGAGCGGATCCGCGACGAGCTGGACGGGTTCATGGAGGGGGAGCGCGCCGCCACCCGCGAGGGCGGCGGCGAGGAGGCCCCGTGAGCCGCCGCCGCGCCGCGCCGCATGCGCCCAGGCACCGAATCTCCCCCCGCACGCCTAGCGAGAGGCAGAACAACCCATGAGCGACCAGCTGAGCGTCACCGCAGAGAACTTCACCTGGCTGATCTCCAACTTCGTCTCCGACGTACCCGGCGTCGACCATGCCGTCGTCGTCTCCTCCGACGGCCTCGTCCTGACCTCCTCCCGGGACTTCCCCGAGGAGCACGCCGAGCAGCTCGCCGCCATCGCCAGCGGCATGCACAGCCTGGCGGTCGGCGGGGCCAAGCTCTTCGCCAAAGGCGAGTGCGAGCAGCTGATCGTGCGCATGCAGCACGGCCACCTGTTCGTCATGTCCATCAGCGACGGCTCCTGCCTGGCGGTGCTCACCGCGCCCACGGCGGACATGAAGATCGTCGCCTACCAGATGACCCGGCTGGTGGAGAACGTCGGCCACGCCCTCACGCCGCAGCTGCGCTCAGAGCTGCGCGACGTGATCGGGAACTGACAGGCCCACGGCCGGGCAGGCCGGGAGCGAATGAAGAGGTTGCCACAGTCATGAGCTACCGCAAGCGAAGGGGCTCACGCATCCGCCCCTACACGTTCACGGGCGGGCGGACCAGATCACGCCATCCCCTCATGGTGCAGACGCTCGTCTCCACCGCCGACCCCAGCACCGACGCTCCCGCGAAACTCATGCCCGAGTCGCAGCGGATCTACCGGCTGTGCCGGGAGACGCGTTCGGTCGCCGAGGTCTCGGCGGAGCTGAAGATCCCGCTGGGTGTCACCCAGGTGCTGCTGAGCGATCTCGCCGAGCTGGGACTCGTCTACATCCACCCCACCATCACGGGCAACAGCCCGTCCGAAAACCAGGTTCTCGAGAGGGCGCTTCGTGGTCTCGAACGACTTTTCCA
This sequence comes from Streptomonospora sp. PA3, assembly GCF_009728995.1. Classification (GTDB taxonomy): domain Bacteria; phylum Actinomycetota; class Actinomycetes; order Streptosporangiales; family Streptosporangiaceae; genus Streptomonospora. Next base: position 417,795 of record NZ_VTZW01000019.1, on the reverse strand, counting down.
GTGACATCCCCACCAAGATGTCGACCAAGATCGTCATCGCCGGCGGTTTCGGAGCGGGGAAGACGACCCTGGTCGGCTCGGTCTCCGAGATCCCCGCGGTGACCACCGAGGCGGTCATGACCGAGGCGAGCGTCGGCCACGACGACACCTCGGCCACGCCGCAGAAGGTCACCACCACCGTGGCCATGGACTTCGGCCGCATCACCGTGGACCAGCAGCTGATCCTGTACATGTTCGGCACCCCGGGCCAGACCCGCTTCTGGTTCATGTGGGACGACCTCGTGCGCGGCGCCGTGGGCGCGGTGGTGGTCGTGGACTGCCGCCGGCTGGCCGACAGCTTCGAGGCCGTCGACTACTTCGAGACCAACCGGCGCATCCCCTACATCGTGGCGATGAACAGGTTCGACGGCCGACTGGAGTACACGGCCGACCAGATCCGCGAGGCGCTGGAGGTGAGCGCCAGCGTGCCCATTGTCGACTTCGACGCGCGCGACCGCTCCTCGGGCGGCACCGTGCTCAAGACGCTGCTCAGGTACGCGCTGTCGAACAGCCCGGTCGCCGCGCCGGTCGGGTGACCGCCGCGCGGCCCGCCGCGGCATGCGCACACCGCAGACTCCCCGAGAAGGACAACTCAGATGCGCAAGATCCTCATCGTCGGCGCAGGGCACTCGGGCCTCCACCTGGCCCACGGGCTGCTCAGCCACGGCTACGACGTCACCGTGATCACCGGGCAGAGCTCGCTGGAGATCCGCACCGGCCGCCCGGCCATCACCCAGATGACGTTCCCGACCGCCCTGGAGTACGAACGCGAGTTGCACCTGGACTTCTGGAGCGGCCAGGCGCCGCGGATAGAGGAGTTCAAGATCCACCTCTATCCGACGCCGTCGCAGCCGGCGACGCTCAAGGGCAGGACCGGAAAGGGCAACCGCTACACCGTCTCCATCGACCGGCGGGTCAAGATGGCCGACTGGCTGGAGTACTTCGAGGACTCCGGCGGCAAGGTCGTCATCCACGGCGTCACGCTCACCGACCTCGACTACTTCTCGCGGATGTTCGACCTGATCGTGGTCGCCGTGGGCCACGGTGAGCTGGGCGCCCTGTTCGACGCCGACTCCAGCCGCTTCAGCGGCGCCCGGCCGCGGGTGGTGGCCCAGGCCCACGTCTACGACGTGGCGCCCCCGCCCGGCGAGAGCGAGAACATCGGCTGGGCGGCGTCCACGGCCGACGCCGGCAACATGATCTTCGTGCCGTTCCTGACCGCCGACGGCCCGTGCCACTCGCTGTTCCTCGGCGACAAGCGCGGCGGTCCCATGGACGCCTGGCCCGACCGGCCCCGTCCCGACGAGCAGTGGCGGCGGATGCAGGAGCTGCTGCGCAAGTACGCGCCGGAGTACTTCGAGCGGGTGAAGGACGCCGCGCTGATCGACGGCAGCAGCACGCTGGTGGAATACCTGACCCCGCAGGTGCGCAACCCCGTGGGCGTGCTGCCCTCGGGCGGGCTGGTGCTGGGCATCGCCGACGTGGTGATCACCATGGACCCGTTCGTGGGCCAGGGCTGGAACCACTCCACCCGGTGCGCGCGCAGCTACCTGCAGAGCATCATCGAGCACGGCGACCGCCCGTTCGACGCGGAGTTCCTCGCCGGAGCCTTCGAGCGCTTCTGGGAGTACGGGCTGCCGGTGCAGCGCTTCGCCGAGCTCAACTCCACGCTGTGGGACCAGGAGCTGCCCCCGCACTTCCAGGAGCTGCTCGGCGCCTCGGCGGCCTACCCGCAGATCGGCGACCGCTGGATCCAGGGGTGGGACTATCCGCCGGACTTCGAGAACTGGCTCTACGACCCCGAGTTGGCCCGCGCCTACCTGCAGGAGGTAGCGGCCGCCCACGGCGAGGGTTAGCGCGCCGCCCGAATCCCCAGACAGATACCCGATCCGGGAGCCTCAGCAGCGAGGCTCCCGGATCGGGCTGTTCGTGTGCCACATCCGCGCCATTCCCACCACGGATTTCACCATTAACATCGTGCTCAGTCGTCGCTGATGTCCGAAATTGAGGTGCTGTTGCCCCGCATATAGGTTGACGTTACGATCTCTCTGTGTTGCCGCCTAAGTGGAATCATGTGCTTTCTGGGGTAGATGTCTCCAGTGGGCGGTTTGCCGATTTCCATCCCCCCTCGCCGAACTTCGGGGCTTTCGACATGGCACAGGGCACGTCATTCGCCGACCGTCCGCACCCCGCTCGCCGAATCCGCCCCGGGGGGAATTCCGCCTGCCCACGGGGGCGCACCCGCGGTGCGCCCGGAATGCGGACGGCAGGAACGCGCCGCCGCTGACGGCGGGCGCCTCCGACCGAACAGCGGGGCCGCCGGAAAGATCATTATCCGCGCAATGATCGTTTTCGTGGAAATGATCACCGGAATCCGCGGTGCGCCGCTGCTCCGGCGGCCGCATGCCACCGCCGACGCGCCTGTCCCGCGGCAGTCCGCCCGGCGCGCATGCGGCCAGGACATCCAACCGGTGAACGAGCAGGGGTGAGCCGACGTGACCCAGGACGACCGCGCCGCGGGCCGACCGCACTCCGATCGCCGCATCGCCGTGATCGGGATGTCCTGCCGTTTCCCCGGCGCCGACGATCCCCGCGCCTACCGGCGCCTGCTGCGCGACGGGCGCAGCGCCCTCACCCCGCCCCCGCCCGGGCGTGCCGCCGCGGCGCCCCGCCTCAACGGGGCCGTGCTCCCCGGCGGATTCGTCGACGCCGACGCCTTCGACCCCGAGCCCTTCGGCATCTCCCCGCGCGAGGCCGCCGCCATGGACCCCCGCCAGCGGCTCATGCTGGAACTCGTGTGGGAGGCCGCCGAGGACGCCCGCCTGCCCGCCGAGCGCCTGCGCGGTACCCGCACCGGCGTGTTCGCCGGCGCCATGGGCGACGACCACGCGGCCCGCACCCGCGCCGCCGGCACCCCCGCCGGCCACCACACCCTGACCGCCACCAGCCGGGCGGTCATCGCCAACCGCGTCTCCTACGCGCTGGGCCTGACCGGCCCCAGCATGGCGGTGGACACCGGGCAGTCCTCATCACTGGCGGCGGTCCACCTGGCTGTGGAGAGCCTGCGCCGCGGCGAGTCCGACCTGGCCGCCGCCGGCGGCGCGCACCTCAACGTCTCCGCCGTCGGCGCGGCCGGCGAGCAGGGTTTCGGCGCCCTCTCGCCCGGCGGCCGCTGCCGCACCTTCGACGCCCGCGCCGACGGATACGCGCGCGGCGAGGGCGGCGGCGTCGTGCTGCTCAAGCGGCTGGCCGACGCGCTGGCCGACGGCGACCGCGTCCACGCCGTGCTGCTGGGCGGTGCGGTCAACAACGACGGCGCCACCGCGGGACTGACGGCCCCCGGAGCCGGGGGGCAGGCCGACGTGCTCCGGCAGGCCTGCCGCGACGCCGGAGTCGACCCCGCCGAGGTCGGGTACGTGGAGCTGCACGGCACCGGAACGCCCGCCGGCGACCCCGTGGAGGCCGCGGCCCTGGGCGAGGTGCTCGGCGCACGGCGGCCCCCGGGCGCCCCCCTGCCGGTGGGATCGGCCAAAACCAACATCGGCCACCTCGGCGCCGCCGCCGGCGTCGCCGGCCTGATCAAGGCCGTCCTGGCGGTGAGCACGGGCGAACTGGTGCCCAGCCTCGGCTTCGAGCGCGAACACCCCCGGATCCCGCTGGCCCGGCTCGGGCTGGCTGTGCAGCGCACCACCGCCGACTGGCCCGCGGACGCCGGCCGGCGCATCGCGGGGGTCTCCTCCTTCGGCATGGGCGGCACCAACTGCCACCTGCTGGTGGCCGGACCCCCGGAGCCGCAGGGCCGCGGTGGCGAGGAGGCGCCGGCGCGGAGGGGGCGCGGGGCCGCCCCGCACGCCCGCGGGAACACGGCGAGTGGGTGGGCGGGGTGCGGCGCCGTCTGGACTGACGAGCGAGGGAGCGAGGAACGAGCGACCGAGCGAGGAGGGAAGACGGCGCGTCGAAGCGCCCCGCCCACCCGCGGGAAAGCAGGTGCGCACCTGCCCTTCGTGCTCTCGGCCGCCGGCGACGGCGCGCTGCGCGCCCAGGCCGGCCGGCTGCGCGAGCGCGTGGCCGCCGACCCCGATCTCGACCTGGCCGATCTCGGCGCGTCGCTTGCCACCACCAGGGCGGCGCTGGGCAGGCGTGCGGCGGTGGTCGCCGCCGACCGCGCGGACCTGCTCGCCGGGCTGGCGGCCGCAGAGTCCGGTGCGCGCCGCGCCGGCCTGCTGCGCGGCGCACCGCGCGGCGGCGCGCTCGCCGTGCTCTTCCCCGGGCAGGGCAGCCAGTACCCGGGCATGGGGCAGCGGCTGTATGCGCGGGAGCCGGTGTTCGCCTCGGCGCTGGAGGAGGTCTGCGCCGAACTGGACCCGCTGCTGCCGGGCCCGCTGCGCACGGTGATGTGGGCCCGCGAGCGCACCGAGGAGGCAGCGCTGCTGGACCGCACCGGCTGGACCCAGCCCGCGCTGTTCGCGGTGGGCGTGGCGCTGTACCGGCTCATCGAGTCGTGGGGAGTGCGGCCGGCGCTGGTGGCCGGGCACTCCATCGGCGAGGTGGCGGCCGCCCACGTCAGCGGCATGCTCACGCTCGCCGACGCCTGCGCGCTCGTGGCCGCGCGCGCCCGCGGGCTGGACGCGCTGCCGGGGGGCGGGGCCATGTTCGCCGCCCGCGCCGGCGCCGCCGAGGCCGCCGCGCTGATCGAGGAGGAGGGGGCCGCCCACGAGGTGGCGGTCGCGGCCGTGAACGGCCCGGATTCGGTCGTCCTCTCCGGTGCGGAGTCCGCCGCCTCCCGGATCGCCGCGCTGCTCGGCGAGCGCGGCCGCAGCACCCGGCGGCTGCGGGTCAGCCACGCCTTCCACTCGCCGCTGGTCGACCCGGCGCTGCCGGCGCTGCGGGAGGCGGCGCGCGGCCTGCGGGTGCGCTCCGGCGACGGGCCGGCGCTGGTGTCGGGGGTGACCGGGGATACGGTCGGGGCCGAGGACCTGGCAGACCCCGAGCACTGGGTGTGCCAGGCCCGGCAGGCGGTGCGCTTCGCCGACTGCCTGGCCGTGCTGCACGCGCGCGGAACCGGCGTCTACTGCGAACTGGGACCGGGCGGGACGCTGTCCGCGCTGGCGCGCGAGGCGGCCGAGGCGCGCGGCGACGGCGCGGCCGCGGCGGCCTTCGTCACCGGCCTGCGCCGCGGCGAGGAGGAGCGCGCGGCGGCCGAGTATCCGGCGGCGCTGCACGTCAACGGGGTCGGCATCGACTGGGGCGCGGTCTTCGGACCCGGCACCGCGCCGGTGGACCTGCCCACCTACGCGTTCCAGCGCAGGTCCTTCGCCCCGGAACCGCAGGAGGCGGCGGGCGCGGAGGCCGATGGCGGCGCCGGCCGGGGGCGCGCCGCCGCTGGAGCCGCAACCGAGGAGAGCGGCGGCGCGGCGCGCGGCGCCGGGGACCGGGCCGCCGAGGCGGTGGCGGGCGGCGCGGCCGACCGCCGCAGGCTGCGCGAGCTGGTGCTCTCCCACACCGCCGACGTGCTCGGCCACGGCTCGCCTGCCGACGTCGACACCGCGGCCGCCTTCCGCGATCTGGGGTTCGACTCGATCCTGGCCGTCGAGCTGCGCGACCGGCTCAGCGAGGCCACCGGCCTCCCGCTGCCCGCGACCCTGCTGTTCGACGCCCCCACGCCCGAGTCGCTGGTGCGGCGGCTGCACGCGGAGCGCGGCGGCTCCGCTGGGGCGACCGCGCCCGGCGCCGCGGTCCCGCGCGCGGACGCCGGCGCCGACGCCCGCGAGCCGRTSGCGATCGTGGGGATCGGGTGCCGGCTGCCGGGYGGSGTGGACTCGCCGGAGGSGYTGTGGSRGCTGGTGGAGTCGGGCGGCGACGCCACCTCGGAGTTCCCCGCCGACCGGGGATGGGACCTCGAGGAATTGTTCGACCCGCGGCCGGGCGTGCCGGGGCGCAGCTACGTGCGCCGCGGCGGGTTCCTGGCGGATGCGGCGGGGTTCGACGCGGGGTTCTTCGGGATTTCGCCGCGCGAGGCGCTGGCGATGGATCCGCAGCAGCGGGTGCTGCTGGAGACGGTGTGGGAGGCGCTGGAGCGGGCCGGGCTGCGCCCCGCCGATCTGCGCGGCGCCCGGGTCGGCGTGTTCGCGGGCGCCACGGCGCAGGACTACGGGCCGCGCATGCACGAGCCCGCCGCCGGCACCGAGGGCCATCTGCTGACGGGGCAGACGGGCGGCGTGGTCTCGGGCCGGGTCGCCTACACCCTGGGGTTGCGCGGGCCGGCGGTCACCGTTGACACGGCGTGTTCGTCGTCGCTGGTGGCGCTGCACCAGGCGGTGCAGGCGCTGCGGCGCGGCGAGTGCGACGCCGCGCTGGCCGGCGGGGTCGCGGTGATGGCCACACCGGGCATGTTCACCGAGTTCAGCGCGCAGCAGGGGCTCGCCCCCGACGGCCGGTGCAAGCCCTACGCGGCCGCGGCCGACGGCACCGCCTGGGGCGAGGGGGCCGGGGTGGTGGTGCTGGAGCGGCTCTCCGACGCGGTCGCGCGCGGGCGCTGCGTGTGGGGGGTGGTTCGCGGTTCGGCGGTGGGTTCGGACGGGGCGAGCAACGGGTTGTCGGCGCCCAGCGGGGCGGCGCAGGAGGCGGTGATCCGGGCGGCATTGGCCGATGCGGGGATCGCGGCCGGCCGTGTGGGGGTGGTCGAGGGGCACGGGACCGGCACGGTGCTGGGCGATCCGATCGAGGCGGGGGCGCTGGGCGCGGTCTACGGGCGTGCGGGCGGTGCCGGCGGGGTGGTCGTGGGGTCGGTGAAGGCCAACATCGCCCATGTGCAGGCGGCCGCGGGGGTGGCCGGGCTGGTGGCGCTGGTAGGGGTCCTGGGCCGCGGTGTGGTCCCGCCGCTGCTGGGCGCCGCCGGCGGGCTCTCCGAGCTGGTCGACTGGGAGGGGCTGGGCCTGGGTGCGGTCGCCGACGGGCCGTGTTCCTGGAAGGGCGTGGACGGCCGCCGGATCGGCGGGGTGTCCTCGTTCGGGATCAGCGGCACCAACGCCCACGCCATCGTCGAGGAGCCGCCCCGCGAGCACGCCTACGACTTCACCGCCCTTCCGAATCCCTCCGCGACGTCCCGGAGCCGCCTCCTCGGCGGCCTCACCGCCCCGCCCGAATCCGCACGGGCGGCCGCCCGCCGACCCGAGTCCTCCGCCGCCCGTGCCAACGGAGGAAGCATCCAGCCCGAAACCCGGCCGAAGGGACCGCAACCCGCACCGGGCGGCGGGGGCGGCGCCGAGCCGGGAGCCACGACGGGAACCGCGGCAGCGGAAGGGCCGGCAGCGGTCGGCGCTTCGCTCGGCCGTCCGCGCGGCGTGGTCGGCGGTGCCGGTCCGGCGGCGTTCGCCGGTCATCGTGCGGCGCGCGCTGATCGGGACGGGGATTCTCCGGCGCGGTCGCAGTCCGGAACCGCTGGCGGGGCCGATTCGGCAGCGTCCGGAACACCGGCGGGCAGCGGCGCCGATCACAGCGCGCGAGCGGGTGCCCCGGCGGAGCCGGGTGGCGGAACGGGAGCCGAAACCCCAACCGGAATCGGCCAGACACACGCGACCGCGCCGGGAGCTTCGCCGGTGCCGGGCGGACGCGGCGGTGAGGTGCCCGAATGGCCGGCCGGCGGTTCCGTGGGCCGAAAGGACCGGGACGGCGATTCACCGGTTCGGCCGGAGCCCGCGTCCGGCGGCGCTGCTCGGAGCGGTCGAGCGGGTGCGGACGCAGCGCCCGATGTCCCGGCGGAAGCGGCAGCTGCGGCGGCAGACTGCTTTTCGGACACCGCACTGCCGCAAGGCGCACCCGAATCACCGTCCGAACCGGGTCGCGCCGCCTCGGCGGCGGGACCCGGGCGGGTGTCGCCGCTGCCGGCGCTGGAAGCGTTTCCGGAGAGGGGACCGGCCGGAGCCGGGAGCACGGCCGACGTGTGCGGCGGTTCCGCCGCCGGGACGGCTCCGTCGCCGGCGGTGGAGGCGGGCGGCCGGGCGGACGAGGCCGCCGATCCGGCGGGACCGCCCCTGCGGACCGGTCCGGTGCCCTGGATCGTCTCCGGCGCCGTGGAGGAGGCCCTGCGCGGCCAGGCGGCGCGGTTGCGTTCCGCGCTGCAGTCCGCCTCCGGCCCCGGGCGCCCGCGGGACGTCGCCGTCGCCCTGGCGGCCGAGCGCACCCACTTCGAGTACCGCGCCGTCGTGCTCGCCCGCGAGCACGACGGGCTGCTGGAGGGACTGGCGGCCGTGGCGCGCGGGCGGGCGCACGCCGCCGATGCGCACCTGGTGCGCGGGAGCGCCGACCTGCAGGGCGGGCCGGTCCTGGTCTTCGGCGGCCAGGGCTCGCAGTGGCCGGGCATGGGCGCCGAGCTGCTGGAGTCCTCGCCGGTGTTCCGCCGGCGCTTCGGCGAGTGCGCACAGGCGCTGGCGCGACACGTCAACTACTCGCCCGAGGCCGTGCTGCGCGGTGAGGCGGCGGCCCCCGGCCTGGAGCGGGTCGACGTCGTCCAACCGGTGCTGTGGGCCGTGATGGTGTCACTGGCCGCGGTGTGGCGCTCGGTCGGCGTGGAACCCGCCGCCGTCGTGGGCCACTCCCAGGGCGAGGTCGCCGCGGCGTGTGTCGCGGGCGCACTCGGCCTGGAGGACGCGGCCGCGGTGGTCGCCCTGCGCAGCCGCGCCGTGGCCGAGCTGGTGGGCGGCGGCGCGATGGCCTCTGTGGGGGAGTCCGCCGAGCGCGCGGCACTCCGTCCGGCCGTGCGAGACGGCCGCGCCCACATCGCCGCCCTCAACGGCCCCGAGGCCACCGTCGTGGCCGGCGACCCCGGCGCCGTGGCCGAGGTCGTCGCCGAGGCCGCCTCCGAAGGTGTGCGCGCCCGCACGATCGACGTCGACTACGCTTCGCACACGCCGCATGTGGAGGCCGCCCGCGCGCGCATCGCCGAGGAGCTCGCCGGCATCACCCCCCGCCGCGCCGACGTCCCCTTCTTCTCCGCGGTCACCGGCGGCGAACTCGACGGCACCGCCCTCGGCGCCGACTACTGGTACGCCAACCTGCGCGAACCCGTGCGGTTCGGCCCCGCGGTGCGGGCCCTGGCCCGGTCCGGGCACGGCCTGTTCATCGAGGGCGGGCCGCATCCCGTACTCACCGCCGCCATCGAGGACACGCTCGCCCAGGCCGGTGCCGACGGCGCCGCGCTGGGAACGCTGCGCCGCGACGACGGGAGCGCCGACCGGCTGCTGACGTCCATCGCCGAGGCGTTCGTGCGCGGCGCGCCCGTCGACTGGAGCAGACTGCTGCCCCGGCAGCGCATCCGGCGGGTCGCGCTGCCGACCTATCCCTTCCAGCGGCGCCGCTACTGGCTGGAGGCGCCGCGCGCCGGCGCCGACCCGGCCCGGCTGGGGCAGGCGGAGGCCGGCCATCCGCTGCTGGGTGCGGCGGTGGACCTGCCCGACGGCCGGGCGGTGTGCACCGGACGCCTCTCGCTTGGCGACCAGCCCTGGCTGGCCGACCACGCCGTGGCCGGCCGGGTCCTGCTGGCCGGGGCGGCGCTGGCCGAGCTGGTCCTGGCCGCGGGCCGCCGCGCCGGGTGCCGCGCGGTGGAGGAGCTGGTGCTGACCGAGCCGCTCGTGCTGCCGGAGGCCGCAGCGGGCGGGGCGGTCGACATCCAGGTCGTGCTGGAGGAACCCGATGGCGAGGACCACCGCGGCTGCGCGGTCTACTCCCGGCCCGCCCGCAGCGGGCAGCCGTGGCTGCGGCACGCGAGCGGCATACTCGCCGGACCGTCCGCTCAGGACACCCGCGCCGGCGCAGCACCCGTTGCAGCGGGGGAGTGGCCGCCGCCCGGTGCCCGCCCCGCCGATCCCGCCGGTGCCTACGCGCGCCTTGCCGAGCGCGGCTACGAGTACGGGCCCGCGTTCCAGGGCCTGACCGCGCTGTGGCGGCGCGGCACCGATGTCTTCGCCGAGGTGTCGCTGCCCGAGCGGCAGCGCGCGGCGGCCGACTCCTTCGGGCTGCACCCCGTTCTGCTGGACGCGGCCCTGCACGCCTGGCTCGCCGCCGCCCCCGACGAGGGCCCGCTGCTGCCGCACACCTTCGCCGGGCTTCGCACGCACGCCTCCGGCGCCGCCGACCTGCGAGTGCACCTGCGCCCCGACGGCAGCGGGGGCGTGTCGCTCACCCTCACCGACCCCGCCGGCGCTCCGGTGGCAGATGCCGACCGGCTGGTGCTGCGCCCGATACCGGACACGCCCGCCTCCGCCCGCGCCGACCTGCACACGCTCGACTGGCCGGAGGCGGACGACCTCCCCGAGCCGTGCCGCGGCCGGTGGGCGTTCATCGGAGCCGCCGGCTCCCCGGCCCTCCCGAGGCCGGCGGAGAACGACGGCGGTGCCGCCGGCCGTTCCGCACCCGATGGAGCCGACCGAGGTGCGCGATCGACACTGGTGCCGCCCGAGCGCAGCGAGGCGGCGGCCGCGGCCGGGACGGGGGAGAGCGGGCCCTCGGCCGGGGAGGAGCGCCGTTCCGTGCGGGGCGGTCGGTCGAGCTCGGCAGGGCGCGTGCCGGCGGCGGCCCAGCGCGCCGACGCCGGCGGCGACGGGGGCGGCGGTGCTGCCGGCCGTCCGCAGGCGCAGGGCGGAGCGGAGCCGGCCGAGCGCGCCGGCCGGGCCGGGGCAGTGGACGCCGGCGCTTCGCGTGCGTCCGAAGACGCCCTCGGCCGCGAGGCGGACGACGGTGCCGGCTCGTGCGCGGAGGACGTCGGCTACCCCGACCTCGACGCGCTGGTGCGCGACGTCGACTCCGGTGCCGCCGTGCCCGACGCGGTCGTGTGGGCCTGCCCGGACGGCGGCGGGGACCCCCGTCAGGCGGCTCGGACGACCGCCCGGCGGGTGCTGGCGGCCCTCCAGCGGTGGATCGCCGATGAGCGCTTCGCTGACAGCCGGCTGTTCGTGGTCACCCGGCACGCCGCCGCGGTCGTGCCGCAGGACCGGCTCGACGGGCTCGCGCAGGCACCGGCGTGGGGCCTGCTGCGCTCCGCGCAGGCCGAGCATCCCGGCCGGTTCGTCCTGGTCGACGACGACGGCGCCGCACCGCTCGCGCCGCTGCTGCGCCGCGTGGCCGCCACCGGTGAACCGCAGGCCGCCCTGCGCGGCGGGCGCGTGCACACGCTGCGCCTCGCGCAGGCGCCGCCCCCGCACACCCCCGACCCGCCCGGGGAGCGCTGGCACCTCGGCGTCTCCGCGCCCGGCTCCCTGGACAACGTCGTGCCGCACCCGGCGCCGCACGCCGCCGCACCGCTGGAGCCGGGCCGCGTGCGCATCGCCGTGCGCGCCGCCGGGCTGAACTTCCGCGACGCGGTCGTGGCGCTCGGGCTGCTCGACGGCGAGCGCGGGATGGGCATCGAGGGCGCGGGCGTGGTGACCGAGGTCGGTCCCGAGGTCACCGGCGTCGCGGTGGGCGACCGGGTCATGGGCCTGTTCGACGCGGCGCTGGGCCCTGTCGCCGTCGCCGACCACCGCCGGATCGCCCCCGTCCCGCGCGGTTGGACCTTCGAGCGCGCCGCCGCCGTTCCCGTGGCCTACCTGACGGCCTACCACGGCCTGGTCGACCTGGCCGGGCTGCGCCCCGGCGAGTCGGTGCTGGTGCACGCGGCCGCCGGCGGGGTCGGCACGGCCGCCGTCGCACTCGCCCGGCACCTGGGCGCCGAGGTCTACGCCACCGCCTCCCCCGGCAAGTGGCCGCTGCTGCGCGCGATGGGTGTGGACGGCTCCCGCCTGGCGTCCTCGCGCACCACCGGGTTCGCCGCCGCGTTCGGCCGGCTCTCGGCCGAGCGGGGCGGGGTGGACGTCGTCCTCAACGCGCTGGCCGGCGACCTCGTCGACGCATCGCTGGAGCTGCTGGCCCCGGGCGGCCGCTTCCTGGAGATGGGCAAGACCGACCTGCGCGACCCGGCGCGGGTGGCCGCCGAGCACCCCGGCGTCTCCTACCTGCCGTTCAACCTACCCGACGTGCCCGCCGAGCGGATCGGGCGGATGCTCGGCGACGTCGTGGCGCTGCTGGAGCGCGGCGCCCTGGGCGAGCCCCCTCCCGTGCGCCGCCGCCCGCTGCGCGACGCGCCGGCGGCACTGCGCGACCTGCAGCAGGGAGCCACCGTCGGCAAGACGGTCCTCGTCCCGCCGCGCCCTCTGGATCCCGACGGCACCGTCCTGATCACCGGGGGAACCGGAACCCTGGGCGCCGCCGTCGCCCGCCACCTGGTCGCCGAGCACGGCGCGCGCCGGCTCCTGCTGACCGGGCGCAGCGGGCCCATGGCGGCCGGCACGGCCGAGGCGATGGCCGAGCTGACCGCCCTGGGCGCCGACGTGGAGGTGCGGGCGTGCGACGCCGCCGACCGCGCCGCCGTGGCCGCGCTGCTGGCGGCGATCCCCCCGGACCGCCCGCTGACGGCCGTGGTGCACGCGGCGGGCGTGCTGGAGGACGCCACCCTCGTCGCGCTGACGCCCGAGCAGCTGGACCGCGTCATGGCGGCCAAGGTCGACGGCGCCTGGCACCTGCACGAACTGACCGCCGGGCACGACCTGTCGGCGTTCCTGCTGTTCTCCTCGGCGGTGGGCGTCCTCGGCGGAGCCGGGCAGGCCAACTACGCCGCCGCCAACGCCTTCCTGGACGGCCTCGCCCAGTACCGCACGGCCCGCGGCCTGCCCGCCGCGTCGCTGTCGTGGGGGTTGTGGGCGCAGCGCAGCGGCATGACCGGCCGGCTGAGCGAGACCGACCTGGCCCGGATGCGCCGCGCGGGGCTGGAGCCGATGGGCACCCGGCAGGCCCTCGGCCTGCTCGACACCGCACTGGCCCTGGACCGCCCGCACCTGATCCCGGCCCGGCTGAGCGCGCGGCGCGGCGGGGCGGACCAGGACCCGCGCATCGCGGCCCCTCTTCCGCCGGCCGCCCGCGCCGCCGCTCCGTCCCGGGCCGGAGCCGCGCCGGCGGCCGCCGGCCTGCCCGCCGACCCCGACGACCGGCGCGCCGCCCTGCTGGAGCTCGTCCGCGAGCACGCCGCCGCCGTCCTCGGCCTCTCCTCGCCCACCGCTCTGCGGCCCGGCCGCCAGCTCACCGAGGCCGGCATCGACTCCCTCACCGCCGTCGAACTGCGCAACCGGCTCAACGCCGCCACGGGCCTGCGGCTGCCCGCGACCGTGCTGTTCGACCATCCCACCCCCGACGCGCTCGCGGCGATGCTGGCCGCCCGACTGGAGCCCGAGTCCGGCGGGGCGCCGTCCGGAGGCCGAGAGGACGGGCAGGACGGCGTGCGCGAGGAACTGCTGCGCGCGGTGCGCGAGGCCCCGCTCGCCCGGCTGCGCCAAAGCGGGCTGCTGGAGGCCCTGCGCGGCCTCGCCGACGATCCGCTCCCCGCCGGCACGGCCGCGCCGCAGGGCGGACCGGCCATCGACGGGATGAGCCTGGACGCCCTGGTCGACCTGGCGCTGACCGACGACGAATCCCCCGACTCCCGCTGATCCCCCCGCACACGAAAGGCCGCCATGACCGCGTCCAGCACCGGCTCGCGCTCGCAGCAGCCCGAGTCCGACCGCGTCGTCACCGCACTGCGAGCTGGTGGAGTCGGGCGGCGACGCGACGTCGGAGTTCCCGGCCGACCGGGGGTGGGATGTGGAGGCGCTGTATGACCCCACGTTGCGGCGTGCGGGGACGTCGTATGTGCGCCGGGGCGGGTTTCTGGCGGATGCGGCGGGGTTCGATGCGGGGTTTTTCGGGATTTCGCCGCGGGAGGCGCTGGCGATGGATCCGCAGCAGCGGGTGCTGCTGGAGACGGTGTGGGAGGCGCTGGAGCGGGCGGGGATCGATGCGGAGTCCCTGCGGGGCAGCGCCACCGGCACGTTCATCGGCGCGATCGCCCAAGAGTACGGGCCGCGGATGTACCAGGCCGCCGAGGAGACGGCCGGCTACGCCCTGACCGGGTCCATGTCCAGCGTGGTCTCGGGCCGGGTCGCCTACACCCTGGGGTTGCGCGGGCCGGCGGTCACCGTGGACACGGCGTGTTCGTCGTCGCTGGTGGCGCTGCACCAGGCGGTGCAGGCGCTGCGGCGCGGCGAGTGCGGCCTGGCCCTGGCCGGCGGAGTCACGGTGCTGGGCTCGCCCGGCGTGTTCGTGGAGTTCTCGCGCCAGGGCGGTCTCTCGCGCGACGGGCGGTGCCGGTCCTTCGGCGCGAAGGCCGATGGGACCGGGTTCGGCGAGGGTGCCGGGGTGGTGGTGCTGGAGCGGCTCTCCGACGCCCTGGAGCGGGGGCACCGGGTGTGGGGCGTGGTCCGGGGTTCGGCGGTGGGTTCGGACGGGGCGAGCAACGGGTTGTCGGCGCCCAGCGGGGCGGCGCAGGAGGCGGTGATCCGGGCGGCGCTGGCTGATGCGCGGGTGGATCCCGGCCGTGTGGGGGTGGTCGAGGGGCACGGGACCGGCACGGTGCTGGGCGATCCGATCGAGGCGGGGGCGCTGGGCGCGGTCTACGGGCGTGCGGGCGGCGGCAGCGGGGTGATCGTGGGGTCGGTGAAGGCCAACATCGCCCATGTGCAGGCGGCCGCCGGGGTGGCCGGGCTGATCTCGCTGGTGGGCATCCTCGGCCGCGGTGTGGTCCCGCCGCTGCTGGGCGCCGCCGGCGGGCTCTCCGAGCTGGTCGACTGGGACGGATCGGGCCTGGAAGTGGTCGCCGAGGGGCCGCGGACCTGGGATGGGGTGGCGGGCCGCCGGATCGGCGGGGTGTCCTCGTTCGGGATCAGCGGCACCAATGCCCACGCCATCATCGAGGAGACTCCCGAAGGCGCCGTGCGCCCGCGCGCCCTCGCCCGAACGGCCCCCGCACCGCGAACCGGCGCCTCCGACGCCTCCGAGGCATGCGCCCGCACCGCCGCGGACAGCGGCGGCGCTCCGCCCTGGCCGCTGTCCGGGCATACCCCGCACGGGCTGCGCGCCCAGGCCGCGCGCCTGCACGAGCACCTGCTGGACCACCCCGAGGCCGGCGCGGCCGACGTCGGCCGCGCCCTGGCCGTCTCCCGCACCCACCTCGACCACCGCGCCGTCGTGCTCGGCACCGACCGCGACGACCGCCTCGCGGGCCTGGCGGCGCTGGCCCGCGGCGAAACCCCGCCCAACGCGGTGCGCGGACGCGGCGGAGCCCCCGGCAAGACGGTGTTCGTCTTCCCCGGCCAGGGCGCGCAGTGGCCCGGAATGGCCGCCGAGCTGCTGGCGGACTCGGCCGTGTTCCGCGAGCGCATCGCCGAATGCGAGGCCGCGCTGGCGCCGCACGTCGACTGGTCGCTGAGTGCGGTGCTGCGCGGCGCGCCCGGCGCGCCCGGCGCGCCCGGCCTCGACCGCGTCGACGTGGTCCAGCCCGCGCTGTGGGCGGTGATGGTCGCGCTGGCCGGGCTGTGGCGGGCCTGCGGGGTGCGTCCCGACGCCGTGGTGGGCCACTCCCAGGGCGAGGTCGCCGCCGCGCACGTCGCCGGCGCGCTCTGCCTGGAGGACGCCGCCCGGGTGGCGGCGCTGCGCAGCAGGGCCGTGCACGCGCTCGCCGGCGAGGGCGCCATGGCCCAGATACCGCTGCCCGCCGACCGCGTGCGCACGTTGATCGCGGGCCGGGCCGGAGGCGGCGGCCGCGGCGTCTGCGTCGCCGCCGTCAACGGCCCGGCCTCCACCGTCGTCAGCGGAGAGCGCGCGGCGGTGCGGCGGCTGGTCGAGGAGACCGCCGCGAGCGGGGTGCGGGCGCGCATGATCGCCGTCGACTACGCCTCGCACTCGGCGCACATGGAGGCGCTGCGGTCCGCCGTCCTGGCCGACCTCGACGGCATCTCCTCGCACCGGCCCCGCATCCCCTTCCACTCCACGGTCACCGGCCGCCCCGTCGGCGAAGGCGACCTCGACGCCGAATACTGGTACGCCAACCTGCGCCGTCCCGTCGAGTTCGCCGCGGCCGTGCGCACCCTGGCCGAGAACGACCACGGCCTGTTCCTGGAGATGAGCCCCCACCCGGTGCTGGCCATGGCCGTCGAGCAGACCGCCGAGGAGGCGGCCGAGCACTCCGCCGCCGACGGAGAGGCCCCGCCCCGCGCCGCCGTGGTGGGCTCGCTGCGCCGCGACGACGGCGGGTGGCCGCGCTTCGCGGCGTCAGTGGCCGAGGCCTACGCCCACGGCGCCGCCGTCGACTGGAGCGCCGTCTACGCCGGCCATCCGCCCTCCCCGGTGGAGCTGCCCACCTACGCGTTCCAGCGCACCCGCTACTGGCTGGCCCCCCGCCCCGAGCCCGCCGCCGCGGCGGGCGCCGAGCCCGGAACCGGCGCCGCGCACGAGCGGTTCTGGGCGGCCGTCGCCGACGGCGACGCCGACTCCCTGGCCGCGGTCCTGGGCACGTCCCCCGAACCGGTGCACGCCCTCATGCCCGCACTGGCCGACTGGCACCGCCGCGGGCGCCGCCGCGCCGCCCTGGACTCCCTGTGCTACCGCGACCGGTGGGTGCCCGCCTGCGAGGCGCCGGCCCCGCCCGGCGCGGGCCGGTGGCTCGTACTGCTCGAACCCGCCGGCTCCACCGATCCGGCGCGGGCCTGGTACGACGCGCTGGCGGCCCGCGGCATGGACGTCGTACCCTTGGAACTGAAGCGCGCCGAAGCCGACCGCGCCTCCCTGGGCGCCCTGCTGCGCGAAAACGGCGCCGCCGCCGACGGCGCAGCGGGCGTGCTGTGCCTGCTCACCCTCGACGCGCGCGGGCAGGACGCGGCGGCCGCCTCGGCGGCGGGGCCCGCGCTCGCCGCCGCTGTGCTGCAGGCGATGGAGGACGCCGGCGTCGACGCCCCGCTGTGGTGCGCCACCCAGGGCGCGGTCTCCACGGGTGAGGACGACCCGCTGCGCACCCCCGCGCAGGCGCCGGTGTGGGGACTGGGCCGGGTCGCCGCCCAGGAGTACCCCCGGCGCTGGGGCGGGCTGGTCGACCTGCCCGCCCGCCCCGACCGGGCCACGGCCGCGCTGCTGCACACGGTGCTGTGCGCTCCCGGCCGCGAGGACCAGCTCGCCGTGCGGGCCGCCGGCGTCCGCGCCCGCCGCCTCGTCCGCGCGCCCGCGCCCGCGGCCCGCTCCCCGTGGCGGCCCGCCGGCACCGTGCTGATCACCGGCGGCACCGGCGCCCTCGGCGCGCACACCGCCCGCTACCTGGCCGGGCGCGGCGGGCCGCACCTGCACCTGCTGCTGGCGGGCCGGCGCGGCCCCGACGCGCCCGGAGCCGCGGCGCTCGCCGCCGACCTGCGCGCCACCGGCACCGGCGTCACCCTCGCCGCCTGCGACGTCGCCGACCGCTCGGCACTGGAGCACCTGCTGGCGTCCGTGCCGGCCGAGCACCCGCTGAGCGCGGTCGTGCACACCGCGGCCGTCCTCGACGACGCCCCCATCGCCGATCTCGGTGCCGCGCGCATGGAGGCCGCGATGGCCACCAAGGCGGGCGCGGCCCGCCACCTCCACGAGCTGACCGCCGACACCCCGCTGTCGGCGTTCCTGCTCTACTCCTCGGTGTCAGGCATGCTCGGCGTCGCCGGCCACGGCAACTACGCCCCCGCCAACGCCTACCTCGACGCGCTCGCGCGCCACCGCCGCGCCGCGGGACTGCCCGCCACGTCCCTGGCCTGGGGCGCCTGGGACGGCGCGGGCATGGCCGGACGCGGCGACGTCGCCGCCCTGCTGCGCCGGCACGGCATGCCGGGCATGCCGCCCGAGAACGCCGCCGCCGCCCTCGACGCGGCGTTCACCGGCGATGCCCCCGCGGCCTTCGCGGTGGCCGACATCGACTGGCGGCGCTTCGCCGTCGCGTTCACCGCCGCGCGCGCCGGCACGCTGCTCGACGACCTGCCCGACGCGCGCCGGGCCGCCGGCGGCGCGGCGCCCGACGCCTCCGCGGCCGGCGCCGACCCCGCTGCCGACCTGCGGCGGCGCCTCGCCGCTGCCGCACCGCCCGAGCGCACCCGGATGCTCCGCGCGCTGGTGCGCGAGCACGTCGCGGCCACCCTGGGCCACGACTCGCCCGCGGCCGTCGACGAGGCGCGGCCCTTCACCGACCTCGGCCTGGACTCGGTGATGGCCGTGGACCTGCGCAACCGCCTGAGCGCGGCCACCGGGCTGCGGCTGCCCGCCGCACTGGCCTTCGACCACCCGACCGCGGCCGCCGCGGCCGCCCACCTGGGCAGCCGCCTCGGCTCCGGCGACGACCCGGCCCGGCCGCCCGAGGACGGCTCCGGTCCGGGGGAGGCCGAACTGGCGGCCCTGGAGGCGCTGCTGCCCACCCTCGACCCCGGCGACCCGCGGCGGTCGGGTATCGCACATCGGCTGCGCGCCCTGGCGAGCGCGGCCGCACCGGCCCCGGCACCCGCGGCCGCGGACCCCTCTCTGCACGACGCGACCCCCGACGAGCTCTTCGCGCTGATCGACGACGAACTCGGCGACGGGTGAGCCCGACCGCCCGGAACCCCCGCCCGCCGACCATCCCCGCCGACCGGCACCCGGCCGCACCGCCGCGGACGCCGGCCCGACACCGACCCCTGGGGCAGTGATGACCGAGCGCACCGACAACGAGCAGAAGCTCCTCGACTACCTCAAGCGCGTCACCGCCGACCTGCGCGAGACGCGGCGCGAGCTGGTGGAGTCGGGCGGCGACGCGACGTCGGAGTTCCCGGCCGACCGGGGGTGGGATGTGGAGGCGCTGTATGACCCCACGTTGCGGCGTGCGGGGACGTCGTATGTGCGCCGGGGCGGGTTTCTGGCGGATGCGGCGGGGTTCGATGCGGGGTTTTTCGGGATTTCGCCGCGGGAGGCGCTGGCGATGGATCCGCAGCAGCGGGTGCTGCTGGAGACGGTGTGGGAGGCGCTGGAGCGGGCGGGGATCGATGCGGAGTCCCTGCGGGGCAGCGCCACCGGCACGTTCATCGGCGCCACCAGCAGCGACTACCTCACCGCCACCAGCCGGTGGCCGCAGGAGACCGAAGGCTACGTGCTCACCGGCAACGCCTCCAGCGTGGTCTCCGGGCGGATCTCCTACACCCTGGGCCTGCGCGGGCCGGCGGTCACCGTGGACACGGCGTGCTCGTCGTCGCTGGTGGCGCTGCACCAGGCGGTGCAGGCGCTGCGGCGCGGCGAGTGCGACGCCGCCCTGGCCGGCGGGGTGTCCGTCGCCTCCTCGCCCAGCGTCTTCATCGAGTACTCCCGCCAGGGCGGCCTCTCGCGCGACGGCCGGTGCCGGTCCTTCGGCGCGAAGGCCGACGGGACCGGGTTCGGCGAGGGTGCCGGGGTGGTGGTGCTGGAGCGGCTCTCCGACGCCCTCGACCGCGGACACTGCGTGTGGGGCGTCATCCGCGGTTCGGCGGTGGGTTCGGACGGGGCGAGCAACGGGTTGTCGGCGCCCAGCGGGGCGGCGCAGGAGGCGGTGATCCGGGCGGCGCTGGCCGACGCCGGTATCACGGCCGAGCGCGTGGGCGTGGTCGAGGGCCACGGGACCGGCACGGTGCTGGGCGATCCGATCGAGGCCGGGGCGCTGGGCGCGGTCTACGGGCGGCCGGGCGGCGGCAGCGGCGTGGTCGTGGGGTCGGTGAAGGCCAACATCGCCCATGTGCAGGCGGCCGCCGGGGTCGCCGGGCTGGTGGCGCTGGTGGGCATCCTCGGCCGCGGTGTGGTCCCGCCGCTGCTGGGCGCCGCCGACGGGGTCTCCGCGATGATCGACTGGGAGGCACTCGGGATCGGCGTCGTCGCCGGCGGCTCCCGCGCCTGGTCGGGCGTAGGCGGCCCGCGCGCCGGCGGGGTGTCCTCGTTCGGGATCAGCGGCACCAACGCCCACGCCATCGTCGAGGAGCCGCCCCGCGAGCACGCCTACGACTTCACCGCACTCTCGGACTCCTCCGGCGCGAAGCAGGGCCGGCTGCTCGGCGGCCTCGACGCCCCCGGCGCCTGGCCGCACGGCCGGACGGCTCCGGCCGCCCCGGCCGGGGGCCGGCGCCCGACCGCGCGGCTCGGTCCCCGCCCGGCCCCATCGGCTCCGGCCGCCCTGCCCGCAAACGGGGCCGGCAGCGCCGTTCTTCTGCCCCTGAGCGCCCGCAGCCCGCGGGCCCTCCGCGAGCAGGCCGGACGCCTGCGGGCGCACCTGCTCGCACGGCCCGCGACCGGCCCGGCCGAGACGGGCTACTCCCTGGGCGCCACGCGCGCCCACTTCGAGCACCGCGCCGCGGTGCTGGGTGCCGACCGCGGCGACCATCTGGCCGGCCTGGCGGCCCTCGCGGCAGGCGAGAGCGCGCCCGCGGTCCTGCGCGGCACCGCCGCGGCGGCGGGCGAGAGCACCGCCACCGTGTTCGCGTTCCCCGGGCAGGGTGCGCAGTGGCCCGGAATGGCCGCCGAGCTGCTGGAGTCCTCTCCGGTCTTTCGCGAACACATCGCCGCGTGCGAGGCCGCACTCGCGCCGCACACCGACTGGTCGCTGCGTGCGGTGCTGCGCGGCGAGCCCGGCGCGCCCGACACCGCCCGCGTCGACGTGCTGCAGCCCGTGCTGTTCGCGGTGATGGTGGCCCTGGCGGGACTGTGGCGGGCCTGCGGGGTGCACCCCGACGCCGTGGTGGGCCACTCCCAGGGCGAGATCGCCGCCGCACACGTCGCCGGCGCCCTCACCCTGGAGGACGCCGCCCGCGTCGTGGCGCTGCGCAGCCGCCTGGCGGCCCCGCTGGTGGCGACCACGGGGCTGGTGTCGCTGGCACTGCCCGCCGCGGAGGCCGAGACGCTGCTGCGCCCCTGGCAGGGGCGGCTGGGCGTCGGCGCCGTCAACAGCCCGGAGTCGGTCGTGGTCTCCGGAGAACAGGGCGCCCTCGACGAACTCCTCGCCGCCTGCGAACGCGAGGGCGTCCAGGCCCGGCCGGTCGCCTCCGCGTTCGCATCGCACTCCGCGCAGATGGAGGTGCTACGGGAGCCCTTCACCGAGGCAGTCTCCTCGATCGCCCCCCGCGCCGGCGGCACCTCGTTCCACTCCACCGTCGAGGGCGCCGCCCTCGACGGCGCCCGCCTGGATGCCGGCTACTGGTACGCTAACCTCCGCCGCCCCGTGCTCTTCGAGCAGACCGTCCGCCGCATCGCCGAAGCCGGCCGGGCGCTGTTCATCGAGGTCAGCCCGCACCCCGTGCTGGCCGGGCCGCTCGCGCGCACCCTGGAGACCGCCCCCGGCGACGGCGCGGCCCAGCGCGTGGTCGCCACCCTGCGCCGCGGTGAAGGCGGCCCGGACCGCTTCACGGCCGCCCTGGCCACCGCCTACTGCCACGGCGCCGCGCCCGACTGGGACGCCGTCTTCGCCGGGCGCGCAGCGGGCGCCGCCCATCTGCCCACCTACCCCTTCCAGCACCGCCGCTACTGGGCGGCGGCCGAGGACGCCGACCCGTCGGCGGCGGGCCTGGGCGCCGAAACCCATCTGCTGCTGAGCGCGGCCGTGCCCCAGGCCGGGGGAGAGGCGTTCCTGCTGACCGGCGAGCTTTCGGTGCACCGGCTGCCGTGGCTGGCCGACCACGCCCTTGGCGACACCCCCCTGCTGCCCGCCGCGGCGCTGGCCGAGCTCGCGCTGCACGCCGGTGAGCGCGCGGGCTGCCCGCACCTGGCCGAACTGGCCATGCACACACCCCTGCGCCTGCCCGCGACCGGCGGCCTGCAACTGCAGGTGAGCGTCGGCGAACCCGGCGGCGACCGCTCCCGCACGGTACGGGTGCACGCCCGCCCGCGCGGCGCCGCGGACGACGGCGGCCCCGACGGGCGGCCGTGGACGCTGCACGCCCAAGGCCGGGTGGCGCCCGAGCACTCCCGCGGCCCCGCAGACGACGCCTTCGCCGCGCCCGCCGCCTGGCCCCCGCCCGGCGCCGCGGAGATCCCCCTGGAGGACGCCTATGCGCGCATGGCCGAACGCGGCTACGTCTACGGCCCGGCGTTTCGCGGGCTGCAGGCCGCCTGGCGCCTGGGGGACCGGCTCTACGCCGAGGTCGTGCTGCCCCGGGACCGCCGCGCCGAGGCCGCGCGCTCGGGCATCCACCCCGCGCTGCTCGACGCGGCGCTGCACCCGCTGCTGCTGGACGGCGCCGCCGCGACCGCATCGGAGGACCGCGGGCAGGCGGCGGCCCCGCGGCTGCCGTTCAGCTGGGAGGGGGTGCGGCTGCACGCCGAAGGCGCCACCGCCCTGCGCGTGCGCATCACCCCGTTGGGCGGCGGCGCGTACGCCGTCGACGCGGCCGACCCCCAGGGCGCCCCGGTGGTCGAGGTCGACGCGCTGACCGCCCGCCCTCTGGCCTCCGGCGCGCCCGCCGGGCCCTCCGCCCACCGCTCGCTGTTCGCGGTGGACTGGGTGCCGGTGGCCGCACCGCCGCGCCCGGTACCGCCCTCCGCCTGGGCGGTGCTGGGCGGCGCCGCCGCGGACGGCCTCGCCCCCGGCGGCGCGGCCCACCACCCCGATCCGGCGTCCCTGGCCGCCTCCGTCGACGCCGGCGCGCCGGTGCCCGAGCTGGTCGTGCACCGGCCCGCGCCGCCGGACGCCGACGCCGACTCCGCCCGCACCGCGGTCGCCCGCACCCTCGCCGTGATCCGGGACTGGCTCGCCGACGACCGGTTCGCCGCCGCCAGGCTCGCCGTGGTCACCGGTGGTGCGGTGCCCGCCGGCCCGGCGGCCGGCGCACCCCTGGACGACCTGGCCGGCGCCGCGCTGTGGGGGCTGCTGCGCTCGGCGCAGAGCGAGCACCCCGGCCGGTTCGCGCTCATCGACCTGGACCCCGGCCCGCCGACCGCCGATCGGTCCGCCGAGGCGGGGGCCGGCCCCCGCGCCGGGGTGACCGCGGTGCAGGACGCTCCGGCCGCACCGGCGCCTGCCCGCGCGTCCGGCGGCGCCGCTCCCGCGCCCCTCGCCGACGCGGTCGCGGGCGCCCTGGCCGAGGGCGAGGACCAGCTGGCCGTCCGCACCGGCGCGCTGTACGCCCCCCGCCTCGCCGAAGCGGCCGCGGAGGGGCGGGTGCTCCCGCCGCCGGGCGGAGAGCCGTGGCGGCTCGAACCCGCGGGCGACGGCACAGTGCGGCTGGTCGCGGTGCCCAACCCGGCGGCCGCCCGGCCGCTGGAGGCCGGCCAGGTGCGGGTCGCCGTGCGCGCGGCCGGGCTGAACTTCCACGACGTGCTGCTGGCCCTGGGCGTCTTCCCCGCCGAGTACGACTTCGGCTGCGAGTGCGCCGGAGTCGTCGTCGAGACCGGCCCCGGCGTCACCGACCTCGCTCCGGGCGACCGCGTCATGGGCATGATGTACGGCGCCTTCGGCACGGTGGGCGTCGCCGACCGCCGCATGCTCGCGCGCGTCCCCCGCGGCTGGAGCGACACCCGAGCCGCGTCCGCCCCCATCGCCTACCTGACCGCCTACCACGCGCTCGTGGATATGGCCGGCCTGCGCCCCGGCGAGCGGCTGTTGGTGCACTCGGCTGCGGGCGGGGTCGGCACCGCCGCCGTGTACCTCGCCCGCCACCTGGGCGCCGAGGTCTACGGCACGGCGAGCCGCGCCAAGCAGCCCGTGCTGCGCGAGCTCGGGCTGCCCGCCCAAGCCGTCGCCGACTCGCGCAGCCTCGACTACGAGGAGCGCTTCCGCCGCGCGACCGGCGGCGCAGGCGTCGACGTCGTGCTCAACGCGCTCACCGGCGCCCACATCGACGCCTCGCTGCGCCTGCTCGCACCGGGCGGGCGCTTCGTCGAGATCGGCAAGGCCGAGGTCCGCGACGCCGCCGAGGTCGCCGCCGCCCACCCCGGCATCGCCTACCGCGCCTTCCACCTCGACGAGGTGGACCCCGACCGCATCCAGCGGATGCTCGCCGAGATCCTGGAGCTGTTCGACCGCGGCGCGCTGCACCACCCGCCCGCCACCACCTGGCCGGTGCACCGCGCCCAGGAGGCCTTCCGGTTCCTCCAGCAGGGGCGCAACGTCGGCAAAGCCGTGCTGCGCCTGCCCCGGCCGATCGATGCGGGCGGCACGGTGCTGATCACCGGCGGCACCGGGCGGCTGGGCGCGCTCACCGCCCGCCACCTGGTGCGGCGCCACAACGCCGGCCGGCTGCTGCTGGTCAGCCGCCGGGGCCCGGACGCACCCGGCGCCGCCGCCCTGGCCGCGGAGCTGACCGGCCTGGGCGCCGAGGTGGACGTGCGCGCCTGCGACGCGGCCGACCGCGGCGCCCTCGCCGAGCTGATCGGGCACATCCCCGCCGACCGCCCCCTCACCGCCGTCGTGCACGCCGCCGGCGCCCTGGAGGACGGCGTCGTCGGGTCCCTCACCCCCGAGCAGACCGGCGCCGCGCTCGCCGCCAAGGCCGACGCCGCCTGGAACCTGCACCTGCTCACCCGCGACCGCGACCTGGCGGCCTTCGTCCTGTACTCCTCGGCCGCGGGCGTGCTCGGCGCGTCCGGGCAGGCCGCCTACGCCGCCGCCAACGCCTTCCTCGACGCGCTCGCCGCCCACCGCGGCGCCGCCGGGCTACCCGCGACCTCGCTGTCGTGGGGCCTGTGGGCCGACCGCAGCGAACTGACCGCCGGGCTCGCCGCATCCGACGTCGCCCGGATGAACCGCCAGGGCATGGGCGCGCCGCTGGAGACCGGGCAGGCCCTGGAGCTGCTCGACACCGCCCTGGCCACCGGCGAGCCGCACCTGGTGGCGATGCCCCTCGACCGGCCGGGGCTGCGCGAACAGGCCGGGCGGACGGGAGTCCTCGCCCCGCTCTTCCGCGGCCTCGTGCGCCCGCCCCGGCGCAGCGCCGCCGCTGCCTCGCAAACCGCAGGCGCCGCAGACACGGCGGAGACGCTGCCGCGCGACCTCGCCGACCGCCCCGAGGCGGAGCGCACCCGCATCCTGCTGGATGCGGTGCGCGGACACGCCGCCGAGGTGCTCGGGTATGCCGATCCCGCGGCGATCGGCGAGCAGCGGCGCTTCCTGGAGCTGGGGGTCGACTCCCTCACCGCGGTCGAGCTGCGCAACCGCCTCGCCGCGGCCGTGGGCATGCCGCTGCCGGCCGGCCTGGTGTTCAGCCGCGCCACGCCCGCCGAACTGGCCGACCACCTGCGCGGCATGCTCGACGAGCGGCGGACCCCGGCGTCCTCCGCCGGCTCGCGGAGGGCCGAGGGGCGCGACGCGCCGCCCGGCCGCGGCGACGACAGCATCGTCGCCCTCTTCCGACGCGCGTGCGAGACCGGCCGGGCCGAGGACGGCGTGCGCATGCTGCGCGCCGCCGCGCGCCTGCGCCCGTCGTTCGCCACTTCCGAGGAGCGCGGCGCCGCGCCGCCTCCGCTGCGGATGGCCGAGGGCGGCAGGCCGCCCCGGCTGGTGTGCTTCCCGTCGCTGGTGATGATCTCCGGCGCCCACGAGTACGCCCGCTTCGCCGCGGCGCTGCGCGGCGGCCACGAGGTGACGGTACTGCCGCACCCCGGATTCGCCTCGGAGCAGCCGTTGCCGGGCACGGTCGCCGCCGCCGCCGAGGCCCACGCCCGCACCGTGCTTCAGGTGTGCGGCGACGAGCCCTGCGTTCTCGTCGGCCGCTCCTCGGGCGGGTGGATCGCCCAGGCGGTGGCCGAGCTGCTGGAGCGGCGCGACCGGGGCCCCGCCGGACTGGTGCTGCTGGACACCCCGGTGCCCGACGAGGCCGCACTGCTCCCCCTGATCGGCGGCGGCATCCTGGACCGCGACCGCGAGCTCGGCCTGACCGACGCCGCCCGCGCCACGGCCATGGGCTGCTACCTGGAGCTGTTCGCGCAGTGGTCGCCGCAGAAGACCGCCGCCCCCGCGGCGCAGGTGCGCCCGGCCGACCCGGTCGCCGACGCGCAGGGCACCGCGGACGCGGGGCTGTGGCGCTTCACCTGGCCGCTCCCGCACGACACCGTCGAGGTCCCCGGCGATCACCTCACCATGATGGAGGACAGCGCCCACCAGACCGCCGCCGCCGTGAAGCGGTGGCTGCGCGCGGCCGTGCGCGCCGACTGAGCCGCACCGCCGGGCGGGAAGGCGTGACCGGCGCCGGCGTGCCGCCGAACGCATGTGCTGGCACCCCGGCGGCTCGCCGCCCGGCCGATGCCGGCGGTTCCGGGACCCGGCGGTTCAGTCCGGGCCCGGTTCCGGGGCCTCGGCGGTGCGGGAGCCGGCGCGCGGGGGCCGCTTCGGCTCGGCGGGGCGGCGGGTGGCGCCGACGCTGGCGGCGACCACGCAGGCGATCGCCAGCCACTGCCACAGCGACAGGAACTCGCCGAGCAGCACCAGCCCCACCAGCGCCGCGGCCGCCGGCTCCAGGCTCATCAGGATTCCGAAGACCCGGGGCGGCATGCGCCGCAGCGCCTGCATCTCCAGGGTGTAGGGCACCACCGACGACAGCAGGCCGATCCCCAGCCCGATCAGCAGCACCCACGGGTCGAGCAGCGCCGAACCGCCGGCGGCCACCCCCGCCGGAGCGACGAGCAGGGTTCCGGCGACGCTGGCCAGCGCCAGCCCCGACATGCCCGAGAACCGCCGCCCGGTCGCGGCGCTGAGCAGGATGTAGCCGGCCCAGGCCGCCCCCGCCAGCAGCGCGAACAGCACTCCCGCCGCGGTGACCGTCCCGTCGCTGCGGCCCAGCAGCACCACGCCCGTCCCCGCCAGCAGCACCCACAGCAGGTCGATCCTGCGCCGCGACCCGATCAGCGCCACCGAGAGCGGCCCCAGGAACTCGATGGTGACCGCGATGCCCAGCGGAATGCGCGCGAACGACTGGTAGATCGCGAAGTTCATGGTCGCCAGGCACGCGCCGAAGCCCAGGGCCACCATCCAGTCGGCGCGCGAGCGGCCGCGCAGCGCCGGGCGGGCCAGCGCCAGCAGCACCACCGCCGAGGTCAGCAGCCGCAGCCACACCACCGCGCTGGGCGGCAGCACCGCGAACAGCCGGCTGGCGATGCCCGCACCCGCCTGCACCGACAGGATGCCCACGAGCACGAACCAGGTCGGCGGGATCGACTCGCCCGCGGCCCGCAGCACGCCCGTCCCACTGGGCAGGCGTGCCCAGATAGGGCCACCGGATGAATCAGCCGCCGCGTTCGCGCTCACGGGCGACCATCCTATGCAGCCCGCCGCCGCGCCCGCAGGCGGCCCGGACCGGGCCCGCCCGGCATGCGGCGGCCCCACCGAGGTTTCGCACACCCGGATGCACGGAATGCTCACGTGCACCGCGCAAGGCGCGATTCCTGGAAAGCGCGGAAAGCACAGGGAGCGCGGGATACGCGGCGAACGAGGCGGACAGGCGAAACGAGGAGCCCATGGCGTTTTCGGTGACCTCTGAGGTGGGACGGCTGCGGCAGGTCATCGTGCACCGTCCCGGCCTGGAGCTGAGCCGGCTGACCCCCTCCAACAACGACGCGCTGCTCTTCGACGACGTGCTCTGGGCCGAACGGGCGCGCGAGGAGCACGACGCCTTCACCGCGCTGCTGCGCGCCCGCGGCGTGCGGGTGCACCTCTTCGGCGAGCTGCTGGAGGAGGTCCTGGCCCTGCCGGAAGCCCGCGCCTACGTCCTCGACTGCATCTGGGACCAGCGGTTCTTCGGCCCCATGGCCGTCGACGCGCTGCGCTCGGTCTTCGAGTCCATGGACCCCGCGGCCCTGAGCCGGTACCTCGTCGGCGGCATCACCAAGCGCGAGTTGCTGGAGCGCGCCGAGGAGCCCCGATCGGTGTGGTTCCACACCCTCGGCCTGGACGACTTCGTGCTGACCCCCCTGCCCAACCACCTGTTCACCCGCGACACCTCCTGCTGGATCGGCGGCGGCGTGTCCGTCAACGCCATGCGCAAGAAGGCGCGGCGCCGCGAGACCATCCACTATGAGGCCGTCTACCGCTGGCACCCCCTCTTCGCCGACGCCGCGTTCGAGGTGTGGAACCCCGGCCACGCCTGGGGGCCCGCCACCATCGAGGGCGGCGACGTCATGCCGATCGGCAACGGGTCGGTGCTGGTGGGCCTGAGCGAGCGCACCCAGCCCCAGGCCGTGGAGATGCTCGCCCACGAGCTGTTCGCCCGCGGCGGCGCCGAGCGGCTGCTGGGCCTGTGGATGCCCAAGGCGCGCGCCATCATGCACCTGGACACGGTCATGACCTGCGTGGACCGCGGTGTCTTCACCAAGTACGCGGGCCTGGGCATGCTGCCCTCCTACCTGATCGAGCCCGGAGACACCGACAAGGAGCTCAAGGTCACCGACAACCCGCCCGAGCGCATGCACGCCGCGATCGCCGAGGCGGCCGGGCTCGACGAGATCACCGTCATCACCCCGACCCAGGACGTGTTCTCCGCCGAGCGCGAGCAGTGGGACGACGGCTGCAACGTCTTCGCACTGGAGCCCGGGGTGGTGGTCGCCTACGAGCGCAACGCCGCTTCAAACGCCTACCTGCGCGAGCACGGCGTGGAGGTGCTGGAGGTCAGCGGCAGCGAGCTGGGGCGGGGCCGCGGCGGACCGCACTGCATGACCTGCCCGCTGGAGCGGGAGGAGTAGGCCCGGCCCCGGGCGGTGCGGAGGGGGTCAGGGCCGACCGGATCCACTCCGCCGGGAGCCGCCGCGCCGGTTGTACGCGCCGTTCCCGGACACGGCCTCGGCGCGCCCGCCGGCCCGCCGGCCGCCCGTCCGCTCCCGGCGCGCCGCCGGCGGCCCACCGGCCTCCGCTGCGTCACCGTCGACCGAAGGGCTGCCGCGCCGGGGAGCGGCGGCGGTCACGGCCGCCAGCGCGCACAGCCAGGCCAGCGCCTCCACGCCGGGCTGCACCAGGATCATCGCCGGCCCGACGAGCCGGTGCCCGCCGATCCCGGTCGCGGCCTGCAGCAGCAGCCACGCATACGGCAGCGCGGCGGCGGCGACCTGCACCGCCAGCGCCGCCCACAGCAGCCGGGCGCGCACCGGGCGGCGGCGCACCAGCAGCACCGCCCCCACCGCGAGGACCACCAGCGGCGGTCCCAGCGAGCGGATGAGCGCCACCAGAGGCACACCGATGAACTCCACGCGCACGAGCCTAAACGCAGTCCGGGGGATCCCCGCGGCACCCGGCGGCCGGTATCACTCCCAGCGGAAGAAGCGTGCGGCCAGCACCGCGCCGACGGCGGCCCACGCCGCCAGGACGACCGCCGGCCACGGAGACGGCGCGGCGCCCTCGGCGAGCACGGCACGCAGTCCCTGGGACAGGGCGGTGATGGGCAGCGCCTCCACCACCGGCTGCACGGCGCCTGGCAGCCGGTCGACGGGGAAGATCACGCCGCCCAGCCCCAGCAGCACCACGTAGACGAGGTTGGCCGCGGCCAGGGTCGCCTCGGCCCGCAGTGTTCCGGCCATCAGCAGCGCCAGCGCGGTGAAGCAGGCGGTCGCCAGCAGCACAAGCAGCAGGGCATAGGCGATGTCCCAAGCGCCGGCCCGCGGGCTCCATCCCAGCGCAGCGGCCGTGGCGCAGATGAGCACGATCTGCACCAGCTGCACGCCCAGCACCGCCAGGGTCTTGGCGGCCAGCAGACCGCCGCGCGGCAGCGGGGTGGCGCCCAGCCGCTTGAGCACGCCGTAGCGGCGCTCGAACCCGGTGCCGATGGCCTGGCCGGTGAAGGCGGTGGAGAGCACGGCCAGCGCCAGCACCCCCGGGGCCAGGAAGTCCACCCGCGGACCCGGCCCCAGGTCGAGCACGGGCGTCACGCTGAAACCCGCGAGCAGCAGGAGCGGGATCACCATGGTGAGCAGCAGCTGCTCGCCGTTGCGCAGCATGATGCGCAGCTCCATGGCCGCCTGCGCGGCGACCATGCGGTGCGGCGGCGCCGCTCCGGGTGCGGGGGTGAAGAGGCCGGAGGCGGTGCTGGTACGTGGTTCGGTCATTGCTCGCGCAGGTCTCGGCCGGTGAGTTCGAGGAAGACGTCTTCCAGGCTGCGCCGCTGCACGCGCAGCCCTTCGGGGGACACGCCGTTGGCGGCGCACCAGGCGCTCACCGTGGCCACCAGGTCGGGCCCGATGCCCTCGGGGGCGTCCGCGGTGACGGCGTAGTCGGTGCGCGGGGCGGCGCCGCGGCGCTCCGCCGGCTCCCCGCGTCGCTCGATGCGGGCGGCGGCGGGCAGGGCCGCACCCAGGGACGCGGTGTCCAGGTCGGTCTCGGCGGTGAAGCGCAGCTCCTGGCGGGAGTCGGTCAGCTCGCCGGGGGCGCCGGCGGCCACGGCCCGCCCGTGGTCGATGATCACCACGTGGTCGGCGAGCCGCTCGGCCTCCTCCATGTAGTGCGTGGTCAGCACCACGCCGACGCCGCAGTCGCGCAGCTCGCAGACGAGGTCCCAGGTGGCGTGCCGGGCCTGGGGGTCGAGCCCGGCGGTGGGCTCGTCCAGGAAGACCAGCTCGGGTCGGCCGACCACGGCCGCGGCCAGGCAGAGCCGCTGCTGCTGCCCGCCGGACAGGCGGCGGAAGGGGGTCGCGGCGGCGGAGAGCAGCCCCAGGCGCTCCAGCAGCACCTCGGGCGGGACCGGGCGGGCGTGGAAGGAGGCCACCAGGCGCAGCCACTCGCCGGCGCGGGCGCCCGTGGGCACGCCGCCCGACTGCAGCATCACCCCCACGCGCGGTTTGAGCCCGGCGGCGTCGGCGGCCGGGTCCATGCCCAGCACCCGCACCCGGCCGGCATCGGCGCGGCGGAAGCCCTCGCACGTCTCGACCGTGCTCGTCTTGCCGGCGCCGTTGGGACCGAGCAGCGCGGTGACCGCGCCGCGGGCCGCGGAGAACGTCAGGCCCGCAACAGCGGTGGTCGCGCCGTAGCGCTTGACCAGATCAGTGGCCTCGACCGCGGCTGTCTCCATGGCTCCCGAGTCTATGGCTGGGGAGCGCCGCCCCTGCACCGGCCCGGCTCCGCCCGCGGCCGACCGGTGGGACGGGTGACGGGCGTGTGGGTGGGTGGGGGCGCGGGGCGCCTCTGTCAGGCGTCTTGAAGAACGGCGGGGCGCCGCTTTCCAGGAACCCACCGGGCACCACCCGGAGCGGCCACCGTCGGGGTTGCGGCAATGGGTGCGCCTCGCGAAGCGTGAACACAGCTTGCCGCTGAGCGCACGCTGTACGTCTCAGGTGGAGCCGCACCATCGGTGGCGGGCCTCCGAAACACGGGTGCACCGCCGCTCGGCGGCAAGCTGGCGCACAGCGCTACGCGCAGCACAGCCCCATTGCCGCAGCGAACCCCCTGGACGGCCGCAGGCGTGGAACTCTTCCGAGGGTGACGGGCATGTGGGTGGGTGGCGCGGAGCGCCTGCGTTAGGGGTGGTGGGGGGTGACGGGCATGTGGGTGGGTGGCGCGGAGTGCCTCCGTTAGGGGTGGTGGGGGGTGACGGGCATGTGGGGTGGGTGGCGCGGAGTGCCTCCGTTAGGGGTGGTGGGGGGTGACGGGCGGGAAGGGGGATCCGCGTGTCGTTGTTGCCTCAACGGGGCAGGGGGCCGGGCGTCCCCGGTCGCTTACCGGCCTCTGCGGGGATAAGGCGAGGCTGTCCTGGGTGATCGACCGCATCGAACCCTGTTTGCCCCCCGGGACTTATTTACGCCACACTGATGTTGTGAAAAACGTGGGGAACCGTCAGCAGCCCGAAGGGGGCGCCGCCGCAGGCGCCTCCGCGGCCGCTTACGGTCCCGAGCGGGGTGCCGAGAACGGTACGCGTGCACGCGTGGCGCGGCTGATCCTCGAACACGGGCCCATCACCGCCGCCATGCTGGGCGAGCGGCTCGGCCTCACCCCGGCGGCCATCCGCCGCCACCTTGACAACCTGATGAACGAGGGCATGGTCGAGGCCCGCGACTCCCGCGTCCGCGGGCGCCGCGGCCGCGGGCGGCCGGCCCGGCTCTTCGCCATCACCGAAGCCGGCCGCGACGCCTTCGTGCACGGCTACGACGACCTCGCGGCCAGCGCCCTGCGGTTCCTCGCCGAGAAGGCCGGATCCCAGGCCGTCGCCGAGTTCGCCCGGCGCCAGGTCGCCGACCTGGAGCGGCGCTACCGCCCGATGCTGGCCGCGGCCCCGCCCCAGCAGCGCATCCGGCTGCTGGCCGAGGCGCTGTCCAACGACGGCTATGCGGCCTCGGCGGGCGAGGCCCCGGCTCCCGGGGGCGGCGACCAGCTGTGCCAGCACCACTGCCCGGTGGCCCACGTCGCCACGGAGTTCCCCGAGCTGTGCGAGGCCGAGGTCGAGGTCTTCGAGCGGCTGCTGGGCACCCCCGTGCGGCGGCTGGCCACCATCGCCCACGGCGACGGCGTGTGCACCACACACGTCACTCCGCGCGGCATGACCGCGGCGGACTCCCGTCCCGCCGGGAGCCCGGCCGGTCCGCGCACCGATGAGAAGAACGCCCGCCCTCGGGCGAGGGGCGGGCAACGCCAGAAGAAGGACGTCTGAGTCCAGGAGGATCCGCGTAATGACGTCTACCGCGCACCCCGAGCTCGAAGGGCTCGGCACCTACGAGTACGGCTGGGCCGACCCCGACGAGGCCGGTGCCTCCGCTCGGCGCGGCCTGAACGAGGAGGTCGTCCGCGACATCTCCGCCCGGAAGGACGAGCCGGAGTGGATGGAGAAGCTCCGCCTCAAGGCGCTGCGCCTGTTCGGTAAGAAGCCGCTGCCCGAGTGGGGTGCCGATCTCGGAGGCATCGACTTCGAGAAGATCAAGTACTTCGTGCGGTCCACCGAGCAGCAGGCCACCTCCTGGGAGGAGCTGCCCGAGGACATCAAGAACACCTACGACAAGCTCGGCATCCCCGAGGCCGAGAAGCAGCGCCTGGTCGCCGGTGTCGCCGCGCAGTACGAGTCCGAGGTCGTCTACCACCAGATCCGCGAGGACCTGGAGGAGCAGGGCGTCATCTTCCTCGACACCGACACCGCGCTCAAGGAGCACCCCGAGCTGTTCCAGGAGTACTTCGGCACGGTGATCCCGCCCGGCGACAACAAGTTCGCCGCGCTCAACAGCGCGGTCTGGAGCGGCGGGTCCTTCATCTACGTGCCGCCCAACGTCCACGTCGAGATCCCGCTGCAGGCCTACTTCCGGATCAACACCGAGAACATGGGCCAGTTCGAGCGGACGCTGATCATCGTGGACGAGGGCGCATACGTCCACTACGTCGAGGGCTGCACCGCGCCGATCTACAAGACGGACTCGCTGCACTCGGCGGTCGTGGAGATCATCGTCAAGAAGAACGCCCGCTGCCGCTACACGACCATCCAGAACTGGTCGAACAACGTCTACAACCTGGTCACCAAGCGCGCCGTCGCCTACGAGGGCGCCACCATGGAGTGGATCGACGGCAACATCGGCTCCCAGGTGACCATGAAGTACCCGGCGGTCTACCTGATGGGCGAGCACGCCAAGGGCGAGACCCTGTCCGTCGCCTTCGCCGGAGAGGGCCAGCACCAGGACACCGGCTCCAAGATGGTGCACTGCGCGCCCAACACCTCCTCCACCATCGTCTCCAAGTCGGTGGCGCGCGGAGGCGGCCGGGCGTCCTATCGCGGACTCATCCAGGTCCAGGAGGGCGCCGACCACGCCAAGTCCACGGTCAAGTGCGACGCGCTGCTCATCGACACCATGAGCCGGTCGGACACCTACCCCTACAACGACATCCGCGAGGACGACGTGGAGATGGGCCACGAGGCCACCGTCTCCAAGGTCAGCGAGGACCAGCTCTTCTACCTGATGAGCCGGGGCCTGGACGAGGACGAGGCCATGGCGATGATCGTCCGCGGGTTCGTCGAGCCCATCGCGCGCGAACTCCCCATGGAGTACGCGCTGGAACTCAACCGGCTGATCGAGCTGCAGATGGAAGGAGCGGTCGGTTAAGCATGGCCAGTCCCAATCTCGGAATCCGGGAGCACTCCCACGGCGGAGACGTCCCCATCTCGCGCTTGGACGTGCACGGGTCGTTCGAGTCCGCGAACTTCCCCGTGCCCAACGGGCGCGAGGAGGAATGGCGCTTCACGCCGCTGCGCCGGCTGCGCGGCCTGCACCAGGGCCGCGAGATCGCCGACGGCACCGTCACCGTCGAGGTCTCGGGCCCTGAGCAGGCCGTCGTCGAGCGCGTCGGACGCGAGGACTCCCGGCTGGGCGCCTCCTTCCTGCCCAACGACCGCGTGAGCGCCCTGGCCTGGGAGAGCTTCACCGACTTCAACCCGGCCACCGTGGTGACCGTGCCCAAGGACACCGAGCTGTCCGAGACCGTCTTCGTGAAGGTCACCGGCACCGAGCAGGGCGACGCGTTCGGCCACATCCTGGTGCGCGCCGAGCCCCACTCGTCGGCCACCGTGGTGCTGGAGTACGCCGGCTCGGCCGTCTACGCCGACAACGTCGAGTTCGTGGTCGAGGACGGCGCCTCGCTGACGGTGATCAGCCTGCAGGACTGGGACTCCGACGCCGTCCAGGTCTCCCACCAGTACGCCACGGTCGGCCGCGACGCCCGGTTCCGCAGCTTCGTGGTCACCCTCGGCGGCGACCTGGTGCGCCTGTCGCCCAGCGTCCGCTACAAGGGCACCGGCGGCGACGCCGAGCTGCACGGCCTGTACTTCACCGGTGCGGCCCAGCACCACGAGCACCGCTCGCTGATCGACCACAACGAGTCCAACACCCGCAGTCGCGTCGAGTACAAGGGCGCGCTCAGCGGCGAGGACGCCCACGCGGTGTGGATCGGCGACGTCATCATCGGCGAGGGCACCTCCGGCACCGACTCCTACGAGCACAACCGCAACCTGGTGCTGACCGACGGCACCCGGGTCGACTCCGTGCCCAACCTGGAGATCTTCACCGGAGAGGTCGAGGGCGCCGGCCACGCCAGCGCCAGCGGCCGCCTCGACGACATCCACCTGTTCTACCTGCAGTCGCGCGGCATCCCGCCGGCCGAGGCCCGGCGCCTGGTCATCCGCGGGTTCTTCCAGGACCTCATCGGCCGCATCGAGGTGCCCGAGCTGCGCGACCGCATCATGGACGAGGTAGAGGAGAAGCTGGCTCTCCATGAGTGACGGATACACCCGCGTGTGTTCGCTGAGCGACGTCCCCGACGAGGGCGCGCTGGGCGTGGAGGTCGGCGGTACGCCGGTGGCGGTGGTGCGCAGTGAGGGCGAGATCTACGCCATCAGCGACATCTGCTCCCACGCCGAGGTGAACCTGTCCGAGGGCGAGGTCGAAGAGGGGACCATCGAGTGCTGGCTGCACGGCTCCTGCTTCGACCTCGGCTCGGGCAAGCCGATCAACCCGCCGGCGACCCAACCGGTCGCCACCTACGCAGTGCAGATCGACGGCGACGACGTCCTCGTCTCGCTGGACACCCAGAGTTCAAAAGGCTGAATCGCATATGACCAAGTTCGAAATCCGCGGGGTGCGCGCCGACGTCCTCATCGGCGCCGAAGAGCGCCAGGAGATCCTCAAGGGCGTGGACCTCACCATCAACTCCGGCGAGACCCACGCCATCATGGGCCCCAACGGCTCGGGCAAGTCCACCCTGGCCTACGCGATCGCCGGGCACCCCCGCTACGAGATCACCGACGGCGAGGTACTGCTCGACGGCGAGAACGTGCTGGAGATGAGCGTCGACGAGCGCGCCCGCGCCGGCCTGTTTTTGGCCATGCAGTACCCGGTCGAGGTCCCGGGCGTGTCGATGTCCAACTTCCTGCGCAGCTCGGTCACCGCTGTGCGCGGCGAGGCGCCCAAGCTCCGCACCTTCTCCAAGGAGCTGCAGGAGACCATGGGCAACCTGGCCATCGACTCCTCCTTCGCCGCCCGCGGCGTCAACGAGGGCTTCTCCGGCGGTGAGAAGAAGCGCCACGAGATCCTTCAGCTGGAGCTGCTCAAGCCGCGCATGGCGATCCTGGACGAGACCGACTCGGGTCTGGACGTCGACGCGCTGAAGATCGTCTCGGCCGGCATCAACCGGGCCCGGGCCACCGGCGACGTGGGCGTCATGCTCATCACCCACTACACGCGCATCCTCAACTACGTCCAGGCCGACTACGTGCACGTGTTCGCCGGCGGCCGCGTCGCCGAGTCCGGCGGCCCGGAGCTGGCCGACACCCTGGAGTCCGAGGGCTACGAGCGTTTCGTGAAGGCAGGCGCGGCGAAGTGACGACGAGCGAGCTGGGGCGCCTCGACGTCGAGGCGGTGCGGGCCGATTTCCCGATCCTGGCCCGCACCGTCCGCGACGAGCGCCCGCTGGTGTATCTCGATTCCGGAGCGACCTCGCAGAAGCCCCGGCAGGTGCTCGATGCCGAACGGGCCTTCTACGAACGCCACAACGCGGCGGTGCACCGCGGCGCGCACCAGCTCGCCGAGGAGGCCACCGACGCCTACGAGGGCGCCCGCGCGACCATCGCCGCGTTCGTGGGCGCCCAGCCGGGCGAGGTCGTGTTCACCAAGAACGCGACCGAGGCCATCAACCTGGTGGCCTACGCCATGAGCAACGCCGCCACCAGCGGCCCCGACTACGCCCGCTTCGTCGTCGGTCCCGGCGACGAGATCGTGGTCACCGAGATGGAGCACCACGCCAACCTGGTGCCCTGGCAGCAGCTGTGCCAGCGCACCGGCGCCACCCTGCGGTGGTTCCCGGTGACTCCCGAGGGCCGGCTGGACCTCAGCGGCATCGACGAGCTGATCAACGACCGCACCAAGCTCGTCGCGCTCACCCACCAGTCCAACGTGCTGGGCACCGTCAACCCGGTCGCGGCCATCGCCGAACGCGCCCACGCCCACGGCGCACTGGTGCTGGTCGACGCCGCCCAGTCGGTGCCGCACATGCCCGTCGACGTCGCCGAGCTGGGCGTGGACTTCCTGGCGTTCTCCGGGCACAAGATGCTCGGCCCCAACGGCATCGGCGTGCTGTGGGGCCGCCCCGAGCTGCTGGCGGCCATGCCGCCGTTCATCTCCGGCGGCTCCATGATCGGCGTGGTCTACATGGACCACACCACCTGGGCCGATCCGCCGCAGCGGTTCGAGGCGGGGGTGCCGATGGCGCCGCAGGC
Organism: Streptomonospora sp. PA3; assembly: GCF_009728995.1. Lineage (GTDB taxonomy): Bacteria > Actinomycetota > Actinomycetes > Streptosporangiales > Streptosporangiaceae > Streptomonospora. The sequence continues at coordinate 380,713 of NZ_VTZW01000019.1, read as the reverse complement.
CGTCGGCCTGGCCGCCGCCTGCGACTACCTCAGCGCCCTGGGCATGGACAACGTGCTCGCCCACGAGCAGGCTCTCACCCAGTACGCGCTCAAGCAGGTCGGCGACGTGCCGGGGGTGCGCATCATCGGCCCCACCGACTACGACGACCGCGGCGGTGCGATCTCCTTCACGGTCGAGGACATCCATCCCCACGACGTCGGCCAGGTCCTCGACGACGTCGGCGTCGCGGTCCGCGTGGGACACCACTGCGCGTGGCCGCTGCACCGCTGCTACGAGACGGTGGCCACCACGCGGGCGTCGTTCTACCTGTACAACACGTTCGCCGAGATCGATGCCCTGGCCGAGGGCATCCGGGCGGCGCAGCGGTTCTTCGGCACCGCGGCACGCTAGGAGGGCAGCAGGTCGCTATGCAGCTCGACTCCATGTATCAGGAGATCATCCTGGACCACTACCGCAACCCCCACAACAAGGGGCTGCGGGAGCCGCACGACGGCGAGGCCCACCACATCAACCCCACCTGCGGTGATGAGGTCACCCTGCGCGTGCGGCTCACGCCGGCCGCCGAAGGCGGCCCCCTCGACGGCGAGGCCACCGTCAGCGACGTCTCCTACGACAGCATGGGCTGCTCGATCAGCCAGGCCAGCGCCTCGGTGCTCACCGACCTGCTGATCGGGCGCAGCGTCGACGAGGGCATGCGCATGCTCGACGAGTTCACCGAGCTCATGCACTCCAAGGGCCAGGCCGAACCCGACGAGGACGTGCTGGAGGACGCGGTGGCCTTCGCGGGCGTGTCGAAATACCCTGCCCGTATCAAGTGCGCCCTGCTCGCCTGGATGGCGTGGAAGGACGCGACCGCCCAGTCCCTGGAAACGGAGAAGGAGGGCGCCTCATGACCGAACAGGACTCCACCGCCACCGCGCCGGAGCCCGCCGGCGACGAGGCGCTGGTCGAGGAGATCAGCGAAGCGCTGAAGGACGTCATCGACCCCGAGCTGGGCGTCAACGTCGTCGACCTCGGCCTGCTCTACGGGGTCAACGTCGACGGGGACGTCATCACCCTGGACATGACGCTCACCAGCGCCGCCTGCCCCCTGACCGACGTCATCGAGGACCAGGCGAGCACCGCGCTGGACGAGTTCGAACGCGAAGTCAAGATCAACTGGGTCTGGATGCCCCCGTGGGGCCCGGACAAGATCACCGAAGACGGCCGCGACCAGCTGCGCATGCTCGGCTTCAACGTCTGAGCCGGCGAGTCGAGCGCCCCGGCCCGAGCCCCTCCCAGCCCCCGGCTGCGAGGGGCTCGGTCATGTCAGGGGGAGCTGCCCCGCGCCCGTGTCCATGCCTCCTCGGCGTCCGCACGCCATGGCGCAGCGGGCCATCGGGGGCGGCGGTTTGGCCGGGTGGTGGCCGGCGTACGCGGCGAGCGGCCGGGCGGTGCTCCCGGGCGGTGGGGCGGGCCTCAGTGCGTCGGCAGCAGCCCCGGGCGGAGTTCGCCGGCGATGTCGGTGTCGCCGCGTTCGGTCAGGGCCTCGACGAGGGACTGGGGCTCGGCGGCGCGGGTGTCGGAGCCGTCCTCGCTGATGCGCCGCGCGATGATCTTGAGGGCCTCCTCGGTGGGGGCGGGCGCGGTGTAGCCGATCAGGTGCAGCGCGCGGCTGGTGGGACTGTGCGAGCTCAGGTCGGCGGCGGGCAGGCGGCGCGCGTCCAGGCGGTCGCCGTTGACGGTGATGAACACCCGGTCGCCCGGTTGCGCCGAGAGGCGGCGCAGCAGCGGGCGCAGCGAGTCGAACGCGGGCTGGTCCCGCCAGACCAGCACGAGCAGGTCGGCTCCCGGCGCCGTCAGGCACAGCAGGCGGCCGGGCTGCAGCCCCAGGTGCGTGGCATAGCCCGGGGGTACGGTGACCGGCGCTCCGTTGAGGTGGTCGGCGGTGACGTCGACGCGGTGCCACCAGCGGCCGTCGGGCGCGCGGAAGCAGCGCGCCGAGTCGGCCACCTGCGGCGGCTGCGGCGCCTCAGGCGCGGGCTGCTCGGGCCGCTCCTGGTGCGGCGCCTCGGCGCCGGGGCGCCGCCGGATCGGCAGCCCGTTGGCGGTGGTGGTCCCCTCGGCCTCGGGGCCGGGGTCGGGCGGCGTGCCGTAGCCCGGTCCGGGCGGCGCGTTCTCCACGGGGATGGAGGGGTCGACCAGCACGTGGCCCTCGCGGATGGTGACCCCCGGGGTGCTCAGCAGCCACGCGCGCACGGCCTGCTGGCGGATCCCGATGCGCGACAGCCGGATGGCGGCGTCGGAGGTGCTGGGCGCGTCCCCCAGCATCTCGCGGGTCTGCCAGCGCATCCGGTGCGGGTCGTCGGCCACCAGCCACCCGTTGTGCAGCCGGCGGTCGGTGAACAGCGTGATGACCACCCGCCACAGCGGCGTGCCCAGCGCCGGCACGTCCACCGGGTGGTCGGGGTGGGCGGTGATGAGGTGGTCGACGGTCGCCGCCGCGCCCAGGTGGTCGGAGAGCTCGCGCATGTGCTTGGTCAGCGGGGCTCCGCCGGGCGAGCCGAGCCACTGCAGCAGCCGCTCCTCCACGGTGCGCTGGGAGTTGCGGATCTCGCGCAGTTCGACGCCGAGCTGGTCGGCCAGCAGCCGGATGCTGACGGGGTCGGAGGCGAACAGCCGCTCGGCGGCGACGGTGCGCTCCACGTCGGTCCAGTTGCGGAAGAAGTCCTCCAGCAGGTCGACCAGGGGGTGGCGGCCCAGCTCGGGGGCGGGCGCCGCCTGCTCGGCGCCGTGCCCCTTGGGCGGGCCGAACGCCGGGCGGCGCAGCGTGCGGTCGGGGCCCAGCAGCGAGCGGCGCCCGAAGCGGCGGCCGCCCTCGGCCTCGCCGGACTCGGACGGCGCCGCCGCCTCCTGCTCCTCCGCCGGAGTCGCGCCCGAGCGGCTCTCCTCGTCGCGCTGCGCGCGCAGCGCCCGCAGGGTGCGGATGGCCCGGGTGGCGGCGCTGGGCGGCGGCTGCTCCTCGGCCTCGGCCGCGGCGCCGCCGGCGCCGGTGGCGGCGGTGAGGTAGGACAGGGCGCTGCGCACGTGGTCGGGCGCCGACTGGGGCAGCCAGTTCGCCAGCGTGCGCACGGCCTCGACCATCAGCGCGGGGGAGGGGGCCGCGGCGCGCCCCTGCTCCTGGGTGAACGGCTGGATCGCACGCCAGGTGGCGGTGCTGATGAGGTCCAGGGGACCGCAGCTCTCGGGCAGGCCCCAGGCCCCGATGGCGGCCGGGCTCGCCGAGACCAGCCGCTCCCAGCTGCCCGCGGTGGCCAGCAGCGCCCCCCGTACCGGCTCGGCGACGTCGTCGAGGTCCGTCTCGACCGCGCGCAGCGACGGCAGGAACTCGCCCAGCTGCAGGTGGCCCCACTGCTCGGCGGCCAACCGGGCCAGGGAGTACGACAGCCACGTGGCTCCGGCGATGTCCACGACACGGGGCAGCGGCATCGAACTCCACCAGCCCTCGACCAGACGGGCGTGCCACAGGACCGGGCCCACCATCGCCGGATCGCTCCACCGCAGGGCGGGAACGAGGTCGGTGAGGCAGGTCGGGGAGACGGCGTTCATCTGCTGCAGACCTCGACCTCCGCGCGTCCGGCCCGGCGGGCGGCGGCGAAGCCAACCCCCGCGGGCGATTCGTTCCTGCACAACAGTACGTCCACTCGGCCGGGGCCGGATGCCCGGCCGACGCGGAAAAGCCGGTCGCCGGCGGGCCGAAGCGGCGCACCCTCGGGTGATCGTACGTGCGAGTACCGCGGTTGGATAGTGCCGGGGCGAACCCGGCGGACGCCCCGCGGTGCTCACGCGGGCTCCCGGTCCCGCGGCGGCGCCCCGGCCCGGGCACCAGGCGCCGACCAGGCGAAACAAGCAGGAATGTGGCCTAGATCACGAACTCGGGGACGGTGTTCCGGTCGCCCCGCGCATCCGGCCCACCGCGCCCGTTTCCCCTGGCACGGCGAACGCCGGCGGCCGCGGGCCGACCGCCGGCGATCGGTCCGCTCACTGGGCCAGGACGGCGATGGTGTCCGGGTAGATCGGGACGCTGGCGGGGTTGCCCGGGTTCAGGGCCAGGCCCACGCCCTCGGGCATCGCCTCGGCGAGGTCCCGCGTGGCCAGGACGGTGTAGGGCAGCTCCGCGCTGCGCAGGCCCAGCTGCTCCTCGGAGGTGAAGGCCGGAATGAACGGCGACCCCTCCAGCTCCAGGGTGGGCAGTGCGACCGAGCCGTCGTCCTGGGTGCCCGAGCCCTGAGGCAGCGGCACCCACACCTGCCCCTCGCGCAGCGCGGAGATGAACGCGCTGACAGGGGCGGGGTCAGGGGACTCCGTGCCGGACTGGGCCAGCGCATCCTGCAGCGCGTGCTCGACGTCGTTGACGGGAAAGGCCGCGGCCTGGCCGCCGGACTCGCTGTTCTCCGGGGTGGCGTCGCTGTTGCTCATGCGGGTGCAACGGCTCCTTGCGTTGTTGCGGTCGGAACCCTCCGGCCGGCCCCGGGCAGAAGACCGCGGATGCCGGCCCCTGGCACAGGCGTGTCGGTGGTAGCCGGAGGTATGCTTGTCGGGCAGGCCCTACCCTCGCCTCTCCCTGTTGACACATCCTCGTCTGTGTGTCGTGAGGGGCGAATTCAAATGTCGAGCTCCCCGCGCGTCGCCGTGGGCCCTGGCGCCGGTGCCCGCGGCCGAGCTGCATGATTGGTTGATGTGACTGACCTGGACATGAATCCCCCCGAGGGCGATCAGGCGCAGCGGCCCACGGCCTTCCGCTCCTACGTGGCCATCGGCGACAGCCTGACCGAGGGGCTCGACGACCTCACGCCCGAGGGCGAGTACCGCGGCTTCGCCGACCGCCTCGCCGAGCACTTCAGCGCCTCCGTGCCCGGTTTCCGCTACGCCAACCTGGCCGTGCGCGGCCGCCGCATGCGGCACATCTTCGGCGAGCAGCTGGAGCAGACCCTGGGATTCGGGCCGGATCTGGTCACCGTGCACGCCGGCGGCAACGACGTCCTGCGCCCCAACACCGACCTCGACGACCTCGCCGCCGAGTTCGAGACCGGGATCCGGCGGCTGCGCGACGCCGGCATCCGCGTGGTGATCCTCTCCGGCCACGACACCGGGTGGATCCCCGTCCTGCGCGTCTACCGCGGCCGCATCGCGGTCTTCAGCATGCATCTGCGCGCCATCGCCGAGCGCACCGCCAGCGACATCGTCGACCTGTGGTCCATGGGCGCGCTGAACGACCCGCGCGCATGGAGCGTGGACCGGCTGCACTTCAACGCCGCCGGCCACCGCATCGTGGCCGCCCGGATCGCCGACATGCTCGGCGCGCCCATGGGGCCGCGCGAAATCTGGGCGCGGCCCTGGGAGACCCCGCCCGAGCGGCTGCCGCGCATCCTGCGGCGCCGGGAGAACTGGCGCTGGGCGCGGCGGCACCTGGTGCCGTGGCTGAGCCGGCGCGCCCTGGGGCGCTCCTCGGGCGACGGCCGCCTCCCCAAGCGGCCCCAGCTCACCGAACTGCGGCCGGACCGGCACGGCGGCGAAGCCGCCGAGGACGCCGCGTCGCCCAACGGGAGCACCGGCGCGGGACGCGACAGCAGCCGCCTGGACGGGGCGCGCGACCGCGAGCGGCGTTAGCCGGCGCGGCCGGCATCCGCCCCAGCGCCGTGCGCCACCGCCGCCGACCTCAGGCGGTCTCGCGGGCCAGGCTCTGGATGAGGTCGCCGACGTGCACGATCCCCGTGCACTGGCCGAACTCGTTGACGGTGACCAGGTCGTCGTAGACCCGGTCGCGCTCGCCGCCGGCCGCCCGCAGCGCCGCCATCGCCCCCACGGTGCGCGGCACGGTGCGCGGGGTGTCGGCCAGCCGGCTCGCCGGGCGCTTGGCGTGCAGGGCGTGGCCGTAGGGTCCCGTCACCGCCAGCAGGAACCGCGCGCGGTCGATGACGGCCACCGGGCGGTCGCGGTGGTCGATCAGCACGACGCTGTTCAGCGCGGTGTCGGCGCTGAAGGCGTCCAGCACCTCCTCCGCGGTGGCGTCGGTGTTCATGGCCACGGGCGGGCGCATGAACTCGCTGACCGGCGGACCGGAGTCGTGGCGCTCCAGCGCCGTCTCGACGGGCGCCGCGGGCGCCGCGGAGACCCGCTCGCCCGGCACCCACTCATCGTCGGCGAACAGCGGTCCCTGCGCCAATCGGACGCCCGCCTCGCGCAGCCGGTGCACCTGGGCGTCGGAGGTGACGCCGGCGGCCACGGGATAGACCCCGCTGCCGTGCCCGATGCGGGCCAGGCCGTCGACCAGCGCACCCAGGCGGTGGTCCCCGGGCAGGCCGGCCACGATCCCCGGATCGATGCGCATGAGGAACGGGCCCGTCTCCAGGACCAGGTCCGGCGGGACCGCGGCGGTGCCCAGCCCGCAGCGGAACCCCAGCTCCCGCAGCCGGGCGATCCCGCGCACCAGCGGCTCGCGCGGCACCCTCGGCAGGTCGTGGCCCAGCATGACCGTGACGTCGCGCGGGCGCCGCCCGCAGCGGCGCAGGGTGTCCTCGAAGGTCTGGAACAGCTCCGGGCCGCCGGTCACCGCCTGCGCGGGCAGGGGGAGTACGAGCGGCAGCAGGGACTCGCGGGCGGCGGCGCTGCGGACCAGCCGGGCCAGCCGCTCGGCCGCGACCGCGGGGTCGGCGGGCCACTCGGCCCTCGACCAGCCGCCGACCGGGCGGATGTCGGCGTCCACCGCGAGCACCGCGCCGGAGTCGAGGTCGACCACGGGGCGGAACAGGGGCGCTTCACCGGACGCGCCGCCGGCGTCACTCCCGTGGCCGTCGGGGGCGGGGGGCACGTCGTTCGACACCGGAGACTGGAGGGACACGACGCAATCCTCGCGGATACCGGAGGCCGTGTCAGCGGGCGTGCACCCGAATTCAAGCGGACTTCCTCCGCGCGAGGCGCAGAGTTCACGCGCGCCGGCGGACATGTCCAGTGACCTGCGCGGACGCGCCCGACCGGATACGGCAGGGCGGCCGGGCCCCGCCCGGCCGCCCTACGCGGTGTGCACATCCTACAACGGGATGTCGCCGGTGCGCGCCCCACAAGCCGGACACCAGAGCGGTTGCGGCAATGGGGCTGCGATGCGAGGTGGCCGCCCCCGGTGGTACCCGGTGGGTTCCTCGAAAGCGGCGCCCCCACCCTTCTTTGATCCGGCCTAGACACGGCGGAAGGCCACGGCGACGTTGTGGCCCCCGAAGCCGAAGGACTCGTTGACGGCGGCCACCGCGTCGGCGGGCATGTCGCGCGGCTTGTCGCGGACGATGTCGACCTGGACGCCCGGATCGAGCTCCTCGATGTTGATCGTCGGCGGGATGCGGCCTTCGTGCAGCGCCAGGATCGTGGCGATCGACTCCACCGCGCCGGCTCCGCCGAGCAGGTGGCCGGTCATGGACTTGGTGGAGGTGACGGCCACCCGGTCGGCGGCGGAGTCGCCCAGCGCCGCGCGCAGGGCGACGGTCTCGGCGACGTCGCCGGCCGGCGTGGAGGTGGCGTGGGCGTTGACGTGGGCGATCTCCGCGGGCGCCAGGCCCGAGTCCGCCAGCAGCGCCCGGATGGCCTGCGCCTGGCCGGCGCCTTCGGGATCGGGCAGCACGATGTCGTGCGCGTCGTTGGAGTAGCCGACGCCGGCGGCCGCCGCGTAAACGCGCGCACCGCGTGCGGCCGCGTGCTCGGCCGACTCCAGGACCACCATGCCGGCGCCCTCGCTCATCACGAAGCCGTCGCGCTGGGTGTCCCACGGCCGCGACGCGCCCTGGGGGTCGTCGTTGCGGGTCGACAGGGCCCGCATGGACGCGAAGGAGGCCAGGTTCAGCGGGTGGATCGCTGCCTCCACTCCGCCGGCGATCACGACGTCGGCGCGCCCGCGGCGGATCATGTCGACGGCGTCGGCCAGCGCTTCGGCGCTGGAGGCGCAGGCGCTCACCGGGGCGTGCGCGCCGGCGCGGGCCGAGTACTCCAGCGACACCGCGGCGGCGGGGCCGTTGGGCATCAGCATCGGCACGGTGAAAGGCGAGACGCGCTTCCAGCCGCGCTCGCGGAAGGTGTCGTACTGCTCCAGGATGGTCAGGATGCCGCCGATCCCGCTGGAGACCACGGCGCCCAGGCGCGCGGGATCGACCTCGGGGGCGCCGGCGTCCTCCCAGGCCTCCTTGGCCGAGATCAGCGCGAACTGCTGGGTGCGGTCCAGGCGGCGCAGCCGCTGCCGGGGCAGCACTTCGGAGGGTTCCTGGGCGATCTGCCCGGCGAAGTGGACCGGGAGGTCCTCGACCCAGTCCTCCTGGATCGTCGCGATACCCGACCGTCCTTCGAGAAGCGCGGACCAGGTGCCGGCGACGTCACCTCCCAGGGGGGTGGTGGCGCCGAGTCCCGTCACGACGACTTCGGTGGTGTTCATCGCTCCCAATCGCCCTTCTCATCGGGTGGTCGATTTCCCGGCCGGTGGTCGGACGGGGCTGGCAGGGGCGGCGCGGCCGCCGAGGGGGCCCGGCCCGCCGGCGCGGAGGCCGGCGGGCGCGGCGCGCTACTTCTGGATGAAGTTGATGACGTCCTGGACCGTCTTGAGGTCCTTGAGCTGGTCATCGGGGATCTCGACGCCGAACTTGTCCTGCGCGGCGACGGCGATCTCCACCATCGACAGGGAGTCGATGTCCAGGTCGTCGACGAAGCTCTTCTCGGGGGTGACCTCGCTGGCCGAGACTCCGGCGATCTCGTCGACGATCTCGCCGAGGCCGTCCAGGATCTCCTGCTCGGTGTGCGCCATGTCGGGGTTCTCCTTAGGTGACTGCGTGTTGGTCGGTACGTACCGCGGACGACCGCCTCGGAGGGGGCGGGCACCCGCGGATGTCTAGGGAATCTCCAGCACCTGGGCCGAATAGGTCAGGCCCGCGCCGAATCCCATGGTGAGCACGAGGCTCCCCGAGGGCAGCTCGCCGCGCTCGGACATGCGCGCCAGCGCAAGCGGGACCGAGGCCGACGAGGTGTTGCCCGCGGTGACAATATCGCGGGCGATGATCGCCTGGGGCGCTCCCAGCTTGCGGGCGATCGCCTCGACGATGCGCAGGTTGGCCTGGTGGGGCACGAACGCGGTCAGCTGCTCGGCTTCGACACCGGCTCGGCGCAGCGCCTCGGCGGCCACGCCGTTGAGTTCGGTGGTGGCCCAGCGGAAGACGGCCTGGCCCTCCTGGTACAGGTACTTGCCTTCGCGCAGGTAGATCTTGTCTGCGCGGTCGCCGGAGCTGCCCCACACCACCGGGCCGATGCCGGGGGTGTCCGAGGCGGCGACCACGGCGGCGCCCGCTCCGTCGGCGAAGATCACACAGGTGGAGCGGTCCTCCCAGTCGAGCCAGTCCGACAGCTTCTCCGAGCCGATGACCAGCACGTTGCGCGCCGATCCCGACCGGATGGAGTCCGAGGCCACGCCCAGCCCGTAGCAGAACCCCGCGCAGGCGGCGTTGACGTCGAACGCGCCCGGGGCCTCGATGCCCAGGCGCGCCGCGACGCGGGCCGCGGCGTTGGGGATCTGCTCGGTCAGCGTGCAGGTGGCGACGATGACCAGGTCGATGTCGGCGGGCGCCAGCCCGCTCGCGGCCAGCGCCTTGCCGCCGGCGGCCGCGCCCATCGAGACCACGGAGTCCTCGGGTCCGGCCACGCGCCGCTCCTTGATGCCGACGCGGCTTTGGATCCACTCGTCGCTGGTCTCGACCCGCTGGGCGAGGTCGTCGTTGGTGACCACGTTGGCGGGCTGGTACTCGCCGAACGCGAGCACGCGCGCACCCGCCGCCGCGGGGAGGAGGTTCATCAGTGAGTGCCTTCCTGTCGGGGGGCGGTGCTTTGGGAGTGCTCGCGGACGAGTTCGCGCGCGCGGTCGAGGTCGTCGGGGGTCTTGACGGCCAGCCGCTCGGTTTCGGGCAGGCCGCGTTTGGCCAGGCCGGTCAGAGTGCCCGCCGGGGGCAGTTCGATGACGGCGGTGGCGCCCAGGCCGGCCAGCGTCTCGGTGCAGGAATCCCAGCGCACCGGCGAGCTGATCTGCTCGACGAGGCGCTGGAGGTACTCGGCGCCGCTGCCGACCACGGCGCCGTCGCGGTTGGACAGCAGCCGGGTGCGGGGGTCGGCCGGCTCGATGCCCTTGGCCAGGCGCGCCACCCGCTCCACGGCCGGAGCCATGTGGTGGGTGTGGAAGGCGCCGGCCACCGACAGCGAGCGCAGGCGGGCGCGAGCCGGAGGGTCGGCCGCAAGCGCGGCGAGCTGCTCGGTGGTGCCGGCGGCCACGATCTGGCCCGAGCCGTTGTCGTTGGCGGGGGTGAGGCCGTGGGCCTCCAGGGCCGCGAGCACCTCGGCCCGGTCGCCGCCGAGCACGGCGGTCATGCCGGTCGCGGCCTGTGCGGCGGCCTCGGCCATGCCCCGGCCGCGCTCGGCCACCAGTGCCAGCGCGTCCTCGGGGCCGAGCACGCCGGCCAGGCCCGCCGCGGTGAACTCGCCGACGCTGTGGCCGGCCGCGGCGTCGACCGCGGCGGGGGCGGAGTCCAGGTCGCCGAAGAGCGCGACGGCGGCCGCCAGGCCCGCGCTGACCAGCAGCGGCTGGGCCACCGCGGTGTCGCGGATCTCGTCGGCGTCGGCGGTGGTGCCGTACCGCTTCAGATCCAGGCCGGCGACCTGCGACCACCGCTCGAAGCGATCGGCCATTCCGGGGAGTTCGAGCCAGGGGGCGAGGAATCCGGGAACCTGGGCGCCCTGGCCGGGAGCAACGATGACAAGCACGACATCAACCCTGCCCTGTGGAACCCCTCCGAACGGGTGCGGAGGGAGACGAAAAACCAGGGCCCGGGTTTGTGGCCGTTCTACAACCTGCGCGATGAGGGCCGCGGAAAAAGCGGTACTGGTCACACTGCAGCGCGCGATCGGCGTTGGCAAGGGGGTTGCGCCCCGGGCCGGCGCGACGCGGTGTCGTGCCCCCGCCCCGATCGATGCCAGTCTAGAAGCGTGAGCACGGATTCCACCGACAGCACCGGCGGCGCGGATGCGCAGGCACCGGTCGACGACGACGCCGTCCGCGCCGCCACCGTCCAGCGGCTGGAGCGCGCGATGGGGCATCTGGGCACCGCCGCGGTCGCGCGCATGGAGAGCCGCCTGTCGTGGTTCCGGCGGATGTCGGCGGAGGACCGCTCGTGGGTGGGGCTGGTCGCCCAGTCGGGTGTGGCCGCCTTCGTCGAGTGGTTCAAGAATCCGGCGCGGGGCAGGCCGGCCATCACCGTCGAGGTGTTCGGCACGGCGCCCCGCGAGCTGACCCGCTCGGTCACGCTGCAGCAGACGGTCGACATGATCCGCGTCGTCATCGACGTGGTGGAGAGCCAGGTCGACGAACTGGCGGCGCCGGGGGGCGAGCAGCAGCTGCGCGAGGCGGTGCTGCACTACACGCGCGAGGTCGCCTTCAGCTCCGCCAAGGTCTACGCCCGCGCGGCCGAGGCGCGCGGGGCCTGGGACGCCCGCCTGGAGGCCCTGGTGGTCGACGCGCTGCTGCACGGCGACCGCGAGGAGGGCCTGCAGACGTGGGGCTCTGCGCTGGGCTGGTCGCGTACGCCGGTGATGGCGCTGGCGGGCGGCCTGGGCGAGCAGGACTCCGAGAGCACGCTGGAGGACCTGCGCTCGGCGGCGCGCCGGGCCGGCCACGACGTGCTGGCCGGCGTGCAGGGCGAGCGCATCATCGCGGTCGTCGGCATCAGCGAGAAGCTCAGCGGCGACCCCGCGGTGATCGCGGCGGCGGAGCCGCTGGCGGGGCTCTTCGGTCCCGGCCCCGTCGTGGTCGGCCCCGCGGTCAGCGACCTGCGGGTGGCCAACCACTCGGTGCGCGCGGCCGTCAACGGCCTGCGCGCCGCCGTGGCCTGGCCGGACGCGCCGCGGCCGGTGCGCGCCGAGGACCTGCTGCCCGAGCGCGCCCTGGACGGCGACGCCGCCGCGCGCGCCCAGTTGGTGGAGGAGGTCTACCTGCCGCTGCGCAAGGCCGGATCGCCGCTGCTGGACACCCTCTCGGTGTACCTGGAGCACGCCTCGTCGCTGGAGGCGACGGCGCGGATGCTGTTCGTGCACCCCAACACCGTCCGCTACCGGCTGAGCAGGATCGCCGATCTGACGGGACACGCGCCGGGCGACGGGCGCGGCTCGTTCGTGCTGCGGACCGCCATCACGCTGGGGCGGCTGTCGGCGCGCGGGGAGTGAGGGCGCGGCGCCGGACCGCGCAGGGTTGCGGACGCCCCTTTCCCATGCGGTCTCGTCCGGCGGAGGGTCCGGCGGAGTCCCCCGAGGCACGACCCGTCGGGCCGCTGTAGGGCGGCCGCCGGCGGGGTGAGCGTTCGGGAGGCGAATGAGGATCTTTCAGCCGACGGACGGTTGATCCCCCTTATCCAGGGCACAACAACCATGATCGCCGATATACCGGGATGTTCTCCCCGACCCCGTTGTCGCTTTCCCAGGACCGACCGAACTCCGCCCCACGGGCGTGAACCGAGCGCCCTCGTTCCGCGTCTCCATCGACGGGAAGTCCGTAATGAGCGGGCATTTGACCGCCGAAATGCGGATAGTGTAGACGGCGGGTGGTCGGCGCGGGCCCGCAGGGCCGGGGCCACGGGGGACTCCCGCTCGCACACAGCCGCAGCAGCACGAGTTTGGGGGGTGCCACAGCAGTGATCGTCGGTCGCGTCCAGAAGCAGTTGAGCAGAATGTCGGCGGCGCTGAGACGTCCGACCGAGTCCGGCCAACTTCTGCGCCAGGTCCTGTTCTTCGTCCCGGCGCCCCTGCCCGTCGTCGGAATCGTCGCGCTCGTCGTAGGCGGCGATCTGTCCGCCCCCGGCTGGACCATCCTGCTCGCCGGCTCCGTGGCCGTGGCCTCGCTCCTGCTGGCCCTCATGGTCCAGCCCACTCCGCTGCCCGAAGGGCTCTCCGCCGAGGCGTCGGTGCGCCGGTCGCTGCACCGCTTCCGGCAGATCACCGCGCTGCGCATCGCGCTCGCGCTGACCCCGGTCGCGGTGGGCGCCGGGGCCTCCATCGCGGGCGGCGGCCTGTTCCCCCTTCTGGCCGCGCTGGCGCTCGCCTGGCCGCAGCTGGTCCTGGCCGCGCCCACCTTCTTCACCATCACCCGCGCGCGCCGGGCGATGGAGGGCTGGGGTACACGCGCCTACCTGTGGGCCGCGCTGGCCCAGCCGGCTCCGGTGGAATGGCCGTTCGCGACGGCGCTGCTCGCCCGCTACCGCGCCCGGCAGGCCGCGCGTGAAGGCCGCGGGAGCCCCTCCGGCGCGGCGCCGGCCACAGCCGCCGCGGGCGGCGCCGAGGAGGACGCCGCCTCCTCGGCCGGTGCCGGACCCGAGGACCCGGCCACCGACAGCGGCCTGCCCGACCGCCTGGCGGTCACCAGCGAGGAGCCCCCGGCCGAGCCGAGCCGGATCATCCCCGGGTTCCCCGGCGGGAGTTCGGGCGGCGCCTCCACCACGGCGCGGCGGGTACCGCGCCAGTCGCGGGCCGCTCGGCGCAAGAACGCCGGTCAGCGGCCGGGCGGCAGCCGCCCCAAGGCCAAGAACTGACCGGTCGGCCCCTGCCCCGCAGGGGCCGACCGGGCACAGGCGCCGTGCGCGGCCGACCCGTTCTTTCGAGCGGGGCGGCGGCGTGCGGCGCCTGTCGCGGGTTCAGGCCTGTGCGCCGGTCGTGAAGGCGCGCACCAACTGGTCCTCGGCGGCGTCGAAGTAGCCGGCCAGCTCCGCGGCGGCGGCTTCGAAGGCGCCGATGGCCAGCAGGTCGTAGATCCGGCGGTTGCGGTCCAGGTAGGGCGCGTAGAAGTCGCGCGGAGCCGCCATAACGTGGAAGGCCAGGCGCAGCTCGGCCAGCAGTTGGCGCATCGCCTCGTCCGCCCGCGGGCTGCCCAGCAGGCCGCCGATCGCCCGGTGGTAGGCCATGTTCGCGGTGCCGATGCCTTCCCAGTCGCCGCGGGCGCGCGCCGCCTCGCCCTGCTCGACCGCCGCCCCGATCGCCCCGATCGCGTCGGCGGGCGCCTGCGCGCCGACGCGCACCGCCGCCAGCTCCAGCGCCCGGCGCATCCGGAACAGGTCGACGACGTCCTCGGCGCCGGGCTTGGCCACGAACACTCCGCGGTTGAACTCGTGGACCAGCAGCCGCTCGTGGCCCAGCAGCCGGAACGCCTCGCGCAGGGTGTTGCGCGAGACCCGGAACTTGCGGCCCAGGCGCTCCTCCGACAGCCGCGCTCCGGGCGCCAGCGCGCCGTCGATGATGTGGGTGCGCAGCAGGTCGGCGACCCGCTCGGCGGTGCTGGAGCGCTCCAGTTCGTCCCCGGCGTCGGGAAGGTCGTCGATCCGGTCGCCGGTGGCGGTCACGCGCGTCCCTCTCCTTCTGCGTCGGTTTCTGTGTCCATTGTCCCCGATGCCCGCACGCAGACGCGGCGCGTCGCGTCCCGCCTCCGCACGCCCGCCGGGGCGCGGGGGTCGGGGGCGCGGGCGGCGTCACGGTTCAGCAATCCTTGAGCAATCTGGTCGAAATCGAAGTATTGGAGTATTGTTCAACAATCTATGTGATGCGCGTCGCACGCCGCGGTGGCCGCCTCACAGCATCGGACGTCCACCCCCAGGAGGCTCCGCATGAGCGAGACCCCCGAGGCCGCCCCCGAACCCGGGCGCACCCGCCGCGTGGTAACGAGCACCGGCCTGCTCGGCGCGATGTTCCTGATGGCCACCAGCGCCATCGGGCCCGGCTTCATCACCCAGACCACCGACTTCACCGCCCGGCTGGGCGCGACGTTCGCGTTCGCGATCCTGGTCTCGGTCCTCGTCGACATCGCCGTCCAGCTCAACATCTGGCGCGTCATCGGCGTGGCCGAGGCCCGCGCCCAGGATCTGGCCAACAAGGTGCTGCCCGGCGCCGGTTACGTGCTGGCCGCTCTGGTGGTCTTCGGCGGCATCGTCTTCAACGTCGGCAACATCGCCGGCACGGCGCTGGGGCTGGACGCCCTGGCCGGCATCGACATGCGGATCGGCGGCGCGCTCTCGGCCGCGGTCGCGGTGGCGCTGTTCCTGCTGCGCGGCGCGGGCGTCGCCCTCGACCGCATCCTCGTGGCCCTGGGCGTGCTGATGATCGGGCTGACCCTCTACGTCACCTTCGTCTCCGACCCGCCCGTGGGCGACGCGCTGCGTCGGGCCGTCCTGCCCGGCGAGCTCACCGGCGACCTGTTCCTCGCCACTGTCACGATCATCGGCGGCACAGTCGGCGGCTACATCACCTACGCCGGCGCTCACCGCCTCATCGACAACGGCCAAGGCGGTATCCGCAACGTCGCCGCCGTCACCCGGACCTCGGTCGTGGGCATCATCGTCACCGGCGTCATGCGGGTGCTGCTGTTCCTGGCGGTGCTGGGCGTGGTCACCGGCGGGGCGGCCATCCTCGACGCGCCCAACGCGCCGGCCGCCGCGTTCGCGGCCGCCGCGGGCGAGACGGGGCGCCGCCTGTTCGGGCTGATCATGTGGGCCGCGGCCATCAGCTCGGTCATCGGTGCCTCATACACCTCCATCTCCTTCGTCTCCACGTTCTCCCCGAGACTGACCCGCAACCGCGACTGGGTCGTCGCCGGGTTCATCGCGCTGTGCACCGTTCTGTTCCTGACCCTGGGCCAGGCTCCGGAGACCCTGCTCATCCTCGCCGGCGCCCTCAACGGCCTGATCCTGCCGGTGGGACTGGGCATCATGCTCTGGGTCGCCGCGCGGCGCTCGCGCGACCTGCTGCACGGCTACCGGTATCCCCGCTGGCTGCTGGCCATCGGCGTCCTCGCCTGGCTGGTCACGGCCTACATCGCGGTCAACTCACTCAGCGGTATCGCCGACCTGTGGCAGTAGCGCCCGGCCCGCCGGCCCGGTCTGCTGAGCCGCGCCGGCGGGCAGCGGGGACGTGCGGGGTATCTCTGCGGCAGGAGGGAGCCTGCCGCACGGCACGAGAGGAACGGGATCAGTGGTGCGCATCGATCTCAACTCGGATCTGGGCGAGAGCTTCGGCAACTGGCGCCTCGGCGACGACGCGGCGCTGCTGTCCATCGTCACCAGCGCCAACGTGGCCTGCGGGTTCCACGCGGGTGACCCCACGGTGCTGCGCAGGACGTGTGCGGGCGCGGCGGAGCGGGGCGTGGCCATCGGCGCCCAGGTCGGCTACCGCGACCTGGCCGGATTCGGCCGCCGGTTCATCGACATGCCGCCCGCCGAGCTGACCGACGACGTGCTTTACCAGATCGGCGCGCTGGAGGCCATGGCGCACGCGGCGGGGGAGCGGGTCCGCTACGTCAAGCCGCACGGCGCCCTCTACAACGCCATCGTGCACCACGAGGACCAGGCCGCGGCCGTCGCCGAGGCGGTGGCGGTCTACGACCCCTCGCTGCCTGTTCTGGGGCTGCCCGGCTCGGTGTGGCTGCGCCGCGCCGAACAGGCCGGGCTGCGCACGGTCCGCGAGGCCTTCGCCGACCGCGCCTACACCCCCGAGGGCACCCTGGTCCCGCGGCGGCAGCCGGGCGCGGTGCTCGACGACGCCGACGAGATCGCCCGCCGGTGCCTGGACATGGTGCGCGGCGAGCCCGTCGCCGCGATCGACGGCACGCCCGTGCGCATCCAGGCCGAGTCGCTGTGCGTGCACGGCGACAGCCCCGGCGCGGTGGAGATCGCCCGCACCGTCGCCGGGCGGCTGAGCGAGGCGGGCGTCGAACTGTCCCCGTTCACCCAACCCGGGCAGTGAAGCCGGCTGTGGCGGGAGGGGGCGCGGCGTGCGCGTGCTGAGATGCGCCGACTCCGGCGTACTGGTGGAGGTCGCCGACCTCGACGAGGCGCTGGCGCTGCAGGCCGCCCTGGCCGAGCAGCCGCCCGCGGGCGTCACCGACATCGTGCCCGCGGCCCGCACCGTGCTGCTGCGCCTGGACCCCGACGGCGGGGACGCCGGCGCGGTGGCCGCGGCGGTGGGCCGGCTGCGGCCGCGGCGCGGCACGCGGGCCGCCGCGGGCGAGTTGGAGGTGCCCGTCCAGTACGACGGGGAGGACCTCGCCGACATCGCGGCGCTGACCGGGCTCAGCGAGCGGGAGGTCGTCGACGCCCACACCGCGGCCGCGTGGACCGTCGCGTTCTGCGGCTTCGCCCCCGGGTTCGGCTACCTGGTGAGCGACGACGCCCGGCTGCACGTGCCCCGCCGCAGCGAGGCGCGCCCCCGCGTCCCGCCCGGCGCGGTCGCGCTGGCGGGGGAGTTCACCGGGATCTACCCGCGCGCCTCACCGGGCGGCTGGCGGCTCCTGGGCAGCACCGAGCTGGTGACCTGGGATCTGGACCGCGACCCGCCCGCGCTGCTGCGCCCGGGCGTCAAGGTGCGCTTCCGGGAGGAACCGCCGGCGCCGCGGCGGCGCAGCGGCCCGTCCGCAGCCGAGGACGGCGGGCGAAACGCACGGAGCGAAGGAGGCCCCCGCGCCGATGCCGGCAGTTGAAGTGGTGCGCACCGGGGCGCTGACCACCGTGCAGGACGGCGGCCGGCGCGGGCACGCGGCGTTGGGGGTGGGCCCCTCCGGGGCCGCCGACAGGGCCTCATACGCGCTGGCCAACCGGCTGCTGGCCAATCCCGAAGGCGCGTCCGCGCTGGAGGTGACGATGGGCGGGCTCGTGCTGCGGGCGCGCGGCCCGGTGACGGCGACCGTCACCGGAGCGCCCTGCCCCGTCACCGTCGACGGCCGGGGAGCCGCAACCGACACCGTCCTGCACCTGCCCGACGGCGCGGAACTGCGCCTGGGCACACCGTTCGCCGGGCTGCGCAGCTACGTCGCGGTGCGCGGCGGCCTGGACGTCGCGCCGGTCCTGGGCTCGCGCAGTACCGACACCCTGGCCGGCCTCGGACCGCCGCGCCCGGAACCGGGGACCGTGCTGCCGATCGGCCCGCCGCCGCGCGCGCTGCCCGCGGTCGACTGGGTGCCCGCGCGCCCGTTTCCGGCAGAGGAGCTGGACCTGCGGATCGTGCCGGGGCCGCGCGACGACTGGTTCACCGAGTCCGCGCTGGGCGTCCTGCTGGGTTCGGCCTATGAGGTCACCTCCCGCAGCGACAGGGTCGGGGCGCGGCTGCGGGGCCCGGCGCTGTCCCGGCGCCGGGGCGGAGAACTGCCCAGCGAGGGGATGGTCCCCGGGTCGCTGCAGGTCCCGCCCGAGGGGCGGCCGGTGCTGTTCCTGGCCGACCATCCCGTGACGGGCGGGTATCCGGTGATCGCGGTCGTCGTCTCCGCCGACGTCTCCCGAGCCGCCCAGGCCCGGCCGGGCACGCGGCTGCGGTTTCGCCTATGACTCCCTCGACTCCTCCGGGCGGCCCGGCGTCGGCCGCGGACCCGCCCCCGAAAGCACCTGGAGGCCCTGCCATGGCCGATGCACCCGATGTCGGCGGCTCCGCCGCCCCACAGGACCCCGCGCGGCTGACGCCGACGCAGGCCCGCGCGCTGTTCCGCTCGGGGCTGCGCACGCCCACGGCCGGCTTTTGCGCGGGATACGCCCAGGCCAACCTCATCGCCCTGCCGCGCGATACGGCCTTCGACTTCCTGCTGTTCGCCCAGCGCAACCCCAAGTCCTGCCCCGTGCTGGAGGCCACCGACCCCGGGGAGGTCTCGGCGCCGGTCTTCGCCGGCGACCTGCGCACCGACCTGCCCGCCTACCGGGTCTACGAGCACGGCCGGCTCGTCGCCGAGACGACCGACGCCGCCGACCACTGGCGCGAGGACCTCGTGGCGTTCCTGATCGGGTGCAGCTTCACCTTCGAGACCCCGATGCTGGAGGCCGGAATCCCCATCCGCCACATCGAGGCCGGCGGCAACGTCGCGATGTACCGGACCGATCGCGCGTGTAGGCCCGCCGGGCGGCTGTCGGGGCCGCTGGTGGTGTCGATGCGGCCCATCCCGGCCCAGCGGGTGGCCGACGCGGTGCGCATCACCGCGCGCTACCCCTCGGTGCACGGCGCCCCGGTGCATGTGGGCGATCCGGCGGCACTGGGCATCGCCGACCTGGGCGCTCCCGACTTCGGCGACCCGGTCGAGGTGCGCCCCGGCGAGGTGCCGGTGTTCTGGGCGTGCGGGGTGACGCCGCAGGCGGCGGTCATGGCCTCGGCCCCGGAGTTCGCCATCGCGCACGCCCCCGGTCACATGGCCGTCACCGACGCCCGCGACGCCGCCTACCAGGTGCCCTGACGCCGGGCGTCAGGGGGCGAGCGTGTGGCGCGCGAGCTCGCGGACGCTCGGGCGCGGCGACTCGTTGGGGGTGAGCCGCTGCACGGCGCGCTTGACCACGGGCGAGTGCGACCAGACGACCTCGGCGCTGCGCCCCTCAAGCACCAGCATGGCCAGCGAGTTGTCGTACCAGGGGCCGCCCTCCAGGCGCCAGCGCAGCGGGGGCGCGGGCACGCCCGCGGCACGCGCCAGCAGCGCGCCGATCGCCCCGGTGACGCCGCGGGCGCTCAGCCAGGTCGCCCGGCGCAGCATTGGCGGCATCCAGTTGCACGTGGGCGAGCACACCAGCTGGGCGATGCGGGTGCCCCCGCCTGGCGCGGAGCCGGCGCCGCGCGCCCGCGCCAGGTAGGAGAAGTGGACGTCGCCGCCAAGGAACAGCACGCTGGCGGGCGGCGCGCCGCGCTCGCCGGCGGCCACCCGCAGCACGGAGTCGGCGAGGGAGCGGAACGAGGACTGGAAGGCCGCCCAGTGCTCCAGGTCGACCTCCTGGCGGATCTTCTCGCCGGGGCCGCGCAGCGCCTTGCCCCAGGCACCGGCGCACACGGCCTCGTTCCAGGCCTCCAGGTGGTGCACGCCCGCAGGCATCAGGAACGGCAGCGTGCTGGCCACGACCAGGTGGTCGACGTCGCCGGTGAGCTGGTCGTCCAGCCACGCCGCGCCTTGGGGGTCGAGCATGCTGCGCCGGGTGTCGTCGTCGACGACGCGGCCGCAGCGGGTGTCGACCATCAGCAGCCGGGTGCGGCCGATGTCGAAGCGGAAGCTCCACCGGTAGCTGTCGGCCTCCTGGTGGGCGCGCCAGGCGAACGCGTCGACGACGGTCGCGGCGTCGCCGGCCTCGGCGGGCACCGGCCCGCCGTGCGGCCGGCCGAGGACGCCTTCGGCGGTGGAGCCGCCGGCGGGCACCTCCTGGCGGACCCCGCCCGCCGCGTCGGCGCCCTGGGGCGCCCGCCCGCCGGGGCCGTCGGATGCGGCCGCCGGGGCCGGATCGGCCGGGTAGGCGCCCGGGGACGCCTCCCCGGCGGAGCCCGCCCGGACCACCTCGGCGAAGACCGGATCGGCCGCACGGTGCTCGGGCGAGAGGTTGCCCAGGTGCTGGTAGATCCAGTAGGCGCCGAGTCCGGAGGTGATGCGGGGCCGCCACCACGGATTGCGCGCCATCTGGGCGCGCCAGGTGCCCGAGGTGTTCCAGTCGTCGCGGATGTCGTGGTCGTCGAACAGCATGAGGGTGGGCACCGTGGACAGCAGCCAGCGGATGTCCGGATCCGACCACGCCTGGCGGTACAGCTCGGCGTACTCGTCGAAGGAGACGACCTCGTCGTCGGGCGGGGCGTGCCCGGTTCCCTGCGCGCGGGTGTGCGCGCGCCGCCGCGCGAGGAACTCCTTCATGCCGGGCTGGAGTTCGTCGGCGTAGACCTGGTCGCCGATGAGCAGAAGCAGCGAGGGTTCGCCCTCCTGGGCGGCCGCCGGCGCGGCGCCGGCGGCCGGCGAGGAGCTGCGGGCGGCGGCCAGGCGCAGCGCATAGGCGCGCAGCATGTCCACGCCGTAGCGCAGGACGGCCGCTCGGGAGTGGTCGGTGGCGGTGTGGCAGGAGCCGAAGAGGATCCGGGCGGGGGCCGCGGTGTCGAGGGTGTGCACCGTGCTCGGCGGCCGGGGCGAGTCCGCTTGCGGCCAGACCGTCTCGCCGTCGAGGCGCACCTCGTAGGGCAGGACGGCACCGGGGGGCAGGCCGCGCAGGTCGCACAGCGCGTAGTGGTGCCCGTGCACGGTGAACGTGCGGGCGCTGGCGGTGTGCCCGCCGGCCGCGGCGACCGTGACCGTGCACGGCGCCCCGGTCTCGACCCAGATGGTAGCCGTCGTGTCGGTCACGTGCCTCAGCAGCGGGCCGAGGCGCAGGCCGATGCCCACGGGCCCCCCTTCCGTCGACGTCTGCAGGGATTTCGGCGCAGGGAACGCGCCGACCTTCCGCACCCGAGTATGGCCCTGCCGGGCCCGGCCGTCACCACCGATGCGGCGCCTGTGGAGGTTGAAGCGGGGTGCTTAGTGGGTACGCGTTGCCGCATGCGGACGAAACTTCTCGACCTGCGGACCGGCGGGTCGGAGAGCATAACCGATATCACCGGCATGTGCCGGGACTTCGTGTCCGAGAGCGGCGGCGACGGCCTGCTGAACGTCTTCGTGCCGCACGCCACGGCAGGCGTGACCGTCATGGAGTTGGGAGCGGGGTCCGACGAGGACCTGCTCGCCCTGCTGGGCGACCTGGTGCCCAAGGACGACCGGTGGCGGCACCGGCACGGCTCGCCCGGCCACGGGCGGGACCACGTGATACCGGCCCTCATCCCGCCCCACGCCACGGTACCCGTGGTCGGCGGCCGCCTTGAGCTGGGAACCTGGCAGTCCATCGCCCTCGTGGACACCAACGTCGACAATCCGAGCAGGCAAGTCCGCCTCTCGTTCTTGACGGGCGCGGGATAGCGGCCAGGATGGTAAGTGCAGTACACCTCAGGGCGCAGGCGCGTTGACGGATCAGGTCCCCAGCGTGTGAACTTAGCCCTCAACAGCGGGGTCGCCCCGGTGATACGGGACCGCGCACGGTCGACCCGCCGGCACAGGAGCGGGATCGGCGCGAAGAGCAGAACTTGTGGAGGAGGACTTTCGTGAGCGCGACCGCGGGCCAGGCACAAAGCGAACGTGGCCTGGCCGATCGACTCGGGTTCAAACCGGGTCAGGTGGTGCAGGAATTCTTGTTCGACGACGACGTGGACGAGGAACTGCGCGCCTCGATCGCCGAGCGTACCGGCGAGGAGTTGGTCGACGAGGATTACGACGGCGTCGTCGACGCCGCGCTGCTGTGGTGGCGCAGCGACGAGGAGGACGACCTCACCGACGTCCTGGTGGACGTTCTCGGTGCGGTCGAGGGCGGGGGCATCATCCTGGTGCTGACCCCCAAGCCCGGCCGCGAGGGCCACGTCTCGCCGAGCGAGGTCGCCGAGGCCGCCACCACGGCCGGACTGTCGCAGACCAGCGCGGTGAGCGCGGGTGCGAACTGGTCGGGGACCCGGCTCGTCGCGCCGAAGGTGCAGCGCTGAGCAGGTCCCGTCCCCGGCCGGGGCGGTCTGCGGAGCGGATTGCCATAGGGTGACCCGCGGGCGTGCCGTCCGCCGGCAGCGGCGGGCGGCACGCACCCGTGCCCGCACGCTCGCAGGAGGGGACCGATGCCGATCGAGCCCGGCCAGGCCGCGCCTGGATTCGAGTTGGCCGACCAGCACGGCCAGACCGTGCGACTGGCCGACTTCACCGGCCGCAGGAACGTGGTCCTGGTCTTCTACCCGCTGGCCTTCTCGGGGGTCTGCCGAACCGAGTTGGCCGCACTGCGCGAGGCGGCCGGCGACCTCGTCAACGACCGCGTCCAGCTGCTGACGGTCTCGGTCGACTCCATGTTCGCCCACCGCGTCTGGGCCGAGCAGGAGGAGCTGGACTTCCCTTTGCTCTCGGACTTCTGGCCGCACGGCGAGACCGCCCGGGCCTACGGCGCCTTCGACGAGACCCGCGGCGTCGCGGTGCGCGCCACCTTCGTCATCGACATGCAGGGCATCGTGCGCTGGAAGGTCGTCAACCCCATCTCCGAACCCCGCGACGTCGACGACTACCGCAAGGCCCTCGCCGAACTCCCCTGAGGCGCCCGCCCTTCGCCCGCCCGTACCGCCCCGCGGACCCGGTACCATTTCCCTGTCACCGGATCGACACCCATCCGGGCGTGTAGCTCAGTTGGCAGAGCCCCCGCCTTACAAGCGGGTGGTCGGAGGTTCGAGTCCTCTCGCGCCCACCCTCCACGAACATGCAAAACGCCCCCGGCCTGCGCATAGGCCGGGGGCGTCGTCGTGTTCTCGCGGAGAGCCGCCGGGGTCGCTGAGTGCGGCGGGCCCGCGGCCGGCCGTGTGCTCGTGGTGGTGACGACCCGGGCGGTTGCGCCCAGAGGACGCGGAAGGGGGCTCCGACGACGAGTTCCGCGGGCCGATGCGGGCCGCGCTGGAGGACCGAACCGGGCGACCGCCCGTCCCGCCCTGGGCCGGGACACGCGTGGGTGCACGGCCGAATCTCCGCCGGAGCCGTCTCCCACCCGCCCGTGTGATCGGGGCGCGCCGCCGTGGGCGGCGGGGCCGGCGGTTCCCCGGGCGAGGTGCGGAGCACAGCCCGGCCCGATCGGTTCCAAGCACGGATCGGGGATACCACCTGTTCTGCCGCGCCGGTGGGCGTGAATGGCCGTGAATAATCCTGGTCACCGGCTCGCGGAAACTATGCGTGTTTTTCGCGCCCCGCCGCGTGTTGACGCCGGTCGAACGTGCGCGCCATTCTTCAGGGAAGTCCCCGTGCGGGGGCTTCGGGAAAGGGAGAGCGCATTCGTCCGGCTCATGGGAGAACCGGAATGCGATATGCGCGGACAACGGCGTCGTAACAGGTGACCTGGATCGTAGGGCCAGGCCGGGCCGGTTGCGGAGTGGTCGGCCGTGACGCGGCGCGGAAGCGCGCGACGGAGTTCACAGCGGCGGTGAATCGGGAGGCGGCAGCCTGCGCGCTTTTCGGGTTCGCCGTTCCGATCCGTTTCTTCGGTGTGCTCGAGGCGCCGAAGCATTGTGCTCCGCGCCTGCCGAAAATCCCCCGAGCAGAGGAGGAACCGTGTTCCTGCGAAGACTGGCGTCCGCCGCCGCGATCGCATTGGCGGTCGGTTCGATGACGGCCGTGCAGAATTCCGACCCCGCGTCCGCCGACGCGCAAACCACGCAATCCGATTCGGCCGAGGTCCGGGCGTCGGCCCAGGAGGAGACCACCACCGTCCGATACGGGCCCTACACCCTTCCCGCCGCCGGCAGCGGCGACTCCGAGGACGGGCACGGCGGCCACGGTCAGGAGAGCGGCATCGCGCTGAACGCGGAGAAGCCGTGTGAGGACTGCTTCATCACGGGATTCGCCCCGAACCTGACCTACGCCGACGGTACCGACGCCAACGTCGACGAAGGCGCGATGATGCACCACTTCGTGCTGTTCGACTCGACCGAGGACGACGCCGTGTGCCCCGGGTCCCAGCGGATCTTCTCCTCCGGCAACGAACGCGTCGCCAGCGACTTCCCGGACGGGTACGGGCTTGAAGTCGGCGCCGGAGAGCGGTGGTACCTGAACTACGACCTGATGAACATGGCCCCCGAGGAGCAGACGGTCTACATCGAGATCGAGTTCTCCCACACGGCAGCCGGCGCGGACGCCGGCATCACCCCGCTCACGCCGCTCTGGCTGGACGTCGGCGGCTGCTTCGGCAGCGAGTACGACGCCCCCGAAGGCGCCAGCGAGGAGTCCCGCTACTGGAGGTCCGACCTCTCCGGGGACCTCGTGCACATGCGGGGGCACCTGCACCACGCGGGCCACTCCATCTGGACCGACAACATCTCCGAGCACTCGCGGCTGTGCCGCATCGAGGCCGAGGAAGGCGGCTCGCCCGAGTTCGTCGACCTGAACGGCCACGGCCAGATCTCCGACATGCCGCCCTGCAGCGGCGACCTGGGCCGCGTCGAGCGCGGCGACCTGCTGAGGACCACGGCCCGCTATGAGATCGAGGGCCATTCCCACGACGACGTCATGGGCATCATGACCGGCTGGCTGGCCGAGGACTGAGCCTCATCCCGCGGCCGGGGCCGCCCCAGCGGCCCCGGCCGCTCCCGCACGGCGCGACGACAGAGGGAGTGATCGCATGAAACACGACCGTCTGCGCGGACCCGTCCTGGCGCTGTTCCGCATGGTGACGGGGCTGCTGTTCCTGCTGCACGGTGCGTCTTCGCTGTTCGGGGTGTTCGGCGGCGCCCGCGGCACCGGGCTCGCGGTCGAGTTCGCGGCCTGGCCGAGCTGGTGGGCGGCACTCATCCAACTGGTGTGCGGCACGCTCGTCCTCGCCGGACTGTTCACCCGTTCGAGCGCGGTCCTGGCGTCGGGTTCGATGGCCTACGCGTACTTCGTCGTCCACCAGCCCCAAGGACTCCTTCCGCTGACGAACGGCGGCGAGCTCGCGGCGATCTACTGCTGGGCGTTCCTGCTGATCGCCGTGCAGGGGCCGGGCGAGTGGGCGCTGGGCCCGGCCGTGCGCCGCCTGGTCTTGGCAGACGCGTCCGAACCCGCACCGACCGGACCCGCCTGAGGCTGACACCGTTCGGCCTCGGTCCCCGGCGGGCTTGTCCGGGGAGGCCGAGGCCGTGCGGGTCGGCCGGGGCCGCCGGCGGCCGGGCCGCGATCGGGGATCCGGCGGCGCGTGCGGGCGCGCGTGAGGGGCCGGTGGTACTACGATCCGGTGATTAGTCGGACACCACGGGCATAAGAGGCAGGAGTACCCTTTCCATGAGCGCACCCCCCGAGTGGATGAGGACCGGCGGCGGCTCGGCGGAGCCTCCGCGGGAGATCGACACCAGCGTCGCCCATCCGGCCCGGATCTGGGACTACTGGCTCGGCGGGAAGGACAACTTCGCCGCCGACCGCGAGACCGGCGACCAGATCCTCGCCGCCATCCCCGACATGGTCGACAACGCGCGCGCCGATCGGGCCTTCCTCGGCCGGGCCGTGCGCCGTCTGGCGACCGAGGCCGGCGCCGACCAGTTCCTCGACATCGGCACGGGCATCCCCGCCGCCGGCAACACCCACGAGATCGCCCGTGAGGTCGCTCCGGGATCGCGGGTGGTCTACGTCGACAACGACCCGGTCGTGCTCGCCCACGCCCGCGCCCTGCTGGTGGGCGACGAGGACGTGGTGACCGACTACATCGACGCCGATCTGCGCGAGCCCGACCGGATCCTCGACGGCGCCGCGCGGACCCTGGACTTCCAGCGCCCGGTGGCCGTGATGCTGCTGGGAATCCTGGAGTTCGTTCCCGACACCGAACAGGCCAAGGCCCTCATCAAGAGGCTGATGGACGCGGTTCCCAGCGGCAGCCACCTGGTGATCTCGCACTCCACCAACGAGGTCCACCGCGAGGCCATGGAGGAGGCGGCCCGGCTGTGGAACGAGGGCGGCTCGACCCCGCTCACCCTGCGCGACGCCGCGGGGCTCGCCGACCTGTTCGAGGGCCTGGAGCTGCTGGAGCCCGGCGTGGTCTCCTGCCCCCTCTGGCACCCCGAGCCCACCGAGGTGGGCGCCCCCGTCCCGGTCGCCCAGTTCTGCGGAGTCGGCCGCAAGCCTTGACGGCATCCCCTGCGCCCGCCCTTCGGCGCTGGTCACCTCATGGCTTCGAGCCTGGTCTCGGCGCCACGGAGGTAGTCGTCTACGGCGGGCGCAGGAACGCGGTACATCCGGCCGACGCGGACGGCCGGCAGCGTGCCCGAGTGAATCATGCGGTATATCGTCATCCTCGACACCCGCATGATGGTCGCTACTTCGGCGATTGTGAAGGACCGCGTTTCGTCCAGCCGTGTCTCGGGCAGATCAGCGGTCTGATCCCCCAGGCGAGCCTGGTCGACACTCGGCGACGTACCGGGCGAGCCTTCCAAGCCGCGAATCTGGTCTATGAAAGACACGATGCGCTTTCGCGCGGCGTCATCCACGGGACCCACGGCATCCATGATCGCCGAAACGGTCGGAGCCTGCCGCAGCGTCAAGACTTCGATACCAAGAACCCTGCCATCGGAGCCGTAATCGGCGACGAACGACCCGTGCTCTACGCTACGCGCCACAGGCTCCTCTGCCAGCCCCAAGTAGGCGGCATCAGCTTCCTGGTCGATCGAGACGCTGGACACCTCAGCCATGCTCCTCACGATACTTCCACCGCCGTCTTCAAGACAGGGTCGCCAGTACCCCAGGAGTCCTCTCTGACCGCGACGTAGATCCGGCGTCCGTCACCGGTCCACCCGAACAGTTTGTACGAGCGATTCTGAGGGTCGTGGACCACGTTTACCGGCCGGGCGACGACGGCCTGGACGTCTGCCTCGCTGATCTTCCTCTTCCGCAGGCGTTCACGAAGGTGGTGCGTGAACCGGGGCGGCATTTACCCGTCTCCAGCGGTAGTCACCACGATTTCGCGTTCGGCCGTTCGACCGGCGATCTCCGCAGAGAAAACCCACGGCCCGGCTTCATCGAGAACCAATCGAATCGACTGCGTCCACAGCGGAGCCGCGCCACCATCCTCGTTTGACATAAGGCCCGTCAGGCTGAGTGCGACCGTCTCCGACGGCCGAGCGACCCGAAGTTGGAACGGCATGATCTCGCCTCTGTCGATGGAGGAGTCGAGCACCATTAGGGCCACGCCGAATTCGACGGCGGTGGGAAGCGA
This sequence comes from Streptomonospora sp. PA3, assembly GCF_009728995.1. Lineage (GTDB taxonomy): Bacteria > Actinomycetota > Actinomycetes > Streptosporangiales > Streptosporangiaceae > Streptomonospora. The sequence continues at coordinate 353,086 of NZ_VTZW01000019.1, read as the reverse complement.
GGGCTCATGTCTACGCAGCAGAGTCGGCGTGCGAATGAACACGACTCCGTCCGCGGAGTCGACCTCCAAGCCAACGAGGAGAACGACCGGCGGGCGGGCCGGCGAACGCTGCACAGGTTGCTGTGGGGAGACGTCACTCATCGAAGAGGACGCTACGGCAGCGTTGCCCCGGCCGCAGGGAAATCGGGGAACTCCCACGCGCACACGCGGATCGGGCTGTGCCATCGTCTGCAGGCGGATCCGACGGCTCCCACCCGCTGGAGCACATCCGCCGGAGCCGAGAGCGCGTCGGTAGCGGACGCGAGCGTGGGAACCGTACTCCCGGCCTCGCCGGTGTCACCCGGGCGCGGCCCGCCCCCGGCTTCGGCCGGGCGGCGGGCCGCGTTGCTGCTCCCGGGACGGGTCAGGGGGTGTAGACGTCGGGCCAGGGGGCCGGGTCCATGCCGTCGCCGAGGAAGAAGCTCGGGTGCGGCGGCTGGTTGTAGGCGGTGTTCTGCCAGGCCACGGCCACGCGGTACTGGGTGTCGTGCATGAGCGTGGGCATGCGGACCTCGGTGGGGTGCGGCGTGGAGTAGATCCGCAGCGCGCCGCTGTCCTGGGTGCGCCAGACGACCTCTTCGCGCCAGTCGCCGAGGATGTCGGCGCTCAGCGCCGGGGTCGCCTTGGTGCCGTTGTTCGACGCGACGTTCTCCCCGGTGAGCAGCCGCTCGTCCCCCTGGGGGCCGTAGGAGTCGATGCGGGTGTCGTCGAGCAGCTCGCGCACCGGATCGCCGTCCCACCACGTCACGAAGTTGGCGGAGGAGGGCATGCGGCCGATGTTCTCGCCCCGGCCGTTGTACAGGCCGCGGATGCCGCCGCCCAGGGTGGCCCAGAACTCGGCGCCGGGGTTGCCGGCCCACACGTCGGCGGCCACGCCGCGGCCGGGTCCCTCTTCGCCTTCGGCCGTGGGCTTGCGCCAGATGGTCTCACCGGTCGCGGCGTCGTCCAGGTGCGCTCCGGCCTCGCCGCCGGTCCGCTCCTGGAGGTCGAAGACCTCCAGTCCGTCGCGGTCGGGCAGGAAGTCGCCCACGTGCAGCGCGTCCCCGTGGCCGTAGCCGGTGTTCCACAGCCCGCTGCCGTCGTCGTCGATCGCCATCGCGCCGTAGACGATCTCGTCGTGGCCGTCGCCGTCGGCGTCGGCCACGCTGAGCTGGTGGTTGCCCTGCCCCTCCCAGGCGGAGCCGGCCTCGTCGCTGTCGAAGGTCCAGCGCTCGCTGAGCTCGCCGTTGCGCCAGTCCCAGGCCACGATCACCGAACGGGTGTAGTAACCGCGCGCCATGATCAGGCTGGGCCGCTCGCCGTCCAGGTAGGCCACCCCGGCCAGGAACCGGTCGGCGCGGTTGCCGTAGTCGTCGCCCCAGTCCTCCAGGTCGCCGCGCGGCGGGCGGTAGTCGACGGTGCTCAGTTCGGCCCCGGTGGCGCCGTCGAAGACGGTCAGGTACTCCGGACCGGTCAGCACGAACCCGCTGCCGTTGCGGTGGTCGGCGCCGGCGTCGCCGATCACTGTGCCCCGGCCGTCGACGGTGCCGTCGCCCGTCTTCATCGCGACCTCCGCGGCGCCGTCGCCGTCGAGGTCGTAGACCATGAACTGGGTGTAGTGCGCGCCGGCGCGGATGTTGCGGCCCAGGTCGATGCGCCACAGGCGGGTGCCGTCGAGCTCGTAGGCGTCCACGATGGTGTTGCCGGTGTAGCCCGACTGGGAGTTGTCCTTGGCGTTGCTCGGCTGCCACTTGAGCACGATCTCGTAGGAGCCGTCGCCGTCCAGGTCGCCCACGCCGGCGTCGTTGGCCGCATAGGTGTAGGAGCCGTCGGGGGTGCTGCCGCCCGCGGGCCGCTGCAGCGGAACGTCCAGGTAGCCCTCGGCGAACCGCAGCGCCGCCGACGACGCCTGCCGCTCCTGGCCGTCGACGACGGGCCGCACGGTGTACTCGGCGCCGGAGGGGGCCTGGGAGTCCAGGTAGGAGGTGGCGCCGGCGACGGGCTCGGAGTTCACCCGGGTGCCGCCGCGGTAGACGTTGAAGGCGACGTCGCGGGGGTCGGTGGCCAGCAGCCGCCAGCTGATCAGGTTGCCGCCGCCGCTGCGGACGCTGACCAGGCCGCGGTCCAACGCCTCGACCTGGCGGCCCGAGCGGTCTTCACCGCTGCCGCCGTCGTCGCCGTCGTCGCCGTCTCCGGGGCCGCCGGCCGAGCCGTCGCACTCGGTGCCGTTGAGCGTGAAGGCGCCGGGCGCCTCGTTGGTGCCGGTGTGGGTGGCCTGAAAGCCGAACCCGACCGTGCCGCCGGTGGGGATGGCGGCGTTGTAGGAGGCGTTCTCCACGCGCACGCTCGCGCCGGACTGGCTGTACTCGCCGTTCCATGCGCTGGTGATCCGCTGGCCGTCGGCGAACTCCCACTCCAGCGCCCACCCGTCGACGGGGTCGCCGAGGTTGGTGATCTGCACGTCGGCGGTGAAGCCGGAGTTCCACTGGTGGACGGTGTAGTCGACGCTGCAGCCGGCGGCGGCGCTCGCGGGCGGGGCCGCGGCCAGCACGGCCGCGCCCAGCGCCAGCACCGTCGCTGCCGCGAGGCCGCGGCCGAGCCGCGGCCGGCCGGCGCCGGCCGGGGGGATTCCTGCTGTCATATGGCGGACTCCTCGCATCCGTGCCGATATGCGGCCGAGCGGCGAAAGGCCGCGGCCGCATTCGGGACCGGGGGATGGGATGGGGGACGGGATGAATCGATCTTTGGATCGCCGCCCGGGTTCGCCGGTGAACTCGGGAAACGGCGGATCGGTGCAGGCAGCCGCAAAGGCCCTGCTCCAGGTTCTTCGGGACTATGGGTCCGGGGATGGAAAGCGCTTACAGCGCTCTGTTAGGTCGATGAATCTAACACGCGTCGGCGCATGCGGGAAGGGATTCGATAAAATCGATTCAACGACGCGCTTCACCCGCCGGCGCGGCTGTGCGGGATCGGGCTCCGCCCGGAAACTAGGCGACCCCCGCCCGGCGCAGGAGCTCCTGGACCTCGGTGTCGTCGATCTGGGGGAAGCGCTCGTACCACAGGCTGACCGCCTGGAACTGCGGCGGGCTGAGTACGCAGACGACCCGGTCGCAGACGTCCTCCAGGTCGCGGGCGGCGTCGGGGGAGCAGACCGGCACCGCCAGGGTGACAGACGCCGCCCCCTGCTCGGCCAGGGACGACAGCGCGGCGCGGGCGCTCATCCCCGTGGCGAGCCCGTCGTCCACGACCACCACGTCGCGGCCGGCGACCTGCGGCGCGGGCCGATCGCCCCGATAGGCCGCGACCCGCCGCCGGGCCTCGGCTCGCTCCTCCTCGGCGCTGCGCGCCAACTCGTCCTGGTCGGCCCGGACCATGCGGCTCAGCTTCGGGTTCATGATCGGGGCGCCTTCGGCCGTCACGGCGCCCACCGCCGTCTCGGGGAAGTCGGGAACGGCGATCTTGCGCACGACGGTTACATCCAGCGGAGCCCCCAGCCGCTCGGCGACGACGGCGCCCACCGGTACCCCGCCGCGGGGCAGCGCCAGGACCACCGGATCACGCAGCCCCAGTTCCCGGACCCGCTCGGCCAGTTGCTCTCCGGCGTCGTCGCGGTCGCGAAAGACCTGCACGCCCCTCACCTCCACGCCGTCGTGGGTCGTCGCCGCCCGGCTACCCCCGCTCCGGCGGCGGAAACCGGTCGGGGCGGCCACGGCCGGCCGCCCCGACCGGGCCCCGCTCAGCGCCGCAGCGGTTACCGCCCGCTCGCACGGGGTAGGCGCTGGGAGACGGCGGTCAGCCCGGGGCGCGAGCGCGCCGGGGCCGCCGCCGCGCCGCATCCGGGCCACGGCCCGCAGCGGCGCCGCCCACCATCCAGACCAGCCTCCGGCTCCCGGCGAGGCCACGGGAACGGCCTGCGCGCGATCGGCGCCGCCGTCAGCCGGGCGACACGTGGAGAGGGCGGTGATCTATGGTCATCACCCAGGCAGGCCCCCGCGACTGCACGGACGTGCCGACGATGGGCGTCGAAGAGGAGTTCTTCCTGGTCGAGGATTCGGGCCTGCTCTCACCGTGCAGCGTGGAGGTCCTCGACGGCGCCGCATCGGGCCCCGGCGAGCTGTTCGGCGAGTTCACCCGCAGCCAGGTCGAGGCCGCCGGGCCGGTCTGCGCCACGGTGGAGGACCTGCTGGCGGGGCTGCGTTCGGCGCGGCTGCGCCTGGCCGAGTCGGCGGCCCGGCACGGAGCGCGGGTGGTGGCCGGGGGCGTTCCGGTGCTCCCCGAGGCCGGACCCCAGCGGCTCAACCCGGGCTCGCGCTACCACCGCATCGCCGAGCGCTTCGGCGCGGTCGCCGACGCCGCCGGCACCAACTGCGGCTGCCACGTGCACGTGGCGGTGCCCGACCGCGACAGCGGGGTGGCGGCCAGCAACCACATGCGCCCGTGGCTGCCGGTCCTGCTGGCGCTGAGCGCCAATTCCCCGGTCTGCGCGGGCGCCGACACCGGATACGCCAGCTGGCGCCAGCCCCGCTGGTCGCGCTGGCCCACCGCGGGACCGCCTCCGCCGATGGAGTCGGCCCGGCACTACGAGACCTGCGTGGCGGCCCTGCTGGAGTCGGGCGCCGCCCTGGACCGGCGGATGCTCTACTGGGACGTCCGCCTCTCCGACCGCCACCCCACCGTCGAGATCCGGGTGTGCGACGTCCCGGCCACACCCGAGGAGTCCGCGCTGGTGGCGGTACTGGTGCGGGCACTGGTCAGCGCCGCCCTGGACGCCGCGGCCGCCGGCCGCACCCCTCTCCGCCGCGACCCGGCGGTCCTGCGCGGCGACCTGTGGCGCGCCGCGCGCGACGGCTTGGAGGGCAGCTGCCCCGACCCCCTGGGCGGCGGGCGGCTGCGCCCGGTGCACGCGGTGCTGGAAGGGGCCGTGGAGCACCTGCGCCCCTACCTCGACCGCTCCGGCGATCTGGAGTTCGTGCGGGCGGTGCTCGGCACGCTGCGGGTGCGCGGGGGCGGTGCGGTACGGCAGCGCGCCGCCTACGCACGCCGGTCCCGCGCCGCCGACGTCGTCGACTACCTGGCCGAGGCCACCGTCACCGGCCTCGACGGGGCGCTCGCACCCCCACCCGCGGTCCTGCCGCCGGCGCATGTGCGCCCCTCCGGCGGGTAGCGGATCCGGGTTGCCGTTCCACGGCACGACGCCATTCGAGGAGGAAGAAGACGATGACCGACCGGCAACGGCTCAAGGAGCTGGGACAGCAGTTGCGCGTCGACGCGGTCCGCGCCGCCGACGCCGCGGGTTCGGGGCACCCGACCTCGTCGATGTCGGCGGCGGACCTGATGGCGGTGCTGGCCTCGGAGCACCTGCGCTACGACTTCGACTCGCCCGAGCACTCGGGCAACGACCACCTGATCTTCTCCAAGGGCCACGCCTCGCCGCTGCTGTACGCCCTCTACAAGGCCTGCGGCGCCATCTCCGATCCCGAGCTGCTGCGCTATCGCCGCCTGGGCAGCCCGCTGGAGGGCCACCCCACGCCGCGGCTGCCGTGGGTCGACGTCGCCACCGGCTCCCTGGGCCAGGGCCTGCCGATCGGAGCCGGCGTGGCGCTGGCGGGGGCGAGCCTGGACCGGCTGCCCTACCGGGTGTGGGTCCTGTGCGGCGACAGCGAGCTCGCCGAGGGCTCGGTCTGGGAGGCCATGGAGTACGCCGGCCAGGCGGGTCTGGCCAACCTGACCGCGATCCTGGACATCAACCGGCTCGGCCAGCGCGGCCCGACCCGCCACGGCTGGGACCTGGACGCCTACCGGCGCCGCGTCGAGGCGTTCGGCTGGCACACCGTCGAGATCGACGGACACGACATCGACGAGATCGACGCGGCCTACCGCCGGGCGCAGGAGGAGACCGAACGGCCCACCGCGATCATCGCCCGCACGGTCAAGGGTGCCGGTGTCAGCGCGGTCGCCGACCAGGAGGGCGCCCACGGCAAGCCGCTGACCGACGCCGAGCAGGCCATCGCCGAGCTGGGCGGGGAGCGCGACCTGCGCATCGAGGTGGCCGCACCCGACAGCGGGGGAGTGCGCCAGCGGCCCGGCGGCGCGCAGGTGGACCTGCCCGCCTACGAGGTGGGTGAGGAGGCCGCAACACGCGACGCGTTCGGCCAGGCGGCCGCGGCGATCGGCGCCGCGCGCCCCGACGTGGTCGTGCTGGACGGCGAGGTCGCCGACTCCACGCGCGCCAAGTTCTTCGCCGAGCAGCACCCCGACCGCTTCTTCGAGTTCTACATCGCCGAGCAGCAGATGGTCGCCGCCGCGATCGGACTGCAGGTCCGCGGCTGGACGCCGTATGCCGCGACGTTCGCGGCGTTCTTCTCGCGCGCCTACGACTTCATCCGCATGGCGGCGGTCAGCCGGGCCGACATCAACCTGGTGGGATCCCACGCGGGGGTGTCGATCGGGGAGGACGGCCCCTCCCAGATGGGCTTGGAGGATATCGCCGCCCTGCGCGCCGTGCACAACAGCGTGGTCCTGCACCCCTGCGACGCCAACTCCACCGCCCGCCTCACCGCGGGGATGGCCGAGCACGACGGCGTGAGCTACCTGCGCACACTGCGCGGCAAGACGCCGGTCCTCTACGGGCCCGATGAGGGCTTCCGGATCGGCGGCAGCAAGGTGCTGCGTTCGTCGCCGGACGACCGGGTGACGGTCGTGGGCGCCGGTGCCACGGTCCATGAGGCGCTGGCCGCGGCCGACGCCCTGGCCGGCGAGGGCATCGGCGTCCGGGTGATCGACGCCTACTCCATCAAGCCGGTGGACGCCCCGACCCTGCGGGCGGCCGCCGAGGAGACCGGCCGTATCGTCACCGTCGAGGACCACTGGCCCGAAGGCGGACTGGGCGACGCCGTGCTCGACGTGTTCGCCGACACCCGGTCCACGCCGCGGATGATGAAGCTCGCGGTGACGGGCATGCCGGCGTCTGCCACGCCGCAGGAGCAGCTCCGCGAGGCCGGGATCGACTCCGGGGCCATCGAGGCGGCCGTACGCGGCATCCTCCGCCAGGAGCAGGCCCCCGCCGCAGCGGGGAGCTGACAGCGGTCCCGCCCGGCCGGAGGGCGGGGTGCGCAGGACCCCGCCCTCCGGTTCGGCGTCTCTCGGGCAAAAACGAAGACCGGGCATAACTTAGGACATCTGAGCAGTTCGGGGCATCCGGACTGCTCTTCTTTTTTGACCGCTTTGCGGGTCTATTTTATGATACAAGCCTGGATATCTTTTGTTTCCAGTCCTGCCGCGGCGGTGTTTTCCGAATGTCCGGATGGGTGCTGTGCGCGGCTCGTGTTTCCCGTTGCCGGTGGTTTCTGATCCGGGATTCCAGTTGTCCCTAACGCCCATCGGAAATCCCGGGGCGCAGGCCGCCGGGTTGCCGCGGGAACGCCGCCGGCTGTTCGCGGACGGGCCGAATTCGGGGACTATGAGGGCGGGTTGTGCGTCCGCGATGAAAGTCGGCGTTCGGGGCGCATGCGTGTGGAACCGCCGGGTACGTGGGGTGCCGACCAGGCGTGAGATCGACACACCGACGCGGCGACCGACGGGATCGGCCCCGGAATCCGGGATGCGGCGAACGCGCATCCGGTGACCATTCGGGTCCCCGAGAACGGCGGACTGCTGAAACGAAAACGATGGAGAACACGGCGCATTCGCCGCACCGCGTTCCGCGGATCGGGGGTCTGCGGACGGATTCCGCAGAGCCGCGCACGCCTGTCGAAATGAATCGGCACAGCATCAACGGTCAGCGAAGGATTGGGTGGAACCACCATGACCGAGTCCGGCGTGGAGAACGCGGAGCAGCGGCTGAGCCTGGGAACCGAGGCCGCACGGAAACTGGCGACGACAACCAAGACCCCTCCGCAGATGCAGGGCATCACCTCCCGATGGCTGCTGCGCCTGCTCCCCTGGATCGAGGCCGCCGGCGGCTCCTACCGGGTCAACCGGCGGCTGACCTACACCGTCGGAGACGGCAGGGTCAGCTTCGTCTCCACCGGAGCCGACGTGCGGGTGATCCCGCGCGAACTCTGCGAGCTGTCGCTGCTGCGCGACTTCGGCGACGAATCCGCGCTGGAGGCCCTGGCCGAGCGCTTCATCCAGGAGGAATACGCGCCCGGCGACGTCATCGTCGAGCACGGCGGCGCCGCCGACCGCGTCTACCTCATCGCCCACGGCAAGGTGAACCGGCTGGGCGTGGGCGACTACGGCGACGAGACCGTCCTGGGGACCATGATCGACGGCGACCACTTCGGCTCGGCCGCACTGCTCGAGGACGAGGGATCCTGGGACGCCACCGCCAAGGCCGTCACCCCCTGCACCGTTCTCTCCCTGCGGCGCTCGGACTTCCAAGAGGTCGCCGAGCGCTCCGAGGCGCTAAGCGCGCACCTGGCCGAGCTGCGCTCCCGCCCCGCCCGGGAGGCCGATCCCAGCGGCGAGGCCGCGATCGCGGTGGCCGCGGGGCATGCGGGGGAGCCGGATCTTCCGGGGACGTTCGTGGACTACGAGGGCTCCCCCCGCGAGTACGAACTGAGTGTCGCGCAGACGGTGCTGCGGGTGCATACGCGGGTGGCCGATCTCTACAACCAGCCGATGAACCAGGTCGAGGAGCAGCTGCGGCTGACGGTGGAGGCGCTGCGGGAGCGCCAGGAGGACGAGCTGGTCAACAACCGCGACTTCGGGCTGCTGCACAACGCCGACCTCAGCCAGCGCTTCCCCACCCGCACCGGCCCGCCCACCCCCGACGACCTCGACGAGCTGCTGGGCACCGTGTGGAAGGAGCCCTCCTTCCTGCTCGCCCACCCCCGCGCCATCGCCGCCTTCGGCCGCGAGTGCAGCCGCCGCGGCGTCTACCCCCACAGCGTCGACGTCGAGGGCCACAGGGTGCCCTCCTGGCGGGGCGTGCCCATGTTCCCCTGCAACAAGATCCCGGTCACCGCCACGCGCAGCACCTCGATCATGCTCATGCGCACCGGCCAGGAGAAGCAGGGCGTCGTCGGACTCCACCAGACCGGCCTGCCCGACGAGTACCAGCCGGGGCTGTCGGTGCGATTCATGGGCATCAGCGAGAAGGCGATCATGTCCTACCTGGTCAGCACCTACTACTCCGCCGCCGTGCTCGTCCCCGACGCCCTCGGGATCCTCGAGAACGTCGAGATCGGACGCGAGAGCTAGCCGCCCCGCCCCCGCCCGCCGACCCGCCCGTGCGGCACCCCTCCGCGCCCCCCGACGCAGGCCGCACGGGCGCCGGCGGCGGCGCGTCCGCACCGCGCCGCCCGGCCCCGATCAGGACCGACTCCGCTCCGACGACCTCTTCCACCGCCGGACACGCCCGCGCCCCGCGGGATCGGCGCCCGACACCAGCAGAGTTAGGTGGTGCATCACATGACGGATCCGACCCTTGAGAACGCCCGGCCCGAGCGCCTGAGCCTCGATACCGCGGCGGCGCGCAACCTCGCGACCACGACCAAGACGCCCCCGCAGATGCGCGGGATCACGTCCCGATGGCTGCTGCGCGTCCTGCCCTGGGTGCAGGTCGACGGCGGAGTCTACCGGGTGAACCGGAGGTTCACCTGCACCGTCGGAGACGGCAGGGTCAGCTTCGTCTCCACCGGGACCCGGGTCCGGGTCGTGCCGCCCGAGCTCGCCGAACTGCCCGCGCTGCGGGGCTTCGCCGACACGGCCGTGCTGGAGGCCCTCGCCGACCGCTTCGAGCAGCGCGAATACCGGCCGGGCGACGTCATCGCCGCCGCCGGCGACCCCGTCGACCACGTGTTCCTGATGGCCCACGGGAAGGCCGGCGTGCACCGGGCCGGCGAATACGGCGACGACAACGTGGTCGGCGTGCTGGTCGACGGCGACCACTTCGGCGACGCCGCGATGGAGGCCCGGCCCGGAGCCTGGCAGGACACGGTCAAGGCCAGGACCGCCTGCACCGTGCTGGTCCTGCCGCGGAACCGGTTCCAGCAGGCGGTCGACGACTCCGCCGCGCTGCGCTCTCACCTGGAGGACGTGCGGTCCCGGTCGCGGCGCCCGAGCAACAGGTACGGCGAGGCCGACATCGCGGTGGCCGCGGGGCATGCGGGGGAGCCGGATCTTCCGGGGACGTTCGTGGACTACGAGGCCTCGCCGCGGGAGTACGAGCTCAGTGTCGCGCAGACGGTGCTGCGGGTGCATACGCGGGTGGCCGATCTCTACAACCAGCCGATGAACCAGGTCGAGGAGCAGCTGCGGCTGACGGTGGAGGCGCTGCGGGAGCGCCAGGAGGACGAGCTGGTCAACAACCGCGACTTCGGGCTGCTGCACAACGCCGACCTCAGCCAGCGCATCCCCACCCGCACCGGCCCGCCCACCCCCGACGACCTCGACGAACTCGTCTCGCGCCGCCGCAAGACGCAGGTCGTCCTCGCCCACCCCCGCGCCATCGCCGCCTTCGGCCGCGAGTGCAGCCGCCGCGGCGTCTACCCCGACACCCTCCACTACGACGGTCACGCCGTGACCGGCTGGCGCGGCATCCCGATGCTGCCCTGCGACAAGATCCCGGTCACCGCCTCCGGCACCAGCTCCATCCTCGCGATGCGCACCGGCGAGCACGACCAGGGCGTCGTCGGACTCCACCACATCGGCCTGCCCGACGAGTACCAGCCGGGGCTGTCGGTGCGATTCATGGGCATCAGCGAGAAGGCGATCATGTCCTACCTGGTCAGCACCTACTACTCCGCCGCCGTACTCGTCCCCGACGCCCTCGGGATCCTCGAGAACGTCGAGATCGGACGCTGACGGCCCCGACGGCACCCACCGCACAGAAGGGACCCGCCTCATGGTGGCAATCGATGAGACCACGGGCGGCCGTCCGGCGGCCGAGGTACTCGCCGGCGTCCGCGACACCGTCGACCCCGCTCTGCGCGCGGCGGTCGAGACCCTGCCCCCCTCGCCGCAGGCGATCGCCGCCTACCACTTCGGCTGGCGCGACGAGCGGGGAGACCCGATCGGCGGCGCGGGCGGGAAGCTGTTCCGGCCCGCGCTGTGCCTGCTGGCCGCGCAGGCCGCCGGCGGCACCGCCGAGGACGCGGTCCCGGCCGCGGTCGCGGTCGAACTCGTGCACAACTTCTCGCTGCTGCACGACGACGTCATGGACGGCGACACCACCCGGCGGCACCGCGCCACCGCCTGGAGCGTCTTCGGCATGGGCGGCGCCGTCCTGGCCGGCGACGCGCTGCTCTCTCTGGCCTTCGACACCCTGGCGGCCTCCGGCCACCCCGCGGCCGGCGACGCGGTGCGCCGCCTCAACGCCACCGTGCAGCGGCTCATCGACGGCCAGAGTGCCGACATCGACTTCGAGCGCCGCGCCGACGTCGACCCCGCCGAGTGCCGCGCCATGGCCGAGGCCAAGACCGGCGCGCTGCTGGGGTGCGCCTGCGGCCTGGGGGCCGCCCTCGGCGGAGGCACACCGCGCCAGGTACAGGACCTGCGGCGGTTCGGCGAACTGCTGGGACTGTCCTTCCAGATCGCCGACGACCTCCTGGGCATCTGGGGCGACCCCGCGACCACCGGCAAGCCAGTCCACTCCGACCTGCGCAACCGCAAGAAGACCTTGCCGGTGGTGGCCGCGCTGACCTCCGCCGCTGCCGAGTCGGGGGAGCTGGCGGCCCTGCTCGCCCGCGACCGGCCGCTGCACGGCGCCGAACTCGTGCGCGCCGCCGAGCTGGTGGAGCTGGCCGGAGGACGCTCCTGGGGCGAACGCGAAAGCGCGGTCCTGCTGGAGCGGGCGCTGGGCCACCTGCGCTCCGCCGCCGCGGCGGCCGCGCCCGCGGCCGAACTCGCCGACCTGGCCCGCCTGGCCACCCGCCGCGACCACTGACCGACGGCCGAGCCGAGGAGGCACCGCAGCATGACCCAGACCGCAGCACCGACCACCGGATCAGGCGGGACGGCCCCCGCCCCGGCCACCGTCCTGGTCGCCGACCGCCTCGTGCGCGCGCACGCCCCCGACCTCTCCTGCCCGGCGGCCGACCTCGTCGCCGGCGAAGTCGGCCGCCGCGGCGCACGGCCCGTGCGCGGGGCTCTGCGCATGTCCGCCGAACCCGCCGGCGCCGCCGCCGCGACGCCCGCCGACGTGCCCGAGCACGCCCGCGGCCATGCCGCGGTGATCCCCGGCTCCGACCCGCCCGCCGGCCTGGGCGCGGCCGGCCTCTCCGGCGCGGAGCACCCGGCAGGCGACCGGGCCGCGCGCGAGGCCCTCGACGCCTGGCTCGCCGTCGCCGGAGTGCCGCGCAGCGTCCTGCTCGCCGCGCCGCGCTCTTTCTGCGCCGGAGTCGAACGCGCCATCGAGATCGTGGAGCAGGCGCTTGAGCAGCGCGGCAGCCCCGTCTACGTGCGCAAGCAGATCGTGCACAACACCCACGTCGTCGCCGACCTCGAATCGCGGGGCGCCGTCTTCGTCGACGACCTCGACGCGGTCCCCGAGGGCGCGACCGTGGTCTTCTCCGCGCACGGAGTCTCACCGCAGGTGCACAGCCAGGCGGCCGAACGCGGGCTCAGCGTCATCGACGCCACCTGCCCGCTGGTCACCAAGGTGCACACCGAGGCCCGCCGGTTCGCCTCCCGGGGAGACACGGTCGTGCTCATCGGCCACGCCGGCCACGAGGAGGTCGAGGGCACTCTCGGCGAGGCCCCGGGCCGAACCGTCCTGGTCGAGACTCCCGAGGACGCCGCGTCCCTGGAGGTCGAGGACCCCGAACGGGTCTCCTACCTCACCCAGACCACCCTGGCCGTCGACGAGGCCGCCGAGGTCGTCGACGCCCTGCGCGCCCGCTTCCCCGCCTTGCGCGGGCCTTCCTCCGACGACATCTGCTATGCCACCACCAACCGCCAGGACGCCCTGTCGGCCATCGCCGAGGAGGCCGACCTGGTGCTGGTGATGGGGTCGGACAACTCCTCCAACTCCCGGCGGCTGGTGGAACTCGCCCGGCGCCGCGGCACCGGGGCCCACCTCGTCGACGACACCGGCGACATCCGCCCGGAGTGGCTGGCGGGGGTACGCACCGTCGGGCTGACCGCCGGCGCCTCCGCGCCACCGGGACTGGTGGATGCGGTGATCACCGCCTTGCGCGGACTGGGCCCGCTGACCGTGCGCGAATACGAGATCACCCGCGAGACCATCCACTTCACCTTGCCGCCCCAGGTCCGTCCATCGTGACAGCGATCGGGGGGCACGAGCCCGCCTGAGAGGGGAGCGGGGAAGGGGGAGAAGGCTGAGGGGAGCGGGGAGCGGGGGAGGGAGCGGCAAGCGGGGGAGGGGAGTGGAGGTGGTGGGTGGTGTCGCCTGCGCCCACCGGTTCGGGTGCTCGCCGGTGGCCCGTGCGACGGGGGCGGCGAGGTCGGCGGTGGGCTTTGCCCGCGCGGATCGGTTCGGGTGCCCGCCGGTGGCCCATACGACGGGGGCAGCGAGGTCGGCGGATGGCTCGGCCCGAGCCCATTCGGTCGGGTGCTCGCCGGTTGATCATCCGACGAGGGCAACGAGGGCCGCACGCGGTTCAGCCTGCGCCCACCGGTTCGGGTGCTCGCCGGTTGATCGTCCGACGGGGGCGGCGAGGGCGGCGGATGGCCGGGCCCGAGCCCACCGAACCCGGTGCCCGCCGGTGCGACAGGCGACGGTGGCGGCGAGGGCGGTGGTGGGGGCCGCCTACGTCGTGTTCAAGGAGTCGGTCACCACAGGAGGTTGCGGCAATGGGGCTGTGATGCGCGAAGCGCGGTGCGCCAGCTTGCCGCCGAGCGCACGGCGCACCCTTGTTTCGGAGGCCCGCCACCGGTGGTGCGGCTCCACCTGGGACGGGCTGCGTGCGCTCGGCGGCAAGCTGTGACCGCGCTTCGCGAGGCGCACCCATTGCCGCAGCCCCGATGGTGGCCGCCCCGGGTGGTTCCCGGTGGGTTCCTGGACGGCAGCCCCCGCCGTCCTGGGACACGGCCCGGGCGGGGACTTTTCGGGCATTTCGCCTCGCGCGGGTCGACGATGCCCGCCGATGGCGCGCGGTGGGGCTGCGCGGCGCGTCGCATCCCGGATCTTCCGGGATGCGGAAGGAATCCGGGGTGGTTTGTCCGGAATGCCCGCCTGTGGCGGGGGGTGGAGGCGGCCGGGGTGCCACGAGGTGCGCGTTTGGAGCGCTTCGGGCGCCGATTCCGCTCCAAACGCCATGATCATCGCCGATCCGGGCCGTGCGGACCGTCTTGGCGCCCCCGCATACCGGACATCTCGGGACGATTCGGCGCTTGAAATCGCCCGCCGCGCGGCCGGAGCCCGCCCCGGCGGTCGCGCGGCGCGTCTCGTCGCCCCGCCGTCGCCCCGCCGTCGCCCCAGAAGCCCGCTATGTCCGGCTTGCACCTCCGGATCCGCAGTCGAGGGTGTCCGTGGGGCCACGCTCGGCGCCGAGCGTGGCCCCACGGACACCCTCGACGCGACCGGGATCGAAGCGAGTTAAATCAAACCGGGCATACGTGCTTTCGGTCGCGGCGTGCTGGTGGATGCGGCACACCCCAACACGCCCCCGCGCCGCACCTGTCGCCCCCGACCCCCAGCGCACCGCCGCACCCATGCGCGCAGCCCGATGCGCCGACCACCTTGGCCGCCCCCGTCGCCCACCTGCACCGGCGGGCACCCGTACCGATGGGCGCGGGCCCGGCCACCCGCCGCCCTCGCCGCCCCCGTCGCACACCTGCACCGGCGGGCACCCGTGCCGATGGGCGCGGGCCGGGCCATCCACCGACGTCGCTGCTTCCGTCGCTCGCCTGTGCCGGCGGGCACCCGTGCCGATGGGCGCGGGCCGGGCCACCCGCTGACCTCGCTGCTTCCGTCGCTCGCCTGTACCGGCGGGCACCGGGGCCGACTCGCTGGGGCCGGGCCACCCGCTGACCTCGCTGCTTCCGTCGCTCGCCTGCACCGGCGGGCACCCGTACCGATGGGCGCGGGCCGGGCCACCCGCCGCCCTCGCCGCCCCCGTCGCCCACCTGCACCGGCGGGCACCGGGACCGATGGGCGCGGGGCCAGCCCTCGCCGCCCTTGTCGCCTCGCCGGGCGGACGGCCATCCGCTGGCACCAACCGCTGATCGCCCACCTCGACCACCCACCTCGACCACCCACCGCCCCACCCGGCGCCTCTCACCCTCGCCCCCACCCTCGCCCCCACCCCCTCTGCATGTTTCGTTCGATTTGAGCGCCCTATCTTGCGCAAAATGAGCGACCAAGTCATTATTGTCCTGTTCATCTGCACGAAATGAGCAAGTAGGAGTGGGAGTGCGCCATCAGGAGCTGCTGGACGCCGTCGTCGACGGCATCCAGCGGGTCGAGGACCTGGCCCGTGTGCTGGGGATCAGCCCTTCCACCGTGCGGCGCGGGCTGACCGAGCTTGAGCAGGCCGGTAAGGTCGTGCGCACCCACGGCGGCGCTGTGCCCTCCCCCTCGGGCGGCGAGCTGTCCTGGACGCAGAAGAGCCAGCGCAACGCACCCGCCAAGCGGCGGATCGCCGCACTGGCCGCCGATCTCGTCGAGGACGGCCAGGTCGTCCTGCTCGACGCTGGCAGCACCACGACCTTCATCGCCGAGCGCTTGGCATCCCGCTCCGGGCTCACCGTCGTCACCAACGGGCTGGGGCCGATGACCGCCCTGCACGACGCCGAAGGCATCGAGCTGATCGTCATCGGCGGCCGCGTTCGGCGGCGGCGCGGGTCCATCGTGGGCGACTACGCGCGCGGCGTGCTCGACCGGATCAGCGCCGACATCGCCTTCATCGGCGCCGACGGCGTGGTCCCCGGGCGCGGCGTCAACTGCCCCAGCCCGGAACTGGCGGCCGTCAAGGAGCTGCAGATGCGCAGCGCCCGCGAAGTCGTCGTGGTCGCCGACTCCAGCAAGCTCCATGCAGGCGAGCACCACCACTGGGCGGTTCTGCCCGGCCCCCACGTCCTCGTCACCGATGACGGCATCAGCGACGAGGACGCCCGCACGTTCGGCGCGGACCCCTCCTGCCGGCTCCGCGTCGTGCCGACCGCAGGCGGCCCCACCACGCCTGCGTCAACCGATTGACCCCACGAAAGGTGCGGACATGGATGTGCAGCTGCTCGCGGCGCTGGTCCTCGGCGTCGCCGCTGTCGTCGCGATCATCGTCTGGTCGCGGCTGGACGCGTTCGTCGGCCTGCTGGCCGGCGCGCTGGTCACCGGCGTGGTCGCCGGCGTCCCGGTCACCGACCTGATCGGCCACATCACCACCGGCTTCGGCGACACCCTCGCCGGCATCGGCATCGTCATCGCGCTCGGTGTCATGATCGGAAAGGTCCTGGAGGAGAGCGGCGGCGCCGACGCCTTGGCCCGGATGTTCGTCCGCGCATTCGGCAAGGGCCGCGAGGACGTCGCGATGACCGCGACCGGAGCCGTCGTGTCCGTGCCGGTCTTCTGCGACTCCGGCTTCGTCATCCTCCACCCCCTGGCGCGCTCGCTCGCCCGGCGCTACGGCAAGCCGCTGGTGGGCGTGTCCCTCGCGCTGGCCGGCGGCCTGGCCGTCACCCACCACCTGGTCCCGCCCACCCCCGGACCGCTGGCCGCCGTGGGCCTGCTCGGCGCCGACCTGGGTACCGTCATCCTGGCCGGTCTGGTCATGGCGGGCGTGCTGGTGCCGGTCGTGGTGGCCTACGCCCGCATCATGGGACCGCGCCTGGAGCCCCACCTGGACCCCGACCTGGTTCCCGACCTCGCCGGCGCACCCGCCGCCGCCCGTGCCGCGGGCAGCGGCGCCCCGACCGGCCCGCAGGACGCCCCGGCGGCTCCGGCCGCAGGCGGCGGCACCGCCGAGCCGGCCGGCTCCGGCGAAACCGCCGAACAGGCCAAGCCGCGCGTGCATCCGGCACTGGCCGCGCTTCCCCTCCTCCTGCCGCTGCTGCTGATCGTCGGCAACACCGTCACCGCCGCCGTCGCCGAAGGATCCCGCATCGCCGAGGTGTTCACCTTCATCGGCGAACCCGCGATCGCGCTGCTGATCGGCCTGGTCATCGCCGTCTACCTGCTGCCGCGCCTGCACACCGGCCGCAAGACCGTCACCGGCTGGCTCACCGCCGCGGCCGCATCCGCCGGCATGATCGTCTTCATCACGGGTGCGGGCGGAGCCTTCGGCGAGGTGCTGCGCCAGTCGGGCGTCGGCGACGCGCTCGCCGAGGAGGTCTCGACCTGGCCGGTGCCGCTGTTCCTGATGCCCTTCCTCATCGCCACCTTCGTGCGCATCGCCCAGGGCTCGGGCACCGTCGCCATCATCACCGCGGCCACGCTCAGCGCCCCGCTGGTGCAGTCGGCCGGGGTGGACCCCACGCTCGCGGTGCTCTCCGCCTGCTCCGGCTCCTTCGTCTTCTCCTACGTGAGCGACTCCTTCTTCTGGGTCGTCACCCGCTTCACCGGCCTCACCGGCGGTGCGGCGATGAAGATGTGGACCGGCGCCACCACCACGCTGTGGCTGGCGAGCATCCCGCTGCTGGGCATCGCAGCGCTGATTCTCGGTTAGGGGTGACAACCGTGGCCCAGGTTCTCGTCGTCGCCGACGACCTCACCGGCGCCAACGCGACAGGCGCCCGGTTCGCGCGCGCCGGCATGCGGGTGGCCACGGTCACCCCCGAGCAGGCGCCGCGCGCGGCCCGCGACTACGACGCCGTGGTGATCAACCTCGACAGCCGCCACGTGCCCGCCGAGCAGGCCGGCCGGCTGGTCGCCGACGCGGTCGCGTCGGCCTGGCCGGCGGGCCTGGTGGTCAAGCGCACCGACACCACCCTGCGCGGCAACGTCGGCGCGGAGCTTGAGGCGGCGTGGCGGACCGTGCGCGAGCGCGTGCCCGAGCCGACCCCGGTTCGGGCCCTGTTCGCGCCCGCGTTCCCGGCCTCGGGGCGGGTCACCGTCGACGGTGTCCAGCTGCTCGACGGGGTCCCGCTGGAACGCGGCGAGCTGGCGCTGGATCCGCTCAACCCGATGCACACGAGCGTCGTGGCCGACATCGTGGGCGCCCAGACCGATCTGCCGCTGCGCCACGTGCCGCTGCGCCGGGTCGCCCAGGGCCCGCTCGCCGCCGACCTGGCCGCCGGAGACGAACCGGTCGTGCTCTGCGACGCGCTGACCGAGCAGCACCTGGCCGACATCGCCGAGGCCGCGGCGCAGGTGCACCGCGACACCGGAACGGTGTGGCTGGCCGTCGACCCCGGCCCGGCCGGGGCGCTGCTGGCCGAGGCGCTGCAGCTGCGCGGCCGCGCAGCCGCGGCCGGCCCGCTGCTGGGGGTGGTCGGCAGCGCCACCGAGCTGACCCGTCGCCAACTCGACGCCGCGGCGCGCAGCGGCCCCGTCCGGTTCGTCGACGTCGACGCCGCCCGCCTGGCCGGAGGAGAGGCCGGCTACCGGGCCGCGATCGCCCGACAGCTCGCCGACCACCTGGCCGCGGCCGCCTTCCCCGAACCCGTCGTACTGCGCACCGCCCAGTCGGCCCGCGACGTCGTGGAGCTTCCCAGCGCCGCCAAGCTCGCCCTGCCCGGACTCCTTGCCGGACTGGTCGCCGAGGTGGTGGACAGCGCAGGCGCCGCCGTGCCCAGCGGCCTCTACACCAGCGGGGGCGAGGTCACCTCCGCCGTGCTCGACGCCCTGCACGTGCGCGCCTTCGAGGTGGGCGGCGAGGTCGTCCCGCTGGCCGTGCACGGCCGCATCAGCGGGGGAGTGCTCGACGGGATCCCGGTCGTGACCAAGGGCGGCCTCGTCGGCGACGACGCGACGCTGGTGGAGTGCCTGGCCAAGCTGCGCCGCGCGGTGCAGGCGCGCCTGCGCACGGTCCCCGCCGAGGTGCCCGAGCACCACGCCCCGCCCGCCGCCCACTCCCGGCAGGTGCCCGGGGAGCGGCCCGCCCCGGGACGCGACCCCGGCGCCGCGACCGATCATCCCCCCGGCCCGACGGACCATCCCCCCGGCCCGCCCCCAGGGCCGCTGCGCACGCCGCCGCGGGTGTGAACCGCCCGCGCCGGCGGCGCGGCACGAGAAACGAACCGGCACCCGCCCGACCGCGCGAGCGCGGCCGGGCATCCTGGGAGGGAAGCGAGATGCCCGAGACCAACAGCCCCCGAAGCGACCGCCCGGCCCTCGCCGTCACCGTCGGCGATCCGGTGGGAATCGGTCCCGAGATCACCGTGCGCACGCTCAGCGAGGTGGGCACGACCGCCTCCGCCCGCGGCGTCGTGGTCGCCGACCCGGCCGTGCTGCGGCGCGCCGCCGCGGTGTGCGGGCTGGACGTGCGGATCCGTGCGCTGGACTCCTGGGACCTGCCCGAGGAGCGCGACGGCGTGATCGACTGCTTCGACATCGGCGAGCTGGGCGAGACCGAACTCCCCTGGGGCACGGTGGACAAGCGCGCCGGCGCCGCCGCCGTCCGCGCCATCGAGGTCGCCACGCGCGCGGCCATGGACCGCCGCGTGGCCGGGATCGTCACCGGTCCCATCAACAAGGAGGCGATCTGGGCGGCCGGCAGCGAGCACCTCGGCCACACCGAGATGCTGGGCGCGCTCACCGGCGTCACCCGGCAGAACACCATGTTCGTTGTGCGGGGCAAGAAGATCTTCTTCGCCACCCGCCACGTCTCCCTGCGCACCGCGCTGGACCAGGTCGGCGCCGACCAGCAGGTGGCCGCCATCGAGGAGGCGCTCACCGCCCTGCGGGTCTTCGGCCACGACGAGCCCCGCCTGGCGGTGGCCGCCATCAACCCCCACGGCGGGGAGAACGGGGCCTTCGGCACCGAGGAGATCGACCACCTGGTTCCCGCGGTGGAGCGGGTGCGGACCGCGGGCGCCGACGTCGTCGGGCCGGTGCCCGCCGACTCCGTCTTCCACCAGCTGCTGCAGGACCGCTACGACGGCGTCCTCTCCCAGTACCACGACCAGGGCCACATCGCCGCGAAGACCTTCGACTTCGACGGCACCATCTCGGTCACCGTCGGCCTGCCCATCCTGCGGACCTCGGTCGACCACGGCACGGCCTTCGACATCGCCGGCACCGGGGTCGCGGACCCCGGCACCATGCGTTCCGCGTTCCTGCACGGCTGCGAGTTCTCCCACTTCGCCGACCGCATCCGCGCCGAGTACGGCTCCTAGCGGCGGGCGGGCGGGCGGTCGCCGGCGCCTACGGGGGCGCACCGGCGGCCGCCCCGCGCGATCCTCCGCCGCCCCGCCGCCCGCCGGCCCCGGCCGTCCGCCACCACGGCCGCGGTCGCATGCGGTCGCGGAGGCGATCTGAGTAGTGGTACTCAGGCGTCCAGGCGCCCGCCACGATGGGATGGGCGCATCCGGGGCCGCCCCGGAGGCACGTCGCAGGCGGAAGGGGAGCACAACGTGAGCGAGTCGAAGCCCGCCCGGCAGGCGGCTCTGCGCGGCCTCGTCGAGCGCGGGGTCATCTCCTCCGCGCAGGCCGAGGAGGTGCGGGCCGCGCTGGAGGCCGCCGATGCCGGTCCCGGGCGCGTGCGCTGGACGGAGATCGCCGGATACATCGGCGGCGGCCTGGTGCTGGCCGGCGGGGTCGCGCTGGCCACGGCCTACTGGGAGGAGCTGAGCCGGGACCTCCGCATCGGGCTGCTGGCCGTGCTGGCCGTCGTCGCGGTGGGCGGAGCGATGGTCATGACGGGCGGGCCCCAGGAGATGCGCGGGCGCCGCCACCGGTTGCCCGACGTCCGCCGTCGCGTCGCCGGGGTGCTGCTGGCGCTGGCCGCGGTGCTGGCCGCCTTCTCGGTGGGTATCGCCGTGGACGGCGAGCCCCTCTACCTGCCGGCTCTCGTCGGGGTCGCGGTGGCGGCCGCGGGCTATGCGGCCCTGCCCACGGCCGTGGGCCACGTGACGACCTGGTGGCTGGCCGCGGCCCTTGCCGCCCTGGTCGTGCGGGAGACCGGACAGCCCGACCCCGGCGACGAGTTCCTGGCGATCGGCGGCGCGTGGCTGGGGCTGGGACTGGCATGGGCGGCCCTGTCGGCCCTGGGAGCGGCGGCCGAGCGCCGCCTGGGACTGGGCCTGGGCGCGGGATTGGCGCTTGCGGCCGGCCAGTTCCTGCTGGGTTGGGGCGCCGACGGCGCCTGGGGCTACGGCGCCACCCTGGCGGTGGCGGCGGCCTGCCTCGCCTACTACTACGCCGACCGCACCGCGGTGCTGCTGGTGCTGGGCATCCTCGGGATCACCGTCGGCCTGCCCGAAATGGTCTGGGACCTGACCGACGGCGCGATCGGGGCCGCGGCCGTGCTGCTGCTGGCCGGGGCGGTCCTGCTGGTCGCCAGCTGGCTGGGCATCCGGCTGCATCGGCGCGGGAACGGTCCGCAGTCCCCGGCCGCACCGAGCGGACCGCCCGCCGCGGGCCCTGCTCAGCAGCCGGCGGACGACGCCGGACCGCGCCCCTCGGCCGGGCCGTAGCCGGCGCCGACAGCGCAAGGGGGCCCGCCGATCCGGGGCCCGGGTCTACGTCCTGGTTAAGAATCCGGACACCACAGCGGCTGCGGCCATGGGGCCGGACCGCGCTAGGCGAGGCGCACCCGTCGCCGCAACCCCGATGGCGGCCGCCCCAGGGGTACCCGGGGGTTCCTCGAAGGCGGCGCCCCCGACGTTGTTGAACCTAGGTCTGCGGGGCCGGGACGTCGAAGCGGAGCAGGGTCCCGGGCACCGCGGTCTCGGGCGGATACCGCTCGACGACGGTGACAGGGCCGGCGGCGACGGCGTCGACCGCGCCGGGCCAGAACCGCGCGGCGGGGCGGTTGGCGTGGTCGAATGCGAGCTCCCAGGTGCCCGGTCGGCGGCGGAACAGCAGGTGGGCGGCGGCCCGGCCGAGGCCGTGGCGGCGGCGCCCGCGGAGGATGAAGAACTCCGCCACATGCCGGACCCGATCGTCGAGGAGGCGGGTGAGCGCGAAACCCGCCAGGCGGCCGGCGGAGGCGATGAAGAAGGCCTCCCGGGCCTCCTCGGTGAAGTAGTGGTCCAGGTACGGATAGTCGAACGTCGCGTGCGGGCTCGGCCCCCCGCCGCGGTGCTCCGACAGGTCGTGCAGGTGGAACTGCAGCAGGTTCGCCAATACGGACTTGTGCTGCTCGGCCACCGGGGAGAGTTCGACGTCCACCCGTGACAGTCTGACCCATCGGCACCGGGCAGGGCCACCGGAGCCCGGCGGGCCGGGGCGCGGGCCCGCCGCGCCCCGGCCGTGGAATCCTGTCTACGTCCTGTTTAAGAAGCCGGACACCACAGCGGCTGCGGCAATGGGGCTGTGATGCGCGAATCCCACCCGTCACCCGCCGCCGCCCCTAACGGAGGCGCTTCGCGCCACGTACTTGTTCTGCGCCGGCTTGCCGCCGAGCGCACGGCGCACCTTCGCGCCGGAGTCCCGCCACCGATGGTGCGGCTCCACCTGACAAGTTCCGCGTGCGCTCGGCGGCAAGGAAACACGTGGCGCGAAGCGTCTCCGATGGGGTGGTGGCGGGCTGACGGGCGGGCGGATCGCGCTACGCGAGGCGCACCCATTGCCGCACCCCCGATGGTCACCGCCCCCGGTGGTACCCGGTGGGTTCCTCGAAAGCGGCGCCCCCGCCGTTCTTGAACATCGTCTAGATCGTTGATGGGAGTTTGGTGGCCTGGTCAGTGGTCGTAGGCGATCAGCGACCGCTTGACCGGGGCATCGATCAGCCAGTTGTGCCAGATCGCGGCGTTGAGCGCACAGATGCGCTGGCAGGTGCGCGCCCAGAGCCCTTCGGCGGTGCGGGCGGCGTGGCGCTCCAGTCCGAGCTGGTTCTTCAACGTCCAGATCACCGCCTCGATGCGCTGGCGCAGCCAGCCCGGGAAGTGCCGGGGGCCGTGTCCGCGCTGCTTCTCGGACTCCAGGGCGGGGCGCACGATGGTATGTCCCGTCGCGGCCACGGCGGACTCGATGCCGGCGCCGGCGAAGCCCTTGTCGCACACGATCGGGCCCGGGCCGGGCGCGGCCTGGTGGACGTGCAGCAGGTGCAGGGCCTGCTTGCGTTCGTCCAGTTCCTTGGGGTGGGCCAGGCTGAAGGCGCACACCGCCCCCTCGGCGGTGGTGACGAGCATGAGTTTGGCGCCCCAGTAGAAGGCGTGGTGGGACTTGTCCATGCCGTAGCCGGCGATCTCGCCCAGCCCGGAGCGGTTGACCGTGACGCGGGAGGCGCCGCAGCGCACGGGGGTGCCGTCCATCAGCCGCAGGTTCTCGTGCCAGGTCGGAACCGAGCGGGCCAGCCACATGGAGGCGGCGAGCAGGGCGGGGGCCGCATCGCGCAGGTGGCGGTTGTATTCGGATTGGCCGGGCAGGCGGGGGAAGAGGTGGCCGATGCGCGCGGGGGCGGCGCGCATCCAGTGGCGCTCGGAGTCGCAGCGCAGCAGGACTTGGGCGATGGCGACGCAGACGAGTTCGGCGTCGGTGAGCAGCCGTTTGGGGCCGCGTTTTCCCGGTTTCCTGCCCGAGGGCAGGACGTGGTCGTCCAGGTGGACATAGAGTGCGATCAGAAGGGCGTCCAGGTTCGTGTTCACAGCTTGAGCATGGGCGCCCTTCGTCGTGCCCGCAGGAGTTCCGCAAAACTCCCATCAACCATCTAGCCGAGCCCCTTGTCCAGCCCGGCCCGCCGCAGCGCTTCGGCCATGGCGCCGCCCCCCGCGTCGGCGCCCTTGGCTGCGCCGCGGTCGTCGCGGCGGCCGCCCTTGCGGTCGCGGGAACCGTCCTTGCGGCCGCCGCGCCCGCTGCCGCCGCCGTTGCGGCCGCCGGCCTTGCCGCCGGCGCGCTCGCCGGTCTCCGGGTCGTCGTCCAACCGCATGCTCAGCGAGATGCGCTTGCGGTCGGTGTCGACGTCCATCACCTTCACCCGCACGATGTCGCCGGGCTTGGCCACCTCGCGGGGGTCGCTGACGAAGCTCTTGGACATCGCCGAAACGTGCACGAGCCCGTCCTGGTGCACGCCCACGTCCACGAACGCGCCGAAGGCCGCCACGTTGGTGATCACGCCCTCCAGGATCATCCCGCGCTGGAGGTCGGCCAGAGTCTCCACGCCCTCCTTGAACGAGGCCGTGGCGAACTCGGGCCGGGGGTCGCGCCCGGGCTTCTCCAGCTCGGCGATGATGTCGGTGACCGTGGGCAGCCCGAACTCGGCGTCGACGAAGTCCTCGGGCCGCAGCGCGCGCAGCGTCGCGCCGTCGCCGATGAGCGAGGCGACGTCGCCGCCGGTGGCCGCGACGATGCGGTGCACAACGGGGTAGGACTCCGGGTGCACGCTGGAGGCGTCCAGCGGGTCGTCGCCCCCGCGGATCCGCAGGAACCCGGCGCACTGCTCGAACGCCTTGGGGCCCAGCCGCGGCACCCGGCTCAGCGCCTGGCGGGTGGTGAAGGGGCCGTTGGCGTCGCGGTGGTCGACGATGTTCTGCGCCACCGCCGAACTGATGCCCGAGACCCGCGCCAGCAGCGGCACCGAGGCGGTGTTGACGTCGACGCCGACCGCGTTGACGCAGTCCTCCACGACGGTGTCGAGCGTGCGGGAGAGCTTGGCCTCCGACAGGTCGTGCTGGTACTGGCCCACGCCGATGGACTTCGGGTCGATCTTGACCAGCTCGGCGAGCGGGTCCTGCAGCCGGCGGGCGATGGACACCGCGCCGCGCAGCGACACGTCCAGCTCCGGCAGCTCCCGGGAGGCATAGGCCGATGCGGAGTAGACCGAGGCGCCGGCCTCGGAGACCATGACCTTGGTGAGTTCGCCGGCCCCCATGAGCTTCACCAGCTCGCCCGCGAGCTTGTCGGTCTCGCGGGACGCCGTGCCGTTGCCGATCGCCACCAGCTCCACGCCGTGCTCGCGCACCAGCTTGCCCAGGGTCGCCAGCGCCTCGTCCCAGCGCCGCTGGGGCGGGTGCGGGTAGACCGTGTCGGTGGCCACCACCTTGCCCGTCGCGTCGACCACCGCCACCTTGACGCCGGTGCGCAGGCCCGGGTCCAGCCCGAGGGTCGGGCGGGTGCCGGCGGGCGCGGCCAGCAGCAGATCGCGCAGGTTGGCGGCGAACACCCCCACGGCCGCGTCCTCGGCGTGCTGCCACAGCCGCATGCGCAGGTCGATGTCCAGCCGGACGAACACGCGGGTGCGCCAGGCCCAGCGCACCGAGTCCAGCAGCCAGCGGTCGGCGGGGCGGCCCCGGTCGGCGATGCCGAAGCGCGCGGCGATCGCCCGCTCGTAGGGGCCGGGTGCCGCGGGGTCGGCGGCGGAGTGCTCGTCGTCCTCCGGCTGCAGGGTGAGGGAGAGGAACTCCTCCTTCTCGCCGCGGAACATCGCCAGCACGCGGTGGGAGGGCAGCTCGGTCAGCGCCTCGGCGTAGTCGAAGTAGTCGGCGAACTTGGCGCCGTCCTGCTCGCGGCCCTCGCGCACCTGGGCGACCAGGCGGCCGCGCGACCACAGGCGCTCGCGCAGCTCCCCGACCAGGTCGGCGTCCTCGGTGAAGCGCTCGACCAGGATCGCGCGGGCGCCCTCCAGCGCGGCGGCGGCGTCGGCGACTCCCTTGTCGGGGTCGGCATGGCCCGCTGCGGCGGTCTGCGGGTCCTGCCCGGGATCGCCCAGCAGCAGGTCCGCCAGCGGCTCCAGCCCGGCTTCGCGGGCGATCTGGGCCTTGGTGCGGCGCTTGGGCTTGTAGGGCAGGTAGATGTCTTCGAGCCGGGCCTTGGAGTCGGCCTCGTTGATGCGCGCTTCCAGAGCCTCGTCGAGCTTGCCCTGGGAGCGGATGGACTCCAGGATGACGCCGCGGCGCTCCTCCAGCTCGCGCAGGTAGCGCAGGCGCTCCTCGAGATGGCGCAACTGGGCGTCGTCCAGCCCGCCGGTCGCCTCCTTGCGGTAGCGGGCGACGAAGGGGACCGTGGCCCCGTCGTCGAGCAGCCCGACGGCCGCGGTCACCCGGTGCTGGCTGACGCCGATCTCCTCGGCGATGCGCTGGTCGATACTGATCGTCACGTTGGCTGGTCCACTTTCTCGGTCATCGTCACCTGCTGCATTGTCCTGGGCCCGCCCCCGGTTGTCACACCGGCGATCCGCGGCGGGCACAGGGCGCGCCGGGTTCGCCACGCCGACCGGCGAGGGCCGCAGGTCCCTGGCCGGGAATGATGCGGGGTCAGCGCGCGTTCGTGTTGACGCGGTGGTATGGCCGAGCGGAGCCGCGCGCCCCGTCCCCCCCGGGGCGGCGGCCGCGGGTCGGCACCGCCGCGGAGCCCCGCCCCGGACACGGAGTCGCAGACCCGTCGCCCGCAGGGCGGAAGGGCGCGCCGGCGGCCGTGAGGGGAGGGCCGTCGGCGCGCCGCACACCCCTCGTCGGCGCGGCGCGCCCCGCCCCCTGCGCCGCATCTTTGAGTGCGGGTGACCAACCGGCTACCCGGCGTTGAAGGCTGTCCTGGTCTCCTGTTAGGGAGGAGACCCGGATTCCGGGTCGGCCCGAAGGCACATCGACGATGGGCGGGATGAGCGTGATCATGGATCCGACCTCGGTTCGCGACCTGGCCGCCATGGACGACGAGATGGGCGTGCTGACCGTGTACGCCACCGCCGACCCGCGCGACAAGTCGGCGTCCCCGGCCTGGCGCCTGGCCGTCGGAAACGCCCTGGGCGCCGTTCGCAACGGCGCCGCCGACGACGGCGACAAGGAGCGCCGGGCCGCTGTCCTGGAGCGGCTGGACCGGCTCCAGCCCGAGATCGAGACCGTCCTCGACGCGGGGGAGTCGGGCGTGGGCAGAGCCCTGTTCGCCCCGGTCAGCCGCGACGAGGTGCACACACTGACCGTGCAGATGCCGCTGGACGACTGCGCCGTCCTGCAGCGGCGCCCCTACCTGCGTCCGCTGGCCGGCGCCCTCACCTTCGGGGCGCCCGCGGGCGTGCTGGCCGTCTCCCACGAAGGGGTGCGCGTGATCGACCTGCGCTTCGGGGTCGCCCGCGAGGTCACCCGGCTGGCCTTCGAACTCGACACCGACGACTGGCGCAGCATGCGCGCTCCGGCGTCGGCCGCGCAGACCGGTACCCCCTCCCGCGCCGCGGGCCAGGTCGACCGCTTCGACCGCCGTGTCGAGGACCACCTGCAGCGCTACCTGTCCTCGCTGCGTCCACGCATCACCGAGATCGCCGACGAGCAGGGTTGGGAGTCGGTCGCCGTCACCGGCGACCGCCGGCTCATCGACGTCGTCCGCCGCGGACTGGAGTCCTCGCCCAGCCGCCGCGACGTCGTGCTGCTGGACCGGGTCGCCGAGTCCCTGTCGGCGCCCGAGGTCGCCGCACTGGTGCGGCCCGAGCTGGACGAGGCCCGCCGGCGGCGCTGCCGCGCGCTCGCCGAGCAGGCGCGCGAGGCCGCACTCGCCGGCGGCCTGGGCACCACCGGGCTCAGCGACACCCTCGGCGCCTTCCGCGAGCACCGCGTCGCCCACCTGGTGCTGGACGGCACGCGCGAACTGCGCGGGCAGCGCGCACCCGACGGCCGGTACTACCCTCATGGTGAACTGCCGCCCGGGGAGTCCCCGGCCGCCATGGCCGAGGAGCCCGACCTGGGCGAGCGCATGATCGAACTGGGGTTCACCTCCGGCGCCGAAGTCACCCTGCTGCCGCCCGAGGCCGCCGCCGTGCTGGCCGAGGAGGACGGGGTGGCGGCGCTGCTGCGCTGGTAGGCGGCCGCCGGGGGCGCCCCCGAGGGAGGTGGCGGGGTGCAGCCGACGGGGCCGCGGGCCTTCCAGCTCGTGCTCCTGCGGCGCATGGCCGATTTCCAGCCGCAGCTGGTGGACGAGGCCCGGCACGAGCTGGGCGCCTCGCGAACCGAGATGCGCGAGGCCAACCGGCGCTGGCAGGCGATGCTGCGTTCGCCGCGCGCGCCGTCGGGGCGCAGGCGCTACGAGGCGCTGCTGGGACCCGCGCAGGCCGGTGGGCGGCGGGCCGTGGGCGACCTCGACTGCGAATGGCACCGCTGGCCGGTGCCGCTCTGGCCCGACCTGCGCTACGAGGTCGTCGCCCTGGCCGGCGGGCCCGTGCTGCACGAGTGGCTCGTGCGCGCCGAGGACGCGTTCGCGCCCCGCCCCCGCCACGTGGGCGAACTTCACCCGTGGTCCTGCGTGGTCGAGGACGTGGCGCGCGCGTTCGCGCCGGCGGTCCCGATGGAGGGCACCGCCCCCTCGCGCTGGCGGATGGCCTTCTGCGCTGCGGACGAGGCGGGGGCGCGGGGGCGCTACGTCGCCGACTTCACCTGGGGGCTGCTGCAGCGCGTGCTGCCCGCCGACCCGGCGGCGGGCAGCGGCGCGGGGGATGCGGCGGGCTGAGGCCCGGCCGGGCGCGCCGATCGGCGGCTCCGCCCGCCCGGCGGGACGGTTCCCGCCGCGCGGTCTCAGCGCCGGTAGCGGCGGGCGCGCCGGGACCGCCGCCGCATCAGCAGTCCGAAGCCGCCCAGGATGAGCAGGAGGCCCAGGAGAATCGCTCCCGCGAAGATGAGATTGAGCGTTGCGCTGTCCATACCGGCCGTCTACCCGCCGGCCGCGCGACCATACGACCGGCCGCCGCGGCGCACCGCCTCCGCCACCTGCTCCGGTAGCGGCCGGGCGCCGAGGCGGTTGTCGATCGCGATGTGCTCGACGGGAGGCGGCTCGTCCGGGCGCACCCGGGCCACGAAGGCGTCGAACCCGTCGAGCTTGCCGGTGTCGCGGGAGCGCCCCCGCCCGCCGATCCGGGCGCGCAGCGTTGCGCCGTCGCTGGCCACCCACACCAGCCGCACCGGCTCGCCGCCCAGCTCGGCGACCCAGGCCCGCCACCGCCGGGGATCGCGGATCTGGCCGGTGAAGGGGGCGACCGGCATCACCGGGCAGCCCGCCGCGCGGATCTGCGCCGCCGCCGCGGTCATGCCGCCGTACTCGTGGGCCTTGACGTGCTCGTCGTACCAGGCGCCCTCGCGCTCGCCGTAGGGGCGGCCGTGCGCGGTGAGCACCTCGGCCACGAATCCGCTGAACAGCGTGTCCTTGTCCAGCAGGGCGGGGACGGGGTCCAGCCGTGCCAGCAGCAGGTCGGCCACGGTCGACTTGCCGGCCCCGGGCGCCCCCGCGACCACCCACACCGCCGCCCGCGGCGCGGCTCCGTCACCGCTCACGACGGCTCCTCCGCTGATGCCCGACCACGCCGCGGCGCCACCGGCCGCACCCGGCCCCGGCCCGCCCGCCGAACAGGAGTCCCGATCAGGAGTCGCCGCCCAGGATGTCGGGGGCGTAGTACTCGTCCACCGGGACCGGGCCGCGGTAGCCCTGGCACATGCAGGGGCGGTAGGTGCCGCCGCTCTGGCCGACCCAGCGGCCGGGGATGACCACCTGCGCCTGGCACCTCTTGGTCTCGTGCTCGTGGAAGACCAGGTGGTGGCCGCAGCCGCAGATGGGCTGGGGCGTGCTGGGCTTGGCGGCGACCGCGGGCTGCGGCGGCGGAGCGGGCTGCTGCCTGCGGCGCGGCAGCATGCGGCCGATCATCACCCCGCCGAGAGCGATGGCGGCCCCCAGTACCAGGCTCACCGGCTCCATGCTGTGCACCGCCCTCCGATGTCCGTCATCGTCCATTGTGGCCGACGACGCGCGTCCCCCGGCCGCGGGACCCGCGTTCTGGCAACCATTGTGCGTCCGCATCCGGCCGCGCGCCATGGCCGCGGCCCCGCGTCCCGCCCCCGGTGGCCGCGCCGGGCGGCGGGAGAGCGTGTGCCCGCCTGCGGGCCGCCGGACGACACCGCCCGGGGCATTTCTTTTTTGTGCTGTTTTACCCGTTTCTGGCGAGCCGCCTGTGGATCCCGCCGATGTGTGTCGTGCATCGTAAGGCGAGATCGAGTGCTGACAAAGCGGGCGGGCGGCGGTCAGGGGCTTGAGACACGCCCCTCGTCCTGGGAGGAGCACGCCATGAAGCGATCGCGGGCGGGCGGCTGGGCCGCCTTCGCCGCCACCATGCTGTTCGTGGTGGGCGCCGTGAACATCGTGCAGGGCATCATCGCACTGTTCACACCCGAGTACTTCCTCGCGACCGAAGGCGAGATCCTCGTCTTCGACTTCACGGTCTGGGGCCTGATCCTGGGCATCTGGGGGATCGTCCTGGTCGTCGCGGCCGCCGCGATGATCTCCGGCCGGATCTGGGCGCGCGCGCTGGTCGCCGTGATCGCCGCGGCGAACGCCTTCGCCCAGCTGGCGTTCATCGACGCCCACCCCGTGTGGTCCCTGGTGGTCATCGCCGTCGACGTGCTCATCGTCTACGGCGCCACAGCGGGCTGGTCCGAGCGCGCTCCGGCCGGCGACGACGCCTACGCGGCCGGCCGGGCCGACGCCCGGGCGCCCGCCGGCGCCCGCGAGCACGGAGCGGGCGGCGAACGGGCGCCCGAGGCCGGCGCGGTCGAGGGCTACGCCGAGCCGGGCGCGGCCGAGCGCGAGCGCTACGGCGGCGCCAGTACCCAGGAGGCGCGGCAGGCCGCCGGGGAGCGCCCGCCGGGGACGCGCCCCGGCAAGCACGAGCAGCCGATGAGCTGACGCTCCGGCGAATCGGCCGAGCGCAGGGGCGCGGCCGCCCGGCCGGGCGGCCGCGCCGTATCCGGCCCCGCGCCGCGGCCCGGCGAGACCCGGGAGCGCGGCCGCGGCCGGTGCGCCAGAAGCGGTCAGGCGCCTGCGGAACGGCCTTCGCGCAGCCCCTTCAGCGTCGCCACGTCGGCCGCGTGCGGCTTGGCCGGGCCCGGCGTCTCGCATACCACGGGGACTCCCGCGCTCACCGGATGCCCGAACAGCGCACCGAAGGGCTCGGCGCCGATGTAGCCGGCCCCGATGTTCTCGTGGCGGTCCTTGGCGCTGCCGCAGGCCTCCTTGGAGTCGTTGGCGTGGACGAGCCGCAGCCGCTCCGCACCGACCACCTCGCCGAAGCGGTCCAGCAGCGCCGCCATGCCCGCGTGCGTGGCGACGTCGTGGCCGGCGGCGAAGGCGTGGGCGGTGTCCAGGCACACCCCCGCCCGCGGGTGCCAGTCCAGAGCGGCAAGGTACTCCGCCAGGTCCTCGACCGTCGCGCACAGCACCTGCCCCTGCCCGGCCATCGGCTCCAGCAGGACCTGCGGGACCTCCTCGCCCAGCTCCTCCAGCAGCGGCAGCAGCCGCTCGCGCATCCGGGCCAGCCCTTCCTCGCGGCCCCCGCGCACCGCCGAGCCGGTGTGCACGACGACCCCGCGCGCGCCGATGGCGGCGCCCCGCCGCAGCGCGTGCTCCAGGGCGGCCACCGAGCGCTCGCAGATGGTGTCGTCGGGAGAGCCCAGGTTGATCAGATAGTTGGCGTGTACGAACACCGGCAGGTCGGTGCGCTCGCGCAGCTTGGCGTCCTCCTCCGGGCTGCCGGGGCTCATGGCCCAGCCGCGCGGGTTGGAGACGAAGACCTGGACGGCCTCGGCGTCGATGTCGGCGGCGTAGGCGAGCCCGCGGGTGGCCAGGCCGCCGGCCACGGGAACGTGTGCCCCGATCGGGGATACAGGCAGATCAGTCATGGTCGTCCACAGCTTAGGGCGTTCCGCGGCCGGGAATGATGGATGACATGACCGGGAGTCGCCTGGCGCCGGATTGGCGCCTCATCGCCCGCGGCGCCGCCGTCGGCTGCGCGGGCACCGCGGGCGTGGGGCTGGTGGTCTACGGCGCAGCGTCGCTGGTCGGGTCGCTCACCGCCGACCAGGTGGTCGGCGCCAACATCGGGCTGGGCCTGGGCGCCCTTGCGGTGCGCCTCGTGGCCACACCGCTGCTGTGCTGGTGGCTGCTGCGGCTGTGGCGGGTGCCGCGGGCCGGCGCGGCGACCGTGTTCGGGCTGGTGTGCTACCTGCTGCTGGCCCTGGTCGGGTGGGGCGATCCGGCGCTGCCGGGCGTGGCGGCGGTCTGGCTGGTGCTGGGCGCGGTCTCCGGGGCCATCGGGGTCTATGCGGCCGGCTGCACCGCACCGCGCGTCCCCTCCGCGCGGGTGTGAGCCTCCGCCGCGTCCGCGGTGGCGGCGGTGCGCGCCGTCAGTCGCCGTCGTCTTCGGTGAGCGCCTCGACGCACACGGCCACGCTGATCACCAGGGCGGGATCGCCCCCGGCGTCGGACCGGTGGGTGTTGACGTCCACCGCGTAGGTGTCGCGCAGGCGGAACCACTTCCGGGAGATGTGGGCGACGGTACCCCCGGCGTCGGAGATCACGTACTCCTTGCCGAGGAAGTCCCCGGTGACCTCCCAGTCCTCGCCCTGGTCGAGGTCGACCACGAGCTTGTCCCGGACCGGGTTGAACATGCGCTTGCGCACGGTGGCCACCGTTTCGCCGCCGCGCTCGATGCGCATGGCGTCGCGCACGCTCACCAGCTTCTTGCGGATCGCCAGGAGCTCGTTTCCCCGGGGATCCTTCAACTGGAACGTGGTGCGCAACCGCATCGCCTTGCCGTCGACCCAGAAGACCCGCTGCCCGACTTCGTCGGTGACCCAGAAGTCGTCGCCGATGTCGAAGACGCGTTCGCGAACGAGGAGTTTCACGGCTGGGGCCGTCCTTCCGCGCGGTGCGCCGACCCGGGAGTCCGGCGCTGCCTCGACGCTAAGAGAGGCGAGGGGGCGCGGCAAGGCCGCCGCGGCGGCCCACGGCCGCCGGCCCTCGCAGCGCCCGAGCGGCGGCGGCCGACCGCCCGGCCGCACCCGCCCGCCCCGACCGATGCCGGGAGGCTGTGGACGCCGCCCGCGCGCAAGGGCCGAGGGCGCTATGGTGCGGTGCGTGAGCGAATCGCCTGCCGCTGTGAGCCTGCACGATGTGATCCGCGCCTTCGAGGGCCTCTATGATCCCGCCTGGGCGGCGTCCTGGGACGCCGTGGGCCTGGTGTGCGGAGATCCCGCCCAACCGGTGCGCCGCGTACTCTTCGCCGTCGACCCGGTCGCCGAGGTCGCCGACGAGGCCCGCGAGTGGGAAGCCGACCTCGTCGTCACCCACCATCCGCTGCTGCTGCGCGGTGTCACCAGCGTCGCCGCCACCACGCCCAAGGGCCGGCTCGTGCACCGGCTGATCTCCACCGGGACCGCCCTCTACACCGCGCACACCAACGCCGACACCGCCGCCCCCGGCGTCTCCGACGCGCTGGCCGCGGCGGTGGGCCTGCCCGGCCCGCTCACCCCGCTGGAGCCCGATCCGACCGATCCCGCCGGGCGGCGCGGCATCGGCCGGGTGGGGTCCCTGCCCGAGCCCATGCCGCTGCGCGAGTTCGCCGCGCGCGCCGCCGCAGGGCTGCCGCGCACCGCCGGGGGCGTCCGCGTCAGCGGCGACGCCGAGCGCCCCGTCCAGCGCGTCGCGGTCTCCGGCGGGGCGGGCGACTCCCTGCTCGACCGCGCCCGCGCGGCCGGGGTGGACGTCTTCCTCACCTCCGATCTGCGCCACCACCCCGCCTCGGAGTTCGCCGAGCACGGCGACATCGCCCTCATCGACACCGCGCACTGGGCCAGCGAGTGGCCCTGGCTCTCCGAGGGCGCCGCCCGGCTGGTGAGCGCGCTGGGGGGCGAACGGGCTAACGTGGAGACCCGCGTATCCGAGATCGTCACCGACGCCTGGTCCCTGGTGCTGTGAGCCGACCAGCTCCGAGGCCGCGGCCGATGTCCCGTGCAGCGCTGCCACCGCCTCCGACGCCGGCAATAAGGAGTCCTGAACCCAAGTGAAAGCAGAACCGGACCACCAGCTGCGCCTTCTCGATCTCCAGGAGATCGACAGCCGCCTCGCCCAGCTCGCCTACCGCATGCGCAACCTGCCCGAGAACGCCGAGGTCCAGCGGCTGGACACGCGGCTCGCCGAGCTGCGCGACAGGCGGACCGCCCTGACCACGGCGCTGTCGGACCTCGACCGCGAGCAGCGCAAGGCCGAGTCCGACGTCGACCAGGTGCGCACCCGTGCCGACCGCGACTCCAAACGCCTGGACTCCGGCCAGGTCGGCTCGCCCAAGGACCTCGAGCACCTGCAGTCGGAGATCGCCTCGCTGCAGCGCCGCCAGTCCGAGCTGGAGGAGATCGTGCTGGAGGTGATGGAGCGGCGCGAGGGCCTGGAGTCCGAGGAGGCCGAGCTGCGCAAGGAGCTGGAGTCCCTCGAAACCGAACGCGACGCCGCCGAGGAGCGGCGCGCCACCGCGGTGGGCGACATCGAGGCCGACCGCGCCACCGAGTTCACCCGGCGCGAGCGCGTCGCCGCCGAGATCCCCGACGATCTGATCGCCTTCTACACCAAGTTGCGCGACCAGCACGAGGGCGTCGGCGCGGCTGCGCTGCGCTACGGCCGCTGCGAGGGCTGCAAGCTCGCGCTGAGCACCGCCGAGCTGGCCGAGATCCGCCAGGCGCCCGAGGACGAGGTGCTGCGCTGCGACCAGTGCCGCCGCATCCTCGTGCGCACCGGCGATTCGGGGCTGTAAGCGGGCCGGGCGGCCGGTACGGGCAGGAGGTAGCAGATGAGCAGGCGACTGGTGATCGAGGCTGATGGGGGATCGCGCGGCAACCCCGGGCCGGCCGGATTCGGCGCCGTGGTCCGCGACGCGGCCACCGGCGAGGTGCTGGCCGAGGTCGCCGAGCCGATCGGGACGGCCACCAACAACGTCGCCGAGTACCGCGGGCTGATCGCCGGCCTGGCCGCCGCCGAGGGCATCGCGCCGGGATCCTCCGTCGAGGCGCGGCTTGACTCCAAGCTCGTGGTCGAGCAGCTGTCGGGGCGCTGGCGGATCAAGCACGCCGACCTGCGGCCGCTGGCCGAGCAGGCCCGCGCCAAGGCCGCCGCGTTCGCGGGCGTCGACTACGTCTGGGTGCCGCGGGCCGACAACGCCCACGCCGACCGCCTGGCCAACGAGGCCATGGACGCCGCGGCCGAGGGGAGGCCGGTGCAGCTGAACGCCGCGGAACCCGCCCGCCCGGACGGCGGGCCGGCCGGCGGCGAGAAGCCGGCGGCGCCCGCCGGCGGCGCGGGCACCACGGCGCCGCAGCCCGCGGCCACGGGATGGGCGGCCCCCGACACCGCTCCGACCCGGCTGGTGCTGCTGCGCCACGGCGAGACTCCGTTGTCGGTCGAGCGGCGCTTCGCCGGGGTCGGCGACATCGGCCTCACCGGCACCGGACACGCCCAGGCGCGGGCCGCCGCCCGGCATCTGGCCTCCGCGGGCATCGACGCGGTGGTCTCCTCGCCCCTGCGCCGCGCCCGCGAGACCGCCGAACCGATCGCGGCGGAGCTGTCGCTGCCGGTCGAGGTCGCCGAGGGGCTGCGCGAGGCCGACTTCGGCGCCTGGGAGGGCATGACCTTCGGCGAGGTGCGCAGCAGCCGCCCGGGGGAGCTGGAGAGGTGGTTGGCCGACACCTCCGCTGCGCCCGAGGGCGGCGAGAGCTTCGCGGCGGCGGCCGAACGTGTGGCCGAGGCGCGCGACAAGCTCCTCGCCCGCCATGCCGGCCGCACCGTGCTGGTGGTCAGCCACGTCACGCCGATCAAGATCCTGCTGCAGCAGGCCCTGCTGGCGCCGCTGGAGGCGATCTACCGCATGCACCTGGACGTGGGCTGCCTCTCGCGGATCGACTGCTTCAGCGACGGCCCGATGCTGGTCCGGTCCCTGAACGACACCGGCCACCTCGGGACCGACCGCGCCTGAGCGCCCCGCGCGCGGTCGGCGAGCAGGCACACGGCGCGATACGATGCAGGTGAGGGAGAGTCGGCCAGGCGGTCGCGGCACCTGCGCGGTGCCGAGGAAAGTCCGGACTCCACAGGGCAGGGTGGTCGGTAACACCGACCCGGGGCGACCCGCGGGAAAGTGCCACAGAAAGCAGACCGCCACCGCTGCGCGGTGGTAAGGGTGAAACGGTGGTGTAAGAGACCACCAGCGGCCGGAGCGATCCGGTCGGCTTGGTAAACCCCACCCGGAGCAAGGTCAAAAAAGGGGACCCCGGTCCCCTGCGCGGACGTTCGAGGGCGGCCCGCCCGAGGTCCGCGGGTAGACCGCACCGAGGCTGCCGGCAACGGCAGTCCCAGATGGATGGCCGCCCGGTCCCCAGGGACCGACAGAATCCGGCTTACCGGCCGACTCTCCCCCGTGATCTGCGCTTATTCGGTTC
The DNA here is from genome assembly GCF_009728995.1 of Streptomonospora sp. PA3. GTDB lineage: Bacteria > Actinomycetota > Actinomycetes > Streptosporangiales > Streptosporangiaceae > Streptomonospora. Next base: position 316,903 of record NZ_VTZW01000019.1, on the reverse strand, counting down.
CGGCGCGCCCGTGTTCCGGATACGTCCCACACGCCGCCGCGCCGCCCGACGGCCGCGGGCGTTTCGGCGCGCTCCGCCTGCATTCGCCTCCCGCTCGCGCCGGGGCGCGCCGCTCGGACGCCGCCGCGGCCGAAAAGTCCCGTGCACACGGGGATCTGTGAGCGGAGGGGCGCTCGGTCGGCGATAGATTGGGAAGGGTCAGGACGGTCTCCGCGAGGCGCCGTGCGGGGGCCGACCACGGGCGCGGACATGCGCCCGTGCCGTCTGCGAGTCGGGTTCCGGTGAGAGCTGCCTTGTCCACGACCTGGTGGGTGATCCTTTTCGCCCTGCCGATCATCGCGATCGTCCTCATCGTCGCGTTCGCCCTGTACCACTCCTCCGAGGTCCGCAAGGACGGGCGCGACGACTGGAGGGAAGACGACTGAGCGGCGCGTCCCTCGGGGCGGCGCGGCCCGGTGACCGGGTGCGCGCCCCGAGGGGCCGCCGCTCGGATCAGGGCGCCCCGGACGGCGCCGCCGGGGCGCGCTCGGGCCCGGGCGCGCGGGTGAGAGCCGGCGCGGCGCCCTCCGGCTCGTCCGCGGCCGGGCGGCCGTCCGCGCCCGGCTCGGCGGGAACCGGCACGAATTCCCCGTGGGCGTCGAGAAGGTAGACCTCGGCCGACTCCAGGTCGTAGTACATCCCCGACAGTTCCAGGCGGCCCTGCTCGAAGCGCTGCCGCACGGCCGGATAGGTGAGCAGGTTCTCCAGCTGCTGGACGACGTTGGCCTGGGAGAGGCGGCGCATCGCCTCCGGCGCCGGGGCGGCGCGCAGCAGGTCGGCGCCGGCTCGGGCGAGGCTGTCCTCGCCGTGGGCGAGCCAGCACCCCAACTGGCCGAGCTGGGCATCGGGTTCGCCGGTGCCCTCCAGCAGCGCCTTCATCGCCCCGCAGTGGGAGTGTCCGCACACGACGACCGACGGCACCTCCAGCACCGTGACGGCGTACTCGATCGCGGCACCCACGGAGTCGTCGCCGCGCTCGCCGTCGCGGCGCGGGACGAGGTTGCCGATGTTGCGCACCGTGAACAGGTCACCGGGCCCGCTTGCGGTGATGAGGTTGGGCACCACGCGTGAGTCCGCGCAGGTGAGGAACAGGGCCTTGGGGCGCTGCCGGAGCGCCAGCCGACCCATCAGCGCCCGCAGCCGCGCGGCCGTGCCGGCGTGGTACTCGCGCGCGCCGCTGAGCAGCAGGCCCGAGGGCGGAGCCGCGGGGTCGAAGCCGCCGCGCATCCCCCAGGGGGCCCACCACCTCGCCTGCCCGCCCGGCGCGGTCTTGCCGGCGGGCGGGGCCTGCCGGGAGCGCCGCTCGTACCAGTTCTCGTGCACCTCGTCGATGTCGACGCTGCCGCCGGTGCGCTCGTGGTCCAGGCGCCAGGCGTGGATGGACTCGAACGCGGCGTGGTCCATGAAGTCCACGTGCAGGTCCAGATCGACGTGGGCCCCGCTGGGCACGGTGCGCAGGACGTGGGCGACGCGGGGGACGCCCAGGAAGGTCAGCGATCCCTGCACGACGATGTGCCACCGCCCTTCGCGCTCCTCGGTGAGGACGCTCACCCGGGTCAGTCGGCGCAGCGAGACCAGCACCGACAGGGCGAAGCCGATGACGACGCCCTCCAGCAGTCCGAAGGCGACCACCGCCAGCAGCGCCGCCACGTAGACGCTGGCCTCGCGGTGGCGCCGCAGGTCGCGCAGGTGGGCGAGGTCGACCATGCGCAGACCGATCACCACGAGCAGACCCGCGAGCGCGGCCAGCGGGATGAGCTCGACGGCATGGGCGAACAGGGCGATGAACACCAGGATCCACACGCCGTGCAGCATCGCCGCCAGCGGCGTGCGCGCCCCCGCGCGGGCGTTGGTGGTGCTGCGCACGATCACGCCGGCGACGGGCAGGCCGCCCAGGGTTCCGCTGGCGGCGTTGGCGGCACCCTGTCCGACGAGTTCGCGGTTGAGGTCGACGCGCGGGCCGTCGTGCAGGCGGTCGACGGCCATGGCGCACAGCAGCGACTCCACGCTCGCCACGAGGGCGACCGCCGCTACGCCGAGGGCCACCCCGTGCAGGTCGCCGGCCTCGGGCAGCACCGGGCCGGTCCAGACGGCGGTCGGGGAGTCGGGCAGATCGACGCGGTCGACCCGCCAGCCGGCCGCGGCGGCGACGACCGTGGCGGCGGTGACGGCGACCAGCGCCGCGGGCAGTCGGCGCAGGCGGCGCAGCCCGGGCAGCCGCGGCCACACCAGCACCACAGCGATGGTCAGCAGCCCGACCGCGACTGTGGGCGTGTGGTTGTCGAGGAGTTGGCGGGGCAGTTCGGCGACGTTGGCGGGTGCCGAGCTCTGGGGGTCTCCGCCGAGCAGCACGTGCAGCTGGGCGAGGGCGATCGTGACGCCGACCCCGGCCAGCATGCCGTGGATGACGGCCGGGGAGACCGCCAGCGCGGCCCGGGCGATGCGGCAGGCGCCCAAGGCGATCTGCAGCAGCCCGGCCAGCAGGGTGATCAGGCAGGTGACCCGCCATCCGTAGGCGGTGACCAGGTCGGCGACGATGATGGTGAGCCCGGCTGCGGGCCCGCTGACCTGCACCGCCGATCCTCCGGCGAGGGCGCCCACGATCCCGCCCACGACGGCGGCGATGATCCCGGCGATGAGCGGGGCCCCGGAGGCGACGGCGATGCCCAGCGACAGGGGCACGGCCACCAGGAACACCACGAGCGAGGCGGCGAGGTCGCCGGAGGGGTTGCTCAGTAACGGCAGGGAGCGGATGCGGGAGAGCGGGCGGCGGGCCTCCTCTCCGTGCGGGGTCGGTGTTCCCTGGGCGTCTTCGCGCATGTCTACCCCCGGTGGGTCGCGAACGGAACGGCGCTTGGGGACAGCGGCCTCGCGGCGGGTCGGGGCGGAGGAGCCCATGACCCGACGAACCTCGTCCGTTACGTACTGTAGTCACTCGCGGGCGCTCAGGGGTGCGCTTTCGCGATGATGTTGATAACCGTTTCCGGAGACGTCGACCGGCGGGGATACGGGGCCGCAGACACAACGGGGGGCGGGGCGCGCCGGGTGCGCCCCGCCCCCCGTTCACCTGCGAACCGGCTGCGGTGCCCGCTAGCGGAACCGCCCGTCGCCGCCGTAGCCGTAGCCGCCGCGGCCGTAGGGCGGCGGGGGCGGGTTCTCCGGGTCGTAGGCCTCGGGATGCCCGGAGTAGGGCGGCCATTCCCCCGGTGCGGGGTCGTAGTGGTCGTAGCCCGCGGCGCCGGCCGCCGGGTAGCCGCCGTACTGGTCGGCGGCCGGCGGGTAGTCGCCGAGCATGTCGGCGTAGCCGGGGTAGGGCTGGCCGGAGCCGGCGGCGGGGTAGCCGTTCTGCGGGCCCGTGTGGGGCGGGGCGCCGTAGGGGCCGCTGCCGTGGCCGTCCGGGCCGTAGCCGCCGGGAGTGCCGTAGGGCGCCGCGGACTCGTATCCGGGCCGCGGCGCCATGCCCGGCTGTTCGCCGGCGGCGCCGCCCCACGGCGGCTGGTCCCACGGCGCCTGCTGCGGCCCGCCGTAGCCGTAGCCGCTGTCCGGCCCGCCGCTCGGCGCCGGAGGCATCGGACCGGACTGCGCGATGTTCTGCGGGCCCGTGTGCGGCGGCGGGGCACCGAAGGGGCCGCTGTCGTAGGGCTCGCGGGAGTAGGCGGCCGCCCCGTAGGCCGGCACGGATTCGAAGCCGCCCGCCGGGGTGGGAGCGGGCCCGCTCTGGCCGCCCGCCGATCCCGGGACCGCCGGGTCGCCGTCCGGCGGGGGAGGCCCGGCCGCGCGGCCCGGATCGGCCGGCGGCGGCCCCGGTCGCTGGTGCGACCCGGTCTCCAGGCTCGACCAGATCGGCGATCCGGTGTCGGGTCCCGACCTGCCCGAGGGGGTGAACGAGGGATCGGTCAGCGGGTCGCCGCCGCCCGAGGGCCCGCGTGCGCCGGACTCGTAGCCGCCGTCCGACGGCCGGCTGTGGGACCCGGTGTCGTAGGGCGAGCCCGGCCCGGAGGGGGTGTAGGCGGGCCGGTTGTAGGAGCCCGTGTCGTAGGACGAGCCGGCGGAGGGCTCGTAGCCGGAGCGGCTCAGCGGACCGGACTCGTAGGAGGGCCGGTTCAGCGATCCGGTGTCGTAGGCCGAACCCGCCGTCGAACCCCGCCCGTACTCCCCGCGGCTGTGGGACCCGGTCTCGTGGGGGGAAGGACGGCTCAGCGGGTCGGAGTCGTAGGAAGGAGCGGGGCGGGTGTGGGATCCGGTGTCGTAGGCGGAGCCGGCGGTGGGCTCGTAGCCGGAGCGGCTCAGCGGCCCCGACTCGTAGGAGGGGGAGGGGCGGCTGTGGGATCCGGTGTCGTAGGAGGAGGGCGCGGCCGGGGATCCCTCGTAGCCCGACCCGGGGCGGCCGAGGGGGCCGGAGTCGTAGGAGGAGCGGGAGTGGGATCCGGTGTCATAGGAGGAGCCCCCCGCGGGGGAGCCCTCGTATGCCGCCGCGCCGGGGCCGAGGGGGCCGGAGTCGTAAGTCGGCGAGGAGGAACGCGAATGCGACCCGGTGTCGTAGGGGGAGGGGCCGGCGCCCGATGAGCCCGGCTGCGCACCGCGGCTCAGCGGAGAGGGGCCGCTGAGAGGGTCGTGCGCGAAGGAACCGGACTCCCGCGGTGCGGGCCGGGTCTGCTCACTTCCGCTCGACGGCGACACAGGCCCCGACGGCGCCAGCGGATCGGAGGAGGCGGCCGGTGTCCGAGACCGGGCGGCCGAACCGGACGCGGGCCCGCCCAACGGGTCGCTCAGCGGGTCCCGCGAGTCCGCGGTGCCGCGGCCGCCCGAGCGCCCGAGCTCGTCGGCGGGCGCGGCCGAGCGCTCCTGGGGCGCACCGCGCTCGGCGGGTTCGCCCGGTGCCGGGCCCTGCCCCAGGCTGGCCAGCATGCGCAGTCCGGAGGTGTCGGTGGAGCCGCCGCCCTGGCTCGCCGGAGTCGGGGCCGGGCCTGGGTCGGTGCCCCGGCGGCCGCGGGACGCCCCCTCGGCGGCAGCGGGGCGCTCGGGCCCGGCGTCGGCCGCACGGGCCGGGGCGGGGGCGTCGTCCTCGTCGTCATCGTCGGGAACGGCCGCCATGGCCGCGGTCGACTCCGCGCGGGTGTCGCGCCGTCCGCTGAAGGGGCGCTCCTCGTCGTCGAAGTCGGGATCGTCGCCGGAGAGGCTGGACCAGAAGTCGTTGCCGGCGAAGTCGTCGGCGTCGTCGCGCGCGAGGGAGCGCCCGCGGCGGCTGCGCGAGCGCGCGGGGGCCGCCTCGGCGCGCGGGCGGCGCTCGCGGGCGCGGCCGCGCCCGCGCGGCTCGGGCTCGTCGCCGGGCTCCTCTTCGTCGTAGTCGTCGGCGTAGGCGCGCTCGTCCTCGTCGTCGTAGCCGTCGTCGGCGTTGCTGGCGTTGAGCGCCCGCATGCCCAGCAGGATCAGCACCAGGACGATGAGGACCACGATGACGGCGATGATCGCGATTAGCGCAATGGTCACGGTGAATGCACCACCCTAGGGCCCGCGGCCTGGTAGACGACATGGCTGCCACCGGCGGGGGCGAGGGGGTCGGCCGGTGTGGAAGCACGCGGAGCGAGCGATCGGTACGGCGCCGCCGGAGGACCGCGGCGCGCGGCCCGTGGGGGAGCCCCCGTCGTGAAGGGACGCGCGAGGCGGCCCGCCGGATGTCCCGGCGGGCCCGCATCCGCCGAGCCGCGCGCGCGGCCCGGGGCGGTCGCCGGGCTCGTGCGGCGGCGTCGGCCGCGGCATTCGCACGTTTCGGTCATGGGGTAATCAACGGGGGGCACGGACCCACTTTATGCATAGATGCGGCATGAGTGCAGAGGGCGACGGAGGTTCCTCCGGTGCACACGCGGTGACCACCGGAAGGGCGTGCTCCGCTGGAATTCGCGGCGCTGAACGGCGGCGGAACTCACGGGCCGTTGGTGACGGTGAGGGAGCCGCGCGCCACCGCGCGGTCGGCGATCGCGCCGAGCGCCGCCTCCAGCGACGCGTCGTCGGCGAGCTCCACGTCGCTGCTGAGGGCGTAGAGGGTGAAGCGGATCTCGTCGGCGCCGTCCTGTTCGTAGCAGGGCGGGTCGTAGGAGGTCCGTCCCTCGCTGTTGGGCCCCTGCTCGCCCGGGTGGGGGACCGTGCCCTGCCGCAGCTCGGCGGTCTGGGGGTCGATGCCGTAGAGCACCCAGAACACCGTGGCCTGCTCGGGGGCGTCGGCGACCAGCGCCAGCGACTCGGTGACGTCGTCGTCGGGCAGCCCCGACCACTGCAGCGTCGGCGAGACCCCCTCGCCCCGGCACGTGTAGAGCTTGGGGATGCGTTCGCCCGCCTGCATCATCGTGCTCGTCAGGTTGATGTCGTCGCTGAGTTCGACCTCGGCACCGGAGGTCAGCGACTCGCACCCCGAGGCCGCGGCCGCGACCAGCACGGCACCGCACGCGGCGGCGAGCCGCGCCCCTGCGCGGCGCGATCGGGATGAACGGCGGTCGACCGAGAACATGGTGCTCCTGCGAGACGATGCGACGGGACTGTCCCGGTGCCCATCGCGCCGCGGCGGGCGCGCAAGGCCCGCGCAGCGGCCGCGCGGCACGGCATACCCGAACCATACTGCGGACGGAGCGGCGATGAGTTCGCCCACCCGCCGCGGACTGTTGTGTCCCCGGAGGGCTGCGTCCCCGAGTGGCCTGCGTGTCCCCGGGGCCTGCAGGCGCTCTGCCGGCCCGGTGGCGCCCCTGCGGGCTGCGCGGCAGACGGTGTCGGACCGCGCTCGGGGCGGGTCCGCGCGATGATCCGTGGTCGCTGTTCGCCCTCCTCCGAGGGGTGGACACGGGTTTTCCACCGGATCGCAAAACCCGTTGAGCTCCGGTCGCGGGAATCGGCAATCATGGACCCGTGCGGTTTTCCATCCTCGGTCCACTCGCTGTCTACACCGCCGACGGCGCGGCAGTGCCCGTCGGCGGGCTGCGGCTGCGCCGCCTGCTCGTGCTGCTGCTGCTCACGCCCGGCCGCACCGTGGGCAGCGAGCGCTTGATCCGGGGCGTCTGGGCCGGTGAACCCGAACCCGAGAGCGCGGGCAACGCCCTGCAGGCGCTGGCCTCGCGGCTGCGCCGTGCGCTGGGCGCCTCCGCGCCCCTGCACGGCGACTCCGCCGGCTACCGCCTGGAGGTCGATGCCGGCAGCGTCGACCTCCACCGGTTCGAGGACCTGGCCCGGTGCGGGCGCCGCGCCCGAGCCGAAGGCCGCCTGCAAGAGGCCGACGAACTACTGGGCGAGGCGCTCGCGCTGTGGCGCGGACCCGCCCTGTCGGACCTGGGCGAGACCGGCGGCGCCGCGGACGTCGCCGTGCGGCTGGCCGAATCCCGCCGCGGCATCCTGCTGGAGCGCCTGGCCCTGCGTCTGGACCTCGGCCGCCACGACGACGCGCTGCCCGAGATCGAGGCGCTCGCCGCGCGCGAGCCCCACGACGAGCGCTCGGCCGAGCTGCTCGTCCGCGCGCTGTCGGCGGCGGGGCGCCAGGCCGACGCCCTGGCCGCCTATGACCGGCTGCGCCGCGGGCTGGCCGAGGAGCTGGGCCTGGACCCCTCCCCGCACATGCAGCGGCTGCACCTGCGACTGCTGCGCGGCGAGCTCCACAGCGAACCGCCGGCGCCGGCGCGGCCCGAACCGCCGACGGAGCCGGCCCCGCCCCCCGCGCGCCCGGTCAAGCGCCTCCCGCACATCCTGACCAGCTTCGTCGCCCGCGAGGACGAGGTCGTCCAGGTCGGTGGGCTGCTCCGCGACGAACGCCTGGTGACCCTGATCGGCCCCGGAGGCGCCGGCAAGACCCGGCTGTCCATCGAGGCCGGCGGCCGCTTCGCCGACGAGCGTCCGGCCGAGAGCGGGGTGTGGTTCGTCGAACTCGCCCCGCTGCGCGACGGCGCCGACATCCCCCACGCCCTGCTGGCCGCACTGGGCCTGAGCGAGCCCCCGGGCATGTCGCTGTCCTCCGGGGCGCCCGCCGCCGGCGGAGACATCATCGACCGCGTCGTCGACTTCCTCGCCGACCGCGACGCCCTGCTCATCCTGGACAACTGCGAGCACCTGGTCGCCGAGTCCGCGCAGGTCGCCGAGCGGCTGCTCGCCCGCTGCCCCCGGCTGCGCCTGCTCGCCACCAGCCGCGAACCGCTCGGCATCGCCGGCGAGCGGCTGCTGGCCGTGCCCTCCCTCGCGCTGCCGCCCGAGACCACCACCGCCCGCGACGCGGGCGACTACGCCTCGGTGCGGCTGTTCGTCGAACGCGCCCGCGCGGTCGATCCCGACTTCGCGCTCGACGAGCACAACGCCGAACACGTGGTGCGGATCTGCCGCGAACTCGACGGCATGCCGCTGGCGCTGGAGCTGGCGGCGGCCCGGCTGCGGGCCATCCCCGTCGCCCACCTCGCCTCCCGGCTGTCCGACCGGTTCCGGCTGCTCACCAACGGCAACCGCTTCGCGCTGCCGCAGCACCAGACCCTGCAGGCCGTCGTCGACTGGAGCTGGGAACTGCTCGACGACGCCGAGCGCACCCTGCTGCGCCGGCTGTCGGTCTTCGCGGGCGGTGCCGCCCTCGGCGCCGTCGAGCACGTCGGCTCCCAAGACGCCGCCATCGGCGAGCGCGACGTGTGGTCGGTGCTGTTCGCCCTGGTCGACAAGTCCTTGGTGATCGCCGACGTCGCCGAGGACGGCGGATCCGAGCCCCGCTACCGCATGCTGGAGACGGTGCGCGCCTACGGAGCCCAGCGCCTCGCCGAGAGCGGCGAGGAGCCGGCCGTGCGGCGCGCCCACGCCGACTACACGCTGGACCTGTGGACCCGCGCCGACCCGCACCTGCGCCGCACCGAGCAGCTGAGCTGGCTGGCGCTGCTGCGCCAGGAGCACGACAACCTCACCGCCGCGCTGCGCTGGGCGATCGGCCGGGGCGAGGTCTCGCTAGCCCTCGACCTGCTCCACGCCTCCTGCTGGTACTGGCAGATGGGAAACTCCTGGGCCGACCTGGTGCGGCTGTGCGGCGAGCTGCTGCGGGCGGTCGGCGAGCGCCCGCCCGCCGACCGCATCGTCGCCTACGCCCACTGCCTGGCCGTCCACTCACTGGGCGCCGATTTCAACGCCCGCGACATCTCGGTCAAGGGGCTGCTGCGGGCCGAGGAGCTGCTGGCCGAATCGGGCGGGCGGCCCGAGCACCACCCCGGGCTCCTCATGATCGCCATGCTGCTGGGGATGCTCGGCTACGACCGCACCGAGCGCAGCGCCCGACTGGCCGAGACCGCGGCCGACCACCCCGACCCCTGGATCCGCGCGGCGGCGCAGCTCTTCGGCGGCCTGCTGGCACTGCACTCGGGTGAGGGCGGCGAGGGGCGCCGCCGCGTCCTCACCGCCTTGGAGCGGTTCCGCACCATCGGCGACCGGTGGGGCACCGCGCATGCGCTGACCATGGCCGCCGGCCTCTACCACCTCACCGACCTCGACCGGGAGTTGGAGCTGCTGGCCGAGGGCGACACCCTGGCCGCCGAGATCGGGGTGGGCGGGCTGCGCTCCCAGTTCCGGGTGCGCCGGGCCATGGGTCTGGCGGGGCGCGGCCGCATCGAGCCCGCCCGGCGCGAGATCGCCGAGGCCCGCACCCTGGCCGCGGACAGCGACACCCGGCTGTTCTGCCAGGTGGGCGCCGCCGAGGTCGAGTACGCCGCGGGCGAGTACGCCGCCGCGCGCGAGATGGTGCTGGCGCTCTCCGCCGAGGTCGCCGCGATGAACGCCGTCCTGCGGGCGCAGATCGAACCCGTGTGGCTGGCGCTGCGCAGCCGCATCGCGATGGCCCTCGGCGACCGCGACGCCGCACTCGCCGACGCCGCGGCCGCCTGGCGGATGATCACTCCGGCCATGACCGGGATGCCCTGCGCCGACGTGCTGGAGCAACTGGCCGAGGTGCTGCACCGGGAGTGGCCCGAACGCGCCGCAGTGCTGCTGGGCTGCGCCGAGGCGGTACGCGGCCTGCCCAACGAGGCCGATCCCGCGGTGGTGCGCGTCCGCGCCCGCGCCCGGGGCAGTCTGGGGGCCGCCGCCTTCGACCGGGCGTTCGCCGCCGGCGCGGCCACCGCCCCCGACCGGATGGGTGCCTGGATGGACTCCTGGGCGGGCGAGGGGAGCCCCGAGTCCGCCGGCTGACCGCCACGGCCGGGGCGAGGGGCGGCGGACAGGGACCTGCGGGGTGCCGGCTAGCCGAAGATGCCGCGGCGCTTGAGCATCGACTCCACGGCGTCGGCGAGCACGGGTGCCCAGTCGCCGCCCTGCTCGGCCTGGGCGTGCTCCACCCGGAACCGGGCGAAGCGGTCCTGGCTCTCGGTGAACAGGCCCCCGCGCTTGTCGACCTCCAGCACGACCTCGACGCCCTGCGGGTCGGCGACGAACGACAGCTCCATCTCCTTCATCCGGCCGGCGAACTGCGGCGCCGCCCGGAACTCCAGCTCCTGGTACATCGGGAACTCCTGGCGCGTGCCCACCAGGCGGCCCTGCTCGATGTCGGTCTTGAGCAGGGTGAACCCGAGCCGGTGCACCGCCTCCAGCACCCGGTCCTGGGCCGGCAGGGGGTGGATGCGCACTGGGTCGAGGTCGCCCTTGTCGGGCGCGCCGCCGATCACGACGTCGGTGCTCAATCCCAGCATGGCGCCGGGGAGGCTGCGCCCGCCCGCGTCGGTCAGCGGGCTCTGGTAGGAGACGGGGTAGCTGAACGGGATCCGCCGCTGCTCGCCGGCGGCCAGGCGGAAGGCCCCGCAGACGGGCACGCGGGAGAACTCGCGGGTGACCTGGCCCTCGTAGTCGCCGCTTTCGACCTCGACCCGGGCCGAGAGCGCCACCGCGATCTCGTCGATGTCGGCCTCGACGTCGCCCCCGACCAGGTCGATGTAACCCTCCAGCCGTTCGCCGGGCCTGGCCTGGGGCTGGGTGACGACCGTGTCGATGCTCGGGCCGCCGATGCCGAATGCGGCGAGAATGCGCTTGATGCCCATGGTGTCCTTCCGGTCGTGCTGGAGCCGCCGCCGCGCGGCGGGCGTTGATGGCCTGCGAGGACTCCGACGCCCGCCGGCGGCCCGCGGTTCCCCGCCGCCCGCCCCGGAGCGGGGCCCCGCACCGCCCGATCCCGTCCGCGCCGGGCGGGGGCCGGGGCGCCCTCTCAGGCGCGGCGCCGGTAGGCCCGGGTGGCGAGCGGGAAGAACACGGCGGTGATCATGGCGGTCCAGATCGCGACCCACAGCAGCGACTCGCCGGCGGGCTCGGCGGCCAGCAGCTCGCGCATGGCGTTGATGACGTGGGTGACCGGGTTGACCTCGGCGAAGGTCTGCATGAACCCCGGCATCTGGTCGGTGGGCACGAACGCCGAGCTGCCGAAGGTCAGCGGGAACATCCACACCGATCCGAAGATGTTCACGGCCATGGGCGTGCGCAGCAGCATCCCCATGAACGCCGACAGCCAGCACAGGGCGAACGCGAAGACCATCACCACCGCGGTCGCGGCCAGCAGGCCCGGCACGCCGCCCTCGGGGCGGTAGCCGATCACCACCGCCACCAGCATGACCATGATGACGGTCAGCAGGTAGCGCACCAGGTCGCCGAGGATGGCGCCGATCAGCGGCGCCGAACGCGCGATGGGCAGCGATCGGAACCGGTCGAAGATGCCCTTCTCGATGTCGGTGTTCAGCGCGACGCCGGTGCCGATCGTGGCGAAGATGACCGACTGGGCGATGATCCCCGGCGTGATCAGGTCGCGGTAGGCCCGCCAGTCGCCCATCATCGCCTCGCCGAAGACGAACACGAACAACGCGACGAACATCAGGGGCATGAACGTCAGCCCGAGGACTTCCTCGGGATTGCGCTTGATCTTCAGCAGACTGCGCCAGGTCAGCAGCGCACCGTGCTGCACGGTTGACAGCGGGGTGATCCGCGCGGTGACGACGGGGGCGGTGGCCGTGCCGCCCGCCGGCTCGGCGGTGTCCACGGCGCTCATGCGTGGGTCCTCTCGGTCTCTGCGGCGCCCGCGGCGCCGCCGGAATCGGGAACGTTCTCGGCGGTGTGCCCAGTAAGCGCCAGGAACACCTCGTCCAGGCTGGGCCTGCGCAGGGCCAGCTCGGCGACCGCGATGCCCTCGTCGTCGAGGCGGCGCACCACCTCGGGCATGACCGTGGTGTCGGTGACCGAGGCGTTGGCGGCGCCCTCGCCGGAGCGGACCTCCGAGCCGGTGACGTCCTCGACGATGCGTCCGACCTGCTCCAGCCGGGCGGACTCCAGCGGCCGCACCTGCAGCACCTGCGAGCCCGCTCGCGCCTTGAGCTCATCGGGGGTGCCGCGGCTGATGACCTCGCCCCGGTCAAGGACGGCGATGTCGTCGGCCAACTGGTCGGCCTCCTCCAGGTACTGGGTCGTCAGCAGCACGGTGACCCCGTCGTCCACCAGGGTGCGCACCACGTCCCACAGCTCGTTGCGGCTGTGGGGGTCGAGTCCGGTCGTGGGCTCGTCCAGGTACAGCAGCGAGGGCCGGCCCACCAGACTGGCGGCGAGGTCCAGGCGGCGCCGCATGCCGCCGGAGTAGGTCTTGACCGGGCGGTCGGCGGCGAAGGCCAGGGCGAAGCGGTCCATCAGCTCGCCGGCGCGGACCTTGGCCGCCGAGCGCGAGAATCCCAGCAGCCGCGCGATCAGCACCAGGTTCTGCGTCCCGGTCAGGTCCTCGTCGACGGCCGCGTACTGGCCGGTGAGACCGATCTGGCGGCGCACCTGATGGGGTTCGCGCACCACGTCGTAGCCGCCGACCACGGCGTGCCCGGAGTCGGGCTGCAGCAGGGTCGCCAGAATCCGCACCGTAGTCGTCTTGCCGGAGCCGTTGGGCCCCAGCACCCCGAGAACGGCTCCGGTGCGCGCCGTGAGGTCCACCCCGCCGAGCGCGGTCTGCCCCTTGAACCTCTTGACAAGACCTTCCGCCCGGATGGCGTCAGTCATCTCGTTCCTCCCCGTATGCGTTCATGCCGCCAGTCTCGGGCGGGGTACTGACAAACCGCTGACAATCGCTCCCGCAACGGCTGACATACCGCGGACACCCGGTTCCCGCGGTCCGCGCATGGGTGCAACACCGCGGGTCGGCACAGGCTTCCCGGCGCGGAGCCGGTCGCGGCGTGTGATCCAGGCGACGCGCGCCGCGCCTAGACTCGGTGCCGTGGCGACGACGACGCGATTGAGACCCCCGACGAACCGCGTGTCACCGAGATCGGTGCACATGTGGACCCTGCAGGCCGCGATCGGGTCGGCGGTGCTGCTCGCGCTGCTGTGCGCGGGGGCGTGGGGGCTGCGCGCCGTGTCCTGGGAGTGGGTGCCCGACTGGCTGCTGCGCAACGCCTGGTGGCTGCCCGTCCTCTACGCCGCCTACGCGGCCGTGCGCACCGTGGTCGTGCCCCGGTGGCGCTACCGCGTGCACCGCTGGGAGGTCACCGCCGACGTCGTCTACACCCGCGTCGGCTGGTTCAGCCGCCAGTGGCAGCTGGTCCCCGTCAGCCGCATCCAGACCGTCGACCACCGCCAGGGCTGGATGGAGCGGCTCTTCGGCGTCGCCACGCTGGAGGTGCAGACCGCTTCGCACGCCGGCTCCTCGACGATCGAGGGGCTGGGCGCCGCCGACGCCCAGCGGATCTCCGAGGAGCTGGCCGAGCGCGCCGCCGAACTGCGCGACGACGCCACATGAGCGCCGCACCCGCCCCGCGCGGCGCTGCGGTCCTTCGCCCGCGCGGGTCCGGGCCGATCCGAGGAGCCAGATGAGCGAGAACCCTCCGCCCGAGGAACCCCGGTCGCGCCCGGGCGAGACCGAGCGCGCCGGAGGCGAGCCGCCCGCGGGCGCCGGATACGCTCCCCGGGACCCCGAGCACCCGGCCGCGCCGCAGGAGGAGGCCGCCGCGCCTGGACCCGGAAGCGGGCACGAGGCCGCGGCCGAGGCGGAGCCGGCCTACCGCCTCAGCCCGCTGACCCTGCTCACCTCGCCCCTCAACTACCTGCGCAGCTACCTCGTCCCCGTCGTGGTCGCGCTGATCGCCGGCACCTACAGCTTCAACCCGTGGATGCTGGGCGGCGCCGCTGTCGCCATCGCGGCGATGGTGCTCAGCGGCCTGGTCACCTGGTACACGTTCCGCTACCAGGTCGGCGCCGAGCGCCTGGAGATCCGCCGCGGCCTGATCAACCGCTCACACCGCTCCATACCGCTGGAGCGGATCCGCGGGGTCGACATCAGCTCCAATCCCCTTCACCGCATGCTGGGGCTGGCCGTCGTCAAGATCGAGGCGGCCGCCGGCGGAGGCGGCAGCGAGGAGGGCAAACTCGACGCGGTCACCGCCGAGGAGGCCGAGCGGCTGCGCCGGGTCCTGCTGCGGCGGCGCGCCCACCTGCGCGGGGAGGAGTCCGCACCCGCTCCGGCCGCTGCGGCGCCGGTGCCGGGCGGCGCCGCGGGCCCGGATGAGTCCGACACCGAGGTGTACTTCGCCATGCCGGCGAGCTGGTACGGCTACGCCGTCTTCAGCCTCGGCTACCTGCTGACCCCGTTCGTGGCGCTGGCCACCCTGTTCGGCCTGATCAGCCAAGGTCTGGGGGAGGCCGCGGGGGACCGGGTCGGCGACACCGCCTACGACCTGTACCGGCTCGCCGCCGAGATGGCCTTCTCTCTACTGGTCGCGGTCGCGGCGGTGCTGGTCCTGGTGCTGCTGGTCGCGATGCCGCTGTTCGCGGTGGTCTCCTACGCGCTCACGCATTGGCGGTTCACCCTGCTGCGCCGCGGCGACGCGCTGGTGGCCGAGCGTGGACTGCTGACCCGGCAGAGCGTGACGCTGGAGAAGCGCCGCATCCGCGGCCACGAACTGCTCGACAACCCGCTGGAGCGCACGCGCTCGGCGGTGCGCCTGCGCGCCATCGTCACCGGCCTGGGAGAGACCGCCACCCGCGCCGTGCTGATGCCGATCGGGCCGCGCCGGCGGGTGGAGGAGGTCGCCGACCGCGCGCTGACCGCCTTCCGGGGCACGCTCGTGCGCCACCCGCGCGCAGCGCTTGGGCGGCGGCTGCTCCGGGCGGTGGCGCCCTTCGCCGTCGCCGCGGCCGCGGCCGCTTTCCTCGCCCCGCTGTGGGTGGCGGTCCTGCTCGCCCTGCCGGCGCTGCTGGGCGTGCCGCTGGGCGTGGACCGGTACCGCTCCCTGGGCCACGGCGACGACGGCCGCCAGGTCAGCGTGCGGTCGGGCTCGCTGCGGCGCGTGCAGGCCGTGGTCGTGCGCGACGCCATCATCGGCTGGACGTGGCGCCAAACCCTGTTCCAGCGCCGCGCCGGCCTGGCCGACCTGGAGCTGTCAGTGGGGGCGGGAAGCGGCGGCTACTCCGCGATCGACGCCTCGTTCACCGAGTCGGTGGCCTTCGCGCGCGGCGTGACGCCCGAGATGGTGCGGCCCTTCCTGGAATCCGGAGAACCGA
The DNA here is from genome assembly GCF_009728995.1 of Streptomonospora sp. PA3. Taxonomy (GTDB): domain Bacteria; phylum Actinomycetota; class Actinomycetes; order Streptosporangiales; family Streptosporangiaceae; genus Streptomonospora. The sequence goes on along the minus strand of NZ_VTZW01000019.1, from coordinate 301,363 downwards.
CCGAGACCGCCGAGAGCACGGAGTCCGGCGGGCTGCGGAGCCGGCCCGGCGGCGACGACGCCCGGACCGGCGGCGAATCGGGCTGAGCCCAACCGTGCGGGCGTGCGCCCGGGCCGTGGCCCGGGCGCACGCCGCCGCCTACTCCGACTTCTTCGAGCCGAACATGATCTCGTCCCACGAGGGCACGGAGGCCCGCCGGCCGCGGCCCTTGCGCCGGGGCGCCGATCCGCTCGCAGGCCCCGTCGTCCCGGCGGCAGCCGCCGGGACCGGCGGTTCCTGCCGGCGGGCGGCCGGGCGGTCCTGGCGCTCGGTCTGCTCGGGGGCGCGGGCGGTCTGCCGCTGGGCGGCCGGGGGTTCGCTGCTCTGGATGGACGTGCGCCCCACGGCGGGCCGCTCGGGCCGCTGCGGGCGCGCGGGCGGCTCGGCGGGCGCGGACTCCTCGGCCGACGCCGCGGGGGCCTCGGGCTCGGCGGCGGGCGGCTCCTGAGCGGGCGCCGGCTCCTCGCGCCGTGGCGGCGCGAGGGGATCGGGGGAGGAGTCGCCCCCCGTCGGCAGGACGCGGTCGGGCGTGATGCGGGTGCGGCCGGCCGCCGGCCGCTCGGGCGCCGCAGCGGGGGCCGGCGGCGCGGGCGGCTCCTCGCTCCGGGCCGGTTCGGCGGGCAGGGGGGACTCCGGGCGCGCGGGCTCGGGACGCGCGGGTTCGGGACGGAGCGGCTCCGCGGCGGGCGGGCCCTGGCGCCGCGGGACGAAGGGGGTCACGTTGGCGCTGCCCGGGCCCAGATCCAGCGGTTCGTCGGCGTCGGGGGCCAGGAAGCGCAGCGCCTCCTCGTCGGCGGGGGTCACCGAACGGCGCCGCGGCTCGTAGACCCAGTGCGCCACGCGCTCCTCACCGGCCTGCAGGAAGACCAGCTTGAGCTGCCAGGTGCTGTCCTCGCGCTTCCAGGAGTCCCAGACCGCGTCGCCGGTCTCCAACTGGTGGGGCCCGATGCGCTGGGCGACGAGATCGCCGAGGACCGGGCCGGGGGAGGACTCCCCCTGGCGGCGCACCGATGCCCGCTGCGCCTGCTGCGCGACGTACTCGCGCTCCTGGAGCACGGGGCTCTCGAACCAGCGGACGCGCTCGATGGGGATCCCGGAGAGCTCCGCGATCGCCTCGGCTGTCTCGCCCGAGCGGATCCGGGCCTGGATTTCCTTGGGGCGCAACGGATTCTCCACTTCGATCTCGTACTGGCCGAGCCGGGAGAACTGTCCGCGCACGGCGGCGCGGAGACGGTCGTCGACGGGCAGCATGAATCGGGTCCCACGACCGGCACTCGCCAATACCAGGTAAGTGCCGTCCTCACTGACGGCGGCGAGGCGAAGCTCGTGCATCGCCCTCCCTTTCGCGTCCCGTCGAGGGTAGGTCCTCGGCCATCCCCCACGATCCCAGTCTCAACGGCATCCACGCCTTCGGCCAACACCGCGCCTGGCATGTCCGAACTGCGTGGCCTCCGAGGGCGGCCGGCGACCGCCCGTCGAGCTTCGTCGTGCTCCCCAGCGCCGCCCGGGCGGGACGGGCGAAGGGACTGCCGGAAACGGCGAGCGCGTGCGGCCGAAGCACCGCCCACCGCCTCTGCGCCGATGGTATCCCGCGGCGTCCAGACCGGGCCGGTCGCGAAGGCCGACTTTTCTTCCCGCACGCGGACATCGGCGCACCTTCTTCGCATGCGGTGCAGAGTCAAGGCACCGCGCTGCACGATGTGGAAAAGTGATTATTCCGGATTTTGGGTTTTCGGTGGAACATCGGTGCCTCCTGGTGCGGTTGTCCGGGTGTGTACGGGGGAGCGGTGCCACGCGCACCGCAGCGGCCGCGGGCGGCGACCCGACCGCGCGGCGGCCGAGAAGGAGGGGGCGATGACCGACGGGGACAACGAGGGCCGCCGCAAGCGCGTCGACATCAGCGCGTCCCAGCTCATCGGCGGCGGCGTCGCCACCATGGCCGCGGCGACCGCGGCGTCGTTCCTCGGCGTCTACGGCACCGTCATCGGCGCCGCGGTGATGAGCGTCATCAGCACCGCTGGCACGGCCGTGGTGGCGCACTGGATGCAGCAGGGCGGCGCCAAGGCCCGCGGCCTGGCGGTGCGCGGCAGCGGGCGCTCCGCAGGCGAGGAGAGCGCCCGGGAGTCCCTGGCCCGTTCGGGCCCGGGCGCCGCCGACGGCGACACCCTGCTGGCCGCGGCCTCCGACGACACGCCGTCCGACAGCGGGCAGCGCCCCTGGGCCGAGGAGACGCGGGCCCTGCCGCTGGCCGGAGCCGGCCGGGGCGCGGGCGCCGCCGATGCGGATCCCGCCGCCGGCGAGGACCCCGCCGCGGGCCGGCGATGGCTGACCTGGCGCCGCCTGGCCGTCCCGGCCGCCGCGGTGTTCGTCGCGGTGATGGCCGCAATCCTGGTCTTCGAGCTGTTCACCGGCCAGTCGCTGTCGGACACCGTCCAGGGACGTGAGGACCCCTCGGCGCCCACCCTCCTGGGCGGCGGCTCCATGGACGGCCAGGGCGGCGCCGATCCGGCGCCCGAGTCGACCCCCACCGCCGGCACCGGCGAGGAGGGCGGCAGCCCGGCGGCGCCCAGCGGCGGGGTGGAGCGGCAGCAGGAGCAGCCGACCGCTCCGGCGCCCGCCGAGCCGCAGCCCGGCGGGGAGGAGGACACCGGCGAGGAGACCTCCGTGCCCGAGGAGGACACCGGCGAGACCGGCGGAACCGACGAGCAGGCGCCCGGCACCGGCGGCGACGCGCCCGCCGGCCGGGGCGGTGTGGAGCAGGCGCCGGCGTCGCCGTGACCCCGCGCCGGACGGAGCGTCGAAGCGCCCCATAGACCTGCGGAACAGCGAGCACTCCTGCGACCCGCGGGAAGACGGGGAACACGCGCTCAGGCGCCCAGCACCGCGTCGAGGTAGGCGTTGGCGAACCGCCGCTGGGGATCCACCCGGTCGCGCACCGCCATCGCCTCCTCGAAGCGCGGGTAGGCGGCGCTGAGGTCGCCGCGGCCGCGCGTGTGCAGCTTGCCCCAGTGCGGGCGGCCCTCCGCGGCGGTGAAGACGGCCTCCAGTTCGCGGAAGTAGTCCGCATAGGGCATTCCCCGGTAGACGTGCGCGGCGACATAGGCGGTGTCGCGCCCGTAGGCCGTCGACAGCCACACCCGGTCGGCCGGCGTGAACCGCACCTCGATGGGGAACCCGATGCGGTGGCGCCCCGAGTCGAGGATGCGGCGGATCTGCGCCAGCACCTCGGGCAGCGCCTCGGCGGGCACCGCGTACTCCGTCTCGACGAAGCGCACGCGGCGCGGGCTGGCGAAGACGCGGTAGGAGGCGTCGGTGTAGGTGCGCGCCGACAGCGCCCGGGCCGAAACCTGGTTGATCGCCGGAATGGCCGCAGGCACGCGCCGCCCCAGCCGGTTGACCCCCTCGAAGACCGTGTTGGACAGGAATTCGTCGTCCAGCCAGGACCGCAGCGGGCTCAGCGGCTCGGCCGGCCCCTGCACCCGGTTGTTGCGCTTGGTGTTGGTGCGGCCCGTGTGGGGGAACCAGAAGAACTCGAAGTGGTCGTTCTCGGCCCGTAGCTGCGGAAGCCGCTCCAGCACCTCCTCAAGGCGCATCGGCTCTTCGCGCGCCCGCAGCAGGAACGCCGGTTCCACCCGCAGTGTCAGCGCCGTCACCACGCCGAAGGCGCCCAGCCCCACGCGCGCCGCCTCGAACAGCGCGCTTTCGCGATCGGCCGAGCACTCCACCACCGACCCGTCGGCCAGCACCAACTCCATTCCGACGACCTGCTCGGCCAGCCCGCCGCAGTCGCGGCCGGTGCCGTGCGTACCGGTCTGCACGGCACCCGCCGCGGTCTGCACGGCGATGTCGCCCATGTTGGCCAGCGCCAGCCCGCGCGCGTGCAGCTCCTCGTTGAGGTCGCACAGCGGCATGCCCGCCTCGACGGTGACCGTCCCCGCCTCGGCGTCGACGCCGCGCAGCCGCGCCAGTCCCGTGGGCGACAGCAGCACGCCGTCGGTGACGGCCGCGCCCGTGAACGAGTGGCCCGAACCGACCATCCGGACCCGCAGCCCCTCCTCGGCGGCGGCGCGCACCGCCGCGGCCACGGCGGCGGTGCCCGAGGGCGCGGCGATCCGGCGCGGGCGCGCCTCCTGTGTTCCCGACCACGTGCGCCACACCACAGTGCTCATAGCCGGGCAGACTACCGGGCGGCCGGTTCCGGGCCCTCGGCGGCCGGGCGCCCGCGGGCATGCGGTGACACGCGCAACCCGCGCGGGGGAACGGGGGCGCCGCGGCGAGCTGGTTTGATGGAGCCATGCCCTACGACCCCTACGACGCGTTCCTGCTTGTCTCCTTCGGCGGCCCCGAGTCCAACGACGACGTGATCCCCTTTCTGGAGAACGTCACCCGCGGCCGGAACATCCCCAAGGAGCGCCTGGCCGAAGTCGGACAGCACTACTACCTCTACGACGGCGTCAGCCCCATCAACCAGCAGTGCCGCGACCTCATCGCCGCTGTCCGCGACGACCTCGCGGGTGCCGGCGTGGACCTGCCGATCTACTGGGGCAACCGCTTCTGGACGCCGATGCTGACCGAGACCGTGGCGCAGATGGCCCGGGACGGGGTGCGGCGGGCCGTGGCGCTGGCGACCTCCGCCTACAGCAACTACTCCAGCCACCGCGCCTACCTCGACGACATCGCCGCCGCCCGCGAGGCCGTCGGCCCCGACGCCCCCGACATCGAGCTGATCCGGCCCTTCTTCGACCACCCCGGCTTCATCGAGCCGCTGGTGGAGCACACCCGCGACGCCCTCGACCGGCTTCCCGAGGACCAGCGCCCCGCCGCGCACCTGCTGTTCTCGGCCCACTCCATCCCCACCGCCATGGCCGACGCCAGCGGCGCGCCCGGCCACGGCTACGGCCCCGGCGGCGCCTACGCGGCCCAGCTCGCCGAGGTCGCGCGCCTGATCAGCGAGCGGCTGGGCGAGGACCACCCCTACGACCTCGTCTACCAGAGCCGCAGCGGCCCGCCCTCCCAGCCGTGGCTGGAGCCCGATGTCAACGACAGGCTCGCCGAGCTGGCCCAGGAGGGCGTCACCGCGGTCGTCGTCGTGCCCTACGGGTTCGTCTCCGACCACATGGAGGTCGTCTACGACCTGGACAACGAGGCCCGCGAGACCGCCGAGGAGCTGGGCATGCACTTCGTGCGCGCGCACAGCCCGGGCACCCACCCGCGGTTCGTCACCATGGTCCGCGAGCTCGTGGCCGAGCGCGCCTCCGGAGCCGAGCCCTTCGGCCTGACCTCCCTGCCCTCCTGCCACGACTGCCCGGAAGGGTGCTGCCGGCAGCGCTGACGCGCCCGGCCGCTGCCGCGGGGGTGCCGCGCCCGATAGGGTCCATTCGAGGTTGATGTTGATTTCGCGGCGGATGTCCATGACATCCCGAGCCGGCGGATCCACCGCGGCCCCGGGCCGTGCGCGTCCGTCGGCGCGGCCGGCGGACGAGGGCAGAGGGGAAGTCGCACGACGTGGTTCGCACCTGGTATGACCCCGAGGAGTACACCCGGCTGCGGAGGGTGAACGGCCTGGTCCTCTCGCCCGACGGCACCCGGCTGGTCGCACCGGTCAGCGAACTCGCGCCCGACGGAACCGCCTTCAGAACCGCCCTGTGGGAGATCGACCCCGCCGGCGAGGCCCCGGCGCGCCGGCTGACCCGCTCGGCCGCGGGCGAAGCCGCACCCGCTTTCCTGCCCGACGGCTCGCTGCTGTTCACCTCGGCGCGCACCGACCCCGACAGCACCGAGTCCGCCGGCAAGCCCGCCCTGTGGCTGCTGCCGGCGGGCGGCGGCGAGGCCCGCTGCGTGGCCGACCGCCCCGGCGGCTTCGGCTCCTTCGCCGTCGCCCGCGACGCCGGCACCGTCGCCTTCGTCTCCGACACGCTTCCCGGCGCCGCCGACGCCGCGGCCGACGAGCAGCTGCGCAAGGCCCGCAAGGACGCCGGGGTGAGCGCCATCCTGCACGAGTCGGTGCCGGTGCGCAGTTGGGACCGCGACCTGGGACCCGACCGGCCCCGGCTGTTCGCCGCCGTCCCGCCCGCCGGCCCCGACGCGCCCCTGGGGGAGGCCGCCGACCTCACCCCCGAACCGGACCTGGCCCTGCACGGCCACAGCCCCGCCCTCACCCCCGACGGCGCCACCGCCCTCATCGGCTGGAGCGTCTACACCGGCCGCGGCGTGCGGCGCGACCAGCTGGTGGCCGTCGACACCGCCACCGGCGAGCGCCGCGTCCTGGCGGCCGATCCCGAGTACGACTTCAGCGCGCCCGCGGTCGCGCCCGACGGACGCAGCGCCGTGGCGTTGCGGGACTTCCCCGGCGGCGCCGGCGCTCGCGCCGAGCCTCCCGCGGCCACCCTGTGGCTGGTCGACCTGGCCACCGGCGAAGGCCGCGACCTGCTGGAGGGCCGCGACCTGTGGCCGCGGGAGTACGTGTGGACGCCCGACTCCGCCGCGGTGCTGTTCACCGCCGACGACCAGGGCCGCTGTCCCGTCTTCCGCGTCGAGGCCGCCACCGGCGAGCTCACCCGCGTCACCGCCGACGACGGGACCTACCTGCAGCTCAACCCGGCGCCGACGGGGACCGCGCTGTTCGCGCTGCGCTGCGCCTGGGACGAGCCGCCCACACCGGTGCGCGTCGACGCCGCCGGCCCGCAGGACCCCCTGCGCCTGCCCTCGCCCGAGGAGCCGCTGGAGGTCCCCGGCACGCTGACCGAGGTCGCCGCCGAGGCCGACGACGGCACACGCGTCCGCGCCTGGCTCGTCCTGCCCTCCGGCGCCTGCGCGCAGTCGCCCGCGCCCCTGGTGCTGTGGGTGCACGGCGGCCCCTACATGAGCTTCAACGGGTGGTCGTGGCGGTGGAACCCGTGGCTGCTGGCCGCGCAGGGGTATGCGGTGCTGCTGCCCGACCCGGCGCTGTCCACCGGGTACGGGCCCCAGATGCGCAGGCGCGCCCGGGCGGTCTGGGGCGAGGTCACCTTCGGCGACCTCATGGCCGTCACCGACGCCGCCGCGGCGCGCGACGACGTCGACGGTACCCGCACCGCCGCCATGGGCGGCTCCTTCGGCGGCTACATGGCCAACTGGATCGCCGGCCACACCGACCGGTTCCGCGCCGTGGTCACCCACGCGTCGCTGTGGTCTCTGGAGGCCTTCGGCGGCGCCACCGACTACCCGTGGGCCTGGACGGCCGAGTTCGGCGACCCCCAGGAGAACCCCGAGCTCTACCGGCGCGCCTCGCCGCACGCCGCCGCCGACAGCATCCGCACGCCCATGCTCGTCATCCACGGCGACAAGGACTACCGGGTGCCCATCGGCGAGGGCCTGCGGCTGTGGTGGGACCTGGTCAGCCGCGAGGCCGACGCCAAGTTCCTCTACTTCCCCGACGAGAACCACTGGATCCTCTCGCCCGGCAACATCAAGGTCTGGTACGAGACCGTGCTGGCGTTCCTGGACCACCACGTGCTCGGCAAGGACTGGCAGCGCCCGCCGACGCTGTGACGAACGCGCCGCCGGAGCCGTCCGGCGGCCGGCGCTTCGGGCGTGCGGGACCGCGCCCGGCAGTCGAAGAACCGCAGGAAACGGGGGAACGGGAACGATGTCCACTACGTCGGCACAGGACCGCGCCGGGCTGCTGGCCCTGGCCGTGGAGGCCGCCCAGGAGGGCGGGCGCGTGGCAGCAGAGGGCCAGTCGGGAATCGGGGTCCTCGACACCAAGTCCTCGCCCACCGACGTCGTCACCGAAATGGACCGGTCGGTCGAGGAGCTGATCCGCAAGCGCATCCACGCCGTCCGGCCCGGCGATCCCGTGCTGGGCGAAGAGGGCGGCGACGAGGCCGGCGAGGGGGCCGTGCGCTGGATCGTCGACCCGATCGACGGGACCGTCAACTACCTCTACGGGCGCGGCGAGTGGGCCGTCTCCATCGCCGCGGAGGTCGGCGGCGAGGTCGTGGCCGGTGCGGTGGCGGTGCCCGCGCGCGGCGACCTCTACACGGCCGTGCTCGGCGGCGGCGCATTCTGCAACGGCGAGCCAGTCCGGGCGGCGGCCGCGGTGCCCCTGGAGCTGGCACTGGTGGCCACCGGATTCGGCTACGGCTCCCAGCGGCGCGCCCAGCAGGCCGAGGTGCTGCGCACCGTGCTGCCGCGCATCCGCGACATCCGGCGCGGCGGATCGGCGGCGGTGGACCTGTGCGAGCTGGCGCAGGGCCGCTCCAACGCCTATTACGAGCGGGGGCTCAACCCGTGGGACTGGGGGGCGGCGGCGCTCATCGCCCAGGAGGCCGGCGCCCGGGTCGGCGGGCTGCACGGCGCACCGCCCAACCCCGATCTGATCATCGCGGCCGCGCCCGAGCTGTTCGCCGAGCTGCACGACCTGCTCGCTCCGCTGGGGGCCGACACCGACGCCCCCGCCGCCGGCTGAGCGGCCGCACGGCCGACGCGAAACGCCTCCGGGGTGCTCGCACCCCGGAGGCGTTCCACCGGTTTTCTGCGGGGCCACGGTGCCCCGTCGGCTCTGCTGTGCGGCCGGTTCCCACCAGACCGGCCGCTGCGCACCGCCCCGCGCCCCCAGGCCGAAGCGGCGCCCCTGCTCGCCCTCACACGCAGCCGGTGTCGACTCCGTTGCGAGCGGCGATGCGGTGCAGGTCCTCCAGTTCCGACATGTGAACGTCGGCGAGATCTTCGTCTCCCGCGGCTTGCGCCGCCTGAAGCGACTGGCGGATCTCCTTGATGCGGCCCTTGATCTCCGCGCGGAACTCGCCCATTTCACCTCACTTTTCATCGCGTCAAAGCCGCACACAGCACCATCGATGCTGAATGGGCGTGACAGGGGACAGCGGTGTCGAGACAGGCGCGACCCGCAGATGACGGCCATACCCACACCGCACGCCGCGCCAAACGTCCGTGACCGAGCCGTGACCGGCGGCCCCCGGTCGCGGCGCGACGGCGCGCGGGCGGCCGTGGGACACTCGACCATGTCGCCGGTCCCGGAGGCGACCGTCGGCGACGGTGCCCTACACCACATTCCTGGATATGGGCCAGGGCTTACTTGTTTCTTATCCTGGATGTGTCAGATTCGAGATGTGCGGGGTGATCGTCGCTGCCGGCGGTTGGGGGATACGCCGGCAGCGACACCCGCGCACAGCCAGGGAGTCGCGCACGAGGCTGCGGTCGGGGCACGCACAGACCGCACGCGCCCGGCTCCCCGAGCGGCCTCCCCGGGCCGCACATCCGCCGCCGGCCCTCGGCCGGCTGCAAGGATGGGGCCGCCTCCGCCCTGCGGCGGGCCGGCGGTTGCCGATCCGCGTGAGACCTCCACAGAGTGGAAACACCCACGCAAAGGGCTTACCTCATCCTTATCGGGCGGGTGGGATAACGGATGGTGCAGCCGGGGGTCACAAGCGCCGCTGCCGGTGTGTTGGGGGATGCGCCGGCAGCGGCCCACCCCGGGTCGCAGGAAAGCTAAGGACGACGAACTCACAGTGCGCGTACTCGTGGTCGAAGACGAGCAGGTTCTGGCCGACACGGTTGCCGTCGGACTCCGCCGCGAGTCCATGGCCGTCGACGTCGTCTACGACGGCGACAGCGCGTTGGAGCACGTCGGCGTCAACGACTACGACGTCATCGTCCTCGACCGCGACCTGCCCGGAGTCCACGGCGACGACGTCGCCCGCGCCCTCGTCGAGCAGAGCTACACCGGCCGCATCCTGATGCTGACCGCCTCGGTCGAGCTGGAGGACAAGGTCGAGGGCCTGACCCTGGGCGCCGACGACTACATCACCAAGCCCTTCGCCTTCGCCGAGCTCATCGCGCGCGTGCGGGCCCTGGGCCGCCGCGCCGTCCCGCCGCTGCCCCCGGTCCTGCGCCGCAGCGGCATCGAGCTGGACCCGGCCAACCACACCGTGGAACGCGACGGCCGCCGGATCTCCCTGACCCCCAAGGAGTTCGCCGTCCTGGAGGTGCTCATGCGCGCCAACGGCACCGTCGTCAGCGCCGAAGGGCTGCTGGAGAAGGCCTGGGACGAGAACGCCGACCCGTTCACCAACGTCGTGCGGGTCACCGTCATGACACTGCGCAAGAAGCTCGGCGAGCCCCCGGTCATCCAGACGGTGCCCGGGGCGGGGTATCGGATTTGACGGCACAGGGTTCCGATCCGGACCTGGACCACACGGCCTCCCCGGGCGAGGTGGCGCCCACCCCGCCGGGGGACACCGGCACGTGGCGGCGGCTCTCGGCCGAGCCCGCCACCCCCTCGGCCAAGGCGCCGGGGCCGGTCACCGGCGGCGTGCACCGCTTCACCGACAACATCAGCCTGCGCGCTCGGCTCACCCTCATCTACGGGATGCTGTTCTTCGCGGCCGGATCGCTGCTGGTGCTGCTCAACTACATCATCGTGGCGGGGCTGCTGGACAACCTCAACTTCACGATGCCCAACGCCGACCCGGTCGAGCTGCAGCTGCACAAGACCGCGTTCATCGAGTCGGTGCTGGCCGAGATGACCCGCTACTCGGTGATCGCGCTGGTCATCGTCGGGCTGCTGGCCGTGGGGCTGGGCTACTTCGTGGCGGGGCGCGCGCTCTCGCCGCTGCACAAGATCACCCGGATCGCGCGCCGGCTCTCCGAGCGCTCGCTGCACGAGCGCATCGCCCTGGGCGGCCCCGACGACGAGATCCGCGAGCTCGCCGACACCTTCGACGGCATGCTGGAGCGCCTGGACCGCGCCTTCGACGGCCAGCGCCGGTTCGTCGCCAACGCCTCCCACGAGCTGCGCACCCCGCTGGCCATCAACCGCACCCTGCTGGAGGTCGCGCTCAGCGACCCCGAGGCCTCGGCCGACCTGAAGACCGTGGGCCGCACCCTGCTGGAGACCAACTCCCGCCACGAGCGGCTCATCGACGGCCTGCTGTTCTTGGCCAAGAGCGACCGGGAACTGGACGTGCGCACCCAGGTCGACATGGCCGAGGTCGCCGAATCCGTGCTCAGCCAGCTCTCCGACGAGCTGGAGAAGGCGGATCTGACCCTGCGCACCGACCTGCGCGGCGCCGCGGTCATCGGCGATCCCGTCCTGCTGGAGCGCCTGGTGGCCAACCTTGTGGAGAACGCCCTGCGCTACAACGTCGCCGCCGGCGAGATCACCGTGCGCTCGGGCATCTACGAGGGGTCCCCGGCGATCCAGGTCGAGAACTCCGGCCCGGTCATCGCCGGCTACGAGATCGAGGGCCTGTTCGAACCCTTCCGCCGGGCATCGGGCGACCGCGTCAAGTCCGGGCGCAGCGCGGGGCTGGGCCTGTCGATCGTCCGCTCGGTCGTGCGCGCCCACGGCGCCTCGGTCAGCGTCTGGCCCCGCCAGGGGGGCGGCCTGGTCGTGACGGTGCGGTTCCCCGCCGAGCACCGTGACACGGCGGCCTCCGCAGGCAGGTAACATCTGGCCGTCCGGGCGCCCGTGCAGACCGCGGGGTCGGCCAAGATCCTGCGGAACCCGGTCGGCGCGTGATACTCATACGTGTTCTACGACACGCGGCCCCGGGGCCGCGTGCGCGCCGCGGGTGGGTATGCTCTCCCGGGCGTGAACGCTGCGGGAATAAATCCCGGAGTGCGCGTGTATGTTCTTACCTCGCCGATCGGGCGCTGCCGTGCCCGGCCGGCGTGAGGAAAGACGAGGAAATAGGTCGGAATCCGGCGGGCGTTGGGTAGCACATGAGAGCGAGTGGATCGACGGCGCGACGAAGCGCGACCGGTTCCATTCAAAGGGTGCTGCTATGCGGTGCGACTGCACCCGGGAGGGGTCATAGTCCACTTACGCCGGCGGAAGTTTCCAGCGGGCCCGGGCACAAAACGAGGCTCTCAAGCGTTGGTAGCGCGCAACGAGGCATAGCACGAGGGGGATGGAGTTAGCAGAATGGCCACCGATTACGACAGCCCGCGCAAGGCCGACGAAGACATCAACGAGGACAGCCTGCAGGAGCTGCAGGCCCGCCGTGTCGACAAGGGCACCAGCACCATCGACGTCGACCCCGACGAGGTCGCCGAGGGTATGGAGCTCCCGGGCGCGGACCTCTCCGGCGAGGAGCTGGCTGTACGGGTGCTTCCGCGCCAGGCCGACGAGTTCACGTGCTCGCGCTGCTTCCTGGTGCACCACCGCAGCCAGCTGGCCGAGCAGAGGAATGGGCAGCTCGTCTGCAAGGAGTGCGCCGCCTGAGCCCGGCGAACTCCTTTCCTCGAATGCCTCGAACGGCCACCGCCGCGGCATGTGATGCGTCTCCGGGAGTCGGTCCCGGGGGCGCATCGTCCTTTGCGCCCGGCCGCCCGGCATTGATTTCCCGCGTGCCTTAGCTTTGTAAGCGGGCACCCCGGGCCCCGGGAAAACAGGGAAACCTGGGAAAGCTGGGAAACCTGGGACCGCAGCATCGGGAGTGGAGGGGACGTGTCGGAGGACACCGCCGGAGACCGCGGCCGGACGGGGCCCCAGCGGCCCGACGACGGGCGGGAGGCCGCCGAGGCGGCGGGCGCCCCGGACGCCGCCGCGCCGGGAACCGAGATCGCCGTGGCCGGCCAGGAGGACGTCGGCGTCCTGGTGGGCAGGATCCTCGACGAGGGATCGGCCGACTCCAAGCGCCGGGCCGGACTGATCGGCAGGCTCGCCGCGGCGCTGGCCGGGCGGGCGCGGTCGGCGCGCGCGGGCGGGGCCGCCCGCGGCCGGTGGCTGGCCGACCTGTTCGCCAACGAGATCGCGCCGCGCATCCCCGTCCGGGACCGCGAGACCCTGATCCGCCACTACGGCGGCCTCGTCGGCGAGGAGCTCGCCGACGCCCTGGTGCGCAACGCCTCCCACACCACCACCGCCGTGGGGGCCGCGGGCGGGGCCCTGGCGGCGGTGCAGTTCACCGCGCCGCCGCTGCTGCTGACGGCGCCGGCCCAGATCGTGGCCGAGACCGTGGTCGTCGCCGCGGTCGAGGTCAAGCTCATCGCCGAACTGCACGAGGTCTACGAGGAGCCCGCGCCCGGCTCGGGCCTGCAGCGCACCACGGGCTACCTGGCGGCCTGGGCGCGCAAGCGCGGCATCGACCCGCTGCGGGCGGGGGAGTCGCTGTCGGCCACGCTCGGGGCCGCCGCCCGCGCCGCGCTGCAGCGCCGGCTGATGCGGATGATGGGGCGCCACCTGTCGACGCTGGGTCCCTATCTGACGGGCGCCGTGGCCGGGGGCACGCTCAACCGCACCGCCACCAGGTCGCTGGCCGCCTCGGTGCGCGCGGACCTGCGCCGCCGCTCCGCTCACGGCGCCTCGGGGCGAAGCGGCATCGGGGCCCGGGCGGCGGGGGAGCTGGGCGAAGGGCGCTGACCGGCCGATCCGCCGGCGGTCCGGCCGGAGCCGGGACGCCGCCGGCGGACACGCGCTCGGCCGCCGAGCTCAATCGACGTCGATGCCCACGACACCGCTCTGGTGGCCCGCGTCGAAGAACCGGCGGTAGGCCGCACGCACCGCGAGCACGCGGGTGACCTCCATGCCGATTCCGGTCACCACGGCCCAGCCCAGCGCCTCGCTCAGGCTGACGTCGGGGGACTCGGGCTCGGTGGGCGGCGCCTTGCCGGTGGCCTGGGTCCAGGCGAACGTCAGCGCCTTGCGGGCGACGTAGGCCGCCGCCAGAGCGGTGACGCCGCCGACGACCTGCGCGGCGAACTCACCGTTCCTCTTCTTAGCCATCTGTCGGATCGCTTCCCTTCTAGCCTTCCTGGCCGCGCCCCCGCATGCGGGCGGCCGCGGCCGCGCACGGCGCTCCGGCGGGCCGTGTGCGGATCCGCCGCGTCCGGCGACTGTCGGATGCGCCTGCCGGAATCCTTTCATGCCGGGCGGGCGTCGCCCGCCGCACCGCGGGGCGCGTCTCGCGCCGCCGGTGCACTGCCGCCGCCGCGGGCCTGCGGCCCGTCCGGTGCGGGCTGTGGAAATCCGGGGCGATCACGGCCGCTGAGCCAATACCATTGGCCCATGACCAACCGCTCTCGTTCCTTCCGCGTGCCCGACAAGCCCTCGCTCGACGGTATCGAGGCGAAATGGGTCGACGTATGGGACGAGTCGGGCGTGTACCACTTCGACCGCACCAAGACCCGCTCCGAGATCTTCTCGATCGACACCCCGCCTCCCACGGTGTCGGGCTCGCTGCACATCGGACACGTCTTCTCCTACACCCACACCGACACGGTCGCGCGCTTCCAGCGCATGCGCGGCAAGTCGGTCTTCTACCCGATGGGCTGGGACGACAACGGCCTGCCCACCGAGCGCCGGGTGCAGAACTACTACGGCGTGCGCTGCGACCCCAGCGTGGCCTACGACCCCGACTTCACGCCCCCGGCCAAGCCCGACCCCAAGCGGCAGGTGCCCGTCTCGCGGCGGAACTTCATCGAGCTGTGCGACCGGCTGACCGTCGAGGACGAGAAGGTCTTCGAGCACATCTGGCGCCGCCTGGGCCTGAGCGTCGACTGGCGCTACACCTACGCCACCATCGACGACGGCTCCCGCGCCGCCTCCCAGCGCGCCTTCCTGCGCAACCTCGCGCGCGGCGAGGCCTACATGGCCGAGGCCCCCACCCTGTGGGACGTCACCTTCCGCACCGCGGTCGCCCAGGCCGAGCTGGAGGACCGCGAGCGCCCCGGCGCCTACCACAAGGTCGCCTTCCACCGCGACGGCGGCGAGCCGGTCGTCATCGAGACCACCCGCCCCGAGCTCCTGCCGGCCTGCGTCGCACTCGTGGCCCACCCCGACGACTCCCGCTACCAGGACCTGTTCGGCTCGACCGTGCGCACCCCGGTCTTCGGCGTCGAGGTCCCCGTCAAGGCCCACCGCCTCGCCGACCCCGAGAAGGGCTCCGGCATCGCGATGATCTGCACCTTCGGCGACACCACCGACGTCACCTGGTGGCGCGAGCTGCAGCTGCCCACCCGCCCGGTCGTCGGCTGGGACGGCCGCATCGCCTCCGAGCCGCCCCAGGCCGTGGCCGCCGCCGGCGGCGGCGAGGCCTACGCCCGCCTGGCCGGGGCCACCGTGCACACCGCCCGCGAGCGCATGGTCGAGCTGCTGCGCGAGTCCGGCGACCTCCTCGCCGAGCCCAGCCCCATCACCCACCCGGTGAAGTTCTACGAAAAGGGCGACAAGCCGCTGGAGATCGTCACCACCCGCCAGTGGTACATCCGCAACGGCGGGCGCGACACCGACGTCCGCGAGGCCCTGCTGGCGCGCGGGCGCGAGCTGGATTGGCACCCCGACCACATGCGCTCCCGCTACGAGCACTGGGTCGAGGGGCTCAACGGCGACTGGCTCATCAGCCGCCAGCGCTTCTTCGGCGTGCCGTTCCCCGTCTGGTATCCGCTCGACGCCGACGGCAACCCCGACTACGACTCCCCGCTGCTGCCCGAGGAGTCCCGGCTGCCCGTCGACCCCAGCTCCGACACCCCCGAGGGCTACACCGCCGACCAGCGCGGCCGCCCCGGCGGCTTCATCGGAGACCCCGACATCATGGACACCTGGGCCACCTCGTCGCTGAGCCCGCAGGTCGCCGGCGGCTGGGAGCGCGACCCCGACCTCTTCGAGCGGGTCTTCCCCATGGACCTGCGGCCCCAGGGCCAGGACATCATCCGCACCTGGCTGTTCGCCACGGTGGTGCGCTCGCACTTCGAGCACGCCAGCCTGCCCTGGCGCGGCGCCGCGATCTCCGGGTGGATCCTCGACCCCGACCGCAAGAAGATGTCCAAGTCGAAGGGCAACGTCGTCACGCCCATCGACCTGCTGGAGAAGTACAGCTCCGACGCCATCCGCTACTGGGCGGCCAGCGGCCGGCTGGGCGCCGACACCGCACTGGACGAAGGCCAGATGAAGGTGGGGCGGCGGCTGGCCATCAAGATCCTCAACGCGAGCAAGTTCGCCCTGTCGGTCGCCGGCGAGGACACCCCGCCCGACCCGGCGGCGGTCACCGAGCCGCTGGACCGCTCGATGCTGGCCACGCTCGCCGACGTCGTCGCCGACGCCACGTCCGCCTTCCAGGGCTACGACCACACCCGAGCCCTGGAGCGGGTCGAGCGGTTCTTCTGGGAGTTCTGCGACGACTACCTGGAGCTGGTCAAGGCCCGCGCCTACGACAGCGCCTCGCCCGCCGCCCTCTCGGCGCGGGCTGCCCTGCTGATCGCCCTCTCGGCGCTGCAGCGGCTGTTCGCCCCGTTCCTGCCCTTCGTCGCCGACGAGGTGTGGAGCTGGTGGCACGAGGGCTCGGTGCACGGCGAGCGCTGGCCCGAGGCCGAGGAGCTCGGCGCGGCCGCGCGCGAGGGCGACCCCGCGGTGCTGGGCTCGGCCTCGGAGGTGCTGCGCATGGTCCGTAAGGCCAAGTCCGAGGCCAAGCTGTCCATGCGGGCCGAGATCGAGCGGGTCTCGGTGCGCGGCAAGAACGTCAACCAGGTGCGGCTGGCCGGCGACGACCTGGCGGCGGCGGGGCGCGCGGCCCGGCTGGACTTCGAGGCCACCGACGACACCGAGCTGCAGGTCCAGGTCGATCTGCCCGCGGCCGAGTAGCCGGCATCCGGCGTGGGCGCCGGGCGGCGCGAACCGCCCGGCGCCCACGCAGGCCGGGCGCTGGCGCGCCGCGCCCGCGGCGTCCGACAGAGGCTCCCGGCCGCGATAAGCTCGCTCAGTGTGAGTAGCGCAAGCCACAATGCCGGTGGGGTCGAGATCCTCATCCGCCGCCTCGACCCCGACCTGCCCCTGCCCGCCTACGCGCATCCCGGCGACGCCGGCGCCGACCTCGTCACCACCGAGGACGTGGTGGTGGGGCCGGGACAGCGGGCGGTGGTCGGGACCGGGATCGCCATCGCGCTGCCCGAGGGCTACGCCGCCTTCGTCCACCCCAGGTCGGGGCTGGCGGCCCGGTGCGGGCTCACCCTCGTCAACGCGCCCGGCACCGTCGACGCCGGCTACCGCGGCGAGGTGCGGGTGACCCTGCTCAACACGGACCAGGAGACCCCGGTCAAGCTCGCGCGCGGCGACCGCGTCGCCCAGTTGGTCGTCCAGCGCGTGGAGCGGGCCGAGTTCCGCGAGGTCGAGGAGCTTCCGGAGTCCGTGCGCGGCACGGGCGGCTTCGGTTCCACGGGCGGCCACGCGGCGCGCAGTTGACGACGACCACCACCCCCGGAGCCACATCCACCGGGGACGACCAAGCGGGAGAGGTGTAGGGCGTGTTCGGACGCCGACGCAAGAAGAAGGACGGCGAGGGCGCCGACGGCACCGCCGCCACCCACAGCGGCGCCGAGACCGACTTCGCCGGCCGGCCCGCGGACCCGCCGGATCCGGAGAAGGAGGCCGACCGCCACCGGGCCGACGGGCCCTGGGACGCCGGCGAAGAGGCGCCCGAGGTGCAGCGGATGGACCTCGGCTCCGTGCGGATCCCCGTGCGCGCGGGCATCGAGATCCAGGTCAACGTCGCGCCGCAGCAGAACCGCATCATCGGGGTCACCCTGCGCACCCAGCGCTCGGCGCTGCAGGTGCAGCCCTACGCCGCGCCCAAGTCCAGCGGTATCTGGGCCGAGATGCGCGAGGAGCTGCGCTCGCAGGTGACCTCCCAGGGCGGCAAGGTCGAGGACTTCGACGGCACCTTCGGCCCCGAGCTGCGGGCCGTGGTGCCGGTGGCCGGCAAGAAGGACGACCAGGGCCGCCAGCTCGGCGAACGCGTGCGGTTCATCGGCGTGGACGGGCCGCGGTGGGTGCTGCACGGCGTGATCCGCGGCGAGGGCGCCTCCAAGCCCCAGGCCATGGCCGAGATCGAGGAGCTGTTCCAGCAGATCGTGGTGGTACGCGGGGACAACCCGGCTCCGCCGCGCGAGATGCTGCCGATCGTGGTGCCGCAGGAGATCCAGCAGCAGATGGCCCAGGCCGCCGCCCAGCGCCAGCGCGCCGCGGGCGACGGCGCCTCCGCCGAAGACGGAGGCGCGGCCCAGGCGTGAGGTCCGGCGGATAGCGGCGCGGTGGCGGGTGATTGAGCCCGCGGTCGTCGGTTCGGGTGCCCGCCGGTGCGGGCCTGCGACGGGGGCGGCGAGGTCGGCGGGTGGCGCGGTCGGCGCCCATCGTTCAGGATGCTCGCCGGTGGCCCGCCCGACGAGGGCGGCGAGGGCGGCGGGTGGCTCAGCCCGCGGTCGTCGGTTCGGGTGCCCGCCGGTGCGGGCCTGCGACGGGGGCGGCGGGTGGTTCGGGGCGGCGGGTACCGGTTGCCGTCGGCCGGTGGCTGATCACCCGACGGGGCGGCGACGATGGCACTGGGTTGAGCCCGCGGTCGTCGGTTCGGGTGCCCGCCGGTGCGGGTCCGCGACGAGAGCGGCGACGGCGGCGGGTGGCTGATCACCCGGCGCGGCGGGGGAGCGGGGACATTTCGGGCATATCCCTTCGGGCGGGTCGACGATGCCCGCCGATGGCGCGCGGTGTCGCTGCGCGGCACACCGGAGCCCCGGATTTTCCGGGATGCGGAAGGAAACCGGGGTGGTTCGCCCGAAATGCCCGGCTGTGGCGGCGGCGGATTCTGCCGGAGCGCCACGAGATGCGCGGATGGAGCGCTTCGGGCGCGAATTCCGCTCCAAACGCCATGATCATCGCCGTCCCGGGCTGCGCGGACCGCCTCGGCGCCCCCGCATACCGGACATCGCGGGACGATTCAATGCCTGGGATCGCCCGCCGCGCAGCCGGAAGCCGCCCCGGCGGTCACGCGGCGCTTGTCGTCGCTCCATCGCCGCCCCATAGATTCTCTATGTCCGGTTTCTGTGTCCGGCTCCCGCGTCGAGGGTGTCCGTGAGGCCACTCTCGACGCCGAGAGTGGCCTCACGGACACCCTCGACGCAACGGGCGCGGGAGAGAGTTAGATTAAATCGGGCATTCGGGGTTTCGGGTGGGTGTGCGGAGGTGGGAGAGACAGATCGGAATCCGCCCTCGCGCGCCGCCGCCCGTTTCGTGGGCCACCGGCGGGCACCGGGACCGGTGGGCGCGGGTTGTACCCCGTGCCGCCCTCGCCGCCTCGTCGGGCGATCGGCCATCCGCCGACGGCAACCGGTGGTCGTCCAGCCCGAACCCCCGTCGTCGCTGCCCTCGTCGCGGACCCGCACCGGCGGGCACCGGGACCGGTCCGCGCGGGCCGGGCCCCGCGTCGTCCTCGCCGCCTCCGTCGCGTGGGTAACCGGCGGGCACCGGGACCGGTGGGCGCGGGCTGCACGCCGCTCCGCCTTCGCCGCCTCGTCGGGCGGTCGGCCATCCGCCGACGGCAACCGGTGGTCGTCCAGCCCGAACCCCCGTCGTCGCTGCCCTCGTCGCGGACCCGCACCGGCGGGCACCGGGACCGGTGGGCGCGGGCCGGGCCCCGCGTCGTCCTCGCCGCCTCCGTCGCGTGGGTGACCGGCGGGCACCGGGACCGGTGGGCGCGGGTTGCACCCCGTGCCGCCCTCGCCGCCTCGTCGGGGGATCGGCCATCCGCCGACGGCAACCGGTGGTCGTCCAGCCCGAACCCCCGTCGTCGCTGCCCTCGTCGCGGACCCGCACCGGCGGGCACCGGGACCGGTGGGCGCGGGCTGCACGCCGCGCCGCCTTCGCCGCCCCGCCAGGCGATCGGCCATCCGCCGACAGCAACCGGTGATCGCCCAGTCGGCCGTCCGCCGCCCTCGCCGGGTGCTCAGCCGGCGCTCACCCGTACCGATCCGAGCAGGCCGGCCCTTCCGCCGTCCTCGCCGCCCCATCGCCCATCGCCCACCGCCACCGGCCTCGCCGCTCCGTGGCCCAACGGTTCCCGCACACGCCCGAACCGGGGCGCGGGTGTGCCGAGCGCGGCCGGAAAACGGTTTGCGGCCCACCGCGATCCCCGCGAGTCTGGACCGATGCTGATCCGACGCGAGACCGCCGCGGACGCCGCGGCCACGGCCGCGGTGACCGCGGCGGCCTTCGCAGCGCACGTGCCCGCCGACCCCCCGCCCGGCACCGAGCCGATCGAGGTCGCCCTGCTCGACCGGCTGCGCGAGGACGCCGGCTGGACACCGGAGTACTCGCTGGTGGCCGTCACCGCGCCCGGCTCCGCCGCCGCTGCGCCCGCCGACTCCGCCGGCTCCGCTCCAGCCGGCTCCGCCCCCGACGGCGCCGTCGTCGGTCACGTGGTGTGCACTCGCGGTTCCGTGGGCGGCGCCGCGGCCCTGGGACTGGGCCCCATCAGCGTCGCGCCCGCCCACCAGGGGCGCGGGATCGGCACGGCGCTGATGCACGCCGTGCTCGGGGCGGCCGAAGCCCGGTCCGAGCCGCTGGTCGCGCTCCTGGGCGAGCCGGCCTTCTACGGCCGGTTCGGCTTCCGCCCGGCCGCCGAGCACGGGATCGCCGCACCGGATCCCGCGTGGGGGGACTACTTCCAGGTGCGCCTGCTGAGCGCCCACACGCCCGCCCACCGCGGCGCGTTCCGCTACGCCGCGCCTTTCGACAGCCTGAGCGCATAGGCGTGCTCGCCGCTCTGCCGTGTGCGCGAAGGCGCCGAGCGGCCGGCATCCGCCCCGCATGCGGGCACGTGGAATCGCGGCCGGGCCGGCGGACCGCCGCGGTGTTCACGCTCGACGCCCACGAACCCGGAGGTTGACGTGGATCGGCACAGTGGCAGCCTGGTCCCCGAACCCGTCCTTGACGACGGCACGGTCCGACTGCGCCGCTGGGACCCTGCGGACCACGCGTGCGTGCAGGCCGTGAGCGACGAAGGCGTCGTCCCGCAAGGCACCACCGTGCCGGCCGTGTTCACCGAAGAGGCGGGTAGGGCCTGGATCCGGCGCCAGCACTTGCGGGTCGTCCGCGGCCAGGGGTGGTCTCTGGCGGTGACGGAGACGTCCCGCGGGCGGGCCGTGGGATGCGCCGTCCTGCTGCTGCGGCCGCAGGCGGGCGTTGCCGGCCTGGGGTACTGGATGGAGCCGGGCGCGCGCGGCCGGGGCCTGGCTTCGCGGGCGGCGGCGCTGCTCACCGAGTGGGGGCTCGGGGAACTCGGGCTTGCCCGAGTCGAGGCGTGGGTCGAACCGGGCAACGCGGCCTCGGCGGCCGTGCTGTCGCGGTGCGGGTTCGAGTACGAAGGGCGGCTGCGGTCGTTCCTGGCTTTTCCCACCCGCCGCGCGGACGCGCTGGTCTACTCGCGCATCGCCGCCGGGTGAAGCGCGCGGCGCGTCCTCGCCTGCCCCTCGGGACCGCCGTCCCGGCGGACGCACACGCTCGCGCCCGGGTCAGTCTCCGGCAGGGCCGGGGTCCTGCGGGGCGGTGACCGTGCCCAGGAAGAGCACCGCGGAGCGGCGGCGCAGCACGAAGGTGAAGGGGCGGTCGGCGACGAAGCGGACGGGGCGGCCGGCCACGGCGGCGACCGTGCGCATCACCACCGCCGTGGCGGCCGCCCCCTCCGCGCCCTTCTCGTCCACGCGCAGGACCGCCTCGTGGACGACCTCGTCGATGCGCAGCGGGCGCTCACTGAGCGCGGAGAAGTCCGCCCGGTCGGTGAACGCGGTGGTGAGCCCGGCGTTGGCCAGCGGACCCGACAGCGCCGCGCGCGAGCGCACCTCGAAGCGCGGCAGCGCGAGGTCGACGTCGGCAGCGGAGGCGGCGCGGTAGAGCGCGGAGAGCGCCTCGGGCGCCGGCGCGGCGCCCGCCGCCGAGGGGTCGTCGGGCAGCAGCACGTCCAGCGCGAGGTCGTCGGCGGCGGGCAGCGTCACCATCCGCCAGCCCGCCGCCTGGGCGTAGGGCCGGCGCTCGCGGCGGCGCATCATCGGGACCCGGTGCCTGCCCGCAGGGGAGTGGAAGGTCGCGGGCGCGGTCTCGCCGGGGTCGAAGGGCTCGGACCAGCGCACGCGCGCCCACAGCGCGTTGAGCAGCAGCGCCTGGGTGGAGGCGCGCACGTCTCCCGGCCGCAGCAGCTCCCGGATCAGGCCGCGGGTGACCTCGGCGGCCTCGGCGTTTGCCTCCTGGCGCACGCGGTCGGCGGCGCCGGCGAAGTCGGCGGTGCGCACCGACGAGGCGGGCCGGGCGCGCACGGCGGCCTCGAACTCCGGCAGCACCGCCAGATCGTCGCGGACCCACAGCGCGGTGGAGAAGGCCAGGTCGGGACCGCCGGCGACCGCGTCGTCCAGCGCTGCGAGGTGCTCGGCGACGTCGCGGCCGAGCAGGTCCTCGAACTCGCGCCGGGTGGCGCCGCGCGCGCCGCCGGCCACCAGGCCCAGCGCGCCGGCGAGCGACAGCGGGGACCAGGCGCGTTCGAGCATGCCCGCCTCCGCCAGCGCCGCGTCGAGTCGAAGGGCGAAGTCCAGGTGGTCGGGACGCAGGGGCATCCTCATCGCACACTCCAATCGTCCGGCATCACCGGAAGCGTCCGCCGGTCGGCTCTGCGGCAAGGCTAGCGTCCGGCGCCGGCGGCGGGCCGGTCGGCCGCGGCCGGGGTGCGCCGACCAGCGATCGATCGTTGCAAAGATGTTCGAACCAGTATTGACGGGAGGTTTCGCGGAGCTTAATCTGAGCCTCCAAGTGGTCGGGAAGCGCTTTCCTTAAATCGATTTAATAGGCAGGAAGGGCGGTCACCACCATGGTGAAGCGGATGGGCGGTGCGACGACGTCGGCCGCGGCGGCTGCGTTGGTCCTCGGGTTGGTGGCGACCGGCTGCGGAGGCGGAGAGGGCGGCGGCGCGCCCGAGATCCGCTACTCGTGGTGGGGCAACGCCGAACGCGCGCAGATGATGCGCGAGGCCATCAAGCTCTTCGAGCAGGAGCACCCCGACATCTCCGTCACGCCGACGTTCTCGGAGTACAACACCTACTGGGAGAAGCTTTCCACGCAGGTGGCCGGTGGCGGCATGCCCGACGTGCTGCAGATGGACAACGCCTATCTGCGCGAGTACAGCGACCGCGGCGTGCTGCTGGACCTCAGCGGCCAGGAGGGCCGCAACCTCGACACCGCAACGCTGCTGGAGGGCCTCGGTACCGCCGGCGTCATCGACGGCGCGCGCTACGGCGTGCCCATCGGCGGCAACACCTTCTCCCTGGTCTATGCCCCCGAGGTGTTCGAGGAGGCGGGCGCGCCCATGCCCGAGGACGGCTGGACGTGGGAGGAGTACGACGAGGCGCTGAGCAAGGTGAGCGCCCACACCGACGGCGACCCCTACGGCGCCTCCGACTACACCGGACTGATCTGGGTGCTGGAGGCCCAACTGCGCCAGGAGGGCGGTGCGTTGTTCACCGACGACGGCAAGCTCGGCTTCAGCAAGGAGCGGCTCGCCGAGTTCTGGGCGAGCGGTGAGGACCTGCGCCAGGACGGCGCCGTGGTGCCCGCCGACAAGGCCGCGCAGGCCCAGCCGCTGGCACCGCTGGGCGCCAACCTCTCGGCCTCGGAGTTCACCTGGGACAACATGCTCACCCGCTACGTCGAGGAGTCCAAGCTGGACCTGGAGCTCGCGCCGCTGCCCACCGACACCGGCGATTCGGGGCAGTACCTCAAGCCCTCGATGCTGCTTTCGGCCTCGGCCCAGACCAGCCATCCCGACGCCGCCGCGAAGTTCATCGACTTCATGATCAACGACCCCGAGGTCGCCGAGATCTTCGGCGGGAACCGCGGAATCCCGGCCAGCCGGACCCAGCGCGAGGCGATCGACTACACCGGGGTCGACCAGGCCATCGTCGACTACGAGGACTCCCGCATGGCCGACCTGCAGGAGGCGCCGCCCGCGCCCCCGGCGGGCGCCGGAGCCCTGGAGACCGAGTTCATCCGCCTCTCCGAAGAGGTGCATCACGGGCAGATGAGCCCGGACGAGGCCGCCGCCGAGTTCGTGTCCTTCGCCGAGCGCACCCTGAGCTCCTGACTCCGGGGAAGGAGACCGCGCAGATGCCCCGGACGGCCCAGGACACCCGGCGCGAGCAGCGCGCCGCGGTGGCCGCCCCACCGCCCGCACCCCCGCCCGCGCCGGGGCGGGCGTCCCGACGCCGGCGCCCCCGCGACCGCGAAGGCGCCGCCGGCTACATCTTCCTGTCCCCGTGGATGCTGGGCTTCCTCGGGCTGACGCTGGGGCCCATGCTGGCCTCGCTCTACCTGTCCTTCACCGACTACAACCTGTTCACCGCGCCCTCCTGGGTCGGACTGGACAACTACCGCCGGCTGTTCGCCGACGACCAGTGGCTCCAGTCGATCCGGGTCACCGCCCTCTACGTGCTGCTGGCGGTGCCGCTGAAGCTCGCCCTGGCCCTGGCCGTGGCGATGCTGCTGGCCGCGCCCCACCGCGGCCAGGGGATGTACCGCTCGGCGTTCTATGCGCCCTCCCTGCTGGGCGCCAGCGTGAGCGTCGCCCTGGTGTGGCGGGCGCTGTTCTCCGACGGCGCCGTGGTGGACCGGCTGCTGCGCTCGGTGGGCGTGCAGACGGGCGGCTGGGTCGGCAACCCCGACTACGCGCTGCTGCTGCTGGTGCTGCTGGCGGTCTGGCAGTTCGGGGCGCCCATGGTGATCTTCCTGGCCGGGCTCAAGCAGGTGCCGCGCCAGTACTACGAGGCGGCGGAGGTCGACGGCGCCGGCTGGTGGCGCCGGTTCCGGGCGATCACCCTGCCGATGATCTCGCCCGTGCTGTTCTTCAACCTGCTGCTGGAGACGGTCAACTCCTTCCAGGTGTTCACCGCCTCGTTCGTGATCAGCGGCGGCACCGGCGGCCCGGCCGGCTCCACGCTGATCTACACGCTCTACCTGTACCAGCAGGCGTTCACCCACTACCAGATGGGCTACGCCTCGGCGATGGCCTGGATGCTGATCCTGGGCGCCGGGCTGGTCGTGGTGGCGCTGTTCCGCATGTCGCGGACGATGGTGTTCTACTCCGGAGACGAGGGCAGATGAGATCCTCCGCCGCTACCCGGCCCCGGCGCGTGCTCTGGCACGCCCTGGCACTGGCGCTGCTGGGGCTGATCATGTATCCGCTGGTGTGGGTGGCCGGGGCGTCGTTCACCCCCACCAACGACGTCGTCGGCAACACCGAGCTGCTGCCCTCCGAGCCCGTCCTGGACAACTACGCCCGGGCGCTGGAGGGGATGGCCGGCATCCCGGTGTGGCGGTTCCTGGGCAACTCGCTGCTGCTGGCGGTGCTGACCGTGGTGGGCACGGTGGCGTCCTCGGCGCTGGCCGCCTACGCCTTCGCCCGGCTGCGCTTCCGCGGGCGCAACACGATGTTCGTGCTGATGATCGGCACGCTGCTGATGCCCTTCCACGCGGTCATCATCCCGCAGTACATCATCTTCCAGCAGCTCGGCCTGGTCGACACCTACATCCCGCTGCTGCTGGGCAAGTTCCTGGCCACCGAGGCGTTCTTCGTCTTCCTGATGGTGCAGTTCATGCGCCAGCTGCCCCGCGAGCTGGACCAGGCGGCCCGCATCGACGGGTGCGGCTACTGGGGGATCTTCTGGCACGTGATCGCCCCGCTGTCGCGCCCGGCGTTCGGCACGGCCGCGATCTTCGCGTTCATCTGGAGCTGGAACGACCTGTTCGCGCCGCTGATCTACCTGAACACGCCCGAGCGGTTCCCGATCCCGCTCGCACTGCGGATGTTCGCCGACCAGACCAGCACCAGCGACTTCGGCGCCATGATCGCCATGTCCGTGATCGCGCTGATCCCCGTCGTGCTGTTCTTCCTGGCCTTCCAGCGGCTGCTGGTCCAGGGCATGGCCACCAGCGGACTGAAGGGGTGAGGGCGATGGCAGGCGGCGGCACCGCCCGGACCGCGCCGCGCGGTCCGGCCCTGTCGCGGGCGGCCCTGTTCGGCGAGTGCCTGCTGGTGGGGGCGCTCACCCTGGCGGCGGGACTGGCACTGGTCACCCTGCCGGCGGCGCTGGCGGCCGGGTGCGCGCACGTGCGCGCGCACACCGACGGCGAGGGCGGCACCGCGCTGGCCGACTTCGCGGGCCGGCTGCGCGCGGCCTGGACGGGTTCCTGGCGCCTGGGCCTGGCCGTGCCGGCCCTGGCCGCGGTGCTGGCGGCCGACGTCCTCATCGTCGCCGCCTTCGACCCGCCCGGGGGAGCGGCCGCCCTGGCCGGCTGCGCCGCGGCGGGTGCGGGCGGCGCCGTGCTGCTGGTGCGCGCCGCCGCGGCCTGGCGGCCCGGCCGCGCCTGGCGCGGCGCCCTGCGGTCCGCCGCCGTCCGGGCGGGCGCCGACCCGACCGGCACCGCCCTGCTGGCGGTCGCGCTGGGCGTCTGCGCGGTGGTGACCTGGGCGATGCCCCCGGCACTGGTGGCCCTCGCCGGCTGCCTCCTGCTCGCCGCGGTGGTCGTGGACAAGCGCGGGGGAGGGTGAACCCCCGCGGACCACCGCGGTGAAGGCCGCCTACGGAACGGCCCGCCGGAGGCGGCCGTTTCATGTGTGCCTCCGGACGTGCCGCGGCGACACGCGTCGCACGGCATTCCGGGCGGATGCGAACGTATCGCCGCTCGGCGCTGAAGAGCGCGCATGGGGTGCCCTAGGGTGGATGGCGAAGCCGACGCCTAATCTGGAGCGTTATGACCGACCACCAGCGCGCCGCCGACACCGCCGCATCCGCCGGTGGCCGGTCCGGATCCGAGACCGCCTCGGAGGGCGCCCCCGATTCGCGGTCGGCGGGGCCGGACCGCGTATCCGAGGACGAGGTCGCCGCCGTGCTGTTCGGTCCCGGCGAGGATGCGGAGACTCCCGGGCAGGACGGCTCGAAGCCCCCTGGCAGCGGCGGATCCGGCGAGCCGGACGGCTCACCGGACGCGGACGGAGCGCGCGAGATCTCCGAGCAGACCGTCGAGGCCGTGGTCCGCAAGCAGCTGGCCAAGGCCCTGGGCGGCAAGCGCGGCATGCTGGAGACGGCCGTGCCCACGCTGGGCTTCACCTTCTCCTACCTGGCGCTGGAGGACCTGCGCACGGCGCTGGGCCTGGGGTTCGCGCTGGCGATCGCACTGGGGGTCGTGCGGCTCATCCAGCGCTCCTCGGTGCAGTTCGTGGTCAACAGCCTCTTCGGCATGGGCATCGCCGCCGTCTTCGCGCTGCGCAGCGGCGAGGCCGAGGACTTCGCGCTGCCCGGCATCATCTACAACGCCGTCTACGCGATCGTCCTCACGCTGACCATCCTCATCCGCTGGCCCGCCATGGGCCTGCTGATCGGCGCCGTCACCGGCGACGTCACCGCCTGGCGCCGCAACCCCGCGGTCGTCAAGCTCAGCTCCCGGCTGACCTGGCTGCTGGTGCTGCCGTGCGTGATCCGGGTGGCGGTGCAGCTGCCGCTGTGGGCCGCCGAGAGCTACGGGGTCGCCAACACCTTCGCGCTGCTTGGCATCGCCAAGATCGCCATGGGCTGGCCGCTGCAGGTCGCCGCGTTCGCGGCCATGGTGTGGCTGCTTGCGCGGGGGCGCACCCCGGTCGGCACCGCCGAACCGCTCGGACCCGACGCCGACGACGGCCCGGCCGAGTCCGGCGACCCCCCGGCTCGGCCGTAAGCCGCGCACGCCCGGACGCGCCGCGCAGGCACCGGGGCCGGCCGGGTGCGTGCCCGCTCAGTCCTCCGGCGCCAGCAGCGCGCCCAGTTCGTCGACGGACTCGGCGCTGCTGAGGAAGACGAGCTCGTCGCCGCCCCGCAACGGCGTCTTGGGGTCCGGCGCCTGCACCCGGCCCTCGCGAACCAGCGCCACCAGCACGATGCCCTCCGGCAGCGCCGGTGCGATCTCGCCCAGCGGGCGCCCGCCGTGCGGAGAGTCCGCCGGAAGGGTGAACTCCAGCAGGTCGGTCTCGGGCAGCGACAGCGCGCTCAGGGCGTCGGGGACGTCGGTCTCCTCCTCGGGCTCCTCCACCAGCGCCGCCATCATCCTCGGCGGGGAGACGGCCACGTCGACGCCCCAGGACTCGGTGAACAGCCACTCGTTGCGCGGGTCGTTGATGCGGGCGATGACGCGGCCCACCCCGAACTCGGTCTTGGCCAGCAGCGAAACCACCAGGTTGACCTTGTCGTCGCCGCTGGCCGCCACGACGGCGTCGAACCCGGCGAGCCGCGCGTCCTCCAACGACGACAGCTCGCAGGCGTCGGCCAGCAGCCACTCCGCCCGCGGCAGGTCGTCCACGCCGATGGACCGGGAGTCGCGGTCGATCAGCAGCACCTCGTGCCCGCTGTCGCACAGCTCGGCGGCGATGGAGCGCCCGACGCTGCCCGCTCCGGCGATGGCGACGCGCATCCTAGTCTCCCTGCCTGTCGTCGGCCGCCTCGCCGAGGCGGGTGTGGATCCGGTCGATGTCCTCGGTGCGGGTGAGCACGTGCAGGACGTCGCCGGCCTGCAGGGTCTCGTCGCCGCGGGGCAGCAGGATGTGCCCCGCCCGCACCAGGTAGGCCACCCGCAGCGGGAACGCGCCCTCCAGCTGCTCGACCCGCCGGCCCACCCAGGGCGCGCCCAGCGGGGCCTCGGTCATGACGAGGGTGCCGGAGGGGTCGCGCCACAGCGGGCCGAGGTCCAGGCCGGGGGAGCCGGGGACGAGGCGGCGCAGGATGGTGTCGGCCGTCCAGTGCACCGTGCCCACCGTGGGGATGCCGAGCCGCTGGTAGACGGCCGCGCGCCGGGGGTCGTAGATGCGCGCCACGACGTGCTCCACGCCGAAGGTCTCCCGCGCCACGCGGGCGGTGATGATGTTGGAGTTGTCGCCGCTGCTGACGGCGGCGAAGGCGGAGGCCGACTCGATGCCCGCCGCCACCAGCACGTCGCGGTCCTGGCCCGCTCCGCGCACGGCGGCCTTGGCGGTGGCCGGCCGCAGCCTGCGGAACGCCTCGGGCTCCTGGTCGATCACGGCGACGGTGTGCCCCCGGTCCTCCAGCGTGTGGGCGAGCGTCGAGCCCACCCGCCCGCACCCCAAGATCACGATGTGCACTGCTCACTCGCTTCTGCCGTAGCTCCTCGAAAAGGCGGGTCCGGCCGACCGCCCGCCCCTGGGCGACGGTATACCCATCGCGGCCTCCGCGGGGGGTACGGCCCGCCCGCGAACGGCCGCCGGCGGCGGCCCTGTGCGGTATGCGCCCTCGGCTAGAGTGGCCGGAGCTGGGCGGTGGCGCTGCGTGGGAGGTCACCTGCGTCGAAAGCCCCGTACCCACCCGTATCCCGGAGGTCGTCTGCGTTGAGCCCTGCCCGAAATCCGAACGCCGCCGCGGACGCCCCCGCGGCGCCCGGCATGGCCGGCGAGGAGCTGCGACTGCGCGTGGAGGGCGCCGCTCACGGCGGCTGGTGCGTGGCGCGCCACAACGAGCGCGTCGTCTTCGTGCGGCACACCCTGCCCGGGGAACTGGTGCGCGCCCGCGTCACCGAGGAGACCGCGCGGTTCCTGCGTGCCGACGCCGTGGAGGTGCTGGAGGCCTCGCCCGACCGGGTCGAAGCGCCCTGCCCCTTCGCCGGGCCCGGCAAGTGCGGCGGCTGCGACTGGCAGCACGCCTCGCTGGAGGCGCAGCGCCGGATCAAGGGCGAGGTCGTCTCCGAGCAGCTGCGCCGCATCGCCCGGATCGACCGCGAGGTGCACGTGGAGGAGCTTCCCGGTTCCCCGGACGGCCTGGGCTGGCGCACCAGGGTGCGTTTCGCCGTCGACTCCTCGGGCCGGGCCGGGCTGCGCCGCCACCGCTCACACGAGATCGAGCCGATCGACCGCTGCCGGATCGCCCACCCCCGGGTCGACGAACTCGGCGTGACCGAGTTGGAATGGCCGCGGATGCGCGAGGTCGAGGCCGTGGCCTCGGGCACCACCCGCGACGCCGCGCTGGTGGTCACCCCTGAGGGCGCCAAGGTGCCCGCGCTGCCCGAGCCCAAGGCCTCCTCGGCGCTGCTGCGCCGCTTCCGCAACGGCCGCCTGCAGCAGGTGCGCGGCCGGCGCCACGTCCGCGAGCAGGTGGGCGGGCGCGAGTTCCGCGTCAGCGCCGGCGGGTTCTGGCAGGTGCACGAGTCCGCCGCGCAGGTGCTTTCGGACGCCGTCGTCGCGGCGCTGGCGCCCGAGCCGGGAGAAACCGGGCTGGACCTCTACTGCGGTGCGGGCCTGTTCACCGCGGCGCTGGCCGAGGCGGTGGGCTCGCAGGGCCGCGTCCTGGGCGTCGAGAGCGATGCCGAGGCGGTCCGCGACGCGCGGCACAACCTGCGCGACCTGCCCTGGGCGCGGGTCGAGCACGCCGACGCCGCCGCGCAGCTGCGGGAGTGGGTGGACATGCGCGTGGACTTCGCGGTCCTCGATCCGCCGCGCACCGGCGCCGGCACGGTCGTGGCCCGCCAGCTCTCCGAGCTGCGCAACCGCCGCGTGGCCTACGTCTCCTGCGATCCGGCGACCCTGGCCCGCGACCTGGCGGCCTTCGTGGAGGAGGGCTACGAGCTGACCGAGCTGCGCGCCTTCGACTCCTTCCCGATGACCCACCACGTGGAGTGCCTGGCGGTGCTGCGGCGCGACTGAGCCGCAGTATCCGGCGCCGGGTCGGGCGGGGGCCGCGATCCCCGCCGCGATCGGCGCGCGGCCGTGCGCAGCGTCGCCGCTGCGACGCGCCGCGGGTCGGGGCCGCATGCGGCCGAAGCGGCGGCCGGGTCCGGTGCGTTGCGATTCCGCCTTTGCGGCCCGGCGGTACGACAATGGCCTCATGCGCTTGAGGATCTTCATCGAACCGCAGCAGGGTGCGAGCTACGACACCCAGCTGGCGGCGGCAAAGGCAACCGAGGACCTGGGGTTCGACGGCTTCTTCCGGTCCGACCACTTCCTGAAGATGGGCGACGTGGACGGCCTGCCCGGGCCGACCGACGCCTGGGTCACCCTGGCCGGGCTGGCGCGCGAGACCTCCCACGTGCGCCTGGGGACGCTCATGACCGCCGCGACCTTCCGCCACCCCGGGCCCCTCGCGGTCGCGGTGGCCCAGGTCGACAGGATGAGCGGCGGCCGCGTCGAGTTCGGCTTCGGGGCGGGCTGGTACGAGGACGAGCACACCGCCTACGGCATCCCCTTCCCGGCGTCGGCGCGCGAGCGGTTCGACCGCTACGAGGAGCAGCTGGACGTCATCACCGGCCTGTGGGCGACGCCGGTGGGCGAGACCTTCCGCTACGCGGGGCGGCACTACCGCTTCTCCGAGGGCCCCGCGCTGCCCAAGCCGCAGCAGGCGCCGCGCCCGCCGGTGCTCATCGGCGGCACGGGGCGCACGCGCACCCCTCGGCTGGCGGCGGCGCACGCCGACGAGTACAACGTGCCCTTCGCCTCCGTCGAGGACACCGCGGCGGCCTTCGACCGGGTGCGCGCGGCCGTCAAGGCGGCCGGGCGCAGCGAGCCCATGCGCTACTCCGCGGCCCAGGTCGTCTGCTGCGGGCGCGACGACTCCGAGGTGGAGCGGCGGGCGGCGGCGATCGGGCGCGCGCCCGAGGAGCTGCGCCGCAACGGGCTGGCGGGCAGCCCGGCCCAGATCGTCGACAAGCTCGGCCGGTTCACCGAGATCGGCGCCGAGCGGATGTATCTCCAGGTGCTCGACCTGTCCGACCTGGACCACCTGGAGCTGATCGCCTCGCAGGTCTCCCGCCAGCTGCAGTAGCGGCGTCAGGCGGCCGGCGGCGCCGCGCCCCCGGAGTCGCGCGGCTCCTCCTCCCGGGCGGGCGCCGCGTCCGCCTCGGAGCCCGGCTGAGCCGCTGCGGCCCGGCGGCGGCGTCGCCGGGAGACCGCGTCCAGCGCGAACCCGGCGGCGAGCATGGCGATCCCCAGCGGAATCGTCCAGTAGGGCGATCCCGCGGAGGCCACCGCGGCCGCCCCGGGAGAAAGCAGGGTGATGACCCCCCAGACGATGAGCGCAATGCCGCAGAAGACGAAAATGAGCATGTCGCGCAGTGAGCGCATCGCTTGGAGCTCCTCGGGGGTCTCGGTCGTGGGGCGGGCGCGCCCGCCGCGGCCGGTGCGGGGATCGCGCCTCCGCCGCAGGGTGTGTTCGGCTGTAGGACGTCCGCGCCGGGGGCGCGGTTCCCCGCGTGTTTTTCTGCTTTTCCCGCGGGTGTGCGGGGCGCTTTGAGGCGCCGTCTTCCCTCCTCGCTCGGTCGCACTATGTTCCCCGCGGGCCTTCGGGGTGCTTCGACGCGCCGTCTTCCCTCCTCGCTCGGTCGCTCGTTCCTCGCTTCCTCGCTCGTCAGTCCAGACGGCGCCGCACCCCTCCGGCCCGCTCAGGGCCTCGCTTCCTCGCCCGTCGGTCCGGACGGCGCCGCGCCCCGCCCACCCGCTCGGGGCCTCGCTCCCTCGCTGGTCGGTCCGGACGGCGCCGCGTCCCGCGCACCCGCTTGCGTTAACTTGATGTCGAGATACCCGTCGGATACCTTGATATCGAGATAAAATGAGGTGCAGAAGGGGACGGGTCGCACCGGCCGTCCCACGCGCGCACAGCCGTGCCGCGTGCTGCCGGCCCCCGATATGCGCGCGGCGCCGGGGACCGGGCGGACATCGCTGGTAGAACGGGGAGACCGGCGTGCCGTGGGGTGGTGCCGCGGCGCACTCCGGGCCGTCTCGATTAGGCCAGCCTCAGTGATGTCCCGCGCCTGCGCTACGGCAGGATGCTGGGAGAAAAGTGGCGAGATCAGGAGGCAAACACCGTGTCCGCGAACAGCTTCGGCAGCCGTGACACGCTCCGCGTTGGCGAAGAGTCCTATGAGATCTTCCGCTTGGACGCCGTCGAGGGCGCCGAGCGGCTCCCCTACAGCCTGAAGGTGCTGCTGGAGAACCTGCTGCGCACCGAGGACGGCTCGAACGTCACCGAAGAGCACATCCGGGCCCTGGGGCGGTGGGACGCTAAGGCCCGGCCCACCCAGGAGATCCAGTTCACCCCCGCCCGCGTGATCATGCAGGACTTCACGGGAGTGCCCTGCGTGGTGGACCTGGCGACCATGCGCGAGGCCGTCGGCGACCTCGGCGGCGACCCGGCCAAGATCAACCCGCTGGCTCCGGCCGAGCTGGTCATCGACCACTCCGTGGTGGTCGACGTCTTCGGCCGTCCCGACGCCTTCGAGCGCAACGTCGAGATCGAGTACGAGCGCAACCGCGAGCGCTACCAGTTCCTGCGCTGGGGCCAGACCGCCTTCGACGAGTTCAAGGTCGTCCCGCCCGGAACCGGCATCGTGCACCAGGCCAACATCGAGCACCTGGCCCGGGTGGCCATGGTCCGCAACGGCCAGGTCTACCCCGACACCTGTGTGGGCACCGACTCCCACACCACCATGCAGAACGGCCTGGGCATCCTGGGCTGGGGCGTGGGCGGCATCGAGGCCGAGGCGGCGATGCTCGGCCAGCCCATCTCCATGCTCATCCCGCGGGTGGTCGGCTTCAAGCTGACGGGCTCGCTGCGCCCCGGCACCACCGCCACCGACCTCGTGCTCACCGTCACCGAGATGCTGCGCGAGCACGGCGTGGTGGGCAAGTTCGTGGAGTTCTACGGCGAGGGCGTGGCCTCGGTGCCGCTGGCCAACCGCGCCACCATCGGCAACATGAGCCCGGAGTTCGGGTCCACCGCGGCGATCTTCCCGATCGACGAGGAGACCATCCGCTACATGAAGCTGACCGGGCGCCCCGAGTCGCAGACGCGCCTGGTCGAGGCCTACGCCAAGGAGCAGGGCCTCTGGCACGACCCCGCCCGCGAGCCCGTCTACTCCGAGTACCTGGAGCTCGACCTCGGCGACGTCGTGCCCTCCATCGCCGGCCCCAAGCGGCCCCAGGACCGCATCGCGCTGTCGGCGGCCAAGCCCACCTGGCGCCACGACGTGCAGAACTACGTCATCAGCCCGGTCGACGAGGCCTCCGACGAGTCCTTCCCGGCCTCCGACGCCCCCGCCCGGCCGGCCAACGGGCAGCGCCCCAGCAACCCGGTCCAGGTGACCCTCGCCGACGGCACCCGGACCGAGATCGACCACGGCAGCGTGGTGATCGCCGCCATCACCTCCTGCACCAACACCTCCAACCCCTCGGTCATGCTCGGCGCCGCGCTGCTGGCCAAGAACGCGGTGGAGAAGGGCCTGACGCGCAAGCCGTGGGTGAAGACCTCGCTGGCGCCGGGATCCAAGGTCGTCACCGACTACTACGAGCGATCGGGGCTGACCCCCTACCTCGACAAGCTCGGGTTCAACCTGGTCGGCTACGGCTGCACGACCTGCATCGGCAACTCCGGCCCGCTGCCCGAGGAGATCTCCAAGGCAGTCCAGGAGCACGACCTGGCCGTCACCTCGGTGCTCTCGGGCAACCGCAACTTCGAGGGCCGCATCAACCCCGACGTCAAGATGAACTACCTGGCCTCGCCGCCGCTGGTGGTGGCCTACGCCCTGGCCGGGTCCATGGACCTCGACCTCACCACCGAGCCGCTGGGCACCGGATCCGACGGTCAGCCCGTCTACCTGGCCGACATCTGGCCCACGCCCGAGGAGATCGAGGACGTCATCGGCACCGCGATCGCCTCGGACATGTACGAGAGCGCCTACTCCGACGTCTTCGCCGGTGACGAGCGGTGGCGGTCGCTGCCCACGCCCACCGGAAACACCTTCGAGTGGGACTCCGACTCCACCTACGTGCGCAAGCCCCCCTACTTCGAGGGCATGGGCGCCGAGCCCGAGCCGGTCTCCGACATCTCGGGCGCGCGGGTGCTGGCCAAGCTGGGCGACTCGGTCACCACCGACCACATCTCGCCGGCCGGCGCGATCAAGCCCGACAGCCCCGCGGGGCAGTACCTCAAGGAGCACGGAGTCGCGCGCAAGGACTTCAACTCCTACGGTTCGCGGCGCGGCAACCACGAGGTGATGATCCGCGGGACCTTCGCCAACATCCGGCTGCGCAACCAGATCGCACCGGGCACCGAGGGCGGCTTCACCCGCGACTTCACCCAGGCCGAGAACCCCGCCGACGCGCCGGTGACCTTCATCTACGACGCGGCGCAGAACTACGCGGCCCAGGGCACGCCGCTGGTGGTGCTGGGCGGCAAGGAGTACGGATCGGGCTCCTCGCGCGACTGGGCGGCCAAGGGCACCCGCCTGCTGGGCGTGCGTGCGGTCATCGCCGAGTCCTACGAGCGCATCCACCGCTCCAACCTCATCGGCATGGGCGTGCTGCCGCTGCAGTTCCCCCAGGGCGCCTCGGCCGACTCGCTGGGGCTGACCGGTGAGGAGGCCTACTCCATCACCGGGATCACCGAGCTGAACGAGGGCCGGGTGCCGCAGACGGTCAAGGTCTCCACCGACACCGGGATCGAGTTCGACGCCGACGTGCGCATCGACACCCCCGGCGAGGCCGACTACTACCGCAACGGCGGCATCCTGCAGTACGTGCTGCGCCAGCTCATCGGCAAGTAGGCCGGATCCGCGCCGCGGCCCGTGCGGCCGCTTGCGGACACCGGGGGCCGCCGCCCGTCGCCGACGGGCGGCGGCCCCCGGCCTGTTGCGGCCGGTCCGCTCCGCGGCGGTCCGGTGCCCGGTCGGCCGGATCCCCGATATCGGCCTTGCGCTGTCCCGCGGCACCGATAATGTCATCCCCGCACGCGCGGAGAAGGCGACGGGAAGGACGGCATGAGCGAGGGCGGCACCGGGGGCAGCGAGCGCTTCGCCGGTCGGTACCGGCTCATCGAGCCGCTGGGGCGCGGCGGGTTCGGGGAGGTCTTCCTCGCCGAGGCGTCCGACGGCACGCGGGCGGCGGTCAAGCTGCTGCATGCCACCTGGGCGGGCGACGGCGACATGCGCCGGCGCTTCGCGGCCGAGGTGGAGCAGGCGCGCAGGGTGAGCGGCTTCTGCGTCGCCGCGATCCTGGACGCCGACCCGCACGCCGAGCAGCCCTGGATCGCCACGGAGTACATCGACGGGCCGACGCTGGAAGCCGATGTGCACGGGAACGGTCCGCGCCAGGGCACGGACCTGCACCGGCTGGCCGTGGCCACCGCCACCGCTCTGGCCGCCATCCACGGTGCGGGCGTCGTGCACCGCGACCTCAAGCCCGGCAACATCCTGCTCGCGGGCGACGGTCCCCGCGTCATCGACTTCGGTATCGCCCGCGCGATCGAGGCCACGTCCATGACGGCCAGCGGCGTCGTCGGCACCATCGGCTACATGGCCCCCGAACAGCTCGAAGGGGCCCGGCTCACCCCGGCAGTGGACGTGTTCGCCTGGGGCGCGGCCATGGTCTACGCCGCTACCGGGCGCGAGGCGTTCGCCGCCCCCACTCAGGCGGCCCGGATGACGCGCGTGCTGACCGGCGAGCCCGACACCGGCGACATGGCGGACCCGCTGCTCTCCGTCGCGCTCGCCTGCCTGGACAAGGACCCCGCGCGCCGCCCGACCGCGCGCACGCTGCTGGACATGCTGCTGGGCGCGCACGTGGCCGACGCACCGGGGGAGCGGGTGCAGGCGCCCGGGGCCGAGTGTGCGCAGGCGGCCTCTGCGGATGCCGCCACCGCGAGGGCCGTGGCGGCCGAGGCCACGCGCGTGGATGCGGAGGCCGCCACCCGCGTCGAAGGCGATGACCCCACGCGCGTCGAGGGCGCCCGGGACGGCGCGACACGGGTGGAGACCGCCCGCACCGGGGCCGCGCCCGCCGCACCGCACGCGGTCAGGAACGAGATCGAGCCGGGCGGCGACCACGGAGCCGGCCGGAGCGGCTCCGGCACGCTGCGCTACACCGGCCTCGCGCCGGCCGGAACCCCGCAGGCCCTCGATGATCCTTCACGGGCTCGGCCCTCGGGCCCGGCGCCCGCCTCCCCGGTTCCCGCATCCACGGCCGGGGATCGGCACCCCGGCCCTTCGCCGCAGGTGCCCGGCCGCACGGGCGGCACCGTCGACCTGGGGCGGCCTGCAGCCGAGGGCGTGCCGCCCTACTGGTTCGCCGGGCATCGCTGCACCGATCCGGGCGCGCTGGCCGCCGCCATGCAGGCCGACTGGACGGCCGCCGTCGGCGTCTTCAGCGACGAGGAGGAGCGCACCGCGCTGGGGGCGTGGATGGTCGACGATGTCGGCGACACCGCCACCGACCGCTCGATCTTCCGCCGCCGCCCCGACGACGCCAACCGCGCGGTCGCCTGGTTCATCGCCCAGCAGCGCCCGGACCTGCCGCCGGTCTTCCGCGGCCGCCCCGCCGCCCTCGCCGATCTGCGCGAGCGCTTCAGCCGGGTCCGCCCGGCCGTCACCGGCGCGCCGCCCGACAACGAGCTGGTGCTGCTGGCGCGCCCGGATGTACTGCGCCTGCTGGCCCTGCACGATGCCCCCGACTCCGCCGACCTGCGCAGGCTGGCCGACGACCTCGCAGCGGCCGAGCAGGCCGCGAGCGGGTTCCGCCGCCGACTGGAGGACGCCGTGCCGCGCTTGGCCCAGCGCGCCGCCGTCGACTCCGCGCTCATCCTCTCGCTGCTGCTGCAGGACCGGTCGCTGGCTCCCGACGCCGACGACCGCCCCGAGGTGGCCGAATGGTACGGCGCGCTGTGGTCGGCCGTGGAGCGCGAGCAGGGGGCGGCGCGGGTGGGATCGAGCGCCGCCGCGGCCTCCGTGGCCGGCGAGGCCCGCGACAGCGCGCTGCGCTCCGCCGAGTGGAGCGCAGCCCTGGCCCAAGCCGAAGGGGAGCGCGACGCGGCGGCCGAGCGCTGGAAGCGGGAGGCCAGGCTGTTTCGCGCGCGGATGTGGGGTCGGCGCATCCCGTACTTGCTGCCGGCGCTGCCCGTGGTGGCCTATGTCGCCGACGTCGCCTCGGGAGGGTATGCCCCGGAGCCCTACGACATGCTGGACCTCGGAATCTGGCTGCTCATCGCCTGGGGGCTGTCGCGGCTGGTCTGGTGGGTCGCCGGACTGTTCAGCGGCCCCCGCAACGGGTTCCCCAATGCGGTGCAGGCCGCTCAGGCGCGCTTCTACCAGCTTCGAGACCACGCCCTGTACCTGGAGGAAAGTGTGCAGCGGATGCGCGGCGAGCTGCGCGCCGTGCGCGAAGCGCTTGGCCCCTGAGGCCCCGCGGGGGCGGGTGTCAGATCCGGGCGTCGGCGACCGAGCCGGTGAGGTCGCCCTCGTGGTCGACGGCGACGCAGGTGATCCGGCGGTCGTTCAGCAGCGTCCACTGCCACCGGATGGGCAGGGCCATCCGCAGGTCGAACACCGACCGCAGGTGGTCGAGTCCGACGTAGTCCTCGAACCGTCCGGGGCATTCCCGCATGGCCCTCTCCAGCAGCGCGTCCTCACCGGGGTATGCGCCGTCCTCCAGCGCGACGTGTGCGAGGACCTCGCCGAGGTGCGGCTCGTCGCAGTCGACAGGGACGGCTCTGCGCAGCGACATGGCCCCGACCAGGCAGTCGCCGACGTCCATGGCCTGGACGGGGTTGGGGGCGGGCAGCACGCCGCAGCCGGTGAGGGTGAGGCCGGCGGCGCACGCCGCGGCGGCTCGCAGGAGGATGGTCGTCGAGGGCATGGGGGATTTCCGTGGCAGGGGATGCGGCAGCGGGGGCCGCGCACGCGCCGTCGAGCGGCGCCGCGCGGTGCGGACCCGCAGGACGAGGATAGGGGTCGTCTTCGTCGCATTCACCCTGGTATGCCGGAATGTTGGGCTGCCGAAGCCGGATCGGCACCGGCCCCCACACACACGGCGGGCGCGGCCGCCGGCTGCGGCCGCGCCCGGAACGCTCCGGGGTCAGCGCCCGGCGCCGGAGAGGCTGCCGGTGGTGTCGCCCGCGGGGTCGTAGACGATGCACAGGATCTCGCGGTCGTTCAGCTCATTCCACGTCTGCTCGGTGGGGTAGAGCATGTGCATGTCGAGCTGGGAGTCGGCGTAGGGCACGCCGATGAACGACTCGAACTCCCCGGTGCAGGCCTCCTCGGCGCGGGTGGTCACCTGCGAGTCGCCGGGGTAGGAGCCGTCGTCCATCATGACGCTGGCGAACACCTCGCCGAAGTGCGCCTGTCCGCATTCGACGGTGGCGGCTTCGGAGATCTCCCCGCTGCCCAGTTCGTCGGCCAGGCAGTCGCCGACCTTGAGCTGGAACACGTCGTCTCCTTGCAGGGCGGCCAGCGCGCCGCAGCCAGAGATGGACAGACCGGCGGCCGCGGCGGCGCACATGGCCGCGATGCGCAGCGTGTACGGCCGGAGGGTCGTCGAAGGCATGGGGGTCTCCGTCTAGTCGGTGAATGGTTCGGCGAAACCGCCGGGCAGGCCGACGCCGCCGGACGCCCGGGCGGTGCAGAGTGCCGGCGCCGGCGGACACTCGGCCGGGGCAGGGGCCCGAGCCGCCGCACAGCGGGGGTTGTGCGCTCTGTACCAGGCTCTGACGCGTCCGCGCGGTGCCGCGTTCCCCGGAATCGCGGAACGAACCTGTGTCCGGTGTCACATCCCGAGGCGGCGCACCGCAGGGGCGGCGTGCCGCGGGCGGGAGGCGCACGGCCGCGGCCGCCGGCAGCGGCGGCCCTTCACAGCTCCACCTTCATCGGCTCCTTGCTGGGCTCGGGCATGCCCCCCGCGGGCTCCATGCTTATGCCCAGCTGCTCGGCCGAACCCATGTCCCCGGCCATGCCCGAGTAGACGCCCTCGTCGGTGCGCTCGAGCATCCCGGCCGAGCGCATCCCGGAGTCGTCGACGTACCACAACTGGTAACCCATCCCCTCGGGAGTGGGCGGCAGGCCCTTGACCACGACCATCACCATGTCGCTGCGCTCGGAGGCGAACACGGTCGCCTGCGCACGGCTGTGGCTGACCGGCTCCTCGCTCATGCTCGTGTCCGAGGCCGCCAGCAGCG
Source organism: Streptomonospora sp. PA3 (assembly GCF_009728995.1). Taxonomy (GTDB): domain Bacteria; phylum Actinomycetota; class Actinomycetes; order Streptosporangiales; family Streptosporangiaceae; genus Streptomonospora. The sequence continues at coordinate 261,553 of NZ_VTZW01000019.1, read as the reverse complement.
CCTCGACCTTGGCGCTGTGCTCGCTCATCTCCTGCATGCGCTGGGCCATCGCCAGCACCGTTCCGCCCAGCACCAGCACCAGCACGGCACAGGCCGCCGCCAGCAGCCACGGCAACCTGCGCCGCAGCCGGCCGCGGCCGGCCATGCCGACCACCTGCGCGCCCCCGCCGCCGCTCTCTCCGGAGGGCCGCGGCGGTGCCTGTGCCCCGGCGCCCTGCTCGGCCGCGGGCAGCGAGTCGGCCGTCTCCGGCGGCAGTTGGCGCACCGTCGGAACGGTGGCGCGCAGCCGCTCCCAGACCGCATCGGCCGGGCGCTCGGACTGGGCGTAGGCCAGCCGCACGGCCGTGGCGCGGAAGTCGGCGAGGTCGCGGCGGCAATCGGCGCACTCCTCGATGTGGCGCCGCGCGCGCTCGCGCTCCTCGCCGCTCAGCGCGTCGACCGCGTAGCCGGCGGTCAGTCCGTGCACGTCGTGCTCCGGCAGGCTCACACCATCACCCCCAGGCAGTCGCGCAGCCGGATGAGTCCGTCGCGCAGCCGGCCTTTCACCGTGGTCAGCGGCACCCCCAGCAGTTCCGCGGCCTCGCGCTGGGTGTAGCCCGTGTAGTAGGTCAGCCGGACGGTCTCGCGCTGCTGCTCGGTCAGCCGGCGCAGGCAGCGGCGCACCTTCTCGCGCTCCAGCCGGTGCTCGACCTGCTCGGCGACATCGTCGGGAGCCGAGGACTCCGGGGCCAGCCGCCCGGCCACCTCCATGCGGGCGCTCGCCGACTGCTCCGAGCGCACCCGGTCCACGGCGCGGCGGTGGGCCAGCGTCAGCGCCCACGCGCGCACGCCGCCCCGGTCGGGGTCGAAGCGCGCGGCGAGCCGCCACAGCTCGGTGAACACCTCCTGGGTGACCTCCTCGGCCTGGGCCCGATCGAGCATGACGCGCCGCACGAGCCCGAAGACCGGCCCCGACAGCTCGCGGTAGACCTCCTCGAAGGCGGCCAGCTCGCCCAGGGCGGTGCGCTGCAGCAGCGCCACCAATCGGTGCTCGCCGTCCGCCGCGCCGCCGGCATCCTGCGCGCGGCGCGGCGGCTGCGCCGGTATCGCCTGCTCCACTTGTGCCACCGTCCTCGGCTCCGCCACTCGTCTGCGTTCCATACTGCATTCGGAGGCGGAGTGGTCGGGGCGACCCCCGCGCACTCCTCCGGCCCGCTGTGTTATGTACTCGTTACCATTCAGGCCGTCTCCCCGCCGCCGACCGCTCCGAAGCAGGGGCGTGTCCGATCATCGAAACACCCCGGCAGCAGGACCGGCGTCCGCACAGGAGCCGCCGGCGCGCCCCCGCCCGCTCGTGGGCGCCCTGTGCGGCCTCATCGCCGCCGGCGCGGCCCTGGGCGCGGCCGAGGTCCTCGGAGCGCTGATCCGGCCCCAGGCCACCCCGCTGATCGCGGTCGGCCAGGCGGTCATCGACCTGACGCCGCAAGGGCTGCGGGAGTTCGCGATCTCGGCGGTGGGCGAGGCCGACCGGCCGCTGCTCGTCGCCGGCACCGCCGTGCTGCTGGCGCTGTTCGCCGCCGGAATCGGCGCGGAGGCGCTGCGCCGGCCGTGGATCGGCGACGCGGGCATGGCGGTACTGGCCGCGATCGCCACCGCCGCCGCGCTCACCCGGCCCGAACAGGACCCGCTCTACGCCCTGCCCTCCCTTGCGGGCGGGGCCGTGGCGGTGGTGCTGCTGCGCCTGCTGGTGCGCACCGCGCCGCCGCGCGGCCGGGCGGATGCGGCCGCGCCGGCCGACGAAGACGGCGGGCGGGAACCCGGCGCGGCCGGCGGTACCGGCGGCGGGGAAGCCGCACCCGCGCACGGCACCGCCGCCGACACGGCGGCAGCCCCCGGCACACCCCCGCCCCCGCAGGGATCCGGGTTCGACCGCCGCAGGTTCGTCCTGCTGGCCGGCAGCGCGGCCGTGGCCTCCGCGGGCGCCGGGGCCGGCGGGCGGTGGTGGGCCACCGCCCAGGCCGGGGTGGAACGGCGCCGCGAGGCGGTCAGGCTGCCGCGCCCCGATTCGCCCGCGCCGCCGCTGCCCGACGGCGCCGATCTGGACGTCGCGGGGCTGAGCCCCTTCTTCACCCCCAACGGCGACTTCTACCGCGTCGACACCGCCCTGTCGGTGCCGCGCATCGACGCCACGCGGTGGAGACTGCGCATCCACGGCCGCGGCGCGCGCGAGCGCGAGTACACCTACGCCGACCTGCTGCGGCGCTCCGACCTCATCGAGCGCGACGTCACGCTGGCCTGCGTGTCCAACCCCGTGGGCGGCTCCTACATCGGCAACGCCCGCTGGATCGGCGTGCCGATGGCCGCCCTGCTGCGCGAGGCCGGTGTCCGCCCGCCCGGCGAGGGCGGCCCGGCCGACCAGTTGGTGTCGCGCTCCTCGGACGGCATGACGATCGGCACGCCCGTGGCCGCACTGATGGACGGCCGCGACGCCATGCTCGCGCTGGGCATGAACGGGCAGCCGCTGCCGACCGACCACGGGTTCCCGGCGCGGGTGGTGGTGCCCGGCCTCTACGGCTACGTCTCGGCGTGCAAGTGGGTGGTGGAGATGGAGCTGACCACCTTCGACGACTTCGACGCCTACTGGATCCCCCGCGGCTGGGCACAGCGGGCGCCGATCAAGACCCAGTCGCGCATCGACACGCCGCGCCCGGGCTCGACCGTCGGCGCGGGGACGGTGCCGATCGCGGGCGTGGCCTGGGCGCAGCATGTCGGAGTCGAGGCGGTGGAGGTCCGCATCGACGACGGACCCTGGCAGCCCGCGCGCCTGGCCGAGGAGGACACCGCCGACACCTGGCGGCAGTGGGTGCTGGATTGGGCGGCCCGACCGGGCGAACACCGCATCAGCGTGCGCGCCACCGACCGCTCCGGCGCGACCCAGACCGCCGAGGAGGCGCGGCCGGCGCCCGACGGAGCCACCGGCTACCACACCGTCGAGGTGACGGTCACCTAAGACCCGCATCCCCGAGGCCGGGGTGCCTCGGAACGTCCCATGAGCCCCGCGGGACCGCCGCGGTTCCGCGGTCCACCGCCGCGTGCGGTGGAAGCCGCACCGAGTAACCGATCAGACGCAAGGAGAGACCCATGTCCACAGCTTCGCTGAACACCCTGCGCCGCATGGTCGCCGCCGGAGCCATCAGCCTTACCGCGATGCTCACGCTGGCCGCCTGCGGCGACGACGGCGGCGGCAGCGGCGACGAGGTCACCGCCGAGGAGGACGGGGGCGAGGGCGGCCCGCAGGACGGCGGCGGCGAGGAGGACATGCAGGACGAGGGCGGCCAGGACGAGATGCAGGACGAGGGCGGCCAGGACGGCATGCAGGACGAAGGCGGCCAGGAGGACATGCAGCAGGACGGGGGAGACGACATGGGCGGCGAGGAATCCATGGACGGGGGCATGGACGGCGAGGAGTCCATGGGCGGCGGCATGGACGAGAGCACGGACGGGCAGGAGTCAATGGACGAGGGGTAGCGCCGCGCGCCTCCCTGCGCGATCGCCGTGTCGGCGCGCGGGCCCCGTCTTCGAAGGAGGAGACCCGATGCACAAGCCAACCCTGGGCATGCTGCGCCGCCTGGTTGCCGCGGGGGCCATCGCGCTGGCCGCGACGTTCTCGCTGGCCGCCTGCAACGACGAGGAAGGCGGCGGGGGCGGCGAGGAAGAGGCCCCTCAGCAGCAGGAGGACGGCGAAGACGGCGGCGAGGACGGCGGCGGCGAAGAGGAGGACGACGGTGGTTACTAGCCCGCCGCCGGCGCCGTGATCGGGCGCCTCCCGCATCCGCCGGGAGGCGCCCGGTTCATGTGTTGTCGATGACCAGGTCCGCGTGCGCGGCCGGCCGGTGGACGGCGTAGAACGCCTTCTCCTGGCGGGCCCACAGGGACCGGTAGGGGGCGTAGTCGGCCGCGTCGGCGCGCGCGTCCAACCGCGCGGCCCGCAGGTCCTCGGGTGCGTGCACCCACGCCAGCAGCGACAGGTACGGACGCAGTTCGCCGGCCCCCGAGCCGCACCCCTCGATCAGCAGCAGCCCCTCCACGGGCGTGCGCTGCCAGTCGCCCGGCGCGCCGCGCTGCCAGTCGTAGCGCCGCCAGCACGGGTCCTCGCCGCGAACGAGGGGCTCCAGCACCCAATCGCGCACCAGCGGCACCGACGCCGCCAGCCCTTCCCAGCCGGGATAGAGGTCGTCGAGGTGCAGCAGCGGGCACCCGGCAGCGGCGGCGATGCGCCCGGCCAGCAGGGTCTTGCCCGCGCCGGAGCGGCCCTCCACGGCCATCACCCGGCAGCGCCCGGCCCGAGCAGGGGAGTCCCGCAGCATCGCGAGCACCCGCCGGCTCCAGTCGCCCCCGCCGGCCCTCAGCGCGGGCGCGGACGCCCCGTGGGGAGCGGGATCGCGGCCGAGGGCGGGCTCCCGCGCTGAATTCAAGTCTTGTAAGCTCCCTTTCACCAGCGGCGCCTGCCTTCAGCACCGAGGAAAGGGACCCCCGTGACCGACGTCGAGGTGACACCCGGCTCACAGGCGGCGCTGCGGCGGGCCAACCAGCAGCGCGTCGTCGACGCCCTGCGCAGCGGCGGAACGCTGACACAGGCGGAGATCGCCCGCGGTACCGGGCTCTCGCCCGCCAGCGTCTCCAACATCGTACGCAATCTGCGCGCCGCGGGCACGGTCTCGGTGCGCGAGACCTCCTCCAACGGGCGGCGCGCCCGCGCGGTCACGCTGATCCGCCCGCCCGGCGCGGTGGTGGCCCTGGACTTCACCCCCGGCCGCATCACCGCGGCGCTGGGTGACAGCCAGGGCGCGGTGCTGGCGCGCGAGGGCATCGCCTACGACGTGGCCGCCGAGCCCGAGCGCGCCGTCCGGCGCGCGGTGTGGCTGGTCGAGACCCTGCTGACGCGCCTGCGCGTCGACCACGGCACGATCGCCGCGGTCACCGCCGCCGTGCCGGGGCCCGTGGACCTGCGTACCGGTGAGATCGGGGCCATCACCGGCATGCCGCGCTGGGCCGGCTTCCGCCCGGCCCAGGCGCTGACGTCGCGGCTGGGCGTGGCGGTGCAGGCGGAGAACGACGCCAACCTGTGCGCTCTGGCCGAGATCCGCGACGGTGCCGCCGCCGAACGCGAGCACGTCATCTACGTGCGGATCGGCGAGGGCGTGGGGGCCGGGATCGTCGTGGACGGCACCCTGTTCCGAGGCGCCGGCGGCACCGCCGGCGAGATCGGGCACATCGGCCTGGACGAGCGCGGCCAGGTGTGCCGCTGCGGCAACCGCGGCTGCCTGGAGACGGTGCTCGGCGCCCCCTACCTGGTGGGGATGCTGCCGCACCAGGGCGAGCGCGCTCCCGCGAGCGTGCCGGAGCTGGTGGCGGCCGCCGAGGAGGGCGATCCGGGCTGCCGCCGGGTGGTGGCCGAGGCGGGCACCGCGCTGGGGCGCGGCCTGGGCATCCTTGCCAACACCTTCAACCCGGAGATGGTGGTGCTGGGCGGGGAGCTGATCGAGGCCGGCGAGGCGCTGCTGGAGCCGGTGCGCCGCTCCTTGGAGTTGGGCACGCTGGGCAGCGCGCTGGGGCAGATGGAGATCGTCCGCGGCGGCCTCGGCGACGAGGCGGCCCTGCGGGGCGCGCTGCTGCTGGCGGCGACCGCGGCGGCGAGCGAGGTCTGAGCGGGTGTGACCAGCGGAGATCGGCCGTCCGGCGACCTGCGAAAGGGTAAAAGCCTCCGAAGGTTCACAGAGCTTCACATAACGGGCATACTGGCTCTGACCTGCGGTTTTGCTGTGTTCACTGATTGAATGAAGAGCTCGTGACATTTCAGTTATGTGTTCAAGGCTTGACGTCAACGGGCGAAGAAGTTTGACTTCACCGCATTGGTCCACCGAGTGATCCGACGCACAGGTTCGCGTCGGATGTCCCCCATGCACTCATGCTCGGGGACCGCAAGAGGAGGTCAACCCCGTTGAACAAGCGAAGCGGATTCATGTTCCGCGCCGCGGTCGGGGCGGCAGCGGCACTGTCCCTGCTCGCTACCGGATGCGGCGCCACCACCACCGGTGCCTCAGACGAAGGCGGCACAGCGAGCGTCGAAGAGGGCTTCAAGGTCGGACTGCTGCTGCCGGAGACCAAGACGGCCCGGTACGAGGAGTACGATAAGCCGTACTTCACGGAATCGCTGAAGGAGCTCTGCCAGAAGTGCGAGCTGCTCTACCAGAACGCCGACCAGGAGACCTCCAAGCAGCAGTCTCAGGCTGAGGCCATGCTGACCTCCGGCGTGGACGTGCTCGTGCTCGACGCCGTCGACGCCGAGGCCGCGGCGGGCATCGTCAAGAACGCCAAGAGCCAGGGCGTGCCTGTCATCGCCTACGACCGGCTGGCCCAGGGCGGCGTGGACTACTACGTGTCCTTCGACAACCACCGCGTCGGCGAGGTGCAGGCCCAGTCGCTGCTGCAGGCGCTCGACGAGGAGGGCGCCGGCAAGGACGCCCAGATCGTGATGATCAACGGTTCGCCGACCGACCCCAACGCCGCCATGTTCAAGCAGGGCGCCCACGACGTCCTCGACGGGCAGGTCAAGATCGCCGCGGAGTACGACACTCCCGAGTGGAACCCCCAGGAGGCGCAGACGGAGATGGAGCAGGCCATCACCTCCGTCGGTGCCGACAACATCGACGGCGTCTACGTCGCCAACGACGGCATGGCCGCCGGTGTGGTCGCGGCGCTGAAGAGCGCCGGCGTCGACGACCTGCCGCCCATCACCGGCCAGGACGCCGAGATCGCCGGCATCCACCGCATCATCACCGGCGAGCAGCACATGACCGTCTACAAGGCCATCCGCGACGAGGCGCAGGTCGCCGCGGAGATGGCCGTTGCCGCGGCCACCGGCAAGAAGTACCAGGGCGGCGACTTCGGCGTGACCAAGGTCGAGGACGGCGACGGCAAGCAGGTCAAGTCCGTGCTCATCGAGCCGGAGCCGGTGACCGTCGACGACATCGAGGACACCGTGATCTCCGACGGCTTCTACAGCGTCGAGGAGATCTGCACCGACCGGTACTCCGACACCGACTTCTGCAAGAACATCGACAAGGGGTAGCGCGGTCCCCGCACGCACAGGTCGGGCGCCGGTCCGCTAACCGGCGCCCGACCTCGAACGGGACGACCCAGAGCACGCCACTCCCGTCATGGGCGCAGCCTAAAGGACGCGACATTGAGCACACCAGTCCTGGAACTGTCCGGGATATCCAAGAACTTCGGCGCCGTACAGGCGCTCAACCAGGTCGATCTCACGGTCAGCGCCGGCGAGGTCGTGGCCCTGCTCGGCGACAACGGCGCGGGCAAGTCGACGCTCGTCAAGGTGATCGCCGGCGTCAACCCCGCCGATAGCGGCGACGTCCTCTTCGAGGGGCAGCAGGTCTCCATCAACCGGCCCGCCGACGCCCAGCGCCTGGGGATCGCCACGATCTACCAGGACCTCGCGCTCTGCGACAACCTGGACATCGTGGCGAACCTGTTCCTCGGCGTCGAGAAGACCGCCTTCGGGGCGCTGGACGAGGTGGAGATGGAGCGGCGGGCGCTGAAGCTCCTCGACTCCCTCTCGGTGAAGATGCCCAGCCTGCGGGTCCCGGTCGCCTCGCTCTCCGGCGGCCAGCGCCAGATCATCGCGATCGCCCGCTCGCTGCTGGGCGAGCCCAAGGTGGTCCTGCTGGACGAGCCGACCGCGGCGCTGGGCGTGGCCCAGACCGCCCAGGTGCTCGATCTGATCGAGCGCCTGCGCGACCGCGGCCTCGGCGTGATCCTCATCAGCCACAACATGGCCGACGTCCGCGCGGTCGCCGACCGGGCGGCGGTCCTGCGCCTGGGGCGCAACGCCGGCGACTTCAACGTCGAGGAGACCAGCTACGAGCAGATCGTGGCGGCCATCACCGGCGCGTCCGACAACCCGGTCTCCCGGCGGTCCGAGCGCACCCCGGCGACCCGGACGGAGGAAGCGTGATGGCACAGCAGACACCCGTCTCCAACGACACCGCCAATGACGCGCCCGTGGCGCAGGACCCCCGGCTGATCGTCACCCGAACCACTCCGGCGGGGATTCTGGCCACGCTGCGGCGCCGCATCCGCGGGGGCGAACTCGGCCCGCTGCCGGTGATCGTCGGCCTCATCCTCATCTGCGTCGTCTTCCAACTGCTGCACGAGCGGTTCCTCTCGCCGCAGAACCTCTCCAACCTCACCGTGCAGGTCGCCGCCGTGGGTCTGATGACCACCGGCGTGATCATGGTGCTGCTGCTGGGCGAGATCGACCTGTCCATCGGCTCGGTGGCCGGAGCCGCCTCCGCCGTGCTCGCCGTATTGGCGGTGCGGGTCGGGATCCCCGAGTGGGGGGCGATCGCGGCGGCCGCCGGCGCCGGGCTGGTGATCGGCATCCTGCACGGCACGATCTTCGCCAAGATCGGCGTACCGGCGTTCGTGGTGACCCTGGCCGGCCTGCTGGGCTGGCAGGGCGTGCAACTGCAGTTGCTGGGCAGCGACGGCACAGTCAACATCAGCGACACCGGCGCCATCGCCGCGCTCACCCACACCTACTTCGTGCCCTCCTTCGGCTGGGGAATCGCGGTCGTGGCCGTCGGCGTGTTCGTGGCCTTCACCCTCGTCGGCGAGCGGCGCCGGGCCGCGGCCGGGCTCGTCGCCATGTCGCCGCTGGAGATCGCGGTGCGCAGCCTCGCGCTGGCCGTGCCCGTCTTCGGCTCCGTCTACGTGCTCAACCAGTACAAGGGCGTCCCGCTGGCATTCCTGATCTTCGTCGGGTTCGTGGTGGCCTTCGACCTGATGCTGCGCAAGACGCGCTACGGGCGGATGGTCTTCGCCGTCGGCGGCGGCGCCGAGGCGGCCCGCCGCGCCGGCATCAACGTCGACCTGATCCGGATCTCGGTGTTCGGGCTGGCGTCGATGCTCTCGGCGATGGGCGGCATCCTGCTGGTCTCGCGGTCCTTCTCGGCCAGCCTGGACACCGGCGCCGGCGAGGAGCTGATGATGGCCATCGCCGCCGCGGTCATCGGCGGCACCAGCCTCTTCGGCGGGCGCGGCAACGCCTACTCCGCCCTGCTGGGCGGCCTGGTCCTGGGCGCCATCACCTCGGGCCTGTACCTGCTGCAGATGGGTACCCCGGTGCGGTTCATGATCACGGCTCTGGTGCTGCTGATCGCGGTGACCCTGGACGCGATGTCCCGCCGCAGCCGCCGCGTCCACGCCCGAGGAGGCTGACCGGCAGACCCCGCGTGCGCACACTCCCGGCGCACGCCCCCGGGCGGCCGCCCGCCCCACTCCCCACCCCCGGCGCGGCGCGGCCGCCACGGCGCCCCCAGAGCCCCTCCCCTCTGGGGGCGCCCTCCTGTGCGCGGCAGGTCCGGGTCGCCGTTGGGGCGGTGGGGGGTGACGGGGAGAAGGGGCGTGGCGCGGAGCGCCGCCGTTAGGCCGTGTTCAAGAACGGCGGGGGCGCCGCTCGCCAGGAACCCTCCGGGTACCACCCGGGGCGGCCACCATCGAGGCTGCGGCAATGGGTGCGCCTCGCGAAGCGTGAACACAGCTTGCCGCCGAGCGCACGCAGAACTCGTCGGCCGGAGCCGTGCCACCGGTGGCGGGCCGTTGACGCGAAGGTGCACCGCCGCTCGGCGGCAAGCCGGCTCTGAAGGGATACGTGGCGCGGAGCGCCACTGTTGGGGTGGCGGGGGGTGACGGGAGGGGATGGGCGGCGCGGAGCGCCACTGTTGGGGTGGCGGGGGGTGACGGGAGGGGATGGGCGGCGCGGAGCGCCACCGTTGGGGTGGCGGGGGGTGACGGGAGGGCCCGATGACCCCACCCCTCGATCCCGACCGGAGCATCCGGGGTATAGCGTCGGCCTCCTATGCCCGAACTCCTGTTCCTCGCCGCCGCCGGCACCGCCGTCCTGCTGGGCGCCGTGGTGCAGAGCAGCGTCGGCCTGGGACTGGGGCTGGTCGCGGCCCCGGTCGTGGCGCTGCTGGATCCGGGGCTGATGCCGGGCACGATGCTGGTCGCCACCGCCGTGCTGCCGGTGTTCGTCCTCGCGGTGGAGTGGCGCAGCATCGACTGGCGCGGCCTGGTCTGGGCGCTGGCGGGGCGCCTGCCCGGCACCCTGGCGGGGGTGTGGGTCGTCGCAGTCCTGGACCCCGAGGTGCTGGCGGGGGCCGTGGGCGCGATGGTGCTGCTGGCCGTCGCGCTGACCGTGCGCGCGGTGCGGGTGCGCATCCACCGCGGATCGCTGCTGGTCGCCGGGCTGATCTCGGGGGTCACGGGCACCGCGACCTCCATCGGCGGCCCGCCCATCGCGCTGCTCTACCAGCACGAGGAGGCCGGGCGCATCCGCGGCACGCTCGCCGCCTACTTCCTCATCGGCGTCGTGATGTCGCTGGGTCTGCTGGCGGCCGGCGGCGAGCTCCAGACGGCCGAGGTCGTGCACGGACTGTGGCTGCTGCCCTTCGTGGCGGCCGGGTTCGCGGCCGGGCGCCCGCTGTGCCGCATCGTCGACGCGGGCCGGATGCGCGCCGCCCTGCTGGCCGTGGTCACCGTCTCCGGCGCCGTCCTGCTGGTGCAGGCGGCGCTCGGGTAAGCTGCGGGGGCGATGAGCGCCACACGCAGACCCGCGGCAGCCGAGGAACCCGCCGCCGGCGGCGACGGCGCCGGATCGGGCCGCCGGCCGGTCCGGCGGCCCGGCAAGGACGAGCTCGCCGCCGCATACGGCGCCACCATCCCCGACGTCCTCGCGCCCGGCCTGGACATCCTCTTCTGCGGCATCAACCCCGGCCTCTACTCCGGCTGGAGCGGACACCACTTCGCCCGCCCCGGCAACCGGTTCTGGCCGGCGCTGCACCTGGCGGGACTCACTCCGCGGCGGCTGCGCCCCGCCGAGCAGCACCTGCTGCCGCAATGGGGCCTGGGGATCACCAACCTGGCCGCCAGGTCGACCGCGCGCGCCGACGAATTGAGCGCCGCCGAACTGCGCGAGGGCGCCGCCGCTCTGGTGCGCGCGCTGCGCAGCTACCGCCCCCGCGCGCTGGCCGTGCTGGGGGTGACCGCCTTCCGCCAGGCGTTCGGCGATCCCGCCGCCCGCATCGGCCCGCGCGAGCAGCCCATCGCCGACACGCCGGTGTGGGTGCTGCCCAACCCCAGCGGCCTCAACGCCCATTGGAGCACCGAGGGCATCGCCGCCGAACTGGGCCGCTTGCGCGACGCCGTGCGGGGCGGGCCGGAAGGATCCGGTTAACAGCCGGTTCAGGCGGCTCATAGACTCAGGGCAACCGAGCAGGATGGGGCGTGCGGGCCGCGGAGGAGGAGCTCTGCGCCGGACACGCCGGACGAGGGGACTGACGAGACGTTGACGCTACTCGACTCGCTGCGCAATCCGGAGGACCTCAAGCGGCTCCCGGCTGAGAGGCTGCCGCAGCTGGCCGCGGAGATCCGGGAGTTCCTCGTCGCCGAGGTCACCCGCACCGGAGGCCACCTCGGTCCCAATCTCGGCGTAGTCGAGCTCACCCTGGCGCTGCACCGGGTCTTCGACTCCCCGCGCGACCCGATCCTCTTCGACACCGGCCACCAGTCCTACGTGCACAAGCTCCTCACCGGCCGCCAGGACTTCTCCAAGCTGCGCAACCAGGGCGGGCTGTCGGGCTACCCCTCCCGGGCCGAGTCCCCGCACGACTTCATCGAGAACTCCCACGCCTCCACGGTGCTGTCCTACGCCGACGGCCTGGCCAAGGCCAACGTGATCCAGCGCCGCTCCGACCGCAGCGTCGTCGCCGTGGTCGGCGACGGCGCCCTGACCGGCGGCATGGCCTGGGAGGCGCTGAACAACATCGCCGCCGGGCCCGACCGCCGCGTGGTGATCGTGGTCAACGACAACGGCCGCTCCTACTCGCCGACCATGGGCGGGCTGGCCGACCACCTCGCCTCGCTGCGCATGACCCAGGGCTACGAGCAGGCCCTCGACCTCGCCAAGACCGCGCTGAACCGGGCGCCCGTGGTGGGCCAGCCGCTGTATGAGGCCCTGCACGGGCTGAAGAAGGGCCTCAAGGACGCCATCCAGCCGCAGATGATGTTCGAGGACCTCGGCCTGAAGTACCTCGGCCCCATCGACGGCCACGACGAGCAGGCCGTCGAGAAGGCGCTGCGCCGCGCCCGCGGCTTCGGCGGCCCGGTGATCGTGCACTGCCTGACCCAGAAGGGCAAGGGCCACGCCCCGGCCGAGAACCACGAGGAGGACCAGTTCCACGCCATCGGCGCGGCCAAGCCGGCGCCGAGCACGCCGGGGGAGCAGGCCGCGCCCGCGCCGCAGAAGTGGACCAAGGTCTTCAGCGAGGAGATGCTCGCCCTGGGTGCCGAGCGGTCCGACATCGTCGGCATCACCGCCGCCATGCTGCACCCCACGGGACTGGCGCCCTTCGCCGAGGCCTACCCCGACCGCTGCTTCGACGTCGGCATCGCCGAGCAGCACGCCGCCACCTCGGCCACCGGTCTGGCGATGGGCGGGCTGCACCCCGTGGTGGCCGTCTACGCCACGTTCCTCAACCGCTGCTTCGACCAGGTCCTGATGGACGCCGCCCTGCACCGCCAGGGCGTCACCTTCTGCCTGGACCGCTCCGGAGTGACCGGGCCCGACGGCGCCAGCCACCACGGCATGTGGGACCTGTCCATCCTGCAGGTGGTGCCCGGGCTGCGGCTGGCCGTGCCGCGCGACGCCCCCCGCCTGCGCGAGCAGCTGCGCGAGGCGGTGGCCGTCGACGACGCGCCCACCGTCGTGCGCTACCCCACGGGCACCGTGGCGCCCGAGACCGAGGCCGTCGGCCGCCTGGGGAGCATGGACGTGCTGCGCCGGCCCCCTCGCGGCGGCGACTCCGCTGACCTGCTGCTGGTTGCCGTGGGCCCGATGGCCCAGACCTGCTGCGAGGTCGCCGACCGCATGGCCGACCACGGCATCGGCGTCACCGTGGTCGACCCCCGCTGGGTCAAGCCGCTGGACCCGGCGCTCATCGAGGCGGCCGGCCGCCACCGGGTGGTCGCGGTGGTCGAGGACAACGGCCGCGTGGGCGCCGTCGGCGACGCCGTGGCCCGCGCGCTGCGCGACGCCGACCTGGACGTCCCGGTGCGCACCTTCGGCATCGAGCAGGAGTTCCTGCATCACGCCAAGCGCGACGACATCCTCGCCGAGCTGGGCCTGACCCCCCAGAGCCTGGCCCGCAAACTCACCGAGACCGTCTCGCGCCAGGCCGACCGCCAGCAGGCCGCCGACGAGGAGCCCGCGAGCAAGTGAGGCCCGCCGGGGCGCCCGCAGCCACCCCTCGACTGCGGCGCCCGGCGCCGCCCGCCCCGCCGCCCACCCCTGATTCCGGCCCGCGCACCGACCGGGCCGGGCCCGGTGGAGCGGCCCGCCGCGGCGCCGGAGCGGCTTCGCATGTCCCCGCGGACGGTGATGGGCCAGAATGGGGCTATGACCTCTCCCGACCCCCTGCGGGTGGCGGTGATCGGCTCCGGCCCCGCCGGCATCTACGCCGCAGACGCCCTCACCCGGCAGAGCCGCGAAGAGGTGGCCGTCGACATCATCGACCGGCTGCCGACCCCCTACGGCCTGGTCCGCTACGGTGTGGCCCCCGACCACCTGAAGATCAAGGGCGTGGCGCGGTCGCTGCGCGAGGTGCTGGAGCGGCCCGGCGTGCGCTTCGTCGGCGGTGTGGAGTTCGGCCGCCACGTCACCCGCGCGGACCTGGCCCGCTCCTACCACGCCGTCGTCTACGCCACCGGCGCCAGCGTCGACCGCCGGATGCGGATCCCCGGCGAGGACCTGCCCGGCAGCGTGGCGGCGACCGACTTCGTCAACTGGTACTGCGGCCACCCCGACGCCGAGGTCGAGTCCTTCCTGCTCGACTCCGAGGAGGTCGCCGTGGTCGGGGCGGGCAACGTCGCCCTGGACGTGGTGCGCATCCTGGCCAAGAGCGCCGACGAGCTGCTGCGCACCGACATCCCCCAGCCCATGCTCGACGTGCTGGCCGCCAGCAAGGTCCGCCGCATCCACCTGCTGGCCCGGCGCGGCCCGCTGCAGGCCAAGTTCACCGCTCCGGAGCTGCGCGACCTGGGCCGGTTGGACAACGCCGACGTGGTGCTGCGCCCCGAGCAGATCGACATCGACCCCAACAGCGCCGCCATGCGCGAAGCCGAGCGGGCGGCCCGCACCAACCTCAAGATCTTCACCGAGTGGGCCCAGCGCCCGGCCCGGCAATGCCCGCGCAGTATCGAGCTGCGCTTCTGGGTGCGGCCGGTCGAGGTGCTCGGCGACGAGCGCACCACCGGTCTGCGGGTCGAGGAGACCGAGCTGGACGCCGAGGGCCGCGTCCGCGGCACCGGCGCCGTCGAGACCCTCGACGCGGGCATGGTCTTCCGGTCCATCGGCTACGCCGGGACGCCGCTGCCCGGTGTGCCCTTCGACGAGGCCACCCGCACCGTGCCCAACAGCGAGGGCCGGGTGCTGGACGCCGACGGCGGGGTACTCCGGGGCGACTACGCGGCGGGGTGGATCAAGCGCGGCGCCACCGGCGTCATCGGCACGAACAAGTCCGACGCGGCCGCGACGGTGCGCAGCCTGCTCGACGACGCCGCCGAGCTGCGGGAGGCGGCGGGCGGGCTGGAGCCCGTCGAGGACGTCCTGGCGGGCAGCGGCGCCGGCGTCACCGACTACGGCGACTGGCTGAGCATCGACGCCGCCGAGGCCGAGCTGGGCGCCTCCCTGGGCCGCGGCGAGCGGGTCAAGCTGCGCAGCTGGGAGGAGATGTACGGCGCGCTCGGCCGCTGAGCCGCACGCGCCGCATGCGGGCGGCCGCCGGGGGCGCCCCGCGCCCCCGGCGGCCGCCTTGTCAGGACACCCGCGACTTCGGCGCGGCGTAGGTGTTGCAGGCCGCCAGCGTGCCGCGGCCGGCGCCGTCGTCGAACCACGCGCGGCGGTTGCCCCCGGTGCCGTGGGTGTCGATGTCGGCGCCGCCGGCGAGATAGCGGTTGACGGTGGCGATCTCGGCGTCGCCGACGTTGGCCAGCCCGCGCATCGCCACCCCGGCCAGGCATTCGGCCTGGAGTTCGGTGCGGCGCAGCGTCTGCAGGCGCTCCTGCTCGGTTTCGGCCTCGCGCTCCAAGGAGTAGCTCACGGCCAGGATTCCGGCGAGCTCCTGGACGTGGTGGCCGTACTCGTGGGCCATCAGCGAGATCCACACCTCCTGCTGCCATGCGGCGGGCAGGTTGGCCGCGAGCAGGGTGACGTTGGGCAGCACGACGGTGATCGTCATGTTCGGCCCGCCTTCGTAGTAGGCGAGCGTCATGCCCTTCTCCAGCGACCCGCCGGGATCGGGGTTGTTCCGGCTGACGCGGAAGTCCGGCTCGGCGGTGCGCAGGCCGAGCTCCTTCAACCGGGGGCGCCACAGCCGGTTCAGGCAGTCCCCGAGCGCGCCGTTGAAGCCGTTCCACGATTCGCCCGAAGCGGGGTCCAGCTCGGGCAGCGAGCAGTCCACCGGGTCGGGCACGGGCAGCTTGTAGGCGGGGTGGTCGGTGAGGTCGAGCTCCACCGCCGCGGGACGGGCCGCGAACTCCGGGCTGGTGTAGTGGGCGGGATCGGCGCCCGCCGGCGCGGGCCGCTGCTCGGCGGGCGGAGCCAGCACCACCAGCAGTGCGCAGACGGCGAAGGCGGCCAGCGAGACCGCGGCGGCGGCGCCCGCACCCACCCACACCTCCGGCGAGCGGTCGCGGCGGGGCGGTGCGGGCGGGGCGCCGGGCTGTGCGGCCCAGCCCGCGCCGGGCCATACGGGCGGGGGCGGCGCCGCGTGCCACGGTGCGGCGGCATGCTGACGGGGAGCCGGTGGCGGGTGTCCGGGAGCGCCCGGCGGGGGAGCGGGCGCAAGGGGGTGGCCGGGCGGCCGCCGGCCGCCGGGGGTGGGCTCCACGGGGGTGACCCTTCTCGGTTGTGCCTCTATTCGACTGTGCGGGGGATGCCGGGTGCCTGAGGGCGGCCCCGGCGCCCTGCTGCGCCATCGGAGGGCTTCGCGCGCAGCCGCGGCGCCCGCGCGTCCCGCAGCGGGCCCGCGCGCGGATGCCCCTTCTCGGGACCGACCGGCGCAACCCGCTCCGGAACGTGACCGACAACCCTAATCGGGCGCACACGCGGAGGCTAGCGCAGGGGGGTGTCCTGTCTTTCCGCGGGTGCGCGGGGCGGCCTCGCTCCCTCGTTCGTCGGTCCAGACGGCGCCGCGCCCCGCACACCCGCTCGGGCTTTCCCGCGGGCGTGCGAGGCCGCCGGGAGCGCCTCAGGGCGCCCTGTAGGCCACCCCCAGGCCCGCGGCCAGGTCGCGCAGCTCGGCCTCGAAGAGCGCCTCCATGTCGTCGGCGACGAAGCCGAGGTGCTGGAAGACCTCCATGCAGACGATGCCGTAGAAGCGCACCCAGCAGCTCAGCAGGACGCGGATGGCACCGCTGGAGGCGCGGTCCCCGCTGAACCCGGTCAGCCGGGCGAAGGCCTCCAGTTGGCTGCGCAGGGCGGGCGAGGCCTCGGCCTCGGCGGGCACGGTGAAGCGGCCCTCGGCGATGAGCTGGTCGAACAGGGCGACGAACGTCGCCGCGAAGCGGCGCCCCGCCTCGGCTGCAGGGCTGTCCTCGGCTGCGGCCGCCTGGGATGCGGCCGGGCCGAACAGCAGCGCGAACTCGGCGCGGTTGGCCAGTCCCCAGGCGCGCACGGCGCGCAGCGCGGCCAGCAGCCGGCCGTCGGTGTCGGCGGCGGGCACCGATGCCTCGGCGGCGTCCACGGCGGCGGCGAGCTCGGCGAACAGGTCGGCCTGCAGGGCCTCCATCAGGTCGCCGAGGCCGGTGAAGTAGCGGTACAGTCCCGGCGCGGTCATGCCCATCTCGCGGGCGATCGCGCGCAGCGAGACCCCCGAGGCGCCGTGCGCGGTCAGGTGGCGCCGCGCGATCTCCTTGATCTCACGCGATGTGGCCTGCCGCACACGCTCGCGCCGGGTGGGCGCGGGTGCGTTCTCGACCTGGGGAAATGCCGACTCTCTGGTCAAACCTCATCCTTCTCGGCCCCGGAGGGCGTACCGGGCGGCCGCGTGTGAGAATAGTCTGGTAAACGCCGTGTTCTTCAGTGAACGCCGTAAGCGAGCTAACGGTGTTCACTTTTCTCTCACTATACGCTGGCCGACGACGGGGGACGAGGAGCATGCTCGCAGGTCTTGGACGGTTCGCCTACCGGTGGCGGTTCCTCGTGCTGCTTGCGACAGCGCTGTTCGCCGCGTTCTCCGCGGTCTGGGGCACCGGGGTCTTCGGCGCGGTCAGCGACGGCGGGTTCGAGCCGCCCGACGCGGAGTCCTCACGCGCGAGCGAGGTGCTGGAGCAGGAGCTGGGCCACGACGCCGTGGATGTGGTGGCCGTCTACCGCAGCGACGAGATGCGCATCGACAACCCCTCCTTCGCCGCGCAGATCGACCGGCTGCGCGAGGACCTGCCCGACGACCGCATCGCGTCGATGCGGACCTATCTCGACGAGGGCCTCAGCCGGACCGAGCGCGGCATCCTGATCTCCGAGGACCGCCACGCCACCTACGTCCCCATCACGCTGGCCGGCGACACCGACGCCGAGCGCATGCACAACTTCGAGGCCATCAAGGACGAGCTCGACGCCGGCCCGCTGGAGACGCGCCTGGGCGGCATGATCGGCATCCAGCACGACCTGTCCACCCAGGCCGAGAGCGACGTGGTCCGCGCCGAGCTGATCTCGCTGCCGGTGCTGCTGTTGCTGCTGGTGGTGATCTTCGGGGGCGTCGTCGCGGCGCTGATGCCCCTGGCCGTGGGCGGCCTGGCGATCCTGGGCTCGCTGACCCTGCTGCGCGCGCTCACCCACGTCACCGAGGTCTCGGTCTTCGCGGTCAACGTCGCCACCATCCTCGGCCTGGGGCTGGCCATCGACTACGGGCTGTTCATGGTGAGCCGCTTCCGCGAGGAGCTGGCGCGCGGCGCCCCGGTGAGCGAGGCCGTGCCGCGCACGCTCTCCACCGCCGGGCGCACCGTGGCCTTCTCCGGCGTCACGGTGATGATCGCGTTCGGCGGCCTGCTGTTCTTCCCCCAGCCGATCCTGCGCTCCATCGGATTCGGCGGCATCGCCGTCGTCCTCTTCGACGTGCTGGCCGCCCTGGTGGCGCTGCCCGCGCTGCTGTCGGTCACGGGCCGGCGCATCGACGCCCTGCGCCTGTTCGCCCGCCGCCGGCGGCGCCGCGAACTGCTGCGCGCCCGCGCCGGCCGGCACGCGTCCCCCGAGGCCGGGCACCGCCTGGGCGGCTGGGCGCGCCTGGCCCACAGCGTCATGCGGCGCCCGGTGCTCTACCTGGTGACCGTGGGCGCGGTGCTGGTCGCGTTCGCCTCGTCGCTGGCCTACACCGAACTCGGCTCCACCGACGAGCGCTACCTGCCCCAGGACTCCACCAGCCGCCAGGCCATGGAGTCGCTGGAAGAAGACTTCCCGGCCGGCGGCATCGGCCGGATCGACGTCGCCGTCACCGGCGGCGTCGCCGAGGAGGAGCTGGCCGACTTCGCCGACAGGCTGGCCGGGCTCAAGGGCGCCGAGTCCGCCGAGGTCTCCCGCACCGGCGAGGACGTCGCCCACCTCACCGTCGCCTACGAGGGCTCGGCCGACGACCCGGACACCTCCGCGCTGGTGCGCGCCGTGCGCGACGCCCCGCCGCCCGAAGGCGCCGAGCAGGTCCTGGTCGGCGGCCCCGCCGCGATGCAGATCGACAACGTCGCGGCGATCGTCGACGCCCTGCCCGCCACCCTGGTGTTCGTGGTGGCGGTGACGCTGGTGCTGCTGTTCCTGGCCTTCGGTTCGGTGGTGCTGCCCGTCAAGGCGGTCGTGATGGGTGCGCTCTCGCTCGGCGCCTCGCTGGGCGTGGTGGTGTGGGGTTTCCAGGAGGGCCACCTCGCGGGGCTGCTGGACTTCACCCCCGTGGGCACCATCGATCCGACCTTCATCGTGCTCATCGTGATCGTGGCCTTCGGGCTGGCCATGGACTACGAGCTGTTCCTGCTCAGCCGGGTCCGCGAGGAGTACGCCGAGACCGGCGACAACGCCCATTCCGTGGCCACCGGCCTGCAGCGCACCGGCGGCATCATCACCAGCGCCGCCGTGCTGCTGGTGGTCGTCCTGGCCGCGATGGGCCTCTCAGACCTGCTCTTCCTCAAGATCATGGGCATGGGCCTGGCGATGGCCGTGGTCGTGGACGCCACGCTGGTGCGGGCCCTGCTGGTGCCGGCCACCATGCGCCTGCTGGGCCGGGCCAACTGGTGGCTGCCGGCGCCGCTGCGCCGCCTGCACGACCGAATCGGCATCACCGAGGGCGAGCGTGCGGCCGTGGACGGCCCCGGGGTCCGCGATCGGGAGCCCGCCCGAGCGGGCTGAGCCCCCGCTCCGCGGCCCGAAGCCGGCGCCGGCGGGAAAGCGGGGGCGCCAAGCGTCTCCGTTGGGGTGGTCGGGGTGGTGGTGGGTGGCGGGTGGGATCAGACCCGGTTGTTGCGCGGTTCGCGCCGGTCCTCGAAGGGCAGCTCGGGTTGGTGGGCGTGCACGGCGTCGATGATCTCGTCGAGGCTGTGGTCCCAGGTGGGGCGCACGCGTACGGCGTGGTCGGTGCGCCAGGGCGGAGGTGTGCGGAAGGGGCGGTCGGCCTCGTCAGTGGGCACGAAGTCCAGATAGTGCATGTTGACCGTGCCGCCGCGGTGGGGCACCACCTGGGTGCAGGCCCGCAGCAGCGCGATGTCGCTCCAAGGCAGGAAGATGTCCTCCTTCTTGGAGCGCGGCCAGGGGGCCGGGAAGCGCGCCCCCTCGCCGTCGATGACGAGGACGGGCCGGGGCGAGAGGATGCGTGCGACCGACGCGATGCCCGCGCCGCCGAAGACGACCACCGCCAGCAGGCCCATGATGATGTCGACGACTCCGCCGCGCAGCATCAGTGCCAGACCGGTGATGGTGAACACCGTGCACGCGAGCGTCAGCCACGCCCCCTCCCACGTCACGCGGAAGCGGTTGGTGAGTACAAAGGGTGCTGTTGCGCCCGACATGCACCCAGCATAAAGCAGATACCGCCAGGCGTCTCGGGTCCGATGCGCAGCGTGGCCCCGCGCGGCGCGCGCCGCGCGGGGCCGGTGGGGCCTCAGACGGCCTTGGGGCCGTTCGGGTGGAACAGCGAGCCGTTGACCTTCTCCGAGATGCCGGAGCGGTCCAGGTAGGGCGTGATGCCGCCCAGGTGGAAGGGCCAGCCCGCGCCGGTGATCAGGCACAGGTCGATGTCGGCGGGCTCGGCCACGACGCCCTCGTCGAGCATGATCCGGATCTCGCGCGCCAGCGCCTCCAGCGCCCGCTGCCGGATCTCGTCCTCGCCGGAGGGGTTGCCGCCGCCCGAGAGCATCTCGCGCACCTCGGGGTCGATCTGGAAGTCGGGACCGTAGATCTCGGTCTTGCCCGCCTCGACGACCCTGCGCAGCTGCTCGGAGACTCCGAAGCGGTCCGGGAACGCCTCGTGCAGCGTCTCCGACACGTGCAGCGCCACCGCCGGGCCGACCAGCTGGAGCAGTAGCAGCGGCGACATGGGCAGGCCCAGCGGCGCCACAGAGCGGTCGGCGGTCTCGGGGTCGGTGCCCTCCTCGACGGCGCCCAGCACCTCGCCCATGAACAGGGTGAGCAGCCGGTTGACGACGAAGGCGGGCGCGTCCTTGCACAGCACGGCCGTCTTCTTCAGCTGCTTGGCCGTGGCGAACGCGGTCGCCAGCGCGGCGTCGTCGGTGCGCTCGCCGCGGATGATCTCCAGCAGCGGCAGCACCGCCACCGGGTTGAAGAAGTGGAAGCCCACCACGCGCTCGGGGTGCTCCAGCTTCGATGCCATCTCGGTGATCGACAGAGAGGAGGTGTTGGTGGCCAGGATCGCCTCGGGCGAGACGACCGCCTCGACCTGGGCGAACACGTCCTGCTTGACCGACATCCGCTCGAAGACGGCCTCGATGACGAAGTCGGCGTCGGCGAAGGCGTCCATGCTCAGCGAGCCGGTGACCTGGGACTTGAGCCGGTTGGCCTTGTCGGAGCCGATACGCCCCTTGGCCAGCAGCTTGTCGATCTCGCCGTGGACGTAGCCCACACCGCGGTCCAGCCGCTCCTGGTCGAGGTCGGTCATGACCACCGGGACGTCCAGGCGCCGCGCGAACAGCAGCGCGAGCTGGCCGGCCATCAGGCCCGCGCCGACCACGCCGACCTTGGTGACCGGCCGGGCCAGCGACTTGTCGGGGGCCCCGGCGGGCCGGCGGGCGCGCTTCTGGTTGAGGTCGAAGGCGTAGAGGCCGGCGGTGAGCTCCTCGCTCATGATGAGGTCGGCCAGCGCCTCGTCCTCGGCGGCGAAGCCCTCGTCGCGGGTGCGGTCCTTGGCCGCGGCCACCAGCTCCAGCGCACGCACCGGCGCCGGAGCGGCCCCGTGCAGCTTGCCCTCCAGCATGAACCGGGCGTTGTCGACCGCCTGGTCCCAGGCCTGGCCGGTGTCGACCTCCGGCCGCTCGACCGCGACCTCGCCGTTGACCACCCGGGCCGCCCAGCGCAGCGACTCCTCGACGAAGTCGGCCGGCTCGAACATCGCGTCGGCGATGCCCATCGAGTGGACGTCGGGGCCCTTGATCATCCTGTTCTGGGCCAGCGGGTTGTCGATGACGATCTTCAGCGCCTGCTCGGCGCCGATGAGCCGGGGCAGCAGGTAGGTGCCGCCCCAGCCCGGCACAAGGCCCAGGAACGCCTCGGGCAGGGCGAAGGCGGTCACGCCCGAGGAGACGGTGCGGTAGCGGCAGTGCAGCGCCACCTCGACGCCCCCGCCCATGGCCGCGCCGTTGACGAACGCGAACGTGGGCACGTCCAGCTCGCCGAGCTTGCGGAAGACGTCGTGGCCCAGCTTGGCCACCGCCAGGGCCTGCTCGCGGGTCTGCACCTGCGGCACGCCCGACAGGTCGGCGCCCACGGCGAAGATGAACGGCTTGCCGGTGATCGCGACCGCGGCGATGTCGGTGCGGGCGCGCGCCGCCTCGATCGCGTCGTCCAGGCTGAGCAGCCCGGCCGGGCCGAAGGTGTTGGGCTTGGTGTGGTCATGCCCGTTGTCCAGCGTGATCAGCACCGCCTTGCCGGCGCCGTAGGGAAGCTGGACGTCGCGGGAGAGCCCATGGGTGACGACCTCGTCGGCGAAGACCTCGCGCAGGGCCTCGCGGGAGACGGGGACGCCGGCCGCGGCGCCCTGTTCGTCGCTGCTGCTCACTTGGCGCTCCCTTCCCAGTTGGTGTTCTCCCACAGCACGGTTCCGCCCATGCCCATGCCCACGCACATGGTGGTGAGCCCGTAGCGGACGTCGGGCCGCTCGGCGAACAGCCGCGCGAGCTGCATCATCAGCCGCACACCCGAGGAGGCCAGCGGGTGGCCCAGCGCGATCGCGCCGCCCCACGGGTTGACGCGGGCGTCGTCGTCGGCGATCCCGAAGTGCTCCAGGAAGGCCAGGACCTGCACCGCGAACGCCTCGTTGATCTCGATGAGGCCGATCTCGTCCATGCTCATCCGCCGGCGGGCGAGCAGGCGCTCGGTGGCCGGCACCGGGCCCTCGCCCATGACCTCGGGATCCACTCCGGCGAAGGAGAAGTCCACCAGGCGCATGCGGGCGTCCAGGCCCAGGTCGGCCGCCACGTCCTCGGCGGCGATGATCGCGCCGGTGGCGCCGTCGTTGAGGCCGGCGGCGTTGCCCGGGGTCACGTTGCCGTGCGCGCGGAAGGGCGTCTTGAGTCCGGCCAGGCCCTCCAGCGTGGTCTCGGGCCGCGGCGGCTCGTCGGCGGTGGCCAGCCCGTAGCCCTGCTCGGCCGAGCGCACCAGCACCTCGACCAGGTCGGGCTGGATCTTGCCGTCGGCGTAGGCCTTGGCGACCTTCTCCTGGCTGCGCAGGGCGTAGGCGTCGGCCCGCTCCTTGGTGATGGAGGGGTAGCGGTCGTGCAGGTTCTCCGCGGTGTTGCCCATGACCAGCGCCGAGGGGTCCACGAGCTTCTCGGAGAGGAAGCGCGGGTTGGGGTCGACGCCCTCGCCCATCGGGTGGCGGCCCATGTGCTCCACGCCGCCGGCGATAGCCACGTCGTAGGCGCCGAAGGAGATGCCGGCCCCGCTGGTGGTGACGGCGGTCATGGCCCCGGCGCACATGCGGTCGATGGCGTAGCCGGGGACGCTGCGCGGCAGGCCGGCGAGCAGGGCGGCGCTGCGGCCGATCGTCAGTCCCTGGTCGCCGATCTGGGTGGTGGCGGCGATGGCCACCTCGTCCACGCGCTCCGGCGGCAGCCCGGGGTTGCGGCGCAGTAGTTCGCGGATGACGCGCACGACGAGGTCGTCGGCGCGTGTCTCGGCGTAGAGGCCCTTGCCTGCCTTGCCGAACGGAGTCCTGACTCCGTCGACGAAGACGACATCGCGGGCAGTTCGCGGCACGATTTGCCCTCCTGGTTCCAACGGACGGGTGACCGGTATGGGCAACATGCTACTCGCCGGTAACTACTGCGGCGAGCAGCCGCGTGCACGTGGCCGCGAAGTCGATGGAGCCGCGATGCCGCACGAGGATGTCCGTATCCGGCCAAGTCCGACGGGGCGCGGGGTGTTCGTGGAGAATCACCACCCTCGGTGGGCCGCCGAATACCGCCCGCTACCGGGTGGCCGCGCTGTTTATACTGAACCGGAAGGGTGGGCATTTGGGGCGTCGCAGGCATCCCAGGTCCGAGCTCGAGCAGCTTCTCAGGGAGGCGGAGCGGAAAGGGTGGAGAGTCGCGGACGGCAAGCACTTCAAGCTGTACTGTCCGTGTCCAAGGCGGTGTTTCAAGACGATCGCGTCGACGCCCTCGGATCCGAACTATGTGAAGAACGCGATCCGACAGCTGCGCCGGAGCACCTGCTGGGAGGACTGACATGAAGTACCACATCTCGATGGACCTCGGATTCACCGCGGCCGGAGGACCGAATGCCTCCGATACTCCGGAGAACTTCGACCGCTTCACCGATCGCGTCTTCGAGGAGCTTGTCAGCCTCGAATCCGTGATGGACAACGTCCACGACCCCGACGTGGCGGGTCGGCTCACCGAGCGCTCGATGGCGATCGCCATGACGATCGAAGCGCACACGCCCGAAGACGGCGTTCAATTCTTCCTGAACACAGTGCGGACAGCGCTCCATGCCGCGGGTGGCGGAACCGGTGCCTGGTCGGCCTTCGAACCGACCGCGGATCCCGCTGCAGGCGGAGTCGAGCTCACCTGCGCGTAACGGCCCGGCAGGGGCTCCCCGCGGCCGCATCCGCGGCGGGTGCGGCCGGGGGAGCGGGGCTCAGAACAGGGCGGCGGCCTCGCGGTGGCGGCCCTGGGCGCTGAGGGCGCCGGCCAGGTCCCGGCGCATGCGCAGGGTCAGCATCCGGATGTCGGGGTCGCCGGCGGCCGAGAGGCCGGCGAAGTAGGCCCCGTGCAGGGTTTCGACCGCATCGTCCAGCCGGCCCGCCTGCGTGTAGGCCCGGCCGAGCCGGTGCTGGACCAGCAGGGTGTCCATATGGCGGCTGCCCAGGCGGCGGCGCCGCTGGGCCAGCACCATACGCAGCTGCTGGATGCCGTCGTCGTCGCGGCCCGCCGACGCGTAGGCCAGGCTCAGTCCCAGGCGCAGGTCCTCGCGGGCCTCGGGCACGGCCGCGTCCTCGATCGCCTTCTCGTAGTGGGCGATGGCCGCCTCGTAGCGCCCGCTCTTGCGGTAGTTGATGGCCAGCCGGCTGCGCGCGGCCACGGTGTCGGCGGCGACCGGCCCCAGGTGCTCGTCGCGGCGCTTGAGCAGGCTCTCCCACTGCTCGGCCGCCTCGCCGTGGCGCCCGGCGTCCTCGTAGCACCAGGCGAGGTTCTCCCGGATGACGTCGGTCTGCTCGTGCGCCTGGCCGTAGGCGGCCTCGGCGTCGGCGAGGGCCTGCTCGAACTGGGCGACGGCGGCCTCGCGGCGGCCGATCTGGGCGTACTTGCTCGCCAGGTTGTTGCGCGCGGTGATGGTGCGCGGGTGGTCGGAGCCCAGGGAGGCGATGTGCTGCTGCAGGATCTCATCGAGAGCGGCGGCGCGCAGGGCGGGGGTGCGCCCGTGCTTGCGGTCGGCGTCGCGGGTGGCGGTGCCGGGCTCAGCGGGGGCGAAACCGGACTTGCGCAGGAGAGAGCGCCAGAAGGCCATGAACCTCACCTCCCATCCGCGCACACCGGTCGCACTCCAAGGGACTTCTCCGCTTCGCATCAAGAACAGCACGATTCCATAACATAATCCGCCCCGCAGCTGACTTGGGCGTGTGGCGCGGTGCTGTTTCCCATGAATTACGTCACGGATCCCCACAGCAGGGTAAAACGGATCTCCCGCGTGTATTTCCGCGGGTGTGCGGAGCCCCGCTTCCGCGGCGCGCTCAGCCGGCCGCGCGTTTCAGCGCTTCGGCCAGCCGCTCGGCGCTCAGCTCGACCTGCCAGTTGCGCGCGTGGTGGCGGCGCAGCTGCTCGGCGATCGAGGACGCGTCGGCGCTCTCCGGCGGCGACCACGCCAGCCTGCGCACGGTGTCGGGCTGCAGCAGGTTCTCGGCCGGCATCCCGATGCCCTCGGCGATGGACGCCAGCTCGGTCCGCACCGCCTCCAGCCGGCGGGCGGCCGCCGGATCCCGATCGGCCCACCGGTTGGTGGCCGGCGGGCCGTCGCCGGGGGCGCTGGGCTGGGGCAGCTCCTCCGCGGGCATGCCGCGCACCCGGTTGACGGCCTTCAGCCAGTTGGGCACGTAGCGGCGCGCCAGCCGGACGCTGAAGGGCTTGATCGCGGTGAGCTCCGGCGCGGTGGCCGGCATCGCCGTCGCCGCCTCGACGATGGCCGAGTCGGGCAGGACCCGGCCGGGCGAGATATCGCGCTCGCGGGCGATGCGGTCGCGCTCGTTCCACAGCTCCCGCACCACGCCCAGGCCCCGCTGGTTGCGCACCCGGTGGATGCCCGAGGTGCGGCGCCAGGGGTCGGGGCGCGGCTCCTTGGGCGGGGCCTGCAGCTCCCAGGCGAACTCCTCGCGGGCCCACTCCAGCTTCCCGGCCCGCTCCAGCTCGGCGTGCAGCGCGTCGCGCAGGTCGATCAGGACCTCGACGTCCAACGCCGCATACGTCAGCCAGTTCTCGGGCAGCGGGCGCACCGACCAGTCCACCGCCGAGTGCTCCTTGGCCAGGCGCAGCCCCAGCACCCGCTCCACCATCGAGCCCAGGCCCACCCGCTGGTAGCCCAGCAGCCGAGCGGCCAGCTCGGTGTCGAACAGCCGCGCGGGCCGCAGCCCCACCTCGTTGAGGCATGGCAGGTCCTGATGGGCGGCGTGCAGCACCATCTCCGCCCCGGACAGGGCCGCGTCCAGGCCCGACAGGTCCGGGCAGGCGACCGGGTCGATCAGCGCCGACCCCGCCTCGGCGCGGCGCAGCTGGACCAGGTAGGCGCGCTGGCCGTAGCGGTAGCCCGAGGCCCGCTCGGCGTCGACCGCCACCGGACCGGTCCCCGCGGCGAAGGAGTCGACGACGCGGGCCAGGTGCGCGGAGTCGGCGACCACCGGTGGCAGCCCCTCGCGCGGCTCGCGCAGCAGCGGCGCCTCGGGTTCGGCCTCCTCGGGCCCGTTCCCCTGTCCGCGGGGGTCCTCCGGATCAGGGGTACCTGTCTTCGAGTTCAGCACGTTCGCCACCCCTCCACGGTATGCGCTCGCCGCGCCGCGTCCGCGCGCGAGCCGGGCCCCGCGCGGACGCGGCGGCCGGGGGCGGACCGGCGGGCGGAGCCCATCCGCGGGCGCGGCGGCGGGTTCCGGCGCCGCCGCCGCGCAGCGGCGCTATCCGCGCCGTGAGGTGATGTCGGCGACGTCGACCGGCGGCAGTCCCGCTGCGGCCGAGAGCAGGTCCAGCCACACCTCCATGTCGGCGGACAGGTCCTCGCCGTCGGGCGACCACGAGGCGCGCAGCTCCAGCTCGGTGGTGGCCGGCTGGTCGGCCTTGCCGGCGAAGCCCTCGGTGGTGGCGCGGGTGACGGTGCCGCTCAGGCCCTGGTGCGGAGTCCGGCGGGCGTCCAGCGCCTCGGTCAGCCAGCTCCAGGCGACCTGGCCCAGCAGGGGGTCGGAGGCCATCTCGGTCTCCAGGTCGGCGCTGACCCAGACGACGACGCGGAAGGGGGTGGGCCAGTCGCGGGTGCCTTCCGGGTCGTAGAGCACGATCAGCCGACCGAAGGCGGCATCCTCGCCGTCGGCGCGGACGGTGGCCGACATCGCCACGGCGTGCGGGGCGAGGCGTTTGGGGGCGGGGATGTCCTCGACCGCGATCTCCGGTCGGACCGCGGGCGCTCGCAGACTCTCGACCGCTCGTCGGAACGCTTGTGGCGCGTCATCGACCCTACCGAGAGGGGGCATGATGGGAACGACAGCCTTAATCTTGTTTACAGGGCACTGGCAGCACCGTTAGACCGCGACCCGAGCACCCCGAACCCGGGGGCACACGTCCGCGGCCCCGCCGCCGAAGCGGAGCGCACCGGCGATTGCGGCGCGTGACGGCGGGTACCCCATGACGGTGGCACGAGTCACGGACCATCACGCGGAGTTTTTCCGGCGTGTCGGCCTTTTGTAATGATCTTGGGACCGGCGCGGCCCCGCGGGCCGGCCGCGCCCCGTCCCTGCCCTTTGTACCCGCCGTGTCAGGGCGCTCGACCCACTGTCGCCGCGCGCGAAGGTCGGCCGGATCGGGCCGCGGAGGGCGCTCGGCAGGCCGATGCGCGCACACCCGCTCCGCACACGTGGCACGATCGGGGTGTGACGCTGCACGACTCTCCATTCCTCCGCGCCTGCCGGCGCCTGCCGGTGCCGCACACGCCGGTCTGGTTCATGCGCCAGGCGGGGCGCTCACTGCCCGAATACCGCAGGGTGCGCGCCGACGTGCCCATGCTCGACGCCTGCGCACGGCCCGACATGATCGTCGAGATCACCATGCAGCCGGTGCGCCGCTACGACGTCGACGCCGCCATCTACTTCAGCGACATCGTGGTGCCCCTTAAGGCCATCGGCGTCGACCTGGACATCAAGGCGGGCGTGGGCCCGGTGGTGGCCGATCCGATCCGCGACGCCGAGGGCGTCAAGCGGCTGCGCCCGCTCGAACCCGGCGACGTCCCCTACGTCACCGAGGCCGTGGGCGAGCTGGTGGGCGAGCTCGGCGACCGCCCGCTGATCGGCTTCGCCGGCGGCCCCTTCACGCTGGCCTCCTACCTGATCGAGGGCGGGCCCTCCAAGAACCACGAGCGCACCAAGGCGCTGATGTACGGCGAGCCCCGGCTGTGGGACGACCTGATGCAGCGGCTGGCCGCCATCACCGTGGAGTTCCTGCGGGTCCAGGCGGCCGCCGGAGCCGGCGCCGTCCAGCTCTTCGACTCCTGGGTGGGCGCACTCAACGCCGAGGACTACCGCGAGTCCGTCCTGCCCTACACCTCGTGGATCTTCGAGCGCCTGGCCGACTTGGAGATGCCCCGCATCCACTTCGGCGTGGGCACCGGCGAGCTGCTCAGCCTGCTCAGCGAAGCCGGCGCCGACGTGGTCGGCGTGGACTGGCGGGTGCCGCTGGACAAGGCCGCCCAGCGGGTGCAGCCCGGCACGGCGCTGCAGGGCAATCTCGATCCCGCGGTGCTGTTCGCGCCCTGGGACGTGGTCGCCCGCCGCGCCTCCCACGTCATCGCCGCCGGTGCCGCCGCCGAGGGCCATGTGTTCAACCTGGGCCACGGCGTCCTGCCCAACACCGACCCCGACGTTCTCGCCCGCCTCACCGAGTACGTCCACACCGAGACCGCGCGCTAGCTCCTCACCGCGAGCCGGCCATGGGCCGGTGATGCGCGAAGCGCTGCGCGCCCACCCGTCGGCCCGCCACCGCCCGAAGGGAGACGCTGCGCGTCCACGCGCTGCTGCCGAGCGCACGGTGCGCCTTTCGGGGTGGTTGAGGCCCGCCGCCGGTGGTGCGGACCCAGCCGGCAGGTTCGGCGTGCGCTCGGCGGCAAGCTGCGATTGCGCTACGCGAAACGCGCCCATTGCCGCAACTTCGGTGGTGGCCGGCCCTGGGGCGTCCCCGGGGCGCCTGGCAAGCGGTACATGCCCCTGCGCTCGCTTGGACACGGCCCAGGCCCCGCGGCGCCCCGGCAGCGCCTCAGCCGGTGCCGCCGCCGGACGTGGAGCCGTCCCCGCCCTCGGCCGAGTCCTCCGCCGCCGCGGCGGAGGACTCCGGGCCGGAACCGCGTGCGGTGCCGGAGTCGGCGGGGGACGCGCCCTCCGCCCCCTCCGCGGGGGCGCCGGACCCGGCCGCGACCGGCTGCCGGGCCGCCTGCCCGGCGGCGCTCCGGCGGCGCCAGGCCAGCCAGGCCGGGACGGCGATCAGCGCGGCGACCGCGAGGAAGGGCAGCAGCCAGCCGACCGCGACCGCCACCGCGCTGCCCACCGCCACCAGGGCGTGCCAGCCCCGCTGCAGGCCGCCGAGGAAGCCGATCGAGTCCCCTTCGGGCTCCTGCACGTAGGTCTCCGGCGGCGCCAGATCCAGGTGCACGGTGCCGTAGGAGGTCTGCTGGGCGAGCGCCTCCTGGCGGGCCTGCAGCGCCTCCAGGTCCTCCTGGCGCGTGCTGATCTGCTCCTCCACGGCCAGGACGTCCTCGACGGTCTCGGCTTCGGAGAGCAGGTCGCGCAGCCGGTCCAACGACGCCTCGGCCGACTCCACCCGGCTGTCGACGTCGGCGACCTCCTCGGTGACGTCCTCGACCCGGCGGTCCAGGCTGGAGCGGTCGCCCAGCGCCGCCAGCTCGTGCAGCGCATCCTCGTAGCGCTTCTGCGGCACGTGCAGGGTCAGCGACGCGTGCGGCGGGCCGCCCTCGGCGGTCTGGACGTTCTCCGCGGCGACGTAGCCGCCGGCCGACTCCGTCCAGTCGACGGCCTCCTCGGCCGCCTTCTCCACGTTCTCGACCTCCACCGCGAGGTCGGCGGTGTGCACCAGGTCGCGCTCGGCGAGGGGGACGTCGCCGAGCTGGTCCGAGCCCGGGGCCTGCTCCGGGGCCGCGGCGCCTTCGGGCCGCTCCTGGGCGGCGTCCCCGGCCCCGGGGCCGGCAGCGGGCGCCTCCGCGCTCACCCCTCCGGAGGGGGAGCCGGTGCATCCGGCCGCCGCGGCGAGCAGGGCGATCGGGAGGAGGACCGCGGCGGCGGAGCGCGGCCGCCGCCGGCGGCGGGGGCTGTCGGTGTAAGGCGAAGCACGCATACCCCTCCGACGGCACCGCCCGGCGGGGCGTTTCCGGATGCGGGTTGCGGCTCGGTCACGGTCGGCTCCGCAGCCCGGTCGGCGGTCTCAGGGGCGGCGATCGGCGGTCGGAGCCGCCGGGATCACAGCGCCCCGGGGCGCACCCGCGCGGCGTATCTGGAAAGCTGGGAGCATGCAGCGCAAACCGCATGTCGTGGTGGTGGGCGCCGGGATCGCCGGGCTCACGGCCGCCTACCGCCTGGGCCGGTCGGGAGCCGAGGTGACCGTGCTGGAGGCGGCGCCGCGCGTCGGCGGCAAGCTGCACGCCTCCCCGGTGGCCGGAGTCTGGGTGGACGCCGGCGCGGAGTCGGTGCTGGCCCGCCGGCCCGAGGCGCTGGACCTCATCGCGGAGCTGGGGCTGAGCGACCGCGTCGAGCACCCCGCCGCCCTGCCCGCGCACCTCTTCAGCCGCGGCCGGCTGCGCTCCTTCCCGCGGGGCCAGGTCATGGGCGTGCCCGGCGACCTGGCCGCGCTCGCCCGCAGCGGCGTGCTGTCGGCCCCGGGCGTGCTGCGCGCCGGCCTGGACCGCGTGCTGCCGCGCACGGTCCCCCAAGGCGACGTGTCCGTCGGCGCCTACGTGGGCGCGCGCATGGGCCGCGAGGTCGTCGACCGGCTGGTCGAACCGATGCTTGGCGGCGTCTACGCCGGGCGCGCCGAACGGCTGTCGCTGGAGTCGACCCTGCCCCAGCTCGCGCCGCTGGCCCGCGAGGAGCGCTCGCTGGCGCGCGCCGCGCGCCGCGCCGCAGCGCGCCAGCGCGAGCAGGCCGGCCCCCGTGCGCCGGCCTTCGCCACGCTGCGCGGAGGGATCGCGACGCTCGTCGACGCCCTGGCGGGCAGCGGCACCGCACGGATCGAGACCTCGGCCACGGTGCGCGGGCTGGCGCGCACCCCGGCCGGCGGCTGGACGCTGACCGTGGGGGCGGCCGCCCCCGACGCTCCCGCATCGGCCCCCCGCGAGGTCGCCGCCGACGCCGTCGTGCTGGCCTGCCCCGCTCCGGCCGCCGCCAAGCTGGTGCGCCCCGTGGCCCCGAATGCCGGGGCCGACCTGGCAGGCATCGAGTACGCGAGTATGGCCGTGGTGACGCTGGCCTACCCGGCCGCCGCCTTCCCGCGCCCGCCCGCCGGCAGCGGGTTCCTGGTCTCGGCCCGCGAAGGGCTGAGCATCAAGGCCGCCACCTTCAGCAGCCTCAAGTGGCCGTGGCTTGCCCGTGAGCTCCGGGCGGCCGACCCGGGCGCGCAGACGATCCTGGTGCGCTGCTCGATCGGACGGGTGGGGGAGGAGGCCGCGCTGCAGCGCGGCGACGGCGAGCTGGCCGCCGCCGCGGCGGCCGACCTCGCCGCCGTCTGCGGCACCACCGGCGGCCCGGCGCAGCAGCGGGTCACCCGCTGGGGCGGCGGGCTTCCGCAGTACGACACCGGCCACGCCGCCCGGGTGGAGCGCATCCGCGCCGAGTTGGCCGGGCTGGGCGGTATCGCCGTGTGCGGCGCCGCCTACGACGGGGTGGGCGTGCCCGCCTGCATCGCCGGCGCGACCCGCGCCGCCGAGGACATCAGGGCCTCCGCGGCCGGCACCGCCGGCCGCGGGGCGCCGAGGGCAGACGACAAGACAAGGAGCCATCCGTGACCACGGGGCAGCACAGCCAGGGCGCGGACGACGCGCAGGACCTCAACCAGCTCATCCGCTACACGATGTGGTCGGTGTTCAAGGCCGGGGACCTGCCCCGGGCCGACCGCGCGGCCGCCGGCGAGGAGCTGAGCGCCCTGTTCGACGGCGCAGCGGACAAGGGCGTGACCACGCGCGGCTGCTACGACGTGCAGGGCTTCCGCGCCGACGCCGACATGATGTTCTGGTGGATCGGCGAGACCTCCGAGGCGGTGCAGGAGATGTACGCCGAGTTCCGCCGCACCCGGCTGGGCCGGGCGAGCACGCCGGTGTGGTCGGTGGTGGGGCTGCACCGCCCCGCCGAGTTCAACCGCGCCCACGTCCCGGCCTTCCTCGCCGGCGAGGCGCCGGGCCGGCACCTGTGCATCTACCCCTTCGTGCGCTCCTACGAGTGGTACCTGCTGCCCGACGACGAGCGCCGCGCGATGCTGGCCGAGCACGGCAAGATGGCCGCTCCCTACCCCGACGTGCGGGCCAACACGGTCTCCACCTTCGCGCTGAGCGACTACGAGTGGATGCTGGCCTTCGAGGCCGACGAGCTGCACCGCATCGTCGACCTCATGCGCCACCTGCGCGGCGCCGAGGCGCGCCGCCACACCCGCCTGGAGGTGCCCTTCTACACCGGGCGCCGCAAGAGCCCCGCCGAACTGGTGGAGGCGCTGGCCTGAAGAGCCGGCCATCGGGTGGCGGGCCGGGGCGCACCCCGGCCCGCCACCCGCCGCCGCGGGCAGGCGCCGATCACTCCGCGGTGCGGGGCGGGACCGCGGCGCGCGCGGCGGCGCGGTCGTGGCGGCGCACGGTGAGCAGGTAGACGGGTACGGCCGCCAGCAGCACCAGCACCAGGCTGGAACCCGAGTAGAGCAGCGCATTGCCGGAGGGGGCGTCCATCGCCCAGGCGGCCAGGCACGCCACGCCGCCCACGATCCACACCAGCACCGCATAGGCCAGCCGGCCGCGCGGCTTGGGGTACTCGATGCGGCTGACCATCAGCCAGGCCACCCCCAGCACCGCCGCCGAGCCCACCAGCGCGGGCGGGTCCAGCAGCACGATGGTGATGACCGCCATCGCACCGAAGGGGCTGGGCAGCCCGGTGAAGCTGTGGCATCCGGGGCTCTGGCAGGAGAACCGCGCCAGGCGCACCACCACCGCCAGCAGCACCGCGGCCGCGGCGGCCACGGGCACCGCCCCGCCGTCTCCGCTGAGCGTCCCCCAGGCCACCACGAAGAAGGCGGGGGCGAACCCGAAGCTGATCACGTCGGCCAGGTTGTCCAGCTCGGCGCCCATACCGCTGCCGCCGAGCCGGCGTGCGACCCGGCCGTCGAACAGGTCGCAGCCCGCCGCCACCAGCAGCAGCGCCACGGCCGCCGCGACGGCGCCGCGGTCCATCGGGCCCGACCCGCCGGCGGCGAGTTGGGCCGACTGGGCCGCGGCCAGCTGCCAGACCGCCATGAACCCGCACAGCGCGTTGCCCAGGGTCAGGTAGTCGGCGACGGCCAGGCGCAGCCGGGGCGGAGGGGCCTCGGCCGCGGCGGCGTCGCCGGCCACGGCCGCCACGGGTATCCCCTCGGCCGGGGTGTCGGCGGCCTCAGTCCCGATCGAGGCGGGTTTCTCCGGCTCGTACCTTCTGCCCGACCTCCACCGCCGGGGCGATCCCGGCCGGAAGGTAGACGTCGACACGTGAGCCGAAGCGGATGAGGCCGATCCTCTGCCCCTTCTCCACCTGCTGCCCTTCAGCGAGATACGGGACGATACGCCGGACCATCGCGCCGGCGATTTGAACGACCTCGATCTCACCGATCTCGGTTTGGAAGGTCCAGATGACGCGCTCATTACGCTCGCTGTCCTTGTCGAATGCGGGTCGGAAACCGCCGGGCCGGTGCTCGATCCGGGTCACCACCCCTTCCAGTGGTGCACGGTTGACGTGCACATTCAAGGGGTTCATGAAGACGGCGACGCGGGTGCGGCCGTCGGGCTGGGCGTCGATGAACTGGACGACGCCGTCGGCCGCGCAGGCGAGCCCGGCGCCGGCGGCGACGCGCTCGGGGTCGCGGAAGAACCACACCATCGCCAGGGCCAGGGCTCCCGCCGCGGCGGCGGGCAGGGCCATCCACCACAGGGCGAAGGACGCCACGACCAGGGCGGTGACCAGGGCGAACGCCGGGAGCAGCCACGGCGCCGAACCGCGTGCCAGGCCGACCTGAGGGCGTCCGGGAGCGCGGGTGGGGGCCGGGGTCTGCCGGTCGTGTTCGGTCATTGCCAACTTCCGTCGAGGGCGAGCCGGATCGACCCGCACCGTGCGCTGCTGCGCGCGCATGTGCGGGCGCAGCGATCGTAACGGCTGGAGGAACGGGGATCACCAGCCGAGTGAATCCATGAAGGAGGATGCTATTGCACTGAGTCGTCTGCCTCCAGCGTGAGGGCCACGGAGTTGATGCAGTAGCGCGCGTCGGTGGGCGTGTCGTAGCCCTCGCCGTAGAAGACGTGGCCCAGGTGGGAGTCGCAGGCGGCGCAGCGCACCTCGGTCCGCACCATGCCCAGGGAGCGGTCCTCGTGCAGGGTGACCGCCTCGCTCTGGGCGGGGTCGAAGAAGCTCGGCCAGCCGCAGTGCGACTCGAACTTCTGGCTGGAGCGGAACAGCTCGGCGCCGCATGCGCGGCAGCGGTAGACGCCGGTTGCGGAGGTGGAGACGTACTCCCCGCTCCAGGGGCGCTCGGTGGCGCCCTGGCGCAGCACGGCGAAGGCCTCGGGGTCGAGGACCGCCCGCCATTCCTCCTCGGACCTGTGCACGGAGCCCGTTGTCTCATCCATACCGGTGACGCTACCGCTATTCGCACCTCTTCGCCCGGTTGAGGGGGCAATGGTCGGTCACTGCGCAGTCAACCACACATGGCCCGATGAATGTGCGTTTCGTGGCCGCTGAGAAGTTCGCCGGAATGGGGTTCGGGTACGGAACGTAGTGAGGCTATTGGCAGCCGGGAGTGTGACAATGCTGGTTTCGTACCGACAGCCATTGATTCACCGACAACCGCTCCGTGTGGGGTGGGCCCGCTACTACCGCCTCTGGGTAGATCACCAGCTCGTGCGGCTCCGCCACGGGGTCCGGCCGGGCTGGAGCGCACTCGCCGCAGCCGCATCCGAGGTCGTCTGGGTCGCCCGGCTCACCGCCGGGCTCGCGGCCCTGCGCGCGGCCCGGATGCGTCCGGGCCCGTGGACCGACGGGAAGCTGCTGGCGCTGGTTTCCGTGATCGCCCTGGGATCGCTGGCCGTCTCCGGTGTGCTGGGCTATGCCCTCAGCCGGTGGGTGGCCAGCGGTCCCGGCGACCTCCTGCCCGCCGCGGGCGGGGCGGTCGCCGTGGGAGCAGCCCTCTTCTTCCTGGTGTTCATCGTCTTCGCCTCGGCGGACGAAGACCGCACCGGGACGAACCCGACGAAGGGGCGGCGGTAGGTTACAGGTTCCCGGCCCGCCCAGCGGGCCGGGGCCGTCCTCCCCGGCCCGCCGAGCACACGCGGCGGCCCGTGCCCGCCGGCGGGGCCGCAGCCGGGCGCCGCAGGTTCTCTAGCGAACCCGTCCCCTCTATACGGACACGAAAGCGCCGCCGCGTCAACAGCCGAAGGCCCTGCTGTGCACGAGGCGGCCGGCGAGCCGGGCCGCAGGGATCAGGCGTCGAAGTCGTACTGCAGGACATAGGCCGAGCCGTCGAGGGTCATCTCGTTGAACTCCACGGCCGTGTGCTCGGCGGTCAAGGCGGTGCGCAGCACGTCCAGCACCGGCGTGCCGGCGCTCAGCCGCAGCGAGTCGGCCTCCTCGGGCGTGGGCATGCGCACCCGGATCTCCTCGGTGAAGTGGGCGGGGGCGCGGCCCTGCTCGGCCAGGCGCGCGTAGATGCCGCCGGGGCCGGTCTCGGGTTCGGCGATGGCCGTGCCCGCCGCGAAGGCCGCGGGCAGGTAGGAGGTGGCCAGCTGCATGGGCCGGTCCTCCAGGCAGTAGCGCCGATGCCGCCGCACCACCGGCGCCTCGTCGGCCAGCCCCAGGGCCCGCGCCACGTAAGCCGGTGCGGGGATCTCGGTAACCTCGACGCCGTCGGTCCGGAAGGAGCGGTCGGGGGAGTCGGCCTGCCAGATGGCGCGCCCGGCGCCCCACAGCTCGCGCGACAGCCGCCGGGGGCCGTGCCGGCGCAGCGGCCGGAAGGTGCGGACATAGACCCCGGAGCCGCGGATCGCCACGACGATGCCCTCGTTGATCAGTACCGACAGGGCCTGGCGCGCGGTGGCGCGGGCGACGCCGTACTGCTTCATCAGGTCGTTCTCGCCGGGAACGCGGTCGCCGTCGGAGAGCCGGCCGGAGGCGATGGCCGCGCGTACATCCTCGGCGATCTCGCGGTAGACCGGCGGTGAGTCGTTTTCGGACGTCGGCACTGCGTTCATCCTCTCGCCCGGAATGCACTGGGACGGCGGATCGGGGTGGCGGCGATCGGGCGTTCAACCGGGGGTGCGCCGCGTTCGCCAGAGGGGCCGGCTCGGGTCGGGGGGAATATCAGATTGTCTCATTTCATACCCGCATCGGGCGGTGTGTGACAGCGGACCACACTCCGGGTATGTCCCGTTGACGGCTGGTTTATGCGTCACGGCCGCCCGGCCGGCCCCGGCCGGGACCGGCCGGGCGGCGCCGCCCTACGTCCTGATTGAGAAGTCGGTCACCACAGGAGGTTGCGGCAAGGGGGCCGGGTTGCGCGACTCCCGCCCGTCACCCGCCACCGCCCCTAACGGAGGCGCTGACGCGCCGCGAGCTCATCGTGCCCGTCACCCGCCACCGCCCCTGACGGAGGCGCTGACGCGCCGCGAGCTCATCGTGCCCGTCACCCGCCACCGCCCCTGACGGAGGCGCTGCGCGCCACGTACTTGTTCTGGCCGGCTTGCCGCCGAGCGGAGGTGCACCTGTGTTTTCGGAGGCCCGCCACCGGTGGTGCGGCTCCACCTGGGAAGGATCGCGTGCGCTCGGCGGCCAGGAAACAGGTGACGCGAAGCGTCTCCGTTGGGGTGGTGGCGGGCTGACGGGCGGGCGGATCGCGCTACGCGAGGCGCACCCATTGCCGCGACCTCGATGGTGGCCGCCCCAGGTGCTGCCCGGTGGGTTCCTGGAAAAGCCAGCGCCCCCGCTGTTCTTAAACACGGCCGGGCGGGCGGCGCCGCCCCCTAACCCCGCACGTAGCGGATGAACAGGGAGCCCTCCGACTCCAGCAGGCCCTCCATGCGCAGGTCGTGAGTGTGGGACGGGGCGGCACCGGCCACGATTCGGGTGGCCTCGGGGCCCAGCAGCCGCGGGCTCAGCGTCAGGCACAGCTCGTCCAGCAGACCCGCCGCGGTGAACTCGGCGAGCAGGTGCGGGCCGCCCTCGGTCAGCACGCGGTAGAGCCCGCGCTCGGCCAGCGCCTCCAGCACCGCCTCGGGGCGCACCGACTCCTCGCCGGCCACGACGACGTCGGCGCAGCGCGCGGCCTCCTTGCGGCGCTCGGCCGGCGCCGACTCCGTGGTCAGCACGATCGTGCGCGCATGGGGCGGCGCCGCCTCGAACAGGTCGGGGTGGACGTCCAGGGTGCGCGTGACCACCGCCAGGGGAGGGGTCGCGGGGCGCCCCTCGCGCAGGTCGCCCCACACCTCCCGGGGGCGCACCGGGCGGTAGCCCTCGATGCGCGCGGTCCCTGCTCCGGCCAGCACCACGTCGGCCTGCCCGCGCAGCACGCCCATCACGGCGCGGTCGGGCGGCGAGGACAGGTCGCGGGTGCGGCCCGAGGGGCCCCACGCCCCGCCGTCGGCGCTGGCGACCATGTTGGCGCGCAGCCAGGGCCGCGTCAGGTTCTCGGGGTAGGCGTAGGCGGCGGCGAGGTCGGCCTCGGCCTGCGGCTGGGGCAGCAGCGCGCGGAAGTGGGGGCCCTGACCTGCGGAGCCGGTGGTAGCGGAACTCATGCCTCCCGAGACTAGACGGCGCGGGCGGCTTCGGCCCGCCGGGGCCGGGGTGCGCCGCGGGTCAGCCGCGCCCGGGCTCGGAGTGGGGGACGCGCTTGAGCAGCAGCAGCGCCCGGTCGATCACCTGGACGGTGCCCGAGGCCGGCACCAGCGGGCGGTCGGCGACGTCGGGCTCGGCGGTGTCCAGGGTGGTCTGCCAGGCGGTGCCGTACTCCTCGCCGGGCAGGGTGAACTCCACCGCTTCGGTGCTGCTGTTGAGCAGCAGGAGGAAGGAGTCGTCGCGCACCGGGCGCCCCCGCGGGTCGGGGTCGCTGATGGCGTCGCCGTTGAGGAACACCCCCAGCACGCGGCCGCCCGCGCGCCAGTCGTCGCCGCCCATGCTGCGGCCGTCGGTGCGCAGCCAGGCGATGTCGGGCAGGCCGCTCTGCCCGGCCTTGCGGCCCTGGAAGAACCGGCGGCGCCGGAACACCGGGTGCTCGCGGCGCAGGCGCGCCAGCTCGCGCACGTACTCCAGCAGGTCCGCCTCTTCGTCGGCGTGCTTCCAGTCGACCCAGGAGATCTCGTTGTCCTGGCAGTAGGCGTTGTTGTTGCCGCCCTGGGTGCGGCCGATCTCGTCGCCGTGCGAGAGCATCGCCACCCCCTGCGAGCAGAACAGGGTGGCCAGGAAGTTGCGCACCTGGCGGCGGCGCAGGGTGACCACCTCGGGCCGCTCGGTGGGGCCCTCCACGCCGTGGTTGCAGGAGCGGTTGTCGTCGGTGCCGTCGCGGTTGTCCTCGCCGTTGGCCTCGTTGTGCTTGTGCTCATAGGAGACCAGGTCGGCCAGCGTGAAGCCGTCGTGGCAGGTGACGAAGTTGATCGAGGCGACCGGGCGGCGGCCGTCGTCCTGGTAGAGGTCGCTGGATCCCGACAGCCGCGAAGCGAGCTCGGGAACCACCGGCTCGCCGCGCCAGAAGTCGCGCACGGTGTCGCGGTACTTGCCGTTCCACTCGGTCCACAGCGGCGGGAAGTTGCCCACCTGGTAACCGCCCGGGCCCACGTCCCAGGGCTCGGCGATCAGCTTGACCTGGGAGATCACCGGATCCTGCTGGACGATGTCGAAGAAGGTGCTCAGCCGGTCGACGTCGTGGAACTCCCGGGCCAGCGCCGAGGCGAGGTCGAAGCGGAACCCGTCGACGTGCATCTCGGTCACCCAGTAGCGCAGCGAGTCCATGATCAGCTGCAGCGCGTGGGGATGGCGCACGTTCAAACTGTTGCCGCAGCCGGTGTAGTCGAGGTAGTACCGCAGGTCGTCGTCGGCCACCCGGTAGTAGCTGAGGTTGTCGATGCCGCGCAGCGACAGGGTGGGGCCCATGTGGTCGCCCTCGACGGTGTGGTTGTAGACGACGTCGAGCAGCACCTCGATGCCGGCCTCGTGCAGCGACTTCACCATGGCCTTGAACTCCTGGACCTGCTCGCCGCGCACGCCGTTGGCCGCGTACCCGCTGTGCGGGGCGAGGTAGGCCAGGGTGTTGTAGCCCCAGTAGTTGGTCAGGCCGCGCGCCACCAGCGCGTGCTCGGGCACGTAGTGGTGGACCGGCATCAGCTCCACCGCGGTCACGCCAAGCGAGGTCAGGTAGTCGATCATCACCGGGTGGGCCAGGCCCGCGTACGTGCCGCGCTGGTGCTCGGGGATGTCGGGGTGGCGCATGGTCAGCCCGCGCACGTGGGTCTCGTAGATGACCGTGCGGTGGTAGGGGATCTGCGGGCGCGCGGAGTTGCCCCAGTCGAAGTAGGGGCTGACGACCACGCATTTGGGTACATAGGGCGCGCTGTCGCGGTTGTTGCGCCGGCTGGGGTCGTCGAAGTGATAGCTGAACAGCGACTCGTGCCAGTACACGTCGCCTTCGATGGCCTTGGTGTAGGGATCGACCAGCAGCTTGTTGGGGTTGCACCGGTGGCCCTGATCGGGCGCGTAGGGGCCGTGGACGCGGTAGCCGTAGCGCTGCCCCGGGCCGACGCCGGGCAGATAGCCGTGCCAGACGAAACCGTCGTTCTCGGTCAGGGCCACCCTGGTCTCGGCGCCGCGTTCGCCGAAGAGGCACAGCTCGACGCGCTCGGCGGCCTCGGAGAACAGCGAGAAGTTGGTCCCCGAGCCGTCGTAGGTCGCGCCGAGGGGATAGGGGGAACCGGGCCAGACTTCCACCATGGCAAGCAATCTCGATTCTCATTCGTCAGGTGACGAGATGGTTGTTCCGTCCTGGCCGCGCGAGTATTCCTCGGCTTGCCGAATCTTGCAGGTCATTCGGCGTGCGATGCCCGATTTCGGATCGCTTGCGGCATTGCCCCGCGGTTTCGGTCAGCTCGGCGGCGCCCCAATCGGCGTTGCGGTCGTGCCCGCCGAGCACCGCCGCGCCCCCTACGCGGCCCGCGGCCGGTTGCGGTCGATGATCGCGGCGGCGTCGGTGCCGCGCGGCAGGCTGCCGAAGACGCGCCCCCAGTCGCCGCCCAGGCGCGAGCCGACGAACGCGTCGGCCGCCGGCGCCGGGCTGTAGCGGAGCAGCAGCGAGGCCTGCAGCAGCAGCGCCATCGACTCCACGATGCGGCGCGCCCGGAACTCCATTTCCTCCCTGTCGGACGTCTCGTGCAGCAGGTCCAGCAGTCCTTTCAGCGCGTCGTCGAAGCGGGAGTCGGCGCCCTCGGCGCGGCGGAGTTCGGCGACGAACGACTCGGCCGCCTCGGGATGGCGCGCCAGCGCCCGCAGCACGTCCAGCGCCGCGACGTTGCCCGAGCCCTCCCAGATCGAGTTCAGCGGGGACTCGCGGAACAGCCGGGGCATGCCCGACTCTTCAACATAGCCGTTGCCGCCCAGGCATTCCAGCGCTTCGGCGGAGTGTGCGGCCAGCCGCTTGGTCACCCAGAACTTGCCCACCGCCACGGCGGTCCGGCGGAAGGCGGCCTCGCCCTCGTCGCCGCGGACCGCCCTGTCGGCGGCGCCGGCCAGGCGCATCATCAGGGTGGTGGCGGCCTCCGACTCCAGGGCGAGGTCGGCCAGCACGTTGCGCATCAGCGGCTGCTCGACCAGCGCGCGCCCGAACGCCCGGCGCTGCTCGGCGTGGTGGACCGCCTGCACCAGCCCGGCCCGCATGCCGGCCGCCGAACCGATCACGCAGTCCAGCCGTGTGCCGTTGACCATCTCGATGATGGTGGGCACCCCGCGGCCGGGCTCGCCCACCGGCCAGGCGAAGGCGCCGTCGTACTCCAGCTCCGCCGAGGCGTTGGAGCGGTTGCCCAGCTTGTCCTTGAGCCGCTGGATCAGCAGCGTGTTGCGGGTGCCGTCCTCCAGCACCCGCGGCACCAGGAAGCAGCTCAGCCCCTCGGGCGCCTGGGCGAGGGTGAGGAACACGTCGCCCATCGGCGCCGAGGTGAACCACTTGTGGCCGGTCAGCCGGTAGCCGCCGCTGTCGGCGGGCACCGCGCGGGTGGTGTTGGCCCGCACGTCCGAGCCCCCCTGCTTCTCGGTCATCGACATGCCGGCGAGGATGCCGCCCTTGGACTCCGGCGGGCGCAGCCCGAAGTCGTAGCTGCACGCGGTCAGCAGCGGCTCCAGGCGCGCGGCCAGCTTGGGGGAGTGGCGCAGGGCGGGAACCGCCGCATAGGTCATCGAGACGGGGCAGCCGTGCCCGTTCTCCACTTGGGACCAGGTGTAGAACTTGGCGGCGCGGGCG
This sequence comes from Streptomonospora sp. PA3, assembly GCF_009728995.1. GTDB lineage: Bacteria > Actinomycetota > Actinomycetes > Streptosporangiales > Streptosporangiaceae > Streptomonospora. The sequence goes on along the minus strand of NZ_VTZW01000019.1, from coordinate 219,766 downwards.
ACGTGGGCGCCGGAGCGGTCGTCGGCCCACGGCGCGGCGTGCAGGCCGCGGGTCACGGCCGTGTCCATCAGCACGTGCCAGGCGGGGTGGAAGTCGACCTCGTCGACGCGGCGTCCGTAGCGGTCGTGGGTGCGCAGCACCGGCTCGTTGGCGTTGGCCTGCTCGGCCCAGGAGTGCGCGCGGGCGGTCCCGGCCAGGCGGCCCAGCCCGTGCAGCTCCGCGGCCGCCCAGCCGGCCTCCTCGCGCTCCAGGCCGTCCAGCAGAGCGGGGTCGGCGGCGGCGTCGTAGTCCTCCAGCGGCTCGGGCTGGTTGAACACCTCGTGCGTGGGGGGCATGGGGCGGCCTTCCCTTCGACGACTCCCGAACGGGATTCGGTCACGATGGGACAAGCCTAGCGCCGCGCCGCGGAAATCCGGGGAACACGCCGCCACCGGGCCGGGGCCGCCGCCCACGGCGGCTCCGGCGGCAGGATGTGCAGCGGAGTCAGGAGTGTCAGCGTGTTCGTGCGAGGAACCCCGGGCCTTCAGTCCCGGGGGGAATCGCATCGCTCGTGTGTTGTTCGGGGCGGGTGGTGTAGCTAGCCAACGTGGTCACCGCCCCTGGTGTTGGCTGGTGCTGGTAAAGGCGGCCCTCAACCACAGGGGTTGAAAGGCCCGGGGCTTCGGCCCCGGGATCCCTTTACGGGTGCTTCTCCTCTTCGAGACTCCGCCATGTTAGGGAACAGCCCCTCTCCGTGTCCGGGAAATCCGCAGGACTGATTGTTCAGCCTGGTGAAGAGGCTTTGCCGCGGCCGGATCCCATGCACGCCGCGCCGCGTCCGGGGCCCGGTCCCCGGCCCCTACCGCGCCGCCGTACCCGGCACCGGAACGCGGCCCAGGGCCTCGTCGTAGCGGTGCAGGACCACCTCGGCGACCTCGGGCGCGTCGCCCAGGGCGGGGGAGACCGCGACCGCGCCCTCGGCGAAGGACTGCTCGGCCACCCGGTCGGCGAAGTACCCCGGCGCCAGCAGGTAGCCGGCCACCGCCACCCGCGCGGCGCCGCGGGCGTAGAGGCCGGCCACCGCCTCGCCGGGCGTGGGTGAGGCGGCCGAGGCGAAGGCGGGCACCACCCGCTCCCACGGCCCGCGGCGCTCCAGCTCGGCCGCCGTGCGGGCGATCACCGCGTTGGCGTCGGCGTGGCTGGAGCCCGCCGACGCCAGCACCAGCGACGTGCCCGCGCCGTGCGCCCCCGGAGTCTGGGCCAGCCGCCGCTCGACCGCGTCCAGCAGCAGCGGGTGCGGGCCCAGCGTCGCGCCGTAGTGCACGTCCAGCCACGGGCGCGACTCCCGCACGCGGTCCAGTACCGCCGGCAGGTCGACCTTGCTGTGGTAGGCGGCCGTCAGCAGCGCCGGCAGTACCACGGCCTCGCCGGCCCCCTCGGCCGCCAAGGCCCGCAGCGCCGCCTCGGCCTCCGGCGCGACGTGGTCCAGGTAGGCCACGCGCACGTCCAGGCCGGGCCGCAGCGCCCGCACCCGGTCGAACAGCGCCTCCACCGCCCGCGCCGAACGCGCGTCGGCGCTGCCGTGGGCCACGGCCACCAGCGGCACGCCCGCGTCCTGCTCTCGGCTCATCTGGTATCCGCTCACAGGTGGATGCCGCACTCGGTCTTGTTCAGGCCCGCCCAGCGCCCGCTGCGCGGGTCCTCGCCCTCGGCGACCCGCTGGGTGCAGGGAGCGCACCCGATCGAGGGGTAGCCGTCGTACTGCAGGGGGTTGACCAGGACGCCGTTCTCCTCGATGTAGGAGTCGACGTCCTCGCGGGTCCAGCGGGCGATCGGGTTGACCTTGACCATCTTGCGGCGGCGGTCCCACTGGACCACCTTGGTGCGCCGGCGGGTGGCGGCCTCGTCGCGGCGCAGGCCGGTCAGCCAGGCGTCGTAGGGCTCCAGCGCGCGCTGCAGCGGCTCGACCTTGCGCAGGTGGCAGCAGATGTTGGGGTTGCGGCCGTGCAGGCGCGGGCCCAGGTCGCGGTCCTGCTCGGCCACGGTGCGCTGCGGCGTCACGTTGATGAGGTTGATGGGGTAGACGGCCGCCACCGCGTCGCGCGTGCCGATCGTCTCGGCGAAGTGGTAGCCGGTGTCCAGGAAGATGACGTCGATCCCGGGCACCTCCCGGGAGGCCAGGTCGACCAGGAGTGCGTCGGCCATGGAGGAGGTCATGCAGAGCCGGTCGCCGAAGGTCTCGGCGGCCCAGCGGATGATCTCCCGGGCGCTTGCGTCTTCGAGTTCGGCCGCGGCCCGATCCGCCAGATCCTGGCCGCTGTCCAATGTGACGTTCATGCGTTCCCATCCGTCGGTCTCCGGCCGCCGTCGGAACCGCCGAAGGCGGCCGACCGCAGCCCGATGAACTTCACCCGGAACACCCGCGCGCAGGACAGGCAGGCCCAGGCGTAGCCCGAGCCCGATTCGCCGTCGCCCTCGTGCGGCATCAGGTCCTCGTCCCCGCAGTAGGGGCAGTAGTGGGGGGCGGCGCGTTCGCTCATGTCCGTCCACCCCTCCTCTCGGGCCGTTCGTCCGGTTCGGGCCGAACGCCGGCGCCCCGCGGGCGCCGGCCGGTACCGCTCACTTCAGATCGCCGTCCTCGGCGCGGGCCGCCCAGGCCGCGAACGGCTCGCCCTCCTCGCGCTGGTCCAGGAAGCGCCGCAGCACCCGCTCGATGTAGTCGGGCAGCTCCGCCGAAGTCGTCTTGAGCCCGCGCACCTTGCGGCCGAAGGCGGGGTTGAGCCCCATGCCGCCGCCCAGGTGCACCTGGAAGCCCTCGACCTGCTCGCCGTCGGCGTCGGTCACCAGCTGGCCCTTCAGCCCGATGTCGGCCACCTGGATGCGCGCGCAGGAGTTGGGGCAGCCGTTGAGGTTGATGGTGACCGGCTCGGGGAAGTCCGGCAGCCGCCGCTCCAGCTCCTCGATCAGCGTGGAGCCGCGGTCCTTGGTCTCGACGATGGCCAGCTTGCAGTACTCGATGCCGGTGCAGGCCATCGTCTGGCGGCGGAAGACGCTGGGCCGCACCTGCAGGTCCTCGGCCTCCAGCGCCGCCGTGACGGAGTCGACCCGGTCGTCGGCGATGTCCAGCAGCACCAGCTTCTGGTCGGCGGTGGTGCGGATGCGGTCGGAGCCGTGCTCCTCGGCGATGTCGGCGATGCGCGAGAGCAGGGTGCCCGAGACCCGCCCCACGCGCGGCGCGAAGCCCACGTAGTTGCGGCCGTCGCGCTGGCGGTGCACGCCGATGTGGTCGCGCTGCAGCCCCTCGCGCATGTCCACCTCGGGGCCGTCGGGCAGCGCGTAGCCCAGGTACTCCTTCTCCAGGACCTCGCGGAACCGCTCCGGCCCCCAGTCCTTGATGAGGAACTTGATGCGGGCGCGGTGGCGAAGCCGCCGGTAGCCGTAGTCGCGGAAGATCGAGGTGACCCCGGCCCAGACCTCGCTGACCTGCTCGGGGCGCACGAAGGCGCCCAACCGCTGGGCGAACATCGGGTTGGTCGACAGCCCGCCGCCCACCAGCAGGTCGAAGCCCGGCGCGCCGTCGGGGCCCACCACGCCCGCGAAGGACACGTCGTTGATCTCGTGGTTGGTGCAGAAGGCCGAGCACCCCGAGATCGAGGTCTTGAACTTGCGCGGCAGGTTGGAGAACAGCGGGCTGCCGATGTAGTCGTCGTAGACCTGGCGGATCTGCGGGGTGGCGTCGAGGATCTCGTCGGCGTCGATGCCGGCCACCGGGCAGCCCATGATCACGCGGGGGGTGTCGCCGCAGGCCTCCATGGTCGACAGGCCCACCGCCTCCAGCTTCTCCCAGATCGCGGGCACATCCTCGACGCGGATCCAGTGCAGCTGGACGTTCTGGCGGTCGGTGACGTCGGCGGTGTCGCGCGCGTAGGTGGTGGAGATCTCGCCGATGGCGCGCAGCTGGGCGACGCTGAGCTGGCCCCCGTCGATGCGCACCCGCATCATGAAGTAGCGGTCGTCGAGCTCCTCGGGCTCCAGCACCGCGGTCTTGCCGCCGTCGATGCCCGGGGCGCGCTGGGTGTACAGGCCCAGCCAGCGGAAGCGCCCGCGCAGGTCGGCCGGGTCGATGGAGTCGAAGCCGGCCTTGGAGTAGATGTCGATGATGCGCTGCTGGACGTTGAGCCCATCATCGTTCTTCTTGTTCTCTTCGTTCTTGTTCAGCGGTTCCCGATAGCCGAGGGCCCATTGGCCCTCGCCTCGTCGCGGCCGGGAGCCGGTCGATGCGGACGTGGGAGGCATTGCGGGGTCCTCCGAAGCGGTTGCGCGGGGCGCAGGGGCCGGCGCGCACCACGGCGGGACCTCGCTGCCCGGCACGGCATCGTGCACACGGGCGCGGTGGTTCGGCGTGGATCAACGTCGGCGCCGCTTGCGCCCCGGAGAATCGGGCGTAGGAATACGAAGCGGCGGGGTCAGCCGACGTTGCGACAGATGGCGCTGCGGACCCGAAGGAAGTCCACGTGCCGGCGCACGCAGAGCATCGGGTCCAAGGCAGCGATCATGTCTTCGACAATGCCATGCCGACTGCGGGCTTGTCCAGGTGCCCAACGCCCCCGGCGGCCGTGAAGAGCGTCACTTGACAGAAGGGCGGCCGCGTGCTCCCGAGCGGGCGCGATCACGGTCGGCTATCGAATCGGCCGGTGAGCGTGCCCGCGACCGGACGGCAGCGGCCCGGCCGCCTAGGTTGGTAGGTGTGTGGGGCCTGTGGAGTCGCATCGTGGAAGCCGCCGAAGCGCGCGTGGCGGCCTGGCGGGAGCGCCACCCCGCGCTGAGCGCCCCGGCCGTGCTCGCCGGCCGCACCGCGCGCTCGCTTTCGCGGGCGCGCGTGGTGGGGCTGGCCGCGGAGTCGGCGTTCTTCTCCCTGCTGTCGCTGCCCGCCCTGCTGCTGGGGCTCGTGGGCACGCTGGGGCACATGCGGCCCATCCTGGGCCAGTCGACGGTGCTGGAGATCCGCGCCTGGCTCCTCGGCCTGGCCTCGACCGCGCTGACGAGCGACACCGTCGAGTCCGTGGTCGCCCCGCTCGTCGACGAGTTCCTCAACGGCGCCCAGGGCGGGCTGCTGTCGGTGACGTTCCTGGTTTCGCTGTGGTCGGGCTCGCGCGCCATGAACGTCTTCATCGACGCCATCACCATCGCCTACGGCCTCGACGAACTGCGCGGCTACCTGGCGCAGCGCGTGCTGGCCCTGCTCGCCTACCTCGGCGGGCTGATATTCGCGCTGGTGGTCCTGCCGATCCTGGTGGCGGGCCCCGCCCTGGTGCACGATCTGCTGCCGGTCACCGTCGGCTACCTGCACCTGCTCTACTGGCCGCTGATGGGCGCCCTGTCCACGCTGGCGGTGGCGGCGCTGTACGTGCTCAGCACCCCGGTGCGCACCCCGCTGTGGCGCTACCTGCCCGGCGCGCTGGTGGCGATGCTCGTGCTGCTGGCGGGATCGGTGCTGCTGCGCGTCTATCTGGACGCCTCCTTCGGACAGGTCACCATATACGGGTCGCTGGGCGCACCCATCGCGCTCCTGGCGTGGCTGTGGCTGATGGCCCTGGCGGTGCTGATCGGGTCGGCGCTCAACGCGGAGATCGACGCCATGTGGCCGACCCCCCGCACGGCCGCCGCCCGCGCCGAGATCGCCGCCCGCCGCCACGAGCGGGCCCGCCGCATGGTGCAGCGGCGCGAGGAGGCCCTGGAGGCCACCGGCAGGCCCGAGGACGCGGGCGAGCCGCCGGAGGAGACCGCCGCGCGCCTGCGGCGCCTGCTGGGCTGGGGCGTCGACCGCCACAGCCAGGAGGAGGCCGAGCCGGACACCGGCGCCGCCGCCGGCGGGCCGCCCCGGCGCCGGCAGGACGCCGGTCCGGCCGAGGACGCTCCGCGCCGGGACTCCGGCCCGGAGCCGCCGGCCGGGCCGCGGGCGGACGACGCGGCTCCCGCTCGCTCCTCCGAGCCGCCCGCGCCGGCGCGGGAGCCCGGGCCCGCTCGCCCCGCCGCACCCGCCGAGGGCGCCCGGTCGGCCGCGGAGGACGGATCCGCCCGCCCGGGGGCCCGGCGGCCCGGCGGGCGGCGGCCCGCGGACCAGGACCCCGGCGATTCCGACGGCGCCCCCGGCCGCAGCGGCGCCTCGCCCGGCGCGTTGCCGCGCCCCCGCGACGAGGACCGGCAGAGCCCTCCGGCATCCTCGTAGAAACCGGCGCGTTCCACCCCGAACCCCCGCACCCGCGCCGGCCAGGTGATCCCCATGGCCCGCGCCCGATCCCGCCCCCGCGTCCCTCCCCGTCCCGCCCGCTTCGGCCCGGCCCGCGCCGCCGCCGCACTGGTGCTGGCGGCCGCGGTGCTGGCCGGCTGCGACGCGCTGCCCTGGCCGGAGGCCGACGGTCCCCCGGCACCGCCCTCCCCCTCCGCGCCGCCGCCCGCGCCCGCCGCCGACCCGCCCACCGGTGCCGAGGTCGAGCGCGCCCGCGCCCTCCTGCGCGCCGCCGAGGTCGCCCCGGAGGGCTCCGGGGCGGGCTACGAGCGCGAGGAGTTCGGCTCCTCCTGGATCGACGCCGACGGCAACGGCTGCCCCACCCGCCACGACGTCCTCGCCCGCGACCTGCGCCGGACCCGCGTCGCCGACGACTGCACCGTCCTGCGCGGTGTGCTGGAGGACCCCTACACCGGGGAGCGGATCGAGTTCACCGCCGAGGACCCCATGGAGGTGCAGATCGACCACGTCGTGCCGCTGGCCCTGGCCTGGCGCACCGGCGCCCGGGAGTGGGACGGCGACACCCGCGTCGCCTTCGCCAACGACCCCGGCAACCTGATCGCGGCCGACGGCCCCGCCAACCAGAGCAAAGGCGATTCGGGCCCGGGGGAGTGGCGGCCGTACCCGCCCTTCCGCTGCTCCTACGCCGTCACCTACATCGGCGTGATCGACGAGTACGGCCTCTGGCTGCCGCCCGACGACCACGCCGCCCTGGGCGCCATGCTGAGGACCTGCTGACCCGCTGCGCCCCCGCCGTTCGCGCCGCGCCGCCCGCCGCGCCGGTCTCCCGGCGGAGTCGTCCGGTAGCCCGCTGCGACGCGATCCGGTCGGCCCTGGTGTACGGCCGGATGTGGCCAGAACACCTCGGCCGCCCGGCGCCTGCGGAGCTCGGGCCCGAACGCGGCCGATAGTGTGCACGGCGGCGGGACGCCGACCGGCCGCGGCGCAGGTGGCGGCGCATGAGGCCGCGGAATCCGCGGCGCGGTCCGCGCGACGGCCGCGGCCGCGCGGGGCCGACCGAGTCCGAAGGCCCGGGCAGGCCGGAAGTATCATCGCCCTGACCCGTGATGACTCCCCGCAGCGGGCCGCGGCGCGCGGCCGGCCGCGGAAGCGGCGCCTTTCGCCCGGGGCCCGGAACGACAGCATCCCCTCACTGACGGAACAGGTTCAGCACGAATGACCGCAGCGTCTCCACCGCGACGAGCGCCCTACGCGGTCCGCTCCGGTGCGGCCCGGCCGCGGAGGCGGCCGTGACCGATCCGGCGGCCCCCCACCCCAGTCCCGTCATCCTGGTCGTCTCCGCCGACGAGCGCAGCGCCGAAGTCACCATCGAGCGCCACACCCGCACCGTCTTCGGCGCCACCCCCAAGGAGACGCGCAACGCCGCGCTGGACCTGGCCGCGGACTACGCCGCCCACCTGGGCACGCCGGTCCTGGTCAACGCGCGCGACAGCAACGGCTCCTGGCAGCTGATCGTCAGCCCCACCGGGGTCGTGCGCGCCGCGGGCGGCACCGAGGCGGCCCTGCTGAGCGGCCGCAGGAAGCGCGGGCGCGGCCGGACCGCCGCGCTGGCCGCCGCCGGCGCCGTGCTCGCCCTGGTCCTCGTCGCCGGGGGCGCGGTCGCCGCGGTGCGCTACGGCCCCGCGCTGCTGCCCGAGCAGCCGACCGACGGGCAGCCGGCCGTCACCATGGAGACCCGCCAGGCGCCGCCCGGATTCACCCCGCAGGCCGCCTGGCGCCGGCCGATGCACGAGGACACCCGGCCCGACGTCGCCTCCGGCGGCGAGCGCGCCGCCTACATCGACCCCGGCGGCAGGCTGCGCGTCATCGGCCCCGACGGCGAACCCGAGTGGACCGCCGATCTTCCTCTGGCCGCCGAGGAGGTCGTCAGCGGTCCGCGCCTGGTGCGTGCGGGCACCGGCGAGGCCGTGGCGGTGGCCGGAGGCCGGGCGCTGTGGCTGTGGCCGCCCGACGGAGGCACCCCGCGGGAGGTGCCGCTGCCCGAGGGCGCCGAGGTCAGCTACGCCGGCGGCGGCCCGCTGGTCATCGCCGGCGGCCGCGCCTCGATCCCCCTCGACGGCGAACTCGCCCCCGTCCGCAAGCCCGAGGGCACCGGAGCGCTGCTCTCCGACGGGCGGCGGGTGCTGACGGCGGTGGTGCGCGGCCCCTGGATCTGGGTCGCGCCCGACGGCACCACCGAGAGCGTCGAACCGAAGGCGCCCGAGGGAGCGGAGTCGCTCCACGAGGTCTACACCGCCGGCGGAGGGTTCGTCCTCGCCGCCTGGACCACATCCGGCGGCGGCCACATCGTGGCCTTCCACGACTGGTCCGACGGCTCGGTGGCGGCCGCCACCGAGGCACCGGTCGAGGGCCTGGACGAGGCCGCGCTGGTGCACAGCCGCGGCGCGGCCGCCTTCGGCCCCGTCGTCGCCGATCCGCAGGCTGGCAGCGCGACCGCCCTGGAGGGCTTCCGCGCCGTCAGCGCCTCCGGCGACACCGTCTTCGGTGAGGTGGGCGGTGTCGCCGTCGCGACCACCGCCGGCGCCGAACCGATGGAACTCGAGGGCGACGTCGCCCGGCCCTGGGGCCTGCTCGGCGGACGCGCGATCGTGGTCGCCGACGGCGACCTCTACGCCCTCGTGCCCGAATGATCCCCCCTCAAGCAGCAGAAAGGAGTTCTATGTCCTGGACACCACGCGCAGTCGGCGTGGCCGCGGCCGGCTTGCTGGCCGCAGGCTTCGCCGGTGCGCCGGCCTACGCCGACACCGCGGAAGCGGCCGGCGACCAGGCCGTTGACACCGAGCAGCAGTCGCAGCCGGCGTCCGAGGAGCAGTCGGTCGTCGAGCCGCAGCTCGGTTCTCTGGGCGAGGCCGTCGGAGCCCTCGACGAGGACGTCGATCCGGAGCCGGACCCGCTTCCGGATCTCCCGATCCCGGATCCGGATCTCCCGGACCTTCCGGGCGGCGACCCCGATCCGGGCGATCCGGGTACCGGCGACCCCGGTCCGGGTGACCCGGGCCCCGGTGGTCCTGGTGGCGACCCGGGCGGTGACCCGGGTGGCGACCCCGGTGGCCCGGGTGAGGACCCGGGCGGCGATCCGGGTGGCGACCCGGGCGGTGACCCCGGCGGTGACCCGGGTGGCGACCCGGGCGGTGACCCCGGCGGTGACCCGGGCGGCGACCCGGGCGGTGACCCCGGCGGTGACCCCGATCCGGGCGACGGCGGTGACGAGACCCCCGACCCCGGACCCGGAAACCCGGGTGACGGCGGCGACGACACCGGTGGCGACACCGGTGACGACGGCGGCGACCGCGGCGGCGTCGGCACCGGCAACCCGCCGGCCGACGAGGCCGGCGGCTCCGGCGGCTCCGGCGGGTCCGACTCCGGCGGCGGCAGCGGCGGAGACTCCGGCGCGGGCGGCGGCGACGTCGACGCCGCGGCCGGCGACTCCGGCGGCTACCTGCCCACCACGGGTGTCGACCTGTCCGGGTTCGTCCTCGGCGGCGCCATCGCGACCGGCATCGGAGCGGTGACCCTCTACGCCACGCGCCGTCCGGCGCGGGCGGAGTAGCACCGCACCGCCGACCGTTCCCGGCCCGGGCTCCTCGGGCCGGGAACGGCCCCCGGCACACCGAACGCTCCGTCAGGCCGGCGCGGCGCCCCCCGCCCCGGCGCGGCACTGGGGGCGCAGGCCCACCGTCAGCACGGCGGCGACCAGCCCCGCCACCGGAATCATCCACAGACCGGCGGTCAGGGACACCGCGTCGGCGACCACACCGATCAGCGGCGGCACGCCCAGGAAACCCAACCGGGCCAGCCACGCCGCCAGCGCGACCCCGTGGCCGCCGCCCAGCCCCGGGATCTCCCCGGCGGCCGCCAGCGACAGCGGGAACAGCGTCGCCACGCCCAGCCCCATGAGCCCGAATCCGACGATGGCGCCCAGCGGCGCCGACGTGGCCAGCGCCAGCGCCATGCCCGCTGCCGACAGCAGGGCCCCGGTGCGGGCGACGGCCACCGCGCCGAACCTGTCGGTGATGCGGTCGCCGGTCAGCCGGCCCACCGTCATCATCGCCTGGCAGGCGACGAACGGCAGCCCCACCAGGAACAGCGGAGCCGCGAGTTCGTCGCGCATGTAGACCGCACCCCACGACGCAGCGGAGTCCTCGATGGCCCCCGCCATCATCAGCAGCACGCTTACCACCAGCAGCAGCCCGATCGAGCGCCGGGGCACCCCCGGCCACGCGCGCCGCCCCCCGGTGCGCCCGGCGGCATCGGCGGCGCCGGCGGGCGGTGCGGTCGGCTGGGAGGTCCCCACGGGCTGGGCGGGTTCGGCCGAGGCCGCCTGCTCCTCGGCCTCGGAGCCGGGCAGGAGCAGGCGCGTGATCGCGAGCACGGCGGCGATCAGCGCCGCGGTGACCGCGGCCATGTGGACCGTGATCGGCACGCCCCACCCGGCCATCGCCGAGCCGGCCGCGCCGCCGGCCACGGCCGCGACGCTCCACAGACCGTGGAAGGTGTTGATGATGGACCTGCCGTATCGGCGCTGCACGCGCAGCCCGTGGGCGTTCATGGCCGAGTCCATCCACGCGTCCATCCAGCCTACGCAGAACAGCCCCAGCGCCAGCGCCCACCACGCCGGCGCGGTGGCCACCAGCGGCAGCACCGCCGCCAGGACCAGCCCCGAACCCACCGCGACGCGGCCGCTGCCGAATCTGGCGATCAGCGGGCCCGCGAGCATCCCTGTGAGCAGGGCCCCCAGCGGCATCGCGCCGATCGCCGTGCCCAGTTGGGTGTTGGACAGCTCCAACTGGGACTTGATGACCGGCAGCCACGGCACGATGTTGGCGAAGGCGAAGCCGTTGGCCAGGAAGAGGACCGCCACCGCCAGGCGCGCTCGGCGCACTGGGGTGTCGGCACCGTGCGCCGTCTCCTCTACCGCCATCGGACCTCCCTACGATAGGACGAATCAGCGCCGAGGCGCCCAGCGCAGGCTATGCGACCGCGCCACCCCGCGGCGGCAGGGGGTTGTGCCGGACGCGCCCTCGCCTTTACATATGATCTCCTGGCCGAAACCGGCCCCCCGCCGCGGCGGCGACCCCCCGCTTCCCCGCTCATTGGCTCATCCCACCGACGACCTCGGGAGTCCGCACCGATGATCGACCTGAGCGCGTTGCGCGAGAAACCCGTCCTGGCGGGCGAGCGCGTCAATCTGGTACCCCTTGCGGCCAAGCACGCCGACGACTTCTTCGAGTCGACCCGCGACGAGGAGATCCGCAGACTCACCGGCACCCATCGGCGCCCCGACTACGACGAGGTCCGCGAGTGGTGCGCCACCCGCGCCGACCAACTGGACCGCCTGGACATGGCGATCATCGAGGAGCCCGGGGGCCGGTTCGTCGGCGAGCTGGCCCTGGCCGACCTCGACGCCGACAACGAGAGCGCCGGCTACCGCATCGCCCTCTCGGCGATCGAGTTCACCGGCCAGGGGCTGGGCAGGGAGGCCACGCGGCTGATCCTGGACTACGCCTTCAACCGCGTGCGCCTGCACCGGGTCTGGCTGCACGTCTACGCGTTCAACATGCGGGCCATCGCCGTCTACCGCTCCTGCGGATTCACCGTGGAGGGACGGCTGCGCGACGCGCTGCTGTGGGACGGCCGCTACCACGACGCCCTCATCATGGGCGTCCTGGAAGGCGATTTCCGCCGGGCCGCCGGCTGACCTCCCGCTCACGGTCCCCGCGCCCGGGCGTGTGCGGGTCCGAGGCCGCGGCCAGAATTGCGCGCCGGCGAGGTTGGCGCGCGAAGGCGGGCGGGTATGCCCGTAGCACTTTCCGCCGCGCCCGGTGCGCGATCTGGACGAGGAGCGGCGCGCCCGCCACGCGGCGGCGATTGGGTGGAGCGCCGGAGAGCCTATGAACCCGCTGCCCGTATCACTGCCCTTCACCGACCGGTCCGAGGCCGGGCGCCGCCTCGCCGAGCGGGTGCGCCCGCACGTCGCCGACGACCCGCTCGTGCTGGCCCTTCCCCGCGGCGGCGTCCCGGTCGGCGCCGAGCTCGCCCGGCTGCTGCGCATCCCGCTGGACGTCGTCGTCGTGCGCAAGATCGGCGTCCCCGGCCATCCGGAGCTGGGCGTGGGAGCGATCGCCGAGGACGGCCACGTCTGCTACGACGACGCCGCGCTGGCGCGGCTGCGGCTGACACGGGAGCACCTGCAGCGCACCGTCGCCGCCGAGCGGGTCGAACTGGGCCGCCGGCTGGAGGCCTACCGGCGCGGCCGCCCGCCGCCCGACCTCCGCGGCCGCGACGTCGTCGTGGTCGACGACGGCATCGCCACCGGCGGCACCGCGCGCGCCGCCCTGCGCATGGTGCGCCGCAGCCACCCGGCGCGGCTGCTGCTGGCGGTGCCGGTGGCCGCCCAGGCCGCGCTCGACGCATTGGGCGGCGACGCCGACGGCATCGTCGCCCTCACGGTCCCCGACAACTTCCGCGCGGTGGGGGAGTGGTACCGCGACTTCGGCCAGCTCTCCGATGAGGAGGTCACCGCGCTGATCGGCGAGCCGCACGAGGCCCCGGCCGGACCCACCAGCGCCGTGCGCATCCGCGCCGGCGAAGTCACCCTCGACGCCGAACTGGCCGGCGCCGCGGGCGTGCGCGCCACGGTCGTGGTCGCACTTGGGCGCGGGCGCGAGGATCCGGCCCAGCGCGCGGTGGCCGCCGGGCTGGGCCGCGCGGGCTACGCCACCCTGCTGCTGGACCTGCTGACCGCCGACGAGGCGCGGCCCGCTGCGGCGGCGGCCGACCCGCGCGATGCCGGCGTCGGCGCGGCCGAGGCCGCCGACCGGCTCGCCGCGGCCGTGGGCTGGCTGCGGCGCTCCACCCGCACCGGCCGCGGGCGCGTGGGCGTGCTGGGCTCGGGGCCCGGAGTGCCCGCCGCGCTGCGTGCGGCGGCCGACCACCCCGCCGACATCGCGGCGGTGGTCCTCAACGGCGGGCGGCCCGACGCCGCCGCCGAGGAGCTGGGCCGCGTCCGCGTACCGGTGCTGGCGCTGGTCCAGGGCTCCGACTCCTTCGTGCGGGAGCTGGCCCAGTGGGCGGTGGGCCGCCTGGGCGGGCCGGGCGAGGTCCGCGAGGTCTCCGGCGCGGAGCGGCTGACCGGCAGCGGAACCGCCTGGCGCGAGGCGGGCGCGGCGGCCGCGGAGTGGTTCGACCGCCACCTGTGACTACGGCCCGGCGGCGGCCGTCCGGGACGTGAAAACCCGCGGCGCCCTCGACGAGAAGTCGTCGGGGCGCCGCGGGTAAGCGTGGCCGGGGGCCGCTTCAGAGAACTGTTGTCTCGGGTCGTCGTCCGCCGCGAGTCCAGCCCGGAAGGGCGGAAGTATCGGATCAGGCCGCGTTGGCGCGACGCATGCGGCGCCGGCGCTCGGACGCGCGCTCGTCTTCGTTCAGGCCGCCCCACGTTCCGTACTTCTCGGGTCGCGAAATCGCGTAGTCGAGGCACTCGGTACGGACAGGGCACTGAGCACAGATCTCCTTGGCCTTGCGCTCGCGGATCTCCCGCTCCGGCTGGCGCTCGCCGTCGGGGCCGAAGAAGAGCACAAGGTCCTCGCCCCGGCACGCGGCGGCATCCTGCCACCCCCAGTGCGGGCGGGGGCGCAGCGTGGCCTGCCGGCGTACCTGAGACATGGTTGAACCACCTCTACTGAAATCACTAGTAAGCTGTTGGGAAGACAGGGTTAGACAAAGCAGTCATACAGCGTGAGCAACCCCGCACGGCATGAACGCCATGCGTTGCCTCGGTGTTCCCGGGTGTGGTGCAGACCACGGCGCCGAACCGCCGAATATGGCAGGGCGCTCACGCGAAACGGCTCGGGAGGCGGTGCCGCCCTCCCTCGAGCCGGTACGTAATCATGCCATCCCCACTCCCGCTCGCGCACGGGGGGTGGGGAAATTACTCGCTCAACCGTTACCGAATCCGATCGGCACTGACCAATGTTTGGTCGTATGTCCGTTTTCGGTGTTGATTCGCGAGATCCGATCCGTTCAACCGGACATCAATCATCGTATTGACCGAGGCCGCGCCTGCCTAGGGGCGCGGCGTGATGAGCCGATCACATTCCGGTCGGAGCGGTGCGCACACCGCATGTGCGGCGCTTTCGATCGCCGCGATCGCGCCGCCGATCAGCGCCGCCCGAGCGGGGGCGGCGCTCAGACCGCGTCGGCCGTGCCCGGCTCCACGCGGGTGTAGGCCACATCCGACACCAGCTGGTCCAGATTCTTGGCGTAGACGCCGGCGCCGGTCGGGCTGAGCAGGGCGTCGTGCACGGCGAGGGCCTTCGCGGGGCGCACCGCGCGCAGGTAGTCGATCACCTCGGAGATCTTCGACCACGGGGCGTGCACCGGGAGCAGGAGGGTGTCGACGGGGTCCTCGGGAACGGTCAGCGCGTCGCCGGGGTGGAACACCGCGCGCTCGGAGTCGGCCACCCGGAACCCGACGTTGGAGATGACCGGGATGTCGGGGTGGATGACCGCATGGCGCTCGCCGTAGACGTGGACATCGAAGCCCGCCGCGCTCACCGTGTCGCCGTGGGCCACCGTGCGCACCCGGGCGCCCGTCTCGCGCAGCTCGGGCAACTGGTCCTCCAGCTGGGCCGCGATCCCCGCATGGGTGAAGACCTCCAGACCGGGCTTGGCCGAAGCGGCCGCGCGCAGCCGGTCGAGATCGAGGTGATCGGGGTGCTCGTGGGTGATCGCGACGGCGTCAGCGCCGACCGCGGCGTCGGCCTCACTGAAGCCCCCCGGGTCGATGACCAGGGCGGCGCCGTCGTGCTCCAGGCGTACGCAGGCATGTCCCAGCTTGGTGATACGCACGCTGCCGATCCTAACGCGCCCGCCCGCCCGCACCCCAAACCGATCGGCCCGCGCGCCGCCGATCGCCCCGCTCACCTGCGGGCACGTCCGGCGGACACCCGCGCGGGGCCTCCCGCGGGCGGCCCCTAGGGGAGGATTCGGGGTGGCGGCGCGGAACAGGGGCCGTGCAAGGACCGTCGTATGCGGGTAGAGGGCACCCGCCTCCGGCCGCCCGGGCGGCCGCACGATGCGATCGGAAAGGGATGCGAACCGCAGTGGAACTGCTCCGACTGCTTCTCAACGTCGTCTGGCTGGTCGTGGCCGGGTTGTGGCTGGCGCTGGGCTACGTCCTGGCCGGCGTGGTGTGCTGCCTCCTGGTCATCACGATCCCCTTCGGCGTCGCGTCCTTCCGGATGGCCGCCTACGCGCTGTGGCCCTTCGGTCGGGAACTCGCCCGCAGGCCGGGCTCGGGAGGGGCCAGCACCCTGCTCAACGTCGTCTGGCTGATCGTCGCCGGGTGGTGGCTGGCGCTGGGCCACATCGCCACCGCCGTCGGCCTGGCGGTGACCGTCATCGGCATCCCGCTGGCGTGGGCGTCGCTGAAGATGATCCCCGTCGCGCTGGCGCCATTCGGCAACGAGATCGTGCCTTCGGACGGCCCGCGCGACCCGTGGCGGTTCTGATGCCGAAGTGCAGCGCACGACCACGGTTCAAACGCCCGCCGATGCGGTAGCTTCGGCTGATCGGGCCCAGGCGCGGGGCGGTCGGGGAGGCGACTCGCCAAGGAAGCGGAAGTAGGGGGAAGACGTGCGATTGACACGGCCGTGGGAGTGGTCGCTGCTCACCCGGAGGCGCAGGCCGCGCGCCGAGTCCGACGAGCCGCAGGCCGGCGCCGCTCCCGAAACCGGATCCGAGGAGCCCCCGGCGGAGCCGGACGGCATGCTGGTGCGCGCGGGCAACGTGGCCTGGCGGCTGCTTCTGATCGGCGTCGTCGTGGGCCTCGTCCTCTACGGCCTCGTCTACATCCGGGTCGTGACCATCCCGGTGATCCTGGCGGTCTTCGTCACCGCGCTGCTCGCGCCGCCCGCCAACTGGCTCCGGCGCAACGGATTAGGCAGGGGCACCTCCACGGCCATCACCTGCGTAGGGGCGCTGATCCTGCTGGCCGGGGTCGTCACGCTGATCGTCCAGCCCGCCATCTCCGGCTTCTCCGGCCTGGTCGACAGCGTGCAGCAGGCGGTCGACGACCTGCCGAGCTACCTGCAGACCTTCGGGCTCAACCCCGATCTGGCCTCCACCGCGATCGAGGCGATCGAGCGCGAACTGCGCTCGCGCATGCAGGAGAACTGGTCGCAGTGGGTCAGCCAGGCCTGGGTGGCCGGCACCACCGTGCTGGAGATCCTGCTCGGCGTCATCCTCATCATCGTGCTGACCGTCTACTTCGTGCACTCCGGCGACCTGCTCATGGAGTGGGTGCGCTCGCTGTTCCCCCGCCAGACGCGCCCCTCCATCAAGGCCGCCACCGAGATCTCCTACGGCGTGATGGGCCGCTACGTGCGCGGCGTGGCGCTGGTCGGGCTCATCGACGCGGTGGGCATCGGCCTCTTCCTCGTCTTCCTGATCGACCCGGCGCTGGCCATCCCGCTGATCGTGCTCACCTTCGTAGGCGCGTTCCTGCCGGTCATCGGCGCGTTTTTGACCGGTCTGCTGGCGGCCATGGTCGCCCTGGTCACCCAGGGCTGGCTCATCGCCGTGGCGGTGGTCGCGGTGGTGATCGTGGTCCAGCAGCTGGAGAGCCACGTCTTCGCGCCGCGCGTCTACGGCAAGGCGCTGGAGCTGCCTTCGGCGGTGGTGCTGCTGGTCATCACCGTCGGCGGGATCCTCGGCGGCATCGCCGGGATGTTCCTGGCCACCCCGATCGTGGCCGTACTGGCGGCGCTGCTGCGCAACCGCCCGCTCGCCCAGGCGGCCGAGACCGGGCGCTTCGCGAGCCCCGGCGGCAGGCCCAGCGAGGTCGCCTCGGGCGACGACTCCGCCGGGCAGGGCGGCAGGGCCGCGCGGTCCTCGTCGGGCGAGCCGGGCCGATCGCAGCAGTCGGGCGCGGCCGACCGGGAGACCGGCGGGACCGGTGCCGCATCGCCGACATCGCGCGCCGACTCCGGCGCCGGCGAAAGCGGCTCCGCGCAGGGGTAGGCGGCGCGGGCGGGGGAACAAGGCCGCTGCAGCGCACGTTGCTCTGCTCGGGCACTAGTGTGGGCGGGTGCGTCCGATCCCGCGCGGGCTCCGCCGAGCCGCGCCCGGCCGGTCCCCGCCGCGCCTCGCTGGTCGTCCGCCCCGTCCGCGCCCCCTGCCCGCAGAAGGTTCACCGCCGCCATGCTGATCGCCTCCGACCTCGAACTGCGCGTGGGCTCCCGGCTGCTGCTGGAGCCCACCTCGCTGCGCGTCGCCGCCGGCGACCGCGTCGGGCTGGTGGGGCGCAACGGCGCGGGCAAGACCACGCTGACCAAGGTGCTCGCCGGCGAGGACTCCCCCACATCCGGCGCGGTCACCGTCAGCGGGTCGGTGGGCTACCTCCCGCAGGACCCGCGCGCCACCGACCCCGACGAGCTCGCCCGCGACCGCATCCTCTCGGCCCGCGGCATCGACGACGCGGTGCGCCGTATGCGCCGGGCCGAGGAGCGCATGGCCAGCGCCGACTCCAAGACCCGCGAGAAGGCGGCGCGCGCCTACGCCCGCGCCGAGGAGCACCTGCACGTGATGGGCGGCTACGCCGCCGAGTCCGAGGCCGCCTCGATCGCCGGCAGCCTCAAGCTGGACGACCGCGTGCTCGGCCAGCCGCTGGGGACCCTCTCGGGCGGCCAGCGGCGCCGTATCGAGCTCGCCCGGATCCTCTTCAGCGGCGCCGACACCCTGCTGCTGGACGAGCCCACCAACCACCTCGACGGCGACTCCATCGTCTGGCTGCGCGACTTCCTCAAGGGCCACCAGGGCGGACTCGTGGTCATCAGCCACGATGTCGAACTGGTCGAGGACGTCGTCAACAAGGTCTTCTACCTCGACGCCAACCGGTGTGTCATCGACGTCTACAACATGGGCTGGCGCGCCTACCAGGTCCAGCGCGAGGCCGACGAGCGCCGCCGCAAGCGCGAGATCGCCAACGCCGAGAAGCAGGCGGGCGCCCTGCAGAAGCAGGCCGACCGCTTCCGCGCCAAGGCCACCAAGGCCCGCGCGGCCCACCAGATGGAGAACCGGGCCGAGCGCATCCTCAACTCGGTGCAGGGCCAGCGCAAGGCCGACAAGGTGGCCAAGCTGCGCTTCCCCGACCCCGCGCCCAGCGGGCGCACCCCGCTGACGGCCAAGGGGCTGTCGAAGTCCTACGGGTCGCTGGAGATCTTCTCCGGAGTGGACCTGGCCGTCGACCGCGGCAGCCGCGTGGTCGTCCTGGGCCTCAACGGCGCGGGCAAGACCACCCTGCTGCGGCTGCTGGCGGGGGTCGAGGAGCCCGACACCGGCGAGGTCGTCCCCGGGCACGGGCTGCGCCTGGGCTACTACGCCCAGGAGCACGAGACCCTCGACACCGGGCGCACGGTGCTGGAGAACATGATGAGCGCGGCCCCCGACCTGCCCGAGGTCGAGGCCCGCCGCACGCTGGGGTCGTTCCTGTTCACCGGAGACGACGTCGACAAGCCCGCGGGCGTGCTCTCCGGCGGCGAGAAGACGCGGCTGGCGCTGGCCACGCTGGTGGTCTCCACGGCCAACGTGCTGCTGCTCGACGAGCCCACCAACAACCTCGACCCCGCCAGCCGCGAGGAGATCCTCAGCGCGCTGCGCAACTACAAGGGCGCCATCGTCCTGGTCACCCACGACGAGGGCGCCGTCGAGGCCCTCTCGCCGGAGCGGGTGATCCTGCTGCCCGACGGGGTCGAGGACCTGTGGAACGTGGAGTTCGCGGATCTGATCACCCTCGCCTGAGCTGGGCCGCCTGCTGAGCTTGCGAGGGCGACGCGCTCCGGCTGCGCCGGTTGACGTCCCCGGAATTGCGGTCTGGGTTAGGTGCTGTCCGAAAGGCGCGCAGCGCGCCGGGGCGACCCCGCTGCGTCGGCGACGGGTAGCCACCGGCTTCCGCATGGCTGATCATGGGCATTCAATGTCGCGTTGATCACCCGTGAGAATGGGAGGAAGCTGTGGCCGAGACCCTGAAAAAGGGCACCCGCGTGACCGGCACCGAACGTTCGGAACTGGCGAGCGAACTCAAAAGACGCTACGACGAAGGAGAGAGCATCCGTTCCCTTGCGGCAGCCACCGGCCGGTCCTACGGCTTCGTGCACCGGCTGCTGACCGAGGCCGGCGTCACCCTCCGCGGCCGCGGAGGCGCCACCCGCCGCGGCTGAGGCCGCCCGCCGCTGCCCTCCGACACCCCTTTCGGACGGCAAGCGCGCCTGTGACCGGCCGGAACCCCCGGCGCAGTGGTACAGCTCTCCGCGCGGCGCCTTGCACCGCACATCGCGTTCCCGCAGATCGCGAAACGGGCCTGCCCCGGCCCCGGCGGGACCGCATGGGAATGCCTCGGCTTCTTCCAAGGCGTCCGCGGAGAGCACCCCCCACCACCCCAACGGTGACGCTGCGCGTCGCCCTCTTCCGGCCCGTCGCCCGCCGCCCTAAGTCCTGTTTAAGAAGGTCGGTCACCACAGTGGTTGCGGCAATGGGCCTGTGATGCGCGTAGCGCTGTGCGCCGGCTTGCCGCCGAGCCCACGGTGTACGTTCGCGCCGGAGGCCCGCCACCGATGGTGCGGCTCCGCCTGGGAAGAACCGCGTGCGCTCGGCGGCAAGCTGCGACCGCGCTCCGCGGGGCGCGCCCATTGCCGCAGCCCCGATAGCGGCCGCCCCAGGTGATACCCGGCGGGTTCCTGCAAAGCGGCGCCCCCGCCGTTCTTGAACACGCCCTACGGCGACGCTGCGCGTCGCCCCCTTCCCGCCCGTCGCCCGCCTGGCGTCCACCCTCGCGGCCGCGGGTCGCGCCGGCGGCTCTAAGGTGGGCGGACGGTACCGGAGGCGCCCGCCGCACGGGCGCGACGAGCTGCGGAGGTGCACATGGCAGGAGCGGGCGGGTCCGCCGACGGCGACCTGGAGGCGGCGGGACTGCGGCTGTCGGTGACCGGCGAGGTCGCCACGGTGACGCTGGCGCGTCCCGAGCGTCGCAACGCGATGACGGGACGTACCTGGGAGGCACTGGCCCATGTCGGCCAGACCCTGCCCGAGTCTGTCCGTATTGTCATCGTTACGGGTGAAGGCTCCTCGTTCTCTTCGGGCATCGATCTGAACATGTTCCGCCCCGGCGGGATCGAGGGCGAGGTCTCCCTGACCGACCGCATCGCCGACGGCAGCGCCGACGACGCCGAACTGGACGCCCTCATCGCCCACTACCAGGAGGGGTTCCGCTGGCTGCGCCGGCCCGACGTCGTCTCGGTGGCCGCCGTCCGCGGCCACGCCATCGGTGCGGGTTTCCAACTGGCCCTCTCCTGCGACCTGCGCATCCTCGCCGACGACGCGCAGCTGTGCATGAAGGAGCCCGCGCTCGGGCTCGTGCCCGACCTGACCGGCACCAAGCCGCTGGTCGACCTGGTGGGCCCCAACCGCGCCATGGAACTGTGCCTGACCGCGCGCACGGTCTCCGCCGCCGAGGCCCGCGAGTTGCGCCTGGCCGAGCTGGTCGTCGAGAGCGGCCAGTTGGAGGGCGCCGTGGACGACCTCGTCGCCGCGCTGCTGGCGGTTCCCCGCGAGGCGGCCGCCGCCACCAAGGAGCTGCTGCAGGGCGCGCCCGGCCGCACCCTGGAGGAGCAGTCCGCCGCCGAGCGGCGCGCACAGGCCGCCCGGCTCAGGGCGCTGGCCGCTCAGGACGCCCGCGGCTGAAGCGGCCGCGCCGCCGGGACGCGGCCCCCGGCGGCGCGGGAGCCCGCGGAGTGGGAGGGGGATCACCGCGGGAACACCACGCATGGTGCACGGGTTGCAGGCGGGGTCTAGTACGCTGCACAAGGCGGTCGTTCCGTGCTGCGCGCATCCGGCGCGCCGGGCCGTCTGGCACCGGGGACCTCGACGGGTTCCCGCGTCGCGTTATCCGGCGCGTTTGGGCGATCTCTCCGCCATGGCCGCGGGGCCTTCCTCGAAACGCAGCCGATCGATGAGGAAGGTTTACGTCACTTGACGGATATTGCCGCATGCCCGGGCTTCGACGGTCTCGGACTCCCCGAGAAGGTCGTCGACAAGCTCGCGCAGAACGGCGTCACCACGCCGTTCCCGATCCAGGCCGCCGCCATCCCCGATGCGCTGGCAGGCCGCGACGTGCTCGGCTGCGGCCGCACGGGATCGGGCAAGACTCTCGCGTACGGGCTTCCGATGCTCGTTCGCTCCGCTGACCGCCGCGCCGCATCCCGCCGCCCCCGCGGCCTGGTGCTCGTGCCCACCCGCGAACTCGCCCAGCAGGTGCGCGACGCACTCCTCGCCTACGGCCGCCCCATGGGCGTGCGCATCGGCGACGTCGTGGGCGGCAGCTCCTACACCCGCCAGATCAACGAGCTGCGCCGCGGCGTGGAGATCCTGGTCGCCACCCCCGGGCGGCTGACCGACCTGATCGAGCAGGGCGCCTGCGACCTCGGCGACGTCGAGCTGAGCGTGCTCGACGAGGCCGACCAGATGTGCGACATGGGCTTCATGCCGCAGGTCAGCGAACTGCTCGACCAGGTCCCCACCGGCGGGCAGACCCTGCTGTTCTCGGCCACGCTCGACGGCGACGTCGACAAGCTCGTGCGCCGCTACATGAACGACCCCGCCACCCACTCGGTCGACCCTCCGGTCTCCCACGTCACCACGATGGAGCACCACCTGCTCAAGGTGCTGCCGCGGGACAAGAACCGCATCGTCACCCAGATCGCGGCGCGCGAGGGCCGCACCCTGCTGTTCGTGCGCAGCAAGCACCGCGCCGACTCGATCAGCGAGCAGCTGGTGGCCGCCGGAGTGCCCGCCGCGGCGCTGCACGGCGGCAAGTCGCAGAGCGTGCGCACCAAGACCCTGGCCAAGTTCCGCGAGGGCCGCGTGCAGGCGCTGGTCGCCACCGACGTCGCCGCGCGCGGTATCCACGTCGACGGCATCGACCTGGTCGTCAACGTCGATCTGCCCACCGGGCACAAGGACTACCTGCACCGCGGCGGCCGCACCGCCCGCGCCGGGGAGTCGGGCCGCGTGGTCTCGCTGGTGGCGCCCAACCAGCGGCGCATGGCCCGGAGCCTGCTCGGCGCCGCTGGCGTCCGGGCCGAGCAGCACCTGGTCAACCCCGGCGACGAGCTGCTGAGCGAGGTCACCGGCGCCCGCGAGCCGTCGTGGGAGCCGTGGGTCGAGCCGCCCGAGCCCGAGCGCCCGCGCGGCGGGCGGGGCCGCGGCGGCCCGGGCGCCCGGCGGCGCGGCGGACCCCCGCGCCACCGCGGGCAGCACGGCGACCGCCGCACCGGCGACTCCCGCCCCCGCAAGCCCCACCGAAGCGACCGCCCGAACACCTCCGCCCCGCGGAGCTAGGGCTAAGACACCCTGATCGGCTCCGGCCGGCTCCGGGCGGCTGCACGTGCGCGACCGCCCGGAGCCGGCCGGAGCCTTCTCGTACCCGTGCGGCTGCACGTGCGCGACCGCCCGGAGCCGGCCGGAGCCTTCTCGTACCCGTGCGGCCGAGACGCTCCCGCCGTCGTGCGCGGGCACGGCCGGGCCCGGCGGCCGGTGCCTCATCCGCCGCGGGGGGCGTACATGATGACGGCGACTCCGGCCAGGCAGATCGCGGCGCCGAGGATGTCGAAGCGGTCGGGGCGGAAGCCGTCGACGGCCATGCCCCAGGCCAGTGATCCGGCGACGAACACCCCGCCGTAGGCCGCCAGCACGCGGCCGAAGTGGGCGTCGGGCTGGAGGGTGGCCACGAAGCCGTAGAGGCCCAGCGCCAGCACGCCGGCTCCGGCCCACAGCAGGCCGCGGTGCTCGCGGACCCCCTGCCACACCAGCCAGGCTCCGCCGATCTCGCACAGCGCGGCCAGGACGAACAGCAGGATCGATTTCGCAGTCAGCACGCGGTTCCTTCGTTGACGGTCGGCTCGGTCGGGCCGGGCGGCCCTCGGCGCGGACGGTTTTCACGGTACGGGGCGGCCATGCGTGTGGCGGTTGCGGATTCGGCGAGCGGGATGAAAACCGTTACCGGTACTATGCTCGGGATCCTTCGACCCCCGCCGCCGCTCCCGCGGCGGGAGCCACCAGCGAGCCGCACGGAGTACCAGCGTGCCCGAACGCCCGGCGGGCCCCGCCCCCGCCGCACACGCATCCCTGGGCGATTCCCTGGCCACCGGCTGGGACGAGCCCGACGGCGCTCTGCCCCCGCCCGAATGGGGGCGGCCCCGCGGGCCGCGCCGCCTGGCGACGGTGTGGGGGTTCGCGCTGTTCACCCTCGCGCTGGTCGCGGGCAACGCCTGGCTGTCGGACCGGTTGGCCGGCGAGGCGTTCCTGGCCTGGGCCACCGTCTTCACCGCCATCAGCCTGCAGGCGCTGCCGTTCCTGGTGTTCGGCGTGGCGCTCTCCGGGGCGCTGACCGCGTTCGTGCCCGCGTCGTTCTACCGGCGGGTCATGCCCGCCAACCCGTTCGCGGCGGTTCCCGCCGCCGGAGCGGCGGGCATGGTGCTGCCGGGCTGCGAATGCGCCTCGGTCCCGGTCGCCGGCGGACTGATCAGGCGGGGAGTGGCACCCGCGGCGGCGCTGACCTTCCTGCTGGCCGCACCGGCGATCAACCCGGTGGTGCTGGCCGCCACCGCGGTCGCCTTCGCCGGGCAACCCGAGATGGTGCTGGCCCGCCTGGCGGCCTCGTTCGGCACCGCGGTCGTCGTGGGCTGGGTGTGGGCGCGCCTGGGCCGCACCGACTGGCTGCGCCTGCCGGGCGCCCACCACGATCCGCAGGCGCCGCGCTGGCAGGTGTTCCGCGACTCGATGGTGCACGACCTGATGCACGCCGGCGGTTTCCTCGTCGTCGGGGCGCTCGCCGCTGCGACCGTCAACGTGGTGGTACCGCGCGAGTGGGTGGCCGCCGTCGCCGACATGCCCGTCGTCTCGGTGCTGGTGCTCGCGCTGTTCGCCATCGTGCTGTCGGTCTGCTCCGAGGCCGACGCGTTCGTCGCCGTCAGCCTCACCGAGTTCTCGCCCACCGCCAAGCTGGCGTTCCTCGTCGTGGGTCCGATGGTGGACCTCAAGCTGATCGCCTTGCAGGGCGGCACGTTCGGCTGGTCCTTCGTGCGCAGGTTCGTTCCGCTGACGCTGGCGGCCGCTCTGGCCTTCACCTTCGTGATCGGAGGCGTACTGCTGTGAACAGGATCGCGCAGGGCATCGTGCTGGCGCTGCTGGGTGCGGGGGCGCTGAGCAGCACCGTGGTCAGCGACCTGTACCTGAACTACGTGCAGCCGGGGTTCCGCCCGTTCCTGATCGCGGCGGGCGCCGTGCTGATCGGACTGGGCGCGGCCGTGGTCGCCGCAGAGGCGCGCTCGGCGCTGGCGGGGCGCGACGACGGAGCCGGGGCCGACTCCTGCTGCTCCACCGGTGACGGGCACGGCCACGGCGCACCGCGCGTCGCCTGGCTGCTGCTCCTGCCCGTGCTGGCGGTGTTCGTCGTCGCGCCGCCGGCGCTGGGCTCCTACACCGCCGAGAACGCCGCCACGGCGGCGCCGCCGCGCGATGGCGGGGAGGGGGCGGACTTTGAGGAGGTCGCCGGTGGGTCGGGGCCGGTCGAGATGAAGGTCCAGGAGTTCGTCGTGCGCGCGTGGACCGACGAGAAGCGGACCATGGAAGGGCTCACCATCCGCCTCACCGGCTTCGCCGTACCCAACCCCGACGGAGAGGGCTGGTACCTGGCGCGGCTGCAGATGGCCTGCTGCGCGGCCGACGCCATCGTGAACCGGGTGCTGATCACCAACCGGCCCGAGCCGCCCGAGGACAGCTGGTGGCGGGTCGAGGGCACCTGGCAGCCTCCCGAGGGCCCTGTGCAGGACGCCCGCGACCACCGGTTCGAGGTGGAGTCCATGGAGGAGGTCGACAACCCGCCCGACCCCTACGAGTAGCCGGACGCGGGCGCGAGCCGGACGTATGCGAGCAGGCCTGCGCGACGCGTCAAGCACCCCGCACACCCGCGGAAAAGCAGGGGCGGCGGCCGGCTTCGGCCGCCGCCCGGGGCTCAGCGGGCCGGCGAATCCGGCCCGCCCGCATCGGCCGTGCCGAAGTCGAAGACCCCCGCGGTCTCGGCCCGCGCGACACAAGGGTTGCTGAACGTCTCGCTGTAGTCCACCGGCGCGCCCTGCCACACTCCGCTGGCGCTCACCCGCACCGGCGCGTACTGCAGCGTGCACATCGTGGTCTGCTGGGAGCGCTCGCCCAGGGCGGAGAAATCGCCCTCGGCGCGCTCCAGCGCCGCGCAGGCGTCCTCGGCGCGGGGATGGGAACCGCCGGCCGGGCGGCAGTGCAGAGTGGTGCTGTCGGACCTCTTCTCCTCGGTGGCGGCCACCGACAGCCGCAGGACCGCGTCGGGCACCTGCGCCGCCCGCCCGCCCGTCGTGGCCGCGGCCGCGGGAGCCCCTGCCGCCGCATGGGCTCCCGGGGACAGCGCCAGCAGCCCGGTCAGCACCGCGAGAAGCACCGGTGTGCGTCGATTCCGCATGTTGCCTCCTGAGCGGGGCCGTGCCGCCCCGCGTCCGATTCGTTGCACACGGAGATTGAATCGCGACTCAGCGTATTCGGAAGCGGTTTTCCGAAAATTCGGTGCGGAGTGTCGCCGATCGGTGCCGACTCGGCGTCGGTGCGCAGGAGGCGGGGGAGGATCAGTCCGAAGGGGGTGCGCCCTGGCTCCGGCCGTGTGCCTGGGCCGATGCCCCGCGCTCCTGCAGGCGCCCGCAGAGCCGGCACCGCACCGTCTCGGGCGGCAGCGGGCAGGGGCAGTAGTGGCAGGTGGTGGTGCACGCCGCGTCGTACTTGGCGAGCAGGGCGTCGCGCGTGTCGTCCATGCGACCAGCCTGCCAGAGCCTCCGGGCCGCCGGCTCCGGGCGCGATCGCCGGCGCCGGCGGATATGCGCTGCCGCCTTTCGCCGAGCACCGGGACCGCCGCCGTGCTGCGCCGCACCTGGGGTTTTACCCTTGTTTTCCGAGTGCCGATTTTGTCGCCGCGGCCACCGGGAAGGGACCCGGACGCGATCGACGGCGATCCGACGGGTGGCTCTGGAGGCCCATGGCGAGATTCCCGCGTGCGCGGTTGCGGTCGATCCGGGCTCGGGCGACCGTCGGTTCCATGCTGGTGGCGGCCCTCATCCTGGTGGTCGCGATAACGGCGACCAGCCGGCTGACCCGGGTGGTCGTCGAGCGCGAGGAGGTCTTCGCCGCGGGGGAGGCGGCCCGCGAGGTCGTCGTCGACATCCAGAAGGAGCGCTTCGACGGACCCATCCGCCCTCGCGGGGGCGTCGTGCGCATCCAGGTGGTGTCCCGGTCCGGCGAGGTCCTGGCCGCGACCGGAACCCTGGCGGGCGCCGGGCCGCTGACCTCGGCCGAACCCCGTCGGGACGACGGGCCGGTCGGCGACGTGGTGTGCGACCCCGACCCGGGCGACTGCCTGACCGTCGTCGGCTACTCCTCGCCCGACTCCGCCTACGGCGACGCGCTCGTCTACGCCGCCGTTCCGCGCTCGGTGCTGCTCACCGGGCCGCTGCTGGAGTTCTCCCTGGTGGGTCTGGGCGCGGCGGTGCTCGCATCGATCGGCGGTATCGCCTGGTGGCAGTCGGGGCGAACCCTGCGACCGGTCGAGGACGTGCGCACCCGCCTGGAGCAGATCACCGCCTCCGACCCCGACAAGCGGCTGCCCGTCCCCGAGACCGACGACGAGATCGCGGCGCTGGCCCGCACCGCCAACGAGACGCTGCGCCGGCTGGAGACCGCCCTGGACCGCCAGCGCAGGTTCGCCTCCGACGCCTCCCACGAGCTGCGCAACCCGATCGCGGGGCTGCGCACCCGGCTGGAGGTCGAGCTGGCCGACCCCGGAGCCGGCGATCCGCGGGAGGCGCTGCGCGGCGCGCTGAAGGACACCCAGCGCCTGGAGCGCATCGTCGCCGACCTGCTGGAGCTGGCCCGCCTGGACGCCGACCTGATCAGCGGGGGAGAACCCGTCGACCTGGGCGAGCTCGCCGCCGCCGAGGCCGAGCGCAGGGCGGCCGGGGTGCGCGTGGACAGCAGCGTCGAGCGCGGCACCCACGTCTACGGCAACCGCGCCCGGCTCGCCCGGCTGCTCACCAACCTGCTGGCCAACGCCGAGCGCCACGCCGAACGGCGGGTCCTGGTCGGCGTCGCGCAGGAGGGCGGGCAGGCGGTGCTGCGGGTGCACGACGACGGCCACGGGGTGCCCGAGCAGGACCGCGAGCGGATCTTCGACCGGTTCGCCCGGCTGGACGAGTCCCGCCGCCGCGATCCCGGCGGCACCGGGCTGGGGCTGGCCATCTCCCGCGAGATCGCCCGCGCCCTCGGCGGGACGCTGGACGCCGGCGACAGCGACGTGCTGGGCGGCGCCGTGTTCGTCCTGCGCCTGCCCCTGTACCGGCCGGGGAGCCGGCGGAGCTGACCGGCGGGCGGCGCGGCGGGCGCCGGCGCCGCACCGCCGGTTCGGCCCGGTTGCGCCCCCCGGTCCCGCGGCCGGAGGGGGCTTGAGCGCGCCCGCCGGGGCGCGCGGAGGCGTTCGCGGTTCCTCTCGGTCCCAAGCACCGGGAAAATGGGTCGGGATCGAAGCAGGCAGCACTCGCCGGGCGGCCGCGCCCGCGGGTACGAGCGCAATGCGGGACGGGCCCTCATGTGCCAGTTGGACTTGGGAATCAGCGACGGCGACGGCTATACCGTCATGCGCCTGAGCGGAGAGCTCGACCTGGCCAGCGTCGACCGCTTCGAGCAGACGGCCGGCACCGCCGAGATCGTCTACGGGCCGCGCATGGTCGTCGACCTCACCGGGCTGTCCTTCATCGACTCGGTGGGCCTGGGCGCCCTGGCCCGGCTGCACCGGCGCCTGGCCCGCGGCGGCGGCGCGCTGACCGTCCTCGTCCCGCCGGGCAAGATCGACAGGATCTTCCACTACAGCGGCCTGAAGCAGGCCATGGACATCCGCACGCCGCCGCCGTGATGCGCCCCCGCCGGGTGAGACCGCGCGCCCGGCTCGCCGCCGCGCCGACCGGTTCGTTAAGTTGAGCAGGCACAACCCACGTGGGGGAGGGCCGGAGTGGCCGATCACGAGGCCGATTCCGCTGCGGCGTCCGCGCCGGCCGACCGGTCCGCCCGGGGCTTGGAGCGGGCCGCGCGGGTGATGGCGCGGGCGGAGCGCGGGGCCCGCCGCACTCGCGGCGGATCGCTGGAGCAGGTCAACTTCTTCGTCGTGGGCTTCGTCGGCGCGCTGGGCGTGCTCAGCGCCTGGCTGCTGGTCGAGACCCTGGCGCTCGCCCAGGACGTCTTCGTCACCTTCCTGGTCGCCCTGTTCCTGGCCGTGGGGCTCAACCCGGTCGTGGAGTTCCTGCGCCGCCGCGGACTGCCGCGCTGGGCGGCGATCACGGCCGTGTGCCTGGCGCTGGTGACACTCGCCGCCGGGTTCTTCTGGACGATCGTGCCGCCGCTGACCCGGCAGGTCGCCGCCTTCGTGGCCGACCTGCCGGACTACTTCGTGCTCGCCCAGCAGAACCCCGTCCTCGCCGACCTCGACCGCCGGTTCGAGGTGCTCGACCGCCTCCAGGGGTTCCTGACGAGCGCGGAGTTCCAGCGGCGGCTGTTCGGCGGCGTCTTCGGAATCGGCCAGGCGGTGATCAACTCGCTCTTCGCCGCGTTCATCACCCTGGTGCTGACCGTGTTCTTCATGGTCTCGCTGCCCGGCATCACCGAGGTCGGCTACCGGCTGGTGCCGCGCTCGCGGCGCGCGGTCGTGCGCGAGCTCGGCGACGAGATCATCGAGCGCATCGGCGCCTTCATCGCCGGCCAGCTGGTGATCGCGCTGATCGGCGGCGCCGTCGCGCTGGCCTACCTGACCGTGATCGGCTCCGGCTACGCGCTGACCCTCTCGCTCATCGTCGCCGTGACGGCGCTGATCCCGCTGGTGGGCACGACGATCGGGGCGCTGGCGGTGACCCTGGCCGTGGGCGTGGGCGACCTGCGCCTGGGCGCGGTCACGCTGGCCTTCTTCCTCGTCTACCAGCAGATCGAAAGCTACGTCATCGCGCCGCGCATCCTGCAGCGCTCGGTGCACGTGGCGCCGACCGTGATCATCACCTCGGCGCTGCTGGGCGGCGCGCTGCTGGGCGTGGTGGGTGCGCTGCTCGCGGTGCCCGTCAGCGCCGCCGTGACGCTGGTGCTCAACCGGGTGGTCTTTCCCCGCCTGGAGGAGCGCTGATGCCCGGACTCCTGCTGGACCTCGCGCCGCTGAGGTCCCGCCGGGCGTTTCGGGTGCTGTTCGCCTCGCGGGCGGTCGCCCTGGCCGGGGTGAGTCTCACCCTGGTGGCGCTGTCGGTGCAGATGTACGACCTGACGGGGTCGTCGCTGGCCGTGGGCACCGTCAACGCCGTGGCGGGCACCACCCTGGTCGCGGGCACCCTGGTCGGCGGCGTGCTGGCCGACCGCCTTGAGCGGCGCGCGCTGCTGCTGGCCGCGCGCGCCGGCGCGGCGGCCGTGTTCGCGGCGCTGGCGCTGAACGCGGCCGCCGGCGCGCCGAGCCCGCTGGCCGTCTACGCCTGCGCCGCCGCGCTGGGGATCGTCGACGGTGTCGGTGAGACCGCCCTCGTGGCGGTCACCCCCGAGCTGGTGCGCACCGACCAGTTGGCCGCGGCCGGGGCGCTGACGGCCATCACCACGCAGCTGGCCACCATGGTCGGACCGTCGGCGGCGGGCCTGGTCATCGCCGGCCCCGGCGTCGTGGTCTGCTACGCCGCCACGTGCGCCGCAACGGTCCTGCAGGTGGCGCTGATGCTGCTGCTGCCGCGCCTGCCCGCGGCCGCCGAAGACCGCTCCGCCCGCCCGCTGCGCGCCCTGGCCCAGGCATGGCGGTTCGCGCGGCGCCACCGGATCGTCGCCGGACTGCTGCTGGTGGAGCTGTGCGGCGGGCTGCTCGCCCTGCCCTATGCGGTGTTCCCCGCGATGGGCGAGCGCGTGCTGATGGGCGATGCCCGCACGGTGGGGCTGCTGTACTCGGCGCCGGCCGTGGGCGCCTTCCTCGGCGCGCTGTTCAGCGGCTGGGCGGGGCGGATCCCCCGGCCGGGGTATGCACTGATCGCGGCTGGTGTGGTGTGGGGCGCGGCGATGGCGGGGTTCGGGGCGAGCAGGCACCTCGCGGCGGCGCTGGTGCTGCTCGGGCTCGCGGGCGCGGGCATGATCACCGCCGAGATCCTGCAGCGCGCCCTGATGCAGCGCTACACCCCCGGCGCCCTGCTGGGCCGCGTCAGCTCGTTCTGGCTGGTGCTGGCCACCGCGGGCCCCGCTGCGGGCGGTGCCCTGGCCGGGGGCCTCGCGCAGGCGCTCGGCCCGTCGATCGCGGTGGTGGCCGGGGGCGCGGCCTGCGCGGTGGCGGTCGCGGGAGTGGGCCTGGCACTGCCGGCCCTGCGCCGCGCCGACCTGTCCGGCCCCCCGCCGGAGGAAGAGGGCGTCGGCGGCGGCTGAACGCCTGCCGTGGCGGCGATCTTTGTACCCGCCGTCGCTTGTGTTCGCTCACACTCACTCCAAGTGGACGATCGTTCTCAGCGGGTCAGTTCGCGGCGGGGTCGGAACGGGTGGCGCCGGGGTCACAGTGGTCTTACCTCCGCCACGGGGTGCGTTCCGCCTCAAGTCAGCAGGCGGGCGGGTCGCGAGTGAGATGCTGCGGACATTGAAAGCCGCCTGTTTTGGGGATTTTCCTCACTTTCTGTCGCGATTCGCAGGGTTGACACGATGCGCTCCGCCGTTCAAGACTTGCGGACAGTCGCTTAGGTAAGCATTGCCTTAGTGAGGTTTGCTTACCCTTTTTTGTGCTCGGAAGGAGGGCCGTGTCCCACAACGGGATCGCGGACACCGTCGCCCTGGTGACCGGCGCCGCGGGAGGCATCGGAAGGGCTGTGGCCGCCCGCCTGGCCGCCGAGGGCGCGGTGGTCGCCGCCGCCGACCTCGACAGCCGGGGCCTGGCCGAGCTGGTCGGGCGGTTGCAGGCCGACGGCGGCAAAGCCGGGGCCTACACCGCCGACGTGCGCGACGCCGCGGCCGTCGAGGAGCTGTTCGACGCCGTCGAACGCGACCTCGGGCCCGTCGCCCACGCCGTCAGCGCCGCAGGGGTGCTGGCCACCGGCGAGGTCGCCGCAACCGCCGACGCCGAGTGGCAGCGGGTCTTCGCCGTCAACGCCGCCGGCGTCTTCCACGTCTCCCGCGCCGCCGCCCGGCGCATGGCGCCGCGCGGCCGGGGCACCATCACCACGGTCGGCTCCAACGCCGCCGGGGTGCCGCGCGCCGGAATGGCCGCCTACGCCGCCTCCAAGGCCGCCGCGGCCATGTTCACCAAGTCCCTCGGCCTCGAACTCGCCCCCCGCGGCATCCGGTGCAACGTGGTCGCGCCCGGCTCCACCGACACCCCCATGCAGCGCGGCATGTGGGAGGACGCCGACGGCGAGCGCCGGGTGATCGCCGGCTCGCCGGAGGACTTCCGCGTGGGGATCCCCCTGGGCCGCATCGCCGACCCCGCCGACATCGCCGACGCCGTCTGCTTCCTCGCCTCGTCCTCCGCCCGGCACATCACCATGCACGATCTCTACGTCGACGGGGGCGCGACCCTGCGCGCCTGACCCCCGCGGCACCGACCGCACCCCCTCCCGTCCGATCCGATTCCGCACTTCACCGACCTGATCAGTGGGCACCCGCACCGGAGTGGACAGCCGCCGATCGGGCCGGTGCCGGCCAGAAAAGAGACATCACCGGTGTTCCACCAGCGCACCGCGCCCGCCGCTGCCGCCGGGGACCTCCTCGACGCCTACCGCCCCGGCGCCGCGTTCCTGGCATCCCCCGACGGCGTGATCCTCGGCGAAGGCGTCGCGGCCACCGCCGAACGACTGGAGGACGTGAGCGGGCTGCTGGCGCAGGGCACGGCCGAGGCGGAATCGGGCCCGATCGCCATCGGCGCGATCCCCTTCGACGGCACCGCTCCCGGCCGCCTGGTGGTCCCCGCACTGGTGCGCACCGCGCCGCCCCTGTCCCGGAGCCCGCAGGGCGACCGCAGGCAGCGCCCGCTGCCCGGCCCCTGGGACATGCGCGCCCTGCCCGATCCCGCCGCCCACGTCGCCAACGTCGAACAGGCCCTCAAGCACCTCGCCCACGGCACCGGCGCACAGGCGACCGCCAAGATCGTCCTCGCCCGCTCGCTGCGGCTCACCGGGCCCGGCCCCGTCGACGTCGGCCAGCTGCTGGGCAACCTCGCCTGGCGCGACCCGGCCGCCTACACCTTCGCCGCCGACCTGCCCTCCGCCGGCGCCGCGCCCCGCACCCTCATCGGCGCCAGCCCCGAACTGCTGGTGGCCAAGCGGGACGGCAGGGTCGTCTCCAACCCCCTGGCCGGCTCAGCGCCCCGCAGCGCCGACCCGAGCAAGGACCAGCGCAACGCCGTCCACCTGCTCGGCTCGGCCAAGGACCGCCACGAGCACGCCGTCGTCGTCGAGGCCGTCGCCGAGGCGCTGCGGCCCTACTGCCGCACCCTCGACGTGCCCGAGCCCGAACTCGCCCGGACCGCCACCCTGTGGCACCTGTCCACCCGCATCACCGGAGAGCTGCGCGACCCCGGCACCCCCTCGCCCGTGCTCGCCGCCGCGCTCCACCCGACCCCGGCCGTGTGCGGCAGCCCCACCGCCGCCGCGCGCGCGGCCATCGCCGGTATCGAACCGTTCGACCGCGGCTTCTACACCGGCGCCGTCGGGTGCACCGACGCCCGCGGCGACGGCGCGTGGGTGGTCTCCATCCGCTGTGCCGACGTCGCCGGAGACACCCTCGACCTGTTCGCCGGCGGCGGCATCGTGCCCGAGTCCGACCCCGACGCCGAGCTCGCCGAGACCTCCGCCAAGCTGCGCACCCTGCTGCTGGCCCTGGGCGTCAACCAGCCGCTCGCCGCGCCGCCGCGCTGACACCCGCCCGCCCTCCGACCGCGCACCGCCGCCCGTCCGAACGCAGAAGGGAACGCCCACCGCCATGCTCGCCGGATGCACCCCCTGGCCCACCGAGTTCGCCGACCGGTACCGCGAACGGGGCTACTGGCAGGGTGAGACGATCGGCGCCTTCCTGCGCGACCGCGCCCGCCGCTTCGCCGAGCGCACCGCGGTCGTGGGCGCCGGGCAGCGCTGGAGCTACGCCGAGCTCGACGCCCGCGCCGACCGCATGGCCGCCGGCCTGGCCCGGCTCGGCATCGGCGCCGGGGACCGCGTCGTGGTCCAGCTGCCCAACCGCCCCGAGGTCTTCGAGGTCGCGTTCGCCCTGTTCCGGCTGGGCGCCCTGCCCGTCTACGCGCTGCCGGCCCACCGCCGCGCCGAGATCTCCTACCTGTGCTCCTTCACCGAGGCGGCGGCCCTGGTCGTCGCCGACACCGACGCCGGGTTCGACTACCGCGCCCTCGCCGAGGAGGTCCGCGCCGAGACCGGCGGCCCCGAGCACATCCTGGTGGCCGGTGAAACCGGGGACCGGCCCGGCCTCACCCCTCTGGAGCGGATGCGCGCCGGCGGCGGCGCCGGCCCCGGCGCCACCGCCGAGCCCGACCCCGCCGACGTCGCCTTCCTCCAGCTCTCCGGCGGCACCACCGGGCTGCCCAAGCTCATCCCGCGCACCCACGACGACTACCTCTACTCCGTGCGCGCCAGCGCCGATATCTGCGAGCTGGACACCGCGACCGTCTACCTCGCCGCGCTGCCGGCGGTGCACAACTTCCCGATGAGCTCGCCCGGGTTCCTGGGCACCTTCAGCGTCGGCGGCACCGTCGTGCTCGCGCCCGACCCGAGCCCGGCCACCTGCCTGGCGCTCATCGACGCCGAGGCCGTCACCCACACCGCGGTCGTGCCGCCCGTGGCCATGCTGTGGCTGGACGCCGTCGAGGGCGGCGCCCACGCCCACCGCGACCTGTCGTCCCTGCGCGTCCTGCAGGTCGGCGGCGCCAAGTTCAACCCCGAGGCCGCCCGCCGGGTGCGCCCCACTCTGGGCTGCGCCCTCCAGCAGGTCTTCGGCATGGCCGAAGGGCTGGTCAACTACACCCGCTACGACGACCCCGAGGAGGTCGTCACCACGACCCAAGGACGCCCCATCTCGCCCGACGACGAGCTCCGCGTCGTCGACAGCGACGGGACCGAGGTGCCCCCCGGCGGGCTCGGCGAGCTCCAGACCCGCGGCCCCTACACCATCCGCGGCTACTACCGCGCCCCCGAGCACAACGCCGCCGCCTTCACCCCCGACGGCTTCTACCGCACCGGCGACCTGGTGCGCCTCACCCCCACCGGCCACATCGTCGTGGAAGGCCGCGCCAAGGACCAGATCAACCGCGGCGGCGAGAAGATCGCCCCCGACGAGGTCGAGGACCACCTGCTGGCCCACCCCGCCGTGCACGACGCCACCGTGGTCGCCATGCCCGACCGGTTCCTGGGCGAGCGCGCCTGCGCCTACGTCGTCCCCCGCGCGAGCGCGCCCGCCCGCGCCGAGCTGCTGGCCTTCCTGCGCGAACGCGGACTGGCCGGCTACAAGATCCCCGACCGGGTGGAGTTCGTCGACGCCTTCCCCGCCACCGGGGTCGGCAAGGTCAGCCGGCGCGAGCTGCGCGAAGCCGTCCGAGCCGCCCACGCCCCCGGCGCACCGCCCCCCGCCAGGCCCGCCCCCCAGCCGTGAACCGCTGGGCGCGCCCCGGCCGCGGCGCGCCCGCCCCCGCCCGCCACCGTCGAATGGACACCCCGATGCCGCTGCCGCACATCGAGCCCTACGACCTGCCCGCCCCCCGCGACCTGCCCGCCAACCGCGCGGACTGGCGCCTGGACCCCGCTCGGGCGGTCCTGCTCGTCCACGACATGCAGCACTACTTCCTGCACGCCTACCGGCCCGGCGCGCAGCCGATCGAGGGCGCCGTGGCCAACATCGCCGCCCTGCGCAGCGCCGCTCGCGCCGCCGGCGTCCCGGTGCTCTACACCGCCAAGCCCGGCGGCATGACACCCGAGCACCGCGGCCTGGAGGGCGACTTCTGGGGCCCGGGCATGCGCGCCGACGCCGCCGAGACCGACATCGCCGCGCCGCTGCGGCCGGGCGAGGGCGAGGCGCTGATCACCAAGTCGCGCTACAGCGCGTTCGTCGGCACCGACCTGGCCGAGCGGCTGCGCCGCCAGGGCCGCGACCAGCTGCTGGTGACCGGCGTCTACGCCCACATCGGCTGCCTGCTCACCGCCGCCGACGCGTTCATGCGCGACATCCAGCCCTTCCTGATCGCCGACGCCACCGCCGACTTCAGCGCCGAGGACCACCGCTTCGCGCTGCGCTACGTCGCCCAGCGCTGCGGCGTCGCACTGACCGCCCACGAGGCCGCGACCGCGCTGGCGCCCGCCCCCGCGCTCGACTCGCGCGTGTGAGCGGTGCCCGGCACATCCAGCGTCCAGGCAGGAGAACGACCCCGGTGAGTGAAAGGACCCCCGTGACCGACACGCCGCAGCCCCCGCCCTCCCACGACCTGGTGGGGATCGGGTTCGGGCCCTCCAACGTCGCGCTGGCCATCGGCCTGCGCGAGCAGCGCGAGCGCGCCGCCGCCGACCCCGCCACCCCCGTGCTCAGCGGTGTCTTCCTTGAGCGCCAGGCCGAGTTCGGGTGGCACCGCGGCATGCTGCTCGACGACGCGACCATGCAGGTCTCCTTCCTCAAGGACCTGGTGACCACCCGCAACCCCGCCAGCGACTTCGGCTTCCTGTCCTACCTGCACGCCGTGGGCCGGCTGCACGACTTCATCAACCACAAGACGCTCTTCCCGCTGCGCGCGGAGTTCCACGACTACCTGGCCTGGTGCGCCGACCGGGTCGGCGACCAGGTGCGCTACGGCGCCGAGGTGGTGGGCGTCGAGCCGGTGCGCGACGAGAGCGGGCGCATCGCCCAGCTCGACGTCGTCGCGCGCACCGCCGACGGCGCCCGCCACCGCAGCCGCGGCCGCAACGTCGTCTTCGCGCCCGGCCTCACCCCGCGCCTGCCCGAGGGGGCGCGCCAGACCGAGCGCGTCTGGCACAACGAGTACCTGCTGCAGCGGCTGGAGGGCCTGGAAGGCGGGGCCGACCCCGGCTCCTTCGTCGTCGTGGGCGCCGGGCAGAGCGCCGCCGAGTGCGTCGACCACCTCTACCGCCGCTTCCCCCGCGCGCGGGTGCACGCCGTCTTCTCCCGCTACGGCTACAGCCCCTCCGACGACAGCCCCTTCGCCAACCGCATCTTCGACCCCGAGGCGGTCGACGCCTTCTACGGCGCCTCGGCCCAGACCAAGGCCGAGATCATGGGCTACCACCGCAACACCAACTACTCGGTGGTCGACCCCGACCTCATCGACGCGCTCTACCACGCCGCCTACCAGGACAAGGTCAAGGGCGCCGAGCGGCTGCGCCTGCACAACACCTCGCGCGTGGCCGACGTGCACGAGGGGCCCGGCGGCGTGACCGTCACCGTGGAGGACCTCGCCAGCGGCAAGCACACGGCCGTGGAGGCCGACTACCTCGTCTACGCCACCGGCTACACCTCCGCCGACCCCCGCGACCTGCTCGGCGAGGTGGCCGAGCACGTGGTCTGCGACGACCGGGGGCGCCCGGCCGTCGAACGCGACTACCGGCTGGCCACCTCCGACGAGGTCACCTGCGGCATCTTCCTGCAGGGCGGCACCGAGCACACCCACGGGATCTCGTCGTCACTGCTGTCCAACGTCGCCGTGCGCGTCGGCGAGATCCTCGACGCGATCAGCGCCCGCACCGCCCCCGCGGTGCGCCCCGAGGAGGCGGTCGCGTTCGGGCGCTAGCCGCGCGCCCGGCCCGCAGCCGACCGAAACCCCCACGACGGTCCGAAAACCGGCCCGCCGTCCGACCCGAGGAGAACACCGCCGTGTCCGAGAACCCCGCCCCCTCCGCCACCGGCCAGGGCGCCGAGCGGAGCGACGCGCTGACCGCCGAGCGGATCCGCGCCGACGTCGAGCAGGTGCTGGGCGAGCCCGCCGGCTCGCTGGGCGAACACGACAACCTGCTCGACCGCGGCATGGACTCCATCCGCCTGATGAGCCTGGTCGAGAGCTGGCGCAAGACCGGCGTCGAGACCGACTTCATCACCCTGGCCGAGGAGCCCACCGTCGCGGCCTGGACCCGGCTGCTGCTCGACGCCTGACACCGCCCGCAGAATCCGCCGAGACCAGGAGCCGCGAACATGAGCGCGCCAGAGGAATTCGATGCCATCGTCGTCGGAGGCGGCCCCGCCGGCGCCACCGCCGCAACCCTGATCGCCGACCAGGGGCACCGGGTCGTGCTGCTGGAGAAGCAGCGCTTCCCCCGCTACCAGATCGGCGAGTCGCTGCTGCCGGCCACCGTGCACGGCGTGTGCCGCCTGCTCGGCGCCGACGAGGAGATCCGCCGCGCCGGGTTCACCACCAAGCGGGGCGGCAGCTTCCGCTGGGGCACCAGCCCCGAGCCGTGGAACTTCCTGTTCGCGCTGTCGCCGGAGCTGTCGGGGCCGACGTCGTATGCCTACCAGGTCGACAGGATGACCTTCGACGACATCCTGCTGCGCAACGCCGCCCGCCACGGTGTCGACGTGCGCGAGGAGTCGCCCGTCCTGGAGGCGGTGGAGACCGGCGGGCGCGTCACCGGAGTCGTCTACACCGACCCCGCGGGCGCGCGGCGCGAGATCGCCGCCGCCCACGTCGTCGACGCCTCCGGCAGCACCGGCCGGCTGCACGCGGCCGCCGGCGGCACCCGACGCTACTCCGAGTTCTTCCAGAACCTCGCCGTCTTCGGCTACTTCGCCGGCGGCGGCCGGCTCCCCGAACCCGACGCCGGCAACATCCTCTGCGCCGCCTTCGACGAGGGCTGGCTGTGGTACATCCCGCTGCGCGACGACCTCACCAGCGTCGGCGCGGTCCTCAACCGCGACCAGGCCGGGCGCATCCAGGCCGACCGCGAGGGCGCCCTGCGCGACTCCATCCGGCGCTGCACCATCGTGCGCGACCTGCTGGGCGGCGCCGAGCGCGTCACCGAGGGCACCTACGGCAGCGTCCGGGTGCGCCGCGACTACTCCTATGCCAACACCCGGTTCTGGGCGCCGGGGATCACCCTGGTCGGCGACGCGGCCTGCTTCATCGACCCGGTGTTCTCCACCGGCGTGCACCTGGCCACCTACAGCGGGCTGCTGGCCGCGCGCTCCATCAACAGCGTGCTGGCCGGCGAGCTGAGCGAGGAGCGGGCCTTCGGCGAGTTCGAGGGGCGCTACCGTCGCGAGTACTCCGTCTTCTACGAGTTCCTCGCCGCCTTCTACGACATGCGCCAGCGCGAGGAGACCTACTTCTGGACCGCGCGCAAGGTCACCAACATGCAGGCCGGCGACATGCAGGCCTTCGCCACCCTGGTCGCCGGAGCATCCTCCGCCGAAACCGCGCTGGTGGGAGCCGACGCCCTCGCCGAGCGCTTCAGCTCCTCCTCGGCCGAGCTGACCGGGGCCGTGGAGCGCACCGGCGCCGCCCGCACACAGAGCGGGGAGCGGATGAGCGAGCTGTTCCGCGCGCCGGTGGTGGCCGACGTCATGTCGGAGATGAACCGGATCCAGCGCCGCGGGGTCACCGGACCGGGCACCGACGAGGCGCCGCTGCTGGAAGGCGGCCTGGTGCCCTCGGCCGACGGGCGGCGCTGGGCCGAACCGGCGGCCCCGCAAACCTGAACCGCCCGACCGCGGCCCGCGCCCCGCGCGCGGGCCGCCGCCCCCGCCACAGCCCAGCGTCGTCGAAAGCAGCGCCATGACCCAGAGCCGTCCCGATCGCAGCGCCCCCGTGTCGCTGGCGCTCACCGGAGCCCAGCGCGGCGTCTACTACGCCCACCACGTCGCGGCCGCCGCAGGCCGCTTCAACGTGGGCCAGTACATCGACCTCGCCGGCGGCGCCGACCCCGCGCTGCTGCGCGCGGCCCTGGAACACGCCGTCGCCGAGACCGACGCGCTGCGCACCCTGATCCGCGACGGTGCGGCGGGCGCGGACGCGGGCGTGGGCGCCGGGCAGGACGGGCGGGACGGCGAGCAGGCCGAACCGCGCCAGATCGTGCACCCCGGCCTGCCCTGGGACCGGCCGCTGCTGGAGGAGGCGGACCTGCGCGGCGAGGACGACCCGCGCGGCGCGGCGATGGCGCTGATGCGCGCCGACATGGCCGCCCCGGTCGACCTGTCAACAGGGCCGCTGCACCGCTTCGTGCTCTACCGCATCGGCCCCGACCGCCACCTGTGGTACCAGCGCTACCACCACATCGTGGCCGACGCCTACGCCATCACCACCTTCACCCGCCGGGTGGCCGAGGTCTACACCGCGCTCGCCTCCGGCGAGACGCCCGCGCGCAGGTTCGGCGACCTCGCCGCGGTCGTCGCCGAGGAGGGCGACTACGCCGCCTCCGCCCGCCGCGCCGAGGACCGCGCCTACTGGAGCGCCCTGCTGGCCGACCGGCCCGACCCCGTCCAGCTCGGCGACGCACCCCCCGCGCCCTCACCGGCGGCCGTCACCGCGACCGCGGCGGTGGACCCCGCGACCGCCGACCGGCTGGCCGAGCTGGGCAGGCGCTCCGGCGCGAGCTGGGCCGAGGCGGTGATCGCCGCGTTCGGCTGCTACGTGCACCGCCGCACCGGCGCCCGCGACGTCGTCCTGGGCATGCCCGCCATGGGCCGCCTGGGCTCGGCGGCCCTGCGCACCCCGGCCATGGTGGTCAACGTCCTGCCGCTGCGGCTGGGGCTGCGCCCCGCCGACACCGTCGCCGACCTGCTCGCCCACACCGCCGCCCGGCTGCGCGAGCTGCGCGCCCACCAGCGCTACCGCGCCGAGGACGTGCGCCGCGACCTCAACCTGGTCGGGCGCGGCACCCCGCTGCACGGGCCGATGATCAACATCAAGGCCTTCGACTACGACCTGGACTTCGCCGGTGTCCCCGGCACCGCCCGCACGCTGTCGGAGGGCCCCGTCGACGACGTGTCGCTGTCGGTCTACCGCGACGCCGCCGGCGGCGGGCTGCGCTTCGAGCTGAACGGCAACGCCGCCCGCTACACCGCCGCCGACCTGGGCGCACTGCTGGAGGAGTTCGGCCGGCTGCTGCGCGCGCTGGCCGCCGAGGGCGCCGCGCCGGAGGAGGCGGACGCCCGCCGGCTGGGCACCCTGGACATCGCCGCGCCCGAGGCCGGCGCCGGCGCCGCCGGACCCGCGGGCGCACCGCCGCAGGCGGCGGTGGCCGACCTCGTCGCGGACACGGCCGGCCGCACGCCCGATGCCGAGGCCGTGGTCGCGGGCGGGGCGTCGCTGACGTATGCGGAGCTGCTGGAACGGGCCGACGCGCTCGCCGGCCGGCTGCGCGCGGCGGGGGCGGGTCACGAGCGGGTGGTGGCGGTGGCGCTGCCGCGGTCGGTGGAGCTGGTGGTGGCGCTGCTGGCGGTGGGGCGTGCGGGGGCGGCCTACCTGCCGGTGGATCCGGGATTCCCGGCCGAGCGGATCGCCTACATGCTGGCCGACTCCGGTGCGGCGCTGCTGGTCACCGACGACGAGACCGGCGCCGCCCTGCCCGAGGGGCCGCGCAGGCTGCTCGTGGACGACCCGGCGGCCTGGCCCGAGCCCGCCGGCACCGCCGATGCGGGCGCGACCGGCCCGGCCCGGGACAGCGCCGCCTATGTGCTCTACACGTCGGGGTCGACGGGCCGGCCCAAGGGGGTGGTGGTCTCCCAGGGTGCGCTGGTGAACTTCCTGGCCGACATGGGGGAGCGGTTCCCGCTGGGGGAAGGCGATCGCCTTCTCGCCGTCACGACGGTGGGCTTCGACATCTCGGCGCTGGAGCTGTATCTGCCGCTGCTGGCGGGGGCGTCGGTGGTGCTGGCCGATCGGGATACGGTGCGGGACCCGGCGGCGCTGGCGGAGCTGGTTGCCTCCTCGGGCGCGTCTGTGATGCAGGCGACGCCGACGCTGTGGCGGGCGCTGGTCGAGGAGCGGCCCGAGGCGGTGTCGGGGCTGCGGGTGCTGGTGGGCGGTGAGGCGCTGCCGGAGTCGCTGGCGGCGGTACTGGCCGAGCGGGCGGATGCGGTGGTGAACCTGTACGGGCCCACCGAGACCACCATCTGGTCCACCGCATCCCCGGTGCGTCCGGGCCGCCCGGTCTCCATCGGCGCGCCGATCGCCAATACGCGGGTGTATGTGCTGGACGCGGCGCTGCGGCCGGCGCCGGCGGGAGTGGCCGGGGAGCTCTACATCGCCGGGTCGGGGCTGGCACGGGGCTATCACGGTCGTCCAGGGTTGACCGCGGAGCGGTTCGTGGCCGATCCGTTCGGTCCGGCCGGTTCGCGGATGTACCGCACGGGTGACGTGGTGCGCTGGAATGCCGGCGGCGAGTTGGCGTATGTGGGCCGCTCGGACTTCCAGGTGAAGGTGCGCGGGTTCCGCATCGAGCTGGGGGAGGTCGAGACCACCCTGGCCGAGCAGCCCGGCGTCGCCCAGGCGGTCGCGGTCGTGCGCGCCGGCGACGGGGACGGTACGGCGATCACCGGCTACGTCCGCCCCCTCCCCGGCGCCGACCCCCTCGACGAAGCCGCCCTGCGCGCGGGCGCCGCCGAGCGCCTGCCCGACTACATGGTCCCCTCCGCGATCGCGGTGCTGGAGGAGTTCCCGCTCACCCAGAACGGCAAGATCGACAGGGCCGCCCTGCCCGCCCCCCGCAGCCCGGGCGCGGCCGATGCGCGCGGGCGGACGCCGAGCACCCGGGAGGAGGAGGCGGTCTGCGCCGCGTTCGGCGAGGTGCTCGGGATCGGCGCGGTCGGCGCCGACGACGACTTCTTCGCACTCGGCGGGCACTCCCTGGCGGCCGCCCGCGTGGCCAACCGGCTGCGTGCGCGGCTGGGCACCGCCGTCGGCGTGCGCGACGTGTTCGAGGGCGCCACCCCCGCCCGCATCGCCGAACGGGCCCGCAGCTCCGGTGAGCGGCGGCCCGCACCGGCCGCGCGCACGCTGCCGGCACGCGTGCCCCTCTCGGCCGAGCAGCGGCGGCTGTGGCTGCTGGAGTCGGCCGGAGCCGCCGGCGCGGGCGCCTACAACGTCCCCTGGGCGCTGCGGATCACCGGCGCACCGGACCGCGCCGCCCTGGAGGAGGCGCTGCACGACGTGCTCGCCCGCCATGCCGCGCTGCGCACCCGCTTTCCCCGCGGCGCCGACGGCGAGCCCGAGCAGCGCATCGTCCCGGTCGAGGATCTGCCCCGGCCGCTGCTGGCGGTGGAGAGCGCGGGGGCCGACCTCGCCGAGCTGCTGGACCGAGCAGCGCGCGCCCCCTTCGACCTGGCAGGCGGCCTGCCCGCCCGCTTCGTGCTCGCCGCGGTCGGCGGCGCGGAGCACGTGCTGCTGGCCGTCTTCCACCACATCGCGGTGGACGAGTGGTCCCAGGGCCCGTTCCTGCGCGACCTGGACACCGCCTACCGCGCGCGGGTGGCAGGCGCGGCCCCGGACTGGACGCCGCTTCCGGTCTCCTACGCCGACTACGCGCTCTGGCAGCACGAGCTACTCGGCTCCACGGCGGACCCCGGCAGCACGGCCGCGCGCCGACGGGCGTTCTGGCAGGAGGCCCTGGCCGGCCTGCCCGCGGAGATCCCCCTGCCCGCCGACCGGCCCCGCTCGAAAACCGGCGGCGCCGAAGGCGGCCTGGTGCGGTT
The DNA here is from genome assembly GCF_009728995.1 of Streptomonospora sp. PA3. GTDB lineage: Bacteria > Actinomycetota > Actinomycetes > Streptosporangiales > Streptosporangiaceae > Streptomonospora. The sequence continues at coordinate 176,685 of NZ_VTZW01000019.1, read as the reverse complement.
CACCCTGCCCGCCCACCTGAACGGCGCCGTGACGCGCATCGCCGAGCAGACCCGTACCACCCGTTTCATGGTGCTGCGTGCGGCCGTGGCCGTGCTGCTGCACCGCATGGGCGCCGGCGCCGACATCCCGCTGGGCACGCCCGCCAGCGGCCGCACCGACGAGGCGCTGCACGACGCCGTGGGCATGTTCCTCAACACCCTGGTGCTGCGCACCGACCTGTCGGGCGCCCCGGGTTTCCGCGACCTGCTGGAGCGGGTGCGCGCCTTCGACCTCGCCGCCTTCGCCAACGCCGATCTTCCCTTCGACGACGTGGTGGAGGCGCTCAACCCGCCGCGCGCGGCCGGGCGCAACCCGCTGTTCCAGGTCATGGTCAGCCACCAGACGCGACCCGCGGACACCGAAGGGCTGCTGGGGCTGCGCACCCGCCTGGAGGACAAGGTCGTCGACGCCGCCAAGTTCGACCTGGAGATCGCCTTCATCGAACGGCCCGGCGCAGCGGAGCTGGACGCGGCCGTGCGCTACGCCGCCGACCGCTTCGACCGCGCGACCGTCGCCGACCTCACCCGGCGGTTCACCCTGCTGCTCGCCGCGGCGCTGGAGGATCCCGACCGGCCGGTGGCGGACCTGCCGCTGCTGGAGGAGGGAGAGCGCGCCGGACTGCTGGGGGAGCGGAACGCCACCGCGCACCCGGTGGCCGAGCGGACGCTGCCGGAGCTGACCGCACGGGGAGCCGGGGCCGGCGGCGCGCCGGGTGATGCGGCCGTGATCGACGCCGACGGCACGGTCCTCACCCGCGCGGACTTCGACGCGCGGGTGCACCGGCTGGCCCGCGAGCTCACCGCGCGCGGCGTGGGACCGGAGTCGGTGGTGGCGGTGGCGCTGCCGCGCTCGGCGGATCTGCTGGTGGCGCTGCATGCGGTGGTGTGCGCGGGGGCGGCGTATCTGCCGGTGGAGACCGACCAGCCGCGCGAGCGCATCGCATTCCTGCTGCAGGACGCGCGCCCGGCGCTGCTGCTCAGCCGCGGTGCGGACGCCGCCGACCTGCCGCCCACCGAGGGCGTCGCCGTCCTCGCGCTCGACGACCCGGACACCGCCGCGCGCGTCGGCGGACGGCCGGCCGAACCCGTGACCGACGCCGACCGCACGGCGCCGCTGCGGCCCGAGCATGCCGCTTACATGCTCTACACCTCCGGCTCGACGGGGCGGCCCAAGGGCGTCGTCGTCTCGCATGCGGCGATCGTGAACCGGCTGGTGTGGATGCAGGGAGCCTACGGGCTCACCGCCTCCGACCGGGTGCTGCTGAAGACGCCGGTGTCCTTCGACGTGTCGGTGTGGGAGCTGTTCTGGCCCTTCGCGGCGGGCGCGGGTCTGGTCGTCGCCGCGCCCGGCGCGCACCGCGACCCCGCCTACCTCGCCGAGACCGCCGCCGCCCGCGGCGTCACGGTCTGCCACTTCGTGCCGTCGATGCTGCGGGTGTTCACCGACGCGCCCGAGGCGGCGCGGTGCACCGGCCTGCGCCGGGTGTTCGCCTCCGGCGAGGCGCTCAGCGCCGACCTGGCGGAGCGCTTCCGCGCGGTGCTGCCCCGGGCGGCCCTGGCCAACCTCTACGGCCCCACCGAGGCGGCGGTGGACGTGACCGCCTTCGACGTCGGATCCGAGGAGTTCGCCGGTCCGGGCGTGCCGATCGGGCGGCCGGTGTGGAACACGGGGGTCTACGTGCTCGACGAGCGGCTGTCGCCGGTGCCGGCCGGGGTGGAGGGCGAGCTGTACCTGTCGGGCGTGCAGCTGGCCCGCGGCTACCGCGGCCGAGCGGGGCTCACCGCCGAGCGGTTCGTGGCCGACCCGTTCGGTCCGCCGGGGTCGCGGATGTATCGCACCGGCGACGTCGTCCGGTGGGACCGGGCGGGCCGGCTGGTGTTCGTGGGCCGGGTCGACTTCCAGGTGAAGGTGCGCGGGATGCGCATCGAGCCGGGCGAGATCGAGCACGCGCTCGCCGCCTGCCCCGAGGTCGCCGACGCGGTCGTCACCGCGCGCCCCGACACGGCCGGCGACACGCGCCTCGTCGGCTACGTCGTGCCGGCCCCGTCCCGAAGCGCCGACCCCGACCGGCTGCGCGCCGCAGTGGCCGCCCGGCTGCCCGAGCACATGGTGCCCGGCGCCCTGCTCGTCCTGGACGCCCTGCCGCTGACGCCCAACGGCAAGCTCGACCGTGCCGCCCTGCCCGAACCCGGCCCCGGCGAGCGCGGCGGCACCGGCCGCGCACCCGGCGGCCCGCGCGAGGAGCTGGTCTGCGGGCTGTTCGCCGAACTGCTGGGGCTGGAGCGAGTGGGTCCCGACGACGGCTTCTTCGACCTGGGCGGTACCTCCCTGGCCGGGGCGCGCCTGGTCAACGCCCTGCGTGCACGCACCGGCGCGGAGTTGACCGTGGCCGATCTGTTCGACGCCCCCACCCCCGCCGCCCTGGCCGCCCGGCTCGCCGCGAGCGGCGGCGCCCGCCCGCCGATCCGCGGCGGTGCCGCCGCCGAGTACGGCGCCGAGCCCCCGGTCTCCGCGGCCCAGCGGGGACTGTGGGCGAGCGCGCAGGTGCCCGGCGCCGAGGCCGCCTACAACGTCGCCTGGGCGCTGCGGCTGCACGGCGGCGTCGACGCCGACGCCCTCGGCGCGGCGGTCGCCGACGTCGCCGCCCGCCACGAGATCCTGCGCACCGCCTACCCCCGCCGCGACGGCGAACCCCGCCAGCGCGTCCTGGACACCCCGCAGGCGCTCGACCCCCTGCGGGTGGTGCGCACCGGCGCCCGCGAGCTGGACCGGCGCGTCGCCGAAGCCGCCCGCCGCCCCTTCGACCTCGAGAACGAACCCGCCTACCGCCCCGTCCTCTTCGCCGCCGACTCCGGCGAGTACGTCCTGCTCAACCTGTTCCACCACATCGCGGTGGACGAGTGGTCCCAGGGCCCGTTCCTGCGCGACCTGGACACCGCCTACCGGGCGCGGGCGGCGGGCGCGGCACCGGACTGGGCGCCGCCGCCCGTGCAGTACGCCGACTACGCCCTGTGGCAGCGCGACCTGCTCGGCTCGCCCGAGGACCCCGGCAGCCGGGCCGCGCGACAGCGGGCGTTCTGGCAGGAGGCCCTGGCCTACCTGCCCGCGGAGATCCCCCTGCCCGCCGACCGGCCGCGGCCCGCCGCGCCCACCGACGCCGGCGGCAGCGCCGCGTTCCGCATCCCCGCCGACGTGGTGGACGCGCTGACCCGGCTGGGCCGCGAACGAGGCGCCACCCCGTTCCTCGTGCTGCAGTCGGCCGTGGCGGTGCTGCTGCACCGGATGGGCGCCGGCGCCGACGTCCCGCTGGGCACGCCCGCCACCGGCCGCACCGACGAGGCGCTGCACGACGCCGTGGGCATGTTCCTGAACACCCTGGTGCTGCGCACCGACCTGAGCGGCACACCCGGCTTCGGGGAGGTGGTCGAGCGCGCCCGCGCCTTCGCGGTGGGCGCCTTCGCCAACGCCGACCTGCCCTTCGACCGGGTTGTCGAGGCGCTCAACCCGCCGCGCGCGGCCGGGCGCAACCCGCTGTTCCAGGTCATGGTCAGCCACCAGGCCCGGCCCGAGCTGGACGGCGGCTTCCTGGGCGCGCGGGCGGCGGCCGTCGACGACACCGTGGGGCACCCCGCCGCCCGCTTCGACCTGGAGTTCGAGTTCGTCGAGCGCCCCGGCGAGGACGGTATCGAGGCCGCGGTCCGGTTCTCGGCCGACCGGTTCGACCCGCAGACCGCGCGCGACCTCGCCGACCGGCTGGTGCGGCTGCTCGCCGCGGCCACCGCGCAACCCGATCGGCCGGTGGCGGACCTGCCGCTGCTGGAGGCGGGGGAGCGGGCCGCGCTGCTGGGGGAGCGCAACGCCACCGCGCACCCGGTGGCGGAGCGGACGCTGCCCGAGCTGCTGGCGCAGGGCGCTGCCGGGAGCCAGGACCCCGCGCTGCTCTGCGGCGGTACCGCCCTCTCCCGCGCCGAGTTCGACAGGCGCGTGCACCGGCTGGCCCGCGAGCTCGCGGCGCGGGGTGTCGGACCGGAGTCGGTGGTGGCGGTGGCGCTGCCGCGCTCGGCCGACCTCGTGGTGGCGCTGCACGCGGTGGTCTGGGCGGGGGCGGCGTATCTGCCGGTCGAGGCCGACCAGCCGCGCGAGCGCGTCGCCTTCGTGCTCGAAGACGCGCGCCCGGCTCTGATCGTCTGCCGGGCCGCGGACGCCGCCGACCTGCCCGCGGAGCCCGCCGTGCCCCGGCTCGTGCTGGACGATCCCGCGGTCGCCGCGGCACTGGAGCGCCACGACCCCCACCCGCCGACCGACGCCGACCGCACGGCGCCGCTGCGGCCCGAGCATGCCGCTTACATGCTCTACACCTCCGGCTCGACGGGGCGGCCCAAGGGCGTCGTCGTCTCGCATGCGGCGATCGTGAACCGGCTGGTGTGGATGCAGGGAGCCTACGGGCTCACCGCGTCGGACCGGGTGCTGCTGAAGACGCCGGTGTCCTTCGACGTGTCGGTGTGGGAGCTGTTCTGGCCCTTCGCGGCCGGCGCGGGCCTGGTGGCGGCCGAACCGGGCGGTCACCGCGACCCCGCCTACCTGGCCGGGCTGATCCGCGACGCCGGGGTGTCGGTGTGCCACTTCGTGCCGTCGATGCTGCGGGTGTTCACCGAGGAGCCGGCGGCGGCCCGGTGCACCTGCCTGCGCCGGGTGTTCGCCTCCGGCGAGGAGCTGACGGCCGAGGCCGCCCGCCGGTTCCGCGCGGTGCTGCCCCGGGCGGCCCTGGCCAACCTCTACGGCCCCACCGAGGCGGCGGTGGACGTGACCGCCTTCGACCTGGACACGGAGGGCTACTCGGGGCCCGGCGTGCCGATCGGGCGGCCGGTGTGGAACACGGGGGTCTACGTGCTCGACGAGCGGCTGTCGCCGGTGCCGGCCGGGGTGGAGGGCGAGCTGTACCTCTCGGGCGTGCAGCTGGCCCGCGGGTATGCGAATCGTCCGGGGCTGTCGGCGGAGCGGTTCGTGGCCGACCCGTTCGGTCCGCCGGGGTCGCGGATGTATCGCACCGGCGACGTCGTCCGGTGGGACGGGGCGGGCCGGCTGGTGTTCGTCGGCCGCGCGGACTTCCAGGTGAAGGTGCGCGGGATGCGCATCGAGCTGGGCGAGATCGAGCACGCCCTCGCCGCCTGCCCCGAGGTGGGGGCCGCGGTCGTCACCGCCGGCCGCACCGCCGCCGGCGCCGCCCGGCTCGCCGCCTACGCGACACCCGCGCCGGGCGCCGCCGAGGTGGACGCCGACGGGTTGCTGCGCAGGCTCGCCGCCCGCCTGCCCGAGCACATGGTCCCCGCCTCGATCACCGTCCTCGACGCGTTCCCGCTCACGCCCAACGGCAAGCTGGACCGCGCCGCCCTGCCCGAACCCGGCCCCGGCGAGCGCGCCGGCACCGGCCGGGACCCCCGGGGGCCGCGGGAGGAGCTGCTGTGCGGGCTGTTCGCCGAGCTGCTGGGGCTGGAGCGGGTCGGCGTCGAGGACGGCTTCTTCGCCCTCGGCGGCGACAGCATCCTCGCCATCGGGCTCGTCGGCCGGGCCCGCGCCCGCGGGCTGGAGCTGTCTCCCGCCGACGTGTTCACCGAGCAGACCCCCGAGCGCCTCGCCCTCGCCGCGGGTGAGGCGGCCGGCGCCGCCGCCGGGCAGGAGGCCGGCGACGACGGCACCGGCGACGTGCCCCTGGCCCCCGTCATGCACTGGCTGCGCGAGCGCGGCGGCCCCGTCGACCGGTTCAGCCAGGCCGCCGTCGTGCACACCCCCGCCGGCGCCGACACGACCGGCCTGGCCGCCGCCCTCCAGGCGGTGCTGGACGCCCACGCCATGCTCCGCGCCCGGTTGGCCGTCGGCGACGACGGCGACTGGCGCCTGCGCGCCGCCCCGCCCGGCGCCGTCGCCGCCGCCGACGTACTCACCCGCCGCGACGCCGCCGGATGGGACGAGGCGGAACTGGCCCGGGCCGCCGCCGCGGAGGCGGACGCCGCCCAGGCCCGGCTGGCGCCCCGAGACGGGGTGATGGTGCAGGCGGTGTGGCTGGACCGCGGAGCCGGCAGGCCCGGACGGCTGCTCCTGGTCGTCCACCACCTCGCCGTGGACGGCGTCTCCTGGCACATCCTGCGCGCGGGCCTGGCCGCCGCCTGGCACGACATCGCCCGCGCCCGCCCGCCCGCGCTGCCGGCGCCGCCCACCTCCTACGCCCGCTGGACCCGCCTCCTGCACGCCGAGGCGCGCACCGCGCGCCGCACCGCCGAGCTGCCCGCCTGGCAGGAGATCACCGCAGCACCGGCGCCCGGCCGGCCGCCGGAGCCCGGCCCGCACCCGTTCGGGCGGATCGACCCGCGGCGCGACACCGCCGCCACCTTGCGCCGGATCACCCTCACCCTGCCCGCAGCCGACACCGCGGCGCTGCTCACCCGCGTCCCCGAAGCCTTCCACGCCGGGATCGACGAGGTGCTGCTCAGCGCGCTCGCCCTGGCCGCCGCCCAATGGCGCGCGGACCGGCAGGAGCGCGGCGGGGCCGCACCCGGACCCGACGGCGTGCTGCGGCTGGCCCTGGAGGGGCACGGCCGCGAGCAGCACGTGTTCCCCGGCACGGACGTCTCGGGCACCGTCGGCTGGTTCACCGCCGTCCACCCCGCGCGGCTCGACGTCACCGGACTCGACCCGGCCGCCGCCCGGGCGGGCGGGCCCGACGCCGGCGACGCCCTCAAACGCGTCAAGGAGCAGTTGCGCTCCCGGCCCGGCGACGGCGGGATCGGCTACGGCCTGCTGCGCCACCTCAACCCCGACACCGCACCGGCCCTGGCCGCCGCCCCCGAGCCGCCGCTGCTGTTCAACTACCTGGGCCGTGTCGCCGTCGCCGGCGAGGACGCCGCCTGGGCCCTCGCACCCGAGACGGGCGCGCTGCCGCCCGGAACCGACCCTGAGGCGCCCGTGCGCCACCCGCTGGAGGTCAACGCGCTGACCCGCGACGAGGGCGCGGGCCCCGTGCTGGCGGCCACCTGGGCCTGGCCCGAGCGGCTGCTGCCCGAGTCCGGTGTCCGCGAACTCGCCGAGTCCTGGTTCGCCCAGCTCAGCGGCCTCGCCGCGCACGCCCAATCGCCGGACGCGGGTGGACACACCCCCTCCGACCTGGCCTTGGGCGGCCTCGACCAGGACGAGATCGACGAATTCGAAGCAGAGTGGAGGCTCCCGTGAGCAACGCATCCGGCCTGGAGGACATCCTGCCGCTGACGCCGCTCCAGGAGGGGCTGCTGTTCCAGAGCCAGCTCGACGCCGAGGGCCCCGACGTCTACAACGTGCAGATCGCCCTGGAGCTGGAGGGCGAGCTGCGGCCCGAGAGGCTGCACGCCGCCGCCGACGCCCTGCTGGCCCGCCACCCCAACATCCGGGCCGCGTTCCGGCGCCGCAGGAACGGCCGGCCGGCCGCGCTGGTCGGCAAGCGCGTCACCGCCCGCTGGGCCCGGACCGACCTGTCGCACCTGAGCGGGGCCGAACAGGACGCCGAGCTGGCGCGGATCCGCCAGACGCAGCGCCGCGCCCGCTTCGACCCCGCCGACCCGCCGCTGATCCGCTTCCTGCTGCTGCGCCGGGCCCCCGGTAGCCACGTCCTGGTGCTCACCCACCACCACATCCTTCTCGACGGCTGGTCGCTGCCGCTGCTGGTGCGCGACCTGTTCCGGCTGTATGCGAGCGACGGGGCGCCGCTGCCGCGCGCCGCCGCGTTCCGCGACTACCTGGACTGGCTCGCCCGACAGGACACCGCCGCCGCCCTGGGCTCCTGGCGGGCGGCCCTGGAGGGCATCGAGGGCCCGACCCGCATCGCCGAGGCGTTCGGCCCCGCCGCCGCCTCCGAACCGGAGCCGGCCGCGGCCGCCGAGCCCCGCGAACTCACCCGCGACCTGCCCCCCGATACCACCGCCTCGATCCGCGGCCTCGCCCGCGAGCGGGGCGTCACCCTGAACACGGTGCTGCAGGCCGCCTGGGCGATCGTGCTGAGCACCCTGCTCGACACCCGCGACGCCGTCTTCGGCACCGTCGTCTCCGGGCGCCCGCACGGGCTGCCCGGCGCCACCGACATGGTGGGGCTGTTCGTCAACACCGTCCCCGTGCGGGTGCGCCTGGACCCCGCCGAGCACACCGCCGACCTGCTCACCCGGCTGCGCGACGAGCAGGCGGCCCTGCTCGACCACGGCCACGTCGGCCTCGCCGAGATCCAGCGCGCGGCGGGCGTGCCGGAGCTGTTCGACACGCTCATGGCGGTGGAGAACTACCCGGTGGAGGCCGCCGACCCGGCCGCCGACGTGCCCGGCCTGCGCGCCCGCGTGCTGGACTCGGCCGACGCCACCCACTACCCGCTCTCTCTGGCCGTGGTGCCCCCGCCCCCCGACGCGCCGGAGCCGCGGCTGCGGCTGCGGCTGGGCTACCGGCCCGACGTCCTCGGCGGGTCCCGGGCGCGGCTGATCGCCGACAGCCTGCACAGCGTCCTCGCCTCCATCCCGACCTTCCTGCATCACCCCGTGGCCCGGATCCCTGCGCTGCCCCCCGCCGCCGTCCCGGGCCCCGACACCCGCACCGCCGAGCCGCGCAGCGGCACCGAGGAACGGGCCGCGGTGCACGCCGGACACGAGGCCGCCTTTCCCGAGCTGCTGGGGCGGCGGGTGGCCGACGATCCCGAATCGGTGCTGGTGGAGGACGAGGACACCGTCCTCACCGCGGCCGAGGCCGACGCGCGGGCGAACCGGCTGGCGCGGGTGCTGCTGGCGCGCGGGGCCGGACCCGAGCGGGTGGTGGCGCTGGCGCTGCCGCGCTCGGCCGAGCTGGTCGTGGCGCTGCTGGCGGTCCTCAAGACCGGCTCCGCCTACCTCGCGCTGGATCCGGACTACCCCGACGACCGGCTCGGCCACATGCTCGCCGACGCCCGCCCCGCCTGCGTCCTGACCGCACCCGAACTGGCCGGGCGCGTCGCCGCGCTCACCGACGCGCCCCGCGTGGTGCCGCAGGACCCCGCCACCGCCGCCGAGATCGGCGCAGCGCCCGCCGGCGACGTCACCGACGCCGACCGGCCGGCGCCGCTGACCCCCGCCGGCGCCGCCTACCTCGTCTACACCTCGGGCTCCACCGGCACCCCCAAGGGCGTCGTCGTCAGCCACGCGGGCGTGGCCAAGCTCGTCTCCACCGCCGTGCACCGGCTCGGCGTCGGCGCGCACAGCCGGATCGCCCAACTGGGCTCGCCCAGCTTCGACGTGGCGTTCTGGGAGTTCACCATGGGCGTGCTCTGCGGCGGCCGGCTTGTGGTGGTGCCTCCCGAGCGCCGGGTCCCCGGTCCGCCGCTCACCGACTACCTGCGCGACCGACGCGTCACCCACGCGGGCCTGCCGCCCGCCCTGCTGTCGGCGCTGCCCGCCGACGCCGAACCGCCCCCGGGCATGACCGTGCTCGCCGGAACCGAGGCGGTGCCCGGCGCGCTCGTGCGCCGCTTCGCCACCGACGGGCGCGCGATGTTCAACTGCTACGGCCCCACCGAGACCACCGTCAACGCGACCCTGCAGGAGTGCCGGCCCGAGGCGGCGGGCGACCGGGTGCCCATCGGCCGCCCCGACCCGGGCGTGCGCGCCTACGTGCTCGACTCCATGCTGCGGCCCGTGCCCCCGGGCGTGCCCGCGGAGCTCTACCTCGGCGGCGCCGGGCTCGCGCGCGGCTACCACGGCATGCCCGGCCTGAGTGCCGCCCGCTTCGTCGCCGACCCCTTCGGCGCGCGCGGTGCGCGCATGTACCGCACCGGCGACCGCGTGCTGTGGAACACCCGGGGCGAGCTGGAGTTCCTGGGCCGCACCGACGACCAGGTCAAGATCCGCGGCATGCGCGTCGAACTCGGCGAGATCGAGGCCGCGCTGGCCGCCCACCCCCGCGTCGCCGCATCCGCCGCGGCCCTGCACCGCGACAGCGCCGGCGGGGCGGCCCTGATCGCCTATGCCACCCCGCGCTCCGGGGACGCCGGCGACCTCGACCCGCGGGAGCTGCGCGACCACCTCGCCGCCACGCTGCCCACCGCCATGCTCCCCGCGGCCGTGGTGCCGCTGGAGGCGATGCCGACCCTGCCCAACGGCAAGACCGACCGCGCGCGCCTGCCCGCCCCCGACCTGTCCGCCGCCCCCGGCGGCCGCCCGCCGCGCAACCAGGTCGAGGAACTGCTGTGCGGGCTCTACCGCGAGATCCTGGAGGTCGGCGAGGCCGGGATCGACGACGACTTCTTCGCCCTGGGCGGCCACTCGCTGCTGGCGACCCGCCTGGTCACCCGCATCCGCGCCGTCCTGGGCCGCGACGTCGCGCTGCGCACCGTCTTCGACGCACCCACCCCGGCCGGGCTCGCCCGGCGGCTGCGCCCCGCCGGCGGCCGCCCCCCGCTGCGCCGCGCCGAACGGCCCCGGCGCCCGCCGCTCTCCCACGCCCAGCAGCGGATGTGGTTCCTCTACCGGCTCGACGGCCCGCGCCCCACCTACAACATCCCGGTCTGCGCACGGCTGCGCGGCCCGCTGGATCGCACCGCGCTCGCCGATGCGCTGGCCGACGTCGTCGCCCGCCACGAGAGCCTGCGCACCGTCTTCCCCGACGACGACGGCGTCCCCTACCAGCGCATCCTGGACCCCGAGCAGGCCCGGCCCGAGCTACCCCTCACCGACACCGACGAGGAGCGCCTGCCCGGCCTGCTGGCCGAGGCCGCCGCCCGCGGCTTCGAGCTGGAGGCCGAGCCGCCGCTGCGCGCCCGCCTGTTCCGCACCGGCCCCCACGAGCACGTGCTGCTGGTGCTGCTGCACCACATCGCCGCCGACGGCGCCTCGGCCCGCCCGCTGCTGCGCGACATCGGCACCGCCTACGCCGCCCGCCGCGGCGGCCGCGCCCCCGACTGGGCGCCGCTGCCCGTCCAGTACGCCGACTACGGCCTGCACCAGCGCGCTGTGCTCGGCACCGCGGACGACCCCGGCAGCGCCGCGGGGGCCCAGGCCCGCTACTGGCGCGAGGCGCTGCGCGGACTGCCCGAGGAGCTGGCGCTGCCCACCGACCGGCCGCGCCCGGCCGCATCCAGCGGACGCGGCGGCGCCGTCGAACTCCAACTGCCCGCCGAGCTGAGCACGCGGCTGCGGACGCTGGCGCGCGAGCACGACACCACCGTGTTCATGGTGCTGCAGGCGGCGCTGGCCGCGCTGCTGACCCGGCTGGGGGCGGGCACCGACATCCCCATCGGCTCGCCGGTGGCCGGGCGCGACGACGCCGCGCTGGACGACCTCGTCGGGTTCTTCGTCAACACTCTGGTGCTGCGCACCGACACCTCCGGCGACCCCTCCTTCGCCGACCTGCTGGCGCGGGTCCGCGAGGCGAACCTGGCCGCCTACGAGAACTCCGACATCCCCTTCGAGCACCTGGTGGAGATCGCCAACCCGGCGCGGTCGATGAGCCGCCACCCCCTGTTCCAGGTGATGCTGGCCTACCAGAGCGGTGCCGGGCCGCGGCTGTCGATGGCGGGCCTCGAAACCACGCGCGAACCGGTGGCCGCGCCCGGCGGCAAGTTCGACCTGGCCCTGGAGTTCCGCGACCCCGGTGCCGACGGCGCCGACGGCGGCCCGATGCGCTGCACCCTCGACTACAGCGCCGACCTGTTCGACGGGCCGACCGTACGCAACATCGCGCTGCGGCTGGAGCGGCTGCTGGAGTCGGCGGCGGCGGACCCCGCCGCGCCCATCGGCGGCCTCGACCTGCTCGCCGGCGAGGAGTCCGCCCGGCTCGCCCGGGACGCCGCCGGCCCTCGCCTGGACGTGCCCGCCCCGGCCACCCTGCCCGCCCTGTTCGAGGCCGCGGTCGCCGACGGCCCCGAACATCCGGCGCTGGTGTGCGAGGGCGAGCGCTACACCTTCGCGGAACTGAACGAGCGCGCCAACCGGCTCGCCCACGAGCTGATCGCGCGCGGGGCCGGCCCGGAGGCCGTCGTGGCGCTGCTGCTGCCGCGTTCGGCCCAGACCCTGGTCACGATCCTGGCCGCGCTCAAAGCGGGCGCCGCCTACCTGCCGATCGACCCGGCCTACCCCGACGAGCGCATCGCCCACATGCTCGCCGACGCCGGCCCGCTGCTCACCGTCGCGTCCCCGGAGCAGGACGAGCGCGCCGCCGCGCTGGGGGCCGGCCGGCGCCTGGTGCTGACACCCGAGACCGGGGCCGCGCGGCCCGCGACCGACCCGACCGACGCCGACCGCACCGCGCCGCTGCACCCCGACCACCCCGCCTACGTCGTCTACACCTCCGGCTCCACCGGGCGGCCCAAGGGCGTGGCGGTCGCCCACCGCAGCGTCGCCAACCTCTTCCGCAGCCACCGCGAGACCCTGCACCGGCCCACCCGGCGCCGCGCCGGCCGCGACCGGCTGCGCGTCGGCCACGCCTGGTCGTTCTCCTTCGACGCCGCCTGGCAGCCGCAGCTGTGGCTGCTGGACGGCCACGCGGTGCACATCGTCACCGAGGACGCCATGCACGACCCGGCCCTGCTCGTCGAGCGCATCCGCGCCGAGCGGATCGACTTCATCGAGGTGACCCCCTCCCACCTGCTGCAGCTCATCCGCGCCGGCCTGGGCGAGGCGGGCACGCACACACCGGTGACCCTCGGCGTGGGCGGTGAGGCGGTACCCGCATCGCTGTGGAGGCGGCTGCGCGACCTGGAGCAGCGGGGCACCGCCGCCTTCAACCTGTACGGACCCACCGAGGCGACCGTGGACGCGCTCGCTGCTCGGTCGGGCGACCACGAGCGCCCGGTCGTGGGCGCGCCCACCGCCAACACCGCCGCCTACGTGCTCGACGAGCGGCTGCGCCCGGTTCCCGCGGGCGTGGTGGGGGAGCTGTACCTGGGCGGCGCCGGGCTGGCGCGCGGCTACCTGCACCGCCGCGGGCTGACGGCCGACCGGTTCGTCGCCGACCCCTTCGGCGCCTCCGGCGCGCGCATGTACCGCACCGGCGACCTGGTGCGGCGCATGCCCGACGGGGCGGTGGACTACGTCGGCCGGGCCGACGACCAGGTCAAGGTGCGCGGGTTCCGCGTCGAGCCGGGGGAGATCGCCGCGGCGCTGAGCGAGCACCCCGGCGTCGCCCAGGCCGCGGTCGACACCTGGGAGGCCGCTCCCGGCGACCGGCGGCTGGTCGCCTACATCATCGCCGAGCCCGATCGGAGGGAGTGTCCCGGCGCGGACGCGCGACCGGGAGAGCCGGGCGGGACAGGGGCCGCGTCCGACGCGGTGGACGCCGCCGGCCTGCGCGCCCACCTGTCCGAGCGGCTGCCCGACTACATGGTGCCCGCGGCCTTCGTGCCGCTGGTGTCGCTGCCGCTGACCGCGCACGGCAAGCTCGACCGCGCCGCACTGCCGGCCCCCGACCCCGCCGCGCTGGCGCCGCCGCCCGGCCGCGAGCCACGCGACGCCGCCGAGGCGGTGCTGTGCGAGGTCTTCGCCGAGGTCCTGGGCGCGCCCTTCGCCGGCGCCGACGACGACTTCTTCGACCTGGGCGGCCACTCGATGCTGCTGGTGCGGCTGCGCTCCCGGATCGAGGCGGAGACCGGCGCCGCGGTGCGGATCGCCGACCTGTTCGCCAACCCCACGCCCGCCGCGCTCGCCGCGCACCTGGCATCGCGGGGCACGCGCCCCGGCCGCACCGTCGCGCCGGGCGCCTCCGGCGAGCCCGGCGTCGTGGCGCTGCGCGCCAGCGGGGACGGGCCACCGCTGTTCTGCCTCCACCCGGCCGGCGGCCTCAGCCTGGCCTTCGTCGGACTGCGCCGCCACCTCGGCCCCGAAGTGCCGATCCTGGGCGTGGACGCGCCCCCGCCGGACACGGCCGGCGCCCCGACCCTCGCCGGCCTCGCGCCCGTCTACGCCGAGCGCATCCGCCGCGCGTGCCCCCACGGCCCCTACCGGCTGGCCGGATGGTCCTTCGGCGGCACGCTCGCCCAGGCGGTGGCCGCCGAACTGGCCGATGCGGGGCACGAGGTGGAGCTGCTCGCCCTACTCGACGCCTATCCCGCGCCCTGGCACGCCCGGCGCGCCGACGCGGCCCCCGCGCGGCCTCAGGAGCAGCGGGGCGAGCCCGACGCCGCGGCGCTCGCCGCCGCCGTCGGCGCCGAACACGGCGACCCCGACCTGATCGGGACCAACCGCCGCTGGGCCGAGCGCATCCTGTCCGCCTCCGCCGCCGAGGAACCGCGCCGCCACCCCGGCGACGCGCTGTGCTTCACGGCCAAGGACGCCCCCGCCGGTGCCGCCGAGATCTGGGCGCCCTACATCGGCGGCCGGATCGAGCACCACGAGGTCCCCGCCGTCCACGACGACCTGCTCACGGCCGAGGGCCTGGCGGTGATCGGCCCCGTCCTCGCCGCCCGCCTCGCCGCCGCCCCGGATCCCCGAGCGTGACCGCGCCCGCCCGGCGGCGCCCGCTGCGCCGCACCCGCCACCGACCCCGTCCGGCAAACCCCGTCCAACCCCAGGAGAACCGATGAGACGATCCCCCGCCCCGTCCCCCCGCTGGGCCGCCGGCCTGCTCGCCGCGGCCGTGCTCGCCCTCAGCGCCTGCACCGGAGGCACCGCCGGCCAGGGCCAGGAGGAGCAGGCGGCGCCCACCCGCGAGTTCACCAGCGACCACGCCGAGCAGCCCGTGCAGATCCCGCGCGACCCCCGGCGCGTCGTCGCCATCGGCTGGGCCGTCACCGCCCTGATCTCGGTGGAGGACGCCGGGCTCGTGGGCGTGTCCAGCGGTACCCAGGACACCGGTATGACGCCCGAGGAGCTGGAGAAGGCCCAGAAGCTCCCCCAGGTGGGCCGCGACCTGGAGATCAACGTGGAGAAGGTCGCCGAGCTCCGTCCCGACCTGATCGTCTCCGGGCTGCCCGCGGCCATGGAGTTCGACTACTCCGAACTGGAGCGGATCGCCCCCGTGGCGGTCGCCGCGATGAACAGGCCCTCGGAGTGGAAGGACATGAACCGGCGCATCGCCGACGCCGCCGGGGTCGCCGACGCCCACTCCGAACTGATCGAGGAGTACGACGCCCGCGCCGCCGAACTGCAGGAGGAGTACTCCGGGGTGCTCTCCGACACCCTGTTCGCCTCCGTCGACGCCTACGGCGACGGCAACTGGACCCTGGAGCACCAGGGCGCGCACGGCACCACCGTGCCCGCCGACGCGGGCCTGCGGTTCACCCCGGAGTCGGACGACGGCGCCTTCAGCGAGTCCCTGCCCCTGGAGCGGCTGGACCGGCTCGACGAGTACGACGCGGTCCTCACCCGCGCCGACGCGCAGGGCGAGCCCACCGGCCCCGTCCAGGAGGTGATGGACAGCGGGCCGTGGAAGGAGGTGGAGCCGGTCCGCAACGACCGGGTCTATGCCGTCCCGCAGCTGGGCGCGATGAGCTACACGACCGGCCTGGCCCTCTTCGACCAACTGGAGGAACGGGTGCTGCAGGAGTTGTGACCGCCGGCGGCCCGAGGGCGAGGAGTCCCGGGAACCCTCCGCAACCCGCCACCGCAGAGAAAGGGGAGAGGGGCTGCAGAGGCTGTCACGTGCTTGCCTGCCCGCCCGTCGCCCACCACCGCCCCAACGGTGGCGCTGACGCGCCGCTTGCTTGCCGTCGCGCGTGCTGTGCTTTCGAGGTGGAGCCGCGCCGGCGGTGGCCGGCCTTCGACGCGAAGGTGCACCGCCGCTCGGCGGCGAGCCGGCGCGCAGCGCTGCGCGCACCCCAGCCCTGTTGCCGCAGCTGCTCAGGGTGGCCGCCCCGCGGGGCTCTCGGAGGTCCCTTCCGATGCCCCGCCCGCCGGAGACGCGCACCGTCCTCCGCGGGCCTCCGTAGCAACCCGACGACGCCCGCAACCACCCACCCCCCGATGCCCACCCCCCGCCCGGCGGGGCGAGATCCGAAAGGTGACGACGTGTCCGTGCCCGAATCGAGCGGCAGCGCGCCGGCGGCCGGTGCCGGCGGCCTGTGCCGCCGCGAGATCCCCGTCGACGCCCGCGTCCTGGCCGCGGGCCCGCCTCCGGAGCCCGAACCGGCCGCCCCCTACGCCGCGCGCCCGGCCCGGCCCCACGGCGCCGACCTGGAGACCGTGCACGCCTGGATGCACCTGCCCCACGTCGCCCCCTTCTTCGATCAGGCCTGGAGCCGGGAGCGCTGGGCCGAGGAGATCGCCGCCCAGCGCGCGGGCACCTTCTCGCGGCCGTTCATCGTCAGCCGCGACGGCGCCGACCTCGCCTACGTCGAGCTCTACCGCGCCGCCCGCGACGTCGTCGCCCCGCACTACGACGCCGATCCGCACGACATCGGGTTCCACATCGCCATCGGCGACCCCGGCGCGATCGGCCGCGGCGTGGGAGCGGAGATCCTCGACGCCTTCGCCGCCGCGGTCTTCGCCGCCGACCCGGCCTGCCGCCGCATCGTCATGGAACCCGACGCGGGAAACGCCGCAGCCTGCCGCGCGGCCCGCAAGGCCGGCCTCGCCTTCATCACCGAAGCCGACCTGCCCCACAAGCGCGCGGCCCTGTTCGTCCGGGCGCGGGAGTGAGAGCGAGCGGATCCCGCGATGGCAGGGTTGTGCTCGGCGGCGCGCCGGCGAACCCGCCTCCAGTCCCGCCCGGTACCGAGGAAAGGAGTCGGCGTGGCCGCGAGGCCGGTCCTGCGGGGACTCGTCATCGACCTGAGTCCGCTGCGCAGCGGCAGAGGGTTCCGGATCGTCTTCGCGGTGCGGCTCATCTCCCTGTTCGGCGGGGGGTTCCGGCTGGTCGCCCTGCCGATGCAGGTCTATGCCATGACCGGCTCCTCGGTGCTGGTCGCCAGCGTCACCGTCGTCAACGGGCTGGCCAGCTTCGGCGGGACCGTGCTGGGCGGGCTGCTCGCCGACCGGTTGGACCGGCGCCGGCTCATGCTCGCCAGCCTCGGCGTGGAAGCGCTGGTCGTGGGCGTTTTCGCGGTCAACACCTACCTGCCGGGCGGCCCCCTGCTGGCGGTGGTCTACGTGTGCGCCGCCGTCAACGGCGTCATCGGCACCATGGGCCTGATCGCCCAGCAGTCCATGGTGCCGGCGCTGGTGGGCCCGCACCGGCTGGCCGCCGCCGGCGCGCTGTTCGCGCTGACCGCCCAGCTCGGCGCCGTGACGGCCCCGGCGCTGGGCGGGGCGCTGATCTCGCTCGGCGGCGTCGGCGCCGGGTACATCGCGACCTGCGCGATCGCCGCCGCCGCCACCGCGGCGGTGTGGTTCGTCCCGCCCACGCAGGCCGACACCTCCGCCGCCGCGGTCCCCGCGCTGCGCGCGGTCGCCGACGGCCTGGCGTTCGTGGCGGGCAGCCCCGTCGTGCGCCCGCTGCTGCTGCTCGGCTTCATCCAGGTGCTGTTCACCATGCCCATGGTGCTGATCCCCGAGTTCACCGACCGCGTGCTCGGCGGCGACGCCGCCCTCGCCGGGCTGCTCTACACCGCACCGGCCGCCGGCGCGCTGCTGGCGTCGCTGACCAGCGGGTGGACGGGCAGCGTCGGCCGCGCCGGCGCGATCGTGCCCGCGGCGGTGGCGATGTGCGGGGTGTCGGTGGTGCTGCTGGGCGCCGGGCGCAGCGCGGCGGCGGCGCTGGGGGCGCTGGTGCTGCTGGGGTGCTGCCAGGCGGTCGAGGAGATCCTGCGCTATTCCCTGATCCAGGCCCACACCCCCGATGCGCTGCGCGGACGGGTGAACAGCGCCTGGCTGGCCCAGGCCGCGGCGGGCGGGTCGCTGGGCGCGACGCTGATGGGCGCGCTCGCCGCGGTCCTGGGCACCGCGGCGGCGCTGATGGCGGCCGGGGCGGCGGGGGCGGTGCTGGCCGGCGCGATCGCCCTGACCGCGCCCGGCCTGCTGGCCACCCGCGGCGTCGCACCGCCCCTTCCCGACGATCTACCAGATTGATAAGGTAAGCCTTGCCTAAAAGAAAGGATCCGCGGTATGAGTAACCCGTTCGACGACCCCGAGGGCCGCTTCCTGGTGCTGGTCAACGACGAGGAGCAGCACTCGCTGTGGCCGGAGTTCGCCGCGGTGCCCGAGGGCTGGCGGCAGGTGCTCGGCCCGGTGGACCGCGAGAGCGCCCTCGCCTACGTCGAGGAGAACTGGACCGACCTGCGACCGCGCAGTCTGCGCGTGGCCATGGGCGAGGCGTGAGGCGGGGCGGCGCGAGCACCTCCGCCCGCGGCCCGCGCACCGGTGTGCGGGTGCGCCGATGCCCGCCGACCTCATGCCCGCGGTCATCGTGGAGCGGGTTCGGCGTCCGCGTTTTCCGGAGAGCCTCACCCGTTTATCCGGCGTGTGAGCATCCGCGGCTGCGGCGGCGATCGAACAGGAGCCGGGTTGGCGGGAAGCCCGGACAGACATCCCGGGCGGGCACCACTCGGCGGGAACCGCGAAACACCAGGGGCGGTTCGCGTGGCCGCACGTGCGCGATCACCGCCGATGCGGGCGACCCGCCGCGGCACACGCAGTGGGCGGGTACCCGTATCGGTGGGTGCGGGCCGGTCCTTTCGCCGCCCTCGCCGCCCCGGCGCACGCCCAGCCGGCGGGTATCCGCGTCGGCGACCGCGGTTTCGGCCGCCTGCCGCCCCCGCCGCCGTGGCGGGCGCGGCGCCTTCCGGCGGCGGACCCGGTACATGCGGAACCGGCCCTCGGCTGCGACCGTTCGCCGGCACAGCAGGGCCACCGCTGCCGACCCGCATCGTGAGGCAGGGCGATGAAGGCGCGGGACGCGTTCATCGACCTGACGCCGCTGCGCGCCAGCCGCGCGTTCCGGGTGGTGTTCACCGCGCGGCTCATCTCCGTCTTCGGGCTCGGGTTCGCGCTGGTCGCGCTGCCGCTGCAGGTCTACTCGGCCACCGGGTCCTCCGTCCTGGTCGCCGTCGTCAGCGCGGTCAACGGCGTGTCGGTCTTCGGCGGCACGCTGGTGGGGGGCGTGCTGGCCGACCGGTTCCCCCGCCGCACCCTGATCGTGGCGGGGCGCGCCGCGGCCGCGCTCGCCTTCACCGGACTGGCGCTGAACGCGCTGTGGGCGCACGGCGGCGCCGCGGGCTTCGCGGTGATCTGCGCGTGCGCGGCGCTGAACGGCTTCGTCGGCACCTTCAGCACCGTCGCACTGCAGGCCGCGGTGCCCGGACTGCTCCCGCGCGAGAGGCTGCCCGCGGCCGGGGCGCTGCTGGCGCTGACCGGGCAGCTCGGCTCCATCGCCGCGCCCGCCCTCAGCGGCGCCGTCATCGCCCTGTGGGGGTTTCCCGCCGTCTTCGCCATCACCGCGGCGGTCTGCGCGGTGACCACGGGGCTGGTGCTGCGGCTGCCGCCCCTGCCGCCCGGATCCGGGCCCTCAGGCGGGGACCGGCGGTCGATGGCGGCCGATGCGGTGGAGGGCATGCGCTTCGCCGCCCGGCACCGCACGGTCGGACCGCTGCTGCTGCTCGGATTCGTCCAGCTGCTCTTCGCCACGCCCTACGTGCTCATCCCGGAGTTCACCGACACCGTGCTGCACGCCGGGGAGACCGCCGCCGGGCTGCTCTACTCCGCCTCCGCGCTCGGCGCCGTGCTGGCCTCCCTCTCCAGCGGGTGGACACGCACCGTGCGGCGCAGCGGTGCGCTGCTGCTGGGGGCGGTGGCGGGCTGCGGCGCCGCCTCGGCCGCCTTCGGCGCTTCGGGCCAGCTCGCGGTGGCCGTGGCGGCGCTCGCGGTGCTCGGCTTCGCCGAGATCGTCGAGGAGATCCTGCGGTTCGCGCTGCTGCAGTCGCATACCCCCGATGCGCTGCGCGGACGCGTCAACAGCGTCTGGAGTGCGCAGAACACCGTGGGCGGGTCGCTGGGGGCGCTCGCCCTGGGGGCGCTGGCTCCGCTGATCGGCGCCGGCGCCGCCGTGGTGACCGGCGGTGCCGCGACCGTGGTGCTGGTCGCGGCGATCGCCGCCGCGGCCCCCGGCCTGCGCCGGGCCGCCAACGCAGACGCCGCGGCCCCGGGACCGCCCCCGGCCGCACCCGCGGCCGGTACCTCCGCCGACGACGGCGCCGACGCCCCCGGAATAGGAAGTTAGCCAAGCCTAAGCTAAAGTGCGGGCGGGACCGGGTCCGCGTCCGGCCCCGGCCGCCCGCGCGGCCACCCCGAACCGACAGGAGTGATGCGCCCATGGCCACCGTCAGCGACCCGCGGGTGGAGTTGTTCCCCCTGCGCTCCCGGACCCTCGAAGTGCGCACGGTCGAGCGCGTCACCCCGGGCATGGTGCGCGTCGTCCTCACCGGCTCCGACATCGAGGGCTTCCGCAGCGAGAACTTCACCGACCACGTGAAGCTCTTCTTCCCCGACGAGCGCACCGGCGAGCTGCGCCTGCCCGAGTTCGACGCCGACGGCCGGTGGAACATGCGCTCGCCCGAGCTGGTCTACCGCGACTACACGGTCCGCCGCTACGACGCCGGCGCCGGCGAGCTAACCATCGACCTCGTCGCCCACGACCACGGCCCCGGCGGCCGCTGGGCCGCTCGCGCCCGCCCCGGCGACCGGCTCGGCGTCCTCGGTCCGCGCGGCACCCACCACATGGACTACGGCTTCGACTACTACCTCATCGGCGCCGACGAGACCGCCCTGCCCGCCGCCGCCCGGTGGCTCGAACAGGAGCTGCCGCGCGATGCCCGGGTCCTGGCGTTCCTGGAGGTGGCCGACGCGGGCGAGGAGCAGGAACTGGACGCGCCCGCGGGCGCCACCGTCACCTGGCTGCACCGCGACGGCGCCGCCCCCGGCACCACCGACCTGCTGGAGCGGGCGATCCGCGGCGCCCGACTGCCCGAGGGCCGCGGCTTCGCCTGGTGCGCGGGCGAGGCGCTCACCCTCAAGCCCATCCGCCGCTATCTCAAGGAGGTGGGCTTCGAGCGCGGGACGTCCTTCGACGTCGACGGCTACTGGCGGCGCGGCACCACCAACCACGACCACCACGAGGACGAGGACTAGGAGGACTGGGGCTGGGCCTGGGGCTACGTCCTGTTTTAAGGAGCCGGTCACAGCGGCTGCGGCAATGGGGCTGGATTGCGCGTAGCGCTGTGCGTCGGCTTGCCGCCGAGCGCACGGCGCACCTTTGCACCGGAGCCCCGCCACCGGTGGTGCGGCTCCGCCTGGGAAGAACCGCGTGCGCTCGGCGGCAAGCTGCGACCGCGCTACGCGGACCGCGCCCATTGCCGCAACCCCGATGGTCACCGCCCCAGGCGGTACCCGGTGGGTTCCTCGCAAGCGGCGCCCCCGCCGTTCCATCGCGTCCCCTTCCCCGACCGGTCATGCGGCGAGGACGGCGGGGGTCGGTGGACGGCCGGGCCCGCGGGGATCGGTTCGGGTGCTCGCCGGTTGCGCATCCGACGAGGGCACCGACGGCCGGCGGATGGCTTGGGGCGGCGCGTGCCGGTTCCGGTGCCCGCCGGTGCGGCAGGTGACGGGGGCGGCGAGGGCGTTGGTGGGGGCCGCCTACGTCGTGTTCAAGGAGTCGGTCACCACAGGAGGTTGCGGCAATGGGGCTGTGATGCGCGAAGCGCGGTGCGCCAGCTTGCCGCCGAGCGCACGGCGCACCCTTGTTTCGGAGGCCCGCCACCGGTGGTGCGGCTCCACCTGGGACGGGCTGCGTGCGCTCGGCGGCAAGCTGTGACCGCGCTTCGCGAGGCGCACCCATTGCCGCAGCCCCGATGGTGGCCGCCCCGGGTGGTTCCCGGTGGGTTCCTGGACGGCAGCCCCCGCCGTCCTGGGACACGGCCCGGGCGGGGACTTTTCGGGCATTTCGCCTCGCGCGGGTCGACGATGCCCGCCGATGGCGCGCGGTGGGGCTGCGCGGCGCGTCGCATCCCGGATCTTCCGGGATGCGGAAGGAATCCGGGGTGGTTTGTCCGGAATGCCCGCCTGTGGCGGGGGGTGGAGGCGGCCGGGGTGCCACGAGGTGCGCGTTTGGAGCGCTTCGGGCGCCGATTCCGCTCCAAACGCCATGATCATCGCCGATCCGGGCCGTGCGGACCGTCTCGGCGCCCCCGCATACCGGACACCGCGGGAGGATTCGACGCCGCGGGCCGCCCGCCGCGCGGCCCGGGGCCCGCCCGGGCGATCGCGCGGCGCCTCTCGTGGCCTCGCCGCCGCCCCGAAGGTTCCGAATGTCCGAGTTTCGTGTCGGGTTCCCGCGTCGAGGGTGTCGGTGGGGCCACTCTCGACGCCGAGAGTGGCCCCACCGACACCCTCGACGCGACCGAGGTGGGAGAGAGTTAAACTAAATCGGGCATTCGGCATTTCGGGCCGGATGTGCCGATGGATGCGGCGTACCGCGACCCCTGTCGTGCTCGCTGCCCACGTCGCTCACCGGCACCGGCGGGCACCCGAACCGATCCGCGCGGGCTGCACCCCGCGCCGCCCTTACCGCCTCGTCGGATGCCGCACCGGCGGGCACCGGGAGCGGTGGGCGCGGGTTGGACCGTGCGCCGTCCTTGCCGCCCTCGTCGCGTGCGCAACCGGCGAGCACCCGGACCGATCCGTGCGGGCCCGACCCTCCGAGGTCGTCGCTGCCCACGTCGCTCACCGGCACCGGCGGGCACCCGGACCGATCCGCGCGGGCTGCACGCCGCGCGGCCCTCGCTGCCTCGCCGGGCGACCGGCCATTCGCCGGCCCCGGTGTCGGTGGTCGCCGTCCCGTACCCCCGTCGGCTTCGCTGCCCCGTCGCCCACCGCCGCCACCGCTGCCCCGGACCGATCCGCGAGACGTGCAGGCCGGGGCCGAATCCACTGGGAGGGCTGACCAAACGGCAGTGGGGCCAGGAGCGCCGAGGCCGAACCGGGCAGGATGATCGATCCGGTCGGAGCCGCCGTCACCAGGGGAACGGGCGGCGGTGCGGCAGCCCGACCGCGCCGGCGGCGCGCATGTCCGCCCCCCGATTCACGCGCACAACTCGGCGCACACTACCCTCGGGTGGCGATCGCGGAATTCGGCCCGCAAACGGGGCGTTTCCGACTATCGGCACCCCGCTCCGCCGCGGTTCTCCGGCGGGCCGCCACGAGCGTGCACGGGACCCTCATCAGGGCCTGTAGTCATATCGCAGTGAGGGAAACGAGGTAGGACATCGTGCGTCGCACCCTGTTCCACGGCAAGATCCACCGGGCGACGGTCACCCAGGCCGACCTGCACTACGTGGGATCGATCACCATTGACGCCGACCTGCTGGAGGCGGCCGACATCGTCGAGGGCGAGCAGGTCCACGTGGTCGACATCGACAACGGTAACCGCCTCGTCACCTACACCATCGCCGGCGAGCGCGGCAGCGGCGTCATCGGAATCAACGGCGCGGCCGCCCACCTGGTGAACCCCGGCGACCTGGTCATCATCATGTCGTACGTGGAGCTGGAGGAGTCCGAGCGCCCTCACCACCGGCCGCGCGTGGTCCACGTCGACACCACCAACCGCATCGTGTCCCTGGGCGACGACCCCGCCGAGCCGGTTCCCGGCTCCGAGCTGGTCTCGGGCGCCACCCTGGCCGGAGCCTGAGCAGCGCCGCAGCTGCCGTCGGCGTCGCGGCCCCGGAGTCGCCGACCCCGGGGCGTGCGCCCGCCCGTCGAAACGGCGCCGTATCCTCTCCAGGAACTCGCATCCCCCAGCGAGCCGGGAGGAACCGTCGTGCTACCGGCCAACAGGAAGGCCAGGCAGGCGGTGGTGGCAGCCGTCGGTACGCTGGCCGCCGCGCTGACCGGCGCAGCCTGGTACCTGTCGACCGGCGAGGTACCGACGGCGCTGGGATGGGCGTTCTTCGCCCTGTTCCATAACGTCGTGGCCCAGTTGCTGCTGCCAACGGAGCCGGGGCGGTCGCGGTGGGCGCCGCTGCGTGCGGGGGAGTGGGTGCGGATCCGCGCCGTCGGGCGAGCGCCGGGTCGGCGGCGGCTGCGCAGGGGCGTGCTCGACGTGGAGTTGTCGGCCGCCGATCCGATCGTGTGGCGCCGCCACCGGCTTCTGCTGGGGCCGGGAAAGGCGGTCGCGCTGGCAGTGCCGCTGGCGCTCGCGGAGGAGCGCGACGGGCGCCCGGCCACGAAGCGGTCGGCGGCGAGACGGATCATCGCGGTCGACACCGCCGCCGGTCGCTGGGAGTTCGCCGTCGCCCGTCACGAAGCCGACATGCTGCTGTACGCGCTGGATCCGTCCCGATGATCGATCGCAGCGGAACCATGGTCCTCGGCCCGACTCGAAGGGCCATGGTTCCGTCCGGGTGCGGCCGAGGGTCGGCGGGCGAGGTCAGTCGCTTCCGGGCCACCTGAAGGCGTCGATCCGGTCGGGTGGACACATCAGCATGCGCTCCAGGTGCAGGTGGCTCTCACTGCCCAGAGTCGGCGCGAACCTGCTCCCGGCGCGGCGCAGGTGCGGGTGGAGGGACGCGTAGTACGCCCCGAAACTCCCGTCTTCGTGGGAAGAGCCCCAGACACGGTACATGCTGGGATTGACCCGATTGAGGTCGGCAATTCGAGTACGGACTTCGATGGGCCATTCGGCCGCAGTAGCGATGTCTTCCATGCCTCTAGATTCGCCTTGCCCAGTGAAGGCGAATACCGATTGCACGGAATCGGGGGTCCATTGTGTGAAAACGTGCACTCGTGTGCGGCAGATGTGTCAGTCTTGTCCTGTGAACGACTGGAAGGAATTCGGTAGTTATCTGCGCGACTGCCGTCTGCAAGCTGGGCTGACCATTGACCAGGTGGCGTCCTCGGTCGGTCTCAGTTCCTCCCTCGTGGGCAAGGTCGAACGGGGTGAGAGGGTGTGTCAACGATCGACCGCCCGCGCATTGGAAGACCTCTACGGCACGAGCGGGGCACTGCTCGACAGGTGGACGCGGACCCAGGCGCGCAGCAACGATCCCACGTGGTCACGGCAGGCGACGGAATGCGAGCCGAAAGCCTCTGACATCAAGCAGTTCCACGCGATGCTGCTGCCCGGGGTTCTGCAGACGGCCGCATATGCGCGGGCGACCTTTCACGACGGGCGGCCGGGTGAGGACATGGAAAGCGTGATCTCGGCCCGATGCAGCCGGTTGGCGGCTCTCACGGCGACGCTCTCCTTCGTTGTGCCCGAGCATGTACTAAGGACTCGAGTCGGTGGCGCACAGGTAATGTCCGAGCAGCTCAACCACATCGTGAAACTTATCGAAGCGGAACGTATCGTGCTTCAAGTGCTCCCGGCGGAGACTCCGACTCTTGCCGGGCTGGCAGGGCATTTTCGGCTGTTCAGCTTCAAAGACAGGCTGCCCATGGCCTACGCCGAGCATGTGAGCGGAGGCGTTCTAATCGACGACCCGTCCGAGTTGCACCGCTTGGGGGTGCTGTGGGGGACTCTTACTGCTTTTGCCTATGATCCATCCCGTAGCACTGAAATGATCAGGGAGGCAGAACGTGAATACCGACTGGCGGAAGAGCAGCTACAGCCAACCCTCCGGTGACTGCCTAGAGTGCCGCACCTCCACCGAGCACGCCCTCGTCCGCGACACCCAGCACCGCGACGCCGGGCACCTGGCCTTTCCCCTCGCCGAATGGCGCGCCTTCGTCATGGCGGCCCACACCCTCTGACTTTGACCTCCTTCCTCCCGCTTCATCCCACAACGGAAGATCGCACGCACGTGCCCCGACCCGTTCGGCCGGGGCACGTGCGCGTTTCCGGGGCGTGTGTCGCCTTTCTGTCCAGAGGCCAGGGGTGACCACATCCGGCCCGATCGCCGCATGGTGCGCCGGGTATGAGCCACTCGCTATGGACGACGGCGAAGACGACGATCGGCGCGAGACCGCGGCGCACATCGAGTGGCAGAAGCAGGGTATGTGGCTGGTCCTGTGGGGCGCCTACACCCGCCGCTACTGGGCGTTCGCCCGCTGGCCGGTTCCCCAGGGCGGCGCCGTCGTCTCGGGCGTCGACCCCGATGCGCTCTACGCCGAGATGCGCCGCATCGAGCGCGAGCACGGCTTCCTCCGCTGGCGCTACGGCCGGGGTTGAGCGGTAGGGCCGGCACCTCCCTCCCGGCGTCCGGGCAGGATCCCGTCCCGGTCATACCCGGACGTTATGCTCACTTCGGTCCGGCAGCAGAGCCGGCTGCCGAGATGGACGGGGGAAGCATGGCCACCGCACGGTCGGAGGGGCGATGACGGCGCCGCGCGGAGCCGTGCCGCCGCCTGTGCCGCAGACCGACGCGGCCGCCGGCGGCCCGTCGCCCGCGGCCGCCGCCCTGCGCGCCGCGCGGGCGCGTCCGCGGGTGCTGGCCGTGCTTACCGCTGCGCAGGTCGTCGGCGGCGTCGGCGTGGCCGCGGCGGTCTCGGTCGTCGGCATCATCGCCCGCGACATCACCGGCTCGCAGGGCTGGGCCGGAGCGGCCACGACCATGGTGACGCTGGGCGCCGCCGTCCTGGCGCTGCCGCTGGCCGGTGCCGCGGCGCGCCGGGGGCGGCGCATCGGGCTGAGCCTGGGCTGGTTCCTGGCCGCGCTCGGCGGCGTCGCCGCGATCGCGGGTACGCAACTGGCCCTCCTGCCCCTCTTCCTGCTGGGCATGGGCCTCTTCGGCGCGGGCGCGGCCACGGGACTGCAATCCCGGCACAGTGCCACCGACCTGGCCACCGAGCGCACCCGCGGCCGCGACCTGTCGCTGGTGGTGTGGGGGACGACCATCGGCTCGGTGGCCGGGCCCAACCTCACCGGCCCCGGGGCGGCGGTGGCCGGGGCGCTGGGATTGGACCCGCTTGCCGGGCCGCTGGTTTTCAGCACGGTCTCCTTCGCGGCGGCCGGCGCCGTCGTCGCCGTCCTGCTGCGCCCCGATCCGCTGCTGCTCTCCCGCGCCGCCGCGGCGGCTTCCGCGGACGGGGACGCGCAGCCGGGCGCGGCCGACGGGCGGAAGCGGTCGCACGTCTCCGTGGCCGCGTCGCTGCGGGCCATCGCCGCAGAGCCCCGGGCGCTGCTGGCGGTCACCGGCATGGTCGCCTCCCACGCCGCGATGATCACCGTCATGACGATGACGCCGGTGCACATGGAGGCCAAAGGTGCGCAACTCAGCGTCATCGGGCTGACGATCAGCCTGCACATCGCCGGGATGTACGCGTTCTCGCCGCTGGTGGGGTGGCTCTCGGACCGGTGGGGCCGCGTGCCGGTGCTGCTGGCCGGGCAGTCGGTCATGTTCTGCGCGGCGGCCCTGTCGGGCACGGCCGGCGACGGTTCCGTGCAGGTGGCCGTGGGGCTGGCCCTGCTCGGGCTGGGCTGGTCTTTCGGACTCGTCTCCGCGTCGGCGCTGCTGGCCGAATCCCTGCCCCCGGAGCGGCGGCCCCAGGCCCAGGGAACGGCCGACCTGCTCATGCACGCCTTCGGTGCCGGAGGGTCGGCGCTGTCGGGCGTCACCATGGTCGCGCTCGGTTTCGGCCCGCTCAACGCCATCGCGGCGGCCCTGCTGCTTCCGGTCTTCGTCCTCGCACTGCGCGCCCGCCGCGCCGGCTGAGCGCCGTCGCGGGAGCGCCGCCCGCGCCGCGGGAGCGCCGCCCGCGCCGCAACGGCGGCCGCACGCGCGGTATTCGCTCGTATCACGAAACACCCTGCGACCTGCGTGCCTGCGCGTGCACCGGGCAGTATCGTGCCCAGCGGGCGTCACCGTCCGTGACAGGACTCCGCACCCCGCGTTAGGAGCCGGCGTGGATCAGGAAAGGGACACGGGGACGGGCGGCTCCGACAGCGGCGGTCGCCAGGACGCCGGCGAGGACGCGCAGGGCGCCGGGGGAGCGGTCGCGGCAGGCGCCGGCGAACCGTTCGGCGGCCCCGCGGACGCGCCGCCTCAGGACGGGGACACCGGCCCCGAACCGGACGCCCCCGCGATCCCCAGCGCAGCCACCGAGCCCGCCGAGAGCGGCCCCGGCCCCTCCGCAGCGGAACCGGTTCCCCGGCGGCGGAGGTGGCCGAAACCCGCGGCCGCTCTCGGCGCCGCGGCCCTCGTCGCCGGCACGGCCGCGGCGCTGCTCATCGGCGGCTCCGACGTGCTCGGCGGGCTCGCCGCCCACGGGTCCGCCGGCGAGCAGCGTCGCGAGGAGCCGCCTCCCGACGGCGCGTGGGGCAGGATCGGCGACCCGGTCTCCTCGGGCGCCTTCGAGTTCACCGTCACCGGCGTGCGCACCGGCGTGGAGCACATCGGCGGCGCCGTCCAGGGCGAGCAGGCGCGGGGTGGCTTCGTTGTCGCCCGCATCACCCTGCGCAACACCGGGGAGGAGGCCGCCATGTTCACCGACGCCGACCAGCGCCTCGTCGACGCCGGCGGCGCCCGCCACCTGCCCGACAACACCGCGAGCCTGCGGACGCAGAACTCCGACCGGCTGTTCGGCCTGCTGAAACCTGGCCGACAGGTGCACGGCGGGCTCGTCTTCGACGTCCCGCCCGGCACCGAACCCGCCGCCCTGCACCTGACGGGCTTCGCCCCCGGCGACGACCCCGCGGTGGTGCGCCTGCGGGAGTGACGGGCGCCGAGGGGAGCGGCCCGGGGGGCCGCGGCGAAGCGGGGAGTGCGCCTCTAGAATGCCGGTCGGCGGATCGGCTACGGCGGAGGCGGTGCGATGGCGGCGCGTGTGGCGGCGGTGGGGTTCAGTCCGCAGCACACCTTCAGCAAACCGGCGGCGGAGTCCATCCGGCTGCTGGCGGGGCTCGGCGTCGACGGCGACGCGCACATGGGCGCGACGGTGCGCCACCGCTCGCGCGTGGCCCGCGACCCCACGCAGCCCAACCGGCGCCAGGTCCACCTCATCGCCGGCGAGTTCCACGACGAGCTGTGCGCGGCGGGATTCCGCGTGCGGCCCGGCGACCTCGGGGAGAACGTCACCACGCGCGGCCTGGACCTGCTCGTCCTGCCGAGCGGAACGCTGCTGGAGCTGGGCGCGAGCGCGGTCGTGGAGCTCACCGGCCTGCGCAACCCCTGCCCGCAGATCGACGACTTTCAGCAGGGCCTGCTGGCGGAGACGATCGGCCGCGACGCCGACGGCAACGCGGTGCTCAAGGCCGGGGTGATGGGCGTCGTGCGCGCGGCCGGCGAGGTGCGCCCGGGCGACGCGATCGCCGTGCGCATCCCCGAGGAGCCGCACCGTCCGCTGCGGCGAGTCTGAGGACCACCGGGTCCGCGCTCGGCCCGGCCGGCGGCACGGGCGCGCCGGCTACGGCGCCAGCGCCGGGTTGCGGATCCACTCCTGCAGTTCGGCGCGGCGGTCGTCGTCGCACTTGAGGGGGCACGTGGTGCAGAACCCGTGCTCGGGGTCGCCCTTGTAGTCGAAGCAGCAGGTGCCGCGCACCGCCCAGGTGCCGCGCGGGTGGGTCTCGTAGAAGGGGAACAGCCGCGGCCGGGCGCGTGTGACGGCGCCCGCCTCGATCAGCGCGTCGCCCAGTTCGCCGGCGCGGCGCCAGGCCGCCTCGGCGTCGCGGCCGAGGAAGCGCGCCGGGTTGAGCATGTAGAAGTGCTGGGTGTCGAGCACCCATCCCCACAGCGTGCGCAGACCCACGCGCGTGTGCTCGTGGAGGGCGTCGATGATCGGCGAGAACGCCTGCACCAGGTGGCGTGCCGCGATGCGGTTCAGCGCCGCCTCGTCGGGCACGATCACCGCGTCGTGGTGGCGGGCCGCCGGGTCGTCGGGCAGCACGGCCATGCGCGCGCTGGTGATGGTGGGCGTGCCGAACGCGGAGTTGGGCAGCCACGGGAACCACAGGTGCCGCTTGTCCAGGAGCGCGGCCCGCCCGGTGAGGTAGATCCCGGCCGAGACGAGGAAGATCGGCTCGCGCAGCAGGGAGCGCATGAAGTGGGTGGCGCCCGGCAGCTTGTGGTCGGGGCCGTGCTGAGCGGTGAGTTGGTTGAACAGGGGCCCCACCGCGCCCTCGGCGACCATGAGGTCCGTGCGGTACCAGTGCTCGGTGGCGGGGTGCTCCCGCGAGGCCTGGACGCTGGTGGTGCGCACGTCCGGCAGCGGCGCGAACTTCAGCGGCGCACAGGCGTCGATCACCGCCTGCAGCGGGGCCTGCTCGTGGGCCATGCGGCCTCAGCCAACCTTCCTGCACCGCTTGGGGAACGTGCGGCTCCGGCGCGTACGACGCGGCGCCCGAATGCCGCCCAACCTGCGGAACGGCGAAGTTGATCACCGTTCTTTAGTTGAGGCTACCCTAATTAGTCGCGGCGGGGCAATGATCGCCTCACCCGACACGGGCCACACACGGACGGCGCAGCGCGGCCCGGACCGGCGCGATCCGGTATCCGGCCCACTATCCCGCCGGGGCGGCCGGGTCACGTCGTCGGGGACTCGAGGGCGGTGCAGGCGGCCGCACCTCGCCTGCCCGCGGCCGCCGCCGGCCGAGGAGGTGGGCGGCCACAGGTCCGGACTGGGCAGGGCGGTATGCAGCTATGGCCGGGGGCCACGGCGGGTGCGGTCCTTCGGGCGCAAGCCGGGAGCGCGCCCGAGTCGGGGCGGCGCGAGGGCGGGAGAGTTTGTTCGGCCGCCGATCTCCCCGGGTGACTCTGAGATGCATCCGGCAGATCTCACGTTTTGGTGCGTAAGACCAAGCGGGTGCTGTTCGGCTACTAGTTGCCTTGGTGTCGCAATTGCCCGAGTTCGTCGACGTTTGTTGCAGCGCCTCTTCCGGTGCGCCTCCTAGAATAGAGGTTCTCTTTTTCTGGCAGATGACAGATGGCGGACGGCGGCCCCGGGAGGATGCATGGACGTGGTGCTGGAGATCGAGGGCGGTCGGACGGACGAGCTCCACATAGCCGAGTTGGCGGTGCGCGAGAAGCTGGAGGAGCAGGGCGTCCAGGTGGACCTGACTGCGAGGGAGGTGGAGCAGGGCGCACTCGGGGGCCTGGAGGTCCTCCAGTTCTTCGGGGAGAACCTGCTGCTTCCCGTCCTCGTGCAGATGATTTACGAATATGTCACTCAGCGACTCGAAGAACCGGACGGATCCGATCTCAAGGCCTATCTCGTCCGCACCGAACTGCCCGACGGGGCGCGACGCACCGAAATCACCCTGGAAGGGGAGGCCAAGGACGTATCCGCGATCCTCAAGGAGCTGAAGTGAACCCGGACCAGGAGAAGGCCGATCCCTCGCGCTCCAGCGTGCTGCTCATCGGCGGGAGCGAATACCCTTCGTCGAGCCTTCCCCCCGTCCCCGCCGCGAAGGAGAACGTCGCGCGGCTGAAGGAGGCGTTCACCGACCACGAACTGTGGGGGCTCTATTCTTCGCGGGTGAGGGCCGAATGCGACCTGCCGCGGGGCGAGATGCTCGATCTGATCGCACGGAGTTACCGGGAGTCCGAGCGGGGCGGGTTGTTCGTCCTTTATTTCGTGGGGCACGCCCATGCCCATAGGGGAAAGCTCTACCTGGCGCCACGTGACACCGGCAACATCTCCAATCCCCCAGGGTCGATGGTTGCGATAGACGAGGTGTTCGATGCGGTGGCTCGCCAACACAAAATGGCGGACCGGAAGCTGCTCATCCTCGACTGCTGCTATGCGGGGGGAGCCGTCGCGGCGGTGCCCGGAGAAGCGGTGTCCGCCGGAGACGACGGGGGGTGGTTCGTCATGGCGGCCACATCGGCCAAGGACACGGCCTCGGCCGACTCCGGACGCGATACCACCTTCTTCACCGGGGCGCTCCTCAAGTCCTTCGAGGGCGCGGCGGAGAACCGGCCGAGCCTGTCCGCGCAGTGGGTCTTCGAAACCGTGGGCAAGCTCGTGGGCGGCTCCGAGGCCGCGGGCGCGCCGACCTTGGTGCCGCACCGGAACTCGGCGACGTGGGCCCAACGGCCATGGCTGCGCAACCGCCTGCACGTCCAGCCACCCCCCGTCCCCTACGAATACCGGCAGGACACTCCCCGTATCCCCGACCTCCGGTCGTCCCGCCCCGACTGCTTCCGCCCCTGGCCTGTCCCCGACGAGGATTTCGTCGGCCATGCCGAAGAGTTGGAACTCGCTTCGGGGCGCTTCGGGCAGCGGGTGGTGCTCCCGGTCTACGGACCCCGCTACGCCGGCAAATCGGCTTTCGTTCGCCGGCTACTGGCCATGCCCGAGATACAGGCGAGCCCTCCGGAGGAGCTGCCCTGGCTCCTCCTGGAGATCACGATGATCAATCGCAGCGCGGAGTGCCCCGTCCTGGAGGCCCTGGCCTGGTGGCTGGAGGTCACCATCCACGACGTCGAGCAGAACAGCGGGACCGAGGGCGATCCCCGCCGCGAGCTCGTCATCGACCGGCTCCGGGAGTATGCGCGCGGACACACCCTCTGCCTCGTCATCGACTGCGGCCGCCTGGGGTACGACTCCGAGCAGATCAGCGGCGAGATCGACCGGTTGCTGGAACACCCCTATTTCCGGAACTCGGCCAACATCGTCATCTCGCGTGTCCGCGTCTCGCTGCACGAGGACGAGCAGCTCGACCTGCAGATCCCGATACGGTTGGACGAACTCGACCTGCGGGAGACCGCCGATCTCCTCACCCGGCTGATGGCCCGCGAGCGGCTGTCCGTCGACGGCGACGATGTCATGGGCCGGATCCAGGACCGCAGACTGCGGCTCCCGGGTGCCTTGAACGCGAGCGTCAACGGCTATATCAGCGGTGCCGACCGCACAGCGGCCGCCCCCGACCCGGACGCGGTGGCCACCGCCCTGCTCGAGGGCGCCATCCCCAAGGTGGCCGAGACCCTGACGGAATTCGGTTGCCGCATCGCATCCGGCGCCGAGCCCCCGGACCGTCCCGAACCCCTCGCCGTCCTCGCGGTCTGGGCCCTCGCCGACCGCCTTCCCCTCCCGCCGCAGGTTCTGGAGGACCCCTCTGTCGGCTTCCCCCGCCGTATGCTGGCGCTGCTGGAGGACGCACGCATCCTCTCCCGCACCGACACGGCGGACCTCATCCTGGGCCAGGCGAGTGAGCAGGCGCTGCGTTCGCTCGTCATCGCCGCTCTGACACGCGAAGAGTCCCCGGCCTCCCCGCTGGAGGAGCCTGTCGCCAAGCCGGAGATCCTCGACTCCCTCTTCCCTCCCGAGCTGGCTCCGCAGGACCTGGACCACCGCTTCTCCCTGGCCGCGAAGCAGCTGTTCACCGCTCTTGGGACGGTGGACACCGAGGACAACGCCGACACGGTGTTCCAGAGGCGGGTCCGTTCGGTGCTCGGGTGGATCGAAGACGAGGGCGAGGGCGGCGACCGGCTGCCGAGACTGCACGATGTCATCCGCACCTTGGTGTGGGCGCGCTCGGGCGAGGCCCCCTACGGGCCGACCTCCGCGCAGGCCCTGTCGCAATCGTCCGCCGAGGATGAGCGCGGTACCGGCGTCCCCGCCGAGGACGGCGGCGAATCGCTGGCCGATCTGTACCGCCTGTACCACGCGGTGGCCTCACTGACCCTTGCGGCGCGGTCGGAAGGCGCCGCGGCGGAGACCGGCGCGCGATTCGTCGCCGCCGCCGAGGCGTTCTCAGTGGCGCTCGCCGCCTGCGCGTCCGAGCAGGTCCCGCACACGCTGCTGCGCTCCGCGGACGCCTCGCTGGCCATCACCGGCAGGCGGCTGGGGCTCGCCGTGCGCCTGCTCGACGTTCGGTTGTCCGCCGTTTCCCCGGTACTCCGGGGCGCCCGTCGGCGCGGCCCCGGGCAGGCGGGGCGCATCACCCTGGCGGTTTCCTGGCTGCTCAACACGGCCGATGCGCTGATCGACGCCGACCGCCTCGATGAGGCCGCGGAACTCGCCGACGAGGCCGAAGGGCTGGTGTCCGGGGAGCTTCCCCAGGACGGCACCGTACGAAGCCTGCACACGCGGCTTCAGTTGAACAGCCGGATCGCCCGAGTGCGCAGCCGTGCAGTGCTGGACGCGGCGCAGAGCCGGCGGGCGCTGATCCAGGCCGTCGAACACATCGTCTCCGGCATGGAACTCGCCCACGAGCAGGGCGAACCGCTGTCTCTGTGGTGCACGCGCCTGTTCGAGGCCGCCGTCTTGCTGGTCCAGCAGAGTTCGACCGACGACGAACTCCTTGAAACACGCGATCTGGTCCTGGAGGCGCTGGAGCGCTGCTGCGGCGAGAGGCGCTTGTGGCCGCCCAACGTCTGCGTCCCCGCCGCACGCTTCCTGCGGAAAGTCCATGTGCGATGCGAGGACGCCACCGTGAAGCAGCGCGGCGCCGAGGAGGCGGTGGAGCTGTTGGAGCAACTCCCCGCCGCGAGTTCGGGCAACCCGGTCGCGGCGGCCGGACCGGCCTCCCGGCCCCCTCTCGATCCTGGAGCGGACATGGCCTCGCTCAATGACCAGGACACCGCCAATGTCTGGGGCTCCCTCGCACAGGCCTACGGATTCCTCGCCGGGGCCCTGCGCGAGAACCAGCGATTCGGGCCGGCGAGGGGACGGCTTCTCAAGGCCGAGGAATACGCATACTCCGCTGTGGCGCTGGCGCCGAGTGCCTTCACCTACTCGGTGTGGCTGCGTCAGGTCCTCGACCTCAAGCGGGCGACGCCCCGTGCGGGTACCGCGGGCGAGGAGGCGGAAAAGAACCGCCGATCCTGCGTTAGGGCGGTCCGCAGTTGGCTGGCGCGCAAGGACGTGCGCTCGCATGCCCACGCGTTGCTGGACCTTACCTGCCTGGAGTCCGACTGGGCCGAGGAGGGCAGCCTGCGCGGTGCCGCCCAGAGGCCGGGAGAAGACTTCCTGCGGCTGTGGCCCGACGAACAGCGGCGCCGCATCCACGACCTGTACCGCGAGCGGCGGCAGAAACTGGATGCCCATAGCTACAGGTACGGGTCCTCGATAGAACTGTGCGCGTTGGAAGCGAGATTGGAGCGCGAACACCGGCGCTGGACAGGTGTCCTCGATTTCAAAGTGGCCAAGAGCGACAAGAAAAGGGGCAGCGGTCCCGGCCCCCGGACACGGTTCCCCCAGGTCGACAACTCCCCGGTCTTCGCGATTTTCCACCGGGCTCGGGAACTGTGGCCGGGCGAGGCCCGGCTCGTCGCCGCCGAGGCCGCCTTCAACCGCTACATCTGGGAGTACGATAAAGCCGTCTCCCTCTACGGGTACCTCGCCCGGACCGCGCCGAACGGTGAGATCCGGCGCGCCGCCCGGCTGTACGCCGCCGAGGCGATGCTTGCCGACGTCGAATACTCCACTCCCGAACAGCGCAGCGATTGGCATTCCCGGCTCATGGACGCTGAAGAGCAGTTGAGCGCCGTGCTCGCCAGCGACAGCCGTATCGGGCTCGCTCTGGTCCTGCGCGAGCGGGTGGCCATCCGCTTGAACAGGCCCGTGGACTGGGAACCGATCGACGCGGCGTTCGAGGCCGTCGTCGGCGGCGATTACGCGGGTACGGTCGGACGCTTGCTGGACCGCCGCCACTACGGGGAGGACCGGGGGCGCGATCGCCTCGGCGAGCGGGCGCGCATCACGAGCAAGGGGGAGTCCGCGGAGGGCGACCGGCTCCGGGAAATGCTGATCGGTTACTCCGGCGGTGACGGTGACGGCTCGGCCCGGCGAAACCCGCGCGAAAGCCTCCCGGGCGATGCGCGAGGCGCGCCCCGAGATCCCGGAACCGCAGGCGCATTGGCGCGCGACGAAGATCTGGGGGAGACCACCGCGGAGCTTCTCGGTGAAGTGGTGCTTACGGACTTCACCAGCGCAAAACTGCTGAACGGGCTCGGAAACCTGTATCTCGACCGGGCCACCGACATGCTCGATCGCCATTGGAAGCGGAATGGGGCCCGAGCAGAGGCGGGATCCGACATCGCGATCGAGGCCGCGGACAACGCCCGGCGCGCCTACGACTGCTTCGATGCCTGCCGCATCCTCCGCGAAGCGCGCGGGCCGGAGTCCATTGTGACGAAATTCCAACGCGGGCGTGCGATCACCTTGGCCGCCAGGTACCTCGGCAGGGCGGACCCGTTCCCGCGAGCGCTGCTCAAAGGCCGGGGGCCGCAGCTTCGGAAGGCTACCGGACTCCTTCTGGCGGCACGGGAACACAGCGTGAGCGGGTTCAACCGGGTGTGCTCCCACTGGTTGAGGGAGAACAACGAGGTCCAGGCGCAGCTCGGGCTGCGCTAGTCCCGGCCCCGCGGGCCCGATGCGCCGTTGGCGGCGGGCCGTTACGTCTGCGGGCGGAGCCGCGCCCGGGCGCGGCTCCGCCCGCAGACGGGGCCGGTCAGCGGCTGAGGTTGCGGAACCTGGCCAGGGCCGGCGGCACGCACACGGCCAGGATCGCCAGCGGCCACAGCACCGCCATCAGGACCGGGTGCGCGGCCACCCAGGAGTCGCCGCCCACGCCCGGGTTGCCGAACAGCTCGCGCATGGCGTTGACCACCGAGGAGACGGGGTTCCACTCGGCAACGGCCCCCAGCACGCCCGGCATCAGCTCCGGCGGCGTGAAGGTCGTCGAGACCACCCCCAGCGGGAAGGCCAGCGGGTAGACGATGAGTCCGACGACGTCGGGATCGGAGGTGACCAGGCCGAGGTAGATCCCCACCCAGGTCATCGCGAAGCGGAAGAGCAGCAGCAGCCCGATCGCCTGCACGGCCTCGACCGCGGTGCCCTCCCAGCGCCAGCCGATCAGCAGCCCGCAGCCGACCAGCACCGCGGTCTCCAGCAGCGCCCGCAGCATGTCGGCGGCGGCGCGCCCGGTCAGCAGCGCCGAGGCGGCCATGGGCATGGAGCGGAACCGGCCGATCACCGCCCTGCTGGAGTCCATGGAGACGCCGGTCGCGGTGGCCGACACCGAGTACAGCATGGCCATGACGAAGATGCCGGGCATCAGGAAGGCGCGGAAGCCGTCGGCACCGCCCGTTCCGGGGTGGGCCATGCCCTCGCCGAACACGAAGCCGAACACCAGGACCATCATCAGCGGGATGAACAGCGTCAGCAGCGGCTCGGCGGGGGAGCGCACGGCGTGCAGCAGGTTGCGCCGGGTCATCACCCAGCCGTGGACGACCGCCCGGCTCAGCCGGCCCGGGCGGTCCGGGGCGGCGACGGGCGCCCGCGGCGCAGGGGGGTCGAACGTGGCGGTCATGCCGAAACCTCCTCGGTCTCGTGCCTCTCGGCGCCTGCGGGGGCGTCGGCGCCCGCGCGCCCGGTCAGCCCGAGGAACACGTCGTCCAGCGTGGGCCTGCGCACGCCGATGTCCTCGACCTCCAGGCCGGCCGCGTCCAGCTCCCGCAGGATGCCGCCGAGCACGCCGATCCGCGCCGACACCGAGACCGCGACGCTGACCCGGCGCTCGTCGGTGCGGACCTGCGGCGAGGCGCCGCTGATACGGGCCGCCACCGCCGCTATCGCGCCGAGGTCGCCGGCCCCGGCCGCGACGACGTCGATCTGGTCGCCGCCGATGCGCGACTTGAGCTCGTCGGCGGTGCCCTCGGCGATCACCGCGCCGGAGTCGAGCACGGCGATGCGGTCGGCGAGGCGGTCGGCCTCCTCCAGGTACTGGGTGGTCAGCAGGACGGTGGTGCCCGCCCCCACCAGGTCGCGCACCGATTCCCACACACCGTTGCGGCTGCGCGGGTCCAGCCCGGTGGTGGGCTCGTCCAGGAACAGCACCTGCGGATCGCGGGTGAGGCTCGCGGCGAGGTCGAGCCGCCGGCGCATGCCCCCGGAGTAGCCGTCGACCCGGCGCCCGGCGGCCTCGGTGAGCGCGAACCGCTCCAGCAGCTCGTCGGCGCGGCGGCGCGCGGCGGCGGCGCCGAGTCCGTTCAACCTGCCGAACATGACCAGGTTGGCCCGGCCGGTGAGCAGTTCGTCGACGGCGGCGTACTGGCCGGCCAGGCCGATTCGCTCGCGGACCCGGTCGGGCTCGCGGGCGACGTCGAACCCGGCGACACAGGCGCGGCCGGAGTCGGCGCGCCGCAGCGTCGCCAGGATCTCCACCGCGGTGGTCTTGCCCGCCCCGTTGGGGCCCAGCAGGGCGAGCACCGCCCCGCGGGGGACCGCGAGGTCGAAGCCGTCCAGGGCCCGGGTGGCGCCGTTGCGCTTGCGCAGCGCCGTTGCGGTGATCACGGGATCGTCCATCGTCCCGCCCCTTCTTAATCGTGTATAGCGCACACTGTTTCGTGTAAGTAATACACGGTTCTAGGATGGAGTCAAGGCAGGACGGCATGATTGGCAGGCGATGGCCACACAGCGAGGCGGGGGAGACGGCGGCGACGGGCGCTCGGAGATCGAGCGGCACCTGGAGCTGCTGTGGCGCGTGGCCGAGCGCCCCCGGCGGGGGCCGCGGCCGGGCCTGACCGTCGAGGAGATCGTGTCGGCCGCCGTGGGCGTGGCCGACGCCGACGGCCTGGGCGCGGTGTCGATGCAGCGCGTCGCCGCCGAGCTGGGGTACACGACCATGTCGCTGTACCGCTACGTGCAGAGCAAGGAACAGCTCGTGGAGCTGATGGCCGACGCCGCGGTGGGTCCGCCGCCCGACATCGGCGAGGCCGCCGGGTGGCGAGACCGCGTGGAGCTGCTGTCGCGCGCCCTGGTCGAGTGCAATCGGCGCCGCCCCTGGCTGCTGCGCGTGGAGATCGTCGGGCCGCCGTCGGGGCCGATGCAGCTCGCCTGGTTCGAGGCCTACCTGGAGGCGCTGGCCGAGTGCGGACTGGCCGGCTACGAGCGGGTGGCGGTGACCCTGTTCATCAACGGCGCGGTGCGCGAGCTGGCCCGCATCGCCGTGCAGATCGAGCAGGCCCGGCGCGCCGGCGGTGTCAGCGACGAGTCGGCCGGCGCCGCCTACGCCGCCGCCCTGCGCCGCTTCGCCGTCCCCGAGCGCTTCCCGAACGTGGCCGCGCTGGTGGCCGAGGGCGTCTTCGACCCGGAGCCGGCGGACGGCGGCCCGGTCGCCGCCCCGGACGGCGCCGACTGGGGTCTCGTCGACGAGATCGGCGCCGACATCACCTTCGGGCTGCGCCGCCTGCTCGACGGCGTGGAGTCCTACGCCCGCGAGCGGGAGCACCAGGCCGGCACCGCCTGAGGGCGCGGCCGCTTCAGGGTGCGTCTCAGCGTGGTGATCTCGACGAGCGCCTTCGGCACGCCGCTGGTGATCGAGTCGATCAGCTTGACCATCAGGTTCCGGCCCTGGCTCCGGTCCTCGTGCCGGTAGGCGTCGATCATCCGCTGGTAGATGCCCCAAGTGGCCTCGACCTCGACGTGGGCGTCGTCGGCGAACAAGGCTGCGAGCCGGCCTTCTGCTTGTCGGTGAGGAGGCCGGCGCCGGTGTGCAGGGTCCGAAGCGACTTGTAGAGAGCGTCGTCCTTGAAGCCGCGGTGGCCGTGAATCGCGAGCTGTACGCGGCGCCGGCACCTGTCGAGCGCGTCGCCGGCCAGACGGACTACGTGGAAGGGATCCATGACCGCGACCGCGTCGGGCAGTTCCTCGGCCGCGGCGGTCTTGAAGCCGGTGAAGCCGTCCATCGCCACGACCTCAACCGCGTCGCGCCAGGCCTCGTCGCGGTCGGCGAGCCAGGTCTTGAACGCCTGCTTGGAGCGACCTTCGATCGTGTCGAGGAGCCTGGCTGAGCCGGTGCCCTCCCGGATCGCGGTGAGGTCGATGATCACGGTGACGTACTTGTCGCCACGCCGGGTGTGGCGCCACACGTGCTCGTCGACGCCGATGACCTTCACCCCGTCGAACCGGGTCGCGTCATCGATCAGGACGCGCTTGCCCTCAGCGAGGACGGCGTCGTTGGCGGTGTTCCAAGCGCCCCCGAGCCCTTCGGCGACCCGGGCGACGGTCAGGTGCTGGACCACGATGCCCCTCGAGTGCCCACCTCAGCCCGCGGCGCGAGAGCTTGGCTCGGGGCTCGGCGGCCTTGGTGGTGTCCTGGCGCCACACGTGTCCGCAGCCGGTGCACCGGTAGCGGCGCACGACGACCTCGAGCAGGGTCGGGCGCCAGCCCAAGGGCTCGTGTGCCAGCCGGCGGACCACGGTGTCGCGCGGGCTTCCCTCGCAGCCGCAGCGGCGGCACCACTGGTCGGGTTCGGCGACCCGGCAGGCGATCACTGCGCGGTCGGGTTCGAGGCGCTGTCCGGTGGCTTCGAGGCCGAGTTCGTCGAGTCGGCAGCACGTGGTCAGGTCAGGGCAGGCGAAGCCCACGGACGGGGTAGCGTCAGACACGTCGAGGTCTTCCAGATGGACGGCATAGTCACCTCCATCCTCGGGAGACCTCGACCCCTACCCGGCCACCGGCGTGCCGACCGGACCACACCCTCAACTGCGACTGCGAAGTGCCCAAATGGCCCCCGGTGCGAGGGGCGGCCCGCGTGCTACGTTCGGGCCATGACCAGACCCAGTGAGATCCTCGGCAGCGTGGTCGCCGCCAGCGAGCGCGAGCAGCTCGAGACGTTCCTGGATTACCTGCGCGACGCCGTCGTGCGCAAGGCCCGCGGGGTGTCGGAGGAGGACGCCCGGCGCAGCCCGGTGCCGACCGGCACCAACCTCGGCGGCCTGATCAAACACCTGCGGTGGGTGGAACTGGGCGGGTTCGCCGAGCAGATCGGGCAGATCCCCGCCGCGGAGCTGCCCACGCCGCCGTGGACCGACGCAGACCCGGAGGCCGACCTGCGGCTGGAGCCGAACGAGAAGCTCGACGACGTCATCGGCGCCTACCAGGCGGAGTGCGACCGCTCCCGCGAGATCGCCGCCCAGCACAGCCTCGACTACGCACCGCGGGGCGGGGAGCTGACGTTGCGGTGGGTGTACCTGCACGTGATCCTGGAGACCGGCCGGCACGCGGGCCACGCGGACATCCTGCGCGAGATGATCGACGGCAGCGTCGGCGACTGACGGCTCGCGGCGCGTCGTCCGTCCGTGTTCCGGTCGTCGGAGGCGGCGTTACACCGGTATCGGCGGAGGCTGACCTCCAACACCGTGGGCCGCCACCCGAACGGCTCGTGCGCCAACCGCCGGACCACCGTGTCCCTGGCCGCGCCCTGGCATCCGCAGCGACGACACCGTCCGTCGGGCTCGACAACCCGGCACCGGAGAATCGCCCGATCGGGCTCCAACCGCTGCCCGAGCACTTCGAGCCCGAGATCATAGTCACCTCCATCCTCGGGAGACCTCGACCCCTACCCGGCCACCGACGCGCCGACCGGACTACACCCTCAACTGCGAAGAGCCTGTTTGCAGTGAACGGAGCGAAGTCGGCCGGGGAGCGCCCGGGCACGCGGGTCGCCCGTGCTCCTGCCGACCGCCTCCGCCGTCGCCTCAGCCCAGCAGCACCAGGTGGTGGCGCACCAGGGCGCGCAGGATCGCGGACGTGGTCTCCAGCGGGGTCCCGGAGTCCTCGGCCAGTTCGCCGGCCGTGGTCTCGCGCCGGCGGGCGAGTTGGGTCAGGACCGGTTCGGCCGCGGCCGGCAGCCGGTAGCGCTTGCCCGAGACCGTGACCGCCACCTGGTCGCCTTCGCGCTCCATGGGCGGGGCCAGGATCGGCACGAACTCCACGCGGGTGTCGGCCTGCGGCGACGCGCCGTCCACCGCCCAGGGCAGCGCGAAGGTCTGGCGGCGCGGGAAGCGGGAGTCGTGCTCGGCCAGGAATCCGTCCAGGTCGTGCTGCTCGGCCACGTCGGTGAGCCGGCGGATCAGCTCGTGCTGGTGCTTGCGCCGCTCCTCGGCCGAGCTGAAGCGCGGCAGGTCGGCACGGAAGAAATCTACGTCGTAAAGGCGCTGCAGGACCGAGCGCGCCCAGTCGATCCCCGTCGCCCGGGTGAATCCGAACGTCAGATGCATGCTCACGTCGCCGGTGCCCTTGACCGTGTGCCACCAGCCGCGCGGCACGTGCAGCACGTGCCCGGGGGAGAGGACGCCCTCCCACACGGTGCCCTCGGGGGCGGTGTGGGAGTGGTCGGAGTCGACCTTCATCGGGTGCCTGCGGCTGCCCGGACCGTGCACCTGCCAGGACTTGGTGCCCTCGACCTGGATGATGAAGGTGTCGTGGTCGTCCCAGTGGGTGTCGAAGCCGTGGGAGTCGCCCCAGATCAGGTACAGGTTCACCTGCGCGCGCTCGCGCACCAGGCGCATCAGGTCGTCGGTGGCCTCGCGGATCGGCGGGTGTAGCCGGTCGATGGCGTCCAGCACCAGGCTCGCGCCGTCGCGCAGCTCCCGGTAGAGGCCGTCGGGGCGGATGACGGTCCGTTCGGCCCCGGCCGTGCGGCCCTTCTCGGTGTAGCGCGAGGCGGGCACGGGCGCGCCCTTGCGGTGCAGGCGCAGGCGCGGGGGCTCCAGCGCGCAGCGGCCGAGGATGTCGTTGAGCGCCTCGAAGGTCAGCAGCGGGCGTACGGCCTCGGCGCCGAGGTCGGCGAAGACCACGTCGGTCGACAGCCGCGCGGAGAGCAGGTCCTCGCCCACGGCGGCGCGCAGCGTCTCGGTGAACAGGCGGTCGGTCACGTCGGGGGCCTCCACTGCGGCGGTTGCGGCGGCGGGCCGCCGGAGGCGGGCAACGCGCTCCGGCGACCGGTCGGTGACGGTCGGGTCAGCCCGACGGCGTCGGTCAGATGAAGTCGGAGCTGGAGTCGGTGCCGTCGTTGTCGCCGCCGGCGGTGATGTCGCGCGACGTGACCTCGGTCAGCTCCTCGACCTCGATGTCGAACTCGTTGGGTTCCATGGAGTCTCCTGTTCGCGTCGGTGATGCGGACTCGGTGCCCGCCCGCGGGCCGGGAGGTCCCCGTCCCGGGCGGCGCACCGCCAACCCCCCGTAGCGGGGGAGGCGCAGGGCCCCCGCGCCGCGCAGCGCAGGGGCGCGGCCGCCGGCGGGGCGGCCGCGGTCGTGGGGCGGCGCGGGACTCACGTGGATTCCCCCTGCCGCGCAGGGGAGGCACCGCCCGGCGTCCCCGGCGGCGCCAGACCGGTCTCGGCGGCGGCGAAGGCGTGGGCGTCGGCCGCGAGCTCGATCGCCTTGGTCACCGCGCGCGGGCCGTGGCCGACGTCGCGCTCGTAGCGCAGCAGGGCCGGGCGCTCGCCGGCGCCCCCGTGCAGCAGTGCCGCGCACATCTTGCGCGGGTGGGCGGCGTCGGTGCGCGTGTCGCCGTGGAAGCCGGTCAGCAGCACCGCGGGGCGCCCCGGGGCGCCGTCGGCCAGCACCCGGTGGTAGGGCGAGTAGGCCATCAGCGCGGCGAAGTCCTGCGGGTCGGCGGCCGTGCCGAACTCGCGGGTCCACATCGCGCCCAGCCCCATCCGCTCGAACCGCGCCATGTCGGCCAGCGGCGCCGAGGCGATGACGGCACCGCACAGGTCGGGGCGGCGCGCGGCGGCGGCCAGGACCAGCAGGCCGCCCGCCGAACCGCCCGACAGGCACAGCTGGTCGCGGGTGCAGACCCCCTCGGCGACGAGGGCGTCGCCCGCGGCGACCAGGTCGTCGACCGACCGGGGCTTGTTCCGGCCGGCCCCGCGCAGGTGCCAGCGGCGCCCGAAGTCGCCGCCGCCGCGCACGTGGGCGACGGCGTAGCGCCCGCCGGACAGCAGCCAGGCCAGCACCGTGGCGCTGAACCCGAACTGGCGGGGCCGCCCGAAGCCGCCGTAGGCGTGCAGGATGGTCGGCCCCGGCTCGCCGGGGTCGGCGGCCGAGCCCTCGCCGCCGGAGTCCTCCGCGCAGAACAGGGTGACTGGCACGAGCGTGCCGTCGGCGGAGCGGCAGTGCAGCGTGCGGCGCACGACCGAGGCGTGCGGCCGGGGCCCGCCGCCTGCGGGCCAGGCGCGCGGTCGGGTGGTGCCCGGCTCCAGGGCCAGGACGCACTGCTGGGTGGCGACGTCGGCGTAGCACAGGTGGGCCCCGCCCGCGCCGTCGGACTCCAGCCGGGTGGCCATGCCCTCGCCCGGCAGGTCGATGCGGCGCAGCAGGCGGCCGTCGCCGGCGTCGTGGGCGGTCACTTCGCTGATGCCCAGCCGGGTGCGGGCCAGGAGGAGTTCGGGGTGCTCGGCGGTGCCGGCGGCGGCGAAGCCGTCCAGGGTGGCCTCGGGGTCCTCGCCGACCACTTCGCGCCAGTGGGCGGTGCCGGGAGTGCGCGGATCAACGGCGCAGACACGGCGCCGGGCGGCGCCCAGCGTGGTGCGCAGGTAGAGCACGCCGTCGGGGCCCAGGTCGGGGTGGGACTCGATCTCCTCGCCGGCGTGCACGGTGCGCCACTGCGGGCGCGCGGACCGGGCCGGATCGGCGGAGTCCCCGGAGGGCGCGGCGAGGTCGGCGAG
Source organism: Streptomonospora sp. PA3 (assembly GCF_009728995.1). Lineage (GTDB taxonomy): Bacteria > Actinomycetota > Actinomycetes > Streptosporangiales > Streptosporangiaceae > Streptomonospora. The sequence goes on along the minus strand of NZ_VTZW01000019.1, from coordinate 132,417 downwards.
CCAGATGTCGTTGCGGTGCCCGGTGCCGTGGCTCTCGGTGACCACCAGCCAGCGCCCGCCGAGCAGCCGCACGCCGGGGACGGTGCGCGGACCGGTGCACGCGCGCACCAGCACGTCGGGTTCGGGGCCGGTCGGGGAGACGCGGTGCAGCCACACCCCGCGGCGGCCGTCGCCGTCGTCGCGGCGGACGTAGTAGAAGGCGTCCGGGCCGATCCAGGCGACGTTGGAGTAGCGCACGCCCTTGATCGGCTCCTCGACCGGTAGGCCGGTCTCGACCGAGAGCACGCGCAGCGCCCCGCGCTCGGTGCCGCCGGTGGAGGTCTGCACTGCCACGCGGCCGCCGTCGGGGGAGGGCTCCCAGGAGTCGAGGGTGGTGGCGCCGCTGGGGTCGAAGGAGTGCGGGTCGAAGACCACCCGCTCCCGCTCGCCGCCGTCGGAGTCGTCGAAGGCGACGACGGCGGGGTGGTCGCCCCCGGCGGGTCGGCGGGTGGCGAAGACCCGGCGGCCGCGGCGCAGCGGCGGGGTCCACAGGTCGGCGGCGACCAGGCGGCGGATGCGTTCGGCCAGCGCCTCGCGCAGCGGCCAGCGCGCGGCCGCCGCGGCGAAGTCGTGCTCCCGCTCGGCCAGCCACCGCCGGGTGGCGGGGGAGTCGGGATCCTCCAGCCAGCGGTAGGGGTCGGCGACGGGGGTGCCGTGCAGCGTGTCGACGACGCACAGCAGCGCCGCCCCGCCGTCCTCGCGGGCGATCCCGTGGTGGGGGGCGGCCATCCTCACCGGAGGCCGAGGGGTCGAGGGCCGCGGGGGACGGGTGCATGAGCCAAGCCAATGCCACGGTTGCGCACGCCCTCATGGTTCAGAAGGCATCCGATGCCGGTCAAGGTAGTCATCCCTGGCCGGTGATCACGCAAGTGTGGCCCGGAGGTCAGGTTTGTCCCCCGCGCTCCGTCCGCGCCGGGCGGGCGGCGCGGATCACGGGCGGCCCGGGGACGTCTGGGGACGGTGGTCCGCCAGCAGTTCGGCGGTGTCGCCGACCACCGGGGTGATCGGGCCGGGCCACAGAGCGGCGAGCGCGGCGCGGTAGCCGGGGCCGGCGTCGAGGTCGGTGAGCCGGACGTGGCGGGGAGCGGCCGGGGAGTCCCACTCGACGACCTCTGCGCGCTCGTAGGGGCCGCTGACCCCCACCGTGCCCAGCCCGCCCGAAAGGCCCTCGCCCGTGGCCTTGAGAAGCGCCTCCTTGCGAGCCCAGTAGCCGAAGAAGCCCTCGGCCCGCTGCCCGGGAGGCAGGCCGTCGAGGTCGCGCCGCTCCCGCGGCCGCAGGCAGTAGTCGGCGAGGCCCGCGGTGTCGCGGTCGGGCGCGATCCGCTCGACGTCGGCGCCCACGGGCACGCCGTGCGCCAGCGCGAGCAGGACGCGGTCGCCGGAGTGGCTGAGGGAGATCTCCAGGCCCGCGGCCGGGCCCGCGGGCAGCGGTTTGCCGTGCGGGTCGGGGCGGGGCTCGGGGTGCCGTTCGCAGGCGCGGCAGTGCAGGGTGAACGCCACCTCGGCGGGGGCGCACCCGGCTTCGCGGGCGAGCGCCAGCCGGGCCAGCGCGTGGGCGACCAGGTAGCGGTCGCGGTCGGCCGCCAGGCGCAAGCGCGCGTGGCGTTCCCGTTCGCCGGCGTCGAGCAGGTCCAGCAGCGCCGGGGAGGCGTCGCGGGGGGAGGCCCACCACAGTCGGCACGTCAGCGCAGTCACGCATTCATTCTGGCGGCCCGCACCGGCCGCCCGCCACGCCGCGCCTCGGACGGTGGCAGCGAGCGGGCGCCGCACCGCGGGACGAACAGGGCTGCGGCCACGCCCTGCGGCGGCCGGATCCGGCCGCGGCGGCGCCGCCCTCCGCCGGCCGCAGCGGAGCGGCCGGGGCGCGTTGGGGCAACCCGGCGCGCCGGGCGGGCATGAAACCGCCCGCGGCGGGGCATCCCATTGACGACCTCCGGTGCGGGCCTGCGGGGCGCGAACCGCGGGGTCGCCGGTCAGCCCGCTCGCCAGGGAGGCCCCCGTGTCCGTCATGGCGCTGTTCGGTATCGCGACTCTGGCCGTGCTCGGCCTGCTGATCGCCCTGTTCGTCGTGGTCTTCGTCGTCCGCGGACCCGCGCTGGAGGACGACGCCCCCGCCGACGACGACACCATCGACGAGTCCTTCCACACCCACGGAGTGCACCTGGGCTGACCCGGCACCTCTATCATCGGAGCGCGGCCCCCCAGCCGGCACCGGAGATGGAGTTCCCATGGCAGACGAGACCAGGCCGGCCTTCGCGGCCGAGCGCCGCGAGCGGATTCTGGAGCTGGTGCGGGCCAACGGCGCCATGGCCCTGCGCGAGATCGCCTCGCGCGTGCGCGCCTCGGAGGTCACGGTGCGCCGCGACGTGCGCGCCTTGGAGGCCGAGGGCCTCATCGACCGCCGCCGCGGCGGCGCGGCGCTGCCCGGGCGCCTGGGCTACGAGCAGAGCTACACGCAGAAGACCGGCCAGGCCGCTCCCGAGAAGCTCGCGATCGCCGCGGCCGCGGCGCGGCTCATCGAGGACGACGACGCCGTCGTGCTCGGTGCGGGCAGCACCACCGAGGCGCTGGCGCGCGAACTCGTGGGCCGCCAGAATCTCACCGTGGTCACCAACTCGCTGCTGGTGGCCGAGGCGCTGGCCGCGGCGCCCGGTGTCGAGGTGGTGATGACCGGCGGTACCCTGCGCGGGCCGATAAGGGCGCTGGTGGGCAGCGCCGCCGAGCAGGCGCTGGCGGGGCTGCGCGTGCGCCAGGCGTTCATCTCGGGCAACGGGGTCACCGCCGAGCGCGGCCTGAGCACCCCCAACCCGGCGGTGGCCAGCGTCGACCGCGCGCTGGTGGCCTGCGCGCAGGAGGTGGTGGTGCTGGCCGACCACACCAAGATCGGCGCCGACACCATGGTGCAGACCGTGCCGCCCGAGCACATCGCCCACCTGATCACCGACAACCACGCCGATCCCGAGGTCCTGATGACCCTGGAGGACATGGGCACCCTGGTGCACGTGGCGGTGCTGGAGGTCGATCGGGGAGAATGAGGGGCGGGCGCCTTTCGGTGGTGGCCGGGGCCGCCGCCCCCTACGCTGCCTGCTGTGCCCCCACACCCGCGGATCCCATTGGAGCGCCCATGCCGACCCCGGTGAATCTGCCCGACCCCTGGGCGCGGTCCAAGGTCGGGGTGGTCGTACCCACCTACAACGAGGCCGACAACCTGCCCGAGTTGGCGCGGCGGGTCCTGGGCCTGGAGCTGCCCGAGTTGCGGCTGGTCGTGGTCGACGACAACTCGCCCGACGGCACCGGCAAGGTCGCCGAGGAGATCGCCGCCGAGCACAACACGGCCGCGCGCGAGCGCGTGGCCGTGGTGCACCGCACCGCCAAGGAGGGCCTGGGGCGGGCGTATGTGGCCGGGATGACCCGCGCGCTCGACGGCGGCGCCGAGTTCGTCGTGCAGATGGACGCCGACCTCAGCCACCCGCCCGGCTACGTGCCCCAGCTGCTGGGCACCATGCTCTCCACCGGCGCCGGGGTGGTGATCGGGAGCCGCTACGTCCCCGGCGGCAGCCTGTCCGAGGCATGGCGCCCCCACCGGCGCCTGCTCAGCGCCTGGGCCAACACCTACGTCAAAACCGTCCTGGCCATGCCGATCCGCGACGTCACCGCGGGGTTCAAGATCTGGCGCCGCGAGGCGCTGGAGGCCATGGACCTGCCGAGCATCCAGAGCAGCGGCTACAGCTTCCAGGTGGAGATGCACTACCGGGCCTTCACCCGCGGCCAGAAGATGGTGGAGATCCCCATCCACTTCGAGGACCGCCGCGAGGGCGACAGCAAGATGGACCTGGCGGTGCAGCTGGAGTCGGCCCTGCGCCCGTTCCGGATGCGGGCCGCCGAGCGCCGCGCCCGCCGGGAGGCGGAGTAAGACCGGCGCGCCCGCCGCACGGCCGGCCCCGCCTGCGGCGATCGCGTACCTGCGGTCGTTGGGCGCGACGTGTGACGGCAGGGACACGATCGTTCCGGCTTCGACCGGTGCTCCGGTCCGGTTCGGCGGAGGCCGCTCAGCGGCGGCCCGGCGGGGTGCGCAGCACCGTGTCGGTGATGCGCTGGGCCAGCGCCTCGGCCTGCTCGCGGATGCGGGGCACGGTGGCGTCGGCCTCGCCGCGGCGGACCGCGCCCACGGCGAACAGGTGCGCGGCCTCGCCCGCGGGCGTGGTCAGGGCGCCGCAGGAGCAGGCGGCCAGCCCGGCTCCGGGCGCAGCGCCCGCCGCGCCCTCGACCGGTGGCGGCGCGGTCACGGCGGGATCGCCGGTGGCCACCACGGCCGCCGCGACCGGGACCCGCTCGCCCGAGGCCAGGCGCACCGCCGCCCCGCGGCCGTCGGCGCCCACGGCCACGGCCCGGTCGGCGCGGGTGTGCAGCGAGGCGTAGGGGGAGGCCCAGGCGGCCGTGGCCGCCAGGGTGTCGGCCAGGTAGTCGCCGTAGAGGCGCCGCGGCAGCAGCGTTTCGGGACCGCAGGCGGGGGAGGCCAGCGCGGTGCCGCCCGCCTCGCGGGCGCCCGCGCCGCCCGCACGCCGGGGAGACGCCTGCTCCGCGCGCACCCACTCCATCAGGTGGCAGGGGCGGTCGGGCAGCGCCGACATGTGCTTGACCGGGATCTCCAGGAGGCACTCGCCGCCCGCGCCGCTGTAGGGCCGCCCCCGCGCGAACCGCCCGTGCTCGTCGATCAGCAGAATGCGGTAGGCCAGGCGCAGCCAGGTGGTGGCGCGCAGCAGCGCGATCGCGGCGAGGGCCGCCCCCGCGCCGCCGCCCACGAAAGCGATGGCCGGCTCGCCGCCGTCCTTGGCCGCGGCATGTCCCATGGCCCCGACTCTAGGACGTCTCCGGGCCGCCGCGAAGGGGTTCGCCCGCGGAGGAGCCGGGGCAGGAGCCCATCGGCGGCCCCGAGACGCCGCAGAACATCCGGTCGGGGGCCGGCGCCGGCGCCCGGGGGCGCAGCAGGACCAGCGCCAGCACCCCCGCCAGGGCGGCCGCGGCGGCGATGAGCAGCATCGCCGGGCCGAAGCCGCCGGAGATGCCGGCGGCCCCGCTGACACCCGCCAGCACCGGTACCGCGGCGACCCCGATGAGCTGTGCGGTGCGTGCCAGCGTGTTGTTCACGCCCGAGGCCACCCCCGCGTGGCGCTCGGCCGCCGACGCCAGCACCGTGGCGGTCAGCGGCGCCACCGCGGTGGAGAGCCCCAGGCCCACCAGCAGCACACCGGGCAGCACCCCGGAGAGGTAGGAGTCGCCCGCCTCCAGCCGCGACAGCACCACCAGGCCCGCGGCCAGCAGCAGCGGACCGACGCCCAGCTGCCAGCGCGGGCCGATGCGCTCGGCCAGGCGCCCCGACTGCCCCGACAGCGCCAGCATCAGCACCGTGATCGGCAGCGACGCGGCCCCCGCCTCCAGCGCCGAGTACTCCAGCGCCTCCTGCAGGTAGATCACCAGCAGGAACAGCAGGGGGCCCAGCGCGCCGTACATCAGCACCGTGACGATGTTGGCGACCGTGAACCGGCTGGAGGCGAAGATGTCCAGCGGCAGCATCGGGTGGGCGCTGCGGTGCTCCACGGCGGCGAAGGCGGCCAGCGCCGCGACGCCCGCGGCCGCGGTCACCACCACACGCCAGTCGCCCGCGCCGGTCTCGCCCGCCTCGATCAGCGCGTAGGTCAGGCCGGCCAGCCCCGCCATGCCCAGCAGCGCTCCCGCGAAGTCCAGCCGCTCGGGCGCCTGCGGATCGCGCGACTCCGCCAACCGGAGCCGGGCGATCAGCAGCACGACCGCAGCCAGGGGCAGGTTGATCAGGAAGATGAGCCGCCAGGAGCCGACGTCGACCAGCCAGCCGCCCGCGAACGGGCCGATCGCCGAGGCGACCCCGGTCAGGCCCGACCAGGCCCCGATGGCCCGCGCCCGGTCGCGCTTGCGGAAGCCCGCCTGCAGGATCGCCAGGCTGCCGGGCGTCAGCAGGGCGCCGCCCACCCCCTGCAGCGCCCGGCCGGCGATCAGCCAGCCGAGGTCGGGGCGCCAGCGAGCACAGCGCCGAGGCGAGCGCGAACCAGGCCACCCCGAGGGAGAACACCCGGACCCGCCCGAACCGGTCGCTGAGCGAGCCGCTGAGCAGGATCAGCGCCGAAAGGGTGACCATGTAGCCGTTGGCGGTCCACTGCAGTCCCGCCACGCCGGCGTCCAGATCCGCGGCGATGGCCGGCAGCGCCACGTTGACCACCGTGGCGTCGAGGAAGGCCATGCCCGAGGCGAGGACGGTGGCCGTCAGCATCCAGCGGGCGGCCGGGGTCCCCCACGCGGCGCCGCCCGCCGACGCCTCCGGGGAGTCCGCCGCGCTCATCTCCTCACCCGCTTCCGTCCCGGCCGCTGCGGGCCGCGCCTCATGCGGCGCAGGCGGCGGGCGGCCCGCGGGCCGCCCGCCGCCACATTACGGCGCCCGGGGGCTGCCGGGCCGCCCGCCGGCGGCGTGTCGGCAGAGCCCTTACTCGCTCGCCAGCGCCGCGGTGATCGAGGTACGCGCCGCCCGGCGCGAGGGCAGCACCGAGGCCAGCAGCCCCGCCGCCACCGCTGCCCCGACGAACCCGGCGATCTGCGCGATCGGCACGGAGAAGATCAGGTCCTCGAAGGCCGCGTCCGCGGCGGCCCAGCCGAAGGACACACCCAGCCCGATACCCACCAGCGCCCCGATCAGGCACAGCAGCACCGCCTCCCAGACGAGCATCAGGCGCAGCTGAGCGCGCTTGAGGCCCATCGCCCGCAGCAGCGCCGACTCGCGGGTGCGCTCCAGGACCGACAGTGCCAGCGTGTTGGCGATGCCGAACACCGCGATCACCACCGCCAGGCCGAGCATCGCCACCACCGCCAGGAACGCCGTGCCCAGTACGTCCTCGAACTGCTTGCGCATCTGCGCGACCGAGTCGACCTGGAGGGTGGGGTGGTCCTCCACCGCCGCGTAGACCGCGTCGCGCAGCTTGGCGGCCTCGGCCCCCTCGGCGCCGACGACGCTGATGATCTCGTCGCCCTTGCCGGGAAAGGCCGCTGCGAAGTCCTCGGGCGCCATCAGCACGCTCCACACGGCCGCGGCCTCCACCACCGCCGCGACCTCGAGGCCGCGCTCGCCGTCCGGGGTCTTCACCGTCACCGGGTCGCCGACGCCGAGCCCCTCCGCGTTCGCGTAGTCGGCCTGAACCGCCACGCTGCCCGGCCGAACGTCGGCCAGGTCGCCCGCCCGCTCCTGCCGGACCGCGGAGGCGGCTTCCTCCAGCGGCGCGCCGTCGAGGGTGGAGTACCACGTGGCGTCCGGGCCCGGCGTGCCGTCCGTCGCGCTGCGTTGGGCGACCACCTGGGCCGTCTCGGGGGCCGCACGCAGGTCGCGGGCGACCTGCCGCGGGATGGCCGGGTTCTCGTCGGTGAACTGGCCCGTGATCTGGTAGTCCGCCGGGAACTGCTCGTCGAGCAGGTCGTTCATGGTGCTCATCATCGAGGAGTTGATCACCGCGTAGCCGGTGATCAGGGTGGCTCCCACCGTCAGCGCGATCGTGGCGGTCGCGGCCCTGCGGGGGCTGCGCCGCGCGTTGTCGGCCGCGAGGGCGCTGGAGACGCCCAGCGCCCGCATCAGCGGCGACACCGCCGCCACGGCCGCGCGCACCAGCAGCGGGCCGGCCACCACCACGCCGACGAAGGCCACCATGCCCGCACCGGCGACCAGGTACAGGCCGGCCTGCGGCGATCCGGCGTCCCGGGAGAGGAACACGACCGCCGCCGAGGCCGGCAGCAGCACGGATGCGGCTGCGGCGCGCAGCAGGCCCGGGCGCCTGTCCAGGCCCGCGGCCACGGCGCTGGTGCGCAGCGCCGCGAGCGGGGGCACGGACATCGCCCGCCGCGCCGGCAGCAGGGCCGAGAACAGGGTCGTGGCGGTGCCCGCGGCCAGCCCGATCAGCACGGCCCCCGGCTGGAGGACCACCGCCGCTCCGGAGGCGCCGGTGTTCAGGGCGTCGGCGCCGAGCGCGAAGCCGGCCGCGCCCAGACCGATTCCCGCCAGCACGCCCAAGGCGGAGGCGGCCAAGCCCACCACCAGCGCCTCGGCCACCACCGAGGTGAACACCTGGCGCCGTACGGCGCCCACACAGCGCAGCAGGGCCATCTCGCGCTGGCGCTGGGCCACCAGGATGGCGAAGGTGTTGTGGATGACGATCGCGGCCACCAGGACCGAGACGAGCGCGAACAGCAGCAGCCCGGCGGCCAGGACGTCGGCCTGCGCGCCCGCCTGGTCGGCGAGCCGCTCGCCCAGCTCACGGCCGGTCAGCACCTCGGTGCCCGAGCCCGCGACCGCGGCGACCGCGTCGACGGCCTGCTGCCGGGGGACCCCCTCGGCGGCGACGGCGTCGATCTCGGCGAAGCCCTCGGCGCCGGTCATCTCGACGGCCGTCTGCGGCGTGAAGGCGACCGCCCCGCGGAAGGAGACGTCGGCCGCGGTGCCGAAGTCGATCAGGCCGGTGACGGTGAACTCGTGCTTGCCGCCGTCGGGTCCCAGCACGGTGGCGGTGTCGCCGACCTTGTAGCCGGTGGCGCTTGCGCTGACGGTGGCCAGCGCCGCCTCGCCGGGCGCGTCGGGAAGTTCGCCCTCGGCGGCCGAGTAGCGGCTGAGGTCGCCGACCGACACCCCGAGCGTGGGCACGCTGCCGACCGCGCGCCCGTCCTTGTCCAGCAGCGGGGCGTCGCCCGCGGTGACGCCGGCGGCGCGGTCGATCTCGGGCAGGTCGCGGACCTCGGCCAGCACGTCGCGGGGGACGGTACCCCTCCGCTCGTCCTCGGGGAGGACGACGACGTCCATCTTCTCCGCCGAGCCCATCACCTGGTCGGCGAAGCTCGCGCGCAGCGTGTCGGAGAAGACCAGGGTGCCGGTGACGAACATGACGCCCAGGGCGATGGCGAGTGCGGTCGTGACGAGCCGGCCCTTGTGCAGGCGCAGGCCGGCGAGTGTGGTGCGCAGCATCGGGGGTCAGGACTCCAGGTTCACCAGGCGGTCGAGCACGGTCTCGGCGGTGGGCCCGTGCACCTCGTCCACCAGGCGCCCGTCGCGCAGGAACACCACCCGGTCGGCGTAGGAGGCGGCCACAGGATCGTGGGTGACCATGATCACCGTCTGGCCCAGCTCGCGCGCCGAGTCGCGCAGGAAGCCCAGCACCTCCGCGCCCGAGCGGGAGTCGAGGTTGCCCGTGGGCTCGTCGGCGTAGACGACCTCGGGGTCGCCCAGCAGCGCCCGCGCCACCGCGACGCGCTGCTGCTGGCCGCCCGACAGCGCCGACGGCAGGTGGCCGAGCCGGTCGCCCAGCCCGACGACCTCGACGATGCGGCGGAAGCGGGCGGGGTCGTGCCTGCGCTTGGCGATGCGGCCGGGCAGCAGGATGTTCTGCTCGGCGGTGAGCATCGGCAGCAGGTTGAACGACTGGAAGATGAACCCGATGCGGTCGCGGCGCAGCAGGGTGAGCTGCTTGTCGCGGAGCCCGGTGATCTCGGTGCGGCCCAGGTGCACCGTTCCGGAGGTGACGGTGTCCAGGCCGGCCAGGCAGTGCATCAGCGTGGACTTGCCCGACCCCGAGGGGCCCATGATCGCGGTGAAGGCGCCGCGGGCGAACTCGACGCTGACGCCGTCCAGTGCGCGTACGGCCGAGTCGGCGCGCCCGTAGACCTTGACCAGGTCGCGGGCGGCGACGACCGGCGGGGTGCCGGTGCCGGACTGTTCGGGGGCGGCCTGGGCCGCGCTCTGGCTCACGTGGGATCTCCCTGGTTCTCGCTGCGGGATCGGTTGCTCGGGGCGCCGGGCGGCCGGGGGCCGGTCCTGCGGCGCCGCACCCGGCAACGCTACGGTCGCCCCCGGTTGCGCGGCCTCCCCCGCGCGGTCCAGATCCGCCATGACGGAAGTCCGCCTTCGCGCGCGCTCCTCCGCACTTCGGCGGGAACCGGCACCGACTTTCGTCGGGGGTGCGGCCGGGCCGCGGGGCCGGGCCGGCGACCGCCGCGGCCGGCCCGCGCCCCGCTGACCGGCCCGGTCCCGCGGCGGCCGACCTTCGTCGGGGGTCCGGCCGCGCCGCAGGTCGGCCGCCTGGTGCCGCGTCGGCGCGGCATAGACTCCGGCCCATGGCGCAGCAAGGGTCGAGTCCTCCCCCCGGCGCCGGCACCCCGGCGCCGGGCCCGCTGTGGGCCCGCCTGTGGGCGCGGCGGCACCGCCTCGCCGACTGGCTGCTGGCCGCGGCGTTCTTCCCGTGGACCGGACTGATGATCGTCGGCGACCCGCACGGGGTGCTCGGGTGGGTCGGCGCGGTCGCAGCGGTGCTCACCGGCCTGGAGTGGGGTGCTCTCACCTCGTTCCTGGGGGTGCTCGCGGCGGCGGCGGTGGCCGCCGGCGCCTCGGTGGTCGTGCTGCTGCGCCGCAGCCGCCCCCGGCTGCTGCTGTGGGCGGCGGCGGCCGCGCTGCTGCTCTACGGCGACTTCGGCCTGCCCGCCCTGGCCCTGTTCACCTACGCGGCCTGGTACACCGACCGGCGGCGGCTGGTGCTGTGGACCGCCGGGCTGTCGGTGGCCTTCATCGGCGTCTACGCCGCCGGCGACACCATGACCCGCGCCCAGGCCACCAGCGTGCTCGTGATGACCTACGGGATGCCGCTGGCGGTAGGGCTGTGGATCGGCACCCGCCGCGCCCTGGTGGCCAACCTGCGCGAGCGCGCCGAGCGGCTGGAGCGCGAGCAGCACCTGCTCGCCGACCAGGCAATCACCGCCGAACGCACCCGCATCGCCCGCGAGATGCACGACGTCGTGGCCCACCGCGTCAGCCTGATGGTGCTGCACGCCGGCGGCCTGGAGGTCTCCGCGCCCGACGAGCGCACCGCCCAGAGCGCCGCGCTCATCCGCAGCACCGGCCGCGACGCGCTCGCCGAACTGCGCGGGATCCTGGGCGTGCTGCGCGACGAGGCCGGCGCCGCCGCGCCCACCGCGCCCCAGCCGGTGCTGGCCGACCTGACCCGCCTCCTCGACGAATGGCGCGCCGCCGGGACGGTCGTCTCCGGCGCCGTCGAGGGCGCAGCCGGTCCGCTGCCGGCGCACGTCGAACGCACCGCCTACCGCACCGTCCAGGAGGCGCTGACCAACGCCGCCAAGCACGCCCCCGGCGCGCCGGTGCGCGTGCACCTGCGCCACCGGCCCGACACCCTGGAGATCACCGTGGACAACGCCCCGCCGCCCGCCGCACCCGCCCAGGCGCCGCCCTCGGGCGGCTACGGTCTCGCCGGGCTGCGCGAGCGCCTCGCCCTGGCAGGCGGCGAGCTGCGGGCCGGCCCGCTGCCCGACGGGGGATGGCGCCTCGGCGCCGTACTGCCGACGGCCGGCTACGACCGCGGCGGGCGCCGCGAGGCCGCGCGATGATCCGCACACTGCTGGTCGACGACGAGCGGCTGGTGCGCTCGGGGCTGCGGATGATCCTGGACTCGGCCGAGGACATCGAGGTGGTGGGCGAGGCGGGCGACGGCGCCGAGGCGGTGGAGCTGGCGGCGCGCCTGGAGCCCGGCGTGGTGCTGCTGGACATCCGCATGCCCGGCACCGACGGGCTGAACGCGGCGGCGCAGCTGGCGGGCCTGCCGCGCCCGCCCCGGGTGGTGCTGCTGACGACCTTCGACCTGGACGAGTACGTCCACCGCGCCCTGCGCGCCGGCGCGGTGGGGTTCCTGCTCAAGGACACCCCGCCCCGCGACCTCATCGGCGCCGTGCGCACCGTGGAGGAGGGCAACGCCATGCTGGCCCCCAGCATCACCAAGCGCATGCTGGAGCGCTTCACGGTCGCGGCCGGCGGCACCGCCGCCGAGGCGGCCCGCCGCCTGGAGGTGCTCAGCGACCGCGAACGCGACGTGCTCACGGCCGTCGCCCGGGGCATGTCCAACGCCGAGGCGGGCCGCAGCCTGGGCATGCGCGAGGCGACGGTCAAGGCCCACGTCAGCAGCATCCTGGCCAAGCTGGGGATGGGCAACCGGGTGCAGGCGGCCATCCTCGCCCACGACGCCGGATGGGCGTGAGGGCGCGCCAAGCGGCGCCGGCGCGGGCGGCGGCCTGCGGTGACGGGCCTCACCGGCGCCGCCGCCCGGCGATGCGTCTATTGTGTTGTGGTATTCCGCCCCGCGGCCCAGGGGGACATCCGGGGGCGGAGGACGTCCCGCTGTCGTAAGAGAGGTCGTGCTGTGGCCGTTCGCACCCACGGGGGCATGGGGATGCCGGCCGTGACCCCCGACGAATCCGCCGAGTCCTCGGTTCCGCGGCGCCTGCTGGCCGTGGCGACCCGCCTGTTCGCCGAGAAGGGCTTCGACCGCACCTCGGTGCAGGAGATCGTCGACGCGGCCAACGTCACCAAGGGGGCGATGTACCACTACTTCGACTCCAAGGACGACCTGCTCGCCGAGATCTACGCGCGGGTGCTGCGCCTGCAGATGTCCCGCCTGGCCGAGATCGCCCGCCAGGACGGCCCGGTCGCCGAGCGCGTGCGGCGCGCCGCCGCCGACGTGGTGGTCAGCACCATCGACAACCTCGACGACGCGACGATCTCCTTCCGGTCGCTGCACCAGCTCAGCCCGGCCAAGCAGCGCGAAGTGCGCGACGAGCGCCGGCGCTACCACGAGCTGTTCCGCTCGCTGATCACCGAGGGCCAGGAGCGGGGCGTCTTCACCGACCGGGTGCCCGCCGACATCGTGGTCGACTTCTACTTCGGCAGCGTGCACCACCTCAGCACCTGGTACCACCCCGAGGGCGCGCTGAGCCCGCAGCAGATCGGCGATCACTACGCCGACCTGCTGCTGACCGCCCTGCAGTCGGCCTGAGCCGCGCCCGGAGCCGGCGCGCGCCGCGCGGGTTCCGATTGCCGGCCTCGTCCACAGGTTCGGGCGGGCGAGTAGTGGCACGGGTGTGGCGGGACTAGTCTCAGGTGGCACACGATCCTGCCGGTCCCGTCATCGCATAAGAGGTTCCCGACCGTGGCTGACCCCTTCGTCCACCTGCACGTCCACACCGAGTACTCGATGCTGGACGGCGCCGCCAAGCTGAAGCCGCTGTTCGCCGAGGCGGCCCGGCTGCAGATGCCCGCCGTGGCCATGACCGACCACGGCAACATGTTCGGCGCCTACGAGTTCTGGGAGCAGTCCAAGGGCTCGGGGGTCAAACCCATCATCGGCATCGAGGCCTACGTGGCGCCGGAGTCGCGGTTCCACAAGAAGCGGGTGCGCTGGGGCCGCGGCGACTCCGACGAGAACACCGAGGGCGGCAAGGACATCTCCGGCGGCGGCCGCTACCTGCACATGACCATGTGGGCGCGCAACGCGGTGGGCCTGCGCAACCTGTTCCGCATGTCCTCGCTGGCCAGCATCGAGGGCTACTACGGCAAGCCCCGCATGGACCTGGAGCTGATGAGCCGCTACAGCGAGGGGATCATGGTCTCCACCGGCTGCCCCTCGGGCGGCGTGCAGACCCGGCTGCGGCTGGGCCAGGAGAAGGAGGCCGTCGACTACGCCGCCAAGCTGCAGGACATCTTCGGCAAGGACGCCGTCTTCCTGGAGCTGATGGACCACGGCATCAGCATCGAGCGCGAGGTCCGCGACGGCCTGCTCAAGGTCGGGCGCGAGCTGAACCTGCCGCCGCTGGTCACCAACGACTCCCACTACGTCACCCAGGACCAGGCCCAGGACCACGACGCCCTGCTGGCGGTGGGCGTCGGCAAGAACCTCGACGACCCCTCCCGGTTCCGGTTCAACGGCGACGGCTACTACGTCAAGTCGGCCGAGGAGATGCGCGCCCTGGTCAGCCTGGACGAGTGGGCGCAGGGCTGCCGCAACACCCTCCTGGTCGCCGAGAGCGTCGAGGACGGCGCCTACGACGAGGTCTTCGCCTCCCGCGATCTCATGCCCAAGTTCGCCGTCCCCGAGGGCGAGACCCAGTCGTCGTGGCTGCGCAAGGAGATCGAGCGCCTCATCCCCACCCGCTATCCCGGCGGCGTCAGCGGGCCCGTGCGCGAGCGCATCGACCGCGAGCTGGACATCATCAACGAGATGGGCTTTCCCGCCTACTTCCTGGTGGTCTCCGACATCTGCCAGTACGCCCGCCGCAACGGCATCGCGCTGGGCCCGGGCCGCGGGTCGGCCGCCGGGTCGATGGTCGCCTACGTACTGGGCATCACCGACCTCGACCCGCTGGAGCACGGGCTGCTGTTCGAGCGGTTCCTCAACCCCGAGCGCGTCACCATGCCCGACATCGACCTCGACTTCGACGAGCGCCGGCGCGGGGAGATGATCGAGTACGTCACCGAGCTCTACGGCGAGGAGCGCGTCGCCCAGATCCTCACCTTCGGCACCATCAAGGCCAAGGCCGCCGTCAAGGACTCCACCCGCATCCACGGGCTGCCCTACGCCCTGGGCGACCAGATCACCAAGGCGTTCCCGCCGCCGGTGGGCGGCAAGGAGATCTCGCTGGCCGAGGTCGAGGACGAGTCGGCCGAGCGCTACGCCGAGGCCGTCGAGCTGCGCACCCTGATGGAGAAGGACCCGCAGGTCAAGAAGGTCATGGAGACCGCCCGCGGTATCGAGGGCCTGACCCGCGGCACCGGCGTGCACGCCGCCGGTGTGATCCTGTCCTCCGAGCCGCTGCTGGACGTGGTGCCGCTGCACAAGCGCGACACCGACGGCGCCATCATCACCGGCTTCCCCTTCCCGCAGTGCGAGGAGATGGGGCTGCTGAAGATGGACTTCCTGGGTCTGCGCAACCTCACGATCATCGACGACGCGATCCAGAACGTGAAGTCCAACGAGGGCGTGGACATCGACTGGTCCCAGGTGGGCTTCGACGACCCCAAGACCTACGAACTGCTCGCGCGCGGCGACACCCTGGGCGTGTTCCAGCTCGACGGCACGGCCATGCGGGCGCTGCTGCGCCGGATGCAGCCCACCCAGTTCTCCGACATCGTGGCCGTCAACGCCCTGTACCGGCCGGGCCCGATGGCGGCCAACGCCCACAACGACTACGCCGACCGCTCCAACGGGCGCCAGGAGATCACCTCCATCCACCCCGAGCTCTACGACGCGCTGGACCCGATCCTCTCCGAGACCTACCACGTGCTGGTCTACCAGGAGCAGATCATGGCCATCGCCCAGCAGCTGGCCGGCTACTCGCTGGGCGGCGCCGACCTGATGCGCCGCGCCATGGGCAAGAAGAAGAAGGAGGCGCTGGAGAAGGAGTACACCAAGTTCAACGCCGGGATGCTGGAGCGCGGGTTCTCCCAGAAGGCCATCGACACGCTCTGGGAGGTCATGCTCCCCTTCTCCGGCTACGCCTTCAACAAGTCCCACGCCGCCGGCTACGCGATCCTCTCCTTCCGCACGGCCTACCTCAAGGCCAACCACCCCGCCTCCTACATGGCGGCGCTGCTCACCTCGGTCAGCGGCGACAAGGACAAGATGGCGGTGTACCTGGCCGAGTGCCGCAAGATGGGCATCCGGGTGCTGCCGCCCGACGTCAACGAGTCGGGCCTGCGCTTCTCCGCGGTCGGGGCCGACGTGCGCTTCGGCCTGGGCGCGGTGCGCAACGTGGGCGCCAACGTCGTCGAGTCGATCATGAACACCCGCAAGACCAAGGGCGAGTTCACCTCCTTCGTCGACTTCGTCTCCAAGATCGAGCTGGCCGCCTGCAACAAGCGCGTGGTGGAGTCCCTGGTCAAGGCGGGCGCCTTCGACGGTTTCGGGCAGCCGCGCATGGACCTGTTCAACCACCACGAGCACGCCGTCGACGCGATGATCTCGGCCAAGAAGCAGGAGGCCCACGGCCAGTTCGACCTGTTCGGCGGCGCCGACGAGGCCGAGTCCGCGCCGATCGGGCTCGACATCAACTGGTCGGGCAAGGAGTGGGACCGCAAGACCAAGCTCGCCTTCGAACGCGAGATGCTGGGGCTCTACGTCTCCAGCCACCCGCTTGCCGGCGCCGAACGCATCCTGGCGCGCTCCAGCGACGTCTCCATTCTCGACATCAACAACGGCGAGCGCCGCGACCGCTCGGAGGTGCAGGTGGCCGGCCTCATCTCCGGCGTGGAGCGCCGGGTGAGCAAGCAGTCGGGCAACCCCTGGGCCAAGGTCACCATCGAGGACCTCGACGCCAGCATCGACGTGCTGTTCTTCGCCGAGGCCTACACCCTTTACTCCGAGGTGCTCACCGAGGACACCGCCGTCTCGGTCAAGGGCCGGGTCAAGGAGCGCGAGGGCGAGTACTCCATCCAGGCCTTCGAGCTGACCCCGCTGGACATCAGCCACGTCTCGGAGGGGCCGCCGCCCATGCTGCTGACCGTGCAGGAGCAGCGGCTGACCCCCGATCTGGTCGACGAGCTCAAGCACGTGCTCAAGGCCCACCGCGGCGAGACCCCGCTGACCATCCGTGTCGACCACCCGGTCAAGTCGCGGGTCTACGACGTCCCCGGCTACCCGGTGCGGGTGGGCCCCGAGCTCGCCGGCGACCTGAAGTCGCTGCTGGGGGCCGAGGCGGTCACCTACTGACCGCGCAGCGGGCCGGTGGCCCCGGGCGCCGGCCGGCGCCCGGGGCCACCCGCGCCGCGGCGACCGGCGGCGGGCAGATACCGACCAGATGGTATGTTGATCCCCGATCAGGTGACAGCAGGCGGCCGGGCGCGCATGACCCTCGTGCGACACGCGGGGGCAGGCGCCGCCTCCGGTGGCCGGGCGAGCAGAGCGTGGGAGAGCGCATGGGCGAGACGGACGTGGCGAATCCACCGGGACTGGACCTGCGGCGGCTTGAGGAGTACCTGCGGGCGCAGCGCCCCGGGATGCTCGGCGGCGCGCTGGAGGGCGAGGTCATCGCGGGAGGCCGCTCCAACCTCACCTACACCGTCACCGACGGGCGCGGGCGCTGGGTGGTGCGCCGGCCGCCGCTGGGCCACGTGCTGCCCACCGCCCACGACATGGGCCGCGAGCACCGCGTCATCAGCGCACTCGCCGACACGCCCGTCCCCGTGCCCCGCACCGTGCTGCTGTGCGAGGACACCGAGGTGCTCGGCGCCCCCTTCTTCGTCATGGAGCACGTCGAGGGCGTGCCCTACCGCAGCGCCGAGGCGCTGGACGCCCTGGGCGCGGCGCGCACCGCCGGCATCGCCGCAGCCATGATCGACACCCTGGTCGACCTGCACGCCGTCGATCCCGCCGGCGTGGGGCTGGCCGACTTCGGGCGGCCCGAGGGGTTTCTGGAGCGCCAGCTGCGGCGCTGGAAGAAGCAGCTGGAGGCCTCCCGCAGCCGCGAGCTGCCCGGCATCGACGAGCTGCACCGGCGGCTGTCCGCCGAGATCCCCCAATCGCCGGAGCCGACCATCGTCCACGGCGACTACCGCCTGGACAATCTGCTGGTGGACTCCGACGACCGGATCACCGCGGTGCTGGACTGGGAGATGTCCACCCTGGGCGACCCGCTGACCGACCTGGCGCTGATCATCACCTACAGCAGCGCGGCCCTGGCCGACAGCAGCAGCGTGAGCAACGCCCACACCGCCGAGGGCTACCCGGACGCCGACGAGATCATCGCCCGCTACGCCGAGCGCTCCGGCCGCGACGTCTCGGCCCTGGACTGGTACGTGGGCCTGGCGTTCTTCAAGCTCGCGGTGATCCTGGAGGGCATCCACTACCGCCACAGCCAGGGCCAGACGGTCGGCGGCGACTTCGACCGGATCGGCGAGGTGGTGCCGCGCCTGGTCGACGGCGGGCTCAGGTACCTGAACGGGACCTGAGCACCGGCGCCTGGGGCCCGCCGCTGCTCAGCCGGGCCCGGTCGTGGGGAGCGCCGAAGTCCAGCGCCGGCCCCGCCGGGACGATGCGCTTGGGGTTCAGCGCGCCGTGGGTGATGTAGTAGTGGCGCCGGATGTGGTCGAAGTCCGTGGACTCGCGGAAGGCCGGCAGCGAGTACAGGTCGCGGGTGTAGCCCCACAGGTTCGGGTAGTCCGTCAGCCGCCGCACGTTGGTCTTGAAGTGGGTGTGGTAGACGGGGTCGAACCTGACCAGGGTGACCCACAGCCGCACGTCGGCCTCGGTGACGTGGTCGCCGGTGAGGAAGCGCCGCTCGGCCAGCCGCTCCTCCAGCTCGTCCAGCGCGGCGAACAGCTCGGCGGCGGCCGCGTCGTAGGCCTCCTGCGTGGGCGCGAAGCCGCACCGGTAGACGCCGTTGTTCACGGCGGGGTAGATCCGCTCGTTGAGCGCCTCGATCTCCTCGGCGGCGTCGTCGGGCCACAGCCGCACATCGTGGCGGGCCCAGTCGTCGAAGCAGGCGTCGAGGTCGACGGTGATGTCGGGGAAGTGGTTGCTGACGATGCGGCCGCCGGCGGTGTCCCACAGCACCGGCACCGAGATGTGGCCGTCATAGCCCGGCTCGGTGGCCTCGTAGGCCTCGCGCAGCAGGGTGAAGCGCCCCACGGTGTCGGGGCCGTGCCCGGGGCCTTCGCGGAACGCCCAGCCGCGGCCGTCGCGCACCGGGTCGACGATCCCCACCGACACCGCCTCCTCGAGCCCTTTGAGCTTGCGCACGATCAGGCTGCGAGTGGCCCAGGGGCAGGCGTAGGAGGCGTAGATGTGGTAGCGCCCGGCCTCGGCGGGGAACTCGGCGCTGCCGATGCGCCCCCGGAAGGGGTAGGGGGGACGCTGGAACGACTCGCCCTTGGGCTTGGTCATCCGCTCCCCGTAGTCGCCGTAGACGTCGAAGTCGACGGGGGTGGCGACGATGGCGGTCTCCACGGTGGGGCCTCCCTCGGCGTGGCGAATCTCGCGTCGGCGCGGCGCCGGCGCCGCGCACCCCTTCTCCTACCCGCGCGCGCCCGCCCGCACCAGGCGTCGGCGCCGCCGCCCAGGCGCCGACGCGCACGTCGCGGGGGGAGCGCCCCCGGCCTCGGTTCCCCCTACCGCCGGGTAGGTCGGTACTCTGCTTTCCGTTCCGTCCATGGTCGCGATTGCGCCTCCCGGCGCGCAGAGGAGCACGAAATGTCCCGATCGGCACTGGTCACCGGCGGCAACCGGGGGATCGGCCTGGCCATCGCCGGCGAGCTGTCCGCGGCCGGGGACCAGGTCGCGGTGACCTACCGCTCCGGCGAACCCCCGGAGGGGCTGCTGGGCGTCCACTGCGACATCACCGACACCGCCCAGGTCGACGCCGCGTTCAAGCGGGTCGAGGAGGAGCAGGGGCCGGTCGAGGTGCTGGTGGCCAACGCCGGCATCACCAAGGACAAGTTGCTGGCCATGATGAGCGAGGACGACTTCTCCTCGGTGCTGGACACCAACCTCACCGGCGCGTTCCGCGTCGCCAAGCGGGCCGCGCGCGGCATGATCCGCCGCCGCAGCGGCCGCATCGTGCTGATCTCCTCGGTGGTGGGGTTGCTGGGCTCCGGCGGCCAGGCCAACTACGCCGCCTCGAAGGCCGGACTGGTCGGGTTCGCCCGCTCGCTGGCCCGCGAACTGGGATCGCGCGGCATCACCGTCAACGTGGTCGCCCCCGGCTTCATCGAGACCGACATGACCGGGCGGCTCCCCGAGGAGCGCCAGGCCGAGATCAAGGCGAACGTGCCGCTGGGGCGCTTCGGGCAGGCCGACGAGATCGCCAAGACCGTGCGGTTCCTGGCCGGCGAGGACGCCGCATACATCACCGGAGCCGTCATCCCGGTCGACGGCGGCCTGGGCATGGGCCACTGAGGACGCGGCGAGCCCCCGAGATCCGGCCGGTCCGCCTCCGCGGACGGCCCCCACTACGACGATCGACCTAGAACAGGACGGCAAGACTTCCATGGGAATCCTTGAGGGCAAGCGCATCCTCGTCACCGGGGTGATCACCGACAGTTCGATCGCCTACCACGTCGCCCGCATGTGCCAGGAACAGGGCGCCACCGTCGTCCTCACCGGGTACGGGCGGCTCTCGCTCGTCGAGCGCATCGCCCAGCGCCTCCCCGAGGCGCCGCCCGTGCTGGAGCTCGACGTCACCGACGAGGAGCAGCTGGCCGGCCTGGCCGACCGGGTCCGCGAACACGTCGACGGCATCGACGGCATCGTGCACTCGATCGGCTTCACCCCGCAGGAGGCCCTGGGCGGCAACTTCCTCAACACCTCCTGGCAGGACGTCGCCACCGCGATGCACATCTCCACCTTCTCCCTGAAGTCCCTGTCGACGGCGCTGCTGCCGCTGATGAAGGACGGCGGGTCGATCGTGGCCATGGACTTCGACAACAGCGTGACCTACCCCGTCTACGACTGGATGGGCGTGGCCAAGGCCGGGCTCGCCTCCACCGCCCGCTACCTCGCCCGCTACCTGGGCGAGCACCGCGTCCGGGTCAACCTGGTCTCGGCCGGACCGCTGCGCACCATGGCCGCCCGCAGCATCCCCGGCTTCGACGAGCTGGCCGACTCCTGGCCGCAGCGCGCCCCGCTGGGCTGGGACACCGGCGACCCCGAGCCGGCCGCGCGCGCCGTCGTCGCGCTGCTGTCGGACTGGTTCCCCGCCACAACCGGCGAGACCGTGCACGTCGACGGGGGATTCCACTCCACCGGCGCCTAGACTGCCGCGCACCGAGCGACGCGATGCGGGCGCCTCCCTTCCTGCGGGGGCGCCCGCGTTCGCGTCCGGCCGGCCCGCCGGGCGGCCGGACCGACAGCCACGCACGAACGAGAGGGGACCGCCACCATGGATCTCGGACTGCACGGCGCGCGGGTCGTCGTCACCGGCGCGAGCCGGGGGATCGGCCGCGCCATCGCCCAGACCTTCGCCGAGGAGGGAGCGGACCTGGCGATCTGCGCCCGCACGGCCGAACCGCTGCAGCGGGCCGCCGAGCAGCTGCGCGCGAGCGGCCGCACCGTGGTCGAGCAGGCGGTGGACGTCGCCGACACCGAGGCGCTGAGCGGCTTCCTGGACCTCGCCGCCGAGCGGCTGGGCGGGATCGACGTGCTGGTCTCCAACGTCTCCGGCGGCAGCGCCGCCACCCCCGACCAGTGGCAGCGCGGCTTCGACACCGACATCCGGCCCTTCGTGCACCTGGCCGAGCACGCCCGGCCGCACCTGGAGGCCTCCGAGCGCGGCGGGTCGATCGTGCTGGTCTCGACCACCTCGGCCCTGCACACCACCGCGCCCTCGGGGCCCAAGGCCTACGGGGCGGTCAAGGCGGCGCTCAACCACCACGCCGCCGCGCTCGGCCGCACGCTGCCGGCGCAGGGCATCCGGGTGAACACCGTCTCGCCCGGCCCCATCGAGTTCGAGGGCGGCGGCTGGGCCCGCCGCCGCGGCTCCGATCCCGACTTCTACGCCGGCATCCGCGAGCGCATCCCGGTGGGCCGCCTCGGCCGCCCTGAGGAAGTCGCCCGCGCCGTCGCGTTCCTGGCCGGTCCGGCGGCGTCGTTCATCACCGGCGCCAACCTCGTCGTCGACGGCGGCTTCCTCGACCGGGTCTGAGGGGCCGGCCCACTTCCGCGCCCCCAGCCGTGGAGGGGTGGCTCGATCGAGCGCACAGCCGTGGAGGGGGTGGGTTGCGGCAATGGGGCTTGTTCGCGAAGCGTGTGCGCCAGCTTGCCGCCGAGCGCACGGTGCACTCTTACCCTGGCGGCCCGCCAGGGGTGGTGCGGTTCCACCTGACAGGCTCAGCGTGCGCTCGGCGGCAAGCTGCGACCGCGCTGCGTGGGGCGCGCCCATTGCCGCAGCCTCGGTGGTGTCCGCTTCGGGGTGTTCCCGGTGGGTTGGGTTCCTGGGAAGCGGCGCCTTTTCGTCTTATTTGAGGAGTTGGCCAGTACAGGGGTGCTGCGCGGGGCGCGCCCATTGCCGCAGCCTCGGTGGTGTCCGCTTCGGGGTGTTCCCGGTGGGTTGGGTTCCTGGGAAGCGGCGCCTTTTCGTCTTATTTGAGGAGTTGGCCAGTACAGGGGTGCTGCGCGGGGCGCGCCCATTGCCGCAGCCTCGGTGGTGTCCGCTTCGGGGTGTTCCCGGTGGGTTGGGTTCCTGGGAAGCGGCGCCTCTTCGCCTTATTTGAGGAGTTGGCCAGTACAGGGGCGCTGCGCGGGGTCGCACCCATTGCCGCAGTTTCCGCGGTGGCGTCTCCCGCATCGTTCCCGGTGGCGGCTCGCCGGGGCGGTTCGGGACCGGGCTCGTGCGGCGGTACGCCATGGCGCCGCTGCCACGCGAAGGCGGCGGTGCGGGCGGTCCTCAGCCCTCGCGCAGGATCTGGGCCAGGCGGGTGTGGCGGGGCAGGGCGGCGTTCTCGCGCACGGCCTCGCCCAGGGCGGGGCCGGCCGCCTGCACCAGGGACAGGTGCCGCCGCGCCGTCGTCAGCGCGGTGTAGACCTGAGGGCGCGACGCACGCGCCTCGGGTGGGAACACGGCCACGACCGCGGGCCAGCGGCCGCCGTGCGCAGCGGCGACGGTGACGGCCCAGCCGTGCCTGAGGTGCGCCGGATCCACCGGGCACAGCGCCCCGCCGGGCAGCTCCACCGCCGGTGCGGTCCCGGCCTCACCCGTGCCGCCCTCGGTCCCACCGCCGTCGTCGGCCACGCGCAGGTATCCCACGTCCCCGGCGGCATAGCCCGGACCGTCGGCGGTGACCAGCACCCGGTCACCGGGGTCCAGCCCGCCGTAGGCGCCCGGACCCGGGTTGAAGCGCTCCTTGCACGCCGCGTTCAGCGCGTCGGCGCCGGCCTCGCCTCTCCGCGTGGCGGTGACGATCTGCACGCCCTCGACCGGGATCTCCAGCGCGCGCGGGATGGAGTCGGTGATGAGCTGCATGGCCCGGTGCGCAGCCGCCGCGGCCGACTCCGCGGGCACGACCACCACCTCGCGCCCGGGGGAGCCGCCCTCCTCCAGCACCCCGCCGGCCGCCTGCGCCGCCGTGTCGGCGAGCGGCCCGGGGTCGGGATCCTGCGGCAGTTCGGCGACGTGCACCGTGCGGGAGGCGACCAGATCGGCCGCGACGCTGCCCGGCGCGGCCGAAGGCGCCTGCGCCGGGTCGGCGATCAGCACCAGGTGGGTACCGTCGGCACAGGCGTCGACCAGCGCGGCGGCGCGCTCCACATCCAGCCACATCGCCCCGGCGACCACGACCAGTCCGGCCTCGATCGGCCGCTCGGAGTTGCGGCCGTACACGCCCGGCCCGCGGGCCTCCAGCAGGGATGCCAAAGGGACGGCGGCCGCGCCCGCATCGCCGCCGAGACCGGCGAGCATGCCGTTCAGCTCGGCGGCGGCCTGGGCGGTGGGCGCCGCCAGCGCCATGCCGACCTCGCTCTCGGCGGCGATGGCGGCGGCGCAGGCGAGGGTGTGGGCGATGGCCCTGTCGGCGCCCGCGCCGTGCTGGAGCACGCAGACCCCGCGCAGCGCGACGGTCACCAGGGCCGCCGCCGTGTGCGGGTCGAGCCGGGCGCCCAGGCGCTCGGCCGCGGCCTCCGCGGTCTCGGTGGCGGTGGCGGAGTCCATGATGGGCTCGCTGGTACCGCCGAGCCGGACCAGGCCCTCGCCGAGATCCTGCTCGGCCAGGCCCAGACGCGTCAGCGCGTACCAGCGGTCGGGATCGGGCATCTCGCCCGGATCGCCGCCTTCGAAGTCGTCGTCGGGCTCGTCGAACATCTCGAAGAGCATGACGTCGCCGTCGTCCAGCGCCGCGTTCAACGCGGGCTCGACCGAGCGCACGCCCGCCGACCGCAGCGCGGCGGCCAGGCGCGGCTCCTCCAGCGCCGTGTGCCCCTCGCGCGCAGCACGGCGCAGCAGGTGCCCGGCCAGCGCCCGGCCGCGCCGCGGATCGTCGGGGGAGGCGTCATCGCCCAGCGCCCGCCGGGCGCAGAAGTCGGCCTGCTCCAGGGTGACGCCGCCGAGGGCCAGCAGCCGCCACGGATCGGCGGAGACCTCGGCCCCGGCGTCCGGGCCGAGGGCGGCCACCAGCGGCTCGGCCAGTGCCGCGGGCGCGCCCATCCGCTCCAGAGCCGCCCGCGCCCTGTCTGCGGCGTCGCCGCCTGCGGCGGCCTGCGACGGCGGCACGGGCGGCACCTCAGCCCCGGGCGTGGCGGACATGGCGAACGATCCTCTCCAACGGCGTCACGCCCTGGAGCTTAGCGATCCCCGCCGACGTCCGGTCGCAGCCCTCCACAGCGCGCCCGTTCGGGGCAGGGGGCCCAGGCGAAGGGCCTCGCGTCGGCCGGTCCGTCCCGGCGCTGCCGGCGGACCGGAGCGGCCGCGCGGGCTCAGGGAGTCGGCGCCGAGGAGGCGTCGTCCAGCGCGTCGCGGATCTCCCGCGGAAGCTCCACGCTCTCCATGGACAGGATCTCCTCCAGCTGGGCCGCCGTCCGCGGTCCCACGGCGGCGGCCGCGACGCCTGCGCGGTCGCGGACCCAGCTCAGGGCCACGGCCAGCGGGGAGACCCCCAGCCCTTCGGCGGCCGTGCAGACCGACTCGACGATGCGCCGGCTGCGCTCGTCCAGGTAGGGCTCGACGTAGGCGGACATGTGCGGCCGGGCGGCGCGGGAGTCGCCGGGCACCCCGTTGCGGTACTGGGCGCTGAGGACCCCGCGGCCCAGCGGCGACCAGGCGATCAGGCCGGCGCCGTGGTCGCTCAAGGCGGGCAGCAGATCGCGCTCCGGGGCGCGGTTGAGCAGGGAGTACTCGCAGCCGGCCGAGACGATCGGCGCTCCGGCGAAGCGGGTGGAGGCGCGCTGCCAGGCGGCGTAGGTGGCGAACTGCCAGGCGGTGAAGTCGCCCGTGCCCGCGTAGCGCACCTTGCCCGCCCGCTGGGCCGCCTCCAGCGCGGAGAGCGTCTCCTCGACCGGCGTGTCGGGATCGCGCACGTGCAGCTGCCACAGGTCGACGTGGTCGGTGCGCAGCCGGCGCAGCGACGAGTCCAGCGCCGCGAGCAGGTGGCGGCGCGACAGGTCGCGGGGGCGGTAGCCCTGCGGCGTGTGCCCGGACTTGGTGGCGATGATCACATCGTCGCGCCGCACGACCCCGCTCACCAGTCGGCCGACGATGCGCTCGCTCTGCCCGCCGCCGTAGATATCGGCTGTGTCGATCAGCGTTCCGCCGGCGTCCACAAACGCGGTGAGCTGATCGGCGGCTTCCTCCTCCTGGGTGTCTTTTCCCCAGGTCATCGTGCCCAGGGCCGTGCGGGAGACCCACAGCCCCGATCCGCCCACCTGTCGCTGTTCCATGGCGCGGAGATTACCGCGTACCGCTGTCGCGGGGCTCGGGCCGCACCGCGGAGTCGCGAGGTCGCGCTGAGTGAATGCGGTGCGGGCGGCCCTCCCGGCGGCCCGCGCCCGCCGCCCGCGGGCCGCCCCGGCCCCGTCCGGCGGCGGGTGCGGGCGCCTCCCGGATGCCGTAACGCCCGTGATCCCAGTAAGCTGCCGTGGTCTGCCCCCCGCATGCCGCTCGGAGCACCCTTCGGCTGCCGGCCCGGTATGGGCGCGGCCCCCTGCGCCGGCGTGCGGGTGCCCGGCCGTGCCCGCTCCCACGGCCGGCGGCGGCACCCGCCTGGCGGACCGCGAACGCCAGGGCACTGGAGCCCCCACGCACCCGAACGAACACCAGGAGCCGAGCCCGCCGTGTCGATTGTCGAGGCCATCTTCCTTGGTCTGATCCAAGGTCTCACCGAATTCCTGCCGATCTCCTCCAGCGGCCACCTGCGGGTGGTATCCGCCTTCCTCGGCTGGCCCGATCCCGGCGCCGCCTTCACCGCGGTCAGCCAGATCGGCACCGAGCTGGCGGTGCTCCTCTACTTCCGCAAGCGCATCTGGGCGATCCTGTCCACGTGGACGCGGTCGCTGTTCGTCTCCGAGCTGCGCTCGGACATGAACGCGCGGATGGGCTGGTACGTCATCATCGGCACCATCCCCATCGGGGTGCTGGGCCTGGCGCTGGAGGAGCAGATCGACAGCGTCTTCCGCGACCTGCGGCTGATCGCGCTCACCCTGATCGTCTTCGGCGTGTTCCTGGGCATGGCCGACCGCTACACCCGCAAGCACCGCACGCTGGTGGACCTGAGCGTGGGCCGCGGCCTGGTCTACGGGCTCTTCCAGACGCTGGCGCTGATCCCGGGCGTCTCGCGCTCGGGCGCCACCGTCACCGGCGGCATGCTGCTGGGCTTCAAGCGCGCCGATGCCGCGGAGTACGCGTTCCTGCTGGCCATGCCCGCGGTGTTCGCCTCGGGCCTGTACAAGCTCACCGACATCGGCCCCAACGAGTACGCCGGGTGGACGGCCACGATCGTGGGCACCGTCGTGGCGTTCTTCGTCGGCTTCGCCGTGATCGCCTGGCTGATGCGGTTCATCTCCACGCACAGCTTCATGCCCTTCGTGTACTACCGCTGCGCGCTGGGCGTGCTGATCCTGGCGCTGGTGAGCTTCGGCGTGCTGGACCCGCGCGGCGGCGAGGTCCCCCAGGAGCCGACGCCGGCCGTCTCCCAGGAGGAGCAGGGCCGCGAGGAGGAGGCCGAGGACGGCTCCGAGCGCGCGTCGGAGCCGAGCCCTTCGGCCTCGCCCAGCACCGCTCCCTCGCCCTCGCCCAGCACCGACCCGGTCACCGGCTGGCCGATCGACCCCGAGACCGGTCTGGCCCAGGACCCGGCGACCGGGCAGTACCGCGATCCCGACACCGGTCAGAACGTGCAGATCGACCCGGAGACCGGGCTGCCCATCGACCCCTACACCGGGCGGCCCTACGACCCCACGGCCGACTCGGCCGCGGCGCAGTAGCCCGGCGGCGGATATGGTTGCCCCGATGGGCACCCCTTCGCAGCAGCAAACCGCGTCCGAGGCGCGCCGGGAGCAGCCGCCCGAACCCGTCGCGACCCTGCTCCTGGTACGCCACGGGCTCACCGAGTCCACCGGGAGCACGCTGACCGGGCGCAGCCCGGGCGTGCACCTGGACGAGCGCGGCCGGGCCCAGGCCCGCGACCTGGCCCGGCGGCTGAGGGGACTGGAACCGGCCGCCGTCGTCTCCAGCCCGCTGGAGCGCTGCCAGGAGACCGCCGCCGAGATCGCCGCGGCGACCGGGCGCGAGGTGACCACCGACGACCGGTTCACCGAGTGCGACTACGGCTCCTGGACCGGCCGCAGGCTCGGCGACCTCGCCGGCGAACCGCTGTGGCGCACCGTCCAGGCCCACCCGAGCGCGGCCCGCTTCCCCGGGGGCGAGAGCCTGAGCGCGATGTCCGCGCGCGCCGTGGCCGCCGTACGCGACTGGAACGAGCGGCTGACCGCGGTATCCGCCAACCCCGTCTACGTGGTGTGCAGCCACGGCGACGTCATCAAGGCGCTGGCGGCCGACGCCCTCGGCCTGCACTTGGACCAGTTCCAGCGCGTCCAGGCCGACCCGTGCTCGCTGACCGCCGTGCGCTACACCAGCGTGCGGCCCTTCGTCGTGCGGCTCAACGACGTCGGCGGCTCGGTGGAGGGCCTGGTGCCGTCACCGGAGCAGGCGTCCGGCGACGCCGCCGTCGGCGGCGGAGCGGGCGGCGCCCAGCGCCCCGGTTAGGAGCGGCGCGGTGCGCCTGTCGTTAAGTCGAGTTCAACAACGGCGGGGGCGCCGCTTGCGAGGAACCCACCGGGTACCGCCGGGGGCGGCCGCCATCGGGGCTGCGGCAATGGGTGCGTCTCGCGTAGCGCGGCCCGCCCGTCAGCCCGCCGCCGCCCCAGCGGAGACGCTGCGCGTCACGTGCCCGCCCGTCAGCCCGCCGCCGCCCCAGCGGAGACGCTGCGCGTCACCTGTTTCCTGGCCGCCGAGCGCACGCGGTTCTTCCCAGCTGGAGCCGCACCACCGGTGGCGGGCCTCCGAAACAAGGGTGCACCGCCGCTCGGCGGCAAGCCGGCCAGAACAAGTACGTGGCGCGCAGCGCCTCCGTTAGGGGCGGTGGCGGGTGACGGGTGGGATTCGCGCATCACAGCCCCATTGCCGCAACCGCTGTGGTGTCCGGCTTCTTAAACAGGACGTAGGGGTGGTGGCGGGTGACGGGCTGTGAGGGGGGTGGCGCGGGGCGCCTCCGTTGGGGGTGGTGGCGGGTGACGGGCGGGCGGATCGCGAGCCCGACCGCGATCCTCTAGGGTTCATGGCATGTCCGTGTTCGAATACGACCCTCCGGACCGCTTCGTCGCAGGAACGGTGGGGCAACCGGGGGACCGCACCTTCTTCCTGCAGGCCACCGGCGGCGGCCGGGTCACCAATGCCGTGGTGGAGAAGGCCCAGGTGTCCGCACTGGCCGAGCGCATCGAGGAGCTGCTGGAGGAGGTGCGGCAGCGTTTCGGCGAGCCGCTGGAGTCCGGCGAGGCGGCGGAGCAGGACGACGGACCCCTGGAGCAGCCCATCGAGGAGGATTTCCGGGTGGGCACCCTCGCGCTGGCCTGGGACGCCGAGTCGGCGCGCGTGATCATCGAGGCCCAGGAGATCGAGGAGACCGAGGCCGAGGACGAGGAGGACGTCGAGGTCTTCGCCGAGGACGCACCGGAGGGCCGCGACGTACTGCGGGTGCACCTGACGGCGGCGTCCGCGCGCGCCTTCGCGGGCCGGGCGATGAAGGTGGTGGCGGCGGGCCGGCCGAACTGCCCCCTGTGCGGTCAGCCCCTCGACCCGGCCGGGCACATCTGCCCCCGCCAGAACGGGTACAAGCCCGGCGGAGTGTGAGAGCTGCGGAGCAAGCGGGACCGCTACGAGGACGGGGGCCATGACCGCGTCGTTCGAAGGGCTGTCGACCACCGACGCCTTGGAGCTGCTCAGCACGGGCGAGCTGCGGCCGGTCGGGCGGCTGACCGAGGCGTCCAACGCCACCCTGTACTGCACCGTCTCCATGGGCGGCGCCGAGGCCGGCTGCGTCTACAAACCCGTCGCCGGCGAGCGCCCTCTGTGGGACTTCCCCGACGGCACCCTGGCCGGCCGCGAGCTGTCGGCCTTCGCCGTCTCCGACGCCCTGGGGTGGGACATCGTTCCGCCGACGGTCTACCGCGACGGCCCCTTCGGCGAAGGCATGGTGCAGCTGTGGATCGACGGCGACACCACGATCGACCTCGTCGAGCTCGCCCGCGACACCAGGCACCTCGGGCTGCGCCGCATGGCCGTCTTCGACGCCGTCATCAACAACTCCGACCGCAAGGTCGGGCACCTGCTGCCCACCCCCGCCGGCCACCTCTACGGCTGCGACCACGGCGTCTCCTTCGCCGAGGAGTACAAGCTGCGCACGGTGCTGTGGCAGTGGCAGGGCGAGCCGCTGACCGACGAGGCGCTGGCAGGCCTGGGCGTGCTGGAGGAGCGGTTGCGCGACCCGGACAGCCCGGTCGCCGCCGAGCTGCGGCGCCACCTGACCGAGCCGGAGGCCTACGCGGTGCTGCAGCGCGTCGAGCTGCTGCGCCACCACAAGGTCCATCCCTACCCGCCCCCCGACTGGCCGGCCGTCCCCTGGCCGCCGGTGTAAGCCGCACAGTCGGGGCGCGGGCGGGGCGGCACCGGTTCAGCGGCCGGGCGGCCGTCAGCCGGGCAGGTAATCGGCCCGCCCCTGGTCGTCGATGTCGAAGGGGCCTTCCGGCAGGAGGCAGAACTCGTTGCCTTCGGGGTCGGCCATGACCAGGAAGCCGCCGTCGGCGTACTCGGGCAGGCGCCGACCGCCCAGCGCCTCGATCCGCCGCTGCTCGGCGGCGGGATCGGGGCAGGACAGGTCCAGGTGGACGCGGTTCTTGCCCGATCCGACCGCCTCGACCCGCTGGAACACCACCTGCGGCCCCGCGCCGTGCTCCAGCAGCACGTAGGGGCCGATTCGCGCACCGACCGGCCGGTCGAGCACCTGCGACCAGAACTCGGCCAACCGCTCCGGCGAGCGGCAGTCGACGACGACGGCCCTGATCTCCACACGCGTCCGCACCATGCACCGAGGTTCGCACAGGTGCGCCCTGTGCTGCGCCCCTGTGCGCCCTCACTCCCGAGTCAGGCAGAAGGGGTGGCCGGCCGGATCGGTCAGGACCCGCCACCTCTGCTCGGCCGGCTGCGCCGCGGGCTTTCGCGCCCCGAGCCCCAGAAGCCGGCGCTCGGCTTCGTCGAGGTCGCCGACCGCGAAGTCGAGGTGGATCTGCTGCGGGACGGATTGGCCGGGCCAGCGCGGAGGCCGGTAGTCCTCGACGCGCTGGAAGCCGAGGAAGAGGCCGCCGCCGGTGATCGCGGCGAAGTCGGGGCCGGACCCGTCGGCGGGTTCGAGCCCGGTGGCCTGCTGGTAGAAGGCGGCCAGCGCCTCGGGATCGGGGCAGTCGAGCGTTATCGCCGTGAGCCTCATCGGTGGGTGCACGACGGCTTCGATGCGCGGACGGTGCCGCGGGTTCCACCGCCGGGCCGGGCCGGTGGCGGAACACGGCGCCGTGCGGGCGCGTTGGTCACGTGTGCGGATCCCCCGGGCGGCCGGTGCGGGCGCCGCGCGGAAGTGGAGGCGATATGTGCACGGTGATCGTCGGCTTCGATCCGGAGGCGTCGACGCCGCTGGTGCTGGCCGCTGTCCGCGACGAGATGCTCGACCGCGCCTGGCTGCCCCCGGCGGCGCACTGGCCCGACCGCCCCGACCTGCTGGGCGGGCGCGACGTCCGCGAGGGCGGCACCTGGCTGGCCGCGCGCCGCGCCGGTCCCCGAACCCGGTCCGGCCGCGGCGGCGCGGGGGCGCCGGGCGCGCCGTGTGTGGCCGCGGTACTCAACGGCCTCCCGCCGGGCTCGGCCGTACCCGGTGCCGGTGCCGCCGAGGCCGGCGGCCGCCTGCGATCGGGACGCACCGCGTCGCTGACCGACACCACCGTGCCGCCCGGCACCGCCCGATACAGCCGGGGCCGGCTGCCGTTGGCGGCGGCCGAGCGGGGAAAGCTCGATCTCGACTCCGCCCGAGCGCGGCACTACGACCCCTTCCACCTGCTGGTGGCCGATCCCGATCGGGCGGTGCTGCACTCCTGGGACGGCAGCGGGCTGAGCGAACACCCCCTCGCGGCCGGCGTCACCGTCCTGGTCAACTCCGGCTCCGACGCGCAAGCGCCGCGCGCCCGCCGCCACGGCCCGGCGTTCGCGCGCACCCGCCCCGACCCGGCGGCCGATGAGCTCGCCGAAGCCGCCTCCGCGGCGGCGATCTGGGGCCGGTGGCCCGCCCTGCTCGACGAGGCGGCGCACGGCGACGCCCGCACGGCGGGCTTCGGCGAGCGCACCGACGACCCGTCCTCGCTCATCGCCCGCTCCGAGCTCGGCGACGGGCGGGTGTGGGCGACCTCCTCCATCACGCTCATCGCCTGCGGGCGCGACACCCTGCGCTATGCCTTCACCGACCGCCCGGGCGACCCCGCGGCCTGGTACCTGGTCCGCTGAAGCGGCGTTGCCGCCCATCGCCGCCGCTGCACCGCGCCGGTCCGTTCGCCGGCGGCCCGGCCGCGCCGCCCTCCGCGGTTGAGCTGGGCACCGGCGCTTGCCTCGCGGGTAAACCAGACGTCCGCGGTGGGCGTCCGACCTGTGTCGGAGCTGGCGCCGACCGGCCCGTGGGCCGGACCGTCACGGATCCGCCGACGCCCTCCCCACCGGAGGAGCTGCCGAGCGAGCCCGTCCGACGGGCGAAGGGAAGACGATGCCGCCGTGATATCGCGACGCGCGCGGTTGGGCGACGACAGCCGGCGCCCCCGCAGCGGCGCGGACCGGAGCCCTGCCGCATCCGGCCCCGCCGGGCGGCGGCCGGGGCGGTCCCGCCTGCCGGAGCGGGCCGCCTACTGGCTGCTGTACATCGTGGCCCTGCCCGCCGCCGTGCTGCACTGGCGCGCCGGCAACGAGGAGCTGGCCGCGTTGTGCGCCCTGGCGGCGGCGGCCGGCATCGCCCTGATCGCCGCGGCACACCGCAGGGTGTGAGCACGGGTGTGAGCGCGTCGGGCGCGCGGCCCGGACACTTCGGTGAGTCCGGGCCTTCCGCCCCGAAACGGGCCGATATCCTCGTCCTATGCGTTCATGGCCCGCTCCCGACCTCGTCCGCCTGCCCGGCAACGGCGGTCCGCTCCGCGTCCACGACACCGTCTCGGGCGCCGTCCGCCCCCTCGATCCCGGCCCCACGGCCCGGATGTACGTCTGCGGGATCACGCCCTACGACGCCGCCCACCTCGGACACGCCTTCACCTACCTGACCTTCGACCTGGTGGTGCGGGCGCTGCGCGACGCCGGACACCGGGTCGACTACGTGCAGAACGTCACCGACGTGGACGACCCCCTCCTGGAGCGTGCGCAGGCCAACGGCCAGGACTGGCGCGAGCTGGCCGAGCAGGAGATCCAGGTCTTCCGCGAGGACATGGCCGCCCTGCGCATCCTGCCGCCCCGCGCCTATGTGGGCGTCGTGGAGTCGGTGCAGCTGATCGCCGACTTCGTCGACCGGGTCCGCGCCGCCGGAGCCTCCTACGAACTCGACGGCGACATCTACTTCTCCGTCGCCGAAGCCGCCAAGTTCGGCGAGGTCAGCGGCCTGGGCCGGGAGCAGATGCTGGAGCTGTTCCCCGAGCGCGGCGGCGACCCCCAGCGCCCCGGCAAGAAGGACCCGCTGGACTGGCTGCTGTGGCGTGCCGAGCGGCCGGGCGAACCCGCCTGGGACACCCGGATGGGGCGGGGCCGCCCCGGCTGGCACGTCGAGTGCAGCGCCATCTCGCTCAACGAGCTGGGCATGGGCTTCGACCTCAACGGCGGCGGCGACGACCTGGTCTTCCCCCACCACGAGATGGGCGCCGCCGAGGCCCGCAGCGCCACCGGCAGCGGTCCCCACGCGCGCACCTACATGCACGTGGGCATGGTAGGGCTCGACGGCGAGAAGATGTCGAAGTCGCGCGGCAACCTGGTGTTCGCGTCCACGCTGCGCAAGCGGGGTATGGACCCGATGGCGGTGCGGCTGGCCATGCTGCCCCACCACTACCGCACCGCCTGGCAGTGGAGCGAGGACGTGCTGGAGGAGGGACTCCGGCGGCTGGGGCGCTGGCGCGCGGCCGCCGACCTGCTCACCGGCCCCGACGCGATGCCCGCCCTGGAGCGCGTGCGCGCGGCCCTGGCCGACGACCTCGACACCGCCGCCGCGGTGGCCGCCCTCGACGACTGGGCCGGGGCCGCCCTGGCCGGAGGCGGCGACGACCCCGCGGCGCCGGCGCTGATGCGCGACACCGCCGACACCCTGCTGGGCGTGCGGCTGTGAGTCGCCGCGGCGGCTGACGCCCGCGGCGCCGGCCGCCGGGCGGCGGGGCGGACGGGCGCCGCCCGGCGGCCGAAGGCCCACCCGCGCCTTCGCGGAGGGCGCCGCGATCGCGTCGATGCGCCGCCGCCCCGGCTTGAGGCGCGCCGCGCGGTCGGCCGCGGCCACATGCGGACGCGGCCGCCTTCGCGGGCGGAAGCGGCGGATGACCCGTGGTGGGATGGTGACCATGACCACCCCCACAGACCAGAGCTCCGCAGCAGCACTCATCCAGGCGTTCGTCGCGACGGGCGACGACCTGGCCGACCGCGCCGACCTTGCCGCCTTCCTGCGCCGGCACCGGCTGGTGGCCGAGGGGAGCATCCCCATCACCATGGCCGACTTCGAGGAGGCGGTCTCGCTGCGCGACGCCATGGCGGCGCTGCTGCGGCGGGCCGCGGGAAGCGCGCCCGACACCGAGGCGATCGCGCGCGGCCAGCGGATCCTCGACGGATTGCGGGTCACCGTGCGGCTGGAACCCGCCGAGGACCCGCTGGAGCTGCTGGCGCCCGCGGTCGTCGACGAGGTCCGCCGCGGCCTGGCCCGTATCGCCGCGGCGTGGGCCGCGGTGCTGGCCACCGGCGAGTGGCGGCGGATTGGGCCCTGAGCGCGTTCCCGCACGCTCGCCGGGAGCGGCCGGGGCCCGGCCGCCGGCGCGGCCCGAGCCGCGCCGGGGTTCGAAAACCCCTCAGCCGCGGCCCCGCCGCTTGAGGTAGCGCTCGAACTCGCGGGCGATGGCCTCGCCGGTCGCCTCGGGGAGGTCGGCGGCGTCCTTGGCCTCCTCCAGGCTGCGGACGTAGCCGGCGATGTCGTCGTCCTCGGAGGCCAGTTCGTCGACGCCGCGCTCCCAGGCGCGCGCCTCTTCGGGGAGGTCGCCCATGGGCACGGTGAGATCGAGCACGTCCTCGACGCGGCGCAGCAGCGCCAGGGTGCCCTTGGGGCACGGCGGCTGGGCGACGTAGTGCGGCACGGCCGCCCACAGCGACACGGCCTCCAGCCCGGCGGAGTCGAAGACGTCGTGCAGCACGCCGAGGATGCCGGTGGGGCCCTCGTAGGAGGTGGGGTCCAGGTGCAGCGAGCCGCGCAGCGCACTGGGGGAGGTGGTGCCGGTCACCGGGACCGGGCGGGTGTGGGGGGAGTCGGCCAGCAGTGCGCCCACCAGCACGATGCGGCGCACGCCCAGTTCGCGGGCGATGGACAGCAGGTCGCCGGCGAACCCCCGCCAGCGCATGTTGGGCTCGGGGCCGCTGACCAGCACCACGTCGTTGCGCGCGCCCTGGGGGCGGGCGATCGACACTCGCGTGGTCGGCCAGGAGATACCCCGGTGCTCGCCGTCGACGATGGTCGCGCGCGGGCGCGAGACCTGGAAGTCGTAGTAGTCGTCGGGCTGCAGAGCCAGCAGCTCGTCGGCGTCCCAGGCCGAGGCCAGGTGCTCGATGACCGCGCTCGCGGCCTCGCCGGCGTCGTTCCAGCCCTCGAACGCGGCAACCATGACAGGCTCGACGAGCTCGGGCGCGCTGTCGAGCTCGGCCACTGACCGCCTCCTCACGTTTCCCGGTCCGCGTGCGCGATCCGGGTCAGTCGTCGGATGATCGCGCATGACCCCCACGCGCAATCCAGCCCTACCACGAGTCCCCGCGGCGGCGACAGCCA
The DNA here is from genome assembly GCF_009728995.1 of Streptomonospora sp. PA3. GTDB lineage: Bacteria > Actinomycetota > Actinomycetes > Streptosporangiales > Streptosporangiaceae > Streptomonospora. The sequence continues at coordinate 97,436 of NZ_VTZW01000019.1, read as the reverse complement.
ACCGGCCGCCCGGCCGCGCGACTCGCGCGTCGGACCATGACCACCCTATGGCCACGGGCCCGAAGGGCATAACCGATCAGCGCCCCGCGTTCATTCCGCAGCGTGCCCCGCGGTGTTGCGGCGCTAAAACCGTACCGTCTGACCTGCGCTTTTACTGCGGGCATGCCAAGGGAGGACCCCCGCACCCGGCAGCAGCGGACGGCCGACACTACAGTTGAAGATTATGAGTTCTCGACTCTCCTTCCGTGATGCCCTCGCCCAACGTGTCATCATCGCTGACGGCGCGATGGGCACGATGCTTCAGGCCCATGATCTCGACCTCGACGACTTCAACGGGCTCGAAGGCTGCAACGAGATCCTCAATGTGACTCGGCCGGACGTGGTCCGATCCACGCATGCGGCCTTCTTCGACGTCGGCGTCGACTGCGTCGAGACCAACACCTTCGGCACGAACTACGCCGCGCTCGGAGAATACGACATCCCCGAACGCACCTACGAGCTCGCCGCGGCCGGCGCCCGCCTGGCCCGCGAGGTCGCCGACGAGTACTCCACCCCCGACCATCCCCGATACGTCCTGGGCTCGGCCGGGCCCGGGACCAAGCTCCCCTCCCTCGGCCACGTCGACTTCGCCACCATCCGCGACTACTACGAGCAGTGCCACACCGGTCTCATCGAGGGCGGAGCCGACGCCATCCTCATCGAGACCTGCCAGGACCTGCTGCAGACCAAGGCCGCAGTGGTCGCCGCCCAGCGGGCGCGGCGCGCGAAGGGCGCCGACGTGCCCATCATCGCCCAGGTGACCATCGAGACCACCGGAACCATGCTGCTGGGCTCGGAGATCGGCGCCGCGCTGACCTCCTTGGAGCCGCTGGGCATCGACGTCATCGGAATCAACTGCGCCACCGGCCCCGCCGAGATGAGCGAGCACCTGCGCTACCTCTCCCAGCACTCGCGGGTGCCCATCTCCTGCATGCCCAACGCCGGGCTGCCCGAGCTGGGCAAGGACGGCGCCGTCTACCCGCTGCAGCCCAGCGAGCTGGCCGACGCCCACGACTCCTTCACCGGCGAGTTCGGCCTCAACATCGCCGGCGGCTGCTGCGGCACCACGCCCGAGCACCTGCGCCACGTCGTCGAGCGCGTCGGCGGCCGCGGCGTGAAGAACCGCAAGCCGGTCACCGAGGCCGCGGCGGCGTCCCTCTACCAGAGCGTCCCCTTCCGCCAGGACACCAGCTACCTGGCCGTGGGCGAGCGCACCAACGCCAACGGATCCAAGAAGTTCCGCGAGGCGATGGTCGAGGGCCGCTACGACGACTGCGTGGAGATCGCCCGCGACCAGATCGCCGACGGCGCCCACATGCTCGACCTCAACGTCGACTACGTCGGCCGCGACGGCACCGCCGACATGCGCGAGCTGGCCTCGCGCCTGGCGACCGCCTCGACGCTGCCGATCATGCTCGACTCCACCGAGCCCCCGGTCATCGAGGCCGGACTGGAGATGCTGGGCGGCCGCGCGGTGATCAACTCCGTCAACTACGAGGACGGCGACGGCCCCGACTCCAAGATCAAGCGCCTGATGCCGGTCATCAAGGAGCACGGCGCCGCGGTGGTCGGGCTGACCATCGACGAGGACGGACAGGCCCGCACCGCCGAGTGGAAGGTGCGCGTGGCCGACCGCCTCATCGAGGAGCTCACCAACGAGTGGGGGATGCGCCTTGAGGACATCATCATCGACGCGCTGACCTTCCCCATCGGCACCGGGCAGGACGAGACCCGCCGCGACGGCCTGGAGACCATCGAGGCCATCCGCGAGATCAACCGGCGCCACCCGGGCGTGCAGACCACCCTGGGCCTGTCCAACCTCTCCTTCGGCCTCAACCCGGCCGCGCGCATCGTGCTGAACTCGGTGTTCCTGCACGAGTGCATGGAGGCGGGGCTGACCTCGGCCATCGTGCACGCCTCCAAGATCCTGCCGATGAACCGGATCCCCGAGGAGCAGCGCCAGGTCGCGCTGGACATGATCTACGACCGGCGCACCGAGGACTACGACCCGCTGGCGAAGTTCCTCGACCTGTTCGAAGGCGTCGACGCCCAGGCCCTGAAGGCCTCGCGCGCCGACGAGCTGGCCAAGCTGCCGCTGTGGGAGCGCCTGGAGCGCCGCATCATCGACGGCGAGATGAACGGCATGGAGGACGACCTCGAGGCGGCGCTGGCCGAGAAGCCGGCCCTGGAGATCGTCAACGACACGCTGCTGGCCGGGATGAAGGTCGTCGGCGACCTGTTCGGCTCGGGCGAGATGCAGCTGCCGTTCGTGCTGAAGTCCGCCGAGACGATGAAGTCGGCCGTGGCCTACCTCGAACCGCACATGGAGAAGAGCGACGACGACGGCAAGGGCCGCATCGTGCTCGCCACCGTCAAGGGCGACGTGCACGACATCGGCAAGAACCTCGTCGACATCATCCTCTCCAACAACGGCTACGACGTCGTCAACCTCGGCATCAAGCAGCCGGTCTCGGCCATCCTGGAGACCGCCGAGGAGCAGAAGGCCGACGTCATCGGGATGTCCGGCCTCCTCGTGAAGTCCACCGTGATCATGAAGGAGAACCTGGAGGAGATGAACTCCCGCGGGATCTCCGAGCAGTACCCGGTGCTGCTGGGCGGTGCGGCCCTCACCCGGTCCTTCGTCGAGGAGGACCTCTCCGAGGTGTTCGACGGCCAGGTGCGCTACGCCCGCGACGCCTTCGAGGGGCTGCGCCTGATGGACGCCTTCATGGCCGTCAAGCGCGGCGTCGAGGGCGCCGAGCTGCCCGAGCTGCGCAAGCGCAAGGTCAAGGGCGGCGCCAAGCTGCAGGTCACCGCGCCCGAGGACATGCCGGCGCGCAGCGACGTGGCCACCGACAACCCGGTGCCCACGCCGCCGTTCTGGGGCGACCGGATCAGCAAGGGCATCCCGCTGGCCGACTACACCTCCTACCTGGACGAGCGGGCCACCTTCATGGGCCAGTGGGGCCTCAAGGGCTCCAAGAAGGGCGGCGGGCCCAGCTACGAGGAGCTGGTCGAGACCGAGGGCCGGCCGCGCATGCGCGCCTGGCTGGACCGCATCCAGACCGAGGGCCTGCTGGAGGCCGCGGTGGTCTACGGCTACTTCCCCTGCTACAGCGAGGGCGACGACCTGGTGGTGCTGGACGAGGACGGGGCCGAGCGGACCCGCTTCACCTTCCCGCGCCAGCGCCGCGACCGGCACCTCTGCCTGGCCGACTTCTTCCGGCCCAAGGAGTCGGGCGAGACCGACGTGCTGCCGCTGCAGATCGTCACGGTCGGCTCGGCCATCAGCCGCGCCACCCAGGAGCTGTTCGAGAAGAACGCCTACCGCGACTACCTCGAACTGCACGGCCTGTCGGTGCAGTTGACCGAGGCGCTGGCCGAGTACTGGCACACGCGGATCCGCGCGGAGCTGGGCTTCGCCGGCGAGGACCCGGCCGACCTGGAGGCGTTCTTCAAGCTGGGCTACCGCGGCGCCCGCTTCTCGCTGGGCTACGGCGCCTGCCCGGACCTGGAGGACCGAGCCAAGATCATGAAGCTGCTGGAGCCCGAGCGCGTCGGCGTCACGTTGTCCGAAGAGTTCCAGCTCGTTCCCGAGCAGGCCACCGACGCGATCGTCGTTCATCACCCGGAGGCCAAATACTTCAACGTATGACCGCAACCGGCTCGCCCCTGCAGGCCGTCCTCTTCGACATGGACGGCACCCTCATCGACAGCGGGGACCTGTGGGGGCGGGCCGAGTCGGCCGCGGCGGCCTCCCTGGGCGGCGAGTGGACCGAGGAGGACCACCGCCGCAACATCGGGTGCGCCGCCGTGCCGGTGGCCCGCTACATGATCGAGCGGGCCGGTGTGCGCGCCGATGCGCACGAAATCGCCGGCCGGCTGCAGGCGGAGTTCGGCCGCCTGCTGGCCGGCGGCGCCGAGCCGCGCCCCGGGGCCAAGGAGCTGGTGGCCCGCGTGGCGGGCTCGAGCGTGGCCTGCGCGCTGGTGACCTCGACCCGGCGCTCGCTCGTGGAGCCGGCGATCGGGGCGATCGGGGTCGACAGCTTCGACGTCTCGGTCGCCGGCGACGAGGTGGAGGCGACCAAGCCCGATCCCGCGCCCTACCTCAAGGCCGCGAGGCTGCTGGGCGCCGACCCCGCCCGGTGCGCGGCCTTCGAGGACTCGGCCGTCGGCGTGGCCTCGGCGCTGGCGGCCGGATGCGCGACCGTGGCCGTCGGCGACCGGGGCGCCTTCACCCCCGGCGGCCGGCTGCGGGTGCTGGAGTCGCTGGAGGGTGTGGACCTCGCCTGGATCGAGGGCCTCGTCGCGGCTTAGCCGATGCCGCGGCGCCCGGCCCGGGGCGGTGCCGGGACATCCCTAGGGGACTCGCCTGATGTGGGGCGCTGGACGCGGATGCAAGACTGGAAGCATGCCGGAACAGTTGCCCATCGCAGGTCCGATGCTGGGAGCCGCACTCACCGTCGTGGGGCTGCTCGTCTCGTGGGTGGTCTGGCGGCGCAGGGGCGCCGCCTCGGGGCTGCGCGGCGTGGCGTGGTCGCTGCTGCCGCTGGCCGCCGGCCTGCTGGGGCTCATGACGATCCTCTGGCGGCTCGTCACCGACCTGGTCGGCTTCTTCGTCTCCCTGGCCTTCAACCCCGTCGTGTGGGGCGGCGTCGTCGTAGCCGCCCTGGCCGTGGTGCTGTGGGTGGTCTCGGGCGTCATGCGGGCGCGCGGCGTCGGTGTGCGCAAGGGCGGTGAGCGCGCCTCCGCCGAGGAGGGCCGCCGCCCCGCGGCGGGCATCGACTCCGCGAGCGGCGGCGCGGCCGGTGCCGCCGGCGCCCAGGGCCAGAGCAGGCGCGGCGCGAAGCAGCAGGCAGGCGGCGACGACGACTTCGGCGAGATCGAGGACCTGCTGCGCAAGCACGGGATCGAGTAGGCGGCGGCGCCGCTGCGGCGGAGCGCGCGCGGGACGCGGGGTCCGCCGCGGCTGAGTCCTGTCCGCGCCCCTGCGGCGGCACCGGGTGCCACCGCGCGCGTTCCCGCATCCTCCGGCAGAGCGCGGCGCCGCATCCAGCACCGACGCCCCATGGGCCGAGCTCGCGCCGCGACCGCCCCCTCCGCCCCAGGATTCCCACGGCCTCCGGCGGCGCGGAGGGGACGGAATTCCCCGCGCCACCGGCTTTCGCCGCCGGTGGGACGCTTCCGGGCGCATACCTTGAGGCCCAGCGGCACGAATTTACCCGGTTGGCGTGCTGTTTGTCCTTATTTTCCGTTTACTATGGTTGCCGGCTGTAGCAGGGCCCCGACCTGGGCGTGCCACCCCGGTGCCGGTGCTCGATGTGGTGCACACTCGGTTCTGCCGTGCATGCGTATGGTCAGGTCACGGCAAGTGACGGAACTGTCGTGCTCGCGTCACGATTGGGATACATCACCGGATATTGGACGTTCGGTGCTTAATCGCGGCGTACATTAATCGCCGTGCCGCGTTGGACCGGCGGTAACGGTGCATCTGTCCACGGTTTACGGGTTCGGCGGCCACATCCGCCACACGCGGACCAGGGGGAATCCCCCGCCGCGTGGCAGCGCGGTATCCAGGCGTGCGCGCGCACCGGTCGCGCCGCCGCACGGGAGCGCCGGGCATCCACCGGCGCCTTTCGAACGGAGACGACGGTGCCGCCGCACAGAGCGGGACTAGTGGGGGAGTAGTGGTGCTATGACCGCGCCTTTGGACGTACCGGGGGCGGCCGAGGAGGCCCAACCCGAGGCGGTCGCCCAGACCGGCGGTACGCGCGACCGGGGCCGCTCCCTGGGCCAGATCGCCTGGATGCGGCTCCGCAAGGACAAGGTCGCGATGACCGGCGGCGCCTTCGTCGTCCTGATGGCGCTGGTCGCCCTGTTCGCGCCGCTGATCGTCTCCCTGCTGGGGCACCCGCCCAACCAGTGGAACCGCGAGATGATCGACCCCGCCCTGGGCACCCCGATGGGCCCCATGGGCGGCATGAGCGGCGAGCACCTCTTCGGCGTCGAGCCGGTCACCGGCCGCGACATCTTCAGCCGGATCGTCTACGGCGCCCGCATCTCCATGCTCATCGGGTTCCTGGCCACCCTGGTCTCGGTGGTCATCGGCACCTTCATGGGCATCATCGCCGGCTACTTCGGCGGCTGGGTCGACGCCCTGATCAGCCGCCTCATGGACATCTTCCTGGCGTTCCCGCTGCTGCTGTTCGCCATGGCGCTGGTGGGCGTGCTGCCCGACGCCGCCTTCGGCCTCCAGGACAACGCGCTGCGGATCGCGATCCTGGTGTTCATCATCGGCTTCTTCAACTGGCCCTACATCGGCCGCATCATCCGCGGCCAGACGCTGAGCCTGCGCGAACGGGAGTTCGTCGAAGCCTCGCGCAGCCTGGGGGCGAGCAACTTCTACATCCTCCGCAAGGAGCTGCTGCCCAACCTGGTGGCCCCGATCCTGGTGTACTCCACGCTGCTGATCCCCACCAACATCCTCTTCGAGGCCGCGCTGTCCTTCCTCGGCGTCGGCGTCGAGCCGCCCACGGCCACGTGGGGCGGCATGCTCTCCGAAGCGGTCGACTACTACGACTCCGCACCGAACTTCATGCTGGCCCCCGGTCTGGCGATCTTCCTCACGGTGCTGGCGTTCAACCTCTTCGGCGACGGTCTGCGCGACGCGCTCGACCCCCGTACCCAATCCTGACCCCACCCCGGACCCATCCACCCCGGCGCCCGAGTACCCGATCGGTGCCCGCGCCAAGGTTCGCGTAGAGAAAGGCAAACGCCAGTGAGAAAGAAATGGCTGGGCCTCGCCGCCGCCGGCACATCGGTGGCGATGCTCCTGTCCGCCTGCGGAGGCGGGGGCGGCAACGGCGAGGGCGGTGGCGACTACTCCGTCGACAACTCCGCCATCAGCAGCATCGTCGACCAGTCCAAGGAGCAGGGCGGCACCCTCAAACTCGCCCACTCCGACCAGTTCGACTCCCTCGACCCGGGCAACACCTACTACGCCGCCAACTGGGACTTCACGCGGCTGTACGCCCGCACCCTGGTGACCTACCCGCAGAAGCCCGGCGACAAGGGCCAGGAGCCCATCCCCGACCTGGCCACCGACCTCGGCGAGGTCAGTGACGACGGACTGACCTGGACCTACACCCTCAAGAAGGGGCTGAAGTTCCAGGACGGCTCGAAGATCACCTCCGAGGACGTCAAGTACGCCATCGCGCGCAGCAACTTCGCCCCCGAGGTCCTGAACAAGGGCCCGAACTACTTCTTCCAGCTGCTGGACGCCGGCGACTACAAGGGTCCCTACAAGGACGACAACCTCGACAACTTCACCGGCGTCACCACCCCCGACGACCGGACCATCAAGTTCCACCTGAAGAAGCCGTTCGCCGAGTTCGACTACCTGGCCGCCATGCCGCAGACGTCGCCGGTCCCCGCCGACGCCGACACCGGCACGCAGTACCAGACCAACGTCGTCTCGACCGGTCCCTACAAGTTCGAGAGCGAGTGGACCCCCGGCCAGACGCTCACGCTGGTCCGCAACGAGCACTACGACCCCTCGACCGACCCCCTGACCCGCAACCGCCCGGACAAGATCCAGGTGCAGTGGAAGCAGGAGGAGAACGACCGGGACAAGCGCCTGATCAACGGCGACCTGCACGTCGACGTCGCCGGCCTGGGCGTCGAGGCCTCGGCCCGCCAGGACATCCTGCGCAACGAGGACCTGCGGGCCAACGCCGACAACCCTCAGACCGGCTTCCTGCTGTACTTCGCGATCAACCCCAACGTCGAGCCGTTCGACAAGAAGGCCTGCCGCGAGGCCGTCCTCTACGGCGCCGACAAGACCGCGATGCAGGGCGCCTGGGGCGGAACCATCGCCGGCGACATCGCCACCAACATGCTGCCGCCCTCCATCAAGGGCTACAAGCCGATCGACCCCTACGGCACCAAGGGCCAGAAGGGCAGCAAGAAGAAGGTCGAGGCCGCGCTCAAGGAATGCGGCATGCCCGACGGCTTCTCGACCAACATCTCCTACCGCTCCGACCGGGACAAGGAGAAGAAGACCGCCGAGGCGCTGCAGCAGGCCCTCCAGCAGTACGGCATCAAGACCGACCTCAAGGGCTACCCGGCCGGCACCTACACCAGTGAGCAGGCGGGCTCGCCGGAGTTCGTCCACCGCGAGGAGCTGGGCATCATCGCCTACGGCTGGGGCGCCGACTGGCCCTCCGGCTACGGCTTCCTGTCGCAGATCATGCACGGCGACTCCATCAAGCCGGCCGGCAACTCCAACCTCTCCGAGCTGGACGACCCGGAGGTCAACAAGCTCCTCGACGAGTCGGTCCAGACCGAGGACCCCGCCGCCCGCGCGGAGATCTACGCGGAGGTCAACCAGCTCGCCATGGAGTCGGCGACCTTCCTGCCCTACCTGAACCAGAAGGCGCTGCTCTACCGTCCCGAGGAGCTGAGCAACGTCTACTTCAGCGAGGCATACAAGATGTACGACTACTCCGCCCTCGGGCTGGAGCAGTAGGCAGGCACACGCGGCCGGCCCCCGCGCGCGGGGGCCGGCCCCGGCCTGAGACGGTGCGGACCGGCCACAAGCCGGCCGCACCACCCGGACACCTCACTCGTGAAGCAAGGCAGGTGAAGGCTTCGGCCGCCCGCTGTGATCCGATACATTTTCCGCCGCCTGGCCGCGGGCGTCGTCCTGCTGCTCGTGGTCACCATGGTCGTCTTCGCGATCTTCTTCCTGGTGCCGCGCCTGGCCGGCATCGACTCCGACGGGCTGGCGGCCCGCTACATCGGCAAGTCGCCCAGCCCCGAGGCGATCGCCGCGGTCAAGGAGCGGCTGAATCTGGACGAGCCGATCACCGTGCAGTACTGGGAGTTCGTCTCCGGGCTGGTGATGGGCCAGGAGTACGACAGCGGCACCGACATCATCCACTGCGACGCCCCGTGCTTCGGCTACTCCTTCAAGACCAACACCGAGGTGTGGCCGCAGCTGCTGGAGAGATTGCCGGTGACCGGCTCCCTGGCGATCGGCGCGGCGGTGATCTGGCTGGTCGCGGGTGTGTCGATCGGCGTCCTCTCCGCGCTGCGCCGCGGGTCGCTGCTGGACCGCGCCGCCATGATGACGGCGCTGGCCGGCGTCTCGCTGCCGATCTTCTTCACCGGCCTGGTCTCCCTGGCCCTGCTGAGCTACTACTGGCCGATCTTCCCGCCGGGCGGCAGCTACACCGACTTCACCGAGAACCCGCTGGCCTGGGCGCACGGGCTGGTGCTGCCCTGGGTCACGCTGGCGTTCCTCTACGCCGCGATGTACGCGCGCCTGACGCGCGCCGGGATGCTCGACACCATGGGCGAGGACTTCATCCGCACCGCCCGCGCAAAGGGCCTGCCCGAGCGCACCGTGGTCACCAAGCACGGCCTGCGCGCCGCACTCACCCCGATCATCACCATCTTCGGCCTGGACTTCGGGCTGATGCTGGGCGGCGCGGTGCTGACCGAGAGCACGTTCTCGCTGCCCGGGCTGGGCAAGTTCGCCGTCGACGCGATCCGCGGCAGCGACCTGCCGGTGGTCCTGGGCGTCACGATGTTCACCGCGGTGTTCGTGGTCATCGCCAACCTGGTCGTCGACGTGCTCTACGCCTGGGTCGACCCGCGCGTGCGCGTGGGCGCCTGAGGGGGATGCCACCATGTCGAGTACCGCGCCCAGTTCTGCAAACTCGCCCGCAGGGGCCAACCGGACCGAAGGTGAGGCGGCCATGACCGACCCGGTCGTCAGCGTCAGCGATCTGCGGATCACGTTCCCCACCCTGGAGGGGCGGATCACCGCTGTGAACGGGATCTCCTTCGACGTGCCCGCCGGCGGAGCCGTGGGCATCGTCGGGGAGTCCGGCTCGGGCAAGAGCGCCACCTCCCTGGCCCTGATGGGCCTGCACCGCGGCACCAACGCCGAGGTCACCGGCGACATCACCGTCGTCGGCAAGAACCTCGCCACCGCCACCGACGGCCAGGTCCGCAACATGCGCGGCAACGACATCGCCATGGTCTTCCAGGACCCGATGTCGTCGCTGCACCCGCAGTACACCATCGGCAACCAGCTCATCGAGGCCTACAAGGTGCACCGGCCCGAAGCCTCCTCCGCCGACGCCCGCAAGCGGGCCGTCGAGTCGCTGGACCGGGTGGGCATCCCCAACGCCGCCAAGCGGATCAACTCCTACCCCCACGAGTTCTCCGGCGGCATGCGCCAGCGCGCGCTGATCGCCATGGGCCTGATGTGCGACCCCACGGTGCTGCTGGCCGACGAGATCACCACCGCCCTGGACGTCACGGTCCAGGCCCAGATCCTCGACCTGCTCGACGACCTGCGCAGCGACCTGGGCATGTCGCTGATCCTGGTCAGCCACGACCTGGCGGTGGTGGCCGGCTCGGTCGACGAGGTGCTGGTGATGCAGAACGGCGACATCGTGGAGCGCGGCGACGTCCGCCGGGTCCTGTCGTCCCCGGAGCACCCCTACACCAAGTCGCTGCTGGCCGCCGTGCCGCGGGTGGACGTCTCCCGCGCGCAGCGGCGCGCCCAGGTGCGGGCCGAGCGTACCCAGTCCGCTCCCCGCGGGCTCAGCGCCCAGGCCAAGAAGGCGCTCAAGGCCAAGGCCGCCCGGCAGGCCGCCGCGGTCGAGGACGAATCCGCCCAGCAGCGCACCGGCGCCACCGCCAAGCCGGAGAAGAGCGCGGAGTCCGCCGAGCAGCCGCTGCTGTCGGTGCGCAACGCCCGGATGCGCTTCAAGGTCCGCGGCGGCCTGCTGGGCCGCGCCAGCGACTTCTACGCCGTCGACGACGTCTCCTTCGACCTGCACCAGGGCGAGACGCTGGGGATCGTCGGCGAGTCCGGCTCCGGCAAGAGCACCCTGTCGCGGATGATCACCCGGCTGCTGACGCCCACCTCCGGCCAGATCGTCTTCGAGGGCCGCGACATCACGCGGCTGCCCGAGTACAAGCTGCGCCCGCTGCGCCGCGACATCCAGATGATCTTCCAGAACCCCTACTCGTCGCTGAACCCGCGCGTGACGATCGGCGACAGCATCGGCGCGGGGCTGCGGGTGCAGGGGGAGTCCAACACCAAGGAGATCCAGCGCAAGGTCCAGGAGCTGCTGGAGCGCGTCGGGCTGGAGGCCTCCCACTACAACCGGTTCCCGCACGCCTTCTCCGGCGGCCAGCGCCAGCGCATCGCGATCGCCCGGGCCCTGATCCTGCGGCCCAAGCTGGTCATCTGCGACGAACCGGTCTCGGCGCTGGACGTCTCGACCCAGGACCAGGTCCTGCGGCTGCTGGACGAGCTCCAGGACGACTTCGACCTGACCTACATCTTCGTCGCCCACGACCTGGCGGTGGTGCGCCAGGTCAGCGACCGGGTGGCGGTCATGCGCAAGGGCGAGGTCGTCGAGCTGAACGACAGCGACACCGTCTACGAGGCTCCCCAGCACGACTACACCCGCGAGCTGCTGGCCGCCGCGCCGGTCCTCGACCCGGTCGAGGCCAAGAAGCACCGAGCCCAGCGCGCCGAGCTGCGCCGCCAGTCCACGGCGGCCTGACCGGCCGGCAGCCGGCCTCCCACGCGGTTCAGCGGCCCCCGGGCGCCCGACGCCCGGGGGCCGCGGCGCCTGCGCTCAGCCTTCGTTCGCGGCGGCGTCGCGCCGGGCCCCTGCCCCCTCCTCGCCGCCGGCCGTGTCCCGGCGCCCGAGCAGCGCCTCGGCGACGATCCACACCGAGGCGATCGTGTGCACCACCAGGATGGTCCCCAGCGGGGAGAACGACTGCGCGAGGGCCGCGGTGCGCGCCGGATCGCCCACGAACACGATCAACCCGCCGAGCACGCCCGCGCCGAGCGCGCAGGCCAGCACGCACCGCAGCCACGCGGCGGCCTCGCGCCGCACCGCGGGCATGCCCCGCTTCGGCGGCTTGGCGGGCGGCGGGCCGCCGGCGAAGCGGTGGGCGAAGCGCACATCGGTCCACTTGATGATGGGGTGCCCGTAGGCGACGGTGAACCCCAGGTACAGGGCGCCCAGCCCGTGGGAGGCGTCGGCCGTGCCCCCCGAGGCCAGATGCACGGCGATCACCGCCAGCAGCACCGCGTCCAGCACCGGCACCGACACCAGCAGCGCGGTGCTCAGCCGGGTGCGGCGCAGCAGGTAGCGGGCGGCCAGCCCGCCCAGCAGCAGCACCCAGAACATGACCTCGCACGCCAGGATCAGCCCGACGATCACCGTGCGCCCCCTTCTCGGCCGCGGATTCGACGCTCCCAGCATCGGACGCGGGCGCGCGGCGGGCATCGTCGGCGGCGAGGAGATCGCCCTACGACCTTGGATGTACGCATCGGCGGGCAGCACGTGCTGAGATGGAGTCCGTGAGAGCACGACTGCCGGGCCGCGAGCTGCTGGACCGCCCCGTACTGGGCGGCCGCGCCTATCTGGGCAGCCTGCTGTGGTCGGTGTCGCTGCTGGCCCTCGGTCTGGTGCTGTGGGCCGTGGGCGCCGTCGTGGAGCGCGACGGCGTGGACCCGCGGTGGCTGCTGGCCACGCTGGCGGCCGTCTGCGCGGTGGTCGTCTTCCGCCGCACCGCCCCGGCCGCGACCGTGGGGGCGGCCACGCTGGTGGCCGCGGCCGACGCGGCGATCGGGCCCTCGATGGCCGTGCTCATCGTCTACGGCGACGCACTGTACGCGGCCTGCGTGTGGGGCCGGCCCCGGGTGGCCAACACGGTGCTGGCGGTGGTCTGCGTGGTCGGCGCGGCCGTGACCGCGGGCCTGGCGATCGCGCTGGTGCGGGGATACCTGCCCGGCGGGCCGCTGAGCGTGGTCCAGGGGGTCGGACTCTACGTGCTGGTCTTCGCCAGTCCGGTGATCAGCGGGATGAGTGTGCGCGAGCACCGCCGGCGGACCGCGCTGGAGCGCGAGCGGGCCCGCCAGATCGAGCGGATGGCCGAACTCGACCGCCGCAACGCCGTGGCCGAGGAACGCGGCCGGGTGGCGCGCGAGCTGCACGACGTGATCGCCAACCACCTCAGCGCCATCGCCGTGCAGTCGACCGCGGCGCTGTCGATGCGCGAGGCCGATCCCGAGCGGACGCGCCGCATCCTGACCGTGATCCGCGACAGCAGTCTGCACGGCCTCACCGACATGCGGGCCATGATCCGGGTGCTGCGCGGCGCCGACGAAAGCCCGCAGCTGGAAGCGGTGACGCCCCGGCTCGACGACGCCGACCGGCTCTTCGCCGACGCCCGCGAGGCCGGGCTGGCGGTCGAGGTCGTCCGGTCGGGGCCCGCGCGGCCGCTGCCGCCGCACACCGACGCCGCCGCCTACCGGGTGCTGCAGGAGTCGCTGACCAACGCCCTGCGCTACGCCGACCCGATGCGCGCGGAGGTGGCCGTCGAGTTCCGCGCCGGCAGCGTGGACGGAGACCACCTGGTGCTGACGGTGACCAACCCCGCGGCCGCGGAGCGGGACGGCGCAGGGCCGCCGGGCGCGGCGGTCCTGGAGGGCCACGGCGCGGGCGCGGGGCTGACCGGGATGCGTGAACGCGTCCTGCTGCTCGGCGGCCGGTTCAGCGCCGGCCCTCTCGGAGCGCGGACGTGGCGGGTGCGGGCCGAGATCCCGCTGCCGCCCGCGGAATCCGAGGCGTCCGAGCCGGAGGCGCAGCGGGGGGTTGCCGGCGGCGCGGTGGACCAGGCGGCGGAACAGGCCGTCGGCGGCGTCGGCGGGCAGGAGGGCGGTGCGCGATGATCCGGGTGGTGGTGGCCGAGGACCAGTGGGCGGTGCGGTCGGGCCTGGTGATGATCTTGGACTCCGCTCCCGACATCGAGGTGGCGGCCGAGGCCGCCGACGGCGAGGAGGCCGTGGCGGCGGCCCGCCGGACCCGCTGCGACGTGGTCCTGATGGACGTGCGGATGCCGCGCAAGGACGGCGTCACCGCCACTCGCGAACTCGCCGGAACCGGCTCCGACGTGCTGATCCTGACGACCTTCGACCTCGACGAGTACGTGTTCGGCGCACTGCGCGCCGGCGCCGCCGGGTTCCTGTTGAAGAACATCGAGGCCGGCGACCTGATCGAGTCGGTGCGGGTGGTGGCGCGCGGCGAGGGCATGATCGCGCCTGCGGTGACGCGGCGGCTGATCCAGGAGTTCGCCGCTTCGGGCGGCGGCGCGGCCGGGTCGGCGTCCGCGGCGGACGGGCGCGCCCGTCCGCCCGCCGCGGCACTCGCCGATCTGACGCCGCGCGAGCGCGAGGTGCTGGCCTGCGTGGGCGAGGGACTGTCCAACCGCCAGCTCGCCCGGCGCCTGAGCATCACCGAGACCACCGCCAAGACCCACGTCAGCCGCATCCTGGCCAAGCTCGACCTGCGCAGCCGCGTGCAGGCCGCCATCGCCGCCCAGGAACTGGGACTCACACGGTAGCGGCCCTGCGACCAGGCACCCTCCGCGAAACCACTCGGAAAGCCGTCACCACCGGGGTTGCGGCAACGGGCGCTTCGCGCGTCACAGCCAACTGCCGCAACCCGGGGGTGCTTGGGCCCTGAACATCCTGGGGGTTCCTGACAGGAAGCCCGACACCGCACCCGTATCGGGCAAAGGCGATTCCCATCAATGATCTAGGGCCGCAGTGAGTCCAGCAGGGAATCCAGGCCGCGGGTGAACCGGTGCTCGGGGTCGAGTTCGACGCCGCGCAGCGCCGACGCGTGGGGGAAGCGCCCGTCGGGAACGGCCGGGTGCTGGGCCGGGAGGCCGTCGGCGCGCACCTCGTGGATGACGGCGCCGGTCACGTAGGAGTCCAGGACGGCGGCGGCCTGGACGACGTCGGCGCCGCTGAGCCCGGCTTCGGTGAAAGCGGCGTAGTGCAGCTCCCGGGTGCGCAGGGCCGCCTCGGTGTCGGGGCGGCGGTGGATGAACAGCGGCAGCGCCTGGGCGTGGTCCAGCAGCGCTCGGCGGTAGTCCAGCGCCCAGGTGCGCAGCCGCTCATCCCAGGGGCGCGGGTCGGGGGCCTCCTCGGCGTCCCCGGCCTCCTCGCCGTCTTCGCCGGGCGGGTCCTCCTGCTCGTCCTCGCCGGCCGGACGGCGGAAGACGTCGCTGATGTAGGCCACGATCGCGTCGAAGAGCTGCTCCTTGCCCAGGGGGAAGTGGTGGTAGATGGCCATGGCCTCCACCTCCAGGGCGTCGCCCAGGCGGCGCATGGTCAACCGGCGCAGCCCTTGGCCGTCGATGATGCGCAGGGCTTCGGTGATGATGCGGTCGGTGCTGAGACCGGCATTGTTTCGGCTCACGCCCCGATCCTAGGATTACTGCGTAAAGGCGGCGTTGCGAAGCGCCGCGACACTCGCGAGGTGATCTTGCACGCGTCTAGAGTGGGACGCCGACACGCCCTACCCATCCCCCGCGGACCCCAACCACATATCGGGAGCGAACATGGCCCTCGCAAACCGCAAAGTCGACGACTCCGCGCGCAAGCGCCACGCCGAGGACCAGCGTGCGGCCGAGCGGCTTCCGCAGCTGCTCCAGGAGGTGGCCGAGGCCGAGCGGCGGCTGGCCGAGGCGCAGCGCTCCGACGCCGACATCGAGGAGCTGCACCACTGCGGCGTCGCGCTGGATGAGGCCCTGACCGAGGCGATGCGCGCCGCGTACGCCCGCGAGCGGGTGCTGATCGGCCCGCGCGGCTACACCGACCGGATCTACCGCCGCAAGCGGCTGGCCACACCTGACGTCCGGTGGGCGACCGAGACCGCCGAGCGCCTCCTGACGGCCCGCGAGACCCACCGCCTGCACGGCATCGAGCGCCTGCCGCGCAGTCCCGCCGCGGTCTGACGGCGTGCGGCGCTTGCTCCGCAATGGGAGTATCGGAGCAGGCGTTGCGCGCACGCCAGTGGCACCGCAGTTACAGGGAGTGGGGGGCGAGGATGCCGGACGCGATCCGGATCGACCCGACGTCGAAGGTTCCCCCGTATGAGCAGATACGGGCGGCGGTGGCCAACAAGGCCGCCAAGGGCGAGCTACCGGTGGGCTACAAGCTGCCGACCGTGCGCGCGCTGGCCGAGACCCTCTCCGTCGCAGTGAACACGGTCGCGCGGGCCTACCGCGAGCTGGAGCAGGCCGGCGTCGTCGAGACGCGCGGCCGCTCGGGCACCTACATCGCCGCCGACGGCGATGCCCAGCGCGCCGAGGCAGTCGCGGCGGCCCGCACCTATGCCGACGTGATCGCCAAGCTGGGCCTGGACAGCGGCGAGGCGCTGGACATCGTCCGCGCCGCGCTGCGCGGCTGAGGGGCCGGTGCGGGTCAGCGCCGGGTACCGGCGATGCTGATGACGTAGCAGATCAGGATGCCCGCCCACGCGAGGACGATGCCGGCGGGGCCCATGAAGCTGCCGCATATCGCGGTCATCGGTACCGCGAAGCACATG
The DNA here is from genome assembly GCF_009728995.1 of Streptomonospora sp. PA3. Lineage (GTDB taxonomy): Bacteria > Actinomycetota > Actinomycetes > Streptosporangiales > Streptosporangiaceae > Streptomonospora. Next base: position 80,955 of record NZ_VTZW01000019.1, on the reverse strand, counting down.
GCCAGCAGGCCCATGGTCATCCGCGGCGTCCAGCCCTGGCGGTCCGGCTTCTCCGGGGCCGCCGGCGCTCCGGGCCGCTTCGCCTCCAGGCCGGCCTCGGCCAGGCGCGACCGGACGCGCTCGTCGACCGCGCGGTCGAGGCGTTCGGCGATGGCGTCGGCGATCGCGGCGTCGTAGTCGGGTCCCAGCTCGCGCGAGGCGCGCAGCGAGGCCGCGATGTCGGAGCCGGGCGATGCGGTCCCCGGGGTGCGGGCGGGGGAGGGCGCGGGGGGCGTTTCGTCGGACATGGTCGCATTCTCGCCCACCGCCTGCCGGCGGACAGCCCTCGACCGGAGATCTCGGGGGAGGTTCAGGGGCCCCTGAGGCGCCTTCCGGCGTCCGCCGCGGTCGCCGCCCGCTGCGCCGGGCCGGTGCGGGCGCGAAAAGACCCCGTGCCCGCTCGGCGGCGGGCACGGGGTCGGGGTCGCGCGGACCGGTCGGCGCGGCACGGGGCCGCGGCCGAGTCAGCTCGCGAAGTCGAGCAGCTGCTGGGCCCGGCTGGGGTGGCGCAGCTTCGACAGCGACTGCTTCTCGAGTTGGCGGATGCGCTCGCGGGTCAGGCCGAGGTGCTTGCCGATCTCGTCCAGGGTGCGCGGACGCCCGTCCATCAGCCCGAACCGCAGGGACATGATGGTCGCCTCGCGCGGCTCCAGGTCGTCCAGCGCCCGGCGGAGCTGGTCGGCCATCAGCTGGCGGTCGACCACCTCGGAGGCCTCGGAGGCGTCGATGTCCTCGATGAGGTCGCCGATGCGGGTCTCGCCGTCCTCGCCGATGGTGGAGTCGAGGCTGATGGGCTGGCGGGTGACCCGCAGCAGCTCCTCGATCTGCGAGGGCGACTTGTCCAGCTCCTTGGCCAGTTCCTCGGGCGTGGGCTCGCGGCCCAGGCTCTGGTGCATGTCCCGCTCCAGGCGGCTCACCTTGCTGAGCAGCTCCAGGACGTGCACGGGAAGCCGGATGGTGCGCGCCGAGTCGGCGAAACCGCGCTGTATGGCCTGGCGGATCCACCACATGGCGTAGGTGGAGAACTTGAAGCCCTTGGTGTAGTCGAACTTCTCGACCGCCCGGATCAGGCCCAGGTTGCCCTCCTGCACCACGTCCAGCAGGGACATGCCGCGGTCGCTGTACTTCTTGGCGACCGAGACGACCAGTCGGAGGTTGGCCTCCAGCATGTGCTGCTTGGCGCGGCGGCCGTCCTCGGCGATCTCGGTGAGGTCCTCGCGGTCGGCCTCGCTGAGGTTCTCCTCGGGGCCGGGGGAGTCCTCGATGGTGCCCAGGCGGTACTCGGCGTAGAGCCCGGCCTCGATGCGCTTGGCGAGGTCGACCTCCTCCTCGGCGGTCAGGAGCTGGCGCCGGCCGATCGCCTTCAGGTAGGTGTGGACGGAGTCGCCCATCGCCGGGGACTGGTCGTCGAGGTCGGCCTCGGGGCTCTCCGGTTCGTGAGCGGGTGCGCTCACGGTTTCGGTATCCTCGGCCTTGGCCTCGGCGGCCTCGCGGGGTGCGGTGTCGAGCGCCTCCTCGAGCGCTTCGTCCTCGGCGTCTGCATCGACGGACTCCACCGCGGCGTCGCCGCCCCCGTTGGCGAGCCGCACGCCGGCGTCGGCGAGTTCGCGCAGGATGGAGCGGCCGTCGGCCGGGCTGATCCCCGCCGCGGTGAACGCGGCGCGGAGCTCCGCAAGGGACAGGTGTCCCTGGGAGCGCCCCCGGGTGATCAGCTCGTCCAGAGACGCGGACGCGACATCCTTGCCGTCTGCGGTCTCCGCCACCGTGGGAGAAGTGGCTAGGGCAGTGCGCGACATGAAGGCACCTCCCTCCCTTCCAAGACGTCAGGCGCGTGGCGGTAAAGGAGCCCGCCGTGTTCGCACGCCACTATGTCTAACGTGTCAGAGAGTCAAATGTTCCCGGTCTCGATTGGATCTCGTGGGACGTGACCTAGCTCACACCCCGATGCGGCGTGGACGGCGCCCAGGAACGGGTAGGGATAACTGGTGCGCCGCTTCCCGCGAGCGGAGCCGAGACCTCCGCCGGGTCGGTGCCGGCCGATTCGCACCGCCGACCTCCTTCGCGAGGGGTTGAATCCGGTGCCTTGGTAGACGCCTGTCCGGCGTGCGAAGTTCCCCCAGAGGCGGATCCGTTACCGAGAGATCGCGGTCACCGATCATCCTGCCCCCGCACGGGCGCGTCAATCGCGCTGCGGGCCGCCCCGGCGCAGGGCGGCGAGGTCGGGTTTGCCCGAGGCCAGCAGGGGCAGGCGCGAGCGGACCTCCACCTCGCGCGGCGCCGCGTAGCGCGGCAGGTGCGCGCCGACCCACGCCCGCACCTCCTCCAGGCCGGGCGGGGCCGCCGGGTCGGCGGGGACCACCACCGCGGTCACGCGCTCGCCCCACTCCGGGTCGGGCCGGCCCACCACCGCGGCGTCGGCCACGGAGTCCATCCGCATCAGCAGGGATGCGACCTCCCCGGCGACCACCTTGTGCCCGCCGGTGTTGATGACGTCGTCCAGCCGGCCCCGCACCACCAGCCGCCCGTCGTCGTCGAACCGGCCCAGGTCTCCGGTGCGCAGCCACCGGGTGCCGTCGCCGTCCTCGACCAGGCTGGCGGCCGTGGCCCCGGGGTCCAGGCGGTAGCCGGCGAAGAGGACAGGGCCGGCGAGCAGGATCCGGCCGCCGGGATCGACACGCACCCGCACGGCCTCCAGCGGCTGGCCGTCATAGACGCAGCCGCCGCAGGTCTCGCTCATGCCGTAGGTGGTGACCACCCGGCCGCCGGCGGCGCGGGCGGTGCGCAGCAGCCCCTCCTGCGCGGCGGCCCCGCCCACCAGGATGGTGCCGAAGCGGGACAGGTCGGCGCCGGCGGCCACCAGCCGGCGCAGCTGGGTGGGCACCAGCGAGACGTGCGGACGGTGGCGGGCGGCGATGCGCAGCGCCGAGTCGGGGTCGAAGGGCTGCACGAGCGGCTCGGTTCCGGCGACCAGGGCGCGGACCAGCACCAGCAGCCCCGATATGTGGGCGTGGGGCAGCACGCACAGCCACCGGTCGCCGGGGCCGGCGCCGATCCGCCGCAGCGAGGCGCGGGCCGAGGCCAGCAGCGCCTGCGCGGGCAGCTCCACGCCCTTGGGGGCGCCCGTGGAGCCGGAGGTGGCGATCGTCAGCGCGGTGTCCTCGCCGGCGCCGCGGGAGTCCTCCAGCGCCGTGACGCCTTCGGGGGTCCGCAGGGACGCGGGCCGCATCGCCTCCAGGACGGCGTCCAGCCGGGGCCGCGGGGTGGCGGGGTCGAGCGGGAGCAGCGCCGGGCCGCGGCCCTGGAGGGAGTCGGAGAGCAGGTCGGTCAGGTGGGCGGGCTCCAGCCCCAGCACCGCCTGCAACGGTCGGTTCGCCACGTCCGCCAAGGCTAGCGCCGCCTGCGGGCGCACCGCGCGGCGGGTCTTCCGCAGGCCGGGCCGGACCCGCGGGAAGGGGGCGCCGACGAGGCGGCCGGGGTGCGCCGCCGCCCGCGGGAAGGATTAGGGTTGGCCTGCGACGGGTCCGGGCGCGGCCGCGGCCATGTGCCGGGCGGCGCCGGTCGGCCGGACCCGGCTCCAGCCGGATGACGCAGCGAAGGAGATGACGGCAGTCGTGAGTGGCGTGAATTGGCAGCGGTCGGGCGAGTACGCCGACATCATCTACGAGACCGCCGAGGGGATCGCCAAGATCACGATCAATCGGCCCGAGCGCCACAACGCGTTCCGGCCGCAGACCCTCTTCGAGCTCCAGGACGCCTTCAACGCCGCGCGCGACGACTCCGAGGTCGGCGTGATCATCTTCACCGGCGCCGGCGACCAGGCGTTCTGCTCCGGCGGCGACCAGAAGATCCGCGGCGACGACGGTTACATGGGCGACGACGCGGTCGCCCGCCAGGGGATCGGCCGCCTCAACGTGCTCGACCTGCAGGTGCAGATCCGCCGCCTGCCCAAGCCGGTGATCTGCATGGTCGCCGGGTGGGCCATCGGGGGCGGCCACGTGCTGCACGTCTGCTGCGATCTGACCATCGCCGCCGACAACGCCCGGTTCGGCCAGACCGGACCCAAGGTCGGCTCCTTCGACGGCGGGTACGGCTCCTGGCTGCTCGCCCAGACGGTGGGCCTGAAGAAGGCGCGCGAGATCTGGTACCTGTGCCGGCAGTACACCGCCGAGGAAGCGCGGGAGATGGGGCTGGTCAACACCGTCGTGCCGCTGGAGCGCCTGGAGGAGGAGACCGTCGCCTGGGCGCGGGAGATGCTGGAGAAGTCCCCGCTAGCCCTGCGCATGGTCAAGGGCGCGATCAACGCGGTCAGCGACGGCGCGGCCGGGATGCAGCAGTTCGCCGGCGACGCCACGATGCTCTACTACATGAGCGACGAGGCCCAGGAGGGCCGCGACGCGTTCAAGGAGAAGCGCCGCCCGGAGTTCGACCGCTTCCCGCGCCGCCCTTAGGCCGTGTTGAAGAACGGCGGTGGCGCCGCTTTCGAGGCGCCACCGGGTCCCACCTGGGGCGGTGACCATCGGGGCTGCGGCAATGGGTGTGTCTCGCGAAGCGTGAACCGCCCGCCCGTCAGCCCGCCACCACCCCAGCGGAGACGCTTCGCGTCACCTGCTCGCTTGCCGTCGAGCGCACGCGGTTCTTTCCAGGTGGAGCCGCACCACCCGTGGCGGGCCGTTGACGCGTAGGTGCACCGCCGCTCGGCGGCAAGCTGTAGGCCGCTCCCAGGGCGGTGGCCACCGGGGGCGGCGCCGTCTGGACCGGCGAGCGCCGGAGCGAGGCCGCAGCGGGTGTGCGGGGTGTCCGAGCGCCCTGCACGCCCGCGGCAGAATACAGTCGGCACATCTTCGGCGGGATCGGCGGGAGGCTGGATTGGGCCACAGCGGCATCGGCGAGGCGCGCGCGTTCGCCGTTCCGATGCGTACGCGGTTTCGCGGGCAGACCGTGCGCGAAGGGCTGCTGGTGCGCGGTCCCGCCGGGTGGGGCGAGTTCTCGCCCTTCCCCGAATATGCGCCGCGCGAGTGCGCCCGCTGGTGGTCGGCCTGCCGCGAGGCCGCCGCAGAGGGCTGGCCCGCGCCCGTGCGCGACAGCGTCCCCGTCAACGTCACCGTCCCCGCGGTCGGCCCCGATCAGGCGGCCCGCATCGTGGCCGGGGGCGGGTGCGCCACAGCCAAGGTGAAGGTCGCCGAGACCGGGCAGAGCCCCGCCGACGACCTCGCGCGCGTCGAGGCCGTGCGCGACGCCATCGGCCCGCGCGGCCGGGTGCGCATCGACGCCAACGGCGCGTGGGACCCCGATACCGCGGTGCGGATGCTGGCCGCGCTGTCGCGCTTCGACCTGGAGTACGCCGAGCAGCCCTGCGCCACCCTGGAGGAGCTGGCGCAGGTGCGCCGCCGCTGCGGTGTCCCCGTGGCCGCCGACGAGTCCATCCGGCGCGCCGAGGACCCGCTGCGCGTGCGCGCCGCCGGCGCCGCCGACATCGTGGTGCTCAAGGTGCAACCGCTGGGCGGGGTGCGCGCCGCGCTGCGGGTCGCCGAGGCGTGCGGGCTGCCGGTGGTCGTCTCCAGCGCCGTGGAGACCTCGGTCGGGCTGGCCGCGGGCGTCGCGCTGGCCGCGGCGCTGCCCGAGCTGCCCTACGCCTGCGGGCTGGCGACCATGCATCTGCTGGAGACCGACGTCACCGCCGATCCGCTGCTGCCGCACCAGGGGCGCGTGCCGGTGCGCCGCCCCGAGGTCGACGAGCGCCGGCTCGCCGCCGTCGAGACCGACGCGGCGCCCTGGCTGCGCCGCGCCGAGGCCGCGCGGCGCGCCCGCGGGCCGGCGGAGGACGACGGCGGCGCCGCCCCGCGGGCGTCGGGGGATTGACCGACTTTTTCCCTATCCCCGGTTGACCGCGTGAGAACGGGTAGGTCCCCGGTAAGGGCGCACCGCACCGTCGGGGGAAGGGGGAGGGCGTCCGCACCGGGCGATTGCACCGGTTCCGGCCGTATCCGCACCGCGATTCCGGTCACACTTCGGGGGGACTCCCCAGCGCCCGGGGACGAACACAGCGCCGCGATCCGTTGCACGACGGGAGTGTCCGGGTTCCCGAATGCGTCCTCCGCGCGGACCGCCTCCTGCCTCCGGCCGCGCCGGGCGGGTGCACCGGTCGGCCCCGGCCCGCCCTGCCGGCCAGGGCCGGGGGCGGCGGCACCGCCATGCGGGCCGCGCCGATACTTGAACACATCCTGACGAACTAGAGAGACCGCATGAACCCGTCTACCGCTCTGGCGCGCGTCCTCGTCGACGAACTGGCCCGGTGCGGGCTGGCCGAGGCCGTCGTCGCGCCGGGGTCGCGCTCCACCCCCCTTGCGCTGGCCCTGGCCGCCCACCCGGACGTGCGGCTGCACGTCCGCATCGACGAGCGGTCGGCGGCCTTCCTCGCGCTCGGCCTGGCCCGCGCCCAGCGGAGCCCGGCCGCGCTGGTGTGCACGTCGGGCACCGCGGCGGCCAACTTCCATCCAGCCGTGCTGGAAGCCGACGAGAGCGGCGTCCCGCTGCTGGTGCTGACCGCCGACCGGCCCCCGGAGCTGCGCGGAACCGGAGCCAACCAGACCGTGGACCAGATCGGCCTGTTCGGTTCGGCGGTGCGGATGTTCACCGAGGTCGGCGCGCCCGCGCCGGTGCCGGGCATGGCGGCCTACTGGCGGTCGCTGGCCTGCCGGGCCTGGGCGGCCGCGGGTGCCGACCGGCCCGGCCCGGTGCACCTCAACCTCGCCTTCCGCGACCCCCTGGTGCCCGACGTGGAGGCCGCCCCGGGTGCCCCCGCATCGGCCGACCGCGCCGCACACGCTCTGAAAAGCGATTCCGAGTGGCCCGAAACCCTGGAGGGGCGCGCGTCGGGACGACCCTGGATCGCACAGCAGACCCGGCCCTGCGAGCCGGTGCCCGTGGAGCTGCCCGCGGTCGAGCGCGGCGTCGTCGTCTGCGGCGACGGCGACTACGACCCGATCCCCTACCTGGCACTGGCCGCCCAGACCGGATGGCCGCTGCTGGCCGAGCCCACCTCCAACGCGCGCCGGGGCGAGGCCGTCTCCGCCTACCGCCACCTGCTGGCGTCGCCGCGGTTCGCCGCGGAGCACGACCCCGAGCTGGTGGTCAGCGTGGGCCGTCCGGGCCTCTCCCGCCAACTGCTCGCCTACCTGGCGCGCGCCGAGAGGCACGTCGTGGTCGGCGCTCCGCGCTGCTTCGCCGACCCGGTGCGCAGCGCCACCGACGTGGTCCCGGCCGTCGCGGCCCCGAGCGGGGGCGCCCCCGACACCGCCTGGGCCGCCTCCTGGCAGGCGGCCGAACGGCTGGCGCGCGCCGCGATCGACAAGGTCCTCGACGCCGAAGAGGCGCTGAGCGAGGTGCGCCTGGCCCGCGACCTCGCCGCCCATGCGCCCAACGGCTCGCTGCTGTTCGCCGGCTCCAGCATGCCCATCCGCGACCTGGACGCGGCGATGGGTGCGCGCTGCGGCGGCCGGATCATCGGCAACCGCGGGGTCAGCGGCATCGACGGCACCGTCTCAACGGCCGTGGGAGCGGCGCTGGCCCACCAGCAGGCGGGCGGAGGCGGCGCCTACGCGCTGCTGGGGGACCTGGCCATGCTGCACGACCAGAACGGGCTCGTTCTGGGCCCCGGCGAACCCCGCCCCGACCTGGCAGCGGTGGTGGTCAACAACGACGGGGGCGGGATCTTCTCCGGCCTGGAGCAGGCGGGCCACCCCGGCTTCGAGCGGCTGTTCGGCACCCCGCACGGGGTTTCGATGGAACGCGTGGCCCAGATGGCCGACCTGCCCTACACCCGCTTGGAGTGGGCCTCGGACCTGCCCAAGGCGCTGCTGGGCGAGGGGCTGCGCGTCGTGGAGGTCTGCACCGGCCGCGCCGACTCCGCGGCGCTGCGCCGCACGCTGCAGCAGGCGGTCGACGCCGCCCTGGAGGACTGAGCCCGCGCACCCCCCGGCGGTGCGGCCGACCCGGACGCGGCTCCGCGGCGCCCTGCTGCTAGCTTTGCCGACTATGCGGTACCTGCTGCACATGACCGGGGTGAGCACCTGGCGCGACGGCGACGGGCCGATCGCGCCGGAGTCGCTGCGGACCGAGGGGTTCGTGCACGCATCCCCCGACGACGCCACGGTGCTGGCCGTGGCCAACGCCGTCTACGCCGAGGCCGCCGAGCCCCAGGTCGTGCTCGAGATCGACACCGAGCGGCTGGACGCCGAAGTGCGGTGGGAGGCCGCCGCCCCCGCCCCGCCGCCCGGCGTGGCCGCCGACGCCCTCTTCCCGCACGTCTACGGGCCGCTGCCGCGCGAAGCGGTGGCGGGCGTGCGCTACCTGCGCCGCGACCCGCAGGGGGCCTACGTCTCCATCGAGCGGCGCGGCGCGACCGCCGAGCGCCTGGACCTGCTGCCCCACCCAGAGGGCGGGTGGTTCCGCCAGACCTGGAGCACCGGGGTGCAGGTGCGCCCCGAGGACTACCCGGGCCCGCGCGCCACGGCCACCGGCATCCACTTCCTGCTCAACCCCGGCGAGCACTCGCGCTGGCACCGGGTCCGCTCCGACGAGATGTGGGTCTTCAACCGCGGCGGGCCGCTCGCGCTGTCGCTGGGCGGCAGCGCGGAGCGCCCGGCGCGGGAGGCGAGCCTGACACTGGGCCCCGACATCGAGGACGGCCACCTCCTGCAGGTCCTCGTCCCCGCCGGCACCTGGCAGGCCGCCCGCCCGGTGACCGACCGGGAGGCGCTGGTCAGCTGCTTCGTCTCGCCGGGCTTCGACTTCGCCGACTTCGAGGCCGTCGACTACTGAGGTCGCGTTTAAGAACGGCGGTGTTGCCGCTTTCCAGGAACCGACCGGGTACCACCCGGGGCGGCCGCCGTCGGGGTTGCGGCAATGGGTGCGCCTCCCGTAGCCGGCTCAGTCGGCCAGCGCCTCGCGCATGACCCGGAGTTTGGACTCCGACTCGGCCACCTCGGCGGCGGGGTCGGAGCCGGAGACGATGCCGCAGCCGGCGAACAGCCGCGCACGGCGGCCCTCCAACTGGGCGCAGCGCAGCGCGATGCCCCATTCGCCGTTGCCCGCGCCGTCGATCCAGCCCACCGGGCCGGCGTAGCGGCCCCGGTCCATGCCCTCCAGTTCGCGGATGAGCTCCATTGCGGCGTCCGTGGGCGTGCCGCCGACGGCCGCGGTGGGGTGCATGGCCGCCACCACGTCCAGCGTCGAGACGCCGCTGCGCAGGCGCGCCCGGGTCGGCGAGGCTAGGTGCTGCACGTTGGCCAACCGCAGCAGGCGGGGTTGTCCGGGCGCCTGCACCGAGGCGCACAGGGGCGCCAGTGTGGCGCGCAGCGACTCGATGGCGTAGCGGTGCTCCTCCTGGTCCTTGGCCGACTCCTGCAGCTCCGCCGCAAGGCGCGCGTCCTCGGCGGGGGTGGCGCCGCGGGGCCGGGTGCCGGCCAGCACCAGCGAGGCGACCTCGTCGCCCTCGCGGCGCAGCAGCAGCTCCGGGGTCGCGCCGACCATGCCGTCCACGCAGAACGTGTAGCAGTCGGGGTAGTCGCGGGCCAGCCGGGCGAGCAGGGTCCGGGGGTCGATCTCGCTTCGGGCGGCGGCGACGACGTCGCGGGCCATCACAACCTTGTCCAGTTCGCCGCCGCGGATCCGCTCGACGGCCGAGCCCACCGCCGCGCTCCATTCCTCGGCGGTGCGCGACCCGGGGTGCCAGGACAGGGGGCCGACGGGCGAGGGCGCCCCGGGGGAGGGCGGCGCCTCGGCGGGGCGCTCGCCGGAGGGGGCGGCCGTGGTGATCCAGGAGCGCCCGCCGCGGTGGCCCACGACCACCTGCGGCACGATGAGCACCGAACCGGGGGAGCGCGGGTCGAAGGCGAACCCGCCGAAGGCCGCCAACCCGCTGCCGGGCGCGCCCACGGCGTCGCTGACGCGGGCGCGGGCCGCAAGCCGTTCCAGCGCCCGGGCGGCGCCGGTGAAGCGCCCGGTGCCCTGCGGGGCGGACTCGGGGGCGAGCTCCACGCGCGCCGCCTCGCCCCAGCCGACCAGGCCCTCGCCGCGCCGGATCCAGGCCAGCGGCGCGGCCGCCGGGAGGTGCGCGAACAGGTCGGGGGTCTTCTGCAGCGGTACCGTGCGTACGGTCAGGGACGGTTGCTCATCCAGGGCGGCGGTCACAACCGCTCATCCTAAAAGCCCGAAACCCCCGCTCCCGACCGTGACCTGCCCTTTACCCGCCCTCGGCCCCATGTAACCCGCTCCGCCGCGCCGCCGAGCCCTCCGGCGCGCGCGGCCGGGTTCGCGCGAACCGCACCCACCGCTTGATGCGGCCCCTTATTCTTGTCCGGAATGCTTAAAAAAGGATTGACCGGGAGGTAAAAGGACAAATGCGACGGCTGCTGCTCGGCATGGCGGCCATGGCCGCGACGGTGCCGCTGCTGGGCGCCTGCGTGCCGTGGTCCCCCTCCGGCCCCGACCAGGGCGCCCCCTCGCCCGGAGCGCAGGCCACAATGCCCCTGCCCGAAGACTGCACCGGCGATCCCGCCCACCCCAAGCGCCAGCTGCGCGGAGCCTGGTTCACCACCGTCCGCAACATCGACTGGCCCTCCGAGCCCGGTCTCTCCAAGCAGGAGCAGCAGCAGGAGCTGCTCCGCCTGCTCGACCGCGCCGACGGACTCGGCCTCAACGCCGTCTTCCTGCACGTGCGCCCCACCGCCGACGCCGTCTACCGCTCCGACAAGGAGCCCTGGGCGCGCTACCTCACCGGCGAGCAGGGCGGCGACCCCGGCTACGACCCGCTCGCCTTCGCCGTTCGGGAGGCCCACCGCCGCGGCATGGAACTGCACGCCTGGTTCAACCCCTACCGGGTCGGCTGGAAGGACCCCGACCTGGAGAACCTGGCCCCCGGCCACCCGGCCCGCGAGCACCCCGACTGGCTGATCGAGTACGACGACCAGGGCTGGCTGGACCCGGGCAATCCCGACGTGCGCGACTGGGTCGGCGACGTCGTCCTCGACGTGGTCGAGCGCTACGACGTCGACGGGGTGCACTTCGACGACTACTTCTACCCCTATCCCGCCGAGGGCCAGGAGTTCGACGACGACCGCAGCTGGAAGCGCCACGGCGACGGCTTCGAAAGCCGCGCGGACTGGCGGCGCCACAATGTCAACGCCCTGGTCGCCGACGTCCACGAGCGCATCCAGGACACCGAGCCCTGGGTGCGGTTCGGGATCTCCCCCTTCGGCATCTGGCGCAACGCCGACAGCCACCCGGCCGGCTCCGACACCGGCGGCCTGGAGTCCTACAGCGCCCAGTACGCCGACACCCGCGCCTGGATCCGCAAGGGCACCGTCGACTACATCGTGCCCCAGCTGTACTGGCCGCGCGGCTACGGCATCGCCGACTACGCCGAACTGGTGCCGTGGTGGTCCGAGCAGGTCGCCGGGACCGATGTGGACCTCTACATCGGCCAGGCCGCCTACCGGGTCGGCGAAGAGGGCTTCCGCGGCGCCGACGCGCTCACCCGCCAGCTCGACCTCAACGCCCGGCACAGCGAGGTCGACGGCGACGTGTACTTCTCGATCACCGACCTGTCCGGGCGCGCCGAGAAGGCCATCGCCGCGGTCGAGGAGCAGCACTACAGCCGCCCGGCCCTGCCTCCCGCCGCCGACTCCCGCGGCAACCGCCCGCCCGAGCCCGTCGCCGAACTCGACGCCCGGCGGGTCTCGCCCGGCAAGGTGCGGCTGGACTGGCAGGCCGTGAAGGAGGCCCGCTTCTACGCCGTCTACCGGGTTCCCGGCCAGGGCGGCGATCCCTGCGACCTGGCCGACGCCGCCAACCTCATCGCCGTCACCGGGGCCGGCGCCGAGCGGCCCTCCTTCACCGACACCGACCCGGCGCAGGGCCCCGTCCGCTACCACGTGACCGCCCTGGACGACTACCGCGCCGAGAGCGGCCCCGGCCCCGCCGCCCGGGTCTCGCCGGGGTAGGCGCACGCCGGGGCGGGGCGCACGCCGCGCCGCCGGCGGTAGCGTGAAGCGGTGCGGCGGCGGGGCCCGCCGCCGCACCGGCGGCGCGGCGTGGCCGGTACCGGTCGCCGAGGGCACGGCCGCCCCGGCCGGCCCCGCAGGACGGCAATCTGGAAAGCGGGACGCCCGCCGCCGCGGCGGCGCCCCGCGCCCCGCGCCCTCCCTCCGCGCCCGCGGCGCACAGCCCCGCCACAGCGGCCGAACGAAGGAGCCAGGTTGACGGCGATCCGCCTGCCCGAGCACTTGGAGCTGCTCCTCACCGACGAACCGGTGCTGGACGTCTACTCCTACGGCCCCTGGCGGGTGCCCGACGGACTCGTCGACGAGCTCACCCGGCGCATCGCCAAGCTCATGGAGGACCCCCGGGCGCGCCCCTTCCGCCCCTCGGGCACCCGCAAGCGCGACCGCATGGCCCAGGAGGCGCTGCAGCAGGTCATCATGCTTTCCGGCGGACTCCGGGTCAACGCCGGCTACTACGCGCGCCTGCCCGCGATCCTGACCGCCGAGCACCTGCCGCACGCCAACACCGCCACCGACCCCACCCAGTGGATCTTCGACAACCTGCGCCTGCCGCCCTCCTACGACCTGTTCGAGGCGGCCGCCGACCGCGAGGAGCGCGAGACGGCCCTGGAGCTCATCCGCGAGCTCCTCGAAGCCGTCGAGGGCATCGCCCCCTGGGAGGACCGCCGCGAGGCCATCCTGCGGATGCACCGCGCGCGGGCCGAGGACCCCGAAGCGCACGCGGCCGACCTCACCGAGCGCCCCCGCGACCTGCGCAAAGCCTGGATGGCGGCCGCCGCCGACGACGTCCTCGCCGCCGTACCCGAGTTCGCGCCGCCGCCCGACTTCCTGCAGTGGGCCTACTCCGGGTTCACCGCCGCGCACAAGCGCATCGGCGCCGCCGCCTACGACGTGCCCTCCGCCGAGGACGTCGTCACCGACATGTGCCTGGGGCTGAGGCTGCCCAGCCTGCCGCCCATCGCCAGCGTCGTCCTGGGGGCCGACGCCTACGGCGAGCAGGCGGTGCGCTTCGACGACCGGCGCGCCGAGCACAACACGGCCGCCTGGAACAGCCGGGCCCGCACCTGGCTGTGGCAGGCCGTGCTCGCCGGCGAGATCGACGCCGTGCGCGCCTGGCTGGACATGGGCAGCCGCTGCGCCGCCGCGCTCAGCTCCGGCGAGGACAGCCTCCTGCAGAAGCCCTCCGCCGCCGTTCCGCTGCCCGTGGTCGGCTTCCAGCAGGACCTGCGCCGCTACGGGCGCCCGCCGCGGCGGACCATCGGCGTGCCCGCCGCGCCGACCGGCGCCGCCGGGGCCGAACCGGCCGGCGGTCGGGACGCGGCCCCCAAGGACGGCGCCGAGCGGGCGCTGGCCGAGCTTGACGCGCTCATCGGGCTGGAGGAGGTCAAACGCGAGATCCGCGCCTGCGCCGCCGAGGCGCGCGCCGAGCGGCTGCGGGCCGCCGCCGGCGTCGACATCGCACCGCCCGCCCGCCACCTGGTCTTCACCGGAAACGCGGGAACCGCCAAATCCACCGTCGCCCGCATCCTCGGCTCCCTCTACGCGCAGCTGGGCGTGCTCTCCTCCGGGCACCTGGTCGAAGTGGGCCGCGCCGAGCTGGTCGGCGAGTCCCTCAGCCAGACGCCCGCGCGCGTCGAGCAGGTCGTCCGCAGCGCCCTGGGCGGGGTGCTGCTCGTCGACGACGCGCACACCCTCACCGAGTCCGACTCCGGCCGCGGCCTGGGCCACGACGCCATCACCGCGCTGCTCAAGCACATGGACGACCGCCACGGGGAGTTCGCGGTCGTGCTGGCCGGACCCGACAGCGACATCGGGCGGTTCCTGGCGGCCAACCCGCGCCTGGCCGCCCGTTTTCCGCAGCGGCTGGAGTTCGGCGACTACACCGGCGCCGAACTCGGCGCCCTTTTCAACGCAGCCGCGACGGACGCCGGCTACCTTCTGGGCGAAGGCGTGCGCGAAAAGGCCGAACGCGTGCTGCGCCGCACCGCCCGCGGGCCCTCCTTCGGCAACGCCCGCACCGCCCGCGCGCTGGCCGACCGGGCCGCCGCGCTGCAGGCCCGCCGTGTCGCGGCGCTGGGCGAGGAGGCCGGCGCCGACACGCTGCGGACGCTGCTGCCCGGCGACGTCCCCGACTCGGCCCTGCCCCGCGCGACCGGCGCCCGCCCCGCAGCGGCCCCGGAGCGGGCCGCCGGCGGCGGCGCGGCGACCGCGCCCCGCAGCGCCGGGGACCCGGACGAAGCCGCCGAGCCGGCCGGAGAGGCGATGCGCGAGCTGGACCGCCTGGTGGGGCTGTCCACCGTCAAACGCGAGATCGCCCTCTACGCCGCCGAGGCGCGCGCCCAGCGGCTGCGCGAGGCCGCGGGGGCCCCGATGCCGGCGCCCGCCCGCCACATGGTGTTCATGGGCAGCCCCGGCACGGCCAAGACCACCGTCGCCCGGCTGCTCGGCGCGATCTACGCCGAACTGGGCCTGCTGGCCTCGGGCCACCTCGTCGAAGTCGGCCGCGCCGACCTCGTCGCCGAGTACATCGGGCAGACCGCGCCGCGCGTGGAGAAGGTGGTGCGCACCGCGGTCGGCGGGGTGCTGTTCATCGACGAGGCCTACACTCTCACCGAGTCGGCCTCCGCCAACGACTTCGGGCACGAGGCCGTCGCCACCCTGCTCAAGATGATGGAGGACCACCGCGACGACCTCGTGGTGGTGGTCGCCGGCTACGAGGAGCAGATGAGCCGGTTCCTGGCCTCCAACCCCGGCGTGGCCTCGCGCTTCCCGCGCCACCTGCGCTTCCCCGACTACACCGACGACGAGCTGGCCGAGATCTTCGCGGTGATGGCCGAGGACGCCGGACTGGCGGTGGGCGCCGGCACCGCCGCCCGGGTGCGCCACGTGCTGCGCACCGCCCCGCGCGACAGCGCCTTCGGCAACGCGCGGCTGGTGCGCAACCTGCTGGAGCGCGCCACCGCGCTGCAGGCCCGCCGCGTCACCGAGGCCGGCGAGGACCGGTCGGGCGGCCTGAGCGAACTGCATCCCGCCGACATCCCGGTCACAGCCGGTGCGCGCGTGGCCACCCTGCCCCCAGGCGACCCGATGGCCAAGCTGGCACAGCTCGTCGGCCACGAGCACGTCAAGAGCGAGGTGCGCTCCCTGCAGGCCCGCGCCCGCGTCGAGGAGGCGCGCCGCGACGCCGGCGTGCATGCCGCGGCCGCTCCCGGGCACATGGCCTTCACCGGAAACCCGGGCACCGCCAAGAGCACGGTCGCCGCGCTGCTGGGTGCCGTCTACGGCCGGCACGGACTGCTCAGCTCGGGCCACCTGGTGCGCGCCGAGCCGCACACCCTCACCGCCCCCTCCGTCGAGCGCGGCGCTCCCGTCGAGGAGGCGGTCGCGGCGGCGCTGGGCGGGGTGCTGTTCGTGCCCGGGGCCCACCGGCTGGGCGCCCACCGGCCGGGCGCGGCGCCCGCGGCCGAGACCGTGGAGGCGCTGGCCCGCCGGATGGCCGAGCACCGCCACGACCTGGTCGTCGTGCTGGCCGGAGGGCGCGAGGAGCTCGGCGCCCTGCTGGACGCCTATCCCGACCTGGCTGCGCTCGTCTCCCGGCGCCTCCATTTCCGCGACTACACCGACGAGGAGCTGGCCGCCATCGTCGCCGAGCGCGCCGAGGAGGCCGGCTTCGTCCTGGGGCGCGGCGCGGCGGAGGCGGTGGCCGACTGCCTGGCACGCACCCCCCGCACTCCCGCGGCGGGCAACGCCCTGCTGGCCGAGGCGGTCTTCGAGCAGACGGCGGCCAACCAGGCGGCGCGCCTGGCCCGCAGCGGCCGCACCGAACCCGCGGAACTGCGCGAGCTGACCGCCGTCGACGTGCCCGCCACGGCCCGGGGGCTTCCCGAGGAGCGCCGGCCCGGCCTGTACCTGTGATGGGCGCGGTCCCGCCGGGGGACAGAACCGCTCATTCACCCCCATCCACTCGTATTCGGCCACGAATTCGGCGCCCGGATGACTGGGCGGGGGCCGCGCGGTTAGATACCCCTCAAGAGGCGAGCGCGGCTACGACGCGTGGCTGCGGACCGGCCGACACCGCGAGCGGCGAGGAGGGTGCGATGTCACTGCGTGAGAACGAGCGGCGGATCCTCGCCGAGATCGAGGACGCACTGTCCAAGGACGACCCCGACCTCGACGGGCATCTGCGCAGCTTCGGCGGCGACGCCCTGTCCCCGGACGACGACCGGCCCGGCAAGGGGGTGCTGTGGCTGCTGGTGGGGGTGGCGGTCCTGGTGCTGTGCGCCATGCTCGCCGGGCTCTACTTCAGCGCGCCGGTGCAGGGCACGGCACCCGCCACTCCGCCGTCCCCGGCGGGCGCCGCGGAACCCGGCGCGGGCGCCGGCGCCGGGTGAGGCACTGAGCCGCGCGCCGCGGCAGGACGCCGGCGGCGCGGCAGGCGGCGTCTGCCCGCCCGGGCCCGGCGGGCGCACGGGCGGGCGTGTGCTCACAGCGCGTCGAGGAACGCCTTGGCCAGCGGCGCGGCGGCGCCCGATCCGCTCTGGCCGTCCTCGACGACGACCGCGAAGGCGATGTCGCCTTCGTAGCCGACGAACCAGCCGTGGGCCGGCAGTTCCTCGCCCTCCTCGGCGGTGCCGTACTCGGCGGTGCCGCTCTTGCCGTGCACCTCGCCGGTGAAGCCGACGTCCTTGGCCGTGCCCTGGGTGACCACCGCTCGGGTCATGTCGCGCAGGTGCTGGGCGTGGTCGATGGGCCGCGGCTCGGGCCGGTCGGCCGGTGCGGGCTCGGTCACCAGCAGCGGCGCGCGCCACGAGCCGTCGGCCACCGCTGCGGGCAGCGTGGCCATGTGCAGCGGAGAGGTCAGCACCTGGCCCTGCCCGATGCTGGAGGCGGTGAGCAGGCTGACGCTGTCGGGCTGGGGAAGAGAGGGCTTGAACACCGGCACGCCGCCGGCGAACCCGGTGTTGAAGCCGAAGCGCTCGGCGCTCTTGAGCAGCGAGGCGCCGTCGAGCCGGTCGGCGACCTCCTGCACCAGTGCGGTGTTGCAGGAGGTGGCGAAGGCCTCGGTGACCGTCTGCGCTCCGTAGGCCGCATCGCCGGCGTTCTTGTAGGGGCGGCCGCCCACCGTCGCCTTCTTGGGGCAGTTCAGCTGCGCGTCCATCCCCATGCCCGAGTTGAGCAGGGCGTGGTAGGAGATGATCTTGAAGATCGAGCCGGCCGGGTACTGGCCGTCCAGTGCGCGGTTGAAGCCGCCGGGCACGTTGGCGGCGGCCAGCACCTCGCCGGTGGAGGGGCGCAGCGCCACCATAGCGGTCGGCTTGGACTGGTCGACGATCGCCTGGGAGACGGCGGCCTGGATGCGCGGGTCGAGGCTGAGCGTGACGTCCTTGCCGTCGGAGCCGCCGAGGGTCGCGAGGGTCGGGGCGTCCTCGGGCACGTCCTGGGGCGGGGTTCCCGACTTCGCGACGCGGATGGCCGTGGCGGCCTTGCCCGCCAGGCGGTCCTGGTAGGTCTTCTGCACGCCGCTGACGCCCACCGGGTCGCCGACCTCGTAAGCCGGGCCGAGATCGGCCAGGTCCTCCTCGGCGACGGTGCCGATTTCGCCGACGATCATCTGCACCGACCCCGAGGCGCTGCCGTCGTCCAGCCGGGTGCCGTCGGCGGCGAGGACGTGCCCGCGCTCGCCCCACTCGTTGGTGCGCACGAGCGTCTGGCCCGGACCGAGGTCGGGGTGCAGCGCCGCGGGGCTGAAGTCGACCTTCCACTCCCCGTCGGCCTGCACCAGCGGCAGTTCGCCGGAGTAGCTCCACTCGCCCGCGTTGCTGAGCCCGAACGCGGCGTCGAAGGGGACGGTGGCACTGTCGTCGCCCTCCTCGACCTGGCCGGTGGTGACGCTGACCGTGTCGATCCCCAGGTTCTCGTCCAGCCGCTTCAGGGCCGCGGCGGCGCCGCCGCCGGCGGCCAGCTCGCCCATGGCCGCGTAGTCCTGGGAGTTCCACGCCTTGGCGTAGGCGTCGGCGGTGTCCTCCGGCTGGGGGAGGGTCAGGATGTACCACGACACCCCGCCGCCGACGAGGGCGAGCACGACCAGCCCGCTGATCAGGCCGATGACCAGGCCCTTGCGCGAGCGGCGCGGCCGGTCGCCGGGGCCGGGGACACCCTCGGCGCCGGCGGGGACGTGGGGCGGCCCGTCGCCGGCGCCCGGCGAGTAGCCCGTGCCGGGCGCGGGCCCGGTGGGGGCGGCCGCCGGCTGCGGCTCGGGGTGGCCGGATCCGCCGGCCGGCGCGAGGGGGTCGGGGCCCTGGGGCCGCGGCGGCTGCGCAGCGGAGTCGGGGGAGGGGCTGGGGATGGAGTAGGGAGAGGACGGGGCGGCCGGCTGCCACTGGGCCGGCTGCGGCCCGCCGCTCCCGGGGGCGGCGGGCGCCTGCGGCGGCTGCCCACCGGGCGGCTGGGCGCCTCCGAATGCGCGGTCGCCGGGACCGGCCCAGGCCGGCGGTCCGGCGGGCGCATCGGGGCCGTAGGCGCCGGGCTCGGGGCCGGGGCCGTCCTCGTCACCGCCGTGCCGGCCGGGCGGCGGAAAGGGAGAGGGGGAGGGTTCACCCGGTCCCCAGGGGCGCCGGTCGTCTTCCACGGGGGTCGTCCTTCCAAACAGCGCCGCCCCGCCTTCCAGGCAGGAACGCGGGGCGGGTAGAGAGGATGAGTGGCCGGTGTGGCGGTCGCCTCTCGGCGCATGGCACAACGCGGCTCCGAAGTCCGTACGGTCGTCCGCCGGAGCGGGCGCCGCACGCGGTATTCCGCGAAGGCGATAGGTGAGGCCCGGGGGACACTTGCTACCACACCGGCCACTGGCGACTGTAACCCATAACGGCGCCGATGTGTTCCGCGAGGGCCGGAGTCGGGCGAGGTAATCCGCATCACACCGCGTGTGCGGGAGCGGGCTTGCGCCCCGTGCCGGCGCCGTCCTCAGGCGGGAGCGCCGGCCCGGGCGATGCGGGTCATCTCCGCGCGCGAGCGCACCTTGATCCGCTTGCGGCCCCGGGCGAGGCCCAGCGACTCCTCGTGGGCCTCCAAGCGCTGCCAGCCCTCCCAGGTGGTGTAGGCGACGCCGCGCTCCTCAAGCAGGCGCAGGAACGCCTCGGGCTCGGGCTCGGCCGCCGGCGCGAACGCCGCGCGGTCGGCCACCAGGTTGGTGACGGTCTCCAGCGCGTCGCCCTTGGTGTGGCCGATGAGGCCCACCGGGCCGCGCTTGATCCATCCCGTGGCGTAGACGCCGGGGACGGGTTTGTCGTCGAGGTCGAGGACCCGGCCGCCGTCGTTGGGGACGACGCCGCGCTCGGCGTCGAAGGGCAGGTCGGCCACCGGGGAGCCGAGGTAGCCCACGGCACGGTAGACCGCCTGCACGTCGTGGTCGACGTACTCGCCGGTGCCGCGGACGCCGCCGTCGCCGGTCAGCTCCATGCGCTCGGTGCGCAGCCCGCTCACCCGATCCTCGCCCAGCACCGCTGCGGGGCGGTGCAGGAAGTGCAGGTGCAGTCGGCGCGGTTCGCCCCGCGGGTCGCGGATCGCCCAGTTCTGCAGGATCTTGACGTTCGTCTTGACCTGGTTGGACTCCTCGATGGCGGCCATGCTGGCCGCGCACAGGTCGAAGTCCTCGGGGTCGACCAGCACCTCGACGCCGGGCTGCTTGTCCAGTTCACGCAGCTCCATCGGGGTGAACTTGGCCTGGGCGATACCGCGGCGGGCGAAGACGTGCACGTCGGTGACCCGCTTGTCCGCCAGCGACCGGTGGACGTCGTCGGTGATGTCGGTGCCGAGGAGGTCCGCGGCGTCCTTTGCCAGGATGCGGGCGACGTCCACGGCGACGTTGCCCGCGCCGATCACCGCGGCGGCGCCGCCCTCGACGTGCCGGGCGGGGTCGGCATCGGGGTGGCTGTCGTACCAGGCGACGAAGTCCGCGGCGCCGTGCGAGCCGGGCAGGTCGATGCCGGGGATGTCCAGCGGGCGGTCGCGGTCGGAGCCGGTGGCGAACACCACGGCGTCGTAGTGGCGGCGCAGATCCTCCAGCTTGAGGTCGCGGCCGTAGTCCACGTTGCCCAGGAACCGGACCTCGGGCTTGTCGAGGACCTTGTGCAGGGCCTGCTGGATCTGCTTGATGCGCGGGTGGTCGGGGGCCACGCCGTAGCGGACCAGGCCGTAGGGGGTGGGGAGCCGGTCGAGGACGTCGATGCTGACCGGTGTGCCGCACGCGGCCAGGGTCTCGTCCTTGGTCAGCAGGTCGGCCGCGTAAACACCCGCGGGGCCGGACCCCACGATTCCCACGCGCAGTGGTCGCGTCATTGGCACATCTCCATTGGTCGCGTCAGCTCGGGTCGCGGTGCGCAACCCGGGCACGCTGTACGAGGTTAGGCTAACCTAATGCTGCTTGCGAGTAGAAAGCCTACTAAACCGACTCGGAAGCCCGGCAAGCAGCGTCCAGTGCGGGGCACCGCGGCTCGGGCTGTGCGGACCGGCGTCCGCACGGGTCAGCGGGGGTACGGCGCCCCACACAGGGCCAACACCGCGCCCGCTCGCGCTAAGCCGGGCGGGGATGTGGATTCGCTCACGCCGGGCCGGAGGCCACCTCGCCGGCCGGCCACAGCAGGATCAGAAACGCCTCGCGCCCGCGCAGCCCCTCCGCGGCCCGGCGGAACTCCGCTCCGGCGGCGTCGCGGTGCAGGAGCCGGTCGCAGCAGCGCGCCACCTCGTGCCGCATCCGCGCCCGCACCTCGGCGCGGTAGCGGCCGACCCCGCCGGCCAGGCGCAGCAGCCCCGCGCTCCTGGCCCGGGCGTCGCCGCCGATCGCCACGTAGCCGCGCAGGTACACCAGCGCCGCGGCCGTCTCCTCCCACTCCGCCGCGCCGGACGGGGGAGGGGTGCGGTCCCACTCCTCCACGGTCACGTCGACGTCGACGCGCCCCTGCAGGGTGCTCAGTTCGATGTGATCATAGCCGCAGGACAGCAGCGAGCCGTCGGCGAAGACCGCCGCATCCGCGTGCGCGCACAGCCCGTGCACCCGGAAGGAACCGCCCCGGGGCAGCACCGGGGCCCGCAACCGGCTCAGACATGGCACCGGGCCTGCACCTCCCGACGTACGCCCGTGTCAGCGAGTCCGCGGCGCGGCGGATCCGCGAGGCAAACCGGCAGAGGCGAGGGGACCGGTCTTGATCGACGAGCGTAGCGCCGCGGCGTGCGCCGTGCCCGCTGAACGGCGAAAACAGGCAGGTGAGCGGGCAGGCGGCCGCGGCCGCCTCAGGCCTTGCCGGAGTCCGGCTCGGCCTTGACCGACGCCGCGAAGCGCGGCACCGCCTCCTGGCCCGACAGGCGCTGGATCGCGGCCATGACGGCGTCGGTCGCCGCCCTGCGCGACCGCGCCCTGCCCTCTTCGCCGAGCCACGGCGCCAGGTCGACCGGCGGCCCCACGCGGATGCCGATCCGGCGCAGCGCGGGGACCCGGCGGCCGCGGGGCAGGATGCGGTCGGTTCCGGCCAGGGCCACTGGTACCACCGGCGCGCCCGAGGCCAGCGCGAGCCAGGCGATCCCGGTCTGGCCGCGGTAGAGGCGCCCGTCGGGGGAGCGGGTGCCCTCGGGGAAGATCCCGAAGGCCGCTCCGTTGCCCAGGATCTTCAGGCTCTGCTCCATCGCCTCCTTGGAGCTCTGGCCGGGGCGCCGGTCCACGGAGAGCTGGCCGATGGCGCGCAGCGCCCGGGTGAAGGTGCGCTGGGCGAGGTTGCCCTCGGCGAACAGCTCCCGCTTGGCGATGAAGGTGACCTGCCGCGGTACCGCCACGCCGATGAACAGCGGGTCGATGTTGGACAGGTGGTTCGAGGCAAGGATCACCGGGCCCTCCGCGGGGATGTGGTGCAGGCCCTCCTCCTGCAGCGGCCAGATCCCTCGGGTGGTCGGCGCGATGACCGTCTTGGCGGCTGCGTACAGCTGCACGGCTGGTGTCCTCTTTCGATGCGGAGCGGGCAGAGCCCGGTGCGGGGACGGCGGGGAGACTCGGTGCGGAGCCGATGGCCCGAGCTTAGCGGTGCGGCCGCGGCGGGCGGAGGCGCCGGGGGCGACTCCGCCACCCGCCGTACCGGTCGAGACGCCCGGCCGCCCGGCCCATTTACCATGGGGTCCGTGCACGATCAGGGGGAGACGTCAGGCGGTGGATCAGCGGACCCGACGCCGAGCGAACCCATCTGGAACCCCCCGGCCCGCGTGCGCCCCCGAGTGGCCGAGCGCCCGCGCCAGCGCATCAGCCTGAACGCGCTGTTCGGACTGGCTTCCGGCGGCTGGGCGTGGAGCATCGCCGTGCAGGCCGCCGTCGCCATGTCCGCCTCCTTCGCGCTGGCCACGCTGCTGTTCGACCCGCGGGTGGCCACCCTGGCCGCCTTGGGGTCGATGACGGTCCTTTACGAGCGGGAGACCCCCTACCGGTACCGCTCCTTCGCGCTCGCGCTCGTCGGTCTGGGGTTCGTGGCCTGCGTGTCCGTCGGCTCGCTGGCCGCGGTCAACCCCTGGGCCGCCGCCGTGTCCATCGGCGCGGTCGCCGCCGTCGCGACGTGGCTGTGCCAGGCGCTGCGCGTGGACCGGCCGGGCCCGCTGTTCTTCGTGCTGGTCTGCGCCATCGCGACCATCGCCTCCGGCGGGCCCGCGGCGGTGCCGATGCACGCGCTCATCGCGGCCATGGGCGCCGGCGTCGGCTGGCTGGTGTCGATGACCGAGGGCCTGGCGCGCGGCCGCCACCCCGAACACCGCGCCGTCGCCGTGGCGTTCAAGCAACTGGCGGCGCTGCTGCGGGCGATCGGCACCCCCCGGCTGGACCACGTGCAGCACGAGGCCTCGATCGCCGTCGCCAACGCCTGGCGCATCGTCCTGCTCAGCCAGACCCGCGGCTACCGCGACACCCCGGCGGCCGCGCGCCTGCGCGCCCTGCTGCGCTGGGTCTCCGACATCCACCTGGCCGCCACCGACGTCTCACTGGCCCGCACCGAGCGCCTGCCCGCGGTCGCCGGGGACTTCGCCGAAGCCCTGGCCGACGCGGTGGCCAAACCGGACCAGACACCCGACGAGACCGGGCTGGACGAGCTGCGCAAGGGGCTGCGTCCGCGATCCCTCGAAGGCCGCCTCTACAGCAGGCTGGTCCGCGCCGCCCAGGCGGCCCGGCGCAGCGACCACGAGGCCGAGGGGCGCGGGCTGAAGCTGCACGACACCGCGACTCCGCCGCTGCTGCAGACCTTGCGCTCCAGCCTGGCCGCCGGTTCGCTGATCCGCCCGACCGCGCTGCGCATGGGCATCACCGTCGCCGTGGCGGGGGTGGCGGGACTGGCGCTGGGCATCGAGAGGTTCTACTGGATCTCGATCACCGCCACCTCCGTGCTGCAGGCCGGCAACGTCGTGCTGTCGGCCAACCGCTCGCTGCAGCGCGCGCTGGGCACCCTCGTCGGCGTCGTGATCGGCGCGCTGCTGCTGAGTTATCAGCTCCCGCTGGCCGCCACCATCCTGCTGCCGGCCTGCTTCATGGGCCTCACCCAGCTCGTGGTGGGGCGCAACTTCTTCTACGCCAGCATCTTCATGACGCCTATGGCGCTGATCCTCGCCTACACCGCCGCGCCCCACCCGGTGGAGCAGCTCGCCGAAGCCCGCATCGTCGACACCCTGCTGGGCTCGGTGGCCGGAGTGGCCGGCGCCGTGCTGCTGTGGCGGCGCGCTGCGGCGGCGCGGCTGCCCCAGACCATCGCCGACGTCCTCGGCACCACCCGCACGGTGCTGCTGGCGGTACTCGACCCGGACGTGGAGCCGGGCCCGGCCCGCACCTACCGGCTGCGCCGCGACCTGAGGTCGGCGCTGGTCAGCCTGCGCGGCGTCTACGACAGCGCGATGGGCGACGTACCGCGCGCCACCACCACCCGTCCGCTGTGGCCGGTGGTCGTGGCCGCCCAGCGCAGCGGGTACCTGGCGCTGTCGGCGCTGGCCCTGGAGAAACCGCCGCCCGCATCCCAGATCACCCTGCAGCGGCTCGACGTCGCCTTCGACGAGCTGATCGCGGCCCTGCTGGAGCGGCGCACACCGCGGCTGGGCGCGGTGCCGCGGCTGGTGGACTATCCGCGCATCAACATGGAGCTGCACGCGCTGTCCTCCGCGCTGCGCACCGCGGTGGCCGAGGACGCCCGCACCGCCGAGCGCGAGCGGGAGCGCCGCGCCCAGCGCGAGCGCCGCAGGGCCCATGAGGAGATCGACGCCGACCTGTGAGCGGCGGGCGGCGCCCGCGGCGGGCGCCGCGCCGACACGGTCTGCTCTGCCGGGCTCGGCACGCCGGAGTCGGCGGCCGCGCGCACGGGCCCGGGCGCTGACGAGCGGCCGCGCGCACTGGTCCGCGCGTCCGGGACGCTCGGCAAGCGCGTCCCCGACCGGCGAGGGCTACTCCACGACGGCGAACGCGCGCACCGGGAAGGTGGCCAGGCCGCGGATCTTCACCGGCACGGCGAAGAAGGTGAACCCCGTGGCCGGCAGCCGGTCCAGCAGGCACAGGTGCTCCACCACCGGAATGCCCGCCGCGAGCAGCAGCGAATGGACCGGCCGCGAGCCCTGGCTCTGCACCGAGGTGTCGTCGATGTTGACCGAGTCGATGCCCACGAGCGCGGCACCGGCGTCGGCCAGGGCCCGCGCCGCGTCGGCGGCCAGGTAGGGGTGCTCGGGCGAGCCGTAGTGCTCGGAGCGCCAGTGCCGGTCCCAGCCGGTGCGCAGCAGGACGGCCTTGCCCGCGACGTCGACGCCCTTGACGGCGTCGGCGGTGATCGCGCGCTCGCCGCTGTCGCGCCGGTCGATCACCGTCCCCGGCAGGTTGGCGACCTTCTCCAGGTCCAGGTCGGCCAGGTCGGCGCCGTCGCGGTAGCGGTGGGCGGGGGTGTCCAGGTAGGTGCCGGTGTTGGAGACGAGCGAGATCCGGCCGATGGTGAACTCCGTGCCCTGGGCGTAGGAGGCCTGCGACTCCTCGAAGGACAGGTGCTCCTCGATGACCGGCCCGGGCAGGCCGGGATAGGTGGTCATGCCCGCCGCGATCTGGTGGCTGACGTCGACCAGCTGCGTCATAGATCCGCCCTCTTCTCTGCGCGTCCCGAGGTCGCTGCCCCCGAGGCGGGGGCAGAGGTCTAGACCAAACTCTAGCGTCACCAGCGCTTTTCGGAAGAGAGCATCCCCGCCCTTTCCCCGGTCCCGTGTCCCCGCACCTCCGGTCGCCCGGCCTGCGCTCATCGCCGCCCGCCCGCCGCAACCCGCCCCGGACGCCGTCCGGGCTCAGTTCGGATCCGCGGCGGCCCCGCCGTCGCCGCCGGCCGGCCGGGCGCGGGACGCCGGCTCGGCATCGCCGCGTGCGCGCAGGCGCTTGAGCTCGGCCAGCGCATCGTCCAGGTGGGCCTCGGCGCGTTCGGCGCGGCGCACCGCCTGGGCGCGGGCATCGTCCACGGCGTCCAGCCGGGCCGCGGCGTCCTGCCTGGCCTCGGAGAGCGCGTCGGCGGTCGCGGCCTGCCGGCGGGCGAGTTCGGCGCGGTGGTCGGCGCGCTCCTGCTCAGCCGCGGTGCGCGCCCGTTCCAGCGCTTCGGTGAGCCGGTCGCGCTCCGCCGACACCTCGTCGAGGCGGGCGCGCAGATTCGCGGCCTCGGATTCGGCACGCTCGGCCCGGCGCTGCTCCTCCTGCGCACGCCGCTGGGAGTCGGCGGCGCGGCGGTCGGCCTCCTCGGCGGCGCTGCGCTGCTCGTCGATCAGCCCGCGCAGTTCGGCCTCCTCGGTGCGGGCCCGCTCGCGCACCTCGGCCAGCTCGGCCGCACTGCGCTGCCTCTCGGCGTCGACGCGTTCGGCGGCCGCCCGCTCGGCGGCGTCGACGCGGTGCTGGGCCTCGGAGAGTCCGGCTTCGCACTCGGCGCGGGCCGCCGCCGCATCCGTGCGTGCGCGCTCGGCCTCCTCAGTGGCGCGGTCGCGCTCGGCCAGTGCGGCCTCGCGCCGGGAGATGGCCGCATCGGCCATGCGCTCCGCGGCGCCCGCGGCCGCGATCGCCGAGGCCGCCGCGTCCTCGGCGGAGCGGCGCTCCTGGTCGGCGGCGCGGCGGCGGTTGTCGGCGTCCAGCCGGGCCGACTCGGCTTCGGCGATCCGCCGGGCCGCGTCGATACGCGCCGCCTCCACCTGCGCTTCCACGCTCGCGGGGTCGGTCATGGTGGCGAAGGCGTCGCGGGCCGAGCCCAGCGTCGCGGACAGCTGCTCGACCTGGACCGAGAAGCGTGTCAGCAGCTCTTCGGCGCGCAGGCGGGCGTCGGTGACGGGGGTTTCCGCGGTCGCCGACGCGGTGCCGTCGGCGGGGGAGGGATCGGCGGGCGCCTCCCGGCCCATGCCGTCGTCGGTCTCCTGCTGCAGCCGCTGGCGTTCGCGCCAGGCACGCCAGCGGGTGTGCTCGGGCAGGTCGCAGTACTGCGGCGGCCGCCCCGGCGCGGAACTGCGCGGCACGGGACGGGTGCAGCCGGGAAAGTTGCAGGTGTTCGCGTCGCTTGCTGCCACGCAGCCGAGCCTAGTGCTCCGCCGCCCGCGGGCGCGCTCAGGAGGGCAGGGCGCGCAGGTAGTCGGGCAGTGCGGCCGGGACACCGCCGGTGTCGGGCTCGGGCGAGCCGTAGGCGCGCCGGGCGGGCACCACCCCCGCCCAGTACGGAAGGCCGGCGTCCTCGGGCTCCTCGCTGACGCCGCCCGACCGGGTCTTGGCCGAGACCTCCTCCAGGTCGAGGCGGAGCACGGCGGTCTGGGCCAGCTCCTTGGCGGTGGGCGGCCGGCAGTCGCCGGCCCGGCCGGGGAATGGGGCGTCGAGCAGGGCGTCCAGCGCCGCGCGGTGCTCGGCGGGGTCGGTGACCCGGCGGGCGAGGCCGTGGGCCACGACCGAGCGGTAGTTCAGGGAGTGGTGCATGGCCGAGCGGGCGAGGACCACGCCGTCCACAAGCGTGACGGTGACGCAGACCCGCAGCCCCTCGCGGGCGTTGCGCAGCGGGCGGCCGCCGGTGGAGCCGTGCAGGTAGAGGCGTTCGCCCACGCGGGCGTAGAGGGTGGGCAGCACGACCGGATCGCCGTCGGCCACGAATCCCAGGTGGCAGATGTACTCGGCGTCGAGCACTGCGTGGACGGTCTCACGGTCGTAGGCGGCACGGTCGGCGTGGCGAGTGGGGGAGGTGCGCGGGGAGGGGGCGTAGGAGGCGGCTTCCTGATCGGCCATCGATCCACCAATTTTGAACTAGTTCAAATAGTCGTCTGTATTAGGATGATGTGCTGACGTGGTGTTCCGTGTCAAGGCGTTCCCGAGGGGAGCTCCGGAGGGGCGCCGAAGCCGCCGGAGGGGGCGCGGACGGGTGAAGACGGGGCCGGCGGCGGGGGCTGGGCCCGCGCGTGTCGGTTCGGGTGTTCGCCGGTGCGGGTGGGCGACGGGGGCGGCGAGGGCGGTGGGTGGCTGGGCCTGCGCGTGTCGGTTCGGGTGTTCGCCGGTGTCGGTGGGCGACGGGGCGGCGAGGACTGCGCGGGGTTCGGGTCGGCGATCATCGGTTGCCGCCCTCGGATGGCCGGTCACCCGACGAGGCGGCGACGGCCGTGCAGGGCTCGGGCCGCGTGGATCGGTTCGGGTGGGCGCCGGTGTCGGTGGGCGACGGGGACGGCTGCGCGCCCGGGTGGCGTTCCGGTACGCCCCACCAACCCACGCGCCCGACCCGAAACCCGGAACGCCCGAATTAATCTAACTCCCCAACGGCGATCTTGTACCTGTGGTCATTGTGAGCCTTCACAAGCGACCACAGGTACAAGATCGCCGCCGCTGGGAGCATCGACCCCGAGGGATCGCCTCCGATGTCCCGGTTCGTCCGCCGGGTCGGCTGCCGCACCGCACCCCGGTTGCGTCGAGGGTGGCCGTGGGGCCACGCTCGGCGCCGAGTGTGTCCCCATCGACACCCTCGACGCGGAAGCCGGGCACGGAAACCCGACATTCGACACCTTCGGGGCGGCGGCGGGGCGACGAGGTGCGCCGCGCGATCGCCGGGGCGGCTCCGGGCCGCGCGGGGGGCCGCCCGCGGCGTCGAATCCTCCCGCGGTGTCCGGTATGCGGGGGCGCCGGGACGGCCCGCGCGGCCCGGATCGGCGATGATCATGGCGTTTGGACCGGGGATCCGCGCCGAAACCGCTCCAAACGCGCACCTCGTGGCACCCCGGCCGCCTTCACCCCCCGCCGCATCCGGGCAGTCCGGGCAAAACATCCCGGTTTCCTTCCGCATCCCGGAAGACCCGGGGTTGCGGCGCGCCGCGCAGCCTCACCGCGCGCCATCGGCGGGCATCGTGGCCCCACCCGGAGTGAAATGCCCGAAACGTCCGCGCCCGGGCGGTGTGTCAGAACGGCGGGGGCCGCTTTGCAGGAACCCACCGGGTACCACCCGGGGCGGTCACCATCGGGGCTGCGGCAATGGGTGCGCCTCGCGAAGCGCGGTCACAGCTTGCCGCCGAGCGCACGCAGTCCTTCCCAGGTGGAGCCGCACCACGGGTGGCGGGCCTCCGAAACACAGGTGCACCGCCGCTCGGCGGCAAGCTGGCGCACCGCGCTTCGCGCATCACAGCCCCATTGCCGCAACCTCCTGGGGTGCCCGACTCCTTAAACCCGACGTAGGCCGCCCCACCACCGCCCTCGCCGCCACCGTCGCCTGCCGCGCCGACGGGCACCGGGTCCGGTGGGCGCGGGCTGACCCCGTGCGGCCGTCGCTGCTGCGCCGGATGATCAGCCATCGGCCGACACCAAGCGATGACCGCATAGCCGGGCCATCCGCCGTCCTCGCCGCCTCCGTCGCACGGGTCACCGGCGGGCACTCGAACCGGTGGGCTCGGGCCCGGCCATCCGCCGTCCTCGCCGCCCCCGTCGCACGGGTCACCGGCGGGCACCGGGTCCGGTGGGCGCGGGCTGGACCCCCTGCGGCCGTCGCCGCCCTCGTCGCGTGGGCCACCGGCGGGCACCCAGCCCGATGGGCACAGGCTGAACCCCGTTCCTCCCTCGCCGCCCCGTCGGGGCCGGCCTTCTGCCGGTATCTCCTGCCGACAACACGCCTGCCGACAACACGCCCTGACCGCTACTCCCAGCAGTTCCAGCCCAAGGGCGCCCGGTTCGATGGGCTTGGGGGCGGCGCGGCGCGCCGCCCCCAAATCGCGTCGAACGGATATCAGCCATCGGCTATCGGCGATCACGCCGATCCCGTGCCTGGTGCACCCGACCTATGCACAAACCGAATCGCTGAGTGCCCCGACCCCCGAACACCCGGTTCGACCCCCGAACACCCGGTTCGACCCCCGAACACCCGGTTCGACCCCCGAACACCCGGTTCCTGCACGATGCCGGTGCTCAGGTTCAGCGTTCAGCGGGCGTGCGCGTCTGAGCGACCAGGGCTCAGTCGTGGCCGCTGAACGCGCCGATCCGGCTCACCATCGTCGTCACGAAGGGGCGGAAGCCCTCCTGCTCGAAGAAGCGGATGTCCTCGGAGCTCGTGGCCAAGGCGGTCAGCTCCAGATCGCGGATGCCCATGCCGCCGACCTGGCGGCGCAGCTCCTCCAGCAGGCCCGACCCCACACCCGTGCCGGTGTGGTCGGGGTGGACGGAAAGAGTCTGCACGACGGCGACGCGCGAGCCCCGGTCCCAGGAACCCTGCTGGTTCTCGCGGACGGTCACCATCGCATAGCCCACCGACTCCCCGTTGCGCTCGGCCACGACGGCGAGGGTCTCGGGCTCCCTCAGCCAAGCCAGGTACTGCGCCCGGCGGCGGCGCCACGATTCGTCGGCGGTCACTCGGGTGATCATGTCCTCGAGGTGCGGCGCCGTGGAGGTGTGCTGCTCGTGCAGCGCCGCCCACAGGTCGGCCAGCTCGTCTACGTCTGCGGGGCCCAGGTACCGGAAGCGCAGCGTCGGAACTCCACCGAATGTTTTGGTCGCCAACGAAGTTTCCATGTTCTTTCCACCCGTTCTCGATGCGTCCGCGCACCCCGGCCTCGCCGCACCCGGTGCTGTGATGCAGACCGATCGGCGAGGTGGGCTGTATTTCCGACGGTACGTCGCAGCAGCCGCCTGCGCCGCCACGACACGAGGGAAAGGTGCCTGTGTAGTAACAGCGACGAAAGTTCCGCAGAAATTCACACCCTCCGTTCCCCGTGATCGGCCCCGCGCTTCCCGTGCTCCCCCTGCGGCTCCCGCGCCGGCGCCGCTTCGACCGCCGTCCGCCGCCGTCCGCCCCGCGCCCACCGGGCCGCGCCTGCTGCCGGTGGGGACGGCGCTACCCCGAAGGTGCCCCGGCGGAACACGGGCGCGACAATGGATCCTCCGGCGCGCCGGCCCCTGCGGCCGCGCCGCGCCCGGTCCGGCCGTTCGACGAGGAAGGCAGCCGCACATGAGCGCGCACACCACCGACTCCGGATCCGCGGCCGGCCCCGGCCGCATCACCGTCCTCGCCCCCGGCGGGGTCGGCGGGCTCCTGGCGGGCGCGCTCGCCCGCGACGGGCACCCGGTGACGGTCGTGGCCACCGAGTCCACCGCCGACCGCATCGCCGCGCACGGCCTGCGCATCGACTCCGCCGTCCTCGGCGACTTCCGGGTCGACGTGCCCGCGGTGTCGGCGGCCACGGAACCCGCCGACGTGCTGATCGTGGCCCCCAAGGCGACCGCGCTGGAGGCATCCCTCAAGCGGGTGCCGCCGGAGCTGGCCGAAGGCGCGCTGGTCGTGCCGCTGCTCAACGGCTTCGAGCACATGGACCTACTGCGGTCCCACTACGCCGGCGCCCACGTCCTGGCCGCCGCGATCCGCGTCGAGTCCACCCGCACCGAGCCCGGCCGCATCGCCCAGACGAGTCCCTTCGCGGCGCTGGACATCGCCTACTCCGGGGCGCCGCAAGAGCGGGTGGAGAACCTGGCGGCGGCCCTGCGCTCGGCCGGCCTGCAGGTGCGGCTCAGCGACGACGAGGACGGGGTCCTGTGGCGCAAGTTCCAGTTCCTGCTCGGTACGGCCCTGGTGTGCACCCACAACCGCAGCGACATCGGCACCGCGCGCGCCCAGCGCCGCGACGACCTGGTCGCCGTGGCCGAGGAGGTCGCGGCGGTCGCCTCGGCCAACGGCATCGACCTGGACACCGGGCGCGTCGTGGAGATGTTCGACGCCGCTCCGGTGCCCACCAAGCCGTCGATGCTGCGCGACCGCGAGGCGGGCCGCCCCATGGAGGTCGATGCGCTCGGCGGAGCGCTGCTGCGCGCCGCCCGGCGGGCGGGCGTTTCCGTGCCCGTCGTGGAGCGCCTGGTGGCCGACCTGCGCCGCGTCGACCGCGCGAGCTGAGCGGGCCGCCCGGCCGGCTGCGTGGCCATGATCACTCCGCCGATTCGGCGCCGGCCGCCGACAGCGCCCCGGCCGCGCTGCGCGGCGGAATAGATTGAGGGCATGATCGATGTGCGCCGGTTGCAGCTGCTGCAGGCCCTGGGCCGCCACCAGACGGTCGCCGGCGCGGCCGAATCGCTCGGTGTGACGCCCTCGGCGGTCTCCCAGCAGCTGGCCGCCCTGGCCAAGGAGACCGGCGTCGCCCTCGTTGAACGGCAGGGGCGCAGGTTCATCCTCACCGGCGCCGCCCGCGTGCTCCTTGAGCACGCCGACGTCATCTTCGCCGAGATGGAACGGGCTCAGGCCGATCTGGCCGAGTACGCCGAGGGCGCGGTGGGTGTCGCCCGCGTCGGCTCCTTCGCCACCGGGATCTGCGACCTGGTGGGTCCGGCGGTGGCCGGGCTGGCGCGCACCCACCCCGGATGGCGCTTCGAGATCGTGCAGGCCGAACCCGACGAGAGCACCGAGATGCTGCGCTCGGGCGAGCTGGACATCGCCATCACGATGTCCTCGGAGCACCTCCCGCCCAGCGGCACCACCGAGTTCCAGATCGACCCGATCATGGTGGAGCCCTTCGACGCGGTGCTGCCCTATCACCACCCGCTGGCCGCCTCCAACGACCTGGAGCTGGCCGGCGATCTCGCCGACGCCGACTGGATCATGTCGGCGCCGGGGTCTCCCTGGTACGACTGCGTGACCGCGGCCTGCCACCAGGCGGGCTTCCACCCGCGGGTGGCCCACACCGTCCACGAGTTCAGCGCCGTCTTCGCGCTCGTGCAGGCCGGGCTGGGCGTGGCGCTGATGCCGCGCCTGGGCTGGGCCGGGCTGTCCGCGCCGCACATCGTGGTCCGCACCGTGCGCAACACCGCCCGCCGCCACATCGTCGCCCTCAGCCGGGCGGGCTACACCACCGAGCCGCTGCTGAGCGCGGTACGCGAGGCCGCGACCAAGGTCCCGGTGCCCTCGGTGGGACCGCTGATGGTCTCCGGGGGCGACGCGGCCTGAGCGGCCGTCACCTCACTCCTCGGCGCCGCCGGACCCGCGGCCGGAGACCGGAGGGGTCGGGGCGACGTCGTCCAGCACCCCCTGCGCGGCCTGCCACAGGTAGTCGGCCAGCAGCGCGATCGGCCGCCACGCCCAGCCCCCGGCACTGCTCGCCAGCGAGATCCGCCGGGTGCCGCCGAGGTCGCCCAGCGGGGAGTGGACCACTCCGCGGCGCGCGGCCGCGGCGAGTTTGGGCATGACCCCCACCCCCATCCCCGCCGCCACCACCTGCTCGACGATCTCCAGGTTGTCGATGCGGTGCCGGATGCGCGGCGCGAACCCGGCGCCGGCGCACAGCCGCCGGACCAGTTCGTCCTCGTCGCTGCCGCGCGAGTTGGCGATCCACGACGCCTCGGCGAGCCCGCTCAGCCGGCGCCGGGTCATGATGCGGCTGGTGGCCTCCCCGCCCGAGGGCTGGGACAAAAGCAGCGGCTCGGTGCCGATCGGCCGCAGCGTCAGGGTGCCCGGGAAGCGCCGCGGCACCAGGCTGTAGTCGTAGAGCAATCCCAGGTCGGCGGCCCCCGACTGCAGCAGCTCCAGCGCCTCGTCGGGCTCGTGCTCGACCAACCGCACCTCGATACCGGGATGGTCAGCCTGCAGGCGGCGCACCGCCGGGAGCACGATGGGCCCGGCCACGCTGACGAAGCTCACCAGCTCCACCCGCCCCACCGGCTCGCCCTCGCCCGCCAGTTCGGCCCGCGCGGTGTCGACCCTCGCGAGGATGTCGGCGGCGTGGCGCGCGAGCCGATGGCCGGCCGGGGTCAGGCGCACCCGGCGCCCGTCGGGCACGAGCAGCTGCGCGCCCGCCTCGCGCTCCAGCACGGCGAAGTGCTTGGAGACCGCGGAGGTGCCCATCCCCGTCGTCTCCGAGACCGCCGCCATGGTCCCCAGCCGCTCCAGCTCCACCAGCAGCCGCAACCGCGTCAAGTCCATCCACCGAAACTACACGATCGATCCGCCAACGGTCCGTGGACAGAAACAGACGTGGTGAGTGGAATGATCCCATGATCACCTCCGCGACCCCGGTACGTGCTGCCCTGAACCGGATCCCGCCCGCCCTGCTGCTGCTCGCGGGCATGTTCGTGCTGCACACCGGAAGCGCCCTGGCCGTGCGGGCCTTCAGCGAGGCCGGCCCCCTGGGCGTGACCTGGCTGCGCCTGCTGTGGGCGGCGCTCATCCTGGCGGCGCTGGGCGGGCGCCCCCTGTGGCGCGCCCTGCGCTCGGCGACGCCGCGCGACCTGGGCGCAGCCGTGATCCTGGGCACAGCGAGCGCGGGGATGATGGTCCTCTACTCCGCTGCGACGGCCCGGATCGACCTGGGCACGGCCACCGCACTGGAGTTCCTCGGGCCGCTGGCCGTTGCGGTGCTGGCGCTCCGGCGCCGGCGCGAAGGCGTGTGGATCGCGGCCGCCGCGGCGGGGGTGCTGCTGCTGACCCGCCCGTGGACGGGCGGCGCCGACGCGGTGGGCATCGCGCTGGGGCTGTCCGGCGCCGTGTGCGTGGCCCTCTACATCGTGCTCACCCAGCGCGTTGGCAGCCGGTTCAAGGCGGTGCACGGGCTGGCCGTCGCGATGGCGGTCGGCGCGGTGCTGACCGCCCCCCTCGGCCTGCCGCCGGTACTGGCCGCGCCCGACCCGGGGCACGTGCTGGCGGTCACCCTGGTGATCGCGGTCCTCTTCCCCCTGGTGCCGTTCCTGCTGGAGATGGTGGTGCTGCAGCGCATGAGCCGCTCCGCCTTCTCCACCTTCGCCAGCCTCGAACCCGCGGTCGCCCTGCTGATGGGAATGGCCGTCATCGGCCAATGGCCCGCCTGGATCCAGATCGCGGGTATGGCACTGGTGGTGGCGGCGGGAATCGGAGCCGCCCGCGGAGACGGCCGCGCCCTCCGCCCGAAGCGCAGCGGCGCCGGAGCCGCCGGCTCGCAGGCACCGGCTCCGCCGGCCCCCGCCACCGACTCCGGCGCACCCGGGCGCGCCCGCGCGCCCGAACGCGTCGGCTGAGCCGCCGCTCGCGCGCGGCCCCGGGCGCCCGGGGCCGCGTACGAGCGGAGCGCGCTCACTTCTCCTTGCGGGCGCCGCCGTACTTCTTGTGCACCGCCTGCTTGCTGATGCCCAGGATCACGGCGATCTCGCTCCAGGTGTAGCCCTGCATCCGGGCGCGCCGCACCTGGATCGCCTCCAGGCGCTCGACCTCCTGGCGCAGTTCGACGGTGGCGCGCAGGGCGGCCAGCGGCGCGTCCCCCCGAGCGGACTCCAGCAGCGGAGCGATCAGATCCTCCTCCATACCCCCAACCTACGCCGCGCCGACCTGCGCGGGACACGGTCGGCAGCCGCCCGCTACCACGCCCGCCCGGCGACCCCGCCCGCGCCGGGACCCGCCGCACAGCGCGCGATGCGGCGCCTGCACCGGATGCAATAAGGTCAGCAGCGATCATGGGTACGAAATCCGACCTCGAACTCCTGCGTGCTTATGAGCCCGTCCTCGTGTTCACCCGGGGCGAGCTCTTCTTTCCCGCTGACGTCGACGCCTACGTGCGCTGCTGCAGCCTGTGGTGCGAAGACGGCGACGGCAAGGAGGTCGAATGCGTCCCGGCGGGCGAGCTCACCCTCGACCGCCTGGCCGACGCCGAGCGCGAATGGCCCGGCCGCTACAAGCACCTGCGCTTCGTCCAGGAGTCTTCGCTGCGCGCCGAGGCGCGCCGGCACCGCCGGTCCGCCCGCCGGGTCATCCCGCGCAGCGGCCGCCTGGCCGCCGTGGGCGTCCTCGGCCGCGTGGTCGACATCCTGATGAAGCTCTCCCTGCTGATCCGCGGCGCCGTCCCCGGAGGCGTGGCAGCCGCGGCCGCCACCCGCTACCGCGACCGGATCGGCGGCGCCGACCGCCCTGCCAGCTACTACGGGCGCGTCGTGCGCGAGGGCGGCTACATCGCCCTGCAGTACTGGTTCTTCTACGCCATGAACGACTGGCGCTCCACCTACGGCGGCGTCAACGACCACGAGGCCGACTGGGAGAAGGTCACCGTCTACCTGGTCGAGGACTCCCAGGGCCGCACCCGGCCGATGTGGGTGGGCGCGTCCTCTCACGAGTACTACGGCGACGACCTGCGGCGCAGCTGGGACGACAAGGAGCTGCGGCGCGAGGGCGACCACCCCGTCATCTTCGTCGGCGCCGGCTCCCACTCCCACCAGATGCTGCCCGGCGACTACCTCATCCAGGTCGACCCAGCGGTGCTGCGCGGCGCCGTGCGGATGTGGCGGCGGCTGACCCTGCGGCTGTTCCGCAGCGACAGCGCCATCGTCCGGCACGGCATCGGCGTGCCCTTCGTCGACTACGCGCGCGGCGACGGCACGCGGGTGGGACCCGGCGCCGACCTGGAATGGCGCGCCCACATCATCGACGACGACACCCCCTGGGTGCGCGGCTTCCGCGGCCTGTGGGGCCGCGACACCCGCGACTTCTTCGAGGGCGAGCGGGCGCCCAGCGGCCCCCGCTACGAGCGCGACGGCACCATCCGCTGGTCCTGGGCCGACCCGCTGGCCTGGGTGGGCCTGCAGAAGGTCGCGCCCACCGAGCAGGCCGCGCGCGCCGAGCTCGCCGCCCATCTGGGCGACCTGGAGAAGGGCATCGCCGAAGCCGACGCCGAGATCGTCCGCCGGCGCGACGCCCTGCGCCGGCTCTCGGCGGCCCGGCTCGTCCTCGGCCACGAGAGCCACTCCCAGAGCCGCGCCCAGGAGTACGACGAGCGGATCCGCGCCGACGAGCGGGAGCTCTCCGCCACCTACCGCCGCCGCGCCATGATGGCCGACGAACGCGACTCCTGCCGCGACGCGCTGGCCGGCGAGCGGCCCGTGGCCCCCACGCCCACCGAGCACCTGCACCGCCCCCACCTGCCCTATGCCACCGGCCAGCAGCGCACCACCCGGTTCCTGCACGTGTGGGCGGCGCTGAGCACGCCGCTGCTCATCTGCGCGCTGGGCGGCATGCTGCTCGTGCGCGGCACCTACACCGCCCCGGCCATGATCGGGGTGGTACTGGCCTTCGCCCTGATCGACGCCGTCGCACGCCGCAAGCTGACCTCGTTCCTGACCGGGGTGGCGATCGTGCTCGTCGTCGGCGGACTGATCGCCGGGATCATCGTCGCCTTCGCCGTGGCCTGGCGGATCGCGCTGCTGGTACCCACCGCGCTGATCGTCGTCGTGCTGTTGTGGGTGAACATCCGCGACCTCATCCGCGGCTGAGCGCCCCGCGGCTTGCCGCGGCCTCGCGCCCGTGGGAGGCGTGCGCGATCATCCGGACCGCAGGGGCGGGCCGGCCGCGGGCGGGCCCGCGTGATCGGCTCAGCCCAGTCCGGAGGCGCGGATGGTGATGTTCAGCCGCCCTTCCGCCAGGCCGAGTCCGGGCGGCGCCGTACCCGGCCGGGTGCGCGGCACCCCGTGATAGGCCATCCGCGCCGGGCCGCCGAAGACGAACAGGTCGCCGCTGGCCAGTTCCACGTCGGTGTAGGGGCGCGCGCGGGTGCGGGTGTTGCCGAACCGGAAGACGCAGGCGTCACCCAGGCTCAGCGATACCACGGGCACATCCGCCTGCTCGTCGCGGTCCTGGTGCATGCCCATCCTGGCGCCGGCGTCGTAGAAGTTCACCAGGGCGACGTCGTAGGGCGGAGTGTCGGGGCCGGGCGGTGCGCCGAAGGCGGCGGCCACCCCGTCGCGGGCCAGTTCGCCCAGGACGCGGGGGAACGGCGGCACCGGCTCGCCGCCGGGCAGGGTGCGCGAGTAGCGGTAGGGCTCCCAGAACCACCCGAGGGCGGTCATGCGCACGCTCATCACGCCGCCCCGCGGCATGCGGTGCCGGATCATCCCGCCGGGGCCGCGGGACCACTCCCGGCAGCGCTCGACGAGGTCGCGCTGGGCCTCGGCGCCCAGCCAGCCGGGCAGGTGCACCGCCCCGGGCGCGACGGTGACGGGCTCGGCGCCGAAAAGGGGCTCGTTCAACCCGCCACCGCCCCGAACGACGTCGCCCGGGGCGCCGCCGCGCCGCTGGTGATGTTCCAGATCCGCACGCGTCCATCCGACCACGCCGCGGCGCATCGGGCAACGTTCCGGCATCGCGGTACGATGGAGGCGCGTTGAGAAGCTGAGCGGAACCGGGGAGGTGGGGCCGATCATGAGCCAACCTCCCAGTACGGCTTGACGCCGCGTTCATCCGACATCCCGCGGCGCAGGGCTCCGGTGCGCCCGCCGCCGTCTCCGCTCGCCTCCATGTCTAGGGGTTTCCTCATGGCCCAACGCAATCCACTGGCCTGGCTTCCCGGAATCCGGCACAACCAGCACACGCGCAGGATCGCCCGGCCCCGACCGCCGGAGTACTCCATGGATCCCCGCCCCGACGACAGCGGCGGCCCCACGCCGCCGGTCCAGGACAGCGTCATCGACGGCGCGATCTACGTCAACGGAAGGCGCCAGGAGGCTCCCACCGAGCTGCGCGACCTGGCCGAGCTGCACCGCCGCACCCCCGACGAAGAGGGCGCGATGGTCTGGATCGGGCTGCTGCGCCCCTCCAGCAACCAGCTGCTGGCCGCGGCCGAGGAGTTCGGGCTGCACGAGCTGGCCGTGGAAGACGCCATCGTCGCCCATCAGCGCCCCAAGCTGGAGCGCTACGGCGACACCCTGTTCGTGGTGCTCAAGTCCGCCCTCTACCTGGACGCCAGCGAGGAGGTGCGCTTCGGCGAGCTGCACCTGTTCGTCGGCCGGGACTTCGTGCTGACCGTCCGGCACAACCAGGCGCCCGACCTCTCGGCCGTGCGCCGCCGCCTGGAGGGCGACCCCAAACTGCTCGCGCACGGCCCGGAGGCGGTGCTGTACGCGATCCTGGACGCGGTCGTCGACGGCTACGCCCCGGTGGTGGCGGGCCTGCAGAACGACATCGACGAGATCGAGACCCAGGTCTTCGAGGGCGATCCCGCGGTCTCCCGGCGCATCTACAAGCTCTCCCGCGAGGTGGTGGAGTTCCAGCGCGCCGCCCGGCCCCTGCTTCCGATGCTGCGCTCGCTCAGCGAGGGCTTCGAGAAGTACGGCACCGACGAGGAGCTGCGCCGCTACCTGCGCGACGTCGCCGACCACGCCACCACGGTCGCCGAGCGCGTCGACGGCTTCCGCGAGATGCTGCAGAGCATCCTCACCGTCAACGCCACCCTGGTCAACGAGGCCCAGAACGAGGAGATGCGCCGGGTGACCGAGGCCAGCTACCGCCAAGGCGAGCAGGTCAAGAAGATCTCGGCCTGGGCCGCCATCCTGTTCGCGCCCAGCCTGGTCGGCAGCGTCTACGGGATGAACTTCGACTACATGCCCGAACTCGACTGGGTGCTGGGATACCCCTTCGCACTCGCGCTGATGGCGGGCATCAGCGTCACCCTCTACGCCGTCTTCAAGTGGCGCCGCTGGATGTGAGCGCGGCGTGCGGCGCCTCCCGCCGGCCGCCCCGGCGGCCGGCGGGAGGCGCCGCCCCGCGGTCCGGCGGCGGCTACACGGCGTCCGAAGCGCCCTCCTCCTGCTCGGCCCAGGCCTTCAGCGAGCGCCCCTGGACGGCGGCGGCCATCAGGTCGGGGAAGCGGTCGGGGGTGCAGGCGAAGGCGGGGACACCGAGCGCGGCGAGGGCGGCGGCGTTCTCGCGGCTGTAGGAGGGCGCGCCCTCGTCGGAGAGGGCGAGCAGTACCACCACCTGCACTCCCGCCGCGGTCATGGACGCCACGCGGCGGACCATCTCCTCGCGCACCCCGCCCTCGTACAGGTCGCTGATGAGCACCAGGACCGAGTCCTGCGGCCGGGCGATCAGCCCCTGGCAGTAGGCCAGCGCCCGGTTGATGTCGGTCCCGCCGCCCAGGCGGGTGCCGAAGAGCACCTCGACGGGGTCGCCGAGCCGGTCGGTCAGGTCCACCACCGAGGTGTCGAAGACGACCATCGACGTCTTCAGGGCCCGGATCGAGGCCAGCACCGCACCGAAGACGCCGGAGTAGACGACCGACTCCGCCATCGAACCGCTCTGGTCGACGGCCAGCACCACGTCGCGCTGCACGCCGCGGCTGCGGCGGGCGTAGCCGACCAGGTTCTGGGGCACCACGGTGCGGTACTCGGGCAGGTAGTGCGCCAGATTGCGGCGGATGGTGCGGTCCCAGTCGATGTCGGAGACCCGGCGGGGTCGGTGGGTGCGGGCCGAGCGGTCCAGGGCGCCCTGGACCACCGAGCGGGTGTGCTGGGCCAGGCGCCGCTCCAGGTCCTCCACGACGCTGCGCACCACCGCGCGCGCGGACTCCCGGGCCGCCTCGGGCATGACCTGGCTCAGCGACAGCAGTGTGCCCACGAGGTGGACGTCGGGCTCGACCGCCTCCATCATCTCCGGCTCCATCAGCATCCGCTGCAGGCCCAGGCGCTCCACGGCGTCGGTCTGCATCACCCGTACGACGCTGGAGGGGAAGTAGCCGCGGATGTCGCCGAGCCAGTCGGCCACGGC
This sequence comes from Streptomonospora sp. PA3, assembly GCF_009728995.1. Taxonomy (GTDB): domain Bacteria; phylum Actinomycetota; class Actinomycetes; order Streptosporangiales; family Streptosporangiaceae; genus Streptomonospora. The sequence goes on along the minus strand of NZ_VTZW01000019.1, from coordinate 40,871 downwards.
GGGGGCCGAACCGCCCAGGCCGCCGCTGCGCCGGTCCGAGCGCTGCGCGCCTCGGTCGCCTCCGCCGCCCTCGCCCTCGCCGTCGCGGTTGTACAGGGCGGCCAGCGCCGCGTCCATGCCGGTGTCGCCGCCGGCGAGGCCGCCGCAGGCGGACTCGGCCGCGCCGCCCAGGACGAGCCGCCAGCGGCGCAGGCGCTCGGTCTCCTCGCCCGGGGATGGGGTGTCGCCGGGGTGTGCGGTCTGCTCGTTCATACGGTGTTCCGCGGCGGCCGCGGCGGGGCCGGGCCGCCGCTCCTCCTCTCGATGGACGGTCGTCGGTGCGGCGGGGGAGCGCGCGGTTCCTTCGGCGCGCGTGGGTCCCCCGCTCATCCGCCTCCTGCGCCGAGCCCCAGCAGCGCCGCCGCCGTCGCGACCGCCGGGGCGGCGCGCCGGGCGTCGACCGGCTCGGCGCCGGCGGCCGCGCCCGGTCCGCCGGGCCCGCCCAGAGCGCGGGCGCTGTCGCCGATGGCGCGGCGCTCGGGGGCGGCGAACGCGCCGAACGTGCGCCGCAGCAGCGGCAGCACCTGGGTGAAGGCGTCGCCGGCCAGTCCGCCGAGCCAGCGGTCGATCACCCCCAGCAGAGCGGTGTCGTGGACCAGCAGGAGTCCGCTGCCGGAGAGGAACCCCTCGATCCAGTGAGCGGTGCGGGTCGGCGCGGTGCCGCGCGAGGCGGCCCGCGACAGCCGGTCGGCGAGTGCGGAGTCGGCCAGCCGGCCGGAGTCGTGCAGGATCCGGTCGGCCCGCCCGCAGACCCGCCCGGGTGCGGATTCGCGCAGGGCCACGGCCTCCAGCGCCGCCAGCCACGCGTCCTCGTCGCCGCCGCCGAGCAGCACCGCGGCGCCGTGCACGCCGTCGATGGCGGCGGCCATCGCGGCCGCGGCGTCGTCGCCCAGCCCCGACACCGCCGGGACGAGGCCCGCGCGGATGCGGGCCAGCAGTTGGGCGGCCACGGTGCGCAGCGCAGCCGAGTCGCTGTTGCGGACGTCGCCGTAGCGCGCCGACCGCGCCAGGGGCGGCAGGGCGGTCATGAGGTGCTCGATGTCGGTGTCCTCGGCGGCGCGGGCGGTCAGCGCCGACAGCACGTCGCCGATCGCGCCGCCGAGGTCGGCGTGCAGGCAGCGCTCGGCCAGCTCGGTCAGCTGCGGCAGGTCCGCGTCGGCGGCCAGGGCCCGCACGCGGGCGGCGGCCGCGGCCTCGACGGTGGTGCCCCACACTCCGGCCTCGATCAGCCGCAGTTCGAGTTCGGGCTGCCAGGCCAGCAGCCACGGCTCCCGGAAGGTGCCGCGGGCGCGGACGGAGTCGCCGCGCGGCGTGCCCCAGTCGATCCCCAGCAGCCGCAGGCGGTGCAGCAGCGCGCTGCGCCGGCGACCGGAGTCCTCGCGCAGGTCCAGATCGACCTCGCGCGGCTCGGCCTGCGGCTTCAGGCGCAGCCGACGCTGCTGGGCGGCCAGGTCGCGCTGCAGCGGAACCAGCGGGGTGCGCTCGGACACCGCGCCCAGGCGCTCGCCGACGACCATCTCGCGGTGCAGCAGGTGCGCCCGCGCCGGGGCGCCCTCGCACAGCACCGACTCGGTGGCGTCGGCGGCCTCCTCCAGCCCCACCGCCGGGCGCCCGCGCAGGGCGGCCAGCGCCTCGGCGAGGCGGACGGCCTCGATGACGTGCGCCGAGGAGACCGGCTGGTCCTTCTCGCGCAGGCGCCGGCCGGCCTCGGCCAGCCAGCGCACGACCGGGCGGTCGGGGGCGGTGAACAGGTGGTGGTACCAGCCGGGCGAGCGCACCCCGGCCCGGTAGCCCGAGGCCGCCGCCAGCCGGCCGTGCGTCCACGGGATCCAGGTGGCGGCTACCTTGGTCTTCGGCAGGCCGCGCAGCAGCGCCGTGTCCTCGGCCGCCCGCGGGTGCTCCAGCAGCGCGGGGACGTGCCAGGCGCCGCACACCACGGCGATGGGGCCGCCGACCGAGCGCATCGCCCGGCGCAGGACCTGGCGCATGTGGGCTTCGCGGCGCGCCTCGCGCAGGGCCGCCGGCCCGGCGGGTGCGGGGCCGGATTCGGCGCGTACCGCCGCCATGGCCTCGGCGATCGCGGGGAAGGGCGATGCTCCGGCGGGGGGAGCGCCGGGGGAGGAGGCGCCGGGAACCGCCGCGCGGCCCTCGACGACGTCCTCCCACCAGCGCTCCGGGTCGTCGTAGCCGGCGGCCTCCGCGAGCACGCCCAGCGGGTCGGCGATCGCGCGGCCGGCGCCGGCGGCCTCCGGGTCCTCGGGCGCGGCCTCGCCGCCCCCGCCGGGAGCCGGCTCCGGGTCGGCCCCCTCCGGGGCGTCCGCCTCCTGCGCCGCGAGGGTGTGGGCGGCGGGCAGGTCGCAAAAGCGCGCCTCGACGCCGTGCTCGGCGGCGTAGCGCAGTGCCGCCCACTCCGGTGAGAAGGCGGCGAACGGCCAGAACGCCGCACGCGACGGGGAATCGGGCACGTAGGCCAGCAGCGAGACCGGCGGCGTCAGCTCGCCCGCGAGCCCCACCAGTTCGTCGGCCTCCGGCGGACCCTCGATCAGCACCAGCTCGGGACCGACGCGCTCCAGCTCGGCAAGGACCGAGCGGGCCGACCCGGGGCCGTGGTGGCGCACGCCCAGCACGTGCACGCGGCCGGTGTCGACGCGCGCCATCAGCCGCTCACCTCGCGGCAGGCGCGGTAGAAGTCGTCCCAGCCGTCGCGGTCGCGCGCCACGGTCTCCAGGTACTCGCGCCAGACGACCCCGTCGGAGACCGGATCCTGGACCACGGCGCCGTGGATGCCCGCGGCGACGTCGGCCGGGCGCAGCGTCCCGTCGCCGAAGTGCGCGGCCAGCGCGATGCCGCTGGTGACCACCGAGATCGCCTCAGCGGTGCTCAGCGTGCCGCTGGGCGACTTGACCTTCGCGCGGCCGTCGGCGGTGGCGCCCTCGCGCAGCTCGCGGAACACGGTGACGACCCGGCGGATCTCGGCCAGGCTCGTGGGCACCTCCGGCAGCTCCAGGGAGCGGCCGAGGTCGGCGACCCGGCGGGTGACGATGTCGATCTCGTCCTCCACGGTCGCCGGAACCGGCAGGACGACGGTGTTGAACCGGCGCCGCAGGGCGCTGGAGAGGTCGTTGACGCCGCGGTCGCGGTCGTTGGCCGTGGCGATCACGTTGAAGCCCCGCTTGGCCTGCACCTCCGTGCCCAGTTCGGGAACCGGCAGGGTCTTCTCCGACAGCACGGTGATCAGCGCGTCCTGCACGTCGGAGGGGATGCGGGTGAGCTCCTCGACGCGCGCCGGCCGCCCTTCGGACATGGCGGTCATGATCGGGCTGGGCACCAGCGCCGCCTCCGAGGGGCCCTCGGCAAGCAGCCGGGCGTAGTTCCAGCCGTAGCGGATCGCCTCTTCGGCGGTGCCCGCGGTGCCCTGGACCAGCAGGGTGGAGTCGCCCGCGATGGCCGCCGCCAGGTGCTCCGACAGCCACGTCTTCGCGGTGCCGGGCACTCCCAGCAGCAGGAGGGCGCGGTCGGTGGCCAGCGTGGCCACGGCCACCTCGACCACGCGCCGGGCGCCGATGTACTTGGGGGTGATCTCGGTGCCGTCCTCGAGGGTGCCGCCCAGGATGTACCGGGTCACCGCCCACGGGGACAGCCGCCACCCGGGCGGGCGCGTCCGGGAGTCGGCGCGCTCCAGAGCGGCCAGTTCCTCGGCGAAGCTCTGCTCGGCGTGCGGGCGCAGCGCGGCGGCGGGAGGGGGCAGGGTCAACGGAACTCCTCGTGCATCTCGGATCGGTACCTCAGGGTTTCGGCAAGCTCGCTGAGGGCCTTGCGGCCGCTCTCGCCGAGTTCGGAACTATGCGCGGCGGCGGCCGCCCGCGGATGCAGCGAGGGCGGCATCCGGGTGGCCGCCACCCGGCACAGCCGGCCCGCCGACGTGTCGCCGCGCCGGGCGGCGGCCAGCGCGTCGGCGACCACGGCGCCGAACTCGCGGCTCCAGGGGCAGTCGAGGGCCTCGGCGATGGGAAGCAGCGCCCCGGGGGTGTCGCCGCGCCGCCCGGAGCGCAGGCGCGTGGCGCGCTCCAGGGCCCAGGCGCACTGCTCGTCCGGCGGCAGCAGGGCCAGCAGCGCGGGCCCGCGGCTGGCCCGCACGTCGTGGGTGTCGGTCAGGCGCTCCAGCACGATCGGCAGCAGGGCGCGCGCCCAGTCCCGGTCGCGCTGGAGGACCGCGGCGTTGGCGATGGCCTGCAGCAACTCGTCGTCGTGGGCTGCGGCGAACCCGGCCACCTCGCCGGGGTCCGCGCCCAGGTGCCCGCACCAGGTGCGCAGCGGGGCGTGGGAGATCAGCGTCCACAGCCACTCGCGGCGGGTCTCGGCGCCGCGGATCTGCTCCGCGCGCGGCCGGGCGCCCAGCGCCCGCAGGAAACGGGGGTCGGACAGGTCGGGAAGGCGAATCTCGGGCGTGCCGTCGGAGCCGCGCCGCAGGTGGCGGCGGGCATAGTCGGCCAGCAGGCGCCCGCGCTCGGTGCCGGGCAGTTGGGCGAGCAGCGCCATGGCCAGGCCCCGCACACGGGTGCTGCGGTCGCCCACCGCCTCTTCCAGCAGGGGTTCGTCGGCGGGGGTGAGGTGGGGCTCGCGGGCCTCCAGCAAAGCGTGGCGCTCCTGGGCCGGCCGGGCGCGCCACTGCTCGGCGGTGAACTCCGCGGCCTCGGCGAGGAGCCGCAGGTAGGCCCACCCCGAATCGAGGCCGGCCAGCCACAGCCCGCGCCGCCCGGCCACGGGCAGCAGGGCACGCCCCAGTCGGCGGGGGGCGCGACCGCAGCGGTCGAGGAGGTCGGGCAGCCACTCGGGCGGGACCCGGACGCCGGCCTGCGCTGCCAGCTCCAGCCACTCCTGCAGCAGCAGGGGCGAATCTCCCAGGAGAAGATCGGCGAGCCGGCGTGCGGCACGGGGCGGCGCCGGGGGAGCGGTTTCGGGAGGCGCCGGATCGAATCCGCCGGGATCCTGCGCGCCGCTGCGCGCGGGCAGCCGTCCGGCGCGCGCGTGGACGGCGGCCAGTGCGGCGCGGTCGAGCAGGGTCAGGGCGGGGTCGGTGCGGTCGGCGTCACCCGGGCCCGCGGGCGGCGGCGGTACCGGCCGCCGCGCGGTTCCCACCAGGGCGGCGGAGACGAGGCCGGACCAGGAGCCGGGCTGCGAAGGGGGCGTGTCGGGGGGCGGATCGGCGAGGGTCGTCAAGGAGCGGTCCTCAACAGGTCGGGGGCGGGGGGATCGTGGGGGCGCTGCGGTCAGGCGGCGAGGTAGGGGGCCCTATACCGCGCTCAGGACGGCGAGGGAGCCTCCGGCGGCCGCCGCAGACGGGAAATCCGGGGTTGCGGTGTGCCGTGCGCGCAGCGCGCCGTGCGGCCTGCCGCCGAGTGCGCGCCGGGACTGCCCGGCGGAGCCGCGCCCCGGCGGGCCTCCGGCGTGCCGGTGCACGCTCGGCTGCGGGAGGTGCGATCGCAGGCGCCTGCGCCGGGTGGCGGCGGACCGGGAGTGCCGGTTGATCGGGGCGGCGAGGCGTTCGCCGGCATCGGGGCGGGACGACTCGGCTCAGCGGCTGCGGAGCGGGCGAGGCCCCGCGGCTTCCCGGCGGCGGCCGATCGGGGGTTCGGGGCGGTGATGGGGACTCCTCTGCGCATACGGGCGGCACAGGCCGCAGCGGATCGGCGGCTTCGGCGGCGGCGCGGCGCGTCACACGTCCGCGGAGAGGCGGGCCGGCACCGACCGGTCCAGCGCCGCGAATCTCCCGGCGGAGTCCCACACGGCCAGCGGCCGCAGGCCCTGCGGCGTCCACTCGCCGGCGATCGTGGCCGGCGAGCCGCCGCATACGGCCGCCAGCGGCCAGCACGGCGAGCACTCCGGCAGCAGGGGCAGGGCCCTGCCGGCGGAATCGGCGACCAGCCAGGGATCGGCGCGCACCGGGACCGCGTCGGCGAGGACGACCGGCCACGCCTCCAGCCACGGGTCGGCGGCCAGGGCATCGGAGTAGGAGCGCAGGGCGGCATCGGCACTCGCCCCCACGGGTGGGTCGGCGGGCCGCCGGGCATGGACGGCGACGACGTCGGCCCGCCACTCGGCGGGGTAGAAGGCCAGGTCGGCATCGACAGCGGTACCCGGGTGCACCGGCGTGTGCGGCGTCTGCCCTGAGGGGGCGAAGGAGACCAGCGCGGCCGTGCGTCCGGACACCGCGCCCCGCAGCCAGACCCGCCGGCCGCGCACCTGCCCGGCGGGGAAGTCGCACAGGCCCAGCACGTGCCAGGTGTCGCGCACCGGTGCGGACTCGTCGGCGGAGGCGGGCAGCCCCGCCCGGGAGAGGACGGTCGCGCGCAGGTCCGCCGGGAGGTCGCCGCGGCGCTGGTAGGCGCCGGCCAGCAGGTGGAGCAGCGCGTACTCGCCGAGGATGCGGTCGGGCCAGTCGCGGGCGGTGCCGAGGCGGCTGAGGTCGCGCACGCGGTCGGCGAGCCGCCCGGCCTGGGCGTCGACGAGCCGAGCGGCCATGGAGTCCAGGCGCCGGTATCCGTCGTCGCGGGCGGCGGCCAGCCCGGCCTCGACCTGGTCGCGCAGCCACAGGTCGAGTTCGGCCAGGCCCGCGGCCACGCGTTCCTCGCGCTGCTCGGCCCGGCGGGCCGCCGCCGCGGGGTCGGCGGACGCGGCGGTGCGCTTGTGCGCGGCCGCCCGGCGGGTCAGCCACTCGGCCACGTGCTCGGGGGGCTCGCCCGGCTCCACGCCGCCCTCGGCCCACAGGTGCAGCAGCGCCAGCGCATGCTTGCAGGGGGTCTTGCGGCTGGGGCAGCTGCAGCGGTAGGCGGGCGGCGTGCTGAGCTCGGCCATGACGCGGTAGGGGGTCTTGCCGCTGCCGGCGCAGTCGCCCCACACGGCGGGAGCGGCGGCGCCGTCGGCGGGGCGGTGTCCGGCGCCGCTCCACTGGGCGGGCGCGGCGGTCTTGACGGCGGCCTTGCGGGAGGAGGGGTCGGGCGCGAGCGCCCAGACGTCGTCGGTGGTCCAACGTGTGCTCACAGCCCTGAATCTAGACCCGGCCACCGACATTTCCCGGTGCCTGAAGCGCCCCGCGGCCCGGGGTTTCCGCGCCCTGAGGACGGGGGCGCCGGCACCGCCGGTGCGCCGGCCGTCCGCCCGCACGAACCTCCCTTCGAGGGCGGACGCCGTGACCCATGGCGGCGGTGGCCGAGTGCCCCGGCGGCTCCGGCGGGCGCCCGGGGTGATGCGGGGTCCACCCGGCGTTACCGTGGTGGGGGTCGCCGGGGACGATGGGGGCGGGATGGCCGGAAGCGAAACCGAAAGCCGCGAGCTGCTGCGGCTGCTGATGGGACCGTGGCTGGCCGAGGCGGTGGCGGCGGCGGTGCGGCTGGGGGTGATCGACCGGCTGGGCGAGGCCCCGGCCGGGGCCGGCGAACTCGCCGACGAGCTGTCCCTGGCCCCCGAACCGCTGGGGCGGCTGCTGCGGCTTCTGGTGGGACTGGAGGTGCTGCGTGAGGAGAGCGGCGGCCGGTTCCGCCTGGCGCCGATGGGGGAGCGGTTGCACAGCGAGCACCCGTCCTCGATGCGCGCCCTGGCGCTGCTCTACAGCAGCGGCTTCTTCCTGGACGCCTGGCGCGGCCTCGGCGATGCCGTGCGCACCGGTCGGCGGGCGTTCGAAGCCGTGCACGGCCGCGACGTCTACACCTACCTGGCCGACCACCCCGGCGACGCCGCGCTCTTCGACGCGGGCATGGCGGCGGGCGGCGCCTTCGCCGACGCGCTGCCGGCCGTCTACGACTTCTCCCGCGCCGCGCACGCGGCCGACATCGGCGGCGGCGACGGCAGCCGGCTCGCCGCACTGCTGCGCGAACACCCCCGCCTGCAGGGCACCCTGCTGGAGCGCCCGCAGGTCCTCGCCGGCGCCCGCGAGCGGCTCGCGCCCTTCCTGGACGAAGGCCGCTGCAGGCTGGCCGGGGCGGACTTCCTGCGCGAGATCCCCGTCCAGGCCGACGTCTACCTGCTCTGCCGCGTGCTGCACAACTGGGACGACGACTCCGCGGCGCGCATCCTCGCCAACTGCGCGGCGGCGATGGGGCCGGGCTCGCACCTGCTGATCGTGGAGCGGGTCATGCCCGACGACCGCCGGCCGTGGCTGTCGCAGGCCTATGACGTGCACATGATGGTCATGACCGAGGGCCGGGAGCGCACCGCGGAGGAATACGAGGCGCTGCTGCGCCCGGCGGGGCTGCGCACCCTGGACCTGCGCGATCTCGGCGCCGAGATGCGCGTCCTGGTGGCGGGCCCGCTGTGAGGGGCTGCCGCGGGCCGCGTTCGTGCTGCCGCCGGCAGGGACCCGGGACACGCGGTCCCCGTCTGCAAGGGGGTTGAGGTCGTCAAGGACACGCGCGGGGATACCCGGGTCCGTGCCGACGGCATCCTGAAGTCTGGCCGATCAGCGTGGGACGGGCCAGGTCAGGAGATGATGCGCAGGTCGGCCGGTGCTGCTCCTGCTGCGAAGGGGATGCGCCTGGGCGCCGCCGCGGGCGGCCGGGCGCGGGGGGAAGGCTGGGGCAGGGCCTTTGCGGCGTCTCGCCGGCGCCGCCGGGTTCCTCGGACCGGTGCCGACCGCGGTGCCGGCCCGCCGCCGGGCGGGGCCGTGCGCGGAGGCGCCCCCGCTGCGGGCGCCGTCGGGCCTCAGCGGGCCTGCAGCGCGTCCAGCGCCACCGCCATGGCGATGACCAGCCGGCGGTCGACGTTGGGGTCCTGGATCTGCACGGTGTAGCGGTCGCGCAGGCCGAACTTCTTGTCGACGCTGAAGATCGGGTACTCGCCCGCGTAGAAGTCGAAGTGGTAGGGGATGAACTTGGCGGCGTCGATGAACCGACGCAGGATCCCCAGGAGCTGGTTGCGCTCCTGGCCGGTTGCGGTGAACAGGCCGGGCTGCTCCAGGTGCCAGGTCGAGCGCAGCAGCGACTGCTTGAAGTCCTTGCGGAAGTTGCCGATCGGCTGGCCGTTGTGGTCGGTGACGTCGTAGGTCGCGCCCAGGTCGACCACCTGGCGGGCCTTGAAGCCCAGCACCGGGTACTGCTTGGAGTCGTCGGTGTAGAGGGTCACCTGCTCCTTGAACGCCAGGCGCTTCTGCTGGGCGAAGGCGATCAGGTCGCCCTCGTTGCCGTCGGGCAGCAGAGTCCGGACCTCGTACTGGTTCACCATCATCCGGATTCGCTGCCGCACGGCGAGCTGCGTCAGCGTCTGCAACTGGTTCATCGGGCTTCCTTGTATTTCGGAGGGACAAAGGGGGGCATGAACCCGGCTGATCCTAGCGGGTGGCCGCAACCGCGGCACATTCGGACGGTTCGCCGCCGTCGCAGACGTGTCCGCCCCGGTCAGGCGGGCCGCCGGCATCGAGCCGGTGCCGCTCGGGCGGATCGCCGGGTGGAGGGCGGCGCGCGTCCCGGCGGAATCCCGTGCCGGAGGATCCGGGGCGCGGAAGGCGGTGGCCCGCATCGGGGTCCGCCGCAGCGGCGATCCTAGACTAGCGGCCCAGGTCGGCGCGATCAGCGCCGCGGCCGACCGTGGCCACCGGGCGGCGGTCCGGGGCACGCCGGCGCAGCCGGGCCGCGCCGGGTGCGTTGGGCCGCGCGGCGGCTCACCCGCCAGCGCTGATGGCCGCCACCGACGCCTGCAGCTTCCTGCGGAAGTCCGCGGGCAGCGGGGCCGATCCCGTCTCGCGGGAGGCGGCCTGCTGGCCCTCCTTGCTGATCACGTAGTTCAAGAACGCGCGCACGCGCTCGGCGTCGTCGGCCGACTCGTAGCGCAGGCAGGCGATCTCGTAGGTCACCAGCACGATCGGGTAGGTGCCCGGCCGGGTGGTGCCGTAGTCCAGGTCCAGGGCGTGGTCGTGCTTGGGCCCTCCCTCACGCTCGGGGGAGGAGGCGACCACTTCCGACGCCGACTCCGGGGACAGCTCGACGAACTCCCCGCCCACGCCGATCGCCGCGGTGGACATGTCCGCGGTGTGCGAGGCCTCGACGTAGCCGATGGTGCCCTGGCCGCTCTCGACCGCCTCGGCGATCCCGCTGTTGCCCTGCGCGGCCTCGACCGGGTTGATCGGCCAGCTGCCGCTGGGCTCGTGCGGCCACGCCTCGCCGGCCGCCGCGGCGAGGTAGGCGGTGAAGTTCTCCGTGGTCCCGGATTCGTCGGCGCGCGTGACCGGGGTGATGCGCATGTCGGGCAGGTCGGCGCCGGGGTTGTGCTCGGCGATCTCCGGGTCGTTCCAGCGGGTGATCTCCTGGTTGAAGATCTTGGCCAGGGTCTCCGGCGGCAGGTTCAGCGAGTCGACGCCCTCCAGTTCGAAGATGACGGCGATGGGCACGACGTAGCCGGGGATGTTGACGGCGGGGGCGCCGGCCGCGCAGCGCTCGCGGGCGCGCTCGTGCTCGCGCTCGTCCAGAGCCGCGTCGGAGCCGGCGAAGTCGACCGCGCTGTCCAGAAACTGGCTGCGGCCAGCGCCCGAACCCACCGAGTCGTAGAGGACCAGGGCGTCCTCGCAGGCCAGCTGGTAACCCGCAACCCAGGTGTACATGGCGTTCTCCTGGGCGCTGGAGCCGGCCCCCGAGAGGCTGCCCTCGAAGCAGTCGAGGTCCGCGGGCACGGGAGGCGGCTCCTGGCCCCGTCTGAGCGCGTTGTCACTGCCGCACGCGCTGGTCAGCGCCAGTACGACGGCCAAGAGGGCCGCGGACGCGGTGCGGTGGCCGGGCAGGGTCACGGGTCTGACTTTCCCCTTTGCGAGCGTGCGGCAACCCTGCGGTCACTCCAGGGTTCGTGTGGCCGGTCCGGTTTCGCCGAGGTGTCCGGAGGCCGAAAAGGAATGTAACAAGAGGTGAACCGTGCTGCCCAACGGGGCCCCTGTGACACCGTCCTCGCCGCTGACCGGGACCGTCCCCGCATAACGGCACGACAGAGGTTGCGGCAATGGGGCTGTGATGCGCGAAGCGCTGTGCGCCGGCTTGCCGCCGAGTGGAGGTGCACCTGTGCTTCGGAGGCCCGCCACCGGTGGTGCGTCTCCGTTGGGGCGGTGGCGGGCTGACGGGCGGGCAAGCAGGCGGCGCGTCAGCGCCACCGTTGGGGCGGTGGCGGGCTGACGGGCGGGCCGCGCTGCGGGGGCGTACCCGTTGTTGCCGCAACCCCGATGGCGGCCGTCCCAGGTGGAACCCGGTGGGTTCCTCCGCCCTGGCGACCGGAGGAACCCACCGGGGACCACCCAGGGCGGGCACCACAGCGGCTGCGGCAATGGGGCTGTGATGCGCGAAGCGCTGTGCGCCGGCTTGCCGCCGAGCGGCGGTGCACCTTTCCCTCAGAGGCCCGCCACCGGTGGTGCGTCTCCGCTGGGGTGGCGGCGGGCCGCGCTGCGCGAGGCGCACCCGTTGCCGCAATCTCGATGGCGGCCGCCCCAGGTGGTACCCGGCGGGTTCCTCGAAAGCGGCACCCCCGCCGTTCTTAAGCCTGCCGCTCTCCGATCCGCGCCAGCACGGCGCGCAGGCCCAGTTCGTAGCCGGCGACCCCGCAGCCGGCGATGTAGCCCTGCACCACCGGGGCCGTGACCGAGGTGTGCCGGAACGGCTCGCGCGCGTAGACGTTGGAGATGTGCACCTCGACGCACGGCGTCTCCACCGCGTCGATCGCGTCGCGCAGCGCGATGCTGTAGTGGGCCAAGGCGCCCGGGTTGAACACGACGCCGTCCAGCTCGCGGGCCCGGTGGATGTGCTCGACCATGACCCCCTCGTGGTTGCTCTGCGCGCACTCCACCTCGGCGCCCAGCTCGGCCCCCAGCGCCGTGACGCGGCGCTCGACCTCGGCCAGCGTCACCGAGCCGTACTGCTGCGGGTCGCGGCTGCCGAGCAGGTTCAGGTTGGGGCCGTTCAGCAGGAGTACGCGGACGGCGGTATCGGCCATGGAGCGGCCCTTTCCCGGGATCGCGGCGGTCGTCGGACGCCCATGATCCTATTCCGCTGGGCGAGGGCGCCGCGGACCGCGCCCCGCGGGCGGCGCGACCGCGGAGCTCCGGCACCCGGCGGTGGCGGCGGCCGGGGTTCAGGCGCGCGTGAGCGGGGCAGGGAACACGTCGATGAAGCCGTACTGCCCCACCTCCACCTACCGGCTGCAGCTCGGGCCGGGGCTCACACTCGCCGACGCCGCCGGGCTCGTCGACTACCTCGACCGCCTGGGGGTGGGCGCCGCCTACCTGTCGCCGATCCTCACCGCCGCGCCCGGGTCCCAGCACGGCTACGACGTGGTCGACCCCGGGTCGGTCTCATCCGTCCTCGGCGGCGACCAGGCCCGGCGGGAGCTGGTGGGCCGGCTGCACGAGCGCGGCATGGGCGCGGTGGTCGACATCGTGCCCAACCACATGTCGGTGGCGGAGCCGGCCGCCAACCCCTGGTGGTGGGACGTGCTGCGGCTGGGCAAGGAGTCCCCCTACGCCCGCTGCTTCGACATCGACTGGTCGGCCGAGCGCCTGGAACTGCCGGTGCTGGCCGACGACGGCGACGGCGGCGCGGCGGCTCTGGACCGGCTGGGTATCGCCGACGGGTGCTTGACGTATGAGGACCACCGCTTCCCGCTGGCGCCGGGCAGCCACAACCCCGGCGACGGCCCGGCCGACGTCCATGAGCGCCAGCACTACCGGCTGGTGTCCTGGCGGCGCGGCCGCGAGCGGCTGGGCTACCGCCGCTTCTTCGACATCACCGGGCTGGCGGCCGTCCGGGTGGAGGACCCCGACGTGTTCGCCGCCGCCCACGCCGAGATCCTGCGCTGGGCCGAACGCGGCGAGCTGGACGGCCTGCGCGTCGACCACCCCGACGGCCTCAGCGACCCGGGCGCCTACCTGCGCCGGTTGCACGACGCCTTCGGCGGCTGGATCGTCGCCGAGAAGATCCTCGCCCCCGGCGAGTCCCCGCCCGCCTCGTGGCCCGTCGCCGGCACCACCGGCTACGACGCGCTGCGCGAGGTCTGCGGGCTTTTCGTCGACCCCTCCGGCGAAGGGCCGCTGACGGAGCTGGCGGCGTCGCTGGGCGCCCCCGCCGACGTCGCCGCCGTGCGGGCCGAGTCGGGCAGGCTGGCGGCCCGGGAGCTGTTGGCGCCCGAGGTGCGCCGGATCGCCGCGCTGCTCGACGCGGCCGACACCGAGGAGGCCGAGGCCGCCGTCGCCGAACTGCTCGCCTCCTTCGACACCTACCGCAGCTACCTGCCCGAAGGCCGGGCCGCCTGGGACCGGGCCGTGGCCGCAGCACAGGCCGCCCGCCCCGACCTGGCCGCCGTCCTCGGCGACATCGACAAGCGGGTGCGCGCAGACCCCGCCGGTGAGCTGTCCGTGCGCATCCAGCAGACCAGCGGAATGGTGATGGCCAAGGGCACCGAGGACACCGCCTTCTACCGCGCCACCCGCTTCGTGGCGCTCAACGAGGTCGGCGGCGACCCCGCGCGCTTCGGCGTCTCCCCGGAGGAGTTCCACGACTGCTGCGCCCGGCGCGAGGCGTGCCGGCCGCAGGCCATGACCGCGCTGTCCACCCACGACACCAAGCGCTCGGAGGACGTGCGCGCCCGCCTGGCGGCCATCAGCGAGATCCCGCACGACTTCGCCGCGGCCGTGCGCCGCTGGCGCGGCGCCCGCGGGCTCGGCGACCCCGCCTTGGACCTGCTCGCCTGGCAGAGCCTCGTGGGAACCTGGCCGATCAGCGCCGCCCGCCTGCGCGACTACCTGCTCAAGGCGGCGCGCGAGCAGAAGGTGCGCACCTCCTGGATCGACGGCGACCCCGCCTTCGAGGCCGAGGTGGCCGCCTGGCCCGAGCGGGTGCTCTCCGACGACGACCTGTGCGCCGAAGTCGCCGCGTTCGTCGCCCGCATCCGCGCCGCGGGCTGGAGCAACTCCCTGGGGCAGAAACTGCTCCAGCTGGCGGGGCCGGGCGTGCCCGACCTCTACCAAGGCTCGGAGTTGTGGGACCTCTCCCTGGTCGACCCGGACAACCGCCGCCCCGTCGACTTCACCTGCCGCCGCACCCACCTGGAGCGCCTGGAGGGCGGGCGCCTGCCCGCCGTCGACGCCACGGGCGAGGCCAAGCTGCATGTGGTCCGCTCGGCGCTGCACCTGCGCCGCGACCGCGACCTCAGCGGCTACCTCCCGCTGGAGCCGGTGGGCCCCGAATCCGACCACGCGGTCGCCTTCGCCCGCGGACCCGACCGCGGGGCCGTCGCCGTCGCCACCCGCCTGCCGCTGGGCCTCGCGGCCAAGGGAGGCTGGTCCGACACCTGCGTGCCGCTGCCCGGAGGGCGGGGCACCTGGCGGGACGCCCTCACCGGCCGCGTGGTCCTGCCCGAGCGCACCGACGGATTCTGCGCCGCGCACCTGGCATCGGTGCTCGACCGCTACCCGGTGGCCCTGCTCGTGCGCGACTGAGCCCGGCCGCCGCCGCGCCCTCGTCCTCGGCCTTGGCTGAAGGCGCCGCGGCTCCGCCTTCCCGGCACCCGCCGGGACGCTTGTGGGGTCGGCCACCACGGGGGTGCGGCAATGGGCGCGGTTTCGCGTAGCTCAGCCCGCCCGTCAGCCCGCCACCACCCCAGCGGTGGCGCTGACGCGCCGCGTGCCCGCCCGTCGCCCACCGCCACCCCAGCGGAGACGCTTCGCGTCACGTGCCCGCCCGTCAGCCCACCACCGCCCCAACCGAGACGCTTCGCGTCACGTGTTTCCTTGGCGCCGAGCGCATGCTGAATGTGTCAGGCGGAGCCGTGCCACCGGTGGCGGGCCTCTGAGGGAAAGGTGCACCGCCGCTCGGCGGCAAGCCGGCGCACAGCGCTTCGCGCATCTCAGCCCCATTGCCGCAGCCGCTGTGGTGACCGCCCTGGGGGGTCCCCGGAGGGTTCCTCCTGTCGCCAGGGCGGAGGAACCCCCCGCGTACCACCTGGGGCGGTCGCCATCGGGGGTGCGGCAATGGGCGCGGTTCGCGCAGCGCGGCCCGCCCGTCAGCCCGCCACCGCCCCAACGGTGGCGCTGACGCGCCGCGTGCTTGCCTGCCCGTCGGCCCGCCGCCACCCCGGCGGAGACGCTGCGCGTCACGTGTTTCCTGGCCGCCGAGCTCACGCGGTTCTTCCCAGGTGGAGCCGCACCGTCGGTGGCGGGACTCCGCCTCGAAGACGCGACGTGCGCTCGGCGGCGGGCCGGCGCGGAACACCGGCGCGGCCGCGAGGCGCCTCCTTCACGGCGGTGGTGGGCGGCGGGCGGTCCCCAGTCCACGCCCTAAGCTGGAGGCCCATGACCTCCACCGACGACGACCGGCCTGCCGTGCTCGACCGGCTGCGGATGCCCCGGCCGGTGCTGGACGCACTGGCCTGCCCCGTCTGCGGCGCCGCCCTCGGGCCCGGCGGCAATGCGCTGGCGTGCTCTGCGGGGCACCGGTTCGACGTCGCCCGGGAGGGCTATGCCGGCCTGCTCACCGGCCATCGCACCGCTGGCACCGGCGACACCAAGGAGATGGTGCGCGCCCGCCAGGAGTTCCAGTCCGCCGGCCACTACGCGCCGCTGGCCGACCGGCTGGCCGAACTGGCCGCGGCGGCGGCCCGGCCGCCCCTGGCCGAGGGCGGGCTCGTCGCCGACATCGGCGCCGGCACCGGCTACTACCTCGGCGCGGTGCTGGACGCGGCGCCCGGCGCCTGGGGGCTGGCCCTGGACGTGTCCAAGTTCGCACTGCGCCGCGCCGCCCGCGCCCACCCGCGCGCGGGCGCCGCCGCCTGCGACACCTGGCGCGGGCTGCCGCTGCGCACCGGCTCGGCGGCCGTGCTGCTGAACGTGTTCGCCCCCCGTCGGCCCGCCGAGTTCCACCGCGCACTGGGCGGCGGCGGCGCGCTGATCGTCGTCACCCCCACCTCCCGCCACCTCGCCGAGCTGATCTCGAACCTGGGGCTGGTGAGCGTGGACGCGAGCAAGGAGGAGCGGCTGGAGGGCGGGCTCGGCGCGCACTTCTCCCGCACCCACCGCGAGGAGCTGGATCTGGAGCTGTCGCTGACTCCCGGCGAGGCCGCCGCCCTGGTCGGCATGGGCCCCAGCGCCCGGCACCTGGAGACCGGCGAGACCGCCGAGCGCATCGCAGCCCTCGGCGACCCGGTCGCGGCGCGCGCGTCCTTCGCCGTCGCGGTCTACCGCCCGGCCTGAGCGCCCGCTCACCCGGCGCGTTACCGCACCCGCGCCCGGGTAGGAACCGCCGCGTGAGCGAGCGCGCGGGGCAGTGGTTCGGGGTCTGGGCACCGGAGTGCGGCAGTGTCGATCTCCGCATCCGAGGCGAGGACCATCCCATGAGCCGGGGCGACGGCGGCTGGTGGCACGTCCGCGCCGCCTGCGCCCCCGGCGACGACTACGCCTTCGTGCTCGACGGCTCCGACGAGCCGCTGCCCGACCCCCGCTCCCTGCACCAGCCCTTCGGCGTGCACGGGCCCTCCCGCGTCTACGACCACTCCGCCTTCGCCTGGAGCGACGCCGACTGGCGCGGGCGCGCGCTTCCCGGCTCGGTGCTCTACGAGCTGCACATCGGGACCTTCACCCGCGAGGGCACGTTCGACGCCGCGATCGGGCGCCTGGACCACCTCGCCGACCTCGGCGCCGACCTCGTGCAGCTGATGCCGGTCAACGCGTTCGGCGGCGCCGACCACGGGTGGGGCTACGACGGGGTGCTGTGGGGAGCGGTGCACGAGCCCTACGGCGGCCCCGACGGCCTCAAGCGCTTCGTCGACGCCTGCCACCGCCGCGGCCTGGGAGTCCTGCTCGACGTCGTCTACAACCACCTCGGACCCGAGGGCGCCTATCTGCCGCGGTTCGGCCCCTACTTCAGCGGCGACACCGCCTGGGGCCCCTCGCTCAACCTGGACGGCCCCGGTTCCGACGAGGTGCGGCGCTACGTGATCGGCAACGCCCTGGGCTGGCTGCGCGACTACCACCTGGACGGGCTGCGCCTGGACGCGGTGCACGCGCTGCACGATTCGCGCGCCCGGCACCTGCTCACCGAACTGTCGGCCGAGGTCGACGCGCTGGCGGCCGGGCTGCGCCGCCCTCTCGCGCTCATCGCCGAGTCCGACCGCAACGACCCCGCCACCGTCACCGCGCGCGAGGCCGGCGGGCACGGGATGACCGCCCAGTGGTGCGACGACATCCACCACGCCCTGCACGCCGCGCTCACCGGCGAGGGCCACGGCTACTACCGCGACTTCACCGCCCCCGAAGTGCTGCCCGCCACCCTGCGGCGCGCCTTCTGGCACGACGGCCGCTACTCCGGCTTCCGCGGCCGCGTCCACGGAGCCCCCGTCGACCCGGCCCGCATCCCGGCCCACCGGTTCCTGGCCTACCTGCAGAACCACGACCAGGTCGGCAACCGCGCCGCCGGCGACCGCATGCCCGCCACCGCCTCGCCCGGCCTGCTGGCCTGCGGCGCCGCGCTGGTGCTGTGCTCGCCTTACACGCCCATGCTGTTCATGGGGGAGGAGTGGGGGGCCTCTACCCCGTGGCCGTTCTTCGCCTCCTTCACCGATCCGGGCCTGGCCGAGGGGGTGCGCAAGGGGCGGCGCCGCGAGTTCGCCGCCCACGGCTGGAACGAGGCCGACGTGCCCGATCCCGTCGATCCCCGCACGCGCGACCAGGCCGTGCTGCGCTGGGAGGAGCGCGACCGGCCGCCGCACCGCGACACGCTGGAGGTCTACCGCCGCCTCATCGCGCTGCGCCGGTCCCGCACCGAACTCGCCGATCCCCGCCTGGACCGGTTCGGCGTAGACGCCGCCGAGGACGGCCGCGTGCTGGTGCTGCGCCGCGGGCGGTTGCGCGTCGCCTGCAACCTGCGCTCCGGTGCCGCCGACGCGCACCTGGACCGGCCTGCCGGGAGGGTGCTGCTGTCGTCGGCCGGTGCCGCGGCCGAGGGCGCGCGCCTGCGCCTGCCTCCGGAGTCCTTCGCCGTCGTCGAGGCGGCCGGCTCCGAGGCCTGAGCGGGCGGGCGCGGGAGCGGGGCGCCGCGCCCCGCCCGGTATAGGCTGCCGGGCGGGCCGTCGCCCGCCGCCGTGCTCCGGTGCGGGGCGCCGCCGCCCGCCGTCCGCTGCAGCCACCGTGGAGGATCAGCAGATGAGCCCGTCGATCGCCACCAGCACCCGCGTCTCCCGCGAGGAGCTGCTCGACTTCGTCCGCCCCCGGCACAAGGCGCTGATCATCACCCGCCGCGCCGGCGGGGAGCCCCAGGCCTCGCCGGTGACCTGCGGTGTCGACGGCCAGGGGCGCATCGTCGTCTCGACCTATCCCGAGCGCGCCAAGACCCGCAACGCCGTCCGCGACCCCCGGGTGAGCGTCGTCGTGCTCTCCGACGACTTCGACGGCCCCTGGGTGCAGGTCGACGGCACCGCCGAGGTCGTGGAGGGCGAGGAGGCCGTGGAGCCGCTCGTGGAGTACTTCCGGGTGATCTCCGGCGAGCACCCCGACTGGGACGAGTACCGCGACGCGATGCGCAGGCAGGGCAAGGCGCTGGTCCGCCTCACCCCGCAGCGCTGGGGGCCCGTGGCCACCGGCGGGTTCCCCCCGCGGCTGGCCTGAGCGCACCGCCGGCCGGCGGCGCGCTCAGGCGGGCGCCCCGGCGCGCGCCGGGTGCCCGATCGCCGCCGGTCCGCGCCGGGTCCGTCCAGCCCGGCGCGGAGGACACAGCAGGATAGCGGCGCCGCGGCCGCCCGCGGTCGACGCCGCGGTGAACACCGGGGCAACCGCGGGCGACCGCGGGCCGGGCGTCACTCGACGATGACGACCTCCAGGGTGCGCGGCCCGTGCACCCCCTCGACCCGGTCGAGTTCGATGTCGCTGGTGGCCGACGGCCCGCTGATCCAGGTCAGCGGGCGCGCCGGGGAAAGGCGCGGCAGCGCCTGGGGGACGCCGGCGACGATCTGGTCGCCGCGCACCACGCACAGGTGGTAGTCGGGGATCAGGGTGAGGGCGCGCCTGCCCTGGGCGCGGCCGCCGTCGAGGACGATGGTCCCGGTCTCGGCCACGGCCACCGCGCAGCCGGTGACCACCCCGTCCATCCGGTCCAGCCCGGCGACGTCGAGCCCGCCGTCGCGCACCACCTCCGCCTCCGCCTGCGCGAACCAGTCCTCGGGGGCGTCCTCGGCGGCGGCGACGCGCCCGGCGCCGCGGCGGGCCAGTGCCCGGGCCACGGTCGCGGCCAGGCCCTCGGGCGGGGTGCGGTGCACCAGCGCCTTGTAGTCCTCCAGCCGTTCGGCGAACAGCGCCGTCGTCTCGCCCTGGTCGTGGGCGGGGGCGTAGTCGCGCGGCACCGCCACGTCCTCGGGTGCCTCGCCTGCGGGGACGTCCGCCAGGGCCGCGCGCACCCGTGCCAGGACGCGCTCACGCGAACCGCTCATCGCCGACCGCCCTCCTCATCGCCGCCGCTTCGACCGGGCTCCGCCGGATCCGCACCGGGCGCCGGCTCGGCGGCGCCCTCGCGGCGCCACCAGGCGCGGAACGACTCCTCGGGGATCTCGGGGATGTCGCGGGTGTCGGTCCAGGCCGACGCCGGCCCGGGCATGCGCCGCGGCACGACCGAGCGCGCCGCCGAGGCCGCGCGCTGGGCGGCGCCCAGCCGGCGCTCGCCGCCCAGCACCCACCCGGCGGCGCCCATGGCCGCCTTCTCCGCGCGGTGCCCGGGGGAGGCGGCGACCTCCTCGCGCAGGTGCACCAGCACCTCGGGGATGTCGATGGCCACCGGGCAGACCTCGTAGCAGGCGCCGCACAGCGACGACGCATACGGCAGCGACGCCTCCTGCGCCGAGGCCGTCCCGCGCAGTTGCGGGGTGAGGATCGCGCCGATGGGGCCGGGGTAGACCGAGCCGTAGGCGTGCCCGCCGGTGCGCTCGTAGACCGGGCAGATGTTCAGGCACGCCGAGCAGCGGATGCAGCGCAGCGCCTGGCGCCCCACCTCGTCGGCGAGCACGTCGCTGCGGCCGTTGTCCAGCAGCACCAGATGGAACTCCTGGGGGCCGTCGCCCGGTGCCACACCGGTCCAGGTGGAGGTGTAGGGGTTCATCCGCTCGCCGGTGGAGGAGCGCGGCAGCAGCTGCAGGAACACCTCCAGGTCCGACCAGGTGGGTACGACCTTCTCGATGCCCACCACCGAGATGAGCGTCTGCGGCAGGGTCAGGCACATCCGCCCGTTGCCCTCCGACTCCAGCACCACCATCGTCCCGGTGTCGGCCACCGCGAAGTTCGCGCCGGAGATCGCCACCCTGCTGCGCAGGAACCGCTCCCGCAGGTGGACGCGGGCGGCCTCGGCCAGGGCGCGGGGGTCGTCGCCGAGCCCCTCCGGAGCGGCGACGCCCCAGGCGGCCATCCGATCGCGGAAGATCTCGCGGATCTCGGCGCGGTTGCGGTGGATGGCCGGCACCAGGATGTGGGAGGGGAGGTCGTCGCTGAGCTGGACGATCAGCTCGGCCAGGTCGGTCTCGTAGGCGATGATGCCGGCCTGGGCCAGGGCCTCGTTCAGCTCGATCTCCTGGGTGGCCATCGACTTCACCTTGACCACGTCGGTCTCGCCCGTGGCGCGCACCAGGCCGGTCACGATCTCGTTGGCCTCGGCCGCGTCGGCCGCCCAGTGCACCCGGCCCCCGGCGGCGGTGACCGCGGCCTCCAACCGCTCCAGGTAGGTGTCGAGGTGGCGCAGCGTGCGGTCCTTGACGGCCTTGCCCGCCGCGCGCAGGGCGGACCAGTCGTCGAGCTCGCCGACCACCTCCTCGCGCTTGTGCCGGATGGTGCGGGTGGCCATGCGCAGGTTGTGGCGCAGCTGGGAGTCGCCGACGGCGCGCTCGGCCGCCTCGGGGAAGGGCAGCATCCCCAGGAAGGTCGCGTGGCCGGCGGCGCGGTCCTGCGCGGCGTGCCCGGCGCCGGGGGAGCTGTGGTCGGGGCTCATAGGCGGGCCGGCTCCTGTTCGGTCGAGGCGAGGATCTCGGCGAGGTGGACGGTCGCGACGCCGGCGCGCTGGCGCCGCAGGGTGCCGCCGATGTGCATGAGGCAGGAGTTGTCGACGGCGCACAGCACCTCGGCACCGGTGGCGGCGACGTTGCGGGCCTTGTCGGCGGCCATGGCGGCGGAGACGTCGGCGTTCTTCATCGCGAAGGTGCCGCCGAACCCGCAGCACTCGGCGGAGCCCTCCAGTTCGCGCAGGTCGATGCCGCGGACGTTGCGCAGCAGGCGGTAGGGGCGGTCGCGCAGCTTGAGCAGGCGCAGTCCGTGGCAGGTGGGGTGGTAGGTGACCGTGTGCGGGAAGTAGGCGCCCACGTCGGTCACCCCGAGGACGTCCACGAGCAGTTCGGAGAGGTCGTGGACGCGCGGCGCCAGCTCGGCCGCGGCCCGGTCGAGCCGGCTGCCGGGCGCGCACAGCCGCGGGTAGTTGTCGCGGACCATGGCCGCGCACGACCCGGACGGCGCCAGGACGGCGTCGGCGTCGGCGAAGGTCTCGACGAAGCGCACCGCCAGCTTCTGGGCCTCGCGCCGGTAGCCGGTGTTGTAGTGCAGTTGGCCGCAGCAGGTCTGGGCCTCGGGGAAGACCACCTCGTGGCCCAGCCGGCGCAGCAGGCGCACCACCGCCCGCCCCGTGCGGGGATACAGGGTGTCGTTCACGCACGTGATGAACAGCGCGATGCGCATGCGCTCCCTCGATTCCGGCGGGGCGCGCCGGACTGCGCCCCGGCCGCGGTCGACCGTACCGCCATTGGTCCGATGTCTTCTCCGGCCCCGGGCGGGACAAGGTGCGCAGACCAGCCGAAAAAAGCGGCGTACCCTGGGGTGTGCGGCGTCCGGGTACCGGATTGGTCCGACCACTTCTACGCCGCGCCCGGCACCGATGTCAAGACGACCGCTGCCGGCGCACCCGCCCGGCCCCGCTCCGGCGCGGCCGGGCGGGGCCCACGCCACCGAAGGAAGGCAGGCACCGGTGACCACGCCCGACCGCTCCGCCCCGCCCGGCGCCCACCCGGCCCCCGCCGAGCGCCTGCCGGTGACCCAGCGGGCCATCGAGCACATCAAGCGGATGATCGCGGCCGGAGACCTGCGCCCCGGCGACCGCCTGCCCACCGAGCGCGACCTGGCGGCCGGCCTCGGCGTCTCGCGCAGCTCCATGCGCGAGGCCATCCGCGCCCTGACCGCTTTGGGTGTGCTGGAGGCGCGCCACGGCGCCGGGGTCTACGTGACACCGCTGCGCCCCGGCGACCTGCTGGAGACCTTCTCCGTGCTCGCCGAGATCTCCCAGGGCGAGACGCTCGTCGAGGTGCTCCAGGTGCGCCGGATGCTGGAGCCGGCCGCTACCGCGCTGGCCGCCGCGCGCGCCGACGAGTCCCAGCTGGACCGGCTGGCCGGCATCCTGGAGCGGATCGGCACCGGCCGCAGCGAGGGCGAGACCGTCGCCGCCGACCTGTCGTTCCACCAGGCGATCGTGGAGACCACCGGCAACGCCACCCTGGTGGCCATCAACGGCGGGCTGTCCTCGCGCACCTTCCACGCCCGCGTCTGGCACGGCCACCGCGAAGCCGGCCTGACCGCCCGCCTGCGCGAGGACCACGAGCGCATCTACCAGGCGCTGCGCGACCGCGACCCCGACGCGGCCCGCGCGGCGGCCACCATGCACGTCATGGAGGTCGAACGCTGGCTGCGCGGCCACCTGGACGGGGACGGGTGAGGACTGACCCCCGCCGGCGGGGTCCGGGTGTCGGTGGGGCCGCGCTGGACGCCGAATATGCCCCCGCGGCGGTGATCTTGTACCTGTGGTCACTTGTGATCGCGCACAATGACCACCGGTACAAGATCGGCGGCGGAGAGTTAGATTAAATCGGGCGTTCGGGATTCCGGTCCGGGGCGTCGGGTGGAAGAGGTGGACCGGAACGCCACCCGGGCGCGTCGCCCCCGTCGCGCGGGCCACCGGCGAACACCCGAACCGATGACCGCGGGCTGGTCCATCCACCGCCGTTGCCGCTCCGCCGGGCGACCCGCCATCCGCCGCCGGCAACCAGTGATCGCCGTCCCGGACCTTCGCGGTCCGCGCTGCCCCCTCGCCCACCAGCACCGAACGGCACCCGAACCGGTCCGCGTCGACCGCCCCCTCTGGCGCCTCGTCGCACGTTCCGCCGGCGCGCACCCGAAACGATCCGCGAGAGGGGGCAGCCGACGTCCGACCCACCGAGTGCACCGACCGAACGGCATCGCCGCTACGCCAGCGCCCGTTCCAGGGCGTCGCGGACCGTGTCGCGCAGCAGGGCCGCCTTGTAGCCGGTCTGCGGCAGCGGCGAGCACAGGTCGGGCACGCCCGCCACCGCGGCGGCCGCGTCCTCCGGGCCCGTCGCGCCGATGAGGGCCTCCTCCACGGCGGTCAGGCGCAGCGGCGTGCGCGCCACCGCGCCCGCGGCGACCGCCGCCGCTGTGACGGCGCCGCCACTGCGCACCACCCGCGCCACCGCCTCGACCAGCGGCCACTCGCCGCGCGAGCGCGAGGTCGCGCGGCGGTAGGCCGCGCTCTCGCCGCCGGTGGGCGCCGGCAGCGCCACCCCGGTGACCAGCCGACCGGGCTCCAGCACGTGGTCGCGGGTGGAGTCGGAACCGTCGTAGAGCCCGTCCACCGGCAGCGCGGCCGCGCCCTCGACCTCCACGCCGGCGTCGTAGGCCAGCAGCGCCATGGCCAGCGACGACGGGTGCGGCGCGACGCACGCCGCGCCCTGGTCGACGACCGTGCCGTGCAGGTGGTCGCCCGTGCGCGACGGGCAGGTGTCGCCGCCCTTCTGCAGGCAGTCGAACGCCGCGCTGCGGAAGTAGGGGCACCGGTTGCGCTGCAGCAGGTTGCCGCCCACCGTGGCGACCGCCCGGATCTGCGGGGTGGCCACCGCGGCGGCGGTCGCCGCCAGCGCCGGGTAGGCCGCGCGCAGCCGCTCGTCCGCGGCGACCTCGGCGACGGTGGTCATGGCGCCGATGCGCGCCGACCCGTCGGGCAGCCACTGCACCCCGCGCAGTCCGATGACCCGGTGCAGGTCGGTGAACGGGGGAGCGGCGAGTCCTTCGCGCAGCCGCGCCATGACGTCGGTGCCGCCGGCCCGCGCCTCGGCCGCGCCGCCGCGCAGCGCCGCGGCGGCCGCGGGGACGTCCACTGGTGGTGTGGTCACTTCGCACCGATCCCTTCGAGCAGTCGGTCGGGCCTGATGGGCAGGTCGTGCGGCCGCCAGCCGGTGGCGTCGTAGACGGCGTTGCCCACCGCCGCGGCCACGCCGATGGTGGACACCTCGCCGATGCCCACGCCCCCGCCGGGCACGTGGTCCCAGCCCTCCTCGTGGAAATGCACGGTGATCTCGGGCGTGTCGCCGATGCCGGGGATGCGGTACTCCTCCAGATCGGACGTCAGGACTGCGCCGGTGTGCGGGTCGTCGCGGCGCTGCTCGTAGAGCGCGTAGCCGATGCCCTGCACCACGCCGCCCTCGCACTGGTTGCGTGCGGGCCGATCGGCATACATCCGCCCCGCCGCGATCCCGGCCCAGCAGCGGGTGGGCCGCACCCGGCCCAGCAGCGTGTCGACCTCCACCTCCATCACGTGCACCGCGCCGGTGAACCCGCGGCCCAGGGCGCCGCCGTCCGGAAGGGGGAACGGGGTCGCATAGCCGCGCCGGTCGCGGCGGCGGCCGCCGCGCACCCGCACCCCCTCCAGCGCCGCCAGCGCCGCGGCGTCCAGGCCGCCCGACCCGCCCGCACGCCTGCGGCGCGCCTCCTCGCGCAGCTTCTCGGCGGCGTCGCGCGCCGCAGGCCCCACCGACGCGGTGGTGCGGCTGCCGTTGGAGGAGGGCGCATAGGCGAGGTCGCTGCTGCCGGCGCGCACCCGGACGCGTCCGGCCGGCAGGCCCAGCTCGCCGCGCACCACCTCGGCGACCACCGACCGCGCGCCGGTGCCGATGTCCTGCACCGCGGTCTCGGCCACCACCGCGCCGTCCTCGACCACCAGGTCCACCGCGGTCGAGGAATCCAGCAGGTAGATCCAGTTGGCCGCGGCCACGCCCACGCCGCGCCGGAACCGGCCCGAGGCGGCGCCCGTGGAGCGCTCGCGCCACACCGGCAGCGCCGCCGCCCAGTCGTAGAGCGCGCGCCTCTTGGGGTTGCCGTCCCACCGGCGGCGCAGCGCGATGGGGTCCTCGCCCAGGCGGTGGGCGGCCTCGTCGACCGACTGCTCCAGGGCCCACAGCAGCTGGGCGCCGTTGGGCCCGCGGAACGGGGCGCCCGGCGGGCGGTGGGTGACCACGTCGAAGTCGCGCAGCCGCCGCGGGGCGTGCCCGTACACCAGCCGGCCCATGATCGCGACGGTGCCGCCGATGGACGCGCCGCCGTCGGAGTACGCGTCCATCGTCAGCGCCGCGAGGCCGCCGTCGGCGCCGGCCAGCAGCCCCACCTCGATGCGCGCACCGGGCCGGTGGCCGGCGTCGGTCAGCTCGGCGGCGCGGTCGAAGACCAGCCGCACCGGCGCACCGGTGATCCGGGCCAGCTCCACGGCGGCCACGTTCTCCACCCGCAGCCCCGCCTTCGCGCCGAACCCGCCGCCGACGTGCTCGGCGGTGACGTGGACGTGCTCGCGGGGCAGTCCCCAGCGGTCGGCCGCGGCCGCGGCCAGCGCCATCACCGTCTGGGTGGAGGCGTGGATGTGCAGGTGGCCGGAGTCGTCCCAGCGCGCGACGCAGGCGTGCGGCTCCAGCGGCGTGTGCGCCTGGACCGACGTGCTGAACACGCCGGTGACAAGGAGCGGGTCGCCGGTGCGGGCGGCCTTGCGGATGCGGTCGACCGCGGTGGCGCCGCGCCAGTTGAGGCTGAAGGGGCCGCGCACGTTGCCGCGCCAGCGGGCCGGCGGAACCCCGCCCTCGGCGTGGGCGGGGGCGGCGCGGCGCTCGGCGCGCGCCGGGTAGACGACCGGCGCGTCGGGGCGGTGGGCCGTGGCCGGGTCCAGCGCGGCGGGCAGGTCGCGGTAGTCCACGGCGACCTGCGCGGCGGCCGCCCGCGCCTTGGCCGGCGTGGGCGCGGCCACGGCCAGCACCGGCTGGCCGACATAGCGCACTGTGCGGTCGGCGCCGAGCAGGTCCACGTGCGGCGCGCCGCCGGCGTCGACGGCCGCCACGACCGCATGAGCGCGCGTCGAGCGTACGATCACCGCCTCCCAGCAGCCCTCGGGTCGGATGTCGGTGGTGTAGCGGGCGCGGCCGGCCGCCTTCTCGGCGGCCTCGGCCCGGGGAGGTGCCGCGTCGCCGTCCCGGTCGTGCTTTCCGGCGCAGGCGGCGGCGATGGCGGCGTAGATCCCCGGGTAGGCGCCGCAGCGGCAGAGGTGGCCGGCCATGGCGTCGGCGATCTCCTCGCGGGCGGGTTCGGTGTCGCCGTGCGCGGCGCGGTGGCGGTCGACGAAGGCCGCGGCCTCGACGACGAAGCCCGGTGTGCAGTAGCCGCACTGCATGGCGTCGTGGGCGGCGAAGGCCCGCTGCACCGGGTGCGGTCCGCGGGCCGCGAGCCCTTCGACCGTGGTGACCGTGCGCCCCTCCAGGGCGGTCGCGGGTAGCAGGCAGGAGGCGGCGGGGGTGCCGTCGACGAGCAGTGTGCAGGATCCGCAGACCCCGGCGTTGCAGGCGGTCTTGGTTCCGGTCAGGCCGAGCCCGTCGCGGACGAACTCGGCGGCGGTGGTTTCGGGATCGGGGCCGAGGTGTGCGGTGGTCCCGTTGACGGTCGTATCCAACGCTGACTCCCCAAGGAGAGATGTTGACGTCGTCAACATAGGCGGCCGGGTTGACGTTGTCAACAACCTGCTATCGTCGCCCTATGTCCGCAGCCCACGGGGAGAATGCGGCCGCTCGGGAAGAGGAGGCCGGCGGATCGGGCGACACCCGCGAGCGCCTGATCGAGGCCGCCTCCCGCCTGCTTGCCGGCGGCGGCCCCGAGGCCGTGACCATGCGCGGGGTCGGCGAGCTGGCGGGAGTCTCCCGCGCGGCGCCCTACCGCCACTTCGACGACAAGAACGACCTGCTGCGCGCCGTCGCGCAGCGCAGCATCGACGCGGTGCGCACCGAGGTGGTCGCCGCCCTGCCCACCGCCGACACCCCGCCGGCCGAGGTGCCGGCCGCCCTGCGCCGCGCCTTCTTCGCCTACCTGCGCGACGGCGTCGACCGCCCCGAGCACTACCGGCTGACCTTCGGCGAGCACCTGGCCGACATCGGCTCCGTGCGCGAGACCGCCGAGGAGATCATGCAGTCGTGCGTGGCGGCCCTCACCGACGGCCAGCGCGCCGGTGTCATCCGCGCGGGCGACCCCCGGGCGATGGCCATCCTGGCCTGGTCGGCCCTGCACGGCCTGGTGACCCTGGCCACCTCCGGCCACCTGGCGCGAAAGGGCTTGGACACCCCCGAGGGCGGCGAGCTCACCCACCTCGTCGCCGACCTGGTCGCCGGCCTGACCGTGCGCGAGGAGCGGGAGCCCGCCCGGCGGAGCGGCCGCGGCCCCGCCGGCGAACCCTAGAATCGCGGCGTGGAGAGCTACATCGCAATCGCCGCGGCCGCTGCCGTCGTCCTCGCCGGGCTCGGGCTCGGCTTCTACCGCCAGTCCCGGCGGAACGCCCAGCGCCGGAGCTCGCCCGCCGCGCCCCTGAACGCGCCGCTGCCGGCCGAGGTCGTCGCGCGCGTGCAGCAGCGCATCGACGAGGGCAAGCCCGTACACGCCATCAAGGAGCTGCGCGCCGCCACCGGCTACGACCTGCGCTCGGCCAAGGCGGTGGTGGACGCGATCAGCGAGGGCCGCCGCGTCCCCACCCTCGGCGACGCCGCGGCCGACTGACCCGGCAGGGGGCCCGTGTCCGCACACGGCGCCGGGAACCCCGCCGCGGGCGGACACCCCCGTGGGCTTCCGGCCGGTGCGGGCAGGCTCTAGGCTTCCCGCCATGCTCCCCGGAACCCTCGGCCCGCCCGCCATGATCCTCGGACTCCCTCCCGAGACCCTGCTCATCCTGGCGGCGATACTGGTCCTGCTCTTGTCGGTCCCCCGGAGCCTGCGGACGGTCCGAGGGCTCTGGGACCCCGGGGTGCGCCACACCTACCGGCCGCGCCGCCTGCCCCCGTCCGGCCCGCCCAAGCCCGTGCCGCCCGACACCGCGGACCGGGCCCGCGAGCTCCTCGCCCGAAACAAGCGCCTCCAGGCGATCAAGGAGATCCGCCAGGCGACCGGGTACGGGCTGCAGGAGGCCAAGGACATCTCCGACGCGATCGAGGCCGGGCGGCCGGTGCCCTGCTTCGGGCAGCCGGAGGAGCGGCCGGATCCCGAGCTGGTCCGGCGGGTGCGGCAGCTGCGCGCAGAGGAGCGCGGCGACGAGGCCGTGCGCCTGGTCGTCGAGCAGACGGGGATGGGCGAGTCCGACGCCGCCCGCTTCGTCGACTCGCTGGACTGATCCGGCCGCGGGACAGGGCGGTGCCGTCCGCTCGCACTCGCCGCGCCGACCGGCTCCTCCGCCCGCTCGCCCGCACCCGGACGGTCCCGACCGGCGGGGCGGCCCGGACCGGGCCGGGTAGCGCCCGGCCGCGACCGCCCGTCCGGCGGGGTGCTCTCAGTCCTGCTCGCGCCACACGCTCAGCCCCGCGAACGACTGCGCGACCGGCATCAGCTCGATGGTGTTGACGTTGACGTGCGCCGGCTGCGACACCACCCAGTGCACCGTCTCGGCGATGTCTTCGGGCCCCAGCGGCCGGGTGCCCTCATACACCGCCTGCGCGCGCTCCCGGTCGCCGCCGAAGCGCACCTCGGAGAACTCCGTGCCGCCCACCAGACCGGGCTCGACATCGGTGACCCGTACCCCGGTGCCGTGCAGGTCGGCCCGCAGGTTCAGGCTGAACTGGCGCACGAACGCCTTGGTCGCCCCGTAGACGTTGCCGCCCGGATAGGGGTAGTTCCCGGCCGTGGAGCCGATGTTGACGACGTGGCCGCGCCCGCGCTCCACCATGCCCGGCAGCAGTGCGCGGGTCGCGTACATGACGCCTTTGCAGTTGGTGTCGACCATCTGCTCCCAGTCGTCCAGATCGGCCTCGGCCGCACTCGTCATCCCCTTGGCCAGCCCGGCGTTGTTGACCAGCACGTCCACCTCGGCGAACTCGGCCGGCAGCCCGTCGATCGCCGCGGTGACCGCCGACCGGTCGCGCACGTCCAGCTCCAGGGGGTGCATGTTGGGCGCCAGCTCCTCGGCGAGGTCGGCCAGCCGCTCGCCCCGGCGGGCGGCCGCCACCACGCGCACGCCCGAACCCGCGAAGCGGCGCGCGATCTCGGCGCCGAAACCCGTGCTTGCCCCCGTCACGAATGCTGTGGAGATCTTCATGGCCCAGAGACTAGCGACCGTGCGCCGCCCCGCTCGCCTGCCCGGCGCGCCGCGCAGGCTCAGTCCCCGACGCCCGCGATGTCCTCGGGACGCACCGGGGCGCGTGTCAGCGGCCGGCCCGTCGCATCGCGCACCGCCGCCACGATCGCCGGCGTCGAGGACAGCGTCGGCGGCTCGCCCGCGCCGCGCAGCCCGTAGGGCGCATGCGGGTCGGCGTGCTCCAGGACCTCGATGCGCATCGGCGGCGTGTCCAGGATGGTGGGGATCAGGTAGTCGGTGAACGAGGGGTTGCGGATCACGCCGTCGGCCACCTGGACCTCCTCCATCAGCGCCAGCCCGAGCCCCTGGGCGGAGCCGCCCTGGATCTGGCCGAGCAGCTGCCGGGGATGCATGGCCCGCCCCACGTCCTGCACCGCGTCCAGGGCCACCACCTTCACCAGCCCCAGCTCCACGTCGACGTCGACCACCGCCCGGTGCACGCACATGCCGAACTGCACATGGGAGTCGCCCTGCCCGGTGGTCGGGTCGAGCGCGCGCGTGGGGCGGTGGCGGAACACCCGCGTCTCCTCGACGGCGCCGGTGCCCAGCACCTCGGCCAGGGGCGCCAGGACGCCCCGCGCCGCCGAGACCACCTTGCCGCCCTCCAGCGCCAGGTCGCCGGCGGGGTGGTCGGGCGCCACCAGGCCGCGCTCGCGCACCAGCGCGAACACCCGCTCGCGCACCGCTTCGCAGGCCGCCTTGACCGCGCCGCCGGTCACATAGGACTGGCGCGACGCCGAGGAGGAGCCCGCCGACCCCACCGAGGTGTCCGCCGGATGGACCGTCACCCGCTCCACACCCAGCTCGGTGTGCGCGATCTGCCCCTGGAGCGTGACCAGGCCCTGGCCCACCTCCGCCGCGGCGGTGTGCACCAGCGCCGCCGGCTCGCCGCCGATGGCCTCCAGGCGCACCCGCGCGGTGGAGTAGTCGTCGAAGGACTCCGAGAAGCACAGGTTCTTCAGGCCGACCCCGTAGCCGACGCCGCGCACCACGCGCTCGCCGCGGCTGGTGTTCGCGAGGCCGCCCGGCAGCGTGCGGGGGTCGGCCGGATCGGCGAGTTCGCCGCGGCGCGCAGGCATCGGCATCGCGCGCACCCGCTCCAGCATCTCGGCCATGGGCAGCGGCATGTCGATCCGCTGGCCGGTGGCGACGCGCGAGCCCTGGGCCAGCGCGTTGCGGCGGCGCAGCTCCACCGGGTGCATCCCCAGCTTGGCGGCGAGCCGGTCCATCTGCGACTCGTAGCCGAAGCACGCCTGCACCGCGCCGAACCCGCGCATCGCGCCGCAGGGCGGATTCGTGGTGTAGACCCCGTAGGCGTCCACCGACACATGCGGGATCTCGTAGGGGCCCACACCCAGCGACGAGGCCACGCCCACCACCGCGGCGGTGGTCGAGGCGTAGGCGCCGCCGTCCAGCACGATCTCCAGGGTCGCGTACAGCAGCCGCCCGTCGGCGTCGGCGCCGTGCTCGAAGCGCATGGCGGCGGGATGGCGGTGCACGTGGCCGAAGAACGACTCCTCGCGGTTGTAGACGAATTTGACCGGGCGGCCGGTGCGCAGCGCGAGCATGCAGGCGTGGATCTGCATGGACAGGTCCTCGCGTGCGCCGAACGCGCCCCCGACCCCCGCCAGCGTCATCCGCACCCGCTCCTGCTCCAGCCCCAGGCACGGCGCGATCTGGCTCTGGTCCACGTGCAGCCACTGGGTGGCGATGTAGAGGTCCACCCCGCCGTCGGGGGCGGGAACCGCCAGGCCCGACTCCGGGCCCAGGAACGCCTGGTCCTGCATGCCCACCCGGTACTCCCCGCGCACCACCGCAGCGGCCCGTGCACGCAGGTCGGCCGCATCGGCGCCCTCGGCGAACGCGCCGGTCCGCACGGGCTGGTGGCGGACGATGTTGCCGCGCTGATTGTACTCCGGGTGCGCGGGGACGCCCTCCTCGTGCACCAGCGGGCAGTCGGGGTCGAACGCGGCACGGCGCGCGTCGGCGATCGGCTCCAGCACCTCGTAGTCGACCCGGACGCGCGCCAGTGCCCGGCGCGCGGTCTCGGGGTGGTCGGCGGCGACGACCGCCACCGGCTCTCCCTTGTAGCGCACCTTCCCGAAGGCCAGCACCGGCTGGTCGCGCGTCTCCAGCCCGTAGCGCTTCTCGCCGGGAACGTCCTCGTGGGTGAGCACGGCGTGGACGCCTGGGACGGCCAGCGCCTCGGCGGTGTCGATCGCGCGGATCAGCGCGTGCGGATGGGGACTGCGCAGCGTCATGCCCCAGAGCATGTCCTCCATCCACATGTCGGAGGAGAAGGCGAACTCGCCCGCGGCCTTGAGGGCGCCGTCGGGCCGCGGCGGGCTGGTGCCCACCCCGCCGCGGGCGGTGCTCGACAGGCCGGCGCGGGTGCCGGCGGCGGAGCCGGCGTCCCCGCGCGCACGAGCGGCCGGGGTCTGGCTCATCGCGTTCCCTCCCGCGCGGTGATCCTGCGGTGGGCCCTGCGGCCGGCCGCCGCGGCCGAATCGGCGGAGACGGTGCGCAGCTCGCCGCCTTCGACCACGGCGGAACCTCCCACCAGCAGGTGCTCCAGCCGCGCCTGCGGGCCGAACACCAGCGCCACCACGGGGTCGTCGATCGCGTCGTGGCCGAAGCCGTCGATGCGCCACAGCGCGATGTCGGCCAGCTTTCCGGTCTCGATCGAGCCGATCTCGGCCTGCCGGCCCAGGCAGCGCGCTCCGCCGAGCGTGGCCATGTGCAGGGCCTGGCGCGCGCTGAGCGCACGCGGACCGCTCCGGGCCCGCGCCATCAGCACCGCCTGGCGCATCTCCCCGGCCAGTCCGGTGAGCTCGCTGGAGGCGGGCCCGTCCACGCCCAGTCCCACCGCGGTGCCGGCCCGCAGCAGTTCGGGGGTGCGGCAGATGCCCGCACCAAGGCGCGCGTTGGAGCTGGGGCAGTGCGCGACGCCCGTGCCGGTGTCCGCGACCCGCGCGATGGCGCCGTCGGAGAGGTGGACGGCGTGGGCGAGCCACACGTCCTCGCCGAGCCACCCCAACTGCTCGGCGTAGTCCACCGGTGCGGCGCCGAACTCGGCTCGGCACTGCTCCTCCTCGTCGCGGGTCTCGGCCAGGTGGGTGTGCAGGCGCACCCCTTTGGCACGGGCCAGTTCGGCCGAGGCCGCCATCAGCTCGCGGCTGACGGTGAACGGCGAGCACGGTGCTACGGCCACCCGCGTCATCGCGCCGAAAGCGGGGTCGTGGTGGGCGTCGACGGCCGCCTCCGTCGCCGTGAGCGCGCCCTGGAACGTCTCGGTCACACTGTCGGGCGGCAGCCCGCCCGCCGAGCGGCCGCGGTCCATCGACCCGCGCGCCAGGTCCAGCCTGATGCCCACCGCGCGCGCCGCCTCGACCTCGGCCGCCACCATGGCGCCGGCCTCGCGCGGGAACACGTAGTGGTGGTCGGATGCGGTGGTGCAGCCCGACAGCGCCAGCCACGCCGTACCGGCGGTGGTGGTCTCGTGGACGGTTCGGGCGTCCAGGCGGCGCCACAGCTCATAGGAGCCGGTCAGCCACTCGAACAGGGTGGCGTCGGCGAACATCCCCTGGGTGGCCCACTGGTAGAGGTGGTGGTGGGTGTTGACCAGTCCGGGCGTGGCCAGGCAGCCGCGGCCGTCGATGCGCCGCGCTCCGCGCGCCTCCGGCGCGGGGCCGGCGCCCACGCGGGTGACGACGCCGTCGGCGGCGACGATGTGGCCGTCCTCGTACTCCGTGCCGTCGCCCGCGGCGATGTGGGCTCCGTCGATCACGACGGTGCTCATCGGCTTCCTCCTCTGCCGGGGTGCCGCCCGGGAGAGCCGGGGCCGGGCGCCTCCGGCGGCCTCATCGGGCACCGCCCCGGCGGACGGCGCGCTCTTCGTGCTCGGCGGCCGTGCGCACCGCCTCGATGATCTTCTCGTAGCCCGTGCACCGGCACAGATTGCCCGCCAGCGCCTCGCGGATCTCGGCGTCGCCGGGCGCGGGGCCGCCGGCCCTCACCGTGCGCGCGAGCAGGTCGTCGGCCTGCACCACCAGTCCCGGGGTGCAGAAGCCGCACTGCACGGCGCCGGCCTCGACGAACGCCTCCTGCACCGAAGAGAGCCGGGAGTCGGGCGCCGGGCCGGCGCCCCCGGAAGCGGCGAGCCCTTCGACGGTGCGCACCGCGCGGCCCGCGGCCTGGCCGGCGGCCACCATGCACGCGCACACCGTCACCCCGTCCAGATACACCGTGCACGAGCCGCATTCGCCCTGCTCGCAGGCGTTCTTGCTCCCCGGTAGCCCCAGGCGCTCCCGCAGCACATACAGCAGGCTCTCGCCGGGCCACACGTCCTCGGCGGCCATGTCCTCACCGTTCACTGTGAACGCGACACGCATTCAGCGCGCTCCCTTCCGGTAGTCGGCGGCGCACCACACCCAGGCGCGGCGCGCCATCACCGCCAGCGCATGCCGGCGGTAGGCGGCGGTGCCGCGCACGTCGTCGATGGGCTCGGCGGCCGCGGCCACCAGTGCGCCGAAGTGCCGCGCCGCCGCCTCCGACGGCTCGGCGCCGCCCTCCCAGTCGAACTCCGCCGCCAGGAACGCCTCGGCCTCGGGACTGCGCAGCGGCCGCGGGCCGGCCGACCCGATCCCGGTGCCGA
This sequence comes from Streptomonospora sp. PA3, assembly GCF_009728995.1. Lineage (GTDB taxonomy): Bacteria > Actinomycetota > Actinomycetes > Streptosporangiales > Streptosporangiaceae > Streptomonospora. The sequence continues at coordinate 6,722 of NZ_VTZW01000019.1, read as the reverse complement.
CCGTGCGCGCCCCGGCGTCGAGGACCAGGCAGAACGAGGCGACCGCGATGACCATGGCGTTGCGCGTCCCGATCTTGCTGAACTGCTGCGGGCCGGCGGGGGCGGGTACCAGCACCGCGGAGATCAGCTCGTCCGCCTCGCGCACGCTGCTGCCCGGCCCCAGATAGAACTCGCGTGCGGGCACGCGCCGCACGCCGCGCACCGAGGCCAGCTCGACCTCGGCGCCGGCGGCCACCAGCGGCGGATGGCAGTCCCCGGCAGGTGAGGCGCTGCCCAGGTTGCCGCCGACCGAACCGCGGTTGCGGATCTGCGGCGAGGCCACCGACCGGGCCGCCTGCGCCAGCGCCGGCGCGTGCCCGGCCAGGTGCTCGACGATCGCGGTGTAGGTCACCGCCGCGCCCAGGCGCAGGTGGCCGCCCTCGGCGCGCCACTGCGCCGGCTCGGGCAGGCGGGAGAGATCCAGCAGGGCACCGGGGCGGCGCCGGTCGAAGTTCAGCTCCACCATGACGTCGGTGCCCCCGGTGATCGGCACCGCCTCGGGGCGGCCGCTCTTGGCGGCCAGGGCCTCCTCCCAGGTGGACGGGCTCAGAAACTCCATCGGCGGCTTCCTCGTCGGGCCGGGGGTCGGGCGGGCGCCGCACCGCGCCGGCGCGGCCGCAGCCCTGTGCAGCAGTAGACCCCCGCACACCCCTCCGCGACCAGCGCATGATGGCATGAAGTACACGGGCGGCCACCTCGTGCTCTTCGTCGTTTCCTACAACCCCGGGAGTGCACTAACGTGTCCGCCACGCGGAGGCGGGCGCACACCGCGGCGCGCCGCGCGCGGTCTGGGAAGCGAGGGAGCGCCGATGCGGATCAGCGATCTGGTCGCCGTCACGCACCTGCGGCTGCGCTTCCTGGCCGCCTCCGAGCACGCCGACCGCGAGATCAGCCGGGTCTACACCACCGACCTGCTGCACCCCCAGCGCTACCTCGGCGGCGGCGAACTGGTGCTGACCGGGCTGATGTGGCGCCGCGGCCCCGACGACAGCGACACCTTCGTCCGCGGCCTCGCCGAGTCCGGAGCGGCCGGCCTGGGCGCCGGCGCCGCCCTGGGAGCCGCCCCCGCCGACCTGGTGGCCGCCTGCGAACGCCACCGCCTGCCGCTGGTGGAGGTCCCGGCCGAGACCTCCTTCGCCGCGGTCGCCGACGAGGTGCAGCGCGCGCAGACGGGCAGCCTGCTCGCCGGCATCGCCGAGACCCGCCAGCGCCACCGGCGCCTGATGGCCGACCTGGCCGCGGGCGCGGACTTCTCGGGCGTCTTCGCCTCCGCCGCCGAGCAGGCGGGCCTGAGCTGCTGGGTGGTCTCCAGCACCGGCCGGGCGGTGGCCGGAGCCGGCGGCGAACTGGCACGTGAGGAGCGCGAGCGCATCGCCGAGCAGGCGCTGCGGCGCCCCCGCCGGCACAGCGTCGAACTGCCCGCCTCCAGCGCCCGGCCTCGCCGGGTGACCCTGGTGCCGGTGGGCGGGCGCGAGTCCCATCCGCTGGCGGAGTGGGTGCTGGTGGTCGAGGGCCGTGCCGAGGACTGGCCCGAGGACGGCGCGGACTCGGTGGAGGAGCTGGCGGCCCTGGCGGGCCTGGCCCGCAACCTGGTCGAGCAGCGGGCGGCCGACGACGCCCGCCACGTGCAGGGCCTGCCGCGGCTGCTGGCGGCCCAGCGCTTCGACGAGGTCGCCGCACTGCTGCAGGTGGCGGGGTCCCCCGACGAGGAGGAGCGCGCCCGCGCCCGCCACGTCGTGGTCAGCGCGGTGCTGCTGCCCGAGCCCCCCGCGGCCGACCTGGCGCGGCGCGTCCTGGGCGAGCTGGTCGCCGACCTCTCCGCGGTCGCGGTGGCCGCCGACGGTGCGGCGATGGCCGTGGTTCCGGTGGCGGGCGGCGGGCGGAACGCGGCGGCCGCCGGCGAAGGCGGGGACGGCGGGGCCGCACCGGGCGCCGATGCCGACGCCCAGGCGCTGCGCGCCGAGCTGGCGCGCCGCGCCGCGGTGTTGGAAGCGGGGTTGCGCGACCACCGCCTGGCCATCGGCGTCAGCGCCGCCGTCCCCGGCATCGCCGCCCTGCGCGGCGCCGCGATGGAGGCCGACAACGCCCGCCGCCTGGCCGAGATGCGCGGCGGCCGCTCCCATGTGGCCGCCGGAACCGAGCTCGACTCCCACGAACTGCTGCTGGCGTCGGTCCCCGAGGAGATCCGCACGTCCTACCGCGACCGCCTGCTGGGCCCGCTGCTGGACTACGACCGCACCCACCGCTCGGACCTGGTCGCCACCCTGGAGCGGTTCCTGACCTACTCCGGCTCCTGGCAGCGCTGCGCCACCGCCATGCACGTGCACGTCAACACCCTGCGCTACCGCATCGGCCGTGTCGAGGAACTCACCGGGCGCGACCTGGCGAGCCTGGAGAACCGGGTGGACTTCTACCTGGCGCTGAAACTGCACCGCTAGCGGCCCCCGACCGCGCGGAGGCGGGGACTGTCACCGGGCCCGGCTAACGTCGCGGCATGGACGACCACGACCTGGCGGCGGGCGGAGAACTGCGCGGGGCCGACCTGGCCGACCGCGATCTGCGCGAGGAACTCGAAGGCGGGCCCGAGGCTCCGCGGGTGTTCGCCGAGTGCGACCTCTCCCGCGCCGACCTGCGCGGGGCCCACCTCGTCGACGCGGTCTTCGCCGACTGCCGGATGGACGGCGCCCTGTTCGACGAGGCCGCGCTGGACGGGGCGCGGTTCACGGGCGGCACCGCCGCGCGCGCCCGCTTCACCGGAGCGGAGTGCATCGGCACCGTCTTCGACCGCACCGATCTGGCCAACACCGAGTGGGCCCGCGCGGTGCTGACCGAGGCGGTCTTCACCGCCTGCCGGATGACCGGCGCCGGGCTGTGCGAGGTGCGCGGAATCGGCTACTCCTTCACCCGCTGCAACCTGATGCTGGCGCGCCTGAAGGGGGCGGTGCTGCGCGACCAGGAGCTCACCGGGGTGCGCATGGACGAGGCCGATCTGGCCAAGGCCGATCTGCGCGGAACGGTGTGGCGGGAGAGCCGGCTGCGCGGCGCCGTGCTGAGCGGAGCCGACTTCGCGGGAGCCGACCTGCGCGGCGCCGACCTCGGCGAGATCGGTCTGGCCGATGCCGCGGTGCTGCGCGGGGCGGCGGTCTCGCCGGACCAGGCCCACATGCTGCTCGCGAGCCTGGGCATCCAGGTTGTGGCGGGCGAGCCCGGCGAACCCGCCCACTGAGACCCGTCGCACAAGCAGTGCGGCCGGCGGCCCGGTGAGCCTCGGGCCGCCGGCCGCCTCATGCGCCCTGGAGCGCGGGTGCCGATCGGCGGCGGTGCCGGTGGTGGGCCGGCGCCGCCGGTTCCTTCAGTGGCCTGAGTCGGCCGGTGGACCGGCTACTTGGCGTGTCCCCGGGCGGCCGTCAGGGCGAAGACGCCCGTCGCGGCCAGGCCGGTCACCAGCATGACGACCAGCATGCTCGCCATCGTGGTGCCCCCGTGCAGGCCGGCCGTGGCGGCCAGGGTGCCGCCGATGGCGAACTGCAGGGTGCCCAGCAGGGCCGAGGCGCTGCCGGCCGAGGAGGCCGGCTGGCTGACGATGGCCAGCGTCGTGGCGTTCGGCGAGATCAGACCGGTGCAGAACATCATCACGAACAGCACCGCGGTCACCGAGACCAGGTTGGTCTGGCCGATCATGTGCAGCCCCATCAGCAGGCCCACGGCGGCGACGGCGCCGAGCAGGCCGGTGAGCAGCCGGCGGGTGGTGTGCATCCTGCCGATGAGGGCGGCGTTGACCTGGTTGCCCAGGATCATGCCCAGCGTGTTGATCCCGAAGATCAGGCTGAACTGCTGCGGCGTCGCCCCGAACTCCTCCTGGGAGACGAAGGAGAACGCCGAGATGTAGGTGAAGGTCATGGCGAAGCTCAGGCCCATGGTCAGCGTGGGGCCGATGAAGCGCGGGTTGACCACCAGGCGGGCGAAGTGCCGCAGCATCGCCTTGGGGTCCTGGCGCTCGCGCTGGTGCACCGGCAGGCTCTCCGGCAGGCCGAAGTAGACCAGCGCGAACCCGGCCAGCCCGGCCGCGCCCAGCACCGCGAAGATCAGCTGCCAGGGACCGATGAGCAGCAGCTGCCCGCCCAGCAGCGGGCCGAGCATCGGGGCCAGCCCGACAAGCAGCACCAGCCGGGAGAAGAACTTGGCGGCGGAGTCGCCGTCGAAGGTGTCGCGCACCACGGCGCGCGAGATCACCATGCCGGCCGCGGCGGCCAGCCCTTGGACGAAGCGCACCGCGGTGAACACCTCGGCCGACTGCACGACCATGCACAGCACCGAGGTGGCGGCGAAGACCCCGATACCCACCAGCAGCGGCTTGCGGCGGCCCAGCTGGTCACTGAGCGGGCCGATGATCAGCTGGCCCAGCGCCAGGCCGACCATGACCGCGGTCAGCGTGAGCTGGATCTGGGACTCGGGGGCGTTGAGGTCGGCCGCGATCTGCGGGAACGCGGGCAGGTAGAGGTCGGTGGCCAGGGAGCTCGTCGCGGAGAGGACTCCCAGGATGAACACCAGAAGGACGATCGACCGGCGCGGACGGTCGGCGCGGTGGGACGGCGTCTGCGGTGCGGGGTTGCTCCTCAGACGCGGACGCACAGCGGTAAGGCTCACTCATACTCCAGCAGGCATGACGAAGGGTCACCGGGACAAAGGTGGAAAGAAAGGCACCGTCGAGGCCGCGGGAGGGCCGGTGCTCGGGAGACGTCCCATCGCGGGACACCGGAGCCTGCAACACGGGACCCCCTTTGCGAAGTCCCGGTATGTCCTTGATCTGCCCGTGATGTGAATTACGGTGCTGGAACGCCCTGTGTGCAGGGATTCGGGCGTTGTGAACGGGCGCACGCCCGACCGATCGCGCTGGGCGGAGGTAAAGCCCCGCGGGGAACCCGGCCCGGATGATTGGCGAATCTTTGGCGATCGGCGTGCATGATCCCTACGCACCCGGATAGCTGATCCCGTGCACGCACAAGGGAGAGTTGAGGGCCTCTTCCGCGTGCGGGTGTCCGGCTTCCTTCACACGGACACCCGGACCGCCCCGGACGGGAGTACGCGCCACGCGGAAACCGTCCCCAGGTCGGCGCCTCCCGGTCTTCGGGGGGAGCCGGAGGCGCCGACCGGAGCGCGTCAGCGCTCCACCCCGGCGGGCAGCGTGCCCGCCCGCCGGGTCCGCAGGGGGTGGGGCCGGGGCGCGGCGCGTCCGTCCCAACGCGGCGCCGCGCCCCGGCCCGTCTGCGGTCGGGTTGGGCTCTCCAGCCGCCAGGAGCGCCCGCCCGACGCGGTCCTCCACCGCCGATCGGGCTATGACTTCCTCTTTGAGAAGTCGGTCACCGCAGCGGTTGCGGCAATGGGGCTGTGATGCGCGAAGCGCCCGCCCGTCACCCGCCGCCGCCCCAACGGAGGCGCTTCGCGCCACGTACCTGTTCAGAGCCGGCTTGCCGCCGAGCGCACGGCGCGCTTTTGCGCCGGAGTCCCGCCACTGGTGGCACGGCTCCGCCTGACACGTTCAGCGTGCGCTTAGCGGCAGGCTGCGACTGCGCTTCGCGAGACGCGCCCATTGCCGCAGCCTCGATGGCGGCCGCCCCGGGTGGTTCCAGGTGGCTTCCCGGAAAGCGGCTGCCGCCGTTCTTATGCCCGGCGGGGCCGGGCCGGGAGGAGTGCGCCCGGCCCCGGGGGAGGGCGGCTCAGCCGCCGTCGAGGGCGCCGTCGATCGCCGCCATCAGGCTGCCCTGGGCGTCGTCGCCGTCCAGCGACCAGGCCATGATCCCGCCGAGGCCGTGCTCCTTGGCCCAGGCGACCTTCTGCCGCATGGCGGTGGGGTCGTCGAAGGTCCAGAAGGTGGAGCCGTTGTACAGCCAGGCGGTCCCGGCCTCATCGTCGCGGTGGAGCGTGTAGCCGCTCAGGCCCTTCAGGTTCTTGTAGTCGTCGATCCCGTCCTCGAAGGGACCCGGCGCCGGGCCGGTCGAGGTCTGGTGCAGGCCGTCCCCGTCGGGACCGCCGGGCACGCCGGTCCAGCCGCGGCCGTAGAACGGCACGCCCAGCACCAGGTCGGCCGGATCGGCGCCGCGGTCGATGTAGGCCTGGATCGTCTCCTGCACGCTGTAGGTGCGCGGCCCGGGGTCGCCGGGGATGGGCGTGAGGTTGGACTGGTGGTTGGTGGTCTCCTCCCAGGCGCCGTGGAAGTCGTAGCCCTGCACGGTGACGAAGTCGAAGTCCTCCATCAGGGCGTCCACCTCGTAGCCGGCCTCGATCTTCTCCGGGTCGGCGGCCATGAACGACGTCAGCTGGTACTCGCGCCCGTTCTCGGCCTCCAGGGCGTCCATCTGCTCGCGGAACTCCTGGACCAGGGCGGTGAAGTTCTGCTTGTCCTGCGGGCGGAAGGTGTTGTCGGGGTGCCCCGCCGAGGCCGGCCACTCCCAGTCCAGGTCGATGCCGTCGAAGACGCCCGCGGCGGCTCCGGTGCCCCCGGCGCCGTCGATCACCGGCAGGTTGCCGCGCAGGTACATGTCGATGCAGGAGCTGACCAGCCGCTCGCGCGACTGCTCGGTCAGCGCGGCGTCGGAGAGGTTCTTCGACCAGGTCCAGCCGCCCAGCGAGATGAGCACGTTGAGGTGGGGGTGCTTCTCCTTGAGTTCGCGCAGCTGGTTGAT
>NZ_VTZW01000008.1:557939-559326 GCF_009728995.1 Streptomonospora sp. PA3 | reverse complement strand
ACCGGGAACCGTCAGGCCGGCCCGGACGACCGGGCCCAATCCCTCCCCGCTAGGAGACCCGAAGCATGCACAGCACGAGCAAGCACCGCCGCCCCTCCCGCACCCGGGTGTTCGCCTGCGCCGGCGCGTTCGCCGCTCTGGGCGCCGGAGCCGCACTGATCGCCGCCGCCCTTCCCTCCTCGGCCGCACCCGGCGCCGAGGCCGCCGCCGTCTCCGCCGCCGCGCAGGCGGCCGATTCGCCGATGGGGTGGGCGAGCCAAAACGGTGGTACGACCGGTGGGGCCGGCGGTGCGACCGTGAGCGTGGACACCGCCGCCGAACTCACCCGCGCCGCGGCCGCCGAGGGCGCGGCCGTCATCGAGGTCCACGGCAGCATCGAACTGTCCGGCATGAACGACGTGACCTCGGACAAGACCATCATCGGCGCCGGCTCCGGCGCCACCGTCACCGGCGGGGGCCTCGACGTCGACGAGGCCCACAACGTCGTCATCCGCAACCTGGCCTTCGCGAACTGGGACGACGACGCCATCAACGTCCAGGACGGCTCCACCAACGTCTGGATCGACCACAACAGCTTCACCAACGGCTCCGACGGCGCGGTGGACATCAAGCGCGAGTCCGACTTCGTCACCGTCTCCTGGAACCACGTCTTCGACCACGGCAAGTCGATGCTGCTGGGCCACTCCGACGGCCACACCGCCGATGACGGCCACCTGCGGGTGACCTACCACCACAACTACTTCGACGGCTCCCAGAGCCGGCATCCGCGGGTGCGCTTCGGCGAGACCGTCCACGTCTACAACAACTACTACCGCGGCAACAGCGGCTACGGGGTGGCCTCGACCATGGACGCCGGGGTGCTGGTGGAGGACAACTACTTCGAGAACGTCGAGAACCCCACCCACGTGGGCTACGCCGACTCCGATCCGGGCCGGCTGGTGGCCCGCGGCAACGTCTTCGACGACTCCGGGCGGCCCGAGACCGCCGGCAGCGTGGCCGAGGTGCCCTACGCCTACAGCCCCGACGCGGCCCAGGACGTGCCCGCCGTCGTCACCGCCGGCGCCGGACCCGGCAACATCTGACCCCCTCGACCGAGTAGGGACGGGCGTCCGATCCCGCCCCCAGGACCGGACGCCCAGGCAAGCGGGGCCCGCCTCTCCTCCGGCGGGCCCCGCTCCGCTGTGTCCGGGGCCGCCGCCGCCCGCTCGCCCTCCCGGCCGCGCCCGCCCGCCGCCCCCGCGCGACACGCCGGGATGTCTAGGTTCCCGGTACGCGGGTACAGCCGGTTCAAGCTGGTGGGCGGGTCGAGCTATAGGGTGGCGCAGCGCCGGCCGTACCCGCCCCCTCCATAAGAGAAGCGGCCCTGCGGCCGGTTCGTCGTCACCCC
>NZ_VTZW01000008.1:0-557639 GCF_009728995.1 Streptomonospora sp. PA3 | reverse complement strand
AACCGGGAACCGTCAGGCCGGCCCGGACGACCGGGCCCAATCCCTCCCCGCTAGGAGACCCGAAGCATGCACAGCACGAGCAAGCACCGCCGCCCCTCCCGCACCCGGGTGTTCGCCTGCGCCGGCGCGTTCGCCGCTCTGGGCGCCGGAGCCGCACTGATCGCCGCCGCCCTTCCCTCCTCGGCCGCACCCGGCGCCGAGGCCGCCGCCGTCTCCGCCGCCGCGCAGGCGGCCGATTCGCCGATGGGGTGGGCGAGCCAAAACGGTGGTACGACCGGTGGGGCCGGCGGTGCGACCGTGAGCGTGGACACCGCCGCCGAACTCACCCGCGCCGCGGCCGCCGAGGGCGCGGCCGTCATCGAGGTCCACGGCAGCATCGAACTGTCCGGCATGAACGACGTGACCTCGGACAAGACCATCATCGGCGCCGGCTCCGGCGCCACCGTCACCGGCGGGGGCCTCGACGTCGACGAGGCCCACAACGTCGTCATCCGCAACCTGGCCTTCGCGAACTGGGACGACGACGCCATCAACGTCCAGGACGGCTCCACCAACGTCTGGATCGACCACAACAGCTTCACCAACGGCTCCGACGGCGCGGTGGACATCAAGCGCGAGTCCGACTTCGTCACCGTCTCCTGGAACCACGTCTTCGACCACGGCAAGTCGATGCTGCTGGGCCACTCCGACGGCCACACCGCCGATGACGGCCACCTGCGGGTGACCTACCACCACAACTACTTCGACGGCTCCCAGAGCCGGCATCCGCGGGTGCGCTTCGGCGAGACCGTCCACGTCTACAACAACTACTACCGCGGCAACAGCGGCTACGGGGTGGCCTCGACCATGGACGCCGGGGTGCTGGTGGAGGACAACTACTTCGAGAACGTCGAGAACCCCACCCACGTGGGCTACGCCGACTCCGATCCGGGCCGGCTGGTGGCCCGCGGCAACGTCTTCGACGACTCCGGGCGGCCCGAGACCGCCGGCAGCGTGGCCGAGGTGCCCTACGCCTACAGCCCCGACGCGGCCCAGGACGTGCCCGCCGTCGTCACCGCCGGCGCCGGACCCGGCAACATCTGACCCCCTCGACCGAGTAGGGACGGGCGTCCGATCCCGCCCCCAGGACCGGACGCCCAGGCAAGCGGGGCCCGCCTCTCCTCCGGCGGGCCCCGCTCCGCTGTGTCCGGGGCCGCCGCCGCCCGCTCGCCCTCCCGGCCGCGCCCGCCCGCCGCCCCCGCGCGACACGCCGGGATGTCTAGGTTCCCGGTACGCGGGTACAGCCGGTTCAAGCTGGTGGGCGGGTCGAGCTATAGGGTGGCGCAGCGCCGGCCGTACCCGCCCCCTCCATAAGAGAAGCGGCCCTGCGGCCGGTTCGTCGTCACCCCGGCCAGAAAGGTAGGCACTAGCGATGTCACAACAGAACCGCGAGCAGTGGGGGACCCGGACCGGGTTCCTGCTCGCGGCGATCGGTTCGGCCATCGGCCTGGGAAACATCTGGCGGTTCCCCTACGTCGCCTACGACAACGGCGGCGGCGCGTTCCTGATCCCCTATCTCGTCGCGCTGCTGACCGCCGGCATTCCCATGCTCATCCTGGAGTACGCGATCGGCCACCGGTTCCGCGCGTCCCCGCCGGCGGCGTTCCGGCGGCTGTCCCGGCCCGCCGAGGCGCTGGGCTGGTGGCAGGTGGGCATCTGCTTCGTGATCTCGGTGTACTACGCCGTCATCGTCGCCTGGGCCATCCGCTACGCCGGCTTCTCGATCACCCAGGCCTGGGGCGAGGACACCGAGGCGTTCCTGTTCGGCGACTTCCTCCAGGTCGCCGAGGCCCCCGGCGCCATCGGCGGGTACAACGCCGGCGTCGCGGTCCCGCTGATCGCGGTGTGGGCCGTGGTGCTGGTGGTGCTCGCGCTGGGTGTGCGGCGCGGCATCGAGTGGGCCAACCGCATCTTCATCCCGCTGCTGACGGTGCTGTTTTTGATCCTGGTGGTCCAGTCGCTGTTCCTCGACGGGGCGCTCGCGGGCCTGAACGCGTTCTTCGAGCCCGACTGGTCGGCGATCACCGACGGCAGCGTGTGGGTGGCCGCCTACGGGCAGATCTTCTTCTCGCTGTCGGTGGGCTTCGGCATCATGATCACCTACGCCTCCTACCTGCGGCGCAAGTCCGACCTCACCGGGTCGGCGCTGGTCGCGGGCTTCGCCAACAGCTCCTTCGAGCTGCTGGCGGGCATCGGCGTGTTCGCGACCCTGGGCTTCATGGCCGCCGCGGCGGGCGTGCCGATCAGCGAGGTCGCCACCGACGGCCTCGGCCTGGCCTTCGTCGCCTTCCCGCAGATCATCAACAACATCCCCTTCGCACCGGGGCTGTTCGGCCTGCTGTTCTTCGTCTCGCTGGTGATCGCCGGTTTGACCTCGCTGGTCAGCATCGTCGAGGTGGTGATCTCGTCGGTGCGGGACCGCACCGGGCTGGGCCGGATGCCGGCGGTGCTGATCGTCGGCGGCCTCATCGCCGTCGTGTCGATCGTGGTCTTCCCGACCGACCAGGGCCTCTACCTGCTGGACGCGGCCGACCACTTCATCAACCAGTACGGCATCGCCCTCGCCGGGCTCGTCATCGTCGTCGTGGTCGCCTGGGCGCTGCGCCGGCTGCCGATGCTGCGCCAGCACGCCGAGTCGACCTCCACGGTCCCGCTGCGGGTGTGGTGGGCCATCGCGCTGGGCGTGATCACGCCGGTCGTGCTCGGCTGGATGATGTGGGACAGCCTGCAGGCCGAGTTCGCGCAGAACTACGAGGACTACCCGACCTGGTTCCTTAACTCGGCCGGCTGGGGCGTGGCGATCGGCGTCATCGTGATCGCCGTCCTCGTCTCGCTCATCCCGTGGAAGCGCCGCGCGGGCGACGCCGACGACAGCAACGTCACCGTCGCCGCGGTCGACGACAGCGGAAAGGGGCAGTGATCATGTCCACCGGAGCCATCGTGATGCTGGTCGTCTCCATCGTGATCGTGTGGGGCGGCCTGGCGGCGGCGGTGATGCACATCCGCCGCCACCCCGAGGAGTAGGGCTCCCGCGCCTGCGGCCGCCTCGGAGCCCCGATCGGGCCTCCGGGGCGGCCGCCTCTGTTCGGGCGGGCATCACCGTCCGGCCGGATCGAAAGCGGGGAACCTGTGGAAGAATTCCGGCGTAGCGCCCGACCCGGCCCGATGCGCCGCGAAGGCAGGCGTGCCGGCGGGGGCGGGCGCCGCGGTCCCGTGCCACCGCCGACGAGGAAGCCCCCTCATGAGCAACCCCTACGGAAACCAGCCGTACCCGCCCGAGTACGGCTCCGGCGGCCACACTCCTCCCGGTCAGGGCCACCCGCCCGGGTTCGCGCCGCCTCCGCCGCCCGCCCCCTACGGTGCGCCCGCGGGGCCCGGGCTCGGCCCCGGTTCCCCGTACGGCCACCCCGCTGCGCCGGTGTTCCCGCCCACGGCGAGCTGGGGAGCGCGCGCCGGCGCCTTCCTCATCGACTGGTTCATCTCGGTGGTCGTCTTCCTCGTCCTGCTCTACGGCCCGATGTTCCTGCTCATCTGGCTGCTGGACCCCGACAACAGCGACGCGGGGGAGACCGCGGTGATCTTCTCCATGCCGGTGATCATGCTCATCGCCGCCTTCGCCGCGTTCGCCTACTTCTGGATCCCCCACGGCCGCAGCGGCATGACGCCGGGCAAGCGGGTGTTCGGCCTCAAGGTGATCCTGATGAAGACCGGCGAGGCGCCCCCGATGGGCCTTGCGGCGGGCAGGCAGCTCGTCGCCCTCGCGCTGGCGACGGTCGGGTGCGTGGGTTTCCTGGTCGACATGCTGTGGCCGCTGTGGGACGAGCCCTACGGCCAGGCCGTGCACGACAAAGCGGTGGGCACCCGAGTGATCAACGTCCGCGCCGCCGGCGCCGGCCCCCAGGCCGCCGCACCCGCCGCGCCGCCCCCGGGGACGGGCGGCTTCTACTAGAACCCCGCTGAACCCTCCGCAACGATCCTGTACCCGTGGTCCTTGCGCGCGATCACGCGATCACGCGATCACGGGTGACCACCGGTACACGACCGCCGCCGCTGAGCGGGCTAGGACGGGCGCAGCCGCAGCACGTGTTCGGCGCGCCGCTCCACGGCGTCGCGGGTGAAGGGCATGGGCACCGTCTCGCCGCGCGCCCACAGCGGCGTCTGGTCCTGGTGGTTGGGGTGGAAGGCGTGGCCGGAGGCCCCGGTGAGGTCGATCCAGCGGGCCGCGTCCAACTCGGCCATGTCGATCGCCATCCGCATCGAGGGCACCGTCGTCACCGCATAGCCCTCGGTGCGGTCCCAGCCGGTCGCGTTGACCGTGCTGTCACCGCCGGACGCCGCCACCGGGCTGCCGTTGAACAGCCATTCCATCGGGCCGATCCCCGAGGACCCCAGCGACGGGTGGGGGACGGTGAGGGTGTGCAGCTCGCCCCAGCGCCAGTCGGCCGGATCGGCGCCCAGGCGCTCGCTCAGCTCGCCGGCGGCGCGCCGCATGGCCTCGCTGAGCACGGCGTCGCGCCCGTCGGCCGCGGCGCCGTCCCACCAGGGGGAGCCGGGCTCGTCCAGCAGCCGGTCCACGACGAGCCAGGAGCGCGCGCCGCCGTCAATGGCGTGGTCGGGGCCGAGTTCGTCGAAGAGCAGGTCGAGCAGGTGGTTCCAGGTGGCGTTGTAGAAGGCCGCCGCCGCGGAGTCGGCGTCCTGCTGGAGGTCCCAGTCGGCCAGCAGGTCCTGCGCCCGGGCGGCGGTTCCCGGCACCTCGGCCTTAAGCAGGTGCGGCACCACGGCGCGGGCTCCGCTGTTCTGGTTGTCCAGTTGGATCCGGGCCATGTCGGCGGTGGTCAGGTCCCCCTGCTCCACGGCCCGCCCGAGCAGGGTGTTGATCCGCTCGGAGCGGTAGCCGTAGGCCCAGTCGCGGGTGAGCAGGTGCGCGTAGTCCGACCCGATCGCGGCCTGGTTGGCGGTCACGATGTAGCCCGACTCCGGGTTGCGCACCACGGGAAGTTCGTCGAAGTCGACGAAGCCCGTCCAGTCGTAGTCGGAGTCCCAGCCCGGCGCGGGCCAGCGGCCGTCGCCCGCGCCGCGCACGGGGATGGTGCCGGGCGCCTGGTAGGCGATGTTGCCCTCGGTGTCGGCGTAGACGAGGTTCTGCGCCGGCACCTCGAAGGAGCGGGCCGCGTCGCGGAACGACGCGAAGTCCTCAGCGGCGTTCATGTCGAAGATCGCGTCCGCGGTGGTGCCCGGCTCCAGCGCGGTCCAGCTCAGCGCGACGCCGTAGCCGCCGCCCGGCGCGTCGGCGGCCTGCTCGGCGGGCTCGCCGTCGGCGCCGACCGGCGGGCGGGCGCCGATCTCGCGCAGCTCCAGGGCGGCGCGGGCGTCCGACAGCAGCGGGCCGTGCCGGGTGGAGCGGACGGTGAAGGACACGTCCTCGCCGCCGGCCACCTTCACGGTCTCCTTGCGGGTGCGCAGCGGCTCGCGCTCGCCGTCGACGATCGCGGCGCCGTCCTCGATCCGCTCCAGGTACAGGTCGGCCACGTCGGGGCCGAGGTTGGTGAACCCCCAGGCGATGTCGGCGTTGTGCCCGATGACGACGCCGGGCAGTCCGGCGAAGGAGAAACCGGTGACGTCGAAGGGGCACTCCGGGGTGACCTCGGCGCAGTGCAGGCCGGTCTGGTACCAGACGGAGGGCATCTGCGCGCCCAGATGGGGGTCGTTGGCCAGCAGAGGCAGCCCCGAGCGGGTGTGCTCACCGGAGACGACCCAGGAGTTGGAGCCCAGACCGGGGGACTCGGGGCCCAGCATCGGCGGCAGCCGCTCCAGGTCCGCGCCGACCTCGGCCAGCACCTCGGCCGCGGGCCGCGGGGGCAGGGCCGCGTCGCCGCCGCCGGCGGATTCCCCGGCGCCGCCGCTCTCGTCCGCGTGGAACTCGCCGCCGCGGATCTGCCCGCCCTCGACGATGGGCCGGTGCTCCTGCTCGGGATAGGGCGGGTACAGCTCCTCGATGCGCTCGCGGTCGATGCCGGAGGCGAGCAGGGCGGCGCGCTCGGACTCGTGCTGCATGTTGCCGCGCAGGTCCCAGGCCATGGCTTTGAGCCAGGCCAGGCTGTCGACGGGGGTCCACTCCTGCACCCGGTGGTCGGGGCTCATCGCCGCGAGCACGGCGAACTCCACCCCCAGCTCGCCGCCGTCGCGCCGGTCGAGGTAGGCGTTGACGCCCTCGGAGTAGGCGTCGAGGTAGGCCCGGGTGGCGGGCTGCAGCAGCTCGTACTCCTGCTCGGCGACGCGCCGCCAGCCCATGGTGCGCAGGTAGACGTCGGTCTCCATCTGCTCCTCGCCGAACAGCTCGGCCAGCCGCCCGGCGGTGGTCATGCGGTTGAAGTGCATCTGCCAGAAGCGGTCCTGGGCGTGGACGAACCCCTGCGCGCGGAACAGGTCCTCGGGGGTGTCGGCGTAGATCTGGGGGATGCCGTAGGCGTCGCGGTAGACGGTGGCACCGCCCTCCAGCGCGGGCAGCGCGATCTCCCCTTCGGTGTCGGGGAAGGCGCGCTGCACCGCCCACCAGCCCGTGCCCGCGGCGGCCAGCGCCAGCGCCGCCACCGCGGAGAGGACGACCAGCGACCACCGCCTGAAACGTGTTCTACTTCCCGCCATGCGCCGACTCTAGACGGGACCGGGTCGTGCGGTCGGAGCCGGGTCGGCCGGTCGGGGCGCAGAGGGGATCATTCGGCGACCGCCAGGGGCGCGCGGGAGCGCCAGTGGCGCTGGTAGGCCTCGACCAGCCAGGCGTCGGCCCAGGCGTGGTCGGGGGCCTCGGGCAGGTCGGCCGTCGCCAGCAGCGCCGTCAGCCGGTCCTCCAGTCCGGCCGCGGCCTCCAGCGCCTCCTCCAGCGAGTGCTCGCCGCGGCGCAGTTCGCGCAGCCACGTCGCGCGCGGCTCGGGCATGGGCAGCGTCAACCGCCCCGTCTCCAGCAGCTCCACGCCCTGCACCCCCAGCCGGACCATGTGGTAGGCGAACTTGGTGTCGAAGCCGTGGACCTCCACCAGTTCGGGCCGGTTGGTGTGGCGGCCGCCGCGCCGGCCCAGCAGGCTGTCGCGCTGTGCGCACAGGTAGCCCAGGAAGCGGTGGCCCACCCGGCGCGACAGGATCCGTCCGGCGGACTCGCGCAGCTCGCGGCCCAGAGGTGTGGCCGCGACGATCTCGTGCTCGGGGACGAACAGGGGCAGCAGCACCGTGGGGTTGCCGTCCAGCGCCAGCCGCATCCACTTGCGCAGCGAGTACACGGTCAGATCCAGGTCTCCCGGCCCGGAGCGCACGCCTTCGGGCCGGGTGCGGAAGATGTACTGCTCGAAGGAGCCCAGGCCGATGACGTACTCGGGCGGCTCCACGCAGATGCCCATCTCGTCGCGGTCGTCCTGGTCGTCGACGGTGATGCCGTGCACGCCCGAACCCACCTGGCACCGCAGGATGGTGCCCTGTTCGGCGATGCGGGCGGATTCTGCGCTGGAGTGCTTCATCGCGGGCTGCCCCGTTCGGTTCGGTGCAGGGGGAGGGGAGCGCGCCCGCCGCCCGCGGGGAGGCAGGGTGCGGGTCAGGGGGTGCGCGCTCCCAGCCTGCACCGCCCGGCGCGCGGATCGCCACCCCTTTGTGGGGGTTTTCCGCGGTCGCGCGGGCTTTCCCCGCGGGCTCGATTCAGTCCTCGGCCCCCGACTCGTCGCGGGGGCGGGGAGCGCGGGGCCGGCGGATCGCCACCTGCCAGGCGATCACGCAGTAGCCGGAGACGGTCAACACCGAGGCGGCCAGTCCCCACGCCGCGAAGACGCCGAGGAGGCCCGCGCTCCCGCAGTCGTACTCGGGCGGGTAGCTGGCGAAGGCGCGCGTGCAGCCCAGCGGCAGCAGCTCCAGGGCGAAGTAGCTCAGCAGGCCCCCGGCGCCCAGGGCCGTCGCTCCCAGAACCCAGGCGATCGACAGGAGTATCAGCGCTGCGAAAAGCCTGCGGGCCGTGTTTCGGATCATGGTGCCCCTCGGGTCGGGCCGTTACCTCCTCGGGCACGGCCCGGCCGCGGGGCCGCGCGAGGACTCCGGGTCGAGCGTTTCAGGGGTAGGGAGCGGATCTCGAACTCGGACGTGCGCTGCCGCGATTGAAACACACAGGACGATTCCCGGCACGCCGGGCACGCGCCGCCGCACGGACGCCGGGGTGCGGCGGCCGGGTCGCGCGGGCGTGTGCGCCGCCGCTGCGGCGCTCCTCAGGGCTCCCAGGTGCGCCGCTCGGAGTGGCCCAGGCTGCGGTGCGGCGCGATGCGGTCGCGCACCAGCCGCTTGAGCGCGGCCAGTTCGGGGAAGCCATTGCTGCGGGCCCGCGAGTACAGCAGCTCGCCGTCCAGCCGTATCTCGAAGATCCCGCCGGTGCCCGGGATCAGCGCGACCTCGCCCAGCTCCTCCTGGAAGGTCGTCAGCAGCTCCTGGGCCGTCCAGGCGCCGCGCAGCAGCCAGCGGCACTGCGTGCAGTACTCGATCTCCAGGCGGGGCGTGTTGGTCGTCATGGCTCCATCGTGCCAACAGCGGCGCGGGTGCGGGCGCACCGCCCGCACCCGCCGGCAGCGTGCGGCAGCGGCCCTTTCAGGACAGGTCCATCGCCTTGGCGACGAGCTCCAGGGTGCGCAGCCGGCCCTCGACGGTCCCGGCCTGCGGGGCGATGATCAGCTCGTCGGCGCGGGCGTGGCCGGCGAACCACTCCAGGTACTCCCTGACCTCGCCCGGGTCGCCCACCGCCGAGTACCTGGCCATCTGCAGCACCTGCCGCCCGGCGGGGGAGTCCAGTGCGGCGTCGGCCTCCTCCGCGGAGATCGGGCGTCCGCGCGCCAGCAGCTGCTGGGCCATGCGCCGCTTGGCCCGCCGCGACTCCTCGGCCGCCTGCTCGGAGGTGTCGGCCGCGGCGACGTTGACCCCGGCGATGACGTAGGGCTCGCTGTGGCGCTCGGAGGGGGTGAACTCGCGCCGGTAGAGCGCGACCGCCTCCTCCAGCGCCGCGGGCGCGAAATGGGAGGCGAAGGAGTAGGGCAGCCCCAGCTGCGCCGCGAGCCGGGCGCCGAACAGCGACGAGCCCAGGATGTAGAGCGGCACGTCGGTGCCCTTGCCGGGGATGGCGTCGACGCCGGGGATGCGGGACTCGCCGATCAGGTATCCCTGGAGCTCCAGGACGTCCTGCGGGAAGGTGTCGGCTGAGGAGGGGTCGCGGCGCAGCGCGCGCATCGTGTTCTGGTCGCTGCCGGGGGCGCGGCCCAGTCCCAGGTCGATCCGGCCGGGGTGCAGCGTGGCCAGCGTGCCGAACTGCTCGGCGATCGTCAGCGGGGCGTGGTTGGGCAGCATGACGCCGCCCGCGCCCAGCCGGACGCGCTCGGTGTGGGCGGCGATGTGGGCGATGAGCACGCTCGTGGCCGACGAGGCGATCGTGGCCATGTTGTGGTGTTCGGCGTACCAGATCCGCCGGAATCCCAGCTCGTCGGCGCTCTTGGCCATGGACAGGCTGGCGTCGAGGCTGTCGCGGGCGGTCATGCCCTCCGAGATGTGCGCCAGGTCGAGCACGGAGATCGGGACGGACACGGGCGTGGGCCTTTCATCGCTGCGGCGGCACCCGGTGCGCGGCACCGGGCCGAGGCGGTCGGTCGCCTCGTCGACGTCTCGACCAACAGCGCGGGGCGAGGGGTTTGTTCCGCCCGGTCGGGCAGCGGCGGCATGCCCGACACGTCCCCGCGGCCGCCCGGGTGTCGGCACCGGCGGATCGCCGATCCGCTTTACGATGCGTGGTGCCGTACCGCGCGGCATCGCCGCCGCAGTGCGGCAGGCAAGCACGGCCGGCACCGGCCGGCGGAAGTGACGGCGGCGTCCGTGCCGCGGAGGAGACGCGATGAGCACCATTCCCGACCTGGAACCCGTGGCGAACCGGATGAGGGAGGCGGCCCAGGGCGTGCGGGAGGACGACCTCGGCGCGCCCACCCCCTGCGCGGAGATGTCCGTGGGCGACCTGCTCGACCACGTCCTCTCCCTGTGCGAGGCGTTCCGCCGCGCCGCCGAGAAGTCCTCCTCGACCGCCGAGACCCCGCCGGAGCCCTCGGCGCAGAACCTGCCCGAGGACTGGCGCGGCGAGCTGGACCGCCGGCTCGACGCCCTGGTGGCCGCCTGGCGCGATCCCGCGGCCTGGGAGGGCATGACCGCCGCGGGCGGGTTCGAGCTCCCCGGCGAGGCCGCGGGCACCGTTGCGCTCAACGAGCTGCTGCTGCACGGCTGGGATCTCGCGCGGGCCACCGGCCAGGCCTACATCGGCGACCCGGCCAGCGTGGAGGTCGGCTACTCCTTCGTCTCCTCGGTCCCCGCCGACGACCCCAACGCGCGGGCCGGACTTTTCGGCCCGGTCGTGGCGGTGCCGGCCGAGGCGCCGCTGCTCGACCGCGTGCTGGGGCTCAGCGGCCGCCACCCCGACTGGTCCCCGCCGCTGCCCTGACCCGCCCACCGCGCCTCGCCCGCGTTTGCGCCGCCCGCGTTTCAGGGGGTGCTCTCGGGCCAGTGGAACCGCGACGGCAACTGCGGGAAACGGCGAAGGGAAACCCGTCCCATGCGAGCGGTGACATGGCAGGGCGTGGAGGACGTGCAGGTGCGGGACGTCCCCGACCCGGGGATCGAGCGGCCCACCGACGCGGTCGTCGAGGTGACCTCCACCGCGATCTGCGGCTCGGACCTGCACCTGTACTCGCCCCTGGGCGCGTTCATGGAGCAGGGCGACGTCCTGGGCCACGAGGCCATGGGGGTGGTCCGGGAAGTCGGCTCGGAGGTCACCCGCATCTCGCCCGGCGACCGGGTGGTGATGCCCTTCAACATCTCCTGCGGGAACTGCCACATGTGCCGCAACGACTGCTACGCCCAGTGCGAGACCACCCAGGTCCGCGAGTACGGCAAGGGTGCCGCGCTGTTCGGCTACACCAAGCTGTACGGGCACGTGCCCGGCGGCCAGGCGGAGTACCTGCGCGTGCCCCAGGCGCACTTCGGTCCGATCCGCGTGCCCGAGGGCCCGCCCGACGAGCGCTTCCTCTTCCTGTCGGACGTGCTGCCCACCGCCTGGCAGGCCGTGGACTTCGCCGACATCCCGCCCGGGGGTTCGGTGGCGGTCGTGGGGCTGGGCCCCATCGGCCAGATGTCCGCGCGGATCGCCCGCCACCGGGGCGCCTCCCAGGTCTTCGGCCTGGACTCGGTGCCCGAGCGGCTGGCGATGGCCGAGCGCCACGGCGTCACCGCCGTGGACACCGGCCGCGAGAACGACCCGGCCGGGCTGGTGCGCGACCGCACCGAGGGCCGCGGACCGGACTCGGTGATCGACGCGGTGGGCATGGAGGCCCACGGCGCGCCGCTGGGCAAGGCCGCCCAGGCCATGGCCCAGCTGCTGCCCGACGGCGTGGCCCAGAAGCTGATGGAGCGGGCCGGGGTGGACCGGCTGGCCGCCCTGCACCTGGCCTTCGACCTGGTGCGGCGCGCCGGAACCGTCTCCATCAGCGGCGTCTACGGCGGCCAGGCCGACCCGATGCCGATGATGGACCTCTTCGACAAGGGCGTGCAGATCCGGATGGGCCAGGCCCACGTGCGCCGGTGGACCGACGACATCCTGCCGCTGCTGACCGACGCCGACTCCGATCCGCTGGGCGTCGACGACCTCACCACCCACGTCGTGCCGCTGGACCAGGCGCCCGACGCCTACGACAAGTTCCAGCACAAGCGCGACGGCGCGATCAAGATGGTGCTGCGCCCCCACGCTGCCTGAGCGGGCCGGCTTCGAACGGGAGGCAGGAATGCACTGGAGGAGCAACGCGGCCGCGGTCGGCGCCGCGGCCGCCGCTGGGGTGGTGGCCGCCCGCAGCCTGGCGCGCGGCCCCGAGGACGTCACCGGGCGCACCGCGCTGGTCACCGGAGGCACGCGCGGCCTGGGCCTGCTCATCGCCCGCGAACTCGGGCGGCGCGGCGCCCGCATCCTGGTCGTCGCGCGGGACACCGCCGAACTCGACGCCGCGGTGACCGACCTGCGCGGCGAAGGCGCCGAGGCCTTCGGCCTGGCCTGCGACCTGAGCCGGGAATCCGACACCGCGGCCCTGGCGGCCCGGGTCCACGGCGAGTACAGCGGGGTCGACATCCTCGTCAACAACGCCGGAGTCATCCGCGTCGGGCCGGCCGCCGAGATGGCCGACGACGACTTCGCCCAGGCCATGGACACCATGTTCTGGGGTCCGCTCCGGCTCACCCGCGCCCTGCTGCCCGGCCTGCAGGAGCGCGGCGGGCACGTCGTCACCATCACCTCGATCGGCGGCAGGATCAGCGTGCCGCACCTGCTGCCCTACTCCTGCGCCAAGTTCGCCGAGGTCGCGCTCTCGCGCGGGCTGGACGCCGAGAACGCCGGCAGCGGCGTGCGCTTCACCACCGTCGTGCCCGGCCTGATGCGCACCGGCTCCCACGTCGGCGCCGAGTTCACCGGGTCGCCGCGCGCGGAGTACGGCTGGTTCGCGCTGGCGGCGAGCCTGCCGGTGCTGTCGATGGACGCCGAGCGCGCGGCGCGCACCATCGTCTCCGGCGCGCTGCGGGGCCGCAGGCACCTGGTGCTGACCCCCGCGGCACGGGCGGCCGTCATCGCCGACGGCATCAGCCCCGGGCTCGTGCAGACCGCCCTGCGGATCCAGGGGCGGCTGCTGCCGCGGGGGCGGACCGATGAGGTGCGCACCGGCGGCGAGGCCCGGCAGCGCACCGGCGCGCTGCTGAATGCGCTGACGCGGCTCAACGACGCCGCATCGCGGCGCTTCAACCAGATCCCGGGCCGGCGGGGACACGGCCGGGTCGAAGACAGCGGTGCCCGGGAGAGGCAAGAGCGGAAGGGATGAGGAGGGGCCGCCGTCCCACTGCGGGAACCCTCCGGTGACCACTCGGTGCGGGAACACCGAAGGCCGGGGCACTGGGATGGAGGCGCTTTCCGCCTACAGCCGATCAGGGGGTTGCTTGGGCACTCAGGGGGTTTGACCGCGGCACCGGGGCTGTGAGGCGCGACCCCACCCGTCGCCCGCCGCCACCCCTGACGGAGGCGCTTCGCGCCACGTGTTCCGAGCCGCCTTGCGCACGGTTGGCCGCAGCGCTGGAACCCACCACGGGCGGGCCTGCTCCACCACACGAGTACACGGGGCGACGGCCGTGCGGGAAACGGCCGCCGCCCCGTGCCACTGCCGGATGCGCCCTCCACCGCTCAGGGGCGGTGTGCGCGCTCAGCCGCTTCGGCCGGAGAGCGCGTCGCGCATGCGGTCCACCAGCCCCGCGCCGGGGTCCAGGATGCGGTTGGCCGGCGGGGTGTCGGGCGCGCTGGGGTGCGGACGCGTGGGGGCCGACTTCTTCGCCTGCAGCACCTTCTGCCCCAGCTCCTCCAGCTCCTGCCGGCTGCACGCCTCGCGGAGCCGCGGGAGCAGGTCGTTCTCCTCGTCCTCCACGTGGTGGCGGATGTCCGACATCAGCGTGCTGAGCAGCTCCTCGAACCGCGGATCCTGGGCGTCGAGTCCGGAGAGCTGCTTCATCACCCGCTCGGCCTCGGCGTGCTCCTCGATCTCGTGGTCGGCGATCCGGTCGCCGTCGGGCAGCGCCTTGCGCGCCGCCGGGTACATGTACTGCTCCTCGGCCACCGAGTGGCGCACCAGTTCGGTGATCACGTGGTCGACCATCCCTTTGCGCTCCGCGGGATCGCCGGCGCCCTGCTCCAGTTGGCTGAAGACGCCTTCGACGGTGCGGTGGTCGGAGATGATGACCTCGATGAGGTCGTTGCCCTGCTGTTGATCTGCCATCGTCACTCCTTTGTGGGGCTCCGCGTCTCGGGCGCGGAGAGCCGTCGGGTCCACCGGAGGCGACTGCCCCGGCTCCGGCGGTTGAATCGGGCGTGTGCTCAGCCGGCCTGGATCTCGCCGCCCGTCGGGGCCAGCACCTCGCCGGTGTAGTAGGACGACAGCCGGTTGCTGGCGAAGAAGACGTAGGAGGGCGCGATCTCGTCGGGATCGGCGGCGCGGCCGATGGGCGCCTGGCCGCCGAAGCCCTCGACTTTCTGCTCGCCCAGCGTGGAGGGGATCAGCGGCGTCCACACCGGCCCGGGAGCCACGCAGTTCACGCGGATGCCCTCGTCCATGTAGTGCTGCGCCAGCGAGTAGACGAGGTTGTGCACCGCGGCCTTGCTGGTGGCGTAGTCGATGAGCGACTTGTTGCCCCGCAGCGCGTTGACCGAGCCGGTGACGATGACGGACGCGTCCGGCGCCAGGTGGGGCGCTGCCGCGCGCAGGGTCCAGAACACGCCGAAGACGTTCACCTCGTAGGTGCGGCGCAGCTGCTCGGTGCTGAGTTCGGCGAAGTCGGAGACGGGCTCCTGGGTGGCCGCGTGGGCCACCAGGACGTCGATGCGGCCGAACTCCCGGACCGTCCGCTCGACCATGTCGATGCAGTGCTGCTCGTCGGCCACGTCGCCGCGGATCAGGAGGCTGCGGCGGCCCGCGCGGTGCACCAGATCGGCGGTGTGCTCGGCGTCGGCGTCCTCGCTGAGGTAGCCGATGGCCACATCGGCGCCCTCCTTGGCGAAGGCCGCGCTCACCGCCCGCCCGATTCCGGAGTCGCCGCCGCTGACCAGCGCCTTCTTATCGGCGAGCAGGTCGCGGCCGGTGTAGTCGGCCATCTCGTCGCGGGGCCGGGGCTCCATCGGCCCCGTCTCGCCAGGGTAGGGCTGCTGCTGTGCTGGTGGCTGCTCGCTCATGCTCGGCTCCCTTTGGATGTCGTCGGCTGCCCGGGCGGCCACCTCCCGGCCGGCGCGGGGGCGCTCGCCGCGGCGGGGCCGGTCCGGTGGCGCTGCCCCGGGGCCGGCCCTCACACGCTCCGTCAGTCGTTGGACTCTCCGGTCACTTCGGCGATGTCGCGGCTGACCTCGTCGGGTCCCCCGTACTGCTGGCGGGGGAGGCGCTGCAGCGCGTCGACGACGCCCTCGTCGGCCTTCCTGGTCTTGGCGTGCTCGACCAGCTCGTCGCGCGAGGACGGGTAGTCCGCGCCGGCCAGCGCCTTCTGCACCTCGATGAACGTCGGTTGTGCCACGCCGCTCTCCTTTCCGGTTGCGGATAGGGGGCGCGCTACCCCTGATCTGCGGGTCCATGCCCGGGGGCGGGGCCGTGCGGAGCGCCCAGGGGGGCGCCGGCCCGCGCGCCGGCTCCGGTTCCGCTGGGCCACCGGGCGGGCGCCGCCCGTGCTGTCGCGTGCATCACACGGCGATCCGCGGCCGGAGGGGAACACAATCCCGGGCGGGCGCGCTGAAGCACACGCACCGCCGAACGACCTCTCGGCACCGCTCGCTTCTTCGCTTCGTGCACGCTGCTCGACATACGGGAAGGCCGGAACGCGACAGTGGCTTTACCAAGCACTTCCACCGGAACCGACGACTCGACCCCGGCGCAGCCGCCCGCGCCGCGAGAGCCCACGGGCCTGCACCGGGTCCGCATCATCCT
This sequence comes from Streptomonospora sp. PA3, assembly GCF_009728995.1. Taxonomy (GTDB): domain Bacteria; phylum Actinomycetota; class Actinomycetes; order Streptosporangiales; family Streptosporangiaceae; genus Streptomonospora. The sequence goes on along the minus strand of NZ_VTZW01000008.1, from coordinate 542,061 downwards.
GGTGCTCGGCGCGCTCGTCGCGCTCGCGCCACTGACCATCGACATGTACCTGCCCGCACTGCCCGAGATCGGCCGGGATCTCCAGGCGTCCTCCTCAGCGGTGCAGCTGACCCTCACCGGCACCCTCCTGGGCCTGGGCCTGGGGCAACTGCTCATCGGCCCCCTCGCCGACGCCGTGGGCCGGCGGACCCCCTTGATCGCCGGAACCGCCCTGCACATCGCCGCATCGCTGCTGTGCCTGGTCGCGCCCGACATCGCGGTGCTGGGCGCGCTGCGGATCGTCCAAGGCGTGGGCGCGGCGGCGACGATGGTCGTGGCCCTGGCCGTGGTCCGCGACCTGTTCAGCGGGCGCGCCGCGGCCACGACCCTGTCCCGGCTGATGCTGGTCATGGGTGCCGCGCCCGTCCTCGCCCCGAGCCTGGGCAGCGCGGTCCTGGTCGCCGGATCCTGGCGCTGGGTGTTCGGCGCCCTGGCCGTGCTCGGCGGCGTCCTGCTGCTGGTGGCCGTGCTGGCGCTGCGCGAGACGCTGCCGCCGGAGCGCCGGCGCACCGGCGAGGTGGTTCCGGTCCTGCGGACCTACGGATCGCTGCTGACCGACCGCGGCTTCCTGGTGATGGTGCTGGTGGCCGCCCTGGCGATGTCGGCCCTGTTCTCCTACGTCTCGGGCGCCTCCTTTGTGCTGCAGGAGCAGTACGGGCTCGACCAGCAGCAGTTCGGGCTCGTCTTCGGCGCCGGAGCGGTCGCGGTCATCGGCGCCTCCCAGCTCAACGTGGTGGCGCTGAACCGGATGAGCGCGCAGCGGATCGTGCTGTTCGCGCTGATCGCGGCCGTGGTGTTCGGCGCGGCGCTGATGGCCGTCGCCTTCACCGGCGCCGGCGGGATCGTGGGCTTCATGATCCCGCTGTGGGCCATGCTCGGCGCGGTCGGGTTCGTGATGCCCAACGCCCCGGCGCTCGCGCTCTCGCGGCACGGTGAGGCCGCCGGCACCGCGGCGGCGCTGCTGGGCGCCGGCCAGTTCGGCCTGGGCGCGCTGATCGCTCCGCTGGTGGGCGTGCTCGGCAACGACGGGCCGGCCATGGCGGTGATCATGACCGGCGGCGCAGCGGTCGCCCTCGCGCTGCTCATCGGCTCGCTGCTGGGCGAGCGCCGTTCGGCGCGCGCGGTCGCGCGCGCCTGAGCCGAATGCGGTCCGCCGGGGGCGGACCGCGGCCGAGAGGCCGGTGCGGTTCTCAGGGGCCCGCACCGGACACCGGGCCGGGCGGAGGTGCCGATCGCGGCACCGCCGCCCGGCCTCGCGTGTTCCGAGAGGCGGCGCGGTGGTCGGTCCGGAGGAGGGACAAGAACGGAACAGTCCGTTCCGATGCTAATCTGGCCGCATGCCGCATCCGACGCGGGCCGCCGGCCTCTCCGGGCGCCGCGCTCAGGCGCAACGCAACGACTCCGCGATCCTCGACGCCGCCCGCACGGTGTTCCTGCACGACCCCAAGGCCCCCGTGGCCGCCGTGGCCTCGCGCGCGGGCGTGGGGATCAGCGCCCTCTACCGCCGCTACGGGGGAAAGGACGACCTGCTGCGCCGGGTCTGCCACGACGGCCTGCGCCGCTACATCGCCGAGGCCGAGACGGCGCTGGCCGAGGAGGACGGCTGGCGGGCCTTCACCTCCTTCCTGCGGCGGATCGTCGACGCCGACGTGCACTCCCTGACGGTGCACCTCGCCGGCTCGTTCGCCCCCACCGCCGAGATGCGCGCCGACGCCGCGCGCGCCTTTGAGCTGGCCGCTCTCCTGACCCGGCGCGCACACGAATCGGGGCGCCTGCGCGCGGACTTCAGCTCGGCCGACATCGTCCTCGTCCTGGAGGGCTGCGCCGCCGTCCGCTTCCCCGACCCGGAGCGGACCCGCCTGCTGCGCCGCCGGTACCTGGCACTCCAGATCGCCGGCCTCGACACCGCCCGGGCGGTCGAGTCGGAGAGCGCCTCCGAGAAACTGCCCGGCCCGCCCGCCACCGAGGAGGAGCTGGACCTGCGCTGGCGGCGCTGAGCGGCAGGGCGCATCGGCTAAACTGGCGGCAATCGACCCCCTCCCAAGCCTCTCCACGATGCTCAACTGGGAGGGGCCTCTTTCTTTCGGGGGTGCGCGGCCGACCGCGGGCTCAGGCGGTGAACAGCGACTCGGTGTCGGCGGCGACCGCCTCCAGTACGCGGCCGGTGAAATACACGGTGCCCAGCACCAGTACCCGCCGGCCCAGGCCGGCCAGCAGCCGCGGAGTCACCTCCTGCGCGCGCACCCGCCCCCAGTGCCGGGGCAAGGCGGCCGAGAACTCCAGATGGGCGTCGGGCAGAGTCGCCGCCGTGACCCCCAGCCCGGCGAGCTCGGCCACGGCGCCCGCCACGTCCTTGTGGTCGGGCAGGCACACCAGCACATGATCGGCCCCGCCCGCCTCACCCCAATGCCGCCGCGCGTGGTCCAGCGCCGCCGCCACGCCCGCGCGATCCACGGCGGAGTCGACGATGAGCTCGGTGTCCGAGCCGGGCACGCGGTGGTGGGAGAGCCGTCCGGGCAGCCGGACGGTGGACAGCACCTCGTGCAGGCGGGCCGGCGGGGGCTCGGCGCGTGCGGTGGCCGCCAGCAGCCGCCGCGCGGCCGTGTACCCGAGTTCGGCCGCCGGCCGCCCCAGGCCCTCGGGCAGCAGGCGGGCGGGAAGCCCGGACGCCCCCGGCCGCAGGCGCTCGGGCGGCACCCGCCCGGCGGTCCGGGCGGCGAGCGCGGCGCGGGCGGCGGCCTCGGCTCCGGCGTCCAGCGTTCCGTGCACGAAGGCGCGGGCACCCGGTCCCGCGACGCCGGCCTTCTCCGCGGCGAGCTGCTCGACCGTGTCGCCGAGCACGCCCAGGTGCTCGCCGAAGACGGTCGTGAGCGCGATCGCGACGGGGTCGAACAGGCTCAGCTCGTCGCTCGCACCGCCCATGCCCGCCTCCAGCACGAGCACGTCGGCGCCGCGCTCGCGCGCGTGGAGCGCACCCGCCGCGAGGAACAGCCCGCTGGGGGAGAGGTAGCCGTTCCGGGGCGGGGGCAGGCGCCGCACCGCCGTACCCAGCTCGGCGGCCAGGCGGGCGAGGCCGCCGTCGCCGATCGCGGCGCCGTTGAACCGGATGCGGTCGCGCGGGCCGGTGACGCCCGGGCTGGTCACCGTCACGACGCCTGCCCCGGCCGCAGCCAGCGTCGCCGAGGCGTAGGCCGCACAGGTGCCCTTGCCCTTGGAACCGACCACGCCGAGGACCGGCGCGTCGAGTGCGGGGAGTCCCAGACCGGCCAGCAGCTCCGCCGCCCGCCCGAGGTCGCGGCGCTGCCCCGGCCGGCGCTCCCGCCACTCCGCGAAGAACACCCCCGGCGCCTGCCCGGCCACGTCCGCCACCCCTTCCGCTATCGGCGCAGGTTCCGCCTGGCGCGGAACCCACCGGAACCCTACGGAATCCACCGCCCGAAAAGCGCGGGCGACGGCGGGGCAGGCGCGCTCATGCCGGTTTGAGGGCGCTCACCCGCTCGATCGCGCCCGCCTTGGAGCGTTCGCTCGTCTCGATCGTGAACCCGTGCTCGCGCACCTGCTCCAGGGGGCGGCGCAGGAAGCGCTCGCCGCTGCCGGGCTGTGTGCGGGCGGTGATCCATTCCAGGCCGCGCAGCGCCCAGCGCAGCGGGGCGACCGTCGGGCGCACGTGGTCGAGCAGCAGGAGGCGGCCGCCCGGGCGCAGCACCCGGCGCATCTCGGCGACGGCGGCGCCCACGTCGGGCACCGAGCACAGCGACAGGGTGGCCACGACGGTGTCGAAGTGGCCATCGGGGAAGGGGAGGTGCTCGGCGTCGGCCTCGCGCAGAGCGGCCACGTGCTCCATGCCCGCCGCGCGGCGCCGCGCGATCTGCAGCATGCGCGGGCTCAGGTCGACCCCGGTCAGCTCCACGTCATCGCCGTAGAGCTCCAGGTTGCGCCCGGTGCCCACGGCCACCTCCAGCGTCCGGCCGCGGGCCTGGCCGCACACCCACGAGCGCCCGTCGCCGATGAAAGCCCGCTCGATGCGGTCCATCCCCTGGTCGTAGGTCGCGGCCTGCCCGTCCCAGTGGGCGCGCATCGCGTCGAGGACGGCCGCGGGGTCGTCGGAACCGGAGTTCCGAGAGTGGGATTGGGGCATGGCCGAGTCCGTTCCGATCGCCGGATGGCGGAGACCGCCGGAGACAGCTCCGGACCGGCTCCGCCCTTGCCGGGCAAACGCCCGGACCGGCGCCCGTGTTCCGCGGCGGATCCTCCCCGCGTCGCGGCCGAGGCGGCGGTGCAGCGTCCGCACACGGCGGGCACGACAGGACGCCACCGGCTCCGCCTGCGTCGACGGGAATCCGGCGCGGCCCGCCGCACGGTTGGGCTCGGCCGTCGGGCGGGCCGGTGGCCGGATCCGGTCGCCGGTGCGAGTGCTCGTGAGGCGGAGGAGGGAGGCACGCGTCGGCAGGGTCCGCCACGGCGTGCGTCGGGGCGGCGGACTTTGCGGCCGGCCCGATAACCTGGCCGCCCGCCGGCCCGGCCCGCGTGCTCGCGGCCGCGTCGCCGACCCGCCCGAACCGGGAGGACGCCGTCGACTCCGCACCGGACCCCTGGCCGCCCGCGACGCCGGGGCTGCTGCGGCTGCCTTCGGGAAGGCTCGTCCGCGGCCGGGCCCTGATGCGCCCCCTTCCGCCGGGGCCGACACCGCACTTCGGCCTGTACCTGCTCGCCCGCCGCCCCCGCCCGGTGCCCTGGGAGCACGTGTGGCTGCGCTGGCCGGACTTCCGGCTGCCCGCCGACCGGGCCGCCGCCCGCGCCGCTCTGCACGACGCCTGGTCGCGTGCCCGCGCCGAGCGCGTGGAGATCGCCTGCCGCGGCGGCCGGGGGCGCACCGGCACCGCCCTGGCCTGCCTGGCGGTGCTGGACGGGGTCCCTTCGCGCGAGGCGGTGGCCTACGTCCGCGAGCACTACTCGCCGCGTGCCGTGGAGACCCCCTGGCAGCGCTCCTACGTCGCCGCTTTCGGCTGAGGGGCGCGCCGCCTGCACCGGAGGGAGCCGCCGCGGTCCCGCGCTCCCGAAGGGGCGCGGCGGCTCCGCCGTGGCTCTCAGGAAGGGGTGTGCGAGCCCGGCACCATCCGAGTGGCCACCGCGATGCGGTTCCAGGCGTTGATGGTCGAGATCGCCACCACCAGCGCGGCGAGCGTCGGCTCGTCGTAGTGGCGGGCGGCCTCCTGCCACACCGCATCGGAGACGCCTGTGCCGTGGTCGGCCAGGCGGGTCGCCTCCTCGGTCAGCGCCAGGGCCGCCCGCTCGGCCTCGGTGAACAGCGGCGACTCCCGCCACACCGCCACCGCGAGCAGGCGCTCGGCGCTCTCCCCGGCCTTCTGCGCGTCCTTGCCGTGCATGTCCACGCAGAAGGCGCAGCCGTTGATCTGGCTGGCCCGCAGCTTGACCAGCTCCAGGGTCGAGTGCGGCAGCGGGCTCTGGGCCAGGAACCGCTCCAGCCCCGCCATGGCCGTATAGGCGTCCGGGGCCTGTTCGAGGACGTTCATGCGCTGGGTCACCGATCACTCCTTGGCATCCGGGTTGCTCGTGTTCTCTGAGATCCGTGTTGTTCCGCGTGCCTGCGGGGTGCTTTGAGGCGCCGTCTTCCCTCCTCGCTCCCTCGCTCGTCAGTCCAGACGGCGCCGCACCCCTCCGGCCCGCTCGGGGCCTCGCTTCCTCGCTCGTCAGTCCAAGACGGCGCCGCGCCCCGCACCCCCGCTTGGGCTTTTCCGCGGGTGCGCGGGGTGCTGGGAGGCGCCGTATTCCCTCTCCGTACACCTGCTCAAGCCTCGCTCCTGTGCTCGTCGGTCCGGGCGGCGCCGCGCTCCTCGTGCCCGCTGGGTGCGCGGCCGTGGCCGGGGGCCGCCCCGCCTCCCCCGGTCGTGTTCCGCCCCGCTCTTTTCAGCTTCTCAGGGTTCAGTACGGCGTCGATCGCGCTGATGCGGCCGCCGGAGACCGCGACCCCGGCGACCTGCTCGATGCGTTCCCGGCGCACGCCGACGAAGCCGGGCCTCCCGTTGACCGCGGCCGGGCGCAGGTCCCGTCCTGCGCCGAACCGGTCCCGGACCCCCAGCAGGAAGCGCGCCACCTTCCGCCGGCCGCGGATCGGCCGCCGGGCGCTGCGCACGACTCCTCCGCCGTCGGAGCGCAGCACGACGTCGGGGTCGAGCAGGCGGACCAGCCCGTCGAGGTCGCCGCCGCGCACCGCCGCCAGGAACGCGTCGACGATCCGGCGGTGCTCGGCGGCGTCGACGTCGAACCGGGGCGCCCGCGCGGACACGTGCCTGCGGGCGCGTGCGGCCGACTGCCGGCAGGCCGCCGGCGTCCGACCCACCGCCCGCCCGATCTCGGCGAACGACAGGCCGAACACGTCGTGCAGCACGAAGGCCGTGCGTTCGGCGGGGGAGAGCGACTCCAGCACGACCAGCATGGCCACGCTCATCGACTCGTCGAGGGTCACGCGGTCGGCGGGGTCGGCCCACTCCCCGCCCGCCGCCGGTGCAGCGGCCGCGCTCCACGGGCCGACCAGCGGTTCGGGCAGCCACTCGCCGATGTACTCCTCCCGGCGCAGCCGCGCCGACCGCAGCGTGTCCAGGGCCAGCCGGGAAACGGTTGTGACAAGCCAGCCGGCCGGGTCGCGGATCTCGGCGTGCTCGGCGCAGCGCTGCGTGCGCTCCAGCCGCAGCCACGCCTCCTGCACCACGTCCTCGGCCTCCTCCACGCTGCCCAGCAGTGCGTAGGCCACTGACAGCAGGCGCGGCCGCAGCGCCCCGAACGCGGCCGCGGGATCTGTTTCGCCGTCCACACCGAGAGGACGAGACAGCGGGCGCTTGTGTGACATCGGCGTGCCTCCTCGGGCGCACCGGGTCCGCGCGGCAGGGGCGCGGCTCCGGTTGACGGGGTGATCGATCAGGCGCGACGCTAAGGGCCGGTATAGACCGGACCATACCGGCTGCTCCCGCTTCCCCGCGGGACCGCCGGGACGACCCCACCGAAGGGACACGATGACCCAGGCAGCGGATTTCGGAGCGGTGATGTGCGAACGGCTCGCGCTGGTCCAGCAGCGCAACGAAGCGGCGCTGGCGGAGGTCGCCGACGTGCTGATGGAGCGGGTGGTCGAGGGCTCCGGCGTCATCCTCGCCGCCGGGGCGGGCCACTCCTTCAACGCCGTGGCCGAGGCGTTCTACCGCGCCGGCGGGCCGGCCACCGTCAAGCCGCTCCACACCCCCGAGCTGCTGCCGGTCAACGGCGCGTCCTCCAGCACGGCGGCCGAGCGGCGGCCGGGGCTGGCGGCCGAGGTGCTTGCGCGGGCCGAACCCGAACCCGGCGACGTGCTCTTCGTCTTCTCCACCTCGGGCGTCAACTTCTTCCCGGTGGAGATGGCGCGTGAGGCCGCCGACCGCAGGATCCCCGTCGTCGCCGTCACCTCGCGCGAGTGCAACGCCGCCGCGCCGGCGCGCGCCGGCAGCACCCTCAGCGAGGAGGCCGACCACGTGCTCGACACCTGCGTGCGCCCCGGCGACGTCGCCTACCCGCCCGAAGCCCCCGTGACCGGGCCGATGTCCAGCCTGGCCAACGCCTTCCTGTGGAACCTGCTGCTGGCCGAACTGCACTCCCGGGCCGAGGCCGCCGGCACCGACCTGCCGCTGTGGCGCTCCTCCAACATGCCCGGCGGCGACGAGGCCAACGCCGGTCTGCTGCGGCGCTACCTGCCTCGCGTCCCCGAACTCCGGTGACGGCGGGGCGCGGCGTCCCGACCGCGCCCGCTCCCGCGCCGGCCAGGGCTTGGCGACCGTCCCGCCCCGGGTCGGTGCTTGCTGCTAGAAAGGAACGCGGCGGCGGCGCCCCTCCAACGCTCCGCCGCCCGCGCACGTGCAGCCCTCCACCTCCCCAGGGGTTTTGCGATGAACCGTCCAGGCGACGACGACACCTCCGCCCGCTCCGGCCCGGCCTCCTCCGCCGCCGGCCCCATCCCCGACGTCGACACGACGGTCCCCCACACCGGCCGGGTGTGGAACTACTGGCTGGGCGGCAGAGACAACTTCGCCGCCGATCGCGAGCTGGGCGACCGCATCCGAGAGTTCCTGCCCACGGTCGTCGAGCTCGCCCGTGCCGACCGGGACTTCCTCGGCCGCGCCGTCACCTACCTCGCCCGCGAGGCGGGCGTGCGCCAGTTCCTCGACGTGGGCAGCGGCCTGCCCACGGCCGACAACACCCACGAGGTGGCGCAGGCGGCCGTACCCGAGGCGCGCATCGTCTACGTCGACAACGATCCGCTGATCCACGCCCACGCCCGCTCCCTGCTGGCGGGCACACCCCAGGGTGCCACCGACTACATTCACGCCGACCTGCGTGACACCGAGGCGGTCCTGCAGGCCGCCGCCCGCACGCTGGAGCTGGACCGGCCGATCGCGCTCACCCTGCTCGGCGTCGTCGAGCACATCCCCGACTCCGACGGCCCCTACGAGGTCGTGGGCCGCCTGGTCGATGCGCTGCCCTCCGGCAGCTACCTGGTCCTCGCCCACGACACCAGCGTCGTGCACGGCGAGATCTCCCAAGAGGCGGTCCGGCGGTGGAACGAGAGCGCCACCCCCGGGATCACCCTGCGCAGTCCCGAGGAGATAGGCCGGTTCTTCGCCGGTCTGGAGGTGCTGGAGCCCGGCGTCGTCTCCACCTCGCGCTGGCGCCCCCGCCCCACCGACGACGGCGCCCCGCCACCCGAGGTCGACGCCTTCTGCGCGGTGGGCCGCAAGCCCTGACGGCCGGCCCGACGGACACCGACCGACTCCCCGCCCCCGGCAGCCGCCCCACCGCGGCCGCCGGGGGCACCGCCGGCGCACCGCTCACTCGGCGCCCTCCTCGGCGCGGTCGCCGCCCCAGCGGGTGTGGAAGACGCCTTCGCGGTCGATGCGGCGGTAGGTGTGCGCGCCGAAGAAGTCGCGCTGGATCTGGGTGAGGGCGGCCGGCAGCCGCCCCGCGCGCAGCGTGTCGTAGTAGGCCAGCGCCGCCGAGAAGCCCGGCGTCGGGACGCCGTGGCGGGTGGCCGTGGCCACCACGGCGCGCCAGTCGCCCTGGGCGTCGCCGATCTCGGCGGAGAACCCCGTGTCGGCCAGCAGAGTCGGCAGCGCGGGGTCGGCCGCGTAGGCCGCGCGGATCCGGTCGAGGAACGCAGCGCGGATGATGCATCCGGCCCGCCAGATCGCGGCGACCGCGCCCGGGTCGATGTCCCAGCCGTACTCCTGGGCGCCCGCCGCGATCATGTTCCAGCCCTGGGCATAGGAGACCAGCTTGGAGGCGTAGAGCGCCTGCTCGATCTGATCGGCGAAGCGCCCCGCCGCCTCGCTCTCCATGGCCTCGGCCCGCGGACCGGGCAGGCCCGCGGCCGCCTTGCGCAGGCCGGCGTGGCCGGAGAGGGAGCGCGCGAACACCGCCTCGGCGATGCCCGAGACCGGAACCCCCAGTTCAAGGGCCGTCTGCACCGTCCAGCGGCCGGTGCCCTTCTGCTCTGCCCGGTCGGCGACCACGTCGACGAAGGGCGCGCCGGTCTCGGGATCGGTGTGGGCCAGCACCTCCGCCGAGACCTCCATGAGGTAGGAGTCCAGCCGGCCGCTGTTCCAGGTGCGGAAGACCTCGGCGATCTGAGCGGGGGCGTAGCCGGCCACGTCGCGCAGCAGGTGGTAGGCCTCGCCGATGAGTTGCATGTCGGCGTACTCGATGCCGTTGTGCACCATCTTCACGAAGTGGCCCGCCCCGTCGGTGCCCACGTGGGTGGTGCAGGGCGCACCGTCGGCGGCCTTGGCGGCGATGCTCTCCAGCATCGGCCCCAGCGCCGCGTAGGACTCCGCCGAGCCGCCGGGCATGATGCTCGGGCCGTGCAGCGCGCCCTCCTCCCCGCCCGAGATTCCCACGCCTACGAAGTGGATGCCGCGCTCGCGCAGCTCCCGTTCGCGGCGGCGGGTGTCGGCGAAGTGGGCGTTGCCTCCGTCGACGATAATGTCGCCCTCCTCCAGCAGGGGGGCGAACTCGGAGATCACCGCGTCGGTGGCCTCGCCGGCCTTGACCATGATCACCAGCCGCCGCGGCCGCTCCAGTGCGGCGACGAGGTCCTGCGGCGACTCAGCGGGCACGAAGTCGCCCTCGTCGCCGAAGTCCTCGACGAGGGCGTGCATCTTGGCCGGAGTGCGGTTGTGCGCCGCGACGGTGTATCCGCTCCGCGCCAGGTTGCGGGCGGGGTTGCGGCCCATCACGGCCAGGCCGGTGACGCCGATGTCGGCCGATGTGCTCATGCTGCTGCTCCCCGATGGAGGTGTGCTGCGCCGGGTCCGGCCGGCGGGCCGGGCCCGTGTTGTCTGCGTTGGCACGGTAGGCGCTGCCCGCACGCGGGTGTGGGATGCGCGCGGCGTTGCGCCCCGGCGCGGGGCCTGCGCGGTGAACCGGGGCGCGCGGGGCGTTCGGCGGCCGGGGGCGGTGCCGGGGCCGCCCACCTGCCCGGGAGCGGGCAGCGGGCCCCCTGTCCGCCCCGTGGCTCGGGCGCCGCTGGCCGCCTCCGGCCAGCAGAGGGACGCCGCTCGGTGCGGTCCTCTAGCGTTGCGCGGGCAGGGCCGTTCTGCCCGCCCTGCCGTGGCGGGCAGCGTGGAGGCGCGCCGCCGGACTCCGTCCATCCGGCGGCGCGGCCTCCCCGGTCCGCATCCGCCGGCCCGCGCTCCCTCCGCTGCCCGGGTCCGCTCGGTCGCGGGGGCCCGCGCCCGCCCGTCGTCCTTTCGGCGGAGGCTGCGCGTCGCGCCCCTCCCGGTCACCCACCGCCGCTCTCAGCGGAGACGCCGCCCTCGCCCCGTTCTCCGCGCCACCGGGGCCGGGCAGAGGGGCGCCCTCCCCATCCGCTCCGCTCCTGCCGCCCTCCTCGGCCGCCCTGCGGCGAATTCCCACCGAACATCCGTTTTCCAACACGGAAAGTCGTGCTACTTTCTAAGTTGGAAAGTGGGTTGCGGCATGAAGGAGCTACACGATGGAGAAGGAGCAGGAGGCCCGCGCCGCCCTGGACGACGTGCGGCGCCGGCAGGAGTCGGTGGGTCGCGAGCTCAGCCGCCACCGGCCGCGGTGGTGGATGGACCTCCTCTACGCGCTGGGTTTCTACGTGGTTCTGGCGAGCCTCGAACTGGGCGCGGGCATCTCCCTGGCGGCGGCCGGAGTCGGCTTCGCGCTGCTGTTCCTGGCGGTCGCATTGGGCATCCGGCGGGCCGCACGGGGCGGCGTGAGCGGTCGCCGGCGCGTCTGGACGCCGGGGCGCGTGGCGGCGGCCGCGGTCTGGCTCGCCGGCATCCTGGGCGTGTTCTGGGCCGCGAGGACCCTCATCGAGGGCCATCTGCCGGAGTGGGCCGCACCGATGCCGGCCGCGGTCCCCGCGGCGGTGCTGTCCTGGTTCTTCGTGCGCTGGCTGGGCCGGATCGGCTTCGGCCCGCGCCGCCCGGCGGGGGCCGAGTAGTGGCCGAGCCGCGGTTCGACGAGCTCATCCACGCCTCCACGCGGCTGTCGATCATGGCCATGGTCGCGGCGGGCACCGGTGTGGAGTTCCGGTTCATCCGCGACGAGCTGGGGGTCAGCGACTCCGTGCTGTCCAAGCACCTCGCCGCCCTGGAATCGGCCGGATACCTCACCGTGCGCAAGGAGAGCCTGGGGCGCGGATGGCGGCGCACCCTCGTGGACATCACCGACGAGGGCGACGCCGCGTTCCACGGGCACGTCGCGGCACTGGACGCCATCATCGGCCGCGCGGGACGGCGCGGCGATCCGGCCGCGGGCGGAACGGGCGCCGCGGCTGACGCCCCGGCCGGCGACGGCGCGCCGCGGGAGGCCTGAGGCCGGTGCGCCGGCAGGGGCCGGGCGGCTATCCCATGGAGACCAGGAAGACCACGCCGATCACATAGGCGGCGAACATGGCGACTCCCTCGAAGCCGATGCCGTGCTCCTGGCGGCGGATCAGTCCGGCCGCCACGAGCAGATTGAGCACGATGCCCAGCACGGTCATCAGCATGACCTGCGGCGTCATCGCCCCATAGACCGTGCCCTGGCGGTAGGCGACGTCGCTGAACGACAGGAACAGCACGTCGAAGCCGTTCCCGCCGATGATGTCGCCCAGCGCCAGGTGCAGCGCGCGGATCCGGACGGCATACAGCACGGTGACCAGTTCCGGCAGCGAGGTGATGAAACCGGTGAACACGGCGCCGACCACGCCGCCCGACATCCCGGTCTGCTGGATCACCGCCAGCCCGGACTCGCCGACGACGTAGCCAGTGGCCGAGACGACCGCCGCCATCGCGGCGAACTTCGTCCACATCGCCGCCATGGACTCCCCGGGCCGTTCCGAGGCGGGATCGGGTTCGTCGCGGCGGGTGTTGCGGGTGGGCGTCACCCGCCACATCGGATTGGCGCCCACCTTGCGCGACAGCCGCAGCCAGTACAGGTACAAGAAGACCAGCAGCACCGAGGCCGGGTGCACCTGCAGCACGTCGAACTGAGGGCCGATCCCGGCGATCAGCACGGTGCCGAGCATGATCGACAGCCCGATGGGGGCGAGCAGGTTGGGCAGCGATGCGGCGGCGTGCTCCAGGTTCGCGCGCCGGTAGACCAGGTCCGCCAGGGCGATGAAGGTGGTCTGCAGCGCGATCCCGCCCAGCGCGTTGTTCATGGAGAAGACCGCGTCGCCCTGCGCCGCGCCGAGGATGCTGGTGACCAGGCCGGGCAGCGCGGTCACCGCGCCCACGAGCACGATCCCGGCCAGCGTCTCGCCCAGGCCGGTGCGGTCGGCGAGCCGGTCCACCAGGCGGGTGAAGGGGCCGCCGATGACGAGCAGCACGATCGCCGCGACGACCAGAGCCAGCGCGCTGACCCACACCGGTGCTCCGCCCATGCCGCTCCGCTTCCCGACGACACCGCCTGCCGGAGCCCCTACTACCCACACGCAACGCCGTGACCGCCACCGCGGAGTGGCGGTCCTCACTCCGCCGACCGCGGCGTGACAGCACGGGTCTCGCCCGCCGGACCGACGGCGGCCCGGCTCAGGAGCGCGGCGTCGGCGCGGCCAGGCCGCCGCGGACGGCGGCCGCACTCTCGTCCAGTTCCGCCCTTTCGCGGATCCGCCAGTCCGCCCCGATCCGGAAGCCGTCGCCGCGGAACCGGGGGAAGACGTGCAGGTGGACGTGGAAGACCTCCTGGAAGGCGGCCGCCCCGTCGGCCAGGAACATGTTGACGCCTTCGCAGCGGAGCCCCGAGCGGCGCAGCGCTCCCGCGAGCCGGTGGGCCGCGGTCCACATCCGGGCGCCCAGGGGCTCCTCCAGATCCTCCAAGCCGATCCGGTGCGCCTTGGGCACGACGAGCAGATGGCCGGGCGTGACCGGCTGGAGGTCCATGAAGGCCGTGACGGCGTCGTCCTCGTAAACGCCGCTGGCCTCCGCCTCGCCGCGCACGATGGCGCAGAAGACGCATTCACTGGCGGCCACGGGAACCTCTCCTCGCCCTCGGGGGAATGGGTCGGCCTCAGCCGGATCCCCGATTATCCGTCCGCGCCGCCGGCTGCCGCACGGCCGGAACCGGCCGATCGGGCGGGTGGGGGAGCGGCGCGGTGGTGCCGGGGGATCTAAGCACCATGCGATTGGCGACAGCGATAAGGAGTGGGCCGATGGGTGCGACGATTCCGGGCGCGGGGGTGCCGGCGATGGCGGCTGCTCCGGCCGCGGCGGAGGACGCCGTCACCGGCGTGCTGGGCCTGCTGGTGCAGTGGGGGCCGACGGTCGTCGTGCTCGGCCTGGTGATCGTCGTCGGCCTGATCGTGTGGGCCGCGGCGACCCGCAGGCCGCGCCGGGGCGCCCACAGGGGCGGCCACGACTGGGCCGCCTACCGGGGCAGTGGTGGCGGCGGATTCGGCGTGGGTTTCGTCGACGGCGGCGGCGCCGCGGGCGGCGACGGCGGTGGAGGAGGAGGCGGCGGCGGTGACGGCGGCGGGGGCGGGGGCTGCTGAGCCCCGGGGCGGTCGGCGCCCCGGTGTCCGGCTGCGTCGTGTTTAGGGAGTCGGTCACCACAGCAGGTTGCGGCAATGGGGCTGTGATGCGCGAAGCGCTGTGCGCCAGCTTGCCGCCGAGCGGCGGTGCACCCTTGTTTCGGACGCACGCCACCGATGGCACGGCTCCGCCCGATGAGTTCGGCGTGCGCTCGGCGGCAAGCAAGCACGTGGCGCGAAGCGTCTCCGCTGGGGTGGTGGCGGGCTGGCGGGCGGGCGGATCGCGCTCCGCGGGGCGCACCCGTTGTCGCAACCCCGACGGCGGCCGCCCCAGGTGCTACCGGGGGGTGCCTCGGAAGCGGCGCCCCCGCCGCTTTTGGACACGGCCTACCGCCGGCGCCGGTCGCCCCTCGCCAGCAGGTCGTAGGCGGCCCCGGTCGCGGCGGCGTAGACCGTGTGGTGCAGCAGGTCGACGGCCACCTCGCGGGCGCCCCACTTCCAGCCGGGCGGTGAGGCGCCCGTGGCGGGCAGGACGACCTGCTCGGCTCCCCAGACCGACAGCAGGTGCAGGGCGCCGGCACGCAGCCCCCGCGTGCCGGAACCCAGCCCGATGAGGCCGCGAGCGGCCCCCCACAGCGTGCCGTAGCCCCAGTGGACGAGGTTGCTGAAGCGCTCCTCGTCCTGCTCCCCGCGCGGCCGCACACCCAGCACCGTCTCGGCCGCGTCGGCCGGCGTGGTGCTCGACCCGCGTTCGCGCAGCTTGGCCTCCAGCGTGCTGGAAACGGTCATCGCCGCCGTACCGGCGGCCCCGGCCAGCAGCCCCCGCCCCACGGCGGAGGCGACCTCGGCGAGTGTCGTGGTTGGTCTCATGCGGGCCCACTGCCCGCACCCCGGCACCGCATACCTGCCGCAGCGCCGCGCCGGCACCACCGGGCCGGCGCGGCACGCCGGACGCCTCACACGGTGGTGACGGCCACCTTCGTCCAGCCCGCCTCACGCCTGTCGAACGCGGTGTAGGCGGCGATGGTGTCGTCGAAGCCCATCTCCTGGGTGAGCACCGACTCGATGTCGACGTGCCCGGAAGCCACCATCCGCACCAGTTCGGGGACGTACTTGCGGTGGTTGCAGTTGCCCATCCGCAGCGTGAGGTTCTTGTTCATCGCCGCGCCGATGGGGAAGGACGTCATCGGCGGCGGGTAGACGCCGATGATCGAGACGGCCCCCGCCTTGGCGACTCCCTGCACCGCCCACTGGGTCGCCATCGACGGCGCATCGCCGGGCACCCAGGTGCCGTCCTGCGGGTTGGTCTCCGGCGCCACCTGTGCCAGCTCCCGGGCGAAGCCGTTCTCACCGGTGGCCGCGGGGCCCTCCTTGGGCCGCTCGGCGTCCACGCCCACCGCGTCGATCACCCGGTCGGGGCCGATGCCCCCGGTCAGCTCGACCATGGCAGCGACCGGGTCCTCGGCGTTGTAGTCGATCGGCTCGGCGTGCAGGGCCCGCGCCTGCTCCAGGCGGCTGCCGACGCCGTCCACGGCCAGCACCCGACCGGCGCCCTGCACCCGGGCGCTGATGATCGCGAACAGCCCCACGGGTCCGCACCCGAGCACCGCCACCGTGTGGCCCGGCTTGATGTCGGCGATGTCGGCCCCGAACCAGGCGGTGGGGAAGATGTCGGAGATGAGGATGGCCTCCTCGTCGCTGACCCGGTCGGGCAGCCCGACGAGTCCGATGTTGGCATAGGGCACGCGCACCCGCTCGGCCTGCATGCCCGGGAAGGAGCCGGTGCCCTCGGGGCCGCCGAAGAACGAGGTCCCCGCCCGGCGCCCGTTGGGGTTGGCGTTGTCGCACTGGGCGAAGTAGCCGGCCCGGCAGTAGCTGCATGTCCCGCAGCCGATGGTGGACGGGATGACGACGCGGTCGCCCGGTGAGAAGTTGCGGACCTGCGAGCCCACTTCGGCGACCACCCCCACGCCTTCGTGCCCGAGAACGGTCCCCGGCACCATGCCGGGCAGGGTGCCGCGCACCATGTGCAGGTCGGTCCCGCAGATCGCGCTGGTGGTGATCTGCACGATGGCGTCCTGGGGATGCTCGATCGCCGGTTCGGCGACGTCGTCCATCCGGATGTCGCCCACGCCATGCCATACGACGGCCTTCACTGTGTCCTCCCGATTCCGAAGGCGGCTGCGTGCGGGGGCGCCGTGCGCCGAACGCCTGCGCGCGGCCGGGCGACCCGGCGGCGCCTCGGTGCGGCCGCCTACCCGGGGCCCCTGCCGCGAAACGGTGCGTCGCCCTGCCGCTCACCGGCCCGGCCCCGCCCCGAACCGCCCCGCCCCGAGACGCCGCCGCGGCCCGGACCGCGGCGGTACGCCCGCACCCGCGGGCGTGCGGGCACCACCGGGGCCCGGCATGACCGCGGCCGGTCACCGCGCGAACGCGGCGACCGGCCGGTGAGGGGGGAGGGGTGTCCGTCAGGCGCAGGTCTGGCCGTTGACGGTGAACTCCTCGGGTGCGGGGTTGCTGCCTTCCCAGCTGCCGTTGAACCCGACGGTGACCGAGGAACCCGGTGCGATGTCGGAGTTCCACGACAGCGCCGAGGCCGTCACGGCGGCGCCGTCCTGGGACCAGTCGGCGCTCCAGCCGTGGCTGATCTGCTGGCCCGCGGTGAACTCGAAGCCCAGCTCCCAGTCGCGGATCGCGGAGTCGCCGGTGTTGGTGATCGTCACCGACCCGGTGAACCCGCCGCTCCACTGCTGGGTGCTGTAGCCGACCTCGCAGGAGGCGGCGCCCCCGCCGGTGTCGCCGGGCTCGGTGGTGAACGCGGCGGTGGGGCTGGGCTCGGAGACGTTGCCGGCGCCGTCGCGGGCGACGACGTGGACGGTGTACCCGGTGTCGGGCTCCAGCCCGGTCAGGGTGAAGGAGGTGTCCTCGGCCGAGCCGAGCTTGCGCGCGGCGTCGTCGGTCACCTCGTAGACGTCGTAGCCCGCGACGCCGCTGCCGCCCTCGTCGGTCGACGCCTCCCAGTTCAGGGTGGCGCCGGACGAGGTGACCTCGGAGACCTCGGGCTTGCCCGGGGCCGCGGGGGCGGTCTCGTCCTCGGCCGGCGGTTCGCCGCCGCCGGTCTGGTCGGCGATGAAGGAGGACACGATCGCCAGCGGAGCGTTCCAGTTGATGGTCAGCTCGTTGGTGGCCCAGGACTCGATGTGGTCGATGTAGCAGAACTGCGGCGCGCAGCCGCCCAGGTTGTCCTGGGCGACCGGGTCCCAGGTGCTGCTCTGGGAGTTGGGGCCGCCCGCGAGGGTGCCCTCGGGCGGGTTGGGCAGATCCGCGTCGAGCTGGTTGGCGTACCAGCGGCTGTGCTGGTTCTGGGAGGCGTTCTCGCCGTAGCCGGTGACGTAGGACTGGCCCAGGGCGTTGCGGCCGAGGATGTAGTCCATGCCCTGCAGCACGCCGTCGCGGTAGGCGGCGTCGCCGGTCAGGTCGAAGGCCGCGGCCATGACCACCATGTTGTTCAGCACCTGGCTGTTGGAGCCCCACACGAACACGTTGTCCGGCGGCGCGTAGGGCAGGCCGAACGCGTGGTCGCGCAGGGTTTGCAGGTACTGGTCGGCACCGGCGACCACCGAGTCGATCACGCGCTGCCGGTCGTCGAGCTCGTTGGGGACCAGCGCCAGGTTCATCCGGCCCAGCGCCGCCACCGAGCCCCAGCTGAGGCCGCCGGCGGTGAAGACGTCCTCGGTGTGCAGCTCGTGGCCCAGCACCGCGTCCTCGTAGGACTGCTCGCCGGTGGTGATGAACAGCTCCGACGCGGCCCAGTAGAACTCGTCGGAGACGTTGTCGTCGCTGTAGGCGCCGCCGCCCGTGCCGTTGTCGCCGGGGGCCAGGACGTCGGGGTTGGCCTGCGCCGCCTGCCACGCCTTCTCGGCCGCCTCAAGGCAGCGCGCGGCGAAGTCGGCGTCGTAGGGCTCGAACACGCGGGCGCACTGGGCGCCGGTGGCGGCGAGGTTGAGCGTGGCCGCGGTGGACGGGGGCTGCAGGTAGCGCGGCTGCGGATCCTCGGCCGGCATGAGCGGCAGCCCGGTCCACTCCTGGTCGTGGATCTTGTGGTGCGCCATCCCGGCGAGGTCCTCGCCCTCGGGTACCTGCATCTTCATCAGGAAGTCCATCTCCCAGCGCGCCTCGTCCAGCACGTCGGGAACCCCGTTGCCCTGCTCGGGGATGGGCAGGCTGCCGTCGCCCAGTTTGCCGGGGCTGGCGGTGTCGGCGTAGGTGGTGCGCTCCCAGACGCTCATGACCTGGGAGGCGGAGATGCCGCCGTTGACGACGTACTTGCCGTGGTCGCCGGCGTCGTACCAGCCGCCGGAGACGTCCAGCTCGTAGTCGCACGGGTCGTAGTCGGGGTCGCACGGCACGCTGAGGTCGCCCTGGTTGGGCTCCACGCCGACGTGCCCGGCCGCGCGGCCGTAGCCCGGCATCAGGGAGTCGTCGATCTCGATGCCGCTGCGCTGGGGGTAGTACAGCGACAGCGCGTCGGTGCGCAGCTCCTTGTAGGCGCTCCCGGAGATGTCGAAGGGGTGGCTGGTGTGCTCGCCGACGGTGAGCGTGTAGCCGGTGCCCTCGGTGGAGTAGTCGCCGAAGTCGATGGAGTGGGCGTTGAGGCCGGAGCTCTCGTCGGTGCCCTGCGGGGTGGTCTGGCCCTCGGCCACGGCCTCGCCGTCGGCGTTGTGCAGCGTCCAGGGCTGCGCCGAGGTGGCGTCGGTCACCAGCGTCGCGTTCTTCGGGCCGTCGGGCAGGTAGCCGACCTGGTTGACCTTGATCGGCGGGCCGGTGTCGGGCTCGTAGACCGGCGGCTCGGCGCCGTCCTGCAGCGACACGTCGTCCAGGCAGAACGTCCAGGCCTCCTCGGCGCCGCCGAGCTGGAAGACGAGCTGGGCGTCGTCCAGGGTGGCGTCGGCGGTGAAGGTGTAGCTGAACGTCTGCGCCTCGGAGGTCAGCGCGGGGCGCTCGGACAGGAACGCGGTATAGGGCTCCACCGGCTCCTGGACCAGGGCGCGGACGGAGACGTCGGTGCTGGCGGTGGCGGTGAAGGTGAGCTCGTAGGACTCGCCCGAGGTCAGGGCGATGCCGTCCTGGCCGACGATGGCGTCCCAGGCGTTGGCCGTGCCGGCCGGCACCTCGGCGCACAGTTGCCCGTCGACGACCTCGGCGGGTGCGTTCTCGGTGTTCCACCAGCCGGTCTTGCCGTTGTCGAAGGAGCCGTTGGTCACCAGCTCGGCGGCCTGGGCGGCGGGCGCGCCGGCCAGCATGGACAGTGTCAGCGCGGAGGCGGCCGTGACCGCCCCCGCAGCGAACCTGCTACGGGATGGGGATGGGCTCATGAGAGTCCTCACGTAGGGGGATGGGATGGGGGAAACGGACGGTGGACTCGCCTCCGGGTGGCCTTAGGTACTGGTATGGGAGCGCTCCCACACGTAGCCGAATCGTGACAGCGCGATTGCCGCTGTGTCAATGGACACATTCCCGGCGGGCTGCTCCGATAGCGGTCGGAGCGCCGCGGTGGGCCGGAGTGCGCCCCGCGCGAAGTCGCCTTCCGTGTATCGGAAGGGCTTCGGCAACGAAACGGTTACAAGCTTGGGGGATCGGGGTGCGAGGTGCGGCACGCTTCGTCGGTCCGAGGTCGGCGATCACCGGTGCCGGTGTTCGCCGGTTGGGCTTGCGACGAGGGCGGCGAGGGTGGGCGGATGGCCGGGCTGGCTTGCGTCCAACGGTTCGGGTGCTCGCCGGTTGGGCTTGTGACGGGGCGGCGAGGGCGGCGGATGGCCAGGGTTCGCGCTCATCGGTTCAGTTGGGCGCGGGTTGCCCACGCGACGGGGCGGCGACGGCGGCGCGGGGTTGCGCCCGCGCGGATCGGTTCGGGTGCTCGCCGGTGCGGCATGCGACGAGGGCGGCGAGGGCGGTAATGGGTTGCGCCCGCGCGGATCGGTTCGGGTGCCCGCCGGTGGCCCATGCGACGGGGCGGCGATGGCCAGCGGAGTCCGGGCCGGGCGGTCACCGGTTGCCGGAGGCGGATGGCGGATCGCCCGACGGGGGCGGCGAGGGCGGCGGATGGTCGGGTTCGGCGATCATCGGGTCCGGTGCCCGCCGGTCGTCCACCCGACGAGGCAGCGACGGCCGCCGGATGGCCGGGACCGCGACCACCGAATCCGGTGCTCGCCGGTGGCCCACCCGACGGGGCGGCGATGGCCAGCGGAGTCCGGGCCGGGCGGTCACCGGTTGCCGGAGGCGGATGGCGGATCGCCCGACGGGGGCGGCGAGGGCGGCGGATGGCCGAGCTAGAGCCCACCGAACCCGGTGCCCGCCGGTGCGGCAGGTGACGGGGACGGCGAAGGCGGTGGTGGGGCCGCCCTGTCGTGTCCAAGCAGTCGGTCACCACAGGAGGTTGCGGCAATGGGGCTGGGTTGCGCGAAGCGCGGTGCGCCAGCTTGCCGCCGAGCGCACGGCGCACCCTTGTTTCGGAGGCCCGCCACCGGTGGTGCGGCTCCACCTGGGACGGGCTGCGTGCGCTCGGCGGCAAGCTGTGACCGCGCTTCGCGAGGCGCACCCATTGCCGCAGCCCCGATGGTGGCCGCCCCACGGGGTTCCCGGTGGGTTCCTGGACGGCAGCCCCCGCCGTCCTGGGACACGGCCCGGGCGGGGACGTTTCAGGCATTTCACTCCGGGTGGGGCCACGATGCCCGCCGATGGCGCGCGGTGGGGCTGCTCGGCGCGCCGGAACCCCAGGGTTTCCGGGATGCGGAAGGAATCCGGGATGTTTGCCCGGAATGCCCGGCTGTGGCGGGGGGCGGAGGCGGCCGGGGTGCCACGAGGTGCGCGTTTGGAGCGGTTTTGACGCCGATTCCGCTTCAAACGCCATGATCATCGCCGATCCGGGCCGTGCGGGCCGCTCCGGCGCCCCCGCATACCGGACATTGCGGGACGCTTCTGCGCCTGAAATCGCCCGCCGCGCGGCCGGAGGCCGCCCCGGTGGTCGCGGGGCGCGTCTCGTCGCCCTATCGCGGCCTCGAGTATTCCGGATGCCCCGTTTCTGTGCCCGGCTCACCGCGTCGAGGGTGTCTGTGGGGCCACGCTCGGCGCCGAAAGTGGCGTCACGGACACCCTCGACGCGACCGGGGGCAGAGTGAGTTAAATTAAATCGGGCATACGGCGTTTCGGTCCGGGTGTGCGGGTGATGTGGATCTCCGGAACGCCACCGGGGTGCGTCGCCGCCCCGTTGCGCGGGTCAGAGGCGGGCACCCGGACCGATTTGCGCCGGTTGTACCCCGCGCTGTCCTCGCTGCCCCGTCGTCCACCGGCACCGGCGGGCACCCGTACCGATTCGCGCGGGCCCAGCCCTCCGCCGACCGTCGCCGCTCTCGTCGGGCGACCCGCCATCCACCCACACCAACCGGTGACCGCCGACCCGAATCCCGCGCCGCCCGCGCCGGCCCGCTGCGCGTCGGCAGCCGGAACCCTCGGCCGGGCCGGCAGGAATCCTCAGCCGCCCGAGTGCGCCGCCGGGCCGTGCGCCCCGATCAGGGCCGCCGTTGCGCCCTCGGCCAGGCGGTCGAGGTAGTCGTTGGAGACGGGGCTGCGGGTGACGGCCACCCGCCAGTACAGCGGGCCGAAGACCATGTCGAAGGCGAGTTCGGCGTCGGTGTCGGCGGGCAGGTCGCCCCGCTCCACCGCGTTTTTGATCATCACCGCGCTGACCCCCTGCTGGGTCTCGCGCAGCGCGTTCTCCAGGGTTTCGGCTATGTCGGGATTGCGTGACGCTTCGGCCAAAAGGTCGGGTACGATCTGCGAGGCCAGTGGGTGGCGCATCGCCTGGGCGCCCGCGTCGAGCAGTTCGCGTATGTCACCGCTCAGCGTTCCGGTGTCGGGAACCGGCATCACCTTCACCGCGGCCGCCGAGACCACCTCGAGGACCATTTGCAGCTTCGAGCTCCAGCGGCGGTAGATTGCGGTCTTGCCGACGCCCGCCCGCCTGGCCACGGCTTCGATGGACAAGCGCCCGTACCCGTGCTTGGCCAGTTCGGTGAAGACGGCCGCCTGGATCGCCAGCGTGACATCCTTCTGCAGAACAGCGGCGCCCGCGGGCGCGCGGCGCGCCTGCCGGGGTTTCTCTGCATCGGACACACGGCCATCCTAACGTAGGGACGATACGGTTGCGTTCTGTCCTGATTGGATCTACTCTATCGGAGCGACGAAACGGTTTCGTTCTGACGTGTTTTCGCAGGTGGAGCCCTAGCCCGGTACACGGCGCCCTCCCTTAGTTGCTGAGAGAAACCCGAAGTGAGCAAACGCGTGGGACCAGACGGAGTCACCAAGGATCGGCCGGATCCCCAAGCCGCGGAGCTGGCGGCCAAGTACGGCCTCTCGGTGAGCGGGGCGCGGCCGGGCCTGGCGGAGTACCTCCGCCGGCTGTGGGAGCACCGGTACTTCATCGCCGAGTTCGCCAGGGCGCGCTCCAGTGCCAAGTACACCCGCGCACGGCTCGGCGGATTCTGGTTCGTCCTCACTCCGCTGATGAACGCGGCCGTCTACTACGTGATCTTCGGCCTTCTCCTCGGCACCAGCCGGGGGGTGGAGGACTTCATCTCGTTCCTGGTGACCGGGGTCTTCATCTTCACGTTCACCCGCGACACGGTGACGGCCGGGGTGAAGTCGATCTCGGGCGAGCGCGGGCTGATCCGCGCCCTGCACTTCCCCCGCGCGGTGCTGCCCCTCACCCAGGTCACCATGAAACTGCGCCAGCTGGTGATCTCCATGCTGGTGCTGATCGTGATCGTCGTCGCGCGGGGCAACTACCCCGACTGGGAGTGGCTGCTGATCGTGCCGGTGCTGGCGCTGCAGCTGGTGTTCAACACCGGCCTTGCAATGTGGGCGGCCCGCCTGGGTAGCAAGGTGAGCGACGCCGCGCAGTGGCTGCCCTTCGTCCTGCGCGTCTGGATGTACGGTTCGGGTGTGCTCTACATGGTGGAGCAGCGGGCCGACGACCTGCCCACGTGGGCGCTGGTCATCCTCGACATGCAGCCGGCCGCCGTCTACATCGACCTCATGCGGTATGCCCTGATGAACACCCACAACTTCGGCGCGCAGTACCTGCCGCCGCACGTGTGGCTGCTCGCCCTGGGCTGGGCGCTGCTTTCCCTGGTCGCGGGGTTCGTCTACTTCTACCGGGCAGAAGAGGAGTATGGGCGTGACTGAGGTGTCCGAGCAGACCGAGAAGGCCGCCCAGGAGCACGAGGAGCGGCAGCCCACCGTCATCGTCGACAACCTGCACATCGTCTACCGGCTGCAGGGCGTGTCCGCCGGCAAGGGCAAGGGCAGAAAGGGCAAGGCCGCGCTGCGCGCGCAGGCCGCCGCCGCCAAGGAGCAGCAGGAGCAGGGCGGTGGCGACGCGGCGGGCGGCGGATCCGCACGCGGCGGACGCGCCTCCCGGGCGCTGCGGCGCCTCACCGGCCGTTCCGGCAAGGGAGGGCGCGAGGTTCACGCCATCAAGGGTGTGAGCTTCACCGCCTACCGCGGCGAGGCCATCGGCGTGATCGGCTCCAACGGCTCGGGCAAGTCCACGATCCTGCGCGCCATCGCCGGCCTGATGCCGGCCGAGCGCGGCCGGGTCTACACCGACGGCCAGCCTTCACTCTTGGGCGTCAACGCCGCACTGATGAACGACCTCAGCGGCGAGCGCAACGTCATCCTCGGCTGCCTGGCGATGGGCATGACGCCCCAGGAGGCCTACGAGAAGCGCGACGACATCATCAAGTTCTCCGGGATCAACGAGAAGGGCGACTTCAGCTCCCTGCCGATGCGCGCCTACTCCTCGGGCATGGCCGCCCGGCTGCGCTTCGCGATCGCCTCGGCGAAGAACCACGACGTGCTGATGATCGACGAGGCCCTGGCCACCGGCGACCGCAAGTTCCGCAAGCGCTCCGAGGCACGCATCCGCGAGCTGCGCGCCGAGGCCGGAACCGTCTTCCTGGTCAGCCACAGCAACAAGTCCATCCGCGACACCTGCGACCGGGTGCTGTGGCTGGAGAGCGGCAGCCTGGTGATGGACGGCCCCACCGAAGAGGTCCTGGAGGCCTACGAGGAGTTCATGAGCCGCTGAGGCGGCCACACCCGCGCCGATCACCTTGTAGCTGCGGTCATCTGCGACCGCGCACGGCGACCGCAGTTGCAGGATCGGCGGATCCGCGCGGGACGGGAACACGTGGTGTGATTCGTTGTTTACATAAACTATTCCGGCGCGTACTCTTTTTCCAGGTTGTGAAAGCGCTTTCACACCGTGGTCCACCAGTGGCTTCCGCCCGCGGACGTCTGCCGACCGGATGCGACGCGCACCCGGCGGCCCGCGTACGGAGCAGGCGCCGGACCGCCGCCGGGCGGTCGCGGTCCGGCGGGATGGGGAAGCGCTCGCAGTAGCGCTGGGCCGCCGCGGCGGGGCGCGCACCGCCTTTCGTGCCTCCGGGCGGTGGGCGCATCCGCCGCGGCGGTGCCCGCGCCGCGGCCGATCTCACGGAGTCGCCCGCGTTCGCGGCGGGTAGGTGCGCGGACATGCGTGTCATTGGAGTTTCCGAGTTCGGCGGTCCCGAAGTGCTGCGGGAGTTCGACATCGACGAGCCCCACGCGGGGCCGGGCGAGGTCCGGATCCGGGTGCGCGCGGCCGCGGTCAGCCCCACCGACACCGCCGGCCGCAGCGGCGCCTACACCCGCCTGTACGCCGATTCCCCGCCCCGCTACGTGCCGGGCATGGACGCCGCGGGCGACGTGGACGAGATCGGGCCCGGCACCGCCACCGACCTCGCCGTCGGCGACGCGGTGATGGCGATCCTGGTGCCCAGGGGCGCCCACGGCGCCTACAGCGAGCAGGTGGTGGTCCCGGCGGAATCGGTCGCCCGGATCCCCGCCGGTGCCGACTACGCCGCCGCCTCCACCCTGCCCATGAACGGCCTCACCGCCCGCCTCGCGCTCGACCGGATGGCGCTGGAGCCTGGCGCGACGCTGGCCGTCACCGGTGCCGCGGGCGCCTTCGGCGGCTACATCATCCAGTTGGCCAAGGCCGAGGGCCTGCGGGTGATCGCCGACGCCGCTCCCGAGGACGAGCGGCTGGTCCGCGAGCTGGGCGCCGATGCGGTCGTGCCGCGCGGCGACGGGGTCGCCGACCGCATCCGCGAGATCGAGCCCGCAGGCGTGGACGCGCTGGCCGACGGAGCGGTGCAGAACGAGCTGGTCGGCCCGGCCGTGCGCGACGGCGGCCGGATCACCACGGTCCGCGGCTTCCGGGGCGACGACGCCACCCGCGGGCGCGGCGTCGTGTTCCACCCCGTGCTCGTCGTGGACTACCACCGCGAGCACGACAAGCTCGACGCACTAGGCAAGCAGGCCGAAGAGGGCGTCCTCAGCCTGCGCGTGGCCCGCACCCTCCCCGCCGACCGGGCCGCCGAGGCCCACCGCCTCCTCGAAGCCGGGGGAGTGCGCGGCAGGCTCGTGCTGGAGTTCTGACGCGGCCCTGCCGGGACCGCCGGTCCGGCCCCACCGTCCGGAGGGACCGGACCGTGCGGTGCGACCGCTCGGACCTGCGGTGCTTCCGGTCGAGCCGATGTGGGATTCTGGGGCCATGCCACGCCCTTCGCCGACCAGCGAGGCGCCGCGCCGCGGGCGGCCCGGATACGACCAGGAGACGGTGCTCCGGTGCGCCATCGACCTCTTCAACCGCCGCGGTTACGACGGCACGAGCGTGGGCGACCTCGCCCGGGAGCTGGGGCTGACCAAGTCGGCCATCTACCACCACTTCCCGAGCAAGTCCTATCTGCTGCAGGCCGCGCTCAGCGAGGCGCTGGACGCGCTGACCGAGGTCATCGACACGGCCGTGGCCAGTGAGAACGGGTCGAGCGAGACGGCCTATGAGCGCCTGGAGTCGGCGGTGCGCCAGGCCGTGCAGGTGCTGGTGGACCACCTGCCGGCGGTGACGCTGCTGCTGCGCGTCCACGGCAACAGCGACGTCGAGCTCGACGCCCTGCGCCGCCGCCGCGAGATCGACGCCAAGCTGGCCGACCTGGTGCGCGCCGCGGCCGACGAGGGCTCCCTGCGCGCGGACATCCCGCCCGAGCTGACCAGCCGCCTGCTGTTCGGCATGGTCAATTCGCTGGTCGAGTGGTACCGCCCCGAGGGCCGCTACGACGCCGCCGCGATCGCCGACGCGGTGACGCGCCTGGCTTTCGAGGGGCTGGCGCTGCGCGAGGGATAGGGGCGGGGCGGTCGCCGGGCGCAGGTCGCCGATCCCGGTGGGGCCGTCGCCTGCACCGCACGTGCCTACCGGTGCCGACCGGGGAGTTCGCCGCGGTCGCGGTCGTCCCGTATAGCCGGCACCTGCCTGCTGCTGCCGCGCGGTTCCTTGATCCTTTTCAGCGGTCACGCGGTTCTTATGGCTTTCGCGGTGATGTGTCGGTAGGATCCAACTTCACGCGCATATGCACGTGCAGAATCATGCGGCGTTTGCGCGTGCATCTCTGTCGTTCCGGCGGAGTGGAGCGGCCGATCGCACGTGCGCTCCCCGCCGGACCGCCGCTCGCTGAACGGCTCAGTCTCGCTTAAGGAGGATCACCATGACCGACCCGAAGCCCGCCGCCGGCCCCGATGAGCCGATTCGGCCTTCCTTCCTGGCCGGCGCCGTGCAGGTGCGGCTCGTCATCCTCGTCGTCATCGTCCTCACCGCCGGAGTCGCAGGCGCCGGGGTCTGCGGAGCGGCCAGACGGCGCTACGGGCGCGCGGGCTCGCGCGGGCGCCATCGGCGCTCATAGCCGGCGCCCGGCAGGGGCGGGTACGGCCCCGCGTTCGGAGCGGCGGAGAATTCCGATGGCGGCGTGTTCGAGCGGAAAACGATCATCCATGCTTCGCGAACCGATAGGACCGTCCGATGATCGTTTCGCGGGGCTGCTGATAATAGAGATGCGGAGAACGGTGGATACCGTTCTGCGTTCCCCGTCGTCTGATTCATGGCATTCCTGTGGCCGGGTGTGGGTAGACCTGCATGAATGCGGCCGTTTCCGGCCATTGATGCCATTCCGCTTTCGAGTTCGTCCCTGCCACCCCGTATATTTCGGTCCACGCGGTTGCACTGCGGTGTCCGTAACCCGCGCGGATGTCCGAGGCGGGGCAGGAGGGCGGAAGCATGTCGGCTCCCGGGCCAGACGGGACAAGCGACGGGACGCTCCTGGGGAGCCTGGAAAAGCTCCTGAAACGCGTCTACACGGTGGTCCATGAAGTGGCCGTCTTCACCCTGGTCCTCCTCGGCGGCGGGCTGCTCGACCTCCATGCCGACGGTTCCACGGAGTACGCGCCACTGCTGACGGGAGTAGGCGCCGGGGTGTTCCTCGTGTGGCTGCTGTCTGGCCTGTGGGCGTGGGCCCTGGCCGGTACACCGACCCCGGCCGCCAAAAAGTTGCGCACTCGTGCGTCGGAAACTCCTCCTACAGGCACGCCGTGGCAGCGGCTGCGCGCCTACATTCGGAGGTTCCGCGTCAGGGAGGAGACGTCGAAGCTGCAGAAGCGGCTGCGGTACGGGCTCGCCTCCTCCCTCGCCCTCGTTCTCCTGGCCGGCATCGCGTTCCAGACCTTCGCCGCTCCCTGCGACCCGCCCGCCGAGGTCGTCGTCGCCACCACCCCCGACGGAGAGCCCGCGGTCGAGGCCGCCGCTGCCGCGTTCGCCCACAAGCGCGCCGAGGACTCCGACGGGCTCGGGCGCGACTGCCGCTCGGTCCGGATGGTCGTCTACGCCGTCGCCGACGGCCAGCGCATGCGCGACGCGCTGGTGGGCGCCTGGGACACCGGCCTGGGGCCGCTGCCGCACGTGTGGATCCCCGGTTCCACGGCCGAGGCCCTGCTGGTGGAGGACGCCCTGGCGGAGCAGGGGCAGCAGGCGGCGTCCACCGTCTCGGCGCCGCCCGAGCCGCCGAGCGCGGGCGGCGGCTCCGGCTCGGCGGACGCGGCGGGCGCGCAGACCGGCGACACATCCCGGCCCCCCGTCATGCAGGTAACCGACATCGAGGTGGGGGAGTGGACCCGCCTGACACCGCTCGTCCTCGCGCTGCCCAGCGGTATGGCCGAACGGCTCACCGGGGGCGACGCCGACGAGG
Organism: Streptomonospora sp. PA3; assembly: GCF_009728995.1. Classification (GTDB taxonomy): domain Bacteria; phylum Actinomycetota; class Actinomycetes; order Streptosporangiales; family Streptosporangiaceae; genus Streptomonospora. Next base: position 513,828 of record NZ_VTZW01000008.1, on the reverse strand, counting down.
TGGAGATGGACGACCCCTACGCCCGCCTGCGCGAGGAGTTCGGCCGGGGAGTCCGCGTGGTCCGCACCGACCCCCGCGACTCCGTCTCCTCGATGCTGCACACCGCCTTCCTGTACCACAGCCGGGGCGCCATCACCCAGAACGGCGAGGTCGTCGACGAGGCCCGGGCCGCCCGGGTCGAGGCCGAGCTGGAGCTGGGCGCCGCCGCGCAGAGCGGGGGAGACCTCGTCTGCGAGGTCGCCCGCAGCGCCGGCGAGGGCGTCCCCGTCGCCGCGCTGACCACCGAGGCGGCCGTCTACGAGACGTTCGTCGCCGGTCGTTGGCGCACCACCTGCCCCGGCGAGGAGGACGCCCGCGACGAGATCGCCGCCCTGTACTCGCCCGAGCTGCCGGTGCTGGACCACCCCTTCGTGCGGATCTCGGGTGTGAGCGCGACCGTGGACGGGGGAGCGACCCGGCCGGTCACCGAGTCCGCCGCGGTCGACGGCGAGGTGGACCGCTTCGCGGACTTCCTCACCGGACTGCGCGACTCCCCCGACGCCTTCACCCCGCTGTTCCGCAACGACGACTCGCGGCCCACGCCGATCGGCGTCTACCAGGGCTACCGCGACGACCAGGGCAACGGCCGCGTCGCCGCGCGCCTGGACGACGCGCCCGAGACCATCCCCAACGCCCTGGGCGAACCGGGCGTGTGGAGCGCGAAGGCCGCGGCCGTGACCGAGCTCTACACCCGGGCCCAGGGCGGCACGGTGCTGCTCGCGCTCGACACCTCGACCTCGATGGACATCCCGCACCGCAAGTTCGCCACCGCCGTCGACGAGGCGGCCGAGCTGGCGGCGGCGGTGGGGACCGAGGACGCGCTGGGGCTCTGGGCGTTCCCCAAGGGGTCGGCTCCCTCGGCCGCCGACGCCGCCGCCGTCGTGGAGCTGGACCGGTCGGGCGGCGACGGCGACCGGTTCGCCGATGCGCTGGCGGGCCTCGCTCCGGTCAAGGAGTCCACGCCGCTGCGCTCGGTCATCGCCGACGGCGCCGATGCGCTGCAGGAGTGGTCGCAGGGCGCGGAGGCGGCGGGCGGCGACCGGCCGCCGCCCGCCCCCGTGCTCGTGGTGGTCACCGACGGAGTGGGCGAACCCGCGGACGGAGGGCTGGGCATCGCGGAGATGCGGCGGCGGCTGGACGGGACCGACGTGCGGGTGCGGGTGCTGGCCGTGGGCGACGAGACCCGCCGGTGGGGCCGTTCGGACCCCTGCGAGGTCGGCGGCATTCCCGAGCTGACCGAGCACGACCGCATCGAGTGCGTGCCGGCCGAGCTGGACAAGCCGGGCGAGGCGGCCGTGGGGCTGCTGGACGAGGCGCGGAGGGCGTGATGGCTGCACGAGGGGAGCCGCCGGCCGAGGACGGCGGGCGTGCGGAGAACGCCGGGCCGCCGGACGGCGACGCGCCGGCGGCCGCCGCACCGCGGGCGGAAACCGCGGCGCAGGGGAGCGGCGGGCGGCAGGAAGGCGGCGGTCAGCCACAGGCCAGCGGGAACCGGGACGGCGGCGAGCGCAACGACAGCAGAGGCAACGGCGCGGGCGGGAGCGGTTCCGTCACCGTCACCGGCTCCGATGCCGCTTCCGCCTCCGCCGGATCCGCCGACCGGCTGACGCGCCTGCTCCGCCTGGAGGGCCGCAAGGAGCGCGTCGCCGTCGCGACCGCGATCACCGCCGCGCTCGCTCTGGTCGCCGCCCTGCTGGCCACCGACGGGCTGGGCGCCGAGACCGAGACCATCACCCTGGTCACCGGCGAGGACGTCACGGGCGCCGGCCTGTACCAGCAGTTGGTCGACGAGTGGAACGCCACGCGGGAGGACGGCGAGGTGCGCGCCGAGCTCATCGAGATCTCCGGCGGCGCCGACCTGGTGCGCGCGGAGCTGCTGCGCTGGAGCCGGACCGACGGCTTCTCCTACGACATCCTCAACATCGACAACCAGTGGACGGCCGAGTTCGCGAGCAACGGCTGGATCGAGCCGCTGCCCGACGCGGCGGGCATGGACGGCGTGCTGGCCCCCTCCGCCGAGGCGGTCACCTACGACGGCACGCGCTGGGCCAAGCCCTTCATCGCCGACGTCGGACTGCTCTACTACCGCGCGGACCTGCTGGAGGAGGAAGAGCTGGTCGGCGGTTGGGCCGACGCGCTGGCGCTGCTGAGCGAGACCGCCCGCGCCGAGGACGTCGACTACGGCTACAGCGCCCAGTTCGCCCCTTACGAAGGGCTCACCGTCAACGCGCTGGAGATCACCTACGGCATGCGCGGCAGCGGCGGCGACGACGAGCCGCCGGTGGAGTTCTCCGGCGGCTCCGGACGCGCCGCGGTCGACCTGATGGCCGGCGCGCTGGCCGACGGCACCGTGCACCCGGGCGTGCTGGCCGACGGCGCCACCGAGTACGACAGCTTCCGCCACTTCGTCGACGGCGAGGTGGTGGCCATGCGCAGCTGGCCGGGCTGGTACGACCAGCTCGCCCGCGACCCGGCCGTGGAGCCCGCGGGCGCCGGCGCCCCCGCCTCCGAACCGGAGGAGGCGGGCGCCGCGGCCGACGCGGGCGAGGGCTCGGAGGTCATCGAGTTCGGGGTGGCGCCGCTGCCCAGCGAGAGCGTGCTGGGCGGGCAGAGCCTCGCGGTCAGCAGCCGGTCGGAGCACCCCGAGGCCGCCTGGGACCTCATCGCCCACCTGACCTCCGCCGACCAGCAGCGCCGCCTCTTCTACTGCGGCGGCTACCCGCCCGTGCTGGAGGCGGCCTACACCGGCCCGGTCGCGGGGGAGTGCCCCGAGGCCCTGACCCCGGAGAACGCCCCCGCCGCCCCCACCGTGGAGAGCCGCCGCGGCGAGGAGTACTCCCGCCTCCTGCTGGCGGAGGTCGGCAACGCCCACCACCGCCCCACCAGCCCCTACTACGCCCGCTACAGCAGCGTGCTCCACACCGAACTGAACAGGCTCCTGCGCGAGTCGGAGGGCGAACTCGCCGACGCCGACCTGGCGGGCCTGGGATCCCGCCTCACCGAGGCGCTGCAAGGCCGCTGACCGGCATCACAGCAGAGCCTCCAGCGCCTCCAACGCCGCATCGCGCATGCTCGACGGGGCGGTTCACCCGGGGCGGGGCCCCATCCGCTGACGGTGGGGCCGCAACGCAGTGTCTGGGGGTTCGCTCTCCCGATGGCCGGTTAGTCCTTTGCGTCAAGGAGGTGGCTGCCGATGAGCGACGATGCGCGGCGGGCCGCGGAATCCGACCGGGACGAGGATGTCGAGCGGTCCCTTTCGGGGCTGCGGTTGCTGGCCGAGGCGGGCACGGTGCTCGGGAGCAGTCTGGACCCCGAGGACGTGCTGCACCGGCTCGCCCGGCTGATGGTGCCCGCGCTGGCCGACTGGTGCGTGGCCAACTACGTGAGCGAGCACGTACGGCGAGTGGCCGTGGTGCACCGCGATCCGAACGTGGAGGCGCCGACCTCCCTTCTGGGGACGCTGCCCGACCCCGACCCACTTGCCTCGACCCCGCTCGAACGGATGCTGGCCGGAGAAGGGCCGCTGGTGTTCACCGAGACCTCCGAGGCCACCAGCGCCCTCGGCCGCGCCCACCGGGAGCTGACCGAGGCCCTGGGCACCTGCACCGAGATCCTGGTCCCACTGCGAGCGCGCAGGCGCGTGCTGGGCGGGCTGGTACTGGTGCGGACCACCCGGGACCGCCCCGTGACCGACGACGAACTGGTCCTGCTGGAGGACCTGGCACATCGCGCCGGGCTGGCCCTGGACAACGCCCGGCTCTACTCCGCCCAGCGCGACGCCGCGCAGAACTTCCAGCGCGCCCTGCTGCCCGACCTGCCGTTCCTGGAGCACGTCCAGCTCGCCGCCAGGTATGCGCCCGCCCAGGAGGGCGTCGAGGTCGGCGGCGACTGGTACGACGCCTTCATACTGCCCGACGGCGCGGTGACCCTCACCGTCGGCGACGTCAGCGGGCACGACCTGAGCGCCGCCGTGCAGATGTCCAAGCTGCAGAGCATGCTGCGCACGCTGGCCTGGGAGCACCAGGAGCCGCCGAGCGCGATCATGCGCCGCCTCGACGGGCTGCTGGAGTACTTCTCGGCGCACACGGCCACCGCCGTCTACGGCCGTCTCGAACGAGACTCCGCCGGCGGCCCGCTCGTGTTCCACTGGGCCAACGCAGGGCACTTCCCGCCGCTGCTGATCACCGCGGAGGGGACCACCCGGTTCCTGCCGCACGGGGAGGACGTCCTGCTGGGCGTCGGCGTCGACTGGGAGCGCGACGACGCCCGTGCGAAACTGCCTTCCGGAGCCACGCTGCTGCTCTACACCGACGGCCTGGTGGAGCGCCGCGGCGAGGACGTCGACCGCGGTATGGTCCGCCTGCGCCAGCAGGCCGCCCTGTTCGCGGGGGAGCCGCCGGCGGACCTCTGCGACGGCCTGCTCTCCCAGATGTCCGACTCCTCCGAGGACGACGTCGTCCTCCTCGCCGTGCGCGCCCCCTGATGCGGCGCCTTCATCCCACCGGCGCGGCACCCGGGGTGTCCGGGCGGCGCCGGCTCTGCGACTCGCCGGATGTGATGGTTTTAACGTGCTAAGCTCGGGGTCCCGATCCCCGGACGGCGGCCGTCCCGCCCGATGCGGGCCCCGACCGCGGACGGCCGGAGAAGAGGTAGGGTGCCGGACCAGCAGAGCCCAGGAGGGGCCGCCGAACCCAACCGGCGCCCCACTATGGGCGACGTCGCCGCCCGGGTGGGCGTATCCCGGCAGCTGGTGTCGCTGGTCATGCGCGATGCGGCCGGCCCCAGCGACGAGACGCGGCGCCGCGTGCGCGCGGCGGCCGAGGAGCTCGGCTACCGGCCGCACACCGCCGCGCAGCTGCTGCGCCGCTCCCGCAGCCGGCGGATCGGCGTGCTGTTCGACATGGACCAGCCGCACAACGTGGAACTCGTCGAGGGCCTCTACGCCTGCGCCCAGGACGTCGGCTACGGCATCACCCTCAGCGCCGACGTCCCCTGCCGCGAGGAGCGGCAGGCGATCGAGGAGCTGCTCGGGCTGCGCAGCGAGGCGCTGATCCTCACCGGCCCCTCCTCCGGCGCCTCACCCGAACTGGAGAAGGCCGCCGAGCAGGTCCCCGTCGTCCAGGTGAGCCGCAGCGCCCCGGTGCCGGGCGCCGACCTGGTGCGCACCGCCGAGGCGCCGGGCATGAGCCGGGCGATCGGCTACCTCGCCGACCTGGGACACCGCGACATCGTGCACGTCGACGGCGGCGCGGCGCTGGAGGCCGAGGAGCGCCGGCGCGGCTACCGCGACGCGATGCGCCGGCACGGGCTCGCCGCTCACGCCCGGGAGCTGCCCGGCGCGTTCACCGAGGAGTCGGGCGCCCGCGCCGCGCGCGAGCTGCTTGCCGGCGGCCCGCTGCCCACCGCGGTGGTCACCGCCAACGACCGCTGCGCCCGCGGGCTGCTCGACGTCTTCGTGCGCGCCGGCGTGCGCGTGCCCGACGACGTGTCGGTGATCGGCTACGACGACAGCAGGCTGGCCCATCTGTCGTTCCTGGATCTGACCTCGGTGCGCCAGGACCCCGCCCAGCTCGCCGAGCTGGCCGTGCAGGCGGTGATCGAACGCCTCGACGAAGGACGCGCCCGCGCCAAGGAGTTCGTCATCACCCCGACCCTGACGGTGCGGGGGACGTCCGGCCCGGCGCGGGCGGGGGAGTAGCGCGCCCCTGTGCGCGGATGCTGTGGCGGGCCGCGGCCGTCAGCCGATGCGCTCGCCGTAGACGTTCTCGACCGCCATCTCGACGAGCACCCTGCGGTCGGCGACCATGACCGAGCGGTACTCCTCCCAGTCCGGGTGCTCGCCGGCGGCCCGGCGGTAGTACTCGACCAGCGCCTCCACCTCGGGGCCCCGGGGATCGGTGCCGGGGCCGACCAGCCGCACCGTCCCCTCGGCGGTGGCCCACGCCCGGCCGTCGGCGCTGGTCACCTCCAGCGCGGCGCGCGGGTCGCGGCGCAGGTTCGCGGTCTTGGCGCGGCCTTCGGTCGTCGAGACGTAGAGGAGGCCGCCGGGCCGGTCGTAGAAGGGCGTGACCGGGGACAGCTGGGGCCGGCCGTCGGCCTTGATCGTCGCCAGGACGCCGAGGCGGCTCTCGGCGAGCAGGTCGTGCGGGCTGAATGCGGTGTCGGTCGTCATACTCGGCACCAATCGTGCTGCGGCGCGGGCTATTCCCGTCCTGTTCGGTCGGCCCAGGAGGGCCGGCCGCGGACGGCACGTATCGCATCGGTGGGTTCCTGGGAAGCGGCGCCGCTGTTGTTGTTGAACACGCCGATGTCCGGTTTTTGTGGTCGGTCACCGCAGGTGGTTGCGGCGATGGGGCTGGATTGCGCGTAGCGCTGTGTGCCGGCTTGCCGCCGAGCGGCGGTGCGCCTTTGCGTCGACGGCCTGCCGCCGGTGGCGCGGCTTCGCATGGCAGGTTGCGCGTGCGCTCGGCGGCAAGCTGCGCCCGCGCTTCGCGGGGCGCGCCCATTGCCGCAGCCTCGGTGGTGGCTGTCGTGGGTGGTGCTCGGTGGGTTCCTGGGAAGCGGCGCCGCTGTTGTTGTTGAACACGCCGACGTGCAGTTTGAGTGGTCGGTCACCGTAGGTGGTTGCGGCGATGGGGCTGGATTGCGCGTAGCGCTGTGTGCCGGCTTGCCGCCGAGCGGCGGTGCGCCTTTGCGTCGACGGCCTGCCGCCGGTGGCGCGGCTTCGCATGGCAGGTTGCGCGTGCGCTCGGCGGGCCCGTGACCGACATCATCGCCGCCTGGGCGAATCTCTTCGCCGTCGCTGTTGGCACGTGCTAGGTCGGCGTGGTTGTCTGGAACACGGACGTGGGATGACCCGCCGTATGCGGAGTCGGGGCGCGGTGCGGGCCCGCACCGCCGGCCGTCCCGGCCCGCCGTCCACGTGCATCCGACCAGCACCGCCCCCGCACACCCCACCTCCAGCCGGCGGCGCCACAGCCGCGCGAACCCGACGCCAGCGAAAGGCTTAGCCCACCCATGCGTCTCGCCCTGCTCGCCATGGCCCTCGGAGCCTTCGGCTTCGGCACCACCGAGTTCGTCATCATGGGCCTGCTGCCCGAGGTCTCCGCGGACCTGGACGTGTCGGTCTCGGCGGCCGGCAACCTCATCGCCGGCTACGCCATCGGCGTCGTCGTCGGCGCCCCGCTGCTCACGATCGTCAGCACCCGGCTGCCGCGCCGCACCGCCCTGGTGCTGTTCATGGGCGTCTTCGCCGTCGGCAACCTGCTCGCGGCCCTCGCCCCGGAGTTCGGCGCGGTACTCGGATTCCGGGTGCTCACCGGGCTGCCGCACGGCGCCTACTTCGGCGCCGCGGCCGTGGCCGCCGCGCAGCTCGCCGAACCGGGGCGGCGGGCGCGCAACGTCGCCCGCGTGTTCCTCGGCCTGACCATCGCCAACGTCGTCGGCGTGCCCGTGGGCACCTGGCTCGGCCAGGAGCTGGGCTGGCGCGCGACCTTCGGCGTCGTCGCCCTCATCGGGGTCGCGGCCATGGCGGGGATCGCGTTCTGCGTGCCCAAGCTGCCCAAGCCCCAGGGGGTGCGCCTGCGCCACGAACTGGCCGGGCTGGCCAACCGGCAGGTCGTCCTCGGCCTGCTGACGGTGGTGCTCGGCTGCTCCGGGGTGTTCGCGGTCTACACCTACATCGCGCCCACGATGAAGGAGCTGGCGGGCTACTCCGAGGCGGGCGTGACGGGCGTGCTGGCCCTGTTCGGGATCGGCATGACGGCGGGCTCGCTGATCGGCGGCCGGATCGCCGACCGCGCCCTGCGCCCCTCGGTCTACGGGACGCTGGCGTCCCTGGCGCTGGTGCTGCTGCTGTTCTCCTTCGCGGCGCGCAACCCCTGGACCGCGGCGATCGGCGTCGTCGCGCTGGGCGTGGCCACCTTCGCGACCTGCACGGTCATCCAGGTCTTCCTGATGGCCAAGGCCGCGCGCGCACCCACTCTGACCTCGGCGTCCAACCACGCCGCGTTCAACCTCGCCAACGCCATCGGGGCCTGGATCGGCGGCGCCGTCATCGGCGCGGGCTTCGGCTACACCGCGCCCGCCCTGGCCGGGGCGGCGATGGCCTTCGTCGGCGTGTCCATCGCCCTCGCGGCCGGCTACCTCGACCGCGCCCGCCCGCCGCACACCGCATCCGGGCAGCACCCGCAGCCGGCCGAGGCGCCAGCCGAGCCCGCCGGGATCGGAGCCGGCCCCGCCCGCTGACCGGGCCCTGCCGGGGCGGCCGCCGGAGGCTCAACCGAGGAGGTCTTCGACCGCGGCGCGCGCTTCCCGGGCCGGGGCGGTGTCCCCGGTGATGCCGGCGGTCACGACAGCCCCCTCGGCGAGGAGGAACACCGGCTCGACCGCCGGACTCCCGGTCGCGGCCACCCATCCCGCGATCTGGTCGTGGAAGGCCCGCTTGTGCGAGCGGACCTCGTCGAGAACCGCGGGAGAGGACGAGCCCAGTTCCCCGTAGGCGTTGATCCAGGCGCAGCCGCGGAATCCCGGTTGGGCGAACCACCGGCCGAGCCAGTCGAAGACCGCCAGGACCCTGGCGCGCGGGTCGTCGAACCGTTCCACATACTCGGTCAGGCTGCCCCGCCACCGCCGGTCGCGCCGCCGCAGCATCGCGACGACGAGGTCCTCCTTGGTTGCGAACAAGGAGTAGATCCGCTTCAGCGGCAGACCGGTGGTCGAACGGATCTCGTCCATCCCGACCGCCCGCACGCCCCGCTCGTAGAAGAGCGACTCCGCGGCGTCCAGCAGGACATCGCGGTCCTGACGGTGCTGCTCCGCGCTGATCGGGGCCGGCATCGGGGACTCCTTGACATCGAGAACGACCGTTCTCTAGCGTAGCCCCACTTGTCGAGAACGCCCGTTCTCCACCGTGGGAGGCTGCCATGCCCGAGTCCCGACCGCCTTGCCCGCCGTTCGACGAGCAGGCCGCGCTGCGCAAGGTCCAGGCCGCCGAGGACGCATGGAACACCCGCGACCCCGAGCGCGTCGCCCTGGCCTATACGCCCGACTCGGTCTGGCGGAACCGCGACCGCTTCATCGCCGGGCGCGAGGAGATCGTGGCGTTTCTGACCGCCAAATGGGAGCGGGAGCTGGACTATGCGCTGCGCAAGAGCCTGTGGAGCTTCCACGGCAACCGCATCGCCGTCCGCTTCCAGTACGAGTGCCACGACGCCGCCGGCCAGTGGTGGCGCAGCTACGGCAACGAACTCTGGGAGTTCGACGACAACGGCCTGATGCGGCGCCGGGAGGCGAGCATCAACGACGTCGCCATCACCGAAGGCGACCGGCGGATCTTCGGGCCGCGGCCCGAGAGCGAGCACGGCGTCGACATACCTCTGCGGTGAGCGGACGGCGCTGCGCCCTCCGCCGTTGGGCGCAGCAGTACCGCCGCGCCCACCTGCGCGGGCGTATCCGGAGGACACGGCCGACCGGATCGGCGATGGCCTCGCATGGTCGCCGGTGCCGCCGACCTCCGGTCGCCGACCGCGGCTGCGGCCGACGCGGTCGGGTCAGCCGCCCGGCATCATGGGCGGCTGCGGCTGCGGTTCGGGCACCTGGAAGTAGGCTCCACCCGAGACCAGGACCAGCAGGGCACCCACGGCGACGGTCGCGGAGGCCGCCCACCGCGCCCAGGGCCGGGTGGCGGAGTCGGCGAGCGCCAGGCTGACCAGCCCGGACGCCACGGCCAGGAGTGCGACCGCGCCCTCGGCGATCATCATCCCGCCGATCATGCCCTCCTGGCTCTGGGCCATGAGGCTCGGCACGATCTCGGTGAACCGCACGCCCGCCAGCAGTCCGCCGATGAGCATCAGGCCGATGATGGAGAAGGTCTCGGCGGAGACGATCCCGCCCGGTGCGGGTGCGAGGCCGTGCGCCTGTTCATCGGAGCCGGCGCCGTCGTCGTGCGCGTGGTATTCGCCCTCGGTGGGGCCGTGTTCGGGTTCGGCGAGGTCGGGTCCCGGAGCCGCGGACTGCTCAGGAGCAGCCGTCGTCGCGCCCCGGTCGTCCTCAGAGTTGGTAGTCATCACCTTCACCGTATGCGCCGCGAAGTGACGTGCGCGTAAGCGAGCCGCTACCGGACCGTGTTGTCCGGTCGTCGCGGCCCGGACGGCTGCGGCCAGAGGGATTGGCCGGAACGCGTGAAAAACCGCCACCGAAGCCGCGGCGACGGCTGCGCCTCGCGGTGACTCGCGCACCGCGGCCCAGGCCCCCTGCCGCACCCCGCCCGGCCGCCCGACCTGCCGGGCCCCGAAGACCGGCGGGGAATGTCTCACCCCCGTGGCACAGTCGTCACCGTCCGGCCGGGAACGGGCGGCCGGGCTTGTGGTGGGGCCTGTCGGCGGGGGACGGAACCGCCGGCAGGCCGCGCGTCGGATCCGGGCCCGTCCTCGCCGGCCGCCTACCCGACGTCCTTGGCGTCGCGGCGCACGGCCGCCTTGCGGCCCTTGATGGTGGTGTTCTTCAGCGCCGAGATGACGTCGTCGGCGGCCGCCTCGGGCACCTCGACCAGCGAGAACCGCTCGGCGATCTCGATGTGGCCGATGTCGCGGCCGCGCAGCTCCGACTCGCCGGTGATCGCGCCCACCAGGTCCTGCGGCCGCACCTTCGCGCCGCGGCCCGCGCCGATGAACAGCCTCGTCATGCCTCCGGCGGTCCTGCGCCCGCCGCGCTGCTGACCGTCGCGCTCGCCCCGCTGGGGGCGCTTGCCGCCGTCGCCGCGGGCGCGCCCCTTGTCCTTCTGCTCCGGCTTGATGCTGACCTCGGGGATCTCCTCCTCGTCCTCGACCGCGCCGGAGGCCTCGTGGGCGAGCTTGACCGCCGCCAGCGCCACCTCCATCACGTCGAACTCGTCGGCCAGCGTCTCGACCACCACCCGGAAGTGCTCGCGGTCGTCCTCGGCGTCGTCGTCGAGCAGCGACTCGCGCAGCGCCGCGCTGGTCAGCTCCAGGCGCCGCGCCCGGATGTCGGCGATGGTGGGGATCTTCTCGACCGTGATCGTGTAGTCGGTGGCCCGCCGGATGCTCTTGAGCATGCGGTGCTCGCGCGGCTCCACCAGCGTGATGGCGACCCCCTCGCGCCCCGCGCGGCCCACCCGTCCGATGCGGTGCACGTAGGAGTCCGGCGCCGAGGGGACGTTGTAGTTGACCACGTGCGAGAGGTGCTCGATGTCCAGGCCGCGGGCGGCGACGTCGGTGGCCACGACCAGGTCGGTGGTGCCGCTGCGCAGCCGCCCCAGCGTGCGGTCGCGCTGCTCCTGGCTCATCCCGCCGTGCAGCGCCTCGGCGCGGTGGCCGCGCCCGTTGAGCGCCTCGGTGAGCTGGTCGACCTCCTCGCGGGTGCGGCAGAAGACGATGGCGGCCGTGGGCGACTCCACGTCCAGCAGCCGCCCGATGGCGGCGGGCTTGTGCGCGCGGGGCACGACGTAGGCGGTCTGGCGCACCAGCGGCGCCTCGTCCACGTCGCGGGTCTCGCGGGCGATCTGGATGCGCACCGGGTCGGTGAGGTTGCCGCTGGCCATCCGCTCGATGCGCGGGGGCATGGTCGCCGAGAACAGCACGGTCTGGCAGTCGTCGGGGATCTCCTCCAGGATCGCCTCGATGTCCTCGGCGAAGCCCATGTCGAACATCTCGTCGGCCTCGTCCAGCACCGTCATTGTCAACCCGGCCAGGTCGAGCGTGCCCCGTCCCAGGTGGTCCAGCGCCCGCCCGGGGGTGGCCACGACCACGTCGACGCCGCGCTCCAGGCTGCGGATCTGGCGGCCGATGGGCTGCCCGCCGTAGACGGGCAGCACGCGCACGCCCAGATCGCGGCCGTAGCGGTGCACGGCCTCGCAGACCTGGACGGCCAGCTCGCGGGTGGGCACCAGCACCAGGGCCATCGGGGTCGAGCCCTCGGGCTGCTCGCCCTGCTCGGCCATGCGCTGCAGGATCGGCAGCGCGAAGGCGGCGGTCTTGCCGGTGCCCGTGGCCGCCTGGCCGAGCAGGTCGCGCCCCTCGACCAGGTGCGGGATGGCCTCGCGCTGGATGGGGGTGGGCTCCTCGTAGCCCAGCCGGGCGAGCGCGTCGAGAAGCTCCTCACGCAGCGGCAGTTCGGCGAAGCCGGGCGCGGCGTCGGTGGCGGGTGTGGCCATGGCGGGACTCCTCGTGCGGGACATACGGCGTGGACGGGGCTCGGGCGGCAGACGCCCCCAGGGGATTTTCCCACTTCCCCGACGTTGTGCGGACCTGGGACGGACGCGCGCAGCGGTGCGATCGCCCTCATCGCCCCGCTAACCGCGGCGGCGGCCGGCTACGCGTCGGAGGGATCGGACCGGGCTCCGGCGGGCAGGGCGGCGGCGCGGCAGAAGCGCAGGAACTCCTCGGCGCGGCGGTTCAGCCGCACCGCGCGCGGCCAGGCCAGCAGCACCGCCTCGGCGCGCACCGGCTCGGCGATCTCCTTGACGGCCACGCGGTACCCCTCGTAGGTGCGGTCGTTGGCGGGGCGCTGCACCAGGACCGAGTAGCCCATCCCGCGCCCCACCAGCGCGCGGGCGACCTCATAGCTGCTGGGCCGGTACCGCACGCGCGGCACCACCCCGAAGCCGTGCAGGAGCCCGAGCGCGTGGTGGGAGCTGGGCGCGGCGTCCAGCAGCACCATGGGCTCCTCGGCCACCTCGTGCAGCGACACGGCGGGGCGGTCGGCCAGCGGATGGCCGGCGGGCAGCAGGATGTGCGGGCGCACGGTGAACAGTTCGGCGCGCTCGATCTCCGGTAGCACGTCCATGCTGTAGATGACCGCCAGGTCCAGTTCGCCGCTGAGCAGCCGCCGCTGGAGCACGTCCTGGGTGTCTTCGGCGAAGTCCACGGTCAGCTCCGGGTGCAGCGCGGAGAACCCCTGCAGCAGCGGCGGCAGCAGCGTGGGGGCCAGGGTCACATAGCACCCCAGCGACAGCACCCCGGTCAGCGAGCCGGTGGCGGCGCCGGCCTCGCCCTCCAGGTCCTCGGCCTGGCGCAGCAGCTGCCGGGCGCGGTGCAGCACCTGGGTCCCGGTGGGGGTGAGCGTGATGCCGTGGGACTTGCGCCGCACGCACAGCTGCACCTTCAGCGCGCGCTCCAGGTCGTTGAGCGCCAGCGACACCGCCGGCTGGGAGATGTGCAGCCGCTGGGCGGCCTCGCTGATCGTGCCGGCCTCGGCGATGGCCACGAAGTAGGCGAGCTGGCGCAGGGAGAACCGCGGAGGGCTTATAAGTTCCGCCAATCTGTCTCCCAAGTTTCCCATGCTTTACCAATGCAGTGATCGCGATCACCCTAGAGGAGAAGCGGTGGTCCATCCCACACCGGGGTGCGTGCGCGGGGCCGCCCGCCGGTCCGGGTGCCCCGGCGCGCCGCCGCCTCCGCCGGTGTCCGATCGGCTCCAATCGGACCGTGCGCACCCGCCCGGGCCCGCCCGCCACCGCCGCGACCACGCCGACCGCACCGCCGCCGCAACCGCACAAGGAGACACCCGATGGCAGCCAAACCCTTCGCGTCCTCGGCCGACCTCGGCGAGAAGCAGCAGACCCTGGAGGTGCTCGCCGACGGCGTCTACGCGCTGACCGCCGAGGGCGACCCCAACATCGGCGCGATCGAGGGCGAGGACTTCCTGGTCTGCTTCGAGGCCCTCGCCACGCCCACCGCCGCCCGCGAATGGCTGGCGCGGCTGCGCGAGCACACCGACAAGCCCGTGCGCTACCTGGTGCTCTCCCACTACCACGCCGTGCGGGTGCTGGGCGCCAGCGCCTTCGGCGCCGACGTCATCGTGGCCCACGAGAAGACCCGCGACCTCATCGCCGAACGCGGCGAGGCCGACTGGGCCAGCGAGTTCGGCCGCATGCCGCGCCTGGCCAAGGACCCCGACTCGGTGCCCGGCCTGACCTGGCCCACCCTCACCTTCTCCGACCGCGCCGTCATCGAGCTCGGCGGCGACCGCGGGCAGCTGGTGCTGCAGTACCTGGGCCGCGGACACACCGAGGGCGACATCGTCGCCTGGCTGCCCAAGCACCGCATCCTCTTCGCCGGCGACCTGGTCGAGGCCGAGGCGGCGCTCTACACCGGCGACGCCTTCCACCGCGACTGGGCCGGCCCCACCCTCGACGGCGTCGCCGCGCTCGGCGCCGAAGCCCTCATCGGCGGGCGCGGCCCCGTGACGCACGGCCGCCCGGCGGTCGAGGCCGCGATCGCCCAGACCCGCGACTTCCTGCAGACGATGATCGACGAGGTCGGCGCCGTGCACGCGCGCGGCGGCACCCTCAAGGAGGCGTTCGCCGCCGCCCACGCCTCCCTCGTCGACGGCTACGGCCACTGGCCCATCTTCGAGCACTGCCTGCCCTTCGACGTCTCGCGGCTGTGGGACGAGCTGTCGGGGATCGAGCGCCCCGTCGTCTGGACCGCCGAACGCGACCGCGAGGTCTGGGACCGGCTGCAGGGCTGAGGACCCGGCCCCGACGCGAGCGAACGGAGGCGCCATGCCGACCCCACCCGTCCCGCCCCCTGCGGCACCCGCCGACTCCGGCGCCGATGCGGCCATGGATCCCGTGCTGGTGCTGGGCGCCGGCCCCGTGGGCCAGACCGCCGCGCTGCTGCTGGCGCGCTGGGGCCTGCCGGTGACCGTCGTCGACGCCCGGCCCCGGCGCGACGCCGTCGGATCCAAGGCCATCTGCCAGCAGCGCGACGTCCTCGACGTCTGGGCGCACCTGGGCGCCGGCGCGATCGCCGAGGAGGGGCTGACCTGGGACACCGCGCGCACCTTCTACCGCGACCGCGAGCTGTTCAGCGTCCGGCTGCGCGACCGCGGCGCCTCGCCGCTGCCGCCGTTCGTCAACCTCTCCCAGTCGCGCACCGAGCACATCCTCGACGAGCGCATGGCCGCCGCCGGACTGGGCGTGCGCTGGAACCACGAGGTCACCGCCATCGACCAGGACGCCTCGGGGGTGCGGGTGCGCTGCGCGACCCCCGCGGGCCCCGTCGAGCTGCGCGGCTCCTACGCGGTGGCGTGCCTGGGTGCGCACGGGCAGGTGGCGCGCGAGGCGGTGGGCTCGGGATTCCCCGGCGACAGCTTCGCCGACCGGTTCCTCATCTGCGACATCCGAGCCGACCTGCCCGGCTGGGAGCGCGAGCGGCGGTTCTACTTCGACCCCGAGTGGAACCCGGGCCGCCAGATCCTCATCCACCCCTGCCCCGACTCGGTCTACCGCATCGACTGGCAGGTGCCGCCCGACTTCGACCTGGAGCGCGAGCAGGCCCGCGGCGGCCTGGACCGGCGCATCCGCCAGATCATCGGCGAGCGCCCCTACGAGATCGTGTGGTGCTCGGTCTACCGCTTCCACACCCGCGTGGCCGAGACCATGGGCGCCGGTCGGGTGCTGCTGGCGGGCGACTGCGCGCACCTGGTGGCGCCCTTCGGCGCCCGCGGCCTCAACTCCGGGGTGCACGACGCAGAGAACGCGGCGTGGAAGATCGCCTTCACCGCCAAGGGGTGGGCCGGGCCGGAGCTGGTCGCGACCTACTCGCCGGAGCGGCTGGCCGCCGCGCACGACAACGCCGAGATCACCAGCGCCACCATGCGCTTCCTGGTGCCCCACACCGACAGCGAGCACGCCCACCGCACCCGCGTGCTGCAGAGCGCCCTGTCCGATCCGGCCGCCGCGGCCCAGGTCGACTCCGGCCGGCTGTTCGAGGCGTTCTACTACACCGACTCGGCGCTGACCACCCCCTGCCCGGGCCGCCCCTTCCCCGGCCGCCCGCCGCGCGGCGAGCCGCCGGTGCCCTGCCCGGGCGTGCTCGTGCCCGACGTCCCCGTCCGCGTGGAAGGGCGGCCCGAGACCACCCGGCTGCGCGCCCTCGCGCGCGAGGGGGTCACGCTGATCGCCTCCACCGCCCGCGGTGCCGAGAACGCCCGCGCCGCCGCGCAGCGCGCCACCCGCGCCCCCGTCACCGCGCTCGTACTGGAGCGGGCCGACACCGCCGGCGCGCTGGCCGCGGCGCTGGACGCCCGTCCGGGCGAGGTGTGGCTGCTGCGGCCAGACGCCCACATCGCCGCGGTCCTCGGCGAGGACGACCCGGCGGCCGTCGCCGCGGCCGTCGAGACCTGCCTGGGCGGCGCCGCACCCGCCGCCGGGTACATCCCGCAACCAGGAAAGGAGCAGGACGGTGGCGTACTACCGACAGGTGGGTGAGGTCCCGCCCACGCGGCACACCCAGCACCGCACACCCGAGGGCGGCCTCTACTACGAGGAGCTGATGGGCGAGGAGGGGTTCTCCTCGGACTCCTCCCTGCTCTACCACCGCAACATCCCTTCGGCGATCGCCGACGCCCGCCCCTGGCAGGTGCCCGACCAGACCCGCACGCCCAACGCACCGCTCATCCCGCGCCACCTGAAGCTGCACAGCCTCTTCGGCGAGGAGTGGAAGTCCGCCGACGCCGTCACCGGGCGCCGCCTGATCCTGGGCAACGACGACGTGCGCATCGGCTACGTGGTCGCCGGGCAGCCCTCGGAGCTGTACCGCAACGCCATCGGCGACGAGTGCGTGTACGTGGAGTCGGGCCGCGCAACCGTGGAGACCGTGTTCGGGGCGCTCCAGGTCGGCGAGGGCGACTACGTGATCGTGCCGCGCGCCACCACCCACCGGTGGGTGCCCGAGGGCGGCGAGCCGCTGCGCGCCTATGCGATCGAGGCCAACAGCCACATCAGCCCGCCCAAGCGCTACCTCTCCCGCTTCGGCCAGTTCCTGGAGCACGCCCCCTACTGCGAGCGCGACCTGCGCGGGCCGCAGGGGCCGCTGCTGGCCGAGGGCAGCGGCGTCGACGTGCTGATCAAGCACCGCGGCAGCGGCCCCGGCGGCGTGGCGGGCACCCGCTACACCTATCCGGCCCACCCCTTCGACGTGGTGGGCTGGGACGGCTGCCTCTACCCGTACGCCTTCAACGTGGCGAACTTCCAGCCGATAACCGGGCGCGTGCACCAGCCGCCGCCGGTGCACCAGGTCTTCGAGGGGCACAACTTCGTGATCTGCAACTTCGTGCCCCGCAAGGTCGACTACCACCCGCTGTCGATCCCGGTGCCCTACTACCACTCCAACGTCGACTCCGACGAGGTCATGTTCTACTGCGGCGGCGACTACGAGGCGCGCAAGGGCTCGGGGATCGGGCCGGGCTCGGTGTCGCTGCACCCGGGCGGGCACTCCCACGGCCCCCAGCCCGGCGCCTACGAGGCCAGCGTGGGCGTGCAGGAGTTCCACGAGCTGGCGGTCATGGTCGACACATTCCGCCCCCTGGAGCTGGGCGAGGGCGGGCAGGCCGCCGAGGACCCGGGTTACGCCTGGACGTGGGCCGGCGGCAGGGGGCAGCCGTGACGCCCTCCCCGCCGCCCGGAGCCGGGGGTGCGCGCCCCGCCCCGGGCGCGCCCTCCGCTGCGGCAGGGGCGGCCGTGCCCCCGCTGTTTGCCGCCCTGCTGGACGACGCCGCCCTGTTCCCGCCGGGCGAGGCGCCGATGGACGAGGCCGTCGTCGCGCACCTGCGCTATCGGTCGGGCCCGCAGGCGCCGCTGACCGGCCCGTTCGTCGTGGCGGCCGCCCGCCTGGCGGACCTGGGGGAGGCGCTGCGCGAGGCCGGCGCCGCGCGGCTGGAGGTGTCGGTGACCGTGCCCGCGGGCCCCGGCGGTGTGGGGCCGGCATTGGAGGAGGCGGCGCGCCTGCCCGGCCTCGACCCCGTCGCGGTGGAGGTCGCCGCCGGTACCGCCGACGACGGCGCGCAGGCCGCCGCGGGCGTGGCGCGCGCCGCCGCAGCGCTGGAGCAACACCTGCCCGAGCGCGCGGCCGGATTCGTCGAACTGCCGCGCGGCGCAGACCCGCGCCGGAGCCTGGACGCGCTCGCCGGCACCGCCTACCGGGCCAAGCTGCGCACCGGAGGCATGCGCGCCGACGCCTTCCCCGGCGAGGCGGAGCTGGCCGCGGCCCTGTGCGCGGCCGCCGAGCGCGGGCGGGGGTTCAAGTGCACCGCGGGACTGCACAACGCCGTCCGCCACACCGGCGCCGAGACCGGGTTCGAGCACCACGGGTTCCTCAACGTGCTGCTGGCGGTCCACGCCGTGCAGCAGGGCGCGGACGTGCGGGAGGCCGCCGCCGTGCTGGCGGACCGCGACGGCGCCCGGCTCGCCGCCCGGGCGGCCGCGCTGCCGGGCCAGGCGGCCCGCGCCGTCCGCGCGCTGTTCGCCTCCTTCGGCACCTGCAGTGTGCTGGAACCGCTGGGCGACCTCGCCGCGCTCGGCCTGCTCTCGCCCGCCGTGCTCGAATGACCCTCCGTTCCCCCGCCGCGCCGGCCGCCCCGCCGGGCGCGGCGCCGCCCGCCTCCCCGTGCCCCTCGACCGAGAGGATCCTGCTACCGTGCGCGTTCCCCAGACCTGGCTGGACATCTCCGCCGACGACCCCTTCGGCCCGGCCGCCCTGCCCTACGGCGTCTTCAGCACCGCCGACGGCCGCCCGCCGCGCGTCGGCGTCGCCGTGGGCCCGTGGGTGCTGGACCTGGCGGCGGCCGCCTACGCACTCGACGCGCCCTTCGCCGAGGCGGCCGACGCGGCCGTGCTCAACCCGCTGATGGCGGCGGGACCGCAGACCTGGCGGCGGGTGCGCTCGACGCTGACGGCATGGCTGAGCGACCCCGCCTACGAGGACGTGCTGCGCCCGCACCTGGTCGAGCGGTCGGGGGTGCGCCTGCACCTGCCCTTCGAAGTGGGCGATTACGTCGACTTCTACTCCTCCGAGCACCACGCGGCCAACGTCGGACGCATACTGCGGCCCGGCCAGCCGCCGCTGACCCCCAACTGGAAGCACCTGCCCATCGGCTACCACGGCCGGTCGGGGACCGTGGTCGTCTCCGGCACCGAGGTCGTGCGGCCCATGGGCCAGCGCCGCCCGCCGTCGGCGCAGGAGCCGGAGTTCGGGCCGTCGGCGCGGCTGGACATCGAGGCCGAGGTCGGGTTCGTCGTGGGGCCGCCGAAGCCGCCGGGCGGCCGGGTGGCGGTGGCCGACTTCGCCGAGCGCGTCTTCGGCGTCTTCCTCGTCAACGACTGGTCCGCGCGCGACCTCCAGGCCTGGGAGAACGCGCCGCTGGGCCCGTTTCTGAGCAAGTCCTTCGCCACGTCGGTCTCGCCGTGGGTGGTGCCGCTGGACGCCCTGGAGGCCGCGCGGGTGCAGCCGCCCGAGCGCGACCCCGAGCCGCTGGAGTACCTGCGCGACGCCGAAGGCGAGCCGTGGGGGCTGGACCTGCGGCTGGAGGTGCGGATCAACGGCCACATCGTCTCGCGGCCGCCCTTCAGGACCATGTACTGGACGCCGGCCCAGCAGTTGGCGCACCTGACCGTCAACGGCGCATCGCTGCGCACCGGCGACATGTACGCGTCGGGGACCGTCAGCGGCCCCGGCGCCGACGAGCGCGGCTCGCTCATCGAGCTGTCGTGGAACGGCGCCGAGCCGCTGGAGCTGCCCGACGGCAGCACCCGCACGTTCCTGCAGGACGGCGACACCGCCGCCATCACGGCGACCGCGCCGGGGCCGGGCGGCGCCGTGATCGGGTTCGGCGAGGTCTCCGGCCGCGTCCTGCCCGCCCAGGGCTGAATCCCGGGAAACGCGGCGGGGCCGGGGCGCGTGCGCTCGGCGCCGCGCCCCGGCCCTCGTCGGCGACCGGGGTCAGCCCAGGTCGTAGACGCGGACGTAGTCGATCTTCATCCGCTGGGGGAACTGCGTGCCGGCGTCGGGGGCCCCGGGCCAGGAGCCGCCCACGGCCACGTTCAGGATCATGAAGAACGGGTGGTCGTAGACCCAGGGGTTGCCGCGCGTGTCGGCGGGGGTGAAGGTCTGGTAGGCCACGCCGTCGACGAACCAGGTGATGCTCTGCGGGCTCCACTCGACCGCGAAGGTGTGGAAGGTGTCGGCGAACGCCCAGCCCTGCGGGTGGTAGTAGGAGCCGGTGATGGGGTTGCCGCCGGAGTATCCGGGGCCGTGCAGCGACCCGTGCACGTCGGCGGGCTTGCTGCCGATGTTCTCCATGATGTCGATCTCGCCGCAGGCGGGCCAGCCGACCTGGCCGATGTCGTTGCCCAGCATCCAGAACGCGGGCCAGATCCCCTGGCCGGTGGGGATCTGGATGCGGGCCTCGAACCGGCCGTAGGCGTGCTCGAACTTGCCGGCGGTGTTCATCCGGCCCGAGGTGTACTGGCACCGGCCGTAGTGGCACTGGTAGTCGCCGGGGTTGCCCTTGCGGGCGGTGATGACCATGTTGCCGTTGCCGTCGTGGGCGAGGTTGTCGCGGCGGTTGGTGTAGTACTGCAGCTCTCCGTTGCCGCCGCCGTCGCCGTTGACCTCGACGTTCCATTTCGCGGAGTCCGGCGCGGTGCCGGCGGGCCGGTTGAACTCGTCGCGCCAGATCAGCGTGGCCGCGTTGGCGGCCGCGGCGGAGTTCCCGGCGGCGGCGTTCTGGGCCGCGGCGGGCCGGGCCGCGGCGGTTCCGGCGCCCTCGGGGGTGTTCAGGGCGAACAGCCCGGCCGCGGCCGTGGCGGCGGCGCAGGCGACGGCCGCCGCGCTCAGCAGGCGGCCGCGCCGGCGCCGGTTCGGGCGGGGGGTTCGGATACTCATCGGCAAACCGATCCGGGCACCGGCAGGCCCGCGCGCGGCCGCGAGGCCGCAGCGGGGTGACACGGGCCGGCCGGCGCCCTTGTCGACAGGGGGCAGGGGGCGGCCCGCTCCGATAGGGGAGCGATCCGCTCGCCAAGACGCGGACCGGCGCGGAGCGGGCCTGACGTGCACATCACTGAAATGCACGCGAATGTCACCCTATGTAGTTGAAAAGGAACCTTACTAAAGCGGGAGGTACCCCGCAAGGGGGAATCGGGAGCGGCGGGGAGAGGAGTCCTTCGCGAACCACTCCGGGCCGGGCGCCACAAAGGTTGCGGCAATGGGGCGGGTTGCTCGAAGCGCCGCGCTACGCGAACCGCACCCGTGGCCGCGACTCCCAGCCGTAATGCCCGCGGGTTCCTTGATGGCCCTGCGTGCTGCGGACGCACACAGGGCTTGTCAGGCGCTCGGGCGCATGCCCGCGCAGGCGACCTCGGCGAGGCGGCGCTTGGCGGCTCCGTCGTCGCCGGGATGGGAGGCCCGGGAGAGGCAGCCCAGCAGGAGCGCCATGACGTCCTCGGTCTCCAGGTCGGCGCGTACGGCTCCGGCCTCCTGGGCGCCGGCCAGCAGGCGGCTGAGCGCTCCGACGACGTCGTAATCGGGATCGGCGGCGATGGCGGCCTTGTCGAAGTCCGCGCCGCTCAGCGCGTCGCTGAGCCCGCGGTCCATCGCCCCTTCCTGTACCACGAAGGCGAAGTAGGCGAAGAACGCCTCGCCGGGCTCCTCGCTTTCGATGAGCGCCCGGGCGCGCTGCACGTACCGGCGCAGGCGCTTGAGCAGGATCGCCTGGAACAGGTCCTGCTTGGTGGGGAAGTGGCGGCTGACGGTACCGGTGCCCACGCCCGCGCGGCGCGCGATCTCGTGGACGGGCACCGACAGCCCTTCGGCGGCGAAGACCTCCTGGGCCACCTGCAGCACCCGCTCGCGGTTGCGCCGCGCGTCAGCGCGCAGCCGCCGCTCCTCCGGCTCCTTCGGTGCGGTGCTTTCGTGCTCGGTACCCATGCGCTCGATCCGCTCTGTGCTGCCCCGGTCCGGCCTCCGGCCGGCAGGCTCCGGCGATGGCCCAGGATAGCGCGCCGGAGGCCCCCTCTCAGGAGGCGAGCCCAGGACCCGGCGGGGCGCGGTGCCTGTCGCCGCCACCGCCGACATCGCCGATCGGATCTGCGCCTGAGGCCCTCTCCGCGGGCCGGAGGAGCCGGGGCGGCCGCGCCGGTCGCGGCCGCCCTCGTTTGCCGCGGCCGTCAGCTTCCCGGGCGCCAGGTGCCCTGGGCCACCTGGGGGACGAAGGCGCGCAGGCGCTCGGCCTCCTGGGTGCCGTCCAGGTCGATGCGGCGGCCCTCCTGCGCCGAGAGGTAGGCGGCCATGAGCAGCCGCGTCACCTGCAGGCCGTCGTCCAGGCCCTCGTCGGGCGCGCGGCCCTCCAGGAACCGGGTGACCATGTGCCGGTTCTCCTCGGTGTAGCCGTAAGCGCCCGCCTCGTCGGGCAGGACCGGCATCAGCCCGCCCTCGGCGTTCTGCTTCTCCACCAGGTCCTCGCCCGGGCGGCCGGCGATCTCCCGGCTGAGGAACACCTTCGCCTCGGTGTCGAGGCTGTTGACCTGCATGGCGTACTCCGGCCCCAGCAGCTCGAAGCTCAACCGCAGCCCCGCGCCGACGTAGCTCCAGGACGTGGTGCCCTCGGCCACGACCTCGTCGCCGTCGCCGTTGCGGAAGACGATGGTCGAGCGCGCGTAGTCCTCCGCGGGCCGGCTGCGGTAGTCCACCTCGGATCCGTAGCGGCGCACCAGCTCGTCGGCGTAGGCGGGCCGCGCCCACTTCAGGCAGGCGATCGTGGCGTCCACGCTCACCGGCGTCAGCCACTCCGAGGCCGGAACCCCCGGCGGGGTCAGCAGGTAGCGCCCGGCCTCGACGCTGTGGCACATCATGTCGTTGAGGACGCCGCCGCCCTGCTTGTCGCCCTGCCAGAACCAGCCGTTGTGGGGCCCGCTGTGCTCCTCGGCGCACCGGGCCAGGTAGGGCGATCCCGCCGCACGGGCGCCGCGCGACCACACCAGGTCGTGGGCCCGCGTCACCCCCGGAGCGAACACCTGGTTCTCCAGGTAGCCGTGCAGCAGGCCGGCGTCCTTCACCAGCCGGATGACCTCCTCGGCCTCGGCGACGGTGCGGCCCAGCGGCTTCTCCACCGCGATGCCGCGCAGCGACGCGCGCCCCGAGGCGACCTCCTCGGTGATGGCGCGCACGGTCTCGACCCGGACGTGGTTGGGGGTGGTCACCCAGACCGCGTCCACGGCCGGGTCGCGCACCATCTCGCGGATGTCGGCGTAGGCGGCGGGGTCGCCGACGCGCTGTTCGCGCGCGAGGTCGCAGATCCGGTGCACCGCCGACTCGGTGCGTCCGCAGACCGCGGTCACGTCGGCGTCGCGCACGCCGCGGAACGCGCGCGTGTGGAAGTCGGCGATGAATCCGCTGCCGACGATTCCGACTCCGAGCCGGTCGCTCGCCTGTGCACTCACGTTGGTCTCTCCAAATCCGTGGAAGGGTGCCGCGGGTGATCGCCGATCACTGCCGCAGCCGCTTCTGCCTGCCGTAGGCGGTCAGGACGATGATGAGCACCACGCCGTAGATGATCTGGCGGGGTGCGTCGCCCCACTCGCCGCCGCCGATCTGCATGATCCGCAGCAGGGAGTCGAGGACGGTCAGCAGGATCGCGCCGATGACGGTGCCCAGGTAGCCGCCGACTCCGCCCACCAGCGCGGTGCCGCCGATCACGGCCGCCGCGACGCTGTTGAGCATGTAGTCGGTGCCCAGGCTGGTGTAGACGTTCTCGGCGTAGCCGAGCAGCAGCAGTCCGCCCACCCCCGCGAACAGCGACGACAGCACATAGGCCGCGAACTTCACCGCGGCGGTGTTGACACCGGACAGGTAGGCGGTGGTCGGGTTGGCGCCCACCGCATAGAGCCGCCAGCCGAACGGGCTGCGCCGCAGCAGCCAGACGACCAGGACGGCCAGCCCCAGCCACAGCCACAGCACGCCCGGGATGCCGGCGACGGTGTCGCCCTTGACCAGCGTGCGCAGCAGCGGCGCCGCCGATCCCTCGGGCCGGCCGCCGGTGTAGAGCCGGATGAACCCGGCCACCACCGCGATCATGCCCAGCGTCATCACCAGCGGCGGAACCCGGAACACCAGCACACCCACCGCGTTGACGACGCCGACCACGCAGCACGCGCCCAGCGCCACCAGCACGGCGGCCAGGAACCCGTCGTCGGAGCCGTCCATGAACCGCGAGGCGACGATGGCGGCCAGCGTGGCCGTGGCGCCCACCGACAGGTCGATGCCCTCGCCGCCGGCGATGATGACCAGGGTCTGGCCGATCGCGATCACGCCCAGGAAGGACGCCACGGTCATCAGCGTCAGGAACTGGTCCCAGCTGGCGAAGGCGGGGGAGACCAGCGCCGCCACCGCCCACAGCAGCACGGCGACCGACCCCGAGATCACCACCGGGTCGCGCAGCAGGCGGCGCAGCCTCGACTGCCGCGCCGGGGCGGGCGCCTGCGCAGGCGGTTCGGGCGTGCCGGGCGCGGCCGGCTCCGCGGTCGAGACGTTCATGCCGTCGTTCCCCTTCCTCGCGCGGACGCCGGCCGCCCCGCGCCGCTGCGGGCGGTCAGCAGCCCGGCCAGCGCGATCGCGGCGATGATGATGCAGCCGTAGACGAACTCCCGGGCGTCGGTGGGCACCCCGGCGAAGAACACCAGGCTCTGGATCAGCGACAGCACGATCGCGCCCACCAGCGCACCGCCGACCCCGCCCGAGCCGCCGCGCAGCCGGGTGCCGCCGATGACCAGCGCCGCGATAGAGCCCAGGGTCAACTCGGTGCCCAGCGTCGGATCGCCGGCGCCGGAGTCGGCCAGCAGGGCGATCCCGGCCAGGGCGGCCACGGTGCCGCCCGCCACGTAGGAGAAGACCCGCACGGCCGAGACCGGCACGGCCGAGGTGTAGGCGGCGTCGGCGTTGCCCCCGACGGCGTAGAGGTACTGGCCGAAGCGGTGCCGGCGCAGCAGCCGCCAGGCCAGCCACAGGGCCAGCAGCAGCACCGCGGGGATGGGCACATACAGCGCCAGCACCATGCCGAAGACCTGCGTCAGCGCCGGCGAGGCGGTCCCGCCGGGCTGCGGCAGCACCAGCAGCGCCAGCCCGCCGAAGACCGAGCTGGTGGCGAACGTCGCCACGATCGGCTGCAGCCGCAGCCCGGCCACGACCAGGCCGTTGACCAGGCCGCAGGCGGCCCCGGTCGCCAGCCCCGCGGCCAGGGCCAAGGGCAGCCGGGAGTTGTCGCCGTCCATCAGCACCACCGACACGGCCGAGGCCAGCGTCACGATCGTGCCGATGGACAGGTCGATGCCGCCGCCCAGGACGATGATCGTCTGCGCGGCGGCGATGGTGGCCACCGGCAGGAACGTGGCGAAGCTCGCGCTCAGCGAGTAGGGCGAGAAGAAGTTGGGTTGCAGCAGCACCGACGCCCCGACGGTCAGCACCAGCAGCGCCGCGACGGCCAGGGTGGGCATGCGGGCCGACAGCACCGACTGCGCGGCCTGCGCCACCGGCCCGGGGCCGGCCGGCGCCGGCAGCCCGGCGGGGGAGCGGGTTGGTGTGGGGGTACTCATCGCCTTCCTCGGATCCGGATCGGCCGCGTGCGGCACGGCGCTGGGCACGTTTCTCTCGGAGCGGCGCCGCGCGCCGAAGCGCGACCCGGAAACGCGAGGCGCCCTCCGGGAACGGCCCGCGGGCCGGTCACCGCGGAGACCGCGGCAACGGGGCGCGGACGTGCGCAGCGCTGCGCGCCGGCGTCCGGCCGGGTGCGGGAAGCCGTTTCCCGCACACCCGGCCCGGGCGGGCCGGCCCCGCGCGGTGTGTCCGAAGGGGCGGTGCGCGGTGCGAAGGCCCGTTCCCGGGGTGCGGCGTGGGTTCTGCGGCACGGCGGCGTCGGCGCCGTTCGGGCTGCCGCGGGCGGCGGTGCCGGCCGGTGCGCCGGGGCGCTCACGCCGCCCCGCCCGTGTCGGCGGAGGCGGAGGCCTGGTGGGGGCCGCCCGCGGAACCGGGCGAGGGGGACCGCCCGGCGCCGCCGTCCGTCCCGCGCGCCGGGTCCGAGCCGCCGCCCTCGCCGCCGGTCTCGTCGGCGGGCCTCCCGCCGGAGTCCGCACCCCCCGAGCCCGCGCCCCCGGCGGCGCCGTCGGAGGCTTCGGCGGCTTCCGCCCGCCGGGCCTGGGCCCCGGTCGCGGGCTCGGGCAGGGCCGCGCCGTTCTCGCCGGCGACGTGCATGGCGCTGGCGATGAGCGTGTCCTCGGTGAGCCGCTCGCCGGCGACCTCGTCGACGACGCGCCCCTCGAACAGCACCAGCACCCGGTCGCAGACCTCGACCAGCTCCCGGTCGTCACTGGAGCCCAGCACCACGGCCGCGCCGGCCGCCGCCAGCTCCGCGACCACGGCGAACATCTCGGCCTTGGCGCCCACGTCGATCCCCTTGGCGGGGTCGTCCATCAGCACCACCGCCGGCTCGGTGGGGAACCACTTGCCCACGACGATCTTCTGCTGGTTTCCGCCCGAGAGCGTGGAGACCGGGTCGTCCAGCGAGCCGTAGCGGGTGCCGATGCGCTCGGCGACGGCGCGGGCCGCCTCCGCCTCGCGCCGTTTGGATAGGCCGACGCCCAGCCTGGCCCGCCGCCCCACCGACGGCAGCGAGAAGTTCTCCACGATCGGGCGGCCCAGCGCGAGCCCCTGCACGCCCCGGTTGCCGGGAACGTAGGCGAAGCCCGCCCGCACGGCCTGCTTGGGTGAGCGGGGGTGGACCGGACGGCCGCCGAGCCGCACGGTGCCGCCGGCGCGCCGGCGCGCACCGAAGAGCACGGCCAGCAGCTCCGACTGCCCCTGGCCCTGCAGCCCGCCCAGGCCCAGCACCTCGCCGGGGCGGACCTCGAAGGACACCCGGTCGATCCGCTCGCCGCTCAGGTCGGCGACCTCCAGCAGCGGCGCGGCCCCGGCGCGGCCGGCTTCTGCGGCGCCCGGCGCCTCGGCGCCGTCCCGCGCGCTGGATCCGCGAGCGGCGCCGAGGCCGGCGCCTCCGGCCGGGCCCGCGCCGGCCGCCGCACCGCCCGGGTGCGCGGCGACCGGCGCCGGGCCGCCGGACATCAGCTCCACCAGCTCGCTTTCGGCGGTGTCGCTGACGGTCACCGTGGTGACGTCCCGCCCGTTGCGCATGATCGTGGCGCGGTCGCACACCGCTCGGATCTCGGCCAACCGGTGGGTGATGAACAGCACGAGCACGCCCTGCTCGCGCAGTTCGGCCACCACGTCGAAGAGCACCCGGACCTGCGCCCGGCGCAGCGACGCGGTCGCCTCGTCCAGCACCAGCACCCGCGGGTCGCGCACCAGCGCCTTGCAGATCTCCACGACCTGGCGTTCGCCGGGATCCAGGTCGCCGACCCGCTCCTGGGCGGGCACCCGGCCGCCGAAGGCCGGGGCGAAGCGCTCCAGCCACGGCAGCGCGCGGCTGCGGGCCGCGCGGCGGTCGCGCAACCCGAACCGGGTCGGCTCCACGCCCAGCACCAGGTTGTCCAGGACCGTGAAGTCCTCGATCAGAGACAGCTCCTGGTAGACCGCGCTGACCCCGGCGGCCAGCGTGTCGCGGGGGCCGCGGGACCGCAGCCGGCGGCCCTCCAGCAGCACCTCTCCGGCGTCGGGGCGCACCACACCGGTCAGCACCTTCAGCAGCGTCGACTTGCCCGAGCCGTTGGGGCCCAGGACGGCGTGCACACTGCCCGCCTCGGCGTCGAAGTCGGCGCCGGCCAGGGCGATTACGCCGCCGTAGCGCTTGCGCACGCCGCTCATCCGCAGCAACGGCGGTGTCTCCACAGCTGCCTCCCTGCTCCTCGCCCGGGGCCGAGCGCGGCCCGGCCCCGGGGCGGCGCTACTGGTTGAAGTAGCCGTCGGCTTCCTCGGGCGTGATGTTGTGGTCGAGGGCGTAGGCGTCGGGCTTGTCCTCGACCTCGGCGAAGCGCTCGTCGAAGTTCTCGTCGGTGACCGTCTCGGGGATCGGCAGGTACAGGGTGTTGCCGTCCTCGATGGCGCCGTCCTTGAACTCCTGGCCCTGCAGCATCCGCACCACCACGTGCAGCGCCGAGACCGAGACCGACGGCGGGTTGGGCACGCCGATGCTGGAGAAGTCCTCGTCGGACTCGCGGAGCCTGTTCCACTCCTTCATGAAGCCCACGCGGGCCTCGCCCGTGATGGCCACCTCGGTCTCCAGGCCCTCGGCCTGCAGCGCCTGCAGGGCGCCCAGCGCCATGCCGTCCTGCACGAAGACGCCGTCCACATCGGGGTTGCTGGCCAGCAGGTCGCGGGTGACGGTCTGGCCCTGGCTCTGGGACCACTCGGCGAAGTCGCGGGCCACGACCTCCACGCCCGCCTCGTCGAAGACCGCCTGGGCGCCCGACCAGCGGGCCTCGTTGGCCGGGTGGCCGTCGATGCCGTTGACCGCGATGATCCGGCCGCCGTCGCCGACCTCGCCGGCCAGCCACTCCGCCGAGATCGAGGCCCACTCGGCCTGGTCGATGACCACGTTGGTGACGTGCTCGGACTCCACCGCCTGGTCGATGGCCACGATCTCGATGCCCTGGTCGGCCGCCTCGGCGAAGACCTGGTCCAGCGCCGTGGGGGAGTTGGGGTTGACGATGATCGCGTCCACGTCGGAGCGGATGAGGTTGCGGATCTGCTGGATCTGGCCGTTGACGTCGACGTCGGCGCTCTCGATCACCAGCTCGTCGACGACTCCCTCGGACTTGTAGTCGGCGAAGGAGTCCTGGAGCACGGAGATCATCTGCTCGCGCCACTCGCTGCCGATGAAGCCGTTGCTGACACCGATGGTGAAGGGGCCTTCGGACTCGCCGCCCCCGTCGTCGGTGGCCTGCGGGGTGCTGCACGCGGTCGCGGCGAGCACGATACCCGCCGCGGCGAGCGCGCCGAGGGCGTGGGAGCCGAAGCGCCGACGCGGATTCCAACCCATGGTGGGCCTCCATGTACCTGAAAAGCGTGAAAAAGGGGGATCGGATGGTCGGGATGGGCGGGTTCGGATGGGGTGGACGGGGGACGGGCGAGCGGGCGGTGGCTACCGCGCCGCCGCGGTGGCGCCGGCCGCCTGGGCGGCGGCCAGGGCCCTGTCGATCTGCTCGGGCGCCAGGACGTGGTCGATGGCCAGGCGGCCGGCGCCCAGCGCGCCGCCGGCCTCGCCGGTGCCGGTGGGGACGACGGTGAGCCGGTGGGTGGCCAGCGGCAGCGACCGCTGGTAGATGGCCTCCCGGACGCCCGCCAGCAGCGGCTCGTGGGCCGCGGCCATGACACCGCCTACGACGATGGCCTCGGGGTTGAAGAAGTTGACGAGCCCGGCCAGCACGTCGCCGATGTCGCGACCGGCCTCGCGGACCAGGCGCACCGCCAGCGGGTCGCCGCTGTTGACGAGCTCGACGACGGCGCGTCCGTCCGCGGCGGGCGCCCCGGCCTCGGTCAGCCGCGCGGCCAGCGCGGCGCCCCCGGCCACGGCCTCCAGGCAGCCGGTGTTGCCGCAGCGGCACGGGGCGGCGTCGGAACCGGGCACCCGGATGTGCCCGATGTCGCCGGCGCTGCCCTGGGCGCCGCGGTGCAGCCGCCCGCCGGCGATGATGCCGCAGCCGATGCCGGTGCCGACCTTGACGAAGAGCAGGTTGTCGGCGGGGGTGCGGCCGTGGCGGACCTCGCCGAGTGCCAGCGCGTTGACGTCGTTGTCGACGAGCACCTCCAGCGGGTAGCGCGAGGTGAAGTACTCGGGGACGGGGTATTCGTGCCAGCCGGGCATGATCGGCGGGTTGACCGGCCGCCCGGTGGCGAACTCCACGGGTCCGGGGACGCCGATGCCGATGGCCTTGACCGCGGCCAGCGGGCGCCCGGCCGCGGCGATCAGCTCGTGCATGCGGTCGTCGATGTGGCGCAGCACGAGGTCGGGCCCCTCGGTGATGTGCAGGGGGTCCTCCCGGTCGGCGAGGAGAGCGCCGCCGATGTCCATCAGCGCGACCCGGCAGTGCGTGGCGCCCAGGTCGACGCCGAGGACGCAGTTGTCGTCGGTGTTCAACCGCAGCACCCGCGGCGGCCGCCCGCCGGTGGAGGCGCCGCTCTCCCGCTCCTCGACGATCCCGTGCGCGATGAGCGTGTCGACGCGTTGGGCGACGGTCGAGCGCGCCATACCGGTGAGCCGGGCCAACTCGGCCCGGGTGTCGGCATCGCCCCTGCTGATGAGGCCGAGCACATCGCCCGGAGAGTTCACGGGTTCTCCGTTTCCCTGCTGATCGTCGAAGCACGCGACCCACTGTGAGCCGGATCATGAAGGTACGGCGCCTTGTGTCGGGCGTCAATACCCCTTCTGCCGATATTCGTCAGAAGTAGTCGACAATCGACCGAGAGTCATGCAGAAGCGGCCGCACCGCCAACCGATCATCCGACCCTCGCCCCCCGCGGACACCCCGGCCCGCCGCGCGCGCTCAGTCGGCGGGGTCGGCCGGCCACGGGCCCAGGTCCGGCAGCCGGCCGGAGGTGGCCTGCAGGGGACCGTCGGCGCGGCGGCCGGCCATCCACGCCGCCAGGTCGCGTACGGCCCCCGATACCTCGACCGGTGCGCCGGTTCCCCACTCCCGGCGGAATCCGGTGTCGGTCGCCCGCAGGGCCAGGCGGATCTCCGCGGGTGCGCGGGCGGACAGGAAGTCCAGGGCGTGCAGGGCGAACGGCAGCGGCCAGTCGCGGGGCCGGTAGCCTGCCGCGAGGTCGACCGCGTGGATCTCGGCCTCCCGCCACCGCGCCAGGGCGCAGCCTAGAACCCGATCCGGCCGAGCGGCATCCCTTCTGCACACACCGCCGCGCGCGCTCAGACGGGCTGGGGAGGGTAGAGGGCCGCGGTGGTGCCCGGGGACCAGAGGGTCGACACCGGGGGCCGGTCGGCGGGGGGTAGGCCGGCGGCGGGGAGGAGGTCGCCCTCGTAGTGCAGGAGATCGGCGCGGAAGAGCGGCCAGGGCGGGTGTGCGACGGGTAGCCAGTGGGTCGCGCCGAGGTGGGTGGTGTGCAGGCCCCAGCGGGCGGTGAGGAACAGCTCCAGCCCGGAGGGTTCGGCGATCGCGGCGCCGGGGCGGACCGACCAGCGCCCCGTCGCGGGGCCGCGGGGGAGGCGGCGGCGGACCGCGCCCGCCGCGCCTGCGGGGCCGCGGCGCAGCGACACGTCCGACCAGATGTAGGGCACTCCGGTCAGGACGCGGGCGGCGAGCACGCTCGGCAGCGCGTCGGCGTCCATGGTCACGAAGACCACGCCGCGGCGGCCGTCGCGGTCGAGGGAGTACAGCCGCACGTTGACCTCGTTGAACGACCCCGTGGGCACGATCCCGAAGGCGCGCGGGGCCGCGACGCGGAAGGCGACCAGGCCGACGTAGGTCCGCCCCTCCCACACGTCGGGCCGGGTGCCCTTGGGCAGGAGATGTGCCACGGTGCCGGGCTCGGCGGCCCAGTGCAGGAACACCACGTCGCGCCAGTGCTGGATGAGCGGTGCGGGGACCGGGCGCGCCGGGGCGCGCTCCGGCGGCGGCCCGTCATTCGATCCGAGGCGCGAACCCTGCTCCACGGCCCACCTCCACCAGCCGACCGGACGCCGGCAGCGCCCGCCGCATCAGCCTACCGAGCGACTCGCGGACCGGCGGGGCATCGTCGGCGACTCCGGCCGGCCGCGGTCGGCAACCCGGCGCGGCGCCGCACGGCAGCCGGGGCCCGTTACCGCGGTACGGTACCGGCCTCCGGGAGGCTCCAGACCAGGGCGTCGAACTCCACGGTCGGGCCGTATACGTCGGGGATGTCCGTCACCTGGAGGCGGGCGAGTCGCCCTTCATCGGTCCGCAGGCACAGGACGGCGCCGGGCTCGACCGGCGCCGAGGACGTGCCGGCGGCGTCGGCCGCCTCGGCGCAGTCCGCATGCTCGGGAAGCCCGCCGCTGTCGTCCCACACCGATACCGACCCGCCCAGCGCGTTGAGGCTGTAGTCGCCGCCGACCCCGGACGTGCTGACGTCGGACTCGCCGGAAGCTGCGGCAGGGGGACCGGCGTCGAGGTCCTTGCCGCCGCCGTCGAGCAGCAGCGCACCCTGCCACTGGACGCCGGGCGCAGCCGGCCGTGCCGTTCCGTTCGAAGCCGCCGGGGCGGTCGGGTCCGGGGGACCGGCGGCGGCGTCCGTATCGGACGAGTCCTCGTCCTCGGCATGTCCGCCAGGCGTGGGGGTGGTGGCGGGCGGCGGCTCGGCGGCGTTGTCGGCGGATGCGCTCAGATAGGTGAACAGGCCGGTGATCAGAGCGGCCGCGACCGTTCCCAGAACAAGGATCCATTCTTTCGGGTGCGCCCGGAACCAGCCTTTGGCGTCGCCGATCCCTGCGCCGGGGTCTGCGGATTCCCGGTTGGGCTGGTCCCTGGTCACTGCCGCATCAACGCCCTCATGCCGTTATCCGGAATCGGTACCGCAGAGAATACATCGGGTCCCTCGCGACGGCCGGGCGCCTGGGAAGCGGTGCCCCCGCGAGGTCACCCCCGGGCCTCCTCCAGCACCTTCTGCGCGTCGCGGTCGAAGGTCCAGCGGCACAGCAGCATGCACACTCCGCCCAGCAGCTTCGGCACGGTCAGGATGAGGAACGCGGTGCGCAGCGACCCCGTGGCGTCGGAGGCGATGCCCACCGCCAGCGGACCCAGCGCGGTGCCCAGGGTGAGCAGGAAGTTCAGCACCGCGAAGCCCAGCCCGCGCGAGTGGGCGCCCACCACGTCGGCGACCGAGGCCATGACGCAGGGGATGGCCAGCGCACCGAGGAACGACGAGCACAGCAGCAGCACGGCGAAGGGCGTCAGCGACTCCGCCAGCAGCGCCGCCACCAGGACGAGCGCGCCCAGCACCGTACCCGCGGCGGCGAGCACGACGCGCCCGCCGCGGATCGAGCCGTGCGCGCGCCGGCCCAGCCACGCCCCCGCCAGCGTGCCGCTGATGACGCCCAGCACCGAGACACCGCCGGAGATCGGCCCCGCCACCGCGGTTCCCACGTCGTAGGCGCGGGTGATGAAGGTGGTCATCCAGTAGGCCGTGCCCAGCAGCCCCGTGGTCAGCAGCATCAGGCCGACCGACAGCAGCCCCAGGGTGGGGATGGCGGCGACCCGGCGGAGCTGGCGGCCGAAGGGCGGTGCGCTCGCGGCCGCCTCCTCGGGGGCCGGCGCGTCGGCCGGACCCGGATCGGCGTCCGGGCGGGGTCCGGGCGGCGCGGCGCCGCCCGGGTCGGCGGAAGGCGCGTCGGCAGGGTGAGGGGCCGGCTTCGCGTCGGCGCCGCGGGCGAGGAGCCGGTCGAGGTGGCCGCGCGCCGGCTCGGCCAGCCGCCAGCAGATCACGGCGACGAGCACGCCGGGCACGGCCATGATCACGAACGTGGCCCGCCAGCCGACGAGTTCGCCCAGGACACCGGCGAGGACGGTGCCGATCCCGCCCAGGTAGGTGGTCATGCGGGTCCAGCCGTAGACCTTGGGCCGACTGACCGGCGGATAGTAGTCGGCGAGCAGGCTGTTGGCGGCGGGGTTGTCGACCTGTTCGGCGCCGGCCAGCAGCACCCGCATCGCGTAGAACATGGCGAATCCGGCCGCCAGCCCCGAGCCCAGCGTGGCCAGCGCCCAGCACAGCACCACGATCGCGATGATGCGGGTGCGGTTGCGGCGGTCGGTGAGGTAGCCGGCGGGAATGGCCATCAGCGCCGAGGCGATCGCGGCGGCGGTCGGAATGCTGCCGCCCACGGTGTCGCTGAAGCCCCACTCCGCCTGGATCAGGGGCAGCATCCCCGCCAGCAGCGACGCCTCGATGCGGTCCACCAGGCCCACCAGGAACAGTACGACCAGGGGCGCCCAGCCGTAGGGGGCCGTGTCGGTCGCGCTGACCGCGCCCCCGCGCGGCTCGCCCAGTCTGCGGCGTGTCCTCGGTCGCGTGGTCGGGGAGGCGGCCATGGCGCTCCGTTCTTAGAACCGAGTTCTAGTAACGGATTTCAGGGTGCCATGGGTCACACTCCGAAGCCAGCCCCCCGGGCCCGCGGATCCCGCGGACGGCGCCCCGCCGGGCATGGGGGTACCGGCGGGGCGCGGCGCCGGCGCGGGCGGAGGACGTCAGGCGTAGGGGTCGAACGCGATGCCCGAAGGCGCGGCTTCGGCCAGGTCGGCCTCGAAGTTCCCGTCCTTGAGCGCCAACCGGGCGCTGCCGAAGTCGGCCGCGACCAGCTTCTCGCGGATGCCAGAAGGAAAATTGTTCCAGCTGACCAGGTCGGGGTACTGCCACGTGCCGGCGTGGTTCTCCGGCGGGTCGTCGTGGCCGGCGGCGAACCGGAACGCGTGGGTGCTCCACCCGTCCTTGTGATAGACGATCTTGGCGTGGGTGCCCTCCCAGCGGACCTCCGAGGCGGCGCGGGTGGCGTAGTCGCCGTGGGCCGAGGCCGAGACGTAGCGCGCCGCGCCGTCCTTCACCCACACGATGACGTGCTCCAGGTCGTGGCGGTGCCCGCAGCAGCCCGGCATGGTCTGGTCCTTCTCGAAGTAGAGGGCGTACATGTAGGCGCACCAGCCGCTGGGGTCGCACTTGGCGCGCGAGTAGGAGTTGGTGTTGTCCAGGTCCCAGCTGTCCCGGCAGCTGCCGTTGAGGGCGCCCGAGGTGTTCAGCCCGCCGGCGACGGTTCCGTCCGGACCGATGGCGGGCGTGGGATAGCAGCCGTCGGTGTCGTAGTCGAAGGCGGGCTGCCACCTGCCGTCGGGAGGGGTGACGCTGGAAGGCAGCGCCGCCGGCGGGTCTGCGAACGCCGGGGATGCGGGCAGGACCAGCGCCAGCACCGCTGCGCCGGCCAGGGCGCGCCAGGCGGCTCCGCCTCCCGGCCGGACGCGCCGGGTGCGCGCCGGAGCGGAGGGCGCGCTACCGGGAGCGGGGGCGGAGGAATGCGGCGGTCGTGGGGCGCGGGTTTTCCGGACAGGGGAGGAAAGGGCGGAGAGCACGCGTGCTCCGCCCCTGCGCATGATTCTCATTCAGCGGGGCTTTCTGCTCTGCGCGGGGTGCGCCGGCGAATTCGCCGGCGGCTCGGGGGCTTTTCGGGATCGGGAGAAGGGGATTCTCGGGATGCCCGTTCGGGGGTCGGCGCCGTGTGCGGATCGGGGCCGCGCGGATTCCGTTCGCGATGGCGCCGCAAACGTAGCGGAGCGCCGGTGGTTACGGCAAGGGGTCGATCGATTGCGTTCCGTGTCATTCCCCGCCGCGTCAGGGAGATTTCACGGGCGGGCCGCTCCTTTCCGGAAAACCGGTACGGCCGGACGCGGAATGCCCGGCCGGCGATGCGTTCAGCGCGACCGGCATCCGGGGCGCCCGACCGCGCCCGGTGGACCGGTCCGAATCGGGGGCGCTCGCCGACATCGCCGCTCGGTCGGCGGGGTAGGCCAGTGGGCGTCCGGTATGTGACATAGCTCATGCTCTTGGGGGAGTCATGGCTGAGAACAGGGGAGTCGTCTACGCAGGGCCCGGCCGCGTCGACGTCGTCGACTTGGACTACCCGGAGTTCGTCCTCAAGGACGGCCCCGGCGTGAACCCCGCCAACGTGGGGCGCAAGGTCGACCACGGCGTCATCGTCAAGGTCGTGGCCACCAACATCTGCGGCAGCGACCAGCACATGGTCCGCGGCCGCACCACGGCGCCCGCCGGGCTCGTGCTCGGCCACGAGATCACCGGGGAGATCGTGGAGAAGGGGCGCGACGTCGAGTTCCTCGATGTCGGCGACCTGGTCTCGGTGCCCTTCAACATCGCCTGCGGCCGGTGCCGCAACTGCAAGGCCCGCCGCACCGGCATCTGCCTCACCGTCAACCCCGATCGCCCCGGCTCCGCCTACGGCTACGTCGACATGGGCGGCTGGGTCGGCGGCCAGGCCCGCTACGTCTTGGTGCCCTACGCCGACTTCAACGTGCTGCGCTTTCCCGACAAGCAGCAGGCCATGGACAAGATCCTTGATCTCACGATGCTCAGCGACATCTTCCCGACCGGCTTCCACGGCTGCGTCACCGCGCAGGTGGGGGTGGGATCCACCGTCTACATCGCCGGTGCCGGCCCGGTCGGGCTCGCCGCGGCGGCCTCGGCGCGCCTGCTCGGCGCCGCCGTCGTGATCGTCGCCGACCTCAACGAGCAGCGCCTGCAGCAGGCGCGCTCCATCGGCTGCGAGACCGTGGACGTCTCCAAGCAGGACCCGCGCGACCGGATCCAGGAGCTGCTGGGCGTTCCCGAGGTCGACTGCGGCGTCGACGCGGTCGGCTTCGAGGCGCGCGGCCACGGCGCGGACGCCGGCGAGGCCCCGGCGACCGTGCTCAACACGATGATGGACGTCACCGCCGCCGGCGGGTCGCTCGGCATCCCCGGCCTGTATGTCACCGGCGACCCCGGCGCCCCCGACGAGGCCGCCAAGCAGGGGTCGCTGTCCATCCGCTTCGGCCTGGGCTGGGCCAAGTCGCACGCCTTCTTCACCGGCCAGTGCCCGGTGATGAAGTACCACCGCCAGCTGATGATGGCGATCCTGCACGACCGGGTGCAGATCGCCAAGGCGGTCAACGCCACCCCGATCGGCCTGGAGGACGCCCCGCGCGGCTACCAGGAGTTCGACGAGGGCGCCGCCCGCAAGTACGTCCTGGACCCGCACGGCATGCTGGGCGCGGCCTGAGCCGTCGCCCCGCCGGCCGGCCGCATGCCGCGCGGCCGGCCGGCGGCGGGCCCGTGCCGCACGCCCGGGTGCCCCCGCGCCTCGCCCCGGGGACCGCGCTACCTTTGACCGCAACCTCCGCGACCGGAACGAGGAGCCCCCGACGATGACGTCTCCGCCGGCACCGCCGCGCCCCCGCGCACAGCGCAAGCAGGACACCCTGGCCAGGCTCGGCGCCGACGTCGACGCCTGGGTGGCCACCGCCGGCGGCACCGGCGGCACGCCCTACCTGGTGCCGCTGTCCTTCCTGTGGGACGGGGAGACGCTGCTGCTCGCCACCCCGGCCCAGAGCCCCACCGGGCGCAACATGGGCGCCTCGGGCCGGGTCCGGATCGCGGTCGGGCCCACCCGCGACGTCGTCCTCATCGAGGGGGCGGCCGAGCCCCTGTCCACCGCGGAGCTGCCCGCGCAGACCCTCGACGCGTTCGCGGCCAAGACCGGGTTCGACCCGCGTGAAGAGGCGGGCTTCCGGTACTACCGGGTCCGCCCCGAGCGGATCCAGGCCTGGCGCGAGGTCGAGGAACTGGCCGAACGCGACCTGATGAGCGGCGGCCGCTGGCTGGTGTGACCGCCGGCCGTCACCGGGGACGGGTGCGCAGCATGTTCAGCACGACCGCGCGGAAGACCGTCCTGCCGTGCTGGTTGGACAACTCCACGCGGGTGCGCAGCAGGCCCCGGTCGGGTTTGGAGGCCGAAGGCCGGCTCTCCAGCACCTCCGCCCGCAGCGCCAGCGTGTCGCCCGGCCGCACAGGCTCGATCCAGCGCAGTTCGTCCACACCCGGGCCGCCCAGGCTGGCCTTCGGCGAGAGGTAGCCCTCGACATACAGCCGCATCATCAGCGACGCGGTGTGCCATCCGCTGGCGATCAGCCCGCCGAAGGGGCCCCCGGCGGCGGCGTGCGCGTCGACGTGGAACGACTGGGGATCGAAGCGGCGCGCGAACTCCACGACCTCGTCCTCGTCCACCGCGGTCGTGCCGCAGTCGACGACCTCGCCGACCGTGTAGTCCTCCAGATACCGCTCCTGGAACGGGACCGCGGGTGTGCCCCCGCCGGATTGCGCGCCCACTGCCCGGCCTCCGCTTCCTCCGCCGCACCGACGCCCGCCACGGTAGCGCAGGGCGCACCGCCGGCCGGTGCCGGGCCGCGGGCCCGGGGCGGTCAGCGCTCGCGTCGGCCGGAGTCGGCCAGGATGCGCGCGGCCGCGTCGTAGAGGCCCTCGCCCGCGGCCTCGGCCGCGCGCAGCAGCTCGCCGAAGGCGGCGGCGCGGTCGGCGCCGTTCCGGGCCATCAGCACCCCGACCGCCTGATCGACCTCAAAGCTGTGCCGGATCGCCGTCCGCAGCCCCTGGGCGGCGTCAAAGGTGTCGATGCAGACCGCGGCCTCCACCGTCCGGCCGACGATCTCGGCGAACTCGGCGGCCTCGCGGCGGCACGTGTCGCCGAGACCGCCGATCCGACAGGAGTAGAGGTTGAGCACCCCGTGGCCGCCCTTCAACGGCAGGGCCAGCACCGAGCGCAGCCCGAGGGCGGTGACGATGCTCGGGTAGTCGCCCCACCTCGTCTCGGCCGCCAGGTCGCGGGACTCGACCTCCGCCTCCTCGGCGAGGGCCTCCAGGCACGGACCGGTGCCCAGCGTGTACTCCGACTCGTCGTTGACCGCCGCGAGTTCGGCGGAATAGGAGAGGGTCACCGGGCGGCCGTCGCGGACCACGGTGATCCCGCAGCCGTCGGCGTCTCCGAGAGCGCGGACGATGACCTCGGTCAGATCGGCGAGCGTCGTGAAGGGCGCATCCGGCATGGTGCCTGCTTCCGCGGTGTTCGGTGTTCGTGCGGTCTGTCGAGTCACCGGATCCGAAAGCGCGAACTGCGCGGGCTGCCCTGACGGCCGATACACGGCACCACCCACCATAGCCCCTCGGCACTCGGCCGGCCCCGGTGCCCGGCGGGGCGGACCGCATATCCTGCGGTTCGCCGGGAAGCCGGATACAGCAGAGCACGGTGTCAGCGATAATGGGGCGCTGTCCGTGCCCCCCACGAGCAGGAGAGGGAAGGAACCATGCGCACACCGCGACCGCCCGCGCCGCCTGCGCTGCGCGCCCCCTCCGCCCCCCTGCCCGCGGCGGGCCGACCGACGACCGCCGGCGTCCTGGGCGCACCGGCAGAGAGAGGGGAGGCGGCATCCGCCGGTGGAGTCTGAGCGCCCGCCTCGCGTCTGGGGCCTGCTGGCCGAGGAGGCGCGCAGCCTCGGGGAGGGCATGTCGGTCGACATGGTGTGCACCGCGGCCGGCCGCGTCCTGGCCGTCGACGGCGCCGCCGTGACACTGATCGCCACCGAGACCGCCCGCGAGATCGCCGGGGCAGCGGGGGAGTTCAGCCGGCGGTTGGAGGAACTGCAGTTCATGCTCGGCGAGGGACCCGGCCTGGAGTCGTTCGGCACGGGGGCGCCGGTCCTGGCCTCCGAACTGGTCGCCGCCTGCGGCCGGTGGCCGGCGTTCGCGCCCGCGGCGGTCGAACTGGGGGTCGGCTCGGTCTTCGCCTTCCCGCTGCGGTTCGACGCGGTCGCCATCGGCACGCTGGAGGCCTACCGCCATGTGCCGCGTCCGCTCACCGCGGAGCAGACCGGCGACGCGCTCGTGCTGGCCGACACCGCCGCCCTGCTGCTGCTGGAGTCCCACCGCAAGGAGGAGCGCGCCGCGCCCCGGTCCGCCGCCGAGCTCGCGCAGGACTACCACACCGAGGTCTACCAGGCCACCGGCATGCTCTCGGTCCAGTTGCAGACCAGCCTGAGGGACGCGCTGGCCCGGTTGCGCGGCCACGCCTTCGCCAACGACCTCCCCATCTCCACGGTCGCCCGCGAGATCCTCGCGGGGCGGCTCAGACTCGACGAGGGCGGCGCCGACGCTTGAGGCGCCGTGGTGCGATCCTGCTGCGGTGACCGTGCTCGTGCTGCGCTGCGGGCGGTCGGCGTAAGGGCGCCGGCGGCCGATTGCGGCATCGGCACCCCCGCCGGCCGGGTGGAGTCGTCGCCGCCGGCGGGCGCCTCGCCGACACCCCGGCCCGGCGCACCGAGCGCTGCGCCGAGCCTGTCGGGGCCTTGCCGCGGCGATCACGGTCCCCTCCGGCCGGGCGCCCGGCGCCCTCGTCAGACCGCCGACCAGCCGTTGTCGACGGGCAGAACGGCGCCGCTGATGGCCCCGGCGGCGTCGGAGGCGAGGAACACGATCGCGGCGGCGAGCTCGTCGGCCGCGGAGATGCGGCCGATGTTGCCGCCGTAGCCGCCGAGCACGGTGGGCCCGTGCGGAGCCGTGGGGGTGCCGACGTCGATGTTGGTGGCTGTGCCGCCGGGGGCGACGGCGTTGGCCCGGACGCCGTGGTCGCGGTACATGACCGCGGTCGACTTCACCAGGCCCACGACGCCGTGCTTGGCGGCGGTGTAGGCGGTCCCGGCGGCGCTGCCGCGCAGAGACGCCTCCGAGGCGGTGAACACGATCGAGCCCGCGCCGCGCTGCAGCATGTGCGGCAGCACCGCGCGGGTGAGCAGGAACGGCGCGGTCAGGTTGACGCGGATCAGCCGCTCCCAGACCGTGTCACTGACGTCGGCCGTGGCCGACATGTCGTCCATGATCCCGGCGTTGTTGACCAGGACGTCGATGCCGCCGAGGCGGTCGGCGGCGGTGGCGGCGACCTCGTCGGCGACCTCCTGGCGGCTGAGGTCGCCGGCGACGACCTCGGCGGTGCCGCCGCGGGCGCGGATCTCCTCGGCCGCCTCGTCGGCGGTGCCGGCGTTGAGGTCGGCGATGAGGACCCGGGCCCCCTCGGCCGCCAGGCGGAGGGCCGTGGCCCGGCCGATGCCCGAGCCTCCTCCGGTGACGATCGCGTTCCTGCCGTTCAGCCCCGACTCGGCCATGGTGCTTCCTTCCCTCGGTGTGCTGGGGCGCCGCAGCCGCGGCCGCCTCCGCCATGCTATTTATTCTTGTCGCGGAAGGACATTTAGTCGCTCGGTGACACGCGGCGCTTAGTATGGTGGCCTGGCCGGGGCGCCGCGGGCGCGAAGGGAGCAGTGAGCGAGTATGGCCGCCGACTCCGCACGCACCGCGGGCCGGGGCCGCCCGCCGATGTCCGAGCGCCGCAAGGCACTCGTCCGCATGGAGATCGCCCGCGCCGCACTCGCCCTGTTCGTCGAGAAGGGCGTCGCCGGCACCACGGGCGAGGACATCGCCCATCAGCTGGGGATCTCCACCCGCACCCTGTGGCGCTACTTCCCCAGCAAGGAGAGCTGCGTGCGGCCGCTGCTCACCACCGGTCTGGACGCCATGGCCCAGCGGTTGCGGTCCTGCCCGCGCGGCGTCGCGCTGCTGGACCACCTGGAGCGGGAGGGCGCCTTCGACGAGGACGACCGCCTGGCCGCCGGGCCCGTGGCCGACCTGATCGCCATGACCGCCCGCGAACCCGCGCTCAAGGCCGTCTGGTTGGAGGTCCACCACGCGGCCGAGTCCGTGTTCGCCGAGATCATCGCCGAGCGCACCGGCGCCGCGCCCGGCGACCTGGCCGTGCGGGTGCAGGCCGCCGCCCTCAACGCCGCCCTCCGCCTGGCGGCCGAGGAGGGGGCCCGCCACCGCCTGACCGCGGGTTTGGACGGGCCGCCCGGCGGCGTGGGCGCCCTTGTCCGCAAGGCCATCGCGGCCGCGGCGGAAGGGCTGCCCGCCTTCCGGTCCGCCCCGGCGGCGGAACCGCGCGGATAGGCCGTGTTCAAGGACGGCGGGGGCGTGGCTTTCCAGGAACCCTCCGGGTACCACCTGGCGCGGCCACCGTCGAGGCTGCGGCAATGGGCGCGTCTCGCGTAGCGCGGTCCGCCCGCCCGTCAGCCCGCCGCCACCCCGACGGAGACGCTTCGCGTCGCAGTATTTCTTTGCCGCCGAGCGCACGCGGTACCTGCCGGGTGGAGCTGTGCCACCGGTGGCCGGCGACGGGCGGGATTCGCGCAATCCAGCCCATTGCCGCGGCCTCCGTGGTGACCGACCACTCAAACACGACGCAGCGGCAGAGCCGTCGCCCCGGAACCGCGCGGATCCCCCGGGCGTCGGAGCCGGGGAAGCACGGCCGCGGACCGCGGCACCCGGAACCGGGGGACAATGGATTCATGAGCACGAGCGAGCGCGGACTCCGCGGCGGCTTTCCCGCCTGGGCACTGCCCGTCCGCCTGCGGATCGAGGCCCGCGACGCCCACCGCTGGGTCTCCTACCTGGCGCTGGGCGGGCTCGCGGCGGGGGCCGCGATGGCCGTGTTCGGCATGCCGCCCGTCGACCTGCACGCCCCGACGCACTACATGGGCATCATGAGCCCCACCTGCGGCGCCACCCGCGCGGTCGAGGCGGCCATGAGCGGCGACCCGGCCATGTCCCTGCGCTACAACCCGCTGGGGCTGGTGCTCGTGGCCGGTGCGGTCGCCGCACTGGCGCGCCTGGCCGCGGGCCTGCTCACCCGGCGCTGGGTCAACGTCCGCATCGCCTCCGGGTGGTCGGTCGGCATCATCGGCGGTGCGCTGCTGATCGCCCTGTGGGTGAACCAGCAGCTCAACGCCGACCTGCTGCAGACCTCGCCCGCCGACGCCACGCCCCTGGCCACGCTGGCGGTGTACGGCCTGGGCGCCACCGCCGCGGCCGTGGTCGCGGTGGTCACCACGCGGCGGCCGCGCCGCACCGCGGACCGCGGCGGCCGGGCACCGCAGCGCTGAGGCCGCCGCGCGCCCGCGCCGGCCTCAGGGGGTGTCCCCGCGCCCGCGCTTGACCACGAAACCGGCTCCGACCAGGCCGATGCCCAGAATCAGGTGCAGCCAGTTGTCGGGTGCGTTGACCGGCACGAAGTTGGCCGCGGAGTCCGGGGGGACCACCATCCCGTAGATCCACAGCCCCAGGTACAGCACGCCGCTGACGAGCAGGTAGGCGCGGGCCATGGCCGGCAGGAACGCCGCCGCCAGCCCGGCGGCGCCGAACACCAGGTGCACGATGTTGTGCAGCACCGACACCTGGAACAGCCCCAGCAGCATCGCGTGGGAGTCGGGGCCCGCCCACTCCAGGGTGCCGTACTGGCCGGTCGTGATCGGGACGAATCCCAGGACGCCCACGAGGAGGAAGACCCCTCCCACCAGGCCCGCGACGACCCGCGCGGCACCGCGCGTCGCATCGGGCACCGTGGCCTGCGTTGGCCGGCTCATACTCGCCCTCCTTCGGCTGCGCGGGGGCCGCCCGCGGCCGAGCGGCCCGCCCCGGTGGTCGCCGGGCCGCTACCCGGCCGTCCGCCGCCTAACCGGCGCCCGGGGGCGCCCGACGCGCGCGCAAGGCGCGGATCCGCGGCCCAAAACCGCGGCTCCCGCCCGGAGAGGGGCCGGGCGGGAGCCGCGGGGCGGTGTGCGGGGGCGCGAGAGGGAACGCCACGCCCCCGCACACCGCGGGAGGGGTCCTGGACCCGGGTGCCTAACGCACCGGGCGCACGTCCTCGCCCAGGCGGTCGATCTCGGCCTGGGTGCCCCAGAACTTCACCAGGATCTCGCGCCGCGGTGGCGGTCCGAGGTAGGTGCCCAGCAGGAACAGGGCCAGCGCGACGGCCGACGACGTGGCGATGGGGAACATGCCCAGCGCCAGTTCGGGCGCCCAGTTGTTGACGAGCGTGTACCAGGCGATGCCGCCCGCCATCCCCAGGCCGGCGCCCAGCGCGTTGGCGCGCTTCCAGTAGAGCCCCAGCACCAGAGGGAAGAAGAACGCCACCTCCAGGCCGCCGATGGCGTAGATGACCAGCAGCTCCAGGTACGCGGGCGGGTTGAGGGCCAGCACCAGCACCACCGCCGTCAGCACCAGCGTGGTCACCGAGGACATCGCCGACGTGCGCCCGTCGCTGATGCGCGGGTTGACGTAGGTGACGTAGAGGTC
Source organism: Streptomonospora sp. PA3 (assembly GCF_009728995.1). GTDB lineage: Bacteria > Actinomycetota > Actinomycetes > Streptosporangiales > Streptosporangiaceae > Streptomonospora. Next base: position 470,293 of record NZ_VTZW01000008.1, on the reverse strand, counting down.
GCGGATGATGGTGCCGCTGACCACCAGGATCATCGCGTCGACCGTGGACATCACCGCCGCCATCGGCGCGGCGAACAGGACCCCGGCCACGCCGGAGGGCAGCACCTCCACGATGGTGGTGGGCAGCGCCAGGTCGCCCACCTCCATGTCGGGCTGATAGAAGCGCGCCATCATGCCCATCGTCAGGAAACCCAGGGTGATGATCGTCATCACCAGCGGGCCGACCTTCATCGCGGTGTGCACCGCGCGCGAGTCGCGGTAGCTCATCGCCCGGACCGCCAGGTGCGGCAGAACGCCGAACATCAGCCCCAGCTGCAGCGAGTAGGAGGCGATCATCTGCGGGGTGAACCCGGCCGGCCCCGGCAGCGTGAACAGCTCCGGTGCGGTGCTCATGACCTGCTCGTTGACCGGGCCCATGCCCCCGGCCGCGGTGAGCAGCGCGATCCACACGACCACGGCCCCCACGAGCATGATCACGCCCTGCAGCACGTCGCTCATCGCGTCGGCGAGGAATCCGCCGAAGGTCGTGTAGATCGCGATCAGCGCCGCCAGGCAGATCAGCAGAACGGTGTAGTCGGCGCCGGTGGCCGCCTCAAGCAGTCGGGTCCCGCCGACGAACTGCGGCACCATGTAGGCGGTCAGGAACACCACGATGCCCAGCGAGCTGACGATCACCACGATCGGGCTCTCATAGCGGTGCCGCAGCATGTCCACGATCGACAGCGCCCCCAGCTTGCGCCCGACGATGGCGAACTTCTTGCCCAGCACCGCCAGCGCGATGAAGGCGGTGGGCACCTGGAACACCGAGACCAGGATCCAGCCGTAGCCCTCGCCGTAGACCAGTCCGGGACCGCCGATGAAGGTGCCCGCGCTGGCTCCGCTCGCCAGCAGCGTGAACATCAGCAGCATCCAGCCCAGCGAGCGGCCGCCCATGTAGTAGTGCTCGGTCTTGCGGCCTTCGGCGACCGCCTGGCGGCGGCGGAAGGTCCACCAGGCGATCACCAGCAGCAGGGCGGCGTAGAGCAGAATCGGGATGAGGACGCCCCAGCGCATGGTCGGCTACCTTTCTTCCGGCTCGTCGGCGGAGCCGTCGGCGGAGAGGGGGATGTCGGTGAAGTAGCGGTGGACGAGGACGAAGGCGATACCGGAGAACGCGAAGGCCACCACCGGTACCGACCAGAAGAACCATGCGGGGAAACCCAGCACGAAGGTCAGCTCATCGGCCTCTTTGCCGCCGCCCAGCAGCCAGGCCGTCGCGGTGACGGCGACGGTGAACGCCACCCAGTAGGCCAGCGCGATGGCGAGTTCCCGCGTGGCCGTGCGGTAGCGCGGATCCTCCTCGAAGTCGGTTTCGCGGAGTGGGGATCGGGTGTCGGGCATTGCGTGATCACATCCTTCAAGGCCCCGGAAGCGGGTGCGCGGCCAGGCCGCCCACCAGCGCCGTGACCAGTGGAATCCGGTGCAGGGTCGCCTCGACGTCCACCCATTCGTGGATCGCGTGCGGGCCCCCGCCGACCGCACCGAGTCCGTCGAGAGTCGGGACGCCAAGAGCCGCGCAGAGGTTGGCGTCGGAGATGCCGCCCACCGCCGCCGAGCCGGGCGGCTCCTGGCCCAGTTCGCGGGCGTGCCGGGCCGCCCGGGCCAGCAGTTCGGCCGCCGCGCCGTCCTCCATCGGCGGCCGGTTCTCGCCCCCCTCCACCTCGACCTCGACCCCCGTCGAGGCGGCGGCGAGGCCGCGGATGCGCTCGTCCACGCGCCGCTGGTCGGCGGCGCTGCCGGCGCGCACGTCCAGATGCAGCTCGGCGCGGTCGGGCACGGTGTTGACGGTCTGGCCGGCGCGCGCCAGCGTGGGTGTGACGGTCAGCCCGCGGTCCGGCGCGTTCAGCCGCACCGCCTCCCCGACGAGCTCGGCCATCCGGACCAGGGCGTTGCTGCCCTTCTGCGGCTCCAGCCCGGCGTGGGCCGAGCGGCCCCGGCAGTGGAGGGTGTAGATCGACCACCCCTTGCGGGCGCGTTTGAGCGCGCCGCCTTCGGCCGCCCCCTCCAGCACGAGCACCGCCTGGGCCGCCAGCGCCTCGGCCTCGATCAGCTCCCGGCTGGCCGCCGAGCCAACCTCCTCGTCGCCGGTGACCAGCAGCGTGACCGGGACGCCCGGGTCCAGCCGCGCAACGGCGTAGAGCCCCACGAGCAGGCCCGCCTTCATGTCGAAGACCCCCGGGCCGCAGGCCCGGCCGCCCTGCACGGTGAACGGCCGCTCCTGGGCCGTGCCCACCGGCCACACGGTGTCGCGGTGGCCCAGCAGCAGCACCCGGCCGGGCGCATGCGGGTCGCCCCGCCGCCAGACCAGTGCCGAGGGGCCGCCCGGCAGCGGCAAGCGCTCCGGGGCCGCGCCGGTGATCCGCTCGCCGGCCTCGGCCAGGTGGTCCCCGCACGCCTCGACCGCGGGCAGGTCGGCTGAAGGCGACTCCGCGTCGACCAGCGCGCGCAGTTCGGCGGTGAACCCCTCGACCATGGACGGTGCCTCCTTCGTATGACGTGGCAGCCAGTCTCGGCGAGTGATCATCTCGCTGTAATGATCCGCTGGTATGAAGAACCGCACGGAACTTGTCGTCTGCGACAAGGACTCCCCGAGGAGGGCACCGTGACCGGTCCGATGCTGAGCACCGTCATCGACGCGATGGGCATGAGCGTGCTGTCGGTGTGGGTCGATCCCCCAGACCCCACTGTGCGCTGCAACGACGTGGTGATCCACGATTCCGCCGCCGAGTTCGCCGCCGGCCCCGGCGACCTGCTGCTGGCCGTGGGGGCCGACGCCGATGGAGCCCCGGCCCTGCTGGAGGAGGCCGGCAGGCACGGCGTGGCGGCGGTGGTCGTGCGCGGCACGGCCGAGATGCGCGAGCGCCTGAGCGGCCCCGCCCGCCACACCGGCGTGGCGCTGCTGGGCCTGGCGCCGGGCACCGGCTGGGCGCAGTTCTCCGGGCAGCTGCGCGGGCTGCTCACCACCACCGGCGCCGAACTGGACGCCGAGTCCTCCGGGCCGCCCTCCCGCGAGCTGGCGGCCTTCGCCAACGCGCTGTGCGAATCGATCGGCGGCTCGGTGCTGATCTTCAACCCGCAGCAGGAGGTGCTCGCCTCCTCCCGCCTCGCCGACACCGACGACGCCATGCGCCGCCAGGCCGTCCTCGACCAGCGCGGACCCTCCTGGTACCGGGCACGGCTGCGCGAACACGGCGTCTACCGGCAGCTGTGGCGCAGCGGCGACGTCGTGGACATCCCCGCCGTGCCCGAGCAGGGCGTGAGTCGCCGCATGGCCGTCGCCGTGCGCTCGGGCGACGAGATCCTCGGGTCGATCTGGGTGGCCGAGCGGGGCCGCCCTCTGCCCGAGGACGCCGCGGTCGTCCTGCGCCGCGCGGCCGCCTCGGCCGGCCAGTACCTCTCCCGCCTGGGGGTGCGCACCCAGACCCGCCGCCGCGCCACCGAGTCCGTCGCCCGCAGGCTGCTGGCCGGGGCCGCCGACGACGAGGCGCTGGAGTGGCTCGACATCGACCGCGGCCGTCCCGCGGCCGTGCTCAGCTGCGTCTTCGCCGACGGCCGGCCGCACGACGCGCGCGCCTTCGCCGACCTGCTCAGCGTGCACCTGCCCGCGCTGGGCTGCGCCGCCGTGCCGGTGCCCTCCCGCGGGCGCGTCGACGTGCTGCTGTGCGAGCTGGACGCCGACGACCCCGCCGAGTGGGTCGGCGCCGCCTGCGAGGTGGTCTCCCGCGCCGCCGGTGCGGCCGACTGCCCCGTCCTGGGCGCGCTGGGCACCGTCGTCTCCGACGCCGACGACGTCCCCGACTCCCTCGCCGAGGCCGACCTGGTCCTGCGGGTGCTGCGCAGCCGCGGGACCGCCCACACCTGCGTGGTGCGGCCCGAGGACGTGCGCGCGGCCGCGGGCGTGCTCGTGCTGACCGACGCGGTGGCCGCCGACCCCCGCTTCTCCTGCGGCCCAGTGCCCGACCTGCTCGAATACGACCGCAGGCACCACACCGACTACGCCGCCAGCCTGGCCGCCTACCTCGACGCCTTCGGCGACGTGATCGCCGCCTCGCGCGCGCTGCACGTCCACCCCAACACACTGCGCTACCGCCTGCGCCGGCTGGGGCCCATCAGCGGGATCGACCTGGACGACCCCGAGGAGCGGCTGGTCGCCGCGCTGTGCCTGCGCAGCTCCGGTTTGGTGCAGCGGACAAGGGAGGCGGCGGAAGTTCAGAGCAGGGCATGAGTCCCCGGGCGGCCCTCCGCCTCCATACTGGCCGGCATGATCATCCGATGTGAGCCCGCGGCGCCCGCCCCGGCGGCCGGCCGCCCCGGCGGCCCGCGCGCCGCGCAGGCCCGGCGCGGGCCCGCCCATCGGTGGGGGGACCGCGCATGAGCCCGGCCGCCGCACACTCCAAGCAGGTCGCGCACCGCGCCATCGAAGAGCGCGCCGACGACATCGCCGCCCTCAGCGAGGAGCTGATGCTCCGCCCGGAGCCCGGCTACGCCGAGCACGCCACCGCCGCGCGCTTCACCTCCTGGCTGCAGCAGCTGGGCCTGTCCCCGCGCACCGGCCTGGCCGGCACCGGGGTCAAGGCCGTGCTCGAAGGCCGCGGCCCCGGCCCGCGCATCGCGCTCGTCGGCGAACTCGACGCCCTCACCCTGCCCGCTCACCCGCTGGCCGACCCCGCCACCGGGGCGGCCCACGCCTGCGGCCACCACGCCCAGCTCGCGGCGGTGGCCGGCGCCGCGCTCGGGTTGCGCGAGGTCATGGCCGAACTCGACGGGTCGGTCGCGCTGATCGCCGCGCCGGCCGAGGAACTGGGCGACGTCGACCGGGCCGTCGACGCCGCGGCCCGGCGCACGGACTCCGGTAGCGGCGACGCAGGCGGCCAGGGCCCCGAGTTCCCCGTCGGCAAGGCCGAACTGCTGCGCATCGGCGCCTTCGACGACGTCGACATGGCCGTGCTCGTGCACACCGGGCGCGGCGGCGGCCCGCGCTTCTCCGTCGGCGACACCCTCAACGGCTCCTGCGTCGTGCGGGCCCGGTTCGGCGGCCGCTCCGCCCACGCCGGGTCGAGTCCCTGGCTTGGCGTCAACGCCCTCAAAGCCGCCGCCATGGCCGCCCACGGCCTCGACGCCCAGCGCGAGACCTTCCCCGACAGCGACCACGTGCGGCTCAACTACCTGGTCTCCGGCGGCGAGGGCGGCCTGGGCTCCGTGCCGCCGGCGGCCGCGCTGCACACCATGGTCCGCGCCGGAAACGCCGAGGCGCTCCAGCGCGCCGTGCACGTGGTCGCCCGCACGATGCGCGCCGGCGCGCTCGCGCTCGGCGCCCGCGTGGAGACCGACACCCTGGCCGCCTACCTGCCGCTGCGCTCGGCGCCGGGGCTCGACGACGTCGTGGAACGCAACGCCCACTCGGTCGTCGGCACAGCCGAGACCGCCCGCGGCCGCCACCTCGGCGCCTGCACCGACATGGGCGACCTCGGCCACGTCATGCCGGTGTCGCACCCCTACAGCGGAGGCGCCGCCGGCGACCACCACAGCACCGACTACCGGGTGCACGACCACCGCGCGGCCGCGGTCGAGCCCGCGCTCTACCTGGCGGGCACGGTCGTGGACCTGCTCGGCGACGGCGCCGCGGCGGCCCGCCGCGTGCTGGCCGAGTCGCCGCCGCGCATGCCGATACCGCAGTACCTGGCCCTGCGCCGGGGCATGAACCGCCGCGAGACCTGGGAGGAACGTTGAGTCGCACAGTGCTGGTCACCGGAGCCGCGGGAGGGATCGGCGCGGCCGTCGCGCGCCGGTTCCTGGACGAGGGGGCGTTCGTCGTGCTCAGCGACGCCGACGAGGCGCGGTGCACGGCCGCGGCGGCCGACCTCGGCGCTCCCGACCGCGTCACCGCGGTCGCGTCCGACGTCGCCGACCCCGAGTCCGCGCGCGCCTGCGTGCGCACGGCCGCCGAACGCACCGGCGGACTGGACGTGCTGGTCAACGCGGCCGGCGTCTACCCCAGCCGGCCGCTGCTGGAGATGACCGACGCCGAATGGCGGGGGGTGCTCGCCACCAACCTCGACGGGCCCTTCGCGCTGTCCACCGAGTTCGCCCGCGCCCGGGTCGCGGCGGGCCGGCCGGGCGACATCGTCAACATCACCTCCGGCGCCGGCGAGCGGGCGCGGCGGGGCGCCGCGCACTACTGCACCTCCAAGGCCGGCCTGACGATGCTCACGAAGGCGCTCGCGCTGGAGTTCGCCGAGCACCGCATCCGCGCCAACGCGGTCTCGCCCGGGTTCGTCGAGGTCGGCAGCGACGTCAACCCGCTCAGCGCCGACTACGTGCGCGCCGTGGAGGCCGGGCGGCCCTGGCCCCGGCCCGGCGTGCCCGACGACGTCGCCTCGGCCGTGGCCTACCTGTGCTCCGCGGGAGCGGAGTGGATCACCGGCACGACCATCACCGTCGACGGGGGAGTGGGGGCCGGCAACGCCGCGCTCCCCCTGGCCTGAGAGGAGCGCGCGATGCCGCACGGACACGTCTGCCTCACCTTCGACTTCGACGCGCTCTCGGTCTGGGTCGACCGCGGCCAGCTCTCGGCGACCCCGCGCTCGCGCGGGGAGTTCGGCGCGGTGGCCGTCCCCCGCCTGCTGGACGTGCTCGCGCGCCGCGGCCTGGCGGCCACCTGGTTCGTCCCCGGCCACACCGCCCGTACCTACCCGGAGCTGTGCCGCCGGATCCGCGACCACGGCCACGAACTGGCCCTGCACGGCTACGCCCACGAGAACGTCGCCGCTCTGGCCGAGGACGCCGAGCGGGCGGTGCTGGACCGCTCGATCGAGGCGCTGCGGGAGGTGGCCGGCGTCGAGCCGAGGGGGTTCCGCGCGCCGGCCTGGGACCTGTCGGAGAACACCGTCGCCCTGCTCGACGAGCGCGGTCTGCGCTACGACAGCAGCATGATGGGCCACGACTACGCGCCCTACCGGTGCCGCACCGGCGACCGGGTCGACGCCGACGGCACCGCGTGGGGCGAACCCACCGAGCTGATCGAGGTGCCCGTCAGCTGGACCCTCGACGACCTTCCCCACCTGGAGTTCCTGACCTCGCCGGCGCGCACCCTGCCCGGTCTGGGCGACGCCGCCCGGATGTTCGCCGACTGGGAGCTGGACCTGCGCTACATGCTGCGCGAAACCGAGCAGGGCGTGCTCACCGTGACCTTCCACCCCCAGGTGATCGGCCGCGGACACCGGCTGCTGCGCCTGGAGGAGTGGCTGGACCGCATCGCCGCCTACGGCGTGGAGTTCAGCACCGTCGGCGCCGTCGCCGATCTCGTGGCCGGCGGCGCCGACCTGGGCCGCCCCAAGGAGCAGGCCGGGTAGGGCCTCTGCCGCGGCCCCCGCCCGGCCGGGCGGGGGCGCCTCCTTCCTGTGGGGCGGGCGTCAGCGGCCCACCGCATAGCCCTGCATGCCGCGCGGGTTGGCCGCCGCGGAGAGCACACCGGTCTCGGGGTCGCGCGCGACCGCGCTCAGCCGCCCCTCCGACCACGCGTCACCCACCGTCACGTCGTGGCCCCGCCGGCGCAGCTCGGCCACGGCCGCCTCGCCCAGCCGCGACTCCACGGTGAGGCTGCCCGGCCGCCACGTGCGCGGGTAGAACGAGCCGGGGAAGCTCTCGGTGTGCCAGTTCGGCGCGTCGATGGCGCCCTGCAGGTCCAGCCCGCCCCGGACCTGCTCGCGCAGCGCAACGGCCAGGAAGAAGTGCAGGCTCCACTGGTCCTGCTGATCGCCGCCGGGAGTGCCGAAGGCCATCACCGGTTCGCCGGAGCGGAGCGCGAGCGAGGGCGTCAGCGTGGTGCGGGGCCGGCGGCCGGGGGTCAGCGAATTGGGCAGGCCCGGTTCGAGCCAGGTCATCTGCAGCCGGGTGCCCAGCGGGAAGCCGAGGGCGGGCACCACGGGGTTGGAGTGCAGCCAGCCGCCGCTGGGCGTGGCGGCGACCATGTTGCCGTGCCGGTCGACGACGTCGAGGTGGCAGGTGTCGCCGCGGGTCGCGCCGTCGCGGGCCACGGTCGGCTCCCCGGCTCCCGCGGCGAGTGGCGCGTCGGCGGTGCGCTCCAGCGCATGCCTGCTCAGGCGCGGCGTGCGGCCGCCCGGGCTGCCCGGCCGCAGTTCACGGGAGGCGTGCTCGCCGACGAGGGCCCGGCGGGCGTCGTTGTAGGCCGCCGACAGCAGGTGGCCGACGGGGACGTCGGCGGCGTCGCCGTACCAGGCCTCGCGGTCGGCCATGGCCAGCTTGGTGCCCTCGGTCAGGGTGTGCACGTACTCGGGGGTGCCGTAGTCGAGGCCGGCGGGCAGCAGCGCGAGCTGCTGCAGGAACACCGGGCCCTGGCTCCACGGTCCGGCCTTGCACACCGTCCAGCCGTTCCAGTCGTAGGAGAGCGGCTCCTCGTAGGAGGCGGCGAAGCGGGCCATGTCCTCGCCGGCCAGCACTCCGGCGTGCCGCCGGCCGGAGGAGTCCATGACGGCGCGGGCGGCGAAGGCGGCCAGCTCCTCGGCGACGAACCCCTCCCGCCAGACCCGGCGGGCCGCCTCGATCTGGGCGTCGCGGTCGGCGCCCGCCGCCTCCGCCTCCCGCAGGATGCGCCGCCAGGTGGCCGCCAGAGCGGGGTTGCGCACCAGCGCTCCCGGCCGGGGGGAGCGGCCGCCGGGCAGGTACAGCTCGGCGGAGGTGGGCCACTCGGTCTCGAACAGCTCGCGCACGGTCTCGACGGTCTCGCCGACGCGCTCCACGGCCGGGTGCCCCCGTTCGGCGTAGCCGATCGCATAGGAGAGGACGTCGGCGAGGCGCTTGGTGCCGTGGTCGCGCAGGAGGAGCATCCAGGCGTCGAACGCGCCGGGCACGGCCGCGGCCAGCGGCCCGGTACCGGGCACCAGCTCCAGCCCCAGACCGGTGTAGTGGTCGATGGTCGCCCCGGCCGGCGCGGGGCCCTGGCCGCACAGCACCAGCGGGCGGCCGCCGGCGGGAGCCAGGATGATCGGCACCTCGCCTGCGGGCCCGTTCAGGTGCGGCTCGACGACCTGCAGCACGAACCCCGCGGCGACCGCGGCGTCGAAGGCGTTGCCGCCGTCCTCCAGCACGGCCATAGCGGTGCCGGAGGCCAGCCAGTGGGTGGAGGACGCCATACCGAAGGTGCCCTGCAGGGTCGGTCGGGTGGTGAACACGGGGGCGGGACTCCTTGGCACATCGGGGGCGGCCGGACGGGGCGGCCGGACGGGGGCGGTTGGACGGGGGCGCCAGGCGGCGCGGACCCGCAAGGCCCGACGATCCGATGTTAAAGCGCCCCCGGGCGGGGGCGGTCCCGGCCGGGCTCTCCGATCCGCCGGTGGCACGCACTCAGCCATGCCGGGTCGAAGGCCGGGTGTTCCTTTGCGGAACTGCTCTAAAAGCTAATGGGGGCGGCGAGGGCGGAGGGGCGGTGGGCGGCCGGGCTGGGTGATCACCGGTTGCCGAGGGCGGGTGGCGGGTCGCCCGACGGGGCGGCGAGGGCGGCGCGGGGTTGAGCCTGCGCGGATCGGTTCGGGTGGGCGCCGGTGGCCCACCCCGACGAGGCGGCGACGGCCGGTGGGGGGCGGGGCCGGGCGGTCGCCGGTTGCCGAGGGCGGGTGGCGGGTCGCCCGACGGGGCGGCGAGGGCGGCGGTGGGCTTGGCCCGCGCGGATCGGTTCGGGTGCCCGCCGGTGGCCCGCCCGACGAGGCGGCGACGACGGGCGGATGGCTCGGCCCGCGCCCATCGGCCCCGGTGCCCGTCGGTGCGGCAGGCGACGGTGGCGGCGAGGGCGGTGGTGGGGCGGCCTACGTCGGGTTTAAGGAGTCGGTCACCACAGGAGGTTGCGGCAATGGGGCTGTGATGCGCGAAGCGCGGTGCGCCAGCTTGCCGCCGAGCGCACGGCGCACCCTTGTTTCGGAGGCCCGCCACCGGTGGTGCGGCTCCACCTGGGACGGGCTGCGTGCGCTCGGCGGCAAGCTGTGACCGCGCTTCGCGAGGCGCACCCATTGCCGCAGCCCCGATGGTGGCCGCCCCGGGTGGTTCCCGGTGGGTTCCTGGACGGCAGCCCCCGCCGTCCTGGGACACGGCCCGGGCGGGGACGTTTCAGGCATTTCACTCCGGGTGGGGCCACGATGCCCGCCGATGGCGCGCGGTGGGGCTGCGCGGCGCACCGGAACCCCAGGGTTTCCGGGATGCGGAAGGAATCCGGGGTGGTTTGCCCGGAATGCCCGGCCGTGGCGGGGGGTGGTGGCGGCCGGGGTGCCACGAGGTGCGCGTTTGGAGCGGTTTTGACGCCGATTCCGCGCCAAACGCCATGATCATCGCCGATCCCGGCCGCGCGGGCCGCTCCGGCGACCCCGCATACCGGACATCGCGGGAGGATTCGACGCCGCGGACGGCCCGCCGCGCGGCCGGAGGCCGCCCCCGCGAACATTCGGTGATTATCGTCGCCCACCCGCCGCGGCATATGCCCCCGATGCCCGATTCCGCGCCCGGTATCGGCCGCGCCCGGCGGGTGCGCGGCCACCGACCGCGCGGTTTCTGGCGGCGATCTTGTACCTGTGGTCACGTGTGATCGCTAACAATGACTAAAAGTACAAGATCGTTTCCTGGGAGTTAGATCAAATCGGGCATTCGGGGTTCCGGGCGAGGTGCGGCGGGCGGACGGGGCTGGGTCGAAACCCGACCGGCGCGCCGCCGCCCCCGTCGCCCACCGCGACCGACATCCTTCCGAACCGATGACCGCGAGCCGCACCCACCACCGTCCTCGCTGCCCTCGTCGCGAGGGTCACCGGCGGGCACCGGGACCGATCTGCGCGGGCGCAACCCTCCGCTTTCCTCGCTGCCTCGTCGGGTGATTAACCGGCGGGCACCGGGACCGATCTGCGCGGGTTGTGCCCCGTGCCGCCCTCGCCGCCCTCGTCGGGTGATCAACCGGCGGGCACCCGGACCGATCTCCGCAGGCTGTGCCCCGCGCTGCCCTCGCCGACCCGTCGCTTACCGGTACCGGCGTACACCCGAACCGATCCCCGCAGGCGGAAGTGCTGCCCTCGCCGCAACGGCGGCGGACCTACTCCTCTGCCCTGGGCAGCAGGGAGCCCAGCGGCCCCAGGTCCAGATTGAGGTCCGAGGCGGTCAGGCCGTAGCGGTCGCGCAGCTCGGTCATGCGCTCCTCCAGCAGCATCAGCGTCATGCCGATGCGCTCCTCCTGGTCCTCGGTGAGGTCGCCGACCTCCACGCGGCGCAGCGCCTGGCGCTCCATGAGCTGGCGGACCAGCTCCACCACGGTCAGCACCAGCTTGATCAGGTCGCGTTCGACCGTGTCGGGCTCGGTGGCGATGCGGTGGCGCAGACTCTCGGTCTGGGCGCGGCGCCGCGGGCCGGCCGGCCCCTCGGGGGCAGCCGATCGCTCGGGACCGGCCGCGGTGCCGTCCAGCACCTCCTGCAGCCTCTCCAGCGGGGCGGCCCGGTCGGCACCCCCTTCGCCGACGCCGCCGATGTCGCGGACGAACCCCCGCGACTCCCCGCCGGCCCCGGCGCGCCCGGCGCCGTCGTCGTCTTCGGCCATGCTGACTCCCTTCCGCGCTGCGGCCGCCCGGCCGCGCCCGCGCCCTCAGTCGGCCCTGATCCAGCCCGAGAGCGGATGGCCGTGCTCCCACGGCGAGGGGACGTTCTCGTTGACCGAGGACACCAGCGCGCGCAGCGAGATGCGGACCAGGTCGACGTCGGCGATGGAGACGGTGAGGTCGCCGCTGATCACGACCCCCTTGGCCAGCACCCGGTCGAGGAGGTCGACCAGCGAGATGTCGCGGTTGGCCAGCGGGTGGTCCTCGTCCAGCATGCGCGAGAGGGACGCCGGCTCCTCCCCGAACCCGGCCGGCGGGTCCTCGTACCGGTCCGGTGTCGTCACCGCTCCTCCTCCGCGGACTCGGCGGGCGTATCGGCGGCGGAGAAGGAGTAGGGCGCCCACGGCCCCGACACCTCGATCCGGGTGCCCTCGGGCGCGGCCGCGCGCACCCGCTCCACCGCGTCCAGGAAGCCCTCGGCGTCCGCGTCGGCGACCAGGTAGGCCGCATTGAGGACGTTCTCGCCCGGAGCGCCCGACAGGGACGCGTCCTGGGGCCGGTGACGCTCGCGCGCCCGCGCCCACTGCGCGGCAGCCGCGTCCAGCCGCTCGCACAACTGCGCCGCCTGCTGCCAGACGTCGTCGCGGCGGTCGCGCTGCTCCCGCCGCTTGCGCAGGTAGGCCTTTCCGGGACTCTCGCCCGCCGGCGCGGCGGCGGGCGGCTCGGGGGCCGCCGGGCGCGAGGCCGGTTCGGCGTAGACCTTGACGCCGAACTCCAGGCACCCGGCGACGCGCTCCAGCGCCCCCGCGAAGTCCTCGCGCCCCTCGCGCAGGACCGCGCGCACCCGGTCGTCGCCGTGGTAGACCGTGGCCAGCCGCAGCGGCACCACGTCGGTGCGGCGGGCGGCGGCGTCGACCACGCCGTGGTGGGCGCGCGCCACCTCCTCCAGCCAGCCCAGGTCCTCCAGGTTGGCGCGCAGCGCGTCCTCGTCGAACTCGTGCAGCGGCACCGCGCTCACCACGGCGACCAGCCCCTCGTGCTCCACCAGGTGCACGGGGCGGCCGCCGACCCCCTTCAGGTCCGCGACCGCCTCGGCCGCGAGAGGGCGGGCCACCGCGTAGACGTAGGCGGCCTCGGCCAGGGGTGCGCTCACGATCGGTCCTCCCCTCCCTCGGCGGCGCGCTCGGCCGGTGCGGCGGACTCCGGCTGCGCGCCGGCCTCCTGGCGGGCCGCGGCCCGCCCGCCGTCCTCGATCGGGGCGGAGCGGTGCCCCTCCAGCGCCTCGATGCGCTCGCGCAGCCGCCGGTTCTCCTCGGCCAGCTCCTCGTCGGCGCGCTCGGCCGCCTTCGACGAGAGCGCGGGGTCGTGCTCCCACCAGTCGATGCCCATCTCCTTGGCCTTGTCGACCGAGGCCACCAGCAACCGGAGCTTGACCGTCAGTAGTTCGATGTCCAGCAGATTGATCTTGATGTCGCCGGCGATGACGACGCCCTTGTCGAGCACCCGCTCCAGCACGTCGGCCAGATTCGCCGAGGAGCCGCCGCGGGAGCGCACCTCGCGCGGCTCGCCCCTCCACGGAGCCGGTTGGGTCACCTCTGCCTCCCCTCGCCGATCCCCGCCCTGCCGCGGGCCGGCGGCCCGGCCGCCGCCGGAACGGGCGGCGGCCGGGGATCACCGTTCCCTCATGTACCGTTCGGCCTCGTCGAGCCGGTCCAGCAGCTCGTCCTCCAGCCGGTCGAACTCCTCCTCGGAGATCTCGCCCCTGTCGGCCTGCTGCGCGAGGTCCGCCAACTCCCGGCGGATCGCCGCCGGGTCGTAGTACTCGCGCTCGGCCGCGTCGAGCACCTGGCGCGCCGTCCAGTCGACGAACCGCACCGGTGCCGCCGGAGCGGTGATGATCGCCTTGATGAGGCCCATCCCCCACCACCTCCCTGGGGCGGCGGCCCGCCCTACTGCGCAGGCTCCGCCACGAAGCTGTAGGGCGGCAGCGGCCCGTTGACGCTGATCTCCATGAGGTGGCCCAGCTTGCCCTGGAGGCGGCCGACCTCCCGGGTCAGCTCCTCGCCCCGGTCGCGGTGCACGAGCAGCGAGACGTTGGCCAGGCAGTCGTCCACCGGCGGACCCATGGCGACCTGCTCGGCGTGCGCGGCCAGCGGCTCGACCACGGTGTCGGCGTCGCGCCGGCGCAGCTCCTCCAGCGCGCCGGCCACCTGCTCACCGAAGGCCATGCGCTCGGCGGGCGTGCCGCCGTCCTGCGCGCGCAGCCGCTCGTTGGCCTCGCGCAGGGACTCGTCCTCGCTGAGGACCGTGCGCAGAGCGGCCTCCTCGATGTGGACGGCCTTGACATTGAACTCAACCCGGTCCTTCAGCCGGTCCAGCAGGGCCGTGTAGTGCTCCTTGGCGCGGCGCAGCTCCGCCGCGACGGCCTCGTCGTCCTCGGCGACGGCGCCGAAGCGCATGGGCAGCACCGCGTCGCGCCGCGCCAGGTCGACCAGCACCTCCTGGTGTGCCGACAGGTCCCGCCGCTTGGCGCGCAGCCCTTGGGGGGCCGTGCTGACGGCGGCCGCGAGCCCGTCGGTCCGCACGAAGCGCACCTCGCTTGGCGGGTCCCCCACACCGGTGAGCCCCGAGCCGTCCAGAGCCCCCGTGTCATGGGTGATCCCGTAGACGTAGGTGCTCATTCGGCTTCCTTCCTGCCGGAGCGGCGACCGGACTTGGCGGTGGGGCGCTCCTCCTCGGAGTCCCTGCCCAGCGTGTCCTTGACGGTGTCGGCCGCGCCGGCCAGGGCGCCCTTGGTCTTGGACCGGGCGCCGCTCTCGGTCGCGCCGTTGACGAGGTCGGGAAGGCCGGCCCCGCCGCCGGCGGAGAGGTCCAGGCGGTTGCACGCCTCGGCGAACCGCAGGTAGGTGTCGACGCTGGCGACCACGATCCGCACGTCCACGGTGAGGAGCTCGATACCCACGAGCGAGACCCTGGCGAACACGTCGATCACCAGCCCCTTGTCCAGAATCAGGTCCAGGACCTCGTAGAGGTTGCCGGACCTGCCGCCCGACCCCGAGGTCTGCTGCATCACTGTCATCAGACTGCGCTCCCTTTCGACATTGCGGGGGTTGTCGGGGGATTTCCCGGCGATGCGGGGCGGGGGACGACTTTTCTCGGCGCTTGTTGCTCTCAGCGGCTGTCGGATCTGCCGCGCGTATAGCGGCTGCGCCGCTCGTAGCCGACGAGTTCGCCGTCGGAGTCGATCTCCACGGTGTAGGTGGCGAGCAGGCTGACGGTGTCGGGGATGCGGCGCAGTTCCAGCGCCTCCAGGGTCACGGTCCAGCCCTCGTCGGACTTCCTGATCCCCGAGGCGCTCTCCACCTCGATCCCCGTGACCTCCTCGAACTGCCGGCGCGCGGCGTCGAGGCGGTCGGCCACGGTCGACCTGCTCGCGGGACGCTGCGCGTCCTGGTCGGCGCTGCTGTCCTGACTCATCGGATGTGGTCCCTCTTCCGGCACCGTGGACTTGGCCTTGGGGGAGGGCTACCGAGAACAATCCGGACAAAACATACCTAGGTATGGCCTGTGAAAACGCCGAACAAGGCAGGTCGCGGCCCCCGCAGACGATTCCACCGCGCTCGGCGGCCGCTCACCGCGTCGCCCACCTGCCGGAATGGCGGGGATGCGACGTTGATCCAAAACATTCCGGAATTTTCTTCGGGTTCGTGCTGGAATCCATCCGAAAGTTTTCATTACTATGGAAAGCGCTATCCGACCGGTCCGGCCTACGACGGGCAAACCCTCCACCCGGAGTCCGTATGCGCGCCTTCCCGCCACCGCATCCGCGGCGGCCCCTGCGCCGGGCCGGACCGGCACACATCCCCCAACCGGTGCGCACCGGCGGGTGCGCGGCCCGGCGCCGCCCGGCGGCGGGCCGCTTCGCCGCGCCGACTGCGCGCCGCACTCCGGAGGTTGCGCATGCGCTTTCATCGACACCGGCGCCGCCCGCGGGCGTGGGCGGCCGCGGCCTTCGCCGCGGTCTTCACCCTGGCCACCCTCGGCCCGCAGACCGGCGCCGCCGCCCAGGACGAGTTCGACGGCGCCGACTGCCCGGTGCCCGATCCGGGGCAGTCGGCATCCCAGGCACGGCTGCCCGACCCCTTCGCGAAGCTGGACGGAACCCGCGTCACCACCACATCGGAGTGGCGGTGCCGGCGGGCGGAGATCAAGGAACTGGCCGAGAGTTCGGTCTACGGCCAGAAGCCGGCGCCGCCTGACAGCGTCACGGGCACGGTCTCCCAGAGCAGCATCACGGTGAGCGTCACCGACCAGGGCCGAAGCGCCAGCTTCACCGCCGGCGTCGACCTGCCCAGCGGGTCGGGCCCCTTCCCGGCCGTCGTCGTCCTGGGCGGGATGGGCGCCGACACCGCCACCATCAAGTCCTCCGGCGCCGCCGTCATCAGCTTCGACCCCTACGAGGTGGGCCAGGAGGGCACCTCGCGCAGCAACAAGCAGGGCGCCTTCTACAGCATCTACGGCTCCTCCAGCGACACCGGGCTGCTCATGGCCTGGTCGTGGGGCGTGAGCCGGATCATCGACGTCATCGAGCAGTCGGGCGGCACCGTCCTCCAGGCCGACGACACCGGCGTCACCGGATGCTCGCGGTTCGGCAAGGGCGCGTTCGTCGCCGGCGCCTTCGACCAGCGCATCGACCTGACCATGCCCGTCGAGTCGGGCACCGGCGGCGTGCCCGCCTTCCGCTCGGTCGCCCAGGAGGACGGCGCCCAGCCGCTGAGCAGCGCCTACGACGAGCAGCCGTGGCTGGGCGACGCGTTCGGCTCCTACACCGGAAACCCCGCCGCGCTGCCGGTGGACACCCACGAGATCGTGGGCATGGTCGCGCCGCGCGGCCTGTTCATCATGGAGAACCCGCACGTCGACTGGCTGGGCGCCACGTCGGGCAGCGTGGGCGCGCTGGGGGGCGCCGAGGTCTACAAGGCGCTCGGCGCGGGGCAGAACATCTCCTACCACTCCGACGTCCAGGACGGCACGCACTGCGCTTCGCGGTCGGAATGGCGGGGCCCGCTCCAGCAGAGCATCGAGGCGTTCCTGCTG
Organism: Streptomonospora sp. PA3; assembly: GCF_009728995.1. Lineage (GTDB taxonomy): Bacteria > Actinomycetota > Actinomycetes > Streptosporangiales > Streptosporangiaceae > Streptomonospora. The sequence continues at coordinate 453,575 of NZ_VTZW01000008.1, read as the reverse complement.
GACCAGGGCAGCGCCCCCGGCGTCTTCCGCGTCTCGCCCAGCGAGTCCGGCGACCTGTCGCGCTGGCGGGACTGGCAGACGCCGACCCTGACCGACGACGGCGGCGGCGACCCCGGTGACGGAGGCGGCGACGATCCCGGTGACGGCGGTGGGGACGACCCCGGCGACGGCGGTGGGGACGACCCCGGCGACGGCGGTGGGGACGACCCCGGCGACGGCGGTGGGGACGACCCCGGTGACGGCGGCGGCACGAGCGGCGCCTGCACCGCCGAGTTCCGCTCGGTCAACAGCTGGTCCGGCGGCTACCAGGGCGAGGTGTCGGTGAACAACACCACCTCCGGCGCCCTGAACGGCTGGACGGTGGACATGACCCTGGCCTCGGGGCAGTCCATCAGCAACCTCTGGAACGGCGAACACAGCGGGAGCAGCGGCACGGTCACCGTGACCAACACGCCGTGGAACGGCACGGTCCCGGCCGGCGGCTCGGTGACCTTCGGCTTCGTGGCCGGCGGTTCGGCGACCGCGCCCAGCGACCTCACCTGCACCAGCCCCTGATCAGGGGCAACCGGTATCCGACCGGCCCGCCCCGGCGCCGCGCCCCGGCGCCGGGGCGGGCCGGTCCCGCTCAGCCGCGCGGGCTCATCCCCGCTTCGTGCGCCAGCAGGGCCGCCTGCACCCGGTTCCGCAGGTCCAGGCGGGCCAGGATCGCGCTGACGTGGGACTTCACCGTGTCCTCGGCCAGATGCAGCTCCCCGGCGATCTCCGCGTTGGAGCAGCCGGCTCCGAGCAGGGCCAGCACGTCCTTCTCGCGGCGGCTCAGCGCGGCCACGCGGTCGCGCGCATCGCGGGCCGGGGAGGCCGGGCGGCTCCGGAGGTGCGTGATCACCCGCCGGGCGACCTTGGGGGAGAGGAACCCGCCGCCGTCGGCGACCGCGCGGACACCGGCGGCCAACTCCTGCGGTTCGGCGGTCTTGAGTAGGAAGCCGCTCGCCCCCGCGTCCAGGGCGCGGGTGATGTAGTCGTCGTTGCCGAACGTCGTCAGCATCGCCACCGCCGTCCGCGGCGAGACCCGCAGGATCTCGGGGACGGCGCTCAGCCCGTCGGTGTCGGGCATCTGGATGTCCACGAGCGCGACATCGGGCCGGTGCCGCGCGACCAGCTCGGCGGCCCGGCGCCCCGTCCCCGCCTCGGCGACCACCTCGATACCCGGGTCGGCGGAGAGGATCGTGGCGATACCCGCCCGGATCAGGGCCTCGTCGTCGGCCAGCAGCACGCGGATCACCCCGATCCCCCCTCCTCGCCGGTCGCGCCGACCGGCACGGCCTCCTTTGCGACGAGCCGGCCGCGGGCGAAGCACAGCCGGTAGGCGGTGGTGGCCGCACCCGGCGGCGAGACCTCCGAACGGTAGTACCGGCACCGGGTCCCGGCCGCGGGCCCGCCTCCGCGCTCGGACGGCGGGTCCAGCATCGACATCGCCGGAAGCACCTCCGCGACCCGCGCCTGCTCCTGCCCCACGCGCAGCCGGGCGAACTCCCGCGGCTCCAGCACCGAGTTCGCCGAGACGTAGCCGTAGTATCCCAGCCATGCCGCCGCCAGCACGGCCAGCAGCGCGAGCGGCGCCAGCACCGCCGCGCCCAGCGCGCGCCGCTGCGCCGACGCGAACCGCGTGGCCAGCTCGCCCGAACGCCCGCGGCCCGTGCCGGGCGCGTCCGCGGGCAGGCGCGCCACCACCTCGAACCCGCCGTCGCCGCAGGACTGCGCCTCGATCGCGCCGCCCAGCGGGCGCAACCGATCCGCCAGCCCGGCCAGGCCGTGCCCGCCCGAGGCCCCCGCCGCGACGGGGCCGGTCTTTGGCGGCGGGCCGTTGCGCACCCGCACCACGAGCCTGCCTCGGGGAGGCTCCTCGGCGCTGACGGCCACCGGGGCGCCGGGCGCGTGCTTGGCCGCGTTCGTCAGCGCCTCCTGCACGACCCGGACCACCGCTTGCTGCACCGGATCCGCCCGGCCGCCGGGCGGCGACGGGGGATCGAGCCGCTGCGCCCCCGCCACCTCGATGTCCATGCCGGCGCGCCTCGCCCGGTCGACCAGCTCGCCGGGGTTTCGGGCCAGCGGGGCGCCCGCAAGGGGATCGCCGGCCTGCCGCAGGATGCCGATGATCTCCTGCAGCCGCTCGACCGCTCCGGCGGCGCCCTCCCGCAGCTCCCCGGCCGCGCGGCGCAGCTCCTGCTCGCCGTAGTCCGGGGCGACCTGCATCGCGCCGGCGCGCACCACGATCAGGCTGAGCTCGTGGCCGAGGGAGTCGTGCATGTCCTGGGCGATGCGGGCGCGCTCGCGCAGCCGCTCCCGCTCGGCCACCAGGTCCTGCTCCCGCTCCAGCAGTTCGGCGCGGCGCCAGCCGAAGGACGCCGCCTCGGCGCGGCGCCGCAGGTAGCGGCCCAGCAGCCAGGGCAGGACCGCGAAGACCACCACGGAGGCCGCGGCGATGAAGGCGCCTGTCACCGTGCCCGGGCCGAGTGCCGCCGCGGGCTGGACCGCCAGGAGCGCCGCCAGAGCCCCCGCCGCGACCGGGTCCCGTCCTTCGGTGCGGCCGACGAGGAACGCCGCCGCCCCCAGTGCGGGAGCCAGGACCGACACGGGTGGGCCGCCGCCGAGCGGAACCGCCGCGTAGGCCGCGGCGAGCAGCGCGAACGCCGCCCACAGGGCGGCTCGGCCCGCGGCCGGGAAGCGTCGGGAGGTGTCGTCGAGGTCCTGCACGGCGCCAACGCTACAGAGCCGGCCGAGAGGAGTCCTCGCCCGTCAGGAGGAGGCCGACCGCGGAGCAGTGCCACGAAGGTGGCAGCGGCGGCGCGCGCACCGCCCCGAAGGTGGCGCCGGATCGGGCACCGACGCGCGATGCCCGGCGGTCTGCCCGCTCCCTAGCGTGTCCGAGCAGGCAGACCCGACGATCCCGGAGGAAACCCATGCCGGCCGCTCGAACCCGGTTGCGCCGCACCGCAGCCGACACCCGCCACCGCCGCCGGGCGGCGGCGTGCGCGATCCTGGCGGGCCTGGTGGCCGCGCTGACCGCGCTCGGCCCGTCCGCGGCCGCGGACGCGACCGCGACCGCGACCGCAGCCGCCAGAGCGGACGGGACCGCGGCGAGCGCCGCCCAGCTGGACCGCTTCGCCCGGCGCTACGTCGAGCGCACCGGCCTGCCCGGCGCCGCCGTCTCCGTCACCAAGGGGGACGAGGTCGTGCTCACCGCGGGTTACGGCCGCACCGCCGACGGCGCGCCGCTGACCGCGGATACGCCGATGCGCATCGCCTCGCTGAGCAAGTCGTTCACCGCGCTGGCCGTGTTGCGGCTCGTGGAGGCGGGCGAGGTGGAGCTGGACCGGCCGGTGCGCCACTACCTCCCCGCGTTCCGGCTCGCCGACCCGCGCGGGGCGCGGATCACCGTCCGCCAGTTGCTCAACCAGACCTCGGGGATGTCCGACCGGACGTTCCCGGCCGCCTCGCGCCCACAGCCCGAGAGCCTGAAGGAGGCCGTCGCCCGGCTGCGCACGGCCGGACTGGCGGCCGAACCCGGGACCGAGTGGAACTACCACAACCCCAACTACCACGTCGCCGCGCGCCTGGTGGAGGTGGTCAGCGGGCGGCCGTTCGGCACCTACCTGCGGCAGAAGGTGTTCGCCCCGGCCGGCATGGCCGACACGGTCGCCCTGGGGACGGCGGGGGAGACCGGTGCGGACCTGGCCGGCGGCCACATCCGCGCCTACGGGATGAACATCCCCGCACCCGAGCCCCACCAGTTCAGCGCCGGATCGGGCGGGATCGCCTCCACCGCGCACGACATGGCCCGGTGGCTGATCCTGCAGCAGAACGGCGGGCGCGCCGCCACCGGCGAACAGGTGGTCTCGGCGGCGGGCGTCACCGCGATGCACACCCCCTCGGCGAACGAGGGCCGCTACGGCCTGGGGTGGATGCGGCGCGTGCCCGGGGAGGGCGACCGCGCGCGGCTGCCGCAGATCTGGCACGGCGGCGCGCTGTCCACCTACTCCTCCTATCAGTTCCTCGTGCCCGAGACCGGCTACGGCGTCGCCGTGCTGGTCAACAGCGGCATCACGCTCACCGAGGAGGACACCTGGGGCCTGGCCGACGGGCTGCTCGCGCTGACCGAGGGCCGCACACCGCCCCCGGGAGGCTCGTGGCTGTGGAAGGTCGACGCGGCCTTCGGCGCCCTCACCGTGCTCACCGCGGTCCTGGGCGTCCGCGGCCTGCTGCGCAGCGGTGCCTGGGCGGCCCGGCGCCGCCGGCGCCCGCTGTGGCGGGCCGCCGTGCGGCTGCTGCCGTACCTGGTGCCGCCGGCGCTGCTGGCCGCGTTCCAGCCCGCGGTCGACTTCCTCCTGGGCGGGCGCGACGGCACGTGGCTCCAGCGCTTCTACGGGGTCCCGGCCGAGCTGGTCTTCCTCGGTCTGGCGGCCCTGGCCTGCCTGGCCGTGGTGCTCGCCCGCACCGCCGCCCTCGTTCGGGCCGCTGCGGCGGAGGGGCCCGGGGGCCCGGCTCCGGCGGCCGCCGGAGCGGCGCGGGGCAGGGGTGCGGTGCAGGAGGAAAACCCGGAGAACGGAGGGTGAACGCGGGGCGGCGGCCGAGGTCCGGCGGCACGCGAGGGCGCGCGTGCGGCCGGGACCGGGCCGAGCCGGGGCGTTGCGGCGGCCGCCGATCCGCAGCTCGCACTCGCTGCGGAAGGCGGTACCGTGTGCCCGGACGCTGTGTTCGGGGCGGCTGTCGCGCCTGGGGGGTGCAGGCAACAAGACGTGCTGCGGCCGGCTTCGCTTTTCGGGCGGCGTCTCAGGGGTACGTCCGATTTCGTTATGGAATCGCGTCCTCGTCTGCCATCGACGGGATCGAACCGGTAAGCGGTGATCGCGCCGGATCGGCACCGCGGAGCGCGGTTCGTGCGAGAGGGGGTCCAGGTGCGAGTACAGCCGCAGGATGAGTTCGATCTGGCGAGTGAGTTGGCGGAACTGTCCGGCTTCCTCCTTACGCGGCCCGCCCCGGCGGCCGTGTGCGAGGAGGTGGTGCGCGCAGCCGTGCGGTTGGTGCCCGATGCCGAAGAGGCCGGCCTGTCCCTCGTGGAGCGCAAGGGCATGCGCAGCGCCGCGGCCACCAGCGAGGCGGCCCGGCGGACCGACGAGCTGCAGTACTGGTGCCGCGAGGGGCCTTCCCTGCAGGCGGTCGAGGAGGGCTGCGCCGTGCGCGCGGACGCGCTGCGGCGGGAGTCCCGCTGGCCGGAGTTCACCCAGCGGGCGATCCTGCGCGGCGTCGGCTCGGTGCTGGCGCTGCCCCTGGTGGCGGGCGGCGAGTCCGTCGGTGCGCTGATCCTCTGCTCCCGCGGCGACGCGGCGTTCGGCGCCGACGACGAGCGCACCGGCACCCTGCTGGCCGCCCACGCGGCCGCGGCGGTCTGCTGCGTGCGCGAACGGGCGAACCTGCGCACGGCCCTGGAGAGCCGCGACGTCATCGGCCGGGCCACCGGCATCCTGATGGAGCGCCGCCGCATCTCCCCGCAAGCCGCGTTCTCCCTGCTGACGGAGGCGTCGCAGCACATGAACCGCAAGCTGCGCGACGTCGCCGAGCAGCTGGTGTGGACCGGCGACTTCGCCGAGCCGCGCAAGGGGCGCGGGCAGCGGCCCGCGGGCGGCAAGGCGGCCGTCCCGCGCTGACGCGGCCGCGCGCCCCGTGAGACGGGCGGGCCGGGACGCTGATGTTTTCCAACGCCCCGGCCCTGCGCCGGTCCGCAGCCCGGGCAGCGACGCGGCGCGGGGTCCACTTCATCGCAAAGACCGCAAAATGCACAAGTCGGCTCCGGCTCTGCCGAGGCGGCGCCCGCACGGCAGTGGGTGCACGCTCCCGGAAGCGGCCGCTGCCGGGAGCCGCGGAGCGGGCGGTCAGCGCGGCGGCCGGGCGAGCCGCCGCAGGAAGGCGCGGATGCGGTCGACGGCGTCGTCGTTGACGCGGTGCTCGGTGTCGTCGTAGATGTCGCAGGTCACCCGGGCACCCAGTCCGGAGAGCGCCGCGGCGGTGGCGTGCACCCGGTGCAGGGGCACCCACTCGTCCCGCTCGGCCGTGGCCATCAGCACCGGCATACCCGCCAGACCGGCGCCGCCGCCCGCCCACTCGCGCTCCTGCGGCCCCATATAGCCGCCGGTGTGCAGGACGGCTCCGGCCAGGCCGGGGCGGCGGGTGAGCAGGTACTCGGCGAGCAGGCAGGCGCCCTGGGAGAAGCCGAACACCGCGACCGGCGCCGGGGCCGCCGACAACTCCGCCAGGTGGGTCCCGACGGCCTCCAGGGCCTGGTCCAGGCGGGGCCGGTTCCGCTCGGGTGCCAGCATGAAGCCCCCGGGATACCAGGTGTGCTCGGCGGCCTGGGGCAGCACCCACGCGGCGCCGTCCAGGTCGACGCGCCGCGCGACATCGCGCATGTACTCGGCGGACTGCCCGCGCCCGTGGACGGCGTAGACGACGACGCCGGCTTCGCCGAGGGCGGCGCCGTGGTGGGACGGGGGGACCGCCAGATGCGGGTTGCCGCTCATCGGCTGCCTTTCTGTGAAGCGGTCGGGCCCCGGCCGGGCCGATCGGCCGGGGCCCGCGGGCCGGGCGGGCTCGTAGGCGGCCGGGCCGCTACCCGCCCGTGGTGACCGGCTCCAGCCGGGCGAGGATGGACTCGCGCTCGGCCTCGAACTGCGGGGGCAGCATGAAGTTCCGGCCCAGCTCCTCGGGCGACTCGTCGCAGTCCCAGCCCCCGTCCTCATGGGTGACGGCCAGCTCGAACAGGGCGCCGCCGGGGGTGCGCACGTAGTGCGACTTGAAGTAGGTGCGGTCTTTCAGCTCGGAGATGTCGGTGTAGCCGGCCCCCTCGATGTCGAACTTGACGGCCTCCTGGTTGTCCAGGGTGTCCAGGTTCCAGGCGAAGTGGTGGTAGGTGCCCGCGCCGAAGTGCCAGGTGCCCTGGTCGTCGGAGCGGTTGCCGGTCAGCTCCACGTAGTTGCCGAAGGCGTCGGAGCCCAGCTGCAGCCGCGCCCGATCGCCCTCTTCGCGGATCTTCTCGGAGGCGAAGAAGGCGTCGGTGGCGAACTCCACGAGGCGGTCCTGGTCGTAGACGTGCATCCCGATGCCGTGGATGCCGTGGACGGCGTGTTCGGGCGGCACGCCGTTGCCGGGGTGGCCCACGCGGGGGTCTCCCTCGGTGCCGACCAGGACGTACTCGATCCCGCAGGGGTGGCGCAGCTCCAGGCGGCGCTGCCCGAACGCCTCGGCGTGGGCGGTCTCGATACCGAACTCGGCCATGCGCTTCGTCCAGAAGTCCAGTGAGGCGGCGGGCACCGACAGCAGCACCTCGCGGGCCTGGTTGGTGCCGCGCTTGCCGTAGACCCCGGCCTGGGCCCAGGGGAAGCACGTGATGACGGAGGAGGGGTCGCCGGCGGCGTTGGAGTAGTAGAAGTGGTAGATCGGCGTGGCGCCGTCGTAGAGGACGGTCTTCTTGATGAAGCGCATGCCCAGGGCCTTGGTGTGGAAGTCGACGTCGGCCTGGGCGCCGCCTACGGACAGGGTGACGTGGTGGGAGCCGAGCAGATAGGTCATGGCTGGTGCTCCTTCGCCGGTACGCCGTCGGGGCGGAGCCGGGGTCGCTGGCTGGCAGGGCGTCCGTTGGGATCACGACCGCTGCATGCGATCGTCATACAAGACGGCGCCGGAGAAAAGGGGGCCGCGGCCACCGGAGCGATCTTCGGCCCGGCCGAGCCCCGCGGTCCCGCCCGGCCGGTGTCAGAGGCCCAGCAGGACGATGCTGTAGGCGACGATCCAGGCGGCCCACCCCAACCAGCCGACCAGACCCACCAGCGCGGTCCGGTCGGTGCCGTCGGCGTTGAAGGGACTCGCCGAGGAGGACAGGAAGAGCAGCGCCGCGCTGGCGTATCCCAGCGCCGCGTGCCAGCCGGGAATCAGCCCGGACCCCGCCCCGGCCGCGGTGAAGCCCAGCAGCGCTATGGCGAGGAAGACCTGGTTGAAACCGAACAGCACGTTGCTCAGCCCCCACAGTCCGGCCAGCGCTCCGCGGCTCTCCGCGGCCGCCGAGGCCATGCCGAAACGCAGCGCCTCCACGACCGTGAACGTGGCGTTCTGCATGAGCACGCCCGCGAATCCCACCAGGGCCCAGGCCCCTGCTCCCGAGCCGCCGCGCCACAGCACCGACAGCAGCCCGGCGGCGAAGACCGTGGTGCACACCCAGGAGAGGGGTGCGGCCACCGACGGCTTCTTCAGCGCCTCCCCGATCCCGGCATAGGCCCCGGCGGCCGCCTCAAGGCTCGCGGCCGTGCCCGGCAGCGGCAGCCGGGCACGGACATAGACGATGTTGACGGCGATCGCCGCCACGACGAACCCGATGCCCGCCAGGCCCGCCATGCTGGTGAGACTCACCGCGCCCTCCTTGGTTTACGCATATTATATTGAATATAGGTCGGAGAGCGGAGGTTGTACATGGAGGCTGAGACCGGACGCCGCCGCTACGATTCGCTGCGCCGGCAGGCGCAGGCGCACCGGACCCGGGCCGAGATCGCCGGCGCCGCCCGGCGGCTGTTCACGGCCCAGGGCTGGGCCGCGACCACCGTGCGCGACGTGGCACGCGAAGCAGGGGTCTCCGTGCCCACCGTCTACGCGGCGTATCGAAACAAGACGGGGCTCGTGTGGGCCCTGGCGGATGCGGCCGACCTGACCGCCGACCTGCCGCGCATGATCGGCGAACTGGAGGCCGCCGCCGATCCCGGGCAGCAGCTCGCGGCCATGGCCGGCTACGACCGGCGGCTCTTCGAGCGCTCGGGCGACCTCATCGCCCTGGTGCGCGAGGCGGGCCGCACCGAGCCCGAGCTCGCGGCGCTGTACGACCAGGGCCGCCGCAAGGCCGATCTGACCCGGGTCGAGGTGTTCTCCGCCTGGCCCAAGGGCGTGCTCCGGCCCGGCCTGGACGTGCCCGCCGCCGTCGACGTCTACGCCGCTCTGTGCAACATCGACGTCTACACCACCCTCACGGTCGAGCGCGCCTGGTCGGCCGAGCGCGTCGAGCGGTGGTGGGGCGAGGCCCTCGTCCGGGAGCTGCTGGATCCCCGACGGTAGGGCGGCGGGAGGGTGCGGCCGCGCCGGCGGCCCCGCCGGCGGTCCCGCCGCTTGGGCCTCGCCCGGCGCCGAGCGGTGTGCGACGATGTGCCGCCACATCGCGTACCCGACGAGGTGATCCGAGCATGAGCGCCCCCACGCCCACCCGTCCGCCGCGCCGCCTGCACGCCGATCCCGTCGACGCCCCTCGGGCCCACCACGGCGAAGGCCCCGTCTGGTGCCCCGATGAGGGCCTGCTGCGCTGGGTCGACATGCTCGCCGGAGACGTCCTCGCCATCACCCCGGACGGCCGGGCGCTGCCCCGGCTGCACATCGGCGAGGTCGCGGCCGCCGTCCGCCCGCGGCTGGGTGGCGGCCTCGTCGCGGCCGTGGAACGCGGCTTCGCCCTGGTCGATCCGGCGACGGGGGCGGTGCGCGCGCTGCCCGAGCTGTGGAGCGACCCCGGCGTGCGCATGAACGAGGGCGGCTGCGACCCCCGGGGCCGCTTCTACTGCGGCTCCATGGCCTACGACGCCGCGCCGGGCCGCGGCGCCCTCTACCGGCTCGACACCGACCTCACCGCGACCCGCGTTCTCGACGGCGTCACGATCTCCAACGGCCTCGTCTGGACGCCGGCGGGGGACCGCGCCTACTACGTCGACACGCCCACGCGCCGGATCGACTCCTTCGCCATCACCGCTGAGGGCGAGCTGGGGGAGCGGACCGCTTTCGTCGCGATCCCCGAGGGCGCGGGCAACCCCGACGGGCTCTGCCTCGACGCCGAAGGAGGCGTGTGGGTGGCGCTGTGGGACGGAGCGGCCGTCCACCGCTACACCCCCGCGGGCGAGCTGGACGCCGTCGTGGACGTGCCGGTTCCGCGGCCGACCGCATGCGCCTTCGGCGGCCCCGAGCTGAGCGACCTCTACATCACCACCTCGGCGATCGACGCGGACACGGCGCGATGGCCGCGGGCCGGCGCGCTGTTTCGCACCCGACCGGGCGTGCGGGGCATTCCGCCCCGGGGTTTCGCCGGATAAGGGCAGGCGGCGGCGGGCGAAGGCTTCGGTGCGGCGGCCGCCGCCCCGAAACCCCGCCGGATCCGCCGTTCACAGCAGCCCCGGGAAAAACTACAATTCTTGGTAAGCGCTTCCCGCTACGCCTCCGTTTTCCCTTTCACCAGCACAGACAGCCGCCGCGGCAATACTCTCCGAAAATTTCGAGAAAGCTCCCGCGGCGGCCCACCGAAACGGCGCCGACCGAGGCGGCGGTATTCGCGGCATGCCGAAATCCCCCACCGTTCCGAGGAGGAACAGATGCCGAAACACCCGGACGAACCCATGGGCACCGGGCCGCAACCGCCGAGTCGCCGATCCGTACTGGCGATGATGGGCGCCCTCCCGGCGATCGTGGCCGCCAAGCCGCCCGCCGGCGGCCCTTCCGCGGCGGCGCGCGCCCACGTGCGCGTCGACCCCGCGGCGCGCCGGCAGACGATCCGGGGTTTCGGCGGCATGAACCACACGGCCTGGATCGACGACCTCACCCCCGCCCAGCGGGACACGGCCTTCGGCAACGGCGAGGGGCAGTTGGGGTTCACCGTGCTGCGGATCCCCGTCCACGAGGACCGGGCGAACTGGAGCGGCGAGGTGGCCACGGCCCGGCGCGCGATCGAGCACGGCGCGCTCGTCATCGCCGCGCCGTGGAACCCGCCCGCGCACATGGTCGAGACGTTCGTCCGCGGCGAGCAGACCGACGCCAAACGGCTCCGCCACGACATGTACGGCGCATATGCGCAGCACCTCAACGACTTCTACCACTTCATGCGGGACAACGGTGTCGACCTGTACGCCCTCTCGGTGCAGAACGAACCCGATTACGCCCACCAGTGGACGTGGTGGACGCCGGAGGAGATGATCCGGTTCCTGCGCGAGAACGCCGGATCGATCGACACCAAGGTCATCGCCCCGGAATCCTTCCAGTATGTGAAGAGCTTCTCGGATCCGATTCTCAACGACCCCGAAGCGCTCGCCAACCTGGACGTTTTCGGAACCCACCTCTACGGCACGGCCTATGAGGACTTCGACTACCCCCTCTTCGAGGAGAAGGGCCGGGGCAAGGAACTCTGGATGACCGAGGTCTACCACCCCAACAGCAGCGACTCGGCCGACCTGTGGCCCCAGGCGCTGGAGGTGGGCGAGCACATCCACCACGCCCTGGTGGTCGGCGGGTTCCAGACCTACCTGTGGTGGTACATCCGCCGCTACTACGGCCCCATGCTCGACGACGGAACGATCAGCAAGCGCGGCGCCAACATGGCGCACTTCTCCAAGTTCGTCCGGCCGGGATACGTCCGCATCGACGCGCCCGCCAATCCCCGGCCCGACGTGTTCGTCTCGGCGTACCGGGGCGGTGGCGGCGAAGTCGTCATCGTCGCCATCAACAAGGGGACCTCGCCCGCGGTGCAGCGCTTCACCGTGGAGGACACCGCCGCCACCCGGGTGTCGTCCTGGCGCACGGACGCCGATGCCAACCTCGCCCCCCAGGAGGACATCAGGCTGTCCCACGGCTCCTTCACCGGCAAGCTCCCCGCCCAGAGCGTGACGACCTACGTGACCTCCTGAAGCGCGCCGTGACGGCCGGTCGCGCGGCTAACCGCCACGTGCGGGCGCGACCGGCTGGCGCAGGATGGTGCGCTGCTTCTCGGGCGCGGTCCTGCGCGGGTCGCTGAGGTAGATCTCGTGGTGCCTGCCGGTCATGCGCAGGCCGTTCTCGGGGATGAACCCGCGGTGCATCCGCGCCAGCACCTCCGCCTCGCCGTCGAAGGGGCCGATGTGCAGCGTCTGCACGCAGCGCCCCTCCGACAGCGTCTCCAGTCGAACGTCCTCCAGCCGCGCCGGCCTGTTCTTGGCCCCGGCCGCTTCGACCGCGGCGGTGAACATCGGGGGGCCGATCCAGTCCGGGACCATGATCATCAGCGTCCAGTCCCACTTCGACTTGTCGCGCGCCGCCGTGTAGGCGTCCATGTCCTCGGCCCACCACAGCCCCTCCAGCGGCATGACGACGTGGTCGCGCCCGAGGTCCTGCTTGCTCGCGAACTTCAGCTTGTAGGCCACCGGGTAGAGGGCCCGGACCGACTCGGCGAACAGCGGCGAGGTGTTGGGGTCGCCGTGGCCGTCGATCATGAGGTACTGCAGGTCGGGAACGTCCACGACGCGGAACCGGCCCGCTTTGGCCTGGTAGGCGTCGAGGCTCCGCTTGAAGTCGGTCTTGTCGGTCATCGGGCACCTGGGCTCGGCGAGCCGCCACCTTTCCGCCGGGTTCGACGAGTGGCAGAACACTAGCGCCGGCGCCGGCGAACCTCACCTCCCGCCCGCCGGGGCGGCCCCTCCTGCGGCGCGGCCGTGCGGCCACCCGAGTGGCCGACGGCCGCAGGCCGGCCGCAGCGGTGGCCCTGCGGCCGCCTCTCACCGCGGTGTCAGATCCGGGCGCGGTGCGGCGCCTCGGCGGGGTCGCCGGCCGATGCCAGGGGGATCGGGCGGAACATCTCGGGCTCGTCCTCGGGGAGCAGCGCGGTGGGCCGGTAGACCCAGTCGGTGAAGGAGTGGTCGGTGGTCTCCCGGGCCCGCAGGATCGCGTTGCGCTGACGGCGCGCGAGGCCGTCGAGGTGCCACAGGTCCCCCCAGGCGCGGGCGGTCAGCACCACCCGGCGGCAGTGCTCGGCGCGGACGGCCTCGTAGGCGGCCAGCGCGGCCGGCCAGTCCACCGCGCCGTCCGCGCGGCGCTGCCGGGCGGCGTGCGCGCCCAGCACCCAGCCGTCCTCGATCGCCATGATCGCGCCCTGGGCCATGTACTGCAGCGGCGGGTGCGCGGCGTCCCCCAGAAGCGCGATGCTTCCCTGGACCCAGGTCATGATCGGGTCGCGGTCGAACATGGGCCACCAGCGGTCGCGCCACATCGAGGGGATGGCCTCCCGCACGGCGGGGCACGTGTCGGCGAAGGCGGCGTCCAGCTCATCCGGTGTACCCCACTCGGCTTCGCCGGCGCGGGCCTTGGGCGACTCGAACACCGCGACCTGGTTGAGCATCTCGCCGCCGCGCAGGGCGTAGTGCACGAAGTGGCAGCCCGGGCCGACGTAGACGGCCACCTCCGACAGGTCGACCCCGCGGTCCAGGTCGGCCACGGGAACGGTTCCCCGGTAGGCGGCGTAGTCGCTGCTGACCGGTTCGTCCTCGACCAGGAGTCCGCGGGCGGTGGAGTGGAGCCCGTCGGCGGCGATCACCACGCGGGCGGACCGCTCGCTTCCGTCGGCGAGCGTGACCGCGGCGCCGTCGGCGGTGTTGCGGTATCCGGTCACCGGACTGTCGGTGACCAGGTCGACGCCGGCGCGCCGGCAGGCCCGCAGGAACATGCCGTGCAGGTCGCTGCGGTGGATGACCATGTAGGGGAACCCGTAGGTGCGTTCCAGGTCGGCAAGGTCGAGGGCGGTGAGGTCGGAGCCGTCGAGGGCGTCGCGCATCACCATGCGCGAGGGCAGCACGCCCAGGCTCGCGGCCTCCTCCAGCAGCCCGTAGTCGTGCAGGATCCGGGTGCAGTTGGGCGCGAGCTGGATGCCCGCCCCGACCTCGCCGAACTCCGCGGCGCGCTCCAGGACCCGCACGGCGAGCCCCTGGCGGGTGAGGGAGAAGGCGGTCGACAGGCCCCCGATGCCGCCGCCGACGATCAGGACGTCGCAACTGGTGTTCACGGTCGGTGACTCCTCTCGGGGCCTCAGAGCCAGGGCCCCAGCTCGGGGGTGCCGGCCAGGGTGTGGGGGCGTCCGGCGAGCCAGGCGGCGACCTCGGGCAGCGGCCCCTCGGGCAGCTCGTCGAGGCCGCGCTTGGCCCGGATCTCCTCGCGCAGCGCCAGCAGGAAACCCGGGGGCAGGTCGGCGAAGGCGACGCCGCGGTCCAGATCGACCGCGTGGACGAAGACCTCCCGGGCGCGCATCCAGGGCACCTCGGTGGCCGCGACGTCGCGGCCCTGGGCGGTGCGCACCCGGCGCCGCCACTGCTCGCCGGTGAGGCGCTCCATGGCCCCGGCGAGCCGCTCGGCGCTCTGGCTGAGCCACGCCTGCAGCTCCTCGGCGGACATCGCGGCGCCCCTCTCGATCCCGGCGGCACGTTCCTCGGGGGAGGCGTACATCGGTGTCTCGACGCCGGTGGCGGCCCAGTGCACCAGGTTGCCCAGTGCGTCGGCGTTGGCGGCGACGTGCCCGACGAGGTGCCTGCGCGTCCAGCCCGGCAGGGCGGTGGGTCGGTCGTAGCCGTCCTCGCCCAGCTTCGCGGCCGTGGCCAGGAACAGCCGCGTGCCTTCGGCGCACCAGCGGGCGGCGTCGGCGAAGGTGCGGCTCATCGGCCGTCCTTGACGATCGTGTTCTCGCAGCGCCCGACGCCCTCGACCGCGGTGACGACCCGCTCGCCGCCCTGGAGGTAGATCTTGGGGTCGCGGGCGTGCCCGACGCCGCCGGGCGTGCCGGTGGCGATGATGTCGCCGGGATTGAGCCGGGTGACGGTCGAGACGTAGCGGACCAGGTCGACCGGGTCGAAGACCAGTTCCTCGGTGGTGTTGTCCTGCATGGTCCGCCCGTCGACGCCGGTGGTCACCCGCACCGCGGGGCGGACGCCGCCGGGCACCTCGTCGGGGGTGACGAGGTGGGGGCCGACCGGGGTCGTGGAGTCCCAGATCTTGCCCTGCGTCCACTCGACGGTGCGGAACTGCCAGTCGCGGGCGGTGATGTCGTTCAGCACGGTGAAACCGGCGATCGCCGCGGCCGCCTCGTCCTCGCCGGCGCGGCGGACCCGCCGGCCGATCACGACCGCGAGCTCCACCTCCCAGTCGAAGGCGTCGGTCTCGGCCGGCTTGACGATGTCGTCGTAGGCGCCGGTGAGGGTGTCGGCGAACTTGGGGAACAGGGTCGGGTGCTCGGGCAGGTCCCGGCCCATCTCGCGGATGTGGTTGCGGTAGTTGAGGCCGACGCAGACGACCTTGGACGGCGCCGGAACGACCGGGGCCAGGCCGGTGCCCCCGGCCGCCTCGACCGGGGTGCCGGCCGCCTCGGCCGCCGCCCGCCAGCCGGGGGCGGCGAGGAAGGCGCCCAGGTCGGGGGCGCCGAGGTCCAGCAGGGTGTCCCCGTCGACCTTGACGGCCCGGGGTCCTTCGGGGGTGCGGATGGTGGCGAGCTTCATGTGATCAGGCGTTCCCGTCGTTGTCGTCGCGCTGGGTGCGGTGCAGGCCGAGGGCCGCGAAGACGGGGGCGTCGCTGTAGCGGAACAGGTCCAGCGCCCCCGAGTCGGAGTCGGTGGAACCGGCCTGGGAGGTCACCGAGAACGGCGTCCAGGACGGCACCGTGAACAGGTCGCCGCGGGTCACCGACCAGGTCGTCTCGCCCACGGTCACCGAGCCGGAGCCGTCGAAGACCTGGTAGACCGACGAGCCGGTCTCGCGCACCGGCGCGGTGGTCGCGCCGCGGGCGACGCGGTGGAACTCGGCGCGGATCGTCGGCAGCACGTCGCCGCCGTCGTGCGGGTTGGTGTAGCGCACGGCCGCGTGGCCGGGTTCGACCGTCCCGCCGCAGCCCTCCCGCTCCATGGCGAGCTGGTCGTCGAGGGCGCGGTCGGTGAACTCCCACTTGTAGGCCAGCAGCGGCGATCCGGGGGCGACTTCGCCGACCGACAGCGGCCGCAGACCGGGGTGCCCCCACAGCCGCTCCGAGCGCGAGCGCTGCGGCGACACCCGTTCGGCGGCGGAGACCTCGTCGCGGCCGAACTGGAAGAACTGCGCCTCGGTCGCGTACTGGAAGGGGATGTCCAGGCCGTCGATCCAGGCCATCGGCTCGGCGGTGGCGTTGTGGTGGGCGTGCCAGTTCCAGCCGGCCTGGGGGAGGAAGTCGCCCCGGCGCATCGGGACGGCGTCGCCCACCGGGGTGTCGCCGCTGCCGCCCACGACCGTCCACACGCCCTCGCCCTCGACGACGAAGCGGAAGGCGTTCTGGGTGTGGCGGTGCTCCGGGGCGTCCTCGCCCGGCATGAGGTACTGGATCGCCGCCCACAGGGTCGGGGTCGCGAACGGGCGCCCGCCCAGGGCCGGGTTGGCCAGTGCGATCGCGCGGCGCTCACCGCCGCGCCCGACCGGGACCAGGTCGCCGGCGCGCGCCGCGAGCCGGCGCAGGTTCTGCCAGCGCCACAGGTGGGGCACGGCCCGCGAGCGGGGGTGCTGCGGCATCAGGTCGCCGATCTCGGTCCACAGCGGGACCAGCAGCTCCTGCTCGAAGCCGCGGTAGAGCTCGTGGAGTTCGGGGGTGACGTCGGGCTGATCGGGCGCGTCGACGGCCTCCAGGCGAACCGGGGACGCCGAGTCGGTGACATGGGGTGCGGTCATGGTCGTAGAGTGCCAGCGATCACCATGGCAGAACGCGGGATTCTGTCTTGAAGAACAGGAGGCCGGCGATGACCGCCCCGGACAAGCCGCCCAAGACGGCGCCCGCCTACGCGATCGCGAGCGTCGACCACGCCCTGCGGCTGGCCACGATGCTCCAGTTGGAGGGGGCCATCAGCGTCACCGACGCGGCCCGGCGGCTCGGCGTGGCGCGCTCCACCGCCCACCGGCTGCTGGCCATGCTGGTCTACCGCGACTTCGCCGTGCGGGGGGACGACCACGCCTACCGCCCCGGGCCGGTGCTGGAGCTGGCCGGGCACTCCCGCTCGCGCGCCGCCCGGCTGCGCGAGACCGCACTGCCCCACCTGCGGCGGCTGGTGGCTCTGCTGGGGGAGTCGGCCAACCTGACCGTGCGGACCGGCGAGACAGTCCGGTTCGTCGCCGGCGTCGAGTGCGACCGGGCGCTGCGGGTGGGATCCCGCGACGGCATGGTCTTCCCGGCCCACCTGACATCCGGGGGCCTGCTGCTCCTGGCCGAGCTCGACGACGAGCAGCTCGACGAGCTCTATGCCGCCGACCGCTTCGCCGAACGGCCGGGCGATCGCCCGGAGACGGCCGTTCTGCGCCGCGATCTGGCCAAGGTGCGCCGGGCCGGCTTCGCGGTGAACCAGGAGCGCTCCGAGCGCGGCGTGGTCGCGGTGGGCGTGCCGATCCGGATGGCCGGCGAGACGGTCGCCGCGGTGTCGGTGTCGCTGCCCAGCGTGCGCTACGACCGGCGGCGGCTGCCGGCATTGGTGGGAACGCTGCGGCTCGGCTCCGAGCGGCTTGAGGCGGACCTGGCCGGTTCCTGAGGACGAAACCCGGCCGGTTCGCCAAGGGCGGCCGGCGGGGCTCACCCCCGCTCCCGCGCGCGGCGGCCGGCGCTCTCCCGACGAAGCACCGGGACGATCACCGCCGCGGCGAGGGCGGTAACGCCCATACCGGCGAGCGCCGCCGCTGCGAGGCCGTCGGAGTAGGCGCTCAGTGCGGCGTCCCGGAGCGCCGTGGCAGCGGGTCCGGCGGCTCGGTCCGCCGCCGCGAGCGCCGCGGTGAGCGTCTCCCGGGGCGCGGGATCCCTGTCCGTAGGGGCGCCCTCGGCCATGGCGGCGCGGTAGACGGCGCTGGAGACCGCGCCGAACGCGGCGATCCCCAGTGCACCGCCGAACTCCGTGCTCGTCTCGGCCATCCCCGACGCCGCCCCCGCCCGTTCCGGTGCGGTGGCCGAAAGCACCAGCGCGTTGGCGCCAGTGGCGGTGGTGCCGACCCCGAAGGCGAGCACGGTGTAGCCGCCGATGAACGCCGCCAGGGACGTGTCGGTCGGCCCGAACGCGATGCCCGCAAAGCCTGCGGCGGCGGCGAGCAGACCGGTGCCGAGCACCCCGGCGGCACCCGTCCGTGCCGAGAGGGGCGCCGCGACCGCTGCGCCGGCGATGGCGCCGAGGAAGGTCGGCAGCGCCCACAGCGCCGATTGCAGCGCCGACAGCCCGTGCACGGTCTGCATGAAGGTGAACGCGAGCGCTCCGAGGCCGACGGCGGCCATCGAGACGACGGTGTTCGCGCCTATCGCGGCCGAGAACACGGAACCGCGGAAGAGCCCGGCGTCGATCAGCGGATGCCGGGCCCGCCGCTGGTGGGCCGCGAACACCGCAACCCCGCCGGCGCCGACCGCGGCAGCGGCGCCGGCGGCGGCGTCCAACCCGTGGGCGGCGGTGTGCTTCAGCGCGAAGATCAGCCCGAGCACCGCCACCAGCGACATCGCCGCCCCGGGTAGGTCGAACCCCGCCCGCGCGGGATCCCGCGACTCGGGGATCAGCAGCGGGCCCACCGCCAGCAGCAGGGCCATGACCGGAACGTTCATCAGGAACACCGAGCCCCACCAGAACCGCTCCAGCAGGGCCCCGCCGATGACCGGGCCGGCGACGGCGCCGCCGGAGAACGCCGCGGTCCAGGCGCCGACCGCGATGCCGCGTTGGCCGCCGTCGGCGAACATGGCGCGGATCAGCGACAGGGTGGACGGTGCGAGGGTGGCGCCGCCGACGGCCAGCAGCGCCCGCCCGGCGATGAGCAGCTCCGGGCTCGGCGCATAGGCCAGCACCGCTGACGCGGTCCCGAACAGGCCTGCTCCGATCAGGAGCAGACGCCTGCGGCCGATCCGGTCGCCGAGGCCGCCCATGGTGATCAGCAGGCTCGCCATCACGAAGCCGTAGACGTCCATCGCCCACAGCCACTGGGTGGCGGTGGGGCGCAGCGCGGAGGTGATCTGCGGTGCGGCGACGAACAGCACGGAGATGTCCATTGCGACAAGCAGCGCGGGCAGCAGCAGCACGACGAGCCCGCACCAGGTCCGCGCGGTGGCGCGGGAGGAGGAAACCATCACGTGTTTGATCGTACGTACGTCAAAATCGGCCCGCAATACGTACGTACGTCAAAATGCTAGTGTGGTGCCCATGAGCCAACGCGAGGACCTCCTGGCCGGCGCCCGCGCATGCCTCGTGGAGAAGGGGTATCACCGCACGACCGCCCGGGACATCGCGGCGGTCTCGGGCTCGCATCTGGCCTCCATCGGATACCACTTCGGCTCCAAGGACGCCCTGATGAACCTCGCCGCCCTCCAGGCGCAGAACGAGTGGGGCGACGCGATCGAGGCGGCGGTGCGGGCAGGCGCCGGCGCCGGCCCCGCCCAGCGGCTGCGGATCGCCCTGGAGGAGCTGATCTCGTCCTTGCCGCGCCACCGCGAGCTCGTCGTCGCCACCATGCAGGCCTACGCCCAGGCGGAGTTCGACGAGGGCATCCGCCATGCGCTCGCCGACGCCGGCGAGTCCGCCCGGCGCGCGCTGGCCGCCATGCTGCTCGACCGGGACCCCGGCGACCTCGACGCCGAGACCGTCGCCGGAGTCGGCGGCGCGGTGTACGCGACGGTCGTGGGCCTGGCTGTGCAATCCGTGCTCGCCCCCGAAAGCCTGCCGACCGGCGAACAGGCCGCCGCGGCATTGCGCACGCTCACCTGCGAGTAGAGCGGCTGACGCCCGGACGGTTCCGGTATGTCCGACGGCGCCGCGCGTCCTGCGCCGCGGCGGTCCTCGCCGGAACCCTTGCGCGGTCCCGGTTGCAGGCGGGGCCGGGGCCGTCGCGCTCGCGCCGTCTGCCTGCCTGGCGGATCCGTCCGCCGCGTTCACCGATCACCGCGTCGGCTGATGCCCGCGATCGGCGGCGGCTCGCCGCATCCGGACGATCCGCGGCGAATCTCCAGGTCGGTACCAAGCGCGTCAATTAGGCATTCAGGACGCATTGTGGCGATACGTCGCTACAAATAGCATCGGTCCGACCCCACCGGGTCACCGACGATTCGGCACCCCCTACCCCCGGGAGCCCCCATGCTCAGACGCCTGCTCACACCCTTCCTGATCGCCTTGAGCGCACTGGCGCTGGTGGGCGCCGCGCCGGCGACCGCGGCCCCCGCGGAGCGGTCTGCGCCGCCGCGCCAGACAGTCCTGCACTACGACGCCGACCAGGCCGCGGAGTACGCCTCCGCTGTGGCCGAAGCCGCGGCCGTGTGGAACTCCAGCGTCAGCAACGTCCACCTGGAGCCGGCCTCCGCCGGGCAGCACGCCGAGATCCGCATCGTCGCCGACGACGGCTGGCCCCGCGCCCAGCTGGGCCCGGTTCGTCCGGGCGGGCAGGTCACCGTGTGGATGGGCCGCGAAGGCACCGCCGAGGGCTACGACGCGGTGCGCATCGCCGCGCACGAGCTCGGCCACAGCCTGGGCCTGCCCGACGCCAAGCCCGGCCCGTGCTCGTCGCTGATGTCGGGTTCCACCGGCGGCGTGAACTGCACCAACCCCTATCCCGACGCATCCGAGCGCGCGCGTGTCGAGGCCCACTACGGCACCGGCCCAACCGGCCGGCGGCCCACCGACGGCCGACTCCTGATCGACCGCGGCTGAACCGGCGCACCGGCTCCGATCCGCCGCCCTTCGGCGCCGACCCGCCCCCCGCGGGCCGGCGCCGAAGGTGCCACGCTCCCGTTGGGCGCCGTCTGCAGTGCCCGGAGCGCGCTCCCCCTGCCTCGCGCCCATCTGCCATGCTGGAGCCGTGCGCTGGCTGGCCGGAGTGCTCGCGGCTGCCGCCGTCGTAGTCGTCGGCGTGCAGCTCTTCGGCGACGCCTTCCACACCCCGCCCGCGTTCTGCCCGGACGACGCTGACGGCGCCCCGCACGACGATTCAAGGCTGGACTCCCGCCCGCCCGAGGGCCCGGTGTTATATGCGGTGGGGGAGGACGGCATGTGGAATATGACGAGCAGCCTCGACGGCCGCCTGCCCGCCGACTTCCCGTACCGTCCGGCGCTGATCTGCCAGTACCGCACGATGACCGACGAGCAGATCTCCGTCTGCCCCACCTCGGGCGGAGGAGAGATCCCGGTGGTCAGAACCCGGTACCACTACAAGGTCTACGGAATCCCCGGCAAGGACCTCCGCGGCGCTTTCGACCTGCCCGGCATCCCCCTCTGCGAAGGCGGCATCACGACCCGCTCGGAGATTCCCGCCGAACCGGACTACACCGCCATCGCCGAACGCACGGCCCCGTTGCTGCGCGAGGAGTAGGGCCGCGTCTCCCGGCAGACCGAAAGGCAACCGGTGCGTCTCGGCGGACATTCGGCAATGGTCCCCGTTTCGGCAGGTCGGCCGGTCCGTTCCGAATATTCGACGCGAAGGCGGACGTCTCACCGATATTGACGGCACTTCTCCCGTGAAGATCGCATCCGGGCTGGTGATCGATTCTGGCCTTTCGGGCCCTTCGACGAAAGCACGTTGACACCGGTTGGCCCCGCTGCGACTATCACCCCTCCGCCACTGAAATCACCGATGCTTCCGTGTGCCGGGGATACCGCTAACCAGACGGTCGAAAAGGCGGGTCGGAACCGCCTCCGTGCTGCGCTGACATTGGAGTGCTGTGACAGGAAACGCCATTGTGAACACCGCCTCCGAAACCCGATGCTGACGGATCGCCTCGCCGATCCGCGGTTCGCGCTCGGTGTATTCCGTCCGTCCGTGCTGCGCGAGGTGGCCGCCGAGCGGGTCGAGCTGCTGCGGCTGCTGCGGCACGCGGGCGCCGGGACGGTCGCGGCGCTCGTCGGTGCGCAAGCGGTGGGCGTGGCGACGACCGCGCTGGGTGCCGCCGCGACGGGGTGGCTGGTCGGGGCAGTGACACGAAGCGATCGGTTCGCCGAGGTGCTCGGGCCGCTGCTGGCGGTCGTGGGGGTCGTTCTGGTCGACCGGGTGGCGCAGGTCGCTCTGGTGGTGCCGTCTGCGAGCGCGGCGCGGCGCGTGGACGGGGCGGTGCGCCGCATGGTGCGCCGCATCGCGCTGGCGCCCGATGGGATCGGGCATCTCGACGACGCGGAGTTCCGCGACGACGTCGAGCGCGCCTGCGATCTCGGCGTCGGCTGGCGAACCCGGTCGCCCGGCGGTGCCGCGGTCGGCCAGCTGGGAGGCGAGTAGGCATCGGGCGGACGCGGTGACCGACGATCGGGCCGAACCGTGTACCCGCTTCCCGAACGAGGCTCCGCCCTCCCTCTTCGCTTCAACGGCCGGATCGGGCGGGCAAGTAGGTGGTTCCCACCGACGCGACCACCCGGGTGCGGGCGCGATCGTGGTGGCATGGCGACAGCGGCCGATCGTCGGTCACCGCACCGCAGTCTTGCGCGGCCGGTTCCTCCCCTCGTCGGCCATCCGGCGCCGGCAACGCCTTTCGCCTGGACCGGAATCGCCACGACCACCGGCGCGGATGGGGCCACGGCGACGGCGGCGACGCGGCGAACGCTTCCGTCCACCCGCGCTGGGAAGGGCGCACACCCGGTTGGCGGCGGCGCCCGCCGCCGCCAACCGGGTCCGGGGGTCAGTGGGCGGCGTTGAGGGTGCCCGTCAGTTCCGTGTGCAGGTTCTCGCTGGGGATGTTCAAACCGGTGATCTCGGCGCTGATGCCGTGCTTGGCGAACTTGTCCACCGCGTGGTCCAGCGCCGCCACGGCCGAGGAGTCCCACATGTGCGCGCGGGAGAGGTCGATGACCACCCGCTGCACGCCCTCCTCGCCGTAGTCGAACTGCGAGGTGAGCTCGTTGCTGGAGGCGAAGAACAGGTCGCCGCGCACGGAGTACACCCGCACGCCGCCCTCGGGGTCGAGCACGCTGGTCACCCCGGACAGGTCGGCCACGCCGCGCGCGAACAGCGCGGTGGAGGCCAGCACCCCCACGATCACGCCGATGGCCAGGTTGTGCGTGGCCACCACCACCGCGACGGTGATCACCATGATGGCCGTTTCGGTCCAGGGCATGCGCCGCAGGGTGGCGGGGGTGATGCTGTGCCAGTCCATCGTCGTGATCGAAACAAAGATCATCACCGCGACCAGGGCGGCCATGGGGATCACGGCGACGACGTCGCCCAGCACCACCACCAGGATCAGCAGGAAGGCGCCGGCCAGGAAGGTGGACAGCCGGGTACGGGCGCCGGAGCGCACGTTGATCATGGTCTGGCCGATCATGGCGCAGCCGGCCATGCCGCCGAAGAGACCGGTGACGATGTTGGCGAAGCCTTGGCCGCGGGCCTCGCGGCCCTTGGCCGAGCGGGTCTCGGTGACGTCGTCGACCAGTTTGGCGGTCATCAGCGACTCCATCAGCCCCACGAGCGCGAGGGTGAGGGAGTAGGGGGCGATGAGCGTCAGCGTCTCCCAGGTGAGCGGGACGCCGGGCAGGAACGGGACGGGGAGGCTGGAGGGCAGTTCGCCCATGTCGCCGACAGTGGGCACGGTGACGCCCGAGACGAGGGCGATGCCGGTCAGCACGACGATGGCCACCAGCGGCGCCGGTACGGCGCTGGTCAGCCGCGGCAGCAGGAAGATGACCGCCAGGCCGCCCGCGATAAGCGCGTAGACAGGCCAGCCCTCGCCGGCGAAGTGCGGCACCTGGGCCAGGAAGATCAGGATCGCCAGGGCGTTGACGAACCCGGTCATGACGCTGGGCGGAACGAACCGCATCAGCTTGGCCACGCCGAGCAGGCCCAGCACCACCTGGAAGACCCCGGCCAGGATCGTCGCGGCGATCAGGTGGTCGACACCGTGCTCGCGTGCCAGCGGCGCCACGACCAGCGCCATGGCCCCGGTCGCCGCCGAGATCATGGCGGGGCGCCCGCCGAGGAAGGCGGTGGAGACCGCCATGGTGAAGGAGGCGAACAGCCCGACGCGGGGGTCGACGCCGGCGATGATCGAGAAGGAGATCGCTTCGGGGATCAGGGCGAGGGCGACGACGAGACCGGCCAGCACCTCGGTGCGCAGTCTCGACACGGACAGGGGAGGAAAGGAAAGGCGTCGGCGGGGTCGTGCCTGCTGAGCGGTCATGAAGCCAATCTCGTCGGAGTCGCGTGCACGCACCGTGACCGGGCGAGGACACAGGGCCCCGGTCCGGGCACGCCGCGGCGCGACGGGCGGATACCGGTGGTTCGGGATCCCCGGCTACCCCCGGGCCGGCCGCCTGTGGATGCAAGCCGTCCCCTGGTCGGCGGCGCCGTTGCCGCGGGCCCGCGGCAACGGCGCACCGCGAGACGGGGGGTGTCGGGGCAGAAAGGGGGTGCGCGAGCCGCGCGGCCCGGCGCCCTCCAAGCCTACGGTTACGTGAGTGTCGTGATCACGCTTTGCGTGCGAGAGCCTGCCCACATCCCCGCCGGTCGGGCGCCGCATGTGTCCGCAGGGAGGACAGCAGCCGGCAACCGGACAAGCCGGGCAGCGTGGCACGCGGGCCGCCGCAGGGGGCGGTGGCCGCACCCGGCCCAATCCCGGCGGCGTCTTCACGCGGCCGGGATCGCAGGCGCCGCCGCACGGCGGTCGCTCGGTGGGCCACGGGTCGGGTGGGCGGTCTCGATGGAGGGGCGCTCGCCGCCGGCCGACGATGCACCGGCGCAGGGGGAATCACCGTGCCCAGCGTGGGGGCGAACCCCGGTGCGATGCCGAGAGGGCCGGAACCCCGTCACGGCGCAGAGGCGGATCCCTGCGCGGCGGAGACCACGCGCGCGCCCCGCTGCCCCTGGCCGCCGGCAGCGTGGACGCGGTGTTCGCGCACATGCTGCTGTGCATGGCGCTGTTGACCGAGGAGATCACCGCCTTGGTGGGCGAGGTCGCGCGCGTGCTGCGACCCGGCGGCGCCTTCGTCTACACCGTCCGCCACACCGGCGACGCCCACTACGGCGCCGGGACCGCCCACGGCGACGACATCTTCGAACACGGCGGATTCGCCGTGCACTTCTTCTCCCGGGAACTGGTCCAGCGCCTCGCGCGGGGGTGGGAGCTCGACGAGGTCCACGCTTTCGAGGAGGGCGATCTGCCGCGCCGCCTCTGGCGCATCACCCAGCGGCGCCCCGATGAAGGCCCCGGCGCAGCCGCCCGGCGCTGAGCCGGCCGCCGCCGGCACCGGACCGGCCTGCATCGTGCTGCCGATCCGGCGCGGTGGCGGCAGGAGGCGCTCGAAATCCCTTGCCAAGCGCATTCCAATGAATTCACCGTTTTGGTGCCATCGTGGTATCAGGTCGGCACGCGGCAGTCAGGGGAGCGGGGCCAAGCGCTCTCCCGCATGCCCGAATTCAACGGTGTTCGATACGACCACGTCGTGGTCTGTGAAGTGGATCGCCACCCGGTCGCCGTCCGCGATTCGGAAGCCGTCGTGGAAACTGGCCCGGTCGGCCCCGAGCAGGACGTAGTTCACGAGGAATGGGCGACGGAGGGCAGGATAAAAGAACAAGTTATTCATCATGTCCTCGATGGGAAAGTAAAGAGCGTCCGCGCCGCAGTCGAACTCTCCTTCCCATGCTGTCTCGCGGCCGCGCTCGATGGTGACGCGCCCCGTTGCCGAGCGCGGAGGTGCGCCGAGGAAGAGCCAGGGCGCGATAGACGTGTCGCAGAGCTTGCAGTAAGGGTTCCATCCGGGGTTTTGGAGATGCAGGCCGATGTCGCACAGATCGTTGCCGAAGGTATAGCCGATGTAGTGTGGGGTTCCTTCGCCGTCGTTGGCGTAGACGAGAGCGACTTCAGGCTCCTCGATCAGCGCGACGGGGTTCGGGGGGACGCGCAGCGGTTCGTCAGGCATCCTTAGCCAGGAGCCGAATCCTTTGAAGAACCAGTTGGGTGGTACGAACTCCTCGTTGTCGCCCGGCTGGTCGTCGAACTTGGACCTATGCGTCCGCATGAACCCGCTGAGCAGAGCATTTCCCCCTTCCGCCGGCAGTAGAGGCGGAAGGGGGCGCAGGTCCCCATCGGGCATGGCCACCACCGGTTCCGCGGCACCGGTGATGGCCGCGACAGCGGCGCCGGGGTCGCCGGCGCCGATGAAGGCGTCCCGAACCTGTCCTTCGGCGACCCGATACAGGGTGTACGGCTCGCCTGGGGCAGGCCGGTGGAATCCCGCGTATCGTTCGCCCGCATACTCGAATTCGCACAGAACTTGCATATCTGGCCTCCTACGGCCGCTGGTGTGGATGGTCCGGGCTGAGCAAAGGCCCTGAGTCCCCGAGCCGAAAGCGGCTCCGCGCTCATGGCGCGACAGCGCCGCCCGAACGCGGAGCGGGCGCACCGGCGAGGTCGAGCAGGGCCTCCTCGAGACGGTCGAGCGTCCTTCTGATCCAGGGAAGGAGGAGTGGGTCGGCGGCAGCCAGCGCGGTATGGCGTTGCTCCTCGGTCTCTCCGTAGAGTCGGCTGGTCGCTGCTCGAAGGCGCAGGGTTTGCGGGGCCTCCCCGAACGCCTCTGCGGAGATCGTCCCTATGCCGTAGCGCTCGACGAGCAGCGAGGTGAGTTCGGCGCCGGTGCGCACGCCATTCACTCGTGCGAGGCGGGTCCGCAGCGGTGCGAAGTCGGGATACAGGTAACACGTCGTGCGGACAGGCGCCACGACGAGGCCGGCGGCCCGGAACCGATCGGCTACGGCGCCCGCGACCGCCTTGTGCAGCCTCCGGCTGGCCGCGAGGTGCTCGACCAGCTCACGAGGCTCGTCGAACGCGCATGTGGCCGCGACCTGTATGGGCGCGGCGGGACTGGACCATATCTGGCTGGCTATGCCGAACAGTCTCGCGTTCAGGGCTCGTCCGGTCGGGCTGTCGGGGAGTCGGGCGACCCCCAGGCGCCACCCGCCCAGCGCCAGGTTCTTGGTGAGGCCGGTCGTGACCGCGGTTCGCTCTGGGGCGAACACCGCAGGGGAGACCGCGGGCGTTGACGGGTCGAAGACGAGGTCGCGGTAGATCTCGTCGGAGATGATGACGAGGTCAAGCTCCCGCGCGACCTCACCTAGCTCGCGAATTGTATCGGCCGATGCCATAGTGCCGGTTGGGTTGTCCGGAACCGTGACGAGCACGGCGCGGGGATCGCAGCCTGCAGCCTTCGCCGCAGTCAGTGCTCCGCGTAGCCGCCTCGGATCCGGGACGCCGCCCTCCCCCGGAACGATCGGTACGGGCAGGGCGCGTGCACCGATGAGCTCCGCCTGCGCGGCGTAGCTGACCCAGCTCGGATTGGGGAGGATCACATCGCCGCCGACGGCCAGCAGGAGGCCGAAGAGCAATGCCTTGCTTCCCGGCCCGCATACCACGAGGTCGGGGTCCGTGCCCAGGCCGCGCCGATCCCAATAGCCGGAGACGGCCGTCCGCAGGGCCGTGCTTCCGGGAACGGGACCGTAGGCGTTCTGGCCGACGGCCTCAGCAAGCCTCTCCTTGAGCAGGGGATGGACGGGAAGTCCGATCTCTCCGCTGGTCATGGAGACGACGTCTTCTCCGTTGCGGCGTCTGCGGGCGAGCGACGCGTCAGCCGCGAGTGTTGCCGACGTGGTGACGGGCGCGGCATCAGGCATGGATGGCTCCAGATCTCGAATCGGACCACCTGGGGAGGGAGTGCTCACGTCCGGGCGTAGCGCTGGCGAAGCTGCGCTTTGCGGACCTTTCCCGTCAGGGTCTTCGGAAGCGACGGAACCACCTCGAGACGCTCCGGCAGGAACCGCTCGTCATGGCCGGCCTCCCGCACATGCGTGCGGACATCATCCAACGACGGGTGTCCGTCGCCGCTGGGAACGACGACGGCACAGACCGTGTCGTGCGGCAGTCCGGGAAGACCCACGAGTGCGGCGTCGCCGATCCGGGGGTGGCTCGCGATGACGGCCTCGATCTCGCTCATGGGCAGGACAAGGCCGTCGCGTACGACCGCGTCCCTGGCCCGGCCGAGGACGCGGATCCCCCCACGGCCGTCGTCGCACGCCAAGTCGCCGGTGTCGAACCAGCCATCGGGGTCGAATTCCGCCGCGTACATGTCGCTACGTCGGTAATAGTCGAGTGCCAGCGAAGCACCGCGGACGCGTAGGCGGCCTACCTCAGCGGAAGAATCACCGGTTCCGCAGGAGTCGATCCGGGTCTCCACCGAGTCGATCGGGCGTCCATTGCTCCGCGCCGCCCAACCCTCGGCGTCTTCAGGGCGGGTCATGGTCGCCGGGCCGATCTCCGACATGCCCCACAGGGAGTGGGTGCGCGCGCCGAGGGTCTCGTCGACCTCGTCCACGAGTCGCTCCAAGACCGGCGCGGAGCCGGCGACGACGTGGCGGAGCGTGCTGATATCGCGCGGCTCGGTCCGCTGAGCCGCGGTGACACCGACCACGGTCGCCGGCGGCCCATAGAGGAGGGTGGCGCCGTATCGTTCGACCAGGTCGAGGAGCGCCTCGTTCCGACGGGCGTCCTGGAACGCCACGGTGCCACCGAGCATGACCGCTGCAAGGATCCCCTGGGCGAAGCCGGAGTAGTGGCACAGCGGCGTCGACACCGCTGCAACCAGATCGTCGCCAAGGCCGAAGGAGTCGACATAGCCCCGCAGCGCCGCGTGGACGGTGTTCTGGCTGTGCAGGACGCCCTTGGACTCGCCCGTGGTTCCGGAGGTGAAAAGCACCACAAAGGGGGCGTCGGCCTCCAGTTCCAGACCGTCGAGCTCTGCCTGCTGGGCCGCCGTCCGCGAGGTGTCCACGAAGTGGGCGTGGAAGTCCACGGCGCCCTCCGGCACCGGGCCGTCTACGACCGCGACGTGCTCGAGTGAGGCGATCTCGCCGCTGAGCGCCGTGGCGATCGCGGCCGGCGATGAGTCCTCCCACAGGGCGGGGGTGACGCACACGCGGGACGCGGTGAGTTCGAGCCGGTGGCGGAGCTCGTCCTTCGGGCACAGCGGAGAGATCGGACAGATTACCGCGCCGATGCGCATGCACGCGAACATCAGCGGCACCATCTCCCATCGGTTCGGAAGCTGGACCGCCACGACGTCACCGCGCCGGACGCCGAGGGCGAGCAGGGCACCGGCGAAGCGGTCCGTCAGCTGGTTCAGCTCGGCGTAGTCGAGCGTGTCGGTGCGCGACTCGGCGATCCTTCGTCCAGCGATGGCGAGCTTGCGCGGGCGGTCGCGAACGTTTCGGCGGAGGTCGTCGAGGAAGGTCGTGTCGCGCCACCAGCCGAGGCGCCGATACCGCGATGCGCGGGCTTGCCCTGTACCCTGCGAGACCATCCCGTGTGCGGCGGTCATCGGCCGGCCTTTCCACGCGCCGCGAGCAGCTCCGGCATCGGATCGTCTGCACTCGCTGCGGCGATCTCCAGCAGGTCCCGGGTATTCTCACGCACTCGCGTTGCAACCCAGTCGAACACCCACCGCTTGCGCTCGCCCGCCTCAAGATCGAACGGGACGATCCTTGCGATGGCGAGACCTGCTGCGGCCGCACCGCCGACATTGGCGACGACGTCGGGAACCACGACCCCGCCGGACGCGCGCAGCTTCTGCTGGGCCTCCGGGCTGGAGCACAGGTTTCCTCCCTCGACCACAATGCCGACGCGCAGCCGATGTACGTTGCCGGCGTTGAGGGCATGCCTGTTGGCGGCCAGTACGAGCAGGTCGGCGTCCGCGTCCAGCCAGCTCTCCGGCTCCGAGGAGACGGCGACGCCCTCAGGCAACCGAGAGCGGTCGATCCGCCCGAGTTCGTCGGTGATGTCGATCAAGTCGTCCACAGGAAGCTCGTCCGCACTGATGCTGCCCTGGACATCGGCCACGCAGACGACGCGGTGGCCCCGGTCCGCTAGAAACCGTGCTGCCGCACGTCCCACCGTTCCGAACCCCTGAACCACGACCCGGCACGGCTGATTGCGGTGGGAGGTTTCAAGAGCGGTGATCGCCGATACCCCGACTCCGTGGCCGGTGCAGTCGACAAGTGGCTCGTAGTACGTCCGCCAGTCGATCGGCATGTCTACCGCGTGGGCCCTGTGGCGCGGGTCGTAGCCGGCCTCGGCGAAGAACACGGCACGGTCGGCCGGTGTCACCCCGAGGTCGATGCCGAGGTGGATGCCCCCGTGAAGCAGCGGCTTGACCGTCCGGCCGAAGACCCTGAACGTTTCCTCGCGATCGGCTCCGGCGGCGACGATCCCAGCCTTGGCGCCGCCGATGGGAAGCCCGACGAGGGTGAGCTTGTCCGTCATGCCCCGGGCGAGGCCGCGCACCTCGCCCTCACTGACCGTTTCGGTCATACGCGTCCCTCCCATAGCGAGTCCGTCGACCAAGGTGTCGACGACGACCCAGCCCTGGAGGGATCCGCCGCTGCCGTTCAGCGTCACCGTGAACGCGGGGTCCTGCTCTTCCTCGCCGATGATTCTTTCCACTGCACTCATTCCTGGTTCCTATTGCTGCATTGGCGGGACGGAGGCCTTGAAGGTTGCGCTTTCGGTTTGCGCATGGGTTTAAAGGTCAGGGGAATGAGGTTCACTTCGCGTCCGGTAGGATCTCATAGGAATGTGCGAGTGAACCCGCGAATTATCTCGAGGCCGTCTCTGCGGAACTCGAGATGTGCCTGTGAACCGAAAATCCGGCCGTCGTCCGAGCGGAAGAACTCAACGGGTGCTTCTTCGGACCGTCCGATGACCCGGTATCCAGGAGGTGCTTCCCGCAGATACAGCGTGTGGCGCTGAAAAACCGTGACCGCGGGCTTGACATAAGAGAAGAGGGGCTCACTCTTGTCGACCTGCACACGGTATCCGCCGACGCGCTGAGGCCCCTCGACGAGGGAGGCGCCGGCCGCGGTTCCGATGATCTGCATCCCGCCGCAGATCCCGAGAACGGGGATATCCGCACCCATCACCAGGTCGATGAGCGGTTTATAGAACTCACGGTCGTAGGCACGGATCTTGGTCCCGCTCAGCGCGATCGCCTGGTATCGGGATCCGAGCCGCGCGGGAACCGAGGCGGCGTCGACCGTCTCGGTTTCGGTGCCCAGGCCCTCGAAGCGCTTGCACAGGTGCTGCAGAGAAAGGGTGCCGTTGTCGACCACGAGAACGTGTGGGGATGCCACGTCGTCTGCTCCTCGTATCCGGCTTGTCCTGATGTGATAACTGGCTTTCAAGAAGGAGGCCGGAACGATCATTCCTTCGTGATGACGGTTCCGTTCCATTCGGCGAGCAGCTCCGAGACGGGTGAGCTTCCGATAATGACCCGGCCGACGCCTTGCTGAAGGGCCTCGTCGGCGGCCCGCAGCTTCTTTCGCATACCGCCGGTGGCAGCGCGATCCCGGAACCGCGAGGCTTCCTCGGGGGTGATCCGCCGCACCGGTCTCCCGTCGATCAGAAGATGCGGGACGTTCGTGACGAGCGCCAACGAGGTCGCCGAGAGGGCCCCCGCGACCGCTGCCGCGGCCCGATCGGCGTCGGTGTTGACCTCTTCGTCAGCGGCGTTCCTGGCCAGTGGGGTGACCAGGTAGCAGTGTCCGGGCACCGAATCCGTGAACGGGCCGACGTCGACGCCGGCGATGGGACCGACGAGGTTGTCGAGCTGCACCAGCTGCTTGTCCCGCCACCACCAGCGCTCGCCCTCGCCGGCGCGGAGCAGGCCGTCGCTGCCGAGGAGGCGTTGCGTGGTGAGCCCTCGCTCCGCCAACCGATCGGCGATCTGAGTCCCCAGCTCCTCACTGACCTTCTTGATGTCGGTGATGACCTCTGGTGTGGTCCACCGGCTCTGGTTGCCGTAGCGATCGCGCAGGATGGCTGACGGCTCGCCGTAGCGGGGATCGAGCCGCTTGAGCGGTTCGGACCAACCGTGAACGAGCACCAGGGGATGGTTTCGTCCGTATCGGGCGAGATCGTCCCACCAGTCCGCGGACAAGTCGTTCAGGCAACTTCCGCCGACTTTGATGATGCTAGGGAGGTTCCTCATGTCGGCACCACC
Source organism: Streptomonospora sp. PA3 (assembly GCF_009728995.1). Classification (GTDB taxonomy): domain Bacteria; phylum Actinomycetota; class Actinomycetes; order Streptosporangiales; family Streptosporangiaceae; genus Streptomonospora. The sequence continues at coordinate 421,746 of NZ_VTZW01000008.1, read as the reverse complement.
GGCTGCATGGTCAGCCCCGCTTCCTCGGATAGGCCGAATCTTCTGTTCAAAACCTGGACGGCCTGGCCCGCTGCGCCCTTGACGATGTTGTCCAGAGCAGCAAGGACGACAATTCGGCCGCCCGCGGGGTCGTGCAGCACCGCGATGTCGCAGAAGTTGGAGCCCAGGACCGCCTGCGGATCGGGCACGGGGATAACCGTCTCGGTGTTGCGGCGCACTCGGACGAAGGGATGGTGTTTGTAGAAGCGCAGGTACGCACGCTGGAGTTCCCGGGCGTCCACGTCGTCGTCGGTGAACACATAGGAACTCGCCAGCAGGCCCCGCACTGTGGAGACGCCGTAGGCCGACATCGTGAAGGAGCCGACCGTGCCGGGAGCCCGGCGCTGTAGGAAGTCGCTGACCTCGGCCGCATGCCGGTGCCCGGTGGGGGCGTATGGAGCGATCGCGCCGCTGCGAAACGGGTGCAGGTCGGCGGTGCGCAACTGCAGTCCGCCGCCGCTCGACCCGCTCTTTCCGTCCACCACGACGGTTTTCAGGGTCAATCCGAGCGCGAGTGTCAGCGGCGCGAGGCCGAGCGTGATTGCGGTGGCGTAGCAGCCGGGCAACGAGACCAGCGGGGCATTCGCCAGCTCCTCGCCGATGAGTTCCGGCACTCCGTAGACGAAGCGCTCGGCCAGCATTGCGTCTCGGTCCACTTTGGGATACCACGACTCGTGGACCTCGGATGCCCGAATGCGGAATGCGCCGCTGAGATCGATCACGCACGGGACCCGGTCGGCCAACTCCGCGGCGAGCTCAGCCGAGACCGCTGCAGGTGTCGCCAGTAGCACCACGTCACAGCGTTGGGGGAGTTCGCCCGTCACCGGCTCGATGGTCAGGCCCAGGTCGAGGCGTAGGCCAGGATGCACCTCTACGAGGCGCCTACCGGTGCTCGAGGATCCACCCAGGAAGGTCAGCTCCAGGTCGGGATGCTGGGTCACCAGTCGGATGAGCTCACCGCCGACCACGCCCGATGCGCCGACGATTCCCACACGGATCATGCGAGGATCTCCTGTACATAACCGTTGATGGCCGCGGCGATGTCCACTCCGGATGCCGAGGCCACCGCACGGAATCCGGGCGCATGGTTGACCTCGTTGACGATGTAGCCCGCCTCTGTGCGAAAGAGGTCGACACCATAGATTCCGCTGCCGATCTCGTTCACCACGCTGTCTACGGTTTTTTGTATTTCCGGATCATAGGAAAGTGTTCTACTGCGGTTTCCGAGTGCGGCGTTGTTTCTCCAGTCTTCGCCATTGCTCTCGAACTCCGCCGCGCCGGCGGTCTCCCGACCGATGACGAGGCACCGGACAGAGCTACCGCCCAGGTATGGTTCGACCAGGCAAGCCTGCTCGAATGCGTGTCCGAGGTCTTCGATGTAGTCGTAGACGGACTGGGCCGTATCCGTGTGTCGGACGAGTATCACCCGCTTCCCCATGCCGCCGAATACAGGCTTCAGGACGAACGGCGGCGGAATCTCCGCCACGGCCTGTTTGAAATCGTCCCGCGATAAGACAAGACGGAAGTCCGGTACGGGGACGCCGGCCCTGCGCAGCAGGTTTCGCAGAACCAGCTTGTTCTCGCAGGTTTGAATCGCCTGTGCTGTATTCAGTACCGGTATTCCTGTCGATTCGGCCAGCGTGGCGAGCAGGCCTCCCCGGGTGTAGCTGCGGCTGCGGAGGAGAACCGCGTCGTATGCGGAGAGAGATTCAGGTGCGGGATCGCCGAGACACAGCGACTCATCATTGGCCCAGTTGATTTGCAGGCTCGATTTCGCCGCAGCGAGGATCAGCTGCCGCTCCTCCCATCCGATACGATCCGCGACGATGGCAACTTTGCCGCCCATGGCTTACGCTCCTTTGCGGCTAGCGGTCACTGGCCCCAGTCGCGGAGCTTGACCTCAACCATTTCCAACGACAGCGTTCCGTTCTGGACATGCTCGACGCGCAGCGTCAGCATGCACTCGGGACAGGTCATGGTCTCGCCCTGGATCATGGGCGGCGTCGTCAGATCGGTCTCGCACTCGGGGCAGGTTCCGGCAAGCGTGGCAGACATGTTTTTCTCCCGAATCGGTGGAATCGGTTAGCTGGACTGGAATTCGGCTGCGGCCCGCAGGACCGCATCCTTGTCAAGCAGTGGGCTCCGCTGCTGCTCCTGCTTTGCGACGAGCCACTTGGTGAAAACCTCCGCATCGACGTCGAGGTCCGAATCGGCCAGAGCCCACTTGACGAGAGCGGGGGTGATGCGGGTACGCACACGCATCCCACGGGAGTTGCCCACCAGCTCAGGGGGAAGAGTCTCGTAGGCCTCCGGGTGAAGCAGCTGTCCCGGCAGTTCGTAGGCGAAGGCGTGCGGGGTGGTCGGTCCGGGCTGGAAGGCCTCTCCGAGCTCGGCTCCCTTGAGCGCGACTTCGGAAAGCCGAGTTAGGTTGGACAGGTCGAACCGGGTATCGCCGTGAATGACCCGGAGGGAGGCCAGCAGTTCCGCCAGCGGTGCGTTTCCCCCGCGCTCGCCGATGCCCCCCACTGTCGCCGAGACCCACTGCGCACCCGCTCTGAGAGCGGCCAGGGAGTTCGCCACGGCCATGCCGAGCATGTTGTGCGAATGGATCTCGATCTCAGAACCGTCGATCGCTGTGAGATCGCCGATCACCTCGGCCATTTGCCAGGGGGACAGGCATGCGACCGTCTCCGCGAGCCGGAAACGATCAGCGCCTGCCGCAAAGCCGGCGGTCACGTAGGGAACCAGCCGCTCTTTCGGAGTCCGGGCGCCGTCCTCGCCGCTGAATGTCACATGGAACCCGCGCTCCTTGGCCATCTGGATGGCCGCTCGCGCCACTGCGGCCGTGTGCTTTGCACTGGGTGAGCCCAGTTTCAGCTCCGCGTGCCTTTCCGAGGTCGGAATCGACAGCATGACGGAGCGGACTCCCAATCCCAGGGCCTCATCCAGTGCCCGGGCCACCTGCTGGCGGTCGCGGACGACGACCAGAGTCAGGCTGCGTTCCGGTCCGATGGCCTCGTGTGTGGCGGCGATGAGATCGGCGTCCTTGGACGAGGGACCGGATACCATTCCGACCTCGACAAGATCGACGCCCGTCCTCACCAGAAGTTCTGCAATGGTCCCGGCCTCCTTCGGACCGAACTCGACACCTGCCATGTGAGCGGAGTCCCGCAAGGTCGCGTCGGATATATGGGGAATACCTGCGGCCAGGTCGGTTTCTGCCTCGTCTGATTTCGTGTTCACCGGATCTTCTCCATGGTTCCGCGGCGCGAACGTGGGCTGTTTCGGCTGGTCAACTGCTCAGCCAAGGAATCATGCCGGTAGTGGGCACTCAATGGGCGCCCCGGACAAGACCCGCGGCCCGTCTCAACGACCAGGTTCCCGCAGGGCGGATGGGATATCAAGGATATGAACGTCAGAACTGCGTTAAGCAATGTCAAGTCAGTGAGCAGATATGAAAGAGCGTTAGGTGTGTGCAAAATGTCCGGTGCCTATGGAGTCGGTTTCGACCGCCTGGGAATACCGTTGCCGCAGATGGTAGTAAACGAGCGGGAGTAATACCATGGATAGGCTCTCAATGCCGCGGATAGGGTTGGTTGTACCCCCGGAGAACCCAACCGTCGAACCTGAGCTGAATCAACTTATCGGGTCTGCGGTCAATCTTTACGCCACTCGTTTTCCGCTGCTGCCCGGTAAAGAGCTGAAGGAGATGCTCGCGACCTACAATGAGGTGCTGGGCGACACGTTGGCGAACTTCGGTGCGATGGGCCTCGACGCCGCGGTGGTCGCCTGCAGCGCCTCGCACTACTTGCTGTCCCCGGACGGGGATCGCGAGTACTGCGAGCGGCTGACGCGTCTTACCGGCTTCCCGGTCCAGTCTTCGACCCAAGCCATTCTCGCCGCCTGCGATGCGATGGGGCTGCGGCGACTGACGCTCGTCCCCCCATACGAGCCGTGGTTGACCAGGATCTCGCGCAGATTCTGGGAAGAATCCGGTATCGCGGTCGAGGGAGTGGTCCCGGTACCCGTCGGCGATACCTTCGATCCCTACCGGGTGACAACCGGGATGATCCTCGAAAAGCTGCGCCGGCACGAAGTTCCCGCAGGTTCCGCTCTCTTATTCACGGGAACGGGCATGTCCACCCTGACCGCCCTGGAGGTTCTCGCCCAGGACTCCGGTCGGGTTCTCCTCAGTTCGAACCTGGCCAGCGCGTGGTGGGCGCTGCGCGAGACGGGCGCGTCCGAGGGCCGACGGGCCGACCACCCGCTTCTGCGCCGTCTGCGAGCACGGCCGGTGCCGTCCGATGGTCCGCTGACATAATCGACGCAGACTCGAACATGCGGAGGATGCTTCCGAAACGGGGCGGTCAGCACGGTCGACCCCTGGCCGCCCACGTGGAACAGGCTCACCGCTCACGTGAAGCACTGCCGCCGCCCCGTGCCGTCGCCCCCGCAGTTTTCGGCACCGACGCCGCTTGCCGCCTCAACGTATGCCTACACGTCGCCATCCGGTACCGACCGCGGCGGAGCAGCGCGGCGTGCTGCCCATCCGGGTCGACGTTGACGCCCTCCGGCGCCGCCGCGCCTCAGCCTGCCGGCGGAGGCTTACACCGTGGACGAGGTAACCCCTGAGCGGCCCTTGCTGCGCACGGTCTCGAGGTAGTCGGAGACCGCGTCCCTGTTGCGGGTGAGGTAGGTGATGCGCTCGGTCATCCGATCGCGTTCCCGCTCCAAAGTGGCGATCATCTCCGGTGTCGCGTCGGAGAAGTGGATCACTCTGGGTTTGTCAAGGCAGGGCAGGATCTGCTTGATGATGCGTGTCGGCAGGCCCGCGTCGAGGAGCCCTCTGATCTGTATGACCCGGTCCACGAATCGTTCGTCATAGTCGCGATAGCCGTTCGAGCAGCGCTTGGAGGCGATCAGCCCCTGCTCCTCGTAATAGCGGAGGAGTCTGCGGGACGTTCCGGTGCGCTCGGCAAGCTCCCCGATCCGCATGTAACCTACCCCACATCCCAACGGCTTGACCTTCACATAGATGTGAAGGTTTGAGTCTGCAGTCATGTCGACCGACAGCACACAACTATCCCAAAACGAGGCCAAAGGCCAGAGGCTTCCTAAAGCTGCGCTATTGGCGCTGTCCACAGCGGTTTTCATTACGGTCCTTACCGAGACTCTACCCGCGGGCGTCCTCCCCCAGATGAGTGCTGACATCGGAGTCAGTGAATCCGCAATGGGGCAGGTCGTGACGATCTATGCGATCGGGACGGCGCTCACCGCGATCCCGCTGTCCGCGGCCACGGCGGGGTGGCGGCGCAAGAGGCTGCTGCTTACTGCGATGGGTGGTTTCGCGCTGGCCAATACCGTCACAGCGTTCTCCGGTGATTACCTCCTAATCATGGTGGCACGTTTCGTCGCGGGTGTGGCCGCGGGCCTGGCGTGGGCGATGCTCGTCGGGTATGCGCGCCGCTTGGCTCCCGATCACCTTCAAGGAAAGGCGATCGCGCTGGTCATGGCGGGAATTCCGGTCGCCCTCTCGCTCGGGGTGCCGGCGGGTACGTTCATCGGCACCTATGTCGGCTGGCGTGTGACATTCACACTGATGAGCCTGCTCGCCCTTGTCGTCATCGGCTGGATCCTCCTGCTGGCACCGGAGCGCTCAGGCCAGCACCCGGAGGGCAGGACATCGGTCCTGCGAGCGCTCACCATCCCCGGTGTTGTGCCCGTCCTCATCGTCACCCTGGTCTTCGTGCTAGCGCACACCATCCTCTACACCTATATCGCGACATTCCTCGACGGCGTGGGGATGGGCAAGGCCGTCGGATTCGCGTTGCTGCTGTTCGGTGGCGCGTCCTTGGTAAGCATCTGGTTTGTCGGCAACTTCATCGACCGGCGGCTGCGAGCCCTCACCATCGCGAGTGTCATCCTGGTGGCTGTGGCCGCCGCCATGCTGGCGGTTCTTGCCGGCATTCCGGCTCTCGTCTACGTGGCGGTATTGCTGTGGGGCCTCGGGTGGGGAGGCGTCCCGACTCTGCTGCAGACCGCGGCGACCGATGCGGGCGGTGATCCGGCGCAGGCCATGCTGGTTACCTTGTGGAACGGGGCCATGGCTGGAGGTGGCGTCATCGGCGGCATCCTGCTCGACATGCTCGGCACGACATCCTTCCCTTGGAGCGTCCTTCTGCTCCTGGTGCCGGTACTGGTGGTGGTGGTCGCTGCGCGGTCCCATGGCTTCCCCGTCAAGTATCCGACCTCGACCTCTTGACGGCTCGCAGGGCAGACCGCAGGTCGTCGTTGCCGGCGGTGCGGCCGTCGTCGGCCGCCGTTCCAGAAGACTTATGGATCTGAACCCGTCCCGGCGAAGGCGTCGATGATCGGCCGAAGTGCCCCGATGAGTGGCCATGGGTGGGGAAGGAGCAGGTATCCGCTCCATCCATGGCCCGCACTTGGAACGGCGGCCCGCGGTGTGTCGGATGAGGGTCGATGCTGAGCCGGCCCGGTTGCCTGGTGCGGTGAACGCGGCGCGAACAGGGCGGCCGGTGATTGTCTCGAGAAGGACTCAGGCGGCTGCGGTCCGGCGGACAGCGGGGGCAACGGGACCCTCGTGCCGTCCACTGCCCGCGGGTGACCGAATCAGTCGGCGACCGGAATTTCAGGCAGCGGATGAACCCGGTGGCCAACGCGTGGTTATGAAGGGGCCGGGGCAATAGATCTGCCCGGCTCCGACTAAGTCGTGGCGAACTGGAACCCCACGCCTCGTACGGTGATGATCCATTCCCCCGGACCGAGCTTCCGGCGAATACTGCTTACGTGGGTGTCGAGCGTGCGGCGCGACCACGATCCACCCCAGACCTGCTTCATGAGCTCCTGCCGGGAGAAAACCTTTCCTGGTTCGGAGGCGAGAATGTGGAGGAGGTCGAACTCCTTGCGGGTCAGTCGAACAGCGGTTCCGTCCAGCAGTACCTCGCGCGATGCGGCTTCGAGCTGCAAGGGGCCGCGGAAGATGTTCGATGACCTTTGCTCGGGGGATCGGGTCCGCCGCAGAACCGCGTCTATCCGCGCAAGAGTCTCGTGCAGCTGACAGGGCTTGACGATGTAGTCGTCGGCACCGGATTGCAGACCCAGCACTCGATCCAGTTCGGTACCGCGGTCGGTCACGACAATTATCGGGATATCGCTTTCAGCGCGGATTGTCCGGCAGACTTTCAGGCCGTCCAGGTCCGGAAGGTCGAGTTCGAGAATGACCATGTCAGCCGAACGGTACCGTTCCAGGGCTTGATGGCCGGTGTCCACGGTATCGACGGTGTAGCCGTGTCTGCGCAAGACGGCGAGAAGTCTTTCTGCGTCGTCTTCTTGATGCTCGACAAGCAGTAAGTGTCGACCAGGAATTACTTCGGAGGGATTATGGCACGCTACTGTCTGCTCGCCTTCGAGGGTTGAGGAGGGCAGGGAGTGTCGCCCACTCAGACCTGTATCTCCACGTGACAGGGTCATGTCCTTCGTGCCCCGTTCAATATGAGTAAGCTGATCTCTAGTCAACATGTTAGAGTCGTAAAAATGTCCATGTCAAGCAACTGGTTCGGTGAACGTACGGTTTCCGGATTTTAACCAGAGTCGGTTGGCGGTGTAGTGTCCTATGCAAGATCAATAAATGTTCTCTGACCACTGCACTTTATTGCGGTGTTCGCTCCGCCTGGGGGTTTTCCGGCATGCTCGGATGATCCCATGACTTTGCTGTGAGGTATATAACACGCCTGTGGTTATGGCGCTTCGCTTTGCTCGGAGGGTACCGGGATCGGCTGCGCCTGACCTGAAGTAATAGGCGGCATTCGGATCTCGCCATGTCCGTCCGCGACTGTAGTCGACGACCGCCGGGGGTCGGGTTGACGTTCGTGTGACCCCTCGTGGTCCATTCGGTTTTGTGGTTGAGTTCCGCGTGCACAAAAAACGCGATGACGTTTTGCGGATTTCATCGGCGCGCTTTAGCTCGCGGTTCGCATTCGACCCCAGCGGCACCAGGCGCCGCGCCGCCTGTCGGTGTCCGATCGCCCGGTCCCGGCGCCCGGTCTCAGGCGGAGCATCCGCGAGCGGGGAGGTGTGGCTGCGGGGGCGAGCCGGCCCGGTTCGCCTGCGACGAGGGGCACCACATCCACTGCGGCCGGCCGAAGACGGGGCGCCCGAAGTCGCGCGGGCGGCCCGGGGCTGGGCATCGGATGCGGGATGCCTGGACGTGGGCCTCGCGGCCGGCCCTCCGGTCGCGGTGACCGGTTCGAAGGACGGTCGGGTGTGCGTGTGGGACCTCAAGCGGGTCTGACCGCAGCGCCCGATGGCTCCTGGCGTGGTTCATGGGACCCGGTGCCGGCAGGACGTCGATGTCTTCGGTGAGGTACCGGTAGGCCGTGGTGGTGCCCACGCCCAACCCGGCGGAGACGGACACCTTCCTACAACCCGACTACCGTGCCCCGCCCGCCCGGCTGAAAAGGGCTCCTTGACGCGCCTGATCGTTCGGTGGAGACGCGTCCCCCGGAGTGTTCGCAGTATTGGCGGCGGGCCGCTGCGCCGTCGAGCATGACCGCACGTCCGCCGCCGGTCCACCCGGTGCTGTATGTCGCCGTGGCGTGCCCGGATGGTGGCCAGGCGTCGGCGGCGCTGGGCATCGGCCTGCGCCTAGGCGATGAATCAGCAGGCCCCGGGCTTGCGGCCGATGCCGCAGCGAGTGAGCGTCTCGCGTGCCTGGCCGACCTCGATGTCGTCGGGGCGCCACTGCGGGCATGCCACGAGTCCCGGCTCGACCATCTCCAACCCGTCGAAGAACCTCGCGATGTCTTCTGGACTGCGCACGCGATAGGGCAGCGGTGCCGCCTGGTTGTAGTCGTCCATGGCCGCGTTGCCCTCGGGGTCGGTGTTGGATCCCTCGCACAGGGCGAGGTAGCTGCCGGGGGGCAGGCCCTCGATCAAGCGGGCGACGATGCCGTAGACCTGCTCGTCGGGGATGTGGCCGAGGATGCCCATCAGGCTCAGGGCGACGGGGCGGTCGAAGTCCAGGCGCCTGCGGGCCTCGGCGAGGACGGTGTCGGGTTCGCGCAGGTCGGCGTGGACGTAGTCGGTGAAGCCTTCCGGCGTGCTGGTCAGCAGCGCGGTGGCGTGGGCGAGCACCAGCGGGTCGTAGTCGACGTAGACGATCGCCGAGTCCGGGGCGACGGCTTGGGCGACCTCGTGGGTGCTGTTGTGGGTGGGCATCCCGGTGCCGACATCGAGGAACTGCCGGACGCCGGCCTCGGCCGCCAGGTAGCGGATGGCGCGCCGCAGAAACGCCCGGTCCTGACGGGCGACCTCGATGATGACGGGGTACTGCTCAGCGATCCGGGCCCCGACCTCGCGGTCGACGGCGTAGTTGTCCTTGCCGCCCAGCCAGTAGTTCCACACGCGGGCGGAGTGCACGACCGTGGTGTCGATCGATGATGGGGCGCCGGCGGTTTCCGGTGTTTCGTTCACGGGAGGGCCTCACATCCGTCGGGTTCGACTATTCATACCTGTCGTGCGGCCCCAATGCCGAGTCGGCATGTCAGTATTCACGCGTTATCGACGTTTTGTTGTGAATAGTCGTAATCCGGGGCGTGGTCACGCGGTTTCCATCCGGAGGGGGTGCTCCCCTGGCATGCTCCTTCCCGCCGGCTTCGGGCGGGGGCCGGGCGGACGGTGGCACTGACGTCGACGGTGTGGGCGTGTCCCCGTCGCTCTGGCAGTGCAGCGACGACCGTGGCCGGCGGCTCCTCGCGCGTGCGGCGCGGGTGGCTCAGCTCCGACCACGTCGATATCCGTTCGAGGCGGCACATGCGCGGCACGCGCGATCGCCCGGTGGCCGGCCGCGGCGCAGGGCCCACCGGTCGGCGGGCTGGAGCGCCCGGGGCTCCCGCGGCTCCGGCGGTTCGGGCCCTTGCGCGTCGGCGGCCGAAGGCGGCAGCTCCTCGTGCAGCACGCCGCCGGAGAGCCGCCAGACGACGTCCGCCGACCTCAGCCGCTCGGGACGGTGGGTGACCACCACGACGGTGCCGCCGAATCCGGCGATCACCCGGTCCACGGCTTGGGCGGCGCAGGTGTCCAGGTGCGCGTCGGCCTCGTCGAGCAGCAGCAGCCGGGGACCCGGCAGGAGCGCGCGTGCCAGCGCCACCCGCTGCTGCTGCCCCGCCGACAGCCCGCCGCCCCCCTCCCGCACCGGTGTCTGCAGGCCCAGCGGCAGTTCCGCCAGCAGTTCGTCCAGTCCGCTGGCGCTGATCGCCTCGCGCATCCGCCGCATGTCGGCCTTGCGGTCGGCGAAACGCACGTTCTCGGCGACGGTGCCGCGCAGCAGCGGCAGGTGCGGGCCCGCGAGCCCGATCGCACCGCGCACCGAGTCGGCCCGGCACCGGGCGATGTCGGCGCCGTCCAGCAGCACCCGGCCTCCGTCGGGCGCCGTGAGCCCGGCGATCACCGAGAGCAGCGTGGACTTGCCGCTGCCGTTGCGGCCGGTCACCGCGACGACGCGGCCCGCAGGCACCCGGGCGGTGGCAGGGGCGAGCACGCCGTCGACCCGCACACCCCGCAGTTCCACCTCGCCCGGGCCCTCCGGCAGTCCGGGAGCGCCCCTGCCCGGCAGGCGGCGGCGCGGGCGGGCGAGTTCGGTGCGGACCTGGCGCATGGCGACGACGCAGGCCGAACGGTATTCGCTGATCCGCGTGAGCTCGCGCAGCGGGGTGACCATGATCCCCACGACCGCGATCGCCGCCGTCGCCGCGCCCGGCCCCTGGCCCGCCCCCGCGGCCGCAGCGAGCACCCCCGCGGTCGCCGCCAGTGTCGTGGCCTCGCCGAGGGCCCGGGCCGCGCCGACGGCGCGCGCCCGGCGGACCTGGGCCTCGGCCAGGCGGCGGGAGCGGTGGGCGAGGACCCGCCGCTCCTTGCGCTCGCGGCCGAACGCCTGGACCACCAGCGGTGCGCCGACCCGCTCCACCACGTGCGCCGCCACCCGTGCCTGCCGGCGGCGGGCTCTGCGGTGCGCCGTCCGCAGCCAGGGCGACAGGGCCGCGGTCGCGCCCAGGCCGCACGCGGTGATCAGGCCCGCCACCGCGGCGATCGCCGGTGCGATCAGCGCGAAGGCCGCGAGGCAGCCGGTCAGCAGCGGGACCGCGACAGCCAGTTTCGCGAGTCCGAGGCAGGCCCAGCGGCGCAGAGCGCTCAGGTTGCCCATCATCCGCAGCGACGTGCCGCCGTTGGACCGCCCGCGGCCCGCCTCGCGCGCGGGTGCGGCGGCGATCCTGTCGAACAGGCTCGTGCGCACGTCGACCACCCACGACTGGCCCAGGCGTTCGGCGAGCACCCGCTCGGCGAACAGCAGCGCGGCGCCGGCCGCGATCAGGCCGGCGAGGCAGGCGAGGAGCGTCGGCGTGTGCGGCGCCTGCGGCCCGGCGTTCCCCGCCGAGTCGAGCGCGCCGGCGAACCTGCCCACGAGCGCCCCCCACGCGATCGCCGCCGCCGCTTGACCGGTCCCGACGGCGACGAGCAGGGCGAACGTCCACCGGCGGCGGCCCGAGAGCAGGCGGGGCGGCGCTTGCGCAGCATCGCCGCCGGTGCCCGTGCCTGCCGTCGGCGCCCCATTGTGCGCGCCGGGCGCCGCGCCCGGGCCCGCCGCCCTCACGCCGTCCATTCCGCCACCGGATCCACCAGGGGGCGCAGGGCCGGGCCCGCGGCGATCGCCGGATCCGCGAGCTCCGCCGGCCCGTACACCGGGATGTCGAGGAGCTGCCCGCACTCGCGCACGGCCAGCGGCGACGCGGTCACCCGGCCGCTGACCGCCAGTACCGGCAGCCCGGCCGCGCTCAGCCGCCGCGTGCCGTACAGCGCCCCGGTGGCCTCGCCCGCCGCGAAGACCCAGCCCTGCACCAGCGTGGGCAGCGCGGAGGGGGCGAGCAGCTCGGCGGTCTCGGGCTGCAGCACGCCGTCGGCGACCTCCAGCACGACGGCGTCGGCGCCCGCGGCGAGCAGCCGGTCGTGCAAGCCGCGGGCGGCGGCGAGGATCCGGTCCACCGGCACGCGGTAGGTCGTGGCCAGGCCCGCGTCGGTGAAGTCCAGCGACGCGATCGCGCCGGCGTCCTGGAGCATCCAGCGGTCGCCGCCCGCCCCGGTGCCGGTGACCTTGGCCGCTCCGACCCGGTAGCCGGCGGAGGTCAGCCCGCGGACGAGCGCCGCTGCCGTCGTGGTCTTGCCGGCGTTCATGGAGGTGCCGACGACGGCGACGGTGGTCGCGCCGCCGCGCCGCGGGATCTGTGGGGCGGCACCGGGTGCGGCGAGGTCGGCCATGTTGACGGGCCGGCCGGAGGCGGTCGCCGCCAGCCCCGCGGGCTGCAGCCGCGTCGGCACGGCGAGGTCGGCGTGGGCGCTGAGCACCTGCGAGGCGATGCCCCCGGCCGCGACCAGGTCGCAGGCGCGCAGGTCCCCGGGGAGCTCGGCTTCGAACTGGTCGGGGGCGTAGCGCGCTCCGTAGGCCACCAGGACCTCGTCGCCGGGGAAGAGGTGCGCGCGCCTGCCGGCCGCCGACTCCAGCCGGGTGTGCTTGCCGAGCTCGGTGACCTCGGCGAGGACGACGTCGCCGTGTCTCGGCCGCACGCCGGGCCCGCTCAGCAGGTAGGCGGGGCGGTCGCCGTCGAGGGCGCGCGCGGTGTAGGAGACCTTCAACGCGGCGCGCCGGGCGTCGGAGAGCCGGTGGACCTGGACGTCGGTGGAGGCGGACGCGGGCGATACGGGCATGGTTGCAACCCCTGTGCTCTGGTGGTGGCGGGACCCGCCGGGGACACCGGCAAGCCTGGTCCCCGCCCATGAGGCGTTGCTGAACCGAAGGTGAGAGCCCTTTCACGCGGCGCGGTGATGGAGGCACCCGCCGGTGTCCGCCGACGGCGCAGGCGGGCGCGCCGCGGGCGCCGGACCCGCTGGACCCGCCGGACCGGGAGGCGATCGCGCGCGCCGCAGCGCCCGCACCGCGGGCGCGGGGCCGCGAGTCCCCGGCGGGCGCGCCCCGGAGCCGATCGATGCGCTGGGGAAGGCGTCCGAGGCGGTCGATCCGATCGAAGGGTAGGAATCGAAGCGGGCGCTGTGGTATCTCCGCAACGTCGGGATTCGCCTGCGTCCGCAGGCCGAGCCGGCCGAGGTCGACTCGTTCGCTCAGCGGGCGCGACAGGTCATCGAGGACTGAGCGCCCTGTACGAGGCGACGATGGCGGATGCGCCGACGTCGACGTAGCCGCCGGGCAGTTCCCAGACCCACTGGTCGATGAGGAGGCGGTGGCGGTATATGAGCAGGACCTGCCAGTCGTCGTCGGCGACCAGCGTCATGGCGGCGGGCGGCATCTTCGCCGCGTATTGCGTGAACCGCGTCCCGTCGGGCGGCTCCACGTCCATGGTGGACAGGCGGCTGTGGCGGTTTTCGCCGATCAGCCGGGTGGCGTGGATTCTCCATTGGGCGGGGCGCACGGTCGCCACGTCAGGTTCTGCGGAATGGGCGGTTATTGACGCGCCTGCTTTCCGCGATGGCTGACTGGTGCTCGATGGCCCACTCGGCGAGGCCGGACAGCGGCTTCAGTAGGGACTTGCCCAGGGGCGTGAGGCTGTACTGGACGCTGGGCGGGACCGTCGCGAAGACCTCGCGATGAACCAATCCGTCTTCTTCCAGCCCGCGCAGCGTGCGGGTGAGCATGCGCTGACTGATCGCCTCGATGCCGCGGTGAAGCTCGTTGAACCGATGCGGTCGTTGCCCGAGCAGCACCACAACCAGCACCGTCCACTTGTCGCCGACCCGGCGCAGGACGTCGGTCACCGGGCACTGCTCGTGCTCGTCCCCCGGTACCGGGCTCGGCAACGGGGTGTCGAGCGGTGCGGGCACATCGGTGTTCGTTCCTGACATCGAACTGCCTTCTTCCGCGAACCGGGCCGGTTACTGATGATGGAGGTACTAACCAAAGGTAACTAGGGAGACGAGATGGTCAACCCGCATCACGACGGCACACACCCTGATGCGTCGGCCAGGACGGACCGGACCGTTGTCGTCACCGGCGGCACTGACGGGATGGGACGAGCGGTCGTGCTCGGCCGGGCAGCACGAGGTGACCGAGTTCTCGCGGTCGGGAGCAACCCAAGGAAGGGCGAGCGCCTGCTCGCCGACGCCGCGGCCTCTGAGCTGGCTGACCGGATCGAGTTCCTGGCTGCAGACCTCAGCACGCTCGCCGGCAACCGTGCGGTGATCGACCACGTCACCGCCACCTACGAGAGCATCGACGGCTTGGTGCTGGCGGCGAACCGCCAATCACCGCGGCGGGTTGAAACGAGCGACGGATTCGAGTCGACCTTCGCCCTCTACTACCTGAGTCGCTACCTGCTCGGGCACGGGCTCATCTCAGCCCTCTCCGCGGGTTCGAAGCCGGTGATCGTCAACATCGCCGGAGTCGGACTCACCTCCGGGAAGATCCATTGGGACGACCTCCGGATGGGACGCCGCTACCTCACCATCGCCGCGCAGTTGCAAGCCGGACGTGCCAACGACCTCCTGGGGGTCGCGATGGCAGCGGAATTCGGCGAGCAGGTCCCCTACGTCCTCTATCACCCTGGGTTCACCCGCAGCGGCGACTCCGCGATGGAGCAGGTCGGTCCGCTGACTCGTGCGGTCATCAAGACCGTTGCCGCGATTGCCGCCCGGTCCGTCGAAAGGGCGATCGCACCGGTGCACGCGTTCCTCGACTCACCACCCAGAGTGCCGTTGACCGCGGTGGACCGCGACAAGCCGGTACCGCTCGATCTGAAGACCCTCGACCCCGCCGATGCGAAACGCCTCGCCGAGGCGACTTCCGCGATGCTCGCCGCCGCTGAGCCGACGGCGGATCCTCGCGAGGACGGCTTGCGGTGAGGTGCTGGTACGGGGTCAGGACGTGGAGGCCCCCCGTCGTCGGAGACCGCCAGGCGCACCGCCTCCGGTGCCGCGGCGAGGACGGCAGGCCCAGGACCAGCGGTGCCCGGCGGCGCCGGCCGGGTGCGACGCCGGCCCCCAAGGCATGTACTACGACGCGGCCGGCGGGGGCGTGCTGATGCTTCGCCGCGATCGTCGTTCCCCGTGTGCGCTGGGGGAGGTCACCGCGCGACCCACGGTGAATCATCCACGGTGGTTGTCCGAACGTATGCCTGCCCACGCTGCGCGCGGGCAGGCATACCGAATGGTCACCGTTCTGGTCGGATGCGCGTCGGGCACTGGTCCCGGAGCCGGACGCTCCAGCCTCAAGCTTGTGGGGCGTGTTTCGCGGTGAAGGCCAGGAGCGGCGCGGCGGTCCGCGGCGGGTCCTCAATGTTGGGTGAGTGTCCGAGGTCGGGCAGCACCGTGACCGTCGCTGCGGGCACGGCGCGGTAGTCGTCGGCGGATGCGGGGCGCCACCGTCGGTCTTCCTCGCCGAAGAGGACCAGCAGCGGCTTGCCGAGAAGCGCCAGCCGTTCGGGGAGCGAACGCTTGTCCAGGTACGCGCGGACCGCCTGTGCTGTCGCGGCGAACGCGGACAGGTCCATGTCGCGTACCTGGTCCAGGAACGTCTGCGGGATGTCGAAGCCGGGGGCGAATGCGGAGCTGACCGCCTGGCGGAGTTGATCGTCGGTGAGGTTCGGCCACTGCTTCGGGTCGATACCGGCGGCCGCCTCCTTCTCGATGTAAGCGGCCATCGCGGGCCCGGTGCTGATGAGCGCCAGCGCGGTCACAAGGTCGGGACGCTGCTCGGTGAGGGCGGTGGCGACCGCGCCACCGCTGGAATGGCCGACGACGACGGCGTGCTCGACACCGAGCTGCTCCAGTGCGGCGCCGGCCCGGCCGGCCTGATCGGGCACGGCGTAGCTCGCGTCGTCTGGCCTGGCCGACCGGCCGCCCCCGAGAAGGTCGATCCGGATGACGTGATGGGCTCCGGTCAGCAGCGGAACCATCGGGTCCCACGATCGGGCCGACGCCGCGGTTCCGTGGATGAGCAGAAGTGCGGGAGCCTTACGGGGGCCGTCCTGGTACAGGTGGATCTCGCCGCCGTCCAGAAGCAGGGTCGACTCCTCGGTGGCCGGGGCATGGGATTCGCCGTTGGAAACAGTCATGCCTGCACCGTCGCCGCTGGTGAGTGCCGATGGCTTGGACGAATGTTCCCGCCGGTCGGCGTGCGTAGCATGGGCGCATGCGCTCCGGCGGGTCCGAACGGGACGATGCGGTGTTGTGGGACATCGCATGCCCGGAGCGGCCCAGCCGCGTGCCCGGCGTCACCATGGCGGGGTTCGCCGACCGCGGCCTCACCCCGCCCGGCCTCCGGCTGATTCCGCATCCAGCCGTGACCCTGGTTCTGGTGTTCGGCGGCACGATGGCCGCGGAATACGCGACCAGGCCGTTGCAGGGCAGCTTCCTCACCGGGATCGGGTTCGGCGAAGCCGTCCGGCGGCTGCGTGCCGAGGGGTTCGAGGCCCTGCAGGTGCGCCTGTCACCGTTGGTCGCACACGCGGTTGTGGGGCCCGCCGCGGCCGACCTCGACGGCACCGCGGTGGCCCTCGACGATGTGTGGGGCCGGGAGGCGGCACGGCTCAGTGAGCAACTGGGCGAGCGTTCGTCCTGGCAGGAACGCTTCGCGTGGTTCGAGGGCCGGCTCGCCGACCGGTGCGCGGCGGCCTCGCGGGTGGACGCAGAGATCGCCTGGGCCTGGCGCCGAATCGTCGCCGCCCGCGGCTCGATCCGGATCGAGTACCTGGCGGCCGAGCTCGGCTGGAGCCGCAAACGCCTGTGGTCCCGCTTCCGGTCGCAGATCGGCCTTCCGCCCAAGCGTGCCGCGAAGCTGGTCCGCTTCGACCATGCCGTCCACCGCATCGTCGCGGGCCGGGATGCCGCCGGAGTCGCGGCGGACCTCGGCTATACCGACCAGTCCCACCTGCACCGAGATGTCGCGGCGTTCACGTCGCTGACCCCTGCGACCGTTGCCGACGAGCCGTTTCTCGCGGTCGACCACATCGCATGGGGATGGCCCTGACCACGAAACTCCCCACAGCCGGCCGAGGACGGGGGCGCGAGGTCGTGCGGGTCTCCCGGCTGGGCCATCGGATGCGGGGGACGGGCGAGGTGTACGAGTACGTGACCCGCGATGAAGGAGCAGGATCGCACGGCGCTTGGAGGACCGCCGGCAACGGAGCCGGCAGGCGCGGCAAGCGGCCGGCGCGAAAGGATCGTCGAGACGGTTCTGCGGCTCGGTGAGTACTGCTGCGGATCGACGCGAGGGGCGCCGCATGAGGGGAGGGGGAGAAAGATCGTCTCCCGACCGTCTCCACAAGAACGGGCCGGAAACGGAAAAAGGCCGCCGAAGCGGCCTCTGACCTGCGATGATGCTGGTGGGCGATACAGGATTCGAACCTGTGACCTCTACCGTGTCAAGGTAGCGCTCTAACCAACTGAGCTAACCGCCCGAGGTTCGCACCGGGGTGCGAAGGGGGTGGAGGCGGAGACGGGAATCGAACCCGTGTACAGGGATTTGCAGTCCCTTGCCTAAGCCACTCGGCCACTCCGCCGCGAGCCGTGACCGAGGCGCTGGAATGTCCCCTTACGGCTACTCCGAGCGGACGACGGGATTCGAACCCGCGACCCTCACCTTGGCAAGGTGATGCTCTACCAGCTGAGCCACGTCCGCGTGCGTCCATGGGCGGACCCACATTTTGGCGTGCATGCGTGTGCACGTCGAGCGGACGACGGGATTCGAACCCGCGACCCTCACCTTGGCAAGGTGATGCTCTACCAGCTGAGCCACGTCCGCGCGGAGGTAGGTGTCCCGTTCGGGGGCGGGGCGCCTCCTTCGCTGTCTCTGGACTCTATCGGATAACCGGCGTGCGGACGAAATCGAATACGCAGGCGGTGCGGGCGCGGGGCACCGCCCTGGGCGTGCGGCGGGAGGAGGCCCCTCAGCGCTCGACGTGGGCGGGGCCGGTGGGCATGTCGGGGCGGGGCGGGGCCGTGAGGTACTGGCCGACCCGCTCGATCACCTTGTTCATCTCGTAGGCGACCAGGCCGACGTCGCACTCGGTGTCGGAGAGCAGCGCCATGCAGGCGCCCTCCCCGGCTGCGGCGACGAACAGGAAGGCGTCGTCCATCTCGATGATGGTCTGGCGGATGCCGCCCGCGCTGAAGTGCTTGCCGGCTCCCGCCGCCAGGCTGTGCAAGCCGGAGGTGATCGCCGCCAGATGCTCGGCGCTGGAGCGGTCCAGGTGGCTTGAGCTGGCCATGAGCAGTCCGTCGGTGGACAGGACGATGGCGTGCCGGGCGCCCTGGGCGCGGGTGAGGAGGTCGTCGAGCAGCCAGCTCAACTCGCCTGGGGCGGTGCTCTGTGGGGTCATAGCTCTCTTAGGTCCGTCGTCGTCTCGGCCGGAGGCGCGCACCCCCGCAGCGGGGCGCGTAGCGTCCGCGGAACCCCCGGGCCCGAGGGTCCTCGTAAGCGTTGCTCAGATGATAGCCATTCGTGATCCACCCGGTGGCTCCGCTGGGGCGTGTCGGACGAGTGGCCACTTAGTGCGATAGGACGGGTACGGGTGCGATTCGCTACGTTACCCGTGGTGGCCGGTGCGCATAGGGGTGCGGCCAAAGTTGGTCACAGGCCTTGCGCAGCCGGGATCGGAGCGCGTGTGACGTCGGCGTCACCGACGCGGCGCACCGGCGCCGGTGCGGGCGAGGTGGCAGGATCGAAGGCAGGCGGCGCCGCATGCGGGCGGGCGTCCGCGGCCGGGCGCCCGCCCGCGCCCGCGCACGGTAGGGGCGGCGGGACGGCGCACGCGCGCGGCGTCTGTGCCGCAAACGGCGGTGGGCGGTGCCGCGGCGGCCGCGGCACCAGCACGAAGGAGGAGTCGAGCATGCGGGTGTGGATCGCCGGCGCGGGATTCGGCCGGGGCCGGATCGTCGACGAGACGGAGGCCCTGATCCCCGTCCTGGATCACGGCATCACCGTGGGGGACGGGGTGTTCGAGACCGTCAAGGGCGTGGCGGGCCAGCCCTTCGCGCTGTCGAGGCACCTGCAGCGGCTGGCCCGCTCCGCCGCCGGACTGGGTCTGCCGTCCCCCGACCTCGACCTCATCGCCGACGGCGTGCGCCAGGCGATGGAGGCCAACCCCGGCATCGAGAGGTCGCGGGTGCGCATCACCGTGACCGCCGGCCCGGGCCCGCTGGGTTCGGAGCGCACGCCCGGCGAGCTGACCTGCGTCGTCGCGGTCGCGCCGCTGAGCCCGGTCACGCCGACGGTGGACGTGGCCGTCGTGCCCTGGACGCGCAACGAGAACGGCGCCCTGACCGGCCTGAAGACGACCTCCTACGCCGAGAACGTGCTGGCCCTGGACTACGCCCGCCGGCGCGGGGCCGGCGAGGCGGTCTTCGCCAACACCGCCGGGAACCTGTGCGAGGGCACCGGAAGCAACGTCTTCGTCGTCCTGGACGGCGACCTGCTCACCCCGCCGCTGTCGGCGGGGCCTCTGGCCGGCATCACCCGCGAACTCGTCCTGGAGTGGGCCGGGGGCACCGAGGCCGACATCGCGATGGCCGACCTCGAACGGGCCTCGGAGGCGTTTCTGACCTCCTCGGGCCGCGACGTGCAGCCCATCCGCGCGGTCGACGGCCGGGAGCTGCCCGCGGCGCCGGGCCCGGTCACACGCAAGACCATGGACGTGTTCGTCGACCGGGGCGCCTCCGACATCGATCCCTGAGCGGGCGCGTCGGGGGAGCGGACGGGCCGGGCGCCCCCGCAGGAGCCGCACGGCCCGGAATACCGGTGACTTGTCCTGATTGCCGGTGATGGGATCGTTTGCCGCCCGGGTCCGCGGGTAGCGCGCCAGCGGCGGGTGGGTGCATCCACCCGCTGTGCTGGACGTTCGCGCCCCGCAGCGGCGTGGTGCGGGTGGGTCGAGGTGGTGCTCAGGCCTGCAGGTGGCGCTCGATCTCGGCGTCGAGGTCGACGTAGTCGCCTTCCTGGCCTGCGGGGACGATCTCGTAGGTGCGGTGGAGGAACTCCGCCAGCGGCGAGACCTCGGCATCGAACTGCGCCTGGCCGAAGGGCGAGGACAGGGCGATGTTGACGGTGCGCTCTCCGGGGCCCTTCTCCGGCCACACCCGCACGTCGCCGTCGCCCGCCGGGCGCACGATGCCGACCGTCAGCAGTTCGCGCGCGAAGATCCACTCGACGGGCTCGTCCTCGCCGGTGTGGAAGGCGACCTTGATCGCGTAGGGGTCGTCGGCGGTGTAGTCCAGCCGCGCGACCAGAGGGACGGCCGTGCGGTCGGGGACCACGAGCCGAAGGCCGAGCTCGGCGCTGGCAGTGGTGCCGCTACTGTTCATCTTCGCCAAACCTTTTCTCGTCCGGCCCGGTGTCGGGGGCGCGGGTTCGTTGCCCTCTCGGCCGCTCCAACGCAGCCGGGCGGGGGCTATGACGCACAACCGGCAGGCTTCTTGCCGGTGCGTGGATGATTTGGACCGCGGTTGACGGTCCATGGGCCGCCACCTGGTCCTCCGTCACTGTAATGAGCTGCGGAAACCAGTAATTTCCCAATGATCTGTGCGGCACGTCACGCGGGTGGCCTGCGCGGGGGAGGCCCGGCGCGGTCCGGGCGGCTGTATGCCCGTCTCTGCCGGGCTTTTGTCGCTTTGCCCTTGGATGAACGTAGCCATGGCTCCGCTTGGTGAGACGTCGGTCACAGTCGTATCGGCCTCCAGGGGAGGACTGCACGATCCACCCCGTCGGATGCGCTAGAGTCTTCAGTGTTCGCTCCGCAGCAAGCGGAACGCCTCCGGGCGATTAGCTCAGTTGGCTAGAGCGCGTCGTTCACACCGACGAGGTCACTGGTTCGAGTCCAGTATCGCCCACACCCTAGAGAAGGCCGGCTCCGTCCACACGGAGTCGGCCTGTTTCGTCGGCGAGCCCGCCCTCGGCGCGCCGCCGGCACCGGGGGCCCCGATGCGCCGCGCTCGCCGTCGTCCCAGGTGAACGAGCCGACGGCGCCGCCGTGCGGACCGGCCCCGATCGCCGCCGACGTGGCCGAAGCCATAGTCGTCCGGCACCGCCCCCTATACCCATAACCGGATGTCCGATACGTGGACGAGGCGCCGCGGGGGCGGGCTCACCGCATCGACGGGGCTTTTCGGCGCTGCGCGCGCCGACGGCGCGTCTTGGCCAGTGCCCGCTCCTTGGCGCGGTGGGCCCAGGCGCGCGCGAAGCGCAGGACCCCCCGCGCCCAGGCGAACTCGGTGGCCAGGATCGCCAATCCGAGGATGATGCCCGCGGCTCCCGGCCCAGGTGTGATGCACATCACGACGCCGGCGAGCAGGATCACCAGCCCCACGGTGGCGACAACGGTTCGCCAGGTCCAACTCAGCACCGGATGGGAGTGCATGCGCATCCGCCAGATGCGCAGGCGGGCGCGAAACCTGCGCCAGCGCCGCGCGTGGCGGGAGGCGGGGGCCGTAGGGGATGCCGCCGGGTCCGGGTGGCCAGCGCCGCTCATAGGGCTCGGAGACATGCCCCCACGATATCCGGCGGATCAAGAGCGGGTAACGGCACAGGCCGCGCTGTTCAAAGACGGCATCCGGGCGCCCGGGACCGCTGCGCGGCCCCGCGGCAACTCAGCCCGCCGCGGGATCGGCGCCCACCACAGGCGCGCACGCCCCGTCCGAAACGCCGTAGAGCCAGTCGGCATTGGCCTTCTCGGCCTTCTCCACGGCCCCGAGCCAGGCCTCGGGGGAGTACTCGCCGCCCGCCCGCAGGCTGTCCAGGATCTCGCGGGTGATGGAGTGCAGCCGGTCGGTGCGGCGCCTGCGCACCGCCGCGTAGCGCTCCAGCGCCTCCCCGGCGGTCAGCGCCGTCGAGTCGCGCAGGCAGTCGGCCAGCACCACCGCGTCCTCGACGGCCTGGTTGGTCGCCTGGGCGAAGAAGGGGAGGGTGGGATGGGCGGCGTCGCCCATGAGCGCGATCCGGCCGCGGTGCCACACCGGGACCGGCTCGTGGTCGTGGACGCCCCAGACCCCCACCCAGTCGGCCGCGGCGATCAGGCCCAGCACCGTGGGGCTCCATTGCGCGAACGCCTCGGCGAGGCCGCCGGTGCGGTCCCCCGCGACCCAGGAGGCCGGTTCGCCGGTCGGAGCGGGCACGGTCGCGGTGAAGCTCACCTGCTCGCCGCCGGAGACGGGATAGCAGGAGATGTAGCGGTCGCCGCCCGCCCAGACGTGCACCCGCTCCCGGCCGCACAGCTCGGGCGCGCGGGCCGCCGGCGCCAGCCCGCGGTAGACCAGCCGCCGGGCCGGGCGGTAGCGGTCGGTGTTGAGCAGGCTGCGCATCAGCGAGTTGGCGCCGTCGGCGCACACGGCCACATCGCCGTGGACCTGCCGGCCGTCGGCGCAGCGCAGGGCGACCCCGTCGCTGCTCTCCAGCAGGTCGGTGACATAGCGGCCGCGGGCGACCGTCTCGGGGGGCACGGCCTCGCTCAGCGCCCGGTGCAGATCGGA
Source organism: Streptomonospora sp. PA3 (assembly GCF_009728995.1). GTDB lineage: Bacteria > Actinomycetota > Actinomycetes > Streptosporangiales > Streptosporangiaceae > Streptomonospora. Next base: position 399,168 of record NZ_VTZW01000008.1, on the reverse strand, counting down.
GCGCAGCAGGGTCAGCACGGGCGCGCCGTAGCGCTCGGCCAGCGACTCGCCAAGCGGCACGCTGGCGAGCAGGTGGTCGTCCTCCCAACTCAGCATGTCGCGCGAGTGCGGGAGCACCGCCGCGCGCTCCAGGGCCGGTCCCAGGCCCAGGCGCCGCAGCGGGCGGACGGCGTTGGGCGTCAGCTCCACCCCCGGCCCGGGGGGAGCCGGGTCCGACGACTGCTCCAGCACGGCGACACCGGTGCCGTCGCGGCGGGCCAGCGCGGCCGCCAGCGACATGCCGGCGATACCCGCTCCCACCACCACGACTCGCACCGAATACCTCCGGCCTGCCTAGTCCGGCCTGTCTGCTGCCTGCTCCAACGGGTTTATGCCCGTTCGGGCGCATTGCGGCACCCAACGGATACTAAACGATCCGACTTGATCGGAACTGTGGTCGGCTCCGGTCCCGCGCGGTCCGCGCCGGTACCGGGGTGTCCGGTGCCGGCGGCCCGGCTGCCGTGCTCGGCCCGCATCACCGCAAGCCGCGCGGCCGGTGCGCCGCACGACGCGGCCGTTCTCCGCCCCGCGGCGGCGGGGGAAAGCCGGGTGAAGGGGGGCGGCCGAGCCGATAGCATCGATGGGGAGCGGCGCGGCCCGCTCGCGCGCCCCGCGCCGAGCCGATACCCGCGCGCATCCGCCGACCAATGTGTGAGGAGACACCGTGTCCGTCGTGCCTGAGCTGCGTATCACCCTCGCCGGAGCCGAGCGTGCGGTGGCGGCCCAGACGACGGCCGGCCAGGCGCTCGAAGCCGACGGGCGCACCGTGGTCGCCGCCCGCGTCAACGGCGAACTGCGCGACCTCGCCCACGTGCTCGCCGAGGGCGACACCGTCGAGCCGGTCGCCGTCGACTCCGAGGACGGCCGCGCCATCCTGCGCCACTCCACCGCCCACGTCCTCGCTCAAGCGGTCCAGGACCTGTTCCCCGAGGCCAAGCTGGGAATCGGCCCGCCCATCGACAACGGCTTCTACTACGACTTCGACGTCGCCGAGCCCTTCACCCCCGACGACCTCAAGCGCATCGAGAAGCGCATGCAGGAGATCGTCAAGCAGGGCCAGCGCTTCGAGCGCCGCCCGGTCTCCGACGACGAGGCCCGCACCGAGCTCGCCGCCGAGCCCTACAAGCTGGAGCTGATCGGCCTCAAAGGCGACGCCGGCGAGTCGGCCGAGGGCGCCGGGGTCGAGGTCGGCGCCGGCGGGCTGACCATCTACGACAACCTCCACCCCAAGACCGGCGACCTGTGCTGGAAGGACCTGTGCCGCGGGCCGCACCTGCCCACCACCAGGGCCATCCCCGCGTTCAAGCTCATGCGCTCGGCCGCCGCCTACTGGCGCGGCAGCGAGGCCAATCCCCAGCTGCAGCGCATCTACGGCACCGCCTGGGAGAACCGCGACGCCCTCAAGGACTACCTCGCCTTCCTGGAGGAGGCCGAGAAGCGCGACCACCGCAAGCTGGGCGCCGAACTCGACCTGTTCTCCTTCCCCGAGGAGCTGGGCTCGGGCCTGCCGGTGTTCCACCCCAAGGGCGGCGTCGTCCGCAAGGAGATGGAGCAGTACGCGCGCCGGCGCCACGAGGAGGCCGGCTACGACTTCGTCAACACCCCCCACATCTCCAAGGCGCACCTGTTCGAGACCTCCGGGCACCTGCCCAACTACGCCGAGGGCATGTTCCCGCCCATGGAGTTCGACGGCCAGGACTACTACCTCAAGGCCATGAACTGCCCCATGCACAACCTGATCTTCCGCTCGCGCGGACGGTCCTACCGCGAGCTGCCGCTGCGGCTGTTCGAGTTCGGCACCGTCTACCGCTACGAGAAGTCCGGGGTGGTGCACGGCCTGACCCGCGCCCGCGGGTTCACCCAGGACGACTCCCACATCTACTGCACCCGGGAGCAGGCGCCCGACGAGCTGGACACCCTGCTCACCTTCGTGCTGGACCTGCTGCGCGACTACGGCCTCAGCGACTTCTACCTGGAGCTGTCCACCCGCGGGGAGTCCGAGAAGTTCATCGGCGAGCCCGAGGAGTGGGACGAGGCCACCGAGCTGCTGCGCCAGGCCGCCCAGAAGCAGAGCCTGGAACTGGTCCTGGACCCCGGCGGCGCGGCCTACTACGGCCCCAAGGTCTCCGTGCAGGCCAGGGACGCCATCGGCCGCACCTGGCAGATGTCCACGCTGCAGGTCGACCTTCAGCAGCCCAAGCGCTTCGAGCTGGAGTACACCGCCGCCGACGGCTCCCGGCAGCGCCCGATCATGATCCACCGGGCGCTGTTCGGCTCGATCGAGCGGTTCTTCGGCGTGCTGCTGGAGCACTACGCGGGCGCGTTCCCCGCCTGGCTGGCACCGGTGCAGGCGGTGGGCATCCCCATCGCCGACGAGCACGTGCCCTACCTGGCGGGCTTCGCCGAACGGCTGCGCGCCCAGGGCGTCCGCGCCGAGGTCGACTCCAGCGACGACCGCATGCAGAAGAAGATCCGCAACGCCCAGAAGCAGAAGGTCCCCTTCATGCTGCTGGCGGGCGACGACGACGTCGCCAAGGGGGCGGTGTCCTTCCGCTACCGCGACGGCTCCCAGAACAACGGGGTGCCGCTGGAGGAGGCGGCCGACGAGATCGTCCGGGCGGTGCGCGAGCGCCGCTAGGGCGGCGGGGCGCCGGGCCGGGGCTCCGGCGCGCGGGTGTGCGCGGCCCGGTCGGCCGCGGTGCAGCGCCTCGGGGCGCGTGCCGTCGGTCCGCGCGCCTTCGGCGGGCCGTGGATCAGGGGCCCTGCGCCGCGCCCGCCGTCTGGGCCGTCCGGCAGGTCCGCAGGATCTCGGCGGCGACCGAGCGGGCGTCGTCGGCCATGGGGATGTGCCCGCAGCCCGCCAGCGCGGCACTGCGCGCGTGCGGTATGCGCCGCAGCGCGCGCCGGGCGCCGGCGGGCGGCAGCAGCCGGTCGCAGTCGCCCCAGGCGATGGTGACCGGGCACCGCACCGCCCCGGTGAACCGGTAGGCGGCCACGTGCGGCGCCATCCGCACGAACGGCGACCCCGGCGCCAGCACCGCGGTGTCGAAGACCACCTCGTGCGCGGCCGCGGAACCGGGATCGGCCCGCAGCACCCGTCGCGCCAGGGCGCGGGCCGGCGGCGTCTCCACCGCGGCCCGGGCCAGCGGCGGCGGCACCCGCGCGGCCCAGCGGGCACTCGCGGCCAGGGCACGCGCGAGGGCGGTGCGCGCGGCGGAGCCGAAACCGATCGGGGAGAGCGCCGTCACCGAGGCGGCCTCGCCCCGGGCGGCCGCCTCCAGCGCCACCGCCCCGCCCAGGGAGTTGCCCACCATGTGCGGGCGCTGCAGCCCCAGGTCGGCGCACAGGCCCAGCACCGCGTCGACGAGGAAGCCGACGTCGTAGCGGTCCTGGGGCCCCGGCGCGGGCGAGTCGCCGAACCCGGGCAGATCCAGCGCGAGGACCTGGTAGAGCGGCGCGAGATCGGCGACGACGGGCTGCCAGGCCCCCCGGTGGTGGCCCAGGCCGTGCAGCAGCACCACGGGTGCGCCGACTCCCCAGCTGTCGTAGACGATGCGCGACGTCTCCATGAACACCAGGTGTACCCGATCCGGCCGGCGAATACCGGGCGCGCGCCGCACCGGATCCGCGCGGCCGGAACCGCGACGCGCGCTCAGGCCGCCAGGGCGGCGCCGGGTTCGACGTCGCACTCGGCGACCGGGCGCTTGTCGAGGTAGCCCCACTCGACCATGGAGTCGGCGCCCAGCTCGTCGAGGCCGTCGGCCTCCTCGACGAGCCCGGGCTCCAGGAGGATCTGCAGGCCGCCCCCGGGCTGCTCGAACGCCGGCGCGATCGGGCCCACGCGCGCGGTGAAGGACTCGGCCACCCGGTAGCAGCGGTAATTGTGCTCCGGTCCGCCCGGCCAGGTGTTCAGGGAGTCCGGCGGCAGCGCCCGCTCGGAAAAGGGGGTCCCCGCGGGAGCGAGGAAGGAGCCGAAGGGCGAGCCGAAGCGGTCCACCATCGCCCCCGCGGGCACCGCCTTCTCCGCGCTTCGCGGCCGCCCGCCCTCCAGCGCGAAGCCGTCGTGCGGGGGATAGCGCCAGCTCTCCCGCAGCCCGCCGGTCTCGGGGTCGACGCCGGTCTCGCGGTGCTCGGCCAGGAACGCGACCGGCGTGCGGCCGCCGAGGCGGTCGTAGTCCGCGACCAGCTGCCCGACGACCCCCTCGTCGGGCAGCTCGGCCGGGCCCAGGCGGCGGTCCCCGCACAGGTAGCGGTCGCGGTCGGCCCCACTGGGCGGGGGCACCAGCACGGGACAGGTGTGTTCGGCGGGTGCGGCGACCGCCGCGGCATCGGCCGCCGACGCGGCCGATGCCGACGCCCCGGCCAGGGCGAGCGCCGCCACCAGCGCGAGTGCGGTCCGGCGCGGCCGGGCGTGCGGGAACGGCAGGGGCATGGCGATGACTCCGTTCGGCGTGGCAAACCGCGGTCGGGCGGGCCGCGCCGACCGTTTCCGGAGTCATTTAACTACACAGCGTTATTGAATGCGGGCGAATTCGAAACCGCCGGAGGCGATCCGCTCCGCCGCCGTGCCATCGAGGCGGACCGCGCCCGGCCCCGCCCGGGGCGCCTCGGCGCTCGGCGTGTCCGGCCGGAGGGCGCCGCCCCGCGCACCGCGCCGGCCGGGCGGTCGCCTCAGGCCGGCAGCCCCAGCTCGCGGGCGATGAGCATGCGCTGGATCTCCGAGGTGCCCTCGCCGACCTCCAGGATCTTGGCGTCGCGGTAGAACCGGCCGACGGGGTACTCGTTCATGAACCCGTAGCCGCCGAAGATCTGCGTGGCGTCGCGGGCGTTGTCCATGGCCGCGTTGGAGGAGGCCAGCTTGGCGATCGCCGCCTGCTTCTTGAACGGCTCGCCGGCCAGCATCCGCGAGGCGGCGTCGTAGTAGGCCAGGCGCGCGGTGTGCACCCGCGCCTCCATGTCGGCGATCATGAACTGGATCGCCTGGTAGCGCCCGATGGCACCGCCGAACGCCTCGCGCTCGCCGGCGTAGCGCAGGCTCTCGTCCACGCACCCCTGCGCAAGGCCCACCCCCAGCGCCGCGATGGCGATGCGGCCCTCGTCGAGGATGCGCAGGAACTGCGCGTAGCCGCGGCCGCGCTCGCCCACCAGGTTGGCCTCGGGCACGCGGCAGCCGTCGAACACCAGCTCGTTGGTGTCCGAGGCGTTCCAGCCCACCTTGGAGTAGTGCTGGCCCACCGACATGCCCGGCGTGCCCGCCGGGACCAGGATCGCCGAGATCTCCGGGCGCCCGTCGGCCAGGCGCCCGGTGACGGCGGTGACCGTGACCAGGGCGGTGATGTCGGTGCCGGAGTTGGTGATGAACGCCTTGGTGCCGTCGACCACCCATTCGCCGTCCTCCAGGCGGGCGGTGGTCCGCGTCGCTCCCGCGTCCGACCCCCCGCCCGGCTCGGTCAGCCCGAAGGCGCCCAGCGCCTCGCCCGAGCACAGGCGCGGCAGCCAGGTGCGGCGCTGCTCGTCGGTGCCGAAGCGATACAGCGGCATGGCGCCCAGCGACACGCCCGCCTCCAGGGTGATCGCCACCGAGGAGTCGACGCGGGCGAGCTCCTCCAGCGCAAGGCAGAGCGCGAAGTAGTCGCCGCCCATGCCGCCGTGCTCCTCGGGGAACGGCAGACCGAACAGGCCCATACGCCCCATCTTGGCGACGAGGTCGTAGGGGAACGCGCCGCGCTCGTAGTAGTCGCCGATGACCGGCGCGACCTCGGTGCGGGCGAACTCCTCGACGGTGCGGCGCAGCTCCTCGTGCTCCTCGGACAACCGGTGGGTCATGGCGCCTCACTTCCTGGGGACGTGGCGGGTGCGGAGTCGGGGCCGCCGGAGCCGGGCGGGGCCGCGGCGGGCTCCGGGGTGATGCGGGCCAGCAGCGCATCCATGGCCACCGGGCGTCCCGGCTTGACGGGCACTTCGCTGACCGTGCCGGCGACGGGCGCGGTGACGGTGTGCTCCATCTTCATCGCCTCGACGACGGCCACGGGCGCGCCGGCGGCGACGCGCTCGCCCTCGGCGACGGCGAGCGAGAGCACCGTGCCGGGCATGGGGCTGCGCACCGACCCGTCGCCGGCCGCGCCGCTGCCGCGGGACGGTGCGAGGACGGGGTCGTCCTGGAAGTGCCAGGCGGCGCCGCCGCGGCCCAGCCACAGCCCCGACGGCTCGCCCGCGCGGGCGTAGCGCAGGACGCGCGACCGCAGCGCGACGACCAGCGTCCGGCCGTCGGGGGAGCGGGCGGCGTCGACGGGCTCGGGCGGGCCGCCGTCGATGCTGACCTCGTAGCCGACCGTCCCGGCCGCGGCGGGTGCGGGGAGCAGCGCCGGAGCCGCGGCGGGCCCGACGCGGCGGCGGACGCGGACCACGGCCGCGCGGTGCCGCGCCGAGCGCAGGCGCCACTCGGTCCAGGCGGGTTCGCCGATGCGCCACCCGTCGGGGACGGCGAAGCGGTCGGCGCTGCGGGGGTCGGGCTCCAGGCTCAGCTGGTGGTCGGCGGCGGCCGCCAGCAGTTCGTCGGGGGCGGGGGCGGCGGGCGCACCGCCACCGGCGGCCCGCGGATCCGCCGGCTCGGCGGTGCCGGTGAGCCGGGGGGCGAGCCGCTCGGTCAGGTCGGTGCTCAGAGCGCCGGCGCGCACCGGGGGTGTGCGCAGCAGGGCGCGCAGGAACGCCACGTTGGTGTCGCAGCCGAGCAGGGTGTAGCCGGCCAGCGCGGAATCCATCCGGTCCAGGGCCGCCGCGCGGTCGGGCGCCCAGGTCACGACCTTGGCCAGCATGGGGTCGTAGGCGGAGGTGATCTCGGCGCCCTCGTCCAGCCCGGAGTCGACGCGCACCTCCTCGCCGGCCGGTTCGTCGAGCAGCAGGACGCGCCCGCCGGTGGGCAGGAACCCGTGGGCGGGGTCCTCGGCGTAGACGCGGGCCTCCACGGCGTGGCCGGACAGCGACACGTCGGACTGGGCGAAGGGCAGCGGCTCGCCGCGAGCGACGCGGATCTGCAGTTCGACGAGGTCGATGCCGCGCCGCCCGCCGATCGCGGCCACAGCCTCGGTGACCGGGTGCTCGACCTGCAGGCGGGTGTTCATCTCCAGGAAGGAGTAGTCGAGCGGCGCGGTCGTCCCCAGGGAGCCGGGCCGGGGTGGCGCGGGGCGGGCGGGGGAGGGTTGACTGGAATCAAGGGGTCCCCCCGGGGCTCCGCCGCCGTTGCGCCCGGGTCCGGGCGGGGCCGCGCCGGCCGTCCACAGGTGCGGTGTCCGGGGTGGCGCTGCGGCGCGGTTCTCGGCTTGACTTGAGATAAGGGGTTCCCCCGGAGCCCCCGCGCCGTGCTGTCCGCCCGCGGATGCGCCAGCCGAGTCCACCTCCGGCGCCGGTGCGCCCGCCTCCTCCGGCGGCTCGACGATGAACTCGACGGTGCCCGCGCCCACGTAGCCGCACGCCTGGGCCGCCGCCACCGCCGCCTCGCCCATCGCCGCGCGCTGCTCGGGGGACAGCAGCGGCGAAGGCGACTCCTCGACGATCTTCTGGTGCCGGCGCTGCAGGCTGCACTCGCGCTCGCCCAGGTGCACCACGTTGCCGTGCCGGTCGGCCAGGACCTGCACCTCGATGTGGCGCGGGCGCCGCACCAGCCGCTCGACCAGCAGCGTCCGGTCGCCGAACGCGGCCGCCGCCTCCCGGCGCGCCGCCGCGGCCGCCGCGGGCAGCTCCGCGGCATCGTGCACGATCCGCATGCCCTTGCCGCCGCCGCCCGCCGAGGGCTTGATCAGCAGGGGATACCCGATGCGCTCGGCCGCGCGGGCCAGCTCGGCGTCGTCCATGGGGCGGCCGGGCTCCTCGGCGAATCCGGGCAGCAGCGGCACCCCGGCCTCGGCGACGCGCTGCTTGGCGCGGATCTTGTCGCCCATCGCCTCGATGGCCTCGGGCGGCGGGCCGATGAACACCAGTCCCGCATCGGCGCAGCGCCGCGCGAAGTCGGCGTTCTCGGCGAGGAAGCCGTAGCCGGGGTGCACCATCCGCGCCCCCGACTCCACGGCGGCGGCGACGATCGCCGCGGCGTCGAGGTAGCTGTCGGCCAATGAGGGACCGCCGACGCACACGGCGGCGTCGGCCGCGCGCACATGCCGGGCCCCTGGGTCGGCGGTGCTGTGCACCGCGACCGAGCGCAGGCCCATGCGCCGCACGGTGCGGATGATGCGCACCGCGATCTCCCCGCGGTTGGCCACCAGTACGGCCGGAGCCTCCTCGGGCGCGGGGCGGTCCCGCGGCCCGGCGCCTCCGGTGTCGGCTTCCACCGCTTGGCCCGCCGCATCGGCCGACCGGGCCGCGTGCTGCTCATGATCGGACACCGCTGACCACCTCACATCCGGAAGACGCCGTAGCCCACGGGCTCCAGCGGCGAGTAGCGGGCGGCCTCAAGCCCCAGCGCCAGCACGGTGCGGGTGTCGGCCGGATCGATGACGCCGTCGTCCCACAGCCGCGCGGTCGAGTAGTAGGGGTCGCCCTGCTGTTCGTACTGCTCGCGGATCGGTTCCTTGAACTCCTCTTCCTCCTGGGCCGGCCACTCCTGGCCGCGCGCCTCCAGTTGGTCGCGGCGCACCGTGGCCAGCACCGAGGCGGCCTGCTCGCCGCCCATCACCGAGATCCGCGCGTTGGGCCACATCCACAGGAACCGCGGCGAATACGCTCGCCCGCACATGCTGTAGTTGCCGGCGCCGAACGAGCCGCCGACGACCACGGTGAACTTGGGCACCCGCGCGCAGGCCACCGCCGTCACCATCTTCGCGCCGTGCTTGGCGATACCGCCGGCCTCGTAGTCGCGGCCCACCATGAACCCGGAGATGTTCTGCAGGAACACCAGCGGCGTGCTGCGCCGGTCGCACAGCTCGATGAAGTGCGCGCCCTTGAGCGCCGACTCGCCGAACAGGATCCCGTTGTTGGCGACGATGCCCACCGGGTGGCCGTGGATCCGGGCGAACCCGCAGACCAGGGTGGTGCCGTACTCGGCCTTGAACTCGGTGAACTCGCTGCCGTCGACGATGCGGGCGATGATCTCGCGCACGTCGTAGGGGGTGCGGGTGTCGGTGGGCACCACGCCGTAGATCTCGCCGGGGTCCAGCGCCGGCGGCCGGGGCTCGGCGCGCTCCCAGGCGGGTTCGCCGCGCGGGCCGAAGGTGTCGGCGATCTGGCGGACCACGGCCAGGGCGTGGGCGTCGTCGTCGGCGATGTGGTCGACGACTCCGGAGACGCGGGCGTGGACGTCGCCGCCGCCCAGCTCCTCGGCGGTGACGACCTCGCCGGTGGCCGCCTTCACCAGGGGCGGGCCGCCCAGGAAGATCGTGCCCTGGTCGCGCACGATCACCGCTTCGTCGCTCATCGCCGGCACGTAGGCGCCGCCGGCGGTGCACGAGCCCAGCACCGCCGCGATCTGCGGAATGCCCAGGCGCGACATGGTCGCCTGGTTGTAGAAGATGCGGCCGAAGTGCTCGCGGTCGGGGAAGACCTCGTCCTGCATCGGCAGGAAGGCGCCGCCGGAGTCGGCCAGGTACACGCACGGCAGGTGGTTGTGCAGCGCCACCTCTTGGGCGCGCAGGTGCTTCTTGACCGTCGCGGGGTAGTAGCTGCCGCCCTTGACCGTGGCGTCGTTGGCGACGATCACCGTCTCGCGGCCGCATACGCGCCCGATCCCGGTGATGATGCCGGCGGCGGGGGCGTCCTGGCCGTCGGCTCCGTACAGCCCCCAACCCGCCAGCGGCGACAGCTCCAGGAACGGAGACCCCGGATCGAGCAGGCGGTCGACCCGCTCCCGCGGGAGCAGCTTGCCGCGCTCGGTGTGGCGCAGGCGCGTCTTCTCCGGACCGCCCAGGGCGGTGGCGGCGACGCGCTCGCGCAGTTGGGCCGCCAGAGCGCGGTTGGCCTCGGCGTTGGCCGCGAACTCGGCGCCTTCGGGGTCGACGGCCGAGCTGAGCACCGGTGCCGTTGGCATCTGTCCGCCTCCGCTGTTAATGAACGCTAACTGACGCTAGTATCGAAGATGTTAGTGTCCGTTAACGCCGGTGTCCAGACCGCACGCCCCCGCCGGTGCGGCGCCGGGGCCGACGGGAGGGAGCGCCGATGGCCGGCCGAACCGCGGGCGACCGCCGCACCGAGATCCTGCGGGCCGCTGCCGGACTGTTCGCCGCGCGCGGTTTCCACGGGGTCAGCATCGACGACCTGGGCCGGGCCGTGGGCACCAGCGGACCCGCGCTCTACCGGCACTTCCCCGGCAAGGAGGCGCTGCTGGCGGCCATGCTGCTGGAGGTCAGCGAGCGCCTGGCCGCCGACGGCAGGGAGCGCGCCGCCGCCTGCGCGGAGGATCCCCGCCGAGCCCTGGAGGAGCTGCTGCGCGGCCACATCCGCTTCGCGCTCACCGAGCCGGCGCTGATCACGGTCCACGACCGCGAGCTGGACAACGTCCCCGAACCCCACCGCCGCCGCATCCGGCGGTTGCAGCGCGGCTACGTCGAGGAGTGGGTGCGCGTGCTCGCGCGCCTGCGCCCCGGCGCCGACCCGCCCGCCCTGCGCGCCGCCGTGCACGCCGCCTTCGGCCTGCTCAACTCCACCCCGCACAGCGCCCAGGAGCTGGCGCCCGAACCGATGGCCGAGCTGCTCCTCGCCATGGGCCGGGCCGCCCTGCTGGCCGAGGGCTGACCGCCGCGGGGCTCCGTCCGGGCTCCGTCCGGGCTCCCCGGGCGGAGCGCCCACTCCGCACGGGGCGGGACGGCGGCGGGCAGGGTGCGGGGCGCCCCCTCGCGCGCGGCCTTCGGCCTCCCGCCGTCCGGCCCGGCCCGGGTGACGGCGAAGCCTGGGCGGCCGCTTACCGCGACCCCGGCCGCCTCCCCGCTGCCCGGCCCGCCGGACACACCGGCGGAGGAGGGGTGCCGCCGGTGTGTCGCAGCCGACCCCCGTGCGCGGCCGCGCCTACGTTTGACCGCAGGGCGCTCGGGCAGCCCGTGCACCAGACATACTCTTGCGCCCGGCGGGGCCGCCGGCACGGCAGGGCGAAGGCCGGCCGGCACCGCCGGGGCGGCCTAAGGGGGAGTGGATCGACGATGGCACGGCCTCGTATCGTGGTGATCGGCGCGGGATTCGCCGGGCTGCAGGCGCTGAAGCGGCTCGAACGGCGTGTTCCCAAGTCCGCCGCCGACATCGTCCTGGTCGCACCCAACGACTACATGCTCTACAGCCCGCTGCTGCCGCAGGTGGCCTCCGGGCTGCTCACGCCCCAGTCGGTGGCGGTGTCGCTGCACCGGGCGCTGCACCGCACCCGCATCGTGCCCGGCTCGGCGATCGGCGTCGACACCGACGCCAAGGCGGTACTCATCCGCAAGATCTCCGACGAGCTGACCGTGGAGCGCTACGACCGGCTCATCCTCGCGCCGGGCAGCCTCACCCGCGTCTTCGACATCCCCGGCCTGACCGAGCACGCCTTCGGCAACAAGAACCTCGCCGAAGCCACCGTGCTGCGCGACCACGTGCTCGCCCAGCTGGAACTGGCCAACGCCACCACCGACCCCGTCGAGCGCGAGGAGCGGTGCCGGTTCGTGGTGGTCGGCGGCGGCTACACCGGTGTGGAGACCGCGGCCTCGCTGCGCCGGCTGACCGAGGAGGCCGCCCGCCTCTACCCCTCGCTGCGCTCGGCCATCAGCTGGCACCTGGTCGACATCGCGCCGCGCCTGCTGCCGGAACTGGGCACAAAGCTCGGCGAGGAGGCGCTGGACCTGCTGCGCTCCATGGGCGTGGAGGTCAAGCTGGAGGTCACCGTCAAGGAGGTCACCGAGCACAAGGTCGCGCTCACCGACGGGCGGATGCTGCCCTGCCGCACCCTCATCTGGACCGCTGGAACCTCGCCCAGCCCGCTGATGGACTCGCTGGGAGCCGAAACCCAGCGCGGCAAGCTCGTCGTCGGCTCCGACCTCGCCGTGCCCGACCAGCCCGACGTGTTCGCCCTCGGCGACGCCGCCGCGGTGCCCGACCTCAGCAAGGACGACCCCGACGCGGTGTGCCCGCCCACCGCCCAGTACGCCGAGCGCCAGGGCACGGTGGCCGCCGAGAACGTGATCGCCTCGCTGACCAACCGGCCCAAGCGCACGTTCCTGCACAAGGACCTCGGGCTGGTCGTCGACCTCAGCGGGCGCGACGCCGTGGCCCGGCCGCTGGGCTACGACCTCTCCGGGCTTCCGGCCTTCGCCGTCACCCGCGGGTACCACCTGTGGTCGCTGCCGTCCAACCCCGCCCGCGCGCGGGTGGCGGCCAACTGGATGATCCGCGCGCTCACCGGCGGCGAGGTGTCGCGGCTCGGCTTCCACCGCGGCAAGCCCTCGACCTTCGTCGACCTGGAGGCCGCCCACTACCTGGCGCCCGAGGACGCCCGCAGGGAGAGCGCCCGCCTGCTGGAGACGGCCGCCGCACGCGGCGAAGGCGGCTGAGGCGCCCGGCCCCGGCCGTGTGGAGGGCGTCCGTGGGGCCACTTTCGGTGCCGAGCGTGGCCCCACGGCCACCTTCGACACGGGAGCCGGATGCAGAAGCCGCGTGGTCGGGCGATCGGACTCGGCGGGTCCGGGCGGAGTCCGTGCCGCCCGCGCCCCCACGCGGCCGTCGGCGTGCGCACATCGGTCACGCCGTCCAGACCACGATCTCCGGCTGGAGTATCAGCTGACGATCTCGTAGCCCGCCTCGTCGATGGCGGCGTCGAGCTGCGCGTCGCTCAGCGGCTCCTCGCTGGCCACGTCGACCCGGCCGCTGGCGAGGTCGACGTCGACCGAGGTCACGCCCGGCAGCGCCGAGACCTCCTCGGTCACCGCCTTGACGCAGTGCTCGCAGGTCATGCCCTTGACGGTGATTGTGGTGCTGGCGGCCACGGTCGGCCCCTTCCTTGCGGACGACGGATTCGGTTCCCCGGGCGGGTCAGGAGCGCACCAGCCGGGCGATGGCCTCCGAGGCCTCGCGCACCTTCTCGTCGGCCTCCTCGCCGCCGTTGGCCACGGCGTGCCCGACGCAGTGCTTGAGGTGCTCGTCGAGCATCGACAGCGCGAAGGAGCGCAGCGCCTTGTTGACCGCCGCGGTCTGCGTGAGGATGTCGATGCAGTAGGAGTCGCTCTCGACCATCCGGCGCAGCCCACGCACCTGGCCCTCGATCCGGCTGAGCCGGTCCAGGTGGCTCTTCTTGTTGTCGTGGTAGCCGTAGGTGGCCATCTGGGTGCTCTCCTGGGTGTCCCGCTCTGCAGCCATCAATATACCCCCTTCGGGTATAGCAGCGCCCTGTGTGCGTGCGGCATTCCCGCGTCCGGGGCGCGCCGCCCCGGCACGATACCGGCAGCGCCGTGCGCCCCAGTATCGCCGCCGCGGCGCAGCGGTCGGGCGGGGCCGTGCGGCGTCAGCGGCGGCGCGGGCGCAACCCCATGCGGCGCAGCTCCACATCGGCCAGGCCCGCGATCGCCTCGGCGTCGCCGGAGCGCCAGGCGCCGGCCGGGTCGGCCGAGACCTGCAGCAGCCGCCGGGGCCGCGCCGACGCCAGCGCGCGCAGGGCCAGCAGCGAAGCGCCGCTCCGGTCGGGCAGCGACCGCAGCGCGGCGGCGGTGGAGGCCCGCCGGATCCAGCGGGCCCGCGTGGCCAGCCACACCAGTATCGCGAACAGCACCGGCATCGCCGCCGTCAGCAGCGACAGCGCCAGCGCCACGGTGGCCATGGTCTCCTGGAAGCCCTGGCCGGCCTCGCTCAGCGACGCCCCCGCCTCCCCGACGCTGCTGAACGGCGCGGCGAGCTCGTCTCCGGCCAGCGGGACCCGCTTCACCTGCTCGGCGGCATCGGCCATGTTCTCCGAGACGCCGTCTCCGGCCGACTCCATCAGCGCGCCGGGCGCGGCCAGGCTGCCGAGCGTCTCGTGCAGCGCCAGGCCCGCCCACACCCACGCCGCGATCCAGCCCGCGGTCAGCAGATCACCTGCGAGCTGTACCAGGAAGCGCAGAGGGCGGTCCGCGTAGATCCTCATCGGGTCTCCAATCGGGGAGGCCGGGGTCCCGGGGGGCTCCGGGGCGCCGGGCGGGGGTGGGGAGGCGGTGGGGGAGGGGCGGCACACCCCTCCCGTCGAAGCAGTCCCCGAAACGGCCGCGCTTAGACCTGCCGTGCCGCGCGTCCGCCGTCACCGGCGCGGCGCTTGCCAACCGCGCCGCGGCCGACCGACCATGGGGGGCATGAGCGACAGCCAGGAGAGCAGTATCCTCAGCCGCATCAGCGATCTGGTGAGCGAGGAGCGCGATCTGCGCGAGCAGAGCGAACATCGGCTGACGCCGGAGGAACGCCAGCGGATGCGCCGTCTGGAGCAGGAGCTCGACCAGTGCTGGGACCTGCTGCGCCAGCGCCGCGCCCGCGAGGAGTTCGGCGACGACCCCGACGCCGCCCACGTGCGCCCCGCGGGCGAAGTCGAGGACTACCGCCAGTAGGCCCCGTCCGAGGATCGGGCACCGCCCCGGCCGCGGCGATGGGGTTGTGCTGCGCGAATCCCGCCCGTCGCCCGCCGCCGCCCCTGACGGAGGCGCGGATGCGCCGCGAGTTGATCGTGCCCGTCGCCCGCCGCCGCCCCTGACGGAGGCGCGGATGCGCCGCGAGTTGATCGTGCCCGTCGCCCGCCGCCGCCCCTGACGGAGGCGCGGATGCGCCGTGAGTTGATCGTGCCCGTCGCCCGCCACCGCCCTGACGGAGGCGCTTGGCGCCGAGTGTTTGTTCGGGGCCGGCGTGCCGCCGAGCGCTCGGCGTGCCTTCCGGGGAGGGCAGTACCACCGATGGCGCGGCTCCGGCGCCAAGGTACCGCGTGCGCTCGGCGGCAAGCCGGCGCACACGCTTCGCGAGTAATGCCCCGCCCACCCCCTTCGGTCGGCCATGGCTCGGGGATATCCCCCTTGGGCGGTGGGAACTCGAACCCCCTCCCCGGCGTCTCACCATGCGACCCCGCGCTGTCGGCCGCGCCCACCCTCCAGCGGCCGCCGGTGCTCAGACCGCCGGAACGGATCGGGCCACCCCTCGATGCTGGAGATCCTCACCGGGACCGGGCTCGCCTCGGCCGCCGGCCTCAACGCCTACATTCCGCTGCTGACCGTCGGGCTGATCGCGCGCTACACCGACCTGCTGCCGCTGGGACCGGGCTGGCAGTGGCTGGAGCACCCGGCCGTGCTGATCGTGCTCGGCGCGCTGCTGGCGCTGGAGGTCGCCGCCGACAAGATCCCGGCCGTCGACAGCCTCAACGACGTCGTCCAGACGTTCGTGCGCCCCACCTCCGGCGGGATCACGTTCGGCGCCGGCGCCTCGGCGGTCACCACTCCCGAGCTCATCTCCTGGGCCGGCGGCGTCGGCGGCGCCCCGCAGGACGGTACCGGCGCCTCCTGGTGGCAGATCGCCGCCGGTGTGCTGATCGCGCTCGCCTTCCACCTCCTCAAGGCCGGAGCGCGTCCGGTCCTCAACGCCGTGACCTTCGGCGCGGGCGGGCCGGTGGTCAGCGTGTTCGAGGACATCGCCAGCGCGCTTACGGCGCTGGCGGCCGTCGTCGTCCCGATCCTGGCCGCGGTCGCGGTGGTGCTGATGGCCGCGGTGGGGGTGTGGGCCTGGCGCCGCAGGAGGCGCCGGCGCCGCGAGCCCGCTGCGTCGGCGGTCCCGCGCCTGCCCTGAGGGAGCAGGCGCGGCGCGTCCACGGCCGCGGACGCGGCGGCGGGTCCTCCCCGGGGCGGCGCCGGACCGGCGGCACCCGTCCCTTAGAGTGCACACCGTGGCAGAAAACGGGTTCGCTCGCCTCACCGGCGTCAAGCACATCGTCTGGGACTGGAACGGCACACTACTCGACGACAACCACGCGAACATGGCCGCCCTCAACCGCGTCTGCGCCGAGTTCGGCCGGGAGCCCGTCGAACTGGACTTCTGGCGCACCTTCTTCCGCCGGCCGCTGCTGGGCTGCTACGAGGAGCTGCTGGGCCGCACCCTGGCCGACGACGAGTGGACGCGGCTGAACCGCCTCTACGACGACCACTACCGCCGGCTGCTGCCCTCCTGCGGCCTGGCCGAGGGCGTCCCCGACGTCCTGCTCGACTGGCACGCCTACGGGGGCTCGCAGTCGCTGCTGTCGATGGCCTCCCACGACAGCCTCGTCGGGCTGGTGGCCGAACGCGCCCTCGCCGACCACTTCGCGCGGGTGGACGGGCGGCGCTTCGACACCCCCGACGGCTCGAAGTCCCACCACCTGGCCGCCCACCTCGCCGAGCTGGACGTGGACCCCGCCACGGTCGTGCTCATCGGCGACATCGACGACGACGGCCGCGCCGCCACCGAGGTCGGCGCGCACGCGATCCTGGTCGCCGCCGGCATGATGAGCCGCGAGCGGCTGGAGGCGACCGGCCACCCGGTGGTCGACACCCCGCGGGAGGCGGTGGCCGCCCTGTGCGGCTGATGACCGCAGCGGCGCCGGCGCGCGGCCGGGCCTGAACGCGATGAGGGGCGGCACCGCGAGTGCCGCCCCTCAGGCGTCGAACCGGCGCCCGCCGGCGCCGCGTGCGCCCGGAGAACTCAGCCGAGCTGGACCTTGCGCGCGTCCTCGAAGCGGCGCTGCACGTCCGCCCAGTTCACGACGTTCCAGAAGGCCTTGACGTAGTCGGCCTTGACGTTCTTGTACTGCAGGTAGAAGGCGTGCTCCCACATGTCGAGCATCAGCAGCGGGTAGGAGCCGGCCGCCAGGTTGCCCTGGTGGTCGTAGAGCTGCTCGATGATCAGCCGCTGGCCGAGGATGTCCCAGGCCAGGATCGCCCAGCCCGAGCCCTGCACGCCGGTGGCAACGGCGCCGAAGTGGGCGCGGAACGCGTCGAAGGAGCCGAACTGGTCGTCGATGGCCGCGCCGAGCTCGCCTTCGGGCTTGTCGCCGCCGTCGGGCGACATGTTCGGCCAGAAGACGGAGTGGTTGATGTGCCCCGCCAGGTTGAACGCCAGGTTCTTCTCGTGGAGGTTGACCGTGCTCAGGTCGTTCTTCTCGCGGGCCTCGGCCAGCTTCTCCAGCGCGGTGTTGGCCCCCGACACGTAGGTGGCGTGGTGCTTGTCGTGGTGCAGCTCCATGATCTGACCGGAGATCCACGGCTCCAGCGCCGAGTAGTCGTAGGGCAGCTCCGGGAGCTCGTAAGGCGCAGGCATGTCTACGCACCTCTCTGACGCGATGTGAAAACGATTCGGGGCGACCTCGATCGCCGGTAAAGAAGCTATCAGCAGCCGCCCCGACCCGCCTGTATAGCCCTTCCGACAGGCGGGGGCGGGAATAAACCGGGCTTCCCCGACGCGCCCTACCCAAGGCGCCCGGCTCCTACCGTTCAGGAAACGTGTGAAAGCGTGTCCTGAGCCGTCGCCTTGCGGCGCGGCGTTGACCCCGCCCGGGCGGGCGGGGTCTTCCCGTGACGATACCCATCGCCAGCAAGGCTGGTCTTACGCGGGTTTCCAGCGGGCTCGTTTATCCTCGCCCCGCAACTCGGGGAGGAGGCGGCCTCGGCGAGGCCGGCGAGGTTGGCCGCGGCGTTGGCGTCGCGGTCGGCCACCGCCCCGCACACCTGGCAGGCGAAGGTCCGCTGAGACAGGCGCAGTTTGGCTTTCACCGCGCCGCAGTCGTTGCAGGTCTTGGAGGAGGGGAACCACCTCTCGGCCACCACCAGGCGGCGGTTGGACCAGGCGGCCTTGTACTCCAGTTGGCGCCGCACCTCGCCCATGCCGACATCGGCCACCGCCCGGGCCAGGCGCCGGTCGGCCACCATCCCGGCCACGTGCAGGTCCTCGATGACGATGGTGTCGAAGTCGGCCACCAGGCGGGTGGTGAGCTTGTGCAGGTGGTCGTGTGTGCGGAGCGCGCCGCATGCCGGCGGGACGGCCGCCGCCGGCGGCCCCAGGCGATCGGCACGCGCGTGACCAGGGGCGCCGCGGGCCGCTCACCGGATCGGGCGGGCCTTGGCGGCTCAGGCGTGCAGGACGGGCCGGTAGGTGAGCTCCTGGGTGCGGCCGTCGAGCGTGCGGCTCTCGATGAGTTCGAGGTCGAAGTCGGCCGCGTTCTCGAACACGGGGGCCTGCCCGGTCCGGCCGGTGATCACCGGAAAGACCGTCACCTGGACGCGGTCGACCAGGCCGGCGGCCATCAGGGCCCGGTTCATCGACAGGCTGCCGTGCGAGCGCAGCGGCACCGGCGACTCCTCCTTGAGCCGGGCGACGACGTCGACGGCGTCGCCGCGCGCGACGGTCGCGTCGGGCCAGTCGAGGGGGCCCTCCAGGCTGGTCGAGACCACCGTCGCCGGCAGGTTCCGCATCCGCGTGACCCAGGCGTCGCGCACGTCGGACCCCTCGGTGCTTTCGGCCAGCATCGACACGAACTGCCGGAAGGTGGCGGCTCCGAAGACCATCCGCGGCTCCTCGTCGTAGAGGGCGAGGCGGCGGTCGAGCAGTTCGGGGCCCTGCTTGCCCCAGTACCCGCCCCAGTCGCCGCAGTGGGAGCCGAAGCCGTCGAGGCTGGAGAAGACGTCGAAGGTGTACGTGGCGGGCATGATGCGCTCCCAGGGTGATCGAGGGTGTGTGGGGGTGGACCGGCGAGGGCGGCCGAACTCATCGCCGCCGCACTCCCGGAGCCGAGCCGCCTCCAGCCCCCCCGGCCGGCCCCTGCTCACCCGGCCCGCTCGAATCCCGCCCCGTTCCAGGTCGTGCGTGCGCAGGCCACGCCCCAGGCGCCCTTGCGCTTGAGGATGTCGTAGATGTGCATGCGGTCGATCCTGGGGGAGACGCCGTAGCCCGAGGGCCAGGTGATCGCCCAGTCCATGTCCAGATCCACCAGCAGCTCCAGCAGGCGCGCGATCGTGGGGTCATCGAGCCGTTCGAAGGCCTCGTCCAGCAGCACCATGCGCAGCGGGCCGTCGGCGCCGCTCTGCAGGGCGTCGTAGAACGCCGCGCTGGCGGCGAACAGGGTGACGTAGGAGACCAGGCGGGTCTCGCCCGAGGAGAGCTGGCGGATGCGGCGGTCGCGCGGCTTGCCGTCGGGGCCGGTGTCGTGGATGCGCACCCGGTAGGCGTACCACCGGCGGTAGTCGAGCGCGCCCGACAGCAGCTCGGCGTAGCCGGTGCCGCCGCCCTGGGCGCGCGTGGCGCGGATGCGGTCCAGCAGAGCCCGGCGCAACCGGTCGTTCTCCTCGGCCGTGCGCGCGGCGAGCGGCTTCTTGGCCAGGGCGAACGCCGAGCGCTCGGCCGGGTCCAGCTGCGGCGCCGGCTCCCAGGACAATTCCACCCGCACGCCCTGGCTGGAGTGGGCGGCCTCCAGCACGGTGTTCATCCGGCGGGTCAGCGCCTCGGCGGCGCCGATCTGGCGGTGCAGCTCCTCGGCGATGTCGCCGAGCAGGTACTCCTCGAAGACGCCCTCCTCGCGTTCGGTGAGGTTCTCCTCGGCCTGGGCGAGCCGGGCGGCGGTGGCGCGGGCGGTGGCCGCGACCGGGGCGGTGCCGGCGTCCTCGCTGACGGTGACGGTGAGGATGCCCTGCTCCCGGTCGGCCTGCACGTCGTGGGTGCCGGCGAGCGCGGACTGCAGCGCCTGCAGGCGCGCGATCAGGTCGCGCTCCAGCGCTGCGGGATCGCCCGCCCCACGGCGGCCGCGCCTGCCGCCGGACCGCCTGCCGCCCGCACCGGCCGGGGTCGCGGACCGCTCCGCGCCGCCGTCCTCGGCGGTGCTGCGCTGGAGGGCCGCCGCCAGCGCCGACCGCAGCTCGGCGCGCTCGAACGGCGGTTCGACCTGGCCCGTCGCGGCCTCCCACACGCCGCCGACACCGGCGGCGTCGGTCAGCGCGTCCTCGGCATCGGCGACCCCGGCGCGCGCCTCGCGCGCCCGGGCCTCCTCGGCGTCCAGGCGCCCCTCGGCGTCGGCGAGCGCCTTGATGGCCGCCTCGACGTCGCTTTGGGCCTTGGGCGCGCGGTTTCGCAGCTGGGCGCGCTCCTCCTGCAGGGCGGCGATGCGGGCGCCGACCTCCTCGGCGTCGCGGCCGAGCCCGGAGCTCAGGGTCGCCAGGACCGCGTGCGCCTCGGTGTAGGCGCGGTGGGCCTCGGCGGCGTCGGCCTCGGCCTTGCGCCGGGTCTCGACGGTGCGGGCGTGGTCGTCCTGGGCGGCGGCCAGCGACCGCAGCGCCTCGGGATAGTCGCGGCGCAGCAGCGTGCCGACGCCCTCCAGTTCGGCGGCGGCGCGGCGGGCGCGCTCGGACAGCTCGCGCAGCCGGGCGGCGTCGGCGGCCACGCCCACCTCGGCGCAGGCCCGCCGGTGGTCGCCCTGCTCGGCGCCCAGGCGCGCGCGTGCGCGGGCGTGGTCGGCGTCGGCCTCCTCGGCGTCGGAGGCGGCGCGGGCCGCGGCCGAGCGGCGCGACTGGGCCTCGATGCGGCCGCGCAGCACCTCGCCGATGTCGGGGAAGGAGTCCAGGCAGGACTGCCACGCCGACTCGCGGTGCTGCGCTCGCGCGAGCTGCGCGCGCAGGCCGTCGTCGGAACCGGTGCCGATCGCGGCGCCGATGCGGGCGCACTCGCGCTCCAGCTCGTCGGCGCGCCGCCGCCGCGCCTCGTCGCGCGCCCCGGCACCGATGTACTCGGCGACGGCCTTGCGGTGGCGCCCGTGCAGCGCGCCGGCCCGCCAGCGCCCGTCCGCACCGAAGGCGAGCCCGGCGGGCGGGCGGGCGCCCGCCCCAGGCAGCGGGGTGGAGCCCAGCAGGTCCTCGACGGTCTCGCGGGCGGGGCCGGCGCCTGCGCCGCGCGGACGCAGCACGTCGGCCAGCACAGGCCCGGACGGCTGCGCGGTGCCGCCGGAAAGGAACGGGGTGCCGTCGGCGGCGGTGAGTCGGCCGTCGGGCAGCACCCGGGCGTCGGCGAGCCCGCCGGTGTGCCAGGCGGCTTCCAGCCGGGCGCGGTCGGCCTCCGCCAGGCCGCCGCGCGGCTCGACCAGCGAGGCGAAGGCGGTGCCGTCCGCCGCGGCGGGCTCGGCGGGCGCAAGCAGCGGGACGGAGCGCAGCAGGGCCTCCACGACCCGCTCGGGCACGGCCGTGTCGCCGGTGGCGGGCCGCAGCGCGTCGGCCAGCGACGGGCCCTCGCACGGCGGGCCGGGGAGGGCCCAGACGTCGTCGCCGTCGCGCTCGGCGAGCCCGCCGATCCAGCCGTCGGCGCGCACCCAGGCGTTGAGCAGGCCGCCGGCGTGCAGGGCCGCCTCCAGGCCCGCCTGCGCCTGCGCGGGCAGCCCGGGGGCGAAGTCGACCAGCCGGTGGAAGGGCGCGCCCTGGGCGGGGGAGCGCTCGGCGGTGGTCAGCGCGGGCGCGGGCGGTTCCACCTCCGCCGACTCGCGCAGCGCCGCACGCTCCTCCTCCAGGCGGGCGCGCTCGTCCTCGGCGGCGGCCAGGCGCTGCTCGGCCTGCAGCACCGCGTGCTGGGCGGTGCGCAGGCGCGGCTGCAGCGCGGTGCGCACGTCGCGGTGGAACCCGCGGTAGGCCTCGGGGTCGGCGCCCACGTCCGAGCCCTCGGGCGCATCGGGCAGCTCGCCCGCCTCCGGGCGGTCGTCGGCGGGCAGTGCCTCGGAGTACCAGCGCTCGACCGCTTCGGCCCAGGACCGACCGAGCTCGCGCAGGCGCTCGTCGCCCTCGCGCGCCCGGCGGGCCGCGGCGTCGGCGTCCTCGGCGGCGCGTGCGGCCTGCTCGCCCAGGTGCTGGACGCGCCGCTCCTCCTCGTCGAGGTGCTCGGCGCGCGAGCGCAGCGCCGCGAGTTCGGGGCCGCGCTCGGCCGCCGCGCGGGCCGCCTCGGCCACCTGGTCGGCGGCGCGCGCGGCGGCGCCCTCCAGTTCCGCGGCGGCGATCGGGGGCGCGGTTTCGCGCTGGACCTCCTCGGGCCGGGCGCCGGGTTCGGGCGAGCGCAGCACGCGCTCGGCGGCCCGGCCGCGGCGCAGGTCGCAGACCAGGTCGGGCAGCCCGCCCAAGGCGGTGCCCAGGCCCAGGCCCTCCAGCGTCGCGCGCGCTTCGGCGGCTCCCGTGGCCGCGGACTCGCCCAGGCGCGCCACCAGCGCCGCCGAGCGCTCCAGTGCGCCCAGCGACTGCTCCTCGGCGGTGCGCAGGCCGGCCGCGTTGTCCAGCGCCGCGACCACGTGCCGCCGCTGGGAGGCGACGGTGGCCTCCTTGTCCTCCAGGTCGCCCAGGGCCGTGTAGGCGGGCGAGGCCTTCAGCGCCTCCAGTTCGGTCTGGACGGTGTCGGTGCGCTCGGTGACGGCGTCGCGCTCGGCTTCGGCGCCGCGCAGCGCCTCCTCTGCCGCGGCGCGCTCGGTCTCGCGCTTTGCGCGCCGCGCCTCGGCCCGCTCCGCCTCGGCCTCAGCCGACTCCAGCGCGGCGGCGCGGTCGGCGAGCACCCCCAGCGCGTAGCCGCGGTACCCCTCCAGGAACTCGGCGAGCGCGCCGTCGGCGCGGCGCAGCCGGGCGACGTTGCGCCGCACCCCTTCGAGGTTGTCCAGCCCCGCGGCGGTGCGGGCGACGACCTCGGGGTCCACCGGCGGCAGCGCGTCCGAGAGCAGCTGCTCCAGCTGCCCTTGCAGCACCTTCAGCCCGATGTCGGGGTTGCGCAGGGTGCGCTGCAGGTGCAGCAGGTCGGCGTAGCGGCTGCCCCCGCTGATGCCGTAGACGGTCGCGGCGACGCGCTGCTGGAAGGCGTCCTGCCCGCTGACGACGGCGTCCTCGCCGATGCGCTCGCGCAGCCGCGCCTGGCCGATGGGGCGGTCCTGCTCGGTGAGCGCGAAGTCCTTGTTGACCCGCAGCGGCGTGATGAACCGCCAGGAGTCGGAGACCTGGCGGCTGGAGGCGCTGGCCTTGACTCCGACGCCGCAGGTCGTGAACTCCTCGGTGCCGTCGGCGGCGGTGCCGCGCAGCTCGATCCAGGCATAACCCACCCGCATGGTGCCTTCGGCGTAGTCGTCGAGCATCAGCCGGCTCATGCTGACGGTGTCGAAGCCCTTGCAGCCCATGTTGCGCAGGTCGCCGTCCAGGCACAGCGGCAGCAGCAGCTCCAGGGTGCGCGACTTGCCCGAGCCGTTGGTGCCCTTGAAGATCACCCGGCCGCCGGAGAGGTCGAACTCCTCGTCGCGGTACTGCCAGATGTTCACCACGCCGCCGCGGTGCAGCCGCCACCGCTCGCGCCGGGAGGCGTCCTGCGCCGCGGGCGCGCGGGCGGGCTCGGCCTGCTGATCGGGCTCGCTGGCGATGATCGTGTACCTCCGGGATCGAACCTGTGCCTTGGGGGAGCGGGGCTGGCGCTACGAGCAGGGTAGAAGGCGGCGCCGACGCGGCCGTGCGCCCGGCGGGGCGCGGCACCGGGCGCGGTCGGCGTTACAGCCCGAAGAGGGCGTCCTGGCCGGGGCCGGGCGCGCCGCCGGCGGTGCCGCCCGCGCTGTCGGCGGCGGCGCCCTCCTCCGGCTGCCGTCCTTCGGGGCCGTCGGGCACCGGCCGGTAGCGGGCCGCCGCCGTGCTGATCTCCACCGCCGCTCCGGGGCCGGCGCGCGCCAGCCCCGACTGGGCCAGGGTCTGGACGACCGAGGCGGCGAGGCGGCCGGTGTCGCGGACGGCCTCGCGCGACCAGGCGCGCGGGTAACGCTCGGCCAGCGCCGACACGGCCGCGGCGAGCCGGTCGCCGCTGACGGGCACCCAGCCGTCGTCCGCGCTGCTGCTTTCCGCGGGCCTGCGGGGCGCTTGGAGGTGCCGCCTTCCCTCCTCGCTTGGGTCGCTCGTTCCTCGCTCCCCGCGCTCGTCAGTCCAGGCGGCACCGCGCCCCTTCGGCCCGCTCCTATTGCTGCCTCCCGCGGGCCTGCGGGGCGCTTCGATACCCTTCGGCCCGCTCGCACCGCTGCCGGCGTCCTCCTGCTGCGCCTCCTCCAGCAGCTCCGCGGCCGCGAGCAGCGCGATGCGGGCCACGGTGCCGGTGCCGGGGAAGTGCCGGTCGGTGAGGTAGCCCTCCGGGTCGACCGCAAGCACGCCCTCCGCGCGCACTTCCAGCCGCAGGCCGGTCAGCTCCTCCAGCAGGTGGGCCTCCGAGCCCAGGTTGGCGCGCAGCCAGTCGCCTTCGCCGGGGCGCAGTGAGGAGTGCGGCACGACCGGGTCCTCCACGATCCGCCGCCGCACCCGGTGGCGCTCCTCCACGGCCGCGCCCTCGGCGACGCCCCCGTCCGCGGCCGTGTGGCCGGCCGGGCCGCCCGCCAGCTCCTCGGGCGAGCCGATCCGCGCCAGCGGCGCCGCGACCAGGTGGCCCAGCAGTTCGGGGTCGACGGTCAGCAGCGCCTCGCGGTCGGCGTCCTCGGCCCACGGCGACACGCTGCCGTCGGTCTCGCTGAGCACGCCGAGGTCGATCAGGTGGCGCAGCGCGGCGGCGAGTGCGCGCCGGTCGACGATGCCCGAGCCCAGTTCCAGGCCCGCCTCGGCGCCCATCGCGCGCACCTCCGCCACCAGCGACGACAGCAGCAACTGGCCCTGGCCGCCGGTGAGCACGGCCAGCACCAGCGCCAGGTAGGCGTAGGCGCGCGGGGTGAACGGCGCCCCGTTGGGCTTGTGGGCGCCGCGCACGCCGTCGGGGGCGTGCCCCGTCTTGTACAGGCGGGCGAACCCCGGTTCCACCACCAGCCGGTAGCCCAGGTAGCCCGCGAAGAGGGCCTGCAGGCGGTCGGCGTAGCGCCGCACGGCCTGCAGCGCCTCGCCGTCGGGCCCCTGGGCGCGCAGCAGCGGGCGCCGCAGCAGCACCCGCGCGCACCGGCGCACCTGGGCGGCCTCGATCTCGTCCAGTCCGTCGAAGGCGGCGGTCTCCCCGCCGGCCAGCGGATCGCGGCGGCTCACCGGGCACCGCCCGCCCGCGGGGCGCGCGCGGCGTCTCCAAAGGTGCGGGTGGCGGCGGGGGTCACGGCGATCCCTCCGATCCCGGCAGCAGCGGCTCCTCGACGCTGAGGCGCACGTCGACCCCGTGCAGCTCCATCGACCCCAGCTCGGAGCCGATGCGCGCCACCTGCTCGGGCCGGGGCTCCAGCACCACCGTCAGGCCGGTGACCGCGTCGGAGGCGCTGCCGGTATCGGCGGGGCCGTCGCGGGTGGCTCCGGCCAGGGTCAGCAGCTCGCACAGCACCTCCAGTGCGTCGCTGGACAGCCGCGCGCCCGCCAGGTCGCCGCGGGCCGCCGACAGCTCGCCCACCGCGGCGCTGCGCCGGCTGCGGCGGCGCTGCTCCTCCTCCAGCAGCGCCGCGCGCCCCAGCGGGTCGTCGCTGATGCGCGGCGACGGGCCGCCGGGCGCGCGCTCGCTGCGGCTGCGCACGTTGACCTCGACGTCGATGCGGCGGCCCTGCGGCCAGGTGTGCGCGGGGTCGGGGGAGTCGTCGTCGGCGGCGATCCCCAGGTGGCGGGCCGAGAACAGGCCGAAGGCGGCGGCGTAGAGGTCGTGGGCGGCCTCGGGCGCGGCAGCGTCGAACCAGCCCGCCAGCCGCAGCAGGTCGCGGCGCCGCCCGGGGTCCACCCCGCCGGCTCCGGTGACCCGTTTGACGTTGGCGAACAGGGCGGTGATGGCGCGGCTGGTGGCCTCCCGCAGCGCGTCGACCTCCGAGGGGCGCCCGGGGCGGCCGACGAACCACCCCGTCAGCTGCTCCCAGTCCGCGGCCCGCCGGCCGGGTGCGCGCTCCACCAGCTCGGTCTGGCCCGGGCCCGCTCGGCCCGGGCCCAGCGCGGCGTCGGCGCCGGTGCCGGCGTCCAGGCGCCGCAGCAGCGCGTCGCGGTGCCGGTTGAGCGCCTCCAGCCGCAGCACGACGGGTTCGGAGTGGCGCAGCACGTCCTGGGCGATCAGTTCGACGTACTCCAGCAGCATGTGCTTGAAGCCGGCCATCTCGGCGGGGGCGAGGTCGTAGCGGGCGATGACCGAGCCGAGGTAGGCGTAGAAGTCGCGCACGGCCGCCGCGAACTCGTCGTGCTGCAGGAACAGCGTGGTCACCTGGCGGGCCAGCCGCTCGCGCAGGCTCCGCGCCGAGTCCGCGCCGGGGCCGCGGCCCTGCTCGGCGGCCAGGACCTCGCCGAGGGTGCCGTCGATGTCGGCGAGCCCGCGCTCGATGGCCGGCAGCAGCTCGCGGGAGACCTCGCGGGCGCCCTCGGCGACCTCCAGCACCTCCTCGGCGTCGCGCTGCACGCGTACCGCGAGTTTGGCCGCCTGGTAGCGTACCCGGCTGCGGGTGAACTCGGCGATGGTGGCCGCGGGCTCGCGCCGGCCCGGCACGAGGTTGCCCCAGCGGGCCAGCTGCTCCAGGCGGTCGACGACCACCTCCAGCCGGGACTCGCCCGGGTCGATCTCGCCGCGCCGTTCGGCGGCGGCCAGCGCGGAGGCGATCTCGCCGGCGCCCAGGTCGGCCATGAGCGTCGAGGTGAACAGCCGCATGATCGCCAGGTAGGTGCGGCGCTCGGGGGCGGTGAGGTAGCCGTAGAGCCGCAGCCGGTCGGCGCCGGAGCCGGGCGGGCCGGCCGTGTCGGGAGATGCGGGGGCCGGGGGCTCTTCGGCGGCGCCCGCGGCGGGCGGCCCGGCGGGAGCGATGGTGCCGCTTCCGGTGGTGCTCGGGGTCTCTTCGGCCTCGTTGTGCATGACCCGCCCCAACTTAGTGCGTCGCGGCCCCGCGCGCGGCCGCTCGGGCGGGTGACCTGCTTCGCGACCGGGACGGGGCGCCCGGGCGCCGTGCGAGAGTGCGCGCGGGGGCGGCCGCGGCCGGTGCGGCGGGACGGCTTCGTCGGCGAGCCGTATGCGAGAGGACAGGCCATTCGGCACCGCTGCCCTGCGCCGAATTCCGAGAAGTCCGCTTTTCGCTGGAACCGGCCATTCCGCTGCGTTTTCGCGGCCGCCGGGACGCCGGCGCCGGGACGACTCCGCGATCTTTCGTGCGCATCGCCGCCTACGGCGGCGCGCCTGCGCCTATGCTGCCGAGTGCAGGCGAAAACGGTCTCGTGCGGCGGCGGTTCCCGCGCTCGCTTCCGGGGGGCGTCCGAATGGAGGCGCGCCGGTTATCGGGGTATGAACGCAATGGGAACACTGGTGCGGCGGCGTTTCGCGGCAGGCGCGACCCATGCGCCCGCCCCGGCGTTGCGTTACTGTCTTTTCCGTCCCGAAATGCGGGTGAATTCCACGGTTCCGGTGGCCTTCAGCCGCCCCGCTGCAGCCGACACGCTGCGCCGTCCGCCGGCACGGGAAATCCCCCTGCCCGCCCGACTGCGGCGGGCACCGAAACCCTGGAGGTCTCCTCATGCGGTCCCTGCGGTCCCTGCGGTCCCTGCGGTCCCTGCGCCCCCGCTGGAAGTACCTTGCGGCCGCCGCTCTCGTCGGCGCGGCCGCGGCGGCCGTGTTCGCGACCCTGGCGGCGCTGGGGCTGCTCAGCCGGGAGGGCGCCGCGCAGTTGGCGGTGCTGTCGTGCGTGGGGGCCGCGGTGCTGGCCAACGCGCTGCTCGTGGTGCGGCTGACCCGGCGGGTCGACACGCTGGGCCGGCGCATCGACGCCCGGGCCCGCTCGGTCGGTGACGCCGTCGGCGCCCAGCACGCGCAGACGGCCGCGGCGCTGAAAGAGGCCCGCGCGGAGCTGGAGGCGGTGCGCGAGCGGCTGCCCGCCCTGTCGGAGGAGCTGGCCAAGGCGGTGAACGTGCAGGGCCGCCACGACTACGAGCAGCAGGTGGCCTGGGCCGAACTGCGCGACCACCTGCGCCCGGAGGCCCCGTTCATGCCCGCGCTGCGCGGCTGGGCCGCCTCGCCCGATGTGATCCGGCTGCTGGTGCGCACCGTCGAGAAGCACCGCCCCGAACTCGTGGTCGAGTGCGGCAGCGGCGCCTCCAGCGTCTGGCTGGGCTATGCGCTGCGCCGCGCGGGTGCCGGGCGCCTCGTCGCGCTGGAGCACAGCGAGCGCTACGCCGAGCTGTCGCGCCAGCTGGTGCGCGACCACGGACTGGAGGACGTCGTCGAGGTCCGCTACGCGCCGCTGACCGACTGGCGGCCCTCCGACGAGGAGGACGGCGGACGCGTCCAGCCCTGGTACGACACCTCGGCGCTGGAGGACCTGCGCGACATCGGACTCGTCTTCGTCGACGGGCCGCCCGAGGGCACCGCGAAGCAGGCGCGCTACCCGGCCGTTCCCGAGCTGCTGCCCCGCTGCGCCCCCGACGCGGTCCTCGTCCTCGACGACGCCGGCCGCCCCGACGAGCGCCGGATCACCAAGCGGTGGCTGCGCGACTTCCCCGAGCTCAGCGCGCACGAGGAGCAGGCCGAGAAGGGGGTGCGCGTCTTCGCCCGCAAGGCGATGTGACCGGCGCGGCGCGCGGCCTTCAGGGAACGATGAGGCTCAGGCCCTCGGCCACGAGCGCGTCGCGCTCCTCGCCCTCGATCTCCACGGTGTGCTCGAAGGTCAGCAGCATCCCGTTCTTGGTCTCGCGGGCGTCGGTGAGCCGGATGCCGTCGCGCACCCGCGCCCCCGAGCGCACCGGCTGCAGGAAGCGCACGCGGTTGAGGCCGTAGTTGATCGCCATCGTCGGGGCCTGCTCCAGCTTCCACACCTGCGGACTGAAGGCCGACAGCAGCGACAGGGTGAGGAACCCGTGGGCGATGGTCCCGCCGAAGGGGCCCGCGGCGGCCTTCTCCCGGTCGACGTGGATCCACTGGTGGTCGCCGGTGGCGTCGGCGAAGGTGTCGATGGCCTCCTGGGTGACGGTGAGCCAGTCGCTGTAGCCCAGGTGCTCGCCCTTGGCGGCGACCAGTTCGGCGAGATCGGTGAAGGTCCGCATGACGGTGTGCACTCCTTTTGGCCGGAGGGACGACGCCACCGACTCTAGCGAACCGACCGTTCGGTATGGCAGGGGGAGCGGTCGAACGGGGCGAGCGGCCCACCGGGAGCGGCGGACCCGGCGGGCCGCTCAGCCCTCCAGCGCGACCGAGGCACGCAGATCGTCGAGGACCACCCGGCCGCTGTACTGCCGCGATGAGCGGGTCTCGACCAGATAGACGCTCTCGACCCGGAGCGGGTGCGCGGCGGCCTCCGGCACGCCGATCCGCACGTCGCGCCAGCCGCGCCAGTCGACGCGGGGCCCGTGGCAGGAGTGGCGGCGGCCCTCGGCGTCGGTGACCGCCAGCGCCACCAGGGCGCCGTTGCCGTCCCCGCGCACCCGCAGGCGGAAGCCGAAGGCGGTCCGCTCGACCGGCAGCGGCGCGGGCGCCACGGCGTAGGCCGCCCGGGCGCGCCGCTCGCCGGTGAAGTCGTAGCGGAGGGCGAGCCCGTCCCCGGAGCTGCCGGCGGCCGGGCGGACCTCGGCCGAGGCGGCGCGATAGGTCGCGGCGCGCCAGTCGCCGGCGTCGCCGAAGTCCGACAGTTCCACGCTCGCCGAGCCGATGACCAGCGGGACCGCGGTGCTGCGTCCGCCCGCCGCGACCGTGATCGCGCCCCTGCCCGCGTCGGCGGTGGGCTCCACCAGCACGCTGCCGTCGCCGCGCCGGGTGACGGCGGCCAGGTCGTCTTCGACGTCGATCTCGGCGTCGGCGGGCGCGACGGGGGCGCGCGTGCCGTCCGGAGCGACACCGGCGATGACCAGGGGCCGCCCCGCCCCGGCCGAATCGGGGAAGGCGAGCGCCTCCGGCTCGGTCTCCAGGCGCTCGGGACCGGGCAGCACCCGCAGGTCGGCCGCACCCCGCGCGCGGCCGGTGCGGGCGGTCACGCGGGCGCTGCCGGGCGCGCCCGCCCGGAACACCCCGTCCTCGACGGTTCCGCCCGCCGCCGCCCAGCTCAGATCGGGCTCGGGTGCGGGGCCGTAGGCGGAGTCGTAGGCGCGGGCGGTCATCCGCCGGCTCAGCCCGGAGAACACACGATGGGGGTCGGGCCGCACCGGCAGGGCCGACCCGCGGTCGGGTCGCGCCCGCATCGCCGGCCGCACCCACACCCCATGGGCCCGGCCGTCGCCCGCGGGGACGTGCACCGCCAGCCCGTTGGCCACCGCGCGCAGCGGCTCGCCGGTGCGGTTGCGGACGACCGGCGCGCCGGTTCCGGGTTCGCGGGCGAGCAGGGTGGCCGAGCCGCCGCCGTCGAGTTCCAGGGCGTCGTGGGCGCCGGCCCGGCGCAGCCGCTCGGCCGCCTCCGGCAGGGTCGCCCCGGGGGCACCCGGCGCGCGGCCGTCGGCGACCAGCACGAACATCCGCCGCCCGTCGCGGGAGAAGCCGATGGCGGTGCGCGGGTGGCGGGCCCCGTCGTCGGCCCCGGTGGGGCGGCCGTCGCGCAGCAGCACGTGGCGCCCGCCGACGGCGGTCCGCGGCCGGACGCCTCCGGCGCGCAGGGTGTAGTCCAGGTCGACCGGCGCCCCCGGGCGGACGGCGGCCAGGCGCTCGGCGGCCGCGCCGCGGCCCAGCAGCACGCGGGTACCGGGCTCGATGCGGCCGGATCCCGCGGACTCGCGGACCTCGCGCACCCTGCCGCCGGAGACGACCAGTTCGGCGACCGGCCCCGAGCCTGCGGCGCGGCCGCGCGGGTGGCCGCCCCAGGCCGGGGTGAAAACACCGGTGCCGTCGGCGGGGACCTCGTGGCTGTTGAGTCGGTCGATCGCCGCATCCGGCCCGGGCAGGGCCGCGGTGCCGGAGAACTCGGCGCGGTGGACGCCGCCGCGGCCCGCGGGGCCGATCGCCGCGACGTGGCGGTGGCCGGCCGTGGGCGACTTGAGCACCGTGCCGTCGCGGACGGCCGCGCCCAGCGGCGCGTTGGAGGCGCCGGAGTCGTAGAAGTCGCCGTTGACGGCCGCGACGGTGCCCGCGGGCGCGGACATCTCCGATACCGGAGCGGGGTCGGTGAGATGCCCGCCGTGCAGGTAGCTCACCGCCGCGGGGCCGTGCAGGTCCACGCTGAGCATGCTGGAGTCGCCGCCGGATGCGGGCTCGGTCAGCGAGACGCCGGGGGCGACGGGCACGGTGCGCCCGGCCGGGGGCGCGATCGGGGCCGCGGCGCCGGGGACCGCCAGCCACAGCGCGGCGACCGGGACGAGGACCGCTGCTGCGGTACGGCGGAGCACGGTGGAAGACCTCCCGAGCGGGCAGGGGCGGCGGCCGGGGCGGCCGGAGGACCGATCTGCTACTCGGAGTCATCATTGCGCTGCGCTTCGTGCGCGCCAAGGACCGACGCGACGCGGGAGGGCGGACGCAGCGTTCCCGCCGATTCCGCCGCATCGCGTCGGCGACCGCGGCGCCGGCAGCACGGTCGACGCCTTCAGGCGCCGGACCGGCCGGGGCGTCAGGCGGAGGCGCCGGCCGCTCCGCCGCTGCCCAGCGACACCGCGTCCACGGCCAGGCGGCGGAGCTCGCGGACGTCGACCTCGTGGCCCAGGCCCGGGTGGGCCAGTGGGATGGGCGTGATGCCCTCGTGCGCCCGCACCGGCGGGCGGACGGTGTCGCGGGTGAAGTGGCCGCCGGCGCCGGGCATCTCGCTGGGCAGGGAGATGCCGGGCAGCGAGGCCAGCGCGGCGAGGGCCGCCCGGCCCACCCCCGACTCGGCGTCCCAGCCGCACCAGAGGTCCCAGCCGGCGTCGACAGCGCGATCGTGCGCCCGGCGCGCCGGGGTGAGCCCGCCCAGCAGGCTGATCCGCAGGCTCAGCGCCTTGGCCGCCTCCGCGGCGATGGCCCGGTCCAGGGTCTCCAGGGAGTCGATCGAGGTGCTCAGTGCCACAGGGGTGCGCAGTTCGCGCTGCAGCCGCGCGCATGCGTCCAGGTCGCCGCCGGCGAACGGCTCCTCGATGGCCACCAGGCCGTACTCGTCGAGCGCGCGCAGCGCCCGCAGGTCCGCGGGGTCCTCGGTGTAGCGGCCCCCGGCGTCGGCCTGCAGCACCAGGAAGGGGAAGCTCTCCTGGACGGTGTGCACCACCTCGGTGTCCCAGCCGGGGCCCACCTCCAGGCGCACCCGGCGGAACCCGCTGCCCACCTGCCGGTTGACCTCGCGCACCAGCGACTCCGCCGAGGGCTGGCGCGTCACCGTGGTCCCGGCCGTGAAGGCGGTGCGGTCGCCGCCCAGGGCGTGGGAGAGCGGTGTGCCGCGCTGGCGGCTCCACAGGTCCCAGCAGGCGGTGTCCAGTCCGGAGGCCACCGGCGGCACCCGCGGCAGGTCGGCCCAGGCGCCGGCGGCCTCGGTGGGCCGCAGCCAGCTGTGGCCCAGCAGGGCCGGCGCGTAGTCGTCGACGAGCAGGCGCCAGCGCTCGGCGTCGGCCATGGGCACCTCGCCCCACCCGGTGTGCCCGGCATCGTCGCAGACCCGGACGAGGGCGTGGCGGGTGAACTGCGGCCGGGCGGCGCCGCGGGACCGGGCATGGGCCAGCGGCAGCCGGAGCAGGGTGGCGTCGACGCCCGTGACGCGGGCGAGGGTCGCCGGTTCGGCAGGTGACACGCGGACTCCGTATCGACGCGGCAGGGATGGGCGCGAAGGCGGTCGTTCGGGCGCCGGGGCCCGGGCGAGGGACCGCCATAACCGAACGTATCCGCTCACCGCGGAGGCTGCCAGCGGTGCGGACGGGCACGGGGTGCCTCCGACCACCGGGATTCGGGCGGTCCGAATCCCGCGGTGTTCCGGCACCCGGTGGCACGGCCCGAGGGCAGGGGCTAGCCTCGATGGTCATATCACTCAACGTGTTTGACTAATCACTCCGAGGAAGAGCAGGGAGAGCTATGCGCCGCCGCCTGGCCACCGCCGTGACGATCCTCGCAGCCGCCGCGGCGACCGCGGTCCCGGCCGCGCCTGCGGGCGCCGCCGCCGGCGTGCTGACGATCAACGGCACCGACCACGCCGACCCCCGCGGCTGCCATGCGCTCGCCGGCGGGCCCTACAGCGTGGCCAACGCCACCGACCAGACCGTGTTCATCCTGCGGCGCTCCGACTGCACCGGCGAGGTCGTGGGGGTGCTGCTGCCGGGGGAGTCCGACCAGGGCGACGGCGCGGGCGCCGTCTTCGCGCCCTGAGCCCCGGGCCGGTCTCCCCGGCGGCCTCGACGAGCACCGGGGAGGCCGGCGCGCGCCGATGGGCGCCCCCGGGCCGGCGCCGGGCGGCTCCGCGGACCGACCGGCGCCGGCCCGGGGGCGCTCCGCGCTACCCGGCCAGCACCTCGGCCACGGTGTGCGACTTGAGGCCGTGGGCCTCGGCCACGCCCTCGTTGGTGACGACACCGTCGTGGGTGTTCAGCCCCTGGGCCAGCGCCGGGTCGTCGGCCAGGGCGCGCCGCCACCCCTTGCCGGCCAGCGCCACCGCGTAGGGCAGCGTCTCCTTGGTCAGCGCGTGCGTGGAGGTGTTGGGCACGGCGCCGGGCATGTTGGCCACGCAGTAGAACACCGTGTCGTGCACGGCGAAGGTGGGGGCGTCGTGGGTGGTGGGGCGGGAGTCGGCGAAGCAGCCGCCCTGGTCGATGGCGATGTCGACGAACACCGCGCCCGGCCGCATCCGCGCGACCAGGTCGTTGGAGACCAGCTTGGGGGCCTTGGCGCCGGGGATGAGCACCGCCCCGACGACCAGGTCGGACTCCAGCACCGCGTTCTCCAGTTCGAAGGCGTTGGAGACCACGGTGCGCACCCGGCCCTGGTACATGTCGTCGGCGTGGCGCAGCTTGGCGACGTTGAGGTCGAGCAGCGTGACCTCGGCGCCCATGCCCGCGGCGATGCGGGTGGCGTTCAGGCCCGAGACCCCGGCGCCGATGACGGTGACGCGCGCGGGACTGACGCCGGGCACCCCGCCCATCAGCCGGCCGCGGCCGCCGTTGGGCCGCTGCAGCGTGGAGGCGCCCACCTGCGGGGCGAGCCGGCCGGCGACCTCCGACATCGGGGCCAGCAGCGGCAGCGAGCCGTCGGCGAGCTGCACCGTCTCATAGGCGATGCCGGTGACGCCGCGCTCCAGCAGGGCGTCGGTGCACTCGCGCGATGCCGCCAGGTGGAGGTAGGTGAAAAGGGTCTGGCCGGGGCGCATGCGGTGGTACTCCTCGGCCACCGGCTCCTTGACCTTCAGGATCAGCTCGCCCTCGGCCCACACATCGTCGGCGGAACCGAGGACGCGGGCGCCCGCCGCGGCGAACTCCTCGTCGGAGATGGAGGAACCGCGGCCCGCGCCGCTTTGGACGGCGACCGAATGGCCGCGGGTGACCAGTTCGTGGACACCGGCGGGGGTGATGGCCACCCGGTACTCGTGGTTCTTCACTTCGCTGGGCACGCCGACGCGCACGGGACTCCTCCTCGCATCGTCATTGATACGTCTTCACTCTCGCCTGCCCGGACGCGCCCCGCCATCTCCATCGTGACTTCCGTTTCGGCAGCATCTTTACACGGTGTAACGGCGCGGCGGGCAGGTCAGCGGGGTGGCGCGCCCGTTTCCTCCGGCTCCGAGTGCGGCTGCGGGTGCGCACCGTGCGCGCGGACGGAGGCGCGCTGCGGCCGCGCGGGCGGCACCGCGCACCCGAAGACCCCCTCGCCTTCGACCCAGGTGCCCCGCACCCGGCCGACGAGTCTGCGCCCGGCGTAGGGGCCCGGATCGGCGGCGGGGACGGTCTGCTCGGCATCGGGGTCGAAGGCGACGAGGTCGGCGTCGCAGTCGGGGGCGATCCGGCCCCTGCACGCCATGCCCAGCAGGTCGGCCGGCTCCCGGGCGGTCCAGCGCGCCAGGTCGGCCAGATCCCGGCCGCGCCGGCGCGCGGCCGTCCACAGCGCGGGCAGCGTCCAGGACACCGCTGCGGCCCCCGTGCCCGGCCGGTGGCCCGACCCCACCTGGGTGATCACGGGGTCGCGGGAGTCCAGCAGGGCGCTCCACAGCGCGTTGCGGTTGGCGCCGCTGCGCAGCGGAGGCAGGCAGGCGTGCGCGCCGGAGTCGTCGGGCACCTGCTCGATCGGCAGGCACAGGTAGTGCGGGCAGGTCTGGGCGCTGACTCCCACGCCCATGGCGCGGGCCGCGGCCAGCACGGCCGCGCATTCGGCGGCGGTGAAAGGCGAGACGAGCACGCGGGTGCCGACCATGCGGGCCGCGGCGACGAGCCGCTCGACGCCGCGCCGCTCGGCCCGCGCCGGACGCGCCGCCAGCAGCGCCGACAGGCCCGGCCCCTCCGGGGCCGACAGCTCCCCGGCGTCCTCGGCGTGGGCCACCAGCGGGACGTCCATGGCGGCCAGCTCCGTCATCGCCTTGCGCAGCCGGGTGTCGTCGATCCCGGGGAGGTCGGCCCCGGCGCCGTCGGAGAGGGAGCAGGCGAAGCCCACCACCCCGGCGGCGCGGAGCTCGACGAGGTCGCAGGGCGTGCTGGCGGCGGTGATGGCCCCGAGGAAGGCGATGCGGGCGGGCGCGTCGGCGGATGCGGCCAGATGCGCGCGCAGCCCCGCTTCGCCGGTGATCGGCGGATCCGCCGGTCCCGAGGCGACGAGCGTGGTGACCCCGGCGCGCACGGCCGCGGAGGCGGTCCGGACATAGCCCTCGCGCAGCGGCTGCCCCGGCGCCTGGACGGCGGCGTCGACGTCGACGCCGCCGGGAAGCAGCGCGGTGTCGCCCAGGTCGACCTCGTGGGGGGCGGTGGAGGGGGCGGCGTAGTCGCCGACGGAGACGATGCGCCCCGCGCTGACGCGGACGCAGGCGGGCGCGGTTCCGGCCGGCAGGACCGCGCGCCGCGAGCGGATGACGGTGTCGGTCCGGGGCATCGCGATCCCCTCCGTTGCTCGAATGCGGTGTCCGCGTCCGCGCGTTCACATTCACCCGGCCCACGGGAATCGCCGGTGCCGGCAACCGGTATACGTAATCGGCGCTGTGCCGGGGCCCGCGGGGCTCGGCCCTGTGCGGCGCGATTGACCGACCGTATCGCGAACCGCGCGCCGAAGGGGCCGAACCGGCGGAACGCGCCGGAAAGGCGGGCCGCCCGCCGCGGCCGGCGCCGAATTCGGGAATTCACCGGATTTCCGACGGATTGGTGGACTTTCCGGCGGGCATTATGAAAGCGGTCGACCGGTTCGGGGCGGCCCGCGGTGCCGCCCCAATCGGATCGGCCGGGCCGGTGACCGGGACGGTCCCCGCGCGGCCGCGGCCGGGTGCGTCCGCCGAGGCGGCGGGCCGTCCTCGTCTCCGACACGCTGTAGTAGATTTAGGCTGGTTCGTGGTGGTGTTCGCGTGGACGTCGCAGTACTGCTCATCCAGGACATGACCGGCTGGATCGCCCCGTGGATGTGGGGCGCTGCCGGGATCGCCGTCGGCGCGGGCGCCGCCGCCGCGGTGATCCGCCACCGCGGCCGCCAGTAGCCATCCCACACCCACGGAGCGGCCCGCGTGAGTTCCCCCGGAGTCCGCGACGGCGACCTCCCGCGCGAGGAGAGCGCCGCGGCGGCCGGAACCGTCCGCGCCCCCGGCGCCGACACCGCCGCCGTCATCGCCGTCGCCGCAGTCGCCTCGTGCCTGATCGCCCTCATCGTCGCCGCGGTGGCCGGGGGAGCGGTCACCGCCCGAATCATCCCCGGGCTGCCCGACGCCGGCCCGGTCACCCGCTGGGGGCTCCCGGCGGCGACGGCGGTCCGCGACGTCGCCGCCGCGCTGACCGTGGGCCTGCTGGTCCTGGCCGTGTTCCTGCTCCCGCTGCGCAAGGGCGCCCTGGGGCCCCAGGCGCTGGGCTACCTGCGCGCCGCGGCCTGGCCCGCCCTGGTCTGGTCCTGCGCCGCCGGAGCCACCCTCGTCTTCCAGCTCTCCGACGTCTCCGGCCAGCCGCCCGGGCAGGTCCTGGGCGACCAGCTCTCCAGCTACGCCGTCTCGGTCGCCCAAGGCATCGGACTGCTGGCGGTGATCCTGCTGGCGTGCGCCGCGGCGCTGCTGTGCCGCACCGCCGAAACCGCCGCCGGGGCGTTCGCGCCGCTCGCCCTGGCCGGCGCCGCGCTGCTGCCTCCGGCGCTGACCGGCCACTCCGCCTCGGCGGGCAGCCACGAGCTCGCCATCACCGGGCTCGCCCTGCACGTCGTCGCCGTCTCGCTGTGGGTGGGCGGGCTGGCCGCGGTGACCTTCCACGGCCTGCGCTCGGCGCCCGAGGACGCGCCCGTCGCCGCCGAGCGGTTCAGCCGCATGGCGCTGTGGGCCTACATCGGCGTGGGCGCGGGCGGCGTCGCCAGCGCCGCCAGCCGCCTCTACTCGGTGGCCGACCTCGTCACCACCTCCTACGGCCTGCTCATCGTGGTCAAGGCGGTGCTGTTCTGCGCCCTGGGCGCGGCCGGCTGGGCGCACCGCCGCAGTACGGTCCCGCGCATCGCGGAGGCCGGCGGCCGGCGGCTGTTCGCCCGCCTGGCCGGGGTCGAGATCGCGGTCATGGCCGCCACCATGGGCATCGCGGCGGCCCTGAGCCGCACGGCGCCGCCGTCGCAGGAAGGCACGGTCGGTCCCGCCGAGGCGATCCTGGGTTTTCCCGTCCCTGCGCCGGTCAGCGTGCAGACCCTGCTCACGCTGTGGCGGCCCGACTTGTTCTTCATCCTGGTGATCGCCGCGCTGGGCGGCGGTTACGCGGCGGGGGTGACCCGCCTGCTGCGCCGCGGCGACCGCTGGCCCTGGGTCCGCACGGCCGCCTGGGCCGCGGGACTGCTGGTGATGGCGGCCGTCCTGCTCAGCGGCGTCGGCACCTACTCCATGGTGCTGTTCAGCGTGCACATGGTGCAGCACATGCTGCTGTCCATGCTGGTCCCGATTCTGCTGGTCCTGGGCGCGCCCGTGACCCTGGCGCTGCGCGCGCTGCGGCCCGCCCGCCGCCGCGGCGACCGGGGCCCGCGGGAGTGGCTCACCGCCTTCGTCAACAGCCGGTTCAGCAGGTTCGCCACCCACCCGGCCGTCGCCGCCCCGCTGTTCGTTCTCAGCCCCTACGCGCTGTACTTCACCCCTCTGTTCCCGGCGCTGATGAACGACCACACCGGGCACCTGCTGATGAACGTGCACTTCCTGCTCACGGGGTTCCTGTACTACTGGATCATCGTGGGCGTCGACCCGGGGCCGCGCAAGCTGCCCTACCTGCTGCGCGTCGTGCTGCTGCTGGCGGCCATGGGGGTGCACGCGTTCTTCGGCATCACGATCATGATGCAGTCGGCCCCGCTGGCGATGGAGTACTACGGGCAGTTCGAGGTGTCCTGGCTGGAGAACCAGAGCGCAGACCAGTACACCGGCGGCGGCATCGCCTGGGCCGTGGGCGAGGTGCCCACCGGGCTGGTGATGCTCGCCATGGTGCGGCAGTGGTGGCTCGACGAGGAGCGCGCCGAGCGCCGCAGGGAGCGCCACAGCAGGCGCGGCGGTTCCGACGACGCCGACATGGACGCCTACAACGCCTATCTGGCCGAGCTGGACCGGCGTTCCACGGGGAAGCAGGGCTGACCTGCGGTTCCGCCCGATCCGACCCACCGCCGAGGCGGCTCCGCCCTCAGCGGAAAACCGCGCTGCCCGCCGCTGCGGGGTGGCGCCGTGCGGCCGATTCC
Organism: Streptomonospora sp. PA3; assembly: GCF_009728995.1. Lineage (GTDB taxonomy): Bacteria > Actinomycetota > Actinomycetes > Streptosporangiales > Streptosporangiaceae > Streptomonospora. The sequence continues at coordinate 360,561 of NZ_VTZW01000008.1, read as the reverse complement.
GATTAGGTCGGTCCATGAGGAAATTCCGGTTCGGCTTCAACAGTCGCCAAGAGGAGATCGACCGCTGGGCGCAGGCGTGCCGGTCCGCCGAGGAGTCGGGTTTCGACATCGTCCAGACGCCCGACCACCTCGGAGCGGCCTCGCCCTTCGCACTGCTGGCCGCCGCGGCCGCGGTGACGTCGCGGATCCGGCTGGGCACGCTGGTGCTCAACAACGAGTTCTGGAACCCCGCCCTGCTGGCGCGCGAGGCCGCCACGGTGGACCGGATCTCCGGCGGCCGGCTCGAACTGGGGCTGGGCGCCGGGCACATGAAGTCGGAGTTCGAGGCGGCGGGGATCCCGTGGCGCTCCCACGCCGAGCGGCTGGAGCGGCTGGAGCGCAGCATCGGCGAGCTCGACCGGCTCTTCGCCGAGGACGGCCAGGAGCCGCTGCCGCACCAGGTGCCGCGCCCTCCGCTGCTGATCGGCGCCAACGGCGACCGCGGGCTCGAACTGGCCGCGCGCCACGCCGACATCGTCGGATTCTCCGGCCTCACCCAGGTCAAGGGCGCCCGCATGGGCACCTTCCGCGTCGCCGACCGCGAGGAGACCCGGCGCCGGGTGGACTTCGTGCGGTCCAAGGCGGGCCAGCGCGCCGACGCCCTGGAGTTCAACGTGCTCGTGCAGGCGGTGATCGTGACCGACGACGCCGAGAAGAGCGCGGCCGAGCTGGTCGCCGCCTACTCCGCCACCGGGCTGGACACCGTCGAGAAGGTGCTGGCCTGCCCCTACGTGCACATCGGCACCGCCGCGGAGATCGCCGCGGCGCTCGTCGCCGACCGCGAGGAGTTCGGCTTCTCCTTCATCACCACCCACGGCCCCTCGCGCGACGCCCTGGCCGAGGTGATCCCCGTGGTCCGCGAGGCCGCCGGGGAGGACTCCCCGCAGGAGCGGTCGGGGGCGGGGCGGCTGCAGGCGGGGCAGCCGGGCTGAGCCGGACGCGGCTCAGCCGAGCAGCAGCGCGATCCCGGTGCCGGCGGCGCCCAGCGCGGCGCAGACCAGCAGGCCGCCGCCCGCCGCCGCCGGCGTGAGCCGCAGCCCGCGCGGCACGGCGACCCCGCGCCCGGCCGCGGCCTGGCGCGCCACGAGCGGCAGCAGTGCCATGCCCGCCGCGTAGACCACGACCACCGCCGCCGAGGCGACCAGGAACGCCTGGCCCCACCCCGCGGCGGGGTCGCCGCCCAGGGTCCGGCCCGCGGCCAGCGCCGGAACCGCCAGGAGCAGCACGGCGCAGGCGGCGCCGAGCGCTCCCTTGGGCAGGGCGGCGGAGCGGCGAGCGGCGACCAGCAGCAGCCCGGTCAGGGCCGCCAGCAGCACGGCGCCCGCGATGCCGAAAACAGCGATGTCTACCAGCGGATCCACCCGCACATTATGGCATCGCCTCCGGTGCCGCCCCGCCGCGCTCGCGGCCACCGCGCTCGGATGTGAAGCGGATCTCGACGATCTCGGGGGCCGCCGCCCGCTCCAGGAGCAGCAGGGAGCGCGCCCCGGGGACGACCGCCTCCGCCCCCGACGCGCAGTCGGCCAGCACCCGGCGCCAGCGCCGCACGTGCCTGCGGTGGCTGCGGGGGCCGAGCCGGCGACCCCGCTCGATCTGGCTGCGCATCGCCTCCTGCGGATCGACGTCGATCAGCATCAGGTGGACCTCGACGCCCCGGCGGCGGCTGTACCAGCCCAGCAGCCGCATGACGGACCGGTGGGTGGCCGTGATGTGCACCGCGGCCGGCAGGCTTCCGGCGTGCAGCGCGCGCAGGATGCGCACGTAGTGCAGGAGGTGCGTCACCCAGCGCCAAACGGGGTAGGGAAGTGCCCGCAGTCGGCGGCCGAGCCGGTTGCGCGCCTGCTGGGAGTCGATCACCCGCACACCGCCGGGGGTCTGCACCGGTCGGGTCTCGGTGCCGTCGAGTCCGAACAGCCGATTGAGCAGCGTACTTTTGCCTGCGCCCGGGATGCCGCCGACGAGCAGCAGAGTGCCGGCCGGATACCGCAGTACCCGCGGAGCGTCACCCGGTTGCAGTGCGCGCGCGGGGGCGGGGGCCGTGGAAGGGAACATGTCGGTGGTTATACGCCTTTCGGATAAGCGTTTGTTAAGTGTTGGCTTTTAAAAGGACGGCGGGCCCGGCCGGAAGAGTCGTCGCGGCGGGCCGGTCCGGTCGCGGAAACGAGTGCAGGGAGTACGGGACATGAGACGTGGCGGCCGCGGAATCGCGCTGGGGCCCTCGCTTCGGGTGCCGGCGATCGGTCAGGGCACCTGGCATATGGGTGAGCGGGCGGACCGGCGCGCCGACGAGGTGCGGGCGCTGCGCGCCGGCATCGACGCGGGGATGACCCTCATAGATACGGCTGAGATGTACGCGGAGGGCGGCGCCGAACGCGTTGTCGGCGAGGCGGTCGCCGGCCGGCGCGAGGAGGTCGTCCTCGTAACCAAGGTCTACCCGGCCAACGCCGGGCGACGCAGGGCCAAGGCCGCATGTGAGCGGAGCCTCACCCGGCTGGGCACCGATGTCATCGACGTCTACCTGCTGCACTGGCGGGGGCAGGTGCCGCTGTCGGAGACCGCGGCGGTGATGGAGGAGCTGCGCGACGAGGGCAAGATCCGCCAGTGGGGCGTGTCCAACTTCGACACCGAGGCGATGCAGCGCCTGTGGCGCGTCCCGGCCGGCCAGGCGTGCGTCACCGACCAGGTGCTCTACCACCTGGGCTCGCGCGGTATCGAGTACGACCTGCTCCCGTGGTGCCGCGACGCCGCGCCCGGCCTGCCGGTGATGGCCTACTCCCCACTGGCCCAGGGCGGCCGCGCGCGCCGGGCGATCCTGGAGGAGCCGGTCCTGCGCCGCATCGCCGAACAGCGGGGCGTGCAGCCCGCGCAGGTGGCCCTTGCCTGGACCATCCGCGAAGGCGACGTCATCGCCGTCCCCAAGGCCTCCGATCCCGACCACGTGCGCCAGAACGCCGCGGCGATGGACATCGAACTCACCCAGGAAGAACTCACCGCCCTCGACGGCGCATTCCCACCGCCGAGCCGGCACACGCCCCTGGAGATCCTGTGAGGTCGGAGATCCTGTGAGGCGGATGCGGCCGGCCGCGCGGGGTCGTTCGGTCCGGCCGCGCGCCGGCTGCCAGCCGACTGGGCTCATGGCGGGGCGACGGGTGGCTCGGCCCGCGGGGATCGGTTCGGGTGCCCGCCGGTGGGGCGTGCGACGGAGGCGGCGAGGGCGGTGGTGGGGGCCGCCTCCGTCGTGTTCAAGGAGTCGGTCACCACAGGAGGTTGCGGCAATGGGGCTGGGTTGCGCGAAGCGCGGTGCGCCGGCTTGCCGCCGAGCGGCGGTGCACGCTTGTTTCGGAGGCCCGCCACCGGTGGTGCGGCTCCGCCTGACGGGTTCAGCGTGCGCTCGGCGGCAAGCTGTGATCGCGCTTCGCGAGGCGCACCCATTGCCGCAGCCTCGGTGGTGGCCGCGCCGGGTGGTGCCCGGTGGGTTCCTGGAAGGTGGCGCCCCCGCCGTTCTGAGACACGGCCCGGGCGGGGGCGTTTCGGGCATTTCGCCTCGCGCGGGTCGACGATGCCCGCCGATGGCGCGCGGTGAGGCTGCGCGGCGCACCGGAACCCCAGGGTTTCCGGGATGCGGAAGGAATCCGGGATGTTTTGCCCGGAATGCCCGGCTGTGGCGGGGGGTGGAGGCGGCCGGGGCGCCACGAGGTGCGCGTTTGGAGCGTTTTTGGCGCCGATTCCGCGCCAAACGCCATGATCATCGCCGATCCCGGCCGCGCGGGCCGTCCCGGCGCCCCCGCATACCGGACATCGCGGGACGTTCCGACGCCGCGGACGGCCCTCCGCGCGGCCCGAGCCCGCCCGGGCGGTCGCGGGCCGCGCCTCGTCGCCCCACCGCCGCCCCGAAAGCATCGAATGTCCGATTTCCGGGTTCGGCTTCGATGTGACCGGGCCCAGAACGATTCAAATTAAATCGGGCGTTCGGTGTTTCGGTTCGGTTGTGCGGGTGAATGAGGCCGCCCGGAACGCCGCCTGGGCACGCCGCCTCCGCCGCGCGGGGCACCGGCGGGCAGCGGGAGCGGTTCGTAGGGGCTGCATCCGTGCCGTCCTCGCCGCTCTCGTTGATGCCGTACCGACGGGCATCCGAACCGATGATTGCGGACGGAGCCCCCCGCCCGCTGTCGCGGCCCCGTCGCATGCCTAACCCGCCGAAACCGGGACCGGTGGGTGCGGGCTGAGTCCACTGGGGTCCTTGCTGCTCTCGTCGGTTGCCGTACCGGCGGGCACCCGAACCGATCCGCGCGGGCCGGACCCCGTGCCGCCCTTGCTGCCTCGTCGGATGATCAGCCACCTGCCGACGGCAACCGCGATCCGCCGCCCCGAGCCACCCGCTCTCCGCCGCTGCCCCCGTCGGGCGGGCCACCGGCGGGCATCGGGACCGATGGGCGCGGGCTGAGCCTTCCGCGGTCCTCGCCGCTCTCGTCGCATCCCGCACCGGGGGGCACCGGGACCGATCCGCGCGGGCTGAGCCCTCCGCCGCCGTTGCCGCTCTCGTGGCATCCCGCACCGGCGGGCACCCGTACCGATTCGCGCGGGCCGGGCCACCGCCGCCCTCGCCGCTCCTCGTCGCGTGCCCAGCCGGCCGACACCGGACCCGGGTCAGCCCGTGCCCGTCTGCTGGAGGCGGGAACCGGTAGGTGTCTTGACGACCTTCAGGCGGGTGGGGATGCGGGTGCGGAGGTCGGCGACGTGGCTGACGACGCCTACGGCTCGGCCGCCGTCGCGCAGGGAGTCGAGGACCTCCAGGACCTCTTCGAGGGTCTCCTCGTCCAGGGTGCCGAAGCCCTCGTCGATGAAGAGCGTGTTCATGTCGCCGCCGCCCGCCTCCTGGGCGGCGACGTCGCCCAGGCCCAGCGCCAGCGCCAGCGACGTCACGAAGGTCTCGCCGCCCGAGAGGGTCGCGGGGTCGCGCTCCTGGCCGGTCCAGGCGTCCAGGACGCGCAGGCCCAGGCCGCCGCCGGAGCGGGACCTGTCGCCCGCGGCCTTGTCCACGGTGTGGCGCAGCTCGTAGCGGCCGCCCGCCATGGTCGCGAGCCGGTCGTTGGCCGCGGCCACCACCTGCTCCAGGCGCGCGGCGAGCACATAGGCCGACAGGCGGACGCTTTCGCGGTTGTCCGCCGAGGTGCCGACGGCCAGGCGGGCCAGGCCCTCGGCGACGCTGTGCCGGTGCCGGGACGGGCGGGAGTCCGCCAGCCGGTGCTCCAGCTCGGCGCGCAGCTCGGCCAGCCGCTCGGCCTGGGCCGCGAAGTGGTCGCGCCAGCGCACCGCGTGCTCGGCGGCGCCCTCGGCGGCCGCGGCCGCCGCCTCCAGGCCCGCCGCGTCCGGTGCCGGGAGCTCGCCGGCCGCCGCCAGCTCGGGATCCGCCAGCAGCGCGCGCACCGCGGCCGCTTCGTCGTCGTGCTCGCGGATCGCCTCGCGCAGCGCGCGGCGCTCGTCGTCGCCGCGCTCGGCGGCCCGCACCTGGTGCGCGCCGGTGAACCCGGCCTCGGCCGTCGCGGCGCGCGCCTCGCGTTCGGCGCCGCGCAGTTCCTCGGCGGCGGCGGAGCGCTCGTCGAGGGCCTGCACCGCCTCCTTGATCAGGTCGGCCTCCTCGGTCAGCCGGCCGATCCGCGCGGCCAGGTCGGGGTCCTCACCCCTGGCGGCGTCGAGCGTGCGCGCGAGCCGGTCGGCGTCCTCGGCCAGCCCCGCGCGGCGCTCGGCCAGCTCGGCGATGCGCCGGTCGAGTTCGGCCTCGTCGGCGCGCGCCTTCTCCAGCGCCGCCTCGGTCTCCTGCATGCGCGCTGCGAGCCGGTCGGCCTCGGCCGCGGCGGCGTCGACGCGCTCCAGCTCGGCGCGCCGCCGGTCGACCAGCTCGGCGGCCTCGGCATCGCTCAGCCCTGCGCCGCCCTCGCGGGCCGCGGCGAGCCGCTCCTGCAGCGAGGCGACGGCGTTCTCGGCCGCGGTGCGCTCCTCGGCCGCGGTCTCGGCCGCGGCGGCGGCCCGGTCCTCGTCCTGCGGCGAGGGGCGGTCGCCGCCGCCGACCGCGGGGGCCGGGTGCTCGGCCGAGCCGCACACGGGGCAGGCCGCGCCCGCGGCGAGCTGCTCGGCCAGCTCGGCGGCCATGCCCGCGATGCGCGCCCGCCGGATGTCCAGCAGCTTCTCGCGGGCGGCCTGGTGGGCGTCTATCCGGGCGCGCAGGCGCTCCTCGGCCGCCGCGAGCTCCTCGGCGTGCCGCCGCGCGGCCCGCGCGGACTCCAGCCGGGTGCGCGAGAACTCCAGAGCCTCGCGGGCGCTCTCGCGCGAACCGGTCCGGGCGCGCGCCTCCTCCAGCTCGGCGGCGATGCGGGTGCGCTGCTCGGGCAGCTTGGCGGCCTCCTGCCGGCACGCCGCCAGGCGGCGCCGGGCCTCGGCGGTCTCGGTATCCGCGGCGCCGATCTCGGCGTGCACGGTGTGCAGGCGCTCGGCATCGCCGCGCAGGTGCTCCAGCCTGGCGGTCTCGTCCCGGCGCGCGCGCTCGCCCGCCTCCAGCGCCGCGCGCTCCCGGGCGGAGGCGGCGGGGCCGCTGTCGCCGCCGTTGTCGGGGCGGTCGGTCCCGCCGGTCCCCGCGCCGACACCGTCTTCGTCCCAGAGCGCCGGTTCGCCGATCGGCCCCGGCCGCCCGGACGCCGCCGGCCCCGCGGGCTCCCCGGCGGGGTCGCCACCGCGTTCGCCGCCGTCCTCCTCCCGCGGCGCCAGCTCGCGCACCAGTCCCAGCCGCTCGGAGGCCGCCAGTTCGGCCTTCTCCAACTGCGTGCGCCGGTACTCCTCGGTGCGCAGGAGCGGCACCACCCCGGCCGCGCGCTCGGCGGCCTCCAGCTCGGCCTGCAGCCTCGCGCGCTCGGGCGCCTTCGCGGCCAGTTCGCGTTCGCGGCGCAGCGCGTCGGCGCGGCGGTGCTGCCGCCGCTGCAGTTCGCGCGCCTCCTCCAGCGCCCGGCGGGCCGAGTCGCGCTCGCGCAGCGAGCCGGCGGCAGCCAGCGCGGTGTCGCCGGCCGTGCCGTGGGCGACAGCGGCGAGCTCGGCCGCCCACGGCGCCAGCTCCTCCAGGTCGCCCTGGGGGCGGGCGGAGCGGCCGACCTCGGCGATGAGATCGGCGGTCCGGCCGACAGCGGCCTCGGCGCGCTCGGCCGCGCGGCCGAGTGCGCGCGCCCGTTCGGTCAACCACGCCTCGACCTTGGTGAAGATCTCCGTGGCGAAGATGCGCTCCAGGCTCGCCTGGCGCTCCTGGGCGCCGGCGCGCAGGAACCGCGCGAAGTCGCCCTGGGGCAGCAGTACGATCTGGCAGAACTGGTCGAGGGTGACCCCCAGCAGGTCGCCGACGATCTGCCCGGCCTCGTCGGGGCGGTTGGTCAGCCCGCGCCACTCACCGTCGGCGAGCTCCTTTACGACGACCTTGGCCTTCTCCTCGGTCGTGCCCGTGCCGCGCTTCTTGGGCCGCCGCCAGGCCGGGCTGCGGGAGAAGTGCAGCCGGCGCCCGCGCGCGGTCAGCTCCAGGGTCACCCGGGGTTCCGCACCGACGGGAGCGTGGTTGCTGCGCGGCGAGCGGGCGGCCTCGCGCACTCCCGGCACCCGCCCGTAGAGGGCGAAGCACACGGCGTCCAGCACCGAGGTCTTGCCGGCGCCGGTGGGGCCGTGGATGAGGAAGAGGCCGCCGTCGCCGAGGCGGTCGAAGTCGACGGTCTCGGGGCCGGCGAAGGGGCCGAAGGCACTGACGGTGAGCTTGTGCAGGCGCATCAGCGCGCAACCTCCCCGAGGCGGATGTCCTGGAAGGCGGCGTCCACCAGCCCGCGCTCCTCGTCGGTGGCCGGCGCGCCCCGCGCCCAGTCGACGAAGTCCAGCACCAGCTCGGGCTCGCTGCGGTCGGCGATGCGTCGGGCCCAGGAGCGGTCGTCGGCGGGCGGGCGGTCGTCGGGGGCGAAGTCCAGCACCAGCGTGTGCGGGAACCGCTCGCGCAGCCGGTCCATCGGGAAGGCGGGCCGCAGCGGGTCGGTGAGGGTGACCTGCAGCCAGTGGCCGGTGTAGGGCTCCCAGCGCTCGTCGGTGAGCAGGTCGTCGATGCGGCCGCTGATGCGGGCGACGGGACGCGGCACCGGCGCGGGGGCGAACTCGGCGGCGGACACCCCCGAGGGGCCGATGTCGAGGATCCAGCAGCCTTTGACCTGGTGCTCCTCGGAGAAGGAGTAGGCCAGCGGCGAGCCGGAGTAGCGCACCGTCTCGGCCATGGTCTGGCGGCCGTGCAGATGGCCCAGCGCGGTGTAGTCGACGCCCTCGAACACCGACAGCGGCACGTGCGAGGCACCGCCCACGGAGATGTCGCGCTCGCTGTCGGAGGGCTCGCCGCCGCTGACGAAGGCGTGGGAGAGCACGACCGAGCGGGTGCCCGGCGGCCGCCCGGCGAGGTCGGCGCGCACCAGGTCCATCGCGTGGCCCAGCACCGCCGGGTGGCCGCGCCCTTGCAGCCGCCAGTGCGGTCCGGCGATCGCGGGTTCGAGGTAGGGGATGCCGTAGAAGGCGACCGGGCCGTGCTCGTCGCCGATCACCACCGGCTCGCCCACGGCCTCCAGCGAGGAGCGCAGATGGATGCCGGAGGCGTCGATGAGGTCGGTGGCGTAGCTCAGCCGGACCATGGAGTCGTGGTTGCCGCTGATCAGCACCGCCCGCGCGCCGGTGTCGCGGATGCGGCGCAGCGCCTCGCCGAAGAGGCGTACGGCCTCGACCGGCGGCAGGGCGCGGTCGTAGAGGTCTCCGGCGACCGCGACGACGTCGATCCGCTCGCTGCGCACCGTCTCGACGAGGTGGTCGACGAACGCCGCCTGGGCGTCGATGAGGTTCTCGCGGTGGAAGGAGCGGCCCAGATGCCAGTCGGAGGTGTGCAAGAGGCGCATGTTCCGGCAGAGTACTGGAGGCCGCGTTGGTTCCGCAGTGACTCCGGGCGGGCTGTGGACATCCGGCGGGGCCGGTTGCGGCCGATCCGGGCCCGCCGCCTGCCGGTCGCCGGCCCCGGTGTGCCGGGGCGGCCCGGTCCGCTCCCGCGTCCCGGCGCCGCCCGCCCCGATCCGTCGGCGGCCGCCGCCTCAGGCGCGCTTGCGGGCCAGGGTGAGCCCGTCGCCGACCGGCAGCAGCACCAGCTCGACGCGCTCGTCGGCCGCGGCGCGGTCGTTGAAGTCGCGGATTCCCTGCACCTGCGCGGAGTCCTCGGCCGGGTCGACGACGCGGCCGTGGGAGAGGGTGTTGTCGACCAGCAGCACCCCGCCGGGGCGCATCCGCGGCACCAGCTCCTCCCAGTAGCCGGTGTAGCCCTCCTTGTCCGCGTCGATGAAGGCCAGGTCGAAGCGGGGGCCCTCGGGCAGGGTGCGCAGCGTCTCCAGGGCCGGGCCGATGCGCAGGTCGATCTTGTGGGCGACCCCGGCGCGCTCCCAGTAGCGCCGCGCGATCGCGGTCCACTCCTCGCTGATGTCGAGTGCCAGCAGGGTGCCGTCGTCGGGGATGCCGCGCGCCATGCAGGTGGCGGAGTAGCCGGTGAACGTGCCGACCTCCACGACGTCGCGGGCGCCGGCGATCCGGGCGAGCAGGGTCATGAACGTGCCCTGCTCGGGGCCGATCTGCATGGTCGTCAGGTCGGGGTAGAGCCGCGCGGTCTCCTCGGCGAGGTCGGCCAGGACCGGGTCGACGGGGGCGCTGTGGGCTACGAGGTAGTCGTGCAGTTGCGGGCTGAGCGATTCCGAGGTGCGTGTCACGTGCGTCACTCTAGCCATGGGAGGTCCGGCTGTCTGGGTGGCGGGCGCCGGCACCGCCGGGGCCCGCCCGTCCCGCTTCACGCCTCGGGCAGCATTTCCGGCCACGGAAACAGGTAGAAGGACAGCAGCAGTATCGCGATCGTCAGCGCGGGCGTGACGAGGTTGCGCTCCACCTTGCCGTCGGTGGTGAAGCCGATGTTCTGGCCGAAGCGGTACTTGGAGAACGGCCACAGCAGCGGCACGCCCAGTTCGGTGGCCATGTCGCCGGCGAAGTGCAGCAGGCAGCCCAGCGCCACGGCCAGCCCGATCCAGTCGTAGGAGGTCCCGGCCGTGTACAGGGCGAGGGCGACGGCCACGGTGCCCATCGCGTTGATGACCTCGTAGGCCACGCGGTTCTTCTCGTTGCCCAGGCCCAGCCCGTTGAAGGCGATCCCCAGCAGCAGCACCACGAAGACCTGGACGGCCAGCGGCGACCACAGCGCCAGCGCCTGGGTCAGCGCCCCCATAAGCAGCGCGAACAGCAGCGAGTGGGTGCCGTTGCGGTGCCCGCCGAACATCCAGTTGAACAGGGCGCTCAGCGCGCGGGTGAAGACCCCGTAGGTGTTGGTGATGGTGGAGCTCTTGGCGTCCAGATCGGGGATGAGGGCGGCTCCCGCGCAGACCAGCGCTCCGGCGACGATCTCCCCCGGGCCGAGGTCGAAAGCCACGCCGAAGAACTCCCGGCCGTCCAGGAACGGAACGACCGCCATCCACCCGACTATGCCGCTCAGCGCGTGCGCATGCCCCATCATGAGCGGAACCGTAGCGTGTGCCGAAAATTCGAGCGAATCCGCACCGGGTTTCGATGCGACGGGAACGCGAGGCGCGCCCCTGCGCGGAAACGGGGGCGCAGGCCGGCGGCGCTGGTGCGGATCCGGTCGCCGATCGGCCGTCGCGCGCGATCCCCCGGAAACGCCTTTCGCGGGATCGTGAACGGCACGTGACACTCGCGGTGTAAATCGTTGACGCAATTCTGTACATGCTGGTAAACAACCAACTGCTCCATGCGTCACGATCCCTGTACACCCCGTCTTCCCCCCGCACCGCAACCTGAGGGGTTGAGCAGCACATGGCCAGACAGCAGGATCCCTCCCGGCCGCCCGCCGGGACACCGAAGACGCTGAAGAACCGCGCGGCGGTGCGGACCGCGGCCGCGGTCACCGCCGCCGCCCTGACCGCCGTACCCGCCCTGTCCGCGGCCGCACCCGCGGCCGCGGATTCCGAAGGCGCCGCCGACACCCTCACCATCGCCGCGTCCCAACCGGTCGACTCGCTCAGCCCCTTCCTGGCCCAGCGGCTCATCAGTACCAGCATCCACCGGCTCGCCTACGACTACCTCACCAACTACGATCCCGAGACCAACGAGCCGATCCCCGCGCTGGCCGAGTCCTGGAAGACCTCCGACGACGGGCTCACCTGGACCTACACCATCCGCGACGACGTCACCTGGAGCGACGGCGAACCGCTGACCGCCGAGGACGTCGCCTGGACCTACACCACGATGATGGAGGACGAGGGAGCCGCGACCGCCAACGGCAACTTCGTCGCCAACTTCGCGAGCGCCAAGGCCCTCGACGACACCACCCTCCAGATCAAACTGGAGGAGCCCCAGGCCACCATGCTCGCCCTGGACATCCCGATCGTGCCCAAGCACATCTGGGAGGACGTCGAGGACTACTCCACCTTCGACAACGACGGGTTCCCGATCGTCGGCAGCGGCCCGTTCGTCATCACCGGCCACAAGCCCAACCAGTCGATCACCCTGGAAGCCAACGAGGACTACTGGCGCGACCCGCCCAAGTTCGACCGGCTGGTCTTCCGCTACATGCCCGAGCAGGACGCCCAGGTCGAGGCGCTGCGCGCGGGCGAGGTCTCCTTCGTCAGCAACCTCACCCCCGCACAGGCCGACGCGCTCAAGCAGACCGAGAACGTCACCGTCAACGTCGCCGACGGCAAGCGCTTCCAGGGCTTCACGATCAACCCGGGCGCCAGCACCCAGGACGGCCAGGAGTTCGGCGACGGCCACCCCGCGCTTAAGGACCGGGTGCTGCGCCGGGCCATCATGCGCGCCATCGACAAGAAGGAGATCGTCGAGTCGGTCTACGGCGGCTACGCCCAGGCCGCCGGCGGCTACATCCCGGCGCGCTACGACCGCTACTACTGGGAGCCGAAGGGCGGCGAGCGCCTGGATTTCGACCCCGACGCGGCCAACAGGATGCTCGACGAGGCCGGCTACGAGAGGGGCGACGACGGCGTGCGCGTCTCGCCCGAGGGCGACCGGCTCGAATTCCGCATGCACGTCCACAACGACCGCCCCGACTACGTCGCCATGGGCAAACTGCTGGTGGAGCGGCTGGCCGACATCGGCATCGAGGTCGAGAACCGCACCGTCGACCCCGGCGTGCTCAGCGACGCCCTGCACAGCGGCGAGTTCGACCTGATCTTCACCGGCTGGACGGTCAACCCCGACCCCGACTACGTGCTGGGCATCCACACCTGCGGCGCGCTGCCGACCGAGCCCGGCACCATGCGCAGCGACGCCTACTTCTGCAACGAGGACTACGACCGCCTCTACGAGAAGCAACTGGCCACCTACGACGACCCCGAGGCCCGCGCCGCCGCGGTCAAGAAGATGCAGCGGATCCTCTACGAGGAGGCCGTGGTCAACGTGCTGACCTACGCCGACACCCTGGAGGCCTACCGCTCCGACCAGATCGCCTCCATCCAGGTCCAGCCGGATCCGGGCGGCAACATCTGGGGCCAGGACGGCCACTGGTCGTGGAGCTCGGCGGTGCCCGCCGCCGACGCGGCCGCGGGCATGGGCGTGTCCACCGGGGCGCTCGTCGGCGTCGGCGCCGTGGTGCTGGTGGCCATCGGCGGAGGCGTCTACCTGATGCGCCGCCGCGCCGCCGGCGCCGAGGACCGCGAGTAGCCGTGGACACCGCTTCGCGCGCACCCGCGGGCCGGACCGCGGCGGGTCCGCCCCGCCGCGGCCGGCCGGGCCTGCACCCGGCGGTGCGCTACCTGGGCGGGCGCGTGATCACCGCGCTGGTGTCGCTGCTGGCCGTCATGGTCACCAGCTTCTTCCTGTTCCGGGTGCTGCCCGGCGACCCGGTGGCCGCGCTGACCCAGGGCCGGGCCGTCAGCGTCGACCAGCTGGAGGCCATGCGCCGCGACTTCGGCCTCGACCAGCCGCTACCGCAGCAGTTCCTCGACTACTGCCTGGGCATGCTCACCCTGGACTTCGGCATGTCGTACGAGTACCGGGTGCCGGTCTCGGAGCTGATCGCCGAACGGATCGGGCCCACGCTGCTGCTGGCCGGAACCGGCACCGTCCTCGCCGCGATGCTGGGCCTGGCCCTGGGCACCCGCGCCGGCTGGCGGCGCGGCTCGCTGATGGACCGGGTCGACACCGGCCTCGCGCTCACCCTGTGGTCGGTGCCGTCCTTCTGGCTGGGCCTGCTGCTGATCGTGCTGCTGGCCTCGGGCGCGGGGCTGTTCCCCACCAGCGGCATGTCCACGCCCGGCGTGGAGGGGGCCTTCAACGTGGCGCTGGATGTGGCCCACCACATGGTGCTGCCCGTGGCCACCATGGTCGCGGTGGTCTACGCCCAGTACATGATGATCATGCGCTCCTCGGTGCTCGACGAGAAGGGCGCGGACTACCTGACCACCGCGCGCGCCAAGGGCCTGCGCGACGCCGCCGTGCTGCGCCGGCACGCGGTGCCCAACGCGCTGCTGCCCACCGTCACACTGATCTTCCTCAACCTGGGCCGGGTGGTCTCGGGCGTGATCCTCATCGAGACGGTGTTCGCCTGGCCGGGGCTGGGCTCGTTGTTCTATTCGGGGCTGCGCGTGCCCGACCTGCCGATCGTCCAGGCCCTGTTCGTCGTCTTCGCGGGCTCGGTGATCGTGATGAATCTGCTGGCCGACCTCGTCTACCCGCTGCTGGACCCCCGGGTGCGCACGTGAGCCGCGCCGCACTGGTCTGGACGCGCCGCCGCCGGGCGCTGGCGGGCTACGCCCGCGCCTTCGCCGGCAACCGCGGCGGCATGGCGGGGCTGGCGGTGCTGGTCCTGATCGCGCTCACCGCCCTCAGCGCGCCGCTGTTCATCGACGACGCCGCGCTCAGCCTCACCGGGGCCGAAGGCGGCCGGTTCCAGCCGCCCGGCCCCGACTACCCGCTGGGCACCGACGCCTTCGGCCGCTCGGTGCTGGACCTGGTCGTCTGGGGCACCCGCATCTCGCTGACGGTGGGGTTCCTGGCGGCGTTCGTCTCCGTGGCGCTGGGCACCCTCATCGGGGTCGTCGCCGGGCACTTCGGCGGGTGGACGGGCAACGTGCTGATGCGCGTCACCGACTGGTTCGCGGTGCTGCCCGCCCTGGTCATGGCGGTCGCGCTGGCGGCGGTGATGACCCGCAGCACGCTGACCATCATCATCGCCATCGGGGTCACCGCCTGGCCCACCACCGCCCGCGTCGTGCGCGCCCAGACCCTGGCGGTGGAGGCGCGGCCCTTCATCGAGCGGGCGCGGGCGCTGGGCGGCGGCCACGCCCACGTCATGCTGCGGCACGTGCTGCCCAACGTCATGCCGGTCGTGCTGGCCCAGACCACGCTGCTGGTGGCCGAGGCGATCCTGATGGAGGCCACGCTGGCCTTCCTCGGGCTGGGCGATCCCGGCACGATCTCCTGGGGCGGCATCATCCAGGAGGCGCGCAACGCCGGGGCGATCAGTTCGGGGATCTGGTGGTACATGGTCCCGCCGGGGATCGCCATCGCCGTGGTCGCCCTGTCCTTCACCATGTGCGGGCGCGCCCTCGAAGGCGTGCTCAACCCCCGCCTGCGGGAGCGCCCATGAAACCCACACGGCCGACGAACCCCGGCGCGGCGGGCGAGCCGTCCGCGGACGTGCGGGAGACCGGCCCGCCCGGGGGCGGCGCGGAGCGGCCCGGTGCGGCCGGGCCGGGCGGCGCCGCCGGAAGCGCCGAGCACTACCTGGAGGTCGCCGACCTCAGCGTCGCCTACCGCACCGCCGGCGGCGAGATCCCCGCCGTGCGCGGGGTCTCCTTCGGCCTGGAACCGGGCAGCAAGCTCGGCGTCGCCGGCGAGTCGGGATGCGGCAAGTCCACCGTCGCCCTCGCCCTGCTGCGGCTGCTGCCGGCCTCGGCGCGCATCAGCGGGCGGGTGCTGCTGGAGGGCGAGGACGTGCTGGCCATGCGGTGGGGCCGGCTGCGCGCCGTGCGCTGGGCGGGGGCCTCGATCGTCTTCCAGGGGGCGATGCACTCGCTCAACCCCGTGCACCGCATCGGCGACCAGATCGCCGAGCCCCTGCTGCTGCACGACCGCGCCGGGCCCGCGCAGGCGCGGGCCCGGGTGGCCGAACTGCTGGAGCAGGTGGGCCTGCCCGCCTGGCGGGCGCGCTCTTATCCCCACGAGCTCTCCGGCGGCCAGCGCCAGCGGGCCATGATCGCCATGGCGCTGGCGTGCCGGCCGCGGCTGATCATCGCCGACGAGCCCACGACCGCGCTGGATGTGATGATCCAGGCGCAGATCCTGCGGCTCATCGACGAGCTGGTCACCGACCTGGGCATCAGCATGCTGATGATCAGCCACGACCTGACGGTGCTGGCCGACACCTGCGACCGGCTCGCCGTCATGTACGCCGGGCGCATCGTCGAGGAGGGCCCGGCCGACGACGTCTTCGCCGCCGCGCGCCACCCCTACGGCGCGGCGCTGAGCGCGGCGTTCCCCCGCGTGGGCGACCCGTCCTCCCGCCGCGCGCCGCGCGGGCTGCCCGGCGACCCGCCGGACCCGGCGGCGCTGCCCTCCGGCTGCGCCTTCCGCCCGCGCTGCCCCGAGGTCCAGGAGCGCTGCGCCGAGGTCGACCCGGTCCTGTGGCCCGCCGGACCGCGGCGCAGCGCCGCGTGCGTGCGGGTGCTCTCGCCCGAGCAGGCCCGGGCGGCCGGTGTGCCGCCCGCGCCTGCCGAGGAGGCCGGGACCGGTCCGGCGGCGGAGGGGGAGCCGCGGGCGGATCGCGATCCGCAGGCGGCCGCCCGGCCGCAGCCCCAACCCGAGGAGATGTGATGAGCGCTCCCGCCGACGCCCCCCGCGACACCGGGGCGCCCGCCGCTCCCGTCCTGGGCGCCGCCGGCCTGCGGGTCGCCTTCGCCGGGCGCGCCGGACGCGGCACGGCGCGCGCCGTCGACGGCGTCGACCTGGACATCGGCGCCGGGGAGATCGTCGCGCTGGTGGGCGAGTCCGGCTGCGGCAAGTCCACCCTGGCCCGAGCGCTGCTGGGGCTGGTGCGGCCCACGGAGGGCCGGGTGGTCTTCCGCGGGCGCGCCCTGGGTCACCGTCCCCGCGAGCTCAAGGAGCTGCGCAGGCGCGTGCAGCTGGTCCTGCAGGACCCCACCGGCGCGCTGAACCCCCGCCACACCGTCTACGACGCGGTCGCCGAGGGCCGGCGCATCCACAGCGGCAGCACCGCCGACGAACAGGAGCACGTCGCCGAGGCGCTGGCGCGCGCGGGCCTGCGCCCGCCCGAGCGGTTCTTCCTGCGCTACCCCCACGAGCTCTCCGGCGGCCAGCGGCAGCGGGTGGCCATCGCCGGAGCGCTGGTCCTGCAGCCCGAGGTCATCGTCGCCGACGAGCCCGTGGCGTCCCTGGACGCGTCGGTGCGCGGGGAGATCCTCCAACTGCTGCTGCGCCTGCGCGACGACTACGGCCTGGCGGCCCTGGTGGTGACCCACGATCTCGGCCTGGCCTGGAACATCGCCGACCGCGCCGCGGTGATGTACCTGGGCCGCGTGGTGGAGACGGGCCCGGTCGAGGACGTGCTCTCGGCACCGCGCCACCCCTACACCAGGGCGCTGCTGTCGGTGCTGCCCGAGTCCGGCTCCGGCGAACCCCAGGTGCTCGCGGGCGAACCCCCCGACCCCACCCGCATCCCCGGCGGCTGCCGCTTCCACGTGCGCTGCCCGGTCCTGGCGTCGGGCGCCGCGGCCGCAGCGGGGGTGGCCGAGCGCTGCCGCGGCGAGGAGCCGGGCATGCTCAGCGGGTCGGGCGCAGCCCAGGTCGCCTGCCACTGGGCGCACGCGCCCGAACGGGTGTGAGCGGGCCGGCCCGGCCCGCTGCCGCTCACCGGGACGGGACCCGGATGACGCAACCGCTGCGCGGCAGGGCCGGCAGGCGCTTCATGTCGACGGCCATGTCCTGGCGCGGCACCTCGTAGCGCAGCCGCGCCAGTCGGCGCGAGACCGCGGCGATGAGAGCGACCGCGATCGGCTCGCCGGGGCAGCGGTGGTGCAGGCCGGGGTCGCCGGCGCCCTGGGGGACGAAGCCGTAGCGGTCCCACTCCCAGCCGCGGAAGCGCTCGGGTCGGAACTCCTCGGGCTCGGACCACAGCGCGGGGTCGTGGTCGATGCCGTAGAGGTCGAGCAGGACCCTGCGGCCGCGGCCGATGCGCTGGCCGCGCAGCACCATGTCGTGGCGGGCGCGGGCGGCCACGAGCGGGAAGAACGGGTAGAAGCGCCGCACCTCCTGGGCGAACAGCTCCGCCTGCGCCCGGCCGTCGGGGTCCCCGTCCGCGCCGCAGCCGTCCTCCGCGGCGATCGCGCGCGCCCAGTGGGGGTGGTGGTGCAGCGCATGGGCGGCGAAGGCGAGGAAGACCGCGACCGCCACCGTCGGCCGCAGCACGTTGAGCAGCTCCACCGCCGCGGTGTGCTCGTCCAGCAGCCTGCCCTCGGGGTCGCGGTGCCAGGCGACGGCGTAGGCGGCGGTGTCCTCGGGCGGTTTGATGCGGCCGGTGCGGATGCGGGTGACCACGTCGGCGGCCCACCGGTCGGCCGCGCGCCGGGCCAGCCGGGACCGCCAGTGGCGGGGGCCCACGCGGCCGGCGCCGTCGTAGAGGGCGGTGAGCTGGGCGGTGCGCCGCCGGGCGTCGGCGGTGACCAGCGGTACCCCGGCCCAGGCGCACACCGCGCGCGTCAGCATCCCGCGGAACTCGTCATAGAGGACGACCCGGCCGCGGTCCCGCCACGCGAGCGCCGCACGGTCGAACTCCCGCTCGGTCAGCGCCGCCAGCTCGGCGACCCGGTCCGGCGCCATGAGGGAGATGAACAGGCGCTTGCGGTGCCGGTGGGCGCTGCCGTCCAGGCCCTGGACGCCGCCCCGGCCGAAGAGCGTCTTGGTGATGCGGGCGGGCGCCGCACCGCGGCGCGAGAAGTGGCTCTGGTCCTGGAAGACCGCCGCGGCCTGCGGCCCGGTGACGCACACGGTCGGCTGCAGCAGCAGCCGGGTGGCGAAGGCGTCGGTGCCGCGGCGCCGGCAGCGGCGCGAGACGAACCGGTAGGGGTCGCGCAGCAGGGCCGCCGTCCGGTCCCACAGAGCGCCGTCCGACCTGGGAGCCATACTCCTCCCTCCACGCCGTCCGCCCGAGAGGCCGTGCGGCTCGGCGTCCGCGTGCCGAGGCCGTCGCGACGGCGACGGCGATGTGCCCGGTCCCGGCCGCGCCGCCGCCACCCGTCCGGCTACCCCCGCCCGGACAGGGAAAACCGCACGAGCGGGCCGAAGGGGTGCGGCGCCGTCTGGACTGACGAGCGAGGGAGCGAGGAACGAGCGACTGAGCGAGGAGGGAAGACGGCGCGTCGAAGCACCCCGAAGGCCCGCGGAGAACACAGTGCGGGCCGAAGGGGTGCGGCGCCGTCTGGACTGACGAGCGAGGGAGCGAGGAGGGAAGGCGGCGTGTCGAAGCACCCCGCAGGTCCGCGGAGAACACAGTGCGGGCTGGTGCGGCGCGTCGAAGCGCTCCGAAGCCCGCGGGAAAACGCGGCGCCGGGCGGCCGGATGAGGCACCATGGGAGCGTGGACGCCCAACACGTAGCTCTCTTGCGCGAACTGCTGGCCTCGACACCGTGGCTGGAGCGCACCGAGGACTTCGCCAAAGCTCTCCGCCGTACGCGCGACCCCGGCGGGCTCATGCTGATCGGCACGCCCGAGGACGAACCCTGGCACCTGGCCGCGCATCTCGACGACGAGGCGCGCTACAGCGGCCTGCCCCAGCTCGCGCCCAGCCTGGTGCGCTGGCAACCGCCGCCCGACGCCCCCGACCACCTGCGCATCGGCCTTGACCGGCTGGAGCAGGCGCGGCGCGGCGAGACCCTGTTCGTGGTGAACTCCGAGGAGCAGGCGCCGGTCCCGCTGCTGGAACGCGTCGACGACGCCCGCCGCACCGGCGCGACCGTCCTCTCCCTGGACCAGGGCGACCGCGAGCTGACGTCGCTGGCCCACGACTCCATCAGCCTGCGCCCCGATCGCGAGCCGCTCACCTTCGAAGGGCTGCAGCACCTGGTCAGCAGTGCCGCCGGGCAGGCCGGGGCCGACCGCAAACCGGGGCTGCGCGAGCGGCTATCGCGGTTCCTCGACGTGGTCAGCGGCCCGCGGGTGCTCGACTGATCCGCCGGCGCCGTTGCGCGCCCGGGGGCTCCGCGGCGCCGCCGAGCCCCCGGGCGCCGACAGGTCGCCGCGGGGCTGCTATTCGCGGTCCTGCTCGTCCCAGGCCTCGTTGCGTTCGGCGACGATGTTCAGCGCTGCGGCGGCCGTGGCCTCGTCGGGGTAGGGGCCGAGCCGGTACTTGCCCGGGCACCCCGGCCCCTGCTCGGGCTTGCTGTGTCTGAGGCAATACCACCACTGCCGGTCCTCATCCGGGGTGGTGTGCTCCCGGTCGCTCATGGTCGGCTCCTGCTGATTCGTCCGGCTTTGCTTGCCTGCTTCCCGGCTCTTACCCGCGTGTCGGCATCCCGACGCGGATCGGCGCCCGCCACCCGCGAAGTAGAATGAGCAGACATGACTACTCCGCTTGTTCCCGGGCGGGTCTCGCCGCCCCGATCGGTCCCCTCCCACATCGCGCGTCCGGAGTACGTCGGCAAGAAGCGCCCGCTCGAAGGCGTGCTCGGTGACGTGCAGACGCCCGAGACCATCGAGGCCATGCGCGTGGCCGGGCGGATCGCGGCCCAGGCGCTGCGCGAGGTGGGCGAGCACGTGGCGCCCGGCGTGACCACCGACGAACTCGACCGCATCGGCCACGAGTTCCTGTGCGACCACGGAGCCTACCCCAGCACCCTGGGCTACAAGGGTTATCCGAAGTCGCTGTGCTCCTCGCTGAACGAGGTCATCTGCCACGGCATCCCCGACGACACCGTGATCGCCGACGGCGACATCGTCAACATCGACATCACCGCCTACATCGGCGGCGTGCACGGCGACACCAACGCCACGTTCCTGGCGGGCGACGCCGACGAGGAGTCCCGGCTGCTGGTGGAGCGCACCCGCGAGGCCACCATGCGCGCCATCAAGGCCTGCCGCCCCGGGCGCCAGCTCAGCGTCATCGGCCGGGTCATCGAGTCCTACGCCAAGCGTTTCGGCTACGGCGTGGTGCGCGACTTCACCGGGCACGGCGTCGGCCCGGAGTTCCACTCCGGCCTGGTGGTGCCGCACTACGACGACCCGCGGGCGACCACGGTGATGCAGCCCGGCATGACCTTCACCATCGAGCCGATGATCACTCTGGGCACCATCGACTACGAGGTCTGGGACGACGGCTGGACCGCCGTCACCGCCGACCGCAAGCGCACCGCCCAGTTCGAGCACACTCTGGTCATCACCGACGACGGCGCCGAGATCCTGACCCTGCCCTAGCGGGCGGCAGGCGGGCGGAGCAGGCGAGGGGAGCGGACGCGGTGCGGATCCTGATCTCGGCCGACATGGAGGGCGCCACCGGCGTCACCTGGCCCGCCGACGTCACGCCGGGCACCGAGCAGTGGCAGCGCTGCCGTGCCATGTTCACCTCCGACGTCAACGCCGCCGTCTCCGGGTTCTTCGCCGGCGGCGCGACCGAGGTGCTGGTCAACGAGGCGCACGCGACGATGCGCAACCTGCTGCTGGAGCGCCTGGACGAGCGCGCCGCCATGATCACCGGGCGGCACAAGGATTTGTCGATGGTCGAGGGCCTCCAGCGCGGCGACGTCGACGGCGTGGCGTTCCTCGGCTACCACAGCGGCGCCGGCGCCGAAGGCGTCCTCGCCCACACCTACCTGCCCAACTCGGTCACCGGAGTGTGGCTGGAGGGCGAGCCCGCCGACGAAGGGCGCCTCAACTCCTACGTCGCGGCCGAGTACGGCGCCCCCGTCCTGCTGGTCACCGGCGACGACCGCGCCTGCATCGACGCCGCGGCCTACGCGCCCGACGCCCACACCGTCGCGGTCAAGCAGTACGTCTCGCGCTATGCTGCCCTGTGCCGCCCGCCCGGCGCGACCGCCGCCGACATCTCCGAGGCCGCCGAGGCCGCGGCGGCCGAGGCCGGGCGAATCGAACCCGAGCACCGCGGCCCCCTCACCGTGGAGGTCGAGGTCGACGCGGCCCACCTGGCAGGCGCGGCCGCCCTGGTACCCGGTGTCGAGGCCGTCGGCCCCCGGCGTGTCCGCTATACCTCGCCCACGGCCTTTGAGATGATCCGCTGCTTCAAGGCCGTCACCACCCTCATCGGCAACGCGGTCGAGGCCGACTACGGCTGAGCGGGGCGGGGCCGACGGCATCCGGCGAGCCGGCCAGCGGACCGGCGGGCACAGACGGGAAGGCATGCACGAGGCAGAGCGCACCGGCACGGCATCGGACACCGCGGCGGCCCTGGAAACGGGGGAGGGGCTCGACCGGCTGGACGAAGAGGCGGTGCGGTTCACCTCCGAGCTGATCCGCATCGACACCACCAACCGCGGCGGCGGCGACGGCCGCGAGCGGCCCGCCGCCGAGTACGCCGCCGAGCGCCTGTCGGACGCGGGCCTTGCGCCGCGCCTGCTGGAGTCGGCGCCCGGGCGCGCCAACGTGGTCGCCCGCATCCCCGGAACCGACCCCGATGCCCCCGCCCTGCTCGTCCACGGCCACCTCGACGTGGTGCCGGCCGAGCCGAGCCGGTGGAGCCGGCCCCCGTTCAGCGGCGAGGTCGCCGACGGCCTGGTCTGGGGCCGCGGCGCCGTGGACATGAAGGGCACCGTCGCGATGGTGCTCGCGCTGGTGCGGTTCTGGGCGCGCGGCGGACTGCGGCCGCGCCGCGACATCGTCGTCGCGTTCACCGCCGACGAGGAGGACAGCGCCGCCTACGGCGCCGAATGGCTGGCCCGCGAGCACGCCGAGCTGTTCGCGGGCTGTACAGAGGCCGTGGGCGAGTCCGGGGGCCACACCGTGCACGCCCGGGCCGCCGACGGCACGCCCGTGCGGATCTACCCCGTCGGCGCGGGCGAGCGGGGCACCGCCTGGCTGCGGCTGAGCGCCCGCGGTACGGCCGGGCACGGCTCCAAGACCAACACCGACAACGCCGTCAGCGCCCTGGCCGCGGCGGTGGCCCGCATCGGCGCCCACACCTGGCCCGTGCGGCTCACCCCCGTCACCCGCGCCGCCCTCGACGGCGTCGCCGCCGCGCTGGGGGTGGACGCTCCCGCCGCCGGTTTCGACCCCCAGCGCGACACCGACGCGCTGATCGACGGTTTCGGCGCCGCCGCCGAACTGGTGCGCCCCACCGTCCGCTGCAGCAGCGCGCCCACCGTGCTGGAGGCGGGCGGCAAGGTCAACGTCGTCCCCGACCGGGCGAGCGCCGGGATCGACGGCCGGGTGCTGCCCGGCGCCGAAGAGGAGTTCGCCGCGACTCTGGACGAGCTCACCGGCGACCGGGTGCAGTGGGAGTACCAGCACCGCTCCCGGCCGCTGCAGTCGCCGGTGGACGCGCCCGTCTTCGCCGCGATGCGCGAGGCGCTGCTGGCGTTCGACCCCGGCGCCCACGTCGTGCCCGTGTGCCTGACGGGCGGCACCGATGCCAAGCAGTTCGCCGAGCTGGGCATCGCCGGCTACGGCTTCTCGCCGCTGCGGCTTCCGCCCGGCCTGGACCACGGGGCGCTCTTCCACGGCGTCGACGAGCGCATCCCCGTCGAGGCGCTGCGCTTCGGCGCGCGGGTGCTCGACCGCTTCCTGCGCGGTCCGAGCTGACCCCCCACCCGCGCTCGGCCCCCCGCGGCCGCGCCCGGGCGCACGTCCCGCCATCGCCTACGCACCGCACCCGCGTGCGCAGACATCCGCCACCGAGTCGACGAGGAAGGCCCACGGCAGTGAACGACGGCCCCACCTGCGGATCCTGGCCCTCACCCATCAGCGCCGAGAGCGTGGCCGACCACGCCGGGGCGCCGAACTGGCCCGCCGCGCTGGGCGACGACGTGTGGTGGACCGAACCCCGCCCCGCCGAGGGCGGCCGGGTGACGCTCTGCCGCACCCGGCTGGACGACCCGGCCGCGCGCCCGCGCGGCGAGCTGCCCGCACCCTGGAACGCGCGCAGCCGCGTCCACGAGTACGGCGGCCGCCCCTACGCGCTGCTGCCCGCGCCGACCGGCACGGCGGTCGCCTTCACCGAGTTCGCCGACCAGCGCCTGTACCTCTGGCACCCGGGCGGCGAGCCGGTACCGCTGACCCCCGAACCCGAGCGGCCCGGCGCTCTGCGCTACGCCGAGCCGGTCCTCTCGCCCGAGGGCCGCGAGATCTGGTGCGTCCGCGAGCACCACACCGGCCCGGCCCCAACCGACCTGCGCCGGGCGGTCGTCGCGGTACCCCTGGACGGCTCGGCCGCCGACGACCCCGAGGCCGTGCGCGAGATCGCCGCCGGCCACCGGTTCCTCGCCTGCCCGCGCGTCTCCCCCAACGGCCGCCACCTCTCCTGGATCGGCTGGGATCACCCGGACATGCCCTGGGACAGCACGGTGCTGCACGTGGCCGAGCTGGGGCCGGAGGGACGCGTCGCAGACGCCCCGCAGACCGTCGCCGGCGGCCCCGGCGTCTCCGTCGTCCAGGCCGAGTGGGCCGAGCCCGACACGCTGTACTTCGTCGCCGACTCCGGCGGCTGGTGGAACCCCTACCGCATCACCGCCGCCGGCGGATCCTGGAGCGAGCCGCAGCCCGCGGCCGCCGCCGAGGAGGAGTTCGGCGGCCCCCTCTGGCAGCTCGGCTACACCTGGCTGGCCGTGCCGCCGCGCGGCCCCCTCGCCGCCGTGCACGGGCGAGCGACCACGGCGCTGGGCCGCATCGACCCCGGAACCGGCACGATCGCCGACGCCGACACCCCCCACACCGAGTGGTGGGGCCGGCTGGTCGCAGGCGGCTCCGGCGGCGACACCCTGATCGGCCTGGCCGCCTCCGGCGACATCGCCCCCGAGATCGTCGCCGTGGGCCCCGGCGGCTCCTGGCGCTCGCTGAGCGCCCCGGACCGCCACCGCACCGGGGGCGCCGGGGGCGACACCGACGCCGGCCACCTCCCCGTGCCGCGGCCGCGGGTTTTCACCGGACCGGACGGCCGCGAGATCCACGCCAACCTGTACCCGCCGCGAAATCCGCGGGCCCGGCCCGCTTCGGGCGAGCTTCCGCCGTACGCGGTCTGGGCGCACGGCGGGCCCACCGGGCGCGCGCCGATGATCCGCGACCCGGAGATCGCCTACTTCACCAGCCGCGGGATCGGGGTGGTGGAGGTCAACTACGGCGGCTCCACCGGGTTCGGCCGCGCCTACCGCGAACGCCTCCGCGGCAACTGGGGCGTGGTCGACGTCGAGGACTGCGTGGCCGCCGCCCGCGCGCTGGCGGCCGAAGGTCTCGCGGACCCCGGCCGCATCGCCGTCCGCGGCGGCAGCGCCGGCGGGTGGACCGCCGCCGCGGCGCTCGCTTTCACCGACGTCTTCGCCTGCGCCGCCATCCTGTATCCGATCGTCGACCTCGCGGGCTGGCGCACCGGCGAGACCCACGACTTCGAATCGCAGTATCTGGAAAGCCTCGTGGGCCCCTGGCCCGAGGCCGCCCAGCGCTACGCCGACCGCTCGCCCGTCAACCGCGCCGCCGACATCAGGGCGCCCTTCGTGCTGATGCAGGGCCTGGAAGACGAGATCTGCCCGCCCGCCCAGGCCGAGCGGTTCCTGGCGCGGGTGAGCGGCGTCCCGCACGCCTACCTCGCCTTCGAGGGCGAGCAGCACGGCTTCCGCCGCAAGGAGACCATCCAGCGGGCGCTGGAGGCCGAGCTGTCGCTGTACGCCCAGGTCTTCGGGTTCTCCGCGGACGCGCCGACGCTGGAGCTGCGCCCGTGACGGCCCGCCCCGGAACACGCGGGCCGCGGCTGCGGCCCGGCGACGCCGTCGGAGTCGTCGCCCCCTGCAGCCCCGTCGCCGGGGAGCTGCTGGATGCGGGACTGGACGTCCTGCGCGGGTGGGGACTGGAGGTCGTGGAGGGAGAGCACCTGCGCGGGCACCACCCCCGGCTGCCCTACCTGGCCGGCACCGACGCCGACCGCGCGGCCGACCTCCAGCGGGCCTGGCTGGACCCGCGCACCGCGGCGGTGTTCTGCGCGCGCGGCGGCGACGGCGCGCACCGCGTCCTGGACCATCTGGACTTCGCCGAACTGCGGCGCGCGCCCGCCAAGACGCTCGTGGGATTCAGCGACGTCACCGCGCTCCACGAGGCCTTCGCGGTGGAGCTGGGCGCCGCCACGCTGCACGCCCCGGTGCTGGCGCTGGAGTCGTTCACCGAGGACACCCGGGCGACCGAGCACCTGCACACCACCCTGTTCGAGCCCGAGCGGGCGACCGTCCTCACCGCGCCCGGCGGGGAAGCCGCCGAGACCCTCGTGCCGGGGACGGCGCGGGGGGTGACCATGGGCGGCAACCTCAGCGTGCTCAACGACAGCCTGGCCGCGCCGCACAGCCGCCCCTCGGCCCGCGGCGGCCTGCTGCTGCTGGAGGACGTGAACGAGGACGTGTCCCGGATCGACAGGATGCTCACCCAACTGCTGCGCAGCGGTTGGCTGGAGGGCGTCGCGGGCGTGCTGCTGGGGTCGTGGCAGGGCTGCACCCCCGATGCGGCCACCGTGCGCACGCTGATGCTGGAGCGCCTGGCCCCGCTGGGCGTTCCGGTGGTGGGCGAGTTCGGCTTCGGCCACCGCCCCGCCCAGATCACCGTCCCCCTGGGCGCCCCCGCCACCGTGGACGCCGATGCCCGCACGCTGACGCTGGACAGGCCGGCCCTGGGCCCGCCCGTCACCCGCCACCGCCCCTGACGGAGGCGCTGATGCGCCGCGTCCTTTTCCGCCCGTCACCCGCCACCGCCCCTGACGGAGGTCGCGCGGAAAAGGCCCGCGCCGACAGCCGTCCAGGGGGTGGGCTGCGGCAGCGGGGCTGGGTTGCGCGAAGCGCTGTGCGCCGGCTTGCCGCCGAGCGCACGGCGCACTTTTGTGCTGGAGGCCCGCCACCGGTGGTGCGGCTCCATCTGAGAAGGCCTGCGTGCGCTCGGCGGCAAGCTGCGACCGCGCTTCGCGAGGCGCGCCCATTGCCGCAGCCTCGGTGGTGGCTGCTCCGGGTGGGGTCCGGTTGGTTCCTGGGAAGCGGTGCCCCTGCTGTTCTCGAACACGCTGATGTCCAGTTCGAGTGGTCGGTCACCACAGGAGGTTGCGGCAATGGGGCTGGGTTGCGCGCAGCGCTGACGCCGGCTTGCCGCCGAGCGCACGGCGCACTTTTGTGCTGGAGGCCCGCCATCGATGGTGCGGCTCCATCTGGGAAGGACCGCGTGCGCTCGGCGGCAAGCAAGCAGGTGACGCGCAGCGTCTCCGTTGGGGTGGCGGCGGGCTGACGGGCGGGCCGCGCTTCGCGAGGCGCGCCGATCGTCGGGGGTGATGCGGGACCTCCGGCGGAGGGCGGTGCGGTTCGGATCGACCTTCGTGCCAACCGGATCCCGAACCCGCGCATGATGTCCGCCAACCCCGGGGATGCCGATACTGGAGGCGAGCACACGGGTGTCACCAGGAGACACCGAGTCACCCGGGTGAGGAGGCCGGCATGGTCCCGACCGCACTGCAACTCCACCGGCGCCGGCGGCAGGCCGCCGGGCGCATATCCGCCGGTTCCGCCATCGGCCGTTTCGGGCCCCGCCGCCTGCTGTCGGCCGTGCTGCCGGCACTCCAGGCGGCGATCGACGCCCGGGGCCTGGTGCCCGAGCCCGACCCCGGGCGGGTACGCGCGATGCTCATCGAGATCGGCGAACTCGACCCCGCCGCTCCGCCGCAGGAGCGCCGCCGAGCGCTCGCGGCCTTCCAGCGCGCCAACGGGCTGCCCGACGACGGGGTCGCCGACGGCCGCACGGTCTCCATGCTCTCCCGCGCCTGGCGGGAGTGCCGCGAGCTGCGCGAGACCGGGATCGGGGACTGCTGACCGCGCACCGCGCCCGCGGCGGCCGTCCCCGCCCGGCCCGCACCGCCCCGCCGGAGGAGGCGGTCTCCGCCCGCCGCCGCGGAGTGACCCGCCGGACACCGCGTCGGGCTCGGGATGGCGGCGGTCGCCTGGGATGATCGGGACATGGCAGAGCAGAGATCCCCACACGACCTTCCCGACGTCTCCGGCCTGTCCGTCGCGGTGCTCGGCGGCACCGGCGACCAGGGCCGCGGCCTCGCGCTGCGGCTGGCGATGGCCGGGCACCGGGTGGTCATCGGCTCGCGCAGCCGCGAGCGGGCCGAAGGCGCCGCCGGCGAGCTGGGCGAGGGACTTCCGGTCAGCGGCGCCGAGAACGCCGAAGCCGCCCGCGGCTGCGACGTCGTCATCGTGGCGGTGCCCTGGGACGGCCACCGCGCGCTGCTGGAGTCGCTCGCGGCCGACCTGGCGGGCAAGCTCGTGGTCGACTGCGTGAACCCGCTGGGCTTCGACGGCAAGGGCCCCTACGCGCTGGACGTGGAGGAGGGCAGCGCCGCCCAGCAGGCCGAGGCGCTGCTGCCCGACAGCCGCGTGGTCGCGGCCTTCCACCACGTCTCGGCGGTGGTGCTGCTCGATCCCGAGATCGACCACGTCGACCTGGACGTCCTGGTGCTCGGCGACGACCGCGAGGCCACCGACACCGTGCGCGCGCTGGCCTCCCGAATCCCCGGCGTGCGGGGAATCTACGGCGGACGCCTGCGCAACGCCCACCAGGTCGAGGCGCTGACCGCCAACATC
Organism: Streptomonospora sp. PA3; assembly: GCF_009728995.1. Classification (GTDB taxonomy): domain Bacteria; phylum Actinomycetota; class Actinomycetes; order Streptosporangiales; family Streptosporangiaceae; genus Streptomonospora. The sequence continues at coordinate 332,635 of NZ_VTZW01000008.1, read as the reverse complement.
ATCGCGATCAACCGCCGCTACAAGGCCCACGCGGGACTGCGCATCACCGACGTCTGACCAATCAGGAGCACGGCGAGGACGGCGGGAGACCGGGGCCCGCACCGATGGGCGCGGGCCCAGGCCTCCGCTCGTCCTCGCCGCCCCGCGGCGCGCGGCGGCGGCCGCGGTGCGGCCGCTACAGCATGGTGCGCAGCTTCTCCACCAGCTTGACCGGGTCGTCGCCCACCGGAGTGACGTTGAGGTGGGTGACGCCGGCCGCGCGGAAGGCGGCCACGCGCTCGCGCACGTAGGACTCCGGCCCCACGAGGTTGGTCAGCTCCACGAACTCGTCGGGGACGGCGGCCGCCGCCTCCTCCTTCTTGCCGTCCAGGTAGAGGTCCTGGATGCGCTCGGCGGCCTCCTCGAAGCCGTAGCGGCGGGCGACGTCGTTGTAGAAGTTCTTGCCCTTGGCGCCCATGCCGCCGACGTAGAGCGCGATCATCGGGCGGGTGAAGTCGGCGAGCTTGCGGGTCTCCTCGCCCTCGCCGATGGCCAGCAGGCCGCCCGCGCAGATCTGCAGCTCGCCCAGCGCCGGGTCGCGCTTGGCCTTGCCGCGCGCCAGGGCCTCGCCCCAGACGGCGTCGGATTTCTCCGGAATGAACAGGTGGGGCAGCCAGCCGTCGGCGATCTCGGCGGTCATCGCGACGTTCTTCTCGCCCAGGGAGGCGACGAAGATCGGGACGCCGCTGCGCACCGGGTGGTTGATGATCTTCAGCGGCTTGCCCAGTCCGGTGCCCTGCTCGGGCGGCAGCGGCAGGGTGTAGGCGCGGCCGTCGTGGGTGAGGCGCTCCTCGCGCGCCCACACCTTGCGGCAGATCTCGACGATGTCGCGCGTGCGCCCCAGCGGCTTGGTGTAGGGGACGCCGTGCCAGCCCTCGATGACCTGGGGCCCGCTGGCGCCCAGGCCGAGTACGGCGCGGCCGTCGGAGAGGTAGTCGAGGCCGGCGGCCGTCTGCGCGATCAGCGTGGGGGTGCGCGTGTAGACGGGCAGGATCGCCGACCCGATGTTCACGCGCTCGGTGCGTGCGGCGATGTAGCCCATCAGGGTGGGACTGTCGTAGCCGTAGGCCTCGGCCACCCACACGGTGTCCAGCCCGGCCTTCTCCAACTCGACGACCTGGTCAACGGCCGGCTTGGCCTCGCCGGCGTATTGCAGCGGCATGGAGATGCGCATGTTGCCTCCCTTGACTCGCGCGGCGGGGCGCGCACGGTTGCCGCAACTCTACTACCGGGTAACTTAGCGCGGCGCCCGCCGTTCCGGTGCCGAGCCGCGCACTGGGAACCACCCGGCCCGATATGCGCGCGCCCGCCGGAGGCGCTGCTCCGGCGGGCGCGGGCGGTCAGTGCGGTCAGGCGCGCGCGGTCACCTGTAGGAGTGCTCGGCGTCGGGGAAGGAACCCTGCACGACCTCGTCGGCGAAGTTCCGCGCGGCGGTGGAGAGCGTCTCGTTGAGATCGGCGTAGGCCTTGACGAACTTGGCCACGTGCGGGCTGAGCCCGGCCATGTCCTGCCACACCAGCACCTGGGCGTCGGTGTCGGGGCCGGCGCCGATGCCGATGGTGGGGATGGACAGCTGCTCGGTGACACGGGCCGCCAGCTCGCTGGGCACGCACTCCAGCACGACGGAGAACGCCCCCGCGCGCTCCAGCTCCTTGGCGTCGGCCAGCAGCGCGGCGCCGGCCTCCTCGCCCCGGCCCTGCACCCGGTAGCCGCCGAGGGTGTTGACCGACTGCGGCGTGAGCCCGATGTGGCCCATGACGGGGATCCCTGCGGCGACCAGCGCCTCGACCTGGTGGGCGACGCGGTGCCCGCCTTCCAGCTTCACCGCCTGGGCGTGGCCCTCCTTCATGAACCGCGCGGCCGCGTCCAGCGCCTGCTCGGGCGATCCCTGGTAGGAGCCGAACGGCAGGTCGGCGACGACGAGGGCGCGCTTGGTGGCCCGCGAGACGGCCGCCGTCAGGGGGAGCAGGTCGTCGACCGTGACGGGCAGGGTGGAGTCGTAGCCGTAGACGACCATCGCCGCCGAGTCGCCCACCAGCAGCACGGGGATCCCGGCCTCGTCGAAGACGCGGGCGGTCAGCGCGTCGTAGGCGGTGAGCATGGGCCAGCGCTCCTGGCGCTCCTTGGCCTGCAGGATGTCGCGGACGCTGACCCTGCGGCCCGTGGCGCCCCCGTAGAGGGCGGGGGCGGATGCGGTAGTGCTCATGGTGCTCTCCTCCGGTGTCTCGAAGCGCGGCTGCGGCGTCTCCGGACGGTGTCGGACAGGCTCGGCGGCACTGGGCGCCGTCGGCTGATTCATCATCCCATAGCGGGATTCACGGCTTTCATCGTGTCCCAACCTTGCGGCGCGCTCGGATCATCCCGGCAGGTCGTCGCACCGGAGCCGGCGGCCCGGTGGGCACGGGGGAGGGCCGGAGGTGCGGGCGCGGCGGCGGCGTTCCGCCTCGCCGCCGCCGCGCGGGCGCGCGGGCGAGTTTCGGCACCGCGGGCCGCCCGCGGAACGACGAAAACGCAATCCGATCGCCGCCGAACCGCGGTATGCGCTGCATGCGCGCCGCGAATGAATTCGCGCGGTCGGCGGAAAACGAATCCCCAGAATTAGGCCATCGGCGTGCGCAGCCGGATATATTGTCCGATGGCGCCGCAGAGTCCGGTAATGCGGGCGTGGACGCCGCTGCGGCACGCGGGCGCGGGCGCTGTCAATGCGCGCGGCAATGCCATAAACTGTCCCGCACAACGGCCTGACGAAACCGGGCATCCCACCCCCTGAGACGGCGATCCGTCCCGGGTTTCGCCGGCCGCGGAGCCGAATAGCAGATACCCGGCCACCTCGCGCCAGGAAGGAATTTCCGTTGTGAGTGGGCACCCCCCCGCCCCGGACGCGGCCTACGCCCCGCGGTCCGCCACCCAGGCGCCGCCCATCAAGGTGCTCGTCGTCGACGACCACGCCTTCTTCCGGCGCGGGCTGGTGTCCGTGCTGGACGACGAACCCGACATCGACGTCGTCGGCGAGTCCGGCGACGGCGAGCACGCGGTGCGCACGGCCGCCGACCTGGCGCCCGATGTGGTGCTGATGGACGTGTGGATGCCGGGCAGCAACGGCATCGACGCCTGCACCGGCATCAAGGCCATGGTGCCCGGCGCCAAGATCGTGATGCTCACCATGAGCGACGAGGAGGACGACCTCTTCGAGGCGCTCAAGGCGGGCGCCACCGGCTACCTGCTCAAGGAGATCTCCGTCGACGAACTGCCCGCCGCCGTGCGCGCCATCGCCAGCGGGCAGTCGTTCATCACGCCGTCGATGGCCACCAAGCTCATCGGTGAGTTCACCGCCCTGGCCAAGAAGGACGGCGGCCGCACCCGCCGGGTCCCCGCGCCCCGGCTGACCGGACGCGAGACCGAGGTGCTGCGCGGGGTGGCGCGCTGCCTCAACAACAAGGAGATCGCCGACGAGCTGTTCATCTCCGAGCACACGGTCAAGAACCACGTTCGCAACATCCTGGAGAAACTCCAGCTCCACTCCCGCACCGAGGCCGCCGTCTACGCGGTACGCGAGAAGTTCCTCGACGGCGAATAGGTGTCCCGGCCGGCCGGGGCGGCCGCGCCCCGGCCGGCCGGTGCCGCGCCTACAGCGTCGGCAGGTAGCGCTGCAGCTCGTAGGGGGTGACCTGGCGCCGGTAGGACTCCCACTCCGCCTTCTTGTTGCGCAGGAAGAAGTCGAAGACGTGCTCGCCGAGCGTCTCGGCGACCAGCTCGCTGTTCTCCATCGCCCTGATGGCCTCGTCCAGGCTCTGCGGCAGCGGCGCTATGCCCAGCGCCCTGCGCTCGGCGTCGGTCAGCGCCCACACGTCGTCCTCGGCGCCGGGAGGAAGCTCGTAGCCCTCCTCGATCCCCTTCAGCCCGGCGGCCAGGATCACCGCGTAGGCGAGGTAGGGGTTGCAGGCGGTGTCGACCGAGCGGAACTCGATCCGGCTGGAGTTGCTCTTGTTGGGCTTGTACATCGGCACCCGCACCAGCGCCGAGCGGTTGTTGTGGCCCCAGCACACGTAGGCCGGCGCTTCGCCGCCCGCGCCCGCGGAGGCGGCGGCGTTGTCCCACAGCCGCTTGTAGGAGTTCACCCACTGGTTGCACACCGCGGTGATCTCGGCGGCGTGGCGCAGCAGCCCGGCGATGAAGCCGCGGCCGACCTTGGACATCTGGTATTCCGCGCCGGGCTCGTAGAAGGCGTTGCGCTCGCCCTCGAACAGCGACATGTGGGTGTGCATGCCCGAGCCCGGGTACTCGGTGAAGGGCTTGGGCATGAAGGTGGCGTAGACGTCCTGCTCCATCGCCACCTCCTTCATCACCAGCCGGAAGGTCATGATGTTGTCGGCGGTGGTGAGCGCGTCGGCGTAGCGCAGGTCGATCTCCTGCTGGCCGGGGCCGCCCTCGTGGTGGCTGAACTCCACCGAGATGCCCATGGCCTCCAGCATGTTGATCGCATTGCGCCGGAAGTCGTGCGCGCTGTTGTGCGGCGTGTGGTCGAAGTAGCCGCCGGAGTCGTTGGGCTCGGGGAACTCGCCGTACTCGGGCTTCTTCTTCAGCAGGTAGAACTCGATCTCGGGATGGGTGTAGAAGGTGAACCCGAGGTCGGAGGCCTTGCTGAGCTGGCGCTTGAGCACGTGGCGCGGGTCGGCGTAGCTGGGGCTGCCGTCGGGCATCAGGATGTCGCAGTACATCCGCGCCGTGCCGTGCGGCTCGTTGCGCCAGGGCAGCACCTGGAACGTGGCGGGGTCGGGCTGGGCGAGCATGTCGGCCTCATACACCCGCGCGAAGCCCTCGATGGCCGAGCCGTCGAACCCGATGCCCTCGGTGAAGGCGGCCTCGAGCTCGGCCGGGGCGACGGCGACCGACTTGAGGTAACCGAGCACATCGGTGAACCACAGTCGGACGAACCGGATATCGCGCTCCTCAAGAGTACGGAGCACGAACTCCTGCTGTCGGTTCACGCCTCCACCTTCCTCGTCGTGGTGCGTCGTGGTGCACGCGGTCCTGTCGTCCGCCGCGATGGGCACGGTCCTACCCGCCAGTGTGCACGGCCCAGGTTTCCGCCGCATTAACGCAGCTCGCGCCCTGCGGCCGTGGCCACAGTCTACGCAGCCGCACATCGCGGCCGCTCCGCCGCGGGCGGGGAGCCGGGCGGCGCGTGCGGCGCGCCACCCACTAGTCTCGAAGGGTGGCCCAGCTCAGAATCGCGATGGCGCAAGTGAACCCGACCGTCGGCGACCTCGACGGCAACTGCCGGCTCGTTTTGGACTACGCCCGGCGCGCACACGAGGCGGGCGCCCACCTGGCGGTGTTCCCCGAACTCGTGGTGACCGGCTACCCGGTCGAGGACCTCGCCCTGCGCAACTCGTTCGTCTCCGCCTCGATCAAGGCCGTCGCCGCGCTCGCCGAGCAGCTGGCGCAGGAAGGGCTGGGCGAGCTGCCCGTGGGGGTGGGCTACCTCAGCCGCCGCGTCGGCGTGGGGGAGCGCTACGGCCAGCCCGCCGGCGCGCCGCAGAACGCCTTCGCGCTGCTGTACCGGGGACGCGTCGAGGTCACCTCGGCCAAGCACCACCTGCCCAACTACGGCGTCTTCGACGAGTTCCGCCACTTCGTGCCCGGCGAGGCGCTGCCCGTGGTGCGGCTGCACGGCGTCGACGTGGCCTTCGCGGTGTGCGAGGACCTCTGGCAGGGCGGCGGACCGGTGGCCGCGGCCCGGCGTGCGCGCGCGGGCCTGCTGGTGACCGTCAACGCCTCGCCTTATGAGCGCGACAAGGACAACGTCCGCCTGGAGCTGTGCCAGCGCCGCGCCCGCGAGATCGGCGCCGCCGTGGGTTATGTGAACATGAGCGGCGGCCAGGACGAGCTGATCTTCGACGGCGACTCGCTGATCGTCGACTCCGAGGGCGAGCTGGTCGCGCGCGCCCCGAAGTTCGCGGAGGACCTGTTCGTCACCGACCTGGCGCTGCCCGCCGCCGCGGATTCCGGTGAAGGGCCGGTGTCCGAGGAGCCCGCCCAGGCCGTGGACGGCGTGCGCGTGGTGCGCCACCTGCTCTCGCCCGAGCCCGTGGCGGCCTACGCGCCGGATCCGCCGGTGCTGACCCCGCGCGCCGACCCCGCCTCCGACGTCGGCGAGGTCTACCGGGCATTGGTGGTGGGGGTACGCGACTACGCGCGCAAGAACGGCTTCGCCTCGGCCGCCGTCGCGCTCTCGGGCGGTATCGACTCCGCGGTGAGCATCACCGTCGCCGTGGACGCGCTGGGCCCCGATCGCGTCCACGCGCTGCTGCTGCCCAGCAAGTACTCCAGCGAGCACTCGGTCTCCGACGCCGAGGAGCTGGTCAAGCGGCAGGGCATCAGCGCGCGCACCGTGGCCATCGCGCCGATCGTGGCGGCCTTCGAGGAGAGCATCACCCTGGAGGGCCTGGCCGCCGAGAACCTGCAGGCGCGGGTGCGCGGCACGCTGCTGATGGGCCTGTCCAACCAGGAGGGCCACCTGGTGCTGGCCACCGGCAACAAGAGCGAGCTGGCCACCGGTTACTCCACCCTCTACGGCGACTCGGTGGGCGGGTTCGCGCCGATCAAGGACTGCTGGAAGTCGCTGGTGTGGGAGCTGGCGCGCTGGCGCAACGCCGCCGCCGAACGCGCCGGCGAGGTCCCCCCGATCCCGGAGAACTCCATCGCCAAGCCGCCCAGCGCCGAGCTGCGGCCGGGCCAGCTCGACACCGACTCGCTGCCCGACTACGACCTGCTCGACGGGCTGCTGGACGCCTACGTCGGCACCGATCAGGGCATGCGCGAGCTGACGAGCGCCGGCTACGACCCCGAGCTGGTCCGCAGGGTGATCCGGATGGTCGACCGCGCCGAGTACAAGCGCCGCCAGTACCCGCCCGGCCCCAAGATCAGCTCGCGCAACTTCGGCCGCGACCGCCGCCTGCCGATCACCAACCGCTGGACCCCGCCGGACTGAGCGGCTCCCTGCCCGGCTCCCAGCCTTCCCGCCCGCCGGTCGCGCTGCCGGCGCCGCCCTGCCCGGCGAGGCGCGGCGGTGGCTATGAGATCGGCGGGACGACGGGGCCGGTGAAGGCCGGCCGGCGGTACTAGGCGAGACCGAGTTCGCGGGCGCGGGCTCCGGCGCTGGCGCGGTTGGGCAGGTCCAGCTTGGCCAGGATGTGCGACACGTGCACGCTGGCGGTCTTGGGCGCGATGAACAGCTCCGCGGCGATCCCCGCGTTGGTGTAGCCGCGGGCCAGCAGCCGCAGCACCTCGGCCTCGCGCGCGGTCAGCCCCGCCGGCGGCCCGGCCGGGGCGCCGCCGCCGGAGCCGGCGTCCAGCGCCACCCCGGCCCGCCGCGCCAGCTCGCGGGCACCGGCCTCCAGCACCGCGGCGCCGTGCTCGGCGGCGAGCTTGGCGGCCTCCCGCAGCCGGTCGGCCACCTGTGCGCCGCGGTCGGCGGCCAGCGCGGACTCCGCCTCCAGCAGCAGCGCCTCGGCGCGGTGCAGCGGCATGGTGACCTCGTTCCACGCCTCCACCGCAGCCGACCAGGCCGCGGCCGCGTCGGCGGGCCCGGTATCGGCGGAGGCCAGCCGGGCGCGCACCGTGCTCCGCTGCGCAGCCTGCACCGGTCCGTCGGCCCGCAGGTTCGCGGCGAGGGCGGCGGCGCCGGCGCGCACCTTTGCCGCCTCGTCCGGACCGCCGCCGGGAAGCTCAGCGGCCTGCCGCAGCGCCTCGGCGATGCGGTCCAGCACCACCCACCCGTAACCCGGCGACCGGTCGAAGTCGATGCGCTCCAGGACCCGGTCGGCCATCTCCAGCGCGCGGGCGAGGTCGCGTTCGGCCACGTGCAGGTCGATCAGTGCGGCGGCGCTGAGCTGCATGGTGTGGATGCGGAAGTTGCCCAGGACGCAGTCGGGGTCGAGCTCGGCGGCACCGCGCCGGGCTCCCTCCAGGTCGCCCTGCGCGAGAGCGGCGCGCACGTCCACGGCGATGAGGTAGAGCCGGTGGGCGGGGGAGGGCGACCAGGCCAGGCTGTGGCGCACCTTCGCCCGGCTGCCCGCGAGGTCGCCCAGGTCCAGGCGGGTCTCGGCGATGTTCAACGCGACGAAGGGGCCGTTGGCGCTCATCAGCCCGAGATCGCGCAGCCGGTCCATGGCGGTGCCGAGCTGGGCGAGGGCCTCTTCGTGCATGCCGCGTTCGCGCATGTAGTGGGCGAGGTTGGCCATGCCGCGCGACTCCAGGGACGGGTCGGCCAGCTCGCGCGCCAGCTCCAGACCGCGCTCCAGGGTGGCCCGGCCCTCGTCGAAGCGCCCCTCGTTCATCTGGGAGGTGCCCAGGGTCAGCAGGGCGTCGGCCTCGGCGCAGGTGTCGCCGCCCTCCCGGGAGCGGCGGATCGCCTCGGTCGCGAGCTCGGTGGCGCTCAGCCAGGTCGGCGCGCCCGTTGCCAGATGGTCGGCGGCGAACGACTCCTCCTGGTGCAGCATCGCCTCCCGCGCCAGCAGCGAGAGCACGAACCCGTAGCCGGGATCGTGGGGCGGGTGGATGGCCATGGCCTTCACCAGGTCGGAGATCCCGTCTCCGTCGGAGAGCTGGGTGCGGGCCTGGCCGCGGCGCCGCAGCAGCCTGGCGCGGTCGATGCGGCTCTGCTCGTCGTCGGCGTCCTCGCCGATCTCGTCCAGACCGGCGTCGCACAGCGCCCGCGCGCGGAAGAAGTCGCCGCTCTCCAGGGCGGCGGCCGCGGCGCGGGACACCACCTGCACGTGGCTGCGGCCCTGCACGCGCTCGACGGCGTCGGGGACCTTCTCCCAGTATTCCAGGATCCTTTCGAGCATGCGCAGTTCCTCGGCGAAGGCGAGGGTCTCGGCGGCGCGCACCGCCGCCCGCCACGCGGCGCTCAGCGCACGCGGCAGGTCGTGGCCGGAGGAGAAGTGGTGCGCCTGTTCGGCGGCGAGGCGGTGGAAGGGGACGGCACCGGGCAGCGCGTCCAGAGCCTCGGCGAAGCGCAGGTGCAGTCGGGTGTGCTGGCCCGGCAGCAGTTCGTCGTGGACGGCCTCGCGCAGCAGCGCGTGCCGGAACCGGTAGCCGGTGCCGTCCACACGCAGCACGTTGGCGTCGACCAGCGCACGCAGCGCGGTGTTGAGCTCGTCCTCGCCGATCCCCGCGACGTGGGCCAGCAGGTCGTGCTCGATGTGGGCGCCGCTGACGGCGCCGATCGCGGCCACGCGCAGCACCTGGCGGTGCGCATCGTCGAGCCCGTCCAGCGAGGCCAGCAGGAGTTCGCGGGGCCGTTCGGGCAGCCCGGCGCCGACGAACCCGTTCTGGCCCGCCAGCGACTCCACGAACAGCGGGTTGCCGCCGGTGCGGTCGAAGAGGGCCGCCGCCTCGTCGGGGCCGAGGTCGCGGCCGCGGATGGCCGCCGCCTGCTCGGCGGCCTGCTCGAAGGTGAGGGGATCCAGCTCCATGCGGGTGACCGAGGGCAGCCGCTCCAGTTCCAGCAGCAGGCGGCGGAGCGGGTGGCCGCGGTGGAGGTCGTCGCTGCGGTAGGTGGCGACGATCTGCACGGCCGCGGTGTCGAGGTTGCGCAGCAGGAATACCAGCAGGTCGCGGGTCGCGGTGTCGGCCCAGTGCAGGTCCTCGATGACCACGGTCAGCCCCTCGGTGCCGGCGACCGAGGTCAGCAGGCGCAGCACCTGCTCGAACAGCAGCCCGCGCGCCTCGCGGCGGTCCTCGGGAGGCGCGCCCAGCTCGGGCAGCAGGCGGGCCAGTTCCTGGGTGCCGCCCGGGGCCAGCGCGTCGAAGGCCGCGCGCCCGTGGTCGCGCAGGATGTGCCGCAGCACCGTCACGAACGGGGCGAAGGGCAGGCCGTCGACGCCGAGTTCCAGGCATCCGCCGGTGACGACGCGGCCGCCCGCGACACGCTCGGTGAACTCCGCGATCAACCGGGACTTGCCGACTCCGGCGTCGCCCCCCACGAGCACGGTCGCCGCACCGGCGCCGGAGCGCGCGCTGTGCGCGTGGTCGATGAGGGAATGGAGTTCCTGCCTGCGCCCGATGAACACGGGACTGGAGCCGACCGGCATCATCCGCCCAGTATGCCCGCAAACGGGGTGTTCGGGCTATTGCGTTTCCGGTTGCAGCCCCGCGGAGCAGGGCGGGGGCGGGACGGCGGAGCGACCGGCCGTGAAGCGCCGGCCGCCCCGGCCGGGTGCGCGTCAGCACCCGGCCGGGACGCCCTGGGCGGCGGAGGCCTCGGGGACCGCGTCGGGCACGGGGCGCGGAGCGGGGGCGCCGCTCTCCGGGGGCTCGGGCGGCAGGGAGCGCGGCCGCTCGGCCGGGGCGTGGGCCCCGCCGCCGGGGTCCTCGTCCCGGGACCGGCGCTTCCGGTCGCGCTTGCGCGCCTCGCGCAGCGCGCGCCGCAGGGAGCTGCGCCGCGCCTCTTCCCGGAATCGGGAGATGCGCTGGTCGACGGCCGCGTGCAGCAGGTCGGGATGCATGGCGATGCCCTTCTTTCGGTGATTCCGGTCGGCTCCGGCGGCGCGAGGCCCGGTGTTGCGGTGCTCCCCGCCGCCGTGATGACCACTCTCCGGCTAAGACGCGGGCGCGCACATCGGGTGAAAGCCTTATCCGCACGCCGGAACGGGCCTGCGGGCGATGAGACGCCAGGCCGCGCGGATAAGACGGGCTAAGACCGACGGCGTTCGGCCGGCTCCGCGGGGATGACGGCGAAGGCGGCACCGAGTCCGGCTGCGCCTGCCGCGTCCGCCTCCCCGGTCGGTCGTGCGGCGGGGTTGGCGAGGGCGGCGGGGCGCTCGGGGCGGCGCGGATCGGTGGGGGTGCTGGAGGGCCGGGCATGCGACGGGGCGGTGACGGCGGCTGATGGCCTGGGTCGGCGGTAATCGGTTCCGGGGCCGTTCGGTTGGGAGTGTGGCGAGGGCGGCGCGGACCGGTGGACGGTGTAGCCCGCGACCAGCGGTTCCGGTGCCCGCCGGCCGAGCACGCGGCGAGGGCGGCGACGGCCGGCGGGGGCGGGGGCTGGGCGACCACCGGTTGCTGCGGGCGGGCGGCGATGGCGTCCGACGGGGGCGTCGAGGCCGACGGAGGGCTCGGGCCTGCGGGGATCGGTTCGGGTGGGCGCCGGTCGCGCACCCGACGCGGGCGGCGCGGCCTAACGCCGCCCGCGTCGTCGCGCCGTGCCCTCGCCGCCCCAGCGGCGGCCGGAGGGCGCGGAATATCCGGGGTCCGTGTCCGGCTCCCCCGTCGAGGGTGTCCGTGGGGCCACTCTCGGCACCGAGAGTGGCCCCACGGACACCCTCGACGCGACCTGGGCAGGGCTCGGTGGGCACCCGGACCGCTGGTCGCGGGCTAAGCCCTCCGCGCCGGCCGCGGCCCGCCCGGCCCCCGGTCCCCGTCCGCCGATGTGGCGCTCCATGGGCGTGGCACTTTCCGTGATCACGCGCATGCGCGTAGTTGTCTCGGTGTGGCCGCTCGATAACGGGAGCGGCGTCAACCATCGGGGGTTGGTGATCGTGGCCGACGGAATCGGTAACTGGGGCCGTCGTTGCACGGCGGGTGCGGCGGCGGCCGTGCTGCTGGCGGCGGGGGCGAGCGCGTCCGCGTCGGCGGCCTCGCCGGGGCAGGACGGCGACGCGGCGCCGCGCGCCGGGGGAGGGGCGCCGCTGCCGGCGGTGTGGTCAGGCGACCCCGACCCCGCGTCCGCCGCCTACGCACCCGGCGTGCCGCCCTCGGTCGCCGCCGCGCTGGCTCCGACCGACCCGGCGGGCGGCGAGCGCGCTGCGGCGATGGAGGAGGCGTCGCTTTCCATGGCGGTCAGCGACGACCGCGACACCATCGCGGCCGGCGAGGAGGTCGTCTACACCCTCACACTGCGCAACGAGGGCGAGGAGGAGAAGGAGGCGGTCCTCTCCCAGCGGGTCTCGGCGGAGGCGCGGTTCGTCGACGTCGGAGCCGACGGCATGGCGACGGGCGGCGTCGCCACCTGGCGGGTGGTGGTCGGCCCCGGAGAGCGGATCGAGCGCACGGCCCGGGTGCGGCTGGGCGAGCCGGGCGAGCGGCTGTGGCGCGTGGCCACCACCGCCTGCGCCCAGACCGAGGCGGGCCGGCCGCCGGTGGCCTGCGCCTCCGACACCAACCGCGTCGACACGGCGGCGCGCGCCGGTGCGTCGGCCGTCTCGGCCCCGCAGCGCGTGCTCACCGTGACCAGCATCCTCACCGGGGTCCTGATCGTCCTCGCGACGGGCGCGGCGGTCTTCGTGCTCTGGTTCCGCCGGCCGGCCTCCCGCAGAAGGACGCTCCGCCGGGAGGACGCCGAGTGATGCCGCAGGGGATCCGCGCCTTTCAGTTCGCGGCTCAGCAGCCCTCGCCGAGGATGTGGGTCAGCACGTCGCGGATCTCCGCGGCCGAGATGCCGCGTTCGTCCAGCAGGCCCTGCAGGAACAGGCCGTCGACGGCCGCCACCGCCGCGCGCACGGCCACGGGGTCGCCGGTGCAGCGGGCCACCGCCTCCGAGAGCGCCCGCAGGTAGCGGTGCACCACCGGCCGCAGGACGGGGCGGCGCACCGCCAGCAGGGTCAGTTCGCATTCGGCCAGCGCGCGGTGCCGGTCGGGTCCGGTGCCGTCGGCGACCAGGGCGGCGAGTGCGGCCGGGATGTCGCGGCGCCGCTGCGCGACGGCGCGCAGCTGCTCGACGTAGGCGTCGGTGGCCGACGTCAGCGCGGCCACGAGCAGGTCGTCGAGCGTGGCGAAGTGATACACCGCCGAGCTCGCCGGCACCCCCGCCGCGCGCGCGACGGCGCGGTGGGTCACCCCGGCCACCCCCTCGGCCTCGACCACGCGCAGGGTCGCGGCGATCAGCGCGGCGCGCCGGCGCTCGCCGCGCACCCGGCGGCCGTCGGCACTCTCCCCGGCGCTCAGTGCGCCCCTCCCAGCTCCAGGGCGAGCACACCCGCGATGACCAGGACGATGCCGCCCGCCTGGACCCAGGTGAGGCTGTCGCCCAGGAACGCCGCGCCGACGACCGCCACCAGCGACACGCCCAGGGCCGCCCAGACACCGTAGGCCACCCCGATGTTCATGCCGCGGTTGAGCACCTGGGCCAGCAGCCACAGCGCGGCGCCGTAGCCGGCCAGGGAGATCAGCGACGGCACCAGGCGGCTGAACCCGTCGGAGAAGCGCAGTGCGATCGTCCCGGTGACCTCGGCGGCGATCGCGCCCAGCAGCAGCAGCCACGTCATGAGCGGACTTCCTTTCCTGCCCGCCCGCACGCGGCGGGCGTGCGTCGGGTCCGGCGGCACGGGGAGAGGGCGCGGGAACGGGCGCCCGCCGCACCCGCCGCACCGAAAGTTGAACAACAGTGCAACTACTTCAGCCTACCGGGGGCCGCGGGCGGCGGCTACGGTGATCAGCGTGGCTCGGGAGACATTCACCATGACGGCGGGCGCGCTGGCCAGGCGCGGCTTCGGCGACGGCGAGCGGGCCGTGCGGCTGCTCAGCGAAAGCGGGATCGATCCCGCCCGGCACTCCGACATCGTCGGCGAACTCGGGGCCGCCCCCGATCCCGACCAGGCGCTGCTGGGGCTCTGCCGCATCCTGGAGGCCTGCGGCGAGCCCGCCGAGCTGCTGGACGCGCTGTGCACCGACCCCGACCTGCGCGCCCGGCTGGTCAAGGTGCTGGGGGCGAGCTCCGCCCTCACCGACCACCTGGTGCGCCACCCCGGCGACTGGCGGGAGCTGCGCGGCGCCGACGCGGCGCGCGCCCCCAGCTCCGCGGAGCTGCGGGCGAGCATGCTGCACATCGTCGGCGCCGATCCCCACTCCGCCGCCCCCACGGCCGCCGAGAAGGTCGACGACCCCGACGGCCCCGCGCACGCGCTGCGGGTCGCCTACCACCGGCGCGTGCTGCGGCTGGCCGGGCGCGATCTGACCGGCGCCGCCGACCTGGAGGCAGTCGGAGCCGAACTCGCCGACCTGGCCGCGGCCGTCCTGGAAGCCGCACTCGCGGTCGCGCGGGCCGAGGACCCCGACCAGGCCGCCCTGTGCCGCCTGGCGGTGATCGGCATGGGCAAGTGCGGCGGGCGGGAGCTGAACTACGTCAGCGACGTCGACGTCGTGTTCGTCGCCGAACCCGCGGAGGGCGTCGCCGACGACCAGGCGGCGATGCGCGCGGCCGCCCGCCTGGCCGCGGCGATGATGCGCATCCCCGGCGAGACCGGTCGCGAGGGCACGCTGTGGCAGGTCGACGCGGCGCTGCGCCCCGAGGGCAAGAACGGGCCCCTGGTGCGCCCGCTGTCGGGGCACGTCTCCTACTACCGGCGCTGGGCCAAGACCTGGGAGTTCCAGGCGCTGCTCAAGGCCCGCCCGATCGCGGGCGACACCGAGCTGGGCGCCGCCTACGCCGCCGAGATCGAACCGATGGTGTGGCGGGCCGCCGGCCGCGACAACTTCGTCGACGACGTGCAGTCGATGCGCCGCCGTGTGGTCGCCCACATCCCGCCGGCCGAGTCCGAGCGCGAGATCAAGCTCAGCCGCGGCGGGCTGCGCGACATCGAGTTCTCCGTGCAGCTGCTGCAGCTCGTGCACGGCCGCGGCGACCCGGCGCTGCGCTCCGGCAACACCCTGGCCGCCCTGGAGGCGCTGTCGGCGACGGGCTACGTGGGCCGCGAGGACGCCGCCGGGCTCGCCGAGGCCTACCGCTTCCTGCGCCGCGTCGAGCACCTGCTCCAACTGAACCGGCTGCGCCGCACCCATCTGCTGCCCGACCCCGACAGCCCCGACGGAGCCGAGCAGCTGCGCCGGCTGGGGCGGGCGCTGGGCTACACCGCCAACCCCGTCGCCGAGTTCACGGCGGCCTGGCGGCGGGTCGCCGCCGACGTGCGGCGGCTGCACGAGAAGCTGTTCTACCGGCCGCTGCTGCACGCCGTGGCCCGCCTGCCCGAGGGGGAGGCGCGGCTGACCCTGGAGCAGGCCGGCGAGCGGCTCGGCGCCCTGGGCTTCGCCGACCCGGCCGGCGCGCTGCGGCACCTGGAGGCGCTGACCTCCGGAGTCTCGCGGCGGGCGTCGATTCAGCGCACGCTGCTTCCGGTCATGCTGGGCTGGTTCGCCGACGCCCCCGATCCCGACGCCGGGCTGCTGGGCTTCCGCCAGGTCAGTGAGGCGCTGGGCGGCACGCCCTGGTACCTGCGGCTGCTCCGCGACGACGTGCGCGTGGCCGAGCGCATGGCCTGGGTGCTGGGCACCAGCCGTTACGTGACCGAGCTGCTGCTGCGGGCGCCCGAGGCGGTGGCGGTGCTGGCCGACGACGCCGACCTCGTGCAGCGTCCGCACCAGGCGCTGGCGGCCGAGGCCGACGCGGCCCTGCGCCGCCACGGCACCGCCGAGAACGCCGTGGCCGCCGTGCGCGCACTGCGCCGCCGCGAGCTGCTGCGCACGGCACTGGCCGACCTGCTGGAGGTCTCGAACGTCGACGCGGTGGGCGACGCGCTCACCGACATCACGGCGGTGACGATCCAGGCGGCGCTGCGCACGGCGCGCGCGCGGGTGGCCGCGCAGCGCGGCGAGGAGCCCCCGACACGGCTGTGCGTGGTGGCGATGGGCCGTTTCGGCGGACGGGAGCTGACCTATGCCAGCGACGCCGACGTCCTGTTCGTCCACGACCCGCTGCCCGGCGCGGACCAGGAGGCGGCGACCCGCAGCGCCGACGCGATGGTGCGGGAGCTGCGGCGGCTGCTGGAGATGCCGGCGGTGGACCCGCCGCTGCACCTGGACGCCGACCTCCGCCCCGAGGGCCGCAGCGGGGCGATGGTGCGCACCCTGGACTCCTACGCCGCCTATTACCGGCGCTGGTCCTCGACCTGGGAGAGCCAGGCGCTGCTGCGCGCCGCCCCCGTCGCCGGGGACACGGAGGTGGGCGCGCGGTTCACCGAACTCATCGATCCACTGCGCTATCCCGCCGAGGGTGTCGACGACACCGCGGTGCGCGAGATCCGCCGCCTCAAGGCCCGAATGGAGGCCGAGCGGCTGCCCCGGGGCGCCGATCCCGCCCTGCACACCAAGCTCGGCCGGGGCGGGCTCTCCGACGTGGAGTGGGTCGCCCAACTGCTCCAGCTGCGGCACGCCCGCGAGGTGCCCGGCCTGCGCACGACCGGCACGCTGGAGGCCCTGCGGGCCGCGGTCGCCCACGGGCTGCTCGACGCGGACGACGGGGCGGTCCTGGAGGCCGCCTGGTGCGCGGCCGCCCGGGTGCGGGGGGCGATCATGCTGGTGCGCGGCAAGCCCTCCGACTCCATCCCCACGTCGCTGCGCGACCAGGCCATCCTGGCGGGCGCCCTGGGCTACCGCGACGACGAGGAGGAGGGCGCCGTCGGGCGCATGGTCGAGGACTACCGCCGGGTCACCCGCAGGGCGCGCGCGGTGATGGAGCGGGTCTTTTACGACGACTAGATCGTTGATGGGAGTTTTGCGGAACTCCTGCGGGCACGACGAAGGGCGCCCATGCTCAAGCTGTGAACACGAACCTGGACGCCCTTCTGATCGCACTCTATGTCCACCTGGACGACCACGTCCTGCCCTCGAGCAGGAAACCGGGAAAACGCGGCCCCAAACGGCTGCTCACCGACGCCGAACTGGTCTGCGTGGCCATCGCCCAAGTCCTGCTGCGCTGCGACTCCGAGCGCCACTGGATGCGTACCGCACCCGCCCGGATCGGCCACCTCTTCCCCCGCCTGCCCGGCCAATCCGAGTACAACCGCCACCTGCGCGATGCGGCCCCCGCCCTGCTCGCCGCCTCCATGTGGCTGGCCCGCTCGGTTCCGACCTGGCAGGAGAACCTGCGGCTGATGGACGGCACCCCGCTGCGCTGCGGCGCCTCCCGCGTCACGGTCAACCGCTCGGGCCTGGGTGAGATCGCCGGCTACGGCGTGGACAAGTCCCACCACGCCTTCTACTGGGGCGCCAAACTCATGCTCGTCACCACCGCCGAGGGGGCGGTGTGCGCCTTCAGCCTGGCCCACCCCAAGGAGCTGGACGAACGCAAGCAGGCCCTGCACCTGCTGCACGTCCACCAGGCCGCGCCCGGCCCGGGCCCGATCGTGTGCGATAAAGGCTTCGCCGGCGCCGGCATCGAGTCCGCCGTGGCCGCGACGGGACATACCATCGTGCGCCCCGCCCTGGAGTCCGAGAAGCAGCGCGGACACGGCCCCCGGCACTTCCCGGGCTGGCTGCGCCAGCGCATCGAGGCGGTGATCTGGACGTTGAAGAACCAGCTCGGACTGGAGCGCCACGCCGCCCGCACCGCCGAAGGGCTCTGGGCGCGCACCTGCCAGCGCATCTGTGCGCTCAACGCCGCGATCTGGCACAACTGGCTGATCGATGCCCCCCGTCAAGCGGTCGCTGATCGCCTACGACCACTGACCAGGACACACAACAACCCCCATCAACGATCTAGTCCGTGGTTAAGAACGGCGAGGGCTCCGCTTTCCAGGAACCCACCGGGTACCCCCTGGGGCGGTCACGATCGGGGTTGCGGCAATGGGTGCGCTTCGCGAAGCGCGATCCGCCCGCCCGTCAGCCCGCCGCCACCCCAACGGAGACGCTTCGCGCCACGTGCCCGCCCGTCAGCCCGCCACCACCCCAACGGAGACGCTTCGCGTCACGTGTTTGCTTGCCGCCGAGCGCACGCGGTTCTTCCCAGATGGAGCCGCACCATCGGTGGCGGGCCTCCAGCACAAAAGTGCGCCGTGCGCTCGGCGGCAAGCCGGCGCACAGCGCTTCGCGCATCACAGCCCCATTGCCGCAACCTCCTGTGGTGACCGACTTCTTAAACGGGACGTAGTCGGATAATTGGTTCAGACCAGGCAGGTGGGGTTCTCAGGACACGAACACGGCCACGGCCACGTTCACGACGGTCAGCGCGCCGGCGGTGATGGCCAGCGGGTTGCCGGGCTTGCGGACGTTGAAGATCGCCACGGCCGTCACCGCGATCGCCACGGCCAGCTTGATGCCGAACTTGACGTGGTTGACCGGGTCCTCCCCCATCTCGGCCAGGCCGAGCAGGAGCAGACCGGTCACCAGCTGCAGCAGCGAGCTGTGCAGAATGCTCTTGGGCCCCGAGGCGTGCCCGGTGATCAGCTGGATCATGAACCCCGCGAGGATGCCCGCCATACCGAGCAGGTGCAGGAAGACCAGTACCGAGTTGATGAAGTCCATGCCCCGACGTTACTACAGCCTGTAGTAGCAAGGGTCGCCCGCCTGACACATCGCAATCACGATCACGCGGCGCGAACTGCAGACGACCGCTGCCGGTTCCCCCGGTCGCCTCGTCACTGCGGGGATGGCGTGTCGGTGACCGTGCCGCGTTCGGCCCGGGCCGCGTCGCGCGCCGCTACAGCATCCTCGGCGGTGACGCCCGAACCGGGTGTCCAGTCGGCGAGCTCGTCCAGAAGTCCGATGTTCGTGTCGCAGGAGGCCTCACGTACCACGAGGGCGTGTAGGTAGGCCTGGAGGGACTGTCCGTTCCTGTGCGCCCGGTCAGCGAGGATGTCCCGCACCTCTTCGGGGACATCGCGGATTTGCAGAGCGACCACGCACGCAGTCTAGTGCCAGGAGTTCAGCACGGTGGGGGCTTCTGGCCGGGTTGCAAACTCACCTCTTGACCAGGCGGAGCGGGCGCTGGACACGATCCCGCGAACGGTGGTCACCACCGGTCGACCCGTTCGCAGGTGGGCGAGGGCGCCATCGAGCCGATCTCATGGGAAACCGCCGCCCGCACCCCCTGCCAGGTGCGGGCGGCGGCCCGTATGCGGCGCGGATCAGGGCCTGGGCGTGCTGATCCGCAGCGGCATCAGATGTCGTAGTACAGCTCGAACTCGCGCGGGTGCGGGCGCAGGCGCAGCGAGTCGATCTCCTCGGTGCGCTTGTAGTCGATGTAGGTCTCGATCAGGTCCTCGGTGAAGACGCCGCCCTCGACCAGGAACTCGTGGTCGGCCTCCAGGGCCTCCAGGGCCGCGTCCAGCGAGGCGGGGACCTTCTCGATGGCCTCGGCCTCGGCCGGCGGCAGCTCGTAGAGGTCCTTGTCGACCGGCTCCGGCGGCTCGATCTTGTTCTTGATGCCGTCGATGCCGGCCATGAGCATCGCCGAGAAGGCCAGGTAGGGGTTGGCCGAGGGGTCGGGCACCCGGAACTCCAGGCGCTTGGCCTTGGGGTTGGACCCGGTCAGCGGGATGCGGATGCAGGCCGAGCGGTTGCGCTGGGAGTACACCAGGTTGATCGGGGCCTCGTAGCCGGGCACCAGCCGGTGATAGGAGTTGATCGTCGGGTTGGTGAAGGCCAGCAGCGCGGGCGCGTGCTTGAGCAGGCCGCCGATGTAGTAGCGCGCGGTGTCGGACAGCTGCGCGTAACCCGACTCGTCGAAGAACAGCGGGGCGCCGTCCTTCCACAGGCTCATGTGGCAGTGCATGCCCGAGCCGTTGTCGCCGAAGACCGGCTTGGGCATGAAGGTGACCGACTTGCCCTCGGAGTAGGCCGTGTTCTTCACGATGTACTTGTACAGCTGCACGTGGTCGGCGGACTTCAGCAGCGTGTCGAACTTGAAGTCGATCTCGGCCTGGCCCGCGGTCCCCACCTCGTGGTGCTGGATCTCGACCTGCATACCGGCGTCGATCAGGTTGCGCACCATGGTCGAGCGCAGGTCGCTGTAGTGGTCGACCGGCTCGACGGGGAAGTAGCCGCCCTTGTAGCGCGGCCGGTAGCCCAGGTTGGACTGCCCGTTCTGCGTGCCGGTGTTCCAGGCGCCCTCGATGGAGTCGATGTAGTAGAAGCTCGCGTTCTCCTGCGTCTGGAAGCGCACGTCGTCGAAGATGTAGAACTCGGCCTCGGGACCGACGAAGACGGTGTCGGCGATGCCGGTGCTGTGCAGGAACGCCTCGGCCTTGCGGGCCACGTTGCGCGGGTCGCGGCTGTAGGACTCGCGCGTGAACGGGTCGTGCACGAAGAACGTCAGGTTGAGCGTGCGGTGCTGGCGGAACCGGTCCACGACCGCGGTGGACAGGTCCGGCAGCAGCAGCATGTCGGACTCGTGGATGGCCTGGAAACCACGGATCGACGAACCGTCGAACATCAGGCCCTCGTCGAAGGTTCCCTCATCGACGTGCTCGATGGGGAGCGTGAAGTGGTGGGTGGCCCCGAACAGGTCCGTGAACCGGACGTCGAGGAACTTGATGTCCTCGTTCCGGGCGAAGGCCAGAAGTTCTTCGGCGCTGCTGAACAAGAGTTACCTCC
Source organism: Streptomonospora sp. PA3 (assembly GCF_009728995.1). GTDB lineage: Bacteria > Actinomycetota > Actinomycetes > Streptosporangiales > Streptosporangiaceae > Streptomonospora. Next base: position 312,286 of record NZ_VTZW01000008.1, on the reverse strand, counting down.
GTGCAGGTGAAAGAGGCCGCGGGCCCGGTGCCCCGCATCTTTGCGGTATCGCGCTCCGGCCACGCAACCTCCCGGCTACGGCAACGACGCTAGGAGCAGGCGATTTCCGGTCCATGTCTCCAATGTTTCCTGCGCGTTACGGAGCTCGGCGTTCTCCCTGCCCATCGTGCACCAGCAGATGCCGCGAGAGAAGCTTCACGGCGCGGAGCGCCGCCGCCGAGGGCGGGCGGGGCGCTCGGGGGAGAGCGGACCCGCCCGCCGCGGCGGGGGCCGCCGCGGCCCACCGCGGCCCGGCCGGAGCCGCCCCGCACACCCGCGGGAAAAACGAGTGACCCGATAGCGTTGTTCCATGGCCAACACCGAAGGCGCCGAGCAGGCGCAGTTCCACCACCGCGGCAGTCGGCTGGGCATGCCCGAGCACGGGCCGGGATCGGTACCGGGCCTGGGCAGGCGGCTGGCGGGCCTGTTCCTCGACTGGCTGATGTGCGCCCTGGTGGCCTCGGCTGTCACCGGCGGGCCCGGCGAGGATCCCGCGGCCACGACCTTCACCTCCGGCGCGGCGCTGCTGCTGTTCGCCGTCTACACCGCGCTGATGCTGTCGGTGTTCGGCACCACGCTGGGCAAGCGGATGGTGGGCATCGAGGTCGCCTCCACCGGCGAGCGCCCGCTGCCGTGGCCGGTCGCGATGGTGGTGCGCACCGTCCTGCTGTGCCTGGTGATCCCGGCGGTGGTCTACGACCGCGACCACCGCGGCCTGCACGACCGCGCCGCCGGCACCATCACCCGGCGGATGTGACCGTCCGCATCCGGGCGCGCCGCGGGGCCCCGTCCGATCGCGCCGGCCCGCCGCACGGCGCCGCCGGGCCCGGCTCCCGCGCCCGGCGGGTCCTCAGCGGCCGCCGCCCGGCGACTTGGGGACCTTCGGCATCTTCGCGCCCTTGGGCATGGGGCCCTTGGGCATCTGCATCCCCGCGGGCAGCGCCTTGAGCCGGTAGCGCAGCTCGGCGACCTCGCCCTTGTCCAGGTTGCGGGGCAGGCGGACCAGCTCTCGCTGCAGCCGCGAGATCGGCACCTGGTTCTCGCCGTTGCCGACCTGCACGTCGTAGATGGGCGTGTTGTAGGCCACCCGCGCCACCTTCTTCTTCTCGGCGGCGATCAGCCCCTTCAGCCGCGCGGGCTCGCCCTCGCCGACCAGCACCACGCCGGGGCGCCCCACCGCGCGGTGGACGACGTCCATCTGCCGGTTGGCGTTCACGCCCGGCTCACTGGTCCAGTCGCCGCGCATGTTGTCCAGCACCGCCATCGCGGCGCCGAGCTGGCCCTCCAGCATCTGGTACTGGAGGCGCTGCGTGGCGCGGGTGAAGTAGAAGAAGCCGGCCAGGAACGCCACCCCGAAGCCGAGCGGGCCCCAGTACAGCCACCCGCCGAAGACGATGCCGCCGACCACGGCCAGCGCAGCCACCGCCAGGAAGATCCCGACCGCGATGGGGATGGTGCGCGGGCTCTGCCGGTGCACCACCCGGACGACCATGCCGAACTGCTTGAGCCTGCCGGGCTGCTTCTGCGTGCCGTTCTGGCCCGTGGCGCCGGCTGCCGGGGCCGCGGGGGCCTTGGTGTCCTTGGGCTTCTTCGCCATTGTCTTTCCAGGCAGGGTGCACCGGTGGTGCACCGACGGGAGTAACCCCTCTCCTGCCCGTCCTCCTATCGGTCGAACCCTGCTCTTCGGGCCGCGCCCCGGTCGCCTCGGGCGCGCGCCGCCGCTCGTCTGGCCGGTGCGGGGCGCCGCCGGCCGCCTGGACCGGGCGGGCGGTGACTGGCCCCGCCCTTTTCACAGGATATGGGCCGGGGGCGAGCGGACGGGAGACGGCGGCCCCGCGACCGCCGTCTCAGCTTGGTTACGTTGTCCGCCCGAGCCCGCAACCGGCCCCGCACGGGCCTCGCGGCGCCGCGGCGGGGCTCCAGGGCTCAGCGGCCCGCGGCGATCCGCTCGCGCTTCTCGGCGGCCTGCTGGTACAGGCGGCCGGCGCGGTAGGAGGAGCGCACCAGCGGCCCCGACATGACCCCCGCGAACCCGATCTCCTCGGCCTCGGCCGACAGCTCGACGAACTCCTCGGGCTTGACCCAGCGGTCGATGGGGTGGTGCAGCTTGGAGGGCCGCAGGTACTGGGTGATGGTCAGCAGGTCGCAGCCGGCCTCGTGCAGGTCGCGCATCGCCTGGCTGATCTCGGCGCGCTCCTCGCCCATGCCCAGGATCAGGTTGGACTTGGTGACCAGCCCGTCGGCGCGCGCCTTGCTGATGACCTCCAGGGAGCGCTCGTAGCGGAAGCCCGGGCGGATCCGCTTGAAGATGCGCGGCACGGTCTCGATGTTGTGCGCCAGCACCTCCGGCCGGGAGCCGAACACCTCGGCGAGCTGATCGGGGTCGGCGTTGAAGTCGGGGATCAGCACCTCGACGCCCGTGCCCGGGTTGAGCTCGTGGATCTTGCGGACGGTCTCGGCGTAGAGCCAGGCCCCGCCGTCGTCGAGGTCGTCGCGTGCCACACCGGTGACCGTGGCGTAGCGCAGCTCCATCTTGCGGACCGACTCGGCGACCTTGGTGGGCTCCATGCGGTCCAGCGGGCTGGGCTTGCCCGTGGCGATCTGGCAGAAGTCGCACCGCCGCGTGCACTGGTCGCCGCCGATGAGGAACGTGGCCTCGCGGTCCTCCCAGCACTCGTAGATGTTGGGGCAGCCGGCCTCCTGGCAGACCGTGTGCAGGCCTTCGCGCTTGACCAAGGAGTGCAGCTCGGAGTACTCCGGCCCCATCTTCGCCTTGATCTTGATCCAGGGCGGCTTCCTCTCGATGGGCGTCTCGCTGTTGCGGGCCTCGACCCGCAGCAGCTTGCGGCCCTCAGGAGCGACGGTCAACGCGGACCCTTCCTTTCCTGCTTCCCTTGTGGGGATTCGGTGTGCGGCGGGGCGCCCTCAGGCGCCGGCCGGCTCCGCCTCGCGGACCGGCTCGGGCGCCTGGTCCACGTGGCGGTAGCCCGTGGCGCCCAGGACCGCGGCCAAGTGGCGCTCGACGGCGGGGACGGCTTCGGCGACGGCGACGTCGCGGCCCAGTTCGGCGGAGAGCGAGGTGACCCCGGCGTCGGTGATGCCGCAGGGCACGATCCGGTCGAACCAGGAGAGGTCGTTGTCGCAGTTCAGCGCGAACCCGTGCATGCCGACCCCGCGGGCGATCCGGCAGCCGATGGCGGCGATCTTGCGTTCAGGCAGACCGCGGGCGGGATCGGCCGCCAGCCAGACGCCGGTGCGGCCCTCGACCCGCGTGCCGACCAGCCCGAACTCGGCGATCGCGCGGATGAGCGCCTCCTCCAGCATCCGCACGTAGCCGACCACGTCGATCGGGTCGGGCAGGCGCACGATCGGGTAGACCGTGGCCTGGCCGGGACCGTGCCAGGTGATCTTGCCGCCGCGGTCGATGTCGACGACGGGTGCGCCCGGATCGGTCAGCGGCCGGTCCCAGGGGCCGGTGCGCTTGCCCGCCGTGTAGACCGGCTCGTGCTCCAGCACCAGCACGGTGTCGGGAACGCGGTCGGCGACGCGGTCGGCGTGCACCCGCTTCTGCAGGTCCCAGCCCTCGTGGTAGGGGACGGGGGCGTCGGCGAGGCGGACGAAGACGAGCTCGCTCATAGATCCCACCATATGCCCCGGGCCGAACTCAGACGATGTCGGATAGGGCACCGGGCAGGCTCGGGAACCGGAAGGAATAACCGGCCTCCAGCAGGCGTTCGGGCACGGCCCGCTGGCTGACGAGCGCGGCCTCGTCGGCGAAACCGCCCAGCGCCGCGCGCATCGCGAAACCCGGCACCGCCAGCACGGCGGGGCGGCGCACCGCCCGCGCCACCTGCGCGGTGTAGGCGGCGTTGGTCACCGGCTCGGGCGCGACCAGGTTCACCGGGCCGGCCACGTCGGGCCGCTCCAGCAGGAACCGCAGTGCCCCCACCTCGTCGGCCAGCGCGATCCACGAGACGTACTGCCGGCCGCTGCCCAGCCGCCCGCCCAGCCCCAGCCGGAACAGCGGCAGGAGCGTGCCCAGCAGGCCGCCCGAGCGCGCCAGGACCACGCCCGAGCGGGCGTGCGCCACCGAGACGCCCGCCTCCTCGGCGGGCGCGGTCGCCGCCTCCCAGTCGGCGACCAGCTCGGCCAGGAAGCCGCGGCCGCGCGGGCCGTCCTCCCCGGTGGGCCGGGTTCCGGTGTCGCCGTAGAACCCGACCGCCGAGCCCGAGACCAGCCGGGGCGGCGGCGACTCCATGGCGGCCAGGGCGGCGGCGAGCGTGCGGGTGCCGCGGATGCGGCTCTCGCGCAGCGTGCGCTTGTAGCGGCGCGTCCAGCGCGCGGGGCCCAGCGGCGCGCCGGCCAGGTGCACCACGGCGTCCGCACCGGCGAGGCGGTCGGTGTCCACGCGGCCGCCGGGCTCCCAGCAGACCTCGGCGGCGTCGCGCGCGGGGCGCCGCACCATGCGCAGCACCTCGTGGCCGTCCTCGGTCAGGGAGCGGGCCAGGGCGCCGCCGATGAGTCCCGAGGCTCCGGTTATCGCGACTCGCATGGTGGCGAGCCTATCCGGACGAGCGTGCGGAACACCTCGCGCGCCAGGGTCCGGGCGCGGCGGGTGGCGGCTCCGGCGCACGATTCGATTGGCCGGTTTCCGCCAAACGGCTGCGACCACTCGCCCGGGGCAATACCGTAGTGTCAGTATCGCGGGACTCAACGTAACCGGCGAGTCCCGCGATCGGGCGGTGCCCCGCGCGGGGTGCCGCCGGCGCAGACCTTTGGTGATGGGGATCACCAGGGGGATGGTGAATGGTGGGGTAAAAGCGGGGCGGCACCCGGGACCGGGTGCCGCCCCGTTCCGCTTCCGGGGGTTCGGGGCTATGCCAGGCCCACCTCGGCCTCGAACGCGCCCTCTTCGAGGCGCTCGCGGATGTCCTGGAGGAACCGGGCCGCATCGGCGCTGTCGATGAGGCGGTGGTCGTGGGTCAGCGCCATGTACATCATCGACCGGACCGCGATGACCTCGCCCAGCTCGGGGTCGTCGACCACCACCGGGCGCTTGACGACGGCGCCGGTGCTGAGGATGCCCACCTGGGGCTGGTTGATGATGGGCGTGTTGAACAGCGCGCCCACCTCTCCGGTGTCGGCCAGGGTGAAGGTGCCGCCGCTCAGTTCGTCGGGGTTCAGGCTGCCCGTGTGCGCACGCTCGCTGAGGTCGGCGATCTTGCGCGCCAGTCCGCCCAGGTTGAGGTCGCCGGCGTCCTTGATGACGGGCACGAGCAGCCCCGGATCGGTGTCGACGGAGATGCCGAGGTTCTCGATGCTGTGGTAGGTGACCTCGTAGGTGCTGCTGTCGATGACGGCGTTGAGCTTGGGGTGGGCCTTGAGCGCCTCGACGGTGGCCAGCGCGATGAACGGGAAGAAGCCCAACTCCACGCCTTCGCGCTCCTGGAACTGCGGCGCGGCGTGTTCACGCAGTCGGGCGACCCCGGTCATGTCGACCTCGACGACCTGGGTGACCTCGGCCGAGATCCGCAGCGACTCGGCCATCTGGTCGGCGATGGTCTGGCGCAGCCGCGACATGGTCTCGGTGGTGCCGCGGAGCCTGGTGTCGGCGGTCGCGGCGCGGGCGGTGCGCGCGGGCGCCGGAGCGGCGGTGCCGCCGCCGGCGGGGGTCTCGCGGCGCTTGCGGGCGGCCTCCTGCACGTCCTGCTTGCGGATGCGGCCGCCCACCCCGGTGCCCTGCACCGTGTTGAGGTCCACCCCCTCCTGGGCGGCGAGCTTGCGCACCAGCGGTGTCACGTAGGCCTCGGTGACGGCGTCGGTGCCCGCGGAGCGGCCGGTGCCGCTCAGCGTCTCGACGTCCACCGGCGGGGTGACGTCCTCGCGGCTGGGACGCGGCGCGGCCGCGGGTTCGGACGGAGCGGAGCGCTGCGGCTCGGGCTGGGGGCTGGACTCGGCCGCCGGCTGCGGGGCGGGTTCGGGTGCCGGCTCGGGCTCGGGTTCGGGCGCCGGCTCCGGTGCGGCCTCCTCCGCCTGGGGTGCGGCGCTCTCGGCCGGATCGGAGGCGGGCTCCTCGGGCGCGGGCTCGGCCGGGCGCGCGGTGGCGCTTTCGCCTGCGGCCTCGCCGGCGCCCTCCTCTTCCCCGCCGATGATCGCGATCTCCGCGCCGATCTCCACGGTCTCGTCCTCGGCGACGAGGATCTTGGTCAGCACCCCCGCCGCGGGGGACGGGATCTCGGTGTCGACCTTGTCGGTCGAGACCTCCAGGAGGGGCTCGTCGACCTCGACGGTGTCGCCCTCCTGCTTCAGCCACTGGGTGACTGTGCCCTCGGTGACGCTTTCGCCCAGCTCGGGCATTGAAACGGAAGTCGGCATGGTTCCTCTTAAATGGACGTGCGGAACGCGGGGAAAGAAAAGCGGGGCGAGCCCCCTGCCCGCCCCGCGGTCGTCTCATTCGTGGACGTGCAGCGGCTTCCCGGCCAGTGCCAGGTGCGCCTCGCCCAGCGCCTCCGACTGGGTCGGGTGCGGGTGGATCAGCTGGGCCACCTCGGAGGGCAGCGCCTCCCAGTTGTAGATGAGCTGGCCTTCGGCGGTCAGCTCGCCCACGCGGGAGCCGATCATGTGCACGCCCAGGACGGGCCCGTCCTTCTGGGCGATGACCTTCACCGAGCCCTGCGTCTGCAGGATCTGGCTCTTGCCGTTGCCGCCGAGGTTGTAGTCGAGCTCGACGATGTCGTAGCCGCGCTCCTTGGCCTTCGCGGAGGTCAGCCCCACCGAGGCGACCTCGGGCTCGGAGTAGGTGATGCGCGGGACGCCGTCGTAGTCGATGGCCGGCGGGTTGTGCCCGGCGATCTGCTCGGCCACGTAGATCCCCTCGGCGAAGCCGACGTGGGCCAGCTGCAGGGTGGGGATGAGGTCGCCCACGGCGTAGATGTTGCCCACGCCGGTGTGCAGGTTCTCGTCGACCTTGACGAAGCCGCGCTCCAGCTGGATCCCGTTGTCCTCATAGCCCAGGCCCTCCGAGACCGGCGCCCGGCCGATGGCCACCAGCAGGACCTCGGCCTCCAGCGACTTGCCGCCCTGCAGGGTGACGCTGACCCCGGAGTCGGTGGTCTTGACGCTCTCGAACGGGGTGGCCAGCTCGTACTTGATGCCGCGCTTGCGGAACGCCCGCTCCAGCTGCTTGGAGGTGGACTCGTCCTCCAGCGGGAGCAGGTGCGGCAGCGCCTCGACGATGGTGACCTCGGCGCCGTAGGAGCGGTACACGCTGGCGAACTCGACGCCGATGACGCCGCCGCCCAGCACCACGACCGACTTGGGGACGCGGTCCATGGTCAGGGCCTGCTCGCTGGTGATGACCTTCTGGCCGTCGATGTCCAGACCCAGGGTCTTGGGCGCCGAGCCGGTGGCCAGCAGGATGTTGGTGCCCTTGTAGACGGTGTCGCCGACGGTGACCTCGTCGCGCCCGGTCAGCCGCCCCTCGCCTTCGACCACGGTGATGCCGTGCGACTTGATCAGGCCGGTAAGCCCGCGGAACATGCGGTTGACGACCTTGTCCTTGTAGGCGTTGACGCCCGCCATGTCGATGCCGTCGAAGCTGGCCTTCACGCCGAAGGTCTCGCTGTCGCGGGCGGCGTCGGCGACCTCGGCCGAGTGCAGCAGCGCCTTGGTGGGGATGCAGCCGACGTGCAGGCAGGTGCCCCCGAGCTTGTTCTTCTCGATCAGGGCGACCTTCATGCCCAGCTCGGAGGCGCGGATGGCGGCGGCGTAGCCACCGCTGCCGGCTCCCAGGATCACCAGGTCGAAGGTGCCGCCGTTCTCACTCACGGGAAGGACACTCCTTGATGTGGATGTGAATGTTCGTCTGGATCGGACGCGTCCGCGCGGCCGGGCCGGGGTGTGCCCGGCCGCCGCTATTCAGTTCTCGCTCGCTCGCGCCGCCGCCCGCTGCTCGCGGTCGTCACGTCAGCTCGCCCGCGCCGCGCGGTTCTCCGCGATGCTCTCCGCGACCCGCACCAGCGTGCGGGTGGCGGCACCGGTGCCGCCCTTGGGGGTGTAGCCGTAGGGCCCGCCCTGGTTGAACGCGGGGCCGGCGATGTCCAGGTGCGCCCACTGCACGCCTTCGGCGATGAACTCCTTGAGGAAGACGCCCGCGGTCAGCATGCCGCCCCAGCGGTCGCCGGCCACGTTGGCGATGTCGGCGACGGCGGAGTCCAGGCCCTGGCGCAGCTCCTCGGGCAGCGGCATCGGCCAGGCCTGCTCGCCGGCGGCGGTGGCGGCGGCCACGACGTCCTCGCGCACCCGGTCGTCGTTGGCCATGACGGCGAAGACACGGGTGCCCAGCGCGACCAGCTGGGCTCCGGTGAGGGTGGCGACGTCCACGATCAGGTCGGGGGAGTCCTCGTGCGCGCGCACCAGCGCGTCGGCCATGACCAGGCGGCCCTCGGCGTCGGTGTTGAGGACCTCCACGGTCTTGCCGCCGTAGATGGTCAGCACGTCCGAGGGGCGCTGGGCGCTGCCGCCGGGCATGTTCTCGGCGATGGCGAGGTAGGCCACGGCGTTGACCGAGGGACGCAGCAGGGCGATGGCGCGCATCGCGCCCAGGACCGCGGCCGCGCCGCCCATGTCGGACTTCATCCAGTCCATGGAGGAGGCGGGCTTCAGCGAGAGCCCGCCGGAGTCGAACGTGATGCCCTTGCCCACGAACGCGACGGTGCCGGCGGCCTCGGGGTGGGTGTACTCCAGGCGGACCAGCCGCGGGGGGTTGTCCGAGCCCTGCCCCACGCCGATGATGCCGCCGTAGCCGCCCTCGGCCAGCTGGTGCTCGTCCAGCACCTCCACGCCCAGGCCGTTCTCCCGGGCCACTTCGGCGGCGATGCCGGCGAGGTCCTCGGGCACCAGGTCGGCGGGGGAGGTGTTCACCAGGTCGCGGGCGAGGCCGACGGATGCGGCGACGGCGTTTGCGCGCTCGGCCGCCTCCCGGGCGCCTGCGGCGGTACTGGCGACGATGAGCTCGGTGGCGGGGGTGCGGGTGTCCTCGGCGGTGCGGTAACGGGTGAAGGAGTAGTCGCCCAGCAGCGCACCGAGCGCGGCCGCGTGGACGAGTTCGGGGGTCTCGGCGGGCAGGGCCAGGGCGACGCGCGACTGCGCCGAGCCGCGGGAGCGCAGGGCCGCGCCGGCGGCTCGGGCGACGGTATCGGGGTCGAGCGCCTCGCCGGAGCCCGGCGGCGCGCCGAGGCCCACCGCGATCACCACCGGCGCGGTCAGCGCGCCCTGCGTGGGGACCCTGTGCACCTCCTCGGCGGCACCGGTCGCCCCGAGCAGCGACAGCGTCTTGGCCAGGCTGCCCGGGAAGGCGGCGTCGACGGCGCCGGCACCGGCGGCGGGCCGGGGGCCGTCGTCCGCGGAATGGTAGCCGACCACCACCGCGTCGACGTCGAGCGAAGCGGGGGATTCCGTATTAACTGACAACGACGTGCTCACGCCCCCGATGCTAGCCCTTGTGACGTGCCCCCGGGCACCTCGCCCGCGGCGTGGCCGTCCATGTGCCGGGGATCGGCGGTTGCGGGCGTTCCGCAGGCCTGCGCACTCCTGCGGGGGCGCGGCGGCGGGCGCGGGCGGGCGGGGGAGCGGGCGCGCGGCCGCAACGGCGCCTGCGCGCGGCGATGGCGGCGGGACCGCTCTTCGCGCCGCCGGCGGGGCTCCGGCCGGTACCGCCCGTGCCGGGTCGCCTGCGGTCGGCGGCGGGTGAGCGTGCAGGCGCCGAAGCCGCGACCGGACGGGCCCGGCGGCCCGCACCGCGGGACGCGGCCGGAGGCGCTCGGGCGCGTGTGCTGTGAAGAAATGTGACGATGCCAACACGGTTACTCACCGGTATTCCGCGGCGGGTCTGCCGGCGTTGCGGCGGCGGGCGGGCTCCGCCCGCTGTGCGGACGCGGGGATCGGGCCGGCGCCGGTCCGGCTCGCGGAAGCGGCCGGCCCGGGGTCACACCGCTGCGGCGGCGACCACCAGGGCCGCGGTGGCCGCGGTCTCGGACAGGGCGCCGAGGGTGTCTCCGGTGATGCCGCCGGTGCGGCGCACCGCATGGGCGAGCAGGACCGCGGCGGCGCCCAGGCCCCCGGCGGCGGCCGCGGCGCAGGCCAGGGCGAACGGCGCGCCGACCGCCGACCCGGCCAGCGCAGCGAGCAGCAGGACCGCCACCGTCGCCGCCCCGGCCGCCCAGTGCGGCACGGTGCCTGCCACGAACGCCCCCAGGCCCTCCGGGCGGGCCGAGGGCACGCGCGGGGTGCACGCCCAGGTGATGGCCAGCCGCCCCGTCGCGCTCGCGGTGACCAGGGCGGCGGCACCGGCCGGGAGGGAGGCGTCGGCGAGTGCGCCCAGCGCCGCCGCCTGGGCCAGCAGCATCAGCACCAGCGTGATCACGCCGAAGGGGCCGATGTCCGAGCGCCGCATCACCTCCAGCGCGCCCTCGGCCGGGCGCCCGCTGCCGAGGCCGTCGGCCAGGTCGGCCAGCCCGTCCAGGTGCAGGCCGCGAGTCAGCAGCGCCAGCGCGGCGAGGGCCGGCACGGCCGAGGGGAGACCGGGCAGGCCGGCCAGCCAGGCCGCCGCCAGCACCGCCGCCCCGGCGGCGCCCAGAGCCGCACCCACCAGCGGCGCCAGTGCCATGGCCCAGCCCGCGGCGGTGCGGTCGACCCGGGGCGCCGCGACCGGCACCGCTGTCAGCGTGCCCGCCGCCATTCGCAGGCCGTCGACGGCATTGCGCGCCGCGCCGCCTGCGGGCCGCCCGGCACCCGAGCCGGCGCTTCCGGGGCTCGCCGAGTCCGGGCCGTCTGCGGTGGGCATCGTGCTCCCTACGTCGCTATCCGTGTGCTGCGGCCATGGGGGCGGGATGCGCGCAGCGGTGTGCGGCGCTTCCCCAAGCGCACTCATCGCCGCGACTCTGCGGCTCCCGGCTCCGGACGGTTCCCGGCGGGTCCCCGACCACCGGGAGCGCGGCGCCCCGGCGGACGTGCGCCGCCGGACCGGCCGTGCCCCCGGTCTCAGGGCAGCTCGACCACGCGCCCCGCCGTCGCCAGCAGGACCTCCTCGGACTGGGCTCCCAGCAGCTGGTTGACCCGGCCCAGCCAGTCGCGGAAGAGGCCGCCGCTCACCGTCGCCGGCACCACACCCGACCCGACCTCGTTCGTCACGGCGACGACGTAGGCCGGGCAGCGGCGCCAGACCTCCAGCAGTTCGGCGACCCGCGCCGACAGCTCCTCCTCGGCACCGGCCGGCGGGCGCTCCTCCCACAGGCCGCAGGACTCCATCGCACCGGCGAGCCAGGTGCCCACGCAGTCGAACAGCACGGCGCCCCGCGCCTCGCGCAGCACCGCGGCGGCGTCGGAGGTCTCCTCGGTCTTCCACCAGGAGGGCCGGCGGGAGCGGTGCAGCGCCACGCGGCGCGCCCACGCCTGATCACCGCCGGGATCGGGACCCGTGGCCAGGTAGGTGACATCGGGCTCGCCCAGCAGCCGCCGCTCGGCCTCGGCCGACTTGCCCGACCGGGCGCCTCCGGTGATCAGCACCCGGTGCGGCCCGCGCGCCCGCTCGGGGGGCCACGCGGCCGGAGGGCACCACAGCTCCTGGCCGTCGACCGGGGCCGAGGCGCCCCACAGCCGTGCCCGGCGCTCGAACTCCGCGGGGGAGTGCACCCGGTGATCCCCGCCGACGGCCAGGACCGCGGTCGTGGTGGTGACCACGCCGGCGCGGCGCAGCGCGCCGATCGCCGCCGCCGACTCGCCCACGTCCACGATCGCGACGTCGACCTGGTGGGCGGGCGCCGTGGATGCGGAGGCGGCATGCGCGGTCCAGGTTTCGGCGTCCGCGCCGCCGCCCCGGTCGGCGGAGGCGGGCGGCGGCGCGCCGATGTCCGGGGGAGGGGGCGGGTCGGCCGGCGCGTCGGAGCGGGCGAGGAGCAGGCGCCCCCCGCCGGGGCCCTCGACCCGGGTGCCGTAGGGGGTGACCTGCACCGCGTATCCCGGCGGGGGAGCCGAGACCGGACCCGCGCCGGGCTCGCGGAGCGTCAGCGCGTCGTCGACCGCGATCCGCACGGGGACGCGGCGGTTCTCGGCGGCGCGGTTGCAGGAGGCGCAGCGGCACTGGGGGGCGGGCCACCCCTCGGAGCCGGAGGTGCCGGAGAGTCGGATTCGCACGTTGGCCAGTTAACAACATCGGGGGCGGGGGAAGCGGGGCGAACGCCCTGGTGGGTCCGCGGAGCCGAGTCGGCGGGCCGGCGGGCCGGCCGCGGCCGCGGGTCGGGCGGTTTCGCTTTGCGGGCACAGCCTATGCTCGGAAAACCCCCGCTCCCGGAGCCGGGAGCGGGGCCGCCGGAGCGAGTCGGACGCGAGCAAGGAGAAGGGGCGTGCCATGGCCTGGAGTTGGCGGTACGAGACCGAGCAGGGCAAGCCGCTGGACGACGGCTCCCTGCCGGCGGAGCTGTTCTCCTCGCGCGGCGACGCCGAGAGCTGGCTTGGGGAGACCTGGCGCGACCTGGTCGACGGCGGCGCCTCCCGCGTCACGCTGCTGGAGGACGACCGGCCGGTGTACACCATGAGCCTGGACGACCCCGCCTGAACGCCCCCGCGATCCGCCCGGCCGGGGACGAGCCGGCTGCGCCGGGGCCGGGGCCCGGCCGCTCCCGCGGATGCCGCGGAGGCGGCCGGCGCCCCGGCGGAGCGGGTCAGGGACGCTGCTCCGGGCTGACCGTCAGCGCCGGGTCGCGGCGGATGCTGTCGCCGAGCACCTCGTCGATGCGGCGCATCAGGTCGGCGTCCAACCGCTTGCCGGCCGCAGCGGCGTTGTCGCGCACCTGCTCGGGGCGCGAGGCGCCGATGATCGCCGCCGAGACGGCCTCGTTCTGCAGCACCCAGGCCACCGCGAGCTGGGCCATGGTCAGCCCCGCCTCCTCGGCCAGGGGCACCAGCCGCTGGACGCGCTCCAGCACGTCGTCCTCGAGGAAGCGGCTGATGAACCTGCCGCCGGTCTCGTCGGTCGCGCGCGAACCGGCCGGGGCCTCCTGGCCGGGCCGGTACTTGCCGGTGAGCACGCCCTGGGCGATGGGGGAGAACACGATCTGCCCCAGCCCGCCGCGCCGGCTGGCGGGGATGACCTCGGACTCGATCACCCGCCACAGCATGCTGTACTGCGGCTGGTTGGAGACGATCCGGTCCAGCCCCATCTCGTCGGCCAGCTTCAGGGCGCGCTCGATCTCGTCGGCCCGCCACTCCGAGACGCCGATGTAGCAGACCTTGCCCTGGCGCACCAGGTCGTCGAAGGCCCGCAGGGTCTCCTCCAGCGGGGTCTCGTAGTCGAAGCGGTGCGCCTGGTAGAGGTCCAGGTAGTCGGTGCCCAGCCGGCGCAGGCTGGCCTCGCAGCCGCGCACGATGTGCTTGCGGGACAGGCCCCGGTCATTCTTGCCCGGACCCACGGGCCAGTAGACCTTGGAGAGGATCTCCAGGCCGTCGCGGCGCTGGCCCTTCAGCGCCCGCCCCAGGACCTCCTCGGCGCGCCCCTGGGCGTAGACGTCGGCGGTGTCGAAGGTGGTGATCCCCTCGTCCAGCGCCGCGTGCACGCACGCGGTGGCGGCGTCCTCCTCGATCTGGGAGCCGTGGGTGAGCCAGTTCCCGTAGGCGATCTCGCTGATGACCAGACCGCTGTTTCCAAGATGCCGGAATTCCATGCCGAGCACCTTACGCCGGGCCGGGGCGGCCGCCCGCCCGCAGGGTGGGCCGACGCGCCGCCCCGATCGCGGGCCGGCGAGGGGTCAGCGCCCGGGCGCGGGTACGGGGTCGCCCGGCTTGACCTTGGGCTTGGGCAGGCGCAGCCGCCGGATCTGCAGCTGGCGCATCGCCGCGTACATGCCCGCGCCGCGCACGGAGGCGTCGCCGGGGAAGAGCTCGCGCGCCTGGCGCTTGACGCGGTTGCCGACGTACATGCCCTCGGCGATGATCGTGACCATCATGGCCGGCCAGACCACATAGGTGACCACGGCCTGGAACTCCGGGGAGGGCAGGAACAGCAGCACGATGACGGCCAGCGAGAAGTAGAGGAAGAACTCGCTGACGCTGCGCCGGGAGTCGACGACGTCGCGCGCGTAGGCGCGCACCGGCCCGAGGTCCTGCGGCCGGTAGTGGCGCTCTTCGCCCGGAGGGCCGCCGCCCTTGCGGGCCGGGCGGGGGGAGTTGAGCGAGCGGCGTTCGCGGTAGGCCCGGAACGCCTCCTTGCGGGTCCGCGGCGCGCTTACCGGGCGCCGCAGCGGGACCTCGGATTCGCGGCGCTTGGGAGTTGGCGCGCCCTTCTTGGGGGTATATCCCTTAGGTTGGGTGGCCTCAGCAGTGCCAGGGCCGGACGCGGCCGGATCTTCGGTTGCGGGAACGGAGCGACGTCGGAACACGTCTACCAGGGTAGCCGGTCCGAGCTTCATGGCGACCCTTCGCGCGAGCGCGTAGGGTTGAATGCAGCGCCCGCCGGGAACAGCCGATACACGGACCGAGAAGGGGACGGCCACGCCGATGAGCGTGTTTCAGCGACTTTCCATGATCTTCAAGTCCAAGGCCAACCGGGCACTGGACTCCGTCGAGGACCCGCGCGAGACCCTCGACTACTCTTACCAGAAGCAGCTCGAACTGCTGCAGAAGGTCCGCCGCGGCGTCGCCGACGTCGCCACCTCCCGCAAGCGGGTCGAGTTGCAGGTGCAGCAGCTGGAGCAGCAGTCGGGCAAGCTGGAGACCCAGAGCCGCCAAGCGCTGCAGCAAGGCCGCGAGGACCTGGCGCGCGAGGCCCTCACCCGCCGTTCCGGCCTGCAGTCCCAGATCGACGGCCTGCGCCAGCAGCACGAGCAGCTGCAGGGCGAGGAGCAGAAGCTGACCCTGGCCGCCCAGCGCCTCCAGGCCAAGGTCGACTCCTTCCGCACCCGCAAGGAGACCATCAAGGCCACCTACACCGCAGCCCAGGCCCAGACCCAGATCAGCGAGGCGTTCTCGGGCATCTCCGAGGAGATGGGCGACGTCGGCATGGCCGTGCAGCGCGCCGAGGACAAGACCGCCGAGATGCAGGCCCGCGCCGGCGCCGTCGACGAACTGCTCGAATCGGGCGCCCTCGACGACGTCAGCGGCACCTCCAAGGACGACATCCAGTCCGAGCTGGACCGCATGGCCAGCAGCAGCGGCGTGGAGCTGGAACTGGAGCGGATGAAGCAGGAGCTCGGCCAGGGCTCGGCCGCCGCACCGCAGATCGAGAAGGGCGACTCCTCCGGCTCCCAGAGCGGCGCGGGCAACACCGGCGGCAGCGCCGGAGCCAACGGCAGCAGCGCCGACGGCAGCCAGACCCAGCCCTACCGGCAGGGGGAGGGCGCATGATCGTCCGCATCATGGGCGAGGGCCAGGTGGACCTCTCCGAAGCCGACCTCGACCTGCTCAACAGCTTCGACAAGACGCTCGAAGAGGCCCTGGAGTCGGGCAGCGAGGAGACCTTCCGCCAGGCCCTGCACGATCTGCTTGAGCGTGTGCGCGAGGACGGCAAGCCGCTGCCTCCCGACTCCCTGGAGCCCTCGCAGTTCATCCTGCCCCACGCCGACGCGACCATGGACGAGGTCCGCGCGATGCTCGGCGACGAAGGGCTCCTGCCCGACCTCGCCTGAGCGTCGGAGCACCCTCGTTCGCACGTCGTCGCGTCCCGGTCGGCTGTCACGGTGGCCGCCGCGCTCCGCGCGGCGGCCACCGTCGTGTCCGGGCCCGCTCCCGGCGCCGGGTTCGTCGGCGCGCCCGCCGCCGCACCCAGGGCGCGGCGGCCCGCGCTGAATAGACTGCAGGTGACCGGCCGGATCCGGTGCCGCCTCGCCCGCGGCGCCCGCCGGCCGGCGGGGACCCGGCGCAGCCGGGGCCGAACCGTGCAAGCGGACGACGGGAGCGCGGCAGTGGCTGGTTCGAAGTTCATTCCCGATCGCGGGCTGACCACCCGGATGGTCGCCACCATGTCCCTGCTGGGGATCCTGTACGTGGCCTTCGTCATCGCGCTGTACCTGGTGGGCATGCCGCTGTGGCTGCTCGTGGCGGTCGTGCTGGGCGTCGCCGCGTTCCAGTACTTCGCCTCCGACAAGATCGCCCTCTTCTCCATGGGCGGCCGCGAGGTCTCGCCCGCCGAGGCCCCCGAGCTGCACGCCGTCGTCGACCGGCTCTGCGCCATGGCCGACATGCCCAAACCCAAGGTCGCCATCGCCCGCACCGACGTCCCCAACGCCTTCGCCACCGGCCACAACGGAAAGAACGCGGTGATCTGCGCGACCACCGGCATCATGCGCCGGCTCGACACCGCCGAGCTGGAGGCCGTCCTCGCCCACGAGCTCTCCCACGTCGCCCACCGCGACGTGATGGTCATGACCATCGCCGGCTTCCTCGGGATCGTGGCCGGCTTCCTGACCCAGATGGGCCTGCGCTTCGCCTTCATCAGCGGCGGAGCCCGCAACAACAACGGACCCGCCCCCGCCGTCGTCGCGCTGCTCGTCGTGCTGGTCAGCGCCGTGGTGTGGGCGCTGAGCTTCCTGCTGACCCGGGTCCTCTCGCGCTACCGGGAACTCTCCGCCGACCGCGCCGCCGCCTACCTGACCGGCCGCCCCTCCTCGCTGGGCAGCGCGCTGACCAAGATCAACGGGGACATGGCCCGCATCCCCACCGACGACCTGCGCCGGGCCGAGCCGTTCAACGCCTTCTTCTTCACCCCCGCGGTGTCCAAGAAGGGCTTCAGCCTCAGCAAGCTCGTCTCCACCCACCCCAGCCTCGACCAGCGCCTGGCCCAGCTCTCCGACATCTCCCGGCAACTGGGCACCGGCGCCTGAGGGCGCGCGGCCCCGGGCAGCGACGCCCGCACGCCCGGGCTCACCCCAGGCGCGGCCGCACGACAAGCCGAACACGAAGAGGACCTCCGCCATGAGTTTTCTGCGCGCCCTGCTCGGCCGCTCCAAGCCGGCCCAGCCCGATCTCGACGCCCTGTTCGGCCTGCCCTCGGCGGCCATCACCCTGCAGGCCACCTCCGGCCTGCGCCCCACCGGTACCGGGTCGGTGGCCTTCCGCGCCGCCGAAGGCCGCGCGTTCAGCGAGTTGCAGCAGAGCGTCACCGATCTGCTCAACACCGACGACGGGCCGCGCGTCGAGGCGACGGCCGACGAGTACGGCTACACCTGGCTGGTGCTGGAGGCGCCGGCGGCAGCCCAGGAGGACCCCGGCTCCGGCGGCGGCATCAGCGACCTGGTCACCGACATCCACGCGGTCAACTCCTCCCTGGAGGCCCACGGCTTCGGCCCCTCACTGCTGTGCTCGCTGGTCGCGTTCGCCGACGAGGCGGGCGAGCGCCGGGTGGCCCTCGTCTACCTCTACAAGCGCGGCACCTTCTACCCGTTCGCGCCGCTGGCCGGGCAGCGCCGCGACAACGCGCTGGAACTCCAGGTGGAGGCCGCCATCGGCAACGACCTCGCGATCGAGAAGGACAAGGGCCGCTGGTTCCCCGTCTACGGCGCCCCCGGACTGTGACCCGC
Organism: Streptomonospora sp. PA3; assembly: GCF_009728995.1. Taxonomy (GTDB): domain Bacteria; phylum Actinomycetota; class Actinomycetes; order Streptosporangiales; family Streptosporangiaceae; genus Streptomonospora. The sequence goes on along the minus strand of NZ_VTZW01000008.1, from coordinate 294,680 downwards.
AGCCCGGCCGTCCACAGCCGGCCGGGCCCGGCTCGCCGGTGCGATGAGGGGCAGGGCACACTGGTCGGGTGCGTATCGTTATCGCTCCCGACAAGTTCGCCGGAACCCTCAGCGCCGTCGAGGCGGCCGAGGCGATCTGCGAGGGGTGGCTCCGGGCCGACCCCGGCGCGCAGACCCGCCTGCTGCCGCTGTCCGACGGCGGTCCCGGCTTCGTCGAGGTCCTGCACACCGCTTTGGGCGGCACCCTGCACGACACCGAGGTGACGGGGCCGCTGGGCGGTTCCGTGCCCGCCCGCTACCTGGTCTCGGGCGCCACCGCCTACATCGAGAGCGCCCAGGCCTGCGGACTCCATCTGGTCCCCGAGGACCGGCGCGACCCCGGCCGCACCACCAGCCGGGGCGTCGGCGAGCTCATCGCCGCGGCCGCGGCCGCGGGCGCCCGCAGCATCGTTGTCGGCCTCGGCGGCAGTTCCACCAACGACGGCGGCGCCGGCATGCTCGCGGCACTGGGCGCCGAGCCCGCCGCGGGGCTCAGCGGCGGCGGCGCGGGGCTGAGCGCCCTGGACTCCCCGGTCGACCTCGCCGCCGCGCGCGCGGCGCTGCGCGGCGCCTCCCTCATCGCCGCCACCGACGTCGACAACCCCCTGCTGGGCCTGCACGGCGCCAGCGCGGTGTTCGGCCCGCAGAAGGGCGCCGACGCCGACCAGGTGCAGCGGCTGGACGCCGCGCTCGCCGCCTTCGCCGAGGCCACCGACCCCGGCGGCCTGCGCGAGGCGCCCGGCGCCGGCGCGGCCGGCGGGCTGGGCTACGGCATGCTGCTCCTCGGCGGCGCGGTGGAGTCCGGAGTGGCCCGCGTGCTGGGGGCCGTGGGCCTGGCCGAGGACGTCGCGGCGGCCGATCTGGTCATCACCGGCGAGGGCTCCTTCGACACCCAGTCGCTGCGCGGCAAGCTGCCCCACGGCGTCGCGCGCGCGGCCGCCGACCAGGGCGTGCCCTGCATCGTGCTGGCGGGCGCGGTCGCGGTGGGCCGCCAGGAGGCCGCGGCCGCCGGGATCACCGAGACCTACTCGCTCGTGGAGTCGGCGGGCTCCACCCAGGCGGCGCTGAGCCGCTCGGCCGAGGAGCTGCGCAAGCTCGCCGCGGGCGTCGCACGCCGCTGGTCGGGCGGCCGCGCCGGCGCCGACACCGGCGCCGACCGGGGCGACGACCGGTCGGCGCGCTGAGCCGCGGCGGGCGCGTCGGCGCACGTCCGCGCGGACCCGCACCGTCCCCAGAGAGGATCACCGATGATGGCGGCGACCCCGGCGAGCGCCTAGTCTGGACAGCGGCAGCATTGCGCGTCCCCGCCACGGGCAGGAATGCACCAGCGGCCGTGGGCGTTGACCAGTTCGGGTCGACCAGTGCCAGTGGCGGCCGCCACGCTTTTACGGAGGAGCTAGCAGATGACGGTACAGAGCGAGGCCCCCGCGCAGGGCATCATCCTGACGGAGAAGGCGTCGAGCAAGGTCAAGAACCTCCTTGAGCAGGAGGGGCGCGACGACCTGCGGCTTCGTGTCGCCGTGCAGCCGGGCGGCTGTTCGGGGCTCCGCTACCAGCTGTTCTTCGACGAGCGCGAGCTCGACGGCGATGTCGTGCGCGACTTCTCCGGCGTCGAGGTCGTCACCGACCGGATGAGCGCCCCCTACCTGATGGGCGCCACCATCGACTTCGTCGACACGATCGAGAAGCAGGGCTTCACGATCGACAACCCCAATGCCACGGGTTCCTGCGCCTGCGGCGACTCCTTCAACTAAGGCGCGTGCCTTCGGCTGCCGGTGCCCCGCGGCGGGGCCGCGGCGGCGCGGCCGGGTATCGCCACGCAGACCGATCGAGGGTCCGCACGCCCCCATCCGGGCGCGCGGACCCTCGTCGTCTGCCGTCCCCTAACCCGGCGCGGTTTTCCCCGCCCGGGCCGAGTGCACCGGGCGTATTACGGAACGGAAAGCGCGTCGCGAAACAATGCCGTTTCGCAAATCGCCGCAGGGGGCGGAATTCCGCCGCCGCGCCGAGAACCGGCCCGGTCCGGCCGGCGATTCGCGGACAAGCCGCACGCCGGCCGAAAAACCCGTGCTGACCAGGGGATACGTAGAGCCCTGGGCGGGCGCCTGCAGCGGGCGAAACCGGCATGGGTAGGCTTGAGGACCGTCCATTCTCCCCACTACCCAAGGAGCCCTCTGCAGTGCGCATCGCGGTTACCGGATCGATCGCCTCCGACCATCTGATGACCTTCGAGGGACGGTTCTCCGAACAACTCATCGCCGATCAGCTTGAGCAGGTGTCGCTGTCGTTCCTGGTGGACGAGCTTGAGGTGCGACGCGGCGGCTGCGCCCCCAACATCAGCTTCGCCATGGGGGTCCTGGGTCTGAGCCCCGTCCTCGTGGGCGCAGCGGGGGCCGACTTCGACGAATACCGCTCCTGGTTGGAGCGCCACGGGGTGGACACCTCCGGCGTGCACATCTCCGAGCTCCGCCACACGGCGCGCTTCGTCTGCACCACCGACAAGGACCACAACCAGATCGCCTCGTTCTACCCCGGCGCGATGGCCGAGGCCAAGAACATCGAGCTGAAGCCGCTGTCGGACGCGGCCGGCGGTTTCGACCTGGTGCTCGTCAGCGCCAACGACCCCGGCGCCATGACCCGCCACAGCCAGGAGTGCCGCGACCGCGGCCTCGCCTTCGCCGCCGACCCCTCCCAGCAGCTGGCCTTCATGGACGGCCCGCAGGTGCGGGAGCTGATCGAGGGCGCCACCTACCTCTTCACCAACGAGTACGAGAAGGCCCTCTGCGAGCAGAAGACCGGCTGGAGCGAGGAGGAGATCCTCGACCGAGTGCAGACCCGCGTGACGACGCTGGGCGCCAAGGGCGTGCGCATCGACCGCAAGGGTGAGCCGCCCATCAACGTCGGCCCCGCCGCGGTCAGCGAGAAGGTCGACCCCACCGGCGTCGGCGACGCGTTCCGGGCCGGCTTCCTGGCGGGCCTGTCCTGGGGCCTGTCCCTGGAGCTGTCCGCCCAGGTCGGCAACGCCATCGCGGTGCACTGCCTGGCGGTCAACGGCCCGCAGGAGTACGACCTGACTCCGGCGAGCCTGCTCGACAAGATCACCGAGTCCTACGGCGAGGACAGCGCGCGCGAGATCAAGCCGCACCTGTCCTGAGGCCGTACCCGGCTTCCGGGCCCACCGGCGCCGCCCCGCGCGGCGCTGCGGTGGACGGGCCTTCCCGGCGGAACCGCGGGCGTCTCGGCCCGCTCGCGACTCCCGCCGGGGAGGCCCTTTCGTCTTTCCGCGAGGCCCCCCGGCGGCGCTCATCCTGTACGTGCGTGCGGTCACTCGTGAACGCGCACGATGACCGGGTACACGATCGGCGCCCAAGAGGGCGGGGATCAGTCGGTGCGGTGGCGGTGGGCACGCCGGCAGGGGCGGCCGCGGACCGGACTGGTGCCCGCGTCGGCGCCGGACTCGGCGCCTCCGTCGGCGAGGAAGCCGAACAGCGCGCGCTCCAGCCGGCAGACGGTCCGCGCCGGGGCGCTCCAGGGCACGCGCACCAGAGCGGCGTCGGCTCCGCCGGCGACGTCGACCCACACCGTCGCGCCGCGGGCGTCCAGCTCCCACAGCCACGCCCGGCCCTGCGGAGCCCCCGGCAGCCGGCACGCGGCCCGGGTCAGCTCGTCGCGGTAGCGGTCGTTGACCCGCTCGACGATCTCCTCGGCCGGCTTGGCGACCGGATCGGGGCGGGTCAGCGTGAACGCGGCGCCCTCGACCACCCCGGCCGCGTCGTAGGTGTGGTAGAAGACACGGCGCGGCGCCATCCGCAGCAGTACCGGCGCATCGGGCTCGGGCCGGAGCGCGGCCGCGGCGAGCAGTCCCTCGTCGGGGTGGCGCTCCCACACCGTGAGCGCCGCCGAGCGCCGCTCGTGGGCGGGCACCGCCTCGGCCCTGCCCTGGCACCACAGCCGAGCGCGTACAGTAGAGGTGCGACCCACACGCCGGATCGCGGACAGATCGACACCGACCTCAGGGCCGGGATCTGCGCGCCGCCCCTCCCGCACCGCCTCGTGCAGCGGGTGGTGCGCCGCGACCCACAGGACTACGCGCCCGGCGTGATCGACCGCCCCGGCAACGTTGAAAGGCGTGTCGGGATTGTCTGCCAACGCCGCTGCGGTGGGGGTCGCCGTGGCGGCAAGGGAGCGGACCCGTTCGGTCTCGGACGGGCTGGGCTGTCGCATGGCACCTCCTAGACTTAGGCAAGCCTTACCTAGGACTCCCGTTTTTGCAAGTGACTCATAGACGGAGGACGTGAATGCGCTACACCGGACCTAAGGTGCGGTTGTCCCGGCGCGCGGGTACCCCGCTGACCCGTAAGGCGGTCAGCTACTTCGAGAAGCGGCCCTACCCCCCGGGTGAGCACGGCCGCCGAGTCCGGCGCTCGACCAGCGACTACGCGGTCCGCCAGGCGGAGAAGCAGAAGCTGCGCTGGTACTACGACCTGTCGGAGAAGCAGCTGGCCCGCACCTACGAGACGGCCAAGAAGCGCCCCGGGCGCACCGGTGAGGAGCTCATCGCCGAGCTGGAGACGCGGCTCGTCTCGGTGGTGCTCCGCTCCGGGCTCGCGCCGTCGATCTACGCGGCGCGCCAGTACATCAACCACGGCCACATCACCGTGGACGGCAAGAAGGTCGACATCCCCTCGTACCAGGTCAAGCCCGGCCAGGTCATCAGCGTGCGCGAGAAGTCCCGCCAGATGGTGCCCTTCGTCGAGGCCGCCGAGGGCGTGCACGCCGACGAGAAGACCGCGGGCTACCTCGCCGTGAGCCACAAGGACCTGCGCGTGGCGGTCGTCGACCGCCCCAAGCGCGAGCAGGTTCCGGTGCCCTTCGACGAGCAGCTCGTCGTGGAGTACTACGCGCGCTGACCCCGGCGCTTCGCGTGCCTGATACGGGCCGTGCGACCCCGGATTGCCGGCGGTCGCACGGCCCGCTGCTTTGCGATGCCGCCGGCGCCGGCCGGGGCGGCCTTCAGTACATCCGCCGGATGTGGAACGCGCTGCCCTGCGCCAGCGGCACCTCGGCCACGAACTCCTGCATCTTCATCCGGCACCAGGACGGGATGTCGGTGCGAGCGGCCGGGTCGTCGGCCGTGACGGCGATGACCGAGCCGATCGGGACCTCCCGGATCCGGCCGGCGAGCATGATGATGGGGATCGGGCACTTGCGCCCGATCGCCTCGACGGTCACCAACGGCTCCTCCGCCAACGGAGCTCCTCTCACGGTTGCGCGTACTCCATTCTTTACCCGAGGACGCGGCTAACCGGCACCCGGTTAAGGGGTCGGTAAACACAGCGGTACTCTCGCCTTAGTCCGCACGCGACCGCCGCATCCGCAAGACTCCGGCGGCCGCGGCAGCGGACCGGGCGACACACCGCTCCGCCGGGCCGCCCCGCAACCCGACCGCCCCTGGGCGGGCGGGGCCGCGGGCGGGCGCGCGGCCGCGCGCCTTCGAGGGGCGCGGCCAACACGCTGATCAGGCATGCCCCTGAACAGGGGGCCCGGCGGAGCGCGCTAGTGTTTCCCCCGAAAAGCTTTGGAATACGACCGCCCGCGCACCGCGGGCATCACCGCTGGGAAGGCAATCCGTGAGTCCGACCCGCCATAGGAATCGGCGCCCCGCGCTGCGCCGATGGGCACCGCGCGGCGCCGCGCTCGCCGCGCTGGGCCTGGCCGCGACCGGCTGCGCGTCGAACCAGTACACCCGCTTGGGCATCCCGGAGCCGATCACCGAGCAGGGCGAGCGCGTCCTCACGCTCTGGCAGGGGTCGTGGGTGGCGGCGTTCGCGGTCGGCCTTCTGGTGTGGGGCCTGATCGTCTGGTCGATCATCTTCCACCGCAAGCGCTCCGAGCAGCTCCCGCCGCAGGTGCGCTACAACATGCCCATCGAGGCGCTCTACACCGTCCTGCCGATCGTGATCATCTCGGTGCTCTTCTACTTCACCGCGCGCGATCAGACGGCGCTGCTGGCCACCGACGAGAAGGCCGACACCAACATCGAGGTCGTCGCCTTCCAGTGGAGCTGGCAGTTCAACTACCTGGACAAGCCCCTGCCCGAGTCCGGGGAGAGCGCGGCCCAGCCGCGCTTCTCGGTGGTCGGCACCCCCACGCACCGGCCCACCCTGGTGCTGCGCGAGGGCGACGTGGTGCACTTCGACCTGAACTCCCCCGACGTCATCCACTCGTTCTGGATCCCGGCCTTCGCCTTCAAGCTGGACGTCATGCCCGGCCGGACCAACGAGTTCCAGGTCAAGGTGCAGGAGGGCACGGCGGGCACCTACGCCGGCCGCTGCGCCGAGCTGTGCGGCGTCGACCACTCCCGGATGCTGTTCACCGTCAAGGTGATGGAGCCCGCCGCCTACGACGCCTGGGTGGCCGAGCAGGAGGCCAAGGCCCAACAGCAGCAGCAGGAGACCGCCGAGCAGCTGGAGTCGGGCGAAGCCGACTCCGGGACCATCGACATGCCCGGTCCCGAGGGCGAGGGCCCCGAGGACGCGGTGACCGACGAGGAGCCGGCGGCAGACGAACCGGCCCCGGCCGACGAGGCGGGCGTTCCGGCGGCGGCGAACGAGGAGGCAGGGCGCTGATGGCGACCGTGACGCACACCCCCGATGCGGCCGCGCCCGCGGCGACCCCCAAGGGGTCGGTCCTCGTCAACTGGATGTCGTCGACCGACCACAAGATCATCGGGTACATGTACCTGATCACCTCGTTCGGCTTCTTCGTCTTCGGCGGCATCCTGGCGCTGCTGATGCGCGCCGAGCTGCTGTGGCCGGGCATGCAGGTGGTCACCCACGAGCAGTTCAACCAGCTGTTCACCATGCACGGCACGATCATGCTGCTGATGTTCGCGACCCCGCTGTTCGTCGGGTTCACCAACATCATCATGCCGCTGCAGATCGGCGCGCCCGACGTGGCCTTCCCGCGCCTGAACCTGTTCGGGTACTACCTGTTCCTGTTCGGCAGCCTCATCGCGGTCGGCGGGTTCCTCACCCCCGGCGGCGCGGCCAGCTTCGGCTGGTTCGCCTACACGCCGCTGTCGGACGCCGTGCGCTCGCCCGGCCTGGGCGGCGACCTGTGGATCCTGGGCCTGGCCGTCAGCGGTCTGGGCACGATCCTCAGCGCCGTCAACTTCATCACCACCGGCCTGTGCATGCGCGCGCCCGGCATGACCATGTTCCGCATGCCGATCTTCACCTGGAACGGCCTGCTGACCAGTGTGCTCGTGCTGATCGCCTTCCCGGTGCTGACCGCGGCCCTGATCGCGCTGGGCGCCGACCGGATGATCGGCACCCACGTCTTCGACGCCGCGCACGGCGGCGCCATCCTCTGGCAGCACCTGTTCTGGTTCTTCGGCCATCCCGAGGTCTACATCATCGCGCTGCCGTTCTTCGGTATCGCGACCGAGGTGCTGCCCGTCTTCAGCCGCAAGCCGATCTTCGGCTACAAGAGCCTGGTGGCGGCCACCATCGCCATCACCGGCCTGTCGGTGACCGTGTGGGCCCACCACATGTTCCCCACCGGCGCGGTGCTGCTGCCGTTCTTCTCGTTCATGACGTTCCTCATCGCGGTGCCCACAGGGGTGAAGTTCTTCAACTGGGTCGGCACCATGTGGCGCGGCCAGCTGGTCTTCGCCACCCCGATGCTGTTCACCGTCGGGTTCCTGGTGACGTTCCTGTTCGGCGGGCTGACCGGGGTCATCCTGGCCTCGCCGCCGCTGGACTTCCACGTCACCGACTCCTACTTCGTGGTGGCCCACTTCCACTACGTGGTGTTCGGCACCGTGGTGTTCGCGATGTTCGCGGGCTTCTACTTCTGGTGGCCCAAGTTCACCGGCAAGATGCTCGACGAGAAGCTCGGCAAGGCGCACTTCTGGCTGCTGTTCTTCGGCTTCCACGGGACCTTCCTGGTCCAGCACTGGCTGGGCGCCGAGGGCTTCCCGCGCCGCTACGCCGACTACCTGCCCTCCGACGGCTTCACCGCGCTGAACGTCTTCTCCTCGGTCAGCTCCTTCGTGCTGGGCGCCTCCACCCTCATCTTCTTCTGGAACATGTGGGTGACCCACCGCAGGGCCCCCAAGGTGGAGGTCGACGACCCGTGGGGCTACGGCTGCTCCCTGGAGTGGGCCACCTCCTGCCCGCCGCCGCGCCACAACTTCACGTCGCTGCCGCGCATCCGCTCGGAGCGCCCGGCCTTCGACCTGAAGCACCCGCACGCCGCCGCACCCGGTGCGGCGCCCGCACCCGCAACCGCGAAGTAGGGGAGCGAGTTCACCATGAAGATGCAGGCTTACCTGTTTATGGGCGTCTCGACCTTCTTCGGGCTGGTCGCGGCCCTCTACGCCTACTGGGCCTGGGTCGTCGAGGGCGAGATCGAGTGGACGGGCACGGTGGCGCTGGTCGTCTCCATCGCCTTCGGCTGGATGATCGGCTTCTGGCTGTGGCAGTCGGCGCGGCGCAGCGAGCGCTACCACGGCCTGGCACCCGAGGAGCGCCTCGACGGCGAGATCGCCGAGAACGCCGGCGAGTACGGGTTCTTCAGCCCGCACAGCTGGTGGCCGCTGTTCACCGCGATGGCGGTGGCGTTCCTGGCGATCGGCGTGGCGATCGGCTGGTGGATGGTGTTCATCGGCGCACTGGCCGTCATCCTCACCGCCATCGGCTGGGTGTTCGAGTACTACCGGGGCCAGTTCAGCCACTAGAAGCGCGCTCGCGGCCGGCCCGGCCCAATCGCAGACCCCCGGTGGGGGCGGTGAACCGCCACCCGCCGGGGGTATTGTTCTATCGGCGGCCGGCATCCCCCGCCGGTGCGGTGCCGGCTTCCCCGCGGCCGCCCCTGACAGTCCACAGCGGACACTCGGCACTGTGCGGCGCCTCCCCGGGTAGTGGGACCGCCGATCACAGGCCCCCTTCGAGACTGGAGGTCGCAGGGTGAAGGGCAGTGCACTCCCCACGGCGGTCCGCGGTGCGGGCGCCGGCCTGACCGGACTGGTCCTGGTCCTGGCCACGGCCTGCACCGGTGGGGACCCCACCCCTCAGACGACGGGCGGCGAGGCCGAGGAGGCCGCCGACGTCCGGATCACGCCCGAGGACGGCGCCGACAAGGTCGAGCCGAACGTGCCGGTGACCGTCGAGGCGGCCGAGGGCACCATCACCGACGTCCGCATCGAGCAGAGCGGCGCCGCCGGAGGCCAGGGCGCGTCCGGCGCGAGCCCGAGCCCTTCAGACAGCGGGGAGTCCGAGGTCGACGCCGTCACCGGCACTCTCAGCGAGGACGGCAAGACCTGGGTCAGCGATTGGAACCTCGTGCCCGGCTCCGACGTCACCGTCACCGCCGCCGTCGAGACCGGCGACGGCGAGCAGGCCGAGGTCGTCAGCAAGTTCAGCACCCTGCCGGCCGTCGAGGGCAAGCGCCTGGAGCTGCAGTCCAACTTCCCCACCAGCGGCCAGACCGTGGGAGTGGGCATGCCGGTGATCGTCAACTTCGACCTGCCCGTCGAGAACAAGGCGCAGGTGGAGAACTCCATGGAGGTCACCTCCGAGCACCCCGTCGACGGCGCGTGGAACTGGTTCGGCGACAAGACCGCCGTCTTCCGCCCCGAGGAGTACTGGGAGCCCTACCAGAACGTCACCGTCGACATGCACCTGGCCGGGGTCGAGGCCTCCGAGGGCGTCTACGGCATCGAGAACCACCAGCTCAACTTCGCGGTGGGCCGCGAGCAGATCAGCACGATCGAGGACTCCGAGCACACGATGACCGTCGAACGCGACGGTGAAACCATCAAGAACTTCCCGATCAGCAACGGCCGCGGCGACATCCGCAAGTACACCACCACCAGCGGCGTCCACCTGACCATGGAGAAGTACGAGCACCTGGTCATGGACTCCTCGACCACGGGCATCCCCGTGGACAGCCCCGAGGGCTACAAGCTCGACGTCGACTACGCCGTCCGCTTCTCCAACAGCGGCGAGTTCACCCACGCCGCACCGTGGAACGGGCGGCTCGGCGAGTCCAACGAGAGCCACGGCTGCACCAACATGAGCAACGCCGACGCCAAGTGGTTCTACGAGGAGTCGCTGATGGGCGATCCGCTCATCATCAACGGCACCGACCGCGAGCTCGAGGTCGACAACGGGTGGGGCTACTGGCAGCGCCCGTGGGAGGAGTGGCTGGCCAACAGCGCCACCGGCGAGCCCGACACCACCGACGGCGAGGGCACGCCCGGTGGCGTCCACGGCGAGGACGGCTGACCCGGCCGCACCGGGCCGGCCGCACCGCGCCGGGCACGCGCCCGCCCGGAGGCCCGCCCCGGAAGCAGGAGGGGGCTGCGGGGCCGCGGAGCCGCTCTCTGCGGCCCCGCAGCCGTGAGTTCGCCCGATCATGCGTCGCGGCAGGTCCAGACGCGCACGGGGCCGCTCAGCGCCGCCCGGCCTCCGGCCCCGTGCCGGCCGGCGGCGCCCCGTGGCGCCGGCACCGGTGCGGGCCCGAGGCGGCGCCGCGGGCGCCGGCCCGCGCCCCCCCCGCAGCGAGAGCGCGGATCCGCCGAAGGCGCCCTGCACACAGCACGACGGCCCGGTACCCCCGCGGGGGTACCGGGCCGTTCGCATCGGCACCGCGGCCGGGGCGGGCCCCGGGCCTAGGTGGTCGCGGCCTCCTCGCGGTCCTGCGGCGAGAGGTTGTCCTCTCCGTGCGCCCCGTGGCGCAGGTGGTGGCCGGTGTGCGGCTCCACGCCCTCGAAGGACACGTTGTCGCGGGTGTACCACTCGGCCAGGCGCAGCCGCAGCCGGCCCATCAGGCCGCGCGAGGACGGCGCCTCGACGCCGTTCTCGTCCAGCGCCCGCACATCGATCCGCGAGACCGGCTCCTTGCTCTCCAGCACGTGCACGACGTCCTCGGAGGACTCCTTGTGCACCTCGATGAACTCCCCGCTGGGCAGCTGCTGGATGGTGCCGCTCTCGTAACCGTGCTCCAGCTGCTCGCGGTCGCGCCGCTGCAGCCCCAGGCACGCGCGCTTGGCGATGATGAAGCCGATGATGGGCCCGACGATCACGGTGATCCGGAAGAACCACGTGGTGGCGTAGAGGGAGATGGAGAAGGTCTCCGACAGGATGTCGTTGGACCCCGCCATCCACAGCAGGCCGTAGAAGGTGATCCCGGCGACGCCCATGCCGGTGCGCACCGGGGCGTTGCGCGGGCGGTCGGCGACGTTGTGGTGCCGCCGGTCGCCGCTGATCCACGCCTCCACGAACGGCCACAGCGCCATCGCACCGAACACCAGACCCGGCACGACCAGGCCCGGAACCAGCACCGCCGTGGGGATCGAATAGCCCGCCACGTCGATGTCGAACCAGTTCGGGAAGATCCGCAGCGACCCCTCCATGAAGCCCATGTACCAGTCGGGCTGCAGCCCGGAGGTGATGGAGGTGGGCGTGAACGGCCCGAACAGGTGGATCGGGTTGATCTGCACGAACCCGCTGAGGGCGGTGATGACGGCGAACACGAAGAAGAAGAACGCGCCGCCCTTCACCGCGAAGGCAGGCAGCATCGGCGTGCCCACGACCCGCTTCTCCGTGTGCCCCTTGCCGGGGTACTGGGTGTGCTTCTGGTGCCACAGGATCAGGATGTGCGCCCCTACCAGGGCCAGCAGGATGCCCGGGATCAGCAGGATGTGCAGCATGTACAGCCGGGGGATGATGTCCTCGCCGGGGAACGCGCCGCCGAAGAGGAACATCGACGCATACGGCCCCACGATCGGCAGCGCCATCATGACGCCCTGCAGGATGCGCACGCCCATGCCCGAGGGCAGGTCGTCGGGCAGCGAGTAGCCGAACAGGCCCTCGACCATGGCCAGGGCGAACAGCGCGATTCCGATCAGCCAGTTGATCTCACGCGGCTTGCGGAAGGCTCCGGTGAAGAAGACCCGCAGCATGTGGATCAGCATCGCGGCGAGGAAGATCAGCGCCGCCCAGTGGTGGATCTGGCGGATCAGCATGCCGCCGCGGACCTCGAAGTTGATGTAGAGCGTCGAGGCGTAGGCCTCGCTCATCGTCACGCCCTGCATCGGCTCGTAGGCGCCGTCGTAGACGATCTCGGCCATGCTGGGCTTGAACCACAGGGTCAGGAAGACGCCCGTGACGAGCAGGATGATGAACGAGTACAGGGCGATCTCGCCCAGCATGAACGACCAGTGGTTCGGAAAGACCTTGCCCAGCTGCTTCTTGCCGGTCTTGGCGAGGTGGAACCGGTCGTCGATGTAGTTGCCGGCGTTGCGCAGCGCCTTGGGCGCCTGGGTTGTGCGCGTCATCGCCTATTTCCCCCTCTGCGCGTCCCAGAAGGTCGGCCCGACCGGCTCGGAGAAGTCGCCGTCAGCCACGAGGTAGCCTTCTTCGTCCACTGTAATCGGCAGCATCGGCAGCGGCCGGTTGGCCGGCCCGAAGACGACCTTGGCGCCGTTGGTGGCGTCGAAGGTCGACTGGTGGCACGGGCACAGGATCCGGTGCGACTCGCTCTCGTACAGCGCCGCGGGGCAGCCCACGTGCGTGCAGATCTTGGAGTAGGCGACGATCCCGTTGTGGGTCCAGTTGCGCTGTTCCCGGGTCATCTCCTCGCTGAACTCGCGCTCGTGCATCTTGATCAGCAGGATGACCGTCTGGGCCTGGTCGTTGAGGCTCAGGCCGTGCGGGTGCTCGGCGTCGGGCTCCACGTAGGGCAGCGCGCTGATCATGCCGCCGGGAGTGAGGTCGTCCTCGTGGATCCAGCCCTCCTCGCCGTGGCGGGCGGCGCCCTCGACGACCATGTGCATGCCCGGCTCCCACAGCGTGTGCCGGAGGGTGTCGCGCGGCAGGGGACCGGTGTCGCGCAGCAGCACGATCGGCGCCAACCCCAGCGGGGCCATGGCCAGCAGCAGCGTGCGCCGCATCAGCGGCCGCTTGGTGAACCCGCTCTCGTCGGCGCCGCGCATGAAGAAGTCGCTGAAGGAGCTCTTCTCCTCCGGCGGCGACGGCAGCTCGTCGTAGTCGTTGGCCACCTCGTAGTGCGGCATGATCTGGCGCGCCCACACCGTCATGCCCGCGGCGATGCCGAACAGCGACAGGGCGAGCGTGCCGCCCATCAGCATGTTCGACCACTGGCCGATCAGCGGGCTGGCGATGGAGGGGTGCCCCTCGGCGTCCGGCGGGAACAGGAAGTAGGACACCAGGAACCCCACGCCGCCCAGGAACGCCAGGGTGAACCACATCGCGGCGGTGCGCTCACCCTTGCGCTGCAGCTCCTCGGGGCGGGTGTGGGTCTCCTCGGGGGAGTAGGCGCCCTCCTGGCTCGCGTCGCCCTGGGGGTTGTCGGCGATCACCCGGCTCCCCGCGGCGGAGGAGGGGGTGCCGATGACCCGGTCGGGGCCTTCGGCGCCGTCGTTGTCGTGGTTGCGGTTGGTATCAGTCATGGGTTCGCTGCTTCGCGGTGATCCAGATCGCGCACGCGACGATCAGGGTGAGACCGACTGTCCAGGCGATGAAGCCCTCGGCGACCTGCGCCACGCGGTTGAGGTCGAAGATACCGCCGGCGTTCGGCTCGGCCTGGAGGTCCTTGACGTAGGCGATCAGGTCCTGCTTCTCGTCCGGGGTGATGACCTTGTCGCTGAACTCGGGCATGGTCCCGGGGCCGGTGATCATCGCCTCGTAGATCTGCAGCGGTGTCGCGTCCCCGATCTCGGGCGCCCACCGGCCGCCCGTCAGCGCGCCGCCCTGGCCGGACCAGCTGTGGCAGTGCGCGCAGTTGGCGAGGTAGAGCTCCATGCCCGCGTTGGGGTTCTTGGCGCCCTCGATGTAGTCCTCGTACTTGGCCTCCCACTCTTCGAGGGCCTCCTCGTAGGCCCCGTGGTCCTCGAAGTCCGCGCGCTTGGGGGGCTCACCGGGGATGTCGGAGGAGGGCACGCCGGGCGCGCCGGGGTCGCCGAGCTCCGCGTTGTAGTACGCGAGCAGGTCGTCGATCTCCTCCTGGTTGAGCACCGGCGGCTTGCGGGGCATCTGCGCGTCGGGGTTCATCGACGGCATGCGGCCGGTGCTGACCTGGAAGTCGACGGCGGCGGCGCCTTCACCGGTGATGTCGGGGCCGGTGTAGCCCTCGCCGGCCTCGCCGTTGGGGCCGTGGCAGCTCGCGCAGGTCTTGTTGTAGATCTCGCGGCCCTCGGCCACGTCCTCCGCGGTCGGCTGCTCCTCGGCCGCGGCGGCCTCGGCCGCCAGCGTCTGCGCCTCGGCCCGCTCCGCGCCGGGCGCGATGACGGCGTAGCCCACGCCGAAGAGAGTGAGCGCGAGTGTGACGACGACATACCCCGCAAGGGGATGCCGTCGCCGCGCGGTAATCCATTTCACGGTTTCCCCGTTTCGGGTCACTGAAGGAAGTAGATGGTTGCGAACAAAGCGACCCAGACCACGTCGACGAAGTGCCAGTAGTAGGACACGACGATCGCGCTGGTCGCCTGCTGGTGAGTGAAGCGCTTCGCGGCGTACGTGCGTCCCAGCATGATCAGGAACGCGATCAGACCACCGATGACGTGGAGACCGTGGAACCCCGTGGTGAGGTAGAACATCGAGCCGTAGGCGCTGGACTGCAGGGTCAGGCCCTCGTGGTAGATGAGCTCGTAGTACTCGTATGCCTGGCCCAGTACGAAGACCAGGCCCATGAGGAACGAGATGAAGAACCACAGACGGAGCTTCCGGACGTCACCGCGCTCGGCGGCCCAGACGCCTGCCTGCGCGGTGAAGCTGGAGGCCACCAGAATGATGGTGATCGTCAGGGCGTAGCCCACGCTCAGATGAGCGTCCGGCCAGTCTCCCAACTCGGGGTTGCCCATGGTCACCGATCGGATGGTGTAGTACATCGCGAACAGCGCAGCGAAGAACATGAGCTCGTTGGCAAGCCACACGATGGTGCCAACGCTCACCAGGTCAGGTCGCTGTGCCGCACCGTGCAACGGTGTCGGTCCTGTTGGTTGATTCGCGGTTGCTGTCGCCACGGGAGCATTATTACGGCATCCCGCGAAGGCTGGTGCACGACCCCCCGAAAGGCGCCCGATCTGCCGCGGCACCGGTATCGGCTCGTGATGGCCGTGCGGCGGCTCGGGCCCGGAAACAGGCGCGATGATGAGCATAGCGCGCCCGGCGCCCGCAGTCACGGATTCGCACGGCTGCGCAGGCGGCCGCGCCCGCACGTGCCGCGGGGGCGGGCGGCGGGCGCCCGGATGGCCAGGGGCGCGGCCGCGGTGGCATGCTGAGGTGGCGAAGGTCTCAACTCGGCGGCCGCAGGGCATAGGCTCGGACACCCCGGTGCATCCCCAGCCGCACCGGCCGGCCGCGACGTACAGGGATGGTGACGGTTGACCATGGCGACCAACGGCCCCGGCTCCGCGGAGTCCGCTGCGCGCATGCGCGTGCTCCTCTACAGCGACAAGCCCGACACCCGCGAGCAGGTGCGTACGGCGGTGGGGCGCAGGCCGGCCGCCGACGTCCCCAAGGTCGAGTTCGTCGAGTGCGCGACCGCCCCCGGCGTGCTGGCGCGCCTGGAGGACGGCGGTATCGACGTCTGCATCTTCGACGGCGAGACCGCGCCCGCCGGCGGCATGGGCGTCTGCCGCCAGGTCAAGGACGAGATCTACCGGTGCCCGCCGGTGCTGCTGATCATCGGGCGGCGCGACGACGGCTGGCTGGCCGCCTGGTCGCGCGCCGACAAGGTCGTCAGCCACCCGATCGACCCGGTGGCGCTGGCCGAGGCGCTGGCCGAGCTGATGCGCGAGCAGGCGGCCCGTACCGCCGCCCTGGGGTAGTCTCCGACTCAAGCGGCGCCACCGCACAGCGGCGCCGCGCCATCCGCCGCCGGGCCGGCTCCGGGTGCGAGCGCGAGCCCGCGGCGGGCGGATCGATCCCGGCCGAGCGAGAGACGTTGCCGATGGTGCACAGCGCAGGTGACAGCGGCCGCGGCGAGGCGCCGCGGCCGCTGTTCGGCGCGTCCTTCCCCGGAGCGGCCACAACCGGCCGCGCGGCGGCGCCCTCCGGCGGTGGGGATCGGCGCGGGACCGGCGTCGGCCGGGAGACCGATGCGCGCTCCTTCGACGGGGCGGGCCACCGCGGGGCCGACGTCCGCCGGGGGCCGGAGGCGCGGTTCTTCGGAGGAATGGGCCGCCACGGGGCTGACGTCCGCCGGGGGCCGGAGGCGCGGTTCTTCGGAGGAATGGGCCACCACGGGGCCAACAGGGCGCGATGGCGCGCCTGACCCTCCTGCTCAGCCCATCGCCCCAACCCGTCCGCGCACGCATCCCCCGAGGAGCACCCACGTGAGCACCACCGAACGCACCTGGCCCGATCTGATCACCGCGCTGCTGGAGGGCCGTGCGCTCTCCGCCGAGGACACCGGCTGGGCCATGAACGAGATCATGTCCGGTTCGGCGACCGACGCCCAGATCGCCGGCTTCGCCGTCGCGCTGCGCGCCAAGGGCGCCGAGGTGGCCGAGGTGACCGGTCTGGCCGAGGGGATGTTCGCCCACGCCGTGCGGATCTCGGTGCCCGGCAGGACCGTCGACATCGTCGGCACCGGCGGCGACCGCGCCCACACGGTCAACATCTCCACCATGGCCGCGATCGTGGCCGCGGCGGCGGGGGTGAAGGTCGTCAAGCACGGCAACCGCGCCGCCTCCTCCTCCTGCGGCACGGCCGACGTGCTGGAGCGGCTGGGCGTGGTCATCGACCTGGCGCCCGAGCAGACCGCCCGGGTCGCCGAGGAGGCCGGGATCACCTTCTGCTTCGCCCCGCTGTTCCACCCCTCGCTGCGCCACGCGTCCAAGACGCGCAAGGAGCTGGGGGTGCCCACGGTGTTCAACTTCCTGGGTCCGCTGACCAATCCGGCCCGGCCGGCCGCCGGAGCCGTGGGCGTCTTCGACGAGGGCATGTGCGAGACGATCGCGGGCGTGTTCGCCCGGCGCGGCACCTCGGCCATGGTCTTCCGCGGCGACGACGGCCTGGACGAGCTGACCACGACCACCACCTCCCGGATCTGGTCGGTGCACGACGGCGCAGTGACCCACGAGCGGATCGACCCGGCCGACCTCGGCATCGAGCGCGCCGCCCCCGGGGCGCTGCGCGGCGGCGACGTCGAGTACAACGCCCGCGTGGTACGGGACCTGGTCGAGGGCGGACCGACCGCCGACGGCGCCGTGCGCGGCGCCGTACTGCTCAACGCGGCGGCCGCGGTGGCCACCACGCTGCCCGGATTCGGTTCGGCGAGCGCCACCGAGATCCTGCGCTCGGCACTGGAGGTCGCCGAGAACGCACTGACCAGCGGAGCGGCCGCCCGGCTGCTGGAGAACTGGGTGGAGACCAGCCAGGCCTGCGCCAAGCGGGCCTGAGCGCCGCACACCCGCGGCCGCGCCGCCGCCCCCGCGGCCCGGCGCGGCCGCGCTCGGGGGAGGCGCGCGCGGTCGGCACAAGGGTGGTGACATCGCGCCGCAGGCGGGTAGGGCAGGGGGCACACCGGCAGTGCCGCAACCGACCCCCTTCCCCCGAGGAGGCAGCAGTGCGCGGAAGAGTCCTCATCCCGGTGGTCGTGGTCCTGTGGCTGCTCATCGGCCTGGCAGCGGCGATCCAGCGCGGCTATCTCAGCACCGACGAGGCCAACTGCGCGTCGATCGGCAGCACCCTCGTGACGATCGCGGCCGGGCCGCTGAACTACATCGGGGTCAACCCGACCATCGAATGCCCGGACGTGGAGGTGCCCCAGCCCTCCGAGTGACGGCGCGGCCGCGCCCCCTCCCGCGATCACGGTTGTTAAGACCGGGAGGGGGCGGCTCTACCAGCGCCCCGCCGTGGTTCGGGAAGGGAGTACCCGTACCGTCAGTCGACGGCAGCGACCGGGAAGGAGACCCGGGGGGCTCTCCACGGTTCGGAGTCCGCCTTTTGGAACTGCGACAGCGGACGTGCCTCCTCCTTCTCCCGGATCAGGATCTCCTGCCAGGTTTCGGGTTTTCCGGTCACCAGGAACGGCCCGATGGGCACTTCCACGACATCACCGTCGCTGCTGAGGGAAAACGTCTCGCCGCAGACCTCCAGATCCGCGTCCAGACCGCTGCTGACAGCATCCAGAGCCTCTTCCAGTTCCGGTAGGCCGATGTCGCCTGTCCAGGCGTGTCCGTCGTAGTGTGCGCGGACCGTGATTCGGCCGCGGTCCCAATCGCTGTCGTACACTGCGAACTCCAGGGCGGTTCCCGATGTCGCGTCGGGCTCGGCCGCGATGTCGTCCAGCCACTCCGGGCGGAACTCCTCCAGCAGATCGTTCATCCGTGCCGCGAGGAGTTGTCGCCGTGCCGCGAGGAACTCGCGATAGGACTCGGCCCTGCGGAGGTTCTCCTGGATGGGAACGCAGTGTGCCCGCAGGTCTCCCGGATCCAGTTCCGGGAAGTAGTCGGCGGGGGACCGCCGGGCGATCCGGCTATTGGCGTGCCCGGAGATGAAGGCCAGATTGGCCAGGTCGTTGATCTCGTTCTTGGCGTAGCGCCCCGACGGCACTGTCAAGGTGGCCTGCGGGTGAATGTGGTGGCATTCCAATCGCTGGTCGTGCTCGCCTGCCGCGGAGATGACCACGCTGCTCCACCAGTCGGTGGCGCCGGCACGCCGACACACCAGGAAGCTGAGCAGGAAGAACGGGCTGTTCCGGTTTTTTCCGGCGAGCGTCTGCGCGGTGATCTGCATACGGGCACTGCCGATGCCCAGGTTTTCGAGTAGAGCACGTACCGGCGCGGGTTCGCGCACCGCGGGAATGTCGCGGCCCAACACGGTGTCGGTGGAGCCACTGTAACGGGCGCGCACCGTGGCGGCGAGGAACCAGTAGAGAATGCCGTTGGCGGTCCCTTTGTCCATCTGCTTGTCCCGCGGGTACTCGCCCAGGAGCACCACCAGCGGAATCAGGGTCACCATCGAGGGCAGGAGCGAACTGTGCGTTATGCCCAAGTTCTCCTGAAGGAGCGGTACCAATCGGCGTAGGCCCCGCTGTACGGTGGTCCAGCCGCGGTCGAGTTCGGCGTCGCTGGAACTGACCAGGCGTGCGTGGGCCCCGCTGCTCAGCCCGCGCCCGAGGACCGCACCCGTCAGTGCGCGAGTGAGGAACGTCACATCGATGTGCTTGTAGCTTCGAGCCGTCCAGAACTCCTGCTCGGTCTCCATGCGACGGAGAATCCCCGGCCAGCGGGCGGACAGCGTGGACTGGGCCAGGTCGACCGTCTTGAGGTTGCGTCCCCCGCTGTTGACCCGGGTGAAGATTTGGGTGACCTCTTCGTAGCTGAACCCGGAGAGGACCTCCATGTGGAAGTCGTGCTTTACGACTGCCGCGAGCTGGTTCAGGCGGGTGCCGATGTCCTTGGACTCGACGGGTATACCGGCCTGCAGCAACGCGCTGCGTACATCGAAGAGGTCGGTGTCAGGGTGGACGATGTCGTAGACTCGCACCCAGCGCGCATCCTGGCGTGTGGCCGCGCTCTGGTTCTGGAACGCTTGGGTTTCGACGTTAAACACGATCTGGGCCTCGGGATGCCCGGACAGCACCCGGTGCAAGGAGGTCAGGCGCTGCTGGCCGTCGAGCAGGTACAGCGGGCGCACCGCCGGTTCGGCGACGTCGGAGGTTGCGGCATCGCGCGTGGCCGGAGCCTCATCGGTCTCCCAGAACAGGAGAGAGCCCGTCGGGTACCCCCGGTAGAGGGATTCCACCAGCCGAGCGACTTGCGGTGGCTTCCACACGTAGGCGCGTTGGATCTCAGGCAGCTTGATCTCCCCGCGCGAGATCTGCTTGGCCAGTCCCTCGACACTGTTCGCGGTCTTCTTCACGGGCATGGGGGGCGCCTTACCTAGCTCATTCGTCGGCGAAGCCGGCTTCGTCGAACTTCAACGTGTTCGCGTTCTCCGAGACCACTCTGACGGTGTCCTCCGCAAATCCGCCGTCGTGGGTCGCCTTGATCTCGACGCTGATGGTCACATCCGCCCCCTCCACTGCGACGAGGTGGCGCAGCACCTCTTGAGCCAGGTTGGTGAAGTCGCGGCCGTAGCGGCCGGGGTCGACGGTGTAGCTGCCGTAGAAGCGGGTGTTGGCGGGACGCTGCGGCTGCTGCGGGCTCGGCGCGGACGGCTGGCCCTTGCGCGAATCCGGGGTGGGATGTGTGCCTTCGGCTTGCGCGGTCCCGCCCGGATCCGCACGGGTTGCGTCGTCGATGGATGGGACCTGTGCGGCTTCGCGCGCCGCCTTCTCAGCCTCGCGCTGGGACACCGCCAGGTCCGGTCGCACCAGCAGCATGGCGTCGCTGATGTGGGCCGGAGCGGGGTCCTCCATCGGCAGCAGCAGACCGCTGAAACGCCCCTCGCCCTCGTCGTAGGACTCGGCAAGGGCGAATCCCTCGTGTTCCCAGGTCACCCCGCGGTCGAAGCATGCGCGGATCGCGTCCTCGAGCACGTGGCGGCCGGTCAGCCGCGGCAGGTAGGCGTACTTGCAGCAATAGCCCCACAGGTCGCCGAATGTCAGGTAGCCCTTGCCCCACGCCTGTTCCGAGCCGAGCTTGCTATCGAGGTCGCGCCGCACAGCCGGGGCGGAGATCTCGCTCAGCAGCTGGGCGTTGGCGCGCAGTTTCTCGGTGACGCGCTCGGCGAGCCCGTCGGGACCGCGGTCGGCGCGCAGCTCCTCCCACTGCAAAGGCCGACCGGGGCGCTGCATCGGCGCGAAAACCCAGAAGTACGTCTGCGGGATCCGCCCGGCAACAGCCTCGTCGGCGGAGGCGAGCTTGCCCCGTGCGTGTGCGGCCTGCTGGGGGGACAGCTCCAGTTCGTCAAGGCGATCGACGATGCCCTTCCAGGCAATGTGATCGCGGGCGGCTTCGGTGAGTTCGGCCAGCCGCCTCTCGTCGGGCGCGAGGAACACCACCATGTTGCGGTTGGTGCGCTGCGCACTGCCGCACTGGCGCAGCACGGAATCGGCGAACTCGCGTGCGTCGGAGGAATCGTTGCGACGGGTGTGGGCGTAGCGGGGGTGGAGGATCACCAGGCTGGCGACGTCTGTATCGCGGACCTCGTTGGTGTGTTCCACTGCTACGTTGACGGCCGCGAACGCGCCGCGCCGCCGCCGCTCGGGCTGAAGCCGTTCCCGCAAGTAGGCCCACACGTCCTCTGGGTGTTCGCGGAGCCGCTCCGCGTGGTCGCGCGCGAGGCGGGTGACCGAAGGCTGGGTGTCGTACCAATAGCGGGAGCCGTCGGAGTAGAGGTAGTGGGCCCGGTCCGACAGCAGGTGCAGCGCCCCGCCGAAGTTGCCCACAGTGTCTCCGGGGATCGCCGTGCCCAGCCAGATCCGCTGCTGGTCGATCCCCTTGTTGCTGCCCTTGAGTGTGGGCGCGGAACCGAAGAAGATGGTCCGCGCCAACCGCGTGGTGAGTCTGCGCTGTCCGTAGAGCGTGCGCTCGGTGTCGATCCGGTTCGGAGTGGCGTCGGCGCCGTCGATGTCGGCGTCGATCACCGGTTTGAAGTTGTCCTCCAGGTACTGGCTGATCTCGGTGCGGACCCGGTGGGCGTCCAGCGGGATCGACCCGGGCATGATCAGCGGGGCGGGGTCCTCGTCCCGCCACAGCTCATGGATGACCACACTCATCAGGCGAAGCACGCCGCGGGTGCGTTGGAAGCGGTCCAAAGCGGACCAGTCGTCGTAGAGCCGTTGGAACAGTTCCGGATGGATCGGGTAGGTCGCTTTGATCCGCTTCTCGTAGTCCAGCTCCGCAGAGCCGCTGGGGAACTCGTCGCGGTGCTTGGCGTAGAACTGCAGATAGGCGCGGGCGGTTGCGTCGATGGCGCTGCGCGCCCGGCTGTCGGGCTCCTGGAAGAGTCGGCGTCGCACGATCTCGAACGACTCGTGGCTACTGGCGGGACGCCACTGGTCGGCCTTGCGCCGGATGGCGTTCTGCAGCGATTGCAGCGCGGCTCGGCCGTTGGCGCCGCCGGTCTCCAGCTCGTTGGAGGAGTCGTCGGAGCCGTCGGTGGACTCATGCGATGCGGGAATGGACACCACCAGCATGGATCCGGGGATGCCGGAGACCACCTCGGTCAGGGTCTGGGCGAAGGTGAACTGGGTGGCGAAGGAGCCGCCGGGAAGGTCGTCGCGGTCGTAGAGCTGCCGGGCGTAGGCCACCCATTCGTCCACGAGGATCAGGCAGGGCGAGTATGCCTGGATCAGGTCGTTGAGCGCGGAGGCGGGGTTGCTTCGTGTACGGTCGGCCTCGGCGACGATGTCGTAGGCTTCGCGGCCCCCCAGCTGCCAGGCCAGCTCGCCCCACAGCGTGTGTAGGACAGTTCCGTCGGCCATCGTTCGCGCCTCGCCGGCGGGGATGTGGTTGCCGACCAGCGCGACTCGCCGCACACGCCCGCCGAGCTCTTTGATTCCCCGTCCGTCCAGCAGTTCCTGGAACTCCTGCGGATATTCCTGTTCCCCGTGCTCACCGGAGAACAGGTGCCACAGCGAGAGCATGGAGTGTGTTTTGCCGCCGCCGAAGTTGGTCTGCAGGTTGACGATGGGCGGCGCGTTGGTGTCGCCGCCGATACGCCGCACCGCCCAGGTCAGCAGGTCACGGAGACCGTCGGTGAGATAGGTGCGCTGGAAGAACAGCATGGGGTCGGCGTACTCGGCCGACGACGTGCCGTCTCCGAAGGCGACACGGTGCAGGTCAGCGGCGAACTCGGCCGCCGCGTAGTTGCCGGTTGCGATGTCGGTATGCGGGTGGAGCACCTCGCGCCACGGTTTGAGTCCGTGGCCGTCCTGGGAACCGGGAACGCTGACCGGGGTCTCGGCGGCCTTGGCGTTGCGCTTGGTCTCGGCCTCGTAAGTGGCGCGTTGCAGGTCGATGCGCATCTTGCGTACCCGCTCGGCCTGCTCGGTGGCACCGACCGCGCTGAGTAGCCGCTCTGTAGTGTCCAGGGCGCGGTAGGCGTCGTCGAAGGAGAACGGCGCGTTGTGCGCCCATTCGTTGCGTGTTTGGCGGAGTTCGCTGGCCAGGCTGGATTCGGCACGGGACAGGTGGTCCTTGAAGACCCGCCATTCTTCGGTGAGGATGCGCAGCAGAAGCTGGGGGTCGTCCTTGGAGTAGGTGTAGCCGGAACCCGAACGCTTCTCCTCGCGGCGCTTCCAGAACTCCAGCCAGTCCTGCCCGGACGGCGCGGCGGCCGACATTCGGGTCTCGACGAACGGCTTGAGTCCTTCGGCCAGAATCTCGAAGCCCTGCCCCACGCGATCGCGGTTGCTCGCCGCCATGGTGTCCGTCCCTCCCGCGTCGTCCCGTTGCGACATCGATGAAATCAGACCACGACGACAGCGGCGAATGCGGCGGTTTGCGGACTGGAGGCGGCGCTCTGCGGGCGCGGCCGGGCCGTCCGGATCCGGCCAGGGGCGTACTCGGCTTTCGGCTCCGTTGCCCGATGGCGGTGGACTGGTTACTGTCCGTGCGGTGGTATACGTCTTCTCGCTCACGGCCCACCAACGCAGGTCCACCAAAGTAGCGCTGGACCTCGACCAGGTGCTCACCGCCAACGTGCCCGACCCTCCGCCCTCGGGTCCGCACGGAGGGCAGGTGGCCCTGGTTTTCGTTCGCGGCGAAGACCAGGGCCAGGCCGAGCATGTGCTGACTCACATGGGCATTGTGCAGCGGCCCAGCGGGACCAAGGTGGCCTCGGTAGGGCGGCGGGTGAAAGTGGAGTACCTGCGCGGCACGGGTGCACTGGGCGCGACCGCTGAAGGTCTGGCCCTGGGGTACGCGGCGCGAGAGGATCTGCGATCGGCATTGCGCTACCCCGCTCACCCGTTGCAGGAGGATTCCGGCGGCGCCGTGTTGGGTGCGCTGCGGCAGCAGCACCCGTATTTCGCCCGGCTCATCGAATGGCTGAGCGGAATCCTGAACTCGGCACGGCTCGATAACGCACGCCCCGCGGACCGATTGTGGCGGCAGGAACGCGACGCCTTGCACGTGGCGCTGCGCATCTCCGGGTTCCCGGCGGAAGCAGTCGATGCGTGGCAGCGGCCGGCCGAGGGTGAACCTTATCTGGCCGGGCTCATTCCGGACCCGACCGAGCAGAGCCTGATCGAACACGATGTCCGTGCGTCGGTGCCCGACGGTTGGGCGAGGGACTCGGCCAACCGCACCGACATCACCGTCGCCACCGATGGGCAACGGCGGCTGGAGGTCACCAACATCAACGCCACGCCGGTCGAGGCCCGCTTGGGCGCCGACCTGCTGTACTACCACGAGAACACGAGAAGTTTCACTCTGGTGCAGTACAAGAAACTGAACCGGGACAAGTTCGTCCGTGTCGACGACCGGCTGCTCAGCCAGGTGGATCGTCTGGCCGATGTGGCCGGGCGCAGTCGGCAGGCGGCGACCCCGGAGGAATGGCGGCTGGGCACCGACTCCTGCTTTGTGAAACTTGCGCACTGGCCGGATGGGGGCGCTGCCGAGCAGCGGCTTGCCCCGGGTATGTACCTTCCGGTGAGCTACCTGCCGCTCCTGTTGGAAGATCCGCGGCTGCTTGGAGAGGGCGGAGGCCGACGCCTCGGCTACGACACGGTACCGCGTTATCTAACCAATTCCCAGTTCATCGACCTCGTCAAGGATGGCCTGGTCGGTACGGTCGGAACAACGGCAGAGAACCTCCGCGACCTTGTGCAGCGGCGCGCGCAGCAGGGGTTCGGCGTCGTCGTGGCGGCGGAGCGGGGGGTGGAGACCGCCGAACAGCGTCAGGAGCGCAACCGCGTGCGCAGCCAGCGTCGGCGCTCCTCGGCTGCCGACCCAGTCCGCGGCCAGGAGCGACTGCTTTGACTTTCCGGCCGCGACTGAAGGCGAATTCCGTGTCTGATGGTTCCGAGCGCAGGCGGGTCAGATAGTCGGGAAACGGAGGGCGAATCCGGGCGGTCTTGTGCATCACCGTGCACGAACATGCGAAATGCGCCTCGGGCTGCGCTGGCCGAATCCTTCCCGGTAAGGTACTCGTGGCCGTAGAGCGGATTTCCAACGCCGAACCGCGCGATTAAGCTTGCGGCATCGGACGGCGTATACGATCCACGGAGCAGACCAGGAGGTAACCATGGGCGGCGGTAGCGACGACGGCGGTGGCGGCGGCCCCGGATAAGGGACGATGATCGCAACGGACGGGCCGCGACGTGACACGTGGACGCTGAAGACCGCGTTGCGGCCCGATTTCTATGCCTATTTCCCGCGATTCTCGCCCGAGGAGCTGGATGCCCGGCTGGATCGCCTGCCGTTCTGCCGCGCGACCCTGCTTACCGAATGGAACATCCGGCGGGCCCGCGCCGCGCACCCGGCCGCTGAACGCGGGTTTGCGCAGTTCGTGGGCAGTGCCGCCCGCGAGCAGCGCCACCGGTTGGCCGATGTGCTGTCGTCGGTGGGGATCAGCGCGAGGACGGCCGCCGCCGTGGCGGCCGTCCCCCGCCACCGCTATGTCCCAGCGCGCTCGCAACACATGGCCTACCTGAACGTGCACGTGCCCACCGGGACGGGCAGTTGCCTCACGCCTCCCGGCCTGGTGGCGGTGATGCTCGACCTGCTCGGCTGCGACAGCGGCGAAACCGTCGTGGAGTTCGGCGCGGGGTCCGGTTACCACCTGGCATGCGCGGCACACATCGTCGGGAGCCGAGGGCGGGCGGTTGGGGTGGACCTGCGCTTTCCGCGGGGATCGTCGCGTACTCCGGTATCGGCGGGGTTGGTGCGCGGCGACGTCGCCGCCGCCCCGCTGCGCCCGGGCTGTGCCGACGCCGTTTACGCGACCTGCTTCACGCGGCGGCCCGCAGACACGCTCGCCCACCTCATCCGGGCGGGCGGCCGCGTTCAGTTCGCCGGGCCGATCACCGCTTCCGAATTCGGCGCCGAGCCCCACCGCAGTTGGCTGCGCTCCACGTTCACCGACCACAGGTCCTATCTCGCAACGGAACCGCAGCGTTTCGCCTGTTTGCGGACCTGGGTGAAACCGGTGTCCGAGGAGTTGGCGCTCCGGCATTCCCTCTATGATGTCTCCTTTGTTCCCGAAGCACGGCCGAATTCCCCGTCCCCCGATATCCGAAAGCCGCGGTTGACATGACCAGCATCGAAACCGGTACCGAGGAACTCCCCCTGTCCGGAGAGGACGTGCTCTGGTCCGCCTGGTACCTCGGCGGTAGCGAGTGCACCCTGCCGGGTCGGCTGCTGCCGTACTTTCCTGCAGACATCCGCAACGAGCGGTTCGATGTTCCGGGAGTAGCCGCGGCGCTCGCCGATTTCGCGGGTTCGGTTCCGGAGGGCGACCAAGGCGAGGCCCGCGCGATCGCGCTGCTCGCCCGAAGGGAGGCGAGCCGGATGGCCGGGGTGCTGGACGATGCGGATGCACGCGCCCTCATCGGCCGGCACGCCGACATCGACGCCGGCATCAGGCACGCATTGGCCAACACCACCGAGTTCCTCGGTTCCTACGGGGTCGACGTCGGCGCCCCCGTGGTCCGGGTCGTGGACGCGTTTCCCGAGCCCTACCAGGACCGCCGCTACGCGATGCTCACCGCCGACGCCGGAGACCAGCGAAAGTACGGCGTTGCCCCCGGCGTGTACCTGCGGCGGGCCGCGGTGCGTCCGCTGTACTCGGAGGCGCTGGTATGCCATGAGCTGATCCACGTCGCCCTGGGACACCAGGACCCCGACCTGATGGGGCGCGGGCTGGAGGAGGGTATCGCTGAACTCGTCGGCAGCATCATGCTCAGCGGCCGCCAGGTCGGTGTGGTGCCCACGTATTGGATCGAGGTCTTCAACCGCCGCAACCATGTCTACGACACCGTCTGGGAGCACTACAACGAGTTCTTGCGGATGACCTACATGCTGTACCGGCGCATCGGGATCGACGGATTGATGAGCCTCGTCGCCGCCGGACGCGGTCGCATCAAGGAAGTCGAACGCGACATCGTCAGGGGAGTGGACGCGGTGCCGGACATCGAGACGGGGTGGTTCGACTTCGGTCCCGAGTTCGATCGCATCGCCGAGCGCCTGGTCATGGGGTTTCCCCGATCGATGGTGGTGAGTCCGGTCGCGCGCGTGGTCGCCGACCACGCCCAGCCGGGCACGACAGTGCGCGAGATCGCCGCCGCGACCGGTCTGGAGGAGGAAGCCGTCAGCGAAGCGGTGCGTGAACTTACCGAAGAGGCCACCGTAATCGGCCGTCGTGCGGACGGGTTGGTGGTCACCTCTTCCGATCTTGACATCTACCTGCCCGCGGGCATGTTGAGGTACCGGCTGTGACGGCCGCGAGCGGCGGTTCTGCCGCCGCGGCGCGGCGCTACCTGCGGCGCATCGTCGCGTTGCGCGTCGAGTTGGTCGTGGTCAGTCTGCTGCTTGCGAGCCTGGTGCTGTTCGCGCTCGACTACCTCGGTGCCGAGCGGGGATGGGTGTGGAGCGGGACGGTCCCCTTCGGCGAATTGGGCGCGGCCACCCTGTCGACGGGCATCATCGGTGTGGTCTGGGAGTGGTTCATCCGCACCGACGCATCCGAGCAGTTGCGCCGCACACTGCTGGAGGTGGGAGACCAGCAGCGCCCCGCGCTGGCGCGCGCTGCGGCCTCGGCGGTGCTGGACGACGAGCGGCTACTGGACAGCCTGTTGGCCACCGACAGCACCGACCGGGTCCTGCGCGCCGCCTTGGCGTCGACCACCGGGAGCACGGACCTTGCCGAAGGGCTGCGCGGTGTGATCGCGGACCGCGCGTTGAGAGAGGAGCCGTGGGAGAACTACCGCGCGAGGATCTACATCGCGGACTCCGCCGATCCGCCGGGAGCCGACGGGATCGATCCGTTCTTCGATTTTACGGTCGAGATCCGCTACGAGGCGGTCCTGCGCAAGTCGGTATTCCGGTTCGGTGCCTCGATGTCGGCCGCGGGGTACGCGCAGATGGTGCAGGACCGCGCCTTCGACGGCTGCTGGCAGATCGCGGGTTCTCGGCGGTTCGCCCCTGAGTTGCACGAAGGTCTGTTCAGCCTGCGCCACATGCGCGTGGCGGGTATCGAGATGGACGTGAGCAAGCGGAGCGAGTCCGACCGCCTCGTCTACACAGCCGAGTCGGCGGACGTCGGAGAGCACATCGGTTCGCGGGTGAGCGTCGAGTACCGCTACATGATGAAGTTCGACAAGCGGGGGCACAGCTACGTCATGCAGACGCGCGTGCCGACGCGGCGGGCTGAGTATGAGATCGACTATTCGCAGTCGAGCATCGTGCACGTCAACGTGTTCCCGTTCCTCGTCTCCAGCGCGGCCCCGACCATACGCACGGGCGACGCGGCTCCTCGTCGCGGGATCGTCCAGGTCGACGCGGAGGGATGGGTGTTCCCTCCTGGCGGGGTCGCGTTCGCCTGGGTGCTTGCTGCGGAGCACGAGGAGGGGTACCTGCACCGGATCAGTGCCGCTTCCGAGCAGTCGGCCGGCGGTCGGCCGGAGAAGTAAGGTCGGGGATGTCGGGAGCGGCGTCGGTGCGGTGACGGGTGTCCGTTTTCTCCTCTTCGGCCTGCTCTTGCGGATCCTCGTCAGGGGTGGACGCGGCGAGAGCGCGGGCGAGCAAGCTGACGGTGTCGGTGCGGAGGTTGCGCGGCGGGTGGGCACCGCTGGTGTGTCGGGGGCGGGCGGTATAGGGAGCGATACGGCACAGCGGTTGGTAGCTGATCACCCACCACGCGCCGTATTCCTCGTGCAGGGGGAGCAGCTCCTCGGGCAGGTCGGGGCGGTCGGGAACACCCGGGTGGCCTGCGTCGAGGATGGGCGGGGGTGGCGGTGGCCCTGCGGTGCTGTGGGTGGTGGTGGGTACGGCTGGGTCGGGCATCGGTACGAGTCCCCTCCGTGGTTTTCTGATGCCGCTCCCGCTCGCGGATCGTTGTTGTCCACAGTTCCGCGGAAGCCATGCCCCAACCATGCCCGGGTCCGTATGGTCGTTCTATGGCCATAGCTGACGAGCGAAAATGCGTGCCTGGTTGCGGTCGCAGGCGATAATCGGGCGGTAGGAGGCGGCAAGGTGGCGGTATCGCGTAAGTCCGCGCGGCTTCGGTTCGGCTATGAGGTCCGGCGGCGCCGCCAACGAGCAGGAATGACGCAGCAGCAGGTGGCGAAGGCCCTGCATATTTCGCAATCGCACCTGTCCGATGTCGAGGCAGGAAAGAAAGGGCTTGGGACAGAGCAAATCCCCCGACTGGACAGCGTCCTTAACGCCGGTGGGACACTGGCGAAGCGATGGCAGGATCTCCATCAGGAGGACGGATATGCCGAGTGGTTCCGCGATGTGGTGACTCTCGAACAGGAGGCGAGCGAGATCCGGCTCTACCAGTCGTCGGTCGTTCCGGGCCTGCTCCAGACGCCTGCCTACGCTCGGGAACTCATCCGGCTTGGCAACCCCGGCGCTGCGAGCGCGGCGATCGACGAACAGGTGGATGCGCGCATCCGCCGACAGAAGATAGTCAGGGGCGACCAAGGGCCGGTGGTGATGGTCGTGATCGAGGAGCACGTGCTGCGAAGGCCGATCGGCGGTGCTGCTGTAATCGCGGGCCAGCTCGACCAGCTATTGGAGCTTGCCAGCCCACCGCGGGTGACACTGCAGGTGGTGCCGATGGACACACCTGAGCACTACGGTATGGATGGGTCGTTCGGGCTGTTCGCCGTACCGGACAGGGGGCACCTCGCCTACACCGAATCCCGTCTCTCCAGCGATCCGCGGGATGACCAAGCAGCCGTGAACGCCTATATGGGTATATTCGGTGACCTGCGCGGGGTCGCCTTGGCTCCCCACGCTTCGCGCGCACTCATTCAGAAGATCAGGAGAGAGCTCGATGCTCCAGCGTGAGTGGACGAAGTCCAGTTACTCGCAAGGTGGGATGGACAACTGTGTGGCTGCTCGCAGCGCCCTGGGCGATGGGGTCGATGTGTGTGACTCCCAGAACCCGGAACTGGGACACCTCACCTTCGACACTGTCGAGTGGGGGGCGTTTGTGAGCGAGGTCGAGCAGCTCTGAGCGGGACTCCCGCGCTCGGGAGTCCCGCTCATGGGCCGCATTCCTAGACGTCCTCGGAATCCTCGACGAGGTCGTCTAGTGCCCCTTGCACCGGGGCAGGTGTGCGGATCTCCGCCGCCTGCGACAGGCCCTCCAGCTCGTTCCAGGACGTGCCGAGGCTGTTGAACAGCAGCGCGTGCTGTGCCCAGCCGCGCTGCTCGGCGATGGAGTAGAGCAGATAGGCGAGTTCCTTCGCCGAGTCCAGGTCGACCCCCTTGGCCTGAGCGGCGGCAACCAGCCGCGCCGCCGCGTTGACGCCCTGCTCCTCCAACCGCTTGGCGAGGTGCATGACGGTCTCCCATTCGGAGATCCGGGTGTCCGCAGTGGGGTCGTAGTCGGCCAGCAGCTTCGCGGGGGGAAGAAGGGTCACCTTTCCGCCGCCGGATTGGATGACGCCGGCGCGCTTCAGGCCCTCGACGGAGACGTTCTTGGCCCGGGAGAGGGTTTCGGCGGTGCCGTAGTCGTGCTGATCGAAGCCGTAGGACTTGAACCAGTCGATGCACCAGCGGGTCGTGGCGTCGAAATCGCCCTCCTGCTCGGAGAGGACTTCGGCAAGGATCTGGTTGATCAGGCGAAGTGCTTCGCGCACGCGCATGGCGGAACCGTCGGGTTCCTCGACGCGGGAGTAGCGGGAGAACACGGCCATCCCGGGACCGATGGCGGCTTGGGCCATGTCGACGGGAGGGATGGAGCCTTGTTGGAGGTCGCGGAGTGCGAGGGGAAGTTCGTCGCGCAGTTCGGCGATGAAGTCGCGTTTGTTGATACTTCCGGTGTTGTCGCGCCGAGGGCGACAGGCGAGAACGATCGATGACGCCAACGCATTCATATCGTGGCTCATCATACGATTCCCCAGCTCGGTGCGGAGGGGCCAAGTCGCAGTGATCGCCCAGCCCGACCGGATCATCCCCTCGAGCAAAGTTTCCCAGCCTGTAGAAGCTTCACCGTTCTCATCTTTTTCTGACTGCTTGAAAGCGTAAAAAATGGTGGTTGGAAACTTTTCAGGCGAACCCGCGTTGATTTGATTGAACGTCTCTTGAAACCCGTCCTCGAAAAATTTCGTGGCGGATTCTCTTCCGCCATGACGATAGTTGTTTGCCACTAGTTCTGATGTTTTTGGTGTGAGTAGAGTGCTTAGCAAATTTGGAAATACTGCATTGAGTGAATGGCGTAGCCAAATGTAAAAAAAGTCTGCGAGGTTAGAATAGATTATGTTGTCGTAGTATGGTGGGTCCGTAGATACCAGAAGGTTCTGATAGCTCCGTGTCGAGGCATCTCCTTGAACTGCGACTCCATGCTTGCTGGTGGGCACTGCTTCAATTGATTTGACGAGGTTTCCGAGACTAATCAAAAATCCGCCAGCGGCATTTCCAAATGGCTGTGTCTCGGCGAAATCCCAAACCATGGGAATTGCTTGCCGTCCGAAAAGGTTCCGTACTTGAGTTTTAGTGTTCTCCCAGCGACATAGAGCATTTGATATGTCGGTGAGTCTGCTTATTCCCAATGTCAAGTACGTGGCAATGGATTCTGAATATGCTCTTGCGCCGTTTCCGCCTTCAGCTAAAGGGCCTCCGTTTGGCAGCGACGCATTTGCACGTTTGAATGCATGGTCTCGGGCATCATCTATTAATTCACTGAACGTAACAAGTGAAGTCAACTGGCGATTTGTAAAAAGATCCGTGAAATCTTTCATTCCGTAGGTTAGGGCCTTGTTGTCTCGCGGATAATAGGCCAACTCTCCATTGGGAGTGTTTGGAGGAAAGGGTGTTTCCGCTGCCATTTCATGTTCTGGTGTGGGTGCTATGTAACTGCGGAGGCGATTGTTCTCTGCGGCAATGGCCATCAGCTTTTTTCTGATCTTTTTCGCTTTGCCTTCGTTTCGGATGTAGGAAAGTGGAACGGGGGTGTCGCAAATCAGGCAAGTTGCTCCCTTGCGTCCAACTGTTCCCTCTCGAGGGCTTCCCTCCGGTCCCATTATCTCGAACCGAACCTTGCCATCCTCAACGACTGGCTCGATGTACCGCTCTTTTCCCTTCTTCTTCCCCAGCCAGAACGACCGCACCAGCGGCATCTCCCCCTGGCAAGCCGGATTCGGACACGTCACCGTCCGCGCCCAAATCCAGGCAATAACGTTGGCCTCTTCCCCGTTCTCCAGCTTCGCCTTCGGATACAGATGCCCGATGCGCTTCTCCGCCTCGTCGCGCATCCACTTCCCGTAGCGCCGCACATCCTCCGCGAGCCCCGTAGCCCCCGGCCAATCCGCGCGCTGGTCGGCCGCTCCCGGAAACACAGGCGGTTGTCCCGCCCACTTCGGGGGAATCTCGATCAGCGCCTTGTTGATCAGCACAGCTACCGGGTTCAGGTCCGACGCATGCGCCTCCAGGCCCAACCGCTGCGCCTCCAGCGGAATGGTGCCGCCCCCCGCGAACGGGTCCAGGATCGGCGGCGGATTCCCGTCCGTCGATTTCAGGATCTCCGCATACGCCTCCTTGTAGAGGCGGGTGTCGTGGATGTTGTCCCATTTGACGAGTTCCTCGATTATCCCGAACAGCCGCTTCCGCTCGGCGTCCTGTTCCTCGGTCGTCGGGAACTCCTCCGGTCGGCTGGACGGATCATCCACCAACTGTGCGAACAGCACCGCCCGCGCCGCCGCAAGCGGCCGGCGCGCCCACCACAGGTGCAGGGTGGACGGGTGCCCGTGCCGAATGGACTTCTCCCGGGCGGACTCCCGGTTGATCGCCTCCAGCGGCAGAGACACCTCGATGAGCTTCTTGCGGTACCCGCCGCCCTCGGCCGTATCGGCCGTGTTGGCTGAGTCGGCCGCATCACTCATGTCGGCCGTACCGGGGGTACCGGCCTCACCGGTCGTCATACGGGGTCTCCTCCTCGTGCCCATTCCACGGCCCAGTCGCCTTCCATACCGGTAAGGCGGAAATCGCCGGGGTTGAAATCCTTGAACGGATCGACGGTGTAGCGCACCCTGTCGGCATCCGGGCCGTCCGGGTGCACCTCCACCAGCGCCAGCCGGAAGTCGGCGGCGAGGTTCTTGCCTTTGAGGGCCTCGGTGCGGGTGACCCAGAACGCCGTCGCGCCGGTCCTGCGCCCCTTGACCTCCAGGTAGACCCAGCGATCGTCCGCCGTGCGCGACCGGATGTCAAAACCGGGGTTGCTGTGCGGCATCTCCTCCGGATCCCTCCCCAGCAGCCGTTCCGCCCGCAGCACCGCTGCGACGGCCCGCTCATCCGTCTCCCGCGTGTCGTCGGCATACCGGTCGGGTCTGGCCGGGCGGCCCAGCATGCGGTCCAGCGTGCTGCGCGGCACCACCAGCACCGCGCCCGCGATCAGGGGGGATCGGGTGTTGAGCCGCTGTTCGCGATCCAACTCCAGCAGCCGCGCATCAAGCCTCTTCTCCAACTCGCTAGCCGTCCGGCGGGCGTAATCCGGGCTCTCCTTTACCGGTTTTCCCTCCGCCTCACGCGTGGTCAGCTCCAGATAGCGGGTGTCCCAGTGGTTGATCTGCCCGGTGAGCCGCTCCTCGACCAGTTTGCGCACGTGCCGCACGTTCGCCGTGACGTCGCTCTCGATCTCCTCGCGGTGCTGGGGCAGGGTGTGCTGCACGCTCCACGACAGCGCCAACTGCTCGACGCCGGATTGCAGCCACGGTTCCTGTGCCAGCCCCAGAGCCGCCGCGTACTCCTCATCCTGCGGAGCCCGGTAGTCCAGGTAGCGGGCCTCTCCCGCCGTGCTGCCCGAGCCGTCGGCGTCCAGCTCCACGAAGTCGAACCGCTTGCTGACCGTGCGGGGCGGGTCGGCGGAGTCGGTGATCTCCTGGAGTAGCGCCACAAGCAGCCGGGGCCGGGCCTGTGGATCGGCGCCGGCGGGTGTGTCGTCGACCAGCAGGGTGCCCTCGCGGAGCAGCGGACCGTAGTCCTCGGTGACGATGTCGACCACCGCGTCGAGCAGCGGATGACCGGGTGCCAGCAGGTCGGCCGGTTTGCGCTCGGCCGTGCCGCGGACCAGGTCGCGGTCGAAAACCACCCGCACGTAGCGCTCGGGCAGGCGTCTGCCGGGGCGGGCTCCGCGGAAGTGGTCGCGTACGCGCGCGGGAACGCGGGTGACCTCGTAGCGACCGGTCTCGCGCTCGCTGATCCGGCCGCGCAGCCGGGCGAACGCCTCCAGGAAGAACTGTCGCACGTAGTGCGGTTGCAGGCGGCGGGCGCGAGCCTCGTCCATCCGCCTGCGCAGTTCGGCCACGTCGGCGTCGGCGAGCTTGTCGTGCTGGGCGGAGCGCTCTTCCAGCAGCTCCGCCAGCCCTTCGCCCACCTGCTCGTCGATGACCTGCTCGAGGCGGCTGCGGACCTCGGGCTGCTCGCCGTAGCGGATGGCCTGCATCAGCAGCGACCGCAGCGGGGTCTCCTGGAACGCCTCGCCCAGGACGTCGAATACCCGGCCCTCGTACGCCTTCTGCTGCTGCTGGACTTTCGCGAGCAGGGTTTGGAACACCTGACCCTCGCGGGTGTCGGGCGCCACCAGGTTCCACAGGTGGCATACCTCGCTCTGCCCGATCCGGTGGATGCGGCCGAACCGCTGCTCGATCTTGTTCGGGTTCCACGGCAGGTCGTAGTTGACCATCAGGTTGGCGCGCTGGAGGTTCAGGCCTTCACCGGCGGCGTCGGTGGCGACCAGCACGCGGCACCGGCGGTCCTGGGTGAAGACCTCGGTGGTCGTCCGGCGAATGTCGCGAGCCATGCCTCCGTGGATGGACACGACCGCCTCGTCCTGGCCGATCCGGTTGCGAATCTGCTCCACCAGGTAGTTCAGGGTGTCGCGGTGCTCGGTGAAGACGATGAGCTTGCGCGGCTCGCCCCGGGGGTCGCGGATGTGCTCGCTGTCCAGCAGGGCGGCGAGCTCTTGCCACTTGCGGTCCACCTTCGCGGCGAAGACGTCGCGGGCCTGGCGGACCAGACCATGCAGGCTCTCGATCTCCTTGTCCAGCTCCGGGATGGTGCGGGCGGCGGTGGCCGCGTCGACGACCTCGTCCTCCAGCTTCTCCAGCTCGGCGCCGGGGAGCTGGTCGTCCAGATCGTCGGGGTCGCCGACGTCGGTGGTGAACTCGGTACCGAAGCCGTTGGCGTTGTCCAACGCCTGCTGCATCTCGCGGCGGCGCCCGTCCAGCCGGTCGCGTCTGCGCTCCAGCGACCGCAGGATCGCCTGCGGGCTGGAGGCGAGCCTGCGTTGCAGGATGGTTAGAGCGAATCCGACCGTGTTGCCCCGGCGGGTGTCGCCGGCGTGTTTGAGCTTGTCGGCCTGGTTCATCTCGTGGCGGACGTAGTCGGTGACCGCCTCGTAGAGGTCCTGCTCAGGCGGGCTCAGCTCGTAGCTGATAGTGCTCGCCCGCCGCTCGGGAAACAGCGGCTTGCCCTCGAACGTGAGCAGGTCCTCCTTGACCATGCGCCGCATCAGCCCGGTGGTGTCGGCGCGGTTGTGCACCTTGGCGTCGTAGCCGCCCTCGAAGCGGTCGCGGTCCAGCAGCCGCAGGAAGAGCTGGAAGTCCTCCTCCTTTCCAGCGTGCGGAGTGGCGGTCATGAGCAGGAAGTGGCGTGCGGTGGTGCTGAGGACCTCGCCCAGCCGGTAGCGGCCGGTGCGCTCCACCTTGCCTGCCGACATGCGCGCCGACATGCGGTGGGCCTCGTCCACCACCGCCAGGTCCCAGGAGGCATCCTGCAACTGCTCGATGAAGGGCGGACGCTTGACCTGGTCCATGCGGGCGATGAGCAGGGGGCAGTGGTCGAATACGGTGCCGTCGTTGATCGCCTCTGCGCGTTCGCGGGTGAGGATCTCGAAGCTCAGGCCGAACTTCTCCAGCAGTTCGTCCTGCCACTGCTCCACCAGCGCGCCGGGCGCGACGATCAGGCAGCGGTTCAAGTCGCCGCGCAGCTTCAACTCCTTGATGTACAGCCCGGCCATGATGGTCTTGCCCGCGCCCGGATCGTCGGCGAGCAGGAACCGCAGCGGGGTGTGGCGGGCCAGCATGTGTCCGTATACCGCCTGGATCTGGTGTGGCAGCGGCTCCAGCGAGGACGTGTTGATCGCGGGCATCGGGTCGAAGGATGCGGCCATACGGATACGCATGGCCTCGGCGGCAAGCTTGAACTCCTCCGGATCGGCGGTGAAGGAATAGGAAGTGTCCTCGGCGATGGCCAAGCGCGGCTCGTCCTCGCGCGTCAGGACCGTCTGGTCGAGCTGGTTGTCTCCGTAGGAGTAGACGAGGGTGACCGCGTCGGGGCCGTGCGGCATGGTGGCCACGACCTTGACGGCGGTACCCGGAGTGATTCCCGTGACAAGCGTTTCGGGGGTGAGGTCTTCCAGCTTCACGCCGGGGGATCGGCCGTCGTCCATCGCCGTATGCTCCCTTCACCGGAGGATGGCTCACCAACGTAGCGGCCGTGAAGGACAGAAATCAGTGGAGTCGCAGGGTTTGTCGACAGCGCTCGTGCGGCCGGTTCCGGTCCTGGGACGCTCACCGGGAGGTGGCTCATCAGATCCGGCCGGTCGAGAACCGGGAAGTGTGGCGCCGGCTGGCTGCCGGGCTCTTGGGGACCTCACTCCATGCCCAGCGAGAACGCCGCCTCCAGGTCGTGGTTGGAGTAGGCGTGGAAGGCGATGTGGGTATCGGAGGAGAGCACGCCGGGGACCTTGTTGACGCGGCCGGGGATGACCTCGGCCAGGTCCTCGTGGCCGCGCACCCGCACCATCGCGATCAGGTCGACGCCGCCGGTGACCGAGTAGACCTCGCTGACGCCGTCGATGTCGGCGATCGCCTCGGCGACCTCGGGGATGCGGGCGACGTCGGCCTTGATCATGACGATCGCGGTGATCACGGGGCTTCCTCCTGGTTTCGGTGGGCCGGCGGTGCCGCGCCGCCGCGGCGCGCCGTCAGTAGACGTCGGAGCGGCGGGTGCCGGAGCGCCAGCGTATGCGGTGCATCAGCAGCGCCCCCAGCATTCCGGCGATGAAGCCGTAGACGTGGGCGGCGTAGGCCACGCCGCTCTCCGCGCCGGGATAGGCGGACATGCTGATGTAGAGAAAATACTGGAGGATGAAATAGGTGCCCACGAGCGCCCATCCCGGCAGGCGCACCGGCACCACGATGAACACCAGGGTGACGACCCGGCTGCGGTGCTGCACCAGCAGGTAGGCGCCCAGCACCCCCGAGATCGCCCCCGACGCGCCTACCAGGGGCACCTCGGCCGAGGCCTGGGTCAGGGCGAAGGCGTAGGTGGCCACCAGGCCGCTGACGAGGTAGAGGCCGAGGTAGCGCAGCCGTCCCAGCCGGTCCTCCACCACCGGTCCGAACACGAACAGGTAGACCATGTTGCCGACGAGGTGCAGCGCGCCGCCGTGCATGAACATCGACGTCAGCGCCGACACCCAGGCGACCTTGGTGTGCCCGGGATCGGGGCACGACCCCGACCCCTCGACCTGCGCACCGCCCAGCAGCTCCACCGGAACGGCCGCCCAGCGCAGGAAGTAGTGCTCGACCGCGCACTCGCGCGGCAGGTCGGCCGTGCCGTACCAGACGGCCAGCAGCGACAGCGGCGAGAGCAGGTAGGCGAGGACGTTGGCGGTGATGAGCGCGTAGGTCACCGTGGGCACGCGCCGCACCGGGTAGTCGTCGCTCAGCGGGATTCCCGCCATCTGCACTCCCTCGGGCAGGCTCGTGTCAGTGCGGGCGAGTGGCCGTCCGCCGCCCGGCTCAGCGGTGGGAGAGCGCCGACAGGCCGCCGCCGCGCTCCCAGTCTGTCAGGTGCCGGTACTTCTCCGCCCCATTGACGGGGCATGTCCAGCCTTCGGCGGATTCGGCCAGCCGGACGCCCGGGGACTCCAGCCACCGCAGCACGCACTCCATCTCCCAGGCGCTGGCGCACGGGGCGGGGCCCGGGCCGGGAAAGACCGACTCGGCGGTGCTCACCAGCGCCGCGACGAACTCCGCGGGGTCGTCGCCGGGCCGCATGAACCCGCTGTTGGCCAGGCGGCCGCGGCGCACCACGTGCACTTCCCAGCCGGGCCGCACGGCGCTCTCGGGCCCGCGCGCGGGCGCGGCGGCGACCAGCTCGGGGATGGCAGACAGGGCGGCGAGGCGCTGGCTGCGGGCGGCGGCGGTGAGGAAGGCGGCCAGCCGGTCGCGGTGGGCGGCGGCCTCCTCGTAGCGCAGGTCGGCCGAGAGCTCGCGGATCTGGGCGGTGATGCGCTCGACCACGGCCGCGGGATCGGCGGTCATGGCTCCCGCAGCGGCGCGCGCGTGCACCGCGTAGTCCTCGGCGGACTCCGCACCCGAGCAGGGGGCGCCGCACCGGCCCAGCTCCGCCAGCACGCAGGCGGCGGTGGGGTTCTTCGGCGTGATCCTGCGGGTGCACTGGCGCAGGGGGAAGGACTGGTGCAGCGCCTCCCGCGCCAGCTCGGCCTCGCGCGCCGAGCGGAAGGGCCCCAGGTAGGGCGCGCCGTCGTCGCGCACGGTGCGCACGATCGACAGGCGGGGGAAGTCCTCGGCGGTCAGCTTGAGCCAGGGCGCGCGCTCGGGGTTGCGCGAGCGCCGGTTGTAGGGGGGCTTGCGCTCGGCGATCAGCCGCAGTTCGCGGACCTCGGCCTCCAGCCCGGTCTCGCACACGATGGGTGTCACGCCCTCGACCAGGCCGGCCATCTCGCGGATGCGGCCGCGCTTCTCCGAGCCGGTGAAGTAGGAGCGCACCCGCCGGCGCAGGTTGGTGCTCTTGCCGACGTAGAGGGCCTCGCCCTTGGCGTCGGTGAAGACGTAGACGCCGGGGGCCTCGGGCACGCCCTCGGCGATGCGGCGCTTGGTGCGCTGCGCGGCGGTGGGCGCCGAGCGGAACCGGCGCAGCTCCTCGGCCGTGCCGACGCCGAAGGAGCCCAGGCGCTCCAGCAGGCCGTGCAGCACGCCGACGGTGGCGCGGGCGTCGTCCAGGGCCCGGTGGGTGGGCTGGTCGGCCACGCCGAAGAAGCCCGCGAGCGTGCCCAGCTTGTGATTGGGCACCTCCTCGCGGGTGACCACCCGCCGGGCCAGGGCGACGGTGTCGACGACCTGCGGCGACGGCCAGGGGTAGCCGTACTCGGCGCAGGCCGCCTTGAGGAACCCGACGTCGAAGGGGGCGTTGTGGGCGACCAGGATCGCGCCGCGGTCCAGCGCGGCGAACTCCAGGAAGCCGGGCAGCACCGCCTCGACGGGGGGAGCGGGGGCGACCATGGCCTGGGTGATCCCGGTGAGCAGCGTGATGAACGGCGGGATGGGCAGACCGGGGTTGACCAGGGTGGAGAACTCGCCGAGGACCTCGCCGCCGCGCACCTGCACCGCGCCGATCTCGGTGATGCCCGCGGAGTCGGCGCGTGTTCCGGTGGTCTCCAGGTCGACGACCGTGAAGGTGGTCTCGGCCAGGGGTGTGCCCAGGTCGTCGAGGGTGCCTTGGACGGGGGTGTGCTGCTCGGCCACCCGGACAGGGTAAACGGGGGCTGCGACGGAATCCGCGGCCGGGCCGGGGGTGCGGGCCGGCGTC
The DNA here is from genome assembly GCF_009728995.1 of Streptomonospora sp. PA3. Taxonomy (GTDB): domain Bacteria; phylum Actinomycetota; class Actinomycetes; order Streptosporangiales; family Streptosporangiaceae; genus Streptomonospora. Next base: position 254,923 of record NZ_VTZW01000008.1, on the reverse strand, counting down.
GGTGCAGGTGGACGCGTGTGCAGCCGCCGTCGGGCGCGCCCGGTGCGAGCGGTTGGGCCGGTTTCCGCGTCGATCACCGTGGAAAGATGGCCCAGACTCCGCGCGAGGCCGGGCCGCGGCGGTCGGGGCGGGGCAGCCGCGACCGCCGCGGCGCGGTCTGGGCGCGCTGCGAAGCTTCAGGCTGGAGTGCAGGAGGTCGGAGGAGATGGCTGTGCGAAACCCGGTCCCGCCTTGGCGCGGGCGGCGCGCTCCCGGCGGCCCGATCCGGCGGCGCCTCGGCGGGCGCGGGGCGCGCCTGCGCGCCGCCCCGGGCCGCGGCTCGGGGCCCGCACCGGCGGTGCGGGCATGACCTCCCAGGCGGGAGGGAGTCCCGAGCCCGGCGGCCCCGCCGACGAACCCGCGGGCCGGGCCTGCGGCGGCGAGAGCGGCTCCGGAGGCGGCGGGGAGGACCTGCCGCGTCCGCTGCCGGAGGCGGTACGCGCACGGGTCGTCGAGTACGGCTCCGACGTGCTGGGCGGGATGCGGATGGCCGACCTGCCGCCGGTGCTGCGCCGGGTCGCCAAGTTCGAGCCGCGCCGCCGCGCGCGGCTGGCCGGGCCCCAGATCGCCGCCCAGCTGGAGTCGGACGCCGGCTTTCGCGCGCAGGTCGCCGAGCGCGTCGAGCAGGTCTGGCCCGAGCTGGCCGGCGAGCTGCGCCGCGGCGTCGTCCCTCCGGCGGCCGACCCCGTCGCCGTGGCGGCGGCCGCCTATCTGCTGCGCCCCGAAGGCTGGCGCGACGTCGTCGAACGCGTGCGCGGCGAGCTGGACCGCCGGGAGAGCGCCAAGGAGGCGGACGAGGCGGCCGACACCATCGCCGACCTGCGCCGCAGGCTGGAGGAGGTCAAGAACGACCAGCGCGAGGAGCTGGCGCGGCTGCGCGCCGAGCTCAAGGACCAGCGCAGCACCATCGCCGACCTGCGCCGCAGGCTGCACACCGAGCGCGAGCGCGCCAGAGAGGCGGCGAGCGAGGCCGAGCAGGCGATCGCGGAGGCCGAGGAGCGCACCGCGACCACCACCGGCCAGGTCAACGCGGTGGAGGCGGAGAACCGCCGGCTGCGCCACCGCCTCTCCGCGGCCGAGACGCAGGTGGAGAACGCCCGCCGCGCCGCCCGCGCCGGCCGCAGCGCCGACGAGGCGCGGCTGCGCGTCCTGCTGGACGTGCTGCTGGAGGCCGCCCACGGGCTGCGCCGCGAGCTGGCGCTGCCCAGCTCCATCGAGAGCCCGGCCGACCTGGTCGCCGAGCAGCCCGCCGACCAGGACGCGCCCGTTCCCGGCCAGGGGCTGCCCGACGACGACCCCGGCCTGGTCGACGAGCTGCTCCGGCTGCCGCGGATGCACCTGCTGGTGGACGGCTACAACGTCACCAAGACCGGGTACGGCACCCTGCCGCTGGCCGACCAGCGCAGCCGGCTGCTGTCGTCGCTGGAGGGGCTGGCCAGCCGCACCAAGGCGGAGATCACCTGCGTCTTCGACGGTGCCGACGTCGGCACGCCGCCGGTCCTCTCGGCGACGCGCCGGGTGCGGCTGCTGTTCAGCGAACCCGACGAGACCGCCGACGAGCTGATCGTCCGGCTGGTGCGCGCCGAGCCCCGGGGGAGGCCGCTGGCGGTGGTCACCTCCGACCGGGAGATCGTGACCGCGGTGCGCCGCGAGGGCGCGCGCACGGTCTCCTCGGCACTGCTGCTGCGCCGGCTCGGGGGTGCTTGAGGCGTCCGAAACCCCGTGTGCAGCGGGTGACGCGAGCGCCCTCGTGGTTGAGGCGCCCTGTCCGGTCCGCTAAGTTCTATCCGGAGCTTGACCGGCTTCCCGCGCAGAGCGAGGGTCGCACCGGCGTACGCGGCGAGCGGCCGCCGGGTTTCGCGCTCTGCGGGAGGCCTCCCGGTGCGGCGGCGCTCTCCCGCCGCCGCGCCGACCGGTGCTCCGGCACACCGCCCGCGGTTCCCGCTCACCCGGCACCGTGCCTGCGCCCGGTCGCACCGCCCCGCCATCCCCCCTCATCCGAGCATGTGGACTGACCCGTAAGGAGCGTGGACCGCCATGACGAGCACAGGTGGTCGGCGCACGGCCCGCCGGATCGCGACCGGTTTCGGGGTCGTGGCCGCCGGAGGCCTCATCGTGCCCTCCGGGGTGGCCTACGCCGAGCCGACCCAGGAGGAGGTCGAGGCCAAGCTCGACGAACTCCAGGAGCAGGCCGACGGCATCGTCCAGGACTACAACGAGGCCAAGCAGGACTACGAGGCCGCCAAGGAGAAGGCCGACGACCTCAAGGACGAGGTGGGCGACGAGAAGGAGCGCTACGAGAAGCTGCGCGACGAGGTCGCCCACTTCGCCAGCGCCGCCTACCAGGGCACCGACCTGGACTCGCCCGCCAACGTCATCAGCGTCGACAACCCGGAAGACCTGATGGCGCAGTCGGCCGACGTCGGCTACCTCTCGGAGAACCAGAAGGAGAAGCTGGACGACTTCAGCGACTCCGCCGAGCGCCTGTTCCGGCTGAAGGACGAGGCCGACGCCGCCCTTGAGGAGGCCAAGGACAAGAAGGAGGAGATCGAGGAGAAGAAGGAGAAGGTCGAGGACAAGATCGCCGAGCAGGAGGACCTGCTCGCCGAGTTCCCCAGCGCCGACCCCGCCTCCGGCGGCGACGACACCGCCGGCGCCTCCTACACCGGTCCCGCCTCCGGCGACGCGCGCGCCGCCCTCGACTTCGCCTTCGCCCAGGTCGGCAAGCCCTACGTCTACGGCGCCACCGGTCCCGACGGCTACGACTGCTCCGGCCTGGTCATGCGCGCCTGGGGCGCCGCCGGCGTGAGCCTGCCCCGCACCACCTACGCCCAGGCCGAGGTCGGCCACCGCGTCACCCGCGACCAGCTGCAGCCGGGCGACATCGTGTTCTTCTACGGCAGCCTCGGCCACGACGGCCTCTACGTCGGCAACGGCCAGATGGTCCACGCGCCGCGCACCGGCAAGAACGTCGAGGTCGTGTCGATGTCGGGCTACTGGGACAGCCAGTTCCAGTTCGGCGTCCGCCCGTAGCGCCCTGCGCCCGCCCCGGTCGGCGGGGCGGGCCGGTGCCGCTGGTCACACCCGGCGCGATCCGGCCCGGCCCGTATCGGCCCGATTCGGGTCTCCGCGGGCCGGTCAGGCGCTCCGGCGCACCGATCGGGGCAGACCGGAACAGGAATACGGACATGCAGTAAAGAGCCGGAAATCGTAACGAATCGGTTGAGTATGGTGCTTGGGATGCACTAGTGTTCCTCGCCGAGTCCGGTCGTCGGTAATTGCCATCAGAAGGGTGGCAGCGGCCGGCTCCCGCCGAACTCCGCCCACGGCCGCCCCACTGCTCGGTCGGCGGAGCCGGGAAGCCCCCCTGCGGCACCTCCCCCCGCGTGCCGCACGCGCAGTCCCCGGGTGCTATCAGCCATCAAGCGGCGCCGACGGCTCCACGCGGCCTGCCGCGTCCGCCCGCCCCCGGGGATCTCCCGGCGGCGGCCCCCTGGCAGAAAGGTGTGCCACCATCGTGGATGATCGCCATGAACGTGGCTCGTTCCGCCGGCATCTCGCGACCGTCGGCTTCGTCGCCGCAGGCGCTCTGATCCTGTCCTCCAGCGCCGCGGTCGCCGAGCCGACCGCCGACGAGGTGCGGGCCAAGATCGAGAAGCTCCAAGAGGAGCACGCGAAGCTCGCCGAGAAGTACAACCAGGCGAAGCAGGACCACGACGCCGCCAAGGAGAAGCTTGAGGACCTGCGCGAGGAGAAGCAGGACACTCAGGACAAGATCGACGGCATGCAGGATGACATCCGCGGGCTGGCCAACGCGGCCTACACCAACGCCGACTTCGGCTCCCCCGCCTACCTGCTGAGCTCCACCGGCCCCGAGGAGGCCCTGGAGCAGGCGGCCGACCTCGGCTACCTGTCCGAGAACCAGCGCCAGAGCCTCATCGAGTACACCGAGCAGCAGGAGAAGCTCGAGGACCTCACGGCCGAGGCGAAGGACACCAAGTCCGAGGCCAAGGACAAGCTCGAAGAGGCCGAAGAGGCCAAGGACAAGGCCGAGAAGAAGATCGACAAGCAGCAGGACATCCTCGACGACCTCACCGCCGAGGCCGCGGCGGCCGCCAACGCCGGCGTCGGCACCGGGGACACGGGCGCGAGCTACACCGGCAGTGCCTCGGGCAGCGCCGCGGTCGCCCTGGACTTCGCCTACGCCCAGATCGGCGACTCCTACAGCATGGGCGCCACCGGCCCCGACGTGTGGGACTGCTCCAGCCTGATGCAGGCCGCCTGGGCCGAGGCCGGTGTCAGCCTGCCGCGCACCACCTACGACCAGGTCAACGCCGGCACACCGGTCTCCTGGGACGCGATGCAGCCCGGCGACTTGATCTTCTTCTACGACGGCCCCAGCCACGTGGGCATGTACGTCGGCAACAACAAGATGGTGCACGCGTCCAACCCGTCCAAGCCGGTCGCCGAGGTCGAGCTGAGCAGCTACTACCAGAGCAACTTCCACTCGGCGGTACGGCCCTGACGCCACCGGCGCGGTCGGCGGTCACAGCGGCGCTCGACGCCGAGGTCCGCGCGCCGGCGCCCGTCCCGAACGGGCTCACCGGCGCCGACGCGCAGCGTCCCACGCGCTGCGCACCCTGGGACGTCCTGGCTCTGGCCGTGCACACCGCCGGGGCGCCGGTGCGGGGCGCCGACGCCCTGAAGGGCCCGCGCCCTCCGGCGGCGGAGGCCTCCGCAGCGCAGTACTACCGGGCCGACACCAGGTTCTCGGCCGAGGTCGACGGCCGGCGGATCGCCGACGCCCTGGAGCGCGACGCCTGGACCGCTCCGCCGGCTCTGGAGGCCGTCGCCGAGCTGCTGTTCGCGGGTGCGGCCCGCCCGCCCGCACCGGGCATGGACACGCTGGAGGCCCCGAGGACCTGAAGGGGACCGGCGCGCGCTTCCCGGTTCTCGGCGGAGCGGCCCCCGGGCACACCCGGTCGCAGGAGGCGCCCTAGCGGGCACGGGGACGCGGCGAGGAAGCAGGCGGGAGGCACCTCGGGCGGCCGGATGCGCAGGCGCCGGGAGGGCGCCTGCGGGCCTCGCCGGTCCGCGGCGCGGACGAGGATCTAGACTCGGCCGCGTGCCGCGTACGCTGATCATCACCAACGACTTTCCGCCCCGCCCCGGGGGCATCCAGGCCTTCGTGCACGAGCTCGCGCTGCGCAGGCCCGCCGACTCGGTGGTCGTCTACTGCTCCACGCCGGGGCGGAAGGGCTCGGCGGCATGGGGCCGGGCCGCCGACTTCGATCTGGGGCTGCCGTTCCCCGTCGTCCGCGAGCGGACCCCGGTGCTGCTGCCCACCCCCGCCGTCCGGCGGCGGGCCGAGCGGATCGCCGCCCTGGAGGAGTGCGATTCGGTCCTGTTCGGCGCCGCGGCCCCGCTGGGGCTGATGGCCGGCGGCCTGCGCCGCGCCGGAGTGCGCCGCATCGTGGGGCTGACCCACGGCCACGAGACCGGTTGGTCGGCGCTGCCGGGCGCGCGCCGGGCGCTGCATCGCATCGGCGAGGAGACCGACACCCTGACCTACCTCGGCGACTACACGCGCGCCCGCCTGGCGCGGGCGCTCTCGCCGGCGGCCGCGGCGCGCATGCGCCGGCTGGCGCCCGGCGTCGACGCCGAGCGGTTCCGTCCCGGAGCGGGCGGGGAGGGCGTGCGCGAGCGCCACGGCCTGACCGGGCGCCCGGTGGTGGTGTGCGTGTCGCGGCTGGTGGCGCGCAAGGGCCAGGACACGCTGCTGCGGGCCTGGCCGCGGGTCCTGGCCGACGTCCCCGGCGCGGTGCTCCTCCTGGTGGGCGGCGGCCCCTACCGGCGGCGCCTGGAGGCGATGGCGCGCGAACAGGGCATCGCCGACTCGGTGTGCTTCGCCGGCGACGTCCCCGCCGCGGACCTGCCCGCCTACTACGACGCGGGCGACGTGTTCGCCATGCCCTGCCGCACCCGCAACGGCGGCCTGGACGTCGAAGGGCTGGGGATCGTCTACCTGGAGGCCGCGGCCTGCGGCCTGCCGGCGGTGGCCGGGCGCTCGGGCGGCGCACCGGACGCGGTGCGCGACGGCGAGACCGGGCTGGTGGTCGAGGGGACCCGCCCGGGCCCGACGGCGCGAGCCCTCATCCGGCTGCTGTCCGACCCCGAGCAGGCTGCCGCCATGGGCCGGGCCGGGCGCGCGTGGGTGCGGCGCGAATGGACCTGGGACCAGGTGTCGGCCCGGCTGGGGGAACTGCTGGAGGGCTGAGCGCCGATCGAGCCGGCGGCATGCGCCGGGAAGGGCGCGCACCTGCGGCTCCGGGCGGTTGCCGGCGGCTCCCGGCCCGGAGGTGGGCGCCCGGGTCCCCGGGGGACGGGGCAGGCCCTGCCGCGGCCCTCGGTGGAGGCGGCCGGCCCGCGGACGCGCCTCCACCGGAGAACCCGCCGCTCAGCTGCTGTAGAGGCGCTCGATCTCGTCGCTGAACTGCTTGGCCACCACGTGCCGCTTGACCTTGAGGGACGGGGTCATCTGGCCGCCCTCCTCGGTGAAGTCGACCGGCAGGACGGTGAACTTGCGCACCGACTCCGCGCGCGAGACCGCCTTGTTGGCGTCGTCGACGGCCTCCTGCACGGTCGCGACCAGGTCGGGGTCCTCCACCAGTTCGGCGATGGTCCCGCTCTTGCCGTGCTGCTTCTTCCAGAACTCGAAGGCCTCGGGGTCGATGGTGATCAGCGCCGAGACGAAGTTGCGGTTGTCGCCGACCACCATGCACTGGCTGACGATGGCGTGGCCGCGCAGCCGGTCCTCGATCACCGCGGGCGCGACGTTCTTGCCGCCGGCGGTCACGATGATCTCCTTCTTGCGGCCGGTGATGGCGAGGTAGCCGTCCTCGTCGAGCTTGCCGAGGTCGCCGGTGCGGTACCAGCCCTCGGCGTCGAACGCCTCGGCGGTGGCCTTCTCGTTCTGCCAGTACCCGCGCATCACGTGGTCGCCCTTGACCAGGATCTCGCCGTCGTCGTCGATGCGGTGGGCGACTCCCGGCAGCGGCGGCCCGACCGTGCCGATCTTGTTCTTGGAGGGGCTGTTCACCGAGGTGGGGGCCGAGGTCTCGGTGAGCCCGTAGCCCTCGATGATGGTCAGGCCCACGCCGCGGAAGAAGTGGCCCAGCCGCTCGCCCAGCGCGGAACCGCCGGAGACGGAGTAGCGGGCCTGCCCGCCGACCGCGGCCAGGATCTTGCCGTAGACCAGCCGCTCGAACAGGGCGTGGCGCAGCCGCAGCGACAGCGGGACGCGGCCGGTGTCCAGCGCGCGGCTGTAGGCGATCGCGGTGTCGGCGGCGGCGCGGAAGATGCGGCCGCGGCCCTCGGAGACCGCCTTCTGCTCGGCCTTGTTGTAGACCTTCTCGAACACCCGCGGCATCGCGAGCAGGAAGGTGGGGCGGAAGGACCCCAGCGCGTCGATGACCTCGGGCCCGGTGGTGGGGAAGTGCCCCATCACCGTGCGCGACTCCACGCAGCCGACCTGGATGACGCGGGCGAAGGAGTGGGCCAGCGGCAGGAACAGCAGCGTCGACCGGCCCTCGATGGAGAACACCTCGTGCAGCGGCCCGTGGATGGCGTTGAGGATGGTGAAGAGCAGGTTGCGATGCGTCAGCTCGCAGCCCTTGGGGCGGCCGGTGGTGCCCGAGGTGTAGATGAGGGTCGCCAGTTCGTCGGCGGTGCCGGCCTTGCGCCGCTCCTCGACGACGGAGTCGGCGACCTCGGCCCCGCCCCGCTGGAACTCCGCGAAGCCGGGCCCCTCGATCTGCCAGACGTGGCTCAGCTCGGGCAGGTCCGCGCGCACGGACTCGATGCGGGCCACGTGCTCGGCGGACTCGGCGAACACCGCCCGGCTGCCGGAGTCGCTGAGGATCCAGGAGATCTGCTCCTCGGAGGAGGACTCGTAGATCGGGACCGTCACGCCCCCCACCGACCAGATCGCGTAGTCGATCGTGGTCCATTCATAGCGGGTGCGCGACATCAGGCCGACCCTGTCGCCGTGCTCGACGCCGGCGGCGATCAGCGCCTTGGCGATCGCGGCGACGTCGTCGCGGAACTGCGCGCAGGTGACGTCGCGCCACTGGCCCGCCTCCTGGCGGCGGAACGCGACCGCGTCGGGCTCTTCCTCCGCCCGTGCAAAGAGCGTGTCAGGCAGCCGCGACTCGGCCGCGACCTCCACCTTTACCGGACTGCTGTATTCGCGCACGTCATTGCTCCCGGACATCTGCTTCCACGAGGGGACAGCAACGACGGTAACAACTTTCCCTACCCACGGGTAGAACACGTTCTCACCTGGTATCCGAAAGTGATCCGCGCCGGTGTGCGCGGGCCCCGGCGGGGCGTACGCTTCCGGATTTCCCCGGGCGCGCCGCCACCCTCGGACCGCGGGCGGCTAACGTGACGGGCAAGAGCTCGAAGCACACGGAAGCGGGGCGAGTGCACCATGGCCGAACCCGATCGCGACGCCGACCGCACCGACAGCGGTTCGCAGGACATCATCGACGACGCGCTGCGCATGGTCGACTCACTGCAGCGGCGCCTGCTGGTCGCCGGAGTGCGCCGCGGAGCCACCGCGGCCTCGGCGCCGCCGCGCAAGGGCGACGTGTGGGAGGAGGCCCTCAAGTACGAGCAGCCCCAGCCGCAGCCCTCCCCGCTGGAGGAGCTGATGGGCATCGCGCGCAAGAAGGGGCCGGAGGTCGCCGGCCACCTCGGGCGGGCCGGTATCGCCGTGGTCGGCGCGGTGGGCGAGACCCTGGGCGTGGTCGAACGCGCCCTGGAGCGCCGCACCCCCGACCCCGAGCAGTACTCCTCCCGGCGCTCGGAGACCGAGCAGGGCAGTGTGGAGGCACCGCGGGAGATCTCCGGGGGCGGAGGACACTAGACTCCGGCGCGGAATGGTTTAGTCCAATCGCCGCGCCGTCCCCGCTCCCGCCCTTCGTGCCGCGAGCGCGTCCGGCGCCGCGTGCGTCCGGAGACCAGCAGGAGGAGGAACCGCCCATGGGGATGACGATCGGCGTGGACATCGGCGGCACCAAGGTGGCCGCGGGGATCGTCGACTCCGGCGGGCGGATCCGCGACGTCGTCAAACACCCCACCCCGTGGGGTGACGGCGAGGCACTCGCCGACACGGTCGGCGCAGCCGTGCGCGAGCTGCGCGGCAGGCACGCCGACGGCGCCATCGCCGCCGTCGGCGTGGGCACCGCGGGATTCGTCGACGCCGACCGGGCCACCATCGTGCTGGGCGCCAACCTCGGCCTGCACGAGGAGCCCTTCACCGAGCGCCTGCGGCGGCGCGTGGACCTGCCCGTCGTGGTGGAGAACGACGCCAACGCCGCCGCCTGGGCCGAGGCCCGCTTCGGCGCCGGCCGCGACAGCGAGCACGTCGTCTGCGTCACCCTGGGCACGGGCGTGGGCGGCGCCATCGTGATGAACGGCGAACTCCAGCGGGGGCGCTACGGCGTGGCCGGGGAGGTCGGCCACTACCGGGTCGTGCCGTTCGGGCGCCGGTGCGGATGCGGCAACCACGGCTGCTGGGAGCAGTACGCCAGCGGCCGCGCCCTCGTCGGCGAGGCCCTCGACCTCGCCCGCGCCGAACCCAAGCGCGCCGAGCGGATGGTGGAGCTCGCCGGAGGCAGCGCCGCGGACATCCAGGGCAGCGCCATCACCCGCGCCGCCCAGGAGGGCGACGAGGGCGCCCTGGCCTGCTTCGCCGCGGTGGCGGAGTGGGTGGGCCTGGGCCTGGCCGACCTCGCCGCGATCCTCGACCCGGAGCTGTTCGTGATCGGCGGCGGGGTCTCCGACGCCGGCGCCATCCTGCTCGACCCGGTCCGCGACTCCTTCGCCCGACACGTCACCGGACGCTCCACCCGCCGCCTGGCCGACATCCGCATCGCCGAGCTGGGCTCCCAGGCGGGCATCGTCGGCGCCGCGGACCTCGCGCTGCGCTGACGCCGCCGGACGCGGAAGACTGGGACGGGCGCGGGGCCGGGCGGCTATCGGACCGCGCGGCGCGGGTAGTCAACGGATGTGTCGAACTCCGAGATCCGCGTGCTCTCCTACAACGTGCACGCCCTGCGCGACGACGCCACGGCGGTGGCGCGGGTGGTGAACGCCTGCCGCCCCGACATCGTGTGCCTGCAGGAGGCGCCGCGGCTGCTGCGCTGGCAGTCCCGGCGGCGCCGGCTGGACCGCTCCATCGGCATGGTCCCGGCGATCAGCCGGCGCACCGGCGGGCTCGCCATCCTGTGCCGCCCGGGCATCGAGGTGCACCGCATCGGCCACCGCGTGCTGCGGCGGTACCCCGGCCTGCTCGTGCGGACGCTGTCCATGGCCGCCCTGCACGTCGAGGGCCACCCGCTGCTGGTCGCCTGCACCCATCTCGACCTGCACGCGGGAGCGCGCCTGCACCACGCCGGCGAGGCGGTGGACCACCTGGCCGCTTTCGCGGTGGAGAACCCGGGGCCCGCCGTGCTGGCCGCCGACGCCAACTGCGTCCCCGGCAGCCCGGCCTGGCGGCTGCTCACGGCCGGACTGCGCGACGCCGCCGGCGAGCATCCGTGGGGTGAGGAGGCGACCTTCCCCGCGCGCGACCCGCGCAGGCGCATCGACGGGATCTTCACCTCGGGCGACGTGAAGGTCCTGCGGGCCGGGGTGCCGGTCGGGCCGGCCGACCCCGCCGACATGGCCCGTGCGAGCGACCACCGCCCGGTGCTCGCCGACATCCTGCTCCCCGGTGAGCCCGAGGAGGGGCCCGAGGGGAACTGACGGGGCGGCAGGGGCCGCAAAGGGCGACGACGCGAAGGCGGGCGGCCCGCGGAGGGGAGCGGGCCGCCCGCCGGTCAGGGGCCTCGGCCGGGCCGCCGCTCGGCGGGCCTTCGCCGGGGCGGGGCTCCGGCCCTCAGCGCCACCGGGCGGTGAAGACCGCGGCGCAGTCGGTACCGGGGGAGTCGGCGGAGGCGGCGCGGTTGGCGCCCGACTCCCAGGTCACCGTGCCGTCGGGATCGACCTTGACCAGCTTGTACTCGAAGTCGGTCCCCGCGGGCAGGTCGACCGCGCCGCTCCAGGTGGGATAGCTGGAGTCGTCGGTGGACAGCCGCAGCCCCTCGTCCGGGTTCCACGAACCCAGCTCGGGGACGGAGCCCACCACGCGCACGTTCTGCCCGTACCACGTATCGGCCTGGACTAAGAACTCCGCGGAGACGGCCGCGCACTCGTCCCCGCCGTCCGGGGGCGGTGCGCCGCAGTCCTGCCCGTCGGCGCACGCGGCGCCCGTGTGCAGGGCGACCGCGCCTTCGGCGGGGACGGTGACGCTCACCTCGCCGCCCGCGACCTCGTAGGCGGCCGATTCGCACTGCCCCGAGGCGCCGAGGGTGCCGTTGGCGACGTCGCAGTAGGTGCCGTCGGGCAGGGCGGTGGGCGCGGTCAGCGTCCAGGGCGCGCCCGTCGCGTTGAACGCCGCGAACCCGGCCTCGCCCCGGTCGAAGGCGATCCGGGCGCCGCCGTCGCGCGCCCGCTCGGTCGCCGGCGCGTCGCCGACGGCGTTGGCGAAGGTCGGCATGGCGTTGAGGTCGCGGTGCTCGCACAACCACTGCTCGCGGCCGCAGTCGGTGGGCGCGGTGAGGGCGCCGGCCGGGTCGCCCGCCTCGGTGCCGGTCGTCGGCGGCCCCTGGTCGGCGGAGTCGAACCGGTAGCTCGACATCACCTTGGCGGTGCCGTAGGGCTGGGCGATGGTGAGCGCCTGGGCCAGCGTGTGCCGCTGCCCCATGCCCTGGCGGCTGATGGAGGTGTCGTTGCGCTGGGTGTCGTGGTTGTCGACGAAGACCACCGCCTGCTCGCTGCCGACGGCCATGTCGTTGCGCACGGTCTCCAGCACGCTGCCCAGCCGCCCGTCGCGGATCTCAGCGGCCACGGTGCTGTGGTAGCGGGTGTCGGTGACGTCGCCCAGGTGGGTGTAGCCGGGCGGCCGGATCGACTCGGGCCCGCCGCCTTCCAGCACTTCCTGGAAGATGTAGGGCCGCCCCCCGAATACGGGGACGTCGTCCAGGCGCGCGAAGATCGCTTCCAGGTCCTCGGCGGGCATGTGCTTGGCGGCGTCGATCCGGAAGCCGGCGACGCCCAGGCCGACGAGGTCGTTCAGGTAGCCGGCGATGGTGCCGCGGACGTGCTCGGAGCCGGTGTCCAGGTCCGACAGGGCCAGCAGTTCGCAGTCGTGCACCTGCTGCGGATCGTTCCAGTCGGAGATGTCCGTGCGGCAGTCGCTGAAGTCGCCGTCGCCGTAGGGCACGTGGGGGTAGGAGTACTTCTCGTAGGTGTGCCCGGCGCTGCCCGGGCCGGCGCCGACCGAGCCCGTTCCGGTCATGTGGTTGATCACGGCGTCGACGTAGATCTTCACCCCCGCGTCGCGGCAGCGGGCGACCATGTCGGCGAACTCGGCGCGGGTGCCGCGGCGGGTGTTGTCGATGGAGTAGGAGACCGGCTGGTAGTCCTGCCACCAGGGATAGCCCTCGCCTTCCAGGACCACGTGCTCCTGGGGCGGTGAGACCTGCACGGCTCCGTAGCCGTTGGGGCCCAGGACCTCCTCGCACTCGCGTGCCACGGACTCCCAGCGCCACTGGAAGAGGTGGACGATGGTCTCGCGCTCGGCTTGGGCCGGGGCGGCCGCCGCGGGCCGGACGGGCGAGGGGGCGGGATCGGCCGCGGACGGCGCGGCCGGGACCGCGGCGCCCACCGCGGCCAGCACGGCGCACGCCGCCGCGGCGCCGAGTCGTCGGATCTGCTGCATCGCGCCTCCCGGGCGGATGGGGGACAGGGCGGGGGCCCGCATTCTGTTTCACGCAATTTCAGAAACCGTTTGCGGCGCAGGGGTCGAATGTAGCAAGCCGCCGTGCTCGTGTGAATGGGGTCATGCGGTGCGGGCAGCCGATCGCCCGGGCTTGCATCACCGCTTCCGCCTGCGGGTTCTCCTTCGCGCGGCGGTCCGGTTACGCACGGTGGCGGAGCGTGGCGGCGATGATCAGCGAGGATCGCGCTCGGTGAGATCGCGGAATTCCGCAAACGAACTGGAAGCTCTGCAATCCGTTGCAGGCGGACGCGGTCCGGCGGCCCGTAGCGGAGAATCCGGTCACCACAGCGGCTGCGCCAACGGGGCCGGGGTGCGCGTAGCGCCCGCCCGTCACCCGCCACCGCCCCTAACGGAGGCGCTGCGCGCCACGTACTTGTTCTGCGCCGGCTTGCCGCCGAGCGCACGGATCACCGTTGCGCCGGAGCCCCGCCACCGGTGGCACGGCTCCGTCTGACAGGTGCAGCGTGCGCTCGGCGGCAAGCAAGCACGTGACGCGCAGCGTCTCCGATGGGGTGGCGGCGGGCTGACGGGCGGGCGCATCGCGCTACGCGAGGCGCGCCCATTGCCGCACCGCCGATGGCGGCCGCCCCAGGCGGTACCCGGTGGGTTCCTCGAAAGCGGCGCCCCTACCGTTCTCAAACGCGGCTTAGGCGGCGGTGCCCGGGTTCTCGTTCTCGCCGGAGCGGGTGCCGCCTGTCTCCTGATCGGCGGCGGGGACGCCCTCGGGGTCGGTGTCGGCCTCGGCGGCCGGACGGCCGCGCCGCCGCAGGCGCAGGCGCTCGCGCCAGCCCTTGCCGTGCTTCTTGCGCTCGGCCCGCTCGGCGCGCTTGCGCTCCTTCTCGCCGGCGTGCTGCTCCTTCTTCTCCTCCTTGGCCGCCGCCTCCAGTTCGGCCTTGACCGACTGCGCGTAGCGGTCCACGTACTCCTGGCCCGACAGCTCCATCAGGGCGTACATGATCTCGTCGGTGACGGCGCGCAGCACCCGCGGGTCCTTCTCCATGCCGTAGTAGCGGGAGAAGTCCAGCGGCTTGCCGAAGACGACCTTGGGCCGGATGCCGAGCTTGGGGACGGTGCGCCCCGGCGGCATGATCTTGTCGACGTTGATCATGGCCATCGGGATCACCGGCGCCCTGGACTCCAGTGCCATGCGCGCCACGCCGGTGCGGCCCCGGTAGAGCCTGCCGTCGGGCGAGCGGGTGCCCTCGGGGTAGATGCCCAGCAGCCTGCCCTGCTTGAGCACCTTCAGGCCGGTGCGCAGGGCCGCTTCGCTCGCCTTGCCGCCGGAGCGGTCGATGGGGATCTGGCCGACCCCGGTGAAGAAGAGGCGGCTGATCAGCCCTTTCGGCCCGGTGCCGGTGAAGTATTCGGCCTTGGCCAGAAACGTGATCTTGCGGGGGAGGGGCAGCGGCCCGAAGAAGTGGTCGGAGAACGACAGGTGGTTGCCGACCATGATCGCCGGCCCGTGCCGGGGCACGTTCTCGACCCCTTCGGCGCGCGGCTGCCACAGCACCGCGAGCACGGGCCCCAGAATCGCCTTGACAACCCAGTAGAACACCGGCACTCACTCCCGCCCGCGCGGGGCGCGCCTGGACGAACTCGCCACGTCAGCCTTCCCGCTTCCACGAACAATCGCCGCCATCTTCCCATTGTCGGCGGCGCACCACCAATGTCGGAACAAGTTACCCGCAGGTAGTGGCGGTGGGGCGGCCCGAAACCGCCGCCGCGCGCCCGCGCCGGCCGCCGGAGGCCGCGGCCGCGGCGGTCCGCTTAACGGGGTATCCGGGCAGCGGGCCGCGTACTAATTTCGTAAAGTCGGTTCAGTAGTCCGCGGCCGCCCCGCCGCACCCCCATCGGAGTCGAGGAGGGCCCTCCATGCCGCCACTGCCCGGCGCCGAACCCTACCGCCGACCCGGGGGCGACGTGGGCGTGCTGCTCTGCCACGGGTTCACCGGCACGCCCCGCGCCCTGCGGCCCTGGGCCGAGCACCTGGCCGCGGCGGGGCTTGCGGTCGACGTCCCGCTGCTGCCCGGCCACGGCACCTCCTGGCAGGAGATGGCCGCGACCACGAGCACGCAGTGGCTGGCCGCGGTGGAGGGCGCGCTGCTGCGGCTGCACGACATGTGCCGCACCGTCTTCGTCATGGGCCTGTCCATGGGCGGGTGCCTGGCGCTGCGCCTGGCCCAACTGCACCCCGGCAAGGTCCGCGGTGTGGTGGTGGTCAACCCGTCGCTGGCCCTGGAGACCCCGCTGCTGCTGATCGCCCGGCTGCTGGCGCCGTTCGTGCCCACCACGCCGGCCGTGGGGGAGGACATCAGGAAGCCGGGCGTGGGCGAGGGATCCTATGCGAAGGTCCCCACGGCCGCCGCGGCGACACTCCCGAAGCTGTGGCGCGACACGAAGCGGGACATGGCTTCCATCACCGCCCCGGTCCTGGCCTACCGAAGTCCGCAGGACCATGTCGTGGGGCCGCGGAGTCTGCGTATCCTCACAAGTAGGGCGGTGAACGCGCCCTTGCGCGTGCACTCCCTGGACAACAGCTACCACGTGGCCACTCTGGACTACGACGCCTCCACCATCTTCGACGGCAGCCTCGCGTTCGTGCGCGAGCACTCCAGGAGCGGGGAAGGGACGAAGCGATGACTCATCGCCGGGGCAACGGCCTGCTCGCCGAGACCTACGTCCCGCTCATCGTGCTTCCCACCGACCTGGCCGACCAGATGCTCGACGCCCTGCGCGACTCCGGGATCGCGGCCTACGCCGTGCAGCTCGACGAGGGGCTGCTGGACGACACCGCCGAGCAGCCGGGCACCGACCACCTCTACGTCGACGCCCGCGAGCGCGCGGCGGCCGAGGCCATCCTCCGCGACCAGTTGCCCGACCTGGAGCACCGCGGCATCGACTCGGGCGGCGCCGAGCCCGCCGAATCGGCCGACTCCGCCGACGGCGCCCGCCGGCAGCCGCTGGCCGAGCGCGAGCCCGGCGCGGGCGGCCCCGCCGATGACGACGACGTGTGGGCCGACCTCGTCGCGCGCTTCTACGACTCCCCGGCCTCGACCGGGGCGGAGTGGCCCGACGCCGAGAACCTCGCCGCCGGCGAGCGCGCCGCCGCGGCCGACTCCGACGATCCCGACGCCGCCGACTCCGACCCGGACGAGGCCGGCGGGGACGACCGCGGCGACGCCGGCGGCTCCCCGCGCGCCCGCGTGGTCCGCCCGGCCGAGCCCGGCGACGACCACGAGCACTTCGTGCCCCCGCCGCCCCCGCCCCTGCCGCGCGGCGACCTCACCAGCCGCCTCTCGTGGGCCGGCCTGTTCGGCGGCCCGCTGGTGCTGCTGGGGTCGATGCTGCTGGGTATATCGCTGCCGGGCTGGCTCGCGTTCCTGGCCGTGGCCGCGTTCATCGCCGGGTTCGTCGTGCTGGTGGTGCGCATGGGCGACCGCCCGCCCGGCGACAACGGCCCCGACGACGGCGCGGTGGTCTGAGCCCGCACCGGCCCGGCGCGGAGGGCCGCCGCGCGGCCGGGCCGCCCTCCACCGCACCGCCCGCCCTCCGACACCCGCCCCGCGGCCTCGCGCCCGGATCCCGCAGCCGGTAGGACACCCCCTGATGACCCCCGAACCCCTCGACGCGGCGCGGGAGCCCGCCGCACCCCCCGCCGCCCGGCCCGCTGCGGCGGCCGCCGGCGCCGAACCGCCGGGCTTCTCCGCGCCGCTGTGGCGCGCCATCGCCGTCTTCCGCGCCGCGTCGCTGGGCTATGCCGTGTTCCTGATGGCCCAGCACCTGGAGCTGCTCGCGCGGCCGTGGGCTGCCTGGGCGGTGCTGGCCGCGATGGCCGCCTGGACCGCCGCCACGGCCCTGCTCTACGCGCGCCCCCGGCGCCGCACGCGCGGGCTGCTGGCCGCCGACCTCGCCGTCGCCTTCGGCTGCCTGGCCGCCACCGCGGTGGCGGTCCAGCCCGACTACCTGCGCATGGCTCCGCCGCTGACCACCACCTGGTTCGCGGGCGCCGTGCTGGCGGTCGCGGTGATGGGCGGGCGGCGCCTGGCGCTGGGCGCGGCCCTGGCCCACGGAGTGGTCGACATCGCGGTGCGGACCGTGCTCGGGCTGACCGTCACCGCCGCGGTTCCGCGCGGGGTGGTGCTGCTGCTCCTGGCCGGATACTCCGTGGGCTACCTGGCCAACTACGCCTCGGCCGCCGAGCGGCGCCTGGCCGAGGCCGTCGAGCTGGAGGCGCGCACCCGCGAACGCGAGCGGCTGGGCCGCTCGATCCACGACTCCGTGCTGCAGGTGCTGGCGATGGTGCAGCGGCGCGGCGCCGAGGCGGGCGGCGAGGCCGCCGAGCTGGGCCGCCTCGCCGGTGAGCAGGAGGCCAGGCTGCGGGCGCTGATCGGCGGCCGGCACGGCCCCGCGGCGGCGCCCGGCGCGCACGCGGGGCCCGGCGGGACCGCGGCCCCACCGGGCGTCCCGGCCGCGGCCGGGACGCCGGCCGCCGACCTGTCGGCCCTCCTCGACGCGCATGCGGGCGCGCGCGTGACGGTCTCGGCGCCGGCGACCGAGGTCGCCATCGCCCCCCAGGCGGCCCGCGAGATCGACGCGGCCGTGCGCGAGGCGCTGAGCAACGTCGAGCGCCACTGCCCGCCCTCGACGCGGGTGTGGCTGCTGGTGGAGGACGAAGGGGAGACCGTGACCGTGACGGTCCGCGACGACGGGCCGGGCATCGGTCCCGACCGCCTCGCCGAGGCCGCCGCCGAGGGCAGGATGGGCCTCGGCCAGTCCATCCGCGGCCGCATCGCCGACCTCGGCGGCACCACCGTGATCACCACGGCCCCGGGCCAGGGCACCGAGATCGAGATGCGCGTCCCGCGCTGAGCCGGCACCGGTCCGGGGATAAGCCGCCTCCTTTCCGGCAGTCGCCCGCCGCACGCCCGCGAACCCTGGGCGACCTGCGAAACCGCTTCGAAAAAAAGTTGCGCACCCAGAAACTTTTCCGAACGCGCAGGTTTTCGTAGCCTGGAGTCATGCACGGCCGAAGCGGCGAGCGCACCGGACTGCGCGAGCGCAAGAAGCAGGAGACCAGGGTCGCGCTGAGCTGGGCGGCGATCCGGCTCGCCGTCGAACGCGGCCTGGACGGCGTCCGGGTCGAGGACATCGCGGCCGAGGCGGGGGTTTCGGCCCGGACCTTCAACAACTACTTCGCGAGCAAGGGCGAGGCGATCGCCGCGCGCCAGTTCGATCGCGCTCGCGTGATCGCCGACAGCCTGCGCGAGCGCCCGGCCGAGGAGCCCCTGTGGGAGGCCATCAGCCACGCGGTGCTGGCGGAGTACGCCTTGGGTGCGCAGGCCGCCGGCCAGGCCGCCCCCGACCCGCACTGGCTCGCCGGAGTCCGCCTCATGGTCGCCGAACCCGCTCTGCAGGGCGAGATGTTCCGCGCCAACGCCGTGGCCCACGACCACCTCGCCGCCGCGGTCGCCGAGCGCACCGGCACCGACGCCGAGCGGGACATGTACCCCCAGCTCGTCGCCGGCGCGGTGGGTGCCGCCGTCCAGGCGGCCATGCGCCGGTGGCTGCACGCCGATCCCCCCGAACCCGTCGCCCCCTTGCTGCGCGAGGCCCTCGACCGGGTCCGCGCCGGACTGCCCGCTCCCTGACACCCCGCGGGCGGAACGACCGCCCACCGATCCGCCTCCGACGGCCGCCTGGTGCCGCCGGAGCGCTCCGCCGCGCCCTCGCGCGCCTCGTCGAGCCGCCCGCCGGGCGGCCGCCCGACCCTGCCGCAGGAGGAACTCCATGACCCACGACGTCGTCATCGCGGGAGCCGGGCCCAACGGGCTGATGCTGGCCTGCGAACTCAGCCTGGCCGGAGTGCGGCCGGTGGTGCTGGAACGCGAGCCCGAGCCCGGGGTCAAGCACCGCGCGAACGGCCTGGTGGGCCAGGTGGTGCCGATGCTGCACCGCCGCGGACTCCACGAGCGCCTGAGCGGCAGCCCCCAACCGCCCTCGCCCGCGCCGGCGTTCATGTTCGGCGCCCTCACACTCGACCTGCACGCCGTCGAGGACAACCCCCTCTACGGCCTCCCGGTCCCGCAGACGCGCATCGAGGAGGTGCTCGCCGAGCGCGCCGCCGAACTCGGCGTCGAGGTCCGGCGCGGCCACGAGCTCACCGGTCTGGCCCAGGACGCCGGCGGCGGCACGGTCGCCGTCGACATCGCGGCGCCCGAAGGCGCCTACCGGGTCTGCGCGCACTACCTGGTGGGCGCCGACGGCGGCCGCAGCCTGGTGCGCAAGCTCGCCGGCATCGGCTTTCCCGGAGTGACCGCCGACAACGGCGTGTCCCGCACCGCGCACGTCTGCGTTCCCGACCACCTGCGCGACCCGCACACCGGCGGGCTCGACGTCCCGGGCTACGGCCCGGTGCCGCCGTTCTCCCATCAGCGCACCGACCGCGGCCTCATCTCCTTCGCGCCGTTCTCCGCCGAGACTCCGCTGCTCAGCACCGCCGAGTGGGACGGCGCGGCCGCCGACCGCGACGCCCCGATGACGTTGGACGAGCTGCGGGCGAGCGTGCGCCGGGTCCTGGGGACGGACGTGCCGTTCACCGAGCCGCGGGGCCCGGGCCCGCACATGCTGCGCCGGGTGGTCGGCACCAACACGCGCCTGGCCGACCGCTACCGCGCCGGCCGGGTGCTGCTGGTGGGCGATGCCGCGCACGTGCACTCCGCACTGGGCGGCCCCGGACTGAACCTCGGACTGCAGGACGCCGTCAACCTGGGCTGGAAGCTCGCCGCCGAGGTCTCCGGCCGCGCGGTGCCCGGTCTGCTGGACACCTACGAGAGCGAGCGGCGGCCCGCCGCCGAACGGGTCAACATGCAGACCCGGGCGCAGTCGGTGCTGACGGGCCCCGGAGGCGACGTGACGGCGCTGCGCGAACTCTTCGCCGAGCTGCTGGCCGAACCCGGGAACGCGCGCCACATCGCCCGCACCATGGCCGGTGCCGACCTGCGCTATGACATGGGCGGGCACCGGGGGACCGGGGAGCACCCGCTGATCGGCCGGTGGGCCCCCGACCTCTGCCTGCGGGTCGGCGGCCGGCGGGTCCGGCTCGACGAGCTGGCGCGCGACGCCCGGCCACTGCTGCTGGACACGACCGAAGGCGGCACCCTCGCCGCGGAGGCCCGCCGCCACGGCGGGGTGCGCGCGGTCGCCGGATCCCCGGCCCAGACCCCCGCGCCGGCGGCCGCGCTGCTGATACGCCCCGATTGCTACGTGGCCTGGGCCTCGGCCGAGGCGCGGCCCGGCCGCGCCGAGCGCGAGGGCCTGCGTGCCGCACTGGAGCGCTGGTTCGGCCCGGCCGCCTGATCGCGCCCCGGCCGCTGCCGGCTACGCCAGCGGGGGACCGTCGCCGGGGGCCTCCTGGTAGGAGTAGCGCTGCTCCTTCCAGGGGTCGGCGAGGTTGTGGTAGCCGCGCTCCTCCCAGAAGCCGCGGCGGTCGGCGGTCAGGTACTCCACGGCGCGCACCCACTTCACGCTCTTCCACCCGTACAGATGGGGCACCACCAGGCGCACCGGGTGGCCGTACTCGGGGGTGAGGCGCTCGCCGTCGCGGTGGGTGGCCAGCAGCACGTCGCGGGCCAGGAAGTCGTCCAGGCGCATGTTGGCGCTGTAGCCGTACTCGGCCCACACCATCACGTGGGTGGCCGCCGGGGCGGGCGGGGCCAGCTCCACCAGGGTCTGGGTGGAGACACCGCTCCAATGCACACCGGGCAGGGTGAACCTGGTCACGCAGTGGAAGTCGGCGACGGCGTCGACGCGGGGGAGAGCGTCGAACTCCGGCCAGCTCCACCGGAACTCGCCCAGCGACTCGGTGAACCCGTAGACCCGCAGGTCCCATCTGTGCGCACGGAAGCGCGGCACGGGACCGTAATGCAGGGCGGGCCGGTCGCGCGGCACGTGCTGCCCCGGCGGCAGCGGCTGATCCGACAATCGCTCTCCTCGATGCGCCTCCCCGCCATCCTGCCAGTGCCCCGCCTCCGGCACGCTCGGCCCCTCGCCCGTACGCGCGGCCGCGCCGATGCGCTATAGTCGCTCCCATGCAGCAGAGCTTTTGGCGCTTTTATGGCTACCGGCCCACGGCTAGGACGGTCGCCCGCCAAGCGCTGCGCTGACACGGACGACTTGAGGAGCCCCGGGCCGGGATCGGCCCGGGGCTCTTTTGCTGCCCGGTCGAATCCGCCGCCCGGCCCAGGCTCCCGGTCCATCCGGCCGACAACCGCCACCGCGTCCGCGAACGGACCGCGACCGCCGAAGGGACAACGCAGATGGTCATCGTCATGGGGCCCGGAGCCACACCCGAACATATCGACAACCTCGTCGACCTCGTCGCCGGCGCGGGAGGCGAGGCGTATGTGACCCGCGGTGTGAGCCGCACGATCATCGGTCTGGTCGGCGACGTGCGGCAGTTCGAGACCCTGGACCTGCGCGCCATGCCGGGCGTCAGCGACGTGCTGCGCATCAGCGTCCCCTACAAGCTGGTCAGTAGCGAGAACCAGCCCGGCCGCTCCACTGTGCGGGTCGCAGGCGTGCCCATCGGCGGCGACCACATGACCGTGATCGCCGGCCCGTGCGCGGTCGAGACCCCCGACCAGACACTGGAGGCGGCGCGGATGGCCCGGGCCGCCGGCGCCTCGCTGCTGCGCGGAGGCGCCTACAAGCCCCGCACCTCCCCCTACGCCTTCCAGGGGCTGGGCGAGACCGGTCTGAAGATCCTCTCCGACGTGCGCGCCGAGACCGGTATGCCCATCGTCACCGAGGTCGTCGACGCCGCCGACGTCGAGCTGGTCGCCGGATACGCCGACATGCTGCAGATCGGGACCCGCAACATGCAGAACTTCGCGCTGCTCCAGGCGGCGGGGGAGGCCGGCCGCCCGGTGCTGCTCAAGCGCGGCATGAACGCCACCATCGAGGAGTGGCTGATGGCCGCGGAGTACATCGCCCAGCGGGGCAACCTCGACATCGTGCTGTGCGAGCGGGGCATCCGCACCTTCGAGAAGGCCACCCGCAACACCCTGGACATCAGCGCCGTGCCGGTGGCGCAGAGCCTGTCGCACCTGCCGGTGATCGTGGACCCCTCGCACTCCGGCGGCAAGCGGGAGCTGGTGCTGCCGCTGTCGCGCGCGGCGATCGCGGCCGGGGCCGACGGCGTCATCGTCGACGTGCACCCCCACCCCGAGACCGCGCTGTGCGACGGACCCCAGGCGCTGGTCGGCGAGGACATCGCCGAGCTGGCCGACATCGCCGCCACGCTGCCGCCGCTGGTGGGGCGCACCCTCACCGCCGCGCCGCAGCCGGCGGGCGTCTGAGGCCGCGGCCGCACGATCGGCGGCCGGCGGAGGTGTAGGGCCCCGGGGACCGCGGCCGGGCGGGTCGCCCGGGGCCGGCCGCGGTCCCGCGAGAGCCGGCTAGACCTTCGCGGGCGCGGCCTCGCCCAGGAAGCTGGGCCGGTGCAGCTGCTTGACCGTCAGCAGGTGCTCGGCCAGCTCCTCGGCGTCCAGCCGCTTCTCGATCTGGCGCAGATCGGGGATCTTGGCGGCGGTCTCGACCTGGCGCGGGGTCAGCAGCGTGCAGCAGTCCTCGTCGGGCAGCTCGGAGATCGACAGGGTGCCGATCCGCCGCGCCTGGTCCATGATCTCGGACTTGTCCATGCCGATCAGCGGCCGCAGTATCGGCAGGTCGACGGCGTCGTCCAGCGCGGTCAGGTTGGTCATGGTCTGGCTGGAGACCTGGCCCAGCGCGTCGCCGGTGATCAGCGCCTCGGCGCCCAGGTCGTCGGCCAGCGCCTCGGCGGTCTTGAGCATCAGCCGCCGCTGGGCGATGATCTGCAGCCGCTCGGTGCCGGAGCTCTTGAGCTGCTGCTGGGCCTTGCCGAAGGGGATGACGAACAGCCGCGAACCCACCTGGAAGCGGTCCAGCTGGCGCACCAGGCTGTAGGCCTTGTAGATCGACTCCGGGCCGGTGAACGGCATTCCGGAGAAGTGCAGGAAGTCGACCTTGAGCCCGCGGCGCATCATCCGGTGCGCGGCCACGGGGGAGTCGATCCCGCCCGACATCAGCACCAGCGCGCGCCCGCTCATGCCCACCGGCAGGCCGCCCTGGCCGGGGACGCCGTCGGTGAAGACGAAGACCTCGTCCTTGTCGACCTCGATGGAGACCGTGTTCTCCGGGTGCTTGAGGTCGACGGGCAGGCCGTGCGCCTGCTGGACGGCGGCGCCCACGTGCCCGGCGAGCTGGGAGGAGGTGAGCGGGAACCGCTTGTCGCGGCGGCGGGCCCGGACCGCGAAGGTGCCCCTGCGGTCGGCCAGCGCCTGCACCGCGGCCGCCGTGACGGTGTCGAGGTCCTTGGGCACCCGGCGCACCAGGTGCACCCACACCACGCCCATGACGTTGTGCATGCGCTCGGCCAGTTCGGCGACCTCCAGGTCGGAGGCGCCGGGCATGCGCAGGATGACGACGCCGGCGCCGCGCCGGGTCAGCTTGATCGGGCCCAGCCCGCGCGCGGCCGCCCGGATGTTGTTGTGCAGGCGGCGCTCGAACAGGCTGCGGTTGCTGCCCTTGAGCACGATCTCGCCGAGCTTCATCAGCACGCACAGCTCGTGCGGTCCGGACGGGGGCCCCTCCTGGACGGCGGCCTCGGCCTCGCGCCCTTCGACGGCCCCGGACTCGGACATGACGGCCATGACAGCGGCTCCCCAGATGTCGCGACGGATGGGGCGGGGACCGATGCGCCCCGCCGTTACCAGTATCGAACATCGCAACGACCGGTCGGGACGGCCGCATTCCGCAGACCCGGCGGACAGGCCGGAGGGCTCCCCGGCCGCCCGTCCTCGGCGGCCGGGGAAGGCGGCGCGGCGGAGCCGCAGCGCGCCCGGCCGGTCAGCCGAAGAAGACCTCGGCCTCCTCGAAGCGCTCGGCCGGAACGGTCTTGAGCTTGTCGGTGGCGGCCGAGAGGTTCACCCGCACGATGTCGGTGCCCTGCAGCGCCACCATCTTGCCGTACTCCTGGTCGTGCACGGCCTCGATGGCGTTGACGCCCAGCCGCGTGGCCAGCACCCGGTCGAAGGCCGAAGGGGTGCCGCCGCGCTGCACGTGGCCCAGCACCACCGAGCGGGCCTCCTTGCCGGTGCGCGACTCGATCTCCTCGGAGAGCCGCTGGCCGATACCGCCCAGGCGGACGTGGCCGAAGGCGTCCTTCTCGCCGGTGGACAGCTCCATCTGGCCGTCCTTGGGATGGGCGCCCTCGGCGACCACGAGGATGGGCGCGTAGTTGGTGCGGAACCGGCTCTCGACGTGGGCGACGACCTCGTCGATGTCGAAGGGGCGCTCGGGGATGAGGATGACGTTGGCGCCGGCGGCCATGCCCGAGTGCAGCGCGATCCAGCCCGCGTGGCGGCCCATGACCTCGACGACCAGCGCGCGGTGGTGGGACTCGGCGGTGGTGTGCAGCCGGTCGATCGCCTCGGTGGCGATGTTGACGGCCGTGTCGAAGCCGAAGGTGTAGTCGGTGGCGTTGAGGTCGTTGTCGATGGTCTTGGGCACGCCCACGACGTTGACGCCGCGGTCGTGCAGCTGCGTGGCCACGCCCAGGGTGTCCTCGCCGCCGATGGCCACCAGCGCGTCGATGCCCAGTTCGGCCATGTTCTGCTTGACCCGCTCGACGCCGCCCTCGATCTTCATCAGGTTGGTGCGCGAGGACCCCAGGATCGTTCCGCCGCGCGGCAGGATCCCGCTGACGGCAGCCCGGTCCAGGGGCATCGTCTCGCCCTCCAGCGGTCCGCGCCAGCCGTCCCGGAACCCGACGAACTCGTAGCCGTAGTCCTTGATGCCCTTGCGGACCACTGCGCGGATGACCGCGTTCAGCCCTGGGCAGTCGCCGCCACCGGTCAGCACTCCGACTCGCATGCGTGCACTCCTCGAATTCCTGTGGACAAACTGACCGCCCGGACCGGCGCGGGTGGCGCCTCCGGGCGGTGCGGACCGGATGCGGACCGGCGGTCGTGCGCCGCCATGCCGGCAGGCGACAATGTGACCGGTGTCACCGAAGGCGCCTGCCGAGCGTTGGAAGCCGCTTGCCGGGGGGTAAGTCCCCCAGGGCGGATCGGAAGCTGGGGGCGGCGCCTTCAGTCCCACACCGTCCGCATGGTCTAGACCATAGTCGCCCAACGTGCTGGAGGCCAACCCATGTCCGTCCTCGCGCTCGACGCCGGCACAACCGGCGTGACCGCACTCGTCGTCGATGAGAACGGCGGAGTACTCTCCCGCGGTTACCAGGAGTTCGCCCAGCATTACCCCCAGACCGGCTGGGTCGAGCACGTCCCCGAAGAGATCTGGCAGGCGACCCTGGCCGCGTGCCAGACCGCCCTGGACGGCACCGACCAGCAGCCCACCTGCGTGGGCATCACCAACCAGCGCGAGACCGCGGTGCTGTGGAACCGCAAGCGCGGCAGCGCGCCGCGCAGAGCCATCGTCTGGCAGGACCGGCGCACCGCCGGGATCTGCTCGGAGCTGCGCGATGCCGGGCACGAGGACCGCGTCACCCGGCTCACCGGGCTGCGGCTGGATCCCTACTTCACCGGCACCAAGCTCACCTGGATGCGCCGCAACGACCAGCGGGCCTGGAGCGGCGTCGAGGCCGGCGACACCGTCATCGGCACCGTCGACTCCTACATCATCAGCCGCATGACCGCCGGCGTGCGGCATGTGACCGACGCCTCCAACGCCTCCCGCACCCTCCTCTACGACATCAACGAGGGCGCCTGGTCGCCGGAGATGTGCGAACTGCTCGGAGTGCCGATGTCCTCCCTGCCCGAGGTCGTGCCCTCCTACGGCGTCGTCGGCGACACCGACCCCGAGGAGTTCCTCGGGCTGCGGCTGCCCATCGCCGGCATCGCCGGCGACCAGCAGGCCGCGATGTTCGGCCAGAACTGCTACACCCCCGGCACCTCCAAGTGCACCTACGGCACCGGTTCCTTCGTCCTGGTCAACACCGGCGACCGCCCCGTGGCCCCCGAGCACGGCCTGCTGAGCACGGTGCTGTGGCAGCACCCCGACGGCCGCCTGGACTACGCGCTGGAGGGCTCGATCTTCGTGACCGGCGCGGCCGTGCAGTGGCTGCGCGACGGCCTCGGGCTCATCGACAGCGCCCCCCAGTCCGAGGGGCTGGCCGCGACCGTGCGCGACTCCGGCGGCGTGGTGTTCGTGCCGGCGCTGACCGGGCTGGGCGCCCCGCACTGGGACCCCCACGCCCGCGGCGCCATCTTCGGCATCACCCGAGGCACCCAGCGGGCCCACATCGCCCGCGCCACCCTGGAGGCCATCGCCTTCGAGGTCCGCGACGTCGCCGAGTCCATGGCGGCCGCCTCCGGCACCGAGCTGCCCGAGCTGCGGGTCGACGGCGGTGCCTCGACCAACAACCTGCTCTGCCAGATCCAGGCCGACCAACTGCAGGTCAGCGTGGCCCGGCCCGAGGTGCAGGAGACCACCGCGCTGGGTGCCGCCTTCCTGGCGGGGCTGGCCACCGGGGTCTGGTCCTCCACCGACGAGCTTGCGCGCACCTGGAACCTGGACCGCCGCTTCGAGCCGGGCGCCCGCGACGACGCCGCCCACACGCGCTGGCGCGAGGCCGTGGAGCGCTCCAAGGGCTGGGCCGAGCTGGGCTGAGCCCGGTCGCCCCCGCCGCCGCCTCGGCAGCCGCCGAGGCGGCGGCGGAGTGCGGGGGCGCGGGCCCCGGCGCCCCCGCCTCACTCGTCGCCGTCGAGTCCCCGGTCGATGGCGTAGCGGGCCAGCTCCACCCGGTTGTGCAGGTGCAGCTTGCTCAGCGTGTTCTGCACGTGGTTCTGCACGGTGCGGTGGGACAGCGTCAGGCGCTCGGCGATCTGCTTGTAGCCCAGCCCCTTGGCCACCAGCCGCAGCACCTCGGTCTCGCGAGGGGTCAGCGACGGCGCGGCCGGGTCGCGACCCGGCCGCGGCTCGGCGGCCATGCGCCGGTACTCGCCCAGCACCAGCCCGGCCAGCCCGGGGGTGTAGACGGCCTCGCCGTCGTGGACCCGGCGCACCGCCTCCAGCAGCTCCTCGCGCCCGGCCGACTTGACCAGGTAACCGGTCGCCCCGGCCTTGACCGCCTCCAGGACGTCGGTCTGCTCGCCGCTGGCCGAGAGCACCAGCACGCGCGGCGGATCGGCGCCCTCCAGCAGTCGGCGGGTGACCTCCACGCCCCCGATGTCGGGCAGCTGCAGGTCCAGGACCGCCACCGTGGGCCGGGCCGCCGGGGCCACGCGCACCGCCTTGGCGCCGTCGCCCGCCGTGGCCACCACCTCCAGGCCGGCCTCGGCGAGGTCGCGCGCCACGGCGTCGCGCCACATCGGGTGGTCGTCGACGACCATCACGCGGATGGGCCGCTGCGGCGGCGCTGCGGCCGATCCACCGGCCGGGGGCTGCTCTGCCATGGGGCGACCCTAGCGGACCGGGCGCGGCGCCGGCCGATCAGTCGTCGTTGCCGTTGCCGTTCCCGTTGCCCGGACGGCCGCCGCCACCGCCGTCGTCGCCGCCCTGGGGCGCGAACGGGCTGGCGATCAGCTCGATCTCGGTGCCTTCGGTCGCCGAGCCCTGCGGGCTGTAGCGGGTGACGCGGTCGCCCCCGAACAGGCGGGAGACCTTTACCTTGAAGCCCAGCTCCTCCAGGTGCTTCTTGGCGTCGTCGACCTTCCACCCGGTCACGTCGGGGATCTCGATCTCCTCGGGGCCCGAGGAGACCGTGATCGTGACGCTGTCGCCGGAGCTGACGGTGCCGCCCGCAGCGGGGTCCTGGGAGATGACCTCGCCCTCGGGCACGTCCTCGCTGGGCTGCTCGGTGACCGAGACCTGCAGCCCCGCCTCCTGCAGCGTGCTCTGCGCCTGGTCCTGCTGCAGCCCCTCGACGTCGGGGACCTCGAAGCCCTCGCTGACGGTGAGCGTGACCGGGGCCTCGCGGTCGGCGTCGGCGCCCGGCTCGGGGTCGGTGCTGATCACCGTTCCCGCGGGGTGGTCCTGGGAGGTGGTCTCCTCCTCGACGATCTCGGCGAAGCCGTCGTCCTCCAGCGCCGCGCGGGCGTCCTGGGCGCTCTGGCCCACCAGGTCGGGCATCTCGACGGTCTGGGGGCCCTTGGACAGGAACACGGTCACCGTGTCCTCGGGCAGGATGCGCTCGCCGACGGCGGGTTCGACCTTGGCCACCGATCCGGGGTCCTCCTGGGAGTAGACGCGCTTGTCGCCGACCTCCACCTGCACCGGGATGTCGCCCAGCACCGCGCGGGCGTCCTGCTGGTGCATGCCGACCACGTCGGGCACGGGCTCGTAGCGGCCCACCAGGAACCACCAGCCGAACCCCAGCATCAGCACCGCGAGCACACCGGCGACCACGATCACCGGGAGGCTGCGGTAGTCCAGGTCCAGCCGCCGGTTCCGGCCGCGGTCGCCGTAGTCGGGCTCCACCGGTGCGGCGTCGGGCAGCCCGCCGGTCTCGACGACCAGGGTGTCGTTGCCGTCGCCGCCCGCGGGCGCCGCGCCGATCGCCTGCGGCCCGGCAGTGGGGCCCGCCGCGGCGCCGGCGGGCAGCGCCGACTTCACGTTAAGCACCAGCGCGAGGTACTGCCCGGCGTCGCCGGGACGGTAGCGCGGGTCGCGCTCGGTGGCGCGGGTGACCAGCGTGTCGACCTGCGGCGGCAGGCCGGGGACGGCGCGCGAGGGCCGCGGCACGTCCTCGTTGACATGCTGGTAGGCGATGGAGATGGGGGTGTCGCCGGTGTGCGGCTGCGAACCGGTCAGCAGCTCGTACAGCATGATCCCGGCAGCGTAGACGTCGGTGCGCGCGTCGGCGGCGCCGCGCTCGATCTGCTCGGGAGCCAGGTAGGCGGCGGTACCCATGACCGTGCCGGTCTTGGTGGTGCCCTGCTGGGCGGACTCGACCGCGCGCGCCAGGCCGAAGTCGGCGACCTTGACGCGCCCGTCCTCGGTGAGCAGCACGTTCTCGGGCTTGACGTCGCGGTGGACCAGCCCGGCCTGGTGGGCGGCGCCCAGAGCGGCCAGCACCGGCGAGATGACCTCCAGCGCGTCGGCGGGGGCGAGCCGGCCGCGGGCGTTGAGCATGTCGCGCAGGGTCTGGCCGGGCACGTACTCCATGGCCAGGTAGACGTGGCCCTGGTCGGTGCCCTGGTCGTAGACCTGTACGACGTTGGGGTGGGAGAGCTTGGCCACCGAGTGCGCCTCGTTGATGAACCGGCGCACGAAGGAAGGGTCCTGGGCCAGCGAGGGGTGCATGACCTTGCACGCCAGGCGGCGGTCCAGCCGCCGGTCGTGCGCGACATAGACCGTGGCCATGCCGCCGCTGGCCACCCGTGCCTCGACGTGGTAGCGCTGATCGAGTGTCGTGCCCACCAGAGGGTCGGCAGTCGTCATGTCCACACACGGGAGTGTAAGGCGTCCAACGCTTCGCGACTGCGCCGACGGCCGCCCGGGGGCGTAGACTACCGGCGCGTAACCCGCTGGCCTGGGGGTTTGTCGGCTTCCGGGGTGATGTTGCCAACCCCGGTCCACCAGGCTTCGCGCAACGGTTCGATCACCCTGGGTGACGAAACGCCGGATACGCGCGCCCGGGGATCGCCGCCGCCCGCGCGGAGCCGGGCCCGCCGCCCGCGCGGAGCCGGGCCCGCCGCCCGGGCCGGTCGCCGGGGCCGCCCGGGTGCGGGGCCTGGAGCCTGTCCTGCGCACCCGGGCGCATCCCGCCCGGGGCGCGACGGGCCCCCGCGGAACGGGACTCAGTCCACCGCCGGGGAGGACGCCTGGGCGTAGCGCCGCACCGGGATGCGGCCGGCGCGGCGGGCGGCGCGGCCGGCGGCGACGGCGTCGCGCATGGCGCGGGCCATCAGCACCGGGTCCTGCGCGCGGGTGACCGCCGTGGCCAGCATCACCGCGTCACACCCCAGCTCCATGGCCAGCGCGGCCTCGCTGGCGGTGCCGATGCCGGCGTCGATGACCACCGGGACGCCCGCCTGCTCCACGATCAGCTCGATGTTGTGCGGGTTGCGGATGCCCAGGCCCGAGCCGATCGGCGCGCCCAGCGGCATGACCGCGGCGCAGCCCACCTGCTCCAGGCGGCGGGCCAGGACCGGGTCGTCGTTGGTGTAGGGCAGGACGGTGAAGCCCTCGTCGACGAGGCGCTCGGCGGCGTCCAGCAGTTCGACGGGGTCGGGCAGCAGGGTGCGGTCGTCGGCGACGACCTCCAGCTTGATCCAGTCGGTCTCCAGCGCCTCGCGGGCCAGGCGGGCGGTGCGCAGCGCGTCGCCCGCGGTGAAGCAGCCCGCGGTGTTGGGCAGCGGCCGGATTCCGTTGCGGCGCAGCAGGTCCCACACCGAGCCCTCGGCGTCGGGGGAGACGCGGCGCAGCGCGACGGTGGTCAGCTCGGTGCCCGAGGCGACCAGCGCGTCCTCCAGGATGCGCAGCGACGGGGCGCCGCCGGTGCCGGTGATCAGCCGGGAGGTGAACGAGCGCCCGGCGATGACCAGCGGGTCGCCGCCGGCGGCCTGACGGGGCGCCCCGGCCGGTTCGGCGGGGGAGTCGGGCAGCGCCGGGCTGTGCGTGGATGTCATGTCAGCCTCCTTGGACCGCGGTGAGCACGTCGATGCGGTCGTTCTCGCCGACCTCGGTGGTGGCCCAGCCGGCCTTGGGCACGACCTCGTCGTTGAGCGCGACGGCCACGCCGCCGGGCTCCCGCGTCAGCGACCGCACGACCTCCTCCACGGTGGTCCGGGGTGAGACCGCGCGGCGCTCGCCGTTGATGATCACGTCCACTGGTCCTGCTCGCCTCCCTCGATGGGGCCGCCGCCCGCTGCGCCGGCCGGGATCCGGTCCGCGACGCGGGTGGCGGCGAACCGGCGCGCGTAGTCGGGGAGCGCGCCGGTGGTCAGTGCCTCGGCCATGGCGTCGCCGGTGGCCGGTGTGAACAGCACCCCGTGCCGGAAGTGGCCGGCGGCCAGGTGCAGGCCGGGAACCGCGGTGGGTCCCAGCAGCGGCTCGTTGTCGGGGGAGCCGGGCCGCAGCCCCACGCAGGTCTCGGCGACCTCCAGTTCGCTGACGCCGGGCACCAGCTCGTGGGCGTCGCGCAGCACCTCCCACAGCCCGCCGGCCGTCAGCCTGGTGTCGAATCCCTGCTCCTCCTGGGTCGCGCCGAGCACGATCTCGCCGGTGCCGCGCGGCACGAGGTAGACGGGGGAGCCCTTGACCAGGCCCCGCACGGTGCGGGCGACGATGGGCGGCTCGCCTTCGGCCATGCGCAGGCGCAGCAGCTGGCCCTTGACCGGGCGCAGCGGCGGAACCACGCCCTCGGGAACCCCCTCGACGGCCGGGGTGGCCACCCCCGCGGCCAGCACCACCTGCCCGGCGCTGATCTCGCCGCCGGAGTCGAGCACCACGCCGCGGGCGCGGCCGTCCTCGACGACGAGCCGGCGGACCCGGTCGCGCACGCCCACGGCCCCGCGGCGCTCGGCGGCGGCCCGCAGCGCCCCCAGCAGCGCGCGCGGGTCCACCGAATGGTCCTCGGCGGCCAGGTAGCCGCCGCGCACCGACGGCGCGAGCATCGGTTCCAGCCTGCGGCACTCGCGGCCGGTGAGCCGCTCGGTGGTCAGCCCCAGCCGCGCCCGCAGTTCGCTGAGGTGGCCCAGCCGCGCCATGTCGTCGGAGTCGAAGGCGACCTGGAGGGTGCCCTCGGCGCGGTAGCCCGCCGAGACCCCGCTCTCCTCCTCCAGTTCGGCCACGAAGGCGGGATAGCGGTCGCGGGAGAGGATGCCGAAGCGCATCAGCGCCTCCTCGCCGAAGGACGCCTCGGTCGCGGGGGTGAGCATGCCCGCGGCCACGGTGGAGGCGGCGCCGTCGAGGTGCTCGGCCACCACGGTGACGCTCAGCCCGGCGCAGGCGGCCCGCCAGGCGGTGACCAGGCCGATGAGCCCGGCGCCGACCACGACCACGTCGGTCGGCGATTGCGAAGAGGGGTTTGCGCGCACGGGTCTGCTGCCACTTCCTTCGCCGGTATGACCCGGATCAGGTTCATGCGGTCGGAGACTGCCAGCCTCCCTCTCAGCCGGGTTCCGACCCGGCTCCCGCGGGGTGTTCTCGTCCACCTACCATTCTATGACCCCGATCCCGCGAGCGCTCGGGCAGTACGCCTAGAGCGATACGGCGCCGCGCGGGCGTTTGGCGCGGGGGCGCGTGTGGCACATTGGCAGCGTGAACGAGAACGACCGCGACACCGACGCCCTCGTCGGCGAATGGATGACGCTGAAGGACGCGGCCAAGGCGCTCAACGTCAGCCCGAACCGGATCAAGCAGTTCATCGCCGACCACAAGCTGCTGGGCGTGCGGCGCGACGGCGAACTGTGCATCCCGGCCGCCTTCATCTCCGGCGGCGACATCGTCAAGGGCCTGCCCGGCACGCTCACCGTCCTGGCCGACTCCGGGTTCAGCACCGACGAGGCGCTGCAGTGGATGTTCACCCCCGACGACACGCTTCCGGGGGCACCCATCCAGGCGCTCTCGGAGAACCGCGGCACGGAGGTCCGCCGCCGCGCCCAGGCCATGGCCTTCTGAGCGGCCGGCCCGGGCGGCGGGCGCGTCCGATGCCCGGTGCGCTCGCAGGCGCCCGGACCCCGGCGGCTACCCTGGCCCCGTGAACGCGAGCTTGCGAGAGCGCCTGGACCGGGCGCGCCTGTACCTGTGCACCGACGCCCGCGCCGAGCAGGGCGACCTGGCCGAGTTCCTCGACGCCGCGCTGGCCGGCGGCGTCGACATCGTGCAGCTGCGCGACAAGTCCCTGGAGGCGCGCCAGGAGCTCGCCGCCCTGGAGACCGTGCGGGCCGCCTGCGAGCGGCACGGCGCCCTGATGTCGGTCAACGACCGCGCCGACATCGCGCTGGCGGCCGGCGCCGACGTGCTGCACCTGGGCCAGAACGACCTCCCGGTGCGCCACGCCCGCTCCGTGGTCGGCCCCGGGCCGCTGATCGGCCGCTCCAACAGCGACGCCGCGATGGCCGCGGCCTCCGCCGAGGAGGAGGGCGTCGACTACTTCTGCGTGGGCCCCACCTGGACCACCCCCACCAAGCCGGGCCGCCCGGCCGCCGGACTGGAGCTGGTGGAGCGCACGGCCGCGATGGCGCCCGAGCGCCCCTGGTTCGCCATCGGCGGCATCGACCTGGCCAACCTCGACCGGGTGCTCGCCGCCGGCGCCCGGCGCGTCGTGGTCGTGCGCGCCATCACCCGGGCCGACGACCCGCGTGCCGCCGCTGCGGAGTTCCAGCGCCGCCTCGCCGCCGCGGACTGAGCCGGCTGCGCCGACCGCGCCGGTCGGGGCCGCCACCCGCCTGACAGTGTCGGGTAACGATGCCCCCCGCCCTCTTTCCCGCGGCATCCTCAGCCCTCTAGCGTCAGTGGAACACGCCACGTCCGATCAGCGCGAAGGGTGAGGGCGAATGCGCAGCACCATGCAGGACGTCCCGCTGTCCGTCGGCAACCTCGTCCGCTACGGCGTCTCGGTGCACAGCCGGGCCCGCATCACCACCTGGACCGGCGGCGAACCCCGCCGCGCCACCCTCGGCGAGGTCGGCGCCCGCGCCGCCCGGCTCGCCCACGCCCTGCGCGACCTCGGGGTCACCGGCGACCAGCGCGTGGCCACCTTCCAGTGGAACAACCAGGAGCACCTGGAGGCCTACCTCGCCGTGCCGGCCATGGGCGCCGTGCTGCACACCCTCAACATCCGGCTGCACGCCGACCAGGTCGCCTACATCGCCGACCACGCCGAGGACCACGCCGTCATCGTCGACGCCTCCCTGCTGCCGCTGTTCGCGCCGATCCTGCCGCGGCTGCGCACCGTGCGCCACGTGATCGTCGCCGGGGGAGACCCCGGCGACCTGGCGGCCGAGGGGGTCGCCGTGCACGCCTACGAGGACCTCATCGCCGGCCGGCCCGAGACCTTCGACTGGCCCGAGACCGACGAGCGCGACGCCGCCGCCATGTGCTACACCTCCGGCACCACCGGCGCGCCCAAGGGCGTCGCCTACAGCCACCGGTCCATCTACCTGCACTCGATGCAGGGGTGCATGACCGACGGCGAGGCCCTCGCCCAGAGCGACACCGCGCTGGCCGTCGTGCCGATGTTCCACGCGATGAGCTGGGGACTGCCCTACTCCGCGCTGCTCGTCGGCGCCTCGCTGCTGCTGCCCGACCGCTTCCTGCAGCCGGGACCCATCGCCGACATGATCGAGGCCGAACGCCCCACCGTCGCCGCCGCCGTGCCCACCATCTGGCAGGGCCTGCTGGAGGAGCTGGAGTCGTCGCCTCGCGACCTCTCCTCGCTGCACAGCGTCGTGGTCGGCGGCTCGGCCTGCCCGCCCGCGCTGATGCAGCGCTTCGAGGAGCGCTACGGCATCCCGCTGCTGCACGCCTGGGGCATGACCGAGACCTCCCCGGTGGGCAGCGTCGCCCGCCCGCCGGCCGGATCCTCCGGCGACGAGCGCTGGGCCTACCGCCTGAGCCAGGGCCGGCTGCTGGCGCCCGTGCAGGGGCGGCTCATCGGCCCCGGCGGCGAGCCGGTGCCCCACGACGGAACCAGCGTGGGCGAGCTGGAGGTGCGCGGCCCCTGGGTGACCGGCTCCTACTACGGCGACGAGGACCCGGAGAAGTTCCACGACGGCTGGCTGCGCACCGGCGACGTCGGCACCCTCACCCCCGACGGCTTCCTGCGCCTGACCGACCGCGCCAAGGACGTCATCAAGTCCGGCGGCGAGTGGATCTCCTCGGTCGAGCTGGAGAACGCCGTCATGGCCCACCCGGCGGTCGCCGAGGCCGCCGTCGTGGCCGTGCCCGATCCCAAGTGGGACGAGCGGCCCATGGTCGCCGTCGTCCTCAAGGAGGGCGCCACCGCCGAGGCCGCGGAGCTGCGCGCGTTCCTGGCCGACCGGCTGGCGCGCTGGCAGCTGCCCGAGTTCTGGGCCTTCGTCGACGAGGTGCCCAAGACCAGCGTCGGCAAGTTCGACAAGAAGACCCTGCGCAGCAAGCAGTCCGCGGGTGACCTCAAGGTCGTCGAGGTCCGCGGCTGACCCGCGCGGGGGCGGGGCCGGCCCGGGCGCGCGGCCTTCAGCGGGCCGGCGCCTCCGCCCCGCTGCCCTCGCCGCCGCGCCCGGCCGCCGACCGGTAGCTCAGCCGGCGCAGCAGCACCTCGGCCGGTCCGCGCCGGCCGGCCCGCTCCAGCGCGTAGGCGCCGGCGAGCGTCACCAGCCACACGCCGGCGGCGAAGAGGGCCATCGTGGCGCTGCCCAGGTGCGCGCCCAGCCCCAGGCCCCAGGCCGCCAGCAGCGGCGCGCAGATCACCGACTGGGCCAGGTAGCACGACAGGGACCGCTTGCCGACCGCCGCGACGGCCGCCGCACCCGCGCCCATCCGCGCCCGGCGCGCGAGCGCGCCGCCGACCAGCCCGAACAGGGCGACGTAGCCGGCGCCGCCGAACACCCCGCTCAGCTGCCGGACGCCGCCCAGGGCGGAGGCGACCGGGCCGGAGACCTCGACCAGGCCCACGTGCACCAGCGCCTCGGGCAGCCCGGACGCCCAGGCCAGGCCGATCCCGCCCGCGGCGGTCCAGATCAGCACGCCGCGGTACCGGTCGGTCCGCTCCAGCACGCGGCGGCGGCCGATCAGCATGCCCAGCACCACCATGGCGGGCAGCACCAGGGACAGCGCCTGCAGCGGCGCCATGAGCGCCCACCCGGCGATCCGGTCGGCCATGGCGTCGACGTAGCCGGGTTCGCTGAAGGAGGACCGCAGGAAGCCGGGAATCGCCATGGCCGCCTGCCCGCCGCGCACGGCCGGGGCCGAGGCGGCCACCACCGCGCCCAGGATGCACATCAGCCACAGCGCCATCACCAGACCGATCAGCACCGAGGCGGTCACCCGCATCGCCGCCTCGCCGCGGCGCAGCAGCAGCCGGCCCGCCACCAGCCCGATCAGGCCGTAGGCCCCAAGGATGTCGCCGAAGAACAGCAGCGCCGCATGGGCGAACCCGAACACCAGCAGCCACAGGTTGCGCCGGCGCACCACCGCGGCGGCCTCGCGCGCCGAGGCGCCGGCGTCGCGCTGGCGGTCGTAGATGCGGATCAGCCCGTAGCCGAACAGGCACGCGAACATCGGGTACACCCGCCCGTCCACCGCGGTGAGCATGGCGAACTGGACGACGCGGTCGGCCGCCGACCCGTCCGCGGGATGGGCGCCGGTGGCCGCCTGGTCGGCGGTGTAGAGGTACCAGGGCGTGTTGGCCAGCGCGATCAGCAGCAGCATGAACCCGCGGGCGAGATCGGGCCCCGGGGCGCGCTCGCCGGGGCGGACGGGCCCGCGTGCGGGGGCCGGTGTGGGATCCACGGTGGTGCCTTTCAGACCGGGGCGAAGCGCCGCGAATCGGGCTCGTACCCCAGCCTGCCCCAGGTTCGGGCACCGGCGGAATCCGCCGCGGGCACGATCCGCATCCGCCGCGCGGGGGAGGCGCGCGCCGGCCGGCCGAGAGCAGCGCCGGTGCTCAGTGCTTGCGGGCGGTGGCGGCCACGACGAGGTCGGCCAGGGGGGAGCGGGCCGTGTCGTCGAGGCGGCCGGTCTCCAGCGCCGCGGTGGCCTGGGCGGCGTAGTCGTCGATGCGCCGCTCGCAGGCCGCCAGGGCGCCGCAGTCCTCGGCCACGCCGCGCATCCACTCCACCTGCTCGGCGCCCAGGGCGGGGTCGCCCAGGCGGCGCAGGAACTCCGCGCGGTCGGCGGCGCCGGCGCGCTCCAAAGTCTCGGCCACGATCAGCGTGCGCTTGCCCTCGCGCAGGTCGTCGCCCGCCGGCTTGCCGGTCTGCTCGGGGTCGCCGAAGACCCCCAGGATGTCGTCGCGCAGCTGGAAGGCCACCCCCAGCGGCAGGCCGTAGGCGGTGTAGACGGGGGCGAGGTCGCCGTAGCGGCCCGCCAGCGCCGCCCCCAGGTGCAGCGGCCGCTCGACGGTGTACTTGGCGGCCTTGTAGTGCATGACCCGCAGCGTCGCCTCGACTCCGCCGCCCTCGCGCACCTGCTCCAGCATGTCCAGGTACTGGCCGGCCATCACCTCGGTGCGCATGGCGTCGAAGGGCGTGCGCCCGGCTCTCAGCGCCTCCAGACCCAGCCCGCTGGACTGGTAGAGGTCCTCGCTCCAGGCCAGGCACAGATCGCCGATGAGGATCGCCGCGCCGCGGCCGAACGCCTCGGCCGACCCGCTCCAGCCCGAGCGCTCGTGCAGCGCCTCCAGGCGCTTGTGGGTGGCGGGCAGGCCGCGGCGGGTGTCGCTGTTGTCGATGACGTCGTCGTGGATGAGCGCGCAGGCCTGCAGGAACTCCAGCGAGGCCGCGGCGGCGTGGATGCCGGGGACGTCGTCGCCGCCCGCGCCGCGCCAGCCCCAGTAGCAGAACGCCGGGCGCAGCCGCTTGCCGCCGGCGAGCATGGCCTCCAGCGCGTCGACGATCGGCGCCAGCTCGGAGCCGATCTCCAGCAGCTGGGCGCGCCGGCGGGCGACGAAGCCGGCGATCTCGCCGTCGACGGCCGTGCGCACGAAGGAGATCGGGGAGGAGGCGGAGAAGGTCATGGGCTGCAGGTTATCGGGTAGTGGGCACCCACCCTCCCGGCGCTGGACAGGGAGTCGCCTAAGGTGGACCGTATGGTTGGGTCAACGACACGCAACGGGAGCGCGCCGGCCGCAGCGCCGCGGCCGCGCGACATCCGCGAACTGCTCAAGACCGGCGAACCGACATTCTCCTTCGAGTTCTTCCCCCCGAAGACGGACGAAGGGCTGCGCAAGCTCTGGCGGGTCATCCGCCAGATCGAGGCGCTGCAGCCGTCGTTCATCTCGGTCACCTACGGCGCCGGCGGCGGTACCCGTGATCTCACCGTCGAGATCACCGAGCAGGTCGCCACAGACACCACCCTGCTCCCCGTCGCCCACATGACCGCCGTGAACCACTCCGTGCGCGAACTGCGCCACCTCATCGGGCGCTTCGCCGGCGTGGGGGTGGGCAACTTCCTCGCGCTGCGCGGGGACCCCCCGGGCGATCCGCTGGGCGAGTGGGTCAAGCACCCCGAGGGACTGGAGTACGCCGAGGACCTGGTCCGGCTGCTCAAGGAGACCGGCGACTTCAGCGTCGGCGTCGCCGCCTTCCCCTACAAGCACCCCCGCTCGCCCGACATCGAGTCCGACACGAAGTACCTCGTCCAGAAGTGCCGTGCGGGCGCCGACTACGCCGTCACCCAGATGTTCTTCGACCCCGAGGACTACCTGCGCCTGCGCGACCGCGTGGCGGCCGCGGGCTGCGAAACTCCGATCATCCCCGAGATCATGCCGGTGGTGAAGTACTCCACCATCGACATGTCCGAGCAGCTGTCCGGCGCGCCCTTCCCGCGCCACCTCGCCGCGGAGTTCGACAAGGTCAAGGACGATCCCGAGGCGGTGCGCAAGCTGGGAATCGAGCAGGCGCAGCGCATGTGCGAGCGGCTGCTGGACGAGGGCGCCCCCGGCATCCACTTCATCACCTTCAACCAGTCCACTGCCACACGGGAGATCTACGAGCAGGTCGCCGCTGACCGCCTCCCGGCAATGGCAGGGGCGCGGCCATGATGGTGAAGGGCCGGTGAGGGCTGCCGGGGAAGTGGAACTCCGGTAGAACGTCGACGAAACCGCATGAGCGGTACAGGCCCCGGGCGGCCGTCCGGCCGGTCGGGGTCGACAGGACGGCGGTGCGCTCTTTGCGCGCCGCCGTCACCGCTTCCAGCAGTCCGCGGCCGATGCCGCGCCCCTGCTGGGCGGGATGCACGTGCAGCTCGGCCACCTCGAAGGAGTCGGCGAACCAGCGCCGGTCGGCGCCGGGATCGCGCTCGCGCAGCTCGGCCGTGACGACGTCGTGCCACCACTGCCCCCCGGAGCCGTGGAAGCCGTAGGCGAACCCGGCGGCGCCCGTGCCCGACCGGGGCAGGGCGACCACCGAGCGGAACCGCGGCTGGCGGGCGTGCTCGCGCATGATGGAGTGGCGCCCGGGGATCTGCTCCGGGGGCGGATCCATCGCCGCGGTGTAGATCTCCAGCAGTGCGGGCAGGGCGTGCAGGAAGGCCGGAGCGGCCAGTTCCCACAGCTCGATGTCGGTGGTCTGCACAGGGCCACGGTATGCGACGGGCGCTTGCGCGCGGAGCTGTTGACGAGGGCGGCCGGGGTACGCTTAACTGGTTCTGTTCGTACTCACGTTCGAATCCCCGGTGTCCGAGAGACGGGGGTGTCCGAGAGTACGTCGATGACTCGCGCTCGCCGCCGCGCTCCGCGCGGACACGCGAGTGCGGGAAGCGGCCGGGCGGGGGGAGGGGAAGCCTCTTGCCCGGCCGCGGCCTTCCCCGGGCGTTCAGGCGCGCTCGTCCGGGGCCGGGCGCCGCGTCCGGCGCGGCGCCCGCGCACTGCGAACGGCCACGTCCCGCGGGGGGATCCGCGTGGGACGTGGCCGTCGTCGTCCGGGCTCGGGGCCGCGCCCGGGCCGGCGGGGCGCCGGGCAGGGCCGGTCCGTGCGGCACCGGCGCGGCGCAGCGGCGGCACCGCTGTGCGGCCCCGGTGCAAGGGGGCTGACGAAGGGTCTCCCGGCGCTAGAAGGCGTCGACCGCGCGGCGCGCTTCGGGATCGAGGACGCCCCAGTTGATCAGCTCCTCGGTCAGGTCGCCGGGCGAGCGGTCGTAGATGACCGCCAGCGAGCGCAGGTCCTCCTGGCGGATGGACAGCACTCGCCCGTTGTAGTCGCCGCGCTGGCTCTGGATGGTGGCCACGTAGCGGGCGAGCGGACCGGCCTTCTCCTGCGGCAGCTGCTGCATGCGCTCCAGGTCGATGACCAGCTTGGGCGTAGGCCCCAGCGGTGCGGGCGCCGCGCCGCCGGGCAGCAGTTCCGACATGGGGACGCCGTAGAAGTCGGCCAGTTCGGCGAGCTTCTGGACGGTCACAGCGCGGTCGCCGCGCTCGTAGGAGCCCACGACGACGGCCTTCCAGCGGCCGTGGGACTTCTCCTCCACTCCGTGCAGGGAAAGCCCTTGCTGGGTGCGGATGGCGCGCAGCCGCGCACCGAGGGACTTGGCGTATTCGGATGGCATCTTCTTCGTCGCTCCCCGGCCGTGAAGGTGGCTGGTGTGGGCGGTGGGGCCCCGAAGTCGCCCGTGGGTGACCGCGCCCGGCCGAAGGCGCCCGGTGGGCTCCTGCCGCAGGGCCCGGACGGAGCGGCCCCGCCCGAGATTGGTTACGGACAGTGACGGTAGGGCTGTTCGGTTGCCAGGTCAAGCCGTTGGGTGGAAAAGCGACGATTCAGTGGCCAAACCGTGTGTAAGTGAGAGGGCTCTCATTTCCGGACCGATGCGGACATCCCGCCTCGCCGTCGGTGGCGGAAAGCCCGATGGCGCAGGGTTTTCGCTGCTCTGTCCGAGAAGCGGGCCCGGCGTTGCGCCCTTTTCACCGATCTATGGGGCAATATGTCAATAACTTCGGTTGTGGCGAGAGTCACATTCCTCCGGGTTTCGCTGTTCGCGCCGACCGGCGCGCCCGCTTCCCGCTGGTAGCGTGAAGCCGATCGACATCCTTTAACGGCCTGTCCTGTGAGGCAGGGAAGGGGGTCACTACTGTGTGTGCGCAATCGCGCGCCGAACGTGATTCGGATGCGCCGGGCGGCTCCGCCGCCGAACGCGTCCCCGAGCCCGCGCGGACGGTCCTGGACGGTCCCGAGATGCAGCGGGCGCTCACCCGCATCGCCCACGAGGTCCTGGAG
Source organism: Streptomonospora sp. PA3 (assembly GCF_009728995.1). GTDB lineage: Bacteria > Actinomycetota > Actinomycetes > Streptosporangiales > Streptosporangiaceae > Streptomonospora. The sequence continues at coordinate 214,096 of NZ_VTZW01000008.1, read as the reverse complement.
CGCACCAAGGGCGGCGCCGACGTCACCCTGCTGGGCATCCCCTCCCGCGGCGTACCGCTGGCCGCGCGCCTGGCCGAGCGCATCGAGCGCGTCGAGGGCCGCACCGTCCCCCAGGGCTCACTCGACATCACCATGTACCGCGACGACCTGCGGCTGGCCCCGGCCCGCGCCCTGGGGCGCACCGAGATCCCGCCCGAGGGGGTCGACGGCCGCCTCGTCGTCCTCGTCGACGACGTGCTCTTCTCCGGCCGCACGGTGCGCGCCGCGCTCGACGCCCTCAACGACATCGGCCGCCCCCGCGCGGTGCAGCTGGCCATCCTCGTCGACCGCGGCCACCGCGAGCTGCCGATCCGGGCCGACTACGTGGGCAAGAACCTGCCCACCTCCCTGCGCGAGACCGTCACCGTGCAGCTGAGCGAGTACGACGGCACCGACGCCGTCCTGCTCGGCCCGGCCAAGCCGCGCGCCGGCGCGGAGAGCCCCGCGGCGGAGGAGGCCTGATGCGCCACCTGCTCTCCGCCGGCGACCTCACCCGCGACGAGGCCCTGCTGGTGCTCGACACCGCCGCCGAGCTCGCCCAGGTCAGCGGCCGCTCGGTGAAGAAGCTGCCCACCCTGCGCGGCCGCACCGTGGTCAACCTCTTCTACGAGGACTCCACCCGTACGCGCACCTCCTTCGAACTCGCCGCCAAGCGCCTCTCGGCCGACGTCGTCAACTTCTCCGCCAAGGGCTCCAGCGTGTCCAAGGGCGAGAGCCTCAAGGACACCGCGCTGACGCTGCAGGCCATGGGTGCCGACGGCGTGGTCGTGCGCCACAGCGCCTCGGGGGCCGCCCACCGGCTCGCCGAGTGGGTCGACGGCTCGGTGCTCAACGCCGGCGACGGCACCCACGAGCACCCCACGCAGGCGCTGCTGGACGTCTACACCATGCGCGAGCGCCTGGGCCGGCTCGACGGCCTGCGCGTGGCCATCGTGGGCGACGTGCTGCACAGCCGGGTCGCCAGGTCCAACGTGCTGCTGCTGCACACCCTGGGGGCCGAGGTCACCCTGGTCGCGCCGCCGACCCTGGTCCCGGTCTCGGTGCACACCTGGCCCTGCTCGGTCTCCTACGACCTCGACGCCGTGCTGCCCAAGAGCGACGTGGTCATGCTGCTGCGGGTGCAGGCCGAGCGCATGCACGACGCGTTCTTTCCCACCGCGCGCGAGTACAGCCGCCGCTACGGGCTCGACGGCGAGCGCTTCGCGCGGATGCAGGACGACGCCATCGTCATGCACCCCGGGCCCATGGTCCGCGGCATGGAGATCTCCGCCGAGGTCGCCGACTCCGCCCGCAGCACCGTCAACGAGCAGGTCGCCAACGGCGTCAGCGTGCGCATGGCGGTGCTCTACCTGCTCCTGGGCGGCTCCTAGCCGCGGCTCGGCCCCCGACCCGCCGGGGGCGCCGCCGCACCGCCGCGCCGCACCGCAACGACTGACACAGAAGCGATGACAGACATGACCCACAGCAGCGCCGCCTACCTGATCCGCGGCGCCCGCATCGCCGGGGGAGACCCGGCCGACATCCTCATCCGCGACGGCGCGATCGCCGAGATCGGCACCGGGCTCGGCGCCGCCGGCGCCGCCGTGGTCGAGGCCGACGGGCTCATCGCCCTGCCCGGCCTGGTCGACCTGCACACCCACCTGCGCGAACCCGGCCGCGAGGACGCCGAGACCGTCGCCAGCGGCACCCGCGCCGCGGCCGCCGGCGGCTACACCGCCGTGCACGCCATGGCCAACACCGACCCCGTCGCCGACACCGCCGGCGTCGTCGAGCAGGTCTGGCGGCTGGGGCGCGAGTCGGGCCGCTGCGACGTCCAACCCGTCGGCGCGGTCACCCGCGACCTGGCAGGCGCCCAACTGGCGGAACTGGGCGCCATGGCCGACTCCGCCGCCGGGGTGCGCGTCTTCTCCGACGACGGCCACTGCGTCTCCGACGCGCTGCTGATGCGCCGCGCCCTGGAGTACGTCAAGGCGTTCGACGGCGTGGTCGCCCAGCACGCCCAGGAGCCCCGGCTGACCGAGAACGCCCAGATGAACGAGGGCGTGGTCTCCGACCGCCTGGGCCTGGCCGGCTGGCCGGCCGTGGCCGAGGAGGCGGTCATCGCCCGCGACTGCCTGCTCACCGAGCACGTCGGCTCCCGGCTGCACGTCTGCCACGTCTCCACCAAGGGCTCGGTGCAGATCCTGCGCTGGGCCAAGAGCCGCGGCTGCGACGTCACCGCCGAGGTCACCCCGCACCACCTGCTGCTCACCGACGACCTCGCCGAGAGCTACGACCCGGTCTACAAGGTCAACCCGCCGCTGCGCACGGCCGAGGACGTGCAGGCGCTGCGCGAGGGCCTGGCCGACGGCACCATCGACTGCGTCGCCACCGACCACGCGCCCCACCCCGCCGAGGCCAAGGAGACCGAGTGGGCCACGGCCGCGATGGGCATGCTCGGACTGGAGACCGCGCTGTCGGTCGTCCAGCACACCATGGTCGACACCGGCCTGCTCGACTGGGCCGGACTGGCCCGGCGGATGTCGGCCGAACCGGCTCGCATCGGGCGCCTCGCAGGTCACGGGCGCCCGATCGCCCCCGGCGAGCCCGCCAACGTTACGCTGTACGACGCGGACACCGCCTCGGACATCGACCCGGCGGCCCTGGCCTCCAAGAGCGCGAACACCCCCTTCCGGGGCATGCGCCTGCCCGGCAGCATCCAGGCGACGTTCCTGCGCGGCGTCCCCACGGTCCTCGATGGGAAGATCCAGTGACTCCACAAGCACCGACCGGCGGCTCCGTACCCGCCGTCCTCGTCCTCGAAGACGGGCGCGCCTTCCACGGCAGGTCCTTCGGCGCCCAGGGCGAGACCCTCGGCGAGATCGTCTTCAACACCGGCATGACCGGCTACCAGGAGACCCTCACCGACCCCTCCTACCACCGCCAGATCGTCGTGATGACCGCCCCGCACATCGGCAACACCGGCGTCAACGACGACGACCCCGAATCCGGGCGGATCTGGGTCTCGGGCTACGTGGTGCGCGAGCCCGCCCGCATCTCCTCCAACTGGCGCTCCCAGCGCACCCTGGAGGAGGAGCTGGTGCGCCAGAACGTGGTGGGCATCGCGCTGGACGGCACCCGCGCCCTCACCCGCCACCTGCGCGACCGCGGGGCCATGCGCGCCGCCATCAGCACCGTCGAGACCGACCCCGAGCGGCTGCGCGAGCGGGTGCTGGCCAGCCCGCAGATGGCGGGCGCCGACCTGGCCGGCGAGGTCACCACCACAGAGCCCTACACCGTGCGCCCGCCCGAAGGGGTGCCCACCCGCTTCCGCGTCGCGGCGGTGGACCTGGGCATCAAGGCGATGACCCCCCAGCGCCTGGCCGAGCGCGGCTGCGAGGTCACCGTCCTGCCGGCCGGCGCCGGCGCCGAGGAGATCCTCGGCCTGCGCCCCGACGGCGTGTTCTTCAGCAACGGCCCCGGCGACCCGGCCACCGCCGACGCGCCGGTGGCCGCGATGCGCGCCGTGCTGGAGTCGCGCACGCCGCTGTTCGGCATCTGCTTCGGCAACCAGATCCTGGGCCGCGCGCTGGAGCTGGGCACCTTCAAGCTGCCGTTCGGCCACCGCGGGGTGAACCAGCCGGTCCAGGACGTGCACACCGGGCGGGTCTACATCACCAGCCACAACCACGGCTTCGCCGTCGACGCGCCCACCGGCGGCCCCTTCGAGACCCCCTTCGGCCGCGCCGAGGTCAGCCACGTCGACCTCAACGACGGCGTGGTCGAGGGCCTGCGGCTGCTCGACCGGCCCGCCTTCAGCGTCCAGTACCACCCCGAGGCCGCCGCCGGCCCGCACGACGCCGCCGAGCACTTCGACGCCTTCTGCGACCTCATGGCCGCCTCCACCGATCCGTCCAGCAGCTCCGGCCGGCCGGCCGAGCCCGCACAGTCGTAAGCCAGGGGACCACACATGCCGCGCCGTAATGACCTGAAGTCCGTCCTCGTGGTCGGCTCGGGGCCGATCGTGATCGGGCAGGCCGCGGAGTTCGACTACTCCGGCACCCAGGCCTGCCGCGTGCTCAAGGCCGAGGGCCTGCGCGTCATCCTGGTGAACTCCAACCCGGCCACGATCATGACCGATCCCGAGATCGCCGACGCCACCTACGTCGAGCCGATCACCGCGGAGATGGTCGAGAAGATCATCGCCAAGGAGCGCCCGGACGCGCTGCTGCCGACCCTGGGCGGCCAGACCGCGCTCAACACCGCCGTCGCGCTGCACGACTCCGGCGTGCTGGCCAAGTACAACGTCGAGCTGATCGGCGCCAACGTCGAGGCCATCCAGTCGGGCGAGGACCGCGAGACCTTCAAGGGCATCGTCGAGCGCATCGGCGGGGAGTCCGCCCGCTCGCGCATCTGCCACACCCTCCAGGAGTGCCTGGACGCCGCCGAGGAGCTGAACTACCCGGTGGTGGTCCGCCCCTCCTTCACCATGGGCGGGTCCGGCTCGGGCTTCGCCCACGACGAGAAGGAGCTGCGCCGCATCGCCGGCCAGGGGCTCGCGCTTTCGCCCGTCACCGAGGTCCTGCTTGAGGAGTCCATCCTCGGCTGGAAGGAGTACGAGCTGGAGCTGATGCGCGACGGCAACGACAACGTGGTCGTCGTCTGCTCCATCGAGAACTTCGACCCGATGGGCGTGCACACCGGCGACTCGATCACCGTGGCCCCGGCCATGACGCTGACCGACCGCGAATACCAGCACATGCGCGACCTCGGCATCGCGGTCATCCGCGAGGTCGGCGTCGACACCGGCGGCTGCAACATCCAGTTCGCCGTGCACCCCGGCACCGGGCGCATCATCGTCATCGAGATGAACCCGCGCGTCTCGCGCTCCTCGGCGCTGGCCTCCAAGGCCACCGGGTTCCCCATCGCCAAGATCGCCGCCAAGCTGGCCGTGGGCTACACCCTCGACGAGATCCCCAACGACATCACCGCAGAGACCCCGGCCAGCTTCGAGCCGAGCCTGGACTACGTCGTGGTCAAGGTGCCCCGGTTCGCCTTCGAGAAGTTCCCCGGCGCCGACCCGGCCCTGACCACCACGATGAAGTCGGTCGGCGAGGCCATGGCCATCGGCCGCTCCTTCCCCGAGGCGCTGCAGAAGGCCATGCGGTCGGTGGAGAAGAACGGCGTCGGCCTCACCTGGGCGGGCGAGCCCGGCGACGCCGCCGAGCTGCTGCAGGCCGTGCGGACCCCCGGCGAGCTGCGGCTGCGCCGCATCCAGCAGGCCCTGCGCGCCGGCGCCTCCGTCACCGAGCTCCACGAGGCCACCGGCATCGACCCCTGGTTCCTGGACCAGATGCTGCTGCTGGAGGAGACCGCCCGCGACCTCGCGCAGGGCCGGCTGGACACCCGGCGGCTGCGCGGCGCCAAGCGCCTGGGCTTCTCCGACGCCCAGATCGGCGAGATCACCGGCAAGACCGAGGAGGTGGTGCGCGAACTGCGCTATGCGCTGGGCATCCACCCGGTCTACCTGACCGTCGACACCTGCGCCGCGGAGTTCGCCGCCAAGACGCCCTACCTCTACTCCAGCTACGACGAGGAGACCGAGGTCCCCCCGGGCGAGCGCCCCAAGGTGATCATCCTGGGCTCGGGTCCCAACCGCATCGGCCAGGGCGTGGAGTTCGACTACAGCTGCGTGCACGCCGCCTTCGCCCTGTCGGAGGCCGGCTACGAGACGGTCATGGTCAACTGCAACCCCGAGACCGTCTCCACCGACTACGACACCAGCGACCGCCTCTACTTCGAGCCGCTCACCCTGGAGGACGTGCTGGAGGTGGTGCGCGCCGAGCGCGCCACCGGCGAGCTGGTGGGGGTGGTCGTCCAGCTCGGCGGGCAGACCCCGCTGGGCCTGGCGCGCGGCCTCAAGGAGGCCGGTGTGCCCATCGTCGGCACCAGCCCCGAGGCCATCGACCTGGCCGAGGACCGCGGCGAGTTCGGCAAGGTGCTGGCCGACGCGGGCCTGCCCGCGCCCAAGCACGGCACCGCCCACTCCTTCGCCGGCGCCCGCGAGGTCGCCGCCGAGATCGGCTACCCGGTGATGGTGCGGCCCTCCTACGTGCTGGGCGGGCGCGGCATGGAGATCGTCTACGACGAGCGCATGCTGGCCGACTACATCGAGCGCAACGCCGAGGTCAGCCCCGACTACCCCGTGCTGATCGACCGGTTCCTCGACGACGCCATCGAGATCGACGTCGACGCCATCTACGACGGCACCGACCTCTACCTCGGCGGCATCATGGAGCACATCGAGGAGGCCGGCATCCACTCCGGCGACTCCGCCTGCGCGCTGCCGGCGGTGACGCTGGGCAAGGAGGACTTCGAGCGCATCCGCTACTCCACCGAGGCCATCGCCCGCGGCACGGGCGTGCGCGGGCTGCTCAATGTGCAGTACGCCCTGGCCTCGGGGGTGCTGTACGTGCTGGAGGCCAATCCGCGCGCCTCGCGCACCGCGCCCTTCGTCTCCAAGGCGACCGCGGTGCCGCTGGCCAAGGCCGCCGCGCGGGTGATGCTGGGCGCGAGCGTGCGCGAACTGCGGGCCGAGGGGCTGCTGCCCGCCGAGGGCGACGGCGGCACCCTGCCCATGGACGCCCCCGTGTCGGTCAAGGAGGCGGTGCTGCCCTTCAACCGGTTCATCGACCGCCAGGGCGAGGGCGTGGACACCGTGCTGGGCCCGGAGATGCGCTCCACCGGCGAGGTGATGGGCCTGGACGCCGACTTCGGCGCCGCCTACGCCAAGTCGCAGCTGGCCGCCTACGGGTCGCTGCCGACCTCGGGCTCGGTGTTCGTCTCGGTGGCCAACCGCGACAAGCGCAACCTCGTCTTCCCGGTCAAGCGGCTGGCCGACCTGGGCTTCGAGATCCTGGCGACCGAGGGGACCGCCGGAGTGCTGCGGCGCCACGGCGTGGCCGCCCGGGTGGTGCGCAAGCACAGCGAAGGTCCCGGACCGGCCGGTGAACCCACTATCGTGCAACTCATCCACCGCGGCGATGTGGACCTCATCGTCAACACGCCCTTCGGCAGCGCCGGCCAGTCCGGTCCGCGGCTGGACGGCTACGAGATCCGCACCGCGGCGGTCGTGCGGGCCGTGCCCAGCGTGACCACCGTGCAGGGGTTGGCAGCGGCCGTACAGGGCATCGAGGCCCTGGTACGCGGCGACATCGGCGTGCGCTCCCTGCAGGAGCACGCCGCCGCCCTGCGCGGGGAGGCCGGCTAGAGCGCCCGCGCGGGGGCGCCGGGGCGGCTGGAGGAGGCGGCCGCCGGCAGGGGCGGCCGGTAGGGGGCCGGGCGCGGGGCACCAGGCCGCGCCGCCGAGCGGATCGAGGCAGGTCAGCGCGATGAGTGAGAACGGGCCGGTGCAGACACGCAGCCCCGTGCTGACCGTGCGCCGGGTCGACGCCTACCACGCCATCACGGTCGTGGCGCCGCAGATCGCCGAGCGGTTCCGCTCGGGGCAGTTCCTGTCTGTGGGAGTGGGCGGCGAGCACTCCAGCATGCTGCTTCGCCGCCCCTTCGCCATCCACGACGTCAAACCCGACTACGGCGGCACCGTGGAGTTCCTCTTCGCGGTGCGCGGAGCCGGCACCGCGTGGCTGGCCGAGCGGCGCTCGCGCGACCTCATCGACATCGTGGGGCCGCTGGGCCGCCCCTTCCCGCTGCCGCGCGACCCCGTCAACTGCGTCCTGGTCGGCGGGGGATCGGGCGCGGCCCCGCTGTTCCCGCTGGCCCACGCGCTGCGGCGGCGGGGCTGCCGGGTCGACTTCGTGCTGGGGGCGGCCTCGGCCGACCGCGTCTTCAGCGCCATCAGCGCCCGCCGCATCGCCGAGACGGCGACCTTCACCACCGACGACGGCTCCTTCGGGGTGCGCGGGCGCGTCACCGACGCGCTGGAGCGTGTCGTCGCCGACGCGCGCTCGGACGTTGTCTACGCCTGCGGACCCATGCCGATGCTGGGCCGGGTCGCCGCCGCGGCCGCGCGCATGGACATCCCCGTGCAGGTCGCGGTGGAGGAGGACATGGCCTGCGGCACCGGCCTGTGCATGAGCTGCGTCGTCCCGGTGGTCGGCGAGGACGGCATCACCCGCATGGCGCGCGCCTGCCTGGACGGGCCGGTCTTCCGCGGCGAGCGGGTCCGCTTCGACGATGTGGGCACCATCCCCTTCGACGCGCTGGGGGCGCCCGGCTGGAAGGCCCGCGCCGACGAGCAGGGCGCCACCGGAGCCGCCGACAGGGAGGCCGGGTGCGCGTGACTTGCGACCTGCGCACCCGCCTGGGCGGGCTGGAACTGGCCAACCCCGTGGTGGCGGCGGCCGGCTGCGCCGGAACCGGGCGGGAGCTGGCCCGCTTCTACGACATCGCGCGGCTGGGCGCCGTGGCGACCAAGTCGGTGATGCTCCAGCCGCGAGCCGGGCGGCCGGCGCCGCGCATGGCCGAGAGCCCATCGGGCATGGTCAGCGCCGTCGGGCTGCAGGGGCCGGGGGTCGAGGTGTTCGTCCAGCGCGACCTGCCCTGGCTGCAGTCGCGCGGGGGGACGACCGTGGTGTCGGTGGCCGGGTCGAGCGCCGAGGAGTACGCGGAGGTGGCCCGGCGGCTGCCCGCCGCGGCGGGGGTGGCGATGATCGAACTCAACCTCTCGTGCGTCGACTCCGCGGGGCGGGGCAGCCACTTCGTCGACGACGCGGGAGAGGCCGCGCGGGTCGTGCGGGCGGTGCGCGGCGCCGCCGACCCGGACGTGCCCGTCTTCGCCAAGCTGGCGGCCGACGTGCCCGACCCGGTCGCACTGGCCGGCGCGTGCGTGGAGGCCGGCGCCGACGGGCTGTCCATGGTGAACTGCCTGCGTGGCATGGCCATCGACCCGGCCACGCTGCGGCCCGCCCTGGCCGGCGGCATGGGCGGCGTGTCCGGGCCGGCGATCCGCCCGATCGCGGTGGGCTGCGTATACCGGACCCACGCGGCGCTGCCGGAGGTGCCCATCATCGGGATGGGCGGGGTGGGCACCGGCGCCGACGCGCTGGAGTTCATCGCCGCGGGCGCCTCGGCGGTGGCGGTGGGCACGGTGAACTTCGCCGACCCCTCGGCGTGCGTGCGCATCCTGCGCGAGCTGGAGGAACTGCTGGAGGAGCGCGGAGTGGACCGGATCACCGACGTGGTCGGCGCCGCCCACCGGCCGATGGGGGCTGTGCAGGGACGATGACGCCAGAAGCGCTCAGATCGCCGTCAGGGGCCCGGAGTCGCTGGGGTAGGTCTGCCCTACCCTCGGGGGCGGAAAGCGGCGCTGGGGGCGTCTCAGTGGCGCCGACGTGCCCGCCCGTCACCCACCACCACCCCAACGGAGGCGCTTCGCGTCGCGTGTTCTCCCCGTGTCACCCACCACCACCCCAACGGAGGCGCTTCGCGCCGCGTGCTTTGCCATTTCACTCGCCGGCCGCAACGGAGGTGCTCGGCGCAACGCTGTTCTGCACGCATGAACCGGCCGCATGGGGGAACCGCTCGGGACAGCGCATCCGCGCTGATCAGCCGAACGGCCCGCCCGCACCGTGCTGCGGCCGCGCGGGCCGCCGGCGGCCCGCCGCGCACCGCACACCGAGATCCGTCCTGCCCACCCCACTGAGCCGAAGGAGAACCACCGTGGCAGCGCCCATCGCCGTCGCCATCGACGCACCCGACATCGACACCGCCGCACGCTGGGCCTCCGAGGTCGCCCCCCACGTCAGCACGGTGAAGGTGGGGCTGGAGCTCTACCTGCGCTACGGCCCCGAGGTCGTGGGCACGCTGCGCGGCGGGAACAAGACCTCGGTCTTCCTCGACCTGAAGCTCCACGACATCCCGGCCACCGTGGCCGGCGCCGCGCGCAGCCTCGCGCGGTTCAAGCCCTCGATCCTGACCGTGCACGCGGCCGGGGGCCGCGAGATGATCTCCGCGGCGGTCGAGGCGGCTCCCCAGACCACCATCGCCGCTGTGACGATCCTGACATCGCTGGACGACGCCGCCCTGGCCGACATCGGCATCAGCGGGCCCTCGGGCGACGCCGCGCGGCGCCTGGCGGTGCTGGCGGTGGAGTCGGGCGCCCGCGCGCTGGTGTGCTCGCCGCACGAGGTGGCCTCGCTGCGCGCGGAGGTCGGCCCCGACGTGACCCTGATCACGCCGGGCGTGCGGCCGCTGGGCGCCGACCACGGCGACCAGGCGCGTGTGGCCACGCCCGAGGCCGCCTACGAGGCGGGGGCCGACCTGCTCGTCATCGGGCGGCCGATCACCCGGGCCCCCGATCCCGGTGCCGCCGCCGCGTCGATCGCGGCCGCGCTGCGGCGGGTGCAGGCCGCCTCGGCGTGAGCCGCGGGCCCCGGTGACCCCGAAAATGACCGATTGCGGCCACTTCGTCACCCGAGAAAGTTCGTGACCGAAACCCGCCGGACGCCGCACCGCCGTGACCTGCGCGGTCCGGGTGGGCGTCCGGTGGCGGTAGCGTCGCACCGGTCGTCAACCGGGCCGAAAGTCCTGATTTTCATGCCTCTTCGCAGTCGATCAATTACGAAGAGTAATTACTTTGACGAAATGGCGTTTGAAAGGCCACTTTGCGTTGCCGAACAGGGTCGGAACCTACTAACTTGCGCAGGCGTCCGCCCTCTACAAACGAGAGAAAACCGAGGTGACCCGGCGTGGCCCTTCCTCCCCTCACACCCGAACAGCGCGCCGCGGCTCTGGAGAAAGCCGCGAAGGCCAGAAAAGAGCGCGCAGAAGTCAAGAACCGCCTCAAGCACGGCGGCGTGTCGCTGTCCGAGGTTCTCGCCGACGGACAGACCGACGACGTCATCGGCAAGATGAAGGTCTCGGCTCTGCTCGAATCCCTCCCGGGCGTCGGCAAAGTCCGCGCCAAGCAGATCATGGAGCGGCTGAACATCGCCGAGTCCCGCCGCGTCCGAGGGCTGGGCGCCAACCAGCGCTCGGCGCTGGAGCGCGAATTCGGCGGAGCCGAGTAGCGCTCGAAGGCGGATGTGCCGTTTTTCACGACGGCTTGGGGCCGCCCTGCGGTAGCGGGTCGGCCTGAGCGCGACCGCCGGTGCCGCACCGCCCGCAGCCCCGCGGGCGGCGGCGCCGGCGGCGCGCCGAACCTCCGCAGTCCGCTCTGCCGGCTCGGCCGCCGGGCCCGGTAGCGCAGCGGCCGGTTCCGGCTCGGCACGGTGGTATAAAAGACCAATCGCCACCGGCGCAGGCGGGCGGCGCCCGGTCCGCACACGGCATGCGCAGGGCGCTCGGCGCGGTGAGCCGGCGGCGACAGTGCCCGACCCGCTCCCCGCCGCGAGCCGCCGCCGTCCGCGCCGCGGCCCGGCCTCCCCGTCCGAGAGTTAGATCCGCCCGTGTCCAACGACTCCGCCTCCGCCGAAGGAGGCCGGCGCTGCGGCCCCGCTCAGCGGCTCACCGTCCTGTCCGGACCCTCCGGGGTGGGCAAGAGCACCGTGGTCCGGGAGATCCGGGCGCTGCACCCCGAGGTGTGGCTCTCGGTGTCGGCGACCACCCGCGCCCCCCGGCCGGGCGAGACCGACGGGGTGGAGTATCACTTCACCGACGACTCCGGCTTCGACCGGATGATCGAGCGCGGCGAGCTGCTGGAGTGGGCCCGGTTCGCCGGCAACCGCTACGGCACGCCCCGCGCTCCCGTCGAGGAGCGCCTGCGCAGCGGCCGGCCGGTGCTGCTGGAGATCGACCTGCAGGGCGCCCGCCAGGTGCGCGAGACCATGCCCGAGGCGCTGCAGGTCTTCCTCGCCCCGCCCTCGTGGGAGGAACTGGTGCGCCGGCTTACCGGGCGCGGCACCGAGCCCGCCGAGGTCGTCCAGCGCCGCCTGGACGCCGCCCGCGTCGAGCTGGCGGCGGAGAAGGAGTTCGACACCACCCTCGTCAACACCTCGGTGCGCGAGGTGCGCGAAGAACTGCTCAAGCTCATCGGGATCGCCGGCGGCGGCCCGGGCGGGACCTGCTCCCCGGCCCCGTAGCTGCCACCGCGGCCCGAACCGCCCCGCGCGGCGGCCGGAGCGGCGTCCGCAGTCGACTATCCTGGCAGCCGAGAACGATTCCGCAGGTCCCGCAGGGACCGTCCGACCCTCCAGGGGGACGCACGTGGCAGGCACCGAGCCCGTCGCCGAAGGCATCACCAACCCGCCGATCGACGACCTCCTCGAATGCGTCGACAGCAAGTACAGCCTGGTGACCATGAGCGCCAAGCGCGCCCGCCAGATCAACGCCTACTACGCCCAGCTCGGCGAGGGCCTGCTGGAGTACGTGGGCCCGCTGGTCGAGACCCAGGTCCAGGAGAAGGCCCTGTCCATCGCCCTGCGCGAGGTCAAGGGCGGACTGCTCACCGCCGAGCCCTACGAGGGCGCCTGACCCGAACCCGGGGCGTGTTCCGCCGCCGGCCGCCCGCTGCGCGGCGGCCCGCGGAACGCGGCCCGGCCGGGGCGGCGTGCGGGCACCGCGGCCGCATCTGCTGAGATCATCCCGTGAACACCGACAGCCGGCCCGAGATCGTCCTCGGCGTCGGGGCAGGGATCGCCGCCTACAAGGTGTGCGAGCTGCTCCGCCGCCTCACCGAGTCCGGGCACAGCGTCCAAGTCGTCCCCACCGCCGATGCGCTGCGGTTCGTAGGCGAGCCCACCTGGGCCGCGCTCTCCGGCCGCCCGGTCGCCACCGGGGTCTGGGACTCCGTCCACGAGGTCCCGCACGTGCGCATCGGCCGGCGCGCCGATCTCGTCCTCGTCGCCCCGGCGACCGCCGACCTGCTGGCCAAGGCCGCAGGGGGCCTCGCCGACGACCTGCTCACCAACACACTGCTCACCGCGCGCTGCCCCGTCGTCTTCGCGCCGGCGATGCACACCGAGATGTGGGAGCACCCGGCCACCCGCGCCAACGTCGCCACGCTGCGCTCGCGCGGCGCCGTCGTCATCGACCCGGCCGTGGGGCGGCTCACCGGCGCCGACACCGGCCCCGGGCGGCTGCCCGAGCCCGGCGACATCCTCGCCGCGGCCCGCCGCGTCCTGGCCCGCGGGAGCCTGCCCGCCGACCTGGCCGGACGCCGCATCCTCATCACCGCCGGCGGCACCCGCGAGCCGATCGACCCGGTGCGCTTCATCGGCAACCGCTCCTCGGGCCGCCAGGGCTACGCGCTCGCCGCCACCGCTCTGGCCCGCGGTGCGCAGGTGAGCCTCGTCTCCGCCAACGTCGCGCTGCCCGCGCCCGCCGGTGCCGACCTCGTGCGTGTCGAGTCGGCCCGCGAGCTGCGCGAAGCCGTCCTCGCCCGCACCGCCCAGGCCGACGCCGTCGTCATGGCCGCGGCCGTCGCCGACTTCCGGCCGGCCGAAACCGCGACCGGAAAGATCAAGAAGACGGGGGAGGGCCCGGCGCCCGTCGAGCTGGTCGAGAACCCCGACGTCCTGCTGGAGATCTCCACCCGGCGCGCCCGCCCCGACCAGGTCGTCGTCGGCTTCGCCGCCGAGACCGACGACGTGCTGGAGCACGGCCGCGCCAAGCTCCGGCGCAAGGGCTGCGACCTGCTGGTGGTCAACCAGGTCGGCCCCGACCGGGCGTTCGGCACCGAGGACAACCAGGCGGTGATCCTCGGCGCCGACGGGTCGGCCGCCGACATCCCCAACGGGCCCAAGGAGGATCTGGCCGACCGCGTCTGGGACCTCGTGGCGCAGCGGCTCGGCCCCGCCGGAACGGCACCGTAGCGACCCCCGCCGCGGCGATCACCCTGCGTGTTCGCCGATGCCGCGGGCGCGCGCTCGGCGGTTCGGCGCCCGCGGCGGCCGTGTTGCGTGTCTAGCGCTCCGTTTCGCTCTACGCTACGGAAATTCCCAGCACATAGGCATGATCGGGGCGGTATCGGAAATTCGGCTGTGTCGTGTGTCACAGTCCGCGGGTTGCCGCCTGAGTAGGCATTCCGCGGCGACGCGCCGACGCCGCGCCGCCTTGATGGCCGCCGAGACGCGGCCGCTGCGGCGAGGCCGCCCGAGCGTGCCGGGCGCCGCCCCACTACAGTGGTCTTCAGAAACCAACCGCGTCGGTCGGTTTCGCGGAGGAACCCCCCTTCCTCTCCGTGATGGCCGAGCCGAGCCGACAACTGTCAGCCAGCAGCCGCTGCAAGGAGTCACTCAACGTGTCCCGTCGCCTTTTCACCTCCGAGTCGGTCACCGAAGGCCACCCCGACAAGATGGCCGACCAGATCAGTGACGCGATCCTCGACGCGATGCTCAAGGACGACCCGGCCAGCCGGGTCGCCGCAGAGACCCTGATCACCACCGGACAGGTACACGTGGCCGGTGAGGTCACCACCAAGACCTACGTCGACATCCAAGACATCGTCCGCCAGAAGATTCTGGAAATCGGATACGACTCCTCCGCCAAGGGCTTCGACGGCCAGTCCTGCGGCGTTTCGGTCTCCATCGACGCCCAGTCCCCCGACATCGCCCAGGGCGTCGACACCGCCTACGAGGCCCGGGTCGAGAAGGAGGACGACGACCTCGACAAGCAGGGCGCGGGCGACCAGGGCCTGATGTTCGGCTACGCGAACAACGAGACCCCCGAGCTCATGCCGCTGCCGATCAAGCTCGCCCACGCGCTGGCCGAGCGCCTGTCGGAGGTCCGCCACAACGGGACGGTGCCCTACCTGCGCCCCGACGGCAAGACCCAGGTCACCGTGGAGTACGACGGCCAGACCCCGGTCCGCCTGGACACCGTCGTCGTCTCCAGCCAGCACGCTCCCGACATCGACATGGACGAGCTCCTGACTCCGGACATCAAGGAGCACGTCATCGCCCCGGTCGTCGCGAGCTACGGCCTTGAGGCCGACGACTACCGCCTCCTGGTCAACCCGACCGGCCGCTTCGAGATCGGCGGCCCGATGGGCGACGCCGGCCTGACCGGCCGCAAGATCATCGTCGACACCTACGGCGGCTACGCCCGCCACGGCGGCGGCGCCTTCTCCGGCAAGGACCCGTCCAAGGTCGACCGCTCGGCCGCCTACGCCACCCGGTGGGTCGCCAAGAACATCGTGGCCGCCGGCCTGGCCGACCGCGCCGAGGTCCAGGTCGCCTACGCGATCGGCAAGGCGCACCCGGTCGGTGTCTTCATCGAGACCTTCGGCACCGAGAAGGTCGCCCCCGAGGTCATCGAGAAGGCGGTCGACGAGGTCTTCGACCTGCGTCCGGCGGCGATCGTGCGCGACCTCGACCTGCTGCGCCCGATCTACTCCAGCACCGCGGCCTACGGCCACTTCGGCCGTCAGGACGCCAAGTTCACCTGGGAGCAGACCAACCGCGCCGCCGCGCTGAAGTCCGCCGCGGGGGCCTGACCCCCGATCCCGAGTCCGAGTGCTCCGATCCGGGGCACCCGGCACTGACGCACGCCCGGCCGCGGCCCCGCACGGGGTCGCGGCCGGGCGTTTTCGCGTGCGCGTTGCGCGGCCCGTGGACCACGGGTGGTCGACGGGCCGGGCGCTATCATGGTCGCGGGCGCGATGATGGCGAAACGTCGATAATTGCCGTATCCGGGCAGTCGCCCCGAGTAGTCTCCGATGGTCGGGCAGCCTCGCTAGCGTGAACGGGAAGAAGAAGGGAATGCCCGTGACTATGGAACTATGCGAGCGTCCGCACACGGTCGAAGTCGACCCGGTTCGCGTGATCGCTGAGCAGATGGTCGTTCCCGAGGGCTCAAAGGTGGAGATTCTCGGAGGACGCATCTACGTGAGTGCAGCGCCCATGCCGAAGCACGTTCTCATCGCCCATGAGATCATGGAGCAGTTGATGAAGCGGTTCTCCGGCACAGACCGCTGCGCGACGACGGCTGGCGCGGCCGTTGGAGTGGACATTAGAAAAGGGGACTTCGTGATCCCCGATGTCGTGCTTACAACCCGTAGCGCCCTCCGCGTGGATCGGCCGATGCTGCCCGTAGAGGATGTCGAATTCGTCGCCGAGGTGGTTTCCAAGGGGAGCATCGAGAAGGATGTCGAAATCCTCCCGACGCTGTACGCCGAGTGGGGGATGCCGATCTACTTGCTTGTCGACTCGCGAACGGGAGACATCATCCTGTACTCCGAACCTGTTGCCGGGGTCTATCGCCAGCAGGTTCCCTTCCACTTCGGGGATACCGTTGCGTTGCCTTCGCCACTGGCGGACATTCAGATCGAGACCGCGGAGTTTCCCCGTTACGCCAGTATTCGCGGCGTCTGACGGGTCCGTCGACCTCTAGCGGTCTGGAAGCCGGGGCGCCTCCAGGCCGCGTCCTCCTGCAAGGCCCGGATGCGGGTTCCCTCGGTGATCGGATCGTGGCATCATGTCGCCGGTCGGCTGTATGCGGTATGCGAACCAGTGTGCGCCACATGCACCGGCGACAGTGCCCATCCCCCCGGGCCGCGACGGCCCGAGGCCGTGCGAAGGGGAATCGCTTGTCCGCGTTGAGCGTGCTGGACCGGGAAAGATCCGTTGCTCCCCGCAGCTACAACCGCTGGCTGATCCCGCCGGCCGCGCTGGCGGTGCACCTGTCGATCGGGCAGGCCTATGCCACCAGCGTCTACAAGAACTCGCTGGTTCAGCACTTCGACGCCAGCCAGACCCAGATCGGCATCATCTTCTCCATCGCCATCGTCATGCTGGGCCTGTCCGCGGCGCTGGGCGGTACGTGGGTCGAGCGCAACGGGCCCCGCAAGGCCATGCTGGTCGCCGCGGTGTTCTGGAGCGGCGGGTTCCTCGTCGGCGCGCTGGGTATCGCCACCTCGCAGCTGTGGCTGCTCTACCTGGGCTACGGCTTCCTCGGCGGCATCGGCCTGGGCATCGGCTACATCTCGCCCGTCTCCACGCTCATGAAGTGGTTCCCCGACCGCCCCGGGCTGGCCACGGGGATGGCGATCATGGGCTTCGGCGGGGGAGCGCTCGTCGCCTCGCCGGTGTCCAACCAGCTCATGGCGCTCTACGACCCCGCCTACGACTCCACGGTCCCCGGCTCGGTGGCCTCCGGCGGCGCGCTGGTCGGGCTGTTCGCCACCCTGGGGCTGGGCTACCTCGCCCTGATGATGATGGGGGTGCTGCTCATCCGCGTGCCCCCGCCCGGCTGGCGGCCCGCAGGCTACGACCCCGCCGCCGACGACCGCGCGCCCGTGGCCGGGTCGGAGGGCGTCTCGGCCGACAACGCGCTGCGCACCCCGCAGTTCTGGTTGCTGTGGACGGTGCTGTTCACCAACGTCACCGCCGGTATCGGCATCCTGGAGCACGCCAGCCCCCTGCTGCAGGACTTCTTCCGCGACGCGTCGGGCACCTCGGCCGTCACCGCCGCGGCGGCCGGAGGCTTCGTCGGGGTGCTGTCCCTGTTCAACATGGCCGGCCGGTTCGTGTGGTCCTCGACCTCCGACATCGTGGGGCGCAAGCCCATCTACAGCTTCTACCTGGGCGTCGGGGCGATCCTCTACATCCTGATGGCGACCGTCGGCGGCACCTCCACCGTCGTCTTCGTCGCCACGGCCGGCATCATCATCTCCTTCTACGGCGGCGGGTTCGCGACCGTGCCCGCCTATCTGCGCGACCTCTTCGGCACCTACGAGGTCGGGGCGATCCACGGCCGGCTGCTCACCGCGTGGTCGGCCGCGGGCATCGCCGGGCCGCTGATCATCAACGCCTTCCTCGACGCCCAGGGCGAGCCGGGCACCCTGACCCGCGACGCCTACCAGGCGCCGCTGTTCACCATGGTGGGGCTGCTGGCCGTGGGTTTTGCAGCCAACCTGCTGATCCGGCCGGTTGCCGCGCGCTTCTACGAACCCGCCGGCAAGGAGCCAGCCGCGGCGCCGGCGGGGGCCCCGGCGCAGGACACGCCGGCCTCCCCGGTGTCCGCCCCGGCGCCGGCCGAGCCCGCCTCCGCGCCGGCTGCCAAGAGCACCGGCCCGCTCCTGGTGGTGTCCTGGGCGATCGTCGCCGTGCTGCTGGGCTATGCGCTCATCAGCGTCACCGCCACCGCCTCGCGCCTGTTCACCGGCTAGCGGCCGGCAGTCGGCCGCATCCCCTGCGCCTTGCGCTCGCGCTCGGGGATGCGGTCCAGCACCGCCTTCTGCACGGCCTCCAGCGGTCCGCGGCCGAACCGGCGCAGCCACAGCACCGATCCGGCGAGCAGGACCAGGCAGATGCCCGCCCACAGCCCGATCACCCACCACGGCCCCGAGCCCGCCAGGCGCGACGCCAGTCCCAGCCCGAACCCGTAGCACAGGAGCATCGCGAGAACGTTCTGCAGCACGTAGCCCGACATCGCGGTCCGGCCCAGGCACGCCAGCGGTCCGGCGACCGGGCCGGGAGTGTCCGGGCCGCCGAACCGGTCCAGCAGCGTGCCGATCAGCCCCACCAGGCCCAGCGCGACGACCGGTGCGGCGACGTAGCGGTCGACGAGGACGAACGCGTCGCCGGCCAGTGTCGTGGCGACGTTGAGCGGGACGCCCGCGCCCAGGCCCCATGCCAGCAGCCGTAGGCGCAGTGCCGCGCCCGCGGCGCCGGGATCGAACGCGCCGGCCCGCAGCAGCCGCACACCCAGCAGAAACAGGAACACCATCAGCGCGAACGCGAGCACCGGCTCCATCCGCAGCACCGCCGCGTTCTGCAGCCGCTCCGCCACCTGTTCGGTGTAGCCGCCCTCGGCGTAGAGCCGGACGACCTCCGGAGAGGGCCCCGTCTCCGTGCCGCCCGGCAGCGCCGCAAGAGCCAGGGTCAGCAGCCCCATCACCGCGACGTGGAACGCGCCGGCGCACCACATCGCGGCCGCGCGGACGCGCCGGGACCGGGTCAGCAGCCAGGCGACCAGCAGCGAGGTCACGGCGTAGCCCATCAGCACGTCCCAGGCGAAGACCAGGACGAAGTGCGCGGCCCCTTCGGCGAACAGGAACAGCGCGCGCCACGTGTAGCGGCCGGGCCAGCGCCGCCGCCGACGGGCCGCGGAGCCGAACTGCACGGCGAGCCCGGCTCCGAACAGCAGAGCCAGCAGCGCGTAGAACTTGCCGTTGGCGGCGAAGCGCATCACCGCCTCGGCCGCGGCCCCGAGCGAGGGATCCGATACCGGCCCGGGCAGATCGGCGAACTGCGGCGATCCGCTGAGCAGGCCGAACTCGGCGCCGGGCGCGGCGAAGATCCAGATGTTGGTCGCCAGCGTGCCGAGGATGGCCGTGCCGCGCAGCACGTCCAGCAGCGGCAGCCGCGCCCGGGGCCCGTCCGGTGCCGGGGCGGCGCGCCCGGCCTCGGCGGCGGTGATGTTCATCGTCGAGTGCTCCGTTTCCAAGGCCGCGGATACGTCCGGGTGGGGGCGCGTGCCCCCGGACGCTCAGCCTGGCGAAACGGAGTCTCCGGCACATCCTGCCGGATGCCCGGCCGGTGTGCTGCTTTGGTTGTACACCCCCGCGGGCGGCTACAGGCGCACGGTGGTGCTGCGGACGATCTCGAAGACCGGGTGGGTGTCGACCTCCTGCTCGAAGGCGTCGACCGAGGAGTCCGGGGCGGCGGTGAACTGGTCGGCCACCACCGCCGCGCGCGGGTGGTCCAGGTACTGCTTGAGCACCGGGGCCGCGCGCTCGCGGTCTGCCTCCAGGACGCTGATCAGTTCGATCCACCCGCCGTGGCGCAGCGTGCCGAAGCCGTCGCGGCGGAGGTTGCGCACCCACCCGGTCTCGCCGTAGACCCCGACGAGGAACCTGCCGGACTCGTTCTCCACCAGGCTGACGGGCGTGGTGCGCAGGAACCCGGTCCGGCTGCCGCGCGTGGTCAGCAGCCGCATGTCGCCGGGGCTGATGCCGTACCTGATGAAGCCCGCGATGACGGCGTTGGCGGTGCGCCGCAGCCGTGTGCGGGGAAAGCGGCCGACCTGGTCTGGCATCGACGTCTCCCTTGCTCGGTTGCCACCCATTGTGGTGCTTGTGCGCACCGGCCGCACCCCGGAGCGCGCCGGGGGCGCGCTCGGCGGGTGTCCGGCTACCGGAAGGCCGGGATTCCCGTCACCGCCTGCCCGATGCTCAGCGCGTGGATCTCCTCGGTGCCCTCGTAGGTGGCCACCGTCTCCAGGTTCACCATGTGCCGCATGACCGGGTACTCCAGGGTGATGCCGTTGGCGCCGTGCAGCGAGCGTGCGGCGCGGGCCACGCGCTGGGCGGCGGCGACGTTGCCGAACTTGCCCAGGCTGATGTGGTTGCGGTGGCAGGCGCCGGCCTCCTTGAGGCGGCCGATCTGCAGGGCCGTCAGCCCGGCCTGGTTGACGTCGAGCACCATGTCGGCGAGCTTGCGCTGGGTGAGCTGGAAGCCGGCGATGGGGCCGCCGAACTGCTCGCGGGTGGCCGCGTAGTCCAGCGCGGCGCTGTAGCAGGCGCGTGCCGCGCCGGCCGCGCCCCACACGATGCCGAAGCGGGCCTCGTTGAGGCAGGACAGCGGCGAGCCCAGCCCCGAGGAGCCGGGCAGCAGCGCGTCGCCCGGCAGCCGCACGCCCTCCAGCACCAGCTCGGAGGTGATCGAGGCGCGCAGGGAGAGCTTGCGGTGGATCGTGTTGGCGGTGAAGCCGGGGGTGTCGGTGGGCACCAGGAACCCGCGGACCCCCTCGTCGGTGGCGGCCCACACGACGGCGACGTCGGCGACCGACCCGTTGGTGATCCACATCTTGGTGCCGTCCAGCACCCAGTCCGAGCCGTCGCGCCGGGCGCGGGTGCGCATCGACCCGGGGTCGCTGCCGGAGTCGGGCTCGGTCAGGCCGAAGCAGCCGATCGCCTCGCCCGCGGCCATCCGCGGCAGCCAGGCGGCCTTCTGCTCCTCGGAGCCGAACCGGTGGATGGCGAACATGGCCAGCGACCCCTGCACCGAAACGAAGCTGCGCAGCCCGGAGTCCACCGCCTCCAACTCGCGGCAGGCCAGGCCGTAGGAGACCGCACCGGCCCCGGCGCACCCGTAGCCCTGCAGGTGCATGCCCAGCACGCCCAGCCCGCCGAACGCCCGGGCCAGCCCGCGCGGGTCGGGCAGCGTGCCGGCCTCGAACCACTCGGCGACGTGGGGGCGCAGCTCGCGGTCGGCGAATGCGCGGACCGTGTCGCGGATGTCGGCCTCCTCCGCCGACAGCGTCGAGTCGACCGCGAGGAAGTCCTGCGGATCGGGAGCCTGGGGCCGGTGCTGGTCGCTCACTGCTGGGTTCCTCCTCGGGGTTCGCCGGCGGTCCTGCGGCGGGCCGGTCGGCGCGGTGCCGCGCCGACCGGTGCGGATGCTGCGGTGGATGTCAGTCGGCGGGCGGCGCGTGCGCGGGGGCGGCGCCGCCGCCCTGCCCGGCCTGGTGCACCGCGCCGCGCGCGATCAGCCGGGCCACGCGGTCGGCGGGCACGCCTGACTCCTCCAGCACGCGCGCCGAGTGCTCGCCCAGCAGCGGGGGAGGGGCGGTGGTGCCCGCGCCCCGCGCCGCGGAGTCCAGCCGGAAGCCGGCGCGCACCAGCTCCAGTTCGCCGGCGGCGGGATGCCGGGTGCTCAGCAGCACGTCGTCGCCGGCCGCGTCGGCACTGCGCAGCGCGTCGAGGACACCGCGCACCCGCCCCACCGGTACGCCGGCCTCCAGCAGCAGCTCCAGCCACTCCTCGGCCGGGCGCCGGCGCAGCTCCGCGGAGATCTGGGCGACGAGTTCGGCACGGTGCGCGACCCGGTCGGGGTTGGTGGCGAACCGCGGGTCGGCGGCGAGGTCGCCGCGGCCGAGGACCTCGCACAGCCGCCGGTAGAGCGCGTCGTTGCCGGCGGCGACGACGATGTCGGAGTCGGCGGTGGGAAACGCCTGATACGGCACGATCGATCCGTGGGCGTTGCCCACGCGCGGGGGTTCCGCGCCGGTGAGCAGCGCCTGCTGGGTGACGTTGGCCAGTCCCGACAGCGCCGAATTGACCAGGGAGACGCTGATGTGCTCACCGCGGCCGGCCGCGCGCGCCCGCACCAGCGCGCCCAGGATCGACACCGCGGCGTTGAGGCCGGTGAGCACGTCGGTGATGGCCACCCCGGCCTTGGTGGGCGGCCCGTCCGCGTCGCCGGTGGCGGCCATGAACCCGCTCTCGGCCTGGACGATGAGGTCGAAGCCGGGGCGCTCGGCCGGTTCGTGCTCGGGGCCGAATCCGCTGATCGAGCAGTAGACGACGGCGGGGTTGCGCGCGCTCACGGCGGCGTGGCCCAGGCCCAGCCGGTCGGCGACGCCGGGGCGGAAGTTCTGTACGACGACGTCGGCGCTCGCGCAGATGTCCTGCACCGCCTCCAGGCCCTCGGGATCCTTGAGGTCCACGGCCAGGCTGCGCTTGTTGCGGTTGACCGCGAGGAAGTAGCCGGCTTCGCCGCCCGCCCACGGCGGCCCCCAGGCGCGGGTGTCGTCACCGCGCTCGGGGTGCTCGATCTTGACCACGTCGGCGCCCATGTCGGCCAGCAGCATGGTCGCGTACGGTCCGGCCAGCACGCGGGACAGGTCGGCCACGCGGACCCCCTCCAGGGGGCGTCCCGGCGTGCCGCCGCCGTGCGCCGCCTCGGTCACGTCCGCTCCCTTCGAATCCCGGGTCCTCCCGCCGGGCAGGCGAACGCCCCCGGATCGTGCTGGGGGACCGCGGCAGCCGGGACCAGCGGGATCCGGCGCCCTCGGCGGGAGGTCAGGCGCCTCACAGTATCCACGACCGGCGCAGCCGCCTGTTAATCGGGGTCGCACCGGCGGGGGAGGGGCTGCGGCAGGGGTGCGGAGCCCGGGCGGATGGCAAGGGGAGCATCGGGAGAAGGAGCGGTGAAGTTTTCCGCGGGTGAATGATCTGGCTCACAACCGGTAACATCGGGCGCTAACGAAGGTGCGGCGGCCGACCGGCCACCGCCCCGGAGCCGCGGGCCGTGTCCACCACGCTCCCGTAGCGGCGCCGGGCGACCGCGGCACCGGCCGACGGCTCGGGGAGCGCGACCGTGACTGACCACCGGCGAGCGGTGCACATCGACGACGACCAGCCTGTGGCCGAGGTCCCCGATCAGCGCGTCGTGCACATCGGCGGGCGCCGGGGACGCGTGCCCGCCGCGCCCGGCCGCGCGCGCGGCGCGGCCGCCGGCGCTCCGGGCGAGGCGGGAGAAGGCGGCGGTTCCGCCGCCGCCCGCCCGCGCGCGGACGTGCCGGCGCAGGCGGGCGGCCCCCTGATCGAGGCCCGGCGCGGGTTCCTGCGCCGGGCCGTCGGCTATCTGGCCGCCGACGCCGGGGTGCGCCGGTTCGTCGACCTGGGCTCGCGCCTGCCGGTCGGCGAGGGCATCGGCCGGGCCGCGCGCGAGTACGCCCACGGCGCCCGCGTCGTCTACGTCGACGCCGAGTCCAGCGCCGCCCTGCGCGGCGGCCGCGCGGGCGAGGGCGAGTCGGCCGCGGCCGTGGTCGCCGTGGACCGCATGGATCCGGCGACGCTGCTCGGCGCCCTCGCCGGAAGCGGGCTGGTCGACCTCGCCGAGCCCGTGGGGGTGCTGATCACCGACACCACGGCGCTGCGCCGCGACGGCGTCCCCGTCTGCGACCTGGTCCGCGCGCTGCACGCGCGGATGGGCCCCGGCGGGCACGTCGCCATCGCCCAGGCGGTCTCCCACGCGGGGGATCCGCACCGCCGCGAGGTCGCGGCCGCGGTGTTCGAGCCGTTCACGCTGATCGAGCCCGGTCTCGCCGACATGGCGTGGTGGCCCTATCCCGACGAGGAGGTCAGCGCGGAGCCGACGGGCGTCCTCGCCGGTGTCGGCCGCCGCTGAAGGATGCCGGCGGCCGACAGCGGGGGCGTCCGAGAGAACGGGCGCGGGGCGGGTCCGGACGAAGGGCAGGCGAGCGGCACGGCAGCGGGAGGGGCCATGGCGGCGCCGGAGTGGGGCGCGGAGATCCTCGGCCAACTGGAGCAGCACTGGACCGAGGCGATGCGGCCCCGGCTGCAGGGACTGGACGACGACGAGTACTTCTGGGAGCCGGTCGAGGGCTGCTGGTCGGTGCGTCCGCGCCCGGACGGCTCCTTCGCCGCCGACTTCGCATGGCCCGAGCCCGACCCGCCGCCGGTGACCACGATCGCCTGGCGGCTGAGCCACATCATCGTGGGCGTGCTGGAGACGCGCATCGACCACCACTTCGGCGACCGGACCCTGTCGAGGGAGAACGCCCTGCTGCCCGGGAGCGCGGAGGCCGCCCTCGACCGGCTGGAGCGGGCCTACCACCGCTGGTGCGCACATCTGCGCAGGCTCGGCGACGCCGAGTTCGCCGCGCCGGTGGGCGCCGCAGAACCCCCGCAGTGGTCGCATCTGCCCTTCGCCGCCCTGGCGCTGCACGTCAACCGCGAGATCATCCATCACCACGCCGAGGTCGCCCTGCTGCGCGACCTCTACCGGTCGCACCCGGCGCACCGGGACGACGCGGTCTGACCGCCTGTAACGCGCGGGCGGGTCGGCGGGCAAGGGCGACACGCGGCGGGGCGATCGCGTGAGGCACCGCACGCGTGAGCGCTCGGGTCGGGGGTAGCCGTGCCGAGGTCCGATCCCCACCCCACCCGACCCCGCCTTCCCTGGGGAGCCCCATGTCCGAAACGGCCGAACCGCAGGCCGGCCCATCCGAGAGCCACGCCCCCACCACTCGTTTGGCCCGCGCCGCCGCCGCGCTGCGGCGCGCCCGCAGCCACGCCGGGCCGGAACGCGACACGCTGCTGCTGGTCGGCAAGAGCGCGATCGCGGCCACCGCCGCCTGGGGGACCGCGGCGCCGCTGCTGCACGCCCAGTCGCCGGCGTTCGCGCCGTTCGCGGCGATTCTGATCATCCAGGCCACCGTCCGCGACTCGGTCGTGTCCTCCCTGCGCTTCGTCGCCGCGGCGGTCCTGGGCGTGTCCCTGCAGGGCATGCTGGGGTTCTTCTTCGAGCCCAACCTGCTCACCTTCTTCACGGTGGCGGTGGCGGCGCTGCTGCTGGGCCAGTGGCGCCCGCTGCGCCGGCAGGGCAGCCTGGTGACGACCTCGGCGTTCTTCGCCTACTCCGTCTTCATCACCAGCGGCGAGACCGTCGACCGCATCGCGGTGCTGGCCGAGCTGATCGGACTGGTGCTGCTGGGTTGCGCCATCGGGCTGATCGTCAACGTGCTGCTGCTGCCGCCCATGCGCTACCGCGGCGCGCAGTACGGGCTGTCCAGCGTCGCCGGGTCGCTGCGGGAACTGCTGGGGGACATGGCGGCGTCGATGCGCGACGGCTCCCTGAGCGGTTCGGAGGGCGACGACTGGGCCTACCGGGCGCGGCGGATCGAGTCGCTGGGCAGCCAGGCCCTGGACGCGGTCGGCGGCGCGCAGGAGAGCATGCGCTGGAATCCGCGCCGGCTGCTGGACCGCACTCGGCCCTACCTGGACGTCTACGGTCGGCTCATCGGAGAGGTCTCCAGCGCGGGCGGGCGCCTGCGGTCGGTCACCGACATTCTGCGGCGGGTCACCGACACCTCCAACCCGGCGCAGGTGGCGTTCCTGCAGCGCTACGGCGAGTTCCTGGACCACGTCCGCGCCGCGGTCGGCCTGCTCGCCGACGTCGAACCCGGGCGGCTCGACGACGTGGGCGAGGAGTTCGCCGACAGCGTCGTGCGCGCCCGCGAGCTCCACGACGAGATGACGCGGATCAAGAGCCACGGCGATAGCGGCACCGGGGGCGGCGACGATCTCGGCGACGTCCGCGTCCACGGCGGCCTGCTGGTGGAGGCCGAGCGGATGCTGCTGGAACTGGAGGCGGCGAGCGACACACTGGCCGGGACCCCGGAGCCGGCAAGACCGGAGTGAGGGTGCGGGCGGCCGCGGCGCGCGCCCGGTGCGCCGCGCCCGCCTTCACATGCGGACGCACCCGAATCGTTCGGTGCGGTCTAAGAGCCGTCAGGAGTCGTCGGTCGTCTCGCTGCCGTCGATGTGGTCGACCCAGTCGTCGCTGTCAGCCAGCAGCCAGTAGGGGACCAGACTCACGGGAAAGGGATGTTCCGTCTTGAAGATCTGCCGCCCGAAAGTCTGCGACTCCTCTCGGTACTGACCGTCTTCCAGGCGGAGCTCCAGTAGCCCGGGTTCCTCTGCGTCGGGGTTGATGATCCAGTAGGACTCGACCCCGAACTTGGCGTACTCGTTGCGCTTGGTGTGGTGATCGCGGAACACGCTCGACTTCGAAACGATCTCCACAGCCAGCAGGGGTGCGCGTGTGAGGTACGGGGTTTCGCGCGCGGTCCGCGGAATCACCGTGAGATCGGGGATCCGGTGATGGGTGCGGTCGGCGTTGAAGTTGATTCCGACTCCGCCTACCACGATGAAGCCCTTCGGGGCCTGCTTGGTGAGGGCGAAGTTCAATCGATCGATGATGAGGTTGTGCAGGAAGGTCGGCGCCGGCGACACGTCAAGCCGCCCTTCGACCAGCTCGTACCGCCTGCCGTCGTCCGGCATGCGCTCCAGGTCCTCGACGGTCAAAGGGCGCGGATCCGTCTCGCCGATGCTCATGACAACCATGATGCCTCCTCGCTTTCATGAGGACCAGTATTCGGATCCGTGTTCGGTTACGGGCGAGTACGCTGCGATTCTCCCGAGCCGCCCTCCGACAATTGGCCCGGAATGCCGCAAGGCGACCTGTGGCCTACACCACTTCCAGCGGATCCATCCGGATCTGGGCCAGATGCTCGTCCTTGCGGGCGCTGCGGGCCGAGGCCGCGGACTTCAGGGCGGCGGCCAGGGCCGGGGTGTCGGTGCGCGGGACGCGCAGCAGGGCGCGCTCGGCCGGGGGGTCGCCGGCGTCCCCGCCCGTGCCGCCCCCCACCGGCACGGGACCCAGCAGCTCGGCCGATGCGGGCAGCGCGACCTGGTCGAGCAGTTCGCGCACGTGGGCCGGGTCGCCGGTGACCGACGCCATCGTCACCGCCGGTGGGAATCCCAGCTCGCGCCGCTCGGCGAGCTCGCGCTCGGCGAAGCCGCCCGGGTCCCAGCGGACCAGGGCCTGCGTCGCCGGGATCTGCGTGTCGGCGACGACCACCACGCGGCCGCCCTCGGCCGCCGGGCGGACCAGGGCCGCCGCGTTGCACCAGCGCCGCAGCGCCTCCTCGGAGGCGCGCAGATCGGCGCGCCCCAGCAGCGCCCACCCGTCCAGCAGCACCGCCGCGGCGTAGCCGCCCCGGGCCGCGGGCTCGGCACCGGGCGTGGCCACCACCAGCGCGGGCCGCTCGCCGACCTCGGTCAGCACCTCCTCCCGGCCGGAGGTGCGCACGGTCAGAGCGGGGAACGCCCGCCCCAGCTCCTCGGCGGTGCGGCGCGCGCCGACCACGCCCGCGCGCAGCCCGGCCCCACCGCACGACGCGCAGCTCCACTCGCCCGCGATCCGGCCGCACCAGCGGCAGTAGGGCATCGCGTGCGCCCCGCGCACCGCCAGCGGCCCCTGGCAGGACCCGCACCGCGCCGGGGTCCGGCAGGACGCGCAGGCCAGCGAGGCCAGGTAGCCGCGGCGGGGCACCTGGATGAGCACCGGCCCGCTGTGGGCGGCCTCGCGGGCGACGCGCAGTGCGAGGCTGGGGATCCGGGCGGTGCGGGCGGCCTCGTCGCGGGCGAGTTCGCTGTCGTCGCCCGAGGCCTGCACGCGCGGGGCCCGTGCGCGCACCGTCGCCCGGTCGGCCGCCAGCGGGTGCGCCCAGCCGGACTCGATGAGCTGGGCGGTCTCGCTGGTGCACGTGAAGCCGCCGATCAGCGCCGCCGCGCCCGCCCGGTGCGCGCGCAGGGACAGCACCGTGCGCGCGTGCGGGTAGGGCGCGTGCGGGTCGGCGTGCACGTCGTCGCCGTCGTCCCAGAGGACCGCCAGGCCGAGATCGGCGACCGGCGCGAAGGCGGCCGCCCGCGTGCCCACGACGACGCGGACGCGGCCCCGCAGCACCGCCAGCCACCGGCGGTAGCGCTCGGCCGGGCCGAGACCGGCCGTCAGCGCGACGTGGCGGCCCTCGCCCAGCCGCCGGGACAGGGCGGCGTCGACGGCGCCGACGTCGCGGCCGTCGGGCACGACGACGACCGCCCCCCGGCCGGCGGCGTCGGCGGTGGCGGCCGCGACGGCGATCGCGTCGGCCCAGTCGGGGCCCGGCAGCGCCGTCCACACGGCCCGCGGCGCCGATCCCGCGTACAGGGCGGCCAGGAAGGAGCGCCCGGCCGGATAGTCCGCCCACGGACCGGGCTCGGGAGCGGCGTCCACGCCTGATGCGGCGGACGGGGCAGGGGCGGTTGCGGTGGAGGGCCGCGGCCCTTCGGGCGGCGGGGTCCCCTCGGAGTCCGCCGTGCCGGCGGGGGACCCGGCAGCGGGCGGCGCGGTCGGCTCGCAGGGACGCGAGACCTCCGCTTCGGCGGCGGATCGGGCACCGCGGGACCGCCCCGGCTCCCGACCGGCGCCGGGGTCGGCGGCCGGCTCGGCCGCGCGCTGCTCCGGCGCTTCGTGCTCTCCGCCGTCGGAGCCCGGAGCCGCGCCGTGTGCGCCGCCGGGTTCCGGCCAAGCCGGGTCCTCCTTCTCGACGCGGGCGTGGCGTGGCGGCACCGCCAGCCGCAGCACGTCGCTGAGCGTGCCCGCGTAGCGGTCGGCGACCGCGCGGGCGAGCCCGCTGATCTCGGGGGTGAGGACCGGTTCGGGGGAGACCACCTGGTGCAGATAGGCCAGCCGGCCCTGGAAGTCCGAATCGGCGCGGCGCTCGATCAAAAACCCGGCGAGCAGCTGCCCGTTGAACCGCACCCGTACCCGGCAGCCGGGCACGGCGGCGGCGTCCATGGTCTCGGGCACCCGGTAGTCGAAGAGGCGGTCGAGGTGGGGGAGCGGAGTGTCGACGGCGACGCGCGCGACGGGCAGGTGCTCGGCGGGGCGCTGCTGCTTGGGCCGCTTGGCGCCCGCGGCGCTCGCGGCGGCCTTGCCGCGGCTGCGCCGGCCGCCCGGTGCCCGGCCCGGTTCCGCCGCCTCCGCGCCCTGTCCCGCCGAGCCCGCCGCCCGCTCGGATGCCGCGCCCGGCGGCACGTCGAACAGCAGCCCCTCGTCGGGATCGGGTGGCCCAGTCATCGTCACTCAGGTTTACCAGAACCCGCCGACACCCCCGCCGCGCTGCGCCGATGCGGCGCGACCGGCGAGCACCGCCCGCGCCGGCGGGCGGACTGGTAGACAAGAGGCCAGGTCGAAACGAGATCGGTGAGAAAGAGCGGTCCGGATGAAACTCGTCTTCGCAGGAACCCCCGAAGCAGCGGTGCCCTCGCTCACGACGCTGCTGGGATCCCGCCACGAGGTGGCGGCGGTGGCGACCCGGCCCGACGCGCGCTCAGGGCGCGGCCGGCGGCTGTCGCCGAGCCCCGTCGCCCAGGCGGCCGAAGAGGCCGGCGTGGAGGTGCTCAAGCCGGAGAAGGCCAGTGACCCGGATTTCCTGGACCGGCTGCGGGCCATCGCACCCGACTGCTGCCCCGTTGTGGCCTACGGCGCGCTGCTGCGCCAGGAGGCGCTGGACATCCCCGAGCACGGCTGGGTCAACCTGCACTTCTCGCTGCTGCCGCAGTGGCGCGGCGCGGCGCCGGTGCAGCACGCGGTGCTGCACGGCGACGACCTCACCGGCGCGGCGACCTTCCGCATCGAACCCGACCTCGACTCCGGCCCCGTCTTCGGCACGGTGGTCGAGCGGATCGGCCCGCGCGACACCAGCGGCGACCTGCTCGCACGCCTCGCCGAGTCGGGGGCGGACCTGCTGCTGCGCACCCTGGACGGCATCGAGTCCGGCGAACTCCAGCCGCGCCCGCAGGGCGACGACGGGGTCACCTACGCGCCGAAGCTCACCGCCGCCGACGCCGAGGTCGACTTCACCGCGCCCGCCATGCGGGTCGACCGCCTCATCCGGGCCTGCACCCCGGCGCCCGGCGCCTGGACGACCTTCCGCGGCGAGCGCCTGAAGCTCGGCCCCGTGCGCCCGGTCACCGACGCCGACGCCCTGCCGCCCGGCCGCCTGGGTGTCGCCAAGGACCGCGTGTTCGCCGGCACCGCCACCCATCCCGTGGAGCTGGGCGAGGTCCAGCCCCAGGGCAAGCGCCCCATGCCCGCGGTCGACTGGGCGCGGGGCGTGCGCCCCACCGACGAGGACGTGCTCAGCGCCACCTGATCCGCCCGCCCGCGATCCGCGCGCGGGTTTTCCACGGGTGTGCAGGGCCTTGCTGTCTCGCTCGTCGGTCCGGACGGCGCCGCACCCCTTCGGCCCGCACTGTGCTTTCCGCTGGCCTGCGGGGTGCTTCGACGCGCCGTCTTCCCTCCTCGCTCGGTCGCTCGTGCTTTTCCGCGGGTGTGCGGGGCCTCGCTCGTCAGTCCAGACGCACCGCCCCTCCCGCCCGCTCGTTCGGGGGCCGCGTCCCCCCGGCCCCGCGCCTGCGGTCGCGCCGAATCCCGGCGATACGCGGCATCGGGTACGCAGAGTGAGTATCCTCGGAACCCGGTCCGAACGAGATTCGAGTCGCGAATCCGGCGCCTGCCCGTGTCCAGGGGCCGAGCGCGCGGACCCCGTGCAGATCCCCCGGTGACGCTGAAGGCGGAGTTCCCTGTGAGTGACCGTTCCAGTTCGCCCTCCCCTTCCCCCCGCAGGAACCGGGGGAAGGGCGGCAAGAACACGCCGCCCGCCCCCAAGGACCCCGCCCGCCGGACCGCCTACGACGTGCTGCGGGCCGTGCAGGACCGCGACGCCTACGCCAACCTCCTGCTGCCCTCGATGCTGCGCGAACGCGGCCTGCAGGGGCGCGACGCGGCACTCGCCACCGAGCTGACCTACGGCGCCCTGCGCCGCCAGGGCACCTACGACGCGATCTTGGACGCCTGCATCGACCGCTCGCTGCAGTCGGTGGACAGCGAGGTGCTGCCGGTGCTGCGGCTGGGCGCCCACCAGCTCCTCTCCACCGCCATCCCGCCCCACGCCGCCGTAAGCGCGACCGTCGACCTGGCCCGCCGGGTGGTCGGCCACCACCGCAGTCGGTTCGCCAACGCCGTCCTGCGCAAGGTGGGCCGCCGCAGCATGCGGGACTGGACGGCGGTCGTGGCCCCCGACCGCGCCGCCGACCCCGTCGGCCATCTCAGCGTGGTCCACAGCCACCCGCGCTGGATCGTCGAGGCCCTGGCCGCGGCTCTGGGCGAAGACCCCGGCGCCCCCGGCGCCCCCGGCGGCGCCGACACCGACGCGGCCGAGGCCGCGCCCCTCGCCGAGACCGAGCAGCTGCTGGCCGCCCACAACGAGCGGCCGCGGGTGACGCTGGTGGCCAAGCCCGGGCGGGCCGCGGTGGCCGACCTCGTCGCCGGCGGAGCCACGGCCGCGCAGTACTCGCCCTACGGCGCCTACCTGTCCGAAGGCGACCCCGCGCTGCTGCGCGAGGTCCGCCAGCGGCGCGCCGCCGTCCAGGACGAGGCCAGCCAGCTCGTCGCCCTGGCGCTGACCCGGGTCGGTGTCGAGGGCCCCGACGCCCGCTGGCTGGACGCCTGCGCGGGGCCCGGCGGCAAGGCCGCCCTGCTGGGCGGGCTCGCCGGCAAGCGGGACGCCCGCCTGCTGGCGGCCGAGGTGCAGGCGGCCCGCGCCGGCCTGGTCGCCGGTGCCGTGGAGCGCTCGGTGCGCGACGCCGCCCGCACGGTGGTGGCCGACTCCACGCGCCCCGCCTGGCGTGCGGGCTCCTTCGACCGGGTGCTCGTCGACGCCCCCTGCACCGGTCTGGGTGCGCTGCGCCGCCGCCCCGAGGCGCGCTGGCGGCGAACCCCCGAGACCGCCGAAGGGCTCGCGCCGCTGCAGCGCGACCTGCTGCGCAGCGCGCTGGACTCCGCGCGCTCGGGCGGTGCGGTGGCGTATGTGACCTGCTCGCCGCATCTGGCCGAGACCCGCGGCATCGTCGAGGCGGTGCTGGCCGAGCGCTCCGACGCCGAGCCGCTGCGCGCCGCCGACTACCTCGACGAGGTCCCCGGTATCGCGGCCGGCCCGCGCGGGGAGTACGTGCAGTTCTGGCCGCACCGGCACGGCACCGACGCCATGTTCCTCGCGCTGCTGCGCAAGCGCTGACCCGCCGCGCCGGCCCCGCCCGCGGCCGCGGCGCTCGCCGGCGGGGCCCGGCGCGGGGGCCGCCGGGCGGCGGCGATGCGCTAATAGACTCGGCGGCGTGGCAATCCAAATCTCACCCAGCATCCTCTCCGCCGACTTCGCCCGCCTGGCCGACGAGGCCGCGGCGGTGTCCGGCGCGGCCGACTGGCTGCACGTCGACGTGATGGACAACCACTTCGTGCCCAACCTGACCCTGGGCCTACCGGTCGTGGAGTCGCTGCTCAAGGCGGTGACCGTGCCGATGGACTGCCACCTGATGATCGAGGACCCCGACCGCTGGGCGCCCGCCTACGCCGAAGCCGGGGCCGGCAGCGTCACCGTGCACGCCGAGGCGGCGCGCTCCCCGGTGCGGACCCTGCGCGAGATCCGCGGGCAGGGGGCGCGGGCCGGGCTGGCGCTGAACCCCGGCACCGCTCTGGAGTCCTACGCCGACCTGGTGCCCGAGGTCGACATGCTGCTGCTGATGACCGTCGAACCGGGGTTCGGCGGGCAGCGGTTCCTCGACATCGTGCTGCCCAAGATCCGCCGCGCCCGTGAACTGATCGCGGCCACCGGGGGATCGATCTGGCTGCAGGTGGACGGCGGTATCACCGACGAGACCGTCGAGCGGGCCGCCGAGGCCGGCGCCGACGTCTTCGTCGCCGGTTCCTCGGTGTACAAGGCCGAGGATCCGGCGGCGGCGGTCCAGGCCCTGCGCGCCCAGGCGGAGAAGGCCGCCGGTTAGGTCGTGTTCGACAACGGCGGGGGCCGCCCGCCGGTCAGCCCACCGCCACCCCAGCAAAAGACGCTGCGCATCACAGCCCCATCGCCGCAACCCTTGTGGTGTCCGGCTTCTCGAACAGGACGCAGCCCGTCCCCGGCACCCGGCGCGGCCGGCCCGCGGCGGTGTCCGCCCCGTGCTCGAGTTGGGGAAACGCCGGGCGGACGTCTACGATCACCCTTCGACCCGAGGTCTGGAATTCGGTGGCGGAACGCACCGGTAAGGCGCGCTCCAGACTCTGAGTTCTCCACGCGAGGTGTGCATGGACGCGGTGTGGGACGCCGAGGCGGGCGTCGTCGAGTGGTTCCAGAGCTGGGGCGGGTGGCTGCAAGCTCCCATGGAGGCCGTCAGCCTCCTCGGCTCCCAGGCGACGGTTCCGGTGCTGGTGGCGCTCGTCTTCTGGAGTCTGCATGCGGGCCTGGGCGCCCGGCTCTTCGTCGTGGTGACCGGCGCCGGCCTGGTCAACGACCTGTTCAAGGTCCTCCTGCACACCCCGCGCCCCTCCTGGTACGTCCACTCGGTGCGCCCGCTGGCCACCCCGACGACCTTCGGTGCCCCCTCCGCCCACGCGACCACCTCCCTGGCGCTGTGGGGCTACGCGGCCATGCTGGCCCGCAGGCGCTGGGTGTGGGGCACGGTCGCCGCGATCGTGGCGGCGGTCGCCGTGAGCCGGATCTACCTGGGCGCGCACTTCGTCACCGACATCCTGGCAGGCTGGGCAGTGGGCGCCGTGGTGCTGTGGGCGGCCCTGCGCCACGAGGACGCGGTGCTGGCCCGCTGGCGCCGCCTCGGCCTGCCCGCGCAGGCCGGCGCCGCGCTGGCGCTGTCGCTGGCCGTGCTGCTGTTCGCCGCCGGCTGGCAGGCGCTCTTTCACGCCGACTGGAGCCCGCCCGAGGAGTGGACCGGGTCGGTGCCGCCCGGGCTCGCCGGAGCGTCGCTGGAGTACACGGCCGGCCTGGCGGGCGCCTTCTTCGGCGGCGTGGCCGGACTGTCGGCGCTGCGGGCCCGCGGCTGGTACAGCGCCGCGGGATCGGCGGTCTCGCGCGCGGCGCGCTATGTGATCGGCCTCTCCGGCACCGTGCTGATCCTCGCGGCGGTGAACGTGGCCGTCCCCGAGGCCTCCGGTGCGGCGGGCGTGCTGCGCGAGTACCTGCTCACCGCGGTGCTGGGCGTCTGGAGCGCGCTGGGCGCCCCGGAGCTGTTCCTGCGGATGGGGCTGGCCGAGCGCCCCGAAGGCGCCGCCGGCACCGAGGACGCGCCGCTGGGCGGACCCGGTGCGGGGCGGGAATGAGCGGGCATGGCAGACTGTTGCCAGATACGTTGACACAACGCGTGCTCCGGGGTCGGTGAAAGTCCGAACCGGCGGTGACAGTCCGCGACCCGGCCGAGGCCATCGGCCGGTTGAACCGGTGGAATTCCGGTACCGACGGTGAAAGTCCGGATGGGAGGCAGTACGCGTGGGATCGACCGCAGTGCGGGCTTGGGGCCCGTACCCGCCGGCGGTCCCGAGGCGGACCTGACCGCCTGCACGCCATCCCCGGAGCCTGAGCCGGGTGAGGGGATGGACCAGAGTGTTCACCGGAATCGTCGAAGAGCTCGGTGAGGTCACCGGGATCGAGCAGGCGGGGGACTTCGCGGGCGACGCGGTGCGGCTGACCGTACGCGGCCCGGTCGTCACCGCCGACGCCGCGCACGGCGACTCCATCGCCGTCAACGGAGTGTGCCTGACCGTCACCGCCGCCTCCGGCGAGACCTTCAGCGCCGATGTGATGAAGGAGACGCTGGACCGCTCCAGCCTCGGCGCCCTCACCGCGGGATCGCGGGTGAACCTGGAGCGCGCCGCCAAGGTCTCCGACCGCCTGGGCGGCCACATCGTCCAGGGCCACGTCGACGCCAAGGCCGAGGTCGTCGAGCGCACCAGCGGCTCCCGGTGGGAGACGGTGCGCTTCTCGCTGCCGGCCGGCCTGGCGCGCTACGTCGTCGAGAAGGGCTCTATCACCGTCGACGGCGTGAGCCTGACCGTCGCCTCGGTCGGCGCCGACAGCTTCACCGTCGGCCTCATCCCCACCACGCTCGACCTCACCACGCTGGGCGCAAAAGGCATCGGCGCCCCGGTGAACCTGGAGGCCGACGTCATCGCCAAGTACGTCGAGAGCCTGATGACCCACGTCCAGGCGGGCGCCTGATGGCCGGGCCCGCCGGCGCCGGGCGCCCGCCGAGCGCAGCGCCCCGGCCGGCAGCCCCCGCAGCCGCCACACGCACCCCCGGCCACGGCCAAGGAGTTTCCGCAGCGATGACCAGCATCACCACCGAGCAGCCCGCCCCCGCCGAGGGGCTCCCCGCCCCGGAGGCCGCGGCCGGCGCACCGCTCCTCGACGACATCGCCGGCGCCGTCGCCGACATCGCCGCCGGACGGCCGGTGATCGTGGTCGACGACGAGGACCGCGAGAACGAGGGCGACATCGTCTTCGCCGCCGAGGCGGCCACCCCCGAACTGCTCGCCTTCACCGTCCGCCACACCTCGGGACTGGTGTGCGTGCCCATGCTCGGCGAGGACCTGGACCGCCTCGAGCTGCCGCTGATGACCGCCCGCAACCAGGACGGCCTGGGCACCGCCTACACCGTCACCGTCGACGCCCGCACGGGTGTCACCACCGGGATCTCCGCCGCCGACCGGGCCCGCACGATCAGCCTGCTGGCCGCGGCCGGCACCGAGCCCGGCGACCTCTCCCGGCCCGGCCATGTGCTGCCGCTGCGCTACCGTCCGGGCGGGGTGCTCGCCCGCCGCGGCCACACCGAGGCCTCGGTCGACCTGGCCCGGCTGGCGGGCATGCGGCCCGCCGCTGTCATCGCCGAGGTCGTCGACGACGACGGGTCCATGGCCCGCCTGCCGCGGCTGCGGGAGTTCGCCGACGAGCACGGGCTGCGCCTGGTCTCCATCGACCAGCTGGTCCACCACATCCGTTCCGCGAGCGCCCCGGCCGGGCCGCCCGCCTCCGCCGCCCCGCCGGTCCGGCGCGTGGTGGAGACTCGCATCCCCAACAGCCACGGCGAATGGCGCGCGGTGGGCTACCGCGGCGCCGCCGACGGCGCCGAGCACGTCGCCCTGGTCTACGGCGACCCCGCCGAGGGCCCCGACCCGCTGGTGCGCCTGCACTCCGAGTGCCTGACCGGCGACGCGTTCGGCTCCCACCGCTGCGACTGCGGCACGCAGCTGGAGGCCGCCATGGCGGCCATCGCCGCCGAGGGGCGCGGCATCATCGTCTACCTGCGCGGCCACGAGGGACGCGGCATCGGCCTGCTGCACAAGCTGCGGGCCTACCGGCTGCAGGACTCCGGCGCCGACACCGTGGACGCCAACCTGGAGCTGGGGCTGCCCGCCGACGCCCGCGACTTCGGCGCCGGCGCGGCCGTCCTCGCCGACCTGGGCATGCACTCGGTGCGGCTGCTCAGCAACAACCCCGGAAAGTCCGAGAGCCTGCGCGCGCACGGCATCACCGTCACCGAGCGCATCCCCATGCCCAGCGCCGTGACCCCCCACAACCTGCGCTACCTGCAGACCAAGCGCGACAGGATGGGCCACGACCTGCCGGGGATCGTCGCCGCCAACTGACCGGGCGGGCCGGCCGGCCCGCGCCCCGGGCCGGCCGGCGGCCGCCGCAGCAGCCCAGCCGAGAAGGAAGCACCGATGAGCGGAACAGGACGCCCCGAGGAGCACGCGGTCGACGCCGCCGGCCTGCGCGTGGGCATCGTCGCCACCCGCTGGAACGCCGACGTCGTCGAGCCCATGCTCGCCCGCGCCCGCGAGGCGCTGGCGCACTGGGGCGCCGAGGAGCCCGACGTCGTCCGCGTGGCCGGGGCGATCGAGATCCCCGTCGTGGCCCAGCAGTTCGCCCGCACCCACGACGCGGTCGTCGCGCTGGGCGCGGTGATCCGCGGCGGAACCCCCCACTTCGACTACGTCTGCCAGTCGCTGACCCAGGGCCTGACCGAGGTGGCGCTGGCCGAGTCCACCCCCGTCGCCAACGGGGTGCTCACCTGTGATACCCATGAGCAGGCCCGCGAGCGCGCCGGTCTGCCCGGCAGCCGCGAGGACAAGGGGTGGGAGGCCGCCACGGCGGCCGCCGACACCGCCGCCGTCCTGCGCGGCCTGCGCGCCGCCGCCGACCGGGTTTAGCGCCGGTGCCGGCGGAGCGGACGGAGCCGACGGAGCAAGGAGAAGCACACACCGTGGACGAGGACGCGGCACGAGAGCAGCTCCCCCCACTGCCGGTGACGTGGCGGCCGCGGAACATGCGCATCGTCGGCTACGGCCTGGCCGCGCTCATCGTGGCGACGATGGTGGTACTGGCCGTGGTGCTGCCGCCGGACTGGCGGCTGTCGGACCGCCTGGGCCTGGTCGGCCTCGGCGCGGTGGGCGCGGGCGTGCTGCACCTGCTGGCCCGGCCCCGCCTGGTGGCGGCCGAGGACCGCGTGACCGTGGTCAACTGCATCCGCACCCACGTGCTGGAGTGGCCCGAGATCATCGACGCCCGCATGCCGGTGGGCGAGCCCTGGCCCACCATCGACCTCGCCGACGGCTCGACCCTGGCGGTCCTGGGCATCCAGAGCAACGACGGCGACCACGCCCGCACGGCGCTGGCGGACTTCCGGCGCCTGCTGCACACCCGCGGCGAGGCCGAGGAGCCCGGCCGCCCCGGGTGACGCCGCTTGCGCCGGGGGCGGGCTGGACACGGGCGGGCAGCGGTGCTTGCCTGGGTGTATGGGCACCGACACCCGCAGGCACGCGGGTCGCCGCCCGCGGCCGCGCAACACGCGCGCCAAGGCGCTGCTGTGGACCGCCGTCGCCGGGATCGCGGCCGCCGACGGCCTGCTGGACCGGCTCGCGATCTGAAGCCGATCGCCGGCCCCCGCCGACCGCCGGAGCGAACCGGCCTTCCGGCGGCCGGGCGGACACGCGCGGTCGCAACCCCCACCGACCGATCCGCCGTCGGCCGCCGCGTTCCGCCGGCCCTTGCCGCCGCGGCGGCTCCCCCCATACCCTGCCGAGCGCATAGCCTGGGCCCAGGAGGAGGGGAGGCTCGGCCGATGGCTGATGCACCGCGGACCGCCGAGGCGATCACCGGCCCGGAGGAGTTCGCCCGCCGGCTCGACGAGCACGACTACCTGGCCGACGACGGCGCGGCCACCGCCTGCTTCCTGGCCGTGCGCATGGGCCGCCCGCTGTTCCTGGAGGGCGACGCCGGGGTGGGCAAGACCGAGCTCGCCAAGGCGCTGGCCTCCGTCCTGGGCGCACCCCTGATCCGGCTGCAGTGCTACGAGGGCATCGACGCCGCCCAGGCGCTCTACGACTGGGACTACCCGCGCCAGCTGCTGCACCTGCGCGCCGCCCAGGCCGCCGGCGGCGGCACCGATCCCGACCGGCTCGAATCCGGCCTCTACGACCGCCGCTTCCTGCTGGCGCGTCCGCTGCTGCGCGCGCTGGAGGCCAGCAGGGAGGGACCCGGAGTCCTGCTCGTCGACGAGATCGACCGCGCTGACGACGAGTTCGAGGCGTTCCTGCTGGAGTTCCTCTCCGACTTCACCATCTCCATCCCCGAGCTGGGCACCGTCAGCACCGCCGCCCCGCCGGTGGTCGTGCTGACCTCCAACCGCACCCGCGAGGTCCACGACGCGCTCAAGCGCCGCTGCCTCTACCACTGGATGCCCAACCCCGGCTTCGAGCGCGAGGTCGCCATCATCCGCCGCCGGCTGCCCGAGGCCGCCGACCGCCTCGTCCGCCAGGTCGCCGCCGCCGGGCAGCGGCTGCGCGGCACCGCAGCCGACGGCCCCGACCTGATCAAGCCGCCCGGCGTGGCCGAGACCATCGACTGGACCGCGGCGCTGGTGGCCCTGGGCGCACGCGAGCTCGACCCCGACTCCGCGGCCCGCAGCCTCGGCGCGCTGATCAAGCACCGCGAGGACCACGAGGCCGTCCGGCTCACGCTGGCGTCGCTGCTCAACGGGCACGACACGGCCGCGGTGGGGTGAGGGTGTGCACACCGCCGGCCGCGACGCCACCGAAACCCTCCTCGGGTTCGTGCGCACCCTGCGCGCGGCCGGAGTCGGCGCCGACACCGGCCGCGCCGCGGCCTTCCTGCGCGCCGTCGACACCCTCGACGTCACCCGCCCCGGACCCGTCTACTGGGCCGGGCGCCTGACCCTGTGCTCCAGCGGCGCCGAGCTGGCCCGCTACGACGCCTGCTTCGCCCACTACTTCGGCGGCGCCCGCCCCGCTCCCGCCCCCCTCGGCCGCACCCTGGCCACCACCGCCCCGGCAATGTGGAACCCGCCCGCCCCCGGCGATGGGGACGCCGACACCACCGGGCTGCTCGCGGCCGGCGACACCGAGGTGCTGCGCTCGGCCGACATGGCCGCCCTCACCCGCGAAGAGCGCGCGGCGGTCGCCCGGCTGGTCTCGCGCATCAGCGCCGACCGCCCGCGGCGCCGCACCCGCCGGCTGCGGCCGGCCGCGCACGGGCGGTTGGACCACCGCCGGATGCTGCGCGCCGCGCTGCGCACCGGCGGCGATCCCGTGCGGCTGCCGCGCCGCCACCGCTCCACCCGGCCCCGCCGCGTCGTGCTGCTCATCGACATCAGCGGCTCCATGGCGCCCTATGCCGACGCCCTGCTGCGCCTGGCCCACGTCGTGGTGCGCGGGCACCCCGGCCACACCGAGGCCTTCAGCGTGGGCACCCGGCTGACCCGCCTCACGCCCCAGATGCGCATGCGCGACCCCGCCGCCGCGCTGGCCGCCGTCGCCGAGGCGATCCCCGACTGGAGCGGGGGCACCCGCCTGGGCACCGAACTCAAGGAGTTCCTGGACCTCTACGGCCGCCGCGGTGCCGCCCGCGGCGCGCTGGCCGTCATCGCCTCCGACGGCTGGGAGCGCGGCGACGCCGCCCTGCTGGGCACCCAGATGGCCCGGCTGGCGCGGCTCGCCCACCGGATCGTGTGGGTCAACCCGCACAAGGCCCAGCCCGGCTATGCTCCGCTCACCGCGGGAATGCGGGCCGCCTGGCCGCACATCGACGACTTCGTGTCCGGCCACAGCCTGGATGCGCTGGAAGAGCTCGCCACCGCCGTCATCGGCGGTCGGCGCGAGGGAGGAGGGCCCCGTGCGTGACATCCGCACCGCCGTCGCCGACATGTACGCCGCAGGCGACACGTTCGCGCTGGCCACGGTCATCGACACCTACCGCAGCGCCCCGCGCGAGGCGGGGGCGGCCATGGCCGTGGGAGCCGGAGGCGAGGTGGCCGGCAGCGTCTCCGGCGGCTGCGTCGAAGGCGCCGTCTACGAGCTGGCCCAGCAGGTCATCTCCACCGGCGAACCCGCCCGCGCCACCTACGGCGTCAGCGACGACGACGCCTTCGCCGTCGGACTGACCTGCGGCGGCACCCTGCACGTGCTGGTCGAGCCGGTCGATCCGGCCCGCCATCCGCACCTGGGCGCGATCATCGCCGACATCGAGTCCCACCGCCCGGTCGCCGTGGCCACCGTCGCCGGCGGCCCCGGCCGCCTCGGTGCCCGGCGCGTGATCCGGCCCGACGGCGCCGAGGGCGACCTGGGCGGGCGCCGCCTGGAGGCCGCCGTCGACGACGACGCCCGCGGCATGCTCGCCCAGGGCAGCACCGGCATCCTGCGCTACGGCGCCGACGGCCAGCGGCGCGGCGACGAGCTGGAGGTGTTCGTGCAGTCCTTCGCGCCGGCGCCGCGGATGCTGGTCTTCGGGGCCATCGACTTCGCGGCGGCCGTCGCCGAGATCGGCGCCTACCTGGGCTACCGCGTCACCGTGTGCGACGCCCGCCCGGTGTTCGCCACCGCCCGGCGCTTCCCGCGAGCCGACGAGGTGGTGGTCAAGTGGCCGCACGTCTTCCTCGCCGAGATCGAGGCGCAGATCGACGAGCGCACCGCCATCTGCGTGCTCACCCACGACCCCAAGTTCGACGTGCCGGTGCTGGAGGTGGCACTGCGCACCCCCGCCGGCTACATCGGTGCGATGGGCAGCCGGCGCACCCACGAGGACCGCATGGCCCGGCTGCGCGAGGCGGGCCTGGACGAGGCGCGGCTCGCCCGCGTGCGCTCGCCCATCGGGCTCGACCTGGGTGCGCGTACCCCCGAGGAGACCGCGGTCTCCATCGCCGCCGAGCTCATCCAGACCCGGTGGGGCGGCAGCGGGCGGCCGCTGTCCGCGACCAGCGGACGCATCCACACCGAACCGATCGCGGCCCGGGGCGCCGCCGGCGCCGACCGGCCCGTGTCGGCGGCGCAGTCGGGGTGACGCCGCCGGCGTCACCCCCGCGCCGGCGCGCTGGGCGACACGCCCGGACGGATCGGGGGCAGACGGCCGGAAGCGGACACCGTCCGGTGTAATCCCCGGTGCCGACCCGCCCGGATCCGCCGCGGCGCCGCCGGTGCCGCGGGGTGTGAGTTTCCTCCGCTCGGAAGTGGCGGACACCGCGAAGGTCCGGCGTGGCATCATCGCGGCATGACGACACGCAAGCGGGGCGAGGGCGCCGAACGCACGGCGCCGGTCGCCGGGCTGCTGCTGGCCGCGGGGAAGGGCAGCCGCCTGGGCCGCCCCAAGGCGCTGGTGGAGATCGCCGGCGAGCGGCTCGTCGACCGGGGCGCCCGGACCCTGCGCGAAGGCGGCTGCGCACCCGTCTACGTCGTCACGGGCGCCGTCGAGGTCGAGACCGCGGGCGCGGCCGCCGTGCACAACCCGGGGTGGCAGGACGGCCTGGGATC
Source organism: Streptomonospora sp. PA3 (assembly GCF_009728995.1). Lineage (GTDB taxonomy): Bacteria > Actinomycetota > Actinomycetes > Streptosporangiales > Streptosporangiaceae > Streptomonospora. The sequence goes on along the minus strand of NZ_VTZW01000008.1, from coordinate 172,373 downwards.
GTCGCTGCGGGCGGGGCTGGCGGCCCTGGGCGAGGAGACCGACGCGGTCGTCGTCGCACTGGCCGACCAGCCGCTGGTGACCGCCGCCGCCGTGCGGCGGCTGCTGGCGGCCCACGCCGAGGGGGCCCGCGCGGCCGCGGCCACCTACGCCGGCAACCTGCGCAACCCGGTGCTGCTCGGCCGCGAGCACTGGCCCACCGTCCACGCCCTGGCCGAGGGCGACGTGGGAGCGCGCCCGTTCCTGCGCGCCTACTCCCACCTGGTGACGACCGTGCCCTGCGACGATGTGGCCAGCCCCGACGACATCGACACCCCCGACGACCTCCTGCGCCTGCGCGCCTCCCTCGACGCCGGCTCCGCCGCCCCGCCTCCCGCCTGAGCAGGCGCCGGCCGCGCCGGTTCCAGGAGAAGCCGCGCAGCTCTCCCGAGCGGGCCCGAGACCCGCGACCGCTTACGTCCTGATTAAGAAGACGGTCACCACAGGAGGTTGCGGCAATGGGGCTGTGATGCGCGAAGCGCTGTGCGCCAGCTTGCCGCCGAGCGGCGGTGCACCCTTGTTTCGGAGGCCCGCCACCAATGGTGCGGCTCCATCTGCGAAGAACTGCGGGCCCGGTCGGCCGCAACCGGAGTCAGCACCGCCCCGTCACCGACCACACAATCACTGCCGCAACCCCGATGGCGACCGCCCCAGGCGGTACCCGGTGGGTTCCTGGAACAGCCAGCGCCCCCGCTGTTCTTGAACACGGCCTCTAGAGGCGGGTGATGCCGAACCGCGAACTCGTCTCCTCGCCCGGCTCCAGGACCGTCAGATCGGTGCCGGAGTTGAAGGCGTCGGGCGGGCAGGTCATCGGCTCCACGGCGAGGCCGGTGCGGTGCCGCCCGCCGGGCACACCCTCGGCGCTGAACACCTGCAGCCAGCCCATGGAGGCGTCGGCCCACACCCCCACCGTCTGGCCGCCCGAGCTGAGCACCGTCCAGGCCAACCCGTCGGAGCCGCGCTCCAGGTCCGTGAAGGCGGTGTCGAAGACGGTCGCCCCGATGGGCCGGGACGTGCGGAAATCGTGCTCGGTGCCCTCCACCGGCTCGGGCTCGCCCGAGGGGAGCAGCCGGGCGTCGACGGGCAGCCGCCGGGATGCGGGCAGCTTGAGCACGGCGTCGTCCATGGGCCCGGCCACGGACAGGAACGGGTGGGCGCCGGTGCCGTAGGGGGCGGCGGAGTCGCCGGTGTTGCGCGCCGCCAGCGTCACCGACAAGCCGCCCGAGGCGTCCAGCGCGTACTCGGCGGACAGCTCCAGGCGGAAGGGGTATCCCTCGGCGCCGTCCAGCAGGCAGGTCAGCCGCGCCCGGTCGGCGGAGATCTCCGCCGGCAGCCACGCCTTGGCATAGGCCAGCCCGTGCAGGGCCGCGCCGCGGGAGGGCTCGGTGACCTCCAACCGGTGCTCCACGCCCTTGAAGGAGTAGTGGCCGTCGCGGATGCGGTTCGGCCAGGGCGCCAGCACCAGGCCGTGGGAGGCCGGGGGCGGCTCGTCGGGCGGGACGCTCCAGGTCAGCTCCCGCTCCTTGAAGGCCAGTCGGCACAGCGCCGCGCCCCGGCGGCCCACCGCCGCCCGGTACTCGCCCGCCGCCAACTCGATCGCGTCGCCCACCGGTATGCCGCCCTTTCCACGCCGTTCTGCGGTCCCGGGCGATGATAGTGCCCGCCGCCGCGCCCTCGGCGGTGCGACCCCGCGCGGCCCGGAACCGGGGACGAAGGTCCCTGCGCCGCCGCGGGGCCGGCCCCGCTCAGCCGAAGACGTTGTACAGCGGGATGAGCACGCCGGCGCCCGCCATCAGCAGCCCGCTGGACAGCAGGACCAGGAGCGCAAGCACCGAGCCGGCCACCGCCAGCCGGTAGGCCACCAGCCGCGTGCGCGCCCGCGCCCGGCCCGCAGCCGTGCGGCCCAGCAGCACCAGCAGCGCCCCCAGCACCACCGGAAGCCACCACTGGTCCTCGATCCGCGCCGGAAGCAGCCCGACCACGGCGTCGGCGGCGCCCGCGACCGCGGAGACCACCGGGCTGCGGGAGAAATCCACCACACCGGTGTAGGCGTCGGCGATCGGGCCGGCCTGCTCGGGATAGAAGCCGTCTGCGCGCAGCACGCGGCCCAGGCCGTCCACCAGGCCCGCCACCGCGGCGGGGTAGGCGAACCTGCGGCACCGCCCGGCCCCCTGCGCCCGCTCGATCTGGCGCATGCTGCGGTTGACGCGCCTGCGCTCCTTCTCCTCGCGGCGGCGCGCCCTGCGCTGCTCGGCCTCGGTGAGGGGGCGGCCGTAGGGGGAGCCCGCCCGGCCGTAGGGGGACGTGCCCCAGGGCGGGGCCGCCTGCTCGGGCGGCGGGGCCTGCGGGCCGCCGACGCGCTCGCGCACCCGCTGCCAGCGGTCGGAGGCGGCGTCGGAGAAGGCGGCCCAGCGGTCGCGCCGCCGCGCGCGGTTCTCCTGCTTCTCGCGGTCGCGTTCGGCGGCGCCGAGCCGGGCGGCGACCGGCAGCAGCAGCGATGCGGTCACCAGGGCGGCGTTGGCGGCCAGCGCACCGGAGCGGCGCCGCAGCCCGATGTCGCGCTGCCTGCGCCACCAGTCCACGTGCGGAGCCGGGCTGCGGTGGCGCGGATGCCAGGACTGGGCGCGCAGCCGCCCCCGCTCGCGCCCGGCCGCATCGGGGTCCAGGGCCAGTTCCGCCGCCAGCGCCCAGGCCCCGTCCCAGGCGTGGCGGGGCAGGTCGGCGGCTCCGGCGGCCCCGGCCGGGCCGCCGGAGAGGCCCTGTACCGTGGCCTCGACCTGGCGCATGATCAGCGGCGCCTCGTGCTGGACGTGCTCCAGCAGAGCGCAGCGCCCCGCCCCCTCGGCGCGGCAGCCGGGATGGCCGCACCAGTGCCGCGCCGCCAGGCCCAGCGCCCCCAGTTCCAGGGCCTCGCGCAGCACCGCGTGCCGGCTCGCCCCGCCCCGGGCCAGCGCGAGCACGCCCTCGGCGCTGACGTCCAGGCCCCGAAAGCGCGGCGGCATGCCCGGTACGAACCGGGCCGCCAGCGCGCTGATGGCCAGGTGCACCCGCTCGGGGCGGGCGTCGAGGTCGGTGAGGTAGGTGCGGTCGAAGGTGTAGTCGTTGACCTCCCGGTCCAGCCAGGTGCGCAGGGTCGGCCAGTGGGTGCGCAGCCACACCTCGCCGCGGTCCCACCGGTCCATCAGGTCGAAGGCGAGGCTGGGCGGGTCGTCGTGGGAGGCGTCGGCGAAGCGGATGGGCGCGTACCTGCGGGCCCTGGCGATGCTCGGCCGCTCGCCCGCCAGCCACTGGCGCACCTCGGCATGGCCCCAGCGCGCCGAAGGGGCGGGGGTGAGCAGGCCGCGGACCAGCAGCCGCCAGGACTCGTCGGCGACGGCCGAGACGTCGACCTCGGTGCTGCGCGCCGTCAGCCAGCTCTCGCCGCGCTCTGGGCGCCGCCCGGTCAGCAGCTCGTGCACCATGACACCCAGCGACCACCACGCCGCGGGAGCCTCGCGCCGGCCTTCGACCACCTCGGGGGCGGCGTAGGCCTCGGTGACCGCCAGGCCCCCGTAGACGCGGCTCATCGTGGCCCGCACCGCGCCGCCGAAGTCGGTCAGGGCGAACACGGGCGGGTCGCTGGAGCGGATCAGCAGGTTCTCGGGCTTGACGTCGGTGTGGTTGTGCTGCAGCGCGTCCTGCCAGTGGTGCAGGCACTCGGCGACGGCGGCCACCACGGCTCGGGCGGTCTCCTCGTCGACCGGGGCGCCGTCGATCACCGAGCGCAGCGATCCCTCGGGAAAGTACTCCTGGGCCTCCCAGGCCACGTCCTCGCCCCAGGAGCTGCGCGCGTAGCCGTAGCCGTGGATCGCGGGCGTGTGCGGGTCGCCCTCGCCGCGGGCGCACAGGCGGTCGAGCAGTTCGCGGTTGATGTCGTGTCCGGGGCGGTAGACCTTCAGCGCGACGCGGCGTCCCCGCTCCCGCTGGGCCGCGTTCGTGCGGCCCTGCCTGCGCCCGGCCCCGGCGGGTTCGGCGAGGTAGACGACGGCCTCGCCTCCGGCGCCGATGCGCTCCAGCACGGTGTAGCCGCGCCGCAGCTCGGCGGGCACCGCGTAGTCGATCTCTCCCGCCGGGCCCACCACCACCCGCGCGACCAGCCGCGGGAACCAGGACACCAGGGCGAGCGCCAGGCGGCGCCACCAGGAGGGAGCCGGCCGGGCGGGCGAACCGCCGCCGGCGGCGGGGCCCGTGCGCCTCAGGGCGCGGGTGCGGGCGGCGGGAGCGGCCCCGGCCACAGTGGGGGAGGAGTCGGGCGACCCCGCGTCCTGCGGGCGCAGGACGCGGGTGATCCACCGGGTGCGGGCGCGGTCGGAGTCGAGCCGGGTGGTCGCTGCGGCCGGCTCGATGTTCCGGGTGGGCGAGTCGGGGTCTGCGGACTCGGGATCGACCATCGTGGTGGCGGCGCTCTCAGGGGGATCTCGCTGATGCCCAAACGGCGCCCGAGGGCGCCGGGCCTGTGCCGTCCAGAGTAGGGGAGGCCGGCGGGCCCGAGGGCGCGGCGCGACCCGGATTCGTCCCTGATCCCTGCGGGGCGCCGCAGAGGTCAGTGCCCGCCGTCGTCCTCGCCGACGGGCGCGGTGCCCAGCAGCTCGCAGGCCTCGCGGTACATCCGCACGACCTCGCGGCGGACCTGGGCGCGCTCGACGAGGCGCTGCGACCACGGGATGCGCACCGCGGCCTCGGCACCGTCGACGACGGCGACGTAGTCGCCGCCGGCCTCGTCGACGCCGGTCATCCGCGCCGCGCTCGCCCGGGGCACCCCGCCCAGGGCGCGGCAGATCGCGAGCGTCTCCTGAGGGTGGTCGCGGTTCATGTGGCCGGTGATCGCCGAGACCGCCTCGGGTGTGAACGGTGTATCGGGCACGGCGCTCCTTGGAAACGTGCTGCGGGCCGCGGGAGGCGGGCGCGGGGCCGCCGCCCCGCGGCTCCACGAGCATAGCCCCGGCCGGCGGGCGCGGGCCGGGGCGGCTACTCCTCGTCCAGGGTGAACTCGGCGTCGAGCTCGATCCTGATCCGGTCGGCGACCACCACGCCGCCGCCGTCCATGGGCATCTCGATGTCGACCCCGTATTCGCTGCGGCTGATCTCGGTCTCGGCGTGGAAGCCGACCCGCAGCAGGCCGTAGGGGTCGCGGGTGACGCCGTTGAACTCCAGCCGCAGCTCCACCGGCCGGGTGTTGCCCTTCACGGTGAGGTCCCCGTCCAGCAGGAAGTCCTCGCCGGAGGTGCGGATCCCGGTGGACTCGAAGATCCACTGCGGATGGGTGGCGGTGTCGAAGAAGTCGGCGGAGCGGACGTGGTTGTCGCGCTGCTCGTTGTCGGTGTTGATGGAGTCGGCGTCGATGGTGGCGCGCACCGACGACTGCATCGGGTCCTCCGGCACGGTCAGCACCGCGTCGAATCTCTCGAACCGGCCGCGCACCCGGCTGACCATCATGTGGCGCACCGAGAACCCGATGATCGAATGCGCGGTGTCGATCCGCCAGGTCCCCGGCTTCAGCTCCGCGTCGGACATGTCTCCCCCTGCTTGCGTCATCGCCGATGTTCGTGGCTCAGTGTAGTGACGTGTGCCTGAAGAGCGACGGTCCGTGCGATCGGCGCCGCCCGCGCGCCGCGCCCGTGTCGCCGCCCGACGGCCGCAGCGCTTCACCTAAGCTGGTCACGACGTCCCGACCGGGGCGGCGCACCCCGAGGAGCAGGAGCCTGGACCCGTCGTGACCCGCCCCACCATCACCGGAGCACAGCGTTTCCGCGACGACGACGGTTCGCCCGATCCCAAGGTCGCCGCCCGGCTGGCCGCCTACGCGCGCGGCGAGGCCGGCGACCGGCAGGTGCTCGCCGCGCTCGGCGAGTCGCGCGTGCTGGTGCCGGTGGTGGCCGTGGCCGGCGAGACCGAGGAGGACGACTCCGGCCTCACCCGCGACAAGACCAGCGACATCGCGCTGCCGCTGATGATCGGTGAGGACGGGCGCCGCGGCGTGCTCGCGTTCACCTGCGTGGACTCGGCCCGCGCCTGGCGCGCCGACGCCCGCCCGGTGCCCGTCACCGCGGCCGAGGCCTGCCGCGCCGCCGTGGACGAGGGCGCCGACGCCGTGGTCGTCGACGTCGCCGGACCGGTCACCTACGCCGTCCAGGGCCGGTTCCTGACGACCCTGGCCGAGCACGGCACCGTGCCGGCGCCCAAGGACGACCCCCAGGTGCTCGCGCGGATCTACCGCGTCACCCACACCGAGTTCGGCATCGAACGGGTGCGCGTCCACGAGTCCGACCGCGCCGACCTCGGTATCCGCCTGGAGCTGGAGCGGCGCGACGACGAGTCGCTGCGCCGCGTCGCCGACCGCCTCACCACCGAACTCGCCCCGCTGCTGCCCGGCGGCGTCGAGCTCAGCGCCGTGGTGCGCGCCGACCGCAGGGCCTGAACCGCCGCCCCCGTCCCCAATCCCGCACCCGCACTGGGCGCCGCACCCGGCGATCGGCTAGGTTCCGGCCATGCCCGGATTCGCCGACATAGCGCTGGCGCTGCTGCTGGGGGCCGCGGGCGCGGGGGCGGGCGCGGCGACCGGCCGGATGGTCCCCCTCTTCGCCCGCCACGAGCCCTCGGCCGAGGACGACGACGCCCCGCCGCCCCCGCCCGCCTGCCCCCACTGCGGCGCCGCCATCCCGTTCCTGCCGTGGCTGCCGGCCGTGCGGGTGCGCGGGTTCGCCCGCAGCGGGCGCTGCCCGGCCTGCGGCGAGCGGGTGCCCTCCTCGTTCGGGGCCGCCGCGGCGACCGCCCTGCTCTTCGCCGCGGTCGGGCTCGCCGTCGGGGTCTCCGGCGCGGCGGCCAACCCGCTGTGGACCGCGGCGCTGCTGTTCTTCGCGGCCGTAGGCGTGCCGCTGGCCGCCGTCGACATCCGCGTGCACCGGCTGCCCAACGCGCTCGTCGCACCGGCCTATCCCGTCGCCGTCCCCCTGGTGGCCGGAGCCGCCGTCTGGCGGCACGCCGCCCGCACGCCCGCCGCCCCCGGCGCGCCGGCGCTCGCCGGCACCGACCTGCTCGCCGTGCTCGGTCCGCTCGGCGGCATGGCCGGCCTCGCCGTCCTGTACTGGCTGCTGTGGTTCATCAACCCGGCGGGCATGGGCTGGGGCGACGTCAAGAGCGCCGGGCTGGTCGGGCTGTACCTCGGCTTCGCCGGAGCCGGCGCCGTGGTGGCGGGCACCCTGGCGGCCTTCCTCTGCGCGTCGGTCTTCGGCCTGGTCCTGCTGGCGCTGCGCCGCGCCACCCGCCGCACACCGATCCCCTTCGGCCCGTTCATGCTCGGCGGCGCGCTGGCGGTGCTGCTGGCGGGCGTGCCCTCCGCGCTGACGGGCTGAGGCGGCCGCCTCGATGTGCCTGCGGGCGGCGGCACGTGACATGATCGGAGCATGTTGCGCTGGCTGACCGCGGGGGAGTCCCACGGACCGGCACTCGTCGCGATACTGGAGGGCCTCCCGGCCGGCGTCGCCGTCACCTCGGACGACATCGCCGCCGCGCTGCGCCGCCGTCGCGCCGGGTACGGCCGGGGCGCCCGGATGAAGTTCGAGCAGGACGAGGTGACCCTGGTCGGGGGCATCCGGCACGGCCTGACCCAGGGTGGGCCGGTGGCCGTGCAGGTGGCCAACTCCGAGTGGCCCAAGTGGGAGCGGGTGATGTCGGCCGACCCCGTCCCGGCCGAGGAGTTGGAGGGCGTGGCGCGCAACGCCCCGCTGACCCGGCCCCGCCCCGGCCACGCCGACCTGGTCGGCATGCAGAAGTACGGCCACGACGAGGCCCGGCCGGTGCTGGAGCGCGCCAGCGCCCGGGAGACCGCCGCGCGCGTGGCCATCGGCGAGGTCGCCCGCGCCTTCTGCCGCCAGGCGCTGGGCGTGGAGGTGCTCAGCCACGTCGTGTCGATGGGCACCGTCAGCGTCCCCGACTCGGTCCAGCCCGAGCCCGGCGACCTGGAGCGCATCGACGCCGACCCGCTGCGCTGCTTCGACCCCGACACCAGCGCCCGCATGGTCGCCGAGGTCGACGACACCAGGAAAGCCGGCGACACCCTGGGCGGCGTCGTGGAGGTGCTGGCCTACGGCCTGCCGCCGGGCCTGGGCAGCCACGTCCACTGGGACCGCCGGCTGGACTCCCGCCTGGCGGGCGCCCTGATGGGCATCCAGGCCATCAAGGGTGTGGAGGTCGGTGACGGCTTCCGCACCGCGGCCCGCCGCGGCTCGGCCGCCCACGACGAGATCGAGCCCGAGCCCGGCAGCGCGGGCGTGCGCCGCCGCAGCAACCGCGCCGGCGGCGTGGAGGGCGGCATGACCACCGGCGAGCCGCTGCGGGTGCGCGCGGCCATGAAGCCCATCGCCACCGTCCCGCGGGCGCTGGAGACCGTGGACGTGGCCACCGGCGAACCCACCCGGGCCCACCACCAGCGCAGCGACGTCACGGCGGTGCCCGCCGCCGGCGTGGTGGCCGAGGCCATGGTCGCGCTGGTGCTGGCCGAGGCGGCGGTGGAGAAGTTCGGCGGCGACTCCCTGGCCGAGACGGCCCGCAACGCCCGCGCCTACCTGGATACGCTGGAGATCCGCTAGCAGGCGGGCGCACGGCCGGGCGCGGGGCCCGCCCCGGCCGCCGAGGAACGTCGAGGAGACACCGATGAGCACACCGGTCGCGGTCCTGATCGGCTCGCCGGGCGCGGGCAAGACCACGGTCGGCCGGGCCCTGGCGGAGCGGCTGGGCGTCGCGCTGCTGGACACCGACACCGAGATCGAGGCGCGCGCCGGCAAGCCCGTGGGCGACATCTTCGTCGAGGACGGCGAACCCGCCTTCCGCGCGCTGGAGCGCGAGGTCGTCGCCGCGGCGCTGGCCTCCTGGGAGGGCGTCGTCGCGCTGGGCGGGGGAGCCGTGCTCGACCCCGCCACCGCCGCCGACCTCGCCCACCACCACGTCGTCTACCTGCAGGTGGAGTTCGCCGACGCCGCCAAGCGGGTCGGGCTGGACACCCCGCGCCCGCTGCTGGCCGGCAACCCCCGCACGCGGCTGCGCCGACTGCTGGAGGAGCGGCTGCCGGTCTACGAGGGCCTGGCGCGGGCGACGGTGCCCACCAGCGGCTACCACCCCGAGGAGGTCGTCGACGCCATCGTCGAGGGCCTGCCCCAGCACCACCGGGGCGGCACGCGATGAGCGCCACCCGCATCGCCGTGGGCGGAGCCGCCGAGCCCTACGACGTCGTGGTCGGCAGCGGGGTGTTCGCCGAGCTTCCCGGCCTGGTGGGCGAGCGGGCCGAGCAGGTCGCCGTCGTCCACCCCGAGAACCTCGCCGAACTCGCCCGCCCGGTGGTGGAGGCGCTGGCGAGCGCCGGCCGCACCGCCCACCCCATGCCCGTGCCCGACGGCGAGGCCGCCAAGACGGCCGAGGTCGCCGCCGGGCTGTGGAGCCGGCTGGGCCGGGCCGGCTTCACCCGCAGCGACGCCGTGGTGGGCGTGGGCGGCGGCGCCGCCACCGACCTGGCCGGGTTCGTCGCGGCCACGTGGCTGCGCGGGGTCCGCTGCGTCCTGGTGCCCACCACCCTGCTGGGCATGGTCGACGCCGCCGTGGGCGGCAAGACCGGAATCAACACCCCCGAGGGCAAGAACCTGGTCGGCTCCTTCCACCCGCCCGCCGGGGTGCTGTGCGACCTGGACACCCTGGCCGGCCTGCCCGCGGCCGACTACATCGGCGGCCTGGCCGAGATCATCAAGGCGGGATTCATCGCCGACCCCGCCATCCTCGACCTGGTCGAAGCCGACCCCGAGGGCGCGGCCCGGCCCGGCGGGCCCCACACGCGCGAGCTCATCGAGCGCGCCGTCGCCGTCAAGGCCGAGGTCGTCTCCTCCGACCTGCGCGAGAGCGGCCGCCGCGAGATCCTCAACTACGGCCACACCCTCGGCCACGCCATCGAGCGCGCCGAGCGCTACACCTTCCGGCACGGCTACGCGGTGGCCGTGGGCATGGTCTTCGCCGCCGAGCTGGCCCGGCTGGACGGCCGCATCGACGCCGCCCTGGTCGAGCGGCACCGCAAGGTGCTGGCCTCGGTCGGGCTGCCCACCGCCTACGACGGCGCGGCCTGGCCCGAGCTGCGGCAGAACATGCGCATCGACAAGAAGGCGCGCGGCGCCGTGCTGCGCTTCATCGTGCTCGACGGCCTCGGCGAGCCCGCGGTGCTGTCGGGCCCGCCGCAAGAGCTGCTGGACGCCGCCTACGCGGCCGTCGGCACGACGTGAACCCGGGAAACCCGACGTGAACGCCCCCGCCGGCCAGACCCACTAGACTCGGTGGCGACGACGGCGGCCGACCGCCCCCGCGGCGGCCCGCAGCGGGCACCCGCCCGCCACCGACCAAGCCCGACCCTCTGGAGAGACGACCCAAGTGGCCTCGACGAACGATCTCAAGAACGGCACGACCCTGAAGCTCGACGGCGGTGAACTCTGGAACGTCGTGGAGTTCCAGCACGTCAAGCCCGGCAAGGGCGGAGCGTTCGTCCGCACCAAGCTGAAGAACGTGACCTCGGGCAAGGTCGTCGACAAGACCTTCAACGCCGGCGCCAAGGTCGAGATCGCCAACGTGGACCGCCGCGAGATGCAGTACCTCTACAGCGACGGCGAGTCCTACATCTTCATGGACACCGAGACCTACGACCAGCTGCCCGTCGACGCCAAGGTGGTCGGCAAGAACGCCGACTACCTGCTCGAAAGCGCGATGGTCACCGTCGCCGTCAACGAGGGTGTGCCGCTCTACATCGAGCTGCCCGCCGCCGTGGAGGTCGAGGTCTCCCAGACCGACCCCGGCGTGCAGGGCGACCGCTCCACCGGCGGCACGAAGCCGGCCACCATCGAGACCGGCGCGGTCATCCAGGTCCCGCTGTTCATCACCACCGGCGAGCGCGTCAAGGTCGACACCCGCACCGGCGACTACCTCGGCCGCGTCAACTGATGGCGCCGACTGCGATCGGCGGTCCGGGCGCCCGGGCGGAGAAGCGATGAGCAGCGGTGGCGGCGCGCGGCGCAAGGCGCGCAGACGCGCGGTCGAGATCCTCTACGAAGCCGAGGTGCGCGGCGCGGGCGTGCAGGCGGTCATCGAGCGCCGCCGGGCCCAGACCGAGCCGCCGATCAACGAGTTCACCGAGCAGCTGGCGCTGGCCGTCGACGAGCACCGCGAGCGCATCGACGCCCTGCTGGCGGACTACGCGATCGGCTGGACGCTGGAGCGCATGCCCGTGGTCGACCGCAACATCCTGCGGATGGGCGCCTACGAACTCCTGTGGGCCGACGACATCCCCGACGGCGTGGCCATCTCCGAGGCCGTGGCGGTGGCCCGCCAGCTCTCCACCGACGAGTCGCCGGTTTTCATCAACGGCCTGCTCTCGCGGCTGATGGAGAACAAGGCCCGGCTGGCGCCCTGAGGCCGCGCGGCCTCTGTCAGCAGGCCCGAACAGCAAGCAGGAGGGGAGCCGGTGTGAGCGACAAGCCCCACGGCGCCGTGCGAGGCGAGCACTGCGCGGGCTCCGGCCCGCACCGGGCGGCCAGCGCCGCCCGCACCGAGGTCGTCTGGGAGGTGCTGCGCACCGCGCTGGCGGAGCAGGAGCCCGCCGGCGAGTCCGACGGCCTGGACATCGTCGACGCCGGCGGCGGCACCGGCGGCGCGGCCGTCCCGCTGGCGCAGCTGGGGCACCGCGTCACCGTCGTCGACCCCAGCCCCGACTCGCTGGCCGCGCTGGAGCGCCGGGCCGCCGAGGCCGGGGTGCGGGTGCGCGCGCTGCAGGGCGAGACCGGCGACCTGGCCCACCTGCTGCCCGCCGCCCACGCCCACCTGGTGCTGATGCACAACGTGCTGGAGTACGTCGAGGATCCGGCCGACGCCCTGGCCGACGTCGCCGCGCTCACCCGCCCCGGTGGCGCGGTGAGCGCGATGGCGGCCAACGCCGTAGCGGGCGTGCTGCACCGGGCCCTGACCGGCCATCTCGCCGACGCCCGCCGCCTGCTGACCGACGCCGAGGGCCGCTGGGGTCCCGGCGACCCCATGCCCCGCCGCTTCACCGCCGGCCAGCTGGTCGACCTCGCCGAGCGGGCCGGGCTCGAGGGCGCCGACATCCGCGGCGTCCGGGTCTTCGCCGACCTGCTGCCGGGCCGGGTGCTGGAGAGCGACGCCCATGCCGGCGAGCAGCTACTCGAACTGGAGAAGGCCGCCGCGGTGCACCCGGCGCTGTCCGGCATCGCCACCCAGATCCACCTGCTGGCCCGCAAGCCGCTGTGAAGCCCCGTGAGCGGGGGCTGGGTGGCGCCGGCCGCGGCGGGAGCGGCACACTGGTGGCATGAGCCGACGCCAGCTTGAGCGCGGGCAGGCGCTACGGGGGATGATGGGGCCCGGCGGGGTCGAGCCGCTGCCGGAAGAGGACACCGCGGCCACCGCCGACTGCACCGTCCTGCACATCGACATGGACGCCTTCTTCGCCGGCGTCGAGCGGCTGGAGCACCCCGAGACCCGCGGCAAGCCCATCATCGTCGGCGGCACCGGCCCGCGCGGCGTGGTCTCCTCGGCCGACTACATCGCCCGCTCCTACGGCGTCCACTCGGCCATGCCGATGGTGCGCGCACTGCGGCTGTGCCCCGACGCGGTGGTGTTCCCGCCCGACGGCGCCGCCTACAGGCGCGTCTCCGAGGCGGTCATGGACATCCTGCTGTCGGTGACCCCCGAGGTCGAGCCCGTCTCGCTGGACGAGGCCTACCTGGACGTCTCCGGCGCGCACCGGCGCCTGGGCAGCCCGGTGCGCATCGCCGAGCTGATCCGGCGCCGGGTGCGCGAGGAGCAGAACCTGACCTGCTCGGTGGGCGCGGCGGCCACCAAGTTCGTGGCCAAGCTCGCCTCCACCCGGTGCAAGCCCGACGGCCTGCTGGTGGTGCCCACCGACCAGGTGACCGCGTTCCTGCACCCGCTGCCGGTGGGATCGCTGTCGGGGGTGGGCGACAAGACCGAGCAGACCCTGACCCGGCTGGGCCTGCGCACCGTCGGCGATGTGGCGCGCGTCTCGGCGGCCACCCTGCGCAGCGAGTTCGGCTCGGCGCTGGGGGAGCGGCTGGCGGCGCTGGCCCAGGGCCGCGACGAGCGCCGGGTCGTGCCCTCGGCCCCGGACAAGAGCATCGGGGCCGAGGAGACGTTCCCCCGCGACGTCGACGACCCCGCGGCGATCCGGCGGGAGCTGCTGCGGCTCGCCGAGAAGGTCGCCCGGCGGATGCGCGCCGCCGGGCAGGTGGGCCGCACCGTGGTCGTGAAGCTGCGGAGGGCCGACTTCACCACCGTCACCCGCTCGCGCACGCTGGCCGAGCCCACCGACGTCGCCCACGAGATCAACGCCGCCGCCCGCGAGCTCTACGCCGCCGCGGGCATGGAGCGGGTGCGGCTGCGGCTGGTGGGGGTGCGCGTCGAGGGGCTGGCGCCGGTCTCCGAGGCCCACCGCCAGCTCAGCCTGGACGAACCCGAGACCGGCTGGCGCGAGGCGGAGCGGGCCATGGACGCCGTCACGCGGCGGTTCGGGGCCGATGCCATCCGACCGGCCGCCTTGGCCAAGCGTGAGGAGAATGACGTATAGTACTGCAACTTTCAGGTGATTGAATCTGTTATACGGGGCAGGGAAGCCCAGGCCGGTCGGCCGCCCCGGGTCGGCGGCTTCCCTCGGCAGTGCAGGGGACAGCAGAAGGGCGAGCGCAGCGGTGTTGCGGTTAGACGGTGAGGGTAATGTGGCCCGTGTGGGCCACCCAGACGCTCATCTTTTCTTTTCAGTAGGCGCTAACGCGCCTTATTCTGGGCATACCACTGAACAACGGCCTGTTGGTCAGCACACCTCACCCCACTCAGGGACAGTCATTGGGAGGCGCCGTGCCGCTCTCTGAACACGAGCAGCGTATGCTCGACCAGATCGAGCAGGCGCTCTACGCCGAGGATCCGAAGTTCGCCAACACTGTGCGCCAGACGAACCCCGCTGTGCATTACAAGCGGTCGATCGTCCAGGCCTCGATCGGGTTCGTCGTCGGGATCTCGCTCCTCATGGGCGGCGCGATCTTCCAGCAGGTCATCGTCGGTGTCATCGGATTCATCGTCATGCTGGCCTGCCTGCTGTGGGGGCTGTCCGCCTGGCGCCGGGTCGCCGGCGGCGGCGATGCGGCCCAGGAGCAGTCGGGCAAGGCTGCTGAACCCAAGCAGCGCCGGCGCCAGCAGCGGCCCGGAATGATGCACCGCTTCGAGGAGCGGTGGCGCCGCCGCCAGGAGGGCGGCGACAAGTAGCCGTACCCGCAGGTCGGCCGACCGACCGCGACGCAGCACGAGAACGCGCCCGCCGGAGCCTTCCGGCGGGCGCGTTCTCGTGCGGTGGGGCAGCCGCGCAGGCGCCCGGACGGCCAGGAACCCTCCGGGGCCCACTCGGGGCGGCCACCGCACAGGCTGCGGCAATGGGCGCGTCTCGCGTAGCGCGGTCCGCCCGCCCGTCAGCCCGCCACCACCTCGACGGAGACGCTTCGCGTCGCAGTATTTCTCTGCCGCCGAGCGCACGGCGCGTCTTTCAGGGAGGGCTGGTTCACCGATTGCTGGCCGGGAACCCTCCGGGGACCATTTGGGGCGGCCACGACAGAGGCTGCGGCAATGGGCGCGTCTCGCCTAGCGCGGTCCGCCCGCCCGTCAGCCCGCCACCACCTCGACGGAGACGCTTCGCGTCGCAGTATTTCTCTGCCGCCGAGCGCACGGCGCGTCTTTCAGGGAGGGCTGGTTCACCGATTGCTGGCCGGGAACCCTCCGGGGACCATTTGGGGCGGCCACGACAGAGGCTGCGGCAATGGGCGCGTCTCGCGTAGCGCGGTCCGCCCGCCCGTCAGCCCGCCACCACCTCGACGGAGACGCTTCGCGTCGCAGTATTTCTCTGCCGCCGAGCGCACGGCGCGTCTTTCAGGGAGGGCTGGTTCACCGATTGCTGGCCGGGAACCCTCCGGGGACCATTTGGGGCGGCCACGACAGAGGCTGCGGCAATGGGCGCGTCTCGCGTAGCGCGGTCCGCCCGCCCGTCAGCCCGCCACCACCCCGACGGAGACGCTTCGCGTCGCAGTATTTCTCTGCCGCCGAGCGCACGGCGCGTCTTTCAGGGAGGGCCGCACCGCAGATGGCGCGGCTCCTGCGCCAAGGTGCTGCGTGCGCTCGGCGGCAAGCTGGCTCTGAATAGGTAGGTGGCGCGAAGCGCCTCCGTTGGGGCGGTGGTGGGTGACGGGCGGGCGCTTCGCGCATCACAGCCCCATTGCCGCAGCCCACCCCCTTGGGTCGGCCGTGGCGCGGGGGTTTTCCCCTTGGGGTGGCCGTGGCACGGGTTCCGGGCCGGGCGCGGCGTGACGGGGTGCTAGCCCGCGGCGGGGCCGGGGCGGCGGGACAGCGGGGAGTCGGGCGGGAGCTGCGGGGCGGGCAGCAGCGAGGCGGGCAGGACGCTCGCCCGCAGCGCGGACCGTCGCCCGCGCGACGCCCGCAGCGCGGCGCGCACCCGGCGGCTGTCGGCGGAGGCCGAGCCCTCCTGGACGATCTCGGGCGCGTAGCGGGCGCTCTCCTCGGCCATCGCCAGGCGCCACAGCCCCTCTCGCGCCGGTGCGTCCAGGGCATGGTCGGCTTCCAGCCGCCGGGCCACCGCCCGCGGCGACTCCGCCGGGCTCCAGGCGAGATCCAGATCGCGGCAGTCGTCGCGCAGCTCCCGCCACGCGGCGTGGGCGCGCTTGGCAGGCGAGCCCGCGCGCACCCACCGCACGCGCCGCACCAGCAGACGCGCGAGCGCGGGCAGCACGGCGCCTACCAGGGCCGCGGGGATCAGGGCCGCCCACCACCAGCCCGGGCCGCCGCCGTCCCGCGGACCGCCGGCCAGCCCGCCCTGGTCCTCCTCCTCGGCGGTACCGGGGGTCTCGGACTCCTCGGCGGGCTGCTGCGGCGCACCGGCCGGAGCCGAGGGCGCGGGCCGGCCGTCCTCCTGCAGGCCCTCGGAGCCGGGCGCCTGCTGATCCTGCGGTCCCGAGGAGAGGCCGTCGGCGTAGTCGGGGACCGTGGCCGTGCCCTGACCGCCGGCGGAGGCGGGGGTGGGCTCGAACCGCAGCCACCCGGCTCCCTGGAAGTACAGTTCCGGCCAGGCGTGGGCGTCGGACTCCGTCACCTCCCAGGTCCCCTCGCCGGTGCGGGTGCCGGCGGTGTAGCCGATGCCCACCCGCGCCGGGATGTCCGCCTGCCGCGCCAGCAGCGCCATCGCTCCGGCGAACTGCTCGCAGTAGCCCACCCGGCTCTCGAAGAGGAAGTGGGTCAGCGGGTCCTCGCCCGCCGGGACCGAGGGCGGCGTCAGGTCGTAGGTGAACCGGCCGTCGGTGAACCACTCCTGCAGCGCCATGGCCCGCTCATAGGCCGTGTCGGCGCCGGCGGTGATCGACTCGGCCAGCCGCCGGGTGCTCTCGTCGACCTCCCCGGGAACCTCCAGGTAGCGCTCGTCCAGCTCGTCGCCGGGCTCCAGATCGGCGGCGAGCACATCGGGGTCGGGCTCGTTGACCAGGGTGGTGACCTCGTAGGACTCCCCCCGGGCCGGGGCCTGGGTGGTGAACACCATCAGGGTCGCGTCGTCGGCGTACCACTCGCCGGCGACCGACAGCCGCCGCGGCGGGTAGGGCATCGGCAGGAAGTCCGCCTCGAAGTGGTCGGCCAGCGTGATGCGGGTGGTGGTCCGTTCGCTGCTGATATGGCTCTGGCCCGGCGGCGAGGGCAGCATCTCGTCGTTGAGGTCGCCGTCGCCCTGGGCGCGCAGCCGCGACATGGTCCAGTTCTGCCCGTCGAAGGAGTCCAGGGAGTACATGCGCAGGTAGTCCGGCTGGGCGGCGTCGGTGCGGTAGGTGAGCACCGGGCGGTCCGAGGTCGAGGTCAGATCCCGGCGCAGGCTGACGAGGGGATGGGTGGTGGTGATGGTCTCGCCGCCGAGGCGGCTGCCGTCGGCCAGGGCGTAGAGGGAGTTGGACGACAGGCCCGGCACGGCCGCCGGGACCAGCAGCGCCAGCGCGACCGCGGCCGCGGCCACGCCCGCCGTGGCGGCGATGTGCTGCAGGCCGCCCAGCACCGGCGCGGCGGTGTCGTGGGCCGCGCGCACCGGCACGCCCCACCCGCTGCCGCGCACCCAGCCGTCCACCGCCAGCAGCACCACATAGCCCACCGCGGCGCAGGCGAAGGCGAGGGCGTCCACACCCCGGTCGTCCACCAGCAGCGGAACCAGCAGCAGCCCGGCCAGCGGCAGCGCCATCACCGCGGCCGCCCGTGCGGTCACCGCCAGGAAGTCGGCGACGACGGCGAGTACACCCATCGCCGTCGCGATCACCAGGGCCAGGGCCGGCGTCGCCGGGATGGGCGTGGTCTCCGCGCCGATCTGCATCCGGCCTTCGGCGAACACGGCGAGCAGTTCGCCCAGAGCCGCCGGGGAGGGGACGAAACCCAGGGGCGCGGCGTAGGGCACGAACGTGCCGGTCAGCACGCACAGCACGACCGCGGCTTGGGCGAGGGGGATGAGCACCACCGTCAGCCGCGCGGCCCGCAGGCCCAGGCCCGCCAGGGCGCAGGCGGCCACCGCGGCGGCGGAGGGGCCCCACCACGTGTCTCCCGCGATCACCGGCGCCAGCGCGGGCAGCGCGAGCAGCAGCGCGGCAGCGGTCACCAGGGTGAGGGCGGCCTTTGCGATCATCGTGTGCCGGCGGCTCCGCCGGGTGCGGCGGCGGGGCGTGCGCCGTTCCTCCTAACCGGTGGTGCGGAGCGGACGGGGGACGGTAGGCCGCCTACCCGGGAGCACGGGAAACAAGGGGACGCGGAGCACCCCTGCCGGGGTGGTGGCGGGTGACGGAGGAATCGG
The DNA here is from genome assembly GCF_009728995.1 of Streptomonospora sp. PA3. GTDB lineage: Bacteria > Actinomycetota > Actinomycetes > Streptosporangiales > Streptosporangiaceae > Streptomonospora. Next base: position 154,374 of record NZ_VTZW01000008.1, on the reverse strand, counting down.
TGTATGGCGGGCCGGCCCTCGGCATCGGTGCGCTCCTCTCATCGGCCGGCCGTGTCGGCGCGGCCCAGGGCGGCGGCGCTCCAGGCCCGCGGCAGGTCGTGGAGGGAGCCGATCTCGGCCACCAGCCAGCCCGCCTCGCGCAGCGCGGTCGCCGAGCGGTGCCCGGCCTCGGGATCGGGCCAGGCGGCCCGGGTGCACAGCAGCGCGACGCAGGTCTGCGCCCGGCCGCCGGGCAGCCGTGTCAGCGCGCCGATGTCGGCGGCCGAGAGCGCGCCCAGCACCGCCACCAGCAGGCCCTGGCCGCTGACGTGGGACCGGGCGACCTCCTCGGCGGCGCCGGAGAGATCGGCGGCCGAGGAGGGCGGGGCCACCGCCAGGGCGTCGAGGATGTCGGCCCCGCCCGCGGCCGCGACCTCGCCGCTGTCGGTGTAGAGCCCCGTCTCGTGCCCGCGGCCGGAGAGGTGCAGGGCGACGGACGCCGCCGCGCTGACCGCGGTTTCCTGCGAGGAGTCCGGACCTGCGCCGGCGTGGGCCCGGGCGCGCAGATCGGCCAGCACCGCGCTGCGGTCGCTGAGGCGGTGCTCTTCGCGGCGGACCATCAGTTCGCCGTGGCGGGCCGTGCTGCGCCAGTGCACCCGCCGCATGTCGTCGCCGTGCCGGTAGCCGCGCGGGACCGGGTCGTTGTCGGTTCCTCCGGCCACCGACCGCGTCGCGCTGTCGCCGTCCTCGGCCGCGCCTCCGGGCACGGGGACATGGGGCAGCGCGACCACGGGCGGGGTGACCAGCAGCGTCATCGGGGCGCCGACGGAGCGCCCGCGGCGCAGGCAGTTGAGCGGGTCGGTGACGGTCAGCGCCAGCGGGCCGACGGGATAGGAGCCGCGGACCCGGGTGGGGACCCGGTAGGTCAGGTCGCGCACCGCGCGCGGCCCCAGGAACCCGATGTTGAACAGGGGAGCCCTGCCCAGCGTGCCCGGAAGCGCGTCCTGCACCTGCAGGCCGCCCACCGGCAGCGCGGGAGCCGCGTTGGCGACCCGGACCAGCACGCGCACGTCGGCGCCGGCCGGGGTGCGGGCCGGCTGGAGGGCCCTGCTGTGCACCACCCGGCCGGGCGCGCCCCACAGCGTCAGCGCCGACAGCAGCGGCAGCGCGAACACCAGGACGCCGAACCCCACCAGGTCGCGTTCACCGATGATCAGGCCGCTGGCGATCAGCGCCGCCCCGCCGCTGAGCAGGCCCCAGCCGCGGACGGTGAAGGCCGGCAGCAGTCTCACGAGCGCCCCCGGCCCTCAGCGCGGACTGGGAATGGGCAGGCGGGCCACGATCTCGGACACGACCTGCTCGGGCGCGCGGCGCTCCATGCGGGCTTCGGGGCTGGGCAGCAGGCGGTGGGCCAGCACCGGCACGGCCAGCGCCTGCAGGTCGTCGGGGACGACGTAGTGGCGGCCCTCCAGCGCGGCATAGGCCCGTGCGGCCCGCACCAAGTGGATCGTCGCGCGTGGCGAGGCGCCCAGCCGCAGCGCCGCGGAGGAGCGGGTGGCCGTGACCAGGTCGACGGCGTAGCGCCGGACGCCGGGGGCGACGTGGATGGTCTTGACGTGATCGACCATGGTCCGCACGTCGGCCGCCGAGGCCACCGGTTCCAGCCGGTCCAGCGGCGACTCCGCGCTGTGGGAGTCGATCATGTCCAGTTCGGCCTGCGGCGTGGGGTAGCCCACCGCGATGCGGGCCATGAAGCGATCGCGCTGCGCCTCGGGCAGGGGGTAGGTGCCCTCCATGTCGGCGGGGTTCTGCGTGGCCACGACCATGAAGGGGCGCTCCAGCGGGCGGGTCTCGCCGTCGACGCTGACCTGCATCTCCTCCATGCACTCAAGCAGCGCCGACTGGGTCTTGGGCGAGGCCCGGTTGATCTCGTCGCCCAGGACGATGTTGGCGAAGACGGGGCCGGGGTTGAACTCGAACTCGCGTCGGTCCTGGTGGTAGACGCTGACACCGGTGATGTCGGCCGGCAGCAGGTCGGGCGTGAACTGTACGCGCTGCACCGAGCAGTCGATCGCGCGGCCGAGCGCCTTGGCGAGCATCGTCTTGCCCACGCCCGGAATGTCCTCGATGAGTAGATGGCCCTCGGCGAGCAGGACCGTCAGCGCGATCCGCACGACATCGGGCTTGCCCTCGATCACGGTCTGGATGGCTTCGCGGATGCGCTCCGCGACGGCGATGACGCCGTCGCCGTCCGGGAGTCCGTCTCCCTGCGTGTTCTGCCGCGTGCCCAGTGACACGTGTCCCCTCTCGACAGGAGCCGGAGCCGATGAAACCGAGGCTAGAGCCAAAGTCCGAGAAAGCAAACCAAATCCCAAAAAGTGTGCCGCCTCACGCTGCGTCGACGGCGCCGCACTCCTGTTATCCGCGGGCCTGTGGGGTGCTTCGACGCGCCGTCTTCCCTCCTCGCTCAGGTCGTGTTCAAGAACGCCGGGGGCACCGCTTCCCAGGAACCCACCGGGATGCCACCTGGGGCGGTCACCATCGGGGTTGCGGCAATGGGTGCGCCTCGCGTAGCGCGGTCCGCCCGCCCGTCACCCGCCGCCGCCCCATCGGAGACGCTTCGCGTCACGTGCCCGCCCGCCGGCCCGCCGCCGCCCCATCGGAGACGCTGCGCGTCACGTGCCCGCCCGCCGGCCCGCCACCACCCCAGCGGAGACGCTTCGCGTCACGTGTTTGCTTGCCGCCGAGCGCACGTTGAACTTTTCAGGCGGAGCCGCACAACCCGTGGCGGGCCTCCGGTGCAATGGTGCGCCGTGCGCTCGGCGGCAAGCCGGCTCTGAACAGGTACGTGGCGCGAAGCGCCTCCGTTAGGGGCGGTGGTGGGTGACGGGTGGGATTCGCGCACCCCGGCCCCATTGTCGCAATCTCTGTGGTGGCCGACTTCTTAACCGCTTATGCGGGGGCGGGCGGGCGCGCCCCGGCGGGCGCCCCCGGCCCTCGGCCCTCCACTCCGCACCACCCATGCTGACCTGCGGTTTTCTGCGCGGTTGTGCGCCGCTGCGGCGATTGAAACTGTTGACCGTGGGGAAGAGTGGAGTACAGTGGAGCATCGTGGAGCAGGAGACTGCTCTGCTGGGGGCTTGGGAGGTGGGCCTTGTTCCTCGGGACCCACGAACCGCGCCTCGACGAGAAGGGACGCCTGTTCCTTCCGGCGAAGTACCGCGACGAACTGTCGGGGGGACTGGTGATCACGAAGGGACAGGAGCGCTGCCTCTACGTCTTTCCGATGGCGGAGTTCCAGCGCATCACTGAAGCCCTCCGCTCGGCGCCGGTCACCGCCAAGGCGGTCCGCGACTACAGCCGGGTGTTCTTCGCCAGCGCCTCCGACGAGGTTCCCGACAAGCAGGGGCGCATCACGGTGCCCGCCGGTCTGCGCGCCTATGCCGGCCTGGAACGCGACTGCGTCGTCATCGGGGCCAATACGCGGCTGGAGATCTGGGACGCCGCGGCATGGGCCCGCTACGAAGCCGATCAGGAGCAGGCATTCGCGGATCTGTCGGAGGAGGTGTTGCCGGGGGTGCTGTGACTGGCGCGACCGCGGTGCCGGCATCGACACCCGCGCACACCGGTCCGCCACGCCGCATCGACCAAGTCCTGTCCGGATGTCGGCCTTCAGGTGCGAGCCGCAGTCAGCTGACGCATCTTCCCCGGCGCCAGGTGGCGGCCGCGTCTCGGCGCGGTGGGCGGCCCCGCGCCTGGAGGCCAATCCGGGCCGGTCGTGCATGCGGCCGTGTCCGACGCACAGCACAGGACCTATGGCCGACTCCGGCGACGCAGCCGGCAGCAGAGACGACGGCCGCCGACCGCGCGAGCGCCCCGCAGGGAGCACGGCGGGTCCCGGCGGCAGCAGAACACCCGGTCACCGCGGCACCACGGGGGGAGTCCGCGTGCGGCCGACTCGCGCGGCGGCACCGGGCGGTGAGTGAGGAGGGGGCACTGTGCTCATGGCAGACACCGGCAGCGAGCCCGGAGCGGGCCACACGCCGGTCATGCTCGACCGCATCGCCGACCTCCTGTCTCCCGCCCTGACCGAGCCCGGAGCCGTCCTCGTCGACGGCACCCTGGGGCTGGGCGGCCACGCCGCCGCTCTGCTGGAGGCCCACCCCCGCCTGCACCTCGTCGGCGTCGACCGCGACCCCACCGCGCTGGAGCGCAGCCGCGCCCGCCTCGCCCCATTCGGCGACCGGGTCGAGTTCGCCCACGCCGAGTACGACGAGATCCCCGCCGTCCTCGACGACCTCGGCCACGGCGAGGTCCAGGGCGTGCTGCTCGACCTCGGCGTCTCCTCGCCCCAGCTCGACGAGGCCGAGCGCGGTTTCGCCTACTCCCACGACGCCCCCCTGGACATGCGCATGGACCGCACCCAGGGGCGCACCGCGGCCGACGTCGTCAACACCTACTCCGTCGCCGAGCTGACCCGCATCCTGCGCGAGTACGGCGAGGAGCGCTTCGCCGGCCGCATCGCCCAGGCCATCGCGCGCCACCGCGCCGCCCAGCCCCTCGAATCCACCCGCGTCCTGGCCGAGCTGGTCCGCGACGCGATCCCCGCCGCCACCCGGCGCACCGGCGGCAACCCCGCCAAGCGCACGTTCCAGGCGCTGCGCATCGAGGTCAACGCCGAGCTGGAGATCCTCGCCCGCGCACTGCCGGCCGCCGTCGAGCGCGTCGCCGTGGGCGGGCGCATCGCGGTGCTGTCTTACCACTCGCTGGAGGACCGCATCACCAAGCGGACCCTGACCGGGTTGGCCACCGACACCACCCCCGCCGACCTTCCCGTGCCCCTCCCCGACCACCGCCCCCAGCTGCGGCTGCTGACCCGCGGCGCCGAATCCCCCACCGACCAGGAGAACCGAGCCAATCCGCGCGCCGCCTCTGCGCGGTTGCGGGCCGCCGAACGCATCCGCCGGCCATGAGCGCGGCCGGGGCGGCGCCCGCCGGCCCGCCGCGGACCCAGTGGGAGACACAGCGGGGAGGACCCAGATGAGCAGCGCCACCGAGGAGAGCGCCCGGCGCCGGCGGACCGCCGCCGCGGCCCCGGCGCGCACGCCCGCGCCGCCCCGCAGGCCGCCGGCCCCCGCGCGCCGGACGAAGAAGGGCGCCGCGCCCCGACCCGCGCCCCGCGCCCCGCGCATGCCCTTCGTGCTGCTGGTACTCGGCCTGCTCGGCGGTGCCCTGATCAGCCTGCTGGCGCTGCGCACCGTACTGGTGGCCGACTCCTTCACCATCTCCGAGCTCCAGCAGCACAACGAGCAGCTCGCCCACCAGGAGGAGGCGCTGCGCGAACAGGTCGTGCGCCTGGAGTCCTCCGAGCGCATCGCCGAGGAGGCCGAGGAGATGGGCATGCGGCCGGGCGAGGCGCCGCTCTTCCTGCACCTTGAGGAACGCCGCGTCACCGGCGACGACGGCGGCGCCGACTCCGGCCTGCCCGGCACCGGCCCCCAGCCCGAGGCGGGCGCCCGATGAGCCCGCTGCGCAGACGCCCCGGCGGGGCCGCCCGCGCCCGCGGCTTCGCCCGTCCAGGCCGCGGGGGGCGCGGTTGAGCTCCTCCCGCGACGGCCGCTCCCGTGATCCGCGCCGCCCCGGCTCCTCGCCGCGCCCCGGCCGAGGCCCGGCGCCCCGCGAACGCCCGGCCCGCCCGCGCGGCGGCGAGGGCCGGCGCGCCCCCCGCGAGACCCCGCCGCCGCGGCGTCCGCGCTCGGGCCCGCCGCCCCGGCGCCCGGGCGGCGGGCCGCCCGGACCGCCGCCGCGCCGCCCCCTCAGACGCGGCAACCCCCGGCGCCGCCTCCGGGCCGCCGGGGTCCTCATGACCGTGGTGCTGCTGGTCTTCGCCGGCCGCCTCGTGCAGATCCAGGCGTTTCAGGCCTCCCAATACGCCGCGAAGGCCGAGGAACTGCGGCTGACCACCATCGACATCCCCACCACGCGCGGCGCCGTCACCGACGCCTCGGGCAGCCCCCTGGCCCTCTCGGTCGAGGCGCGCACGGTCTTCGTCGACCCGGTGACCGTCCAGGACGACGAACGCGACCGCGTCATCGACGAGCTGACGGAGCGCTTCGACCTCGACCGCGCCGAGGTCGCCGCGAAGGTCGGCGCCGAACCCAGCCGATACGAGGTGGTCGCCGAGAAGGTGCCGCCCAAGCAGTGGGAGGACCTCCAGGACCTGGGGCTGGCCGGCGTGGGCGCGCTGACCGACTACAAGCGCGTCTACCCCGACGAGACCGGCGCCGCCGACATCGTCGGGTTCACCGGCGCCGACGGCCACGGCCTCGAAGGCCTCGAAGCCGTCATGGAGGACACGCTGGCGGGCGAGCCCGGCAAGCAGCGGGTCGAGGTGGGCGCGTCGGGCGTGCAGATCCCCATGGCCGGCGGGCTCGTCCAGGAGCCGGTCCCCGGCAAGGACGTCCGGCTGACCCTCGACCGCGACATCCAGTGGCACGCCAGCCAGGTGCTGGCCGAACGCGCCGAGGAGCTGGAGGCCCAGGGCGGCAGCGCGATCGTGATGCGCCCTACCGGCGAGATCCTGGCGATGGCCGACTACCCCACCTACGACCAGTCCGACTACGCCGACGCCTCCGCGGGTGCGCGCCTCAACGGCGCCGTGGCCGAGGCGTTCGAGCCCGGCAGCACCAACAAGGTCATCACCGTGGCCGGCGCCCTGGAGGAGGGCCTGACCACCCCCGAGACCGTCTACACGGTGCCCTACTCGATGCGGATCCACGACCGCACGTTCTCCGACAGCCACTTCCACAAGACCCAGCGGCTGACGCTGAACGGCATCATGGCCCAGTCCAGCAACGTGGGCACCATCAAGGTCGGCCAGGAGCTGGGCGCCCAGCGGCTCTACCGGTACCTGCGCAAGTTCGGGTTCGGCGAGCCCACCGGGCTCGACCTGCCCGGCGAGAACGCCGGCATCCTCGCCAAGCCCGAGGACTGGTGGGGCACCCAGCTCCCCTCGATCTCCTTCGGGCAGGGGCTGTCGGTCAACGCCGCCCAGATGGCCAGCGTCTACGCCACCGTCGCCAACGGCGGCGTGCGGGTGGAACCCACCATCGTCGCGGGGACCTCCAGCGATGAGGGCGGTTTCACGCCCTCCCCGGAGCCGCCGCGCGAGCGGGTCATCAGCAAGGAGACCGCCAAGGAGCTCACGCGGATGCTGGAGGCGGTCACCGGCGAGCACGGCACCGCCGAGGCGGCCCAGATCCCCAACTACCGCGTCGCCGGCAAGACCGGCACCGCCAACCGGGTCGACCCCGAGACCGGCACCTACAACGGCGGGCACACCTCGATGTTCGTGGGGTTCGCCCCCGCCGACGACCCCGAGCTGGTGGTCCAGGTGGTGCTGCACGACCCCAAGCACGAGTACTACGGGGGCGAGGCCGCCGCGCCGGTGTTCACCGACATCATGTCCTTCGCGCTGAAGTCGGAGAAGGTCCCTCCCACAGGGACCGAGCCGCCCAACATCCGCCTGTTCGGCGATGGGTGAGCCCGCCGCCCGCGCGCCCCGCCCGCCGCCGGGAGCACGGATTTACCCGTCGACCGCCACAGCCGATAACCTCTCGACGTGCCACCGGTAATGCGACCTGATCAGAACCCGTCCCGCCCGCTGTCCGAGCTCGCCCGGCTGCTGGGGCCCGAGGCGTTCGTCACGTGTGTCGAGGCCGCCGACGCGCCGGGTGCCGGCGGCGACGCACCGGCCGCCGAGGGCACCGACCCCGGCGCCGTCGCGATCAGCGGCATCACCCACGACTCCCGGGCCGTGCGCCCCGGCGACCTCTACGCCGCGCTTCCCGGCAGCCGCGCCCACGGCGCCGACTTCGCCGCGCAGGCGGCCGAGTCCGGTGCGGCGGCGGTGCTGACCGATCCCGCCGGCTACGACCGCGCGGCCGCCACCCGGCTGCCCGTGGTCACCGTCGCCGATCCCCGCGCCGAGCTGGGCCGCGTCGCCGCCTGGGTCTACGGGCGTCCCGGCGACGACCTGCTGCTGATCGGCACCACCGGCACCAGCGGCAAGACCACGGTGACCTACCTGGTGGAGGCGGGCCTGCGCGCGGCCGGCATGGCCACCGGCCTGATCGGCACCGTCGAGATGCGCGTCGGCGGGCGGCGCGTCGCCTCGTCGCTGACCACCCCCGAGGCCACCGACCTGCACGGCCTCTTCGCCCGCATGCGCGAGGAGGGCGTCACCGCCGCCGCCATGGAGGTCTCCAGCCACGCGCTGGCCCTGGGGCGCGTGGGCGGCGCCCACTACGACGTCGCCGTCTTCACCAACCTCTCCCAGGACCACCTGGACTTCCACCGCGACCTGCGCGACTACTTCGACACCAAGGCGCGGCTGTTCACCCCCGAGTACTGCCGCATCGCCGTGGTCAACAGCGACGACCGATTCGGCCGGGTGCTCATCGACCAGGTGCGGGCGCGCGACGACGTGCCGGTGACCACCTTCTCCACCGAAGGCGACCCCGACGCCGACTGGCGCGCCTTCGACGTGCACGTGGGCGCCGAGGGCAGCACCTTCCGCATCGAGGGGCCGGGCGGCATGCAGGCCGACGCCTCGGTGGGGCTGCCCGGAGCCTTCAACGTCTCCAACGCACTCGGCGCCGTCGTGGGACTGGTCGAGGCGGGGATCCCGCTGCACACCGCCATCGAAGGCGTTGCGGCGGCGCCCGGCGTGCCTGGGCGCATGGAGCGCGTCAACGCCGGCCAGGAATTCACCGCGGTGGTGGACTACTCCCACAAGCCCGGGGCGATCGAGGCGGTGCTGACCGCGCTGCGCGGCGTCGCCAAGGGCCGGCTGACCATGGTGCTGGGCTGCGGCGGCGACCGCGACCGCGCCAAGCGCCCGCTGATGGGGGAGGCGGCGGCACGCCTCGCCGACGCCCTCGTCATCACCGACGACAACCCGCGCACCGAGGACCCGGTCGCCATCGCCGCCGCCATGCTCGACGGTGTCGCCAAGGTGCCCCGCGACCAGCGGGCCCGCATCACCGTCGAACCCGACAGGGCCGAGGCCATCGACCTCGCTGTGCGCCGCGCCGAACCCGGAGACGTCGTGGTCGTGGCCGGGAAAGGCCACGAGACCGGCCAGTACGTCGCCGGCGAGGTGCTGCCCTTCGACGACCGCGACGTGCTGCTGGCCGCGCTGCGGCGGCGCACCGCCCACTGAGGCAGGGAGGCGCCACCACGCACGGACGACACAGGCACACCCGCGCGCAGGCAGGTCAGCGCCGGGGCGGCGGGTCCCGCCGCAGCCGCGGGGGCGCCGCCCCCGCAGCGCCGCCGCACCGCCGCGCCGCGGCGGTCCGGCCGCGGACGTGCGCGGCCGCGGACACGCGGCGGGCCCGCCCACTCCGGTCTGCGCACAACGCGGGCAATCAAATGTTCTAAGGTAGGTCCGGCAATCGCAGCCCGGCCCGCGGCACATCCCCGCCGCCTCAGGGTCGACGGATCGCGCCATCCCCTGTAACCGCGCCGTCGCCTTGGTCGAGGCGCTCCTGGCGCAATGGGCCGGGCCAGACATGAGGAGTGGATTTGATCGCGCTGACGCTCGATCGGATCGCTGAGATCACCCAATCCCGGATAAGCGGACCGGCGCGTCCCAGCGACGTCGTGTTCGGACCCGTCGTCATCGACTCCCGGCGGGCCGAGCCCGGTTCGCTCTTCGTCGCCCTCGGCGGCGAACGGGTCGACGGGCACGACTACGCCCGATCCGCTGTCGCCGCGGGCGCCGCGGCCGTCCTGGGATCCCGGCCGGTCGCGGCGCCGCAGTTGCTCACCGACGGAGGCGACGAGGGGGTGATAGCGGCACTGGGCCGCCTGGCCCGGGCCGTGGCCGGCGAGCTGACCGGCGCGGACATCGTCGGGATCACCGGCTCCTCGGGCAAGACCACCACCAAGGACCTGATGGCCCAGGTCCTCGGCGGTCTGGGCCCCACCGTCGCGCCCTCGGGGTCCTTCAACAACGAGATCGGCCACCCGCTGACCGTGCTGCGCGCCGACGCCGACACCCGGTTCATCGTGCTGGAGGTGGCCGCCCGCGGGATCGGCCACATCGCCCATCTGTGCCGCATCGCCCCGCCGCGCATCGGTGTGGTCCTCAACGTCGGCAGCGCCCACATGGGCGAGTTCGGCAGCCGCGAGGCCATCGCCCAGGCAAAGGGTGAGCTGGTGGAGGCCCTGCCCGCGGCCGACGAGGGCGGCGTCGCCGTGCTCAATGCCGACGACGACGCCGTGATCGGCATGGCCGGGCGCACCGCCGCCCGCGTCGTCTCCTACGGGCTGGCGCCCGGCGCGCACGTGCGCGCCGAGGACGTCGAGCTGGACGCCGCCGGGCGGGCCGCCTTCACCCTGCACATCGGCGGGCGCTCGGCCCCGGTCCGGCTCGCGCTCGTCGGCGCCCACCAGGTGCACAACGCGCTGGCGGTGGCCGCCGTCGCCGCCGAGACGGGCATGGAGCCCGCGGACATCGCCGCCGCCCTGGCAGAGGCGGGACCGCTGAGCCGGTGGCGGATGGAGGTCGCCGAGGCCCCGGGCGGCGTCACCGTCGTCAACGACGCCTACAACGCCAACCCCGAGTCCGTCGCCGCGGCCCTGAACACCCTGGAGGCCATCGGCGGCCAGGGCGCGCGCCGCACGCACGCCGTGCTGGGCGTCATGGCCGAGCTGGGCGAGAAGTCGGCCGAGGAGCACCGCCGCGCCGGAGCGCTGGCCGCCCGCAGCGGCGTGGCGACGCTCGTGGTGGTGGGCGAGGAGGCCGCCCCCGCGGCCGAAGGCGCCGGCGCGGAGCCCGACTGGGCGGGGGAGGTGCTGCGGGTCCGCGACGCCGACGAGGCGGCCGCGGCCCTGCGCGCGCGATTGCGGCAGGAAGACGTCGTCATGGTGAAGGGATCGCGCGTGGCAGGGCTGGAGAAGGTCGCCGAGCTGCTGACGGAGGGCGACCCGCCCGCCGAGCCGGCTCCCGGGATGTCCGGGGAGGACGCCAAGTGACCGGCATTCTTGTCGCGGCGGGCCTGTCGCTGCTGGTCTCGCTGCTGATCATGCCGCTGGTGATCCGGATCCTGTTCCGGTTCAAGTTCGGCCAGGAGGTCCGCGACGACGGCCCCGAGGGCCACAAGACCAAGCAGGGCACGCCGACCATGGGCGGCATCGTCATCATCCTCGGCGCCATCATCGGCTACTTCGCCTCGCACCTGGTGCTGATGACCCGGCCCACGGTCTCGGGGCTGCTGGTGATGTTCCTGTTCGTGGGCATGGGCGCGGTCGGCTTCCTCGACGACTTCATCAAGATCTACAAGCGGCGCAGCCTGGGCCTGCGCAGCGGCGCGAAGATGCTGGGCCAGACCATCGTGGGCGTCGGGTTCGCCGTGGGCGTCACCCAGTTCCCCAACGGCTACGGCTACACCCCGGCCTCCCCGCAGCTGTCGTTCCTGCGCGACTTCGGGCCGCCGCTGCTGCTCGTCGTGTTCGTGGCCTGGGCGCTGTTCCTGATCGTGGGCTTCTCCAACGCCGTCAACCTCACCGACGGCCTGGACGGCCTGGCCACCGGCGCCATGATCCTCTCGCTGGTCGCCTACGTGATCATCGGCAACTGGCAGCTGCGCCAGAGCTGCGTGGCCTACCTGGCCCCCAGCTGCTACCCGGTCCGCGACCCGCTGGACCTGGCCGTGGTGGCGGCCGCCTGCCTGGGCGGGTGTATCGGCTTCCTGTGGTACAACGCTCCACCCGCCAAGATCTTCATGGGCGACACCGGTTCGCTGGCCCTGGGCGGGCTGATCGTGGGACTGGCCATCACCACCCGCACCCAGCTCCTGCTGCTGATCATCGGCGGCCTGTTCGTGCTGATCACCCTGTCGGTGATGGTGCAGATCAGCTCCTTCCGGCTGACGGGCAAACGCATCTTCCGCATGGCGCCGCTGCAGCACCACTTCGAACTCAAAGGCTGGGCCGAGACCACGATCGTCATCCGGTTCTGGATCATCCAGGGCCTGATGGTGGGGGTGGGCATCGGCCTGTTCTACCTGGAATGGATGCCGCGATGAGCCCTGCCGGCGGCCCCTCCCGCACGCCCGTCCCCAGCGCCGCGCCGGCCGATCCGGCCTTCGGCGCCGCTCTGGCGGACCTGGACGTGTGCGTGGCCGGGCTGGGGGTCTCCGGCCCCCCGGTCGCCCGCGTCCTGCTGGCCCACGGGGCCCGGGTCACCGTCGTCGACGCGCGCGAGGACGAGGCGGCGCTCGCGCTGGCCCGCGAGCTGCGCGCCGAGGGCGCCCGGGTGCTGCTGGGCGAGCACGGCCCGCCCGAGCCCGCGCGCCTGGTCGTCACCTCGCCCGGCTGGCGTCCCGACGCGCCGCTGCTGGCCGCGGCCGCCGCGGCCGGTACCGAGATCATCGGCGACGTGGAGCTGGCCTGGCGGCTGCGCCCGGCCGGCCAGCGGTGGCTGGCCATCACCGGCACCAACGGCAAGACCACGACGGTGCGGATGCTGGAGGCCATGCTGCGCGCCGACGGGCGCAACGCCATGGCGGTGGGCAACGTCGGCACCCCGATCGTGGAGGCCGTGCTGCCCGGCGGGTCCGGCAGCGCCCCCGAGCTGCTTGCGGTGGAGCTGTCCAGCTTCCAGCTGCACTGGTCCTCCACCGTCGCCCCGCACGCCGCGGCCGTGCTCAACGTCGCCCCCGACCACCTCGACTGGCACGGCGGCCTGGAGCCCTACGCCCAGGCCAAGGGCCGCATCTACGCACCGGGCACCCTGCGTGTCGCCAACGCCGACGACCCCTGGTCGGCGCACCTGGCCCGCAGCGCCGGCGACCCCGGCACGCCCCTGCACGAGTTCACGCTGGGCACACCCCGCGCCGGCCAGCTCGGCGTCGTCGAGGACCTGCTGGTCGACCGCGCGTTCGTGGCCGATCCCCACGGCGGCGCGGCCGAGCTCGCCGCCCTGGCCGACGTGGTGCCCGCCGCCCCGCACAACGTGGCCAACGCGCTGGCGGCGGCGGCGCTCGCGCGCTCGGTGGGCGCCGATCCCGGTTCGGTGCGCGCCGGGCTGGCAGCCTTCGCACCCGAACCCCACCGCATGGCCCGCCTGGGCGCCGTCGGCGGTGTCGACTACGTCGACGACTCCAAGGCCACCAACCCGCATGCGGCCGCGGCCGCCCTCTCGGCGTTCGACTCGGTGGTATGGGTGGCCGGCGGCCTGCTCAAGGGCGCCGAGGTCGACGACCTGGTGCGCCAGGCCGCGCCGCGGCTGCGCGCGGCGGTGCTGCTGGGCCGCGACCGCGACCTGCTGCGCGCCGCCCTGGCCCGCCACGCCCCCGGCTGCGCGGTGGTGGAGATCGGCGAGACCGGCGCCGAGGCCATGGCCCGCGTCGTGGCCGCGGCGGCCGAGGCCGCCCGCCCCGGCGACACCGTGCTGCTGGCGCCCGCCGCGGCGTCGATGGACATGTTCACCGACTACAAGGACCGCGGCCGCCGGTTCGCCGCCGCCGTGGCCGCGCTGGGCTGAGGCCGGGCCGGTGGGGCGGCCGGGCGCCGCCGCTCCACCCCGCCGGGGGCGCTATCGCAGGGTGCCGCCGAGCCGGCGCGCCGCGAAGCACCCGACACGCGCGATATGTCCGGGGCTTCGCGCGCCCGAACCGCCAGACTTGGTCGACGCTGGAGGAACTGCGGCGGGCGGAGGTCGCCAATGGCGGTGTCGACATCGGTCCCCTCGGCCAAGCGGGCCGAAGGGAGCGGGAGTGCACGGGGTGGTGCGCGCTTCTGGCTGCGCGAACTGCCCGGCGTCCTCGACCGGCCGCTGACCTCCTACTACCTGCTGGCCGGGACCACCGCGCTGCTGACCGCCCTGGGCCTGACCATGGTGCTGTCCTCGTCCATGGTCGACTCCTACACCGAGACCGGCTCGGCGTTCTCCCTCTTCCAGAAGCAGGCCCTTGCGGCGTCGATCGGCCTGCCGCTGCTCCTGCTGGCCGCGCACCTGCCCGTGGCCGTGTTCCGGGTCGTGGGCTACCCGGCGCTGCTGATCTCGGTCGGGCTGCTGGTGCTCACCGTCTTCCGCGGCGACGCCTACGGCAGCGGCGCAGTGCGCTGGCTGGAGATCGGCGGCGTGACGCTCCAGCCCTCCGAGCCGGGCAAGCTGGCGTTCGCGCTGTGGGGCGCCAACGTGCTCGCCCGCAAGGAGGAGCTCAAGCAGCTGGCCGACTGGCGCCAGCTGCTGATGCCGCTGCTGCCCGGCTGCGGGACCCTGGTCGTGCTCGTGCTGATCGGCACCGACCTGGGAACCTCCTTCGTGCTGCTGTCGATCTTCCTGGCCCTGCTGTGGGTGGTGGGGGCGCCCGGCAAGCTGTTCGCGGCGATGATGGGGATGGTGGTGTGCCTGGCCTCGATCATGATCGCCGTCGAGCCCTTCCGGGTGGCCAGGCTCATGTCCTTCCTCAACCCCCAGACCGATCCGACCGACTCCAACTTCCAGCTGCTGCACGGCCTCTACGCATTGGGCACCGGTGGCCTGCTCGGTGTGGGCATCGGCGGCAGCCGCGAGAAGTGGGGGTTTCTGCCCCACCCCGAGAGCGACTTCATCTTCGCGATCATCGGCGAGGAGATGGGTCTGATCGGCACCCTCTCCGTCGTGGGACTGTTTGGGGTTCTGGGCTACGCTGGGCTGCGCGTGTCTTCACGCGTCAGCGACCCCTTCGCCCGGCTGGCAGCGGCCGCGATCACCGCCTGGATCGTCATCCAGGCGATGGTCAACATCGGCACCGTCATCGGCGTCATGCCCGTCACGGGAATCCCGCTGCCGCTGGTCTCGGCCGGCGGGTCCGCGCTCATCCCCACGATGATCGCGCTGGGCATCCTGATGGCGCTGGCCCGGTCCGAGCCGGACGCGCGGGCGGCGCTGGCCGCGCGCGGTCCCGGCCGCGTGCAAAGGGCCCTAAGCTGGCTGGGCCTGGACCTCGCGGCATCCGGCGCCGCCCCCAAGCGCCCCGCTGCCGCTGCCCAGGCCGGCAACCGATCGCGCCCGACGCAGGCGCAAGCGAGGAGGAATCGGCGACGATGAGGGTAGCCCTCGCCGGAGGCGGCACGGCCGGGCATATCGAGCCCGCGCTCTCCCTGGCCGATGCGCTGATGCGTATCGACCCGCAGACCCAGATCATGTGCCTGGGGACCGAACGAGGACTCGAGACCCGTCTCGTCCCCATGCGGGGCTATGAGCTGGGCACCATTCCGGCCGTCCCTCTGCCGCGCCGGCTCACCCCCAAGCTGCTGTCGGTCCCCGGCAAGCTGGCCAGCGCCATAAGCGCCGCGGGCGGGCACCTCTCCCGCCTGGGCGCCGACGTCCTGGTCGGGTTCGGCGGCTACGTCGCCACCCCCGGCTACCTGGCCGCGCGCCGGCGGCGCATCCCCGTGGTCGTCCACGAGGCCAACCCGCTGCCGGGCCTGGCCAACCGGCTGGGCGCGCGCCTGACCGGCCACGTCTACACCGGCCACCCCCACTGCGACATCCGCAACGGCCGCTTCATCGGCATCCCCCTGCGCGAGCAGATCTCCTCGCTGGACCGCCTGGCCATGGGCGACAAGGCCCGCGCCCACTTCGGGCTGCGGCCCGAACTGCCGACCCTGCTGATCTTCGGCGGCTCCCAGGGCGCCCAGGCGGTCAACGCCGCCGCCTTCGCCGCCGCCGACCGCTTCACCGCAGCCGGAGTGCAGGTGCTGCACGTGGTGGGCCCCAACAACGCCGACGAGCCCGAAGACCGCACCCGTGACGGCGTGCCCTACGTGGTCGTGCCCTACGTCGACCGCATGGACCTCGCCTACGCCGCCGCCGACGTGGCAATGTGCCGCTCAGGCGCGCTGACCTGCGCCGAACTGACGGCGGTCGGGCTTCCCGGCGCGTTCGTGCCGCTGCCCATCGGCAACGGCGAGCAGCGCCTCAACGCCGAGCCCATCGTCGACGCCGGCGGCGGACTGCTGGTGGAGAACAACGACCTCACCCCCGACTGGATCGGGCAGAACCTCATCCCGCTGCTGACCGACACCGACAAGGTGGTGGCGATGTCGGAGGCCGCCTCGCGGATGGGCCGCCGCGACGCCGACATGGAGCTCGCCCGCGAGGTGCTGGCGGTCGCGCGCGGCGAGCGCGGCGACCCCGCCCCCGAGCCGGTCCCCGACGACATCGAGGCCGACGAGGACGAATCCTTCGTCGACGACGGGAAGGACGCGCGGTGAGCCTGATCCCGCACGCCGACCCGGTGCCCGTGGACAAGCTGGGCCGGGTGCACTTCATCGGCATCGGCGGCGTCGGCATGTCGGGCATCGCCCGGGTGCTGCTGCAGCTGGGCGCCGAGGTGACCGGCAGCGACGCCAAGGACGGTCCGCTGCTGCACGAGCTGGAGGCCCTGGGCGCCGCCACCCACGTGGGCCACGACGCCGCGCACGTGGGCACCGCCGACACCGTCGTGGTCTCCTCGGCCGTGCGCGAGGACAACCCCGAGCTCGCCGAGGCGCGCGAGCGGGGCCTGCGCGTGATCCCGCGGGCCGCGGCGCTGGGCGCCCTGCTGCTGGGGCGCCGCGGCGTGGCCGTGGCCGGCACCCACGGCAAGACCACCACCACCTCCATGCTCACGGTGGTGCTGCAGCACGCCGGCGCCGAGCCGGGCTATGTGATCGGCGGCGCCCTGGTCACCACCGGGACCGGGGCCGACGCCGGCGCCGGAGACGTGCTGGTGGCCGAGGCCGACGAGAGCGACGGCTCGTTTCTGATGCTCTCGCCCGAGATCGCCGTGGTCACCAACGTCGAGGCCGACCACCTGGACAACTACGGCGGCCTGGACGAGATCCACGCCAACTTCGCGGCGTTCGCCGAGCGCGTCGGCGACACCCTGGTCGTCGGCGTCGACGACCCCGGCGCCCGCCGCGTCGCCGAGACCGCTCGCGGCCTGGGCAAGCGGGTGCTCACCTACGGCGAGGCGGCCGACGCCGACTACCGGGTCGCCGGGATCTCGGCCGACGGCTTCCGCACCGCCTTCACCCTCAGCGCCTTCGGCGGCGAGCCGCTTCCCGCCGAGCTGGCGGTGCCCGGACGGCACAACGTGCTCAACGCCGCCGCGGCCGCGGCCGTCGCCGACGTGCTCGGACACGACACCGAGGTGGCGCTGGCGGGACTGGCCTCCTTCACCGGCGCCGCCCGCCGCTTCGAGCTCAAGGGCGAAGCCGGGGGAGTGGCGGTCTACGACAGCTACGCCCACCATCCCACCGAGATCGCCGCCGACCTGCGGGCGGCGCGGGCCGCCCTGGACACCCGCGGCGGCGCGGACGCACCGCCGGGGCGGGTCGTGGCGGTCTTCCAGCCCCACCTGTACAGTCGCACCCGGATCTTCGCCGACGAGTTCGCTTCGGCGCTGTCCTTGGCCGACGAGGTCGTGGTGCTGTCGATCTACGCCGCCCGGGAGGATCCCGAGCCCGGCGTCAGCTCCGAGCTGATCACCCGCGGGATCACCCACGGCAGGGTCAGCCACGAACCCGACCGGGCCGAGGCGGTGGCGCGGGCCGCCGCCGCGGCCGAACCGGGGGACATCGTGCTGACGATGGGCGCGGGCGACGTCACCGAGCTGGGGCCGAGGATCGTCGAGGCGCTGTCGGCACTGGAGCAGGTCGGCGATTAGCGCGCGCGGGCGCGCACCGGGGCGAAGGGCGGCGAGAGCAGCGTGAGCGCGACCACCGAGGAGACCGCCGCACCGCGCGGCGGATCCGCGGAGCGCTCGGGCACCCGCCGCTCCGATCCCTGGAAGATCGCCTTCGTCGTGCTGCTGATCGTGGGCCTGCTGACGGTGGTCACCTGGGTGCTGCTGGGCTCGCGCCTGCTGGTGGTGCGCCAGGTCGAGGTCGCCGGCACCGACCGGCTCGATCCCGACCAGGTGGTGGCCGCCGTGGACGTGGCGACCGGCACCCCGCTGGCGCGCGTCGACACCGGCGCCGCCCAGCGCCGTGCCGAGGAGCTGCGGCTGGTGGAGTCGGCGCGGGTCAGCCGCGGCTGGCCGGCCACCCTGCGCGTGGACGTCGTCGAGCGCACCCCGGTGCTGGGCATGCGCGCCGGCGACGGGTTCCGGCTCATCGACGGCGACGGCGTGCGCATCGCCGACACCGACAAGCGGCCGCGGAACTACCCGCTCATCGGCGTCTCCGGCGAACCCGAGGGCAGTCCGGCCGTGGCGGCGGCGGCCGCGGTCGTCGAACAGGTCCCGGCCGCTGTCGGCGGGCGCATCGACACGATCGACGCGGGCAAGCGGTCGGCGATCGAGCTGACGCTGCAGAGCGGCGCCACCGTCGACTGGGGCACCACCGAGCGATCCGAGCGCAAGAGCACGATCCTGACCATCCTGCTCAACGAGCACCCGCCGGGCCCCGACCGGCACTACGACGTCAGCGCACCGGAAATGGCCGTTGTCGAGTAGGCCGCAGGAGCCCGCGGCGCCGGGGTGCGGTGCGGCCCGCGGGGGCCCGCGCACCCCGACATTCCAGACGCGACGCGCCGGGAGGGGACATCGCCTCGCTGCGCGACACGCCGTTAGGCTGAACTCATGGTTAGTTGCCCGCAGGCAGGCAGCGGCTTACTGTCGGGAAGCAATACCGTTGGTTGACATAAGTATGAACCTGAGACTTTAGGGCGGTTACGGCGGGAGCACCCGGAGGGGGGACCGCCCGGCTGCGAGCCCGAAGCCCTGAATGGGAACCCGATCGGCACCGCGCCGGTCTGAGGGGGCCCAGTGGAAAGACTGTAGAACCGGACGGCCGATCGATCCGTGCGCGCCGCTGACGGCGGGTTCCGCCGAGGTGGGACGGCACGGGCGGCACGATCGGCGGATGCGAGCGGAAAGGCCCCTCGTCGTGGCAGCACCGCAGAATTACCTCGCGGTCATCAAGGTCGTCGGCATCGGCGGCGGCGGCGTCAACGCCGTCAACCGGATGATCGAAGAGGGACTCAAGGGCGTCGAGTTCATCGCCATCAACACCGACGCTCAGGCGCTGCTTATGAGCGATGCCGACGTCAAGCTCGACGTCGGCCGCGAACTCACCCGCGGACTCGGCGCGGGCGCCAATCCCGACGTCGGGCGCAAGGCCGCCGAGGACCACCGCGAGGAGATCGAGGAGGTCCTCAAGGGCGCCGACATGGTCTTCGTCACCGCGGGCGAAGGCGGCGGCACCGGCACCGGGGGAGCCCCCGTGGTCGCCGACATCGCGCGCTCGCTGGGCGCACTGACCATCGGCGTCGTCACCCGCCCGTTCGGGTTCGAGGGCAAGCGCCGCGCCACCCAGGCCGAGTCCGGTATCGCGATGCTGCGCGACGAGGTCGACACGCTCATCGTGATTCCCAACGACCGGCTGCTGTCCATCTCCGACCGCCAGGTCAGCGTGCTCGACGCCTTCAAGGCCGCCGACCAGGTGCTGCTTTCGGGTGTGCAGGGCATCACCGACCTGATCACCACGCCGGGCCTGATCAACCTGGACTTCGCCGATGTCAAGTCGGTGATGCAGGGAGCGGGTTCGGCGCTGATGGGCATCGGGTCGGCGCGGGGCGACGACCGCGCGGTCGCGGCGGCCGAGATGGCCATCTCCTCGCCGCTGCTGGAGGCCAGCATCGACGGCGCCCACGGCGTGCTGCTGTCCATCCAGGGCGGTTCGGACCTCGGCCTGTTCGAGATCAACGAGGCCGCCCAGCTGGTGGCCAACTCCGCCGCGCCCGAGGCCAACATCATCTTCGGCGCGGTCATCGACGACGCCCTGGGCGACGAGGTCCGCGTCACCGTGATAGCGGCCGGCTTCGACGAACCGCGCGGCGAGTCGGCCTCGCCGCCGCAGAGAGCCGCGGCCCCGCCGCCCGAGCCGCCGGTCCGCGAGCAGCCGGCGGCTCCGGCCGCCGAATCGCGGCCGGCCGTGCGCCCGGTCGCCGAGGAGCCGCGGCCGCAGCCCGCGGCGGAGCCGGCGCCCAGGGCGGAGCCGGTCCGCGAAGACCCCGCGCCCCGGTACGAGGCCGCCGCCGAACCCGAGCCCGCGCCCGAGCCCGCCCCGTCCCCGGAGCCCGAGCCCGTGCGTTCGGCCGAGCCCGTCGACGCCTTCCAGCAGCGCGAGCCCGAGCCGGAGCAGGCCGAGACCGAGCCCGAGGTCGAGGAGGGCAAC
This sequence comes from Streptomonospora sp. PA3, assembly GCF_009728995.1. Taxonomy (GTDB): domain Bacteria; phylum Actinomycetota; class Actinomycetes; order Streptosporangiales; family Streptosporangiaceae; genus Streptomonospora. Next base: position 134,172 of record NZ_VTZW01000008.1, on the reverse strand, counting down.
CGCGCCCGCAACATCCGCCCGGTCGGCGAGAACGACTACGGCGAGGTCCGCGGCACCGGGACCGACGGCACGTTCTCGCGCTCGGGCGAGATGCCCGCGCCTCGGCGCCGCGTGGTCTTCGACGACCCCGACGACCTCGACGTACCCGACTTCCTGAAGTAGCGCCGGAATGGCGCACGAGCCGACCGGCGGCGGGGCCACCCGCCGCCGGTACGCTTTTCCGCGTCCCCTCGACACCTGCGGAGGATGCGGAGGAACTGCGCACCGATGAGTGCCGTGATCGAGCTGGGGCCGGGCGTGCGGGCCGGCTTCACCCAGCGCTACGACGGCGGGGCCAGCGCCGCGCCGTTCGACACCCTCAACCTCGGCCGCGGAGTCGGCGACGACCCCGACGCGGTGGCCGAGAACCGCCGGGTGGCCGCCAAGCGGCTCGGATTCGGCCACGAGCGCGTGGTCTGGATGGACCAGGTGCACGGCGCGCAGGTTGCGGTGGCCACCGAGCCCGGCACCGCCGGGCGGGTCGACGCCGTGGTGTGCGACCGCTCCGACCTGGTGCTGGCCGCGCTGGCCGCCGACTGCCTGCTGGTGCTGGCGGCCGACGCCGAGGCCGGCGTGATCGGCGCGGCCCACTCCGGAAGGCTGGGGACGCAGGCCGGCGTGGCGCCGGAGCTGATCGCCGCCATGGCGCGGCTGGGCGCCGACCCCGCCCGCATCAGGGCCCTGCTGAGCCCGGCGATCTGCGGCGGCTGCTACGAGGTCGGCGCCCGGGTCCAGCAGGAGGTGGCGGGCAGCGTTCCCGAGGCGGCCGTCTCCACGCGGGCGGGCACCCCGGGCATCGACATGCGCGCAGCGGTGACCGCCCAACTCCGCGCGGCCGATGTCGGCCACATCGCCTCCGACGACCGCTGCACGCTGGAGAGCCCCGAGCTGTTCTCGCACCGCGGCGGCGCGCCCACCGGCCGGTTCGCCGGTTTCATCTGGCGGCAGCCGTGAGCGCCGGCGGCATCGGGGGCGCGGGCGCGCCCGGCGAGGCGGCCGGCGGCGCGGAGCGCCGCGAGCGGATCCGTGCCAACCTCGCCGCGCTGCGCCGGCGCGTCGACGCCGCCTGCGCAGCCGTCGGCCGCAGCCCGCAGGAGGTGACGATTATCGCGGTGACCAAGACGTTTCCGGCCTCCGACGTGCGCATCCTCGCTGAGCTGGGGATCACCGACGTGGGTGAGAACCGCGACCAGGAGGCGGCGCCCAAGGCGGCCGAATGCGCCGATCTGGGCCTGCGGTGGCACTTCGTCGGGCAGTTGCAGACCAACAAGGCCCGGTCGGTGGCCCGCTACGCGGACGTGGTCCACTCGGTGGACCGCACCCGGCTCGCGGCGGCGCTGGGGGCGCGCGCCCGCGCCGAGGGGCGCGAAGTGGGCTGCCTGGTGCAGGTCAACCTCGACCCCGACTCGGCGGCCGGCGTGCTGGGGCTGCGCGGCGGGGCCGATCCGCGCGACGTTCTCGCCGTGGCCGACGCCGTGGCGGCCGAGGACGGGCTGGCGCTGGGCGGGGTCATGGCGGTCGCGCCGCGCGGGGGCGATCCCGCCGAGGCGTTCGCCCGGCTGAATGCGGTCGCCGCCGAGGTCCGGGATCGCTACCCTCAGGCGGTAGCGGTTTCGGCGGGGATGAGCGGGGACCTGGAAGCGGCTGTCGGCCAAGGGGCGACACACCTGCGTGTGGGAACGGCGTTGCTCGACGATCGCGGCCCGAACGTCGGGTAATGTCCCCACATGGACCTTGGCGCCCAACTGTCGAGTTCGCCCTTCCGGCGAACTTGGGCCGGGCCCGACACGGACTGAGTCATCTGCGGTGCCGCACCACAGGGACGACGGAGGACAAGAGATGGCCGGCGCGATGCGCAAGATGGCGGTCTACCTCGGCCTCGTGGAGGACGACCGCTACGATCACCGCTATGCGGACGAATATGATGACTTCGACGACTTCGACGAAGGCGTTGACGGCCGGCGCGACCGGGATCTCGGTCATCAAGGCGGCGATCCGCGTGTCGACTCCGTGACGGATGCGGATGACTACACCATGTCTCCTGCAGAGAGGCGCACCCCGACGCACACGACCCCTGCTACGGCAGACCTTGCGCGCATCACTACGCTCCATCCCCGGACGTACAACGAGGCGCGTACCATCGGAGAGTACTTCCGAGAAGGTGTACCGGTGATCATGAACCTGACCGAGATGGTCGACAGCGACGCCAAGCGGCTGGTCGACTTCGCGGCGGGCCTGATCTTCGGGCTGCATGGCAGTATCGACCGCGTGACCACCAAGGTGTTCCTGTTGTCCCCGGCCAATGTTGAGGTGACTGCTGAAGACAAAGCACGCATCGCTGAGCGAGGGTTCTTCAACCAGAGTTAGATCATCACAGATGTCCAGAGATTGGGTCGGGGAACGGCCGTGAGTATCGTCCAGTCCGTCGTCATCATCCTGCTGAACCTGTTCATGCTGGTGTTGATCGCGCGGCTCGTCTTCGAGCTCGTGCAGGCGTTTGCGCGGTCGTGGCGACCGACCGGGTTCGTGCTGGTACTCGCTGAGACGGTCTACACGATCACCGATCCGCCCCTGAGGTTCCTGCGTCGGTTCATCCCACCCATACGCCTGGGGGGTTTGGCGCTTGACCTGAGTTTCACCGTGCTCTTCCTCTTCGTGGTGATCCTGCTCCAGATCGTAAGTTCGATCTCGTTCATCTAGAAGGTCACAGATGTCGGAAAGGTCAGCTTTGCTTCCGATATGTGGCCTTGGTCATGATCTGGATTGCCGTAAGGTCACGATCAGGTAGCGTCCCTACGGACACAGTCCAAGCGCGCCAAGGAGACGAACATGCCGCTGACACCCGCGGATGTGCGGAATAAGCAGTTCAGTACCACCCGGCTCCGGCCGGGCTACGACGAGGAAGAGGTCGACGCGTTCCTCGACGAGGTCGAGACCGAGCTCGACCGCCTGATCCAGGAGAACGAGGAGCTGCGCGGCAAGCTCGCCGAGTGCCTGCGCGGCAAGGTGCCCAACGCCGGCATGCAGGACTTCCAGCAGCAGCCCCAGGAGCAGCAGCTCCCGCCGGAGCCCCCGCAGCCCGAGCCTGTACGCCAGGAGCCCCCGCAGCAGCAGCCGCAACAGCAGCAGCCGCTGGAGCAGCAGATCCCGGCCATGGCGGCCAACATGGGCCTGCCCGGCTCCGAAGAGAACATGGACACCGCCGCCCGGGTGCTGGCGCTGGCCCAGCAGACCGCCGACCAGGCGATCTCCGACGCGCGCCGCGAGGCCGACGAGACCCTCGGCCGCGCCCGCCACGAGGCCGACGACATCCTCGGCAAGGCCCGGCGCCAGGCCGAGCAGATCGTCAACGAGGCCCGCGCCCGCTCCGAGAACCTCGACCGCGACGCCCAGGAGCGCCACCGCCAGGTGATGGGCTCCCTGGTGCAGCAGCGCGAGGAGCTGGAGCACAAGGTCGCCGAGCTCAAGGACTTCGAGCGCGAGTACCGCAGCCGCCTGAAGGACTACTTCGAGCGCCAGCTGCGCGAGCTCGCCGAAGGCGCCAACGAGCCCAACTCCGGCCAGCAGAACCCCAACACCACCGGCGGGTTCCAGACCATGTCGCCCTCCGGCGCCAACCCCGGCATGCAGCACGGCGGACCCGGCAACGGCGCACCCGCGGGCAACCCCTTCGCCCAGCCCGAGCCCGCCCAGCACGGCGGCTACCACCCCGGCGAGGTCCCGCACGAGCGCCGCTGACCTCCTCCGGACTCCAGGCGCGCACAGCGGCGATCGGGACTGTGCCGCGACTGAGCCGCAGTGCGGCCGCACACAATTGAACCCTTGAGTTGAAGGCTCTCCTTTTCCGTGTTCATCCTCAGTCTCGCCACCCTGGTGGCGGCTCTGGCGGTCATCGCCTTCGGGGTGGTGTTCGCCGAGACGGCGCTGGTCTACATCGCCCTCGTACTGGGCGGCCTCGGTGCGGTCCTGCTCGTCGCCGAGGCGGTGAGATCACGCGAGCAGCTGGGGTTGGGCTCCCGGAGGGATGCGGTGCCCGGTGCTGCCGGCGCCGGACGGAAGCGGGCATGGACGGGCGGTTTGGGGAAGGCGTCCGTCCCGGCCCCGGCTCCGTCGGGCGCATCGGCCGGATCGGCATGGCAGCGGAGCCCGGGCGGCGAAGGAGACCGGTCGGCCCAAGGGTTCGCGCCCGCGCCGGGGGGTGCCCCGGCGCGGCAGGAGGCCCCGGCACCGGGCGGCCCACCGGCCCCCGGCTACGGCGGTGGCACACCGCCGTCCGAGGCCTTCGGCACCGCGGCGACTCCCGGCCGACCGCCGGAGGAGGCCGCGGAGCGGCCCGGATCGGCGGAGCGGCCGGAGCAGCCGGCCGCAGCCGAGCGGACCGGGCCGCCGGAGAGCGCGGACAGCGCGCAGCCCCCCGGTCCCCGGCCGGTCCGGCCGCGCATCCAGCGGGTCTCCACCGCGCCCGACGACGAGGGCGCGATGCCCACAGGCGCCTCCGACGCGCCGAGCGGCACCGCCGAGGACGCGGCGGCCGCGCAGGAGCCTCCGCAGGAAGAGGAGCCCCTGCAGGAATGGGTCGCCCGGGACTTCGACGACTCCGCCGAACCGGAGCGGCCCGCCGTCGGCACCGGCTCCCAGGACGGACCTCCGGCCGCGCCGGAGGAGGCGGCGGCCGCGGATTCCGCGGGCACCGCCCGTTCCCAGGAGCCCGCCCGCACACCCGAGACCGAGCCCGCGGCGGCCGCGGAGGCGGCCGAGGACGGCACCGTCGATGAATCCGACCGCGACCTGTCCTTCAGCGCGTTCGTGAGCGGCCTGCGCCCGGACACCGAGGGCCGGGACGCTGCAGTGGAGCCGCCCGGTGCGGACGGCGCCGATGCCAATGCTGATTACGTGGCCGAGGAGGAGACCGCTGCCGCCGGAGCGGCAGCGGACGCCTCGGCGAGCCGCGCGCACGACGAGCCGCCGCAGCCGGCCGCCGCGGAGCCGGCCGAGGACGGTGCGCCCCGGGCCGGCGCGGAGCAGGACGGCCGGCCCGGCGGACAGGAGCCGCGGGCCGAACCGGCGTCCGCGTGGAACGCCGCCCCCGCAGCTTCCCAGGACGCGGCCGGCGACCCGGCCACCGAGCCGATCGACCTCCGGGCGGCCATGGCCACCGAGCCCGAGGCCGCGGAACCCGGCACCGGCGGCGAGGACGCGGCCGCCTCCGCCGCCCGCGGCGCCGAAGAGCCGGAGACCGTGGAGCCGGGCACCGGCGGCCCGGACAGGGCGGCGGTGGAGGTGGACGACCGCAGCGCCGACCGGCCGGACGCGATCGAGGGGCACGAGCACGAGGACGCGCCGGAGGCGGACGCCCCCGAGCACTCGGCTTCGGCGGAAGCCCCGGCCGGGCACACCGACCGCGCCGATGCGCCGGCCGAGGAGCAGACCCAGCCGATCGAACGGTCCGCGGCCACGGCCGCCGGCGAGCGCGACCCTGCCCCCGAATCCGCTCCCGTTGCGGATGCCGACCCCGAGGCGGCGGCCCCCGATGACGCCCCGGACGACCGTGAGCCCGGCGCCGCGACCGCCGCCGATGGGCCCGATCCCGACCGGACCGTCGTCCTGCGCCGCGACACCGCCGAGGGCGACGAGGAGGACGACCGCTCCTGACCCGCCGGTGAGGGGCTTGCCGTAGTCGTCATCGCGCACGCCGCGGGAGCGACCGGCGCCGCTTTCGAGGAACCCACCGGGTACCGCTTGGGGCGGCCGCCATCGAGGTTGCGGCGATGGGTGCGCTCCGCGTAGCGCGGCCCGCCCGTCAGCCCGCCGCCACCCCATCGGAGACGCTTCGCGTCACGTGCCCGCCCGTCAGCCCGCCACCACCCCAACGGAGACGCTTCGCGTCACGTGTTTCTTTGCCGCCGAGCGCACGGAGTCCTTTCCAGGTGGAGCCGCATCATCGGTGGCGGGCTTCTGGCGTGAAGGTGTTCCGTGCGCTCGGCGGCAAGCTGGCACGCAGCGCTGCGCGCGAGCCAGCCCCATTGCCGCAGCCTGTGTGGTGCTCGACGTGGATGGTCCCCGGAGGGTTCCTGCTGTTGAAGCCAGGGCAGAGGAGCCCGCCGGATACCGCCTGGGGCGGCCATCCCCGGGGTTGCGGCAATGGGCGCGTCTCGCGTAGCGCGGTGGCAGCTTGCCGCCGAGCGCACGCGGTTCTTTCGAGGTGGAGCCGCATCATCGGTGGCGGGCTTCTGGCGTGAAGGTGTTCCGTGCGCTCGGCGGCAAGCTGGCACGCAGCGCTGCGCGCGAGCTAGCCCCATTGCCGCAGCCTGTGTGGTGCTCGACGTGGATGGTCCCCGGAGGGTTCCTGCTGTTGAAGCCAGGGCAGAGGAGCCCGCCGGATACCGCCTGGGGCGGCCATCCCCGGGGTTGCGGCAATGGGCGCGTCTCGCGTAGCGCGGTGGCAGCTTGCCGCCGAGCGCGCGCGGTTCTTTCGAGGTGGAGCCGCATCATCGGTGGCGGGCTTCTGGCGTGAAGGTGTTCCGTGCGCTCGGCGGCAAGCTGGCACGCAGCGCTGCGCGCGAGCCAGCCCCATTGCCGCAGCCTGTGTGGTGCTCGACGTGGATGGTCCCGGGAGGGTTCCTGCTGTTGCCAGGGCAGAGGAGCCCGCCGGGTACCACCTGGGGCGGCCATCCCCGGGGTTGCGGCAATGGGCGCGTCTCGCGTAGCGCGGTGGCAGCTTGCCGCCGAGCGCGCGCGGTTCTTTCGAGGTGGAGCCGCATCATCGGTGGCGGGCTTCTGGCGTGAAGGTGTTCCGTGCGCTCGGCGGCAAGCCGGCACGCAGCGCTGCGCGCGAGCCAGCCCCATTGCCGCAGCCTCTGTGCCTGTGGTGCCCGACTTCTTGAACAGGACATGAGCGAGGAGGCAAGGCGGCGCCGCAAAGCGCCCACGCCCATCCGCGGGAAAGCACGAGCGGGCGTGCGGCGCGTCCAAGCGCCCCGCACGCCCGCGGGAAAACCCGCCTCAGGCCGGCGGCCGGCCCGTGTCCGCGGTCTTGCGCAGGTGGACCGTCACGCCGAAGTCCGCCGAGGAGACCGTGTGCGCCTCGCCCTGCGGGCTGCCCTCGGTGACGCGCACCGCCAACACCTCGCCGGCGATCGTGCGCTCGTGCTCGGTGAGCGCCTGCGCGGTCATCGGGTCCTCGGCCGACCACCACAGCTCGATCCGGTCGGAGATCTCCAGACCGCTGGACTTGCGGGCGTCCTGGATCAGGCGCACCAACTCCCGGGCCAGACCGGCGCGCTGCAGCTCCGGGGTGATCTCCAAATCCAGCGCGACGGTCTCGCCGCCCTCGGCCGCCACCGTCCAGCCTTCGCGGGGCTGCTCGCTGATCAGCACCTCCTCGGAGCTGATCTCCACCGGCTCGCCCTCGACCTCGACATGCGCCCAGCCGCTGGAGCGGATCTGCTCCACCAGCGCCCGCGCGTCGGCGGCGCCGATCGCCTCGGCCACCAGCGGCGTGCGCTTGGCGAACCGCTTGCCCAGGGCTCGGAAGTTCGGCTTGACCGTGTACTCCACCAGGTCGCCGCCCACCGCCGAGAGCGGGTCGAGCTGCTGCACGTTCAGCTCCTCGGCGATCTGGTCGCGCAACTGTTCGGGCAGCTCGGCGAACCCGGCCGCGCCCACCAGCACCCGCGACAGCGGCTGGCGGGTGCGCACGCCCGAGTCCACCCGGGCGGCGCGGCCCAGCTCCACCAGTCGGCGGGTAAGGGCCATCTGCGCCGACAGCTCGGTGTCGATCAGGTCCTCGCGGGCCTGGGGCCAGCTCGCCAGGTGCACCGACTCCGGCGCCTCCGGCCGGCGCAGCGCCGCCCACACGTGGTCGGTGATGAAGGGCACCAGCGGCGCCATCACCAGGGTCAGCGACTCCAGTGCCTCGAACAGGGTCGCGAACGCCGACGCGCCCTCGGGGGTGTCGGCGCCCGCCCAGAACCGGCGGCGCGAGCGGCGCACGTACCAGTTGGACAGGTCGTCGACGAAGGCGGTCAGCAGCCGCCCGGCGCCTGCGGTGTCGAACCGGTCCAGCGCGTCCCCGACGCCCTGGACGACCCGGTGCAGCTCGGAGAGCAGCCACCGGTCCAGCAGCGGCCGGTCGGCGGGTGCGGGCGCGGCGGCGAGCCGGTCGTGGCTCCAGGCCCCGCCCGCGCCGGCGTAGAGGGTGAAGAAGGAGACCGTGTTGTAGTAGGTCAGCAGGACCTTGCGGACGATCTCCTCCAGGGCCTCGTGGCCCACGCGCCGCGGCATCCACGGCGACCCGCTGGCGGCCATGAACCAGCGCAGCGCATCGGCGCCGTGGCGCTCCATGACCTCCATGGGTTCGAGGACGTTGCCCAGGTGCTTGCTCATCTTGCGGCCGTCCTCGGCGAGGATGTGGCCCAGGCAGACCACGTTCTCGTAGGAGGAGTGGCCGAAGACCAGGGTGCTCACCGCCATCATCGAGTAGAACCAGCCGCGGGTCTGGTCGATGGCCTCGCAGATGTACTGGCCGGGGAAGTTGGCCTCGAACGCGCCCTCGTTGCGGTGCGGCGCGCCCCACTGCGCGAACGGCATCGCGCCCGAGTCGAACCACACGTCGATGACCTCGGGCACCCGCTGGGCGCGGCCGCCGCACTCGGGGCAGTCGAAGGCCACGTCGTCGACGTAGGGCCGGTGCGGATCCAGCGCGCTGAGGTCCCGGCCGGCCAGTTCGCCCAGCTCGCGCAGCGAGCCGACGACGGTGTGGTGCTCCTGCGGGCACACCCACACCGGCAGCGGCGTGCCCCAGTAGCGGCTGCGCGACAGCGCCCAGTCGACGTTGTTGCGCAGCCACTCCCCGTAGCGGCCCTCCTTGACGTTCTCGGGGAACCAGTTGGTGCGCGCGTTCTGCTCCAGCAGCTCGTCCTTGATCGCGGTCGTCTTGATGTACCAGGACGGCAGCGCGTAGTAGAGCAGCGCGGTGTGGCAGCGCCAGCAGTGCGGATAGCTGTGCTCGTAGGGCTGGTTGCGCAGCAGCAGCCCGCGCGCCCGCAGGTCGTCGACCAGGGCGGTGTCGGCGGTCTTGAAGAACACGCCGCCGACCAGGTCCAGGCCCGCCTCGAAGGTGCCGTCGGCGCGCACGGGGTTGACCACGGGCAGCCCGTAGGCGCGGCAGACGGCCATGTCGTCGGCGCCGAAGGCCGGCGACTGGTGGACCAGGCCGGTGCCGTCGTCCACGGTCACGTAGTCGGCCAGCACGATGAAGTGCGCGGGTTCGTCGAAGTCGACCAGCTCGAAGGGGCGCTGGTAGGTCCAGCGCTCCATCTCCGCCCCCTCGAAGCGCTCGCCCGTCAGCGTCCAGCCCTCGCCCAGCGCAGCCTCGACCAGGGGCTCGGCCACAAGCAGGCGCTCGGTGCCGTCGGTGGCCACGACGTAGGCGACGTCGGGGTGCACGGCCACCGCCGTGTTGGAGACCAGCGTCCACGGGGTCGTGGTCCACACCAGCAGGGAGGTGGGGCGCTCGGGGTCGGCCAGCGGCCCGGAGGTGACGGGGAAGCGCACGTAGACCGAGGGGTCCACGACCGTCTCGTAGCCCTGGGCGAGCTCGTGGTCGGAGAGCGTGGTGCCGCAGCGCGGGCAGTAGGGGCTGATGCGGTAGTCCCTCACCAGCAGGCCCTTGTCCCAGATGGCTTTCAGCGCCCACCACACCGACTCCACGTACTCGGGGTCCATGGTGCGGTAGGCCTCGTCCATGTTCACCCAGTAGCCCATGCGCTCGGTCATGGCGGTGAAGGCGCCCACGTTGCGCAGGACGGATTCGCGGCAGCGGGCGTTGAACTCGGCGACGCCGAACTCCTCGATGTCCTTCTTGCCGCTGAGGCCCAGCTCCTTCTCGACCGCGACCTCGACGGGCAGGCCGTGGCAGTCCCATCCGGCCTTGCGGTCCACGTGGTAGCCGCGCATCGTCTTGAAGCGGGGGAAAATGTCCTTGAACACGCGCGCCTCGACGTGGTGCACGCCGGGCTGGCCGTTGGCGGTGGGCGGGCCCTCGTAGAAGACCCAGTTGGGGTTGCCCCGCGACTGCTCCAGGGAGCGTTCGAAGATCTTCTGCTCAGACCAGCGCCGCAGTACCTCGTGCTCGGCGGCGGGCAGGTCGATCTGGGCGGGCAGTGCGGGCAAGGAGCGGGCGGCGCTGTCGTCGGGCATAGTGCCTACCTCTCACCAGGGCATCGGTTGTCCTGATGGAGGGACGAGGCGGTGCGCCCCGCGGTACCACCCTCCTTGGGCGAGGCGGGCCGGCCGCCTCGTTCCCCTCTCATTTGCCGCGGCTGCCGGGTCTACTGAGCCGGCGCGCGCCGTGCGCGTCCGGCCGTTCTTCCGGCGGCTCCGGGGTGATGTTCCCGTCGGGCATGCCCCCGGGCTTCCACCGTCCCCGGGTCGCTCTGGGCTGTTTCCGGCGGTACTCGTCCCCATCCGCGCCGTGCCGTGCATCCGAGGATAGCCGAGATCGCCGCGCCTTCCGCCCGCGAACGGGCGGCGCGACGCCCCCGGTCGGCCCGCCGCCCGCCTCTTCGGAGAGGGGGCCCGGCCCTGGCGTCACCTGCGGCCGGTGGCGGGTGCATACTTGCGTGCCGGGCCGCGCGCACAGGCGCGGCCCGCCGCCGTGCGGGGCGCGGCGGGGCAGTGCGGTGATCGACGAGAGGAGGCCCATGGTGGCCGCGACCGGGCAGGAGGGCACCGTGCTGGTGACGCTCTCCGAGCGGGAGGACGCCGAGGAGCTGGCCGAGCAGTTGCGGGACCAGGGGTATGAGCCCTGCACCGTGCACCGCGACATGCTGGCCGGGGAGGACGACGCCGAGGACGTCGACTGGGTGATCGAGGTGACGACCGGCCCGCACGGCGGCCCGGCCACCTTCGACGAGCCCCACCTGGCGATGCTCGCCCAGGACTACGGCGGATTCGCGGCGGCGCAGTAGTCGGCGGCCGGCCCCCCCGCCCGCGGCGCCGAGCCCGCGGATGCGTTCACCGGTCGCCTACCGGGAACACCTGGGGGAAAGGCGCGGAAAGCCGGGTTGTTCCCCGCTGCGTTGTCGATGGTTGATTCGCTCCCGACGGGCGTTTAAGCTACCCGGCATCTTGTGCGAAGGAACCGTCCGAAGCGGCGAATTCGCACGTCAAAACGGGGTTTCGGCCGCCGCGGGCGGCCGAGGGGGAGGTGCCCGATGGCGTCGACGACCACGGCCGGCAGGTCCGGCGAAGAGTCCCGCGGGGGAGAGGACGAGGGCGGAATGAGCGTGTCGAATGCTGCCGAGCTCCCCGTCCGGCCCGGGGAGGATCCGTGGACCGAATCGGAGCTGGCCGAGGTGCGCAGCGGCCTTGAGGCCGAGATCGCCGGGCTGCGCGACGGGATCGCCGCCGCGGAGTCGCAGCTGGCCGAGCGGCTGACGGACGCGGTCGAGGGCGCCGGCGACGATCCCACCGACACGGGGGCCAAGGCCTACCAGCGCGAGCACCAGCTGGCGCTGAACTACAATAGCCGTGAGCTGCTCGCGCAGAGCGAGCGAGCCATCCAGCGGATGGACGCGGGGACCTACGGGGTCTGCGAGTCCTGCGGCAAGGCCATCGGCAAGGCGAGGCTGCAGGCGTTCCCCCGCGCCACATTGTGTGTGCAGTGCAAACAGCGCGAGGAGCGTCGCTGAGTGACGTCGAGCCCTCCGGGGCCCAAGATCAGACCGTGAACGGATCCGCCGCGCGCAAACCGCGGCGGTTCCTGCTGTTGTCGGCGGTGGCGGCCGCCTGCCTGGCGGCCGACTACGCCACCAAGGAGGCCGCGCTGGCGGCGTTCGCCCCCGGCGAGTCGATGCCGGTGGTCGGCGAGCTGCTGAAGTTCACCCTGGTGTTCAACACCGGCGCGGCCTTCTCCATGGGCCAGGGGCTGCCCTGGCTGTTCTTCTTCATCGCCGTGGGCGTCGTGGTCTACATCCTGTTCCTGGCGCGCAGGCTGGGCAGCACCGCCTGGACGATCGCCCTCGGGATGATCCTGGGCGGCGCCCTGGGCAATCTGGTCGACCGGGCCTTCCGGCCGCCGGCGCCGCTGCACGGCGCGGTCGTCGACTGGATCCAGGTCCCCGAGTTCCCGGTGTTCAACATCGCCGACTCCTGCATCGTCGTGGGCGGCGCGCTCGCGGTGCTGCTGGCCTTCCGCGGCATCAACCTCGACGGCACCCGCGAGCCGGACAAGCACGTCAAGCGGGACAAGCCCGGCGACGCGGAGGAACCCGGCGAGCAGGCCGGTGCCGGCCCCGCCGCGCGGCCGCAGGGCGCAGACCGCGCCGACGCGGGCGGCGGCGCCGCGACCGGGCCCGGCTCGGGCGCCGACTCCGCCGCTCCGGCGCACGAGGACCCGGTTCCGCCCAAGCCGGCGCCGGAGGCGCCGGAGGGCTCGGCGCCCCGGCGCGAGGACGGGGGGCGGTCGGCGTGACCGGGCCCACCAGGACCGGCGACCACCGCGGCATGCCCGTTCCCGACGGCGTCGAGGGCGAGCGCATCGACGCCGCCATCGCCCGCATGTTCGGGCTGTCGCGCACCCGCGCCGCCGAGATCATCGCCGAGGGCAACGTCACCGTCGACGGATCCACCGCCGCCAAGTCCGACCGGCTGGAGGCCGGCACCTGGCTGGAGGTCACCCTGCCCCCGCCGCCCGAGGCGCCCACGGCGCGCCCCGAGCCGGTGCCCGGACTGACCGTGGTGCACGAGGACGCCGACATCGTGGTGGTGGACAAGCCCGTGGGCGTGGTAGCGCACCCGACCGTGGGCTGGACCGGGCACACGGTGCTGCAGGGCCTGCTGGCCTCCGGAGTCGAGCTGGCCACCAGCGGCGCCGCAGAGCGGCAGGGGATCGTGCACCGGCTCGACGCCAACACCACCGGGCTGATGGTGCTGGCCAAGAGCGAGGCGGCCTACAGCGTGCTCAAGCGCGCCTTCAAGGAGCGGGTGGTCGACAAGGTCTACCACTCCCTGGTGCAGGGCCACCCCGACCCGCTGCGCGGCACGATCGACGCGCCCATCGACCGCCACCCCGCCGGCGACGGCCGGTGGGCGGTGGTGGCCGGCGGGCGGCCGTCGGTGACCCACTACGACACCGTCGAGGCGTTCCGCGCCGCCAGCCTGCTGGAGATCAAGCTGGAGACCGGCCGCACCCACCAGATCCGCGTGCACATGGCGGCGCTGCACCATCCGTGCGTGGGCGACCACCTCTACGGCGCCGACCCGATGCTGGCCGAGCGCCTGGGCATCGGCCGCCAATGGCTGCACGCGGTGCGGTTGGGCTTCGAGCACCCCACCCGTGGCGGCCGCGTCGAGTTCGAGAGCCCCTACCCGGCCGACCTGGAGGCCGCGCTGGAGCGGCTGCGCGAGGACTGATCGGGCGCGGGGACCGCGGCGGGCGGGCCGCCGGAGGGCTCAGGAGCCTTCCAGCAGCCCGGCCATGGTGGTCTCCGGGCTGATCACGTCCGGGTCGGTGCGGACGTCGATGAGCATCGGCGCTTCGGCCGACACCGCCTCGGCCAGCGCGTCGGCCAGTTCCACGGGGGTGGCCGCGGTGGCGCCCAGCGCCCCCAGCCCGCGCGCGTAGGCGGCCAGGTCCAGCGGCCCGCTGATGTCGGTGCCCGCGGTGCGCCCCAGCTCCCGGGCCTGGTGCATGGCGATGGTGCCGTACAGCCCGTTCTGGAAGACGACGACGATGATCGGCAGCCCCAGCCGGGCGGCGGTCTCCAGTTCCTGTCCGGTCATCAGCACCCCGCCGTCGCCCGCCGCGGCCACCACCGTGCGGTGCGGCGCGGCGAGCTTGGCCGCCACCGCCGCCGGCACCGCGTATCCCATGGCGCCGCTGGTGGGGGCGAGCTGGGTGCGCGGGTGGCGGTAGGTCCAGCCGCGGTGCAGGAACCCGGCGAAGTTGCCGGCGTCGTTGGTGACGACCGCATCCTCGGGCAGCGCCTTGCGCATCGCCTCGACCACCGCCCAGGGGTGCATCCGGCCGCCCGGGTGGGCCGCCGCGTCGGCGGGCGCGGTCGCGGCGCGCTCCCAGGCGTGGTGGGCCCGGCTGTAATCGCGGTCGGGCGCGGCGGCGGGCAGGGCCGCGAGGGCGTCCAGGGCGAGCCGGGCGTCGGCCACCGCACCCAGCCACACCCCGGTGACGGACCCGATCTGGTCGGGGTCGATGTCGATCTGGGCCACGGGCGAGTCCGGCCCCGGCCCGGCGGCGGTGGGCAGCCGGTAGGTCTGGCTGGTGATCTCGCTCAGCCGCGAACCGACGACCAGCACCGCGTCGGCCTCCTCCAGAGCCCGCAGCACCGGCGCTGGGCAGCCCAGCCCGAGGTGGCCGAGGTAGAGGGGGTGGTCGTTGGGGAACACGTCCTGGCGCCGCCAGGAGGTGTAGACGCCGACGTTGAAGCGCTCCGCCGCGGCCACCAGCTCCTCGCGCGCGGCGCGGGCGCCCCCGCCCGCCACGATCACCGGGCGCTCGGCCGCCACCAGCCACTCCGCCAGCCGGTCGCGGTCGTCCTCGCTCAGCGGCGGGCGCGGCGGCGCGGCCCCGGGAAGCGCGCGCGGGGAGGGGACCCGCTGCCCGAACAGGTCGCCGGGCACGGCGACGGCCACCGGGCCGGGACGGCCGGTGGTGGCCACCCGCAGCGCCTGCGCGGTGACCTCGGCCAGCCGGTCGGCGCGGGTGACCGTGGTGGCCCACTTGGTGATGGGCGCGTAGAAGGCGGTCAGGTCGACCTCCTGGAAGGCCTCGCGCCCCAGGTGGTCGGAGGTGACCTGGCCGAGGAACACCACCATGGGGGTGGAGTCCTGGCGGGCGGTGTGCACGCCCACCGCCAGGTTGGCGGCACCCGGGCCGCGGGTGGCCGCGGCCACGGCGGGCACGTCGGTGAGCTTGGCCTCCGCCTCGGCCATGAACGCCGCGCCGTTCTCGTGGCGGGTGGAGACGAGCCGCAGGTCGCTGTGCTGCTCGACGGCGTCGGCCAGCTCCAGGAAGCTCTCGCCGGGCACGGTGTAGCAGCGGCGGACCCCGGCGGCCGCCAGGACGTCGGCGACCTCCTCGGCGGCGGTGCGCCATACCCGGTCGGCGCCCTCGGCTGCGGCGCCCGTCTCCTCTGTCATCGGCGTCCTCCGGCTCGTGTGATCGGTCACCACTGGCTCCTGCCCGCCCGCGGCCGCTCCCTCACCTGGCGGACGCGGGCAGGAGGCGGTGCGGCCGCTCACGGGCGAGCCCCGGCCGCGGGGAGCGCACCCGCGCCGGCGCAGCGGTTCCCGGCGGCCGTCCGATGGGCGCGGCGGCCGCGCCTCACAGCCCCAGCAGGCGCAGCCCCGCCGCCGTCGCCGCGGCCACCACCAGCACCACCAGGAAGGGGGCCCGCAGCAGGAGGGCGATCGCGGCGGCGGCCACCCCGCCGGCCCGCGCGGGGTCCAAGACCAGCTGCTGCCCGCCGTCGCTGCCGGTCTGCACGGCGATCAGCGCCGCCAGCAGCGCCACCGGGACGGCCGCCGCGAAGCGCCGCACGAGCGGATGGTCCAGCAGCCGCCGCGGCGCCGACAGCCCCGCGAGCTTGAGCAGATAGCACCCCGCGCAGGTACCGATGATCACCAGCCACAGCGTCATGTGCGCACCTCCCCGCGCGCCGGGTCCTCCCCGTCGCCTCCGCTGCCGGCGGCCGCGCCGTCACCGCCGGACCGGCCGGAGGGGCCCCGGCCCGGGACGATCAGCGCCGCCGCGGAGGCGAGCAGCACGGGAACGCCGGGAGGCAGGAACGGCACCGCGGCGAGGGCGATGGCAGCGGCCAGCACCGCCACCGCTCGCTCCCGGTGCCCTTCCCGCAGGCGCGGCGCGATCAGCGCCAGGAACACCGCCGCGCTCATGGCGTCCAGCCCGAAGGCGTCGGTGTCGCCGATCCGCTCGGTCGCCAGCGCGCCGACGAGCGTCATCAGGTTCCAGGTGAGGTAGATCGAGGCGAAGACCGTGACGAAGGACGTGCGCGCCCAGGCCGCGGTGGGCTGGGACAGCGCTCCGGCCGCGGTCTCGTCGATGATGCCGTGCGCCGCCAGCAGGCGCCGCGGTCCGCGCCAGGGCAGCAGATCGGCCATCCGCAGGCCGTAGAGGGTGTTGCGTGCGCCCAGCAGCAGCGCTCCGGCCGCGCCCGCCGCCAGGCTCCCGCCGCCGGCGATCACGCCCACCAGCGCGAACTGCGACGCGCCGGTGAACGCGAACAGGCTCAGCACGCACGCCTGGGGCACCGACAGCCCCGCGGTGACGGCCGCCGCGCCGAAGGCGGTGCCGGACAGGCCCACCGCGACGCCCATGCCCAGCCCGTCGCGGACGGGGGGAGACAGCACTGGAGTTGAGGTGTTCACGTCCGCCGACGCTAACGGCGTCGCCGCGGCGCGGTCTTGAACGTTCTTGCACCGCGCGGATCCCGGTCACCGCCGGGCGCGCGCGGCCGAGCACGGCCTACCCCGCCGCCGGCCGGCCCAGCACGCCCTTCTGGAAGGCGCCGGGCGGCACCCCTGTGCTGCGTTTGAAGTGCCGGGTGAGGTGCGGCTGGTCGGCGAAGCCCAGGGCGGCGGCGACGTCGGCGGGCGGGACGCCGTCGGCCAGCAGGCGGCGGGCGCGCTGCACGCGGACGTTGTTGACGTAGGCGTGCGGCGGCAGCCCGTGGGCCGCGCGGAAGGCGCGCAGCAGCGCGAACGGCGGGGTGTCCACGGCCGCGGCCAGCTCCTCCAGGGCGGGCGGGTCGGTCAGCCGGGTGCGCAGCAGCTCGCGGGCCTGCTCGACGGCGCGGGCGGGGCCGGGCGGCTCCTCGGCCCGTGCCGGGGGGCGGGCCCGGGTGTGGCGGGCCAGCAGCCGGTGCAGGGCCTGGCGGGTGAGCGTCGAGGCGCTGAGGCTGTCGCCCTGCTCGGTGGCGCGGTGGGCGGCGCGCACCAGGTGTGCCGAGGCGGGGTCGCGGATCTCCTCGGGGGTGAAGGGCGGGACCCCGTCCATGCCCAGGTCGCGCGCTGCGGCGGCGACCACGTCGACATCGGGGTAGAGCACCCGGTAGCGCCAGCCTTCGGGGACCCCGGCGTGGCCGGTGTGCACCTCCTGCGGCTCGACGACGACCAGGCCCCCCGCGCCGGCGCTGCGCGTGGCCCCGCGGTAGCTGTAGACCTCCACACCCGACTCGATGAGGGCGAAGGTGTAGGTGTCGTGGGTGTGCCGGTTGAAGGTGTGCCGGACGTAGTGGGCCTTGAGCAGCTCCACCCCCGGCAGGCCGGGATGGCGCCAGAAGCGGGCGCGCTCGCCGGACTCGTCGCTCATGCCGCCAGCTTAGGCGGGTCGCGCCGGGCGCGGGGAGCGGTAGAGCGCGGCCGGTCGGGGACCGGGCTCCGGCGCGCGAGGTCTAGACTTCCCGGCGTGCTGACCATCGATCTCGCCAAGAGTCCCGAGGACCGCGCGGCCGTGTTCACCATCCGGGGCGCCGTCTTCGTCGCCGAGCAGCGGGTGCCCATCGCCGAGGAACCGGACTCCCGCGACGCCGACGCCGACCACCTGCTGGCGCGGATCGACGGCGTGCCGGCGGGGACCGGCCGCCTGGTCGCCGAGGGGGAGCTGGGCGTGCTGGGCCGCCTGGCGGTGCTCCCGGAGGCCCGCGGCACGGGCGCCGGGGCCGCCCTGGTCCGCGCGATCGAGGAGCGGGCGCGCGAGCTGGGGCTCGCCGAGATCGAGCTGCACGCTCAGACCCACGCCCTGGGCTTCTACGAGCGGCTGGGCTACACCGCCCGGGGCGAGGAGTACCTGGACGCCGGGATCCCGCACCGGGACATGCGCAAGCCGCTGCACTGAGCGACGCGGCCACCGGCCTTCGCCGCCGCGCACCGGCTCGACGCGGCCTCCCTCGCCGCTGCCGGAGCCTGCGGCGGCGGTGGACGCAGAGCCGCGATGCCGCGCGGCGATCGTGGTGCGGAGTCTCACGAAATAGCCCTCCGCGGGGTGTTCGTTGGCTGTTGTGACGGTTGTCGCGTTGCTTCCCGCGGGGGAGTGGGCGACGATAAAGCTACCAGCGAGTAACATAACCGCTCGATCGGTGTGCCGGCGCCTGCGGCGGCCCGGCCGAAAGAGCCGCCGGGGGCGCCCGCCGAGCAGAGCCCACCCAGCACAGCAAAGGAAGCCATGACGGTCGACGCGAAGCCGGTTGCCGAACTCCCCGACCCTCGCGACTTCGGTCTCCCCGTCGTCGGCGAGGAGGAGATCCCGGCGGAGTTGACGTCCCTGGTCCAGGAGGTGCGCTCCCTCGTCGACGCCGTCGCCCACACCCGGGCCGGCGGCGAGGAGCTGGCCGCGGCGCGCGAGGCCGTGGCCGCGGCCACCGCCCGCCTGCAGGGCGCCCGGCACGACATCGGCACCATGGTCCGCCACACCTGGCCCGACGGCAGAGTGGAGTACGGCACCCTCACCAACGTGGTCTCGGGTCCCACCAACCCCGCGGCCCTGCCGCTGCGCCTGGAGACGGTGCCCGAGGGCGGCCTGCGCGGCGAGGCGGTGCTGAACGGCGTCTACCAGGGGCCGCCGGGACTCGTGCACGGCGGCTGGCTGGCCGCACTCCTGGACCAGGCGCTGGGCGCCGCGGCGGGGGCGGAGGGCAAACCGGGGCTCACCGCCAACCTCGACGTGGACTACCGCCGTCCCACGCCGCTCAACGCCCCCCTGGAGATCACCTCGCGCGTGACCGGGACCGAGCGCCGCAAGGTCTTCGTCTCCGGCGAGATCCGGCACAACGGCGAGGTGACGGCCGAGGGCACCGCGATCATGGTGCGCATCGACCTCCCCGGCGACGCGGGCGCCTAGGCGCAGCACCCGCGCCCGCGGCCCGGGCACACGAAAGCGCCGCACGGGCGGAGCCCGTGCGGCGCTTGCTCGGTCGATGCTCGATGCACTCAGCGGCGGCGCAGCGCCCTGCGCAGCTGCCGGATACCCCGCTGGACCTCCGGCGGCATTCCGCCGCCCCGCGTCCGGCGACCCGGGCGCGACGCCGAGCCCATACCGCGGCTCATCCGCGCCCGCCGGACGATGCCGCTGAGGCTGCGGGCCTGCGCGGCGCCGCCCGTGCGGTGTGGGCGGTGGGTGCGGGAGACGGGGCTCCCGCTCATTCCGTCGAGCCTGCCACCGATGACCTGGCGAGCCTTGCGTTCGATCCAGTTCCTACGGGTCCCCATGGGATTGCCTCCTCGGGGGATGGGCTCTCTCGTTGTCGTCCTCAGGGAGGGGGTCTTTCGCCTCGTCCCTGTAGTGGTTACTACCCGCGACACGCCCGGTTATGGGGCGCGCGTTCGCCCAGCGGGTGCGGTCGGCACCCGCGCGCGGGCCGCACCCCGGCGGGCGCGCCGCCGGGGTGCGGCGAATCCCCTGTTCACAGCCGCTGCGAGGGGTGGAACCCGGCCAGGCGGTCCTTCGCCGGGCTCGGCCGTCCTGCGCGGACTATGAGCTAGATCATGGCGCGGTACAGCGCCGCATGGGCGGTTCGGTGCCCGATGTCCGATAAACCGGAGGTGTGACGACCAGTATTGCCAATCCCCTGCAGATCGAACTCCCCGCGCGGGGAGGGTTGGCCGACACCCTCTTCGACCGCGCCTCCGGCTTCCCCGACCGGCCCATGCTGAGCCGCCAGGTGGACGGGCAGTGGCGGGACATGTCCGCCGCCGAGGTCCGCGACGAGGTCGCCGCCCTGGCCAAGGGCCTGATCGCGCACGGCGTGCGGGCGGGCGACAGGGTGGGCCTGCTGTCGGGGAACCGCCACGAGTGGACTCTGCTGGACTACGCGATCTGGACGGCCGGGGCCGTCACCGTCCCGATCTACCCCTCCTCCTCGGCCGAGCAGGCCTCGCTGATCCTCGCCGACTCCGGCTGTGTGGCCTGCGTCGTCGACGACAGCGCCCACGCCGCCATGGTCGAGGACCTGCGCGCGGCACCCGGCGGCCCGGCGGAGTTGGCCCACGTATGGTGCTTCGACGGCGGCGCCCTGGACCGGCTCCGCTCGGCCGGCGCCGAGGTGCCCGACAGCGCGGTGGAGGAGCGGCGCGCCGGAGTCGCCCCCGACGACCCCGCCACCATCGTCTACACCTCCGGCACGACCGGACCCCCCAAGGGCTGCGTCCTGACCCACGGCAACTTCCTGGCCGAGACCCGGGCGGTCGAGGCGTCCCTGCCGGCGCTGTTCGAGCCCGAGGCCGACGGCACGCCGCCCTCCACCCTGCTCTTCCTGCCCCTGGCCCACGTGTTCGGGCGCATGGTGCAGGTGGTCGTGATCCACTCCGGCGCCCGGCTGGGCCACACCGACAGCGTCGGCTCGCTCATCGCCGATCTGGGCGGCTTCCGGCCCACCTTCCTGCTCGCGGTGCCCTACGTCTTCGAGAAGATCCACGCCACCGCGCGCAAGGGCACCAGCGGCCTGCGCCGGCGCATCTTCGACGCCGCGACCGAAACCGCGATCGCCTACAGCCGCGCCGTCGACGCGGGAGGCCCCGGACCGCTGCTGCGCCTGCGCCGCCGCGTCTTCGACGCGCTGGTCTACCGCAAGCTGACGGGTGCGCTGGGCGGGCGCTGCCGCCGCGTCATCTCCGGCGGCGGCGCGCTCGACACCCGCCTGCTGCACTTCTACCGCGGAACCGGCCTGGAGGTGTACGAGGGCTACGGCCTGACCGAGACAACCGCCGCGGTGCTGGCCAACACGCCTGGGCGGGTCCGGCCGGGCACGGTCGGCGACCCGCTTCCCGGAGTGGAGGTCCGCCTGGCCGAGGACGGCGAGATCCTGGTGCGCGGCGGCCCCGTCTTCACCCGCTACTGGAACCGGCCCGAGGCCACCGAGGCCGCCTTCGTCGACGGCTGGTTCGCCACCGGCGACCTCGGCGAGATCGACGGCGACGGCTACGTGAGCATCACCGGGCGCAAGAAGGAGATCCTGGTCACGGCCGGGGGCAAGAACGTCGCGCCGGTGCCCGCCGAGGAGCGCGTCTGCGCCCACCCGCTCGTCGAGCAGTGCATGCTCGTCGGCGACGGCCGCTCCTTCGTGACCGCACTGATCACCCTGGAGCCCGACGAGCTGGCCCGGTGGAAGCAGGAGAACGGCTACGGCCCCGAGGATCCGCGCGGGGGCCTGGACGCCGACCCGGCGCTGCGCGCCGAGGTGCAGAAGGCCGTGGACGCCGCCAACGCCGCGGTGTCGCGCGCCGAGTCCATCCGCGAGTTCCGGATCCTGCCCGAGCAGTTCAGCGTGGAGAACGAGACGCTCACCCCGACGTTGAAGCTGCGCCGCTCCCGCATCGCCGGCCGCTACAGCGAGGCGATCGAGGAGATGTACACCAAGCGCTGAGCGCACGCCGCCGGATCGGGGGCCGGAACAGGGCCCCCGAGCACGGCCGCCGCAAACGGGGGCCCGCGGCGACGGGGCGGTGCCGCGCGCAGCCGCGGAATCCGCTTGTCCTCCGCACCCGTCGCCGCGAGGGCGGACGGCCCCGACGCGGGCGGCATCCGGCGGAACCGGTCGGCGCCGGTTCCGCCCGGCGGCCGCGCGCATTCTCGCCGGCCCGGTCGACGAAATTGGCACATAAGGGTTAACCGAAAAACGGGTTCTCGGCGGACCGTAATCGGTTCGTCTCTGTGCTTTCGGGATTACTACTCGTTTAAACGAAGCGGATGCGTTTACCGCGATCTTCCGCCGAATTGGTGGCGTCCATCGCGCCGCCGCGAACGATCATGCACCGCACGCGGCCCGCACCCACTCTGGTGTCGCATGACTCGGGCACCGCTCCACAGACCGGACGAATCCATCCGGTCGTCCGGTGCATCCTCCGGTCACCGAACCGCAAACCCGCCGTGGGTTCAGCCGTCGAGGTCGGATGTCCGTACCCGGCCATCCGCATTGCCGCCGCTTCCCGGCGGGCCGATCGTGCAAGGGACACATCGCTGCGCGAAGGCCTCCCGTGCTCAGCCGCCTTCACGGCGCCGCCACCGCGACAGCGCCATGGGCGGACCGGGCACCGGCGCGGCCCGACCGTCCTCGCGCCGCAGCAGTCCGCACCTTCGACGAGGCAGGATCAGCCAGGAAAGAGGACGCCGCCATGAAGTCGACCGCCGAAACGTCCGTGGTACCCGAGCAGCGCACCGATACCGGCGTCGGGCCCAGCCGGCCCGGACCCCGGCCCCGGCGCAGCCACGGCGCCCTCCCGCGCGGGCTCGGGCACGTGCCCGAGTCGCCGATGTACGAAGGCCGGTTCGGGCGGATGTTCCGCCGCCTGCCCGCGCTCGTTCTCAGCGAAGCCGAGATCGCCGAGCTCGCCCAGCGGATGGTGGAGCGGAACCCCGGGGACGCGGGGCTGGACAACCCGGACATCCCGGCGGGCTACACCTACCTCGGCCAGTTCATCGACCACGACCTGACCCACGACCCGACACCGCTGCAGTTGCGGCGCAACGACCCCGACGCGCTGACCAACTTCCGCTCGCCGTTCTTCGACCTGGACTCGGTCTACGGGCGCGGTCCCGGCGATCAGCCCTACCTCTACGACGACGACAACCCGGGGAGGTTCCTCGTCCAGCGTCGCGACGGCCTGCTCGACCTGCAGCGCAACGCGCAGGAAACGGCGATCGTCGCCGATCCCCGCAACGACGAGAACATCTTCGTCAGCCACCTGCAGCTGACCCTGCAGCTGTTCCACAACACCGTCATGGACCGGCTGCCCCAGCTGCGGGAGTCGGGTAGCGGGCCCGACGAGGACGACTTCACGGCCGCCCAGCGCATCGTGCGCTGGCACTACCAGTGGGTCGTGGTCCACGACTTCCTGCGGCGCATCGTCGGCGAGCAGACGTTCCAGGACGCGCTGCGCAGCACGTCGCCCACCGGGCGGGGCGGCCCCGTCGAACGGCCGGACCTGCGGTTCTACCACTGGCGCAACAACCCGTTCATGCCCGTGGAGTTCTCCGCGGGGGCCTACCGCTTCGGGCACTCCCTGGTGCGCGGCCGCTACAAGCTGAACACCACGGTGCCGCCGCTGCCGATCTTCACTCCCGAGCCGATCTCCGAGAGCGATCCGCTCTCCCACTTCGGCGGCTTCCGGGCGCTGCCGCCCAACTGGCAGATCGAGTGGCGCCGGTTCTTCCCGCTGGACGGCAACGGCAGCGGGCCGCAGCTCTCGCGGGCGATCGACCCGTTCCTCGTGCCGCCGCTGACGGAGCTGCCCGAGGAGGCGGCACCGGGCGTGGGGGCGCTGGCCAGGCGCAACCTGACCCGCGGCGTGAGCCTGGGGCTGCCTTCGGGTCAGGCGGTGGCCCGCGCGATGGGCGTGGAGCCGCTCGCCGACTCCCAGCTGGAGTCGCCGCGGCGCGGGGCCGCGCCGCTGTGGTACTACGTCCTGCGCGAGGCCGAGGTACTGGGCGGCGGCCGCCACCTGGGGCCGGTAGGCGGCAGGATCGTGGCCGAGGTCTTCCTCGGGCTGCTGGCCGCCGACCCGGCCTCCTACCTGAGCCGCGATCCGGGCTGGCGCCCGACCCTGGAGGGATCGGGGGACGGCGAGTTCACGATGAGCGACCTCATCCGGTTCACCGGATTCGGGCTCGCCGAGGCCTAGGCGCTGCACCTTGCACGACCGCACCGCTGCGGCGGCCGCTCGGCCGCCGCAGCGGTCGCGTGCCGCTCACGTGCGTTCCCGCTTGTCCAGCCGCTCGGCCGCCTTGCGCGGCGAGCGGGCGCGGCGGGCCATCTGGCGCCAGGGATCGCCTCCGGCCTCCTCCAGCCGGTCGAGCCGCTCGCCCAGCGTGCGCACCGTCCACTGCCGCGGCGACGCGAGCCCGTCCAGCTCCTCCCAGGCCAGCGGCACGGCCACCGGCGCCTCCGGCAGCGCCCGCACGGAGTAGGGCGCCACCGCGTGCTGGGCGTAGGCGTTGCGCATCACGTCCAGGAACAGCCGGTCGCCGCGCTTGTCCTTGCGGAATTCGGTGGTGTAGGTGTCGGGGCGCCGCCGGGCCACCGCGTCGGCGAGGCGGCGGGCGAACCCGCGCACCGCGTCGAAGGGCTGCTCGGGCCGGATCGGCGCGACGACATGCAGACCCCGCGAGCCCGTGCTCATCAGGAAGCCGACCAGGCCGACCTCCTCCAGGCCCGCGCGGACGTCGCGCGCGGCCTCGCGCACCGGCCCGAAATCCTCGCCCGAGGGGTCGAGGTCGATGACGATGCGGTCGGGCCGCTCCACGTCATCGGCGCGGCTCAGCCAGGGGTGGAGGGTGACCACCGCCTGGTCGGCGAGCCAGAGCAGGCTCGCGGTGTCGTCGCAGACGGCCATGGTGATACTGCCGCCCTGCTCGCGGCGCACCTCGACCCCGCCGATCCAGTCGGGGGCGTGGGCGGGCAGCCGCTTCTGGAAGAAGCCCTCGGTGCCTCCGTCGGCGAAGACGCCGTCGGGGAACCGGTGCAGGGCCAGCGGCCGGTTGCGCACGTGCGGCAGCATCATCGCGGCCACGGCCCGGTAGTGCTCGGCCAGCTCCCGCTTGGTGACGCCGCCCTCGCCGAACAGCTCCTTGTCGGGATTGCCGAGCTCGACCGTGCGCCGACCGGCCTTCAGCCGCACCGGTGCCGCGCTCATCGGCCCCCCTCCTCGCGCGGGCGCCCCTTGAGCGTGCGCCCCTCGGCCTCGGCCACCTCGTCGATGACCCGCCCGGTCCGCACCGACTGCGGCTCGGCCGAGACGGGATCGCGCCGGGGGTCGGCGGCGGCGTCGCGCTGCTTGACCAGCAGCCACGCCTCCTCCTCGCCGTTCTCGCCGGAACGGAAGCGGTTGAGGGCGAAGCGGCCGGTCAGCTTCTGGCCGTGCAGCTCGAAGGAGACGTGGCCGTGCGCCAGGCCCTCGGCCATGGTCATCCGCCGCCCCTTCTTGGCGGTGGTGTTGGCGTAGGTGCCGGTGTCCCAGACGAGCATCGTGCCGCCGCCGTAGTCGCCGGCGGGGATGGAGCCCTCGAACTCGGCGTAGTCGATCGGGTGGTCCTCGGTGGGCACCGCCAGGCGCTTCTCGCCCGGATCGGTGGAGGGGCCCTTGGGCACGGCCCAGGACTTCAGCACGCCGTCGACCTCCAGGCGCAGGTCGTAGTGCTCGCGGCGGGCGACGTGGTGCTGGATGACGAACAGCGGGCCCTCGGGCCCGGCCGGCTCCGCGGAGCCGCCGCGGCCCTCGGGCCCGGCCGGCTCCGCGGAGCCGCCGCGGCCCTCGGGCTCGGCGGTGCGGGCGAAGTCGCGCCGGCGGCGGTACTCGGAGAGCGGGTCCTGCCCGCCTCCCCGCGTCGCCCCGGATCTCGCGGACCCGGCCATGGTCACCCCCGTTGCCGTCCGGCGGCCGCGGTCTGTCTGTGCAGGGCTACCCGCGCGCGGGATCGGTACACGCCGCGGCACTTTGGCCGGCCGGCGTGTACCGCACCGCGCGGTCGATGGGGACTTCCCCGCCCGCCGAATCAGCGCAGGCGCAGATCGAGCCAGACCAGGCGGTGGTCGGACGCCTGCGCGGCGGCCTGGGCACCCGGATCGCCCGCGGCGGGCCAGAACACGCCCGTGCCGCGCACCGGCAGGCCGCGGGAGGGCAGCACATAGTCCACGCGCAGGTTGCCGGGTCCGGGGACGTCGCCGAAGTCGGCGGTGTCGTAGGCCGGGTCTCCCGTGTGCTCGGCGTTGGCGCCGCCCTGCTCCGCGGCGGCCTGCGGCGCGCCCTCGCTGGCGGGCTTCAGCCCGCCGTTGACGCGGTGGGCCTCCATCAGTTGCAGGGTGGCGCGCGGGTGTCCGTCGCCGTCGTTGGGGTCGGCGTTGAGGTCGCCGGCGATCACGAACCGGGCGCCGGGCCGCAGCCCGCCGCGCCGGCCGCGGTCGTCGTAGATGTAGCCGCTGCGGTGCGGGGAGACGTAGTCGGCGAAGAACCGGTTCTCGTCGTGGTTGCGTGCGACGTTGCGCTGCTCGGGGCCGTCGAAGGACGGCGGGGTGGGGTGGGAGGCCAGCAGGTGCACGGGCCTGCCGCGGCCGATGCGGACGGGCACGTCCCAGTGGCTCTTGGAGGACAGCCGCAGCACCCGCTGCTCCTTTTCGGAGTAGAAGTCCTCGCCGGTCGCGGGGTCGGTGGGCAGCATCGCGCCGGGCATGTCGGCCCAGCGGAAGGTCTGGAAGGTGCGCACGGCCTCGCGGTCGACGGGGTACCGGGAGTAGACCGCCATCCCGTACTGGCCGGGGAACGCGCCGAAGCCGTAGGCGTCGTCGCCGTAGCCGGGGGCGCCGGGCTCGGTGACGACGCGGCCGTCGTTGTTCAGGTCCAGCCCGGAGGCCACGCCGGTGTTGCTCGGCGCGGTGTAGCGGTACCGGTAGCGGATGGGCTCGGCGCCGTTCTGCGGCCGGGAGAGGTAGTTGCGCTGGAACAGCTCGGCGGCGCGGCCGCGGGCGTCGTAGTCGAACTCGTTGACCAGCAGCACGTCGGGGCGCGTGCGCTGGATGACCTCGGCGGCGGCCTGGGCCTGCTCGTCGCCGGGCCCCGACAGGTCCGCGATCAGCTCGCCCTGCTCGGATCTGTTCAGCGAGGCGTTGAACGTCGCGAAGCGCACGCCGCCGTCGGCGTGGTCTCCGGGGCCGCCGGGGTCGGCGTGCGCGGCGGGGGAGGCGGCCGGCGTGCAGGCCAGGGCCGCGGAGAGCGCGAGAGCAGCGCAGCGGGTGCGCGAACGGGTGCGGGGCATGCGGGGGTCCTTTCCGAGCCGGGATCGCCGGTGGCGCCGGGCCGTGCGGGCCCGACGCCGTCCCACAGTGCCACCGCCGGGCGTCACCGCGAAGATCGGCGAGTGAACAGTTCCGTAGCGATGCCGGGGCGCGGGTGGCCCCCTCCCGGCTGTTGACCGACCCGAGTTATAAATATATCTTCTAAGTATCTCGATAGAACGATCGGTATCGAGATAGGTTAGACAGTGTCGATTGGTACGGGGAGACGTGATGACTGCGATGTCGATGCCGTGGGGCTGGGGGGAGCGTGCCGGTATGCGCAAGCGCGCCGCCCGCCGCCTCCGCGCGGAGTACGGCGAAGCGGCCGGCGACTGGACCGGCGAGGCCGCGAAGCTCCGCGCCCGCGCCGACTGGTGCGGCCCGCGCGGCTTCCACCGCGGCGAGGGTCCGGAGTCCGAGCCGATGGCGCACTGGGCGCAGGTCCCGCGCGGTCCGGGCGTCCCGCCGCCTCCGATGCCGCCGGGGCCGCCCTGGGGCGCGATGCCGTTCCCGCACGGGCCCTTCGGCCCGTTCGGCGGCGGAGGCGGGCGCCGGCGCCGCGGCGGGTCGCGGGTGCGCCGCGGCGACGTCCGCACCGGAATCCTGCTGCTGCTGGCCGAAGAGCCGCGCAGCGGCTACGAGATCATCCGCGAAGGTCGCGAACGCAGCGGCAACGCCTGGCGCCCCAGCCCGGGATCGGTGTATCCGATGCTGCAGCAGTTGGAGGACGAGGGCCTGGTCCGCCCCGCCGAGAACACCGGTGCGGGCCGGCGCCGCCCCTTCGAGTTGACCGACGACGGCCACGACTACATCGAGCGCAACGCCGCCGGCCTCACCCCGCCCTGGGAGGCGGTGTCGGAGGAGCACGAGGACGCCCAGGCCCGCTACGGCGAGATCAGCTCGCTGGCCTACCAGCTCGCCGCGGCCGCCGCCCAGGTCGCCCAGGCCGGAACCGACGAGCAGGTCGCGCGCGCCAAGCGGCTGCTCGCCGAGAGCAAGCGCGGCCTCTACCGCATCCTCGCCGAGGATGACGAGTCTCCGGAGGACGACGAGTCTCCGCAGGGCGATGAGCCCGCCGACGAGGACGGGGGGCCGGACGGCCCGCGCTGAGCCGCGGGGGCGTCGAGCGCGCGGATTTTGCCGGGTCAAGGGCGGACTCCGGTGATTTCCGCGCGGTCGGTGCCCCCAGCGGCGGTGATCTTGTACCTGTGACCACTTGTGATCGCTAACAATGACTACAGGTGCAAGATTGGCGCGGAGAGTTAGATTAAATCGGGCATGCGGGGTTTCGGTCCGGGAGCTCGGGTGGACGAGGCGCACCCGAACGCCACCCGGACGCGCCGCCCTCGTCGCATGCTGCACCGGCGGGCACCGGTACCGACCCGCGCGGGCTCAGCCCTCCGCCCGTCCTCGCCGCCTTCACTCCCCGGTGGTGCCGTCGGCCAGCTCGCGCAGGAGGTCCAGGTGTCCGTTGTGGCGTGCGGTCTCCTCGATCATGTGCACCAGCACCCAGCGCAGCGTCACGGTACGGCCGTCGAGCGCCCGCCCGGAGTCGTCCATCCCCAGCCGCGCGGTGATCTCCCGCGAGCGCTCGCACTGCTCGGCGTACTCCGCCAGCAGTTCGCCCAGCGGGCGCCGGCCCCCGCGCCACTCCGCGTCGGGGTCGGCGGCGGTGTAGTGTCCCCGGTCGGGGCGGCCCAGCAGGCAGATCTCGAACCAGGCGGCCTCCACCCAGCGCAGGTGGGCGACCACCCCGCCCACAGACATCAGCGGCGAGGTCGGCAGCGGGGTGGACCGAGCGAGGTCGGCGGTGAGACCGGCGCACTTCTCCCATACCGTTGAGCGGTGCCAGTCCAGCCAGGACATGAGCATGGTGCGCTCGTCGGCCGCTGTCGGGGCCGGCGATCTGGGTGCGGGCGGTGCAGGGGTGGCGGCCGCGCTGCCGGCCGGTGCGGATCGGGCCTCGCCCGCAGTCGGTGTCATGCGCGCCATTGTGGGCCGCGCTCCGGCCGGGGCACCAGGGGTTTTCCCGCCGCGGGAGCTGGAAAGGAGCTCAGCGATCGAACCGGACAAGGGGGTGCGGCGCTGGATGCTGCGCCGGAGATTCGCCGTGGGAGGGGCCGTCCTCGGCTGCACGGCGGCGCTCGGTGTTCCGCTGGGCCTGCTGTGGTGGCTGCTGGCCCCGCGGCCGCGGGTCACCGTCGGCCGCGACGGCGGGATCCTGCCCTTTCCCGTCTCCGAGACCAACTTCGCGGTCGACGGCTACTTCACACTGATCATGATGGGCGCCGGGCTGCTGTGCGGCTACGGCGTCTACCTGCTGCAGTACCGGCTGGCCGCGCGCGACGCCACGGACCTGCGGATGGCCTGCCTGCTGGGCATGGCCGCGGGGTCGGCCATCGGCTCGCTCGCCGCCTGGCAGGTGGGCACGCTGATCGACGCCGGCGACTTCCAGCGGGCGGTGGAGGCCGCCGAACCGGGTGAGGTCATCCGCTCGGGGCTGCGGCTGCACGCGCTCAGCGCCCTGGTGGCCTGGCCGTTCGTGGCCGTGCTGCAGTACGGGCTTTTCGACGCGGTGAGCCTGTGGCGCGGTGACCTGCCCGCGCAGCGCCGGTCGACAGCCCAGGACGCGCAGCGCGAGGCCGGCGCGTCCGGTGCCGAGCCGGAGACCGGGGACGGCCGCGCGGCCGAGCCCTCCGAGTCGGCCGGAACCGAACGCCGCGAGGACGGTACCGGCTGAACCCCGCGCCGCGCCGAGCGGCGACTGGCATCGCCCGCCCACGGCGCCTCCGCAGCCCTTGCGGGTGCCGCCGCGGCCGCAGCAGCCGAGCTGCCTGCGAGCACAGCGGTCGCGCACCGTTCAGGCGGCCGGCTCCGCTCCGCCGCCGGGCCGCCGCCGGGCCGCCGGGGGAGCGGCGCCCTCGCCGCCCCAGTCGCCGGTTCCGCCGTCGCCGCCGAAGTTGCCGCCCAGGCCGCTGTTGGGCTGGCCCACGCCGCTGCCGCAGGCCGCCGCGAACGACGCCACCGCGGCGAACTCCGCGCACTCCGGCGGCCGCAGCCGGCGCCCGTAGGCGCGCGGTCCGCGGCGCAGCGCACGGAAGCCCAGCAGCGCCGTGCACCGCAAGGCGGTCTCGGTCGCGCCGGCGCCCTCGGGATCCGCCTCGGCCTCCGCCAGCAGCGCGTCGCCGGCGGCGGTGCGCGGCCCCAGCTTGCCGCCCGTGAGCCGATAGAGGCCGTGGAGCAGCGACCAGCCCGCGAGCAGGCCCAGCCCGGCCGCGAGGATGCGCGGCTGCGGCACCACGGGCACCGCGGCGGCGGTGACCGCGGCCGCCGTGGCGACCGCGCCCTGCATCCCGCCGATGAGCCGCCCCAGCACATAGACCGTGGACGGGTAGACGATGAGCACCGCGGCGAACACCAGCGGCACCGCGTCGATCCGCT
Organism: Streptomonospora sp. PA3; assembly: GCF_009728995.1. Lineage (GTDB taxonomy): Bacteria > Actinomycetota > Actinomycetes > Streptosporangiales > Streptosporangiaceae > Streptomonospora. The sequence goes on along the minus strand of NZ_VTZW01000008.1, from coordinate 103,894 downwards.
CGCCCTCGGGGATCATCGCCCACAGCACCGCGCCGCCGCCGGCCAGCACGCCCACCGCTCCGATGAGCATGTGCAGCCCCCAGGCGGCGTGGCGCACCACGGACACCCGCCCCAGGCGCTCGGGCGCCAGGAACAGCCCCAGGCGGCGCAGCCGCCACAGCACGGACGTGGCCGGATCGGCCTTGGCCGCCAGGCGGACCAGCAGGTCGGCCGCGACCGACCGGGACGATTCCAGGCGGACGTCCAGCAGCCGGGCAAAGGGCGCCGGCGACAGCCGCGCGGCCCGGGGCTCGGCCTGCTGGGGCCGGGACACCAGCCCGTGGCCCCGCGCGACCGCGCGCCCGCTCAGGTACAGTTCCGCCAGCGCCACCTCGCCCATGCGCTGGCGCCCGCCGGCGAGCATGGCCAGGTCGAAGGCGTCGAGGTCCTCGGGACCCACGGGCGGGCGCTGCGGTCCGGCGCGGCGGATGCGCGCATAGGACCAGCGGGTCGCGAGGTAGCAGGCGGCGATGGCCAGGTAGCCCAGCGTCGCGCTCAACACCGTCCCGGCGACCATCGCGCCTCCTTCACGCGCCCCGCTGTATTCACCTCGGTGAGACAACCGTAAGTCCGAAGGCGCACCGAGGAAAGGGGCCGCGGGCCCTCGCCCGCACACCGATCACCGCTGCGGCCGGGGTTGCGCCGGCGGCGGTGCGGGGCGCGGGAGGCCCTCAGCCGGGGGCCGCGATGGGGGCGGTGATGGCGTCGGCCGCGCGGAGCAGGTCGTCGGGGGCCAGCTCCAGTTGCAGGCCGCGGCGCCCGGCCGAGACGAACACGGTCTCGTGTTCGGCTACCGAGGAGTCGACGACGGTACGCAGCCGCTTGCGGCCGCCCAGCGGGCTTATCCCGCCGACCACGTAGCCGGTGGCGCGCTCGGCGTCGCGGGGGTCGGCCATCGCCGCGCGCTTGCCGCCGACCGCGGCCGCCAGGGCCTTGAGGTCGAGTCCGCCCGAGACCGGCACCACGCCCACCGCCAGGCGCCCGTCGACGTCGGCCACCAGGGTCTTGAACACCCGCCGCCGGTCGGCGCCCAGGGCGTCGGCGGCCCCGGTGCCGTAGGAGGAGCCCTGGCCGGCCGCACCGCCGGCCTCGTAGGTGTGGAGCCGGAACCCGATTCCGGCGCGCCCGGCCGCGACCGTGGCCGGGGTCTGCTTGGCGCTCAGCGCGGCCTCCGCTCTGCGGGGGCGGCGGCGCGTGCCGGCCGCCCGGTCGGCGTTTTCAGTTCAGGCTGACCTCGGGCTGCAGCAGGCGCGCGGCCGGGAGGACGGGCAGGGAGGTCAGCACGCGGTTCTCCCGGCGCAGCAGGTCGGCGGCCAGCCGCAGCCGCTCGGCGGCGTGGTCGGCCTCCAGCAGCCGCTGCTTCTCGCCCCGGTCGATGATCATAGCGGCGGAGACCGCGTAGGACAGCGGCAAGGGGGCCGCGGGGGACTCCCGCCGCGGCTCGGCCGAGAGGCCCATGCCGCGCAGGCGCTCGCAGTAGACGCCGAACAGGCGCCCGACCCGCTCGGCGTACTCGTCGGCGCCGTCGCCGACCTCGTCGGGCAGGAACGTGGCCTCGGCCCGCATGTAGCCGTGCTCGCCGCCGGTCTCCTCGACGGCGTCCAGCCGGAAGCGGGAGCCGCCCTCGACCACCAGGTCGAAGGTGCCGTCGGCGTGCCGCCGCGCGGTGCGGATCTCGGCGGTGCAGCCCACCTCCGCGAGCTGGTGCGCGGAGGATTCGCCCACCTCGTGGCCCAGTTCGATGCCCACCACGCCGAAGGTGCCCGCTGCGGCGTCCTCGGGATCGTCGAGCACGTCGGCCATGAGCCGCCGGTAGCGCTCCTCGAACACGCGCAGCGGCAGGGGCGTGCCCGGAAAGAGCACGCTGTTCAGCGGAAAGAGCGGCAACCGGTGTGGCATTGCACAAGTATGCCCGACTCCGCGGCACCCACCCCCGGCGATCCGGGGCGGGCGCCGCCGGGCCGGACCACGCGCCTCCGGCGGCCGGGCGGCCTCAGCCGACCGAGGGGCCCGCGGTCTCGGGGGCGCCGGCGGCGTCGCCGTGGTCCGACAGCTCGCGGTTGACCCAGGTCTCGACGTCGAACATGTTGCCGTTGCCCCGGTCGACCACGTTGAGCAGGGTCGACATGGTCGAGACCTCCTCGACCTGCTCCTGCAGGAACCAGTCGATGAACTGCTCGCCGGTGTAGTCGTGCTCGTCGCGGGCCGCCTTGGCCAGTTGCCGGATCTGCTCGGTCACCTGCTGCTCCTGGCGCAGGGCCAGGGCCACGAGTTCGCGCGGCTCGGTGAAGTCGGTCTGGATCGCGCCCACATCGGGAATGTCGGGGGAGACGTTGTTGTCGAGCAGATAGCGGACCATCATCGTGGCGTGGTCGCGCTCCTCCAGCGACTGGCGGTAGAACACCCGGGCGAGTCCGGGAAGGTCCCTGTCGTCGAACCAGGCCGCCAGCGCGAAGTACTGGTGCGAGGCGGTGAATTCGTGTCCCACCTGGTCGAGGAGGAGGCGGTGGAACTTCGAAAGGCCGTGTTCGGAGGTTCGAGTAGTCGCGTTCATGTCATTGACAATAGCGCCCGGGAATTCCGCTGTCGAATTATTGCGGAGTAATCTCCGGCACTTAGGAAAACCTTGCCCAGGGTGGTTCAGGTTAGGCATTCCGAACTTAGGTGAAGCTAAATTCCGCGGTATTCGGCAGGGCTTTCCGTCGCCCCGGCCGCCCGAACGCCGGCCGGCCCGCGCGAGCGCCCGCGGGCTCCCGGGCGCGGCAGCCGCCGGCCCCCGCACGCCCCCTAGAATGAAGCCGTGATCTCCCGAATCGACCTCCGAGGAAGCGCCGGCGACCCGCGCGCCCTGCTGCCGCGCGCCGAGACCGACGTCGCGGCGGCCCTCGACCGGGTGCGCCCCATCTGCGAGGACGTCCGCGTGCGCGGTACCGAGGCGCTCGTCGAGCTCACCGAGCGCTTCGACGGCGTCCGGCTCTGCGGCATCCGCGTGCCCCGCGCCGAGCTCGACGCCGCCCTGGCCGCGCTGGACCCCGACGTCCGAGCCGCCCTGGAGGAGTCGGTCGAGCGCGCCCGGCGGGTGCACGCCGACCAGCGGCGCCGGGACACCACCACCCGCGTTGTCCCGGGGGGCACCGTCACCGAGCGCTGGGTGCCCGTGGGACGCGTCGGCCTCTACGTCCCCGGCGGCCGCGCGGTCTACCCCTCCAGCGTCGTGATGAACGCCGTGCCCGCCCAGGAGGCCGGCGTCGCCTCGCTGGCCGTCGCCTCCCCGCCCCAGGCCGAGTTCGGCGGGCTGCCCCACCCCACCGTCCTGGCCGCCTGCGCCCTGCTGGGCGTCGAGGAGGTCTACGCGGTCGGCGGCGCCCAGGCCGTGGCCATGTTCGCCTACGGCGCCGGCGAGTGCGAGCGGGCCGACATGGTCACCGGTCCCGGCAACATCTGGGTCGCCGCCGCCAAGCGGCTGCTCAAGGGCGTCATCGGCATCGACGCCGAGGCCGGCCCCACCGAGATCGCCGTCCTTGCCGACGACACCGCCGACCCCGGCTACGTCGCCGCCGACCTCGTCAGCCAGGCCGAGCACGACGTGGTGGCCGCCTCCGTGCTGGTCACCCCCTCGACCGAGCTCGCCGACAAGGTCGAGACCGAGCTGGCCGCCCGCGTGGCCGCCACCCGCCACCGCGACCGCGTCGCCGAGGCATTGGGCGGCCGCCAGTCCGGCATCGTGCTCGTCGACGACATCGCCCACGGGCTGGCCGTGGTCGACGCCTACGCCGCCGAGCACCTGGAGATCATCACCGCCGACGCCGCCGCCCACGCCGCCGCGGTGCGCAACGCCGGCGCCGTCTTCGTGGGCCCCTACTCGCCGGTGTCGCTGGGCGACTACCTCGCCGGCTCCAACCACGTGCTGCCCACCGGCGGCAGCGCCGCGCACACCGCCGGGCTCAGCGTGCAGACGTTCCTGCGCGGGATACACGTCGTCGAATACGACCGCGACGCCCTGGCCGCGGCCGCCCCGCACGTCGTCGCACTGGCCGAGGCCGAGGACCTGCCCGCCCACGGCGAGGCCGTGTCCGCGCGCGTGGGCGGCGGCCGGGAGGGAGCCAGGTGAGCCCCGAGACCGGCGGCCCCTCCGCCCGGGAGCCGATCACCATGGAGGACCTGCCGCTGCGCGAGGACCTGCGCGGGCGCGCCCCCTACGGCGCGCCGCAGCTGGAGGTGCCCGTCGCGCTGAACACCAACGAGAACCCCTACCCGCCCTCGCCCGCCCTGGCGGCGGAGCTCGCCCGCAACGTCGAGCAGGCCGCCGCGGGCCTCAACCGCTACCCCGACCGCGACGCCACCCGGCTGCGCGCCGACCTCGCCACCTATCTCGGCCACGGGCTCGGCGCCGACCGCGTCTGGGCCGCCAACGGGTCCAACGAGATCCTGCAGCAGATCCTGCAGGCCTTCGGCGGCCCCGGCCGCACCGCCATGGGGTTCGAACCCTCCTACTCCATGCACCCGGTCATCTCCCGGGTCACCGCCACCGAGTGGCTGCCCGTGCAGCGCTCCGCCGGCGACTTCGGCATCGACACCGCCGACGCGGTCGCGGCCGTGCGGCGCCACCGGCCCGACGTCGTCTTCCTGACCTCGCCCAACAACCCCACCGGCACCGCGCTGGGGCTGGAGACCATCGCCGCGATCGCCGAGGCCGCCCCGGGCATGGTCGTCGTCGACGAGGCCTACGCCGAGTTCCGCCGCGAGGGCACGCCCAGCGCGCTGACCCTGCTGGAGGAGCACCCGCGGCTGATCGTCTCGCGCACCATGTCCAAGGCCTTCGCGCTGGCGGGAGCCCGCGTGGGCTACCTCGCCGCGCACCCGGCCGTGATCGACGCGCTGCAGCTGGTGCGCCTGCCCTACCACCTCTCGGCCGTCACCCAGGTGGTCGCCGCCACCGCCCTGGAGTACGCCGACGAGCTGCTGGGCCAGGTCAAGCAGCTGCGCCAGGAGCGCGACGCGCTGGTGGAGTGGTTGCGCGAGTGCGGCTTCGCGGTCGCCGACTCCGACGCCAACTTCGTGCTCTTCGGCGACTTCGCCGACCGGTCGGCGGTGTGGCGGGGCCTGCTGGAGCGCGGGGTCCTGGTGCGCGAGGTCGGGCCGCCGCAGATGCTGCGCGTCACCGTGGGCACCGCCGCGGAAATGTCGGCGTTCCGCGAAGCGTTGCTGCAGGTGAGCCCCGAACAGCTGCTGTAAGCCCCAGTGATAGCACGAGCCGGACGCAACGCCCACCGCCACCCTCAGGAGAATCCGCCAGCCATGAGCCGCACCGGCCGCGTCGAACGCGCCACCAAGGAGACCAAGGTCGCCGTCGAGATCGATCTGGACGGCAGCGGGGTCGCCGACATCTCCACCGGTGTCGGCTTCTTCGACCACATGCTCGACCAGCTCGCCAAGCACGGCCTGTTCGACCTGACCGTGCGCACCGAGGGCGACCTGCACATCGACTCCCACCACACCATGGAGGACACCGCGCTGGCGCTGGGCGCCGCCTTCGCCGAGGCCCTCGGCGACAAGGCCGGCATCCGCCGCTTCGCCGACGCCAAGGTGCCGCTCGACGAGGCGCTGGCCGAGGTGACCGTGGACGTCTCCGGGCGCCCCTACCTCGTGCACAGCGAGCCCGAGGGCATGGCGCCGGTGATCGGGCGCGACTACGACACCACGATGACCCGCCACATCTTCGAGTCGTTCGTCGCCCAGGCCCGCGTGGCCCTGCACGTCCGCGTGCCCTACGGCCGCAACGCCCACCACATCGTGGAGTGCCAGTTCAAGGCGCTCGCGCGGGCGCTGCGCCAGGCCTGCGAGCGCGACCCCCGCGTCAGCGGCGTCCCCTCGACCAAGGGCGCGCTGTAGTGACCGAGGTGTGGGGTGTGCTGCTGATCGCCCTGGGCGGGCTGCTGGCCGGGGGCACCGTGCCGATGTGGCGCGTCAACCGCGTGCTGGCGGGCGGCCTCGCGGTGTGTGCGCTGCTGGCGGTGGCGGCCGGTGCGCTGCGCCTGGGCTACCTCGGCGGCTAGGCCATGTTTGGTGGATCACTGTCCTACTGCGCGGCGCCCCAGCACCGCTCTCGCTGCGTTCTCGTCAGTCGACAGGGGGCCCGCCCTGACTCCTTCCTCGGCCTTGCGAGAGCGGCACTGGTCCCTATGGCGGCGCCCCGCGCCGGAGATCGGCGCTTCGCGCGATCGGGCGCGGGGCGCACACGAGTGCGCCGCTCGCTACGGACGGACCCACCAAACACGGCCTAGCTCGACCGGGCGCCCTCCACCCGGACCACGGCGGTCCGCGACCCGAAAGGCGGGATCACCATGACGAAGAGCGTCGTCATCCTCGACTACGGCTCGGGCAACCTGCGCTCGGCGCAGCGCGCCCTGGAGCGCACCGGCGCCGATGTCGCCGTCACCGGCGACCCGCACGCCGCCCTGGAGGCCGACGGATTGGTCGTGCCGGGCGTGGGGGCGTTCGCCGCCTGCATCGAGGGCCTGCGGGCCGCCGGCGGCGACCGGGTGATCGGCAAGCGCCTGGCCGGCGGGCGGCCCGTCCTGGGCATCTGCGTGGGCATGCAGGTGCTCTTCGAACGCGGCGTCGAGCACGGGGCCGCCAGCGAGGGCTGCGGCGAGTGGCCCGGCACCGTGGAGCGCCTGCAGGCCCCCATCGTGCCGCACATGGGCTGGAACACCCTCCGGGCGCCCGAGGGCACCGCGCTGTTCGCGGGCATCCCCGCCGACGAGCGCTTCTACTTCGTGCACTCCTACGGCGTGCTGGACTGGACGCTGCAGCCCGCCTCCAGCCGCATCGCCCCGCCGCTGGTGACCTGGAGCACCCACGGCACCCCGTTCGTGGCGGCCGTGGAGAACGGACCGCTGTCGGCCACCCAGTTCCACCCCGAGAAGTCCGGCGAAGCCGGGGCCCGGGTGCTGGCCAACTGGGTCGGCACCCTGTGACCGGCGCTCGCGGCGCCCATCCGCCCCCGTCCCCGACCCACGAGTAAGGCCGCGCATGTCCTCCACGCTTGAACTGCTGCCCGCCGTCGACGTCGCAGACGGCCAGGCCGTCCAGCTCGTCCAGGGCAAGGCCGGCTCCGGCGGCCGCTACGGCGACCCGCTCCAGGCGGCGCTGGGCTGGCAGGAGGCCGGCGCCGAATGGATCCACCTGGTCGACCTCGACGCCGCCTTCGGCCGCGGCCACAACCGCGACCTGCTCGCCGAGATCGTCGGACGCACCGACGTCCGCGTCGAGCTCTCCGGCGGCATCCGCGACGACGACTCGCTCGACGCCGCCCTGGCCACCGGCTGCACGCGCGTCAACATCGGCACGGCCGCGCTGGAGAACCCCGACTGGTGCGCCCGCATCATCGCCGAGCACGGCGACCGCATCGCCATCGGCCTGGACGTGCGCGGCACCACCCTGGCCGCCCGCGGCTGGACTCGCGACGGCGGCGACCTGATGTCCACCCTCGACCGCCTGGAGGCCGAGGGCTGCGCCCGCTACGTCGTCACCGACGTCACCAAGGACGGCACGCTCAAGGGCCCCAACCTGGAGCTGCTGCGCACCGTCGCCCGCCGCACCGACAAGCCCGTGGTCGCCAGCGGCGGCATCGCCACCCTGGACGACCTCACCGCCATCGCCTCGCTCACCGGCGAGGGCGTGGAAGGCGCGATCATGGGCACCGCCCTCTACGAAGGCGCCTTCACCCTGCAGGAGGCGCTGAAGGCGGTGCGCGAGGCATGACACTGGCCGTGCGCGTCATCCCCTGCCTCGACGTCGACGCCGGGCGGGTGGTCAAGGGCGTCAACTTCCAGAACCTGCGCGACGCCGGCGACCCCGTCGAGCTGGCCGGCCGCTACGACGCCGAAGGCGCCGACGAGCTGACGTTCCTGGACGTCACCGCCTCCAGCGGCGACCGCGAGACCACCTACGAGGTCGTGCGCCGCACCGCCGAGCAGGTGTTCATCCCGCTGACCGTGGGCGGGGGAGTGCGCACCCCCGCCGACGTCGACCGGCTGCTGCGCGCCGGAGCCGACAAGGTCGGCGTCAACACCGCCGCCATCGCGCGCCCCGAGCTGATCCGCGAGATCGCCGAGCGCTTCGGCAGCCAGGTGCTGGTGCTCTCCGCCGACGTGCGCCGCGCCACCGGAGAGCACACCACTCCCAGCGGGTTCGAGGTCACCACCCACGGCGGCCGCCGGGGCACCGGCATCGACGCGGTCGAGTGGGCCGCGCGCGGCGCCGAACTGGGCGCCGGCGAGCTGCTGCTGAACTCCATGGACGCCGACGGCACCCGCGCCGGCTTCGACCTGGAGCTGATCCGGGCGGTGCGCGCGGTGGTGGAGATCCCGGTGATCGCCAGTGGCGGCGCCGGCAAGGTCGAGCACTTCCCGCCGGCTGTCGCCGCCGGCGCCGACGCCGTTCTCGCCGCCAGTGTGTTCCACTTCGGCGAGTTCACCGTCGCCGACGTCAAGGCCGAACTGCGCGCCTGCGGCCACCCCGTCCGGTAGCCGCCTCCGGCCCCGCCTTTCGGGCCGCACCGGGCAGCACCGGGCAGCACCGGGCCGTGCGGTCCGAAAGGCGGGGCGTTGGGGCGGCATGACGCGATACCACGGTCACCGGTTGTCACCGAATCGTTTCGTGACCGACAGTGGCCGATCATGTCGTTTCTGGAAACACCGCAGCTCCCAGGGGCATCCTCCTGTGTGTACGCACCACACGAGACGAAGGAGGAGCGTGCTGATGGCACCCGCAACGGGGGCACGCAGAGTAGCGGCGGTCATCGCCTCGGCCGGGCTCGCACTGGCGGCGGGGTTCGGGGCCGCGCCGGCGGCGTCGGCCGACCGCCTGGGCGAGGACAACCCGCAACTGCAGGCCGAGATCAACGCCCTGCCCTGGCCCACCTACACCGAAGGCGACACCGGTTTCATCGTGCGCGGCATCCAGTACCTGATGACCGGCGCGAACAAGTACGACCCCGGCGGCAACGGCTACGACGGCGTCTACGACACCGGGCTCAGCAAGTCGGTGACGTCCTACCAGAAGAAGAACGACATCCCGCTCAGCGGCGACGTCGGGATCGAGACCTGGGCGCAGCTGCGCGACTGGTACGGCCAGACCCTGCAAGGCAGCAGGGGGCCCAAGGTCGCGGCGGTGCAGAGCATGCTCGTCGAGCGCGGCCACCTGAAGGAGTCGGGCATCGACGGCATCTTCGGGCCCGTCACCGAGCGGGCCGTCAAGCGGTTCCAGCGGGAGACCTGCAACGACCAGGGCGAGTGCCTCGACGACGACGGCATCGTCGGCCCGCTCACCTTCCGCGCCCTCGTGGCGGGCGGCATCTGACCGGCTCCCACCCGGCGTACCCCGAGGGGGCCGGACCGTGCGGGGGCGCGGTCCGGCCCGCGGCGCCCACCCGTCACCCGCCGCCCCGGAGAAGTACCGCACCTACAGCCGTTGAGGGGGTTGGCTGCGGCAATGGGCGCGGTCCGCGTAGCGCGGGGCGCTTCGCGCATCTCAGCCCCATTGCCGCACCCCCGGTGGTGGCCGGCTCCAGTCGGTTCCGGGGGCCGCGGCGCTTGCGGGGCGCTCGCCGCGCGTCCGCATGCGGACACGGGCCGCGCGGGAAACCGCCGCCACCGGGCGGAATAGTCCGTCCGCGCCGACCGCTGAACCTAATCGGCTACGGCCTGCCCGGTACGCCGGAGTAGGTTGTAGCGGCGGTGCCGTCCGGTCATGGGACGGCACACCAACCGCTGCGATTCCGGGCTTACGGGCAGGGGGACCTATGCCGCACGACAGCACGAGCAGCCGCAGACCGGGACAGGCGGTGTTCAGGCGCGGAATGTATGTGCTGTGGGTGGCCATCCGCACCGAACCCCTCGTCTTCCTCGTCGCGGTCGCCGGCGCCGGGCTGCACGCCGCCTTCAGCGTGGGCTCCGCATCGGTGATGGGCGGCATCACCGACCGCGTCGTGCTGCCCGCCTTCGAACACGGCTCCACCACCGCCGCAGCCCTGCTCGCGGCCGGCGGCCTGCTGCTGGGCGTGGGGCTGGCCAAGGCCGTCGGGCTGGCCTTCCGCCGGCTGTTCGCCGGGCTGATGCAGTTCCGCATGCAGGCGCGCTTCCGGCGCTCGGTCGCACGCACCTACCTGCGCCTCCCGCTGTCCTGGCATCACCGCCACGCCACCGGCCAGCTGCTGTCCAACGCCAACGCCGACGTCGAAGAGTCCTGGCGGCCCCTGGCCCCGCTGCCCATGGTGATCGGCAGCATCGCCATGCTCGCCATCGCCGCCGCCGCGATGGTGATCACCGACCCCGTCCTGGCGCTCATCGGGTTCGTGGTCTTCCCCGTCCTGGCCCTGGCCAACGTGGTCTTCCAGCGCCGCGTCTCACCCGTGGCCACCCGGGCGCAGGCGCTGCGCGCCCACGTCAGCGAGGTCGCCCACGAGTCCTTCGACGGCGCTCTGGTCGTCAAGAGCCTCGGCCGCGAGGACACCGAGACCGAGCGCTTCACCGAGGCCGCCCACCGGCTGCGCGACGCCCAGATCCACGTCGGCCGGATGCGCGCCGTCTTCGACCCGGTGATGGAGAACCTGCCCAACTTCGGCATCCTGGCCGTGCTGCTGGTGGGCATGTGGCGGCTGTCCACCGGAGCCATCACCCCCGGCGACCTGGTGCAGGTCGCCTACCTGTTCACGCTGCTCACCCTGCCCATCCGCTCCTTCGGCTGGATCCTGGGCGACCTGCCCCGCACCGTCGTGGCCTGGAACCGCGTCCAGGCCGTCCTCACCGCCCAGGGCACCATGCCCTACGGCGACCGCCGCGTCCCCGAGGGCCGAGGCGGCCTCCGCCTCACCGCCGAAGGCATCGGCTTCTCCTACGAGGACGGCTACACCGGCGGAGGGCGCGACCTGTCCGACACCGAGCACACCGCCGCCGGCCACAGCACCGTGCTGCACGACGTCGGCCTCGACATCGCCCCCGGCCGCACCGTCGCGCTCGTCGGCCCCACCGGCGCGGGCAAATCGACGCTCACCACCGTGCTGATGCGCCTGGTCGACCCCGACACCGGCACCGTCCGCCTCGACGGCGTCGACGTGCGCGAGTTGGCCAAGGGCGAGATCGCCCGCGCCGCCGCCCTGGTGCCGCAGTCGGCGTTCGTCTTCGAGGACACCGTGCGCGGCAACATCACCCTGGGCGCCGGCATCGACGACGCCGAGGTCTGGGCCGCCCTGCGGCTGGCCTGCGCCGACTCCTTCGTCGCCGCCCTGCCCGAGGGCCTCGACACTCCCCTGGGCGAGCGCGGCACCAGCCTTTCCGGCGGCCAGCGCCAGCGGCTGGCCCTGGCCCGCGCCGTGGTCCGCAAGCCGCGCCTGCTCATCCTGGACGACGCCACCTCGGCGGTCGACCCCCAGGTCGAGGCGCAGATCCTCGCCGGCCTGCGCGAGACCGACCTCGCCGCCACCGTGATCGTGGTCGCCTACCGCCGCGCCACCATCGAACTCGCCGACGAGGTCGTCTACCTGGAACGGGGCACGGTCTCCGACCGCGGCACCCACGCCGAGCTGCTGGAGCGCTCCCCGGGCTACCAGCGCCTGGTCACCGCCTACGAGCGCGCCGCCGCCGAGCGGGCCGCCCGGCTCGAACCCGGCGAGGGCGGACCCGAGCCGCACGGCCTGCGCCCCTCCCGCCCCGCCGCGGCCGGCGGCGCGGCCCAGGACACCGACCAGACCCGGGAGACCGTGCGTTGAGCCCGCCGCCGGACGACACCCCGAGGGCCGCCTCGCCGACCGCCCCGCAGCCGCGCCGCGACCAGACCCGCTTTGGAGGCATGCGATGACCGCCCCCGCCGCCCGACCGGAGCACCGCGCATCCGGTGCCGCCCCGCAGGAGGGCTCCGACGCGGGCGGGGCAGGGCTGCAGCGCAGCGAGGACGGCGCCATCGCCACCATCCGGCGCGGCCTGCGGCTGTCCCCGGAGTTCGCCCGCGGGTTGTGGCTGACCCTGCTGCTGGCCGTCGTCGCCACGGCGGGCAAGGTCATCGTGCCCATCGCCATCCAGCAGATCATCGACCGCGGGCTGACCACCGCCGGCGGGCGCCCCGACATCGACTTCGCGGCCGCGGTCGTCGCGGTGTGCGCCGGCACGCTCGCCGTCACCATGGTCTGCGCCTACCTGATGAACGTGCGGCTCTACCGCGCCACCGAGTCCGCGCTGGCCACCCTGCGCCGCAAGGCGTTCCGCCACGTCCACGACCTGTCGGTGCTGACCCAGAACAGCGAGCGCAAGGGAGCCCTGGTCGCCCGCGTCACCGCCGACGTCGACCAGATCAGCACCTTCATGCAGTGGGGCGGCCTCCAGCTGATCGTCAGCGTGGGGCAGCTGCTCGTGGCGACCGTGCTCATGGCCGTCTACTCCTGGGAGCTGACCCTGCTGGTGTGGGTGTGCTTCCTACCGCTGCTGATCGGCGCGCGCTGGCTGCAGAAGCGGCTCTCGCGCGCCTACCTCGCCGTCCGCGAGCGCACCGGCGACATGCTCGGCGCCATCGGGGAGACGGTGATGGGCGCCTCGGTCATCCGCGCGCACTCCACCGAGGAGCGCACCGCCCAACGCGTCGACACCACGGTGCTGGCCACCCGCACCGCCCAGGTCAAGGCGCAGCGGCTGTCCATGGCCGTCTCGCCGTTCGCCGAGATGATCGCGGCGGTGGGCAACGCGGCCGTGGTGATCGCCGGAGTGCTGCTGGGCATCGGCGGCGGCATCACCGCGGGCGAGCTGGTGGCGTTCCTGTTCCTGATGACGCTGTTCGTCGCGCCGATGATGATGGCCACCGAGATCTTCAACGAGGCGCAGAACGCCATCGCGGGGTGGCGCCGCGTGCTGGGCATCCTCGACACCGTTCCCGACATCGCCGACCCCGGCGAGGCGGGCGTCGAACTGCCTCGCGGCGCCGTCCGGGTCCGCTTCGAGGACGTCTCCTACGCCTACCCCGGCGGCCCCACGGTGCTCGACGCCGTCGACGAGGAGATCGCCCCCGGCACCCGGGTGGCCGTGGTCGGCGAGACCGGGTCGGGCAAGACCACCTTCGTCAAACTGCTCACCCGGCTGATGGACCCCGTCGAGGGCCGCGTGCTCATCGACGGCACCGACCTGCGCGACGTGGCCTTCTCCTCCCTGCGCGCCCGGATGGTGATGGTGCCCCAGGAGGGGTTCCTCTTCGACAGCTCGCTGGCGGCCAACATCCGCTTCGCCCGGCCCGAGGCCACCGACGCCGAACTGGAGGCCGCCATCGAGGAACTGGGCCTGGCCGACTGGCTCGGCGGCCTCGCCCACGGCCTGGACACCCCGGTGGGCCAGCGCGGCGAGTCGCTGTCGGCCGGCGAGCGCCAACTGGTGGCCCTGGTGCGCGCCTACGTCGCCGACCCCGACCTGCTCGTGCTGGACGAGGCCACCTCGGCAGTCGACCCCCACACCGAGGTGCGCATCCAGCGCGCCCTGGACCGGCTGACCCACGGACGCACCTCCGTGGCCATCGCGCACCGGCTGTCCACGGCCGAGGCCGCCGACGAGGTGCTCGTCTTCGACGGCGGCCGCATCGTCCAGCGCGGCACCCACGGGGAACTGGCCTCCCGGCCGGGCGTCTACGCCGACCTGTACGCCTCCTGGGTGCGCAGCTCCGCCTGACAGCGGGCCGCCCGGCGCCGGCCGCCCCTCAGCGCGCGGCCGGGCGCCGCCCCCGCTCCCGCTCGGCCCACCAGTGGGCGGCCAGCAGCTCGGCCACGACCGGCTCGGTGAGCAGGCTGACGTCGGGATCGGTGTCGCCGGGGTAGCGCACGCACAGCTGCGCGCCCTTGAGATCGCCGCCCACGGCCACCGCCGCGCCCCGCAGCTCCAGCAGGTGGTCCAGGGTGCGTTCGTCGTAGTGGGAGCCGGCGAACACCAGTGCCCGGTAGTCGCAGACCGCCGCCAGATAGCGGTCGGTGTGCGACCACTCGCCCGACTCCACCGCGTGCGCCGCCACGACCGGGCCCTGCCGCAGCGCCATCGCCCCCTGGTGCGCCGAGCAGAGCCGCTCGGCCGGGGCCACCAGGTGCAGCCCGTGCGTGGAGCCGAGCGCGGCGGCGGCCCCGGGAACCCACTGCGGCGCCTGCTCCAGCAGCCCCGCTGTGGCGTTGGCGCAGCGCCGCAGGCTCAGCGCCACGTCGCCGCCCAGGGGAGGCGCGCCCAGCCGGTAGCCCAGCAGCAGCAACAGCGCCAGCGCGTGCTGGAAGGCGCGGCAGGACAGCCCGCTGCGCTCCTCGCCCGCCAGCAGCGGCACCAGGATGTCGGCGTAGCGCGCCACCGGCCCGTCCAGGGCGTCGGTCAGCACGATGATCGCCGAACGCTCGACGTAGGCGTCCAGCATCGTGCACAGTTCGCGGTTGCCGCCGCCCGCGGCCACCGCCACCACCAGCGTGTCCGGGCCCGGCGGCAGCGACCGCTGCGCCGAGGGGTACTCGGCGACCGCGCCCAGGCCGGCCGTCCGCATCCGCGCGGCCGCCGCGGCGCACGCGTGGCGGGCGGCGCCCACCCCCAGCAGCAGGATCCCCGCCGGCTCGTCGTCCAGCAGCACCGGCAGCGCCCGGTAGGGGTCGCGGCGGGAGAGGCGGTCGGCGAGCGCGGAGAGCGCGTCGGGTTTGCCGGCCAGGTCGGCGGCGAGCAGCTCGGCGGTCACGGCACTCCTGACAACGGGTCCAGCGGGGGTTCTGCGGCGCAAGAAACCTTACGGCCCAGCGAAGGCAGGATGGCAGGCGGCGGAGCCGGCGCGGGCGCGCGGGCCGACCCCGCCGCGGCCGGTGCCGGCGGGCTCATAGGCTGGAACCATGAGCACCAGCCCGCACGCAGGCGCCTCCCACTCCCGGCTGGCACCGGAGATCGCCGCCCGGCTCACCCGCAACGCCGACGGCCTGCTGCCCGCCGTCGTCCAGCAGTACGACACCGGCGAGGTGCTCATGCTCGCCTGGATGGACGACGAGGCGCTGCGCCGCACCCTCGACACCGGCAGCGCCACCTACTGGTCGCGCAGCCGCGGCGAGTACTGGGTCAAGGGCGCCACGTCCGGCAACGTGCAGCGGGTCGTCAGCGCCGCGCTCGACTGCGACGGCGACACCCTGCTGATCCGCGTCGACCAGACGGGACCCGCCTGCCACACCGGGACCCGCACCTGTTTCGACGCAGGCGGTGCGCTGCCCCTGGGCGCCCCGAGCGCGGACGGCGCCGACCGGGAGGCGCGGTGAGTGCCGGGCGGTACCGCGCCGAGTACGCCGCCGTGCTGGCAGCCGTGGCCGCGGGCGCGGGCGCGCTCGCCGGGGCCTCCGGGCGCACCTGGGCGCGCGCCGAGGTCGCGCTGAGCGGCCCGGTGGCGGCCGCACCCGTCGATGTGACCGGCGACGACGTCGCGCCCACCGCCTTCGCCGTGGGGCTGGCCGCCCTCGCGGCGCTGGCCGCGCTGCTGGCCACCCGCGGACTCGCGCGCCGCGTCCTGGGCGCGATCATCGCCCTGTTCGGCACCGCCGGGCTGGCGGCGGTGTGGCGCGGCACCCGCCCCGCCGCGCTGGAGCAGGCGGCCGCCGACCGCGCCACCGCCCACGGCGCCGTCGAGGGGCTGCACCTGGTGGCGCTGTGGCCCGGCATCGCCGCCGCGGGCGCCGCCCTGCTGATCGCCGCCGGCGCCTACACGCTGGTCCGGGGTGCTGCCTGGCCCGCCATGGGCGGCAGGTACGATCGCCACAGCGCGCCGAGCGCCGCCCTCTCCAGCGATCCCGCCGAGCTGTGGAAGTCGCTCGACGGCGGCGCCGACCCCACCCTGGACCCCGGACCCGACACCGACCCCGGTGCCGCGGCACGATCCGGCCGCGCCGCCGGGCGGTCCGCCACCCGCACCGATCACGAGAACCAGAAGGAGCCTTGATGGCCGACGAACACCACGAGGACCACGGCAACACCGTCGCGGGGTGGTTCCTCACCCTGTCCTGGATCGTCGTGTGGACCGCGGCCGGCGTGGCGATCATGTTCGACGAGAACGTGGTCATGTGGTCCGCCGTCGCCCTGGGCGCGAGCGTGGTCTGCGCCGCCGTCGCCGGGATCATGAAGAAGGCCGGGCTCGGCCGCAAGCACCCGCGCACCGCCCCGCCCACCCGCGAGGAGTGGGAGGCCCTCCAGGCCGGCCGCCACAAGCCCGAGCCCGAGCAGGCCGAGGCCGCACAGCCCTCCGGCGGCGACGAGCACGCCGACGAGACCGCTGCGGCGCACTAGGAGCCCCACCGGTCCCACCGGGCCCTTGCGCAGCGGACGGGCCCGGTGCACGCGCTCCGAGCGAGCCTCCCCTGCGGACGTGGACGCTCCCACCCGCGGGGGAGTAGATTACCGGCACACCGCCGCTCGCCCTCGGCCCCGGTGTCGGCGCCGAAGGCACTCATCTGGCATGATGCGACTCTGCCGTGCGCAGCGGCGGTCGGCGCCGGCTGCGGGTTCCTCCGCCCGCCGGCACGCACCCGCACGCCGCACCGCACATCCCGTCCCTGATATTCCAACCCAGGAAGCCGCATCCACATGAGCTACGGTCCTCCACCCGGTCAGCAGCCCCCCAACCAGCCTCCGCCCGGCGGCTACGGCCCGCCTCCCGGAGGCTCGGGGGGATACCCCAGCCAGGCCGGGGCCACCGAACCCCCCAACGACTTCCTGGTCCCCGCGATCCTGTCGATGTTCTGCTGCTGGCCCTTCGCCATCCCCGCCATCCTCTCGGCGGCCAAGGTCAACGCCGAGTGGAACCGCGGCGACTTCGCCTCCGCCCAGGAGCGGGCCGGCAAGGCGAAGCGGTTCACGATCATCGCCCTCATCGTCGGCATCCTCTGCTACGTGATCGGCGGGATCATCTACGGCGTCTCCATCGCGTCGCTGCTGGCGTCGACGCCCACCACCACGACCTACTGATGGCCCCTCAGCAGTCCGCGGGCACGCGGCGCCGCCTCCATCCGGGGGCGGCGCCGCTGCTGCTGGGCGCGGCGGGCATCGCCGGCGCCACCCTCCTGCACTTCGTCGACCCCAACGAACCCGGGCACTACCCCACCTGCCCCTGGCTGCTGGTCACCGGCACCTGGTGCCCCGGCTGCGGCACCATGCGGGCGATCCACGCGCTGACCAACCTGGACGTGGTGGGCGCGGTGCAGATGAACGCCCTGATGACGGCGATCGCGCCGCTCGTCGCCTACAGCTACTTCCGCTGGCTGTACCGGTCCTTCCGCCCGGCTCCGCCGGGCACCGCGCCCAAGCGGGCCGTGCACCCGGCGTGGCTGTATCTGTTCCTCGCCGTCCTGCTGGCCTTCTGGCTGGTCCGCAATCTTCCCTTCGGCGCGTTCCTGGCTCCGGGATAGCGGCCCGCCCCGCCCGGGGCCGGCAATCCGGGGGACGTGGCAACACCCGCGCCCGGACTCGATACGATCGGTAGTACCCGAACGCGGGGACAGGCCCCGCGGTCCGGTGCCCGGCCCCGGCGCGCGACCGCGGCGGGTGCGCCCCGCCCGAGCACGCCGCGACCGCCTCGGCCGCGGGCACCCGGCGACCCCGAGCGCCACCCGCACGCGCGGGGACGGTTCAGGTCCACACACCGGCGACATGAGGGGGCAGTCCCACGTGAGCGTGCTCGACGAGATTGTCGAGGGAGTGCGCGCCGATCTCGCCGATCGGCAGGCGGCCACACCCCTGGAGCGGCTCAAGGAGGCGGCCGAGTCCGTGCCGCGGCCCCAGGACGTGGCCGCGGCGCTGCGCAGCCCCGGTGTCCAGGTCATCGCCGAGGTCAAGCGCTCCAGCCCGTCCAAGGGCGCCCTCGCCACCATCACCGACCCCGCGGCCCTCGCCCGCGACTACGCCGCCGGCGGCGCCGCGCTGATCAGCGTCCTCACCGAGCGCAGGCGCTTCGACGGCAGCCTGGAGGACCTCGACGCGGTCCGCGCGGCCGTGCCCACCCCGCTGCTGCGCAAGGACTTCATCATCAGCTCCTACCAGCTGTGGGAGGCGCGCGTGCACGGCGCCGACGCCGTGCTGCTGATCGTCGCCGCCCTGGACCAGGAGGCCCTGGTCTCCCTGGTCGAGCGGGCGCGCTCGCTCGGCCTGACCCCGCTGGTCGAGGTGCATACCGAAGAGGAGGTCGGCCGCGCGCTGGAGGCCGGGGCCACCGTCATCGGCGTCAACGCCCGCGACCTGAAGAGCCTCCAGGTCGACCGCGACACCTTCTCCCGGCTGGCGCCGCTGATCCCCGCCGACCGGGTGCGCATCGCCGAGTCCGGGGTCCGCGGCCCCCACGACCTGCTCGCCTACGCGGGCCACGGCGCCGACGCGGTGCTGGTCGGCGAGAGCCTGGTCCGCGGCCGCCACCCGCGCGACGCGGTCGCCGACCTGGTCACGGCCGGCGCGCACCCCGCCCTGCGGGACCGGAGCTGACCGTGGAGGCGGCGCGCACCCCCGCCCACCGGAGCGGCCTGCCCGGCCGCGCCGGCGGGCGATGGCCCTAGGGGGCCCTCGCGCATCGGCGCAGCGGCCCCCGCAGTCGTGCCGACCCCCCGGCCGGCGGCCCGGGCGCGCTCGCCCGGCGCCGGCCCCGACCGCAAAGGGCGCGCGCCGCGCGCCGACATGGAGAAGCAGATGCCATCCGCGACACCGGACTCCGTCCGATCCGACCTGCCCGACGCACGCGGGCACTACGGCCGCTTCGGCGGCCGCTTCAGCCCTGAGGCGCTGATCGCGGCCCTGGACCAGGTCGCCCAGGAGTGGGACAAGGCCAAGGCCGACCCCGCCTTCCGCGCCGAGCTCGACGCCCTGCTGCGCGACTACACCGGCAGGCCCAGCCTGCTGACCGAGGCCGCGCGCTTCGCCGAGCACTGCGGCGGCGCCCGCGTCCTGCTCAAGCGCGAGGACCTCAACCACACCGGCTCCCACAAGATCAACAACGTGCTCGGCCAGGCGCTGCTGACCAAGCGCATGGGCAAGACCCGGGTCATCGCCGAGACCGGCGCGGGCCAGCACGGCGTGGCCACCGCCACCGCCTGCGCGCTGATGGGCCTGGACTGCGTCATCTACATGGGCGAGGAGGACACCCGCCGCCAGGCGCTCAACGTCGCGCGGATGCGGCTGCTGGGCGCCGAGGTCGTTCCCGTCTCCGTCGGCAGCCGCACCCTCAAGGACGCCATCAACGAGGCGTTCCGCGACTGGGTGGCCAACGTCGAGACGACCCACTACCTCTTCGGCACCGTGGCCGGTCCCCACCCCTTCCCGGCCCTGGTGCGCGACCTGCACTACGTCATCGGCGAGGAGGCCCGCGCCCAGGTGCTCGACCTGACCGGGCGGCTGCCCGACGCGGTGGCGGCCTGCGTCGGCGGCGGCTCCAACGCGATGGGGATCTTCGCCGCCTTCGTCGGCGACCCCGGCGTCGCCCTCTACGGTTTCGAGGCCGGGGGAGAGGGCGTGCAGACCGCCCGTCACGCGGCCGCCATCACCGGCGGCGCCCCGGGGGTCTTCCACGGAGCGCGCACCTACGTGCTGCAGGACGAGCACGGCCAGACGCTGCCCAGCCACTCGATCTCGGCGGGCCTGGACTACCCGGCGGTGGGGCCCGAGCACGCCTGGCTGGCCGACACCGGCCGGGTCTCCTACCGGGCCGTCACCGACGCCGAGGCCATGGAGGCCTTCCGGCTGCTGAGCCGCACCGAGGGCATCATCCCGGCGATCGAGAGCGCCCACGCGCTCGCCGGCGTGCGCCGCATCGGCGAGCAGCTCGGCCCCGACGGCGTCATCGTCGTCAACCTCTCCGGGCGCGGCGACAAGGACGTCGACACCGCCGCGACCTACTTCGGGCTCGTCGACGGCGAAGGCGAGGAGCAGGCGTGAACGAGCGGACGAACGGCGGCACGGGCGCAGCGCCCGGCGGGGCCGACGAGCAGGGCGCCACGAGCCGGACCGCGCTGCAGGCCGCCCTGGCCCGCGCCGAGGCGGACGGGCGGGCCGCCCTCATCGGCTACCTGCCCGCGGGCTTCCCCGACCCCGAATCCTCCATCAAGGTCATCGAGGCCATGGTCGAAGGCGGCTGCGACGTCATCGAGGTCGGCCTGCCCTACTCCGACCCGACCATGGACGGGCCCACCATCCAGCGGGCCGCCGACACCGCCCTGTCGGCCGGGACCACCCCCGCCGACGTGCTGCGGGTGGTGCAGGCCACCGCCGCCACCGGCGCCGCGGCCCTGGTCATGACCTACTGGAACCCCGTCGAGCGCTACGGTCCGGCGCGCTTCTGCGCCGACCTGGCCGCCGCGGGCGGATCCGGGGTGATCACCCCCGACCTCATCCCGGAGGAGGCCGAGGAGTGGTTCGCCGCCACCGACGCCGCCGGGCTCGACCGGATCTTCCTGGTCGCGCCCTCCTCCAGCGACGAGCGGCTGCGCCTGACCGCGCGCGCCTCGCGCGGCTTCGTCTACGCCGCCTCGCTGATGGGGGTGACCGGCACCCGCGCGCAGGTCGCCGGCACTGCCGAGAAGCTGGTCGCGCGCACCAGGAGCGCCATCCCCGGCGGCGGTCCGGCGGTGTGCGTGGGCCTGGGCATCTCCAACCGGTCCCAGGCCGCCGAGGTGGCCGCCTACGCCGACGGGGTCATCGCCGGAGCCGGGTTCTGCCAGCGCGTGCTGGACGCCCCCGACCTGGAGACCGGCATCAGCGCCGTGCGCTCCTTCGCCGAGGAGCTGGCCCTGGGCGTGCGCGACGGGCGCTCCTAGTACCTGACCTCACTCACTCTCCGCCGCCGATCTTGTACCTGTGGTCATTGTGAGCGATCACAAGGGACCGCAGGTACAAGATCACCGCCGCGGGGGTGCCACCGGCGCCCACCCGCGCGCGAGGCGGCGCCGCGGGTAAAAGTTCGGTGAGAGTGTGCCCCCGGAAGGCGGCCGGGGGCATTAACCCGGTGGTCCGCTCGTTACTGTTCGGCGAGGACGCCGGGCAGTCGCGCACCGTTGCGAAGATGCTCCGACTCAGCGTGTCTCCGTGCTGACGTAGAGTAGTATCCGCACGGCGGGCACCGACCCGGTGCCCGTCCGCAGTGACCGCCACGCCCCCCGGGACACCCTTCAATGGACACCACACACCAGTCGGCCCCCGACGCCGCCGAGCCGGCCGCGGCATCGCGCCGGTGGGCGGCGATCCAGCCGTGGATCACCCTGCTCGCGCGCCTGGGCCTGGCCGCCGTGCTGGCGTATGCGGCAGTGAGCAAGCTGCCGCCGGCCCTGTCGGTGCAGTCCGTCGAGGCTTACCAGCTCTTCTCGCCCGAACTCAGCCGCTTGATCGGTTTCACGCTGCCGCTGCTGGAATTCGCGCTCGCGCTGCTGCTGTTCATGGGGTTGGCCACGCGCTACGTCGGCGCCGCCTCGGGCCTGCTGATGGTGGTGTTCATCGCGGGCATCGTCTCGGCGTGGGCGCGGGGGCTGAACATCGACTGCGGATGCTTCGGCACCGGAGGGCCGGTCGCCGAGGGCGAGACCCGATACGGACTCGACATCGCCCGCGACCTCGGCTTCCTCGCGCTGGCCGCGATCGTCACGATCTGGCCGCGCTCGCCGCTCGCGCTGGACAGGCTGTTCGGCCTCTACCGCTGAGCGGCGCGCCGCGAGCACGCCGGGCGCCGGCGCCTCCCGGGGCGGTGCACACGGGCCGCTCCGCGGCCGCGGCCAGACCAATGAACACACAACGGATCACGGTGATCGGCTGATGGGCAAGGCTGCGCGGGAAGCGTCCCGCGAACGACTCAGGCAGGAACGGGAGCAGGCCAAGAAGAGGGCCGCACGCAACAGGGTGCTGGGCGTCGTCGGCGCCGCGCTGGCCGTGGTGCTCGTCGTGGTGGGCGGCGGCTACCTCTTCTTCGCCCAGCAGAGCGCGCAGGAGCAGGCGTTCGCCGACCGCTACGAGCAGCTGCCCGCGCAGACGCTGCAGGAGGACGGCAGCGTCGTACTGGCGAAGGAGGGCGTCAAGGCGCCCGTGGTCGAGGTCTACGCCGACTTCCAGTGCCCGGCCTGCAAGCAGTTCGAGACCGCCAGCGGCCCCACGCTGCAGCAGCTCGCCAGCGAGGGCAAGGCGATCGTGCACTACCGGCCGGTCAGCATCTTCGCCCAGGCGCAGGAGCCGCTGAGCGCCAACTCGCTGCGCGCCGCGGCCGCCGCCCGCGCGGCCGCCGACCACGGCAAGTTCGTGCAGTACAACGACCTGCTGTTCGAGAACCAGCCCCCCGAGGGCACGCAGGGCTTCGCGACCGGTGACCTCAAGGAGTGGGGCGGCGAGGTCGGTATCGACGACCCCGCGTTCGCCCAGCGGGTCGAGGCCGAGAGCAAGGTCGTCGACACCTTCACCGGCGAGTACCTGCCCCGGCTCACCTCCGCGGCGCAGCAGGAGCTCAGCGGCGCCGAGATCAAGGAGATGGGCCTGTCCGGGCTGATGGAGTGGGGCGACGACAACGGCGTGGACAGCTCGTTCCTCCAGGACACCTATGTCCAGGAGGTGATCGATGCCACGGGCGCGGTCAAGGACAGGTACTCTTCCGGA
This sequence comes from Streptomonospora sp. PA3, assembly GCF_009728995.1. GTDB lineage: Bacteria > Actinomycetota > Actinomycetes > Streptosporangiales > Streptosporangiaceae > Streptomonospora. The sequence continues at coordinate 81,218 of NZ_VTZW01000008.1, read as the reverse complement.
GCGAACGCGTTCAACGGAACCCCGTCGGTCTACGTCAACGGTGGCAAGATGGGCGACGCCGCCTTCTCCGGCGACGGCGTCCGCGACGCCGTCGAGCGGGCCGAGCCCGGAAAGGTGAGCACCGAACCGCTTGCCGCGGGCGCCGGCGCGACCGCCGACGCCTCGCCCGAGCCCGACGTCTCACCCTGACCCCAAGGACAGATCCGCGCGATGACCAATCCGCTCACCGCCCCCGAGGGCGCGGCCGAGACCGGCCGTGCCCTCGCGGCCTTTCCCAGCCCCGACGTGAGTTCGATCTCGCTCGGGCCCGTCACCATCCACTTCTATGCCCTGTGCATCCTCGCCGGAGTCGTCGCCGCCGTGTTCTGGAGCGAGCGCCGCTGGGCCGCGATGGGGGGCGAGAAGGGCACCATCATCGACCTCGCGGTGCCCGCGGTGCTGCTGGGGCTCGTCGGCGGGCGCCTCTACCACGTCATCAGCGACTACCAGCTCTACTTCGGCCCCGGCCGCAACCCCGTCGAGGCCCTCTACATCTGGAACGGCGGGCTGGGCATCTGGGGCGCCGTCCCGCTGGGCGCGGTGGGCGTGTGGTGGGTGGCCCGGCGCCGCGGCATCTCGCTGTCCAAGCTGTCCTTCGCCATCGCGCCCACCCTGCCGCTGGCCCAGGCCCTGGGCCGCTGGGGCAACTACTTCAACCAGGAGCTGTTCGGCAAGCCCACCGACCTGCCCTGGGCCGTGCACATCTCGCTGGACTACTCCCACAACGCCCAGGGCGTACCGCGTCCGGGCATGCAGCCCATACCCGGCAGCAGCACGGAGTACTACAGCACCTACCACCCCACCTTCCTCTACGAGTCACTGTGGTGCGTGGCACTCGCGGTGCTGCTCGCCTGGCTGGGCAGGCGATACGGCGACCGCCTCGACGGCGGACGGCTCTTCGCGCTCTATGTCATGGGCTACTGTGTGGGTCGGTTCTGGATCGAGTACCTGCGCGTCGACCCTGCGCACGAGATCCTCGGCCTGCGGCTGAACAACTGGACCTCGGTCGCGGTGTTCCTCGCCGCCCTGGCCTACTTCCTCTGGGCCGGGCGGCATCTGGACTCCTTCTCCAGCCGGGTGGTCCCCCCGGGCCACGACGCCGGCACCGAGGTCTTCGACACCGACCCTGCGACCTCTCAGGACAGCGGCGGGGACGGATCCGACGGCGGCGGCACCGGAACCTCCAAGCAGACACCCACAGCCGGACGGCCGGAGAGCAGGGGGACCGCGCCGTCCGAGGACGGATGAGTAGACCGTGACCACATCGGACTCCACCGGGCGCGCCGGCCGAAGGCGCTCGCGCCGGGGCGCGCCGGCCCGCGCGCTCCGGGAGCGCTACGCGGCCGACGACGTGCACACCCAACGCGGCGACGACGCGGGCGAAAGCGGCGGGCGCCGGGGCGACCGGGCCTCGGGGGGCCGCACGGCCACCGCGACCGCCAGGCGGGCCCCGGCCGAGCCGGCCGAGGACCGCGGCGACCGCTCCGACCGCGGACGGCGCGGCGGCGCTGGCCAGAACCGCACCCGCCGCTCCGCGCGCTCGGCGCCCGGCATCGACCCCGTGTCGAAGTTCTCCGCCTCGGCGCTGCGCCGGGTGACGGTCCTGGGCGACCGGTCCAGCCAGATCGTCTACACCCTCGCCGAGCAGAGCACGCGCAAGCGGGGCACCACGATCCTGGCCACCCTGCTGGTGCTGTGCGTCACCGCACTGGTGGCTCTGCTGGGCGTCCTCGCCTACCAGCTGGCGACGGCCTCGCCCGACTCCGCCGACAGCGGCGGCAGCAGCGCCGTGGTCGCCCCTCCCCAGGGGCACTCCACCCTCGTACCCAGGCTCTACCAGGCCCAGCCCCAGGACGACGCGTTCGCGCCCATCGCCGAGCGCGGCGACGGCGGCGGCGCGCTTCCCAAGGACGAGGTCTTCGGCTCCGAAACCGAGGAGCTCAAGCTGGACGGCCACACCCTCGTCCGCGAGCAGGCGGAGGTCACCGACACCTGCACGTCGCTGGTGTGGGGCGACGGGGTCGCCCGGGCGCTCGTCGACGGCGAGTGCACCTCGGCGGCCAGCGCCGTCTACATGGGCGAAGACGACGAGTACGTCGCACAGGTCGCCCTGTTCGACCTCGCCGACGTCGAGTCCTCCGAGGCCGTCGCCCGGTCGCTGGACCCCGGCGTCTCCGCCACCGCACCCGGGTTCCTGCTGCCGCAGAAGAGCGGCATCGAAGGGCTGCACAAGGGCTACAGCCAGGCCACCGCACAGGTCATGGGGCACTACCTCGCGGTGTACTGGGTGGCCCGCACCGACGGCGGCGAACCCAGTGACAGCGACACGCTCTCCACGCTGAACGTGGCGGCGATGAACGCCTCCACCTGGGTCTACCGGCAGGTCGGCGAAGCCGGTCAGTAGGCCGCATCCGGGCACCGCGGCGCACCGCCGCGGTGCCCGTCGCGTTCGGCGGCGACCGGCGCGGGACCCGGCAGCCACCCCGGAACCGGGCGGCGGCGGGAGGGAGGCGGGCACCAGGGACGCCGCGGGTCCGCCCGCAAGCTAGGATTTGCGAACCGGCGGCATGGTCACCCGCGGCTCAGCCGTCCCCCGCCACATGAGAACACAGCCCCGCGACCGTCCGAGAGGTTCTGGTGTCTTCTAAGTCGTCTGTGTCCGGTACCCCCGGCCGGCGGAGGAAGTTCGACGAAGCCGACTCCATCGAGGGTCTGGCCGCGCCTTCCCCCGCCCGCCGCAAGGGAGCCCGCCGCCGGCGCAGGGGCCCCTCCCGCGCGGGGTCGCGCGGCAGGCTGCTGCCGATCCTGCTCGGCGCCCTCGGCGTGGCGGTCGTCGCGCTGGTGGTCGTGCTCGTCGTGCAGTTCACCGCCGGCGGTGCCACCGCACCGGAGAACCCGGTCCCCACCGCCTACGAGGTCCACGACTCCGGCAACGAGGTGCTGGCCACCCGCGAGGCCGACTCCCGGCCGCTGAACAAGGGCGAGCTCTTCGGCGAGGACAGCAAGCGGATCGACAGCGAGAGCCAGGGCATCACCTTCGAGCTGCAGACCTCGTCGCTGACCGACGACTGCGCCTCGGCGGTTTGGGGCGAGCGCGTGAGCGCCGCGCTGGCCGACGCCGGATGCACCCAGGCGGCCCGGGCCGGCTACACCTCCGACGGCTACGTCGGCGCGGTGGCCATGTTCAACCTCCGCGACCAGAAGGCCGCCAACGCCGTGGCGACGGCCCTGCAGCCCCCCAAGGACGCCGCGGCCGAGCCGGCCGGCTTCATCGAGGTCCCCGCCGCCGAGGAGGACCCCTTCTCCAGCCTGGGCGCCGGCTTCAGCGCCGCCGAGGCCACCGTCAGCGGCCACTACCTCACGGTGGCCTGGGTGCAGTCCATCGAGTCCGACGACCCCGCCGAACGCGAGAGCCTCGTCTCCCCCCTGATCACGCTGAACAACTTCCGCGACCCCCTCTACCACCGCGTCGTGCAGCTGGAGAACCTCCAGGAGGCCCAGCAGGGCACCGTCCCGACGGCCTGAGTCCACCGGGGCCGCGGCGGCTCAGCCCCGTTCCGGGCCGCGCGGCGGCCCGGAACCGGCCGCACGAGCGACCAGGTCCGCGGCGACCGCGCGCAGCCGGGGCAGCCGGTGGGCCGGAAGGTCCAGCAGCGTGTGCCCGCTCAGCCACGGTGCGGCGGCGGCGACGGCCTGGCGGGCCGTGCGCTTGTTGACCGGGGTCCCGGCGGCCGCGGCCACCCGCACCAGCCCTTCCCGCAGCGTGGCGGCGAGCCTGCCGTGCGCGCGCCGCTGGCAGTGCAGGAGCAGGTCCTCGGGCGCTCCGCCGCCCGCCGGGCGCTCGGCGGCCCGCACCGTCGTCAGCCGCCGAGCCGGGGTCCCGCGCAGAAAGCGCACCTCGAAGCGCGGCGCCAGCAGGGCGGCCAGCTCGCGCTGGCCCGCCTGGTCGCGCACCTGCGGGTGAGCGGAGCCGACAACGGCGGCGGCCTCGGGGCCGGGTGCGGCCAGCAGGGCCCGCGCCAGCAGGTCGTCCCAGCCCCCGGTCAGGTTCACCGCCGCGGGCCCGGCCTCGGCGGGGCCCTCCAGCCACGTCGCCAGCCGCACGTGCCGGAGCGCGGCCTCCGCGCCCGCGGCGGCGCCCGGTGCCCGGTTGGGGTCCACAGCAGGGCCGGGCCACTCGCCGACAGCGGTCCGGGCCGCGGTCTGGTCCAGGACGGCGCGGGCCTCGGCCTCCTCCAGCGCCCCGGCGGCCTCGGCCGCGTTGGCGCCGCGGCTGTAGACGCGCGCCCGGGCCGCCGGGCCGCGGACGCTCTGCGGCGTGCGGCCGGTGGGCCGCAGCACGTACAGGTCGGCGGCCGCCCCGATCGCCTCGGCGCCCAGGTAGCGGTTGAACTCCGGCCACAGCGCCTCGGTGACCAGCCCCAGCGCGCTCAGCCGCGACTGGGTCTTGGCGGTCAGCGCCGGGGTGGTCTCGCTGGCGCCGTAGGCCAGCAGCACCCGCCCGCGCTGGGGCGCGGCCAGGCCCTCCACGCTGCGGCGCACGAACAGCTCGACGCCCTCGGGCGTGTAGGGCGGGTCGGTGAAGGCGAGGTCGCAGGAGCCGCGCACGGCCTCGGGCAGGCCCAGGCGGAGGTCGGCGAAGTGGCAGCGGACCGGAAGCCCCAGGCGTTCGGCGGCGGCGTCGATGTAGGCCAGCATCCGCTCGTCGATGTCGACCACGACGGCCTCCAGGCCGGGGCAGACCAGGGTGGCCGCCAGGGACGTGAGGTCGTGGTCGCCCGCGCACAGCAGCCGGGCGCCGTCGGTGGCGAAGCGCGACCGCAGCAGCAGGGCGCGGCGCAGCGCGGTGTCGGCGGTGGCGGCCACGTGGTCCAGGTCGGTGCGCGGCGCGGGCGCCTCGTCGATCAGGCGGCGCAGTTCGGCGGCGGCCTCGGGGTGGCCGGCCGCCAGGTGGGCGACCGGGTCGGCGGGTTCGGGGCGGTAGGTGCCGGCGTGGTCGCCCGGCCGCAGCAGGCGAATCCGGGTTCCGCCGGCGTTCCACTCGGTCTCGTCGGCCAGGGCGTCGAGGACCTCCTGGACGACGCGGTGGGCGACCGCGGTGGAGCGCACCAGCTCGCGGGGCGACCACCAGCCTCCCTCGGCCAGGGCCGCCAGGACCCGGTGGACGCGGGGCGCCGCTATCCCGTGTTCGTCCAGCACCGCCTGGAGGGCGGGCGGCGGTTTCGGCGGGACGGGGCGGTCGGAGCCGGGATGATCGTGCACCCCTCGATCATCGCGCACCCGCGGCCGTGCCGGTGCCCGCCCCCGCGGCCTTCCCGAGCCGGCCTCGGCGTCGCGCCGCCGCGGTGTGTGGCGTGGGTCGCAGCCGATTCTGACCGCGGTTTTATGCCGGATCTGCTGCCTGCGGGTACGCTGGGCGGAAACCGGACCCCACCCCCGGTGCGCACCGCCGCGCAGGGGAGGGGGTACTGTGCTTGCGTTCCGCTGCGCCGGTCTCCGCGGAGATCGGCGCAAAAGGGATGTTTGCGGGGTTCGCCGCCTGGAAAGATCACGGCTAGCCCCGAAGGGCGGGTCGATGCCGACCCTCCCTCGGCGGGCGGACTTCCGCACCTTGTGCCGCACTGCGGCGGTACACGGTCTAGACCTTTCGATTTCACGTCGGGGCTGGACCGCCGGTATAACTGACTATTCACGAGTGCGGCCACCGATCTGGTCCGACACCGGTGACCACGAGGACGTGGCCCGTCCCGGCGACCGCGCCGGGTGCGGGACCGGGTGCCGGTCGGGGCCGCCTCAGCGTGCGACGCAGCAGGGCCAATGTCGTCCCGGATGCGCTTTTCCCGAAGCCCAGACGTACGACGACAGGAGGGTAGATGCCTGCTGGCCACGTGCAGCGTTCGTCCGTCCGACCGAGCGCCGAGACCACCCACGAGGGCCTGTACGACAGCGCCTACGAGCACGATGCCTGCGGTGTCGGCTTCGTCGCCGACCTCTCCGGCCGTCGCGGCCACGAGATCGTCGAGAAGGCGCTGACGGTCCTGCGCAACCTCGACCACCGGGGCGCCGCGGGCGCCGACCCCGAGGACGGCGACGGCGCCGGGATCATCACCCAGGTCCCCGACGCCCTCTACCGCGAGGTCTGCGGCTTCGAGCTGCCCGATGCCGGCCGCTACGCCACCGGCATCGCCTTCCTGCCCGCCGAGGAGGCCGAGCGCTCCGCGGCCGTGGCCGCCATCGAGGCCGTGGCCGCCGAGGAGAGCCTGCACGTGCTGGGCTGGCGCGAGGTCCCGGTTGACCCGAACTTCTGCGGCCCGGCGGCCCGCGAGGCCATGCCGCACTTCGCGCAGCTGTTCGTGGCCGGCCGGCAGGGCACCGCGGCCGAGGGCCTCGGCGGCATCGACCTGGAGCGCTACGCCTACTGCCTGCGCAAGCGCGCCCAGCACGAGGCCGGCGTGTACTTCCCGAGCCTGTCCCCGCGCACCATCACCTACAAGGGCATGCTCACCACGCCGCAGCTGGAGCCCTTCTACCCCGACCTGTCCGACCGGCGCTTCGCCAGCGGGCTGGCCCTGGTGCACTCGCGGTTCTCCACCAACACGTTCCCGTCGTGGCCGCTGGCCCACCCGTTCCGCTACATCGCCCACAACGGCGAGATCAACACCGTCAAGGGCAACCGGAACATGATGCGGGCCCGCGAGGCCACGCTGGCCAGCGACCTGCTGCCCGGTGACATCTCCCGCGTGTTCCCCATCATCGACCCCGACGACTCCGACACCGCGTCCTTCGACGCCGCGCTGGAACTGCTCCACCTGGGCGGGCGCTCACTGCCGCACGCGGTCCTGATGATGATCCCCGAGCCCTGGGAGAACCACACCGAGATGGACCCGCAGGTGCGGGCCTTCTACGAGTTCCACTCCATGCTCATGGAGCCCTGGGACGGCCCCGCCTCGGTCTCCTTCACCGACGGCACGCTGGTCGGCGCCGTGCTGGACCGCAACGGCCTGCGCCCCGGCCGCTACTGGGTCACCGACGAAGGCATGGTCGTGCTGGCCAGCGAGGCCGGCGTGCTCGACGCCGACTCCTCGCGCATCGTCCGCAAGGGGCGGCTGCAGCCCGGCCGCATCTTCGTGGTGGACACCGAGCAGGGCCGCATCATCGAGGACGAGGAGATCAAGGCCGGGCTCGCCGCCGAGCACCCCTACGCCGAGTGGCTGGAGCGCGGTGTGGTCTCCCTGTCCGACCTGGAGCCGGGCAAGCCCTCCGGTGTCGAGGACCTGGTCCGCGAGCAGCAGGTCTTCGGCTACACCGAGGAGGAGCTGCGCATCATCCTCCAGCCGATGGCGCGCACCGGCGCCGAGCCGATCGGCTCCATGGGCACCGACACCCCGGTGGCGGCGCTCTCGGCCAAGTCCCGGCAGCTGTTCGACTACTTCTCCCAGGGCTTCGCGCAGGTGACCAACCCGCCGCTGGACGCCATCCGCGAGGAGCTGGTCACCAGCCTGCACACCGCTCTGGGCGCCGAGGAGAACGTGCTCTCGCCCGACCCGGAGGACTGCCGGCGCATCGTGCTGCCCACGCCCGTCCTCGACGAGGCCGGCCTGTCGGCGATCGTGCGCGCCGGGACGGCCGAGGACGGCGACCCCGCCTTCCGCACCTTCGTCGCCAACGGCACCTACGAGGTCGCCGGCGGCGGGGCCGCGCTGTCGGCGCGCCTGGACGAGATCTGCGCCGAGGTGTCGGCGGCCATCGCCGACGGCGCCCACATCGTCGTCCTCTCCGACCGCGGCAGCGGCCCCGACCGGGCGCCGATCCCCTCCCTGCTGCTCACCGGGGCCGTCCACCACCACCTGGTGCGCGAGAAGACCCGCACCGAGGTCGGCCTGGTGGTCGAGTCGGGCGACGCCCGCGAGTGCCACCACGTGGCGCTGCTGCTGGGCTACGGCGCCTCGGCGGTCACGCCCTACGTGACCCTGGCCACCGTGCGCGACATGGTCGAGCGCGGCGTCATCGGCGGCATCAGCGCCGACGACGCGGTGCGCAACACCGTCAAGGCCTTCGGCAAGGGCGTCCTGAAGATCATGTCCAAGATGGGCGTCTCCACGGTCAGCTCCTACACCGGCGCCCAGATCTTCGAGGCCCTGGGCCTGGGCCCCGAGGTCGTCGACCGGTGCTTCACCGGCACGCCCTCGCCGCTGGGCGGGGTCGGGTTCGACGTGCTGGCCGAGGAGGTCCGCATGCGCCACGCCACCGCGTATGCGGCCAACCCCGCCGACCACCGGCGGCTGGCCGTCGGCGGCGAGTACCAGTGGCGCCGCGAGGGCGAGCCGCACCTGTTCAGCCCCGAGACCGTCTTCAAGCTGCAGCACGCCGCGCGCACCCGGCGCTACGAGATCTTCAAGGAGTACACCTCCAAGATCGACGACCAGGCGAGCAGCCTGATGACGCTGCGCGGGCTGTTCCGCCTCAAGGAGGGCGTGCGCGAGCCGGTACCGATCGAGGAGGTCGAGCCGGTCTCCGAGATCGTCAAGCGCTTCTCCACCGGCGCGATGTCCTACGGCTCCATCTCGGCCGAGGCCCACGAGACCCTGGCCATCGCCATGAACCGGCTGGGCGGCAAGTCCAACACCGGCGAGGGCGGCGAGGACCCGGACCGGTTCACCCCCGACGACAACGGCGACCTGCGGCGCAGCGCCATCAAGCAGGTGGCGTCGGGCCGCTTCGGGGTGACCTCGCACTACCTCACCAACGCCGACGACATCCAGATCAAGATGGCCCAGGGCGCCAAGCCCGGCGAGGGCGGCCAGCTGCCCGGCCACAAGGTCTACCCGTGGATCGCCGACACCCGGCACTCCACGCCCGGCGTCGGGCTGATCTCGCCGCCGCCCCACCACGACATCTACTCCATCGAGGACCTCGCCCAGCTGATCCACGACCTGAAGAACGCCAACCCGCAGGCGCGGGTGCACGTCAAGCTTGTCTCCGAGGCCGGAGTGGGCACCGTGGCCGCCGGCGTGTCCAAGGCGCACGCCGACGTGGTGCTGATCTCCGGCCACGACGGCGGCACCGGCGCCTCGCCGCTGACCTCGCTCAAGCACGCGGGCACGCCCTGGGAGCTGGGACTGGCCGAGACCCAGCAGACCCTGCTGCGCAACGGGCTGCGCGACCGCATCGTCGTGCAGACCGACGGGCAGATGAAGACCGGGCGCGACGTTGTCGTGGCCGCGCTGCTGGGCGCCGAGGAATACGGGTTCGCAACGGCGCCGCTGGTGGTCTCGGGCTGCGTGATGATGCGCGTGTGCCACCTGGACACCTGCCCGGTGGGCGTGGCCACGCAGAACCCGGAGCTGCGCAAGCGCTACAACGGGCAGGCCGACTTCGTCGTGAACTTCTTCGAGTTCGTGGCCCAGGAGGTCCGCGAGTACCTGGCCGCCCTGGGCTTCCGCAGCATCGACGAGGCCGTCGGCGCCGTCGAGGTGCTCGACACGACCGAGGCGGTGGACCACTGGAAGGCCGGCGGGCTGGACCTGTCGCCGATCCTGCACGATGTCGAGCCCTGGGGCGGCGACCACCGCCACCGGGTGCGCGGCCAGGACCACGGGCTGGAGAAGGCGCTGGACAACACGCTGATCCAGCTGGCCGAAGGCGCCCTGGAGTTCGGCGAGCCGCTGCGGCTGGAGCTGCCGGTGCGCAACGTCAACCGCACGGTCGGCACCATGCTGGGCCACGAGGTCACCAAGCGCTACGGCGCCGACGGGCTGCCCGACGACACGATCGACGTCACCTTCACCGGGTCGGCCGGCCAGTCCTTCGGCGCGTTCGTGCCGCGGGGCGTCACCCTGCGGCTGATCGGCGACGCCAACGACTACGTCGGCAAGGGGCTCTCCGGCGGGCGCATCACCGTCCGCCCGCCCGAGGACGTGCCCTTCGCACCCGAGCGCCACATCATCGCCGGCAACGTCATCGCCTACGGAGCGACCTCCGGCGAGGTGTTCCTGCGCGGGGTCGTGGGCGAGCGGTTCTGCGTGCGCAACTCCGGCGTGCTGGCCGTCGCCGAGGGCGTGGGCGACCACGGGTGCGAGTACATGACCGGCGGGCGCGCCGTCGTCCTGGGCCCGATCGGGCGCAACTTCGCGGCGGGCATGTCCGGCGGCATCGCCTACGTGCTCGACCTCGACCCCGAGCGGGTCAACCGCGAGATGGTCGACCTCGACCCGCTCGACGACACCGACCGCGGGTTCCTGCGCGATGTGCTGGAGCGCCACCGCCAGGCCACCGGCTCCGGCGTCGCCGCCGAGCTGCTGGCCGACTTCGACACCGCCGTTGCGCGGTTCGGCAAGGTCATGCCGCGCGACTTCAAGCGGGTCCTGGCCGCCCGGGCCGAGGCCGAGCGCGCGGGCCGGGACGTCGGCGAGGCCATCATGGCCGCAGCGCAGTCCTGAGCCGTCGGCCGGATTCGAAAGGAGGGAGAACCGACAATGGCTGACCCGAAGGGGTTCCTCAAGATCACCGAGCGGGAGCTGCCCGCTCGCCGCCCGGTCGACGTGCGCATCCAGGACTGGCGGGAGGTCTACGAAGAGGCCGACCGCGGAACCGTCGTCAAGCAGGCGTCGCGCTGCATGGACTGCGGCATCCCGTTCTGCCACAACGGCTGCCCGCTGGGCAACCTCATCCCCGAGTGGAACGACCTGGTCTACCGCCACGACTGGGGCGAGGCGATCGAGCGGCTGCACGCCACCAACAACTTCCCGGAGTTCACCGGGCGGCTGTGCCCGGCTCCGTGCGAGTCGGCGTGCGTGCTGGGCATCAACCAGCCGGCCGTGACCATCAAGAACGTGGAGAACTCCATCATCGACCGGGCCTGGGAGGAGGGCTGGGTGCGCCCCCAGCCGCCCGAGGTCCGCACCGGCAAGAAGGTCGCCGTGGTGGGCTCGGGCCCGGCCGGGCTGGCCGCCGCCCAGCAGCTCACCCGGGCCGGCCACGAGGTCACCGTCTACGAGCGGGCCGACCGCATCGGGGGGCTGCTGCGCTACGGGATCCCCGAGTTCAAGATGGAGAAGCGCCACATCGACCGCCGGCTGGGCCAGATGCGCGCCGAGGGCACGGCCTTCCGCACCGGCGTGAACGTGGGCGTGGACATCACCGTCGAGGAGTTGCGGGCCGGGTATGACGCCGTGCTGCTGGCCGGCGGCGCCACCGCCTGGCGCGACCTGCCGGTGACCGGCCGCGAGCTGGACGGCGTCCACCAGGCCATGGAGTACCTGCCGCAGGCCAACCGGGTACAGGAGGGCGACTACGAGACGCCCGCCATCAACGCCGAGGGCAAGCACGTCATCGTCATCGGCGGTGGCGACACCGGGGCCGACTGCGTGGGCACCGCCCACCGCCAGGGCGCCCTGTCGGTGACCCAGCTGGAGATCATGCCCAAGCCGCCCCGCGAGCGGCCCGGAAACCAGCCCTGGCCGACCATGCCGATGGTCTACAAGGTCTCCACCGCCCACGAGGAGGGCGGCGAGCGGCTCTACTCGGTCAACACCGTGGAGTTCCTCGGCGACGACCAGGGCCGCGTGCGCGCGCTCAAGCTGGTCGACGTCGAGCGCACCGACTCCGGGTTCGAGCCGGTGCCCGGCTCCGAGCGCGAGATCCCGGCCGGACTGGTCACGCTGGCCATGGGCTTCGTGGGCCCGCAGAAGGCCGGCATGATCGAGGAGCTGGGCGTGGAGCTGGACGGGCGCGGCAACGTCGTGCGCGACGGCGACTACGCCACCACCGTCGAGGGCGTCTTCTGCGCCGGCGACATGGGCCGCGGCCAGTCGCTGATCGTGTGGGCGATCGCCGAGGGCCGCTCGGCGGCGGCGGGCGTGGACCGCTACCTCAGCGGGCAGGGCACGTCGCTGCCCACCTCCATCCCGCCCACGGAGCGCCCGCTGACCGCGAGCTGATACCCCGCGGGGCCGGGGCCCGGGCACCGCCCGCCCCGGCCCCGCGGCATCACCGCCCCGGTGCCGCCGACGCCGCCCCGGCGGCACCGGACGCCCGATTCGGCGGGCATTCCCGACGCGGGCGTGGGTAGAAATTCGATATGGGCTACCGCCTGCTCGCCGATGCGGCAATGCTGCTGCACTTCGGTTTCCTGTGCTATGTGGCCCTGGGCGGGTTCCTGGTGTGGCGCTGGCCGCACGCACTCTGGCCCCACCTGGCGGTGTGCGCTTATGCGATCGGCATCCTCGACTTCCAATGGGGGTGCCCGCTGACGTGGGTGGAGGACTGGGCGCGCGACCGGGCCGGGCTGCAGGGCCTGCCGCCCAGCGGCTTCATCGACCACTACCTGACCGGGGTGGTCTACCCCGCACGGTTCCTGATGGAGGTGCAGGTCGCCGTGGGAGTGGTGGTGGCGCTGTCGTGGCTGGGGGCCGCGGTGCTGCTGATGCGGCGGCGCCGCGCGTCCGGCGGCGAAGGCGGCGAATCCGAGCGCAGCTGAATGCGCGGCGCGTGCGGAATTGCGCGCGCAAAACGCCTGATTCGCGACATCCCACGCGGTAAATATCGCACAAGCGGGGCATACTCGGGCGATTCACCTTTGGTCTCGTCCCGGACCGGAGGCGTACATTCGTGGCATGAGCATGGTGACCCCGGAAGCCCTCCGCTCCGCGGAGCACTTCATCTCGCGCAACGCCCGGCTGATCGACCGCCACCGCTTCGCCTACCACTTCCGCAGCGGGCCTCCCGCCCCTATTCGCTCGGTCCTGGACTCCTACCGCAACGTCGACGGCGGCTTCGGCAACGGCCTCGAACCCGACCTGCGCGGGCACGGCAGCCAGCCGCTCGCGGTGGTCGTCGCCCTGCGCTACCTCGACGAGCTCGGTCACGTCCCCGACGACGTCGCCGAGGGCGTCTGCCGCTACCTCACCAGCATCGCCCGCGACAGCGCGGGCGTGCCGCCGGTGCTGCCCACCGTGCGCCACACCGAGGCCGCGCCGCAGTGGCGCGAGCGCAGCGACTTCGGCGGCGCGCTCGACCCCACCGCCACCCTCGTCGGCCTCATGCACCGCCACCGGATCTGCCACGCCTGGCGCGACCGCGCCACCGCCTTCTGCTGGAGCCGCATCGCCGCTCTGCACTGGACCGACCCCGACGAGGCCATCGCGGTGTGCACCTTCCTGCAGCACGTGCCCGACCGCCGGCGCGCCCACGCCGAGTTCGAGCGGCTGCGGCCGGCCATCCGCGCCGTGATCGAGACCGACCCCGACGCCGGCGGCCACGTGCACAAGCCGCTGGACCTGGCGAGCCACCCCGACCACATCGCCCGGCGGCTGTTCACCGACGAGGAGATCTCCGCCCACCTCGACGCCCTGTGCCGCCGCCGGCTCGACGACGGCGGCTGGGACATCACCTGGGACAGCTGGGCCGTCAGCGCCCACAACGAATGGCGCGGCATCCTCACCGTCCGCCACCTCAAGACCCTGCGCGACTACGGCCGGCTCTCCGCCGACGTCCCCGCACCCCTGCGCATCGGCTGAGGCGGCGGAGCACGCGTAACCCCCCGCATCGTGGGCAGCGGAAACCCAGCGATCCGGTGCCCGCGGACGGGGGTCCGCGGGTGCTCCGGCACAGACCGACGAAAGGGGGATCGACCATGGCTACCGACCTCAACGGCGCCGCCGTCGCCTTCCTCGCCGCTCCGGAGGGAACCGAGCAGGTCGAGCTCACCGAGCCCTGGACGGCGGTGGAGAAGGCCGGCGGGCGGCCGCAACTGGTCTCCACCTCGTCCGGACGGATCCAGGCGTTCAACCACCTCGACCGGGGCGACCACTTCACCGTCGACGCCACCGTGGGCGAGGTGAGCGCCGACGACTTCGCCGCGCTCGTGCTGCCCGGCGGCGTGGCCAACCCCGACTTCATGCGCATGGACCGGCGCGCGGTCGAGTTCACCAAGGGGTTCTTCGACAAGGCCAAGCCGGTCGCCGCCATCTGCCACGCGCCCTGGATGCTCGTCGAGGCCGACGCCGTCTCCGGGCGGCGCCTCACCTCGTTCCCGAGCCTGCGCACCGACATCGCCAACGCCGGCGGCGAGTGGGTCGACGAGGAGGTCGTGGTCTGCTCCATGGGGCCCAACAAGCTGGTTACCAGCCGCAAACCCGACGACATCCCGGCGTTCAACGAGACGCTGCTCAACGTGTTCTCCGAGTAGCGACCCGGAGTACGCCCACTCGCAACCTGGTTTAGACCACTGCACTGCCCAGACGCTTTAGAGTGTTAAGCGTGACACGTCGAGCAAAAATCGTCGCCACTCTCGGTCCCGCGACGTCGAGCCCGGAGAGCATCCGCGCGCTCGTCGACGCGGGACTGGACGTAGCGCGACTCAACCTCAGCCACGGAACGCATGAGGACCACCACGCCAGCTATACCAACGTCCGCGCGGCCGCCGAGGCCAGCGGGCGCAGCGTAGGGATCCTCGCCGACCTGCAGGGGCCGAAGATCCGCTTGGGCACCTTCCCCGACGGGCCGGTCGAACTGGTCGCCGGCGACCAGTTCACCGTGACCGTCGAGGACGTCCCCGGCGACCGGCACCGGGTCTCCACCACCTACAAGGGCCTGCCCGGGGACGTGCGCCCCGGCGACCGGGTCCTGATCGACGACGGCAACGTGGTGCTGGAGTGCACCAAGGCCACCAGCACCGAGGTGCAGACCCGGGTGCTCATCGGCGGCCGCGTCTCCGACCACAAGGGCCTCAACCTGCCCGGCGTCTCGGTCAGCGTTCCCGCCCTCACCGAGAAGGACGAGGACGACCTGCGCTGGGCCCTGGAGGAGGGCGTCGACATGGTCGCGCTCTCCTTCGTGCGCAGCCCGGCCGACGCCGAGGACGTCCATCAGATCATGGACGAGGTCGGCGTGCGGGTCCCGCTCATCGCCAAGATCGAGAAACCCCAGGCGGTCGAGCGGCTCCAGGACATCATCGAGGTCTTCGACGGCGTG
Source organism: Streptomonospora sp. PA3 (assembly GCF_009728995.1). Lineage (GTDB taxonomy): Bacteria > Actinomycetota > Actinomycetes > Streptosporangiales > Streptosporangiaceae > Streptomonospora. The sequence goes on along the minus strand of NZ_VTZW01000008.1, from coordinate 66,206 downwards.
ATGGTCGCCCGCGGCGACCTCGGCGTCGAGCTCCCCCTGGAGAACGTCCCGATGGTGCAGAAGCGCGCCATCGAGCGCTGCCGCGACAAGGCAAAGCCGGTGATCGTGGCCACCCAGATGCTGGAGTCCATGATCAGCTCGGCCCGGCCCACCCGCGCCGAGGCCTCCGACGTCGCCAACGCCGTCCTCGACGGCGCCGACGCGGTGATGCTCTCGGGCGAGACCAGCGTCGGCCAGTACCCGATCGAGACGCTGGAGACCATGGCCCGCATCGTCGCGGCCGCCGAGCAGGAGTCCCTGCGCGCCTCGCACGTCCTCCAGCGGGTCCCCGAGACCACCGGAGGGGCCATCGCCCGCGCCGCCGCCGAAGTCGGAGCCACCGTCGGCGCCAAGGCCCTGGTCGCCTTCACCATGTCCGGCGAGACCGCGCGCCGCCTGGCGCGCTACCGCTCGCCGATCCCGCTGCTGGCGTTCACCACGCAGGGCGCCACGCGCTGCCAGCTGGCCCTGACCTGGGGGGTCGAGACCTACTGCGTACCGTGGGTCGACCACTCCGACGACATGGTGCGCCAGGTCGAGAGCGAGCTGCTGGATCGCGGCATCTACCAGAAGGGCGACAAGATCGTCGTCGTCTCCGGGAGCCCGCCGGGAACCCCCGGCTCCACCAACTCGCTGCGCGTACACCGCATCGGCGACGCCATCGCCCACGGCGGCTGATCCGCCGCAGGGTCGAGGCGCACGCGCCTCCCCACACCCGGCCCTCACCCCGGCGGGGCCCGCTGGGCTTCACCGGGGAAGGGCCGACCGGGGCCGGGCCCTGCCCGCCCGGCTCAGTTCGGCAGTGCGCTGGGCAGGCCGCCCTCGTAGGGGACCCGGTCCAGCGGCATGTCCCAGGGCAGCCGGTGCCAGGGGCTCGCCGGGTCGAAGGCGAGCAGCCCCAGAGCCGTCCACGTCCGCTCCCACCCCGGTCCCCGTTGGGCGTAGGTGAGCAGGTAGCCGCCGTGGAACGCCTCGGCCAGCTGCTGCCAGCCGGTGTAGCGGCGCTGCAGGTCGGTGGCCGTGCGGCGCAGCAGGCTGCGGGTCTCCACCCGGCTGAGCCACTCCAGACTCGCCCCGCCGCAGGCCAACCGGATGATCTGGGCGGCCCGCCACCACTGGTGGGCGGCGATGACCACGGAGTCGGTGCCCGGCTCCGCGCCGGTCACCGCACGCAGCCGCGCCGCCTGCTCGGGGGAGAGGCGCACCACCCGCTCGCCGGCGGCCCCGGCCCCGGGGCGGCCGCGCAGGGTCGCGGCGGCGAAGTCGACGTGGAGGTCGGCGTCGCCGCCGCTGTGCAGCTCCGCCCAGAGCCGCTCCACGGTCGCCAGCAGCGAAGCGCGGTCGACGACGCCCCACTCGCGCTCCAGTGCGCGCCGGTAGCGCCGCCGCAGCTGCGGGCGCTCCACCTCGTCCCAGGGCTCGGCCAGGGCCGTGCGGAAGGGGGCGGCCACCGCGGCGGCCCAGCGCTCGGTGCTCAGCGGGGCGTCGGGCTCGCCGGTACGCAGGTCCGGGGGCTCGCGCGAACCCACCACGAGTTCGGTGAAGGTGCCGGCCGCCAGCAGCAGTACGGGCAGCAACGACCAGCCCGGCACGCCCAGCACGATCAGCAGCACGGCGGCGACGGCGAGCGGGGCCATCAGCCAGGGCTGCCGGCGCCGGGAGCCCCACGACACCAGCATCCAGGCGCCGATGGTCAGCGCTCCGGCGATCGCCGCCACCGCGGTCAGCACCAGGCACTCCTCTTACTCGCAGCGGACGGCTCCCCGCGGCGGGTCGAGGCGCCGCCCGAGCCGCTGTCTTAGAACCCGCCCTCACCCAGGATCCGCGACCCGCGGGGGTTGTGGCGACCGGACTCACAGGTTGTGCTCGTGTTGTGGCCGCAATGTGACCGGCGGGGGCGCGCCGTGAAGAGGGGCGCACAGCGTGAGACGGGAGCGCGGGAGCCGGGGCGGGGGAGCGGTGAAGGCGGGCCTCCCGGTGCCCGAGAAGCGGGCCCGGCCGCACCGGGAGGCGGCGGCGCGCAAGGCGCGGCGAAGTGCCCTGAGTGGGATTCGAACCCACACTGTACGAGGTTTGAGCTCGCTCGCTCTACCGGTTGGCGTATCAGGGCTGCGCAGCGGGAAGACGCCCGACCCCGGTCTCCAGGCGTGCGAGCCGAGGTCACGCCTTGGCAAGGCTTCCCGTGGCCGCTGCTCTGCATCCTAGCGGATCCCGATACCCTCATGTACGTGACGACGACGCAGAGCCGCGTGGTGATCGCGGAAGACGAGGCCCTGATCAGGCTGGACCTCAAGGAGATGCTTGAGGAGGACGGCTATGCCGTGGTGGGTGAAGCCGGGGACGGCGAGACCGCGATACGCCTCGCCGACGAGCACCGGCCCGACCTCGTCATCCTCGATATCAAGATGCCCGTCCTCGACGGGCTGTCCGCGGCCGAGCGCATCGCGGCCGACCGCATCGCGCCCGTCGTCATCCTGACGGCGTTCTCCCAGCGCGACCTGGTCGAGCGCGCCCGCGACGCCGGCGCGATGGCCTACCTGGTCAAGCCGTTCAACAAGGCCGATCTGGTACCGGCCATCGAGATGGCGGTCAGCCGCTACGCCGAGCTCTCCGCCCTGGAGGCCGAGGTCAGCGGTCTGCAGGAGCGGCTGGAGACCCGCAAACTGGTCGAGCGGGCCAAGGGGCTGCTGCAGAGCCGCCACGGCCTCAGCGAGCCCGAGGCCTTCCGCTGGATCCAGAAGAACTCGATGGACCGCAGGCTGACCATGCGCAAGGTCGCCGAAACCGTCATCGAGACCCTGGGCGACCAGGCGCAGTGACACCCGGCCCGCGGCGAGGCGGGCCCCGGCCCCGGTGCGGGTTTTTCCGCGCCGGGGTTTCGCGTGTTTTTCCGCGGGTGTGCGGGGCGCTTAGGCCGTGTTTGAGAACGGCGGGTGCGCCGCTTTCCAGGAACCCACCGGGTACCCCCTGGGGCGGCCACCATCGAGAATTGCGGCAATGGGGCTGGGTTGCGCGTAGCGCCCGCCCGTCACCCGCCACCGCCCCAACGGAGGCGCTTCGCGCCACGTACCTGTTCAAAGCCGGCTTGCCGCCGAGCGCACGGTGCACCTTCGCGCCGGAGTCCCGCCACTGATGGTGCGGCTCCACCTGGAAAGGGCTGCGTGCGCTCGGCGGCAAGCTGCGACCGCGCTACGCGAGACGCGCCCATTGCCGCAACCGCTGTGGTGACCGACTTCTTACACAGCACGTAGACGCCCCGCACGCTCGCTGACACTCCGCGCCGGGGTTTCCCATTGCCGGCTCCGCTCCTGAGCGTCGGCCTGCCCGGTGCCGGCGCGGTGCCGCCGCGGGCCGCGATCACCCGCCCGTTCCCGCCGCCGGCGTCGCGCACGGTGACGGCCTCCCCGCGCCGGGTCGCGCCCGCACGGCCCGCCGTAGCGGGGGTGCGCCCCGTCAACAGGGGGACCGTCCCGGTTTGATCACGGATGCGCACAAAGCAATGACGTTTGGATCACGCGGCATTAGACGTGCTGAATGACCTGCGTAAAGCGGGCTAAACTCGCGCCACCGAACAGCAAACACCCGGAATCGGACACAGCCGTTTCCGGCCACTGACGAATGAGCGCAAGGAGCGCACGTGCGCACACGCCTCGTGACGGTGCTGCTCGCCCTGATCGCCGCCACCCTGGCGATCCCGGGGACGGCAGCAGCAGACACCCAGGGCGGTGCGTCGCTCTTCGGCCAGATCCGCCAACCTGACAGCGACGAGGGTGTCGAGGGCATCGACATCACGGTCTCCCAGGACGGCGAGCAGATCGGCGAGGCGACCACCGACTCCGACGGCAATTGGGAAGTGGAACTGCCCGGCGCGGGCACCTACCACGTGGTGCTCGACGAGGAGTCGGTGCCCGAAGACTACGACGCCATGCAGGTCCCCGCCGGACCCGAGCGCGACGTGGAGGTCCGGGAGGACCAGCGGTTCGCCGTGGTCTTCCAGCTCGTGCCCGCCGGGCAGGGCCAGGCCTCGGCCTCGCCGAGCGAGTCGGAGTCCGCCGAAGAGGACGAGGAGTCCCAGCAGGACTCCGGCTCCGCCGGAGGCGGCGAAGAGGAGGGCGCCATCGAGGCGCCGGAGGCCGCCTCGGGCTCGGGCATGTTCGGCCAGGTCGTCTCGCTGGTGGTGGCCGGCCTGCTCTTCGGCCTGATCATCGCCATCTCCTCGGTGGGGCTGTCGCTGATCTTCGGCACCACCCGGCTGATCAACTTCGCCCACGGGGACATGGTCACCTTCGGCGCGATCATGGCGATGATCTTCAGCGGGACCTCGACGCTCGCCGCGCTGCACGCGCCCTTCGAGGGGATCCCGGGGCTCGGCTTCGCCACCAACCCCTTCGTCGTGGCCACCGTGCTCGCCGTGGTCTGCGGCGGTCTGCTCGGCTGGCTCATGGAGCGCTTCCTGTGGCGGCCGCTGCGCCGCCGCAACGTCGCGATGATCCAGATGTTCATCGTGAGCATCGGCTTCGCCCTGCTGCTGCGGCACGTGCTGCTGGTGGTCTTCGACGCCAACCGCCGCAAGTACGTGCAGTTCCGCATCCAGGACATGATCGAGATCGGCCCGATCGCCATCACGCCCCGGGACCTTGGAATCCTGGTGCTGTCGATCGTGGTCCTCGTCCTGGTCGCGAGCATGCTGCAGTTCACCCGCATCGGCAAGGCGATGCGCGCGGTCTCCGACAACCGCGACCTCGCCGAGTCCTCCGGCATCGACGTCGCCCGGGTCACCGTCTACGTCTGGGTGCTGGGCGGCTCGCTCTCGGCCCTGGGCGGGGTCTTCCTCGGCCTGAACCAGTCGGTGTACTGGCAGATGGGCTTCCACCTGCTGCTGCTGATGTTCGCCGCGGTGATCCTGGGCGGCCTGGGCACGGCCTACGGAGCCATGGTCGGCGGCCTGGCGATCGGCCTGGTGGCCCAGCTGTCGACGCTGTGGTTCTCGTCGCAGCTCATGAACGTGTGGGCGCTGCTCATCATGATCGTCGTGTTGTTGTTCCGGCCGCAGGGCATCCTCGGCCGGCGCGAACGGGTCGGCTAGGGGAGACGGACGATGGACACAATGACGATCCTCTCCCTCTCGGTGGAGACGGCGATCGGGCCCGTCGCGGCCATCTACGTACTCGCGGCCATCGGGCTGAACATGCACTTCGGCTACACCGGGCTGCTCAACTTCGGCCAGGTCGGCTTCATGCTCGTGGGCGCCTACGGCGTCGCCGTGAGTGTGGCGACCTTCGGACTGCCGCTGTGGATGGGCTTCCTGGTCAGCCTGGCCTGCTCGGTGGTGCTGGCGCTGGTGCTGGGCATCCCCACCCTGCGGCTGCGCTCGGACTATCTGGCGATCTCCACCATCGCGGTGGCCGAGGTGCTGCGGCTGGTCTACCGCGCCGAATTCGCCCGCCCGGTGACCGGCGGCGTCTACGGCAGGCAGAGCTTCGCCGACGCCTTCTACGACGCCAACCCCCTGCCCGAGGGCTCCCTGGGCGTGGGCCGCGTCGACTTCTCCTCCGACGAGCTGTGGCTGATGCTGGTCTGCTGGCTGCTGGTCGCGGCCGGACTTGCCATGATGGCCCTGCTGATGAACAGCCCGTGGGGCCGCGTCATCAAGGGCATCCGCGAGGACGAGGACGCCGTGCGCAGCCTCGGCAAGGACGCCTTCACCTACAAGCTGCAGAGCCTGGTCTTCGGCGGCGTCTTCGGCGGACTGGCCGGTGCGATGATCGCGCTGAACCAGCAGAACATCACCCCCGACCAGTTCATGCCGCAGGTCACCTTCTACCTGTGGGCGATGCTGCTGCTGGGCGGCGTCGGCACGATCTGGGGCCCGGTCATCGGCCCGGTCATCATGTGGTTCATGCTCACGCTCTTCGACGAGACCCTGCGCGGCATGGCCTCCACGGGCGTGCTGCCGTTCCTGGCGACCTCCGACTCCGGGCCGCTGCGCCACGCACTCGTCGGGGTGGGCCTGATGCTGCTGATCGTCTACCGGCCGCAAGGCCTCGTCGGCAACCGCAAGGAGATGCTGGTCAATGTCAAGTGACGCGACGCCCGGCGCGCCCGAGGCGGGCCAGGACCGGATGGCCGGCACCGCGCCCGAGACCGGTTCCGCCAAGACCGACCCGATCCTCAAGGCCGACGGCATCCGCCGCTCCTTCGGCGGCCTGACCGCTGTGGACGTGGAGCACCTGGAGGTCCAGCGCAGCACCATCACCGCGCTGATCGGCCCCAACGGAGCGGGCAAGTCCACCCTGTTCAACCTGCTGACCGGCTTCGACCGGGCCGACGCGGGGGAGTGGTCCTTCCAGGGCCGCCGGATCGACCGCATGGCCGGGCACAAGGTCGCGCGGCAGGGCATGGTGCGCACCTTCCAGCTCACCAAGGCGCTCACCCGCCTGACGGTGCTGGAGAACATGCTGCTGGCCGCGCCCGGCCAGCGCGGCGAGCGCTTCCTCGGCGCTTTCGGCCGCTGGCTGTGGACCGGCCAGGAGGCCGCCAACCGCGAGCGGGCGATGGAGCTGCTGGCCCGGTTCAAGCTCGACGCCAAGAAGGACGACATCGCCGGCAGCCTCTCCGGCGGCCAGCGCAAGCTGCTGGAGATGGCGCGCTCGCTCATGGTCGAACCGTCCATGGTGATGCTCGACGAACCGATGGCGGGAGTGAACCCCGCGCTCGTGCAGTCGCTGCTGGAGCACATCACCGCCCTGCGCGACGAGGGCACCACCGTCCTGTTCGTCGAGCACGACATGGACGTGATCATGGGGATCAGCGACTGGATCGTGGTCATGGCGCAGGGGCGGGTCATCGCCGAGGGGCGACCCGCCGACATCCGCTCCAACGAGCACGTCATCGACGCCTACCTGGGGGCCCACCACGACGAGCCGGGCCAGGGCGCGCAGCAGAAGGAGGAGGGGCCGTGAGCGGATCCGAGGCAGCGGGCGCACCCGGCGGGGAGCAGCGCCGCGACGGCCAGGGCGGCGCCGCCGAACAGGCCGCGGACGCGGCCGGGCGGCACGACCGCATCGACCACCCGCCGGAGAACCGGGAGGAGGCGAGCCTGCTCCAGGAGCACCGCGAGGAGGCGCTCGAACACGCCGGACCCGCGGAGCGCGTGACCGACCCCTCCCGGTACCTGCTGGTCGCCGACAGCGTCACCGCCGGCTACGTCCCCGAGGTCAACATCCTCGACGGCTGCACGCTGACGCTGGGCGAGGGCGAGGTCGTGGGCATCATCGGCCCCAACGGGGCGGGCAAGTCCACGCTGATCAAGACGATCTTCGGGCTGCTGCCCGTGCGCGGGGGCACGATCACCCTGCGGGGCGAGAGCATCGTGCGCCGCAGCGCCCACGAGCTGGTCTCCAGCGGAGTGGGCTATGTGCCCCAGACCCAGAACGTGTTCCCGAGCCTGACGGTCGAGGAGAACCTGGAGATGGGCGTGTTCCTGCGCCCGAAGATCTTCCAACGGCGCATGTCGGCCGTCGCGGAGCTGTTCCCGCTGCTGGGCGAGCGCCGCAAGCAGAAGGCCGGCGCGCTGTCGGGCGGCGAGCGCCAGATGGTCGCCATGGGGCGCGCGCTGATGATGGAGCCCTCGGTCCTGCTGCTGGACGAGCCCACCGCCGGCCTCTCGCCGATCTTTCAGGACGAGGTGTTCCACCGCGTTCGCGAGATCAACGCGACGGGCGTCTCGGTCATCATGGTCGAGCAGAACGCCCGGCGCTGCCTGCAGGTCTGCGACCGCGGCTACGTGCTCGACCAGGGGCGCAACGCCTACACCGGCACCGGGCGCGAGCTGCTGGACGACCCCAACGTCATCGAGCTCTACCTGGGCACCCTGGCCCAGACCGGGTAGCGGCGCGGGTTCTCCCGCAAGGGGGCGGCGCCGCGGCGCCGCCCCCTTTTTTCCGCCGGATGCGCTCGGCCCGAGGCACCCTCCGGGAACCCGAGGAACGGGCCACGGCAGAAGGCTGCGGCAATGGGGCTGTGCTGCGCGAAGCGCTGTGCGCCAGCTTGCCGCCGAGGGCACGCTGCATCTTTTCCGCAGAGGGGCGACCGGTGGTGGGGCTCTGGCTGGGAGGTGTGCACCACCGCTCGGCGGCAAGCAAACACGTGACGCGAAGCGTCTCCGATGGGGTGGCGGCGGGCTGACGGGCGGGCGGATCGCGCTAGGCGAGGCGCGCCCATTGCCGCAACCCCGGTGGTGGCGGCTTCCAAGCGGTTCCCGGTGGGTTCCTTTGACCCCCAGCCGGGAGGAACCCACCGGGGGCCGCCCAGGGCGGGCACCATAGGGGCTGCGGCAATGGGGCTGTGCTGCGCGAAGCGCTGTGCGCCAGCTTGCCGCCGAGGGCACGCTGCATCTTTTCCGCAGAGGGGCGACCGGTGGTGGGGCTCTGGCTGGGAGGTGTGCACCACCGCTCGGCGGCAAGCAAACACGTGACGCGAAGCGTCTCCGATGGGGTGGCGGCGGGCTGACGGGCGGGCGGATCGCGCTAGGCGAGGCGCGCCCATTGCCGCAACCCCGGTGGTGGCGGCTTCCAAGCGGTTCCCGGTGGGTTCCTCTGTCCCCCAGCCGGGAGGAACCTTCGGCGACCGCCCAGGGCGGGCACCACATCGGCTGCGGTTCGCGGCGGGTGCCTCGGTAGACGCGCCCCGACTCCTTCCCCGCCCGGTCCGCGCACGCGAAAGGCCCCCGGCGGTCCGAGGACCGGCCGGGGGCCGGGGCGCGGGCGTGGCCCGCAGCCGGGGTTCGCCGCTCGCCTAGGCTTCGGCGTCCACGGTGATCTCGTCCTGCTTGCTGTGCTGGCCCTTGTCGTCGAAGCCGTAGATCTGGAAGGTCGCCGAGGTGACGTTGCCGTCCTCGTCGAAGTTGATCGGACCGCTTACACCCTGGTAGTCGATGTCCTCGCCGTCGGCGAGCAGGTCCTTGCACTCCTGGAAGCTCGAGCACTCGGTGCCTTCACGCGAGACCGCGCGGACCTCGTCGACGAACACGGCGGGGTCGTTGGTCTCGGCCTGCTGGGCGGCCAGGGCGGTGACGATCGCGCAGTCGTAGACCTGCCCGGAGAACTGGAACACCTCCAGATCCGGAGCGAAGGACTGCAGGCCCTCCATGAACTTCTGCTCGCCGTTGTCGGGCGCGGTGCCCTGGAAGCCGGAGATGCTGCCGGGGTTCTGGGCGTCGACCTTCTCGGCCAGCGTCTCGTCGTTGAGGCCGTCGGTGCCATACATCTGGTCGGCGCCGACGCCGGCCTCGATCAGGCCGGTGATGATCTGCACGCCCTCCTCGAAGGAGACCAGGACCACCGCGTCGGCGTCGGCGTCGGCGACGTCGCTGACGACCGAGTCGAAGTTGGCGGTGTTGGGGTCGTAGCCCTCGTTGAAGGCGACATCGATGCCGTTCTGCTTCAGCGCCTCGGCCGTCGCGTTGGCCAGGCCCTCGCCGTAGTCGTCGGCGCGGTAGGTGATCGCGACGCTCTGGTGGCCGTCGGAGGCGATCTTCTGGGCGAGGACCGGCCCCTGCATCGTGTCGCTGGGCGCGGTGCGCCAGTAGTAGCCCGTGTCGTCCTCGGAGGCCAGGCCCGGCGCGGTGTTGGAGCCCGAGCACTCGACGACCTCGGCGCCGGTGACGGTGTCCATGATCGCCTGGGTCATGCCCGAGGCCGCAGCGCCCAGGATGATGTCGGCGTCCTGGTCGACCAGGCGCTTGGCGGCGTCGTTGGCCTGGGCCGCGTCGTTGGCCTCGTCCCCGCTGAGAATGGCGGGCACCTCGGCGCCGTTGACCCCGCCGGCCTTGTTGATCTCCGACAGCGCGTATTTGGCGGCCTGGATCTGCGGCGGCCCGAGGTGGGAGAGGTCCCCCGTCTCGGGGAAGACGTATCCGAACTGGAGCGGATCGTCACCGCCTCCGCCTTCTGCTCCGCCTCCGCCGCCGCAGGCGGTCAACCCAAGGGTGAGGGCCGCGGCCGCCGCGGTGAGGCTGAGGGCCTTCTTGCTTGGCATTGAGGTCTCTCCGTTCAACCGGCTGGGTAGCGCTGGGGGACGCCCTGGCCGTGGCGAGGGTGATCGCGCTTAACCACGGGCGTTAGCGGAGCTTAATCACACGCGTTCACGTTCCGGTAGATCGGATCTCATGTCGGTGCCGAGTCGGATTCATGCCGTTATCTCTCCGTAGTCATACGCCGGAGGGAAATCCGCTGATCAAAGCCGCTTTTCACGATTCGCGCCGTAACAATAGCCCTCGGTGACCACGCCCTGTATGCGGCGGCGCGGCGCCGAGATGCCTGCGGCACCGCTGCGGTCGGCGGTCGTGAGAAGTGGGGGCGGCGAGCGGGGGCAGCGGGTCGGCCGCCGCGGCGCGCCGGTCCCGGCGGCCGCGGACCCGCCCGGGGGCGGGTGCGTACACGCGTCCGCCCGGGCGCGAGTCGCGGCGCGCCCCGCGCCCGGGCGGACACAGGGTGGTGCGGAGGTTCGGCTCAGGCGTCCCGCAGCGCGCAGGTCAACCGCGACGTGCACACCCGGCGCCCCTGGTCGTCGGAGACGACGATGTCCCAGGTGGCCAGCGTGCGGCCGAGGTGCACCGGGGTGGCCACGCCGGTGATGTGGCCCTGCGTCGCGCTGCGGTGGTGGGTCGCGTTGATCTCGATGCCCATCGCGATCCGCCCCTCACCCGCGTGGATCATGGACCCGACCGACCCCAGGGTCTCGGCCAGCACGCAGGAGGCGCCCCCGTGCAGCAGGCCGTAGGGCTGGGTGTTGCCCTCCACGGGCATCCGCCCGACCACCCGCTCGGTCGAGGCCTCCAGCATCTCCAGCCCGAGGCGCTCACCGAGGGTGCCGCCCATGTTCCCGCCGCCCGTGATCGCGGCCAGTCCGTCCGCGTCGATCGCCATGCTCTCTTCCGCCTCCTGTGTGAAGCCGGGGCCGGCGCCTCCGGCGCCCTGCGCCGGGCGCCCCGCGCCCCTCCCGTCGCTGCCGCCGGCCGTGCCGGCCCTGCGGACCGCCGCGGCCCCGACCGGCGGGAACCGATGGCCCGCCTGTATGCCGCAACGCGCGAATGTCCGCACGGCATCCTAGGATTCACCTGTGGCGACGACACAGCAGACCCCCGGACAGAACGGCACCTCCCCGGCGCAGCAGGCGCCGCCCGAGTGCGGGCGGCTGCTCCTGCTGGACGGGCACTCCATGGCCTTCCGCGCGTTCTTCGCGCTGCCGGTCGAGAAGTTCACCACCAGCACGGGCCAGTCCACCAACGCCGTATACGGCTTCACCTCGATGCTGATCAAGCTGCTGCGCGACGAGCAGCCCACCCACATCGCGGTGGCCTGGGACCTCTCCGGCCCCACGTTCCGCGACGAGATCTACACCGACTACAAGGCCGGGCGCGCCGACACCCCCCCGGAGTTCCCCGCCCAGGTGGAGTTCGTCCAGGAACTGCTGAAGATGCTGGGCATCACCAGCGTCTCCGCCCCCGGCTACGAGGCCGACGACGTCATCGCCACCCTCACCGCCCGCGGCCGCGAGGAGGGCATGGAGATCCTCATCGCGTCCGGCGACCGCGACGCCTTCCAGCTCGTCGACGACACCTGCACGGTCCTCTACCCGGGCCGGAGCATCTCCGAGCTCACCCGCATGACCCCCGAGGCCGTCGAGTCCAAGTACGGCGTGCCGCCCGAGCGCTACCGCGATCTCGCCGCCCTCGTCGGCGAGAAGGCCGACAACCTGCCCGGAGTGCCCGGGGTGGGCCCCAAGACCGCCGCCAAGTGGATCACCAAGTACGGGTCGCTGGAGGAGCTGGTCGCCCGCGCCGACGAGCTGACCGGCAAGGCCGGCCAGAACCTCCGCGACCACCTCGACCAGGTGCTGCGCAACCAGCAGCTGAACCGCCTGGACCCCGACGTCGAGCTGGAGCGGTCCGTCGGCGAGCTCACGCGCACCGACGCCGACCGCTCCGGCGTGCACGCCCTCTTCGACAACCTGGAGTTCGCCTCCACCCTGCGCGACCGCCTCTTCGCCGTGCTCGGCGACGACGAGGGAGCGCCCGAGGCCGTCGAGGAGGAGTTCACCGTCGAGCTGACGGTGCCCGCACCCGGCGGACTCGGTGCCTGGCTCGCGGCCCACGCCGCCGACGGCGCCCGCTGCGGCGTCGCGCTCGCGGGCTCCTGGGGGGCCGGCACCGGCCGGATCACCGGCCTGGCGATCGCCGCCGCGAGCGGGCCCGCCGCGTTCGTCGACCCCGCAGAACTCGGCGCCGAGGACACGTCCGCCCTGGCCGCCTGGCTCGCCGACCCCGACCGCCCCAAGGCCCTGCACGACGCCAAGGGCCCCCTGCTGGCGCTGTGGGCCCACGGCTTCGAGCTGCGCGGGCTCACCAGCGACACCGCACTGGCCGCCTACCTCGTGCAGCCGGGCGGGCGCAAGTTCGAGCTGGGCGACCTGTGCCGCCGCTTCCTCAACCGCGAGCTCGGCGAGCAGCAGAGCGACTCCGGACAGCTCTCGCTCGACATCGCCGGCGACGGCGCGGACGATCCCCGCACCGCCGAGCGCACGGAGCTGGCGGTGCGCGCCCGCGCCACCCTCGACCTCGCCGCGGGGCTCGACCAGGACCTCGACAAGCGCGGCGGAGCCGCCCTGCTGCGCGACCTCGAACTGCCGCTGCTGCGGGTGCTGGCGAGCATGGAGCGCACCGGTATCGCCGCCGACCGCGCCTACCTCGACTCGCTGGAGGAGGAGTTCGCCGCCGCCGTGCGCCAGGCGGTCGACGAGGCCCACCGCGTGGTGGGCCGCGAGTTCAACCTCGGCTCGCCCAAGCAGCTCCAGCAGATCCTCTTCGACGAGCTCGAACTGCCCAGGACCAAGAAGATCAAGACCGGCTACACCACCGACGCCGACGCGCTGGCGTGGCTGGCCGAGCGCACCGACAACGAGCTGCCCGTCATCCTGCTGCGCCACCGCGACCAGACCCGCCTGCGCACCACGGTCGAAGGCCTGATCAAGACCATCGCCGAGGACGGCCGCATCCACACCACCTACAACCAGACCGTGGCGGCCACCGGCCGGCTCAGCTCGGTCGAGCCCAACCTGCAGAACATCCCCGTGCGCACCGACGCCGGGCGGCGCATCCGCCGTGCGTTCGTGGTCGGCGAGGGCTACCGCGACCTCCTCACCGCCGACTACAGCCAGATCGAGCTGCGGATCATGGCCCACCTCTCCGAGGACGCGGCGCTCATCGAGGCCTTCCAGACCGGCCACGACTTCCACGCCGAGATCGCCGCGCGGGTCTTCGACATCGGCGTCGGCGAGGTCGGCCCCGAGGCCCGCGCCCGGATCAAGGCGATGAACTACGGACTGGCCTACGGGCTCAGCGAGTTCGGCCTCTCCCAGCAGCTGGGGATCACGCCCAAGGAGGCCAAGTCCCTCATGGACGACTACTTCGTCCAGTTCGGCGGGGTCCGCGACTACCTGCGCGCGGTGGTCGAGCGCGCCCGCCGCGACGGCTACACCGAGACCATGCTGGGCCGCCGCCGCTACCTGCCCGACCTCACCAGCGACAACCGCCAGCGCCGCGACATGGCCGAGCGCATGGCGCTCAACGCGCCCATCCAGGGATCGGCCGCCGACATCATCAAGGTCGCCATGCTGGACGTCGAGGCCGGGCTGCGCGAGGGCGGCTACCGCTCCCGGATGCTGCTGCAGGTGCACGACGAGCTCGTGCTGGAGGTCACCGACGACGAGATCGACGCCGTGCGAAAACTGGTGTCGGAGAAGATGGCGGGCGCCTATGATCTCCGGGTGCCGCTGGCCGTCTCGGTGGGCGTGGGGCGCGACTGGCACGACGCCGCGCACTAGGCGCTCACCGGGCGACCGCACCCCCTGCGGCGCAGGCGTGTCGCCCGCGGCGACGGCGGGCAGGCGCACACCAGAGCAGGGAGCGGACCGGCGGCGCCGGCGGCCGGTCCCATCCGGTCGGAGCGGGAAGGAGGGCCACGCCATGGCCGAACCCCGGAGCGGGCCCGGCGGCCCGCGGCGCGCTGGACCCCCGGTCCGGTTGCGCGAAGGCGAGCTGGCCTGGCGGTTCTCCCGCTCGGGCGGACCGGGCGGCCAGCACGCCAACACGGCTGACACGCGGGTCTCGCTGTCTGTGGACGTCGCCGCCACCGAGTCGCTGACCGCCGAGCAGCGCGAGCGCGCTCTGCGGCGGCTGTCGGGGCGGCTCAGCGGCACCGTGCTCACCGTCACCGTCGAGGAGCACCGCTCCCAGGCCCGCAACCGCGATCTCGCCCGCGAGCGCCTGGCGGGCCTGCTGTCCTGGGCCGTCGCCCCCGGTCCCCGGTCGCGGCGGCCCACGCGCCCCACGCGCGGCGCGACCGAGCGCAGGATCGCCGCGAAGAAGCGCCGTTCGCAGGTGAAGCGGATGCGCGGGCGCGGCGGCGCGGAGGAGTGATCCGCCCCGGGGCGCCCGCAGGGCGGCGACGGGCACCGGGCGCGGGGCGTGTCGCGCGGCGGCCGGATCCGGCCCCCGCGGAGGGGGCGCGCGGGCGCCCGAGTACCATGCGCAGGTTGTGCTTCAAGCCGGTATGTCGGGCCGCTTCCGATTGACCTGGAGGGCCGCGTCTCATATTGTGGCAAGAGCGTTGTGGACTCGCGTGCGCAACTCGACCTCGGAGATCGTGCCGGTGTGACAGCCAGATCGCATACTCGACTCGACCCCCCGGGGACTTCGGGGGGCGTTACGGCTGGTCGGCACCCTGGGATTCGCGATACGGCCCAAGCTGCGGCTTGGGTCCGACGTCGTCTCGGACGGTGGTGATTCGGCCGCGTGATTCCGCGGCGCGCCTATTCTGCCAATGTCCGTATCCGGAGTCCACCCACACATGACGAGCAGCACAGAGGTAACCTCGACACCCCAGGTAGCGGTCAACGACATCGGGTCCGAGGAAGCCTTCCTCGCGGCGATCGACGAGACCATCAAGTACTTCAACGACGGTGACATTGTCGAAGGCACCATCGTGAAGGTCGATCGAGACGAGGTCTTGCTCGATATCGGCTACAAGACCGAGGGTGTTATCCCGTCCCGGGAACTGTCGATCAAGCACGACGTCGACCCAGGCGAGGTCGTGACCGTCGGCGACCACGTCGAGGCCCTCGTCCTCCAGAAGGAGGACAAGGAAGGCCGCCTCATCCTGTCCAAGAAGCGCGCCCAGTACGAGCGCGCCTGGGGCACGATCGAGAAGATCAAGGAGGAGGACGGCGTCGTCACCGGTACGGTGATCGAGGTCGTCAAGGGCGGTCTGATCCTCGACATCGGACTCCGCGGCTTCCTCCCGGCCTCGCTGGTGGAGATGCGCCGCGTGCGCGACCTCCAGCCCTACGTGGGCCGCGAGCTCGAGGCCAAGATCATCGAGCTCGACAAGAACCGCAACAACGTCGTGCTCTCCCGCCGCGCCTGGCTGGAGCAGACCCAGTCCGAGGTCCGCCAGACCTTCCTGAACACCCTGCAGAAGGGCCAGATCCGCAAGGGCGTCGTGTCCTCCATCGTCAACTTCGGCGCATTCGTCGACCTCGGCGGTGTCGACGGCCTGGTGCACGTGTCGGAGCTGTCCTGGAAGCACATCGACCACCCGAGCGAGGTCGTCGAGGTCGGCCAGGAGGTCACCGTCGAGGTCCTCGACGTCGACATGGAGCGCGAGCGCGTCTCCCTGTCCCTCAAGGCCACCCAGGAAGACCCCTGGCAGCAGTTCGCCCGCACGCACCAGATCGGCCAGGTCGTTCCCGGCAAGGTCACCAAGCTGGTCCCCTTCGGCGCGTTCGTCCGCGTCGAGGAGGGCATCGAGGGCCTGGTGCACATCTCCGAGCTGGCCGAGCGCCACGTGGAGATCCCCGAGCAGGTCGTCCAGGTCGGCACCGAGATCTTCGTCAAGATCATCGACATCGACCTCGACCGCCGCCGCATCAGCCTCTCGCTGAAGCAGGCCAACGAGAGCGTCTCGCCCGACCAGGTCGACTTCGACCCGACGCTCTACGGCATGGCGGCTGACTACGACGAGCAGGGCAACTACAAGTACCCCGAGGGCTTCGACCCCGAGAGCGGCGAGTGGCTCGAGGGCTACGAGGCCCAGCGCGACGAGTGGGAGCGCCAGTACGCGCTGGCCCAGGCCCGCTTCGAGGCGCACCGCAAGCAGGTCGAGGAGGCCCAGGCGGCCGAGGCCGAGGCCGGGACCGAGGCGCCCTACGAGGGCGGCGAAGCCCCCGCCGCGCCGAGCGCGCCCGCTGCCGAGCCGGCGGACACCGGCGGCGCCCTCGCCTCCGACGAGGCGCTGGCGGCGCTGCGCGAGAAGCTGGCGGGCGGCTCCGAGGGCTGAGGCCCCGCCGGAGATCCGGCACGCGAATCGCCAAGGGCCGCTCCCGGCAACGGGGGCGGCCCTTCGCTATGCTCGCCGCAGCCGCGTCCACCGAACCCACCACGGGAGCCGCGATGCGCACTGCGCCCGAGCCGGTCGTCGCCGCCGCCGCGGCCGAGGACGCCGGCGAGATCTGGACGCTGCAACGGGCGGCGTTCGTCGACGAGGCCCAGCTCTACGGCGATCCGTTCGTGCTGCCGCTGGCCGAGACCCTCGACAACATCCGGCGCGGCATCGAATCGGGCGGGTGCGTGCTCAAGGCCCTCGCCGGGCACCGGATCGTCGGCGCCGTGCGCGGCCGGGTCGAGGACGGCACCGGGCTGGTGAACCGGCTCTGCGTCGCCCCCGACCAGCGCCGCCGGGGCATCGCCCGCGCGCTGATGCGCGCCCTGGAGGAGCGCCTGGCCGAGGCCCATCCCGACCTCGCCGAGCTCCGCGTCTTCACCGGCCAGCAGAGCGAGCCCAACCTGCGGCTGTACCGGAGCCTGGGCTACGCCGAGACCAGCCGCGAGCGCATGTCCGACCACCTGGCGCTGGTGCACATGCGCAAGGCGGTCCCCGGCCGCGCGGCCCGTCCGGCGGCCCTCTAGAGTCGCCGGCATGCTGCGAGTAGGACTCACCGGAGGGATCGGATCCGGCAAGAGCGCGGTGGCCCGGCGGTTGGCCGACCACGGCGCCCTGATCATCGACGCCGACCGGATCGCCCGCGAGGTGGTGGAGCCGGGCACGTCCGGCCTGGAGGAGATCGTCGCCGAGTTCGGCACCGAGGTGCTGACCGACGACGGCCGGCTGGACCGGCCCCGACTGGGGGAGATCGTCTTCTCCGACTCCGCGCGGCTGGCCAAGCTCAACGCGATCGTCCACCCGCGCGTGGGCAAGCGCACCGAGGAGCTGATGGCGCGGGCCTCGGCCGACGCGGTGGTCGTCTACGACGTGCCGCTGCTGGTGGAGAACGACCTCGGCGGGCTCTACGACGTGGTCGTGGTGGTCGACGTCGGCGAGGAGGAGCAGGTGGCGCGCGTGGTGCGCGACCGCGGCATGCCCGAGGACCAGGTCCGTGCCCGCATCCGCGCCCAGGCCACCCGCGCCCAGCGCTGCGCCGCCGCCGACATCGTCATCGACAACTCCGGCACCCCCGAGGAGCTGGACGCCAAGGTCGCCGAGGTCTGGGAGCAACTGCGCAAGCGGGCGTGAAGTGCCCCCGGCGGCGGCGAGGGTCCGGAATACTTCGAGCATGCGCACGATGACCGCGGCGGAGGCCTCCCGCCGCTTCGCCGACGCCGTCCCCGACGACATCGCCGACGCCCTCGCGGCGGTCGCCGACAAGCTCGATCCTCCCGAGGGCTACCGGGGGGGGAGATCGTCGACGGCAATGGGGCTGTGATGCGCGAATCCCGCCCGTCACCCGCCACCGCCCCTAACGGAGGCGCTGCGCGCCGCGAGCTCATCGTGCCCGTCACCCGCCACCGCCCCTAACGGAGGCGCTGCGCGCCGCGAGCTCATCGTGCCCGTCACCCGCCACCGCCCCTAACGGAGGCGCTGCGCGCCGCGAGCTCATCGTGCCCGTCACCCGCCACCGCCCCTAACGGAGGCGCTGCGCGCCACGTACCTATTCAGAGCCGGCTTGCCGCCGAGCGGAGGTGCACCTTCGCATCAGTGGCTCGCCATCGGTGGCACGGCTCCGCCCGGTAAGTTCCGCGTGCGCTCGGCGGCAAGCTGCGACCGCGCTACGCGAAGCGCGCCCATTGCCGCAGCCTCGGTGGTGGCGGCTTCCTTGCGGTTCCCGGTGAGTTCCTCGGTCTTGGCGACCGGGAGGCACCCACCGGTAACCATTCGGGGTCAGTTGCCACAGAGGTTGCGGCAATGGGGCTGTGGTGTGCGAAGCGCTGTGCGCCGGCTTGCCGCCGAGCGCACGGTGCACTTTTGCGCTGGAGGCCCGCCATCGGTGGTGCGGCTCTATCTGGCGGGGAGCGCGTGCGTTCGGCGGCAAGCTGCGGCTGCGCTTCGCGGGGCGCGCCCATTGCCGCAGCCTCGGTGGTGGCGGCTTCCCTGCGGTTCCCGGTGGGTTCCTGGGCCCTGGCGACCGGGAGGCGCCCACCGGTAACCATTCGGGGTCAGTTGCCACAGAGGTTGCGGCAATGGGGCTGTGATGCGCGAAGCGCTGTGCGCCGGCTTGCCGCCGAGCGCACGGTGCACTTTTGCGCTGGAGGCCCGCCATCGGTGGTGCGGCTCTATCTGGCGGGGACCGCGTGCGTTCGGCGGCAAGCTGCGGCTGCGCTTCGCGAGGCGCGCCCATTGCCGCAGCCTCGGTGGCGGCGGCTTCCTTGCGGTTCCCGGTGGGTTCCTCGGTCTTGGCGACCGGAGGGTTCCTGGAACGTCGGCCCGGCCGGTCTCACGGTGACGCGGCCGGGGGAGCGGTGAGGTGGGCCTGGGCGGCCTTGCGGAACGCCGCGACGAGGCGGTTGGTGTCGCCCGCGCGCGTGGCCAGGGCGACGTGGCTCGGTTCGACGCCCTCCAGCGGGACGGTGGTGAGGTCGGGGCGCAGGCCGGTGATCCCCGAGCAGATCGGGACGACGGCCACCGCCTGGCCGCCGGCGACCAGCTCGAACTTGTCCTCCACGGAAGCCATGAGAGGGCCGTCCGGGGCGCGGCTGCCGTCGGGCCGGGGGTCGATCCGCCAGAAGGCGTCCCATTCGGGGTCGGGCGCCCGCGGCAGGGGCTCGTCGGCGATGTCGTCGAGGGTGACGGACTCCTTGCCCGCCAGGCGGTGGTCGAGAGGTACCAGCAGCTCGCGGGGCTCGTCGTAGAGGACCACTACGGCCAAGCCGTCCGTGGGGAACGGCAGTCTGGCCACCGCGGCGTCCACGCGGTATTCGAGCAGCGCCGCCGACACTTCGCTCCAACCCAGGTGCCGGGTGCGCACGTCGGCGTCGGGATGGCGGCGCCGGAGTTCGCGCACCGCCGGCGTGACGATCAGGTTCGCGGCGTAGCCGACGGTGATGCCGCTGGGCCGGGCCGCCGCCCGAGTGCGCGCGGCGGCCCGGTCAGCCGAGCGCAGCAGCGACTCGGCGAGTGGGAGGAAGACCTTGCCGGCCTCGGTGAGCCGGCTGCCCTGGGGCGTGCGGTCCAGTAGGCGCGCGCCCAGCCGGTGCTCGAGGCTGCCGATCTGCCGGCTCAGCGACGACTGCGTCGTGTGCAGGGCGGCGGCCGCCCGGCCGAAGTGCAGGTGCTCGGCGACGACGGTGAAGCACCGCACCAGCCGCAGATCCAGGTCCGCCGGGGGCGGTGGCGAGTCGGACATGGTCCAACAGTAGTCGGCGAGCGGTCGGCGCCGACGCCGCACACCCGCCGAGGGAGGCCGACGACCTGGTGTGATGCGGAATCCGGGATGCGCTTGGCGAAACAATCATTGGACCGCGGGCGCCGCGCGGCCGCAGGCTGGACGCACCGGCCGGACACCGCGGGGTGCCGGGCCGGGCTCCCACCACCTGCATCGAATGGAGTACGCCATGCGCGTGTTCGTCACCGGCGCGTCCGGGTTCGTCGGTAGCGCTGTCGTCCGCGACCTGCTGGACGCGGGCCACGAGGTCCTCGGCCTCGCCCGCTCCGATGCCTCCGCCGCCGCCGTCTCGGCGGCCGGGGCCGCGGTGCACCGCGGATCCCTGGAGGACCCGGACGCCCTGCGTGCCGGGGCGGCCGCCGCGGACGGCGTGGTCCACACCGCCTTCGTCCACGACTTCTCCGGCTACGCGGCCGCCGGCGAGCTGGACCGGCGCGCGATCGAGGCGCTGGGCGAGGAGCTCGCGGGCTCCCAGCGGCCCTTCGTCGTCACCTCGGGCATCCTCGCCCGCACACCCGGCCGGCCCGCGACCGAGGAGGACTCCGCCGACCCCGGCTTCCCCCGCGTCTCCGAGGAGGCCCTTGCGCTCGCCGGGCGCGGCGTGCGGGTGTCGGTGGTGCGGCTCGCGCCGACGGTGCACGGCGAGGGCGACCGCGGCTTCGTGCCGCACCTGATCGCCGCCGCCCGAAGCGCGGGCGTCTCGGTGTATCCGGGCGACGGCGCCGACCGCTGGCCCTCGGTGCACGTCCTCGACGCCGCCCCGCTGTTCCGGCTGGCCCTGGAGCAGGCGCCCGCGGGCGCGCGGCTGCACGGGGTCGACGAAGAGGGGGTGCCGGTCCGCGAGATCGCCGAGGCCATCGGCGGGCGCCTGGGCGTGCCGGCGATGTCCGTCCCCCCGGAGGAGGCGGCACAGCGGCTCGGCTTCGTCGGGAGCATCATGGCCATGGACATTCCGGCCTCCAGCGAGCTCACCCGCAAGCGCTTCGACTGGCACCCCGCCCGACCCGGCCTCATCGCCGACATCGAGGCCGGCCCCTACTTCGCCGAATAGCCCGACCGGCGCCGCGCCGGCCCGGTCCGCCCGGCGGGGCGCCGCGCAGATCGGCTCAGCCCGGCCGAACGTCGGGCCGGCACGGACGGTCGTCTTCCGTTGCGGGTGCCGGTGGTGTCACCCTGCGGCGTGCAGTCCCGCTTCACCGGGCCCGTCGACACGGCACGGGCCGACTGACCCCCCGCCGAACGCGTGGTCGACGCGGATCCGCTCGGCCGAGGGCGTCGGTGGCGCCGCAGACACCGGCGAGGGCCGCACCGCAGTCACCCCCGGCACCTGCGATACACCCCCTGACCTGGGAATCCGCCGCGGGCGGGCGATGTTGTCACCGGCGGGTTATAGCGTGGGGGAGACGTCGGCAAACGCGAGGGGAGCTGAGGCGACGTGCGGCCGGTGACCGATATCCAGCGCAAGAAGGCGCCGTTCGAGGTGGTCTCGGACATGACCCCCGCCGGCGACCAGCCTTCGGCCATCGCCGAGCTGACCCGGCGGGTGCAGGCCGGCGACCCCGACACCGTGCTGCTGGGCGCCACCGGTACCGGCAAGACCGCCACGGTGGCCTGGCTGGCCGAGCAGGTGCAGCGGCCGATGCTGGTGATGCAACCCAACAAGACCCTGGCCGCGCAGTTCGCCAACGAGCTGCGCGAGATGCTGCCCAACAACGCGGTCGAGTACTTCGTCTCCTACTACGACTACTACCAGCCCGAGGCCTACGTCCCCCAGACCGACACCTACATCGAGAAGGACTCCTCGATCAACGACGAGGTCGAGCGGCTGCGCCACTCGGCCACCAACTCGCTGCTCACCCGGCGCGACACGGTCGTGGTCTCCTCGGTCTCCTGCATCTACGGCCTGGGCACGCCCCAGGAGTACGTCGACCGCATGGCCGAGCTGGAGGTCGGCATGCAGGTCGACCGCGACGAACTGCTGCGCAAGCTCGTCGAGATGCAGTACACCCGCAACGACATGGCCTTCACCCGGGGCACCTTCCGGGTGCGCGGCGACACCGTCGAGATCATCCCGGTGTATGAGGAGCTGGCCGTCCGCATCGAGATGTTCGGCGACGAGATCGAGCGGCTGCAGACCCTGCACCCGCTGACCGGCGAGGTGCTGGGCGAGGACGAGCACGTCTACCTGTTCCCCGCCTCCCACTACGTCGCCGGGCCCGAGCGCATGGAGCGCGCCATCGCCGCCATCGAGGCCGAGCTGGCCGAGCGGCTGAGCGAGATGGAGGACCAGGGCAAGCTGCTGGAGGCCCAGCGGCTGCGCATGCGCACCACCTACGACCTGGAGATGCTGCGGCAGGTGGGCAGCTGCTCGGGCATCGAGAACTACTCGCGCCACTTCGACGACCGCGCGCCCGGCAGCGCCCCCAACACCCTGCTCGACTACTTCCCCGAGGACTTCCTGCTGGTGGTCGACGAGTCCCACGTGACCGTGCCGCAGATCGGCGGCATGTACGAGGGCGACGCCTCCCGCAAGCGCACCCTGGTCGACCACGGCTTCCGGCTGCCCTCGGCGCTGGACAACCGCCCGCTGAAGTGGGAGGAGTTCACCGAGCGCATCGGGCAGACGGTCTACCTCTCGGCCACGCCCGGCCCCTACGAGCTGCGCCAGAGCGGCGGCGACGTTGTCGAGCAGGTCATCCGCCCCACCGGCCTGGTCGACCCCGAGGTGGTGGTCAAGCCCACCGAGGGCCAGATCGACGACCTCGTGCACGAGATCCGCGAGCGCGCCGAGCGCCAGGAGCGCGTGCTGGTCACCACGCTGACCAAGAAGATGGCCGAGGACCTCACCGACTACTTCGCCGAGCTGGGCGTCCGCGTGCGCTACCTGCACAGCGAGGTCGACACGCTGCGCCGCGTCGAGCTGCTGCGCGAGCTGCGCGTGGGCGAGTACGACGTGCTGGTGGGCATCAACCTGCTGCGTGAGGGGCTCGACCTGCCCGAGGTGTCGCTGGTGTCCATCCTCGACGCCGACAAGGAGGGCTTCCTGCGCTCCTCCAGCGCGCTGATCCAGACCATCGGGCGTGCGGCGCGCAACGTGGCCGGCCAGGTGCACATGTACGCCGACAACGTCACCGACTCCATGCGCAGCGCCATCGACGAGACCAACCGGCGCCGCGCCAAGCAGCTCGCCTACAACGAGGAACACGGCATCGACCCGCAGCCGCTGCGCAAGAAGATCGCCGACATCCTCGACTCGCTGGCGCGCGAGGACGTCGACACCGAGGAGCTGATCGGCTCGGGCTACCGGCAGGGCGGTGCGAACAAGGCCCCGGTGCCCAAGCTCGGCGCGGCCGGCTCGGAGCGCTCCGAGGACATCTCCCAGATGCCCAGGGCCGACCTCGCCCAGCTCATCGACCAGCTCGGCGAGCAGATGCACCAGGCGGCCGCCGACCTGCAGTTCGAGCTCGCGGCCCGGCTCCGCGACGAGATCAAGGAGCTCAAGCGCGAACTCCGCGGCATGGACGCCGCCGGGGTGAGCTGAGGCGTGTCGAAGGACGGCGGGGGCGCGGGGGCGCGGCTTTCCAGGAACCCGCCGGGTAAATGGGTGCGGTTCGCGTAGCGCGGCCCGCCCGTCAGCCCGCCGCCACCCCATCGGAGACGCCGCGCGTCACGTGTTTCCTTGCCGCCGAGCGCACGCTGAACGTGTCAGGTGGAGCCGTGCCACCGGTGGCGGGCCTTTGACGTGAAGGTGCACCGCCGCTCGGCGGCAAGCTGGCGCACAGCTACGCGCAAACCAGCCCCATTGCCGCAGCTTCCGTGGTGACCGACCACTCATACACACCGCAGGCGTGTTCAGGAACAGCGGTGGTGCCGCTTTCCAGTAACCCGCCGGGTACCGCCTGGGGTGGGCCACCGTCGGGGTTGCGGCAATGGGCGCGTCTCGCGTAGCGCGGCCCGCCCGTCAGCCCGGCGCCACCCCATCGGAGACGCCGCGCGTCACGTGTTTCCTTACCGTCGAGCGCACGCTGAACTTGTCGGCCGGAGCCGTGCCAAACAGCGGTGGTGCCCGGTGGGTGCCTGACTGCCCGGGTGGAGGCAGGAAGCTCCCCCTGGACCCGTGCCGGCGTGCCGCGCGCGCATGCCGCGCCTTCCTGCCGAGGCCCGCCGCCTCAGCGGAGGACGCCGCGCAGGCGTCCCGCGACGGCGAACACGGCTTTCGGGCGTCGTCACCCGGCGTGCACGCGTCCCCTGCACGGCCGTCTGCATGTGCGGACGGTAACGCAACTGCTGCGACGCAAAACATCATCGCAGGCCAGAGTGCATTTCGGGAGGAACCGCCCCGCATGCCCTCACACGCGGCGAATCCGCTACGGTTGGACCTACCGGGCTTTGCCGCCCTGAAATTGCATAGCGACAATTTCAAAACGATCAGGGAAATTCTCGTCGCAATCGCCAGCGAAGTGACTCCTGAGGCGCTACGGTCTTCGTGTCCGTGTTGCGACGTTACGTGACCACTGATCGGCCGCCGACAGCCGCGCCGGCGAGCCGAGGGCGGGTGAGTGCGGGTATGCGCGGCCCTGGGAGGTGGGATGGGCGGTTATGTCACCCGGGTGCGGAACGACGAGCTGCCCGGCAGCGGCGCGGAGTTCGACCTGCTCGTCGAGTCCGTCGCCGCGCGCTGGCGCGAAGTCGACCATCTGCTGCCGGCGCCGACGCGCCCGCGCAAGAGCACCTATCCGCTGCTGACGGTCAGCGACGAGGCCGGGCGGCCGGTCGCCACGGGCACCATGCGCTACTCCTGGTACCAGCCCGGCGAGGTCGGCCGGACCTGGGGCATGCCCGACCAGCACTGGCTGACGCCCATCGTCGGCGGCCCCGACCCCGGACGCGCGCTGGACTCGCTGCTGTCGAGCTGGCGCGACCAGTTGCAGCAGCTGCCCACAGGCACCGGTTCGGAGTCGGCCGCGCAGCTCACCTGGCCCGCGCGCGACGTCGTGGGCGTGCCCGCGCTGCAGGCGCACGGCCTGCAGCCCTACAGCGTGCTGGCCGCGCGCGAGCGGCGCCGCGGGGTGCCCCCCTCGCTTCCGCCGCGCGACGTGGCCATCCGGCTGGCCGACTCCCAGGACCTCACCCAGATCGTGGGCCTGCTCATGGAGGAGCACCGCTACGAGGAGTTCTTCGGCGGCGTGTTCATCCAGCCCGAGACCCCTGAGCAGACCCGCCGCGTCGCGGCGCGCGCCCTGGCCCGCTCGCCTTCGTGGGTGTGGCTGGCCGAGCGGCGCGGCCGGCCGGTCGGCCTGATCTGGGTCTCCCCGCCCGACCGCGCCCGCTGGGCCGCGCCGCTCGTGCGCACCGCGCCCACCGCCCACATCGGCTACGGCGTGGTGGCCGAGGAGGAGCGCGGCCGCGGCATCGGCACGGCCCTGGTCAACGAGGCCCACCAGGCCCTGGACGCCCACAACGTCCAGGTGACCGTGCTGAACTACGCCATGATGAACCCGCTGTCCGGGCCCTTCTGGAACCGCATGGGCTACCGCCCGGTGTGGACGACCTGGGAGGCCCGCCCCTCGCTGGCACTGCGCTGAGCGCGGGACGGGGGCGGCGCGTGCCCCCGCTGCGGGCGGCGCTCGGAGAACCCTGCGAGCCCGGGGCCGCGGCCGCGGGGATGGGATGATCCCCTCCCGCTGCCGGTCGGTGCGCAGGGCCCCGACTATCCTGGGCTGTGCGGGCGCGCCTGCACGGGCGCGCGGCACGCGCGTGCGCACCCGGGACGCCCCGGCGCCGGCGGCGCACCGCCGAACGCAGTCGTCGCAACGGGGAGAGGCGCAATGGCCGCGCAGCAGGTGGAGATCGTCGAGGTCGGACCGCGCGACGGGCTGCAGAACGAGCAGACCCCGCTGTCGGTGGACCAGAAGGTCGAACTGATCGAGCGCCTGATCGCCGCGGGCGCCCGCCGCATCGAGGCGGTCAGCTTCGTCAACCCGCGCCGGGTGCCGCAGATGGCCGGCGCCGAGGAGGTCATGGCCGCCGTCCCGCGCCGCGAGGACGTGTCCTACATCGGCCTGGCGCTCAACCGCAGGGGCCTGGACCGCGCGCTGGAGGCGGGCGTCGACGAGGTCAACGTCGCCCTCCCCGCCACCGACGGATTCTGCCGGCGCAACCAGGGCTGCTCCGTCGACGAGATGACCGATGCGTTCGCCGGCATCGCCGCGGCCGCCGCCGAGGCGGGCATGCCGGTCAGCGCGACCGTCTCCACCGCCTTCGGCTGCCCCTTCGACGGCGAGACCGCCCCCGACCGGGTGGTCGAGGTCGCCCGGCGCGCGGTCGACGCGGGGGCCGTGGAGATCGCCCTGGCCGACACCATCGGCGTGGGCGTGCCGCGCCAGGTGGCCGACCTGGTCGAGCGGGTCCGCAAGGTGGCCGGCGGCGTGCGGCTGCGGTGCCATTTCCACAACACCCGCAACACCGGCTACGCCAATGCCCACACCGCGACCGAGCACGGCGTCACCGTGCTCGACGCCAGCGTCGGCGGTTTCGGCGGCTGCCCCTTCGCCCCGGGCGCGGCCGGGAACATCGCCACCGAGGACCTGGTCTTCCAACTGGAGCGCAGCGGCATGTCCACGGGCGTCGACGTCGCCGAGACCGCCCGCACGGGCATCTGGCTGGGGTCGGCCCTGGGGACGCCTCCGACGGCCCTCCTGGGCCGCGCCGGCGGCTTTCCGGCCGGAGGCTAGCCCGGTGGTCGCGGCGGTGGAAGCCCCCGTCCGTCCGGCCCGGGTGTTTGGATCCGGTCCCGGCCGGTGCGGTGCGCCGCGGCCGCTGCGCCGGGGCGCGGTGTCCTGATCGTTCTGCCGCGCGGGAATGCGGGAGGCGGCGGCGCGCCGGGGTTCCCGCCGCGTTCGGCGGCGCCGCGTCCGCCGTCGCAGCAGCGCAGCGCCCGCATCCGGCGGCTCCGGCCGATCGGGCGGGTACCGGCGCGGGTGCCGGGCACTGTTATCCTGGTGGCCCGTGGAGTCCGAGGTCGCGGACGGGGTTCAGCCCCCTCCGGCGCCGGGCACCGCACGGGCCTCCGAGCCGAACCGGGCGCCCGTCGCCGTACGACCACGGGAGCAACCTTTGGCAACCGCCGCGAGCACCAAACACCTCTTCGTCACTGGCGGGGTCGCCTCCAGCCTGGGCAAGGGCCTGACCGCCTCCAGCCTCGGGCGGCTGCTGAAGTCGCGCGGCCTCCGCGTCACCATGCAGAAGCTCGACCCCTACCTCAACGTCGACCCCGGCACGATGAACCCCTTCCAGCACGGCGAGGTGTTCGTCACCGACGACGGGGCCGAGACCGACCTCGACATCGGCCACTACGAGCGCTTCCTCGACACCGAGCTGTCGGCGTCGGCCAACGTCACCACCGGCCAGGTCTACTCCAGCGTCATCGCCAAGGAGCGCCAGGGCGCCTACCTCGGCGACACCGTGCAGGTCATCCCGCACATCACCAACGAGATCAAGGCGCGCATCTACGCGATGGACGCCGCCGACGTCGACGTGGTCATCACCGAGATCGGCGGCACCGTCGGCGACATCGAGTCCCAACCGTTCCTGGAGGCCGTGCGCCAGATCCGGCACGAGATCGGCCGCGACAACTGCTTCTTCCTGCACGTCTCGCTGCTGCCGTTCCTGGGCCCCTCCGGCGAGCTGAAGACCAAGCCCACCCAGCACTCGGTGGCCGCCCTGCGCAACATCGGCATCCAGGCCGACGCGATCGTCTGCCGCTCCGACCGGCCCATACCGCAGAGCCTGAAGAGCAAGATCAGCCTGATGTGCGACGTCGACGAGGGCGGCGTGGTCTCCACCCCCGACGCCCCCTCGATCTACGACATCCCCAAGGTGCTGCACCGCGAGGGCCTGGACGCCTACGTCGTGCGCCGCCTGGGCCTGGCCTTCCGCGACGTGGACTGGACCGAGTGGGACAACCTGCTGCGACGCGTGCACCAGCCCGACCACGAGGTGACGATCGCGCTGGTGGGCAAGTACATCGACCTGCCCGACGCCTACCTGTCGGTGACCGAGGCGCTGCGCGCCGGCGGGTTCGCCGAGAACACCCGCATCGACCTGCGCTGGGTCGCCAGCGACGACTGCGCCACCCCCGAGGGCGCCGAGCGTGAACTGGGCGGTGCCGACGGCGTGCTGATCCCCGGCGGCTTCGGGGTGCGCGGGATCGAGGGCAAGCTCGGCGCGATCCGCTACGCGCGCGAGAACCGCATCCCGCTGCTGGGCATCTGCCTGGGCCTGCAGTGCATGGTCATCGAGTACGCCCGCAACGCCGCCGGCCTGGTCGGCGCCAACAGCTCCGAGTTCGACGACAAGGCCGAGCACGCGGTCATCTCCACCATGGCCGACCAGACCGACGTCGTCGCCGGCGAGCGCGACATGGGCGGCACGATGCGGCTGGGCCTGTACCCGGCCGAACTCGCCGAGGACTCCCTCGCCCGCGACCTCTACGGCGGCGACCGCGCCTACGAGCGCCACCGGCACCGCTACGAGGTGAGCAACGCCTACCGCGGGCGGCTGGAGGACGCCGGGATGGTCTTCTCGGGGCTCTCACCCGACGGGCGGCTGGTGGAGTACGTGGAGCTGCCCCGCGACCGGCACCCCTTCTTCATCGCCACCCAGGCCCACCCTGAGCTGCGCTCCCGGCCCACCCGCGCCAACCCCCTGTTCCGCGGGCTGATCTCGGCCGCGCTGGGCCACGCCGCCGCGGCCGGCGCCGTGCCGGCGGCGGCCGCGGCCGCCGAGCCCGCGGGTGAGGCCGCATCCGCCGACGCCGCCGAGCGCGCATGAGCCGGGCGCAGCGGCCGGGGGAGCCGACCCCGTTCGAGACCGATCCCGCCGGCGAGGTCGCCGACCGCCCCGAGACCTGGAAGGTGGAGCACAGCGCCGAGGCCTACCGCGGCGCGAAGACCGCCACCCGCGTCGACCACGTGCACATGCCCGGACCCGACGGCGACGAGGTCGTGGCCCGGGAGTTCCTCGACCACCCCGGCGCGGTCGCCGCACTGGCGCTGGACGAGCGCGACCGCGTGCTCATGGTCAGCCAGTACCGCCACCCCGTGGGCCACCGGCTGTGGGAGCTGCCGGCCGGAGTGCGCGACGAGGAGGGCGAGCCGCCCCTGGCCACCGCCCAGCGCGAACTGCGCGAGGAGGCCGGCTTCCGGGCGGAGCGCTGGTACGAGCTGGCCGACTTCTTCCCCTCGCCCGGCTTCTCCAGCGAGCGCATCCACATCTTCCTGGGACGCGGCCTGACCCGGCTGGACGAGGCCGAGGTCGGCTTCGACCGCGTCCACGAGGAGACCGACATGGTGCTGCGGTGGGTGCCGCTGGAGGAGGCGGCCGAGGCCGCACTGGCCGGCCGGCTGCACAACGGAGCTGCGGTCGTGGGCGTCCTCGCCGCCGCGAAGGCCGCCGCCGACTCCTTCGCCTCCCTGCGGCCGGCCGTCGCCTGACGGCTCCCGCGTCGGCGCCGCGGCAGGCGCCGACGCCGGGACCGGCGGCGCGGGCGGGTTGTCGGCGGTGCGCCCCTTGCCCGTGCTGCCGGCGGTATCGCCGTGTCGGCCGCCGGATGTCGGCGGGGTGTGGCATGATCGCCCCGAAATCCCCCCGGATGCGGCGGAAGGCGGGTGATCCCCCCGGTGGCCACAGAGCACGAGACCGCCCGCACGCAGCCGGGCGCCGCCTTGGGTTCGGCGCTCGCGGGCTATCTGGACCACCTGGCGGTCGAGCGCGGCCTGGCCGCCAACACGCTCTCCTCCTACCGCCGCGACCTCCGCCGCTACCTCGAATTCCTGGCCGGGCGCGGGGTCGGCTCGCTGGCCGAGGTCGCCGAGTCCGACGTCACCGAGTTCCTGCGCCGGCTGCGCGAGGGCGACGGCGACCACCCGCCGCTGGGCGGAAACTCCGCGGGGCGCGCCGTGGTCGCCGTGCGGGGGCTGCACCGCTTCGCCCTGCGCGAGGGGCTGGCCGCGACCGACCCGGCGGGCGGGGTGCGTCCGCCCACGCCCGCGCGGCGGCTGCCCAAGGCGGTGTCGCTGGAGGCCATCGAGTCGCTGCTGGGCGCCGTGCCCGCCGGAGGCGACGCCCGCGGCCTGCGCGACCGCGCTCTGCTGGAGCTGCTGTACGGCACCGGAGCGCGCATCTCCGAGGCCGTGGGCCTGGACGTCGACGACATCACCCGCCTCACCCCCGAACCCGCCGATGCCGCCGCCGATCCGGCCCCCGACTCCCCGGACGGCGGTGTGGCCGCGGTCCGCTTCCGCGGCAAGGGCGGCAAGGAGCGGCTGGTGCCCATCGGGCGGTTCGCCCGCGCCGCCCTCGACGCCTACCTGGTGCGGGCCCGGCCGGTCCTGGCCGCCTCGGGCCGGGGCGCGCCCGCGCTGTTCCTCAACGCCCGCGGAGGCCGGCTCACCCGCCAGGGCGCCTGGGCGGTCCTGCGCGCCGCCGCCGAACGCGCCGGACTGAACGACGTCTCACCGCACACCCTGCGCCACTCCTTCGCCACCCATCTGCTCGACGGCGGCGCCGACGTCCGCGTGGTGCAGGAGCTGCTGGGCCATGCCTCGGTGACCACCACGCAGGTCTACACCATGGTCACCGTCGACCGGCTGCGCGAGGTCTACGCGGCCAGCCACCCGCGGGCCAACACCGCCGGGTGAGCCCCGCGACGACCGGGGGCGGTCCCGCCGGAGCAGCCCCGCGACCCCGTAGAGTGTCGCGTTGAACGATTGTGCGCGGACGTTCTAGAGTCGCGGCACGACGGTTCGTTGCTGTCGACATATTGAGTTTTTCCGACGGCCGGAACGCCGGCGGGCGCCGCTGCGCTCGGCGGGGCCGGTCCGTAGGGAGGTCAAGGGTTGTGAGCTGGTCGGAGTACGACGATGCGGAGCCGGGCGGCCCCATCGACGAGAACGTGCCGGACTCCCCGGCGAGCAACCCATGGGGGGAAACGCGCAGCACGGGGGCTGAACTGCAAGCGAACAGACCTAAACCGGACTATCCGGAACCCGAGCCGTTGGACAGCCACGGTCCGGCACGGATTGTAGCACTGTGTAACCAGAAGGGCGGGGTCGGTAAGACCACCACGACGATCAACCTCGGCGCCGCGATAGCCGAGTACGGCAGGCGGGTGCTGCTCGTCGACTTCGACCCCCAGGGGGCGCTGTCGGTGGGCCTGGGGCGGCTCGATCCGCGCGAGCTCGACCTGACCGTCTACAACCTGCTCATGCAGCGCGACGTCGCCGTCGAGGACGTGCTGCTCAAGACCGACATCGACGGCCTCGACCTGATACCGAGCAACATCGACCTGTCCGCGGCCGAAGTGCAGCTGGTGGGGGAGGTCGCGCGGGAGCAGATGCTCGCGCGGGCCCTGCGCCCGGTCGTCCAGGACTACGACGTCGTGCTCATCGACTGCCAGCCCTCGCTGGGGCTGCTCACGGTCAACGCGCTGACCGCGGCCGACGGGGTCATCGTGCCGCTGGAGTGCGAGTTCTTCGCGCTGCGCGGTGTCGCGCTGCTCATGGACACCATCCAGAAGGTGCAGGAGCGCCTCAACGAGGACCTGGTCATCGACGGGTTCCTGGGCACCATGTACGACCCGCGCACCCTGCACGCGCGCGAGGTGCTGGCCACCATCATCGACGGATTCGGCGACAAGGTCTACGGCACCGTCATCAACCGCACCATCCGCTTCCCCGACGCCACGGTGGCGGGCGAGCCGATAACGCGGTTCGACACCACGTCGGCCGGTGCCAACGCCTACCGAGACCTGGCGAAGGAGGTGCTGGCCCGGTGGCCAAACAGCGGTCACGGCGCGTGACCCTGCCCGGGGCCGACGAGCTGTTCTTCCGCTCCTCCGGCCCTGACGAGCCCGAACCCGAGCCCGCACACTCCACCGCGACGACAGAGCGGCCGCCCGCACCGCAGCCGGCGGCCCGGCAGAGCGCGTCCGGCGCCGCGCCGCCCGCGCAGGCGCAGCGGGGTCTGCAACCGACCCCGCCCCAGCCCAGCGGCAGGCAGCGCCACGACGAGAAGATCACCGTCTACATCTCCGCACCCGAGCTGCTCGCCTTGGAGCAGGCCCGGCTGGCGCTGCGCGGCAACCACGGGCTGGCCGCCGACCGCGGCCGGATCGTGCGCGAAGCCGTGGCGGTGCTGCTCGCCGACTTCGAGGAGCGCGGGGAGTCGAGCCTGCTCGTCCAGCGCCTGCACGACAACTGAACCGGCCGCCGCCTCGGCGGCCGCCCCGGCGGGGCCGAGTGCCACCGCAGGAGCGCGGACATCGAGCCCCCGCAGCCGGCGCGGCTGCGGGGGGCCTCGTCGCCCGACCCCGACCCCGGCCGCCGGCACGGGCGGGCGCGAAACACATTCGGCTCGCGGCCGCGCAGCGCAGGCGTGCCGCAGTAGTCTTGACCCGTTCCCAAGGCGTGTCACGAAGGGCCACCCGTGCAGATCGACGACCCCTCCGGGGAGAGTCCGCACGACCCCGGAGCGGACGGCGAGAACCCGGCCGACCAGGGGTTCCAGGTCCACCTGGACAACTTCGAGGGGCCGTTCGACCTGCTGCTGGGGCTGATCTCCAAGCACAAGCTGGATATCACCGAGGTCTCCCTGTCCAAGGTCACCGACGAGTTCATGGCCTACATCCGGGCCCACGGCGACACCTGGGACCTGGACCAGGCCAGCCACTTCCTGCTGGTCGCGGCCACGCTGCTGGATCTGAAGGCGGCCCGGCTGCTGCCGCGCGGGGAGATCGAGGACGAGGCCGACCTCGCGCTGCTGGAGGCCCGCGACCTGCTGTTCGCGCGGCTGCTGCAGTACCGCGCCTACAAGGAGGTCGCCGCCGTGCTGGCCGAGCGGCTCGCCGCCCAGGGGCGCCGCTTCCCGCGCGCGGTCCCGCTGGAGGAGCGCTTCGCCGACGCGCGCCCCGACGTCCTCATCAAGCTCGGCCCGCAGGAGTTCGCGATGCTGGCGGCGCGGGTGTTCACCCCGCGCGAGCCGCCGAGCGTCCCCGTCACCCACATCCACCAGACGCGCACCTCGGTGCGCGAGCAGGCCGACATCGTCGTGCGCGCGC
This sequence comes from Streptomonospora sp. PA3, assembly GCF_009728995.1. GTDB lineage: Bacteria > Actinomycetota > Actinomycetes > Streptosporangiales > Streptosporangiaceae > Streptomonospora. The sequence goes on along the minus strand of NZ_VTZW01000008.1, from coordinate 33,274 downwards.
TGCGGGAGAGCGGCACCCTCACCTTCACCGAGCTGACGGCCGACTGCACCGGTACCTTCGAGATCGTCGCGCGGTTTCTGGCGCTGCTGGAGCTCTACCGCGCCGGCGGCGTCGGCTTCGAGCAGCCCGAGCCGCTCGCGGAGCTGACGGTGACCTGGACCGGCAGCGCCGAGGGCGAGGTCGCCGTCTCCGACGAGTTCGACCAGGCCGAGCAGGACAGCGAGGAGGACGCGTGAACACCGCAGAACGGCCCGGGGCCGCATCCGCGACCGGAGGCGGGGCCGAGCAGGCCGAGTCGGGGGAGCGGGCGCACAGCGCGGCACCGGAGGACCGACCGCGGGCGGCCGAGACGGCCGGCGGGGGGCGGCGCGAGGCCGATATGCGCCGCGACCTGGAGGCGGTGCTGATGGTCGTCGACCAGCCGGTCGCCGAACTCGACCTCGCCCGCGCCTTCGACTCCTCGGTCGAGGAGGTCTCCGCGGTGCTGGAGGGGCTTTCCCGCGAGTACACCGAGCAGGGGCGCGGCTTCGACCTGCGCCGGGTCGCCGACGGATGGCGCTTCTACACCCGGCCGGAATGCGCGGACGTCGTCGAGCATTTCCTCAAGGAGGGCCAGGAGGTCCGGCTCACCCAGGCGGCTTTGGAGACCATGGCGGTGGTCGCCTACCGCCAGCCCGTCTCCCGCGGCCGGGTCTCGGCTGTGCGCGGTGTGAACTGCGACGGTGTTATGCGTACCCTCGTGTTGAGGGGACTCATCGAGGAGGCCGGGCAGGACCCGGAGTCGGGCGCGCACCTGTACCGCACCACCAGCTACTTCCTGGAGCGGCTCGGGCTGCGCGACCTGGACGAGCTCCCCGACCTCGCCCCTTTCCTGCCTGACGACATCGAAGGTTTTGACGACACCGGTGAACACGCCACGTAAGAACTCCCGGTCCCGCGGTGCGCGGGACTCCGACGACCGCCGCGCCGACCGCGGCCGGTCCGCCCCGCGCGGTGAGCGCGGCGACCAGGAACACCCCGACTCGACCCGGCGGCGCGGCACCGGCTCGGCTCCGCGCGGCCAGGGCAAGGGCCGCCCCTCGGCCCGCGGCGGCAGCGGCGACGCCCGGTCCCGCCAGGGCGGCGAGCGGCCGGGTCGTCAGAACCGCGGCGGCGCCAGCGGGCGCGACCCCGTGCTGCGCGCCGAGTCCAACCGCTCCCAGCGCTCCGGCGAGCGCGGCCGGCAGGACGCCGGCAAGCGCGATACCGCCCGCGACTCCCGCGGCGGGCAGCGCTCCGAGCGCCCCGACTCGCGCACCTACACCCGCCGCGAGGACCGCGGCGGGTTCCGCGCCTCCGGCCGCGGCCCCGCGCCCCGCGACTTCCGCGACAGCCGCGTCCCCCGCGGCGGCGGGCGCGCCGAGCGCGACCTCTCGCCGGCCGCCCGCTCCCGGCTCAACACGCTGCGCTCGGAGTACGACCCCGGCGACGAGGAGAGCCCCGGCGACGACCGCGACGCCTACACCGACGTCCCCGGCGGCATCCGCCTGCAGAAGGCGCTCGCCCAGGCCGGCGTGGCCAGCCGGCGCGCCAGCGAGGAGCTGATCGTGGCCGGGCGCGTCACCGTCGACGGGCACACGGTGCGCCGGTTCGGCGCCCGCGTCGACCCCGACACCTCCGAGATCCGGGTCGACGGCATGCGCGTCGTCGTCTCGCCGGACCGGCTCTACTACGCGCTGCACAAGCCCCGCGGGGTCGTCAGCACGATGTCGGACCCCGAGGGCCGCCCCACGCTCGCCGACTACACCGGCAACACCGAGGAGCGCCTGTTCCACGTCGGCCGCCTCGACACCGAGACCGAGGGCCTGATCCTGCTCACCAACGACGGCGAGCTGGCCAACCGGCTGACCCACCCCCGCTACCAGGTCGTCAAGACCTACGTCGCCAAGGTGCCGGGCCCCGTCCCCCGCGAGGTCGCCCGCCAGATCCGCGCAGGCGTCGAGCTGGACGACGGCCCGGTGGAGGTGGACTCCTTCCGGATCGTCGAGAACGGCGAGCCACAGGCGCTGGTCGAGATCGAGCTGCACGAAGGGCGCAAGCACATCGTGCGCCGGCTGCTGGACGCCGTGGGCCACCCGGTGAAGGACCTTGCGCGCACCCGGATCGGCCCGATCGGCATCAAGACCCTCAAACCGGGCACGATGCGCGCACTGACGGCCGCGGAGGTCAGCGAGCTCTACACTGCCGCGGGAATGTAACCGGCGACGCGGCTCACCGCCGCCGGCGGCACGTGCCGCCGGCGGCGGACCCCAACACGACGCGGAGAAGGACGGGCGAGAAGTGGCAGTACGAGCGATCCGGGGTGCGGTGCAGGTCGAGGCCGACGAGCGCGACGCCATCCTGGAGGCCACCGCCGACCTCGTGTCGGAGGTCCTCCGGCGCAACGAGCTGACCACCGACGACGTGATCAGCGTGCTGTTCACGGCCACGCCCGACCTCAACGCCGAGTTCCCCGCCCTGGCCGCGCGCAAGCTCGGGTTCACCGAGGTTCCGCTGATGTGCGCGACCGAGATCGCCGTACCGCGCGCCCTGCCCCGCGTCGTCCGCCTGATGGCCCACATCGAGACCGACAGGCCCCGCGCCGAGCTGCACCACGTCTACCTCCGCGGTGCCCAGGCGCTGCGGCTGGACATCGCGCAGTAGGCCGACGGGGGCGGGCTCCCGACTCGCCGCGTTCAAGGACGGAGGGCGCCGCTTCCAGGAACCCGCCGGGTACCGCCTGGGGCGACCGACTTCTTGGACTCGACGTAGGCTGGTGGGATACCCGGGGGGCGCGTGCGGCGCAGGGCGATACCGCCGACGCCGCCGACCCGGGCGAAAGGCCGGAAGCGGACCAGGGAGCGACGTGGGCGGGATCGAACGCGCGGTGATCGTCGGCGCCGGGCTGATCGGCACCTCGATCGCACTGGCCCTGCGCGAACACGGCATCGGTGTCGCGCTCAGCGATCCCGATGCCGCGGCCTTGCGCCTGGCCTGCGAACTGGGCGCCGGGACCCCGCTGGACGAGGACGCCGCCTCCGCCCGGCCGGCCGACATCGCCGTCATCGCAGCGCCGCCCTCCGCCGTGCCGGCGGTCCTGCGCAGCGCCCAGGACCGCAGCCTGGCCCAGGTCTACACCGACGCCGCGAGCGTCAAGGACGGCGTGGTGGCCGCGGCCGAGAGCGCCGGCTGCGATATGGCCACCTTCGTCCCCGGCCACCCGATGGGCGGAGGAGAGCGCAGCGGTCCCAGCGCCGCCCGCTCCGACCTGTTCCTCGGGCGCTCCTGGGCGCTGTGCCCCACCGGCAAGGCCGATCCCGGAGCGATCGCCGCGGTACGCGAGCTGATCCGGCTCTGCGGCGCCGAACCCGTGCTCATCGGCGCCGCCGCCCACGACCGCGCCGTCGCCCTGGTCTCCCACGCCCCGCACGTGGCGGCGGCCGCCGTGGCCGCCCGCCTGCTGGAGGGCGACGAGACCGCGCTGTCGCTGGCCGGGCAGGGGGTGCGCGACGTCACCCGCATCGCCGGCGGCGACCCCCGGCTGTGGTGGGAGATCCTCAGCCACAACAGCGGCCCCGTCGCCGATGTGCTGGAGGCCGTCGCCGCCGACCTCGCCGCCTCGGCCGCGGCGCTGCGCGAAACCCGCGCCGACGGCGCTGCGCGGGCCGCCGGCGAGGCGCCGGAGGAGGTCCGCGGCCTGTTGGAGCGCGGTGTAAGCGGCCGCGGGCGCGTTCCCGGCAAGCACGGGGGCGGCCGCGCCCCCGAGTACGCGGTCGTGCCGGTGCTCATCCCCGACGAACCCAACTCGCTGGGCCGGCTGTTCCTCGCCGCCGGCGAGGCCGGAGTCAACATCGAGGACGTACGCCTGGACCACTCCTACGGCCTGCCGCTGGGTGTGGCCCAACTCTCCGTGGTGCCCGAGGCCGCGGAGCGCCTCGCCCGCGTACTCCGCGAGCGGGGGTACTCCGTGCACGCCTGAGCGGATCCGTCCGGCGGTCCGCCCGTGCCGGGCGGCCGGGCGGTGCCGAAGGGGCGGCGGCGCCTGTAGGCTGAGCCGTTGAGATGAGATGGACGCAGTACACCCCGGAGGAGAGCACCACGTGAGCGCGCAGGGCAGCGCCGAGGGCGTCGTCGTCGCCATCGACGGACCCTCGGGGTCGGGCAAGTCCAGCACGGCCAGGGGCGTGGCATCGGCGCGCGGTCTGCGGTACCTCGACACCGGGGCGATGTACCGGGCGATGACCTGGTGGATGCAGCACCATCGGATCGACATCGGCGACGCGGCGGCGGTCGCGGAGGCCGCCGGGCGCCCGGACATCACCATGGGCACCGACCCTGCCGCACCCACGGTCCGCGTGGACGGCACCGACGTCGCCCGTGAAATCCGCACACAGCAGGTCACCGCGCAGGTCAGCGCCGTCAGCGCCGTGCCGGCGGTGCGCGAGCGCCTGGTGGCGATGCAGCGCGAGATCATCGCGCAGGCCCGCCGCAGCGGAGGAATCGTCGTCGAGGGGCGCGACATCACCACCGTCGTGGCCCCCGACGCCCCGGTCAAGCTCTACCTGACCGCCAGCGCCGAGGCGCGGGCGCACCGGCGCAGCGGTGAGCTGAGCGGCAGCGACGTGGCCGCCATCCAGGCCGATCTCGCCCGGCGCGACCTGCTCGACTCCAGCCGCGAGGACTCGCCGCTGACCCGGACCGCCGACGCCCTCGAACTGGAGACGACCGGCCTGGGGCTCGACGAGGTGATCGCGCTGGTGGTCGAACTGACCGACCGGGCCGCCGCGGCGGCCGGCGAGGCCGAGAGGTCCGCCGCCTCCTAGGGGCGGGCCGGCGGTGATCCGGGGGCGCCACGTGCTCCCGGCAGCGCCGATCCCGCAGCAGGCGCCGCTGGCGGCGTGCCGCGGCGGCAACCGCGGGATCGGCGGGAACGCGGACCGGTGAAGGTCTGCCGCCACAGCAGCAGGCGCCGCCCCGGCGCCGGATCGGGCGCCGGGTAGCCGCCGGTCGGCGGCGCGGCCCAACGGGCCGTCGGACACCGTGTCCGGCGGCCGACAATTCCGCCGTGCCCGAAGCGGGCGCGGCCCGTCATTCCGCTCCACGGCACGCGATCCTGGGCGCGTGGGGCGGCGAAACCGGGAGTAGCGCAATGAGTGAGCACAACCCCGCCCTCGACGGCCCGCCCGACGGCGCCGACGAGGAGGTCGAGGTCAAGCCCGTGGTCGCCGTCGTCGGGCGGCCCAACGTCGGCAAGTCGTCCCTGGTGAACCGGGTTCTCGGGCGCCGCGAAGCGGTGGTCGAGGACGTCCCCGGCGTCACCCGCGACCGCGTCGCCTACGACGCGTCCTGGCAGTCCCGCGAGTTCACCCTGGTCGACACCGGCGGCTGGGAGACGGGCGCCTCCGGCCTGGCCGGAATGGTCGCCCGCCAGGCGGAGTACGCGGCGCGCGCCGCCGACGCCATCCTGTTCGTCGTCGACGCCACCGTGGGCATCTCCGACGCCGACGAGGCGGTCGCCCGGGTGCTGCGCCGGTCCGGCAAGCCGGTCGTGCTCGCCGCCAACAAGGTCGACGGCGAACTGCAGGAAGCCGACGCCATGGAGCTGTGGAACCTCGGCATCGGCGAGCCGTTCCCCGTCAGCGCGCTGCACGGGCGCGGCACCGGCGACATGCTCGACGCGGTGACCGCGGCCCTGCCCGAGGCGCCGCCTGAGCGCGAGGAGGAGGGCGAGGACGAACCGCGCCGGATCGCCCTGGTGGGGCGGCCCAACGTCGGCAAGTCCAGCCTGCTCAACCGGATCGCCGGGGAGGACCGGGTGGTCGTGGACGCGGTGGCGGGCACCACCCGCGACGCCGTCGACGAGGTCGTCGAGCTGGGCGGGCGGCCGTGGACCTTCATCGACACCGCCGGCATCCGCCGCCGGTTCCGCGCGCTGCAGGGAGCCGACTACTACGCCACCGTGCGCACCTCGACGGCGCTGTCGCGGGCCGAGGTCGCGGTGGTGCTGATGGACGTCAGCGAGCCGCTCGCCGAGCAGGACATCCGCGTGGTCGAGCAGGTCGTGGAGGCCGGCCGCGCTCTGGTGCTGGCGTTCAACAAGTGGGACAGCCTGGATGAGGACCGGCGCTACTACCTGGAGAAGGAGATCGACCGCCAGCTCTCCCGGGTCTGGTGGGCGCCGCGCGTGAACATCTCCGCCCGGACCGGCCGGCACGTGGAGCGCCTCGTTCCCGCCCTGGAGACGAGCCTGGCCGGCTGGGACACCCGCATCCCCACCGGCAGGCTCAACAGCTGGCTCAAGGAGCTGGTGGCGGCGACCCCGCCGCCGGTGCGCGGCGGCAAGCAGCCCAAGATCCTCTTCGCGACCCAGGCCGACGCCCGGCCCCCGCAGTTCGTGCTGTTCACGACCGGGTTCCTGGAGGACAACTACCGCCGCTTCATCGAGCGCCGCCTGCGCGAGGACTTCGGCTTCGAGGGCAGCCCGATCAAGCTGACGATGCGCATCAGGGAGAAGCAGGGCAAGGGCGGCGGCCGCAAGGCCTCGCGCGGCAGCACCCGCCCCGACTGGCGCCGCTGAGGCACCGGGGCCGGTGCCGCGGATCGGTCCCGGCCCCGGCCCCGAGTTCACGGTCCCGGGCTTCCGCCGGCCGCGCGCGGTGCGGTGCCTGCACCGCGCCGATCCGGGCAACGGTCGGATGACGGGGCGGCTGTAGTCTGCATCCGGTAAGCGCCCCGTGGATCACGCAGCCATCGCCCCGTGCACACGGGAGCGGCCACGCGGGCAGGGAGAGCGGAGCAGCATGCCCTCACACGCCGACATCGACCTCGTCGTGTTCGACATCCTGGGAACCCTCGTCAACGAGCCCGGCGGACTGCACGCCGCCATCGGGGACCTGGCTCCCTGCTCCGGCCCCGAACGCATCGACGACCTGGTCGCGATGTGGCAGAGCCACGTCGCCGAGCAGCAGCAGCGGATGATCGACGGGCGGCGCCCCTACGCCGACAGCGACGTCCTCGACCGCGAGGCGGCACAGGTCGTGGCGGCCGAGTGCGGCGTGACCGACCCCGCGGCCGTCGACCGGCTCGCCACCGCCGAAAGGCGGCTCGATCCCTGGCCCGACACGGTCGGCTCCCTCGAACGGCTCGCGCGGCACCTCCCGCTGGTCGGCCTGTCCAACGCGAGCCGGGCGACGCTGGTGCACCTCAGCGCCCGCGCCGGACTGCGATGGCACTACGTGCTCTCGGCGCAGGACGCGCGCAGCTACAAACCGGCCTCCGACGTCTACCGGCTCGCCGCCGGCCTGGCCGCCGGTGCGCCCGAGCGCGTCCTCATGGTCGCCGCCCACGCCTGGGACCTGCGGGGCGCGCAAGCCCTGGGCCTGCGCACCGCCTATGTCCAGCGGCCGGTCGGCGACCCGCCTCGTGACGCCGACTCGTTCGACTTCCACACCACCGGCCTCGCCGACCTGGTGACCGCGCTGCTGGCCGACTGAGCCCGATAGTCGCCGTAACCCCACCGATTCCGTCCCTTCCGGGAACCTGTATGCATACGTATCGTTTTTCCGGGAAGTAATACATTGCTCCCAGCGCACCCCGCTTCGGTGGTGCCGTGCGCGGGAGCCGGCCCCAAAGGAGGGGTGGGGTCGGCAGGAGGCGCCGCTTCGGCGGCGCCTCCTTTTCCTGGCCCGGCGCCGGCTCGGCGACGCCCGGCGCGCGTCTCTCCCGCCGCGTGCCGCGGACTGGCAGACTCGGCGGTGCGGCACATTCGTGTCCCGTACACCCCTATGAGGGAGGAAGCCGGTGCCCGACTACGGCAATCCGCTGCGCTTCGGAGCCTTCCCCGCGCCCGACGCCGCCGCTCTCGACGAGACGCTGGCGATCGCCCGGGCCGCGGAACGCGGCGGGCTGGACCTCATCGGCATCCAGGACCACCCCTACCAGCGGCGCCACCTCGACACCTGGACGCTCATGGCCACGATCCTGGCCCGGACCGAGCGCGTCACCGTCTTCCCCGACGTCGCCAACCTCCCCCTCCGCCCGCCCGCCGTGATGGCCAAGGCCGCGGCGAGCCTCGACGTCGTCTCCGGCGGCCGCTTCGAGCTGGGACTGGGCGCCGGGGCCTTCTGGCAGGCCGTCAGCGCGATGGGCGGCCCCTCCCGCACGCCGCCGGAGGCGGCGGGTGCGCTTGAGGAGGCGGTCGAGGTCGTGCGGCTGATGTGGTCCGACCGCAGCTCGGTGCGCTTCGACGGCCGCCACTACCGCCTCGCCGGAGTCAAACCCGGCCCCCGGCCGGTGCACGACATGGGGATCTGGCTGGGCGTCGGCGGCCCGCGCCTGCTCGCCGCCGTCGGCAGACTGGCCGACGGCTGGATCCCCTCCAACACCTACTTCCCGCCGGAGAAGCTGCCCGCCATGAGCGAGCGGATCGACGCCGCGGCCCGCGACGCCGGCCGCGACCCGGCGCGCATCCGGCGGCTCTACAACGTCATGGGCACCGTCGACGGCAGCGGCGACGCCCCGCTGCAGGGCCCGCCCCGGGCCTGGGTGGAGGAGCTGTCCCGACTCGCCGTCGAGGTCGGCATGGACACCTTCGTCTTCGCCCCCGAAGACGGGAGCCTGGCCCAGGTGGAGCGCTTCGCCGCCGAGATCGCGCCCGCCGTCCGCGAGGAGGTTGCCCGCCTGCGGGGACGCGGGTAGGGGCCCTGACAGAGATCGGCACGGGGCGCCGGGCCCCGTCCGCGAGCATCGGCCGGAGAACGAGGAGCCAGGTCCCATGGACATCGAGGTCGCCGACGCCCCCGAGCGCAAGCGCTATGAAGCACGCACCGGCGGCGCCGTCGCCGGATTCGCGGAGTACCAGCTGACCGACCAGCTCGCCGTGTTCACTCACACCGAGGTCGACCCCGCCTACGAGGGCCAAGGCGTCGGCGGCGCCCTGGTGCGCGGCGCACTCGACGACGTCCGCACCCGCGGCCTGGCGGTGCTGCCGGTGTGCCCGTTCGTCAAGAGCTGGATCCAGCGCCACCCCGACTACGCCGACCTCGTCTACCAGAGCGGGCCCGGCGACCAGGGCGACTGACAGCCGGCGGCGGGGCGCCTTCCGCCGGGCGGGGCGCCGCCGGTTCCCGGCCCGCCCGGGCCCCACGGCTGCGCCGCTGCGCTCCCGCCGCCGGGGCACCCGGACCCGCCGCGGAACGCCGAGTGCGCCCATGGCATGATCGTCGTCATGGCCTCGACCGTAGCGGCGGAGCGCACCGCCGTCCTGGCGCTGCACTGGCAGGTGAACACCGTGCGCCCGGAGGGCTTCTTCGGCGGCATGCTCAGCGAGCCCGTGCGCGCCAGCGGCGTCATCGGGCGCGCGGCGGGCTTTCATGCCGCGGCCCGCGCGGCCGGTGTGCCCGTCGTGTTCACCCGGTTCACGATTCCCGAAGGCGAAGGCGACCTGGTCCGCAACACCGGATTCATGAACGCCGTCGGCGAGGCCCAGGAGTGCTTCCGCCCTGACGCCCCCGCGACCGCCCTCATCCCGGAGATGGCCGAGCTGGGCGAGCGCGACTTCGTCGTCGACAATCAGCGGCTGTCGGGACTGGCGAGCGGGCTTCCCGCGCGCCTGGCCGCACTGGGCGTCGACACCCTGCTGGTGACCGGCGTGGCCACGAACCTCACCGTCGAGCAGACGGCGCGCCACGGCACCGACCTGGGCTTCACCGTGCACCCGGTGTCCGACTGCGTCGCCGCGGCCGAGACCGCGGTGCACGAGGCGTCCCTGGCGAACCTGGAGTTGACCACCGCCGGCTGCCTCACCGCCCGACAGGTCCTCGACCGCCTGGCGTGAGGTGCTTTCCCGCGGGCCTGCGGGGTCCTTGGGTCGCGGTTAAGAACAGCAAGGGCGCCGGTTTCCAGGAACTCACCGGGTACCACCGGGGGTGGCCGCCATCGGGGTTGCGGCAATGGGCGCGTCTCGCGTAGCGCGGCCCGCCCGTCAGCCCGCCGCCACCCCAACGGTGGCGCTTCGCATCGCAGTTCTTCTTTCCGTCGAGCGCACGCGCAACTTGCCGGCCGGAGCCGTGCCACCGGTGGCGGGCCGTCGACGCGAAGGTGCACCGCCGCTCGGCGGCAAGCCGGCGTCAGCGCTTCGCGCGATCCAGCCCCATTGCCGCAGCCTCGTGTGGTGACCGACCACTCAAACTGGACGTCGGCGTGTCCAAGGACAGCAAGGGCGCCGCTTGCCAGGAACCCACCGGGGTCCACCCGGGGCGGCCACCGTCGAGGTTGCGGCAATGGGCGCGTCTCGCGTAGCGCGGCCCGCCCGTCAGCCCGCCACCACCCCAACGGAGACGCTTCGCGTCGCAGTTCTTCTTTCCGCCGAGCGCACGCAGTTCTTCCCAGGTGGAGCCGCGCCGCCGGTGGCGGGTGACGGGCGGGCGCTTCGCGGGATCCAGCCCCATTGCCGCAGCCTCGTGTGGTGACCGACCACTCAAACTGGACGTCGGCGTGTCCAAGGACAGCAAGGGCGCCGCTTGCCAGGAACCCACCGGGTACCACCTGGGGCGGCCACCGTCGAGGTTGCGGCAATGGGCGCGTCTCGCGAAGCGCGGTCGCAGCTTGCCGCCGAGCGCACGCAGTTCTTCCCAGGTGGAGCCGCGCCGCCGGTGGCGGGTGACGGGCGGGCGCTTCGCGGGATCCAGCCCCATTGCCGCAACCTCTGTGGTGACCGACTTCTCAAACACGACGTAGGCGCACCCCTCCGACCCGCTCGTGAGCACGCTGCGCGCCGCCCGCCTCAGTGCGCGCCGCCCGTGCCGACCGGCAGCACCTCGGTGAGCGCCGCCAGTTGCACGCGTCCCGGCCCTCTGGCGCCCGCGAGGGCGCCCGGCGCCAGCAGCACCCTGCACCCCGCCCGCTCGGCGGCCAGGGCGCCGCTGGGGGAGTCCTCCACCGCCCACGCCTGCGCCGCGTCCGCCTCCAGCAGCTTGGCGGCCAGCAGGTAGGGCTCGGGGTCGGGCTTGCGGCAGGCGACGTCCTCGGCGGTGACCACCGCGTCGAACACGTCCGCGCCCAGCGCGGCTAGGGATATCTCGGCGATGCGCCGCGGCGAGGAGGTGACCAGGGCCAGCGGGATCCCTGCCGCGCGCAGGCCCAGCACCGCCTCTACCGCCCCCTCCAGCACGGGCACCTGCGCCTCCAGCAGCCCGGCCACGCGCGCGATGACGCGGTCGCCCAGCGCCGCCAGTTCGGCGTCGGTGGCGGCGGTGCCGGTGTGGGCGCACAGCAGCCGCATCGTCGTCCGGTCGTCGGTGCCGGTGATGGCCTCGCGCACCTCCGGGGTGAGCGGGCGGCCCAGCTCCGCGGCCACCTCGTCCAGGGCGACGCCCCACAGCGGCTCGGAGTCCACCAGGGTGCCGTCCATGTCCCACAGCACCGCACCCGGTCGCGGAGCACCGGTCAGCTCGGACGTCAACGCCATTCCTCCCCCATCAGCGCGCCGCTCGGCGGCGCGGTCGTCCCTGCCCGGCGCGGGGCGGTCCGCGCTGCCGGGTTCGGCACCAGCATCGCATCCGCCGCGGCGCGCCCGGCGGGCGCCTCCTGCCGCGGCAGGAGGCCGCTCCGGGCACAGGCATCGGCGGCTCCCGCGGGCCGGGCCCCGCCCTGCAGGATAGGGCCCGGCCCCAGTGCCGCCGCCCCGCCGCGGAATACCCGAAAAGCGCGGGGGAAACAAAGGTAAAGTTCTCCCCCTGTTTGGATTTTCTTCGGTTATTTCCTATAGTGGATCGCGAAGACGCGAATCCCGCAGCGCTGATTGAGAAGATCGAGGTAACGGCATGTCTCGGAAGGTTGAGGTCCTGCTCGTCGACGACCTGGAGGGCGGCCCCGCCGACGAGTCGGTCGAGTTCGGTATCGACGGGAAGAGCTACCAGATCGATCTCAGTTCCGCCAACGCCAAAAAGCTCCGCGAAACCCTGTCCCCGTATTTGAGCGGAGCGCGCAAGGTCCCGCAGGCGGGACGCAAGGGCCAGGGGCGCAAGAAAAGCTCCGGAGGAAGCAGTCGGCGGGCTGCCGAGATCCGGTCCTGGGCCAAGCAGGCCGGCAAGTCGGTAAACGACCGCGGGCGCATTCCCGCTGAGATCGTGGCTGAATACGAGGCCGCTCACCGCTGAAGCCGAATACGGCCGCTCACACTCCGAGCGGAGGCGATGACGCGAAGTCTGCGGAGGCGGGCCGACGGCGCCCGCCTCCGCCTTCTTTCAGTTCTTCTTGAGTCCGATTCCGGCCATCCCCAACTGCTCGCCGGGCGCCAGGTTGTTGGCGTCGATCAGTTCGTCGGGGCGCCACAGCGCGGTGTAGGTCACGCCCGGTTCGACGAGTTCGAAATCACCGAAGTGGTACTCGATCTCCTCGGGGGTGCGCGCCCAGCCCTCTTCCAGGCTCTCCCGCGTGATGCGCGCCAGCTCCTGCTGGGCGGGCAGTCCGGTGTCCACCAGCGAGGTGATGAACAGGTAGCTGCCCGGTGCGAGGGCGTCGCGGTAGGCGCTGACCACCTCGTCGGCGATGTCGGGCGACAGGTAGTGCAGCATCCCCACGAGCATCAGCGCAACGGGCCGGTCGAAGTCCAGCAGCCCCCGGGCTTCGGGGTGGCCCAGCACGGCCGCGGGGTCGCGCACGTCGCCGGTGAAGACCTTGGTGTTGTCGTTCTCGGCGAGGATGGCCTGCCCGTGCACGGTGACCAGCGGGTCGATGTCGACGTAGACGACCTTGGCGTCGGGGTTGTGCGCCTGGGCGACCTCGTGGGTGTTCTGCACGGTGGGCAGGCCGCTGCCCAGGTCGAGGAACTGGTCGATGCCCGCCTCGGCCGCCAGGAAGCGCACGCCCCGCACCAGCACCTTGCGGTTCTCCCAGGCCGACTCCTTGAGGCCGGGGATGTTCTCGGTGGCGAAGGCCGCCAGCTCCCGGTCGGCCGCGTAGTTGTCCTTGCCCCCGAGCAGCGCGTCATAGGCCCGCGCGATCGTCGGCTTGCTGAAGTCCATGCTCGGCGGCGGCCACTGCGCGCCCGGCACGTCGTCGCTGTGCTCGGTCATGATCGGAGTCCTCTTCGACCATAGGGGGAAGGATTTCCGATCATCGTAGGCCAACCGCACGCGGATCCGCGTGCAGGGAGGGGCTCTGGCTGCGGACCCGCGCGGTCGTCGGCGGGTGTCAGGGGGTGCGGGGCGGCGGCAGCGCGGGCAGCCCGTCGATGGTGGCGCCGTTGAACTCCTTGCCGGCGCAGTACTCGGCGAACTCCGCCTCGGACTTGCGACCGAAGAGGTCGGAGCGCAGCGTGCGCTCGGCGCGGCAGTCCATCGGCGGCACCGCGTAGCGGCAGGAGTCGCTGATGCGCTCGGCCGCGACCAACGACCACCGCGCGCACCCCGGGAGCGTCGGCACCGCCGGATGCGGGGATCAGGCCGGCGAAACCGGGGTCGTCGCGGAAGACGGGGCGCCCGCGCCCGTGCACGCGCAGGACCTTGGGCGGGCCGGAGAACGCCCACCACATGAGCGTGATCCGGCCGTTCTCGCGCAGGTGGGCGAGAGTCTCGGCGTGGCTGCCGCCGAAGTCCAGGTAGGCCACGGTGTGCTCGTCCAGTACGGCGAGCGAGTCGAAGCGGCCCTTGGGGGAGAGGTTGACGTGTCCGCTTCCGGTCAGCGGCGCCGTCGCCACGAAGAAGACCGGCTGCTCGTCGATGAAGTGGTGGAGGCGTTCGTCGATCCGGTCGTAGACCTTGCCCGTTCCGGCTCCATCTTCCCATATTCTGAGACGAAGATCCCATTCACCGAGAAACCCTGGACGTCGAGGGAAGGGGCGGGCAAGCCGGTTCCACAGCGGCGGCGGAGTTGAAGCGTCGGTGAATTCCCCTTTCCCGGGCCCCTAAGCGGCTGGACAGTCGGCGCCTCCGGGCCAAAACTTGGTTTCCCCCGTCGGCGGGGCGCCCGCCGTTCCACGACTCGGCACCGGCGCCCGCCACCAAGCGAACAGGAGCACGAAGGTCCCCGATGCCGGACAACACGAGGTCGGCGGAGGCGGGCCGAGGCGCGCTCCGGCTGCGCTGGCGGCTGATCCTCCTGCTGGTCGCCATCGGCGCCTGCGCCGGAGCCCTGGCGGTCATCGGCGACGTCTTCCCCCATGCGCCCATGGTCACGGTGCTCTCCGGCGGCGCCGCCTCGGGCGTGCTCGGCACCGTCGGCGAACTCCTGCGGATGCGCCGCGAACGCCTCGACGCCGCCGAGGCGCGCCCCCAACCCCTGTCTCCCGCCGCCGCAGCGGCGGCCCGGCAGCAGGACGTGGAATTCGACAGCCCCGTGTTCGTCGGGCGCGAGGACGCCCTGGAGGACATCCTGCGCCGGTTCGGGCCGCCGGTGCGCCAGGGCGCCCGCCGCCGGTTCGGGCGCCGCCGCGCCGCCGCCGGCGACGCGCGCTCGGGCCCGCTGGTGGTCGCCGTCACCGGCGAGCCGGGCATCGGCAAATCCGAACTGGCCTCCCAGGTCGCCAAACGGGTCCAGCACCGCTTCCCCGACGGCCGGCTGCGCTGCGACCTGTTCGGCGCCCCCGCCGGCACCGCCCGCGCCCCCCGCCGGCCCGAACGCGTCCTGGCCGAACTCCTGCGCAGCATCGACGCGGCTCCGCAGCGCGACGACATCCCGCTGGCCGCGCTGCGCCGCACCTGGCGCACGCTGACCCGCGGACGCCGGCTCCTGCTCATCCTCGACGACGCCGAGGACTTCGACCAGGTCGAGCCGCTGCTGCCCGGCGGCGACGGCTGCGCCGTGCTCATCACCAGCACCAACGCCCTCTCCGACGCCCGCATGTACGTGCACCGCCACCCCCTGGGCCCACTCTCGGTGCAGGCGGGCGTGCGGCTGCTGGCCCACCCCCCGGGAGCCGGCCCCGCCGAAGCGCCGCCAGGCCCGTCGGCTGACCTGGCCGAGATCGCCCGCGAGTGCGGAGGGCGCCCGCTCTCCCTGGCCCTGTGCCGAGGAGTCCTGCACAACGGGGTGAGCACCCGGCAGTTGCTGCAGGAGCTGCGCCAGGACGGCGGCGAGAACCTGTTCACCGACCACAGCGTCGCCACCGCCTTCCGCATCCTCTTCCGGGAGCGGCCCGCCGACGAGCAGCTGCTGCTGGGCCGCCTGGCCAAGAGCGGCCTGACCTCCATCGCGCCGTGGGCGGCGGCGGCGCTGCTGCGCAGGCCCGTCCCCGAGGCCGGGCGGCTGCTGGAGGAACTGCGCAACCGCCACCTGCTGCGCCGGGCGCCCAGCGCCCACGGCTCCCTGCGCTACCAGCCCGTCAAGGAGCTGAACTCCATCCTGCGGCGCAGCACCTCCCGCGAGCTGGGGGTGGCCGCGCTGGAGCGGCCGCGCTGGTCGGGCCCCGCCACAGTGCGGGCGATCGACCGGCTCCTGGCCGCATACGCCTGGCTCGCCGAACGCAGCGCGATCGGGCGCGCCCCCCGCGAATGGGGCTTCACCCAACCGCGCCTGCCGGCCCCCGAGCCCGACCCCCGGTTGGGGCTGGCGCCCAGCGAGCGCCCCGCCGACTGGTTCACCGACGAGCGCCAGCAGATCCAGGCGTGCCTGAAGCTGACCCACAGCGGCGCCCCGCTGGCCGTCGAGTGGCGGCTGCAGCGCGCCCTGGCCGCGCACTGCCGCGCCGGACGCGTCTACTGGGCCGACTGGCGCGCCGCACTGGAGCGGACCTCGCAGCTGGCGCAGCGGATGAACAGCTCCGCGGCCTACGGGATCTCCCTGCTAGAGCGCGCGGAACTGGCCGGCAACGAGGGCCACCACGGCCGTGCGGTCGAGCTGGCCCGGGAGGCGCGCTCGGTGCTGGCGGGCGGCGACGAGCGCTGGGAGGCGCGGGCGGCCCGGGCGATCGGGGTCAACCTCTACCGGATGGGCGACAGGGACAAGGGGGAAGGCGAGCTGCGTGCCGCCGAGGACTCCTTCGCCCGCCGCGGCGAGCGCTGGTGGCGCGCACGCACCCGCTGCAACCTCGGCGAACTCCACCGGTTCCGCGGCGACTACGAGCAGGCCCACCGGCTGCTGGCCGAGGCGCGCGCCGAGTTCGCCGATCTCGGCGATCCCGAGCAGGCGGCAAAGGCCGGCCTGCTGCTGGGCGAGGTGCGCGGCCACATGCGCCGCGACCTGGAAGCATGGCTGACCCTGCGCGGCGTGCTGGAGGAGCTGGAGCACGCCTCGGGCGGATCCTGGTACCGCGCCCGGTGCCTGCGCTCCATG
Source organism: Streptomonospora sp. PA3 (assembly GCF_009728995.1). GTDB lineage: Bacteria > Actinomycetota > Actinomycetes > Streptosporangiales > Streptosporangiaceae > Streptomonospora. Next base: position 16,984 of record NZ_VTZW01000008.1, on the reverse strand, counting down.
GGCCGGCTGGACAACGCGCGGCTGTGGCTGCAGTACGACGACTGCGACATGGTGCTGGCCCCCGAGCGGCAGCAGGAGCGCACGCAGAGCCTGCGCGACTTCGTTTTCCGCGGAGTCCTGGGCGACTACAGCGACCGGGCGGCGGTCGCCGCGCTCGTCGCCCAATGGCGCCGGATCCACCGGGACCGGGTGCGCCGCAACCTCGGCGACGACCACTGGCCCGGATGTACCGCGGGCTGGGAGGGCGGCGGCCTGCCGCGCTGGGACGGCGCCGGCGCCCGCAGGCTGCGCGCCGACCAGAGCGGCTGGAACGACCGGGCCGGCGTCGCGCGCGTGGAGGAGGCCCATCGGCTGCTGGAGGCGGCCGGCGACACCTGGGGCAGCTACCGAACCCTGCTGATCCTCGGGGAGCTGCGGATGCGCACCGACGTGCAGGCCGGCCTGCGCGACATGGACGAGGCCGCCGCCGGGTTCGCCCGCCTGGGCCACCGCTGGTGGCAGGCCCGCGCCTGGCGCCACTCCGCGGAGGCGCTGTACCGCCAGAAGCACTACCGGCAGGCCAAGGACAAGGCACGGCTGGCCAAGGAGGGCTACCAGGGGCTGAGCAACCTCTCCGGCCGGCTGCGCGCCCAGGTGCTGCTGGGCTGGACGCTGTCGGCCCTGGGGGAGGACCGCGCGGCCCTGGACGAGCTGAACGAGGCGCGGGCGGATGCGCTGCGCGGCCACGAGCAGGGGATCGTGCCCGCGGCCCTGCTGCACGACGTCGAGGACGCGCGCACCCACGTCGTCGGCGAGGACCTCCACGACCTTCACGTGGGGCCGGCCGCGGCGCGGGGGTAGCGTGCCGCCGCCGGCACCGGCCGCGTCGGGTGTGCGCTCCGCCGCCGGGAGGCGTTCCCACCGGGGCCGCGGTGCGCGGCCCCCGGGGCGGCCGAGCGCGCTCAGCTGCTCAGGCCGCCGCGTCGTCGGTCTCCGCCGGCACCAGGAACCGCCAGGCGGCGGGCAGCACCCGCCAGGTCCGCCCGGTGACGTTCTCCTTCAGCTCGCCGTCGGCGCTGGCCGGGCACCGCTCGCCCGTCACCGAGATCCGCCGCACCCGGCGGTGGTAGACGTCCACCTCCAGCGGGTGGGTCCCGCGGTGCAGGCGCACGGCGTGCACGGCGCGCTTGGTGAACCCGCGCGAACGCGAGACCACGAGGTGGATCAGCCCGTCGTCCAGCACCGAGTCGGGAGCCAGCAGGGCGGTGCCGCCCCCGATGTAGCGGCCGTTGGCCAGCCCGACCATCAGCACCTTGTGGTTGGTGTCGATGAGGACCTCGCCGTCGGCCTCGACCCGCAACCGGTAGCCGCGCGCCGCGAATCCGGCGATGACCCCGCCGATCGGGAAGCTCGCCGGTCCCAGCAGCCGCTTCCAGCGGGAGGCCGCGCGCGTGCTTTCGGCGCCGACGCCCAGGTGGACGGCGTTGACGGTGACCTCGCCGGTGTCGTCGACGATCAGATCCAGCGGACGCGCCCGCGCCGCGCGCAGGGCCGCCGCGGCGGCGTAGGGGTCCAAGGGCATGCCGAGGCCGCGGGCGAAGTCGTTGCCCGTACCCATGGGCAGCAGCCCCACCGTGCGCTCGCCGAGTTCGCCGCGCCGGTGCAGCGCGTTGGCCAGCGCGTGCAGGCTGCCGTCGCCCCCGGCGGCGATCAGCGATTCGTGGTCGCCGGCGGTGTCCAGCGCCTTGTCCAGCTCCTCGGGCGTGGAGCAGAACGCGGCCTCGGCGTCGTCGCCCAGCGCCGCGACGACATCGTGCAGCACGTTCGCCTCGGTGCTGCCGGCCTCGGTGTTGGTGAGGACGAGAATGATGGCGCTCCGTTCACTCGGCGCGCCCGCGGTCTGATGCGCGCTCGGCTCGAACCTGGTCGACCTGAACAGGAGGGGGATCGGGAGTGATGTCCCTTCCTGCATTATCCGTCATCGCCGGACATCTGCGGTACCGAGCTGCCCGCGGAAACGCGGGGGCAACCCCGGTGTGAGCGCAACCACGCAGCACCGCCGACCGCGGCCGTGCCCGCGGCGTCCCGCCCTGCTCCGGCACGCGACCGGTGCCGCGCACGGCCCCCGCCGCCGGCCGGCGCGGCCCGGCGCGGGCGCTGCCGCGCGGCCGCGTGCCCGTGAAGCGCCGGAGCGAGCGCCCTGCGCTGCGTCGCGCATAGGCGTCCACGCGTTGTGCAGAGCACAACCTTCCTCGGAGGCTCTTCAGCCCGGGCCCGCCGCCTGCCTAGGTTCGGTGCTCGCGGTCTGGTCCGGTATAGACCGACCAGCACCTCCACCCCCAGGCGAAGGAGTTCTGATGCGATACCGCCGCACCGCACGCGTCGGCGCCCTGGTCGCGCTCGCGGCGCTGCTGGCCGCCTGCGCACCCGCCCAGACCGACACCTCCGGCCCCGGTGCGGACCGGATGGAGGGCACCCTGCGCGTGTGGCTGTTCTCCGAGGTCGACCAGGAGCCCAAGGAGCGGGTGGTCGACGACGCGATCGCGGAGTTCGAAGCCGCCCACGACGGAGTCGACGTCGAGGTCCAGTACATCCCCGTCGACTCCCGCGCCGAGCGCTTCCAGGGCGCCTTCAACGACCCCTCCTCGGCTCCCGACGTCGCCGAGTACGGCAACACCGACCTGGCCGGATACGTCGAGGCCGGCGGATTCGCCGACATCGGCGACGAGCTCGCCGACTGGGACGCCTACAGCGGTATCTCCGCCGACGTCGCCGCCACGGCCCAGGTCGGCGACGGCACCTACGGCGTGCCCTGGTTCCTGGGGGTGCGCGCCCTCTTCTACCGCAGCGACGTCTTCGACGAGCTGGGCATCGACACCCCGCAGACGCTCCAGGAGGTCGTCGAGGCCGGGCGCACCGTGCGCGAGGAGAAGCCCGACATGCTCGGCCTCTCCGCCGGCGGCGCCTACACCTACGGATTCCTCCCCTTCGTGTGGGCCCACGGCGGCGCGATCGCCGAGCGGGACGGCGGCTCCTACACCGCCGCCATCGACTCGCCCGAAGCCAAGGCGGGGCTGGAGCTGTACTCCCAGGTGCTGTCGCCGGACGTGTGCCCGCCCCAGACCTGCGCCCAGATGACCGGCAACGAGAGCGTGCAGAACTTCATCGCCGGCGAAGCGGCCATGACCATCGGCGGCAACTTCAACATGAACGCGGTCCAGGAGAGCAAGGTGGCCGAGGACACCGCGGTGGTGCCGCTGCCCGGCACCGAGCCGGACTCCGTCGCTCCGGCCTTCGCGGGCGGCAACAACCTCGGCGTGCTCGCCGGCACCGACCACCGCACCCTGTCCGTGGAGTTCGTCAAACTGCTGGCGGGCAAGAAGTACCAGCAGCGGATGTACGAGGCCATGGGCAACCTGCCCACGCTCAGCGGCGTGCAGAGCGACATCGCCGCCCAGGACGAGGACGTCGCGCCCTTCATCGAGACCCTGGACGCGGGCACCCGCTTCGTCCCCGTCACCGGCGCCTGGGCGAGCATCGACGCCGAGGGCGTGCTGCCCACCATGGTCCAGCGGGTCGCCTCCGGCGACGCCTCGGTGGACAAGGCCGCCGGCGACGCCGCCGCCTCGCTCGACGAGGCCTTCGGCGGGGAGTGACAGGCAGGTATGGCAACCCCCGCACCGCCGCTGCGCGTACCCGGGCGGATGCTCGCCCGGGTACGCAGGAGCGGCCGCCTGGAACCCTGGATGTACCTGGCCCCCGCCCTGGCGGTGCTGGGGGCCCTGCTGGTCTACCCGCTGTACCAGCTCGTCCTGGTCTCCTTCTACGACTACCGCCAGCCGCAGGTCACCGGCGCCGAACCGCTGCGCTTCATCGGCTGGGGCAACTACCGCGCCCTGCTGGGCGACCCGCAGTTCTGGGAGGTGCTGGCCAACACGGTCGTCTTCGCCGGCGCCTGCGTGGCGGGCACGCTCGCCGTCGGCGGGAGCCTGGCGGTGCTGGCCACCCGCCTGTCGGCCTGGGTGCGCACGCTGCTCTTCCTCGCGGCCCTGGGCGCGTGGGCCACTCCCGCGGTCACCGGCAGCGCGGTGTGGCTGTTCCTGTTCGACCCCTCCCTGGGCCCGGTCAACCAGGCGCTCGCCGCGATGGGGCTGACGGGTTTCGAGGGGCACTCCTGGACCTACACCAAGTGGTCGGCCTTCGGGCTGGTCCTCAGCCAGGTGGTCTGGTGCTCCTTCCCGTTCGTCATGGTCACCCTCTACGCCGGGATCCGCGCGATCCCCTCCGAGGTGATCGAGGCCGCCCGCCTCGACGGCGCCTCGACCGGCCGGATCGCGACCAGCGTCATGCTGCCGATGCTGCGCCCGGCAATGGCGATCGTGACCATCCAGTCGATCATCTGGGACTTCAAAATCTTCACGCAGATCTACATCATGACCGGCGGCGGAGGCATCGCCGGGCAGAACCTCGTGCTCAACGTCTACGCCTACCAGCAGGCGTTCGCCTCGGGCCAGTACGGACTGGGCTCGGCCATCGGCGTGGTCACCACGCTCCTGCTGCTCGCGATCTCGCTCGCCTACCTGCGCGCCCTGCGCCGGCGGGGGGAGGTGCTGTGATGCTCCGCCGACTGCGGACCGACTCCGCGGGACTGCTGATCACCCTGGTGGTGGCCTTCCCGCTGTACTGGATGGTGCTCTCGGCGCTCAAGCCGCGCACCGCTCTGGAGGCGGGCGACCCCGCGCCCTACACCCTCAGCCCCACTCTGGACTCCTTCCGCCGGGTGCTGGTGGTGGAGGACTTCGGCCGCTACCTGCTCAACAGCGTGGGGGTGGCCGCGGCGGTGGTCGTCTGCTCGACGCTGTGCGCGTTCCTGGCGGCGGTGGCCCTGACCCGCTACCGCTTCCGCTCCCGCGCTACGCTGCTGGTCATGGTGCTCATCGCGCAGATGGTGCCGGTGGAGGCGCTGACCATTCCGCTGTTCTTCCTCATGCGCGGGATCGGCCAGAGCGTCCCGCAGCTGGGCCTGAACCACCTGGGTTCCCTGGTGCTCGTGCACACGGCCTTCGCCACCCCGCTGGCGATCTGGATGCTGCGCGGCTTCGTCGCCGCCGTCCCCCGCGAGCTGGAGGAGGCGTCCTGGCTGGACGGCGCAGGCAGCTTCACGTTCGTGTGGCGGGTGCTGTTCCCGCTGACGGCGCCGGGCGTGGTGGCCACCAGTATCTTCGCGTTCATCATGACCTGGAACGACTTCCTGTTCGCCACCACCTTCATCATCTCCGCCCAGGAGAACCAGACCCTGCCCGTGGCCCTGCTGTCGTTCTTCCGCCCCGACGAGAACGACTGGGGGGCCATCATGGCCGGCTCGGTGCTGATGACGCTTCCGGTCCTGGTCTTCTTCCTGTTCGTGCAGCGCCGCCTGGCCTCAGGACTGGGAGGCGCTGTCAAGGGATGAACGCCGACACCGCGCCGCGGCGCAACGCCGCCGTGTCGCTGCGCCGGGCGCTGGCCATCGTGGAGTTCGTGCGCAGCCGGCCCGCCGACACCGGCGGCGCCACCCTGACCCAGCTCGCCGACGCGGTCGGCATCAACAAGAGCTCGGTGCTGCGCCTGGCGACCCCGCTGATGGAGTCGGGGCTGCTCGACCGCGACAGCGCGAGCGGCCGGTTCCGCCTGGGCCCGGCCGCGCTCGGACTGTGGCAGGCCTACCTGGACCAGCTCGACCTGCGCTCGGTGGCCTCCGACCACCTGCGCGGGCTGATGCGCCGCACCGGCCACACCTGCCATCTCGTCCTGCTCGACGGGCACGACGTCGTCTACGCAGACAAGGTCGAGAACACCACGACCGTGCGCATGGCCTCGCGCATCGGCGCCCGGATGCCCGCCTACCGCACCGCCGTGGGCAAGGCGATCCTCGCGTTCTCCCCGGCCGACCTGGTGGCCGACGTCCTCGCCGACGGGCTCGCGGCGGCGACCGAGCACACCATCACCGACGCCGCGCTCTTCCACGAGGAACTGCGGCGGGTGCGCGGGCGCGGCTACGCCATCGACGATCGGGAGAACGAGCCCGAGGTGCGCTGTGTGGCGGCGCCGGTCTTCGACCACAACCGCGACCCGATCGCCGCGCTCAGCGTCTCGGCCCTGGTCAGCCAAATGCCGCCGGTCCGGGTCCGCGAACTCGGCCCCCAGGTCGCCGAGGTCGCCGCCCGAGTCTCCACTCAACTGGGCGCCCCAGCGGTGCAGGGGGAGTAGGGGCGGCCGTTCCGGCTCGGGGTGCGGGCCGGGCGGTCACCGGTTGCTGAACCCCCGCCGAGCTGCCGGGCGGCCCGCCGGCCGCCGCCGACCGGCCGGGGCCGCGCGTCGCCGGTGCCGCGCCGGGCGACAGCCTCACCGCGCGCCCGGCCGGGTCCCCCTACGCCTCTCGGCCTCGGCCGCGGCCGTCAGCGCCAGGTGAGGCGAGCCGCGGTGGCCAGCCCGCAGGGGTCGGTGCCGTAGTGGACGCGCAGGACGTCGGCGCCGGGGGAGCCGGCGTCGGCCGTGTACAGCGCGTCCCCGGCGGAGACCCAGCGGTTCCACGCGCGGGCGAAGGCCTGGGCGCCGGCCCGGTTGCGGGCCAGCGGCGCCGGCACGGCGTGGTAGACGACCGGGTTCGACGGGCAGGAGCCGCCCAGCCACTGCGCGGCGGCCGCGCGCCGGCCGCCGGTGCCCGCGGGCGGCTCGAACCGGTAGCGGGGGACGACGTAGCGGGGCGTGCCCACCAGCGGCGAGAGCACGTCGTCCAGGGAGTCGCGGAAGAGTTCGGCCGCCTCGGCGCCGCCGCCGACCAGCGTCAGCCGGTAGGCGCCCGTGGAGTCGACGTGCAGCCGCACCCCCGAGGCGCCGACCGGGGAGCGGCCGGCGTCGGCGAGCGCGTCGGCCACGGCCCAGGCGAAGCGGGCGGTGTCGGGCGCGAGCGCCGCGTCGGCGACCAGCCGCGCCGCCGCCCGGACCCGCAGCAGGCGGGCGCTCCAGCGTTCGGCGGCGACCGCCGCGACCGCAGCGGCCGCCGCGGAGACCGGTAGCGCAGCGGGAGTCGCCGCCGTCAGCAGCGCCCACACCGCCAGCGCGACCGCGGCCGCCGCGGCGACGGAGCCCGCGCGCGGCGCACGCCCCGGCGAAGATGCCGCGATGCCCCTCGGCGCGGGCACGGCGAGCGGCGGTACGGGCGCCGGAGCCGAGTCGGCGGCAGGGCCGGGTGCCGCCGGCCGCGCCGCCCGGGATGCGGCTCCGGTCACCCGCAGCGTGGGCAGCAGCTCGTCGGAGAAGGGGGCGCCGATGCGCCAGCGCTCCCGGGCCGCCGCCCGGTCCTGGGCGCGGGCGAGCATGCGGGCGTTGAGGGCGTCGAAGCGTTCGGCGGGCGGCGGGCCGTAGGGGGAGAAGTCCGGGTCGACGTGGGTCACCCCGCTGGTGACCTCCCCGTCGGCGTCCACGCCCAGATAGCCGTCGTGCTTGCGGACGAACCGGTCCCAGTCGGCGTCGCCCTTGGGGTGGTCGGCGCTCACGCACACCACCGTCCAGGTGTGCGCCGTCTTCTCCGGCCAGTCGGGGTCGGTGCGCAGGGCCCGCCCGCGGCCCTGCACGACGGCCGTCGGGGTGGTGGCGGTGGTCAGGTCCACGACGGTGTTCACCCGGCGGGCGTCCCATCCCTCGCCGAGCATGCCCCGGGTGCCCACCAGGACCCGGCAGCGGCCTTCCTCGAAGTACTCGGTGACCAGCCGTACCCGGACGCGCGGGCTCCACCGCCCCTCGATGCGCACCGGCCCCTCGGATCCGCCCTCGGCCACGGGGTCCGCGCCGGGCAGCCGCTGGGCCACCCAGGCCGCGAAGTCGGCGGCGGTCTCGGGCGCCGCCGCGACCGTGCGCCCGGTGACCAGCATCGGGCGCAGCCCGCGGGTGCGGTCGTCGCCGCACAGCAGCTCCAGGCACTCCCACGCCGACCCGGCCTCGTCGGCGAGGACGCCGCGCAACCGGGCCGAGGGGCGCGCGCCCGCGCGCTCGTGGTCGCACAGCACCAGCGTGCGCACCCGTTCGCCCAGTGATGCCGACTCCTCGGCGGTGATCTCCACGGCCGCCCGCGCCTTGGCCGCGCTGCGCGCCAGGACCCGGTCCACGGGGGAGCGCCCGGCGCGCAGCCCGCGGCGGGTGAGCCGGTAGCCCACCGCGGGCAGCGCGGCGCGGATGCGCTCGACGGCCTCGCCGTTGCGGCCCTGCTCCTCGGCGGGCAGCAGGCAGTTGCGGACGTAGTCCTCCAGCAGCGCCATCCAGTCCTCAACACGCGGCGGGCGGCGGTGCCGCTCCAGCATGCGGGCCTCGGGCGGCAGCGGAGCCAACCCCGCGTGGTGCAGCCGCAGCACGGCGTCGGTGAGCTCGGGTTCGCGTCCGGCCAGCCGCGACCAGGCCAGGCGCTCGCCGGGAGCGTCGCCGGGCGCGGCGCCGGCGGCGCCGCGCTCGTGGAAGCGCAGCCGGACCCAGTCGAGGAAGTCGGTCTCGGCGAAACCGGGGGCGAGCAGGTCCGTGCAGAATTCGGTGAAGCGCAGTCCGCCGCCGGCGAGGTAGTCGCGTTCGACGGCGGTGGGCTCCACCAGCCAGGCCAGCTCGTCGAACGGCGCCAGGTAGCCGCCGCGCACCAGCGCCGGGATCGAGGCGCCCTGCAACACCTCGCCGAACAACTCGTCCACCAGCTCCGACTCGGCGCGCGTCAGGGAGGCGGGGGGAGTCCCGGTCAGGCCGATGACGCGGGCGTCGCGGAGTTCGGCGAGGATCTCGGCGAGCAGGCGGCCCCAGACCTGCAGCAGGTGGTGGCATTCGTCCAGTACGACGGTCAGTGGACCGGCGTCGTGCAGCGCCTCGACCAGCGCCGCTCCGTTGGGGTGCAGGCGCTGCAGCAGGGGTCGCTCGGCGCCCTGCTCGTCGTTCTCCTGCTCGGGGTCGAAGACGGCCAGGGACTGGTAGGTGAGCACGTTGACGGCGTCGTCCAGCTCGCGCGACGCGCCAGCATCGGCGCCGTCGGGGCGTTCGAAGGCGCGCCAGTGGGAGATCCACTGGCCCTGGATCGCGGTGTTGGGCGTCAGCACGACGACCCGCGCGCCCAGCGCCCGGGCGGCCTCCAGGCCCACGAGCGTCTTGCCGGCCCCCGGCGGCAGCACCACCCAGGCGCGGCGCGAGCCCGCGGCCCAGCCCCGCTGCAGCCGCTCCAGCAGATCGCGCTGGTAGGGCCGGAACGCGCCGGGCCAGCGCGCGCGCCCGACCACCGTGGTCACGTCGGCTGTCGTCATGTGTGCACCCGTCTCCTGTCCGCACGCGGCGTCCCGCCGCTCACCCGCCGCCCGGCAAGTATGCCGCGAGGCGCTGCGAGGCCGCGGCCGAGAGCACGTGGGAACGGCGCGGGCGATGCCGCCGACCCGGGTGCGCGGACCGGGCCCCGGATGGCCGAGGCCGCCGCCCGGTTCTCCGCGGAAGCGGGCGCCCCGCGGCGCAGCGGAGCTTCGGGCGGCGGTCACCCGAAGGGGAGGTGGTGCGCGGCTTTGGCGAGAGGTGAACGGTGGGGGGCCCGGGGTGCTCAGCGCTGCTGCGCGCCCCGCTTGCGCTTGTGCTGTCGGCCCTTGTCCGCCGGCTCCGGCGAGCCGCGTTCGCGTGCCTTCTCCAAGGCGTCCTGGAACTCCTCGCGATATGTGCGGCCGCCGTGGGAGGCGAGGTTGAGCTCGTCGTTCGGTCGGCGCAGCGCCTTCTCGCACACCCGGCGCGCCGCTGCGGGGTTCGTCTTCAGCTGCGCGCGAGCCTGGTGGAGCTGGGCGGCGAGGTAGGCGTTCGCCGCTGCCCAATCCTTCGCCGCCTTCCCGGCCGCCGCTTTGCGCGCGGGCTTGGTGGCCCGCCGGGGGCGAGGCACCGCGGCGCCGGCGCGGGGCTCGACCCGCGTCTCGGCCTCCTCCGAGACGATCTCGCCCGCGATGTCGCCTCGGCGACTCGTGCGCCATCCCTGGAAAGGCAGCCGGAAACCCTCACTGCTGTAGTGCCGCCGGGTCTTCTTGGTCGTCATGCGCCACCCGCCTGTCTGGTCGGCAGAGCCGACTCCAGACATAGCAGGCGGGTGTGCCAGCGGCCATGGGGAGAACGGGCACATCTTTCACTACCCCGAGAAATCCCGAGGCGCCCAGCGCGATCGGCCCAGTGCCGGGCGCGGGCGGTCCGCCGGGAGTAGCTTCATGGGATGCGCATTCTCGTCACCGGCGGTGCCGGGTTCATCGGGTCCCATGTCGTCGCCGCCCTGGCCGGTGCCGGGCATGATCCGGTGGTGCTGGACACGCGGCCGCCGCCCGAGGGCCCCGAGGGCCGGGAGTGGGTGCGCTGCGACGTCCGCGACGCCGCGGGTGTCGGGGCGGCGCTGCGGGGCGTGGACGCGGTGTGCCACCAGGCCGCGATGGTGGGGCTGACGACCGACTTCGGCGACGCGCCCGCCTACGTCGGCGCCAACGACCTGGGCACCGCCGTGCTGCTTGCCGCCATGGCGCGCGCCGGCGTCGGCGACCTGGTACTGGCCGGGTCCATGGTCGTCTACGGCGAAGGCCGCTACACCTGCCCCGAGCACGGCGGCGTGCGCCCCGGCCCGCGCCGCCCGGCCGACCTCGACGCCGGCCGGTTCGAGCCGACCTGCCCGCAGTGCGGGGCCGCGCTGGAGCCCGGCCTGGTCGGCGAGGACGCCCCCGCCGACCCCCGCAGCGTCTACGCCGCCACCAAACTCGCCCAGGAGCACCTCGCCGCCGCATGGGCGCGCTCGACCGGCGGGCGCGCCATCGCGCTGCGCTACCACAATGTCTACGGGCCCCGGATGCCCCGCGACACCCCCTACGCCGGCGTCGCCTCCTTCTTCCGCTCGGCGCTGGCGCGCGGCGAGGCCCCCGCCGTGTTCGAGGACGGACACCAGCGGCGCGACTTCGTGCACGTGCGCGACATCGCCGACGCGAACACGGCCGCCCTGGAGGCCGTCGCCCACCGCGAAGGCGGCACGCTGCGGGCCTACAACGCCGGCAGCGGGACGCCGCACACCGTGGGGGAGATGGCCGAGGCCCTCGCCAACGCCCACGGCGGACCCCGCCCGCGGGTCACCGGCCGCTACCGGCTCGGCGACGTCCGCCACATCACCGCATCCTCCCAGCGCCTCGCCGACGAACTCGGCTGGCGCCCCCGGGTGGGCTTCGCCGAGGGCATGGCGGAGTTCGCCGCGGCGCCGCTTGGCGATCCCTCCGCGTCCGCGTGACCGCATCCGGCCACGCGGTCGCCGCGTGGGTCCCGGCTCCGAACCAGGGGTGAGGCCGGTCGCCCGGCGGCGCGCCGGGCGGTCGGAAACCAGGAGTGAACACGACGCGACGCGGCGTGTTCCGGGGTGCGGCGGGGCAGCACACAGGCAGGACCGGCCGGGGGTCCGGCCGGCCGCCGCCGCACCGGCGCCGCCGCTCCCGCCAGGGGCCGGCTCCGGCGCTCCCGCGCCCTCCGTCGTCGACCGCAGGAGGTCCCATGGTTCCAGGCGAGCCGCGCAGCGGCCCCGAGGCGCAGCCCGCTCCCGATCCCGATCCGGCGCCACCCGCCGGCCCGTCCGAGCACCCGCCGCCCGCCGAGGTGGTGCTGCCCTGCCTGGACGAGGCCGCGGCCCTGCCGTGGGTGCTGGGGCGGATCCCGGCCGGCTGGCGCGCCATCGTCGTCGACAACGGCTCCACCGACGACTCGGGCGCCATCGCGGCGGGGCTGGGCGCGCGCGTCGTCACCGAGCCCCGGCGCGGGTTCGGGGCGGCCTGCCACGCGGGGCTGAGCGCGGCCGAGGCGGAGTTCGTCTGCTTCTGCGACTGCGACGGCTCCCTCGACCCCGCGCTGCTGCCGCCGATGGTCGAGGCCGTGCGCAGCGGCGCCGCCGACCTGGTGCTGGGCCGGCGCCGGCCCACCGGTGCGGGGGCCTGGCCCCTGCACGCGCGGGCGGGCAACGCCGCCGTCGCGCGGATGCTGCGGCGGCGCACCGGCGTGCGCCTGCGCGACATCGGACCGATGCGGGCCGCCCGCCGCGCCGCCCTGCTCGGCCTCGGACTCACCGACCGGCGCTCGGGCTACCCCCTGCAGATGGTCGTGCGCGCCGCCGACGCGGGCTGGCGCATCAGCGAGGTCGACGTCGCCTATCGGCCCCGCAGCGGGCGCTCCAAGGTGACCGGCACCTGGCGCGGCACCTGGACGGCCGTGCGTGACATGCGGGCGGTGCTGCGCCAACCGCCGGCCCCGGCCCCTCCGCCCCCTCCGCCGGGGCGGCCGCGATGAGCGGCCCGCGAGCGGACGGCGGCGGGCCCGCGGCGAAGCCTGCCGCGGGCCGGGCGGCGCCGCACCCCGACCGCGCCGCCGCCCCGCGGCCGGCGGGCCCCACCGGCCCCACTGCCCTGCTGGTCATCGCCAAAGAGCCGGTGCCGGGGCGGGTCAAGACGCGGCTGCAGCCGGACGTCACCGCCGAGGAGGCCGCGGAGCTCGCCGCCGCCGCGCTGGCCGACACCCTGGAAGCGGTGCAGGCCGCTCCGGCGCGCCGCAGAGTACTGGTGCTCAGCGGAACCCCGGGGCCCTGGCTGCCCGAGCCCGGGTTCGAGGTCGTCGCCCAGGCCGGGGGAGGGCTGGACGAGCGGCTCGCGTCCGCGTTCGCCGGGTGCCCCGGGCCCGCGCTGCTGATCGGCATGGACACCCCGCAGGTGACCCCCGCCCTGCTGGCCCCGGCGCTGGGCGACGACGCCTGGGACGGCGTCGACGCGTGGTTCGGGCCGGCCCGGGACGGCGGGTTCTGGGCGCTGGGCCTGGCCGATCCGGACCCGCGGCTGCTGCGCGGCGTACCGATGTCCACCGCCCGCACCGGCGCGATCCAGCGGGCCCGCCTGGTCGAGGCCGGACTGCGGGTGCGCGACCTGGCCGAGCTGGTCGACGCCGACACCCCCGCCACCGCCGCCCGGGTCGCCCGCGCCGCCCCCGGCAGCCGGTTCGCGGCGGCATGGCGGCGCTGCCGCGGCGGGACCGGCTGATGGGCCCGCACGCAGCGCGCCGCCCCGCCGCTTCGGGCATCGCCGATCCCTACGCCGCGGCGCTGGGCACCGGTCGCGGACCGCTGTTCCTGCACTGCGCGGACGGGCGCCTGCTGCCCCTGGACGTCGAACGCTGGTGCTCGGTGCCCGACGCCGCGGACCGCAGCGTCCTGCGGCGCTGCAAGGGCGCGGTCCTCGACGTCGGCTGCGGACCGGGCCGCATGGCGGCCGGCCTGCTCCGCCGGGGCCATCGGGCGCTGGGCATCGACATCCACCCCGGCGCGGTCCGGCACACCCGCGCCGCGGGCGGGCGTGCGCTGCGCCGCAGCGTGTTCGGCAGGCTCCCCGGCGAGGGCGGCTGGCACACCGCGCTGCTGCTCGACGGCAGCATCGGCATCGGGGGCGATCCCGCGGCGCTGCTGGTCCGGCTGGCCGAGGTCGTCGCTCCGCACGGACTGCTGCTGGCCGAGGCCACCGGTGAGGACGACGACGAGCGGATGGCGGTGCGGATGTGCGACGGCCACGGCCGGTGCGGCGCCCCCTTCCCGTGGGCGCGCCTGGGACTGCGCGCGCTGGCCGCCGTCGCCGCGGAAACGCCGTGGAGCCTGGAGGAGACATGGCAGCAGGGGAGCAGGGCGTTCGCGGCCCTGCGCCGGGAGGGGTGAGGCCGGTGCCGGATGCGGTGGCGGTGAGCACGGTGGCCGCAGCGCGCGGGCCGGCCCTGCGGTCGCGGGTCGGGGCCGCCCGGTCCGGCGGCCCGGGCGCCGCCGGACCCCGGCGCGGCACGCGGCCGTGCGGCGGCGGGAGAGTCCGCGACCGGATCTGCGGCGCCCCGCTGGTGTCGCGGCGGCGAGCCGGGCCGGGTGTGCCTACGGTGGCGCCGTGACCGCACCCCGCTACCAGCAGCAGTCCGCCGCAGCGCCTCCAGGAGGGCCCCGGCGGCGGGCGGACGTCATCACGGCCGTGTGCGCGGCGGTGCTCGTCGCGGCCGCCGCGGTCGCGGGCGTGCTGATCGAGCGCGCGGGCCAGAAGCTCTACGTCGACTGGGAACCGCTGTACTCCGACTGGGCGCCGCACGTGGGGCCGGGCACGCTGCCGGCACTGGTCGTGGCCGCGGCGGTGGTGGTGTGGGGGCCCGCGGCCGCCGCCCGGCTGCCGTGGCGCCCCCTGCTGTGGTGCACCTGGGCCGCGGCGACGGCCTGGACCTTCGCCCTGGCCCTGGTCGACGGCTGGCACCCGGGCATCGCCGGCCAGCTCACCGACAAGCACGAGTACCTGCTGGCCATGGGGCGCTGGGAGGACCCCGGAGCCGCGCTGCGCACCTTCACCGACCACATCCTCATCGACGTGCCGCGGAACTGGCCCGCCCACGTCGCCGGGCACCCGCCCGGCGCCATGCTCACCTTCGTCGGACTGGACCGCATCGGCCTGGACGGGGGCGCGTGGGCGGGCGTCTTCTGCATCGTCACCGGAACCTCCGCCGCCGCCGCGATCCTGGTCGCCCTCGGCGCGCTGGGCGCCGGGCGGGCCGCGCGCCGCGCCGCCCCCTTCGTGGTGCTGGCGCCGGCCGCCGTGTGGGTGGGCACCTCGGCGGACGGGTACTTCGCGGCGGTCACCGCATGGGGACTGGCGCTGCTGGCGCTGGCCGGAACGGCGCGCACGCGCGCCCGCTGGGCGGCCGCGCTGGGCGCGGGGCTGCTGCTGGGCTGGGTGCTGTACCTGTCCTACGGCCTGACGCTGGCCGGGATCCTGGCCGCGGCGGTGATCGCCTGCACCCGCACCCTGCGGGCGCTCCCGCTCGCCGTCATCGGCGCCGCGGCGGTCGCCGCCGCCTTCACCGCGGCCGGGTTCTGGTGGTTCGAGGGCTACGACCTGCTCGTCACCCGCTACTTCCAAGGCGTGGGCGGCAAGCGGCCCTACTCCTACTGGATCTGGGCCAACCTCGCCATCGTCGTGATCACGGCCGGCCCCGCCGCGGTCGCCGGAGCGCGCCGCGCCGCGCTCGCCGCCCCCGCGGCCATCGGGCGGCTGCGCCGCACCCCGCCGAACGGCGACGACGCCCTGGTGGTGATGGCCGCGGCCGCGCTGGCGGCGATCGCCGTCGCCGACCTGTCGGGCATGAGCAAGGGCGAGACGGAGCGGATCTGGCTGCCGTTCGTGGTGTGGGTCGTCCCGGCCGCGGCGCTGCTCCCGCTGCGCGACCACCGCGTCTGGCTGGGCGTCCAGGCGGCGCTGGCGCTGGCGGCCAACCACCTGCTGCTCAACGGCTGGTAGCCCCGGGCCGGCCCGGTCCGGCTGCGCGGCGGCCGCCGCTCACAGGCGGTGGATCCAGGTGTACCAGGGCCCGCTGACGTGCCGGTAGGTATCCTCACCCGGGTGGGGCGGCCTGCCGCCGGGGCTGTAGGCGAAGCCGGCGGTGTCGAGGAACCCCGCGTCCTCCACCAGGAAGCGCGCGCCGCCGCCGTCGAGGTGCTCGGCCCGCAGAACACGGTAGGGGCCGAACCGCTCCGGCGCCTGCGCACCGGGGTCCTCGGCGTAGGCGGTGACGGAGGGCTCGGCCCACATGATGCCCGCGCGCACCGCGAGGTCGGTGGCCAGGAACGAGGAGGCGGCGAATACGAGCACCGGCACCGTCAGCCACCGCGCCGCAAGGCGCCACGGCGACCCGTGCCACTCCCCGAAGAGCGGGTACAGCACCGCCGCCTTCAGCAGGTAGGCGGCGCCGACGCAGACCCAGATCAGCCAGGACCCCAGAGCGAAGTCAAAGTAGACGCCCGGCACCGAGTAGGCCCACGCGGTGACCAGCAGCCCGACCGTGCCGGCCGCCGCCAGCACCCACCCGGGCGGCCCCGCGAACCAGCGCCGAAGCCGAGACCCGCCATCGGGCCGACCGGGCGCCCGCCCGGCGGAGGCGTCAGCCACCATGGTCCGTCCTCCTTCGCCCCGGCCCGTCCCGCAAAGCGCCAATCATGCCAGCAGGCGGAGCCCTACCGCGGCCGCGCACGCAGCAGGAGCTGACCGGATCCGGCCGTTGCCCGCGCCAACCACCTGCTGCTCAACGGCTGGTAGCGCCGGGCCGGCCCGGTCCGCAGCACGCGGTCGCGTCGGTCGCTGATCGAAGCCGCGGTACAAAGAGGATTCGGTCAGTGGCCGAGAGTGGCCAGCGTCTGGAGTCTT
Source organism: Streptomonospora sp. PA3 (assembly GCF_009728995.1). Classification (GTDB taxonomy): domain Bacteria; phylum Actinomycetota; class Actinomycetes; order Streptosporangiales; family Streptosporangiaceae; genus Streptomonospora. The sequence goes on along the minus strand of NZ_VTZW01000008.1, from coordinate 755 downwards.
GCCGCAGGAGACCTTGCCGAGCCGAAACAATCGGGTCGTCCCGCACCGGCTTATAGCAGGATCCTCGTAACGGGTTCCCCTGCCTGAAGGCGGGGGCTTTCCACCCACCCGGGTGGAGGCCCGTGCAACTACGACACCGCGGACCCGACCGGTGAGCAGCGACGCAGGGAAGTCCGTCGTAACGGGTTCCCCCGCCTGAAGGCGGGGGGCTTTCCGCCCACCCGGGTGGAGGCCCGCCGTTACCAGCACCAGCCAACACCATGGGAGGTGAACCGCGTTGGCTACGTTCCGCACAGGAGAGAAGACCCACCAGGCCGTGCCTCCTCAGCGGCCTACTCTGGAACCCGCCCCAGCAGACAACCCCGGGAACAGGGACGAAACGGGGGGCGGGCGCCGTGAGGCACCCGGTGCGGGACATGTGCGAGAGGAGACCGGCGCCGCTTCCCCCGGCGGCGCCGGCGCCACCCCCGCGCCCTCCGAGGTCGGGGAGCAGCACCGTGAGGTGCCCCCGCACGTTTTCGTGCTCGACACCAACCGCGTGCCGTTGCAGCCGTGCCACCCGGCACGCGCCCGCCAACTCCTGGATAAGGGCCGGGCGGTCGTGCACCGCCGCACCCCCTTCACCATCCGGTTGAAAGACCGCACCGTGGAGAACTCCGAGGTCGACGGCGTCGACGTCGGTATCGACCCCGGGTCCAAGCACACCGGAGTGGCCGTGTTCACCGCCCGCGGGGGCGAGCGGCGCGGCCGGTTCG
>NZ_VTZW01000010.1 GCF_009728995.1 Streptomonospora sp. PA3 | reverse complement strand
GTGCTGGTTCGGCGCAAGGGCGGGGAGTTCGAGGCGGTCTCCACCGACGAGGTGGAGTACATGGACGTCTCGCCGCGCCAGATGGTCTCGGTGGCCACGGCCATGATCCCGTTCCTGGAGCACGACGACGCCAACCGGGCGCTGATGGGCTCCAACATGCAGCGCCAGGCGGTGCCGCTGCTGCGCGCGGAGTCGCCGCTGGTGGGCACCGGCATGGAGTACCGGGCCGCCACCGACGCCGGCGAGGTCGTGCTGGCCGACAAGGCCGGGGTGGTCGAGGACGTCACGGCCGACTACGTCACCGTGATGGCCGACGACGGCACCCGCACCACCTACCGGCTGGGCAAGTTCCGCCGCAGCAACCAGGGCACCTGCTTCAACCAGCGCCCGATCGTCGAGGAGGGCCGGCGGGTGGAGGCCGCCCAGGTGCTGGCCGACGGGCCCTCCACCGACCAGGGCGAGATGTCGCTGGGCAAGAACCTGCTGGTGGCCTACATGTCCTGGGAGGGCCACAACTACGAGGACGCCATCGTGCTGTCCCAGCGCCTGGTCCAAGACGACGTGCTCTCCTCGATCCACATCGAGGAGCACGAGGTCGATGCGCGCGACACCAAGCTGGGGCCCGAGGAGATCACCCGGGAGATCCCCAACGTCAGCGAGGAGGTGCTGGCCGATCTGGACGATCGGGGCATCATCCGCATCGGGGCCGAGGTGATCGACGGCGACATCCTGGTGGGCAAGGTCACGCCCAAGGGCGAGACCGAGCTGACGCCCGAGGAGCGGCTGCTGCGGGCGATCTTCGGTGAGAAGGCGCGTGAGGTGCGCGACACGTCGCTGAAGGTGCCCCACGGCGAGTCGGGCAAGGTCATCGGGGTGCGGGTGTTCAGCCGCGAGGAGGGCGACGAGCTGCCGCCCGGGGTCAACGAGCTGGTGCGGGTGTATGTGGCGCAGAAGCGCAAGATCACCGATGGTGACAAGCTCGCGGGCCGGCACGGCAACAAGGGTGTGATCGCCAAGATCCTGCCGCAGGAGGACATGCCGTTCATGGAGGACGGCACTCCGGTCGACATCGTGCTCAACCCGCTGGGTGTGCCCGGCCGCATGAACGTCGGACAGATCCTGGAGATCCACCTGGGCTGGCTCGCCCAGAACGGCTGGAAGGTCGAGGGCGACGACGCCGCCTGGAAGCAGGCGATGGCCGACATCGGCGCCACCGACATCTCGCCGGGCACCAAGGTCGCCACGCCGGTCTTCGACGGCCTGGCGGAGGACGAGATCGGCGGCCTGCTGGCCTCCAGCCTGCCCAACGAGGACGGTGTGCGGCTGGTCGACGAGCACGGCAAGGCGCAGCTCTACGACGGCCGCACCGGTGAGCCGTTCGCCGAACCGATCGCGGTGGGCTACACCTACTTCCTCAAGCTGCACCACCTGGTCGACGACAAGATCCACGCACGCTCCACCGGCCCGTACTCGATGATCACCCAGCAGCCGCTGGGCGGTAAGGCGCAGTTCGGCGGCCAGCGCTTCGGCGAGATGGAGGTCTGGGCCCTCGAGGCCTACGGGGCCGCCTACGCCCTGCAGGAGCTGCTGACCATCAAGTCCGACGACGTGCTGGGCCGCGTGAAGGTCTATGAGGCCATCGTCAAGGGCGAGAACATCCCCGAACCGGGCATCCCCGAATCGTTCAAGGTGCTCATCAAGGAGATGCAGTCGCTCTGTCTGAACGTGGAGGTGCTGTCCAGCGACGGCATGTCCATCGAGATGCGGGATACCGATGAGGACGTCTTCCGCGCGGCGGAGGAACTGGGAATCGACCTGGGCCGGCGCGAGCCGAGCAGTGTCGAAGAGGTCTAACTTCCGCGATCTTCAAGAGCAGGGGACGAATTAAGTGCTCGACGTCAACTTCTTCGACGAGCTCCGGATTGGCCTGGCGACCGCCGACGAAATCCGCCAGTGGTCGCACGGCGAGGTCAAGAAGCCGGAAACCATCAACTACCGCACCCTCAAGCCGGAAAAGGACGGGCTCTTCTGCGAGAAGATCTTCGGCCCGACCCGCGACTGGGAGTGCTACTGCGGCAAGTACAAGCGGGTCCGCTTCAAGGGGATCATCTGCGAGCGCTGCGGTGTGGAGGTCACCCGGGCCAAGGTCCGGCGTGAGCGCATGGGCCACATCGAGCTCGCCGCCCCGGTGACCCACATCTGGTACTTCAAGGGCGTTCCCAGCCGCCTGGGCTACCTGCTGGACCTGGCGCCGAAGGATCTCGAGAAGATCATCTACTTCGCCGCCTACATGGTCACCTGGGTCGACACCGAGGCCCGCGAGCGCGACCTGCAGTCCCTGGAGGCGCGCATCTCCGTGGAGCGCCAGCACCTGGAGCAGCGCCGCGACTCCGCCGTCGAGGAGCGCCACAAGAAGCTTGAGGCCGACCTCGCCGAGCTGGAGGAGCAGGGCGCCAAGGGCGACGCGCGCCGCAAGGTCCGCGAGTCGGCCGAGCGCGAGATGCGCCAGATCCGCGACCGGGTCCAGCGCGAGATCGACCGGCTCGAAGAGGTCTGGAACCGCTTCAAGAACCTCAAGGTCCAGGACCTCGAGGGCGACGAGATGCTCTACCGCGAGATGCGGGACCGCTTCGGCAAGTACTTCCGCGGCGGCATGGGCGCTCAGGCGATCCAGGAGCGGCTGGCCAACTTCGACCTCGACGCCGAGGCCGAGCGGCTGCGCGAGACCATCCGCAGCGGCAAGGGCCAGAAGAAGGCGCGCGCCCTCAAGCGCCTCAAGGTCGTCTCGGCGTTCCTGAACACCCGCAACAGCCCCATGGGCATGGTGCTGGACTGCATTCCGGTCATCCCGCCGGACCTGCGCCCGATGGTGCAGCTCGACGGCGGCCGGTTCGCCACCTCGGACCTGAACGACCTGTACCGCCGGGTCATCAACCGCAACAACCGCCTCAAGCGGCTGCTCGACCTCGGCGCGCCCGAGATCATCGTCAACAACGAGAAGCGGATGCTGCAGGAGGCCGTCGACGCGCTGTTCGACAACGGCCGCCGCGGCCGCCCGGTCACCGGGCCGGGCAACCGTCCGCTGAAGTCGCTGTCGGACATGCTCAAGGGCAAGCAGGGCCGGTTCCGGCAGAACCTGCTGGGCAAGCGCGTCGACTACTCCGGCCGCTCGGTCATCGTCGTGGGTCCGCAGCTCAAGCTGCACCAGTGCGGCCTGCCCAAGCAGATGGCGCTGGAGCTGTTCAAGCCGTTCGTGATGAAGCGCCTGGTCGACCTGAACCACGCGCAGAACATCAAGAGCGCCAAGCGCATGGTCGAGCGCTCCCGCCCGGTGGTCTGGGACGTCCTCGAAGAGGTCATCACCGAGCACCCGGTGCTGCTCAACCGCGCGCCGACGCTGCACCGCCTGGGCATCCAGGCCTTCGAGCCGCAGCTGGTCGAGGGCAAGGCCATCCAGATCCACCCGCTGGTGTGCACCGCGTTCAACGCCGACTTCGACGGCGACCAGATGGCGGTCCACCTGCCGCTGTCCGCCGAGGCCCAGGCAGAGGCGCGGCTGCTGATGCTGGCCACCAACAACATCCTCAAGCCCTCCGACGGCAAGCCGGTGACCATGCCCACCCAGGACATGATCATCGGGCTGTACTACCTCACCACCCGCAAGGAGGGTGCTCTGGGCGAGGGCCAGGCCTACCGCACGCCGGCCGAGGCCATCATGGCCTACGACCTGGGCGAGCTGGACCTGCAGGCGCCGATCAAGCTGCGCATCGACGGCGACGTGCCGCCGCCGCGCGACTGGGTCGCGCCCGAGGGCCACGAGCCCGGCGAGTCCTACGTGCTGGAGACCACCCTGGGGCGGTACCTCTTCAACGAGACCACGCCCTCGGACTACCCGTTCGTGAACTACCAGGTGGGCAAGAAGCAGGTGTCCGCCCTGGTCAACGAGCTGGCCGAGAACTACCCCAAGGTCCAGGTCGCCACCACGCTCGACGCGCTCAAGGACGCCGGCTACCACTGGGCCACCCGCTCGGGCCTGACCATCGGGATCTCCGACGTGCTCGCGCCGCCGCGCAAGACCGAGATCCTGGAGGGCTACGAGCGCCAGGCCGACAAGATCCAGCGCGAGTTCGACCGCGGTCTGATCACCGACGACGAGCGCCGCCAGGAGCTCACCGAGATCTGGACCAAGGCCACCAACGAGGTCGCCAAGGACATGGAGGACAACGCTCCCGCCGACAACCCGGTGTGGATGATGGTGAACTCCGGTGCCCGAGGCAACCCGATGCAGGTCCGCCAGATCGCCGGCATCCGCGGCCTGGTCTCCAACACGCGGGGCGAGACCATCCCGCGGCCGATCAAGTCCTCCTACCGCGAGGGCCTGTCCGTGCTGGAGTACTTCATCTCCACGCACGGCCAGCGCAAGGGCCTGGCCGACACCGCGCTGCGTACGGCCGACTCCGGGTACCTCACCCGGCGCCTGGTCGACGTCGCCCAGGACGTCATCGTGCGCGAGGTCGACTGCGGCACCGACCGCTCGCTCTGGCAGGAGGTCGGCGAGAAGAACGCCGCGGGCACGGTGGTGCGCAAGCACAACGTCGAGAACACCGGCTTCGGCCGGACGATCGCCGAGGACGTGGTCGCGGACGGCAAGGTCGTCGTCCCGGCCGGCACCGACACCTCCGAGACGATCATCGACAAGCTGGTCGCCCACGGGGTCGAGCGGGTGCGCGTGCGCAGCTCGCTCATCTGCGAGGCCAAGATCGGCGTGTGCAGCACCTGCTACGGCCGCTCGATGGCGACGGGCAAGCCCGTCGACGTCGGCGAGGCCATCGGCATCATCGCGGCGCAGTCCATCGGTGAGCCCGGCACCCAGCTGACCATGCGGACCTTCCACATGGGCGGCTCGGCCGGCCAGGACATCACCCACGGCCTGCCGCGTGTGACCGAGCTGTTCGAGGCCCGCATCCCCAAGGGTGTGGCCCCGATCAGCGAGCTGGAGGGCCGGATCCGCATCGAGGACACCGAGAAGAGCCGGAAGATCATCCTGGTCCCCGACGACGGGTCCGACGAGATCTCCTACCCGGTGCCGATGCGGGCCCAGCTGCTGGTGAGCGAGGGCGACCACGTCGCCGTCGGCCAGCAGCTCATCCAGGGCGCCATCAACCCGCACGAGGTGCTGCGCATCCAGGGCCCGCGGGCCGTGCAGCAGCACCTGGTGTCGGAGGTGCAGGAGGTCTACAAGTCGCAGGGTGTCTCGATCCACGACAAGCACATCGAGATCATCGTGCGGCAGATGCTCAAGCGGGTGAACATCCTCGAGTCCGGCGACTCCGAGCTGCTGCCCGGCGAGATGGTCGAGCGGCCCAAGTTCGAGTCGATCAACCGCCGGGTCGTGGCCGAAGGCGGCCAGCCCGCGGCCGGGCGCCCGGTGCTGCTGGGCATCACCAAGGCGTCGCTGGCCACGGAGTCGTGGCTGTCGGCGGCCTCGTTCCAGGAGACCACCCGCGTGCTCACCGAGAACGCGATCCACGGCAAGAGCGATCCGCTGGTCGGCCTCAAGGAGAACGTCATCATCGGTAAGCTCATCCCGGCCGGTACGGGCATGCCGCAGTACCGCAACATCCGGGTGGAGCCCACCGAGGAGGCCAAGGCGTCGATGTACTCCGTTTCGGGTTACGAGGAGCCGAGCGAGTACACCTTCGGGCAGGGCTCGGGAGAGGCCGTGCCGCTGGAGGAGTACGACTTCGGTCCCTACAACAGGTGACCTGAAGAGTCCATCGGCGGGATCGATTGATTGATCGAGCGGCGGCGGTAGTCCACCCGGTTCCCGGGTGGGCTGCCGCCGTTCGTCGTTGCGGGTCGGCATACTCGTAAACGGATGGGGAGAGCAGCGCGTACGCGCGGTCGGGAGATCGAAGACAGTGACGGACAACGGGGGACAGCGGTACGGGCCGTCCGACGGTGACCACAACGCCCGCAACGACGCTGCGGAATCGTGGTTCACCCCGAGCGGTGACCGCCACCGGACACAGTCCCAGTACCAGGACACAGAGCACGAGGCCGGCGCCGCCGAGGGGGGCGACGCGGGCCGGCTCGGCGCGCCGGGACACCAGGCCGGCGAGGAGGGACCGGGCCGGCCGGGCGCCGGGCGGACGTTCCCGCAGAGTGCGCAGCAGGACGGTGCCGGCCGTCCGCGGGGAGCCTTCCCCGACACCGGCGGCTACCCGGGTGCGGGCGGCCGGCGTCCGCCGATGGCCGAGCCCTACCCTTCGGCGCTGGGCGATCTCGGGCTGCCCGCCGACCCGCGCGGCGGGGGCCCCGCGGAACCCGCCGGCGAGCAGGGCGGGCCGTGGCCCAGCCGTCCTTACGCGGCCTCCGCCGAGGCCCCGGCAGGATCCGGCGGCATGGCAGGCGAGTGGCGGCCGAGCGGGGGGCCCGCGGGCGCGGACGAGTACCGCGGCGGCTTCGGCTCCGCCCGCGACGACGCCGATCGCCCGGACGGTCCGGCCTTCCCGGCCCGGCCGGGATACGGCGAACCCGCCGGTGCGCAGGCGCCGAGCGAGGGCACCGTGGCCGGCTACCGGCTGCCCGGCACGCCGGGAGCCGGAGCCGCGGAGGCCCCGCTGAACACGGCCGAAGGCACCGGCGGCTACCCCGGCTTCGGGTCCTCGGCACGCTCCCGACCGGACACGGGCGCCCCCGGAGGCGGCGCGGACGCGGAGGGACCGGCGCAGGCCGCCGGCGCGTCCGCCGCACAACGGGGCCCCGATCAGCAGTCGGCCGGCGGCGAGAGCGGTCCGGACACCGAGCCGTTCCCCGCCGGCGGTGATCCCGAGGCGGCCGAGCCCACCCGGCGCGACACCCCCGGGCCCGCCGACCCCGCCTCCGGTCGCGAACCGGGCGGCGAGCGCTTCGCCGCGCCGGACACCCCCGCCCCCTGGGACGACGGCGGCCGGCGCGGCGGCGCGGGAGGGCCGGGCCGACCGGACACCGCCGGGGCGACCTTCGGCTACGGCTACGCCGCGGCCGGGTCCGGCGACCAGCCCTACGCCGGTGTCGGCGGGTCCGCACCGGGCGCCTGGGAGCCCGGCGGAGCCGAAGCCTGGCAGGAGTCCGCCCAGCCCTGGTCCGCGGGCTCCACCCCCGAAGGCGCCGAACGCGAGTCCGGCGGGGCCACCCCGGAGCCCGGAGCCCGCGACCACGCGGCCGGCGCCCCTCGGGCCGCCGAGCCGGCCTCCGGATGGGTCGGCGCCGATCGGCGCGACCCCCGCGGCAGCTCCGAGGAGCCGCGGTGGGAGCCCGGCGGCGACACCCCCGCCCATTCGGACCAGCGGCCGCCGGCCCACCAGCCGGCGCCGGGCGAAGAGCCCGAGCGCTACCCCTCCGGCGCCGGCTACCGGCTCGACCCCGAGCCCGGACCGCTGCCGCGGTGGGAACCCCGCGCCGGCGACCCCCTCGACGATCCGCGTTCCGAGGGCCCCGGCGCCGGTCCGGCGCGCGAGGGGCAGGCCGGCTCCGACGGTTACGACGACGAGCTGTCGCGCCCCTACTCCCACCGGATCCAGACGGAGGAGGGCGAGGCCGCGCAGCCGGCGCGCTCCTGGGAGGAACCGCCGTCCCGGGGCCGGTCGGGCGACCCCCTGGCCGAGCCCTCCTCCGCATCCGCCGAGCGCGGATTCGACCAGGGCGCCGAGACCTCCGGCCGGCCCGAGCACGGTGCCGGCGACGAGCTCGGCGGCGGCCTGGGCACGGGCAGCGGCAACACCTGGGCCTTCAGCCGCGACGACACCCGGCTGCCGGAGAGCGTCCGCGAGGCCGCGGCCGAGGCCGAGCGCAAGCGGCGCGACGGCTCGCCCGAGCACACCACGGCGTTCCTGCACGCGAAGGACGACGACGCGGACGCCGCGCGGCCGCACTCGGGCTTCGGCGAGGAGCCGTCCTCCGCGGCGCCGGTCACCGATCTGGGCGGCGATCCGCTCGCGGTCATCGCCGCGCAGCAGGCGCGCGCCCGGCGTGAGGAGGAGGCCGGAGCCCAGGCGCCCGGCGGCGAGCGGCCCGAGAGCGGGTCCGAGCCCGGTGGGAGCGTCGGCGCGGGCACGCAGGAGATGCCCGCGGTCTCCGACGAGCTCGGCCCCGATCTGCGCCGCGGAGGGCCCTCCTACGCCGGCGACGAGCTGGGCCCGGACCTGCGTGCCGGTGATCCAGCCCCCTCCGGCGAGGATCCGGCGCCGGGCGACCGCTACGGCCACCGCGACCCCTACGGCGAGCCCGGCCGGTACGACCCGCGTTCCGGGCGGTACGGCGAGCCCGGGCCGTACGGAGACGGCGGCGAGCCGGGAGCCTACGGAGATGGCGGCCGGTCCGGCGAGTACGCCGATCCCGGCGCCTACGGCGAGACCGACGCCTACGGCCGCGGCGGCGGGTACCGGGCGCACGGCGAGTACGGGGAGTACGGCGGCGGGCCGGCCTGGGCCCAGGGGGCCGACCACGGCGCGGGCACCGGAGGCGGGCCCGCGTACTACGGCCCCTCCGGCCAGGCCGGCGGCGCCTACGCGGCTCCGGGCGAGACCGGCTACGCGCCCGCCGGGCCGGAGTCCCACGACACCGCGTCGGGGATTCCGCCGGAGTACACCGACAGGCGCGGTGGGCAAGCGCCGCGCCCCGAGGGCTACGCCGGCGAGCACGGCTCCCCCTATGGCGGGCCGGCCTCCGCCGATCACAGGGGGCCCGGCCACGCCGATTCGGAGGGACCGGCCACCGCGGCCATGGACTTCGGCGAGTCGGACGGGCCGCTGGGCTACGGCTCCCGGGCCGGCGAACCCGCGCCCGGGGGCTACGCCCCTGAAGGCTACGGTCCCGCCCACCACCAGGGCGGACCGGAGGGGTACGGCGGCCAGTACTCCGGCGAAGCGGACCGGTACCAGGGCGGCTACGAGGGCCATGCAGGCGAGGAGGATCCGCGCGGCCGGCGGGGCCGGTCCGCGCGCGATCCGATCAGGGAGGACTTCCCCGGCTTCGACCGTCCGCCGGGCGGTGCGGCCGGCGACCCCTATCCCGGCTACGACAACATCGACCACTGGCCCGACACCGCGCCCGAGGCCTCGGCCACCCTGTGGCTGGGCATCGCCGCGCTGCTGCCGGTGCTCGGCCTGATCGCGGCCATCGCGGCGCTGGTGATGGGACCGCGCGCCCGGCGCGCGATCCGGCGTTCGCAGGGCGAGCTGGAAGGGCTCAACCTGGTCAAGCTGGGCACGATCCTGGCCTGGGCGGGGATCGGGTTGTTCGTGCTGCAGTTCGCGGGGTTCGTGGGGCTCGTCGTCCTCTCCTGACCCCTGCTTTGCGCCGCCCGCGGCAGGGTGGCGGGCAGGCTCAAGCGCCCGGGGCGGTCGCGACCGCCCCGGGCACCCGTGTATCGGGGCCGATCCGCCGCGCCGCCGGCGGATTCGGCACGGCCGCGGTCCCGAGTCCGGATATCACGCGCGAGCACTCGCCAAAGCCCGTACACTAGAGGTAGACCTACGACAGCATGAGGCTGCGGAACGCGGGTACCGAAGTCACAGGTCGTCATTTTGACCTGCTACAGAGGCTTCGGTACTCTGTAAATTCGTGCCCGTGAGTCGACGGGTCAGCACGTGCGCACTTTGCGAACGGCATCGGCCGAACAGCGCAGAGAGCGGCGCGTGATACCTCCTCCCAGAGAAACGACCGCAGGGTCGGACGTTATCCGGTCTCCGCCATGCTCGGGGTAGAGCGCGACACGCCCGGATGCGGGGGCAGGGGAGGACGGGAAGTCCAGCAGGTCACAGGGACACATCGGCTAAGAAGAACCGGCGTAGGTCACGAGAAAGACGGAGACGCGGTGCCCACCATCCAGCAGCTGGTCCGCAAGGGCCGACAGGACAAGGTCGCAAAGAACAAGACCCCGGCGCTGAAGGGGAGTCCGCAGCGTCGTGGTGTGTGCACGCGTGTCTACACCACTACGCCCAAGAAGCCGAACTCCGCCCTGCGCAAGGTCGCCCGTGTGCGCTTGAGCAGCGGGATCGAGGTCACGGCCTACATCCCGGGGATCGGACACAACCTCCAGGAGCACTCCATCGTGCTCGTGCGCGGCGGTCGTGTGAAGGACCTGCCGGGTGTCCGCTACCGGATCGTCCGCGGCTCACTCGACACCCAGGGCGTGCGTAACCGCAAGCAGGCGCGCAGCCGTTACGGCGCTAAGAAGGAGAAGTAAGCATGCCGCGCAAGGGCCCGGCGCCGAAGCGCCAGCTCATCACCGACCCGGTCTACGGATCGCCGCTCGTCACCTCGCTGATCAACAAGGTGCTGCTCGACGGCAAGCGCTCGATCGCGCAGGGCATCGTCTACAAGGCACTCGAAGGCGCGCGCGAGAAGACCGGCCAGGACCCGCTCGTGGTGCTCAAGCGTGCGCTGGACAACGTGAAGCCCGCCCTTGAGGTGCGCAGCCGCCGTGTCGGTGGCGCCACCTACCAGGTGCCGGTCGAGGTCCGCTCGTCCCGCAGCACGACTCTGGCTCTCCGCTGGCTGGTCACCTACGCGCGCCAGCGCCGCGAGAAGACCATGACCGAGCGGCTGATGAACGAGCTGGTCGACGCCAGCAACGGACTGGGCGCCAGCGTCAAGCGCCGCGAGGACACCCACAAGATGGCGGAGTCGAACAAGGCCTTCGCCCACTACCGCTGGTAATCCCCGCGGCCCCATCGATACGAGAGACCGAGAGAAGACGAGCCCTCATGGCTACCACTGCTCTTGACCTTGCCAAGGTCCGCAACATCGGGATCATGGCGCACATCGACGCGGGTAAGACCACGACCACCGAGCGCATCCTCTTCTACACCGGCGTGAACTACAAGCTGGGTGAGGTCCATGACGGCGCGGCCACCATGGACTGGATGAAGGAGGAGCAGCAGCGCGGTATCACGATCACGTCCGCGGCTACCACCACCCACTGGAAAGACCACACGATCAACATCATCGACACGCCCGGCCACGTCGACTTCACGGTCGAGGTCGAGCGGTCGCTGCGTGTGCTCGACGGTGCGGTCGCGGTGTTCGACGCCAAGGAGGGCGTCGAGCCGCAGTCGGAGCAGGTGTGGCGCCAGGCCGACCGCTACGGCGTTCCGCGGATCTGCTTCATCAACAAGATGGACAAGATCGGCGCGGAGTTCCAGCGCTGCGTCGACATGTTCTCCGACCGCCTCAACACCAACCCCATGCCGGTGCAGCTGCCCATCGGCGCCGAGTCGGACTTCAAGGGCGTCATCGACCTGGTGCACATGAAGGCGCTGGTCTGGAGCGAAGAGGCCAAGCTGGGGGAGATGTACGACACCGTCGACATCCCCGACAGCCACATCGAGGCCGCCCGCGAGGCGCACGACAAGATGATCGAGACGCTGGCCGAGGCCGACGACGAGATCATGGAGCTCTACCTTGAGGGCGTCGAGCCCACGGTCGAGCAGATCGTGCCCGCCATCCGGCGCGCGACCATCGCCGGCACCGCCATCCCGGTGCTGTGCGGTACCGCCTTCAAGAACAAGGGCGTGCAGCCGCTGCTGGACGCGGTCGTCGACTACCTTCCCGCTCCGATCGACGTCGAGGCCATCCAGGGCCACGACCCCAAGGACGAGTCCGAGAAGGTCGAGCTGGCCCGCCGGCCCGACGAAGAGGAGCCGTTCTCGGCTCTGGTCTTCAAGATCATGAGCGACCCCCACCTGGGCAAGCTCACCTACATCCGCGTCTACTCCGGTGTGCTGCAGACCGGTACGCAGGTGCTGAACAGTGTGAAGGGCCGCAAGGAGCGCATCGGCAAGATCTACCGCATGCACTCCAACAAGCGCGAGGAGATCGAGCGCGTGGGTGCCGGCGACATCGTCGCCGTCATGGGGCTCAAGGACACCACCACGGGCGAGACCCTGTGCGACTCGTCCGACCCGATCGTGCTGGAGTCGATGACGTTCCCGGCTCCGGTCATCGAGGTGGCCATCGAGCCCAAGACCAAGAGCGACCAGGAGAAGCTGGGCATCGCGATCCAGAGGCTCGCCGACGAGGACCCCTCCTTCCGGGTGTCCACCGACGAGGAGACCGGCCAGACGGTCATCTCGGGCATGGGCGAGCTCCACCTGGAGGTGCTGGTCAACCGGATGCGCGACGAGTTCAAGGTCGAGGCGAACATCGGCCGCCCGCAGGTCGCCTACCGCGAGACCATCCGCCGCAAGGTCGAGAAGGTCGACTACACCCACAAGAAGCAGACGGGTGGCCAGGGCCAGTTCGGCCGGGTCGTCATCGACCTGGAGCCGCTGCTGGCCGAGGACGGCGGCGACAGCGCCGGCTACGAGTTCGTCAACAACATCACGGGCGGCCGCATCCCCCGGGAGTACATCCCCTCGGTGGACGCGGGCTGCCAGGAGGCCGCCGAGTTCGGCGTCCTCGCCGGATACCCCCTCGTGGGGATCAAGGTGACGCTGCAGGACGGCGCGTACCACGACGTCGACTCCTCCGAGCTCGCCTTCAAGGTCGCCGGTTCCATGGCTTTCAAGGAAGCGGCGCGCAAGGCCAAGCCGGTTCTGCTGGAGCCGGTCATGGCGGTGGAGGTCACGACGCCCGAGGACTACATGGGCGACGTGATCGGTGACCTGAACAGCCGGCGCGGTCAGATCCAGTCGATGGAGGAGCGCTCGGGCACTCGCCTGGTCAAGGCCCAGGTGCCCCTGTCGGAGATGTTCGGCTACGTGGGTGACCTGCGCAGCCGTACGCAGGGTCGAGCCACGTACACGATGGTGTTCGACTCCTACGCGGAGGTCCCGTCCAACGTCGCAGAAGAGATTGTGGCGAAGGCGCGCGGCGAGTAACCGCGACACGTATCCAGTCAGCTAGCAACCCTGTACGTCTAGGAGAAATCCAGTGGCGAAGGCCAAGTTCGAGCGGAGCAAGCCGCACGTAAACATCGGCACCATCGGTCACATCGACCACGGTAAGACCACGCTTACCGCCGCCATCACCAAGGTTCTGCACGACGCGTTCCCGGAGCTGAACCCGTTCACGCCGTTCGAGGACATCGACAACGCTCCCGAGGAGCGCGAGCGCGGTATCACCATCTCCGTCGCGCACGTCGAGTACGAGACCGAGCAGCGCCACTACGCGCACGTGGACTGCCCCGGCCACGCCGACTACGTGAAGAACATGATCACCGGTGCGGCGCAGATGGACGGTGCCATCCTGGTCGTGGCCGCGACCGACGGCCCGATGCCCCAGACCAAGGAGCACGTGCTCCTGGCCCGCCAGGTCGGCGTGCCCTACATCGTCGTCGCGCTGAACAAGGCCGACATGGTCGACGACGAGGAGATCTTCGACCTGGTCGAGCTCGAGGTCCGCGAACTGCTCAACGAGTACGAGTTCCCGGGCGACGAGGTTCCGGTGGTCAAGGTCTCGGCGCTGAAGGCGATGGAGGGCGACTCCGAGTGGAGTCAGAACATCCTCGACCTGATGAAGGCCGTCGACGAGAACATCCCCAACCCTGAGCGCGACATCGACAAGCCGTTCCTGATGCCGATCGAGGACGTCTTCTCGATCACCGGCCGCGGGACGGTCGTCACCGGCCGCGTCGAGCGGGGTGTCATCAACGTCAACGAGACCGTCGACATCGTCGGCATCAAGGAAGACAAGCAGACCACCACCGTCACCGGTGTGGAGATGTTCCGCAAGCTGCTCGACCAGGGCCAGGCGGGCGACAACGTCGGTCTGCTGCTGCGCGGCACCAAGCGCGAGGACGTCGAGCGCGGCCAGGTCGTCATCAAGCCGGGCACGACCACCCCGCACACCGAGTTCGAGGCGCAGGTCGTCATCCTGTCCAAGGACGAGGGCGGCCGCCACACGCCCTTCTTCAACAACTACCGCCCGCAGTTCTACTTCCGCACGACCGACGTCACCGGCGTCGTCACGCTGCCGGAGGGCACGGACATGGTCATGCCCGGTGACAACACCGAGATGTCCGTCCAGCTCATCCAGCCGGTCGCGATGGAGGAGGGCCTGCGGTTCGCCATCCGCGAGGGTGGCCGGACCGTCGGCGCGGGCCGAGTGACCAAGATCATCAAGTAGCACGGACGTGCGGGGGCGGCTCCGGCGGCAGCGCCGGTACCGCCCTCGGGGGCGGCCGGGCCTCGCGAGAACCGGCCCGGCCGCCCCCGACATGACCGACGTCATCGGGCTCTGTAGCGGTGATGCGCCTCAGGGGACAGCCCTGTTGCAGATTCTCAGGTGAATAGAGCCACACAAGGGCAAGCCCCTGTGGGGCACGTGCCGGCGCCGTCGGCACCGCGCCTCTACGGACACTAAGCGAAGGACGAAAAGGCCACCATGGCGGGACAGAAGATCCGCATTCGGCTCAAAGCCTATGACCATGAGGTCATCGACAGCTCGGCCCGCAAGATCGTCGAGACCGTGACGCGGACTGGTGCGAGCGTCGCTGGCCCGGTGCCGTTGCCGACGGAGAAGAACGTTTACTGCGTCATCCGCTCGCCGCACAAGTACAAGGACTCGCGCGAGCACTTCGAGATGCGCACGCACAAGCGGCTGATCGACATCATCGACCCGACGCCGAAGACCGTCGACTCGCTCATGCGACTCGACCTCCCGGCCGGCGTCGACATCGAGATCAAGCTTTAAAGGACGCACTGACATGGCCACCAAGCAGATCACGGGAGTACTGGGCGAGAAGCTCGGCATGACCCAGGTCTTCGACGACGCGGGCAGGATCGTGCCCGTGACGGTTCTGAAGGCCGGTCCGTGCGTCGTCACGCGCGTCCGTACTCCGGAGACCGATGGCTACTCCGCCATCCAGATCGGCTACGGGAAGATCAACCCGCGCAAGGTGAACAAGCCCCTCGGCGACTACCTGCGCAAGCACGATCTCACCCCGCGCCGCCACTACGTCGAGGTTCGCACCGCCGACGCCGCCGAGTACCAGCTCGGCCAGGAACTGACCGCTGACGCCTTCGAGGTCGGCGAGCTTGTCGACGTCACGGGCCGCAGCAAGGGCAAGGGCTTCGCCGGCGGGATGAAGCGCCACGGCTTCCGCGGCCTGAGCGCCACCCACGGCACCCAGCGCAAGCACCGCTCGCCCGGAGCGATCGGCGGCTGCGCCACGCCCGGGCGCGTGTTCAAGGGGACCCGGATGGCCGGGCGCATGGGCAACGTACGCAAGACCATCCAGAACCTCACCGTCCACTCCGTCGACGCGGAGAAGGGCCTCATCCTGGTCAAGGGCTCGGTTCCCGGTCCCAACGGCGGGCTGGTGCTCGTCCGCACCGCCGTGAAGGGGGGCAAGTAAGCCATGGCGACGACCGTCGAGGTCAAGGACGCCCAGGGCAAGGCCGGCCGCAGCGTCGAGCTTCCCGAGGCGATCTTCGACCAGCAGGTGAACATCCCGCTGATGCACCAGGTCGTGCTGGGCCAGCAGGCCGCGGCCCGCCAGGGCACGCACGCCACCAAGACCCGCGGCATGACCCGCGGCGGCGGCAAGAAGCCCTACCGGCAGAAGGGCACCGGCCGCGCCCGCCAGGGCTCGACCCGCGCCCCGCAGTTCGTCGGCGGCGGCACGGTGCACGGCCCCCAGCCGCGCGACTACACCCAGCGGACCCCCAAGAAGATGAAGGCCGCGGCGCTGCGCGGCGCGCTCTCCGACCGCGCCCGCCACAACCGCGTCCACATCGTCAGCGAGTTCGTCGGCGAGGACGTCACCTCCAAGCGCACCCAGACCGCGCTGAAGGCGCTGCGCAACATCACCGAATCGGCGAAGGTGCTGGTCGTGCTGGACCGCGAGGACCAGCACAACCGGTTGGCCCTGCGCAACGTGCCCGAGGTCCACATCCTCGACGCCGACCAGGTGAACACGCGCGACGTCCTCTACTCCGACGACGTGGTCTTCACCGAGCGCGGGTACGAGGAGTTCCTGGCCCACGCTCAGGGCACCGCCAAGGCGGCGCGCGAGGAGTCGCAGGAGGAGGACCAGTGAAGATCCCCGACCCTCGGGACATCATCATCGAGCCGGTGATCTCCGAGAAGAGCTACGGGCTGATGGACCAGAACAAGTACACGTTCCTGGTCCAGCCCACGGCCAACAAGACGCAGATCAAGATCGCGGTGGAGAAGATCTTCGACGTGAAGGTCACCAGCGTGAACACGATCAACCGGCCCGGAAAGCGCAAGCGGACCCGGTTCGGTTACGGCAAGCGCCCCGACACCAAGCGTGCGATCGTGAGCCTGCGCGACGGCGACCGGATCGACATCTTCGGAGTGTGACCGGTTCGCCTGTCATCCGATAGGCGATTCGGCGCCCTCGATGCGATCGCAACCAGTAATACGCAAAGGAATGCGCGAAGAAGATGGGCATTCGTAAGTACAAGCCGACCACAGCGGGTCGCCGCGGCTCCAGCGTGGCCGACTTCGTCGAGATCACGCGCGACCACCCGGAGAAGTCGCTGGTGCGGCCGCTCCACTCCAAGGGCGGCCGCAACGGCCACGGCCGCATCACCGCCCGCCACCAGGGCGGCGGACACAAGCGCGCCTACCGGGTGATCGACTTCCGCCGCCACGACAAGGACGGCGTTCCCGCGAAGGTCGCACACATCGAGTACGACCCCAACCGCACCGCGCGGATCGCGCTGCTGCACTACGTGGACGGCGAGAAGCGCTACATCCTGGCGCCCGCCGGCCTCAAGCAGGGCGACCGGGTGGAGAACGGCCCCTCCTCCGACATCAAGCCGGGCAACTGCCTCCCGCTGCGCAACATCCCCACGGGTACGTTCGTGCACGCGGTCGAGCTGAAGCCGGGCGGCGGCGCGAAGCTGGGCCGGTCGGCCGGGTCGCAGATCCAGCTGCTGGCCAAGGAGGGCAAGTACGCCACGCTGCGCATGCCCTCCGGCGAGATGCGCCAGGTCGAGGTGGCCTGCCGCGCCACCGTCGGCCAGGTCGGCAACGCCGAGCAGTCCAACATCAACTGGGGCAAGGCGGGCCGCAACCGCTGGCGAGGCAAGCGCCCCAGCGTCCGCGGTGTCGCCATGAACCCGGTGGACCACCCGCTCGGCGGCGGCGAGGGCAAGGCCGCGGGCGGCCGGCACCCGGTCAGCCCCTGGGGCAAGCCCGAGGGGCGCACCCGCAAGCCGAACAAGCCCAGTGACCGGCTCATCGTGCGTCGGCGTAGCAAGAAGAAGCGGTAAGGAGCACGTCTGATGCCACGTAGCCTTAAGAAGGGTCCCTTCGTCGACGACCACCTGATCAAGAAGGTGGAAGAGCAGAACGAGAAGGGCACCAAGAACGTCATCAAGACGTGGTCGCGGCGGTCCATGGTGGTTCCGGAGATGATCGGGCACACCATCGCCGTGCACGACGGCCGCAAGCACGTCCCGGTGTTCGTTTCCGAGTCGATGGTCGGTCACAAGCTCGGCGAGTTCGCTCCCACGCGCACTTTCCGCAGCCACGTCAAGGAAGACCGCCGTAGCCGCCGCTAGCGGTTGCAGTAGGAGTTAAGAACCGTTTCCCCACGGTGCGTGGGGGTGATTTCCGTGAGCGAGGGAAAAGCGATGGGAACGAGGGCACAGGCACGGTTCGTCCGTGTTACGCCCCGAAAGGCCCGCCGGGTGGTGGACCTTATTCGCGGGTTGCCCGCTGACGAGGCACAGGCGGTGCTCCGGTTCGCGCCGCAGGCGGCGAGCGAACCGGTGGGCAAGGTGCTCGCGAGCGCCATCGCCAATGCCGAGCACAACGACAAGCTGGACCGCGAGACGCTGGTGGTCGGCGGCGCATGGGTGGACGAAGGTCCCACCCTCAAGCGCATCCGGCCGCGCGGCTTCGGCCGCGCGTTCCGGGTCACGAAGCGGACGAGCCACATCACCGTGGTCGTCGAGCCGCGTGAGACTGCGGGCGCCTCGTCGACCAAGACGAAGGAGAGGACCCGATAGTGGGGCAGAAGGTCAACCCGCACGGGTTCCGACTCGGCGTGACCACCGACTACAAGACCCGGTGGTATGCCGACAAGCTGTACAAGGACTACGTCAAGGAAGACGTGGCCATCCGCCGGATGCTGAACCGCGGCATGGAGCGCGCCGGGATCTCCAAGGTGGAGATCGAGCGCACCCGTGAGCGGGTCCGCGTCGACATCCACACCGCCCGGCCGGGCATCGTCATCGGCCGCCGCGGTTCGGAGGCCGACCGCATCCGCGCCGACCTGGAGAAGCTGACCAACAAGAAGCAGGTCCAGCTCAACATCCTCGAGGTCAAGAACCCCGAGACCGACGCTCAGCTCGTCGCTCAGGGTGTGGCGGAGCAGCTGTCCAGCCGAGTCGCGTTCCGTCGGGCGATGCGCAAGGCCATGCAGAGTGCGATGAAGAGCGGCGCCAAGGGCATCCGCATCCAGTGCGGCGGCCGCCTCGGCGGTGCCGAGATGTCGCGTTCGGAGTTCTACCGCGAGGGCCGCGTGCCCCTGCACACGCTCCGCGCCGACATCGACTACGGCTTCTTCGAGGCCCGCACCACCTTCGGCCGGATCGGCGTGAAGGTGTGGATCTACAAGGGCGACGCTCCCGCGACCCGCGCCGAGCGCGAGGCGGCCCAGGCCGCGCAGCGCGCTCCCGGCGGCGGTGGCGGTGCCGGCCAGCGCCGCGAGCGCCCCGGACGGCGCCGCCGCGGCGGTGGCCAGGGCCAGCAGGCCGAGGCCAAGTCCGCCGCTCCGGCCGAGGCCGGCCAGGGCGCGGAGAACTCCGGGAACGAGGGGAGCTGACCCATGCTGATTCCCCGCAAGATCAAGTACCGCAAGCAGCACCACCCCGACCTCAAGGGGCGTGCGAAGGGCGGCACGAAGGTCAACTTCGGTGAGTACGGCATCCAGGCCCTGGACGCCGCCTACGTCACCAACCGGCAGATCGAGGCCGCGCGTATCGCCATGACGCGGCACATCCGCCGTGGCGGCAAGGTGTGGATCAACATCTTCCCGGACCGCCCCATCACCAAGAAGCCCGCCGAGACCCGCATGGGTTCCGGTAAGGGCTCCCCCGAGTGGTGGGTCGCGCCGGTCAAGCCCGGGCGCGTCATGTTCGAGCTGTCGGGCGTGCCGGAGCCGGTCGCCAAGGAAGCAATGCGTAGGGCTATGCACAAGCTGCCGATGAAGTGCAAGTTCGTGAAGCGCGAAGTGGAGGCGTGATGGCCAAGTCCCTGACCGCCCAGGAGCTGCGCGGCCAGTCCGTCGAGGACCTGGTCGGCAAGCTCAAGGAGGCGAAGGAAGAGCTGTTCAACCTCCGCTTCCAGGCCGCCACCGGGCAGCTGGACAACCACAGCCGGCTGCGCACCGTCAAGCGTGAGATCGCTCGGATCTACACGGTCATGCGCGAGCACGAGCTTGGGATCATGCCGCTGACCGGTGAGTCGGCTGAGAAGACGAAGGAAGCAGCCGAATGAGCGAGACCACCCAGAGCTCCACGCGCAACTACCGCAAGGTGCGCGAGGGCTACGTCGTCAGCGACAAGATGTCCAAGACGGTCGTCGTCGAGGTGGAGGACCGCGTGAAGCACGCGCTTTACGGCAAGGTCATCCGCCGCACGACCAAGTACAAGGCCCACGACGAGGGCGAGATCTGCGGCGTCGGCGACCGGGTGCGCATGATGGAGACCCGTCCGATGTCCGCGACCAAGCGCTGGCGCGTCGTGGAGATCCTGGAGAAGGCCAAGTAACCCCTGAACCTGGCGGCGGATTCGTGGAGATCGGCCGCTCCAGGGGTGTGACCACCTAGCAGCGCGAGCCCGGCGGGCCGCGCGCATATATCAGGAGAAGACGTGATTCAGCAGGAGTCGCGACTCAAGGTCGCCGACAACACGGGGGCCAAGGAGATCTTGACCATCCGTGTCCTCGGCGGCTCGGGTCGGCGCTACGCGGGCATCGGCGACACCATCGTGGCGACGGTGAAGGACGCCCTTCCCGCCGCGGGCGTGAAGAAGGGCGATGTCGTCAAGGCCGTTATCGTGCGCACCTCCAAGGAGCGCCGCCGGCCCGACGGCTCCTACATCCGCTTCGATGAGAACGCCGCCGTGCTCATCAAGGACGGTGGGGACCCCCGCGGCACCCGTATCTTCGGCCCGGTCGGGCGCGAGCTGCGGGACAAGAGGTACATGCGCATCATCTCGCTAGCGCCGGAGGTGCTCTAGGCGATGAAGATCAAGAAGGACGACGAGGTCGTCGTCATCGCCGGCAAGGACAAGGGTGCCACCGGGAAGGTCATCAGGGCCCTTCCCCGGGAGCAGCGTGTCGTCGTCGAGGGCGTCAACCTCATCAAGAAGCACAAGCGGGCGAACCCGGCGGGCGGCCAGCAGGGCGAGGTCGTCACCAAGGAGGCGCCGATCCACGTGAGCAACGTCGCGATCGTGGAGGACGGCAAGCCCACCCGCGTCGGCTACCGCTTCGAGGAAGACGGAACCAAGGTTCGGATCTCCCGCCGTACCGGTAAGGACATCTGATGACGGTCGACACTGAGACCTCCGCTCCCCAGGCCCCGGCCATGCCGCGGCTGAAGGAGAAGTACCGCTCGGAGATCATCCCGGCCCTCCGCGAGGAGTTCGGGATCGGCAACATCATGCAGATCCCCGGTCTGACCAAGATCGTGGTGAACATGGGTGTGGGCGACGCCGCGCGCGACGCCAAGCTGATCCAGGGCGCGGTGAACGACCTCTCGGCGATCACCGGCCAGAAGCCGCGCATCAACCGCGCGAAGAACTCCATCGCGCAGTTCAAGCTGCGCGAGGGCATGCCGATCGGCGCCAGCGTCACGCTGCGCGGCGACCGGATGTGGGAGTTCCTCGACCGGCTGCTCTCGCTGGCCCTGCCCCGCATCCGCGACTTCCGGGGGCTCTCGCCCAAGCAGTTCGACGGGCGGGGGAACTACACCTTCGGGCTGACCGAGCAGGTCATGTTCCACGAGATCGACCCCGACCGGGTCGACCGCCAGCGGGGCATGGACATCACGGTCGTCACCTCGGCGACCACCGACGACGAGGGGCGCAGCCTGCTGAAGCGGCTCGGCTTCCCCTTCAAGGAGTCCTAGGGGAGACCATGGCTAAGAAGGCACTGATCGCCAAGGCGAACCGCAAGCAGAAGTTCGGCGTCCGCGCATATACTCGGTGCTCGCGGTGCGGTCGGCCGCGCGCCGTCTTCAGGAAGTTCGGCCTCTGCCGCATCTGCTTCCGCGAGATGGCCCACCGCGGCGAACTCCCCGGCATCTCCAAGGCGAGCTGGTAGTCCTCCTGCGCCTGTGCCCGGGGATCGGCACCGCCGAAGGTGCGTGCCCCGCCCCGGGCACAGGCGCGGCCGCCGGCCCGCGAAGCGGACCGTAGGAACCGCGGCCCCGGCACGTCCGGTGGCCGCACCACGCGAGAAACGACAACGAACCGACAGGGCACGGTGCCGACCCGGCACGGTGCCCACGACCACGCCGTAGGTCCTAGAGGACCCGCGCCCGGCGCGGGAACAGGCCCGCAAAGGGAAGGGCCTGTCCTTGGGGAAACCGCGGCGAGGAAGGGCCTATCGGCCATGACGATGACCGACCCGATCGCAGACATGCTTACTCGTCTGCGCAACGCGAATTCGGCGTACCACGACACCGTGGTCATGCCGTATTCCAAGATCAAGGCGCACATCGCCGAGATCCTCCAGCAGGAGGGCTTCGTGCAGGGCTGGCGCACCGAGGACGCGGCCGTGGGCAAGAGCCTGGTGGTCGACCTCAAGTACGGGCCCACGCGCGAGCGCTCCATCGCCGGCGTGCGCCGGGTCTCCAAGCCCGGACTGCGCGTCTACGCGAAGAAGGACAACCTTCCGCGTGTGCTGGGCGGCCTCGGTGTCGCCATCATTTCGACGTCCGGTGGCCTGATGACCGACAAGCAGGCCAAAAAGCGCGGCGTGGGCGGCGAAGTCCTCGCCTACGTCTGGTAGAGGGAGGGATTTCGCCATGTCGCGTATTGGTCGACGGCCTATCTCGGTTCCCAAGGGCGTCGAGGTCTCCATCGACGGGCAGGACGTCAAGGTCAAGGGGCCGAAGGGCGAGCTGAGCCACCGGGTGGCCGAGCCGATCACCATCGGCTGGGACGAGGAGGACGACAGCCTCCTGCGCGTGTACCGGCCCGACGACAAGCCGGACAACCGCTCGCTGCACGGGCTCACCCGTGCGCTCATCGCCAACCTCATCGAAGGCGTCTCCAACGGCTACACCAAGACGCTGGAGATCCACGGTGTCGGTTACCGCGTCCAGGCCCGGGGCTCCAACCTGGAGTTCTCGCTGGGCTACAGCCACCCGGTCGTGGTGGAGCCGCCCGAAGGCATCAGCTTCCGCGTCGAGAAGCCGACCCTGCTGCACGTCGAGGGCATCGACAAGCAGCTCGTGGGCCAGGTCGCCTCGAACATCCGCAATCTGCGCAGGCCCGACCCTTACAAGGCCAAGGGTGTGCGCTACCAGGGTGAGCGCATCCGCCGCAAGGCCGGAAAGGCTGGTAAGTAGTCATGGGTAAGACCACGACGCTGACCCGCAACAAGGGGATGGCCAAGCGCGCAAGCTCCCGTGCGCGGCGCCACCTGCGGGTCCGCAAGAAGATCTCGGGCACTCCGGCGCGTCCGCGCCTGGTGGTGTTCCGCTCCTCCAAGCACATCGTCGCGCAGATCGTGGACGACACCCGGCACCACACGCTGGTGGCGGCCTCCACGCTCGACCGCGACATCCGCGACGGCGAGGGCACCAAGACGGAGAAGTCGCGCAAGGTCGGCGAGCTGCTCGCGCAGCGCGCCCAGGCCGCCGACATCTCGTCGGTGGTCTTCGACCGCGGCGGCTACCGCTACCACGGCCGCGTCGCAGCGCTGGCCGACGGCGCGCGGTCCGGCGGGCTGGAGTTCTGATGAACCCGGTCGCAAGCATTTTCACCAACGGGAAGAGGAACCACTGATGGCTGCAGCTCCGCGGCGCGGCGCCGGTGGCGAGCGGCGTGACCGCCGTGACGATCGCCGCGGCGGCGCCGCAGACAAGGGTGTCTCCTACATCGAGAAAGTCGTGACCATCAACCGGGTCGCCAAGGTGGTCAAGGGCGGTCGGCGCTTCAGCTTCACCGCTCTGGTCGTCGTGGGCGACGGCAACGGGATGGTCGGCGTCGGCTACGGGAAGGCCAAAGAGGTCCCCGCGGCCATCGCCAAGGGCGTCGAGACGGCTAAGAAGAACTTCTTCCGCGTCCCGCGCGTCCAGGGCACGATCACGCACCGGGTCCAGGGCGAGGACGCCGCCGGCGTCGTGCTCCTGCGCCCGGCCGCGCCCGGTACCGGTGTTATCGCCGGCGGTCCGGTCCGCGCGGTGCTGGAGTGCGCCGGGATCCACGACGTGCTGAGCAAGTCGCTGGGCTCGTCGAACCCGCTGAACATCGTGCACGCCACCGTTGCGGCGCTCAAGGACCTCAACCAGCCCGAGGAGATCGCCGCCCGGCGGGGCCTGCCGCTTGAGGACGTGGCTCCGGCCGCCATGCTGCGCGCCCGTGCTGAGGCGAAGGCGGGTGCCTGACCATGGCCAACAAGCTGAAGATCACCCAGGTCCGGTCCAAGATCGGCGGCAATCAGAAGCAGCGCGACAGCCTGCGGTCGCTCGGACTGCGCAAGATCGGCTCGTCGGTGGTGCGTGAGGACAACCCCTCCGTCCGCGGGCAGATCACCGTCGTCGCGCACCTCGTGAGTGTCGAGGAGGTCGACGCATGAGCGACTACACGCCCGACGAGCCGCTGAAGCTGCATCACCTGCGGCCCGCTCCGGGCTCCAACAAGGCCAAGATCCGCAAGGGCCGCGGCGAGGCGTCCAAGGGCAAGACCGCGGGCCGCGGCACCAAGGGCACCAAGGCCCGCTCGACCGTCCCGGTCGGGTTCGAGGGCGGCCAGATGCCGCTGATCCGGCGGGTGCCCAAGCTAAAGGGCTTCAGCAACGCCCGGTTCAAGACCACCTACCAGGTGGTCAACCTGGACAAGCTGACCGAGCTGTACCCGCAGGGCGGCGAGGTCACCGTCGAGGACCTGGTCGCCAAGGGCGCGGTTCGCAAGAACCAGCCCGTCAAGGTGCTGGGCGAAGGCGAGATCTCGGTCGCCGTGCAGGTGACGGCGGACGCGTTCTCCGCCTCGGCCCGGGACAAGATCACCGCGGCCGGTGGCAGTGCCACCGAGCGGTAGGAATGACCGTCGCTTCGCGCCAGGGGCGCCCGCCGGCCGATCCCACGCAGTGGGAACCGGCGGGCGCCCCTGCGCGTTCAGCGGTGGGTTGAGGTAGGTTCGGGGGCACTGCCCGCGTGCCATGCTCCGGGCACAGGGCGTGACTTGACACTGTGCCTCGGCGCTCCTAATCCCCCCGCGATTGGCTGTTACAGTGCGATACTGCTTGACCGATGACCTCAGGGTTCCGGGAGCACTCCCGGTGCCGACGTGCAACGACGATTCAGGATCGGCCGCGATGTCTGGAACCGGTTCCGCCGCCGAAACCTCGCAGGAGGAGACGTGCTAGGTGCGTTCATCCGTGCGTTCCGCACGCCTGACCTGCGCAACAAGCTGCTGTTCACGCTCTTCATCCTGACCGTCTTCCGGTTGGGAGCGGTGATCCCGGCGCCGGGCATCAACTCGGCGGCCATCCGCGAGCAGCTCGAAGCGGTCCAGGCGCAGGACTCCACCGGAGTCTTCACGCTGCTGAACCTCTTCAGCGGCGGCGCACTGTTCCAGCTGGCGGTGTTCGCGCTGGGCATCATGCCCTACATCACCGCGAGCATCATCATCAACCTGCTGACGGTGGTCGTGCCGCGCCTGGAGGCCCTCAAGAAGGAGGGGCAGGCCGGCCAGGGCAAGATCACCCAGTACACGCGGTATCTGACCCTGCTGCTGGCCGTCCTGCAGTCGTCGAGCATCGTGGCGATGGCGCGCACCGGGCAGCTGTTCCAGGGCCAGATCCCGGTGAGCAGCTACATGCCCAACCAGGACCCGCTGACGCTGGTGACCATCGTCGTCACGATGACCGCCGGCACCGGCGTGATCATGTGGTTCGGCGAGCTGATCACCGAGCGCGGCGTCGGCAACGGCATGTCGCTGCTGATCTTCACCACCGTCGTGGCGGGCTTCCCCTCGGCGATGACCACCATGTTCCAGGAGCAGGAGACCTGGGTCTTCGCGATCATCTGCGTCGCGGGCGTCGTGCTCATCACCGGTGTGGTCTTCATCGAGCAGGCGCAGCGCCGCATCCCGGTGCAGTACGCCAAGCGCATGGTGGGCCGGCGGATGTACGGCGGCAGCTCCACCTACATCCCGCTGAAGGTCAACCAGGCCGGCATCATCCCGGTGATCTTCGCCTCGTCGCTGCTCTACCTCCCGCAGCTGGCCATCGGACTGATGGGGCAGGACGCCGACAACCCGGTCGCCGACTTCATCAACACCTACTTCATCACGGGCACGCATCCGGTCTACATGGCCACCTTCTTCCTGATGATCATCGGCTTCGCGTTCTTCTACGTGGCGATCACGTTCAACCCCGCTGAAGTCGCCGACAACATGAAGAAGTACGGTGGGTTCATCCCGGGTATCCGTCCGGGGCGTCCGACCGCCGAGTACCTCGACTACGTGCTGACCCGGCTGACGACTCCCGGTTCGCTTTACCTCGGGCTGATCGCTCTGCTGCCGATGGTTGCGCTGGGAGCCTCCGGTGCTTCGCAGAACTTCCCGTTCGGCGGCACGAGCATCCTGATCATGGTCGGTGTCGGGCTGGACACGGTGAAGCAGATCGAGAGTCACCTCCAGCAGCGGAACTACGAAGGTTTCTTGCGATAGTGCGTGCCGTATTGGTGGGACCCCCGGGAGCCGGAAAAGGCACCCAGGCCCAGATCTTGGCGTCCGAATTGTCGATTCCGAAGGTGTCCACAGGCGACATCTTCCGTGCCAACGTCAGCGGTGGCACCGAGCTGGGAAAGCAGGCCAAGGCCTACATGGACCGGGGTGACCTCGTCCCCGACGAGGTCACCAACGCGATGGTGCGCGACCGGCTCAAGGAGCAGGACGCCAAGCAGGGCTTCCTGCTCGACGGCTTCCCGCGCAACGTCGCCCAGGCCGAGGCGCTGAACAAGATCCTCGACGACCTGGGCGAGCGGCTGGACGCCGTGCTGGAGCTCAAGGTCGACGAGGAGGAGGTCGTCAGGCGGCTCTCGGGGCGGCGGCAGTGCCGCAACTGCAACCACGTCCACCACGTCGAGTTCGACCCTCCGCGGAGCGAGGGCGTCTGCGACAACTGCGGCGGCGAGCTGTTCCAGCGCGAGGACGACAGCGAGCACGTCGTCCGGCACCGCCTGGAGGTCTACCGCGAGCAGACCGAGCCGCTGGTGTCGTTCTACGCGAACGAGGGCATCCTGGTCGCCATCGAGGCCACCGGAAGCGTCGACGAGGTCACTGAGCGGGCGAAGTCCGCGTTGCGAAGCAGAGCCTGATGTTCCGCAAGGCAGACCCGGCGGTGCAGCTGAAGACGGCCGCCGAGATCGCCATGATGCGCGAGGCGGGCAAGGTGGTGGCGCGCACGCTCGATCGGCTGCGCGCCGCCGTCGAGCCCGGCATGAGCACCCTGGACCTCGACGAGATCGCCGAGCGCAGCATCCGCGAGGCGGGGGCGGTGCCCTCCTTCAAGGGCTACTACGGGTTCACCGGCTCCATCTGCGCATCGGTGAACGAGGAGGTCGTCCACGGCATCCCGCGCGCCGACAAGGTGCTGCGCCGGGGCGA
Organism: Streptomonospora sp. PA3; assembly: GCF_009728995.1. Taxonomy (GTDB): domain Bacteria; phylum Actinomycetota; class Actinomycetes; order Streptosporangiales; family Streptosporangiaceae; genus Streptomonospora. The sequence continues at coordinate 565,471 of NZ_VTZW01000010.1, read as the reverse complement.
CCTCATCTCCATCGACTGCGGCGCCATCCTGGACGGCTGGCACGGCGACTCCGCGATCACCGTCGCGGTAGGCGAGACCCGCGCGCAGGACGCTCGGCTGATGGAGGTCTGCGAGGAGGCCATGTGGCGCGGGATCGCCGAGCTGCGACCCGGTAACCGGCTGGGCGACATCGGCGCGGCCATCGACGGCTACATGCGCACCCAGGGGCGCTTCGGCAACGTCCAGGAGTACGGCGGGCACGGCATCGGCACCGAGATGCACATGGACCCGCACGTGCTCAACTACGGCAGGCGGGGCAAGGGGCAGCAGCTTGTCGAGGGCATGTGCCTGGCGATCGAGCCCATGGCCAACGCCGGCACCCGCCACGTGGAGCAGCTGGACGACGGCTGGACCGTCGTCACCCGCGACGGAGAGCGCTCGGCGCACTTCGAGCACTCTGTGGCGATCACCGCGGACGGGCCGCTGGTGCTGACCGCGCGCGAGGACAACCGCGAGTACATCGCCCGGCTGGGCTTTCCCGACCCGGGCTTCTAGGCACGCTCCTTCGCCGCTGCCGGGGGAGTGGACGCCGTCGCCTAGGATGGGCGCTGCGGGCGCGCGGTTCCGCGGTCGACACTGAAAGGGAGTGGCGCGATGTCGGAGTCCTCGCCGGAGGTCCGGGCTTCCGACGCCGACCGCGACCGGGTCGCCAAGCTGCTGCAGCGGCACTTCGCCGACGGCCGCCTGGACGGCGACGAGTTCAACTCCCGGCTGGAGACCGCCTACAGCGCCCGCACCCGCGGCGAGCTGGAGCCGCTCACCGCCGACCTGCCCGAGCGCGACCTCGCCGAGCTGGCGGCCGAGTCGGTCAAGCCGCCCCCGCCGCTGGGCGCCGAGGGCGGATTGCTGCGCGACCCCGTGCTGGCGATCCCGTGGGCGCTGTGGGGCGGGGTGAACCTGCTCTGCTTCACCATCTGGCTGATCCTCTTCCTCACCGGGGTCGGCGACGGCTATCCGTGGTTCCTGTGGGTCGCGGTCCCGTGGGGTATGGTGATGGCGTTCATCACCCTGGCACTGGCGGCGATGAACCGCGCCGGATCGCAGAACGGCGGCCGGTAGCCGCCCGCCGCCGCGGGCGCGCGCCGGGCCGCTCGCCGCCGCCGCGCAGGACGCGTCGGCCTGGTCGGCAGCACCCGCGCAGACGGGGTAGAATGGTCATGCCCACACTCGGGCTGTTGGGTCGGGCTGCCCGCCACGGCGCGCGTCCGCCGGCCGCACGTGCGTTGCTGTCGCAGTCGACCTGATTTCTCAGTGTTCGCTATCGCTTCAGCAGTGCCCGGGCGAAGTGCTCGGGTCATTCCGTATGTTCCCCGTTTCCGACGGGGATGGTCCCGGTGGAGGATATGGCTAAGAAAGACGGCGCCATCGAAATCGAGGGCTCCGTTATCGAGTCCCTACCCAACGCAATGTTCCGAGTGGAGCTCGACAACGGGCACAAGGTCCTTGCCCACATCAGCGGCAAGATGCGCATGCACTACATCCGCATCCTTCCCGACGACCGCGTCGTCGTGGAGCTGAGCCCGTACGACCTCACGCGCGGGCGCATCGTTTACCGATACAAGTAGTCCGCCACCGTCGCCGGGGTATCCGGCGGTCGCGGTGACGTACGAGTTCCATGAGTTCGGAGCCACCATGAAGGTCAAGCCGAGCGTCAAGAAGATCTGCGCGAAGTGCCGGGTGATCCGCCGCCACGGCACGATCATGGTCATCTGCTCGGACCCGCGCCACAAGCAGCGCCAGGGCTGAGCGGCCGCACCGCTTCGCGCCCGCTCTTGAGCGCAGTGCACTGACGACATAACCGAAGAAGCCCCCGCGGCCAGCCGCGGCGGCCGAACCGCCAGTCCTGTCCCGATCCCCTCGAACGGAGGGGACAACCCCCGGTCGGAGGCCGGGGCCTCGTCGATTGGGCGACGAGAGGGTGGGACGGGAACCACCTCCGCATTTCGAATCGAGGAGTTCGCCCATATGGCACGCATCGCCGGCGTCGACCTCCCCCGCGACAAGCGGGTGGAGATCGCTCTCACCTACGTCTACGGGATCGGGCGCACCCGCGCCGTCGAGACCCTCTCCAACACCGGCGTCAACGCCGACACCCGGGTCCACCAGCTGAGCGACGACGAGCTCGTCAAGCTGCGCGACTGGATCGACGCCAACTACCAGGTCGAGGGCGATCTGCGGCGCGAGGTCCAGGGCGACATCCGCCGCAAGATGGAGATCGGCAGCTACCAGGGCCTCCGCCACCGCCGCGGCCTGCCGGTGCACGGGCAGCGCACGCAGACCAACGCGCGCACCCGCAAGGGCAAGAAGAAGACCGTGGCCGGCAAGAAGAAGGTCGGCAAGAAGTAAGTAGTCCGTCCACGCCGCCGGGCCGCAGCGACGACGAAGCGCCCGGTCTCCGCCAACGGACCGATGATCTTGGGAGTTTTCAGGTATGCCGCCTAAGGGCCGTCAGAGCACTGCACGCAAGGTGCGCCGCAAGGAAAAGAAGAATATTTCCCATGGGCATGCTCACATCAAGAGCACGTTCAACAACACGATCGTGAGCATCACCGACCCCAACGGCGCGGTGATCTCGTGGGCCAGCTCCGGCCAGGTCGGGTTCAAGGGGTCCCGCAAGTCCACCCCCTTCGCCGCGCAGATGGCCGCCGAGGCCGCGGCGCGCCGCGCGCAGGAGCACGGGGTGCGCAAGGTCGACGTCTTCGTCAAGGGTCCCGGCTCCGGCCGCGAGACCGCCATCCGCTCCCTCACGGCCACGGGCCTTGAGGTCGGCTCCATCCAGGACGTCACGCCGGTGCCGCACAACGGCTGCCGTCCGCCCAAGCGCCGCCGGGTCTGACACCGGCGGACAGCCGCACTGCTCCCGCGCCGGCGGGCGCCGAGGGGGCAGGGCAGATCGGGTCCCGCGACCGCGGGGCCGTCCAGTGGCCGTCATATAGCGGGCGGCCCGGGGAAAGGAACCATCCACCATGTTGATCGCTCAGCGTCCGACGCTCTCCGAGGAGTCCCTCGGCGATTTCCGGTCCAAGTTCGTGGTCGAACCGCTGGAGCCGGGCTTCGGTTACACGATCGGCAACTCGCTTCGCCGCACTCTGCTGTCCTCCATTCCGGGGGCGGCGGTCACCAGCATCCGCATCGAGGGGGTCGAGCACGAGTTCACCACCGTGCCCGGCGTCAAGGAGGATGTCACCGAGCTCATCCTCAACCTCAAGGGCCTGGTGATCAGCTCCGAGCACGACGAGCCGGTGCTGATGTACCTGCGCAAGCAGGGCCCCGGTGTGGTCACCGCCGCGGACATCGCGCCGCCGGCGGGGGTCGAGGTGCACAACCCCGACCTGCACATCGCGACCCTCAACGGCAAGGGCAAGCTGGAGATGGAGCTGACGGTCGAGCGCGGCCGCGGCTACGTCTCGGCGACGCAGAACAAGCAGCCGGGCCAGGAGATCGGGCGCATCCCGATCGACTCGATCTACTCGCCGGTGCTGCGCGTCACCTACAAGGTCGAGGCCACCCGCGTCGAGCAGCGCACCGACTTCGACCGGCTGATCGTGGACATCGAGACCAAGCCCAGCATCCGGCCGCGCGACGCCGTGGCCAGCGCGGGCAAGACCCTGGTCGAGCTGTTCGGCCTGGCGCGCGAGCTCAACGTCGACGCCGAGGGCATCGACATGGGCCCTTCGCCCACGGACGCGGCCCTGGCCGCCGACCTGGCCCTGCCCATCGAGGACCTCAACCTCACGGTGCGGTCCTACAACTGCCTCAAGCGCGAGGGCATCCACACGGTGGGGGAGCTGGTGGCCCGCTCCGAGCAGGACCTCCTCGACATAAGGAACTTCGGTGCGAAGTCCATCGAAGAGGTCAAGCAGAAGCTCATCGACATGGGCCTGTCCTTGAAGGACTCCCCGCCCGGGTTCGACCCGAGCAGCGCGGCCGACTCCTACGGCTCGGAGGACGAGGACGAGGCCTTCGTCGAGACCGAGCAGTACTGAGCCCAGCCGTCGGCCACCGCCACCCGCACAGGTGGCGCTGCGCGCCGCAGACCTGGGCGCCGCAGTATCAGCCAAGCCGAGACGCAATGGTCCCCGCCGCACCGCTCGCGGCGCGGCGGGGACCGCACCCCTAGGAGAACGAGACCATGCCCACGCCGACCAAGGGGCCCCGCCTGGGGGCCGGCCCGGCACACGAGCGGCACATGCTGGCGAATCTGGCGACCTCGCTGTTCCAGCACGGCCGGATCAAGACCACCGAGACCAAGGCCAAGCGGCTGCGCCCCTACGCCGAGAAGCTCATCACCCTGGGCAAGCGCGGGGATCTGCACGCCCGGCGCCAGGTGCTGGCCAAGATCACCGACAAGGCCGTCGTGCACGAGCTGTTCACCGAGATCGGCCCGCGCTATGAGAACCGGCCCGGCGGCTACACCCGCATCACCAAGATCGGTCCGCGCAAGGGCGACAACGCCCCCATGGCCGTGATCGAGCTGGTCGAGGCGGGCCCGTCGACCCCGCCGGCGACCCGGCGCTCCCAGCCGGAGCAGGCTGAGAGCGGCACGCAGGTCGAGCAGGCCGAGGGCGCTCCGCAGGAGACCGCCCCCACCTCGGAGCCGGCGCAGTCCGAGCAGGCGGGCCAGGCCGAGCAGGCCGAGGGCGGCCCGGAGGCCGCCGAGGGCGGCTCCGAGCAGAAGTAGCGGCCCGCAGGCGAGCGGCCCCGGCCGTTCGCGGTGCGCAAGGGCGGCGAGGTGCCCGGTCCCCGAGGGGATCGGGCACCTGCGTGTTTCAGGAGGGGCGACCCGGGTGGAGACGAGCGATTCGGCGCACGTCCGGCTGCGGTTGGACATCGCCTACGACGGCACCGACTTCTCCGGCTGGGCCGAGCAGCCGGGGCGGCGGACTGTGCAGGGCGAGCTGCAGGCGGCGCTGAGCCGGGTGCTGCGGCTCCCGCAGGACGCGGCGCGGCTGACCGTCGCCGGGCGCACCGACGCGGGCGTGCACGCCCGCGGCCAGGTCGCCCACCTCGACGTGCCCGGGGAGGTGTGGGCGGCCGAGGGCGCCGAGCGGCTGCTGCGCCGCCTGGCGGGCGTGCTGCCGCCCGACGTCCGCGTGCACGGCGCGGCGCCCGCCCCCGCGGGCTTCGACGCGCGCTTCTCCCCGCTGTTCCGCCGCTACGCCTACCGCGTCAGCGACGCGCCCGGCGGCGTCGACCCGCTGCGGCGCCGCGACGTGCTGTGGAACCGCCGCCCGCTGGATACGGCGGCGATGAACCTGGCCGCCGCCGGGCTGGTGGGCGAGCACGACTTCGCCGCCTTCTGCCGCAAGCGCGAGGGTGCCACCACGGTCCGGGAGCTGCTGCGCCTGGAGTGGCGCACCGAGGGCGAACGCCTCTACGCCGCCACGGTGCAGGCCGACGCGTTCTGCCACAACATGGTGCGCGCGCTGGTCGGGGCCCTGCTGGCGGTAGGCGAGGGCCGCCGGGACACCGGTTGGCCCGCCCGGGTCCTCGCCGCCGGCGTCCGGGACTCCGCCGTCCACGTCGTCGCCCCGCACGGCCTCACCTTGGAGGAGGTCGCCTACCCGCCGCCGGAGGAGCTGGGGGCCAGGGCCGCCGTTACCCGGCGGGTCCGCACGCTGCCCTGCTCGGCGGCCGACTGAGGCGGCGCCCCGGCCGCGGTTCGCCGGGGGCGGCGCCCGGCCCTCTCCGGCTTACCGAGTGCGCTCCCGCATGCCGGTGTCACTCTCCGACGATCTCTCCCAGCGAGTTCAGCGGGAGGTCCAGGAAGCCCTCGCTGATCTCGGCCAGCTCCTCGGTGCGGCTGTCGTTGACGCGGCCGTCGCTGGCCGCGGCCAGCGAGAAGACCAGGTAGGGGCCCCAGCGTGCGCCCGATCCGTGTCCTCCGGCCACATCCATACGCTCTGCGCCGCTGCCGGTGCGCGCGCTGGTCGGGGCCCTGCTGGCGGTAGGCGAGGGCCGCCGGGACACCGGTTGGCCCGCCCGGGTCCTCGCCGCCGGCGTCCGGGACTCCGCCGTCCACGTCGTCGCCCCGCACGGCCTCACCTTGGAGGAGGTCGCCTACCCGCCGCCGGAGGAGCTGGGGGCCAGGGCCGCCGTTACCCGGCGGGTCCGCACGCTGCCCTGCTCGGCGGCCGACTGAGGCGGCGCCCCGGCCGCGGTTCGCCGGGGGCGGCGCCCGGCCCTCTCCGGCTTACCGAGTGCGCTCCCGCATGCGAACGGGCCGGCGGCGGGGCGCCCCCGCCGCCGGCCCGCATGCCGGTGTCACTCTCCGACGATCTCTCCCAGCGAGTTCAGCGGGAGGTCCAGGAAGCCCTCGCTGATCTCGGCCAGCTCCTCGGTGCGGCTGTCGTTGACGCGGCCGTCGCTGGCCGCGGCCAGCGAGAAGACCAGGTAGGGGCCCCAGCGTGCGCCCGATCCGTGTCCTCCGGCCACATCCATACGCTCTGCGCCGCTGCCGTCTTCGCCCTGCAGGCCCGCGAACCACTTCGCGGAGCCGAGGTCCTGGGCCCGCTCGGCGGCCTGGGCCTCCTCGGGACTGCCCATGGCTCCCGCATGCCGGTGTCACTCTCCGACGATCTCTCCCAGCGAGTTCAGCGGGAGGTCCAGGAAGCCCTCGCTGATCTCGGCCAGCTCCTCGGTGCGGCTGTCGTTGACGCGGCCGTCGCTGGCCGCGGCCAGCGAGAAGACCAGGTAGGGGCCCCAGCGTGCGCCCGATCCGTGTCCTCCGGCCACATCCATACGCTCTGCGCCGCTGCCGTCTTCGCCCTGCAGGCCCGCGAACCACTTCGCGGAGCCGAGGTCCTGGGCCCGCTCGGCGGCCTGGGCCTCCTCGGGACTGCCCATGGCCGCGATCCCGACCGTGACCGCGGTGGAGCTCTCCTCGTTGACGTAGGTCGCCCGGACGATCTGCTGGCAGTTGTTCTCGGTCAGCACTCCGCCGTAGCCGCCGTGGGCGGCGGTCTGGCACTCGTCGGTGTCGTCGGTCGTGCTCAGGGTGTAGGAGCGGCCGGCGACGTCGATCGAGTCGGGGAACAGGTCGCCGGTCTCCAGGGCGACGGGGGTCTCGGGCGCCTCTCCGGCGGCCAGGTCGGCGTCTGAGGCGCCGCTGGTCGCGATGAGGAACGCACCGCCGCCGCCGATCAGCAGGATCGCTACGAAACCCGCCACCAGCAGCAGCATCTTGGGGAACGGCCGACCGCCGCCGCCGTAGTCGTCGTCGATCTCGGAGAGGTCGATCTCGGCCGTGGTGGAGCCGGTCGGGCCCGCGGGGGACTCGTCGCGGAACATCGGCCGCCCGCCGAACTCGTTCTCGACCCGGTTGGTGGGCTGGGCGGCACCGTCGTCGGTGACGGCGCGCAGGTTCTGCGTGGAGGCGCCGGCGTCCGGCGGGAACACCGGTTCCTCCTCCACGCCCTCGGGGGTGGGAGTGCCGGGGGCGACGACGCGGCCCTGGAGGGGCTGGTTGGGGTTGAACGGCTGCCCGCCGGGGCCGGGCGGCTGGTGGGGCGGCTGCGGGCCGCCGTGCGGAACCTGGCCGGGGTGGCCGCCGCCGTGCATAGGCGGTTGCTGGCCGCCTGCGGGGCCGCCCATGCCGGGCGGCGGCTGCTGGGCGGCATGCGGGGGCTGCTGCGGGCCTCCCGGTGCCGGAGCCGCCGGAAGGCTCTGCCGCGGCTGCTGCCCCTGCGGCGGAGGCGGGCCGCCGCCGTGGGGCGGCGGGGCCTGAGGCGCGCCGTGGGGCGGCGGGGTTCCGGGAGCACCGGGTCCGCCCGGCTGGTGGGGCGGTGGAGGGCCCTGCTGCGCCGCACCGGGCTGCTGGGGCGGGCCCTGCTGCCAGACCTGCTGAGGACCTGCTCCCGGCGCCGCCGACGGTTGCCGGCCTGTGGCGGGCGGCGCCTGCTGGGGTGCCTGAGGGCCGCCTGCGGGCGCCGGTCCCGCGGGGCCCGGATCGCCTTGCGGAGGACCTGCGGGTCCGGCGGGTCCGCCGGGAGGTGTCGGCGCCGGACCGGCGGCAGGCGGCTGGGGCTGTGCCGGGTGCTGTCCGGCCGGGTATCCGCCGGCGGGGCCCTGCGCGGGGTAGGCCTGTTGGCCGCCGGAGGGCTGGTGGGGTCCGGGCGGCGGCTGCGGCGCCGGTGCGCCTCCCATGGGCGGTTGGCCGCCGGAGGAGTGCTGCGCAGCGTGCGGCTGCTGCGGTCCGGACGTGGGCGTCTGGAGCGGGGCGCCCGGGTGCGGCGGGTGCTGGCCGCCCGAGGAATGCGGTGGGGGCTGCTGCGGCCCCGACGGGGGCGGCTGTCCCGGTGCACCCGGTGCACCCCCCATCGGTTGCTGGCCGCCGGAGGGCTGGTGCGGTCCGGGCTGCGGCTGCTGCCCGGGCGCGGCTCCCATGGGCTGCTGCGGTCCCGGCTGGGGCGCCGCTGGAGCGGTCCCCGGCTGCGGCGGCTGCACCGTCGGCGGCTGCTGCCCGCCCGACTGGGGGTAGTGGGGCGCTTGCGGCCCCGACATGCCGCCGTGCGCAGGGGGCTGCGGTGCGCCGCCGGCGGGCCCGTGCTGCGGCGCCGGCGCAGAGGCCGCGTGCGGGTAGGGGGCGGCGGGTGTGCCGTCGCCGGGTGCGGTCGGCGGCTGCGGCTGTCCGCTGCCGGCCGCCCCTCCAGGAGGGCTCACGGGAGGCTGTCCGCCCGGATCGGGCGCTCCGGCGCTGAGGAGGTCTCCGCCGTCCCCCGGAGCGGCCTGCTGCCATGCCTGCTGGGGACCGGAGGGCGCGGCGGGGTGTTCAGCGGAGTCCGGGTGCGTGGCTGGATGCCGCGGCTCGGGGCGGCCGTCAGGGCCGCCGCGGCCGTCGTTCGGCTCATTGGGGTGCGGTGCGATGGCGGTACTCCGAAGACTGTCCTGGGGGAGGCGGATGGTGTCGAGGGCAGGCGGTCGCCTTCTCGGGTGCCCGGCGGGCCGGCGTGCGCGGCCGCACGCTGCCTGCCGGTCGGCCGATGCGGGGTGGAGGGGCCGGCGGCAGGTCGCCGCCGCTGCGGCGCTGCCGGTGGGGTGCCGCCGCTCCTATCGGCGGATCCGGGGGCTGCCGCGGCGAAGCGGCGCGGCGCGATGCGCTTGGCGCTCGGCCGGTCGTATCGACGGTGCGGCCCCGAGGATAACGCCTCGGGGGCTTTGTGCGCCGCCCTGCCCGCGCGGGTGGGGACGGTACGGAGGTGGTCGGAGAGGCGGGTGGATGGGGGCTTGCGGACCGCGGGCAGTGGTGATCCGCTGCACAACGCGGCGGCGGGGGTGCGGCGCGCGGCGGCGGTGCGGACAAAGCACTCGCCGGGCAAGGCATAATGGAGGTGGAGTATTCACGTGTCGCCGTGGCGCTGCGGGTCTGTGCATGACTCGGCAGTGTATGATCTTCAGCCGCTTTGACCAGCAGTGCGTCCGGTCGATAGTATATTCCGTTGTTGTGCGTTGAGTTGCCGTGGGCTCCCATATGCTCTTTCCGTGGGCGCCGGTCACGCATCCCGCACCCACCCGTCGGCTGGTCGCCCCGCGATTCGGGCGCCGCAGCCGGACCAGTAATACGAGTTCTCCATCTCCGTCCGCGGGGATGGGCCCCGCCGACTGAGACGAAGGCTTACGATCGTGCGCACATACAGCCCTAAGCCCAGCGATGTCCAGCGTCAGTGGCACGTCATCGACGCCAGCGATGTCGTGCTCGGGCGGCTGGCCAGCCACGTCGCCACTCTGCTCCGAGGCAAGCACAAGACCTACTACGCGCCCCACATCGACACCGGCGACTTCGTGATCGTCGTCAACGCCGGCAAGGTGGCGCTGACCGGTAACAAGCTGCAGCAGAAGCGCGCCTACCGGCACTCCGGATACCCCGGCGGTCTGCGTTCGGTCGCCTACAGCGAGCTCCTCGAGAAGCACCCGGAGCGGGCGATCGAGAAGGCGGTCAAGGGCATGCTGCCCAAGGGCTCCCTCGGTCGCAAGATGGCCAAGAAGCTCAAGGTCTACGCCGGGGCGGAGCACCCGCACCAGGCGCAGCAGCCGGTGCCCTACGAGTTGAAGAAGATCGATCAGCCCGCCTAGGCGTTCGCGAGACTGAAGGAAGTACGAGGAGAACCGTGGTCGAGCCGACCGGTATCGAAGACGTCGCACCTGTGGATGTCGAGGGGAATCCCGAGGACTTCCCCGCTGAGTACACCAGCGAGACCCCCGAGGCGGCCGCCGCCGGGTACGTCCCCACCGCCTCCGGGCCCGGGGCCGGGACCGGTCGCCGCAAGAAGGCGATCGCGCGCGTCCGCATCACGCCCGGCTCGGGTGAGTGGAAGGTCAACGGCAAGCCGCTGGAGGACTACTTCCCCGACAAGGTGCACCAGCAGGTCATCAAGGAGCCGCTGGTCGCCCTGGGCTTCGAGGGTGCCTACGACGTCTTCGCGCGGCTCAACGGCGGCGGCCCCAGCGGCCAGGCCGGCGCGCTGCGCCACGGCCTCGCCCGCGCGCTGGCCGGGCTGGACGCCGAGAACAACCGCCCGGTGCTGAAGAAGGGCGGCTTCCTCACCCGCGACGACCGCGAGGTCGAGCGGAAGAAGGCCGGCCTGAAGAAGGCTCGCAAGGCTCCGCAGTACTCCAAGCGCTAAGCGCTCGGCCGCGATGCCGCCGGCTCCGGTCGGCGCATCCGGTCACGGCCCGCCTTTCCCCCGATCTCCGGGTGGTCTGCGCGGGCCGTACGTTTTTCGCCGGTCTCGTCCGGTTCGGTGCATGCGTGCGGGTACCTCGGCCGACGGGCTCCACGCCCCGTTCCGCAGGCGCGGACCGCGACCGCACACGGGTCGCGAACGCCGTGGGATGCGACCGGCTTCGCTACTACGCAGACGAAGGGGCGGTTGGTTCGTGACTCGGCTGTTCGGTACCGACGGAGTCCGGGGGGTCGCGGGTCGCGACCTCACCGCGGCTCTGGCGCTGGAGCTGTCCATCGCCGCCGCGCGGGTGCTGCCCGCGGCGGCCCCGGAGCGGGAGCGTCCCCGGGCGGTCGTGGGCCGCGATACCCGGGCCTCCGGCGAGTTCCTGGAGGCGGCCGTCGTCGCCGGGCTCGCGAGCGCGGGAGTGGACGTCGTGCGGCTGGGTGTGCTGCCCACGCCGGCCGTCGCCTATCTCACGGCCGAGATGGACGCCGACTTCGGCGTGATGCTGTCGGCCAGCCACAACCCGGCCCCCGACAACGGCATCAAGTTCTTCGGGCCCGGCGGGCACAAGCTGCCCGACGCCGTCGAGGACGAGATCGAGGCCGCGCTGCGCGAGCCCGCGCAGGGAGCGGTCGGCGCGGCTGTGGGCAGGGTCACCGACGCCCCCGACAGCGCCGAGCGCTACATCGGCCACGTGGTCGGCACGCTGCCCAACCCGCTCGACGGCCTGCGGGTCGTGGTGGACTGCGCCAAGGGCGCGGCCGCCGCCGTGTCCCCCGAGGCGCTGCGGCGCGCGGGCGCCGACGTCGTGGCGATCCACGACGACCCCGACGGCCTGAACATCAACGACGGCTGCGGCTCGACCCACCTGGACGAGCTGCGCGAGGCCGTGCGCCGGCACGGGGCCGATGCCGGTATCGCCCACGACGGCGACGCCGACCGCTGCCTGGCGGTGGCCGCCGACGGCTCGGTGGTCGACGGCGACCAGATCATGGGCATCCTCGCGCTGGAGCTGCACGAGGCCGGCCGGCTGGCCGAGGACACCCTGGTCATCACGGTGATGTCCAACCTGGGGCTGAAACTGGCCATGCGCGAGGCGGGGATCACCGTGGTCGAGACCCCGGTCGGCGACCGCTACGTGCTGGAGGCGATGCGCGAGGGCGGCTTCTCCCTGGGCGGCGAGCAGTCCGGGCACGTGGTGATCACCAACCACGCCACCACCGGGGACGGCCTGCTGACCGGACTGCACCTGCTGAGCGCGATGTGCCGGCGCGGCCTGGCGCTGGACGAGCTGGCCAAGGTGATGACCCGGCTGCCGCAGGTGCTGATCAACGTGCGCGGTGTCGACAAGACCCGGGCGGGGTCCTCGGCGGCGCTGGCCGAGGCGGTGGCGCAGGCGGAGGCCGAGCTGGGCGAGACCGGCCGGGTGCTGATCCGGCCCAGCGGCACCGAGCCGATGGTCCGCGTCATGGTCGAGGCCGCCGCCGAGCCCCACGCCCAGGAGGTCGCCGAACGCCTGGCGGGCGTGGTGCGCGAGAACCTGGCGATCGGCTAGCACCCGCGGCCCGCGAAAACAGCGCCGATCTTGTACCTATAGCCACTTGTTATCGCTCACAACGACCGCACGTACAAGATCAGCGCCGCTCGCCCACCCGAACCGATCCGCGGTCAGCCCTCGGACGGGGAGGCGGCCGGGGAACCGGCCGTGTCCGGCACGGGGTCGTGGGCGCTGACCGGTACCACCAGCGGTGTGCCCGATACGGGATCGGCGATGACCGCGCACCGCAGCCCGAACACCTCGGCGAGCAGGTCGGGGGTGAGGACCTCCTCGGCCGTGCCCGCGGCCCGCACGGCGCCCCGGGACATTGCGACGAGGCGGTGGGAGTAGCGCGCCGCCAGGTTCAGGTCGTGCAGCACCATGACGACCGTGCGCCCGTGCCGCTCGTTGAGCTCGCGCACCAGGTCCAGCACCTCGATCTGGTGGGCGAGGTCGAGGAAGGTGGTGGGTTCGTCCAGCAGCAGCAGGTCGGTCTCCTGGGCCAGGGCCATGGAGATCCACGCCCGCTGGCGCTGGCCGCCCGACAGCTGCTCCAGCGTGCGCTCGGCGCAGTCGAGCATCCCGGTCAGCTCCAGGGCGCGGGCGACCGCCTCCTGGTCGGTGCCCGACCACTGCCGGTACCAGCTCTGGTGCGGGTGGCGTCCGCGTGCCACGAGGTCGGCGACCGCCAGCCCGGGCGGCGCCTGCGGCGACTGGGGAAGGACGGCCACGGTGCGGGCGGCCTCGCGCGGGGGTACGGACCTGATCGGGCGGCCGTCGAGCACGATCCGGCCGGCGTCGGGCCGCAGCAGCCGGCCCAGCGCCCGCAGCAGAGTCGACTTGCCGCAGCCGTTGGGACCGATGATCGCGGTCACCTCGCGGTCGGCGACGGCGAAGTCCAGCTCGTGCGAGATGACGTTGTCGCCGTAGGCGAGCGTCACCCGCTCCGCGCGCAGCCGCTCGGGCCCGCCGGTTGGGGGTTCGGAGGTCATAGCCGGGCCTCCCGGTGGCGGAGAACGATCAAATACATCAGGTAGGGGGCGCCCAGGACGGCCGTGAACACGCCCACGGGCAGCTGGGTGGGTGCGAACAGGCCGGCCGCCAGCTGGTCGGCGACCAGCGTCAGCGCGCCGCCCAGCAGCATCGAGGCGGCCGGCGGCGGCTGGGCGGCGCGGCACAGCCGCATGGCGATCTGCGGAGCGGCGAGGGCGACGAAGTTGATCGGTCCCGCCGCCGAGGTGGCCACGCACACCAGCAGCGCCGAGACCGCCAGGAGCACGAGCCGGGCGGCGTCGACGCGCACGCCCAGGCCGCGCGCGGCGTCGTCGCCGAGTCCCAGCGCTCCCAGTGCGCGGCCGGCCGCCAGCGCCGCGGGGATCAGCACCGCCAGCGTGACCGCGGCGGCGCCGGCCCGGTCCCAGTCGGCCGCGTGGAGGCTGCCGGTCACCCAGGTCTGGGCGCGCGCCGCACTGTCCAGGTCGGTCCAGGTCATGAGCCAGTAAACGAGGTTCGCGCACGTCAGCGAGACGGCGATGCCCACGAGCAGCAGGCGGTTGCTGTGCACACCCGAGCGCCAGGACAGGCCGAAGACCGCCAACGCCGCGGCGAGCCCTCCGGCGATCGCGCCCGCGGGCACGCCGAACTGGGCGGCGGCGCCGCTGACGCCGCCCGCGCTGCCGCCGAGGACGATCACGGCGACGGCGCCGATCGCGGCGCCCCACCCGATCCCCAGTGTGTCGGGGCTGGCCAGCGGATTGCGGGCCACCGACTGCAGGATGGCGCCGGACAGGCCCAGCGCCGCGCCCACCAGCGCACCGGTGAGCGCGCGCGGCATGCGCAGCTCCCAGACGATGAAGCGCTGGCCGGGGTCGCCCCCGCCCAGCAGCACCGCGGTCACCTCGGCCAGGCCCACGTCGGCGGAGTCGAAGGCCACCAGGGCCCGCAGGAACGCCGCGGCCAGCAGCACGGTCACGGCCAGGCACACCAGCGCGGCGCGGGGGCGCCAGGGCCACGACGCCGGGCCGATGCGCAGTGCCGGCCGGTTCAGCGCATCGGCGGATCGGGGCGGGCGCGCGGGCGAGCGGCGGGTGCGGGCGGGCGCGCTCACAGTTCGACCAGCCTCTTGCGGCGGACGAGGGCGATGAAGAAGGGGCCGCCCAGCACGGCGAGCACGATGCCCACCTCGACCTCGCCGGAGCCGCGCACCACGCGCCCGGCCACATCGGCGGCCAGGACGAGTGCGGCGCCGCACAGCGCGGCATAGGGCACCAACCACCGGTGGTCGGGGCCGGTGACCGCCCGGGCGGCGTGCGGGGCCACCAGGCCGACGAAGCCGATCGGGCCGGTGGCGGCCACCGACGCGCCCGCGAGCAGCGCGATGGCCGCCACTCCCGACGCGCGGATCAGGCGTACCCGGTGGCCCAGCGCGGTGGCCACGTCGTCGCCCAGCGCCAGGGCGTTCATGCCGCGGGCGCCGGCCGCCGCCAGCACCAGGCCGGCGGCGATGAAGGGCAGGATCTGGTCGGTGACCCCGGCGGGCCGGCCGCTGAGCGAACCGACTCGCCAGAACCGGTAGACCTCCAGGCTGCGCTCGTCCAGCAGCACGACTGCCGAGGTGATCGCGCTGAGCAGGGCCGTCATCGCGGCGCCGGCCAGCAGCAGCGTCATCGGGGTGGGTCCGCGCGATCCGCCGGAGGCGATCGCGAACACGGCGACGCTGGCCGCCAGGGCGCCGCCGATGGCGGACCACACGTAGGCGGAGAGGTCGGTCAGGCCCAGCAGGAACACGCTCAGCACCACGGCGCAGGCCGCGCCGTAGGCCACGCCCAGCAGGCTCGGGTCGGCGATGGGGTTGCGGGTGTGGCTTTGCATCAGCACCCCGGCAACGCCCAGCGCCGCACCGACGACGACGCCGAGCAGGGTGCGGGGCAGGCGCAACGCGTGCACGATCGTGCTGGCCTCGCCGCCGTCGGGCGCCAGGAGGGTGCGCCAGACCTCGGCGGGTGCGATGGCGCGCGAGCCCACGGCGACGCTCAGCACCGCGCACAGCGCGAGCACGGCCAGCAGGAGCACCAGGCCGGCCAGGCGCCTGCGCAGCCGCGGGGCGGCGGCCGGTGCGGCCGCGGCGGCGCCGGGTGCGCGCGGCGGGGCGGTCGCGCTCGTCGTCACCGCCGCATCCCCTTCCTCCGTCTCGTCCGCCGGCAGGTCGCCGGCCCTCCGGTGGATACCGACCTACTGGACAAAGCCGGCCAAAACTCCCATACTCCCAATTCCGCACCATCAGCAGTGTTAGGCAAGACGAACCTAATCTACCGTGAACTGCAAAGGGAGCCCCATGGCGCCTCTCGTACGCCTGCGCACCAGTGCGCGAACACTCGCGACCGCATCGGCCGCCGCTGCGCTGATCCTGCTCACCGCCTGCGGTGCGGACCCCGGCTCCGGCGCTTCGGACGCCTCCGGGGACTCCGGAGGCTCCGGCGCGTTCCCCGTCACCGTCGAACACGCCATGGGCGAGACCACGATCGAGTCGCGGCCCGAGCGGGTGGTCGTGCTCGACACCAGCTACCTCGACTCCGCCATCGGCCTGGAGACGCAGGTGGTGGGCCGCACCGCCTACGGCGACGGCGGCGGCCTGCGCGGCTACCTCGGCGAGCAGGGCGAGACCTACGCCGGCGGCGCCGAGGTCGTGGGGACCCTGGAGGCCCCCGACCTGGCCAGGATCGCCGAGCTGCAGCCCGACCTGATCCTGTCGGCCAAGGTGCGCCACGAGGCGATCTACGACCAGCTCGCCAAGATCGCCCCGACGGTCTTCTCCGAGACCACCGGTGCCACCTGGAAGCAGAACCACCTGCTGGTCGGCAAGGCGGTGGGCAAGGAGGACATGGCCAAGAGCCAGATCGCCGACTACGAGGAGCGGGCCGCGAAGCTGGGCGAGGCGATCGCCGAGCAGAACGGCGGCGAGATGCCCACCATGACCCTCGCCCGCTTCGCCGGAGAGCCGACGGTGCGTCTCTACGGGCCGGACTCCTTCCCCGGCATCATCCAGTCCGACGTGGGCCTGCCGCGCCCCGAGGGCGCGCCGATGCCCGAAGAAGGGGGCATCGCGGCGAATCTGAGCCCCGAGGAGATCCTCGACCTCGACGCCGACCACATCATGGTCTCGACTTGGGACGACGGCACCGGCGAGGCCGCGGACAAGGCGGAGAAGTTCACCTCCAACCCGCTGTGGGACCAGTTGGAGGGCGAGAGGCACACCGTCTCCGACGAGGTCTGGCTGACCTCGGTCAGCCTGCAGGGCGCCAACACGGTGCTCGGCGACATGGCCGGCATCTTCGGCGTCCAGGCGCCGGAGTAGCCTTCTCCGCGGATCTTGTGCCTGTGGCCACTGTGCGCGATCACATGTGGCCACAGGTACAGGATCGCTGCGGCTGCTACTCCACTGTCACGCTCTTGGCGAGGTTGCGCGGCTGGTCCACGTCGTTGCCCTTGGCCAGCGCCAGCTCGCAGGCGAACACCTGCAGCGGCACCGTCGCCACGACCGGCTGCAGCAGGGTCGGCACGGCCGGGATCCCGATCAGCTCGTCGGCGAAGGGCCGCACCGTCTCGTCGCCCTCCTCGGCGATGACGATGGTGCGGGCGCCGCGCGCGCGGATCTCCTGGATGTTGGAGACGATCTTGTCGTGCAGCACTCCGCGCCCCTCGCGCGAGGGCACCACCACGACCACCGGGAGGCCGTCCTCGATCAGCGCGATCGGGCCGTGCTTGAGCTCGCCGGCGGCGAAGGCCTCGGCGTGCATGTAGGCCAGCTCCTTGAGCTTGAGCGCGCCCTCCAGCGCCACGGGATAGCCCACGTGGCGGCCGAGGAAGAGCACCGTCTCGGAGTCGGCCAGCGACCGGGCGAGTTCGCGCACCGGGGCCACGGTGCCCAGCACCTTCTCGACCTGCTGGGGCATGTTGGCCAGCTGCTCGATGACGGCGTTGATCTCGTCGCCGAACTTGAGGTTGCGCATCTGGGCGAGGTAGAGCCCGACCAGGTAGCAGGCCACCAGTTGGGTGAGGAAGGTCTTGGTGGCCGCGACCCCCACCTCGGGCCCGGCGTGGGTGTAGAGGACGCCGTCGGACTCGCGCGGGATGGTCGAGCCGTTGACGTTGCAGATGGCCAGCACGCGTGCGCGCTGCTCGCGCGCGTAGCGCACCGCCATCAGGGTGTCCATGCTCTCGCCCGACTGCGAGATCGCGATCACCATGGTCTGGCGGTTCAGGATGGGGTCGCGGTAGCGGAACTCGCTGGCGACCTCGACCTCGCAGGGGATGCGGCACCAGTGCTCGATCGCGTACTTGGCGATCAGCCCGGCGTGGTAGGAGGTGCCGCAGGCGATGATGACGATCTTCTCGATGTCGCGCAGCTCCGAGGGCGCGAGCCGCATCTCGTCCAGGGTGAGGGTGCCGTCGACCCCCACGCGCCCCAGGAGGGTGTCGGCGACCGCCTGCGGCTGCTCGACGATCTCCTTGAGCATGAAGTAGTCGTAGCCGCCCTTCTCGGCGGCGGAGGCGTCCCAGTCGACGTGGTATTCGCGCACCGGGGCGGGGTTGCCGTCGTAGTCGGTGACGGCCACCGAGTCGCGGCGCAGCTCCACGACCTGGTCCTGGCCCAGCTCCACGGCGTCGCGGGTGTGGGCGATGAAGGCGGCCACATCGCTGGCCAGGAAGTTCTCGCCGTCGCCGCGGCCGACCACCAGCGGCGAGTTGCGCCGTGCCGCCACCACGAGGTCGGGGTCTCCCGCGTACATCGCGACCAGGGTGAAGGCGCCCTCCAGCCTGCGGCAGACCGCCCGCATGGCCGCGGCCAGGTCCTCGCCCTGCCGCTTGAGCTCCTCGCCGAGCAGGTGGGCGGCCACCTCGGTGTCGGTCTCGGAGGTGAACTTGCAGCCGCGCTCCTCCAGCTCCAGGCGCAGCGAGGCGAAGTTCTCGATGATGCCGTTGTGGATGACCGCCACCCGGTTGTCGTTGTCGACGTGGGGATGGGCGTTGACGTCGGTGGGCGCGCCGTGGGTGGCCCAGCGGGTGTGCCCGATCCCGATGCCGTCGGCCGAGCGCGGGGTCTCGGCCAGGGCCGCCTTCAGGTTGGCGAGCTTGCCGGCGCGCTTCTCGGTGTCCATCCGGCCGTCGGCCAGGACGGCGACGCCCGCGGAGTCGTACCCGCGGTACTCCAACCTTTTGAGGCCGTCGACGACCACCTCAAGCGCCGGTTGCGGCCCGACGTAGCCAACGATTCCGCACATGAGGGCCAGCGTAGCCAATCAACGGCCGTCAACCGACCACCCGGCTGCCATACCAATGTGTGTTTCCGCAGGTAAGGGTATAGACCATTCGGTGGCCCCGATAAGACCGCGCACGTCAGCAGGCCCGGAGCCGGGCGCGCCGCGGTCCGCGGGGCCGCGAGTGAACGCGAGAAGAATTTCCGGGCTTGTCCGGTGTCGGCCGTGTCGCGGCCCGCACAGCGCACGGCCCGCACGGCGCCGAAGGAGGTCGGGCGGACCAGCTGCGGACAAAGATCTCCCCATCGCTGTACATCGCCGCCGTGTCCGCCACCGCTCGGTCGGGGAGGGAAGCCAGGATCGGTCGTGTCGGTCGAGCCGATCGTCACGGACCCGCGCGGCCCGCAGCCGCCCGGTCGTCCGGTGGTGGTGGGGGGAGACGGCATCCCGCACCACCATCGGACCCCCTGCGCGGGTCCGTCCAGGCCGTTTCCGGGCGCTCCGCAGGGGGAGGACGCGGCGCGGCGGGAGCACTCGTCTAGTGTGGGCAGGCGTGGCTTCGACGAAGAACGGCTTTTCAACGCCGTATGTGGAACTCGACCGGCCGGCGTGGGCGGCGCTGCGCGACACGACGCCGCTCCCGCTGACCGAGGACGATCTCGAAGCCCTGCGGGGCACGACCGATCCCACGTCGCTGGACGACGTGCGCGACATCTACCTGCCGCTGTCCAGGCTGCTCAACCTCTACGTGAGCGCGACCCGGCGGCGGCACTCGGCCGTGCGCGACTTCCTCGGCGAAGGCGACCAGCCGATGCCCTTCATCATCGGCGTGGCCGGCAGCGTGGCCGTGGGCAAGTCCACGACCGCGCGCCTTCTGCGCACGCTCCTGGCCCAGTGGCCCGACCACCCCAACGTGGAACTGGTCAGTACCGACAACTTCCTCTACCCCAATGCGGTCCTGCAGGAGCGGGGCATCATGAACCGCAAGGGGTTCCCGGAGAGCTACGACCGGCGGGCGCTGGTGCGGTTCGTGTCGGAGATGAAGGCCGGCGCGCCGCGGATGGAGATTCCGGTGTACTCCCACCTGGCCTACGACCTGGTCCCCGGCCAGACGCAGACGGTGCAGCGGCCCGACATCCTCATCGTCGAGGGGATCAACGTGCTGCAGCCGCCGCAGCCCGGCCGCCTGGCCGTGGCCGACTTCTTCGACTTCTCCATCTACGTCGACGCCAAGGCCGAGCACATCCGGGCCTGGTACCTCGACCGCTTCCTGGAGCTGCGGCGCACCGCCTTCGCCGATCCGCGCTCCTACTTCCACGCCATGGCCAGCGAGCTGGACGAGAAGCAGGCCGTGGAGTTCGCCTCGGGCGTGTGGCGCAGCATCAACGAGGTCAACCTCATGGAGAACATCCGGCCGACCCGCGGCAGGGCCACGCTGGTGCTGCATAAGGGGGCCGACCACGCGGTGAGTCGCGTGCGGCTGCGCAAGACCTGAGCCGGCGGGCCTTCTCCGGCCGTGCGCCCGGGCGTCTCGCGGCGCTTCGAAAGGCCCTCGGCCCGGAGTCGTCTGGGGCCGCACCCGGTGCGGGGCGCGCCGCCGGTGCGCGGCAGCCGGTCAGGCCGACTCCGAGCGGGTGCGTGCGCGGTGGCCCATGGTCGCCGAGCACGCCGCGAACGGGCCGTTGGGCGAGCGCAGGCGCTCCAGTGCGGGGTCGAGGTGGTCGCGGTGCCACACGGCCGGGCCCGAGGGGCCCGAAAGCCGCGTGTCGGCCAGCTCCTCGTAGGCCAGCCGCAGCGCGTGCAGCCGCCCGACGGCCTCGTGGTGCTCCCACCACATCGGGCACCACGGTGCGCGGCCGCCGCCGCGATCGGCGTGCAGGTCCTCGCCCGAGCCCACGTAGACCGGCACGAGGAAGTCGTTCACCCAGTTCACCAGCTCCGCCAGGGCCCCTTTGTAGGCGTCGCGGGTCATGTTGAAGATGAACGTGGGCGCCTTGCCCTCCTCGTCCTGCTCCGGCTCGGGCGCAGCGGCGAGTTCGGTGAGCTGCGTCTGCAGCCTGATGACGTCCGCGCCGAGCCGGTGCATGGCGTTCTGCAGGTGTGCCACGCGCTCGAACAGGCCGTCCTGGGTCAGTCCGCCGTCGGTGGCGATGCGGTCGTCTGTGGAGGTCATGCGGCAAGTCCCGTGCTGCTGTCCGTGTCCGGGGGCGGCCGCCCCCAAACGAGTGGTCGGAGTGGGTCGGTTGCCGACACCCGGATGCCGCGCGTGCGCAGGCACCCGGTGCGGTGGTGAGGGCTCTCTCAGACCGTATGCCACGCCGGGAGCCCGCCGATCCCCTGGCTCCGGGCGTTGCGGGCCGCGGCCGCCGGGCGCGGAATCCGGCCAATTCCGCGAATCAGGGCGATTTTCGCTGTTGGGGCGGTTCCCTGCACGGCACCGGTGATCATAGGTTTGTCGCGCACGACCTAGTGGGAGGGGTGCCGGGGAGTGCGGGGGACCTCGGGACGCCAGGGCTGCAACGCGAAGGAAGCGCCATGGATTACGTCCTCGTACACGGAACCACGCAGTCGCCCCGGGGATGGGAGCGCCTCGCCGAAGCCCTCGTCCGGCGCGGGCACCGCGCCGTCCCCGTCGACCTGCTGCAGGGCGGAGCCGACCTCGACACCGACGGGTATGCGGATCTCGTCGCCCGGCAGGTCGCGGCCGATGCCGGCGAGCCGCCCGCGCAGGAGGGCGCGGGCGGCGGGTCGGCAAGGGGGCCGGTCGTGGTCGTGCACTCGGGCGCGGGCGCCCTGGCGTCGGCGGTCGCCTCCCGGCTGGGCGCGAGCCGGGTGGTGTGGCTCGCGGCCTTCGTACCCGACACCATCGGCAGGCGCAGCCTCCTCAGCGAGATCCAGATCTCGGCCGCGGAGATGTTCAACCCCGAGTGGACCGGCCTGGCCGCGCCCCCGACCGACGACCCCGTGGCGGCGGGCTACTTCCTCTTCCACGACGGCGACCTGGCGACCCTGCGGTGGGGCCTGGAGACCGTCCGCCTGTTCCAGCCGGCCCGCGTCTACGCCGAGCCGCCCCGCCCGCTGCCCCAGGGCGTCACCTCCACCTACCTGCTCCCGGTGCGCGACCGCACCCTGCGCCCGGAATGGATGCGCGCGGCCGCCGAGATCCGCCTGCACACCAAGGCGATCGAGGTCGACGCCGGCCACTGCCCGCACGTCTCGGCCCCCGAGGAGGTCGCCAGCATCATCGCGGGGTAGGGCGGCGGGGCGGGAGTCCTCGGATGCACACCGCCCGGAACACGCTCCGTGGCAGCACCGGATTCCGGTGAGGGCGGCCGGGTATGGTCTGCCGTGCGACCGAGCGTGCACAGTTTCCGGAAACCACCGTGACGGGGTGACGCGAATGGCTACTCTGGGCGACGAGAACGATCCGACTGCCGGAGGTAGTGAGATGGGCGTGCTCGCCGCGACCGAACCCCGAGCGGACTCCGCCTCCGAAGCCGAGCCGGAGCAACCCTCCTCGGGGCGGAACTGGCCGATCCCTCCTCCCGAGGGCTACACCGCCGAGGACCTCGACCGGATCCCGGATCTCCCCTCGCACACCGAGCTCATCGACGGGAGCCTGGTCTTCGTGAGTCCGCAGAAGCTTTTCCACATGCTGGTGCTGTCCCTGCTCGAGCGCCGTTTGTCCGCGCTCGCGTCCGACCGGCTGCGTGTCCGGCGCGAGATGAGCGTCGTTCTCGGTCCGCGGCAGCGTCCCGAGCCCGATCTCCTCCTCGTGGACACCGAAGCCGAGGAAGACCGGGATCTGGCCGCCTATCATCCGGACTCCGTGGTGCTCGCCGTCGAGGTGGTCTCCCCGGAATCGGAGGTGCGCGACCGGGAGCGCAAGCCGCAGTTGTACGCGCAGGCGGGCATCAAGCACCACTGGCGGGTCGAGAACGAGGACGGGCGTCCCGTCGTGTACGTGTACGAACTGGATCCCGCCACCCGCGCCTATGTGGCCTCGGGAATCCACCGGGAGCGACTGAAACTCGCGGTGCCCTTCGACATCGACATCGATCTCACGGAGATCGACAGGATGTAGCACTCGCGGCGTCTCCTGCCGATCGTGTGAAGGGACCGAAAGCCGGGTGCCCCCGGGAGAACCTGCGGGCCGGGTTCCTCGGTGGGGCGCGGCTGCGGCATGCTCGCAGTAGCGCCGAGTCCGGCGCGGGAACCGGCGACGCGACGAACGACGAGGAGGCCCCGTGCGCAACGCTCACTCCGTGGCCGCGGTCCGCAAGGCCGAGAACGCGCTGATGGACCGGCTTCCGCAAGGGGCGCTGATGCAGCGGGCCGCCGCGGGCCTTGCGGCCGCGTGCTCGCGGATCCTGCCGCGCACCTACGGGGCACGGGTGGTGCTGCTCGTCGGCAGCGGCGACAACGGCGGCGACGCGCTGTACGCCGGAACGCTGCTGGCCCGCCGCGGCGCCTCGGTGCGGGCGGTACTCGCGGGCTCGCGGGTGCATGAGGGCGGGCTCGCGGCACTTCGGGCGGCCGGCGGCCGGACGGTCGATGCGGCCGGCGACGCCGCGGGCATCGGCGACTCGGCGGCCGCGGACGAGATCGCCTCGGCCGACCTCCTCGTCGACGGCCTGGTCGGCATCGGCGGCAGCGGCGGCCTGCGCGAGCCCCACGCCGCGCTCGCGGGTCTGGCCGGCGCCGCCGAGGCGCCGACGGTCGCGGTCGACCTGCCCAGCGGGATCGACGCCGACACCGGAGCCGTGCCCGGCGCGGCCGTGCGCGCCGACGTCACCGTCACCTTCGGCACACACAAGCCCGGCCTGTTCGTCGACCCCGGCGCCGCGCGCGCGGGCGTCGTCGAGCTGGTCGACATCGGTTTGGATCCCGAGCTGCCCGGCGCCGCCCTGGAGTGCCCGCAGAGCGAGGACGTGGCCCGGCTGCTGCCGCACCCCACGATCGAGACCGACAAGTACCGCCGCGGCGTGCTGGCGATGGCGGTGGGCTCGGACCGCTACCGGGGTGCCGCCGTGCTCGCGGTGGGCGGCGCGATGCGCAGCGGGGTGGGCATGGTCCGCTACGCGGGCTCGGAGGGCGTCGTCACCGAGGTGATCAACCGCTGGCCCGAGACCGTGGCCACGGTGCTCGACCCCATGGACCCGATCGGCGCACTCCCGCGCCGGGTGGCCGCGTGGGTCGTCGGCTCCGGGCGCGGGCTGCATCCCATGGCCCGGGCCGAGCTGGAGACCGTCCTGGACTCCCCGCGGCCGGTGCTGGCCGACGCCGACGCGCTCACCCTGGTGGCGAAGAACCCGGCGCTGGTGCGCGACCGCACGGCGCCCACCCTGATGACGCCGCACGCCGGCGAGCTGGCGCGGCTGCTGCCGGGAACCGAGCGCGAGGAGATCGAGGCCGACCGGCTCTCCCAAGCGGCCCGCGCGGCCGAGGAGTACGGGTGCACGGTGCTGCTGAAGGGGTCGACCACGGTCATCGCCGAACCGGGCCACCCCGCCGTCGCCAACCCCACCGGCAGCTCCCTGCTGGCCACGGCCGGCACCGGCGACGTGCTGTCGGGCGTGGTCGGGGCGCTCCTGGCCGCCGGGCTGACTCCGCGGGAGGCGGCGACGAGCGGCGCATACGTACACGGTCTGGCGGCCCGCCTGGCCCACGACGGCGCCCCGATCTCGGCCTCCGACCTCTTCGACGCCCTGCCCGCCGCGCTGGCCGAGGTGGGATAGCGGACCGGCGCTGGAATCGGCTGCGCGAAAGCCTCGATCCTCGGCCGAAAACGGTCGCGCGACGGTCGACATGCACGACGACCAGGCGTCTTCGATCGACTGAGCCCCGGCCTTGCAGGCCACGGCGTACTTACCGATCACGCCCCGGGGTCTCGGCCATCACCGCGGCCATCGACACGGTGGGAGAGTCGCGACGCTCCTCGATGAGTCTCCGCAGCTCCTCCTCGTCACGCTGCCTGGCCTGCTCCAGCACCTCAAGCGGAACGAACGCGCCGACCGCATTGCCGTTGCGGGTGACGACTGTGGAGTCCCCCGCCCTGGCACGGTCGATGACTTCGGCCAGACGGGCGCGGAACTCACGGACGGAGACGGTCTCGGTCATGAAGACGATCCTGCACGATATCCCGTGACGCGATGGACTTCCCGGCGGGTTCGCAGGCGCCCCCGGCGGCACCGCTCAGGTCAGGCGCCTGGCCGCCGCCAGGCCGCGGGCGGCCATGTCGGCGACGAAGGTGTCGCCCGGGTCGCGGCTGTCGTGCAGCAGACCGAGCCCGCCCTCGCCGATCCAGCGGAACTCGGTGTGCTTGCCGGGTTCCAGGCGGGGCGCGGACAGGTCGCCGGCCACGCGTACGAGGTAATCCGCCTCGTGGCGGCGCACGCCGTCGCCGGGCGTCCACACCAGGCGGTCGAGCTCGGCGAGCACGGCGGTCAGCCGCCACCCGGTCTCCTCGGCGATTTCGCGGCCGAGCGCCTCGGGAATCGATTCGCCGGGTTCGACGTGCCCGCCGACGAGGTCCCAGCAGCCGGGGAACAGCCGCCGGTCGGGCGATCGGCGCTGCACGAACACCCGCCCCGCGCCGTCGGTGATCACCGCGCCGGCCACCCAGAGGGCGCCGTCGCCGGTGTCGGGGAAGCGCACGTCTGCGGCCACGCTGACTTCTTCCGCCACGGCTGCCTTCCCTCCCCCGTAGCCGGCCCCGCCCCCTGCGGCGAGTCTCCACGCCGCGAGCTGCGCAGTCGGCCGCTGGCCTCACCACACGTAATGGTGGTACACGTGAACCGTAGGCGATGGGGCCGACGCATGGGACGGGGACTGCCGTGGCTCGATCGATGTGCGCCGCAGCCGCTGCGGGGCTGCGGCCGAACGGGGGACTGCTGCTGCGGTTCGCTCAGGCGCGGCGCGGATCCCACCCGCCGCCGGCGCGCGGGCGGCGCGGCTGGGTGACCGCCGCGGCCGCCGCCTGCGCGCTGCCGTGGGGCGTGTGGGCCGCCGTCCGCGTCACGGGGGTGGAGACCGGATTCCCCGCGGTCGCGCTGATCGCGTTCACGCCCTACGTCGCGGCGACCTCCCTCGTCCCCGTGGTGCTGGCGCTGCTGTCGCGCCGCGGCCGGGTCGCGCTGGCCGCGAGCGCCGCCGCCGTGGCGCTGGTGGCGTGTGTGCTGCCGCGCGGGCTGCCCGGACCCGCGGCGCCGGCCTCCCCGGGCGGTCCGCGGCTCACACTGCTGTCGGCCAACGTCTACTACGGCCTCGCCGACCCCGAGGCGCTGGTGCGGCTGGTGCACGAGCACGGCGTCGACGTACTCAGCCTCCAGGAGCTGACGCCCCAGTCGGACGACGCGCTCACCCGCGCCGGACTGCGCGGCCCGCTGCCCTACGACGTCACCGAGGCCGCGCCCGGCCCCGTCGGCGGGGCGGTCTACTCGGCCCATCCCGTCGAGAAGGTCGGCGGCACGGCGCGCAACGACTACTTCGCGATGCCCCGGGCGCGCGTCGAGGTCCCCGGGGCGCCGTCGGTCGAGGTGGTCTCGGCGCATGCCATACCGCCGAGCGGCCCCGCCGCGATCCCCGCGTGGCAGGACTCGCTGCGGCAGCTGCCCGACGCCCGCCCCGACGGCGCTCTGCGGGTGCTCGCCGGCGACTTCAACGCGACGCTCGACCACGCGGAGTTCCGCGCGCTGCTGGAGACCGGCTACATCGACGCGGCCGACGCCACTGGCGCGGGCTGGGCGCCCACCTGGTCCGCCGAGGGGTCGCTGCCGGGCGTCACCATCGACCACGTCCTGGTCGACCGGCGCGCGCAGGTGCGGCGGACCTCGGTGCACAGCCTCCCCGACACCGACCATCGCGCGGTCCTGACCGAACTCGTGCTGCCCCGCAGCCGGTAGGCACTCCTCCCCGCGCCCGCGGCGCGGGCCCGCCCCCGGAGGCGGCGGCGCGGCAGGGGTCTCCGATAGCGTAGGCGCTCGCCGCGCCGCGCATCCCCGGCGCAGGCGGAGTTCTCGGGACATCCCCGGCTCGGCGCCTCTCACCGGCCGGGACACCGCCGTAGGGGGCTTATGGACGAGCAGGCCATGATCACCCGCGACCTCGTGCTGCGGCTGTGCGCCAACGCCACGGAGTTCGACCAGGGCTGGCTCGCGGCCGACGCCAAGATCGTCGTCCCCTTCGCGGCTCCCCGCGACACCGGCCTGATCGACCGCGTCGTCGCCGCCGTGCGGGCGCTGGGCGTCGATCGGCTGCTGGTGTGCCGCACGCGCGCGGAGTTCGCCTACGAGCCGGTGACCGAGGTGGCCGCCGACGCGCACAGCGTGGTGCACCTCATCCGCTCGTGGGGCGACGAACCCACCGACGTGCTGGTGGCGGTGGAGGACTTCTCCGCGGCCGTGCTCGTGACCTCGACGACGCTTACCGTCGCGGCGGGTCCGCCGGACTTCCTGCGCCCCCTGGTCGGCGCCGACCTGGAGTCGGCCCGCACCGCCTTCGCCGAAGAGGCGCAGGAGAGCCGCGACCCGGACCTGCTGCGCGCCGCCCAGGCCTACGGGTGCCTGGAACCCGGGGCCCGGCATGCCCGGAACCCGCGCGGCCCGGGACCCGACCTCGCCGAGCGGCTGGCGGTGCGCGCGCACGCCCTGCGCGAGAACTCGCCGAGGGCGGCCGCGGCTGCGGGCGCGCTGCGCGGCGTCTGGACGTGGGCGATGCTGGCCGTGCTGCTGGTGGCGCCGCTGTTCGTCCCGGCCACCGCCGCCGCCGTGCCGGTCGCGGCGGGCATGCTGTGGCTGGTGGCGCAGTTGGCGTGGCTGTCGCGGTCCCGCACCGTCGCCTTCGCCGCGCTGGTGCGGGTCCTGCTGCTGGGCGCACTGCTGGTCTGGCCCCTCGCCGCGGCGGAGGAGGCGCTGACCGCCGCGCTGGGTGCGGACCCCTGGATCGCCTACACCTACGTCGCGGTGTGGGTGGAGGAGGCGGGCAAGCTGCTGCCGCTGCTGCTGCTCGGACTGCTCGCCCGGCGCCGGTTCCGCCGCCTGGCGGCCGTGGACTACCTGCTGCTTGCGGCCGCTTCGGGCGCAGGATTCCAACTGGCCGAAACCCTGCTGCGCGCGCTGGCCGGCGGCGGCCCCGGGGCGCTGCCCGTCCCGGAGGCGACCGCCTTCCTCCCCGGTGCGGTGGTCGTCCCGGAAGCGGGCGTGCACTTCTCCGGGCACGCAGTGCTGACCGGCCTCGTCGGTGCGGCCCTGGGGCTGGCCGTCGTCGGCCGCCGGCGCTGGGGAGCGTGGCTGTGGCTGCTGCCGCCGGCGGCGTTCGCGCTGGCGGTCCTGCAGCACACGATGTTCAACGCCGCCGCCGCCGAGGCGGCGCTCGGCTCGGTGCTGGAACCCCACCCCGCCACCGCGTTCCTCCACGGCCTCACCGGCGGCGGCGCCGCCGACCGGTGGCTGCTGCTGGTCCTGCTGGCGTGCGCGGTGCTGCTGGACTACCGCACCGCCCGGTGCGCCGCGAACGTGACACCGCCGCTGCCCGGCCACCCGCCCCTGGCGTGGCTGCGCCGGCGCGCCCACGGCAGGGCCATCCGGTTGGGCGTGCGGGTGCCCGGCGACATCGCCCCGGTGTTCCGCCGCGCGGCGCTGGCGTGGGCGCAGGCGCCGCTGCGCCTGGCGCTGACGCTGTCCGACGCGCTGCACGAGGTCGCGGTGATGCTCGCGGCCGCGCGGCGCGGTCCCGCCGTGCTGGGCGCGGCCTGGCGGCTGCTGCGGGAACGGCGCGCGTACGCCATGGGCGCGGCGCGCGCGGGCGACCGGCCCTGGCGCCGGTTCCCCACCCGGGAGGAGCTGCGTGCGCGCGGGCGGCGCCTCGGTGCGGTCTTCTCCGGCGCCCCCGCGGTCGCCGCGGTCGCGGCAACCGCGGGGGTCCTCGGCGGCGGCCCGGCCGTCGAGGGCGGCGCGGCCTACGCCGCCGAGGCCGTGCGCCAGGCGGCGGGCTGGTACGCGGCGCTGCCGCCGTCGTCGCTGCTGTGGGTGTGGGCGGCGGGAGCGGCCCTGGTCAGCGTGCTCACCGCCGGGTGGTCGGTGCCGCACCGCTATCCCGACGCCGACGCCTTCCTGCGCGAGCCCTCGCGGATGGCGGGCCGGGTGCTGGGCGCGTTCGCTCCCGGCCAGGTCCCCTATGCCGCCGCGGGCCTGGCCGGCCTGCTCCTCCCGCGCAGCGTGGACCGGCTGCTGCGCAGCCGGTGACGGCGACCGGGGCACTGCGCGCGGGCCGGACCTACGCCGGGTAGCAGCGGACCTCGGTGGCCTTGACCGCCGCCCAGACCCGCATGCCGCCACTCAGGCGCATATCGGCCAGCGCCTCCGGGGTGATGTCGGCCAGCAGCGGGAAGTGCCCGTCGAGGTGGACGCGTACCTGGTCGCCGAACCGCTCGACACCGTCGATGCGCAGCCGCCACAGGTTGCGGGGCGTGCCGTCGGGCCGCTCCCGGTACAGGGCCACGGCACGCGGCGGGAACGCGACGAAGACCTCGCCCGCACACTGCTCGGACACGAAGACCTCAGCCTGCGCCGCGCCGCCCACGGCCACGCGGGCGCCCCGGGCCGTGCCCCGGTACAGGTTCAGGCCCACCAGCCGCGCGACGTAGCCGGTCCGGGGATGCTGGGCGACCTCGCCGGGCGGGCCCTCCTGGACCACGCGGCCCGACTCCAGCACGGTGATGCGGTCGGCGAGCACCATCGCGTCCAGCGGGTCGTGGGTGACCAGCACCGTCGCGCAGTCCAGTTCGGCCAGGCGGCGGCGCAGCTCCGAACGCACCGACGCGCGGGCGTGCACGTCGAGCGCTGCCAGCGGCTCGTCGAGCAGCAGCAGGCGCGGGCGCACCGCCAGCGCCCGCGCCAGCGCGACCCGCTGGGCCTGGCCGCCCGACAGCGCGCGCGGACGGGCCGACGCGTGCTCGGCCAGGCCCATGCGCTCCAGCAGTTCGGCGGCCTGCGCGCGCGCCTCCGCGCGCTTGGCACCCGCGCACCGGGGGCCGAATGCGACGTTGTCCAGCGCGCTGAGGTGGCCGAAGAGCAGGTAGTCCTGGAAGACCATGCCGACGGGGCGCCGCTCGGCGGGTACGACGGTGATGTCGCACCCGTCCAGCACGATCCGCCCGGCCGACAGCGACTCCAGCCCTGCCAGCGCCCGCAGCGCCGTCGACTTGCCCGACCCGTTGGGGCCCAGCACCGCGACGACCTCGCCGGGGCGCGCCCGCAGTCCGGCGTCCAGCCGGAAGGCGCCCCGGTCCACCGCCAGGCGCGCGTCCAGCCCCGCATCGGGGCCGGCTCCGCCGTCGCCGCCCGCGCCGCCGTCCCGGCCCGCCCGCACCGTCATAGGGCCCCCACCCACCGGTCGCGCAGCGCCACCAGGATCACCAGGGACACGGCCAGCAGCACCAGGCTGAGCACGATCGCCGACTCCGGGCTCTGCTGCATGGCCAGGTAGACCGCCAGCGGCATGGTCTGGGTCCGCCCGGGGAAGTTGCCGGCGAAGGTGATGGTGGCGCCGAACTCGCCGAGCGCCCGCGCCCAGGCCAGCACCGCGCCCGCGACCACCCCCGGACCCACCATCGGCAGCGTGACGCGCCGGAAGACGACCGCGCGGGAGGCGCCCAGCGTGGCCGCGGCCTCCTCGTAGCGGCGGTCGGCGCCGCGCAGCGCTCCCTCGACGCTGATCACCAGGAACGGCATCGCCACGAACACCTGGGCGATCACCACCGCGGCCGGGGTGAAGGGCAGGGTGAGGCCGAACCACGCGTCCAGGTAGCGCCCCACCAGGCCGCGCCTGCCCAGCGCCAGCAGCAGGGCCACACCGCCCACGACGGGCGGGATCACCAGCGGCACCGTCACCAGCGCGCGCACCAGGCGCCGTCCGGGGAACTCGGTGCGCGCCAGCAGCCAGGCCAGCGGCACCCCCAGCAGCACCGCGACGCCGGTGGCCGCGGTCGCGGTGGTCAGCGACAGCCACAGCGCGCCGCGCACCTCGGGCATCAGCAGGCGGGTGCCGAGGGTGGACCAGGGGGCGCGGGCCAGCAGCCCCGCGAAGGGCAGGACCAGAAACGCCAGCCCGGCCAGCGCGGGCACCAGCAGCGGCCACGGGGACCGCCCCGCGCGCACGCGCAGCCGGCCCGCGGCCGGCTCAGACGGTGGTGAAACCCGCGCCATCGAAGACCTCGTCGCCGTCCTCGGAGCGCACGAACGCCACCCACTCCCGCGCGAGCCCGGGCCGGTCGGCCCCCTTCAGCACGGCGATCGGGTAGTCGTTGGCCGCCTGCTCGGCCTCGGGGAAGGCGATGCCGGCGACCTCGCCGCTCGCTCGGATGTCGGTGCGGTAGACCAGAGCGGCGTCGACCTCGCCCAGTTCGGTCTTCGTCAGCGCCGCCTTGACGTCGCGCTCCCGCGAGACCGGAGTCACCTCCACGCCCGCGGCCTCAAGCGCGCGGGCCGCGGCGGCGCCGCAGGGGACCTCCTCCGCGCACAGGGCGACCTTCACGCCGGGGTCCGCCAGATCGGCCAGGGAGTCGATGCCGGCGGGATTGTCCGCAGGGACGGCGATCCGCAGGGTGTTGCGGACGAAGACGACCGCGTCCCCCGCGGTGCCGCCCTCGTCCTCGACGCGGTCCATGGTGCGGGTGTCGGCCGAGGCGAACACGTCGGCGGGGGCGCCCGCGGCGATGTGGTCGGCCAGCTGCGAGCTGCCCGCGAAGTTGAACCGCACTCGGGTGCCGGGATGCCGCTCTTCGAACCGGCCGCCGAGCTCCTCGAAGGTCCCGGTCAGCGACGCCGCGGCGAACACGGTGAGGGCCCGCCGGGCCGGGTCCGTGCCCGCGGCGCCCTCCTCGACGGGGGCGCAGGCGGCCGCGGCCAGCAGCAGCCCCGCCGCGGCGCCCGCGGCGGCCCGGCGCGTGCGGCCGACCGAACGTCCCTCACCCATGGCGCTGCCCCCTCGCCGGCTCGTTCTCCACGACGACGTTGGTCGACTTCACGATCGCGGCGGCCACCGAGCCCACGTCCAGGCCGAGTTCGTCGGCCGCCTCCCGGCTCATCAGCGACACCACCCGGTGCGGCCCGGCCTGGATCTCCACCTGGGCCATCACCCCGTCGCGGTGCACGGCGGTGACCAGGCCGCGGAACCGGTTGCGCGCCGAGGAGACCTGGCGCGCGGGGTCCTCGGGCACGTCGGCGCGCAGGAAGGCGGCGAGGTCGGCGCCGTCGACGCTGCGGTGCCCGTGGGCGTCGCGCGCGGCGGCGAGCCGCCCGGAGTCGACCCACCGGCGGACCGTGTCGCCGCTGACACCCGCCAGTGCGGCGACCTCGCTGATCCGGAACATCGGCACGGCTCCGAACCTATACCTCGCAGAAGCAAAGGGAAACCCCCTGTTCATTCGCGGACGCAAATGTCGCCTCCGGTTTTCCCTCTCGTTTGCGAGAGACGAGCGGGTCGCGGGGGAGCGGTGGGGCTAGCACTACCCGGCCGCGGTGTGGTGACGTCATGGCGCATTCCGGCCGCGGCCTCCTACTTTTGACAGTGCGAGAGGATGTTCGGGCGGGGCCGGCGGAAGGGGGCGACGGTGCGCGCACTCGCTGCCTTCGGCGCGGCGGACGCGCCCCGGCTCGGCGACGCCGACCCGGGGTCGCCCCAGGGCAGGCTGCTGGGCCTGCTGCACCTGCTGACCTCCTTCGCCCTGTCGGTGGGCTACCTGGTGCCCGCCCTGCTGGTGTTCCTGCCGGCCGTCGCGCTGGTGCTGAGCGTGTTCACCGGATTGATCGACGCCCTGCCGGAGGGCGCACCGCCGTCGCCGGGCGTCCTCGCGGCCTTCTCCGCCGCGATGCTCACCGCCGCGACCCTGACCGCCCGCCTGGCCTGCCGCATCCAGCGCAACCGGCTGGAGGACGTCTTCGGCATCGTCGAGTCCCGCCCCCAGGAGGCGCCGGAGGTCCGCCCTCGCAACCCCGCCCTGATGCTGCTGCGGGCCCTCGACTACCTCTACGGCCGCGACGCCTGGACGGCCGTCATCTGCGCCACGCTGACCGGAGTCCAGGGTGTTGTCTTCGGCGGGATCGCGCTGGGCCTGGTCGTCTACGGCACGGCGCTGGCGCTGGGCTCGCTGGTGGGGCTGGGGTACGCGCTGGTCAGCGGCACCCTTGAGGCCGCGGCAGCGCCGCTTGCGGCGGTGTTCCTGGGCCCGGTGGGCGCGGTCCTGGGCGTGTGGGCGGTGCCGCTGCTGGTGCGGTTCGAGGTCGAGGTGAGCCGCCGACTGCTGCTCGACGCGCCGGAGATGCTGGTCCGCCGCCGCCTGGCGCAGGTGCAGGACAGCCGGCTGCGCATGGTCGACGCCGCGGAGGCCGAGCGCCGCCGCATCGAGCGCGACCTGCACGACGGCGCCCAGCAGCGGCTGCTGGCGGTGACCATGACGCTGAGCCGGGCGCGCGCCGGATACGACCGCGCACCCGGCTCCGCCGAGGTGCGCGACCTCATCGACGAGGCCCGCAGCGAGGCCAAGGCGGTGATGGCCGAACTGCGCGAGGTCGCCCGCGGCCTGCATCCCCGCGCCCTCACCGACCACGGCCTGGAAGCGGCGCTGCCGGTGGCCGCGGGCCGCTGCCCGGTCCCCGTCCAGGTGCGCGTGGACCTGGCCGAGCGGCCCTCGGCGCGCGCCGAGGGCGTCGCCTACTACGTGGTCTGCGAGGCCCTGAACAACGTCGCCAAGCACGCCGGTGCCAGCACGGTCGAGGTGCGCGCCCGGCGCCGCTCCCACGGCTCCGGCGACCTGCTGCGCGTCACCGTCACCGACGACGGCAAGGGTGGCGCCGACCCCGACTCGGGAACCGGGCTCTACGGCCTGTGGGACCGCGTCAACGCCGTCGACGGCGTGCTGGAGATCGACAGCCCGGCCGGCGAGGGGACCGTCCTCTCCGCCGAGATCCCCTGGGAGGCATGAGTCGTGCGCATCATCGTCGCCGAGGACTCCGTGCTGCTGCGCAGCGGCATGGTCAAACTCCTCGAGGACGCGGGGGTCGAGGTGGCGGCGGCCGTCGGCGACGCCGAGGACCTGCTCGCCGCGGTCGACGCCCGGTCCGACCTGGACCTGTGCCTGGTCGACATCCGCATGCCGCCCGGCTACGCCGAGGAGGGGCTGCAGGCCGCCGTGGAGATCCGCCGCCGCCGGCCCGAGGTCGCGGTCCTGCTGCTGTCCCAGCACGTGGTCAGCCGCTACGCCGCCGAGCTGCTGGGCGGCGGCACCGGCGGCGTCGGCTACCTGCTCAAGGACCGCGTGGCCGACATCGACGAGTTCCTGGTGACACTGCGACGGGTCGCCGACGGCGGCACGGCCATCGACCCCGAGGTGGTGTCGCAGCTGCTCAGCCGCCGCGACGACAGCGCGATCGAACGGCTCAGCCCTCGCGAGAGCGAAGTGCTCGGCGCCATGGCCGAAGGGCTGAACAACGCGGGGATCGCAGCCAAGCTGTTCATCACCGAGCGCGCCGTGGAGAAGCACATCCGCGCCATCTTCACCAAGCTCGACCTCGGCCAGGACGACCACGACCACCGGCGGGTGCGCGCGGTGCTGGAGTACCTGCGCGGCAGCGAGCACCGCGGAGCCGCTCAGTGAGGCCGCGGCGTCCCGCACCACACCAGCGATCGAGGGCGGCCCAGGCGGCCCTCAGAGGGAAGAGCACATGACATTCACCGGACGCGGGCTCTATGCCACATCCAGCAAGGTGCCGCGCGGGCGGCGCTCGGGCTGGCTGCTCATCGGGGCCGTCGTGGCGCTGGTCGTGCTGCTCGGCGGCACTCTGGCCGCCTTCGGCAGCGTCCAGCTGGGCGGCGACACCCGCAGCGACCAGTTCGACGGCGCCGAAGCCGTGGAGGTGCACAGCGGATCCAGCGGCGACATCAGCGTCTACCGGGCCGAAGGCGACAGCGTCGTCGTCGAACGCACACTGCGGGGCACGCCGCTGGCCGACCCCCGCGAGCGGGTCGCCATGGACGGGGACACGGTCACCGCCGAGTCCGAGTGCGGCGGCGCGTGGTTCTTCGGCGACTGCGCGGTGGACTACGCGATCGGCGTACCGGACGGTACGGCCGTGACGATCGAGACCGCCTCGGGCGACGTGGAGCTTTCGGAGATCAGCGGAGCCGTCGAGGTCGAGGCGGCCTCCGGTTCCATCGAGGGCCAGGACCTGCGCGGCGACGTCCGCGCCGCCACCACGACCGGGGAGATCACCCTGAACGGGGTCGAGGGCGATCTGGACCTGGAGTCCAACACCGGCTCCATCAGCGCCGAAGGCAGCGGCGGACGCGTCACCGCCGAGACCACCACCGGCGAGATCGACTTCGAGGAGTTCGCGGCGGACCGGTTCGACATCGAGACCACCACCGGGAGCGTCGGACTGGAGGCCGCGTTCTCCACCGCCGAGATCGAGACCACCACCGGCGAGGTCGGCGTCCAGGCGCTGGAGACGTTCCGCAAGCTCGACGTGGAGACCACCACGGGCGAGGTGGACCTGGAGGTCCCGCCGGGCTCCTACCGGCTCAGCGGCGAGTCCGCCACGGGCGAGCGCCACGTCGCCGTCGACACCTCGGCCGGCGCCGGACCGCGGATCGCCGTCACCACCACGACCGGATCGGTGGAGGTCGAGGCCGAGGACTGACAGCCGGGTCCGGCGGCCGGCGCCGACCGGGCGCACAAGGGGGCGTCCGCTCCAGCGGGACGGGCGCCCCCGCGCCATGCCCTAAAGTTTGCGCCTGAGCGGCGATCGATGGGAGAGCTGGCCGATGGAACCGACGACGTTCGGAGACGTGTGGCAGGAGGCGTTCTCCGTGCAGACTCCGCCGCCGACCTGGCTGATCATCGCGGCCGGGGTCGCGGCGCTGCTCGTGGTCGTGCTGCGCGGGCCGTGGCGGATCGCGCGCAACGTGGTCACCATCGCCCACGAGGGCGGGCACGCCGTCGTGGCGCTGCTCAGCGGCCGCCAGCTCACCGGCATCCGGCTGCACTCCGACACCTCGGGGGTCACCGTCTCCCGCGGAAAGCCGCGCGGGCCGGGCATGATCCTCACCGTCGCCGCCGGCTACATCACCCCGTCGATCGTCGGCCTGCTGGCCATCCTGCTGCTGGTGGGCAACCGCATCACCGCGCTGCTGTGGATGAGCGTCCTGGTGCTGGCGGCCATGCTGCTGCTGATCCGCAACGTCTACGGCGTGGTCTCGGTGGTGGGCACGGGAGCGGTGGTCTTCCTGATCTCCTGGTACACACCGGCCGAGGTGCAGGCGGCCTTCGCCTACTTCTTCACCTGGTTCCTGCTGCTGGCGGGGATCCGGCCGGTGTTCGAACTGCAGGCCCAGCGCAGCCGCCAGCCTTCACCGGAGTCCGACGCCGACCAGCTGCACCGGCTGACGGGGCTTCCGGGGACCGTGTGGGTGCTGTTCTTCGGACTGGTCAACATCGCGGTGACCGCTGCCGGAATCTGGCTGCTCATGTTCTGACCGCCGTCCGCGCGGCTCGCGCGGGCGCGGAGACGACGCAGGCGCCGCACGTGCGACGTGGGCGCCTGTCTGCTGCTCGCGCGGCCGGGCCGGGCTAGCTCGGGCTGGAGCTCTCCTGAGGGGCGGCGAGCGCGTCTTCGACCGTGGGGAAGACGGGGATGCGGGTGTCGATCGCCGTGACGCGCAGGATGCGGGCGATCCGCTCGGAGGCCGCCGCGATGGCCAGGCTGCCGCCCGCGGCCTTGGCGGCCTTGTGGGCCTGGATCAGCACCCGCAGCCCGCTGGAGTCGATGAACTCCAGTCGGCCGAGGTCCAGCACCAGGCGGCCCTCGGGGCGCGCATCGACGGCCTCGCGCGCGGCGCGGTGGAACTGGTCCTCGGTGACCATGTCGATTTCGCCGGCGAGCACGAGGACGAGGCCGTCGTCGTGCTCGCGGCGGGTGATCTTCAGCGCGGCCATGTTCGCTCCGAGGTGTTGCGCCGATGCCGTCGCCCCGGGTACCGGTGCGGCGCTTCCGTCACCTCCAGGGCGGGGGTTCTTGCCGAAAGTGCCGGTGCGCACGTTGGGCGGCGCGCCGCATAGGCGAGGCTGGTTGTTCAAGGTCGGTTACCCCCATGCTGACAACCGATGTGTCAGGCATATGTGGATCTACGCTGCCTGCCATGCCGTGGTGCCGCGGGCGCGAGATCGGCAGAAGGCGGTCGGCGGCAGATGGCTCTGGCCTGCTCGGCCTGCTGGGCGGCTCGCGCTGCGCGAGCGCCGCTCCCCCTCATTCCTAAGATGCTTAGAACCAAGCATCCGTGCGGGACACTACCACAGGGCTGTGGCCTTTTCGTGACGTGAGTGACGCCCATGCGTGTCCCGGAACTCCGTGCCGCACGCTTCCACCTGCGGTTTCCCCCCTCGGCTGAACCGGGCCGCGGCCCGGGGGCGACTTCCGCCACAGCGCCTCCGCGGCCCGCGGACCGCCCCGGCCGCCACCGGCGGCGCCGGCGGCCCCGGCAGGTGTCCGCACCCGTGCCGCGGGGGTAGGGGAGTGGTGCGCCGCCCGGTGGCTCGGCCTGCTGCCCGCCGCGAGCGCGGCGCCGCGGGAGCCGGCGCCCGGCGGCGCGCCCCGCGCACCCGTCACAGTGGGGGACCGATGAACGAAAGAGGCGCCGCGGCCGCCGCGGCGGATACCGCGGCCACCGCCTATGTGCTGCGACTGGGCGACGACGCGCTTGTGGCGGGCCACCGGCTGGCCGAGACCGAGGACAGCGGGGTGTGGCCCGAAGCCTCCCACGGCTCCGCCCACGACGGCGGCGCCCAGGCCGGCCGCATCTCGCGCAGCCTGCTGCGCCTGGCCCGCTCGCTGCTGGGCTGCGCCGGACGCATGGAGGAGCAGCTCACCGGCGTCCTGCGCACCGAGGACGACCTGGTCCTGGGCCGCGACGCCGACCAGTTCCTCAACCTGCGGCTGGTCGAGCTGCCCAACACCGACCTCGCGCACACCGTCGTGCGCCAGCTGCTGTTCTCCGTCTACGCGCTGGAGCTCTACACGGCGCTCGCCGACTCGTCCGATGAGGCGCTGGCCGAGATCGCCCGCACAGCGGTGGGCGAACTGCCCTTCCACCGCGACCACGCCGTGCGCTGGACGCTGCGGCTGGGGGCCGGCGACGACGACCGGCGGCGCCTGGACGAGGCCCTGCGCGAGGTGTGGCCGTGCATCGGTGAGCTGTTCCTCTCCGACGAGGTGTCGCGGACCGCCGAGGAAGCCGGGTTCGCCGTCGATCCCGCACGGCTGCGCCCCGCCTGGGAGGCGGTCGTCGACGGGGTGCTGCGCGACGTGCGCCTGGCCCGCCCCGATCCGGTGCCGCCGGTGGGCTCGATGGAGATGTGCGGCCGCGCCGGCGTGCACTCCGAGCCCTTCCACCGCACGCTGGTCGACATCCGCCGGGGGACCGCCTACCACTGAGCGGCCGCGGGTGCCGGGCGCCGCGGGCGGCGCCACGCCCGCGCAGCAGTAGAGCCCGGCCCCCGCGGGGACCGGGCTCGGATCGGGCGGTTCACCGCCCGGCGCAGGCGGGGGGATGCTCACTCGCGGGGCAGGCGCGTCGGGTCGTCGGGGTCGTACGGGTCGTAGGAGACATCGGAGACGTCGGGCGTGGCGCCGGCGCGGCGGCCGGCGGGGCGGCGCGCGGGCGCCTCGCCGAGGGCGTCGCGGTAGCCGGCGGAGTAGCCCGAGCCGTCGGGCCCGGCGTTCTCGGCCGCGCCGAGGCCCGGCTGTGCGCGCCCGCGGCGGCCCACCGCCGTGGCGCCCACGCTGCTCAGCAGCGAGACGATCGCGATACCGGTGACGGCGTTGACGACGGCGGTGGCCAGCTGGCTCGGCAGCGGCGCCGCCTGGGTGAACGGGCTCGCGGCCGCGACCACGACGGCCAGGCCCACGATCCAGCCGAAGAAGGTCCGCGCCCGCGGCGCGCTGACCAGGAGCAGGTGCAGCAGGGCGGCCGCCACCAGCGCGGCCAGGCCCGCGGTGACGGCGTAGGCGGCGGTGCCGACGCCGCCCATGGAGCCGGCGTCCTCGGGAGCGAGGATCGCGATGCCCAGCACTCCGCGCACCACCAGTGCGCCGACCAGGATGATCAGGGCTGCTACGACGGCGGTCGCGAGACCGCCGGTCCATAACCTGACGGCGTTCACACGCCGCTCGTTGCCATATTCGCTCATGCCGTTTCCCCCCGATACGGCGTGAATACGGTCGATGTCCACATACCCGGCCGCGAACGGCGAAAACCACGGTGCGCGAGCACTCCACTACACAGGGGGTCCGCCGGCGCGCACCGACGACGCGATGTCGGCGGCCAGCCGGTCGGTCTCGGCGGCGTCCACCGCCGAGACCGTGACCCGGATGCCCGGGGCCGAGTTCACCCGGAAGCGCCGTCCGGGCGCCACCGCCCAGCCGCGCGCGTGCAGGGCGGTGACCGCGGCGGCCTCGTCGGCGACCGGGACCCACACGTTGACACCGCTGCGTCCGCGGGCCGCGACACCGCGCTCGGCCAGCCGGGAGACGAGCGCGTCGCGCCGCTCGTCGTAGGAGCGGGAGACGCGCTCGGGGTCGACCGCGCGCGAACGCCACAGTTCGGCGAAGGCCTCCTGCAGCACCGTGCTGACCCAGCCCGGGCCCGCCTGCTGGAGGGCGCGCACCCGCTCGGCCGTCACCGCGTCGCCGGCGAGCAGGGCCAGGCGCAGGTCGGGCCCGTAGGCCTTGGCGACCGAGCGCACCAGCGCCCACCGCCGGGTCGCGCCGGCCAGGCTGTGGAAGGGGACGCCGGCGAAACCGAAGCCGTGGTCGTCGTCGACGGTGAGCACGTCGGGGTGGTCGGCCAGGACCGCCCGCAGCGCGGTCTCCCGCTGCGGGCTCAGCGCCGCCCCGATGGGGTTCTGCGCGCGGTCGGTGACGACCAGCGCGCGGGCGCCGCCGCGCAGGGCCGCACGCAGCGCATCGGGCAGCATCCCCTCGTCGTCCACCCCGACGGGCGCCGGGCGCATGCCCAGCGCGGTCAGCAGCCGCAGTGTGCTGGACCACCCGGGGTCCTCCACCACCACGGCGTCGCCGGGCCGCAGCGAGGACCGCAGCACCCTGTCGATGCCGTCCAGAGCGCCGGACGTGGCCGCCAGCTGATCGGCGGGTACGCCGTCGGCGGCGAAGATCTCGCGGGCGATCTCGGCGGTCCGGGGGAGCAGCGGCGGATCGCCGTAGAGGGCGTGGTGCCCCGGGCGGCGCCGGGCCGCGGCGGCCAGGGCGGGGGCGAGGTCGGGCAGCAGCCGGGGATCGGGGTTGCCGGTGGCGGCGTCGCGGATCCCCGGCGGCACGGTGCCGGCCTCGGTCTCGCGCGGGGCGCCGAGGGGGTGCGGGCGCACGCGCGTGCCCCGGCGGCCGGCGGTCTCGACCAGGCCGCGCTCGCGCAGCATGCGGTAGGCCGCCGCCACCGTGTTCGGATTCACACCCAGGTCGCCGGCCAGGTCGCGGATGGGCGGCAGGGCGGCCCCGGCCCCGAGACGGCCGTCGGCGATCGCGCTCTCCACGCTGTCGGCGATCTCGTTGGATCCGCGTCCGGTGATGGCCATGCCCGCATTATCCAGCAGGAAGGCGGGCAGAGGGGGCGCACCGCAGGCCCGCCGCCCGCGCGGAAGCGGCGCCGCGTCCGCCCCTGCGATGAGCCCGAAACGCCGCCGATCCGGGCGATGGAGAGAGAATTATAGCCTGTCGAGAATTCGGCTTTGTTTCCCGGGCGGCTTTTTTGATTTCTGGGTGCGTCTTGCGCAATGCGTTGCGTCATGCGGTTCGTCGGGAGGGTGAATCGGGGGTGCAGCCACTGTGTCACCATGATGACCCGGGGTGAATTTTTCCGCTATGACCTGGGGTTATGCCCTGAAAATGACTCTCGCCACTTGAACTATGGTGGGGGTCATGGCTTTCAATGTATATGCGCGAAGTTTGACCCTCGGCGTCGTGTGTGTCTGGTGAGAGGGTTTTTCGAGTGTGAGGAGTCGAACAATTAAAGGACAGGATCAGCAGCAGTTTGGTGACGACCCGCTGGCCGTTCGCGACACCGATCACTACAAAGACGAGTACGTGACGGGGTTCGTCGACAAGTGGGACGAGCTGATCGACTGGAAGAAGCGCTGGGCCAGCGAGGGCAACTTCTTCATCGAGCAGCTCAAGGCCCGCGGAGTCCAGAAGGTGCTCGATGTGGCCACCGGCACCGGGTTCCACTCCGTCCGGCTCCTCGAGGAGGGGTTCGAGACCGTCAGCGCCGACGGCAGCGCGGAGATGCTGGCCCAGGCCTTCGCCAACGGGCAGACCTACGGCGGGCACATCCTGCGGATCGTCCAGGCGGACTGGCGGTACCTGAACCGCGACGTGCACGGGACCTATGACGCGATCATCTGCCTGGGCAACTCGTTCACCCATCTGTTCTCCGAGCGCGACCGCCGCAAGGCGCTTGCCGAGTTCTACGCGATGCTCAAGCACGACGGTGTGCTCATCCTGGACCAGCGCAACTACGACGCACTGCTCGACGGCAAGTACGGCAACAGCCACACCTACTACTACTGCGGCGACGAGGTCTCGGCCGAGCCCGAGCACGTCGACGAGGGCCTGGCCCGC
Source organism: Streptomonospora sp. PA3 (assembly GCF_009728995.1). GTDB lineage: Bacteria > Actinomycetota > Actinomycetes > Streptosporangiales > Streptosporangiaceae > Streptomonospora. The sequence goes on along the minus strand of NZ_VTZW01000010.1, from coordinate 524,285 downwards.
TTCTGCTACCGGTTCCCCGACTCGTCGGAGTACCACCTGAACATGTTCCCGCTGCGCAAGGACTACGTGCGGCGGCTCATGCGCGAGGTGGGCTTCCAGCGGATCGACACCTACGGCGACTTCCAGGAGACCTACCAGGCCGACGAGCCGGACTTCTTCATCCACATCGCGGAGAAGGCCTACCACACCGACGACGAGCTGGCCGAGGCCTACTCCGCCGCGGTGCAGACGGCGCGCGAGTACTACAACTCCACCGACGCCGACACCTTCTACCACACGATCTGGGGCGGCACCGACATCCACGTCGGCCTGTATGAGTCCGACCAGGACGACATCGGCGAAGCCAGCGTCCGCACCGTCGAGCGGATGGCCGGCAAGGTCGGGATCACCCCCGACACCAAGGTGATCGACATCGGCGCCGGCTACGGCGGCTCGGCCCGGTACCTGGCCCGCACCTACGGCTGCCACGTCACCTGCCTCAACCTCAGCGAGGTCGAGAACGAGCGCAACCGCGAGAAGAACCGCGAAGAGGGCCTGGACCACCTCATCGACGTCATCGACGGCTCCTTCGAGGACATCCCGGTCCAGGACAACGGGTTCGACCTCGTGTGGTCCCAGGACGCCTTCCTGCACAGCGGGGACCGCACGCGCGTCATGGAGGAGGCCGCCCGCGTCCTGCGCCGCGGCGGCGACTTCGTGTTCACCGACCCCATGGCAACCGACGACGCCTCCTTCGAGGAGCTCAAGCCGATCCTCAAGCGGCTGCACCTGGACACCATGGGCACGCCCGGGTTCTACGACCGCGAGACCGCTCGGCTGGGCCTGCGCAAGGCCGAGTTCGACGACCTCAGCGAGCAGCTGCCCAACCACTACGGCCGCGTGCTGGCCGAGACCGAGCGCCGGGAGTCGGAGCTGAAGGGCAAGATCAGCGACGAGTACCTGGAGCACATGAAGACCGGGCTGCGCAACTGGGTCAACGGTGGCCGGTCCGGATCCCTCGCCTGGGGCATCCTGCACTACCGCGCCTGACGGCGCCTCGCCCTGCGGCGACGACTCACCAGCGGCCCCGCGGCCATCCGCGGGGCCGCTGGTGTCTCGGCGGTGTGGGCGGCGGCGGCCCGGGGTAGGCGGGAGCCGAGCACCGCTGCATCCGGGAGCGGTTGGCCCGCGGCCGGCGCCGGGTATCACCACGGCGGAGAGCCGCGCCGCGGGTGCCCGGCCGCGGTCGCGGTATCGCGTGCCCGCCGGCGGCCGGGGCGGCACCGCGCCGGTAGACAAGGAGCGCGACATGAACGACACGTCCGAGAAGCGCTGGGTGGTCGTGGGCGTCGACGGCTCCGACTCCAGCCGGTTCGCGCTGGAGTGGTCGGCCAACCAGGCGGCCCTGCGCGGGCGCGGACTGACCATCGTCACCGCGGTCGGCCCGCCCGACGCCGCGGGCGCCTTCCGCGAGATCGTGCCGCGCGGCGGCGAGCAGGAGACCTCCGACCGGCTCCGCGACGCCCAGGCCCTGCTGGACTACGCCAAGGACTGGATCCAGCGGCTGTTCCCCGAGCTCTCGGTGCGCACCCGCATGCCCGCCGCGCGCGCCGCCGACGCGCTGCTGGACGAGGCCGAACAGCCCGACACCACGGCCGTGGTCGTCGGCTCGCGCGGCCTCGGCGGGCTGGCGTCGGCGTTCGTGGGCTCGGTGGGCATCGAACTGGCCGCGCACTCCCCGGTTCCGGTGGTGGTGCTGCCCAAGAAGCACGAGGCCGCGCGCCAGACCAAGGGGCGCATCGTCGCCGGCGTGGACGGCTCGGAGTCCAGCCGGCGCGCCGTGGAGTTCGCCTTCGCCCAGGCGTGGTGGACCGAGAGCGAGCTGGTGGCCGTCTGCGCCTGGCAGCCCATGGCGGCGTTCGTGTCGGCGATGGGGCCCGTGCCCCCCGAGGCCTTCGACGACGAGGCCGTGGAGGCCACGGCCCGGCGCACCGCCGAGGCCGAGCTGGAGGACATGCGCGCCGCCTATCCCGACGTCGCGGTGGAGCTGCGCACGGTGCGCGCCCACCCGGTGGTGGCGCTGCTGGACGAGGCCACGCCCGCGGACCTGATCGTGGTGGGCACCCGCGGCCGCGGGGGGTTCGGCGGCCTGCTGCTGGGCTCGGTCAGCCAGTCGGTACTGCACGGCGCGCACGGTCCGGTCGCGGTGGTGCGCTGAGCCGTTCGGCCGCCTTCGGCCGAGCCGCCGCGGCGCGGTCGCGCCGAGTCCGGCCTCCCCCTCCGATCGGCGGCGGGCGTGCCGGTGCCCGGAGGCCCCGCACTTGACGGGCGGGCGCGGACCGCGATTGACTCGCACCAACCGACCAGTTGGTATCCAGATGTCCGGGAGGCTGCGAGTGAAAGCGCTGCGGGTGCACGAGACCGGTGAACCCAGGGACGTCCTGCGGCTGGAGGAGGTCGAGCAGCCGCGCCCGGGGCCCGGCCAGGTGCTCGTCCGCGTCCGCGGCGCCGCCGTGAACTTCCCCGACGCGCTGCTGTGCCGCGGCATGTATCAGGTCAAGCCGCCGCTGCCTTTCACCCCCGGTGTGGAGCTGTGCGGCGAGGTCGTCGAGGCGGGCGAGGGCGTCGCCGCCATCGAGGCCGGCGCCCGCGTGCTCGGCAGCGCGGAGCTGCCCGCCGGAGCCTTCGCCGACTACGCGCTGATGAGCGCCGACGCCGTCTTCCCCGCACCGGAGTCGCTGACCGACGACGAGGCGGCCTGCCTGTTCATCGGCTACCAGACCGGCTGGTTCGCCCTGCACCGCCGCGCGCACCTGCGCGAAGGCGAGACCGTGCTTGTGCACGCCGCCGCCGGAGGCGTGGGCAGCGCCGCCGTGCAGCTCGCCAAGGCCGCAGGAGCCCGGGTCGTGGGCGTCGTCGGCGGGCCGGAAAAGGCGAATACGGCAGCCGCGCTGGGCGCGGACGTGGTGGTGGACCGCCGCAGCGAGGACTTCGTCGGCGCGGTCAAGGAGTACACCGGCGGCCGCGGCGCCGACGTCGTCTTCGACCCGGTCGGCGGCGACGCCTACGAGCGCTCCACCAAGTGCATCGCCTTCGAGGGCCGCATCGTGGTCGTGGGCTTCGCCGGCGGGACAATCCCCACGCCCGGGCTGAACCACGCGCTGATCAAGAACTACTCCATCCTCGGCCTGCACTGGGGCCTCTACCGCCAGCGGGCGCCCGAGACCATCCCCGAGGCCCACGAGCGCCTCACCGAGCTCGCCGACCAGGGGCTCGTCAAGCCGCTGGTGAGCGAGCGCCTCAGCGCCGCGGACCTGCCCGCCGGCGTCCAGCGGCTCGCCGGCGGAGAGACGGTCGGCCGCCTGGTCTTCACCCCCTGAACCCCGCGGAGCCCGCGGCCCCCGCTCCGCCGGGCGCGGATCCCGGTGCCCGGCGGGCCGCCGCCCTGCAGCGGATCCGGCCACGCGCCCCTCACCCCCGACCTCCCAGCGAAGGAGCCCCGCATGCCCGAACCCTTCTCCATCCCGGGGACGACGGCGGTCGTCACCGGCGCCGCCGGCGGCATCGGGCTGGCCCTCGCCCGGCGGCTGCTGCGCGAGGGCGCGGCGCGGGTCGTGGTCACCGACCGCGACGCCGACCGCATCGCGGCGGCGGCCGAGGCGCTGGGCGAACGCGCCCACGCCATGGCCTTCGACGTCGCCGACGAGAACGCCGTCGCCGACGCCGTCGCCCGCATCGAGCGCGACCACGGGCCCATCGACCTGTGGTGCTCCAACGCCGGCGTCGCGGCCGGGCGGGGGCTGGGCGACGACGCCGACTGGGACCTCTCCTGGCGGGTGCACGTCATGGCGCACGTCTACGTCGCGCGCGCCCTGTTCCCGCGCATGGCCCGACGCGGCAGCGGCCACCTTCTCGTAACCGCGTCGGCGGCCGGACTGCTCACCCAGCTGGACTCCGCGCCGTACTCGGCCACCAAGCACGGCGCCGTCGCCCTGGCCGAGTGGCTGGCCATCCGCCACGCCGACGAGGGAATCTCGGTCTCGTGCCTGTGCCCGCAGGGCGTCAACACGGCCATGACGGCCGGCGACGGCGGCGCGTCCGCCACCCGGCTCGGCGGCGACTACATCGAACCCGACGACGTCGCCGAATCGGTCGTGGCCGCCCTGCACACCGGCCGGTTCCTCGTCCTCCCGCACCCCGAGGCCGCCGGGTTCGAGCAGCGCCGCGCCGCCGACCGCGACCGCTGGCTCGACGGCATGCGCCGGGCCTGGGCCAAGATCCGCGCCGGCGCGGCCGGCCGGGCCGACTGAGAGGGACGAGCATGGACTTCGGCCACGACGCCACCACCCGCGACTACGCCGAGCGCCTGCGGGCGTTCATGGACGAGCGGATCCTTCCGGCCGAGCCCGTCTACGCCGAGCAGGCCGCTCAGCGCAGCGACCCGTGGTCGGCGCCTCCCGTCATCAAGGAGCTGCAGGCCCAGGCGCGCGAGCGCGGCCTGTGGAACCTCTTCCTGCCCGACTCCGCCTACGGCGCCGGGCTGACCAACCTCCAGTACGCCCCGCTGGCCGAAATGACGGGCCGCTCGCCCGCACTTGCGCCCAGCGCCCTCAACTGCGCCGCGCCCGACACCGGGAACATGGAGATCCTGGCCATGTTCGGCACCGAGGAGCAGCGAAAGCGATGGCTGCAGCCGCTGCTCGACGCCGAGATCCGCTCCGCGTTCTGCATGACCGAACCCGACGTGGCCTCCTCCGACGCCTCCAACATCCGGCTGTCCATCACCGCCGACGGCGACGACTACGTGCTCAACGGACGCAAGTGGTGGAGTTCCGGCGCGCTCAGCCCCGACTGCGCGCTGCTCATCGTCATGGGCGTGACCGACCCCGGCGCCGAGCCCTACCGCAGGCAGAGCATGGTGCTGGTGCCCCGGGACACCCCCGGCGTGGAGATCGGCCGCGGGCTGCCCGTCTTCGGCTACACCGACGGCACCAAGGGCGGCCACGCCGAGGTCTCCTTCACCGACGTGCGGGTGCCCAAGGGCAACATCCTGCTCGGCGAGGGGGAGGGCTTCCGCATCGCCCAGGAGCGGTTGGGGCCCGGCCGCATCCACCATTGCATGCGCTCCATCGGCGTGGCCGAGCGCGCGCTGGAGCTGATGTGCTCCCGCGCCGCCGACCGCGTCGCCTTCGGCCGGCCGCTGGCCGAGCAGGGCGTCGTGCGCGAGACGATCGCGCGGGCGCGGGTGCGCATCGAGCAGGCCCGGCTGCTGGTCCTCAAGACCGCCTGGCTGATGGACACGGTCGGCAACAAGGGCGCGCGCACGGAGATCTCGGCGATCAAGGCCGAGGTGCCGCGGATGACCCAGCAGGTGCTCGACGACGCGATCCAGGTGCACGGCGGGGCGGGAGTCTCCGACGACTTCCCGCTGGCGCAGCTGTGGGCGGCCAACCGCACGCTGCGGCTCGCCGACGGTCCCGACGAGGTGCACCTGCGCTCCATCGCCCGCCGTGAACTGCGCCCCTACCTGCGGGAAAGCGGAGCGTCGGCCTCCTAGCGCGCCACCCCGGCGTCCGCCGCCGGTGGTGCTGTGTGAGCGGGCCGGAGGGGCGCGGTGCGGTCTGGACCGACGAGCCCGCGGAGCGAGGCCCTGAGCGGGTCGGAGGGGTGCGGCGCCGTCTGGACCGACGAGCGCGGGAGCGAGGAACGAGCGACTGAGCGAGGAGGGAAGACGGCGCGTCGAAGCACCCCGTAGACCCGCGGGAAACAGAGGATCGGCGTGCCTGAGCGCGGTCCCCGCCGCCTCCGGTGGATACTTCGCGGGAAGGCGCATCCGCAGAGCGCTCGGACCGCTACGTTCGGTTGTGCGGGGTCCGCCCGCCCCGGCGTCCGGCAGCGGGCGCTCCCGCGGAGCGGCCGCCCCGGGCCGCGCCCGGGCGGGACGAGGGAAGGGGTTGACAGGCGTGGGGGCTCCCAGCTCGATGAGGCTGTACGTGGCGGGAGGCGCCGCCGCTCTGCTGGCGTCCACCGGGTGCGGCGTCGACTTCGTCGGCCGCTTCGGCGGCACGGCCGACCTCCCCGGTGAGGAGGGGGCCTCGGCCACGCTCAGCGTGGACGACGGCACCCTGGTCGGCGCCGTGGTGACCGACTCCGACGGCTACACGCTCTACAGCTACACCCGGGACAGCGCGCGGCCTTCGGAGTCGGCGTGCATCGGCGAGTGCGCCGAGCAGTGGCCGCCCGCGCCGGCGAAGGGCCGGATCTCCACGGACGGCGTCGACAAGAGCCTGGTCGGCCGGCTCAAGCGCGCCGACGGCGGCACCCAGCTCACCCTGGCCGGCTGGCCGCTGTACCGGTTCTCCGGCGACGTCGATCCGGGAGACGTCCACGGCCAAGGGGCCAACGGCACCTGGTTCGCCGTGAGACCGGGGGGCGGCCGCGCCGACGCCTTGCCTTACGGCACCGACGAGGGCACCGGCGGCCTGCACGAGGAGTAGGCCGCGGGGCGGCCCGGCAGGGGCGGCCCCCGGTACGCCACTGATGTGACACGAATCATGGCGCGCGGCGATCCGGTTTCGCGCCTGGGGTGCGGCGGCCGGGACCGCCCCTGGGGCAACCGCTTTCCGGCGCCTGGATGCGGCGGTCGCCGCGGCCCCCGGATGCGCTGCGGATCGTCGAAGAAATCGGCTGTGTCCAGGCGATATCCGTCCGCTTCGGGGTAGGCGCGCGGGCGGATCGCTCCCGCCGGCGGCGGTGCCGAGCCCCCACCGGCCGCGGCACGCCCTTCCGCGGGTTCGCGGCGGCGCGCACGGGAGTGGTCCGGGCGCCGCGGCCGCCGCTCGCCGATACGGGATTCCAGGTAGGGCGGGGCTGCCGCGAGAAAATAAACCATTGGTCTAAACCTGCTGTCTAGGCCAACTGGCCTGATCGCGGGGGCGTCGACGATGATGCGGACCTGACGTTGACGAAGGAGCCGCTGTGTCGCAACAAGTGACTGGCCCGAATGTGGCCCCCACGGACCACAAGGAACTGACCGACTGGGTTCGCGAGGTAGCGGACCTGACCCGGCCCGACCAGGTCGTGTGGTGCGACGGCTCGGAGGCCGAGTGGGAGCGACTCACCGGTCTATTGGTCGAGCAGGGCACGTTCGTCCGCCTGAACCCCGAGCTCCGGCCGAACAGCTTCTACTGCCGGTCGGATCCCAGCGACGTCGCGCGGGTCGAGGACCGCACCTTCATCTGCTCCGAGCGCGAGCAGGACGCCGGTCCCACCAACAACTGGGTCGACCCCGCGGAGATGCGGGCGACCTTCGCCGACATCTTCGACGGCTGTATGCGCGGCCGCACCATGTACGTCGTCCCGTTCTGCATGGGCCCGCTGGGCGGCAACATCTCCCAACTGGGCGTGGAGATCACCGACTCGCCCTACGTCGTCGTCTCCATGCGCATCATGGCCCGCATGGGCGAGCCGGCCCTGCGCCTCATCGAGGAGCGCGGATCGTTCGTCAAGGCCGTCCACTCCGTCGGCGCCCCGTTGGAGCCCGGCCAGCAGGACGTGCCCTGGCCGTGCAACAGCACCAAGTACATCTCGCACTTCCCGGAGACCCGCGAGATCTGGTCCTTCGGCTCCGGCTACGGCGGCAACGCCCTGCTGGGCAAGAAGTGCTACGCGCTGCGCATCGCCTCGGTGATGGCGCGCGACGAGGGCTGGCTGGCCGAGCACATGCTCATCCTCAAGGTCACCCCGCCCCAGGGCGAGCCCCGCTACATCGCCGCGGCCTTCCCCAGCGCGTGCGGCAAGACCAACCTCGCGATGCTGATGCCGACCATCCCCGGCTGGAAGGTCGAGACGGTCGGCGACGACATCGCCTGGATGCGCTTCGACGACGAGGGCCGACTGCGCGCCATCAACCCCGAGGCCGGGTTCTTCGGCGTCGCGCCCGGCACCGGCGAGTCCACCAACCTCAATGCCATCAAGGCGCTGTGGGGCAACAGCATCTTCACCAACGTCGCGCTGACCGACGACGGCGACGTGTGGTGGGAGGGGCTCACCGAGGAGCCCCCGGCGCACCTGACCGACTGGAAGGGCCGCGACTGGACCCCGGAGTCCGGCGAGCCCGCCGCCCACCCCAACGCCCGCTTCACCACCCCGGCCGGCCAGGCGCCGACCATCGCGCCGGAGTGGGAGGACCCCGCGGGCGTGCCGATCTCGGCCATCCTCTTCGGCGGCCGCCGCGCCACCGCTGTGCCGCTGGTCAACGAGTCCTTCGACTGGCAGCACGGCGTGTTCCTGGGCGCGAACGTCGCCTCGGAGAAGACGGCGGCGGCCGAGGGCACGGTCGGCGAGCTGCGCCGCGACCCCTTCGCGATGCTCCCGTTCTGCGGCTACAACATGGGCGACTACTTCGGCCACTGGCTGGAGGTCGGGCGTCAGACCGACCCCGAGAAGCTGCCGCGGATCTTCTACGTCAACTGGTTCCGCAAGGACGACGACGGGCGGATCGTCTGGCCGGGCTTCGGAGAGAACAGCCGGGTGCTCAAGTGGATCCTCGAGCGCCTCCAGGGCGCGGCCGAGGCGCGGCGCACGCCGATCGGCAACGTGCCCACACCCGAGTCGCTGGACACCAGCGGGCTCGACCTCTCGCGGGAGGAGCTGGACTTCCTGCTGTCGGTCGACCCGGACACCTGGCGCGAGGAGGCCTCGCTGATCCCGGAGTTCTTCAAGACCTTCGGCGACCAGCTCCCCGAGGAGCTGTGGGACGAGTACAACGCACTGGTCAAGCGGCTGGACCGATGAGAGCGCGGCCGGGCTCTCCCCGTCCCGAGTCGGCCGACCGGGACGGGGCTGCCCGGCCCCCGCAGCCGGCAGGGCCCCAAGCGCCGCACCGCCCCCGGCGGTGCGCACCAGGGGTGGGGCCGTGCCGCGCCGGGACGGCCCGGCCGCCCGGATCCGCCGCAGTGAAAACGGCCGGTGCGAACCGGCGGGGCGCCGCCCTCCGGTTCGCACCGGCCGCCGTACTCGGCGACGCCGGCGCGGATCCGCGAGGATCCCGCGCAGTGTCGGCGTCTGGCCGTAGGCTCGGGGGCGATGACCGCGCGCCGATCCGCGGCGGCGGCCGGCCCGAGGAGGCCCGATGGCCGATCTGTACTTCTCGATGATCGCGTCGCTGGACGGCTACATCGCCGACCCCGAGGGCCGCTTCGACTGGGCCGAGCCCGACGCCGAGGTCATGGCCTTCATCAACGACCAGGAGCGCCTGACCGGCACCTGCCTCTACGGCCGCCGCATGTACGAGACGATGGCGGTCTGGGAGACCGACCCGTCCCTGGCCGAGCACTCGCCCCTCATGCGCGACTTCGCGGACATCTGGCGGGCCGCCGAGAAGATCGTGTACTCCACCACGCTGGAGGCGCCCGCCACGGCCAGGACCAGCGTCGAGCGGAGCTTCGACCCCGACGCGCTCGCCCGCCTCAAGGCGCAGGCCGACCGCCCGCTCAGCATCTCCGGCCCCACCCTCGCCGCCCACGCCATCGCGGCCGGCCTGGTCGACGAGATCCGCCTGTTCCTCGTCCCGGCGATCGTGGGCGGCGGCACCCGCGCCCTTCCCGACGGCGTCCGCCTCGACCTCACCCTCGAAGAGGAGCACCGCTTCACCGGCGGAACGGTCTATCTGGGCTATACCGTCCGCAAGCCCTGAGGCGCCCGGTGTTCCGGGCCGGCCGCGGCGCGGGCGGCGGGATCGGGCCCGTCCCTACGCGGGCGGCTCCTCGTCCCCCTCCAGCTCGATGCGCTCCCTGCGGCGCTCACCGCGGACGGTCCGGTCCTCGGTGACCTCCTCCTTGCGGGCCCGCACCCGCTCCACGGGCACGGACTCCTTGGAGACCGTGGGGTGCTCCTCGTGCAGGACGATCTCCTCGTCCTCGGCCTCGATCCGCCCACCGGGCTCGGCGCCCTCCACGGGTTCGCGTTCGACCCTGACCTCCTCGTGCGTGACGGGGACCGTCTCCTCGAACTCCTCGGTCTCGACATGCTTGCGCAGGTGCACTCGGCCGCTCTCCGCGCGTTCCGAGCCGACGCTGACCCGCTCTTCGTACCGCGTCATCGAGACCTCGTCGGTGTCGGCGCCCGGCGCCTGGGCTCCCGAGGCCTCCTGACGGGCGGTCCCGCCCTCCTGCGCCCGGCTCTCCTCGCCGCTTGAGCGCGGTTCCGGGACGCCGGGGTAGGGGGCGTTGTAGTGCTCGTAGATCCGCCTCTCCTCATCGGGGGAGATGCGCTGGCCGACGTCGAAGTGCGGTGCGTCCTTGATCTCGTGCTTGCTGTAGGGGACCTGGACGTCGTCCTCCACCGTGTGCGCCCCCTGCAGCGGCACGAAGCTCTCCCGGTTGCCGAAGAGGCCCGTGCGAACCGTGACCCACTTGGCCTCGTTGGAACGATCGTCGTAGTAGACCTGGCCGATCCTGCCGACGCTGCTGCCGTCGCTGTCCAGGACTCGGCGGCCGACCAGCTGCTGCGACTCCATATTCATCGCCATGGCCTGTCCCCCCATTCGCTGTGTGGCGGCGGCACGCCCTACCGAGCGTGCCCGGAGTGCTACGGACTCCATAACCGCCCTGAACAGCGGCAATTCAGACATTGTGTGAGTAAAACCAACATTGGGGATGCCATTGAGGTGATCCGTGCCCGGGTCACAGCTGCGAGGACGGGCGTCAGGTCAACGCCGCCGCCATCGCCGCGGCGTTCTGGTACTCCCGGCAGTGGACGATGCGGCCGTCTCGGACGCGCAGGACCATGGCGAAGGCGCTGCGGAGAGTTCTGCCGGTGGCGACGTGCTCGGCGGCGAGGGAGTACTCGGCGACGGCGACCTCCGGGTCGGCTGTTTCGTGCAGGGTCACGTCGTGGACGCCGGTGAACCGCACGGGCAGCGCCGCGCGGCCGGCTCGGGCGAAGCGGAGGAACGCCTCGCGACCGCGGACGTCGCGCACGCCGCCTTCGGGGGCGAAGGGGAACTCGACCAGCACGTCTTCGGCGAGCATGTCGCCGGTGAAGCCTGCTCCGTCGTTGGCGAGCACGAGGCTGCGGAATCTGGCGAACGCCTCGGCGGGGCCGTCGAGCGGTCCGGTTCCGGTTGCTGTGGACATGCGGGCTCCCGTATTCGTCTGGCACCGGCCGGACGCGCCGGCGTGGGTAAGATGAGCGTCGACTCACGATGAGAATATGAGTGGACACTCATCTTGTCCAGGGTTTCTGTAGTCACCACCGCGAGAGGCACGATGACCGGCGGCGATCCCTCCTCCTCCCCTTCCTCCACGGGCAGCGGCGGTGCCGCGGACGGCGGCAGGCCGCTGCGCGCCGACGCCCGGCGCAACCGCGCGCGCATCCTGCGGGCAGCCGAGGAGGTCTTCGCCGAACAGGGCGCCTCCGCCGCCACCGAAGAGGTCGCCCGGCGCGCGGGAGTCGCGGTCGGCACCGTGTTCCGCCACTTTCCGACCAAGGACGACCTGCTCGCCGCCATCATGAAGGAGGCCAGGCGGCAGCTCGCCGACGAGGCCGACGCCTTGCTTGCCAGCGGTGACCCGGCCACGGCCCTGTTCGCCTTCTTCTCCCGGGTGCTCGCCCAGGCTTCCGCCAAGCGGACGGTGGTCGGCGCCCTCGCGGATGCGGGATCCCCCATCCGGGTCGCCGACCAGGTCGACGAGCTGCGGGCGGCCGTAGCGGCCCTGCTCGCCCGGGCGCAGGAGGCGGGCGCCGTCCGCCCCGACGCCCGGATCGACGAGGTGATGGCCCTGCTGACCGCCACCACCCAGGCCGCCGTCCAGTCGGCGTGGCCCCCCGACCTCCAGAGCCGCACCCTGGCCGTCATCGAAACGGGGCTGCGGCGGGAATGACGGCGGCCGGGCCGCCCATCTCCTCCGGGCGGCCCGGCCGATGTGCACGGGGGCTACTCCGTGCTCAGGGAGAACCCGCTCAGCCGCAGGTCCGCGGTGAAGACCAGGTAGACGTCGCGGTGCCGGCCGCCGGCCTTCTCCAGGTCGGCGGTGATCTGCGTGTACTCGTACTTCCCGCCGGTGGCGGGGACCTCGGCGGTGCCCAGCAGGCGGCCGTCCGGGGAGCCCAGGCGGATCTCCAGGGCGGCACCGCCCTCCTCGGCGCGGGCGGTGCGGGCGGTGAACGCAGTGAGGCCGCGCAGGTCGGAGTCGTCGAACGCGATCCAGCCGCCCGCCGAGCCCGCGACCGCGGTGCCCTCGGTCTTGCTCTCGTCGACCAGCTCGACACCCGCTGAGTAGCGGTCGAAGTCGGCGGCGCGGACGTCACCGGTGAGGTCGCGCGGCGGGATGCGCTCTCCCTCGACCTGGATGCGCGCCCGGTGCCGGATGTCGGCGGAGGAGGCCCCGACCAGCACGTCGTGGCCCGCCCGCTCGACCACCATCCTGCCGCGGGTGACGTCCCAGAACGCCAGGTCGGCGGCCTCGACCTCCAGTTCCACGGTGACCGTCTCGCCGGCCTCGATGTGCACCCGCTCGAAGTCGCGCAGCTCCTTGATCGGCTGCTCCACCCGCGAGCGGTTCTGCTGAGTGTAGAGCTGCACCACCTCGTCGCCGGCGCGGTCGCCGGTGTTGGTCACCGGTACCCGCACGGTCACGCTGCCGTCGGCGCCGATCCGCTTGCGGTCCAGCTCGGGCCTGCCGTACTCGAAGTCGGTGTAGGACAGCCCGTGCCCGAACGGGTACAGCGGCTCGCCCGGGAAGTACTGGTAGGTGTGCCCCGAGTCGATGACGTCGTAGTCGCGCATGTCCGGCAGGTCCTCGACCGAGCGGTACCAGGTCTGCGGCAGCCTGCCCGCGGGGTTGGCGTCGCCGAAGAGGACCGCGGCCAGCGCGTTGCCGGTTTCCTGCCCGGCGTGGGAGGTCCACAGCAGCGCCGGAACGTGCTCCTGGGCGCACGGCACCGCCTGCGGATAGCTGGACTCCAGCACGACGACGGTGTTCGGGTTGGCCTCCGCCACCGCCTGGACCAGCTCGCGCTGGGCCGCGGGCAGAGCGATGTCCTCGCGGTCGTCGGTCTCGCGCCCGTTGATGAAGGGCATGTTGCCCACCACGACCACCGCGGCGTCGGCGCCCGAAGCCGCTTCGACGGCCTGCTCGCCGCCGTCGGCGAGCGTCTCGACCTCGAAGCGGGCCGCCTCCTCGGGGGTGTCTGCGCCGACGGTCAGCGCGCCGTCCTGCCCGATCGACACGTACTTGCGGTTCCAGGTGTCGTATCCGTCGTACTTCAGCACCACCTGGCCGCCGCCGACCTCCTCGAAGCGGAACAGCTGCTGGACGAACCACCCGTTGGGCTGGTCCTGGTCGTTGAACAGCCGGTTGCCCTCGCCCAGGCCGACGACCTTGCCGTTGGCCTCGGTGCGCAGGGTGACCACACCCTCGCCCCACTCGAACACGCTGATGGCCTGGTCGCCGGCGCTGCCGCCGTCCTCGACGCGCAGCACCCCGCCGTCTTCGGCGGAGGAGGCCGTGACCGCGCCGCCGCCGGGCGTGGTCAGCCGGATCCGGTCGGCTCCGTCGGCCGTGGTCACCGAGCCCGCGTCGCCGAGCCGGTCGGCGATGCCCGAGGCCGGAGTCGCCTCGTAGGGCATGGTGCCGCTGTACCAGTCCTCGTACAGCGTGTCGGCGAGCGGCCCGACCACCGCGACGTCGGTGTCCTGCTGCGGGTCCAGCGGCAGTGCGCCGTCGTTCTTCAGCAGCGTCATCTGCGCGGTGGCGGCCTCCTGCGCCAGCTTCCGGTGCTCGGGGGAGTCGATGGCCGCGGGCGTGATGTCGGCGTAGGGGTTGCGCGAGTCGGGGTCGAACTCGCCCAGCCGGAACCGGATCGACAGGCTGTGGCTCAGGGCTCGGTCGATGTCGGCCTCGCTGATCAGGCCCTGTTCCAGCGCCGCGGTGACGGCCTGGATCGTCAGCGAGGAGTCGGTGCCCTGGTCGGTGAAGCTGTCGATGCCGGCCTTGAGCATCGCCGCGTGCGACTGCGCGTGGGTGTCGTAGTAGCCCTGGGTGTCGACCACGTTGGAGGGGCCGTAGGCGTCGCTGACGATCATGGCCTCGTGGTCGGACCAGGACCGCACGTCGTCCAGCAGCGGGGACAGGTGCGCCGGCCGACCGTTGATCAGGTTGTAGGCGGCCATCACCCCGGTGGCGTTGCCCGCCGCGATGGCCGGGCGGAACGCCGGGTAGACGTACTCGTGCAGCGCGCGCGGCGGGACGGTGACCGAGATCCGGTCACGCTTCTCCTCGATGTTGTAGCCGGCGAAGTGCTTCAGCGTCGGCGCGGTCTTGAGGTAGAAGTCGTGGTCTCCGCGCAGCCCGCCGGTGTAGGCGGTGGCCATCGCGCCGACCAGCGCGGGGTCCTCGGAGTAGCCCTCTTCGTTCCGCCCCCACCTGGGGTCGCGCAGCGGGTCGGCCACCGGCGCCCACACGTTGAGCCCGTGCGCCGCGGGGTCCTGGACGTGGAAGCCGCGCATCTCGGTGCCCACGGCGTCGCCGACGCGTCGCACGAGCCCGGTGTCCCAGGTGGCGCCCAGGCCCACCGACTGCGGGAACACCGTCGCCTCGCCCAGCCAGGCGACGCCGTGCAGCGCCTCGGTCCCGGTGCGGAACGCGCCGATGTCCAGCCGCGGGATCGCCGGCTGGTACTGGTGCAGCATCGCGATCTTCTCGTCGCGTGTCAGCCGCCCCAGCAGGTCGGCGACCCGCTCGTCGACGGGCAGATCGGGGTCGCGGAAGGGCAGGTCGTCGGCCGATGCCGGGGATGCAGCCGCGCCGGCGGCGAGCATCGCCGCAAGGACGAGCGCGGCCCCGCGCAGGGCGCGGGCCGCCGTTGCCCGCAGGGGCCCGATCAGGCCCGCGCGGGCGCGCGCGGGCGCGGAGGGGCGCGGGGGAGGGGAGGCGGAGGTCGGGGGAGGCGGATGGGGGATGCTCGGGTTCACCGTGCTACCTCGCTTCTTCCGGGGACGTTCCGGGGGTCGTGTCCTGCTCGGCTTCCATTCGGGTCGGGGTCGGGGTCGGAGGGCCGGCGGCCCGCGGGCCGCCGGAGGAGGCGCGCGGCCGCCGGAGGAGGCCGGCGCCCGCGCACCCGGTTCGGCCGTCCGCAGTGCGTCCGGCCGGGGATCGGGCCGGACTCAGCCGGCCACGGGGACCGAGGCCCCCGCGCGCACCAGCACCGGCACCCGGTCCAGCGGCGCGGCCAGGCGCACCCGGATCCCCCCGGGGAGCACGTCGCCGCTGTAGGGGTCCTCCCAGCGGGTGCCCTCCGGCAGGTACACGTCCTGCTCGCGCGCCCCGTACTCGGTCACCGGCGCCACCAGCACGTCGGGTCCGAACATGAACGCGTCGTCGACGTCCCAGGCGCGCTCGTCGCCGGGGAAGTCCACGAAAAGCGGGCGCATCGGCGGTGTGCCGCGCTCGTGGGCGGTGCGCATCTGCTCCATGACGTAGGGGCGCAGCCGCTCCCGCAGGAACAGCAGGCTGCGCAGGTGGCCGTAGACCTCCTCGCCGTAGGACCACACCTCGTTGGGCCCGCCCGACATCTGCGGGTGGAGGTGGTCGACGAAGGGTTCGCGGAACCCGTGCAGGCGCAGCAGAGGGCAGAACACCCCGTACTGGAACCAGCGCACCAGCAGTTCCCGGTACTCGGGGGAGTCCTGGTCGCCGCCGTGGAACCCGCCGATGTCGGTGGTCCACCACGGGATGCCCGACATCGCCACGTTGAGCCCCGCGCGGATCTGGGTGCGCAGCGACTCGAACGTCGCGGCGATGTCCCCCGACCACAGCGCGGCGCCGTAGCGCTGGCTGCCCGCCCAGGCCGAGCGGCACAGGGTGACGACCTCGCTCTCCCCGGCCTCGCGCATGCCCTCGTAGAATCCGCGCGCGTGCTCGGCCGGGTAGATGTTGGCCACCTCCTCGCCCGGCCCGGCGCGGTAGTGCAGGTTGTGCTGGTGCCCGGGCTTGATCTCGGGCTCGCAGCCGTCCAGCCACCACACCCGCACGCCCAGATCGTGGTAGTTGCGCCGCACCCTGTCCCACACGAACGCGCGCGCTTCGGGGTTGGTCGCGTCGTAGAAGGAGACCTGCACCTTGCCGTCGACGCCCTTGTCGGCCCAGTCGGCGTGCACGGGCGGCCCCTGCTCGGTGGCCACCAGCAGGCCGCGCCGCAGCATCTCGCCGAAGTTCTCCGACAGCGGGCTGACCGAGGGCCACACCGACACCATCAGCTCGGTGCCCATCTCGCGAAGCTCGCGCACCATGCCGGCGGGGTCGGGCCACTCGTCGGGATCGAACCGCCAGTCGCCCAGGTGGGTCCAGTGGAAGAAGTCGGCGACGATCACCGACAGCGGCAGGCCGCGGCGCTTGTACTCGCGCGCCACCTCCATCAGCTCCTGCTGGGTCTTGTAGCGCAGCTTGCACTGCCAGAAGCCCGAGGCCCACTCCGGCAGCATCGGCGCGTGGCCCGTGGCATCGGCGTAATTCGCCATGATCCCGGCCGGGTCGGCGCCGGTGGTGATCCAGTAGTCGATCTGGCGCGCGCTGTCGGAGACCCAGCGGGTGCCGTTGCCGGCCAGCTCCACCCGGCCCACCGCGGGGCTGTTCCACAGCAGGCCGTAGCCGCGCGAGGAGAACAGGAACGGGATGGAGACCTCGGCGTTGCGCTGCACCAGGTCGACCACCGCGCCCTTCTGGTCGAACAGGCCGTGGGTGTGCTGACCCAGGCCGAACACCCGTTCCCCGTCGTAGGCGCGAAAGCGCTGCTCGATGCGGTAGTAGCCGTTTCCGGTCGAGGTGTAGGCGCGCGGGCCCGGCCACCAGAAGTGCGCCCGCTGCTCGGCCAGCAGTTCACTGCGCGAGGAGGTGCGCAGGAACCGCAGCATGCCGTCGTCGCCGACCTCGGCGGTGATCTCTCCGTTGACCAGGTGGGCGGTGCCGCCCTCGATTCGGGGCTTGGCCGCGGTGTGGGGGCGTTCGCCCAGCGCACCGGGGATGTCGGAGCGCAGGCGGTAGAGCCCGGCCCGCACGCGGACGCTGTCGGCGCCCCAGGGTTCGACGCGCACGACCTGGTGGCCGCCGTGCCATTCGACGCCGCCGTCGATCTCGTGCAGCACGCGTTGTCCTTCCTTTTCGACCGGCTCGGCAGGAGCCGCCCCGGTCCTCGTCGTCGCGGGGCGGGTTCGTGGTTGGTGGGCGGTGGTCGGGCCCCGCTGCGGCGCCGTCCGGCGCCGCAGCGGGGCCGGCGGTCAGTCCTTGAGCGCGCCTCCGGTGACGCCGGCGGCGACGTAGCGCTGGGCGACGACGAGCAGGACGGCGGCGGGGATGGAGGCGATGACCCCGGTGGCCATGACGGCGTTCCAGTCGGCGGTGTGCGCGCCGATGAAGCGGTAGATGCCGACCGTGACCGGCATGACCGCCTCGTCGGAGTTCAGCGTCACCGCGAAGAGGAAGTCCGCCCACGAGAACAGGAACGCGAACAGCGCCGCCGTGATCATGGCGTTGCGGCTCACCGGCAGCACCACCGACCACAGCACGCGGCCGTGCCCGGCGCCGTCGACCATGGCCGCCTCTCCCAGTTCGGCGGGGATGGTGACCATGAACGCCCGCAGGATGAGCACCGCGAACGGCACGGCCACCGTGGAGTCGGCCAGGATCAGCGCCGGATAGGTGCTCAGCAGCCCGGTCCGGTTCATCACCGCATACAGCGAGTTGGCCATCACGATGCCCGGCACCATCTGCACCAGCAGCAGCGCGAACAGCAGCACGCCGGTCCCGCGCATGCGGAACCGGCTGAGCGCGTAGGCCGCCGGCACCGAAAGCGCCAGGGTCAGCGCCACCGTGCCCGCCGCGATGACGATGCTGTTCAGCAGTGGCCGCCCCTGGCTGGCGAGCGCCTGGCGGTAGCCGTCCAGGGTTCCGCCGGCGGGGAACCAGCGCGGCGGTGTCTCCAGCAGTCCGGTGGCCGGCTGCAGCGAGGCGTTGACCATCCAGTACAGCGGGAACAGCAGCACCCCCACGATCACCAGGGCGGTGACCGTGGTGAACGCGGTGCGGACTCTGCGGCGCACGGCCACGGCTACCTCCCCTTCCGCGCGGGCGAGGCGCCGAAGGTGCGCAGCCCGCGCAGGTAGAACAGGGCGAACACCAGCGCGATGATGATCAGCAGGTTGCCCACCGCCGCTCCGAGGCCGAAGTCCAGCTCCCCGAACGACAGCGAGTAGGACCACGTGGTCAGGGTCTGGGTGGCGTTGGCCGGCCCGCCCTGGGTGAGGACCATGATCACGTCGAAGACCTTCAGCGTGTAGACGAGCCCGAGCATCAGCACCACCGCGCTGACCGGCCGCAGTAGCGGCCAGGTGACGTGGCGGAACCGCTGCCAGGGGCCGGCGCCGTCCAGGGCCGCCGCCTCGTACAGGTGGGCGGGGATGCTCTGCAGCCCGCCGTAGAGGATGACCATGTTGAACGGGATGCCGACCCAGATGTTGGCGACGGTCACCGACGGCAGCGCCATCGCGGTGCTCGACAGCCACGGCACGGCGGAGTCGATCACGCCCAGTCCCAGCAGCGTCTGGTTGAGGACTCCGTACTCCTGGTCGAAGATCCACCGCCAGACCGTGCCCGAGACCACCAGCGGCAGCAGCCAGGGGATCAGCAGCAGCGACCGCAGAACCCCGTTCAGCGGGAAGTGCCGCTGGAAGAAGACGGCCAGCGCGAGCCCGATCCCGAACTGGAACGCCAGTGAGGCGGCGGTGAACACCGCCGTGTTGGCCATCGCCGTGCCGAAGACCGGATCGCTCAGCACCGCCGCGTAGTTCGCGAGCCCGACGAAGGGCGCCTCGCCGGTGTAGAACGACGCGGCGGTGTACTCCCGCATGGCCATCGTGATGTTGGCGACCAGCGGGTAGCCGAAGAAGGCGGCCAGGTAGACGACGATGGGTGCGAGGAACCCGATCCTGGCCGCCATCAGGCGTCCGGGACCGACTGCTGCGCCTGGGCCAGCGCCTCCTTCGCCGTGCCCGAACCGGCCAGGGCCTGCTGGATCGCGTCGGCGATGGCGGAGGAGACGTCGGGGTAGTGCTCGCCCAGTTCGGCGGTGCGCGCCCGCGCGGTGGGCACCGACTCCACGAAGGGGGCCATCTGCGGGTTCTCCTCGGCGAGCGCCCGGGCCAGGTCCTCCTTGGCCGGTACGTAGGCGTTCAGCTCGGCCCACTGGCGCATGTTGTCGTCGCTGAGCAGGCACTGCAGCACCTCGACGGCCTTCTGCTCGCGCTCGCCGCCGTTGCGCGCGATCGCCCAGACTTCGCCGCCCATGGGCGTGGCGGGGTCGGCGCCGGCCTCGGGGACCGGCAGCGGGACGACGTCGTAGTCGATGTCCTGTTCGTCGAGCACGGGCAGCTGCCAGGAGCCGTTGATCATCATCGCGGCCCGCTCACCCAGGAACTGGTCGTTGACGTCGGCCTGCGACCAGTTGACGACCGACTGCGAGACCGAGCCCTCCTCGACCAGGTCCGACCACAGCTCCAGCGCCTCGACCGCCTCGGGGGAGTCCAGCTCGGTCAGTGTGGCCCCGTTGCTCCACAGGAACGGCTCGAAGGTCCAGGTGCCCTCCTCGTGGCCGATGGCCGAGAAGGCGAACCCCTTGGTGTCGCCCCGGGTGAGCTCGGCGGCCGCATCGCGCAGCTCGCCCCAGGTCCGCGGCGGCTCGACGCCGGCGTCGTCCAGTACGGCGGTGTTGGTGAACAGCGCCAAGCCGTTCACCCCCGGCGCGATGCCGTAGAGGGTGTCGTCGTGGGTGCCGACCCGCAGCACGCTGGGGTAGAAGCCCTCGGTGCCGAAGCCGGCCTCGTCCAGCGGAAGCAGCGCCCCGGTGGCCGCGACCTGCGGCAGGTCGGGGTTGTCGATCAGCATCAGGTCGGGCAGCTCCTGCTGCGAGGCTCCCTGGAGGAGCTGGGGCATGAGCTGGTCGCGGGGCAGCGCCTCGCGTTCGATCTCCACCCCCGCCTGCTCGCCGCATTCCTGGAGCATCTTCTTCGTGGTGCCGTTCTGCGGCTCGGCGAGGTTGTAGTCCATGGCCGTGAGGGAGGTGACCTCCCCGCCCCCTCCGCCGCCGCAGGCGGTGGTGAGGGTGAGCAGGCCGGCGGCGGCCAGGGCGGAGGATCCGCGCAGGCGGTGCGTGCGGTGACCGGTGGGCATGGGGCGCTCCTTATGCGTGTCGAAGCGCTTCGACTGCGCTGACGGGCGGGAATGGGGACGGGGACGGCCGGAGCCGGCGAGCGGGGATCGGGGGTGGGACGGCTGGTCGGAGGTGGGCGGGGTCGGCGGCGGGTCGGGACGGGTCGACGTTCGGGTCAGGACGGGGCGGGTCGAGCGGCGGCGCTCGCCCGCGGCACGAGGCGCGGCGGAAGGAGTGTCACTTCCGGCGGGTCGATGTCGTCGAGCTTGTCCATGAGCAGCGAGACGGCGCGCCCGCCCACCTCCTCGGCGGGCAGGCTGACCGAGGTCAGCGGGGGCGAGACCTCCGTGGCGAGGTCGTCGGGTGCGATGGCCACCACCGACAGGTCGGCGGGGACCTCGCGGCCCAGGCCGCGCACGGCCTCCAGCAGCGGTGCGACGGCCGGCTCGTTGTGCACCACGATCCCGGTCAGCCCGGGGCGTTCGCGCAGCAGCCGGGTGACTGCGGCGGTGACCGCCGCGGGGGCCGCGTCGCAGGGCACGACGGTGTTCGCGACCCCGCGCTCGCGCGCTTCGGCCTCGAATCCGGCGACCGTGCGCTCGGCGAAGCCGGTGCGGCGCTCGTAGACCGAGGGCGGCTGCCCGATCAGTGCGACCTCGCGGTGGCCCAGCGCGGCCAGGTGGGCCACGCAGGCGCGCCCGGCCGCCTCGAAGTCGAGGTCGATGCACGTCAGCCCCTCGGTGTCGGCCGGGACGCCGATCAGGACCGAAGGGTGGGACAGCGAGCGCAGAGTGGGGATGCGGGCGTCGTCGACCTCGACGTCCATGACGATGATGCCGTCGACCATCGAGGTGCCGGCGACGCGGCGCAGCCCGCTTTCGCCCTCGGCCTGGGTGAGCAGCAGCACGTCGTGCTCGCGATCGCGGGCGCTGGTGACCACCGAGACGGCGAACTGCATGGCGACGGGGACGTGGATGCCCGGCCGCAGCGGGACGACCAGGGCGATCACGTTGGAGCGGTTGCTGGCCAGGGCGCGGGCTCCGGCGTGCGGCTGGTAGCCGAGCGTCTCGATGCTCTCCAGGACGCGTTCGCGGGTGGCCGCGGAGATCGAGCGCTTGCCGCTGAGAACATAGGAGACCGTGCTCGGTGACACCCCGGCGTGCCGGGCGACGTCGGAGATACGCACATCGGCCTCCTGAGTCGAACCGCTTCGACGGCCTGGATGTTACGCGTATCACACAGCGGGCGCAATGGGGGGAAGCGGGCCGATGGTGCGAAGCGGATCGGTGGGGTGAAGCGGATCGGCGGGGGAGCCGCTTGCTGCGTTCGCCGCGCCGCCCCGATGGGCGCGCGTCGGGATGAAGAGGCCGAGGCGGAATCCCGCAGGGATCCGGGCCGGCGGACGAACGGCCGCGTGCCCGGCCGTCGATCGCCGCAGCCGTAGGACGCCTTTCCGGATCGCGGACGGGGAAATCGTGGCGGGAAATGACCGGGAATACGAAGGACTTTTCCATTCGCCGACTGAACGGCGATTCGCCGCATATCCGGAGTCCACCTGGCGGCCAGGTCGATGCGCGCTGACATCCCTGCGTACATCGAGTCCGGCGGTCCCCGGTGAGCGGGCGAGCGGAGCGAAGTGACCGGAATTCCCGCGGCGGCCCGTGTTCGCCGAGGTGTCGCGATTGGAGCGCGCCTAGAACAGGCCACCGGCGACGGCCGGATCGCGGCGCCGCCGCGCGCCCCGGATTCCGCGAACGCGCACGGGGCTGAAGTGCCGCAAAAGCCGATGGTAAAGCATGAGCCGTCCACGCCGTTTTCGAATCGCCGATAGCCATCCGGTGCCGCTCGGCTCCGGTATCCCGAAGCCGGAGAACGGGAGAGCCAATGACAGTCAGCATCCTCGTGGTCTTCGTCGTCCTCGCCCTACTTCTGGTCGTCGGCATAGTGGTCGCGCGCAAGTTCGTCATCTCCGCCGACGACTCCGAAGGCCCCATCGGCATCCTCATCGCACCCTGCGTCCTGTCGATCTACCTCATTGCGCTGGCGATGGGCCTGGTCATCGGCTGGGAGAACAACCGCGGGGCGGCCGACGCCGCCGTCGAGGAGGCCGGCCACGCCACCGCCCTGTACTGGAACACCGCCGCCTTCCCCGCCGAGGAGGGCGCACGCGTGCGCGCCGACGTGCGCGACTACGTCCGCGCGGTCGTCCGCGCGGACTGGCCGGCGATGCGCGAGCGGCGCGAGCTCGCCCCGAGCGCATCGGCCGCGCTGGACCGCCTGCGCATCAGCGTGAACCGGGTGCCCTCGCAGGACCCCGCCGACGCCCTGGAGAAGCTGCAGGCCCGGCAGAACATCACCGACCTCGTCCAGGCCCGCGTGCAGCGCGCCGACTCCGCGGCCGACCACGTTCCCCGCTTCGTCACGCTGGCCACGGCCGTGAGCGGGCTCGCCGTCGTGGTGCTGCCCTTCGGCATGCAGGTGAGCCGGTCGCGGGCGCGGCTCTTCTGGGCCCTCGTGAACCTGGTTTTCGTCGCGGCGACGCTGGGGCTGCTGCTCTTCCTGGACAACCCCTATTCGGGCGTCCTGGCCACCGACTCCGGCGCGTTCCAGGACGCACTGGCGGGCTTCGACCGCATCGACGCCTCGGCAGCGGGCGGATGAGCCGCCCGGATCCGGCGGCCGGGCGGCCGGAGGCCAGCCGGCGCGGATCGGTTCGGGTGCCCGCCGGTCGGGCTTGCAACGGGGCGGCGATGGCCGACGGGGGTTGGGGTCGGCGGTCACCGGTTGCCGGCGGCGGACGGCGGGCCACCCGACGGGCGGCGACGACAGCGCAGGGCTTGGCCCGTGCCCATCGGTCCCGGTGCCCGCCGGTCGGGCGTGCGACGGTGCGGCGATGGGCGGCGGGGGTTGGGGTCGGCGATCATCGGTTCGGGTGCCCGCCGGTGGCCCATGCGACGAGGCAGCGACGGCCGACGACGGCTGGGCCGAGCGATCACCGGTTGCCGGCGGCGGTGGGAGCCGCCGACGTCGTGTTCAAGGAGTCGGTCACCACAGGAGGTTGCGGCAATGGGGCTGTGATGCGCGAAGCGCGGTGCGCCAGCTTGCCGCCGAGCGCACGGCGCACCTTTGCGCCGGAGGCCCGCCACCGGTGGTGCGGTTCCACCTGGGAAGGACTGCGTGCGCTCGGCGGCAAGCTGTGACCGCGCTTCGCGGGGCGCACCCATTGCCGCAGCCTCGGTGGTGGCCGCCCCAGGGGGTGCCCGGTGGGTTCCTGCAAAGCGGCCCCCGCCGTTCTTACACACCGCCCGGGCGCGGACGTTTCGGGCATTTCACTCCGGGTGGGGCCACGATGCCCGCCGATGGCGCGCGGTGGGTGCGTGCGGCGCACCCCAACCCCGGATCTTCCGGGATGCGGAAGGATACCGGGGTGGTTTGCCCGGAATGTCGGGCTGTGGCGGGGGTGGAGGCGGCCGGGGTGCCGCGAGGTGCGCGTTTGGATCGCTTCGGGTGCGGATCCCCGGTCCAAATGCCATGATCATCGCCGATCCGGGTCGTGCGGGCCGCCCCGGCGCCCCCGTATACCGGACATCGCGGGAGGAGTCGACGTCGCGGACGGCCCTCCGCGCGGCCGGAGTTCGCCCCGGCGGTCGCGGGGCGCGCCTCGTCGCCCCGCCGCCGCCCCGAAGGTGCCGAATGTCGGGGTTCCGTGTCCGGTTCCCGCGTCGAGGGTGTCGGTGGGGCCACACTCGGCGCCGAGTGTGGCCCCGACACCCTCGACGCGAACCGGGGGGCGGTCCGGCAGCCAACCCGGCGGACGAACCGGGACATCGGAGGCAACACCTCGCGGTCGGCGCTCCCAGCGGCGGCGATCTTGTACCTGCGGTCATTGTGAGCGTTCACAAGTGACCACAGATACAAGATCGCCGTTGGGGAGTTAGATTAAATCGGGCGTTCCGGGTTTCGGGGCGGACGCGTTGGTTGGTGGGGCGTACCGGAATGCTCGCCGGTCGCGCCGCCCGTCGCGCGCGCCACCGGCGCCCACCGAACCGATCCCCGCGGGCCGAGCCACCCGCCGACCTCGCCGCCCCCGTCGGGCGACCCGCCATCCGCCTCCAGCAGCCGGTGACCGCACAGCCCGAACCCCCGCTGCCGTCGCCGCCCCCCGTTGCCCACGGTCACCGGCGGGCACCGGGGCCGATCCGTGCGGGCTGAGCCCTCCGCGGTCGTCGCTGCCCCCGTTGCTTCCCGTCACCGGCGGGCATCCGAACCGACTCGGGCGGGCCCAACCCTTCGCCGACCTCGTCGCCCCCGTCGCTCACCGTCACCGGCGGGCACCCGGTCCGATTCGCGCGGGCTGAGCCCTGCGGTGTCGTCGCCGCCTTGTCAGGTGATCGGCCATGCACCGTCCTTGGCCGGTGGTCGCCGGCCCGAACCCCCGCCGCCGTCGCCGGCCCCCGTCGCTCACCGTCACCGGCGGGCACCCGGACCGTTTCGCGCGGGCTGAGCCCTGCGCTGTCGTCGCTGCCGCGTCGCCCGCTCGCCGTCCTCGCCGGGCGTTCCACCGGCGCTCACCCGCTCCGATCCGCGAGACGTGCCGAACGGGACCCGAGCCACGGGAGAGCTGACGAGCTAGCGGCGCGCGCTTGAGGCTCCGACGCCGGCTGCGACGGCGATCAGGACGGCGATCACCATGATCTGCAGCGGCTCGAACCCGTCGGGGCCGTCGCGTTGCGTGCTTTCGATCAGCGGGGCGCCGACGAACTCCGCCTCATCGGTCGGCCGCGGCCGGACCGGAACGGGCTCGGGTGACTCCGGCGGCTGCGGGGGCGCGGGGACCGGGGCCGGCGCCGCCGCCTCTTGGATGGCGGGAGCCTCCGGTTCGGCGGGCGCGGGAGGATCGGGCGGCGGCGGAGGCGCGGGCACCTGCGGCGGCTCGGGAGGCTCCTGGGGCGCCGGGGGATCCGGTTCCGGCGGCTCCGGGGGAAGCGGAGGTGCGGGAAGCGGAGGAGGCGAAGGTTCCGTGGGGGCGGGCTCGGGCGGTTCAGGGCAGTCCGGCGGCAGCGGCGGCTCCGGCGGGTCGGGAGGTTCCGGCGGTTCCGGTGGCGGGGGCGGTTGGGGAGGTTCCGGCGGCACGGGCGGGTTGGGCGGCTTGGGCGGCGCCGCCGGAGCCGGGGGATCAGCGGGGTCGGACGGTGGGTGCGGGCCGTGCTGTGCGGGCAGGCGCGGAGGTTCGGGTGCTGCCGGCGGCTCCGGCCGTGCCGGCGGCTCCGCGGGAACTGCGGCTCCCGCAGATGATGGCGGGGCGCCCGTGGCACCCGCCTGCTCCGTGTCCGCGGCGGCGGCTGGCTGTCCGCCGAGCGTGGAGCCGAGGGCGAAGACGGCCAGCGCACACGCGCACAACCGCGCGCGGCGCCGACCGCCGATGCGACTGCGTCCTGGGGCCATGGGCGTCGGATCCCCTCGTCCGGGCGGCTCTGGCTGGCCCTCTTGTAACACGCGATCGCAGGGACCGGCGGGGCCGCTGGGTCGGACGGTGCGCCCCGGCGGCGCCCGCACCGGCGATCCGACCGCTCGGCAGTGGACTTTGGCACCGGCCCGAAACAGCCTGACGTCGAAAGCCCCACGACAAAGCCGCCACACCTGCGGTAACCGCGTCCGATTCCCCGCACATCCCGAACCGGTCGATCGGCGCCCGACCAGGGGGCCAGGTCGGACACCGGCGGAGTGCCCGGCCCGCTCGCGGGCGACGTTGCGCCGCCCAGTCGGGCGGGTAGCAAGCGGGCATGGAACCGACCGAACCATCCACGCCCGCGACGGACACTCCCCGCGTCGCCGTGCTGGGCACCGGAATCATGGGCGCGCCCATGGCCCGCAACATCGCGGCCGCCGGCATCCCGGTAAAGGTGTGGAACCGCACCGCGGCCAAGGCCCGGCCGCTGGCCGACCACGGCTGCACCGTCGCCGAAAGCCCTGCGGACGCCGTCGCCGACGCCGAGGTCGTCGTCACGATGCTCACCGACGGCGACGCGGTCGAGTCCGTGATGGCCGGCGTCGCGCCTCCGCGGGGCGCGGTCTGGGCGCAGACCACCACGGCGGGCCTGGCCGCCACCGAGCGGCTGGCCGCGCGCGCCGCGAAGCTGGAGCTGGAGTTCGTCGACGCGCCGGTGCTGGGCACCCGCGCCCCTGCCGAGCAGGGGGCGCTCACCGTGCTGGCGGCGGGATCCGAACGGGCGCGCCGGCGCGCGGCGCCGGTCTTCGACGCGATCGGCTCGCGCACCGTCGCTCTGGACGAGATCGGGGCGGCGAGCCGGCTGAAACTCGTCGCCAACAGCTGGGTCCTGGCGCTGACCTCGGCAACCGGCGAGGCACTGGCGCTCGCCGAGGGCCTGGGAGTGGACCCGCGCAGCTTCCTCGACCTGGTTTCGGGCGGCCCGCTCGACAGCGGGTACCTGCACGCCAAGGCCGACGTCATCCTGGGCGGCGACTACACGCCCAGCTTCTCGGTCGCCAACGCCGCCAAGGACGCGCGGCTGGTGCGCGAAGCGGCCGAAGGCGTCGGCCTGCGCCTGGACCTCGCCGCCGCCACGGAGGACCGCATGCTGCGCGCCGCCGATTCCGGCCACGGCGGCGACGACATGGCCGCGGGGTACTACGCGAGCTTTCCTCAGGGGTAGCGCCCGAATCCGCGCCGCGAATCCGCGCTCGCCGCCGGAAAACCACGGCGGCGGCCCCGGCGGCGCCCGGCGGCCGCGGATGCGTCGTACGCGCGGAGGGCTCCGGGAGGCAGGACTCGGGCGCCTGTTACGGCCGTGTTCGCGGGCGGCCCGCCGGCCTGCTCGCCCGGCGGGCGGCGCACGGCCGCCGCAGCCGGGGCGCGCGAGCGGCGAGCCGCCGGACCGGCCCCTCCCGCCGACTACGCCGACTGGCCTGAACCGGCCGCGCCGGGCCGGTTTGGCGGCACGAGGATGCGGTTGCGCACGGCACAAACCCCGCTCAGCCAGCCGCACGGGCGCGTTCCGCGGTCGCTCACCGTGCCGAGGGGTGTCCCCGCTGTCATGGCCGGGTCATGTGCGGGTAAAAGGCGCCCATGGACGCACACATGTCGGGCATCCGTGTTCAATGCACCAGAATCGCGGCCTGTGCCGCTGCGGCGGCCGTCGCCGCGGCCGGGTGGAGCGCGACGGCGCACGCCGCCGCTCCTCCCGCGGCACCCCAGGCGGTCCAGGCCGCCCAGGCGGAGGAGGGCGCGCGGCCGCTGCTCAGCCTGGGCGACTCCGGTCCCGCGGTCCGCGAGGTCGAGCGGCGCCTGAAGGAGCTGGGGTACTGGCTGGGGCCGGTCGACGGCGAGTTCGACGTCCGCACCAGCCAGGCCGTCTTCGCCGTGCAGAAGGCGGCGGGAATCGCGCGCGACGGTGTGGTGGGCCCTGACACCCGCGCCGCGCTGGAGGAGGGGCCCCGCCCCGGGGCGGCCAGTTCGGCGGGCGAGGTCGTCGAGGTCGACCTGGACCGCCAACTGCTACTCGTGGTCCGCGACGGCGAGGTGCGCCACATCCTCAACACCTCCACCGGCTCGGGCGAGACCTACACCTCCCAGGGCCGGACCAGCGTCGCCGTCACCCCCGCCGGCGAGTACAGCGTCTTCCGCCACGTCGACGGCTGGGACGACGGCCCGCTCGGCTCGCTGTACCGGCCGGCCTACTTCAACGGCGGGATCGCCGTGCACGGCTACTCCTCCGTGCCGCCCTACCCCGCATCCCACGGCTGCGTCCGGGTGAGCATCCCCGCCATGGACTGGCTATGGGCCGAGGGCCACGTCGACAACGGCACGCCGGTCGTCGTGCGCTGATACGCGGCCTCTCGCCGGTCGCGGCGCCCGCGGGCCCTGTGGACCGGCGGGATGGGGCCCGCGCCTCGCATCCGCCAGAGTCCCGGTCGCCGCGGTGAATCGTTTCGATTCCGTTGCCGCAGGTCGCTCTGCGTATCCGATAAGAGACCGGTCGAGGCGGGTTGCCACGGTGTGTGTCCGTTGTCATACTCGCGGGCACCGGTAAGCGCTTACCAAGCGGTCCCACTGCGGTACTGCTCCCCTCCCCCTACCGACAGGAGTGAACGATGGGACTCCACAGCGCACGATCCGGCGCGCGCGCCAAGCCGGCGCTGCTCGCCGGCATCCTGGGTGCGACCTGCGCGCTCGCCCTCGCCGCCGCTCAGGCCCCCTTCAGCCCGGCCCCGGCCGCCCATGCCCAGCACGCCGGCTCGGCATCGGCGGCCCAGGCCGCCTGCGGCGACGGCTCCTACGACGCCGAGGCCGTGCACAGCGGCGGCACCTGGACGGCCCGCAACGGCGGTGAAACGGTTTATATCGGCGGCAGCATGCTTGCGGCGATGCGCGCCGCCGTGGGAAGCCTGACACCCGGACGCAGCTCGACGGAGGCCGTCGTGGTCCGCGGCTCGGGCTCGATGAGCGCCGGGCAGTCGCTCGACCTGCCCAGCTACACCTCCCTGGAGGTCTGCGGCACCATCGACGTGACCGGCACCCCGCGCGGCGACAACGCCGTGGTGCGCGCCCGCGGCGTACACGACGTCTCGGTCCCCCACCTCAGCGTCACCGGCGCGCCCTACTTCGGCATCTTCGTCCGCAACGGCGAGAACATCCACCTCGGCCGGATCGACCTGCGGCTCTCCGGCGGCCTGGGCGTCCGCATCGACAACCACAGCGACCGCAGCCGGCCCACGCGCAACGTCACGATCGACCACGTCTACGTCTCCGGCACGAACAACCACGGCGTCGAGACCTACGGGGTCGACCAGCTCGACATCGGCACGGTGATCGCCCGCGACACCGCCTACTCGGGCCTGCTGCTCAACGACACCACCAACGCCGATGTCGGCACGGTCGACGCCGAGGGAGCCGGCACCGGCACGGGCTACGCGGCCTTCCGCATGGCCAACCGCAACGGCCGGATCGGCGACTCCTACCCCACCAACATCCGCGTCGGCGAGGTGATCGCCCGCGGCGGCGGCCGCGGCGTGTTCTGCGTCTCGGAGAGCGGCGGCGCCGTGATCGACCGCGTCGACATCGCCGACACCGGCAGCAACGCCATGCTGCTGGAGAACTGCTACAACGTCACGATCGCCGCCGAGTCGGGCACGGTGTCGGGACCGGGCGACATCCGCATCGCCTCCCGCGACGAGTTCCCCGTCTCCCGCGACATCACCCTGCAGAACCTCACCATCAACGACTCGGCCATCAATGAGCGCCCCTGCGGCGTGAACATCACCGTCCGCAACAACACCTTCAACAACAGCAGCCGCAACGTCTGCTGACCCGCATCGGCGGCCGGGCCGCGCGGAACCGCTCCGCACGGCCCGGCCGCGCAGCAGGCGCGCAGGCGCTCCTGTCGGTGGGCCGTGGCAGGATCGGTGCCATGCGGACGCGCTTGCCGCGCCCGAACGCGCACAGACAGGGGGCTTCGCCCGTGTCCGACGACCCGCAGGTCTACGCACCCCGCCTGGCCGATGATCCGCGCGCCGACCCGCTTGAGGCGGTCGGCGAGCGCACGACGCTCACCGGGTTCCTCGACTGGCACCGCCACACCCTGGAGCTCAAGTGCGCAGGGCTGGACCCGGCCGCGATGGCTGAGCGCGCCGTGCCGCCGTCGGCCCTGTCGCTGCACGGGCTGGTGCGCCACCTCGCGGCGTGCGAGCGCTGGTGGTTCCGCATCCAGTTCGCCGGAGAGCAGGTGCCCAACCTCTACTACAGCGACGACGACCCCGACCTCGACTTCACCGCCACGGACGGCGACCCCGCCGAGGCGCTGGCCGTGTGGCGCGGCGAAGTCCAGCGCGCCCGGGAGATCGCGGCGGCGGCGCCGCTGGAGGCGACCGGAATGCGCAAACGCACCGGCGCCCCGGTCTCGCTGCGCGCCGTGCTGGTGCACATGATCGCCGAATACGCACGGCACAACGGGCATGCGGATCTGCTGCGGGAACGGTTGGACGGAACCACCGGAATGTGAGGACGAAACGGCCGGTCAGCCGCACGGAAATCATTTCGCCGGGTGGGCACGCGCTTTGCCGCGGGACCGGTTTTCACAGCAACGCTTAACGGCCCCGCAGGCTTCACATCCGGCGTGCGGAATGCGTCGTCCGGCGTTCGGAAATTCGCGGCACAGCGCGCGAGCGGCCCGCCCGGGTGCCGCCGGGCACCCGGACGGGCCGCGGAGCCCGCGAGGGGGATCAGGCGGCGCCGACGTTGACGTCGACGCAGGCGTAGAACGCGTTGGCGGTGTCGGCGACGTTCCACACCGCCAGGACCGTCTGGTGGCCGCTGTAGCCGCTCAGGTCGACATTGTGGGTGACGGTCGCCGGCGGCCGGGCGCCTCCGTCGTTGAAGGAGGCCAGCAGGTCGTTGCCGATGTAGTACTCCCAGGTCGCCGTGGCGTGCTGGGCGGTCAGCGACCAGGTGAAGTCGACGCTGCGGCCGACCGGCGTGACGGCCCAGCCCTTGCGGTCGTCGTCGAGCTCGGCGAAGCGGCTGTTACCGCCGCTGCAGCTGGTGAGGCCCTTGGGGCCCTCGACGCTCTGCGGTTCCCACTTGATCTGGCCGCAGTCGACCGTTCCCGCCGCGCACTGGGCCTGGCGGCTGGGCGGCGAGGAGATGTAGCCGTGCGCGCTGGCCACCCCGGCGGGCAGCAGCGCGAAGATCAGCGGGGTGGCGGCCGCGACGGCCGCGGTGGAGAAGCCGGCCTTCTTCAGGTTCATGGAAGCAAGTCCTTC
This sequence comes from Streptomonospora sp. PA3, assembly GCF_009728995.1. GTDB lineage: Bacteria > Actinomycetota > Actinomycetes > Streptosporangiales > Streptosporangiaceae > Streptomonospora. The sequence continues at coordinate 493,322 of NZ_VTZW01000010.1, read as the reverse complement.
GTGTCGGGAGGCGCCCCGCGCGGCCGGCCCGCAGGCCGGGCATCGGGTGGTCGGGGGCGCCGCCGTAGCGGGGTGGTCGGGGCGGGAGTACCCGATGCGGTTCTCCGCGCGGCGGATATTCCGCTGCGCGGCGGATTCTCCGCCCTCGGCGGCGAACGGCACCGTCCGGCGAATTCCACCGGCACAGGATGCGGATGGAATTCTCGTCCGCCGAGTGGTTCCGACCGTAAATGGCGCGGCACACGGCGTCAAGGAGCCGCCGCACCCGGTGACCGCACGCAATTCACGGTCGGTTTCCCGGCGTTTTCTCGGGCGGCGCACCGACCGGTATTGTCCGCCGGAAATTCGGAATTCGACTCCCAACCTGCGGCGGTGCGGCCGGTGGGCGCCAGCCGGTCTAGACCGCCCGTGCGGACCGGTCCGCCGACGCCCCTTCGGCCCGCCTGGCGCTGGGGTAAGGATGTTGTAACCACACGGTTAGCCTGTTGCCGCATCAGCGGGCAGGTAGACAGGAGAGGAAACATTTCCGGCGCGATGCCGTCCGCCATTCGGCGACCGCAGGCCGCCCGACACTCCCCGCCAGGCGCCCCGCCGATCGGGCCGCTCAGCTCCCCGTACCGACAACGGTGAAGCCGGTCGCCGTCCGATGCCGCACGGATGTCGCCATGGGAGGCCCGGGAGGTGCTCGGCGCCGTCCGGGTGTCGGCCGCGTGCGCCTGGTCGGCGGTCTTTCGACGGGAGGGGGAGGAATTGGCAAGCACGATCGGATCCGGAGACGCCGACGGCATCGAGACCGACGGCATCGAGATCGGCGGCATAGAGCAGCCGAGCGTCGACACCGCGCTGGTCGGCGCAGACGACCGGGCGCTCGCCAAGGCGTTCGCCGAGTACGCGCGCGACCTGCTCGCCCAGGACACGGTGCAGTCGACGCTGGAGGAGATCACCGCGCTCGCGGTCTCGGAGATCGAGGGCTGCGAGCATGCGGGGGTCTCCCTGGTGGAGAGGAAGAAGCACATCTCCACCCACGCGGCGACCTCCCCGCTCGTCCACCAGGTCGACGAGATCCAGTACAGCACCGGCGAGGGCCCGTGCCTGCAGGCCATCTGGGTACGCGAGGTGTTCTCCATCGACTCCTTCGAGGAGGAGACCCGCTGGCCCCGCTTCACCGCCCGGGCCTTTCCCCTCGGCGTGCAGAGCATGTGCTCGTTCCAGCTGTTCACCCACGACGACATCCTCGGCGGGCTGAACCTGTACTCCTCCAAGCCGCGGGCGTTCGGTGTCGAGGCCTACGAGATCGGCCAGATCCTCGCCGCCCACGCCGCCGTGGCCCTGGCCAACGCGCAGACCCAGTACAACCTGAAGCGGGCCGTCCGCACCCGCCAGCGCATCGGCGAGGCGACGGGGATCCTGATCGAGCGGTACAGGATCACCGACCGCCAGGCGTTCTCGCTCCTGGCCAAGGCGTCGCAGAACCTCAACGTGAAGTTGAGCGCGCTCGCCGACGAGCTGGTGGAGACCGGCAGCTTCCCCGACGGCGGCTGACCGGGTCCGCGGACCGGTCGGCAGGCTCACCGGCCCGTCGGCGGCGCGACCTCGATCGCGCGCTCGGTGGCCGCGGGGGTGGAGAACGCCAGCACCCCCGCGGCCTCGGCGCGCAGGTCGGACTCCTCCTCGGGCGCCAGGCGCCGGAACGGCCGCACGGTCAGGACCGCGCTGCGCTGCCGGACCGCGATGCGCCAGCCCGCTGCGGCGAACCCGTCGATCAGCACCAGCCCGGGGTCGACACCGTTCCTCGCGCCGAACCCGTGGTCCCGCAGGTCCACCGCTACCAGTCGGCCCAGGTCGGCATAGGACCAGCGCAGGTTGTCGAACTCGTAGAGGAAGCGCACGGGCGCCGGCGTGTCGGAGTCGGGGCGCGGGGCGCCGGGCAGGTCGAACAGCTCCCGCCCGTCCTCGGCGCGGAACACGGCGAGCCGCGGCCGCAGCGCGTCGACGACCTCGCCCAGGCGGGTCAGCCCGCACCACTTCTGGACGTCGAGCACCGACGCCGGGCCGAACGCCGCGAGGTAGCGCAGCACCAGCCGTTCGAGCGGCGGGTCGGCGGCAGGCGTGCGGCCCGGCCAGCTCTCGATCGGGGTGTGCGCGGCGCGGCCGCTGCGCCCCCATTGCCCCCGCGGCGGCACCTGCACCAGCGGGGCCAGCACGCGCACCCACTGCGCGAGCGCCTGCGGGTCGCGCTCGCCCCACCCTGCCGAGCGGCCGTGCTCGGCCAGCCTGCGGCCCAGTTCGCTGAAGGTCAGCGGCCCCTCCGCCAACGCGGCCCGGCCGGCCTTCTCCACCTCCGCGGGATCGAGCCCGGCCGTCTGCCGGCCGTAGGTCGCGCGGTAGCCGCGCTCGTGCACGGGCTGCACCAGGGGCCGCAGCCACAGCGCGTCCTCGGTGTTCACCAGGTGGAGGGTCGAGCGCATCAGCGACATCCGCACGGCGGCGCCGCTGCCCAGCAGCGCGGAGACGGCTTCGGCGGAGAAGCCCGCCAATCGCGACCACAGGCCCAGGTACCAGGTGTGCGTCGTCTGCGCCTGAAGGCCGACCAGGCGCTCCAGGGCCTCTTCGGGCCCGATGGCCGCGCGGCGCAGCAGGAGCTGGCGGGCCAGGGTGGCCCTGTTCAGGCTGCGGTGGTCGAGCACCGCGGGTCCGCTCACCGCATCAGATTACGGACATACGTGGCGAACCGGAAGGCCGGTGGCCTGCGGGCGCTTCGGCTCCCGCACGTGCCGCGCCGCTCAGGACTCCGAGTCGGCCGAGCGCTCGCGGGCCGCGGCGGAGCCGACCGCGTCGGTGACGATGGCGACGTCGGAGTCGGACTCGCGCAGCCGCCGCATCCGGTCGATGAACGCGCGCTTGCGGTGGGCCAGCCGCCGCTTCGTACTCACCCGCGCGTAGCGGGCGAGGTGGCCGGCCGACGGGCGCGGCGTCCCCGACAGCTCGTAGCCGTTCTCGCGCAGCCGCTTGGCCAGCACCGTCTCGGCGAGGGCGGCCTCCCACGGCTCCAGCCGCTCCTGCCAGGAACCCGAGCTGGCGGCGTTGACGTCGCGGCGGGTGTTCTGGTGCCAGGTCTTGAACTTGGGTACGGCCTTCTTGGCCACCCGGCGCGGCTCGCACATGACCGGGTCGAACTCCTCGCCCAGGAAGTCGCACAGCGCGGACAGCTCCCGGGCCGGATCGGCGACCAGGTCCTCGTAGCGCAGCTCGTAGAAGGTGTCGGGGCCGAGCCTGCGGGCGGCGGCGCGGCCGTAGTCGATCGCCTCGGCCCAGGTGGAGATCGCGTGGTAGACGGTCTGCTTGTACCACGGCATCTGCTTGAGGGAGCCGACGCAGTCGCGCCCGTCGCGGATGAGGTGCACGAACTGCGCATGGGGGAACATCCGCCGCAGCTCCTCGACCGCCTGGTAGTAGCCCGGCCGCTTGTCGCCCCAGCGCTCCTTGCCGAAGCGGCGCGCGTACTGGCGGAAGACGGTGCCCACCGCCGAACCTACGGTCGGCGGGCCGCCGACGATGGCCGCCACCGTCTCGTCCCGGTCGAGTTTCAGGTCGCGGTAGCGGGTGTTGCGCGGTCCCACGATCGCCTCGGCCAGCTTGCTGCGGTTGGCGGCCTCGCGCAGGTCGCCGAACTCGGCGCGGCGGCGGTAGACGTCCAGCGCGAACCGCGTCTCCGGCGGGATCGCGATCCGCGGGTGCGCGTGCAGCATCAGCTGCAGCAGCGTGGTGCCCGAGCGCGGGCATCCCAGGATGATGATCATCCGCTCGCCGGAGGAGGGCCAGCCGTCCACGGGTGAGCCACCGCCCATCGTTGCGAAACAGGAGTACGGGTGTGCTGCGGATCCCGCCCCGCCGGGCGGGGCGATCAGTTCACCCTATCCGTTCGCCCGTCCGCGGAGTGGAAGCGCGAACGCCGTGCCGCCGGCGCGGAAGGGGCCGCGGACCGAGCGTCGGGCGCCCGCAGGAAGCCGCGCGGCGGCGCCGCTCGGCATGGTCGCACACCTGCGGGCAGCGCGGAGCCCGCTGCCCCGGGACCCCGGTGCGTGCAGCGCCCCCGAACCATTCGGCGCCCCGCGGCATCTCCCCGGAGAGTCGCAGGCCGGGACGGAAGAAGCGGAGGCCGTGGTGGCGCGCAGGTCGATTGAAGGCGGTGCACGGTGACGGGTAGAACGCGGGAGGCGCGGAGCGTTCACTCCGCCGGCGCGACGGTGCGGGCGGCCACCCGCGCCGACTGGTTCAGCCTGCCGCAACTGCTGCGCTTCGCCTGGCAGGAGGGCCTTTCCTGCCTGTTCGCGGTGTGCCTGTTCGCCGGACTCGCGGTCTCGTCGCTGGTGCCGCTGCCCATCGCCCGCTACGACGCGCTGCTGCTCTACGGCATCGCCCTCACCGCGCTGTTCTGGGCCACCCGGCTGGAGACGGGGGCCGAGGCGGTGGCGGTGGCCGGGTTCCACGTGGTGGGACTCGTGTTCGAGCTGGTCAAGGTGCATATGGGGTCGTGGAGCTACCCCGAGGAGGCCCTGACGAAGTTCGGCGGCGTGCCGCTGTACAGCGGCTTCCTCTACGCCGCGGTGGGCAGCTACGTGTGCCAGGCCTGGCGCCGGTTCGACCTGGAGTTCGCCGGCTACCGCCGGCTCGCCACGGCCCTGGTCGCCGCCGGCATCTACGTCAACTTCCTGACCCACCACTGGCTGCCGGACCTGCGCATCGTGCTGGCCGCCGCCATGGTCGCCGCAACCTGGGGGGTCATGGTGCGGTTCACGGTCGGCGGGGTGCGCTACCGGATGCCGCTTGCGCTCTCGTTCGTGCTGATCGGCTTCTTCCTGTGGGTGGCCGAGAACATCGCGACCTTCCTGGGGGCCTGGGAGTACCCGCACCAGGCCGATGTGTGGCACCTCGTCCACCCGGCGAAGTTCGGGGCCTGGGCACTGCTGGTCACGGTGGCTTGCGTCATCGTGGCGACCTGGAAGTACGGCACCAGCCGCCGTCCGCCGGCCCGCTGAGCGCCGCGATCGCCGCCCTCGCGGCGGCGCGGTAGATTGCCCGGCGTGCGAACGAGCGGAGAGCAGGCCGCCCAGGGGCGGTCGGTGCAGATCTATACCGACGGCGCCTGCGCGGGCAACCCGGGCCCCGGCGGCTGGGGTGCGGTGCTGCGCTACGGCGAGCATGCCAAGGAGCTCTACGGCGGCGAGGCCGAGACGACGAACAACCGCATGGAGCTCATGGCCGCCATCATGGCGCTGGAGGCCCTCAAGCGCCCGCTGTCGGTGAGCCTGCACACCGACAGCACCTACGTGCGCAACGGCATCACCTCCTGGATCCACGGGTGGAAGCGGTCCGGCTGGATGACGCGCGGCAAGAAGCCGGTCAAGAACGCCGACCTGTGGCGGCGCCTGGACGCCGCCGCACTCAGGCACGACATCGAGTGGCACTGGGTCCGCGGCCACAGCGGGGACCGCGGCAACGAGCGCGCCGACGCCCTTGCCTGCCGGGGCAGGGACGAGGCCCGCCGGGCCTGACCGCGGGGCGCCGCGGGGCGCGGCTCTCTCCGGTGCGGCGGACTCCCGGCGCCCACTAGGATGCCGCGCCATGACCCCCCACCGCCGCAAGGCCGTCTCCCTCGCCGTGCTCGCGCCGACCGCCCTGATCGCGCTCGGCTACGGAATCGCCTGGGGCGGCCTCTTCCCGATCGCGGGTGTGGTCGGCGGGCTGGCGATGCTGGCGGCGGCCTGGCTGCTGGTCCACGCCGTCCTGCCTGGTATCGACGCGCGGAACGGACTGCCCGCTGTCTTCGTCCTCGGCTGGGGCGCCGTCACGCTTGCCGCTGCGGTCGGCGCCGCGTGCGCCTCCGTCACCGACAACGAGCTGCTCCAACGCAGCGGCACGGAGACGGCGTGGGACCGGTTCGAGGACGGGGACCCGGCCGCCCGTCCGGGCATCAGCATCACGAGTGCCGCGGAGTACCAGGATTCCGCGTCCTCCACCGCCTTGGTGGGGGTCGACTACGGCACCTCGGTGGTGCCCGACGGCACCGCCGCGGGCGCGCTGCTGACCGGTTGGCTGGCCGGCTGTGCGGGAGCCGCCGTCTATGCACGGACCCGTCCCAGCACGGCCTCGGCGTCCGCCGGCGGCGGAGGGGATGCGGGCGAGCCGGACGGGCCGGGGCCGGGACAGCGGAACGCCGCGAAGCCGGAGCGGCCTGACAGCGACGGGGACGAGAAGGGGTGGGGGGCGGAATAGGCCCGCCCGTCACCCGCCACCGCCCCAACGGAGACGCTTCGCGCCACGTGCCTGCTTGCCGCCGAGCGCACGCGGAACCTGTCGGGCGGAGCCGTGCCACCGGTGGCGAGACTCCGGCGCAAAGGTGTGCCGTGCGCTCGGCGGCATCGACTCGATCGAGCACGTGACGCGCAGCGTTGCATCCGGGTGGCGGTGGGTTGACGGGTGGGCGTACGGCGCTTCGCGCAATCCAGCCCCAGTGCCGATCGACGCAGCCGCTATGGTGTCCGGCTTCTCAAACAGGACGCAGGACCCGTACCCGTCAGGCGGAACCGCCTTCTGCGCTGCCCTGCTCGGCCGTGCTCTCCTGCTCCACCGCGTCCTCCGCGAGGGCGCGGTGCTTGCGGGCGACGACCACGGCCACGGCCGGCGGCACCGCAGCCAGCGCCGCCAGGCGCATCCACGGCCGGTCCAGCGCGTGGCCGGTCAGCTGGTCGAGCGACAGCCGGCCGGGGCCCTGGGCCACCAGCGCCATGGCGCTCAGCGCGATCAGCGCCGGATACTCCAGGCCGCCCTCGGTGTTGAAGAAGCCGTTGGGGGAGTGGGTCTCGGCCGCCACGCTCATGGCCCCGGCGACGGCCGCGCCGCCGGCCGGCGTCCCCAGGCCCGCCACCAGCGCCGCGCCGCCGGCCGTCTCGCACAGGCCCGCGACCGCGGCCATCTGCCTGCCGGGGCGGTAGCCCATGCTCTCGAACGCGCCGCCTGTGGCGTCCAGCCCGCCGCCGCCGAACCAGCCGAGGAGCTTCTGCGTGCCGTGGGCGAACAGGGTCGCTCCCAGTCCCGTGCGGATGGCCAGGGCGGCCACGTCCTTCGCCGTCACGCGTCCCATGGTGTGCACCTCCACGCGTCCTACTGCTGCGAGCCGTGAGCGGACCCGCCGGGCGCACGGGTCGGGTCCGCGCCTCCTCTACCCCTTTCCGCAGGTCCGAAAGGTGACGGCGAGTAGGAGGCGGGCTGTGCGGGGCCCCGGGCGAGCAGCGGCTGCACGCCGACCGGGAATGCGCTACCGGGCACGGGCGGGCGCGGTGGCCTCAGAGCGCCGCGGCGATGACCGCCAGCAGGGTGGCCACCGCGGCGAAGACCAGACCGAAGGCCACCGTCAGGATGGGCGCCAGCAGCAGGCGCGTCGGTCCGCCCACGGTGAACGATCCCGGGTCCGCCGGCTGGTAGGCCACCTCGACCTGCTGTCCGGGCCGATTGCGGTCCGAGGCGGGTTCGTCCGGCGCGCGCCGGTGCACCTGGCGGCCGTCGGGCAGGGCGAACCGGACGGCGTAGGGGTGGACGCGGCGCGTCGAAGGGCCGTCGTCGTTGGAGGAGCGGCGCACCTCGGTCCAGGTCTGGGTGATCACACCCGTCGCGGTGGCGGCGGTGCGGCGCTCGCGCATCCGCGCGGCGAGGCCGAGCAGACCCGCGCCGGCGACCGCCACCGCGGCCGCGTAGAACACCAGGCCGCACCCGGTGAGCATGGCGCCGGTGTAGGCCGGGGAGTCGGGCGGGTAGCCGGTCGCGGCCACGGCGATCAGCACGATCCCCCACACCAGCAGTACGGCCGCGGCGGCGACGACCGCGCCGACCAGCCACCGGCGCCGGGGCGGCGGCGCGGGCCTCTCGGCGCCGGCGACGCCGTGCACGTGGGGGTTGCCGGTGATCTCGACGTTCTCGGGGTCCTCCGGGTCGAACAGCACCTCCACCTGCCACCCCTCGGCGGGGACGATTCCGCCGAATCCGCTGGTGAACCGGCGCTCGTGCCGCCGCCCGGCAGGGTCGGCGAAGACCAGCACGAAGGGCTGCTCGGACCCGCCGCGGCCTTCGGGGATCGCCGGCTCCACCGCGGCCACCCTGGCCTGGGCGCGGATCCCGTGCTCCTCGCGGCGGAGCCGGCGCCGCCGGCTGCGGACGCCCAGCACGGTGAAGAGCACGCCGAAAAGCGCGAAGGCGGACGTCAGGGCTACGGCGACCACAACTCCGACGGACAAGCCGATCCCCTTCCCCAGCACCCGCGGACAGTAGGCTCCGGGCACCATACCGGTCGGCGCGTCCGGTCCCACCCGCCCTCAGCGGCGTGCGCGCGGGCCGGAGACCCCGCGCGGCGGTCGATCGCCGAACTCCGAGGCGGGTGCGGGACGGCCCGATCCGGCCACGCGGAATCCCGTGCCGCCGGCCCTCACCGCCCGGCGGCGCCCCCTCGTGCGGCGGCGTCGACGGCGTCGAGGACGTCGCGCCACGGCGGAAGCCGGTCGTCGGCCGGGGCCTCGGGGTCGTAGAGGACGCGGGCGCCCATGCTCCGCAGCGTCCGGATGCTCGGATCGACGGCCGGATGGCGCGCCAGCGGCGGGTTGAGGTGGGGGACGCAGACGGTGGGCACGCCGTAGCCGAGCATCTCGCAGACGAGCGCGACCGCCATGGTGTCGGCGAACCCGGCGGCGATCTTGTTCAGCGAGTTGAACGTCAGCGGGCACGCCAGCAGCGCGCCCGGCGGCAGCAGACGCTCCCCGGTTCCCGGCCGCCGGAAGTCCACGCGTACCTCGTTGCCGCTGGCGGAGGACAGCTCGCCGACGGCGTGGAAGCGTGTGCCCATCGGCGTGCAGACGACGGTCACCGCCCATCCCCGTTCCCGCGCGGACCCGATGAGTCCGGCCACGTTCTCGCGGGGTGTCGCGGCTCCGGTGACCACGAGGTACAGCGTGTGCTCGTCCATGGGCCGAGTCTAGGGACCGGCCCGCGCCGGCACGCTCGGCCGGAGGAGCCCCGCCCGAGGCAAAAGCGGCGCTTCAGGGCGGCGGATGCATCGTGAACCGGGACCGCCGCCTGCCGGCGGCCGTGTCGCACGGCTCGGCGCGCGAGCGGGGCAGGTCAGCCGCCGCCTCGCGGGCCCCGAGCGGTCGTGCGGCTTGGCCCCGGCGGTCCGGGCCGCGGCGAACCAGGAGGCGGCGCCGCCCGTCCGGCGCCCGGTCCCGTGCCGGAGAGCGGCACGGGACCGCATCCGCGGGACACGGGCGGACGCGGCGGAAGCGGTGCCATGCCGCAGCGCGGCCTCGCCGCCCGGGGGCCGCGTCTCCGCCGGCCCGCGGGCGGCCGAGGCGGCGCAGGCACGCCCTCACTATGCTGCGGGAGGGTCCCGGTGACCGACGCGGCCGTGATCGGTGTCCGCGGCGCGGCGCACCGGCGGCACCGTCCGGGCCGGCGGGGCCGCCGAGGACGGGCGCCGGGCACAGAGCCGACGGCCCGCCGCGGATCGGCCCGCGCCGGACACCGCTGCACACCGCCCCGGCCACCGAGCGAACGACGAGGGAGAACGATGGCGGACAGCACGCGCGCCGGTGTGACGGTGCACGAGACCCTTCCATGCCGGGTCCTCGTCGGACTCGGCGCCCGCCGGGAGATTCCGGGCGAGGTCGAGCGGCTCGGCGCCCGGCGGGTGCTGCTGATCGAGACCCCCTCGGCCAAGCCCGCCGCCGACGAACTCGCGGCAGCGCTGGGCTCCCGCCTGGCCGCGCGGTTCGACAGGCCCGTCGTGCACACCCCGGTGGAGGTCACAGCGCGGGCCATGGAGGTGGTCGACGACGCGGGCGCCGACTGCGTGGCGGCCATCGGCGGCGGCTCGGCGATCGGGCTGGCCAAGGCGCTTTCGGCGCGTACCGGCCTGCCCCAGATCGCCGTGCCGACCACCTACGCCGGATCGGAGGTCACCCCGACGCTGGGAGAGACCGACAACGGGGTGAAGACCACGCGGCGCGACCCGCTGCTGGCTCCCGGCACCGTCGTCTACGACGCCGAGCTGACGCTCACGATGCCCCCCGGCCTCACTCTGACCAGCGCCTTGAACGCCCTGGCGCACGCGGTGGAGGCGCTGTGGGCCCGCGACGCCACGGCCGCGACCGACGGGCTGGCCACGGAGTCGATCGACGGAATCCTCACCACGCTGCCGGCGGTGCTTGAGGACCCCGCCGCCGTCGCGCCCCGCGAGCGCCTCCAGGCGGCGGCCTGGCTCTCCGGCATGTGCCTCGCGCAGACCACGATGGGGCTGCACCACCAGTTGGCGCACGCGCTCGGCGGGGCCTACGACCTGCCCCACGCCGAACTACACGCACTGCTGCTGCCGCACGTCATGGCCTTCAACCTGCCCTCGGCGCCGCCTGCCGCCGCGCGGCTGACCCGCATCGCCGGCGGCGATCCGGTCGAGGCCGTGTCCCGGTTGTCGCGCAGCCACACGGGAGCCACAACCCTCGGCGCGCTGGGCGTGCCCCGCGACGGCCTGCGCGCCATCGCCGAGCGCGTCGCGGCCAAGCCCTACCCCAACCCGCGGCAGCCGGACGCCGACGCGGTCACCCGGCTCCTGGACGGCGCCTGGTAGAGCCGGTTTGCCGGGGCCTGGCCCCTGTGACCGCTCGGCAGGCTCCCGGCCACGGGCGAGGCGGGGCGGGGCGAGGCGGGTCCGCGGTCGGCGGCTCGCGCACGCGGGCGGCCGTCGCGGCTGTGCGGGGAGGGAGGGCGGGGCGACGCCGGGCGCGGCGCGGCTCGCCCTTTCGCGCGGACGCCTTTCGCCTGCCGTGGCGGGGAGCGGCCGCGGTGGGGAGCGGAAAGTCGCTCCCCGCCGCTTCCAACGAGGCGCGGGGTCGGGCCTGCGCGGATCGGTTCCGGTGCTCGTCGGCTGCGTTGGGCGGCGTGGGCAGCGAGGACGGCGGGTGGCCGGGCCGGGCGATCACCGGTTGCTGCGGGCGGATGGCTGATCGCCCGGCGAGGCGGCGACGGCAGCGGAGGGCTCGGGCCGCGTGGATCGGTTCGGGTGGGCGCCGGGTGAGCATGCAGCGAGGGGCAGCGAGGACAGCGCGGGGTTCGGGTCGGCGATCATCGGTTGCCGCCCTCGGATGGCCGGTCACCCGGCGAGGCGGCGACGGCGGCGAAGGGTTGGGCCCGCGCGAGTCGGTTCGGGTGCTCGCCGGTGTCGGTGAGCGACGGGGGCGGCGAGGACGCCGGGGGTCCGGGCCGGCGACCACCGGCTGGTGTGGGCGGATGGCTGGGCGTCCGGCGTGGCGGCGAGGTCGGCGGGTGGCTCGGCCCGCGGGGATCGGTTCGGTGGGCGCCGGTTGCGCGCGCGACGGGGCGGTGCGCCCCGGTGGCGTTCCGGTGCGCCCTACCCACCCACGCGCTCGATCCGAAACCCGGAACGCCCGATTTAATCTAACTCTCCATCGGCGATCTTGTATCTGTGGTCACTTGTGAACGCTCACAATGACCGCAGGTACAAGATCGCCGCCACTGGGAGCGGCGATCCCGAGCATTTGCCTCCGATGTCCCGGTTCGTCCGCCGGGTCGGCTGCCGCACCGCACCCCGGTTGCGTCGAGGGTGTCGGTGGGGCCACGCTCGGCGTCGAGTGTGGCCCCACCGACACCCTCGACGCGGGAACCGGGCACGGAAACCCGACATTCGGTGCTTTCGGGGCGGCGGCGGGACGAGGAGACGCACCCCGCGATCGCCCGGGCGGGGTCCGGCCGCGCGGAGGGTCGTCCGCGGCGTCGAATCCTCCCGTGATGTCCGGTATGCGGGGGCGCCGGGGCGGCTCGCGCGGCCGGGATCGGCGATGATCATGGCGTTTGGACCGGGGATCCGCGCCGAAACCGCTCCAAACGCGCACCTCGTGGCACCCCGGCCGGCTCCACCCCCCGCCGCATCCGGGCATTGCGGGCAAACCACCCCGGTTTCGTTCCGCATCCCGGAAGACCCGGGGTTGCGGTGCGCCGCACAGGCCCACCGCGCACCATCGGCGGGCATCGTCGACCCAACGCGAGGCGATATGCCCGGAACATCCCGCCCGAGCCGTGTCTCAGAACGGCGGGGGCCGCCTTGCAGGAACCCACCGGGCACCACCCGCGGCGGCCACCATCGGGGCTGCGGCAATGGGTGCGCCCCGCGAAGCGCGATCACAGCTTGCCGCCGAGCGCACGCAGCCCGTCTCAGGTGGAGCCGCACCACCGGTGGCGGGCCTCCGAAACACAGGTGCACCGCCGCTCGGCGGCAAGCTGGCGCACAGCGCTTCGCGCAACCCAGCCCCATTGCCGCAACCTCCTGTGGTGACCGACTCCTTAAACCCGACGTAGGCGGCTCCCACCACCGACCTCGCCGCCCCCGTCGGGCGGCCTGCCATCCGCCGCCGGCAACCGGTGATCGCTCGGCCCAGCCGTCGTCGGCCGTCGCTGCCTCGTCGCAAGCCCGACCGGCGGGCACCCGAACCGATCCGCGCGGGCTGAGCCACCCGCGGCCCTCGCCGCCCCCGTCGGGCGGCCCGCCGTCCGCCGCCGGCAACCGGTGGGCGCAGGCCCGAGCCCCGCGGACCTCGCCGCCCCGTCGCAAGCCCGACCGGCGGGCACCCGAACCGATCCGCGCGGGCCAAGCCCACCTCCGCCCTCGCCGCCCCCGTCGGGCGGCCCGCCGTCCGCCGCCGGCAACCGGTGGGCGCAGGCCCGAGCCCCGCCGCCCATCGCCGCACCGTCGCAAGCCCGACCGGCGGGCACCCGGACCGATCCGCGCGGGCCAAGCCCACCTCCGCCCTCGCCGCCCCCGTCGGGCGGCCCGCCGTCCGCCGCCGGCAACCGGTGGGCGCAGGCCCGAGCCCCGCCGCCCATCGCCGCACCGTCGCAAGCCCGACCGGCGGGCACCGGGACCGATGGGCACGGGCCAAGCCCTGTGCTGTCGCCGCCGCCCGTCGGGTGGCCAGCCATCCGCTTCCACCAACCGGTGAGCGCCGACCCGAACCTCCCACCGTCCTCGCCGCTCCGTCGGGTGGCGCACCGGGGGGCATGAGTACCGACCCGCACGGGTCGCGCTGTCCGCGGCGCTCGCCGCCCCGTTGCGTGTGCAACAGGCGGGAAGCGGATGCGGTGGGCGCGGATTGACCCTGTGAGATGTGGCCCTTGCCGAACCCGTCCGAGGGCGAACCGAACGGCATAGGGGTGAGGATGTGAACCGGCGTCTGATCGATCAGGTCACCGCGATCGGGGTCCGCTACGGCTTCGGCGAGGGGCACGAACCGCTCGGGCGGCGGATGCCCGACGTGGAGCTGAAGCGGGCGCCTGCACGAGCTGCCGCACGGTGGCCGCGGGCTGCTGCCCGACCAGGCCGGACGGCTTACGGCGGCAGGCTGGGCGGACCGTGCCGACCACGCCGTCGACACCGCCGCGGAGCTGAACACCGTCGTGGTCTTCCTGCGGCCGGACGGCCACGTGGCGTGGGTCGGTGGGTCGGTGGGTCGGTGGGTCGGCGAAGACCAGCGGGACCTGCTCGGCCGCCTGCCCGCATGGTTCGGCGCCGCCGGCCGGATCGCGGAGGTCGCCCGGCGCGCGGCGGCAGTCTCGCCGCCGGTGAATCGGGTGGCCCCAGGAGGATTCGAACCTCCGACACCCACTTTAGGAGAGTGGTGCTCTGTCCCCTGAGCTATGAGGCCGGAACCGGGCCCCAGCCTAGCGGAGGATGCGGCCGCGGTGTGCCGGGATCACGGGGGCACTGACTTGTACCCTTACTGGCGTTAAAGTTGCCATGGCCGAGGTGTGGCTTTGCTCACTATTGGTCTGAGGTGTGCTTTGTGGAGATCTTGGCGTTATATGGCGCCTAGCCTGGTACGCGTAGTTGAACACCCGGTGACCTGCCGTTTCGCATGGGCGTCGGCCCTGCACCGCGTTGCTCGACCCCTCGTATCCCCCCGTGTCCGCCCGGCCGATCCAGCTCGGTCGGTCCGATAGTGGACATGTAGTAACTTGCGATGCGGCTACGCGCACCACCGATTTACTCGCAACCGGAGGACCCTCGTGCCGTTTACTCTCGATTCGTCGCGGCGATGTGACCGCGTGCCGCGAATCGGGTCCTCCTCGTCTCCGTTGACGAAGCTTGCCCGCTTTGGCAAGCATGGCGGGCTCTCGGTGATCACCGTCCTCATCATCGCACTTCTCGTGGTGCCCGGTGTGCAGACGGCCTTTGCTCCGGTGACTTCTCCCGCCTCCGCCGACTCCGATCTGGAGAAGCTGAAGAAGAAGGCGGACGAGGCGAAGGAGGAACTGGAAAAGGCCACCAAGCGCTACACCGAGCAGGAGGAGGAGCTCAACGACGCGCAGGACGAGCTCGTCTCCACGTTGCACGACCTGCAGCAGACCGAACTGCGCCTCACGGAACTGCGCGAGCCGCTGGCCGAACTGGGCAGCACCCTCTACATGCAGCCCAACGCGGGCGTGCTGGGCATCCTGACCTCCGGAAAGCTCAACCAGGACCTCCAGGTCGAGTCGCACGTGCTCAAGCTGTCCGACGACCGCGAGGCGCTGCTGGAGGAGGCCAGCGATCTGCGCGAGAAGCAGACCGACCTGGCCACGCAGGCCCAGGAGCTGCAGACCGAGACGCAGCTCAAGCGCGTGCAACTGGAGGAGGACCTGGAGGACCTGCGGGCCAAGTCCAAGGAGAGCACCGAGGAGCTGACCAACGAGCTCGAGGAGCGCGGGCTGGACCCCGAGTCCTACTTCGCCGGCATCGAATGCGACCCCTCGATCGCGGACAACGCCGAGGGCTATCCCAACGGCCTGCTGCCGCAGAACGCCCTGTGCCAGCTGCACCTGGAGGGCGAGTCGCTGCGTGCCGACGCGGCCGTGGACTTCCTGAAGATGAACCAGGCCTACACCGAGCGGTTCGGCGAGAGCATGTGCGTGACCAGCTCGTACCGCAGCCTGTCCAAGCAGCAGTCCCTCTACGCCACCAAGCCGCCCGGCATGGCGGCGGTCCCCGGCACCAGCAACCACGGCTGGGGTCTGGCCGTCGACCTGTGCGGCGGCGTGCAGAACCAGGGGAGTCCCCAGTTCAACTGGCTGGAGGCCAACTCCCAGAGGTGGGGCTGGTTCCACCCGCAGTGGGCCTACTCCAACCCGTTCGAGCCCTGGCACTGGGAGTACGAAGCGGCCCGGTAGCCGCCGGACCGTCCGGGGGCGGCCTCGCAGCAGAGGCCGCCCCCGCATGCTCTCCTCTTCCGCACCCGGGAGACCCGCGGACAGGGCGGGGCGTTCTCCGGGCGCCCCACGGAGGCCGGTCGGGAGGCCGCCGCGATGGGCCGGGGCTGCGAGAACGCGCCGTGCTCTCCATTCGGAGCCGCGCCACCGGCCTCAACGCAATGCCACCGAGAGCCGCGAGGCGGCGGCGTGGCCCGCCAGCGCTCTTGCCTCGTCCGGGCGCACGGCCAGGACGACCAGGGCGCCTTGGGTGCCCGCGGCCGCATCGGGCTCGGAGACGGTGATCACCGGCCGGTCCTCGACGACGGTCCGCGCCGGCGGAGCCCCGCCGCCCAACCCGGCCATGTCCGCGTCGGGCGCGGCCAGGACGTCGATCCGGCTGCCCGGATGCAGCAGGCGCGGTGGCAGGGCCTGGGGCAGGCGCACGGGCGCCGCCACCAGTCCGGGGCCGTAGCCGCGTGCGGGTGGTTCGGCGATGCGGGCGCGGGTGATGACCTCGCCGCGGGCGACCGGCCCGGTGAGCGATCGTCCTGCCGGATCGTCACCCGGTCCCAGCGCCTGCTGGGGAACCGCGTCCAAGGGCAGCGCCCGCACGGCGAGGTCCCCGGGCGACAGCGGGGAGAGCGCGTCCAGGCTCCGGGCGGCGACCAGCACCTCGACGGAGGGTGCAGCCGGCGGCCGCAGGAGCAGGACCGCACCTGTCAGGGCGAGCGCGGCGCAGACGGCGCCCAGCGCCCGGCGGTACCGGGAGAGCGCGCGCAACGGGGCGGCGGTGCGCCCGGTCATGGCCCGGCCGCCGGGTGAGGACGGACCGCCGGCGAAGGGGACGGGGCGGTGCCGCGGGCGGCACGGGCGTCAGGAGAAGTCAGCTCGGCGCGGTGCGCCTTTCGCGCCGCTGGCCGAGGGGAACCAGGGGCCGCGGCGCCCAGCGTCTCGGTCGCGGGCGATGGCGCGCTACGGATGGTGCGCGGGGTGGCGCGGAGCGTCTCGGTCAGGGGTGGTGGCGGGTGACGGGTGATGAGGGGGATGGCGCGGAGCGTCTCGGTCAGTGGTGGTGGTGGGCGACGGGTGATGGGAGGGGTGGCGCGGAGCGTCTCCGTTGGGGGCGGTGGCGGGTGACGGGCGGGCAGGTAGGCATCCATACCCGTACCGTAGAGTCCCGCCGCGGCAGCGTGCGGTGGTTGTCCACAGGCGCCGGGGGTCGGTACCGAGCGGAGCGCGCGAACCGATCGGAGGTGGCCGGAAGCGCCGCCGCGCGCAGGGAGGTCCGCTTGCGCTCGGGGCGGGGTGTGGCGCCGATCGGGTGAGGCGGCCGGAATGCCGCCGCGCGAGCAAGGGTGCGCGCGCTCGGCGCCGAACGGGGTGCGCGGTGCCGACCGGGAGAGGCGAACTCGAACGCCGCCGCGCGAGAATGGGCGCGCTCGCACTCGGCTCGCGCGGCGATCGCGGCGGGGCCGTACCGCAAGGCGCCGCCGTCCGGCGCCGGCCCGCGGCCGGACCCTCGCCGATGCCGGATGACCGCCGCCGCGGCGCAGCACGACCCCCGGTCGGGGGTGCCTGCTCGGCAGTGCCACCCGAGGGCCTGCGTGATGGGCGGGAGCGCGTTCGGTGTCCGCGGCGGACGTCGAGGGGCGGGCGAGTTCTCCCGCCCCGTATCAGGCGTGTACCGCTGCAGCGGCGGGCGCCGGGCCGGAAGGAACCGCGGCGCGGGGAGTCACCCGTGAGGGCGACAGGCGGACCTCAGCTGCTCGCGGCGGCGGCGCCGGAGCCGGCCGGGGCCTTGCTGCTGCTCTTGCTCTCTGCCGAGCCGCTGGAGGAGCTGGAGGAGGAGTCCGACTTCGCCGGCGCGGAGTCCGAGCCGGAGGAGGCCGACTCGCTCTTCGCCGAGCCGTTGGAGTCGCTGCTGGAGCCGGAGGCCGCCGTCGAAGAGCGGTCCGACGAGGAGTTGCTGTCGGTGCGGTAGAAGCCCGAGCCCTTGAAGACGATGCCCACGGCGGAGTACACCTTGCGGAGCCGTCCCTGGCACTCGGGGCAGACGGTCAGCGAGTCGTCGCTGAAGCTCTGCACGACCTCCATCTCGGAGCCGCACTCGGTGCATGCGTACTGGTACGTCGGCACTGGGTCCTCCTTGCTGGCACTCTCACCCGTCGACTGCCAAATATTATGCGCTCGGGCAGCACAGCCGCGACATCGGGGGTGCTGCGCCGCAGAGATCCGGCGATCGCGCTGCCGACATGCTGCAACACCGCCCGGGTACCGGGTGTTCCCCCCGGGCCCCCGCGGGCCGCTCACGCGCCCGCGAGCATTCGTAGGCCCCCGCCCGGTGTCACCACACCGCCCACCGGCCGGTCATGCGGCTCGGCCGGAACGGACTCCACCAGCTCTGTGTCGTAAATCACCGCCAGGGTGAGCGTGTTTGGCCCCACCCGCGCCAGCGCCCTGTCGTAGCAGCCGGCCCCTCGGCCCAGCCGCAACCCCCGGCCGTCGACCGCGAGCGCCGGGCACACCACCGCAGCGGCCCGGCGCACCGCGTCGGGGCCGTAGCGGCGGCCGACCGGCTCCAGCAGGCCGTGCCGGGCCGGCTCCAGGCTGTCGGGTCCCTCATAGGCCGCCCAGTCCAGCTCGCCGCTGTCGAGGAACACAGGCAGCAGCACGTAGGTGCCGCGCTTCCACAGCGTCGCGATCAGCTTGCGGGTATCGGGCTCGGTGCCCACGGAGTAGTAGACGGCGACGGTACCGCCCGTCGTGAGCAGCGGATCCTGGCCCAGCGCGTCGCGGATCGCCGACCCGGCGGCCGCCCGATCGTCCTCGGGCATGGCCCGCCGCGCCGCGACGATGCGCCGGCGCATGTCCTGCTTGGTCTCCTGTGCGGTCACGGCACAGCAGTCTCGCAGGTCCGGGCGCGGCGCGCGGCGGCCGGGCGCACCCGGCGCCTCCGGTAGCAGGGGGACGCTCCCGCGGCCCCGCTGCACCCGCCGGGAATCGGCCACGCGCGCCGGACGCCGAGCGCCCGGCCGGTGTCCTAAAGTGCCGACATGACAGATACAGACCGCCGCTCCGGCGTCGCCAAGGCCGTCGTACCCGCGGCCGGGCTGGGCACCCGGTTCCTCCCGGCCACCAAGGCGACGCCCAAGGAGATGCTGCCCATCGTCGACAAGCCGGCCATCCAGTACGTCGTCGAAGAGGCCGTCGACGCCGGCCTGGACGACGTGCTCATGGTCACCGGCCGATCCAAGCGCTCCATCGAGGACCACTTCGACCGCGCCTATGAGCTGGAGGAGGCGCTGCGGGCCAAGAGCGACACCCAGCGCCTGCACTCCGTGCGCGAGTCCAGCGAGTTGGCGCAGGTCCACTACGTCCGCCAGGGCGAGCCGCGCGGTCTGGGCCACGCCGTGCTGTGCGCCTCGGCCCACGTCGGCGACGAGCCGTTCGCGGTGCTGCTCGGCGACGACCTCATCGGCAGGCGCGAGGCCCTGCTGCGGCGCATGATCCAGGTGCGCGACACCTACGGCGGCAGCGTCGTCGCCCTCATGGAGGTCGAACCCGAGCAGGTCTCCCTCTACGGCTGCGCCGCCATCGAACCCACCGGCGAGGACGACGTCGTCGCCGTCACCGACCTCGTCGAAAAGCCCGCACCCGACCAGGCGCCCAGCCGCTGGGCGGTCATCGGCCGCTACATCTGCGACCCCGCCGTCTTCGACGTCCTCCGGGAGACCCCTCCGGGGCGCGGCGGCGAGATCCAGCTCACCGACGCCCTGCTGGAGCTGGCCCGGCGCAAGCCCGCCGACGGCGGCCCGGTGCACGGCGTCCTCTTCCGCGGCCAGCGCTACGACACCGGAAACAAGGCCGACTATCTCCGGACTGTGGTGGAATTCGCCTGTGAGCGCCCGGACCTGGCCGCGGACTTCCTGCCGTGGCTGCGCGAGTTCGTCGACCGGCACTCCGCCGACGAGCGGGCCTGATCCCGCCGCCACCGCCTCCGCCGCGGCGGGACCGCGGCATTCTCCGGACAGTGGGTGAGGGAGCACGATGAAGACCGTCGAGCAGCACATCCGAGACGTCCTGGACCTGGTCGAGCCGCTCGAACCCATCGAGCTGGACCTGCTGCGCGCCCACGGCGGCGTGCTCGCCGAACCCGTGACGTCGGCGGTCTCGCTGCCGCAGTTCGACAACTCCTCGATGGACGGCTACGCGGTGAACGCCGACGACCTCGCCGGCGCCTCCTCGGACACCCCCGTGCGGCTGCCCGTGGTCGCCGACATCCCCGCCGGCGACGTGTCGCCCACCGCCGTGCGCCCCGGCCACTGCGCCAGGATCATGACCGGTGCGCCCCTACCCCGGGGCGCCGACGCGGTCGTGCCCGTGGAGTGGACCGACGGCGGCCAGGCGACGGTGGCCGTGGACCGGCCGGTGCGCCGCGGCAACGCGATCCGCCGGGCCGGCGAGGACGTCGAGAAGGGCTCCACCGTCCTGCAGCGCGGTGCGCGCCTGGGCGCCGGGGAGCTCGCGGTGCTGGCGGCCGTGGGACGCGCGTCAGCGCCCGTGCACCCCCGTCCGCGCGTGGTCGTGCTCTCCACCGGTGCGGAACTGGTCGAACCGGGCTCGCCGATCGGCCCCGGCCAGATCTGGGAGTCCAACAGCTACATGCTCACCGCCGCGGCGCTGGAGGCGGGCTGCGCCGCCTACCGACGCGGCTTCGTCGGCGACGACCCGGCCACGGTCCTGGAGACGATCGAGGACGCGCTGGTGGAGGCCGACATCGTCCTCACCACCGGCGGCGTGAGCATGGGCGCCTACGACGTGGTCAAAGAGGTGCTGTCGCGCCTGGGCACGGTGCGCTTCGACAAGGTCGCCATGCAGCCGGGAATGCCGCAGGGCGCGGGGACCGTGGGAGAGTCCGCCACCCCCATCCTGACCCTGCCCGGCAATCCCGTCAGCTCCTATGTCTCCTTCCAACTGTTCGTGCGGCCCGCGCTGCGCCGGCTGCGCGGACTGCCGCCCGACCCGCTGCCGGTCGTGCACGCCCGCCTGACCGCGCCCGTGCCGCACTCGCCCCGAGGGCGGCGCTCCTACCTGCGGGCGGTTCTGGAGTACGACAGCGGCGGCGGTTCCACCGCCTACACCGCGCAGCCCGCCACGCGGCAGGGCTCGCACCAGCTCTCCGCACTCGCGGATACCAACGCGCTGGTGGTGGTGCCCGAGGCGGTCACCGAGCTGCCCGAGGGCAGCGTGGTGGAGGTGCTGCAACTGCCCGCCCACCCGTGACCGAAGGCTGTACGACCCCGCCGAGGAGGACGAACCCATGGCAGAGGACCACCCCTCCGGGCTGAGCCACCTGGACTCCGCCGGCGCCGCGCGGATGGTCGACGTGTCGGCCAAGGCCGTCAGCGCCCGCACGGCCACCGCCACCGGGCGGGTGCGGTTGTCGGCCGAGACCGTCGCCGCGCTCCGCGGTGACGGGGTGCCCAAGGGCGACGCGCTCGCCGTCGCCCGGCTGGCCGGCATCCAGGGGGCCAAGCGCACCCCCGACCTGGTCCCGCTGTGCCATCCCATCGCGATCCACGGCGTCGACGTGGCGCTGGAGGTCGTCGACGACGGCGTGCTCATCAGCGCGACAGTGCGCACCGCCGACCGCACCGGGGTGGAGATGGAGGCGCTGACCAGCGTGATGACCGCCGCGCTGGGCCTGGTGGACATGGTCAAGGCGATCGACCCCGAAGCCGTGGTCACCGACGTCCGGGTGGAGGAGAAGACCGGCGGCAAGACGGGGGACTGGAGGCGGTCGCGGTGAGCGGCGGAGTGGAAGGCGCGGCCGATCCGCTGGCGCCCCGCTACCGCGTCGCCGTGATCACCGCCTCGAACCGCGCCGCTGCGGGCGTCTACCCCGACCGCTCCGGCGCGGTGCTGCGCGAGGAGTTGGTGCGCCTGGACGGCGTCGTGGTCGAAGGGCCGTGGGTGGTCCCCGACGGGCCGCCGGTCGGCGACGCCCTGCTGCGGGCCGCCGGCAAGGGGTGCGATGCGGCTCTGACGACGGGCGGCACCGGACTCAGCCCCACCGACGCCACCCCCGAGGCGACCCGCCCCCTGCTGGCCTACGAGATCCCCGGCATCGCCGAGGCGCTGCGCGAGGCGGGGCGCGCCAAGGGCGTCGCCTCCGCGGTGCTCTCCCGCGGACTCGCCGGGGTGGTCGAGCGCGACGGCCGGCGCATGCTGGTGGTCAACCTGCCCGGATCCAGCGGCGGAGTCCGGGACGGCATGGCCGTACTCGGCCCGATCCTCGCCCACGCCCTCGACCAGCTGCGCGGCGGCGACCACCCGGTACCCGGCACCTGACGGCGCGCCGACGGTGGTGGAATACTGGAAGACACAGAACGGGACACCACACGTTTCCCGCCCGTTTCCCCACGGGAGCGCAGACCGCACCCGTCGGCCCGCCACCGGATGCGCCGGGGGCCGGAGGCGCCGGAAGGACGCGACGTGAATCGGATCCGCGGGTGGCCGATCACCCTGACGGAGGGCCCGGTCGGCCTGCGCCCTCTGCGGCTGCGCGACGCCGCCGCGCTGCGCGAGACGCGTACCCGCAACGCCGAATGGCTGCGCCCGTGGGAGCCCACCTATCCCGAGATGCCGCTGCACACCTCGGGGCTCTCGCCGTATGTGGCGATGCTGCAGGCGATCCGCCGCGAGGCCCGCCACGGCGTCTCCATGCCCTGGGCCATCACCTACGACGGCGTCTTCGCCGGGCAGCTCACCATCAGCGCGATCGTGTGGGGCTCGGCGCGCTCGGGGCAGGTGGGCTACTGGATCGACCGGGCTTGCGCCGGTCGCGGTGCCACGCCGACCGCGGTGGCGCTCGCCGTCGACCACGCCTTCTTCACCGTAGGGCTCCACCGGATCGAGGCCAGTATCCGGCCGGAGAACCAGGCGAGCCGGCGGGTGGTGGAGAAGCTGGGCTTCCGCGAGGAGGGGCTGCGCAAGCGCCAGCTGCATATCGACGGCGCCTGGCGCGACCACATCTCCTACGCGCTGACCACCGAAGACGTCCCCGGCGGCCTGCTCGCGCGCTGGCGCCGCCGCCGCGGCCAGGTGGCCGGCTCGGACAGCGCGGCCGGCGGATCGTCCTAGCCGGGGGTCGGCCGCGGCTGCGGTGGTCGCGGCCGGTGTCGGCCGCTGCGACGGTCGGGGTCCGCAATTCGGTGTCGGCCGATCGCCGTTCGCGGGATAATCGCCGATACCCGGCCGGAAAACGTCGCCGGCGCGGCGTTCGCGCCGCCTTCGGTCGGCGTGTCCGGGCACCGGGCGGCGGCCGCGCCGTCCGGTACCGGGCGTCGATGCTGCCGCGCGACGCATCCGGTGCGTGACGTTTCCGGTGAGGCGCGTCGCGGGAGCGCGTGAACAGGTCTGTCGCCTGGTGCCTCTTTCGACGGTGGTGGTGGGTGACGGGCTGGGATTGGGCTCGGCGCGCAGCGCCACCGTTAGGGGTGGCGGTGGGTGACGGGCTGGAGAAGGGCTCGGCGCGCAGCGCCACCGTTAGGGAGGTGGTGGGCGACGGGCGGGAAGAGGAAAGACTGTAATCTCACGACACTCCGGTCCGAATACTGCGCATTTATGGACACCTGGTCGTACGGTGCGGAACGTAGACGCACCAACGATGCAGGCAACACGTGCATACGGCGCATGGGGGGCGGCGCATGACGAGTGGCACGATGTACGGCTCGGGCGCCGGATCGTGACCTCGGGGCGGTCCGCCGAGAGGCCGCCACCCGCCATGGGCCGTGAACGGAACTTGCCGCCGGAGCGTCTGGGGCTGTCCTGTGGTCGGCGGTACGAGGAGGGGTCATGAGCAGCTCTCCTCTGTATCTCGCCATCGTCGTCGTCTGGCTCATCGTGCTGGTGCCGATGCTGCTGCGCCGCGACGCCGCAGTGGACCACGAGGACGGCGCGGAGCTGGACGCCGACCTCGATGCCGACCTCGGCGCCGACCCGGACGCGGACGCCGCGGAGGACGCCGACGGCGACCCCGCCGCGAACGATGCGGACCCCGCGGACACCGAGCGGACCGGGACGGGCGCCGGCGCGCCCGAGGGCCGCGGCGACGCGGTGCCGGAGGCGGACTCGATGGAGCGCAGCGCACCCGTGCGGGAGCCCGAGGAGGACTCCGAGTACGAAGAGACGGCCGTGTACTCCGCAGCGCCGCCGCCGCGGCCGCGGGTCAGCCGCGCCAAGGTCATCGCGCGCCGCCGGCGCCGCACGTTCGGGCTGACGGCGCTGCTCGTGCTGAGCGGCGCCGGCGTCGCCGCCGGCCTGGGGCCGTGGTGGGTGCTGGCGCCGCCGGCCGTGCTGCTGGCGGGCCACCTGGTGCTCCTGCGCGAGGCGGCCAAGGCCGACGCCGAGCGGCGGGCCGCCGAGGCGCGCCGCCGCAGGCGGCTGGCCGAGCTGCGCCGGGCTCGCGAGGAGGCGAGAGCGGCGCGCGAGGCGCAGGTCATCGAGCTGATGGAGCGGCGCAACCAGGTCTACGACCAGTACACCGACGCCCATCAGCGTGCCGCGGGCGACTGAGCCGTGCTCGGTCGCCCGCGGCGGCCGCGCGGTTCGGACCACGCGCGCGAAGCTGCTAGTATTTGGAGCGTTGTTCAGGGGCTGTGGCGCAGTCCGGTAGCGCACCTCGTTCGCATCGAGGGGGTCAGGGGTTCAAATCCCCTCAGCTCCACACATATCGCGGATATCCGCCGAATCCGCTCTGGATCGGCGGAAGTCCGAATCAGATTAGTAAGGAGACCGCAGCGCGGTCTCCTTTTTGTGTGCACCCCATCTGTGTCGGCGACAAACCCGGTCAATGCGGACATGTGGTGACCTGGGGAAAACCGCGGCACACCCGGCCGGATGCGGGTATTGTGTGTGCAGGGGATTCCGGTGCCTCGCTGTCTGCCGCCCCGTCCGGCGATCCGTTCGGCGTCGGCGACTCTCGGCGGCTGTGCATTGCATTGGCTATCTTCCACTAAAATGGTGAACTCGATCAATGGCGGTCCGGCTCGTCCTCATTCGCGGCCCGCGGTCGGACCCCGGAATTTTCGACGGCGCGAGAATTCGCAGGTGGGGGTTGTTTCGAGGGCCCCGGCGCGCATGGGCCGCGCGTGTGGGATGCCTGCAGGAGTGTCCTGGGAGGGGCTCCTGGCTCTGCAGTAGTGTGTTTTTCCTGGTCAGGGCCTGGTTGGCGGTGAATCCGCAGGCCGCAGCCGATGTCGGTGGCCGACCGAGTGGGGTGGGGGCGGCGCCGACGGGTTCGGTGGCGCGGTGCATTGTTTATGCGTTTTTCCGCACTATAGACATATATAGCCGGTAGAAGCCTGGTAAACCCTGGTTTGGGGCTTGCGCGAAGTGTGGCCGGTGGCTTATCTTACGTTCCGGGGATGGATGATGATGCAATGGAAAGGTGCACTGTGTTAAAGAAGACCTGCGCGGTCATCGCACTCGCTGTCACCGCGGTTCTCGCGCCTTCGATTCCCGCCGCCACCGCCGACACGGCCGAGGCGGCGACTGCCGGCTTCAACTGGCTGTAACAGGCTGCCCGTCCACCGGTAGCCGAACGATTCGGCAACGCCGTTTCCCGGTACGTGCCCCCGGGCCGGGAAACGGCGTTTCTATGCGCTCTTTCGCCTGTCCTGCCTGGTCTTGCCGATGCGCTCGCGCGAACCGGCGCCGCGGGCCGCGGGGCGGGAGCACCGCGGCGGCGATCGGCGCGGCGCGGGGTTGCGGTGCGGCGCTTGGCGGGTAGGCAACAGAGAGTGATTCCGGGCCAGCGGCAGAAGGACGGCGAGACCCGTGCCCGACTATCCGGAGCAGCCCTCACCCGAACACCCTGCGTCGACCCCGCGCCCTGAGCGCGGCCGCTATCCGGGCGGCAGCGAGTTCCCGCCCGGCCACCACACCCCCGGCGGCTACCAGTTGCCCGCCGACGCCGCCCAGCCCGCGTGGCCGGCCGATCCGCAGCCGCCACCGCAGGAGCCCGCGACCGAGCCGGCCGGCGACGAGCGTGCGCCCGTGGCGGCAGAGCGGTTCCGCCGCGCCGAACGCGCCCGCCGCAAGGCAATCCCGGCGTTCGATCGCAGGAGGCACTGGCGCCTGTGGATATCCACGGTGCTGTTCGTCATGGTCACCGCCGGATCGGCGGACTACATCACACCGGCGACGCGTGCCGGGTGGCACGTGGCCTTCTGGGCGCTGCTGGGGCTCGCGGCCGTCGCGGCCGTGTTCCGGGAGCGCCGCAACGGCTGGGAGCCGTCGCCGCGCTGGCCCTGGCCCGCCGCCGCGGTGGCCGGCACGATCGCCGCGGAGGTTCTCGTGGCCACCGTCGGCTCGCCCGCTGTGATCGCGGGATCCGTCGTGGTCGGGGGAATCGGGCTGTTCCTGGTGATGATGTTCGGCTGAGGGCGGACGTGCGGCGTTCGCGGTCGTCCGGCTCCGGGTATGCCGACCGGCGGCCGGTGCCTCGCCGCCGCGACGGGCGGGCGCTGGACCGCGGCCGGCTCTCAGGTGGCCTCGCTGTCGAAGGGCGGCCGCTTGCCGTTCAGCCGAGCGGCGGGCCTGCGGCGGTCGGCGGGGTCGTCATCGTCGTCGGCCTCCCAGAAGTGCTTCTGCACGAACCGCCGCGGATTGAGGTCGTCGACGTCGAAGTCCTTGAACTCCGGCCCGAGGCCCTTGCGGATGTCGTCCTTGGCGCTGTCGGCCATGGTACGCAGCTGCCGCAGCACCCGCCCGATCTGCGCCGCGGCCTTGGGCAGCTGATCGGGGCCGAAGATCACCAATGCGAGCACGGCGAGTGCGATGAACTCGCCGGCCCCGATGTTGAACATGCGCGGGTCCTCCGATGGCCTGTGGTGGTTTCTCCGGCCTTCTAGCAGATTAACCGCTGTGGCACCGGCCGTGGGCAACGGCGGGCGGCCTGTGGATGACGACTGGCGGCCCACGGGCGCCCGCGGCGGCCCGACCCGGCCCTCCGTGCGCGGCATGGCCGAGCGCTATCGTTGTGGCGGTTGGCGATCAGGGGGTGGAGGGTGCCAGTGAGGTCCGCGGCGCGCAGCGCCTCCGCTGGGGACGATGGCGGGCGCACGGGCGGCAACCCGCTGCGCGGCTGGGCGCAGAGCGTCGTCGGCACCCGCTGGTTCCAGACGGCGATCGTGGGGCTGATCCTGCTCAACGCCGGCACGCTGGGGCTGGAGACCTATGTCGACGGTCCCCTCGCGGGTGCAGCGGGCCTGCTGTACGCAGCCGAGGTCTGCTTCGTCACCGCCTTCGCCGCCGAACTGGCGCTCAAGGTCGCCGCCTACGGCCGCGGCTTCTTCCGCGACCCCTGGAACTGGTTCGACATGGTCGTGGTCGGGATCGCGGTGGTTCCGGCGTCGTCGGGCTTCTCGGTGCTGCGGATGCTGCGCATCCTGCGGATCCTGCGGCTGGTCAGCGTTGTGCCGCAGATGCGCACGATCGTCACCGCGCTGTTCCGGTCGGTGCCCGGCATGGGGACGGTCATCGGCCTGCTGCTGATCATCGTCTACACGGCCGCGGTGCTGGGCGAGCGGCTCTTCCACGACATCGATCCCGAGCACTTCGGCGACCTGGGCACCACTCTGTACACGATGTTCGTGCTGCTCACCACCGAGGACTGGCCCGAGGTGGCCCAGCCGGTGATGGAGGGGCACCCGATGGCGTCGCTGTTCTTCATCGGCTACATCGTGCTGACGGCCTTCATCATGCTGAACCTGGTGATCGGCGTGATCGTCACCGCCCTGGAGCAGGAGGTCAACGCCGAGCGCTGGCAGGAGGACCAGGAGCTGGAGCTGGTCCAGCACCAGTCGGTGATGCGGCGGCTGGAGGAGCTGACCGAGCAGGTGAGCCGGCTCAGCGAGCAGGTGCGCTCCTTGGGCGCGGTCGGCGAGGCCGAAGGGCGCGAAGCGGAGGCCGCGCCGGCTGAGCGGGAGGCGGCGGAAGCGGGGGCGGGCCACACCGCTGCCGCGGATTCCGGACCTGCCGCATCGAACCGGCGACCAGACCAAAGTCCAGCGATGTAACCGAAAAAGGGACGCGCCCCGCACGCCCGCAGAAAACGGCAGCCCTTCGCCCGAAACCGAGCGAAGGGCCGAGAAAGGATTCAGGCGACGTCAGAGTGCGCGCACGTTGGACGCCTGCGGGCCCTTGGGGCCCTGGGTGATCTCGAACTCGACCGACTGGTCCTCTTCCAGGTTCCGGAAGCCGGTACCCGCGATCGCCGAGTAGTGCACGAACACGTCCGGTCCACCGCCCTCAACGGCGATGAAACCGAAACCCTTCTCAGAGTTGAACCACTTCACGGTGCCCTGAGCCATCTGCTCTCCCTTTGGGGACTACTTCGGGGCCGCACCCTGCTGGCCCCGGGTCGCTGAGCGCCCGCCCCAGGGAGTTTCCGCCCAACCGACAAGCGCCCACGTGAAGTTCCGTGAGGCGCCTGGGCCATCAATGGAAACTACAACCGCAACCGGATCATGAGACTACCAGGCGTGCACACGCTTGCCGAGCCTTTCCGGTGGCGGAATCAGTGTTCAACTTCCTGTCATCGAGGGGTGTCGCAACCGTCGATTCCGCCGCCCGCGCGTGTTTCCCGCGGGTGCGCGGGGCGCTTTGAGGCGCCGTCTTCCCTCCTCGCTCGGGGCCGCCGGGCGCCGCCGATGGCCGCGGCGACGCCCGGCGGCGCGGTCAGTCCGCGCCGCCGTTGCCGTAGATCCAGGTCTCGAACCACATCCGCTCGGCCCAGGAGTCGTAGGGGATCGTCTCGGCGCTGAGAACCGGGTACAGGTAGGCGAAGTTGGCGATCACCAGCAGCAGCACCACACCGAAGACCACGCCGCCGGCCACCCGCGCCCAGGGCGAGTACTCCGGGCGGGTCTCGCCCGCGCCCAGCGCCAGGCCCAGGGCGAGCACGATCGCCAGCACGACGAAGGGCAGCATCGGCAGCGCGTAGAAGACGAACATCGTCCGCTCGGGGTAGGCGAACCACGGCAGCCATCCGGCGGCCACGCCCAGCAGCACCGCGCCCGCGCGCCAGTCCCGGTAGGTCAGCCACCAGCTGAGCATCACCACCACGGCGATGATCCCCAGCCACCACACCGCCGGCGTGCCGATGCTCAGGATCGTCGTGGAGCAGTCGGGAGCGCCGCATGTGGAGGGCTGGTCGTCGTAGTAGAAGGCCACCGGGGTGCGCATGATGGGCCACTCCCACGGCTGCGACGCGTAGTCGTGGGGCTTGGACAGGCCGCTGTGGAAGGAGTACATCTGCTGGTGGTAGTGCACCAGGCTGCGCAGCCCGTTGACGGGCGCCTGCACCAGACCGGGGAGCCCCTCCAGCCACGCGGGCATGTGGGCCGCTCCCCAGCCGCGGGCGTAGCCGCCGGAGGTGGCGAACCAGCCGCTCCAGGTGGCCAGGTAGGCGAGCGCGGCGACCCCCACCGTCTGAAAGAACGCCGGGACCGCGTCGAAGGCGAACCAGCGCAGCGCCGTGCGGTCGTGCGCGGCGCTGCGCCGCGCGCCGTAGTCCCAGGCCACCGTCAGCAGCCCGAACGCCGCCAGGTAGAACAGCGCCGACCACTTGCACCCCACGGCCAGGCCCAGGCACACCCCGGCGCCGATCCGCCACCAGCGCATCCCCAGCCAGTTGGCCGCACCGGCTCCCTGCTCGGCCTTCTCTGCCAGCCGCAGCCGGGTGCGGTCGCGGTCGATCACCAGGCACCCCAAGCCCGCCAGGATGAAGAAGGTCAGGAAGATGTCGACCATGGCGATGCGGCTGAGCGTGAAGTGCAGTCCGTCCAGTGCCATGATCAGGCCCGCGGCGCAGCCGAGCAGCCACGACCGCGTCATGCGCTGGGCGATGCGCACCAGGAGCAGCACCGACACCGCGCCGAAGACCGCCGATGCCAGCCGCCAGCCCTCGGGATCCACCCCCGCGGTGCCCGGCAGCAGGCGCCACAGCTGATCGCCGGCCGCGATGAGCCATTTGGACAGGGGCGGGTGGACCACGAAGTCGGCGCCGCCGCTCCAGATGTCGCCGTTGCCCCGCGCCAGCATCGAGTCGGCGTTCTCCAGGGTCTCGTGCTCGTAGCCGAAGACCCACATCGACAGGGCGTTCTTGGCGTAGTAGGTCTCGTCGAAGTAGATCTCGCCCGGTCTGCCCAGACCGATCAGGCGCAGCGCTCCGGCGAACAGGGCGAGCGCCACCGCGCCGACCCACCCGGCCCAGGCGGGCCGGGGCATGGGCGGCACCAGGCGGGAGCGGACCGAGGCCCGCCAGCTCGGGTCGGGGTCGACGGTGGCTTCGGGTGCGGTGGTGGTCATGTCGGCTCTTAAGGTTGGGGCACGGGTGGACGGTCTTCGGATACCTCGCGGCGGAGCGGTGCCGATGGTGCCGCGCGGCCGTTCCGGCGCGCCGTCGGCCGGGCGGGCGCCGCGACCCGCCGCCGGGGCGGGGGTGCGCGCCGGTCCGGGCCCATCCGCGGAACACCCTTACCGTAGCGTCTAGGAAGCGGGTGCAACGTGACCGCAGGGCCGAGCGGGGCCGAGGAGCCGCGCGCCGCGCAGGCGCCGGGGACACTGACGCTCGCGGGGCTGCCCATCGGCAACAGCGACGACGCCCCGCCGCGGCTGCTGCATGCGCTGGAGGGCGCGCGGATCATCGCCGCGGAGGATACCCGGCGGCTGCGCCGGTTCGCCGCCCGCGCCGGTCTCCGCCTGGGTGGCGATGCGGGCGCGCGCGTGGTCTCCTACTTCGACGCCAACGAGCCGCGCCGGGCCGAGGAGCTGCTGGCAGAGCTGCTGGCGGGCCGCGACGTGCTGGTGGTGACCGATGCCGGCATGCCCGGCGTCTCCGACCCCGGATACCGGTTGGTGGCGGCCTGCGCCGACGCCGGGGTGCCGGTGACGGCGGTGCCCGGACCGACCGCGGTGACCACCGCCCTGGTCCTCTCCGGGCTGCCCACCGACCGGTTCTGCTTCGAAGGGTTCGCGCCCCGCAAGGGCCGGCGCGGCTACTTCGGCGCTCTGGCCGATGAGCCCCGCACCATGGTCTTCTTCGAGAGCCCGCACCGCCTGGCGGCCACGCTCGCGGCGATGGCCGAGGCGCTGGGCGCCGACCGTCGCGCGGCGGTGTGCCGGGAGCTGACCAAGACCTACGAGGAGGTGCGCCGCGCCCCGCTGGGCGAGCTCGCCGAGTGGGCCCGGGGCGAGGTGCGCGGGGAGATCACGGTCGTCGTGGCCGGCTCGGCGCCGGCGGAGGTGCCGCGCAGCCCCGAGGACCTGGCGGCCGCCGTCGCCGAGCGCGAGGCCGAGGGCGCCTCGCGCAAGGACGCGATCCGCGAGGTGGCCCGAGCGCTGGGTGTGCCCAAGCGCGACGTCTACGACGCCGCGCACCGCTGAGCGGCGGCGGACGGGGGTCCGCGCCCCCCGGCGGCCGCGGCGTGCGCGGAGACGAGAAGGCGGGGCCGGGCGCTGCCCGGCCCCGCCTTTCGGGGTCCGCCGACTACCGCGGTGGAGCTAGACCACGGCGCCGTCGCTCTGCTCGCGAGCGGTGCGCAGCTCCTTGCGCTGCTTGGTGCGCTTCTCGCGGATGACGTGCGGTGGAGGGGTCTTGTCCCACCGCTGCAGCCACGCCGCCAGCGGCGCCGCCACGAACACGGTGGAGAAGACACCCGATATCAGCCCGACCAGCATCGCCACGGAGAAGTCCCGCAGCGAGGACCCGCCGAACACCGCCAGCGTGGCCAGGATGAACACACCGCCGATCGTGGTGTTCACGGTCCGCGGGATGGTGTGCAGGATGGCCGTGTTGGCGATCCGGGCGAAGCCCGACTTGCTGTCGTTGGCCCATTCGTCGCGCACCCGGTCGAACACCACCACCGAGTCGTTCACCGAGAACCCGATGACGCTGAGGATGGCGGCGAGGAACACGCCGTCGATGGGCCGTCCCAACCAGCAGAAGAGGCCGATCACCAGGGTGATGTCGAAGGCCAGCGCCAGCATCGTCGACAGCCCGAAGGACCAGCGGAACCGCCAGGCCAGGTAGACCATCTGCAGGGCCAGGGCCGCCACGAGCGCGATGAGCGCCCGGTTGCGCAGCTCGTCGCCCATGCTGGGGCCGATCTTCTCGTCGGAGAGCAGCTCGGCGCCGCCCGCCTCATCGGCCAGCGCGTCCTCGATGGCACCGGCCTCGGAGTCGCTGATGGGGCCGGTGCGCACCGCGACGTCGCCGTCGCCCGACTCCTGCACCACCGCGTTGGGGAACCCGGCCTCGGTGACGGCGTCGCGGGCGTCGGTGACGCTGATGTCCTGCTGGGTCGTGTAGTCCATGACCCGGCCGCCGGTGAACTCCACACCGAAGTTGGGCGTGCGGATCAGCACGCCGGCCACCGCGGCGACGACGATGACGGCGGCGATGCCCAGCCACAGGCTGCTGCGCGACATCAGGTCGGGGTTGCGGCTGATCAGCCAGCTGCGCACCGCGCTGATCTTGGAGATGCCGGTGACGGCGGGGTGGTTGCGCACGACCCTGCGGCGCACCGCCCACTCCACCAGCACACGCGCGATGACCAGGGCCGAGACCATCGAGGCGATGGTGCCCAGGCCCAGCGTGACGCCGAAGCCGCGGACCGTGCCCGAGGCGAAGAAGAACAGCAGCGCCGCGGCGATGAGCGTGGTGATGTTGGTGTCCAGCACCGCGCTCCAGGCCTTCTGCGTGCCGGAGAGGAACGCCTTCTGCAGGTTGGGCGGGATCGCGCGGCGGCGCCGGCGCGAGAGCACGCCGGCCTCGGCCTGCTCGGTCTCGGCCTCGGTGGCGTCGACCATGCCCGCGGACTTGTTGGCCTTGTAGACCTTCTCCTGCTGCTGGTACTCCTCGCGCGCTCGTTCGAATATCAGCACGTTGGCGTCGATGGCCATGCCGATCGCGAGCACGAAGCCGGCGAGGCCCGGCAGGGTGAGCGTCGCGCTCAGCGCCACCAGCGACGCGTAGGCGATCAGCGTGTAGCAGGCCAGCGCCACCGCGGCCAGGAGGCCGACGAGGCGGTAGGCCACGATGATGTAGGCGGCGGTCAGCAGCAGGCCGACGGCACCGGCGATGAAGCTGGCCTTGATGGCCTCGGCGCCCAGGGTCGGCCCGACGGTCTGGCGCTGCACCTCGGCGACCGGCAGCGGCAGCGAGCCGCCCTCGATCAGCACCGCCAGGTCCTGCGCGCTCTCCTGGTCGAAGGAGGAGCTGGTGATGGTCGTCGAACCGCCGGTCTGGCCGACGTCGCAAGCGGTGTCCTGGTTGACCTCGGGCGAGGAGATGACCTCGTCGTCCAGGACGATGGCGATGCGCCGCTGCGGCTGGCCGGGGTCGTGGCAGGCGGCCTGGCCGGTGAGATTGGCCCAGGCGTCCTGGCCCCCGCCCTCGAACTCGACGTTGACCTGCCACTGGGTGTTGGTGGTGGGGTCCAGCACGGCCTCGGCGCTGGCGACCTGGTTGCCCTCGATCTTGGACTCGCCGAGCTGGAGCCGGTTGCCCTGCTCGTCGGGCAGCGTGCGGACGACCTTGCTGGGGTCCTCGGCCGGCTGGCCGGCCCCCGCGCCGCCCTGCTGCTGCAGCAGCTGCTGGAGCTGCTCCTGGGACATGCCGCCGGAGCCGCCTCCGCCCCCGGAGCCGCCTCCCTGGCCGCCCGAGCCGCCGCCTCCGCCGGAGCCGCCCTGGCCGTCGGTCGGAGCACGGGCCTCGTCGGCCGGCGCGTTGGCGAAGTCGCCCGAGGGCGCCTGCACACCGCTGCCCTGCGCGGGCGCGACGCCCAGCACGGGGTGGAAGGTGAGCTGCGCGGTCTGGCCGAGGATGTCGGCCGCCTCGGCGGGGTCCTGCACACCGGGCAGCTCGACGATGATGCGGTTCTCGCCGGACCGCGACATCGTGGCCTCGCTGACGCCGAGGCTGTCGATGCGCTCCCGCAGGACCTGGATCACCTGGTCGGTGTTCTCGGCGTTGGCCTCGGTGCCGTCAGGACCGTCCTGGGTCTCCAGGACGATCTGCGTGCCGCCGCTGAGGTCGAGCCCCAGCTTCGGCGGAATGAACCATGCGGCGCCGAACGCGCCGACGACGATCAGCAGGGAGACGATGCCGCGCAGCCAGCGCGTTCCGGCTCCCGATTGGGTGGACAATTGCTTACCTCTCACGAACGGGTCATGCGGCCTCTGCGGCAGGGCGGGGCGCCCTGCCGGCGGTGTATCGGGTCACACGTGTTCAGTGAGCGGCGGCGCGCGGCCGAAGGGCAGCGCGAACGCGTCGTCGAGGCGCGGGGCCTCGATCGAGCCGGGGGGCGGCACCCGCCCCCACGGGCCGCCGATGTCGCCCATCCAGGGCAGCACCGGGGTGTAGGCCTCGGGGAGGTCGCGCACGGGCGGCCGGTGGTCGGTGCTCCACCCCGGAAGGGCGACGGCGACCGCGCCGGACTCGCGTTCGACCAGCAGCGCCCGGTCGGCGCCGGAACCGTCGTGGGCGGAGCGCTCCTGCTGCCCAGCGGCCACGGCCAGCGGCGCGTGCGGGGGCGTCGGGGCGCTCAGCGCGGTGGCGCCCGGCGACAGCGGGGCACCGACCAGCAGGAGGGCCAGCACGGCGAGCGAGGCCAGGGCACGGGAAACCGTGGTGACCACCGCCTTCGTCGAACATGGGGCCGCGCCGGCCGCCTGAGGGGCCCGGAGGGGATCCGGGCGAGGGCTTACTCGGGTCACGAGCCTAGGTTCAAACACTACCGATGCGCGAGACCCGCGCGGTCCCTGTGAATACGCCGGACCGCCTTGTGGGCCCAACACCCCGGCCCCCGCGCGGTAATCCACAGGCACGGGAAAGAGGGTGAATCGGCGCCGCGGCCCCCTTAGGCTTGTGGCATGTCGTCGAAACGCCACATCCTGACCGCGGTGGCCTGGCCTTACGCCAACGGTCCCCGCCACATCGGGCACGTATCCGGGTTCGGGGTCCCCTCCGACGTCTTCGCGCGCTTCCAGCGAATGTCCGGGCACGAGGTCCTGATGGTCAGCGGCACCGACGAGCACGGTACGCCGGTGCTGGTCCTGGCCGACCAGGAGGGCGTCAGCGCGCGCGAACTCGCCGACCGCTACAACCGGGTCATCGTCGAGGACCTGGTCGCACTCGGGCTGTCCTACGACCTGTTCACCCGCACCACCACCGGCAACCACTACGCCGTGGCCCAGGAGCTGTTCACCGGGCTATACGAGAACGGCTACATCTTCACCCACACCACCAAGGGCGCCATCTCGCCCTCCACCGGCCGCACACTGCCCGACCGCTACATCGAGGGCACCTGCCCCATCTGCGGCTACGGCAACGCCCGCGGCGACCAGTGCGACAACTGCGGCAACCAGCTCGATCCCGTCGACCTGATCGAGCCGCGTTCCAAGGTCAACGGCGAGACCCCGGACTTCGTCGACACCGAGCACTTCATGCTGGACCTCCCGGCCTTCGCCGAGGCGCTGGGCTCCTGGCTGAAGTCCAAGGGCGGCCAATGGCGGCCCAACGTCCTGAAGTTCTCGCTGAACCTGCTCGACGAACTCCAGCCGCGCGCGGTCACCCGCGACCTCAACTGGGGGGTGCCGATCCCGCTGGAGGAATGGCGCGACAACCCCAACAAGCGGCTCTACGTGTGGTTCGACGCGGTCATCGGCTACCTCTCGGCGGCCGTGGAGTGGGCCCGGCGCACCGGCGACCCCGAGGCCTGGCGCCGCTGGTGGCAGCACCCGCAGGCCGAGGCCTACTACTTCATGGGCAAGGACAACATCGTCTTCCACTCCGAGATCTGGCCGGCGATGCTCATGGGCTACAACGGGCAGGGCGACCGCGGCGGCGACCCCGGTTCGCTGGGCGCGCTGAACCTGCCCACCGAGGTGGTCTCCAGCGAGTTCCTGACCATGGAGGGGCGCAAGTTCTCCTCGTCGCGGCGCGTGGCCGTCTACGTCCGCGACTTCCTGGAGCGCTACTCCGCAGACGCGCTGCGCTACTACATCATCGCGGCCGGCCCCGAGACCCAGGACACCGACTTCACCTGGGCCGAGTTCGTCCGCCGCAACAACGACGAACTGGTCGCCACCTGGGGCAACCTCGTCAACCGGTCGATCTCCATGGCCGCAAAGTACATCGGCGAGATCCCCGAGGCCGGCGAGTTCACCGACGACGACCGCCGCGTGCTGGCCGACTCCGCGGCCGCCTTCGAGACCGTCGGCGAGCACCTGAACCACTCCCGGTTCAAGGCGGGGCTGCAGGAGGTCATGCGCACCATCGCCGAGGCCAACAAGTACATCTCCGAGCAGGCGCCCTGGGCGCTGCGCAAGACCGACCCCGACCGCATGCGCACCGTGCTGCACGTGGCGCTGCAGCTGGTCAGCGACGCCAAGACGCTCATGACGCCGTTCCTGCCGGAGTCCTCCAACAAGGTCTACGCCATGCTCGGCGGCACCGGGGTGTGGACCGCCATGCCCCGGATCGAGACCGCGACCGACACCATCGGCGGCGACCCCGAGCCGTCGGAGTACTCGGTGATCACCGGCGACTACGCCGGCAACGAGGCCGAGTGGCGGTCGACGCCCATCCGGCCGGGCACCCCGCTGTCGGCCCCCACCCGGCTGTTTACCAAACTCGACCCCGCCGTGGCCGACGAGGAGCTGGCCCGCCTGGAGCAGGAGGCCGCCGGGTAGCGGCGCGGCGGCGAGCGCCGCCGCGCGCACGAGCGCTCGGCGGGCGCGCCCGCGGACCCACCGGCGGGTCGCCCGAGCGGCGGCCCGCCGCACCCGTGTCCGCCTCCGTCCGCACCCGGGGAGCCGGCCGGCCGGGCCGCGCGACCCGCGCACCAGCAAGCAACAGGGAGACCGCGATGGGCAAGCGAAGCGGCAGCGCCGTGCGCAACCGGAACGCGCAGACGCCGCCGGAACCGCCGGAGCCGCTGCGTGTGGCGGTCGGCGACAGCCACACCCACATGGACATGCAGACGCCCGACGTGCCCGAGATCATCGCGGCCGCCGAGGCGGTGGGCGTCACCCCATTGATGCAGGTGGGAGTGGACGTGTCCTCCTCGCGATGGGCCGCCGGGATCGCAGCCGAGCACCCGTCGGTGTGGGCGGCCGCGGCCCTGCACCCCAACGAGGCACCGCGCATCGTGCACGGCGACGGCGCGCCGGGGGTCGAGGCCGACGACACCGACTGGGCCGGCAAGGCCCGCCCGCCCCGCGGCCTGGCCGGCCTGGAGGACGCGCTGGCCGAGATCGACCGCCTCGCCGCGCTGCCCCAGGTCCGGGCGGTCGGCGAGACCGGCCTGGACTACTACCGCACCGGCGCCGAAGGCGTCGCGGCCCAGCAGGAGTCGTTCCGGCGGCACATCGCCATCGCCAAGCGGCACGGCCGGGCGCTGATGATCCACGACCGCGACGCGCACGAAGACGTGCTGCGCGTCCTCGCCGAAGAGGGCGCACCCGAGGCCGTGGTCTTCCACTGCTTCTCCGGCGACGCCGAGATGGCCAAGATCTGCGCCGACAACGGCTACTTCATGAGCTTCGCGGGAAACGTCACCTTCGCCAGCGCCGACCAGCTGCGCGAAGCCGCCGCGCTGGCCCCGCCCGAGCTGCTCCTGGTCGAGACCGACGCGCCGTTTCTGACCCCCAAGCCCTACCGCGGCCGACCCAACGCCCCCTACCTCGTCCCCTACACCCTGCGTGCCCTCGCCGCCGCAAAGGGACTGCCCGAGGACGAACTGGCCGCCGCCGTCGCCGCCAACGGGCGCCGTGCGTTCGGACTGGACTGACCGGCCGGGCCCGCCGCGGGGCGGACCACCGCACCGCCTGCTCTCCTCGCCGCTCGGCTCGGCCTGCGTGTTCCCTCCTCGCTCAGGTCGTGTTCCCGAACGGCGGAGGCGCGGCTTTCCAGGAACCCACCGGGCACCACCTGGGGCGGCCACCATCGAGGTTGCGGCAATGGGGCTGGAGTGCGCGAATCCCACCCGTCACCCGCCACCGCCCCTAACGGAGGCGCTGCGCGCCACGAGCCCATCGTGCCCGTCACCCGCCACCGCCCCTAACGGAGGCGCTTCGTGCCACGCATCTATTCAGAGCCGGCTTGCCGCCGAGCGGCGGTGCACCTTTGCGTCAACGGCCCACCACCGGTGGTACGGCTCCGCCTGACAGGTGCAGCGTGCGCTCGGCGGCAAGCCGCGGTCGCGCTACGCGAGACGCGCCCATTGCCGCAACCTCTGTGGTGACCGACTCCCCAGACACGACGTCGACGCCCCGCCTACCCGCTCGTTCCGGGATCGAGTCCCCACTCGGCCAGGGTCTCTTCCAGGGAGGGCGCGGGGAAGTCGGGGTCGCGGGTCGCACGGCCGGGGGTGCGGTCGAAGCGGGGAGCCGGGCCCGGGAAGAGCCGGCCGTCCTTGCGCACGATGGAACCGCGGGCGCGCACGTGCGGGTGGTCGGGCGCCTCGGCCATCGACAGCACCGGCTGCACGCAGGCCTCGGAATCCCCGAAGACCTCGGCCCACTCGTCGCGCGTGCGGGTGCGCAGGACCTCGGCGAAGCGCTCACGCAGCACCGGCCAGTTCTCCCTGTCCCACTGGTCGGGCAGATCGGCGCCGGAGAGCCCGACACCCTCCAGGAACGCGGCGTAGAACTGCGGTTCGATGCAGCCCACCGATACGTGGCGGCCGTCGGCGCACTCGTAGACGTCGTACCAGGGGGCGCCGGTGTCGAGGTAGTTGGTGCCGCGCTCGTCGGACCAGGCGCCGCGCTCGCGGTCTTCGTAGACCATGGACATCAGCAGTGCGCTGCCGTCGACCATGGCGGCGTCGACCACCTGGCCGCGCCCGGAGGACTGGCGCTCCACAAGGGCGCTGAGGATGCCGGTGACCACGAACATGGTGCCGCCGCCGAAGTCGCCGAGCAGGTTGACGGGCGGAACGGGCGGTCCGCCGCTGCGGCCGATGCTGTGCAGCGCGCCGTTGAGCGAAATGTAGTTCATGTCGTGCCCGGCGACCCGGGCCAGCGGCCCGTCCTGGCCCCAGCCGGTCATCCGGGCGTAGACCAGCCGCGGGTTGAGCTCCAGGCAGTCGTCGGGGCCGAGCCCGCGCCGCTCCATCACCCCGGGGCGGAACCCCTCCAGCAGCACGTCGGCCGCCGTGACCAGCTCGCGGGCGGTGGCCCGCCCCTCCTCCGACTTCAGATCGACCCCCAGCACCGGTCGCCCGGCGCTCATGTGCGGCCGCTCGCCCTGCCGGGCCGCCGCTGCGGCGGTGGGCCGATCCAGCCGGACCACCGACGCGCCGAGGTCGGCGAGCAGCATGGCGGCCATGGGACCGGGGCCGATCCCGGCGAACTCCACGACCCGGATTCCGTGCAGGGGACCCATGGGCGACCTTCCCGAGTGGACCGGTGCGACGGGCGGGAGCCGGTCCGCTCGCCGGGCGCGGGTCTGCGTCCGGCCGGGCCTGCCCGTGCGCGTTTCGGACATGAAACGAACCGCGTTCGGTTCTAGCGCTCATTCTGGTGGCATCCCGCCTGCCGGCGCCAACCCGCCGGCCGATGCGGCGGCGGGCTTCGCCGCCGAGGCGCGGCGCCGCCGCGCCTCGGCCCCTCCGGCCGATCCCGGCCGGGCGTGCGGATTCGGTCAGGACTGAAATCGGGCCGCGGGGGTGTGATAGCTTCCCGTACGCAGCCGTGGTCGGATGAGGCGCA
This sequence comes from Streptomonospora sp. PA3, assembly GCF_009728995.1. GTDB lineage: Bacteria > Actinomycetota > Actinomycetes > Streptosporangiales > Streptosporangiaceae > Streptomonospora. The sequence continues at coordinate 454,259 of NZ_VTZW01000010.1, read as the reverse complement.
GCCGCCCCCGACCCGCCGCGAGCTGCGCGCCGGAGGACTTCCCGCACCCCCCGGCCCGCTCGCCTGATACCCACCCCTTTCCGTCCGTGCGCGATCGCGAAGGCCGAGACCAACGTGCGTAGTCCGTCCAACCGCGGGTCCCACCGCGGCAGCCGCAGGGCATCGAACAACCCGGACCGCTCCGGCCGGCCGGACGCCCCCCACAACCACGCCCACGATCCCTACGCCCACCCCGGGGCGCCATCATCGGGCGGCCCCGGTGCCGAGTACGGCCGGACGGCCGCCATGCCCCCCGCGCCCCCGGGCCCGGCCGGCGCCGGGCACGGCCAGACCGCCGCCATGCCCCCCGCGCCTCCCGCGGGCGGGGGGCGCGGCGGCCGCGGAGCGGGCTCCGGCGGGCGCTCCGGCCGGTTCGCACTCCCCGCCCTGCCGCTGCTGCGCTCGCGCGGCGTCGTGATCGGCGCGGTCGCCGCGGCGGTGCTGCTCGTGGTCGGCGGGGGCACCGCCTTCGCCATGGACCAGCGCATCACACTCAGCGTCGACGGCGAGCGCAGCACCGTGCACACCTACGGCGCCACGGTGCAGGACGTCCTCGACTCCGCGGGAGTGACCCTGGGCGAGCACGACGTCGTGGCGCCCTCCCTCGACACGGAACTGGACCGCGGCGACAACGTGCTGGTCCGCTCCGGCCGTCCGCTGACCCTCACCGTCGACGGCAAGTCGAAGAAGCACTGGGTCACCGCGCTGACCGTCGGGGAGGCCCTGCAGCAGATCGGCAGGAACCCCGATTCGCTGAAGCTCTCGGTCTCCTCCGACAAGGCGATCCCCGAGTCGGGACTGGAGGTCGAGGCCACCGCCGCACGCCGGGTCGTCATCCTGCGCGACCGGGTCCGCATCGAGACCGCGACCACCGCGGAGACGGTGGCCCAGGTCCTTGAGGACAACGGGATCGACCTGGGCGAGCACGACAAGGTCAAGCCCAAGCGGGACGCCGAGCCCACGGACGGCATGGTCATCGAGGTCACCGAGCTCCTCACCGAGCCCAAGACCGAAGAGGTCCCCATCGAGGCCGAGGTCGAGGAGCGGGAGAACCCCGACCTGCCCGCGGGCGAGGAGAAGGTCGTTCAAAAGCCCAAGGACGGCGTCAAGAAGGTCACCACCGCCATGATCATGAAAGAGGGCGTGAAGACCGAGTACGTCGTCAAGGAGGAGGTCGTCAAGAAGCCGGTCAAGGGCATCACGGAGATCGGCACCAAGGAGGAGGCGGCGACGGTCGACACCTCCGCCGAGGCCTCCAGCCTCAACTGGGCGGCCCTGGCCGAGTGCGAGTCCGGCGGCGACCCCACCGCCGTGAACCCGGCCGGTTACTACGGGCTCTACCAGTTCTCCATGTCCACCTGGCAGTCCGCCGGAGGCTCGGGCAACCCGGCCGAGGCTCCCGCCAGCGAGCAGACCATGCGCGCTCAGAAGCTCTACGACATGGTCAACGGCAACTGGCAGAGCCAGTGGCCCGAATGCGGCGTGCACCTGTTCGACTAGCTAGGTCGTGTTTAAGAATGGCGGGGGCGCCGCTTTCCAGGAACCCACCGGGAACCGCAGGGAAGCCGCCACCACCGAGTTGCGGCAATGGGCGCGCCTCGCGAAGCGCGGACGCAGCTTGCCGCCGAGCGCACGCAGTTCTTCCCAGGTGGAGCCGCACCACCGGTGGCGGGCCTCCGGCGCAAAGGTGCGCCGTGCGCTCGGCGGCAAGCCGGCTCTGAATAGATGCGTGGCGCGCAGCGCCTCCGTTAGGGGCGGTGGCGGGTGACGGGCACGATGGGCTCGTGGCGCGCAGCGCCTCCGTTAGGGGCGGTGGCGGGTGACGGGTGGGATTCGCGCAACCAGCCCCATCGCCGCGACCTCCTGTGGTGACCGACTTCTTAAACAGGACGTAAGGGCGATGCCGCCCCGGCCGGCCCCTGGTGGGTTCGGCCGGGGCGGCGGGGCGGGCCCGCGAACCGCTGGGCACGGGCCGACCCCGCGCCGCCGTCGCCGCCCTTGCCGCATGCCATGCCGGCATGCCCAGCCATCGGGCACTCCGCACCCGCCTACGGTGCGACCGTGCTGGCACAATGATGCGGGTGACCGAATCCGCTCCCTCCGGCGACGCTCGCCTGCTCACCCCTGCCGACGTACGGCGGCTGGCCGAGCGCACCGGGATACGGCCGACCAAGACGCTCGGCCAGAACTTCGTCATCGACGCCGGAACCGTACGGCGCATCGTGCGCACCGCCGAGGTCGGCGCCGACGACGTCGTGCTGGAGGTCGGTCCCGGTCTGGGCTCGCTGACGCTCGCGCTGCTGCCGCACGTGCGCGCTGTCACCGCCGTCGAGATCGACCCGCGCCTGGCCGAGGTGCTGCCGGACACGGTCGCCGAGTTCGCCCCCGCCCGCGCCGACCGGCTGCGGGTCGTCGCCGCCGACGCCATGCGCATCACCGAGATCCCCGGACCCGCACCCACGGCGCTGGTGGCCAACCTGCCCTACAACGTCGCCGTTCCGGTGCTGCTGCACCTGCTGGAGCTGCTACCGAGCCTGCGCCGCGGCCTGGTCATGGTCCAGGCCGAGGTCGCCGACCGGCTCGCGGCCGGGCCGGGCAGCCGCACCTACGGAGCGCCCTCGGCCAAGGCGGCCTGGTACGCCGAGGTGCGCAGGGCCGGATCGGTGGGCCGCAACGTGTTCTGGCCCGCCCCCAACGTCGACTCGGGGCTCGTCGCGCTGCACCGCAGGAGCGCGCCGCCCGGTGCCTCCACAGGCCCCGGTCCCGCCGGTGCCGAATCCGCGCGCCCCGACCGCCGCGCGGTGTTCACCGTCGTCGACGCCGCCTTCGCCCAGCGGCGCAAGACGTTGCGCGCCGCCCTGGCCGGGTGGGCGGGATCGGCGCCGGCGGCCGAGCGCGTGCTGCGGGCCGCCGGGATCGACCCGAGCGCGCGCGGGGAGTCGCTCGACATCGCCGCCTTCACCCGGATCGCCGCCCACGCCGACCGCGCCGCGGACCCGCCGCGGTAGCGGCCGGGACCGGGGCGCCGAGCCAGGGCTGCGAGGGCACCGATCCCCGGGTACCGGCGAGCGCGCCGGGCGCCTCAGCCCGCCGCGGCGATGTCGGCGACCTCGATGACGGCGGGGGAGCCGCCTCCGCTGCTGAGGTGCAGCGCGCCGGACCGGGCCTCGGCCTCGTCGGCCACGAGGAACACCAGCTGGCCCTCGGCCTGCTCCCCGGCGGGGATCGAGCGCCACAGCGGCGCCTGGCTCTCGGTGACCGAGGGCTCCGACGCCGACAGGAACTCCTGCTCGCCCAGTGCCAGCCGCTGCTCGTCGTGTTCGAGCGTGATGCGGTCGGCGCTGATGTTCTGCACGCTCAGCGCGAAGACGCAGTAGGTGCCGTGGAGGGCGGTCGAGCGTCCCTCGACGTCGGGCGAGCACTCGTACTCGCGCACCTTGAACACCATGCGGCTGTCCTGGGCGGTGCCGGGGGCGGCGGTCTCCTCGGACTTCTGGCCTTCGGAGCCGCCGGGCGCGGCTTCGGCGCCCTTGTCGCCGGAACCGCCGCCGGTCTCGCCGCCGCCGTCGGAGCCCTCGGCCGCGCCCGGCCAGATCAGGTTCTGCACACCCAGCAGGGTGAGCGTGGTGAACAGCAGCAGCGCGAGGATGACGGCGGCCACCGCGGTGATCGCCACCCAGCGCTTGCGCCTGCCCGGCTGCATCGGCCGGTGCGGCGGCAGCGACGCGGGCGGCACGTAGGGCTGCGCGCGGGGCGGCGGGTTCTGGCCGCTCTGGTCGGGTCCGGGCGGCACCTGGGGGATGGGGCCGGTCTGCTGCGGCGAGACCGCCGGGAACTCGCCGGTGTGGCGTGCTTGCCCTCCCGGCGGCCCCTGCGGTGCCTGGTGCTGCTGCGGGGCGGGCGGTCCGCCCTGGCCCTGCGGAGGGCCGGGAGGGCCCTGCGGCGCCGGAGCGCCCTGGTAGGCCTGGCCGCCCTGGGGCCCGATGCCCGCCGGACGCGGCATGGGCTGGCTGTGGTGGGCGGGCTGAGCGGGCATGGGGGCCGGCTGGGGCGGCCCGTAGTGCTGCTGCCCGGGAGGTCCGCCGCCGCGCAACGGGCCGGGAGGGGCGGGCGGAGCCGGATGCGGCATCCCCGTGGCGGTCTGGTGCGGATTGGGCGGCGGGCCGGGCGGGGGCATGGGGGCCATCGGCGGGAGGTTGGGCCGCCAGGAGTTGTGCAGCGCGTGGCTGACCATCTCGTTGGCGTCGCCGCCGCCGGTGGAGACCTCCTCGCCGCCGGCCAGCTCCAAGAGCAGGTCCTGGGCCTTGGGGCGGCGGTCGGGCTCCTTGGCCAGCGCTTGGGCGACCAGCCGGTCCAGCGGGCTGTCGAGGTCGCCGATCTGCGGCTCGGCGAACAGCACGCGCTTGCCCAGGGTCATGGCGTCGCCGTTGCCGAAAGGGTGGACGCCGCTGCCCGCGAACGCCACCAGGCATCCCCAGGCGAAGATGTCGGCGGAGGTGGTGACCTTCTCCTCCAGCAGCTGCTCCGGCGCCATCCACCCGGGGCTGCCCATGACGATGCCGGTCTGGGTGTGGTTGGTGGCGGTGTTCATCGCCCGCGCGATGCCGAAGTCGATGACCCGCGGCCCCGACAGCGAGAGCAGCACGTTGGCCGGCTTGAGGTCGCGGTGCACCAGGCCGGTGCGGTGGATGGCCGCCAGCGCGGCGGCGACGCCGAGCGCGAAGCCGTGCAGGGTGCTGGAGTCCAGGGGGCCGTTCTCGGAGACGTGCTCGGCCAGCGCCGTGCCCGCGATGTACTCGGTGACCATGTAGGGGCGGCCCTCGAAGGTCCCGTGGTCGAGCACCTTCGCGGTGCAGAAGGAGGCGACCCTGCGGGCGTTCTCCATCTCGTCGCGGAAGCGGGCCCGGGTGGGTTCGTCGAAGGCGAGCTCGGGCCGGATGACCTTGATCGCGACTTGGGCACCCTTCTCGGGGGTACGGCCGAGATAGACCGTCCCCATTCCACCGCTGCCCAGGCGACCGGCCAGCACATAGGGCCCGATGGTCGCCGGATCTCCGGCAGCCAACGGTTCCAGGTTCTTCGGGAGCCCATCCGACGGCAAGCGACCCTCCCCGACGGTGTCCTAACTCCGCCTGGCCCCAAGGTAGCGGTGATCGAGCCCGGATACCCACCCGGGCAGGCCACGGCGCCCGCATCCGGACAGCCGGGACCCCGGCAGGGGCGTGAGACCGCCGACAAGCCGCCCACCGCCGTCAGCCGGCCGCACCGAGCGCAGGGGCGTTCGCGTGACGGCGGTTCACAGGAGCGGGGGTTCCTCTACGATCTAGGACTCGTGACCACTACGACCGCCGTGACCGTTCGGGTCCCCGCGAAGGTGAACCTCCAGCTGGCGGTGGGGCCGGCGCGCGAAGATGGATACCACGATCTGGTCAATGTCTTCCACGCAGTAGCGCTGTTCGACGAGGTTACCGTCACCGGCGCGCGGACGCGCGCAACAGGGGGCGCGGCGGGCCTCACCGCGGAGGACGCGAGCGGCGGCGGCCTGGCCTCCCACCTGGCCCGGGTGCCGCTGGACTCCTCGAACCTCGCCTGGCGCGCCGCCGATCTGCTCGCCCGCGAAACCGGAGCGCAGACGCCGGTGCACCTGCACCTGCGCAAGGCCATCCCCGTCGCCGGGGGGATGGCCGGGGGCAGTGCGGACGCCGCTGCGGCGCTGGTGGCCTGCAACGCCTTCTGGGGCAGCGGACTGGACCGCGCAGCGCTGCTGGATCCGGCCGCCAGGCTGGGCAGCGACGTGGCCTTTCCGCTGATCGGGGGCACAGCGGTGGGTACCGGTCGCGGCGAGGTGCTGAACCCGGCGCGCTGCTCGGCACGGCTGCACTGGGTCTTCGCCCTGTCGGAGGGCGGGCTGTCCACCCCCGAGGTCTTCGCCGCCTACGACCGCCTGCGGCCCGACGCGCCCGAACCCCAGGGCGATCCCGCGCTGATGGCGGCGCTGGCCGAGGGCGACGCCCGCGCCGTCGGGGCCGCGCTGAGCAACGACCTCCAGCCGGCCGCTCTGGCGCTGCGCCCGGTGCTCGCCGAGACCCTGGAGGCCGGGCGTGCCGCGGGGGCGCTGGGGGCCTTCGTCTCCGGTTCCGGACCGACGTGCGCGTTCCTGGCCGAGTCCGCCGAGCACGCCGAGCATGTGGCGGCCGCGGTGCGGACGGCGCCCGACTGCGCCGAGACCGTCACCGCCCACGGGGAGGTCCCGGGCGCGACCGTCCTCTGAGCCCGCCGGGGCCCCCGCGGCCTGGTAGCGGGGGAGTGCGGCATGTCACATGCGTGCTATCGGCGGGTGTGCGGGGCGCCGGCCCGCTCAGGGCCTCGCTCCTCGCTCGTCAGTCCAGACGGCGCCGCACCCCGCACACCCGCTCAGGGCTCGCTCCGCGGGCTCGTCGGTCCAGAGGGCGCTGCGCCTCTTGGGTCCGGGCCGGCGGGGTATTGACCTCAACTTCGGTTGAAGTATGAGGCTTGGGCCATGACGACAGCACCGCCACTGACCAGATACGCCGACCTGCCCGCTTTGATCGGGCTCATGACCGGGGACGAGAAGCACCAGATCGCGGCCGAGTCGACCCGCGAGGTGCTGTGGGTCCTCTACGACCGGGTCCTCGACGTCTCTCCCGAGACCGCCGACGACCCCGACCGCGACAGGTTCCTGCTGTCCAAGGGGCACGGCCCGATGCCCTACTACGCCGTGCTGGCCGCGAAGGGATTCATCGACCTGGCGACCCTGCGGAACTGGGCCGAGTTCGACTCACCGCTGGGCCACCACCCCGACCGGGTGCTGGTTCCCGGCGTGGAGATCAGCAGCGGGTCGCTCGGCCACGGCCTGGGCCTGGGCGTGGGCACGGCAATGGGGTTGCGCGCCCAGGGCCGCACCCGCCCGCGCGTGTTCGTGCTCCTGGGCGACGGCGAACTCGACGAGGGCAGCAACCACGAGGCAATCGCCGCCGCGGGCCGCCTGGGCCTGGACAACCTCACCGCCGTCGTCGTCGACAACGATTCCGCCACCCACGGATGGCCCGGCGGGATCGGCGGACGCTTCGCCCAGGAGGGCTGGGAGGCCCGTTCCGCGCCCGGCCGCGACCAGCCCGCCCTCTACGACGCACTCACCGACCCGCACCCCGGGCGGCCGCTCGCCGTGGTCGCCCGCGTCCGCCCGAAGGGATGACCGCCATGACCGCCGCACCGATTGAGCAGGCCGCGCCCGTGGTCGCGCAGCCGATGCGCGAGACGTTCACCGACCACGTCAGCGCCGCTCTGGACGCCGATCCGCGGTTGGCCGTCGTGCTGGCCGACATCTCCTCGGACCGCTTCGCGGCGGCCGCCCGGCGCCACCCCGACCGCGTCGTCAACCTCGGCATCCGCGAGCAGCTGATGATCGGGGTGGCCGGAGGCCTGGCGCTGACCGGCATGCGCCCCGTCGTCCACACCTTCGCGCCGTTCCTCGTCGAGCGCCCCTTCGAGCAGGTCAAGCTCGACCTCGGCCACCAGGGGGCGGGTGCGGTGCTGGTCAGCTCCGGAGCCTCCTACGACGGCTCCTACTACGGCCGCACCCACATGGCGCCCGGCGACGTCGCGGTGCTGGACTCGCTGCCCGACTGGACCGTGCACGTGCCCGGCCACGCCGCCGAGGTCGTACCGCTGCTGGATTCGGCGCTGCGCCAGGACGGCAACGTCTACATCCGGCTCAGCGAGCGCGGCAACGCCGCCGCCCGGCCGGTCGGGCCGGGGCTGGAGATCGTCCGGTCGGGGTCGGGGCGCTCCAGCGGCGTGGTGGTCGCCGTCGGCCCCATGCTGGACCGGGTGCTGGCCGCCACCGCGGACCTCGACGTGACCGTCGCCTACGCCGCCACCGTGCGCCCGTTCGACCGCGACGGGCTGAGCCGGCTGGCGGCGGGGGCCGGACAGGCCGACGTGCTCGTGGTCGAGCCCTACCTGGAAGGGACCTCGGCGCACGAGGTCGCCGCGGCGCTGGGCGACCGCCGCCACCGCCAGTGCTCGCTCGGCGTGCGCCGGGACACCGAGGTGCGCGGCTACGGAACCCCAGCCGACCACGACCGCGCCCACGGGCTGGACACCGCGGGCATCGCCGCCCGGGCGCGCGACTTCTTCCTCGTGTGATCCCCGGCCCCGCCCGGACGGGGGCGGGGCCGGCCCGGCCGCTGTGGACACTGGTCGCGGCAGCCTCCGCGGGCCACCACAATGGATTGCACGATGACGAATCTCGTGAACCTGCAAGACGTGTCCCTGGCGTACGGCCCGCTCGTGCTGCTCGACAGGGTCTCCCTCGGCGTCGACGAAGGCGACCGCATCGGCGTGGTCGGGCGCAACGGCGGCGGCAAATCGACCCTGGTCTCGGTCCTGTCGGGCCGCACCGCACCCGACTCCGGCCGGGTGGTGCACAGCCGCGGCCTGCGCATCGGGTTCCTTCAGCAGCGCGACACCTACCCCGAGGCCACCGTCGGCGGGTTCGTCCTGGGCGACCTCGCCGAACACGAGTGGGCGGGCGACGCCCGGGTGCGCGACGTGCTGCGCGGCCTGCTGGCCGGGTGGGACCTCGATGCGCCCATGGCCACGCTCTCCGGCGGCGAGCGCCGCCGCGCGGCGCTGGCGCGGCTGCTGATCGACAGCCACGACCTCGTCGTCCTGGACGAGCCGACCAACCACCTGGACATCGAGGCCATCGCGTGGCTGGCCGAGCACCTGCGCGGCCGCCGCGAGGCGCTCACCGTCGTCACCCACGACCGGTGGTTCCTCGACGCCGTCACCAACCGCACCTGGGAGGTCGTCGACGGCCGCGTCGAGCGCTACGAGGGCGGCTACGCGGCCTACGTGCTGGCCAAGGCCGAGCGCGAGCGGCTGGCCGCCGCGGCCGAGGAGCGGCGCCAGAACCTGATGCGCAAGGAGCTGGCCTGGCTGCGCCGCGGCCCGCCCGCCCGCACCTCCAAGCCCAAGTTCCGCATCGAGGCCGCCAACGCCCTGATCGCCGGCGAACCGCCGCCGCGCAACACCGTCGAGCTGGTGCGCTTCGCCAGCTCCCGCCTGGGCAAGACGGTCATCGACACCGACGACCTCACCCTCACCGCCGACGACACGGTGCTCATCGACCGCCTGAACTGGCAGCTGGGACCGGGCGACCGGATCGGACTCGTGGGCGTGAACGGCTCGGGCAAGACCACGCTGCTGCGGGCGCTGGCGGGCGAGCGCGAGCCCGACGGCGGGCGGGTGCGCCACGGCAAGACGGTCAATCTCGCCCACCTGTCGCAGAGCCTGGCCGAGCTGGCGCCGGACCGCAGGCCGCTGCAGGCGGTCGAGGAGGTGCGCCGGCACATCTCGATCGGCGGCCGGGAGTTCACCGCCAGCCAGATGCTGGAGCGCTTCGGGTTCCGCGGCGAGCGCCAGTGGACCCCCATCGGCGACCTCTCCGGCGGCGAGCGGCGGCGGCTGCAGCTGCTGCGGCTGCTGATGAACGAGCCCAACGTGCTGCTGCTCGACGAGCCCACCAACGACCTCGACATCGAGACCCTCACCGAGCTGGAGGACCTGCTCGACGGCTGGCCGGGTTCGCTGGTGGTGGTCAGCCACGACCGCTACTTCCTGGAGCGCATCTGCGACCGCGTGATGGCGCTGATGGGCGACGGCGACCTGCTCTTCCTGCCGGGCGGAGTCGAGGAGTACCTGCAGCGCCGCGCGCGCCAGAGCGACTCCGGCGCCACCGTGCCGGGGCGCGGCCCCGAGCCGGGAGCCCCCGCCGAGCCCGAGGAGGCCCCGGCGCTGTCGGCGGCCGAGCGCCGCGCCGTGCAGAAGGAGGCTCAGCGCATCGAGCGCCGCCTGGACCGCATCGGCACCCGCGAGGCCGAACTGCACGAGCAGATGGCCCAAGCCGCAGACGACTACGCCCGCCTCGCCGAACTCGACGCCGAACTCAAGACCCTCCAGGCCGAAAAGGAGGAACTCGAAGAACTCTGGCTCGCCGAGGCCGAGAAGATCAGCGACTGATCCGGAGCCGGCCCGGCGGCCCGAGAGCGCAGCGGCTTACGGTCTCCGCACCGCGACTTCGGCCCGTTTGGTGAATTCGGCGGGCGACAAGATGGCTCTGCCCTTCCCCCCCCGACGCCGCCCCAAGGAGAGCAGGTCGCTGTCGTTGCCGGCGATGACCGAAGCGCCGGAACAGTCGGCCGGATCGTGGTCGTTCTCCGGATCGCAGCAGTCGTGCCGGGTGCGGGGGACGCCCTCGTGGCAGTCCCCTCCGCAGAGTTCGGCCAGGTCGCAGCCGAGGTCGAGGCAGGAGCCGGCATCGGCTTCCCGCCGGCGGCTGCGCATCGCGAAGGGCACGCCGGTGCCGCGGTCCGGCGTCCCGACGGTGAGCGCCCTCTACAACGGCGCGCTGTTCGCCCTCCTCGCCCGACCCGCCGACCGGATCGACCCGGTAGCGGTCCGCGACCTCGCGGGCGCGATGGTGTGCGGAGTGGGCCAAAGGGCGGCCGGGCCCGCGGCCTGATCCTCGCCCGCGCCGTGTCCGAGAAGGCCGGAGCGCCCGGAGGGACGCCGGCCGGGGCAGGAACCTGCGCCTCGCCGCCGCGGCTTTCCGGTCGGCGCTAGGCCTTCACCTGTTCGGCGAAGGTCTCGGCGATTTCGGTGGCGCCCGCCTGGTTGGTGTGGATGTCGGGGCCGCGGGCGGTGTTGCACATCCAGGTGTAGTCGCAGATGCGCTGGACATTGGTCGGCATGCCGGTTTCGCTGTCCTCGGGGACCTCGGAGTCGGAGGACTGGAACGCCTCGGCCACGTCGGCGACGTCGATGCCGGCCTCGGTGTAGGACTCGGTGATGACCGCGTTCATCTCGGTGAAGACGCCCGTGGCGTAGTCGACCAGCTCGCTTTGCGCGCCGCCGCCGCCCGATTCCCCGCCGCTCTGCGCGCCCTCGCCCGGCGACCCGCCGCCGGCGGCGCCGTCCTCCAGCAGCAGGGCCGCCAGGAAGGGGTTGTAGTAATTCATGCCGATGATCTGCACGTCGGGGCCTGCCGCGTCGCGCAGCCGCGCGGCGATGACCGGCATCTCCGCGCGGAGGCGCCGCATGCCCTTGTCGACGCACTCGCGGTCCACCTCCAGGCGCTGCGCCGGCTCGGGCCCGCTCCCGGAGGCGGCGTCCGAGTCGCCGTGGCCGGAGCCCTCCCCGTCGGACTCCTGCGCGCCATCGGTGCCCTGCGCCCCGTCGAGGACGCAGCCGGTGAAGTTGTTGGCGCCGATTCCCACCGTCACCAGGGACGTGTGCGCGCGGTTGCGCCGGAGGAACCGCTCGGCCTGGGCCAGCTGCGAGCCCTCCTCGTAGCGCTCCGCGCAGCGCTCCAGGTTGCCGTGGACGAACGATGTGGTGTCCTCGCCGCCGCATCCCAGCCGCTTGTGGGCGAGCGTGGAGTCGCGGTCGTAGAGGATGCGGTAAAGCGCGTCGGGGTAGCCCTGCGACGTCTGCTCGGGCGTGCCGTCGGCCCGCGGCTGCACGCCCACGGCCAGCGAATCGCCGAGCGAGACGTAGAAGCGCTTGCGGGCGGCCTCCTGCCCGCCGTCGGAGGAGCAGGCCGTCAGCGTGCCTGCAAGGGCCAGGGCCGCCGCCGCTGCGGCGGCCGAACACCAGCGGTTGTCCACGTCGTCAACTCCGTCTCTCGCCCCCGGAACCGGCCGCGCCACAGGCGGCATCCCGGTGAGAACGGGGCGGATACCGCCGGGTAACAAGAGTGGCCGATGCGGCGGCTAGTCGTCGAGGGGGGACAGCACCGATCGGAGCAGGCCCGCCAGTGCCTGGCGGTCCTTGCGGGTGAGGCCGGCCAGCAGGGACTCCTCGTAGCTGAGGAGGGCCGCCAGCGCGGCGTCGACGCGCTCGCGCCCCTCGGGGGTGAGGCGCACCAGCACCCCGCGCTTGTCGGCGGGGTCGGGGCCGCGGCGGACCAGGCCGGCGGCGGCCAGCCGGTCGATGCGGTTGGTCATGGTTCCGGAGGTGACCAGCGTGGCTCGCAGCAGCCGCCCGGGGCTGAGCTCGTAGGGCGGGCCCGAGCGGCGCAGTTCGGCCAGGACGTCGAACTCCCAGGGCTCCAGCTCGTGCTCGGTGAAGACGGCGCGGCGCGCGCGGTCCAGGTGCCGGGCCAGTCGGGAGACCCGGCTGAGCACCTGAAGGGGCTCGATGTCGAGATCGGGGCGCTCGGCGCGCCACGCCTCGACCAGACCGTCGACCTCATCACGCATGCGCTCAGCATATCTCTTGATATCAAGATAGCCACGGCCCCGTGCGGAAGCGGGGTGCCTCCGCACGGGGCCGTGCAGTGGACCGGTCGGCGCCGGCCGCCCGGTCCGGGCGGACACCCACGGTCCGGCTGGTCCTGTTCAAGAAGTCGGGTGGTACCCGGCGGGTTCCTGGGAAGCAGCGCCCCCGCCGTTCTCGGGCACGGACCTAGCCGTCTCCCCGCCCGCGCCGGCCGTGGTCGAGCCGGGGCCGGGACTCCAGGTTGGACAGCCCGTTCCAGGCCAGGTTGACCAGGTGGGCGGCCACGATCTCGCGTTTGGGCTTGCGGACCTCCAGCCACCACTGGCCGGTCAGGGCCACCATGCCCACCAGCGACTGCGCGTACATCGGGGCGAGCTTGGGATCGTAGCCGCGGGCGCGGAACTCCTCGGCCAGGATGTGCTCGACCTGTGTTGCGATGTCGCTGATCAGGCTGGCGAAGCTGCCGGTGCCCGAGGCGGCGTGGGAGTCGCGCGCCAGGATGCGGAAGCCCTGGCTGTACTCCTCGACGTAGCGCAGCAGCGCCAGGGCCGCGTTCTCGATCTTGCCGCGCGGGGTGTCCGCGGTCAGCGAGTCGGCGATCATACCCAGCAGAGTCTGCATCTCGCGGTCGACGACGACCGCGTAGACGCCCTCTTTACCGCCGAAGTGCTCGTAGACGACGGGCTTGGACACGCCCGCCCGCGCCGCGATCTCCTCGACCGACGTGGCGTCGAAGCCGCGCTCGGCGAAGAGCTCGCGTCCGATGTCCAGGAGCTGCTCCCGGCGCTGTTTGCCGGTCATGCGCCTGCGGCGCGACCGTGTCTGCTGCTCGCTCTCGCTGACCGCTCCCATGATGGAAACTCACTCTAACTGTCAGCGCCGACGCGTTTGGCGGCCAGGCGCTCGGTGTTGGGCCACCGGACCTTGCTCGCCCAGCCGAGCTTCTCGAAGATCCAGATGACGCGTGCGGAGATGTCGATCTGGCCCTTGAGCACGCCGTGCCGCGCGCAGGTGGGGTCGGCGTGGTGCAGGTTGTGCCAGGACTCGCCGAAGGACGGGATGGCCAGCCACCACACGTTGCGCGAGCGGTCGCGGACCTCGAAGTTCTCCTCGCCGATGGTGTGGCAGATGGAGTTGATCGACCAGGTGACGTGGTGCAGCAGCGCGACCCGCACCAGGCCGGCCCAGAAGAACGCGGTGAGCGCGCCCCACCAGGACATGGTGGCCAGGCCGCCGATCAGCGCGGGGCCCAGCAGCGAGAACGCCACGATCGGGCCGAACCAGTTGTCGACGCGGCGGATGTCGCGGTCCTTGAGCAGGTCGGGCGCGAACCGCTTGGGCGAGGTCTTCTCCTCGTCGAGGTAGAGCCAGGCCATGTGCGCGTAGTACAGGCCCTTGGCCACCGAGCGCCAGTCGTCGCCGAAGCGCCACGGGGAGTGCGGGTCGCCCTCGGCGTCGGCGTACTTGTGGTGGCGCCGGTGGTCGGCCACCCACTTGATGACGGCGCCCTGGATGGCCAGGCTCCCGGCGATCGCCAGCGCGATGCGCAGCGGGCGGTTGGCCTTGAAGGAGCCGTGGGTGAAGTGCCGGTGGTAGCCGACCGTGATCCCCAGGCCGCTGACGATGTAGAAGGCCGCGCCGATCGCGATGTCGGTCAGCGTGAGCCCCCACCCCCAAGCGAAGGGCACGGCCGCGGCCAGCGCCAGGAGCGGGATGAAGACGAACGCGAAGACCGTGTAGCGCTCGACCCTGCCGCGGCCCTCGGGGTCGAGTTCGGGTTCGGGCGTGCGCTTGGTCGCCTGAGTGGGCGTCATCTCCGGTGCTGCGGTCATATGTCCACCTTGTTCGTGGGCCTTACTGCGGAAATCGGCGCGGAGTGGATCCCCGGCCGCACGACCGCAGGTCGTTCACCGGAACCCCTAACCTTCACCTACGTAACCGTAACCTACGGCCTCGTAAGTTCCAAGGAAAGCCGGGAACCGATCGCGGCCCCGCCGCCGAGCACAGGCGCGGATGTGCCGACGCGGCGGCGGAGCCGCTATCGTTGGCCTGCGGGCCGCGTCGCCCTCCGCAGGCGGCGGCACCGTCCATCCCGGGTGGTCTAATGGCAGGACACAGGCTTTTGGTGCCTTGAGGTGAGGGTTCGAATCCTTCCCCGGGAGCCGTGCTAGGGCAGGGGCCGCACGCCGCGGCCGCGGCGGTCCCCGCCGCTGAGACGCCGTGCCGCCGGGATCCCCGGCGCTCATCGGGTATGTCACACCCGCCGCTGCGCCGCGCCCCCCGGCACAGCGCCGAACGCACCCGCCGCACCGGGCTCGGCGGCGCGGTGCGCGCCCTGTGACGCGCGGCGCGGGTGCGACCTCCGCAGCCGCGCCGAACAAGGGCCACATGTATCCTTCCCATGTCGGCCCTGCACGTGCTGTTCGCGATTCCGTCAGGTGCCGTCAGCCGAACGGACACGTCGCGTCTACCCCGCCTCGCCCGCGGGGGCTCGGGCCGCGCCGCGTCCGCGCCACCCGCCCGCGCCGCCGCCGGCGCGGGGATCATCCGCATCCGCCAGCGACATGAGGAGTCTCCGCCAGTGAGCGTGAGCCGTCCGGCTGCCGTCATCGTCCTAGCGGCGGGCGAGGGCACCCGAATGAAGTCCCGGCTTCCCAAGGTCCTGCACGAGATCTGCGGCCGCAGCATGCTCGGCCACGTGCTGGCCGCGGCCGACGAGCTCGGGCCCGAGCGCACCGTCGTGGTCGTCGGGCACGCCCGCGAGCGGGTCGTCCAGCACCTCAAGGACACCGCGCCCGCCGTCTCCACCGCCGTCCAGGAGCAGCAGAACGGCACCGGCCACGCCGTTCGCATGGCCGTGGAGGAACTGGCCGCCCAGGGCGTCTCCCTATCGGGAACCGTGGTCCTGGCCTACGGCGACACGCCGCTGCTGCGCGGGCGCACCCTCGCCGACCTGGTCGAGGCCCACGAGTCCGCCGGCAACGCCGTCACCGTGCTCTCCGCCGAGGTGCCCGAGCCCGCCGGCTACGGCCGGGTCCTGCGCGACGCCTCCGGGGAGTTCACCTCCATCGTCGAGCACGCCGACGCCACCGCCGAGCAGCGGGCCGTCGACGAGATCAACTCCGGCATGTACGCCTTCGACGGCGCGCACCTTGCCTCGGTCGTGCAGCGCCTGTCCACCGACAACGCCAAGGGCGAGGAGTACATCACCGACGCCGTGGCGATCCTGCGCGGCGACGGCCACCGCGTCGGCGCCTCGCTCGCCCGCGAATGGACCGAGATCCAGGGCGTCAACGACCGCCTCCAGCTGGCCGAGGCGCGGCGGCTGCTCAACGACCGGCTGCTGGCCGAGCACATGCGCGCCGGGGTCACCATCGTCGACCCCGCCTCGACCTGGATCGACGCCGAAGTCGAGATCGGCCCCGACTCCGTCGTGGAGCCGCAGACCCAGTTGCTGGGCCGCACCAGCGTCGACGAGGGCGCGGTGGTGGGACCGGGCTGCCGCCTCGACACCACGCGGGTCGGCGCCGAGGCCGTCGTGCGCCACGTGGTCGCCGACGACGCCGAGATCGGCCCCGGCGCCTCTATCGGCCCCTACGCCTATCTGCGCCCCGGCACCGTCATCGAGCCGGGCGCGAAGATCGGTGCGTTCGTCGAGGTGAAGAACTCCGTCGTCGGCGAAGGCTCCAAGGTTCCGCACCTGACCTACGTGGGCGACGCCGACATCGGCGCGGGCGTCAACATCGGCGCCTCCTCGGTGTTCGTCAACTACAACGGTGTCAGCAAGAACCGCACCACCATCGGCGATCACGCCCGGACCGGCAGCGACAACACCTTCGTCGCGCCCGTGCACGTGGGCGACGGTGCCTACACCGGTGCCGGCACCGTGGTCCGCGAAGACGTCCCGCCCGGTGCGCTGGCGGTCTCGGCCGGAAAGCAGCGCAACATCGAGGGCTGGGTCGGGCGCAAGCGCCCCGGCACGGCCGCCGCCGAGGCGGCCGAACGGGCGCAGGGCGGGCGGTCCGAGCCCGCCGAGCGCCGCGATGAAGAGTGACTGCGTCAGTGTCTGTGGGGGATCTCTGAAGTGACCGGCATGAAGGCCGCGGGTCAGAAGAAGCTCATGCTGTTCGGGGGGCGCACGCACCCCGAACTGGCGGAGCAGGTGGCCGATCAGCTCGGCATCGAGGTCGCGCCGACGAAGTTCCAGGACTTCGCCAACGGCGAGATCTTCGTGCGCTACCTGGAGTCGGTGCGCGGGTGCGACGCCTTCGTGCTGCAGTGCCACTCCGACCCGATCAACGAGTCGATCATGGAGCAGCTGATCATGGTCGACGCTCTCAAGCGGGCCTCGGCCAAGCGCATCTCCGTCGTGACCCCGTTCCTGGGCTATGCCCGCCAGGACAAGAAGCACCGCGGCCGCGAGCCCATATCGGCGCGGCTGATGACCGACCTGTTCCGCACCGCGGGCGCCAACCGGCTGATGGCGGTCGATCTGCACACCGACCAGATCCAGGGCTTCTTCGACGGTCCGGTTGACCACCTCTTCGCGCTGCCGCTGCTGGCCGACTACGTGCAGTCGCGGGTGAGCGGGACCGAGGCGACGGTCGTCTCGCCCGACGCCGGCCGGGTGCGCACCGCCGACCGCTGGGCAGACCGGATGGGCGCGCCGCTGGCGATCATCCACAAGCGGCGCGACCCCGACGAGGCCAACGAGGTCAAGGTGCACGAGGTGGTCGGCCAGGTGCGCGACCGCACCTGCGTGCTGGTCGACGACATGATCGACACGGCGGGGACCATCGTCAAGGCGGCCGACGCGCTGTTCGAGCAGGGCGCCCGCGAGGTCATCGCGGCGGCCACGCACGGCGTGCTGTCGGGCCCGGCCGCCGAGCGGCTGCAGAACTCGCGCATCTCCGAGGTGGTGACCACCAACTCGCTGCCGGTGCCCAAGGACCGCCAGTTCGAGAAGCTCACCCAGCTGTCCATCGCCCCGCTGCTGGCGCGCGCCATCAGCGAGGTCTTCAGCGACGGTTCGGTCACGAGCCTGTTCGAGGGCTGAGGCGCCCGTTTCGGCGGGCGCGCCGGTCGCGCCCGCCGCCCGCGGTCCGAGGGGCCCGGCGGAGCCATTAGACTGGGTCGGGTGTCCCCAGCTCCCGCTGGAACGGGTTGGCATCAACGGACATGTGGCCGCACCGCCGCGGCCGGTGCGGCGCCGTCGGCGAGTATTCGCGCCCGGGCGGGTGCGCTCCACGCGGTCCGCTCCCGCCGTCGGCAGGCAGCGCCCTGAGGACGTCGCCGTCTACGCGGGAGCCGTTTTTACAGAAGTCGTGTTCCCCGCCCAGCGGGGACGATCCCGAGGAGTTTTGTCGTGTCCGAGGTACGCATCGCTGCCGAGCCGCGCACGGAATTCGGCAAGGGCGCCGCACGGCGCGTCCGCCGCGCGGGTAAGGTGCCGGCCGTCCTCTACGGCCACGGCACCGACCCTCGCCACATCACCCTGCCGGGCCACGAGCTGATGCTGGCCCTGAAGACCCCGAACGTGCTCCTGCGCGTCGACGGCCTCTCCGGCTCCGACAACCTGGCGCTGCCCAAGAGCGTCCAGCGCGACCCGATCAAGGGCTTCCTGGAGCACGTCGACCTGATCGTGGTGAAGAAGGGCGAGAAGGTCAACGTCGAGATCTCGGTGACGCTGACCGGCGACATCGCGCCGGGCGGCGTGCTCTACCAGGAGCTGGTCACCGTCGAGGTCCAGACCGAGGCCACCCACATCCCCGAGGGCGTCGAGCACAGCGTCGAGGGCCTGGAGGTGGGTGCCCACGTCACGGCCGGCGACCTGAACCTGCCGCGGGGCACCGAGCTGGTGACCGACCCCGAGGCCACCGTGCTGACGATCGCCCCCGAGCGCAGCGACGAGGAGGTCGAGGCGCTGGAGACGGCCGAGGCCGACGTCGCCGCTGAGGCGGCCGAGGAAGCCGCCGAAGAGGCGGGCCAGGCCGAGGAGCACGGCGGGTCCGGCGAGGGCGAGTCCTCCTCCTCGCAGTAGGCGACCGGCGGCCGGCCGGTGCGCCCGCTCGGAGCGGGCGCACCGGCCGACCCGGTGCGCCGTGCGCCCGCGGGCGCACGGCGCGCGACCCCAGGAACGGATGGCGGACGGCGATGCGCGCTCTCCTGCGGCGGATCCTGCCCGGCGGCGCGGCGCCGTCCTCCGGCGCGGCCGCGGATCCCGCGGCGGCGCCGGCCGAGAATCGGAGCGGTGAGGTGGCCCCGGTCGAGACGGAGCGGTGGCTGGTGGTGGGGCTGGGCAATCCGGGCCCCTCCTACGCCGGCAACCGGCACAACATCGGCTTCATGGTCGCCGACGCCCTGGCCGAGCGCGGCGGGCAGCGGTTCAAGGCCCACAAGTCCCGCGCCGAGGTCGCCGAGACCCGGATCCAGGGCGTGCCAGCCGTCCTGGCCAAGCCGCGCTCCTACATGAACCTCTCCGGCGGGCCCGTCGCGGCGCTCAGCCGCTTCTACAAGGTGCCCCTGGAGCGCATCCTCGTCGTCCACGACGAACTGGACATCCCCTTCGGCGCGCTGCGGCTCAAGCGCGGAGGCGGCGCGGGCGGGCACAACGGCCTGCGCTCGATCACCTCCTCGCTGTCCGACCCCGGCTACCTGCGGGTGCGCGTGGGCGTGGGCCGCCCGCCCGGCCGGATGGACGCGGCCGCCTACGTGCTCAAGGACTTCTCCGCCGCCGAGCGCAAGGACCTGGGCGTGGTCGTCGAACGCGCGGCCGACGCGGCCGGGACCGTCCTCACCGACGGCCTGGAGAAGGCGCAGAACACCTTCCACTCCGCGGCCTGATCCCAGCGGCGAGTGGGAGGCGGCGCCTGCGGCAACGGGTTCTGGAGTTCCCGGTCCGCGGGTTCCGTACCATGGTCGCCAGGGCGGAGCCCCCACGGGGCGGCGACCCGGACGTCCAGATCCTGTGGAAGACATGGTCAGCAGTTGTCCGCGGAGCGGGAGCGTACTAAGGCCGGTGAGCAGCATCCGAAACGATCACGAAGTGGCGCGCGACCTGGCGACCGAGGCGGGGCAGCAGTTGCTCCGGCTGCGGGCCCGGCAGGGATTCGACGAGCCCGAGGTCCTGCGCACACTCGGCGACCGCACGTCGCACGAGTTCCTCTTCTCCAGTCTGGGCCGCCTGCGCCCCAGCGACGCCGTCCTCTCCGAGGAGGGCGCCGACGACAAGGCGCGGCTGAGCGCCCGGCGGGTGTGGATCATCGACCCGCTCGACGGCACCCGGGAGTTCGCCGAGTCGGGCCGCACCGACTGGGCGGTGCACGTGGCGCTGTGGGAGAACGGAGAGCTCGCGGCGGGCGCGGTGTCGCTGCCCGCCCAGGGCACCACGGTCTCCACGGTCGACCCCCCGTGGCTGCCCGACGAGCGTCCCACCGAGCAGCGGTTGCGCATCACCACCAGCCGCACGCGGCCGCCGGAGTTCGTGCAGCGCCTGGCCACCCAGCTGGGTGCCGAGATCGTTCCCATGGGCTCGGCCGGCGCCAAGATCTGCGCGGTGCTGCTGGGCATCGCCGACATCTACGTGCACGCCGGCGGGCAGTACGAGTGGGACAGCGCCGCCCCGGTGGCGGTGGCGCACGCGGCGGGGCTGCACACCTCGCGTATCGACGGCAGTGAGCTGTCCTACAACAGGACCGATCCCTCGCTCCCGGATATCCTTGTCTGCCGTCCCGAATTGTCGAATATGTTGTTGGCTAGTATCCGCGGCGTTGCCGAACGCGACGGCGCGGACCCACACGCGGCGGGTTGAGTCCACAACCGCCCCTCGTGGGCGTCCTAGGAGCGTGAGGCGGGTTCATGAGTCAGGCCAGTACGGCACCGCTCGGCAGGTACCAGCTGTCCCAGCTGGACTTCCTGGAGGCCGAGGCGATCTACATCATGCGCGAGGTGGCCGCCGAGTTCGAGCGGCCCGTGCTGCTCTTCTCGGGCGGTAAGGACTCCCTCGTCATGCTGCGGCTCGCCGAGAAGGCCTTCTGGCCGGGCGCGATCCCCTTCCCGGTGATGCACGTCGACACCGGGCACAACTTCCCCGAGGTGATGGAGTTCCGCGACCGCCGCCTCGCGGAGGCGGGCGTGCGGCTCGTGGTCGCCTCGGTGCAGGAGCAGATCGACGCGGGCAAGGTCGTCGAGCCCACGGGCCGCTGGGCCAGCCGCAACCGGCTGCAGACCGCGGCGCTGCTGGAGGCCATGGAGGAGCACGGCTTCACGGCCGCGTTCGGCGGTGCCCGGCGCGACGAGGAGAAGGCCCGCGCCAAGGAGCGCGTGTTCTCCTTCCGCGACGAGTTCGGGCAGTGGGACCCCAAGCAGCAGCGCCCCGAGCTGTGGAACGTGTACAACACCATGATCAACCCGGGCGAGCACATCCGGGTGTTCCCGCTGTCCAACTGGACCGAGCTGGACGTGTGGGGCTACATCGCCCGCGAGCAGCTCGAACTGCCCGCGATCTACTACTCGCACCAGCGCACGGTCTTCGAGCGCGACGGGATCCTGCTCTCCGACAGCCCCTACATCAACCGCGGCGAGGACGAGGAGCTGTTCGAGGCCACCGTCCGCTACCGCACCGTGGGCGACATGACCTGCACCGGAGCGGTACGCTCCTCGGCCACGACGCTGGAGGAGATCATGGCCGAGATCGCCGCCACCCGGATCACCGAGCGCGGGCAGACCCGCGCCGACGACCGCTCCAGCGAGGCGGCCATGGAAGACCGCAAGCGCGAGGGCTACTTCTAAAGCCCCCTGCCTCCTGTCCCACACCCTTGGAACGCGTGCATATGAGTACAGACATTCTGCGGTTCGCCACGGCCGGCTCCGTCGACGACGGAAAGTCCACCCTGATCGGCCGCCTCCTGTTCGACTCCAAGTCGATCTTCGAGGACCAGCTCGACGCCGTGGAGCGCACCAGCCGCGGCCGCGGCGAGGAGCAGACCAACCTGGCGCTGCTCACCGACGGCCTGCGCGCCGAGCGCGAGCAGGGCATCACCATCGACGTCGCCTACCGCTACTTCGCGACGCCGCGGCGGACCTTCATCATCGCCGACACTCCCGGGCACATCCAGTACACCCGCAACATGGTCACCGGGGCATCGACCTCCGACCTGGCGGTCATCCTGGTCGACGCGCGCAAGGGCCTGCAGGAGCAGAGCCGCCGCCACGCCTTCCTGACCACCCTGCTGCAGGTGCCGCACCTGGTGGTGGCGGTCAACAAGATGGACCTCGTCGACTACTCCCAGGAGCGCTTCGAGGAGATCAAGCAGGAGTTCACGGCGTTCGCCACCAAGCTGGACGTCAACGACCTCACCTTCATCCCGATCTCCGCGCTGCACGGCGACAACGTGGTGGACCGCTCCATCAACATGCCCTGGTACGACGGCTCGTCGCTGCTGCACCACCTGGAGAACGTGCACATCGCCTCCGACCGGAACCTGATCGACGCCCGGTTCCCGGTGCAGTACGTCATCCGGCCGCAGCGCGCCGCCGACCCCGAGCTGCACGACTACCGCGGCTACGCGGGGACGGTCGCGGGCGGCGTGTTCAAGGCGGGCGACGAGGTCATGCACCTCCCCTCGGGGCTGACCACCCGCATCGCCAAGATCCTCACCGCCGACGGCGAGTTGGACGAGGTCTTCCCGCCGATGTCGGTGACCATGCTGCTCGAGGACGAGATCGACATCTCGCGCGGCGACATGCTGTGCCGGCCCAACAACCAGCCCGAGGTCTCCCAGGACATCGAGGCGATGGTCTGCTGGATGGCCGAGAGCCGCAAGCTGACGCCGCGCTCCCGGCTGGTCGTCAAGCACACCACCCGCACAGCCAAGGCGGTGGTGCGCGACGTGCGCTACCGGCTGGACGTCAACACGCTGCACCGCGACGAGGACGCCTCCGACCTCGCGCTGAACGAGATCGGGCGGGTGAGCCTGCGCGCCACCCAGCCGCTGTTCGCCGACGAGTACAAGGACAACCGGCTGACCGGCGGCTTCATCCTGATCGAAGAGGGCACCAACACCACCGTCGGTGCCGGGATGATCGTCCGGGCGGAGTGATCCGGCGCGGGGGCGCGGCGGTCACGCGGGGTCTGCGATCTCGCGGGCGGCGCGGTCCCGCAGTCCGGCCAGGGCCGGCAGCAGCCAGTCGTCGACGGCCGCCGGGCTCCCGCCGGCCTCGGCCTGCCGGTCGTGCAGGTAGCGCGTGGCCAGGTCGATCAGGTAGAGGGCCATGACCGCGGCCTCGGTGCCGGGCAGCAGGCCGGTGCCGGCGATCAGCGGGTCGCGCAGCAGGCGCGCCCCGGTGTCCAGCCAGCGGTGCACGCCGGGGTGCACGCCGCTCTGCACGCACTCGTTGAGCTCGTAGTGGAGCGCGTCGAAGCCGACGGGGACGCCGAAGGCGAGCCGCTCCCAATCCCACACGAACGCGCGCCGCGGCGTACCGGCGATGTTCCACCGGGTGAGGTCGCCGTGCCAGGCGCCGAAGGGCAGCCGGACATCGGGTAGCGCGTCCAGCGACGCGCGCAGCGGCGCGCTTTCGGGCCGCTCGCCCAGTGCGGCGATCCGATCGGCCAGCGCCGACCGGTACGGGCTCTGCGACAGCGGCAGTACCCGCACGGGCTCCAGGGCGCTGATCTGCACCACGCAGCGCAGCAGCTGGCGCCGTGTGGGCCGGTCGGTCTGGCGGCCGACCGGGAGCGGGTCCTGCACCAGCAGCGGGTGGCCGTTCCACTCGCCCTCGTGCAGCAGCCGGGGCACGGTGATGTCGGGCAGGCGGGACTCGGCCAGCAGGGCCAGTGCGCGGGTCTCGGCGCGCACCAGGCGGGAGGTGAGCTCGTTGACGCCGAGCTTGGCGTAGCCCACCGACCGCCCCGCCGGGGTGAGCACCAGCAGCACCGGTTTGCGGTTGGCCCGCGGCGGGCCGATGTGCACGGCGATGACGACCCGGCGCTCCAGCGCCTCCGACAGCTCGTGTTCGATGGTGCGGCCCGGGCCCACGTGCAGCCGGTCGCGCAGCAGCAGCGGCGCCAGCCCGCTCGCGAAGGCCGCGGTTAGCCCGGCCGCGCGCAGGCGATCGCGCAGCGAGTGCCGCTGAGCGAAGGCGGCGACGCCCCGGGCGGCGGCGTAGCGGTTGGCGGCCGGCAGGATCACCCGCGGATTGTGCGCGGAGGGGACGGGCAGGTACTCGCGGACGTCCCCGTCGCCCGCCGGAGAGGCTTCGCGGCGGAGGGTCCGCGCCTCGCCGCGCCCCAGCAGTCCGCCGCAAGGCCACAGCACCTCGGCGAGGCCGGTCAGATACGTCGTCTCGCCGTTCAACAGTCACCCCCCGAGTACTCAGCGTAGTCGTCGGGGAGGTGTCGGCGGCGGATCCACACGCGCCGCCGCCGATCGTGCCGCCGGGCGCACGCGAGCGACCGCCCGGCCCTCTGCCCGGCGGCCCGGCCCCGGCCGATCGCGCGGGCCGCTCTCCGGCGGGGCTCAGGCCGAGGCGGCCGCCCCCTTCTTCGCGGGCTCCAGCACGGCCTCGACGAGCTCCTGGCACCAGGTCAGCAGCTCCAGGTCGCGCAGCTGGCGGCCGCCCAGCCCGCCGGCCTTGGGCGCCGGCACGAGCAGGGTCTGCGCAGGCTCCTTGTAGACCGCCTTGGGGTAGAGCCGCCGCAGCCGCAGCCGCTGGGACTCGCGCAGCTCGACCGGCGCGAACCGGATCTGGCTGCCCTGCAGTACGACGTCGGTGAGCCCGGCGCTCTTGGCCAGCACCCGGAACCGGGCGACGGCCAGCAGGTTGTCCACCGCCTCGGGCGGCGGGCCGTACCGGTCGGCCAGCTCCTCGCGCGCGGCGGCGATGTCGGCCTCGCTGCCGACGCCGGCGATGCGCTTGTAGGCCTGCAGCCGCAGCCGCTCGCCGGGCACGTAGTCATGCGGGATGTGGGCGTCGATGGGCAGCTCGACCTTGGTCTCGGCCTCCTCGCCCGCGCCCGCCTCGGCGCCGCCCTTGAGCTCGCGAACGGCCTCGCCGACCATGCGCACGTACAGGTCGAACCCGACGCCGGCGATGCTGCCGGACTGCTCGGCGCCCAGGATGTTGCCGGCGCCGCGGATCTCCAGGTCCTTCATGGCGACGTACATGCCCGCGCCCGTCTCGGTGTGCTGGGAGACCGTGGCCAGCCGCTCGTAGGCGGTCTCGCTCAGCGGCTTCTCGGGCGGGTACAGGAAATAGGCGTAGGCGCGCTCGCGGCCCCGGCCCACGCGCCCGCGCAGCTGGTGCAACTGGGACAGGCCGTAGGTGTCGGCGCGGTCGACGATGAGGGTGTTGGCGTTGGGCACGTCCAGGCCGGACTCCACGATCGTGGTGCAGACCAGGACGTCGTAGTTCTTCTCCCAGAAGTCGATCATCACGCGTTCGAGCTGCTGCTCGTTCATCTGCCCGTGGGCATAGGCCACCCGGGCCTCGGGCACCAGCCGTGAGACCGACGCCGCGACCTTGTCGATCGAGGCCACCCGGTTGTGCACGAAGAACACCTGGCCCTCGCGCATCAGCTCGCGGCGGATGGCGGCGGCGATCTGCTTCTCCTCATAGGGCCCGACGAAGGTGAGCACCGGGTGGCGCTCCTCGGGCGGGGTGAGGATGGTGGTCATCTCCCGGATGCCGGTCATGCCCATCTCCAGCGTGCGCGGGATGGGCGTGGCCGACATCGCCAGCACGTCGACCTGCGTGCGCAGCCGCTTCAGGGTCTCCTTGTGCTCGACGCCGAAGCGCTGCTCCTCGTCGATGATGATCAGGCCCAGGTTCTTGAACTTGGTCTCGCTGGAGAGCAGCCGGTGGGTGCCGATCACGACGTCGATCTCGCCCTTGCGCAGCCCCTCGCGGGTGGCCTCGACCTCGCCGTCGGTCTGGAAGCGCGACATGGCCCGGACGGTCACCGGGAAGGAGGCGTAGCGCTCGGAGAAGGTGGACATGTGCTGCTGGACCAGCAGGGTGGTGGGCACCAGCACGGCCACCTGCTTGCCGTCCTGCACCGCCTTGAAGGCGGCGCGCACCGCGACCTCGGTCTTGCCGTATCCGACGTCGCCGCAGATGAGCCGGTCCATCGGAACCGGCTTCTCCATGTCCTGCTTGACCTCCTCGATCGCGGCGAGCTGGTCGGGGGTCTCGACGTAGGGGAAGGCGTCCTCCAGCTCGCGCTGCCAGGGGGTGTCGGGGCTGAACGCGTGTCCCGGCGAGGCCTGGCGGGCGCTGTAGAGCCGGATCAGGTCGCCGGCGATCTCGCGGACGGCCTTGCGGGCGCGGCTCTTGGTCTTGGCCCAGTCGGCGCCGCCCATCTTGGACAGGGTGGGCGCCTCGCCGCCGACGTAGCGGGTGACCTCGTCGAGCTGGTCGGTGGGCACGAACAGCCGGTCGCCGGGCTGGCCCCGCTTGGTGGGGGCGTACTCGATGACCAGGTAGTCGCGGGTGGCGCCTTGGATGTTGCGGCTGACCATCTCGATGTAGCGGCCCACGCCGTGCTGCTCGTGGACCACGTAGTCGCCCGACTTCAGCTGCAGCGGGTCGACGGTGCCGCGGCGCCTGCTGGGCATGCGGCGCATGTCGCGGGTGGAGGAGCGCTGCCCGGCGAGGTCGGTCTCGGTCAGCACCACCAGGCGCACCGAGCGCCATACGAACCCGTGCTCGATCACTCCGGTGGTGACCGTGGCCACGGCCGGCTCGGGCGCGGCGTCCAGCGCCGGGCGCAGCTGCGCGCCCAGCCCGGCGTCGCGCAGCATGGACACCAGCCGCTCGGCGGGGCCGTGGCCCGGAGTCAGCAGCACCACGCGCCAGCTGTCGTGCAGCCAGGACTTCACGTCGGCCAGCGCGCGCTCGGTGTCGCCGCGATAGGTGTCGGCGGCCGCGGCGCCCAGCTCCAGCTCGGTGCCGCCGCCGGTGTCGTCGTCGGCGGCGTCCTCGGGGGCGGTCGCGGCGGCGCCGGAGTCGAACGGCGAGATGGACCACCAGGGCAGGCCGCGCGCGTCGGCGTCGGCGCGCACCTCGGCGATGGACTTGTAGGCCGAGCCGCCCAGGTCGATGGGTGCCTCGCCGCCCGATGCGGCGCTGATCCAGGAGGCGTCCAGGAACTCGCGGCTGGTGGCCTCCAGCTCCAGGGCGCGGGTGCGGATGCGCTCGGGATCGCAGCCGACGATGTGCGCGCCTTCGGGCAGGTAGTCGAACAGCGGCTCCATCCCGTCGGCGAGCACCGGCGCGAAGGCCTCCATGCCCTCGACCGAGACGCCGTCGGCGAGCTTGTCCAGCACCTCGGCCAGGGCCGGGTACTGCTGGGCGAGCTCGCGGGCGCGCTCGCGCACCCGCTCGGTCAGCAGCAGCTCGCGGCACGGCGGAGCGAACAGCCCGGAGGCGGCCTCGGCCTGGGCGCCCTCGCCGATCGAGCGCTGGTCGGCCACCTGGAAGTAGCGGATCTCCTCGATCTGGTCGCCCCAGAACTCCAGGCGCAGCGGGTGCTCCTCGGTGGGCGGGAACACGTCGAGGATCCCGCCGCGCACGGCGAGGTCGCCGCGCTTCTCGACCAGGTCGACGCGGGCGTAGCCGGCGTCGACCAGCGACTGCACCAGCTCCTCCAGCTCGACCTCGTCGCCCGGGCGCACGCGCACCGGGGTCAGCTCGCCGAGCCCCGCCACCAGCGGCTGCAGAACGCTGCGTACCGGTGCCACCACGACACGCAGCGGT
The DNA here is from genome assembly GCF_009728995.1 of Streptomonospora sp. PA3. Classification (GTDB taxonomy): domain Bacteria; phylum Actinomycetota; class Actinomycetes; order Streptosporangiales; family Streptosporangiaceae; genus Streptomonospora. The sequence goes on along the minus strand of NZ_VTZW01000010.1, from coordinate 427,157 downwards.
GCGGTCAGCGGGTCGGCGGGATCGGGGTGGGCCAGGCGTCGCAGCACGGCGAGCCGCTGGCCGACAGTGTCGGAGCGGGGCGAGAGCCGCTCGTGCGGCAGGGTCTCCCAGGCGGGGAAGAGCGCCACCGAATTCTCCGGCAGCAGCGTGCCCAGCGCCTCGGCGAGGTCGCCGGCCTCGCGCTCGGTCGCGGTGACCGCCAGCACCGGCCGCCCCGCGCCCTCAGGGGCATCGGCGGCCAGCGCCGCGATCACGAGCGGGCGCAGCGACGGCGGCGCGACGAGGTCGAGCCGGGGGTCGTGGCCGGCGCGGGCGGTCTCGACCGCCCGGCCGAGAGCGGGGTCCTCGGCGACGACCGCGAGCAGCCCGGACAGGGCGCCGCCGGAGGCGTGCGCGTCGAGGGCGCCGGGAGGCGCCGGGGTGCCGCCGCCACCTGGGGCGGCGGAGGACTGGGCGTTGTCGCCACGCGAAGCGTGGCCCTTGTGGGCGTCGGCGGGCGACGGGCGGGAAGGGCTCATATCACCAGAGGGAAGGCTGAGACAGGGTTTCGGCCGTGCTGTGCTTCGCGGCGCGCGGCCGTCGTGCGGCGCGCGGTCGGGGGAGCGGGCGCCCGGCGGGTCCGGCGGCCGGCCGCGGCGCACCGGCTGCGCGCCGTCGCTGCCGGATCCCCGGCCCGCGGATCGGCGGGCTGCTCCCCGTGGGCAAGCCTACGCCGCCCGCCGTCCGCGGGTGCACGGAGTGGCGTATCCGGGGTGTGTCCCAGGTCATGTCCCTCCTTCGCCCCGGGCGGCAGGCGGCGCCAGCGGGCGGAGCGCCGGCGCGTGCTTGGCGGGGTGAGCGGTCGGATCGGGCGGGCTGCCGGGGGCGCCGAACGGCTTCCGGCGCGGTGCCCGGGCGCGGCGCGGACGCGTCCCGCCGAGGCGGCCGGTGCGGCTTTCGCGACGTCACCTCTGGTAACGCCCTGCCCTCCCGGGGTGTTCCCGGGCGCGCCTGCGGCCGCGGCCGGAGCGGTGCCGGGTCTTGCGCCCGCACCGGGCGTGCCGGTGACCGGGTACCGGCGAATACGCTGTTGCGCAGGAAGTGGATGGCAGCAGAGGCGAGCATGTCGGGGAGGCCGGGTTGAGCGACAGCAGGGACCGCAGCGGGCACGAGGCGGCACCGGTGTTCGCGCCCGATCCGGTGAGCCTGGCCCACCTGGAGCTGATCCTGAGCGGCGCCTACCCCCTGGCCGGGTTCATGACCCGCGAGGCGACCGCCGGCGTCGTCAAGCACGGCCGGTTGCCCGACGGCTCACCGTGGCCGGTACCGGTCACCCTCCCGGTGCCCGACGAGCTCGCCGACGCCGACCGCCTGGTCCTGACCGATCCCGAGGGGGCTCCGCTGGCCGAGCTGAGCGTCGGTCAGCGCTGGTGGTCCGGTTCCGAGGGCGACGCCGACGACGCGGGCGCGCCCGGTCACCGCCTGGCCGGGGAGGTCCGCATCGTCCAGCCGCCCGTCTACGGCGCGCTGCGCCATCTGCGCCTGTCCCCCGAGCAGTTCCGGGGTCAGCGCGAATTCGCCGGCGACGGCGGGGCACCGGTGCTGGCCGTGGTCACCGGCCGGCCGCTGCACCACCGCGAGCTGCACCAGATCCGCGCGGCGGCCGACGAGCTCAGCGGCGAACACCGGGCCGAGGTGCTGGTGATCATCGACGCCCCGCTGGAGAGCGCGGGCATGGCGCCGGTGGTGCTGGCCGCCGAGCCGCTGCTGCCCGCCCCGGCCCGGTTCGTCGTGGTGAGCCTGCCGGGCGCCTGCTCCGAGGACTCCACCGCGCTGTCCCGTCAGCGCCGCGACCTGCTGCGCGCCCACGTCGCCCGGTCCTACGGGGCCACGCGCCTGCTCGTCGTCGACGGACCCGGCTCCGCGGCGGCCGAGCCCGCCGCCGAGGACGCGCCGATCCCGATCGTGCGGGCCCCGGAGTGGGTCTACGACACCACCGAGGACCTGTGGCGGCCGGCCGGCGAGGCGGCCCCGGAGGCGGCCGCCGCACTGCCGGGCGAGGCCGAGGTCGAGGAGATGCTGGCGCTGGGGCGCGGGCTGCCCGCCTGGTTCACTCCGGCGCGGGTGGCCGCGGAGCTGGCGCGCATCCGGCCGCCGCGCACCGAGCGCGGCCTCACCGTGTTCTTCACCGGGCTCTCGGGCTCGGGCAAGTCCACGATCGCCCGCGGCGTGGCCGAGGGCATCCGCCGGTCGGGGCGCACGCTGACCCTGCTCGACGGGGACGTGGTGCGCCGCATGCTCTCGGCGGGCCTGACGTTCTCGCGCGCCGACCGCGACCTCAACGTCCGGCGGATCGGCTACGTGGCCGCCGAGATCACCCGCCACGGCGGCGTCGCCGTCTGCGCGCCCATCGCCCCCTACGACGCCACGCGCGCCGAGGTCCGCGCGATGGTCGAGGAGGTCGGCGACTTCTTCCTGGTCCACGTGGCGACACCGCTGGAGGTGTGCGAGGCCCGCGACCGCAAGGGCCTCTACGCCAAGGCCCGCGCCGGCGAGATCCCCGAGTTCACCGGGATCTCCGACCCCTACGAGGAGCCCCGCGACGCCGAGCTGGTGCTCGACACCGCGGACCGCTCCATCGGCGAGTCGGTCGCCCAGGTGCTGGAGGCGCTGCGCGCGGGCGGCTGGCTGCCCGCCGAGTCGGCCTGAGGGCCCGATCGCAGGAACGCGCGCACCGGCGGCGGGGTGAGCGGCTCCGTGCGCCGGGCGGCGGTGGTGGGGGCCGACAGGCAGGAGCGGAAAGGGGATGCCGATGAGTACGGACGGCGGGGCCGGCGGCCGGGCCGAGGGCGCCGGGGGCGACCGGGTGCGGGGCAGCCGGGTCCTCGACCTGGTCGAGGTGATGGACGTGCTGCGGCGCGAGTGCCCGTGGGACGCCGCCCAGACCCATTCCTCGCTGGCCAAGTACCTCATCGAGGAGGCCTACGAGACGCTGGAGACCATCGAGCAGGGCGACCTCGACACGCTGTGCGAGGAGCTGGGCGACGTGCTGCTGCAGGTCGTCTTCCACGCCCGCGTGGCCGAGGACCGCGGCGCCGACGGGTTCACCGTCGACGACGTCGCCGCCGCCATCGTCGACAAGCTCACGCGGCGCCACCCGCATGTCTTCGGCGGGGTCGAGGTGGAGGGCGCCGACGAGGTCCGGGCGAACTGGGAGACGATCAAGGCGGCCGAGCGCGCCGAGAAGGGCGGCGGCGACTCGGTCCTGGAAGGGGTCCCCTTCGGCCAGCCCGCCGCCCTGCTCGCCTACGAGCTGCAGAAGCGCGCCGCGCGCAACGGCGTTCCCGAGGACCTGATCGGCGACGACGGCCAGGGCGGCGGCGCGCTCTTCGCCGGTGTCGCCGAGGAGCGCCGGGGCGGCGCCGATCCCGAGCTGGACCTGCGCGCGGCGGCGCGGCGCTTCGACGCGCGCGTGCGCGCGGCCGAGGCCCGAGCACGGTCCGAGGGGCGCGACCCGCGCTCCCTCACCCCCGAGCAGTGGCGGGCCTACTGGGACGGCTGAGCGCCTCACCGCGGCCCGAGCAGGGGCGGGCCCGCCCGGTGGGCGGTGTCGGGCATCCCGGCGGAGTCGCGGGCGGGCGCGGCGGGGCTGGGGCGGCGGGCGGCGTCGCTGAGCCGCAGCCACAGCCCCACGATCATCCACGTCGACACCAGCGAGGACCCGCCCGCCGACAGGAACGGCGTGGTCATGCCCGTCATCGGGATCAGCCGCGTCACCCCGCCCATCACCACGAACGTCTGGAAGGACAGCAGGAACGCGCTGCCCGACGCGGTGAGTTTGGCGAAGACGTCGCGCGAGGCCAGGGCGGTGCGGTAGCCGCGCTCGGTGAAGAGGACCAGCAGGAGGGACACGGCCGTCAGCCCGACCAGCCCGAACTTCTCGCCGATGGAGATGAGGATCAGGTCGCTGTCGGAGGCGAAGAGGGTGTCGGTGCGGCCCTGTCCGAACCCGGTGCCGGTCAGGCCGCCGTCGGCCAGCGCGAACAGGCCCTGCACCAGCTGCCGGCTGCCGCCGACGGCCCGGTAGACCTCCGGGTCGAAGGGGTCGAGCCAGATGGTGACGCGCTGGCGCACGTGCCAGAAGACCGCCCACGCCACCGCGGCCCCCGCCGTGAACATGGCCAGGCCGATGCCCACCCAGGACTTGCGCCGCGTGGCGACGTAGAGCATGGCCAAGAAGACGCTGAACAGCACGAGGGAGGTGCCCAGGTCCCGGGTGCCCACCAGCAGCAGGATGGCCACGGCCCACGCCGCGGTCATGGGTCCCAGATCGCGCATGCGCGGCAGGCTGAAGACCTTCACCGGTCCCACCCGCAGCTGGCGGGCCGCCAGCGCCAGGGCGTCGCGCTTGTGGCCGAGGTAGCCGGCCAGGAAGACGATCAGCAGGATGCGGGCGAACTCCGAGGGCTGCACGGTGTAGCCGCCGAACCCGATCCAGCGCCGGGCGCCGAAGACCTCGATGCCGATCCCCGGCAGCATCGGCAGCATGATCAGCGCGAGCCCGGCGGTCAGGGTCAGGTAGCGGTAGCGCTGCAGGCGCGGGGGACGGCGCACCGCGGCCAGGACGGCGGCGCAGGCGGCCGTGCCCAGCGCCGTCCACAGCAGCTGCCGGTCCGATTCGGCCGGGCCGTCGCCCGCGGCGGTGTGCAGGCCCCAGATCATGGTCAGGCCGATGCCGTTGAGCACGGTGGCCAGCGGCAGGATCAGGGGGTCGGACCAGGGGGCCAGAAAGCGCACGGCGATGTGGGCGGCGGTGGCCAGCCCGCCGAAGACGCAGGTGTAGAGGGGGAACCGCGCGGGGATGCGCCCCTCGGTCTGCAGGCCCGCCAGGCACAGGCTCAGCGCGAACACGCCGACCGCGAAGAGGGTCATCGCCAGCTCGGCGTTGCGGCGCCGGGCCGGGACGCTCGGCCGGGGAGCGTTCGCGCCGGATGCGAGTGTGGCCATTTCCGTCTCGCCTCGGACTCCTGGAACTGACTCGACAGTCGCCGGTGGGTCCCGCTCCGCGCGCCGGCGGCAGGACGAATGCCGCGGGGTGAGCGGGGCGGCGGGTCGCGAGGGACGGGCACCGGTCGGTGCGGATGGTTCAGGGCACTATAGGCGGACGCGGGTCCGCTGCCCCGCGGCAGGGAGCGGAAACTCGGCTTCGGGTTCCGCCGCGGCGGCACGCCCCCTCCTCGGACCGCCGCCCTGCTGCGCCGGGCCTGCCGCTTCGGGTCAGTCCGCGGCTTGGGCCGCGGCGAAGTGCTCGGGCGCGGTGGCCGCGAGCCGGCGCTCCCGCCGCTCCGCGAAGTGGGCGCGCAGCGACCACGCGACGGCACCCGCCCACACCAGCGCCACCAGGATGTAGACGGCCAGGGAGACGCCGGCGGAAGCGCCGACGGCGTCGCTGGTCAGCAGTACGCGGGTGTTGGTGAAGATGATCAGGCCGCCCACGGTCGAGCCGAGCATGCGCGCCGGGACCCGGCTGGCCAGCCACGCGGCGAGGGGCGCGGCCAGCAGGCCGCCCAGCAGCAGCACCGCCACCCAGGTGATCTTGATGCCGCCCAGGCCCAGACCCAGCGCGAACCCGATGCTGCCGGCGATCACCACCGCCGATTCGCCCACGCTGATGGAGCCGATGACCTTGCGCGGTTCCAGCCGCCCGCTGGCCAGCAGCGCCGAGGTGCCCACGGGGCCCCAGCCGCCGCCTCCGGTGGAGTTCATGAACCCGGCGAACAGCCCGACCGGGGCGAGGAAGCCGGCTCGCAGGGGGCGGCTGAGGTCGGGGTGGGGCAGTTCGCGGAAGGTGAATCGAGCCAGCAGGTAGCCGCCCAGGATGAGCAGGATCGTCGACATCAGCGGGCCGGCCGCCTCGGTGGAGAGCCGGCTGAGGAAGACCGCGCCGACGAAGGCGCCCAGGGCGCCGGGCACGGCGATGCGCCACACCACCGCCCAGTCGACGTTGCCGAACCGCCAGTGGGCGAACCCCGAGGCGATCTGGGAGCCCACCTGGGAGAGGTTGACGGTGGCGGAGGCCAGCGCCGGGGCCGTGCCGATCGCCAGCAGGGCGCTGGTGGTGCTGATGCCGTAGCCCATGCCCAGGCTGCCGTTGATGAGCTGCGCCAGGAGGCCGACGAAACCCAGGAGGACGAGGGTCTGCATAGCGGGCGGCCTTCCAGGTCCGGGTGTGAGAGCAACACCTCTATTTATACCTCTTTAGTAGGGATATGCGCCACGCATCCGCAGAAGGGCTGTCCGAGCGTGTTCCTCCCGGCCGATCCGGCGGGCGTGTCGCGGTCCGCTGCACCGGTCGTACCCGGTGAGGAGGCCGCGGGGCGGCCGTCCGGTGTGGACTAGACCAATTTCCGGCGGCGGGCACGACCCCGCCGCCCCCTACTCGCTAGGGTGGCGGGTGGACGGGCGCCGTACGCGCCGCGCACCGCGGGCGCCGCTGGAACGGGCGGCCGGCGGCACCGGCGGGCGCCCGCCGCACACGCCCGCGGCTCGGGCGGATCGCAACGGGGCGCGGGTGGGGCGCCAGGAGGCCGCACCTGCCATGTCCCATCCGCGTAAGGCTTGAGCCGGGTCCGCACGCGAAACGAAGGAGTTGCAACGTTGTCGTCGATCGAGGCAGTGCAGGCGAGGGAGATCCTCGACTCCCGCGGTAACCCCACGGTCGAGGTCGAGGTCCTCCTCGACGACGGGACCACCGCTCGCGCGGCGGTTCCCAGCGGCGCGTCGACCGGGCAGTTCGAGGCGGTCGAGCTGCGCGACGGCGGCGACCGCTTCGGCGGCAAGGGCGTCGAGAAGGCGGTGACCGCCGTCAACGACGACATCGCCGACGAGCTCATCGGTTTCGCGCCCGAGGAGCAGCGGCTCATCGACCGCTCGCTGATCGAGCTGGACGGCACCCCCGGCAAGTCCCGGCTGGGCGCCAACGCCATCCTCGGCGCGTCGCTGGCCACGGCCCACGCCGCCGCCGACAGCTCGGGTCTGCCCCTGTTCCGCTACATCGGCGGCCCCAACGCCCACGTGCTGCCGGTGCCGATGATGAACATCCTCAACGGGGGCGCCCACGCCGACACCAACGTCGACATCCAGGAGTTCATGATCGCGCCGGTGGGCGCGGCGAGCTTCCGCGAGGCCGTCCGCTGGGGCGCGGAGATCTACCAGGCGCTGAAGTCGGTGCTCAAGGCGCACGGCCTGGGCACGGGTGTGGGCGACGAGGGCGGGTTCGCCCCCAGCCTCGACAACAACCGCGCGGCGCTGGACCTCATCATCGAGGCCGTCCAGAAGGCCGGCTACACCCCGGGCCGCGACATCGCCCTGGCCCTGGACGTCGCCGCCACCGAGTTCTGCACCGACGGCGTCTACAACTTCGAGGGCAAGTCCCGCAGCGCCGAGGACATGGCCGCCTACTACAGCGACCTGGCCGACGCCTACCCGCTGGTCTCCATCGAGGACCCGCTGGACGAGGACGACTGGGACGGCTGGGCGAAGCTGACCTCCACCCTGGGCGCGCGCCTGCAGATCGTGGGCGACGACCTGTTCGTCACCAACCCCGAGCGCCTGCAGCGCGGCATCTCCGCGGGAGCGGCCAACTCGCTGCTGGTCAAGGTCAACCAGATCGGCACGCTCACCGAGACCCTGGACGCCGTCTCGCTGGCACAGCGCAGCGGCTACACCGCGATGATCTCGCACCGCTCCGGCGAGACCGAGGACACCACCATCGCCGACATCGCGGTCGCCACGAACGCCGGGCAGATCAAGACCGGCGCTCCCGCACGCAGCGAGCGCGTCGCCAAGTACAACCAGCTGCTGCGCATCGAGGAGGAGCTGGACGACGCCGCCCTCTACGCCGGCGTGTCGGCCTTCCCCCGCTTCCGCCCGCAGGGCTAGCCTGACGGCTTATGCCCGAGGTGCCGGAGGACCCCAGGCGGCCGCGCCCCGCGAAGGCGCGGCCGCCGTCCTCTGGCGCCTCGGGCGGCGACCGCGGCGGGCAGCGGCGCACGGTCGGCGCCGGCACGGGCAAGGCGGCAGCGGCGGGCACGGCCGCCAAGGGCAAGCGCGACTCGGCGGTGGTCCCGATCGACTCCGCCCCCTCGTCCAAGGGCCGCGGCGGCGCGGCCAAGAGCGGTGGGACCAAGACCGGCGGCGTGACTAAGACCGGCGGGACCAAGACGGGTGCCCGAAGCGGTGCCCCGGCCAAGGCCGCCTCCCGGACCGACCGCGGCGGCGGATCGGATTCGGGCTTCCGCCCGCCCGGCGGGCGGGGCGGCGGCCCGGCGGGATCCGGGGGGACCGGGGCCGGCGGCGGACGCACCCGTCCCGCACTGACCAGCCGCGCCGCGATCCTCGCCCTGGTGATCTGCGTGATCGCGCTCAGCCTGGCCTACCCGCTGCGGGAGTACCTGGCCCAGCGGGCCCGCATCGCCGAGCTGCGCGAAGAGCAGGCGCAGACCGAGCAGGCCGTCAACGAGCTGCAGCAGCGCCGCGAGGAGCTGCAGGACCCCGCCTACATCGAGCGCGAGGCCCGCACACGCCTGCACTACCAGTATCCGGGCGAGCGCGCCTACGTCGTCGTCTCCGACGAGGACGAGAAGGACGCCGGCGCCGACGCCGAGTCCACCGAGCCGTGGTTCACCCGGCTGTGGAAGTCGGTGCTGGAAGCCGACCGGCCGCAGGAGGCCCAGCAGATCCCCGAGGCGGAGCCGACCGGCTGAGCGGCCGCGCGGCGGAGCGGTGCCGCGGTTCAGCCGGCGATCTGCGCCTGCGGCGGGCCCTGGAGCGTGTGGAAGCCCGGAGTGGCGGCCACGAGCACCGTGCCGTCCCACAGCCGCCCGGCGCTCTCGCCGCGCGGCACCTCGGAGACCACGGGACCGAACACGGCGGCGCGCGTGCCGTCGGGCGCCGTCGCGGCCAGGACCGGGGTGCCCACATCGCCGCCGACGAGCCCGAAGCCCTCGTCGTGGGAGGCGCGCAGAGCGGCGTCGTAGGCTTCGGAGAACCCCGCCCGCGCCAGGTCGGCGGGCAGCCCGGCCCCCGCCAGCACCTCCTCGAACCCCGCGACCCAGTCCTCGCCGCCGCGCTCCCGGGACTCCCACAGCGCGTCGTAGAAGCGTCCCAGCGCGTCGTGCCCGTGCTCGGTCTGCACAGCGGCGCAGATGCGCGCGGGGATCCACAGGTAGCCCTCGGGGTCGCCTTCGGGATCGTCGTCGCGGCCCTCGTTGAGCACCGCCAGGCTCATCACGTGCCAGCGCAGGCTGATGGGGCGCACCTGCACCGCCTCCATCAGCCAGCGGGCGGTGAGGCGGCTGTAGGGGCACGAGGGGTCCACCCACAGATCCGCGGTCCAGGTGTCGGCCATGGGCCCATGCTAGGCGCGCGTGGTCGTGTGTGGCAGGCGGGCGTGCGCGGGCGATCACGCCGGCGGCTACTCTGGGCCGCGATGACTCCCGCCGAACAACCGTCCTGCGCAGACCGCTTCTCCGCCGCCGACGCCGCGGCGGTGCGCCGGCAGCTTGGCCGACCGCCGCGCGGTCTGCGGGCCGTGGCCCACCGCTGCCCGTGCGGCCTGCCCGATGTGGTGCGCACCGCGCCGCGCCTGGAGGACGGCACGCCGTTCCCCACGCTGTACTACCTCACCTGTCCGCGCGCCGCCTCCGCCATCGGCACCCTGGAGGCCGGGGGGGCGATGCGCCGGATGCAGGACCGCCTCGCCGACGACCCGGAGCTGCGCGCGCGCTACGAGCAGGCGCACCGGGACTACGTGGAGGAGCGCGCCGAGCAGACCCGCCGCGACGGCTCCGCCCCGCTGCCCGAGGGCATGCAGAGCGCCGGCGGCATGCCCGAGCGCGTCAAGTGCCTGCACGCGCTTGTCGCTCACGAACTGGCGCGCCCGGGGACCAACCCCTTCGGCCGCGAGGCGCTGGATTCGCTGCCCCGGTGGTGGGCAGAGGGGCCGTGCGTATGCGCCGGCGACGGGGGCGCGCACGCCGGCGCCGACGGGCCCGCGGCCGCGGGTGCGGGGGCGCCGGATCACGACGAGAGCGAGGGGACGACCAGGTGACGACCGTGGCGGCCGTGGACTGCGGCACCAATTCGATCCGGCTGCTGGTTTCGGCGCTGATCGGGGTGGAGGACGAGGAGGTCCAGCTGATCGACCTCGAACGGCGCATGGACGTGGTGCGGCTGGGCCAGGGCGTCGACCGCACCGGCGAGTTCGCACCCGAGGCGCTGGAGCGCACGTTCGCCGCGCTGCGCGAGTACGCCGACCTGATGCGCGAGAACGGTGTCGAGCTCGGCCCGGAGTCGGTGCGCATGGTCGCCACCAGCGCGACCCGCGACGCCGGCAACCGGGACCGGTTCGTCTCCGGCGTGCGGGAGATCATCGGCGTGGACCCCGAGGTGATCACCGGCGACGAGGAGGCGGAGCTGTCCTTCATCGGCGCGACCGCCGAGCTGGAGGAGGCCGAGACCGGCTTCGACACCCCGTTTCTGATCGTGGACATCGGCGGCGGCTCCACGGAGTTCGTACTCGGGTGGCCCGACCCGCAGAACGCGCCCGCCGGCGCCGGGGCCGTGCGCGCTTCCCGCTCGGTCGACATCGGCTGCGTGCGGCTGGCCGAGCGCCACCTGGCCGGCGACCCGCCCACGGCCGCGCAGATCGCCGCGGCCACGGCCGACATCGACGCCGCGCTGGAGGAGGCCGCCGCCACGGTGCCGCTGTCCGAGGCCGCCTCGCTGGTCTGCGTGGCCGGCACCGCCACCACGGTCGCGGGCATCGCGCTGGATCTCCCCGAATACGACCCCGAGCGGATCCACCACGCCTGGGTGCCGGCGGCCCGGGTGCACGAGATCGCCGAGGAGCTGCTGGCGATGAACCACGAGCAGAGGGCGGCGATCGGCGTCATGCACCCCGGCCGGGTCGACGTCATCGCGTCGGGCGCGCTGATCCTCTCCCGCGTGGTGGCGCGCACCGGTGCGCCCGGGTTCGTGGCCAGCGAGCACGACATCCTCGACGGCATCGCCTGGGGGCTGTGCCTGGGCGCCCAGGAGCGCGCCGCCGACGGCGCGGCGGACGGCGCCGCGGACTCGCTGTAGGCGGGGGCCTCGGCCGGGCGGGCGCGAGGCCGTGCGCTGCGGCGGAGCCTCCCGGGACCTGTGACGCCGGTCAGCGGCCCCGGTGAGACGCATCACCCGGCAACCGGCGCGTGAATCCCTTCACAAGGGCCCTGACCTGGACAAACGTCCGCCGAAGCGGGTCTATCATGGTCTAAACCTTTCCCTTGTCTCCCTTTAATGTTACGAGGGGCTTGTGAAAGAATGCACAAGCAAGGAGAGGGCGACCCCCTCGGCTCACCTGGCAAAGAAGAGCGTTCTTTCCTCTGAAAGCCGACCGGGAACATGCCAGTAAACGAAGAATTACCGATCTTGGCGCCCCGGACCGGGGGCGTGGAACGGGAACCAAGGGCGGATGCGCGATGACCGAAGGTAGGAACTACCGCCTGGTACACGGCGGCGGTGACGAGGCAGAGATCCCCCACGTGCTCATCGTCGGCGGTGGGTACCTCGGGATGTACACCGCGAAGCGGCTGGAGAAGAAGCTGGGGCCGGGCGAAGCCCGCATCACCGTCGTGGACCCCAACTCCTACATGACCTACCAGCCGTTCCTTCCCGAGATCGCGGCCGGCAGCATCTCTCCGCGCCACGTCGTCGTTCCGCTGCGCAAGGTCTTCGACCGCGTGCGCGTGCTGACCGGCCGGGTCATCCGCGTGGACCACGCGTCGCGCTCGGTCGACTTCGAGCCCGCGGTCGGCGATCCCCGCAGGATCTCCTACGACTACATCGTGATGGCCACCGGCGCCGTCTCCCGCACCCTGCCCATCCCCGGGCTGGCCGAGTGGGGGATCGGCATCAAGACCGTCGAGGAGGCCGTGTTCCTGCGCAACCACGTGCTGGAGCAGCTGAACGTCGCCGACTCCACCGACGATCCCGAGATCCGGCGCAAGGCGCTGAACTTCGTCTTCGTCGGGGGCGGTTTCGCGGGCGCCGAGGCGATCGCCGAGCTGGAGGACCTGGCTCGCGACGCCACGCGGCTCTACCCCTCCATCGGCGTCGACGACCTGCGCTTCTACCTGATCGAGGCCGCCGACAGGATCCTGCCCGAGGTCGGCCCCGACGTCGGCGAGAAGGCGCTGAACCAGCTGAAGCGGCGCGGGATCGACGTCCGCCTCTCCACTTTCCTGGAGTCGGCCGTCGACCAGCGCATCAAGCTCAGCGACGGCACCGAGTTCGACGCGGGCACCCTGGTGTGGACCGCCGGCGTCAAGCCGAGCCCGGTCGTGCAGGCCGGCGACCTGCCGCTGGGCCCCAAGGGCCACATCGACACCTCGGAGCACCTCACCGTCAACGGCGTGGACAACGCCTTCGCCGGCGGCGACAACGCCCAGGTGCCCGACGGGCGTGGCGGCTTCTACCCGCCCAACGCGCAGAACGCGGTGCGCCAGGCCCCGGTGCTGGCCGACAACGTCATCGCCGCGCTCCGCGGCAAGGAGATGACCCGCTACTCCCACAGCAACCTGGGTGCTGTGGCCGGCCTGGGCCTGCACAAGGGCGCGGCGCAGCTCTTCGGCAAGATCAAGCTGACCGGTCGGCTCGCCTGGTACGCCCACCGCTCCTACCACCTCTACGCGGTGCCGACCTTCAACCGGAAGGCCCGCGTGCTGGCGGACTGGGTCGTCGGCTTCTTCCTGCGGCGCGACTTCGCCGCCCTGCCGGAGATGGACGAGCCGCGCCAGGCGTTCGAGGACGCCAGCAAGCCGCAGGTGGAGAACGGGCAACTGCTGCGCCGGGTCAGCTGAGCGCGCGGCCAACCGACCGACGGCCGGCCCCTGGCGGGGGGCCGGCCGTTTTCGTCGCTACGCGGAGAGCCGGCGCGGGGGCGCCGGGCGGGTCGGGCGACCGCGCGAAGCGGTGTCCGCCGCCGGGCGGATCGGCCGTTTCGCCAGTTGGCAGGCCGAAGCGGTGCGAATCCCGCTGAAACGGCCGACCCCGGTATGATGGTGCCGCCCTCGTAGCCCAATGGTAGAGGCAGGCCCCCTAAAAGGGTCACAAGTGTCGGTTCGAATCCGACCGGGGGTACCGCCAGTCCGCCCGCCGGAAGCGGCCTCCGGTCCCGGTGCCCGCTGCGGTGGGGCGGCCTCCCACCGGGCCTGCTTCGGCGTCTGGTCGGCCGCGTCGCCCCTTTTCTCCATTGCCAGCGGCATCCGCTTCCGCCTGCGCGGCCCTGCCTATTCCCGCACGACACGCCCGGCCGGCCCGATGGCCGAAGGCGGTCGGCGCCGTTGACAGCCCCCTGTGCCTCGGATTGGATTCTTCGCGTGCCGATCGCCGCTGGGGCCGAATGCAGCGAGCGGGCGGCACCTGAGCGCCGAAGGGGATGATGTCGTGAGCCGCCGTTTCACAGAGGCCGTCTGAGCCGGCCCTGCGCGTCGTCCCGGCCTCCGGCCGCCGCCCTCGCGGATCCCGTCTTCCGCGCGCATCGGCCGCAGACGCCCGCATCCGCGCCGCGTGCGCGATCCCGCGCCCGGTCCGCCCGACCGTCCGCGCGGCTCCGCCGGCGTGCCGAGCCATGATCCCGCCGCGCCGCGCCGCGACTCGTCGGCGCCGTGCCGACGCGCCCTGCCGATCACCTCTTCCCCGCGCGCCCGCTCCGGTGAGTCCGGGGCCGGTCCTGCGCGCCTTCCGCCGCGACCGCAACAGCGCGAGAGCGCGTTCACCATGCTTGGAGCAATCGCCTTGAGCGAAGAGACCGTCGATTTCAACCAGTCCGTCATCGAGGAGTTCCGCGCCAACCGCGGCCGGGTCGGCGGCATGTTCGAAGGAGCCCGCCTCCTGCTGCTGACCACCACCGGCGCCCGCAGCGGCGAGCGCCGTACCGTCCCGCTGGCCTACCACCCCGACGGGGAGCGCACCGTGGTCGTCGCCTCCGCGGGCGGAGCGCCCGGCCACCCGGCGTGGTTCCACAACCTGCGCGCCAACCCCCGGGTCACCGTCGAGAACGGCGTCTTCACCATGGAGGCCGACGCGGTGGTGCTGGAGGGCGCGGAGCGCGACGAGCTGTTCGCCCGCATCGCCGAAACCGACCCCGCCTGGAACGAGTACGCGGCCCAGGCCGGCCGGACCATTCCCGTCGTCGCCCTCGTCCCGGTCGGCGGCGAGCCCGTCGAGAAGCGGATGGGCGACGGCCTGGTGGCGGTGCACGACGCCTTCCGCCGGGAGCTGGCCCTGATCCGCACCGAGATCGCCGGCGCGGGCCCCGCCCTGGGCGCCCAGCTGCGCGTCAACTGCCTGACCGTCTGCCAGGGGCTGGGCTTCCACCACACCATGGAGGACAGCGGCCTGTTCCCGTCGCTCGCGGAGTCCCACCCAGAACTCGCCGGCGTCATCGCCCGCCTGTCCGAGGAGCACAAGCGAGTCGAGGCCCTGCTGGAAGAGCTCCGTGCCCGGCTCGACGGCACCGCCCCCGGCTCCGCCGAGGTCCGCACCGAGGTCGACCGCCTCATCACCGAACTGGAGGCCCACCTCGACTACGAGGAGGAGCAGCTGGTGCCGGTCCTCAACGCCATGGCGGACTAGGCTACGAGCCGCCCCTGCGGCCGCGGGGGCGGAACGCGTTCACACCGGGAACACCCGGGTGCCGTGGTCGTGCAGCGCCGCCAGGTAGGCGCAGACGTCGTCGGGATCGCTGGTGAAAACGACGGCCTCGATGTGCTTCATCGCAGTCCATGCCACCGAGGCGTCCACGGCATCCGGGCGCTTCTTCGGCGGCAGCTCGGCGGTTCCCAGAGCCGCGCCGATGCGCCGGATGTCCTTGACGTCGGGCGCGGTGGAGCAGGCTACGCAATCGAACCTTCCGGCACTTGTATGCCGAAGAGGCGGAGGCGACGACCTCGCCAGGGGCACTGTGCAGTCCTTCAGCAATGTGCTCAAGGAATGAGCGAGCCGCGGGGCGGGACGCCACGCTTGGGCGAGGACGAGGGCGGGGATGATCGGGCGGTGCACGGACCTGTCGCGTATGCCCCGGTGGATCTCCCGCGCCTCGGCCTTGCCCGAAGCCAAGGCGATGAGCATTCCCGTGTCATACACCGCGACGCGTTCGGTCACGCGGCCGCGTTCCCGGGCGAAGCGTCGTCCTCTGTTCCCAGCACGAGCCCCACGGCCGTCTCGACGCGACGGCGCTCGTCCTCGGTCAGTGCCGCGGAATCGGCGCCGTCGTCGGAAGGCTGCTTCAGTTCGCGGCCCTCCGCCTCCACGCTGTCGATGAGCGCGTCGATCTCACGGAACTTGTCCTCGATCGCCTCGGTTTCGGCCATCTGGCGCGTGGCCGCGTTGACGAAGTAGGCCGAGACGTCCATGCCGGCTCGCTCTGCATGTGCCCTGATGCGTTCAGCTTGCTCAGGATCGAGGCTGATACTGATCCGTACTTTGCTCACGTCCCAAGTATAATACGGGTATTACGTCTCGTCAGGCGGTTCGCGGCTCAGCGGCGTCGCGTCGGACCTGTCTTCTAGCTGTCCAGGTCCTCGAACATCGCGCCGATGTCGTCATGGGCCGTGGTCTTCCCGGCGGCGATCTCCTGGGAGGCCTCCCGCTCTCCCCGCTGCCACTCCTCGGTCCAGAACCACCGCTGGTCCGCCGGGATCCCTTCGGGGCCGGGAGGTGTCATGTTCCTCGCTCCATGAGCAGTTGCAGGTGGGTGAACAGCCGCTGCGTCGGGTCGGCCAGGTCGATGCCGCTGACCTGCTCGGCGCGGCGGACGCGGTAGCGCAGGGTGTTGGGGTGGATGTGCAGGCGGGCGGCCGCGGTGCGGACGTCGCCGAAGTCCTCCAGGTAGGCCAGCAGCGACACGACCAGCTCCGAGCCCTGGGCGGCGTCGTGCTCGGCCAGGGCGGTGACGCGCGGGTCGCGCAGGGCGGGCGTGCCGCGCAGGTAGGCCAGGGTCTCGCTGATGAGCACCTGCGTGCGCACATCCGGCATCGTGGCGACGTCCCGGGCCAGGTCGCGGCCCATCGCGTCCAGGATCCGGTCGGCCTCGGCGCGGGAGTCGGGGATGGCGGCCAGGGAGTCCACCGGCGAACCCACGGCGCCCTGCACCGCCACGCCCAGGGTGGCGCGCGCGGCCTCGACCGCCTTGCGGGTCAGCGCCAGCACCGACGACTCCGCCGAGCGGCGGGCGGAGCCGCCCGCGGAGTCGGCTCCGCCGCCTCCCGCTCGGGCCAGATCGGGCAGCAGCACATAGATCCGCCCGCCCACGGCCGTGACCAGCGACGTTCGCCGGTAGGCCGCGGTATGCACGGTGATCAGCTCCACCAGCCGCCGCCGGTTCAGCTCCCGGCCCGAGCGGTCGGCCTCCTCCGGCCGCCCGCCTTGGGACCGGCCGCCCGCACCTGCCGGCGACAGCGCGAACGCCACCACCAGCGCCGGCCGGTCGGCGGTGACCTCGATGGTGTCGGCCAGCGCCGCCGCCTCGATGCGCCCTTCCAGCAGACTGGCCAGCAGGTCGTCGCGCAGGCGCAGCCCCACCGCGGTCTCGGTACGGTGGCGCACCATGTGCAGCGCGGCCGTCCGCGCCGCGCCCAGCAGGGCCTCCTCGGCGCCGCCGGCGAGCGGCTGGGAGCCCTCCTGCACCCAGATCGTGCCCAGCGGCTGCGACCCCGCGTGAATGCCCACCGCCAGCCGGCGCCGGATCCCCAGCTGCGGGTGCTCGTCGATGTGCACGACCTCCTCGCCCGCGCGCAGCCGGGAGAACACCCCCCAGTCGCGCAGCAGCGCGAGGTACTGCTCGGGCCCCCGCCGCCCCAGCACCGAGAGCCGGCGCAGCTCGTCGACCTCCTCGCCGCTGGAGTGGGCCAGCACCCGGCTCGCCGAGTCCTCGATGGTCACCAGCCCGCCGGTCAGGGCCGCGATCGTCTGCGCCAGCGAGTACAGGTCGCCGCCCGACTCGTCCAGGTCGGCCGCGGCGGTCAGCCGGGCGTCGTCGAGCACGCTGCGGCACAGCGACTGCAACTGGTCCCAGCGCACCTCCGGGCGCACCCCCAGCAGTGCCACCCCCGCCTCGCTGGCCTCGCTGCGCAGCAGCGCGACCTCGTCCCCGCCGCGCCGCACCGGGGGAGCGCCCCAGCCCTGCGGCGGCGGGTAGGCGGGTTCGTCGGAGTGCACCTTCACCGCCACGGCCGCCGCACCGCGCCGGGCCGCGGCGCGCACCAGGTGCCGGGCGGCGCTGCCGCGCGCGCCGATCAGCAGCACGAGGTCGCCGGCGAACGCCTCGGCCTCGTCCTCGGGGTCGACGATGACCACGTTGTCCACCCGCACATCCAACCCCGCCGGAGCGGCGAGGACGTCCACGAGCGGGTCGCCCACCGCCAGCAGCAGCCGGCGCAGCGGGATGCCCGCGCTCTCACCTGCGGACTCGGCCGCGGCGGGCGCGCCGTAGGGTTCCGATGGCACGTCCATGGACGTCCATTGTGGCCCATCGGGCTTTGTCTTATCGGCCAACGGCGGCGCGCGAATCGTGGCTTCCGCGACAAGGCAGCGCCGGGGGCCGGTCTTCTAGGTTTGTCCGGTTCCAGCAGGACGGATCGAGGGAGGGCCCATGGACGCCGTGACGAACGTCCCCGCACCGGTGAACGAGCCGGTTCTGACCTACGCGCCCGGGAGCCCGGAGCGAAAGGAGCTGACCGCCAAGCTCACCGAGCTGGCCGAGGAGCCCGTCGAGCTGACGATGACCATCGGCGGTGAGCGCCGCATGGGCGGCGGCGCGCGGGTGGACGTCGTGCAGCCGCACAACCACGCCCACGTGCTGGGCACCCTCGGCACCGCCACCACCGACGACGCCCGCGCGGCCGTGGCCGCCGCCAAGCAGGCGGCGCCCGCCTGGCGCGCCATGCCCTTCGACGAGCGCGCCGCGATCCTGCTGCGCGCCGCCGACCTGCTCGCGGGCCCCTGGCGGCAGACCCTCAACGCCGCCACCATGCTCGGCCAGTCCAAGACCGCGATCCAGGCCGAGATCGACGCCGCCTGCGAGCTCATCGACTTCTGGCGCTTCAACGTCTCCTACGCCCGCAAGCTCATGGCCGAGCAGCCCTACAGCCCCGCAGGCCAGTGGAACCGGGTGGAGCAGCGCCCGCTGGAGGGCTTCGTCTACGCGGTGACGCCCTTCAACTTCACCGCCATCGCCGGCAACCTGCCCACCGCGCCCGCGCTGATGGGCAACGTCGTGGTGTGGAAGCCGGCCGTCACCCAGCAGTTCTCAGCGCACCTGCTGATGCGCCTGCTGGAGGAGGCGGGCATGCCTCCCGGCGTCATCAACATGGTCACCGGCGACGGCAAGGACGTCTCCGAGGTCGTCATGGCCGACCCGGATCTGGCGGGGGTCCACTTCACCGGATCCACCCGCGTCTTCCAGCAGTTCTGGCGCACCGTCGGCGAGAACATCGAGAACTACCGCTCCTACCCGCGGGTGGTGGGCGAGACCGGCGGCAAGGACTTCATCGTCGCCCACTCCTCGGCCGACCCCGACGTGGTGCGCACCGCCATCGTGCGCGGCGCCTTCGAGTTCCAGGGGCAGAAGTGCTCGGCCGCCTCGCGCGCCTTCATCGCCCGCTCGGTCTGGGAGCGGATCCGCGACGACCTGGTCGCCGAGGTCGAGGCCCTGCCCATGGGCGACGTCACCGACCTGGGCAACTTCCTGGGCGCCGTCATCGACCGACGCTCCTTCGACAAGCTGGCCGGCGTCCTGGAGCGGGCGCGCACCGACGAGACGCTGGAGGTCGTCGCCGGCGGCACCGCCGACGACTCCACCGGCTACTTCGTGCGGCCCACGGTGCTGGTGGGCACCGATCCCGGCAACGACGTGTTCCGCACCGAGTACTTCGGCCCGATCATCGCCGTGCACGTCTACGAGGACGGCGACTACGAGCGCATCCTCTCCGTCGTCGACCGGGGCTCGCCCTACGCGCTGACGGGCGCGGTCATCGCCACCGACCGCGAGGCGATCACCGCCGCCCACGAGGCGCTGCGCTTCGCCGCGGGCAACTTCTACGTCAACGACAAGCCGACCGGTTCGGTCGTGGGCCAGCAGCCCTTCGGGGGCGCCCGCGCCTCGGGCACCAACGACAAGGCCGGCAGCGCGCAGAACCTCGCCCGCTGGACGAGCCCGCGCTCGATCAAGGAGACCTTCGTCCCGCCGAAGTCCTCGGCCTACCCCCACCAGGGCTGATCAGGCGCACCCGCCGGCGCGCGCGGCCCGACCGGTCGCGCGCGCCGGCGGCCCCGCTCCCGCCGAACCGCCGGACGGCGACCCCGGCCCGGCGCGCACGAACCCCAAGCGAGGTCACACATGCTTCGTACGACACTGCTGGCCGCCGCGCGGTCGAGCGCCTGCCGCACGCTCGTGGAGCGCGCGCCCGTGACCCGCGGGCTGGTGGCCAGGTACGTCGCCGGCTCCACCCTGGACGCGGCGCTTCCGGTCGTCGATCGGCTCGCCGCCGACCGCCTGGTCACGCTGGACCACCTGGGCGAGGACACCGCCGACGCCGACCAGGCCCGGGACACCGTCGACGCCTACACCCGGCTGCTGGCCGAGCTGGGGCGCACCGGTCTGGCCGAGCGCGCCGAGGTCTCGGTGAAGCTGTCGGCGGTGGGCCAGTTCCTGCCGCACGACGGCGAGAAGATCGCCCTGGAGAACGCCCGGCGCATCTGCGAGGCCGCCGCCCGCGCCGGCACCACCGTGACCCTGGACATGGAGGACCACACCACCGTGGACTCCACGCTGTCGGTGCTGGCCGAGCTGCGGATGGACTTCCCGTGGGTGGGCGCGGTGCTGCAGGCCTACCTGCGCCGCACCGAGGCCGACTGCCGCGACCTCGCCGGCGCCGGATCGCGCGTGCGGCTGTGCAAGGGCGCCTACGACGAGCCGGCCTCGGTGGCCTACCGCGACAAGGCCGAGGTGGACCGCTCCTACGTGCGCTGCCTGCGCATCCTCATGGCGGGAGAGGGCTACCCGATGGTCGCCTCGCACGATCCGCGGCTGGTGTCCATCGCCGGCGCGCTGGCCGAGTCCTGCGGGCGCGGACCCGAGGACTACGAGCACCAGATGCTCTACGGAATCCGCGACGGCGAGCAGCGGCGCCTCGCGGCCCGGGGCCGTCGGATGCGGGTCTATGTCCCCTACGGCGACGAGTGGTACGGCTACTTCATGCGCCGCCTGGCGGAGCGCCCGGCCAACGTCGCCTTCTTCGCGCGCTCGCTGCTGACCCGGGGCTGAGCGCCGGCGCCTGCCTGCGGCCGCGGCGGCCGTCCTCCGGCGCAGCCGCAGGCAGGCGCACGTCCGCGGGCGCGGCGCGAATCCGAGCTGTGATATGGAACGGGAACGCGATCGCCGCGTCGTGCGTTAAGTTGACGGCAGAAACGTTCCGCCCTGGAAAGGCTTGCGCAGACATGCGGATGAGGAGTTCGAACCCCGTTCTCAAGCGGGCGATGCGGTCCGGCCAGGCCGGATACGGCCAGGCGCCGTACGGCCAGGGCGCCCCCTATCAGGCGGGTTACGCCCAGCCCTACGGCCCTTCGCCCCAGGCCGGCTACGGCTACCCGCAGCCCGGCTACGCCCCCCAGGCACCGGCGGCCGCCGACCGGCTGACCATCGACGACGTGGTGGTGCGCACCGCCATGACGCTGGGCCTGGTCGTGCTCACCGCCGTGCCAACCTACTTCCTGGCCGTGTCGGGCAACCCGCTGGGCTTCGGCCTGGCGCTGGTCGGCGCCCTGGGCGGGCTCGTGCTGGGCCTGGTCATCGCGTTCCGCCAGTCGACCAACCCGGTGCTCATCCTGCTCTACGGCGCCCTCGAAGGGCTGCTCGTCGGCGGCCTCAGCGGCGTCTTCGAGATGTCGCTGATGGCGCAGAACGGCACGGCCATGGGATCGCTGGTGACCCAGGCGGTCTTCGGCACGCTCTTCGCCGCCGGCTCGGTCCTGGCGGTCTACCGCCTGCGGATCATCCGGGTGACCAACACCTTCGTCAAGGTCGTCACCGCCGCCGCGCTGGGCCTGCTGGTGCTGCTGCTGGCCAACTTCGTCGCGGCGCTGTTCATCCCCGGCGGCTTCGGCCTGCGCGAGCCCTCGCTGCTGGGCCTGGGCATCTCGCTGCTGGCGGTCACCCTGGCCGCGGCCATGCTCATGATCGAGTTCCGCCAGGTCGAGGACGCCCTGAACATGGGGCTGCCGCGGAGGTACTCCTGGCAGCTCGCGTTCGGCCTGACGGTCACGCTGGTCTGGCTCTACATCGAGATCCTGCGCCTCCTGTGGATCCTGAAGTCGATGTTCAGCGAGTAGCGGAGTTCCGTACGATCCCGCGCCCCTGCGCCGCGGACGCCGAAACAACGACGCCCCGCCCGGTCGGACCGGGCGGGGCGTCGCCGTGCTGCGGCAGCCGGCGCGGGCGCAGGGGTGCAGCGGTCATCAGGTGGTGCGCTGGTTCGGGATGGGCGTACGGTTGCGGCGGCGCCGGTCGTATTCCTGGACGATCGCCTGGGCGTAGCCGTGGCTGAGGTTGTACTCGTCGGCCAGCCAGTTGGTGCGTTCCAGGCATCGGGAGAGACCGGGGCCCTGTTCCAGAGTGTCGAACCACTCGCTGAGTTCGCGGCCGGTGACGGTCGGGATCCGGGCGATTAGCTGCGCGTGCATCTCCGGCGAGTGGGTTACCGACATTGGCACCTCCGTAGTTGGGTGGCACTTACCTGCGACACTGCATCAGGATCACGGTTTGGACAAGACCTTGAGACGGTCTTTTACGCCTGGTTTTGTCGGTGCACCGTCCCGGTTCCGTCACTCACCGTTGACCTGCGCGCCACCCCGGCGCCGTCTGCGCACGCAGGCCGCGGCGCCGCCCGCCGCGGCCGGGGGCCGCGCGCCGCCCCCGGCCGCGCCCGGCGCTCCCGCCGGCCGGCGCGCTCAGCTGAGCCGCTCGAAGACGGCCGCCATGCCCTGGCCGCCGCCGACGCACATGGCCTCCAAGCCGAAGGTCTTGTCGTGGAAGCTGAGCCCGTTGAGCAGGGTGCCGGTGATGCGGGCGCCGGTCATGCCGAAGGGGTGGCCCACGGCGATCGCGCCGCCGTTGACGTTGAGCTGGGAGTCGATGTCGATGCCCAGGTCGTCGGCCGAGGGCAGCACCTGCGCGGCGAAGGCCTCGTTGATCTCGACGAGGTCGATGTCGCCGATGCTCATGTTCGCCCGCGCCAGCGCCTGGCGGGACGCCTCGACCGGGCCCAGGCCCATGATCTCCGGCGAGAGCGCGCTGACGCCGGTCGAGACGATGCGCGCGATGGGGGTCAGGCCCAGCTGGGCGGCCTTGGTGTCGCTCATGACGACCACAGCGGCGGCGCCGTCGTTGAGCGGGCAGCAGTTGCCCGCGGTGACCGTGCCGTCGGGGCGGAAGACCGGCTGCAGCTCGGAGACCTTCTCGTAGGTGGTCCCCCGGCGCGGGCCGTCGTCGGTCTCGGCCACACTGCCGTCGGGCAGGGTGACCGGGGTGATCTCCCGGTTCCAGAACCCGTTGTCGATGGAGCGCTCGGCCAGGTTCTGGGAGCGGACCCCGAACTCGTCCTGGCGCTGCCGCGAGACGCCGCGGAGCTGGGCGACGTTCTCGGCGGTCTGGCCCATGGCGATGTAGATGTCGGGCAGCCGCCCGTCCTCGCGCGGGTCCCGCCAGGTCTCGGCGCCGCCCTCGGCGCGCTTGGCGGTGCGCTCCTCGGCCTCGCCGAAGACCGGGTTCTTGGTCTCGGGCAGCGAGTCGCTGTTGCCCTTGGTGAACCGGCTGACCATCTCCACGCCCGCCGAGACGAAGACGTCCCCCTCGCCGGCCTTGATGGCGTGGTAGGCCATGCGGGTGGTCTGCAGCGACGAGGAGCAGTAACGGGTCAGCGTGGTCCCGGGCACGCCGTCCAGGCCCAGCTGCACCGCGACCACGCGGGCGAGGTTGTGGCCCTGCTCGCCGCCGGGCAGCCCGCAGCCCAGCATGAGGTCGTCGATGCTGGAGGGGTCCAGCTCGGGCACCTTGGACAGCGCGGCGGAGACGATCTGCGCGGTGATGTCGTCGGGGCGGATGTCCTTGAGCGAGCCTTTGAATGCGCGTCCGATCGGGGAACGCGCGGTTGCGACGATGACGGCTTCGGGCATGTCCGCGGCCTTTCTGGTACGAGTCTGGCACGAGGCGGTTACCGACCAGTAGGTCGGTCGCTGTGATACCCGACGTTAACCTGTCGCGGAGCCTTCGCTCATCTCCGGGGCCGGATTGCCGGGCGGGTCCTGACCGCTACCCGCCGGCGCGGCTGCGCTACCTTCGTCCGCCTGCTCCGCGGCCGCGGAATCCGCGCCGCCGCGCTCCTCGGAGCCGGGCCGCCACGGCCGCCGGATGAACGCCGACCAGCGTCCCCGCGGTCCCCGCTCGCCGCCGGCGCGGCTGACCTCGCTGCCGCCCTCCTCGGCGGCCGCGGCGGCGGCCCGGTGCACCGGCAGCGCGCCCTCGGCGAGCTCCGCACCGGGCTGCTCGGCCGGTTCGGGCATCAGGCCCAGGGCCGCGCACGCCGAAGGGAGCACGGCGGCCGAGGCGTAGGCGTATCCCTCCGCCGACGGATGAAAGCGGTCGGGCCCGAAAAGCTCCTCTGGACGAGCCAGAAAGTCGGCGGCCAGGAGGTTGCCCAGCGACACCGTCCTGCCGCCCTCCTCCACGACCGCGATCGTCTGGGCGGCGGCCAGCTGGCGCGAGGCACGGCGGGCGATCGAGCGCAGCGGCTGGCCGATCGGCTGGACGGTGCCCAGGTCCGGGCAGGTGCCGACCACCACCGCCGTGCCAGCGGCGACGAGTTCGCGTACGACCTCGCGGAGGTGGCCCACCGAGTCGGCCGGCCGCAGGCGGTGGATGACGTCGTTGGCGCCGATGAAGATCACCGCGAGGTGGGGCGGGCGGCCGCGCAGCTTCTCCAGCTGCGCGGGCAGCTCGGCGGAGGTGGCGCCGATCCTGGCCACGCGGCGCAGCCGCACGGGCCGCTCGGCCACAGCCGCGATACCGGAGGCCAGCATGCTGCCGGGGGTCTGCGCGGCTTCGGCGACGGCGAAGCCGACCGCGGTGGAGTCGCCCATCATCGCGAAGGTCAGCGGCTCGCCCTCGCCGCGTCCGTAGACGCCGTTGACCTTGGGCGCCTTCCAGTCGGTGAAGCCCACGGCCTTCACCGCCAGGCGCGCCTGCAGGTACAGCAGTCCGACGGTGGTGGCGCCCAGCAGGGTCAGCCCGCCTCCGCCGAAGGCCGTGGCCGTGGCGATACGCCTGGCGCGTGCGGCGCGCAGCACCATGTCCGCCTCCTCGCGTCGCGCGTTCGGTTGTCGCGGCCCGCCCGGCGGATGCCCGCACCGGCGGTGCGGGTCGCCGAGCACCGCAGCGGGCGTGCGCCCCCTGCGGCGGGCGGGCGTCCGCGGCGTCCGCCCGCTGAGGAAACGACCGCTCCTGGAACCGGTGTTCCCGCTGCCGGAACCGTTCACATCCCGTGCCGCGCCCCGCTTCCGGCGTGTCACCGCCCCTTCAGCCGGGTAGCGGGAAAGCCCCGCGGCGGCCGGCGCGGGCGGGACCGATTCGCCTGGTCGGCCGGGGCGCGCGGCGGCGCGGCCCGTTACAGTCGGGGCAGCGGCCGACGCGCCCCGATCGGGCACGCGGCCGGGTGAAGGCGCTGCACGTGAGAGGGGCTCGGCAATGCGGGTGCACAACACACTGATCGACCTCGTCGGGGACACCCCCCTGCTGCGGTTGAACAAGGTGACCAGCGCGGTCGCGCCGACGGTCCTGGCCAAGGTCGAGTACTTCAACCCGGGCGGATCGGTCAAGGACCGCATCGCCCTGCGCATGGTCGAGGAGGCGGAGAAGAGCGGCGCGCTGCGCCCGGGCGGCACCATCGTCGAGCCCACCTCGGGCAACACCGGAGTGGGGCTGGCCATCGTCGCCGCGGAGAAGGGGTACCGCTGCGTGTTCGTGTGCCCCGACAAGGTGGGCAACGACAAGCTGGCGGTGCTGCGCGCCTACGGGGCGGAGGTCGTGGTCTGCCCGACCACGGTGGCCCCCGACCACCCCGACTCCTACTACTCGGTCTCCGACCGCATGGCCCAGACCATCCCCGGCGCCTGGAAGCCCAACCAGTACGCCAACCGGGCCAACCCCGAGTCCCACTACCGCAGCACCGGCCCGGAGATCTGGGAGCAGACCGAGGGCCGCATCACCCACTTCGTCGCCGGCATCGGCACCGGCGGCACCATCACCGGGGCCGGGCGCTACCTCAAGGAGGTCTCGGGCGGGCGGGTCGAGGTCATCGGCGCCGACCCGGAGGGCTCGGTCTACTCCGGCGGCAGCGGGCGCCCCTATCTGGTCGAGGGCGTGGGCGAGGACATCTGGCCCGAGACCTACGACCCCTCGGTCTGCGACGAGGTCATCGCGGTGAGCGACAAGGAGTCCTTCCTGATGACCCGCCGCCTGGCCCGCGACGAGACCCTGCTGGTCGGCGGCTCCTGCGGGCTGGCTGTGGTGGCGGCGCTGCGTGTGGCCGAGCGGGCCGGCCCCGACGACGTCATCGTGGTCCTGCTGCCCGACGGCGGCCGCGGCTATCTCGGCAAGATCTTCAACGACGAGTGGATGGCCGACTTCGGCTTCCTCGCCGAGGAGACCGAGGAGCCCACCGCGGGCGACGTGCTGGCGGCCAAGGGCCGCGACCTGCCGGAGTTCGTACACATCCACCCGCACGAGACCGTGGGCACGGCCATCTCGATCATGCGGGAGTACGGGGTCTCCCAGCTTCCGGTGATGAAGGAGGAGCCGCCGGTCATGGCCGCCGAGGTCGTGGGCGCCATCGCCGAGCGGGACGTGCTCGACGCGCTGTTCAGCCGCAGGGCCGACCAGGACGAGCCCGTCGAGCGGCACATGAGCCGGGCGCTGCCGGTGGTCGGTTCGGGAGAGCCGGTCAGCCGGTGCGTCGAGCTGCTGCAGCAGGCCGGTGCGGTGGTGGTGCTGATGGACGGCAAGCCCTCGGGGGTGCTGACCCGCCAGGACGTGCTCAAGCACCTCTCGGGCTGACCCGCAGGAGCAGCGGGCGCGGCGGGCGGCGGTCGGCCGGGGCGCGCGTTTCTCCGGTCCGAGGGCAGTGGATAAATTGGGACACCGCTTCGTTACCGATCAGTAGATGTGGGGATGCGGGTGTCACGACTGGTGTCCTGGATGCTGCGCGGGCTGTGGTCCTGGGCGCGGCGCCACGCCGACGTCCGCTCCGGATCCCGGGCGGCGCGCCGCTTCGCCGCCTACGGACCGGGTACCTCGATCGCCTTCCCGCCCGCCACGATCTTCGGTGAACCGTGGATCGCCCTGGGTGCGCACACTCTCGTGGGCGCCGACATCACGCTCACCGCGGGGATGGTGCCCGGCCAGCAACTGGGCGAGGCCGGGCCCGTCATCCGCATCGGCGACGGCTGCACGATCGGGCGGGGCTCGCACGTGGTCGCCCACCGCTCCATCGAGCTGGGCGACGACGTCTTCACCGGCCCCTACGTCTACATCACCGACCAGAACCACGTCTACGCCGACGTCGAGGTTCCGGTGGGCCGCCAATGGCCCGCCGACGACCCCGTGCGCATCGGTGACGGCACCTGGATCGGCGCCAACGCCGTCGTACTGCCCGGAGTGCGGCTGGGCCGCAACTGCGTGGTGGCCGCCAGCTCGGTCGTGCGGCCCGGCGACTACCCCGACCACAGCGTCGTCGCCGGCGTCCCCGGCCGGATCGTGCGCCGCTACGACCCCGAGGCCGGCTGGGTGCCGCCGCTGCGCAGCGGCGAGACCCCCCGCGGTGAGAACGCCTCAGCGCACCTGGACGGCGGCAGCATGGCGCCGCCGGAGGTCTGACGGCCCACGCGCGTACCGGCGAGCGGAGCAGCGCGGCCTCAGTGCTCGGCTGAGCAGCCGGCGTGCGGCCAGGCTCCCTCGCGGACCAGCGCCAGCACCAGGGCCGCGATGTTCCAGGCGTCGTCCGCGCCGCGGTGGTGGCGGCCTTCCAGCGGAAGCCCGGCGATCTCCAGCGCCCGATCCATGCCCGGCCGCGTGCGCAGGCCGCGGGCCCGGGCGAAGACGGCCTTGGCGTTGGTGTGCCGCCGGCCGAAGGGATAAGGCACAGCGGTGGCGCGGCACTGGCGCTCGAACTGCTTGCGGTCGTAGTCGCCCCAGCTCGCCCAGGGGCGCCGCCGCGCGTCGTGCTCGGCGGCGAGTCGGCGGCACGCCTCGGCGAAGCCGGCGCCGCGCTCCACCTGTTCGGGGGCCAGGCCGGTCAGTTCGGTGCAGAAGGCGCTCACGGATGAGCGCGCTGGACGGACCAGGATGCCGCGGCGCTCGACACGTTCACCGGCGCTGAGGTCGACCACTGTCAGCCCGATCTCGATGATCTCGCTGGTCTCGCCTGGCGGCGGTTCGCCTTCCCAGCAGGTGGCCTCGACGTCGACGACGTTGAGCAGGTGTCGCGGGGAGTCCACGGCCCCAGTCTAGATTCCGCCGCTTGCTGATCGCGCCGGGAGGCGGACCGGGGCCCGCCCGAGATGGCGTGCCGG
Organism: Streptomonospora sp. PA3; assembly: GCF_009728995.1. GTDB lineage: Bacteria > Actinomycetota > Actinomycetes > Streptosporangiales > Streptosporangiaceae > Streptomonospora. The sequence goes on along the minus strand of NZ_VTZW01000010.1, from coordinate 399,452 downwards.
CGGTCGCGGTGCGCCGTCATCCCGCCGGGTGCCCCTTCGCGGCCGCGGACGAGCGGGTGGCCAGCAGGGCGCCGCCGGCCCACAGCAGGTCCGCGGCGGTCATCAGCAGCCGCGACAGCGCGGCCACGATCAGCGCGGAGCCGGGGTCGAGGACCGGAGCCAGGCCCACCACCAGCACCAGTTCGCGCACGCCCAACCCTGCGGGAGCGAAGACCACCAGCACGCCCAGCGTCCAGGCCAGCGCATAGGCTCCGGCGGCAGCCGGCAGCGCACGGGCGTCGCCGCCTGCGCCCGCGGCGGCCACCAGCACCCACACGTGCAGCGACAGCGGAACCCACGCCGCCAGCGACCAGCCCAGCGCACCGGCCATCCCGCGTCCGGAGACGCGCTCCAGCTCGGGATTGTCCCGCAGCGGCCGGGGGCCCGCTGGGCTTCCCGGATCCCGGGCGCCGCCGTCGGGTCCGCCGGAATCCCCTCGGCTCTCCGCGCACTTCCCCCGATCAGGGCCGGGCGCTACGCGGCGCGCCACCCGCTGGGCCGTGTGGATCAGCGCGGTCACCGCGCGCGGGTGCAGCAGGGCCGGCAGCACCGGAGCCAGCGCCAGCACCCACCACCACCGGCGCGCGGCATCGGCGCTGACGAAAGGCAGCGTGGCCGCGGCCACCGCCAGGTTCACCGTCAGCGTCACGGCCACGGCGAGTACGGTCGCGGCGATGCCCCGCTGCCGCGCCACGTCGTGGTCGCGAGCCAGCTCCACCTGGGCGACGAACGCCCACACCGACCCCGGCAGGTACTTGCCGAGCTGGCCCAGGAACATCACCCGCGCTGCCGTGCCGACCGGCAGGCGCGACCCCAGGTCCGCCAGCACCGCGCGCCAGGCCATCATCTGGGCGCCCAGCCCCGCCAGCGCGGCCAGCCCCGATCCGGCCACGGCCCAGGGAGACAGCGCCGCGAGCGCGTCGCGTGCCTCCCCCCACCGGCTGTACAGCGCGGCACCGGCGCACGCCAGCACGACCAGCACGATGGCCAGCCGCACCCACCGGTTGGCACGAAGGCGGTTCAGCACCCGGCCAGCCTAGGTCGTGTTTGGTGGGTTCGTCCGTAGCGAGCGGCGCACTCGTGTGCGCCCCGCGCCCGATGGCGCGAAGCGCCGCCCTGGTGCGGGGCGTTGCGATAGGGCCTCCCCTGCGCCCCTACTCGGCGGGCTTCGCCATTATCGCCGAGCGGGGGCCCTGGCGGGCTTGGCCATTATCGCCGAGCGGGGGCCCGGTGCCGCTCTCGCAAGGCCGAGGAAGGAGTTCCCCTACTGCGCGGGCTCCGCAGGCTCCGCATCATCGCGCAGCGGGGGCCCGGGGCGGGCCCCTGCCGACTGCCCCTGACAGGCGGCTTCGCCATGGTGCCTGTCAGGGGCCCAGAGAACGCAGCGAGAGCGCGAAGCCCACCCGTCACCCGCCACCACCCCGGCGGCCGCGCAGTAGGACAGCGACCCACCGAACACGGCCTGGGCCGACCAGCCCTTCCCGGCCTCCATGCACGTCCTGAAGGCGCCGATCCTGCTGCCGCCGCCGCGCTCGCCGGCGTGCCGCGGCGGTAACTGCACGATCCCCGGGCGGACCGGACCGCCGCGGCCGGTGCTCCGCGGGCTTACCCGGCGATGCCCTCCAGGAAGGACTCGATCGCCTCGGCCACGGCCGCGGGGCGGGTGACGTGGGCAGGGGGAGGGGCGTCGAGTGCCCGGACGGTGCGGCGGGGACGGGGTGCGGCGAGTTCGTGGGCGGCCTGGGCCGCGAGCATCGCGCTGAAGCGGGCGGGGGCGCCGGGGATCGGCGGCAGAGGGCGGCAGGTGACCAGTGCCAGCGCCGGGACGGGAAGGGCGCGGGCCGGCGCGTCGGTGTCGTAGCGGTCGAGGTCGGCGCACAGCGCCCGAACCGCGCGCGGACCCGGGCGCAGCGAGACCAGGCGGTCGTCGCGCAGCGCCGCCCGCAGCGCCATCGCCTCCAGCACCGGTCCGGGGAGGCCGAAGGCGCCGGCGCGGAAGCTCGCCAGCTGCCGCTCGAAGACCTCGGCGGGCATCGGCGAGCAGGCCGCCGCGAACTGGTCCAGGACGAAGGCGCGGGCGGCCCCCACATTGGCCGCGGCTTCGTCGGGCCCGAGCCCCAGCCGCTCGGCGACCACGCCCGGTCGCGGCCATCCGTAGGCGTCGATGCCCACGGCGGCCGAGGCGCCGCCGTGCCGGGAGGCGAAGAGGGTGGCCACGAGGCCGCCGAAGCCGTGACCCGCCACCACCGGTGCCCGCAGGTCCAACCGGTCGAGCACCCGGCCGAGGTCGGCCATGTGGCCCTCGACGGTCCAGGCGCCGTCGGCGGAGCGGCCGTGGCCGCGCAGGTCGAAGGCGTAGACCGGGCGGCGCGGCGCGAGCCGGTCGGCCAGCGGCTCCCACTCCTCCACGGTGCCGCCCAGCCCGTGCACCAGGACCAGGGGAGCACCGGCGCCGTCGCGGCCGCGAACGGCCAGGTCCGGGGCGTGTGGACCGCCCTCGACCACGGTCTCCCAGGGCGGCGCTGTCGCCGTCGCCATCGCACACTCCCCGATCGCAGGCGCCGCCCGCCACCGGCGGCACTTCCCGGAAGGCTAGGTGCCGCCGCTGCCGGAGCCCTGACAGATCGCTGATGCGGTGCGGACCGCAGCGGGGCCGCGGGCGGCCCCGCTGCGGTCGGAACCGGTGCACAGGCGCCTTCCCGTAGGCTGTGGCGCGTGGGAATGCCTGACGTCGTCGCCTTCGCCGGTCACCAGGTCCATGTCTGCCGCTACCGCGAGGCCAACACCCTGCTGCGGTGGCTGGGCTCCGACCTGCACGGCAAACGCGTGCTGGACGTCGCCGGGGGCGACGGCTACTGGGCCGGCCAGGCCCGGCGGCGCGGAGCCGACGCCGTCTCCGTCGATCTGGCCCGCGGCAAGATGCTGCGCGGCGCGAAGCTGCGCCATGCGCCCGCGCTCGTGGAAGGCGACGCGCTGCGGCTGCCGCTGCGCGACGCCTCGGTGGACAAGGTGCTGTCCATCTGCGCGATCGAGCACTTCGACGACGGCCCCGCGGCGCTGGGCGAGATGGCGCGGGTGCTCAAGTCCGGTGGCGAGCTGGTGATGTCGGCCGACTGCCTGTCCCGCCGCGACCGGTGGCCGCACCTGTTCGCCGCGCACAGCCGCCGCTACCACGTCAAGCGCACCTACACCCACGAGTCGCTCGCCTGCCTGCTGGATGCGCAAGGGCTGGAGGTCCTGGAGCACAGCTACCAGTTCCGCGGCCCGCTGGCCGAGCGCACCTACCTGTCGGTCTCGGCCCGCGGCGGCCGGGTCGGCTTCAACGCCGCCGCACCGCTGGTCCCCCTCATCGCGCTGGGCGACGCCCGCAGTCCCAACACCCGCGGCAGCATCGTGCTGATCCGCGCCCGCAAGCGCGGCGCCGCCTGAGCCGCCGGGGCGGGCCGTCACCCGGCGGGAGCCCCGTCCAGCGCCTTGCGCATCAATGTGCACACGGTCTCGTATCGGCGGACGCTTCCGTCCGCGTCCTGGACGTCCCACGACTCGGGACGGGTACCGCACGGCGTGTACCCCAGGCGGGCGTAGAGCGCGCGGGCCCGGTGGTTGTCCTGCTCCACGCTCAACCGCGCCCAGCCGCGGTTCCGGGCGCGGATGCGCTGCTCGGCGGCGCCGACGAGCCGCGTGCCCAGGCCCAGCGAGCGCAGCGCGGGATGGACGGCCAACTGCCACAGGGTGCCGGCGTCCGGATCGGGTGCGTAGTCGACGCCGCCGATGGCCACGGGTAGATCCGAAGGCGGGCACACGGCCAGGTACTCCACGTCGCCGCTGCGGGCGCGCTCAAGCGCCGCGCGAACCGCCTCCAGATGCGGGGGAGCACCCGACCACCCGCAGTAGGCCAGGTCGGCCTCGCTCAGGTCGCGCACCCGCACGGGCACGGTGATGCGACCCGCCTCCGCCACCGCATCCCCGCCCTTGTGCGGCCCGCCCGGCCGCTCGACCGCGTCTGCCGACCTTCCGCGTCCCCCAGCTCTCCACGGCACCGCTTCTTCGCTCATGCGGTCATCATGCCGCGCCCGTGTCCCGCCGCCCCTTGCGCAGAGCCCGGCGGTGAGCCCGGGCGCGGCCGCCTGGTGCGGTACGGCGGGTCCGCCCCGACGGCATCCGGCGCGCACCGAGGACGCAGACCACGGCGCCGACCGCGCGTTGCCCGCCGCCGGCGGGCCTGACGCGGGCACCCGCGGGTTCGGGCACACCCGGCGGGCGCGCGGCGGGGCGGACCGAGCGGCGCCCGGGCGCCGCCGTATCGTGCGGGCCATGACTCGTGCCGGACACCGGAACAGCGAAACGACCGAATCCGTCCCCGCACCCTCGTCCATGCGCCGCGCGCTGGCCCGGGCCCGCGACGGCAAGACCCTGGACCCGGCCGAAGCCGAGGTCCTGCTGCACGCCCGCGGCGACGACCTCGACGCCCTCCTCGACCACGCCGGCCGGGTCCGCGACGCCGGGCTGGAGGCCGCCGGGCGCCCCGGAATGATCACCTACAGCCGCAAGGTGTTCGTCCCGCTCACCCGGCTGTGCCGCGACCGGTGCCACTACTGCACCTTCGCCACCGCCCCCGCCCACCTGGACGCCCCCTACCTCGAACCCGGCGAGGTGCTGCGGATCGCCCGCGAGGGCGCCGCACTCGGCTGCAAGGAGGCCCTGTTCACCCTCGGGGACCGCCCCGAGGACCGCTGGCCGCAGGCCGCCCGGTGGCTGGACGAGCGCGGCTACGAGGACACCCTCTCCTACGTGCGCGCCATGGCGATCATGGTCCTGGAGGAGACCGGCCTGCTGCCCCACCTCAACCCCGGGGTGCTGAGCTGGTCGGACTTCCAGCGGCTCAAACCCGTCGCGCCGTCCATGGGCATGATGCTGGAGACGACCTCCCGGCGGCTGTTCACCGAGCGCGGCATGCCCCACTACGGCAGCCCCGATAAGGATCCCGCCGTGCGGCTGCGCGTGCTGGAGGACGCCGGCCGCTGCACCGTGCCGTTCACCACCGGCATCCTGATCGGGATCGGCGAGACCGCCGCCGAACGCGCCGACTCGGTGTTCGCCCTGCGCCGGGCGTCCCGCGAGTACGGCGCAATCCAAGAGGTCATCGTGCAGAACTTCCGGGCCAAGCCCGGCACCGCGATGAAGCACCGGCCCGACGCCGAGATCGCCGAACTGGCCGCCGCCGTCGCCGTGACCCGCCTGGTCCTGGGCGCCAAGGCGCGCGTGCAGGCGCCACCCAACCTGATCGGCGACCAGTACGGCCTCATGCTGCGGGCCGGGATCGACGACTGGGGCGGGGTGTCCCCGCTGACCCCCGACCACGTCAACCCCGAGCGCCCCTGGCCGCAGATCGAGGAACTGGCCCAACGCACCGCCGAGGCGGGGTTCCGGCTGCGTGAACGGCTCACCGTCTACCCGGAGTACGTCCGCCGGGGTGAGCCGTGGCTGGACCCGCGGGTGGCCGGCCACGTCGCCGCGCTGGCCGAGCCCGGCACCGGCCTGGCGCGCGAGGACGCCGAGGTCGTCGGCCGGCCCTGGCAGGAGCCCGAGCCCCAGCAGGCCGCCGGCGGCCGCACCGACCTGCACACCGCCATCGACACCGAGGGCCGCACCGCCGAGCGGCGCGGCGACTTCGACGCCGTCTACGGCGACTGGGAGCGGTTGCGCGAGCGCATGTCCCGCCCCGCCCTGGGCACGGGCGCGCCGCGCCGCTTCGATCCCCACATCCGCGACGCACTCCGGCACGCCGAGCGCGACCCGGCCGGGCTCGGCGACGAGGAGGCGCTGGCCCTGCTGCACGCCCACGGCGAGGAGCTGGAGGAGCTGGCGGCCCTGGCCGACGCGGTGCGCCGCGACACGGTCGGCGACGCGGTGACCTTCGTCGTCACCCGCAACATCAACTTCACCAACGTCTGCTACACCGGCTGCCGCTTCTGCGCCTTCGCCCAGCGCCGCACCGACGCCGACGCCTACACCCTGTCCCTGGACCAGGTCGCCGACCGCGCCGCCGAGGCCTGGGAGGCGGGCGCGAGCGAGGTCTGCATGCAGGGCGGCATCCACCCCGACCTGCCCGGGACCGCCTACTTCGACCTCGCCCGCTCGGTCAAGGAGCGTGTGCCGGACATCCACGTGCACGCCTTCAGCCCCATGGAGGTGGTCAACGGCGCCGCCCGCACCGACTCGTCCGTGCGGGCGTGGCTGGAGCGGGCGCGCGAGGCGGGCGTGGACTCGCTGCCGGGCACCGCCGCCGAGATCCTCGACGACGACGTCCGCTGGGTACTGACCAAGGGGAAGCTGCCCGCATCGGCGTGGATCGACGTCGTCACCACGGCCCACGACCTGGGCATCCCCACCACCTCGACGATGATGTACGGCCACGTGGACACCCCCGAGCACTGGGTCGCCCACATCAGGCTGCTGCGCTCCCTGCAGCTGCGCTGCCTGGAGCACAACGGCCGGCCGGGCTTCACCGAGTTCGTCCCGCTGCCGTTCGTGCACACCAGCGCGCCGATCTACCTGGCAGGGCTGGCGCGCACGGGACCCACGGTGCGCGAGAACCGGGCGGTGCACGCGCTGGCGCGGCTGCTGCTGCACGGCGCGATCGACAACATCCAGTGCTCGTGGGTGAAGCTGGCCGAGGACACGTGCCGGCAGCTGCTGGCGGGCGGTGTCAACGACGTGGGCGGCACGCTGATGGAGGAGACCATCAGCCGCATGGCCGGCTCCGACAACGGCTCGTTCAAGACCATCGGCGACATCCGCGCCCTCGTCGAGCCCACCGGCCGCCCGCTGCGGCAGCGCACCACGCTGTACGGGGAGGTTCCGGCCGAGCGCCGCGCGGTAGCCGAGGCCAACGACGGAGTGGCCGCGAGCATCCGCGGGACGCGGCTGCCGGTCGTCTGAGCGCCGAGGGCCGCGGCCCGCCGTATCCGGCCGCAGGCTCCGGATCCGGCGCCCGGCTGCGGCCCCCGGGCGCGGTCCCTGATCCCGTCCGCGGGACCGCCCGCGACCGGCGCCGGTAACGCCTCGCCCCCCGGCGGCCAAGTACCCGTGAACGCAGGCGGAAGCCGACGAGGATGCTGAGAGAGGCGCCAAGTGGCAGGTGAGAGCAGACGCGCGGGCCCGCGGGAGGCGGCGCGCGACCCGGATGCCTTCGAGGAGTTCTACCGGCGGCACATCGACGCGGTCACCCGGTTCGTGGCCCGGCGGGTCGACGACCCGCACACCGCCGCGGACCTGACCGCCGACGTGTTCCTGGCGGTGATCGACTCGGCGCGCACCTACCGGCCCGAGTTGGGCAACGAGTCCGCCTGGCTGTTCGGGATCGCGCGCAACGTGGTCTCGGCCGAGCGCAGGAGGGCGGCCCGCGAGGCCGACAGCGGCAGCCGGGTCGCGGGCCGCAGGCTGCTGGAGTCCGACGACATCGGCCGCCTGGAGGACCGGATCCTCGCTGAAAACGAGGGGCGCAGGCTGCTGGAGTCGCTGGCCGACCTGCCCGAGGGCGAGCGGCAGGTGCTCGAACTGGTGGCGGTCGACCAGCTCACCGTCACCGAGGCCGCTGCGGCCCTCGGCATCCGCAAGGTGACCGCCCGCGTGCGGCTGTACCGGGCGCGCAAAGCCCTGCGCGCCCGGGCGCAGCGCACGGCGGAGGCGTCCGCGGACCTCTCGGCCGCCGACCGGCAGGCCGCCCCGGCCGGGACACCCGGGCAGAGCCCGGTCCGGATGGCCGCCTACGCACGCCAAGCACACGGAGCACAGGGAGAGGCATGACAACGGACAAGACGGCACGGTTCGAGGACCGGCTGCTGAGCGAGCTGCAGCGGGAGGTCGCCCTCAACGCGGCCGAGCTGGACGCGGAGGAGCGCGCGCCCGCCCCCCGGCGGCGCCTGTTCACCGCCCCGCGCCTGGGGCTGGCCGCGGCGGGCGGCGCGGCGGTCGCCGCGGGGTTCGTGCTGGTGCCCGGGGCGATGGCGCCGCCGGCCTACGCCATCGAGGAGAAGCCGGACGGCAGCGTCCAGGTGAGCATCCAGGACCTGACGCTGGACAAGGAGCAGCAGCAGGAACTGGCCGCCGACCTGCGCGCGGCGGGGGTGACCGTCGAGACCCGGAGTCCGGATCCGGGCATGCGGTGCACCGCCGACCTGCGGGTGGGCAGCTTGACCGTGCTTCCCGGGAAGAACGGCGACGGCGTGTTCACGGTGGGGAGCGCCTACTCGCCGAAGCCGGGTTCGGTCGACGCGCCGGAGCCGCCGGGGGACGTGGGCTCGAAGGTGCCGTGGTCGTTCGCGGTGGACGCGGAGGACTCCATGGTCATCGAGAACTACGTGCCCAAGGAAGGCGGGCAGCACCGCACGTCGTTCTACATCGCCCAGGGCGAGCCGGAGCCGTGCGAGCCCGTGCCTGCCGACCAGTGGTGACACGGTGACGCGGTGATGCCGGCCGCGCGCTGACCGCGGCGGGCCGGAGGAGGCCGCGCCGGAGCACCGGAAGAAGAACGGGAAGAGAGGGTGCGGCGCCAGGGGATGACCGGCGCGCCGCACCCTCTCGGGCGTTCCCGGTCCGGGTGGGCCGCCGGTGCGGCCGGCGGGTGGAGGACCGGGAGGGATGGCGAACAGGGGAGGGGCCGTGTATCGGCGGTGTGGCGGTGGCCGGCCCCGGCGCGTGGAGCTGCCGGGACCGGCCGCCTCCTCCGGCGGGGTCAGGGCCGGACGGCCCGCCCGCGCCCCGCGCGGCGCCGCGGATGCGGCTGATCGGCGGTGCGGCCGATCAGCCGGTCCCCAGCCGGGCGCCGAGCGCGTCGGCGAAGGCGTAGCCGTTCGTGGCGTCCCAGTTGATCGACCACGTCATCGCGCCGCCGATCGGCCCGTAGGGCTCGCTCGGGGTGAAGGCGCCGCAGTTGCGCCCCTGCTCCAGGCAGTCCAAGGCGCGGATGACGTTGGACGCCGGCTGGTAGCCGCCGCCCGCCGCGTCGGGGGTGGCGGGCAGCCCCAGCCCCACCTGGTCGGGGCGCAGTCCCAGCTCCAGCTGGATGCAGGCCTGGGCGGTGAGGAAGTCGACCGTGCCCTGCGAGTAGACCTGCTGGTCGCAGCCCAGCATCGAGCCGGAGTTGTAGTACTGCATGTTGACGATCGTCAGGATGTCGCCGATGTTCTGCGCGAGCTGGTAGTAGGCGTAGCTGGGGGCCTGGAAGTCGATGGTCTGCGGCGCCATCGTGATGATCAGGTCCGAGCCGGCCTTGGCCCGCAGCGACCGCAGCGCCTCCTCCATGTACCGGGCGTTCATGCCGTGTTCGAGGTCGATGTCGATGCCGTCGAACCCGAACTCCTGCATCAGCGCGTAGGCGGAGTCGGCGAAATTGGCCGCCTCGGCGGAGTCGGTGACGTCGACGTGGCCGTTCTGGCCCCCGATGGACAGCACGACCTTGCGGCCTTCGGCCTGGACGGCGGCGACGTCCTCCTTGAACTGCTGGTTGGTGTAGCCGCCGAGTTCACCGCCGGCGACGTCGAAGGTGATGCCGCCGGGAGTGCCGGCCTTGTTGCCGGCGAAGGCCACGGCGATGAGGTTGTAGGCGGAGGGGACCTCGCTGATCGGCATCGTGGTCGAGCCGTTGTCGAAGTTGTGCCAGTACCCGGTGAGCCACCGGCCCTCCGCCGCGACAGGGGATGCGGAGGCGGCCTCGGGGCCCTCGAGCACAGCGGGGGCGGCGGCCGCCGCCATGCCGAGGGTGGACAGCACGGCGGCGCCGGCCAGTGCCGCGGAGAGCCGCGGGAACCGGGCGAAGGGGCCGGCGAACCGGCCGCGGCGGCGGGTGTGTCGGGGATGTCGGGGAGCGTTCACGAAAGGGGGCTCCTTCCAGGTGTCCGTGCGTCCATGAGCGGGGAAAGGACGCAAACCCGGGTGCATGCCGACCGGGTTCGCTCTCAGTGTTCGGATCCGCACCTGAAGTGTTAAGAAACCTAAGAGTTGCCGTCCGGCCCGTCAACCCGATCTGGAAGGAATATTTTCAAAAACTCGGCGTCCCGGACCGGAAACGCTGCGCAAGCGCGCGCCCCTGCCCAGGTGGGGGCGAAGGTGCGCGTGAGGCGGGTGAGCGGGGCTCGCCCGGTGTGAGGTGTCCGACACCAAAGATCGGTCCGCCGGAGTAAGGCTTCATCCGGTGCGCGCCGGGGGAAGCCTTTCTTCATCGCCCCGGAGGCGGTTCCGGACTCCCCATCAGGGGAAAGCTGCCGCCATGACCCTCCCCACAGAAGCCCCGCGGCAGCGTCGCCGCATGAGCGGGTCCGGCCCTGCCCAGGGCGGCAACCGCACCGAAGCCGCCGAGGTCCTCGACGCTTCGCCGTTCCGCTTCCGCAAGTCGAGCTACTCGTTCAAGGAGAACTGCCTGGAGGTCGCTGAGGGCCCGGGCGCCGGCGTCGCCGTCCGCGACTCGTTGAACACCGCAGCGGGGCACCTGGTGTTCACCGCCGCCGCGTGGGCGGCCCTCCTCGGCCTCGTGAAGGCGGGGACCCTCTAGCGGGCGAGCCGCTCACATGTGGAACGGCAGGTGCCGCCACGGACTCTGGGGGTGCGTCATCATCACGTGGTGCACCTCCAGCGGCGTCGTGTACCAGTGGCCGAACTCGCCGTCGTCGAAGTGCAGGCACCGGCCCAGGATGTAGCCCGCGGAGAAGTCGGCCCAGGTGGGGTAGTACCGGCGCGCCTGGGCGCCCGCCCGCACGGCGTACCACTGCGCCGTCTGCATGTCGGTGTAGCCGCACTGCACGCCCCAGCGCGCCATGTTCGCGCCGCGGCCGAAATCCCAGGCTTTGATCGCGTAGACGACTCCGCCGGGCGGCAGCAGGCCGTCGGCCGCGAAGCGCTTCTCGTAGTGCAGGATCATGCCGGCCAGGGCGACGAACCGCTCGTAGACCGCCTGCTCGATCCCGCGCTGCCGGCACATCCGCGCGATGGCCTCGCGCCACAGCCCGGGCTCGACCGGCCGCCCGATGGCCTGCGAGGCCGCCTTGCGCAGGTCCAGCAGCACGCCGGCGGCGGGGTTGCTGTCCTCGTCGTCGATCAACGACTCGGTCTGGCGCCGCCAGTCCGCCGCGGACTCGATCCCCCAGTCCTCCCGCAGCCCGGCACGCTTCTCCTCGGGCGTGCAGCAGGAGCAGCCGCCGGGGCTGTTCCACGCGGCGTCGTTGGCGACCTGGATGTGCACCGCGCATGCGTAGGCGTGGGCGAGCGGACCGTGGAAGGGTCCCTGGGGATCGGCGTTCAATCCGAGTCTGCTGCCCTGCACCGCGGCTCCCTGCCCACCGGCCGCCGCCCACCGGCCGGCGGCACCCGTTCGTCGGTCGAAGGCCCGGTATACCACGCCGCGGCCGCCGCCGCAGTACCGAATCAAGCGTCGTCGGGGAACAACCGGAACGCCTTGTGCGGGGAGGCGGCGACGGGAGCCAGCCGAGTCGGAGCTGCGGAACCGCGCCCGGCCGTGCGCGGGAAGGGGAGGCGCCGGGGGAGTTCTCACGACAGGCGGACCCGCCCGGTGTCGAGGGAGTAGTAGCCTCCGGCGACGTCGAGCGCCCCTTGGTCGATCAGCGGGGCCAGCAAGGCGTCGCGCTTCAACGATTCCACGGTGCGGCGGCTGTTCGCGCGGATCATCCGGTCGACGCGGTTCGGGCCGCCTCGGCCGTCCACCTCGTCGTAGGCCGGCCGCAGCGCCTCGGCGATGTCCTGCAGGTGCCCGGGCAGCGGCTCGCCTTCGCGGAGCGCGGCCTCGGCCGCCGTCACCGCACCGCAGCGCTGGTGGCCGAGGACCACGACCAGCGGCGTGCTCAGCTTGGCCGGCCCGTACTGCACGCTGCCCGTCGCGATCGCGTCCAGGAGCTGTGCGGCGGTGCGCACGACGAACAGGTCGCCGATTCCGGTGTCGAAGATCAGCTCCGGCGTGACCCGGGAGTCGATGCACACGACCACGACGGCGAACGGGCGCTGGCCCTCGGCCACCTCCTCCCGGCGCTCGACCGACTGGTGGGGGTGTCTCAGCCGTCCTGAGACCCAGCGGGCGTTGCCCTTGAGCAGCCGCCGGCGTGCGCCCTCGGGGGTGTAGACGCCGCGGTCGTCGTCGTCGAAGTCGCGGTCGTCGTCGGAGCCGCGGGCGCTCGCGGGTGCGGCGCCCAGCAGAGACAGCCCGACCCCGCCGACCGTCGCTCCTCCACCGCGGAGCAGCCCTCGCCTGGTCACCCCCGGAGGCCGGGAGGAGGCCGGGGCGCCGCCGTCGGTGCGGAATCCGTCCTGTCGCATGGGGACACCTATTCCTCGATGGATACTGGATTCTGTATACAGAGCCGAATCCACCGGGTAAAGGTGTCAATTTCCTGGCGCCGACGGCTATGGACACGCTCCTGGGCAGCTCAGGACCGGCGTCCCGGTACCCCGGGGCCGCGGTCACCACGTGGGACTCCGGTGGGCTACCGCCTGAGAGGGCCAAGTCGTTGATCCATTGCCATGGCCGCCTCATCCTTGGCGCGTATACTGGTACCAGTCTAGGTACCAAGGGAGGTGTGGGCATGCCCGCACTCAACATCGAGTTCACCGCCGAGGAGATGGAAGAGATCCGTCAGGCGGCTGCTGCTGAAGACACCAGTGTCAAGAAGCTGGCTCGGGAAAGTGTCCTTGCGAGTATTCACCGGCGTCGCGTCATGGAGGCGGCAGCCAGGGTCACACAGGCGTCCGCCGGGCTGAACGAGCGGCTCGCCCGGTAGATGCCAACTGCGAACATCATCTATCTCACCACGGACTTGGTGGTCGACATCACCGCTATGGCGCTTCGGCAGAACGGCCAGTACCAAGTCGTGGTCCGCGATTACGGCCTGTTGGAGAGCGCGGTGCACCGACCGCGCTCCTCAACTTTCGGCGTGGAGCACTACCCGGGTCTCTTCGACAAAGGCGCGGCACTCATGCAGTCCCTGGCGCGCAACCATGTCTTCGTCGATGGGAACAAGCGTGCCGCCTGGAACTGCACCGCGGTGTTCTTAGAGGTCAACGGGGCGCCCTTGAGAACTCCCGTCGACGAAGACCGAGCCGAGCGCTTCGTTCTCGATGTGACGACGGGAGCTGAATCCACCGTCGCCGCCATCGCGACCAGACTGCAGGACTTCCACGGCGATACCTCGCATGCTTAGAGCCGGTGCACTGCCGTGGAGCTCAATCGGGCCCCCTCCGCGACTCAGCATTCGATCACGTTGACCGCCAGCCCGCCCCTGCTGGTCTCCTTGTACTTGTCCATCATGTCGCGGCCGGTGTCGCGCATGGTGCGGATGACCTTGTCCAGGGACACGAAGTGGCTGCCGTCGCCGCGCAGGGCGATGCGGGCGGCGCTGATCGCCTTGACCGCGGCCAGGGCGTTGCGCTCGATGCAGGGGACCTGGACCAGGCCGCCGATGGGGTCGCAGGTCAGGCCGAGGTTGTGCTCCATCGCGATCTCGGCGGCGTTCTCCACCTGGGCCGGGGTGGCGCCCAGGGCCTCGGCCAGGCCGGCGGCGGCCATGGACGACGCCGAGCCGACCTCGCCCTGGCAGCCGACCTCGGCGCCGGAGATCGAGGCGTTCTGCTTGTAGAGGATGCCGATCGCGCCGGCCGTCAGCAGGAAGCGCACCGCCCCCTCGTCGCCCGCGCCCTGGGTGAAGTGGGTGTAGTAGTGCAGGACGGCCGGGACGATGCCCGCCGCGCCGTTGGTGGGGGCGGTGACCACGCGGCCGCCGGCGGCGTTCTCCTCGTTGACCGCCAGGGCGTAGAGCGTGATCCAGTCGGTGCCGCGCATCGGGTCGCCCGGGTCGCCGCGGCCGGGCCCGGCCAGCCCCTCGGGGTCGCAGTGGCCGCCGAGCTGGCGGTAGAGCCGGTGCGCGCGGCGGGGGACCTTGAGGCCGCCGGGCAGGGTGCCCTCGGTCGTCACGCCCCGGCGCACCGACTCGCGCATCGCCCGCCAGATCTCCAGCAGGCCCTCGCGGATCTCGGCGTCGGTGCGGCCGAACGCCCGCTCGTTGGCGAGCGTGACCGAGCTGATGGACATGCCCGTCTCGCGGCAGGTCTCCAGCAGCTCGGCGGCGGTCGCGAACGGATAGGGCTGCGGGGTGTCGTCGGAGGTGATCCGGTCGGCGCCCACGGCCTCCTCGTCGACGACGAAGCCCCCGCCCACCGAGAAGTAGGTGCGCGAGCGCAGCTCGGTCCCCTCGGCGTCGAAGGCGGCGAAGCGCATCCCGTTGGGGTGGCCGGGCAGCGTCTCCTTGCGGCGGAAGTCCAGCTGCGCCTCGGGGTCGAAGTCGACCTCGTGCGTGCCGCCCAGCGCCAGCCGGTGCTGCGTGCGCACCCGCTCCACCATCGCGGGAGCGGCGTCGATGTCGACGTCCTCGGGCGTCTCGCCGAGCAGCCCCAGCATCACCGCGCGGTCGCTGCCGTGGCCCTTTCCGGTCAGTGCCAGCGAGCCGTACAGCTCGGCGCGCACGGCGGCGGTCTTCTCCAGGAGCCCGGACTCGCCCAGACCGGTCGCGAACATGCGGGCCGCCCGCATCGGACCGACCGTGTGCGAGCTCGACGGGCCGATCCCGATCGTGAACAGGTCGAAAACACTGATTGCCATGTCCTGCCCTCCTTAGCGGGCACAGGAGCGATGTTGGTGTTCGGTGCGGCCGGACGCCAGCGCGACGCGCGGCCCGGCCGCACCAGGAGGGCAGGGTCCTGCCCTCTACAGCTCCGGGTAGAGCGGGTTCTTGCGTACGAGCGCCTCGACGCGGCCCCGCAGCGCCGCGGCGTCGTACTCCGGCTTGAGCGCCTCGGCGATGACGTCGGAGACCTCGGCGAAGTCCTCGTCGCCGAACCCGCGCGTGGCCAGCGCGGGGGTGCCGATGCGCAGGCCGGAGGTCACCATGGGCGGCCGCGGGTCGTTCGGCACCGCGTTGCGGTTGACCGTGATGCCGATCTCGTGCAGCCGGTCCTCGGCCTCCTTGCCGTTGAGCTCGGAGTTGACCAGGTCGACCAGTACCAGGTGGACGTCGGTGCCGCCGCTGAGCACCCGCACCCCGGACTGCACGGCGTCCTCGCGCATCAGCCGCTCGGCCAGGATCTTGGCGCCGGAGACGGTGCGCCGCTGCCGGTCGGCGAACTCCTCGCCCGCGGCGACCTTCAGCGCGACGGCCTTGCCGGCGATGACGTGCTCCAGCGGGCCGCCCTGCATGCCGGGGAACACCGCGGAGTTGATCTTCTTGCCGAACTCCTCCTTGCTCAGGATGAGCCCGCCGCGGGGGCCGCCCAGCGTCTTGTGGGTGGTGGTGGTCACCACGTCGGCGTGGGGCACCGGGCTGGGGTGCAGCCCGGCCGCCACCAGGCCGGCGAAGTGCGCCATGTCCACCATGAACAGCGCATCGACGTCGTCGGCGATCTTGCGGAACCGCGCGAAGTCGAGCTGGCGCGGGTAGGCCGACCACCCGGCGACGATCATCTTCGGCCGGTGCTCCCTGGCCAGCGCCTCGACCTCGTCGTAGTCGACGGTGCCGTCCTCCGGGCGCACATGGTAGGCGACCGCGTTGAGGATCTTGCCGGAGTAGTTCAGCTTCATGCCGTGGGTCAGGTGGCCGCCGTGCGCCAGATCCAGGCCCAGGATGGTGTCGCCCGGCTTGAGCAGCGAGAAGTACACGGCCGTGTTGGCCTGCGCGCCCGAGTGCGGCTGGACGTTGGCGTGCTCGGCGCCGAACAGCTCCTTGGCCCGGTCGATCGCCAGCTGCTCGACGACGTCGACGTGCTCGCAGCCCCCGTAGTACCGCTTGCCGGGGTAGCCCTCGGCGTACTTGTTGGTCAGGACCGTGCCCTGGGCCTCCAGCACCGCCTGCGGAGCGAAGTTCTCCGAGGCGATCATCTCCAGGGTGTCGCGCTGCCGGTTCAGCTCGGCCTGGACGGCGGCGGCGACCTCCGGGTCGAGCTGGTCGAGGGTCTGATCGAGCAGATTCCGCTGAGAGGGCATGTGATTAACCTTCGCCTTCGGTCAACTGCGTGTACTGCTCAGGGCTGAGCAGCTCGGACGGTTCCTCGGTGACCTCCACCTTGAAGAGCCACCCCTGGCCGTAGGGATCGGTCCCGATGACCTCGGGGTTGTCCACCGCCGCCTGGTTGACGTCGACGACCTCGCCGTTCACGGGCGAGTACAGGTCGCTGACGGACTTGGTGGACTCCACCTCCCCGCAGGTCTCGCCGACGGCGACGGTGGTGCCCGTCTCCGGCGGTTCGACGTAGACGATGTCGCCGAGCGCCTCGGCGGCGAAGGCGGTAATGCCCACCGTTGCGACACCGTCGCTGATCGCCACCCACTCGTGCTCGCTCGTGTAGTTCAGCTCCGCGGGAACGCTCAATTCAACTCTCCAGGAGGTCGTCGTTGTCCGGGTACGGCGGGCGCCGTCGCGCGCGGCCGCCCGACCTGTTCGGCGTGTGGACCGCCGGCGGTTCCACCTCGTCGAATTCTGCCGCCTCGGCCTGCGGGCCCGCACGCGGTATGCGCGGTTCCGGCTGCCGGGGGAGTCAGCGCTCCCGCCGGTAGAAGGGCAGGTCGACGACGTCGACGGCCTCGGCGCGGCCGCGCACGTCGACCGCCGCCTCGCCCGCCCCGGGGTCGGCCCCGCTGTCGATGTAGGCCATGGCGACGGGCTTGCCCAGCGTGGGCGAAGGCGCCCCGCTGGTGACCGCGCCCACGGGCGCGCCGTCGAGCAGCACGGTGTTGCCCTTGCGCAGCGGGCGGCGGCCGCGGGAGACCAGGCCGACCAGGCGGCGGCGCGGTCCGTCGTCGGCGACGCGCTGCAGGGCCTCGCGGCCCACGAAGTCGCCGGGCTTGTCCAGCTTGACGACGCGGCCGAGGTTGGCCTCGAAGGGGGTGGTCTGCGCGTCGAGTTCGTTGCCGTAGAGGGGCATTCCGGCTTCGAGGCGCAGCGTGTCGCGCGCGGACAGGCCCGCCGGCACCAGGCCGTGCGGCTCGCCGGACTCCAGCAGCGCCTCCCACACGGCGGGGGCGGCGCTTCCGGGGGTGAGGAAGATCTCGAAGCCGTCCTCGCCGGTGTAGCCGGTGCGCGCCAGCAGCGCCGGGTGCCCGGCGACGTGGTGGGAGTAGCCCGCGTAGTACTTGATCCCGCTCAGATCGGCGTCGGTGAGGGGCGCCAGGATCGCCGCGGCGGCCGGGCCCTGTACGGCGATCAGCGCGTAGTCGGGGGAGCGGTCCTCCACGAGGGCCCCGAAGCCCGCCGCGCGCTCGCTGAGGGCGGCCAGCACGGTCTCGGCGTTGGCGGCGTTGGCCACGACGAGGTACTCCTCGTCGCCGAGCCGGTAGACGATCAGGTCGTCGAGGACGCCGCCGTCGGCGGCGGTGATCATGGTGTAGCGGGCGCGCCCCGGGGTGACCTTGGACAGGTGGCCGACCAGCGCGTAGTCGAGCATGTCGGCGGCCTGGGGCCCGGTGACGTGGATCTCGCCCATGTGGGAGAGGTCGAAGAGGCCGGCGGTCTCGCGCACGGCCGTGTGCTCGCCGCGTTCGCCGCCGTAGCGCAGCGGCATCTCCCAGCCGGCGAAGTCGACCAGGGTGGCCCCGGCCCGCTGGTGGACGGCGTGCAGCGGTGTGGTTCGCAGTGCCGATCCCTGGTCCGGCGCAGTCATGCTCACTCCCGAGAGGATGGACGTCGTTTCGTGACAGCCGTTGCCATCCTCCCCCTCTGTCATGGTGCCTGAGAGCTTCGCCGCGCAGCCGCGGCTTGCACCTTCGGCGAGGGGCCCCGGGCCCCTGCTTTCCAGAGTGGTCTCGACCGTACGGTCCGGCGCGCCTGAGAGGTTCTCTGGGGAGGAATTGCTCCTTCGGCGGCCCGTACCGGCTGCACGGACTCTCTCCCGTACGGATTCAGCGACCGTTTCCAGGCTAACAGCGGGGGCTTCGCGCGAACAGACAAGGGCATGCAAAGCGCTGCCACCGGCGCTGTGACCGGGGAAGACGCGGGATCACGCCGAGCGGCGCTTGCGCACCGCCTCGGCCAGCCCGCCCAGGACGTCCTCGGTGGTGGACCAGCTCATGCACTTGTCGGTGATCGAGCGCCCGTAGACCAGGTTCGCCGGGTCGCCGAGGTGCTGGGCGCCCTCCTCGATGAAGCTCTCCAGCATCACGCCGATGACGCCCCGCTGGCCGTCGGCGACCTGGGCGGCGATCGCCTCGGCGACGGCGGGCTGGCGGGTGTGGTCCTTGCCGCTGTTGGCGTGGCTGGCGTCGATCATCAGCCGCCGCGGCAGCCCCGAGCCCTCCACGACATCCAGCGCCGAGGCGACGCTCGCGGCTTCGTAGTTGGGCCCGCTGCGCCCGCCGCGCAGGATGACGTGGCAGTCGGGGTTGCCCGCCGTCACCACGACGGATCCCGCGCCCGAGGGGTCGACGCCGAAGAAGGTGTGCGAGGCCGCCGAGGCGCCGCAGGCGTCCACGGCCACCTGCACGTCGCCGTCGGTGCCGTTCTTGAAGCCCACGGGCATGCTCAGGCCGCTGCCGAGCTGGCGGTGCACCTGGCTCTCGGTGGTGCGGGCGCCGATCGCGCCCCAGGCGACCGCGTCGGCGATGTACTGCGGCGTGATGGGGTCGAGGAACTCCGTGCCCGCCGGCACCCCGATGGAGCCGATGTCCAGCAGCAGCTTGCGAGCCGTGCGCAGGCCGCGGTGCACGTCGTAGCTCTCGTCGAGGCCCGGGTCGTTGATGAGCCCCTTCCAGCCCAGCGTGGTGCGGGGCTTCTCGAAGTAGACGCGCATGACCAGGCACAGGTCCTCGCGCAGCGACGGCGTCAGCGCCTTGAGCCGCTCGGCGTAGTCCAGGGCCGCGTCCGGGTCGTGCACCGAGCAGGGGCCCACGATCACCAGCAGGCGGTCGTCGGCGCCGTCGAGCACCCGCTTGACCTCGGTGCGGGCGTCCTCGACCAGTCCCGCGCGCTCGGGACCCATCGGGAGCTCGGCCAAGAGGTCCTGCGGCGCGATCAGCGGCTGGTAGCTGGCGACGCGCGTGTCGTTGGTGTTGGGCATGCTTTTCGTGTCCCTCTTCCGTCTCCCCTGCGGACCCACCTAGAACACTAACGCGGCCCAGGCGCGAGTTCGGTGCCGGAGGGCCTACCGGCGCGGCCGCGCGCCCCGCGTCCCGGCCGGCCGTGTCGCCGCGGCGGTGGGGCGCGCGGGCGCCCGCGCGCCCGGCAAGGCCGCGCGCAGGGCCGACGCGTTTACTGTGACCCTGGTCACTTCCCCGGCGGGGGCGGCGGCGCGCGGCGGTGCGGCCGCCCGGGGCGCGCGCCCGCCACCCGGTCGCCGTGCGGCGCCGGGGCCGCGAGCGCGGCCCCGTGCGCTGGAGTGATCTTGGTCGCCCCGCCCGGCGCGGGCACCGAAACCCCGGCGGTCGCGGAATTGCGGGCGCATTGCCGCGGCGCCCGCATCGCCCGCTCAGCGGCGGCTTCGCGGCACCGCGCCCGCCCCGCCCGGTTCTAGGATTGGCCCCGGCCACATCTGCGACGAAGGACCCGTTACCCATGCGCACGCTGTACCCGCCCATCGAGCCCTACGACTCCGGCATGCTCGACGTGGGCGATGGACACCGGATCTACTGGGAGCTGTGCGGGAATCCGGCGGGCAAGCCTGCGGTGTTCCTGCACGGAGGCCCCGGGGCCGGCTGCTCCCCCGACCACCGCCGCCTGTTCGACCCCGAGCGCTACCGGGTGCTGCTGTTCGACCAGCGCAACTGCGGCCGCAGCACCCCCCACGCCAGCGGCATGGACGTCGACCTGAAGACCAACACCACCTGGGCCCTGGTCGAGGACATCGAACGGCTGCGGGTCATGGCCGGGGTGGACCGCTGGCAGGTCTTCGGGGGCTCGTGGGGGAGCGCACTGGCGCTCGCCTACGCCGAGGAGCACCCCCGGCGGGTGAGCGAGCTGGTGCTGCGCGGCGTCTTCACCCTGCGCAACGAGGAGCTGCGCTGGTTCTACCAGAACGGGGCGTCCTTCCTCTTCCCCGACCTGTGGGAGGACTACCTGGCGCCCATCCCCGAGGAGGAGCGCGAAGACCTCATCGGCGCCTATGCCGACCGACTCGCCTCGCCCGATCCCGGCGTCCGGTTGACCGCCGCCCGCGCGTGGAGCACGTGGGAAGGCTCGACCATCACTCTCCTGCCCGACGAGCGGATCCGCGCCCAGCACGCCGAGGACGAGTACGCGCTGGCCTTCGCCCGCATCGAGAACCACTACTTCGTCCACGGAGGGTTCTTCACCCCGGGCCAGCTCATCGCCAACGCCGACCGGCTGCGCGGCATCCCCGGCGTCATCGTGCAGGGCCGCTACGACGTGTGCACACCGGCCAAGACCGCCTTCGACCTGCACCGGGCCTGGCCCGAGGCGCAGTTCCACCTGGTCGACGACGCCGGACACGCCTTCAGTGAGCCGGGCATCCTCCACCACCTCATCGAGGCGACGGACGCCTTCGCCGGCACCTGAGCCGCGGCCCGGCCCGGCGCGCGAAGGCGGCGGATCCCGCCTCCGGCGGGCCGTCCGGGGCACGACGGCCCGCCGGAGGCGGCGCTAGGGTCGGACGGGACAGCGGCCGAGGATCGCAGAGCGAGGAGAACCATGCGGGTCAACGTCGACTTCGACCTGTGCGAGAGCAACGCGGTGTGCATGGGCGTGGTGCCGGAGGTCTTCGAGGTACGCGAGGACGACTTCCTCTACGTCCTGCAGGAGGAGCCCCCCGAAGACCTGCGGGCCGAGGTCGAGGAGGCCGCCCGCATGTGCCCCAAGCAGGCCATCAGGATCGAGGGCTGACCTCGGCCAGCGCGTCCTGCCAGGTGGTGGGCTCGCTGAGCAGCCGGCGGTAGCGCATCACCTTGGGCGTGGAGCGCAGCCCCAGCACACCGACCAGCATCCCGGCGCGGCCGAGGAACGCGACGAACTTGCGGTCCTCGGCCGACCCGTGCACGATCTCGGCGGTGTCGGCCGGCGCCGCCTGC
Source organism: Streptomonospora sp. PA3 (assembly GCF_009728995.1). Taxonomy (GTDB): domain Bacteria; phylum Actinomycetota; class Actinomycetes; order Streptosporangiales; family Streptosporangiaceae; genus Streptomonospora. The sequence continues at coordinate 378,349 of NZ_VTZW01000010.1, read as the reverse complement.
CCCAGCAGCTGGATCTTCATGCCGTACTGGTCGGACCAGAAGTAGGGGACCGGTGTGTAGGGAGTGCCGGCGCCCTCGCCCGCCAGCAGGTTGCCCACCGCGGCCGCCGCCTGCTCGCCGGCGTTGGTCCAGTGCTCCAGGCGCATCCGGCCGCCGTAGCGCGGATGCGGCCAGGCCGCGATGTCGCCGGCCGCATACACGCCGGGCAGCGCGGTCCGGCAGTACTCGTCGCAGAGCACCCCGCCGGTCCCGGCGGCGACCTCGACGCCCGAGCCCTCAAGCCACTCGGTGTTGGGCAGGGCTCCCAGGCCGGCCACCACCAGGGGCGCCTCGACCGCGCTGCCGTCGTCGAGCCGCACCCGCTCGACCCGCCCGCGGCCCTCGAAGCCGGTGACGCCTGAGCCCAGCCGCACGTCCACGCCGTTGTCGCGGTGCAGCTCGGTGAGGACGCTGCCGATGCGGGGGTCCACGACACGGGTCAGCGGAGTGGGTGCTGCCTCGATCAGCACCACCTCCAGCCCTGCCGTGCGTGCGCTGGAGGCGATCTCGGCGCCGATGAATCCGGCTCCCACGACGACGACGCGGTCGTGGGCCTTGAAGGCGTCGCGCACCGCCTCGGCGTCCTCGACCGTCCGCAGGGCGTGCACGCCGGGCAGAGCGGTGCCGGGGCGGCGGGCGCGGGACCCGGTGGCGATGACGACGCCGTCGGCGGTGACCGCGGAGCCGTCGTCGAGCTCGATCGCGCGTTCGCGCGGGCGCAGCCGCCGGGCGCGCCGGCCCAGGCGCCAGTCGAGGTCCAGGGCGCCGAAGGCGGCGTCCTCGCGCAGATCGAGGCCGGCGGGCGCGCCCTTGCCCGTCAGGAACTCCTTCGACAGCGGCGGGCGGGAGTAGGGGCGGTGCCCCTCCTCGCCGATCAGCGTGATGCGGCCGTCGAACCCGGCCTCGCGCAGGGACTCGGCCGCGTGCAGACCGGCCATCCCCGCCCCGGCGATCGCGATGTCGCGCATGTGCCGCCCTTCGTCGATGGAGGTCGAACAGGTCGAACGTGTCGGACGCCGCGCCCGGGTACCCGACCCGGGCCGCGCGCCGCGACCCTCGTCTGCTGGAAACGTAGCCCGGCCCGCCGCGATTCCGCCGCGGGCGTCCACAGCCCCCGCTGGAGCGGTGATCGGTCGGCCGCCACCGCGGTGGGCGAGCGCCCCGGCCCCGCGCCGGCGGCCGGCGGGCTCAGCGGACGGATGCCCCGGCGGGGACCGGCCGCAGCGCGCCGACGGGTGCGCCGCCGCCGCGGACCTCGGCCGCTCCCACGTCGCGCACCGGCTCGACGTCCACGCCGAGAGCCTCCAGCGCCTCCAGTGCGGCCATGGTGCGCGCCCGGAACAGCGGGTCGCCGTCGCTCAGCTTCACCGCGGCGACCTCGCCGCCGGGCGCGGCCACGACCAGCACTCCCTCGGCGCCCATCTTGGCCACCGACCCGGGCAGCCGCCGCATCAGCACGGTGTCGGTGCGCCCCTCGCCCGCGACGTATTCGGGGCAGTCCCGCATGGCTCGCAGCACGGCGGCCTCGGGCGAGGCGTCCTCGGCCCGCACCATCGCGTGCAGGCCGCGGGCCAGGCCCAGCAGCGAGACCGCGAGCTGGGGTGCGCCGCAGCCGTCCACGGTGGTGTGGGAGATCCGCTCGCCGCACATCTCCTCGACCTCCCGGCGGACGAGCTGCTGCACGCGGTGGCGGGGATCGAGGTAGTCGGTAGTGCTCCAGCCCTGTGCGACACAGGCGGCGAGCATGGCCGCGTGCTTGCCCGAGCAGTTCATCAGCAGCGGCGCGGGCGAGCCGCCCGCCTTCAGCAGCCGGTCGCGCTCGGCCCGGTCCAGCGGCCAGTCGGGCGGGCAGCCCAGGTCGTCGGAGTCCAGCCCTGCCTCCGCCAGCATCTCGACCACCGCTTCGACGTGGCGCAGCTCGCCGCTGTGGCTGCCCGCGGCGATCGCGATCTGCGCCGGCTGCAGGCGGGCGCCGCCGCGCAGCGCGGCCGCCGCCTGGAACGGCTTGGCGGCCGACCGCGGCAGCATCGGGGCGGCCGCGTCGCCGCGCCGGTAGCCGATCTCACCCTCGGATGTGAGCCCCACGGCCGTGCCGAAGTGCGTCCCCTCGCAAAATCCCGACCGGACCACCTCGACCAGCGGGACGTACTGCGGCGGCTGCGGACTCTCGGGCATGGGCACTCCTCGGTCGGGGGCTCTGCGTAACTCTCTCGTGCGGGGGCGCGGGCCCGCGGTCGTGCGGGCGGGGCCGGTGGTGCAACGCGGCCGGAGGCGCCGGTCTTCCCCCGCGTGTCGTAGTGTCGGCCCCGCGGGGGTGCCGCGATGACGATCGGACGGGGAGGGACGCCGGTGCTGGACGCCGAACCCGACGCCGGGCGGGTGGTCCGTATGGGGGCCCTGACCCGCCGCCGCGGCGCGGCCCGCAGCGCCCGCGAGCTCGACTACGCCGTGGTGGACGTGGAGACGACGGGACTCTACCCCGGGGAGGGCGCCCGGATCTGCGAGATCGCGGTGGTGCGGATGCGGGGCGACGGCACGCTGCTGCGCGAGTTCACCACCCTGGTCGACCCCGGCGTCCCGGTCGCCGGCCAGGAGTTCCACGGCATCGCCGCGGGCGATGTCGTCGGCGCGCCCAAGGCCGCCGAGCTGGTGGGCGTGCTCACCGGCCTCTTCTCGGGCGCGGTGGTGGTCGGCCACAAGCTCGGCTTCGAGGGCCGCTTCCTGGCCTCGGAGCTGCTGCCCGCCGGCCTGCCGGGCGGCCTGCCGGGGCTGTGCACGCTGCTGGCGCTGCGCTCCCAGCTGGACCTGCCCCGCTACTCGCTGCCGCGCGCCTGCCACACGCTCAGCGGGCACTGGCCCACCGGCCAGCACACCGCGCTGGGCGACGCCCGCGCGTGCGCCCAGCTGCTGACCGAGCTGCTGGCCAACGCCCCCGGAACGCTGCGCTACACCGGACCGGATCCGGTCGAGTTCGATTCGGGCGAGCCGGATCAGGGCGGCTGGAAGCCGCGGACCGCGTATGCGGCCTCGCCCTCGGCAGCCGCGCTGCGCGGTCACCCCGAGCGCCCGCCGGCCGTGTGGCCGCACCGCTGGCGGCCGCTGGAGCTGGACCCGCGCGACTGCGGCGGCAGCTTCAGCGCCCAGCAGCGCGCCGCGGCCGAGCGCGACGCGGAGTGCCGCAGCGCGGCGCTCGACGCGGCGGCGGCCTCGGCGGCGCTCGCCTCGGCCCTGGCGGCCACGAGCGCCGTGCGCCTGCTGGCCCGCCGGGTGCGTTCGGGCCTGGCCTGAGCCTCCTGGGCGGCCGAGCCTGAGGCGGCGGGAAGCTCAGATCCCGGACAGCGCCAGGAAGAAGGCGATGATCAGCGCACTGCCGCCCACGGCGGTGAGCGCGGCCCGGCCCGCCTCGGTCAACCGCGCGCGGACCAGCTGGGGAGCGCCGCCTGCCTGGATCCGCGGCACGCGGTTGAACATCGCGACGGCGACCAGGGCGGCGCCGGCCAGGATCAGCATCAGGGACACCGGGGGCACCTCCAGGGGGGCGGAAGCTGGGCCGGTGTTCGATTGTGCCGCACCCCGCGGCCGGGCGCGGCGCGGGCGGACGGCCGCGACCGGTTCCGGTCGCGCCGGTATCACTTCAGGTGAGCAGCGGTGACGCGGTGTCGCCGGCGGGGGTCTCGCGGGCGCCCAGAGCGCGCAGGGTGAACACGGCCACCAGCCGTCCGGCGTCCTCGGGGGTGGTCTCGCCGCGCAGCAGCGGCACCCGCTGCGCCCCGAGCATCGCCAGCACCAGCCGGGCCGTCGACTCCACCGGCAGGGCGGCGAACTCGCCGTCGTCGACCCCTTGGCGCAGGATTCCGGTGAGCAGCCGGTGCATCGGCGCGACATGCTCGGCCAGGGCCTGGTAGGCGTCGGGGCCCAGACTCGCCCCCAGCTCGGCGGCCGCGGGGTGGGGGTGCTCGGCCAGCGCCTCGACCTGCAACCGGATGAAGGTCTCCAGCCGCTCGGCCGCCGCGGCGCCGGCCGGAAGGTCGCTGCGGAAGCGGTCGACGAAGCCGGCGGTGGCCTGCTCGGTGAAGGCCAGCAGCAGCGCCGGCTTGTCGGGGAAGTAGTTGTACAGCGCGGTGCGGGTGATTCCCGCCTCGGCCGCCACATCGGTCATGGAGATCTCGTCGATGCCCTGGACGCGCGTGAGCGCCGCGACCGCCTCCAGGATGCGCTCGCGGGTCTGGGCGCGGTGTGCCGCGATCGTCGGCGCCGAGATCTTGGGCATGGCTCCCATGGTGGCACGCGGCGGCGCGTGCGGGTGGACGCCGCCGGAGGCCGGTTCGAGCGGGTGGCGGGCGTGCGGGGGCGCGCAAGCACGCCCGCCGCGGCCCGGTTCAGGCCGCGGCCTCGCCCGCGAACGTGTGGCCGAGGTCGGCCAGCACGGCCACGTTGAGGCGGTAGGCCGCCCGCGTTTCGCGGACGATGTGCTCGCGCTCGGCCTCGTCCAGCCGAAGGGCGTCCAGGCGCGCGCGGTAGCCGGCCTTGAACCGCGGCAGGCTGCCGAGGGCGGAGAAGTCGTAGAAGGCGGTGCCGCCGCGTTCGTCGATCCCGTAGGCGCGTGCCGCGGCGGTGCGGATGAACTGGCCCCCGGAGAGGTCGCCGAGGTAGCGGGTGTAGTGATGTGCGACATAGCCCGCGGGGTCGCCTTCCGTCCGCTCGATGCGGGCGGTGTAGGCGCGCGTGGCCTCGGTGGGGGCGATGCGCTCGGGCCAGTCGGCGCCGTAGAGGGCGGCGAGGTCGCGCCGCAGCGCGGGGACCCGGAACAGCGCGGGGTCGACGACGCGCCCGGCCACCGGGTCCTCGGCCAGCGAGCGGCCCACGTCCTCCAGTGCGGTGTAGGCGAAGTAGTGCTGGGCGACCATCGCCGCGTACCCCTCGCGGGGCAGGGTGCCCTCCAGCAGTGCGCGGGTGAATCCGTGCTGCTCGGCGTCTTCGTGCGCGGACCAGGTGGCCTGCTTCAGCCGCTCGGAGAACGGCGTGCCCGCGGCCGCGCCGGTGGGCTCGGAGTGGTCGGTGTGCTGGTCGGGGAGTTCGGCGGTGTGGCGGTCGGCTGCGGGACCAGTGGGCACACGCCCTCCTTTGTCGCCTTTCGTCCCAATCGGGATACTGACATGATGTCAGCACGTTTGCGGGCGGGCAAGGCGCGGCGCCGTCCGGACTGACGAGCGAGGGAGCGAGGAGGGAAGACGGCGCCGCGCCCCGCACACACGCGGGGAAACACGGTCGAGAAGGCATGTGGGTCAAGGGCGGGTAACCTGGGGGTGCACGCCGGTGCGATCCTGCGTACCGAAGGGCGGTGCCCCCGCTGCCGTCGAATCCCTCCCGTGCAATCCCGCTAGCGACAGAACGTGCAGGGCGATTATCGTTTGACTGCCACAACGGCTGACGACGTGCGCCGCTCACCGGTCGACGTAGAGGCGATGTGTGGATACCAGCAAACCAGGGCACGAGCCCGTGACCATGACCGATACCGAGCAAACGCGGCCGGCCGACGCCGGCCGCGCTGAGGCTGTCATGGAACGGCACTCCCCCTCCACCGCCGAGGCGGTGGACGTCCTGCTCATCGAGGACGACACCCAAGACGCGTTCCTGGTCGAGGAACTGCTCGCCGACACCGCACTGGACACCCGCATCACCTGGGTGAGCACCCTCGCCGACGCCCGCAAGCACTTCGCCGGCTTCCGCGGCTGCGTGCTGCTCGACCTCAACCTGCCCGACGCCCGGGGCATGAGCCTGCTGCGCGAGGTCCTGACCACCGCCTCCTCGGCCGCCGTCGTCGTGCTGACCGGATTCAACGACGAGCACGAGGGCATCGCCGCCGTCGCGGCGGGCGCCCAGGACTACCTGGTCAAGGGCCAGGTCGACGGCTCCCTGCTGGCCCGCAGCCTGCGCTACTCCGTCGAGCGCCAGCGCGCCGACGAGAACGCCCGCCAACTGCGCGAGGCCGAGCTGTACGCCCGCGAGAACATGCGCCTGGAACGCGGCCTGCTGCCCCAGGTGCTCCTGGACAGCTCCCCCCTGAGCCACCGCTCCTTCTATCGGCCGGGCCGCAAGCGCGCCCTGGTGGGCGGCGACTTCTACGACGCGGTGCAGAAGGGCGGCACCACCCACGTCATCGTCGGCGACGTCAGCGGGCACGGGCCCGACGAGGCCGCGCTGGGCGTCAGCCTGCGCATCGCCTGGCGCGCCCTGGTCATGGGCGGCGTGGCAGAGGCCGACGTGCTGCCCGCGCTGGAGGAGATCCTCGTCAGCGAACGGGCGCAGGATGAGATGTACGCCACCCTGTGCCAGACCAGCCTGGACACCGGCAGTGAGGAGGCCAGGATCCGGCTGTACGGGCACCCGCCGCCGCTGGTGCTGCACGAGGGCGAGGTCGAGGAGGTCGCCGTGGCACCCCAGCCGCCGCTCGGCGTCTTCCCCGAGGACGAGACCGGGGTCGACGGCTTCCGGCTGCCCCGCGGCGCCACCCTGATGCTCTACACCGACGGCCTGGTCGACGCCTACGACGGCACGCCTCCCGGCCGCCTGGAGGTCGTCGGGCTGCGCCGCATGGTCAAGGACGTGCTGGCGCGCGGAATCTCCATCGTCGACCTGCCCGAGCACCTCGTCGACGAGGCCGAGCGCTACAACGGCGGCCCGCTGCAGGACGACGTCGCCATGCTGCTGATCACCCACGAGGACCGGAGTTGAGAGGGTGGCCGCTGCGCCGCCGGGTGACCGTCCTGCTCGCCTCGGTCGCGGTGGTGCTGGTCGCCTCCGTCTCGACGATCACCCTCGCCGCCTTCAACGCCCGCGAAGCCCTGGACCGCCAGGTCGACGAGCTCACCCCGGCACAAAGCGCCGTCCGCCAGACCATGTCGGCCTACCTCAACATGGACAACGGCATCCGCGGCTACGCGCTCACCAACGACATCAGCTTCCTCGCCCCCTACCAGCAGGGCAAGCAGGATCTCAGTGAGAGCCTGCCCCAGTTGCGCGCCGTCGCCGCCCAGAACAGCGACATCGACGGCTACATCAACCGGCTGATCGAGGCCGGCGAGGACTGGCAGGAGGACTTCGCCGAGCCCACCCTGGAGAAGGTCCACGCCGGCCAGGAGATCACCGCCTCCGACTACCAGCTGGGCCGCGACCGCTTCGAGGACCTGCGCGCGGCCGGCGCCCGCGCCGAGCAGCGCATCGACGAGGAGCTGAGCCAGGCCCGCGACGGCCTGACCCTGGCCACCCAGCAGGTCGTGGCGCTGCTGGTGCTGGTCGGCGCGGTCGTGGTGGTGCTGTGCTGCTTCCTGTGGGTGATGCTGCAGAACTGGGTGCTGCGCCCGCTCGACGAACTCGGCCGCCACCTCGTCCAGGTCTCCGAGGGCTACTACGGCCACCGCATCGAGCTGCACGGCCCACCGGAGATCCAGCGCGTCGGGCGCGACGTGGACGCCATGCGCGAGCGCATCGTCCGCGACCTGGACGAGGTCGGCACCGCCCGCCGCACCCTGCAGGAGCAGTCGGAGCTGCTGGAGCGCCAGACCGCCGAGCTGCGCCGCTCCAACCTGGAGCTGGAGCAGTTCGCCTACGTCGCCTCGCACGATCTGCAGGAGCCGCTGCGCAAGGTCGCCAGCTTCTGCCAGCTGCTCCAGCGGCGCTACCGGGGGCAGCTGGACGAACGCGCCGACGCCTACATCGACTACGCGGTCGAGGGCGCCAAGCGCATGCAGACCCTCATCAACGACCTGCTGGCCTTCTCCCGCGTGGGCCGCACCAAGGACGACGCGCCCGTCGACCTCGGCGAGGCGCTCGCCGACGCTCTCAGCAGCCTGGAGACCCGCCTGGAGGAGGCCGAGGCGGTGGTCACCGCCGACGACCTGCCCACCGTGCGGGGCGACCGCACCCTGCTCACCCAGGTGTTCTTCAACCTCATCGGCAACGCCGTGAAGTTCCGCGGCCAGGACCCGCCGCGTGTCCACGTCAGCGCCGAGCGCAGCGCCGGCGCCGACGAGTGGGTGTTCTGCTGCGCCGACAACGGCATCGGCATCGAACCCCAGTACGCCGACCGGGTGTTCGTGATCTTCCAGCGGCTGCACACCCGCGACAAGTACGGCGGCACCGGCATCGGGCTCGCCATGTGCAAGAAGATCGTGGACTTCCACGGCGGACGCATCTGGCTGGACACCGCCTCATCCGCCGGTGGAGAGGGCCTCCCCGAACGGCAGCAGGGCACCCGCATATGCTGGTCGCTGCCTGTCGACGACGGCGGGGCCGAATCCGCCGCCGAGGCGGCCGAGCCCGCCGGCGGCGTGCAGGCTCCCCGCGGCGAGCAGGACCCTGACACCGGTGCCGCCGAGCCCGGCGAGCGGGACGCGGGCGGCGGATCCGCCGAGGCCGGCTCCGGCGGCCCGCCGACAGAACCAGGCGAAGACGACGGAACCCCGGGCGCCTCCGGGGCCGGCTCCGGAGGGGAGGAACGGGATTGAGCGAGGCCGACTCGGGGCACGCCATCGAGGTGCTGCTGGTCGAGGACGACCCCGGCGATGTCCTGATGACCACGGAGGCGTTCCGCGAGCACAAGGTGGGCAACCGCCTGCACGTGGTCTCCGATGGCGTGGAGGCGCTGCGCTTCCTGCGCCGCGAGGGCGAGTACGCCGACGCGCCCACGCCGCATCTCATCCTGCTCGACCTCAACCTGCCCCGCAAGGACGGGCGCGAGGTGCTGGAGGAGGTCAAGAACGACGAGGCGCTCTCCCCCATCCCGGTCGTGGTGCTGACCACCTCCGAGGCGGAGGAGGACATCCTGCGCAGCTACCGGCTGCACGCCAACGCCTACGTCGCCAAGCCCGTCGACTTCGACCAGTTCATCAACGTCGTCCGGCAGATCGACGACTTCTTCGTCACCGTGGTGCGCCTGCCCAAGAGCTGACTTCCCAGCCGGGCTCGGCCGCACCGCGCCGGGCGCCCCGACCCTCGACTACGGTGGTGATCATGAGCCTGCCAGATCCCCTCGATCCCGCGGGGCCCTACCGCATCGCACTGGTGTGCCTGGGCAACATCTGCCGTTCGCCGATGGCCGAGAAGGTCCTGGCGGGCGACCTCGCGCGCGCCGGGCTGGCCGGCACGGTGGTCGTGGACAGCTCGGGTACCGGCAGCTGGCACATCGGGTCGGGCATGGATCCGCGGGCCGCCGCCGCGCTGCGGCTGCACGGCTTCCCCACCAACCACACCGCGCGCCGGTTCGACGCGGCCTGGTTCGCCGAGCGCGACCTGATCCTGGCGATGGACCTGGACAACCTGGAAGAACTGGTGCAGCTCGCACCCGACCCGGCGGCCGTGGGAGACCGGCTGCGGCTCTTCCGCTCCTTCGCGCCCGGAGGCGGCGGCGGGCCCAATCCGGAGGTCCCCGACCCCTACTACGGGGGCGACGACGGCTTCAGCACCGTGCTCAGCATGCTCGAAGCCGCGTCCAAGGGCCTCACCGCCGAACTCGCCGCCCGGTTCGGCCCGCAGGCCGCGCGCTGACCGGCCGACCCGCCCGGCCGCGGTCGCGCCGCGCTCACGCGCCGGAGTGCTCGGCCTCCAGCTCCAGCAGGCGGCGCTTGGCCTGCGTGCCGCCCGAGTAGGGGCCCACGTCCTCGGGGTAGTCGTCGGCGACGACCCGGTGGCAGGGCAGGAACAGGCACAGCGGGTTCTCGGCGAGAGTGCTGGCGATGGCGCGGCGGGCGTTGGGCCGGCCGATCCGCGCGGCCAGCTCGCCCAGCGCGATGGTTGAGCCGTAGGGCACATCCAGCAGCGAGCGCAGCACCACGCGCCCGAAGTCGCCGGTCAACCGCAGGTCCAGCGGGATGGTGAAGGTGCTCAGCCGCCCGGCGAAGTAGGCGCCCAGCTCGCGCCGGACCGGCTCCAGATGGGCGTCGTGGGGGCCGACGTTGGGCGAGACGGCGCGGTGCAGCCGTTCGACCACCGTCTCCTCCGGGGCGAACGAGCACGCCGCCAGCCCCGTCTCGGTCATCGCGCAGAACAGGAAACCGACGGGGGTCTCGGCGACACCGGTGACGACGTCGAAGGGAACGGAGCGCGACGCCGGAGCGGCAGCGGAGGCGCGCGGGCCGGCGCGGCCCTCCGCGGCCGCCGGCGACGTCGCGCGGACGAGGGCGTCGATGTCGTCCGCGTCGGCCTGGTCGGTGCCCTGGAAATCGGCGTAAAGGTCGCCGTGCCACATGCCGGCCATGATCCTCCCGCGTCGTGCGTGCCCGGATCGAGGATGCCACGGCGGCGCGGCGCTGTCGCTCCGGCGGGCCGGGGCCGGCCGATTCAGCCCGAGACGCCCGCGGAGGCGCGCTCGGGTGCCCGCGCGGACGCGGGCGGCCGCGGTCGGCGCCGGATGCGGCCGAACGGTTTGACCGTGGACAGCAGGGTGGTCGCCACCAGGACCGACAGCGACACCGAGAGCGCGGCGACCAGGCTGAAGCGGTCGGCATAAGGCGGCAGCACGCTGCCGCCCTCGGTAGCCGCGGCCAGCTCGGCCGCCGCCGGCACCAGCAGCAGGTTGCTGCCGGCCACCAGCACCGCGGTGAGCACCAGCTTGGCGGCCACCCAGTAGTGGCGGAACAGCCCCCAGGGCGTGCCCAGCGCGCAGACCAACCCGGTGACCAGGGCCGTCGCGCTGAGCGGCAGCACCAGCATCCCCGCCAGCGCCGCAGCCGCCTCATACAGGGTCCCGGCCCGCTCCGGGCGGTCGGCGGCCAGGCCGGCGGCGACCAGCGCCAGCACACCGGCGTGCACGCCCAGCCAGCCCACCGAGGCGATGACGTGCACGCTCAGCAGCGCCTTGCGGGGACCTCCCGGCGGGATCCTCACTTGGGCCCGCCCTCCCGCGCGCCGGGCGTCCAGTTCAGCACGCTCGCGCGCTCCAGGAACTCGTCGACGGTGATGTCGCCGCGGGCGAAGCGCTCGGCGAGTACCTTGCGGGCGGCGTACTCGGGGGGCTCGTGGGCGGCTCCCGCCCACGGCGGCCTGCGGCCCTTGAACCGCGTGATCAGCAGGTAGGCGAGCACGCCCAGCAGTAGCAGTACGAGCAGCATTGCGGCTCCGATCATCGGGAACGGCGGACCGTGGTGGAAGCGGGCGGCGGGCTCGGCGAGGAAGGCCGGTTCGGCGGCCCGGCCGGCCGCCGCCGTCAGTGCGGTTCTCATGCCCCTCAGCCTGCGCCGTCGGACGCCCGCCGCGCGTCGCCCCGGCGGCGGCGATCGCGCTACGCACCGGGCACCAGCCGGGCTACGCCCGCGGGCCGACCCCGCTGCGTCCGCCGTGGCCGCCGGTGCGCGGGATGTGTCCCTGCGCCACACCGCGCGGCGGCGCCGGAGGGCGGCCGGGACCGCGCGCACATGGGTCCGGGGGAAGATGTGTGCTCCGCCGACATGTGAACGGGGTCACCGCGGATCTAGGTTCGTGGACAGCCACCCCGGCCGGGCGTCCCCCGATCGGGCCGCCCGGTTCCGCACATCCCCTTGGAGACCCCCATGCGACCATTCCCCCGAGGGGGCCTCGCCGCCGCGGCGCTGTGCACCGCCCTGCTGGCGACCTCCTGCGGCTCCCCCGCCTCCACGGCCGCCGGCCAGGAGGGCGGCCCCATCAAGGTGGGCGTCGTCTACTCCGCTTCGGGCCCGCTGGCCACCTACGGCGAGCAGTACTGGCAGGGCTTCCAGGCCGGCCTCGACTACGCCACCGACGGCACCATGGAGATCGACGGCCGCCCCATCGAGGTCACCGAGATGGACGACGCCGGCGACCCCGCCACGGCGGTCTCGGCGGCCCGCGAACTGGTCGGCGACGGCCACACCATCCTCGCCGGGTCCACCTCGTCGGGCGTCGCGGTTCAGGTGGCCCCGGTGGCCAAGCAGAACAAGGTCCTGTTCGTATCCGGAGCCGCGGCCACCGACGCCATCACCGGGATCAACGACTACACCTTCCGATCGGGCCGCCAGACCTACCAGGACATCCTCACCGCGGCCACGTTCATGGACGACCCCGAGGGCGCGAAGGTCACCGTCTTCGCCCAGCAGAACGCCTTCGGCCAGGACAACGTCGACGCGGTCACCGCGGTGCTGGAGGAGCAGGGCGCCACCGTCGACTCCGTGCTCGCGCCGCCCGACTCCACGGACCTGACCCCCTTCGCCCAGCAGGCCAAGCAGGCCGACCCCGACCTGCTGTTCGTCGCCTGGGCCGGCGAGACGGCCTCGGCGATGTGGAAGGCGCTGGACCAGCAGGGCGTGCTGGACTCCACCGACGTGGTCACCGGCCTGGACATCAAGGCGTCCTACCCGGTCTTCGGCCAGAGCAAGGGCAAGATCGACTTCCTGTCGCACTACTTCGACGGCGCGGCCGGCACCGAGGTGGAGGAAGCCATGCGCACCCGCGTGGAGGAGGCCGGCGGCACCGTCGACCTGTTCACCCCCGACGGCTTCACCGCGGCGCAGCTGGTCGTGCGCGCGGCCTCCGCGGGAGACGGCGTGGACGAGCGCATCGCCGCGCTGGAGGGGTGGACCTTCGACGGCGTCAAGGGCGAGCTGACGGTACGCGCCGAGGACCACGCGCTGCTGCAGCCGATGTACCAGGCGCGGCTGACCGGCTCCGGCGAGGACGCCCGGCCCGAACTGGTCGCGACGGTCCCGGCCGCGGACGTCGAGCCTCCGGTGAGCGGGTAGCCGGCGATGCCGACAGCACCCACCCCGGCGGGCGCCGCCGCCGATGCGGCGCCCGCCCCCGCTCTGGCGCTGGAGGACCTGTCGTGGTCGGTCGGCGGCGCCGTCATCGTCGACGGCGTCACGCTGGCCGTGCGCGGCAACGAGTTCGTCGCGGTCATCGGTCCCAACGGGGCGGGCAAGACCTCGCTGTTCAACCTCGTCTCGGGACTGACCCGGCCCACGCGCGGACGCGTGCTGCTGGGCGGCGCCGACGTCACCCGCGAGCGCCCCTACCGGCGCACCCGCCGGGGGCTGGGCCGCACGTTCCAGACGTCCAGCGTCTTCGCCGACCTCAGCGTCGAGGAGAACGTGGGCCTGGCGGCCCAGGCGCGCAGCGGGGAGTCCCACCGCTTCTGGCGCCGCGCGTCCTCGGCCGCGGGGCCCGAGACCGCCGAGGTGCTGGAGCTGGTGCGGCTGTCCCACCGGCGCGGCGCCGAGGCCGGCGGGCTCTCCCACGGCGACAAGCGCAAGCTGGAGCTGGCGCTGCTGCTGGCGCGCGAGCCCGAGCTCATCCTGCTGGACGAGCCGATGGCCGGGGTCAGCGCCGGCGAGGTCGGCGAGCTGACCGGCGTCATCCGCACCGTGCAGCGCGAGCGCCGCTGCACCGTGCTGATGGTGGAGCACCACATGGAGGTGCTGCTGGAGCTGGCCGACCGGCTGGCCGTGATGCACCACGGCGCGCTGCTCGCCTTCGCCGACCCCGAGACCGCCATGGCCGACCCGCAGGTACAGGCCGCCTACCTGGGGGAGTCGCTGTGACCGAGAAACCGGGTGCCGCCGCGGCGGCCGCGGAGGGCGGCGCCCTGCCCGGCGAGCCGCTGCTGCGGGTGCGCGGCCTGCACGTGTGGATCGAGGGCTCGCACATCCTGCAGGGCGTGGACCTGGCCGTGCCCGCCAGCGGCGTGACCGCGCTGCTGGGCAGGAACGGCGTCGGCAAGACGACCGCCGTCAAGGCGGTCCTGGGGCTCGTGCCCCGCACCGGCGAGGTGCTGCTGGAGGGGCGCGACATCACCGCGCGCCCCACACACGAGATCACCGCGTCGGGTGTGGGCTACGTGCCCGAGGACCGCGGTGTGTTCAACGGCCTGACCGTCGCGGAGAACCTGCGGCTGGCCGAGCGGCCCCGCGGCCGCCCGCGCTACGGCCTGGTCCACGAGCTTTTCCCCGAGCTGCGGAAGCGCGCCGGCCAGGCCGCCGGCACGCTTTCCGGCGGCCAGCAGCAGATGCTGGCGATCGGGCGGGCGCTGCTGAACGAGAACCGGCTGCTGGTCGTCGACGAGCCCACCAAGGGGCTGGCGCCCCGGGTGGTCGCCGAGGTCGCCGACGCCGTGGCCCGCGCGGCGGCCGGTGTGCCGGTGCTGCTGGTCGAGCAGAACCTCGCGCTGGTGCGGCGCGTCGCCGACGAGGCCGTGGTGCTGGACGCGGGCCGCGTCGTGCACACCGGGCCCGCCGCCGAGCTGCTGGAGGACGCCGAGCGCACCCGGGAGCTGCTGGGGGTCTCCCGCGCGCACAACGCCGAGGAGGGCGAGGGCCGATGAGTACCGTCGTGCTGCTGCTGGCCACCGGCCTGGGCCTGGGGGCGCTGTACTTCCTCATCGCCTCGGGGCTGTCGCTGATCTTCGGCCTGATGGACGTGCTCAACTTCGCCCACGGCGCGTTTTTGACCGTGGGCGGCTACGCCGCGTGGTGGGCCTCGGTGCACCTGCCCTTCGCCGCGGGCGGCGGATGGGGCTTCCTGGGCGCGGTGGCGTTCGGCACCGCGGCCGGCACCGCGGCCGCGTTCCTGGTCGAACTGCTGGCCATCCGGCCGCTCTACGGCCGGCACCGCGAGCAGATCCTGGTCACCGTGGGGCTGAGCCTGGCGGTTCCGGCGCTGGTGCAGGGCATCTGGGGTGCGGATCCGCTGACCTTCCCGCGCCCGGACATCGCCCGCGGAACCGTCGGCGTGCTGGGTGCGGCGGTGCCCCGCGACCGGCTGCTGCTGGTGGCCGTGGCCGCCGCGGTGCTGGGCGGGCTGCTGCTGTTCGTGCGCCGCACGCGCTACGGGCTGATCGTGCGGGCCGGTGTGGAGGACCGGGCCATGGTCACCGCGCTGGGGATCGACGTGCGCAAGGCCTTCACACTCGTCTTCGCGATCGGAGGCGCGGCGGCGTCGCTGGCCGGCGCGCTGGGCGGGTTGTACTTCGGCGTCGTCACCCCCACGCAGGGGGTGTCGCTGCTCATCTTCGCCTTCATCGTGGTCGTGATCGGCGGCACGGCCTCCATCACCGGCTGCGCCCTCGCCTCGGTCGCCGTCGCCATGATCCAGCAGTTCGCCAACTACTACACCGTCGCCGGGCTCGGGGACATCGCGGTCGTCGCCGTGCTCGCCGCGGTACTGCTGACCCGGCAGGGCGGGCTGACCACGAGGACCGCAGAGAGGGTGGCGTGAGCATGGACACCCCGCAGAGCACCGCCGCCGCACCCGCCGGCGGCGCGGCGCCCGCGGTGGGCGGCGCCGAAGAAGCGGCGCCCCGCACCCCGGCCGGCGCGCCCGCGGACGGGCCCCCGGGCGCCGAGGGGACCCGGCGGCGCCGGATACCGCGCTGGGCGGTGCCCGCCGCGGCGGTCGTCCTCCTGGCGCTGCTGCCGTTTTCGACGCTGCCGGTCCCCGGCGTCTTCGAGGGGCCGCTCAACAGCCCCGCCACACTGCAGCTGCTGGCCACCTGCCTGGTGTTCGCGGGCCTGGCCACCAGCTACGACCTGCTGTACGGGCGGCTGGGGCTGCTGTCCTTCGGCCATGCGCTCTACTTCGCCTCCGGCGCCTACTTCGCTGCGCTGCTGATGGAGCTGCTGCGGCTGCCGCTGGCTGCCGCCGCCCCCCTCGCGGTGGCCGGCGGGACCCTGCTCGCACTGCTGCTGGGCGCCGTGTCGCTGCGGGTGTCGGGCATCGCCCTGGCCATGGTCACCCTCGCCTTCGCCCAGGCCGGGTCGATCCTGGTCGTCCGCGATCCGGGGCGGGCCACCGGCGGCGAAGAGGGCCTGTCCCTGGAGGCCGACCTGGTGCCCGACGCCCTGGTGGGCGTGTTCAACACCGCGAACCTGTACTGGCTGGCCGCCGCCTACGCGGTACTGGCGGCGGGCGCGGTGTGGTGGCTGGACTCCACGCCCACCGGCCGGGTCTGGCGGGGCATCCGGGCCAACGAGCGGCGGGTCGCCGTGCTGGGCCTCAACCCCTACCCCTACAAGCTGGCCGCCTTCACCGTGGCCGGAGGCCTGGCCTCGCTCGGCGGCGTGGCCTACCTGGTCGTCTCCGGCGGGGTGACCCCGGTGGTGACCACCGCCGAGTTCACCCTGACCCTGCTGGTGATGGTCGCCCTGGGCGGGGCCGGCACCCGGTGGGGCCCGGTGCTGGGGGCCGTCCTCTACACCTACCTCGACCACCGGCTGCTGGACGTGGCCGCCTCCGACGGGTTCGAGCGGCTGCCCGCGGCGGTGCAGGCGCCGCTGTCCCAACCGCTGTTCATCCTGGGCATGCTGTTCGTGGCGATGGTCTACTTCTTCCCCGGCGGGCTGGCGGCCCTGCCGGCCCGCATCGGCGCCGCCGTCGCCCGCCGCCGGCGCCGCGGCCCCCCGCCGGACTGACCCGCACCCGCATCCGCCGATCTTGTACCTGTGGTCATTGTGCGCGATCACAGCTGACCACAGGTACAAGATCGGCGGTGGGGAGGGGTGGGGGAGCGGGCAGGTAGGACCGATCGACCGGAAGGAGCCGTGAGTGAGCGTGCAGGAGACCCCCGCCCCCGACGAACTGCGCATCCCCGTCGCCGGGGGAGACCTGGCCGTGCTGCGCTGGCCCGGCGACGCCGCCGCCGGCGGCGCGCCCGGCGGCACCGGCGAGCCGCCCGTCCTGGCCGTCCACGGCATCACCGCCAACGGCCTGTCCTTCGGCGCCGTGGCCGCCCGCCTGGCGCGCCGCACCACCGTCATCGCCCCCGACCTGCGCGGGCGCGGCGCCAGCGGGCACCTGCCGGGCCCCTACGGTATCGGCGCGCACGTCGACGACCTGGTCGCGGTGCTGGACCACCTGGGCATCGAGCGGGCCGTGCTCGCCGGGCACTCCATGGGGGCGTTCGTCTCCTGCCTGGCCGCCGTGCGCCGCCCCGACCGGTTCGCCGCCGCCCTGCTCATCGACGGCGGCTTCGGGCTGGCCGCTCCGCCGGGTACCGACGTGGAGGACGTGATCGGACCGGCCATGGCCCGGCTGCGCATGGAGTTCGCCGACCGCGACGCCTACCGCGACTTCTGGCGCGCCCACCCGGCCTTCGGCGGCGGGCTGTCCGCGGAGGCCGACGCCTACATCCAGCGCGACCTCGTCGGCGCCGAGCCGCACCTGCGCTCGGCCTGCGCGCAGGAGGCGGTGCGCACCGACGGCGCGCAGATCTTCGGCGACTCCGACGTGCTGGAGGCGGTCCACCGACTGCCGTGCCCGGCGCGCCTGCTGTGGGCGCCGCGCGGCCTGCTCGACGAGGAGCCCGGCCTCTACACCCGCGAGCGGCTGGCACCGCTCGCCGAGGCGGGCGTGGCCGTCGAGCAGGTGCCCGACACCAACCACTACAGCCTGCTGCTGGATCCCGACGCCGCCCAGACGGTGGCCGACCGCGTCCGCGACCTGCAACATGAGGCGATGCGAGGCTGAACCCGGCCGCCCGTGAGAACACGCCAGATCCGGCCCAACCCTCCGCCGCCGATCTTGTACCTGGGGTCATTGTGAGCGATCACAAGTGACCACAGGTACAAGATCACCGCTGTTGGGGGCGTCGACTCCGCCCGTCCGATCTAGGGCCGGAGCATCAGCCCAGGCCCGAACCGGGTTCCTCGGGTTCGGTCAGGCCGCCCTCCAGCAGCGCGTGCAGCCGCAGGGCGAGCTGGATCTCCAAGGCGCGGCCGGGTTCGTGCCAGTCGGCGCCGATGAGCCGCCCGACGCGGTCCAGCCGCTGGGCGACGGTGTTGACGTGCACGTGCAGGTCGTCCTTGGCCCGGGACATGCTGCCGCCGCAGGCGAAGTAGGCGCGCAGGGTCTCCACCAGCGCCGTCTCGCGGCGCCGGTCGTAGTCGATCAGCGGGCCCAGCACCGAGTCGACGAATCCGGCCACGTCGCGGTCGCCGCCCAGCAGCAGGCCCAGGAACCCCAGGTCCTCGGGGGAGGCCACCTCCCCGGACCGCCCCAGCGACACCAGGGTCCGCAGGCAGCGCCGCGCCTCGGCGAAGCGGGCGGCGAAACTCGCCAGCCCGGAGGTGGGGCCGGAGGCGCCCGCGGTGACCTCGGCGTTGACGGCGGCCGCCAGGGCGGCGACGGCCTTGCGGCCCACCTCCGCCGGCCGCGGTCCGGGCAGCACCAGTACGGTCGTGCCCGCCCGGGTGCCCGCGAGGCCCCCCGAGGTCTCGGCCAGGTGCATGGCCGCCGAGCGCAGCCTGCCCGGATGGGCGCCCGGTGCTTCGGCGACCACGACCGCGTGCTCGGCCTCCAGGTCGGCGCCCAGCCGCTCGGCGCGGCGGCGCAGCGTGTCGGGGTCGCGCCCGGGCGCGTCCAGCACCGCGTCGAGCAGGTCGCCGCGGACGCGGTTCTCCGCCTCGCTGGCCGAGCGGCGCATGACCAGCAGCAGCGCGATCACCATGGCCGCGCGCTCCAGGATGCGCTGGTCGGCCGGGTCCAGGTCGACGCCCTCCAGGACCACGGCGCCCAGCGGTTCGCCGCCGGCCACGGCGGCGGCCACCCACCCGTTGCCGGTGCGCACCGCGCGACCGCTGGACTGCGAGGCTCCCACCGCCTCGGCGAGCCGGGGCGCGGCCAGCCGCTCTGCGTGCACGGAGGCGTCGTAGACGGTGACCGCGCCGCCCAGCACAGCGCTGACCGCCGCCTCCACCTCCTCCACACCGCCGCCGCGCAGTACCAGGTCGGTGAGCCGGTCGTGGGCGTCGGCGGCGCGCTCGACCGCACCGCTGTGGTCGGTCAGCCGCTGGTTGACCTCGTTCAGCTCCTCCAGGGCCGCCCGGGTGCCCTCCAGCAGGTTCGCGCTGTCGATGGCGATGGAGGCGTGCGTGGCCAGCGACCCCAGCAGCGCGACCTCCGCGTGGGAGAAGGGGCGCTCGCGCCGGTTGGCCGCGAACAGCACCCCGATGACCCTGCCGTTGAGCTGGAGGGGGACGCCCAGAATCGCCACCAGTCCCTCGTCGAGCACGCCGGCGTCGATGGCGGCGGTGTGCTCGAAGCGGGTGTCGGCGAAGTAGTTGGCCGTGACGTAGGGCAGCGCGGTCTGGGCCACCAGTCCGCCCAGGCCCTCGCCGGGCCCCAGCCGCAGCTGCTGGAACTTCGCCGAGACCGAACCGGAGGTGACCCGCATGACCGTGTCGCCGCCCTCGACGGCGGTGTCGCGCAGGGTCAGATAGGCGGTGTCGGTGCCCAGCAGGTTGCGGGCGCGGTCGACGATGGCGCGCAGCACCTGGTCGAGGTCGCGCATGCCCGCCAGGTCGTTGGCGGTCTCGAACAGCGCGCTCAGCTCCGACTCGCGCCTGCGCCGGTCGGAGAGCACCGTGCGCACCCGCAGCGCCAGGACCTTGGCCTCCTCCAGGTCGGCCAGTCGGTCAGGGTCCGCGCCGAGGGCACGGGCCTGCACCAGCGGGCGCTCGTACTCCACGGCCGGGGCGTCGCGCAGCAGCAGCCGCAGGAACTGCGCCTGGGCGCCGCCGCGCTCGTCCGCCTCGGGCCGGGTCTCCTCGCTCAGGTCGCGCTCCATGCTCCGTCCATGACCAGGGAGGCCCCGTTGATGTAGGAGGCCTCGGGCGTGCACAGGTAGGCCGCCATGGCCGCGACCTCGCTCGGCTCGATGAGCCGCTTGAGCGGGCTGCGCGCCAGCAGCACCGAGTCGACCACCTCGTCCTCGCCGATGCCGTGCGCGCGCGCCTGGTCGGCGATCTGGCGCTCCACCAGGGGCGTGCGCACATAGCCCGGGTTGATGCAGTTGGACGTGACGCCGCGGGCGGCCCCCTCGACCGCGGCGACCTTGGACAAGCCCTCCAGGCCGTGCTTGGCCGCGACGTAGGCCGATTTGTAGGCCGAGGCCCGCAGCCCGTGCACCGAGGAGATGTTGACGATCCGTCCCCAGCCCTGGGCGTACATGTGCGGCAGGGCCGCCTGCGCCAGGCGGAAGGGCGCCTCCAGCATCAGCCGCAGGATGAGCGAGAAGCGCTCGGGCGGGAACTCCTCGATCGGCGCCACGGTCTGCACGCCGGCGTTGTTGACCAGGATGTCGGCGCCGCGGGCGACCTCGGCCGCCGCGTCCAGGTCGGTGAGGTCGACCTGCGCGGCGGTCCCCGTGCCCGCCTCCTCCAGCGCCCGGAGCCCGGCGGCGTCGCGGTCGACCAGCCGCACATCGGCGCCCGCTGCGTGGAGCCGCTCGGCGCAGGCCCGGCCGATGCCGCCGGCCGCACCGGTGACCACGGCGGTGCGGCCGCGCAGATCCGGTCCGGCGGCGGGCAGCGGCACGGCCGCGGAATCGCTGCCTGCAGCGGGGGGCGCGGGCGCGGAGGACACCGCCCGGGGGGATTCGCGGGTCGTCATGGAACACAATCTAGGCTCCCCCTTCCCGGCGGCGGATAGCCGTCGCGCCCACACGAGCGGCCGTGCCCATGTAGAGGAACACCATAGCCTCGGCCGTGCTGTCGGCGGCACCCATATCACCCGGGGAGGGACGGGCGGCGGCGCACATGTCGACCGCCCCGCGGGCGCTCCTAGCATGCGTGATGCTCGTCACAACCGGATGAAGGAGGCACGCCGTGCCCCGCCCGCTCTGGCTCCGATCCCCCTCCGCGCTGCCCGCACTTCTCGCGCTCGCGGCCGTCCTGGCCACCGCCGCCGGCGTCCTCGCGCTGACCGGCACCCGCGCCGACGCCGCCGCCCTCCAGCGCGTCACCTCATTCGGCGCCAACCCCGGCTCCCTGGACATGTACGCCTACGTCCCCGACAGCGCCGCACCGGGCGCGCCGCTGGTCGTGCTGCTGCACGGCTGCACCCAGGACGCCGCCGCCTACCACGCCGGGTCCGGATGGGACGGCGTGGCCGACGACCGCGGCGCCGTGCTCGTCTACGCCCAGCAGCGCGGCGCGAACAACGCCAACTCCTGCTTCAACTGGTTCCGTCCCGGCGACACGGCGCGCGGTTCCGGTGAGGCCGCCTCGATCCGGCAGATGGCCGCCTACGCGGCCCGGGAGTTCGGCGCCACCGGCGAAGCCTACGTCTCGGGCCTGTCGGCCGGCGGCGCCATGGCCTCGGAGATGCTCTCGGCCTACCCCGACGTCTTCGCCGGCGGCAGCATCGTCGCCGGGCTGCCCACCGGCTGCGCCGGCAGCCTCCTTGAGGCCACCACCTGCATGAACTCCGGAAAGCAGCAGAGCGCCGAGCAGTGGGGCGACGAGGTGCGGGCCAAGAACCCGGGATACAGCGGGCCGTGGCCGCGCGTGGAGATCTGGCACGGCTCGGCCGACTACACGGTGCGGCCCGTCAACGCCGAAGCCTCCCGCGACCAGTGGGTCGACGTCCACGGCGCCTCGGCCGCCCCCGACCGCACCGAGGAGCGGCCCGCGGGCACGGTGACCGAGTTCCACGAGGTGGGCGGAGTGCCGGTGGTGGCGCTCAACACCGTCTCCGCGATGGGCCACGGAACCCCCGTCGACCCCTCGGCCGGCTGCGGCAGCGCGGGTGCCTACTTCCTGGACACCCTGTGCTCGGCGGAGTACACCGCCGACTTCCTCGGCATCGGCGCGGGCCAGAGCCCCGACCCCGACCCGACGCCCTCGCCCGACCCCACGCCCACGCCCGATCCCACCGACCCGCCGGAGGAGGGCGCCTGCGTGACCTCGAACAACTACGAGCACGTCGCCGCCGGGCGCGCCGAGCACCGGATGGGCCACGCCTACACCGTCGGCGCGGGAGACGACCTCGGCCTGTGGAGCCTGGGCGTGACCACGTCCGTCCGCGAGACCGCGCCCGGGTACTGGGAAGAGGTCTCCGGCTGCTGAGGCCCGCCCGGCACGGCCGCCCGCGGGGAGCACCGCTCGCGCTCCCCGCGGGCGCGCCCGCGCTCCCGTCCGGCCCGGCCCGGCCCGGCCGCCGGAGTGTGCCCCGTCCACACCCGCCTGCCGCCCGGTCCGTGCCCGGCGACTATGGTCCGGATCACACCCCGCTCCTAGGCTTTCGGCAGCGAATCTCCCATACGAGCGGAAGACGGTCTCATGTCTGTGCCAAACTCCCCCTCGGGCGCCCCGTCGGCGGCGCCCCGCGGGTCGTTCGCGAAGGTCGTCACCTCCAGCCTGATCGGTACCACCGTGGAGTGGTACGACTTCTTCCTCTACGGCTCGGCGGCGGCCCTGGTCTTCGGGGCCGTCTTCTTCCCCGAGTCCGACCCCCTGACCGGCGTCCTGCTCGCCTTCGGCACCTACGCCATCGGGTTCGTGGCGCGCCCGATGGGCGGCCTGGTCTTCGGCCACTTCGGCGACCGCGTGGGCCGCAAGAAGCTCCTGGTCATCAGCCTGCTGATGATGGGCGGCGCCACCTTCGCCATCGGCCTGCTGCCCGGCCACGCCACCATCGGCACGGCCGCGCCCCTGCTGCTGATCGCGCTGCGGCTGATCCAGGGCTTCGCGCTGGGCGGCGAATGGGGCGGCGCGGTGCTGCTGGTCTCCGAGCACGGCAGCCCCAGGCACCGCGGCTTCTGGGCGTCCTGGCCGCAGGCCGGAGTGCCCTGCGGCAACCTGCTGGCCACCGCCGTGCTGGCGGTCCTGGCCGCCACCATGTCCGACCCCGCCTTCGAGTCCTGGGGCTGGCGGATTCCGTTCCTGCTGTCGGGGATCCTGGTGATCGTGGGCCTCTACGTCCGGCTCGCCGTGGAGGAGTCGCCGGTCTTCCAGGCCGCTGCCGCCCGCGCGGCCCAGGCGCGCGCCGAAGGCGCGGAGCGCGCGCCCGTCGTCGAGGTCGTGCGCCGGCACTGGCGGGAGATCCTGGTGGCCATGGGCGTGCGCATGGCCGAGAACATCTCCTACTACGTCATCACGGCCTTCATCCTCGTCTACGCGGTCCAAGAGGCGGGAGTCGAGCGCGGCACGGTCCTCAACGCCCTGCTGGCGGCCGCCGCGGTGCAACTGGTGGTCATCCCGGTCTGGGGGATCCTCTCCGACCGCTTCGGCCGCCGCCCGGTCATCGCCTTCGGCGCGATCGGCACCGGTCTGTGGGCCTTCGCGTTCTTCCCGATCATCGACGCCGGCGGGTTCGGGATGGTGCTGGCCGCGGCCGGGGTCGGCCTGGTGCTGCACGCGGCCATGTACGGGCCGCAGGCGGCGTTCTTCTCCGAGCTGTTCGGCACGCGCACGCGCTACTCCGGCGCGTCCATCGGCTACCAGCTGGCGTCGATCGTGGCGGGCGGACTGGCGCCGCTGATCGCCACCTGGCTGCTGTCGACGTTCGGCAGCTCGGTGCCGGTGTCCGCGTATGTCGCGGCCGCCTGCGTGCTGACGGTGGTGGCCGTGGCCGCCTCGCGCGAGACCCGCGGCCGCGACCTGGACGACCCGGCCTTCGCCCGGGAGGACACCGCGAAGACGGGCTGAGCGGCGCCCGGAGCCCCGCGGCGGGTGGACCGGCGCCGCCGCGGGGCTCGGGGCGCGCGCCTGCCCGCGGCCTGCGGCTGCGCGCGCGGCACCAGGGGGAATACGTTCCCGAGCGGACGCCGCGGGCCGCCCCCGCACACTAGTGTCGGGCCTGTGAGCCGACCCACTGTGCGGCGCGTCCTGGCCCTGGACGTCCCACTCGCCCTGTTCGTGGGGGTCGTGTCGCTGGCCGCCGTCCACGCCCAGGCCGCCTGGACGGGTTCCCCGCCGGGCCCGCCGTGGGGCCCCGGCGGCGGTCCGCCGGGCGGACCGCCCTGGGCGAAGGGCGGCGCCGACTTCACCGCCCTGCCGCCGGCGGCCTATGTGTGCATCGCGGTGGTGGCCGGGTGCGTGGCCGTGCGCCGCCTGCGTCCCCGCTGGGCCTTCACCGGCGCCATGGCCGCCGTCGCCGCCTTCTCCGCCCTCGGCCTGGAGGCCGGCCTCCTGCGCCTGGGGCCAATGGTGCTGGTCTACACGATGGCCGCGCTGCTGCCGCTGCGCAGTTGGACGCCCTGGACGGCGCTGGTCGTGCCGGTGTTCCTGGCCGGGCGCACCGACCTGCCTTATCTCGGGCTGGTGGCCCCCGGCGCCGCCGGGGACCTGGTGGCGGCGCTGACGCTGCTGCTGGTGCCGGCCGCGCTGGGCGTCATCGTGCGTTCGCGGCGCGAGAACGCCCGCCGCGAACGCGACGACGAGCTGCGCCGCTCGGTCTACGAGGAGCGGCTGCGCATCGCCCGGGAGGTGCACGACCTGGTGGGACACAGCCTCTCGGTGATCAACATGCAGGCCGGTGTCGCCCTGCACGTGCTGGGCAGGCGCCCGGAGCAGGCCGAGCCCGCGCTGCAGGCGATCCGCCAGACCAGCAAGGACGCGCTGGAGGAGCTGCGGGGCACGCTGGCGGTGTTCCGCGGCGCGGGCGCATCCCGCGGCGACGGCGAGGGGGCCGGCGACGGCGGGGAGGCCGACGGCGGCGTCCGCGAACCCGTGCCCGGGCTGGACCGTCTCGGCGACCTCGCAGCGGGTATCGACCCCACAGGAGAGCGCGTGGCGGTGCGCACCGAAGGGGAGCCCGCGGCGCTGCCGGCGGCGGTCGACCACGCCGCCTACCGCATCGCCCAGGAGGCGCTGACCAACGCGGTGCGCCACGGCGGCGGCGCCGCGGCCGTCGTCATCGGCTACCACCCCGAGGAGTTGACCGTGGAGATCACCGACAGCGGCCCGGCCCGCCCGGGCCGGGCCTACCAGGAGGGCAGCGGGATCGCCGGCATGCGCGAGCGCGCCCGCGCCGTCGGCGGGCGGCTGCTGGCCGGACCGCGCCCCGAGGGCGGATTCCGGGTCCGTGCCGAGCTTCCGGTGGGGGAGCGGTGAGCGCGGTCCGGGTGGCCCTCGCCGACGACCAGGCCCTGGTACGCATGGGCCTGCGCGTACTGATCGAGGCCGAGGAGGACATGGAGCCGGCAGGCGAGGCCGCCGACGGGCGCACGGCCGTCGACCTGGTGCGCCGCGAGCGCCCCGACGTCGTCCTGATGGACGTGCGCATGCCGGGTATGGACGGCATCGCCGCACTGCGCGAGATCGCGGCCGACGACTCGCTGGCCTGCACCCGCGTCGTCGTGCTGACGACCTTCGAGCTGGACGAGTACGTCTTCGACGCGCTGCGCGCCGGCGCCGCCGGTTTCCTGATCAAGGACAGCGACCCCGCCGAACTGCTGCGCGCGATCCGGTTGGCGGCGGCGGGGGAGTCGCTGCTCTCACCCTCGGTCACCCGCAGCGTCATCGCCCACTTCGCCTCGCGCGCGCCGTCGAGCACCCCGCGCCCCGACCTGGGCGAGCTGACCGAGCGCGAGCGCGAGGTGCTCGCCCTGGTCGGCGAGGGGCTGTCCAACGCCGAGATCGCCGAACGCCTCGTCGTCAGCCCCGCCACGGCCCGCACCCACGTCAGCCGCGCCATGGTCAAACTCCACGCCCGCGACCGCGCCCAACTGGTCGTCATCGCCTACCGGGCGGGGCTGGTGCGCTGAAGCGTGCACTGGAGACCGAACGATCATCGATCGCTCACGGCGAACACAGCAGGGGGAACAAACGGGGACTCTCGTTTATTGAGTGATAGTGACTCAACAAGGAGGGTCTGATGACTGAAGCGCAGTCCAAC
Source organism: Streptomonospora sp. PA3 (assembly GCF_009728995.1). GTDB lineage: Bacteria > Actinomycetota > Actinomycetes > Streptosporangiales > Streptosporangiaceae > Streptomonospora. The sequence goes on along the minus strand of NZ_VTZW01000010.1, from coordinate 352,711 downwards.
GCGACGTTCCCCGTGCTTCCCCTCGACGACGACGTGGTCCTGCCCGGCATGGTCGTGCCGGTGGACCTCTCCGACTCCGAAGTGCGCGCCGCCGTCGAGGCCGCGCGTGCCGGGGGCGAGGGCGCGGCGAAGGGTCCGGGAGTCCGCTCCACGGGCAAGCCGCGAGTGCTGATCGTCCCCCGCACCGAAGGCAGCTACGCGGCGATCGGCACCGTCGCGGTCATCGAGCAGGTCGGCCGCACCCCCGATGGCGAGCCGGCGGCGGTCGTGCGGGGCACGGCGCGCGCCCGCGTCGGCAGCGGCACCACCGGGCCGGGCGCCGCCCTGTGGGTCTCGGCCGAGGTGCACGACGAGCGGGCGCCCGAGGGCGGCTACCCCGGCAAGGTCCACGAGCAGGCCCGCGAGTTCAAGTCGCTGCTGACCACCTACCTGCAGAAGCGCGGCGCCTGGCAGATCCTGGACGGCATCCAGCAGCTGGACGACCCCGGCGCCCTGGCGGACCGGGGAGGCTACTCCCCCTTCCTCAAGACCGCGCAGAAGATGCAGCTGCTGGAGACCTACGACGTGGCCGAGCGGCTGCGGCTGCTCAACGAGTGGACCCGCGAATACCTGGCCGAGCTCGACGTGGCCGAGACCATCGACCAGGACGTCCAGGAGGGCGTCGAGAAGCAGCAGCGCGAGTTCCTGCTGCGCCGCCAGATGGAGGCCATCCGCAAGGAGCTCAACGAGCTCGACGGCAAGCCCGGCAGCGAGGAGGAGGACTACCGCGAGCGCGTGGAGGCCGCCGACCTGCCCGACCACGTGCGCAAGGCCGCGCTGGCCGAGGTGGACAAGCTGGAGCGGGCCGGCGACTCCTCGCCGGAGTCGGGCTGGATCCGCACCTGGCTGGACACCGTCCTGGACATGCCGTGGAACACCCGCACCGAGGACGCCTACGACATCGCGGGCGCCCGCGGGATCCTCGACGCCGACCACTCCGGCCTCGACGACGTCAAGGAGCGCATCGTCGAGTACCTCGCCGTGCGCAAGCGGCGCGAGGACAAGGGCCTGGGCGTGATCGGCGGGCGGCGCAGCGGGGCGGTGCTCGCGCTCGTCGGCCCGCCCGGCGTCGGCAAGACCTCGCTGGGCGAGTCCGTGGCGCGCTCCATGGGCCGCACGTTCACCCGGGTGGCCCTGGGCGGGGTGCGCGACGAGGCCGAGATCCGCGGCCACCGGCGCACCTACGTCGGCGCGCTGCCCGGCCGCATCGTCCGCGCCGTCAAGGAGGCCGGGTCGATGAACCCCGTCGTGCTGCTCGACGAGATCGACAAGGTCGGCGCCGACTTCCGCGGCGACCCCACGTCGGCGCTGCTGGAGGTGCTCGACCCGGCGCAGAACCACACGTTCCGCGACCACTACCTGGAGGTCGACCTCGACCTGTCCGACGTCGTCTTCCTGGCCACCGCCAACGCGCTGGAGACCATCCCCGGCCCGCTGCTGGACCGCATGGAGGTGGTGCAGCTCGACGGCTACACCGAGGACGAGAAGGTGACCATCGCCCGCGACCACCTGCTCCCGCGCCAGCTGGAGCGGGCCGGTCTGGAATCCGGCGAGGTGGATGTCGCCGACGACGCGCTGCGCCGGATCGCCGCCGAGTACACCCGCGAGGCGGGGGTGCGCGAGCTGGAGCGCACCATCGCGCGGGTGCTGCGCAAGGTGGCCTCGGGCGTCGCGCTGGGCGAGCGCGAGCTGCCGGTGTCGGTCGGGGCCCAGGACCTGACCGGGTTCATCGGGCGGCCCAAGCACACTCCCGAAACGGCCGAGCGCACCTCGGTTCCGGGGGTGGCCACCGGCCTGGCGGTCACCGGGACCGGCGGCGACGTGCTCTTCGTCGAGGCGTCCCTGGCCGACCCCGAGTCCGGCGCGAGCGGGCTGACCCTGACGGGCCAGCTGGGCGACGTGATGAAGGAGTCCGCGCAGATCGCCCTGTCCTACCTGCGCTCGCGCGGCGCGGAGCTGGAGCTGCCGGTGGGCGACCTCAAGGAGCGCGGCATCCACCTGCACGTCCCCGCGGGAGCGATCCCCAAGGACGGGCCCAGCGCCGGCGTCACCATGACCACGGCGCTCGCCTCGCTCCTGTCGGGCCGCCCCGCCCGCTCCGACGTCGCCATGACCGGCGAGGTCTCGCTGACCGGCCGGGTGCTGCCCATCGGGGGTGTCAAGCAGAAGCTGCTGGCCGCGCACCGGGCGGGGATCACCACGGTCCTCATCCCCGCGCGCAACGAGCCCGACCTGGACGACGTCCCCGAGGACATCCGCGAACAGCTCGCCGTCCACCCGGTCAGCGACGTCCGCGAGGTCCTCGACCTGGCGCTGAGCCCGGCCCAGGCCCGGGAGCCGCTGGCCGCGTGACCTTCCGCGGGCACGGAGTGCGGGCCGCCCCGGCGGGGCGGCCCGCCTCGTGTCAGGGGTCCTTGTAGATCGAGTGGTCGCCGATCCGGCGCCAGACCAGGGACGGCTGCCCGGCTTCGTCCTGGCGGATGTGGAATGTGGCGCGGCCCTCCGGGGTGTCTGGGGCCCAGCGGAGCGAGTAGACCTCGCGGCCGGCGAGCCGGTGCGCGCAGGTGCGCCCGGAGCGGACGGGCGAGGAGGCTCCGGCGTCGGCGTCGCGGATGAGGCGGCGGACCGTGGCCATGAACTGCAGCTGGCGCTTGACCGGAAGCCTGCGGAACTCCCGGTCGAACCCGGCGAGGGTCTGGTGCTTCATACGTACCTACCCGCTTTGTCGCAGGTGAGCGCGTCCAGGTGGGCGAGGAACTCCTCGCCGGCCATCGGCGGGCGGATCTCGCCGCGGGCGATCTCCTCCTCCGCCTCCTGCTCCGCGTGCTGCTGCCCGGGCTCCCAGAACCAGGGGAAGTCGGGGTGGACGAGGACGCGCGGCCGGATCGCCACCTCGCCGTCGCGCCCGACGAACTCCAGGACGGTGTGCGGCGTGTCCAGGCCCAGCGTGTCCCACACCTCCTTGGGAATCCGCAGCGCGTACTCGGGATCGGGGAAACCGAAGCCCAGATGCTGGTGAAGATGACCGCGATCCGCGGGCTGCTGAAGAACTGACATCCCTGCCTTCACGGGTGCTCGCGTTTTTGACAACGGAAAGCTATCACTTGGTAACGCAGCGTGCTTGGCCTTTCGGGTGGAGTCCGCCCGCGTGATCACGAACCGCCCGCGTGGCTACGGTGGAAACATGACCTCTGCGAACGACGCCGGACGAGAACTGCAGGTCGCCGTCATCGGCTACGGCAAGGGCGGCGAGGTGTTCCACGCGCCGCTCGTCGACGCCACGCCCGGACTGCGGCTCGCGGCGGTGGTGACCGGCAATCCCGAACGGCAGGCGGCCGTGCACGAGCGCTACCCCGGCGCCGAGGTGATCCCCTCGGCCGAGGAGCTGTGGAAGCGTACCGGCGACATCGACATCGCGGTGGTCACCACGCCCAACGAGACGCACGCTCCGCTGGCGCGGGCCGCGCTGGAGGCCGGGTTCGCCGCGGTGGTCGACAAGCCGTTCGCGCTGAACGCCGTGCAGGCGCGGGAGCTGGCCGAGGACGCCCGGCGGCTGGGCCAGGTGCTGACCGTCTACCAGAACCGGCGCTGGGACTCCGACTTCCTGACGCTGTGGAAGCTTGTCGACGAGGGCGCGCTCGGCAGGGTGCACCGGTTCGAGTCGCGCTTCGAGCGCTGGCGCCCCGAGGCCAGGGGTACCTGGCGCGACAGCGGGTCCCCCGAGACCGGAGCGGGCATCCTCTACGACCTCGGACCTCACCTGATCGACCAGGCGGTCAATCTGTTCGGCCCGGTCGAGTCGGTCTATGCCGAGCTGGACGCCCGGCGCGGAGCCGCCGCCGACGACGACTCCTTCCTCGCGCTGACCCACACCGGCGGCGTGCGCTCGCACCTGTGGATGAGCGCCGTGTCGGCCCAGCTGGGGCCGCGCTTCCGGGTGCTGGGCGACAAGGCGGCCTTCACCATCAGCGGGCTCGACTCCCAGGAGGGGCGCCTGGACAGCGGGGAGCGGCCCGACGCGCCCGACTGGGGCGTCGAGCCCGACTCCGCGTGGGGGCGGCTGGGCACCGACGAGGAGTCGGTCCCCGTTCGCAGCGAGCGCGGCGACTACCCCGCGTTCTACCGGGGCGTGCGCGACGCCGTCGGCGAGGGCGAGCCGCTTCCGGTCGAACTGCACGAGGTCGTCCACGGCCTGGAGGTCATCGAGGCCGCCCGCCGCAGCGCCGCGGGCGGGCGGACGGAGAAGGTGGATCGGGAGGAGACCTGATGGCGCGTTCGGAGCGCCGACCCGGGAGATCCCGCCCGGACGCGGCGGGCGGCCGCGCGTATACGCAGGGGCACCGTCGCGGCTTCCGGTGCGGGGGAAGGACTGGGCCGTATTGAAGAACGGCGGGGGCGCCGCTTCCCAGGAACCCACCGGGTACCGCCTGGGGCGGCCGCCGTCGGGGTTGCGGCAATGGGCGCGGTTCGCGTAGCGCGGTCGCAGCTTGCCGCCGAGCGCACGCTGTGCTTTCAGTCGGAGCCGCGGCACCGGTGGTTGCTTTCCAGCGCAAAGGGTGCGCCGTGCGCTCGGCGGCAAGCTGGCGCGCGGCGCTTCGCGCACCTCAGCCCCATTGCCGCAGCCGCTGTGGTGCTTGCCCTGGGTGGTCCCCGGTGGGTTCCTCGGGTCGGCAGGGAGAGGAACCCACTGGGAACCGCAGAGAACCCGCCACCACCGAGGCTGCGGCAATGGGCGCGCCTCGCGAAGCGCGGTCGCAGCTTGCCGCCGAGCGCACGCGGTGCTTTCAGTCGGAGCCGCGGCACCGGTGGTTGCTTTCCAGCGCAAAGGGTGCGCCGTGCGCTCGGCGGCAAGCTGGCCCACAGCGCTTCGCGCATCTCAGCCCCATTGCCGCAGCCTCTGTGGTACCTGCCCTGGGCGGTTCCCGGTGGGTTCCTCGGGTCGCCAAGGCAGAGGAACCCACTGGGAACCGCAGGGAAGCCGCCACCACCGAGGCTGCGGCAATGGGCGCGCCTCGCGAAGCGCGGACGCAGCTTGCCGCCGAGCGCACGCGGTGCCTGCCAGGTGGAGTGGGACCACCGGTGGCGGGCCTCCGGTACGAAGGTGCGCCGTGCGCTCGGCGGCAAGCCGGCGCAGAACAGGTACGTGGCGCGAAGCGCCTCCGTTAGGGGCGGCGGCGGGTGACGGGTGGGATTCGCGCATCTCGGCCCCATTGCCGCAGCCTCTGTGGTGCTTGCCCTGGGTGGTCCCCGGTGGGTTCCTCGGGTCGGCAGGGAGAGGAACCCACCGGGAACCGCAGGGAACCCGCCACCACCCCCGCGGAGACGCTTCGCGTCACGAGTTTCCTGGCCGCCGAGCGCGCGCGGTACCTGCCGGATAGAGCCGTACCACCGGTGGCCGGGTTCCGGCGCATGAAGGCGTAACGTCGGATGGGTGGATGAGGGGATCTCGGTAGGCGGTGATTCCGGCCATCGGGCCGGCAGCAGCGGGTACCGGCGCATCGTCGTGGCGATGACCGCCGCCGGCATCGCCACGTTCGCCCAGCTCTACGCCGTCCAGGCGGTGCTGCCCGGACTGGCCGACAGCTTCGCCGCCTCGGCCTCCCGGGTGGCGCTGAGCGTCTCCTTCGCCACCGGGGGCCTGGCGGCCTTCGTCCTGGTGTGGAGCGGTATCGCCGACCGCATCGGCCGCGTCCGGGTGATGGCGATCTCCCTGACGGTCTCCACCGCGCTGGGGCTGGCGGCACCCTTCGCCCCGGACATGTGGACGCTGCTGGCGGTGCGCGGCCTGCAGGGCGCGGCCCTGGGCGGCGTGCCGGCCGTGGCCATGGCCTACCTCGCCGAAGAGGTGCACCGCGCCCACCTCTCCCGGGTGGCCGGGATCTACATCGCGGGCAACACCGTCGGCGGGATGAGCGGGCGGCTGGTGGCGGGCGCAGTGGCCGACCTCGGAGGGTGGCGCTGGGGCGTGGCGGCCGACTCCCTGCTGGCGCTGGCCGCGCTGCTCGTCTTCGCCGCCGCGATCCCGCGCACCCGCGGCTTCACACCCAAGCCGCGCGGGTCGGCAGGGCCCGGACTGGCCCGGCGGCTGCTCTCCGCCGTCGCCGACCCCGGTCTGCTCGCGCTCTACTGCCAGGGGCTGTTCCTGATGGGTGCGTTCGTCACCGTCTACAACTACCTGGGCTTCCGGATGACCGGCCCGCCTTTCGGCCTGTCCCAGACGGTCGTGGCCTTCCTGTTCGCCGCCTACCTCGCCGGCACCGCCGGATCGGCCGCCGCCGGCCGCCTGGCCGAGCGGCTGGGGCGGCGCACAGTGCTGCTGTGGGGCGTGGGGGCGATGGCCGGATCGGCCGCGGTGCTGCTGGCACCCTCCCTCGCGGCGGTCGCCGCCGGCCTGCTGCTGTTCACCTTCGGCTTCTTCGCCGCCCACGCCACCGCCTCGGGTTGGGTGGGCCACCGGGCCACGGTCGCGCGCGCCCAGGCCGCGGCCCTCTACACCCTGGCCTACTATCTGGGCTCCAGCACCTTCGGCTGGCTCGGCGGGATCTGGTATGACACCGTCGGCTGGACCGGCGTGGTGGTCTACGTCCTCGCGCTGTGCGCCGCCTCGGCGCTGGCCGGAACGGGGTTGCGCGAGCGCCGGGGATGAGAGGCTCGTAACGCGGGGCCGCCGCCCCGGCGCAGCGCAGCCCAGCGGGAAGGGGAGGAAGCCGTGGCCCAGGTTCTCGTCGTCGCCGACGACCTCACCGGCGCCAACGCCACCGGCGCCCGGTTCGCACGCGCCGGGATGCGGGTCACCACCGTCACCCCCGAGCACGTGACCGCGGTGGCCGAGGAGTACGACGTGGTGGTGGCCAACCTCGACAGCCGCCACGCCTCGGCCGAGCAGGCCGCCGACCTGGTGACCGATGTCGTCGAGGCGATCTGGCCGGTGGGCCTGGTCGTCAAGCGCCTCGACAGCACCCTGCGCGGCAACGTCGGCGCCGAGCTGGAGGCGGCCTGGCGCGCCGTGCGCGACCGGGTCCCGGCCCGGTGGGCCGTACGCGCGCTGGTGGTACCGGCCTTCCCCACCGGCGGCCGGACCACGGTCGACGGCGTCCAGCTGCTCGGCGGCCGGCCCCTGGAGCAGACCGAGCTCGCCCGCGACCCCTTCTGCCCGATGGACACCGGCGACGTCGCGGCGATCCTGGCGCGCCAGTGCCGCCTGGCCGTGCGCCACGTGCCCGCACGCCAGGTCACCCAGAGCATGCTCACCGCGGAGCTGCGCTCCGGCGACGAGCCGGTGCTGGTGTGCGACGCCTCCGACGAGCAGCGCATCGAAGACCTCGCCCAGGCCGCCGCCGAGGCCCACCGCGAGGACGGGACGGTGTGGGTGGCCGCCGACCCGGGGCCCAGCGGGGCGCTGCTGGCCTATGCGCTGCGCCTGCGCGGCCAGGCGGGCGCTCCGGGGCCGCTGCTGGCCGTCGCGGGCAGCACCACGGACCTGACAAGGCGCCAGGTCGCGGCCCTGGCCCGATCCGGCCCGGTCCGCTTCGTCGACGCCGACCCCGGCCGCCTGGGCGCCGGCGACCGCGAACACGCCCGCGAGGTCGCCCGGCAGCTCGTCGACCGGCTGACGTCGGCGGTCTTTCCCGACGTCGTCGCGCTGCGGCTGCTCGAACCCGCTGCCGAAGCCCACCCGGCCGAGCGCGCCCTGCCGGCGCGCCTGGCCGAGCTGCTGGCGGGGGTGGTGGAGGCCGTGGAGGAGGAGGCGGGCACCCACGCCCTGCCCAGCGGCCTGTTCCTCACCGGCGGCGACCTCACCTCCAGCGTGTTCGACGCCCTGGGCGTCCACGGCTTCGAGGTCGCCGGCGAGGTGCTGCCGCTGGCCGTGCACGGCACCCTCAGCGGCGGCCCGCTCGAAGGGACGCCCGCGGTGGTCAAAGGCGGGCTGGTGGGCGACGAGTCGGCGGCGGTGGAGTGCCTGGGACGGCTGCGCCGCGCCGCCCGCGCCCGGCTCCAGCAGGTGCACTCGGAGGTCTCCGAGCACGTGCTGCCCCCGGCCGGCCGCTCGGCGCAGAGCCCCGTCTGAAGCGCCGGTCCTCCGCCGCCGGACCGGGCGAGACGGGGATCACCGCCGCCGGCCGGTGCCGTTCCGCGGGTGCTCGTCTAGACTGCCGGGCAATTTACCCACATGCGGGCCTGCCGCGCGGCGGCCGGCCCGCAGACCCCGGCATCGAGGAGGACGATGACACCACTGGGCCACGAGACCATCCGGCGCCTGCCCAAGGTGCTGCTGCACGATCACCTGGTGGGCGGCCTGCGCGCGGGCACCGTGCTCGACCTCGCCGCCCCGGCCGGCGGCGCCGGGCTGCCCGCCGCGGACCCCGACCGGCTGCGCGCCTGGTTCGGCGCCCCGGCGCCCACCCCCGAGGAGCGGGCCCGCCGCCTGGACCCGGTGGTCGCCCTGCTGCAGGACACCGCTTCCCTGACACGCGCGGCGGCCGAATGCGCACAGGACCTCGCCGCCGACGGCGTGGTCTACGCCGAGGTCAAGCTCGCCCCCGAGCAGCACACCGAAGGCGGCCTCACCCGTGAGCAGGTCGTCGACGCGGTCCTGGAGGGGCTTCGGGTCGGGCGGGCCAAGGCCCGCCTGTTCGGCCTGAGGACCGACGTGCGGCTGCTGCTGACGGCGATGCGCCAGGCCGCCGACTCCCTGGAGATCGCCGACCTGGCCGTGCGCTACCGCCACCGCGGCGTGGTGGGCTTCGACATCGCCGGGCCCGAGGCGGGCTATCCGCCCACCCGCCACATCTCCGCCTGCGAGCACGTCAAGCGCGCCAACTTCCACCTCACCCTGCACGCGGGCGAGGGGTTCGGGCTCTCCTCGATCTGGGAGGCCATCCAGTGGTGCGGCGCCGACCGGCTCGGCCAGGGCGTGCGCATCTTCGACGACATCGCCGCGGCCGAGGACGGCTCGGCCAAACTGGGCGAGCTGGCCGCCTACATCCGCGACAAGCGGATCCCGGTGGAGCTGTGCCCCACCTCCAACGTCAACACCGGCGTGCTGCCGTCGCTGGCCGCCCACCCCGTCGACACGCTGCGCCGGCTGCGGTTCCGCGTCACCGTCAACACCGACAACCGGCTGCTGGACAGCGCCACGCTCAGCGAGGAGCTGGCGCGGCTGTGCGCGGAGTTCGGCTACACCGCCGAGACGCTGCGCTGGTTCACCGTCAACGCCATGAAGTCGGCGTTCATCGGCCACGACGAGCGGCTGGCGCTCATCGAGCAGGTGATCAAACCCGGGTACGCCGACGAGCGCGCCCGGTGGGCGAGCGCGGCCTTCTTCCGCCAGGAGGACCCCTGGTAGCGGCCGCCGGCGCGCGGCACCGCGCGCCCCGCGCCCGCCGCAGCGAGCGCAGGGCGCATCGGCGCGCTCCGGTGAGCGGACGGTCCCCTCTTGTCGATCCGCTCCCGGACGATTCGGGTCCCGCCGGGCCCGGTCAGACCGGTTCGTCGTCGTCCGGCGCGACCCGCGGCACCGCGAACGGGGGAGTGCCGGTGCCCACGATCCGGTAGCCGCCCCAGACGTTGGCCTCGGCGAGCCTTCCCTCGGCCTCGTGGCCGTCGGGGGTGCGCAGCACGACCGCGGTGTCGCCGGCCGTGAACGCCGCGTCGGCGGCCGGGTCGCCGGAGACGCGGCCCCTCCAGGTGTAGGCGCCCACCAGCGGGTCGAAGTGCCCGGCGAGGTGCGCCTCGACCGCGGCCTCGACGCCGCCGGCGACCAGGGTCGCCGGCCCGTGGTACTCCTCCTCGTCGTCGCCCATACCGCTCACGGCGACCTCCTTCCCGCTGCCGCGGCGGGCCGCGTCCGTGCCCGCCGCCGCGGGCGCCCGGCGCCGGGCGCGGTGCGCAGGCGGTAGTTGCGGGCGTCGAACCGGCTGGTGCGCAGCTTGTAGTCCCAGGTGAAGCCGGGCCACAGGGTGGTGTTGCGGCCCTGGTCGTTGAGATACCAGCTGTCGCAGCCCCCCGAGACCCACACGGTGCCGAGCATCTTGTCCTGCACCCACCGGGTGTAGGCCTCCTCCGCCTCGGCGCGCGGCTCCAGCCGGTCGGCGCCGTGGTCGTGGGCGTAGCGCAGCGCGGCCATGGTGTAGGCGATCTGCGCCTCCAGCATGAACAGCTGCGAGGTGTGGCCCAGCCCGGTGTTGGGGCCGGCGAGCACGAACAGGTTGGGGTAGCCGGCGACGGTGGTGCCCCGCAGCGCCTGCATGCGCCGCCCCCGGTCCCAGCGGTCGGCCAGCAGCACGCCCTCGGCGTTGCGGATGCGCTGGGCGATGGGGCTGTCGGTGACGTGGAAGCCGGTGCCGAAGATCAGCGTGTCCACCTCGTGGCGGGTGCCGTCGCGGGTGATCACCGCGTCGGCCCGGATCTCGGCGATGGGGTCGGTGACCACGTCGGTGTTGGGGGCGTCCAGCGCCGGATAGTAGTCGTTGGACAGCAGGATGCGCTTGCAGCCGATGGTGTAGTCGGGCACCAGCTTGCGGCGCAGCTCGGGGTCCTTGACCCCGTGCCGCAGGTTGGCCAGCGCGAGCTTCTCCACGAGCTTGAGCAGCCGCGGGTTCTTGGCGAACCCGATGACGTAGTTCTCCCGCCCCCAGTAGATGCAGGTGCGCGCCAGGCGCTGGGCCGCGGGCACGGCGTTGAACAGCCGCCGTTCCAGGGCGGTGATGTCGCGGTCGTGCCGGGGGATCACCCAGGGCGGAGTGCGCTGGAACACCCGCAGCTCGCTCACCGCGGGCTGGATCTCGGGGATGAACTGGATGGCCGAGGCGCCCGTGCCCACCACGCCGACCCGCCGGCCGGCGAGGTCGTGGCCGTGGTCCCAGTCGGCCGAATGGAAGACGGCGCCCTCGAAGGAGTCGAGTCCGGGGATGTCGGGGTAGGAGGGGTCGGCCAGCGGCCCGCAGGCGCTCACGAGGAACTGCGCGGTGACCGTGCCGCCGGTGGTGCGCACCCGCCAGCGGTTGCCCTCCGGCTCCCAGCGCGCCTCGGTGACCTCGTGGCCGAAGCGGACGTGGCGCACCACGTCGTAGTCCTTGGCGACCCGGCGCAGGTAGTCCCAGATCTCGGGCTGCGGCGAGAAGCTGCGGCTCCAGTCGGGGTTGGGGGCGAAGGAGAAGGAGTACAGGTGGGAGGGGACGTCGCAGGCGGCGCCGGGGTAGGTGTTGTCGCGCCAGGTGCCGCCGACGTCCTCGGCGCGCTCCAGCAGCACGATGTCGTCGAGCCCGGCCTGCTTGAGCCGGACCGCCATGCCGATCCCGGCGAACCCGGTGCCGATGACGGCGACGCGGTAGTGGGCGGGCGCGGTCTCCCGGTCCTCGGTGGGGGCCTGGTCGTGGGTCACGTCAGCCGATCCTTTCCGGCCGGTCGGGCTGGTGGCGTGTCCCGCGGGCCCGCGCCGTGCGCGGACCCGCGGGAGGGCCGGCGGGGAGCCGGCCCGGTTGCTCAGGCGCGTTGAGCCTCCGGGCCGGCCGTCGAGGGGGCGGGTGCGCCGCGGCGGCCCAGCAGTCCGGCCTTGCGCCAGAAGTACCTGCCGGGGCCGGAGATGGCGCCCGCGCGGTCGAGGGTCGCCACGACCTTGCGGGCCGCCCAGGTCTTGGTGTCGATCCAGTGCGGGTTGCGGCGGGCGGCCTTGCGGGCGGCGCGCGGGTCCAGGCCGACGCGCTCGTAGACCTTGGGGCTGATCAGGCGGGTCGCGGAGTAGTACACGACCAGGCCCAGCACGAACCGGCTGTAGTGCTGGATGAGCGGCCCGCGCCGCTGCCAGTCGCGCGCGAACTCCTCGCGGGCGTAGCGCATGTGCCGGGCCTCCTCCACGACATGGATGCGCGAGACCGCGCGCGTGAGCGGCTCCAGCTCGTCGTCGGCCATGATCTCCCGCTGGAGCTGGTCCAGGATCTCCTCGACGAACAGGGCGCCGCTGAAGGTCAGCGGTCCGTTGGAGATGGTCTTGAAGACCTTGCCGAGGAAGTGCGTGACCGGGTCGAGCCGGTAGAAGGGGGCGTCGAGCTTCTCGATGAGCTTGGCGAACATCACCGAGTGGCGGCACTCGTCGCCGATCTCGGTGTAGGCGTACTGGACGTGGTTGGTGGTGGGATCGCGGTCGTAGGCGTGGCGCACCAGCATCTGCATCAGGATCGTCTCGAACCAGATCCCGATGCTGGCCACGCTGGCGATCTCCTGGCGGCTGAGCTCCTTGCGCTGCTCCTCGGTGAGCGTCTCCCACAGCTCGGTGCCGTAGAGGGACAGGCGCTCGGGCCGGATCGCGTAGCGGTCCCGGTCGACGGGGGCGTCCCAGTCGATCTCGACGAGGGGGTCGAAGGACGCCTTGGCCGAGGAGCGCAGCAGGCGCCTGGCGATGTCCTCGCGGTCGGTCGTGCGGGTCTGCGGCTCGACGGTCATGCCCGGTCCTCCTTGTCCTCATCCGGCGGCGGCCCGGCGGATGCCGGCGGGAAACCCGGAGGTGAGCCGCCGGACCGCGCCCTGAGGGGCGGATGTGATCTCGTCCACACCGTGGATGCCGAAACATTACAACGACCATTGTCACAATTCAACCGGTAGTCGGAAGGCGGAGGGGAGCGCCGCCGCCCGCCCGCGGACCGCCGGCGACCCGCGCCCGCGGCCGCCCGGCAGCGAGCCGACCGGCCTCCGCCAGAAGCCCTAGGCTTGGGGCATGGCCGAATACCGCATCGACGAGTTGGCGCGGCTCGCGGGTACCACGGTGCGAAACGTCCGCGTCTACCAGGACCGGGGGCTGCTCTCCCCGCCCCGCCGCGAGGGCCGGGTGGGCATCTACACCGAAGCCCACCTGGCGCGGCTGCGGCTGATCGGCCAGCTGCTCAAGCGCGGCTACACCTTCGCCAACATCAGCGAGCTCATCACCGTCTGGGAGCGCGGCGGCGACCTCAACGACATCCTGGGGTTCGAGTCGGCGATCGGCGACCCCTGGTCCGACGAGATCGCCGGCTACATCACCATGGGCGAGCTGCGCGAGCTGTTCCCCGGCCAGGTCGACGCGCCCAACATCACCCGGGCGCTGCGGCTGGGCCTGGTGGAGCGCGAAGGGCTGCGCTTCCGCGTGCCCAGCCCGCGGCTGCTCAACGCCGGCGCCGAGCTGGTGGCCGCCGGCATGGAGCTGAGCACCGTGCTGGACATCTCCGAGCGGCTCAAGGAGCGCGTGGGCTCCCTCGCCGGCGAGCTGGTGCGCGCGGTGGCCGACCACATCCTCGCCGAGCACGCTCCCCAGGGCATCCTGCAGGGCGAGGAGATCGCCGAGACCGCCGCCCTGGTGCGCCGGCTGCGGCCGCTGGCCCAGACGGCCGTGGACGCCATGCTCGCCGACGCAATGTCCCAGAGCCTCCAGGAAGTGCTGGGGGAGCACTTCGCCGAGGTGCTGGAGCACATCAACGAGCGCAAGGGCGCCTCCGGCGGCGCGCCGGGTGCGCACCCCGGCGGCGGAGCGGTCGGCGCCTCCGCGGTCGAAGGGTAGGGCGGGCCGGGGGCCCGGCTCACTCCGGGTGCGCCCGCCGTGCGGCCCGGCACAGCTCGGCGAGTTCCTCGCCGACCGCATCGGGCGCCTCCAGCGGGAGCATGTGCCCGCAGGCGGGCAGGACCCGCAGCCGCGCCTGCGGCAGCGCGCGGCACAGCTCCCGGGCGTGGCGCAGGGCGACCAGCCTGTCGCGCCCGCCCGCGATCACGCGCACCGGGACACCGCCCAGCGCGCCCAGACCGCCGGAGAGGTCCTGCCCCGCCAGCGACGCGTAGCACCCGGCGACGACCCCGCTCGGCGTGTTGTGGATGAGTTGGGCGCACTCCCGCACGTGCAGGGGATCGGGCGCGGCGCCGAACACCGCCCGCCGCACCGCGGCCCGGTAGGCGCCCGAGTGGGGTGGCACCAGGCCGTGCAGGCGGTCGGCGACGGCGGGTGCCGTGAGCAGCGCCCGCAGCACGGCGCGCTTGGCGCCGCCCGCCATCCGCGCGCCGAGAGGCCGGCCCGGGTCGGTGCCCTCCAGCCGGCCCGCGGCGGTCGCCGCCAGCAGCACGCCCGCGACCCGTTCGGCGACGAAGCCGGGATGCGCCGCCGCCAGGGCGAGGACCGCCCGACCGCCCATGGCGTGCCCCGCGAGCACCACCGGCCCCTCCGGCGCGCAGGCCTCCAGCACCCGCATCAGGTCGTCGCCGAGCACGGCGCCGCCGAGCGGGCGGGTGCCCAGGGTGGAGCCGCCGTGGCCGCGCTGGTCCCAGCGCACGGTGCGCACGGCACCTTGGGGCTCGGCGGCCAGGCGGGTGGCCTGCAGGCGCCAGGCGTCGGAGGCCAGCGCCTGGCCGTGGGCCAGTACCGCCGTCACCGGCGCCCGATCGGTGCCGCGGACGTGGACCCGCAGTTCGGCGCCGTCGGGCGTGCGCACGATCCGGGCGCGGTCGGCGGCGTGGCTCAGGGGGATCACGGGTGCCTCCTCGGCGCGTGGTCCGGGGCGGCCGCGGGCGCGGGGGCCGTGCGGCCGCCCCGGACGGTCACAGCTGCTCCGCCTCCGCGCGGTCGGCCGCGGACTCCCGGGAGTCCACCACGCTCAGCGGCAGCGGGGCGGTGAAGCGCAGTTCGGCGCTCGCGCCCGCCGGGACGGCCGGGTGGCGGGGGAACACCGGCTCGACGCGCCGGTAGGGCTCCTCCGGCGCGGGGCGGGGGTCCTCCTCGCCCTTGTTGGGCCACATCGACATCGCCCGCTCCGCCTGGGCCGTGATCGTCAGCGACGGGTTGACGCCCAGGTTCGCCGAGACCGCCGCGCCGTCGACGACGTGCACGCCGGGGTGGCCGTAGAGCCGGTGGTAGGGATCGATCACGCCCGTCTCCGGCGAGGAGCCGATCGGGCAGCCGCCCAGGAAGTGGGCGGTGAGCGGGATGTCCAGCACCTCGCCGATCGTGCCGCCCGCGTGGCCGTCGATCTCCTCGGCCAGGCGCGTCATGACCTCCTGGCCCTGGGGGATCCAGGTGGGGTTGGGTTCGCCGTGGCCCTGGCGCGACGTCAGCACGCGCCGCCCCAGCAGTCCGCGCCGGGTGTAGGTGGTCAGCGAGTTGTCCAGGGACTGCATGACCAGGCCGATGATCGTGCGCTCGGAGAAGCGGCGCACCGACAGGCTGCGCGCGAAGACGTAGGGGTGGCGTGCGACCAGTCCGAGGAAGCGCAGCCAGCGCGGCACCCGGCCGCCGCCGGGCACCTGGATCGTCGCCAGCAGCCCCATCGCGTTGGAGCCCTTGCCGTAGCGGACCGGCTCCACGTGGGTGTGGGAGTCGGGGTGCATCGAGGAGGTGATGGCCACGCCCCGGGAGAAGTCCTCGGCGGGCTCGACGCTCTTGCTCATCGCCCCGGCCAGCGACTCGGAGTTGGTCCGCGTCAGCGTCCCCAGCCGCTCCGAGAGCCGCGGCAGCAGTCCGGTGTCGCGCATGCGGTGCAGCAGCGCCTGCGTGCCGTAGGCGCCGGCGGCGACCACCACCTGGCGGGCGGTGAACGTGCGCGCGTGTTCGCGCTTGCGCGGCGCGCCGGTGGCCAGCGTGTCCACGGCGTAGCCGGCGGGCCGCCCGCCGGCGGCGGGCAGTTCGCGCAGCCGCTCGACCGTGGTCATCGGATGGACGACCGCGCCGTCGCGTTCGGCGAAGTAGAGGTAGTTCTCGGTGAGCGTGTTCTTGGCGCCGTGGCGGCAGCCGGTCATGCACGAGCCGCACTCCAGACAGGCGCGCCGCCGCGGGCCCGCGCCGCCGAAATAGGGGTCGCCGCCGTCCTCGCCCGGGGCCGCGCGGTGCTCGCCGTCGCCGTCCTGGCCGTCGCCGAAGTAGACGCCCACGGGCGCCAGGTGGAAGGTCTCGCCCACGCCCATGTCCTCGGCCACCTTCTTCAGGTGCGCGTCGGCGGGGGTCGTGGTCGGGTTGGTGCGCACGCCCAGCATGCGGCGCGCCTGGTCGTAGTAGGGCGCCAGTTCGCTGCGCCAGTCGGTGATGTCGCGCCACTGGGGGTCGTCGTAGAAGTCGTCGAGCGGGGTGTAGAGGGTGTTGGCGTAGTTCAGCGAGCCGCCGCCCACACCGGCGCCCGCCAGGATCATGACATCGCGCAGCAGGTGGATGCGCTGGATGCCGTACATGCCCAGTGCGGGTGCCCAGATGAAGTTGCGCAGGTCCCAGGAGGTCTCGGGGAGGGTCTCCGGGGTGAAGCGGCGGCCGGCTTCCAGGACGCCGACGCGGTAGCCCTTTTCGGTCAGTCGAAGGGCGCTGACTGCACCGCCGAAACCCGAGCCGATGACGACCACGTCATAGTCGAAGCCGTCTGCACCGGGGGGCGCCGACGTCTCGTCGGGGGAGGTTCTGCTTGAATTGTCCGTTGCCACGGCCTCGCCTTCCTGAGCCGTCCGTGCTGCTGAGGGCCGCCCTCGCGGCGGAATCCGCCTCTGAGTCGGGCGATTGGAAATGTGACATCAACTATTGTAATGTTCCTCACCTACCAGCGGGTAAGGTGTCCTGGTTAACACACCGAAGCGCACACCTCACAATCCCTCGCCCCCGTGACGGACCCCGCGAGCGGTGTCCGTAAAGGAGGAAGTCCTATGGCAGCGGAGACGCAAGCGGAGGCCCCGCGGGCGTCCGGCGGCACCGCCTGGAAGCGGTTCGCGCTCGCCCTCATCCCGGCGCTGGGCGCCGCGGGCGTCCTGGCGGGCATGACCGCCCAGGGTGCCCTCGCCTCGTCCTTCGCCGTCTCAGGCGAAAGCTTCAAGGTCTCGGCCGACCAGCTCAAGGGCACCGGCTTCGCCCAGTTCCCCGACACCGCGACCTCCGCCGACGGCACCAAGCACCCCGTCGCGCTCTCGGTCATCGACAAGGTCGAACTGACCAACCTCTGCCAGTCCGTGCTGATGGACACCGCGGTCGGCAAGGTGACGCTGCTGGTGAAGGCCGGCCAGGGCGACCAGCCCGCCACCGCCGAGAACATGGTCATCGACGTCCAGCAGCTCTCCGGCAACGCCAAGTTCACCGAGATGGAGATCGGCCGCGACGCCAGCACCGTCGAGAACGCCAGCGGCGAGACCGGAGAGGCCGGCGTCTTCGGCCAGCAGGCCGACACCATCACCATCGACGGGCTGAAGCAGACGGCGTGGTCGGTCAACGCCGGTACGTTCCGCCTGACCGGCCTGCACCTGAGCGTGAAGCCCGGCGACCACGAGTGCTACTGATTCGATGACCCGACACGGCGCCTCCGGCGTGTGGCAGTCCGCGCGCCCGGCCTTCCGGGGATGGCGCAGGAGCCGGCCCTTCTGGGGCGGCCTGCTGATCACCCTCGCCGGGATCGTGATCATCGCGGCGCCCGCGCTCAACCCCCTCGACCTGATCGTGCAGCAGGGCATCGCCGGCATCTCCGGCTACTTCGTCGGCGTGCTGCTTATGGCCGTGGGCGTGCTGGTGTGGCTCCAGCCGCCGCAGCGGTTCTTCTACGGCATCGCCGCGGTCCTGCTCTCCCTCATCTCCTTCGTCACCTCCAACTTCGGCGGCTTCGTCTTCGGCATGCTCTTCGGCATGGTCGGCGGCGCGCTGGCGATCGCCTGGGTGCCCGACCGCGCGCGCAAAACGCCGGTGGTCCCGGGGCGCCGCGGGCGGGGACGCCGCCGCGGCGCACCGGTCCCCGAGGAGGCCGGAGACGAGGACGCGGGCGAACGCGGGACCGCGCCGGCGGCCGCCCACGAGACCGGTCCCGCGCGGGAGATAGGGGATTCCGCGCCGGATCGCGGAGAGGACGCCTCGGACCCGGACGGGGACGGGGCGTCCTCACCCGCCGTTCCCAAGAGCGGCGCGACCTACTTCACCTCCGAGGACGCCGAACCGGGCGGTGCGGCCGCGCCCGGCCAGCATCGGCGGGCGGACGCGGACAGAACCGGCGAGGACGGTGCCGAGCGCGGCGGAACCGGCGGAGCGCAGGGCGGCGACCGGCTGCACTCCCTCGCCGCCTTCGCAGCGGCGCTCGTCCTGGCCGTCCCCGCCCCCGCCACCATCACCTGGCCCTGGGACGACTGGTTCGGCGGCGGCGAGCAGGAGACGCCCGCCCCCGACACCCCTTCCTCCGGGCCGACGCCCACGCCCTCCCCGTCGGCATCCCCGGGCACCGGCGACGGCGCAGGCGGCGGGGCCCAGGACGACGGCCAGCAGGAGGACGACCCGGCCCAGGAGGAGGACGGCGAGCCGGAGACCGCAGCGGAATGCACGGTGCAGGAAGGCGCCGCCTCCATGAGCGAGGAGGAGTACCGCGCCCTCCTGGAAGCCTGCCGGCAGGCCAAGGAGGACGGCAAGCGGCCCGAATTCGAGGTGCAGCAGGGCCAGCAGAGCGACGGCCGCTGGCTCGCCCACACCGAGCCCTCCGGGCTCACCGCCGACTCGCTCAGCATGGAGGGCGCCGCCTTCGAGGGGGTCGTGGAGTACCCGGTCAAGGGCGGTTCGGTGCGTTACCTCAAGATCACCATGGACCGGGCCGAGCTCGCCGGCGCGCGGCAGTGGACCGAGCACGGCGGTGCCACGACGTCGCTGGAGATCCCGGAGATGACCATGTCCGGCGACGTCGTCATGCACGTCACCCGGATGAAGGTGCGGATCCTGGGGATTCCGCTGGAGTTCACCCCCGACTTCCCGCCGCCGCTGCTGCTGCCCTCCATGACGGTCACCGACCTGGAGGCCGACCAGCCGCTGGCCCAGGCGCAGACGGTCACCATCACCGGACTCGACGAGCGGGTCGAGCGCTGACCGGCCGGCTCCGTGGCCCCGCAGGCGGCGGCGTGCCGCCGAGCGGTGCGGCACCGCTCGGCGGCACGCCGGATTCGCCCCGCTGCCGCCGCGCGGCAGAGGCGGGCAGCGATTCCTAGACGGCCGACAGGGCGTCGGCGGGCTCGTCGAGGTCGGCTTCGAGGCCGGTGCCGCCCGCCTGGGGCAGCATCCGGCTGGGTGCGCCGACGTAGGACACATAGAGCGCGTCGCGGGCGCGGGTGCAGGCGACGAACAGCAGATTGCGCTCCTGCTGGTAGACCTGCTCCAGCGCGACGGGATCGCCCTCGGCGGAGTCGACGGCGGCCCTGGGCGGCAGCAGCGGCTCGCTCATGCCGACGATCGCCAGGCACCGGAACTCCTGGCCCTTGAGCTTGTGCAGCGTGCCCACCCGGACCGCGCGGACGTCCTCGGCGGAGTCGAGCGGAGCGGTGCGGATGCCGCGGGCCTGCAGCTCCTTGGCGATGTGGCGCACGATCCAGTGGTTGCGCCCGGCAACCGCGATCGACGCCGGGTTGACGCCGGCCTCCAGCCAGACGCGCACCCAGTCGCCCATGGCGGTGCGCTCCTCGGCCCGCGACGCGCAGCCGCGCACCACGGGCTCGGGGCCGTGCAGCAGGGACCGGTAGCCGGCGAGGGTGTCGGCGTTGTCGTCCATGCCCAGGGCCGAGTGGCGGCGCAGCACCGGCATGGCCCAGTCGAGGATCTCCTGGGTGACGCGGTAGCTGACCCGCAGCCGGTGGCTGCGCCCGCGCACGTTGATCCCCAGCGACGCCAGCGACACCCGGCTGTCGTAGAGGCGCTGGTGGGGGTCGCCGACGACGAAGATGTCGTCGGGTCCGATGGGCACGGCGGCGCGCAGCATCCGCCACTGCGCCGAGTGCAGGTCCTGGGCCTCGTCGACGATGACGTGGCGGTAGCGCGGGCCGGTGGTGCGCCCGAGGACGCGCGCGGCCTCCAGCGCGACCTGGGGATAGGACCACTCGTTGGCGATCTCCATCGCCCCCGTGTAGCGCTGGATGGTCTCCCACACGTGGGCGCGGTGCTCGGGTGCCAGGTGCAGCACCCGGCCGCTGCGCTCGCAGCGGATGTAGTCGGCCGGTCCGGTGATGTTCTGGGCGAGGATGACCTGCTCCCACTCGTCGGCGAGGAACCGGCCGGAGTAGGGGAGCCCCTCGGCGCGTGCGGCGTCGCGCCAGCGCTCGCTCAGGGCGTCGCGCCCCAGCGTCTCGGGGCTGCGTCCGGTCTGCTCCTGGACGAGCGAGCGGGCGAGGCTGTCGACGGTGGTGACCTCGACGCGGTCGCGCAGGCGGCGTTCGGGCAGGATGCGGTCGAGCTGCTGGGCCAGGGTCTGGGCCAGCACGCGGTTGAACGTGGTCAGCAGGATGCTGCGCCGCTGGTCGCGGGGGTGCCGGGCGGCGTCGCGGCGGGCCAGCTGGGCGGCCCGGTGCAGGGCCAGCACGGTCTTGCCGGTGCCGGGGCCGCCGGTGACCTGGGCGGAGCCGGCGAAGTGCGCATCGGCGATGCGCTGCTGCCGCGGATGCAGGGTGACCTGCCATTCGGCGAAAGACTTGCCGAGGTCGGCGGAGAGTTCGTCGGGGCCGGTGACGTGGGGGAGCGCGCCGATGGCGGCCGCCTCGTCGGAGCCGGGCTCGACGAGCTCGACCCGCGTGCCGGCGGACGGCGGCGCGACCGCGGCCGGCAGGGGCAGCTCCCGCGCGAACGCGACCGCTTCGGCGTGCGGGCGGATCGCGATCAGCCACTCGGAGCCTTCCGCGCCGGGCGCGACGACTCCGGTCCACTCCTGACCGATGCGCAGCAGGCGGACCCGGGGGTCGGAGGCGTCGGCGACGGGGTCGAGCCGGGCGCCTTCGCCCGTGGTGTAGGCCTGCACGGCGGCGAGGGCCGCGGTTTGGATCCCGTGGTCGAGTCGGGAGAATTCGGAGAGGAACGTCGGGGAAATGGCGAGCTTGGGCACGTCTGCGTATTCCTCCGGTCGCAGTGCTGGCGTGGTGTCGCGCGATGGGGCGGGGAGTGGGGGACGGGAGTCGGGCGGAGCGGTCGGCGGACACGGCGGACACGGCGGTGACGGCGGTGACGGCGGTGGATCCGGCCGCCGACCAGTGCGTTCACTTCGAAACATGCTCGGTTGCGAATTTGGGCAAACGCGACAGGAATCCGGATTCCCGGCCGGAGTCGGCCCGTCGTGCCGCGGAGAGAACTTGCAGGTCATGCGGGTGGTTTCCAACGTGTTTTCGAGCGGGGTCGAGGCGTTGGCCGAAGACCCGGCCGGAAAGGCGGTTCTGGAAGGGATTGCCAGTCGCCGAAAACGGGTTATCAGTCGGTCCGAAAACGGGTCCGTCTTCCGGGAAAAGCCTCTCTACGAGGCAGAAGAGTCGCGGGGCCGTGGCGGTGCGGGAGTGGTGGAGGGGGTGTCCGTTACCGGTGGGAGCGGGCGAAGTCCGCGGGACGGTCGAGGCGCCCGCCCGGCGCCCGTAGCGCGGCTCAGGTCCCTGCCGGGGCCCGTCCTACCCCGGCAGGGGCCTCAGCCGGCACCCCGAGCGCACGGGCCGCCGCCGATCGCGTCCGGGCACCGCCCGACCCGGTGCCACGGGTGCCGCGAACCCGGCGGCCGATCGTGGGAAGGAGGCGGGCCGCGTGGCGTTTCGAAGCGGGGAGAGCGATAACCGCACGTCGCGCCCCGGGCGAATCGGCGACCAATCATCGCACGGACGGTGGAACTCTGAGCACCTTTCTTCAGGTCTTGTTTTGCTTACCTTGGGATGATTCAGTCCGTCTATGGTTTCTGCGATGATTAACCGCAATGCGGGGCATTGACGCGATCGATGGTTTCGGCGGGCACGCTCTCCTGCCCGCGGCCCGCGGAGCGGGCGCAGGGTGACAGGCACGAAAAGCACTGGGGCGATGGGAAGCAGCGTGGGTCCAGACGGTGACGCGCGAAGTATGCGCGCCTCGGACGGCGACCGCGACAGGGTGGCGCGGATCCTCCAGGACGCGGTCGCCGAGGGCCGCATCACTCTCGACGAACTGGGCGAGCGCCTCGACCGGACCTACCGCGCCCGCACCTACGCCGACCTCGCCCCCATCACCGCCGACCTCCCGGCGGCCCAAGCGGCGCCCCCGTCGCCGGTACCCCGCCGGACCGCAGCACCCGGCGCCGGCGCCCCGGCCCCGCTGGTGATCCGCTCGACCGCCGGTACCGTCGTCCGCCGCGGCAACTGGCGTGTGCCCCAGCGGGTCGAGGTGAGCAATCCCTACGGCGACACCCGGCTGGACTTCCACGAGGCGACCCTGCTCGCCGGCACCGTCGACGTGCTGGTGCACTGCCCGTGGGGCCACGCCAAGATCGTGCTGCCGGACGGGGCCACCGCGGTCGCCGGGGTGGACACATCGTGGTTCGGCAGTTTCGACTCCGCGGTTCCCGACACCCCCGCGCCTCCCGCCCCGCATTTCCGGATCACCGGCAACGTCAAAGGCGGCGCATTGAAAGTGCGCTATCGGCGGCGTGTGGACGACTGGGCCGACTGGGACCTCTGGGGTTAGGCGGCCGGACCCCGTCGGCGCCTGCGCGAACCGCCTGGTGGACGAGCCGCGCGGCGGTGCGCTGGATGTCGGCGGTGCCGAATCGGACCGGTCGTGCGTGGTTAGGGTAGGCGCCATGACAGGTAGCGATAGCGCACGAGTGGACCAAGACCACACAGGAATGCGGGACACGGAGGACAAGACCACGGTCCTGGGCGACAACAGCGTCGTCTCCAAGGGCGATCCGCGCGTGGGCGCCCTGGCGTGCTGCGACGACGCCGCTGCCACGATCGGGCTGGTGATCGCCTTCGGGGGCGCGCTGCCCGAGGTGATGGTCAACCTGCTGGCCGGCCTGCAGAACGACCTGCTCGACGTGTACGCGGATCTGCACACTCCCACCACGTCCGACGATGCGGCCCAGGTGCGGATCACCCAGGCCTACATCGACCGGGTCCAGGGCCTCTACGACGCCTACACCCGGGAGGTCGACGAGGTCCCCGGCGCGGTGATCCCCGGCGGCACGGCCAGCGCCGCGTTCCTGCACAAGGCGCGCGCGTCGGTGCGCATGGCCGAGCACTACGCGTGGATCGCCGTGGAGGAGAACGGCGCCTCCATGAACACCCTGGCGCCCAGTTACCTCAACCAGCTGTCCGCACTGCTGTTCGTGCTTGCCCGCAGCGCCAACGCCGAGCACGGCGACCTGCTGTGGCAGCCCGGGCTGACCCTCACCGCGACCGAGGAGTCCGTCCAGAGCTGAGACCCCGCACGGCCGCGTGAACGGGCCGGTCGGTTTCGAGTCCGTCGAAACCGACCGGCCCGTTCACGTGCTCGGCGGAGACTCTAGGAGTCGCGCCGCTGCGAGGAGGAGGTCCCGTCTTCGCTGCCGCCTTGGCCGGACTGCCGGCCGCTTTCGCTGTTTCCGGCCACGCCCTGGGCCTCCAGCACGTCGCGCGGGGTGACCACACCGGTGATCAGGCCGTAGGAGCCCGGCGACGGCGTGATCCCGCGCACGGGCGCGGGCCGGCGCTCCCGGAGCGGATCGATGCGCAGGTCGGCGTACAGCGCCCAGCACAGCCCGACCATCACCAGCACGAACGGGCAGGCGATGATGATCGTGAACGTCTGCAGTGCTTCGAGGCCGCCCACATAGAGCAGCACCCCGGCCACGGCCGCGCTCAGGGCCGCCCACAGGGCGACCAGCCATTTGTTCGGCTCCACGGTCCCGTGCGAGGACAGCGTGGCGAGGACGAGCGCACTGGCGTCGGCGCCGCTGACCCAGAAGATGGCCACGAGGAACATCACCAGGATTCCGGTGGCGGTGAAGCCCGGGTACTCCTGCAGAGCGGTGAAGAACGCCACGGCCTCGTTGTTGGCACCCGCGATGTCGACGCCGTTCAACTGCAGGTCCATGCCGGCGCCGCCGAGGAAGATGAACCACAGCGCCGACACGACGGTGGGCACGAGCAGCACGCCGAGCACGAACTCCCGGATGGTGCGGCCGCGGGAGATGCGCGCGATGAACGTGCTGACGAACGGCGCCCAGGAGATCCACCACGCCCAGTAGAAGATCGTCCACCCGGCGAACCAGTCGACGTGGCCGAACAGGGGAGCGCGGAAGCTCATCGGGATCAGGTCGGAGATATAGGCTCCGATCGCCTCGGGGATGAGGTTGAGCAGAAACACCGTGGGGCCGACGATGAACACGAAGACCACCAGCAGCGCGGCCAGCACCATGTTGGTGTTGGACAGCCACTTGATGCCGCGTCCGACACCGCTGACCGCGGAGACGATGGCGAGGGCCACCAGCACGATGATGATCACCAGCGCGACGTTCAGCGCTTCGGTGCTCTCGCTGGCGAAGCTGCCCCCGATGCCGGTGAACAGGTAGAAGCCGCCCCCGATCTGCAGGGCGCCCAGGCCGAGGGAGGTGGCACCGCCGAACTTGGTGGCGATGATGGCCCAGATGTTGATGAACCTGCCCCACCAGGTGTACTCGACGTCCTTCTTCGACAGGGCCTGGAAGGGGGAGCTGATGAGGTTGCCGCGGCCCTTGCGGAACATGGAGTAGGCCAGCGCCAGGGCCACGACCGCGTAGACGGCCCAGGGGTGCAGTCCCCAGTGGAACAGCGTGAAGGCCATGGAGGTGGTGACCGCCTCCTGGCTGCCGTCGGCGGCGCCGCTGTCGGGAGGGGTGTTGGCCATGTGCCATACCGGCTCGTAGATGCCGAAGAAGATCAGGCCGATGCCCATGCCGGCGCTGAACATCATGGCGACCCACGAGACCGTGGAGAACTCCGGGGCCTCTCCGTTCTGGGACAGCGGGATCCGGCCGTAGCGGCTGAACGCGAGCACGAGGGCGAAGATCACGAACCCCGAAGCGGCGAGCACGAACACCCAGCCGACGTTGCCGACGATCCAGTTCAGTGCCGCGGTGCCGGCGGTTCCCATCGCGCCGGGCCACACGGAGCCGACGATGCAGAACACCGCGACGAGTACGATCGACACCCCGAAGACGATGGGGTCGATCCGCTGATCGGGCTCCGTTTCTTCTCGGGGGGTCGGTGTCTCACTTGTGGTTGCCATAGTCATCCCAATTGGACGTCAATCCCTGCATACGCCCGCCGGGCACGCGCGACTCACGCGACGCCCGCGTGCGTGCGACCGAGCGGATCCGGGGAAATCACAAAGCAAACTTATGTGTGTGCCAGAGAATACGGAGAACCGGCGCAATGGCGTGTTCTTGCGCACATGCGGCGTGGTCAGGGCCGTGCTCCGGGATGCTGTCCGAGTGGTGCCGCGGCAGGCGACCGCCGCCGCGGCGGGCGAAGAGCGGTCGCACTCGAATAACCGTTCTCTAACACCGCTTTGTTTTGTCCTGAATAGTCGTTTTGGGTTTTTGTAACGCTCAGGGGCTTCCCGATGCACGGCGCGTTAAACCGGCCCTTGCGGTGGGACACGCAACCCCGCGCCGCCCGCGGTGGGAACCGCGGCAGGCGGCCCCTGAGCCCGGGCGCGACACCGGCGACCGTATCGATGCGGTTCCGCATCGCCGCCTCGACTCAGGCGGCGGCGCGCAGCCTCAGCGCCGGACGCCTCCGGTGTCCTGCCCGGAGTTCCACTGCCCACTACCCGCGCGGTGCATCCCCAGCGCCGTGGCCGTGAGCTCGGGTTCGGGGAACCGCGCGGGGTCCAGGCGGACCTCCGCCACCAGACCGGGCTCTGCCAGCCAGAACACGAGTCCGTCGGTGCGGTGCCCCGGTGCTCGGCCGTGGCGGAAGGGGCGCAGAGCCCATTCGGCGGGATCGCGTTCGTGGTACTCGGCGAGGAAGGCGCGCGCCGCCGGGAGGTCGGCCAGGCGATCTCCGCGCATGACGTTGACCTTGAGATCGACGCTGTAGCCGCCGTCGGGCAGCTCGCGCTCCCACACCCGCGAGGCGAAGGCGACACCGCCCCACTCGGTGCGGAAGTCCGTGACCTGGTCGCCGATCCCGGCGGGCAGGTGATCGAGGGTGAATCCCGCCAGCTCGTGCATTCCGACCTCCTTGACCGCGCCGCCGGCCGGCGGAGGCGGTAGGAGCCCGGTGCCGGCGGCGATCACCGTGAAGACGAGCACAGTCGACAGGACGCGGGCGGTCAAGCCCATGGGCACCTCCGAAGGAGCCGCGGGCACCCCCTGCGGGCGCCCGGTCATCTCCATGCTCGAAGTCCTGCGGCCCGGCCCGCCAACCCGATTCGACGCCTGTGGACAACCGCCCCCGAACGGGCCCCGCCTACCGCTGAGCGGGTGTCGGCGCGGCGCCGTCTGGACCGACGAGCGAGGAAGCGAGGCCCCGAGCGGGGGTGCGGGGCGCGGCGCCGTCTGGACTGACGAGCGAGGAAGCGAGGAACGAGCGACCGAGCGAGGAGGGAAGGCGGCGCCTCAAGGCGCCCCGCGCACCCGCGGAAAACAGGCGCGACCGAGCGAGGAGGGAAGGCGGTGTGTCTACGTGCTGTTCAAGAAGCCGAGGCGGTACCCGGGGACGGTTCCGCCCCTGCCGCCGCCCCGCTCGGGTCAGACCCGCAGGGCCCGCGCGTACCAGCCCTCTCGGCCCGCGAGCTCCTCGTGCGTTCCGTGCTCGACGACCTCGCCCTCGGCGACCACGTAGATGTCGTCCACGCGGTCCAGCCCGGCGAGGTCGTGGGTGATCAGCAGCGTCGAGTAGCCCTCGGCCGCCGCCAGGAGGTCGGCCACCACGGCGTCGCGGGTGTCGGGGTCCAGGTGCGCGGTCGGCTCGTCCAGCACCAGCGTCCGCGGCGCCGCCAGCAGTGCTCTCGCCAGCGCGAGCCGCTGCCGCATGCCGCCGCTCAGCCGCATGCCGTGCGAACCCACCTCGGTGCCCAGCCCGCCCGGCATCGCCCGCACCTCCTCGGCGAGCCGGGCCCGCTCAAGCGCCTCCCAGAGCCGGTCGTCGTCCGCCTCCGGGGCTGCCAGGCGGAGGTTCTCCCGCACCGTGCTCGCGAAGATGTGCGGATCCTGCGGCACCCCGGTGATCGCGCCGCGGACCTCCTCCGCGGGACAGGCGGTGATGTCGGCGCCGTCGAGCCGCACCGTCCCCGTATCGGGATCGCGGAACCGCAGCAGCACCGCGGCGAGTGTGCTCTTTCCGGCGCCGCTGGGGCCGACCACCGCGACAGTGCGCCCCGGCGGCACGTCGATGTCCACCCCCTTCAGCGCCCACGGCTCGTCGGGCGCGTAGCGCACGCACAGCGACCGCACGCGCAGGCCGCTCTCCGGCGCACCGGCGGCGCCAGGGGCGGGAAGTCGGCGCGCCGGGTCCGCCGGCGGCGCGATCGACGGCGGCGTGTCCAGGACGCCGAACAGCCGCTCTCCGCCGGCGCGGATGGCGCCCAACCGCGCCGCGACAGCGGGGAGCGGGGCCACGATCTCGAACGCCGCCAGCACCGTGAGCACCAGCACCGCCAGGGAGACCGCGCTGAGCGAACCGCCATCCACCGCAGCGACGCCGAGCAGCAGCGCGCCCCAGACCGTCAGGCCGGTGATCAGCGAGGTCGCCCCCGCCCCGAACCCCAGCACGGCGGCGTCGCGCCGGGCGATCCGCGTCAGCTCCGCGTCGGCGTCGTGCACCCGCTGCACCGCACGCTCCATGGCGCCGTAGGCCACCAGGTCGGGAGCCCCGTACAGGGTGTCCACCAGGGCCGTGGACAGCTCGCCGCGCGCGGCGGCCTGCCGCCTGCCCGGCCGCCGCCCGAGCGCAGCCGCGGCCAGCGGCACGGCCAGCCCGGCCAGCACCAGCCCCGCGCCCAGCAGCAGTCCGCCCGGCGCCAGCACGGACGTGCAGAACAGCACCGCCGCCCCGCCTGTCAGCACCGCCGCCAGCGGCGGGGTCAGCCCGCGCACCAGCAGATCCTGAGTGGCGTCGGTATCGCTGACCAGCCGCGAAACCAGATCGCCCGAGCGGAAGCGCCGCACCGGCTCCGTGCGGGCCAGCCGCCGGTAGACCCGCACGCGCACGTCGGCCAGCGTGTGGAACGCGGCGTCGTGGGTCACCAGCCGTTCCAGGTAGCGGGTGACACCGCGGGAGATGCCCAGCGCCCGCGTGGCGACCACGGCGACGCTCAGCGCGGTGATGGGCGGGTGCTCCGCAGCCCGCGCGATGAGCCAGGCGGCGACGCTCAGCAGCGCCACCCCCGATCCCGTCGCGAGAGCGCCCAGCAGCACCCCCAGCAGGAACCGGGCGCTGCGCGGACGCGCCAGCGCGATCATCCGCCACAGCGGGTCCCGGCCGGGCGCGGCGGGCGGACCGCCGCCACCGGTCGCGGCTTCCCGCGGGCTCTGCGCAGAGGCTCCGGTACCGATCATGGGGCCACCCCCGACTCGACGCGCCCGGCGCGCACCGGCACCACCTCGTCGACGGCGTCTGCCCAGCGGGTGTCGTGGGCGACCACGACGCCGGTGCGTCCGCGAAGCAGCCGGATCACAGCGGTCCGGACCGCGGCGGCGTTGTCCGGATCGAGATGGGCGGTGGGTTCGTCCAGCAGCACGATGGGCGCGTCGCGCAGGAACGCGCGCGCCACGGCGATGCGCTGCCGCTGGCCCGCGGACAGGCGGGCGCCGCGCTCACCCAGGCGGGTCCCGTACCCGTCGGGCAGCGCGCGGATGAAGCCGTCGGCCTCGGCGCGCTCGGCGGCCGCTCGGACCTCGTCCATGCCGGCGTCGGGCGCTCCCAGCCGGATGTTGTCGGCGACGGTGTCGTCGAACAGGTACGGCGACTGCGGCACCCACGCGATGCGCCGACGCCATTCCTCGACGGGGACGCTCTGTAGGGGCACCCATTCGGCGCCGGAGCCGGACGCGCCGAGCCCCGCCGGGCCGCCCTCGGCGGCGCGCACCAGGATGCGCCCGGACACGGGCTCGGTGAACCGCAGCAGCAGGGAGAGCAGCGAGCTCTTGCCGGATCCGCTCGGTCCCGCCAGCAGCACGGATCGCCCGGGCGCGATCAGCAGCTCGACGCCGTTGAGCGCGGGCGCCTCCCGCCCCGGGTAGACGAGCCGCACGTCCTCCATCCGGATCCAGACCGCACCGTCCCCGATGGCACGGCGGCCGTCCGCACGGCGGTCCCCCGACTCCGTTCGGCCCGGCGGTGGCCGGGTGTCGCCTTCGGTGTCGCCGGCGTCCACTCCGCTCGCTCGTCGCCTCTCCAACGGGGTGTTTTCTGGGAGCGTTCGGCTTCTCGCTCGGCTGCGCGGACGCCGGGTGTCGCCTTCGGTGTCGCCGACGTCCACTCCGCTCGCTCGTCGCCTCTCCAACGGGGTGTTTTCTGGGAGCGTTCGGCTTCTCGCTCGGCTGCGCGGACCCCGGGTGTCGCCTTCGGTGTCGCCGGCGTCCACTCCGCTCGCTCGTCGCCTCTCCAGCTCTGTGAACACCTGCTCTGCGGCCGCCACCCCCTCCATGCTGGCGTGGAAGCGCGCGCCCACCTCGCGCAGCGGGAGGTAGGCCTCAGGGGCGAGGATCAGCACCAGCAGCGCCGTCTGGTAGTCGAGTAGGCCGTACATGAGCCGGATCCCGATCTCCACGGCCACCAGGGCCACCGCCAGAGTCGAGAGCAGCTCCAGCACGAACGCCGACAGGAACGCCACCCGCAGCGTCGCCATGGTGGTGCGCCGGTGCTCGTCGGTGATGCGCCTGATGATCGCGGCCTGCGCCTTGGCCCGGCGGAAGATCGCCAGTGTCGGCAGCCCCTCCACCACGTCCAGGAAGTGGCCGCCCAACCGGTTCAGCAGGTGCCACTGGCGCTCGGTCCGCGCCCGGGTGTGCCAGCCCACCAAGGCCATGAACAGGGGGATCAGCGGCAGAGTCACCGCGATTACGGCCGCCGAGATCCAGTCCGCCCCCGCCACGACGACGAGGACGGCGGCGGGGACGAGCACCGCCAGCACCAGCTGCGGGAGATACCGGGCGAAGTAGTCGTCCAGCGCATCGAGGCCACGAGTGGCGAGCGTGACCAACTCGCCGGCGCGTGGCGTGCTCGTCCCCTCGTCGGAACCGGCCTGCCCTGACAACCAGACCGCTTCCGCCCCCGAGGACCTCGCGGGCCCGGGGGAGTCCGCGCCACCCGCGTGTTCCGGGGGACGCCCGTCTTCCTCTGCCGCTCCGCCCGTGCCGGTGACGTGGGCCACCAGCCGCCGGCGCAGCTGCGACTTGGCCATCGCGGCCGAGCGCAGCGCAGCGGTCTCCGCGCCGTAGGCCATGGCCGCCCGCGCCAGTGCCACGACGGAGACCGCGGTGATCGCCCAGCCCAGCTCCGCCGTGCCCATCCCCGCCGCCGCCCCGGAGATCACCCGCGACAGCAGCCACGCCTGCGCCAGCACGAACCCGGTCACGGCCACGCCGGTGACCACGGTGACGGCGAGGTGCACCCGGACGGCGCGCGCCGTCCGCACCAGGCGCGGGTCGAGGGGCTTCATAGGCCAGGTCCTCCCGGGGTTCAGTCGCCGGCCGCGCGGGGCGCCGGGGCCGGACCCCGCGGCGCGCCGCCCGGAGCGGCGCCCGCACCGCCTCCGCCGCCGGCCGGGGGCGGCTCACTGCCACCATAGGCGGGGGTCGGGTCGATCTGCTCGCGGCTCACCCGCTTGCGGAACACCCAGTAGCTCCAGGTCTGGTAGACGAGGACGACCGGCAGGAAGACCGCCCCCACCCAGGAGATCACCGTCAGCGTGTAGGGGGCCGACGACGCGTTCCGCACCGTCAGGTCGAATGCGGCGTCGGTCGTCGAGGGCAGCACGGCCGGGTACAGCGACCCGAACAGGGTGACCACCGCCGTGCCGACGGCGACCGCCGTCGCGGCGAACGACCACCCCTCGCGCCCGCCGGCGGCCAGCCAGGCACCGGCGGCCAGCGCAGCCGCGGACACCGCCGCGATCGGCAGCGTCCAGCCGGCGCCGAAGCCCACCTGGGTCCAGGCCAGGAACACCGCGCCGACCGGCACCGCGACCACGGCGGCGCGCGTCGCCGCCGCGCGAGCGCGCGCCCGCACCGGGCCGGCGGTCTTGAGGGTCAGGAAGACGGCGCCGTGCAGGGTGAACAGCGCGAGCGTGGTCAGCCCGCCCAGCAGGGCGTAGGGGTTGATCAGGTCCGCGGTCCCGCCGGTGACGATGCCGTCGGCGTTCATCGGGACCCCGCGCACGATGTTTCCGAAGACGACACCCCACAGCAGCGCCGGCACCGCGCTGCCGAAGAAGATCGCCCGGTCCCACCAGGCGCGCCAGCGGTCGGTGTCGCCCTTGCCCCGGTACTCGAAGGCCACACCGCGCACGATCAGGGCGAGCAGGATGAGCAGCAGCGGCAGGTAGAAGCCGCTGAACGTCGAGGCGTACCAGGCGGGGAACGCGGCGAACATCGCGCCCGCCGCGGTGATCAGCCAGACCTCGTTGCCGTCCCAGATCGGGCCGATCGCGTTGATCATGACCCGCCGGTCGGTGTCGTCCCTGCCGATGAACGGGAGCAGCACGCCCACGCCGAAGTCGAAGCCTTCGAGCACGAAGTAGCCGGTCCACAGGACGGCGATGGCGATGAACCAGATGTCGGGGAGTTCCATGGTCGTCGGCTCCTAGTAGACGAAGGCCGGGACGTGGGTGCCGGCCTGCCCGCCCGGCTCCTCGTCGTCGCGGTCGGGGACGACGTGGGAGGGGCCGGCCTTGATGTAGCGCCACAGCAGCGCGGCCTCGACGACGGCCAGGACGCCGTAGATCGCCGTGAACGCCGCCAGGGAGAAGGCGACCGTCCCGAGGCTGACGCCGGGGGAGACGCTGGCGGCGGTCAGCAGTTCGCCGTGCACGGTCCAGGGCTGGCGGCCCATCTCGGTGAGGATCCAGCCGAGGATGTTGGCGGCCAGTGCCGCGGGCAGCGCGAGCACGGCGGCGCGGTAGAACCAGGGGGACTCGGGCAGCCGGCGACCCCGGGTCAGCCACAGGCCCAGCGCCGAGACCGCCACCCCGAACAGGCCGAGCCCGATCATCAGCCGGAACGCCCAGTAGAGGACGAAGACGTTGGGCGTGTAGTCGCCCTCGCCGTACATCTCCTCGTAGTCGTGCTGGAGGTCGTTGATGCCCTGCACGGTGCCGTCGATCTCGCCGGTGGCCAGGAAGCTCAGCACGTGCGGCACGTCGACGTCGATGACGTTGAGCCGCTCGTCGGTGTCGCCCACGGCGAACGTCGAGAAGGAGGCGCCCTCCTCGGTCTCCCAGTGGGCCTCCGCCGCGGCCAGTTTCATCGGTTCGTAGGCGGCGGCCAGTTTGGCCTGGTGGTCGCCGGAGTAGACGGCCAGTACGCCGGCGACCAGGGTGACCACCATGCCCGCCCGCAGGGTGGTGCGGAACAGCTCCCGCTCGCGCCCGGCCGGCGTGCTGGGAGCGGCGCCGTCCCCGCCGACCTCGCGGCCCGCCGCCCCGGCCGCGTGTCCGGCGGCCCGTGCCGGCCGGTTGCTCCACAGCTTGTAGGCGCTGACCGCGGCCACGAACATCCCCGCCGTGATGAAGGCCGCGGCCACGACGTGCAGGTAGGTGGACCACGCCTGGGTGTTGCCCAGTACCGCCCAGATGTCGGTGAGCTGGGCGCGGCCGGTATCGGGGTTGCGCGTGAAGCCGACGGGGTGCCGCATCCAGGCGTTGGCCGCGAGGATGAAGTAGGCCGACAGGTTGGTGCCGATGGCCGCGGCCCAGATGCAGGCGAGGTGGACCCGGCGCGGCAGCCGGTCCCAGCCGAAGATCCACAGGCCGATGAAGGTCGACTCCAGGAAGAAGGCGAGCAGCGCCTCCATGGCCAGGGGCGCGCCGAAGACGTCGCCGACGAATCGCGAGTACTCGCTCCAGTTCATCCCGAACTGGAACTCCTGCACGATTCCGGTGACCACGCCCATGGCGAAGTTGATCAGGAACAGCTTGCCGAAGAACTTGGTGGCCTGGAGGTACTGGTGCTTGCCGGTGCGGTGCCAGGCGGTCTGCAGCGAGGCGACGATCACCGAGAGCCCGATCGTCAGGGGCACGAACAGGAAGTGGTAGATGGTCGTGATGCCGAACTGCCACCGTGCGAGATCCAGAGCGTCCATGCCCGCCTCTCCAAGCGCCTTCTTTAGACGGCCCGTAGTACTACAAACTGTAGTTCTACACGGCGTCGTAGTCGACCGCGGTCGGAGAGGCACACATCACCCGAACCCGCGGCCCTGCGGGGCGATCGCAGCTCCGGCGGCGCGCAGGGGGCGGAGCGCAGCGGTGCGGGCGCAGGGTGCCGCGGACGCGAGCCCGCGGCACCGGGGCGCTACTCCGGCTCGACGCCCCGGTCGCGCAGCATCCGCTCCATCAGCTCGATCTCGCTGCGCTGGGTCTCGGCCATCCCGGCGGCGAAGTCGACCACCATCTGCTCGCCGCCCAGCCGGGCCTCGGCCTCGGCCATCTCGACGCCGCCCTCGTGGTGGTCGATCATCAGCTGCAGGAAGAGCGTCTCGGCCCTCTCGTCTTCGGCTGCGCGGAGTTCGTCCATCTCCGCCTCGGAGGCCATGCCCATCATCCGCTCCGGCGAGTCGCCTCCCGCGTCGTGGCCGCCGTGGCCCTGCATCCAGGCCATCCGGGGCTGCGCCCCGCGCGCGGGCAGGTCCCACTGCACCAGCCAGCCCTGCATCCGGCCGATCTGCTCCTGCTGGGTGCGCAGGATGTCGGTGGCCAGGGTCCGCAGGACCCGGTCGTCCGCCTCCTCCAGGACGATCAGCGACATGTCCACCGCCTGCGAGTGGTGCACGCTCATGTCCCGCAGGAAGCCGGCGTCGGCGGAGCCGTCCACCGGGTGGGCCGGCCGCCCGAGCAGGTAGCCGCCGATCAGGGCCGCGACCACCAGGGGGACGGCGATCAGCAGGGGCACCGACCGCCGGCGCCGGGCGGCGGCGTGGCCATCCTCGTGGCTACGCGAGGTGTCTTCGTCCACCGTCTCTGTCATATGCTCTTCCCCACCAATGGGAACCATTCTGGCGAATCGGGCGTTCGGGATGGCGCACCCTGCTCTCTGAGCGTAGCGGTGCATGACGCGTGACGATCCACCCCCGGGAGAAGCACAGTGGCCAAAAACGCAGCCGAACGCCGCCGCAAGGCCGAAGAGCGGCGCCGCCAGCGGGAGCGCGAGGAGCGGCGGAGCCGCATCCTGCGCGTCACCGCCTTCACGGGTGCGGGAGTGCTGCTCGCCGGACTGGTGGGCTTCGGAATCTGGACCGCCTACGACCGCGGCCTCGGGGGAGGCGGCGTTCAGGCGTCCGACATCGAGAACCTCAAGACCTACGACGGACTGACCAACCAGCACGTCACCCAGCCCGTCGACTACAAGATGACCCCGCCCGCCGGAGGCGACCACCACGCCGTCTGGCAGAACTGCGGAGTCTACGACGCGCCCGTGTCGACGATGAACGCGGTGCACTCCCTGGAGCACGGCGCGGTCTGGATCACCTACAAGCCCGGCCTGGCCGAGTCCAAGGTGGAGAAGCTGGAATCCCTCTACAACCAGGGCAGCTACGTCATGGTCAGCCCCTACGACGAGGCGGAGATGCCCGCGCCGATCGTGGCCAGCGCCTGGGGCAACCAGATCGAGGTGAAGTCGCCCGGCGACGAGCGCCTCTCCCAGTTCCTGCGCGCCTTCGAGCGCAGCCCCAACGTGCCGGAGCCGGGCGCGGCCTGCACGGGCGGCCTGGACATGACCGCCGCGGAGCTGGAGGAGGCCGGCGGCCTCGACGCCCTGACCGGCGGCATGCAGCGCTGAGGCGGGGCGGTGCCGCCCGAGCGCCCGGCGCTCGGGCGGCACCGCCGCTTCAGAGTTCGCCGAGAGGCAGGGCGGGGATCTCCTGGGCGATCAGGTCGCTGATCGGCACCAGCCCCTCGCCGGGCGCGCCGTAGGAGTGCGGGACCGTCATCTCCACGTACGCCTCGCGGCCGACCGCGGTGAACAGGTCGGGGCGCTCGGCCGGCTCGGGCAGCCAGGCGATCTCGTTGACGACCATCAGCTCGGAGTCGGGCCGCAGCTCCGGCGGGCGGCCCACACCGCAGCGGAGCGCGATCGGGGGATCGCCCCACGCCGCCGCGTAGGGGGTCTCGGGGCGGACCTCGATGCGCTCCTGGCCGAACAGGGTCTGCGGCACCCGGTCCACCAGTGCGCGGCACAGGTCGTCGGCCGCCGGGGGAGGCGAGGGCGCGGGCATCTGCACCGCCTGCGCCGAGCAGCCCGCGAGCAGGCCCGCTGCGCCGAGCGCGGCCAGCGCCGCGGCGGCGCGCCGTCGTGTCCTTGCCACCGGACCCCCGTGCCGTGTCTGGTCGCCCCTCAGATGTTCACGATGGGGCAGGTGAGCGTGCGGGCGATGCCGTCGAGCCGCTGGATCCGCGCCACGACCAGGCGTCCCAGCGCGTCGACGTCCTCGGCCTGCGCGCGCACGATCACATCGTAGGGGCCGGTGACGTCCTCCGCCTGGGTGACCCCGTCGATCCCCTTGATATCCCGCGCGACGTCGGCCGCCCGGCCCGCGTCGGTCTGGACCAACACGTATGCCTGCACCATGGAACCCTCCGTTGCTCATCGCTCGCCGGCCGTGCCGATCCCGCCGGTCCGTCCGTCCTCGTGCCTGTTCCTCGCTCCTGCCGCCCGGCGCCGCGCACAGCGGGCACCGCAGGACGCAGGACCGCATCGCCGCGTGCAGGGTCTAGACCAGTGGTACCGAGGCGTCACCGTACCCTGAGAGCTGTGTGGAGCACCATTGGGGAACTCGGCGAATTCGGGCTGATCGAGCGCGTGACGGCCAGATTCCCGGGAACAGGCGACGTAATCCTCGGCCCCGGCGACGACGCCGCGATCGTCAACGCCCCGGACCGGCGGGTCGTGGCCACGACGGATCTGCTGGTCGAGACCAGGCACTTCCGCCGCGAGTGGTCCTCGGCCGAGGACGTCGGGCACAAGGCCGCGGCGCAGAACCTCGCCGACATCGCGGCCATGGGCGCCCGCCCCACCGCCTTGCTCGTCGGACTCGCCGCGCCGCCGGAGCTGCCCGTCGAATGGGCCGACGGCCTGGCCGAAGGGGTGCGGGCCGAGTGCGCGCTCGCCGGGGCCGCCGTGGTCGGCGGCGACACCGTGGCCGCCGACGCGATCACCGTGGCCATCACCGCTCTGGGCGACCTGGCGGGACGGCCCGCCCTGCGCCGCGACGGCGCGCTGCCGGGCGATGTCATCGCGGTCGCCGGTAACCTCGGCCTGTCCTCGGCCGGCTTCGCGCTGCTGGAGGCCGGCGTGCGCGGAGCCGAGGACGCCCCCCGCGCGCGTGCGGCGCGCAGCGAGCCGGCCGACCGGGAGGGCGGGGCCCCGCAGGAGCCCGGCTGGCTGCCGTGCGTGCACGAGCACCGCAGGCCGCGCCCGCCCTACGCCGAGGGCCCCGAGGCGGTGCGCCTGGGTGCCCGCGCGATGCTCGACGTCAGCGACGGGCTGGTGCAGGACCTGGGACACATCGCCCGCGCCAGCAAGGCCGCGATCGATGTCGACTCGACCGCGCTGGTGCCCGACCCCGCACTGCGCGAGGCGGTGGCCCTGCTGGAGGAGCTGGGCCGGGCCGGGCGCGGCGCCGTGGAGCGCATGCTCTTCGGCGGCGAGGACCACGCCCTGGCCGCCGCCTTCCCGCCCGGTGCCGCGCTGCCGCCGCAGTGGCGCCCGATCGGTACCGTGGCCGCTGCGGGCGCGGCGGGACCGCGCGTCACCGTCGACGGGGCCCCGGCGCAGCCCCGAGGCTGGGACCACTTCCGCTGACCGCTCCGCGGCCCCCTCGCAGACAAGCCCTGAGCGCGGAGCGCTTCCGTCGGGGCGGTGGCGGGCGGGCCGTGGCGCATAGCGCCTCCGGTCGGACGGCGCCGGGTGAGGGGTTCGGGAGACGCACGGCGCCGGGCCCCTGCCTCCGGGTGACCGGAGGGCGATGTGATCCCCCCGCCCGCGGGGCTAAGATGTCGGTTTTGAAGGCCAATCCAAGCGAAGCTCTGGCTGCTTCATCAGTCTGCACCGGAACGGGGTCACCGTGCGGCCACGTGGAACGGAGAACCGGTCCCAGTCGGGGCCGCGGGAGCCGCGGCCGGACATCTCCGAGCGCATGAGGTCCGGCCGCCGCGATCCGCTCGCCGAGCGGCCGCACCGCGGGGCGCACCGCTCCGAGCCCGCCGAGAAGGGCCGCCTGGCCGCGGTCGGCTACTTCCTCGGCAGCACCGTGCCCAAGCGCGTCCAGCCGCCCCGCCTGCTCAACGTCCTGCTCATCTCGGGTGTGACCATCGCACTGACGCTCTTCGGCTACAGCACGACCCAGATCTACCTGCGCTTCAGCGAACCGCCGGCGGCGCAGGGCGGCGGCACCGCCCCCGGAGCCAGCGAGCAGCTCGCCCCCAGCGGCGGCAGCGCGCCACCCGCTCCCGAGGAGGACTCCTCAGGCGGCGACGCCCCCCGCGCGGACATGGTCAGCGTGGTCTCCTACCAGGCGGTGGAGTCCTCGGCCACCCAGTTCACCGGCGAGGTCACCGTCACCAACACCGGATCGGCGGTGCTGGAGGACTGGCAGCTCGTGCTGGAGTTCGCCGACGCCGAGGTCACCTCGGTCGAGGACGCCCAGTGGCGGGCCACCGAGAACGGGATCATCGCGAGTGAACCCGAGCGGTCGGGCGGCCTGGGCCCCGGCGAGTCGGTGACGCTCGGCTTCACCGCCGACGGCCGTGCACAGAACCCCGTCGCCTGCTCGCTCAACGGCCACCCCTGCGACTGGGCCCAGGCCGACCCCGCCGCAGGGGCCGGAGCCGGCTGACAGGTCCGCGGACCGCGCCGGCGGCCGCGCGCCCGAAGCGTCAGCGGGGCCGACGCCGAAAAGCGCCACGGCACGAAGCCGTGGCGCTCATGGACGCCGTGGATCGCGGAGCTGCTCCGCGGTCAGCGATCGACCTTGCCGGCCTTGATGCAGGAGGTGCACACCTGCATGCGCTTGGGCGTACCGCCCACGCGGGTGCGCACGGTCTGGATGTTGGGGTTCCAGCGGCGGCGGGTGCGGCGGTGCGAGTGGGAAACACTGTTACCGAACCCTGGTCCCTTGCCGCAGACGTCGCAGACGGAAGCCACGGTAACTCCATTCAAGCGCTCGGACCCGCACGCGTCTCAGCGGTGCGGGCAACCCGAGAGAGGTCTGATGAGCAGGCTGGCACGGCGCGCCAACCGTCGGAGCGTACACGACGACCTGCGCAGACTTCCAATCGCGGAAGCGGTGCAGGACGTGGATGCGTACGCGGGAGCGGGTCGCCGGAGAGTCCGGCCCCGGCCGGGGCCCGGCTCGGACACCGCGCGTCCGCCCTCCACTATACCGGCTCCGCCCGACCCGAAGGACCCGAAGGACCGGGAGGCTCGAGCGTGCGCGCCCGTGCGCGTCGGTCCCCGGGTGTAGAAACGCTCTAACGTGTCCGATGAGGGGCAGCCGCCACCGGGGAGAGGGGAGACCCGAGTGATCAGCTGGGACCGGCCGCTGCGCGACAAGTTCCTCGACCCCAAGACGGCCAAGAAGGTCGCCGACGAGCTCGGCGTGCACACCGTGGGCGACCTGCTGCGCTACTACCCGCGCCGCCACGCCGCCCGGGGCGAGCTCACCGACCTGTCCTCCCTGGCCGAAGGCGAGCAGGCGACCGTCGTCGCCGAGGTGTACTCGGTGCACAAGCGCGACCTGCGCCGGGGCCCCGGCGGCAAGCCGCGCAGCCTGCTGGAGGTCGTCATCACCGACGGCACCGGCCGCCTCACCCTCGCCTTCTTCGCCAAGGTCGGCTACCACCAGCGCGAACTGGTCACCGGTCGGCGCGGCATGTTCGCCGGCCGGGTCTCCACCTACCGCGGCCGCAAGCAGCTGGCGCACCCGGAATACCGGATGCTGCCCGACGACACCGCCGCCGACGACGAGAGCGCCCGCGAGTTCGCCGAGCGCCCCATCCCCATCTATCCGGCGACCAAGGACCTGTCGTCGATGGCCATCGCCCGGTGCGTCGGCCAGGTGCTGGACCAGGTGCCCGGCGAGGGCGGAATCCCCGATCCGCTGCCCCCGGACCTGCGCGCCCGCCACCGCCTGCTGGGCCTGCACGAGGCGCTGGAGCGCATCCACCGGCCCGCCGACCCCGACGAGATCCCCCGCGCACGCCTCCGCCTGAAGTGGGACGAGGCGTTCGTGCTCCAGCTCGCCCTCGCCCGCCGCCGGCGCGAGGCCGCCGAGGTCGCCGCCCGGCCGCGCCCGGGACGCCCCGGCGGACTCCTCGAAGCCTTCGACGCGGCCCTGCCCTTCGACCTCACCGCAGGCCAGCGCGAGGTCGGCGCGACCCTCGCCGAGGGCCTGGCCTCCACGCACCCCATGCACCGGCTGCTGCAGGGCGACGTCGGCGCCGGCAAGACGCTCGTCGCGCTGCGGGCGATGCTGCAGGTCGTCGACTCCGGCGGGCAGGCCGCCCTGCTCGCGCCCACCGAGGTGCTCGCCCAGCAGCACCACCGGTCCATCACCGCCATGCTCGGGCCCCTCGCCCGGGCCGGTCAGCTCGGCGGCGCCGACAACGCCACCCGGGTGGCCCTGCTGACCGGGTCCCAGGGCGCCGCGGCCCGCCGCGAGGCCCTGCTCGACGCCGCGTCCGGCGCGGCGGGGATCGTCGTGGGCACCCACGCGCTGCTGCAGGAGCACGTCTCCTTCGCCGATCTCGGCTTCATCGTCGTCGACGAGCAGCACCGCTTCGGCGTCGAGCAGCGCGACGCCCTGCGCGAGAAGTCCGCCGAGGGGCGCCCGCACGTGCTCGTGATGACCGCCACCCCCATCCCGCGCACCGTGGCCATGACCGTCTACGGCGA
This sequence comes from Streptomonospora sp. PA3, assembly GCF_009728995.1. GTDB lineage: Bacteria > Actinomycetota > Actinomycetes > Streptosporangiales > Streptosporangiaceae > Streptomonospora. The sequence goes on along the minus strand of NZ_VTZW01000010.1, from coordinate 312,893 downwards.
CCTCGACGTGGTGGCGCTGAACCAGCTCCCGGCCGGCCGCGCGCCGGTGTCCACCCACGTCGTCCCCGCGCTGGACAAGCCCCACTACCTGGAGCGGGCCTGGCAGCGCATCCGCGAGGAAGCCGAGCAGCACCGGCAGGTCTACATCGTCTGCCCGCGCATCGGCGACGGCGACTCCGGCGCCGGCGACGAGCCGGCCGATCCCGCCGAGGCCGGCGCCGAGAACGCCGAAGGCGCCCGGCGCCCGCCGCTGGCCGTGACCGAGGTGGCGGCCGAACTCGCCGCCGGCCCGCTGTCCGGACTGCGGGTGGAACCGCTGCACGGCCGCCTGTCGCCGGAGGACAAGGACGCCGCCATGCGCCGCTTCGCCGAGGGGCGGACCGACGTCCTGGTGGCCACCACCGTGATCGAGGTCGGTGTGGACGTCCCCAACGCCACGGCCATGGTGATCATGGACGCCGACCGCTTCGGCGTCTCCCAGCTGCACCAGCTGCGCGGACGCGTGGGCCGCGGCGGGCTGCCCGGCCTGTGCCTGCTGGTCACCGAAGCCGAGGAGGGCACGCCGGCGCGCGAGCGGCTGGACGCGGTGGCCGCCACCGCCGACGGCTTCGAACTCTCGCGCGTGGACCTGGAGCAGCGCCGCGAAGGCGACGTGCTCGGCGGCGCCCAGTCCGGGCGGCGGTCCTCGCTGCGCATGCTCACCCTGCTGCGCGACGAGGAGCTGATCGGCCGGGCGCGCGAGGAGGCCGCCCGCTACATCGACGCCGACCCCGACCTCTCCGGCCACCCGCCGCTGGCCGAGGCCCTGGACGCGCTGGTGACACAGGAGCGCGCGGAGTATTTGGAGAAGACCTGACGCCGGCGCCGCACGTGCGTCCGCGCCGCGCGCACCGCTCCCGCGCTAACGTGACCGGCATGACCCGCATCATCGCCGGCGCCGCCCGCGGGCGCCGGATCGCCGTTCCCGGCGGACGCACCACCCGGCCCACCAGCGACCGCGCCCGCGAGGCGCTGTTCGCCTCGGCACTGTCGGACCTGGGCAGTTTCGAAGGGCTGCGGGTGCTCGACCTCTACGCCGGCTCGGGCGCGATCGGGCTGGAGGCGCTCTCGCGCGGGGCCGAGCACGCGCTGCTGGTGGAGTCCGACCGCAAGGCGGTTGCCACCCTCCGCGCCAACATCTCCGCGCTGGGGCTGCCCGGCGCCCGCGTGGCCGCCGGGCGGGTGCGCCGCGTCCTGGAGGAGGGGCCGCGCGACGGCGCCTACGACGTCGCGGTGGCCGATCCGCCCTATGCCCTGGGTGCCGCCGACATCTCCGCGGTGCTGGAGGCGCTTCGCGACGGCGGCTGGCTGCGGCCGTCGGCGCTGGTGGTCGTCGAACGCGCCAACCGCGACGAAGACCTGGTCTGGCCCGAGGGATACACGCCCGACCGGGTCCGCCGATACGGCGAGGCGGCCCTTTGGTACGGTCGCGCAGCAAGCCGTCCCGATCCGCGCTGAGCGCCGCGGCACACCCCGCGAACACCGCTTGCGCCGCAGCCCGTGCTCGTCGAGAGGAAGATCCAGTGCGTCGCGTCGTCTGCCCCGGGTCGTTCGACCCGGTCACCAACGGACACATCGACATCATCGGGCGCGCCGCGCGGCAGTACGACGAGGTGGTGGCGGCCGTGCTCACCAACGTCAACAAGCGGGGCCTGTTCACCGTCGAGGAGAAGACGGCCATGCTCCGCGAGTGCACCGCGGACATGGGCAACGTGGTGATCTCGCAGTTCAACGGCCTGCTGGTGGACTTCTGCCGCGACAACGGCATCGGCTCGATCATCCGCAGCCTCCGCTCGGTCAGCGACTTCGACTACGAGCTGCAGATCGCCCAGATGAACTACCGGCTGGCCGGGGTGGAGACGCTGTTCATGACGGCCAACCCCCAGTACTCCTTCCTCAGCTCCAGCCTCGTGCGCGAGATCGCCCAGTACGGCGGCGATGTCAGCAGCCTGGTCACGCCCAACGTCGAGCAGCGGCTGCGCGAGAAGTACAAGACCCGCGGCGAGGACGGCTGAGGGGCCGGGGCCGGCCGGCGCCCGCCCCCGGCCGTTCGACGGATTTGGGCCGGGTCTCGGACGGTAGCTATACTGGTTGATCGGCTACGCCTTCGTTCCGGGTGTGGCCGCTCTTCCTTGTCCGAAAGTCGTCCGGGAAACCGCTCCGGAGACCACCGACCCGCCGCCCCCGCTGCGCGGGGCGGCACTGCTGAAAGCGCGATCACTCTGACTCGTCTAGACGCCCGGGCCCCGCTGGTGGTCGATACCCGGCCACTGGGGCGCCAGCCCGGATCCATGCGCACCGTCGAGCGATCCGTGCCCGCTCCCGCGCACCTCGCCACGGGGATGGCGCGGGTGCCCGAGGGCGCGCCGATCGAACTCGACCTGCGGCTTGAGGCCGTGATGGAGGGAGTCCTCGTCACCGGCCGGGCACGTGTCGACTACGAGGCCGAGTGCGCCCGGTGCCTGGACCCCATCCGCGACACCGTCGAGGCCGGGTTCCAGGAGCTGTTCCGCTACCCCGGCGAGGAGGGTCTCGGGCCCGCGGACACGGACACCGAGGACGAGGAGGAGGATTACTATCTAGAGGGCGAACTCCTCGACCTCGAACAAGTGGTGCGCGATGCCGTCGTGCTCGCGCTGCCGCTGTCGCCGCTGTGCCGGGAGGACTGCCCGGGGCTGTGCGTCGAGTGCGGGGCGAAACTCGCCGAGGCCGGCCCCGAGCACGGCCACGGCGAGCGCGTCGACCCCCGCTGGGAGGCGCTGCGGAACCTCGGCGAGGAGTTCGGCGACCGATGATGAGCCCCGCCCCGCGCGGGTGGAGCACCCCGGTGCCCCCGCGCAGACGGGGTGCGCCCCTGCCAGTAACGCTCCCGCGACCGCGCGGGTGACCCAGGAGGATTGAAGTGGCTGTCCCGAAGCGGAAGATGTCGCGGAGCAACACCCGCAAGCGCCGTTCGCAGTGGAAGGCCTCGCGCCCGGTGCTCGTCACCTGCCCGCGCTGCCGCGACCCCAAGCTCCCGCACACCGCCTGCCCGACGTGCGGCACCTACAACAACCGCCAGGTCCTCGACGTCTCCTGACGCCGTAGGCACAGGAGCCCTGGCCACTCGGCCGTCGGCGCACCGCCGGGCGGCCACCGGGCCGGCACGCAGGAAGCCGCGGCGCGCGGACTCGTGCCGGGGATCGCGCGGGTGGATCCCGCGGGCGCCCCGACCCGAGTCCCGCCCCGGCTCCCTGCTTGGCGACAACCGAAGACGACCGCGCCGGTTCGGGCATATCCCGAGGCCGTGGTGGCCGCCGGGCAGGGGCAGCGCCCCTCCGCGACGCTCACCTCGCCCTCGAGCGTCCCTGATCGGCTCAGTCGAGCACAGCCGCGCGATCGACCGCGCGCCTGGGCGAACGGCGCTGGAGATCAGGAGTGTGAACGTCGAGTGGCCCCACAACTCAACGCGGCCGAGGCCCGCGAGTTCTATCGTGCGATCGGCGTCGAGATCGACGCCAAGGTGCTGGCGCGGGCGCTGACCCACCGCTCCTACGCCTATGAGAAGGGCGGTCTGCCCACCAACGAGCGCCTGGAGTTCCTCGGCGACTCCGTACTGGGCCTGATCGTCACCGACACCCTCTTCCGCGAGCACCCCGACCTGCCCGAGGGCCAGCTCGCCAAGCTGCGCGCTGCGGTGGTCAACATGCGCGCGCTCGCCGACGTCGCCCGCGACCTGGGCATCGGCGACTACATCCGGCTGGGCCGCGGCGAGGAGGGCACCGGGGGACGCGACAAGTCCTCGATCCTGGCCGACACGCTGGAGGCCATCATCGGGGCGGTCTACCTGGACCGCGGCCTGGACGTCGCCTCCGACTTCGTGCACCGGTTGTTCGACCCGCTGATCGCCACAGCCTCGGGGCTGGGCGCGGGACTGGACTGGAAGACATCCCTGCAGGAGCTCACCGCCTCGGAGATGCTCGGGGTGCCCGAGTACCACGTCGAGGAGAGCGGCCCGGACCACCAGAAGACCTTCCGCGCGACCGTGCGCGTCGCCGGCGAGGACTACGGCATGGGCGAGGGGCGCAGCAAGAAGGAGGCCGAGCAGCAGGCGGCCGAGTCGGCCTGGAAGGCCATCCGCGGGGCGTCGGCCAAGACCCGCGCCGGCGAGGCCGACGCGCTCGGCGAAGAGTGAGCGGCCCGTGCCCGAGCTTCCCGAGGTCGAGGTCGTACGCGCGGGCCTGGAGCACTGGGTGTGCGGCCGCACCGTCGACGAGGTCGCGGTGCTGCACCCCCGCTCGGTCCGCCGCCACGCCGCGGGCGCCGAGGACTTCTCCGCGCGGCTGAAGGCGCGCACCGTCTCCGGGGTCCGCCGCCGCGGCAAGTACCTGTGGTTGTCGCTGGACTCCGGCGACGCGCTGCTGGCGCACCTGGGTATGAGCGGCCAGCTGCTGATGCAGCCGCGCGAGAGGGCCGCGGAGCGGCACCAGCGGGTGCGCATCGGGCTGGGCCCCGCGGAGCGGGAGCTGCGCTTCGTCGATCAGCGGACGTTCGGCCACCTCATGGTCGACCCGCTGGTGGACGACGCGCGGGGGCGCTCGGCCGGGGTGCCTTCGGTGATCGGCCACATCGCGCTGGACCCGCTGGACCCCGCCTTCGACGACGAGGCGTTCTCCGCCCTGCTGCGGCGCCGGCGCACCGAGGTCAAGCGCGCGCTGCTGGATCAGTCCCTTATCAGCGGGGTAGGCAACATCTACGCGGATGAGGCGCTGTGGCGGGCGCGGCTGCACTGGGCGCGTCCAACGGCCACGTTGCGCCGCGCGCAGGTGAGCACCCTGCTGGAGCGGTTGCGCGACGTGCTGCGCGAGGCGCTGGCGGCCGGCGGCACCTCGTTCGACAGCCTGTATGTGAACGTCAACGGCGAGAGCGGCTACTTCGAGCGCGGACTGAAGGCCTACGGGCGGCGCGGCATGCCGTGCGAGCGCTGCGGGACCCCGATCCGGCGCGACGCCTTCATGAACCGCTCGTCCTACAGCTGCCCGCGCTGCCAGCGCGCTCCGCGCACGTGAGACCGAGCACAGAGTGGGGGGAGTCCCGTGGCAGGCGACGAAGGCGAGCAGGACACCGCCGCACGGCTGACCGCGTGGGTGCGCGGCCGGGTGCAGGGAGTGGGTTTCCGCTGGTGGGTGCGCTCCCGCGCGCTGGAACTGGGGCTGACCGGCGCCGCGACCAACCTGGGCGACGGCAGGGTCGAGGTCGTGGCCGAGGGGCCCCGCAAGAGCTGCGAGCGGCTGCTGGCCCTGCTGCACAGCGCCGAGACGCCCGGAGAGGTGGCGGGGGTCGTCGAGAGATGGGAGAATCCCCGGGGCACGTTCTCCGGATTCACCGAGCGGTGAGTATCCTTAGAGGAGCAACGCGATCCGCGGGCACCTGTCTCGGCGCCGCCTATCGGCAGCTGGACGCGCGCATGGGGTGCCCCTTGTTCGGGTCGTGTGTTGCGACCTGCCCGATTACAGTGTGTTACTGACTGATTCATACAACCTTGACCAGCAACGCCCATGGTGAGATTCTGGAAAGCAGACCGCGCGCCTTTCCCATCCGGGGGCAGCCGAGCACGAGCGGCGCTCCCGAAGCTCATATGTGCGTGAATCGAATCTGGTCACTCAGTGTGGAGGACCCACATCATGGCGAAGGCTCTGTTTGGCCACGTCGGAGGTCCTGACCCTCAGATGGTTCAGGAGATGCGCCGGCTGCAGAAACGAGTACGTGACCTCGAAGACGAGATCAGTCGGCTTCAGGCGCGAAACGACCGGCTCTCCGCGGCTGTGACCGATGTCGCTGTTCCCGCGACCGACCGCGAGCCCGCGCTCGCCTGAAGTCCCGCGAGCACCCGCGACGTGAAAAAGGGACGCCTGCTTCGACCGGCGTCCCTGCGCGGGGCATCGGGGGACTGATCCCCGACCGAACGAACCCGTTCACCTGATCCGCATCCCGTGTTCATCCGGGCGTGCGGTCAGCCGATCCCCTCAGGCGGACGCTTCGGGCCGCGTGCCGGCCGCGAACGCCGCCCGCGACACTCACGGGGGAGACCCGGCGCCGCGTCTTCGGCGCCATCGCCGCCCGGCGCCTCTCCCGACGAACCGCCCGCGCGCCCCGTCGCCCCAGGCGCTTCGGGGCGCTCTCGGGCGGGTCGCGCCGCAGGCGGCGGCGTACCGACACCGGGGCGGTTGCGCAGACGGACGCCTCCGGTTCATGGCACCCTTGATCCCCGGGCCGTGCGAGCGCGGCCCGGCGACCGGACAGGCAAGGGGGGCCAGTGGCGTGTACCTGAAGAAGCTCACGCTGCGCGGCTTCAAGTCCTTCGCCTCGGCGACCACCCTGCGCTTCGAGCCCGGCATCACCACCGTCGTGGGGCCCAACGGCTCGGGCAAGTCCAACGTCGTCGACGCACTGGCCTGGGTCATGGGCGAGCAGGGCGCGAAATCCCTGCGCGGCGGCAAGATGGACGACGTCATCTTCGCCGGCACCTCCTCCCGCCCCGCGCTCGGCCGCGCCGAGGTCAGCCTGACCATCGACAACTCCGACGGCGCGCTGCCCATCGACTACACCGAGGTCACCATCAGGCGGACCATGTTCCGCAGCGGCGGCTCGGAGTACGCCATCAACGGCGACACCTGCCGGCTGCTGGACATCCAGGACCTGCTCAGCGACTCGGGAATCGGCCGGGAGATGCACGTCATCGTCGGCCAGGGCCAGCTCGACACTGTGCTGCACGCCGGGCCCGAGGAGCGCCGCGCCCTCATCGAGGAGGCCGCGGGCATCCTCAAACACCGCAAGCGCAAGGAGAAGGCGCTGCGCAAGCTGGATGCGATGCAGGGCAACCTCGACCGCGTCACCGACCTCACCTCCGAGCTGCGCCGCCAGCTCAAACCGCTGGGCAGGCAGGCCGAGCTCGCCCGGCGCGCCGCGGTGATCCAGGCCGACCTGCGCGACGCCCGGCTGCGCCTGCTCGCCGACGACATCGTCACCCTGCGCGAGGCTCTGGAGAAGGAGGAGGCCGACGAGGCGGCCGTGCGCACCCGCCGCGAGGCGGCCGAGAAGGCGCTGGCCGACGCCCAGGCGCGCGAGACCGCGCTGGACGCCGCCGCCGGCGAGGCGGCGCCGGTCCTCGCCCGCCTCCAGGACACCTACCACGGCCTCTCCCGCCTCAAGGAGCGCCTCAGCGCCGTGGCCTCGCTGGCGGCCGAACGCCACCGCAACCTCGCCGCCGAACCCGACTCCGACCAGGAGCGCTCCGGGCGCGACCCCGCCGAGCTGGAGCGCGAGGCCGAGGAGGCGCGCGCCCAGGAGGAGGAGCTGCAGTATCGGCTCGACGACGCCCGCGAGAACCTGGAAAGCGCCGTCGGCGAGCGCACCGTCGCCGAAGAGGAGCTGAAGGCGGAGGAGGAGCGCATCGCGGCCGCCTCCCGCGCCGCCGCCGACCGCCGCGAGGGCCTGGCCAAGCTCCGCGGGCGCGTCGACGCGCTGCGCAGCAGGCTCGCCGCCAGTGAGGCCGAGGTCGAGCGGCTCGACGCCGCGGCGGTGGAGGCCCGCGAACGCGCCGAGGAGGCCACGGCCGAGTACGAGCGCGCCCAAGCCGAGTCCGCCGGCCTCGACCAGGGCGACGCCGAGCTCGACACCGCCCAGGAGGACGCCAAGCGGCGCCTGGCCGAGATGGACGCCCGCCTCAACGAGCTGCGCGAGACCGAACGCGGCGCCGAGCGCGAGCGCGCCGCCCTCGCCGCCCGCAAGGAGGCCCTGGAGATGGGCCTCAATCGCAAGGACGGCGCCGCTGCCCTGCTTGCCGCCCAGGACCGCCTGCCCGGCCTGCTGGGGTCCCTGGCCGCCCTGGTCGAGGTCGAGCCCGGGCACGAGACGGCCGTCGCCGCCGCGTTCGGGGCCGCCTCCGAGGCCGTCGCCGCCGCGGACCCCGACACGGCGCGGCACGCCGTCGAGCTGCTCAAGAGCGAGGACGCCGGACGCGCGAGCGTCGTCATCGGCGGCTCCGCCGGAGCGGGCGGCGCCGAGCGCGCGGACTGGCCGCCGCTGCCGGGCGGACTGCGCTACGCCGCCGACGCCGTGACGCCGCCCGAGCGACTGCGGCCGGCCGTCACCGCGCTGCTGGAGCGCGTGGTGCTCGTCTCCGACGCCGACCAGGCCCGCGACCTGCTCGCCGCCCACCCGCGGCTGCGCGCCGTCACCGCCGACGGCGACCTCTACAGCACCGGCCTGGTCGAGGGAGGTTCGGCCACCGCACCCAGTCTGCTGGAGGTGCAGGCGGCCGTGGACGAGGCCGCCGAGCGGCTCGCCGCCGCCACCGGTGCGGCCGAGGAGGCCGCCGAGCGCCTGGCCGCGGCCAAGAGCGAGCGCGGCGAGCTCGCGGCCGCCCTCGACGAGGTCACGGCGCGGCGCCGGGCCGCCGACAAGCAGCGCAACGACGTCGCCCAGCAGCTGGGCAAGCTCGGCGGCCAGGCCCGCGCCGCCGCCGCCGAGGTCGAGCGCTACACCGCCGCCGCGGCCAAGGCCGCCGCCGGCCGGCAGAGCGACCTGGACGACCTCGCGGCGCTGGAGGAGCGGCTCGCCGAGGCCGAGGCCGAGCCGGTCGACGACGGCGAGCCCGACACCGGCCACCGCGACGAGCTGGCCGAGCGGGCCAGCGCCGCCCGCGCCGCCGAGACCGAGGCGCGCCTGGCCGTGCGCACCGCCGAGGAGCGGGTGCGCTCGATCTCCGGCCGCGCCGACAGCCTGCTGCGGGCCGCCGCGGCCGAGCGCGAGGCGCGCCGCAGGGCCGCCGAGCGCCGCGCCCGACGCCGCAGCCAGTCGCGGATCGCCGAGGCCGTCGCCGAGTCGGCGGCCCGGGCGCTGGAGCGCATCGAGTACTCGCTGGCCGACGCCGACGCCCAGCGCAAGCAGGCCGATGAGGAGCGGGCCGCGCGCGACGCCGAGCTGAAGACGGTGCGCGCCCGGGTGCGCGAGCTGTCGGTCGAACTGGAGAAGCTCGTCAACGTCGTCCACGGCAGCGAGGTCGCGCGCGCCGAGCGCAAACTGCGCCTGGAGCAGCTGGAGACCAAGGCCGTGGAGGAGATGGGCATCGAGGTGTCCGTGCTCGTCGCCGAGTACGGCCCCCGGGTGCCCGTTCCGCCGCCGGCCGACGCCAAGGAGGACGAGGCCGTCGCCGTGCCCTATGTGCGCGAGGTGCAGGAGAAGCGCGCCCGCAGCGCCGAGCGCCAGCTCAACCAGCTCGGCAAGATCAACCCCCTGGCGCTGGAGGAGTACGCCGCGCTGGAGGAGCGCCACGCCTTCCTCAACGCCCAGTTGGAGGACCTCAAGAAGACCCGGCGCGACCTGCTGTCCGTGGTCGAGCAGGTCGACGCGCGGGTGCAGGAGGTGTTCTCGGCGGCCTTCGCCGACGTCGAGCGGGAGTTCGCGCAGATCTTCGGTCGGCTCTTCCCCGGCGGCGAGGGCCGGCTGGTGCTCAGCGAACCCGGCGACATGCTCACCACCGGAGTCGAGGTGGAGGCCCGCCCGCCGGGCAAGAAGGTCAAGCGGCTCTCGCTGCTCTCGGGCGGCGAGCGCTCGCTGACCGCGGTGGCCTTCCTCGCCGCCATCTTCAAGGCCAGGCCCTCGCCGTTCTACGTCATGGACGAGGTCGAGGCCGCGCTCGACGACACCAACCTGCAGCGGTTGCTGGTGATCTTCGACGAGCTGCGGGAGTCCTCCCAGCTCATCGTGATCACCCACCAGAAGCGCACCATGGAGGCGGCCGACGCGCTGTACGGCGTGACCATGCACAACGACGGGATCTCCCAGGTCATCAGCCAGAAGCTGGACCGCGACACCCCGGGGCCGTGAGCCCGGCGCCGAGCGGGCGGCGAGGGACCCCCGGGAACCACGGGGGGCGCCACCACAGCGGTTGCGGCAATGGGGCTGGGTTGCGCGTAGCGCCCGCCCGTCACCCGCCACCGCCCCAACGGAGGCGCTTCGCGCCACGTATCTATTCAGAGCCGGCTTGCCGCCGAGTGCACGGTGCACCTTTTGTTCTGGAACCCGGCCACCGGTGGCGCGGCTCCATCCGAGAGGTACCGCGTGCGCTCGGCGGCAAGCCGCGACCGCGCTGCGCGAGGCGCGCCCATTGCCGCAGCTCGGTGGTGGCGGGTTCCCTGTGGTGCCCGGTGGGTTCCTGGGAAGCGAGGCCTCCGCAGTTCTCGAACACGGCCTCCGGTGCAGGTGACCGGGGCCGCCGGTACCCCCGTCCGGTGATCACGGTGCGAAGCGGTTAAAGTGGACATAGCGCCCTGCGGTCCGATTCCGCAGGGCAACGGCACCGAGCGAGCGAAGTCCGGTGCGGTCTCCGGCCCCGGCCGGCCCCGCGAATCCGGCGCTGCCCCGCAACTGTGAGACCCGCCCTTCGGGGCGGGCAAGCCAGGTCGCCTCTTCGGTGCCGCGGCCCACTGTCCTCGCGGGAGGGCGGACCGCACCGCGCCGCGCGCGGGCTCCGCTTCTCTGCCGCGCCCATCGAGACCCCAGAAGGAGTCCCGTGCCAAGCGCACGCCGCCTGCCCGCAGCACTGCTGCTGGCGGCACTCACTCTCTCCGCCTGCGGCGGCCCGCAGAACGCCGGCCAGAACCAGCAGGAGGCGGGCGACCAGGACACCGGCGCGTTCCCCGTGACCGTCGAGGACGCCTCCGGCAAGGTCGCCATCGAGTCCCCGCCGCGGCGCATCGTCTCGCTGTCGCCGACGGCCACCGAGATGCTGTTCGCGGTCGGCGCGGGCGACGAGGTCGTCGCCGCCGACGAGTACTCCGACCACCCGAAGGAAGCGCCGACCACCGACCTGTCCGGGTTCACGCCCAGCGTCGAGGCCATCAGCGAGTACAACCCCGACCTGGTGGTGCTCGCGCGCGACGCCGCCGACGCCGCCGAGCAGCTGCGCAAGGTCGACGTCCCCGTGCTGCTGATCCCCGCCGCGACCACCCTCGACGAGGCCTACGGGCAGATGCGCATGCTCGGCAAGGCGACCGGACACGCCCAGCAGGCCGACAAGGTCGCCGACCGGGTCGAGTCCGACGTCGAGGAGATCGTCGAGGAGACCACCGCCGAGGTCGGCGACACCGACCTCAGCGTCTACCACGAGCTGGACGAGGGCATGTACTCGGCGACCTCCGACACGTTCATCGGGCAGGTCTACGACCGCTTCGGCCTGGAGAACATCGCCGACTCCGCCGAGGACGCCGCCGGCGGCTACCCGCAGCTGTCCTCGGAGTACATCGTCGAGGAGAACCCCGACCTGATCTTCCTGTCCTACGGCGGCGACGGCGCCGTCGAGGCGCTGCGCGAGCGCCCCGCCTTCGACAGCGTCACCGCCGTCCGCAACGGCGACGTCGTCCAGCTCGACCCCGACGTCTCCTCGCGCTGGGGTCCGCGCGTGGTCGACCTGGCCGAGAGCGTCTCCGAAGCCGTCACAGCCGCCGCCCAGGAGGGGTAGCGCAGCGGTGAGGGTCAAGCGGGCGGCCTGGCTGTGGCCGCCGCTGGGGCTGGCGCTGCTCGCCGCCTGCGCGCTGGTTGGCGTGGCGGCGGGCGCGGCGTCCATCGGCCCCGTCGAAATCGCCGCCGCGCTGCTGGGGCGCCTTCCCTTCAGCCCGGTGGACTCGCCGCTGAGCGGGCTTCAAGAGGCGGTGCTCGTCGAGCTCAGGCTGCCCCGCGTGGTGCTGGGTGCGCTCGTCGGCGGGCTGCTGGCCAGCGCCGGAGCCGCCTACCAGGGAGTCTTCCGCAACCCGCTGGCCGACCCCTACCTGCTGGGGGCGGCCGGCGGCGCTGGGCTGGGCGCCACGCTCGTGCTGGCCTTCGGCGCCGACCTGGTCGACGCGCCGCGCGCCATCGTGCCGGTGGCGGCCTTCGCCGGGGCGCTGGCCGGGGTGGCCGCGGCCTATGCGTTGGGCGCCGTGGCGGGCGGCGGCGGCACGGCGACGCTGGTGCTCGCCGGGGTCGCGGTGTCGTCCTTCCTCTCCGCGGCGCAAAACCTGGTGCAGATGGTCCGGGTGGAGGAGCTGCGCCGCATCTACGCCTGGATGCTGGGCGGGCTGGGCCGCGGCGGCTGGGACGACGTGGCGATGATCGCGCCCTATGCGGCGGTGAGCGTGCTGGTGCTGATGGGCTGCGGCTATCTGCTCGACCTGCTGGCGCTGGGCGACGAGAAGGCGCTCAGCCTCGGACTCAACGCCACGGCGGCGCGGCTGCTGGTGGTCGCCGCGGCCTCCCTGGCCACCGCCGCGGCCGTATCGGTCAGCGGGCTGATCGGATTCGTGGGGATCGTCGTTCCCCACATCGTCCGGCGCCTGGTGGGTACCGGCTACCGGATGATCCTGCCGATGTCGCTGCTGAGCGGCGCCGCCTTCCTGGTCCTGGTCGATGTGGCCGCCCGCACCCTGATCGCGCCCGCCGAACTCCCGCTGGGAGTGGTGACCGCCTTCCTCGGCGCCCCGTTCTTCGTGTTCATCCTGCGGACGACACGCAACAGAGCCGGCTGAGACACCGGCGCGTGACCTGATCGACAGGCGCGATCTGGGAGACTGGAATCCGTTGCTCCTCCCACGTCCGAGGCTTGAGCGCGGCATCGGCTTCCAGGGCGCACGCACACGCTAGGAGACTGATGGACTACACGATCTTCGCCGTAATCATCTTCGTCGTCGCCCTCCTGGTGGTCGGCGGCGCCTTCCTGATCCGGCCGCGCCGGCCCGAGGCGCCGCCGGAGGAGCGCGAGGGCGGCCCCGCGGGCACGACCACGGCGGAGCCCGACGAGGAGGTCGCGGAGCGCGAGCGTGCCCCCGCCCCCGAAGCCGCGCCCGCGGCGCCGGAGATCGAGACCCCGCCCCCGTCGGCGGGCCGGCTGGTGCGGCTGCGCGCCCGCCTCGCGCGCTCCCAGAACGTCTTCGGCCAGGGCCTGCTGAGCCTGCTGTCGTCCGACCGGCTCGACGAGACCGCCTGGGAGGAGATCGAGGACACCCTGATCACCGCCGACGTGGGCGTCACGTCGGCCTCCCAGATCGTCGACGGCCTGCGCACCAAGGTCAAAGTCCTCGGCAGCCGCACCCCCGAGGAGGTGCGCGGGCTGCTCCGCTCCGAGCTGCTCCAGCACATCACCACCGACCAGGACCGCACCGTCCACACCGAACCGCACCCGGCCGCTCCCGCGGTGATCATGGTCGTCGGCGTCAACGGCACCGGTAAGACCACCACCGCCGGCAAGCTCGCCAGGGTGCTCGTGGGTGACGGCCGCAGCGTCGTGCTGGGTGCGGCCGACACCTTCCGCGCAGCGGCCGCCGACCAGCTGGAGACCTGGGGCTCGCGAGTGGGCGCCCCCGTGGTCCGCAGGGACGAGGGGGCCGACCCGGCCAGCGTGGCCTTCGAGGCGGTCAGCCGCGGCATGGATGACGGCGCCGACACCGTCATCATCGACACCGCCGGGCGGCTGCACACCAAGACCGGTCTGATGGACGAGCTCGGCAAGGTCAAGCGCGTCATCGAGAAGAAGACCCAGGTCGCCGACGTGCTGCTGGTGCTGGACGCCACCACCGGGCAGAACGGGCTGCGCCAGGCGCGGGTGTTCGCCGAGGTGGTCGACATCTCCGGCATCGTGCTCACCAAGCTCGACGGCACCGCCAAGGGCGGCATCGTCATCCAGGTCCAGCGCGAGCTGGGTGTGCCGGTCAAGCTCGTCGGCCTGGGCGAGGGGCCCGACGACCTGGCGCCCTTCGACCCCGAGGCGTTCGTCGACGCCATCCTCGACGACCAGGCCGCGCAGTAGGCCGGCCCGACCGGCCCGACCGGCCCGGCCGAACGGAGGACCTCCGATCGGCCGGGCCGTTTGCCAGGTTCACCGCACCGCCCGCGCGGCTACACGAGCACGTCGCGCCGGGCGAACCGGGCGGTGCCCAGTGCGGCCAGCGCCAGCGGGATCGCCACCAGCACCGCCGTGTAGCCGGCGTCGATGCCGTTGATCAGCGGCTCGGGATCGAGCGCGTAGTAGAACGGCGAGAGGAACCGCATCCACTCCAGCTCCTCCTGCTGCAGCGCGAAGGTGTTGCCCAGGTAGCCCACCACCGCGAGGACGGCGGCTCCGCCGATGGCGTAGGCCCGGCGGCCGGTGATTGCGCCGATCGCCAGCGCCAGCGCGCCGTAGCAGAACCCGATCAGCGCCGTCGCCAGCGCCGCCGCCGCGAGCCTGCCCACGGGGATGCCCAGATCCAGCGCCGGACCCAGCGCCACCAGCACCACCCAGATGGTCGCGCCCAGCAGCGCGACGAAGACCGCGAGGGCGGCGAAGCGCTGGAGGATCACGCGGTAGCGGCTGACGGGGTGGGACAGCACCAGCTCCAGCGCCCCCTCCTCCTCTTCCCCGGCGACGGCGCGGGTGCCGAAGGCGATCGCCGCGATCGAGACGAGGATCGGCGTGAGCAGGCCGAAGACCGTGCTGCCCAGGTAGCCCTCGGCCGTGGACAGGTCGGACCAGCCCATGGACTCCGCGAGCCGGGGCATCTGCTCCATGAAGGCCCGCATCGCCTCGCCGCTGGCCTCCATCGAGGGCCAGAAGGAGCTGTAGAGCGCCGTCACCGCCCCCACGCCGATCATCCAGCCGAGAATGCCGCGGCGGCTGTCCATCAGGAACTTGCCGAAGATGTCACGCACCGGCATCGGAGCCCTCCTCCTGCGGCGCCGGGCCGCGGCCGTTGTTGTAGTGGGTGAAGAACAGCTCCTCCAAGTCGGGTTCCTCGCTGGTGAGTCCCAGCACGGTATGCGACGCGGCGGCCTTGACCAGCGCGTCGGGGCTTCCCTCGACGGTGCAGGTCAGCGTCGTGCCCTCCACCGACGCGTCGCGCACGTGCTCCAGCCGGGAGAACTCCTCGGCGTCGACCGGCTCGGCGAAGGTCAGCGTGACCCGGCGCAGCGCCCGCTCGCGCAGGTCGTCCATGTCCTCCAGCGCCACGATCCGCCCGGCCCGGATGATCGCCGCCTGGTCGGCGACGTCCTGGACCTCGCTGAGGACGTGGGAGGACATGAACACGGTGCGGCCCTCGGCGCGGACCTCGCGCACCAGGTCCAGGAACTGCTGCTGCAGCAGCGGGTCCAGTCCGCTGGTGGGCTCGTCGAGGATGAGCAGCCGCGGCCGGTGCATGAACGCCTGCACCAGGCCCACCTTCTGCTTGTTGCCTTTGGACAGGCCGCGCACCGGGCGGTTCAGGTCCAGGCCGAAGCGCTCGGCCAGCGCCTCGATCTCGCGCCGGTCGACGCCGCCGCGCAGGCGGCCCAGGAAGGTCAGCAGCTCCCGCGCGGGGCGCCTGCTGGTCATGGGCAGTTCACCGGGAAGGTAGCCGATGTCGCGGCGCAGGCGCACGCCGTCGCGGCGGGGGTCGCCGCCCAGCAGGGTCACCTCGCCGGAGTCGCGCCGGATCAGATCCAGCAGGATGCGGATCGTGGTGGTCTTGCCGGCCCCGTTGGGACCGAGGAAG
This sequence comes from Streptomonospora sp. PA3, assembly GCF_009728995.1. GTDB lineage: Bacteria > Actinomycetota > Actinomycetes > Streptosporangiales > Streptosporangiaceae > Streptomonospora. The sequence goes on along the minus strand of NZ_VTZW01000010.1, from coordinate 297,330 downwards.
CCGAAGACGTCGCCTTGCGCGACGGTGAGGTCGACTCCCGACAGGGCGCGGTGGCGCCCGTAGCTCTTGGTCAGCCCTCGGCAGCTGATGACCGGTAGGGGATCGGCGGTCATGGCATATCTCGATTCTGCGCTTGCCACTGGTTCCCGGCTCGTGTTCCGGGAGGTTCGCATGGTCGTTCGCGTGGCGGTGCGGCGCACACCGGGCCGCGTGCGCCCCGCGAGCGCGGGACGGCTGCGCGGGCGCGCCGAGGCGCGAAGACGCGCAGGCCGCCGGGCCGGCAGGCCCGCGCCGCCGCGGCACCGGGACACGCCCGCAGGCGGGAGTCTCCGCATGCGGGTACGGCCCCGCTCGGCCGGATCCGCCGTCGCCGATGACGCCGGCCGGGCGGTGGCCGGGCTGCGTGGTGCGGCAGGCGCCCGCGGCCCCGCCGGCGCACCGGAGGAAGCCGGGTCGCGGCGGGAGCCGCCGTCTCGCGAAGCGGTGAAAGGCAGGCGCTCAGGCGCCGCGCCGAAGTGAACGACCCGTTGCCGACCCATGCGGGGAAGACGGCGTTGCCGCGCACCGGCGCACCGCACCGGGCGCGTCAGCGCGCCATGCCTCCCGCGTGTACGCGGGTCGGCCTGTAGGACGCGGGGGAGCGGCGGGCCGTCTCGGACGGCGCCGCGTGCCCCACTGCGGTGGCGGGGGGCGGATCCCGGGGGCTCTCTTCGGCCTTGAGCATCGCACTTCGCGTTCGTTCGAGCGGATGGACGTGCGCGATCCCACCATTCCCCATCGGGGGCCGTCTCAGGCCCGACCTAGCGCATTCTTAACGAGACTCCGCCGGCACCGAGGGCGCCGGGTGTGCCCCCAGTCGCCCCGACTGCCCCCGGCGACCGCTCTGACCAGTTCATTCACCATCCCGTAACACCGCTCGCCATCTCTTTACGCCGGCGCAACACATGCTGCGGCGCGGGGAAACACGCGGCCCCGAAGGTGGCGGTCGTGGTGATCTTCGTCGAGCCCGATGGCGTGCTCGCCGATCCATCCCTCGGACGAACGCAGCAATCCCCCGCCCGATCTATGGAGGCGACACAATGGAAGGCATCGACAGCGGCACCACGGCGTGGCTGCTGATCTCCTCTGCGCTGGTGATGCTCATGACTCCGGGGCTGGCCTTCTTCTACGGAGGCATGTCCCGGGCCAAGAGCGTGCTGAACATGATGCTGATGAGCTTCGCGAGCATCGCGCTCGTCAGCGTGCTGTGGGTCGTCGCGGGGTATTCCCTGGCCTATGACACGGCCGGGCCTCTCGTCGGCGGCCTCGGCTACCTGGGCGTCACGGGGCTCATCGGCGAGGTCGACGGCGGCATTCCCGTGCTGCTCGACGTCGGCTTCCAGATGATGTTCGCCGTCATCACCGTGGCCCTGATCAGCGGCGCCATCGCCGACCGCGCCAAGTTCGGCGCGTGGCTGCTCTTCGTGCCCCTGTGGTCGCTGCTGGTCTACTCGCCGGTGGCCTACTGGGTGTGGGGCGACGGCTGGATCGGCGCCCTGGAGATCGGCGGCTACGGGGTCGTCGACTTCGCCGGCGGCACCGCCGTGCACATCAACGCCGGCGCCGCCGCGCTCGCGCTCACCTTCGTGTTGGGCCGCCGCAAGGGCTTCGGCTCGGAGTCGATGCGGCCGCACAACCTTCCGTTCGTGCTGCTGGGCGCCGCTCTGCTGTGGTTCGGCTGGTTCGGCTTCAACGCGGGCTCGGCCTACGCCGCCGACGGCACCGCCGCGCTCGCCCTGCTCAACACCCAGGTCGCCACGGCAGCCGCCACCGGGGCCTGGATGCTGGTCGAGCGCATCCGCTACGGCAAGGCCACCGCACTGGGCTTCGCCTCCGGCGCCGTCGCCGGCCTCGTCGCCATCACCCCGGCCGCGGCCGACCTCACGCCGCTGGGCTCGATCGCGCTGGGCCTGATCGCCGGCGGCGTCTGCGCCTACGCGATCAGCTGGAAGTACAAGTTCAAGTACGACGACGCCCTGGACGTGGTCGGCATCCACATGGTGGGCGGCATCATCGGCTCGCTGCTCATCGGGCTGCTGGCCGCCTCCTCCGCCAACGGCTCGGCGGGCCTCCTCTACGGCGGCACGTTCGGCCTGCTGGCGGTCCAGGCGGTCGGTGTCGTCGGCGTCCTCGTCTACTCGTTCGCGGTCACCTACATCATCGCCAAGCTCATCGACCTGGTGATGGGCTTCCGGATCCCCGAGCACGTCGAGACCAACGGCCTCGACGCGGAACTGCACGCCGAAACCGCTTACGCCTTCGACGAGCTCGACGAGCTCGAAGGCGCCGAGCCCTCCTCGCCGACGCCTCCGGGCGAGGAGGTGGCCTCACAGCAGGCCCGGTCCTAACCAACCCGGCTCAACGTGGAGGCGGTGCGACCGAGTCGGCAGGTGCCGTGAGGCGAACGCCGGGCCGGCGGGGACGACCCCCGCCGGCCCGGACGCGTGTGCGCACCTGTGGCCTCACTCACCCGCGCCGGTCCGGCGCGGCGGCGCGGCGGCGGGGCGGGGTCCCGCGCACAGGGGGCCTCCGCGACCGGATCCGGCCGCCGGGTCCCCACCGGGCACGCGGCCCGGCCTCGCCTCCTGCACCCGGCGGGTTGGGTACGCTTGGGCGGCACGAGGGCGCCGGACACGCACCGCGGCCCCCGCCCGTTCTCCGCCCGGGCCCGCGCCCTTCCTCCCACAGCGTGCCCGGAGCCCGGTCGGCGCCCGTGCGCCGGGATCCATCCAGCCAGTTCCGCAGACACACGTGCACCCCGTGGCAGGGGGCCAGGAGGCAAGATGTCGCCGGTTCATCCCAACACACGACGATCACGCGGACCCCTGGCGTTCGCCGCAGCGGCGGCCGCTGTCGTGATCGGCGCTTCCGGCTGCTCCATCGACCTCAGCGAGTTCCGCCCGGGCGGCGGCGAGGAGGCCTCTCCCTCCCCCACGCCGGCCAAGGCGGCCCCGCTGCTGGAATCGGCGCTGGAGAAGCTGCGCTCCCGGTCGGCGGTGACCGTGCAGGGCCAGATCTCGGAGGCTGAGGGGAGCGTGGTCAGCGACATCTCGCTCACCACCACCAGCGCCGGCACCGCCAGCGGCACGGTGCAGACCAACGAGAACGAGGCCCAGGTCATGCAGGCCGACGGCAAGCTCTTCGCCAACGCCCCCGAAGCCTTCTGGCTGGACAAGAGCATCGCCAACCCCGACTCCGCCGACTACGCGAGCAGCTGGGTGCGCCTCTCCGGCGACCAGCTGGGGGTCGACCCCTCGTCGATGCTGGCGCCCTCGCAGCTGGCCGACATCATCGGCGGTATGGCCCCCAGCGGGGGCAAGGCCCGGCTGGAGAACCTCGACGGCACCACCGCCTACCGGGTCGACCTGCAGGGCGGCGAACACAACCGGGTCTGGATCGGCGAGGAGTCCGGCCGGCTGCTGCGCGCCGAGATCGAGCAGCTGACCCCCGAGGGCGCCGAGTCCGGCCCGCGCACCCGCCTGGACTTCACCGTCCCCGAGTCCGGCGAGGTCGAGTCCCTCTACGAGGAGGTGCTGACCGTCGCCCAGGAGGAGCTCGAAGGCTCGCCCGACGCGCGCCTGTCGGTGGGCTGGAGCGAGCAGCTCGACCTGAAGTGCGAGACCGGCGGCGCCTGCACGGTCTCCGGCACCGTCCAGGACTCCTCCGAGAACGGCTCCGGCGGCGACGCCAGCGTCATCGTGCGCATGAACGCCACGGTGAAGAACGACGAGCTCGGCTCCAAGAAGTGCGAGGACTCCGGCTCCCTCAAGTCCGGCGGGACCGTCGACCTCTCCTGCGGCGTCGACTACGACCTCGCGCCGAGCACCTCGCCGAAGACCTACCAGATGGGCGGCGACGCCCGCCTGTCCACCAGCGCCCTCAGCGGCGACGCCCGCGAAGAGCTCGTCGCGGCCATCGAGGAGCAGCGCGACGCCGTGCTGGCGGGCTCCTCGCCCTCGGCGAGCCCCTCGGAGTCGCCGGCCGCGCAGGAGTCGGCCGGCGACTGATCGCGGAGCGGGCGCCGAACGTTTCCCGCCGGGGCGCGCGCGGCGCGTCCCGGCAGGTAACCTAGGAAGCCAATCCCGAGACGAAGGACTGGCCACACTCGTGTTCGAGACGCTATCCGACCGGCTGACCTCGGTCTTCTCCTCGCTGCGCGGCAAGGGGCGGTTGTCCGAGGAGGACATCAACGCGACCGCGCGCGAGATCCGTCTCGCGCTGTTGGAGGCCGATGTCGCGCTGCCAGTCGTCCGCGCCTTCATCGCGCGGATCAAGGAGCGCGCCCAGGGCGCCGAGGTCTCCAAGGCGCTGAACCCGGCGCAGCAGGTCATCAAGATCGTCAACGAGGAGCTCGTCGAGATCCTCGGCGGCGAGACGCGCGAGATCCGTTTCGCCAAGACCCCTCCGACCGTCATCATGCTCGCCGGCCTCCAGGGCTCGGGTAAGACCACTCTGGCGGGCAAGCTCGGGCGCTGGCTGGCGGGCGAGCGCAACACTCCGCTGCTGGTGGCCGCCGACCTCCAGCGGCCCAACGCCGTCACCCAGCTGCAGGTGGTGGGCGAGCGCGCCGGCGTGCCCGTGTTCGCGCCCGAGCCCGGAAACGGCGTGGGCGACCCCGTCGAGGTCGCGCGCGCCTCGGTCGAGCAGGCCGAGCGCAACAACCACAACGTGGTCATCATCGACACCGCCGGCCGCCTCGGCGTCGACAGCGAGATGATGCAGCAGGCCGCCGACATCCGCGACGCGGTCCGCCCCGACGAGATCCTCTTCGTCGTCGACGCGATGATCGGCCAGGACGCGGTGAACACCGCCCAGGCGTTCCTCGACGGCGTCGGCTACGACGCGGTGGCGCTGACCAAGCTCGACGGCGACGCCCGCGGCGGTGCCGCGCTGTCGATCCGGCACATCACCGGCCGGCCGATCATGTTCGCCTCCACCGGCGAGAAGCTCGAAGATTTCGACCTCTTCCACCCCGACCGGATGGCCTCGCGCATCCTCGACATGGGTGACGTCCTCACCCTCATCGAGCAGGCGCAGCGCACGTTCGAGGAGGACGAGGTCGCCAAGATGGCCAGCACGCTGGCCTCCGACGAGGACTTCACCCTCGACGACTTCCTGCAGCAGATGGGCATGCTGCGCCGGATGGGTCCCATCAGCAACCTGCTCGGCATGATGCCGGGCATGGCGCAGATGAAGGACCAGATCAGCAACGTCGACGAGAAGGACCTCGACCGCATCACGGCGATCATCAGGTCGATGACCCCGGCCGAGCGCGGCAACCCCAAGATCATCAACGGCTCGCGGCGGCTGCGGATCGCCAACGGCTCCGGTACCGAGGTCAGCGACGTCAACGGGCTGGTCACCCGCTTCTTCGAGGCGCAGAAGATGATGCGCCAGATGAAGAACAGCGGCATGGGCGGCATGCCGGGAATGCCCGGGATGCCGGGCGGAGGCGGCGGCCGCAAGAAGGCCAAGGCCCAGGCGAAGAAGGCCAAGAAGGGCAAGCAGCGCAGCGGCAACCCGCTCAAGGCCAAGCAGCAGGAGGCCGAGCGCGAGGAGGAGCGCCGGCGCCGCCGCGAAGAGGGCGGCGACGAGCAGCAGGCTCCCCAGCTGCCTCCCGGCCTGGGCGGCGGCGGGCAGCTGCCGCCTGGATTGGGCGGCGGCTCCATGCCCGACCTGTCGAACTTCAAACTGCCCAAGAAGTGACGCGCGGCCGGCGTCCCGGCGGGTGCCGGGCGCCCGGCAGGGCGGGGCCGAACCGGCTCCGGGGCGCGCATCGGCCTGCCGCCGGTCCGGGTGAGACGGCCGTCATGCGGGCCGGACCCGCCGAAGGCCTCCGCAACGCGCGTTGCGTACGCCGAGATCTGGCACAATGGGTAGTTGACCAACGGTGTGATGGGCCGGCCCTCTAACTTGCCCGGGCACCTAACGTCCCCGCCTGAACACTCCGCCGCATCCCCACGCGGCGCGATGACAGGCAATCGCATCGCAACTGGGAGAATCCACACCCGTGGCTGTCAAGATCAAACTCAAGCGTATGGGCAAGATCCGTACGCCGCAGTACCGCATCATCGTCGCCGACGCCCGCACCAAGCGCGATGGCAGGGCCATCGAGGAGATCGGGAAGTACCACCCGAAGGAAGAGCCGAGCTTCATCGAGGTGAACTCGGAGCGGGCGCAGCACTGGCTCTCTGTGGGGGCGCAGCCCACCGGCCCGGTCAAGAACATCCTGAAGCTGACCGGTGACTGGCAGCGTTTCAAGGGGCTGCCGGAGCCGGGGCCGCTGAAGGTCGCCGAGCCGAGGGACAAGGAGGCCGAGGAGGCCGCCTTCCAGGCCGTGCTCAAGGAGCTCGTCCTCCCGGACAACGAGTCCACCAAGGGCGGCGGCAAGTCCAAGAAGTCCTCGGGCTCGGAGAAGAAGTCCGAAAAGGCCGAGAAGACCGAGAAGTCCGGCGAAGACACGACCACGGAGCCTGAGGGCGAGGCCTGACGTGCTTGAAGAGGCGCTAGAGCACCTGGTTCGGGGCATCGTCGTCAACGGCGACGATGTCCAGGTGAGAGCCCGGAGGCTCCGCAAGGGCAAGGTGCTCGAAGTCCGGGTCCATCCCGACGACCTCGGGAAGGTCATCGGCCGCAACGGGCGCACCGCCAAGGCGCTGCGCACCGTTGTCGGTTCGCTGGCGGGCGACCGCTACGTCCGCGTCGACCTGCTGGACCTGAACGAGGTGCGCTGAGCGCCGGTCCCGGCCCCCGCTGCGCGCCCGCCCGCGCGGACGCCGCGGCGGGAGCCGGGACCTTCGCGCCGTTCCCGGCGAGCGGCGCGATGCAGTCGTGTGCGCGCAGACCCGGCGCGCCTACAACCGCAGGAGGACGATGCGTCTCGTTGTCGGCCGGATCGGCCGCGCCCACGGGATCCGCGGCGAGGTGGCCGTGGACGTGCGCACCGACGACCCCGGCTCGCGCTTCGCACCGGGCGCCCTCCTGCACACCGACCCCGCCGGCGCCGGCCCGCTCACCGTGGCATCGGCGCGCAGGCACTCGGGCCGGCTGCTGGTCCGCTTCGAGAAGGTCGGCGACCGCACCGCCGCCGAGGAGCTGCGCGGAGTCGCGCTCCTCGTCGACTCCGCCGACGTGCCGCCGGCCGACGACCCCGACGAGTTCAACGACCACGAGCTCATCGGGCTGCGGGCCGAGACCACCGAGGGCACCGAGGTCGGCACCGTGGCCGACGTGCTGCACAACGCCCAGGACGTCCTGGTGATCACCGACTCCGCGGGCGGCGAGGTGCTGGTGCCGTTCGTCCGCGCCCTCGTACCCGAGGTCGACACCGGGGCCGGCCGCCTGGTGATCGATCCGCCTCCCGGCCTGCTGGAGCTGGGCCGCTGATCCCCGCGCGGCCCGCCGCCCGCGCCCGCCGTCCCGTCCGCCCACACCCGCCTCGCCGGCGCCCGCGTGCCGGAACCGCCGCCGGAGCACCCGCACACCTATGCGCATCGACATCATCACCATCTTCCCCGACTACTTCGCGCCGCTGGAGCTGTCGCTGATCGGCAAGGCGCGGGCGGCGGGCATCCTCGACATCAGACTGCACGATCTGCGGTCGTGGACCCACGACCGGCACAACACCGTCGACGACACCCCCTACGGCGGCGGTCCCGGCATGGTCATGAAGCCCGAGCCGTGGGGCGAGGCGCTGGACGCGGTGACCGCGGGCGCCCAGGCCCCGCCGCGACTGGTGCTGCCCACCCCCAGCGGAACCCCCTTCGACCAGGAGGGCGCCAAGCGGCTCTCGCGGGAGCCGTGGCTGGTGTTCGCCTGCGGGCGCTACGAGGGCATCGACGCGCGGGTGGCCGCCGACGCCGCGCGGCGCATGCCGGTGGAGGAGCTGAGCATCGGCGACTACGTGCTGGCCGGCGGGGAGTCGGCCACGCTGGTCGTCGTCGAGACGGTGTCGCGGCTGCTGCCCGGCGTCCTGGGCAACGCGGAGTCGGTCGTGCAGGATTCGTTTGCGGCCGGCGCCATGGAGAACCTCCTCGAAGGGCCCGTGTACACCAAGCCGGCGCACTGGCGGGGCCAGGAGGTGCCGCCCGTGCTGCTGTCGGGCGACCACGGCGCGGTGGACCGCTGGCGGCGCCACGAGGCGCTGCGCAAGACCGCCCGCAACCGCCCCGAGCTGCTGCGCGAGCTGGCGGCCCGGCGGTTGGACGAGCTCGACCGCAGCGACCGGGAGCTGGTCCTGGCACTGCTGGAGCAGGCGCCGCCGGAGTGAGCGCGGGGCCGCATCCCCGTGAGGGCGGCGGTTCGCGGGCTGTGCGCAGGCGTGCGGCCCGGGGGATCGGCGGCCTCGGTTACAGACCGGGCCCCAACGTGTGGCAGACTAGGGGAGTTGCCCCTGCCGTCGCGCTTTGTTCTCATGCCGCCGCACCCGCTGACCGCGGCCGCGCAGACCGGGCAGAGGCGCACCCGAAGGACCCCAGCAGCAGATCCGCCCGCGCGAACCGCACTGTCCGTCGCCGCGGCGCGCAATCGATGAGGAACCGCTGAGATGCACACCGCAATTCAGGAAATTGAGAAGGCCCAACTGCGCTCGGACATTCCCGATTTCCGCCCGGGCGACACGCTGAACGTGCACGTGCGCGTCACCGAGGGCACGCGCTCGCGTGTCCAGGTCTTCAAGGGTGTCGTGATCCGGCGCCAGGGGGCCGCCAACCGCGAGACGTTCACGGTCCGCAAGATCAGCTACGGCGTCGGCGTGGAGCGCACCTTCCCGGTGCACAGCCCGGTGATCGAGAAGATCGAGGTCGTCTCCCGCGGCCGGGTGCGCCGTGCCAAGCTGTACTACCTGCGCAACCTGCGCGGGAAGGCCGCCCGCATCCCCGAGCGCCGCTGACCGCCGATCCCGGTCCGGTCGCGCGGCGCATGAATCGCTGCTGTGGCTTTTCCGACACGCAGCGCTGCGCTCGGATAGGCTTCGGTTCCGATGACCAATGACGAAGCGGCCTCCGGCGCGGCGGCGCATCCACCCGTCCGCGTCGGCGGCACCCGCTCCGGCGGCTCTGGCTCTCCTGCGCCCCTGCGCAGGGGAGCCAGAGTCGTGTCGGGACGGTGCCGGAGGTTCGGGCCGGTGAGGCCGGGGCGGCCGAGAGCGGGGGTTCGATGAACGCCAAGAGAGAGCACACCGAGGAGAAGGCGCAGAAGTCGGGATCGTTCTGGAAGGAACTGCCGATCCTGATCGTCATCGCGCTGGTCTTGGCCTTCGTCATCCGCACGTGGATCGCGCAGCCGTTCTACATCCCCTCCGGGTCGATGGAGAACACGCTGCTCGTCGGCGACCGGGTGCTCGTCAACAAGCTGGTCTACCAGGTACGCGAGATCGAGCGCGGCGACGTCGTCGTGTTCAACGGCGGCGGGTCCTGGGACGAGCCCGGCACGGTGGCCGTCGACGAGTCCGCCAACCCCGTGTCCCGCGCGTTCACCTGGGTCGGCCAGCAGTTCGGACTGGCCCCCACAGGTCGCGACTACATCAAGCGGGTGATCGGCGTCCCGGGCGACACCGTCCAGTGCTGCGACGCCCAGAACCGGGTCACGGTCAACGGAGTGCCGCTGGACGAGCCCTACCTCTTCCCGGGCAGCCTCGCCACCCCCAGGGAGTTCGGGCCGGTGACCGTGCCCGAGGGGCGGCTGTGGGTCATGGGGGACCACCGGGTCGCCTCCAACGACTCGCGTACGCACCAGAAGGAGCCGGGCGGGGGCTCGGTGCCCATCGACCACGTGGTGGGGCGGGCGTTCGTGATCATCTGGCCGGTCGACCGCTGGGCCACCCTGTCCACGCCGGAGACCTTCGAGAAGCTCAACGAGGGCGGCAGCTCCGAGAAGGCCGACGGCGGCGGTGCGGGCACCCAGGGCGCCGCGGGCCCCGCGCCCGCGGAGGCCGCCGAGGCGTCGGCGGCGCTGCCGCTGCTGCTGGGCGCGGCCGCGGCCGTACCCGCGGGATTCACCGGCCGCCGGCAGCGGCCGGTCGCGGAGCCGTCGGGGGCCGCCGCGCGGCCGCTGGGCAGCGGCGGCGAATGAGCCGCGGACGGGGTAGTGGACCCGGGGCGGGGCCGTTTCCAGACGGTTGACACGTGCCGCATCATGGTTCTGTAGTCGATTGATCAAGGCGGGATCTCGACCTTCCCGCGAGACCCCATAGGCGAAGGGGGCCGGGCCGCTCAACCGGGACTGCACGACGAAAGCGAGCGCGAAATGAGTTCTGAGGACCTGGAGAAGTACGAGGCCGAGATGGAGCTGCAGCTCTATCGCGAGTACCGCGACGTCGTCGGCCTCTTCAGCTACGTGGTCGAGACCGAGCGCCGGTTCTACCTCACCAACCACGTGGACCTGCAGCCGCGCAGCACTGAGAACGGCGAGATGTACTTCGAGGTCACGATGGAGGACGCCTGGGTGTGGGACATGTACCGCCCGGCCAGGTTCGTCCGCAACGTGCGCGTGGTGACGTTCAAGGACGTCAACGTCGAGGAGATCACCAAGTCCGACCTGGAGGTCCCGGCCACCGGCAAGCCGCACTGACCGGGCCCGCCCCGCCCGCCCGGGCGGAGGCGCCCCCGGCTCCCGCCGCCGGGCAGCGGATCCGTCCGCCGCCCGGCGGCGTCGTCTTGCGGGCCGCGGTGATGTGGCGCGACGCGCGATCCGGACGCGGGGGGAGGCGAGCGCGGCGGCGCTTGGCCTGCGCGGATCGGTTCCGGTGCCGTCGGTTGCGCACGCGACGAGGGCGGCGACGGTAGCAGATGGCCGGGCCCGCGCCCACCGGTTCCGGTGCCCGCGGGCCCGGCCCTTCGCCGGCCTTTTTCGGCCGGTTGTCCACAGGCGGCGAATCCGCGTGGAGCGGTGCGTGTCCGGCGATCACCCTGGGTGCATGAGCTCCTTCCGCCGCTCCGTACGCCCCGCCCTCCGCCGCGACCGCCTCCAGCCGCCCGCGTCCGCCCCGCCCGCCGCGGCGTCCCGCAGAACCGCACTCGGCTCGCGCGGGGAGGAGGTGGCCGCCGCCTACCTTGCGCGCGCCGGGCTGCGCATCCTCGCGCGCAACTGGCGCTGCCCCGAGGGCGAGATCGACATCGTGGCCGGCCAGGGCCCCACCATCGTCGTCGCCGAGGTCAAGACCCGCACCAGCCTGCGGTTCGGGTCGCCGCTGGAGGCGGTGACCGAACCCAAGCGCCGGCGGCTGCGGCGGCTGGCGCGGCGGTGGGCCGCCGCGCACCGGGCCGGGGGCAGGCCCATGCGGGTCGACGTGGTCTGCGTGCTCGTGCTTCCAGGAGACCGCGTCTTCGTCCGGCACCACCAGGGGGTGGCCTGATGGCCCTCGCCCGCACCCGCTCCATGGCGCTCATCGGCGTCGACGGCCACATCATCGAGATCGAGGCCCATCTCGGCGACGGACCCGCCGGGCTGACCCTGGTCGGCCTGCCCGACACCGCGCTGCGCGAGGCGCGCGACCGCATCCGGGCCGCCGTCGTCAACTCCGGGGAGCACTGGCCCGAGGGCCACATCACGGTCAGCCTGTCACCGGCCAGCCTGCCCAAACGCGGCAGCGGCTTCGACCTCGCGATCGCCGCGGCGGTGCTGGCGGCCGACGGTGCCGTGCCGGCGATGCCGCTGCACACCGCCGTCGTACTGGCCGAGCTCGGGCTCGACGGCCGCACCCGCCCGGTGAGCGGCGTGCTGCCCGCCGTCCTGGCCGGTGCCCGCTGCGGGCACACGACCGTCGTCGTGGCCCGCGGCAACGCCGAAGAGGCCGGTCTCGTGCCGGGAGTCACGGTGGTCGCGGTGTCCTCGCTGCGGGAGCTGCTGGCGCGGCTGCGCGGCGAGCCGGTCGCCGAACAACTTCCCGAGGAGGCCCCGGCCGATCCGGTGCACGAGCCGGAGGAGGCCGCCGACTCCGCCGGCGCGCGCAGGCCCGATCTCGCCGACGTGCTGGGCCAGCCGGTGGCCCGCCGCGCACTGGAGATCGCCGCGGCCGGCGGGCATCACCTGATGATGGTCGGCCCGCCCGGCACGGGCAAGAGCCTGCTCGCCGAACGCCTGCCCACGGTGCTGCCGCGGCTGACCTCCGCGGAGTCCATCGAGGTCACCGCCGTGCACTCGGTCGCGGGTGCGCTGCCCGACCGGTCGCCGCTGATCGTCGAGCCGCCCTTCTGCGCACCCCACCACACCGCCACCCGCGCCGCCATCGTCGGCGGCGGCAGCACCCGGTTGCGTCCGGGCTGCGTATCGCTGGCCCACCGCGGCGCGCTGTTCCTCGACGAAGCGCCCGAGTTCGCCCGCGGCGTCCTCGATTCGCTGCGCCAGCCGCTGGAGACGGGCGAGGTCGTCGTCGCGCGCTCCGCGGCGACGGTGCGCTTCCCCGCCCGCTTTCTGCTCGTCCTCGCCGCCAACCCGTGCCCCTGCGGCAAGTCCGGAAACGCCTGCACCTGCTCCTCCACCCAGCGCCGCCGCTATCTCGGCCGCCTCTCGGGGCCGCTGCTGGACCGGGTCGACCTCAAGGTGGAGCTGCAGCCCGTCGCCCATGCCGAACTGCTGGCCGACCGCGCCTATGCGGAGTCCTCGGCCACCGTCGCCCAGCGGGTCGCCAGGGCCCGCGAGCACGCGGCGAAACGCCTCGCGGGCACGCCATGGAGCACCAATGCGGCCGTCCCCGGTGCGGAGCTGCGGCGGCACTTCCCCGTGGCGTCCGAAGCGCTGCGCATCCTCGCCACGGCCCTGGAACGCGGCGAGATCAGCGCCCGCGGCCTCGACCGCGCCCTCCGGGTCTCCTGGACCCTCGCCGACCTGGCCGACCGCCCGGGACCCACGGCGGAGGACACCGCCTACGCCTACGCGCTGTGGACCGGGCGCCTCCGATGACCTGCCGGCGCTTGCCCACCGCGAAGGTCCGCCCCAAGCAGCGGGCCGCCGAGTGCGGAAGCGGCGACTCGGCCTTGGGGACCGCGCCGCGGCCGCACGCCCGCGGAACACGCACCGGCCCGCACGGACGGCCGGACCGCCCGGCACCCCGGCCGCCGGCGGAACCCGGACGCCTCCCCGCGCGGAGGCGGCGGGGTCCCGACGGGCGACCGCGGCTGCCCGCCGCTGCCGGCGGCGCGGGGCCCGTCACCGTCGCCGCCCTCGCCGCAGGGGCGTCGCCGGCGCGAGGGTGCGATGGCCTTCTCTGCGTGTTCCGGCTCGTGTGCTGCGGCCGGAGTCCTCTTCGCCCTTCCTGCGAAAGGAGGAAGGCGGCGCCCTCGCCGGCCCTGGCCGGCCTCCTGGACGCCGCCGTGATCATGACCCGCCTCGACTCCTCATCCGACCCTCCGCTCCCCGATGCCGGGGAACCTGCCGCTTCCCCCGCGCCGGCGCTCGGCGACGACGCCACGGCCCGGGCTTGCCTGACAGCGGTGGCCGAACCCGGCGATCCCGCCCTCGGCCTGCTGCTCGACGAGCACGGCGCCGCCGCCGTCTGGCAGGCGCTGCGCGACGGCGGGACCCCGCAGCCGCCGCCGGGCGTCCGCCCACAGGACCTCGCCAAGCGTGCCGCGCGCTGGCGCGGCCGGGCGGCCGGACTGGACCCCGACACGCTGCTCGGGGCCACCGCCGAGCTGGGCAGCCGCCTGATCGTGCCCGGAGACCCGGGCTGGCCCACCCAGCTCGACCAGCTCGGGCAGCGCCGCCCCTACGCGTTGTGGGTCCGCGGCGCCCACGACCTGCGCCACGCCTGCCTGCGCTCGGTCGCGATCGTGGGAGCCCGCGCGGCCTCGGCCTACGGCCTGCACGTGGCCGCCGATCTCGCCTGGGGCCTGGGGCAGCGCTCGTGGGCGGTGGTCTCCGGGGGCGCCTACGGCATCGACTCCGCCGCACACCGCGGCAGCCTCGCCGCCGGCGCGCCGGCCGTCGCGGTTCTGGCCTGCGGCCTCGACCTCGCCTACCCGCGCGGAAACGAGAACCTGTTCGCCGACATCGCCGCACGCGGGGCGCTCGTCAGCGAGCACCCGCCGGGCGCCCCGCCCAGCAGGCACGGGTTCCTGGTGCGCAACAGGATCATCGCCGCCCTCACACCCGGGACCGTGATCGTCGAAGCCGGATTGCGCAGCGGAGCCCTCAACACCGCCCGCCACGGGCAGGACCTGCACCGCGCGGTCATGGCCGTGCCGGGTCCGATCACCTCGGCGCTCTCGGCCGGCTGCCACCGGCTGCTGCGCGACGGCGCCGCCGTCTGCGTCACCGGCACCGACGACGTCGTCGAGCAGGTCGGCCGGATCGGCGCCGATCTGCGCCCCGAGCACGGCGGTACCGCGCTCGATCCCGACTCCCTCGACGGCACCGCCCGCCGGGTCCTCGACGCGGTTCCCGACCGCGCCTGCGCCGGCACGGCATCCATCGCCCAGACCTGCGGCCTCGACCTCGACACGGCCCTGAGCAGCCTCGGCCTGCTCGCCGCCGCGGGCTTCATCGAACGCGGCCCCTCGGGCTGGCGCGCCAGACGCCCGCCCCGCCGGCCCTCCGGGTGACGACGCCTACGTCCTGTGTGAGAAGCCGGTCACCACGGAGGTTGCGGCAATGGGGCTGGGTTGCGCGAATCCCGCCCGCCGCCGCCCCTAACGGAGGCGCGGATGCGCCACGTGCCTATTCGGAGTCGGTTTGCCTCCGAGCGCACGGCGCACTTTTGCGCCGGAGGCCCGCTACCGATGGTGCGGCTCCACCTGGCAAGGACTGCGTGCGCTCGGCGGCAAGCTGCGACCGCGCTWCGCGAGGCGCGCCCATTGCCGCAACCCCGCTGGTGGCCGCCCCAGGTGGTGTCCGGGGGGTTCCGCTGTCCTGGCGAGCGGAGGAACCCTCCGGGGGCTACCCACGGCGGGCACCACAGCGGCTGCGGCAATGGGGCTGTGATGCGCGAAGCGCTGTGCGCCGGCTTGCCGCCGAGCGCACGGCGCACTTTCGCGCGGGAGGCCCGCTACCGATGGTGCGGCTCCATCTGGAAAGGACTGCGTGCGCTCGGCGGCAAGGAAACACGTGACGCGAAGCGTCTCCGTTGGGGTGGTGGCGGGCTGACGGGCGGGCACGTGACGCGCAGCGTCTCCGATGGGGCGGTGGCGGGCGGATCGCGCTGCGCGGGGCGCACAAATTGCCCGCAACCCCGATGGTGGCCCCCAGGTAGTAAGCCGGGGGGTTCCTGGGAAGCGGCGCCCCTGCCGTTCTCAAACACGGCCTGACCGGCGGTCCCGAGGCCGCGGCCACCGCCGCGCCGACGCCTCTGTCCGGCTGCGGGCGGCGTCTGTATGGTCGAGCCATGTCTGGACCCGACGAGGGGCTTTTGGCCGAGCAGATGGCCTACTACCGGGCGGCCGCGCCCGAGTACGACCGGCAGTACGCCCGGAGCGAGGACCTGCGGACGGTGCTGGCCGAGGTCGAGGGCCTGCCGATCGCCGGGGACGTCTTGGAGCTGGCGTGCGGGACGGGCCAGTGGACCGCGCGGCTCGCGGCGCGGGCGCGTTCGGTGACCGCCGTCGACGCCTCGGCCGAGGTGCTGGCCATCGCCCGCGAACGCACGGCGTCCCCGGGAGTCCGGTTCGTGCAGGCCGACGTGTTCGAGTGGCGGGCGCCGCGGCGCTACGACACGGTGTTCTTCGCCTTCTGGCTTTCCCATGTGCCGCCGGCGCGGCTGCCCGCCTTCTGGGACACCGTGGCCGCCGCACTCGCGCCGGGCGGCAGAGCAGTCTTCGTCGACGACGGCCCCGGTGCGGTCGCGGTCGAGGAGGTCCTGGCGGATCAGCCCGCGCCCGCGACGATGCGCCGCCTCGCCGACGGCAGCCGGTACCGCGTCGTGAAGGTGTTCCACGACGCCCGGGGCCTCACGGACGATCTTGCGGCGCTGGGCTGGTCGGCTCGGATCAGGTCGGTGGCCGGGAAACTGGTCGGTGTTGCGCAACCTCCGGCCGCGACCGGCTGATCAGGGGCCGCCGCGGCGGCCCCTGATCAGCCGGTCGCGGCGGCGCCCCGCCGTCCCCGCGAACGCCGAACAGGCGCGGCGCTCGCGGGGTACTCCGGGAAAAGGGTTGCACCGGCGGGGCCGGGTATTCCAGGTTTGACCCCGACGGGGCCCGAAGCAGGCGAGAGGGGGAGCGGATGGTCCACAGGTACAGCAGCGCCGTGGTGGCCGAGGGGCCGCTGGTCTTCGTCTCGGGCCAGGTGCCGCTGGACGCCGACGGCATGGTCGCCGACGGCGACGCCGTCACCCAGGCCCGCCAGGCGCTGCGCAACGTCGACGCCGCGCTGGCCGAGCACGGCAGCGATGCCCGCCACCTGGTCAAACTCACCTACTACCTGCGCCACATGGCCGATTTGGAGGATGTGCGCCGGGTCCTGGACGAGTACCTGGTCCACGAACCCCGGCCCGCGAGCACCCTGGTGGAGGTGAGCGGACTCGTGGACCCGCGCTTCCTGATCGAGGTCGACGCCGTGGCGCGGCTGCCGCGCGGGCAGCGCTCCGCCGAGGCGCGATGAGCACGGGGCCGGACAAGCACCGGGAGCTGATCGAGGACCTGCGCGGCCACCTGGCGGTCGACCGGTCGCCGCACACGGTGCGCGCCTACCTCGGCGACGCCCGGGCGCTGCTGGACTACCTCGACGAGACCGGCCGCGGCCTCGGCGGCCTCGACCTCGCGGCGCTGCGCGGATGGCTGGCCCGCATGCGCGACCGGGGCGCCGGGCGCTCGACGATGGCGCGGCGGGTGGCCGCCGCCCGGGTGTTCACCGCGTTCCTGCACAGCACCGGCCGGATCGCCCAGGACCCCGGGCCGCAGCTTTCCGCGCCCCGCCCGAACCGGCCGCTGCCCGCGGTCCTCAGTGAGCGCGAGACCGCCGCCGCACTCGCCCCGGAGCAGGCGGCGCCCGCCGGCACGAGCGCGGTGGGGCTGCGCGGCCGCGCGGTGGTCGAGGTGCTCTACGCCACCGGGATCCGCGTGGCCGAGCTGTGCGGCCTCGATGTGGACGACGTCGACCGGGAGCGCCGCACCCTCCGCGTCCGCGGCAAAGGCGGCAAGGAGCGCGTGGTGCCCGTGGGAGCGCCCGCCCTGGAGGCCGTGGGCGCCTGGCTGCTGGAGGGCCGCCCGCGGCTGGCCGCGCCCGCCGGCGGCCCCGCGCTGTTCCTCGGGGCCAGAGGCGGTCGGCTGGGCACCCGTTCGGCGCGTCGCGACGTGCACGCCTACCTCCGCGCCCACGGCACGGACTCCGCGCCGCACGGCCTTCGCCACAGCGCCGCCACCCACCTGCTGAACGGGGGCGCCGACCTGCGCAGCGTGCAGGAGATCCTCGGCCACGCCTCGCTGTCCAGCACCCAGATCTACACCCACGTCTCGATCGAGCGCCTGACCCGCACCTACAACCGGGCCCACCCGCGGGCCTGACCCCGGCCCGCGGCCGCCGCGCGGCCGGGTGGGGCAGCAACCGCACCGGCGCCCGCCCCAGCAGCGCGAGCGGATCGAGGTAGGCCGGGCCGCTGCGCAGCCCCCAGTGCAGGCACGGCCGCCCGCCGCAGTGCCGGCGCGCCCCCGCGACGACGCCCACCACCGTGCCCGCCGCCACCCGCCGGCCGCGCTCCACCCGCGGCCGGACCGGCAGGTAGGTGGTGCGCAGGCCGCCGTGGTCGATGCTGACGACACCCGTACCGGCCACCGTCCCGGCGAAGGCCACCCGCCCGCCGGCGGCCGCGTAGACCTCGCCGCCCGGTTCGGCCGCCAGATCGACCCCGCGGTGGCCCGGCAACCAGCGCTGCGCGGGCGGATCGAAGGGCCGCAGCACGCGCACGGGCTCGGGCAGCGGCCGGTGCCAGGGGCCCGCCCGCGCGCGGGCGGGCGCGGCCGCCCAGACCAGCACGAGCGCAAGGGCGGCCAGACCCGACAGGAGGGCGAGGGCGGGGACGCGGTGCTGAGGCGGCATGGGTCCAGGCTCGACTGTGCGCACCCCTGCCGCCAGCCGGATCCGCGGGCTGTGGACGGCAGCGCGGACCGCCGCGGACGAGGCGACGCACCCGTCAGCCGCGCCGGAAACCCGCTCGCGCGGTCCTTGACACGAGCGGGCGCCCGTCGATAGGCGCCGACGCGGCCCGAGGGCGGCTAGAATTCCTAGAGGCTCACTGCGAGCCGACCAATACGCACGCTTCCGTGCCTTCCCAGGGAGGGGCCGCTCTCACGGTCCATGCCGCCTCGGCGGTGTGGCGGAGCGGTCGGGGCGTCAGGAGCAACCGGAAGGCGGGTCCGCCCGCCGTACTAGGAGGACCGAGTCATGGCCACAGTCGTGACGATCCGTCAGCTGCTGGAAAGCGGTGTGCACTTCGGGCACCAGACGCGGCGCTGGAACCCGAAGATGAAGCGCTTCATCTTCACCGAGCGCAACGGCATCTACATCATCGACCTGCAGAAGTCGCTGGCCTACATCGACCGCGCCTACGAGTTCGTCAAGGAGACGGTCGCCCACGGCGGCACCATCCTCTTCGTCGGCACCAAGAAGCAGGCGCAGGAGGCCATCGACGAGCAGGCCCGCCGGGTCGGGATGCCGTTCGTGAACCAGCGCTGGCTGGGCGGCATGCTCACCAACTTCTCCACCGTCCACAAGCGGCTTCAGCGCCTCAAGGAGCTCGAGGAGATCGACTTCGACGACGTCGCCGCCTCGGGGCTGACCAAGAAGGAGCTGCTCGGGCTGCGCCGCGAGAAGGAGAAGCTGGAGCGCACCCTCGGCGGTATCCGCGACATGTCCCGCGTGCCCAGCGCGGTGTGGATCGTGGACACCAAGAAGGAGCACATCGCGATCAGCGAGGCCCGCAAGCTGAACATCCCGGTCGTGGCGATCCTGGACACCAACTGCGACCCCGACGAGGTCGACTACCCGATCCCGGGCAACGACGACGCGATCCGCAGCGTCAGCCTGCTCACCCGCGTCGTCGCCGACGCCGTCGCCGACGGCCTGCTCGCCCGGTCGGGCGCCTCTACCGCCGGCGCCGAGAAGTCCGGCGAGGAGCCGCTGGCCGAGTGGGAGCGCGAGCTGCTGGAGAAGGGCGAGGCCGCCGAGGCCCCGGCCGCCCAGCCGGAGCAGGAGCAGCCCGGGACCGAGGTTCCCGCCGCGGCCCAGGCTCCGGCGGCTGAGGCCGAGGCCCCCGCGCCTGCGGCCGAGGCTCCCGCGGCTGAGGCCGAGGGCTCGAAGGAAGCCTGACGCCCCTCAGGTGATCGCCGGCCCCCGCGCCCCGCACCAGGCGCGGGGGCCATCCCGGGCCGCCCGCGGTCCGGGGACCCGTGAGACCCGTCGACCCAACCAAGGGGATTTGAGAAACCGCCATGGCGAACTACACCGCCGCTGACGTGAAGAGGCTCCGCGACATGACCGGCGCGGGCATGATGGACTGCAAGAAGGCGCTGGAGGACAGCGACGGCGACTTCGACAAGGCCGTCGAGTTCCTGCGCGTCAAAGGCGCCAAGGCCGTCGGCAAGCGCGCCGAGCGCTCCACCACCAACGGCCTGGTGGCGCTGAAGCAGGACGACGACACCTCGGCCGTGCTGGTCGAGCTGGGCTGCGAGACCGACTTCGTGGCCAAGAACGAGCAGTTCCAGCAGCTCGCCGCCGACATCGCCGACTTCGCCGCGGCCGCCGACGTCGAGGACCTCGCCGGGCTGGCCAACAGCCAGTTCTCCGAGGGCAAGACCGTGCAGACCGTCATCGAGGAACGCAGCGCCGTCATCGGCGAGAAGCTGGAGCTGCGGCGCTTCGCCAAGTTCGCGGGCGCCTACGTCGCCAGCTACCTGCACAAGTCCGACCCCGACCTGCCGCCGACGATGGGCGTCCTGGTCGAGCTGGACAAGGCCGACGCCGAGGTCGGAAAGGACCTCGCCCAGCAGATCGCCGCGCTCGCCCCGGCCTACGTCAGCAAGGACGACGTCCCCGAGGAGACCGTCGCCAGCGAGCGCCGCATCGCCGAGGCCACCGCCCGCGAGGAGGGCAAGCCCGAGCAGGCGCTGCCCAAGATCATCGAGGGCCGGGTGAACGGCTTCTTCAAGGACGCCACCCTGCTCGCCCAGCCTTTCGTCAAGGACAACAAGAAGACGGTCCAGCAGATCGTCGACGAAGCCGGTGTCACGGTGCTCCGCTTCGTGCGCTTCAAGGTCGGCCAGTCCTAGTCCGTTTGACATGATGGAGGTGTCGGGGCCCAGCCGCCCCGGCACCTTCGGTGGATCAGGCGGGGTTCGGCCCGGCGGAGTTCGGCCGCCCCGCACCGCAAAACCACTCGGGGGAACCAGAAGGAGGCCGAGCGCCGTGTCGGAGACCGAAGGCCATACCGCCGCGGAGGCCCCAGCCATGCACGACTCTGGCTGGAAGCGTGTCGTTTTGAAGCTGTCCGGCGAGGCGTTCGCCGGCGGTGAGGACCTCGGGATCGACGCCGCGGTGGTCGAGTACCTCGCCGAGTCGATCGCCGCCGCCGTGGCCGAGGGGATCGAGGTCGCCGTGGTCGTCGGCGGCGGCAACATGTTCCGCGGCGCAGCGCTGTCCCAGCGCGGCATGGAACGCGGCCGGGCCGACTACATGGGGATGCTGGGCACGGTCATCAACTGCCTCGCGCTGCAGGACTTCCTGGAGCGCCAGGGGGTCGAAACCCGCGTGCAGACCGCCATCCACATGAGCCAGGTCGCCGAGGCCTACATCCCGCGCCGGGCCGTCCGCCACCTGGAGAAGGGCCGCGTCGTCATCTTCGGCGCCGGCCTGGGCGCCCCGTTCTTCTCCACCGACACCACGGCCGCCCAGCGCGCCCTGGAGATCGGTGCGCAGGCCGT
The DNA here is from genome assembly GCF_009728995.1 of Streptomonospora sp. PA3. Classification (GTDB taxonomy): domain Bacteria; phylum Actinomycetota; class Actinomycetes; order Streptosporangiales; family Streptosporangiaceae; genus Streptomonospora. Next base: position 276,445 of record NZ_VTZW01000010.1, on the reverse strand, counting down.
GCTCAAGGGCACCCAGGTCGACGGGGTCTACGACTCCGACCCGCAGCGCAACCCCAACGCGGTCAAGTTCGACCGCCTGGACTACAACGAGGTGCTGACCACCGGCCTGAAATTCATGGACGCCACCGCGGTGAGCCTGTGCATGGACAACGGCCTGCCCATCGTGGTCTTCGACCTGATGGCCGAGGGCAACATCGTCCGCGCGGTGCGCGGCGAGAAGATCGGCACCATCGTGTGCCGGTCCGACCACTGACACGGCGCCGACCTCCGACAGCCGACAGATGGACTGAAGCGACACACGGGAGCCCCAATGATCGAAGAGACCCTCCTCGAAGCCGAGGAGAAGATGGAGAAGGCCGTCGTGGTCGCCAAGGAGGACTTCGCCGCGATCCGCACCGGCCGCCCCGGACCGGCGACCTTCAACAAGATCACGGCCGAGTACTACGGCACCCAGACTCCGATCAACCAGCTCGCGTCGTTCTCGGTTCCCGAACCGCGCATGGTGGTCGTCTCCCCGTTCGACAAGACGTCGATGCAGGCGGTCGAGAAGGCCATCCGCGACAGTGACCTGGGCGTCAACCCGGCCAACGACGGCAACATCATCCGCGTGGTGTTCCCCGAGCTGTCCGAGGAGCGCCGCAAGGACTACATCAAGCTCGCGCGCAGCAAGGCCGAGGACGCCCGCGTGTCCATCCGCAACATCCGGCGCCATGCCAAGGACTCCATCGACAAGGCCGTCAAGGCCGGCGACATCGGCGAGGACGAGGGCCACCGCGCGCAGGAGGAGCTGGAGGAGACCACGCACAAGTACGTCGCCGAGGTCGACGAGCTGCTGAAGCACAAGGAATCCGAACTGCTCGAGGTCTAGCTCCTGTGACGTTCATAGAGCCCGGATCCGAGCAGGACGACGATCGCGGGAGGACCCAACCGCCGCCCGTCGAGCCCGGCGCGTCCGAGGACGCCGGGGCCGCCGGGGGCGCCTCGGACACGGATCCGCACACCGGCCGCGGTGTGCCGCTCGACGGCGCCTCGCCCAACGGGGCGGCGCCGGGCGGCGAGCCCCCCGGGGACGGCGGCGAGGGCGCGCGGCAGCGCTTCACGCTGCACAAGCCCGACGGCGAACCCGTGCGCACCGGGCGCAACCTGCCGGTGGCCATCGCCAGCGGGGTGGCGCTGGGCGCGCTCGTCCTCCTGTCCATCTACCCCTTCTCGGCCGGGTTCGTCGCCATCACCTCCGCGGCGACGCTGATCTGCCTGCGCGAGCTGAACCGGGGCCTGGGCGCCCGCGGCGGGCGGCTCGCGCTGTGGCCGCTGGCGCTGGGCGGCGTGGCCATGCAGGTCTGCGCCTACTTCGGCGGCGCCCAGTGGCTCGTGGGGGCCGCGGCGCTGACGGCCATCGCGGCGCTGTCGTGGCGGCTGCGCGACGGAGCCGACGGCTATGTCCGCGACGCCGGCGCGAACCTGCTCGTTCTCGTCTACGTCCCGTTCCTGCTGGGCACCTGGCAGCTGCTGATCGCCACACCCGGCGACGGGCAGGAGCGGCTGATCGCGTTCATCATCGTCACCATCAGCAGCGACATCGGCGGCTACTTCGCCGGGATCCTCATGGGCCGGCACAAGATGGCGCCGGTGATCAGCCCGAACAAGACCTGGGAGGGCTTCGCGGGCTCGGTCCTGGCGTGCATGCTCGCGGGGGCCCTGACCGTGTCGCTCATGCTCGACGGCGCGGTGTGGGCGGGCGCGGTGCTGGGCGTGGCCGTGGTGGTGGCGGCCACCGTCGGCGACCTGATCGAGTCCCTCGTCAAACGCGACCTCGGGGTCAAGGACATGGGCCGGTTCATGCCCGGCCACGGCGGCCTACTCGACCGGGTCGACTCGCTGCTGATCGCCGGGCCGGTGGCCTGGGTCGTGCTGACGCTGCTGGTGCCCTGACTCCGCCCGCCGGGCCCGCCGCCCGCGCCCTCAGGCGCGGGTCAGCCTGCGCACGCCGGGCACGCTGACGGCGGCCAGGCACGCCAGCACGATGAGCACGGCGCCGCCCGCCAGCGTCGGGCGCAGGCCCGCCAGCGCCGCCAGCGGACCGGCCGCGGCCTCGCCGAGCGGCAGGGCGACGAAGGAGCCCAGCGCGTCGTAGGAGTAGACCCGCGCGAGCTTGTCGGCCGGGATGTTCTGCTGGACCGAAACCTCCCAGGCCACGCCGAACTGCTCCAGGGCGACCCCGGTGAGGAACATCGCCGGCAGCAGGAACGGCACCGCGGGCGCATAGCCCAGGGTCAGCAGCGGCAGCGCGTCCAGCGCGGTGAGCGACACCCCGAACAGCAGCGCGCGGCGCGGCTGCCAGCGGGCCGCCAGCAGCCCGCCCACCACGGCGCCCGCCGTCTCCGCGGAGAGGACCACGCCCCACAGCCCGCGCCCGATCGTCTCGTCGGCGACGGCGGGGCCTAGCACCTTCACCCCGCCCGCCCAGACCGCGTTGACGATCATGAACTGCAGCACCACGACCCACACCCACGGCCGGGCGGTGAACTCGCTCCACCCCTCGGCGAGGTCGCGCAGCGGGCGGCCGGACCCGCTGGGCGCCGGCGCAGCGACCCGCACGAAGTGGAACGCCGCACCGGCGGCGGCGAAGACCGCCGCGTTGCCCGCCAGCGACCACCCCGGCCCCGCCAGGCCCACCGCGCCGCCGCCCGCCGACATCCCGACGGCCATGCCGAGCATGATGCCCATCCGCGCCACCGCGTTGGCCTGGCGCAGCAGGTGCGCGGGGACCGTCTGGGGCGTCAGGGAGACGGCGGCGGGCAGGCCCACGGCCGCCACCGCGCCGTTGACCAGGCTCAGCGCGGCCAGGAACGGGACCGAGGCGAATCCGGTCAGCACGCCGGCGGCGATGGCCGCCTGCGAGGCCGCCGCCACGGCGCAGGCGCCCTGCAGGATCACCGTGCGCGGCAGCCGGTCGGCCAGGACTCCGCCCATCAGCGCGAAGACCACCAGGGCCAGCGACCGCGCACCCAGCACCAGTCCCAGGTCCACCGGCGAGCCGGTGAGGTCGAGGACGGCGAAGGCCAGTGCGACCGTGGCCAGCGCGTTGCCGAAGTACATCAGGGACCGCCCGGCGGCCAGTCCGCGGAAGTCGCGGTAGCGCAGCGGTGCGCGCACGCCCTCGCCGCCCCGCGGCGGGCGCGTGAGCCCGGCCGGATCCTCGGTCGCGCTCACCGGTCCCCGCCGGGGGCTTCGCGGTCGCCGTCTTCGGGCTCGTCGGAGGCGAGCGCGAACATGACGAGGGTGGTGCTGGTGGGGATCGTGCCGGGGGTATGCGGAGGACGGGCGGCGGTGTGCAGCCGGTCGGCGGCGTCGGAGACGGTTCGGACCAATCGGTCCCATTCCTCGCGGTCGACCCACACCTCCGCGTCCGTGAGGTGGTCGGGGCCCTGGCCGAGCCCCTGCGCGGCGCGCCGCTGCAGCTCCGCGGCAAGGGCGGTGACGGCCTCGGGGTGGCCGGCGCCGGCCGGTCCCGCCGCCAGCGCCGCCGGGCCGTCGGCCGGATCGTGCCGGTAGCGCCGCGCGAGACCGCCCGAGATCCGCACCTCCTCGGCGACCCGCACCAGTCCGCCCTCGTGCAGCCGCCGCAGGTGGTAGCTGACGTTGGCCTGGGTCTCGCCGAGCTCGCGCGCGGCCTCGGCCGCGCTCAGCGCCTGGGCGGTGAGCAGCGAGAGCAGCCGCAGCCGCAGCGGGTGGGCGAGCAGCCGCAGCCCGGTCAGGTCCGGGGAGTGGGAGTGGGCAGGCATGGCGGGAACGCTACGCCGCCGCCGGCCAACCGTCAAAGGAATATTTGAGGGTTGGCAGGGAGGGCCGAGAGGTCGCCGCGGGGCGGTCGGCGGCCGCCGGATGCGCGGAAGTCGCCGACGCCGGAGCGGCGGTCCTGGCACGCTGGTGCCAGAAGGACGGGAGGAGAGCCCATGGAGTCCTGGCCGCTGCGGGACACGCTGGGCAGGATCCTGATGGATCTGGCCGGGTTGAAGATCATCGACTACCACAGCACCGAGGAGACGCCGCAAGGCCGCGTCCACCGCATCACCACCGCGCACGGCTACGAGGTGGCCCTGACCGACGCCGACGTGGCGCCGTTCGCGCTGGGCGCGGGCGCCGCGGACTTCAACCGGACCCACACCTACAACGCCGTCTCCGACCTCGTCGACGACGTCGTAGCGCAGCGCTGGCCCTGACGCCGCGCCGGTGCCGCGGCGTCCGTCAGCCCAGGATCCAGCTGCGCCCCTCGGCGGCGAGCTTGTCGAGCAGGGTCGCCGAGTCGTGTTCCTTGGCGAAGAGGTGCTCGGGGCGCGTGATCGGGACGATCCACAGCCACGTGACGGGATCGCCGTGGAACGTCAGCCCGGAGGTGTCGGGCGGAAGCTGCCCCGACGGCCCGCTCAGCGGCCCGGGGTCGGCCACCAGCAGCACCGCCGCGCTGTTGCCGCGCATGGCCGTGTCCTCCGGGTTGTCCAGCCACTTGACGCTGTGCCCGGCGCCGAACCAGGTGACCGCCCGCCAGGGGAAGGCGCCGATCCAGCGGAAGATGCGCGCCGCCACGTGGGCCCGGGTGGTGGTGGCCAGCGCCAGCTCGATGCGGGCATAGGCCGAGGTGTCGGCCATGTAGCGGTCCAGCGTGGGCATCCGCTGCCCGCACATGCCCACCGTGCTCAGCACGGTGTAGGGCCGGTCGCCGGAGGGCGGCCGCTCGGAGACGCGGATCAGCGGGGCGTGGCCGTCGGAGACGTCCCAGTAGTGCCCGGCGGGCCCGACGGTGCGGGTGAGGTGGTTGAACACGGTGCGCTGCACGCTGCGCCAGGCGTTGGGCGCGGCCCGCCAGTCCCAGTAGGCCTCGGCGTGCACCACCCGCGGCCACAGCTGCTCGGCCACCGGATCCAGCGCCCAGGCATAGGGGGTGCGCCCGATGGCCTCGCGCGCGTAGCCGGGCAGACCGCTGTCGGCCTCGGCCCACCCCGGGATGATCGCCAGCAGGCCGTCGTCGTCGAGGAGCGCCACGCCGTCGCCCTCCTCGAACCACACCGCGCGCAGCGCGGACTCGTCGAAGGGCGCGCGCCCCTGCGGATGCTTGGTCTGGGCGGCCGGCATCAGGGGCGCCTGACCGCGGTACAGGCCCTCCGGGGCGCTGGACTCCGGAGCCATCTCGTGGTTGGCCAGCCACACGGGCACGCGGATGGAGCCTCGGGCGTCCAGGAGGTAGGCGGCCGTGGTGCGGGAGTCGTACTCGACGATGACGCGGCGGCTGCGGTAGGGGCTGAACTGGTCGAGGAGGACGCGCGCCTTGGCCACCTGCCCTCCTTGTCGGCTCTCGTCGCTGCGGCTGCGGCGGGAGGGCCCGGGAGGTCCGCGGGGGCACGGGACCGGGCGCCACCGGACGGCGCCGCGCGGACGCCGCATAGTATGAACCGTAGTGCCCGACCGGGCGGCGCCCGGCGGTACCACGGCTTCCGCCGCCAATGGCCGTATAGGCCCCTAAAGTACCGCGCCTGGCCGGTTCCGTCTCCGGCCGCCGCCTCCTTCCGATCCGCCTTGGACACCGATGCCTGCCGAGCTCACCTTCGCCGCGCCCCGCAGGGCCGCGCCGCCCCGCCATCTCGCCGACCTCGCCCCCGACGAGCGCAGCGGCGCCGTCGCCGAACTCGGCGAGAAGCCGTTCCGTGCCAAGCAGATCGCCCAGCACTACTTCGGCCGGCTGGAGTCGGACACCGCAGCGATGACCGACCTGCCGGCCGCGGTGCGCGAGAGGCTCGGCGAGGCGCTGCTGCCACCCCTGCTCACTCCGGTGCGCCATGTCACCTGCGATAACGGGATGACCCGCAAGACGCTGTGGCGCGCGTTCGACGGCGTGCTGTTCGAGTCGGTGCTGATGCGCTACCCCGACCGGATCACGCTGTGCGTCTCCTCCCAGGCCGGCTGCGGCATGAACTGCCCCTTCTGCGCGACCGGGCAGAACGGGCTCACCCGCAACCTCTCCACCGGCGAGATCGTGGACCAGGTCGTCTCGGTCGCGCGCGACCTCGCCCGCGGCGAGGTCGCCGGCGGCCCCGGGCGCATCAGCAACATCGTGTTCATGGGCATGGGCGAGCCGCTGGCCAACTACCGGCGCGTGCTCGACTCCGTGCGCCGCATGACCGACCCCGTGCCCGGCGGGCTGGGCATGTCCCAGCGCGGTGTCACCGTCTCGACGGTGGGGCTGGTGCCGGCGATCGACAAGCTGATCGCCGAGCGCATGCAGGTCCGGCTGGCCATCTCGCTGCACGCCCCCGACGACGAGCTGCGCGACGAGCTGGTTCCGGTGAACAACCGCTGGAAGGTGGCCGAGGTGCTCGACGCCGCCTGGCGCTACGCCGGCACCACCGGCCGCCGGGTCTCGGTGGAGTACGCCCTGATCCGCGACATCAACGACCAGGCCTGGCGGGCCGATCTGCTGGGCCGGCTGCTCAAGGGGCGCCTGGCGCACGTCAATCTGATCCCGCTGAACCCCACCCCGGGTTCCAAGTGGACCGCCTCGCGGCCGGAGGACGAACGCGAGTTCGTGCGCCGCCTTGAGGCGCACGGGGTTCCGGTCACCATCCGCGACACCCGCGGGCAGGAGATCGACGGTGCCTGCGGCCAGCTCGCCGCCGCCGAGCGCTAGCCCGGCCCCGGCCGGCGAGAACCGGAGCTGAGGCCGTGACCGAATCCCTCACCCAGACCGCGCTCGCCTTCCTGTTCGGCGCGGCCTCGGCGCTGGTTCCGGTGCTCAACGTGGAGCTGTACCTGGTGGGCATGGGGACGCTCAGGGGCGGGGTGCTGTTCGCCATGGCGGTGGCGGCCGGAATCGGCCAGACGGCGGGGAAGATCCTGTACTTCTACATCGGCCGCGGCGCGCTGAACATCCCCTGGCTCAAGCGGCGGTCGGAGGCCCCGTCGCGCTGGAAGGAGCGCGCGGAGCGCTGGCGCGCCAAGGCCGAGGGCCGGCCGCTGTGGACCGCCGGCCTGGTGGGTGTCAGCTCGCTGACCAGCATCCCGCCGTTCATGGTGGTGGCCGTGCTCGCGGGCACGCTGCGGATGCCGCTGGCGGCCTTCACCGCGGTGACGTTCGTGACCCGCACGGCCCGGTTCGCGGTCCTGGTCTATGCGCCGGGGCTTGCGCTGGGGCTGCTTTAGGCCGCGCGCCCTCAGCGGGTGCCCCAGGCGTAGGTCTGCTTGTGCAGGCGCAGGTACAGGAAGGTCTCGGTGCCGGTGACGGTGGGCACGGCGCGGATGGCGCTGAGCAGCGCGAGCAGCTGCTCGTCGTCGGCCGCCACCACCTCCACGAGGATGTCGAAGGAGCCGGCGGTGACCACCACGTAGTCGACGCCCTCCAGCTCGGAGATCTGGTCGGCCACCGCGGTCAGGTCGCCGTTGGAGCGCACCGCGATCATGGCCTGGCGGCTGAATCCGAGCATCATCGGGTCGGTCACGCCCACGACCTGCACGACCCCGGCCTCCAGCAGGCGCTGGACGCGCTGGCGCACGGCCGCTTCCGAGAGGCCCACGGCCTTGCCGATGGCGGCGTAGGAGCGCCGTCCGTCCTGCTGCAGCTGCTCGATGATGCGCTTGGCCGTCGCGTCGAGGTGGGCGCTCTTCCGGGCGGCCGGCGCCGTATCACCGTGGTCGGTCACAGAGTCCTCCGATTGGCATTAATGATTGTTCGCGCGCCACTTATCTCGTGAATCGGTGGTGATGGGGCTTCAATCCAACTGAATCAAGATACTCCAGGGGGATGTCGACGGCGGGACGCCTCAGGAGGAGAGTCTGCCCCGGACCGAGTCCAACGACAGTAGCGCCACATGCAGCGAGAGGCAGGTCTCGACGGAGTCGAGATCGACCTGGAGCACGTGGGAGATGCGGCGCAGCCGCTCGTAGAACGCCGGACGCGACAGGTGGGCGTTGGCCGCGGCCAGTGCCTTGTTGCGGCCTGAGGAGAGGTACTGGCGCAGCATCTCGGTCAGGTCGCTGCCGTGGCGGGCGTCGTAGTCCAGCAGCGGCCCCAGTTCCCGCTCGACATAGGTCTGCAGCCGCTCGTCGTCGCGGAACAGGTGCAGCAGCCCCCGCAGATGCAGGTCGGGCAGGCGGTAGAACGCGCGGCCGCCGTCGTCGCCCTGCTGGTGCAGCGCGACGTCGCCGACCTGCCGCGCCTCCAGGAACGACCTCCGCACGTCGCGGACTCCCTCGGCCGTGGAGCCCACCGCCAGTACCGCCTCCGCGCCGACCCGCTCGCGGATGCCCTCGGCCAGCCGGTGCAGATGGGACTCCAGACCGCCGGAGTCCGGAACGGCCAGCAGCACGCCCACGCGCATGTCGTCGATCGAGCCCACCAGCGCCGTCAGCCGCAGCGCCCGGCAGGTGCGCGCCACCCCTTCGGCGGTGTCGGACAGCCGCGCCTGAGCGGCTAGGCCGGTGCCCGGCTCCCGCAGCCGCAGCACCAGCCCCACCAGGCGGCGGCCGGACAGCGGGACGCCCACCGCGCGGGCGCGCACCAGCGCCTCCTCGGGGTCGGAGTAGGCGCGGTCGATGATCCCGGCGATGATGGTGCGGTGGGTCTGCCGCTCCAGGCTCTCCTGGTGGCGCTCCAGCAGCCGCCCCAGCGCCAGCGTGGTGGCCGCCCGCTCGATCAGCATGGTCTGGCGCGGGGTGGGCGCGGCGCCGGTGATGAGGATCAGCCGCCCCCAGTCCTGGCCGCGGGCGCCCACCATGGTGACCAGCCACCCCGTGGGGGCGTCGTGGGCGGTGCGCCCGCTGACGCGCACGCCGCGCGAGCGGCTCTCCCAGGAGGCCAGCAGCCGCCCGGGGTCCTCGCCGTTGAGGTCGCACACGAGCACCTGGTGCGCCAGGTTCTCCAGCACCACCGGACACCCGGAGAGCTCGGCGATCTCCCGCAGTACGCGGGCGGGGTGCGCGCCCTCGACCGAGAGCTCGGTGAAGACCTCGTGCAGCCGCTCGGACTCGCGCAGCTCCTCCAGCTGCCGGTTGACGACGCGGATGTGCACGGCCTCGGTGATCTCCACGAACCGGGCCTCGCGCTCCAGGGCCACCACGCAGATGCCGGCGTCGCGGGCCGGGCGCAGCAGTTCCTCGGGCAGCTGCGTCCGATACTTGCGGCCCAGTTCGACCGCGATGCCGGCCACCCCCGCCGAGGCGAGGCCGTCGATATAGGCTTGCAGGGACTCCGGGTCGTCGGGCATCGCGATGCCGGTGGTGAGCACCAGCTCCCCGCCGCGCAGCAGGTGCGCCAGATCGGTGACCTCGGCGATGTGCACCCAGCGCACGGCCACGTCGAGCCGGTCGGCGCCGACCACGACCCGCGGGCGTGCGCGTTGCACGGCCGGCAGTTCGAGCACGTCGGCGAGGGTGGGCAGCACGCCCCCAGTCTAGGGCCGGGCCCGCCGCCGGCCCGGGGAAACGGCCGGAACCGCCCGTCGGCCGCCCCGGCTCCGGCGGAACACCGATGATGACACCTTGTCAATCAGCGGCCTGTGAAACCGACACCATGCCGCTGGCCACCCGGCCGCGCGCGGAGTGAGACTGAACTCATGTCGGAACTGCTCGCTCGCCACCGCGCTGTCATGCCCTCGTGGCTCGCCCTCTACTACGACGAACCGATCGAGATCGCCGGCGGCAAAGGGGTCCGCCTCACCGACGCCGACGGCAACACCTACCTCGACTTCTTCGCCGGCATCCTCACCAACATGCTCGGCTACGACGTGGCCGAGGTCCGCGAGGCGGTGGAGCGCCAGCTGGCCACCGGCGTCGTGCACACCTCCACCCTCTACCTCCTGCGCGGCCAGGTCGAGCTCGCCGAGAAGATCGCCCGGCTCTCCGGCATCCCCGACGCCAAGGTCTTCTTCGCCAACTCCGGGACCGAGGCCAACGAGACCGCGCTGCTCCTGGCCACCTGCGCGCGCGGCAGCGATCAGGTGCTGGCCATGCGCAACAGCTACCACGGCCGCTCCTACGGCACCGTCGCCGTCACCGGCAACCGCGGGTGGAAGAACTCCGCGCTGTCCCCGCTCAACGTGCACTACCTGCACGGCACCGACCGCGACGCCCCCGCCTTCCGCGGCATGTCCGACGCCGACTACATCGACGCCTGCGTGGCCGACCTGCGCGACGTGCTGGCCACCGCGGCCGCCCCGGACGTCGCCTGCCTGATCGCCGAGCCGGTCCAGGGCGTCGGCGGCTTCACCATGCCGCCGCCGGGACTCTTCGCCGCCTACAAGGAGGTCCTCGACGAGGAGGGCGTGCTCTTCATCTCCGACGAGGTGCAGACCGGCTGGGGGCGCACCGGCACCGGCTTCTGGGGCATCAGCGAGCACGGCGTCACCCCTGACGCCATGACCTTCGCCAAGGGCCTGGGCAACGGGTTCGCCGTCGGCGGCGTCGTGGCGCGCGGCGATCTGATGGACGGGCTTACCGCCAACGGCGTCTCCACCTTCGGGGGCAACCCCGTGGCCATGGCCGCCGCCAACGCCACGCTCGACTACGTCCTCGACCACGACCTGCAGGCCAACGCCGCGCGCCTGGGGCCCATCGTGCTCGACGGGCTGCGGCCGCTGGCCCAGCTGCCCGCCGTGGGCGCGGTGCGCGGCAAGGGCCTGATGTTCTCGGTGGACATGGTCGACCCCGGCAGCGGGGCCCCCGCGCCCGACCTGGCATCGGCGGTGCTGGAGGCCGCCCGCCGCCGCGGGCTGCTGATCGGCAAGGGCGGGCTGCGCGGCAACGTGCTGCGCGCGGCCCCGCCGCTGACCGTCGAGGAGTCCGACGTCCGCGAGGCCCGCGACATCCTCGTCGAGGCCGTCACCGAGGTCGACGCCCAGGCGCGCTGACCCCGGCCCGGCCGACGACGGGGCCTTGTGGCCCGTCCCGCCGCGCGGCCGCCGCACCGGCGCGCCCCGCGGCGGCCGCCCCTGCCCGCGCCCGCCGCGTCTTCCCCCCGTTCCCGCCCGCCCCGACAGAGGACTCCGTCATGAGCAAGCACGTCACCCACTGGATCGGCGGCAAGCCCTTCGACGCCGCCGGCGCCGACCAGCGCCGCGCCGACATCGCCGACCCCGCCACCGGCGCCGTGGCCGGGACCGTCGACCTGGCCGGCCCCGCCGAGGTCGACGCCGCGGTCGCGGCCGCCCGCGCCGCCTTCCCGGCATGGCGCGACACCTCGCTGTCCGGACGCGCCTCGGTGCTCTTCCGCTTCCGCGAACTGGTGGCCGCCGGCAGCGGCGAACTGGCCCGCATCATCAGCGCCGAGCACGGCAAGGTCGTCTCCGACGCCGCCGGGGAGGTGGCGCGCGGCCTGGAGGTCGTCGAGTTCGCCTGCGGCATCCCGCACCTGCTCAAGGGCGCCTTCTCGGAGAACGTGTCCTCGCGGGTGGACGCCTACTCGATTCCCCAGCCGCTCGGGGTCGTCGCCGCGATCACCCCGTTCAACTTCCCGGCGATGGTGCCGATGTGGATGTTCCCCGTCGCGATCGCCTGCGGCAACACCGTGGTGCTCAAGCCCAGCGAGAAGGACCCTTCGGCCGCGGTGCGCCTCGCGGAGCTGTGGGCCCAGGCCGGGCTTCCCGACGGGGTGTTCAACGTCGTCCACGGCGACCGCGCCGCCGTGGACGCCCTGCTGGAGCACCGCGACGTCAAGGCGGTCAGCTTCGTGGGCTCCACACCCGTGGCCCGCTCCATCTACGCCACCGCCGCCGCCCGCGGCAAGCGCGTGCAGGCGCTGGGCGGTGCGAAGAACCACATGCTCGTGCTGCCCGACGCCGACCTCGACGCCGCGGCCGACGCCGCCGTCTCCGCGGGCTTCGGTTCGGCCGGCGAGCGGTGCATGGCCATCTCGGCGGTGGTGGCCACCGAGCCGATCGCCGACGAGCTGCTGGAGCGCATCAGGGAGCGCGTGGCGCGCCTGCGAGTGGGCCCGGGCGACGACGAGCGCAGCGAGATGGGGCCGCTGGTCACCAGAGAGCACCGCGACCGGGTCGCCGGCTATCTGGAGTCGGGCGTGCGCGAAGGCGCGACGCTGGCCATCGACGGGCGGACCCACCCGGTGCTGGGCGGGGGCGCCGACGGCTTCTGGCTGGGGCCGTCGCTGCTGGACCACGTCACCCCGCAGATGAGCTGCTACACCGACGAGATCTTCGGTCCCGTGCTGAGCATGCTGCGGGTGCCCGACCTGGACGCCGGGCTGGAGCTGATCAACGCCAACCCTTACGGCAACGGCACCGCCGTGTTCACCGGGGACGGCGCCGCCGCGCGCCGCTTCCAGAACGAGGTGGAGGTAGGCATGGTCGGGATCAATGTGCCCATCCCGGTGCCGATGGCCTACTACTCCTTCGGCGGGTGGAAGGACTCGCTGTTCGGCGACTCGCACATGCACGGCACCGAAGGCGTGCACTTCTACACCCGCACCAAGGCGGTGACGGCCCGCTGGCGCGCGGCTGCGGGCGGCCCCTCCGCCGCGACCGCGGCGGCCGGGCGCAGCGGGGTGAATCTGGGGTTTCCCACGAGCGGATGAGCGCGCACGGGCCGCGGCCGGCGATTCCGCTGAGAATATTCCGCCTACACGGGGTTTCGAGTCCGTCGCAGCCAGTATGGTGGAGGGGTAGCCGCCGCGGTGCCCGATCCGGCGCCGCGGCAGGCGATGCGGACGGCTTCCGGACGCGCGCTCATTCCCCTCCTCCCCCCGGAGCCGAGCGCGCCGGTGGCGGCGCTCCGGGGGCGGTTCCCCGGCCCCGGAGCGCGCCATTCGCCGGAACCGGCGGGGCGACCCCTGACCCTGCCGGAGTCCGCGCCGCCGCGCCTCACGCCGGCCTCGAACCGGCCGTGCGGGAGGCAGGTGACCCTGAGTGGCGGCGGTGCCGGCGGACTCCGGCCGGCGGGCGTCCCGCCGAGGTCAGTGGGCGGCCAAGGCGTGGTGGAGGGTGCTGGAGGCGTAGTCGGCGGCGAAGCCGGCGCACTCCTCGCACCCGAACAGCGGGCCGCCCTCGGAGGACGCTCCGAGGCGGCGGCGGGGCCGCGGCCACCGCGCGTGGCATACGGCGCAGGCGTCTCCCATCACCTGCGCGAACGTGAGTGCCCCCGCGTCAAAGAGGTGAATGTCGGTTGTGTCCGTATTTTCGATGTCTGAATCGCACATAATGCTCAGACCGCTCAACGTCCCTGCTCCCCCCGTGGTTTAGGACAGTCTGGCGGGCTTGCCGTGATCGCGTCTTATTGAATCAGAAGCGGTCTGCAACCGGAATAGCCCAGGCCGATTTTTGTTACGGAGAGACGAACATCGATCACCATCTGTGATGATCGGGTGAATGCGCAGCAGTGCGATCGGGGAGGAGAAAGGAGTTTTCGGACACCTGAAGGTCAGGGTGCGGCGGTCACGGTGAACCTGCGGAGCCGCAGCGCCGGGTTGGTCGACCGGACTTGTGCCACGCGGTCCGCGGAAATAGGTGCGACCGCAACCCCGTCCTGCTCACCGAGCGCTACGATACGGGTGCCCATGGGATCGACGATCATGCTGTTGCCGGCTCCTGTCGGGGCGTTCTGGCCGGCCGCCGCGACGTAGAGGGTGTTCTCGATCGCGCGGGCGCGCACCAGCGTGTCCCAGTGGTCCTCCTTCAGCGGCCCGGGGACCCATTCGGCCGCCAGCAGCAGCACGTGCGCCCCCGCGTCGGCGATGCGCCGGGTCACCTCGGGGAAGCGCAGGTCGTAGCACGTCTGCAGGCCGAAGGTCACTCCGCCGAGGGTGAACGTCTGCGGCTCCTCGATCGGCCCGGGCTCCACCACCTCCGACTCGGTCACACCGAAGGCGTCGTAGAGGTGCAGCTTGCGGTAGAGGGCCGTGATCCGGCCGCCCGGTTCCACGGCCACCAGCGTGTTGCGGAAGCGATCCGCGCCGGGCACCTCCTCGTTGACGCCCGCGACGACGACCGCCCCCGACTCGGCCGCCAGGCGGGCGAGTCCGCTGACGAACGCGCCGTCCAGGGGCTCGGCCGCGTCGACGAACCGCCGGTCGGTGCGGGGGGCGGTGAACATCGCGTACTCGGGCAGCAGCACGACGCCGGCACCGCGCTCGGCGGCCTCGGCGACCAGGCGGCCCGCCGTCGCCAGGTTCTCCAGCTTGTCCTCGCCGGGGGCGAACTGCGCGACTGCGACGTCGACCATGGGGACTCCCTACCTCTGACTCGGCACCCCCGGCGGTTCGCAGGCCGCGGGCCGGGAGTCCGCGCCGCGCGGTGCGGACCCGCCCGCCGGATACGGGGATGACCTGATTGTCCCCGAAGCGCGGGCCGCCGACCCATCCGGGGCCGCGGCGGGGCACGACCGGTCCGCGCACGGGCGCAGGCGGGTGCGGGTGGGCAGGCGGGGGCACGGGGCCAGGAGCCCGTGCGCGCGGGCGCCGGCGGACACCGGCGCCCGCGCAGGGACGCCGCAGAGGCGTATGGGCCGGCCGTTCGCCGGTCGGCGGGGGTCAGCCTCCGACGGGGTACTCCTGGCGGATCCTGACGTCGTTCTCGCTCTCGAACGCGGTGAGGAGGCGCTCGGCCTCGGCCTCGGTGTCGGCGTCCTCCAGTTCCTCGTGGACGGCGATCAGCTCGCGGGTCTGCTCCTCGACGTCGGCGGCGCGCAGCGCCTCGGCGGTGTCGGCGCTCAGGGCGCCGAACTGGCGGACGGCCGAGTAGTAGATGTCGGCGGTGCCCCGGCACAGCCAGTCGCCGTCGCAGATGGAGTACAGGTCGTCGCGGAAGTTCCGGTCGATGGCCAGTCTGTTGGACTCGGTGAAGCGGTTCTGCAGCTTGTAGTTGCGGTAGCCGAAGTCGTGCCGCTTGCAGCCGGGGTCGAAGTCGTAGCCGATCGGCTGATCGGGCGACCAGCTGCAGGAGTCGCTGCTCCAGTCGAGCTGGTCGCTGTAGGGGGCTTGGCCGCGAATGCCGATGAAGCTGTTCAGGGAGATTCCGAAGAGGTATTCGTCGGTGACGCGCCGGAGTTCGTCGGGTGGCAGGTCGGCGGCACTGGCGATCCCGGATCCGGTGAGGGCGAGCATGCCGGCGGCCGAAACGGCGATCACGGATTGTCCGATACGTCGAGCGGGATGACGCATGGGGGATTCCCTTTCGGGTGGTGCGGACGAGGCGACTACAGATTGATATGCGACTGTGCACGCACCGCGAAAGGGAGACGCGGCGAATGGGAAGTGATGGTTGTGTAACCGTCCGGATACCTGATGTGGCCGCCCCGGTCAGGTGCGGCGAAAACCCGGAATTCGACGGAACCGGAATACGGGAGCACGGGATCGCCGAGGGCGTCGCCCGCCTCCGGCGGCGAGCGTCCGATCCCGGCGGGCCGCGTGCGGAGCCCGCCCGCGGATCAGTCCGCCGGCTGGACGCGGCGGCCGATGACGCCTTCGGTCAGGGCGCGGACGATCTCGTCCAGGTCGCCCAGGTGGCCGACGTGGCCGGTGCGGCGGCGCACCTCGGCGCGGATCGCCGACGCGACGGGGTCGCTGCACAGGACCTCGGCCAGCGGCTCGGGCTCCATGGCGGCGCGCCAGGCGCGCAGCTCCTCCAGGCGGCCGCGGGCCACGGCGTCGCGCGAGAGCGGGACGAGGGCGTCGACGCGCGTCGTCAGAGGGGTGTCGGCGAGCAGGTCGACGTCGACGACGATTCCCGTGCCGTCGTCGCCCTCGCCGCCGCCGACGTGGTGCACCTGCCACACCCGGCCGTTGGTCAGCACGACCCATGCGACGCCCTCGGCGCCGGCGTGCAGCTTCGCCTGGCGCAGGTTGCGGGCGTCGAGTTCGGTGGCGCACGGCTTGACCTCGATGAAGGCGAAGAGGTCGCCGTCCAGCCGGATTCCGTAATCGACGGATTCGCCCTTGGTCCGGTATTCCGTGGTGAGTTCGCCGTACTTGTCGAACCCCAGACCCTCACTCAGGAAATCGGTCACCAAAAACCGGGTGTCGCCCTCGTTGGCGTCGCGGTCCAGCAGTTCGGTGAGGGGGCCGGTGAAACGCTCGACGGCGCCGGTGAGGCGGGAGCGGGCCGCGGCCTCCCATTCCGGAACGGAGTCGCCGAATTCGGGGAATTCCGCGGTCCTGTGCAGGATCTGCGTAGCATCCGAGTCCATGGGGTGCCGTTCCCGTTCCGTGTTCGCCGGCCCGAGCATCAGCCGGGGTGATGACCGCCGAAGGGGAACGATAACCGCCGCCGGTGATCTTGGCAAAGCGGGGCCGTGCCGGAGGACCGCCCCGGTGATCACCGGGACCGCCGCACCGCTGCTGTCTTTCCGCGTGCCGTTGTCACGGCCCCGCCATGCCCCGCTTCGGGTGCCGCACCGCCGCGCCGCGGGGCGGGCGGCGCGGCGCCGCCGTCGCCCCCCGTGCCGCGGTTCTCGCAGCACATCCCATGATCAGGCATTGACCCTGCAGCGGGGGCGTTCCTAACATCCCAGGGGAAGGTGAATCGGTTCAGTAGCTCGGGGCCGCCCCCGGGCGGCCGCTGCTGGGCCTTTCGATCACAGGAGCCGAGAAGGGTGGGCGTGGCCGCAAGTGCGAGCAGTGCCGGTGTGCGCGGTCGCGGCATCCGGCGTCCCTCCCGGCTCCCTCCTGGTCCGCGCCCGACCCCGCGGCGGCCGTGCCGCTCGTGCGGGACCGCAAGGGCGGGGCGGGAGTCCACGGCCGGAATCCCGGCTCTCCTGGCTGTTTGGGAGCGCTCCCAATGCGTTCCGGACCCGCCCACCGGCGGCGTCCCCGCTGCGGCGACAGCACGCCCCGATCCGCGCCCGCCGCGCCGACCGCGCGGCGGGCAGACGACGACTGAGGACACACGACCATGACTGCGAACGGACTCCCCGAACTGCCCCCCGATTTCCTGTTCGGCGCCGCCACGGCCTCCTACCAGATCGAGGGGGCCGTCGACGAGGGTGGCCGCGGCCCCTCCATCTGGGACACCTACAGCCACACGCCCGGAGCCGTCGACCGCGGCGAAACCGGTGACATCGCCTGCGACCACTACCACCGCTACCGCGAGGACGTCGCGCTGCTCGAGGAGCTGGGCGTCGACGCCTACCGCTTCTCCATCGCCTGGCCGCGGATCCTGCCCGCCGGCAGGGGGCCCGCCAACGCCGAGGGGCTGGCCTTCTACGATCGCCTGGTCGACGAGCTGCTGGGCGCGGGCATCGAGCCCGTCGCGACCCTCTACCACTGGGACCTGCCCCAGGCGCTGGAGGACGAGGGCGGCTGGCGCGTCCGCGGCACCGCGGAGGCTTTCGCGGAGTACGCCCGCATCGCCGCCGACCGCCTCGGCGACCGGGTGACCAGGTGGATCACGCTCAACGAGCCGTTCTGCTCGGCGTTCATCGGCCACGCCATCGGCCGCCACGCCCCCGGCACCCGCGAGGGCACCCCCGCGCTGGCCACCGCGCACCACCTGCTGCTGGCCCACGGCCTGGCTACGCACGAGCTGCGGGCCTCGGCGGTCGAGCACGGCCGCAGCGCCGAGGTCGGCATCACGCTGAACCTGGACCGGCTGATCCCGGCCACCGACTCCGCCGAGGACCACGCGGCCGTGGACCGCGCCGAGACGATGCACAACCGGGTCTGGCTGGACCCGCTGCTGGGCGGCCGCTATCCGCACAACGAGCAGGAGACCTGGGGCGAGCTCGCGGACGGCTCCTACCGCCGCGAGGGCGACCTGGAGATCATCGGCCGGCCCCTGGACTTCCTCGGCATCAACTACTACCGGCCGGGCAAGCTCAAGGACGCGCCCCACGACGAGCCGGACCCGGCACGGCGCACCGCGGCCGACATCCGCGTGGCCGACGTGCCCTTCGACGGTGTCCGGCACACGCAGATGGGCTGGCCCGTGGTGCCCGAGTCCTTCACCGACCTGCTGGTCGACGTCCACCGCCGCTACCCGAACCTGCCTCCCATCCTCATCACGGAGAACGGCTCGGCGGAGGCGGACGAGGACCGCACCGGCGCCCGGGTCCACGACAGCGACCGGATCGACTACATCCGCGAGCACCTCCTGGCGGTCGCCGCGGCGATCGAGGCGGGCGTGGACGTGCGCGGCTACTTCGTGTGGTCGCTGATGGACAACTTCGAATGGGCCTTCGGCTACGACCGCCGCTTCGGCATCGTCCGGGTCGACTACGACACCCTGGAGCGCACACCCAAGGACAGCTACCACTGGTACCGCGCGCTCATCCGGGAGCACGCCGCCAAGCGCGGCTGAGCACGCGCCGCGGCGCCCCGCGCCGCACACGGTCCACCGGCCCCGCGGACGGCGATGGCAGCGCCGCCGCGCGGGGCCGGTGCCGCCCCGGCGGGGCGGCCCGCGATGCGGCCTAGTACATCGGGCGGAGGGAGGCCGCCATCGTGTCGAGGACGCCGCTGTCGGGCGCCAGCGGTCCGCTGACGTCGGCGAAGGCGATGAAGTTGTAGACGGCGCCGCCCGCGGGCGAGAGGAACGACACCACCCGTACCACCGCCTGCCTGGGGTAGCAGTCGTACTCGGGCGCCTGGACCTTGACGGTGACCTGGTGGCCGGTCAGGCCGTTGGCGGCGAAGGCGACGACCGGGCCGGCGGACAGCTCGGCCGCGCCGTTCTCGTTGCTGTAGCCCAGCCGGGCCCACTTCTTCGCGGTCCCCAGAGCGGTCTGCGCGGTGTCTGCCGCCCCCTCCACCGTCGCGATCCCGCTGCGGCCGGGGTCGGGCGGGTAGCTGTAGCAGGGGCCCTGCCGGGCGCCGTAGACGGCGCTGCCGCCCATCATGACCCCGTCGGAGTCGCCGTCGCCGGTGAACCCGGTCACCACGCTCGGCGGCTCCGCGAACCAGGTCTCGGGAACGTCGTAGGCGACGCCGTGCTCCTCGACGGCGACGCCCTTCCAGCCCGCGGTGATGGCGGGGACCAGCGCCTCGGAGGCGTCGGCGGTCGGTGTGCTGATGGCCACCGGCGAGGGCTCGGGGCTCGCGGATGCGCCGCCGTCTCCGTCGTCCCCACCGCCGCCGGCGGCGGGCATGTCCGGCAGGCTCGGCACGGACAGGCCCTGGGCCATGATCACGACCAGGACGACGACGCCGACGCCCAGCAGGGAGACCGCCGACATGACGGCCACCGCGATACCGCGGCCCTGCTGCGGCCGGAACGGGACGGACTGCGGCGAAGCCGGGGGCTCGGGAGAAGGGGGTGTCATAGCGCTTCCGACGGTCGTGGTGGTCGCTTCGGTTCCCGCCGCGGAGCGGGCCGGGGCCCGGCCATTGTCGCGGACGGCCCGCTCGCGGGCGAGCCGGGGCCGCCCCGGAGCATGACACCTGTCATGGCCGATCCCTGACATCGCCGACTACAGCGCGCGTGCGGGGCTCGGCGAGTCTGGGGGCATGCACAGCGATCCCTCCGCGGCCCCGCCCGCGGCGCACCCCCGGTCTCCGTCCGACACGCCCCGGCGACGCCCCCGGCGCCCACTGCCTCCGCGCGCGCCGGGCCGCGTGTGGGCGGTGGCCGCAGCGATCGGTGCCGCGGCGGCGGTGGCCGCCTATACGGTCATGCCGGGCACGCCGCCCCCGCCTGCCGGCGGCCCCGGCTTCGAGGGCGATCCCGGGGTCCAGGACTCGGTGGCGGCGAGCATCGAAGGGCGCGAGAACCGCGTGCAGGGGCTCTCGGTCCTGGAGATCGACGGAGAGCAGACGCGGCGCCTGGTGGGCGGCACGACCGGCGGCGGCTCCGCGATGACCGCGCAGACGCCGTTCGAGACGGGATCGGTGTTCAAGGTCTTCACCGCGATGACCCTGGCCGACCTCGCGGCCGATGGCGAGACCTCCCTGGACCGCACGCTGGGCGAGGTCTTCGGCCACATCGAGTTCGCCTCGCCGAGGACGGCCGCGATCACCCTGGAGGAGCTGGCGACCCACCGCTCGGGCCTGCCGCGCATTCCCCCCGCGGGGATGGCCGCCGGCGTGCTCACCCCCTTCACCCTCACCGATCCCTACCGGGGACTTCCGCCGATCGAGGAGTCGCTGGCCGCGGTCGTGCCGGCCCGGGGCGGCCCGGAGTGGAGCTACTCCAACTTCGGCTACGCGGTCCTGGGCGCCGCCCTGGCCGAGGAGACCGGTATCCCGTTCCCGCGGCTGGTGCGCGAGCGCGTCTTCGCCCCGCTGGGCATGGACGACACCGTCATGCGCGGCGCCGATCTCGAAGGGCTGCCCGAGGGGGCCGCGCTGCCGCACGCGACGCCGGGCAAGCGCGTGCAACCGTGGAAGGCCGAGCACTACCTGCCGGTGGGCATCGGCACCTGGACCACCACGGCCGATCTCGAGCGGTTCCTGCGCGCGGTCATGGACGGCACCGCGCCGGGGATGGCGGCCATCGAGCCGGCCCGCGACGGCCCGGTGCCGGAGACCCGCATCGGACTGGGCTGGCTCACCACCGACTTCGGCGACGGCGTGGAAGTGGTGCAGCACAGCGGCGCGACCTACGGGTCCAGTGCCTTCATCGGCTTCCAGGGCGACCACGGCGCGATCGTGCTCTCCAACAGCTTCACCGCCGACGCATCCTACATCGGGCCGCGCCTGCTGGGCGCACCCGATGTGCCCCCCATGGCCGAGTCGCCGACCGTGCCCTCGACGGCCCTGGCGCTGGCGACCACTCTGCCGTTCGTGCTGCTGCCCGCGGTGCTCCCGCTCGCCCTCATGCTGCGCCGGCGCACCCTGGTGGGGCAGCGCCCGCTGGACCGGCTGCGTGTGGTGTCGATGACGGCGGGGGCGTCCGCGCTGCTGCTGGCCGGGCTGATGGTCGGCGACTGGGTCGCCACGCCGCCGGCGCTGTGGGCGGCGGCGGTCGGGGCGGTCGCCGCGGCGGCCGCGGTCGGCGTGTGGTTCTGGCCGCGTCTGGCCACCGAGGCGGGGCGGTGGCGGTGGCTGCACGTCGCCTGCTTCATCCTGTCGTTGGCGGCCTCGGGCGCGCTGGCGGCGACCGCGGCGCACTCCCTGCTGACCGTTTACGGCTAGGTCGCGTTCAAGAACGGCGGGGGTGCGGCTTTCCAAGAACCCACCGGGTGCCACCTGGGGCGGCCGCCATCGGGGTTGCGGCAATGGGCGCGGTTCGCGTAGCGCGGTCGCAGCTTGCCGCCGAGCGCACGCTGAACCTGCCAGATGGGACCGTGCCACTGGTGGCGCGGCTCGGGTGTGAAGGTGTTCCGTGCGCTCGGCGGCAAGCTGGCGCGCGGCGCTTCGCGCATCTCAGCCCCATTGCCGCAGCCGCTGTGGTGCCCGCCCTGGGTGGTCCCCGGGGGGTTCCTCCGGTCGCCAGGGCAGAGGAACCCCCCGGGTACCACGTGGGGCGGCCACGATCGGGGTTGCGGCAATGGGCGCGGTTCGCGTAGCGCGGTCGCAGCTTGCCGCCGAGCGCACGCTGAACCTGCCAGATGGGACCGTGCCACTGGTGGCGCGGCTCGGGTGTGAAGGGGTTCCGTGCGCTCGGCGGCAAGCTGGCGCGCGGCGCTTCGCGCATCTCAGCCCCATTGCCGCAGCCGCTGTGGTGTCCGCCCTGGGTGGTCCCCGGGGGGTTCCTCCGGTCGCCAGGGCAGAGGAACCCACCGGGTACCACGTGGGGCGGCCACGATCGGGGTTGCGGCAATGGGCGCGGTTCGCGTAGCGCGGCCCGCCCGCCGGCCCGCCACCACCCCAACGGAGACGCTTCGCGGTCAAGTGTTCCTGGCCGCCGAGCGCACGCCGGACTTCTTAGGCGAGACCGTGCCACCGGTGGCGGGCCTCCGCCGCAAAAGTGCGCCGTGCGCTCGGCGTCTGTGGTGACCGGCTTCTTAACCACGACGCTCCCGGCGCCGGGAGCGGCCCGCCGGACTCCCGCGCCGCGGGCTCGGCTCAGCCCGCGGCGAGCCGGTCGCAGACCTCCAGCAGCCGCTCGCGCAGCCCGCGGGCGCGCTCGGCGAACACGCGCTGCGCCTCGACGTAGGCGGCCTTGCCCTCCGGCGTCTCGATCTCGACCGGCTCGTAGCCGTGGTCGCGAAGGTCGTAGGGGGAGGCGCGCATGTCCAGCTCGCGGATGTCGCGGGCCAGTTCGAAGCAGTCGGCCACCAGCTCGCCGGGTACGCCGGGCGAGAGCTTGTAGGCCCACTTGTACAGGTCCATGTTCGCGTGCAGGCAGCCCGGCTGGTCCAGGTCGGCCTGGGACTCGCGGGTGGGCTGAAGCCGGTTGCGCGGGCGTGCGGCGTCGGTGAAGAACCGGAAGGCGTCGAAGTGGGAGCAGCGGATCCGGTGCGATTCCACGACGCGGTCGGTGCCTTCGGCGCCCAGCCGCAGCGGCACCTGGGAGTGGCGCACCTCCTCGGGCGGCAGCCGGTAGACCATGGCCCACTCGTGCAGCCCGAAGCAGCCCAGGTGGGCGGGCCGCCGCTGCACGGCGCTCAGCAGCGCGCGCACGAAATCCACCGTCGCGCCGCGCTTGGCGGCGAACGCGGTGAGGTCCAGCGTCGTGCCGCGCACGGTGCGCCCGGCGGTGTCGGCGGCTTCGGCCCGGCGGTACCAGTCGCCGGCCGGCGGGTCGTCCGCGGCTTCGGTCAGCAGCACGCCGGGGCCGGGGTGCCAGCGCCGCAGCTGGGCGGGCCGGTGGCTGTAGTAGGTGAACAGGAAGTCCTCCACCGGGTGCGCGACTCCGCGGCGGCGCCGGTCGAGGTGGTCGGCCAGCAGTGCGTCGACCCTCTCGTGGTGGCGCCGCTCGCGCTCGCGCCAGGCGGCGGGGTCGAGCACGTCGAGGCCGCCGGGGTGGGCGGCGGCCGTCGTCGGGGCGGCGGTCTCCATCGCCTACCAGGGTAGGGCGGCGATCCGCCCGGACCGCCCCGGCGGCGCGGGACCGGCCCCCGGCGCCCGCGTCAGCAGGTGCCCGCCCAGGTGCACTCCAGGTCGGCCTCCGGCGCGTGCGGCGCGACGCGCTCGGCGGCCATCGCCTGTGCGACCGGCGCGGGGTGTGCGCGGGTGAACTCGGCCAGGCGCACGGCGATCGCATCCTGGATCCCGCGCGGTGCGCCGCCCTCGTAGCCGTTGTTGATGATCGAGAACACCAGCAGCTCGCCGTCGGCGGCGGTCACATACCCCGACAGCGCGCTGACGCCGGTGAGGGTGCCGGTCTTGGCGCGCACGTTGCCCGCGGCCGGGGTGTCGCGCATGCGCCGCGACAGCGTGCCTCCGACCATGCGGTCGGTGGCTCCGGCCAGCGGCAGCGCCTCCTGCCAGGTGTCGAACCAGGGCCGGCGGCGGACGCGCTCAAGCAGCCGGACGGCCGTGGCGGGGCTCAGCCGGTCGGCGCGCGCCAGGCCGGAGCCGTCGACCAGCTCCACGTCGTGGGTGCTGACACCGAGCCGGTGCAGCGCCAGGGTGGCCACCGCGGTGCCGGCGTCCCAGCTGCCCCGGCCGAGGGCCTCGCGCCCCATCGCCTTCGTCAGGATCTCGGCGTGGCCGTTGTTGGACAGCTTCATGAAGGGGACCAGCAGCTCGCCCAGCTCCATCGAGGAGCGCTCGGCGACGGGGTCGGCCCACGGCGGCGCGGTGCCGCGGCCCACCTCGCCGGACACCTTCACGCCGTGCTCGCGCAGGGATGCGGCGAAGAGGTGGGCGGCGTGGTCGGTGGGCTCGTGGACGGTGCGCAGCGTGGAGTAGGCGGTGCCACTCGGCAGCGTGCCGCGGGCGGTGAACTCGTTGGTGCCCGGTGCGCGGTCCACGCCGAAGGTGGATTCGCTGCCGGGGGCGCCTGTCGCGCCCCGGTTGACCAGGTCGAGGTTGGCGGTCATCGGGTGCAGGGTGACGTCGACGGGGTCGCCGGCAGCGGCGCCGGGGGCGGCGTCGACGTCGACCACGCCGGTGTCGTAGTCGGAGTTGGCCGCCAGCGTGAGCGCCGAGATCTGCGCGGCGTAGTAGTAGGGCCGGTCGGCGGGGGCCCAGGCGGGGGAGTAGCGCTGGTCGTCGAACCAGGTGTCGTCGGCGAGCAGGTCGCCGGTGACCTCGTTGACGCCGGAGGAGGCCACCTCGGCGGCCAGGTCGTCGACGGCGTCGGCGGTGAGCGTGGGGTCGCCGGTGCCGACGAGGTAGAGGTCGCCGTCGACGACGCCGTCGCCGGGGTCCTCGCCGGCCGACACGGTGGTGGTGAACCGGTAGTCGGGCCCCAGCACCTCCATCGCCGCCGCCGAGGTGAGCAGCTTGGCGTTGGAGGCCGGCACGAGTTCGGTGCGGGCGTTGCTGCGGTAGAGCACGTCGCCGCGGCTGAGGCTGCGCACGAAGACGCCCGAGGAGGCCCCTTCGAGCCGGGGGTCGGCGAGCAGGGCGTCGATGTCAGAGCGCAGGTCGGCGACGCCGGCGGCGGTCCCGGCGGCCGCGGGCGAGGCCCCGGCGGCCAGCAGGGCGGCGGTCGCGGCGGTGGCCAGAGCGGCCGAACCGGCGCGGAAGGCGGCGCGGTGCGGACGCGGCGTACCGGCCGGGGCGGGCGGTGCCGGGTGGCTACGGTTCGGCATAGCGCCGTAACCTACAGCAGCCGCAAGCGCCGCGAAAGCCGCCGCACCGGGCGATCCCGGCCCCGCCGGGGCCGGTCGGCGGGCCCGTGTACGCATGCGCGGCCGGCACGGCGGCCGCGGCCGAGGTCAGAACGACTGGGCGCGCTCGTAGATCCTGCGGGCGGCGGGGCCGAGGTGGGGGCCGTATTGGGTGCGGGTGTCGTCGGCGTATTTGAAGCTGATCACCGAGACCACGGTGCCCTTGCCCGACTTCTCGTCGAAGTCGTTCAGCCACGGGCCGCCGCTGGAGCCCTCGGTCATGGCGCAGGCCATGCCGTTGGCGGTGGTGCCCCCGCTGTCGTCGGTGGTGGCACCCGAGCAGTAGTGCAGCCGCCGCCCCTCGAAGCGGCCGGTCGCCGGGTAGCCGAAGGCGTAGGTGGGGTCCTCGGGCTCGGCGCCGAAGGCGATGGTCTGGGCGCCGACACGGTCCTGCACGTGCTTGCCGCCGGAGCGGTTGAGTACCGCCATCCCGAAGTCGTAGCTGTCGTCGGCGCCGTCGGCCCACTGCGGGGCCACGAACATCTGCCGCGCGGTGTAGCGCCCGTGCGGGCTCTGGCCGTCGGCGTAGCCGGGGACGAAGACCCACTTGCCCGCCCACGGCCCGCTGCCGTCCTTCAGGCAGTGCCCGGCGGTGATGACGGTGTCGCGGTTGTCGGCCGAGACCACCGCGGCCGAGCAGGTGAAGTCCCGGCCGTCGAGGGTGAGGAAGACCTTTCCGGTGGTGCGTGCCACGCGCCCGCCGCCGCTCCAGGGCTCGCCGGTGCTGCCCGGGGCCGCGGCCTGCGGGTCGGCGCCGGAGCCGGGCAGCAGGCCGGCGGCGAGCTCGCCCAGGCCCGGCACCAGCGGCGCCGCTTCGGCCATGCGCTGCGGCGTCCAGTAGTCCAGTACCTCCCGGTGCTCCGCCTCGCCCACGGCGGCGGCCTGCCGGACGACGCCGGGCGCGTCGAGTCCGGCGGGCGCGGCCCGGCCCTCGTCCTGCGGCGCGGAAGGGGCGGCGGCCTGCGCCGAGGACACCGCGGCCGCGGGGCCGCCACCCTCGGCGGGTGCTGCGCCGGGGCCGGGCTCGTGCGCGGGCTCGGCCGGGGACAGGCCGGTCAGTGCGGTGACCGCACTGAGGAGGGTGCCGATGAGCTTGTGGGAGACGGGTGAACGCATGGCTCCGGATCATGCCACACTTTGCGTAATCGGGTGACTACTTTGGGAATGGGTGGCGGGTCGGGCGGTCATCGCGGGCTTCGGCCGGTGGCGCCCGCTCCTGTGGACGGCGCCGTCGGCACCCCGGCGATCGGCGACAATGGCAGGGTGCGAATCGCGGAGCAGCTTCTTGCGGACGTCCCTGGCCAGCGCCGGCGCGAGGTCGTGATCCTCGGCTCCACCGGCTCCATCGGAACCCAGGCGATCGAGGTCGTCACCGCCGACCCCGACCGCTTCCGCGTGGTCGGCCTGGCCGCCGGCGGGGGCCGGCCGGACCTGCTGGCCGACCAGGCCGCGGCGCTGGGCGCCGAGGCGGTGGCCGTCGCCGATCCGCGCGCCGCCGACGGGGTGGCCGCGCGCCTGCGCGAGCGGGGGGCGGCCGCCAAGGTCCTGGCCGGGGCCGAGGGCGTGGCCGAACTCGCGGCCTGGCAGTGCGACGTCGTCCTCAACGGCATCACCGGCGCGCTGGGCCTGGAGTCCACGCTGGCCGCGCTGCGGGCCGGGCGGCTGCTGGCGCTGGCCAACAAGGAGTCGCTGATCATCGGGGGCCCGCTGGTGCGCGAGGTCGCCGAGCCCGGGCAGATCGTGCCGGTCGACTCCGAGCACTTCGCGCTGGCCCAGTGCTTCCCGCGGGCGGCCCCCGGCGAGCTCACGAGCCTCGCTCAGGGGCAGGTCGCCGCGCCGCTGGCGGAGGTGCGGCGGCTGGTCATCACCGCCAGCGGCGGGCCCTTCCGCGCCCGCAGCCGCGACCAGCTGGCACACGTCACCCCGGCCGAGGCCATGAACCACCCCACCTGGGACATGGGCCCGGTGATCACCGTCAACTCGGCGACGCTGGTCAACAAGGGGCTGGAGGTCATCGAGGCCCACCTGCTCTTCGACATCCCCTTCGACCGCATCGAAGTGGTGGTACATCCGCAGTCGGTGGTCCACTCCATGGTCGAGTACGTCGACGGCTCCACCCTGGCCCAGGCGAGCCCGCCCAGCATGCGCATCCCCATCGCCTACGGAATCGGCTGGCCCGAGCGGGTGGCCGCCGCCGCGCCGCCCATCGACTGGACCAGCGCCCACACCTGGACCTTCGCGCCGCTCGACCACGACGCCTTCCCCGCCGTGTCGCTGGCCTGCGAGGTCGGTGCGGCCGGGGGCACCGCGCCCGCCGTCTACAACGCCGCCAACGAGGAGGCCGTGGCGGCGTTCCTCGGCGGAACCCTGGCATTCCCCGCGATCGTGGACACGGTGGCACAGGTAGTCTCGGAACATCGGGTGCCGGCCGCCGCGTCAGACCTGTCGCCCGCCGAGCTGTACGCCGCCGACGCATGGGCGCGCCGCCGGGCCCGGGAGCTGATCGCGCGGCGGGCATGAGGAGAGGTACGGGGAGAGTTCCATGGTCACGCTACTGACCGCGCTCGGGATCGTGCTGTTCTTCCTCGGGCTGCTCTTCTCCATCGCCTGGCACGAGCTGGGCCACCTCGCCACCGCCAAGATGTTCGGCATCCGCTGCACCCAGTACATGGTCGGCTTCGGCAAGACCCTGTGGTCGCGCAAGTGGGGCGACACCGAATACGGCCTCAAGCTGGTGCCGCTGGGCGGCTACGTGCGGCTGGTGGGCATGATCCCGCCGGCCGCCAAGCCCCGCGACACCTCGGGCAAGCCGATGTCGCGCTGGCGGGCGATGATCGAGGACGCGCGCGAGGCCAACAGCGTCGAGCTCGAACCCGGCGACGAGGACCGCCAGTTCTACCAGCGCGCGCCGTGGAAGCGGGTCATCGTCATGGTGGCCGGCCCGGCGATGAACCTCATCCTGGCCGTGGTGCTGTTCGCCGTCATCATGATGGGCATCGGCCTGCCGCAGAACACCACCACCGTCGACACCGTGGTCAAGTGCGTGCTGCCGGCGACCGCCACCGGCTCCGACTGCCCGCCGGACGCCCCGCCCAGCCCGGCCATGGAGGCCGGTATCCGCCCCGGCGACCGGATCGTGGCCGTCGCCGGCGAGCCCACGCCCGACTGGCAGGCGGCCAACTCCGCCATCCGCGAGCACATCGGGCCCACCGACATCACCGTCGAGCGCGACGGCGAGCGGCGCACGCTCCGGGTCGACCTCATGGAGAACAAGGTGGTCGCCCGCAACGCCGAGGGCGAGGTCGTCTACAAGAAGGGCCCCGACGGCGAACCGGTGACCGACTCCCGCGGCTACCGGGTCTTCGCCACCGAATCGGCTGGATTCCTGGGCATCACCTTCGACCAGGAGCGCCGGCCGCTGAGCCTGGGCGAGTCGGCCGAGCGGATGTGGATGTCGGTCGTGGGGGTGGCCGATGCGCTGGTCGAGCTGCCCTCCAAGGTCGACGACGTCTTCCGCGCCGCCTTCCTGGGCGAGCAGCGCGGCGTGGACTCCCCAGTGGGCATCGTGGGCGCCTCGCGCATCGGCGGCGAGGTCCTCTCCCAGCCGATCCCGATGACCGACCGCGTCGTGTTCCTGGTGAACATGCTCGCCGGGGTCAACCTGTTCCTGTTCGCCTTCAACATGGTGCCGATCCTGCCGCTGGACGGCGGGCACATCTTCGGGGCGCTGTGGGAGTCGGTGCGCCGGCGACTGGCCAAGCTGTTCCGGCGGCCCGACCCCGGCCCGTTCGACGTCGCCCAGCTCATGCCCGTCGCCTACATCGTGGTGGCCTGCTTCGTGGTCTTCAGCCTGATGCTGCTGGTCGCCGACGTGGTCAACCCGGTGCGGATCACCCAGTGACCCCCGGGGGCGGGCCGCGTCGCGCGCCCGGCCCCGGCGGTACCGACCCGCCGGATCGGCGGCCTATGTCGACGGTGTCTGCGATGCCCGCTATCGTGCGCCCTGTGGCGCGTGGGGCCGGTGGGGCGGCAGTGGTCGCCGCGCATCGGATCCGCACTTCCCGCTTGCCCCGCTTCGCCGGTGATCTCCCGAATGCGATGCGGGGCGAATCGCCGCAATCACGCTGCGAACGGTCACCCTCTGTTCTCTCGGCCACGGCGTAACGTCCTGCTCAATACGGGTAGCCTTGGCAGCGTGTCGGAGCGCCTGGTCTGATCCGGCGCCCCCGGCGGCGGCTCCACGCTGTCGCTGCCCAGATTTCAAACCGACTTCTAACGACGCTGCCGGCCGAGCCCCCGGCAGCCGTGAGGTGAAAACGCGTGACCGTCGATCTTGGAATCCCCGCCGCCCGGCCCCGACCGCTCGCCCAGCGGCGGAAATCGCGGCAGATCATGGTCGGCAACGTCCCGGTCGGTGGGGACGCCCCGGTATCCGTGCAGTCGATGACGACCACCGTCACGTCCGACATCAACGCCACCCTCCAGCAGATCGCCGAGCTGACCGCCTCGGGGTGCCAGATCGTGCGCGTCGCGGTGCCCAGCGCCGACGACGCCGAGGCCCTGCCGATCATCGCCAAGAAGTCCCAGATCCCGGTCATCGCCGACATCCACTTCCAGCCCAAGTACGTCTTCGCCGCGATCGACGCCGGCTGCGCCGCCGTGCGCGTCAACCCCGGCAACATCCGCAAGTTCGACGACCGCGTCGGCGAGATCGCCAAGGCCGCGAGCGACGCCGGCGTGCCCATCCGCATCGGCGTCAACGCCGGCTCGCTGGACAAGCGGCTGCTGGAGAAGCACGGCAAGGCCACGCCCGAGGCACTGGTCGAGTCGGCGCTGTGGGAGTGCTCGCTGTTCGAGGAGCACGGCTTCCGCGACATCAAGATCTCGGTCAAGCACAACGACCCGGTCGTGATGATCAACGCCTACCGGCTGCTCGCCGAGCAGTGCGAGTACCCGCTGCACCTGGGCGTCACCGAGGCCGGACCCGCCTTCCAGGGCACCGTCAAATCCGCGGTCGCCTTCGGCGCGCTGCTGGCCGAGGGCATCGGCGACACCATCCGGGTGTCGCTGTCGGCGCCGCCCGCCGAGGAGGTCAAGGTCGGCAACCAGATCCTGGAGTCGCTGGGCCTGCGCGAGCGCGGGCTGGAGATCGTCTCCTGCCCCAGCTGCGGACGTGCCCAGGTCGACGTCTACAAGCTGGCCGACGAGGTCACCGCGGGCCTTGAGGGCATGGAGGTCCCGCTGCGCGTGGCCGTCATGGGCTGCGTGGTCAACGGCCCGGGCGAGGCCCGCGACGCCGACCTCGGTGTCGCCTCCGGCAACGGCAAGGGCCAGATCTTCGTCAAGGGCGAGGTCATCAAGACGGTCCCCGAGTCCCAGATCGTCGAGACGCTGATCGACGAGGCCATGCGTATCGCCGAGGAGATGCAGGCCGACGGCGCCGAGTCCGGCGCCCCCTCGGTCTCCGTCGCCGGCTGACCGGCGACCGCACCGCAGCGCACACCCCGGCGAGCCCCGTGCTCGCCGGGGTGTGCGCGTTCGCGGCCCCGGCCGCCGGGGGCGAGCGCGGCGGGTGCCGTGTCGCTTAGCCTGTTCCGCACCGACTACGGAGAGAATTCACCCGACGGCGTGCGGTTGAAGGAGGATGACGCGTGGCCTCACCTCGGTGGGTCGCCGCTGCGGCGCAGGCCGCGGCGCTGGCGACGGCGGCGGTGGCGGTGGTTCCCGGGCCCGCCGCGGCCGATGGCGGCACCCGGCAGCGCCTGGAATGGGGCGAGTGCACCGGTGTCGAGGCGGCGGGAGCCCCGATGCGCTGCGCCAGGCTCACCGTCCCCCTCGACCCTGGTCGGCAGGCCGAGGACGGCCCGTCCGTCGAACTGGCGCTCTCGCGGGTGGCCGCCCGCGAAGAGCGCAGGGGAGTGCTGGTCGTCAATCCCGGCGGCCCCGGCAGCCCGGGCCGCGTCTGGGCCGCGCGCACGGCGGCGGCCCTGCCCCGGGACCTGCGCGACCACTACGACGTGATCGGCTTCGACCCCCGAGGCACCGGCGCCAGCACCCCCGCCGTCTCCTGCGATCCCACCTACTTCCAAGCGCCCCGCCCCGACACCGTTCCGCAGACCCCCGCCGAGTCCGCCCGGCTCGTCGAGCGCGCCGCCGGCTACGCCGCCGCCTGCGCCGACAACACCGGCGCGCTGCTGGAGCACATGACCACCGCCGACTCCGCGGCCGACATCGACGCCATCCGCGCCGCCCTGGGCGCCGAGCGCATCGACTTCCTCGGCTACTCCTACGGCACCCTGCTCGGCGCCGTCTACGCCACCCGCTACCCCGACCGGGTGCGCCGCCTGGTGCTGGACAGCGTCGTCCACCCGGGCCGGCCCTGGTATGCGAGCAACCTGCGCCAGACCCGCTCACTGGACGACGCCGCACAGAACTTCTTCGCCTGGACCGCCCGCCACCACGACGCCTACGGCCTCGGCGACACCCGCGGCGAGACGGCCGCGGCCTACTACGCCGCCCGCGAGCGCCTGGCGGAGCGGCCCGCCGAAGGCGCGGTCGGGCCGACCGAGCTGGAGAACGCCTACCTCACCGCTGCCTTCTCGGCCGCCACCTGGCCTGATCTGGCCCGCGCACTGTCGGACTACACCCGCGGCGCAGACACCGCCGGACTGATGGCGGTCCACGCGAGGTACGGCGAGAGCGCCGGGAACGACCAGCCCTACGGCGCCTACCTGGCCACCCAGTGCACCGACTCCCACTGGCCCAAGGACCGGGAGACCTGGCTGGAGGACGGCGCCAAGGCGCACGCCGAGGCCCCGTTCCAGGGCTGGAACAACACCTGGTACAACATGCCTTGCGCATTCTGGTCGGCACCCAGCCGCGGCTGGCTCCAGGTCGACGGCAGCGGGGTCTCCGGCGCCCTGCTGCTGCACGCAGCCGAGGACGGCCCCACCCCCGTCGAGGGCGCCTTCGCCATGCGCGACCGCTTCCCCGGCTCGCGGCTCGTCGTGGAGGAGGGCGGGGTCTCCCACGGTGTATCGCTGAGCGGCAGCGCCTGCATCGACTCCGCCCTCGCCGACTACCTGCGCGACGGCACGCTGCCTCCCGCGGGCGGCGACCCGGACGAGGCCGACCTCACCTGCTCCTCCCGCCCCCGACCGGCCCCCGAGCCCGCCGCCGAGGGCGGCGCGGCCGGCTCCGACTCCCGCGACGCCCAGGCCGCGCCCCGGCCGCTCCTCGGGTGACGGGCCGCCTCGCCCGGGCGCCCGCCGGCCGAGTGGGCCCGCCGGGCTTCCGGACCGCGGCGGGGAGCGGGAAGCCCGGCTCCGTCCGGGGTCGATTAGTCTGGGAAAGCGAGGAACATGACTGTTCACGGCGCGGGCCCGACCCTTCGGGCCGCCACCCGGCGGCCCCGTGCACGCGGCGGGACCGCCCGCTACCGGACGGGGTGATGCAGGTGCTGCGGACCTCATCGGTGCGCGTGCTCGACGAGCGCGACCGCGACTCCGTCCACGCCCTGCTCGATGCGGACCCCGTCGGGAACGTCTTCGTCAGCTCCCGGCTGCGCAGCGCCGGCATCGACTCCGGCAGGCTCGGCGCCGAGCTGTGGGGCTACATCGAGCACGGCCGCATCAGCGCGCTGTGCTACTCCGGCGCCAACCTCGTCCCGGTCAACGCCGGCCCCAAGGCCATCCGCCAGTTCTCCGAGCACGCCCGCTGGCAGGGCCGGCGCTGCTCCTCGATCGTGGGTCCCGTCGAGGCGGTCGCCGACTTGTGGGCCCGCCTCAGCCCTTCCTGGGGACCGGCGCGGGTCATCCGCGAACGCCAGCCGGTCATGGAGATCTCCCGGCCGCCCCGGGCCGAGCCCGATCCGCTGGTGCGCCGGGTGCGCCCCGCCGAGATCGGGATCCTGCTGCCGGCGTGTGTGGCCATGTTCACCGAGGAGGTCGGTATCCCGCCCGACTCCGGCGACGGCGGATCGCTCTACCGCGCCCGCATCGAGGAGCTGGTGCGCACCGGCCGGGCCTTCGCCCGCATCGAGGACGGCCGCGTGGTTTTCAAGGCCGAGATCGGCGCCGTCACCCCGCACGCCTGCCAGGTTCAGGGCGTGTGGGTGCATCCCGAACTGCGCGGGCGCGGACTCTCGGTCGCGGGCATGGCCGCGGTCGTGCGCTACGCCCTCGCCGAGATCGCCCCGCGCGTCACGCTCTACGTCAACGACTTCAACGCCCCCGCCCGCGCCGCCTACCGCCGTGTGGGCTTCCGCGAGGTGGGCGCGGTGCGCTCGGTGCTGTTCTAGGGGCGGGGCCGCTCGCGGCGCCACCGCGCCGGGCAGCGCCGGCACCGCGGCGACCACCGCCGTCCGGACCCAGGCGGCCCAGCAGGAGGAGGCAAGCCGCGATGAGCCACGTCCTCGTCGTCAACAGCGGGTCGTCGTCGATCAAGTACCGGCTGCTGGACATGGACGGCAGGCGGACGCGAGCCCGCGGCGCGGTCACGCGAATCGGCGAGGAGGGCGCCGAGCTGGCCCACAGCAGCGGGCGGGGCGATCCGGTCACCCGCTCGGGCCCCTTCCCCGACCACGAGTCGGGCCTGCGTGCGGTGCTGGACGCCTTCGCCGAGGCGGGCCCCGACCTCGCCGGCATCGACCTGGCCGCGGTGGGCCACCGGGTGGTGCACGGCGGAGCGCGGTTCAGCCGCCCCGTCCTCGTCGACGACGCCGTCACCGAGGTCATCGCCGGGTTCGGCCCGCTCGCGCCGCTGCACAACCCGGCCGCAGCGGAAGGCGTCCGGGTGGCCCGCCGGATGCTGCCGGACCCGCCGCACGTCGCCGTGTTCGACACCGCCTTCCACCACACCCTGCCCGAGGCCGCCTACACCTACGCGGTGCCGGACTCCTGGCGCAGCGAGCACGGCGTGCGCCGCTACGGCTTCCACGGCACCTCGTGCGCCTACGTGGCGCGGCGGGCCGCGGCGTGGCTGGGCGCCGATCCCGCCGAGGCGAACCTCATCGTGCTCCACCTGGGCAACGGCGCGAGCGCCACCGCGGTCGAGGGCGGGCGCAGCGTGGACACCTCCATGGGCATGACGCCGCTGGAGGGGCTGGTGATGGGCACCCGCAGCGGCGATCTGGACCCCTCGGTCGCCAACTACCTGCGCACCGCCGCCGGCCTCGGCCCCGGCGAGGTCGACGCGCTGCTCAACCACGAGAGCGGGATCCGCGCCCTGGCCGGGGACAACGACATGCGCGAGGTCTGGCGCCGCGCCGACGCCGGCGAGCACGGCGCACGGCTGGCCGTGGACGTCTACTGCCACCGGCTGCGCAAGTACATCGGCGCCTACCTCGCGGTGCTGGGCGGCCGGGTGGACGCGCTGGTGTTCACCGCGGGGGTCGGCGAGAACGACGCCCGCACCCGCGAACGGGCGCTGGCCGGACTGGAGGGCCTGGGACTGGGCGTCGATCCCGAGCGCAACGCCGCACCGGAGTCGGGGGAGCGGGAGATCTCGCCCGAGGGAGCGGAGATCGCGGTGCTCGTGGTGCCTACCGAGGAGGAGTGGGAGATCGCCGACCAGGTGATGGAGCTGCTGGGCGGCCGCGGCTGAGCGGCCGCGGCCGCCCGCACCGCCGCCCGAGCGGGCGTGCGGCCGGCCGGATGGCGCGTCGGGCGGCCGGTGCGTCCCCGGCACCGGCCGCCCGGCTCACGCCCGCTGCGCCTCCAGCGCCTCGGGGCCCATCACGAACTCCGGGTCGATCTGCGCCTCCAGGTCGGCGCCGGTCGCGGCGTTGGCCCACGCGCGGGCGTTGCGGGCGTGGAACTGGGCACTCTGCCGGGTGAAGCGCGCCCAGTCCTTCGGTGTGGCGTCGACGCTGTCGCGCATCCAGGCCAGTGTCTTGACGTTCTCCTCCTCCAGC
Source organism: Streptomonospora sp. PA3 (assembly GCF_009728995.1). GTDB lineage: Bacteria > Actinomycetota > Actinomycetes > Streptosporangiales > Streptosporangiaceae > Streptomonospora. The sequence goes on along the minus strand of NZ_VTZW01000010.1, from coordinate 241,884 downwards.
TCCGACAGGTCGGGGTGGCGGCCCTTCTCCATGGCGCGCACGAAGGGCGAGTAGGCGAAGCACGCCGCCAGTGCGGAGCCCACGTGCTCGCGCAGGAACTCCACATCGCTCTCGTCCTGCACCTTGTTGCCGATGACGCGGATCTCCACGTCGTGGTCGCGGGCGTACTCGGCGTACTGGCGGTAGACCCCCACGCCGCGCAGCGTGGGCTCGGCCACCAGGAAGGTGACGTCGAAGCGGGTGAACAGGCCCGAGGCGAAGGAGTCGGCGCCGGCGGTCATGTCCACCACCGCGTACTCGCCGGGACCGTCGACCAGGTGGTTGAGGTACATCTCGGCGGCGCCGACCTTGGAGTGGTAGCAGGACACGCCCAGGTCGTCCTCGCTGAAGGGGCCGGTCACCATTAGCGTGGCGCCGGCGGCCGGGCGGCCGAAGCGGCGGTGGACGGGGTTGTCGGGGCCCATGTCCAGCAGGCGGGAGCCGCGTCCGGGCGGGGTGGTCTTGACCATGGACGCGGCCGAGGCGATGCGGGGGTTGCTGCCCCGCAGGATCTCCTTGATCTCGGTGAGGTGCGAACCCAGCGGCGGGATCCGCGCCAGGTCCTCGGGCGCCAGCCCCAGGGCTGCGCCCAGGTTCTGGTTGATGTCGGCGTCGACGGCGGCGACGGTGGCGCCGGCGGCGGCCAGGTAGCGGGTGAACAGGGCGGACAGCGTCGTCTTGCCGCTGCCTCCCTTGCCGGCGAATGCGATCTTCACAGGCGGCCTCCTGGTGTCTGCGGTGGTCGTTGCGGCCGCAGGGCGGCTGTGCGCCGCGGCGGCGCGCATGGTTATGGAAACGATTATCGTTGCACGGCAGTCGGCCTGTCAGGTAATTCACCCGATCGTGTCCTGGCGGCCCGGTGGCGGGCGCGGCGGAGCGGCGCCGCGACTCCCGCCCGGGCACCCTTCAGCGGCGTCTACCATGAATGTGCAGGTCAAAGGGTCTCTTGGGGTGTCGTTGACCATCCCTTGCCGGAATTCGGCCCGACACGGGGCCGCCTTTTGCGGGGTATGCGGGAGTCACCGCGGCCGGATGTGCTGTCCTGGTGGAGGTGTGGCGTTGTCTAAGGTGAGGCCGTCGGCTGTCGCCCGGTGGTGATGGGGAGTGAGACGGGAATGAGCGAATCGCAGCGACTCCGAGAACACGCCGCTGCCGACACGGTCCCCGCCGACGTCCGCCGCGGCGCCTGGGAGCGCGACGAGGCCGAGGAGCCCGCCGAAGCGCTTGAGGCCGCGGCGCTGGAGGCCGGCGAGCACGCCGCGACCGCCACCGACCACACCGTCTGGAGCTGCGTCGGCAACCTCACCGCCGTCCGCTCGATCCGCGCGCGCGTGCGCGGCTTCCTCGAGCGCGCCAAGCCGCCCCAGTCCGTTCTGGACGACGCCGAACTCGCCTCCAGCGAACTCGCCACCAACGCCCTGCTGCACTCCCGCTCCGGCCAGACCGGCGGGGTGATGACCCTGTTCATCCGCTCGGCCCGCGACCGCGTCCGGGTCGCGGTCGCCGACCAGGGCGAGAAGCAGCAGGACCCCGGCTCCGGCGACGCCTCCCGCACCGACAACGACGACTACGGCCGCGGCAAGCTCATCATCGAAAGCTGCACCAGCCGCAGTGGGGAGTACTGGACCGACACCACCCACGTGGCGTGGTTCGAGATCGACATCGAGTCCGGCGACTGAGCCACAACGCCGTTCGGCGACCGCCCAGCGGCACCCCGACAGCGGGAGCGCGCCCGCTCAGCCGGCCGCGTGGCCGACGGCCACCCGCTGGGGCGCGGGGGAGCTGCGCACCGTGGCCGCGTGGGCCTCGACCACCGCGGCGATCTCGTCTTCGTCCTCAGCGCTGGTGATCACGACCGAGGCGCCCGCCCACAGCGCGGCCGCGCCCAGGACGGCCCGCTCGGACTCGTCGCAGGCGGAGTCCAGCACGACCGTGTCCCGGCAGGTGAGCGCGAGTTCGTGGCTGACGGCGTGGAACCGGCGCAGCAGCTCGCGGTGGCCGTGCAGCGTGCTCTCGATCCCCGCCTCGGCGGCGGAGCAGTCGAGGATCCCGTTGTCGAAGAGCCCGCGCGCGGGGTCGTAGCCGCTGCCGTCGGGACTGGGCTGCAGCAGTTCGCTGAAAGGCGTGGTCTCGGGAGCCTCGCCGAACGCGACGACCTGGCGCACCCGGGAGCGGTCGGCCAGCTCGCGCGCGATGCCCGCCAGCGGCGCCGTCACCAGGATCATCCGGGCGTCCACGGTGGTGAGGATCTCGGTGATCGTCTCCAGGTCGGAGTCGAGGTCCAGGGGCAGGGCCAGCCCGCCCATCGCCATCACGGTGTAGACGGCGGTCAACCGGTCGGGGCCGACCGGTGCCAGGACCCCGATGATGTCGTCGGGGCACATGCCACGCCGGCCCAGCCCGGCGGCGGCCCGTTCGACGGTCGCCGCGAAGGCCGCGGCCTCCACAGCGGGGCCGCCGGCCGCGGACACGGTCGGCCGCGCCTCGGTGCGGCGCAGCCGGGCCCAGAGCCCGCCGGTCAGCGAACCCACCGGTGCGGCGCCGCCGAGGAAGGGCGGCCGGTCGTCGTCGGCCCTCATCGGTCCCCCATCTAACCGCGGTCGAGTGCCGGGCTCGTCACGCCCCCTCCACGTGGCGAGCCCGGCACCTCCGTGCGGAGGGCGTCGTGGGCGCCTCCCCTCTGCGCGCCCACGACCCCGCACGGTTCCAGCGATGCTCTGGAATCCCGCTGCCGGCACCCCGCTCCATCGCCCCCGATCGGCACGGAGCGGGGCGTGGTCGGGGACGACCGCCGGCGCGGCCTCCACAGCGTTCCGGAGGGTTCTCCGGAAGGTCGGGGTCGCGTCCGCTCCGGCCGCAGCGGGGCTGCGGCCCCGGGCGCGATCCCATGTCTCCGACTCTAGCGTTTTACCGACCGTTTGCACATGCATAAACGTGTGCACCTGCATATGTAGTTTCCGGGTATTCCCTATGTAGGGACTGGTCGGGCCGGGCGTGCGGTCAGGACGAGACGGCGTGCCGGTTGACCCACGCCGCGATCTGCCGCCGGGATTTGAAGCCCATCTTGCGGTTGATGTTGGCGACGTGGCGCGCGACGGTGGCGGGGGTGATGAACAGGCGCTCGGAGATGGCGCGATTGCTGAGCCCCTCGCCGATGAGCTGGGCGACCTCGCGTTCACGCGGGGTGAGGGCCTTCTGCGGCGGCCGGGAGAGCGGAGCCGGCGCCGGGCGCGGGCGCGCGAGCCGGCCGGACTCGGCGATGCCCGCGGCCAGCTCCACCGCGTCCTCCACGCTGAGGCGGCGGCCCTCCTCCCAGAAGGCGCGGGTCTCCTCGGCGGCGCCGAGGCCGATGACGTCGGCGGTCAGCGGGAACCGGGGTGAACCGGGCCCCGACCATCCGCTGGTGTCCAGCAGTGCGGCGGCCGCACCGGCGCACCGGGCCGCATCTTCGCTGAGTCCTTGGGCGCCGGCGACGCTCGCGATCGAGGCGAGGGCCTCGGCCAGTCCGCCGCGCTGGCCGGTGGCGTGGCTGAGCAGCAGGCTCTCGCCGAGGTAGTCGTAGGCCTGGGTCACCGACCCCAGTCGCCGGGCCACCCGGCCCACCCCGGCCAGGCAGGCGGCCAGCTCCGGGGCGGCGCCGAGAGTGCGGTGGATGTCCATCGCCTCGCGGTAGCAGCGGTCGGCGGCCGGCACGTCGTCTTGGGCCTCGGCCGCGGCTCCCTGAGCCAGCAGCGTGGATCCCACGCCCCAGCGGTGGTCCATGCCGCGCATGATCATCAGCGCGGTGTTGAAGCGCATGTCGGCCTCGGCGAAGGCGCCGGCCCGCGCCGCCATCGCGCCCTGGATGTTGAGCGCGATCGCCTCGTACCAGAGGTTCCCCGTGTCGCGGGCGAGCTCCAGCACCGCGGCGACGCGCCGGGCGGCCGCCTCGCCGTCGCCGCGGACGCTGTCGAGCATGGCGAGCAGGTTCTCGGCCAGGCACACCGATTCCCAGTCGCCGGCCGCCCTGCACAGCGCGGCGCCTTCGCGCACCCGCTCCGCGGCCTCGTCGAAGCGCTTCCGGGGCCAGGCGAGTTCGGCGTGCTGAACCATGACCTTGCCCCGCAGCGCAGCGAGGGCGGGGCCGCCGTCGTCCGGGTCGCGGCCGTCCTGAGCCGCGCCGTCGGCCAGGGCCAGGAACGCCTCCGCCCACTCCTGGCCCTCGGTGAACTGGCAGCCGGTGTACCACAGCGGACGCAGCCCGGCGCAGAGCCGCAGTCCGTCGCGGACGCGGCCGTGCCGCGCCGACCAGTGCAGTGCCGAGCGCAGGTTGTCGTACTCCGAGGCGGCTCGGTCCCAGTAGGCGAACCGCTCTTTCCAGGGGATCGCCCGGCTGGACAGCGCCGCACCGCTCAGGTCTTCGGCGATGGCGACCATCCGGGCGGTGTGGCGGCTGCGAATCCGGTCCAGTTCGCCCGCCTCGGCCAGCCGGGCGCGGGCGTGGGCGCGCACGGGCTCGGGCAGGCGGTAGCGGACCCGGTTCTGGTGCTCGCCGGTCAGTGTGATCAGGGAGCGGTCGAGCAGGGTGGAGAGCAGGTCGAGGACGTCGGCCTCGGCCAGCGGCGCCTCCGCGCAGACGTGTTCGGCCAGTTCCAGGCACCAGTTGGGAAACACCGACAGCCGGCGCAGCAGCACGCGCTCGGGCTCGCTCAGCAGCGAGTGGGCCCAGCCGACGACGGCGTCGAGCACCTGCGCCCGGGGCGAGCCGTTGCGGTCGGCGGCGACCCCGGCCGCGTGCAGCGCCGCGGCCAGGCCCGCGTCGATCTCTGCGGGGTCCAGGCGCCCGGCCCACGCGGCGGCGAGTTCGACGGCCAGCGGGATGCCGTCCAGCCGCCGGCAGATGCGGTTGACGGCCGCCAGGTCGGCGGCGGCGGGCGTGTAGTCGGGCGCTGCCGCGCGCGCCCGGTCCAGGAACAGCCGCACCGCGCCGTCGCCGGCGGGCTCGGCGCCCTCGGCGGTCGGCGGCACGGGCAGCGGCGGCACCCGCCAGACGGTCTCGCCCGCGATGCGCAGCGGCTCGCGCCCGGTCAGCAGCAGCGCCACCGAAGGACAGGAGGACACCAGCGCCGAGCCGATGTCGGCCACCGGCCCGGCCACCTCGTCGAAGCCGTCGAGCACCAGCAGCAGCGCGCGCCCGCGCAGCGCGTCGCACAGGGTCTCCACCGGGTCGCGCCGGCCCTCCTCGGTGATGCCGAGCGCGCCGCAGATCCGCGCGGCGACCTCGGCGCGGGAGGAGACGTCGGAGAGGGCGGCCAGCCACACGCCGTCGGAGAAGGAGGCCGTGGCCTGGGCGGCCAGCCGCAGCGCCAGCCGGGTCTTGCCGATGCCGCCGGCACCGGTGAGCGTGAGCACGCGATCGGACTCCAGGAGCCTGAGCAGGTCGCTGAGATCGCGGTCGCGGCCGACGAGGCTATCGGATTCGACGGGGAGGTTCTGCCGCGCGGGCGCGGTCTGAGGTGCCATGGCCTTCACGCGAATAGGCGGTTCGGGGGCCGCGCTCACCTTGCCTGGGGGTAAGGGCGGGGTCAGGGGTCCGGGGGGTGGTGCGTGCTCGTGCCTAGGGCTCTGTCTTATTAGGTGCACTCTCGGTATGCAAGCGGTACAGCGGAATCGATGGCCGCTGATTCGCCTCCGCGGCGGTGAGAGCGCGGCCCGCGGCGACCGCCACCGGGGGATCAGTCCTCCAGACCGTGCTCGGCCACCCACGCGGCGAGCTGCGCGCGCGAGGTGATCAGCAGCTTGCGGAAGATGTTGGCCACGTGGCGGGCCACGGTCGCCTGGCTGATGATCAGCTCGTCGGCGATCTGCCGGTTGGACAGCCGCGCGCCGATCAGCACGGCGATCTCGCGCTCGCGGCGGGTCAGCTGCGAGGGCAGCGGACGGCGCGGCGCGGGGAAGGACACGGCCTGCTCCACGACCTGGTCCAGCGGCAGAGTGCGCCAGGCCTTCCACGCCTTGACCGCGACGTCGGCGGGCAGCGCCTGCTCGGCCTGCTCGTACAGGCGCTCCGCGTGCGGCGAAGGCTGCTGCAGCGCGGAGTACAGCCGGGCGGCGACCCCGGCCAGGGACGCCGCGCGCTCGGGCTGCTCCTCGGTGATCGCCAGCTCGGCGAGCGCCTCCAGCGCCCGCGCCACGGCGCCGCGCCGGCCCGAGGCGGCGCTGATGCGCAGTGCGCCGGAGAAGTGGCGCCGCGCTCCGGAGATGTCGCCGCGGGCCAGTTCGAGATAGCCCATCGACGCGGTGCAGCGGGAGGTCTCGGGGGAGACGCCCATCTCCGTGAAGATCCGCAGCGCCCGGTCGAGCCGCCGCGCCGCGGTCTCCAGTTCGCCGCGCCGGGTGGCCAGCTCCCCCAGCGCGTTGAGGCAGCGCGCCACGCACCAGCGGTCGTCCAGCCGTTCGGCGACCGCGATGCTGCGCTTGAGGTAGCCCTCGGCGGTGCAGACGTCGCCGCGGCGGCGGGCCAGCCGGCCCAGCGTCCCCAGCGCGGAGACCTCGGTGAAGTGGTCGCAGACCTGCTCGGCCGCAGCCAGGGCCATGTGGGCGTGGCCGCTGCAGACGTCGTCCTCGCCGGTGCGCAGCGCGGCGGCGGCCAGCACGCCCAGCGCGATGGCCTCGGCCGGGCCGTCGTCGCAGTCGCGGGCGGTCTCCAGCGCGGCGGCGGCGATGGAGGAGGCCGTGCCGGCGCCCTCGACGTCCAGGCACAGCTCGGCGTGCACGGCCATGGCGCGGGCGCGGACCCGGGGCGGCTGGGTCTCGGGCGAGACCCACAGCAGCTGGCGCAGCGACCGGGTGCCGTCGATGAACAGCCCCCGGACGAACCAGTAGGGCCGCAGCGCCACGCACAGCCGCAGCCCCTCTTCGGTGCGCCCATTGTGCTGCGCCCAGGTCAGCAGCCGCGCGATGCTCTCGCGGTGGTGGTCGAGCAGGTGCAGGCAGTCAAGCCGCCGCGACCAGGGCAGCGGGCGGGCGATGGCCGCGGCGATCGACTCCATGCGGTCCACGGCCTCGTCCAGGCACCGCTGCCAGGAGTCGACCTCCTCGCCCGCCGCCGCCAGGCGCTCGGCCGCGTAGGCGCGCACGGTATCGGAGAGCCGGTAGTAGGCGGTGCCGTCGAGTTCGGCGTCGAGCATCACCAGGGACTTGTCCAGCAGCGAGGACAGCAGTTCCAGCACGTCGCCGGGATCGACCTCGCCGTGCCCGCACACCCGCTCGGCCTGCTCCAGGTTCCAGGTGCCGAAGACCGCGAGCCGGCGCAGCAGCACCTGCTCGGGACGGGTGAGCAGGTCGTGGCTCCACTCCAGCACCGCCCGCAGCGTCCGCTGCCGGGCCGGCAGCTCGTTGCCCGCCGCGACGAGCAGCCGGAACCGGTCGTCGAGGCGGTTGAGGATCTGCTGGACCGACAGCACCCGCGCCCGTGCCGCGGCGAGCTCGATCGCCAGCGGCACGCCGTCGAGCATGCGGCAGATCTTGGCGATGTCGTCGGCGTTCTCGGCGGTCATGCAGAACCCCGGGCGGGCCTGCTGCGCGCGGGCGGCGAAGAGCCGCACCGCCTCGAAGCGCCGCGCGTGCTCGGGCGGCATCGCCCCGGGGCGGGCGCCGTCGCCGCGCGGATGCGGCGGCGGGGGCAGCGACAGCGGCGGCACGCGCCAGACGGTCTCGCCGGGAGCCCGCAGCGGTTGGCGGCTGGTGGCGAGGATGTGCACACCCGGGCATGCGGCGAGCAGCTCGCGGCACAGCTCGGCCAGCGGATCCACCGCGCGTTCGCAGGTGTCCAGCAGCACCAGGGCCCGCTTGGTGCGCAGGTCGGTGATGATGGCCTCCAGCGGCGGCTTGTCGCTGTTCTCCAGCACCCGCAGCGAGCGGGCGACCGCGCGCGCGACCTGGTCGGGAGAGACGGCTTCGCCGAGGTCGACGAACCGGACGCCGTCGGTGAAGCGCGGCGCGACCAGTTCGCTGACGCGCAGCGCCAGCCGGGTCTTGCCCATCCCTCCGATGCCGTTGAGGGAGACGAGGCGGCTGCCGCCGACGACTCGGCACAGGTCGGCGATGTCGCGTTCGCGGCCGATGAGTTCGCCGGCCGCGGGGGGCGGGGTGGGGCGCGGGGTGGTCATGGCCTCGTTCGCTAGGCGGCCGCGTCGTCGGGCCGCACCGGGGTGCTCGGGGCACCGGCGCCGGTATCGGCCCTGCCCAGCAGTCTTGCACGCGGGTCCGCGGTTGTCTCGCGTCTGGCCGGTTTCGGCACTCGGTGTGAACGGCCGGAACGGCGCTGTGACCCGTGGTAGGGCGCCGTCCCGGCCCGGTCGGGGGTCAGGGGCGCCAGAGTGCCGGGTCGGCGGTGGCCTGCTCGCCGCTGCCGAGGTCCTTGACCTCGTGGTCCTTGCCGTCCTCGAACGGCGGGAACCACACGTAGGGGATGCCCTTGCGCGAGGCGTACTGGATCTGCTTGCCCAGCTTGGCGGCCTGATGGAAGACCTCGGTGTTGATGCCGCGCCCGCGCAGCAGCGCACCCGTGCGCAGCGCCTCGCCGCGGCGCTCGGCCGAAGGCACGGCCACCAGGACCTCGGTGGGGCAGGAGCGCCCCGGTGCGATGCGGCCCTCGGCCACCAGCTTGGCGAAGATGCGGGTCAGCCCGATGGAGATGCCCACACCGGGCAGCCGGCGCCGGATGAACTGCCCGGCCAGGTCCTCGTAGCGGCCCCCCGCGCAGATGCTGCCGTATCCGGGGTCGTCGTCGAAGGCGGCCTCGTAGACGGTGCCGGTGTAGTAGTCCAGTCCGCGCGCGATGGACAGGTCGGCCACCACGCTCCCCGCGGGCAGGTCGGCCAGCGAACCGAGCACGAAGCCCAGCTCCTCCAGGCCCTCCTCCAGCAGCTCCGACCGCACGCCCAGCCGCTTGACCTCGGCCGCCACCTCGGCGGCGTCGGCGCCGCCGACCGCGGCCAGCTCCAGGCAGGCCGCCGCCTGCTCGGGAGTGGCGCCCGCCTGCTCCAGCAGGATGTCGCGCACGCCCTCGGCGCCGATCTTGTGCAGCTTGTCCACGGCGCGGATGACCGTGATCGGGTCGGCGATGCCCAGGCCCTCGTAGAAGCCCTGCAGCACCTTGCGGTTGTTCACGCGCAGCGTCCAGGAGGGCAGGTCGAGCCCGCTGAGCACCTCGTGCACGATGCGCGGCAGTTCGGCGTCGAAGTGCAGCGGCACCTGGTCGACGTTGATCACGTCGATGTCGCACTGGGTGAACTCGCGGAAGCGGCCCTCCTGCGGGCGCTCGCCGCGCCAGACCCGCTGCATCTGGTAGCGCTTGAACGGGAACGACAGCTCGTTGAAGTGCTGGGCGACGTAGCGCGCGAACGGCACCGTCAGGTCGAAATGCAGGCCCAGGCGGGCGTCGGAGCCCTCGCCGGCGTCCTCCTGCAGCCGGTGCAGGGTGTAGACCTCCTGGGAGGTCTCGCCCTTGGCCATCAGCACGTCGAGGCTCTCCACCGACGGGGTCTCGATCGAGGCGAAGCCGTACCGCTCGAACCCGGTGCGGATATGGTCCAGCCAGGCCAGCTCCACGGACCGGATCTCCGGCGACCACTCGGGGAAGCCGCTGATGGGTGTGGGGCGGAGGACGCGCTGGTCGGACATCGGTTCGGGTGGCTCCTTGCGGCCGGGGCCGCCTCGGCCCGCTCTCCCGGCCCGGGACCGGGGAAGAGCAGGCGGCGGCAGGCTGGTCGGTGCGATCGCGCCGGGCGGCGGTGCCGACCGCCTCGCGCGCACCGCCGGGCGGCGGGGTCGGCGCAGGCCGGTACCGCGGGTGCCGCGGCGCTCGGGTCAATGGTAGGCCCTCCGCGCCTCCCGGGCGGAATCCCGCACCTTCCGGCCCTGCGCACACCGCCGCGGCAGGCGCCGTGCCGCGGCCGGCTAGCCGGCGGCCGGCAGAGTCGGCGCCTCGGCCGCGAGGGCGGCCAGCGCCGCGGTGAAGCACTCGGCCGGCGGGGTGACCAGGCCCGCGCCCACCTGACCGGTTCCGGGCACGCGCCCGGCCATTCCGGTGTTGATCTGCGGCAGGATCCCGGTGCGCACCACACGCGTCGCGTCGATCCCGGTCGGCGCGCCGCGGAAGTCCAGGATGGGCAGCTGGAAGGCGGGGTTCTCGGCCAGCGTGATCTCGTACATGCTGCGCGTGGTGCGCAGGGCGAAGTCGGCGTCGCCGCCGACGAACCGCACGATCGCCGGCGCCGCGGCCATCGCGAACCCGCCGATCCCGCAGGTCTCGGTGATGGTGGAGTCGCCGATGTCGGGGTTGGCGTCCTCGGGGCCGAAGGAGCCCAGGAACAGCCCCTCGGGGGTGAGCGCCGGCGCGGTGAACCACCGGTCGCCGCAGCCGGAGACCTGGATCCCGAACTCCGTGCCGTTGCGGGCCATGGCCACCACCATGGTGCAGCCGGGGATGCCGCGGGCCGCGTCCATCATGAGCTTGCCGGCGGGCATGGCCAGGTTCAGGAAGAAGTGGTCGTTGCCGCCGATGAAGTCGGCCGCCGCGGCGACGTCGCCCGCCGGCGCGCCGCCCGCGAGCAGGTCGGGCAGCAGAGTCCGCAGCAGCATCAGGGTGCCCGACCTGTTGCGGTTGTGGCCTTCGTCGCCCATCTGCAGCATCTGCGCGAGGATCGCGCCGATGTCGACCGGGCCGTGCGCGCGCACCGCGTCGCGCAGCAGCGGGCCCAGCACCCGCGACATCCAGCGCAGGCGCTCGATGACATCGGGGCCGTAGGCGCCGTAGCGCAGCACCGCGCCCAGGCCCTCGTTGAGCGAGCACCACGACCGGCGGCCGGTGTCGGCGTCGGCCAGTTCGAACACCCACATCGACGGGCTCACCACGCCCGCCATGGGGCCCACGGCGCCGCGGTGGTGGCAGGGCTCCAGTTCGGCGCCGCCGCGGCGCAGCGCGGCCTCGGCGTCCTCGGGGGTGTCGGCCAGGCCTTCGAAGACCATCGCGCCCATCAGCGCGCCGCGCAGCGGACCCGAGGCGTGCTCCCAGTCCACCGGCGGGCCGGCGTGCAGGAAGGAACCGGGGCGCAACTCCAGCGCCTCGCCCGCCGGGCGCACGTCGACCAGCTGCGGGCGCACGCCCAGCACCCGCCGCACGGCCTCGGCGTTGGCGGCGCCGCGCCGCGGGTCGGCCAGGACGCGCACCAGGTCGCCGGCGGTGTCCCCGCCGCCGGGTGCGGCCATCGGCGGGTGGAAGTCGGTGTCGGCGACCGGGACGGCCTGGGCCTCCAGCGCCTCCGACAGCAGCCGCGCGCCGGAGGCGACCACGACGGGGTCGTCGGTGAGGAGTCGGGACCTGCTCATCTCGTCCTGCCCTTCGCGAGACTCCGCCCGCAGCGGGCGGCTGGTGTGTGCCGGGGCGGGCGGGCCATCAGGCCGGCTCCGCGCCCGCGGCCAGGGATGCGGCGCGGCGGGCGGCGGCTGAGTTCGAGGCGTAGACCTCGGCGCCTGCCCGGCGCAGCCGCTCGGCCTGGTCGTCCCTGCCCTGCACGTCCCCCGCGGAGCCGCACAGGGACACCAGGACGTGGGGACGCTGCGGGCCCGCATGCGCCAGCGCCTCGACGAGGCCGGCCGCCGGGTCGGGATGGGCGCCGTGGCCCAGCACCACGTCCACCAGCACCGCGGCGGCGGCCGGGTCGGCGAGCTCGGCGGCGAAGCGCTCGGTGCGCGCCGCGGGATCGATCATGGGGTGCGGCCGGTCCAGCGTGAAGGCGTCGTCGCCGAAGTCGGTCACCAGGTGGCCGCCCGCGCTCCCGCCGCCGGATCCGTCCCCGGCCCCGACCCGCACCGGACCCAGCGTGCGCGACGCGACGGCGGCGGCCTCCTCGGCGAGGGTGCCGCCGCAGAACAGGCCGCGCAGCGCCCCGGGCGGCCGCTGCGGCGCCGAGTCCGGAAGCCACTCGGGCCAGCGGAACCCGCCGGCGCCCGCCGCGGCGGCGACCTCGGCCACTGCCGCGCTGATGTCGGAGTCCCCGGTGCCCACCAGCACCGTGTGCACCGGTGTCGCCAGCCCCGCGGCCAGCTCCCGCACCTCCTCGGCCACCCGCGGCGCCGCCGGCTTGGAGACCAGGACGATGCGCTCGGTGGCCGGGTCCTCGTCCAGCAGCCGCAGCGCCCGGCGCGTGGAGGCGCCGCCCACCGCCGCCGACAGGTCGCGCCCGCCCACACCGAGGCAGTGGCTGACACCCAGCCCGGCGGCGTCCAGCAGGCACATGACCTGCTGTGCCCCGGTGCCCGAGGCGGCGACGACGCCCACCGGTCCGGGCCGCACCGCGTTGGCGAAGCCGAACCCGGCGCCGCCCACGACCGCGGTGCCGCAGTCGGGGCCCATGACCAGAAGGTCCAGCTCCTCGGCCGTGCGCTTGAGCGCCGCCTCCTGCTCGACGGGCACGTTGTCGCTGAAGACCAGCACGTCCAGTCCCGCCTCCAGCGCGTCGAACGCCTCGGCGGCGGCGTAGCGGCCCGGCACGGACACCAGCGCGAGGGTGGCCGGGCGTCCCTGCGCCTCGGCCCGCCGGGCGGCGGTGCGCAGCGTGCGCGGCGGGACGTCCGCGGGCGCCGCGCCGTCCCCGCCCCGCGACATCGCCGCCAGTGCGGACTCGGCGGCGCCCAGGGCGCGCTCCAGCGCCGCGCCGTCGGCCGCCCGCACCGCGATCAGCAGGTCGTCGGGCCCGGTCCCCGCGGGTGCGGCGCAGCCCATCTCCGCGAGGATGCCCAGGTTCAGGTCGGTGGCCATCGCCACCAGGGCCGCGTCCACGCCCGCGACGTCGGCGACCTCGCGGGTGACGCGCATCAGCGCGACCGAGTCGCGGTAGGCGCCCTTGCGCACCTCCACCCGCGTCGCGCTCGCCGGTTCCGTGGTCATCGGGGCCTCCCCAGATCGTCGGGCCTTGGGCGGAGAAGCGCCGCCCGGGCGCCTGCCAGCATGCCCAGCGCCAGGTCGGTGCCGGAGGTGTGGCCGATGCGGCGCAGCTCCTCCAGTGCGGGTGCGAGGGGCCCGTGGCCGCCCAGCGCGTCCAGCACCTCCACCGCCTGGGGGCAGGCCCTGCCGGCGGCGGCATGGCGCACCAGGTCGGCCGAGAGGGCCGTGGTGGCGGGTGCGGCCCGCTCGGCGGCGGCGGCCAGGGCGGCGGCCGCCGCCGACGCGCCGAGATGGCGGGCGGCGAGCAGGTAGCCGCAGATGAGATCGTCGCCGCTGGGCGTGAGGCCGGGGCCGCGTCCGATCAGCCGTCGGCAGGCGTCGCCGGCCGCGCCTGCGCGGGCCGCATCGCCTTCCAGCGCCGCGACGGCGTCGCCGGGCAGGCCGCCGGCCGCGCCGCGCAGCGCGCGGCCGAGTTCGGCCACCGCCGCGGGCACGCGCTCGGCGCGCGGCGGACGGGGCAGGGGCGGACGCCACCACCGGCCCGCGCGGACGGTACACGGGCCGGTGGGGCCGTCGAACACCGCGGAGCATCGACCGATGCGGACCGACGTCGCCGCGGCGACGTCGGCGAACGGCCCCACGCTCTGCGTGCCGACGAGGACCAGCCCGTTGGGCAACCGGACGGCGTCTCGTGCCAGGAGAGCGATCACCGTCGCCTCGTGCGGGCCCTCGACTTCAAGGTAGACCGCCAGAGGGGACACGCCCAGTATTCGCGACGGCCGAAATGGGCCGCTCACAATGTCATAAAGAGCCGAGGACGCCGCCGCAGGCAGGTGCCGCTCCGCCGCGGGCGCGCCCGCGACGCGGGCCCCAGGGCCCGCACCGGCGCGCTCGGGCGGGGCCGGGGCCGCCGCGCAGAAGGGCCGTGCCGCCATGGCCCCTCCCTTCGCTCCGCGGTGTCTCCGTGGCGCCGCCCACCGCCGCCCCGGTGGGCCCGGAAGCGACGCTATGCCGACGGCTATCGTCGACCCATGGAAAACCTTGCCAACGATGGGTCCGGACCTGGACAGGATCTGCCGAGCGCCGATCATGTGCACTCGGCGAGCACGTTGGCGCGCGGCCTTTCCGTGGCCGACGCACTCAGCCTGTCGAGCCTGGCCGGCGCCGAGGTGCTGGCCGGGGCGGAGGGCCTGGACCGGGTGATCCAGCGGCTCAACGTCATGGAGGTGCCCGACATCCTCCCCTGGGTCAAGCCCAACGAGCTGCTGCTGACGACCGGCTACCCGCTGCGCAGCGCCGGCGACCTGGCGGGGCTGGTGCGCGACCTCGACGAGCGGGGGCTGGCCGCGGTCGCGATCAAGCTCGGCCGCTACGTCGACACCCTGCCGCCGGAGGTGCTGGGCACGGCCGACTCCCTGGGCCTGCCCCTGCTCCGCCTGAGCGGGGCGGTGGCCTTCGACGACGTGCTCAACCAGCTGCTCACCGACATCCTCAACCGCCAGGCGGCCACGCTGGCCCGCGCCGAGGAGGTGCACCGCGTCCTGGTCGACGTCATCCTCGCCGGCGGCGGCCTGGCGGCGATCACGAGCAAGCTCCCCGAACTGCTCGACGGCAGCGTCATGGTCACCACTCCCGACGGCCGCGTGCTGGCCCGCTCGGGTATGGACGAGGCGGTGCTGGCCGACCCGCGCTGCTTCGACCCCGCCGGCGGCCGCTTCCAGGTGGAGAACTTCAAGCACGGGGCGCACGCGCTGGACGACGAGGACCCGCGCGTGGTCCAGGTGCCCATCCTCGCCGGCAACCTCGACCACGGCCGCGTCGTGCTGATCACCCGCGGCCGCAGCGCCGAGGCGGCCGACGTGCACCTGCTGGAGCGGGCCGCGGCGACCGCGGCCTTGGTCATCACCCGCGACCTGGCGGTGTCGGCGGTGGAGGGCAAGTACCAGGGCGACTTTCTGCGCGACCTGCTGGCCGGACGCGCCGGCGACGACGACCACGCCGTCCGCCACTGCGCGAGCCTGGGCTGGGACATCGACCGCCCCCTGGTCGTCGTGGTGGCCGAGCTCGACGCCGAGCCGGGCGCCCCGGTGCCGGCGGCGGGCGACCTCAGACCCGCGCACGAGCGCTTCGCCGGGGCGTGGAGCATGGTGGTGCGCGAGCGCGACCCCCGCGCGGCCGTGGTCGGCTACAGCCAGGAGGTCGTGGTGCTGATGGGCGCCGACAGCGGCGGGAACGGCGCAGCCGGCGGCGCGCCGGGTCGGCTGGTGCGCTCGGTCATCGCCCAGGTCGCCGGGGACGGCGGAGGCGGGCGGCGGCCCTTCGCCACCGGCATCAGCCGCGTGGCGCACGGTCCGGCCGAGCTGCCCCGCGCCTACGAGCAGGCCCGCCAGGCCGCTCGGGTGGGCCGGCGCATGAACGGTCCGGGATCGGTGGCCGAGTTCGACGACCTGGGCGTCTACCGGCTGCTCAGTCAGATCCCCGATACCGCCGAACTGCGCTCCTTCACCGCCGAGACCCTGGGCGAGCTGGCCGAGACCGGGACGCCGGAGAAGGACGACCTGCGCAGCACGCTGGAGACGCTGCTGGACAACAACCTCAACGTCGCCGAGACCGCGCGGCTGCTGCACTTCCACTACAACACCCTGCGCTACCGGATCGGCAAGCTGGAGCGCATGCTGGGCCCCTTCAGCACCGATCCGCACCTGCGGCTGAACATCATGGTGGCCCTCCGCGCGGTGCGCATGCGCGACCTGCGGGATTAGAGCCCGCGCGGCGCACGGGGCGACCGGGTGCCGCGCGGGCGGCCGGAGCCTCAGGCGCCGGGGAAGGAGACGTCGCTGCAGGCGTAGAACACCTGGTCGTAGTGGCTGGCCTGCCACACCATGTAGACGATGTGGTGCCCGGTCCGGCCGGGTGCGCTCACGTCGATGTCGATGGAGACCCCGTTGAGCGACGGCGCGTCGGAAGGCCGGCCCTCGCCGGGCGGGATGGTGCCGGTGTCGGCCACCAGCTCCAGGTCGCCCCAGCCCAGCCGCTGGGTCTCGGGGTCGAAGCCCTGCTCGGTGACGTAGATGCGGATGTAGTCCGCACCGTGCAGGGCCTGGTCGTGCACGGTGACGGTGAAGTCGTTGGGCACCGGGGTGGTGTGCCAGGGGCCGGGCTCGTCCAGCGCGGCGTAGCGGTCGCCGCCGGTGCGCCCGGCGCTGCAGAGCTGCCCGTCGGGGATGGCGGCCCGGTGGTCGCCGCCGACGTTCTCGCGGTAGAGCCCGTTCCAGTTCCACATGGCCGTGCTGTCGGCCTGCCAGGCCTGCCAGCACATGGGGTCCTCGGTGGCCATGTCGGGGTTCTGGAAGTCGTCGCCCCAGCGCTGCCAGCAGCCGTAGTTGCGGGAGGCGGGGTCGACGGTGGAGCCGTGGGCGAAGGCGTTCGCGGTGAACAGGGTGGTGAGCGCGAGCGGAACCGCGGCGCTCAGGACGAGGGCGCGCCGCAGCGCGGTCCGGGCGGCGGATGGCGGACGGGGTGCACGGGGGGATTGCGCAGACATGGGACCTCGAAGCGATTCGATTGGAGGGATTGAAGCGGTTCGATTCGACGGCTGGATCGAGGCAGCGCACAGCGCTGCGATGGCGGTCGGCCTCGCCTCCGGGGCCCATATCACGCGGACCCGTATCGTAATCCCGGCACAGTGCGCGAGCAAGAGGGTGCGGACGGTGTTCCGGGTGCCGGGGGCCGGCCCGGCGGCGCCCGGGCGGGGCAGCGGTTACCGCTGCGCAACCGGGCGGCGACAGTGCCGTCATACGGCTGTGCAGGACTGTTGGGGTACATGCGACCGGGGGCGAACGGGGCCGGACTTCGCCAACGATCGAGCCCGCCTTTGGCAGATCTCGCCCGTGCCGCCGCCCGGTGAGGCCCCTAGGGTTGCCCGGAAGTGAAGTGGATCACGTCCGCGTTGACCCGCCGATCCGAGCGCGTGCCCGTGCCAGTCCCTCCGGTCGGGCCCGCCTGCGCCCCCGGTCGCTTCGGACACGTCAGGTGTGGAGGCCCCAGTGAACCTCGGCTTGCGGTGGAAGCTCTACGGCGACGGCAGCGCCCCGCCCCCCGGCGAGGTGGTGCGCCCCCAGGAGCGCCTCTCCTGGGGGCGCACCACCGGCCTGGGCGCCCAGCACGTCGTCGCCATGTTCGGTGCGACGTTCGTCTTCCCCGTCATCATGGGCCTGGACCCCAACCTGGCGATCATGATGTCGGGCGTCGCCACCATCCTCTTCCTGCTCATCGTGCAGGGGCGCGTGCCCAGCTACCTGGGCACCAGCGCCTCCTTCGTGGCCGCGGCGGCCGCCATCTCCCCCGAGGGCGCCAACCCGGCCCTGCTCACCGGCGCGATCCTGGTCGCCGGGCTGGTGCTCGCCCTCGCCGGCGTCGCCATCCACCTGCTGGGGCCCAACGCCGTGCTCGCCGCGTTCCCGCCCGCGGTCACCGGCGCGGTCGTCATGCTGATCGGCTTCAACCTCGCTCCGGTGGTCGCCGAGAACTACTGGCCCTTTGACCAGTGGATCGGCCTGCTGACCATGGCCTTCGTCATCCTGGCCACCGTGCTGCTGCGCGGCTTCCTGGGTCGCATCACCATCCTGCTGGGGCTGGTGTTCGGATTCGCGCTGTCGTGGCTGTTCGACCTGGCTTTCGGCCCGGCCCCGCTGCCCGAGGGCCAGGGCGGCGGCGCGGCCCCGCGGGTGGACCTCAGCGCGGTGGCCGACGCGCCCTGGATCGGGCTGCCCGACTTCCACGCGCCGGCCTTCGAGACCTCGGCGGTCCTGATCGCGCTGCCCGCGGTCATCGCGCTGATCGCGGAGAACGCCGGCCACGTCAAGGCCGTCCAGGAGATGACCGGCGACGACCTCGACCCCTACATGGGCCGCGCCATCTTCGCCGACGGTCTGGCCACCTCCCTGGCCAGCGCGGTCGGCGGCGCGCCCACCACCACCTACGCCGAGAACATCGGCGTCATGGCCGCCACGCGCGTCTACTCCACCGCCGCCTACTACATCGCCGCGCTCGCGGCCATCCTCTTCGGGCTGTGCCCCAAGTTCGGGGAACTGGTCGCCGCCACGCCCGCCGGCGTCCTCGGCGGCATCACCGTCGTGCTCTACGGCATGATCGGCCTGCTCGGCGCGAAGATCTGGGTGGAGAACCGGGTCGACTTCGGCAACCCGATCGTGCTGGTCCCCCTCGCCGCGGGGCTGATCGCGGGAATCGGCGGGGTGAGCCTGCACATCACCGAGGGTTTCTCCCTGGAGGGCATCGCGCTGGGCACGATCATCATCCTGCTCGGCTACCACCTGCTCTACCGCCTGGCGCCCGCCGACATGCGGCCCGCGCCGGCACCCGACGGAGACGGCGCCGGGCACTCGGCCGCCGGCTCCGGCGCCGGCATCGTCCTGGGCAGCGGTGTGGAGGCCGAGGCCCTGGGCACCGAAACCGAGGACACCGGCGGCGGTGAGAGCGCCGATACCGGGAAGGAAGGCCCCCGAGGGGGCGGGCCGAGCGCCTGACCTGGAGGGAAAGACCACCCACCGGCCCCTCCCACCGCCGGGGCCGCGGGCGCGCAGCGAAAGGAGATCCGTGAAGCCACCGCCGTTCGCCTATCACGCGCCCACCGACCTGGACGAGGCCGTCGGCCTGCTGGCCGAGGCGGGCGACGAGGGCAAGGTCCTGGCCGGCGGGCAGAGCCTGATCCCGCTGCTGAACATGCGGCTGGCCGCCCCGCGCGTCCTGGTCGACATCAACGCGGTGGCCGGGCTGGAGGACATCCGCGTGGACGCCGCCGGAGTGCGCGTGGGCGCCCGGGTGCGGCATGCGGAACTGGAGGCCGACACCGCCGCGGCCGAGGCCGTCCCGCTGCTTGGCCAGGGCCTGCGGCTGGTGGCCCACCCCGTCATCCGCAACCGGGGGACGACCGTCGGCAGCATCGCCCACGCCGACCCCTCTGCCGAGATGCCCGCCGTGCTGGCGCTGCTGGAGGGGGCCGTCGAGGTGCGCGGCCGCGCGGGCACCCGCACGGTGCCCGCCGCCGAGTTCGTCACCGGACCCATGGAGACGGCCCTGGCCCCCGGCGAGATCGCGGTGGCCGCGCGGTTTCCGCGGCCGCGGCCGGGCACCGGGACCGCGTTCGTCGAGACCGCCCGCCGCAACGGCGACTACGCGCTGTGCGGGGCGGCGGCAGCGGTGACCCTCGGCGCCGACGGGCGGATCACCGCCGCCCGGTGCTGCCTGATCTCGGTGGCCCCCGTCCCCCTGGTGGTCGACCTCACCGACCACCTGGCGGGCCGCACCGCCCGCCTCGGCGACCTGGACGGGGCCGCCGCGGCGGCGGCCGAACAGGCCGACCCCGAGGACGACATCCACGCCGGCGCCGATTACCGCCGCCACCTGGCGCGGGTGCTGACCGCGCGGGCCCTGGCCCGGGCGGCCGCCGCCGCGCCCGCCGCCGTCGCCGACACCTACACCGGAGCGAGCCGATGACCGAGGACGTGCACGACATCCGGCTGCGGGTGAACGGGATCCAGCACACCGCCCGGGTGCCCGCCCGCCGCCTGCTGTCGGACTGCCTGCGCCACGACCTGGGGCTCACCGGCACCCACGTCGGCTGCGAGCACGGGGTCTGCGGCGCATGCACCGTACTGGTGGACGGGCGGCCGGTGCGCTCCTGCCTGATGCTGGCCGTCAGCGCCGCCCAGCACGCCGACATCACCACCGTCGAAGGGCTGGCCGCCGCCGACGGCACTCCGCACCCGGTCCAGCAGGCCTTCGCCGAGTGCCACGCGCTGCAGTGCGGCTTCTGCACCCCCGGCTTCCTCACCCTGGTCGCGGCCTACCTGCGCGACAACCCCGACCCCGGCGAGGACGACGCGCGCGAGGCCGTCACGGGCAACCTGTGCCGCTGCACCGGGTACCAGAACATCGTCGCCGCCGTGCTGCGCGCCGCGGAGATCACCCGCGGGCAGGACGGCGTCCCCAGGGCCCGCCCGCCGGCCGAAGAGGGACGGGTCCCCGAGGCGGGGGGAGGCCGCCCGTGAGCACCCGCATGTTCGGCGCGCCCGTCCAGCGCAGCGAGGACGCGCGCCTGGTCGCCGGACGCGGCGCGTTCCTGGACGACCTGGGCGCCGGAGCCTGCGCCGCGGCGTTCGTCCGCAGCCCGCACGCCCGGGCCCGCATCCGCGACATCGACGCGACGGACGCCGTCGACGTCGCGGGGATCATCGCCGTGTTCACCTACGAGGATTTGTCCGGGGCCATGGCCGAGCCGCTGCCCCTGCTGATCCCCCATCCCTGCATCGTCGACGGCCGCACCCCCTACGCGCTGGCCCGCGAGCACGTGCACTACGTCGGCGAGCCCGTCGCCATGGTCGTGGCCGCCGACCGCTACGCCGCCGAGGACGCCGCCGCCCGGATCCGGGTGGACTACGAGGTCGGCGAGGCCGTGGTCGGCGTCGACGCCGCGGTGTCGGCCGAGCGCACGGTCCACGCCGGCATGGCCGACAACGTCGCCGCCCATCTGGTCCAGGAGGTCGGCGACGCCCGCGCCGCTGTGGCCGCCGCGCCCAACTCCCTGGAGCTGGAGCTGGACATCGAGCGTTCGGCCGCCACCCCGCTGGAGGGGCGCGGGGTCTACGCCCGCTGGGAACCCGCGACCAGCGCCACGGGCACCGACGACGGCCGGCTGCGCGTCTACAGCTCCACCCAGACCGCCACCGGCGTGCGGGCCGCCGTGGCCGCCAAGCTGGAGCTGGCCCTGGGCCAGGTCGACGTGGTCGTGCCCGATGTCGGCGGCGGGTTCGGCGTGAAGATCGTGCACCCCTGGCCCGAGGAGGTCATGGTGCCCTGGGCGGCGCGCCGGCTGGGCCGCGAGGTCAAGTGGGTCGAGGACCGCCGCGAGCATTTCGTGGCCGCCGCCCACGAGCGCGCGCAGCGCCAGCGGGTGCGGGTCGGCTTCGACGACAGCGGGCGGATCCTGGGCCTCGACGTCGACATCCTGCACGACAACGGCGCCTACCTGCCCTACGGCGTCATCGTGCCCATCGTGACCTCCACGCAGCTGCTCGGCCCCTACAAGCCCGGCGCCTACCGCGTGGAGTTCCGCAGCCTCTACACCACCACCGCCGTCGTCACCCCCTACCGCGGGGCCGGGCGGCCGCAGGGCGTCTTCGCGATGGAGCGGACCATGGACGCCGTCGCCGACCACCTGGGCCTGGACCGGCTCCAGGTGCGCGCGGCCAACGTCATCCGGCCCGAGGAGATGCCCTACGACCAGGGGCTGATGTTCCAGGACGGCCGCCCGCTGATCTACGACTCCGGCGACTACCCGCGCATGCTGGAGATGATCGCCGAGCTGGTGGACTGGCCCGGCTTCGCGGAGTACCGCGAGCGGGCCCGGCGCGAGGGCAGGCGCGTGGGCATCGGCGTGGCCTGCTACGTCGAGGGCACCGGCCCCGGGCCCTACGAGGGCGGGCACGTGCAGGTCGAGACCAGCGGCAAGGTACGGGTGGCCACCGGGCTGACCAGCCAGGGCCAGGGGCACGGCACCGTGCTCGCCCAGATCGTGGCCGACGAGCTGGACGTCCCCATCGCCGACGTGGAGGTCACCACGGGCGACACCCGGCGCATGGCCTACTCGGTGGGCACCTTCGCCTCCCGCGGCGCCGTCACCAGCGGCAGCGCCGTCGCGCTGGCGGCCCGCAGGCTCAAGGAGAAGGCGCTGCGCATCGCCGCCGAAGCCCTGGAGGCCGACGCCGGCGACCTGGAGTTCGCCGACGGGCGCATCCAGGTCAAGGGCAGCCCGGCCCACGGTATCGAGCTGGGCACCGTCGCGGTGCTGTCCAACCCGCTGCGCTACGCCTTCGACGCCGCATCGGCGGCGGCCACCCAGTTCAGCGGCGCCGCCGACCACGAGAGCCCGCCGGTGGCCGAGGGCGAGGCGCCCGGCCTGGAGGGCACCGACTACCACTCGCCGCTGCGCTGCACCTTCGCCAACGGCGCGCATGCGGCCGTCGTCGAGACCGATCCCGACACCGCCGAGATCCGCATCCTGCGCTACTGCGTCGTCCACGACTGCGGCAACCTGATCAATCCGCGCATCGTGGAGGGCCAGGTGCACGGCGGCGTGGCCCAGGGCGTGGCCGGCGCGCTGTATGAGCGCATGGCCTACGACTCCGACGGCCAGCTGCTCAACGCCTCGCTGATGGACTTCCTGATGCCCTATGCCAGCGAGGTCCCGACCGTGGAGATCGCGCACATGCAGACGCCCAGCCCGCTCAACCCGCTGGGCGTCAAGGGTGCGGGGGAGGCCGGCGTCATCCCCGGTTCGGCCGTGCTGGCGGCGGCGGTGGAGGACGCCGAGGGATTCCGCGTCGATCGGATGCCCATCTCGCCCTCGGAGCTGTTCGAGCTGCGCAACCGCCACGCGGCGGGGGAGGTGGCGTCCGTGCCTCCCCGCCCGTCACCCGCCACCGCCTCCGACACATCCGTCCCGTCCGCGAGGGAGCCCCGATGAAGATCACCGGCAGCGCCACACTGCAGGCCCCCGCGGAGCGGGTCTGGGAGCGCATGCTCGACCCCGAGGCACTGGCCCGGGCCATCCCCGGCTGCGAGGGACTGGAGCAGACCGGGCCCGACGAGTACCGCGGCACCGTCAGCGCCGGCATCGGCTCGATCAAGGGCACCTTCCAGGGCGAGGTGCGGCTGCGGGATCTGCGGCCCGCCGAGTCGCTGACGATGCACGCCCAGGGCGCGGGCGCGCCCGGCACCGTCACCGCCGAGATCGGGGTTCGCCTGTCCGATCTGGGCGACGGCCGCACCGAGCTTTCCTACGACGCCGACGCCGTGGTGGGCGGCATGGTCGGCGGCGTCGGGCAGCGCATGCTCAAGGGCGTCGCCAGGAAGATGGCCGGGGAGTTCCTCGGCCGCCTCGACGAGGAGGTCGCCGGGCGCCCCTCGGCGAGCGGCGCGGTCCCGCAGCAGCCGGGTCCGGGGGCGGCCGCGGTCGGGGCCCCCGCCGAGGACGCGTCCGCCCCCGCCCCATCCCCGCCCCGGCCTGCCGCGCCCGCGGCGGCCGGCGACGGCGCTGCGGCGTTCATGCGCGGTGCCGTATTCGGCGCCGCGGCGGCGCTGGCGGGGGTGCTCGTGGGCGCGTGGGCGGGGCGCCGCGCGCGCTGAAACCCCGCGCCGCCGAAGCGCCCTCCGGTCGGCGGCGCGATGCCCGCGAATGGGCGGTTCCAGGCGCTTTAGGGCCGACTGTCGCTCTCTCGTGACCTTGATCGGTAGTCGAGTGGTCACCTCGCGGCGCCGGGCGGTGCTAGGTTCACTCAGTGGTGTCCGAGAGCCCCTGTCAGGACCCGCATCTCCGTAGCTGCAGGCGTTCTCGCATCGTCTGGCACCGTCCGCTACGAACGCCCTGCTTTGGCCCAGCGTCGTGAGGGAGCCGAGATCCACGTGAGCGAAGCACCGAAACTCTCAACGAAGATCATCGTCGCCGGCGGGTTCGGCGTGGGGAAGACGACCTTCGTCGGCGCGGTCTCGGAAATCCCGCCGGTCCGGACCGAGGCGGCCGTCACCGCCGCCAGCGCCGGCGTCGACGACCTGTCCCACACCCCCGACAAGACCAGCACGACCGTCGCCATGGACTTCGGCCGCATCTCGCTGGAGACCGACCTGACCCTCTACCTGTTCGGTACGCCGGGCCAGCAGCGGTTCTACTTCATGTGGGACGACCTGGTGCGCGGTGCCCTGGGCGCGGTCGTCCTGGCCGACACCAGACGCCTGGAGGACTGCTTCCAGGCGCTGGACTACTTCGAGAAGCAGTACCGGCTGCCCTTCCTGCTCGCACTGAACTCCTTCGACGGCGACCCCGGCTACACCGACGAGGACCTGCGCGACGCCCTCGACCTCAGCCCCGAGGTCCCCATCGTGCGCTGCGACGCCCGGGACCGGAACTCGGTCGTGGAGGTCCTGGTCGCGCTGGTGCGCCACGCCATGGCCATGGAGGCCGCCCAGCGGAGTTCGCAGCGGGGCCAGCTCGTCCGCTGAGCGGCCCGCTCCCGCCCACCGCGCGGGGCTCGCGGCGGGCGCCGCCGGCCTGCCGCAGCGATGCGCGCCGGCTCTACCCCCGCCGAGCGGGGCCGACACATTCCGTCCCCGCCGAATGGAACTGCGGGACGCTCGGCAGCGTTACCCTTGCGTGGTGTTCGGACGAATGGCTGATAGCGTCCGCCGTCTGCTGGGCAAGCCCGGCGCGGTGGATTTGCGGCCCTATACCAAGCTTCTGGAATCAATCGAGGCCCGCGAGCCCGACCTGCGCGACCTCAGCGACGCCGAGCTGACCGACAGGGCGACGGAGCTGGGCAGCGCCGATCTGCCCTACGACCGGCACGACCTCGTCGAGCTGTGCGCGGTGGGCCGCGAGGCGGCACGCCGCACGCTCGACGAGCGCCCCTTCGACGTGCAGCTCCTGGGGGTCATGGCGCTGCTGGACGGCCACATCGCCGAGATGGCCACCGGCGAGGGCAAGACCCTCTCCGGTGCGCTGGCCGCCGCCGGGTTCGCCCTGCGCGGGCAGCGGGTGCACGTGCTCAGCGTCAACGACTACCTCGCGCGCCGCGACGCCGAGTGGATGGCGCCCCTCTACGACATGCTCGGCGTCGCCGTGGCGTGGATCGGCGAGGAGTCAACCGCCGAGGAGCGCCGCGCCGCCTACTCCGCCGACGTCACCTACGCCTCGGTCAGCGAGCTGGGCTTCGACGTGCTGCGCGACCGCATGGTCACCGACATCGAGCAGCGCGTCGTGCCCGAGCCCAGCATCGCGCTGATCGACGAGGCCGACTCCGTCCTGGTCGACGAGGCCCGCGTGCCGCTGGTGCTGGCGGGCGCGGCCGAGACCACCGACGCCGACGTCGAGATGGCCGAGCTGGTCCGCCACCTGACTCCCGGCACCGACTACGAGATCGATCCCGAGGGTCGGAACGTCCAGCTCACCGAGGCCGGCATCGACCGGGTCGAGAAGGAGCTGGGCGGCGTCGACCTCTACGACGAGGACGACACCTCCGTGCTGCCGCGGGTGAACCTGGCCCTGCACGCGCACGCGCTGCTCCAGCGCGACGTGCACTACGTCGTCCGCGACGGCGAGGTCCGGCTGATCAACGAGTCGCGCGGCCGCATCGCCCTCCTTCAGCGCTGGCCCGACGGCCTGCAGGCCGCGGTCGAGGCCAAGGAGCGCGTGGCGGTCTCCGACACCGGCGAGGTCCTCGACTCCATCACCGTGCAGTCCCTGGTGCTGCGCTATCCCACGCGCTGCGGCATGACGGGCACGGCCATGGCGGTGGCCGACCAGCTGCGCGAGTTCTACGAGCTCGAGGTCGCGGTCATCCCGCCGAACAAGCCGTGCATCCGCGAGGACGAAGGCACCCGCCTCTACGCCACCCGCGAGGAGAAGGAGGACGCCCTCGTCGAGGAGATCGCCGAGGTGCACGCCACCGGGCGGCCCATCCTCATCGGCACCCAGGACGTCGCCGAGTCCGAGCTGCTGGCCAAGCGCCTGGGCGCCGACGGCCTCGAATGCGTCGTCCTCAACGCCAAGAACGACGCCGACGAGGCGGCCATCATCGCCGAGGCCGGCACCTACGGCGCCATCACCGTCTCCACTCAGATGGCCGGTCGCGGCACCGACATCCGGCTGGGCGGCAGCGACATGGCCGACCGCGACCGGGTGGTCGAGAAGGGCGGCCTCTACGTCATGGGCTACGGCCGCTACCCCAGCAGCCGGCTCGACGACCAGCTCCGCGGGCGCGCCGGCCGCCAGGGCGATCCCGGCGCCTCGGCCTACTTCGTCTCCGTCGAGGACGACCTGGTGGCCAACAACGCCCCCGAGACCCGCGGCTACGAGGCCCAGGGCGACGGCGCCATCACCGACGAGAGCTGGCTGCGGATGGTCGACCACGCGCAGCGCGTCTCCGAAGGCAAGCTGCTGGAGGTCCACCGCAACACCTGGCGCTACAACCAGCTGATCGACGTCCAGCGCGGTGTCGTGCTGGAGCACCGCGAGGCGGTGCTGCGCGACGACCTGGGCGACCGCCAGCTCAGCATCGACTGCCCGGCCCACCACGCCGAGCTCGTCGAGGCCGCCGGTGCCGAGGAGACCGCCCGGGCCGCGCGGCTGATCACGCTCTACCACCTCGACCGCGGCTGGACCGACCACAACGCGTTCCTGGCCGAGCTCCGCGAAGGCATCCACCTGCGCTTCCTGGGCCGCCGCGACCCGCTGGACGAGTTCAACCGCGACGCCGTCCCCGCGTTCAAGGGCTTCCTGGACGAGGCGCGCGCCCGCGCCGCCGAGACCTTCGCCGAGGCCGAGGTCGGCGAGGACGGCACCATCGACGTGGCCGAGGTCGGGGTCAAGCGGCCCACGATGACCTGGACCTACATGGTGCACGACCACCCGTTCTCCTCCGGCCTGGAAACCGCCATCGGCCGCTTCCGCGGCAAGCTCTCGGCTTCCGGCCAGATGGCCTGAGGACCCCCGCGAACACCGGCACGGGGCCGGGGTCGGCTGCCGAATCCGCAGCCGATTCCGGCCCCGAATGCTGTTTGGCTCGCCGAAGCCTTCGGCGACCCCCGAAACCGAAGTGAAATCCCCTCACGCTACGGTGCTGTGCGCAAGCGCCCGGTACAGGCGCGGTACTCATCGGGCAGAGCCGTGCCCCCGGTGGCGGGTCTGCGGTGGCCGAGCACTCGAACACGACGTCGGCGTGTCGAAGAGCAGCGGGGGCGCCGCTTTCCAGGAACCCCCGGGCAGCACCCGGGACGGCCACCACCGAGGCTGCGGCAATGGGCGCGCCTCGCGAAGCGCGGGCGCAGCTTGCCGCCGAGCGCACGCGCAACCTGCCATGCGGAGCCGCACCACCGGCGGCGGCCCCGCCGACCGGCACCGCCCCTACGCGTGCCGCCCCGCCCACGAAGAAACCGCTCAGGTGTTGGCAGATCTTGCTGATTCACCACACCGCCCGCGCCCAGTTGAATCCCTAGTGCGGCACCGCGCCCCCGTGCGGCGGCCGCAAGAGATCCGGCGACACGCGAGGGCGGGTGCATGGCGGGGCAGCGCAGAGTCCGCATCGGCATCGACACCGGCGGCACGTTCACCGACATCGTCGCGCTCGACGAGGACACCGGTGCGCTGCTGGCCACCAAGACGCCCTCCACGCCCGCCGACCCCTCCGCCGCATTCATGGACGGCGTGGCCAAGGCCCTGGACCTGCTCGGCCCCGGAACCGCGGTCAGCGCCCTCTCCCACGGCACCACCGTGGCGACGAACCTGCTGCTGGAGGGCAGGACCGGGCGACTCGGCTTCATCACCGCTGAGGGCTACGAGTTCATCCTGGAGATCGCCCGCCAGGCCGTGCCCGACGGTTACGGCAACTCCTACTTCTGGGTCAAGCCCGAGCGCATCGTGCCCGCAGACCTGGTGCGCACGGTCGGCGGCCGGCTCGACCACACCGGCGCCGAGATCCGGCCCCTGGACGAGGAGCAGGCCGCCGCGGCCGCCCGCTGGTTCCGCGACCGCGGCATCGACACCATCGGCATCTGCCTGCTGCACTCCTACGCCGACCCCGCCCACGAGCGGCGGCTGCGCGAGATCCTGCGCGCCGAACACCCCGGCGCGACCGTCTCCATCAGCTCCGACGTGCTGCGGGAGTACCGCGAGTACGAGCGCTCCGCGACGACCCTCGTCGACGCCGCGGTCAAACCCGGCGTCACCCGCTACATCGGCGACATCGCCGCCCGGCTGGAGAAGGCCGAAGCCGGTCCCGGCGGGCAGCGGCCCCCGTTCCTGGTGATGAAGTCCAACGGCGGTGTGGTCTCCGCCGAGGAGGTCGTGCACCAGCCCATCAGCACCGTGATGTCGGGCCCGGCCGCCGGAGCGCTCGGTGCGGCGCTGCTGGCCGGGCGCGCCGGCTACGACCGCGTCCTCACCCTCGACGGCGGCGGCACCTCCACCGACGTCTCGGTGGTCCTCGACGGCGAACCCGGGCTGACCACCGAAGGCTCCATCGGGCGCTACCCCTCCAAGATCCCCATGGTCGACGTGGTCACCGTGGGAGCCGGAGGCGGTTCGATCGCGCGGATCTCGCCGGAGGGCCAGCTCAAGGTCGGCCCCGCCTCGGCCGGCGCCGAACCGGGCCCGGTCTGCTACGGCAAGGGCGGCGGCGAACCGACGGTCACCGACGCCCACGCCGCGCTCGGCCGCATCCCGCCGCACCTGCTGGGCGGGGAGGTGCCCCTGGACGTCGCCGCGGCCGAGGATGCGCTTGCCGCGCTCGGCGCGCGGCTGGGGATGGGCGCCGCGGAGGCGGCCGAGGGCATCCTGCGGATATCGGCGTGGAACCAGGCCAACGCGCTGCGGCAGATCACCGTCCAGCGCGGGCTGGACGTGCGCGACTTCCACCTCGTGGCCTTCGGCGGGTCGGGTTCGCTCCTGCTGTGCCCGCTGCTGGACATCCTGCGTCCCGCGGGCGCGTTCGTGCCGCCCGACCCCGCCAACGTCTCGGCGTTCGGGCTGCTGAGCGTGGACGTGCGCAACGACTACGTGCGCACCCGCGTGGCCCGCCACGCCGACCTCGACCCGGCCGCCGCCGAAGCCGTCTTCGCCGAGCTGTCCGCCGAGGCGGCCGCCGCACTGCGCGACGACGGCTTCGCGGGCGAGGGCGGGCCCGACGGGATCGGCGGCGTGCGCCTGGAGCGCAGCGCCGACCTGCGCTACTTCGGTCAGGCCTACGAGGTCCGGGTACCCGTGCCCGGCGGAGTGCTCGACGCCGCAGCCGCCGACGCCGTCGCCGCCGCGTTCCACACCGCCCACCGCGAGCTCTACGGCTACGACCTGCGCGAGGACCCCAGGCAGCGGGTGGAGTGGGTGAACCTGCGCGTCACCGGCATCGGCCGCATCCGCCGCCCCGCGCCGCGCGCGCCGGCCGCCGCGGAAGGCGGGGCCCCCGCCGCCCGCACCGGCGTGCGCGACGTGCGCTTCGACGGCGCCGTGCACCGCGGCACCCCGGTGTACCGGCGCGACGCGCTCGCGCCGGGGCAGACCGTCGCCGGCCCCGCGGTCATCGAGGAGTACGCGGCCACCCTGCCGCTGCACCCCGGCTTCACCGCCCGCGTGCACCCCGACGGCGGCATCGCCGTCACCGCCGACACCCCACCCCCGGCCCAGGAGGCGCAGCGTTGAACACCCCGGACGCGCTTCACGCAGCAGACGCCGGCGCCGAGCGGCCGCCGGCGGACCCGGTGCTGGTCGAGATCGTCGAGGGCACCCTCGCCTCGGTGGAGAAGGAAGTGGAGACCGCCATCGCGCGCACCTCCCGCTCGCCCATGATCCGCGACGCCCACGACTTCCGCGTCGGCATCCACGACCGGCGGTTGCGCAAACTCACCGGCCGCTCCTACTCCGCGCTCGTGCATCCGGTGGCGCGGGACTTCCCGCTGGAGACCATGCGCCCCGGCGACGTGTTCTTCCACAACGACGTCTACGAGTCCGAAGGCGGCATCGGCCACCTGCCCGACCTGTGCGTCACCGTCCCGGTCTTCCACGACGGCGGCGACGGGCCGCAGGTGGTCGCGTTCGTGCAGGCGTTCGGCCACCACGACGACATCGGCGGCGCATGCCCCGGCTCGATGCCGCCCAAGGCCACCTCGGTGTTCGAGGAAGGCCTGATGGTGCCGCCCATCAAGTTGTGGGACCAGGGCGTGCCCAACCGCGCGGCCCTGCGCATCATGGTGCGCAACTCCCGCATGCCCGACTCGCTGGCCGCCGACCTGGACGCCGAGTGCTCGGCCTGCCTGATGGGGGCGCGCCGGCTCGCCGACCTGTTCTCCCGCTACGGCCGCGCCGCCGTCGAGCGGTGCTTCGACGCCGTGCTGGAGGCCACCACCGAGACCTACCGGCGGGAGATCCTCGCCAAGATCCCCGACGGCACCTACGTCTGGGAGGACTACGCCGAGCACGACGGCGTGGACGAACCGCGGCTGCACCGCCAGCGCATCACCCTGACCAAGGAGCCCGACCGGCTGATCATCGACTTCTCCGGCACATCGCCGCAGGCCAAGGGGCCCATCAACCACTGCGGCGACTACGCCGACGGCAACTTCCTGAAGAAGTGGCTGGCCCCCATCCTGCGCAATCTCGCCGACAGCCCGGAACGGATGGCCGAGCTCGACGTCAACGAGGGTGTGGTGCCGCTCATCGAGATGCGCTTCCCCGAGAAGGGCACACTGCTGACCCCCGTCTTCCCGGCGCCCACCAACGCGCGCACCTTCGTCATCCTGCGCCTGCTGGGCGTGCTCGCGGGCGCGCTCGCCAAGGCGGTGGACGGGTACATGCCCGCCGACCAGGAGACGATCCGCTACACCGGGGTATTCGGCACCGGCCTCGACGGCGAGCCCTACCTGATGCGCGAAGTCCTGGGGGGCGGCTCAGGCGGGCGGCACTACGCCGACGGCGAGGACACCATCCACGTGGTCCCCGACTCGCGCAACCTGCCCACCGAGTTCACCGAGTCGCGGTTCCCCTTCATCGTGGAGCGGCTCGGGCTGGCCACCGACTCCGGCGGAGCCGGCAGGTTCCGCGGCGGGCTGGGCTACGAGAAGCACATCCGGATGCTGCGCGACGCGTCGTTCATGTCCGTCGCCGACCGCTCGATCCTCTCCTGCTGGGGAGTCAAGGGCGGCCGCGCGGGAGCGCCCTTCCAGGTGACCATCGACCCCGGCGGGCCCGCCGAGCGGGAGCCGGGCGGGCTGGTGGAGGCCGAACCGGTGCGCGCCGGCGAGGTCATCCGCATCCGCACCACCGGCGGCGGGGGCTGGGGCGACCCGCTGGAGCGGGAGGTCGCGGCGGTGCTGGCCGACGTGCGCTGCGGCAAGGTCTCCCGGCGTGCCGCTCGCGACGACTACGGCGTGCCGGTCGAGGGCCCCGCCGACGATCCGGCGGCCGACCCGGCCGAGGTCGAGCGGCTGCGCGCCGAGCTGAGCCGCGCCCGGCCCGGCGACGCGCCCTTCTTCGACCGCGGCCCGGGATACGCCGTCCTGGCCGGCGGAGAGGCGTTCCCGGAGGTCGATCGCCGATGATCCCCTCCCGCGCGGTGATCGCGCTGGGCGGCAACGCCATGACCGCCCCCGACGGCAGCGCCCGCCCCGACGACCAGCGCAGCGCCCTGACAGCGGCCATGGAACACGTCGCCGACCTGATCGCCGGCGGCACGGAGGTCGTGATCACCCACGGCAACGGCCCCCAGGTCGGCAACCTGCTCGTCAAAAACGAGCTCGCCGCCGACGTGGTGCCGCCGGTGACGCTGGACTGGTGCGGCGCCCAGACCCAGGCCACCATCGGGTTCACCATCGCCGACGCCCTGGAGTCGGCACTGGCCCGCCGCGGCCGGCCCCGCCCCGTCAGCGCCGTGGTCACCCGCACGCTCGTCGACGCCGCGGACCCCGCCTTCGACCGGCCCGCCAAACCGGTGGGCCGCTATCTGCCGCGGCGGGAGGCCGAGCGCTTCGCCGCACTCGGCCAGGACTGGGCCGACTTCGGCGAGCGCGGATGGCGGCGGGTGGTGCCCTCGCCTCAGCCGCGCGAGATCCTGGACGCGCCCGCCGTTCGGGCGCTGCTGGCGGCCGGCGTGGTGCCGGTGGCCGCGGGCGGCGGGGGAGTGCCGGTCGCGCGCGACGGCTCCGGCACCCTGCACGGCGTGCAGGCGGTGCTCGACAAGGACCGCACGGCCGCGCTCCTGGCCTGCGCGCTCGGGGCCGAAGCACTGGTCATCGCCACCGACGTGCCCTGCGCCGTGCTGGACTACGGCACCGCCGCCGCGCGCCCCATCGGGCGGACCACGGCCGGCGAGCTGCGCGCCCACCTCACCGGCGGGCACTTCGCCGAAGGCAGCATGGGCCCGAAGGTGGAGGCGGCCGTGCGGTTCGTGGAAGCGGGCGGGCGGCGGGCCGTCATCACCGGACTCGACGGTGTCGCCGCCGGTCTGGCCGGGCGCGCGGGTACGGTCGTCGAACCGGATCCGCGGCCCTGAGCAGCAGCCGAGAAACCGCAACGAGAGGTGGACCCAGATGCCCACGCCCATCGAGGTGCACAAGGTGGCGATCGAAAGCGTCACGGACGCGTCCGGGCTGGCGCGGCTGATCGACGACGGCGCCGTGAGCGCCGACGACGTGCTGGCCGTGATCGGCAAGACCGAGGGCAACGGAGGCGTCAACGACTACACCCGGATCCTGGCGGACCGGGCGTTTCGCGAGGTGCTGCTGGACAAGGGCACCCGCGGCGAGGACGCCGTCAAGCAGATCCCGCTGGTGTGGTCGGGC
This sequence comes from Streptomonospora sp. PA3, assembly GCF_009728995.1. GTDB lineage: Bacteria > Actinomycetota > Actinomycetes > Streptosporangiales > Streptosporangiaceae > Streptomonospora. The sequence continues at coordinate 209,516 of NZ_VTZW01000010.1, read as the reverse complement.
GGAACCGACGGCGTGCTCTCCCCGCACGCCACCGTCTTCGCCCGCGCGCCCGAGGGGCGCTACGCGCCCACCGACGAGCCGCGGCTGGTGGTGGGCATCGCCATGAGCGAGGAGATCCTGCCCGAGGACATCGGCCGCCCGGCGATGGTGCGCAAGGTCGCGGCGGGGGTGCGCGCGGCGATGGCCGAGGCGGGCGTCACCGACCCCTCCGACGTGCACTACGTGCAGACCAAGACCCCGCTGCTGGTGCTGGAGACCATCAACGACGCCAAGGCACGCGGCCACGACGTCGTCACCGAGGACACCCTGAAGTCCATGGACATCTCCAACTCCACCACCGCCCTGGGCATCGCCACGGCGCTGGGCGAGATCGCCGAGCCCGCCGCCGAGCAGATCCACGCCGACCTCGGGCTGTACTCGTCGGTGGCCTCCTGCTCTTCGGGCGTGGAGCTGGACAGGGCCCAGATCGTGGTGGTGGGCAACGCGCGCGGCGTGGGCGGCAGGTTCCGCGCCGGCCACGGGGTCATGACCGACGCGCTGGACTCCGACGGGATCTGGTCGGCCATCCGCTCGGCCGGGATCAAGCTGCCGGAGAGGCCCCACCCCGAGGACCTCGGCGACAAGCTGGTCAACGTGTTCATCAAGTGCGAGGCCGACCCCTCCGGACGGGTCCGCGGGCGGCGCAACATCATGCTCGACGACTCCGACGTGCACTGGCACCGCCAGATCAAGGCGACGGTCGGCGGGGTCGCGGCATCGGTGACCGGCGACCCGGCGGTCTTCGTTTCGGTGGCGGCGGTCCACCAGGGGCCCTCGGGAGGAGGAACCGTCGCGGCCATCGCCGATCTGGGTGAATGACTCCCGCCCGCCGGCCCACCACCACCCCGACGGGGACGCTGCGCGTCGCGTGCTTTCCGCCCGCGGGCCCACCACCACCCCGACGGGGACGCTGCGCGTCGCGAGTTTGTCTGTTTCGGATAGGGGCGATTCCAGGTTCGGTTGGTGACGAATCCAGATCCCGACGAGTCGAATTTCTCCGCGAGTGATGTTCCACGCACCCCGACCGGTTCCGGTTCGCTGTGCGTCCGTGTCCTCCCGGAATGATCCGCGGAGTATTCCAGCCTGCATGCAATTGCACGGCGGGCAGGGTAAGGTTCGGTACACCTTAGGGCGCGACACCCTATCGGGGCGCGCCCCACCGCGGCATGGGCGCGACCCGGAACTTCTCGCAACGACGGGAGACGGTCGGACGTGGAACACGAGATCGGCGCGGAAGAGAAGATCACCTATGGCCGCAACGACCGCTTCGTCGGCGGTCCCGTGGGCGGCGGGCGGTTCTGGCTCGAGGAGGACGGCTCGCCCGCGGCAAAGCTCGGTGGCCCGGCGGAATGGAGCGACCAGGGCATGATCGACGTCCGCACGGGCGACACGTTCACCGTCGGCGGACAGACGTGGCGCATAACCGACATCGTCAACGCCGACTCCGACGACGCCTACCTCACGGCGGTCCGAGTGAGCTGACGCGCCACGTCCTCACCCTTTCACCGCTCTCCCGCCGCCTGTTCCGTCGAGGCGGCGGGAGAGCGGTGTGTGTGCGGGCGGTCGGTCGTGTTCCGTATCCGCTTGCGACGCAGGCCGCCGGAGTCGGAGCCGGCGGGAAGCCGAGAAAGGGCGCTTTCGCCGCTTCTGGGCGCTGAAGGCGGAGCAGGTCCTTCGTCCCGGAGTGCAATTCAGGCGCCAAGGGGAGAATCCCCCCGCATATTCGCCCCGATGAGAGTTTCCATACCGCACGGTTGGAGTAACCGTGTAAATACGTTGTGTGTCGGCCGGGAGAAACGCGTCCGCGGCGCCGTACCGACGGCGGTGCAGGGCCGCACGTCCCCGTAGGCGACCGCGCCCCCGGGACACGGCGGTGGCGAACCGTCTCGCCGGTCCCGGCCGAGGCCGGTGGTCCCGTCTTGCCCGGGGCGATGGGCCGCCTGAGTCGGGGCCGGGGCCGGTGGGACGCGTGGTGCGGCTGCCGCCCTCTGCTGCTTATGTCCGGTTTATTCGTCCAGGTCAATCCGCCCAGGTCGGCAGCCCTCAATGGGCAATCGAGACATTCCGGTTACCTGATTAGACCGTCGGCGTGACCGAACGGCGGTTACGGTCGTCACCGACGCGGTGCCCCACCGCCCGGCCTTGTCCCCGACCCGCACAGTCACAAGGCCGTGCGACCGCGGTTCATCCCCCTTTGGCCGGCCCCAGGAGCTGTCCCCCGCCCCTGGGGCCGGAATCGTGCCCGGCGCGGCGGCTTGCCGCCGAGCGCACGGTGCATTCTTTGTGCTGGAACCCGGCCACCGGTGGTGCGGCCCCATCTGGCAGGTACCGCGTGCTGCTCGGCGGCAAGCTGCGACTGCGCTGCGCGAGGCGCGCCCATTGCCGCAACCCCGACGGCGGCCGCCTCCAGGTGGTACCCGGTGGGTTCCTCGACAGCGGGTCCCCGCCGCTTTTAAGCACGACGTAGTAGCTTCATGCCATGGCACTCCGGCATATCGCACTGTTCCGCTGGTCCGAGGGCGTCACGCCCGAGCAGGTCGCCGAGGTCGAGCGGACGCTGTCGCGGCTGCCCGCCGCGATCCCGCAGCTCGACGGCTACTCCTTCGGTCCCGACCTCGGAATCGGCCCCGACACCTTCGACTTCGCGGTCGTCGCCGACGTCGCGGACGAGGACGCCTACGCGGCCTACCGCGACCACCCCGAGCACCAGGCCGCCCTGGACGTCATCCGGCCGCTGATCGCCGAGCGTGCGGCGGCGCAGTTCCGCACCGACCGCGCGGCGACCTGAACGCTCCACCGCTCCGCAGGCCGACGGGGCGCCGCCGACCGCCCGGGTAGATCGCGTTCTCGCTCGGTCGCGGCGCCCGCGGCGGACCGGCCTCGTGCGTTCCCGGAGAGTCGCCCGGTATTGCGGTGAAACCTGTTCTAGAAATATCCTCGGCGCCGAGGCCCGGCATGGTGAGAGCCCGCGGCGGACCTCCGCCGCGCGGCCCCGGACACCGGGCGCCTGCGCGTCACCTGCCGGCGGTGGATCGCGCCCCGCCGCCGGCGGGTGGCGCCGCGAGCACCGCGTGAACTGCGCGCCGGTTCGCCGGCCGTCAGTCCAGCAGCCGCGCCATCTCGCGGAGAGTGGGGCAGGGCCACCGCAGCATGCAGCACCGGCACCGCTGCGCCGGCGGCGCGCCCCCGCTGCTCAGGGCGCCGGCATCGCGCGGGCCGTGGGTCTCCAGCAGCGCCAGGCAGAAGTCGGCGAAGGCCATGATCTCCTGGCGGGCGTTGGCGTAGAAGGCGATGTCGTTGATCCGCAGGAGCGCGTTCTCGGCGGCCTGCGGGGGCAGCCCGACGGTGTCGGGCCCCCACGGCACCGCCTTGGCCGCGCGTTCGCGGATGCCTTCGATGTAGATGCGCAACCGCTCGCGGTCGTCCAGTTGCCCGGCGGCGGACGTGAAGATGTCCGAGATCGACATGCGGCCTCCCCGTGCGGCGCCGACCGCGCACGGCGCGCGGTCGCCGGCGGTGTTCCCCAGACCGGGATTGTCCCAAGGCACCGGGCGTGTCGGGGCGCGGACGCGCCGTGTCTGCCGGATTCGGCGTCCGGAGACACCGGCGAGCGCGCTACGTCCACGGCGGCCGCCGGCCCCGCGGGCCGGCGACCGGCGGCGCTGAGCGGTCAGCCGCAGCTTCCGCCGCAGTTGCACGGACCGCCGCTCTGGCAGCCGCAGCCGCAGCTGGAACCGCAGTTGCACCCGCCGGGCGCGGGCGGCTTGGGGGCGGAATCGGGCATGGTGCCTCCTCGGAGCGGGTCGGCGGATGCCCTCGGGGGACGGCATCCCACTGCATCCGGACAGGTGCCCGCTGCACAGGACCGCCAACCCGGCCGCGAGGTTCGATAAGGGTTGCCCGCCCGCCTCCCACCGCGCTCCCGGGGGACAGGCCGACGCGCGGGGTCAGGCGAAGAACCCCGACTCCACCGCGGGTCGGCGCAGCATCCGGTACAGCCAGACCTGGCCCAGGACCATGAACGGCACGACCGGTGCCATGGCCGCCCAGAACAGCACCGCGATGCCGTCCGGAACCGGGGCGACGGGCAGGTCCACCGACGCGGCGATCAGCAGCGGAACCGCCGCCATCGCCGCCGCCGACGTGTGCCGCGACAGCCGCGGTCCCGACAGCCCCGACGTCGCGGCCAGCACCCCCAGCACGACCAGGGCGGCGGCCGCCGCGGCCAGCGGGCGGTCCGCGACCGCGCCGCCCGGCAGCAGCGACGCCCCGGCCGCCAACACGCCCGCGCCCAGAGCCGCACGCGCGAGGGGGCGCGTCGCGCGGGCGGCCGCGTCGGCGGCCACGGCCGAGTCCGCCTCGGCCGGTGCGGCGCGGTCGCGGACCGCCGCCTCCACGGGTGCCCCCGCGCCGCCGGCACCGGCCGCGGAGCCGACCGGGCCCGCGGCGGCCAGATCTCCGCCGGTGGGTGCGCCACCGCCCCCGGCGAGCACGTCGACGGTGCCTGTGCGCTCCGCCGGGGCAAGCCTGCGCCCGGCTTCCGGCCGGGCCGCCGCCGGCACGAGGCGCTCGGCGCCGAAGGCCGCCCCGCGCAGCGCGAACATCCCGGCGGCGACCAGCGCGCAGGCGATCGCGAACGGGCTCAGCAACCGACCGCCGCTGAGCAGCCCTCCGACGACCAGCCCCCAGCTCAGCGCCAGCGCCCAACTGCCGCCCACGATCCACACGTCGCAGACGGCCCGCCCGGCGCGCCCGCGCATGCGCCCGCGCAGCCACAGGCCCGCGTCGCGGAACAGCCACCCGGCCAGCAGGGCGACGAAGACCGGCCACAACCCGGTGATCACCGCGGTCTTCAGCGCGGGGAACAGTCCCATGGCCACGCCGATCGCACCGAGCAGCCACACCTCGCTCCCCAGGAAGTAGGGCGCCATGGCCGACACGGCCCGCCGCCGCTCGGCGCCCGTGCGGGCCAGATACGGCATCAGCATGCCCAGCCCGATGTCGCACCCGGCGAGCACCAGGTATCCCGCCACCAGACCGGCGAGCAGGGCAACGGCAAGGATCTCCACGGTCGGCTCCTTCGATGAGGGCGGGGAAGTGGGCGGGTTTGTCGGCGGACGGGCCGCGAGGCCCCTAGAAGGTGTGCACCGGCGGCCGCCCGTCCGCCTCGCCGGCGATCGGCCCGCCCGTGCGCGCCGGAGCGAGCGGACCGCCCTCCGGCCCGAGCCGGGCGAAGCGCACCAGCAGCACATAGGTGACGGCGGCCAGCACCGCGAACGCGAGAGTGAACAGCGAGAACGAGAGCACGGCCATCCCCGGCGTCATGTCGGTCACGGCGTCGGCGGTGGTCAGCAGATCCTCCACCGCCCAGGGCTGGCGTTGGGTCTCGCGCGCCAGCCACCCGCCGACGCTGGCCGCATACGGCAGGAACGGCAGCAGCACCAGCGGCCACAGCACACCCCGCCAGCGGTCCAGGCGGCGCACCAGCCAGGTCAGCAGCAGCACGGGGACGATGAAGAACATCAGCGCCCAGGCGCTGAACATCACCACCTCGCCGACCGCGCCGATGGACCCGGCGCCGCCGCTGCCCGCCTCGATGGCCTCGATCTCCTCCGGGCTGTAGGTCAGCCCGCTCGCGGGCGGCGTCTTGTCGTAGAGGGAGAACTGCATCCCGCCGATGTGGGCGGTGGGCTCCAGGGCCAGCGCGAACACGACGATCCCCCAGCGGATGCCGCGCCCGAAGATCCGGTCGGGATCGTTGCGCCGGGCCAGGTGGTAGGCGCTGACCGCGATCACCACGCTCGATCCCAGCAGCAGTGCGCCGGCGGTGATGTGCCCCAACGCCATCAGCGTCGAGGGGTTGGCCATCAGCGCCGCCGGGTCGCTGACCCGCGCCGTGCCGTCCTCGATCCGCAGCCCGCCCACGGGGTAGCGCAGGAAGCCGTTGGCCACCAGCACCCAGAAGGCCGACAGGTAGGCGGTGGCGGTGACCACCGCGAAGCACATCAGGTGCGCCCATCGGCTCATCCGGTCCCAGCCGAAGATCCACAGGCCCAGGAAGGTCGATTCCACGAAGAACGCGCCCATCGTCTCCACCGCCAGCGGAGCGCCGAAGGCGTAGCCGAACATGTCGCTCAGCCCGCTCCAGTTCAGCGCCAGCTGAAGCTCCATCACCAGGCCCGACAGCACGCCCATCGCATAGTTGACGACGTAGAGCCCGCCCCAGAAGCGGACCGCGCGCATCCGCGCCTCATCGCGCCGCAGAGTGGCGCTGAGCTGGCCGAACAGGATGAACGGAGCCAGGCCCAACGTCAGGGCCACGAAAAGGTAGTGGACGCTCGCGGTCAGTGCGAACTGCGCGCGTGCCAGCAGCAGCGGGTCCTCGAACATGTCGGCGGCGCCTCACGGGGTCGGCGGGCTGTGATCCGACACGAGCATGGCCGCGCGACCCGCCGCGCGGCATCGCCCGGCGGGAGGCAATGCGGATACGCCTTCGGGCGCGGGCCGCAGGCGCGGCTTACCGCGTCCGGCGTAGGGGTGGCCCCGCAGGCGCCTCAGGGATCCCCGGAGGGCCGGGCCCCCTCCCGGTCGGGCGCCGCCGGCGGTGTCAGTCGATCCAGCCGGGCGTGACCAGCGAGCTCTCGTAGGCGATGACCACGAGCTGGGCGCGGTCGCGCACGCGCAGCTTGACCATGGTCCTGCTGACGTGGGTCTTCGCCGTGGCCGGGCTGACGACGAGCCGCTGGGCGATCTCCTCGTTGGACAGCCCGGCGCCCACCAGCGCCAGCACCTCCCGCTCGCGCTCGGTCAGCTCCTCCAGCCGCGCCGAGGGTACGGGGCGCCGCGGCCGCTTGGCGTAGTCGGCGATCAGCCGCCGCGTCACCGTGGGCGAGAGCAGCGCGTCCCCGCGCGCCACCACCCGCACGCCCTGCAGCAGGTCCTCGGGTTCGGTGTCTTTGACCAGAAACCCGCTGGCGCCCATGCGCAGTGCGTCGAAGATGTACTCGTCCAGGTCGAAGGTCGTCAGGATGACGATGCGCACGTCGGCGAGCGCGGGATCGGCGAGGATCCGCTCGGTGGCGGCCAGCCCGTCGAGTCCGGGCATGCGGATGTCCATGAGCACCACGTCGGGGCGCTCGGCCGCGGCGAGCCGCACCGCTTCGCGGCCGTCGGCGGCTTCGGCCGCGACCGAGATGTCGGGGGCGCTGTCCAGCAGAGCCCGGAACCCGGCGCGGACCAGCGCCTGGTCGTCGGCGAGCAGAACCCTGATCACCCGCGCCGCTCCCTTCCCGGTCGGCGCGGTGGCCGACCGCCGTCCGCGCCGCCGTCCTCCCCGCCTTGTGTACCGCGTCCGGCGGCCGAAGGCACGCCCGGCTCCCCGCCGTCCGCGGGTACGGGCACGGGAAGCGCGGCCCGCACGGCGAATCCGCCTTCGGGGTGCGGCCCCGCCGCGATCTCGCCCCCCAGCGCGGCCACCCGTTCGCGCATCCCGACGATGCCGTTGCCGGGCGAGAAGCCGTCCGCCCCCGCGCCGTCGTCGCGCACCAGCAACCGCACGCGGCCGGGGAGGCACTCCACTTCGACGGCGACCGCGGTGGCACCCGCGTGCCGCACGACGTTGGTCAGCGCCTCCTGGACGATGCGGTAGGCGGCGGCCTCGACGTTGGGCGAACCCGGCGGCGGCCCTCCGCTGCGTTCCACCCGCACGTCGAGCCCGGCGCCGCGGGCGCCTTCGGCCAGCTCCTCGATGCGGTCGAGCCCGGGCGCGGGCGAGCGCGGCGCCTGCTCGTCGACGGACCGCAGCACGTTCAGCGTCGCGCGCAGCTCCTGCAGCGTGTCCTTGCTGGTCCGCTTGATGGTGGCCAGTGCTTCGGCGGCCCTCTCGGGCTCGGAATCGATCAGGTAGAGCGCGGTGCCCGCCTGCACGTTGATCAGCGAGATGTTGTGCGCGACCGCGTCGTGCACCTCGCGGGCCAGCCGCACCCGCTCCTCCGAGGCGCGGCGCAGGACCGCCTCCTCGCGGGTGCGCAGCGCCTCATCGGCGCGCTCGCTCGCCAGCCTGCGGTTCTCCCGGCGCCGGCGCACCACTTCGCCGCCGATGAGCACGACCAGCACCATCTCCAGCACGGCGATGGCCGAATCCAGGCGCGGAGAGCCGTAGACCACCGCCTCCCAGAGGTGGATCACCAGGAACTGCGACAGCCCCAGGGTCCAGGCCTGCCAGCGGTACCCGTCGGCGGCGACGCCGAACAGGGCTACCACCCCCGCCAGCCCCGCGGGCCCGTCGGGAAAGCCCAGGGGATAGTACAGCGTGGAGGCGACGACGGAGACGACGGCCACGGCCACCGGGAACCGGCTGCGCCAGGCCAGCGGGACGATCGCCGCCGCCATGAACACCAGGCCCCACGGCGCCAGCGGCCGTGCGGCCGGGGGCGGGTCGGGCAGCAGCTGCGCCGCGACGGACCAGCCGACTATGAGCGCCGCCGCCGCCGATGCGATCCATACGTCGCCGCGGCGCGGTGTGAGTCGGGACAGCACGTATCGACATTACGCGCCGGCCGCCCGGACGCCCGTCATCCTCCGGGAGGCTCCGCGAGCGCTGCGGGTACGCCCTGCGGAGTAGCGCCGCCTCCCGCGGGAGCGGAGCGGCGTGCGGCGGGCGCCCTCAGCGCGGCGCCCGCCGCCGCGCCGCGCGCCGCCTGCGCCGGCGGTGCAGTACGCCGGCCGCGTAGTCGGTGCCCATCGCGGCGGCCAGCAGCACGGCGCCGACCGCACCGATCGGCGTCATGTCCTCGCCAAGCAGCGCCATCGACAGCAGCGCCGCGGTCAGCGGCTCGGCGATCGTGCCCACGGCCGCCCCGGCGTCGGAGGCCCTGCTGACGCCGCCGAAGTAGGCGAGGTAGGCGAGGACCGTGGGCACCAGCGCCAGATACAGCAGCAGGCCCAGCGGTGCGGGCTCCAGCGGCACCGCCATGCCCGCGGCCAGGCCCGCCGGAGCCAGGAGCAGTCCGCCGACCAGCAGTCCCAGCCCGGCGTTGGCCAGCGGGTCCAGCCCGGCCACCGGCGTCCGGTTGACCAGGGTCATCACCGAGAACGTCAGTCCGGCGCCGAGCGCGCAGGCCATCCCCAGTGCCAGGTCGGCGGCGCTCGCACCGGTGGCGGGGAACCCGATCAGCAGCGCCAGCCCGCTCACCGCGAGCAGCACCGAGACCACCAGACGCGCCGCGGGCGCGCGCCGCGCGGCCAGGCAGATCCCCGCGGCCACGAACACCGGCACGCTGCCGATCTTGACCAGAGTCGCCAGGCCCACGGGTATCAGCGTCAGGGAGGCGAAGTAGCAGTACTGGAAGACCGCGTGCAGCAGGCCGTTGACCAGCAGGCGCACCATCAGCGGGCGGGTGCGCGGCAGGCGGGCGAGGCGGCCCGACAGCGCGAGGAAGCCGCCGATCACCGCGCCCGCGACCAGCAGCCGGTAGCAGGCGACCGCCGAAACGGTCACGCCGGCGGCCTGCAGGCCGTGGCCGGCCAACCCGCTGGTGCCCCACAGCAGGCCCGCGGCCACCAGCAGGGCGAACCCGCGCCGCGTGCCGCCGGAACGCTCCCGTCCGTCGCCGGAGGAGGGGGACTCGGGCGGCGGGGGCGCCGGCGAACGGGGATCAGCGGAGTCGGAGGAGGGCAGGGCGGAGGAGAAGTGGTCGGACACGGTCGAGTACTCCGGCGGCGACGGTGGTGGACGAGGACGTCGTCGGCGCGGGGCGGCGCAGCGGGCCGGGCGCACCGCGGTGCACTCGGCGCGCCCGAGCGCGCGGCAGACGCGCGCCCGGTCCCGGGCGCGCGGCGAACACCCCGCTCAGCGCCGGGGCGGGGGAGTGGAGAAGCGCCGTGTCCGATACCGCATGCCTGCGAGGCTAGCGCACCGCACGGGGCCGCCCGGAGGCCGGGGCGCCGGTCCGGACCGGCGTGCCTGCGGCGGAAACGCCCTGTGCCACCCGCGATCGCCGGTGATCGCGGCGCGCCGGCCCGCCGTCGCCGGGGCGGAAGTGGCGCGCCGGTGGGATACTGCCGCACAATGCCGATTCCGGTCCCGGCCGAGTCGGCCCGGCCGCGATCCCGCCGGCGCCGCCACCGGGCCGCTCCGACCACACCCACGAGCCGGTGCCCGGTCCCGCCAGGCGCGGACCCGCCGGCCGCAGCACGTCAGGACTCCCACCTGCGATGAACGCCCCCTACCCCCCGCACGGCCGCCCCGGCCCGCCGGCCTCCGACGTGCACAGCCGCCTGCTCGCCGAGCCCTACGCGGCCGCGCAGCCCTACCTGCGGATCGTCCTCACCGGCGACCCTTCGGGGCTGGGCGGCGACAAGCTGGCGTACTCGATCAGTCCGCACCTGACCGCTCTGCTGTGCTACCGGACCAATCCCGAAAACTACGAGGCGGCCGTGCTGGACGTGCGCCACGCGCGGGCGTGGGGACTGGGCAAGCAGGACCTGTGGTTCGCCGCCATGCGCAACCTTGCCTACGAGCCCTACGACCTGCAGACCTTCCAGACGAACGCCGATACCCCGGTGCACGTGCTGCACGGCATCGGCTGGCCGGGGTCGGCGCACGTGATGCGCCTGGTCGAGGTGGCCCAGGAGCCCCTGCCCTACGGCGCGGTGGTCATGCTGCCCTCGCCCAACACCATGCTCTTCGCCGTGCTGCGCAGCCGGCGGTCCGTCTCGCTGCTGCCGTTCCTCTACCAGACCTTCCAGAGCCTGACCAGGGACGGCGACCCGGTCACCGACCAGATCATCTGGTGGCGCAACGGGCGGGTCACCGCGATGAGCACCCAGCCCGATCCCGGCGGCGGCGTCGCCGTCAAGCAGACGCCGGAGTTCTCCTTCCTGCTGGACCACGAACTCCCCGGCTGACGGGCCGCCCCCGGGAGCGGGTCAGCGCGCGAACACGTCGTCGGGCGGCAGGGGCGAGTCGGTGGCGGTGGCGTCGCGCACCGGGGCGGCTCCGGCGACGAACCGCTCCAGCAGCTCGCCCGCCAGCACCCGCGCCATGTCCGGATCGCGGTGGGCGCGCCGCGTGAGCTCGTCGACGGGCAGCGGGCGCTGCGATCCCAGCAGCACGAAGTTGCCGAAGCGGCGGCCGCGCAGCACCCCCGGCGCGGCGATCAGCGCCGTGTGGGCGAAGACGGCGCCGAGCGTGGCGGCCTGCGCGCGCACGTGGCGCAGGCGGCGGCCGTCCCCGACGTTGGCCGCGCAGATCCCGCCGCCGCCGAGCACCCGGTCGGCGTCGGTGAAGAACTCCACCGAGGTCAGCGCCGCGGGCGTCTGCGCGCCCGCGAACACGTCGGAGACGATCAGGTCGGCGCTGTCATCGCGGCGCCGGGACAGCCACTCCCGGGCGTCGGCGATCCCCACCCGCAGGTCGGCGCGGCGGTCCCACGGCAGCGACTCGCGGACCAGCTCGATCAACCGGGGGTTGTCGTCCACGGCCCGCTGGCGCGAGCCGGGGCGGGTGGCGGCGATGTAGCGGGCCAGCGTCAGCGCGCCCGCGCCCAGGTGCAGGGCCCGGATCGGCTCGCCGCGCGGGGCGGCCAGGTCGGCGACGTGCCCGATGCGCTGCACGTACTCGAAGTCCAGATAGGTGGGGTCCGAAAGGTCCACGTGCGACTGCGGGGTGCCGTCGACCAGCAGCAGCCAGGAGTCGGGCCGATCTGCGTCGCGCATCAGCTCGACCTCCGGGCGCCGCGTTCCCGGCCCCGCCTCATGCGCAGTCATGGCAAACCCGCCCGATCGTGTCCTCGCGTGCCGATCCGCCCTCAACGGTACGGGCAGGCGGGGCCTACAGGAGCAGCCGGTTGCCGACAGCCCGAGCCCTGCTCCCGGACCCGTTCGCGGCACATGTGCCCGGGCACCGTCGGCGAACGCTAGCCTGGAACTCCTCTCACGTGTCGCCCGCGGCGAGCGGGCGGACCGCGGTTCGAGCGAGTCCGCGCTCGCGGGTCCCGGCAGGCGCGGGCCCGACCGGACGAGCCGACCCCGTACATCTGACTGGACCTATAGGAGTGGCCGTGCTGCGGATGTCGACCCTGTTCCTGCGCACCCTGCGCGAGGACCCGGCGGACGCCGAGGTGCCGAGTCACAAGCTGATGGTGCGCGGGGGCTATGTCCGCCGCGCCGCGCCCGGCGTCTACTCCTGGATGCCGCTGGGCAAGATCGTGCTCGACAACGTCGCGGCGGTGATCCGCGAGGAGATGAACCGCATCGGCGCCCAGGAGATGCTGCTGCCCACTCTGCTGCCGCGCGAGTACTACGACGCCACCGGGCGCAGCAGCGAGTACGGCGACGCGCTCTTCCGGCTGCACGACCGCAAGGGGGCCGACTACGCGCTCACCCCCACCCACGAGGAGCTGTTCACGGTCCTGGTGAAGGGCGAGTACACCTCCTACAAGGACTTCCCGGTGATCCTGTACCAGATCCAGGAGAAGTTCCGCGACGAGCCCCGCCCGCGCGCCGGGGTGCTGCGCGGCCGGGAGTTCCACATGAAGGACTCCTACTCCTTCGACATCGACGACGAGGGCCTGCAGCACTCCTACGACCTGCACCGCCAGGCCTACATCCGCATCTTCGACCGGCTGGGCCTGCGGTTCGTGGCCGTCTCGGCGATGTCGGGCGCCATGGGCGGGTCGGTCTCCGAGGAGTTCCTGGCCGAGACCCCCACCGGCGAGGACGTCTTCGTCCGCAGCACCGCCTCGGACTACGCCGCCAACGTCGAGGCCGTGCACACCCCGGCGCCGCCCGCCAAGCCGATCGAGGGCCTGCCCGAGGCGCAGGTGCACCACACCCCCGACACCCCCACCATCGAGACCCTGGTGGAGTTCTTCAACGCCGCCGGGCTCGGACGCACCTTCACCGCCGCCGACACCCTGAAGAACGTGCTGATCAAGACGCGCGCCCCGGGCTCCGCGGAGTGGGAGATCATGGGCGTCGGCGTGCCCGGCGACCGCGAGGTCGACATGAAGCGCCTGGAGGCCTCGCTGCACCCCGCCGAGGTGCAGCTGCTCGACGACGCCGACTTCGCGGCCCACCCGTTCCTGGTCAAGGGCTACGTGGGCCCCAACGCGCTGCTCGGCAACAAGCTGCGCTACCTCGTCGACCCCCGCGTCGTCGAGGGCACCGCCTGGATCACCGGGGCCGACAAGCCCGACCACCACGTGATGAACCTGGTCTGCGGCCGCGACTTCACCCCCGACGGCACCGTCGAGGCCGCCGAGGTCCGCGAGGGCGACCCCTCGCCCGACGGGCAGGGCACCCTCTACCCCGCCCGCGGCATCGAGATCGGCCACATCTTCCAGCTCGGCCGCAAGTACACCGACGCCTTCGAGCTGGACGCGCTGGGCGCCGACGGCAAACCCAAGCGCGTCACCATGGGCTCCTACGGGATCGGCGTCTCGCGCGTGGTCGCGGCCATCGTCGAGCAGTCCCACGACGACAAGGGCATCGTGTGGCCCCGCGAGGTCGCGCCGGCCGACGTCCACGTGATCGGCACCGGCAAGGGCGAGCAGGTGGAGGTCGCGCTGCGCATCGCCGAGCAGCTGGAGCAGCGCGGGGTGCGGGTCCTGGTCGACGACCGCAAGGGCGTGTCCCCCGGCGTGAAGTTCACCGACGCCGAGCTGCTGGGCGTGCCCACCTGCCTCATCGTGGGCAAGGGCCTGTCCGAGGGCAGGCTGGAGCTGCGCGACCGCACCTCGGGCGAGCGCGAGGACATCGGGGTGGACGAGGCGGTCGACCGCGTCGCCGCGGTCGTGGCCGCCGGCTGAGGCCCGGCCCGCCCGCGGGCGCGTCCTCAGCCGCCCCGCGGCGGGGGAGCGTCCGCGGCGAAGCCCGGGAACGCCGCCAGCTCGCCTCCCCACTCCATGCGGCGCAGCGTCGCGTCCTGCAGGGATCGCAGCGCCAGGTCCCGCACCGCGGTGTCGGGGGAGGCCGCCAGCTCCAGATAGGCCTGCGCGGTCTGGCGCTCGACGCCGCGGGCATAGCCGTCCAGCGCCGCGCCGCCGTCGCCCTCGGGCAGGTCGTAGGCCGGTTCGCCCGGAACGGGCCGGGCGCCGCGATCGCGCAGCCGGGCCCGCAGCGTGTCGCGCTGCGCCCGGTGCGCCTCCAGGTGCTCGTAGCAGCGTTCGCGCCGCCGGTCCTCGGAGCGGGCGCCGATGTAGCCGTAGGCGTAGACGGCGGCGTGTTCGGTGCGCAGCGCCGCCTGCAGGGCGGGCACGGTGCCGAACTCGTCCTCTGCAAGCGGGGTTCCGATGCCGGGGTTCTCAGGCGGCTGGGTCATCAGGCCTCCGCGAGGAGTCGGGCGTGGCCGGTCTCGCAGGCGCCGATGGAGGCGATGAGCTGGGCCAGACCGGAATCGGACAGGCGGGCGAGCTGGCGGGCGCGCGAGGCGGCGGCGCTCTGCTCGGCCACCTGCAGGTCCGCCGCGGGCACCGGGTCGTCGCCGACGGGCGCCGGGCTGGGCCCGCTCGGGCTCGGCGAAGCCTCCGGCTCGCGTCCGGGCCGCTCGGGCAGCCGCTCGCGCAGCGCCGCGACGTGGTCCCGGTGGTGGCCCAGCAGCCGCTCCAGCAGGCCGATCGGTCCCTCGCCGGCGGCGATGCTCGCCTCGTAGCGCGCGATCATGCGCTCCTTCTCGGTGATCGCCGAGCGCAGCACGTACTCGTCGGGGCTGATCTCACTCGGATACCACCGGGGTCCCCGGCAGCCGCTCAGCGCTGCGGCGGCCATGCCCGCGAGCGCGCCGACGACGACCGTACGGCGGCTGATGGCGCCGTCGTCGTTGCCCACCTTCCCTCCTCACCAGGAGACCCCCGTTCACGTCCGGGGTGAGACCGTTCGCCGTGCCAGCGGGGCTCCGCTCCCGTCGGCGGCCGCGGTCGGCACCGCGCGGCGCGGACCGCCCACGGCCGCGCCCGGGGCCGGCCGGCGTCGGGCGTCGGCGACATCCCGGACACCGGGGTGCGGATCGGTCCCCCATCTTTCCATGATCCGGGCAGTGGACGCGCGAAGGCGACACGTGCGCCCGGCGCCCCGCCCGGTGCCCGGGCGCCGCCGCCGGGCCGCACCGCCCGACGCCGGTGCGGCCCGGCGGGCCCTCCGCTGACAAGGACCGATGTTCGGGCATGGGAGACCGCCGACAGTGGATACCCTTGACAGCACACGACGTCGCCGCGACGTGCGGCCGACGACCGCTATAGCTGGACCGCCCCGGATCCGCGGATCCGCGGGCGGAATTCGCCGAGGAGGATCACCGATGGGCGCGCAGGCTCGCCACGACCGTCTCGCCGAGCTGGTCGAGCCCGTCCTGGCCGAGGCCGGCCTGGAGCTGGAGGCGATCGAGGTCACCCCGGCGGGCAAGCGGCGGCTGCTGCGGGTGGTGGTCGACTCCGACGACGGCGTCGACCTCGACTCCGTGGGCGAGGTCAGCCAGGAGATCTCCGCGGCGCTCGACGGGTCCGACGCCATGGGCAAGGCGCCCTACGTACTGGAGGTGACGTCGCCGGGTGTCGACCGTCCGCTCACCCTGCCCCGCCACTGGCGGCGGGCGCGCGGCCGGCTCGTGCGCGCTGCGACCGCCGACGGGGGCGAGGTCGAGGGCCGTGTGGCCGACGCCGACGAATCCGGCGTCACCCTGGAGGTCGACGGGCAGAATCGCTCCTATGGCTATTCTGACCTGGGGCGCGGCAAGGTCCAGGTGGAATTCCGCCGCGGAACCGGCGTGGACGCGGCGGACTAGAGGGGGAGCCCCGTGGATATCGATATGAGTGTCCTGCGCAGTCTTGAGCGCGAGAAGGACATCTCGGTTGACCTCGTCGTCAAGGCGATCGAGGACGCTCTGCTGATCGCCTACCACCGCCAGGAGGGCACCGAGTCCCGCGCGCGCGTCGAGCTGGACCGCTCCAGCGGGCATGTGACCGTGTGGGCGGCCGAGACCGACGACGACGGCACCGTCGTGCGCGAGTACGACGCCACGCCCACCGGCTTCGGCCGCATCGCGACCTCGACCGCCAAGCAGGTGATCCTGCAGCGCCTGCGCGACGCCGAGGACGAGCTGACCCTGGGCGAGTTCGCCGGACGCGAGTACGAGGTCGTCTCCGGCCTGATCCAGCAGGGCAAGGACCCCCGCAACGTGCTCGTCGACCTCGGCAAGGTCGAGGCGATCCTGCCGCCCCAGGAGCAGGTGCCCGGCGAGGCCTACACCCACGGCGAGCGGCTGCGCGCCTATGTGGTGCAGGTGCGCAAGGGCCACCGCGGCCCCTCGGTCACGCTCTCGCGCACCCACCCCAACCTGGTGCGCAAGCTCTTCGAGCTGGAGGTGCCCGAGATCGCCGACGGCACGGTGGAGATCTCGGCGATCGCCCGCGAGGCCGGCCACCGCACCAAGATGGCGGTGCGCTCCAACAAGTCCGGCGTCAACGCCAAGGGCGCCTGCATCGGCCCCCTGGGCAGCCGGGTCCGCAACGTGATGGCCGAGCTGAACGGCGAGAAGATCGACATCATCGACCACTCCGACGACCCCGCGGTCTTCGTGGGCAACGCGCTGTCCCCGGCGCGGGTCAGCCACGTCGAGGTGCTCGACGAGGCGGGCAAGGTCGCCCGCGTCATCGTGCCCGACTACCAGCAGTCGCTGGCGATCGGCAAAGAGGGGCAGAACGCCCGGCTGGCGGCTCGCCTGACCGGGTGGCGGATCGACATCCGCTCCGACGCCGACCCCGGCGACCCCGAGGAGACGTCGATCGACGCCTCGCCCGACGACGATCCGGGAAGGCCCACCGGGCACGCAGATGCGCCGACACGCTAGAATGGGGGTTCGCGGCCCATCCCGTCCCGTTCGCACGTGTGTCGGGTGCAGGTCGCGGGCAGCTCAGTCCGACCTGATGCGGCTGGTGGCCTCGTCCGGTGCAGTGCTACCGGATCCCGCCGGGCGCATGCCTGGTCGTGGTGCGTACCTGCACGCGGACCCCCGCTGCTGGGAGTCGGCGAAGCGGCGGCGGGTGTGGTCACGGGCGTTCCGGACCGCGCAGAGCCTCGACACTTCACACGTCGACGCCCTGTTCGGCGGGCCTGCGCGCGTTGGCGGCGCACCGGGTTCCAGATAGGGTTGGAATGATCACGCCGCCCCGTTGGTTGTAAAAACCGTACGGCGGCGGGTCTTGCCATGTCGGCATGAAGACGTGGCCGACCCATTGTTGTGTAACGACGAGGAAGCGGGTCGAGATTGCGATGAGCGCTCGATGAGTACGCAGCGATGAGTACGTCAAGCTAGCGACGGTCCGGAACAAGCCCATGTCCCGGACCGAGTAGAGGAGAGCAGTGGCGAAGGTCCGGGTATACGAACTCGCAAAGGAGTTCGGGGTAGAGAGCAAGGCTGTTCTGGCCAAGCTCAACGAGATGGGCGAATTCGTCCGGTCGGCGTCGTCGACCATCGAGGCGCCCGTCGTTCGTCGACTCAAAGAAGCTTTCAACAACGGTTCCGGCGACTCCCGCGGCCAGCAGCAGGCCGGCGGCGGTGAGCGCAAGCCGCGCCCGCAGGCACCCGCGAACGGGGCCGAGGCGGGCGCTTCCACCACGCGTCCGGCGGCGCCCAAGCCGGGCCCCAAGCCCGGTCCGCGTCCGGAATCCCCGCGCGGCGGCCAGGCCGAGCGCAGCGGCCAGGCGCCGCAGTCGGGTTCGCGCTCCGGCGCGGGCGCGGGGTCCGGCCCGCCCAAGGGCGGTGCGCCCAAGCCCGGCCCCAAGCCGGGTCCGCGTCCGGGCGCGGCACCCAAGTCCGAGAAGCCCGGCGGCCGCTCCGACCGGAGCGAGCGTCCCGCGGCCCCGTCCGAGAGCGGCAAGGCGCCGCGTCCGGGTCCGCGCCCGACCGGTCCGCGCCCCGGCAACAACCCGTTCGCCTCGACGGCCACCGGCATGGGCTCCAAGCCCGCGCCGCGTCCGGGGCCGCGCCCCGGCGGCCAGCAGGGCGGCGGCCAAGGCGGCCAGGGCGGCACGGGATCGCGTTCCGGCGGCGGTGAGCGCGGCGGTGCGCCGCGTCCCCAGGCGCCGCGTCCGGGTCCTCCCGGCGGCGGCGGTCCCCGGCCCAATCCGGCCAACGTCGGCCCGCGGCCCGGCGGTCCGCGGCCCAGCCCGATGAACATGCCCTCGTCCCGTCCGGCGCCGTCCGGCGGCGGCGGTGGCGGCCGTCCCGGCGGCGGCCGCCCCGGTGGCGGCGGCCGCGGCCGCGGTGCCCCCGCGGGTACCGGCGCGGGTCCGCGCCCCGGCAGCGGTGGCGGCGGCGGTCGTCCGGGCGGCTTCGCCGGCCGCCCCGGCGGCGGCCGCGGACGCGGCGGCGGCACAGCCGGAGCGTTCGGCCGTCCCGGCGGTCGCCCGGGACGTCAGCGCAAGTCCAAGAAGCAGCGGCGCCAAGAGTTCAACGACATGCAGGCGCCGTCGTTCGGCGGCGTGAAGATCCCCAGCGGCAACGGGCAGACCATCCGGCTGTCGCGCGGGGCGTCGCTGTCGGACTTCGGCGACAAGATCGATGTCAACCCGGCGTCGCTGGTGCAGGTGCTGCTGCACCTGGGCGAGATGGTCACGGCCACCCAGTCGCTGAGCGACGAGACGCTGCAGCTGCTCGGTGACGAGCTGAAGTACAACGTCGAGGTCGTCAGCCCCGAGGACGAGGACCGCGAACTCCTGGAGTCCTTCTCCATCGAGTTCGGCGAGGACGTCGGCACCGACGCCGATCTGCGTCCGCGCCCGCCGGTGGTCACCGTCATGGGCCACGTCGACCACGGCAAGACCAAGCTGCTCGACACCATCCGCAGCTCCAACGTGGTCGGCGGCGAGGCCGGCGGGATCACCCAGCACATCGGCGCCTACCAGGTCTCCACCGAGGTCGACGAAGAAGACCGCAAGATCACCTTCATCGACACCCCGGGCCACGAGGCGTTCACCGCCATGCGTGCGCGCGGAGCCCAGGCAACCGACATCGCCGTGCTGGTGGTCGCGGCCGACGACGGCGTCAAGCCGCAGACCGCCGAGGCCATCGACCACGCCAAGGCGGCCGACGTCCCGATCGTCGTCGCGATCAACAAGATCGACGTCGAGGGCGCCGACCCGCAGCGGGTCCGCGCGCAGCTGACCGAGTACGGCGTGGTGGCCGAGGAGTTCGGCGGCGACGTGCAGTGCGTCGAGATCTCCGCGCTGCGGGGGCAGAACCTCGACGCCCTGCTGGAGGCGGTCGTGCTGACCTCCGACGCGGCGCTGGACCTGCGGGCCAACCCGGACATGGACGCCCAGGGGCTGGCGATCGAGGCCTACCTCGACCGCGGCCGCGGCTCCATGGCCACGGTCCTGGTGCAGCGCGGCACGCTCAACGTGGGCGACTCCATCGTCTGCGGCGACGCCTACGGCCGCGTTCGCGCCATGCTCGACGAGCACGGCGCGAACGTGAAGAGCGCGGAGCCCTCGCGCCCGGTGCAGGTGCTGGGACTGACCAACGTCCCCAGCGCCGGCGACAGCTTCCTGGTGGTCAAGGACGACCGGGTCGCCCGCCAGATCGCCCAGCAGCGCGAGGCGCGCGAGCGCTTCGCCCAGCAGAGCCGCGCCACGCGCCGGGTCACCATCGACACCTGGAAGGACGCGCTGGCCGAAGGCGAGCGCAACGAGCTGCTGCTGATCGTCAAGGGCGACATGTCCGGGTCGGTCGAGGCGCTCGAGGAGTCGCTGTCCAAGATCGACGTCGGCGGTGAAGAGGTCGACATCCGCGTCATCGGGCGCGGTGTCGGCGCGATCACCCAGAACGACATCAACCTGGCGGCGTCCTCCGGTGCGATCATCGTCGGGTTCAACGTCCGGCCTGAGGGCAAGAACAGCGAACTCGCCGACCGCATGGGCGTCGACATCCGCTACTACTCGGTCATCTACCAGGCGATCGACGAGATCGAAGCGGCGGTCAAGGGGCTCCTCAAGCCCATCTACGAGGAGGTCCAGCTCGGCTCCGCCGAGATCCGCGAGGTCTTCAAGGTCCCGCGGGTCGGCAACGTCGCCGGTTCGATCGTGCGCGGCGGCACCATCCGGCGCAACACCAAGGCACGGCTCATCCGCGAGGGGATCGTCATCTCCGAGAACCTCAACGTGGAGTCGCTGCGGCGGTTCAAGGACGATGCCACCGAGGTCCGCGAGGGCTTCGAGTGCGGTATCGGCCTGGGCTACAACGACGTCCGCATCGGCGACACGATCGAGACCTACGAGATGCGCGAGAAGCCGCGCGACTGATCCCGGTCCGAACCCGCCCCGGACCCCGGCCGCCCAGGCCGGGGTCCGGGCTCCGGGCCCGGTCCCCGCACCCACTCACCGGCCCGGCCGCTCCGTCATGCGGCCCCACATGACACCTGAATCGCGATCCGCGGCGCGCGGCACACGGGGTGAGCGCATGTTCGTCGGGGCTCTGACGCTGGACATCCTCCTGGGGGACGTACGCTCCCTGAAGCAGAAGCGCTCGGTGGTCCGGCCCATCGTGGCCGAGCTGCAGCGCGCGTGCTCCGCGTCGGTCGCCGAGACCGGCGACCAGGACCTGTACCGCAGGTCCGAGATCGGTGTGGCCGTGGTGGCCGCAACCGCCGCGCACTGTTCGCACCTGCTCGACACCTGCGAGCGGCTCGTCGCGGAGCGCCCCGAGGTCGAGCTGCTCTCCGCGAGGCAGCGGCTCTTCAGCCCAGAGGAAGACTGAGAACGATGGTTGACGCCGCACGAGCGCGCAAACTCGCCGACCGCATCCAGCGGATCGTGGCCGAGATGCTGGAGCGCCGGGTCAAGGACCCGCGCCTGGGCTTCGTCACCGTGACCGACGCGCGGCTCACCAACGACCTGCGCGACGCCACGGTGTTCTACACGGTGTTCGGCTCCGACGAGGAGAAGGCCGGCACCGCGGCGGCCCTGGAAAGCGCCAAGGGCATCATCCGCACCGAGGTCGGCCGCCAGACCGGGCTCCGGCACACGCCGAGCCTGACGTTCAAGAGCGACGATGTGCAGCGCAACGCCGAGCACATCGAGTCGCTGCTGGCGCAGGCCCGCATGTCCGACGCCGAGGTGGCACGGGCCGCCTCGGGCGCCACGCCCGCGGGCGAGCCCGACCCCTACAAGGCCCCGCGGCAACCCGAGGACGAGGAAGAATGATTTCCCGGTAGGAGGCGCTTCGTCTCGCGCACGCCGGTGCCGCCGGGAACCTCCGGGAACCATCCGGAGTCAGCAACCACTGAGGCTGCGGCAATGGGGCTTGATGCGCGTAGCGCTGCGCGCCAGCTTGCCGCCGAGCGCACGCTGTGCCCGTCAGGTGGAACCGCACCATTGGTGGCGGGTCTCCGCCGCAAAGGTGATCCGTGCGCTCGGCGGCAAGCTGGCATCGGCGCTTCGCGCTTTTCAGCCCCATTGCCGCAGCCCACCCCCTGGACAACCGCATACCGGGAATGTGTATCCCCACCCCTGAACAACCGCGCCCGGAAGAGTCCTCGTCCGCCTGAGCAAGGAAGCCCGAGCCCCATGACCGACAGCGGCGTCGTTATCGTCGACAAGCCGGCCGACTGGACCTCCCACGATGTGGTCGGCCGTACCCGCAGGCTGGCCGGTACCCGCAAGGTCGGCCACGCGGGCACGCTCGACCCCATGGCCACGGGGGTGCTGGTGCTCGGGATCGGCAAGGCCACCCGACTGCTGGGCCATCTCACCCTCACCGAGAAGGCCTATACCGCGACGCTGCGCCTGGGCCTGACCACCAACACCGACGACGCCGAGGGCGAGCCGGGGGTGCGCACCGACGCCTCCGGCGTGGCCGAGGACGCGGTGCGGGCCGGCGCCGCCGCGCTGACGGGCACCGTCGTCCAGGTCCCGCCGCAGGTCAGTGCGATCAAGGTCGACGGCAAGCGGGCCTACAAGTCCGCGCGTCGGGGCGAGGAGGTCGAACTGGCCGCCCGCGAGGTGACCGTTTCGGAGTTCGCCGTCGACGCCGTCCGCCGCGTCGACGACCCCGGCGGCGCGTTCGTCGACGTCGACGCCCGCGTGACCTGCTCCAGCGGCACCTACATCCGTGCGCTGGCCCGCGACCTGGGTGCCGCGCTCGGCGTGGGCGGCCACCTCACCGCGCTGCGCCGCACCCGCGTCGGCCCCTACGACCTCTCCCAGGCCCGCACCCTGGAGGACCTGGCCGCGGAGTTCTCCGTGCTGCCCCTGGCCCAGGCCGTGGCGGCGGCGTTCCCGGTGCGCATCCTCGACGCCGACGAGGCGCGCAAGGTCGCCCACGGCAACCGGATCTCCCCCGGGGACGGTCAACCGGGCCCGGTGGGCCTGTTCGCGCCGGACGGCACGGTGGTCGCGCTGGCCGAGGACCGGCCGGGCTACGCCAAACCGATCGTGGTCTTCGCGGCTGCCTGAGGGACAGCGTGTGAGCGGAGCCACGGCCCGGCGTGCCCGGGGGCCGCGGCGGCCGTGCGACCCTGGTGAGCGGACGTTCGGCGACGCGCCTGAGGGGAGCTGTTCGACGTGCGGACTTGGCACGGTCTGGAGGAGGTGCCCCGCGACTGGGGCCGGTCCGTGGTGACCATCGGTGTCTTCGACGGCGTGCACCGCGGCCACCAGGCCATCGTGCGCACCGCCGCGGAACGCGCCCGCGGCTTGGGGCTGCCCGTCGTGGTGGTCACGTTCGACCCCCACCCCGACGCCGTGGTGCGCGGCGGCGAGCCGCCCGCGGTGCTGACCCCGCATCCGCGCAGGGCCGAGCTGCTGGGCGAGTACGGGGCCGATGCGGTTTGCGTGCTGCCCTTCACGGCCGAGCTTTCCCGCCTGGAGGCCGAGGAGTTCGTCCGCCGAGTGCTGGTGGAGGGCCTGGGCGCCGCGGCCGTGGTCGTCGGCGAGGACTTCCGCTTCGGCTGCCGGGCCGCCGGCAGCGTCGAGACGCTGCGCACCCTGGGGGAGAAGTACGACTTCACCGCCGAGGGCCTGCCGCTGGTGGCCGCGGCCGACACCCTCACCTCCACCCGCATCCGCGCCTGCCTGGAGGCCGGCGACGTCGAGGGCGCCCGGTCGGCCCTGGGCCGCCCCCACCGGGTCGAGGGCCTGGTCGTGCACGGCGCCGCGCGCGGCCGGGAGCTGCTGGGCTTTCCCACCGCCAACCTGGACTGCGCTCCGGGCACCGCCGTGCCCGCAGACGGGGTCTACGCCGGGCGCATGCTGCTGCTCGAAGCCGAGCCGGGCGCGGAGTCGGCCTGGCCCGCCGCGGTCTCCGTGGGCACCAACCCCACCTTCGAGGGGGCGGCGCGCACCGTCGAGGGCTACGCGCTCGACCGCGACGACCTCGCCCTCTACGGCCGGCGCGTGGCCATCGAGTTCACCCACCGCATCCGCGGGCAGCTGCGCTTCGACAGCGTCGAGGAGCTGATCGCGGCCATGGCGCGCGACGTCGACAGGGCGCGCGAGCTGGCCGCCGGATCCTGAGCGCGGCGGGCCCGCGGCCGCGTCCTGCACAGCGGCCGTCCGCGCAGTGGCGGCGCGGGGTGCGCGGTGCTGTAAACTGCAGGGACAAGTCCGCATGAGCGCGCCCGCACGCCGGGCGGAAGCGGTCGGATGCGGCGCCCGCCGGGTAACCGCGGGCGATCCCGGACCGCTGACGGTGACTGTTCGTACGCGTGGTCACCGGCCCGCGCCCGATTCGCCGACCGGATCGATCCGGTCGGCCGTCGTGTGCCCGGGGTCAACGACATCTGCGTACCGACGACGAGAAGGAGCGACGTGTCGATCGACACCGCCACCAAGCAGCAGATCATCGCCGACTTCGCCACGCAGGAAGGCGACACCGGCTCCCCTGACGTCCAGGTCGCGCTGCTGACGCACCGGATCACGGAGCTGACCGAGCACCTGAAGACCCACAAGCAGGACCACCACAGCCGCCGCGGGCTGCTGCTGATGGTCGGTCGGCGCCGCCGCCTGCTCAAGTACATCCAGAAGCAGGACATCAACCGCTACCGCCGACTCATCCAGCGACTGGGTCTGCGCCGCTGAAAAAGCCGCGAACGGGGAGTGGCCTCGGCCACTCCCCTTCTTAGTAGTGTGGACTCAGCGGCCACTGCCGTGGCCAGCGGGTATCGTCCCCAGTGGCGACCCGCCTGACAAACCGATACACAACCGCACCGACCGCGAAGGTCGCAGCAGAGCGCTCCCGCGCTCCCGACTCGGCTAGCCGCGTCGAGGCCGGTCCTCGGTAGTGGTCTGCGGAACGCCTGGTCCAGGCGCCCCGCAGGCTTCGATCGATGGCCGGCCGCTGGCGGTCCTGCTGCGCCGGCAGGCATGTGCACTGCCCGCGCCGCCGGGCGGCAGCGACTCTCGACGACTCCTCCGGGCTACGGGCGCGGGACAACCGAATACCCGTAATCCGTATGAGGAGGACGCCCATGGAGGGCGCGTATTCCGCCGAAGCCGTCATCGACAACGGCTCTTTCGGCTCCCGGACCATCCGATTCGAGACCGGCCGCCTGGCCCGCCAGGCCGCCGGCTCCGCCGTCGCCTACCTCGACGACGAGACCATGGTGCTCTCGGCCACCACGGCTTCCAAGCGCCCGAAGGAGACACTGGACTTCTTCCCGCTCACGGTCGACGTCGAGGAGCGCATGTACGCCGCGGGCCGCATCCCCGGCTCGTTCTTCCGGCGCGAGGGCCGTCCCTCCGAGGACGCCATCCTGACCTGCCGGCTGATCGACCGCCCGCTGCGGCCGTCGTTCAAGCACGGGCTGCGCAACGAGATCCAGGTCGTCGAGACGATCATGTCGCTCGACCCCGAGCACCTCTACGACGTCGTCGCCATCAACGCCGCGTCGATGTCCACCCAGCTCGCCGGCCTGCCCTTCTCGGGCCCCATCGGCGGCGTGCGCGTGGCGCTCATCCGCGGCCAGTGGGTGGCCTTCCCCACCCACAGCGAGCTGCAGGAGGCCACCTTCGACATGGTGGTCGCCGGGCGCGTGCTCGACGACGGCGACGTGGCCATCATGATGGTCGAGGCCGAGTCCACGGTGCACACGCTGCAGCTGGTGGCCGACGGCGCCGTGGGCCCCAACGAGCAGACGGTCGCCGAGGGCCTTGAGGCGGCCAAGCCGTTCATCAAGGTGCTGTGCCGGGCCCAGCAGGCGCTGGCCGACCAGGCCGCCAAGGAGACCGCCGAGTTCCCGATCTTCCTCGACTACGAGGACGACGTCTACGGCGCCGTCGAGACCGCGGTGCGCGACCAGCTCGCCCAGGCGCTGACCATCGCCGAGAAGCAGGACCGCGAGGACGAGCTGGAGCGCGTCAAGGCGCTGGCCGCCGAGAAGCTCGGCGAGGACTTCGAGGGCCGCGAGAAGGAGATCGGCGCGGCGTTCCGCTCGCTGACCAAGCAGCTGATGCGCGAGCGCGTGCTGCGCGACAAGGTCCGCATCGACGGCCGCGGCCCCAAGGACATCCGCCAGCTCAGCGCCGAGGTCGGCGTGGTGCCGCGGGTGCACGGCTCGGCGCTGTTCGAGCGCGGCGAGACCCAGATCCTGGGGATCACGACGCTGAACATGCTGCGCATGGAGCAGATCGTCGACACGCTGAACCCCGAGCGCACCAAGCGCTACATGCACAACTACAACTTCCCGCCCTACTCCACCGGCGAGACCGGCCGGGTGGGCTCGCCCAAGCGCCGCGAGATCGGCCACGGCGCGCTCGCCGAGCGGGCGCTCCTGCCGGTGCTGCCCTCGCGTGAGGAGTTCCCCTACGCGATCCGGCAGGTCTCCGAGGCGGTCGGCTCCAACGGCTCGACCTCCATGGGGTCGGTGTGCGCCTCGACCATGTCGCTGATGCAGGCGGGCGTGCCGCTGAAGGAGATGGTCTCGGGCATCGCGATGGGCCTGATCAGCGAGGGTGACGAGTACGTCACGCTGACCGACATCCTCGGTGCCGAGGACGCCTTCGGCGACATGGACTTCAAGGTCGCCGGCACCCGTGAGCTGATCACCGCGCTGCAGCTGGACACCAAGCTCGACGGCATCCCCGCCTCGCAGCTGGCCCAGGCGCTGCAGCAGGCGCGCGGCGCGCGGCTGGCCATCCTGGACGTCATGCAGGAGGCCATCACGCGGCCGGCCGAGATGAGCCCGTATGCGCCGCGCATCCTCACCGTGAAGGTCCCGGTCGACAAGATCGGCGAGGTCATCGGCCCCAAGGGCAAGATGATCAACTCGATCCAGGACGACACCGGCGCCGACATCACCATCGAGGACGACGGCACGATCTACATCGGCGCCACCGACGGCCCCTCGGCCGAGGCGGCGCGCGACACGATCAACAGCATCGCCAACCCCACCATGCCGGAGGTCGGCGACCGCTATCTGGGCACGGTCGTCAAGACCACCGCCTTCGGCGCGTTCGTGTCGCTGCTTCCGGGCAAGGACGGGCTCCTGCACATCTCGCAGATCCGCAAGCTGCACGGCGGCAAGCGGATCGAGAACCTGGAGGACGTCGTCAGCATCGGCGAGAAGATCCAGGTCGAGATCCGCGAGATCGACGACCGCGGCAAGCTCTCGCTCGTTCCGGTCGAGGTCGTCGAGGCCGAGTCCGGCTCGGCCAACGGGGCCGAGCCCGAGTCGGGCGAGGAGCCCGAGGGCGAGTCGGCCGAGTCCGCCTCCTCCGGCGGCGGCTCGGGTACGCGCAGGCGGCGCCGCACCCGCAGCGGCGGCGGTGAGAACACCTGACGCCCGCCTATGATCGATGGGGCGGTCGCACCTCGCGGTGCGGCCGCCCCGTGTCGTTTACGCGGCTGCGCGGCGGCGCAGGCGCCGGGAGCGGACGAAAAAAGCACGCGAGTCGTCGAGGAAGGCGAGAGAAGCGAGTATGAGCTCTGTGCCCATCGCCGCCGAGCAGGAGCCCGGCAGCACCATCACCCTGCTGGAACCGGGCGACGGTTCCGGGCTGGTGCGGCGAACCGTCCTGCCCGGCGGGCTGCGGGTGGTGACCGAGGCGATGCCCGGCGTGCGTTCTGCGGCCTTCGGCATCTCGGCCACGACCGGCTCGCGCGACGAGGACCGCGTGCACGCGGGCTCCGCGCACTTCCTGGAGCACCTGCTGTTCAAGGGCACCCGGCAGCGCGACGCGATGGAGATCTCGGCGCTGCTCGACGGTGTGGGCGCCGACCACAACGCCTACACCACCAAGGAGCACACCTGCTACTACGCCAAGGTCCTGGACCGGGACCTGCCGCTGGCGATCGACGTGGTGGGCGACATGGTGGCCGGCTCGGTGCTCGACCCGGCCGAGGTCGAGACCGAGCGGGGGGTCATCCTCGAAGAGATCGCGATGAACGAGGACGAGCCCGCCGACCTCATCGACGACGTCTTCGCCGAGCACGTCTACGCCGATTCCACGTTGGGCCGCCCCATCCTGGGCACCAACGAGACCATCGCCGGGCTGACCCGCGACCGCATCTTCGAGCAGTACCGCGCCGCCTACGTGCCCGGTGAGCTGATCGTCGCGGCCGCGGGCAACCTGGACCACGACGCCGTCGTGGAGCAGGTGCGGGCCGTCTTCGCCGAGCAGTCGGCGGCCGCGGGCGACGCCCGGCCCGCCCGCCCGCGCATCGGCGGAGACCCGGTACGGGCCTACAGCGGGACCCGCCTGGTCGCCCGCGACACCGAGCAGGCACACCTGATCCTGGGCCGCGAGGGCCTGCCGCGCACCGACGAGCGCTGGTACGCGCTGCGCGTCCTCGGCTCGGCCCTGGGCGGCGGAATGTCCTCCCGGCTGTTCCAGGAGGTGCGGGAGAAGCGGGGGCTGGCCTACGCCGTCCAGGCCTTCCACAGCTCCTATGCCGAGACCGGCCTCTTCCAGGTGTATGCGGGCTGCCTGCCCGACAAGATCGACGAGGTGCTGGGCGTGTGCCGCGAGGAGCTGGCCAAGGCGGCGGCCACCGGGATCACCGGCGAGGAGCTGGAGCGGGCCAAGGGCCAGATCAAGGGCTCGTGGGTGCTGGGCAGCGAAGGCAGCAACTCGCGCATGGGCCGGCTGACGGTGCACGAGCTGGGCTACCCGCGGCACTTCTCGCTGGACGACGACCTGGCCCTGTTCGACGCGGTGACGGCCGAGGACGTGGCCGAGGTCGCCGCGGACATCCTGGGCCGCCCCGAGGCGCTGGCGGTCATCGGCCCCTACGACGAGGGACGGGTCTTCTAGACGGGCCGGATGCGCACGAAGGCGCCCGGCCGAGCGGATCGGCCGGGCGCCTTCGCATGTCGCAGCGGGTGCGACGGTTCGATCAGCGCTGCTTCTTCTTGCTCTGCACCTGGATCCGGCTCGGCCCCTCGGCGTTGGCCGCACCGGCGACGCGGACCGTCAGCAGGCCGTCGTCGAAGGTGGCCTCGATGTCGTTCTCGTCGGTGCCCTCCGGCAGAACGACCTCCCGGCGGAAGGTGCCGAGGAAGCGCTCCGAGGCGTAGTAGACGACGTCGGAGTCGTCGCGCTCCCGCTCACCGGAGATGGTCAGCGTCCCGTTGGAGAACGCGACCTCGACGTTCTCGGGGAGCACACCCGGCAGGTCGCACCGGATGTAGATGTCCTCGCCGCGGGCGAAGATGTCGGTGGCCGGGCTCCAGGCGTCGGAGTAGCCGCGTGGCGTCGTGGGCGCCGAGCTGGTCTCCAGGTTGGACATGGTGTCGGAGATGCGGTTCATCTCGCTCATCATGTCCAGCACGCCGCGGAACGGGTTCGACATTCGCTTCTTCGTGGGCATGCCCGTCACTCCTCACTGAGTCTCAAGCACCGCTGTCGCTGCTGTCGCCGGACGAGCCCGAACCCTTGGTCCTGGCGCCGGAGCCCGACTTGGCCGCCGGCCGCTCAACGTCCCCGGGCGGGGCGGTGTTCCCCGTGGGCGCCGAACCGCGAGAGGGCGGCGTGGTCCCGGGGACCAGGACCCGCGTGTCCTCGCTCTGGAACGCCTTGCGCAGGGCGAAGCAGATGACGATGAGGACGACGGCGAACGGAAGCCCGGTGAGCAGGGACGCCGACTGCAGTGTCGCCAGGGGATCGGCGTCGCCTTCGGCCATGCCGATGCCCGCCAGCAGCAGCACGATGGTCACCAGGCCCTCGGTGACGGCCCAGAAGAACCGCTGCGCCTTGACCGGGTGCGGGTCGCCGCCGTTGGTGAGCATGTCCACGACCAGCGAGCCCGAGTCGGAAGAGGTGGCGAAGAACAGCACGACCACCACGACCGTCAGCGCCGACATCAGCCCCGTCATGATGGCCGGGAGGGGCAGCTCGTTGAGCAGCGCGAACAGCGACAGCTCCGCCGGCTGGTCGGCGATACCTGCATTGCGCAGGTTGTCGTAGAACAGCCCGGCGCCGCCGAAGACGCTGAACCACACGATCGATGCGCCGACCGGGGCGAACAGGGTGCCGGTGATGAACTGGCGGATCGTGCGCCCGTAGGAGATGCGGGCGATGAACATGCCGACGAACGGCGACCAGGAGATCCACCAGCCCCAGTAGAACAGCGTCCAGGCCTGCTGGAAGTCGAAGCCGTTGGGATCGGTGGCCGGGTTGGCGACGTACAGGCTGGTCTCCGGCAGGTGCTGCAGGTAGTAGCCGGTGAAGTCGGCCAGGCCGGTGAGGATGTACAGCCGCGGGCCGAACAGGAAGACCACGACCATGAGGATGACGGCCAGCCAGAGGTTGATCACCGAAAGCCGGCGGATGCCCTTGTCGATGCCCAGCATCACACTGAGCACCGCGACGCTGGTGATCGCGGCCACGATGAGCACCTGCATCCACCAGATGTTGGGCAGTCCGAACAGCTCGGAGAGCCCGGCGTTGACCTGGCGGGCGCCGATGCCCAGGGAGGTGGCCAGGCCGAACAGGGTGCCGAACACCGCCAGGATGTCGACCAGGTTGCCGATCCAGCCGTAGATGCGGTTGCCGATCAGCGGGTACAGGGCCGAGGCGGGCCGCATCGGCAGGCCCTTGCGGAAGCAGAAGTAGCCCAGGGCCAGCCCGAGCACGATGTAGATCGCCCACGGGTGGAAGCCCCAGTGGAACAGCGTGAAGTTCATCGCCTCGTAGGCGGACTCCTGGCTGTTGGCGTTGATCTCGTTGGGGTGCGCCGGATTCGCGTTGTAGTAGACCGGCTCGTTCACGCCGTAGAAGACCAGGCCGATGCCCATACCGGCGGTGAACAGCATGGCGAACCACGCGGTCGTCCCGAACTCCGGCCGGGACGAGTCCGGGCCGAGGCGGATGTTACCGAATCGGCTGAACATCACCCAGAGGACGAAGATCAGGAAGAAAGTGGCCGCGATAATGTAAAACCACCCGAAATACGTGGTGATCCACGTGAGGATGGCACCCGCGACGGTCGAGAGCGCGCTGGTGAAGATCGCGCCGAGGATCAGGAACACCAGGACGATGGCGCCCGATATGAAGAAGACCGGCGGGTTCGTGTGCTCTTGTATGTAGGACCTGAATCGAGAGATGACAACTCCTTCCCGAGGTCCGGACCGGGAGTCCCGGGGCAGGTACCGTCGTCGTGACGCCTTCGCTGTGCAGGGCCTGGCCCTCTCCTCCCGACCCCGTGAAGGTGCCTGCACGGGACCGCTGATGGTGCCGGAGTAGAATCCGATGCGCTATTCGCAGTCCTCGACCGGAAACTCTACGGCCAAACGGTGCATACCACGCTTATGCGCACCGAATGGTTATAGGATATTGATCCCGGCGCCGTCGTGCCGGGACAATTGGTGGATCCGCTCGTGCGTGATGACGTTAGCGCAGCGGCTGTCGCGCGCCGCGGTTGCGACACGGAGTCATAATCACGAGATACGTCATTCGTCTTTCGCTTTTTCAACGCTCCTCTCCCGTAGCCTCCGATCACTGCTCCGACCCGCGGCGGGCGGCCGCGGGCCGAGCGGCCGGTGGCCGCCGAGGCGCCATGATAGGGGTGCGGCGGTGGCCGGTGCGCCGTCGGCGAAGCGGCCGCGCCCCTGAAAGCGCCGCGTCCCTCCCGAACGGGTGCGGGGCTGGGAGGGATCGTCCCTGCGCAGCAGGCCGTGGAGATCGTGCCTGTGCGCTCTTTACCCCGTACTCATCGGTTCATGTCGGATCGGTTGCGACATTCGGGCCGTGCCGAGGGCGCGCCGCCTCGCAGCCGGCGCCGACGGAGTGCTCAGGAGGGGCGGTGGTAGCGGCGCTGCAACTCGCGGACCTGCTCGGCCAGGGGCGGCACCGGGCCCTCCACCACGGCGCCGGGCACGATCTCGGTGACGGGCAGGGCCCGCACCGGCGGCGCGGGAACGTCCAGCTCGGCCAGCCAGGCCGCCAGCTGCGCGGAGGAACTGGCGTAGACGATGCGGCCCAGGCCGACCCACCCGTGGGCCGCCGCGCACATCGGGCAGTGCTCACCGGAGGTGTAGACGGTCGCGGCCGCGCGGTCGGCCAAAGCCAGGTTCGCCGCGGCCAAGCGCGCCAGTGCGAACTCGGGGTGGCGGGTGCGGTCGCCGCCTGCCACCCGGTTGCGGTCCTCGCCGAGCACGGTGCCGTCGCCGGCGACCAGCACGGAGCCGAAGGGCTCGTCGCCCTCGGCCAGCGCCTCGGCGGCCAGCTCGACGCATCGGCTCAGGTGCTGCAAATCGGTGTCGTCGACCACGGGAGCCTTTCTGCGGACGGCGGGCCGGGGGCGGGCCTTCTTCTGGTCACCAGTCGGGCAGCTCCCGCCGCATCAGCTCCGACCACAGCTCCTCGACGCGTGCGGCGTCCAGTTCGACGGCGCGCGCGGCCCGCGCCGGCCGCACGGCGTAGTCGCCGGCCGCTCCCGCGCACAGCGCGTCGGCGGGGAGGATGGGGCACAGCCAGGCCCCGCCCATCAGCAGGCGGCGCACCGCCGAGCGAAGGGACTCCAGGGTCAACGAGGGCAGCATGCCGGGTTTTTACCCGCTGGGTCCGAGTCGATTCACTCGATCGCGCGTAGTCGCCGGACATGCGCGAGCCGGCGCGCGGGCCGGTGCGCCGGCGCCCGCCCGGAGGCGCACCCCCGGGCGGGCGCCGGCGTGCGGGCACCCGGCCGCCTGCACCCGCAACCGTCCCGCCTCCCCGTCCGGGGCGTCCCATCGGCCGCCCGAGAGGCGGGGCGGGTGTCAGCCCTCCTGCACGAGCCCGAGCACGTTGCCCGCGGGATCGCGGAACCACGCGTTGCGCGGGCGGCCGTAGGTGATGCCCTTCGCGTCGTGGTCGAAGGCGTCGTAGCGCAGGAACTCCACGCCGCGCTCGGCCAGAGCGTCGACGGCCTTCTCGATGTCGTCGACGGGGAAGTGCAGCACGGTGTAGGTCGCGGGAACGAAGTCGGCCTTGGGGTAGATCAGCACCCCGTCGTGCTCGCCCAGGTGCAGGGTGAGCAGGCCGTACTCCTCCATCCCCGCGACGGGTGACACGGTGAGCCCCAGGGTCCGGGTGTAGAACCGCTCCGCGGCGGCCGTGTCGTCGACCGCGAAACTGCTGAAAGCCCTGCTCGCGTCGAGCATCGCTGCTCGCCTCCTTCTCCCGCCGCGCGGTGCGGCGCTCGGCTACATCGAGTTCTTGGCCTCTTCGCTCAGCTGGACGACCTGCACGTAGTTGCCGTCGGGGTCGGTCGCGGTGGCGAACAGGCTCCCGTCGCGGTCCTCGACCGGGGCGACCCACCGGGTGCCGGCGTCGTCGATCCGCTTGGCGACGGCGCGGGCGTCCTCGACGTCGAAGTTGAGGATGACCCGGGCGGGGTCGGGGTTGGCGGCGGCGACGTCGTCGCGGCTGTCGATGATCAGATAGAAGTCGCGGAACTTCAGGACCCGGTACTGGTCGGCCGCGGAGTCCTCCTGCGGCTCCAAGGCGGCGGAGTACCAGTCGGCCAGGCGCTTGGGGTCCCGGCTGGCCAGCAGCATCCCGCTCAGGCCGGTCGTGTTCGCCATCGTGATCGTCCCCTTCTTCGACTTGCTGTCGGTGCCGCGTCCGCGGGCTACGCAGCCCGTCCCCGGCGGTTCAGGTAGGTGGACCCGTGCCGGGACCGAAAGTCATCGGTCCGCGGGCACCGATTCCGGCCAGGAGGCGGGAACTGCTTCGGGCGCCGGTTCGGCGGCGTCCCCCGAGTCCTCGGGCCCGCCCGCCCCGGCTTCCGCGGGCTGGGGCGGGCGCGTGCGCAGCAGCAGGATCGCCACCAGTCCGAAGGCCCCCAGCACGGCGGCGCCCAGCAGCGCGGTGGCTTGCAGGCTGTGCGTGAACGCCTCGCGCGCGGGGGCGAGCAGCTGCGCGGCGGCCCCGGCCGGCAGTTCCGCGGCTGCGGCCACGGCCGCCGCGAGGCTGTCGCGGGCAGCGGCCGCGGCATCGGCCGGAACGCCGTCGGGAACGGTGACCCGCCCGCGGTAGACGGCCGTGCTCAGGCTGCCGAGCAGCGCCACGCCCATGGCGATGCCGAACTCCCCGCTCGTCTCCGACATCGATGCCGCCGAGCCGGCCTTGTGCGGCGGTGCCGCACCCACCACCACGTCGGTCACCAGCGCCGCCCCCGGGCCCAGTCCGAGGGAGGCCGCCGCGAGGGCGACGATGGCGAGCAGGGTGCCGCCGGCGGGGGCGGCCTGCGTCAGCAGCAGCATGCCGGCGGCCGCCAGCACCATGCCGCCGCCGATCACGTTGGCGCCGCCCAGTTTCCGGGCGGCCCACGGCCCCAGCATGGTGGCCGCGATCATCAGGACCGAGGGCGCGACCAGGCGCAGTCCCGCCTCCAGGGGGGTCAGACCGCCCACGAGCTGGAGGTACTGCGAGAGCAGCAGGAACATGCCGCCCATCGCCAGTGCGCCGAGCATCATCACGCCCAGACCGGTGGAGAAGCCGCGGTCGGTGAACAGGCGGAGGTCCAGCAGGGGGTCGGGCATGCGCAGCTGGCGGCGCACGAAGAACGCGCCGATCGCGGCGCCGGCCGCGATCGCGGCGAAGGCACCGGCGCCGGGGCCGTCGGCGGCGACCTGCTTCAGGCCGTAGACCACGGGCAGGATCGCCGCCAGCGAGAGGGCGACGCTGAACAGGTCGAGCCGCCCCGCGCGGGGATCCCGGTGCTCGGGCAGCAGGAACGGCGCGGTGGCCAGCAGCAGCACCATGACCGGCACGCCGAGCAGGAAGACCGAGCCCCACCAGAACCACTCCAGCAGCAGCCCGCCCACGACCGGTCCGATGGCGGTGCCGCCCATGAAGCAGCTCGCCCACATCGCGATGGCGGTCGCGCGCTGGCGGGGGTCCTGGAACATGTTGCTGATCAGCGCCAGCGTCGAGGGCATCAGGGTCGCACCGGCGATCCCCAGCACGGTGCGGGCGGCGATCAGCATCGCCGGTGTCTGGGCGTAGGCGGCGGCGACCGAAGCGGCGCCGAAGGCCGCCGCCCCGATCAGCAGCAGCCGCCGGCGCCCGATCCGGTCCCCGAGCGTGCCCATGGTGATCAGGAACCCGGCGATCATGAAGCCGTAGACGTCCATGATCCACAGCAGCTCGCTGCTGCTGGGCCGCAGGTCGGCGGCCAGGTGCGGCAGGGCCAGGTGCAGCACGCTCATGTCGAGCGACAGCAGCAGTGTCGGCAGCGCGAGCACCGCCATCCCCAGCCATTCCCGTCGCCCGGCACGTAGGGGCGAACGGGTCGGTGCGGTCGTGTCCATGTCGGTCCTCTCCGGTTCCGCGGGCGAACGTGTGTTCGTCGCAGGGGCAGACCGAGGGGAACCGGAGAACTCATCGCCGCGAGCACGATCAGCGAGTGGTGCGCCTCACTTCCGGGGGATCGGGTGCAAGGTGCGGTCGGACCGCCATGCATCATATAAGTGCGCATATACGCACACGTCTGTTATGTTGGCGCCGTCGGCCGCTGGAGGGTTCGCGTGGGGAGGACGCGCCATGCTCGGGTTGCTGCTGCGAGCGGGGAGCTACCGGCGGCTGCTGGCCGCGCAGGTGGTCGCCCTGGTGGGGACGGGACTGGCCACCGTCGCGCTGGGGCTGCTGGCCTTCCGGCTCGCGGGGGAGGGCGCCTCGCAGGTCGTGGCCACCGCGCTGACCGTCAAGATGGTGGCCTACGTCGTGGCCGGGCCGCTGCTCACCGGCCTCACGCTGCGCCTGCCGCGCCGGGCCGTCCTCGTCGGCTCGGACGCGGTGCGGGCCGCGGCCGTGGCGGTGCTGCCCTGGGCCGACCAGGTCTGGCACGTCTATGCGCTGGTGGCGCTGCTGCAGACCGCCTCGGCCGCGTTCACCCCGGCCTTCCAGGCGCTCATCCCCGAGATCGTCGACGACGCCGACTACACCGCCGCGCTCGCGCTGTCGCGGCTGGCCTACGACCTGGAGGCACTGGCCTCGCCGGTGCTCGCCGCGGCGCTGCTGCTGCTCGTGCCGTTTAGCGGACTGTTCGCCTGCACCGCTGCCGGGTTCGCCGCGTCGGCACTGGTGGTCGCCCGCACGCCGCTGCCGGAATCGGCCGGTCGCGGGTCGCCGTCGCGGCTCGCGGGGGCGCTGGCGGGCATGCGGGCCTTCGCCCTCCGCCCGCCGCTGCGGGCGCTGGCGGCCCTGAACCTGGCCGTGGCGGCACCGACCGCGATGGTGCTGGTCAACACCGTCGTCTACGTTCGCGGGCCGCTCGGCGGGACCGATACGGGAGTTGCGCTCGCCCTGGCCTGCTTCGGCGCCGGATCGATGGCGGCGGCACTCACCCTGCCCCGCCTGCCGATGCGCTCGGGCGTGCGGCCGGCGATGCTGGCGGGCCCGGCGCTGCTTGCGGCAGCGGGGGCCGCCTTCGCGGTGGGATGGCCGCTGGCGCCCGCGCCCGCACTCCTGGCCGCCGCCTGGGCCGCGCTGGGGGCGGGCTGCTCACTCGTCGCAACCCTCACCGGCCGCCTCCTGCGCGACAACGCGGCCGGAACCGGGCTGCCGCCGCTGTTCGCCGCGCAGTTCTCCCTCTCCCACGCCTGCTTCCTCGCCGCCTACCCCCTCGCCGGCTGGGCGGGCACCCGCCTGCCGCCGGAGGCGGCGTTCGCCGGGACCGCCGCCGTCTGCGCCCTGGCGGGAGGAGGCGCCGCCCTCCTCTGGCGCCAGCCGCGCACGCGGGCGCCCTCGCCCGCCGAACCGGTTCCGGCGGGACGGCGCTGACCGCTGATCGGGGCCGTTCGCGAGGGCCGAACCGGCCGCCGGGCCCGGAGGCACCGCCCCGCCCGTCCGCAGCGCGCGCCCCTCGGTCCCACCACACGGATCTAGACTGCCCCCATGGAGACCCGAGAGACCGCGGCCCCGAGCCTGTCCCACGAGGCGCCGCCCGAAGCCGAGCGCCTGGCCGTGGCCGCCGACGTCTTCCGGCTGCTCTCCGACCCCACCCGGCTGCACCTGCTGTGGGTGCTGGGCCACCGCGAGGCCGACGTCACCGAACTCACCGAGGCCTGCGCCGCCTCGCGCACCGCCGTCTCCCAGCACCTGGCCAAGCTCCGCCTGGCCGGGCTGGTGGAGTCGCGCAAGCGGTCGCGGCACGCGATCTACCGCCTGCGCGACGGCCACCTGCGCCGCCTCGTGCTGGAGGCCCTCAATCACGCCGACCACGTGGTGACCGGGGAACCGCCGCACAGCTGAGCGGCGGCTCCACCGCGCCCCCGTCCTCAGGACACCCTGCGCAGGTCCTCGGCCAGCTCGGCGGCGTACTCGCGCAGCTCGACGATCTCCCGCTGCTGGCGGTTGACGATCCGGTTCATCTCCCAGGCCGCGTACGACGACGTGAGCACCCAGCCCGCGGCGAATCCGCAGACGAACGCCGCGGCCGCGACTATCAGCACAGCCATCGCGTCTCTCCCTTCCCTGACGGGACCGGTGGGCTCCTACCGCCTGGCCGCCGTTGGACATTCGGGTGGAGACCATCTGAAACGAGGACACCACGGCCGCACCCTGCTTGCCGATAGGCCAGTTTCCGCAACAAGCAAGCAAGTCTCAGCAAGCAAGACCGGCAAGCAAGCGGGACCAGGATTCCGCCGCCTCCGGCCGCCCTCCCGAGGCGCGGACCGAGGCCGGGGCGACTACCCGGGATGTGGCGCTGTACAGCAGCGGCCACATCTCCAACGTGGAGAACGGCCACACGATGCCCTCGACCGGACCGGTGTACTACTACGTGACCGAGTTCCTGCGACGAACACCTGGCGCGCCGGGTACTGCTCAAGCCCGGGAAGTCAGCGAGGAGCGGCGGCGCACCCAGCGGCTCAACCAGCGGCAGCAGAACAGGCATTCAGTGCCGTTGACCGCCCCACCAGGCGCATCGGGCGACACGATCCGACAAGGGTACGAAGTGCGCGAAACCGAAGACTGTCACCATGTCGCCGGTGGCGATGTGAATACGGAAGTCGATGTCATTAGGAGCGTCGTTCCGCTTTACCCTGGAGTCTCCCTGGTTTCAGCGGCCTACAACTATCACCGCGACACCGGCACGGGAGTGTTGACGATCGAGCCGGGAATAGGGTGTAGCGTTGCTGCCGTTCGCGAGACCGGGTCCGGGCACCTTTCTGCAGTGCTCCGGATTGATCGCGAACGGGATCCTCGAGACGGCGAACCCTTCTCGTTCAGCTACCGGGTGCTCGTGGGCAGCTTGATTCCCACGGCCCATGCTCCGCTACAGGGCGAGGCCGGGGAGTGGGCGTTATGCACTGCGCGTCCGCATCACGCCTCCTAAGCGGACCACCAGGGAAGCCGGCTCCTAAGTCGGCAGAAGGGGCCCGTTGGACTGGCGGTCGGGCGGGTCCCTTCGCCCCGGCGCCCGTTTCGGCGCAGTTCAGTCAGTGCGGCCGCACGGGATGCCGCGCCAGAGTCTACAAGCTGGAGTGTGCGGTCGTTTCACCGACAGGCGCAGGCATAACTCCCTGACCAGTCCGAAGTGCGGACGTCCCGCTCCTGGAACGTCGACCGGATCAAGAGTGTCCGGCGGGGTAGCCGAATCCGGACTTGTTCCGATCCGGGACCCTAGGTCTGGATAATGAGCGGATGACTTCGAGAGAGCCGGGGCCGTCGCGCGACCGCGTACCTGTCAGCGAGGAGCACCGCAGACTCGGGGGCATCCTCCGAGAGGCGCGGATTGAGGCCGGGGCGACGACCCGGGACGTGGCGCTGTACAGCAGCGGCCACATCTCCAATGTGGAGAACGGCCACACGATGCCCTCGACCGAACTGGTGTACTACTACGTGACCGAGTTCGGTTGCGACGAGCACTTGGCCCGGCGTGCGCTGGACCAAGCGCGCAAGGTGACCGAGGAGCGGCGGCGCACCCAGCGGCTCAACCAGCGGCAGCAGAACAGACATTCAGTGCCGTTCACCGTCACACCGGACGCATCGGCCGATACGATCAGGCAAGGGTACGAAGTACGCGAAACCGAAGCTTATTATCATATCGACGGTCGCGGTGTGATTACGGAAGTCGATGTCATTAGGAGCGTCGTTCCGCTTTACCCTGGAGTCTCCCTGGTTTCAGCGGCCTACAACTATCACCGCGACACCGGCACGGGAGTGTTGACGATCGAGCCGGGAATAGGGTGTAGTGTTGCTGCCGTTCGCGAGACCGGGTTCGGATACCTGTCTGCGGTACTCCAGTTGGACCGGGAACTGGATCCTCGAGAAGGCGAACCCTTCTCGTTCAGCTACCGGGTGCTCGTGCGCAGCTCGATTCCCGCCCGGCCCATGCTCCGCTACAGGGCGAGGCCGGGGAGCAGGCGCTATGCACTGCGCGTCCGCTTCACGCCTCCTGCGCTGCCCAAAGCGGCCTGGTGGTTCCGCGAGCGAGACGTATTCGAAACCGAGGGGGCTGCGCCCCTGAAATCGGATCACTTGTTTCCGTCAAATTCCAATGGCTTCTATTTCCGGGATTTTCTCGACGTGGACAAGTGGCATACGGGAATCACGTGGGAATGGCAGGACGACATGCACGGGCGAGAATAGTAGGGGTGGTGTCGGTGGATGACGAGTAGTGCGTCCGCATGTCATCTGTTTTCCTGTGCGGTCGATTGTCGGCGAGCCTGCGCCGGATGATCCTGCCCGGGAGTCGAACTACGCTGGCCGACTCTCCGGGAAGAGGCGGATTCAGGGGCGGATGACGGCCCCTGGTGTGCCGCCAGGGGTCTTTTTCTTTTAACCGTCGTCGTCCACGATCACCTCCCGGGGGCGATGGGAGCGCGCGGGGTACCGCGCACCCCATCGGAGTAGGCGGATCGGAATCATCGGAATGAATCCGGTCATCAGGGGACTGTCGGCGGGGGCTCCGTTGCCGAGGGCGGTCATCTCACCGGAATAGTTACCCCGTTTCCGGTTTCCTGATTCCAGCGCCATTGCAAACGGCATTCGACCTGCTGCCGAATCTGCCGACTCGGCGGCCGTGAGCTGCGCAGACACCCCCTGCCAGGGCCGATGGCCGGATCAGGCGCGGGTGCGGCGGGGTGTACGCGGAGTTACTCGGCCATGTCGAAGCCGGCCACGACCTTGGTCGGGCGCAGGCGGACCACCAGTTCGCCGGGGGCGCCGTTGCGGTGGCCGTACTCCTCGGCGCGGTCTTCGCCCATGTAGCGGCCGCCGATGGCGGTGGCGGTGCGCAGCAGTTCGCCGGGGTCCTCCGAGACCTCCGCGACGCCCTGGACCTGGACGAAGCCATAGGGCGGGGTCTCGATGTCCACGACCAGCGCCAGGCGGGGGTCCCGCGCGATCGCTCTGCCCTTGGCCGTGTGCTTGCCGGTGTTGAAGACGATCACGTCGCCCTCGACGATGAACCAGACGGGCGCGGCCAAGGGGCGGCCGTCCGAGGCGGTGTAGGCGAGCGTTCCCGTGCGCGTCCCCTCCTGCAGGAGTGCGCGCACCTCCGGGTCGGTGATCGAAGCCACGCCGCCACCCTAGCGGCGGCCGATCCGACCGCTAGGTGCCGAGTCGGCGTGTCGCGCGGCCCGCGCGGCCCGAT
Source organism: Streptomonospora sp. PA3 (assembly GCF_009728995.1). Lineage (GTDB taxonomy): Bacteria > Actinomycetota > Actinomycetes > Streptosporangiales > Streptosporangiaceae > Streptomonospora. The sequence continues at coordinate 169,465 of NZ_VTZW01000010.1, read as the reverse complement.
CCGGGCGGAGCCGCGCTCCCGGCTCCGGACACGGCGGAGCCCGGCGGCCGGGGGCGGCCGCCGGGCTCGCGCTGCGCGTGGGCGGGCGTCAGCCCACCTGGGCCGTGTACTCGTTGCCCATCACGTCGGTGTGCGTGACACTCACCGGCTCGGCGGTGCCGGGGAAGACGACGACGCCGCTCTCGCTGTCGCCGTTCGCCAGTTCCAGCGCCTCGAAGCTGTCGTCCTGGCCGGCCGACTCCATCAGGTCGGCGTCCTTGGTCTCGCCGTTGGCGTCTTCCATGGTGAAGTACAGCGGGTTCACCGAGACGGTCTCGTCGCCGTTGTTGGTGATCGTGACGTGCACCGCCACGTAGTCCCCGCCGTCCCCCAGCACGGAGGGGGAGTACTCCGCGGGCTCGGCCACGATCTGGACGGGACCGCCCGCGTCGGCGGGCGCGGTCTCCTCGCCGTCGCCGCCTTCGGGGGACGAGCCGGCGGAGGGCTGGTCGCCGGCCGTGCCTCCCGAATCGTCGCCGCTGTTCACGACGACCAGGATGATGGCGATGATGCCGGCGACGAGGGCCAGCGCGCCGCCGCAGCCGAAGCATCCCACCAGCCAGTAATTGGGCTTCTTCTCGGGCTGGGGCGGCGGGTAGGGCTGGGGCTGAGGATACTGAGAGTACACGGGGGTCCCTGTCGGTTGATGTGCAGCTTTTGTCGCTTATGCGAGTTCAGGGGGCCAGGAAAGCGTACAGCGGGCCGGGCCGCCGCGACGCTGAAGAGGCCGGTGCGGTACCGGCCGCAACGGGCCGCCGGTCCGCCGCTGCGCGCCCCCTCGGCGTTCCGGCCTCCGTTATGACGGACTCCGCCCGGCGGCGGTTCCGCCCATTCCGGGCTCCGTCTCCGCCCGATTGCGCGCGCCCTCCCGGACTCCTCCGGTGGCGGGCGCCGCGGTGCTGGCCGCTTCCGGCCAGGGCGATCGCGCGGCATGCTCCTCGCCGGATTCTGCGTCCCCCGCGGCCGATCGAGGCCGGCGGCCGGCTCCCTCGGCCCGGGGTCGCTCCTGGGGGCCGGAAGCAGGCTGTTACCGTTGGATCGCCCGGCGTCCGGGCGGCCCGCTGCTCCCCTCAACGGGCCGCCCGGACGCCGTTTCCACCGCCGGCCCCGGCCCGGCCGGGCCTCCACACGGTCGGCTCGCTCCGCCACCGATGACGGCAGGCGGGCCGCCCCCGCCCCGGTCGTCGCCGCTAGCGCGCCTCGCCGAACGCCGCGAGTTCGCCCGCCGTGGGCGGGTCGGCGCCGGGGCGGGTGCAGTTGAGGGCGGCGCCCGCGGCCGCGGAGGACAGCAGCGCCTCCAGTGCCGCGGCGGAGGCCGGGACACCGCCGGCAGCGGCGCATCCGCTGACCAGGGCGGCCATGAACGTGTCGCCCGCCCCGATCGTGTCGTGTACCCGCACCGGGGGAGCCGCCACCTCGGCGCGCCCCTCGGGGCTGAGCGCGAACGCGCCCTCGCCGCCGCGCGTGACCACCACCGCCCGGGGGCCCAGCTCCAGCAGGCGCTGCGCCGCCGCCTCGGCGGGCGTGTCCGGATACAGCTCGGCGAGGTCGTCGTCGCTGGCCTTGACCAGGTGGCTGACGCGGCAGAAGTCCTCCACGCGCCCGCGTGCGTGCTCACGCCCGGGCAGTGCCGCCATGCGCACGTTCGGGTCGAAGGTGACGGTGCGGCGCTCCCGCTCGCGGCGGGCCAGTTCCAGCAGCTCGGCGTCGCCGGGCGGGCGCAGCGCCGCGATCGAGCCCAGGTGCAGCACCCGCACCGACTCGGGCAGCGCGCCCGCCAGCTCCCGGCGGGACCAGGACCAGTCGGGGGCGTCCTCCAGCCAGAAGTCGTAGCGGGCCGAGCCGTCGGCGGCGAGGGTCGCCACGGCCAGGGCCGAGGACCCCAGACCGGTGGGGCAGCGGCTCAGGTCGACCGCCTCGGCCGCCATCCGGGCGCGCAGCCGCTCGGCGAAGGCGTCGGCGCCGAACCGGGACAGCAGCATGGTCGGTGTGCCCAGCCGGGCGCAGGCCACGGCGATGTTGGCCGGGCCGCCGCCGGGCACCGGCCGCAGCAGTCCGCCGTCCTCGGGCAGCAGGTCCATGACGTGCTCGCCGGCGATCGCCGCCTGCGGCGCCGCCGAGGCCGGCGGCGGGCCCTGCTCGTCGTGCTCGGTGCTCACGCGTTCGCGCTCCCTTCGGCTGCGCTCGGGGTGCCGACCACCGCGTATCCGGGGATCGGCCGGCCCGCGGCGAAAGACAGGGCCGTGTAGGCGTGGTAGACGTCGGGCCGCCCGCTCCAGACGGTGGCGCTGGGGCGGTTGCGCGCGTCGAGTTCATGGCGCCAGTTCTTTGTCCCGTCGACGAAGGAGGCGCGCAGGTGGCTCCACCACCTGCGGGCGAGGTCGGCGTAGTCGGCGCTGCCGGTGCGGGTGTGCAGGGCGTGGGCCGCCGCGACCGCCTCTGTCGCCACCCAGTGCATGCGCTCGCGGATCACCGGCTGATCGTCCCAGTCCAGCGTGTAGCAGAACCCGTCGGCGCCGTCGCGGGCCCACGCGGCGGCCACGGCGGTGGCGAACAGGGACTCGGCGGCGGGCAGCAGCCACGCTGGCGGCTCGTCCAGGGCCGCCTCGACGTGCAGCAGCAGGCGCGCCCACTCCAGGGAGTGGCCCGGCGTCCAGCCGTAGGGGCGGAACGGGTCGCCCGGCCGGTCCCGGTTGTACTCGGGCAGCACGCGCCACTGCGCGGTGTAGTGCTCGGGCAGCCGGTAGCCGTGCGCGGCGGCCCGGTCGCGGATGAGGAAGTCGGCGATGCCCAGCGCGCGCCGCGCCCAGGCGGGGTCGCCGGTGGCGGCGCCTGCGGCCAGGAAGGCCTCGACCATGTGCATGTTGCTATTGGCGCCGCGGTAGTTCTCGCCGCGGGTGAAGGTGCGGTCGAAGGACTCGGCGGCGAGTCCCGCATCGGCGTCCCAGAACCGGTCGAGCACGGTCGCCGCGGCGTCGTCGAGCAGGTCGGCGCCGCCCGCGATGCCGGCGGCGGTCGCGGTGGAGGCCGCCAGGAGGACGAAGGCGTGCTGGTAGCCGGCCTTGCCGGAGTCGGCGGGTGAGCCGTCGAAGGCCACGGTGGAGAACCAGCCGCCGTGCCGGGGGTCGCGCAGCGACTCGCGCAGGCTGCGCACCCCGTGTTCGGCGAGGTCGCGCGCCGCGCCGCCGTGCTCGCGCGCGTACAGCGCGCTGACGTGCGTGGTGCGGGCGGTGATCCAGGTCTGCACGCCCTGGGCCTCGCGCGGCCGTCCGTCGTCGTCCAGCCAGGCGAACCCGTGCGCCTGCCGGGAGCGCCCGGCCCAGTCGAGCAGGGCCGCGCTCTGCTCCCGCGTCCACTCCCGGGGAGCGGGATCGTCGGCGGAGAACTCCATGGCGACTCCCTTCACGGCCGGCGCGGGCGCCCGCCGGGCCGGTGCGGCGGTGTTCCGCCGGGTGGCGGCGGCCGGACGGCGGCGGCGGTGCGCGGCCGCCATACGGCTCCGGACGCACCGGAAAACACCATCACTGAACCGGTTAAGTGTCAAGCTTCCTCAGGTCAGCGCCCTGCCCGGCCGGTCGACGTCCACCGGCCCGGTGCTCGGCGGGCCGCGCCTGCCCCCGGCGCCCTCAGGAGACTACACCGCCCCTGGCGCCGCCCCCGGTGCGGGCGGTCACCGGCCGCGCTCGGCCGCAGGCGGGCGCCCCGTGCTCTCGCGGGGGACGAGCCGGGCGTCGGCCGCCCGCCGGTGCGGCGGGGTCCGGCCCGACAGCACCTCCAGCAGCACCCGGGCGGCCTGCTCACCGAAGCCCTTCACGTCGCGTCCGATCGCGGTCAGCGCCGGGCGGGTCATGCGGCACAGCGGGGAGTCGTCCCAGGCGATCACCGACACGTCGGCGGGGACCGAGAACCCCATCTCCTGGGCGACGCTCAGCCCGGACACCGCCATCAGGTCGTTGTCGAACATCAGCGCGGTCGGGCGCGGCTCGTGGCGCAGCAGCCGCCGGGTCGCCTGGGCCCCGGCCTCGTCGGAGTAGTCGGCGTGCACGATCGAGTGCCCGTCCACGCCGATGCCGACCGCCGCCTCGGCGAACGCCGCCGACCGCCGGGACGTGTGCAGCAGGGCCTGCGGCCCGGCGACCCGGGCGATGCGCCGGTGGCCCAGGCCGGCGAGGTGGCGCATGGCCATCGCCATCGACGCGGCGTCGTCGGACCACACGCAGGGCTGGGCGGCGTCGGCGAGCGGTCCGCCCACCAGGACGGCCGGCAGGCCCATCTCGGCCAGGGCCGCGGGACGCTTGTCGCCGTCGAGCAGGTCGACGACCAGCACCCCGTCCACGCGCCGCTGCGCATGCCACTGGCGGTAGGTGCGGATCTCGTGCTCCTGGTCGGCGGCCACCTGCAGCAGCAGCGACGTGGAGACCTCCGACAGCGCCGTCTGCACCCCCGACATCAGCTCCATGAAGAACGGCTCCAGCCCCAGCGACCGCGCCGGCCGGTCGACGACCAGCCCGATGGCGTCGGCGCGCCCGTCGGAGAGCGCGCGCGCCGCGGTGCTCGGCGCCCAGCCCAGCTCCTCGGCGATGGCCAGCACCCGCAGCCGGGTGCTCTCCGACACCCCGGGCTTGCCGTTGAGCGCGTAGGAGACCGATCCCTTGGAGACTCCCGCTGCCTGGGCGATATCGGCGATGGTGGGACGGCGCACGGCGTACTTCCTTTGCGTCTGGGCGGGCCGACGGTACCGGAGGCGGCATGGCCGCACACCGGTCGGGGCCGGTCCGTGCCCACCGGCCCGATCGAAAATACCCCGCACGGCGCGAGCGCACTCCCCGGCACCCGGAAATCCACGGCCCGCCGCCCGCGCCTGCCGCCCCCGCCTACACCACCCCCGCGTGCACCCCCGGCCGCGCGGTGCTGCCGCGGGGGGTGATGCGGGCCGGGGGCGAGTGCCGCTCGGCGACGGGCAGGCCGTCGACGGCCTCCAGCACCGACTCCGCCACCGCGATCCCGTACTGGTGGACGTCCACGCTCATCGTGGTCAGCGGCGGCGAGGCGAGGCGGCACTGGGTGGAGTCGTCCCAGGCGATGAGGCTCAGCCCGTCGGGCACCGCCACGCCCAGCTCCTCCGCCGCCTGCAGACCGGCCACCGCCATGGCGTCGTTGTCGTAGAGGACGGCGGTGGGCGCCTGCGGCCGCCGCAGCAGCGCGGTCGTCAGCTCGGCCCCGGACTCCCCGGAGTAGTCGCCCTCGACGGTGGTCGGGGGCTCGATCCCGGCCGCGCGGCAGCCCTCCTCCAGCGCCGCGGTGCGCCTGCGGGTGTGCAGCAGGGCGGCGGGCCCGCTGACCCGGGCCACCCGGCGGTGGCCCAACTCCAGCAGGTGCCGCAGGGCCTCGTGCACCGGCGCGGCGTCGTCGGTGCGCACGGTCGGGGCGGCGGGGCTGCCGTCCCAGTCGCCCACGAGCACAGCGGGCAGGCCCAGCTCGGCCAGCACCCGCGGGCGCTCGTCGCCGGCGGTCAGGTTGACCACGGCGACGGCGTCCACGAGCCCGCGCTGGGACCAGCGGCGGTAGGCGTCCAGCTCGGCCTGCTGATCGGGCACGATCTGCAGCAGCACCGACATGTCGCGTTCGGCCAGGCGCTCCTCGATCCCGCCGATGAACTCCATGAAGAACGGCTCGACGCTGAGCAGGCGGGCCGGCCGGGCGAGGACCAGCCCGATCGCGCCCGCTGCCGAGCCGGGGCGCGGCGGTGCGCCGGCCGGCACGCTCATGCCGCCCCGGCCGTCCGCTCGCGCAGGCCGTTGGCGCAGCGCAGCACCCGCGGGCCGGTCAGCTCCGCGGGATCGATCCGGGCGCCGGTGCGCACGGTGAACGAGCGGGTCTCGCCGGCGAGGAGGGGCACGAGCATGTCGTCGGCCTCGGCGTCGGGCGCGACCCGGTCGGCGAGCACCGCGACGTCGCGCGCGAAGGAGCGTGCGTGCACGTCCACACGGTAGCCCCCGGGCACGGGGGCGGCCGCCGCGCTGAGGGGATCGGGGTCGTAGGCCAGCTCGACGTCCTCGCCGAAGAGGTGGAGGGCGCGCACCCCGCCCGCGTCGGCGGTGAGCAGCTCCCGGGCCGGATCGGCCGCGGACAGCAGCGAGGCGGCCGGGTCGATGCGCGCGGCCGACCGGGCCGGCACCGCCAGTTCGGTCTCGGCCTCCGCGCGCACCTCGCCCGCGAAGTCCTGCCGCTGGAGGAGTACGCGGCCGGTCCAGGGCTCGTCGGTGTCGTTGACGGCGATCAGCGCGAGAGCGCCGTCGCGCGGTTGGAAGGTGAGCAGGCGCGGCGCGTAGGCGCGGCGCAGGGCGTAGTACAGCGGCTTGGGCCGCCCGTCGCCGTCCACCGCGGCCCAGGAGGTGACCGGCCAGCAGTCGTTGAGCTGCCAGACGAGGGTGCCGGAGGTGCGCGGCCACCAGGACCGGTAGTGCTCGACGCCGAAGGCGACGGCCCGCGCCTGGTTGAGCTGGGTGGCCCAGTGCCAGTCGGCGAAGTCCGCGGGCACGGGCAGGTGCCCCTCCATGCCGCGGTGCAGCTTGCCGTTGCCGTCGTTGGCCTTCTGGTGCAGCAGGAACGCCGGCGAGGTGGGGGTGAGCGGGTCGTCGTGGATCCAGGTGGTCAGGGTCGACCAGGTGGGCGGGCCCTGGAAGCCGAACTCCGCGCAGAACCGCGGCACGATGGCGCGGTAGTGGGTGTAGTCGGTGTTGTTCCACACGTCCCACTCGTGGCGGCAGCCGTGGTCGGGGTCGTTGGGGTGCAGGCCGCCGGGCCGGTGGCCGGGGCTGCACGGGCTGCCGTCGACGTAGGGGCGGGTGGGGTCGAGTTCGGCGACGATGCGCGGGAACAGGTCGTAGTAGTAGTACTCCCCCCAGGTGCGGCCGGCCAGCTCCTCGGGCCAGCCCCAGTCGGCGTAGCCCCACAGGTTCTCGTTGCCGCCGTTCCACACGGCCAGCGAGGGGTGGGAGCTGAGCCGGGCGACGTTCTCCCGCGCCTCGGCCTCGAACTCGGCGGCCAGCGGCTCCTCCTCGGGGTAGGCGGCGCAGGCCAGCGCGAAGTCCTGCCACACCAGCACGCCGCGTTCGTCGCAGACGTCGTAGAAGTCGTCGGTCTCGTAGATGCCGCCGCCCCACACGCGCAGCATGTTCATGTGCGCCCCGACGGCCTGGTCGACGCGGCGGATCAGCCGGTCGCGGGTGATGCGGGTGAGGAAGTGGTCGTCGGGGATCCAGTTGGCGCCCTTGACCGCGATGGGCCGGCCGTTGACGGTGACGGTGAACCGGGCGCCGATCTCGTCGGGGGCGGTGTCCACGGCCACGGTGCGAAAGCCGATCCGCCGGTGGGCGGAGTCCAGTTCCCGCGCCTGCGGCCCGCCGGGGGAGCCCGCGGAGAGCGCGACGTCGAGGTCGTAGAGGGGCTGGCCGCCGTAGCCCGCGGGCCACCACAGCTCGGCGCGGGGCACCTCGACGACCACCACCGCCTCGCGGGCCCCGGCGGGCACGCTGACGGCCGACTCCCGCCCACCTGTGCGTGCCGCCAGGACCAGACCGCCGCCCGCGCCCCCGTCCGGATCGGCGTGCTCGATGCCGACATGGGCCTCGACGCGCCCGGTGCCGTCCTCGCCGACGGTGACCAGGGTCCGCAACCCGGCGATGCGGGCCGTGCGCCACCGCTCCAGTCGGACCGGCTTCCAGATGCCGGCGGTCTGCAGGTCGGGGCCCCAGTCCCAGCCGAAGGAGCAGGCCATCTTGCGGACCATGTTGTAGGGGTGGGTGTTGGTGTGGGGGCGGTGGCCGAGCCGCTCGCGCTCCCGCTCGGCGTGGTCCAGCGCGGGGGAGAAGTCGACGGTGAGCTCGTTGGCTCCGCCGCGCAGCGCCGCGCGGGCGTCGAAGCGGTAGGCGCGGTGCATGTTGGCGCTCTCGCCGAGCCGGTGGCCGTTCAGGTGCACGGTGGCGACGGTGTCCAGCCCGTCGAAGGCCAGGTCGACCCGCTCGCCCGGCTCGGGTGCGGCGGCGTCGAAGGTGAGCGTGTAGCGCCAGGAGGTGCGGTGGGCCCAGGCGAGGCCGGTCTCGGCGGTGTCGAGGTAGGGGTCGGCGATCAGGCCGGCGGCGAGCAGGTCGACGTGGGCGCTTCCCGGGACCTGCGCGGGAACCGTGCGCCCGGCGATCTCCTCGGGCACCGGGCCTGCCGTCGTCGACAGCAGCCAGTCCTCGTGCAGGGTCCGACGCATCATCTGCGATCACTCCAGGCTGGGGCCGCCGCGGTGGCGGCTCGGGGAAGGGGCGGGGTTCGTCGGGGATCGGGCGGGAACGTGCGAAGGATTCTTACGTCAGCGAATTAAGTAAGTCAACCAGCGGCACAGCCAGGGGACAAGCCGGAGCCCTGTGCGTCGGCCGGCTTCATCGCTGCTGCCCGCCGGCGAGTGCCGCGCCGGCGGGCAGCGGTTCCGCCGCCCGCGCTCGGAGGGGCGGCCGTGCCGGAGGGACCCCGCACACAGCGGCCGCCCCGCCCCGCGCGGTCGGTTCGACCGGGCGGGACGGGGCGGCGGGAGCGGCTGCGGAGGCTATCCCTCGCAGACGGAGCCGTTGACGCGGAACTCGGTGGGAGCCGGGTTGGCGCCGCTGAACTCGGCCTGGACGCCGAACCGGCGGGAGCCGCCCGGGGAGATCACGCTGTTCCAGCCCAGGTCGGTGGCCGAGACCGTGGAGCCGTCCTGCGTGACCTCGGCCTGCCAGGCGTTGGTGACCTGCTGGTCGCCCGGGTAGTCCCATTCCACGGTCCAGCCGTCGACGGGGTCCTCGCCGGTGTTGGTCACCACCACCGACGCGGTGAACCCGCTGCCCCAGTCGCTGTCCACGGTGTAGTCGACGGTGCAGTACACCGGCGGCGGCAGCGCCTCGAATCCGAGCCGGTGCAGGCCGCCGGGCAGGTCGTTGACCGCGTACAGCTCGCCCGAGGCGTCGGCGCCGAACGCGGTGACCTGGGTGGGCAGTACGCCGATGTGCGCGACGTCGTACTCGCCGCTGTCCGTGGGCCGGACGCCCCAGGTGTTGGAGCTGCAGTAGTCGGTCACGATGTAGGTGCCGCCGGCCAGGTCGGCGTACTCGTCGCCGCGGTAGACGACGCCGCCGGTCACCGAGCAGTTGGTGCCCTCGTGGGTGTAGGAGAACACCGGGTCGGTGTAGTCGGCTGCGGAGTCGCAGCGCTCCGCGTCGTACTCGTCGGGCCCTTCGCGGCAGGGCCAGCCGAAGTTGTGTCCGCCTTCGCCGGCCCCGATGTGGTTGACCTCCTCGTGGACGCCCTGGCCGACGTCGGCGATCCACATCGACCCGTCGACGGGGTCGAAGGAGAACCGCCACGGGTTGCGCAGGCCGTAGGCCCAGATCTCCGGGCGGGCGTCGGGCACCGAGACGAACGGATTGTCCTCGGGGATGCAGTAGGGCAGGTCGCCGCAGGCGCTGCTCACGTCGATGCGCACGATGGTGCCCAGCAGGGTGCTCAGGTTCTGCCCGTTGTTCAGGCTGTCCCCGGCGTTGCCGCCGTCGCCGAGGCTCCAGTAGAGGTGGCCGTCCGGGCCGAACTCCACCTCGCCGCCGTTGTGGTTGGTGTACTCGCTGTGCTCCTCGGTGAGCAGCACCTCTTCGCTGGATGCGGGGATGCTCGCCTGGCCGGGGCTGTCCATCGGGAAGCGCGAGAGCGTGACCGCGCCCTCGTCGGCGCTGGTGTAGGCGACGTAGACCTCGGGGTCGGTCGCGAAGTCGGGCGGGGTGGCGATGCCCAGCAGCCCCTGCTCGTTGCCGCCGGTGGCGATGCGGTCGCCGATGTCGAGCAGCGGGTCGGCGGCGAGCCCGGTGTCGGGGTGGTAGATGCGGACCCGGCCCACCTCCTTCTCCGTGATGAACAGGCGGCCGCTGCCGTCGCCGACCGCCTCGATGTCCGTGGGCCGGTCCAGGCGGTCGGCGTCGGTGCGCGTGCTCGTGATCTCCAGCCGCTCCAGCGGGAGCTGCGCCTGGGCCGAGGCCGCCTGCTCCGGGCTCTGGCTCTCGGCGGAACCGGCCTCATCCGCCGCGGCCGGCCCGACCTGGGTCAGCGCTGCGAAAACGAGCGAGCTTGCGGCCGCGGACAACCTCCGCGGCCATCGATGGTTCGACATTTACGGCTCCTGGGAAAATACGGAATCCACCCACTCGGCACGCGAATCCCCCAGTGTGTGCCACCTCGCCTGGAGTGGTTGTGCAGCCTAGAGGGTAAACCGGTAAAGCTCCCGGCCGCCAGACATGATCGCCAATCCATGGGAGGGCTCCCACGATCATGCCTGGTCGATTCGCATAAACGCGCGGAAAACGAAAGTACCGGCGGAGGCTCCACCGCTGCCCGGAGCCTCCGCCGGTCCGCGGGGCGGCCGCGCGGCCGCCCCGTCCGAGGCGGTCAGGCGAGGTTGCGTTGCCGGACCTCCCATTCGGTCGAGCACAGTCCGCAGTCCGGGCCGGCGAACTGCTGCCGGGCCTGCTGGTCGCCCTTGAGCCGCCACTTCAGCCACAGCGCGCCCACGCGGCCGTACTCGCCGCCGTCGGGCTGACCGAAGGTGCCGGTGTGGCCGACGTCCAGGCTGCCCAGGAACGCGGGCAGGTCCGAGGGGATGCGGTCCCAGTCGTCCAGGGCGTTGGCGTGGGCGATGTCGCTCTCGCCGCCGGTGAAGTAGGCGATGGGGGCGTGCAGCCGGCGCAGGCGCCAGTTGTCCAGGTCGCTGAGCATGCCGCTGTTCCACAGCACCGTGGTGTCCACGCGGTCGTCGGCGGAGGCCTCGTAGGCCTCGATGCCGCCGCAGGACTGGCCCATGACGGCGATCGCGCCGGTGTCGAGGTGGCCGCGATAAGGGCTGAACCAGCGGTCGTTCTCCTCGACCGCCCAGTCGATCGCCTCGGTGAGCATGTCGGCGTCGGTGCGTCCGGACCCGCCCGGACGCCCGTTGGCGATCACCAGGAACCCGTGCGAGGCGATCTCCAGCAGGAACTCCTCGAACATCGTGCCGTCGGCCAGGCAGCCCCCGTTGCCCCACACGACGACGGGCAGGTCCTCGTCCTCGGGCAAATCCGCGGGCCGGTAGATCGTGTGGTCGTAGAGGCGGAGGGTGGTGGTGTATTCGGCGTCGTAGGGGCCGGTGCCGGCGGCCGAGGCGGGCCCCGCCGGAACCGCGGCGAGTGCGGCGGACGCCAGCAGCGCGGTCATCGCCGCGGAAATCCGGCCGGCGATTCTTCGTGATCTCATGTCATCGCTCCTTGAGAGCCATGTCGGGGGAGGTGAGACGCTCGGCGTCGGGTCGGAAATTCAGCGCGCTGGTAACGAAATATTCTCCCTGGGAGTAGGCGGGTCAATACGGAATCGCGAATACGGGTGATATCCCCGATCCCGGCGCATTCCTTGGGGGCGTTTTTCCGCGGTGGTAATCCGGGCCGCCGCGGCCGCCCGGAGGCACGGCACGGGCGCCGCCTCCGCGGGCGGTAAACTGCGCAGACGCCGAAGGCATCCGCGCGCCCTCAGCGCAGGTGCGGCGGGTCGCGACGGGGGAGTGAAGCGGAGGTTCCAGGTGGGCGCGCCGGCTCGGGCCATACCGCATGCGAGTAGCCGGGCCGCCGTGCTCGACGTGATCCGGGCCGCGGGCACCATCAGCCGCGTCGGCCTCATCCAGGCCACCGGGTTCACCGGCGCGACCATCTCCACGGTCGTCCGCAAGCTCATCGAGGACGGCCTGGTGGTCGAGACCGGGCGCGCGGAGTCCACCGGCGGCAAGCCGCGCGTACTCCTCCAGCTCAAGGCGTCCTCGCGCTACGCGGTGGGTGTGCACCTGGACCACTCCGGCATCGCCTACGTGCTCACCGATCTCAGCGGCGCCGTCGTCGCCCGGATGACCCGCGCGGGCGCGGGTACCGACGACCCGCCCGCGGTCGTGGAGCGCATGGCCGCCGAGGTGTCCACCCTGATCGAGGGCGCGGGGATCGACCGGGCGCGCGTCCTCGGCATCGGCCTGGTCTCGCCCGGACCGCTCACCCCCGCCAGCGGCATGCGGCTGGCCCCGCCCGTCATGCGGCACTGGGCGGACTTCCCGTTGGACGAGCGAGTGCAGCGCGCAACCGGGCTGCCGGTCGTACTGGGCAACGACGCAACCGCCGCGGCGCTGGGGGAGTACTGGTCCGGTGCGGTCAGCGGCTCCTCGACGTTCGCCGCGGTCTACGTCTGCACCGGCATCGGCTCCGGCATCCTCATCAACGGCATCCCCTACAACGGCAGCAGCGGCAACGCCGGCGAGATCGGCCACATCTGCCTAGACGCCGACGGCCCCGAGTGCTGGTGCGGGGCGCGCGGGTGCACCGAGGTGCTGGCGGGGCCGGCCGCGGTCGTCGCCCGGGCCCGCGAGGACGCCGGGGTCGCGCGTGCCGCCGGGCTCGCCGGCGGGAACGGGCGCGGACACTCCTCGGTGGCGGCCGACTTCGCCGCCGTGGCACGCGCCGCGCGGCGCGGCGAGCCGGGCGCCCGCGCGATCGTCGACCGATCCGCGCGCTACCTGGCGGTGGCCACCCGCACCCTGGCCAACGTGCTCGACCTGGACCGCGTCGTGCTCACCGGGCAGAGCCTCGCCGTGGCCGGATCGATGTATCAGCCGGTCGTCCAGGAGGAGCTGGACCGGGCGTTCTTCTCCCGCGCCACCCACCCGGTCGCCGTGCAGGTCTCGACCTCGGCAGCCACGGCCCCGGCCATCGGCGCGGCCACCATGGTCCTGCAGTCCGAACTGGTGCCGCTGCAGCCGGGCACCCGCATCCCCGGCGGCCTCGCCCGCCCCGAACAGGCGGCCGCCCGCCCGTCCGGCACCTGAGGAGCGGTCCGGGGCGGGCCGGGGCGGCGAGGGCGGCGGAGGGCTCGGGCCGCGTGGATCGGTTCGGATGGGCGACGGGGGTGGCGCCCCGGAACGCGTCCCCGGGGGCGCGTTCCGGGGCGCCTCATCCACTCGCGCAGCCGGACCGGAACCCCCAATGACCGATTTAATTTAACTCGCTCCCGCGCCGGTCGCGTCGGGGGTGTCCGTGGGGCCACGCTCGACGCAGAAGCTGGGCACGGAACCCGGACATTCGGTACTTTCGGGGTGGCGATGGGGCGACGAGGTGCGCCGCGCGACCGCCGGGGCGGGCTCCGGCCGCGGGGAGGGTCGTCCGCGGCGTCGAATCCTCCCGCGATGTCCGGTATGCGGGGGCGCCGGGGCGGCCCGCGCGGCCCGGATCGGCGATGATCATGGCGTTTGGACCGGGGGATCCGCGCCCGAAGCGATCCAAACGCGCACCTCGTGGCACCCCGGCCGCCTCCACTTCCCGCCACAGGCGGGCATTGCGGGCAAAACACCCCGGTTTCCTTCCGCATCCCGGAAGATCCGGGGTTGGGGTGGGCCGCTCCGCCCCGCCGCGCGCCATCGGCGGGCATCGTCGACCCAACGCGAGGCGAAATGCCAGAAACGCCCCCGCCCAGGCCGTGTGCAAGAACGGCGGGGGCCGCCTTCCAGGAACCCACCGGGCACCACCCGCGGCGGCCACCACCGAGGCTGCGGCAATGGGTGCGCCCCGCGAAGCGCGGTCACAGCTTGCCGCCGAGCGCACGCTGCACCCGTCAGACGGAGCCGCACCACCGGTGGCGGGCCTCCGAGGCAAAGGTGCGCCGTGCGCTCGGCGGCAAGCTGGCGCACCGCGCTTCGCGCATCACAGCCCCATTGCCGCAACCTCCTGTGGTGACCGACTTCTTAATCAGGACGTAGGCGGCCCCCACCTCCGACCTCGCCGCCGCGTCGTGCGACCCGCCACCCACCTTCGGCAACCGGTGACCGCCGACCCCGGCCATCCGCCGACCTCGCCGCCCCCGTCTCCCACCGCAACCGGCGGGCACCCGAACCGATGATCGCCGACCCGGCCATCCGCCGCCCTCGCCGCCTCGTCTCATCCTGCACCGGCGGGCACCCGCACCGATCCGCGCGGGCTGAGCCCCTCGCCGTCCTCGCCGCCGCGTCGGGCGACCCGCCATCCGCCGCCGGCAACCGGTGACCGCCCACCCCAGCCCTCGTCGGCCGTCGCCGCCTCGTCGCATCCTGCACCGGCGGGCACCCGAACCGATCCGCGCGGGCCGAGCCATCGGCCGCCCTCGTCGCATCCTGCACCGGCGGGCACCCGAACCGATCCGCGCAGGTCGCGCACTCCGCCGCCCCCGAGGCCGACGCCTCAGCCGATCCGCAGAATCTCGCCGGATTCCAGCAGCGTCTTCAGGTTGGACAGGATCGCCGGCCAGCCCTCGCTGACGCTGGCCAGCATCGCGCTGCCCGGCTCGAAGTCGTCGTGAACGACGGTGAGCTTCACCGCCGCCCCCGCGGGCTCGATGTCGAAGGTGACCTTGGAGCGCCGCTCGCCGCGCCGCTGCTCCAGCTCCTCTCGGCTCCAGCCCGTGTGCTCGGCCATCTCGGGCTCGTAGCCGTGCCAGCTGTAGGAGAGCCGGCGCGGCGGATCGGCCTCCAGCACCCGCTGCCCCCAGTCATGGGATTCGTCGTCGGCGCTCATCTTCCACAGCACGGGCGAGCCGACCCGCCAGTCGGACCGGGGCCCGCCGCCCTCGAAGTAGCGGCTGATGAACGCCTGGTCGGTCAGCGCCGCCCAGAGCCGCTCCGGCGTGGTGTCGATGTAGGTGACGTAGACGAAGCGCGTCTGGCCGCCGTCCGCGCCGGTGTCGTCGCTGCCGCTCATGGGACTCTCCTCCAGGGCTTGTTTGAGGTCGGCGAGGGCGCGCGCCCTCGCGCGGTCGTAGCGGTGGATCCAGCGGTCGGCGATGTCGTTGATGGGTGCGGCGTTGAGGAAGTGCAGCTTCTCCCGCCCCTGCCGGGCGGTGGCCACCAGCCCGGCCTCCTCCAGCACCGCCAGGTGCTTGGCGACGGCCTGGCGCGTCATGTCCAGGTCGGCGCACAGCTCGCGCAGGCTCTGCCCGTTGCGCGAGTTCAGCGCGTCCAGCAGGCGCCGCCGACTGGGATCGGCCAGCGCCTTGAAGACCGCGTCCATCTCCATCGGCAACCACGTCTCGAATCGGACCGAAATGCAACCGATCGGTTGCCTGTCAATTTATGCAACCGCAGGGTTGCATGTCAATGCCGACTGCGGCGCCCGGTGCCGCCCCCTGGAGGCCGGCGGCACCGGGGCCGGGGCTCAGACCGTCACCAGCGGTGGTGCACCTGCGGGCGGATCAGCTCGTCGTAGATCCCGCGTACGGCGGTGTGCACATCCTGCGAGAGGGGAGCCATGAAGGCGGCCGCCGCGTTGCCGCGCGCCTGCTCGGCGTTGCGGGCGCCCGGGATCACCGTGCTCACGCCGGGCTGGTCCAGGATCCACCGCAGCGCGAACTGCGCCATGGTCATGCCCTCGGGCACCAGCTCGCGGATGCGCTCGACCGCCGCCAGCCCGGTCTCGTAGTCGACGCCGGAGAACGTCTCGCCCACGTCGAAGGCCGCGCCCGCGCGGTTGAAGTTGCGGTGGTCGTCCTCGCCGAAGGAGGTGTGGGCGGTGTAGCGGCCCGACAGCAGACCGCTGGCCAGCGGCACCCGCGCGATGATCCCGACACCGGCCTCGCGCGCGGCGGGCAGGACCTCCTCCAGCGGCTTGTGCCGGAAGGCGTTGAGGATGATCTGCACACTGGCCACCCCCGGCCGCTCGATCGCGGCCAGCGCCTGCGCGCAGGTCTCCACGCTCACGCCGTAGGCGCGGATGCGGCCCTCGGAGACCATCGCGTCCAGGTCGTCGAAGACCGCGTCGGTGGCGTAGACGGCATCGGGCGGGCAGTGCAGCTGCACCAGGTCGATGGTCTCCACGCCCAGGTTGGCGCGCGAATCGTCGTTCCAGGAGCGGAAGTTGTCCGGGTTGTAGTTGGCCGGCTCCTGCGGCACCCGCCGCCCCATCTTGGTCGCCACGGTCAGGTGCGGGTACTCCTTGAGCACCTGCCCCACCAGCCGCTCACTGCGCCCGTCGCCGTAGACGTCGGCGGTGTCGATGAAGCTGACCCCCGCCTCCACCGCCGTCCGCAGCGCCGAGAGGGCGTCGTCCTCACTGACGTCCCCCCAGGCCGCCCCGATCTGCCACGCCCCGAACCCCACGGTGCTGACGTTCCTACCGGTCTTGCCGAGCTTGCGTTCTTCCATGGCCACCGAGCCTAGCGGCCCTGGTACCGCTCCCGACGGCCGCACGGGTCCGCGTTCTCGAGCCGCCGATTCCTGGCTGTACGCAGGCGATGGCGATACACTGAATCAACGACGGCAAGAGTGATTCAGTGCAGGGAGGGGTGGCCGGCGGTGTCGGATGTCGGCGCGCGGATCGAGCGCGCCCGTGCGGACGCGGGGCTGAGTCAGCGTGCTCTCGCTGAAAGAGCGGGGATGTCCCAACCGACCCTCTCGCGCATCGTCTCCGGCGATCGTGCTGCGAAGATCCCCGAGATCCTCGCGATCGCATGGGCGACAGGGCATACGTATGCCGAACTCGCGGGGCTCACCAAAGTGGCAGACCGGGTGCAGTGCGTGGCTCGGGCCACAAACGGCTCGGACATGGAAGGCATGCGGCAGAAGCTGCTGGCCTACATCGAGTTGAACGACTACCTGGACGACCAGGCCATCCCCGCCACGGTAAGCCGTGAGACCGAGGAACATGAACGCTGAAGAGGAAGGCCGCGTCGCCGCCGGACAGTTCCGCCGGGAGCATCGCCTGGGCACGCAGCCGCTTGGTGACCTCGTGGCTCTCATCGAGCAGGTGACCGGGTTCGATGTGGCGGTCCTCGATGTCGGACCAGACGAACACGGCCTGACGATGCGCGACCCGAAGGGCGGCGCCGTGTTCATCGGTGTTGCCCGCACCCGCAAACCGATGCGACAGCGCAGCACACTGGCCCACGAACTCGGTCACGTGCGCTTCGAGGACTGGATCGACAGCCAGGCCGGCGACTGGGCCGCTCGACGCTTCGAGGAGATCCGAGCCGACGCGTTCGCCCGGCATCTGCTCGTGCCGAAGGAAGGGTTGCTGGATTTCCTGGGTGATCGCGGGGCCCTATCCGTGGCGGATCTCTCCGCGGTGGTGCAGCGATTCGTCGTCTCGCCGTCGATCGCCGCAATCGCACTGCACGACGCGGGATACATCGATGTCGCCCTCAAACGGGAATGGATGAACCTCAGCACACCGCAGTTGGCGTTCCGGTTCGGCTGGATCGACCACTACCGCGCCCTGCAGGCCGATTCCCAGCACAGCAGAGCGCCGCAACGACTGCTCACCCGTGCCATCACCGCCTATGCCGAGGGTGTGCTGTCCGTCCAGGCCGTCGCCAACCTCCGTGGCATCCCCGCAGAGGACGCCAAGGCGGAACTCGATGAGGCGGGGATGACACCGGCCGAGCGCCCGATCGCATGGTCCGCCGCCGACGACCTGCCGGACGTGGACGTCGATCTGAGCTCCTTGGACGAACTCCTGAACGCCCTTGATCCCGATGGCGATCCCGCGAATGGGACAGCGAAAGACGACGGATGAACCACCGGCCCATCATCGATGCCGGTCCCGGCCTCAATTTCCTTGCTATTAACAAGGAACGTCTCCTCATCGGGACTCTGGGCAAGCTCAGTGCACCGGAGACCGTAGAGCGGGAGATCCTCGCCAAGGCGAGGCGCGACCGGCGCTTTGGCGCTGCCGGGAAGAGCTGGCCGAAGCTCACCCCGAAGTGGGTGGAGGTCCTTTCGGATGACATGGCGAACGTCGAACTCAGCGCCGTCGTACAACGGATCGCTGTTGAACCGATGTGCGTGCGAATGAACAGCGGGAAGGATCTGGGCGAAATCATGGTCGTCGCCCATGCGGTCGTAGCGGCCGAAGCGGGCACCGCGGTGACCGTGGTCATCGACGACGGCAAAGGAGCCCACCTGGCCGCCTCGGAAACGAGGCGGTTGGAACGGCTCCGCTCCGCCGGATGCGCGGTCGGAAGGATCCGGCTGGTGGGAACGCTGACGGTCTTGGAGCGTGCGGCCGGCAGCGAGCATCTCCCGGACAAGTCTGAGATGCGCGACGTCTACAAGAGGCTGCGCGAAGTCGATGACGGACTGCCGCCGATCGAGATGACCCGCCTGCTGGATCCGGTGCTCTGGGGCTGATTGGAGGTGGCCGGCTGCCTCGGCCATCTCCATCGCCCGCCTGCTCCCGGTACCCGTCGCGCTCCCCGCGTTTGGGGGCTTTTCTCCCGACGCCCGACACCTCAGGACCTTACTCGATGCTTGCGAGGGGGAAACGCTCCATCACTTTGGCCGCCAGGGTCTTCGTTCGTTCTTCGATGTCGTCGGCCATCCACGTCTCCCGCTCGGCGAGGTCGGCGTTCAACGGCAACCCATTGCGGTATCCGATCGGCCTGCCCTGAGAATCCTGGCGGTCCCGCTTCTCGAGGAAGGACTTGTTGCCGAGGTTGCTGTTGTAGGCGGTGATCGTCAGGTTGCCGAGCCTGTGCCGCTGCTCCTTCTGCGCCTTGTAGGCGATCTCTTCGCCCCCGAGCATCTCGTGCCACGCCGACGGCAGGTTGTCGCCTTGCGGAAGAATGTGTTCGATCGTCCAGACGTAGTGATTCGACTCCTGGCGCCACAGATCGACAGTTGTCTCCTTGGTCATCGCGTCCTCGGTCAGGGTGGTGAGAATGTAGCGCGCGACGTCCGTGTTCTCCTCATAGATCGGCCCCAGCAGACGCTTCTGAAACTCCTCATCGGGTGCCGAAACCTCCGTCAAGCGCTTGGTGATGACTCTCAGAACAGCGTCGCCTTTCGCGCCGTCGATGCCCTCTATCGTCTTCATGAACAGCTTGTCCAGCTCATACGTCTGCGGCATGCCGGTGAGGTTGCGACGGACGAAGAAGCTGATCAGCCGGTCCACGACCTGCTTCATATGGGCATCCGTCAGCTCCAGTTCACGCTGCTTCGACATCAGCCACATCATTAGGGCGTGGGACGGCGCACCCTGGGCACGCATCAATCGCTGAAACGCGTGATCAAGTGATGCCGGCTGGTCGAACTCCACCACACAGTTGATTCGCCCGTAGATCCGGCTGGCTTCGACTAGTTGGCCAACGACTCCCTGAAGGTCGTGACCGAGAAGAGTCTCGTAGATGCGGATAAGATTAGATTTCTTCGCCACAGATGCGTCCGTCAGCGTCGGCAGTTCGGCCTTGAACGCGTTGTAGTAGTGGCGCAGGAAACGCTCCTGAACAGCATAGTTGTCGCCCAGGCTGGTGAGTATGGTGTTCCAGTTATTGAACGCCTCGTCGACGCTCATGACCTGCTTCTTATCGGACTCGGCGAGCAGGTGGTTCTTGATGAGATCGACTGGTGAGAGGGGCATTCCGCGGTTGTTGAGCGACTCGAAGAGCTTGAAGGCGTCAGCGTGGTTGGCGACCTCGATTTTCACGATCACTGCGCGCAGTGCCGCATCGCGGACCCTCTGTGCAGCCTCCGCCTCCGTGATCTGTTCTGTACGGGAGAGCTTCGCGATGGCTGATCGGAAGTGGTGATAACACTTCGCGATCCTGCGGATGGGATAGTACGGTTTCTTTTCGCCCTGGACCGGCAATCCGGCCTCCTCCAGAGCACACCCGTAGTCGTCGAAATTATGTCCTTGCCTCTGCGGTGTCACCCTCGGCTTCTTGTCGGTCTTGCGCACAAGTTGCCGACTCAAGTTCGTCATGTCAAGTCGAGTATCGTCGTCGATTTGATCGAAGTTTTCCTTGAGTGCTGAATGCACCGCGGCGAGCAGTAGCGCAAGCGTCGTCAGTCTCTGCTGACCGTCGATGACCTGCAGAATGTTGCTGTCGAGCGGGTCCGTGGTCTGGTCCAGGGTGATGATCGTCCCCAGGAAGTGCGGCCCGTCAGCCTCGATGAGGTCTTCGAAGAGGGCCTCCCACTGCGGTTTGTACCAGGAGTATTCGCGCTGATACGGCGGCACGCTGTACATCACATTGCTCTCATGGCTGAGCAGCGTATGCACGGGGTACTGGTTGGCTGACTTGATCATTGGGCACCCTCCGAACTGTCGACGATGTCTAGAGGAGGCGGGATCTGCCCGATCCTCCTTGCTGCCACTGACACGCTGAGGTCCAGCCGCCGGTCACCCCGCCGTGGGCAGCAGCGGGCTCGGTTTGCCCTGCCAGGTGACGCTGAGGAGTTCGCGGGCGCGCGTGCAGGCCACGAAGAGGAGGCAGCGCTCGCGCTGGAGGTCGTGGGCGTGGGCGACGGGGTCCTCGGACTCCGCGGTGACCGCCTTGGGTGCGGGGACCTGGTCGGCGTCGGCGCCCACCACCGCCAGGCAGCGGAACTCCAGGCCCTTCATCCGGTGCATGGTGCCCACCGAGACCGCCTCCTCCTCGGCGCGGCCGCCGCGCAGCATGCGGGCGGGCACGCCGGCGCCGACCAGGGCGTCGGCGGCCTCCTCGGCCAGCCGGTTGGAGCGCGCGGCGATGCCGATCTCGCCCGGCAGCACGTCGGAGCCCAGCCACTCCCGCACCGTGTCGGCCAGTGCGCGCAGCTCGGCGCTGCGGTTGGCGTGGCCCTTGAGCTGCGGCGGGAACCCGCTGACCTCGGAGCGGCAGCCGGCCAGGGTCTCCAGGCCGCCGTCCATGTCGTCGATGCTCTCGCCGTGCAGCAGCTCCAGGCTCCAGGCCAGGATCTCGGCCGTGGTGCGGTAGTTGATCCGCAGCCGACGCGAGCGCCCGGCCACGTCGACGCCGACCTCGCGCAGGCTGACCCGGCTGGCGTAGATGCGCTGGTGGGTGTCGCCGGCGATGAAGATGTCGTCGGGGACCTCGGGCACGGCGGCGCGCAGCAGCCGCCACTTCTCCGGGCCGAGGTCCTGGGCCTCGTCGACGACCACGTGCCGGTAGGGCTTGTCGTCGCGCTCGGCGAGGATGCGCGCGGCCTCGGCGCACACCGACTCGTGGGTCCACAGGCCGCGTTCGCGCAGCTCGCGCTGGAAGTCGCAGACGGTCTGCCACACCCGGGCCTTCTGCACGGCGCCCAGCCGCCGCCCGCGCCCGGTGCGCTTGGCCGCCAGGTAGGCGTCGGCGGACTCGATCCGCTGGGCCAGGACGACCTGACGCCACTCCTCGGCCAGGAACGCCGGGCTGAACTCGGCCCCGCTGCGCTCGGCCGCCGCGCTCCACAGCTCCCGCTCGGCCGGGCCCTGCAGCAGCCGCGGCTGGCCGTGCACTTCGCGGAAGACCCGGTGGGCGAGCTTGTCGACGTGCTCGACGGTGACCGCCTCCAGCACCTCCGGGGACTCGGCCAGCACCTTCAGGCCCGCTGACAGCGAGTCCGCCAGGGTCGAGGTGAACGTGGTCACCAGTACCGGCCCCTCGCCGCGCTCGGCCAGGGCGCGGGCGCGGTGCAGGGCGACGACGGTCTTGCCGGTGCCGGGGCCGCCCGTCACCCGCGCCGGGCCGCTGTGGCGGGCCTCGACGGCCTCGCGCTGCATCGGGTGCAGGTAGACCCGCCACAGGTCGAAGGGCCGCGCGAAGACCGCCATCAGCTCGCGCGGACCGTCCACCAGCACGACGCGGTCGGGGCTGCGCCGCACGGCGGCGTCGAGGTCCTCGGGGTCGATCTCCTCTTCGGTGATGGCGGCGCCCAGTTCCTCCCAGACCTCCTCGGGGCTCATGCCCGAGGCCAGGCCGTAGAGCACCTGCCACTGCGTCGGCGGCAGGAACGCCTTGGCCGTCTCCAACTGCACCGGGTCGGTGAGCACCCGCGCGAACTCCAGGGTCTGCGGGTCGACGCCGAGCCTGCGCAGGTCGGCGTCGGAGACGTCGGAGAACAGCGCGGCCGACTCCTCGGGCGGCTGCGTGGCGGCCATCCGCTCCAGGTGGGGGCGCACGGAGTCGATGGCCTCGCTGTCGCGGATCTCGATGCGGCCGGTGGCGGAGTTGACCGACGCGGTGCGCCGCTGGGCCCAGGCGTAGGCGTCGTCGTGCGGCAGCACCTTCAGCAGCGTGTAGATGTCGCCGGACTCCGGCGCCAGCACCACGCCGCGGTAGGACTTGTCGATGCGGATGGTGCGGAACCGCCGGTCGCGGGCGTGGGTGATCTTCTCCAGGTGCAGCCCGGCGTGTGTGGCGTGGTCGAACTTGGCGAACACCTCCTCCACCCGCTCCTGGACGGGCTTCTCCAGGGCGGCGAACTCGCGGAGGAAGTCGCGGTCGATGGCGAGCTTGGGCAACGGGGGCGCTCCTTCAGCGGGGGGACGGGCGCGGCGTGCGGCCGCCGGGTTCAATCGGTGCCGGGCTCGCCCAGCGGGCTCTCCAGCAGGGCGACCACCTGGGCGAGCGCCGGGTGGTCGGGGCCGTGGATCCGTCTCAGGTCGCGGGCCAGGGAGCGCAGCGTGCGCTCGGCGTTCTCGTGCCGGCCGGAGCCCCGTTCCAGCAGGCCGATCTGGCGGCGCAGCTCCAGCGGGCGCTGGTCGTCGGGCCCGTAGACGCGCTCCTCGTCGGCCAGCAGGTGGCGCAGCGTCTCCAGGGCCGCGTCCGTCTCGCCCATCAGCGCCCGGCAGGTGGCGTGCTGCAGGCGGCAGCGGAACACCAGCGAGTCGTCGGGGCCCTCGCGGCCGGCCAGGTCGTCGGCCAGGTCGGCGTAGACCGGTGCGGCGCCGCGGAAGTCGCCGCCCTCGAAGAGCACGTTGGCCCAGTCCATGCGCAGGTCCACCACGTCGCTGTCGGCCTCGCCGAACGCGGCGGCGGAGCTGCGCACGGCCGCCTTCAGCACGTCGGCTGCCTGGCGGTAGCGCGACGACGACGCCAGCTCCGCCGCACGCTCGCGGGCTGCGGCGATGTCGGTCCGCGCGATGGCCGCGCGGTTCGCGGAGGGGGCGGGGGAGTCGGGCGTGGGCGCCGTCGGCCCCGCGTGCGCGGCCGAGCGGCCCCCGCCCTCCGGCGCGGCCGCCGCCGATGCGGGCACGTCACCGCCCCGGTCCGTGCGGGCGCCGCCCGGCCCGCCGGTCTCCTCGGCGAAGACCCGGTCGAGCACCGCCGCCTGCATCCGCACCGGGCTGGGGATCGCCGGCGGGTGCAGCACCCCCGGGATCGGCCCCAGCTCCACGGCGTGGGGCAGCAGCGCGCGGTAGGCCTGCGCGGCGTCCGCGGGCCGGTCCTCGGGGGCCTTCGCCAGCAGGGCCGACACCACCCCGCGCAGGCCCGCCGGCACGTCCGGCCGCAGCTGCTCCAGCGGCGGCGGGTGCTCACCGACCTGCTTGGACATCACCGCATAGGGCGTCGAGCCGGTGAAGGCGCGCGAGCCGGTCAGCATCTCATAGAGCACGCATCCCAGGGCGTAGAGGTCGCTGCGCGGGGTGCCGGCGCCGGTCATCAGCTGCTCGGGCGCCATGTAGGCCGGTGTGCCGGGGGTGTCGCCGCTGCGGGTGATGCGGGATGCGTCCGAGCCCTCCAGCGCGACCGCCAGCCCGAAGTCCAGCACCTTCACGGTGCCGTCGGGCTCCAGCATCATGTTGGTGGGCTTGAGGTCGCGGTGCACCAGCGAGGCGTTGTGGGCGGCGGTGAGCACCGAGCACACCTGCGCCGCGATCGCCGCCGCCCATCCCGGTTCCAGGCGCTCCTGCTCGGCCACCAGGTCGGCGACGCTGATACCGCGGATGCGCTGCATGACCAGGTAGGGGCGGCCCTCGTGGTGGCCGGCGTCGTAGACCGCCGGCACTCCGGGGTGGCGCAGCCGCGCGGTGATGCGGGACTCGCGCACGAACCGCCGCACCATCTCGTCGTCGCGCTCGCCGTCGGGGAACCGCACGAACTTGACGGCGACCTCGCGGTCCAGGCGGGTGTCGTGGCCCTCCCACACCTCGCCCATCCCGCCGCGCGCCAGCGGCATGCGTCTGAGTTCATAGCGCCCGTCCAGAGTCGTGCCGTGGGGCTCGGGCGCGTTCACCGGGCTCATCGGTGCGCCTCCTGGGGGACGTGCTGGCGGACGGGGACGGGGTGCCGTGCGGGCGGCCGCGGGGCCCGCGGCGGTGGCGGATGACGGCGCAGCGGGGCGGCCCGCGGCCCGAACTCGCAGGTACGGCACGGGGACAACGAATCTCGGACGCCCGCGGGCGCGACCGGAAGCAGGGCCGGCCTGGCGGCCGGCCGGGAGCCGCCGCCGCGGTGGCTCCCGCGGTCGCCGCCGCCGTCGCCGGGCACACGCCGTCGGCGGTGCGGCTCCATCCGCGGGGTTCGACGGGCACGCGCTGCTTCGCGCCGCCCGGCCCTGCCGTCGCGGCGCGCGCGACGGCGGGTGATGGGTGCAGCCCGAAGGTGCCGCCGCTTCGCCGGGGCCGCGCGGTCCCGTCCGGAAGCAGCGGGAGCGGCAGCCGACCGGACTCCGGCAGCGGGGCCGTGCCGCGCGCGGTGCCGCCGCCCTCCGGCCGGCCCGCCGCTGCCCGGACGCAGCCGCGTCGCGTCCCGCGGCCTTCGGCCCCCCGAGTGCGCGGACCGCCTTTCCACTGAGAGCCCGCCTCCCGCCCTCCGGCCGGAGGACACGCGATACACCCGGGAAAAGCGGAGGCCCCGCGGCCCGTCACGTCTCCTCCTCCACGGCCAGGTACCCGGTCGCCAGGCCGTGGCCGCCCAGGCGCGCCAGGCGGTCGCCGAGGGCGGCCAGGCGGGCGAGCTGCTCGCGGGTCTCGGCGAGCCGGAGCATCGCCGCGGCGCAGGCGCGCTGGCGCTCCACCGGGATCGCGGGCACGCGCACCGCACGCGGGTCGAAGCGCGCCGAGCGCGAGCGCCGGGCGTCCTCGTCGGCGGCGGCCGCGGCGGTGAGGACGCCGGCGAGGTAGCCCGGGTCGACGCGTTCGGCGTCGCAGCGCAGCAGCACCAGGCGCGGACCCAGGGCGGCCCCCTGCTCCGCCTCGCCCGCGACCCGCGCCACGGCGCGCCCGCCCACGGCCGCCACCACGTCGCCGGGACGGATCACCACCCGGCCCGGCACCTCCTGGCCGCGGCCGCTGGGCGCCGTCCGCTCGCGCAGGTCCCGGTGCGTGAGCACGGCGAGGGGGCCGCGGTCCACCGCCGCACCCAGCGGTGCATGGTGGATCTCCACGGCCCCCGAGGCGGCCAGCTCGGCGACCGTCGGCGCGGCGTCGCCCGCGGTCGGAGCCGTCGGCGCCGCGGCCAGCTCGGGCGGCAGTCCAGCGACCATGTCGAGAGCATCGGCCAGTTCCGTGCGCAGTCCGGCGTAGGCGCTCCCGGCGGCGCGGTCGTCCTCGCGCGGCGGGGCGGGGCGCAGGTCCATATCGCTGTCGACGAGCTCGGCGACGGTGACCGCCACCGCGGCCGGACCGCCGGCCCCGCGCCCGCCCGAGTCCGCCGACCGCCCGCGCCGCCCCCACAGGCGCACCAGGTCGCCCGGATCGCCGACACCGGCCACCGTCAGCACCGGTTCCCCCGCGCCGTGCTCGGAACGCGGATCCGGGCTCTCCAGCACCCACAGGTGGGCGGTGGCCGGCCCGTCGCCCGGCAGCTCGGCCACCATGCGCAGCACCCCCGCGGACACCAGCGCGGCGCGCACCCGCCGCCCGGAGGGCCGGTCGGCCGCCGCGGCGGGCATCCGCACCACCGCCAGGCCGCCGGGGCGCACCCGCGCAAGACAGTGCTGCACCCACGCCAGCTCGCCCTCTCCGCGCGGCGGCAGCCCGTAGACCCACCGCTCGTCCTCCGCCAGCTCCGCGTGCCCCCAGTGCCTGTCGCGGAACGGGGGATCGCACAGCACGGCGTCGGCCCGGCGGTCGGCGAAGGCGTCGGCGAGCAGGGTGTCGCCCGCGGCCGTCTCGCAGTCACCGCCGGCCAGCCGGATCCGGGAGCGGGCGATGACCGCGTGCGCGGCGTCGAGGTCCTGCCCCCACAGGGTGTGGGCGCCACGCTCGGCGGCGGCCCGCAGCAGCGCCCCCGTCCCGCAGGCCGGATCCAGTACGCGGGTGCCCGGCCCCGCGCCGGCGATCTCGGCCATCGCCGCGGCGACACGCTCGTCCAGCGCGCCGGCGCGCTCGCGCGCGGCGGTGAACCGGGCGCACAGCCGCTCGTACAGCTCGTGCGGCGGGTAGCCGGCGGCGGCCTCGGCGACGTCGGCCAGCAGCCGCTCCCACCGCGCGTCGGGTTCGGCCAGCCCCGATCCGGCCGCCGAGCCGCCGGTCAGCGCCAGGCCGGCGTGCGCCAGGAACTCGGCGGTGCGCACCCCGTCCACGCCCGCCTGCACCCGCTGCCACAGCCGTTCGGCCGCGTCGGCCTCGAACGGCTTGCCGTGGTCGCGGCACCACCGCTCGACCTCCTCCAGCAGGAAGAGCGGATTGGCCGCGCTGCCCGACACCGGGCGGGGAAAGTCGGCGTAGCGGCGCCGCCAGTTGCTCACCGCCGGCCGGCGCACCCCGGCCAGCCGCGCGATGTCGGCCGACCCGAGCACGCCCCGCTCCCCGCTGACGCCGCTCATCGCGGCCTCCCGCCCGGGCGCGCGCCCCTTTCCGCGCCCCTTTCCGCGCCGATCTTGTACCCGTGGTCATATGTGATCGCGCACAGTGACCACAGGTACAAGATCGCCGGGTGCGGGGTGGCGGCGGTCATCGGCTCCCACCCCCGTACAGCGGGGCCAGGACGCCCCGGGTGCGCAGTTCGGCGACGTGTTCGGCGATGCGGCGGGGCGCCTCGCCGCCGCGCACCAGCAGGCCCGCCTCGATGTTGTCGGAGACCCCCGACTGCGTCAGGTTCGCGCTGGAGACCAGCAGCACCCGGCGGTCGGCCGCCGCCAGCTTCGCGTGGGCCTTGGCCTGCCCCTGCTCGCGCCGGGCGAGTGGCCAGTGCCACAGCTCAACCCCCGCCAGCCCGGCGAACGCCGCCGCGGGTTCGGCGCCGCTGATGGCACCGCCCGCGCCCTGCAGGGTCTCCACGACCACATCCACCCGCACCCCGCGCTCGGCCGCCTCCGCCAGCGCCGCGCGGATGCGCGCGTGCGGGCGGGCCGAGTAGGTCATCAACACCAGCTCGTGCTCGGCCTCGGCGACGACCTCCAGCAGCGCCTGCGCGGTGGCGCGCACCGGGACGGCGTGACTCGCGGGCCCGCTCCACACCGTCTCCACGCGCACCTCGCCGGTGCCGCGCGCATACCCCGCCGCCAGCCCGCGCAGGTACGCGGCGGCCCGACCGCCGCCGACCCCCGCCCGCCTGCGGGCGTTCAGCACGTCGGCCACCGCCTCCTCGTCGCGCACGGCGGCCAGGATCGCCTGGTCGGGCCAGCCCGCACCGATGCGCGCCGCCAGCTCGCGCAGCGCGGCGCCGCCCAGCGCGGGCGCGGCCTGCTCGGCCGCCCGCTCGAAGACCGCGCCCGCCTCCGGTGAGCCGGCCTCGCCACCCACGTCGGGCCCGCCGGCGCCCCACTCATCCACCGCCATCGCAGCGCCCCCTACGGCAGCTCGCGGTAGAGCGCGAGGCCGGTGTCGTCGATCGGCACCACGAAGCGCCGGTCCAGGAACCGGTTGCCGCGTTCGCAGGTCGTCTCGGAGACGAACAGGCACACGTGGCAGGCCGCGCCGTGCAGGAAGTCGGCGTGGGGCTGGGGCAGCCGCTCCGCGCACAGCGGGTCCGACGAGCAGCGCATCGCATCCCGCAGCGCCCGCCGGACCAGCCGCACCAGCCGCTCGGGTTCGGCCTGCGACACCAGCCCGCCCAGCGTGCCCTCCGCGTCGGGCACCGCCGTGTAGACGAGGATGCCGCCGCGCGGGTCCTCCTCCGTGCCGGCGTAGATGCGCTCCGACAGGCTCGCCGCGCTGTAGCCGCACTCGGCGGCGATCGCCCGGATGATCAGGTGGGACAGCGTATGCAGCGCGATGTAGCGGGCGCCCGGCCAGTGCCGCATCGGGTCGAACCCGCCCGGCAGCCGGTCGGAGTAGCGGTTCTTGCGGAACTGCCGGTAGGCCTCCTGGTGCAGCTCCAGCGCGGCCGAGTCCGCCACCCGCCTCTCCCAGTCGCGCAGCAGGTCCTCGCCCACCCGCAGGAACACCCCTTCGCCGCGCACCTCGCTGGCCGGAACCCAGGTGGTCTCCGAGCGCGACAGCGGGGCGCGCGCGACCAGGTCGGGGTCGTCGGGGTCGGGCGCGTCCAGGCGAGTGAACGCCGTCAGCGCCCGCACCTCCCGCAGCCGCTCGGCCTGCACCACGTCGGTGAAGACGCCGCGCAGCGGCTCGGGCACCCCGCCGGGGTCGCGCCGCAGCGCGAAGTCGGCGGTGGGCTCGGGCGCCTCGGGCGCCGAGAACACCTCCCACTCGGGTTTGCGCAGGTCGGTGTCGTCGTCCGGGGCGCCGTCGCCGCCGGCCTTGCGCGCCCGCACCTTCTCGATCATCGCCAGCAGTTCGTCGTCGCCCCAGCGGGTGAAGGCGCGCATCTGCGGGAGTGTGTCGCGCGCGAACGCCAGCAGCGGTCCCTCGATCTTCTGGAGCAGTTCCCAGTGCTCCTCGACCGTGCTCTCCAGTTCTCCCGCACCGGTCTGCGGCACCGCCAGCACCGACAGGGTCTGGGCGAACCACTGGTTGGACGCGCCCACCACCAGCACCGCGGGCCGGGCCGCGCACCCGTCGGGCTCGAAGGTGCCCAGGTGCGGGTGCCGCCCCCGGCAGCGGGGCAGGTTCTCCTGGCCGCGCGCACCCAGCGCGTCGCGCATGTTGCGCTGGTCGCCGCAGTTGACGCACTGGATGGCGACGTTGGCGCCGATGTTGCCGCCCCGGTCGTCCATCCTCAGCTTGGGGTGGCTGGCCTTGGGGCACGGCGCCCCGCGGTGCACGAAGTGCGCATACGGGAAGTCGTCCAGGTGTCCGGACGTGCAGGCCAGCAGGAACCGCGCGGCCACCGCCAGCGGCCGGTCCGCGCCCCGCTTGACCTTGCACCCCTCGTGCACGAACCGGGCCTCGTGCGGCGCCCGCGGCCGGTCGTTCTTGAACGCGAACAGCCGCGAGTCCAGCCCCGCCAGCTCGTTGCACGCGGTGCAGCGGAACCACGCCGGAAACGGCGCGGTGGGCACCCCCACCCGCGACGCCTGCCCGTTGGGGTCGGTGTCGACGCCCTCCAGCCACGGCGCCGGCCACAGCGAGGTGACGCGCCGGTGCTGCCGGGCCACGGCCGCCAGCAGCCGCGGCTCGGTGATCTCCCTCTGCTGCGTCTGGGAGTAGTTCCACTCGTCCAGCCCGCGCACCAGCACCGAGAAGTTCGGCAGGTCCACCAGCGCGCCCACGCCGCCGGTGAACATCAGATGGCTGGGGCGCACCGCGCCCACCCGGCGGCGGTACTGCCCGCCGTCCTCGCTCCGCGCGGTCATCGCCGCCCCTTCCCGCCGCCCGGCTGCGAGAAGGCGGAGTCGCCCATCTCGTCGCCGTCGGTCTCCTCGTCGCCGGATCCGGCCCCGTCCGCGCCGCCGGGCAGCGCGAACGACCACTCCGGCGCGCCGGCCACCGGCTGGAAGAACCCGCCGTCGCCGTCCACCAGCAGGTTCACCTCGTTCTCGGTCTCGCGCATGGACATGCCGACGGTGGTCTCGTCCCAGCGCCCCTCGCCGGGCCGGTGCAGCAGCTCCACGAGCCGCTGCTTGGCGGAGTTCTCCCGCCGGTAGCCCAGCCGCGTCGACCCCTGGCGCGCGCGGTCCCAGGCGTCCTTGAGCGTGTTGATGCGCTCGCCCAGGTAGTCGCGCCCGCGCTCGCCGGCCACGTACTCCGCCCGCGCCAGCATCCGCTCGGCGACCCGCTCCACGACCGGGCCGTCCAGGTCCACGTCGTGGGCGTCGCCGTTGCGCGAGTACTCCTCGACCGCGTTGCGCACGGCGGCGACGAACGCCGCCGCCGTGCCCCGGTCCAGCGCCCGCCGGGTGTAGGGCGTCACCGACAGCGCCTCCACCCGCCGGTAGAAGGACGCGTGGTAGCTGCGGAAGTCCTCGAAGTGCGCCAGGTCGCGCGGGCGGGTCCAGTTGTACAGCGTCACCACCAGGCCCGGCCGCGCCGCGTCGCGGCCCACCCGCGAGGACGCCTGGATGTACTCGGCGGTGCTCTTGGGCTGGCCGGTGACCATCATCAGCCCGAACCGGGACACGTCCACGCCCACCTGCAGCATGGAGGTGGCCAGCACGACGTCGACGGGCACCTGCTCCTCGCGGCGGCGCTGCGACCACTCCTCGGCCACCGGGTGGAACCTCGGCTGCGAGGGCCGCGACGAGCCGCGCGGCCGCCGGTTCAGCGTGTCGGAGACGCTGGCGCGGATGGCCTTGGTGCGCGCGCTGGTGTCCAGCTCCGGGTCGAAGCCCACCTCCAGCCGCCGTAGCACCCGGCTGATCTCGCCCGAGGAGATGCGCGAGGTCAGCTCCTGGACCTCCAGCATCGAGGCGCGCCCGTGCAGCCGGTCCGACAGCCCCTTGCTGTGCCCGTGCCTGCGCACCCGCGTGACCACGTCGTCGTCGACGTAGCGGCGCATGCCCGCCAGCTCGCGGGTGGCGTTGAAGTAGCCCACCAGCGTCATGTACGGGTCGGCGGCCGCGCCGTGGGCGTCGAACATGGTCTGCCCGGCGATCAGCAGGATCTCCGCCAGCCGGATCTCCGCCGACTTCAGCCGCACCCCGTGGGCGCACACCCCCAGGTAGCGCCGCCCCGGCGTCTGCTCACTCACCGGCACCTGCCGGGAGAAGAACGTGTCGGAGACGTCGGTGACCTGCGGCGGGAAGATCTCCAGCCCGCGCCCGAACACCCCGCGCACCTGGTCGCGGGCGTTCTTGGTGGTGGCGGTGGAGGCCACGATCTTGGGCGCGGCCCGGCCGCCGCTCGGTGTGGTCCACGTGCACAACTGGTCCACCGCCGACTCGAACAGCCCCACCGTGGTGCCCAGCGCACCCGAGATCAGGTGCAGCTCGTCCTGGATGATCAGGTCGGGCGGGCGCAGCCGCACCACCGGGCGCCCGGTCACGGCGGGCAGCGCGCCCTTGGCGTTGTGCCGGCCGCGGCAGCCGGTGCGCGCGTCCAGGTCGTCGTGGCGGTAGCCGTGCCGCGGGCAGCGCCGGCTCACCCGCCCGAACAGCATGCCCGCGTACCCCTGCCAGGGGAGCTGCGCCAGCTTGTCCACGGTGGCGATGACCAGGCCGGGGGTGTAGCGGTAGATCTCCTCGTCCACGGTGAGGATCGGCAGGCCCTCGCTCGTGCGGGTGCGGGAGAACGGGCAGGCGTCGGTGCCCTCGCCGTTGGGGCAGAACAGCAGCACCCGCCGGGTGTCGGGGTTGGGCTCCAGGTCGCGGTGGGCGGCCAGCGCCGCGCCGCACCAGGGGCAGGCCAGCGTCTGCAAGACGGTGGAGCGCTGCCGCCCGCCCTGCTCGCGGGCCTGGGCGATCTCGGACTCGGCGTCGTCGTACCAGTTGGGCGAGACCCGGCCGCCCACCCATAGGCCGATGCGGAAGGGCTCCTCGCCCCACGTGCCGGGGTCCTCGCGGCGGGCGACCTCGGCCGCGCACACCAGCGCGGCGGCGCGCTGGAACTGCTGGGCGGTCAAAAGCCGCAGGGTGTAGCGCATCAGCACCGCCACCCCGGACTCGCCGCTGCGCGCATCCGCGCCCGCGCCCACGACGCCCCACAGGCGGCGGGCGGCGAAGGTGAACGCGGTCAGCCCCAGGTAGGCCTCGGTCTTGCCGCCGCCGGTGGGGAAGAACAGCAGGTCCACGGTCGCCTCGGGCGAGGCGGCGCGCTCGGGGTGGTCGGGGTCGTTCAGCGACGGCAGGTTCAGCAGTACGAACGCGAGCTGGAACGGCCGCCACGAGGCGACGGCGGCGCCCTTGGCGCGCACCTCCCGCTCGGCCTCGGCGTAGGCCACCGACGGGTCCTCGCGGCGCCGCGCGATCTCGGTGTGGCGGCGCTGGTCGGCCATCACCCGGTTGGCGAAGCGGAACGCCCGCAGCGCGTCGGCGTGGCCGGGGGCGGAGGCGTCGCACAGCAGGTCGATCCCGGCGCGGATGCGCGCGGCGGCCCGGCGCGCGGTGAACACCGCGCTCTCGGCGGTCTCGCGCAGGTGCGCGGGCAGCGCGTCCTTCTCGGCGTCGCGCTCGTCCAGCCAGGCGGTATAGCCCTCGGCCAGCGGCGCCAGGCCGGCCCGCAGCTCCTCGGGCTCGGCGACGGCCAGGGCGTCCATGCTCAGCTCGGTTCCGGCCAGCGGCGTGCCCTCGCCCATCGGCGCGACCGTGGCCGGGACCTCGTAGGAGGGCAGCCAGGTGGTCTCCAGCCTGCGGGCGCGGCGCAGCTCGGGGTCGGCGTCCTCGCGCACGGCGACGTTGCGGCCCTGGGCGTAGGAGAGCCGGTCGCGGTAGAGCAGGCGCAGGTGCAGCTCCTCGGAGCTCACGGCGCCCTCGGGGGCGCCGGAGTCGGTCGAGGCCGCGGAGTCGGGGTCCAGCGGGTCGTCGACCGGCAGGAAGACGGGGGAGTCGCCGTCGAGCGCGGTCACCGCCAGCTTGGCCTGGAACAGCCAGGCGGTGTCGGAGTTGGAGGCCGGTTCGAGCTGGTTGTTGACCAGCGTCAGCTCCACGGTCCGCCGCCCGCCGCGCGGGCGCACGGCCACGTCCAGGTAGACGCCGGGGGAGGACGTGTCGTCGGGGGTGGGGGTGGTGAGCCCGATGCGCTGGTCGCGGGCCTCGGGGCCGGTGCCGTCGAGCCGGACCTCGCGGGTGAACTCGCGGGGTTCGCGGCCCCAGGTGAGGCGCTTGCGGTCGTCCTCGTCGCCGCCGGCCTCGCGGCGCCCGTACTCGCCCCAGGAGGCGGCGACCACGACGGCGTCGGTGTCGGTGCCGACGCTGAAGGCCATGCCCATGGAGGATGCCCAGATGCGGCCGAGGTTCTGCGTGGTGACGACCTCGGGCAGCTCACTCGCGCCCTCGCCGCCGGGGTCGCCCTCGGCCTGGGCCTCCGGGTCGGGCGCCTCGCCGGCACCGGCGACAGAGGTCTTGGGCTGGTGCTTGGGGCCGAGCATCCCGACGAGGTAGCGCTCGCGGGGGCCCCGGGCGTTGGGGTTGAACTCCTCGCGCTCACCGCCCCAGGGGCCGAGGAGGTCCAGTTCGACGATCTGCTGGAACTCGTCGCGGACGTGGTAGGAGTTCTTGCCGCTGAAGTGCTGGGGGGCTTCGAGGCGGGAGGTGATCTCCGCGGTTTTGGCCTGGGCTTCGGCTTGGGCGTCGTCCTCGGGGGTTTTGGCGGTGGGGTCGGGGGTGGTGTCGAGGGACTGCTGTTCGCCGTTGGGGTTGGCGAAGAGAGCGTCGCCGCCGTCGGAGGTCATCAGAACAGCGTCCCTTCGTCGCCGGCCTTGTTCTTGGACTTCTTGTTCTTCTTGTCGTGCAGGCCCTGGGCGACTTCTTCCTCATAGCGCTCGTGGTTGAGTTCGAGCAGGCTGTCGAGGATTTCCCGCTGGGCGGCGGGGCCGATTGTGTAGCGGGTCTGCCGGCCGCCGACCTGGTGGAAGCCGTGGTCCAGTCCGCCGACGGATTCGATCCGGTCCTCCCAGCCGTAGGCGCGGATCGTGGCCTCGTCGATGGCGCGGTGGATATCGCGGAGTTCTTGGATATCGGAGTCCGTGACGGTGGGGTCGAAGACCATGTTGTAGGTCTTGGTCAGCCCGGAGTTCCGGGAGAGCATGAGGTCCCGGCGGAAGGTGTCGAGGCGGTCGCCGAGGGTGCGCAGTTCTTCGGTGAGGGGCGGGAGGGGGAAGGTCTCGAAGACGTCGGACGGGGTGTATCGAATCCCCGCTCCGACCCCTAGCGTTGACGCGCGAGACTTAGTCCACCAAAAGTGCGGTGAACTGGAAAGCAACGCGAGCATTGCAGTATCTTCGGTGGCGAATACTCCCAGCATGTGAGAGAAAACCTGTCCCGTTGGAACCATCACCGGCATTACGGTGTTACTCACGAGTGTGAGTGCTACCGCCCGCTGCAGCGCCGTAATGCTGTTATACAAGGCCGGCCTTTTGTCTGCATATTGCCAGTAGCGCTGTGGAAGTGGCTTTCTGAGGGCATACTCGCCGTTTACGTCTTTTCTTTGGCGCTCGGGTTTAACGTATTCATTGATCTGTCGGTAAGGGGAAGTGTAGCTCTTGGCTGTATCTTCCGTCCAATTGTGGAAATTTATTATCCACCGACTTCCCGTGCAATCGGGTCGGCTATTTAGATCTTGCCCGTTAAGGTAAGGAGATAGAACCTCCTTGTTTCGTGGGTCATGCTTGAGCATTTCCGCTGCCTTTTCGGGTGTTAGTGTGAATCCCTTGCCTGAAACATAGGATCCGATGAATGATAGACCCCGGTTGGTTGCAAGTTGGTGTGGGTTCCCGGTGACCCGAGAGGCGGCCTCCAATGACGGGGTGATCCCGCCTACGGGAATTCCGTCGAGAATCTTTTCGGACGCTATTTCGGGATCGGCGCAGCTCGTCCACACTGCGCAGTACTCCAACAGGGCGTTTTTCGAAGGCCACGGCTTACTCCGCGTTGCCTGCCGAATAGTGATACCGCTCGCTGTTATCTGGTCCAAGCCAACTTCGCGTGTGTCCCCTTGGGTAAGCGTGCTAGTTGCAAGTAGCCCACTCTCACCTTTTTCGTTGAGGACGGCGTGTACGCAAAGCACAAAATATGCGATTAAGTCAGCATGCCCACGAACACCATTGCCTGCGCCATTGACTAGATACTCGCGGTAGGCGGTGCCTAGAGAACCCGTGATCTTCTTGCCGCCCAAGAACGGCGGGTTCCCGATCACCGCATCGAACCCACCCTTCTCGAAAACCTCCGGGAACACCAGCGGCCAGTGAAGCGGCATCCGTCGGAAGCTTCCCTCCGGACGGTCAGTGTCCAGCCACTTGAACATCCTGGTGATCGCCTCCGCGGCATCCCCCTCCGCCGCACGCTGTCCCAGTTCCGCTGCCTCCAGCGATCCCCGCGCCAACGCCCGGTCACCATGTCCGGCATTCGCCAAGGCAGCACCTACGGTCAGGGTCGCCAAAAGCTGCGCCTGCGACGTCTTCTTCTCCGCCTCTTCCAGCGCCTCGCGCTTTCGCCGCAGACCATCCAGCGACGTACCGTCGATCTCAGCCAGTTCGCGGCGTTTCTCTGCGACCTCGCTCACCAACTCCCGGATTCCCGCCGTGAAGTCGATCAGCGTCCCCTCGGCGTCATGCAGCTCCCGACCCTTCTTCGGGTCCATGTGCATGTACTCAAGCTGCTCCAGCGAGGTAATCCCCAGCAGCGAGTCCCCGGCAGCCAACCGGTCGTCCAAAAATGTGAACGGCCGCTGCGGATCCATCGACACCAACCACAGCGACAGCTTCGCCATCTCCACCGCCATGGGGTTGATGTCCACCCCGTACAGGCAGTGCTCGATCACCTGCCGCCGCGCATCGATCACCAGCGGGTCCTCGTCCGCGCTCGCGCCCGCACCGGCGCTCGCGCCCTCGCGCGCGGCACCGCCTACGCCCGCGTCCGTACCCGCGTGCTCGCGCACGCGCGGGTCGTCCTCGGCCGTCCACGCCTCGATCAGCTTCGCGCCCAGGTACCGCGCCGCCGCCACCAGGAACGCCGCCGACCCCATCGCGATGTCCGCGACCTTCAGGTCCAGGATCTCCGCGCTCGACTTCAGCCGCCACTGGTCCTTATCCGCCGTCTGCAGCGGTCCCGGCTCATAAACCAGCGGTTCCAGCGCGCCCTCCACGACCTTCTCGGCCAGGAACCGGGGCGT
This sequence comes from Streptomonospora sp. PA3, assembly GCF_009728995.1. GTDB lineage: Bacteria > Actinomycetota > Actinomycetes > Streptosporangiales > Streptosporangiaceae > Streptomonospora. Next base: position 133,577 of record NZ_VTZW01000010.1, on the reverse strand, counting down.
GTAGTGCGTCCCCGTGTTCTTCCGCAGCGCCGACTCGGTCACGTACAGCTCGCCGGCCAGCACCACCACCGGCAGGCCCCGCAGGTCCGTGCGCAGCACGCCCTGGAACGGCAGCAGCCGCTCGGCCAGCGGGTAGTCCCCGCGCGTGACCGCGAGCAGCCGCTTGCGCGCCTCCTCCTGCTCCTGGCCGGACAGCGGCTTCAGCTTCTTCTCCAGCGCCCGCTGCGACCCGATGCCCGAGTCCTTGAACTCGTCGGCCAGCGCCGCAGCCAGCGCCGGAACATCGGCGCTTTGGGCCGCCAACTCCTCCAGCCGCCGCAGCGGCACCTCGGCTTCGCGGCCCTCCTTGCCGGTCAGCCCCACGACCAGTTCACCGGCCCGGAACCCGTCGTAGGACAGCAGGCCCTCATACACGTAGCCGATCTGCTCGACGTCCAGCGCCCGGAACGACAGCCTCCGCCGCTCCTTGTTCTTGCCGGCGCCGACCTCCACGTACTGCACCGAGCTGAGCATGTGCAGCACGGTCCGGTCGTCGATGATCAGCGGCATCCACGGGAACGCCCCCGGATCGAACAGCGACCCGTCGTGGGCGTGCATGCGCAGCCGCGGGTGCTCCACTCCCGCATAGACCGCCTGGAACAGCGCCAGCAGCCGGTGCCAGGCCGTGTAGGTGCTCTCCAGCTCGTCCTCGCTGCCCTCCAGCGCGCGCCGCTCCAGCTCCGCGCACAGCCGACCGGCCGAGTACGCCTTGGCGTACAGCTCGTTGTCGGAGGGCAGCAGCCCGCGCTCCTCGGCGAAGAGCAGGAACACCACCCGCATCATCACCGACACCGCGCCCCGGTAGACCTCGTGGGCGTCCACCTCGGACAGGTCGGGCTCGCCGCGCGAGCGCAGCTCGGTGTCGGCGCGGCCGAAGGCGGCGACCAGCAGTTCCACGGCCTGGCGCACCTGCACGCCCAGGGCCTCGGTGATGTCCTCCTGGGAGTCCTGGCTCTTGGCCAGCAGCTTGGGCAGCCGCTCCTCCTCGGGCACGCCGAAGAAGCGGGTGCGGCACAGCAGCGAATAGAAAGCGTCGAGCACGTCGCGCTCGGCCCGCTCCGGCCACACCGCCGCGTCGAAGACCGCCGTCGTGGTGACACTGCCGCGCGGCGCCCACACCAGCGTCCACCAGCGGCCGTCGGTGGCCAGGCCCAGCTCGACGCCGTGGTGGCGGCACAGTTGCGCGAGCCGGTCGGCCGGGGTCGCGGCCCAGGACTCGCCGGCGATGCGCGCCGTGGGGCGCTGCCCCGGCGCGCACAGCAGGCCCAGCACCCGCACGGTGTCGGGCTTGACCGCCTCGCCGGGGTCGGTGAGCACGAACGACGGCACCACCCGCGCGTCGTGCTCGGGCACCTCCAGCGCGAGCGCGTCCAGCGAGTGACCCGAAGTAGGAACCCCCCGAGAACCCCCGGAGTCGAGCACCGCAGAGGTTGCGGCAATGGGGCTGCGTGCGCGAAGCGCCGTGGGCCGGCTTGCCGCCGAGCGCACGCCGCGCTCGCCCTCCGGAGCCGCCTCCGAAGCGGACCGCGGCTCTGCGGCGCCGGCGGGATCGCTGCCGCTCTCTCCATCGTCCATGTGCAGGTCGCCGCCCCACCCCAGCAGCTCGCCCAGCACATAGCCGACCCATTCGCGCTGCATGCCGGCGGTGTCGGCCATCCAGCGGACGTGGCGCTTGCGCAGCTCGGCGCGCTGCTCCTTGTCCACCGGGTCCAGCCGGACGGGCCAGGTGGCGCGCAGCACCGGCAGGGCCAGGAACGGCCCGCTGACCTCGATCAGGTCGAGCCAGTTGCGGTGCTGGTCGGCACTGTCGCCGCCGCTGCGGCGGGAACGGGCGTTGCGGATCATCGGGTGGCCTCCCGCTGGGGAACGACGAAGACGACGGCGACGGGGAAGGAGTGCGGCTCCTGGCGGCTGTAGCGGGCGGCGACCGCGTCCAGCTCGCGCCGGCGCTCGGTGTCCAGCTCGGCCAGCCTGCGCTCCCAGTTGGCCCGGTCCTTGCGGTACTGCTCGCGCTCCTCGCGCGTCTGGTTGGTCTCGCGCACGTCGGCGGCGCTGAACAGGGCGTCCTCGGCGTCGTCGGAGCCCTCGGCCAGCGCTTCGCGCAGCGTGGCGGCGAAGTGGTCGATGACGCTGTTCACGCGGTCGCGCTCGGCCTGCTCGCGCTGCTCCAGGCGCTTGTGCAGCGACTCCTGCCGCGTCTGCTTGCGCCATTCGATGGCGTTGAGCAGCCCGTCGTCCACCCGCGGCCAGCGCTTGGCGATGCGGCGCCACACCGGCTCGGGCAGCGGGCGGCCCTCGGTCAGCGCCCGGTCGAGGATGCCGCGCAGCGTGCCCAGGTTCTCCAGCCGCCGGAAGCGGCCCTCGGCGGGCGCCCAGCCGCCGGCCTCCAGCACCTCCTCGTGCAGCCGCACGCCGTCCGCGCCGACCAGCACGAACCGGGAGTAGGCGCCCACGAGCACGTCCTCCAGCGCCGGGTCGTCGCTGACCACGGCGGTGACCCGGTCCAGGCCGACCCGGTCGTTGGAGACGGCGGCGCGCAGCAGCCGGGTGGACATCGCGACCAGCGGGTGGTTGAGGTGGGCCAGCACGACGTCGTCGCGGCCGCGCGCGACCTCCTGGTCGAAGGTCACCGGAAGCTGGCGCGGCTGCGCGCGCTTGGCGCCGCGGGCACCGCCGTCGCCGGTGCCGTTCCGCTTCCCGTCGCCGGTCCCGGAAGCCGCCGCGGAGTCCGGCCCGGAGTCCGCCCCGGATCCGGCCTCGGGCCTCGCCCCCGCCAGCTTCTCCGTCAGCCCGGCGGTGGCGCGCACCCACGAGCCGGTCAGCGCCGGGACCTCGTACAGCCCCTCCGCCAGGTGCTTCTCGTCCACGTGGGGGCGCAGCGGCTGCTGGCGGGCCAGTTCCAGGGCCGTGTCGACCACCCGCTTGACCCGCTGCGGGCGCAGCCCCAGCTCGTCCACCGTCCGCTCCAGCTCGGCGCGCACCCGGCGCACCTGCTCGCTGACGTTCGACTCGGCGGGCAGGTTGTCCCTGCCCTTGCCCGCGGCGGCCACGTCCACGTCCGCGCGCTGGCCCAGCATGCGCCGCTGCACCGCCTCCGACAGCACGGCGTTGACCGAGCCCAGGTCCTCCTCCATCCGCGCGACCTTGGTGGCCACGCGGGACAGGAACTCCAGGTCGGCCTCGTAGGAGTCGACGGCGCCCTCCCAGCCGGTGCCCACGAAGTGGCGCACCTCGGGCCGCTGCGTCTGGCCGTAGCGGTCGATGCGGCCGATCCGCTGCTCCAGCTTGTTCGGGTTGAACGGGATGTCGTAGTTCACCAGCCGGTGGCAGTGCCGCTGGAGGTCGATGCCCTCGCTGGCGGCGTCGGTGGCCAGCAGGATGCGCACCGGGTGCTCGGCGGGGTCCTTCTGGAACGCCAGCCGCAGCCGCTCGCGCTCGTCGGTGGCTATGCCGCCGTGCAGCACCTCCACCCGGTCGCCGCCCAGGCCCTGTTGGCGCAGCAGGTCGCGCAGCCAGTCCAGGGTGTCGCGGTACTCGGTGAAGACCACCACGCGCTCGTCGGTCCAGTGGTCGCCGGGCTTGCACACGGCGGTGAGGTAGGTGATCAGCTCCCGCGCCTTGGCGTCGGGCTGGGCCTCGTGGGCCAGCGCCCAGTCCAGCATCCGGCCCAGCAGCGACTCCTCGTCCTCGTCGGCGTCGGGCTGGAGGGGGCGGGTGCGGTCCAGCGCGTCGTCCTCGGCCTGGGCCAGCTCCTCGTCGTCGTAGGCGGCGACGTCGTCGAAGAAGTCGTCCAGCCACTCGGGCGGCTCGTCGTCGACGAGGCCGGCCTGCCCGCGGGTGCGCGAGCGCAGCGTCTCCAGGTAGACCTGCACGGTGTGCGCGAACGCCGCGGGGCTGGAGAACAGCCGCTTCTTCAGCAGCAGCGTGACCAGGTCGATGGCCTTGCGCCCGCCCTTGGTGGTGAGCTTGTCGCGGCGCAGCCGGGCGAAGCGGGTCAGCAGGCCGTGGATCTCGCGCTCGTCGTCGGGGTAGGCGACCGGGATCGCGCGGGCGTCGCGCTCGGCGAAGCGCGGGTTGCCGTCGGCGTCGGTGATGTCGCGCTTGAGGCGGCGCACCACCGTCTCCTTGATCGCGGCGCGGTCCGCGGGCACGCCGCGGGCGAAGCGCTGGTCGTCCAGGATCTCCAGCAGTGCGGTGAACGACGCCTGGTAGCCGTTGTGCGGGGTGGCCGACAGGAACAGCCGGTGGGTGAAGTGCGGGGCCAGGCGGCGGATGAGCTTGGTCTGCTGGGAGTCCACCGCGTAGACCTGCTTGGGCGCGGCGGGGGCGACGTGGTGCGCCTCGTCCAGGATGAGCAGGTCGAACGCGCGCTCGTGGGCGGGTCCGGCGGAGTCGTGGCCGGCGGGCAGTACCTCGTCGAGCAGGCGCTGGGCCTTGGCGCCGCGCAGCCAGGGCAGGCTGACGATGGTCAGCGGGTAGACCTTGAAGGGGTTGGCGGCGCTGCCGAGGTCCTTGCGCACCTGGGCGCAGCGGTCGGAGTCGATGATCGTGAAGTCCAGACCGAACTTCTCGAACATCTCGTCCTTCCACTTCGCCGTGAGTCCGGCGGGGCAGACGATCATGATGCGCTGGCTGCGGTGGCGCAGCAGCAGCTCTTGGGCGACCAGCCCGGCTTCGATGGTCTTGCCCAGGCCGACGTCGTCGGCCAGCAGCAGGTTCACGCGGGGCGCGGCGACGGCGCGGGCGACCGGCTCCAGTTGGTAGTCCTCGATCGCCACCCCGGAGCGGAAGGGCGCCTGGAGGGTGCGCACGTCGGCGGAGGTGACGGCCGACCAGCGCACCGAGTCCAGGAACGCGGCCAGGCGCTCGGGCGGGTCGTAGTGGTCGGGGGAGACGTCGGGCAGCGATCCGCTGGGGAGGATCTGGCGGCCGGGCTCGATCTCCCAGATGACGTCGAGGGTGTCGCCGTAGCGGCCGTCCTCGACGCTCTGCAGGGTGACGACGGTGCGCCGGGCGTCCGGGTTGGCGTCGGCGTCGGCGTCGGGGCCGGGTTCGACGCTGCTGACGACCCATTTCTGCCCGCGCACGGCGACGAGGGAGTCGGGCTCGGGCAGGGGCTGGGTCGGCTGGGCTGTTTGGGGCATGGAGGGCTTCCTGCTGACGCTCTCTGCGGCTGCCGACCGCGCGGGGTGCAGTGAGCGCCGCGGCCACGGACCGGCCGGGCCGAACTGCGGGCGCGGTCGGAGGGTGGGGGCGGGCCTGGATACCGGCGGTAGTCGAGCCTTGGAGGGTCAAAGCTAGCGACTGTTAACCGGATTAACAACCGATTCGGGAAAGTCTGAGAAGGCTGTGAAGCCCGGGCACGCCGCCGGTCCGGGGGTTCCGGGCGCCCGGATGGGCGGCGCCCGGTGCCGTGCGCAGGAGCGTTGGGCCAGCTCGGCCGACGTCTTCCCAGGAAGACGCCCCCCGAGGCGCCGGGGTTTACCCGCCGCGCCATCCCGATCATTCCCACCCGGCCGGACCCGGCCACCTTCTTCTCGTGTCGCGCGTTGGCCGTCTCCCTCGTCAACGGACGGTGGGTGGCTGCGCCGGACGGCCACCGCGGTTCTTCGGGCGCGACTGTGACAGGCGGAGCCGGATGAGCGCGGCGGCGTTCGGCCGGGGCGGGGTGCCGGACAGGCGAGGAGTAGGGTTTCGGCGCGTCAGCCCTCTGGGTGCCGAGCATGGAGTGGTCCCGCCGTCGATTTGGAGGAGACGTGGCCCCCACGACCCTGATACCCGGCTTCCACGCGGCCGAGATCGCTGCCGGGGACGGCATCGGGATCCGCGCGGCCATCGGCGGCAGCGGGCCGCCGGTCCTGCTGCTGCACGGGCACCCGCAGACGCACGCCACCTGGCGGGCCGTGGCGCCCGTGCTGGCGGAGCGGTTCACCGTCGTCGCGACCGACCTACGGGGCTACGGCGACTCCGCCAAGCCCGACAGCGGCGGCGACCACGCCCCCTACAGCAAGCGGGCGATGGCCGCGGACCAGGTGGCGGTGATGTGGGAGCTCGGCCACCGGCACTTCGCCGTGGTCGGGCACGACCGGGGCGGGCGGGTCGCGCACCGGATGGCGCTGGACCACCCCGACGCGGTCGAGCGGCTGGCGGTGCTCGACATCGCACCCACCGCGACCATGTACGCGCGCGCCGACCGCGACTTCGCCACCCGGTACTTCTGGTGGTTCTTCCTGATCCAGCCCGAGCCGCTGCCCGAGGAGATGATCGCCGGGGCCACCGAGACCTACCTGCGCATGCACCTGAGCGGGCAGAGCCGTACGGAAGGCGTGCCAGCGGAGGACCTGGTGCAGGAGTACCTGCGCTGCTACCGCGACCCGCGCATGGTGCACGCGGTCTGCGAGGACTACCGCGCCGCCGCGGGCATCGATCTCGACCACGACCGCGAGGACGGGGAGGCGGGCCGGCTGCTGACACAGCCCTTGCTGGCGCTGTGGGGCGCGAACGGCACGGTGGGCCGGACCTACGACGTGCTGGAGACCTGGCGCGAGGTGTCGACCGGATCGGTGGACGGCCACGGTTTGGCCTGCGGGCACACCCTCCAAGAGGAGCTGCCCGACCAGGTGGCCGACCACCTCACCGGGTTTCTCGCGGGGTAGGGGAGTGGAGGCGGGTCGGGCTACAGCTCGGCGGCCTTGGCGGCGGTGAGGAAGGCCGCCCACTCGGAGGCGGGGAAGTCCAGGTGGCCGAGGGGGCGGTGCTGGGTGTCGCGGATGAGGACGGAGGAGGTGGGAGTGGCCACCTCGACGCAGTTGGCGCCTGTCCCGTTGCTGTGGCTGGACTTGTGCCAGCTCGCCTCCAGGCAGTTGCCGGTGCTCCCACCGCTGTAGCTGCTCTTATGCCACTGCATCTCTCTCATGTAGCGACATCCTCTCTGATCGTCTTGATCATCTTCGCAGAGTCCGTGGGTGATAGGGCCTCGGCCTGCAATGCGCCGAACAGGCTTCTGCACTTGCGTACCGGGTCAGCTCTCTGGATGACCTCCTCACCCATCAGATGCTCGACGAGTGCCACAGGATTCCGGTCTTCGAAGTCCAATATGCGAACCGGACCGCTCATGCCGGGGTGGTGTGGGGCAGGCTGTGTGATGACTTGGAAGCGGACCCTGTTGTCCTCTATGGCTGTCAGGATGTGATCTAGCTGCGAGGACATGACCCGTTCACTGCCGACCACTCTGGTGAGGGCATACTCATCCACCACGAACCACAGGCATACATCGTCCCGAAGCTGTGAGAATCGGGCTGCTCGGGCTTCGACGTCACGATCGATGACTGACTGGGGATCCCACCGGCGGCCGAGGCGCATTGATGTACGGGCGTATTCAGGGGTCTGCAGGAGACCCGGGATCAAGGTCATGTGGTATTCGCTGATCTCGATCGCTTCGCGTTCGAGCAGGCTGATGTTGCGCCACCACTCCGGAACGTCCAGCGAGTCGTTGATGTCTAGCCACAGGCGTGTAAGTCGTCCGCCTGTGGAGAATGCTGTGTCCAGAATTTCCGCATGGGACCGTTTCGGGGTTCTTGTTCCCGTCTCGATCGCGGAAAGCAGCGAACTCGACATCTGAGTTGCCTTACCGAGCCTGACCTGCGTAAACCCAGACTGAGAGCGCAGCTTCCTCACCTCAGATCGGAAGCTCGCCCACGGGTCCTGCCCGTCGTAATCCATGCCACATTGTTGCCCAGAGCGGCCACAGAATTCCACACGTTCCGCGGAATTACATAGTGCTGTAGTGGTTATGGCCGTCCGATACGCCGGAAGGCATTGTGGAGCCCATCAGGAAAACGGCCCCGGCCGGTGCAGCCACACCGACCAGGGCCTTGACCCCCAACCTGCAAACACCAGGTGGAGACCCATGTGCAACCCTATCGGCCCAATTCGGACCCGAACCGCTCAACCACCGCCACCGTCGCCACAACCGCCCCGCTCCCGCCGCCGCTACCGGCCGCGGCACGCTCTCTCCTCCCGGATCCGGCCCTATGTCCTGCTCATCCAGGAGCGCGGCGAGCTGTTCGTCTCGGGCTTCTCCCGCCTCCCCGACTTCACGCTGTTCTGGGGAGGTGTGCGATGACCGCCGCCGCCCGCACCCGCAATCCCTCCCGCACGCGCGTCCGCTCCCGTACGCGCACCCGCAGCCGCACGTTCCCCGGACGCCGCACCGGCGTCTCCGACGCACGCCACTGGCTGGAGTGCCTTCTCTCCCGGGCGAGTGACCCGCCGGTACCGGAGTCGACCGCCTCCACCGCCGCGCTGCTGCTGTCGGAGGCCGCCACCAACGCCGTGCGCCACACGGCGTCGGGAAGCCGGCCGGGCGGCACGTTCACCGTCCGGGTGCACATAGGCGGCGACGCGCTCACCGTCGACGTCGAGGACGAGGGCGCCGCCACCGTCCCCACTCTCGGCACACCCGGCGGCGACGACGAGTCCGGGCGCGGCCTCCTGCTGATCGACGCCTTCGCCGACACCTGGGGCGTCCGGCCCGAGGGGTGCGGCCTCTCCTTCACGCTCGCCCGATGCCCGTCCCCGGCACCCGCGATACCCCCGGTACCCCAGGCGGTGATGCGCCCATGACCGCCCCACAGCCCGAGGGCGCCCCGCACGGCGACCACCACGAACCCACGGTCATCGACAGCCCGCACACCGACGGACTCGACATCTGCTTCGACGCGCCGAGCCGGGTCTTCACCATCACGCTCGCCCCGGGTGTCCAGGCCCGGCTGCGCATGGGCGCCGCCGACGTCCACGAGCAGCGGCGCTGGCTCATCGAGCTGATCAACCACCTGACCGTCACCGAGCGGTCCCTGCGCTGGGGCTGGGTCCCCCCGTCCCTGCGCACGCCCCGAGGGTGACACCCCGGCCCCGGCGCGGCCGGCTCGGAGGGGTAGCCGGCCGCGCCGGGGCGCCCCCGACCCATGGAGAGCGCCCACCGCGCCGGGGCACCGCCGTGCGGCGCCACGGCGCGGTGCAGGGGATCAGGTCGTCACGCGTCGGTGTCGGTGATCTCCCAGCGCTGGTTGGGGCCCGAGGTGGGCTGCCAGACCGAGACCTCCGAGCCGTCCTCGGTCGCCTGGCCGGCGACGTCGATCAGCTCGCCCGTGGCCCGGTTGACGAAGGTCCAGGAGCCGTCGCCGGTCGTGGACATGGTCCACTGGGCGACCGCGCCCGCCCGGCCGTGGGCCGGCTTGAGGACCAGGGAGTCGCCGCGCACGGCCAGGCGCCGGCCGGTGGCCTCGTTGGTCAGCACGTAGCGCTGGCGGTTGTCGGTGCCCTCGGTCACCTTCGCGATGTCCCAGAGCTGCGCCTCGTCGCCGGGCTCGGTGCCGCGGATGACGGCGGCGGTGCCGTCGTCGGTCGCGGTGAGCGCCTTGCCGCTCTGCACGCCGGTCAGCCGGTAGTCGTGGCCCGGCTGGACGAGCGCGGCGTCCTCGGCGACACCGGACACCCCTTCGACCACGAAGGTGGTCACCGACTCGGCCGGCACGGTGTACGCGGCGCTGCCGTCCTCGATCTCGACGGGGTCCTGGCGCACCAGCCCGCCGCCGGCGTCGGTGACGACCGGGGTCATGGCCGCGTCGCCGGCGATGTGGCCGAACTTCGACAGGTCGACGGTGACGGTGCGGGGCCGGTCGGAGTCGTTGACGTGGACGACGGTGGCCGCGTCCCCCGCCCCAGACACCGCGGCGACGCTGGAGCCGTCGTCGGTGGCGACGAAGTGGTCGCCGGGCCGGATGTAGTGGGTGAAGTTGCGCGCCGTGTGGTACTTGGTGTTGGTGCGGATCGGGCAGGTCTCCAGGGTGTCCTCGGCGGTGCAGCTGAAGGGGATCTGGATGCTGCCCCAGTTGCCGCCCACGTCGGACTCCCCGCCGGGCGCCATGTTGTCGTAGTCCTCGACCGGCTGCCAGAAGACCCAGGCGGAGGGCTCCAGCTCGCGCAGGTCGTCGACCATGAGGTTGGCCAGGCCGAGGCCGGTGGACATGGTCTCGAAGTCCTGCCCGCCACCTCCCCAGCGCTTGCCGTCTCCCCAGTCGCCGCCGGTCTCGCTCATCCACAGCGGCTTCTTGGCGGCCTTGGCCAGGTCGCGCACTGTCGTGCGGCCATCGGTGCCGTAGGTGTGCACGTTGAGCTGGGCGACCAGCTCCCGCACGTCCTCGGGGTAGGACTGCCAGTTCTGCGCGAAGCGGCCGGGGTTGGTCTCGTCCATCGCGGCGATGACCGCCTCGGTCTCGGCGTCGGACAGCTCGGCGGCCAGCGCGCGGATGACGTCCTGCTGGAGCTGCGGCCCCATGTGGGCGCCCTCCTGGCGGCCGCCGGTGGGGTTGCCGTCGGGGCCCAGCGTGGTGCCCCAGTAGTCGGTGTTGGGCTCGTTGAACGGCTCGACGGTGTCGACCTCGATGCCGTGCGCCTGCTCCAGCCGCTCGGAGACCCCGACCATGTAGGCGGCGAAGTCGTCCACGGACTCGGGCTTGAGCTGGTTCTGGTCGGGGTCGAAGCCGCCGGAGACGTAGCCGCTTTCGGTCATGAAGTAGGGCGGGGAGTTGCTGAACACCTCCCAGTGGGTGACGTCGTCCTTGATCCGGTCGACCCACCAGCGCTGGGTCGCATCGGCGTCGGGGTTCCAGTCGGCGGGGTCGTCGGCGCTCCACCAGTCGGTGTCCTCGCGGGTGGTGCCCTCGGGGGCCTGCCACCAGCCCTCGACGGCGCCGCCGGCGCGCAGGTAGTCGGGGACATCGGGGGCGTTGCCGCCGCCGGCGTTGTAGCGGGCGATGTTCAGGTTGAGCCCCTGGTCACCGAAGACCATGCGGGCGAGTTCCGTGCGGATCTCGTCGGGGTAGCCGCCGGTCGCGTTGGCGAACCAGGCCAGGCTCGTGCCCCAGCCCTGGAACTCCTGGCCCTGGTAGGAGGGGTCGGGGGTGATCGTGACGGCGCCTGCGGCGGTGTCCGCGGTGTCGGCCTGGGCGGGTGCGGCCGCGCCGGCGGCCAGCAGGCAGCCGGACAGCAGGGACGCGGCCAGGGCGGTGTGCGGGCGGGGGCGATGGGGGTTGGGGCGGGGTTTTCCTGTCATGGGCTGTCCTTCTCGGGGGTGGTGACATTGCCATGCGGAAGGAGGTGCGGGGCGGAGCGTCGGCGGCCGGGGCGCGCGCGGCGCGGTCAGGTTCGGCCGCCGGGTCGGGGCCGGGCGCGGACGAGGGCCGGGGCGCAGGCGCCTGCGCCGTGCGGGGCGGGCGGGCGGCGCGCGCGTCGCGGACGGCGCGTCCGGGCTGGGAGGCGTCCCGCCGTCGGGGGCGGGGGGAACGTCGGCATGGGAGGTTCCTCGCTCCTGGTCGCTCCGGGATGTTTACGTAAACATCGCGAGGCTGCGGAACCCCGGGGGCTATGTTTACGTAAACATCAGGTTTCGTGATACTTGCACCGGCTCCTGGCGACCGTCAAGGGATGCCGAGCGGGACGGGGCGCGGCCGCGGCCCGCCGCGCGGCGGGCCGGCACCCGGACGCACCTCTGCGACCAGCGGGGATGCGGTCCGCGCACAGCGACGGGGAGGCCGCGCGGCGCCGGGAACCGGGTCGGCGGTCGCGCGGCGCTGCCCGTCGAGCGGGTCGGCCGGCCGCCGTTGCGGGCATGCGGGCTCCACGCGTCGCCTGACGGAGCCGGAGCCGGCTCCGTTGTCGGCGGCTCGGTGCGGCGGCTGAATCGGGGGCCGCCTGCTCGCGGCCGGACCGGCGTCGTCCACGGGTCAGGGCAGGCCGGTCGGGGCGGCCTCACTCCGGCTCACTCCAGCGCCCCGATCTCCGCCTCGACCTCCTCGGCCCTCGGGTCCTCCATGGAGTGCAGGATGTCCAGTGCCGCGCCGAGCTGGGCGCGCGCCTCGTCGGTGCGGCCCGCGGAGGCGTACGCACGCCCGGCGCCCATGCGGGCCAGTGCCACACCCTCCAGGTTCTGCTGCTCCTCGAAGACCGCGATCGCCGACCGGTACTCCGCGACGGCCTCCTCCAGCCGCCCGGAGGCGGCGAGGATCCCGGCGAGCGTGCGGCCGGCCCAGGCCGTCGTCCAGGTATCGGCGATCCCGGCGAACAGGTCCACGGCCGCGCGGGCGCGCCGCTCCGCGGTTTCGAGGACGCCGTGCTCGCGCTCGTACTCGGCCAGGCTCAGCAGAGCCATGCCCTCGCCGCGCCGCTCGCCGGCGCCGCGGAACACCTCGACCGCCTCCCACAGCAGGTCGTGCGCCCGGTCGCCGTCGTGATCCAGCCGGAGTACGCCGAGCTGGCGCAGCGCGAACCCCTCGCTCCAGCCGTCGCCCGCCTCGCGCGCGGCGGCGAGTGCGGCCTCGAAGCGGCCCAGAGCGGTGTCGTTCTCGCCCCGCGACCACTCGGCGTCGCCCAACCCGACCAGGTTGCGGGCCTCGCCGTGCCGGTCGCCCAGCGACCGCGCGGCCTCCAGGCCCACGAGGTGGATCTCGCGCCAATCGGCCCAGTACCAGCCGTACTCGAACAAGGGGTAGACGGTCGCCGGAAGCCGCCAGGCGAGGTCGTCGAGCCGGAGATCCCGCGCGGCGCGGACCGTCTGCACGATGTTCTCCCGCTCGGCGGTGAACCAGGCGAGCGCTTCGGCGGTGGAGGCGAACTCCGGCGGTTCGACGTGTTCGTAGTCGCCGAGGTCCACGAAACGGAAGTTCGGCAGCACCGCGCGTACCGCGTTGCGTGCGGAGGTCGCGTACCAGGCGCCGATGCGGCCGAGCACCGCCGCCTCCTGGCCGGCGGGCTCCTCGGCGCGGAAGCGCTCGACGGCGTAGACCCGCAGCAGGTCGTGCATGCGGTACCGGTCGGAGGCCAGTCGCTGGATGAGGCTCGCCCCGGCCAGGTGCTCCAGGAGGCGCCGGGTCCGGGCCTGCGGGAGCCCCGCGGCGGCCGCGCACAGGGCCGCGGTGAAGTCGCCGCCCGGGTGGGCGCCCAGGATGCGGAACACCTGCGCGGCCTCGTCCGGCAGTGCACCGTAGGAGGCGGAGAAGACCGCGCGGACGTCGCTCAGCTCGTCGCCGGTGATCCCGAGCGCGTCGAGCCGCTCGTCCTCGGCGGCCAGCTCTGCGGCCACGGTGCTCAGCGGGGTGTCGGGCAGCTCGTTGAGCCGCTCGGCGAGGACCCGCAGGGCCAGCGGCAGCCGCGCGCAGTGGTCCACCAGCGCCCGCGCGGCCTCGGGTTCGGCACCGATCCGCTCGGCCCCCAGGTGCTCGCGCAGCAGCGCCAGCGACTCGTCGACCGAAAGCATCTCCAACGTCATCCGACGCGCCCCCTCCCGGGCCACCAGGCCGGCGAGCGTGCTGCGGCTGGTGACCAGCACTAGGCAGGAAGGCGACGCAGGCAGCAGCGGCCGAACCTGCGCAGCCGAGACGGCGTCGTCGAGAACGATCAGCATGCGCCTGCCGTCCAGACGCGACCGGAACAGCGCCGCCCGCCCGTCGAGATCGAGCGGGATCCGCTCGGGCGCGACACCGAGCGCCCGCAGCAGCGATTCCAACGCCGCCGCCGCATCCAGTCGCGGTCCGGGACCGTGGCCGTGCAGGTTGACGTAGAGGTCGCCGTCGGGAAACCGGGAGCGGACGCGATGCGCCCAGTGCAGGGCCAGCGCCGTCTTGCCGATGCCCGGCGCACCCCCGATCGCGGAGATGACCACGGCCTCGGGCGCGCCGTCGGCGGCCGCGCGCTCCCAGGACGAGAGCAGGGAGTCGAGGAGGGAGAGTTCGGCGCTGCGGTTGACGAACCCGGAGGCGGCCAGCGGGAGCTGCCGGAGGACGGCGGGTTCCTCGGGTTTCCCGGCGCTGATGTGCACGTCTCCGTGGATCGCGCCGGCCTGTACGGCGGCTCCGACGTCGCCGTGGATGCTGTTGTCCGTGCCGCCTGCGCGGGAAGCGTTGGCGCCGTCAGCGCAGTCGGCCGGGGGGTTGGTGCCGCGGTCTGCCATCGCCGCCTTTCAGCGCGGGCGCATGAAGGCGTCGAACCGCGCTTCGTACTCGGTGTAGGGAACCGACAGGCGAAGTGCCCGGTCGCGCCAGGCCTCGGCCGCCGCGACGGTCTGGGGGTCGTCGACCAGTTCGGTGGATTCGAGCACGCCGCCGTCGCTGTAGTTCATCACCAGCATGAGCCGGGAGTCGAACAGCCAGTAGTCGAGGCGGGGGACACCCTCGGGCCAGCGGCCCTCCTCGACGGCGAGGATGCGGATGTCTTCGCCCGCCGCGGCGTTGCTGCGATAGGCCCAGGCGCACTCGAACCGCACGTAGTCGGTCAGCGGCTCGGTGACGACATGGACCCGGCGGTAGGAGCGCCCTCTGCGGATGCCCTCGCGGAGTTCGGCGTGCCAATCGTCCAGATCCGGCGATCCGGGGATATCGCCGGCGAGGAAATTCTGAAAGGCGGCCTTCTCGGTCGGAGCCTCATACCGCTGGAGGGTCTCCAGGCGAAAAACGGTGGATCGGAATTCGGCGAATAGGTGTTCGACTTCGTCCCAGCCGATGGGCTTTCCCCGCTGCAGGGTGTTCATGGCGCTGCGCTCCTCCGGTACTGCTCGACCGCCTCGATCACGATCGTCGGGTCGATGCGCACGGCGGTCTCACCGTTGAGGGGGTTCTGCAGCGAGGGCATCTCGGATTCGGTCAGTTCCAGGCCCTGGACGACCAGTTCACCCGTGTCCGCCACGTAGACGGAGGGACAGTCCTTGACGCCGGACTTTCCGTCCTTGGCGAGTAAGGTGAGCTTCATGTTTCTCCTGTTCATAGGGGAATCGGAGAATCATCCCTCCACGCTAACACGGGGCAGTGGAGCCCACCAGAAAAATGACCGACTCCGGCTATTCCGGCAGATAGGTCTCGCGCACTCGGGAAACCGTGTCCTCGTCGTTTTCCCGGGAAGCCCGCACAAGCCGCTTCAGATCGGCCGCGAAGAGCGCGTCGCCGATGCCCTCCGGAGGCCGGTCGGGCGTGTCGTAGGGGCGATCGTCGGCGGACATGTCAACCTCCCGCGCGAAGATGCGGCTGCGGATCCTTCTACCCGCAACCCGTCGGCTTAGTCCGGTCCGCACCGCAGGAGCGAACAGGCGGCTACAGTACCCGGATGCTGAATCTGCGCCCCACCACGGAAGCCGACCTCCCGCAGCTGACGCGCTGGGAGGCCGACGCGGGCACGTCCGTGTGGCTCGGGACGACCGGGGCCGACTGGCATGCCGAGGCGCTGGCCGATCCGGACCAGGAGCACGTCGTGGCCGTGGACGGCGAGGCCGCGGTGGGATTCGCCGTGCTCGCCGGCCTGCTCGGCGGCGAGGGTGTCGAGCTGCGCCGCATGGTCGTCGCCGGGCCCCTGCGCGGGGCGGGGCGCGGCAGGGGACTGCTCAGGGCGGTGCTCGCCCGGGCCTTCGGGCACCATGGCGCGCACCGCGTCTGGCTGGACGTCAAAGCGCACAACCATCGCGCCCGTGCCCTGTACGAGTCGGAGGGGTTCGGCCACGCCACGACCCTCGCCGGCGCGGTCGCCGAGGACGACGGCACGTTCTCCGACCTCGTCGTCATGGAGCGGCGGCCGGATCCGGACAGCGTGCCGGTCTGAATCCCGGCGGCTACCCCGCCGCCCGCTGGTCCCTGGCCCACAGGTGGGCGGTGATCGTCGCGGCCATCATCAGGGCCGCCGCTCCCTCCTTGCCCTCGTCGCACAGGAGGCAGGACAGGTCGTGCTTGGGCTTGGTGATCTCCGTGCGGACCGCCTCGGTGGTGGTCACCCGCATGTGGCCGTACTCCCAGCCGTCCGAGGGGACCCACTCGACGCCGGTGACGTCGGCCAGCGCGATCTCACGGCGGTGCGCCTTCTTCTTGCGCGATGACGCCTCCGACCCGGTCCAGATCAATCGGACCGCGGAGCCGTCGAAGGAGGCCGTGCCCTCGCCCGTCTGGATGTGCAGCGGCAGCGGCGGAACCAGGCGCGTGGCGATCTGCGCGGTCGGGTCGGAGGCGGCGGCCCGCTCGGCGGCGAAGCGGATCTGGTCGGCCGCGTACTCGGCGACCAGTTCCGTGGATGCGGGCCCGAGGAGCCGGAACGGCTGGGCGCCCTGGTCGAGCATCGCTCCCACGGCCGCGTACGGATCGGCTCCCTCGCGCATCCGCAACTGCAGCGCCCAGCGTTTGCGCTTGCTCTCGAACAGGTCGAAGTCGACCTCGGATACGGCCGAGACCGGGACGGTGATACGGCCGAGCTCCTTGAGCATCGCGTTCTTGAACGCGCCCGTGCGGTACCGGATCCGGACGGTTTCCCCGTCGAATCGCCAGTCCGCTCGATCGCCGCGCAGCTCGTCCATGGCAGGGATCCTAGACGCGATCCGCCGGACGCGCCGCCCGGCGCCGGGGCACCACCGCGGCCGCTCCCGGCCGCGCGGCGCCGCCCTGCGCTACGTCCGCGGCCAGCGGGCCTTGCAGAAGCAGTACAGCCCGTAGGAGGCCAGGCCGGCGGCGATGCCGCTCAGCAGCCACGGCCCCGCGGGCGCCTGGCTGACACTGCGCAGGGTGTCGTCCAGGCCCTGGGTGTGGTCCGGCGCTCCGTCCAGGGCGGCCCAGACCACGAAACCGCCGGCTAGCGTGACGATCGCGACCCGCGAGAGGTTTCCGGCGACGTTGAGCGCGACCACCGCCGGGCGCAGCCGGCGCGGCATCGCGGCGAAGTCGACGTCGTGGGTGTAGGCGTTGCGGCGGAACATGGTGAACACCAGCGCCACCCCGAACCCGACCAGCGTCAGCCCGATCAGCGCCACCAGCACCCGTCCCAGCGGCAGGCCCAGCAGCAGCGCGGTGAGGTGCTCGCTCTGGCGGTCCTGGCTGCCCCCGCCTGTCGCCGCGCCGATCGCGACCCGCAGGACCGTGGCGAACAGCAGGCTGTAGACGACGGTGCGGCCGACCGCGGCGACGCGCTGGGTGGCCCAGGCCCCCATCCGGCCGCCGAAGACGACCAGCGCCGCCTGCCGCAGCGCCAGCCCGCCCAGGCCGCCCGCCACCAGCCACAGCAGCACCGCGCCGAGCGGGGTGGCGGCCACCAGCTCCAGCGCGCCGCGGGCGGTGGCCTGCTCGTCTGCGTGGCGGGTCGCGGCGATGTGGGCGCAGATGTAGCCGACCAGCACATAGAGCAGGCCGGTGGCCACCGTGCCGACGCGGGCCGCGAGCTCCAAACTCCTGCTGCGGGCGGCTTCGCGGGCGGCGGCCCGGGCCCTTCTCTCGGCCTCCTTCGCCATGTTCCCGGCTTCACCGACGATGTCTGCGCGGGTTTCGGTCCGGCGGTCGGCGCTGTCGGTGCTCGGGGCGCCGCTCGGGGCCGCGCGTCCGTCGTCCCTGCCCCCGTCCCTGCGGAGAGCGAACATCCCCGCCCGCTTACCGCGATCCGGGTGGGCAAACGCCGCCCAGGTCGAAGGCGCATGGGCGCGGCTGCCGCCGGGCGCCGGGTCCGGGCGGCGTGGACCGGGGTTGCGGTCGGTCCCGGGCAGGGGAGCAGGAGACCGAAACAGCGCGGTGACCTGGTATTCCAGGATCGCGGCGGGTGTTTGGCGCGAGGCGGACCCGAGCAGAACGGCCACGGCGAGCGCCCGCGCGGTGACCGAGCGGAGTCGGCGGCGCCGGTTGGAGCCTCCGGCCCCCCACCCCGCGACACCGGCTTCCGCCGGCCCGGCCCCCGAGCCCGCGGCCGCTCGCCAGGAGACCTTCCGCCGCGCGTCAAGGAGGCCGCACCATGGCCATGGACTACCACGACTTCGCCCAGGAGCTCAGGGACCTGGGCGACCCCCTCGCCGACGAGGTCGTCCGCGAACTGCTGGACGAGGATCGCATCAACACCGTCAACGACCTGTTCCGCGACATCGAGACGGCCGACTCCCGCATCCCGCCGCAGACCCCGGGCGTGCTGCGCGAGTACTTCGAGGCGACCCGCGAGTTCCCCGACTGGGTGGAGGAGCGGCGCCTGCGCGACACCGCGGCCTTCTTCCGCCACCACCACCTGGCCGCCTCCGCGATGCAGGCGACCGTGGGCCTGGTCGGCACCTACCTCTCCCCGGTGGGCGCCTACACGCTGCACTCCACCCACCAGTTGTCCCACCAGCCGCACCGCCGCCTCTCCCAGTCGACCCGGATCTTCATGGGCATGGGCGACTCCGACGCCTTCACCGCCCACTCCAAGCTGGTGCCCACCTGCCAGAAGGTGCGGCTGGTGCACGCGGCCATCCGCGAGCTGCACCGGCGCTCGGGCGAGTGGGACTACGAGGGCATGGGCATGCCCGTCTCCCAGCTCTACACGGCGGGCGCGGCGCTGGTGTTCTCCGTGGGAGTGCTCGACGGCATGGAGAACATCGGCCTGACCGTCGAGCCCGACGAGGCCGAGGGCTTCATGTACGCCTGGGCGATCGTCGCCCACTTCCTCGGAGTCCCCGACACCTACATCAAGGAGGCGATGCCCTCCCACGCGCGCGCCGCCGAACTCTGGCACGAGGGGCGCGAGCACGAGTGGGCCCCCAGCCGCGAGGGCATCCTGCTCACCCGCGAGTGCATCGACCTCTACCAGTCCTACATGCCGCCCGGCTTCGACGGCGCGGTGCCGGCGTTCCTGCGCAAGGCGCTGTCCGACCGGTTCGCCGACATGGTCGAGGTGCCCACCTCCGTCTTCGACCTGGGCGCCGACGCCGCCTCGCTGGGAGCCTCCGCGCTGCTGGGCTCCCCGGTCGGGCACAACCCCGTGGCCGACGAGGTGATCGGCCACCTGGGCAAGGCCGTCGAGCGGGTCTGCCGCGAAGCCTTCACCGCCGGGCAGGAGACCGAGCCGCAGATGGCCGACCGCATCCGCTGAGTCCCGGACGAGAAGTCGCGGCGGCGGGGTGGTTCCCGCTCCTTCGGGGACCGCTGGTGCGGGAACCACCCCTGGTGCGGCCGCGCGCGGCGTTTCGCGCCTTCCCGCCGTTTAGGGGCGGCGGCAGGTGTCAGCGTGACCAGGGAGGCGGTCCGGGTTCGGCGCGTCCCCGACGGGCGCGAACGCGCCGCTCCGCCGTTGCGGGGAGCGGCCTCCCGAGCCGCTCGGTACCGCGCCGGCGACGGCGCCGTGCCCTGGTGTGACCGCGACCTGCCGAGAGGGAGCCGCCGTGACCGAACCCGCGCCCGAACCGGCCCCGCAGCAAGCCCGCTCGGCTTCCTCGGCCGTGCGGATCATTCTGCGCCCCGTCGCCAGCTCCGCCCCGGTGGGGTTCATGGCGCTGGCCGTGGCCACCTTGATGCTCAGCTCCCTGCAACTGGGCTGGCTGCCCCAGAGCGAGCGCAACCCCGTGGCCCTGGTGCTCATCGCGTTCGCCTTCCCACTGCAGCTCCTCGGCTGCGTGTTCGGCTTCCTGGCACGCGACACCGTGGTGGGCACCGGAATGGGCATCCTCAGCGCCACCTGGCTCTCGACCGCGGTCGTGACCCTGACGTCCCCGCCCGGCACGACCACGACGCCCACCCTCGGCGTGCTGATGCTGGCCGTCGCGGTCGGCCTGCTCGTGCCCGCGGCGGGCGCGGCCACGGGCAAGCCCCTGGCCGCGGTCGTCCTGGCGGCCGCATCGGTGCGGTTCGGCCTTACAGCCGGCTATGAGCTCACCGGCGCGCCGCAGTGGGCCGCGGTCTCCGGCGCCGCCGGGGTGGTGCTGTGCGCCATAGCCCTCTACGGCTCTTTGGCCCTGCTCATCGAGGACGTCCTCAAGCGCCCGGTGCTGCCGGTCTTCCGCCGCGGGGCCGGCCGCGCGTCCATGCGGGGCAACCTGCACGAGCAGCTGAGCACCATCGAGAGCGAAGCGGGCGTGCGTCGGCAGCTCTAGGTCGTGTCTAAGGACGGCGGGGCGCTGGCTTTTTCAGGAACCCGCCGGGTTCCACCTGGGGCGGCCGCCATCGAGGTTGCGGCAATGGGCGCTCTTCGCGTAGCGCGGCCCGCCCGCCCGTCAGCCCGCCACCGCCCCAGCGGAGACGCTGCGCGTCACGTGCCCGCCCGTCAGCCCGCCGCCGCCCCAGCGGAGACGCTGCGCGTCACGTGTTTGCTTGCCGCCGAGCGCACGCGGTTCTTTGCAGGTGGAGCCGCACTATCGGTGGCGGGGCTCCGGCGCGAAGGTGGGCCGTGCGCTCGGCGGCAAGCTGGCGCACAGCGCTTCGCGCAGCTCAGCCCCATTGCCGCAACCTCCGTGGTGACCGGCCACTTGAACAGGACGTAGAGCCGTTCGAGGGCGCCGTTTTCGAGGAACCCGCCGGGTTCCACCTGGGGCGGCCGCCATCGAGGTTGCGGCAATGGGCGCTCTTCGCGTAGCGCGGCCCGCCCGTCAGCCCGCCGCCACCCCGACGGAGACGCTGCGCGTCACGTGTTTGCTTGCCGCCGAGCGCACGCGGTTCTTTGCAGGTGGAGCCGCACTATCGGTGGCGGGGCTCCGGCGCGAAGGTGTGCCGTGCGCTCGGCGGCAAGCCGGCCCGGAACAAGTACGTGGCGCAGAGCGCCTCCGTCGTTCCTGCGTCGAGCGGATCGCCGGTGTTGACCGAGAAACGGATACGGGAGGACGCTAATGCGGATTATGGCTCTCCTGAACAGGGAAAGTTGAGAAAAGCAATTGCAGCGCCGTTAATTTCTCGGGGATGAATCGGGCGAGCACTGACGTTTCCGGCCCAGTTGCCATTGGCGGCAAAACCGAGCGAACGCGGCGCCAATCCAGGGTTTTTCCGGTGGTTTGTTCCGGATTGGCGTAAGTCCTGTGCCCGGGTCGGGCGGGCGCCACGAGAATTCCCGGAAATTCGCTATTGCATCGGCTGTCGGGCCAGGTGAGTGCGATGGTAGCGTAATTCATGCGAAGCTTCGCTTGCCCGGTTCCGCGGTATCCCCAGGTTCCGGGTGTCCACCGCTCATTTTATTGAGAGGTCAATAATGGCGAGCAATGTGAAAGAGCGCGAACGCCTCAACGAGCGGTTCGCCTTCTGGGACAACAACGGCGACGGCACCATCGACCGATCCGACTTCGAGGCCGAGGCGCGCGAGATCATGCGCAACCTGGGCGAGGACGACACCACCCCCCGCGGCCGCGCGGTCTTCGACGCCTACACGCAGATGTGGGACTACCTGGCGAGCAAGGCGGGCAAGAGCTCGCTGAACGCCGACGAGTTCGCCGCGGTGGCCGAGGCGGAGATCATCAGCCAGGGCGACGCCGGCTTCAGCCGCGTGCTGCGTCCGACCATCCGCGCCATCGTCGACCTCCTCGACAACGACGGCGACGGCCGGGTCAGCCCCGACGAGTTCAAGCGGTGGCTCGACGCCGTCGGCGTCTCCACCAACACCCAATCGATCTTCCAGAGCATCGACACCAACGGCAACGGCTACCTCACGGTAGACGAACTCATGGCGGCCGTGCGCGACTACCACCTGGGACGCTCCGACGTTCCTCTCCTCGGCCGGTAGCGCCCACGGCCGTGCCGGGGCCGCCCGCAGCACACGGGCGGCCCCGGCCCCGCTGCCGCCGGGCGCGCCCCGCTCGGGGACGGGGGCGCGCCCGGCTCCGCCGACCCGCCGACCCGCTGGCCGCGGAAACCGGCCCGCCCCCCGCCGGCCGCGGATCAGCCCGGCCGCCCCCGTTCCCGAGCCGCCGCCGGCGCATCCTCGTGCGGGGGCGGTGCGAACTCCACGCGGTCCTCGGGACGCAGGTCCAGTTCCGCGCCGGTCAGCGGAGCGTCGGCGTGCACGAGGATGTTGTAGTGGTTGGGGAAGTGGCAGCCGTCGAATCCCAGCACCGTGCCCACGACCCGCCCGTTCACCCGCATCTCGTCGCCGCGGTCGACGACCCCCGCACGGCCGATCTCGACGAAGCCGAGGAACGCCACCCGGTCGATCCGCGCGCCGGCCGCCGTCTCGGTGTGATCGGTGGCGACCAGTTCGTGCACCTCGCCGACGCGCACGCAGCGGCTCGCATACGGCAGCAGCTCCATCCCGCGGTCGCCGCGCCGGTGGATCAGCACCTTGACCAGGGTTCCCGTGATCACTCGCTTGGCCCCGTCCTCGCCGATCACCGGCCTCCTCCTTGTGCATCAGCCCGGCTCGGCGGCACCGGTTCCCCGGCCGGCCGCACCCCGCGCTCGGCCCGGTAGGCCGCGTCCACCAGCGCGAGGGCGGCGGGCCCGCCCTCGTCCACCGGGGCCCCGGCGCCGCGCACCCGCCGCTCGAAGTCCTCCAGCACGCCCGCGTACTCGTGCCACAGCGATTCCTTGAACCCGGGGAAGCCGTCGAGCATGTCGGCGGAGTCGGTGCGGCCGTCGGCCAGACGCACCCAGACGTCCGTGGCGCTCGCCCGCATAGGACCAGTCCAACTCCACCGCGGCCGCGGCCCCGCCGGGAGAGTGCAGCCGCACCAGCGCACGCCGATCCACCCCGGCGGCATCGCGCGCGATGCTCGCCCCACTCACCGACACCGGCCCCAGCAGCACGCGCACCAGGTCGAAGGCGTTGGGGCCGTTGTCGGCCACACAGCCCCCGCCGCAGCGGCCGGGGTCCAGGTACCAGGAGTCGCGGCCGATGTGCTCCTCGATCCTCTCCAGGTAGCGCACGCGCACCGCGGTCACCGGCACCCCGGCGGGCAGCCGGTCGACGAGCGCGCGCACCGGGCGGTTGTAGCGGCGGTGGAACGCGGTGAACAGCGTGATTTTGCGCAGCCGGGCCTCGGCCTGCAGCGCCGCACCGTCGGCGGGGAGCGTGGCCAGCGGTTTTTCCACGCAGACCGGCAGACCGGCGGCCAGCACGTCGCGGCACAGCGGAGCGTGCATGTGATTGGGCGCGCAGACGACCACCGCGTCCAGCCCGCCCTCGGCCAGCAGCTCCCGATGGTCCAGATAGCAGGGGACGCGGCCGCGCAGCGGGGAGAGCGCATCGGGATCGCGGTCGCACACGGCCGCCAGGTGCAGCGACGGCGCGCGCTCCAGCGCGGCCAGGTAGAAGCGGGAGATGGCGCCCAGGCCGATCAGGCCGATGCGCAGTCGCGGTCGAGGTGGCATCAGCTCCCTCCGATCCCGGGCGGCGCCGCGATCCCGGCGGCGTCGGCGACCGCGCGCAGTTCGCGGCGGAGCGACGAGGGCAGGGGCAGGCCGTCGCGGCGGTGGCGCGCCGCGAGTTCCGCCTCGGGCCGGCCGGGATAGCGCACCGGCCGTGCGCCGTCGACCGGCGGGCAGGCCAGGACCGCCGAGAACATGGCGCGGGCGTCGCCGCCGAATCCCGTGCGCAGCCGGTGCGGCGCGATCGCCGCGGCGAGGAACCCGATGTCGTCGTCGCGGCCGCCCGCCGCCGTATCGACGCAGGAGGGCCCCAGCCCGGCCCCGGGCAGCAGCGCCGCCAGCACCTCGACGGCCAGCGCCAGCCCGAACCCCTTGTAGGCGCTTCCGGAGTCGGGGGACTCGCCCGCGCCCAGCCACAGCAGGTGCGCCTCGCCCCGCTCGAAGGCGGCCGGGTCGGTGACGGGCGCGCCGCCGGCATCGGCCAGCCAGCCCGGGGGAACGCTGCGCCCCGCCCGCGCGGCCTCGCGCAGGCGGCCGGTCGGCGCCGCGGTGGTACTCATGTCGAGCACGAACGGGTGACCGGGCAGGGCCGGCGCCGCGACGCTGAGCGGGTTGGTGCCCAGGAGCGGAACCCGCCCGCCCGGCGGCGGTGCGATGCGCTGCCGACCGCAGTTGGCGGCCACGATCCCGACCATGCCGTGCTCGGCGGCCCGCGCCGCATGGTGTCCGGCGCAGCCGAAATGGGTGGCACCGCGCACGGACACCAGCCCGACACCGTGGAGGCGCGCCCGCTCGACGGCGGTGTCCATCGCCGCGCCGGCCTGCCACAGGCCGGGCGCCCGGCGGGCGTCGAGGAGGACGGCGGCGCCGCGGTCGGCGAGCGTGCGGGGCCTGGCGATCGGGTCGATCCGGCCGTCGGCGAGAGCGGGCAGGTAGATGCGGGTGAGGTTGGCCAGTCCGTGGGAGGGATGTCCGCACAGGTCGCCGTAGCACAGCGCCTCGGCGGCGGGGCGGGCGCGCTCGGGCGGCATGCCGTGGGCGGTGAAGACCGCCTCGGCGAAGGCGAGCAGGTCGGCGGGGGAGACGCGCGGGAGGTCGCCGCACTGATCGGCCGGGGGCGGCTCGCTGGTGCCGGAGGAGTCAGCGGTGGGCGGGGCGCCGCTGAGCAGGCCCGGACTCGGCCCGGGGGAGGACCGCTGTTTCTCTGTCACGGTCGGGTACCGCCTTTCCTGGTCAGTCGTGGTGGCCGGCGTGGCCGGTGTGCGCACGGGTTCGGGAGCGTTCGAGCGCAGGTGGCGTGTCGGGATGCCGCGGGGATGTCGTCGAGAGCCCCGCGGGGGCGGCCACCCGGGTGGCCGCGGCACTGAGGCTGTGGTGTGGGCAGCGCTGCGGGTGGGCGTGCCGGAGATTGCGGGATGTGCCTCCGCCTTGGTGGACCGCCATCGGCGGTGCGGCTCCGCCCCGGCGGGTACCGCGTGCGCTCGGTGGCAGAGGAACCGGGCGACGCGCAGCGTCTCCGTCGAGGGCGGCGGGTGACGGGCGGGCGCGCGGAGCAGACCGCGCCCATCGCCGCAACCTCGCTGGTGGCCGCTTGTGCGTGGTTCGCGGTGGAAAGCCTTGCCGCCTTGGGTCGGGAGCCGCAGCCGGGATTGTCCGGGGGCTTCGCTCCTTCGCGGTGGCGGCTTGCGCGCGGTTGTCGGCGGCGTATTCCGACCCGAGGCAGCTCCCGGGGGGCTGTGCGGAAACCGGCCGCGGATGTCATGGCTGTCCTTGCCGCTTCGGGGTCCCGGCCGAGGCCGCGGACGTGGCGCGGAACTCGCGGGCGAAGCCGGTGAGGACGCGCGCGACCGCCCCGGCGAAGTCCTCGAGTTCGGCGAGGTCGGCGAACTCGCCGTCGGCGTGGGCGTTGTTGGCCGCCAGGTCGCCGGGGCCGAGCACCGCCGTGCAGGTGCCGGGCACACCGTCCATCCAGACGGCGTCGCAGGTGAAGGCCGGTTGGTCGTCGGGCCAGCGGTCCAGGCCGGCATGCTCGCCCAGCAGGCGGTGCAGCCACGGGTCGGTGCAGTGCAGCGTCGGCAGGCCGCGCTTGAGCCACTCCAGGCGGGTGATCTGCGGCGCCTGGGCGGCGGTGAGCGCGAAGCCGGGCACGTCGGCGAACCGGGCGGAGAACTCCGCGAGCCCGTCGGCGAGGGCGGACTCGACGGCTTCGCCGAGGCGCGGTGCCGCCCGCGCGTCGGCGTAGGGCAGGTTCAGCAGGAGGTCGCCGCTGCCGTAGACCCGGTTGTGCCGGGTGCCGGTGTGCAGGCCAGCGACGCACACGGGAGCGGCGCCGCCGGTCCGCTCCGGCAGGGCGTGCGCCAGGTGCTGGGCCAAAAAGCCCAGCAGCACGGTGGCGTTGTGGCCGCGGTCGGGGCGGTCGTCGACGGCGTCGCGCCCGGCCGCCCGGATGCGGGCGGTCATGGCCGCGGTGGAGCGAGGCAGGTAGCGCAGGGAGGTGGGTTCGCAGAACAGGTTCAGCCGTCCCACGAAGCCGTGCTCGATGAGGGGGCGCGTACCGAAGGAGCCCATGGCGCCGCCCTCCTCGCCGGCCACCGCCTGGACGACTACGCCGATGCCCGAGCCGGTGCCGATGCCGGGATCGCCGCGCAGCGCCGCTCGGACTCCCGCGAGCAGCGCGACGGCGGGGCCCTTGGCGTCGGCGGAGCCGCGGCCGTGGAAGCGCGCGCCGTCGAATCGCGGCGGCTCCCAGCCCGCGACGGTGTCGAGGTGGACGTTGAACATGGCCGTCGCCTCGCGCGGGCGCGGCGGGCCCAGCCGCAGCACCAGGCTGGGTTCGGCGGCGAGGAATCCGGGGTGGGCCGCGGCGGCTTCGCGCACGGCCAGGGGGGTGTCGGGGCGGTCGAGCGCGGCCGGGTCGGGCGCGGCGTGGTGGACGGCGGTGAATCCGAGGTCGCAGGCGGCGCGGGCGTAGGCGTCCTGGGCCTCGCGCAGCCGGGGCGGCGCCGTGCCGGATCCGGTCTCCAGGTAGCCGGCCGTGGGCAGCTCGAGCAGGCGCAGGAGGAGCCGCCGATCGGAGTCGGTCAGGGGTGCGGCGCTCACAGTCCCTCCGCCCGTCCGGGATCGGGTACCGGACGCGGCCGCGCGGGGGCGAGCTCGGCCGCGACGCGCTGCAGCGCCTCTCCCGCGGCGACGAAGCCGTCGGCGTCGCCGGGGCCGCCGGCGGTGCCCAGGTGGGGGCGCAGCGACAGGTGCGGCTCGATGGACCAGGCGCCCCGGTAACCGCGTTCCAGCAGGATCCGCAGGCACTCGGCGACGCCCGCGCGGCCCTGTCCGGGCACCGTGTACACGGGTTCGCCCCCGCCGGAGCCGGGCAGGGCGTCCTTGACGTGCACGTGGGCGACGTGCTCGGCGATGGCGCGGAGCAGCGCGGGGGCGTCGTAGCCGTGGGCGATCCCGTTGCCGGTGTCGAACAGCAGGCCCAGGGCAGGGCTGTCGACCGTCGCGAGCATGTCGAGCATGCGTTCGGCGTCGTCGGCCGCCCACCCCGCGCAGTTCTCGGCCAGCAGTACGACGCCGTGGCTCTCGGCGATGGAGCACAGTTCGCGCACCCGCGCCAGGGCGCGGCGGCGCCACTCGCGCTCGCCCAGGCCGCCGCTGGGATAGGTCATGATGCGGATCGCGCGGGTGCCCAGGGGCACGCAGCGCGCGGCGAGCACCTCCAGCTCGTGCCGGTCGGCGCCGAAGCCGCCGGTGACGGGCCGGGCCCAGTTGCCGATGCGGGAGTCCAGGCAGCACACGCCGACCCCGTGCGCCGCCACCGTGGCGGCCAGCCGGCCGAAGGCGTCCTCGCCGAGGTCGGCGACGGCCCGGCCGCCGACAGTGCGCAGCTCCAGGTATCGCCAGCCGAGCCGGCCGAGCGCGGCGAGCTGGTCGCCGAGGGTGCTGCCGGCTTCGTCGCCGATGCCGGCGTAGGCGATGCCGGGCGCGGGACCGGCCGGTGCGGCCGAAGCCTCAGGCCGGGTCGGCATGGCGGACCATCCCTTCGCCGCGGGCGGGGCCGCACACGGGCGGCGCGGGCGGGCCGGAGCACAGCGCCTTGGCGGCCGAGAGCAGGCGCACCGTGCGCACCTGAAGGCCGAAGGTCTCCTGGACGGGCCTCCGGCGCAGCCCGGCGAAGTGCTCGTAGGCGCCGAGCATGAAGTCGGCCAGCGCGTCGTCGTGGAAGACCAGCCGGGCCGAGCCGTCCTCGGTCGTGCTGCGCAGCTGCGCGGTGTCGTCGTCCTCGCTGCAGGGGTAGTGGCCGACCAGCGTGCCGTGGTCGAACTCCAGGGTGATGCGGCGCTCGCGGGTGGGCGCGGTCAGGTCGGAGAAGATCTCGGTGCGGGTGCCGGTCTCGTGGCGCAGCACCAGGGCGGCCTGGCCCAGGCGGGGGACTTCGACGTTGCCCAGAGCCATGTCGCTCCAGGAGGCCGAGCACACCCGGGCACCGCCGGCCAGGGCCAGCGCCACCCCCACCGAGTGGGGGAGTTCGACGTCGAAGACGGTGGCGTGGGCGCGACTGGTCAGCGAGCGCACGAACCGGGGCTTGCGCTGCACGACGGAGACGCTGCGCAGGCGGCCCAGCTCGGGCGCGGGGGCGGGCGCGCCGCCGGAGTACAACTGGAGCCCGTGCAGCCTGCCGTCGCGGACCGCGGCCCGCAGGCGGTGGGTGAGTGCGCTGGTGAGCCACTGGGCGACCACGACCAGCTGCAGGCCGTGGCGGCGGCGCAGACGCAGCACGGCGGCCAGTTCGCGCTCGTCGGCGGCCAGCGGTTTCTCGACGAGGATGCGCCGGTAGCCCAGCAGGGCGAGTTCCTCCAGGACGTGGGCGCGCACGCCCGGCGGGGTGCATACGTGGACGACGGTGTGCGCGGGGTCGGCCGCCGCGGCGGCCGCCTGCAGCGACGCGACGGGGCGCATGCCGGCAGTGGGCGGGACGCCGGTGGGATGGTGGGGGTCGAAGGAGAGAGCGGGGCCGGGGGCGAAGACGCGGCGCCGGCCGGCCTGGGCCCCGGCCCGCGCCAGGGCGGGCAGGTGCAGGCCGCGGCCCGCCCGGCCCAGGCCCACGACGAGCGTGTGCAGCATGGCGGCTACATCACCTCTCCAGATCTGCGTATCGTGTTCCGGGCGCGCGGCTGTCACCGCGCGCATACGGGAATCGGAAAAAGGCCCGTGCGGGGGCGGTGGCGCTCATACGAATTCGTGGATCGGGACGGCCGCGCCGCGAATAAATCCAGGTTCACGCCGCGGTGCCGCGCTTGTCAACCATTCTTTTTCGCTGTGTATAAGAGGCCGTGATTGTTCCGGTGCAATTGCTTCCCGGGCTGCGGTGAACTGCGGTGAAGTGCGGTTTCTGTCAGGTCTGTACTGGAATAGGGTGAAATGATCCCTGTCCGGTGTCCCACTCTGGAGTTGGGTGCACGGTTTTCTCGGATTCCCGGGTTAACTCCGCCGAGTGCGGGGAATAACCGCGACCGCCCTGGAAATCCGGCGACCGGAAAACGCGGCCCCCCGCAGTTCGAGTCGTTTCCGCCGGCCCTGATATTTCGATTAAGGGTGACGTATGGACGTGCCTCCTCCCGCCGCCGCTGCCCACCTTCCTCCCGCCCCCCGCGATCCCGTCCGAGCCTGTGCCCGGGATCCGGCCCCGCACCCGCCTGCGGAGCCGGACCCTTCGGCGATCCCCTTCTTCAGCCAGCGCGCGGCCTTCCTGCGGCTGTGGCCCGACATCCGCCGCCACTGCCGCGACGTGCTGGACGACGGCAAGTTCTCCCACGGGCGCAAGGTCGCCGAGTTCGAGGCCGCGCTCGCCGAGTGGACCGGCGCCCGCCACGTCGTCGGGGTCAACTCCGCCACCGACGCCCTCGTCCTGCTGCTGCGCGCCGCCGGCCTGCGACCCGGTGACGAGGTCGTGGTCCCGGCCTTCAGTTTCATCGCCTCGGCCTCGGCTGTCGCGCTCGCGCGCGGCCGGCCGGTCTTCGCCGACATCGATCCCCTCACCTACGCCCTCGACCCCGCATCCGCCGCCGAGGCCGTCACCGAGCGCACGCGCGCCCTGATGCCCGTCCACCTGTTCTGCCAGCCGGCCGACATGGCGGCCCTGGGCTCGCTGGCCGAGCGCCGCGGCCTGGTCGTGGTCGAGGACAGCGCCGAGGCCATCGGCATGCGCTGGGACGGCGTGCACGCCGGACTCCTCCGCGCCGGCGGAGTGCTCTCGTTCTTCCCGGCCAAGACACTGGGCGCCCTCGGCGACGCGGGGGCGGTGATCACCGACGATCCCGCCATCGCCGACACCGCCGCGGCCCTGCGCCACCACGGGCGGCGCGGCCACACCGTCGCCGACTTCTCCCGCATCGCCACAGCCACCAGCCTGCCCGGCCACAACAGCAAGATGGACGATCTCCAAGCGGCGGTGCTGCTGGCCAAACTGCCCGGCCTGGCCGCGGACATCCGGCGCCGCGCCGAACTCGCCGCCGCCTACACCGAGCGGCTGCGCGGCCTGCCGGGCGTCGTCCGCCTGCCCACCCCGGTCCCCCGCGCCGTGCCGACCGATCCCGTGTTCTACGTGTATCTGGCCGAGTTCGAGCGGCGCGACGCCCTCGCGGACCACCTCGCCGCGCACGGCGTGGGCACCGAGACCTACTACCCGCTGCCCCTGCATCTGCAGCCCTGCTTCGCCCACCTGGGATACCGGACCGGCGACTTCCCCAACGCCGAGGCCGCCTGCGCCCGCGCGCTCGCGCTGCCGTTGTACCCCGATCTCACCCTCGCCCAGATCGACCGGGTCTGCGCGCTCATCGGCCGCTTCTACACCGGGAGGGAGCCGGCGTGATCCCGTTCTTCCCGCCCGATGTGTTCGCGGCGGACCGCGAGGAGCTGCTGGAGATCGTGCACACCGTGGGCACCGATCCCGACCAGCGGTTCATCCTCGGCCGGCGTACCGCGGCGTTCGAGGACGAGCTGCGCCTCCGGCTGGGCGCGGCCGAGGTCGTGGCCTGCTCCAGCGGCACGAGTGCGCTGAGCCTGGTGCTGACGGCGATGGGCGTCGGCCCCGGCGACGAGGTCGTGGTGCCGGCTTTGGGCTGCGCGCCGCTGGCCGCCTCCGTGTGCGGGCTCGGCGCCGTCCCGGTCTTCGCCGACATCGACCCCTGGCGGCTGGTCGCCGACCCCGTCTCCGCCGAGGCCGCCGTCACCGACCGCACCCGGGCCCTGATGCCCGCGCACCTGTTCTCGGTCATGGCCGACATGCCGCGCTTCGCCGACATCGCCCGCCGCCGCGGACTGCGACTGGTCGAGGACTCCGCCGTGGCCCAGGGCGGAGTCCTCGGCGGGCGGCCCGCGGGCCTGTGGGGCGAGGCCGGGGTGTTCTCGTTCGTCCAGGTCAAAACGTTCGGCACCGCCGGCGAGGGCGGCGCGGTCGTCACCGGAGACCCCGAACTCGGCCGGGCCGTGCGGATGCTGCGCAACCACGGGCAGAACGGCGCGCAGCGCTTCGTCCACCACCGCGTGGGCTACAACAGCCGCTTCGACGAGATCCTCGCCGCCTTCCAACTCCACCGGCTGCCCGGACTCCCCGACCGGCTGGAGCGCCGCGCGCGGATCGCCGACTACTACACCGGCCGCTTCGCCGAGCTGGGCGAGCACGGCGTCGTCGCGCCGCCGCCCGGCCGCGAGGGGCGCTGCTTCTACGTCTACACGCTGCTGGCCGAGCGCCGCGACGGCCTGCGGGCGCACCTGGCCCGCGCGGGAGTCGGCAGCCACGTCTACTACCCCAGCCCGCTGCCGCACCAGCCCGCGTTCACATCCTGCGCCCCGCCGGGCGCCCGGTGGCCGAACGCCGAGTCCGCCGCCCGGCGGATCCTGTCCATCCCGCTCTACCCGCATCTCAGCGACGCCCAGGTCGAGCACATCGCCGACTCCGTATGCGCCTTCGCCCGGTCCAGCCGGCGCGCGACCCCTGCCCCGGGCCGCCGAACAACCTAGGAGGCACCCATGGCCCCCGACGACCCCCCGCGCACAGCACCAGCCCACCGACCCGCCCACCGCACCTCCCGCCTGGCCAAGGCCGGCGCCTACGCGCGGCTGGCCAAACTCGACATCGTCGACTACTACCTCGGCCTGCTCATCGTGTGGAGCCTGCTGGCGCCCGCCGCGCGCACCGAACCCGCGGTGCTGGGCGCACTGGCTCTGCTGCTGGCCGGCGAACTTTGCATGGTCGCGGCCATGACCTCGTTCGACGACGTCACCGGACTGCGCGACGGCAGCGACGCCGCCAACTACGGCCCCGACGCCCCCCGGCGCAAACTGGTTCGCAAGCCGCTTATCGCCGGCACGCTCAGCGAGGCCGAGGCCGTCCGCTTCGGGTGGGCCGCTGTCGGGGCGGCCGCGCTGCTGTGGGCGGCGGCGGTGGCCCTCGCGCCGCATTCCCCGCTGTGGGCGGTCGCCGCGCTCGCGCTGTGCCTGGCCTGCGCGGTGCAGTACTCCTGGGGGCTGAAGATCAGCTACCGCGGGTGGCAGGAGGTCTTCCTCGTCGCCCTGGGCGTGGGGCTGCTGGCCGCGCCCTACGGGCTGCTCGCCGGCACCGCCGACGCCTTCGTGCTCACGCAGGCGGTCCTCTTCGGGCTCGGGCCGCTGCTGTTCGGCGTCTACTCCAACACCAACGACATCCCCGGCGACGCCAGGGTGCACCGCCGAACGGTGGCGGTGCTGGCTTCGCCGCGCGGCAACGCCGCCTTCGTCGCCGCGGTCTCGGCGGCCGAGGCGGCGATCATCGCCGGCGCGGCCGTCCTGCAGATCGCCCCCTGGTGGTTCCCCCTCGCCATGGCCCCAGTCGTCGTCCTGCGCGCGGCCCAGTGGGCGATCGGCTTCCTGCGCGGCGACATCCTGCGCGCCCGCAACCTGGGCATTCTCATCCACCGGGTGGCCGTCGCCCTGCTGGTCGCCGTCAACCTGGTCCGCCCCCTGGCTCCCGGAGGCAGCCTGTGACGCACCGGCATCCCACGCACCGCGCCTGCGGCACCCCCCGACCGCGTCCGGTACGGCGGGCCGGCGTGCGGTCGGCGGTGCCCCCCGACATCGACGTCGCAGTGGTGGGCGCCGGCATCGGCGGGCTGGCGGCCGCTCGCGTCCTGGCCCGCGCGGGCCGCCGGGTGCACGTCTTCGAGGCGGCCGACGCCGTCGGCGGCCGAATGCGCACCCTGCGCCGCGACGGGTGGATCACCGACACCGGTGCCGAGATGATCCCCTCCACCGGCTACCCGGCCACGTGGGCGCTGATCCGCGAACTGGGGCTGGTGCGAAGCGAGGTACCGCGCGTCCCCGGGGCGCTGTCGCTCTGGCGCGGCGGACGCGCCCACCCCCACCTGGGTCGGCCCCTGGGGCTGCTCACCGGTGCGGGACTCTCGCCGCGCGCCCGCCTGGAGCTGGTCCGGCTGCTGGCGGGCGCTGCCGAACCTCCGGCCGCCGGCGCCCGCGGCACGGTCCCGGCCACGCTCGGGGAGTTCGCCGCCGAGTGCAGCCCCGAGCTGCGCGACCGGTTCCTTGAGCCGCTCGCCGCCGGCTTCTTCGGGTGGCGCCCGGACCGCTCGGCGGCCGCACCCTTGATCGACCACCTGCGCGGCACCGGCAGCAGCGCCCGGTGGCGCACCTATCGCGGCGGCATGGACTCCCTCGCCCGCCGGCTCGCCGAAGACCTGGACGTCTCCACCGGTTGCGGCGTGCACGAGGTCGCCGCCGTGCCCGGCGGCGCGCGCATCACCCTGCACAGCCGCGCGGTCACGGCGCGCTCGGCCGTGCTCGCGGTGCCCGCGCCGGTGGCCGCGCGGCTGCACCCCGGCGCCCCGCCGGAGGAGCGCGACTTCCTCCGGGCCTGCTCCTTCGCACCGATGCTGCGGGTCAGCCTCGCCCTGGAGCGCAGGCCGCGCACCGCCGGAGGACTGCGCGGCTTCGCGACCCTGGTGCCCGGCGCCGAGGACGACCTGGTCAACGTCGTCACGCTGGACCACAACAAACACCCCGACCGCGCCCCCGCCGGGCGCGGCCTGGTCTCGCTGGTGGCCGCACCGCAGGCGACCGCCGCGCTCATCGGCGCCTCCGATACCGAGGCCGCCGCCGTGCTGACCGAGCGGGCGGAACGCTACCTGCCGGGGCTGGGCGACCTCGTGCTGCGGGCCGACGTCCACCGGTTCCCCCACGGCCTGCCCGAGGCCCCACCCGCGGCGCTGCGGGCCCACCGCGCCTTCCGCGCGAGGCCCGCCCGCGCGATCGACTACGCCGGCGACTGGGTGCAGCTGCGCCCCTGCAGCGAGGGCGCGATCGCCTCCGCCCTGGCCGCAGCCCACCGGGTCCTCGCCCACAGCGACGAACCGGCCCCCGTCCTCGCCCCCAGCCCACCCGGGAAGGACCGCACATGACCGCTTCACCAGCCCGAACCCGGCGATCCGGCCGCCACGGGCCGATCCCGCCTTCCGAGCACCCGTCGCGCACCGGCGGCCGGGGACGCCGGCGCCCCCAGCGCTCGCAGGCGCCCCGGACCCCCATGTGGGGAACGCGGGAGAACCGCCCCCCGAAGGCGGGGCCGGCCGCGGAGGGGGACCGATGACCCGGCTCGACGCCGGAACGCTGTTCGACACGCTCGCCGACCGGCACAGCCCCACACTCGTCCAGCTCAGCCGCCCGCTCGACATCGACCCAGATGGCGGTTCCACCCGCAGCGTCGCCGACGCCGCCGCCCTCGTCGAGGACGCCGCCGGCTGGCTGGCGGCGGCGGGCGCCCGTCCCGGCGACCGCATCGCCCTGGTCAAGAACAACCACTGGGACATCGTGCTGCTCGCCATGGCGGCCATCCGGATCGGAGCCGTCCCCGCCCCCGTTTCGGCCCACCTCGCGCCGCCCGTGCTGACCGCGCTGCTGTCGCGGCTGCAGCCGGAGCTGCTGGTGCTCGACGGCGACACCGCCCAGCGCCTGCGCACTGCCGAGACCGAGGTCTGCGCCCGGCGCCGGCTCCTGCTCGACGGCGCGGCCGAGTCCGTCCCCGGCGCGGTGCCGCTGGCCGACGTCCGCGGCCGCCGCGCGCCCGCGCCCCGGCGGCGGCGCGACGACGAACCGCTGATCATCGTGCACACGTCGGGCACCACCGGCACACCCAAACTGGTGGCCCACTCCACGGCCACGATCCTGCGCCGGCTCGCCGGTTTCGAGGCCCACCGCTGGCCCGTTCTCAGCAGCCGCCCCGACGACACGGTCGCCGCCGCCACCTCCTTCGTGCACGGCCGCGCGTTCGCCTGGACCGCGAGCGTGTTCTGGCTCAGGCCGCGCGAAGTGGCGGTCGTCGCCGACCACGCGCCCCAGGCCGCCGAGCCGTTCCTGCGCGAGCACCCGCCCACCACGCTGGAGGCGCTGCCGGCCGCCTACGTGCGCTGGCAGCCCCTGGCGCGCGAGGAACCGGGCACCAACGTCTTCCGCCGCGTGCGGCTCTACATCAGCACCTTCGACGCCATGCACCCGCCCGCGGTGCGCACCTTCCTGGCCGCCAGCGGGCACCGCCGCCCCGTATGGCTGCAGGGCTGGGGGCAGAGCGAGACCGGCCCGCTGACTTTCCGCCTGCTGACCCGCAAGGCCGTGGCCGCCGCGGGCGAGCGCCGCCCCACCACTCGCGACCTGGGCCGCCCGGTACCCGGGCGCACTCGGCTGAAGGTGGTCGACCCGGCCACTCTGCGGCCGCTGCCGCGCGGGCGCGCGGGGCTGCTGCTGGCCCGCACCAAGGCGCTGGGACTGGGCTATGTGGGTGAACCGGAACGCTGGGAGGCCAAGGCGCTGGGCCGGTGGTGGAACACCGAGGACATCGGCGTGCGGACGCCCTGGGGTTCCGTGCGGGTCCTGGACCGCGAGATCGACTCCGTGGCGGGCATGAGCTGCGTCGAGATCGAGGACGTCATCGACGACCGCATCCCCGAGGTCGTGGAGTGCGTCGTGCTGCGCCCCAAGCAGGGCCCACCGGTACCCGTCGTCGTCACCGAGTCCGGCCGCCTCCACCCCGATACCTGGCGCCGCGCCACCGCCGACCTGCCGCCGCTGGCCGAACCCGTGGTCATGGCCTGGTCCCGGCTCCCGCGCACCGCGACCGGCAAGGTCCGCCGCACGGAACTGCGCACCCGCCTGCTCGGCGTCGGCTCCGCGATCCCACGCCCCCGCGCGGAAGCGGCCGACCAATGACGGAAAGGGGCTGCGTCGTGTTGCCGGGCACCACCAGGGCCGCGGCAGTGCGCTTCGCGGAGCGCGGCCCGCCTACCCGCCGCACGCGAACGCAGACGCGTCGCGCCACGTGCCGATTCGAGCCGCGCGCGTCTCAGCCCCGTTGCCGCCACCCGGTGCGGCCGGCCCCGGGTGGTTCCCGGCGGTGGCCGGCAAGCGGTGCCTCCGCCCTTTTCGGACCCGGGCCCCGGTCCGCATCGCCCGACGCGTCGGCAGCGGGGCCGCGGCGCATCCACCGTGCAGGAGAGGAGCCAGCGCGTTGACTGCCGAGCCGACCCAACCATGGGGATCAACCCCTGTGCACCATCAGTTGCTCCCGGGGCCGCCGCCCCGCATCGCCGGTCGGCGACACCGGCACACCCCGCGGTCTCGCGCGGCCGCCCGGAGCACCGCCCTGAGCCGGCCCGGCGGCAGACCCCGCCCGCGACGCGGTCGCCGACCGCACGGTGCCGACGCCGGTGTTCTTGCGATCCGGCAACGCGCAGTGGTGCCGATCGTGTGCGCCGACCCGCCGCGGCGGCCGATCGCCGTCGCCCGCCCTGCCGTCCCGGGGGTGCGTCACCGGTTCCGCACCCGCCCGGCGGCGCCGGTGTCCGCGGAGGGGGTGCGATGACCGTTCCCACGCGAGGCGCCGCCACCGCGTGCACGGCGGCGCCACTGGCCGGATTCGGCGCGGCGCGGTCCGGCACCTCCGCGGCCGCGCGGATCGCCGAGCGGCACCTGCGGTTGCTGGGGGCCGGCCGCTCCGGGCCCGCGAAGCCCGCTTCGAGCGCAGGCGCAGCGGCGGAGGAGCCCGCCGGCTCCGCCGGCCGCCTGGTCCTCACCGCCCCCGGCGCCGTCGCCGACTGCGCCCTGGACTGGAGTGGGCCCATCGCCGCACCGCTGGACGACGAGACCGGCGTCCAGGCCGCCTGCGGCATCATGCACGTGCACGGTCGCTCGGCCGGTTCCCCCCGCCCGCTCGGAGTGGACTACGCATCGGCGGTGAGCGGCGTGCTGGCCGTCCACGGCCTGCTCGCGGCGGCGATCGGGCGGATGCGCGGCGGCGGCCCAGCGGGCGTGCGCACCTCGGCGGCCCAGGCCGCGCTGCTCAGCGTCGGCCAGTACCTGGCGGCGGCGACCGCCCCCGACGACTGCCGGCCCGAGGAGCCGGGTCCCGGCGGCCCGCCGTTCACCTCCGCCGACGGGGTGCTCTTCGAGATCGAGACGTTCGACGCGCAGACCTGGCAGCGGTTCTGGTCGCTGCTGGGCGCCGACCGCGCCGTGCTCGCCCGCGCGTGGCGGCCCTTCCTGCACCGCTACGCCACCGCCGCGTGCCCGCTGCCTGCGGAACTGCACCGCACCGCCGCCGCGCACGTGTTCCGCGAGACCGCCGGCGCGGCCCAGGCCGCCGGGATCAGCCTCGTGCGGGTGCGCGGGGGCGCCGACGCGCCCGCGGCCGGCGGCCCCGGCGCCGCGTCCCGCCCGCCCTGGCGCTTCACCGCCCCGGAGGGCGCGGGCCCGCCGGCCGAGCCCCCGCCGCCGCACCGCCCCCGGGCCGCCCTGCCGCTGGAGGGGCTGGTGGTCGTGGAGTCCACCCGGCGGGTCCAGGGACCGCTGGCCGGGCACCTGCTGCGGCTGCTCGGAGCCGACGTCGTGCGCATCGAGCCGCCCGGGGGCGACCCGCTGCGCTGGATGCCGCCGATGGTCGGCACCTGCTCGGCCCGGTTCCTGGCGCTCAACCGCGGCAAGCACGTCCTCGAGATCGACATCAAGACCGCGGCCGGGCAGCGCGAGGTGCGCGAACTCGCGGCCGGCGCCGACGTCTTCCTGCACAACTGGGCACCGCGGAAAGCCGCCGCCTTCGGACTGGACCACGCCGACCTGCTGGCGGTGCATCCCGGCCTCGTCTACGCGCACGCCTCGGGCTGGGGCGGTGCCGAAGGGGCGGGTGCCGCCATGGGCGGCGCGGAGCCGCTGGGCACCGACTTCCTGGTCCAGGCGCACAGCGGCCTGGGCGCACTGGTGCGCCCGCACGGCGAGCGGCCCGCCCCGTCGCTGATGACCCTGACCGACGTGCTGGGCGGCCTGGTCAGCGCCGAAGGCGTCCTCGCCGGCCTGCTGGCGCGCTGCCGCGGCCGAGGCGGCGGCCGGGTCGACTCCTCCCTCTACGACGCCGCGCTCGTGCTCGCCTCGGCGGGCGCCTGCGGCGACGGCCCCGCCGAGCAGCCGCTCACCCGGCGCCCGCTGTGGGGGCCGCTGCACGCGCCCCTTTCCACCGCCGACGGCTACCTCGCGCTCGGCCCGCGTGCCCGCAGCGCCCCCGGCGAAGCCGCCCGCGCGCTGGGCGCCGCCGGCCGGCACGCCGACCCCTGCGCCGCCGTCGCGGCGCACTGCCGCGACCGCACCGCCGCGGAGTCGGCCGAGCGGCTGCGCCGCGCCGGGCTGAGCGCCACGCCCGTATGCACCGACCTGGCGGCGCTCGCCACCGACCCCCGCTTCGCCGGCGCCCTGGAGACCGACGGCGCCGCCTTCGTCCGCTCGCCTTGGGAGTTCACACCGTGACCGACGCCTGGACCTCCGACAACGGGATCGTGCTGGCCGACCTCGTACCCCGCCGGCTGCGCCGCGCCTGGGTCGAGCAGGGACACTGCCCCGACACCGACCTCTACACGCTCTTCCACCGCCGGGCGGTCGACCACCCGCACCGCGACGCCCTCGTCGACGCCGAGGGCAGCCTCGACTACGCCGCCCTGGACGCGCGTGTTCGCCGGATCGCCGCGGCGCTGGCGGGCGCGGGGTTGGGGGCGGGCGACATCATCGCGGTTCAGCTGCCCAACGGCTGGCGGGCCGCCGCGGCCGAGCTCGCGGTCGCCGCAGTCGGGGCGGTGTCGCTGCCCTACCCGCCCATGCGCGGGCGCGCCGGCATCGCTGCGCTGCTTCGGCGCTCGCGCGCGAGCGCGGTGATCGCCGGCGACCCCACCGGGCGCACCGACCCCCTCGGCGAGCTTTCTCGGCTGCGCCCGCATCTGCCGCATCGGGTCGCGGTGTTCCCGTTCGGCGCCCGCGGCCGCCCCGGTGCCGACGCTCCCGCGCTGGACCACACCGCCGAGGACGGCGACGCAGGCGCCTTCCGCCGCCCGCCCGCACCGCACCCCGAGGCGCCGGCCCGGATCCTGGTGACGTCCGGCTCGGAGGCCGAGCCCAAGTTGATCGCCTACTCCCACAACGCGATCGCCGGCGGGCGGGCGAACTACGTCGCCGCGCTGCACGACGGCTCGACGCCCATGCGCAACCTGGTGCTGGTGCCGCTGGCGTCCTCCTACGGCTCGCTCGGGGTCCCGGTGACACTGGCGGGACTGGGCGGCACGCTGCTGGTGCTGGACGCATTCGACCCCGCCGCGGCGCTGCGGGCGGTGTCCGCGCACCGCCCCACCCATGTCTTCGCCGTGCCCACCATGCTGCGGCGCATGACCGCCCTTCCCCGCCTGCCCGGCGAGGACGCCTCCTCGCTGCATGCCGTGGTGACCAGCTCGGCGGTGCTGGAGGCCGACGTCATCGACGCCGCGCGCCGCCGCTTCGGGCGTCCGGTGCTCAACGTGTACGGGTCGGCCGACGGCATGAACTGCCACACCCCCCGCGGATCCGATGCGCGGCCCGGCGGCGTCACCGGGCCGCCCGATCCGGCCGTGGCCGAGATCCGCATCATGGGCCCCGCAGGCGATGCGGCTCGGGGCGAGGAGGGCGAGATCTGGGCGCGGGGCCCGATGAGCCCCCTGTGCTACGTGAACGCGCCCCAACTCGACGCCCGTTACCGCGCGGACGGCGGCTGGGTGCGCAGCGGCGACCGCGGCCGGTTCGAGGCCGACGGCGCCCTGCGGGTGATCGACCGGCTGAAACGGGTCGTCAAGCGCGGCGGCTACACGATCAGCCCCCGCGAGGTGGAACGGCACGTCGCCGCCCATCCCGATGTCGCCGAGGCCGTGTGCGTGGGCGTACCAGACCCCGACCTGGGCGAACGGCTGGGCGCGTGCGTGGTGCAGCGGCCCCAGGCACCGCCGCTGACCCTGCCGGCGCTGAGCCGCTACCTGGAGAACCGGCTCGGGGTGGAGCGGGCGAAGCTGCCCGAGGTGCTGCTGCGGCTGGGCGAGCTGCCGCTGGGGGCGACGGGCAAGGTCTGCCACCGCACGCTGGCCGAATGGGCCGCCTCCGGCGGTGAGCGGGCGGTGCCGCCCGTCGCGGCGTCCCCCGGTGCGCCCCCGGCCCGGCGCAGTGGGCAGGGGTGAGGGCGTTGGCGGAGGCGGGAACGGGGACGGGCGGCACCGCGCCTGCCCGCGCACCGGAACGGCGCGGCGGCCGGGGCTATGCGTTCGACAACGACGGCGACCACGCCGCCGAGCAGCACGAGTGCCTGGCAGCCGCCTACGACCCGGTCACCACCCGGCGGCTGGCCCGAACCGGCGTCGGAGCCGGGTGGCGGTGCCTGGAGGTGGGCGCCGGCGGGGGAAGCGTGGGCGTGTGGCTGGCCCGCCGCGTGGCTCCGGAGGGCCGGGCGGTGGTCACCGACATCAAGCCCGCCCGCATCCCGCGGGAACCGGCCATGGCGGTGCGGCGGCACGACATCGTCCGCGACGCGCTGCCCGAGCGCGCTTTCGACCTGATCCACGCGCGGTTGGTGCTGATGCACCTGCCCGAGCGCGAGGACGTGCTGGCGCGGCTGTTCCGCGCCCTGCGGCCCGGCGGGTGGCTGCAACTGGACGAGTTGGACGCCACCCGCGCGCCCGGTCTGCTGATGCCGGATGCGGCGGCCGGACGGCTCTTCGACACCTTCCAGCGCGCCAAGCTCCGCGCGCTTGAGGCGTCGGGAGCCGATCCGGCCTGGGGCGCCCGCGCACCCGCGGCGATGCGCCGGGCCGGGTTCGCCGAGGTCGACCCGCAGCCGCACGTGACCGCGTGGCGGGCCGGGTCGCCGGGCGCGCGCCTGCAGGCCCATCACACCCGCCACCTGCGCGACGCCCTGATCGGTGCGGGCATGACCGAGGCCGAACTCCGGCAGCTGCGCCGCCTGTTCTCGTGCCCCGACTTCTGCGCCTGCTCACCCGTCTTCTACACGGTCCAGGGCCGGCGCCCATAGGCGGCGCGCCCGCCCGACCGCTCGGTGCCGGCCGCGAAAACCGTTCCCCGCCCCGGGAGGATGGGGCGGGGAACGGCTCCATGGGGGAGCCGGGTCATCCGATGCCGAAACTGAACGGCCCGGTTATCCCGCTCGGCGGCGCGTGCCAGCCGTGGTCGGGCTGGACCGGGACTCCGGGGAACATGCAGTTGGGGTCGGCGTGGATGGTAACTTCGGTGTCGGTCTGATTCAGCAGAATGTGCACGGTGCCGGGAAGCGGATAGCATTCCCCGTTCGGTGGATTCGAGTAGGTCTCCAGGCGCTGGAGTTCGGATTTGTAGATGACGACCTCACCGGTCGCGGCCAGCGCGGTCCCGGCCGTCGCCAGCACCAGCGCGCCTGTCAGCGCTGCGGCGGATAGAGCGGAAAGAACAGCGGAAATGGGGCGCATTATGTCTCCGATGTACTCAATCGGGCATATCCGGACGTGCGCTGGACTCCGCGCCCGGCCCGGAGTAGCGACATTGAGATTTTGTCCCCCGTCCACCGGTGGCGTCAACGGGAAGCATAATTCCGGCGGCAATCCGCTGAACCCGTACTTTCTTGCGGTCGACCAAAACGAATCCCGGAGAAATCCCGGACGGCGCACCCCGGCCGTGCATTCCCGGCTGCCCCGGCGCCGCTCAGCAGCACACGGACAAGGCGGAGTCGCAGCGCCGGCCGGTGCAGGCGTGATCCGATTCCCCAGGTTTCCGTTTCGCCGGATCCCTCCTCTTTCGCCGCAGGCGGCGGCGGTTTTCGCCCGGTCGGCCTCCGGTGCCGGCGGCGCACATCGGCAGGCTGTGTGCAAAGATCCTTTCACGTGCATCCGTACGTGATTCCGAACATGCATTCTCCGATCGGACGCTCAGCTTCGCGAATGTGACCGATATCCCCATCCGCAGCCGCCCGGGAAGGCGCCGCCACCGCGCGCAGCACCCTGCGGAAACCGGTGTGCTGTCCGGAATATCCAAAAAGGATCACTCTTTTGTGTATGGATCCGTTGGATTCGCGGTGTGACCATGGTCCGCGGGAGGAGTGGTGGCCCGTGGAGATCAGATTGCTCGGGCCGGCGGTGCGCGTCATGATCGACGGGCGGTCCGCAGACGCCGGCACGCTCAAAGAGCGTTCGATTCTGGCGCTCCTCGCACTCACCCCCGGAAAAGCCGTGCCGACCGCCACGCTGATCGACCGCGTTTGGGGCCCTTCACCCTCGGCCGCCGTGCGCTCCAGCCTCTACTCCTGCGTCGCGCGCATCCGCTCGCGGCTGGTAGCGGCGGGTGCCGGAGTCGGCCTGCGCAAACTCTCCCACGGCTACACCCTGGAGATCGCCCCCGATGCCGTGGACTGGCACCGTGTGCAGAACATGCGCCTGCGGGCGCGGGACCTGGCCGAATCGGGCGAGCACAGCTCGGCCGCCGTCCTGCTCTGGGAGGCCCTGAGTCTGTGGGAGGGCGAACCGCTCGCGGAGATCCCGGGAGAGTGGACCCACGGCCACCGCGCCTCCATGAACCAGACCCGGCTGGTCCTGGTGGACGGCTGGGCGCGCTCGTGCCTGCGGATCGGGCAGCACGAAGACGTCATCGCGCGCGTGTCCGAGGAGGCCGCCCGGCACCGCACGAACGAACAGCTCTGCGCGCGGCTCATGGAGGCCCTGGCCGGTGTCGGCCGCCACGCGGAGGCCGTGGAGACCTACCACGGGCTGCGCGCCGTGCTCGCCGAAGAGGGCGGCGTTCCGGGCGGGCCCACACAAGACGTCTTCCAACGCGTGCTCGCCGCACAGGCCCGGGCCGCGGACCGGGCCCCCGAGCCGGGGGCGCCCGAAGCCCCCGCCGCCCAGGTCTCCCCGGCGCCGCCGGTGCCCGCCTCGTCCGCACCGCCCCGCGTCCACGACAGCCTCGCCCGCGACATCGGCGACTTCACGGCGCGCGGGCCCGAGTTGACCGAAGTCCTCACCCGAGCCCGGGCACGATCCCACGGGACCACGGTGGTGGTCGTCAACGGTCTCGCCGGAGTCGGCAAGACCGCGCTCGCGGTCCGCGCCGCCCACCTGCTGCGTGCGGAGTTCGACGTCCGCGTCCAGCTCGATCTGCACGGCCACAGCGCCGCGCGGGCTCCGCTGGAGCCGGAGGAGGCGCTGCATACGCTGCTGCGCGAGCTGCACGTCGACGCAGACCACATCCCGGCCGAACCGCAGGCGCGCGCGGCCCTGTGGTCCAGTCGCCTGGCGGGACGGCGGGTGCTGCTCGTCCTCGACGACGCCGTGCCCGGCCGGATCGCCCCGCTGCTGCCGGGCACGCCCGGCTGCGTCGCGCTGGTGACGAGCCGGTGGAAGCTGACCGAGCTCGACGGCGTACACCACCTCCGCCTGCCCGAGCCGAGCCCGGCCGAGGCGACCGCGATGCTCGCCGCGTTCGCCGGCCTGGGGCCGGACCGTCGAGGCGAGCCCGACCTGGAGCGGATAGCGGCCGCGTGCGGGAACCTGCCGATCGCGATTCGAGTGGCGGGCGGCCGGCTGCGCCACCGCCCGACCTGGCCGCCGGGGCATCTCGCCGACCGCCTCGAACGCGACGGCCTGTCGGAGATGCGTTCCTTCGGCCGCGACGTGGCCGCTGTCTTCGAGATGTCCGTGCAGGCGCTGGGGGAGTCCGCCCGCGCGGCCTTCCTGCGGTTCGGCGTGCATCCTGTCGCCGAGTCGACGCTGCCGGTGCTCGCCGCGGCGCTGGGCGAGGGCCCCGGGGGGCGCGCAGCCGCGGAGTCGGCGGTGGAGGAGCTGCTGGAGGCCAACCTGCTCGATGAGATCGCTCCCGGCCGCTACCGCATGCACGGCCTGCTCCACGCGTTCGCCCGGCGGCGCGCCGCCGAGCTGATGCCCGCCGAGGAGCGGCGCGGTGCCCTGGTCCGGATGCTCGAGCACTACCGGGCGGCCGCCGACGCCGCCGACGCGGTCGCCCACCCCTGGCGCCGCCGTCCCCAGGAGCGGTCGGACACCCTCGTCGCCCCGCAGCCGTTCACCGACGCCGCACAGGCCCGCCGCTGGTTCGCCGAGGAGTACCCGGTGCTCGACGCCGTGACCGCCGACGCCTGCGACGGCGAGTTCGCCCCATGGCCCGAGGTGCGCCGATACGCGGTTGCGCTGCCCCTGGTGATGGCGGGCCTCACCCGGTCCGACGGCCCGTGGGAGCGCTCCGAGCACCATCTGGCCGTCTGTCTGGAGCTGTGCGGGCAGGACGGCGACGAGCCGAACCGGGCCCTGGCGGCGCTGGAGCTGAGCCGCGTGCAGCGACGGCTGCGCCGACTCGACGACGCCAGGGCGAACGCGGAGACGGCGCTGGAGCACTGGCGCAGCGGGGGAGACGCCGCGGGCGAGGCCCTGGCGCACGACGAGCTGGGTTCGATCCACTTCGACGCCGCGCGCAACACGGCCGCCCTCCGCGAGCACGAGGCGGCACTGGAGCTCTTCACCGCGATCGGCGACTGCCGCGGCCGCGCCGTCGCCCTGAACCATGTCGGCACGTGCCTGGCACAGCTGGGGGACCTGGACGGGGCCGAGACCGCGTGCGCCGAAGCGGTGGCGAGCCTGCGGGAGCTGGGCGATCGCGGGACCGAGGCCCGCGCGTTGGCCAACCTGTCCGGAGTCCTGCACCTGCGCGGCTACCACCGCGACGCTCAGCGCATCGGCGAGCAGGCGCTCGCCGTGTTCGACGAGATCGGCGACCGCCTCAACAGCGGGAGCCTGGCCCACAACCTGGCCGAGGTGCTGGCCTACCGCGGGCTCTTCGAAGAGGCCGCCGAGCGCTACCGGCGTGCCCGGGAGTTGCTGTCGGCCGCCGGAGCCGATGTGGAGGCGATTCGCGCGCTGGTGGGCCTGGGGTCCGCTCAGCTCGCGCTGGGGCGGCGGCACCGGGCGTGGACGGCGCTCGAAGAGGCGATCACGCTCGTGGGGCCGCTGTCCGATCCGGTGACCGAGTCCCAGGTGATGCTGGCCCGCGGCGACGTGCTGCGGGCGTTCGACAGGTCGGCGGAGGCCCGGATGCACTACCGCAGCGCCCGCGGGCTCGCGGGCAGCGGGGCGTCGGCGATCGATGAGGCCCTGGCACACGACCGCCTCGGAGACCTGTGCGCCGGCGAAGGGCGCCGGGCTGAAGCTGTCGAGCATTGGCGGCGCGCGGC
The DNA here is from genome assembly GCF_009728995.1 of Streptomonospora sp. PA3. GTDB lineage: Bacteria > Actinomycetota > Actinomycetes > Streptosporangiales > Streptosporangiaceae > Streptomonospora. The sequence continues at coordinate 88,847 of NZ_VTZW01000010.1, read as the reverse complement.
TCTGGCAACGCCGGCGAATTCGCATCATGCGACCGCGGTGAGGGTCAAAATGGAGGCATTGGGGCAAACCGTCGTTTCCGGACCAATCTCCGGTTTGGTTTGATTCACGATTTCTCAGATGATCTGCTAGAGTCCACCCATCTAGGGCGAGGTGGCCCTGGCCGGGTGGAATGCCATCCCAATGCCGAATTTGTATTGCGCCGCAATCATTGCCATTGCCGTGCGCCGAAATCGAGGAGAACACCGTTGTTCCCCGTCATTCCCATGTTCGTTATCCGGTCCCTCGCCCTTTTCTGGTTCTCCGGATCGGGGGCGGATCTCTCGCTGCCGGCGGCGCGGACTTCCGGGTGGATCTGGCTGCATGCGGCCCCGGTGGTGCACGCGCTGCTGCCGCGGTAGCCCTGCCGGTCTGAGCTGCGACCGCAAGGTTTCTGCAATCTCTCGCAGGCAATCCCCAAGCCTACCGGCAAGCTCATCGGTCCACCGTCGATTCCGCAGAGGGAACCCGGCGAAGGGAGAATCCGATGGCCGACGAAGCCGACGTCAGCGCATGCGAGGCCAGGTCGGGCGCATGGAGCGACACCGGTCCGCTAGCGCCCCTGACGTGGCCGGTGCAGCGCCGCGTGCTTGCATTGGCGCACTCCTGGCAGGCGGGCGACCGCCTGGCCGACATCGTTCCCGCGGCTCTGGAGGGCGACCCGCGGTTGCAGACGGTATACACCGTTCCCGACGGTTCCGCCTTCGCCCCTTCCGGTGCCGAGTTCCTTCGCCGGACCGGCGCGGTCGTGCTGCCGTGGGACCGGGCGCGGGCACACCGGTTCGATCTGGCGGTCGCGACGCACCTGGGCGGGCTGGACGACGTGCGGGCTCCGGTGCTCTTCCTGCCGCACGGCGTCGGCTTCTCCAAGCTCGTTCCGCGGCGGCCCGGCTACGGTCCGCCGGCCCGCAGACCGGTCGGCGGCGCGGTGGCCGGTGCCCTGGTGCGCTACGGCCGCGTCGCACCCGCGGTGATCGGCATCGCCCACGAGCGCCAGTGCGACGTCATCTCCGCCGAGGTCCCCGAGGCCGCCCGGATCTGCCGGGTGATCGGCGATCCCGCGCTGGACCGGATGCTCGCGAGCCGAGCGCTGCGCAGCGCCTACCGCCGCGCGCTGGGCGTGAGCGAACACCAGCGCCTGATCGTGGCATCCAGCACATGGGGCGGCTCCGGCCTCGTCGGCAGGCACCCGGAACTGCTCACCCGCCTGCCTGAAGAACTGGGCGGCGACTACGTCGCGGCCGCGGTGCTGCACCCCGCCATCTGGTGGGTCCACGGGCCGCGACAGATCGCCGCGTGGCTGGCCGGGGCGCAGGAGGCCGGGTTGCGGCTACTGGCCCCCGGCGCCGCATGGCAGGCGGCACTCGTGGCCGCCGACGCCGTGGTCGGAGACAACGGGTCGGTCACCGTGTACGGCGCTGCGCTGGGACATCCGACGCTGCTGGCGGCCGGTGACCCCGCCGACGTCGTCCCCGGATCGCAGGTCGCCGAGCTTTACCGGCGCGCTCGCCGCCTGCGCCCCGACGAACCGCTGCGCGAGCAGATCGAGGTGGCCGCCGAGCGCCGGGACCCTGAGCACGGCCGCGTGATCGCGGGACTGCTGACCTCGGCGCCGGGCTGCTCGGCGCGGTTGCTGGGTGAGTGCGCCTATGCCCTCATGGACTGCGCGGAACCGGCCCGCCCACCTGTGGCGCAGCGGCTGCCCGAACCTCAGGTCCTCCGCCGCCTTGTCCAGCCGCCCGCGAGCGGTGATGCACCGGGGCGGGTTTCGTGAGCGCGCCGCGCAGCGCACGGGTCCGCCTGGAGCTGGACATGGCTCCGCTCGGGGGTGCGCCCGAGCGGCTGCTGACGGATCACCAGGTGTGGGCAGCGCAGGAGGCGGAACGGTCCTGGCTGCTGGCGGCCGATGTCGTGACGGTGCGGCGGTCGCAATCCCCGCCTCCGGCGCCGGGCCCTCCGGCGGGGGAGGCGAGGACGGGAATGTCCGCACTCTGGGCCCCGGCCTGCCGCGTCCTCGCCGAGGTGGGACCCTGCCCCGCTGTCCGCGTGGACGGCGGGGCGTTCCTCCTGCCCGCGCGATCCGCGTGGGACGCCCGGGTGCTCGGTGCCGTGGCGCACTCCTGGCTCGCGGCCGGGTTGGACGTGGGCGACCTCGCCCGGGCCTGGCCCGAACGCGCGATCACCGGTTTCCGTGCGGCGGCGGGGAGCCGATCCGTCGGCCTATCTCTGCGGCTTGGGGTGCACCGAGCCTGCTGTAGATGGACAATGCTGTGCTGAGGGCCGCGAACTCGTCTGCGGCGCGCCCCTCGGCGGCAGCGATGTCGGCCAGCAGCACCTGTATGTTCGCCACCTCGGCATCGGCGCCCAGACCGGTGGCGATCCGCAGCGCCTCCGTCAGGGGGGCACGGGCATCGGTCCCGGCGGCCAGGCGGTCGGCGCCCAGGCCGACGAGCGTACGCAGCCGCATGTACGGCTCCGCGGACTCGGTGAAGAAGTCGAGAGCCTGCTGGAAGTGCTTCGCCGCCGCGGCGTGGTCGCCGCGGTCGCGGGCCGCCTCGCCCAGGCGGCGCCGCATCAGCGCCATCCCGCGCCGCCGGCCCAGCCGCCGGTGGATCCGCAGCGCCCATGCGAAGTGCTCCGCGGCGGCCGCGGGAGCGCCCATGGCCAGCTCCGCCACCCCCAAGTCCTCCAGCGCCGATGCCCGGCCGAGCTGGTGGCCCGCGCGCGTCCACAGCTCCAGGGCCGCGCGTGACCGCTCGCGCGCGGCGGCGGCCTCGCCCCGGTAGAGCCGCCGCGCGCCCAGCCCTTCGAGCATGAAAGCCTGGGCCGCCGGATCGCCCAGGGTGCGCGCCGCGGCCAGGCCCGTACCGTAGGTCTCGCCCCAGGCGTCGAAGTGGCGGCGCAACGTGAACAGGTTCCGCAGCGCCTCGCACAGCTGCCAGGCGGTCTCGTGGCGGCCCTCAGCGTAGGAGGCCGCGATCCAGGCGCGCAGGTTGGCCAGTTCGGCCTCCAGCCAGGCGAGCGCGGCGGCGCGGTCGGTGAAGCTCTCTCCACGGCGCTCGGCGAAGTAGCGCGGGCCCAGATGCCAGCGGCCCGGATTGAGCACCAGGTCGGCGTTGACCGCCGAATCCAGGTAGTGGCCGCTCAACCGCTCGCGGGCGCCCCGGCGCCGGGAGGCGGCCTCCCGGTCTTCCAGCAGGCGGCGCGAGTGCAGCCGGTTCAGGTCGTGCTGGCGGAAACGGCCGGAGGCGTGCTCCTCCAGCAGGTGGGCCGCCACCAGCTCGTCGGCGGCCTCCTCGGTCTCGTCTGGGGAGGCCCCCAGCAGGGCCGCCATCGCCGGGAGCGCCGTGTCGGGGCCGCCGATGTGGCCCAGCCCGCGGTAGAGGCGCCGCGCCGGTTCGCTCAACGCGGCATAGGACGCGTCCAGGGCGGCCCGCACGGACAGCTCCTCCTCCTTGCGGAGCCGGTCCAGCCGCCTGCGCTCGTCGGCGAGCCGATCCGCCAGCCGTGCGACGCTCTGGCGGGGGCGCAGCGCCAGCGGGCTCGCGGCCGCGCACAGCGCCAGGGGCAACCGACCGCACAGCACCACCAGCCGCCGCACCGCCTCCTCCTCGCCGCGGGCGCGGTCGGTGCCCAGTACCCGCTCCACCAGGTGCGCGGCCGCCGCGTCGGCCAATGGGGACACCTCCATGAAGGCGGCGCCGTCGGCGGCCAGCCCCGCCGGCCGAAGCCGGGTGGTGACCAGCACGACGTGAGCGCCGGCGCCGGGCAGCAGCAGCCGCACCTGTGCGGCGGAGGCGGCGCTGTCCAGCAGGAACGCCATGCTGCGGCCTGCCGTGCGGGAGCGGAACTGGGCGGCGCGGCCGGCGGTGTCCAGTGCGATCCCCGCCGGGTCGGTGTGCAGGGCGCGCAGGAAGCCGTCGAGCACGCCCCCCGGATCGAGCGGAGCCCCCTGGGCGAACCCGCGGAGGTCGGCGTAGAGCAGGCCGTCGGGGAACCCGTCGGCGGCGATGTGCAGGAAGCTGGTGGCAAGGGCGGTCTTGCCCACTCCTCCGGGGCCGCCGAGTACGACGATCTGCGGGCGCCCTTCCCGCCGGGCGGCGTCGGCGGCGGTCTCCAGGCGGTCCAATTCCGATTCGCGGTCGGTGAAATGCCGCGGCGGCAGCGGAATCTGGTGCGGGGTTTCCGGTGCGGGGTGCGAATACACGTGCACGTCGCCGTGGACGGAGCCCGCCTGCACGACAGCTCCGACGTTTCCGCCCGATACGGCCGTGTCGTTGCGCGGACCGGCGGGCGTGCGCGGTCGATCGGGCGCGTTCGGGCCCGCCGCGCCGCGGCCGTCGAAGCCGTGGGGGGATGCGCGCATCGGCGTTCTTTCTTCGAACCGGCGGAGAATCGAGGATAACACCCGGTTTCCGGATGATCACCGGCCGGATTCCCCGCCCCCTCCGTGCCCGATGGGCATCGTGCCAACGGAGCCGGCTCCTTGCCGCCGTCCGCCTCTGCGCCCATCCCGGCGGTCCGCGAATGAGCGGGCGGCGGTCCGCCCGGGCGGCCGGACCGGTCCGGCCGCCCGGGCGGTGGGGGTCAGCCCAGGACGTCGACGACGACCTCGGCCGACTCGGCCAGCAGGGCGTCGTCGTGCTCGGCGTCGGCGGTGTCGCGCGTGGACATCACCGCAACGACGATGGGCTCCTCCTCCTCAGGCGGCCACAGGACGGCGATGTCGTTGCGGGTGCCGTAGTTGCCGGTGCCCGTCTTGTCGCCGACCGTCCAGTCGTCGGGGACGCCGGCGCGGATGGTGTCGTCGCCGGTGGTGTTGCGCACCATCATGTCCACGAGGATCTCGCGCTTCTCCTGGGGCAGGACGTCGCCCAGGGCGTAGGCGCGCAGGCTGGAGACCATCGCCTGCGGTGTACTGGTGTCGCGGAGATCGCCCGGCTCGGTGTAGCTCAGGTCGGGCTCGATCCGGTCGAAGCGGATGGTCTCGTCGCCGATCGCGCGCATCTCCTCCTGCAGCGCGGCGGGGCCGCCCAGCTCCTCGAAGAGCAGGTTGGCCGCCGTGTTGTCGCTGTAGCGGACCGCCGCGTCGATCACGTCGAGCAGCTCCATGCCCTCGTCGACGTGCTTCTCGGTGATGGGCGCCCACTCCAGCAGGTCGTCCTCGGTGTAGGTGATGCGCTTGTCCAAATCCTCCATCGGGGTCTGGTCCAGCACCGCGCCCGCGGAGAACACCTTGTGCGTGGAGCAGAAGAGGAACCGGTCGCCGGCGTTGAACGCGACGGTCTCGCCGGTACCGGTGTCCAGGGCGTAGACGCCCAGCGTGGCGTCGTACTCCTTCTCCAGCTTCCGGAAGTCGGGCACGTACTCGCCGCGAGCGACTCCGGGGTGTTCGGCGGCCGACCCGGGGGCCGACTCCGCGCCCGCGGTGGGTACGGCGCTCTCGCCGGCCGCGGTGCATGCGGCGAGCGGAACGAGGGCGAGTGCGGCGGCCGCGGCGAACCGCGCGCCCCGAAGGGACGGGATGGTCATCGGCGGATTCCTCCTGTCATGGGACAGCGCGCCCGCGGCCGGTGCCGCGACGCGCACCCGCGGGCGGCCCGAACCGCCCGGCGGAAGGCCGCCGCTCGGCGGCCTCGCGGCAGAGTCTTGCCCCTCGGGCCGATACCGTCGAAGACGGAAATGACGAATGCAATGCGTTTTCGGCATAAGCTGCCGTCATGGACCTCGTCGGCGCCTGCATCGCCTTCGTGCACGTGAGCGAGCGCGGCAGCTTCACCCTCGGCGCCGCCGCCGCCCGCATCCCCCAGCCGGTCGCCAGTCGCCGCATCGCCGCGCTGGAGCGGCACCTGGGCGGCCGGCTGTTCGACCGATCGACGCGCCACGCCACCCTCACACCCTTCGGACGCGACATGCTTCCCTCGGCCAAGCGCCTGATCAGCCTCGCTGAGGCGATGGAGCACGACGCCGAACGGGCCAGGCTCGCGCCGGTGCGCCTGGCCGTCCCCGACATCTGCGGCACTCGCGAGCTGGCGCTGCTGGCCGCGGCGGCCCAGCGCCAGGGCCTCAACCTGGACCTGCACCCCGCATCCCCGCCGGAGCGCGACGACCTGCTGCGCACCCGGCAGGTCCGCGCGGCCGTCGCCGCCGTTCCGCCCGGCGACGCCCACTGGGCGGTGCCCCTCGGGCTGGCCGGCAGGCGCGAACCCCGCGCCGCGGTACTGCACCTGGAGACCCTGCGCCCGGGCCGCGGCGACGGCGAGGCGCAGCGGCGCCGCGTGTGGATCCAGCCCGAGGACGACGTCCCCCACATCCGCGACCCGTTCCGGCGCCTGGCCGACGCGGTGGGACTGCAGCCCGCCCAGGTCGCCGCGGCCGGCTCGCTGGCCTCGGCGGCCGGGCGGGTGCTGGACTCGGCCGACCTGCTGCTGTGCTCGCCGCGGCAGGCGGCCGAGCTCGGCCTGCACTGGCGGCCGGTGGGTGGCCTCGACGCCGTGCGCGGCTACACCGTCGCCGCGGTGCCCGGCGAGGACACGGCGCGCATCGAGCAGGGCGTCGCCGAGGACATGGCACGCTGCCTGGGCGTTCCGGCGGAAGGGGAGGCGTGAGCACGATCGACAGCGGCGAGGCGGCCCTGCTCCGCGACATCCGCCGCGAACTCGGCGACGGCGGTCTGGACGGCGCGTTCCTGGTACGCGACCTGGACACCGGCGAGGAGGTCGGCATCGAGCCCGATCTGGTCTTTCCCGTGGCGTCGCTGGTGAAGGTGCCCCTGGCCGCGGCCACGCTGGAGCGGGTACGCCGCGGCGAACTGGACGGCGCCCAGTGCCTGCGCGTCGAGCCGGGCCGGGTGAGCACGCCCGGGCCCGTGGGCCTGACCCGGTTCCGCCACCCCGCGTGGGTCGCGCTGGAGGACCTCGTCTACCTGAGCACCTGCCTCAGCGACAGCGCGGCCGCCGACGCGCTGTTCGCGCTCACCCCTCCCGCCGACGTCGCCCGCTGGCTGGAGTCGGCGGGACTGCGCGGCATCACCGTGCGCCACACCCTGAGCGACCTCAACGTGACCCCGGCCGAGCGCCTGGAGCCCCAAGAGGCGCACCTGGCGCACACCTTGGCGATCGAGGCGGGCACCCCCGGGCGCGGCCACGGCCTCGCGCTGCTCGACACCACCCGCGCCAGCTCCGCTTCGGCGCGCTCCCTGGTCGATCTGCTGCATGCGCTGTGGCGCCCCGCCGCGGTCGACACCGAGGTGGCCGAGCGGGTGCGCGAGCTGATGGGCGCCAACGTGCTGCGGCAGCGGCTGGCCCCCGACTTCGCCTCCGACGCGGCGCGGTGGTCGTCCAAGACCGGCACGCTGCTGAACCTGCGCCACGAATTCGGCGTGGTCGAGCACGCCGACGGCCAGTCCTTCGCCGTCGCCGCGCTGACGGCCTCGCGCGTGCCGGCCACGGTCCAGCCCGCGGCCGAGGCGCTGATGGGCCGCGCCGCCCGCCGCCTGCGCGACCACCTGCGCGGCGGTTAGGCCGTGTTTAAGAACAGCGGGGGCGCTGGCTTTTTCAGGAATCCACCGGGCACCACCCGGTGCGGCCACCATCGAGTTGCGGCAATGGGTGCGCCTCGCGAAGCGCGGCCCGTCAGCCCGCCACCACCCCAGCGGAGACGCTGCGCGTCACGTGCCCGCCCGTCAGCCCGCCGCCGCCCCAGCGGGGACGCTTCGCGTCACGTGTTTGCTTGCCGCCGAGCGCACGCGGTTCTTCGCAGGTGGAGCCGCACCATCGGTGGCGGGACTCCAGCGCATAGGTGCGCCGTGCGCTCGGCGGCAAGCCGGCCCGGAACAGGTACGTGGTGCGCAGCGCCTCCGTTAGGGGCGGTGGCGGGTGACGGGCACGATGGGCTCGTGGTGCGCAGCGCCTCCGTTAGGGGCGGTGGCGGGTGACGGGCGGGATTCGCGCATCCCAGCCCCATTGCCGCAACCTCCTGTGGTGACCGACTTCTTAATCAGGACGTAGGCCGACCGCCGGGCGGCGGCGCGCGGACGGGCACGACGACGGAATCCGCGGATTCGGCGGATCAAGGCATTTGCACGGGTTGCCCTGGATGGGGGAATGTCGTGGAATCGCACTATGCTGCGGCAGCCTCACCCCGTGCGACGACCTTGAAGGGATTCACGTGGCGCAGAAGGAGCAAGTGGAACAGCGCAAACCGAGCTGGAGACTCATCGGTCCGGGAATCGTCGTCGCGGCCACCGGCGTGGGGTCGGGCGACCTGGTGGCCAGCCTCGTCGCGGGGGAGCGGTTCGGCTACGCCCTGCTGTGGGCGGTCGTCCTCGGCTGCATCGTGAAGATCGCGCTGGCCGAGGCCACCGGCCGCTGGCACCTGGCCTCCGGCCGGACCATCTTCGACGGCTGGCGCAGCATGGGCCTGTGGACGTTCGTCTTCTTCGGCCCCTACGTGGTGCTCTGGGGCTTCGTCTACGGCGCGACCGCGATGTCGGCGAGCGCCCTGCCCCTGCAGGCGCTCTTCCCCGCCGTTCCGCTGTGGGTGTTCGCCGTCCTGGCCGGGATCTCGGGCCTGGGTTTCGTCTGGTTCAACCGCTACCCCGCCCTGGAGCGGGCGATGACGGTGCTGATCGGGGTCCTGTTCGTGACCGTCGTCGGCCTCGCGATATACCTCCTGCCCGATCTGGGGGAGATGGCCACGGGCCTGGTCCCCACCGCCCCGCCGGACTCACTCTTCTACACCCTCGGCCTGATCGGCGGTGTCGGCGGCACGATCACCATGGCCTGCTACGGCTTCTGGGTCAACGCCAAGGGCTGGCGTGACTCCCGGTGGATCAGGATGATGCGCCTGGACAACCGCGTCGCCTACATCACCACCGGCGTGTTCGTCGTCGCGATGCTGATCGTCGGCGCCGAGCTGCTGCACACCGCCCAGATCGCGCTCGCCGAGGGCGACGAGGGGCTGCTCATGCTCGGCGAGGTGCTGCGGGACCGGTTCGGCACCTTCGTCTCGGTGGTGTTCCTCATCGGCTTCTTCGCCGCCGCCTACTCCTCGCTGCTGGGCGTCTGGCACGGCGTCAGCCTGATGTTCGCCGACTTCGTGGGCAACATCCGGGGGCTCACGGAGCGGCCGGTGGAGGAGCGCGAGGCCAGCTGGGAGTTCCGCGGCTACCTGCTGTGGCTGACGTTCCCGCCCATGCTCCTGCTGCTGCTGGGCAAGCCGATCACGCTGATCATCGCCTACGGCGTGCTGGGGTCGGCGTTCATGCCCTTCCTCGCCTTCACGCTGATGTGGCTGCTGAACACCGGGCGCACCCCGCGCGAGTGGCGCAACGGCATCGTCAGCAACGTGGGCCTGACCATCGCCGGCGGGTTGTTCCTGGTGCTGTGCGGCAACGAGATCTGGAGCCAGATCACCGGCGCGTAGGCGCCGCCGCGCTCGCTACTCCTCGGTCAGCACCGACTCCTCCACCAGTTCGCGCAGGCGGTCGTTGGCGTCCTCCAGGGCCTCGACGACCGCCTCGCGCTGCTCGGGCGCCAGAGCGCCCAGGGTCTCCTCGGCGAGCTCGTCCCAGGCGGCCTCGATCCCGGGGACGAGTCCGCGGGCCTGCTCGGTCAGCACGATCCGCACCTGCCGGCGGTCGGCGGGCACGGGCACGCGGCGGAAGAGCTCGCGCCTCTCCATGCGGGCAAGGGTGCGCGTGGCCGTCGGCGGCTCGATCCCCAGCCGCTCGGCGAGCTGGGAGACGGTCATCCCCTCTTCCTCCTGCGCGAGCACCCACAGCAGCACATCCTGCCCCGGATGCAGGCCCAAGGCGGCCAGCTTGCGGGACTTCACCTCCCGGTAGAGCTTGCTCATCTTGTTCAGCGCGCGGTTGGCGCGTCTCGCCTCTTCGCTTTCCACCCGCCCATGCTAATGGCGTATAGTCGGCTAAAAATTAGTCGGCTATGTAGTTAGGAGAGTGGCATGGACCTCGGGCTTGACGGCACGACCGTCCTCGTCACCGGGGGCTCCGGCGCCATCGGCCGCGCCGTCGTCTCCGCGTTCGCGTCCGAGGGGGCCGCCGTCGCGGTCGGTTGGCACAGCGATGGCGACGGCGCCCGCAAGGCGGTGCGCGACGTCGCGGAGGCGGGCGGCCGGGCCGCGGACGTGCGCATCGACCAGAGCGATCCGGACTCCATCGCCGGGGCCGTCGCAGCGGCCGAGGAGGCGCTGGGCGGCATCGGTGTTCTCGTGGCCAACGCCGTGGCCTGGCCCCCGTGGGGCGACGAGAGCCGGGAGTCGCTGATCGCGGGGCTCACCGCGAACGCCGCCGGCACACTTTCGCTGGTGGAAGCCGTGCTGCCCGGGATGCGCCGCGCGGGATGGGGGCGCGTGGTGCTGGTGTCCACCGACATCGTCGACCAGCCGCTGCCTGGCCCGACCGCCTATCCGGCCGCCAAGGGGGCGATCGAAGCGGCCGCGCGCGTGTTCGCCGTGCGGGAGGCCCGCCACGGCGTCCTCACCAACGTCGTGCGGCCCGGCTTCACGTTCACCGAGCGCGCGCGGACCGTCGAGTGGCAGGGCCGCTCCGCGGTCGAGGTCGAGGCCGAGCAGACGCCGACGGGCCGCATCTGCACTCCCGAGGACGTCGCAAGCGTCGTCGCCTACCTCGGCTCGGGCGCCAACGGGCACGTCAACGGCGAGGCGGTCTCCGTGGCCGGAGGGCGGCAGCTGACACGCTGAGTCACCGCCGGGGCGGCATCGGCGGCCGGTACTCCTCCCGGCGGGTGAACGGCGGAGTGGCGCGCAATCCCGTTGCTGCAAGGGATCGCGGGATCGAGGGCTGCTGTCTAAAGTGGGCCCGTCCGGTGATTTCCTCCCGCATCGACGAGTTCGCCCAACTACGCACGGAAACGGGTTACGCCATGACCGACGCGTCCTTTTCCCCCGAAGCCGCCGCACCCGCCGGGATCGACACCAGCGTGCCCAGTCCGGCCCGGCTCTACGACTACTACCTGGGCGGCAAGAACAACTACGCCGTCGACCGGGAGATGGGCGACCGGATCATGCAGGCGCTTCCCGAGACCCGGCAGAGCGCCGTCGCCAACCGGCTGTTCCTCGGGCGGGCCGTGGACTTCCTCTGCGAGCAGGGCATCGACCAGTTCGTCGACATCGGTTCGGGGCTGCCCACCCAGGACCCCGTCCACCGGGTGGCCCGCCGGCACCACCCCCGCGCCCGCGTCGTCTACGTCGACCACGACCCCGCCGTGCGGGTGCACGCCGAGGCGCTGCTGGCCGAGGACCCCGAGCTGACGGGCGTCGTGCAGGCCGACCTGCGCGAGCCCGAGGAGATCTACACCCACCCGCAGCTGGCCTCGCGCCTGGACCTGAGCCGCCCGGTGGGCCTGCTGATGCTGGCCGTGCTGCACTTCGTCACCGACGACCAGCAGCCCTACGCGCTGGTGCGCCGCCACCTCGACCACCTTGCTCCGGGCTCCTACCTGGCCATCAGCCACGCCGAATCCGACACCCACCCCGACCGGGCCGGCTGGGCCAGCGAGAAGTACCGCGCCACCAGCGCGAACCTGCGGGTGCGCACCCAGGAGGAGATCAGGCGCTTCTTCGCCGACGTCGCCCCCGTGCCGCCCGGAGTGGTGCACCTGAGCGACTGGCGCCCGCGTGACAACCAGCCCTACTACACCTCCCAGCAGGTCTCGGGACTGGCCGGCGTCGCCCGCTGGGACGGCCCGCCCGAGCGGAGCTGAGGCGGCGGCGGGTCCGGACGGCCGATCGCCCGGACCGCTCGGACCCGCCCGCCGGAGCTCATCCGGCCGCCTGCGCCGATCGGGCGATCCGGAACCCGAGGTCGTCGGTGCGCAGCATCGGATGGCTCTTGCGGCGGCAGGAGGCGCGGCAAGCGCGGGGAAGGTCGTTCCAGCCTCCCCCGCGGAAGACGCGGTAGGGGCCGTAGACCCGGGGATCGTAGAGGTCCCAGCACCACTCCCACACGTTGCCGATGGTGTCGTGCAGCCCCCATTCGTTGGGCGCCCGGGTCGCCACGGCGCGCACCCCGCCGCCGGAGTTCTCCCGGTACCAGGCGATGTCCTCCAGTTCCCCGTAGCGGACACCGGAGGACCCGGCGCGGCAGGCGTACTCCCACTCCGCCTCGGAGGGCAGGCGATAGCCGGGCGCGGAGAAGTCGCAGACCGCGTCCGCGAAGTCGGGGTCCGCACCCGCCGAATAGCAGGGGCGCAGGCCCTCGGCCCGCGAAAGCAGGTCGCAGAACCGCACCGCCTCGCTCCAGGACACACCCGTCACCGGCGCATGCGGGTGCTCCGCCGATTCCGCGGGCCGCTCGCCGCAGACGGCGCGGTACTGATCGACCGTGACCGGGTGGGACGCGATGCGGAAGGCGCCGACCGCCACGCGCCAGTCGCGCCGGGTGCCCTCGTCGCGCAGCACGATCTCGCCCTGCGCAACCGTGATCAGCTGCGGGCGAGCCGCCGCGCGGCGCGGGGCGGGTGCGGGCTCGTTCACGCTCCTCCTTGCGGGGCCGGTCGGGCGGGCGGATCCGCCCAGCCGGGGACCGGGTCCATGCCGCGGTCCACCAGGTAGGTCGGGATCAGGTAGTTCGCCGGTGCCGACCGCGGGCCGTTCAGGCGCCGGAAGACCAGTTCGGCCGCCAGGCGCCCCAGCGCGCGGGTGTCGTAGCCAACGACGGTCACCGGATGGGGCAGCAGGCGCGCGAACTCGAAGTCGTCGAAGGCGGCCAGGCGCAGGCGGGTGCGCCGCCTGGCCAGCTCCTCGACCGCCCCGAGCAGGATGCGGTTGTTGCCGCAGAACAGCGCGGTGGGCGGGTCGCGGGCGTCCAGCATGGCCGCGACGGCGTCGCCCGCGGTGTGCGGGCAGTCGGAGTAGATCCGCATGAAGTGCCGGCCGGGGTCCGCGCCCGCCTCCTCCAGTGCCTCGGCGGCACCGGCCAGGCGCTCGCTCATCGTGAAGTCGTTGAGCGAGTCGGTGATCACCCCGATGTCGCGGTGGCCCTCGGCGAGCAGGCGGCGGACGATGTCGCGGGTGCCGGTGCGGTTGTCGATGACCACGGTGTCGGCCTGGCAGCCCGCGGGCGGGCTGTCGATGAACACCGCAGGCGTGCCCCGCTCGATCTCGGGGCGCAGATAGGATTGGTCGTCGCCGGTGGGCACGATGATCAGGCCGTCGACCCGGCGTTCGCACAGGTCCAGCACCAGCTCGCGCTCGCGGGAGGGCTCCCAGCCGGAGCTGGCCGTGATGAGCTGGGTGTCGAAGCGCTCCGCGACCGCGGCGGCCGCGGCGGCGATGGTGGAGTAGAACGGGTTGGCCAGGTCGAGGATGATCAGGCCGATGGTGGCCGTGGCCTGCCCGCTGCGCAGGTTCGCGGCCACGTTGTTGCGCTGGAAGCCCAGCTCCGACATTGCCGCGCGCACCCGCTCGGCCAGATCCGGGCGCACGGTCGGGACCCCGTTGGCCACCCGCGAGACGGTCTTCAGACTGACCCCGGCGGCCCGCGCGACGTCGACCATGGTGGGTCGGCGCCCCGGCTGCCCGGCGGCCTGGTCGGTCATGGGCGGGGCTCCCTCGGTGTGGTCGGCGACGCGGAGTCGTCGGCGGATCCGAGCCCGCGCCCCGGCGCGCGGCGCCGGATCGGGACTCGCGCCGTGCGGGACCGCCCGCAGCGGCGTCGGTGCCGTCAAGCTACTGGATCCGTACCGCCGAGGCAACGTTGTCTCGAAACGGCGGGAATCCACGGGGATCCCGCTCACCGAGCGTGGCCGAGAGTGCGCAGAAACCCATCCAAGCTGCACAAATAACCGCAGACCCCTTGACACCCGCGAGTGACTCGGCTCACTGTACTGGGGACAACGTTGTCTCCCCCCGGAGGAGCCGATGGGCCCACAGCGGATGCCGGTCGCGGTGATGGAGCACTTCTACCGCGGCGGTGCGGCGATCGCCGAGCTGCGCGGCGGCCCGCCGCGATGTGAGCGCTCACCCGAGGAGTGGCTGGCATCGGCGACCCCGCGGTTCGGCGCCGCTCCGGCCGGGCTCAGCAGGCTGGAGGACGGCTCGCTGCTGCGCGACGCTATCACCGCGGCCCCCGAGGCCTGGCTCGGCCCGGCGCACCTGGCGCGGTTCGGCGCCCAGCCCGAGCTGCTGGCCAAGCTGCTGCACGCCGGCGAGCGCCTGCCCGTCCACCTGCACCCCGACCGCGCGTTCGCGCGGCGCCACCTCTCCTGCGGCCACGGCAAGACCGAGGCCTGGGTGGTGCTCGGCGCCGAACCCTCCACCACCGTCCACCTCGGGTTCTCCGCCCCAGTGGAACGCGGCGAACTCGCCGGCCTGGTCGAGCGCCAGGACACCGCCGGCCTGCTGGCGCGGATGCACGAGGTCCCGCTGGAGCGCGGCGACACGGTCGTGGTGCCCGCCGGGGTCCCCCACGCCCTCGGCGCGGGGGCGTTCGTGCTGGAGGTGCAGGAGCCCACCGACTTCTCCATCCTCCTCGACTGGCGCGACTACGCGCTCGACGGTGCCCGCGAGGGGCACCTCGGGCTCGGCTTCGACACCGCCCTGGACGCGGTGCGCCGCACTCCGCTGAGCCGCGCCGAGGTCGAGGCGCTGCGCGTCCCCGGCGCCCTGTCCGCCGAAGCCGCCGACCGGCCCCGCCCCCTGCTCGTCGCGGAGGCCGCGCCCTACTTCCGCGCCGACCTCCTGCGGCCCCCGCAGCAGGCCGCCGTCACCGTGCCCGCCGGGTTCGGCGTCCTCGTCGTGCTCGACGGCCGCGGCGAACTGCACGGCTTCGGCACCGGCGCGTTCGAGACCGCCCGCGGCGACGTGCTGGCACTGCCCTATGCGGCCGGGCCCCTGCGGCTGAGCGGCCCGGTCACCGCCGTGCTGTGCCGTCCCCCCGGTCCCTCCGCGGAACCCGCCGCCGCGCCCGGCGGCCGACCGTCCCCCTAGACCGCGCGCCGCACCGACCGCGGCGCGCCCGCCGTCCCGCCCCGCGCGGGACCGATTTCCCCGACCCGCCGACCCCTGCCGACCCTCCCCGCGCCGGAACCCGACTCCGGCGCAGCACACCCAAGGAGTCCCATGTACCGCCACCTCCGTACCAAGGCCCTGCTCGCCGCCCTGGCCGCGGGCACGCTCGTCCTCTCCGGATGCAGCGAGCAGAGCCCCGTCGAGAGCGCCGAGAACGGCGGCGAGATCGAGACCATCGGCCTCATGGTCCAGGACCTGAGCAACCCCTTCTTCACCGCCATGCAGACCGGCGTGGAGGAAGCCGCCAAGGAGATGGGCGCCGAGGTCATCACCGAGGACGGGCGCCAGGACCTCGGTGCGCAGAACGAGCAGATCGACGCCTTCATCCAGCAGCAGATCGACGTGCTGCTGATCAACGCCGTCGACTCCGAGGGCATCGGTCCGGCCGTGCAGCGCGCCGTCGACGCCGGCATCACCGTGGTCGCCGTCGACGTCACCGCCAAGAACGCCCAGGCCTTCATCACCTCCGACAACGTGCAGGCCGGCCGGCTGGCCTGCGAGCACCTGTTCGAGGCCATCGGCGGCGAGGGCAGCATCCTGATCGTCGACGGCACGCCCATCTCCTCGATCCAGGACCGGGTCACCGGCTGCGAGCAGGTCATGGAGGACTACCCCGACATCGAGGTGGCCGGCCACCAGCACGGCGACAACAACCGCGAGGAGGCGCTGACGGTCGCCACCGACATGCTCACCGCCAACTCCGACGTGGACGGGATCTTCGCCGTCAACGACCCCACGGCGCTGGGCGCCAACCTGGCCGCCCAGCAGACCGGCGTCGAGGACCTGGTGATCGTCGGCGTGGACGGCTCGCCCGCCGCCGAGAAGGAGCTGGCCAAGCCCGACTCGATGTTCCAGGCCACCGCGGCGCAGGACCCCAAGCAGCTCGGCGTCACGGGTCTGGAGATGGCCACCAAGCTGTTCAACGGCGAGAAGCTGGAGGAGTCCGAGCGGCTGGTGGAGACCGAGCTGATCACCGCTGACAACCTCGACCAGTACGAGGGCTGGGAGTGAGCACGCCGCCGCTGCTTCGCATGACCGGGGTCGGCAAGGCCTTCCCCGGCGTGCAGGCGCTCACCGACGTCCACTTCGAGCTGCACGCGGGCGAGGTGCACGCGCTGATGGGCGAGAACGGCGCCGGCAAGTCCACGCTGATCAAGATGCTCGCCGGGGTGCACACCCCCGATTCGGGCACCATCGAGATCGACGGGCGGCCGGTGTCGATCACCAACCCCCAGCGCGCGGTGGATCTGGGCATCGCGGTGATCCACCAGGAGCTCAACCTCGCCCCCAACCTCACGGTCGCGCAGAACCTGGCGCTGGGGCGCGAACCGCGCACCCGGCTGGGGCTGCTCGACCGCTCGCGGATCCGGCGCGAGGCCCACGCCAAGCTGGACCGCGTCGGAGGCGGCATCGACCCCGACGCGGTCCTGGGCACCCTCAGCGTCGGCATGCAGCAGGTCGTCGAGATCGCCCGGGCGGTCGCCCAGAACGCCCGGGTGCTCGTGCTCGACGAGCCCACCGCCGCGCTCTCCGAAGCCGAGGCGCAGCGCCTGTTCTCGCTGGTGGAGGAGATGCGCGGCGCGGGGATGGGCCTTGTCTACATCAGCCACCGCATGGAGGAGGTCTACCGCCTGGCCGATCGCATCACCGTCTTCCGCGACGGCCACTGGGTGGGCACCTCCCCGCGCGCCGAGCTGGAGCCCGAGGACATCGTCGCCCGCATGGTCGGGCGCACGCTCGACGACCTGTACGTGCGCGAGCGGCACGACCCCGGCGAGGTGGTGCTGGAGGCCGAGGGGATCGGCGACGGCGCCGGAATCGGCCCGGTGGACCTGCGGCTGCGCGCCGGCGAGGTCGTCGGGCTGGGCGGGCTGATCGGGGCGGGCCGCTCCGAGCTGGCCCAGTTGCTCTTCGGCGCCCAGCGCGTCAGGACCGGTCGGCTGCGCGTCGGCGGCAGGGCCGTCGTCAACCGCAGCCCGCTCGACGGCATCCGCAACGGCATCGGGTACGTGCCCGAGAGCCGCAAGGAGCAGGCGCTGTTCCTGGATATGTCCATCCGCGACAACGTCGTCACCACCGGGCTCGGCCTGGACCAGGTCAGCGACTTCGGCGTACTGCGGCGCGGCCGCATGACCCGGCGCGTGGCCACGCAGATCGACGCGCTGCGGGTCCGCTGCTCCTCCGCGCTGCAGCGGGTGGCCGAGCTCTCGGGCGGCAACCAGCAGAAGGTCGTGCTGGGCCGGTGGCTGGCCATCGCCCCGCGGGTGCTGCTGCTGGACGAGCCCACCCGCGGCGTCGACATCGGCGCCAAGCACGAGATCTACCGGATCATCGACCGGCTGGCGCGCGAAGGCGTCGCCGTCCTCGTCATCTCCTCCGACCTGCCGGAACTGCTGGGGATCAGCGACCGGGTGCTGGTCATGCGCAACGGGGCCGTCGCCGCGGAGCTGCCGCGCGAGGAGGCGACCGAGGAGGCCGTCATGCTGCACGCCACGGGCGTGGCCGCGGGCAGCGGCTAGGCCGCCCGACCGCCCCCGTCCCCCCGACTCCCACCCTCCCGACAACCAAGGATCACTATGACCGAGACGAGTCGTGCCGGGAAGCCGGCACCGACCACCGAGGCGGCCGGCATAGCCCCTCCGCGCGCGGGCCGGCCGCGGTTCGCGAGGCTGTGGGACCGCTACGGCATCCTCGGCGTGCTGGTGCTGATGATCGTGCTGATGGCGGTGCTCGCACCCAACTTCCTGACGTTCACCAACGTCTTCAACATCGCGCGGGCGGCCTCGATCAACGCGATCCTGGCCGCGGGGATGACCCTGGTCATCCTCACCCGCGGGATCGACCTGTCCGTGGGCTCCAACCTGGCGGTGTGCGGCATCGTCTCGGTCCTGCTGTGGACCGCGGGGCTGCCCTCGGTGCTGTGCGTGGCGGGCGGGATCGCCGTCGGCGCGCTGTTCGGCCTGCTCAACGGCGCACTCATCGCCTACCTCGCGCTGCCGGCGTTCATCGTCACCCTCGGCGGCCTGACCTACCTGCGCGGTACCGCCTACCTGCTCACCGACGGCCAGCCGCTGCTGGCCGACGACCTCGGTTTCCGGCTCATGGGCAGCGGCTTCATCGCGGGCGTGCCCGTTCCGGTGGTGGTGATGCTGGGCCTCTACCTCGTGCTGTGGTTCGTGCTGCGCCACACGCGCTTCGGCACCGAGGTCTACGCCATCGGCGGCAACCCGGAGGCGGCCCGGCTGGCCGGGATCAAGGTGAAGTGGACGCTGGTGCGGGTCTACGTCATCGCCGGCGCCTGCGCCGGCCTGGCCGGGGTCATCTTCTCCGCACGCGTGATGTCGGGCCAGCCCACGGCCGGCGAGACCTACGAGCTGGACGCGATCGCCGCGGTCGTCCTCGGCGGGACGAGCCTCATGGGCGGTATCGGCACCGTCCAGCGCACCCTGATCGGCGCCATGATCATGGGCGTGCTCAGCAACGGCCTGCTGCTGATGAACGTGCCCTACTTCTACCAGCTCATCATCAAGGGCGGCGTGATCGTCCTCGCCGTGGCCATCGACAGCCTGAAGAACTGGAAGCGGGCCTGACCGCACGGATCCGCACGCACCACCGGCCCCGCCTCCCCGCACGAAGGGAGGCGGGGCGGCGGCCGGTTCGGGCGGCGGCCGGGTTGGCCGGCGGCTCGGGCCGGGGGTCAGCGGGCGTTGCCGGCGCCGGCCTTGGCTTCGACCAGGGCGGGCACAGCGCGGGCGGGGTGGACGACGCCGTGCAGCGGCGGGGTCCAGCTGGTGTCCTCGGCGAGCGCGGTGTCGGGGTTGGCGGCGTTGTAGGCGGCCAGCAGGTCGGTGCGCCGGCCGTTGAACACGCTGCCCTCCTCGTGGATGACGGTGCCGCGCCAGGACTGGATCACCTCGCCGGGCGCGACGCCCTCCAGCCGGAAGCTGTTGTTCTGGGCGTAGAGGTGGGACTCCACGCCCGCGCCGAGGGAGTACTGGTAGTCGTAGGGCGCGCCGGCGGTGTGGGTGTAGAGGTTGTTGTAGACGTGCACCTGGCCGTAGCGCACGCGCGGGGCCCGCTGAGTGACGTTGTGGAAGCGGTTGTGGTGCACCGTGACGCGCAGCTTGTCCCACTCGTCGTAGCGGTCGCTGTCGGTGTTGCCGATCAGCATCGTCTTGTCGTGGCCTTCGAGGCGGTTCCAGGAGATGGTCACCATGTCGCTGGCGCGCACCACGTCGAGCAGGCCGTCGTGGTGCTCGACCCGCCGGCCGTGGACGACGGGGAAGCCGCTGTCGTAGTTGCCGCCGTCGGAGAGCGAGAGGTGGTCCAGCCACACGTGCTCGGTGCGCGAGACCTCCAGGTTGTCGTACTGGGCGTCCCAGGCCTCTCCGTCCCAGTTGGGGAAGCAGTCGTAGGCGTCGTGGATGCCGAGGTTGCGGATGATGACGTTCCGCACACTCTCCAGCAGCACGAACCCGTCGCTGATCGAGGCCTCGCCGACGCCGACGACGGTGGTGTTGGATCCCGGCCGCAGCATCACGTGGGAGCGGTGGGCGTCATAGGAGCGCTGCCGGGCCTCCTCCAGCGGGCCGGCGGCCTCGCCCTCCCAGCCCGCGGCGGGGTCGTAGGTCTCGACGTACTCCTCCCAGCTGTAGGCCGGATCGTCGAAGTCGGAGCAGGAGAGGGCGTCGCCGTCCGCGTCGGTCATGGCGCTGATGTCGCCCTCGACGTAGACGATCTTGGGTTGGTCGCCCCGGACGGCCTGCTGCAGTTCCGCCCAGGTATCGACGGTGAAGACGTTGTCGGCGTCGGCCGCGGCGCCGCCGGTGGTCCCGCCCTCGGCGGCGCCCCACCCGTCGCGGGGCCCCAGCACCTCGCGCCCGAGGTCGCGGCCGTGGTGCCCGTGCCCGGGGCGGTCCTGGTGCCCGCCGTCGGCAGGCGATGCGGCGGCGGGTAGTGCGGTGGCCACCAGCGCCGCCCCGGCGGCGGTGGCGAGGAGGCCGGCTGCTCTGTTCACTCGGATTCCCTCCGACGGTGGGTGGACGGCACCCCCCGATTTCGGTAAGCGATTTCCGGCTCTTTTGCGAACTTTGTGGATATTCCAGGGATATACCGGGGGATGATAAGGGGAAATCGCTTACCGAGCTACCTTGACCCGTCCCCCCGGCCCCGTCAAGGGGGTTCCAGGCGTGCTTCCCACGGAGACGCACGACAGGCGAATTGACCGCGGGGGGCCGGGTAGCGGCCGACGCACACCGGGTCCGCGTTCCCCAACCGCCACGGACGGCGATTGCGCGGACATCCCAGGTCGACCTCAGGGGGAGTCGCCTGTGTTTCGTCACACCAGCGAACTGCAGTTCACCGCCAAGCCCGAGAAGCCCGACGCGCTCTACGCCATGAAGCTCCAGGAGCTCATCGGCGGTGCGTGGGGCGAGATGACGGTGACCATGCAATACCTGTTCCAGGGCTGGAACTGCCGCATGGAGGGCAAGTACAAGGACCTCATCATGGACGTGGCCACCGAGGAGATCGGCCACGTCGAGATGCTGGCCACGATGGTGGGCCGGCTGCTCGAAGGCGCTCCGGACGACATCACCGCCGAAGCGGTCAAGGACCCGGCCGTGGCGGCCGTGGTGGGCGGCATGAATCCCCAGCACGCCATCGTCGGCGGCGGGGGAGCGGTGCCCGCCGACTCCGCGGGGACGCCCTGGAACGGCAAGTACATCATCGCCAGCGGCAACCTGATGGCCGACTTCCGCGCCAACGTCGCAGCCGAGGCCCAGGGGCGGCTGCAGACCGCGCGGCTCTACCACATGACCGACGACCCCGGTGTCAAGGAGATGCTGCGGTTCAACCTGGCGCGCGACACCGTGCACCAGAACCAGTGGCTGGCCGCCATCGAGCAGCTGCAGGAGGACGGAGTGGAGGGCCCCATCGCGCCCGACGCCCTGTTCGACGAGGAGAACCAGGAACACGCCCGCACCCAGTGGCACCTCTCCGACGGCGCCGAGGCCGACCAGGGGCCCTGGGCGTCCGGGCAGGCGCCCGACGGCCGCCACTCCTTCGAGTTCATGGCCGACCCCGCGCCGCTGGGCGGCAAGGCGTCGGCTCCCGCGCCCCAGCCGCACCAGTACGTGACCTCGCGCGGGGACTCGGGCGAGGCGCCCAAGCAGCCGCCGCAGGCCAAACCGGCCGGAGAGAAGCTGAAGGACACCTTCCGGTAACCGCCGGCCCGGTCCGCGTGCGCTGCGCCCACCGGGGCCACCGCTGAATGCGCGGGCGCTCTCCGGCCGCTCGGAGGCGCCCGCGCCTCGTCGCGCGGTCCACCCGCGCGGATACCGGGGGGAATGGAGGGAATAGGGTCGCAGGGGGCGGTGTCCGCACTGATCGCGCCCGTTCGCTGAAGCGTTTGCCGGCGCGCCGGTGCGCGGACACAGCGCCCAGAGCGGTTCCGGCGAAGGAAGGCAGAGAGGCGCATATGACGGCGAGACCATCGGACGGCGACGGCCTGCGGCTGACCGCAAAGGTGTTCTCCGACATCGAAGAGCGCGACTACGACCAGCCGGAGTTCCGCCAGGCCGTGCACGAGGTGCTGGAGTCGCTGGAGCCGGCCCTGGAGCGGCACGGCGAGTACCTGGACAGCCGGGTGCTGGAGCGGCTGTGCGAGCCCGAGCGGCAGATCATCTTCCGGGTGCCCTGGACCGACGACAACGGCGACATCCGGGTCAACCGCGGCTTCCGGGTGGAGTTCAACTCCGCCCTGGGACCCTACAAGGGCGGACTGCGCTTCCACCCTTCGGTGAACCTGGGCATCGTCAAGTTCCTCGGCTTCGAGCAGACCCTCAAGAACGCGCTTACCGGGCTGCCCATCGGGGGCGGCAAGGGCGGCTCGGACTTCGACCCCAAGGGCAGGTCCGACGCCGAGGTGATGCGCTTCTGCCAGTCGTTCATGACCGAGCTGCACCGCCACCTCGGCGAGTACACCGACGTGCCCGCCGGAGACGTCGGCGTGGGGCGCCGCGAGATCGGCTACCTGTTCGGCCAGTACAAGCGGATCACCAACCGCTACGAGTCCGGCGTGCTCACCGGCAAGGGCCTGAACTGGGGCGGTTCGCAGGTGCGGACCGAGGCCACGGGCTACGGAACCGTCTACTTCGTCGAGGCGATGCTGCGCGAGCGCGGCGAGGGCTTCGACGGGCGGCGGGTCGTGGTCTCCGGCTCCGGCAACGTCGCGATCTACGCCGCGCAGAAGGCCGCCGAGCTCGGCGGCACGGTGGTGGCCATGTCGGACTCCAGCGGATACATCGTCGACGACGCCGGGGTCGACCTGGACCTGATCCGCGACATCAAGGAGGCCCGGTCCGGCCGCATCAAGGAGTACGCCGACCGGTGCGGGCGCGCCAAGTTCGTCGAGGGCGGGACGATCTGGGACGTCCCCTGCGAGATCGCCCTGCCGTGCGCCACGCAGAACGAGTTGGACGGCCGCTCGGCCCAGGAGCTGGTGCGCAACGGCCTCGTCGCCGTCGGCGAGGGGGCCAACATGCCGGCGACCCCCGCGGCAGTCAAGGCGTTCTCCGACGCCGGTGTGGCCTTCGGTCCCGGCAAGGCCGCCAACGCGGGCGGCGTGGCCACCTCGGGCCTGGAGATGCAGCAGAACGCCTCGCGCGACTCCTGGCACTTCGACTACACGGATCGGCGGCTGTCGGAGATCATGACCGACATCCACACCATGTGCCGCGAGACGGCCGAGGTCTACGGCGCCCCCGGCAACTACGTCCTGGGCGCCAACATCGCCGGCTTCATCAAGGTCGCCGACACGATGCGGGACCTCGGCGTGATCTGACCCCGCCTGTGCGGCGGGGCGGCCGCTACGTCCTGTTTGAGAAGCGGGTGCACGGCGGGTTTCTGGCAAGCCGCGCCGCCCGCCCGCGCGCGGGCCGCTATGTGGAGCCGTAGTCCGGCCCGGCTGCGTCGATGACGCCGTGCACCGCCGCCCTGATGCGCTCGGCGGCGGTGCCGGGATCGGGCCGGCCGGAGTCCAGCCAGGCGATGACCGACTCGATCGCCACAGCCGGTACCAGCCGCGAGGCCCAGTCGGTCCAGGGTCCCTCGGGCAGCCGCGCGGCGAGGCTCTTGCGCGTGATGTCGGCGGAGGCGGCGGCCAGGGAGTCGGTGAAGTCGCGGAACTCCGGCTCGCGGGCGGCGTGGCGGAACAGCAGCCGGAAGCCGTCGGGGTCGGCGGCCGCCGCGTCCAGCAGGGTCGGGATCGAGGCGTCGTCATAGTCGCCCGCCCCGACCTGCTCCAGCAGGCGCTCGCAGGCGCGCTCCAGGACCGCCCGGTACAGGGCCGCCTTGGACTCGAAGTGCCGGTAAAGCAGCACGCGGGTGACGCCGGCTTCGGTGGCGACGTCGTCCAGGCCGGTGGCGGCGAACCCGGAGCGCGCGAACGCGCGGGTGGCCGCGTCCAGGATCTGCTCGCGCCGCTCGGCGCGGCCCAGGCGGCGTACCGTCCGGTCGGCCTGTGGCCGGGCGTCCGCCTTCTTCGCGGCGTCTCCCACAAGCACTCCCTTCTTTGTTGACATACGAGTATACACGTGCTCTTGTTTAAGTATGGGTATACAAAGCGAAGTAAACACCGGAGGCGGTGCCGCGCCTCCCGTTCGGCTGCCGTTCGACCAGCCCGACCCGCTGCACTCGCCTCCCGTGCAGCGCGAACTCCTGGCCCGCGGCCCGGTGCACTGGGTACGCACCGCGGTCGGCGACGCGGCGTGGCTGGTCACCGACCACGCGCTGGTCCGCGACCTGCTGGACGACGCCCGGCTCGGCCGCTCCCACCCCGCCCCGGACGGCGCCGCCCGGGTGGGGGAGTCGGTGCTCTTCGGCGGACCCGTCGGCGACTACGGCACCGAGCACTCCGACCACGCCCGCATGCGCGCCCTCCTGCAGCCGCACTTCTCGCCCAAGCGCATGCGGGCGCTGCGGCCCCGCGTGGAAGCGCTCACCGCCGAGCTGATCGACGATCTCGCCCGGCAGGCACCGCCCGCCGACCTGCACCGGGCTGTGGCCCTGCCGCTGCCGATCGCGGTCATCTGCGAACTGCTCGGCGTGCCCTACGCCGACCGCGAACGCTTCCGCGCCTGGACGCAGGCGGCCGCGGACGCGACCGACCGCGCCCGCTCGGAGCAGGGGATGGCCGAGCTGTTCGGCTACGGCAAGGACCTCGTGGCCCGTAAGCGCCGCGATCCCGGCGACGACGTGGTCTCGCGGCTGTGCGCGACCGAGGGGGTCGGCGACGACGAGGCGGCCATGCTGAGCATGGCCCTGCTGTTCGCCGGGCACGAGACCACGGTCGTGGCCATCGGCCGGGGTGCGCTGCTGCTGCTGGCCGAGCCCGGCCGGTGGCGGCGGCTGCGCGACGACCCCGACCTGGTCGGCACCGCTGTGGAGGAGATCCTGCGCGCGCCGGGCAAGAACACCGGAGGAATCCCCCGCTACGCCCGCGCCGACTTCGACCTGGCCGGTGCGCCCGTGCGCGCCGGCGACCTCGTGCTGCTCGACACCGGGGCGGCCAACCACGACCCCGCCGTCTTCCCCGACCCCGAGCGGTTCGACCCCGGGCGCCGCGCCGCCGCCCACCTCGCCTTCGGCCACGGCGCCCGGCACTGCATCGGCGCGCCCCTGGCGCGCATCGAGCTGCACGCCGTGTTCACCCGGCTCCCCGCCCGCTTTCCGGACATGCGCCTGGCCGCGGAGGTCGGGGAGCTGGACTGGAACCGCCGAACGGTGACCGGCGGCCTGACCGAGCTGCCCGTCGCCTGGTGAGGCCCGCGCCCGCACCCCGCCGGAGCGCTCAGCCGATCCGGCCGACGCCGCCGAAGAGGTAGACCTCGGGCGGCGTGCCGATGTCGGTCGCGTCGGGGCGCCAGCGCGAGCAGGAGACCACCCCCGGCTCCAGCAGTTCGGTGCCGTCGAAATAGCGCTCGATGCGTCGCCGGTCCCGCGCGGTGATCGGGGTGCCGCCCCGTTCGTTCATCTCGCGCATGACCTGCAGCATCGGCTCACCGTGGACCTCGGCCGTGGAGTGGGTCAGGGCCATGTGGCTGCCCGCGGGCAGGGCCCGGACCAGGCGGGAGACGGCGGAGTAGGACTCGTCGTCGTCCACGATGTGGTTCACCACGCCCAGCAGCATCAGACCGATCGGTTGGTCGAAGTCCAGCGTCCGCGCGCTCCGGGACAGGATGGTCTCCGGGTCGCGCAGGTCGGCCTCGATGTAGTCGGTCGCCCCTTCGCACGTGCTGGTCAGCAGTGCCTGGGCGTGCGCCATCACCAACGGGTCGTTGTCGACGTAGACGACCCGGCACTCCGGCGCCAGCCGCTGGGCCGCCTCGTGGGTGTTGTCCATGGTCGGCAGGCCGGTGCCGATATCCAGGAACTGGCGGATTCCGGCCTCGGCGACGAGATGGCGGATCACCCGGACCAGGAACGCCCGCTCGGCGCGCGCCCCGTCGGCGATGTCGGGCAGGCGCGCCAGGACGTCGTCGCCGGCGGCCCGATCGACCGCGTAGTTGTCCTTGCCGCCGAGCCAGTAGTTCCACACCCGGGCCGAGTGCGGCACGGTCAGGTCGATCGCGGCGCCGCCGGGGCCCTGGGGCACGGCGGGATCCTGCTCGTTCACGGGTGGCTCCTGGAGGGTGGGACGCGACGCTGCGCCCCGAGAATCGCGCGCCGCGCGGTGCCGGTCAAGCCTGGGCCCGCTCGGTCTTCGGTTCCGGCCCGGCAGGGCCCGGGTGCGCGTCACTGTGCGCGCTGCTGCAGCCAGGCGTAGCCGAACTGGAGCCAGTCGGAGAGTCCGACGGCGGTCATCGTGGCGGCGCCCAAGCGCGTGGCGCGCGGCGCGAAGACCAGCCCGGCCACGTGCGCGGTCGCCACCCACTGGGCGACGCAGAACGGGCAGGTGATCAGCTCGCCGATCGCGTGCCGCGCCCCCTTGCCGCGCACCTCCTCGTGCAGTTCCGCCGGGGCGGAGGCGCCCTTGAAGCGGGTGAAGGGGAAGCGCAGCGGACTGGCGACCGGATCCTTGGCGATCAGCCGCGAGAGCTTGTGCGTCGAGGCGGAGACCAGGGCGAGGTCCCACGGCGACACCGACTCCGGCAGCGGCCGCCCGCGCCTGCGCGCGAGCGCGCCGAGCGCGGCGACGCACGCCCCGTAGGCCGCCAGAGTCACGACGTAGGACCCGGTGGGCCGGGACGCGTCGCCCTCGTATTCGCGCTCCTCTTCGCTCACCGTGTGCACGATGGAGGTCATCATCGTCCTTTCGCGGGGGCCCGATGGCGCTGGTGGATCGCTACCGCAACCCGGCCCGCCCAAACGTCGCCGCGGTGCATCGCGGCCGCTGCCCGCGGAGCGCTCATCCGGTCGGGTCCGCGGCCCGCTCCTGGAGGTTCTGCAGCAGGTCGCGGCTGGCGCCGCTGATCAGCGGCGCTACGCCCAGGTCGGTGAGCATGTCGGCCGCGGCCCGCATCTCGTCGGTGCGGCGGGCGGCGTGGACGCGGCTGCCCTCGACCAGGCGGCGGACCGTTCCGGCGTCGGCCCGGACCAGCTCGTCGGCGATGTTCTCGCGCAGCCACTCCTCGCAGCCGGCGGCGCGCCCCGCCTCCAGCGCCTCGACGACGGCCGCGGCGAGCCCTTTGAAGAAGACGCTGCGCAGCAGCTTGCGTTCGGCGGCCAGGCCCGCCGGCCCCTCCATCGGCTCGACGTCGGCGCCCAGCGGGCCCATCAGGTCGGCGTAGCGGGCCGCTCCGGGGCCGGAGGCCAGCATCGGGGTGCGCAGGCCGCGGCCGGGCACCGGGGACATCAGGGAGACGTCGGCGAAGGCGATTCCGGCGTCGGCGGCGATCTCGCCGAGCCGGCGCTTGAGCTGGGGCGCGGCGGTGTTGAGGTCGGCCCACAGGGTGCCGGGGCCGGCGCCGGCGAGGCCGGCCCGCAGCGCGTCGCCGGCCGCCTTGGCGCTGTTGACGCTGAGCACCAGGTCGCACCCTGTCACTGCGGCGGCCTCGCCGGGCATGTCGGCGACGCCCGCCGGGGCGCTCTTGACCGGGTCGTAGCCCTGCACCCGCGCTCCGGCGGCGTGCAGGTCGGCGGCGATATGCCCGCCCGCCTCGCCCAGCCCCAGCACGGCGATCCGGACACTCGGCCCTTGCTCAACGCTCACGGTCTGCTCCCCACGGTCGTCGGTCCAACCCCGTCTACACTAATCTGACAACGAAATTGGCGACAATATTGCCGTCGGGCTCGCGGGGCCGGCGGAGCACTGGGGAAGCGAGGGAATGTGGCTACGAACCGCGGAGAGTCGCGCTCGCAGCGTACGGCGACGGGTCGGGAGAGGGGTTCGGGGGGCTCCGTCGCCGCGGCGATCCGCGAGGCCATCACCAGCGGCGAGTTCGCCCCGGAGCAGCGGCTGGTCGAGGCCGACCTGTCGGCCCGGTTCGGCGTCAGCCGCAGCGCGGTGCGCTCGGCGCTGCTCCAGCTCACCGAGGAGGGGCTGGTCGAGCGGGAGCAGAACCGCGGCGCCCGGGTCCGCGCGGTGTCGCTGGAGGAGGCCGTGGAGATCTGCGAGGTGCGGATGATGCTGGAGGCGCTCTGCGCCGCCAAGGCGGCCGAGCGGGTCGACGAGGAGGAGGCCGCCGAGCTGCGCGCGATCGGCGCCCGGATGGAGCGGCTGGTCGCCGAGGGCAACGTGCTGGGCTACTCCGAGGCCAACCAGCTGCTGCATCGCCGGATCCGCGAGCTCAGCGGGCAGCAGACCGCGGGAGCCGTGCTGGAGCGGCTGCGCGCGCAGAGCGTGCGCCACCAGTTCCGGCTGTCCCTGCAGCCCGGCCGGCCCGGAGTCTCGCTCCCCGAGCACCTCGCCATCATCGACGCCATCGGCTCCCACGACCCCGACGCCGCCGAGCGCGCGATGCGCGCCCACCTGGGCAGCGTGATCGAGGCGCTGAAAGGGGCCGGCACCCCGGTAAGCAACCTGCGCGTCTGATCGCGCCCGATCTCCCGTACTGCGCGGTCGGCGCGGCCCCCTCGCGGGGCCCGGCGGCCGCGCTGCCGTGTCCCGGAGCCGCGGAGTAGCGGTCCGACCAGCGACGATCCGCATATCGTGACCCTTGACACGTGTCGGCAAAATTGTTAACAATTTCTTCAGTCATTATGTCGACACTGATTCGAGGCGGTATGACCGAGCATCCGACGCCCTCGTCCCGGGCGCGGGACCTCGTCGCAGGGGCCTACGACACCCACATCCACGTCGCACCCGACGTGATGCGGCGGCGGATCGACGACCTCGCCCTGGCTCCGCGCTTCGCCGCGGTCGGCCTGGCCGGATTCGTCCTGAAATCGCACTACGTCCCCACGGCCGAGCGCGCCGCGGTGGTCAACGCGGCGGTCCCCGCCTGCCACGCGGTCGGCGCGATCACCCTCAACGGCTCGGTGGGCGGCCTCAACCCCATCGCGGTCGACATCGCCGGCCGCGGCGGAGCCCAGGTCGTCTGGCTGCCGACGGTCGACAGCTCCAACCAGCGCGCGTGCACGGCCTCCGCGCCCGAGGGCGCCACACCCCCGATGTGGGCCCAGCTCCAGGACGAGCTGCGCGCCGAGGGCATGGCGGCCGACCCCGTCGAGGTCCTCGACGAGCAGGGCGCCGTCCGCGGCCTCACCCGGCAGGTGCTGCGGGTGATCGCCAAGCACGACATGACCCTGGCGACCGGCCACCTCAGCACCTCCGAGATCGAGGTCGTGGCGCGGGCCGCCCTGGAGGAGGGCGTGCGGCGCGTGGTCGTCACCCACCCCGAGTTCACGTCCCAGCGCGTGGAGGCCGAGCGGCAGCGGCACCTGGCCGAGCAGGGCGTGCTGCTGGAGCGGTGCTTCACCACCCCCTACACCGGCAAGGTCGCCTGGACCACCTGGATGGACAACATCCGCGCCGCCGGCCCGGAGAACTCCGTGCTCTCCAGCGACCTCGGCCAACCGTTCAATCCCCCCGTCGAGGACGGCCTGGCGATCCTGGCCGACCGGCTCCTCGCCGAGGGCTTCACCGAAGACGAGATCGGCACCATGGCGGTGCACAACTCCCGCTGGCTGGCCGGTGCCGACAGCGAGCGGGCGGGCGCCGGTGCCGCCGCCAAGGAGGGAGCCCGATGAGCAACCGCCGCATGATGGTCGTCGGCGCGCACAGCGCCGACTTCGTATGGCGCGCCGCCGGCGCGGTCGCCTGCCACACCGAGGCGGGCGGCGAGGCGGTCGTGGTCGCGCTGTCCTACGGCGAGCGCGGGGAGTCCGGCAAGCTGTGGGAGCAGCCGGGCCAGACCGAGGAGAACGTCAAGCGCATCCGCCACACCGAGGCCGAGAAGGCCGCGGCCGCGGTCGGCGCCCGGTTCGAGGCGCTCGACCTGGGCGACTATCCGTTGCACGTGGGCCCCGAGGCGGTCGACCGCCTGGCCGAGATGATGCGCGACTTCGCGCCGAACGTGGTGCTCACCCACCCCGAGCACGACCCCTTCAACCCCGACCACCCCGCGGCCCACGCCGCCGTGGCCAAGGCCCGGCTGCTCACCTCCGGTGCCGGGGTGGCCAGCGGCTTCCGCACCGCGCCCCCCTCGGAGTTCCTCGTCTTCGAGCCCCACCAGCCCGAGCTGTGCGGGTTCGTGCCCTCGGTCTACGTCGACATCACCCCGGTGTTCGAGCGCAAGGTCGAGGCCATGGCGGCCATGCAGGCCCAGCAGTACCTGCAGGACTACTACCGCCAGCGTGCCGAGCAGCGCGGCAACCACGCGCGCAAGGTCACCGGCGACTCCGGGATCCGCCAGGCCGAGGCCTTCCAGCGCCTGCTGCCGAATGCGGTGACGGCGCTGTGAGCGGGCGGCAGGATCCAGCCGTGGCCGAGCTCGCCGAGGCGGGCGTGGCCACCGTCTACGAGGCGGCCGGGCGCAGGGGACTGCTCGACATCGACGTCGAGCCGCTGCTGCCCGGAGCCCGGGTGGCCGGCCCCGCCCGCATCGCGCTGTGCGGCCAGGACGACAACCGGGCCGTGCACGAGGTGATGGCCGGCCTGCAGCCGGGCGAGGTCCTGGTGCTGACCATGCCCGAACCGCGCCCGGTGGCGCTGTTCGGCGACCTGCTCGCCACCCAGGCCAAGGCCCGCGGCGCGGCGGGGGTGCTGGTCGACGCCTCGGTGCGCGACGTGGCCGACCTGCGGGAGATGGGGCTGCCGGTGTGGACGCGCTGGCGCCGGGTCCGCGGCGCGACCAAGGACGTCCGCGGCTCGATCGACGTGCCGGTACGCATCGGCGGCACCGCTGTCGCCCCGGGTGACGTCATCGTGCTCGACGACGACGGGGCGGCGGTGGTCCCGGCCGAGCGGATCGCGCCCACGGTGGAGGCGGTCAGGCAGCGCATCGCCAAGGAGGACGGCCTGCGGGAGCGCTGGCGCGCGGGCGAACTGAGCTACGACGCCTACGGCCTGCGGGCCCAGGACGAGACGGCGGGCGGAGTCCGGACATGAGCACGCTTTTGGACGTACAGGGCCTGACCAAGCAGTTCGTCAAGGACGACACCGGGATCGTCGCCCTGCGCGACTTCAACCTCCAGGTCGAGAAGGGCAGCTTCGTCACCATCCTGGGGCGCAGCGGCTGCGGCAAGTCCACCGCCCTCAACCTGCTCTCCGGCCTGATCCGGCCCACATCCGGCACGGTGACCTACCACGGCAGCCCGATCACCGGTCCCCGGACCGAGATCAGCTACCTCACCCAGAGCGACACCCTGATGCCCTGGCGCGACGTGCGCCGCAATATCGAGATGCCCATGGAGATCAGCGGTGCGCCCGCCCAGGAGCGGCGGGCGCGCGCCATGGACCTCATCGAGCGCGTGGGGCTGACCGGGTTCGAGCGCCACTACCCGCGCGAGCTCTCCGGCGGCATGCGGCGCCGGGTTAGCCTGGCTCGGATGCTGGTCGGCGACCCCGAGACCCTGCTGATGGACGAGCCGTTCGGGGCGCTGGACGCCCAGCTGCGCACCGACCTGCAGGCCGAGCTGCTGCGCCTGTGGCAGGACAGCGGCCAGACGGTGGTGTTCGTGACCCACGACATCGAGGAGGCGCTCCTGCTGGGCGACCGCGTCGTGGTGCTGGGGCTGCGCGGACGCTGCGTCCTCGACCGCGAGATCGACCTGCCGCGCCCGCGGGACCCCGACGAGCTGCGGGTGGAGTCGAACTTCGTCGCGCTGCACCGGGAGATGACCGAAGCGCTGCGAAAGGGGGCGAGATGAGCACCATGACCGAATCGCCGAAGACCGACTCCGCCGGCCGGGCCGATGTCGTGGCCCTGCAGCGCTCCTGGTGGGAGCGCAACGGCCGCACCACCTCCATCTGGAGTGCCCGAATCGCCCTGATCGCGGGCCTGATCGCGGTATGGCAGCTGGCCGCCGGGCGGATCTTCGACCCGAGCTTCACCAGCAGGCCCAGCGACATCTGGACCCGCCTGGTCGAGTGGAACGCCGACGGCACCCTGTGGATGCACTCCTGGATCACCCTGCAGGAGGTCGTCTACGGCTACGCCCTCGGCTCGGCCGGCGGTGCGCTGCTGGGCTTCGTCCTGACCTCCCTGCCGACCGTGTACCGGGTGCTGGACCCCTTCATCATGGCGCTGTACGCGATCCCGAAGGTGGCGCTGGCGCCGCTGTTCATCGTCTGGTTCGGCATCGAGATGGACATGAAGATCCTGCTCGCCGCGGTGACGGTGTTCTTCCTGGTCTTCCTGAACACCGCCGCCGGGGTGCGCGAGGTCGACCGCGGGCTGATCGACGCGGTGCGGCTCATGGGCGGCGGGCCCCGCGACATCGCGCTGAAGGTGGTGCTGCCCGCGTCGATGACCGGGATGCTCACCGGTCTCAAGGTGGCGATCCCCTATGCGCTGATCGGCGCGGTGATCGGTGAGCTGGTGGCCTCCAACCGGGGCCTGGGCTACCTGATCAGCAACTCCGCGGCGCAGTTCGACACCGCCGGGGTGTTCGCCACCCTCGTGGTGCTCAGCGTGATCGCCGCGATCCTCAATTTCCTCGTCGGACTTCTCGACCACCGCGTGAGCCGGTGGAAACCAGCGGAGGCACGGACATGACAATCACGACCACGGCGCGCCGGATGCGCGCGACGGCGGCGGCCGGTGCGCTCTCCGCCCTGATGATCGCCACGAGCGCATGCGCCGGCGGCTCCTCCGACACCCCCGACGGCGTGCTCAACGTCGGCCAGATCAGCGACTCCGTCGCCTTCTTCCCGCTGTATGTCGCCGAGGAGCGCGGCTACTTCGAGGACGAGGGCCTCAAGCTCGGCGAGCGGCCGCGCATGGGCACGGGCGCCAAGCTGGCGGCCGCCCTGCAGTCGGGCAGCATCGACCTGGGCGCGGGGGTGCTGACCGACGCCCTGAACCTGTACGGCAACGACGACTCCACCGAGCTGGTGGCCAACCTGGTCGAGAAGTACTACGTCGACATCGTCGTCAGCGAGGACTTCGACGGCCCGTCCGCCGACGCGCCGCTCAAGGAGCGCATCGCCGCCCTGGAGGGCAAGAACATCGGCATCACCGGCCCCGGAAGCGGGACCGAGGCGCTGGTCGCCTACGTCTTCCAGCGCAACGGGCTCGATCCGGCCACCGACGCCAAGCTGGTCAACCTCGGCGCCGACCCCTCCGCCGCACTGGGTGCGCTGGAGTCCGGCCAGGTGGACGCGCTGTCGTTCTTCCAGCCGGTGCCCCAGCAGGCCGAGGCCACCGGTGTGGGCACCACCTACATCTCCCCCTCGCGCGGCGACATCCCCGGGTTCGAGCACACCGCCCACGGCGTCGTGTTCAGCACCCGGGCCGTACGGGAGGACAAAGCCGAGGAGGTCGAGGCCTTTCAGCGGGCCATCGAACGCGCCAACAAGGACATCCGCGAGGACCCGAAGATCCAGGAGCTGCTCGCCAGCTACATGGAGGGCATCGACGAGCAGGCCCGCGAGGAGCTGGTGCCCATCATGCGCGAGCAGGTGCCGCCGGGGATCGGGTTCTCCAAGGACTCCGTCGAGACGGCCCTGGAGTTCCACACCTCGACCGGCCTCGTGGAGAACCCGCCCGGCTACACCGAGATCGTCCCCAAGGACCTCCGCGCCGAGCCCGCCGCCTAAGAGCCCCCATCCCCTCCCCGCCCGCCTGCGGTCCCGACCGCGGGCGGGCGGCTCGCGGGCCGCGCCCCCTCGGGCGAGCACCGGCCCGCCACCTGCGACAGCGGTAGGGCCAAGCGGCGATTGACCGCGGACGACTCGGGTAGCCGCGGGCTCATGCGCCACAGCCCGGACAGACCCGACACCGACCCCGGACCCGAGGACCCCGACGGCGAAGATCGGCCGGTCCCGCTGCCCAAGCGCGGCGGGGGCCGGGCGCAGGCGGCTCTTCCGGGGCGGCCCCACCCCGGAGCGGTGGCGTGCTCGGCCGTGGTGGCGGCGGCCATCAGCGGGGTGCCGGCCGCGGAGCTGAGAGTCTATGAGAACCGCGGGCTGATCGCCTCGGTGCGCGGCCCGGCAGGCGGCCGCGGCTACCCGCCGCGCGACGTCGAGCGCGTGCTCGCCGTCGCCGAACTCCGCGAGCAGGGGCTCGACCTGACGCTGGTCAAGACCGTCCTCACCGACGAGTCCGGACCCGGCTCCCTCGGCCGGGGCCGCCGCGGCGCGGCCCGCGAATCCGCCGTGCCGGCCGCCGCCACATACGGTTTCCCCAGGGCAACCGCTTGCGGCCGCGCCCCCGGGGCGGCGCGGCTGCCGGACATCGGACGCTGAGACAGGGGAGTGTGCATGCTCATCGCCGCGTTCAAGCCCGGCCACGACGGGTCCGTCGCCGTCGTCGAGGACGGCGTGCTGGTGGAGTCGCTGGAGGCGGAGAAGGACTCCTTCCCCCGGCACTCCCCGCTAACCCCCGCGGCCCTGTTCGACAACGCCGAAAGCCTCGACCGCCTCCCCGACGTGTTCGCACTGGGCGGCTGGCAGAGCGGGAAGGCGCCCATCGGCGCCGGCTACCACGGCACGGCCGCGCCCGTCCGGCACCGGAGGCGGTTCTTCGGCCGCCAGGCGGAGATGTTCTCCTCCTCCCACGTCCGCTCGCACATCATGATGGCGGTCGGCATGGCGCCGCGGCCGGAGCCGCCCCAGGCGCAGGTGGTACTGGTATGGGAGGGCGTCACCGGCGCGTTCTACCTGCTCGACGAGGAGTTCCGCATTCAGCGCGAGCTGCCCGTCCTGGAGCAGCCCGGCGCCCGCTACGCCTTCCTGTTCGCCCTGGCCGATCCCACGTTCCCCGACGAGGGTGCCGTCCCCGACCTCAGCGACAGCGGCAAGCTGATGGCCCTCGCCGCCTACGGCGACGCGGAGTCCGCCGGTGCCGAGACCGTGCGCACCGTCGAACGGATCCTGCAGACCCCCACCATCTACCCGGCGCCCAAGGGCGCCTTCGCCGACAGCCCCGTCTACAACTCCGGTGTGCGCTCGCAGGTCGCGGTGGACGCCGCGGCGCTGCTCAGCGACCGCCTCTTCGACACGTTCTTCCGCATGGCCAAAGAGGAGCTGCCGCCCGGCCTGCCGCTGCGGATCTCCGGCGGCTGCGGGCTGAACTGCGAATGGAACGCGCGCTGGCGGTTCGACGGGCACTTCTCCTCGGTGTTCGTGCCACCCTGCACCAACGACTCCGGTTCGGCGATCGGCACCGCCGCCGACGCCCAGCTCGCGGCGACCGGCGATCCGCACATCGACTGGAGCGTCTACAGCGGCCGGGAGTTCGTCTGGGACCGCGACCCCGACGGCGCGCGCTGGCACCGGCGCTCCGCGGACCTGCGCGGGATCGCCGACGCACTCGGCTCCGGCCGCGTCGTGGCCTGGGTGCAGGGCCGCTGGGAGATCGGCCCGCGAGCCCTGGGCAACCGCTCGCTGCTGGCGGAGCCGCGCGACCCGGCCACCAGAGACCGGCTCAACCGCATCAAACAGCGCGAGGACTACCGCCCAATCGCCCCGTGCTGCCGCGTGGAGGACACGGCCGCGGTCTTCGCCCACGACTTCCCCGACCCCTACATGCTGTACTTCCGGGAGTTCCGCACCGCGGAGTACGGCGCGGTCACCCACGTGGACGGCTCCGCGCGCGTCCAGACGGTCGGCACGGACACCAACCCGCGCCTGCACGCCCTGCTCAGCGCCTTCGCGGAGCGCACCGGCGGGCCGGGCATGCTGTGCAACACGTCGCTGAACTTCAAGGGGAGCGGCTTCATCAACCGCATGTCCGACCTGGTGCGCTACTGCGAGGACCACGGCGTCGACGACATGGTGGTGGGGGAGACCTGGTTCCACCGCACCGCGCCCGACCGACGCTGAGCCGACGGGGGAGGAGGGGCGGCGCCGCGGGCGTGCCGGGAGCAGCCGCGCCCGCGTTCTCCGGAAGTTCGCGGTCCGGCCACCCGGCACACGCCGCCGTGGGCGAGGATCGCGCTCATGCGCCTCACCCTCACGGCACTCACCGCGATCGCGCTCCTCGGCCCCCTCGCACCCGCCGCCGCGGCGGAGGAAGCCGAGCCCGCCCGGAAACGGGGGACCGGGCCGGCCGTGGTGACGACCGACAACGAAACGCCCCCGCTGTATGACGACGAACAGGGCGGCAACGCCTCCGGCGACGACCCGGCGATCTGGGTGCACCCGAGCGACCCGGGCCGGAGTCTCGTGCTGGCGACCGCGAAAGAAGGCGGCCTGCGGGTCTACGACCTGGACTCCGAGGAGATCCAGTCCATCGCGGCCGCGCCCGCACCGGGCGACGACGGTGTGGACGGCCGCTACAACAACGTCGACATCGCCACCGGCATCACCGTCGGCGGGGAGACCGCCGACGTGGCCGTCGTCTCGGACCGCTACAACGACCAGCTGAGGTTCTGGACCATCGACCCGGCCGGAGCGGCCGCCGAGGCGCCGCTGACCGAGGTCACAGCGCCCGGCCAGGACTTCCTGTTCAACCCCGACCGCAAGGCCGTCGCCGAGGAGCGCACCGCCTACGGAGTCGCCGTCTGGCAGCCGAACGCCGACGAGGCCTACGCGGTGGCCACCCAGGCCGACGAGACCTCGATCGCCACCGCCCGGATCGTCCCTCGCGGCGGCACCGTGGGCTACACCGGGATCGAGACGATGGACCTGCCCGCACGCTTCGAGCTGCCCGACGGCACCGTGTGGCGGCCCTGCGGCGAACCGGGGACGCGTCCGCACCTGGAAGGGGTGGCGGTCGACCAGCGCACCGGCACGCTGTTCGCCGCCCAGGAAGACGTCGGGCTGTGGCGGATCCCGCTGCCCCTGGGCTCGGGCGATCCGGTGCTCGTCGACAGGGTCGCCGGCTTCGGCGTCCCCGCCACGTACAACCCCGCCACCGACGAGTGCGAGCCCGACGACCCCGACGCCCCCTCCTACGGCGGGACCAACCTGACCGCCGACGCCGAAGGAGTCGGCATCTACTACGGACCCGGCCGAACCGGCTACATCCTGGTCTCCAGCCAGGGCGACGACCGGTTCGCGGTCTACACCACGCAGGGGCGGAACCGCTCCCTGGGCACCTTCCGGGTCGCCGGCGACGGGGTCGACGACATCCACGGCTCAGACGGGCTCGCGGTCACCAACCGAGCCGTCGGCGACTACACCCGCGGCCTGCTGGTCGTGCACGACGAGCCCGAGTCCGGCCCCGACACCGACCCGGGACGCGATGCCACCGGCTTCTCCTACGTCGACTGGGGGCGGGTCGCCGACGCGCTGCGGCTGAAGACCGACACCACCGCGGGCAACGCTCCCGCCGCCTAGCAGCGCCCGCGCCCCGGGCGACCCGGTGGGCCGCGGCCCCCGCCGCGGCCCACCGAGGTCAGGCCGTGTACTGGTAGGCCGGGTAGGTCAGATAGCCCCTGTCGCCGCCCTGGTAGAAGGTGTCCTCGTCGACGGGAGCCAGGGGGACCCCGGTGCGCAGGCGTTCGACCAGGTCGGGGTTTGCGATGAAGGCGCGGCCGAAGCTGATGAGGTCGGCGCCCAGGTCGAGCCAGCGGTCGGCCTCGGCCCGGCCGGTCTGCTTGGGGCCCATCGGAACCGACGGGTTCACGACGAAGGTCCCGGGCCAGGCGCGGCGGAGCCCGACCAGCACCTCTTCGTCGGCGGTGGCCTCCAGGTGGATGTAGGCCGGTTGGAGCCGGGCCAGCTCGGCCAGGAGCGCGGCGTAGAGCTCGGGCGTATCGTCCTCCTCCACGCCCCAGAACCCCCCGCCCGGCGAGAGCCGGATGCCCGTCCGGGCCGCGCCCACGGCGTCGACGGTCGCGGACGCCGCCTCCACGGCGAAGCGGATCCGGTTGGCGATCGAGCCGCCGTAGCGGTCGGTGCGCAGGTTGGCGTTGGACGACAGGAACTGCGAGATCAGGTAGCCGTTGGCGCCGTGCAGCTCGACGCCGTCGAAGCCGGCGTCGACGGCGCGGCGCGCCGCCGCCGCGTAGGCCAGGGCGTGCTCGGGCACCTCGTCGGTGTCCAGGGCGCGCGGGGCCGGCGCGGGCTGCGGGCCGGTCGGGGTGAAGACCTCGCCGACGGCCGAAACGGCCGAGGGCCCGACCGGCCGCATGCCGGTGGTGTCGGGGTGCGAGACCCGGCCGCCGTGCATGATCTGGGCGAAGATGCGCCCGCCGTTGGTGTGCACGGCGTCGGTGACCGGCCGCCACGCGGCGACCTGGTCGTCGGTGTGCAGGCCGGGGGTGCCGGGGTTCGACTGCCCGATCAGGCTCGGCTGCACGCCTTCGCTCACGATGAGCCCGGCACTCGCCCGCTGGGCGTAGTACGCCGCCATCGACGGTGTCGCCAGACCGCCGGCGGCGGCGCGGACCCGCGTCATGGGAGCCATGACCACCCGGTTGGGCAGCGCCAGGTCGCCGAGCCGATAGGGGTGGAAGAGTGTGGGCACGGGGTTCTCCTTCCCGATGGTGCCCGGCCGTCGGGCACTGCGCTTAAGCTAGAACCTGACATCGGTGTCAGAGGCAAGTCGCTGTGCCGCAGCTCATAGCGGGGAGGAACACGTGCGTATCGGGGAGCTCGCGAGGCGGACCGGAGCCAGCGTCCGGTCGCTGCGGTACTACGAGGAGCAGGGGCTGCTCGCCAGCGCCCGCAGCGCCAGCGGGCAGCGGCACTACACCGAGGACCAGGTGGCCCGGGTGGAGTTCCTGCAGCGGCTCTACGCCGCGGGCCTGTCCAGCAGGACCATCGCCGAACTGCTGCCCTGCGTCGACCGGCCCAGCGAGGAGAACTCCGAAGCGGCCCTGGAGCGGCTGAGCCGGGAGTGCGAACGGCTCTCCGCGCACATCGAGGGGCTCATCAGCACCCGCGAATCGCTCCAGCGGCTGCTGGAGGAGACCCGGGCGCACGAGGACCGGCGGCGGCGGATGGCGGCGGGGGAATCCGCCGCGGCGGCCGGAGGCTGACGGCGCGAGCGGGGTCTGGGGCCGGCCCGGACCGGGGGGACGGCCGGCGCACCGCCCTCGGTGCGGGCGGCGCGCCGGCCAGCGGGGTCAGGACGTGGAGAACGTGAACCAGTTCAGGTTGACGAAGTCGGCCGGCTGGCCGCTTGAGAACGTCAGGTAGACGGTGTGCGTGCCGGTCACCGCGCTCATGTTCGCCGGAACGGTGCGCCAGCTCTGCCAGCCGCCGGTGTTGGCCACGGCGAAGCTCGCGACCGGTGCGGCCGTGGGGCTGTCCAGCCGGACCTCGACCAGGCCGCTCACACCCGCGGCCGCGCCGGAGGCCACGCGGGCCTTGAACTGGTGCGCGGCGGTGGAGCCGAAGTCGACGCCGTCGAAGCGGAGCCAGTCGCCGTTTGCGATCCGGGCGACGTTCTGCCCGCCTCCGGTATCGGAGGTCGTCTCCAGAGCCGTCCCCGACTGCGCCTGGTAGTCCTCGCCCTGGATGGTGGAGCGGGCGTCCACGCCCCCACCGCCGCCGTCGTCGCCACCGCCGTCGTCGCCACCGCCGTCATCACCGCCGCCCGAGGCGCTTTCCCACACGGCGACGTAGTCGACGAGCATGGAGGCGCCCGGCTGGGTGGCGGCGGTGGGGGTGGCGCTGCCCTGCACCCCGTCGGGGAAGGCGCCGCCCATGGCCACGTTGAGCAGGATGAAGTAGCCGGCGTGGCTGGTCATGTCGTTCCACGCCGAGGCGCCGATCTGTTCCTCGGTGACGCTGTGGTACTGCTGGCCGTCGACGTACCAGCGCAGCTCGCTGGTGGAGCCGCTGCGGTCCCACTCGAAGCGGTAGGTGTGGTAGCCGGACTGGCAGCTCGAGTCGGGGCAGGCCCGGCTGGCGCCCAGGCCCTGGGTCTCGTTGCACGGTCCGCCGGGGGTGACCCCGCAGTGCAGCACGCCCCAGGCCCGGTTCAGCCCGTTGACGTTCTCCATGATGTCGAACTCGCCGACGGCGGGCCAGTTCCAGTAGTCGCCGCGGTAGGGCGAGCCCAGGGCCCAGAACGCGGGCCAGTAGCCGAGCGCGGCCTCGCCGGTGATCTCGGGCAGGTGGATCCGGCCCTCGATGCGCAGAGTGTTCCCGTCAGCGGGCTTGAAGTCGGCCCGCCGGGTCTCGATCCGGGCGGAGGTCCACTGCCCCGACGCGTCGCGCCGGGGGGTGATGCGGAGGTTGCCCTGCCCGTCGAGGCCGAGGTTCTCGGGGTTGTCGGTGTAGGTCTGCACCTCTCCGGTGCCCCAGTTCGCCGGTCCTCCGGGGTAGGAGGTGCCGGTGTCGACGATCCAGTCGTCGGAGTCGGGCAGGCTCCCGGCCTGGCCCTCGAAGTCGTCGCTCCACACCAGGTTCCAGCCCTGCGGATCGGGCGGGACGTCGGCGTGAGCGGGGCCCGCCGCCGCACCCGACGCGCCGATGGGCAGCAGGAGTGCGGCGAGCGCGGCGAGGATTCTGCGCGGACGTCTGGACCGGGGGGATCGGGGGGTCTCCATTCCGACCTCTTTTCCGTGCGTCAGGGGGATGTGCTCGGGGAGTCGCAGGCCGTCGGACCCGGCTGCGCCGGCGGAACCGGGCGCGACCCCTGCGGTGAGAGAGCGCTCTCTCACTCAACGAACATGACACAACCGCCGCCGACGGGCAAGGCGGGGAAGGCGTCCGGATCCCCCTCCGGAACCCGCCGGCCGGCGGGTTCCGGAGGGGGACGCGGCAGCGCGGTGTGCGCGCGCCGGCGCCGCCTGTTCCTTCCGCACCGACGCCCCCTGCTGGGATGATGAGGCGAAAGCGCCGCCGGCGAAGGGGGCGCGCCCGAGCGCGACGCGACCGGTTGCGGCCGTCGCTTCCCCCCTCTGGCCGGGGGACGCCGCCTGTCGGGCTGCGCTACCGTAGCCGATCGGCACCGCGGATGCGCCTGAGAGCGCTCTCTTCCGCGGTCGAAGGGCTGTGCGGCAGGGAGGACAAGTGGATACCAGGCGCCCCACTCTGGAGGCTGTGGCGGCTCGCGCGGGGGTGTCGCGCGCGACGGTCTCCCGCGTCGTCAACGGCCAGACCACCGTCGACGCGCAGATCCGCGACGCCGTGCTGCGCGCCATCGACGAGCTGGGATACGTGCCCAATTCGGCGGCGCGCAGCCTGGTCACGCGGCAGACCGATTCCATCGCCCTGGTCGTCTCCGAGCCCCCCACGCGCGTGTTCTCCGACGATCCCCTGTTCTCCCTGGTCGTCCGCACGGTGAGCAGCGAGCTTGAGGCCGCCGGCAAGCAGGCGGTGCTGATGCTGGCCGGCTCGCAGCAGGCCCAGGAGCGGGTGGAGAGCTACGTCTCCGGCGGGCACGTGGACGGGGTCATGCTCCTGTCCATGCACGGTGCCGACCCGCTGCCGATCGCCCTGTCCCGCATGTCGGTTCCGGCGGTGTCCTACGGGCGGCCCGCCGCCGCGGTGCCCCTGCCCCACGTCGACAACGACAACGTGGGAGGGGCCGAGCAGGCCGTGCGGCACCTGCTCGCCGCGGGCCGCCGGCGCATCGCCGCCATCGCCGGGCCCCAGGACATGACCGCGGGACAGGACCGGCTCATCGGGTACCGCGACGCACTGCGGGCCTCCGACCGCCGCTCGATCGTGGCGGTCGGGGACTTCACGCGGGCCTCGGGAGCCGCGGCGATGCGCCAGCTCCTGGAGGACGATCCCGCACTCGACGCGGTGTTCGCCGCGAACGACCTGATGGCCATCGGCGCCCTGCAGGCGCTGCGCAAGGCCGGGCGCCGGGTGCCCGACGACGTCGCCGTGGCGGGGTTCGACGACATCGAGGCCGCGAGCTTCGCCGATCCGCCGCTGACCACGGTGCGCCATCCGGTCGTCGAGCAGGCGACGGCCATGGTCAGGATGGTGCTCACGCCGCCCGCCGAACGCGAGAGCGACCGCGTGGTCCTGCCCACCGAGCTCGTCGTGCGCGACTCGGCCTGACTCGACCGAGCGGCCCTGGAGCG
The DNA here is from genome assembly GCF_009728995.1 of Streptomonospora sp. PA3. Classification (GTDB taxonomy): domain Bacteria; phylum Actinomycetota; class Actinomycetes; order Streptosporangiales; family Streptosporangiaceae; genus Streptomonospora. The sequence goes on along the minus strand of NZ_VTZW01000010.1, from coordinate 47,215 downwards.
GCGAAGGGACGGGCCGCGCGGGAGCGCCGATCCGGATCGGCGTATTACACCTAAAAACCTACTTGTTTTGTGGGGAAGAAATCCGCATCATGGTCGGGTAGGGCGGCCCGCCAGGCGCGGTCGCCGGGTCGGTGTGCCGCGCTGCCGCGCGTGCGGTGCCGAACGCGGCGGACGGGCGAGGGCGGGTGCGGCCCTATTCCATACTAAAAAAGTAGGATAAGTGGAGTGGCAGGCCGCCGCCGTTGCGGTCCGCCCTCGGCTTTCCCCCGGTCAGGAGGGCTCGCTTGCGCACCGTCATCCTTCTCGGCATCGCCGGGCTCGTCGCCCAGTTCGTCGACGGCAGCCTCGGCATGGCCTACGGCGTCACCTCGACGACCCTGCTCCTGCTGTTCGGCACCAACCCGGCCGCCGCCTCGGCCACCGTCCACCTGGCCGAGATCGGCACCACGCTGGCCTCCGGGGCCGCGCACTGGCGCCTGGGCAACGTCGACTGGACCGTCGTGCGGCGCATCGCGCTGCCGGGGGCCGTCGGCGCCTTCGCGGGAGCGACCTTCCTCAGCCGGTTGTCCACCGAGGCGGCGAAACCGGTCATGGCGCTGCTGCTGCTCGCGCTGGGCGTCTACATCCTCGTCCGCTTCACCGCCTGGGGGACGCCCCGGCACCGGCTGGGCAAACCGCTGCACCGGCGCTTCCTCGTGCCCGTGGGCCTGCTCGGCGGGTTCGTCGACGCCACCGGCGGGGGCGGATGGGGGCCGGTGGGGACGCCGGCGCTGCTGGCCAGCGGGCGCATCGAGCCCCGCAAGGTCGTGGGGTCCATCGACACCAGCGAGTTCATCGTGACACTGGCGGCCAGCCTCGGCTTCCTCGTCGGCCTCGGCTCGGCCGGGATCAACGTGGCATGGGCCGCCGCGCTGCTCGTCAGCGGGGTGATCGCGGCTCCGCTGGCGGCATGGGTCGTGCGGCACGTTCCGGCGCGGATCCTCGGGTCGGTCGTCGGCGCTGTCATCGTGCTGACCAACACCCGGACGCTGATGGACGCGGAGATCGTCTCCGCTTCCGGAGCGGTGCAGGCCGCCGTCTACGCCGTGGTCTGGGCGAGCTGGATCGCGGCTGTGGCCTGGTCGGTGCGCGCCCACCTCACCGAGCGCCGCGGCGGTGGCGTCGGCTCCCCCGAGGCCTCGCCGCGGGAAGCCCCGGCCCGCAGCACCGAGGAGGCGCCCGGCCCCCGCGGGTGAAAGCGCAGGCGGCCGAACCGCTCACCGGGTCTGCGGGACGGAGTGTCCCGGCAGCACGGCGCGCGGGGGTCGCGCTCAGCGCCGGATCCGGCGGACGCCCGCAGCGGCGATCCCGCCAACCACCGCAGCGGCGGCGAGGCGGCGCGCGGCCGTGCGGCGCCGGCCGTGCCAGCCCCCGTGGACGCTCCCGGTGCCGGGGGTCGACCGGTACAGGTTGCCGGAGCCGGCGGCCGCGGACTCCCCGTGCGACAGGTGGAGGCGGTCGGTCAGCGTCTGCATGAGCCGTTCGCTCAGCCCCGGGGCGGCCTTGTGCAGGGCGATCAGCCCGCGGCCGGGGCCCACGGCCGCTTCGCGGCGCGGCACGCGCACCAGGCCGACGATGATGTGGGCCACGTGCTCCGGCGTGTAGATCGGCGGCATCGCATGCACCCTGCGCCCCGTGTAGTTCGCGGCCTGCTCGAAGATCGGGGTGTCGATCGTGGGCGGCAGCACGCTGCACACGTGGACGTTGGAGGCACCCTCAAGCCGCAGTTCCTGGCGGAGGCTGGAGCTGAGGCCCCGGATGCCGGACTTCGTGGCGCAGTAGGCGTGGGTGTAGGGCTGGGCGATCACACCCAGCAGCGAGGAGACGTTGACCAGGACGCCCTTGCGCCGGTCGCGCAGATAGGGGAGGGCGGCTCGGGCACCGTGGACGTAGCCCATCAGATTGGTGTCCACCACCCGGCGGAAATCCTTCAGCGGTACCTCCGAGAAGCGTCCGAACATGGTCACCGCCGCAGCGTTGACCCACACGTCGATACCGTCGAACCGGTCGGCCGCGCGCCGCGCGAGCGCCTCGACGGCCTCGGGGTCGGTGACGTCCGTGGGGACGGCGAGGGCCTGCCCGCCGCGGCTGCGGCACTGCCGGGCGACCTCTTCCAGTGCTTCCTCGCGCCGGGCGGCCAGGACCACCGACGCCCCCTTGCCGGCGAGGGCGAGGGCGGTGGCCCGGCCGATACCGCTTGAGGCTCCGGTGATGACGACGACGCGATCCTTGACTCGCACGATCCCCAGATCCCTCCGACGGCGGCGTCTCAGACGGCATCCACGGGGCCGTCGCTACCCCCGCCGTTTCCGGGCAAACGATGCGCCCCAACGCCGCCTGCCGCCGGAGCACCCTCGACCCGAGGCCGGCTCGGCCGGGAGCCGCGGCTGAGGGCGCAGCGCCGCTCCCGAGCACGCATCCGCCGTGCGGGCGGTTAACTCGTTCGGCGTCCCGGGTAGCGGCCCGTTGCGCGGAAGGAGTGGTCAATGAGTCACGAGCCGACGCCCAGCCGTGCGGCGATCAAGGGGCACCCCATCCATCCGATGCTGGTTCCGCTGCCGATCGGCATGGTCATCGCCGCCCTGGCCGCGGACATCGGGTACCTGGCCGAAGGCTCGCGGGCCTGGGCGCTGGCCGCCACGTGGCTGGTGGGCGCTGGCCTGTTCAGCGGCCTGATCGCCGCCGTGCCCGGGTTCGTCGATTTCCTCGCCAGCCGCACGATCCGCCGGCACCCCTCGGCCCTGCGCCACGGCGCAGCCAACGGCATCGTGGTGGTGCTGCTGCTGGTCTCCTTCCTGCTGCGGCTGCCCGATCCGCAAGCCGCGGTCCTGCCGTCGGGACTGATCCTCACCGCCCTCAGCACGGCGATCCTCGCCTACTCCGGCTGGCTCGGCGGCGAGTTGTCCTACCGGCACATGTTCGGCGTCAACCCTCGCTAGCGCTGCACTCGCCGGCTGCCACCGGCCGCGCATGCCCGGAATCGCCGCTAGACGCTGCCCGCCTGAGCCGCCCGGCCGGGCGGGCCCTCCGTGTAGGCGGCGAGGTTGGCCAGGGAGGAGGCGAGGCCGGCCGCGTGGTCTTCGGCCGAGATGCCGGCGGGCACGTTCTCGGCGCGGATGTCCACCCGGGCTCCGGCGCCGGCGGGGGAGACCTCCCACGTCATGGTCATGGTGCCCGCGTAGGCCGGGTCGTCGGAGACGAAGTCGACGGCCTGCACGACCCTGACGCCGGGAACAAGTTCCAGGAAGCGGGCCTCGACGACGTCGGAGCCCGCGTCGGTCTTGCCCGGTGCGGCGGCGGGGTCCGCATAGGTCAGGACCATCCGGTACCACCCGCCGGGACGGGCGTCGAAGTGCTCGAACCTGCCGCTCATCGACTCGGGCGGCAGCCAGGCGGCGAGCGCGTCGGGATCGACGAGGGCGGCATAGACCCGCTCGGGCGGGGCCGCGATCACCCGGGAGGCGGCATCCGTTCGACTCACGGTTTCATCTTAGTCCGAGGGTGCCCGGCCGGCCCGGCCCTGGCCACCGCGTTCGGATCCCCCCTTCGCGGGTAGGCGTGCCACTCGTCAGAGCACACCGATGATTCGGGGGATCGATCGTGCGCTTGAAGGAACCCAAGGACCTGTGCCTCTACGAGCTCTCGGCCATGTACAACGGCGAGAAGACGATCGTGGAGATGCTCAAGGAGGTGGCCCGGGACATCGACAACGACACGCTGGCCGAGATGATGCGCACCCACCAGCGTGAGACCCAGGAGCAGGCCGAGATCCTGGAGGGGTGCTTCCGGCACCTCGGCGCCGAGCCGCAGGACGTGCCGTGCGGGGTCGTCGACGCCATCCGCACGGAGTACAAGGACTTCACCGCCCAGAAGCCCTCGTCGCAGGTCCTGACGATGTTCGCGCTGGGCGGCGCGCTGAAGACCGAGCACTTCGAGATCGCCACCTACCGCGGACTGATCGACAAGGCCATGGCCATGGGCGACAACGAACTCGCCAACAGCCTCACCACGATCCTCAAGCAGGAGGAGGAGACCGCGAGCAAGCTGGAGCACTTCGCCCACGAGCTCGACACGAAGGTCCTGCAGTCGGCCTGACCCCGGCCGTCCGCCGTTCGCGCCCCCGCGCCGCTGCCCGAATCCGGTACCGCGGCGCGGGGGCGCTGTGGTGTCCGGGACGCGATCGCCGTCGGCGGAGGCCCCGGCCGGTCGGAGGGGCCCGCGCGGAACCGACGAAAGTTTCCTTCTTGACATTCTTTGTCGAGGGTGGGAATTTTCGAGCAGCTCGATGGGCGCACGCGTCGGAAGGGACTGCTTCACTTGGCCGCCACGGAAACCAGCGGAACCGGCAACCCCGTCGACGACCTCCGGACCGACCTGGCCGGGCTGGCGACCGAGGCCCGGCGCAGCGACCTCAGCGGGATCGACCGGATGCCCACCGAGGCCATCGTGCGCGCCATGAACGCCGAGGACCGCACCGTGGCCCCCGCCGTCGGCGCCGCGGCCGCGGCCATCGCCGCCGCCGTGGACGCCATCGCCGCACGGATGGAGCGCGGCGGGCGCCTCATCTACGCCGGAGCCGGTACGGCGGGCCGGCTGGGCGTACTCGACGCATCGGAGTGCCGCCCCACCTTCAACACCGCCCCCGGCCAGGTCGTCGGGCTGATCGCCGGCGGGCCGGCGGCGATCCGCGACGCCGTGGAGAGCGCCGAGGACGACACCCGCGCCGCTGCGGCCGACCTGGAGGAGTTGGGGCTCGTCCCCGAGGACGCGGTGGTGGGCGTCTCCGCTTCGGGCCGCACTCCCTACTCCGTCGCCGCGGTCCGCCACGCCGCCGAACGCGGCGCCCTCACCGTCGGAGTGTCGTCCAACCCCGGATCGCCGCTGGGCGCGGCCGCCGACCACGCCATCGAGGTCGAGACCGGGCCCGAACTGATCGCCGGCTCCACCCGGCTCAAGGCCGGAACCGCCCAGAAGCTCGTGTTGAACACGCTGTCCACCGCCACCATGATCCGCCTGGGCAAGACCTACGGAAACCTGATGGTCGACCTGCGCAGCACGAACGACAAGCTGCGCGCACGCGCCCACCGGATCGTGGAGATGGCCACCGGCGCCCCCGACGACGAGGTGGAGCGGGCCTTGACCGCCGGCTCCGGCGACGTCAAGACCGCCATCCTCACCATCCTCGGCCGAGTCGGAGCCGAGGAAGCCGGCCGCCTGCTCGACGCCAGCGGCGGCCGACTCCGCGAGGCGGTCGAAGCCGCCGCCCGCGGGGACTGAATCCCCCCACCCCCCGAGCCCGGAAGGAAGCTGGCAATGAGCGACTCGGGTGCCACCGGCCACGCGGCCACGGCGCACGACCTCCTCGCGCTCGTCGGCGGCGAGCGCAACGTCACCTCCGTCACCAACTGCATCAGCCGGCTGCGGGTCGGCGTCGCCGACCGCGCGCTGGTCCGCGACCAGGAGATCCGCGACCACCCGAAGGTGCTCGGCGTGGTCGAGGACGAGACCTTCCAGATCGTGCTGGGCCCGGCCGCGGTCTCCAAGATCGCCGAGGAGTTCACCCGGCTCGTCGACACCGAGCGCGCCGCCGCGGGCGGCGCGGGGTCCGGGGCGGGGGAGGGACCGGCCTCGGCCCCGGGCGGCGCGGACACCGACGCCGCCGCCCTGGCCGCCAAAGGCGCCGCGATCCGGGCGGAGAACAAGCGGCGCAACGCCACCCCGTTCAAGCTGTTCCTGCGGCGCATCGCCAACATCTTCGTGCCGCTGATCCCCGCGCTGATCGCCTGCGGCATCCTCGCCGGGGTCACCGGGGTGTTCGCCAACCTCGGCTGGCTGGGGCCCGTACTGCCCGCGCTGGACGCCATCGCCAAGGGCTTCATGTCGCTGATCACGGTGTTCGTGGGCGTCAACGCGGCCAAGGAGTTCGGCGGGACCCCGGTGCTGGGCGGCGCCGTCGCCGCCATCATCCCCTTCGCCGGGGTGGCCGACGTGCAGGCGTTCGGCGTCGAGCTCGCCCCCGGCCAGGGCGGCGTACTGGGCGCGCTGGGTGCGGCGGTGCTGTGCGCCTACGTCGAGCGCTGGACCCGGCGGTGGGTGCCCGGCACCCTGGACATTCTGGTCACCCCCACCGTCGCCGTGCTGGTCTCCGGCCTGGTCACGGTGTACGGGCTGATGTTCCTGGCCGGAGAGGTGTCCGCGGCCATCGGCGTGGCCGCCGACTGGCTGCTCGGGCAGGCCGGGGCGCTGGCGGGGCTGATCCTGGGCGGGCTGTTCCTGCCGCTGGTCATGCTCGGGCTGCACCAGGCCCTGATCCCGATCCACACGACACTGATCGACATCGACGGCTACACCGTGCTGCTTCCGGTGCTGGCGATGGCGGGCGCGGGGCAGGTCGGCGCCGCATTCGCGCTCTACCTGCGCCTCAAGAACAACGAGGGCATCCGCACCACCATCCGCTCGGCGCTGCCCGCCGGCCTGCTGGGGGTGGGCGAGCCGCTGATCTACGGCGTGACGCTGCCGCTGGGCCGCCCCTTCCTGACCGCCTGCGCCGGCGGCGCCGTCGGCGGCGGCTTCCTGGGCCTGGCCAACCAGCTGGGGGTCAGCGCGGGTTCCACGGCGATCGGCCCCTCCGGATGGGCCCTGTTCCCCCTGGTGCAGGGCAACCAGGGAATCGGCGCCGCCGTTCTGGTCTACGGCCTGGGGCTCGTGGTCGGCTACATCGCCGGATTCGTGCTGACCTACTTCTTCGGGCTGAGCCGCCAGGCCGCCGCCGAGCTCAACGCGACGGAGACCATCGCCCCCGACTCTCCGCCCGACGACGACGCCGCGGCCGCGCCCGAACCCGCCGGGGACCTCGCCGAGACCCGCGGCGCGCCGGGGCGCTGAGACCGGACCCGCGGGCGGTCCGCGGCCGGGTGAGCGGGGCCGGCGGCGCGGCCGCCCGCGGGTCCGGTGATCGCCGGCCGGCGGCGCGGCGGCGGTCACAGGGTCCGCAGCGCCGGGACCGCGGCGGCCTTCTCGGGAGTGAGGTGGTCGCGCAGGATGCCGCGCGGACGGCCCGGTGCCGGTGTGCGCAGCACCTCCTCGGGCGTGACGACCACATCGACGCGGAAGTCGTGCCCGGTCTCGGGCAGCGGCCCCTCGACCACCTGCACCGGGTGCACCGTCGTGGCGATCGCGGTGCGCTCGTCCACGAGCCCGGCCTCGGCGAGCAGGCCGAACTCCAGATCCGAGAACCCGCCGCCCTTGCCGACGCGCCGACCGTCGCGGTCCACCGCGACGCTGCCGCACACGATGAGGTCGACGCGCTCCATCTCCGTCAGCGCCACGGGCCGCGCATGCCGGGCCGACCCCTTGATGGATGTGGCCGTGCGCGGCGGCACGTCCAGCCGCTCGGCCTCCAGCAGGAGGAACGGAGCCTCCTCGGCCAGCCGCGGCACCGCCATGTACAGGCGCTTGCCGCCGGCCACCGCACGGGTGCGCACCGGCCACTGCGGGGAGTCGGGGTTGGACTTGACCACCGCGGCCCGCTCCCACTCCGGCAGCCCCGCCAAACGCTCCGCCGCGCGTTCGGCGCCGGTGAAGTTGGGAATCCGCCCCCGAACCCCGGGGAACCGTGCGGCACCGGCGTCCTGGAGCGCCTGCCAGGACTCCTGCCGTACCGCCGCCTTGGCGTCGTCCTCGCCTTCTCGGGCCGCCATGCTCCCAGTCTGCCAAGTGCGGCGCGGGGCGGGACCTCCCCGCGACCGGTGATCGGCGCTGCGGGACGCATCGGGCGGCACCGCATCCGGCGCCGCGAAGGTCGGCGGCACGGTGTCAGGCCGGTCCGGGCGGGTAGCCGTGCCCGTGGCCTCGTGCGGGGATCGGGCGTGCGGGCCGGGAGCCGAGCGGAAGGAGCCCACCGGTGGCGACCGTCAGTGCCGAGCACGTACTCCAGTTGCTGCGTTCCGAGGAGCCCAGCCCCGTCCTGGTCGTCCACCGGGGGCGGGCCGAGGTCGTCGCGGAGTCGGCGCTGGAGGAGTCGGGCTACCGGGGCGCGCTGCGCCTGGCGGGCCGCGACGAGCTGGGGATCGCCGACGAGCCCGAGCAGGTGTCGCGCGAGGACGCCGAAGAGCTGGCGCGCCGGCTGAACAGCGCCGTGGAGGAGATGGGCGGGTGAGGCCGGCCGCCCGGCTCACCCCTGCGGTGGCCCGCACTCGGCGGCGACCCGCCGCAGTGCGCCGATGCGCAGGCAAAACGTCGCCAGGTTCGCCAGTGCCGCGACGAGGCCCCACACACCCAGCGCGGGCCAGACGATCCAGAGCCGCAGGAAGCCGGCGTCCGCCCCGCTCAGGGCCACCAGCGCGGCGAACCCGCACACGAGCGCGAAGGGCAGCAGCCGCGGCGCCAGGCGCGCCGCCGGCCGCAGGCGGGAGCGGCCGCCGAAGCGCCGGGCCCAGGCGCGGGCCCGGACGGCCCTGCGCACCCCCAGTGCCGCGCTCACCGCGGTGAGGGCCGCCAGCAAATAGTCCGCCGCCGCGTTGACGGGCGCCGACGCCGGCGGCGTCCTTCCCTCGACGATGTCCATGATCCCCGCGGCGATGGGATAGGCGGTCTCGACGGGTGCGGTGAAGGTGTTGCTCAGCACCGCCACCCCGTATTCGCCGCGGTGGTAGAGGCCCTGGTAGGCGCTGTAGCCGAACGACGCGCCCCCGTGGGACATGCGCGGGCGGTCGCTGCCCGCCGGCGTGCCGTCGCGCCAGCCGAGCGCGTACCGGCCGCCGGGCGCGGACGGGGTGAGCATCTCCTCGACGGTGGCGGCGGAGGTGAACGGTTCGCCGTCGGCGGTACGGCCGCCGGAGGTGTAGGGCGCGAGCCAGCGGGCCATGTCGGCGGCGGTGGAGGCGACGCCGCCCGCGCCGGCGGCGAAGTCGGCGGGTTCGGGGGCCGGGACGGTGGTGCCGTAGGCGGAGGCGTGACCCGTCTGCAGGCCGCCGATCTCTTCCACCGCCCGGCCGGTGTTCTCGAAGGCCACCGTGTCGTCCATGCCGAGCGGGGTGAACACGGCCGCGTCGAGGTGGTCGCCGAACCGCTCACCGGTGACGGTCTCGACCATGCGCGCCAGCAGCCAGTAGTTGCCGTTGAAATAGCGGTGCTGCACGCCGGGTTCGGCGGCCGGTTCCATGGTCTCCAGGATCGCCACGGCCTCGCGCAGCGACTCCTTGGCCTGCCGGTCGGGGCTGAGGAGCCCTGAAGCCAGGCCCGAGCTGTGGTCCAGGAGGTGGCGCACGGTGATGCGCGCGGCCCGCGGGTCGGTCGGCCGGAATCTGGGCAGATAGCGCCGCACCGGCGCGTCCAGGTCGACCTCGCCCGCCTCGGCCAGGCGCATTACCGCCATCGCCGTCATCGACTTGGCCAGCGAGGCGACCATCATCGGCGTGTCCTCGGTGACCGGGCGGCCGGCGGAGTCGTGTCCGTACCCTGCGGTGTGCAATATCTCACCGCGGCGGACCAGGGCCACCGAAACACCGGCCAGCCCCTGCTCGTCGACGTAGCGCTCGACGAATGCGTCGATCTGGGCGGTATCCGCACCGCCCGGCCGGTCGCCGGCATGTACGGGCCCTTCCGCCGCCGCGCACACCGGCAGCGCCGCGGCGAGCAGGGCGGCGCCTACCGCCGGAATCCAACGTCGCATGGCCGCGAACCTACGGTCGCAGGCCGGGGCAGCACACCTGCCGATCGCCGTGCACGGCACCCCGCTTCCGTACCGTCCCGCTCCGGCGACCCGCGCACGCTCCGGGCTCCTCGCCGCTCGGGGAGGCGCCGCGGCGCGGTCGCGGCGGCGGCGGCGAGCGCGTCGGGGAACCCTCACCCCACCGGGTACGTTGCAGGGGAAGGCACACGGCTGAGTATTGCGGACACACCTGTGGACATCCGCGACGCGGTGCTCCACATTCCAGGTACTCCTGGATCGGCGGAGGTTCAGCAAGCCGCGACCGCGCGACCGCGCGGCCCTATCGACCCCCCTCGACCTGGAGACACCACATGCCCGATGGAACCGTCGACACCTCCGAGCCCGGCGACGGCCTCGGCGCCGCCCACGGCGGACGCACGGACGGCACCCCCGCGCAAACCGAGGCGCACGGTGATGCGCCCCGGGCCCGAACCGACCGCCGAGGCAGCGACTACGCGGTGCTCTCGCGCGAGGTCAAGGCCGCCGGGCTGCTGAAGCGGCGGCCGTTCTCTTACGCGGTGCGGATCTCGGTCACCCTCCTCCTGCTGGCAGCCGGATGGGCCGCGTTCGCGCTGATCGGCCCCTCGTGGTGGCAGCTGCTGACGGCCGCGCTCCTCGGGATCGTGTTCACCCAGACCGCATTCCTCGGACACGACGCCGGCCACCAGCAGATCTCCGGATCCCGGCGCGTCAACGACCTGATCGGCCGGATATTCGGGAACCTGCTGGTCGGGATCAGCTACGGGTGGTGGAACACCAAGCACAACCGCCACCACGCCCACCCCAACCACGTCGACCGCGACCCCGACATCGGCGGCAACGCGCTCGCCTTCACCGCCGACCAGACCCGCGCCCGCAGAGGCGCCGGCGTCTGGCTGGCGCGCAGCCAGGCGTGGCTTTTCTTCCCCATGCTGCTGCTGGAAGGGCTCAACCTGCACGCGGCCGGTGTGCGAGCCCTGTTCGACCGCGGCAGCGCCCCGCGCGGCGTCAAGGCGGCCGAAGCGGTCATGCTCTTCGCGCACCTCGCCGGCTACCTCGCCGCGGTGTTCCTCGTGCTCACGCCGCTGCAGGCGGTGTGCTTCATCGCCGTGCACCAGGGCGTGTTCGGCCTGTACATGGGCTGCTCCTTCGCCCCCAACCACAAGGGCATGCCGATCATCGCCAAGGGCGAGAAGGTCGACTTCCTGCGCCGGCAGGTGCTGACCTCGCGCAACATCCGCGGCGGCCGCTTCACCGACCTCCTTTTGGGCGGGCTGAACTACCAGGTGGAGCACCACCTGTTCCCCTCCATGCCCCGGCCCTCCCTGCCCCGCGTCCAGCCGCTCGTGCGTGCGTTCTGCGCCAGGCACGGCATCGACTACTACGAGACCGGCCTGCTGGACTCCTACGCCCAGGTGCTCCGCCACCTGCACACGGTCGGCGGCCCGCTGCGCCCCGAACTGGAGTACTGAGCGGCCGCGGGCCCACCGGGGCCGGTCGGCGAGCGGCGCAGCGCGCGCTATCCGTCGGCGCGCTGGAACATGGTGTACAGCCACAGCAGCGACGGCACCAGCAGGACCGCGCCGACGGCGAGGGCGCCCAACGCGGCGCCGAGGACCGCGTCGGTGGCGGCCGCCTCCCGCAGCGTGACCCCGGGCAGCAGCCGCGGATACTGGGCCGCGCCCCACCCCCACAGCAGGCCGGCGACGGCCAGGGCGGCGCTGACCCGCACCACCAGGTAGGCCCGGGTCCAGGCCAGCAGGCCCAGCGACACGACGCCCGATCCCACGGACAGCACCAGGAAGGCCAGCGCCGCCCCCGAGGTCAGCTCCGCGAACAGCCGCGGGGCGTCGGCGCGCAGCACGGCCAGTCCGGCGACCGACAGCGCCCCCACGACCACACCCGAGGCCAGGGCGCGGCGGCGGAACGCCGAGACGAGACCGGGCTCGCCCGCGCGCTGGGCGTCGCGGGTGAGGTAGACCGCCGCCAGGTAGGCGGCCGTGCCCACCGCCAGTGCACCGCTGACCAGTGAGGTGGGATTGAGCCAGCCGGCGACCAGATCGCCCGCCGCGATGCCCGGCGGCACCCGGCCCGAGGCGATCGCACCGGCCACCGTACCCAGGAAGAACGGGGTGACCAGCGACGAGAACGCGAACGCGGCGCCGAAGAGCCGCCGCTGCCACAGCTCGGTGCTGGCCTTGCGGAACGCGAACGCCGCTCCGCGGGCGATGATGCCCAGCGCCGCCAGCGTCAGCGGGATGTAGAGCGTGGAGGAGACCGCGGCGAACACCGAGGGAACACCGGTCCAGGCGAGCACGATGACGAAGATCAGCCAGACGTGGTTGGCCTCCCACACGGGACCGATGGAGTGTTCGACCAGGGCCCGCTGGCGGCTGCCGCGCTCGGCTCCTCCGGCCAGCAGGTCCCACACGCCGCCTCCGAAGTCGGCTCCGCCGAAGAGCACGTAGGCGGTCACGCCCAGCCACAGCACGGCCAGCAGGATCTCGGACAGGGGCATGGCGCCTCCCTAGACGACGCCGTAGTCGGTGACATCGCGCTCCTGCGGCGCGACGGGGACCGGTTTCTCCCGGGCCAGGCGGCGCAGCACATAGACCGTCGCCACAGTCAGCACCGCATAGACCGCCGACACCCCGGCGAAGCCGTAGACCAGCCCCGGCGCCGGGTTGACCGCCTCGGAGGTGCGCATCACCCCGTAGACGATCCAGGGCTGGCGCCCGACCTCGGTGACCACCCAGCCCGCCTCCAGTGCCACCACGGCGGCCACCCCCGACAGCGCGGCCGCGCGCAGGAACCACGGCGACCGCGGCAGGTCGCGGCGGCGCCACCAGGCCGCCGCCAGCCACACGGCCAGGGCGAGCAGGGCGAAGCCGAGCCCCACCATGATCTGGAACGCCCAGTGGACCACGTTCACCGGCGGCCTGTCGGCCTCGGGAAACTCTTCCAGGCCGGTGATCTCGGCGCCGGGATCCCAGTGCGCAAGCAGGGACAGGCCGTTGGGGATCTCCAACGAGTAGCGCAGCTCGCCGTCGAGGGCGACGCCGCCCAGATGCAGCGGAACCCCGCGCTCGGTGGCGAAGACGCCTTCCATGGCCGCGAGCTTGGCCGGCTGGTTCTCGGCGACGAAGTGCGCGGCCCAGTCGCCGACCCCGATCTGGACCGGCGTCACCATCGCCGCCACGGTGAAGGGGATCAGGAACCCGAGGCGGTGGTAGCGTTCGCGCCGCCCCCGCAGCATGGCCACCGCGTAGACCCCGGCCATGGTGAACCCGGCGACCATGAAGGCCGCGAGGATCATGTGCACCGTCTGCGGCGGGGTCGCGGGATTGAACATCGCCGCCCACGGGTCGACCGCGACGATGCGTCCGCCCTCGGTGTCGAAGCCGGTCGGCTGCTGCATCCAGGCGTTGGCGGTCACCACGAAGAAGGCGCTGGCAACGCCCGCGACGACGATGGGGATCCCCGAGAGCATGTGCGCGACGGGCGGCAGCCGGTCCCAGGCGTAGAGGTAGACGCCCAGGAAGATCGCCTCGATGAAGAACGCGATGCCCTCAAGCGCGAACGGCAGGCCGATGACCTCGCCGTAGGTGCTCATCAGGCCGGGCCACAGCAGCCCCATCTCGAACGACAGGATGGTCCCCGAGACGGCCCCCACGGCGAAGAGGACGCCCATCGCCTTGGCCCACCGGCGGGCGAGCAGCCGCACGTGCGGATCGCCGGTGCGGTGGCCGCGCCACTCGGCGATCAGGGTGATCGCGGGCATACCCACACCCAGGCACGCCACGATGATGTGCCAGCCCAGGGAGAGCGCCATCTGCATCCGCGCCGCACCCAGATCGGCCTCGTGCACCGCCGCGATGGCATGGGGGTCCACCGCCCACCTCCCCGTGCGGGTCCCGCGTCCACCGGCCGCCCACCCCCTTCCGAGCAGGCGCTACGAGCCGCCCACTGCCCCGGGCGCCGACTTTCACGCACGCCGCCCGCGCACTCGCCGGCGGGTACGCGGGCCCGCCGCGGGTAGTCGCGCGGGCATGTGGCGCAGAGCGGTGATACGGGGGATGGTCGCGGGTGCGGCGGGGGCCGCCGCGATGACCGCCGTCGAGAAGCTGGAGCAGGCCTGGTCCGGGCGCCCGGACTCCCATGTCCCCGGTCTGACGCTGGGCCGACTGGCGGGGCTTCCCGAGCAGTGGGCGCAGCGTTCGCAGGCGGGCAACCTGGCCATGCATGCGGGTCAGGGCGTGCTGCTGGGGGCCTTGCGCGGGGTCATGGCCGCTTCCGGGCTGAGGGGACCGTGGGCGTCGGGCATGTTCTTCGCGGTCCGGCTGACCAACGACCAGGTGCTGGAGAACGCGACCGGTGTGGGCGCCCCGCCGTGGACGTGGCCGCGGGAGGAACTGGCCCTGGATCTCGCGCACAAGGCGGTCTACGCCTTCGTCACCGGTGCCGTGGCCGACAGGCTGGTCGCCCGACTGGGGCTGGGGCCGGGCCGCGTGCACGCCGCCGCGCGGCCCGGCCGGCGCTCCGACGCGGGCCCGCCGCCACGCGGTGCGGGGCTGCGTCCGGGCTGAATGCCGCGGGCCGTGCCACCGCCCCCGAAAACCGGCCGGTGCCCGGGTCCCCGGCGCCTCCGGCGCCGGGGACCCGGGCATGCGTGTCAGCGCCAGCCCAGGCCGGGGGCGACGTAGCGCAGCAGGCTGTCGAGGATGTGGGCGTTGTAATCCACGCCCAGCTGGTTGGGGACGGTGAGCAGGAGCGTGTCGGCGGCGGCGACGGCCTCGTCCTGCGCCAGGTCCTCGATGAGCTTGTCCGGTTCGGCGGCGTAGGTCTTGCCGAACCGGGCGAGGCCGTCGTCGAGGTGGCCGACCTGGTCGGTGCTGGCGGCCTGCCGGCCGAACAGCTGGTGGTCCACGCTGCTCACCAGCGGGAAGATGCTGCGGCTTACCGAGACGCGGGGCTCGTGGGGGTGGCCGGCGGCGTTCCAGGCGTCCTTGAAGAGCCGGATCTGCTCGGCCTGCAGCTGGTGGAACGGCACCCCGGCCTCTTCGGTGAGCAGCGTCGAGCTCATCAGGTGCATCCCCTGCTCGCCCGCCCACTGGGCCGTTGCGCGGGTGCCGGCGCCCCACCAGATCCGCTCGCGCAGTCCCGGGGAGTGCGGCTCGATCCGCAGCAGCCCGGGCGGGTTGGGGAACATCGGCTGCGGGTTCGGCTCGGCGAAGCCTTCCCCCCGGAGCACGTCGAGCAGCTTCGCCGTGTGCTCCCGGGCCATGTCGGCGTCGGTCGAGCCCTCGGCCGGGTGGTGGCCGAAGTACTCGTAGCCCTTGACGACCTGCTCCGGCGAGCCGCGGCTGATCCCGAGTTGCAGGCGCCCGCCGGCGATCAGATCCGCGGCGCCGGCGGTCTCGGCCATGTAGAGCGGGTTCTCGTAGCGCATGTCGATGACGCCGGTGCCGATCTCGATCCGGCTCGTCCGCGCCCCGATCGCGGACAGCAGCGGAAAGGGGGACGCCAGCTGCCGGGCGAAGTGGTGCACCCGGAAATAGGCGCCGTCGGCGCCGACCTCCTCGGCGGCGACCGCCAGCTCGATCGACTGCAGCAGCGCGTCGGAGGCCGATTGCACCAGCGAGCGCGGTGAGGGCGTCCAGTGGCCGAAAGACAGGAATCCGATCTTCTTCACAGCCTCGTCAACACTGCTGTCGGCCTGGTATTCCGGACCGGCGCGGCGGCGCCCGCCCCGCCACGCCCGTCGGCGGCGCGGACCGCGGGGAGCGGTGGATCAGGAAGGCCGGTACCGGGCTCGGATGTGGAACCGCTCGCCCTGGGGGCCGAGGATGCTCAAGAACTCGACCGGCCGCGGCTCGGCGTTGCCGAACCAGTGCGGGAGATGGGTGTCGAACTCGGCGACCTCGCCGACGGAGAGGACGATGTCCCGATCGCCGAGAACCAGGCGCAGGCGTCCGCTGAGGACGTAGAGCCAGTGGTAGCCCTCGTGGGAGCGGGGATCGGGGTCCGGGTCGTCCGGGCCGGCCGGGAGGATCTGCTTGAACGCCTGCAGCCCGCCGGGGTTGCGGGAAAGCGGGACGACGGTCATGCCGTTGCGGGTGAACGGCCGGGGGTACACCCGGGGATCGCCGCTGGCCGGGGCGCCGACGAGGTCGTCCAGCGGCAGCTGATAGGCCCTCGCCAGGGGCAGCAGCAGTTCCAGCCCGGGTTTGCGGTGGCCGGACTCCAGGCGGGAGAGCGTGCTGACCGGGATGCCGGTGGTCTCCGACAGTGCCGCCAGCGTGGCTCCGCTACGCCGCCGCAACTCGCGCAACCGCGGGCCGATCGCCCCGAGAACGGCCTCGAACTCCTCGCTCACCCCTCGACTATGCCCCCGTTTTTGCGGTTTGCGCAAAGAGCTTTGTCATCCGCTCCCCGGCAAGGGCAGGTTGTGTCCGAGTCGGCCGCGGCGGCCGACCGGACTCCACCGAGGCGAGGACCATGGACGCACAGTACTGGGACGAGAAGTACGCCGGCCGCGACCGGCTGTTCAGCGGCGCCCCCAACGGGGTGCTCGTCACCGAAGCCGCCGACCTGCCGCCCGGGCAGGCGCTGGACGTGGGATGCGGTGAAGGCGCCGACGCGGTCTGGCTGGCCCGGCGCGGCTGGCTGGTCACCGCGGTCGACATCTCCCGGACCGCGCTGCAGCGCGCCGCCGCCGCAGGCGCCGACGTCGCCGACCGCGTCGCCTGGAGGCGCGCCGACCTGACCGCCGTGCCGCCGCCGGCCGGTGCGTTCGACCTGGTTTCCGTCCAGTACTTCCCGCTGCCGCGCCGGCCCGCCGACACCGCGCTGCGCGGCCTGCTGGCCGCCGTGGCTCCCGGCGGCACGCTGCTGGTCGCGAGCCACGACCCGGCGGAACTGCCGCCGCGCCACGAGCTCGGCATCGACCCGAACGACTACTACCAGCCCGCCGACATAGCCGGGGTGCTCGGCGAGGAGTGGAGGGTCCTGGTCGAGGAGACCCGCCCGCGGACGGCTCCCGCGCCGGCGGGCACCCGCCACACCCGCGACACCGTCCTGCGAGCCCGGCGCCTGCGCTGAGGCTCGGCTCGCCCACGGTTCAGGCGGGCAGCCACAGGTCCGGGCCGAAGACCTCAGAGCGGATCGAACGCGCGGGCCGGCGCTTGACGCGCCGCCGCTTGGGCGCCCTCCGGCGGCACGTCCGGCGCCTGGTCGTGTCGCCTAACTCCTCTCGCCGCGGCCGGTGACGCGGCGGCCCGTGATCCGGTCGGCTGCGATGCGGACCCAGGCTTCGCGGTCGCCGCCGGCCCACGGGCGCAGGGGATGGCGTTCGCGCAGGGCGGCCAGTTCGTCCGCGTCCTCGATGAGACGGGCGCGGCCGGTCACGAGCACGCTCCAGCCCTCGCTCATGGTCCCGTCGAGCCGGTCGACCTGGAAGCTCATCGGCCCGGACGCGTGCCGGGCGACGATCCCCTCGGCGCCGGTGCGGAAGACCACCGCGGCGCCACTGAGGGCGTAGTTGACCGGAAGGACGAGCGGGGCCGCGCCGTCGGCCTCGGTGAACGCGGCGCGGCCGACTCCAGCGGGCCGGATCAGCTCCCAGCACTCCTCGGCCGTCAGCACGCTGAGCGGGGGATCGGGCGCCGCTGTGGCGGAGCCCCCGGGCTGCGCTTGGGTGTCGGCACCAAGCAGCCGGTCGGAGGTGGTGTGCAGCGCCTGCGCCAGGCGGTAGAGCGCTTCCCGGCTGAAACTCGCGGGATGCTCCTCCAGATACTCCACATAGCCCGGATCCATGGCGGCGCGCTCGGCCAGTTCGGCCCGCGTCAGTCCCAGCTCCGACCGGCGGTGCGCGACGCGGCGCCCCATGTCGCCGCCGTCGGTGGTGTGTGCGTTCATCGCCCCACCCTCTGTGTCCGTCGTTCGTGCAGCTCACTCGTGTCTCCACCGCATAGTCGCACCCGTGGCGGCGGTGGGCCAGAGTCGGTGCGGCCCGCGGCGGGAGTCGGAGATCCCCGGTCCGCTGCCCGAAGTCGGAACCTATGGCACGTGGCGGCGGGTACGAGGGCGCCGGCATCCGGCAAGGCGGCGGAGGGGCCGTCGCCGCCTCCGGCCGGTTTCCCGGACGAGGGGCCGGTTCCGATGCCCAGCGCATCGGGCGCGGCCGTCGGCGCTGCGTGATTGATGCGTCGCACTTAGTCGCGATTGAGGGTGTGAATCCTCCGATGTCCCGGTCTGTTGTTTATCTCCCCTTGACCTGGGGTGGTCCGACGTACTTTGATCAACGCTCACAGTGCAGTGAGCCGTATCACAGACAGGCGATGTCCCCGGCGGCCCCGACAGTCCGGGGACTCCCCCCAGGGAGAGGAGTCGCGGTATGGCGCGGCAGCAACGCACGACAACCCGCCTGACGAGTGCGGGTGCGCTACTCGCGAGCGGCGCGCTGCTCAGCGGGTGCGGGCTCGCATCCGGTCCGACGGCCGACGGCGAGGTGACGCTGCGGCTGTCGCACCAGTGGCCCGCGGCCGAGGACGGCGAAGGCGACTTCCGCGCCGTGCTCGCGGAGCGCTTCGCCGAGGAGGTGGAATCACGCACCGACGGCGACGTCACGGTCGAGATCCACCCCAACAACTCGCTGATCGAGGACCCGACCGAGCAGTACACGGCCATCCGCGAGCAGACTCTCGACCTTTCCGTCTACCCCCTCGACTACGCCGCCGGCGACGTCCCCCAGTTCAGCATCACACTGATGCCGGCGATGGTGCGCAGCCACGCCCAGGCGCAGAACTGGGCGGAGAGCGAGATCGGCGATCGCGTCTCGCGGATCGCCGAGGACAACGGCGTGCGCATCCTGACCTGGGTGTGGAACGCCGGGGCCATCGGAACCGCCGGACCCGACCCCATCCTCAGCCCCGACGACGTCCCGCCCGGCAGCGTGACCCGCGCCGCCGGCCCCCGGGTCGAGGAGATGCTGGAAGGCGTCGGCTTCGGCCTGTCCAGCATGCCCTCCTCCGACATCTACAACGCGCTGCAGACCGGCACCCTCGACAGCGCCATCACCTCCACGTCGTCGTTCAGCTCCTACCGGCTCTACGAGCAGGTCGACACCTTCACGTCGCCGACGGGCGGCAACACCTTCTGGTTCATGTTCGAGCCGCTGATCATGGGCACCGAGTCCTGCGACAGGCTCACCGAGGAGCAGCAGCGGATCGTCGACGAGGTCGGGGCCGACCTCCAGGAGTTCGCCTACACCGCCTCCGAGGAGGACGACCAGCGGGTGCACGAGGAGTTCGCGGCCAACGGCGTCGAGGTCGTCCAGATGTCCGACGCCGACTTCGAGAAGTGGCGCGAGGCCTCGCAGCCGGCCTGGGAGGGCTTCGCCGACGACGTCGAAGGCGGCCAGGAGCTTCTCGAACTCGCCCAGGACGTCCCCGCCGAGTAGGACCTGGCTGTTTTTCTGCGGGTGGGCGGGCCGCCTTGAGGCCCCAGGCGGCGCCGCCCCCGCACACCCGCCTGGGACCGCGCCGGGGCCCGCCGGGCACCGGCAGGGCCGGAAGGAGACTCGTGCCCCGCTCCCGCTTCCTCCGCGCCGCCGACCGGTTGTCCGGTGCCGCCGGATACCTCAGCGGCATCCTGATCATCGCGGCCATGCTGGTCATCTGCTACGGCGTCGCGCTTCGCTACCTGTTCGGCATGTCGACGATCTGGCAGACCGAGCTGTCCGTCTACCTGCTGATGTTCGCCGCCTTCGTCGGCGGCGCCTACGGGCTCCGCAACGGCGACCACGTCCGCATCGACCTCGTGGTCAAACTCCTGCCCGGCCGTGTGCAGATCGGTGTGCGCCTGCTGGCCGCGGTCCTCGGCCTGCTCCTGGCTCTGGCCGTCGCCGCGGTGAGCGGCTTCATGTGGTGGGAGTCGGTCGAGACCGGCGCGCGCTCGGGCACGGCGTGGAACCCGCCGCTGGCCTTGCCCTACGCCATCCTCCCGGCGGGCATGGCGCTGATCGCGCTGCAGTACCTCGCCATCGTCGCCGGCCTGTTCCGGGCGCTGCGCGGCGGCGAGCTCGGAGACTCGCCGCCGGATCAGCCCGCCCCCACCGCGGAGGGAGGGCCGGCACATTGAGCGGCCTGGTCATCGGTGCAATCGTCGGCGCCATCCTGCTCCTGCTACTGGCCCTGGGCGTTCCCGTGGCGTTCGCGCTCGGGCTCACCGCGCTGCTGTCGATCGTCCTGTTCCTCACGCCGGCGCAGTTCGGGTTCTTCGGCAACTTCGTCTTCGACTCGCTCAACAGCTTCGCGCTGCTGGCCATCCCGCTGTTCATCCTGATGGGATCGGTCTTCGGCCGGTCCAAGGCCAGCGAGGACCTGCTGGAAGCGGCGCACATGTGGGTCGGCCGGATCCGCGGCGGGTTGGCGATGAGCGCCGTCGTGGCCTGCGCCATGTTCGCGGCCCTGACCGGGTCGAGCCCGGCCACCTCCGCCGCGATCGGCAAGATCGCGATTCCGGAGATGCTGCGCCGCGGCTACCCGCAGGACATCGCGACGGGCGCGATCGTGGCGGGCGGCACGCTGGGGATCCTCATCCCGCCCAGCGTCACCCTGATCCTGTACGGGATCTCCACCGAGCAGTCCATCGGGCAGCTGTTCCTCGGCGGCGTCGCCCCCGGCATCCTGATCACCCTGCTGTTCTGCGCGTGGATCTTCGTCGCGCTGACGGTGAAGCGCGCCCGCGGCCGCTCCCCGCTGGTGCCGGCCGCGGCCGGTGCCGGCGGCGAAGGCGGCGATGCGGTCGGCGGCGACGAGGTGCCCCGCCCGATCGCCGACGCCGAGCGGTACTCCTGGAGCGACCGGCTGCGCAAGCTCGCCAAGGTGCTGCCCTTCCTCGCGCTCATCGTGTGCGTGCTCTCCGCGATGTATCTGGGCATCGCCACCCCGAGCGAGGCGGCGGCGGTGGGCGCGCTGGCGGCGTTCGTGCTCGTCGCCGTCTTCTACCGGTCGCTGGGCTGGAAGCAGATCCGCGACGTCGGGCTGGAGGCGACGCGCACCGGCACCATGATCCTGCTGATCGTGGCGTTCTCCGCGGTGCTGGGCCAGGTGCTGAGCTTCCTGGGGGTTCCCCAGGACCTGGCCGAGGCCGTGGCCGGGCTGGAGGTCAACCGCTGGGTCATCTTCCTGGCGATGAACGCGATCTTCCTCGTCCTGGGCTTCTTCATCCCTCCCGTGGCGATCATCCTGATCACCATGCCGGTCCTGTTCCCCATCGTCACCGGGCTCGGTTTCGACCCGGTCTGGTTCGGCGTGGTGATGACGCTCAACATGGAGATGGGGCTGATCACGCCGCCGGTCGGGCTGAACCTCTATGTGGTGCAGGGCATCGCGCCGCGGATTCCGCTGCAGCACATCCTCACCGGAGCGCTGCCCTATGTCGGCGTCCTGGCGCTGGGGATCGCCGTCCTGTGCTTCTTCCCCGAGATCGTGACCTGGTTGCCGGACCGGATGCTAGGCGGGTAGCACCCCGCGCCGCCTGAGGCCCGACCGCGCCTGCGACCGGCCGGAGGCGGCCCCGGAGGCGGTTCAGCGGTCGGCCCGGATCAGGTCGGCGGCGCGCTCGCCCACGGTCAGCACGGTGACCATCGGGTTGGGCGAGGGCATCGTGGGAAACACCGACGCGTCGGCGATGCGCAGCCCGGACAGGCCGCGTACCCGCAGGGCCGGGTCCACCACCGCCGCGGGGTCGTCGGCGGCGCCCATCCGGCAGGTGCCGGCGGGGTGGTAGACGGTGTGGGCGGCGCGGCGCCCGTACTCCGACAGCTCCGCGTCGGTGGTCAGCGCGGGGCCGGGGGCGACCTCGCGCTCGATCCACGAGGCGAAGGGCTCGGTGGCGGCGATGTCGCGGGCTATGCGCAGCCCGTCCACGATCGTGCGGGCGTCGTAGTCCTCGGGATCGGTGAAGTAGCGGAAGTCCAGCGCCGGCTTGGCGGCCGGGTCGGGGCTGGTCAGCCACAGCTTCCCGCGCGAGCGGGACCGGGGGATGTTGGGCGTCATGCAGATCGCGTTGCGCGGGCCCGGCGAGTCGTAGCCCAGGCGGGCGGTGTTGTCGTCGAAGGGGACCTGGTAGATGTGGAACATCAGGTCCGGGCGCGGGTCGGTGGTGTCGCGGCGGATGAACAGCCCGCCGTCGGAGAACATCACCGTGGTGTCGGGCACCTCGCGGGAGGTCTCCCACATGATGATCGACTCGGGGTGGTCCAGCAGGTTCTCGCCCACGCCGGGCAGGTCGTGGCGCACCTCGACGCCGACGTCGCGCAGGTCGTCGGCCGGGCCCACGCCCGAGAGCAGCAGCAGCCGCGGGGTGTCGATCGCCCCGGCGCACAGGATCACCTCTCGGCGGGCGGTGACGGTGCGCTCCCGGCCCTCGGGGGTGGTCACGGCCACGCCGGTGGCGCGGTCGCCGTCGAAGAGGAGCCGGTGGGCCCAGGTCTCCAGCATGAGGGTGAGGTTCTCGCGCACGCCGATGATGGGGTGCAGGTAGGCCACGGAGGCCGAGGAGCGGTGGCCGGTGTAGGGGTCGTAGGAGACGGGCAGGAATCCCACTCCCTGGCTGAAGCCGCCGCGGTGGGAGGTCTCGGCGTTGAAGTCCTCGATGACCGGCACCCCGGTGGCCGCCGCCGAGGCGGTGATCCAGTCGGTCACCAGGGCGTTGCGGTCGTGGGGGGCCACGGGGGTGATGTTGTTCTTCAGGCGGTCGGCATAGGCCTGCACGGTCGCGTTGTCCCAGCCCGCGGCGCCGGCGGCCGTCCAGTCGGCCAGGTCCTGGGGGAAGGGCCGGAAGCTGATGAGGGTGTTGTGGGAGGAGCAGCCGCCCAGCACGCGGGCGCGGGAATGGACGATGTGGGAGTTGCCGCGCGGCTGCTCGACGGTGCGGTAGGCGTAGTCGAGATCGCTTTCCAGCAGCTCCAGCCAGTCGCGCAGCCGCAGGACGCGGTCCTGGTCCTGGTCGGTGGGGCCGCCCTCGATCACGCACACGCTGGTGCGCGGATCCTCGGTGAGGCGGTTGGCGATGACCGAGCCCGCGGTCCCGCCGCCGACGATGACGTAGTCGTAGACCGGCTCGCTGTGGCTTGCGGACACCTGGGCGGCTCCTTTTCTCGGTGCTGAGGGCTTGCGGTGCCGGCGGGCCGGACGGTGCTGCTTCGCTGAATGGCTCTTTCCGGCGCCCCTAAGCCGGCCCGTACGCCTTATAGCTTCTCCGGCGCCACTAGAGAGTAATATCCGAGCGGTCGGAATTCTGCAAATCCGCAGGCTCGGCGGTGAGTCGGATCATACGGGGGCGGCCGTATCCGGCTCGGGCGCCGGCGGGCCACCGGGCCGCCGCGCCGCCCGGGTGGGTCCCGCGTTGCTGTGCTCGGTGTCACTTGATCGTTCGGGCCGGTCACGGGCCCGGGTCTACTCCAAGGAATTGCCGATGTATTTTTAGTATTCTGCTATAGAAGGGTTCTATACGGATGAGCAAGTATTGATATAGCTTATATTTTGCTAGATGTTGATTTTTCGGTGTTTTTGCACCATCATCATCCGGTGTGAATGTTGCGGCGCCGTCGTTTTCGTGGCGGGCGCCGCATTCGAAAACCGCGCATTCGAAGTCGGGTGGAAATGGAAAACAGGTTCGCGTCGGCCGGACCGGCCGCGCTGGAGTGTCGTGAAACATCGGCGCCGGAAACGTCTCCCCGTTTGGAGTGGAAATACGAATATGAATTCGATGCAGCGCCGTATCGCGGCGGCCTCGGTCCTGGTGCTCACTACGTCGATGGCGGCCGCGTGCGGCAACCCTGAGGGCGGTTTCGGTTCCGGCGGCGGGGGCGAAACCGAGGTCACCCTGGTGGAGCAGCCCTGGGAAGACCTCATGGTGGAGAACCAGATCGCCAAGCAGGTGCTGGAGGACGCCGGGTACAGCGTCAACATCAAGGACCTCTCGGTGCCGCTCAGCGCCCAGGCGCTGGCAAAGGGCGACGCCGACGCCTACCTGGGCAACTGGTGGCCCAGCCAGAAGGAGGTCTTCGGCGACTCCATCGACGCCGGCCGCATCGAGGTCCTCACCACCCTGGTTACGGGAGTGGCCTACGAACCCGCGGTACCGAAGTTCGTCGCCGAGGAGTACGGCGTCACCTCCCTGGCCGACCTGGAGCCCAACGCCGAGGAGTTCGGCGGCGAGATCCTCGGGATCGAACCCGGAACACCGGGCAACAACTCGGTCCAGAAGATGATCGACGAGGACGCCTACGGCCTCGGCGGGTGGACGCTCGTCGAATCCAGCACCCCGGCGATGCTCGCCGAGGTCCAGACGCGGGTGGACAACGGGCGACCGGTCGTCTTCCTCGCCTGGGAGCCCCACTGGATGAACATCGAGTGGGACCTCGTCTACCTCGACGATCCCGAGGACGCCTGGCCGGGCGCGGGCGAGATCCGCATCGCCGCCCGCGACGGGTTCGGCGACGACCACCCGAACGTGGCGCGCTTCCTCTCCCAGATGCGGATCGACCGCGAAACCGCCTCCGAGTGGGTCCACCAGGTGAGCAAGGAGGACGTGGCCCCCGCCGACGTCGCACGCCAGTGGATCAGCGACAATCCCGACAAGGTCGGCAACTGGCTGGAGGGCGTCGAGACCGCGGAGGGCGAGCCCGCGGAGGCGCCCGCGTGATCGAGGTTCGCAATCTGACCAAGGTCTTCGATCTGGCGCCGGCCCGCGCACGCCGGGCCCTCGACTCCGCGACCGACGCAGAGCGCGCCGTGCGCGACGTCGGCGGCGTCCTCGCTGTCGACGACGTCTCCTTCTCCGTCGGGCGCGGGGAGCTCTTCGCCGTCATGGGCCTGTCGGGATCCGGCAAGTCCACGGTCGTGCGCATGATCAACCGGCTGGTCGAGCCCACCGCGGGAACCGTCTCCTACGACGGCGCCGACGTCGGCGGCATGACGCGCCAGGAACTCCGCGAGCTGCGCAACAGGCGCATCAGCATGGTCTTCCAGCACTTCGCGCTGTTCCCCCACCGCACGGTCAGGGAGAACGCCGCCTACGGGCTCAAGGCCCGCGGCGTGCCCAAGCGCGAACGGCTGGAGCGCGCCGAGCGGGCGCTGGAACGGGTCGGCCTGGCCCACCGCGGGGATGCCTACCCCGACGAGTTCAGCGGCGGGATGCAGCAGCGCGTGGGACTCGCGCGCGCCCTCGCCACCGACCCCGACGTGCTGATCATGGACGAGCCCTTCAGCGCGCTCGACCCCCTCACCCGGCGGGCCATGCAGGAGCAGCTGCTCGAACTCCAGCGGGACCTGGGCACGACGATCATCTTCGTCACCCACGACCTCAACGAGGCCATGCGCATCGGCGACCGGATCATGGTGATGAAGGACGGCCGGGTCGTTCAGCTCGCCACCGGGCCCGACATCATCTCCCGGCCGGCGACCGGCTACGTGCGCGACTTCGTCTCCGACGTCGACCGGACGCGCGGCCTGACCGCGAGCGCGGTCATGCAGCGGCCCTGGGTCACCGCCACCGTCGACGAGAGTCCCGCCGATGTGCTGGCGCGGCTGGAGCAGGGTCCCGGCCGGTGCGCCTACGTCATCGACGCCGACGGGCGGATCGCCGGCGTGGCCACCGCCGAGACCCTGGCCGAGGCGGTGCGCAAGCGGCAGGCCGACCTGGGCGGCTCCGTCCGCGACGACTACACCGCCGTCCCGGGCGACACCCCCATCGTCGAGTTCTGCCACCTGACCGGGGGGCACAGCGTGCCGCTCGCGGTCGTCGACGGCGACAAGCACCTGGTCGGCGTCGTGCCCCGCAGCCGGGTCCTCGACGCGATCGCAGCCGTCCCGGAGGAGGTGGGCGAGCATGGCTGACATCCCGGTCGGCGAGGCCGTCGAGGCCGGCCTGCAGTGGCTCACGGACAACGCCGGAGGGTTCTTCGACGGGGTGTCCGCGGTGCTGCTGTTCACCGTGAACACGGTCTACACCCTGCTCGCCCTCCCGCTGCCCCCGGTACTGATCGCCGTCTTCGGTGTCCTGACGGCCGCGGCGACCCGCAGCATCGGCCTGACCCTGTTCACCGTGCTCTCATTCGCCCTCGTCGTGGGCATGGGGCTGTGGACGCAGACCCTGGAGACGCTCGCGGTGGTGATCATCGCGGCCGCCTTCTCCATCCTGGTGGGCGTACCGGTCGGCATCCTCGCCGCGAGCAGCCCGCGCGTCAGCTTCGCCGTGCGGCCGGCCCTGGACTTCATGCAGACCCTCCCGGTCTTCGTCTACCTGGTGCCGGCGGTGTTCCTGTTCGGCATCGGCGTCGTCCCGGGCATCGTCGCCACGACCGTGTTCGCGATCCCGCCGGCGGTCCGGCTCACCGAGCTCGGCATCCGCCAGGTCGACGGCGAGGTGCTGGAGGCCGCCCGCGCGTTCGGGTCGCGCCCCGGCCAGGTACTGCGCGAGGTGCAGCTTCCGCTGGCCCTGCCCTCGATCATGGCGGGAGTCAACCAGGTCATCATGCTCGCGCTGTCGATGGTCGTCGTCGCGGGCCTGGTCGGCGCGAAGGGGCTGGGCGGCGTCGTCGTCAACGGCGTCACACAGTTCGACATCGGCGCCGCCTTCGAAGGAGGGATCGCGGTCGTCGTCCTCGCGATCTTCCTCGACCGGGTGACCGGAGCCCTGGGGCGCCGCAAGGGCGCCGGCCGCCGGCCGGTGGCGGCTCTGCTCGCCCGGTTCACGAGCAAGCGCCCGCAACCCGACCCGGAAGCGGAGAAGGCCCCCGCCTGACCACGGCACCGGGCCGCGACAGACCCGGCCCCGGCGCCGCCCACCGGCCGCACCGGGGCCGGGCCCCAAGCCGCGGGAAACAGCAACAACGCCTGCGGAGACGAAGAGGAGAAGCTCGTTGAGCGATTCGCACCCCAACAGGCACAACCTGCCGATCGAGGAGCGGCGCCACGCTCCGGCCACGTCGATCGACGTGCGCGAGCAGGACCCGCCCTACCGGCCGGCCGAACCGCTGCGCCCGCCGCAGGGCGCGCCCAACGTCGTGCTGGTCCTCCTCGACGACATGGGGTTCGGGGCCCCCAGCGCCTTCGGCGGCCCCTGCGAGATGCCCACCGCCGACCGCCTGGCGCGTGACGGGTTGCGCTACACCCGGTTCCACGTCACCGCGGTCTGCTCGCCGACCCGGCAGTCGCTGCTGACCGGACGCAACCACCACTCGGTGGGGATGGGCGTCACCACAGAGATGGCCAGCGCGGCACCCGGCTACAACGGGATCCGCCCGCGCAGCGCGGCGACACTCGCCCAGACCCTGCGCGAGAACGGCTACAACACGGGCGCGTTCGGCAAGTGGCACCAGACCCCGGCGCGCGACGTGAGCCCGGCCGGGCCGTTCGACCGCTGGCCCACCGGCGAGGGCTTCGAGAAGTTCTACGGGTTCCTGTGCGCCGAGATGAACCACTGGTACCCCGTGCTCTTCGACGGGACCGCGCCGATCGAGCCGTCGAAGCGGCCCGAGGACGGCTACCACCTCTCCGAGGACCTCGTCGACCAGGCCATCGAGTGGATCGGCACGCAGCGCAGCCTCAAGCCCGACGTCCCGTTCTTCGCCTACCTGCCGTTCGGCGCCACACACGCGCCCTACCACGTCCCCCGCGAGTACCGGGAGAAGTACCGCGGCCGGTTCGACCACGGGTGGGACCGCCAGCGGGAGATCACCCTGCAGCGGCAGAAGGAGCTGGGCGTGGTCCCCCAGGACGCGGAACTGGCGCCCTGGGCCGAGGGCGTCCCGCACTGGGACGAGCTCTCCGAGGCCGAGCAGCGCGCGGCCGCCTCGCTGATGGAGCTCTACGCCGGCTTCGCCGAGCACACCGACGCCCAGGTCGGGCGCCTGGTCGACGCGCTGGAGGAGAACGGCGCGCTGGAGAACACGCTGTTCATCTACATCCTCGGCGACAACGGAGCCTCGGCCGAGGGCGGCCTGGGCGGCACGCTCAACGAGCACCGCTACGCCAGCGGCATCCCCGACACCGCCGAGTTCATCAACGAGCACGCCGACGCGCTCGGCGACCCGACCACGCACGCCCACTACCCCGTGGGGTGGGCGCTGGCCATGAACACCCCCTACCAGTGGACCAAGCAGGTGGCCTCGCACTTCGGCGGGACCCGCGACGGGATGATCGCGCACTGGCCGAAGGGCATCGCCGAGCGCGGGGGACTGCGCCACCAGTTCCACCACGTGATCGACGTCCTGCCGACCATCCTCGAAGCGGCGCGGATCCCCGAGCCCGCGACGGTGGACGGGATCGCCCAGCAGCCGATCGAGGGCACCAGCATGCTCTACACCTTCAACGACGGCGACGCCCCCGACCGCCACCGCCTCCAGTACTTCGAGATGGTCGGCAACCGCGGCATCTACCACGACGGCTGGATGGCGGTCACCCGCCACGGCACCCCGTGGGAGATGGTGCAGAACGGCCGCCGGTACTTCGAGGACGACGTGTGGGAGCTCTACGACACCAACGTCGACTGGACCCAGGCCCGCGACGTCGCCGCCGAGCACCCCGGCAGGCTGCGCCAGCTCCAGCAGCTGTTCCTCACCGAAGCCGCCAAGTACAACGTCTTCCCGCTCGACGACCGGATGACCGAGCGGGAGAACCCGCGGGAGGCGGGGCGGCTCGACCTGTTCGGGGACCGCAGCACGGTCACCTTCCACGGAGCGGGGCTGCGACTGACCGAGGAGACCGCGCCCAACGTGAAGAACCGGTCGCACACCATCACGGCGCTCGTCGAGGTCCCGGACGGCGGGGGAGAGGGAGTGATCGCGGCCCAGGGCGGCCGGTTCGGCGGGTGGTCGCTGTACGTCTGCGAGGGGCGCCCGCGCTACGCCTACAACTACTTCGGCCTCCAGGTGCACACGGTCTCGGGCGAGGAGCCGCTGACACCCGGCGAACACGAGATCCGGCTGGAGTTCGACTACGACGGCGGCGGTGTCGGTCGCGGCGGGACCGCCTCCCTCCTGGTCGACGGCAAGCATGCGGCCCAGGGGCGGGTGGACGCCACCATTCCCTACTACTTCGCCTTCGACGAGACCTTCGACCTCGGCGTCGACCGCGCCTCGCCGGTGACCGACGACTATCCCACCGCCGACAACGCCTTCACCGGGCACCTGCGGCGGGTACGCGTCGACCTCGGCGACGACCTGTGCAGCGACGCCGACAGCGACAGCGCACGAGAGCGATTCCGAGCGGCCCATGACTGACGCACACCCGGCATGCTGCGCCCCGTCGAGCGGTCGGCGGGGCGGCACCCGCTCCCCGGAGCCCGTGCCCGACACCGGCGTCGGCGCGGGCGGCACCGCGGGGATGGTGCTCCTGGACGGCGGGGAGTTCCTCATGGGCAGTGAGGACGACCGCGCCTACCCCGCCGACGGCGAGGGGCCCGTCCGCCGGGTGGAGGTCGACCCGTTCTGGATCGGCACGGCGGCGGTGACCAACGCGGAGTTCGCCGCGTTCGCCGACGCCACGGGCTACCGGACCGATGCGGAGCGCTTCGGGTGGTCCTTCGTGTTCGGCGGCCTGCTGCCCGACGACTTCCCGCCCACCCGCGGCGTGGCGGGCGCCCCCTGGTGGCGCCTGGTCGAGGGCGCGAGCTGGCGCCATCCCACCGGAGGGCACTCCGATGCCGAGCGCCTCGCGGACCACCCGGTGGTCCACGTCTCGTGGAACGACGCCGGCGCCTACTGCGCCTGGGCGGGGCTGCGGCTGCCCACCGAAGCCGAATGGGAGTACGCCGCCCGAGGCGGCCTCCAGGGGCGCGCCTTCCCGTGGGGCGACGAACTCGAACCCGCCGGAGAGCACCGGATGAACGTGTGGCAGGGGGTGTTCCCCCGGGAGAACACCCGCGCCGACGGCTGGTACGGCACCTGCCCGGTCGCGGAGTTCCCGCCCAACGGGTACGGGCTGTACAACATGACCGGCAACGTGTGGGAATGGTGCCGGGACCGGTTCGACCCGGCTTACCGGGACCGCCGCAGCGCGCGCGGGGGCTCCTACCTGTGCCACGAGTCCTACTGCCGCCGGTACCGGGTCAGCGCCCGCCAGGGGATCTCCCCCGACTCCTCCATGGGCAACACCGGATTCCGCTGCGTCCGCGACGCCTAGCGCCGTGTTTAAGAACAGCGGGGGCGCTGGCTTTTCCAGGAACCCACCGGGCACCACCCGGGGCGGCCACCACGGGGCTGCGGCAATGGTGCGCCTCGCGTAGCGCGGCCCGCCCGATTCGCGCAATCCAGCCCCATTGCCGCAACCTCCTGTGGTGACCGACTTCTTAAACAGACGTAGCGGCGCGCCCGCTCCGGCCGACGTCTCAGCCGGGGTGGGCGCCGTCCAGCGGTCCCCGGCTCTCGGCGTCCTCGCCGGGGTGCCGGGCCGCGACCAGATCGACGAACGCCTGCGCCGCGGGCGACAGCGCGTCCGGCGGCCAGACGAGCACGCCCCGGCGCGCCAGCGGCGGGGCGAGGCTGACGACCACGGCACCCAGCCCGGCCGCCTCCATGGCGAGCCGGTGCGGAAGCAGGGTCGCGCCGGCGCCGGCGATCACCAGGGGCACGATCGCGGCGCGGTGGGTGGTCTCCACGGCGATCCGCGGCGACGTTCCGGTGAGCGCCAGGGCGCTGTCGAGCGCGCTGCGGGTGGTGGTGCCGCTCGGCGTGGTCACGAGGTCCAGCTCCGCGAGCTTCTGCAGGGGCATCGGCTCCTGGGGGCCCGCCGCGGAGGGCGGGAGCACGGCCAGGACCTCCTGCTGGGGGAGATCGAGCACCCGCATGCCCGCGGTCGAGACGCCCTGCTCGGTGAGCCCCACCTCGCACTGCCCGCGCCGCACCAGGTCGACGATCGCGGCCGCGTTCTCCGCATCCACGATGCGGAACTCGACCCCCGGGTGGCTGTTGCGGAACGCCCCGACGAACGACGCGAGCGGGTCGACGGCCAAGGTGGTGACCGCGGCGATGTCGATGCGCCCCGACACGAGTCCCGACACCCGCTGGGCGGCGGTCTGCACCCGCATGAAGTCGTGCAGCACCTGCCGGGCCGGGTCCAAAAGCGCCTCTCCCACAGGTGTCAGCACCACGCCCCGCCCGACCCGGCGGAACAGCGGGGCGCCCACCTCTCGCTCCAGGACCCCTATGGCATAGGACAGCGACGGCTGCGCGATCCGCAGCGAGTTCGCGGCACTGGTGAAACTCCCATGGCTCGCGATCGCGAGAAAGTACTCGAGATGCTTTCGCTCCACACGAACTTCCTCCACGACTGCGGGCAGGGGCCGGCACGCGCGCGCCCGCCCGGGCGCCCACCCGCCGCGGTCTCCGCCGGCGCGGCCTCGCTGCACACGCCTGCGCGCCCGGATACAGCGAAACATACCTGATCACGCGATCGGCGCAGGAGAGGCGTGTTTTCAGCGGGCGTGTGCGGGGGTGCTTTGAGGCGCCGTGTTCCCTCCTCGCTCGGTCGCACTATGTTCCCCGCGGGCCTTCGGGGTGCTTCGACGCGCCGTCTTCCCTCCTCGCTCGGTCGCACTATGTTCCCCGCGGGCCTTCGGGGTGCTTCGACGCGCCGTCTTCCCTCCTCGCTCGGTCGCTCGTTCCTCGCTCCCTCGCTCGTCGGTCCAGACGGCGCCGCACCCCTCCGGCCCGCTCAGGGCCTCGCTCCCTCGCTCGTCGGTCCAGACGGCGCCGCACCCCTCCGGCCCGCTCAAGTCCTCGCGCTCCGGGCTCATCAGTCCAGACGGCGCCGCACCCCTCCGGCCCGCTCGGGTTTTTCAGCGGGCGTGTGCGGGCGCTTCGACGCCCCCGCACACCCCTTAGTCCTGGCTCTTCGCGGGATCGGAGACGACGGTCAGCGTCCCGGACGCGCCGTCGAGTTCGACGAGTTGGCCGTCGGTGATCCGCCGGGTCGCGTCCTCGACGCCGACGAGGCAGGGTTTGCCGTACTCGCGGGCCACGAGCGCGCCGTGCTGGAAGCCGCCGCCGGTCTCCAGGACGATCCCCGCGGCGTTGACGAACAGGGGCGTCCAGCCGGGATCCGTCGCCCGAGCGACCAGGACCTCTCCCGGCAGCACCGGCTTCTCGCCGGCATGGCGCAGCACCTTGGCCGGACCGGAGGCCACGCCGGGCGACACGGCCTCTCCGGCGAGTACGCCGGGGCCCGGCGCCCGCGCCGCGGGGCGCGGGATGCGGCCGCGGGAATCCACCGCGACCGGGAACCGGACGCCCGGAAGGTGCCGGACCCGCCTGCGGTAGCGGGTGTTGCGGCGGGCGCGGGCGCGCAGGTCGACCGGCGCGGCGCCGGCGGCCTCGGCCAGGTCCGCGTAGTCCAGCTCGAAAACCTGCTCGGCGGAGTCCAGGCGCCCGGCGGCGGCGAGTTCGCGACCGGTCTCCAGCGCGCGCCGGCGCACCAGGTAGCCGGCCCTGACCAGTTGGTACTTGTGGATCTCGCGGAGTCCGCCGAGTTCCTCGACGGCGGGGTAGAGCCGCCTCACCAGCCACGCCTTGACGGGATTGCGGGTTCCGGCGAGCAGGCGGTCATAGGCCGCGCGGCGTTCGCGCTGGCGGCGCTCGTAGGCTTGCCGCGGAGCCTCCCGAGCGGATTCGTCGAGCAGCACATAGTGGCGCAGCTGCTCCAGCACGGGCCGGGGGTCGTCGGCGTAGCGGGGCGCGGCCAGGTCAAGCTCGTCGGGACCGCGGAAGCCGTAGTCGGCCAGGAACGCGTCCCAGCGGCGCAGGAACGACTCCGGCAGGTCCCGCTCCACGAGACGCCGGGCCAGCGCCTCGATGTCGCTGTAGGCCTGCGGCCCGGCGGACTCCTCCAGCGAGCGCGCGAGGTCGTAGAGCTCCAGCCCCATGTCGATGGTGACGTTGCCCGGCATCGACCGCAGCGCGGTGCCGAGGTTTCGGCGCTGCTCGTCGGAGGCGCGCCGGTAGAGCGACCCGAGCAGCGACGCGGCGGTCTCCGCCGCAGCGGTGAGCGGCAGGCCCTCGCGCACGAGCAGGCGGACGGCGGGCTCCGCGGCCTCCTCGCCGAGCCGGGGCAGCGACCGCGCCGTGCGCGCCACACCGGCCAGGTGCCGGCGGTGCCGGTCCACCGCCGCCGCGTAGCGCCGGCGGGCGCGCCGCGGCGCAGTGAGCGCGGCCAGTGCCGCGGCGAGGAGGCCCCCGGAGCGGGCGGCGGTACCCGCGACCGCCCGTGCGGCGCCCGCCGGCTGCGGCTTCGCCGCCGCCTTGCGGTACCGCCGCGCATCGACGTTGCGCAGGGTCCGCGCGGCGTGGACGTCGAGCGCCGCCACGGAGCGCGCCAGCCGCTCCGTGCCCAGCCACAGGATGTTCGACGCGTTCAGGTACCAGCGGCCGCCGACCGTCAGGATGAGCCCGCCCGCGTCGCGCGTCGAGACCCGCAGCCCCGTCACCTGCCGGACCATCTCGACGATGGCATCCTCCATCCACCGCTCGCCGAGCACCGACAGCGGCTCCTGCAGCCCTTCCTCCAGCAGCGTGCTGTCCAGGTAGAGCCGCCTCGGCTCCTCCGGCGCGGTGAGCAGCTCCTCGGGCAGCGGGAAGTAGGTGGTGACCGGACGCGCCTGCAGCAGCGACAGCTCTCCGCCGGCGGTATAGGCCCATTCGACGTCGACCGGGGCCGAGGTCAGCGCCTCGACCCGCTGCACCGCCCGCGCGACCTCCGCCGCCTGGTCCCGGGTCAGCGAGCACCGCCCGCTGCCGCCGCCCTGCTCACCGGGCCGCTCGGCCGAGCCGCCCTCGGGCCGGGACCACAGGGCGGTCTCCTTGGCTCCGGGCCGGACGTCGACGACCCGCCCCGTCGCCTTGTCCACGACGAACCGGTCCGGCGTGACGGCGCCCGAGACCACCGTCTCGCCCAGTCCCCAGTTCGCGTGGATCACGGCTTCGTCGTAGTCGTTGCTCTGCGGGTTCAGGGAGAAGGCGACTCCGGCCGAGGCGCTGTCGAGCTGGCGCTGCACGACCACCGCGATCTCCACCCGGGTGGGGTCGAAGCCGCGCCGGCGTTTGTAGGAGACCGCCGGGAAGCCCATGCCGGAGAGGAAGAC
Source organism: Streptomonospora sp. PA3 (assembly GCF_009728995.1). GTDB lineage: Bacteria > Actinomycetota > Actinomycetes > Streptosporangiales > Streptosporangiaceae > Streptomonospora. Next base: position 13,338 of record NZ_VTZW01000010.1, on the reverse strand, counting down.
CGCGCGTACGGCCGCGGCCAGGTCTGCCGGCGCGACTCCCAGGACGGTGTCGTAGACCCCGGCGAACGAGGCGCCCGACAGGTCCTCCTGGGGCGCCGACGAGCGGACGGCGAGCAGTCGCGGGTCCCGGGAGCCGTCGGCGGGGCCCGGATCCGGACCCGGGCCGGGCAGCTCGGCGAGCGCCTCGGACAGCCCCCGCTGCTGTGCGGCGGTGAAGGCGAGGTCCTCGCCGGCGGCCGCCAGCTCCGCGGCGCGGGTGCGCAGCTCCTCGTCGGCGGCGTCCTCGGCACCGGCGGACGCGGCGAACGCGCGCCAGGCGGCGGTGGCGCGCAGCTGTTCGAGCCACGGGCGGAAGAACGCCGTCGTCAGCACGAAACCGGGGGGCACCGGGAGCCCCGCACGGGTCATCTCGATCAGCGAGGCGCCCTTGCCGCCCACCTCCGCCGGGCCCGGGCGTTCGGCGGTGTCCAGCGAGTACAGCGTCTGCTCGGGTTCGGACCTCATCATCCTTCCTCTCGCGCGGTGCTCGAGGCCGGCTCGGTCTCCAGCAGGGCGCGCAGCGCGCCGAAGGCGCCGGCGGCGTCGGTGCCGGAGTCCAGCAGCGCGTGCAGGACCAGGCCGTCGCCTGCCGCCGCGATCAGTGTCGCCAGCGCTGCGGGGTCGGCATCGGCGCGCACGGCGCCCCGCCGCTGCTCGGCGCGCACCAGTTCGCTCAGCAGGCGCCGGTACTCGTCCAGCAGCGCGGTCACCCGCCGGGCCAGGTCCGGGTCCCGCTCGGCCTCGCGCAGGGTCTCCACCAGCAGCCCGGACAGCATCTGCTCGGGCGGCTCGCGACGGGCGAAGGCGGCCGCGATCGCCCCGATGAGGTCGGCCAGCGTTTGCACGGCCGCCAGCTCCTGGACCGGAAAGGCGGCTTCGACCGCCTCCAGCGCGGCCTGGGTCAGCAGTTCCCGCTTGCCGCGGAAGTGGTAGCTCACCGCGCCCAGCGGCAGTCCGGCCCGCTCGGCCACCGCCCGCGTGGTAACCCGCCCCCAGCCGACCTCGGCGATCAGCGCGGCCGCCGCTGCGAGCAGCCGCCGCCGCGTCTCCTCGGAGCGGGGGCGCGGTGGCGATGTTTGGTCAACTGAACTGTTCACTTGTACAAGTGTAGCAGCGTGCTGGTTCCCTGGGGCTGACCGCCGGGATGCCCGGGTCGGCACGGAGACGACCCGCCGACCCGCGTCGCGCCGCCGAAGCCGGGTGGATCCGCGCCGGCAGACCGGACCGCGGTGGAGCGGAGGGCGGCGATTGCGGATGCTCGGCGCTCGGCGGCAGGAGCCGCGCGGGCCGGGCATCCGGCGCCGCACAGGCCGCTCGGCCGTCCTGCGGCCGCCGAGGCGACCCGCCGGCAGACGACCGGCCGGTACCGCCCGCCGGGATCAGTTCGCCTGCCGGCGCGCCTGCCGCACCTCGCGGTTGACGGCCCAGGCGTCGCCGACCGGCCCGAGGTGGGCGAGCTTGTCGGGGTTGAGCACCACGTGAACGGCCTGGATCCGCCCGTCGAGGACATCGAGGGCCAGGGTGTGCAGGACCCTGCCGTCCCGGTCGCGCAGGATCGCGCCGGGCTGGCCGTTGACCTCCTGCGGCTCGAAGGTCACCGCGACCCGGGCCAGCAGCGGGAAGCCCGTGCCCAGCACGCGGGCCACCTTCTTGGCGCCGGTGACGGTGTTGGCCAGTTGCGGGGCCTTGCCGCCGCCGTCCCCGACCAGCTGCACGTCGGCGGCCAGCAGTTCCTGCAGCCCGTCCACGTCGCCGTCCTTCAGCGCCTCGAAGAACCGCGCCGCCAGCTCCCGCTGCTCCCGCCGGTCGGCGGCGAACCGCGGCCGGCCGTCCTGCATATGCCGCCGCGCCCGCACCAGCAGCTGCCGGCAGGCCGCCTCCGAACGCCCCACCGCCGCGGCGATCTCGCCGAACTCGAAGGCGAAGACCTCCCGCAGCAGGAAGACCGCCCGTTCCAGCGGGCTGAGCCGCTCCAGCAGCAGCAGTGCCGCCGTCGACAGGGAGTCGGCCAGCTCCGCGGAGCGGACCGGATCCTGGTAGGGATCGCTCAGCAGCGGCTCGGGAAGCCACGGACCGACATACCGCTCCCTGCGCACCCGCGCGGAACGCAGCACGTCGATCGAGATCCGCGTGACCGCGGCCGACAGGAACGCCTTGGCGGATGCGGGGCGGGTCGCCGAGCCGTCGAAGCGCAGCCACGTCTCCTGCACCGCGTCCTCGGCCTCGCTCACGCTGCCCAGGATCCGATAGGCGATGGAGAACAGCAGCGGCCGCAGCTCCTCGAACTCCTCGACCTTGCTCATGCCCGATCCTCCTTCCCGGAGGCCCTTCCGCCCGGCCGCGGTCGCGCCGCCGGTGTCTTCCAGTCAACCCCGGTCATACGCGGGCGATGGCGGCGCCCCCCGCGACCGGAAGCCCGGGGCCTCGGCGGGCCCCGAGCCGGTCGGTGAGCTAGTGGAACTGCCCGGGCTCATAGGAGCCGGCCGGCTGGCGGGTGATGATGTTCATCCGGTTCACCGCGTTCATGAAGGAGACGAAGATGACCAGGGACGTGAGCTGCTCCTGGTCGTAGTGCTTGGCGGCGTGCTGCCACACCTCGTCGCTGACCCCCTCGGCGGCGTCGGCGACCCGTGTTCCCTCCTCGGCCAGTGCCAGCGCGGCGCGCTCGGCGTCGGTGAAGACGGTGGCCTCCCGCCACCCCGCGACCAGGTTCAGCCGCACGGAGGTCTCCCCGGCGGCGGCGGCCTCCTTGGTGTGCATGTCGATGCAGACGGCGCAGCCGTTGATCTGGCTCACCCGCAGCGCCACGAGTTCCTGCGTCGCGGCCGGCAGGGGTCCCTCCTTGAGCTGCTTGCCCGCGGACATGAAGGTCGTCATCATCCTGCCGGCGATCGGGCTGGCGAAATAGTTCAGTCGCGCTTCCATGCTGGGCTCCTCGCACTCGTCGGTGGCTACACCCCCTGAGACGAGGCGGCCCGGCCCCCTGTGACACCGAGAGCTGTGACCCGCGTCTCCCCGCAACCGGGCGCCCGCCGGCCGGGGGACTGCTCGCCGTCCTCTACCGCGCATCGTCCGCACCGGTGGCCGCGCTACCGAGTCGCGACCGCGGTGTCGATGACGGGCTGTTCACGCGCACGAGGCGCCAAGGACGGGCACGCCCCTGAGCGATTCCGCCCGGGGCCCCGCTCCCGCGACCAGTGGGGCGGAGTCTCGGCAACTTCGCGACCACGCTGCGCAAGAAGTGGGGCCGCGGGGGTCATCCACCCGCTGCCCCGAGGATCACCGCAAGTTCCGTGCGCTAGGGGCACGGTTGATCCATTCCTTGCCCTCGGCGGCGATGCCTTCCAAGATGTGCAGGGTATGCGCGAATCCGGCCGCATCGAGGTTGATCCTGGACAGTGCTTCCAGGTCGGCGAGGTCCTCGTTCAGTTCCGGCTGCGCGTATTCCGGAGCGGTGACGCGGATGTTACGCGTGGGTCCGTTGTTGAGGATCAACGTGAGGGTGTAGCTGAACGCATCGGTCTCCGAGTAGCGCACCGAAGAGACCGCGTCGAAGCGGTAGTTGTTGCGTTCCTTCGCGTTAAGCGCGGCTCCCACGAAATCGAGTTCCGCATAGACTTCGCGTACCCCGTCGTTGGTTATCAGGAAAAGCCGGATGTCGTATTGGGAATAGCGCCAGGGGCCTCCTTTGACGCGCGCCCGCCTGTGGTTGCCCGCGGGCGTCTGCAGAAAGGCGTGGGCGAGGATGTCGTGCCAGGCTAGTCCGTAGTGGATCAGGGCTTCGTCCAGGATCTTCGTCTTGTCGCAGTTCAGCCAGACTTCCATCTCGCTGTCCGACGGGCGGAGCGCGTCCAGCTTCTGTTTCCACCGCTGATAGGCGGCTTCGCGTTCTCCGAGTAGTCGCTGGCGGTCCTGCACGTCCTCGGCAGCCCTTCGACGCTCGCCGATGATGTGCAGCCATCGCTTCGCGGAGCCCCTCCCGGTCACTGCCGCGACGACCGTGGCGAGAATCGTGAAAAGCGGCGAGGCCGCCAGCGCCGAGACGACGACGAGCAAGGCCGCGGGAGCCAGGACGACGAGTGCTATCGAGCACCACATCTGCCGGGAAGGGTCGACCTTGTACCGCTCACGGTGTTCCAGGAGCGTTCCGGATTCCCAGCGCCTGCGTACATCGCTGACCATGTGACGAATGAGCCATTCGACTCGATCGACGCCGATCCTGCTCTCCCGATAAAGCTCGACAATCTCGTCCCGCAGGGCCATTCGGACGCCGGACGTGTTGGCCAGCCATAGTCCTCTATCCGTATCCCGGGGAACGTACTTCGAGAAATAGTGGGAAAAGTAGTGGTCGACCCGGTTGGCGAATCCGCCGTCGGGAGCTTGATGTAGCTGCGCGGGGCCGAAAAGCTCGCGCTCCTTGGTCTTCAACCGCTGCGCGGAATAGCTCCATTCCAGGCCCGTGAGCACCGCGACCGTCCCGGCGGCGACCGTCACCAGGAAAGCCAGCACGGCGACCACGGCGCCGTCTGCCAGGACCGTCACGCCGAGCGAAAGAACGGCGGCAGCAAACAATCCGGACCGCCAAACAGCCGCAATCCGGTCGCCGGAGGTACTGGTATCGGGCACGGGCCTGCGGACCCGCGGACCGATCGGATCGGGATGGAAGAAGGCCCACACCCGGTTGCGGCGATCCCCGGAGAACCTGGCGTTCGCTGCGGCCTGTCGGCTATCGGCCCATAGGCTGTCCTTCATTCCTCCGGTAAGGACCAGATCCAGATGACGGACGATCCTGCTGCGCAGGTAGTCGGGCAGAGCATGCAACTCCGCCAGCGCCGACCGGGGGTCGCCCTGGGATTCGTCCAGGCACGCAAGAAGTTCGCAGACCGCCCGCAGTGCCCGCTTCCACTCGTCGTCGGTGTACTTCTGCATTCCGCCCCGGACATCGTCCAACCGCTGGCGCTCTCCGGGGGAGAGGTCCAGGAAAGAGCGCTTGCTGAGCATGGCGAGAACCCAGTGGAAGCGCACCTCAGCATTCTCGAACCCGTGGGCGATGGCTTCGCCTATCAGTTCAAGAGCCTTCGCTGGCACACCGGCTTCCAGATAGTTGAGGCCGACCTCGTACTTGCGGTCCGCCGGAGCATCCGGAAGGACTTGGTAGACCGTGGAGTTGTGTACTTCCTGTGCCTGGATGCCCACACCGGAGCCGGGTTGGGCCGTGTTGTGGGTGAAGGCGCCAGGGAACTGCGGGTGCGGTGGAGCGCCGTGGGGGTGCGGAGCGCCGGAGGCGTAGGGAGCGCCCGCACCATGGGGCGGGTAGGGGGTGCCTGCTCCTTGTTGGGAGTAGGGGGCTTCGTGGCCGGCCGGGGGCATCATGACAGCCCCTGCGCAGCTGCGAGGAACGCCGCCACCTTGGCCGCCGGCTCCGCCAGGTCGCCGACCAGTCCGCGCAGCCGCTTGAGGGCGAGGACAAGCGTGCTCGTGGCCTGTGGGGCGTCCCCTTCCAGGGCTTTACCGGCCGTGTCGAGTTCCGCTTGTGCCGCCGCGAACTCGTCGTCGCGGAGGTTGCCCGCGGCGTGTTCGCGGGTCAGCGAGGCTCGCAGTTCGTCTAGCTTCGTGATCAATCCCGCGGCGGGCTCCGGAGTCGGTTGCGCGCTCATCGAGACGTTGCTCCCGATGACCGTTCCGGCCTGAATCCCGACCTGGCCGGCGGTGTTGTTGTTGACGACGCTTCCAGTCGCGGCCGTTCCCCGGCCTCGCGCGGAGTTGGCATCGTGCATGGCGGCCTGCTCCCATTCGCTGGTGAGTTCCTCGGCGAGTCGAACGGCCAACGCCGCCGCGTTCGCGGCCGCGGCGGGTTGCCAGTCGGCATCCGTTTCGGTGGTCTTGGTTCCATCGGCCCGATCGCTGATACCGCGGATAACGGCGACCGGGGACCCGTTCAGGTGGCCGGCCTGAGCCACGCCTGCGGCCTCCATCTCGATCGCCAGCGCGTCGTTGTAGATGTTCCTAATCCATTCTGCTTGGTAGGAGATCTGCGAATTCTGCACCACCTCACCGGCGGCAATGGCCCCGAAGTGGAGCTGCGGCGCGCGGTCGCCCGGTGGTATCCGGTCGGCCCAGTCCCCGGTCCGGCCTAGATGTGAGGCGATCTGGCTAATTTCGTGCGCGACCTCCCAGACTCGAGGGCGCGCTTTGAGACCGTCGTCCTCGCTTGTGCCACCGTGGTAGGCGTAGATGTGCGTCGCCATCACAACGTCGCCCAGCTGAGCCGATTCCCGCAACGCACCGGCCACTCCGACGAACATCATCAGTTTCGGGGAGAACTCGTGCATCGCCCGCTCAGCGAGGACCGCGGCCGAGTGGTTGCCTTTACCGGTAAGGCCCAGTGCCACACGGCATCGGGCGCGCGGCAGCGCGCCGACCTCGAACCGCGTTCCTCGCTCATGGCGGTGAATCCCGGGGTCGACCAGTTTCTGCCGAACAGCCTCGTACTCCAGGTTGAGGGCGGTGAGCATCACCACCGTGTTATCGGTCATTCCGTCCTCTCGTTCCTCGTCGGTGGATCAGGCCGGACCAGCGGGGGGTGCAGTACAGTCCGTGGTCCCCGCCGGAACAGTTGTGCGGGTCTTCCCTTGGTGCTTCTTCGGCGATTCGAGCCCGCCGGGGTAATGAACCCGCGCGCGGCCTGCACCTTGCGGTAGAAATTGCGCGAGTCGAGCCTGACACCCCACACCGTCTCGTAGACTTGCTGAAGATCCGAAATCGTGAACGTCTCATCGCAGAAAGCGGTAGCAAGGGCGGAGTGCTCGATCTTCGTGCGGGCGCGCTCGACCCCGTCAGTCAGAATCTGCTCGTGGTCGAAAGCGAGTCTCAGCTGGCCTGAGGTGACGTCTTCCACCGGTCTCCAGCACGCGCTCGCCGCGTCCGTTCCTGCGATCGGTTCGGGAAGGCCGGGGGCGATCGCCAGGTAGGCGACGGAGACGACGCGTCCTCGCGGATCACGCGACGGTGCCCCGTAGGCGCCCAGCTGTTCGAGGTGCAACCGCGAGGCGTCCAGGCCGGCCTCCTCGCGCAGCTCGCGGTGGGCCGCGGTCAGGATGTCCTCACTGACGTTGTTCAGGAAGCCGCCGGGAAGCGCCTGGTCGCCTTCATAGGGGGCGATTCCGCGCTCTACCAGAAGGACATGCAGCTTCGCGGACCTCAAGGTCAGGATGACCAGATCGACAGCGACCAGCACAGAAGGCGGTTCCCAGAGCTCATCGGACATGGCGCGACTATAGCTTTTCGTCAATAAGACGGAAAGTCGGTCAGTGGCCCACGGTGACCGAAACAATGCACTTCGGTCGGACAGAATCCAGTACCTGTGGGTCGTCGCTGCGCAGCCCTCCGGAGTCGGTGCCCGGAACCGAAACGACTGTGCGGGTCGTCGTCGGTTTCGGCATGCGGGCATTGCGTTGCCAGCTATTTCATAAGATACTGAAATTGCTAGCAACCACGGAAGGAATCGCATGGCGGAAGGCCGGTCGCCCGAGCAGGGGGAGGCGCTCGCGTGGGTGGAGCGTGTCGCCACGGTCCTCAGTGCCGACGGGATCCCGCCGATCGCCGGGCGGATCATGGGGTGGCTGATGATCTGCGACCCGCCGGAGCAGTCCGCCGGAGAGATCAGCGCGGCCATCGGTGCCAGCCGGGCGTCGCTGACCACGAACATCCGCATGCTGACCACCATGGAGCTCGTGACCCGGCGCACCCGCCCCGGCGAGCGCACGGTGTACTACCGCGTCGACGACGACGCCTGGTACCGGGTCGTCCAGCGGCAGATCGCCGGTGTGGCCTCCTACGTCGAGGTCGCGCGAGAGGGCATGGACCTCCTCGGCCCCGACAGCGCGCGCGCAGCACGCGTCCGCGAGTCCTACGAGGTCCTGTCCTGGCTGGTGAAGGTGTTCGCCGAGGCGCCGCCCCCGCCCGGAAAGGAAGGCCCGTCATGAGCAATCCGGCGGCTCGGACCGCGGACGGTCCGATGGCCATCGTCGCGGTCGACCAGTTCGACGAGCACCCGCTGATCCGCGATCCGCTGGCCCACCGGTTCCTCACCGGCGGTGCGCGCTGGTTCGCGGCCGCCAACCGGTTGGCTCCGGTGCGCCGGTGGACGATCCGCAGCATGGAGAAGCGGATCCCCGGCCTGTGGGCGAACATGCTGTGCCGCAAGCGCTACGTCGACGACCGCCTGGCCGAGAGCGCGGAGTCGGGTATCGACGCCGTCGTCGTCCTCGGGGCGGGATTCGACGACCGCGCCTACCGCCTGCCCGCGCTGGAGGCGACACCGGTCTTCGAGGTCGACCTGCCCGAGAACATCGACCGCAAGCGGGCCGTCCTGCGCCGCGCCTACGGCGGGGCGGTACCCGGATCGGCGACGCTGGTCCCGCTGGACTTCGCGACCGGCGATCTCGCCGGCGCCCTCGCCGCGCACGGCTACCGGAAGCGGTGGCGCACCTTCTTCGTCTGGGAGGCCGTCACCCAGTACCTGGATGAGGAGGCCGTCCGGGCGACGTTCGACGTCCTGGCCGAGGCCACCGCCGGAAGCCGGCTCGTCTTCACCTACGTCCATCGCGACCTCATCGACGGCACGAACCTGTTCGGGGCCGAGGCGGCCTACAACAAGTGGGTGGTGCGGGAAGGCCTGTGGCGCTTCGGGATGCGGCCCGAAGAGGTGGCGGGATTCCTCGCCGGATACGGCTGGCGCGAAGTCGAGCAGGCGGGCGCGCGGGAGTTCGCGGCCCGCTACGTCGCCCCGACCGGGCGCGCGCTGGGTACGACGGACGCCGAGCGCTCGGTCTACGCCGAGAAGGTCTGAGCCGTCCGCCGCCCGGGCGGCCGCGGTCGGCAGGCCGACCGGCGAGTCCCACGCGTATCCGCCGATTCGGCAGGTGCGTCCCGCAAGGATGCGGGACCCCGGAGAGGACGCGTGGAAACCGCATGCGGTTCCGCCCGGCAGGGCGAAAGCGGGGAAGACGGGCATGCCGACCCTGCCGATCGCCCGGTCGGCCGCCGCTGAAGCCCTTTCCCGGATCCGCTCCCGGATCCGCCCGGGCCGGCGTTCACCGGGCCGCGCCCGTGGCATCGGGCTCGGCGACTGCGGGCGGGGGAGGCTGAGCCGCTCCGGACGAGGCCGCGCGGCGGCGCCGGCGCACCAGAAACCGCACCGCTTCAGTGGCGATGCCGATGCCGGCGGAGAACCCCACACCGATCGTGACGGCCAGCAGGTGGTTTCCCGCGAAGGCCTCTCCGGCGGCGAAGCCGACGAGTCCCGAGTACAGCGCCCACAGCACGGCGGCCAGCGCGGCGAAGGCGGCGAACCGGGCGAGGGGGTATTCCAGGGTTCCGGCGGCGAACGTGGTAGCGGTGCGTCCTCCGGGGACGAAGCGCAGCGCCACGATCATCAGCCCGCCGCGCACCCGCAGCGCACCGGTCGCCCATTCACGGGCCGCACGGCCACGCTTGCCCGGGAGCAGGCGCGCGGTGGCGCGGGTGCCGAGCAGGCGCCCGATCGCGTAGGAGACGTGGTCGCCGACGAAGGCGCCCGCCGCCGCCACCGCGATCGCGGCGGCCAGGTCCGCGTCCCCGGAGGCGGCCAGCGCGCCGGCGGCGATGACCGTCGTCTCGCTGGGCACCACGGGGAAGAACGCGTCGAGGACGCAGACCAGGAAGATCGCCACCAGCGCCCACTGCGACGCCATGGCCCCGGAGATGATCCCGTTGATCGCGTCAACCACGGCGGCCCGCCGTTTCCGGCGAGCGGGTCCGAGCGGCCTGGGAGGGCAGGGCGGTCGGGGAGGGGATCATGGCAAGAACCGGCATGGCGAGCAGACTATGGGCCGCGCCGTATCCGCCGCCATGGTGCGACCGCCCGAACCCCTGTAGTGGTGCCCCCACCCGAGCCGGCGCCGCAGGCGGCGGTCAGCCGAGAAGGTCCCAGCGGTTGCCTGCGATGTCGAGGAAGACCGCGACGCGGCCGTAGGGCTCCGTGCGCGGTTCGGTGACGAAGCGGACCCCCGCCTCGACCATCCGCGCGTGGGCGGCCGCGAAGTCCTCCACCCGGAGGAAGAACCCCACGCGTCCGGCGACCTGTGCGCCGACCGCCGCGGCCTGGTGCTCCCCGTCGGCACGGGCGAGCAGCACGCCCGTCGCGGCCCCGGGCGGACGCACCACGACCCACCGCTTCGGGCGTCCGTCGTTGGTCACCGCCGGAGAGTCCTCCGCGAGTTCGAATCCCAGGGCGCCGACGAAGAATTCGATCGCCGGATCGTACTCGTCGACGACGACGGTGACCAGATCCAGGTTCATGCCGGCAGCCTAGGAGAGCGGGAATCTCGAAATCTCGACCGGGCAACCGCGCCGCCCGCACCGTTGCCACCGTGCGTCGGCGGTTGACAGCCCGGACGAGCGGCCGGACAAAAGGAGATGCACACCGCCGGGATACTGTGCTGGGGTAAGGGCATGCGACCGAGTGACGAGGTTGTCGCGCACTATTCCCGAGGTGTCGAGCGCGACCGCCTGGGGACATGGGGGCGGCTGGAGGCGCTGCGCACCCGCGAGCTTCTGGCGCGCTTCCTGCCGTCCGCTCCGGCCGTCGTCTGGGACGTCGGCGGCGCCGAAGGCGCATACGCCCTCCCGCTGGCCGAAGCCGGCTACGAGGTCTACCTGCTCGATCCCGTCCCCGCCCACGTCGACGCGGCACGGGCCGCGTCGGCCCGGCAGGCCGCCGCACCGCTGGCCGGTGCCGTGGTGGGCGACGCGCGCGGGCTTCCCGCCGCCTCCGCAACGGCCGACGCGGTGCTGCTGCTCGGACCGCTGTACCACCTGACCGAGGCGCGGGACCGGGAGTCGGCGCTGACCGAGGCCTACCGGGTGCTCCGCCCGGGCGGCCGGCTGCTCGCCGCGGCGATCTCCCGGTTCGCCTCGACGCTCGACGGACTGCGTGCCGGGATGGCCGCAGATCCGGTGTTCGAGGGCGTCATCGAGGGCGACCTGGACACCGGGGTCCACCGCAACCCCGAAGGCCGGCCCGGATGGTTCACGCTCGCCTACTTCCACCGCCCGGACGAGCTTCGCGAGGAGGTCCGCCGCAGCGGCTTTTCGGACGCCGAGGTGTACGCGGTGGAGGGCCCGTGCGCCCAGGCGAGCATGAACCTCGACCTGGACGACCCGGTCGCCCGGCACGCGGCGCTGCGCGCCATCGCGCGCGTCGAACAGGAGCCGAGCCTCCTCGGCGCCAGCTCGCACCTGATGGCGGTGGCGAGCAAGCCGTAGGCCGCCGTGGGCGTGTCCGCAGCGAGCCGCGCACTCGTGCGCGCCCCGCGCCGAATGCGCGTAGGGCCCCCGGCCGACGGGGACGGGCGTTCGCCGTCCCCGTCGGCCGGGGGCCGCCGGTCCGCGTTCAGGGGCCGTCAGACCTCTTCGACACTGCTCGGCTCGCGCCGGCCCAGGTCGATTCCCAGTTCCTCCGCCGCGCGGAAGACGTCCTCATCGGTATCCCGCATCTCGATGGACATGCCGTCGCTGGACAGCACCTCCACGTTCAGACAGAGCGACTGCATCTCCTTGATGAGCACCTTGAACGATTCGGGGATGCCCGGTTCGGGGATGTTCTCGCCCTTGACGATGGCCTCATAGACCTTCACGCGGCCCAGCACGTCGTCGGACTTGATGGTCAGCAGCTCCTGCAGGGCGTAGGCGGCCCCGTATGCCTCCATCGCCCAGACCTCCATCTCGCCGAAGCGCTGGCCGCCGAACTGCGCCTTACCGCCCAGCGGCTGCTGGGTGATCATCGAGTACGGGCCGGTGGAGCGTGCGTGGATCTTGTCGTCGACCAGGTGGTGCAGCTTGAGGAAGTAGGTGTAGCCCACCGCGATCGGTTCGGCGAACGGCTCACCGGTGCGGCCGTCGAACAACCGCGCCTTGCCGTCGGCGTTGATGAGCCGGTTGCCGTCGGCATCGGGGCGCACCGACTGGATCAGCCCGCCGAGTTCGTCACCGCGCAGCCCGTCGAAGACCGGCGTGGCCACGCGGGTGTCCGGAGGCACGTCGGTCGCGCCGATCGCGTGGAGCGACTTCTGCCACTCCTCCTCGGTCCCTTCCACATGCCAGCCGTTCTTGGCCAGCCAGCCCAGGTGGATCTCGAAGATCTGTCCGACGTTCATGCGGCCGGGCACACCCAGCGGGTTGAGCACGATGTCGACCGGAGTGCCGTCCTCCATGAACGGCATGTCCTCCTGCGGCAGGATCTTGGCGATCACACCCTTGTTGCCGTGCCGGCCCGCGAGCTTGTCGCCGTCGGTGATCTTGCGCTTCTGCGCCACATACACCCGCACCAGCTCGTTGACCCCGGGCGGCAGCTCGTCGCCCTCCTCGCGGCTGAACACCCGCACCCCGATGACCTTGCCCGACTCGCCGTGGGGCACCTTCAGCGACGTGTCGCGCACCTCACGCGCCTTCTCACCGAAGATCGCCCGCAGCAGCCGCTCCTCGGGCGTCAGCTCGGTCTCGCCCTTGGGCGTGACCTTGCCCACCAGGATGTCGCCGTCGATCACCTCGGCCCCGATGCGGATGATGCCCCGATCGTCCAGATCGGCCAGCACCTCCTCGCTGACGTTGGGGATCTCCCGGGTGATCTCCTCGGGCCCCAGCTTGGTGTCGCGCGCATCGACCTCGTGCTCCTCGATGTGGATCGAGGAGAGCACGTCGTCTTGGACCAGGCGCTGGGACAGCACGATGGCGTCCTCGTAGTTGTGGCCCTCCCAGGACATGTAGGCCACCAGCAGGTTCTTGCCCAGCGACATCTCGCCCTGGTCGGTGGAGGGCCCGTCGGCCAGCACCTGGGCGGCCTCCACCCGCCGGCCCTCCTCGACGATCGGGCGCTGGTTGAAGCAGGTGCCCTGGTTGCTGCGGCGGAACTTGCCCAGCCGGTAGGTGGTGCGGGTGCCGTCGTCGGCCATCACGGTGACGTAGTCGGCCGTGACGTCCTCGACCACCCCGGCCTTGTCGGCCAGCACGACCTCGCCGGCGTCGGTGGCGGCCCGGTACTCCATGCCGGTGCCCACCAGCGGCGACTCCGCGCGCAGCAGCGGCACCGCCTGGCGCTGCATGTTGGAGCCCATCAGCGCCCGGTTGGCGTCGTCGTGCTCCAGGAACGGGATCATGGCCGTGGCCACCGAGACCATCTGGCGCGGCGAGACGTCCATGTACTCCACCTCGTCGGTGGAGACCGCCTCGAACTCCCCGCCCTTGCGCCGAACCAGCACC
>NZ_VTZW01000016.1:20420-590251 GCF_009728995.1 Streptomonospora sp. PA3 | reverse complement strand
CCGAAGAGGTCCTTGTCGGAGGTCTTGTCGACCTGCCGGTCGAAATAGACACCCGGCGAGCGCACGAGCTGGGAGACCACCACGCGCTCGGTGCCGTTGATGATGAACGTGCCCTTGGCCGTCATGAGCGGGAAGTCGCCCATGAACACCGTCTGGCTCTTGATCTCACCGGTGTCGTTGTTGATGAACTCCGCCGTGACGAACATCGGGGCGGAGTAGGTCATGTCCTTGTCCTTGCACTCCTCTTCGGAGTACTTGGGCGGCTCGAACCGGTGGTCGCGAAACGACAGCGACATCGTGCCGGAGAAGTCCTCGATGGGACTGATCTCCTCGAAGATCTCTTCGAGACCGGACTGCTCCGGAACGTCCTTGCGGCCGGCGTTACGAGCCGCCTCGACTCGGGTACTCCACTTCTCGTTACCCAGCAGCCAGTCGAACGACTCGGTCTGCAGGGCGAGAAGGTCGGGAACTTCGAGCGGCTCTCTGATACGCGCGAAGGAGACGCGACCGGGGCCGGCGGTTTCAGTGGAGGCGTTGAGCGAGGCTGCCAACAGGGGTCCTTCCGGAAGGCACGGACGGAAGTGGACTGCGCGCACACCAAGCGCCCCGGCGACCTGCGGGGCATCGAGAGGCAGCGCAAGGCAGCAGCATAGCGCAAATGAGAAACGTATGTCCACACTTACTGTGAGTGTCAACCTCCGTGCCATTTTCAGAATGACACAGCCGTATGGACCCGTCAACTCCCGCAGTCACGGCGCGTGCCGCCCCGAACCCGCCGCAACCGGGCGGTCGCGCATTCCCAGAAGAGGGGGAAATCCCGATCGGCGGCCCCGCGCGCAGCCGAATACCGGCCGCGGATCACGCGGTGGCCGGCCTGGGCGGAGGAGGCGCTCGGGTGCGTGTCCTCCTCTCATCGGTTCCGCCTGAGGCGATCGCCGCGGTGGGAGTCGCGCCCTGCGATCGGAGCCGTCGGTCCTTGACAAATTAATTTGTCCGCGTGATGGTGTGACCATGCACGACGTGGCGGTGATCGACGATCCGGAGGCGGCCGAGGCTTCGCTGGACCCGGTGCGCGCCAGGCTGCTCGCCGAGTTGTCCGAACCCGGGTCGGCGACCACGCTGGCCCAGCGGGTGGGACTGACCCGGCAGAAGGTCAACTACCACCTGCGCGCGCTGGAGCGGCACGGGCTGGTCGAGCTGGTCGAAGAGCGCCGCAAGGGCAACCTCACCGAGCGCATGCTGCGGGCGACCGCGGCCTCGTATGTGATCTCGCCGAGCGTCCTTGCCGCGGTCGAGCCCGATCCGAAGCGGTCTCGCGACCAGCTTTCGGCACGGTGGCTGCTCGCGGTGGCCGCGCGGCTGGTGCGGGACGTGGGCGAGCTGATCACGGGTGCGACCCGGGCCCGCAAGCGGCTTGCGACCTTCGCCCTCGACGGCGAGGTCCGCTTCGCCTCCGCGGCCGACCGCGCCGCGTTCGCCGAAGAACTGGCCGGAGCGGTGGCGTCGCTGGTGTCGAAGTACCACGACGAGTCCGCCGCCGGCGGGCGGGCGCACCGCGTGGTCGTCGCCGTGCATCCCCAGGTCCGACGAGAAGATGAGGATCGATGACGATGTTCGTTCCCGTGACCAGCATTCTGGTCGACGACCAGGACAAGGCACTGGCGTTCTACACCGACGTGCTGGGCTTTGTGAAGAAGACCGACATCCCGGTCGGGGGCGGCGCCAAATGGCTGACCGTCGTCTCGCCCGACGCGCCCGACGGCGTCGAGCTGCTGCTCGAACCGGACGGCAACCCCGGTATCCGAATCGGCGGCAAGCCCGCCGCGCAGGTCTACAAGCAGACGCTTTACGACGCGGGCATGCCCTTCACCATGCTCGGCACCGCGGATCTGCAGCAGGACTACGAGCGGATGACGGGGCACGGTGTCCGCTTCACCCAGGAGCCGACCAAGACCGATTTCGGCGCGCAAGCGGTGTTCGACGACACCTGCGGCAACCTCATCCTCCTCGCCCAGCAGGACTGATCGCGGTGGACGAGCGCCGGAGGCTGGAAAAGGGGATCGAGCTCGCCGCCACCCCGGAACAGGTCTGGCAGGCGGTCTCGACTCCGGAGGGGATGTCGCTCTGGTTCGTGCCCCACGACGACGCCGGCGGGGGGATCGAGGCGGACTTCGGCGGCGGCAACTCCCAGGCCGGCCGGGTGCTGGAGTGGGAGCCGGGCAGGCGCGTGGTCTACGGGGCGCCCGGACCGGACGGCGAGCCCTCGATGACATTGGAGTTCCTCGTCGAGGGCAGGGAGGGCGGCACGACCGTGCTCCGCCTCGTCCAAAGCGGCTTCTTCGGCGGCGACGACTGGGAGGCGGAGTACGACGGCTTCAGCGCGGGGTGGGACGTGTTCCTCCACAATCTGGCCGAGTACTTCCGGTACTTCCCCGGACTGCCGGTGGCCAACGTGGTCGCCACCGCGTTCACCGACCGGCCCGGCGAAGCGGTGTGGGCCGACCTGACCGCCCGGCTCGGCGCCGATCCGGCACTGGGGGAGCGGGTGCGCCTCACCCCCGAGGGCCTCGAACCCGTCGCGGGCGTGGTCGACCTCCGCGGCAGGCTGCTGCTCGGCATCCGCACCGAGCACGGCTTCGTCCGCTTCACGGTCGACGACCTGCACGGCATGGCGAGCGCGGTCCAGTACCTCTACGGGATCGAGACCGACCGCGAGTCCCGCACCGCCGCCTGGCAGTCCTGGCTCGACCGCATCGCCGGGGCGTGAAGCGCCGGATGCCCCTCGCGCCTCAGGGCGGTCGCTGCCGCCCGCCGGCTGAGCGGGGCGGCGTGCCGGCCGCTCAACCGCGCAGTTGCGCGTTGATCCGCGCGGCCTGCCGCGTGAGATGGTCGCGTTCGGGGAGGTTGGGCGCTGATCGGGCGGCTTCGGCGTAGAGCCGCGCCGCCGACGCCAGGTCGCCGGCGCGCTCGTGCAGGTAGGCCGATGCGGCGGTGAAGCGGGGCAGCGCCGGGTCGAGTTCGGCCAGGGCGGCGAGGCCGGCTCGCGGTCCGTCGGCCTCGCCGAGGGCGACGGCGCGGTTGAGGCGGGCCACCGGGCTGCCGGTGATGCGCACCAGTTCGTCGTACCACTCGACGATCTGCACCCAGTCGGTCTCATCGGCACAGTGGGCGTCGGCGTGCAGGGCGGCGATGGCGGCCTGCGCCTGGAACTCGCCCAGGCGGTCGCGGGCGAGGGCCGCCTGGAGCACCTCGACGCCCTCGGCGATCATGCGGGTGTCCCACAGACTGCGGTCCTGCTCGGCGAGCGGCACGAGGCTGCCGTCGGCGCGGGTGCGCGCCGGGCGCCGCGCGTGGTGGAGCAGCATGAGCGCGAGCAGGCCCGCCACCTCCTCGTGCCTGGTCGCGGTCGCCAGTTGGCGGGTGAGCCGGATCGCCTCGGCGGCGAGGTCGACGTCGCCGGAGTAGCCCTCGTTGAACACCAGGTACAGGACGCGCAGCACCGTGGCGACGTCGCCGGGCCGGTCGAACCGGACTCCCGCGACGGTCCGTTTGGCCCGGCTGATGCGCTGGGCCATGGTCGCCTCGGGCACGAGGTAGGCCTGCGCGATCTGCCGCGTGGTCAGACCGCCGACCGCGCGCAGCGTCAGCGCGACCGCCGAGGCCGGTGTCAGGGACGGGTGCGCGCACAGGAAGTACAGCTGCAACGTGTCGTCGGCCGCCGCGCCCGGTCCGGGCGCGGGCTGCTCTTCGACGAGCGCCTCGCGCTGCCGCCGCGACGAATCGGCGCGGGCGGCGTCGAGGAACCTGCGCCAGGCCACCGCGACCAGCCAGCCCTTGGGGTCGCGCGGCGGGTCGTCGGGCCACACACGCAGCGCTTCGACCAGGGCGTCTTGCACGGCGTCCTCGGCCGTCGCGAAGTCGGCTCCGCGGCGGACGAGGACGCCGATCACCGCGGGAGCAATGGCCCGCAGCAGGGACGCGTCCACCGTGCGTCACTCCGTGATGGTCGGCGGCTCGGTCAGGAACGGGCGCAGCTCCAGCCACTCGTGGATCGGCTTGCCGCCCGCGCCGGGAGCCGCGGACAGCTCGCCGGCCAGCTCCAGCGCCCGCTCGTAGGTCTCGACGTCGATCACCATCCAGCCGGCGATCAGGTCCTTGGTCTCCGGGAACGGGCCGTCGGTGACCGGCGGCCTGCCCTCGCCGTCGTAGCGGACGAAGGTGCCCTCGGGCGAGAGCGCCTGGCCGTCGACGAACTCGCCGGTGGTCTCCAGCCGGGCGGCGAAGTCGCGCATGTACTTGATGTGGGCCGAAACCTCCTCCGGGCTCCACTGGTCCATCGGCACGTCGTTGATCGACGCCGGCGCGCCCCGGTAGTGCTTGAGCAGCAGGTACTTGGCCATCGTTTTCTCCTCGGTGCGGTTGGGCCCATTGCGGCCGCGTTCACTCCGGGGACGGAGCCGCACTCGGGATCTCGACATCCCACCGAGAATATTTTCCGGCGATCTCCACCGCGAACCCTGCGGCGCCGCCGGCGCGGCACGGGGCGCTCGGCGCCCGCGGGCACCGGCCGCGGAGGCGGGCCCGGCGGCACGATCCAGTCGCGGCGGACCATGCGCCGCCCGACCGGCGCGCAGGCAGGCAGGCCGACGGGTACCGCGGCCGTGCATGGGACTCGCCGGAGGAGAGTCCGGGGAACCGGTCGTCCCGCGGTACCGCCGCAGAACAGGGCGGCGGAATTTGTTGTTCTTCAATTCATCGGATCGATGAATCACGGTTCCACGGGAACGCGCTCTTTGCGCGTTCCGGTCTCCGGCCCTGGGGCGTCGCCGATCGCGCCGCACATCCGCGGCGGAAGTTCGGCGGCGGCGCATGGACCGCGCCGGAATGGCGTCCGGCCGGAGGGATCCTGGGGACGCCGCGGAAAACGTTGTGTACACCATTGCGTAAACACCGCGGATGGTGGCCAGGTTTGCAGAGATTCTCCGCATATGTCCTGAATCGATGATACGCGGATCGCCTCCGCGGTCCGCTTCCGTGTGACGGGGCCGCGGTCGGCGGTCGGCGAGTCGAACGTCCGGCAAACGGCTGCGGAGCCGCGTCCCGGCCGTCCGGCGTTGGGCGCGGAAGGCCGTGTCTGCGCTGGATACGGCTTTCCGGCGAGCCGGGCGCCGAGGCGGTTGGAGGTCCGCGCCGACCGGGACGCGGATGTCCGGTCGGTCGGCCCGCCGGGCCGGCAGGTGCCGGCATGGCGCGGTGCCGACGGTTCTCCGGCGCAACAAAACGGTCGGCTGCGCAGTGATCATCGTCACTGGAGAAAACCGGCGCCAGGAGGTTGGCGTCCGCGGCGAGGAATCCATACACTTCCGCTTCTTTGTCCGGGGAGCAGTCGGAGGATCGTCCTACCACGTTTCGCGCGACAACTGGTCTAGTTTTTGAGCAGCGCAAATACAGAAATGCCGAAATGCTTTAGAAAATGGCCCGGATAATCTGGACCCGCTCGCTCTCGAATGCTTACGATCGGTCCGCCGCAGCCCGACCCGCAGGGCCGCGGAAAATGCGAGAGGAGAACCATGTCCCCCATTCGCACAAGGATCGGCGCGGTGGTGGTCAGTGCCGTCGCGGCCGCCGGCGTGCTGGCGCCGGCCCAGGCCGCGACGGCGGAGCCCGCCGCGCCGGCGGCGCCGGCCTCGCAGACGGCCGCGCAGGCGCAGGCCATGGGCGTCAAGATCGACCTGGCCAGCGCGACCATCGGCATCACGAGCCGGATCTACGACATCGCCGTCGCCGCGATCGAGCGGAGCCAGAACCGCAGCGGTTATGTGAAGAGCCTGATGGAAGGCGCGTTCTACGACGCGGGCCAGACCTACAACGTGATGGTCGTCAAGGCCGACCACCCCTACTCCTACGACCTGGACAACATCGTCTACGACGCGACGGTCCACGCCTCGGGCTACCCCGCCTTCCGGGTGCTCGTCTTCGATTCCGGTGTGTTCACCAACGAGGGCGACGGCGGCTGGATCAACTGGGCCTTCCGCGGCGTGTTCGACCGCGACGGCATGACCGTCCACTTCCGCGAGTTCTGACCGCGGGCGAGAGGAGCGCACACGTGAGGTTCCGCAAAGCACTCGCCGTCGCGCCGCTGGCCGCGATCGCCCTGGTGGGCGCACCCGCCGGCGCGGCGCAGGCCGAGACCGCCGGCACCGCCCCGTCCGCTGCGGCGGTCCAGGCCGCCGACAGCCCGGCCGTGACCGTCCACCTCGACGACGGCGCCAACGGCTTCCAGGTGGGCAGGGCGATCAGCGCCATCGACGAGGACAACCGCGGCGAGTTCGTCCGCCGCGCCGTCGACGAGGCGTTCCAGGCCAGCGGCGGCCGCTACAACGTGATCATGATGAACCTCAGCCAGGGCTACGAGGAGCGGCTGGAGGCCAAGCGCCTCTACGCCAACGTCCGGTGGGGCTCCATCAACTACGGGCTCTGGATCGCCGAGGCGGGCGAGTTCACCAACACCGGCGACGGCGGCTACATCAACTGGGCCATGAAGGGCTGGTTCGACCGCGACGGCATGACCGTGCGGTTCCACCGCCCCTGAGCCCGGAGAGGAGAGCAGAACATGAGGATGGCCAAGCTGATCGCCGCATCCGCCGCCGCGGCGGTCGCCCTGACGGGCGCGGCGGTCACCGCGCCCCGGCCCGCCGCCGCGGAGGCCCCCGCGACCGCGGACTTCGACGCCTGCGACCTGCGGGTCAAGCTCCGCGAACTGCGCGGCTGGGACGCCAACGACCAGTACAACATCATCGTCTGGAAGGAGTCGGCCCGGGCCTCCAGCAGCTTCGACGGGATCGTCGCGCAGGGGCACACCACCGCCGACGAATGCGACGGCTTCTTCGGCAACGACATCGACTTCTTCTGGGTCGTCTTCAGCGGCGGCGGCGAATTCACCCGCCAGGGCGACGGCGGCTACCGCAACTGGGCGTTCTACGGCGTCTTCGAGCGCAACGGCAACCACGTCCGGTTCTTCCCCCGCTGACGACAGCCCAACGAAAGGACCGAGCACGAATGAAAACGATGAAGAGGACGGCGGCGCTGCTGGCGCTGGCCGGAGCCGCGGCGGCGGGCGCACCGGCGGCCGCGCAGGCATCCGACTACCTCGACCCCTGCGATCTGCGCACGAAGATCGACGAGCTGCAGGGCTGGGGCTCGGACACCTCGAAGAACATCATCGTCTACAAGGCGACCGCCGAGGAGTCCAGCCACTTCGAGGGTGTGGTGACCCGGGGGACGACCCGGGCCAAGCCGTGCGAGAACTTCTGGCCGGCCGAGCACGACTACCACTGGGTCGTCTTCAGCGGCGAAGGCGAGTTCGTCCGCCAGGGCGACGGCGGCTACCGCAACTGGGCGTTCTTCGGCGTCTACGAGCGCGACGACAACGTGGTGCACTTCCACGCCAGATGAGGGCCGCATGACCGCTGCGGCGCGGGTCGCATCCTGCCGGGCCCACGCCGCAGCGGGTCCCCTCCAGCGCCCTGCTCCCTACTGCGCACCGAGGCGCCGGGCCGCGTCGAGCAGTTGGCCGCGGAAGGCGCGCCCGAACAGGCACACGTGGGCCAGCAGCGGATGCAGCTGGTGCAGCGGCACGCGGTCGCGCCATCTGTCGGCCAGGGGGAAGGCCTCGTCGTAGGCGGCGAGGATGCGCTCCAGGTGCGGGGCGCCGAACAGCTGAAGCATGGCCAGGTCGCTCTCGCGGTGCCCGCCGTGCGCGGCGGGATCGATCAGCACCGCCCCGCCGCGGCCCCACAGCACGTTCCCGCTCCACAGGTCGCCGTGGATGCGCGCCGGGGGCTCCTGCGGGCCGGCGAGTTCGCGGATGCCGTCGAGGACGCGGTCCAGCCGCGCCACGTCGCCGGAGTCCAGGTGCCCGCGGTCGCGGGCGTCGCGCAGATAGGGCAGCAGGCGGTGCCGGGCGTACCAGTCGGGCCAGTGATCGCCCGCGGTGTTGTCGAGCGGCAGTGTGGCCAGCCACCCCGGCCAGGGCGCGCCGAAGGACCGGGCGCCGGCACGGTGCGTGGCGGCCAGGCGCCGGCCCAGGTCGGCGGCTGCCGCGGCGCCGGCACCGTGCTCCTCCACCCGCTCCAGCACCAGTACTCCGCCGTCGGCGGCGAGTACGTCGGGCACGGCGGCCCCGCCGGGCACCTCGCCGAGCCAGCGCAGCCCGGCGGCCTCGGCGGCCAGCGCCTCGGCGTGGCCCTCGGCGACCTTGGCGAAGAAGCGCCGCCCGTCGTCCAGTTCCCCCTGGTGCAGCGTCCAGGCGTGCGAGGCCCCCACCGGGGCGCAGGAGCGCACGTCGCGGGAGACTGCCGCCAAGACGGCCGCGGCCGGAGAGCGTGCGGGTGTTCCGTCGGGCATGGGGCGGCTCACTGGGGCGGAGGGGATCACGGTCGTGGGCCCCACGCTACTGCCGCGAGCCCCACGGCACGGAACGCTGCGTCCGCTCCGCAGGACCCGCACACGCGGACCCGGGCGGTGCACCGGGTCCTCGCCGACGGCGGGACCGGCGGCTAAGAGACGGCCTCCAGCGGCAGGCCGCTGCCGCGCCAGGTGTCCGCCAGCTCCTGCACCGGCACGCCCAGCGCCTCGCCGAGGGAGACGATCGTGCCGAACCCGGGGGAGGGCAGGCGGCCCGTCTCGATCTTGCGGAGGGTCTCGGGCGAGATACCGGCCGCGAACGCGACGTCCGCGAGGTCGCGTCCCGCCCGCGCGCGCCGCAGCAGGGCGCCGAGGCGCCTGCCGGCTTCGATCTGTTCGGGCGTGAGCGGTTGGCGGACCATGGGGCCAGCATAGCGTTGGTATTTCTATACCGACAAGCGCTACAGTGAAGGTATAGAAATACCACTACTCCTTGGACGGTACCCGTGATCGAACTGAAGACGCCCGCGGAGATCGAACGCATGCACGTGGCGGGTCGCTTCGTCGCCGAGGTCCTCAGCGAGGTGGGCCGGCTCGCCGACGTGGGCGTCAACCTCCTGGATCTGGAGCACCACGTTCGCGGCATGATCGAGCGGCGCGGGGCCGAGTCGTGTTACTGGGACTACTCTCCCTCCTTCGGCAGGGGCGCGTTCCGCAACGTCATCTGCCTCTCGGTCAACGACGCCGTCCTGCACGGCCTGCCGCACGACTACACGCTGCGCGACGGGGACGTGCTCACAGCGGACATCGCGGTCGGCATCGACGGCTGGGTGGCCGACTCGGCGCGCACCGTCGTCGTGGGCACCGCCGCCGAGGAGGACCTGCGCCTCGTCCGCGCCACCGAGGAGGCGCTGGATG
This sequence comes from Streptomonospora sp. PA3, assembly GCF_009728995.1. Lineage (GTDB taxonomy): Bacteria > Actinomycetota > Actinomycetes > Streptosporangiales > Streptosporangiaceae > Streptomonospora. The sequence goes on along the minus strand of NZ_VTZW01000016.1, from coordinate 580,927 downwards.
CGGCGATCGCGGCGGCGCGTCCGGGCAACCGCCTCGGCGACATCTCCGCGGCCATCTGGGCGGTGGCCCGCGGCTACGGCTATCCGGTCAACGACGAGTTCGGCGGCCACGGCCTCGGCCGCACCATGCACGAGGGCCCGCACGTGCCGAACAAGGGCAGGGCGGGCCGCGGCCCCGCCCTCCGCCCGGGCCTGGTCCTCGCGCTGGAACCCTGGTTCGCCCGCACCACCGACCGGATCGTCTACGACACCGACGGCTGGACCATCCGCTCGGCGGACGGCTCGCGCACCGCCCACTCCGAACACACGGTGGCGATCACCGAGGACGGCCCCCGGGTACTCACCCGCGGCGAAGCCGAGCGAGGCGCGCGCCCCGAGCGTGAGCGCGAAGACCGCCCTACTTCGCCTCCTGCCGGCGCACCATCTCGGTGATCCAGACGGGCGCGAAGGGCGACGTGCAGTTCGGGGGAGTGGGGTAGTCCTTGAGCACCTGCAGGCGCTCGCCGATGTCGATGGCACGCGCGCGGTGCTCGGGGTGCTCGATCCCGATCTGCGCCAGGCAGTGGTTCATCGCCCACTGCAGGCGGTCCGGGGCGCCCTTCAACTGCGCCTCGATGACGTCGAGCAGCCCCGCGAGGTCGAGGCCCTCGGGCCGCTTCGCCACGCGATCGGTGGTCAGCGCCCAGCCGGCGCTCGCGACCACGGGATCCGGGTCGGCAGACCAGGTCCGGCGCAGCTCTTCGGCGTGCGGATTCTTCTTGACCACGTAGTTCACGAGCCAGTCGTGCACCTTCGGGGTGCGGGCGTCACGCAGCATGGCGTCCAGCTCGCCGCGCTCGAAGGCCTTCGGGCGGCAGATCAGCAGCGCCAGCAGGCGCGCCGCGGTGTCGCCCGTCTCCCAGAGCCCGCGGGCGAGCTCGTGCTGGGTCTTCAGGCGCTTGGCAAGGGCACGGAGCCTGCCGAGATTCACGCCGTGATCGTCGCCGTGCCTCTCGTTCACCTCGCGCGTCTTGGGGTCCTCCAGCGCGGCCAGCTCGGCCATCACCTCGGCAACCGTCGTCTCGGCCATCCCAGCCTCCTGTCCAGCACGCCTGGGTTCAGCCTAACTCCGGCGCATTCCGGCCACCCGTGCAGACGCCGGCGCGACAACCCGCCGACGATACACGGCGTCACACCATCAGGAGCGGAGTGTGACACGGATCACCGCTCCCGATCGTGCCTTGAGGAGGCGCCATGCCGTTCCCGCCCCCCACTCGGATCCGCGCCGGGCGCGCCGCGCTCGCCGCGGTAGCGACCCTGCTGCTCGCCACCGCCGCGGTCTCGGCCGCATCGGCCGAGACCTCCGCCGCCGGCCCCGAAACCCACCGCATCGCCACCGCCACACTCGGCTCGGACCTGAAGGTCGCCCTGACCGCGCACCGCGCCGGCGAATACGAGGCGACCGTCGAACTCACCGCCTTCCGCCACACGAAGGGCGGCTGGCAGGAGACCGACCGCGCCCCCGTCGGGGAGACGTGGTTCTGGTATCCGCTGACCGGCACGGGCGCGGTCTGCGAACTGACCGTCAGCGACCCGCCCGGCGCCGGCGCGAGCGTCACCGCCGGCCTCCTGCAAAGCCCGTCCCTGGGCTGCTCGGAGCCCTACACCGTCCCCATCGACGACTGACCGCGGCCCGGTGCGGCCGCATGCGCCGCCGTCCCGGCTCGCCGGGGCCCAACAGCTCGTCCCCGGACGGTAAGGAACCGCAAAGCGACGTTAGGCGGCGCAGCTATCGGGAAGCACGGGGCCAGTGATCCGCCCCGCGTGGCGGCCGCCGAGCAGGCAGCCTGGGCCGCTGCCAGCGGCGCGCCGCAGGCCGCGCACATCGACCGCGACCCGGGGCCGCGCAGCGGCGCCGGGTCGCCCGACAGCCCTGCCCGACGCCACGGTGAGGAAGAACGAGCATGCCTTATGACTACGTGATCGTCGGTGGCGGTACGGCGGGGTGTGTGGTGGCGAACCGGCTCACCGAGGATCCCGGCACCACCGTCTGCCTCATCGAAGGCGGTCCCTCCGACGTCGGCGACGAGCGCGTGCTGAAGCTGCGCAACTGGCTCGACGTGCTGGGCGGCGAGCTCGACTACGACTACCCGACCGTGGAGCAGCCGCACGGGAACTCCCATATCCGCCACGCGCGCGCCCGCGTGCTGGGCGGATGCTCCTCGCACAACACGCTGATCAGCTTCCGGCCGTTCGCCGAGGACCTCGCCGACTGGGAGGCGGCCGGCGCAACGGGGTGGGACAACGCGACGGTGCAGTCCTACTGCGACCGCATCAAGTGCAACATCGTCCCGGTGGCACCGAAGGACCGCAATCCGATCGTCGAGGACTGGATCCAGGCGTCGGCCCGGGCCGCGGGCGTACCCGTGATCCGCGACTTCAACGCCGAAACCTCCCACGGCGGCGGCTTCAGCGACGGGGTCGGCTTCCTGCCGGTGGCCTACGACCCCTACACCGGGTACCGGTCGTCGGCCTCCGTGGCCTACCTGCACCCCGTCCTCGGCGTGCGGGAGAACCTCACGCTCCTGACCGAGACCCGCGCCGCGAACCTGCTGCTGGAGGGCGGCCGCGCCACCGGCGCCGAGGTGCTCACGTCCTCCGGGCAGCGCCGAACCGTCCGCGCCGACCGCGAGGTCGTGCTCTGCGCCGGCGCGATCGACACCCCGCGGCTGCTGCTGCACTCGGGGATCGGTCCCGCCCGGGAGCTGAGGGACGTGGGCATCGAGGTGCGCCACGATCTGCCGGGCGTGGGGGAGAACCTCCTCGACCACCCGGAGTCGATCATCATGTGGGAGACCGACCCGCTGCCGGACGCCACGGTGATGGACTCCGACGGCGGCCTGTTCGTGCGGCGCGATACCGGCGATCCGCGGCCGGACCTGATGTTTCACATCTACCTGGTGCCCTTCACGGAGAACACCGAGCGGCTGGGCTACCCCGTGCCCGAGCACGCCATCTGCATGACGCCCAACATCCCGCGCTCCCGCGCCCGCGGCAAGCTCTGGCTGACCAGCGCCGATCCGTCGGTCAAGCCCGCCCTGGACTTCCGCTACTTCACCGACCCCGCCGGGCATGACGCGCGGACGATCGTGGACGGGCTGAAGATCGCCCGCGAGATCGCCGCCACCGAGCCCTTCACGTCCTGGCTGAAGCGGGAGGTCGCCCCGGGACCCGGGGTCACGACCGACGAAGGGCTCTCGGAGTTCGGCCGCCGCGCCGCCCACACCGTGTACCACCCCGCGGGGACCTGCCGCATGGGTGCCGAGGACGACGACCTGGCCGTCGTCGACCCGCGGCTGCGGGTACGCGGGCTGTCGGGCCTGCGCATCGCCGACGCGTCGGTCTTCCCGACCCTGCCCACCCCCAACCCCATGGTCACCGTGCTGGCGACCGGCGAGCGGGCCGCCGACCTGATCCGCGACGACCGGTGAGCCCGGCCGCCGCCGACCGCGGGCGGGTCGGCACCGATCGGCCGCGCGGCGGTTCGCGGCGGCGCATCCGGGATTGACGCAGCGCACGCCGGGAATGAGGTATGTCATCGATCGGCCCGGTGCGGCGGCCTGCTCTGCGCCGATACAGGGGGATGCGGGCGGCGCCCGGGTCTCGCCGCGGGGCCCGCCGAGTCGCCCAATTCGGCACAATCGGCGTATCTTGCTTCCGCCCCCCAGTTCGCTAGTACCGGTATGACAGCGATGAGAGGTGGAATCCGTGTCCAGCAGCGAAGGGCAGGCGAGGGCGCCTGAGCCGGGGATGCCGGCGACCGCGGTCAAACAGCGGAGCCGGCACGGCACGCTCAAGCCCGTCGTCTTCTTCGGGGCCTCCGCAGTGATCCTCGCGATCTCGATCTGGGCGATCATCACGCCGTCGGGGGCCGAGTACGTCATCGGCACGGTCGTGGGGTGGATCTCGCGGGGATTCGGCTGGTACTACTTCCTTGTCGCCACCGTGTACCTGCTGTTCGTGGTGTTCGTCGCCGTGTCCCGCTACGGCAAGGTCAAGCTCGGACCGCAGCACTCCACCCCCGACTACGGGGTCTTCGCGTGGGCCTCCATGCTGTTCGCGGCGGGCATCGGCATCGACCTGCTGTTCTTCTCCGTCTCCGGCCCGATCACCCATTACCTCGCGCCGCCCGAGGGCGACCCGCAGACCATCGAGGCGGCCAGGCAGGCCCTGGTGTGGTCGCTGTTCCACTACGGCGTCACCGGGTGGGCGATGTATGCGCTGATGGGCATGGCGCTGGGCTACTTCGCGTTCCGCTACCGCCTGCCGCTGGCGATCCGCTCGGCGCTGTATCCGCTCATCGGCAGGCGCATCCACGGCGGGATCGGCGACGCGGTGGACCTCGCGGCCATCATCGGCACCGTCATCGGCATCTCGGTGTCGCTGGGGATCGGCGTCGTGCAGCTGAACTACGGGCTGAACGTCCTCTTCGGGGTCCCCGAGGGGGTCTCGGCCCAGATCGGACTGATCGCCGTCGCCGTGATCGTGGCCACGGTCTCGGCCGTCGCGGGTGTCGACCGGGGCATCCGGCGGCTCTCCGAGCTCAACGTCGTGCTGGCCATCGTCCTGATGGTGTACGTGCTGTTCGCCGAGGACCCGATCTTTCTGCTCAACGCCCTCATCCTGAACATCGGCGACTACATCAGCCGGTTCCCCGAGATCACGCTGAACACCTTCGCCTACGACCAACCGATCGGCTGGCTCAACACCTGGACGCTGTTCTTCTGGGCCTGGTGGATCGCCTGGGCGCCGTTCGTGGGGATGTTCCTCGCCCGGATCTCGCGCGGCCGCACCATCCGGCAGTTCGTCGCGGCGACGCTGGTCATCCCGCTGCTGTACACGCTGACGTTCCTGTCGATCTTCGGCAACAGCGCGCTGAGCATCGTCATGAACGGCAACATCGAGTTCGGCGAGACCGCCATGGACACCCCCGAGCAGGGCTTCTACACGCTGCTCCAGCAGTACCCGGGCTTCACCTTCACCGCCGGGCTGGCCACGATCGTCGGGCTGCTGCTCTATGTCACCTCGGCCGACTCCGGCGCGCTGGTGACCGGCAACCTCAGCTCCCACCTGCCCACGCCGATCACCGACGCCGCGCCGTGGCTGCGCATCTACTGGGCGGCGGTGACCGGCCTGCTCACCCTGGCCATGCTCATCGTCGGCGGCGTGACCGCCCTGACCAACGCCACCATCATCCTGGGGCTGCCGTTCTCGTTCGTGATGCTCCTGGTCATCTGGGGCCTGTACAAGGCGCTGCGGGTCGAGTCCTTCCGGACCGAGGCGTCGCGGACCACCCTGTCCCTGTCGCCGTCCCACCGCACCTGGCGGCAGCGGCTCGCGCGGGTGATGAACTTCCCCAGCAGGCACGCGGGCGCCAGGTTCGTCGAGGAGGTGTGCCGCCCCGCGTTCCAGGAGGTCGCCGAGGAGCTGCGCGAGCAGGGCGCGGCCCCGTCGGTCGTCGAGGGGACCGACGAGGACACCGGGATTCCGCACCTGGAGCTGCGCGTGCCCATGGGCGCCGAGGAGGAGTTCAGCTACCGGGTGTGGCCCATCGAGGTGCCCACTCCGGCGTTCGCCATCCGGTCGCTGACCGAGAACGACACCTACGTGCGCTTCGAGGTCTACCTCACCGAGGGCAGCCAGGGCTATGACGTGATGGGCTACAGCAAGGAGCAGCTCATCAGCAACATCCTCGACGAGTACGAGAAGCACCTGGAGTTCCTGCGGCTGCACCGCGAGGCCGTCGCCGGGTCGGCGATGCCCGACCACGGCCCCGGCACGGCCGAGGTCTACCAGGACGACGAGGGCCGCTGAGGCTCCAACCCGATCGCCAGGGCGCGCCCCGGCTCCGCCGCCGCGGAGCACCGGGGCGCGCCGCGGTGTCGGTGCCGGGGGCCATCCTGCTGCTGCGGCGCCGCCGGCCTGCCGGCGGGAAGGACCGCGCCGCCGGAACCGTTCGGCCGAACCGTCGGGTCCGCCCGGCCAGGGCCGCTCCTGGGCCGGGGACCGGCGCCGATGGGCCAGCTCGGAAACCGGGCGCCGGGAAGTGTCGTATCGGGGTGGCCGCCGATCGTCTATCAGGTGAGAGGCAGGCGAAGGGGGATACCCCGGGGTACGGGGAACGCCCCGCCGCTGCAGGCACACCTGAGCACGGAGGACACCCATGGCACCGACAGCAGCACCGCAACCGATTCCCGACACCTACCGCCGTGTCACGCCCTGCCTGGTCGTCCAGGGCGCGGCGAAGGCGCTGGAGTTCTACACCGCGGTCTTCCAGGCGACCGAGCGGATGCGCTTCCCCGGTCCCGGGGGGACCATCGCCCACGCCGAGATCCGGATCGGCGACTCGGTCCTCATCGTCGAGGACGAAGCTTCGGAGCAGGGGACGAAGGCGCCGCCGGCCGGCGGCCTCGCCGGCTCTCCGTCGTTCCTGTTCGTCTACGTCGAGGACGTGGACGCGGTCGTCGAGCGGGCCGTGCAGCTCGGCGCCGACCTTCGGCGGCCGCCCCAAGACCAGTTCTACGGCGACCGGGACGGGTTCATCGTGGACCCGTTCGGGCACGGGTGGACCATCGCGACACACGTGGAGGACGTCGAGCCGGAAGAGCTGGCGCGGCGGATGGGCGAGATGCGGGAAGAGGGCCAGGCGTAGCGGGCGCCGGCCATACACGGTGGCGAGCGGTCGCAGACCAGGAGGCGGGACGCGTGAAGTACGTACTGTTGTTCGTGGACACCGAGCAGTTCGCCAACGAGCTGCAGGCCATGGGCCCGGCGGAGCGCGAGAGGGCCTATGAGCGGGTCAACCAGTGGTTCGCCGACAACGCCGGCAGGATCCGGGGCGGGAGCAAGCTGCAGGAGGCCGACACCGCGACCACGGTCCGGCTGGACGGCGGCGAGCCCGTCATCACCGACGGGCCCTTCGTAGAGGGCAAGGAGGTGGTCAGCGGGTACGTCGAGATCGACGTCGCCGATCTGGACGAGGCGCTGCGGATGGTCGAGGCCTGGCCGGGATGCCCGGTTGTCGAAATCCGCCCGCTGGCGCCGGCGGGCCCGTGACCGAGCCGTCGCACGCCGAGCTGGCCCGCGTGGTACGGGAGCACGCGGGCCGCTTGGCCGCGTCCCTGGTCCCGCTGATCGGCGACTTCGCCACTGCGGAGGACCTGGTCCAAGACGCCGTCGTGAGCGCGCTCCAGCGCTGGCCGACCGAAGGGATCCCCCGGCGGCCCGATGCGTGGCTGTTCACCGTCGCCCGGCGGCGCGGGGTGGACGCGCTGCGCCGGAACAGCAACTACCGCAGCAAGCTGGAGCAGCTGCAGTGGCTGATCCATCGCGATCCGGACTCCGAGCCCGACGACCGGCTGCGGCTCGTCTTCACGTGCTGCCACCCGGCGCTGCCCCGGTCGGCGCAGATCGCGCTCACCCTGCGCGTGGTGTGCGGCCTGACCACCGCCCAGATCGCACGCGCGTTCCTGGTGCCCGAGAGCACGGTGGCGCAGCGGATCACCCGCGCCAAACGGAAGATCACCGAGGCCGGGATCCCGTACCGGGTCCCGGGCGGCGACGAGCTGGACGCTCGGCTGAGCGAGGTGCTCGCGGTGATCTACCTGCTGCTGAACGAGGGCTATCTGGCCACCGCAGAGCGGTCGGCCGCACGCGACCTCGTCGACGATGCCGAGTGGCTGGCCACCCTGCTGCACCGGCTGATGCCGGCCGATCCGGAGGCGGCGGGGCTGCTCGCGCTGATCCGGCTGCACCGCGCCCGCGGCACCGCCCGCTTCGACCCCGCCGGCGGGCTGGTCCTGCTCCAGCACCAGGACCGGTCCCGCTGGGACCGGACGGAGATCGCGGAGGCGACCCGGCTGCTGACCCGCGCCGCCATGCGGCACCGTCCCGGCCCGTACCAGCTGCAGGCCGCGATCGTGGCCTGCCACGCCGAGGCCGAGCGCTGGGAGGACACCGACTGGGAGCAGATCGTGCTGCTGTACGACATGCTGCTGCACCTCGCTCCCTCACCCGTGGCCCGGCTCAACCGTGCCGTCGCCCTGCGCTACGCCGCCGGTCCGCGGGCCGCGATGTCCGAGCTCGACGCCCTGGCCGACGCGCTCGACCGCTACCACCTGTACCACGCGGTCCGCGCCGACGTGCTCCGCGAACTGGCCCGCCCGGACGAGGCCCGCGCGGCCGACCTCCGCGCCCTCGACCTGACCGCCAACCCGGCCCAGCAGGCCCTGCTGCGGGAACGCCTCAGCTGGACATGAGCGCTCGCGGATCAGGTGGAGCAGGCCACGCTGCTCCTCTATCCCGGGGACCGGCACCTGTGCACCCACAGCAGTCTTCCCGCCTACGGCGAGTAGGCCGCCGGGCAGGTCTGCTTGCGCGTGCTCACCTTCCACGACGGGCATCGCAAGGCGTACCCCGTCGTCCCGTATTACCGTGGCAAAGGCCGGGTAAACCGGACGGGAAAACGCCAACGCGTGCGGTGCGTCGGCGGATCAGGATTGCGATTCGAGCGGAGGGAGCCCCGGCGGGCGGCTCACACGGGTGGACCGTCGCAGCGCAGATGTTCGGGAACCCCCTGAGCGCTACGACACGCCCCTCACTCCTGATCCTTTCCTCTCCGCGGGGCCGGCGCCGCCTGTGAGACGACGCCGATGGTCACCAGGAGCCGTGATGAGCGACGGAGACGGCGGTCCCGACTGGCTGGACCGGGATGGACGGGACTGGGGATGGCCCCCGGTCGACCCGGACCGCTGGAAGAGCAAACCGGATCCAGCGCCGTACTTGGGCACGGGGGCCGGTTCGTGGGGCGAGCGCGGGCCGCAGCGTCCGAACTCCGCGAGTAGCGGTGAGGTCTCTCCCCTCGCGTGCGTGGTGCTTCTGGGCGCTCTCGGCGGCCTCGGCGTTCTCACGCTGTGCGGTCTGGCCATCGGCGTCGCCCTCGTCGATCCCCCCACAGGCACCGCCGAAGGTTCGACAGACGCCGAGGTCCCCGCCGAGTGGGCGGGGACCTGGAGCGGGGAGGTCGAACAAGGCAGCTCTACCTTCAACGTCACCATCACCTTGAAGGAGGGCAGTGCCGAAGGAAGCCTGGAGATCCCCAGCAGCGGCTGCACCGGTGAGCTCGGCCTGAACTCGGTCGAGGAGAAGCGGTTGGAGTTCCGCTTGGAGTTCCCCAGCGGGAGCGGCTGTGTCAACGGCACGGTCGTGCTGGAGAAGAGCGGCGAGGAGCTCCGCTACTCGTGGAGCGGCGAGTCTTCGGTTATGGGCGGGATCGACTCCAGCGGCACCCTGAGTCCCCAGTCCGGGTAGTACTTCCGATCGCCACCCTCCTGCCGCCGAGGAGGCCGACTGTCAGGAGGGCACCCCGCAGCCCGGCGGGAGCGCCACGGACCGCGAAGAGCGGAGGGTGCCGCGCACGCCGTCCCCGCATCCTCGGCACCGGATGCGATCGGGGCGGAGTCATTCCCGGTCGTCGGCCTCCGGATCGAGCCGCGACCAGACGCGCGCCAGGTCGCGCAGATCGTCCTCGTCCAGTCGATCGAAGAAGAGCCTGCGCAGGTCCCGGTACTGCTGCCGCCACGCCTTGCGCAGCAGAGCCCGCCCCTCGTCGGTGAGGGCCGCGGCGAAGCCGCGCCCGTCCTCGGCGGCGCGGCGGCGCTCGATGAGCCCGCGGCTCTCGAGCCGGTCCGCCAGCCGGGTGAAACCGCCGGTGGACATCACACGGCGCTTGGCCAGCTCCGACATGCGCATGCCGGTGCGCCCGGCTTGGGCGAGCAGCGCCATGACGCTGTACTCGGCCATGGAGACACCCACGGAGGCCAGGCCGGCCTCCACATCACGCCAGATGCGGTCGTGGGCGTACAGGAAGCCCTGCCACGCCTCGTCCTCGAGCTCGGTCAGCCGCGGGGTCGCCATGCCCGAACACTATCGCGGCACCGGCGCCTCCGAACCGGCGAAACATGCCTGCGCAGGCAGTATCTCCATCCGTTCGCCGTCGGTGAGCACGACCGGACCGGCTTCGCCGGGCCCGCTGCCCGCCGGCTCCCGCCCCGGCCGCGGGGACCGCCGGGCACATCCGGCCGACGTGCTCGGTCGCCGCGCTCGACTCACGAAGCCGTTCGTGCGCGGGGCGGCGGCGGGGGAATTATTTGTCTGCGCAGACAGTTATGCCGAGCGTCCTCCCAAACCGGAGAGATCCCGCGGTACTCGGGGATCCCGGTACGGGCACGAACCACCACGAGGAAGCACCATGGCGAACACGCCCCTCACCCCCGACAACAGTGCGGTCGTCCTGATCGACCACGAGGTGGGATTCTCGAACCTGATCGGGTCGCACACGATCGACGAGAACCTCAATGGAACCCTGGCTCTGGCCAAGACCGCCAAACTCTTCGACGTGCCGCTGGTCGTCACGTCGGGGCCCGAGGACTTCCCGGCCGGCCCGCTGTACCCGGAACTCGCCGCGGTCCTCGGCGACCACCCGATCAACTACCGCGCCCCGGTCTTCGACGCCTTCGACGACGACGGATTCACCGCGGCGGTCGAGGCGACCGGCCGCAAGAAGCTGGTCATGGCGGGCATCCAGACCGACGTCTGCCTCGCCCTGACAGCGCTCACCGCGCTGCGCAAGGGATACGAGGTCTACGCGGTCGCCGACGCCTCGGCCGCCACCACGAAGGAGACGCACGACTACGCGATGCAGCGGATGATCCAGGCCGGCGCCGTTCCGACCAACTGGCTCGCCGTCGGCTCGGAGCTCCTGCGCGGCTGGGTGGACCAGCCCCTCGCGCCGGGCTTCGGCCAGATCGTCTACGAGCACCTGCCGTCGTGGAAGCATCTGCACACCCACACCGAGTCCGTCCGGGCGTACGCGGCGAAGTAGTCATGCGACTCCGCGACACACAGCGCGCCGACACGACGTGATCGGCAAGGCGGTCGTCGGCGCCACGCCGGCGGCCGCCTCCTGATCGCCGCACGACCCCGGAAGGCCAGCGAACCACCGCGTGCGCCCACGGAACCGCTGCTCGGATCCGCCGGCCGGTTCTCCAGGCGGACGGTGACGATCCGGGTCTTCGTGTGCTCGGGGATGACGCGGATCAGGCCGCGGGCGGGCTCTGTCCATATCGACAGGACGCCGCTCTCCCCGGTCATCGGGATCCTCGACGACGAAGTGTCCGTGGTCGCGTCTGCCCGGACCGCACATCCGCCATCCGGCTCACACGGCCGGACCGGCGGGTCGGGTGTGCTCAGATGAGGCTGAGGGCCGAGGCGAGTTCGCGCAGCGCCGGCAGCGGGTCGGCGGAGTGATCCTCGCCGAGGACTTGGACGACCACGTGGTCGGCGCCGGCGTCCAGATGCCGTTTGACGTGCGCCGCGACCGCGTCGGTGTCGCCCATGGCCACCATCGCCTCGGCCAGCTTGTCCGAGCCGCCGACGACCAGGTCGGACTCGTCGAATCCCTGGCGCAGCCAGGAGTTGCGGTAGTTCGGCAGCTGCGAGTAGACGTGCAGGTGCTGGTGCGCGCGTTCCAGACCGGTCTGCCGGTCGGTGGTGAGCGCGACGGCCTGCTCGCTGACCAGCCACTTGTCGGGGCCCAGCAGCTCGCGGGTGCGCGCGGTGTGCTCCGGGGTCACCAGGTAGGGGTGGGCTCCGTCGGCCGCCTCGGCCGACAGCTCGATCATCCTCGGGCCCAGCGCGGCCAGCAGCCGGGCCGGGCGCCGGGCGTCCGGTTCGACCTCGGGCGGGACGGCGTCCATGGTCGCCAGGTACTCCCGCATGGTGCTCAGCGGCTTGGAGTAGGAGCCGGCGTAGCTGTACTCCACCAGCGGGGCGTGGCTGACGCCCAGGCCGAGCACGAACCGCCCCGGGTGCACAGTGCCGAGCGTCCTGGCGCCGGACTCGGCGGCCGGCGCGCTGCGGGCGTGGATGTTGGCGATGCCGGTGCCGACCACCAGCCGCTCGGTGCCGCCCAGCAGCGCGGCGGCCTGGGTGAACGCCTCCTTGCCGCCCGCCTCACCGTAGAACAGCGAGCCGTAGCCGAGCTGCTCGATTTCGCGAGCACGCGGTATCACCTCGTTGATCGACCACCGGTCGCTGGTCCACCAGACACCGACGCGAGAACTGAAGTCGATTGCGGCCATGCCGCAGAGGCTACCGCTCCGCCTCGCAACGCGCGGGACCGGCACAGCGGGGATGCGCGTGATCATGAGGATCACCCTCGACCCAGCGCGCTATCGTCCAGGTGTGCTCGAACAGGGCCGAGGGTTCGCCGATCCGCACCGGGGCGGGCGTCGGCAGCGGCAGGCGTTCCGCCAGCACCGGCAGCCACATCTGCTCTGTACGCAGCAGAGCGGGCGTGCGCGGCAGGCCCACGGCCAACTCCTCGCCGAGGCGCCACTGCCGGTTGTCCCAGCCTCCGTCGACGGCTCGGAGTTCGAGGTCGGCGAGATCGGGGTGCTGATCGCGCAGCAGCGCCCGCACCAGGTGCTGATCGGAGGTGGACTCGTCCATCGACAGGCCTTTCGATCGCCGCATTCGCCGGCACGCCGGCACCGCTCGATACGGCGGACGGGCATTGGGCACCTCCGTCGGGCCGGAGACGGAGGTGCCCAAGCCGGCCGGCCGCCCGCGCCTGCGACGACGTGCGAAGAGGAGCTGCGCCACGTTCGCGATCGCCCGCAGCGAGCCGGTTGCGGATATTCTGCAACCAGCTCGTCCCGGTCGCCATGCTCGTCGTTCCGGTGGCCTCCGGCGCGTTCGGCATTCGGCCGTGCCAGGCCCTCCCGGAACCGGGGGGAGGTGCCGGGCGCCGGTGCGAGACAGGAGCCTCCCGCATGAAAGCCGTGATCCAGGATCGGTACGGGACGGCCGACGTCCTCGCCGTCGACGACATCCCCGAGCCGGTCCCCGCAGACGACGAGGTCCTCGTCCGGGTGCGGGCCGCCTCCCTCAACGGATCGGACCGGGAGAACCTCGCCGGACGGCCCTTCTACGCGCGGCTCGGCGGGCTGCGGCGCCCGCGCAGCCCGGTTCCGGGGTCGGACGTCGCCGGGGTTGTGGCCGCGGCAGGGGCGTCGGTGACCGACTTCGCGCCGGGCGACGAGGTGTTCGGGGAGCTGGCCGGCTACCGCGGCGGGCTGGCGGAGTACGTCGCGACGCCGCCGCGGCTGCTGGCGCGCAAGCCGCCGGGGCTCTCCTTCGCGCAGGCGGCCGCGATCCCGCAGGCGGGGTGCATCGCGCTGCGGTCCACGCGCGGACTGCGGCCCGGCATGCAGGTGCTGGTCAACGGCGCCGGAGGGGCGGGCGGCGCGTTGGTGACCGGCTTGGCCAAGCACCGGGGTGCCACGGTGACCGCCGTGGACCGCGCGGACAAGGCGGAGTATCTGCGGCACGCCGGCGCCGACCACGCGGTGGCCTTCGAGGAGGAGGACTGGGCCGACCACCGCTCCCGGTACGACCGCATCGTGGACCTGGTGGCGCACCGCTCGCCGCACCGCGTGCACCGGGCGCTGCGTCCCGGCGGGGCCTATCTCGTGGTCGGCGGGTACACGCGTGTGCTGGTCGCCGCCCTGCTCGCCGGGCCGCCGATCCGCTGGACCACGGGGAAGCACGTGGGGGTGCTGGCGGTGCCGCAGTCTCGTGCCGACCTTGAGGAGGTCACCGCCCTGGTGACCGGCGGTGCTCTCGTCCCCGCCGTCGACCGGGTCTATCGCCTGGACGAGGCTCCGGCGGCGTTCGCGCGGCTCGCGGCGGGGGACAACCGGGGGAAGATCGTCTTCGGGATCCCCTAGCGCGCACCGCGTCCCCGGCGGCTCTGCCGGTCCGCCTGAGGGCGGGGAGTCTAGGATGACCGCTGTGATCCGCGTACTCCTGGTCGACGACGAGGCCATGATGCTGGCCGGGCTGCGCTCGATCATCCTGGCCGCCCAGGACATCGAGGTCGTCGCCGAAGCAGGCGACGGGCGGGCCGCGATCGATGCCGCACTCGCGTACCGGCCCGACGTGGTACTCCTCGACATCCGCATGCCGGTCATGGACGGGCTGAGCGCGGCCGCCGAACTGAGGCGCGTGGCGCCGTCGGCGGCCGTAGTCATCCTGACCACGTTCTCCGAGGACGAGTACATCGCCGGTGCGCTGGACTCCGATGTGTCGGGATTCGTGCTGAAATCGGGAGACCCCTACGAGCTGATGACGGCGATCCGCGCGGCGCACGAGGGTGCGTCCTACCTCTCGCCCAAAGTGGCCCGCCGGGTGATGCAGCAGGTCAGCGGCAGTGCGCTGACGCGGCGCTCATCGGCTCTCGACCGCCTCCAAGCGCTGACGCCCCGCGAGCGCGAGGTACTCGCACTGGTCGGTGCCGGACTGTCCAACGCCGAGATCGGCCGGCGGCTCTTCCTCGTCGAGGGAACGGTGAAAGCCCATGTCAGCACGGTGCTAGCCCGGATCGGCGCACGAAACCGGGTACAAGCCGCGGTACTCGCCCACGAGGCCGGCATCGTGGCCGACGCCGACCCCGCAGGCGGAGCCGGTCCCGGCGCCGCGAGCGGCTAGGTCACACGTCCCGGACCTTCAGCGCCCAAGCGCCCGCCGCCACCGCGCCACCGCCCCAGGCCAGCAGCACGAGCGCATACTCCCACCGGCCGGACATGAGCTGCCAGCCGGCGGGTGCGGGCGTGTAGTCGGCGGCCGTCTCCAGCCAGGCCAGACCGAACTTCCGGGCGGCGAACCCCAGCAGCTCGGGAACCATGACCAGCAGCACCACGAGGATCGCCAGCGCACCGGCCGTGCGGCGCACCAGGGTCCCCAGACCGAGGCCGAGCATCGCCAGGAGTGCGAGGTACAGGCCCATCGCCGCCACGTCGGCCGCCTCGGCCGCGCCGATCCCCGCGGCTTCGTCGAACCGCACCGCCGCCACGCCGACCCCCAGTGCCGCGACCGCGAAGCCGGCCGCGAACACGGCCCCGCCCACGACGAGCGCCTTGGCGACCATGACGCGCGTGCGCGACGGTGTGCAGGCGAACGTCACCGTGATGCTGCGGGAGGCGAACTCGCCGGTGACACCCACGATCCCCAGCGCGCCCAGGATGAACTGGACGAAGTTCGACACGGCCTGCGTGGCGATGGGCACCGCCAGCGCAGTGGCGGGATCACCGTCGTCGGAGGCCAGGAGAGCGATCGCGAGCATGGCCGCGGCCGCGCCGCCCGTGAACCACCACGTGGACCGGACGGTCGCGAGCTTGTGCAGCTCGGCGAGAACCGCCGGTCCGGTGGTGGCCCCGCGGAGCGGCCGACGGGTGGAAGCAGCGCTCATGTGGTCCCGCCCTCCTCGGCACGCCCGGTTCTGTCGGCGGCGTACTCGACGCTCTGCTCGGTCAGCTTCATGTAGGACTCCTCCAGCGACGGCTCCACCGGCGCCAGCCCATGCAGCAGCACGCCGAGCTCGTGCGCACGCGCGCCGACCTCCTCGGGCGCTACGCCGGCCACGGAGAGTTCGTCGGGACCGCTCCACTCGGCGCTGTCGAAGGCGTCGGCAAGCGGCTGCAGAGCCGGGCCGCGCACAGCGGTGCCGGTGCCCGCCAGCAGGTCGGCCATCGCGGCATCGGCGACAAGGCGGCCCCGGCCGAGGACGACCAACCGGTCGGCCATCTGCTCCATCTCGCTCATCAGGTGCGATGAGACGAAAACGGTGCGGCCCTGCCGAGCCAGCGACCGCAAAAGGGTGCGGATCCACCGGACGCCGTCGGGGTCGAGGCCGTTGACGGGTTCGTCGAGCATCAGGATCTCCGGGTCGCCCAGCAGCGCGCCCGCGATCCCCAGTCGCTGGCTCATCCCCAGCGAGTAGGTGCCGGCCCTGCGCCGTGCCGCCGCGGCCATCCCGGTCGTCTCCAGCACCTCCTCCACGCGCCGCAGCGGGATCCGCTGGCTCAGCGCCATGGCGCGCAGGTGGTCGCGGCCGGAACGGCCGGGGTGCACGGCCTTGGCGTCCAGCAGCGCGCCGACGGTGCGCAGCGGCCGCTCCAGCTCGGCATAGGGCACGCCCTTGACGAGCGCGCTGCCTGACGTGGGCGCGTCGAGCCCGAGGATGAGCCGCATCGTCGTGGATTTCCCGGCGCCGTTGGGGCCCAGGAAGCCGGTGACCGCTCCGGCTTCCAGTTCCAGGCTCAGCCCGTCGACGGCGGTCTTGTCGCCGTAGCGTTTGGTCAGGTGCCTCAGTCGGATCATGCCGGTGAAACTAGGGGTGGGCGGCGCGGAGGGCACGAGTCGATCGTCACCCTCCCACCCCTGACGTTCGTCGGGGGCGGTCTGCCTCGGCCCGGCGTAGTGTCGGAGCATGCACTGGATCAGGGGGCTGCTCAGCAGCCGCTGGGCGGTCGACGGCGCCGCGCTGGCCGCCGCCCTGGCACCGGTGCTGCTCGCGTCCGACCTCCCGCCCGACGCCCGGTTGTCGCACATCGCGCTGCGCACCGCCGCGGTTCCCGCGATCACCGCGGCCGTGCTGATCGCACGCCGCCTCCCCGCCGTCGCCGCCGCCACGCCGGCGGTCCTGGCGGTAGCCGCGGCGGGCAGCCTGTATACCGACCAGTTGGCAGTCGCCGGAATCCTCCTGGCCTACCTGCTCGGTCGGCGCACCGCCGGGCGGCGCGCCGTGGTCCTGCTCGCCGCGTGCCTGGGCGCCGTCGCCTCGGCCCAGGCGACCTGGCCGGAGGTAACGGCCAGGGACTGGTTCCAACTCGGCACGACCGCCCTGCTCGTGACCGTTCTGCCGTGGACGGTGGGCCAGCTCGTGCACCAGCACGCCCGGCTGCTCCGGGCGGGCTGGAACCTCGCCGAACAGCTCGAGCGCGAGCAGGAGCGGGTCGCCGATCAGGTGCGGCTGCGTGAGCGCGCCCGCATCGCGACCGATATGCACGACTCCCTCGGCCACGAGCTCAGCCTCTTCGCCGTACGCGCGGCCACGCTCCAGGTCGACGCCGGGATCAGCGACGAGGGGCGGCGCGCCGCGGCCGATCTGCGGCGAGCGGCCTCCGATGCCACCGACCGCCTGCGCGAGATCATCGGCATGCTGCGCGACGACGGTGATACCGCACTGCTGCAGCCCGCCGGCGTCCCTGTGGAGGAACTCGTGCGACGGGCCGCGGCCTCGGGAGTCGAGGTCACCCTCGACGATCGAGTGGGCGAACTCCCGACGGACCCGCCCGTGCCCGACGCCACGGCCCGCGCCGCGCGCCGCGTGGTTCAGGAGGGCCTCACCAACGCGACCAGACACGCCTTGGGCCGGCCGGTTCGGGTGACGCTGAGCCGGGACGCCGACCACCTGTTCGTGCGGGTCGCCAACGACCTTCCCGAGCCCGCGCCGGAGTCACCGCGCGGATACGGCCTGATCGGACTGGACGAGCGCGTACGCCTGGCCGGAGGCAGACTCGGCGCCGGGCCGACCGACGGCGAGTTCGCGGTCTGTGCGCGGCTCCCGCTGCAGAACCCGGTGGCCCCCGCCCCGCCGTCCGACGCGCTGCGGTCGCGCCACGCCGAGGCGGACGCGCGCCGCGCCCTGCTGCGCGGTTTGGCGGGGACGTTCTGGCCCCCCGCGGTGATCGCGCTGCTCCTCGCACTGCTCTACCTCGCCGACGGCGGCTGGGCTTGAACCCCCGGACGCCCTGGGGCAGCCGTTCCGGTCACAGCACGATGTGCGCCGCTCCGTGCCGGGGACGTACTCAGGACCGTCCGGCCCCCGGGTGCGCCTTCGGTGCCCGAGCCTCCAGGTCGGCCGCCACCTCGACGGCGAGCCGGATGGTTCGGGCGGCGAGCGGGGAGTGGGTGCGTCCGGCAGGCCAGTGCAGGTGGATCCGGCGCGGCCGGGGCGCGGGCCGCAGTTCGTGGACGCGCAGCCGGTCGTCGTCGCCGGCTTCGGCGCCGTGGACGGCGAGCCAGGGCAGTACCACCGATCCCATGCCGGCCCGCACCATGGACAACAGCGCCTCGTTGCCCGCGGTGCGGAACACGATGCGCGGGCGGGCACCGGCCCTGGCCAACGCTTGTTCGATCGCCGGCTGGTCGCAGGTCAGCGGCCAGGCGACCATCGGCGCGTCGTCCAGGTCCCGCACAGGTACGGGCCCGTCGGGGAACGCTCCGGCGCGGGCGACGAGCAGATAGGGATCGGCGAGCAGTTCGACGGATTCGACGTCGTCGTCCAGGCGCCCGTCGTAGAACAGCATGTCCAGGTTCCCCAACCGCGGGTTCTCCGCCTCTTCTTCGGACAGGCGGATGTCGCAGCCGGGGAACTCCTGGCGCAGTCGCCCCACGACGACCGGCAGGATCACGTTCGTCACGCTTTGGAACGTTCCGATGTCGATGCGGCCCTCACCGGCCTGGAACCGCTCGATCGCGCGCGCCGTCTCCTCGGCCTTGGCCAGTACCTCGCGTCCGCGGGCGAGCACCACCGCTCCAAGCGGGGTGATACGCACCGGCCGCGGTCCGCCCGGCCGATCGAATACGGCCCCGCCGACCGCCTTCTCCAGCGCGGCGATCTGCTGGCTGACGGTCGACTGCGTGTAGCCGAGCCGAGCGGCGGCCCGTCCGAACGACCGCTCGTCGGCGACGGCGGCCAGCGCGGCGAGGTGGCGCAGTTCTATGCCGGGCACGGCATCAAGGCTAGCGGAGTCCATGCACGATAGCGATCGACATGATCGGAGATCATCGCTTTTCGCGATGCATCTGCGCGGCTAGCGTGGTTCCCATGGCGACGACCCGGGCGCCCGGCGCTGCGGCCACCGCCGTCCGGTGGCGGCGAACCGGCCGGTGAACCCGCGCGGAGGTGATGGGTGTGCCCATGGACTTGGCCCACGAACTGCTCGACTACGAGGAACCGCTGCGGACCGCGGCCGCCCCATCGCCCGGCGAGATGCTTCTCGACGTCGGGTGCGGCGCCGGCGCCACCAGCCGAGACCTCGCGCCCGCAGCCGCCCCGGGACGTGTTCTCGGGGTCGACATCAGTGCCGAGTCGCTGGCGCGCGCCGAGCAGTTGACCCGCGAGTCGGGGATCGAGAACGTCGACTTCCTGTGCGCCGACGCCCAGACCCACCCGTGGCCGGGGCCGGCCTTCGACGCGGTGGTCAGCCGGTTCGGGGTGATGTTCTTCGACGACGCGCCGACGGCGTTCGGCAACCTGCGGCGGGCACTGCGACCCGGCGGGCGACTGGCGCTGCTGGTCTGGCAGGGGCGGCTGCGCAACGAATGGGCGGTGCTCGTCGACCGGGTCTTCGACGGCGTCTTCGGGCCACCGGGCCGGGCGGCGCCCGGGACCGGGCCGTTCTCCCTCGGTGACGCGCGCGCCGCGCGCGGGGTGGTCGGCGCCGCCGGTTTCGCACGAGTCCGCCTGCACGCGGTCGAGAGACCGGTGCGCTACGGCACGGACCTGGACGAAGCGGTGGAGTTCGTGAGCTGGTTCTCCAGCGCCCGCCTGGCCGAACTGGCCCCCGCCAGGCGGGAAGCCGCGCTCGCGGCGCTGCGCGCCGAACTGGACCACCGCCGCGATCGCACCGGTGAGATCCGACTCGGCGCACGCGCCTGGCTCGTCACCGCGGTCAACCCGCCGAGCCCCCGAGATGTCCCCGTCCCCAGCCGAGGCAACGGGCGATGAGCACATGCGCCCTGAGCCGCGGCCGGCGTCGGCGGCGGCCGGGTCTGCCGCCCCGTGGAGGCGGAACCGGGGTCCCTGGGGGCCACCGCCCTCGCCCGCAACCGCCCCGCCTGTCGGCACGGTGACGACACGGCGACGGACGGGTCCGCAAGGAGACGCCATGGAACGCCGGATCGGCACCTCGGAGATCCACTACGTCGAACACGGGACCGGTGTGCCGCTGGTCGCCCTCCACGGCGCCGGGGTCGACCACCGCGAGATCGAGGCGGCGATGGAGGCCGTCCTCCCGCGCGCCGGTTACCGGCGGATCTATCCCGACCTGCCCGGAATGGGATACTCAACCAGTGGCGGCCTGACCGGCAACAACGATGTCGTCGACCTGCTCGGCGAGTTCATCGAACGCGTGGCCGAAGGGCCGGCCCTCGTGCTCGGGCATTCCTACGGCGCCTACCTCGCCCGGGGCGTGGCCGCGCGACGGCCGGGCGCGGTGCTCGGTCTGGCGCTGGTATGCCCCCTGGCGGAGCAGGCGACCACCGTGCCCGCTCCCACGGTGGTCCGCCAGGACCACGACGCCTACGACGACCTCGAAGCCGAGCACCGGCCGGGCTTCGAGGACTACTTCGCCGTGCGCACGCGTGCCACCGCTCGCCGCTACCGCGACCGCGTCGTTCCCGGCACGAGGCTCGTCGACGAGGCCGCACTGGGGCGCATCTTCGCCGGATGGCCGGTCGACCTGGGCGAAAGCACCTTCTCACCACCGTCCTTGATCGTGGCCGGGCGGCAGGACTCCGCCGTCGGATACGCCGACGCCGTGCGGTTGCTGGACCGCTATCCGCGGGCCGGCCTCGCGGTGATCGACGGCGCCGGACACGCGCTCCTGCATGAGCGGCCCGGCGTCGCCGCTGCGCTCGTCCAGGACTGGCTCGATCGTGCAACTCCGCGCGAGCGCTGACGAGCGCGGCCTGCTCTGCGGATCCCCGCTCCTGCTCGTCGGTGCGGCGGCCCGGTCCCACTCCGCGCCGCCCGCGCTCCGCGGGGCCGCTGTGCACGCCGACCACGGCTCTTCGACCCCGAGTCCGCCCGGGTCCTCCTGCGCCGGCGTCCGGCCGACGGGGGCGGCTGCCCGGCGGCCCCTGCCACTGGGGGCGACTCTTCCACCGCACAAAGCATAAAGAGCCTTTGACAGTTTTGCTATAGCAAAATAGCGTGCCCGTGAGCGGCGTCACATCGAGGCGGCCGCAGGTGAGGGAGGTCGCCTATGACGGCAGTGGAGACCGACGCCGGCCGGGCGTCGGGGCGCAGGATCACCTTCTTCGTCGTCCTCGCGGTCTTCGCGCAGGAGTCGACCTGGAACTTCTACGACGCGCAGGTGCCGCCGCTGCTGCGCGAGTACGTGGCCAGCGCCGCGCTCATCGGTGCGCTGATGGGCATGGACAACCTGCTGGGCATCTTCATCCAGCCCTGGCTCGGCAACCGCTCGGACAACACGCGGACCCGGTGGGGGAGGCGCATCCCCTATCTGGCTGTCGGCATGCCCGTCGCGGCAGTGCTGTTCGCCGTGATCCCGTTGGCGCCGTCGCTGCCCGTGCTCGTGGCCTTCATGTTCGCCTACGCACTGGTGTGCAACAGCTTCAAACCGATCGCCGAGGCGCTGCTGCCGGACTTCATCCGCCCCGAGCGGCGCAGCAGGGCCAACGCCGCAGTGAAGGCGGCCGCCAGCCTGACCATCGTCGTCTCGGCGCTCATCAGCCTCTTCCTGGTCGACTCCTATCCGGTGCTGTCGTTCTCCGTGCCCGCCCTGCTGATGCTCGTCTCGGCGGCCGTGCTCGTGCTGAAGGTGCGCGACAGCGCCTCGCCCGCCTATCAGGCCGCCGTGGCCGAGGACACGTCCGCGGACCGGGGAGAATGCGACCCTCCCAAGCGCATGGGCGAGCTTCTCGCCGACATCCTCCGCGACCCCCACCGGGAACGGCTGCTCGTCATCGTGGCCATCCTGCTGTTCGGCTGCGCGTGGGCCGCGTCGCGGTCGCTGATGACGCCCTATGGCATGGAGGCACTGGGACTGTCACGCGGCACCGCCGGCGGGCTCACGCTGCCCAGCGGCGCGGTGTTCATTGCGGCCGCGTTCCCCGTGGCCCTGGTGTCCGAGCGCATCGGCCGGCTGCGGGTGATGGCGGCGGGTATGGCGCTGTTCGCCCTCGCGCTCACGAGCGCCACGCTGATCAACACCCCGGCCGCGACCGTGATCGCCCTGTGCGTGGGCGTGGTGGGGGCCGCGGGATTCCTGGTCAACGGTGCGGTGATCCTGTGGAACCTGGCCCCGTCGGCCAGCGCGTTCGGCACCTACACCGGCCTCTACACGGTCGGCTGGATGACCGGGGGCTTCCTCGGCCCGGCATTGGTCGGCTCCATGGTGGACATCACCGGATGGCGCCTCATGCCGGCGGATACCGCACTGCTCGCCGCGCTCGCGGTCGCCGTGGTGCTGCGCGTGCTGGCGCTGCGCCGCCGGGCCGCCACGACGCAGGCGCTGTGAGAGGAGGCATCGAGAGCCGAGCCGGCAGGCCCGTTCCCTCACTGCGCAACTGCGGTCCACGGCTACCGGTGCCTGGAAGGAACGTTCCTCGGCGGATGCGCCGTGTCCGGCCGGCCGCCGAGCGAGCCGCGGCGGGGCGACCGCATGAGCCATGCAGGATCCACGACAAGGAGCGACCACGTGAACGACACCGCAATACGCGTCCTCGTGCCGACAGGCATGCTGGGAGGCGGGTTCCCGCCCGAGACGATCGAGCGCGGGCTTCAGCTCGGCGCCGACGTCATCGCGGTCGACGGCGGCTCCACCGACTCGGGGCCGTTCTACCTCGGATCCGCCACGCCCAAGACCACGCGGGCACAGGTCGAGTGGGACCTGCGCACCCTGCTGAAAGCGGCGGCCGAGGCCCGGATCCCCCTCATCGTCGGTTCCTGCGGCACCGGCGGGACCGACGCCGGCGTCGACTGGATCGCCGAGATCACCACGGACATCCTGGTCGCGGAAGGGCTCGACCTGGCCGTCGCCGCGATCTACAGCGAGCAGAAGGACTCCGCACTCGTCGAGCGCCTGGCGGCCGGAGCGATCCACCCGCTGCCGCCGCACGGCGCCCTCGACGCGACGACCCTGGAAGGCTGCACCCGCATCGTCGGCATGATGGGCCACGAGCCCATCGAGGCCGCGCTGCGCGGCGGCGCCCAGGTCGTCCTGGCCGGACGCGCCACCGACACCGCCGTGGCCGCCGCCTACCCGCTCATGCGCGGCATGCCGCCCGGTCCGGCCTGGCACGCCGCGAAGATCGTCGAATGCGGCGGCCAGTGCACCACCGACCCGCGCGCCGGCGGGGTGCTGGCCACCATCGATGCGCACGGATTCACCATCGAGCCGCTCAACCCGGCCGCGTCCTGCACACCCGCATCGGTGGCCGCGCACATGCTCTACGAGACCGCCGACCCGTTCCGGATGCGCGAACCGGCGGGCACGATCGACGTCACCGCAGCGACCTACCGCGCCGTCGACGAGCGCACCGTCAGGGTGGAGGGCTCGGAGTTCGAACCCGCACCGCAGCACACGATCAAGCTGGAGGGGGCGCGCATCAGCGGGTACGAGACCATGTCGTTCACCGCGATCCGCGACCCGCACATCCTGGCGAACATCGAGGAGTGGGCCACTCTCCTGCACAAGGTGCTGGGCGAGTGGGTCGCCAGGACGCTGCGCCTGGATGTCGGCGACTACGCCGTCGACATCCGGCTCTACGGCCACAACGCCGTCCTCGCAGAACACGACCCGGCCACCGGCCCGGCACGCGAAGTCGCCGTGATGCTCCTGGTCCGCGCGCCCGACCAGGCCACGGCCACGGCGATCGCAAAGGTCGCCAACCCGCTCATGCTGCACCTGCCCACGGCCGACATGGCCTACCTGCCGAGCACGGCCTTCCCCTTCTCACCGGCCGAGACCGAACGCGGCCCGGCCTATGAATTCGTCCTCAACCACGTCGTGGACGTCGACGACCCCACCGAACTGTTCCGCACCGAGTACCGAAAGGCCCCCGCCGATGCCTGAGACCTTGGGCGAGCTCGCATTGGAAGTCCGTTCGAAGAACGCCGGCCCGTTCTGGACGACCATGGAGCTGTTCATGCGCGACGAGGCCGGCTACGCCGCTGCCGCCGACGAGGACGTCCTCAACGAAGAGGTGGTCGCCCGGCTGTACGGCGTCCCGGCAGAACAGGTGCGGATCTTCCGCATCCCCGATCTCAACGTCGTGAAGATCTCCTTCCCCCGCCCCGTCCCCCAAGGCGGGCTCCGAGACCGCGACGTCCACTCGGGCCAGCACCACGTCCCCCTGGCACTGCTGGTCCCGCCCGCCGCCGACGCGCGGGGGAGCGGAGGCACCGATTGACGCCGGCTCCGGGCGCGGAGAACCGCACGCGCGCCGCCTCCCCGACCGAGCCGCCCGGGGAGGCGGCGGCGCCCGTCCGACGTCCCCAGCCGACCCGGAGGACTCCGGGCGAGCGGCGATCCCGGCCGCCCTCAGTGGGATCGCGAACGGTGCGGCGTCCCTCGCGCGCGAACTCAGGCCCGGTCGGCGGACTCCGCCGACTCCGCCGGAGCCGTGGGTGCGGCGAGCAGATCTCCGAGTCCGCCGCGGGCGTCCTCGATCACGAGGGCCTCGGCCGCCGCGGAGTCGCCCGCCCTCAGCGCCCGGACGAGCGCGCGGTGGCTGCCGTAGCGGTCCAGGCCGAACCTGTCGTTCCGGCTGATCCGCTCGATCAGGCGGGCGCGCCGCTCCGGCCAGGAGAACACCCGGGTCTGGTCGAGCAGGCGCACGAGGACGGGATTGTTGGCGCAGGCCTCGACCACCTCGTTGAATCGCTGCATCGTATCGAGGAGCCGACCCACGTGGCGCGACACGTCCTGGCCCGCCTCGTGGCGCTGCCGGATGAGGATCAGCAGGTCGTCGGCTTCGTCGAGAACGGCGTCGAGATGATCGAGTTGCGCCGGGGTCGCGTGCCGCGCTCCGAAACGGGCCACCATCCCGCGAAGGGCCACCTCGACCTCGGCCAGATCCTGCCTCGCGGCGTCCGCGAACGCCACCACCTGAACCGTGCGCGGCCCGGTCCGTTCGAGGAAGCCGTCCTGCTCCAGGCGGCGGATGGCCTCGCGCACCGGCGTCGGGCTGACCGACAACCGCTCGGCGAGCCCGCGTTCGGTGACCTTCTGCCCAGGGCGCAGTTCGCCGGTCGTGACCGCGTCGCGGATGGCGCGGTACGCGCGGTCGGCCAGCGTCTCGGCCGTCAGACCCTTCAACGATTCTCTCGCCACGGCATTCACCATATACGCCACAGCAAGAATGCTTGTTAATGTTGTCAATCTTGCTATAGCAACGGTCTGGCGTCCTTCCAGCTTCGCGGCCTTGGCCGTGGCAGGCCCGGCGCTGTGCAGCGGCGGGCCCGCTCGATCGCGCCTTACCGGGCCCGGCCCCAGGAGGAGAAGACTGTGCCGCGCGTTCTGATCACCACGGATTACCTCCGCCCCGGCGACGACGTCGACCGGTTCCTGCGGCGTGCCGGGCTGGAGACCGTGCACCTGCCGATGGCCGGCCGGCGGGACCCCGAACAGCTCGCGGCCGCGCTCGCCGATGTCGACGCCGCCCTGGTGGCCAACGAACCGCTGACTGCCGACGTCCTCGCCCGCGCACCGCGGCTGCGCTCCGTCGTGCGCACGGGCGTGGGCTACGACTCGATCGACGTCGCCGCCGCCGGGAGACTCGGGATCACCGTGAGCAACCTCCCCGGCGTCAACGCCAACGCCGTGGCCGAGTACACCATCGGCCTGCTGCTCGCGGGGGCCAGGCGCCTGGTGCAGTCCGCGCACGGCGTCTCCCAGGGGGCCTGGCCGCGCGAGGACGGGCGCGAACTGCGCGGCTCCACGCTCGGCCTCATCGGCTACGGGGCTTCAGCGCGGGCGGTGGTGCCCCTGGCCCGCGCGTTCCGTATGGCCGTGGTCTGCACGACCGGCGTGCCGGCCCGGTTGCGAAACGATCCGGCGGTGCGGTTCGTGGACCTGCCCGAGCTGCTGGCCGCCTCCGACTACGTCTCGGTCCACACGTCGCTTACGGAACGGACCCGGGGGTTGCTGGACGAATCGGCGTTCAAGCGGATGAAGACGACGGCGCTGCTGATCAACACCGCGCGCGGACCCATCGTCGATGAGGACGCGCTGGCCGCGGCCGTGCGGCGGGGAGAGATCGCGGGCGCCGCCCTGGACGTCGCGAGCAGGGAGCCGCTTCCCTCCGACAGCCCGCTGCGCGGCGTCGACGGCATCGTCGTCTACTCCCACCTGGCGGGACAGACCGCTGAAGCACGGGCGGCTGCGGGCCGCCGAGGGGCCGAGGAGCTCCTGGCAGCGCTCGCGGGCCGACCGCAGTTCGCCGTGAACGACGTGCTGAGCGACACGCGACCGCGTTGAGAATCGCCTGGCCGCTCGCGCGCACGGCCACCTGCTGCGCCACCACGGCGGCGACCTGCTCCCCGTCCGAGGGCGTCCGTATTCCGCTGCAGGACACCTCCGTCCAGGTCGCCGAACCCGCCCCGCGCCGAACGCCACCGGCAGGCCTCATCGAAGGCGGCGTGGGGCACGAGCTCCAGTCGGCCGGGGTATCAGCAGCCGTGAAAGAGTTCGCTGTCGGACCAGCCCGTGTTCGCCCAGGTGTCGGGGTCTGCCGGGGTGAATCCGTCGTAGCGGTCGGCGAGCTGTTCGAGGATCCAATCGGTGAATCGGGCTGCGCCCTGGGGGCAGGTGTGGATCCCGTCGTCGCTGCGGTCGATCGCGCCGCCGCGCTCCCTGGCGTATTCATCGCCCCATACCTCGGAGGCGTCGAGGTAGTCGACGCCGTCGAGGTCCTCCGCGACCTGTCGGGCGGCGTCGTCGGCGTTGGCGAGTTCGTCCATGTGGGGCTCGTAGAACTCGTCGGGCCGAATGGGCGGCATCGATACGAGGAGGACGTCGGCATCGAGGCTTGCGGCGGTCTCGGCGAGGCGTTCGTATGCGGCGCGCTGTTCGCCGGGGGCACCCCAGTCGTAGGTGGTGAGCTGGTAGAGCACGACGCCGCCTTCGGCCCGTTCGAGTGTCTCGGGCAGCGCCTTCCATTGCGCCTCGGCGTTGGGTCCGACGAGATTGCCGCCTCCGGTGGAGGTGGCGTCTATGAACGTCACGCCGCTTTCTGCCAGCCCTTGCTGGAGGGCGACTGCTTGACCTGCGGCGACGGAGTCGCCGAGAAAGAGGACGGGCGACAGGCCCGCGTCGGCGGCCTGTGCGGAATCGGTCGATCCGCCGCTATCGGCGTCGCCGGCCTCACCGGCGCCGCAGGCGGCCAGCGCCATGGCTGCGAGAAGGACCGACGCGACGCCCGTTGCCCGGCACAGCCGGTCGCTGAGGCCCCAGGAGGCGGTGGTGGTCGGAGCGGCGGTGTTCGCGGCGTTCGTTCGCATGGTTGGACTCTCGCAACCTGCTGTCGCGGCCGTTGTGTAGGCGTGTCGCAGTTGTGTCGCAGAACCGGCCGTCGCCGGTCTTCGGCCGCAGCCCAGGCAGACGTGTCTCCTACGATCGGCGGCGTGGCTACTGTCCTGCTGATCGAAGACGACGCGCTCGTCAGGCGCGGGCTGCAGCTCGCCCTGAAACGCCACGGGCACCGCATCGAGGCCGCCGAAGACGGTGAGGACGGGCTGGCGCGGTTCGGCATCGGTGGTGCGGACGTGATCGTGCTGGATCTGATGCTTCCCGGCATGGACGGCTTCGAGGTCTGCCGCCGAATCCGGGAGTCGTCGCAGGTTCCGATCATCGTGCTGACCGCTCGCGGCGACGACTTCGACGTGATCACCGGGCTGGAGGCGGGCGCGGACGACTACGTCGTCAAACCGGTGCGGCCCACGGTGTTGGACGCGCGCATCCGTGCCGTCCTGCGCCGGGCGGTGGGCGATCCCGACGGGGTGCGCACGCACCGCGGGCTGCGCATCGACACCGAGGCGCTGGCGGTCTCGGTCGACGGCCGGGAAGTCGGGCTCACGCCCACGGAGTTGCGCCTGCTGCTGGCCCTGTCCAGAGCGCCGGGGCGGGTGTTCAGTCGGGAGCAGCTTCTGGAAGAGGTGTGGGAGCAGGGGTACCTCGGCGATTCCCGGCTGGTGGACAACGGCGTGATGCGGCTGCGGGCGAAGATCGAGACCGATCCGGCACGACCGGAGTACGTACAGACCGTGCGCGGATTCGGATACAGGTTCGGCCCGGTGTGAGGGCCTCCCGGATCCGAAGGCTCCTGCGCGGGATGTCGGGGCTGCGAGGGCGGCTGATCGTCACTGTCGTCTTCGCCGCCGCACTCGGTGCGACCGCGGCCGCCTGGGCGGGGGTGCAGCAGTCCACGGCGTCGCTGTTCGAGGCGCACCGGCGCTACCACACCGAAGACCTCGCCGGGCGGATCACTCAGGCCGCCCCGTCCGCGCAGTATCCCCCAGGCCGCGGTTCCCTCGACCGGCTGCGGATCGCCGCGGGTGAGCATTCGCTCGTCCGCTACGGCGACGCGGCGTCGGGCGATGGCGTCTTCGCCTCGGGCGCGCAGGTGGTGCCGGCCGAACTGCGTCAGGCGATGAACGCCCAAGCCGACAGCGAGGATCCTCGTGTGCTGACCCAGCGGGTACGTATCGACGGGAGGCCGTGGCTGCTGATTGGCGCCCCGGTGATGATCACGGCACCCGACGGGACCCAGGCCCCTTCGGGGATCGAGGTGTATGCGGCACGCGACCTCACCGACGTGGAGGAGCAGGTCGACGGTCTCGTCCGCGGTGCGGCGACAACGACGCTGGCCGTGCTGCCGTTGGCGGTGCTGCTCGCGCTGCTGGCCTCGCAAGGCGTGCTGCGTCCGGTGGCCCGGTTGCGGGAAACGGCCCAGCGCCTCGCGCAGGGAGATCTGGCCGCACGTACGGAACCCGCCGGGGTCGACGAACTGGCCCGGCTGACCCGCACCGTCAACGATATGGCCGCGTCACTGCAGGACTCGATGGAGTCGATGGCCAGGATGGAAGAAGACTCCCGCCGTTTCGCCGCCGATGTCTCCCACGAGCTGCGCACGCCGCTGACGACCCTGACCGCTACGGTCGAAGTCCTGCACGACATACTGCCGCGCGCGAACAGCACGCGTTCCGCGGATGAGGAGGAGGCTCGGGAATCCGCACAGCTGGCCGTCATCGAAACACGGCGCCTGGTGGAGCTCGTCGAGGACATTCTGGACATCGCCCGGATCGACGCCGGCACAGCGCAACCGCGTTGGGAGGAGACCGATCTGTTCGAGGTGATCAGCACCTGTGTGCGCACCCGCGGCTGGTCCGACGACGTGGTCATCACCGGGCCCGCCGCCGGCCCGGGCGGCCCCACGGTGATGGCTGACCGGCGTCGCATCGACGTGACCATGGCGAACCTCATCGGCAACGCCCTCACGCACGGCGGCGCACCGGTGCGAGTGGTCATCACGGCGACGAGTGAAGGGGCGAGTGTGCAGGTGATCGATTCCGGCCCCGGGATGCCCGACGATGTTCTGCCGCATGTCTTCTCCCGGTTCTACAAGGCCGACGCCGCACGCGCCCGCACTCCCGGCAGCGGCCTTGGCCTGGCGATCGCCCGCGAGAACGCGCTCCTCCACGGCGGGGAGATCACGGCCGCGAACCACCCCGGCGGCGGCGCCGTCTTCACGCTCCGGCTCCCACGGGCCCCGGAGCCGGCCACCGGCGAGGTCCATCAGGAGCAGGGCGAATGAACCACCGAACGCTCACAGCGGCTCTGGTCGGGGGTGTCCTCGCCTTGGCGGCGGGCTGCGGGTCGCAGCCATCGGGCATCGAAGCCGGGCCCTCTGCGCCCACGGGTGTCGCGCCCGGAATGACCCTGTACTTCCTCGACCACGACGGGAACCTGACCGCGCAGCAGCGGGAGACCGGGCGGCTGGGGACCGTGTCCGAGACCGTGTCGGTGCTGTTGACCGGCCCCGGCGACTCGGACGTGCGTACCGGCATCGACCCCACGCCCGTGACCCGGACCGAGGTGACCGTCAGCGGTGAGCGCATGAGTGTGCGGGTGCCGGTCGCCTCCACCGAAGTGACCGCCGGCGGTGTGGATCAGATCGTATGCACCGCGCTCGCCGGCCACATCCAGGCGGGAGGCTCCACGGAAACCCGAGCGGGCATCCGGTTCACCGATACAGCACTGGAGCCCCGAACCTGCCCGGTACTGGGCTGACCCGCCCCTCGGCCCGCGGCCGACAGGACCGCGATCCCGACTCGTCCGCCGCCGCCGATGCGTCTGCGGGTCACAGCTGCCCGGTGTCGATCGGCGGCGCCGCGGGCATCGGCAGTGCGAGCCACATCGCGAGCAGCGCGGCCGAAGCGAAGAGGAACACGACCAGTCCGGTGCGCCCTCGCGCCCACCGCGCCCGGAACCGGATCGGGTCCTCCACCAGATACCTCGACGCGGTGGCGAAGGCGATCGACATCCCGATGACGATCGCGGAGTGCAGCCAATGCGGCAGCTCCGGGTGCTCCTGCGCGGAGAAGAGCACGATCACCGGCCAATGCCACAGATAGAGGCTGTAAGAGATTTCGCCGAGCCGGGTCAGCGGCGCCGCCTGCAGCATCCCCACCGGCAACGGGAGGCGAGGCGTCCCCGCGGTGCTCTGCGTCTGCGCGGTGGTGGCGGCGGCGCACAAGCCGATGAGGATCGCGCAGGAGATCGCGTGCGCCAACAGACCGCCGGTGAACAGTCCCGGCGTGGTGGTCCCGTCCGCGAGCACCCAGAACGCGAGGATCCCCACCGTGAGGATCCCGACCGCCCACGCGGCGATACTGCGGGACGACCACACGATGTGCTGGAACGCGCGGCGGACCGGTGCCGTCGCCGCTGCGGCGCCCAGCAGCAGCGAGAACGCTCTGGTGTCGGTGCCGGTGTACACCCGCGTGGGATCGGCGGGATCGAGCAGGGCGACCATCAGGACGAGCGAGACGGCCGAGACGGCGACGGCGACCGCCAGCGCGGCAGCATCGACGGTCCCGGCACGCTGCCGCGACCGTGCCGCCACCCATGCGATCGCGCCGATGACGAAGGGCCACACCAGATAGAACTGCTCCTCGACCGCGATGCTCCACAGGTGCTCGAACACCCGCGATCGGCCGAAGGCGTCCCAGTAGCTCGCGTCCTGGGCAAGCAGATGCCAGTTGACCAGATTCAGTTGCACCCACAGGCCGTCCGCCACGGTCGTGGAGACCATGCCGCGATCGGTGACCGGGTAGCCGACCCGCTGCAGCGCCCAGACCGTCACGGTCACGACGACCAGCACCAGTGCCAGGGCGGGGAACAGCCGCCGCAGTCGGCGCCCCCAGAACGACACGAGCGAGATCCCGCGGGCTGTCTCGGCTTCGCGCAGGAGCAGCCCGGTGATGAGGAACCCCGATAGCACGAAGAACAGGTCGACACCGAGGAAGCCGCCGGGCAGGTTGCCGGTGTGGAACAACAGCACCCCTGACACGGCGATGCCGCGCAACCCGTCCAGGGCCGGCATGCGCACGGGACCGGGGACGACTCCCGGAGGCCGGAAGGAGGTACGGAGGCGCGATAGGTGCATGCAAGCGACGGTGCCGCCCCGGGTTCACCGGAATATCGCCGTCATGTCGCAGCCGTGTCGCAAGGCCGCGGGTAGGCGCGGATTCGGACCGGATCGCGGCGGCACGGCCGCGACGGAATGGACGAACGCCGGCGAACCGCCGATGGCACGCGCCGCGGACACGCGTGCGGAACAGCGGAATCCCCGTGCACCGGTCCCGCATGCCCGCCGCCGGGAGAAGCCAGGCAGGAGACGGAGTCGAAGACCCGGTTCGAAGGGCCAGCGTCCCCAACCTCGGTGCCGCGGCGTCCCGCACGTCTCTCTTGGTGGCGACAGGCTTGTCCTGACCTCTATCCGCCCTCGGCGATCCTCCGTCAACGAGGGGCGTGCACGGCTTCATAATCCCATGTCTTCGGGGCGCGCCAGTCGAGCCATGAACGGTCCCACCATGTCGTGCCCGTGTCGAGCATCGCGGCGACGCGTCCGGCATCGGCGCGGACGGCCTCTACCGCCGATTCGGTGAAGTCGCCGCGCGCGGCCCGCGCCTCGAATTCGTCTACGTCCTTCCAGCGGTAGGCGGCGGGATCGCCGGCCGGGATTTCCAGGTCCAGGTCGTGGTCGAGGGTCTCGAACCCGCCGGGAACGCGCCGGAAAGGCTCTTGGAAGTTGACGTACCACCCGCGGAACCCGTCCCGGCGACCGGTCACCGCCCACACCGCATACCAGTCGCCGGGACGGTGCAGCTGCACCACGCCCGCCGACTTCCACGCCGGACCGAACGAGCGCCACGGGTGCGGGCCGAGGCGGAATGTCCCCTCGCCGAATGTCATGGGGGTCCCCGCGGCGAGGTAGACGGCGAACAGGTCGGGGTTGTCGGCGACGACCCGGACCGGATAGCTCAGCCAGGAGGCGCCGTCCACCGTTTCCCAATGGGTGACGACCTGCCCCGGTCGGTAGCGCTCGCTCATCAGGTTCCTCTCCGCTCCACCCGCATGCAGGCGGATTCGATGGTCAACCCCACGTGGGTCCGTGCAGGGGAGGCCCCGAGCCTCCTCTGCACGGACCCGCCGTCCGCCTGCACCCCTGCGATTCCGCGGCCCGTCAGGGGAGGTTCAGCGGCTGCCGAATCGGGAACCGCGGGTGATCGGCGCGGTGAATCCGTTCAGGGCCACAGCCTGCACCGCGACCATGCGGCGGTCTCGTCCGCGCGGGTGTAGAGGACCCTGGTGTGGCGGCGCCCGCCATCCGCCTGCCAGAACTCGACCTTGTCGGCCTTGACGACATAGGAGGTCCATTCCGGCGGGACGAGGTCGGGATCCTCCGCGAGCTTGCGGCGGACCGCTTCCAGTTCGCGGTCGATCTGCTGCGGTTCCTCGAGAACCTGGCTCTGCCGGAGCAGGAGGGCCATCTCACGGGATCCGCGGGAGCGGGCCAGAAAGTCGGCGGAACCGTCTGCCGCGCTCTCCTCGCAGGCCACGCCTGAAATCCGCACCTGGCGTCCGACCTCGCGCCAGTGGAACGTCAGGGCGACGTGGGGATTCTGCGCGATTTCGCGGCCCTTGCTGCTCGCCTTGCTGATGGCGAATCGCCAGCCGGCCGCGTCGACGGACTTCAGGATCAGCACGCGGGCTTCAGGCCGTCCGTCCGGGGTGACCGTGGAGAGAGTCATCGCGTGCGGCTCGACCACCTTGGTGTCCACGGCGTTCATGAACCACGCGACGAACAGTTGTGCGGGATGGTCGGGGGCGGTGTCCGGGTCGAAGTCGGGAAACGGCCCGCTGAGGACGTCCAGGCCGCGCATGAGGGCGCGCGTGTCCTCGCGCATGTTCTCGGACAATCCGGCGGAGTGTTGTTCAGAAGTGTGTTCCGGCATTTTTCCTCACGCGTCGGTGGTAGGGGTCGCATACGGGACGGGAGAAGTCTTCGCGGAGTATCGTAGCCCAAGTTCCGGAGTGCGTGTCAGATACATACCGAAGACTGCGCTCTCGGGGCCGGTCGGGGGCTCGTCAAGGTAGGTGTTGTGATGCGAGAGCGGTACAGGTGAACCGCCCTCCATTCCCGTGAATCGGTTCCGGAGGAATTCGAAAGCGGTTTCGTCGTCGGCGTCGGAAAGATCCTCGATACCAGAGACGATGTCGAGGAACGCCTTTCCGACGCCGAGGTCCCTCCGTTTCTCCCGGGTCAGGGACTGAGCCTCGAAGAAGTACGCGTCTTTGCCGCGGTAAGCCGAGTAGAAGACCGATACGAGGGTGAGGAACCTGGTGTAGGAGTTCCGGTAGACGCGCTCGTAGAACGACAGGGCGTCGTCTTCGGACACCTCACCGCGGAGTATGCTCCCGATGGCCGCCGCTGCGAGCATCCCGCTGAAGTTGGCGAGGTGGACACCGGTGGACAGCAGCGGATCCAGGAAGCAGGCGGCGTCGCCCGCCAGGAAGTACCGGGAACCGCAGAACCTGGCCGCGGCGTAGGAGTAGTCGGTCTCCGCCTGCAGAGGGGAAACCCGGTTCGCCGTGTGCAGCACCTGCGACGCCAGTTCGCAGCGCCTGAGCGCGTCGCGGTAGACCTCGTCGGGGCCGCCCAGGCGCTCCCGCTCCTTTGCCAGGCGGTCCTTGCCGGTGACGAAGCCGACACTGGTGGTTCCATCATGCAGGGGAATGATCCACACCCAGCCCCCGGGTAC
Organism: Streptomonospora sp. PA3; assembly: GCF_009728995.1. GTDB lineage: Bacteria > Actinomycetota > Actinomycetes > Streptosporangiales > Streptosporangiaceae > Streptomonospora. The sequence continues at coordinate 546,907 of NZ_VTZW01000016.1, read as the reverse complement.
GGAGCAGACGGCGACCGATCCCTGGGGCCCGCGCCCTGTGGGCGATGCGTCGCGCCAATAAGACCACAGGGCGACGTTCTTGAACACGTCGTGGAATACCCGGTCCTGGAGCTTGCCGCGCGAGAGCACGCCGGCGCGTCCCGAGGCGTCGATCAGGTAGTCGAATCCGATGCGTCCCGAGGAGGAGCCGGTCGACCAATGAGCGGCGGCCGGTGCCCCGTCGGCGAACTCCACATCCGCCACCCGCGTCCCCTCGGACACGTCGACGCCGACGGAACGGGCGTGGTCGAGCAGGATCTTGTCGAACTCCGACCGTTTGACCTGCCAGCTGTACTTGTCCTCGCCGTCCAAGTGGCTGAACGGCAGCGACCACTGCTCAGCACCCCACTCGAAGTACGAGCCGTACTTCCGCACGAAGCCGTGGGCGTCGACCTTCTCGCGGACACCGAGTAGGTCGAGTATCCGCAGCGTGGATACGGGCAGCGACTCGCCGATGTGGTATCGGGGAAACGTCTCCCGTTCGAGAAGCGCGACGTCGAATCCCTGCTGGGCAAGTAGTGTCGCGGCCGTCGAACCGGCGGGGCCTCCGCCGGCGACCAGTACCTGTGTGCTCTCCCTCATGCTGCCCTCTCTGTGCGTTATTGCGCGCGGCCTGAGCCCGGAACCCGGGCCTCCTCCGCCTTTGCTGGGCCGGTGAAGCCGAGCCGGGGGAGGAGGGCCAGCAGTACGGCCGGAGCGACGCAGAGCGCGACTCCGATCCAGAACACCTCGGCCTGGTATCCGGGCACCATGAGCGGCGCGACGAATCCGATCATCGACCCGGCTTGGACGACCGCCGTGTAGACACCCGCGCCGCCGCTGATGCCCGAACGCAGCACGTCCCCGAGGAGTACGACGGCGATGCTCTGGAAGCCCGCTGTGAACACGGCGTACACGACCTGCGACCCGAACAGCGCGGGAAGGCCGCCGAACAGGACCACGGCCGTGAACGACACCGCACCGAACGCGCATACGGCGATCAGTGTGCGGACGCTGCCGAATCGCTCACTGATGATCCCGAGAGGCACCAGCACGACGAGTTCCACGATCGTCGTCACGGCGAAAAGGGCGGATATAGCCGGTTCTGGCACGTCGGTGGCGAGCGCGTACAGCGGCAGGTAGACCTGGCGCAGGCTGTCCGCGGCGCGCAGCATCAGCACGACCGCGATCGCCACGGCGATGACCCGGAGCGGATTGGGGCGACTGCTGTGCCCGCCCGATTCCCCGTCCGCCTGTGCGGGCTCCGGAACCGGCGGCTTCCTGTGCGGAACGAGGCACAGCAGCGCGTTGAGCGCCGCGATCGCCATCGCCGTGTGGACCGGTCGGAGGGTGGGCTCGACCTCGGCCAGCAGCGCGGCCGCGGAGTAGACCCCGAGCCCGAGCACGTAGCCCGACACGAACAGCGTGCGCACCGTGCCCATGGTCCGGGCGGAGGAGCCGGTCTTTGCGCTGTCGGCGATAGCGACGTATTGCGGGAAGACCAGGCTCATACACATCACCGCCATGCCCGCGGGATAGATCGTCCACTCCGGCAGGGGAGCGGCCAGCACCGCCAGTCCCGCTGCCGCCAGTAGCGAGCTCGCAGCGATGCCCTGCCGCGGCGCGTCCGCCTTCCGCAGCCATCGGCCGACCACGAGGTTCAGGCAGGCCGCTGTCAGCGCGTTGACGACGAAGAAGAGGGCGATGTTCTCCTTTTCGACGCCGCGTTGGGCGAGCAGCAAGGGCAGCAGGACGCCCATCATTCCGGTGAAGGTCGCGTTGACCACGATTCCCGCGGTGATCGCGGCGGAGGGCAGGGCAAGGCGGCGAGCGCGGTCCAGCAGGCTCATCGGATCTCCTGCGGAGCGGCGGCCGGGTCCGCCGCCTGAGCGGGGGCGATCCGCGTGTGGGGCAGGCCGGCGGGCCACTCGTCCCGGGGGCGGAACAGAAAATCCAGGTCGCCGGCGTCGGGATCGCCGCGGAGGATGAAGCATTCCGCCCCCTGGCGCGCCCACGTCGCCAGCGCGTCGAGCTTGCCTCCCATCGCGCCGCTGGTCTCCCACGCCCCGCTGTCCCACAGGTGCCGCCGAGCGATGCCGAGGTCGTCGGGGGAGAGGTCCGCGATGGTCTCCGCCCCGCTCGGGCCGCCTCGCAGCACCCCGGGCACGTCGGTCAGTGCCGCGATCCGGAGGGGGCCGGCGCTGTGCTGGAGCATCACCCCGGTTACCCAGTCGCTGCCGAAGACCTGGAGCCGGCCGCTGTCGTCGAGGAGGCTGTCGCCCGACAGCACGGGCAGCCCGCCGACCTCCAGGAGCCGGGTGACGGCCGTGTCGGCGAAGACCGGGCGGCCGCGGCTCAGGACACAGGCGGCGGCGAGTTGGAGCGGAAGTGCGCGGATACCGAGCCGGCGCAGTTCCCGCGTCCAGATCCACTTGACGTCGAAGGTGGCCCGGGTCAGGACGAGGGCTGCGAAGGGGTCACATGGATCCAGCTCCCGGACCGCGCCGTGGCCGATCGATCCGCCGCCCACCACCAGCGCCATCCGACCGGGACGGCTCCGTGCCAGATCGGCGACCTGCCGGGCGTACGCGGCCACGGCGGCGTGGTCGATGTTGTCCGATGCGGCCTTGTCCGAGACGAGGCTTCCGCCGATCTTGAGTATCAGGAAGGGCGTCGGCGGCTGAGGGGTGGGCCGGCGGGGTACAGCGCGCTGCGCAGACGACGTCACCTGTGCTCCCTTTCTGCGAAGATCATTGAGACGAGGCGGGCCACGACGGCCCTAGACGCTTATGCGCAGCGGTATGACGGCGCCCGCCCGCATGGGCCCCCAGCGCAATCGCTGGTGGCGGACACCCAGCAACAAGGGGAGCGCGGCCGCGGCGGCGTCCTTCGACACGCCGAGCGCGTCCCAGGGCAGAGTGAACGAGAACGTGTCGCGCCCGGCCCGTCGGAAGGCACCGGAGTCGGCCCCGTTGGCGTCCGGGTTGAACAGCGAGTAGTCGTCCCAGCGGTAGTCGTCGTCCTCGGGGGTGTAGAAGCCCTCGTAGCGGTAGTCGCCGAAGTTGAGGGAGATCGCGCTCATGCAGCCCGTGGGAGCGGGAGGGAGCGCCACCTCGATGCTCAGACCCCAGGGGTGTCTGACGACGGTGCCGGCGACGCTGAACGCTGCGCCCTTCTCCGTGCGGAACACCGCATGCTCGACCGCGGCGGCCGATCCGTCCAAAGCGGAGAACCGCAGCTCCCGGTCGGGGGCGGTGGCGTCGAGGGCGTTGACGTGGAGCCCGTACAGGACGGTTTCAGCGGAGACCTGCTCGTCGCGGATCAGCAGTTGCTCCGGGTGCCACCCCAGGTCGACGAGGTAGCCGTCGACGCCGTCCCACCACAGGTCCACGGGGAACGCGCGCTCGCGGAGCCGCCAGTCCGATCCGGTGTCGGGCAGTCCCGGCAGCGGATCCCGGCCCAGGAGGTCGAGGGCGAGGGCGCGCACGAAGGCGATGACGTCGTGTCCGTCGAGCTCGTGCAGGAGGCGCAGGAAGAGACCGCGGTCGAATGCGGAATGGTCGGCCAGGTCGCAGACGGTCGCCACTTCGTCCAGCTTGATCGTCCCCTTGGGCCACACGAACGGCGTTCTGACGTAGTCGCCGAACATGTGCGCCGCGTTGACGAAGATCGCGGCTTCTGGGCGGAGCACCAATGCGGGCGGGTCGGCGGTGCGCGCCCGGTGGCGGTCCAGGTGGGCATACTCCCACCGGTGTCCGCTGAGGCGGAGCTCCTGCCTCCACCCACCGGGGTTCGCGGCGGGGGAGTACCGGCGCCGGTCCCTCTCGGCGGGAAGCCGCGGGATCTCGTAGTAGGAGTGGACTTCGATGATCCGCCCGGCCTCGGAGCGCAGTTCCGCGTATTCGTCGAGGATGTCGACCGGCCCATGCCGGCGGTAGTCCTCGGCCGTGACGGCTTCGACGGTCGCCTCCGGGTCCGCGCCGACGAAGTCGATGTCGCCGCTGCGCCGCATCGTGTACGGATCCCCGGTGATCTGCCACAGCGTGCTGCCCTTGAGCACGATCGGAGGGTGCCCGGTGTCACGGCTGAGACGGGCGGAGACGGAAGCCGCCACCTCCGACTGACTGCGGACCCCGGCTTGGACGCCGGCGAACCGTTCGGCGACGGCCGCCGTGAATTCGGCGGGAAACGCGTCGGGTTCGGCTGCGCACCTGCGCAGGAACCGCCCGTCCAGGCGATGCGCGTCCAACGCTTCCAGGAAAGGGGGGAGTTCGGCCTCGTGGAGGTCGGGGGCCGCGCCGGGGCGGCCCGCGGCCCAGACAAGCCCCTCCCGCAGCCGCCGGACACGGTCGGAGGAGGTCGCCGCCATTGCGCTCGTCTGCTCTGTCATGGTTCTCCTCGGATCGTCGCCGTGCCGATGTGGCCGTTCAGAACGCGTGCTCCGCGGGCGGTGGAACGGCCGAGTGACGGAATTCGCCGGGCTGCTAGGGTGATCGGCCGGCGCAGGGGCGGGCTCCGGTCGGCGTTGGGGCCGCCGTAGGCCCCGGATCCGCCGGCGGAAGGGATGGTCGGGTGATGATCGGGACTCCGGACGCCGAATCGATCGGTGCGTGGCTCGTCCGCGTCCGCGACTGCGAAAACGCGCTTGTCGAGCACGCGGCGGAGAGGGTGGCGGACGACGAGGCGGCACGCGCCCCATCGCTGCTTCCGGGCTGGAGCCGCGGACACGTGCTGTCCCACCTGGCCCGCCACGCCGACGCTCTGTCGCGGATGCTCGAACAGGCTGCCGCCGGCGTCCTGGTGGAGCAGTACCCGGGGGGACCCGAGCAGCGGTCGGCCGAGATCGAAGCCGGGGCGGGCCGTTCCGCCGGCGCGCTGATCGCGGACCTGCGCTCGTCCGCGGAGCGGCTGGTCTCCGCGATGGAGGCGACACCGCCGGCGGAGTGGAATCGGCCCCTGCGGTTCCGCGCGGGCGAGAAGCCGGCACACCAGGCGCTCGTGTCGCGCTGGCGCGAAGCGCAGATCCACCGTGTCGATCTGCGCATCGGATACACGCCGCAGGACTGGCCGGTGGACTTCGTCGAGTTCCTGCTGCCCCGAGAGCTCGAGCGGTTGCCCGACCGCGCCCCCGGTGTCACCGTTCCCGCACGGCTGACCGAGTCCGAGTGCCTCGCATGGCTGCTGGGGCGCAGCACCGACACGGGCCTGCCCGGCCTGCCGGCCTGGCCCTGAGCCGGGTCCCCCGAACGTGTCGGGGCCCGCGGTCGCGAGCAGTGCGCGCCGGCGGGGCGACCGCGGAGTGCGGACCGCGGCAGTGCGGATCGCGGGGCCGATCACAGAGACCCCGCGTAGATCGCGCGGACCTCGGCTTCTCCCGTGTCGGGGGTCGGATCGTTGGCGACGTTTCCGCTGACCCGCGCTTCGCAGGCGGCGAGGTCGTCCGGAGCGAACCCCCAGTCGGCCAGACTGCTCCGCAAACCGGTCCGGTCGAGCAGGTCCAGCACTCCCGACCGGAAGTCGGTGGCGCCGATGCACTCGGCGAGTTCGCGCAACCGCGTCTTTCGATGCGGTTCGATCAGACGCAGCCACGCGGGATACAGCACGGCCAGCCCGCGCCCGTGCGAGAGCCGGCGGCCGTGGAGCCGGGGCATGGCCTGCTGAAGGCGGTGCGGCAAGCAGGTGCTCGCGGTCGCGACGTTGATCCCGCCCAGGAGAGCCGCATACGCCATGCGCTCCCGAAGCGCCGGTGTGCTCGCGCCTGCGGCGATGGCGGGCAGCGACTCCGCGACGATTCCGACGGCCTCCCGCGCCAGCGGCGCGTTGACGGGTCCGGTACCGCACGCGAGGTACCCCTCCACCGCGTGGCAGAACGTGTCGAACCCCGTCTCCACCGCGACCTCGGTCGGCAGGGTGGCGGTGAGCTCTGGATCGATGAGGGCGTCCGCCGGGAAGAGCGCGTGCCCGCGGATCCCCGATTTGAAGTCGCGGGACGCGTCGGTGAGGATCGCGCCCTTGGTGACCTCCGAACCGCTGCCGGCGGTGGTGGGCACCGCGATCAGCGGCAGGGCGCGCAGTGTGTCCGGCACCCCGGTACCGACCAGCGGACCGACGGGTCCGGCGACCACGCCCACGGCTGCGGCCTTCGCGCCGTCGATGGCGCTCCCACCGCCCACGCCGATGACGACGTCGCATCCCTCATCACGCGCCTGTGCCGCCGCAGCGTCCGCTTCCTCGGCGAGCGGATCCGGGGAGACCTCTCCGTAGAACACCGACTCGACTCCGGCCGCAGAGAGGGACGCGGCGATCCGATCGAGCACCCCCGCACGCCGCATCGCGGTACGCCCGCTGACGACGAGGGCCTTTCGGCCCAGCCGCGAAGCGAGTCCGCCTATTTCGGCGAGGCGTCCGCTGCCGAAGTGAATCCGAGTCGGTATGTGGAAGTCGAAGTCCATGAACTCTCCTAACGGCCGGATGCGGACACGCCGCGCACCGCCTCCGGGGCGCGGCGCCGCTGACCAACGGTGCTTCAGCACAGGCGCGTGGGTATCGGCCGACCGTCGAGCGCGCGGCCGATGAAGTCGACGACGGTTCTGCCGATGCGCTGCTGGGCCTCATGCGTCATCGCCCCGATATGCGGAGTCAGGACCACGTTCTCCAGCTGGGCAAGGGGGGTCGTCCCGCCCTCCCGCTGGTGCACATCGAGGGCGGCACCGGCGATGGTCCCCGCCGCGAGCGCGTCGAACAGGGCGCGCTCGTCCACGACACCACCCCGGGAGACGTTGACGAGGTAGGCGGATCCGCCCATGAGCCTGAGCTCCGCTCCGCCGACCAGTTCCCGGGTCTCCGCGGTCAGGGGCACGGCGAGGCAGACCGCGTCCGACTCCGCCAGCAGCTCCTCGAGGGAGACCAGGTCGATTCCCTGCTCACCCAGCTCCCGTGCGCGTTCGGGCGCGGACCGGCGCACCGTGGCGCGCACGCGTGCGTCCAAGCGGAGCGCGAGTTCGGCGAACCGCATACCGATCCGTCCGAGGCCGACGACGCCGATCGCGGAGCCCGCGACCTCCCTGCCCGTCAGCGCCCTTTTCTGCCACCGGCCGGAGCGCATCCCGCGGTCGGCCGAGGGGATCTGGCGCATGAGACCCATGAGCATCCCCAGCCCGAGTTCGGCGACCGCGCCCGCCGAAGCGCCGGGCACGTTGAAGACGGTTACCCCGGCATCGGCCGCGGCGGCGAGATCGATGTTGTCCAGCCCCGATCCCGCCCGGGCGAGCACGCGCAACCGCGGCGCGGCCGCGATGATCTCGGCGGTGACCTGCACGCCGCTGCGGACCACGAGCACCTCGGCCTCCTGGACCAGGGTCTGCAATTCCGGCTGAGAGCACCCGGGGCGATCGACGAGGTCGTAGGTGCGGCTCAGTTCAGCCAGGGCCGCCGGATCCAGTGGATCGGCCACGACCACGCGCGCCCTCCGCGGTCGGCCCGGCCCCGCCCGGAGGCCGGATTCCGCGCCGGCCGTGTCACCGCTGCCGGCGGCCTCTAGTGGATGCGCCACGTCGATTCCTCTCCGAGTTGTCAGGATTTTCCAGGCCCGTTTCGTCTGGAAGTCTCCGTGAAATCCAGGCAGCGGCAGGGGAGGTGCGCAGGCGAATGCGGGAAGCCGTCGGCGACAGTAACAACGGAAAAATGAAGTTGGCAATGTCCGGATGCGGCCACCGTGCTCGGAGTGGAGCGGGGCGGCAGGGGTGGGATGTTTTTCGTTCTCTGCTGTATGTGGTGTTCAGGAAGATATTGATCTTCCGGGAGTGCGAAGCCGGGAGATCGCCGGCAAGATCGCCGGATTTCGGAGTCGGGGGCCCGTATCTCGCGACGACCAGGACGAATGCTTCCCTGGGGAAGTGTCTGGCGTGCGAACTTCCGGCTAACTCCAATCGGATGGCGAGTGCTTGACATTGGCTTGAGCGTGCCTGAGTCTGGCTTCTGCGCACGTCCTGGGAGCGCTCCCAGGAATCTTGGAGAACGTTGCCGCCGGCGTAAGGCTGCAGGGTCCCGGCATCGGGAGAAACGTGCTGGTGAAGGAGTGTGGAGAGTGGCGGCGGTGCGGCGCAGGGGGTCCTTTTGATCCGCCGGAGGGCGGCCGGATCGCGCGGGGTGTGCGCCTAAAAGGCCGCGGCACCTGCGCTGGAAGCAACCTGAGGACGAGCTCGGTTGACAGGAGGGTGAAGGTTGCCTAATAAAAATTCGGTATTTCGCGAGCTGCTGAACAGTGACGAGGTCACGCGGATCGTCGGGGTGAACGACTCCATCGGCGGGTTGCTGGCGGAGCGGCGCGGATTCGACGCGTTGTGGGCATCCGGGCTCGGCATTTCGACGGCCTGGGGTGTGCCGGACGCCAGCATTCTTACGATGACCGAAATGCTGCAGTCGGCCTCCGTGGTGAACCGGACTTGCGGGCTTCCGGTCATCAGCGATTGCGACACCGGGTTCGGCGACATCAACAACGCCCGCCGTATGGTGCGCGAATACGAGGCCGCAGGTATCTCCGCGGTGTGTATCGAGGACAAGGAGTACCCCAAGCGCAACAGCTTCCGGGACGGGCACCGGCTTGCCGATCGCTACGAGTTCGCCGCTCGGATCGCGATGGTCAAAGAGGCCTCGGAGGACCCGGATTTCACGGTGATCGCGCGGCTGGAGTCCCTGATCGCCGGCGTGGGAGTCGACGACGCCTTCGACCGTGCCTGCCGCTACACAGCTGCCGGCGCGGACGCGATTCTCGTCCACTCCAAGGCCAAGACGGCGGACCAGGTCACGGAGTTCGCCGAGCTGTGGCGATCGCGCGGGGGACGGGTCCCGGTCCTCGTCGTTCCGACGACCTACCCGGACATCACCATCGACGAGCTCAAGAACGCCGGAATCAGCGGCGTGATCTACGCGAACCAGACGTTGAGGGCATCGATTCACGCGATGGACGAAGCGCTGAATTCGATCCAGAAGAACGGCACCAGCCTCCCGATCGAACCCGAGATCAGCAGTGTCCACGAGGTGTTCGAACTGACCCGGACTGCAGAAATCGAGATCACCGAGTCCTGGTTCAACAAGAAGGTGATGGAACTCCGCGGAGCGGAGTCCCCCGGTACCGGCCGGGCGAGCTTCGCGGAAGCGATCCAGTGACTCCGCCGAGTCCGGAAGGATGGGAGATGGCGGATTCCAGTGGCCCCAGCCTGCCACCGCCCCGCTTGACGCTGCTCAATCCGGGACCCGTCATGACCGATGAGCGCGTGCGGGCCGCTCTGAGCTATCCCGATGTGTGCCATCGGGAGGACGAGGCCGCCGCACTGATGAACGCGGTCCGCGCGAAGGTGACACGGTTGTGCGAAGGAACCGAGCGGCACACGAGCGTCCTGCTGACCGGATCCGGAACCGCGGCGCTGGAAGCGGCCTTCGCGTCGATCGTCCCGCCCGAGGGCAAGATACTCATTCTCGACAACGGAAACTACGGACAGCGCCTCCAACGGATCGTCGACGTCCACGGCGTCCGCCACGAGCGTCTGGAGTTCGGCTGGACCGTTCCCTTCGATCTTGCGCGGATCGACGAGGTCCTGGCGGGGAATCCCGGATTCACCCATGTGGGCATGGTCCACCACGAGACCAGCACCGGAATGCTGAACCCGCTGCGCGAGGTCGGTGAGATCGCCGAGCGCCACGGATGCGAACTTGCGGTCGACGCCATCAGCAGCCTGGGTGCCGAGGAATTCGGCCTGGAATCGCACGGGGTCGACTGGTGCGTAGGCACGGCCAACAAGTGCCTGGAGGGTTTTCCCGGCATGAGTTTCGTCTGCGCTTCGCACGCCGCATTCGAAAGGCTGGCCGACCGCTCCCCGGCAACGCTGTATCTGGACCTGTACGGGCACTACGCAGCGCAGGACAAGGCGAACGCGCCCCTGTTCACTCCGGCCGTGCAGATCCTCTACGCCTTCGACCGTGCGCTGGACCTGGCGCTCGCCGAAGGCACGGCCGGCCGCGCGAAGCGCTACGGGCGTCTGGCGGAAGCGCTGCGGACGGGGCTGAGGGAGCGGGGCCTGCGCTTCCTGCTGCCTGAGGAGCACATGTGCCGCGCAGTCACCAACGTCCACGTGCCCGACGGGTTCACCTACACGTCGCTTCACGACGCGCTCAAAGCCGAGGGTTTCGTGATCTACGCGTGCCAGGACCGGCTTCCCGACGTATTCCGCGTCGCCACGATGGGCCGGCTCGACGAAACCGACATCGATGAGTTCTTGTCGGCGCTCGACCGGGTTCTCGGGGAGGGAGCTCGGTGATCCCGGTCGGCGGCCGATACCCGCCGACGGGAGTGGACCGCCGCTCCCAGGACCCTCCATGCGGTGCACTCACGGGGCGGCCGGCAGGCCCAGGGCGCGCCCCGGGAACAGGCGGTCGCCGAGAGCCCCCACACGACCCCAGGAAGGATGGATCCGCGTGGCCCCAATGCGGTTAGCGATCATCGGAGCGGGACCGAGCTGTACCTACGTCATGGATCGCCTCGCCGCACATTTGTCGGCGGCCGACTGGACACCGTCGCTCGAGGTGCGCGTCTTCGACAGCTCGGGCTTCTTCGGGGCGGGGGAGGTCCACAGCCCCGACCAGCCGGAGACCAGCTACCTCAACCGGATCGCCGGGCAGGTCTCGTTCGCCGCCGACGAGAGTGTGCAGGAGGCGGGACCGCTTCTCGACGAGCGGCTGAGATACACACTCCACGGCTGGTGCCGGCGGCGGTTCGAAGAAACCGGCGACGAACGGTTCTCCCTCGAACCCGAGGACTGGCCGAAGCGGTTCATGCACGGATTGGCGCTGCAGGAGGCGTTCCAGGAGTTCACGCGCATCGTCGGCAACGCTCCGGGCGTGCGACTCCACCTGCACCACGACGAAGTGACCGACCTCGACGACACCGGCGGCTCACTGCGCCTGGTCACCGCATCGGGGGAGCGCTACCACGCGGACCGCGTGCTCCTGGTCACCGGCCACTCCGCCAACGACCCGAGCCGCTTCGCCGATACGCGGGCGCTGCTGGATTACGCCCGTGAAAGCGGCTCCACCTATGTGCCCACGGCCTACCCGCTGGAGCGGGAACTCCCCGAATCGGTCGTGCCGCCCGGCAGTGTCACCGGTTGCGGCGGTATGGGCCTGACAGCCATCGATGTCATCCTCCACCTCACGGAAGGGCGCGGCGGGGCCTTCGACCGCCGCAGCACGGGCGGATTGGACTACCGGCCCTCGGGCCGGGAACCCCGGCGCATCGTGGCCTTCAGCGGCTCGGGGCTGTTCACGTTCGCCCGGCCTTACAACGCCAAGGAGCGGGACCCCGCTCGGCTGGAGCACCGCGGCGTCTTCCTCGTCGAAGAGACCATCGAGCGGCTGCGGAGGAACGGCGGCTGCGTCGTGGCGGTCGGCCGCCAGGGCATGCGGCACCAGCTTGACTTCGAGACCCAGGTGTTCCCCGTCCTGCTGCTGGAGATGGCCTATCTTCACTACGCGACTTTGCTGGGAGCCGCGTGGGCCGATGCCGCCTGCGTCCCCGTCGCGCCGGTGTTCGAGGAGTTCGTCGCCAGCGGTGGCGCCGTCCGCCCCGACGCCTCCCCCCGATGCCTGGCGGAGTCGATGAACGCCGTGTTCGACGGCTTCCGACCGAAACTCGAGTCGCTGCTGCGCGACCGCGGGCCCGACGCACTACAGCGCCACGGACGGGCGGCCGTCAACGCCGCCGGGCGGTTCCTCACCGTCGTGCTCGGCTCCGAGGCGGCGGACCGGTGGATCGCCGACGTCTCCGCAGGCCGCCCCACCGCCGACCCGTTCGCTGCGGGGAGCGGCCCCTGGGGCCAGTCCGTCGATCCCGCGGACCACCGATTCTCGTGGACGGACACGATCACCCCGATCCCGCCGCGCGAACGTACCTCCCCGGACGGGTACGCCGCCGCCGTGGTCGCATTCATGCGGCGCGACCACCTCTGGGCGGAGCAGGGCAACGTGCTGAATCCGGCGAAGGCGGCCGCCGACGGAGTGTGGCGCGACCTGCGCCCGGTGCTGGCGGACGCGGTCGACTTCGGCGGCCTGACGGCCGAGTCCCACCGGGAGTTCCTGGGGACCTATATGCGGTACCACAACCGTCTTGCCAACGGCGCGGCACTGGAGGTGATGGAGAAGATCCTGGCCCTCGTCGAAGCGGGCGTCGTCGACGTCAGCACCGGACCCGGCGCGCGCGTGGAGAAGACCGCCGAGGGACTGACCGTCGTCGGGCCCCAGACCGGAGCGGCGCACCGGATCGACGTACTCGTCGACGGGAAGGTGCACCCCTTCGACCCCGAAACCGATCGGCGTCCGCTGTATCCGAACATGCTCCGCCGCGGCCTGGTGCGCAAGTGGCGAAATCCCGCCCGCGACGGCTCCGCGTTCGAACCCGGAGGCCTCGACCTCACGCCCGACTTCCACCCCTACCGTGCGGACGGATCGGTCGAGACGAGGCTGACACTGATCGGGCCGCCGAGCGAAGGAGTCATGTTCTTCCAGCTTGGAGCACTCAGACCGCAGCAGAACCACCACGTCATGCGCGACATTCTGTGCTGGTTCCAGGCGTTCTGGCGGGAGCTTCAGCCCCGTTTCTCCGCGCCCGCCGCACATGTCCGCCAGGACGCCGGAGCAAGCCGGTCGGGCGCGAGCGGGGAGGCGGTCAATGGCTGAGCACGCCCGGCCGCACCCGGTGTTCGTCATCCCCTTCTTCGCCGACCACCCGCGGCAGTGCCGGTTCCTCGAACAGACGGTCGAGAGCCTGGTCATGCAGTCGGATCCGGAGTGGGAGGCGATCGTGGTCGACGACGCCTCCCCGATGGAGACCGCTCCGGTGCTCGCGGCCGTCCGCGAGCAGGCCGGCGGAAAGGTGCACGCGGTGCGGCACGCCGGCAACCGGGGACCGGGGGCCTGCCGCAACACCGGAACGGAGTGGGCGGCCGCACGCGGAGCCCCCTTCATCCTGTTCCAGGACGCCGACGACCTGGCCGACCCCGACCGACTGCGCGCGACCCGCCGCCATTTCGACACCCGCCCGGCCACCGACATGGTCTACTCCGCGTTCGAGGTGGTCGACGAGAACGGCGAACCCGTGCCGTACGGGGACATCACCCCCTCGGTCGCGGAGATCGTCGACTCCCACGCGGCGGGACCCGTCGAGGGGCCCGACGCGTGGATCCCGATCGCGACCGCGACCGGATACACGACTCTGACCAGCACGGTCGCCGTTCGGACAACGGTCGCGGTCGCTCATCCGTTTCCCAGCGGGCACGCCAGCGAGGACACCCACGCGTGGCTGCGGATGCTGGCCGGAGGCGGTGAACTGGGCTTCCTGAAGGATGTCGTGGCCCGCTACCGCGTCGCGCGCGACACCGAGGGGTCCGCGAGTCGGGCGCGCATGGGCGAGTCCTTCTACTGGCGCATGCTCCAGCTCGACCTGGACGGGTTCGTCCGCGCCGCTGCGTTGTCCGTGGCCCGCGGTCGGATCGGCGCCGAAGAGGTGCCGGAGCTGCTACGCCGGTTCCACCTGAAGCAGGCCGAGACCATGGCCGCCGAAGGCCAAGACGACGCGGCCGAGACCTGCCGCTCGCTGGCCCATACGTTCATGGACCCGGCACGGAACGGGGAGGCGGCACCATGAAGCAGCACGTTCCGGTAGACGGAACCGACCACGAGACCGTGCTGGCCTGCGGCGCCCTCCTCTTCGACCTGGACGGGGTCCTCGTCGACTCGCTGGCCGCCATCATCCGGGCGATGAGCGCATGGGCGGCGGAGCGCGGACTCGATCCCGACACCGTGGTGCGGCTGTCCCACGGCAAGCGCGACGTGGACCTCATCGCCTCGGTCGCTCCGCACCTGGATCCGCAGCGCGAGGCGCTGCGGATCCAAGAGCACGACGAGCGCGAGATGCCCTCGCTGCGGCCGGTGCCCGGAGCCGCGGCGCTGATCGCCGCGCTGCCGCAGGACAGATGGGCGATCGTCACTTCGGGAAGCAGCCGGATCGCTCGCGCACGGCTCGCCGCAGCGGGCCTTCCCGAACCCTCGAACCTGGTCACGGCCGACTCCGTCGAGCGCGGCAAGCCCGACGCCCAGGGGTACCGGATCGCCGCGGCACGCCTGGGCGTCGAAGCCTGGGACTGCGTGGTGGTCGAGGACGCGCCGAGCGGGTGGGAGGCGGCACGCAGAGGCGGCATGGCCTGTGTCGCGGTGGGGCAGGCGACCGAGGATCCGCGGGTGACCGCGAGCGTCCGGGATCTGCGGCAGGTGCGGGCCGCCGTCGATGCCGACACCGGCGGCCTGGTCGTCAGGATCGGCGGCGGACCGGGAGGAACGCATCAGCCGGCGCGCCCCCGGCCGGTGGCCGAGCTCAACGGGATCCGAGGAGAGGACGGGAATTCGTGCTAGTGGCCGTAGCCGGAACAGACGGCGCCGGAAAATCCACCGTCACCCGGGCGGTAGCCGAGTTCCTCGCCGGCTCGGGCTGCGCCGTGCACCACGTCGATCGGTGGGACGTCGTGGACAACCCCCACTATCCGGCGGCCGGCTTCCTGGCGTCCGACGTCACCTATATCCGCCACCGGGTGGCGGACATGCCACCCACCGCCAGACTGCTGTTCCTGATGTGGCTGATCGACATGGCCCTGGAAGCGTGGGAGGGGGACGCACGCACCGGCGCCCTGCTCGTCGACGGCTACTGGATGAAGCACGCCGCCAGCGAGGTCGCCTACGGCCTCGACCAGGGCTGGGTCGAGGGCGTCGTCGACCGGCTGCCGCAGGCTTCGGTCACCCTCTACCTCCGGGTGTCTCCGGAGGTCGCATGGGCGCGCAAGACCGGGGACATCGTGCCCTACGAGTGCGGTATGGACCCCTCCTGCGCCGAGGAGAGCTTCCTGGCCCACCAGCGGCGGATCCAGAACCTGCTGGACCGGTGGGCCGCTCAGCGCGGATGGACCGTCATCGATGCGGACCGTCCCTACGAGGACGTGGTCGCCGATGTCACGCGCTACCTGGCCGCCGCGGTCGAGCACGGCGAGGCGGGACCCGGCGGCGCCGACCCGGACGGGTCCGCGCCGGCACCGCCGCTGGCAGTGCATTCCGGCGCCGACGGGCGTACGCGGTGACCGCGCGGATGAAGGCCATGGTGCTGCGCAGGACCGGACTGCTGCGCGAAGAGGAGATCGCCGTGCCCGCTCCCGAGGGCGGGCAGCTCCTGGTACGCGTGGCGGCGACCGGGATCTGCGGCTCAGATCTGGCCGCGTTCAACGGAAGCCACCCCTACAAGCGGCCTCCCATGGTGCCCGGCCACGAGATGTGCGGAACGGTGGTGCAGGTCGGGACCGAGGTGTCCGGATTCGCGGTGGGCGACCTGGTGTGCTCCGCGGCGTACTCGCATTGCGGGAAGTGCGGCTACTGCCTCGAGGGGACCGTCAACCGCTGCACCGGCAGGCGCAACATCGGCGATCGCGGTTGGCCGGGGACATTCGGGGAGTACGCGGTCCTGGAGCAGAACATGGCCTTCGTGCTGCCCCCCGGCACCGCCCCGGCCGTGGGCGCGCTCGTCGAGCCGCTCGCGACGGCCGTCCACGCCGTATCGCTGCTGCCGACCCGGCGGCCACGGAGCCTTCTTGTGGTCGGCAGCGGCACGATCGGCCTGGGCTGTGTCCTCGCCGCGCGCGGGCGCGGCATCGAGGAGATCGCGTGCGTCGACCGGGGGCCGGGTAAGGCGGCCCTGGCAACGGGACTGGGAGCGGACTACTACATCGACGCCGAGTCCGAACCGCTCGCCGCCGCGGTGGACGCGCGCCTCGGCGGCCCCGCGGACGCCGCCATCGTCGCAGCGGGGTACGAGCGTGCGGTGGCCGACGCAGTGGGGAGCACGGCCCGGGGCGGAACCGCGGTGGTGGTCAGCTACTTCGCCGGGCCGGCCGTCCTCGATGCCAACGACCTGGTGGCGCGCGAGATCTCGCTCGCTGGATCGGCCCTGGCCACCCCGGCCGACTTCGAAGCCGTCATCGCCGGTATCGCCGCGGGCAGCCTCGACCCGGCACCCATCGTGACCCACATCCTCCCGCTCTCCGAGGCGCAGCGCGGCATGGAGCTGCTGGCCTCCGACCGGACCACCGGAAAGGTGATGCTCGATGCCAGTTCGTAGGTGCGGCGCCGTCCGTCAGGAGACCACCCGGTGAGCGGCTCCGATATCGCCGCCGCGGTGATCGGCGGGACCGGATACGCGGGTGTGGAGATGTGCCGCCTGCTCGCGGCGCACCCCCGGGTCGGACGGATCGTTCCGACGTCCCGCGAGAACGTCGACCTGGAGCGGATGCACCCCAACCTGCTCGGTACGGGGATCCGCTGCATCCCCGTGGAAGAGGCGCAGAACCGCGCCGGCGAGTGGGACGTGGTCTTCCTGTGCACCCCCTCTGGCGAGGCGGCGCGACTCGCGCCGCGGTTCCTGGAGAACGGAGCGAAGGTCATCGACCTCAGCGCGGACTTCCGCTTCCGCGACGCCGGCGACTACCAGCGGGTCTACGGCCGTCGGCACGAGTCGGCGCAGCTGCTCGAAGAAGCCGTCTACGGAGCGACCGAACTGTACCGGGACAGCGTCCGCAGGGCCCGGTTGGTCGCGAATCCGGGCTGCTATGCCATCACTGCGCTCCTCGCGCTCACTCCGCTCGTTGAGAGCGGCCTCCTCGCCCGGCGCGAGCCGATACACATCCACGCCCTCAACGGCACCTCCGGGGCGGGCAACTCTCCCCGCCGCGAGGTGATGCACGCCGACGCGGACCGAGACGTGCTCGCCTACAGCCTCGAAGGCCATCGGCACGGTCCCGAATTGGAGGACCGGTTGGCCGGTCCGGCCGGGGGACCGGTCAAGATCGCGCTCAACACGGCGCACGGCGCGTTCGCGCGGGGAATCCACATCCAGGCCACCGCCACCCTCCGAAGCGACCGGGCGACGACCTGCACTCGCGACGACCTGCTGGAGCTCTATCGCAAGCGCTACGGGCGCGGATCCGACGGCGAGTACTTCGTGCGTTTGCTGGACCATCCCAAGACGGGAGCGAAGAACGAGAAGGAGTACGACCTCTATCCGCGGTTGCGGGGAGTGGTGGGGTCGAACTTCTGCCACATCGGGCTCGACGTCGACCCCGAGCGGGGGTTCGCGAAGGCGGTCGCGGTCACCGACAACCTCGTGAAAGGGGCGGCCGGCTCGGCCATTCAGAACATGAACCTCATGCTCGGCCTCGACGAGCGGGAAGGGCTGCGCAGCCATGGCTTCTGAGCCGCCGCCCGGACGAAGGGACGGCGAACAGCCTTGGGGCGCTCGCGTCCCGCTGCTGAGTGAGGCCGCTTTGGGGCCCGGGCAGCGCTGGATCCACTCCGCGGGGTTCAACATCCGTCCGGATCTGGTCGGCACGGCGCGTGCGGACGCCGAGTGCGGCGACCTGGCGCGGCTCGCGGACCACGGCTGCCGGGTGGCCCTCCTCTCCCACCAGGGGAACCACGGCGACGGCAGCGCACAGCACCTGCACTACGTCGCCGACTACCTGTCGCGGCGCTTGGACCGCCGCGTCGACTACTTCCCCGAGGTGGCGTCGCCCGCCGCGGTGAACCGGGCTCGCGAGATGGCGGACGGGGAGATCGTCCTGTTCGGCAACACCCGGTTCCACCCCGGCGAACAGGCCAACGACCCCGGGTTCGCGCAACATCTGGCCCTTCTGGGCGACGCGGTGGCCGTGGGCGGCTTCAGCAAGGCCCACCGGTCCCATGCCTCGAACGCCGGGCTGCTGGCTTGGCGCCCCGGGTACCTGACCGACGGCGTCGCCGCCGAACTCGCCCGGCTCGCGCCTTGGGCGGGCGCCGACACCGAGCGCTTCTCCATCGCCGCCGTCGGCGGCCGCAAGCCGGAGAAGATCGAGATAGGCCTGGCCGAATTAGCCGGCTCCTACGACCTCGTCCTCCCGGGCGGAGCCGTGCTGAACGCGCTGCTGGCAGGCATGGGATACGACATCGGCGGCTCCACTCTGGGAACCGAGCCCGACCGGGCGGCACAGGCGGCCTCGCGGTTCCTGCGCGGCCGCGGCCGCGACCGGGTCCACATCCCCGAGGAAGTGGACGTGGCGCGTACTCCGCAGTGCAACGGCCCGCCCAAGAGGGTGCGGGTGCGGGACGGGGTGCCCGCCGGCTACGCCATCGTCGATTTCGCCTGGCGTCCCTGGGCGCTGACCGCGCTGGACAAGCTGGCATCACGCGGCGGCCGTGCGGTGCTCGCCGGTCCGCTGTCCTACTACCGCGGCGGGTACACACACTCGACCGACCGCGTCCTCGACGCGTTCGCCGCTCCGGCGGTCGACGCACTCCTGCTCGGGGGCGACACCAACGCCGAACTCCCGTGGTCGGGGCCCGCCTCCACCGGAGGCGGCTCGGCCCTCCAATTCCTCGCCCGGGGCACCTGCTCCGTCCTGGACGCCTTGCGCGGCAGCCGGGCGAGCCGAACGCAATCCGCTTGACGAAGCCGGCCCGTCGTCCGCCGACCGGCGGCGCAAAGACCGACCGGCACCCATGCACCCAACACCCGCAAATATACGGAATACACCGATGGGACCCGATTGCACCCGGCCGTGTGCATGAGACGCGGCTGCGCAGGTCCCGGCAGGATTTCACTTGAAAGGATCGAAATGGCGGAAGTAGTGGCGGAGCGCGAGTTCGCGCTCAACTTGAAGGAGCGCAGGGAGCAGGTCAAGATGGACCGATCCGCGCTTGCGGACCTGCTCGAAATCAGTACCGACCGACTGGCGGACTGGGAGAACGGCCGGGGCCTGGAGAACCTCACCCTGCAGGAGATGAGTCGGCTCGCCGAGACTCTCGGAACGAGCATCGGAGCGCTCGCACCGGAGGCCGAGAACGACCTCGAGAACGGTGCCCTCTATCAGCTCCCGGACCAGAGGTCCGTGCTGAAGGGTGTGCGCGGGGGAACCGACTACTACGTCTACCACTGCCTGGTGCGGACGCGCACCGCGCCGTCGATGGTGCCGTTGGTGGTGGATGTACTGGTGGACGACCCGAAGGAGGCGAAGTTCAACGACGGGCACGCGGGAAGCGAATTCATCTTCGTGCTCGAAGGCGAGGTCCACATGATGTGGGGCGATCCGGAGAATCCGAACGAGACCGTTCTCCCGACGGGCTCCAGCCTGTATCTGGAGCCCTACGTGCGCCACGCTTTCACTGCGACCGAGGGCTCTGGCGGGGCCCGCCTCCTCGCGGTCAACTTCTAGTCCGCCGGGCCGCCGGGAAATCCGGCGTTAGCGTCAGCATCCCTCGCTGCCGGAACTCCACTGTGCCGTGCCGGCAGCGAGGGAGGTATTGCGGGTCGGTCTCCGCGTCGCCGCCGCGGGTAATGCGGTTTTCCGGATCAGCGGTGCTGCCTGTGGACCGTGGTAAGATCCGGCCACACGTCCCGAACTCTGCTTCGGGTCGGCTGGGGAATGGTCCGAGAGGTCCGATTGGTGCAGCGAATCGGAAATTCTGGGCACTCGGTATGCTGAATTCGGGCGGCCGCATCCGTCGCCGGAAGCAGCGGCGCGGTCGTTCGATCTCCGCCGTTTCAGATTTCGAGCGGGCATCGGCGAGCCGCTGGGTCAAGACGGAATAAGGTGGGTTAGTGGTTCCTGGTTTCCTGTCGTTGAAGATCGGCGGCAGCCTGTTCTCGGCGAAGAACGTTCCCGGTAGCCTCGACACCGCAAAGGTCGAGGCGTTCTCCAAGAGATGCGCGGATCTGGCCGTCCGCCACCCTGGAAAGGTCGCGCTGATAACCGGCGGCGGTGCCTTCGGCCACGGGGCCATCCGCGATCGCCCCGCATCCGGCCGGCTTTCCCTCGCCGGGCTCACGCACGCGACGTTCACCGTGAAGTGGGCGTGGGTGGAGGCGTTGGCCCGGGTCGGCGCCGAGGCGTTCCCGCTGCAGCTGTCTGCCATGTGCCTGGCGGCCGGGGACGGCTTCCGGGTTCAGTCGCAGGTGCTGGAATCCTTTCTGGGACACGGCATCCTTCCGGTCCTTGCAGGCGACTGCCTGCTGACAGAGGAAGGCGAAGTCAAGGCCGTATCCAGCGACAGGGTTCCGGAGATCCTTCTGGCCGCCGTGCCCCGGCCGACGCGGGTCGTGGTACTCACCGATGTCCCGGGGATCCTGCGAGGCGGACACGCCAACGGGGAGGTCATCCGCGAAGTGGACGCTCGCAATCCGGAGAGCGTCTACCGCGAGCTCTGGACGCGGGGGGAATGGGACTCCACCGGCGCCATGCACGAGAAGTTCGGCGCGCTCGTCGCCTGCGCCTTGCTGGGGGCCGAGTGCTTCATTATGCGGATAGACCCGTACGTCCAGGATTTGGATTTCCTTTTTGCGCCCCTGGAAGACTGGCCGGACGGTCTGCCGTATACGAGAATCGCGTAGGGACAGGTATGCAAAGCGCGGACTACGAGTGCCCGGAAACGCAGGTCAGAATCTCGGCCATCATCGACTTGAACGTGGTCCGCGTGCGGATCGCCACCAACCTGGAGGAGTTTCCCGCATTCAACTACTTCGCCGATGTGCTGCCGGATGAAGGTGCATTCGACTACGAAGTGATCTGCATGGACGTCGACCGGGACAAATTCGACCTGGAGAAGGCCGCGGACCGCGTCGACCGGACGTTCCGCGCAAAACGATTTGCCGCTGGATACTACCTGGTCCACTATTTCGGCGATCCTGCCCTCTTGATCACCCGCGGACGCACTTTCTACGTGTACGGGACGGCTCTGGAGCGGACCGTCTGGCCGTACTTCATCAAGCACATCCTGACCATGCACGCAGCCGACAACGGGTACCTGCACCTCAAAGCGGGTGCATTCGTCCAACCAGGTGGCGGTGCGAGTCTCGTGGTGGGCCGCAACGGCGGCGGAAAGACCGTTCTGCTGACGCAGGCCTGCCTGCACGGCGCCGACTTCTTGACCAACACCCACGCGCTCGTCCGCGACGGCTACGCCTACGGGATCCCCTCATCGTTGCGCATCCGCCGCGACGCCTCCTTCGGCGACCTGATCGACCGGTACGACCTGCCGCCCCACATGGAATCCGGCGATTACCTCGCGAGCCCGCACCTGCTGTTCGGGCGGAACGCGCCCGCGGCGGCGCCCATTCGCAATCTCGTGCTGGTCGACTACAACCCGGAGCGGGCACAGGGGATCGAGGAGATTTCGGCCGACGTCGCCGAAGCCTTCCTCGACCAGTTCTCGCTCGCCGTGACCATGTACGGCCTGAAGGACGACCTGTTCGCACACTACGACTACGACGTGCACCGCTTCGCGGCCGCGTTGCGGGACACCAAGGACAAGGCCCGCCGGTTGACGCGGTCGGTGCGCTGCCTGCGCGCGAACGTGGACATGCTCGACGGTTCCGTGCGTGAATCCGTGCTGCGGACGCTCGCGGGAGGGGAGTAGCGACCGCGGCCGGAGCTGCATGGAGGCGACTCGGGCGCGCGCATGCGCGCCCCAGCGGGCGGCGCAGGCCGCACGCGCCCGAGTGGATCAGGATTCCGCTGTCACCGCGTAACCGGGTACGGAGGGCCACCGGACCGTCATGACCACGGACTCCTCCTCCGCGACCCACGAATGCTCGGTCCCGCGGCCCCAGACGACGTAGTCGCCTTGCTGCTCAAGGACCACCACCCGGCCAGGGAACTCGACATGGAAGCGACCGCTGATGAGCACCAATAGAGCCGTCCGCTCCTCACCCGTGACCCACTGCGCTCGCCGGTCACCCCGCGGGTGGACACCCCACTTGACCTCCACCGCCTCACTGTGGCGGGGATCGGCGCCGTCCTTGAAATGCCCGAGGATCCACCCGCTGTCCAGTGCCGCGTCTTTGCCTGCGTTGCCTACGTACACGCCCTCTTCCACAAGGCCGGACGCTAGCAGGTGGCCCGGCCGCGGGGAGCCTCCGCGGCAGCGGGCTTGCAGCGGTGCGCGCCCGTTCCGAGCAGAAGGCGAACGGACGGGGGCGGCCGGGCACGGCGCCTTCCGGGCGGAGACCCCGCCCGATCCGTTTCGGTCGGCGATCCGCCGAGGCGTACGGTAACAGCGATGCCCTATGTCGACGCTCTACTGTGCTATCCCGTGAAAGGGTGCGGGGCCACCGTGCTCACGGAGTCCGGGATCGGTCCGGCCGGGCTCTGCTACGACCGCAGCTTCATGGTCGTCGATGCCGACGGCGTGTTCCGCAGCCAGCGCGGTACGCCGCGGCTGGCGGTGATCCGCCCGGAGATCACCGATTCGGGTCGGAAACTGCGGCTGCGGGCGCCGGGCCACGGCAGTGTGGCGATCGCGGTCCGCACCGACGGCGACCGGCGCCGTGTCGAACTGTTCGGCACCGCCTACACCGGTCTCGATCAGGGTGAGGAGGCGGCACGGTGGCTCAGTGAGGTCGTGGGTGCCCCCAGTCGGCTGGTGCGCGTGCCGCCCGACCACGACCGACGCACCAGCGGGCACACCCCGGGCACCAGCGGCTACGCCGACAGTTGCGCCGTACTGGTGGTCTCGCGCGCATCACTGGCCGACCTCGGCCGGCGCATCGCCGAGCGCGGCCGCACGCCGGTGCCGGCGGACCGGTTCCGGCCCAACATCATCCTGGGCGGTGACGAGGCGCCCTACACAGAAGACGCCATGCGCATCCTGGCGGTCGGCGGCGCGGAACTGGGCTATGCGAAACCCGCGATCCGTTGCGCGGTGACCACCGTCGACCAGGCCACCGGAGCCAAGGCGGGGCCCGAGCCGCTGGCCACCCTGGCCCGCTACCGGCGCACATCCGCGGGCGGCGTCGCCTTCGGTGCGAAGTTCGCGGTGCTCTCGCCGGGCGCGGTCGCGGTCGGCGACGAGGTCGCGGTCGGGTGGGGAGACTCGGCCGAGGCCCCGTCGGCACCACGCCCGTGAGCGCGGCCGGCGAGAGCACCGTCACCCGGGATAGGGAGACGGTGACGTCGCCGCGCCGAGTTCAGCGGCCACCGCCGAGGGCTTCGTTGTCTTCGCAGGCATCGATAACCAGGCGGTGGCCGTCTGCGCGTCCGGAGAATACCCGGTCAGGGGCTTGTCGATCTCGCAGCCCCGGGAAAACGAGCAGAGCCGAGGCGGACCGGATCTACAACCGGCGCATCAGCAGGCAGGAATCCCCGGGTAGGAGAGGTAGTGGGCACTGTAGGTGTAGTGCCACGACCCGGTGCGGTACCAGTAGTTGCCGTAGCTGTTGACGTATCGGCACTGAATGTAGATGTGGCCGCCGGCTTGGACGCTGCCGACCTTGTGGCTGCTCCGATAGGGCCTGGTGCGAACGGGAGCCTCCCTGGCCGCAATGATCTTGATGCTCTGCGCCTGCACTTGCTCCGTGTCGGCTGCGGCGGAACTCGGCACCTCTTGCACTGAATGGGCTGCCGAGGCCGACGCCGGCACTGCTGAAAGAGACAGCGCGGCAGCGAACGAAGCGACGAGCACGGACGACTTCAAGAACCCATCTTTCATAATGCACTCCTAAAAACTGGCGTAACCGCGTGCTGTGGCATCGATGGGGGCCGCCGCCGGGCGGAGGGGGCCGTTTCGCATGCCCGGCGGCGGCGGGGTCGGGGTCGGCTACCGGCTAGCAGTAGCAGCCGACGCGCTCCCAGTCGCTGTAGCTGGGCTCGCTGTGGCCGGCGCAGACCTGCCGGTTCCACAGGGTGAGGAACACGTTGGAGCCGCAGTAGGGGAGTCGGCACGACTGCTGCCAGGTGCACTCGTACTGGTCGGCCCGAGCCGTGGTCTGGGGGACGACGCTCTCCAGCATCCGGTCGCCGATCCGGGAAACAGCGCTCATGATCGCCATCGAACTATTTTCCTTTCCTGGTTTTCCGTGTATCTGGCGGTGCGGCACGAAATTACCATTTCCGGTGCCGCGGTCAAGGGGGTGTGCGGGGTTGTTCGGGATAAATGGAATTGGTTTTCCGGGTGTAGAGAATGGCATGGCGGATCGGCGTCCGGGCGGTGCGAAGGATTGCTCGGAAACCGCTCGGCCGCACGGGGTTGGCGTGTTATCGGGTTTCGCGTCCGAATGGGCGCCGGCGCGAGGGGTCCCGTTCAGATGGCGCCGATGCGGCTTAGCACCTCCTGGCCGCAGAGCAGCAGGAACAGTCCGCCCGCGAGGGCGAGTCCGGCGTTGCTGACGGCGCCGTTGCGCCACTGCGGTGGCGTGCGTTTGGAATTCAGCAGCCACATCAGGGTGAACGCGAGGAACGGCATGAACGCCGAGCCCAGAACGCCGTAGGCGATGACGAGCTGGATCGGTTTTCCCACTGCCAGCAGCAGCATCGGCGGGAAGGTCAGCCAGAGCAGGTAGGCACGGAACTCCACACTGGTCTCGCGCTCCTCCACCGGCCGGTTGGCCCGGCCGCGGATGTTGCCGACGAAGTCGGCGAACATCAGGCTGACGCCGTGCCACACGCCGATGATCGAGGTGTAGGCGGCGGCGAAGAACCCGATGAGGAACACCACCGAGACGAACCGGCCGAACCGCTCCTCCAGCACGTCGGCGAGGCTCACCAGTCCCTTGCTGCCCTCGGCCAGGGCCACCTGGCCGGCGCCGAGAAGCTCCGCGCCGACGATGAGCATCGCCACGACGAAGACGCCGGTCGTGATGTAGGCGACCCGGTTGTCCAAGCGCATCATCGTGATCCAGGTCGCGTTGCGCCACCCCTTGGCGTTGACCCAGAAGCCGTAGCAGGCCATGGTGATCGTGCCGCCGACGCCGCCGATCAATCCCAGGGTGTTGAACAGCGATCCGTCGGGGTTGGACGGCACCAGCCCGGCCGCCAGCGCCCCCAGGTCGGGCACAAGGTAGACCGCCAGGCCGACGACGGTGACGAACATGACGCCGACAAGGACGGTCACGACCTTCTCGAAGACGGCGTACTGGTTGAACCAGACGAACACGAGGCCGGTGAGACCAGCGAGGACCGCGAACACCGAAAGGGGCACGGAGGGGAACAGCGCGGCGAGGGGCAGAGCCGCCGCGGACATCGCCGAGGCCCCGTAGACGAACCCCCACAGCACGATGTAGGGCCCGAAGAAGACGAAGGTCCAGCCGCCGAGACTGCGCCAGCCGTCGAAGATGGTCTGCTCGGTGGCCAGGTGCCAGCGGCCGGTGGCCTCGGCGAGGGCCACCTTCACCAGGCAGCCGACGAGCACCGCCCAGAGCAGGGCGTATCCGAATCTCTCACCCGCGACGAGGCTGGCGACCATGTCCCCGGCGCCGACACCGGTCGCGGCGACGACGATGCCGGGGCCGATGAGTTTCCAACTGGTCGTGCGTTGCTCTGCTCGAAGCACATGCGCCCCTTAGGCATGGTCGTACGGTGGGATCGGCCCCGTGCCGGCGGCCGTCCGCGTGTCCGCAGTGCCGTGCGAGTCGCGGCCCTCCCGGGTCACGGGCACCGCTCCCCGCTGGTGGCCTCGCCGTGAAGACAGCGATGCCGCCGGTCGATTCCCGTGTCACGGTAGAGATCGGCGCAGAAAGGGAGAAGTTTCTTCCTGCACCGTCGGTCGGCCGCTCCAGTGCCGAACCGCTGCGCTGAGGCGAGGAGCGGGCTCAGCGGGGTCGCGTGTAGGGGCGAGGGCGGACACCGAGGCGCGGCGGCCGTCGCTGTCCGAGCGGAGTCGAGTCGGCGCGGGCGGGGCGCTCTGCGCGTCGACGGCGGCTACGTCGACTCGGTCCTGCCCTGAGCAGCCCGGCAGCCGCCGGTTCCGTGGCCCCGCCTGTGGCCGGGCGCTCTTCGCCTGCGTCGAGGACGCCCCGGCCACGGGCCGTTTCCCTGGGCACCGCGTCGTCGCCGCCGCTAGGACGTGCGGTCATTGGCCGCGGACGAGACCAGCCGTGCACCGGATTGCCTCGGCATCTGCGGCGCGGGACGAGCTGGGGCTCCTTTGCTGCCCGCACCGACGAACCGGTTGACGAACTCCGCCCCCGCCGCGACAGCGGCCGGGACGGGCAGAGCCCGGGGCGGCGATCACCCGGCTCGGCGTGTCACAGTGGCAGGTGCACCAGCAGACGCGGTCGGTGGAGAAGGGGAGCGTAGCGCGTGGGGTCGGAACGGTCGGAACCGTTGCGCCTGGCCGTCGCGCCGGACGCGGACGAGGCTGTTGCCGAGGCGGTCCGCCGGGCGGGAGCTGTCGTGGTCGACCTCGCCGACGCCCGGGCGCTCGCCTGGACCGCATGGACCGATCTGGCGAGTTTCCCGCAGCCGCTTCCTGCCGGCATCGAGTGGGTGCAGCTTCCCTCCGCCGGCGTCGAGCGGTGGGTGGAGGCGGGGATCATCGACCGGGCGCGCGTGTGGACGTCGGCCGCGGGGGTCTGCGCGGCCCCGGTGGCCGAACACGCGCTGGCGCTGCTGCTGGCGGGCGTCCGGATGCTTCCGGAATGCCTGCGGTGCAGGGAATGGGCCAGGACGGAGGTGCTGCCCCGGGTGGGGACTCTGGACGGGGCCGCGGTGGGGATCGTCGGCGGCGGAAGCATCGCCCGCGCCCTGATCCCGCTGCTCACCGCTGTGGGCGCAGAGGCCCGCGTCGTGAACCGCAGCGGTCGTGCGGTGCCCGGAGCCGCCCAGACCCGGCCGATAGCCGCGGTCGGCGACTTCTGGGAGGCGGTGGACCACGTGGTTCTGGCCGCCCCGGACACCCCCGACACGCGTCACCTGGTCGGCGCGGCCGAGCTCGATGCGATGAAGCCGACCGCCTGGCTCGTCAACGTCGCGCGCGGGACCATCGTGGACACCGATGCGCTCGTCCGGGTGCTCGACAGCGCCGGTATCGCCGGCGCGGGCCTCGATGTGACCGACCCGGAGCCGCTCCCGGCCGCGCATCCGCTGTGGGGGCACCCCAGGGTCATCGTGACGCCGCACGTGGCCGACGCGGCGATGACGCTGCGGGGGTTCCGCCGGCGGCTGGCCGAGAACGTCCGGCGTTGGAGGGCGGGCGAGGAGCTTGTCGGTGTCGTCGACCCGGACCGCGGATACTGAGTCCGGGCCCGCCGAAGCCGTCGCCCCTTCCCCGGCGCCGGGCCACGCAAGACGCCGAGGCGATTCCCGTGCGTCCTGAAACGGGAGGGCTGACGATGTGGGTGTCGCCTTGGAAGCGGCGGCCGGGCGGATTATCCTCAACGCCCCTTCCACGGGAAATGCGGCCCGCATCGAGCCGGTGCCCTCGAAGTATTACAGTCCGCCGCTGATGGGCTTCCGGCGGCCCGCGGCACGTGTGGATTCCGGTTGGACCCGGCCATTCCCAGGTGGGTTGCCGTTGACGTGTCCCTTGCGGCAGAACGTCCGGAGTCGCCCGGCCTGATTGCGGCGCAGAGGCACAGCTCCCACGGCGATATGAGAATCCGCCACAATGGCGGGCGTGGCGAACAGAACCGGGTTGTGGTGGCGCGCCGGTGCGGCCGGGGCAGGGCTTCTAGGCCTGGCGGGAGCGGCCGCGGCGCTCGCGGTGGTCCTTTGGGAACGAGGCCCGGACACCACCGCGGATGTCGCGCAACTGGTGGCCGTGGGTTTGACGCTCGCCTCAGTTGCGGTGGGAATCCTGGCGTGGTGGCGGCGCCCGCCCGGCCCGGAGACGGCACCCACCCGCGAAGATATCGAGCAGGCCGCCGATGCGCTGGCCGAGATGGTCGCTGCCCAGTGGGAGCAGGAGGCGGAACTGCGCTCGCTGCACGACCCTGAGCCCATGCCGGTGCGGTGGCGCCTTACCGACCGTCCAGCACTGATGGACCTGCCCGAAGCGGCGCTGTCCGAGGAGGCGCTGACGTTGGAGGGCACCAGCAACGAGATCGCCGGTCTGTCCGCAAAATACCGCGCCCTTCATCGTCGGCGGCTCGTCCTCCTCGGCGGGCCGGGTACGGGCAAGACGACGCTGGCCGTGCAACTGCTGCGGCACCTCGTGCGCGCACGGGACTCTGCCGAGCCGGTGCCGGTGCTGTTGTCGGTGGCGCACTGGAACACCGCCACCCATCCCGACTGGCGCGATTGGATGGCCCAGCGGCTGCGCCAGGACTACCCCGCTTTGCGGGCGACCTCGCTGGGCGAGCGCGCCCCGGAACGATTGGCCCACAGCGGGTGCATTCTGCCCGTGCTGGATGGCCTGGACGAACTCTCCGCCCCAAACCGCGTCGCCGTGGTCGGCGCGTTGAACCGCTCGCTGGGTGATGGCCCGCTGATCCTGACCAGTCGCAGCGCGGAGTTCGCCCAAACGGTCCGCGAGGCCGATGAGGTGCTGTCCTCTTCCGCGGTCGTCGTTCCGCACCGGCTGCGCCGTGCCGAAGCCGCCGATTACCTCGACCAGTGTCTGCGCACGCGCCATCGGCTCCGGCAACGCTGGGCACCGGTCCTGACCGAACTGCGCGCCGGGCCCGCTTCCCCCGCCTCAGCGCCGCTGCGCGAGATGGTGGCGACTCCCGTGGGGCTGTGGCTGTTGCGCACCGTCTACCTCGAGACCCACGCCGATCCGCGCCCGCTGCTGGACCCCGGTCGCTTCCCCACCCCCGAACTGCTCCGTAAGCACTTGTGGGACCAGCTCATCCCCGCAACCATCCAGACCCGCACGCCCAGCACCGACCCGCCGACCGAGCCCTTCCGCCCCCGCAAACACCACAACCCCGAACAGGTCCGGGATTGGTTGTCCTCCCTCGCTCACCACCTGGACACCATCCCCACCGGCGAGGGCCGTCACGGCACCCGTGACTTCGCATGGTGGGAACTGGCCCGCCACACACTGCCCCGCAGCGCCGGTCCTATGGTCGGGATCCTTACGGGGCTCACAGGCGGACTCGTTACTTGGCTCGTGGCTGCGTTCATGATGACCCGGCCCATGTTCTTACTGTTTTTCGGGCTCCTGCTCGGACTTATCACCGGGTTCGGGGGCACGATCAGGTTCCCGTCCCTGATGGCGGACTCGCCGGCGTTCGCCGACTTCCGGATCAAAAAACGAAAACACCGGCTCCTCTCCTTAGTCGCAAAATACACACTCGCGTGCTGGATCCCACTCTCGATCGTGCTCGGGCTTACGCCATGGCTTATCGTCGGGTATCGCGAGTTCGACTCCGTGCTCGGGCTTGCCCCATGGGTGACATTATTCGCGTTAGCGGGTTTCGTGATCTGGTCCATAGTCGTACTGCTGGGCGTCCTCCCGGTAGCGCTGGTGTGCGGGCTCCTGCTCGGACTCACGGAGCTGGCCGCGTCCCCGGCCCAGACGGGTTCAGCGAGCACTCCGCTCGCCACCTGGCGAGCGGACCGCTCCCTGAACCTTCTGCGGATGATCGGAGCCGTACTCCCCATTGGGCTTGTGGCGACATCCCTGGCCGAGCACGAGGGCACGCTCCTGTTCGGCATCGCCGGCGGATTTCTGGTCGGGCTCGGCTTCGCGCCCGCAGTCGGGTTCTCGGTGGGCCGTCACCACGCGTGGCCGGTCTACCTGGTGGCCACCTTCTACCTTGGGTGGAAGAAACGCCTGCCGCGGCGGTTGGTGCCGTTCCTCGACGATGCCCACCGGTTGGGGCTATTGCGTGCTGTGGGACCGATCTACCAGTTCCGCCACGCCGAACTGCAAGACCACCTCGCCCGCACCTACGGGGAAAGCTCGGCGGCAACCCAAGGGCAGGCGTCCTTCACGGCGGTGCCGGTGACATCCGAGGAACCGACCCGCCGATAGCGGGCGCGCATACAGGACAGACGTAAACCCGGCTTGCATTCTGGCCACCCGATGAAGCCGCGCCCGGGGAGGCGGCGCCGACGGTGGCCGACATGGCCGGCCACCGCGCCAGGAGTTTTCGGATGCGGTGTTCGACCTCGTCGACGATCGGCCCTTGGCGTATTTGAACCTGAGGTATGATCCCCGAATGGAAGACAGGGTTGGAAGTTAGTTGAGCACTACTAACTACCTTGCCACACTGGCAGTGGCGCTGGTATTTCTATATCTTTCTTTTTTGAGTTTTAAACACTGGCATAAATTGCAGCGGTTCCCGGTATCCAGAATTCCATATTTCCATAGAAATTACGAAGAAATCAAAGGGCGGTCGATTGATCAACTGAACAGGGTTTTTGTGAGTTTGTTTCTTGCTTTCTTGTTTATTCTGATGGCGGCAAGGTCTACTGTGCTGTATTTTGGTCAATAGCGGCCTGAGTATCCTCTGTTGAGGGGGCCTTCTTCGGTGGTGGGCGTTATGGACGCCTCACCGAAGGGGGAGAGACGCTGATGCATGCCGCTGGCCTCCTGAGGCTGAATGTGCTGGCGCCCGAGCGCGGGCGAACTCCGCTTGGCGGGGGCTTCCCGCGCCTGCCGGCGGGAGCGGGGCGACTTGCGGCCTCGCCACCATCGGTCACAGCGCGAGCGGGAACCCGGATCCCGTGTCGGAACGGCCTGTGGGGCGCAGAATCGGGGACAGCGGAGGCGACGCAGCACCAGCCGATGTTCGGATCCGGATGGCCGGCCGAGGACTCCCTCACAGTGTCGTCTCCTGCTGCGACGATGATCGGCGAAGCCGACCGGATGGAGCAGGACATGATCGAGCGGGCCGCGCGGCGCATGGCCGAACGGGTCGTCGCGGACGCGCCGCAGGGATGGACCCGGGCGGTCGTGGCCGCCACGGTCGCACCGGATCGGCACTCGAGCATGGCCTGTTACGTCCTGCCCGGTGACCCGTCACGCACCCGCATCCCGTCCCTGACGCTCTCCTGTATCGATGAGATCGCACGAGCGGCGGGAGAACACCGCGGCTGGGAGACCACCAACCTGGAGTTCGAGTGCCGGCCGTCGGGGGAGTACCCCGTGGTCGCGTTCTCCGAAGCGATCACCGCAAACCTGTCCGCCACCGAAGGCATGCGCCGTGACGACCGCGCGCCCCGGTACCGAGGAATCCGAGTCAGGCGTGGTGTGAGCGGGGAAGTCCGCCCCGTATGCCCCGCATTCTGGGTGCGGGAGGTCTGTCACTTGCCGTCACGCTCACCGGGGCTGGACCGCCGCGCCCCCGGTCGGGGTTCGCACGGCTTCATCGGGGATGGCTCCTGCGCCCGGTGCGTTGCGCGGTGCCACCGCTTCAGGTGGGTGGGTCCACCGCGGCAGCGATCATGGCCTCCACACCGAAGCGCAGGCGTTCTTCGAAGGGCTCGTTGACGGCTCGGGCGCCCAGGCGGTGTAGGGCCG
Organism: Streptomonospora sp. PA3; assembly: GCF_009728995.1. Classification (GTDB taxonomy): domain Bacteria; phylum Actinomycetota; class Actinomycetes; order Streptosporangiales; family Streptosporangiaceae; genus Streptomonospora. The sequence goes on along the minus strand of NZ_VTZW01000016.1, from coordinate 515,590 downwards.
GGTAATCCTGCTCGGAGAAGCCGAGTTGTCCATCTGAAGGCATGTGGCTGCGCCCGGCCTGCTCCTCCTGAGTCAGCCCTAGCACCAGGTAGTGAATGCTCCAGACGGTTCGTACAGCGGTTGCCTCGTCGGCGGCGAGCTGCAGGGTGGCGGCGGCAAGGATGTCCGCGGCACGCAACGTATTCGCCTGGAAGGCGTCGGTGCCGGCCACCAGTCGAGCCCCGTCCCGCCGGGAGAGCATGACGGTGCGCAGTCCCGCGGCCAAGGCGTGGACTCGCTGCCGCGGGTCATCAGGCAGGGTATCGAGGTCAAGGTCGCCGAGGACAGCGTCTGCCATCAGCTCGAACAGGTGCGCCTTGGTGCCCACCTGGTAAGAGACGGTGTTCAGGTGGGCATCGAGCCGTTTGGCCACGCCGCGCAGGGTGACCTTCTCAATGCCCTCTTCGTCCAGCAGCTCTAGGGCCGCCTGGACCACCTCCTCCCTGTTGCGCCGTTTCTGAACCACGCGTTCCTCTCCGTCGACGGGTACGTGTGTTCCACAGTAATCGGCCGCACGCTGCTCCACGATTGAGACTTGGTCACCGACCAAGTATTTTAGGAGTGCCAGCGTTCCGACTGGGAGAGATCTAGGCACCGACGGTACGAAGGAGCGACCATGCGAATCCTGATCAGTGGTGCAGGAGTGGCCGGGTTGGGCGCCGGGATCGACCTGGCGAGGGTCGGGCACGAAGTGGAGATCGTCGAGCGGGCGAATCACCTGCGCACCAACGGCTCACCCATCGATGTGCGTGGTGAGGCCATCGGCACCGCGCGCAATATGGGCATCCTCGACGCGGTGCAAGAACACCGGATCACAATGACCGAGCAGACGAAGTTCATCGACCGATCCGGCGCGCCCGTCGCCCCCTTGGTCCGGCAGGAGATCGAAGAATCCTCCGATGACATCGAGATCCCCCGTGAAGATCTGATGAACATCCTGCGCCAGGCCCTGCCCGATCAGGTCGGCCTGCGCTTCAGGGAGTCCATCGCGACGCTGGACGATGCCGGGGACCGGGTCGCGGTCACGTTCGCCTCCGGCCGCGAGGCCGCCTACGACCTCGTCGTCGGCGCCGACGGGGTGCACTCGGCCGTGCGTCGTTTGGTGTTCGGCCCGGAGAAGGAGTTCACCAAACACCTCGGGATGTACGTCGCACTCGGGGACGCACCCGGCCAGGCAACACCCGGCAACCGCACGACGGAGGTCCTCAACCTTCCGGGCCGCATGGCCGGCCTGGCTCGCTACCGCGACAAGGCTCTGGCACTCTTCCAGTTCCGGTCCGAACCGATCGATTACGACTACCGTGATCTGGAGGCGCAGAAGCGCATTCTGGCCGAGGCCTTCGCCGGCGTCGATGACTGGAAGGTCCCCGAGCTGCTCAAGGCCGCCCAGGACGATCCCGAGCTCTACTTCGACGCGGTCGCCCAGATTCACATGTCGACCTGGCACCGTGGACGGATCGTGCTTATCGGGGACGCCGCGCACTGCGCGACCCCGATGGCCGGGCGCGGCGCCTCGCTGGCCCTGCTGGGGGCGTGGATCCTCACCGAGGAGCTTGGAAACCAGGGCGATGACCTTGAGGCGGCCTTCAGCGCCTATGAGCAGCGTCAGCGCCCCCACGCGGCGGCAGCCCAGGAGTTCGCGCTCAGCGGGGCTGACCTTGTGGTGCCCGCCTCATGGGAGGCCATCGAGGCGCGCAACACCCGGCTGCGGGCGGCGCAGTCCCTCTAGGCGGCCGTCCCTGGCACACGATGACCGCACGCGAGAACCGACCCGCCGAACTCGCTGAGGTCGGCAGGACCAGCGTGCAAGACCCCCTGGATCCGGTGCCGCCCCCGAGCGCGCGGATCCAAGACACAACCGACGGGCTGCGCGGCTGCTCGGGGTCAGTTCAGGAACCGGTGGGCGCCGCGGATTTGGGTGGCCAGGTGCCGCTGGGTGGCCGTGCCGTCCAGATTCGAGTCGAGGGCTCCGGGCAGTCCGGTGGCGGTTTGATTCCGACCGCCGCCGAATAGTGCCACTACCTGCCATTTTATCCGCCGGCTCTCCGCAGTCAATGCCGCGCCGTGACACCGTATGCCGCCCGCGTCCATGACAGCCGAGCGACGATGGAGCGCACGGCCTTACCCGAGGGAGGCGGTGCCGTTCCTCTCCGCAAGGTGCCGGAGCGATTGATGGCGAGCTGAACTTTCCATATCGTCCCGTAGTGAGACAAATATTGACGCGAGACAGATTGCAAGGCTTCCTTTTACAAAGGTTCCTTTACGCGCACGCCAGGGCCCAGCGCGCGGCGGTTATTCACCTCTTGGCCCTTGCGGATTGAGACCGTCAGTGTGCGGTGCCTCGCGAGCGGAGCGAGGTCCAGCCCGGGGCGGGCGCCGCCGAGGACTAGCCTTTCCAGGTGCGCTAGCTCGGCCAGAGGGTTTAGGTTCAGGATCGCGTGGCAGTCCGTGAGGTTCAGTGTTTCGAGCGTGTGGAGTTTGGCCACCGGGGACAGGTCCGCGACCGCAGTTCCTCCAATGTTGAGGAAGCTGAGTTCGGATATCTCGGCGACTGGGGAAATATCGAAGACTCGCGAACACCCCATAATTCCAAGGGAGTGCAGCGGCAGTTTGGAGATTGGTTTCAGGTCGGTGATCTGTTTTGCATTCCAAAGAAAGAGGCTATGCAGTTGCGGAGTACGCTCGACAATTTCTTGTAGTGTCGAGTCGGTTATTTCGCCGGTGAGATCGAGTCGTCGCAGAAGTGGGAAACTTTCGAGGAGTGTCAGTAGGGAGTGGGGCTCACCTAGGTTGGAGGGCAGGTCTAGGTTTTTCAGTCCGGAGAGTGAGGTAATCGGGGAGAGATCCTGGATTCCAGTCAGGCTGTCATTGCTCAGGCCGAGGGTGGTAATGTTCGGGGTCTCGTATAGGAAATTTAGATTTGTAAGTGGCGGAGTGTGGAGATCGAGATGGTGGAGGTGGGAGAGCGCGGCCAATGGTGTCAGGGTGTCGAAGGGCACAGCTGAGTGCAGGACAAGCGTGCTGAGGGTTTCTGCGTGGGCGAGCAGCGGATTGAGATTCCCCGATTGAACGGTCCGCAGATCGAGGAGATTCAGCAGTGCGGTGTCCCACAGGAAATCGAGGTCTGGGATATCTGTGTTGATACACTGGAGCCAGCGCATGTGTGTTAGGTGCCGCGCCGCGGGAAGCAGGCGAGAATTTCGGATGAACAGGTTTCCGTGGCGCTCCAGTGGGGCGTCGGCCAGGACACGCCTTGCGTATTCCTCCGGATGGAAATAGCTCCACGCCCCGCATAGCTCCCGCTGTACCTCCTGGCGGGGGTCGGTGGCATACCGCGTGAGAACATTGATGGCACGGGGTCCATTGACCAGCCAAGCGGTGCGGACCGCCGCGCGGGCTTGCTTCGCGGTAAGGTGCTCGAGGCTGTCGGGCAGCCGATCCAGCACCGGTTCGCCGACCGCGGCCAGACTGCGCGCGGAGCGCAAATCCCGTGGGGGCACCAGATCGTCCAGGCAGGCGTCGATGGCCACGCGGATGTCGGGCGGCACCTCGTCCAATGTTTCCAGACAGGCGGCGAGCAGCAGCTTCAGCCGGCGGCGATGGGGGCCGCCGACTGCCATGCGCTCGCGCAACCCGCGGATGAGAGCGCGGGCCTGCGGGCCGTTGGCATGCCCGGCGGCCATGATCACCGTCTCGCGCCAGGTGTCCTTGTGCGCCTGATCCACGAGGTAATCCACATCGTCGTCGTGGACGACCTGTTTGGCGGTCAGATACTCCTGAACCGTGCGGTGCACGAAGTCCACCCGATCCACCGCCGGCTCTCGCAGCACCCCGCTGCGTTCCAGCAGCGCGCACAGCACCTGCTCCGGCTCGGCGGTGACCTTCGGCATGCTCGGCAGCTGCTGGGCGATCCTGGACCGCGCCGCCTCCCGGGGCAGCTCGGCGCGGCCGGTGCTGGACAGCCGGAAGGCGAGGTCCTGCAGCACCCGCAACTTCTCCCGCCGGTCCAGCCCGACCTCGATGTGGCCAGGGATACCGCGCTGGGTGTCCCGCCGCTCCAACAGCATGTCCAAGGTCTCGGCGTAGAGATCCATCCGGTTGTGCGGCAGCCGGTTGCGGTCCAGGTTCAGCGCACACAGCATCGCGGCCAGCAGCGGCGAGGACGCGAGATGGCGCAGGTGCGGCGCGGCCTCCAGCCGGCCCAGAAGCCGCGCGGCATGCACGTCGAGGTCCTCCACCCCGCAGGGGCGGCCAGGGGCATCGCGCATCGCCGCATGCCAATGCCGGACCAGCTCCGCGGTCTGGTGCGGACTCAGCGCCTCCAAGAACACCGGCATGAAACCTTCCGCGGACAGCCAGCGCTCCGCAGCCGCGGCCGGGCGGCTCGTCACCACCACGCGCACTTTTGGGAAGGCGACGACCAGCTCGCGCAGCCAGGCGCGCACCGCCTCACGCCGCCGCTGGGGCAGTTCATCCACCCCATCGACCAGCACGAGCGCCTGCCCGGAGCCAAGCCTTCTGTGTGCCCAGCCCCGCGGCATCTGCCCGGCCAGCGGCGGCGCCGTCGCCCGGGGAAAATCCTCCGGCACCGGCAGCTCACCCTCAGCGTGGCTTCGCAGCTTCACTAGAAACGGGGTGAGGCCGTTCCAGTCCCGTAGCTCGCCGGTGAACCCGCCGCGGACCGCGGTGATAGCCAGCCAGCGCAACAGCGTGCTTTTACCCGAGCCGGCCTCGCCGCGTACCAAGCTGAGACGCTGGTGGGCCAGGGCCGCCTCCACCTGCACCCGTGCGGTGTACTCGTGCGGCTCCTGCCCGGCGGACTCCAACGGGTCCCAGCCGGCCCGGTGTGCGACCAGCTCCTGATCCGTGCGCGCGGAAACCTGCAGGCTGATGTAGGCCATGCTGAGCGCCGTGCGCGAGCGCAGGTGGTGCAACGACACTCCGAACAACTCCACGTAGTCCAGAGCCGTGCTCAGGTGCTCGGCGTAGCGGCGGGTGAATTCGGCGTCCTCCGCGGTGCCCTCCGGGGCATCCAGCGTGCGGACCGGCATCCGCTCCAGGGCCGCCGCCACCTGCTCCCCCAAAGCCGAGACCTGAGCGGCGACACCGCCCACCCGCTGCAGCGTCTCCCTCTGCGCCCGCGCCAGGAACTCCGGGCGCTGCACGACAAGCCGCACCAGGCAGCCGCAGCACTCCTGCAGAAGCGCGCCGTAGAACGCCGCTCCCGCTTGTCCCAGCTCGTGCTCCAGCCCGCGCCGCGGCATCCGCTTACCGAGCCGGGCCGTCAGCCGCTCTTCGTCGAGGTCGTCCGCGAACAGCGCGGCATCGCTGAGGTCGGCCCCGGCCAGCGTGTCGACCACCTCGGCCAGGGCTGCGGCCTTGTCCCCCTCGGACATTCCGCGGAACTCGTGTCCGCACAACTCCATCAAGCGCTCGGCGACGGTGTCGGCGATGCGGCCGAGTTGGCGGTCCAGGTCACGGCGCAGGATCCGGTCGGTCACCGTGGTCGGGATAAGTTCGACGAGCTGGGCCTGACGGCTGACCGCATGTTCCCGATTGCCTGTCCAGTTTCGGACCGCGTGCTGCACCAGCAGCGATCCCGCTTCGATCGCCAGCGAGTCCAGGGCCATGCACTGCTCTCCCTCGTGCTTGGGAAAGCCCAGTATCGCGGAGATTGCATCCTCGTACGCCGGCGTCGGCGAAACCCGCGCATGGCCGCATCCGGCCGGTGAGGCGCCGCCTTGTTGCGTCCTATGGGATTCTCTCGCTCGCCGGTGCACCCTCCCTCCTGGACGGCATGTGGAATGCGCGGGGCAGTCAACGCCTTGGCGCGCTCATACCACCTGAACGTGCTGAAGGCGTGGCGGGCCCGCCAGCGCCAGGAACGCCTCAAAGCCGGAGAAGTGGACCGAGTCGGGCCGGGTGTTCACCCATTCGGACGGCACCGGTCTCCATCCCGGGTGGGTGAGCGGGTTGTTCTCCCGCATCGCCGCCGAGGCCGGTCTGCCCCCGATCAGCCTGCACGGACTGCGCCACGGCGCCGCCTCATTGAGTCTGGCCGCCGGAGTGGACGTGAAGGTGGTCTCGGCCGAACTGGGCCACTCCACGACCGCCTTCACTCAGGACACGTATCAGAGCGTGTTCCCCGACGTGGCCAAGGCGGCGGCCGAAGCCACCGCCGCGCTGGTGCCGCTGCCATCCCACCGCAGGAGCGGGGGCGGAAAGTAGCCCCTCGAACTGCCGCCACCTCGTGCGGCTTCACCCCCGAGCCATGTTGGAGCGAAGCCGCACGGTCGTTGCTCGGTCAGTCGTCCGGTGGGTGCGCTACCCAACCGGCGGGAATGGGTCGCTGCCGTAGGTGTACTCGTACTCGAACGTTCCGTCGGCACGCATGACTCTGAGCTGGCTCGGCTGGTTCGCCTTAGCCACACGCTGGCCTTCCTCGACCGCCTTGTCCTTGGTGGGGTGGGTCGACAGCACGCGCTGTTCGTGTTTGACCTGCCACTGTGAACCGCTCGGCACTGCCCAGTAGATGTTTCGCGCCATGACTAGCGTTCCTTTGCGCTCGCGGCGGATGTCCGGAGGCGTCCGCCCCCCTGCTGATGTCGGTGGATCGTCCAGTAGCGCTGTCCCGCTTGGCCCGAAGTCGCGTTCGCGGAGTGGGGCCCGCTTTCGGTGGGGATGGGCCAACGCCGATGCCTTCTGCGGCCTCGGGGCCGTGTGGCGTTCGCTGGCCGTACGCATCGGGTCCGACGCGCCGCGGGTTGGCTGGTACTGAACCATCCATGCGGAGGCTACGCTTACGGACAATTGTCTGTCAAACGATGTTTTCACTTTGAGTGCTGCGAACTGCGTTCACATGCTGGGCCATGGGCGGGGCTCGGATGAGCCGGATTGGGCGTGCTGACGCAGCGATCGGGGGATTCAGCACGTCAAGCTCGGCCCGAGCAACACCGGAGAATCGCCCGAGCCGCTGTTGTCCCGAGGTGCAGCGTTGTCCTTCGTGGCGCGGGAAGAGTCACCCCGAGTTGGAGGGAGGGTCGTCGTTCCGGACGGGGCTGAGGTCCGCGCTGGCTTTCGGCCCTGGCGGGGCCCGTGGCGGCGCACACGGGACTGCTGGCGGTCGTCGCCGGGATGGGGGGCGCGGGGCGGTGTGTGGGGCCTGTGGCGGGCGCAGGGGGTGCCGCGGGGCGGGTGGCGGCGGGTGGCCCGGTTGGGGGTGTGATCAGCTAATCCGATGGGGATCTTTGCGCTGGATCCGAGCTGGGGAGCGAGCACGGAGCAAATTCGGAAGACAAAACGGGCGAATCGATGGCGCCCGATTAGTCGTGCAGGCCGTTGACCTGCGAAGACTCGGCGCACCTGGCAGGATTCGAACCTGCGACCGTCGGATTAGAAATGCATTCTAAAAGTGTCGGCCAGCGCCGAATAATGCCGCTACCTACCATTTTGTCCGCCGGACCTCTGCCGTCAATGCCGCGCCGTGACGCCGTGTGTTGTCCGCGTCCGTGACAGCCGAGCACCGACGGAGCACACGCGCTCGCTTGAAGAATCCGGATGAGGCGAGCTGGTGCCACGGAGAACTCCAGACTTGCTATCGCTCAACGGCAGAGTCCACGCAACGCAAAACGAAGTGACCCGAGGCGGATCACACGACCGCGAGGTCCCGGTCGCTGTGGTCATCGACTACATCGACGCCTACCGCGATCGCGTCGTGGAGGGTAAGAAGCTCGGAGTCGAGCCGATCTGCGCAGTCCTGAACGACGCGGGCATGCGGATCGCTCCGAGAACCTATTACGCGTCGAAGACGCGCGCGCCCGCGGCGCGCACCGTGCGCGACGGGGAACTCAAAAAGGAGATCATGCGCGTGTTCGGCGAGAATTACGGGGTCTACGGTGCGCGGAAGGTGCATGCGGTGCTCAACCGCGAGGGAATCCGCGTGGCGCGCTGCACCGTCGAGCGGCTCATGCGCGCCTCGGGTCTGCGGGGCCTGCGGCGCGGGAGGCGGCCGAGGACGACGCTGGACGCAGCGCCGGCCTCCGGAGTCGAGGACCTGGTGGTGCGCTCCTTCACCGCCTCCGCGCCGAACCGGCTGTGGGTCGCCGACATCACCTATGTCCGCACCTTTTCGGGGTGGGCCTATGCCGCTCCAGTTTCGTCGCCCTGCGGGTCGGTGATGGAGGTGGGTTTGTTGGGATTGGCCGAGTCTGCGTAGCCGACTGAGGTTGTCGCGCCGGTGGGCAGTTCGGTGCCGATGAGGTTGTTGAATTCGTCGTAGTCGTAGGTGACCGAGGCGTTGAGCGCGTCGGTGGTGGCGGCCACGTCGGAGTTGGCGGTCCACTCTTGGGATCGGGTGTGGCCGAGCTGGTCTTCCACGCTGGTTTGGCGCCCCTGGTTATCGAAGGTGAAGGTCGATTCACCGCCGTTGGGGTCGGTCACGGTGGTCTGGTCGCCGTCGTAGGAGTACTCGGTAGTGGCGGGCCCGTCCTCGGTGGGTTCCGACAGTGAGGCGACCTTGCCGGCGTCGTTGTCGGACAGGGTCCATTCGTTGCCGGTGGCGTCGGTGATCGAGGTCAGGTTCGACCCGTCGTAGCCGAATTTGAGTACCTGGCCGGCCCGGTCGGTGAGAGTGGCGACCTGGCCGTCGTCGGTGTAGGTGTAGGCGGCCGCGGTCGCACCGACCGGGTCGGTGATCTTCGTGAGTCGGCCCTGGTCGTCGTGGGTGGAACGGGTGGCCCGGTCCTGGGAGTCGACAATCGAGGCGAGCTTGTCGTCGGAGTTGTAGCGCAGCCGGTTGACGTTGCCGTTGCGGTCGGTCTGGGAGATCCACCAGCCGTCGGCGGTGAAGGTCCAGATCTGGTCGGCGTACTCGCCGCGCTCGAAGGTCAACGAGTAGGTGCCGTTCTCGTTCTCCACGAGGTCGGCGTTGAGGCCGGTGGGCGATTCGAATTCGCCGTCGTCGTTCTCGTCGAAGTTGACGCAGTAGCCCGAGGGGCCGTGGAAGAGTAGCCCGTCGGAGTGGTCGACCTCCAGACCCACGTCCCGCCCGTGGGAGAGCAGCCACTCCCGGTCCCATGTGTTGGAGTCGTAGAAGCTGTTAAGGGAGAGGTCCAGGCCGGTTCCGCGCACCGTGAGGTCGCGCGTGGACGACCTGATCGTCGGTATGCGCAGCGAAGCGATCGGCTCGGAATCGCGCGCCGGGGCAGCCAATGTGCTGTTCGGCAACGCCGCCGGCGGCATCTCGCCCACCGACGCGTTTTGGCTGCACCAGGACACCGAGGGCATCCCGGGGGTGGTCGCCGCCTCCGACCACTTCGGCTGGACCGTGGGTGCGCTGGACACCGACGGAGACGGCCGGGTCAAGCCCCTGGTCGGCGCCCCGGGAAACGCCTCCGGCACCGTCACGGTCCTCACCTTGTCTCCGGGGACGCTGGAGTCGGCCACCGCACTCGCCGAGGACGATCTGGGCTGGTCGGCCGGAACCCACGGCGCCGCTTTCGGTATTACCTTGCCGCCCTGATCGGCCGCCTCGATGCCGTCGGTTCAAGCGGGTTCGCCGCCCCATGAACCGGCTTGCATCCAGCCGGTGGAGACACCGGCTGGATGCGCAAGGATTGTCCTGTGGGGCCGCCCGACTCCTACCGCCCGACCCGTTCCCGGTCGTTCAAGAAGTTCCCTCGCCCTCCGAAGAGGGCTGTCCCTAAGGACAGCTCGCGGGCGAACCTGGTGTCCGGCCTGAGGTATCGGACGTCACCGACAAGCGCTCACTCTGCTTAGGCATTCCTCACACCGCGGGAAGATTCCTCGGAAACTGGCGCTGGTTCACGCCTGTACCAGGTATTCAACGGGACGCCGACTGGACTGGCGAGTGCCATGCTTCCATCGGACCTAGCACAGCAGCATTCCAGGATACAGGTCAGTGAAGCACTACCTAGTCCCCCCAGGTGATGTATGACCTGTGGCTGCACTTGTCGGGCCAGTTGTTGATGCGCTCGCACACCTTGATGTACTCGACACCTGGCACGTCACCGGTGGCGTCCGTGCCAGCGCAGACACCGTCGGCGCCGCCCGGGTCGGTGTAGGAACGATCCTCACCTGTTTCCCATTTGAGGTAAATGTAAACCCCGTGACCGTCTGCCTCCTCATCGCAGATGGTGACGTAGCCGTTGGCGTCGAACTTAGCCCAATCGGCTCCCTGCTTGATGGTCACCCAGCTCACGTCGGCTGCAGCCGTCCCCGCCGCAGCCCCTATTAAGAGCCCCGCGGCGGCCGTGATCGCGGCGAACCTCTGCAGCAGCGTCCGCCGCCCCGGCGGAGCACTCAGGGTTTCTCCAAGGTCGATGCGCATAATGTCTCCTTACGTGAGTTCGTTACCGCGTGCCACGGCGGCCGTTCCGGTCGTTCCCGGACCGCCTGGTGTAGCTCACCCTGCGCAATGAACCCTGAGCCGACGCTGCACAAACCTTGAATCCGCTGTTGGCGTGGCTCCACTGACCCTTTTCATCATGCTTCACTTGACTGAGGCACCCGACCACGCGGTCGTCGGCGATCAGGGTGCCGCCGCCGCGCGCTTCCGGCCGCATCCGGCCGTTCTCGCGTGCGCAGCTAATGGCCTACCTGCGCCTTCCTGCGGAAGCATAAACGGACAGTGCAACGTGGCCATTACTCGCCTCCCTGCCGGGCATCGTGGACACCTCCCCGCCGTTCTTACGTCGGTACAGTCCTTCTCGGAGAACAGCAGCCGTCTTTTTCATCTCGATCCCCGAGGTGAGGCAAAATCCAGAATCAGGTAGAAGCGGTTCCGACCGGAGAAATCCACTCACTGAACGCTGGCAGACGGGCGGCTGGCCGCCGGAAGCAAGGTTATGAGGGCGTGGAATGGAGTTTCGACTTCTAGGCAGAGTCGAGGCGCGGTCCGGCGCTGGTCCCGTGGACCTGGGGCCGGCGCGCCAGCAGACCGTCCTCGCCGCACTCCTCATGGACCTCGACCGCGCCGTCTCCGCAGACCAGCTCGTGCTCCGGATCTGGGGCGACCGTCCGCCGCAGCGCGCCAAGGACACCCTCTACACCTACCTTTCACGGCTGCGGAGACTGCTGCCCACGTCACCGGCGGTGGTGCGGCGGCTACGCGGCGGTTACGCAGTCACCGCAGACGAGCTCACCGTGGACGTGCACAGATTCCGCGATCTGCTCGGCCGAGCCTGGAACGCAGCCGACGACGAAACCGCGGTCAACCTGTTCCGGCAGGCCTTGGGACTGTGGCGCGAGGAGCCGTTCGCAGGAATCGATACTCCATGGTTCAACACGGCGCGCGAGGCGCTCGCCAAGGAGCGCTTCGCCGCCGAATTGGACTGCTGTGAACGGCGGTTACGACTGGGCGATCACGCTGCGCTGCTACCGGCGCTGTCCGAGCGCAGTGCGGCCCATCCCCTGGACGAACGGATCGCCGCCCAATACATGCTGGCCCTGTACCACTGCGGCCAGCAGGCAGAGGCCCTCGCCCACTATCGGCACATCCGCGCCACTCTCGGCGAGGAGCTGGGGATCGAACCTGCCCGGGACCTGCAGCGATTACACGAGGCGATCCTCGCGGGAGACCCGGGACCGGACGATGACACACGCTCCGCGCCCACTTCGGTGACAACTATGGCTACCCCAGCGCGGACAGCCTCCGCGCCCCCCTGGAGCGTCCAGTGCCAACTACCTCTCGACATCCCCGGGTTTGTCGGCCGAGCCCAAGCGATCCGGTGTCTGGAGCAGAAACTGACCGCCCCGGTAGCCGTGCCCGTCGTCGTGTCTGGCCCTCCCGGAGTCGGCAAGACAGCCCTCGCGATACACATCGGTCACCGGCTGCGCCCGGCATTCCCTGACGGCCAGTGGCACGTGTCGCTGTCAGACAACGGTGAACGGCCGCCCCGCTCTCCGTCCGAAGTCCTCTCTGCACTATTGCGCGCCTCCGGGCTGAGCCCCAGCGTCATCCCCGACACTCTGGCGGACCGCGCTGCCGCGTACCGCAGCAGGCTCGCCGACCGCAAAGTGCTGCTCGTCTTGGACAACGCGGTCGACGCGGAGCAGGTGCGACCGTTGCTACCCGGAACCGGCAGTGTCGCGGTGCTCGTCACCAGCCGGTCCGACCTGCGCGGACTAGCCGCCAGCCACACCGCCGACACCGTGTCCCTGGACGTGCTGCCGCGGGACGAGGCCCACACGCTGCTCGCCGGTGCGCTGGGTGCGGAACGGGTCACCGAAGAGCCGGAGGCGGCCGGACGACTGATTGAACTCTGCGCCCGCCTGCCCCTCGCACTGCGGATCTCGGCCGCCAACCTCATCGCACGGCCGGACCGGCCCCTCGCGTCGTATGCCGACGAGCTTGCCCGCGACGATAGGCTCTCCATGCTGTCGGTCGCCGGCGACCGACAAGCTGCCGTCCGCACCGCCTTCGACCACTCCTACACCGCCCTGGATCCAGCCGCGGCCCGGCTGTTCCGCCTCCTCTGCCTACACCCCGGCCCCGACTTCACCCCCGAGGCGACCGCGGCTCTGCTCGACTCCGACCTCCACGTCGCCGAACATCTCCTCGATCGGCTCGCCGCTGCCGGACTCGTACAGCACACGGGCACTGACCGGTTCCGATTCCACGATCTGCTGCGGCTGTACGCCGCCGAGCACGCCGCAACCGATCCTGAGCGGGCGATCGCTTGGCGGCGGCTGTGCGACTGGTACCTCGCCACGGTCGACGCCGCCACCGCCTTCGAAGACACCGGCAGCGCCCGCCTCCCCCGGACACGCCACGCCTCTCGCCGATTCGACGACCAGCGTTATGCTGTGGCCTGGCTGGCGGCCGAACGCGCAGTCCTCGTTGCGCTCATCCGGCGCATCACCGAAACCGGCCCCCGCGAGATCGCCTGGCAGTTGGCCGACCGGGTGCGCAGCGCTGTGGACCTCGCGACGGACCGCGGCGAGCAATCACCGGCCCTCACCCGCGCACTGAATCTGCGCCCCACGGAACATCGTGCCTCGACCGCGAATGCCGCTATCGCCCACGTCGACGCCCCCTCCGAGGAGGCCAGCCCCATAGAGAGGAAAGAGACCTCAGATCAGCCTCACCTCTGGACGCCGTCGAGCCTCACTTGACGCTGATCTGTAGCTGGTTCGTATCAAAACCGGAGCTGTTGGTCGCGCCTCCCTCGGCTTTGGCCTTGGCCATCAGCTCGGCGACCAGTTCCTCGAAGTGGGCCTGGTCCCAGCATGGTCCCACCCTGGTCCCAGCAGGCGGGGAGTAGGGCCGGGAGCAGCACACCGCAGTGCTCTGACCTGCGAAGACTCGGCGCACCTGGCAGGATTCGAACCTGCGACCGTCGGATTAGAAGTCCGATGCTCTTTCCACTGAGCTACAGGTGCTTGGTTCAATTGTGGCCGGGATCCCCTGGCTGTAACGACATTGTGACCTGCGTGTTGGCATGGCGTGTCGTTGATGGGGGAGGCGGTGGGCTCGGGACGGGTGGGGTGGGATGCTCGTGCGTGGGGGCGGTGACATTCTAGGGTATTCGGAAGATGTCACCCATCGCCGGGCAAAACAATAGTAACTACGGACATTCGTAGTTGCGTCTCGTTAGCACACGCGCTCCACCAAATCGGTCTCTACCGGCCTCTTGGAACACGTTACCCGTGATTAACCGCAGGTGGGGGGCTCGTTGCTGGCGTTTCGCCAAGACGGGCCGAGTGCGGTTCGGTGCTGCGGGGTGCTCGGCTGCCGGCTAGAACACCCACCAGCTGCCCTGGATCAGCAGGAGGGTGATGGCCGTGACGGTCGTCATGGACGCTGCCCTCCGCTGCTTGCTGTCGCCGGCCGGGTTGTCCGGTCGCCGCGGTCTGCTGCCGGGTGGGGCTGTTGTGCACAGATTTGGTAACTGTAAGTGATCAATTGATACTGAGAGTGACGATCGTGGGTGTGTTCCGGGGGACACGTCAGGCGCTGGTCGGCCGCGCACTACCGTTGAGCGGGTGAAGACGCTCGATCGACGCTCGGGATGGCCGGTCGGTCTGGGGATGCTGTGCGGCGCGGGGCTGGACCGCGTACTGGCCGATCCCCGACGCGGTCATCCGGTCGCCGTCTACGGTCAGGCCGCCGCACGGCTGGAGCGGGTGCTCTACCGGCCGTCGCGCAGGCGGGGCACAGCCTTCGTGCTGCTCGCGGTCGGTCCGGTGGCCGCAGCCGGTGGGCTTCTGCAGGCCCGGACCACCGGTCTGGGGCGCGCCGCGCTGACCTGCGCGGCGACATGGGCGGTCGTAGGCGGGGCGATGCTCGGCCGGGAGGCGGAGTTGATCGCCGACGCTCTGGAGGCGGGCGATCTGGCCGAAGCGCGGCGCCGCCTGCCGGGGCTCTGCGGACGCGACCCCGACGCCCTGGACGAGAAGGGGATCGCCCGCGCGACCGTCGAGTCGGTCGCGGAGAACACCTCGGACGCCGTCGTCGCCCCGCTGCTGTGGGGGGCTCTGCTGGGCGTGCCCGGACTCCTCGGCTACCGCGCCGCCAACACCCTGGACGCGATGGTCGGCCACCGCAATGCCCGATACGAACGATTCGGCTGGGCCTCCGCCCGGCTCGACGACGCATTGAACTGGGCGCCGGCCAGGCTGACCGCGGCACTTGCGGCGGTCGCCGCCCCCGTCGTTGGCGGCTCTCCGGCGCGGGTCCGGCGCATTCGGCGGCGCTTCGGCCGCCGCCACCCCAGCCCCAACGCCGGGCACTGCGAGGCGGCGTTCGCCGGCGCGCTGGAGCTGCGCCTGGGAGGGAGGAACGTGTACGGAACCCGGGTCGAACACCGTCCGGAACTGGGGGAGGGGCGCCATCCCGAAGCCGCCGACATCCGGCGGGCGGTGCGTCTGGCGCGGGCGGTCAACGGTGCCGCCGCCGGCGTCACCGCCGCCCTGGCGGGGGCCCTCGCCGCACGCGGCCGCCTCCGGCCGGCTCGGTCGGTCCGACCGGAGAGCTTCTCCCGCCGCGCCGCCGGTGCGTTCGCGCGATGGGGATCCGTGCCGGGGAGGGTGTCGTGATGCGCCGCGGCCCTGCCGGCGCGCCCGCTCTGCTGGTGGCCGGTACCACCTCCGATGCGGGCAAGAGCGTCATCGTCACCGGCATCTGCCGCTGGCTCGCCCGCCAAGGCGTCAAGGTGGCCCCGTTCAAGGCGCAGAACATGTCGCTGAACTCGGTGGTCACCGCCGACGGAGCCGAGATCGGCCGGGCCCAGGCCGCCCAGGCCGCAGCCGCGGGCGTCGAGCCGACGGCGGCGATGAACCCGGTGCTGCTCAAGCCCGGCAGCGACCGCAGCAGCCAGGTCGTTGTCCGCGGGCGTCCCGTCGGGGAGACCGACGCGCTGGGGTACCGCGGGTTCAAGGACCGGCTGCGCGCGGTCGCGGCGGAGAGCCTGGCCGAGCTGCGCGCCGAATACGACGCGGTGGTCTGCGAGGGGGCGGGCAGCCCCGCCGAGATCAACCTGCGTCCGGGCGACATCGCCAACATGGGGTTGGCGCGCGCGGCCGACCTGCCGGTGCTGGTCGTCGGCGACATCGACCGCGGCGGGGTCTTCGCCGCGCTGCACGGCACCCTCGCACTGCTGGAGCCCGCGGACCAGGCCCTGATCGCCGGGTTCGTCGTGAACAAGTTCCGCGGCGCCCCCGAGTTGCTGGAGCCGGGGCTGGACATGCTGCGCCGCCTCACCGGCCGCCCGGTCTACGGCGTCCTGCCGTGGCTGGAGGGCCGGGCGATCGACGTGGAGGACTCGCTGGCGCTGAGCGCCGAGTCCACACCCGCCCGCGCCCCGCTGCGGGGCAGGACCTTGCGCGTGGCCGTCGTGCGCACTCCTCGGATCAGCAACTTCACCGACATCGACGCGCTCGCCGTGGAACCCGGTGTCGACGTGCGTTTCGCTGCATCCCCCCACGAGTTGGACGACGCCGACCTGGTGGTGCTCCCCGGCAGCCGCGCCACGGTCGCCGACCTGGCCTGGATCCGCGAGCGCGGCCTCGACGCCGCGGTGCTGGAGCGTGCCCGCCACGGCCGCCCCGTGCTGGGCATCTGCGGCGGTTACCAGATGCTGGCGCGCCGCATCCGCGACGAGGTCGAGTCCAAGGCCGGTGCCGTTCCCGGGCTGGGACTGCTGCCCACCTCCGTCGTCTTCGCCGCGGAGAAGACGCTGGGGCGGCCCGTGGGTTCGGCCTACGGCCAGCCGGTGGAAGGCTACGAGATCCACCACGGCCACAGCGTGCTCGAGCATGGTGCGGAAGAAGGCGCCGAGCCGTTCCTGGACGGCTGGCGCCAGGGGGCCGTGTGGGGGACCACCTGGCACGGGGCGCTGGAGAACGACGGCTTCCGACGCGCGTTCCTCGCCGACGTCGCGCGCTGCGCCGGCCGTGACTTCGTGCCCGCCCCCGATACCGACTTCGCCGCGGAGCGGACGGCCCGCCTGGACGCGCTCGGGGATCTGGTCGAGCAGCACATGGACACCGGCGCCTTGCTGCGTCTGCTGGAGGAGGGGGCTCCCGAGGGCCTGCCGGTGATACCGCCTGCGGGGGTTTCGGGTGGGTGACCGGGCCGGTGGCCACCTGGTCATCTGAGGGGGCGTTGCGGCTTCGTTCGTGCCGGGGGTGAGGGGCTCGATGCGCGGGCGTGTCTGCGCAACCGGTTTGCTCTCGTAGGCACGGGCTGTGGAAAACCGCTGCGGCCGGTCGTCGGCGGGTTACCTTGGAGGAGTCGAAGCGGCCAGTGGGTCATGGGCGCCCGGAATGTCCCGAGCCCATCGCGAAGGCGGCCGCGGGCCGCGCCGTGCGCGGCCGAGTCCGCTTTCACCCACCATCTGGGAGGTTCAGGTGAACACCGCTATGATCACGCCCGCCCCGTCCGCGCCGGAATGCGCGGAGGCGCCCGTGCCCGAGACGCCTTGCTCCGGCTACCCCGATCGGGAGTCCGCTGCGACCGCTGCGGCTCCGGTGGCGCGCCGGGTGAGCCTCGCCCTCGATCCCGTCACCCACGAGGAGTTGCAGCGCGCCGCCGGCCACCGCGACGTGGCCTCCTACCTGTACGTGCTCGCCGGGCGCTACGCGCGCTGGAACGAGCTGCGCGAATGGCTGGCGCAGCTGGAGGCCGCATACGGTCCGCTGCCGCCCGAAGCGCTGGAGCGCATCCACCGGCAGATGCTCGGCCTGCCGCGCCGCCGCGGCGGCACCCGGTCGGTGTCCGTCAGCTTCAGCGACGCCGAGTTCGGCGCGCTCAGTGACGCGGCCGGGGAGCGGCCGGTGGCCGACTACCTGCGTGAACTGCTGGCCGAACACCTGTGTCCGGCGCGCAACGACGGCGGTCGCGCATCGGACGAGGGCGGGGGAGAGCACACCGGCTAGCTTGCTGTGCGGGCGGTCCTCCCGGCACCGCCCCGGCGCCGGAATACCGCCGGGGCGGTGTGCGCGCCCGGGATGGGCGCCGACCGAAGGGAGGCAGGTGCCTGCTCGCAGCCACAAAGTGCCCGGTTCGTCCACCCCGGCCGGTGCGGAACGTACGGTCGCGGGGCGTCCGTCCATCGGGCCGTCCGCGGCCGCCCCGCGGCGGGTCTCTCGCGCCTTCACACGTCTCGGCGATGGAACACCGCCATCGCCGTGCCGATGAACAGGACCAGCCGGACGGTGATGACCACCGCGGCCGGCGCGGTCGGCAGGTAGCCCGGAGCAGCTAGCCCGGAGTCTGGGGCACGGATGTGCCGGCCACGCTCTCGGCCGCGGCGCCGATCATGCAGCGGAAGATGTTCTCACCCGCCATTCGCCCAGGAAGGGGGAGGAGAGGATGCCGCCTTCGATCCCGGTACCGGTGGCCGCCGGTACCGCGGCCCGCGCCCTCCTCCGCCGGTCTGTGCGGGTCGCCGGGCCTTGACAGCCGTTCGCGGACTGGCTTTGAATTGGCCGCAATTATTTACCGTCCGCCCGGTCAGTAAGTAAGGCGGTGGATGCTCGTGCCACACCCGTCCACGGAGGTCACCGACGCCGCCCGCGCCATGCTCGACGCCGACACCGCATCGGCCTCGCTGGGCATCGACGTCACGGCGGCGCGGGACGGCCGCTCGGTGGCCCGGATGCGCGTGACCGAGCGGATGGTCAACGGCCACGGCATCGCACACGGCGGGTTCGTCTTCCTCCTGGCGGACACGGCCTTCGCCGCCGCATGCAACAGCCACGGTCCCGTCACCGTCGCGGCCGGGGCCGAGATCTCGTTCGTCGCCAGTGCCCGTCTGGGCGACGAACTGGTCGCCACCGCCCAGGAGCGCACACGTTACGGCCGCAACGGCATCTACGACGTCACGGTGCACCGCACCGGCTCCGCCGGCGACGTCGTCGCCGAGTTCCGCGGCCGCAGCCGCACCGTCGCAAGGCCGAGCACCGAGGAGTCTCCACCATGACCATCACGCACGGCGGAGTGCCGAGTGCCCGGCGGCCGGGCACCGCGCCGGCCGCCGACGACCTTTCGCCGGCCGAGCGGCTCAGCGTCGACGAGCTGCGCGCGCGGCAACTGCGGCGGCTGCAGTGGACACTGCGCCACGCCTACGAGAACGTTCCGCTCTACCGGCGGAAGTTCGACGACGCCGGCGTGCACCCCGACGACTGCCGGCGGTTGGAGGACCTCGCGAAGTTCCCCTTCACCACCAAGCAGGACCTCCGCGACGGCTACCCCTTCGGCATGTTCGCCGTTCCGCGCCGCGAGGTGCGGCGCATCCACGCCTCCAGCGGCACCACGGGCAAGCCGACGGTCGTCGGCTACACCGAGGCGGACCTCGACGTGTGGTCGGAGACGATGGCCAGGTCCATCCACGCGGCCGGCGGCCGCCCCGGACACATGGTGCACGTCTCCTACGGCTACGGCCTGTTCACCGGCGGCCTCGGCGCCCACTACGGCGCCGAGAGGCTCGGCTGCACCGTCGTCCCGGCTTCCGGCGGCATGACGGCCCGGCAGGTGCAGATCATCGACGACTTCGGTCCCGAGATCATCATGGTGACGCCGTCGTACATGCTCACCCTGCTCGACGAGTTCGAGCGCCAGGGCATCGACCCGCGCACGACCTCGCTGAAGACGGGCATCTTCGGCGCGGAGCCCTGGACCGAGCAGATGCGCCGCGAGATCGAGGAGCGCGCCGACATCGACGCGGTCGACATCTACGGCCTGTCCGAGGTGATGGGGCCCGGAGTGTCCCAGGAGTGCGTCGAGACCAAGGACGGCCTGCACATCTGGGAGGACCACTTCTACCCCGAGGTGGTCCACCCGCTCGACGACCACGTGCTGCCCGAGGGGGAGACGGGCGAACTGCTGTTCACGTCGCTGACCAAGCAGGCGCTGCCGATCATCCGCTACCGCACCCGTGACCTCACCGCGCTGCGCCCCGGCACCGCGCGCCCGGCGTTTCGGCGCATGGACAAGGTCACGGGCCGCAGCGACGACATGATCATCCTGCGCGGTGTCAACGTGTTCCCCACCCAGATCGAGGAGGTGGTGCTGGGCACCGACGGGCTGGCCCCGCACTTCCAGCTGCGGCTGACCCGCAGGGATCGGCTGGACCACCTGACCGTCCTGGTCGAGGCGCTCGCCGATACCGCGGCCGATCGCCGCAGCACCGCCGCGGTCGAGATCGCCGCACGGGTCAAGGACGGGATCGGTGTGAGCGTCGACGTGGAGGTCGTCGACCCCGAAGCGCTCGAACGCTCCGTCGGCAAGATCCGCCGGGTGATCGACGAACGGCCGAAGGACTGAGGCCGCCCGCGGCGTTCTCCGCCCCGCTCACTGCGGCCGGTGCGGGGCGGCCGGGCGCCCGACCGCCCCGGCGGGTCACATCGCGCCGAGGGAGCGGGCGTAGTTCACCGACTGCGTGACCTGCGTGATCGTCTGCGGGCTGTGCGCCGGGATCATGGTGGAGTGGAAGACCCCGTTTCCCTGCACGGTTACCTGCACGTTGCCGGTGGTCTTCTCCTCCTTCATCAACAGGAAGAGCAGGCCCAGCAGCCCCAGGCCGCAGGCGGAGATGAACAGGACCACGGTGACGACCGCCAGCACGATGCCCACCGTCGCGATGCCCTGCGTCGTGTGCGTCAGGTCGGTCACCGTCCAGGTGCTGGCCTTGATCGGGATGCGGCCCGCCGGGGTGATGACCGCGGTCCGGGTGATGGCGATGTCGCCGATCGTGGTGAGAACGGCATCGTTCTCGGGCACCGGCGCGTAGGGAGCCTGCCAGCCTCCGGTCTGGGGGTCCTGGCCGTAGGGGACCA
The DNA here is from genome assembly GCF_009728995.1 of Streptomonospora sp. PA3. Lineage (GTDB taxonomy): Bacteria > Actinomycetota > Actinomycetes > Streptosporangiales > Streptosporangiaceae > Streptomonospora. The sequence continues at coordinate 495,253 of NZ_VTZW01000016.1, read as the reverse complement.
TCGGGCCGGAGGAGGGATCGGCCGGGTAGCCGCCCATGGGCGAATCCGGCTGCGCATACGGATCGCTTTGGGCCGGCCTGTTGTAGGGGTCGCCCGGATCCGGTGGAGGCTGGGGGTAGCTCATGGTGGTCGATTGTTTCAAAGGCCGGGCACCTCCGGAACCGGTTTGCCCGAGTGCGGCCGCCTGCGGACCGCCGACCACCGAGACGGTCCGGCCGCGACCGGCCGGGAACCCCGTGCACCGGCCACCGCCGGGGACCGCGGCATCCGTCTGCCAAGATGGTCGGCGACGGCACGAAGGAACGCGGTGCGAGTCCGCGGCTGTCCCGCAACTGTCAGGGCCCGGCCTCCGCCCCGCCGGAGCGCCGCCCGAGCCAGGAACTTCGTCCGTCGCGCCCATGTCCGGTCACGGGGCGAGGACCCCGGCTCTGCCAACGAAGGACGACCACGCGTGGCTACCATTCTGCTGCTGTCCACGGCCGACACCGAGTTGCTGGCGGCCCGGGCCGCCGAATCCGGCTACCGCACCGCCAACCCCGCCCGCACCGAGCCCGCGGACCTCGACGGCCTGCTGGAGGGCGTCGACGTCGCCGTCGTGCGGCTGCTCGGCGGCAGCGAGGCCTGGCCGGCAGGCCTGGAACGGCTGCGCGCCGCCGGCGTCCCCCTGGTGGCCCTGGGCGGCGAGGCCGCGCCCGACGCCGAGATGATCGCGCACTCCACCGTGCCCTCCGGCGTCGCCACCGACGCCCACGCCTACCTGCGCGAGGGCGGAATCGGCAACATGCGCGAACTCGCCCGGTTCCTCTCCGACACGGTGCTGCTGACCGGCGAGGGCTTTCAGCCGCCCGAGCCCATGCCGGAGTACGGCGTGCACGAGATCGCCCCGCGCGGCGGCGGCCGGCCCGCCGCGGCTCCCGGCCCGGCCGAGCCCGGCGCCGAGCGCCCCACGGTCGCCGTCGTCTTCTACCGCGCCCACGAGCTGTCGGGCAACACCGCCTTCATCGACACGCTCTGCCATGCGATCGAGGACGCCGGCGGCGCACCGCTGCCCGTCTTCTCCGGCTCGCTGCGCGGCCTCACCCGCCGGACCCATCCCGGCCTGTTCGAGATCCTGGACCGCGCCGACGCCGTCATCACCACCGTGCTCGCCGCGGGCGGCGCGGTGGCCGCCGACGCCAGCGGCGGCGGCGACGAGGACGCCTGGGACGCCGGTGCGCTCGCCGCCCTGGACGTGCCCATCCTCCAGGGGCTGGTGCTGACCTCCAGCCGCGAGCGCTGGCATGCCTCCGACGCCGCGTTGACCCCCATGGACGCCGGCATGCAGGTGGCCATCCCCGAGTTCGACGGCCGCCTGATCACCGTCCCGTTCTCCTTCAAGGAGATCGCCGACGACAGCGGTATCCCCGTCTACGCCGCCGACCCCGAACGCGCCGCACGCATCGCCGGGATCGCGGTGCGCCACGCCCGCCTGCGCTCGGTGCCGCCGTCTGCGCGCCGCCTGGGCGTGGTGCTGTCCTCCTACCCCACCAAGCACGCCCGCGTGGGCAACGCGGTGGGCCTGGACACCCCCGCCTCGGCGGTGCGGCTCTTCCGCGAACTCGCCGAACGCGGCTACGACCTGGGCGCCGACGACTCGCTGTGGCGGGTGCCCGGCCCCGGCGAGGACCGCCGCGAGGACGACGGCGACCCGCTCATCCACGCGCTGATCAGCGCCGGCGGCCACGACGTGGAGTGGCTCAGCGAGGAGCAGCTCGCCGCGGCCGCCACCCGCGTCCCCCTGGACGACTACCTCCGCTGGTTCGAGGCGCTGCCGGCGCGGCTGCGCGAGGACGTCACCGAGCACTGGGGGCAGCCCCCCGGCGACCTCTACGTCGACGATTCCCGCGGCCGCCCCGAGATCGTGCTGGCCTCCCTGCGGTTCGGCAACGTGATGCTGATGATCCAGCCGCCCCGCGGCTTCGGCGAGAACCCGATCGCGATCTACCACGACCCCGACCTGCCGCCGTCCCACCACTACCTGGCCGCCTACCGCTGGCTGGAGGCCCCCGCCGAAACCGCCGGCGGCGCGGCCGGCACGGGCTTCGGCGCCCACGCACTCATCCACCTGGGCAAGCACGGCACCCTGGAGTGGCTGCCCGGCAAGGGCCTGGGCCTGGCCGCCGAGGACGCCCCCGACGCGGTGCTGGGCGACCTCCCGCTCGTCTACCCCTTCATCGTCAACGACCCCGGCGAGGGCACCCAGGCCAAGCGGCGCGGCCATGCCACCGTCGTCGACCACCTGGTCCCGCCCATGGCGCGCGCCGACACCTACGGCGACATCGCCAAGCTCGAGCAGCTGCTCGACGAGTACGCCATGGTCAACGACCTCGACCCGGACAAGGCCCCGGCGCTGCGCGCCCAGATCTGGACGCTGATCAAGTCCGCCGAGCTCCACCACGACCTGCACCGCGACGAGATGCCCGGCGAGGAGGAGTTCGACGACTTCGTCATGCACGTCGACGGCTACCTCTGCGAGATCAAGGACGTGCAGATCCGCGACGGCCTGCACATCCTGGGCCGCGCACCCGAGGGCGAGCCCCGCGTCAACCTGGTCCTGGCCGTCCTGCGCGCCTCGCAGGTGTGGGCCGGCCGGGCCGGCGCCCTGCCGGGGCTGCGCGCGGCGCTGGCGGGCGCGTTCGGCCTCGACGAGAAGGAGCTGCTGGCCGAGCCCGGCGCGCGCGCCACCGTCCCCGAAGCGCTCACCGCCCTGGTGGAGGGCCCCGCACGCACCGCCTCCGACGCCCTCGACCTCATCGACGCGCTGGCCCGCCGCCTGGTCGAGGCGATGGAGGAGCGCGGCTGGGCGCCCGCCGAGGCCGAGCCGGCGCTCGCCCGGGTCCTCGGCGGTGCCGTGCCCGAGGGGGAGGCCACCCGGCAGGCGGTGCGCGTGCTGCGCTTCGCGGCTGAGGAGGTGGTGCCGCGCCTGGCGGCCACCGGCGACGAGATCGGCGCCGTGCTGCACGCCCTGGACGGTGGCCACATCCCCGCCGGCCCCTCCGGCTCGCCCACGCGCGGGCTGGTCAACGTACTGCCCACCGGCCGCAACTTCTACTCCGTCGATCCCAAAGCCGTGCCCTCCCGCAACTCCTGGGACGTGGGCCAGGCGCTGGCCGACTCGCTGGTGCGCCGCCACCTCGACGACACCGGCGACTACCCCCGCTCGGTGGGCCTGACCGTGTGGGGCACCGCGGCCATGCGCACCCAGGGCGACGACATCGCCGAGGTACTGGCCCTGCTGGGGGTGCGGCCCACCTGGGACGACGCCTCGCGCCGGGTCACCGGCTTCGAGATCGTGCCGCTGGAGGAGCTGGGCCGGCCCCGCATCGACGTCACCCTGCGCATCTCCGGCTTCTTCCGCGACGCGTTCCCGCACGTCATCGGGATGGTCGACGACGCCATCGCAGCGGTCGCCGGACTCGACGAACCCGCCGAGCGCAACTTCCCGCGCGCCCACGCCCTTGCCGACCACGACGAGCACGGCGACTGGCGGCGCGCCACCACGCGCATCTTCGGCTCGCGCCCCGGCGCCTACGGGGCCGGCCTGCTCCCGCTGATCGACGCCCGCAACTGGCGCGACGACGCCGACCTCGCCGAGGTCTACGCCGTGTGGGGCGGCTACGCCTACGGCCGCGGGCTCGACGGCCGCGAAGCCCGGTCCGACATGGAGGCCTCCTTCCGGCGCATCTCGGTCGCCGCCAAGAACCAGGACACCCGCGAGCACGACATCGTCGACTCCGACGACTACTTCCAGTACCACGGCGGCATGGTCGCCATGGTGCGCAGGCTCACCGGCGCCAACCCCGCCGCCTACGTCGGCGACTCCGCGGTTCCCGACCAGGTCAAGACCCGCACCCTGGGCGAGGAGACCCGCCGGGTCTTCCGCGCCCGCGTGGTCAACCCGCGCTGGATCGCGGCGATGCGGCGGCACGGCTACAAGGGCGCGTTCGAGCTCGCGGCCACCGTCGACTACCTGTTCGGCTACGACGCCACCGCCGGCGTCGTCGACGACTGGATGTACGCCAAGCTCGCCGAGAGCTACGTGTTCGACCCCGAGAACCGCGAGTTCCTGGAGCAGTCGAACCCGTGGGCGCTGCGCGGGATGACCGAGCGGCTGCTGGAGGCCGCCGACCGGAAGCTCTGGGAGAACCCCGATCCCCGGGTGTTGGAGCAGCTGCGCGAGACCTACCTGGCCCTGGAGGGCGACCTGGAGGACCAGGACTGAGCCCGGCCGCGCTCCGCCGCCTTCCCGACCGGCCGGCGGGGCGGTCCGCCCCCGTCCCGCCGCGGGTTCCGCACCTGTGCGGAATGTCGTCCGCTGCTGTGTCGTTGGTCACTACTACGGGGTACTTTTAGACCAAGCCGCGTGCGGACGGGAGGTCGGTACCGATGCCGATTTGGGTCCTCTGGCTGATCGCGGCCGCCGCCCTGGGCGTCGCCGAGGTCTTCACCCTCACCCTGGCCCTGGGGCTGCTCGCCGTGGCCGCGCTGATCGCCGGCATCGTCGGGGCCGTCGGCATGGGCTTCGCCGTCCAGGTCGCCGCGTTCGTCATCGCCTCGGCCGCAGGGCTCCTGGTCGTGCGCCCCATCGCCAAGCGCCACCTGCAGCAGCCCCCGCCGCTGAGATCGGGCACCGACCGGCTGATCGGCCAGTCCGCGGTCGTGGTCGACGAGGTCACCGGCGAGCACGGGCTCATCAAGCTCTCGGGCGAGGAATGGACCGCCCGCTGCATCGACGAGGACACGGTGATCCCGCCGGGCACGCGGGTCGACGTCATGGAGATCGACGGCGCCACAGCGGTGGTCTACCCACGGGAGGCGCTGCCGTGACCGCTCGACGCGCCGCGGTTTCCCCCACCATCCGCTCGGCCCCGCGCAGGCGGGGATCCAGGAGGTAGCCATGGGGATCGACATCCTCTTCATCGTCATCGCCGTCCTGGTGGTGCTCGCCGTCGTGTCCACCGTGCGGATCGTGCCGCAGGCGCGCGCGTACAACATCGAGCGGTTCGGCCGCTACCAGCGCACGCTCCAGCCGGGGCTGAACTTCATCATCCCGGTCGTCGACCGCGTCAACACCAAGTACGACCTGCGCGAACAGGTGTTCTCCTCCAAGCCGCAGCCGGTCATCACCGAGGACAACCTCGTCGTCAACATCGACACGGTGCTCTACTACCAGATCACCGATCCGCGGGCCGCCGCCTACGAGGTCGCCAACTACCTGGCCGCCATAGACCAGCTCACCGTCACCACCCTGCGCAACGTCATCGGCGGCATGGACCTGGAGCGCACGCTCACCTCGCGCGAGGAGATCAACTCGCTGCTGCGCGGTGTCCTCGACGACGCCACCGGCAAGTGGGGGATCCGCGTCAACCGCGTCGAGATCAAGGCGATCGACCCGCCGCCCTCCATCAAGGAGGCGATGGAGAAGCAGATGCGCGCCGAGCGCGACAAGCGCGCCGTGGTGCTGCACGCCGAAGGCGAGCGGCAGTCGCGCATCCTCACCGCCGAGGGCGCGCGCCAGCAGGCCATCCTGGAGGCCCAGGGCGACCAGCAGGCGCGCATCCTGCGGGCCGACGGCGAGGCCCAGGCCATCGAGCGCGTCTTCCAGGCGGTGCACGCCAACAACGCCGACCCCAAGCTGCTCGCCTACAAGTACCTGGAGACCCTGCCGCACCTGGCCAACGGCGAGGGCAACACGTTCTGGGTCATCCCCGGCGAGCTCAGCCAGGCGGTGCAGAACGTCTCCCGGGCCTTCTCCGCCGACACCGGAGCCGCGGCGCCCGCCGGCCCGGCGCAGGAGCAGGAGGGCGGAGACGGTGAGGGCGCCCGCGACGAGGAGTCCCCGGCGGAGCTGACCACGGGCCAGCAGCACGGGGGCGGGTCGGCGGCCGAGGCCGCCGACCACGCCGCCGAGATCGCCGCCGAGGCGGTGGCCAGCGCCCGCCAGGAGGCCGAGGCGGCCGCGGGCGCCGCAGCAGGCCAGGTGCCCGAGCCGCGTCCGCGCCGCGGTCGGGAGTAGTGCCGGGCGGGGCCGGCGCCGCCGGCCCCGTGCGGTCAGACCAGCAGCAGCTTGCCGGTGGTGCGGCGGGCCGCGAGGTCCTCGTGGGCGCGGCCCGCGTCGGCCAGCGCGTAGCGCCCGCCCACGCGCACGTCCAGCCGCTTCGCGGCCACCAGCCCGAACACGTCCGAGGCCCGCTCCAGCAGCTCCGCCCGCGCGGCGACGTAGTGCGCCAGCGACGGCCGGGTCAGGTACACCGAGCCCGCCGTGTTCAACCGCTGCGGGTCCACGGGCGGCACCGCGCCGCTGGCCTGCCCGAACAGCGCCAGCACGCCGCGCGGACGCAGCGAGGCCAGGCTCGCGTCGAAGGTGTCCGCCCCCACCCCGTCGTAGACGGCCGCCACGCCCGCGCCCTCGGTCAGGTCGCGTACCGCGGGAGCCACGTCGGTGGCGGTGTAGTCGATGATCTCGTCGGCACCGGCCTCGCGCGCGAGCCGCTGCTTGGCCTCGGTGGACGCGGTGCCGATCACGGTGGCGCCGCGCGCCTTGGCGAGCTGGACCAGCAGCAGCCCGGTGCCGCCGGCGGCGGCGTGGACCAGCACCGTGTCGCCGGGCTGGATCGGGTAGGTCGCGTGCGTCAGGTAATGCGCCGTCATCCCCTGCAGCAGGGTCGCCGCGGCCTGCTCGGCCGTGACCCCGTCGGGCACGGGCACCACCCGATCGGCCGGCACGGCGGCGCGATCGGCATAGCCGCCCGGCAGCATCGCCCAGGCCACCCGGTCGCCGGGAGAGAACTCCGCGACGCCGGACCCCACCGCGGCGACGCTTCCGGCGGCCTCGACGCCGGGCGTGAACGGCGTGGAGACCGAATAGGCGCCGCTGCGCTGATAGACGTCGATGAAGTTGACGCCGCGGGCCGCGATGTCGATCAGCACCTCGCCCGGTCCCGGTTGCGGATCGGGGGCCTGTGTGAGCCGCATGACCTCGGGGCCGCCCTGCTCTTCGATGACGATGGCGCGCATGCCTGACCTCTCCTGGATTCTGCGTCGTGCGGCGGCGGGCCCTCCGGCGGGCCCGCCCGCGGGGCGCCCGGCTCCGGTTCGCGCCGACCGGGGTCCGGCCGGCGCGCCAGAGCCCGGATCCGCATCGCCCAGCCTAGATCCGCGGGGCCGGAGGCGGCATGGCGGTGGCGGGTACGGGAACGGGGCAGTGAGCGGCGGTTCGGCGGGCCGCCACAGGGCCCGCAACCGGCGGAACGGCGAGCGGACCGGTCCGGCCGGGCGCGGGCCGGCCCCCGACCGCCGATCCGGCCCGGAGGCCACCGGGCAAGAGCCGGCTACCGGTCGCCGCCTGCGGAGCCGTCGGTGGAGCCCGGCTCGCCGAGGCGCTGCACCTCGAAGCGGTGGAAGCCGACCGTGGGATAGTCCTGCGCACTGCCCCGCCGCTTGACCGTGACCCCCGCCATGCGGGTCTGGTTCTCGGTGGCGTCGTCGGGCAGCGGCTCGTCGTCGACCGCCTCCAGGACGTGCTCGCCGTTGACCCACAGGTTGAGCACCATGGTTCCCGCGTCCTCGTCGGGCTCGCAGGTCATGGTCAGCGTGTTGGTGACGGTTTCGGCGCTGCCGCCGCCCTTCTGCATGGGCAGCTTGTCCGGAGGCTGCGTGTATCCGCCGACGTCCCCGGTGGTGGCCAGCGCGGCGTCCCCGGATTCGCCGCCGGCGCGCCGGATCTGCGCGCTGCGGCCGTCGAAGCGCACCAGGCCCTCGTAGTGGGTGACGACCCCCTCGTCGTCGGACTCCTGGTGGTAGCAGCGGATGCCGTACTCGCTGTAGGGCGGGCCGTACAGCGCCTCGGCCTCGGCGCGGACCAGGACGGCCTCGGGGTACTCGCCCTCGTACGGGGGGTAGTCGCCGATGCTTCCGCCGAAGTCGTTGTACTCCGACACACGCAGCACCAGTCCGTGGTCGGCGTGGTAGGCGTACTCCTGGAACTCGTCGTCGGGCTCGTAGGGGTCGTGCTCCCAGGCGCCGCCCGCGAAGTCGTCCTGGTAGACGAGGGTGCCCTCGGGCGGCCGGCCGCCGAGCAGCAGCACGGAGCCGAGCACGCCCCCCACCAGCAGGAGCAGCACGCCCGCGCCGGCGCCGGCGAGCAGAACGGTGCGGCGGCGCTTGTGCGGCGCCGAGGGGGTGTGGACCCGCCCGTCGGGCCCGATCGGCCCGTCGGGGCGGCCGGGATCCCGGTAGCCGGGCTGCCCGTAGGGCGGGGAGGCCGCCGCTGCGGGATCGTGCGGCGGTCGCTGCGGGCCCGGGCCCGCCGAGTAGGGCGGCTGCGGACCCGAGGGCGGGCCGTAGGCGGGCTGGGGACCCGGCGGGGGGCCGTATGCGGGGTGCGGGCCGGGTGAGGACCCGTGGGTGGGAGGTGGCGGGCCGCCGGGCGGGGGGAAGCCCGCGTGGCCGGGCGGTGCGTACCCGGGGTTCGCGGTCGGCGGCGGTCCGGAGGAAGGGCCCCGGTCGAACGGCGCCTGCGGTCCGGATCCGGATGCGTCGGGGGAGTGCGGGGCCGCGGCCGCCCCGGTGTAGGGCCGGGTCGGCGTGGACGCGGCGGCCTCGGGCGGTACCGCGCGGGTGGACTGCTCGGTCGCGATCTCATCCGGTCCCGGTGGGGGCCCGGCCGCCGTCCCGTCGGCGCCCTCGCCCGCCCCGGCGGCGCCCGCGGCCGCACCCGCCGCGGCGGCGGTGGACGGCGGCGTCCAGGACTCGATCACCGTGCTGTCCACGATCGCCTCGGCCGGGTCCTCCTGGCCCACCAGCATGTTGAGCAGCTGCTGGGCGGTGGGCCGGTTGCGGGGGTCCTTCTCCAGCGCGCTGCGCACCAGGTCGGCCAGCTGGGGGTCAAGGCCCTGCAGGTCGGCCTCGCCCGAACTGATCAACTGCAGCACGGCCGGCACCGTCTGGGCGTCGAAGGGCGCCTTGCCCGTGCCGGCGTAGGCCACCAGGCAGCCCCAGGAGAAGATGTCGGAGGCCGCGGTGATCGGGCCGCCGGCGATCAGCTCGGGGGCGAGGTAGGACGGCGTGCCCATCAGCTGGCTGGATCGGGTGACGGCGCTGTCGTCGTCCATGGCCCGGGCGATGCCGAAGTCGATGACCTTGGGCCCCACCGCCGAGAGCAGCACGTTGCCCGGTTTGAGGTCGCGGTGGATGACCCCGGCGCGGTGGATGGCGGTCAGCGCCGCCGCCACGCCCATGGCCAGGCTCTCCAGGGTGCCGCCGCTCATCGGCCCCTCGGCGCTGATGGCCTGGGCGAGATTGGGGCCGGGCACGTACTCGGAGACGATGAACAGGGGGTCGCCCTCCAGGCGGGCGTCGAGCACTCCGGCGGTGGAGAACCGCGCGACCTTGCGCGCGGATGCGACCTCGCGCGCGAAGCGCCGGCGGAAGTCGGGGTCGTCGCTGAGGTCGGGGTGGATGAGCTTGACGGCGACCAGGCGGTCCGCGGGGTCGCGGGCGAGGTAGACGGTGCCCATGCCGCCGCGCCCCAGCCGGCCTTCGATCCGGTAGTCGCCGAGCTCGCGGGGGTCGCCGGTGCGGAGGGGTCTGGCGCGCTCGTGCCCGTTGTCCGTCACAGTGCTGTTTTCCTTAGGCCGGCGTGGATTCGCGCTCATAGCGTACAGACGCCCCGGAGACGGCCGCATGGGTCCGATTCGCAGGGCTTTGCCGTTGCCGGAGGGCGGGCGTCCCGGGATCTCAGACCGGCGGGACCGCGTCCCGGTTCCGATCGGTCCGGGGATCCGCTACGATTAGTACACACGTTCGAACGACGGTCCTGTTCTTCCCCGCAGGCCGAGGTCTTCCGCCACCAGGAAAGCCGCAGCTGAGGGGAGTGTCGCCAGTGGGCCACGTCTATGGCGTGCCGGTCGCCGTCACAGCGCACGAGGGGCGCCCGGTGCGTTTCGTCTGGGAGCGACGGGTCTACAACGTCCGGCACATCATCGACCACTGGATCACCCTGCGCGCCGACTGGTCGCCCGAGGTCCACGAGGAACTGCCCCAGCGCGCCCACTGGCGGGTCGAGGCCGGTTCACCGGGCGCGCGAGGGGTCTACGAGCTGCAGCACGACTCCGTCTCGGGCCAGTGGCTGCTGGCCCGCGTCTGGGATTGAGCCTGCGCGGCGGCGGGCGCGTGCGCGCCTAGGCGCCGCGCCGCTGACGCACGGCCGAGACGAGGCGCTCCTCGGCGTCTGCGCCCGGCCCGACCCGCGGCAGCCGCCACAGGAACACCGCCCCCACGACCCACCACGCGCCCACGATGATCCATTCGTAGGGCCATATCAGCGCCGCGGGCATACCGGGCAGGTAGAGCACACCCAGTCCGAGCGAGCACACGAGCGCCAGCGTGCCCACCGCCGTACCGGCCGGTGCGCGGAACGGGCGCGCCATGTCGGGCTCGCGCCTGCGCAGCACCAGGAAGGACAGCACCACCGTGACATAGGCGACGACGATGTTGACGCCCCCCGCATCCACCAGCCACACCAGCATCGGGCGGCCGAACATGGGCGCCGCCACCGACAGCGCGCCGATGAACAGCACCGCGTTGGCGGGCGTGCGGTAGCGGGGGTGGAGCCGGCCGAACCAGGCCGGGACCATCCGCGACACCGCCATGGCGTAGAGCAGCCGGCTGCCGCCGATGAGGAAGGCGTTCCAGCTGGTCATGATGCCCGCGATCCCGCCGAGGACCAGCAGGTTGCCCACCGCCTGGCTGTTCCACAGCGCCGCCATGGCATCGGCCGAGGCCAGCTCGGACTCCACAAGCCGCTCCGCCGGCAGCCCCGAGCCCACTGTCAGCATGATCATGGCGTACCAGGCGGCGGCGCAGGCCACCGAGATCACCAGCAGCACCCCGGCCTGCCGGTAGGGCACCCGGATCTCGTCGGCCGACTGCGGGATCACGTCGAAGCCCACGAACAGGAACGGCACCGCCACCAGAACCCCCACCAGGCCCGCTGCCCCGCCGGTGAACAGCGGGCGCATGTCCTGGGCCGAGCCGCCGGTGAAGGCGCCCGCGATGAGGACCGCGCCCGCCGCCAGCAGGAACGCCACGGCGATGATCTGGAAGACGGCCGCCGGGCGGATCCCCAGGTAGTTGACCGCCGTCACCGCGATCGCGCCGGCCACGCCCACCGCCGCCCAGGTGGCGTGGACGTCGTAGCCGGCGACCGTCCACAGGTGGCCCGCCTGCATGTCGGGCACCAGGTAGGCCACGGTGTGGGGCAGCGCGACCGCCTCGAAGGCCACCACCGAGACATAGCCCAGCACCATCGCCCACGAGGCCACGAACGCACCCCGCGCGCCCAGGGCGCGCAGTGCGTAGTGGTGCTCGCCGCCGGCGTGAGGGATCGCCGAGGTCAGTTCGGCGTAGGTCAGGCCCACGAGGGCGACGACGGTGCCGCCGATGACGAAGGCCAGTGCCGCGCCCAGGGTGCCGGCGCCGTCGATGAACTCGCCGGTGAGCACGATCCAGCCGAACCCGATCATGGCGCCGAACGCCAGGGCGAGGACGTCTCCGCGCCCGAGGACCCGCAGGAAACCGCTGTCAGCCGTCACTTTTCGTGCACCTGCGCTTTCTTTGTCGGGGAGGAGGGGGTGAAGGGGGTGGGGCCGCCGATTTACAGGGCGGGGCGGCGCCGGCCGTGGCCGGTGGCCTGCTCGAAGGCGCGGCCGATCCGCAGCACCCGCCGATCGGCGTGGTGCGGGCCGACGATCTGCAGGCCCACCGGCAGGCCGCCCGGGGTGAACCCGCCCGGAACGGCCAGCGCCGGGCAGCCGGTCACGGTGATGTGGTAGCAGGAGCGCATCCAGTCCAGGTAGGTCTGCTGCTGCGCGCCGTCGATGTCGGCGGGGTACTCCAGGCCGGCGTCGAAGGGCACCACCTGGCTGACCGGCAGCAGCAGGGCGTCGTAGCGCTCGAAGAACTCCCGCACCCGGTGGAAGATGCGGGTGCGCTCCAGCTCGGCGCGGGCCACGTCGGCGCCGGAGAGCTTGCGGCCCTCCTCGATGTTCCAGACCAGGCTCGGTTTGATCCACTCGCGCGCCCGGTCCAGCAGGCCGCCCAGCGTCGCCTCGAACTGCCAGGCGCGCAGGGTGCGGAAGACGTCGTCGGCGCCGGAGAGGTCCGGCGCGTCCTCGGCCACCTCGCAGCCGAGCTGCGCGAAGACCTCCAGGGCGGGCTCCAGCGCGTCGGCGACGGCCCGCTCGCAGGGCGCCGAGCCGCCCAGATCCGGCGACCACGCCAGGCGCAGCCCGCGCACGTCCGTCTCGGGCAGCAGCCGAAACGCCGACCCCGGCTCCTCCAGGGCGATGGGGCTGCGCGGATCGGGTCCGGCGAGCACCGACAGCAGCAGAGCGGCGTCGGCGGTGTCGCGGGCCAGCGGCCCCTGCACCGACAGCGCCGACCAGCCCAGCGGAGCCGGGTGCTGGGGCACCCGCCCCGGCGAGGGCCGCAGCCCCACCACGTTGTTGAACGCGGCGGGGTTGCGCAGCGAGCCGCCCATGTCCGAGCCTTCGGCCAGCGCCGTCATGCCCGCCGCCAGCCCCGCGGCCGCGCCGCCGCTGCTGCCGCCCGCCGAGCGCCCGGTGTCGTAGGGGTTGCGGGTCAGGCCGAAGACCGGGTTGAAGGTGTGGGAGCCGGCGGCGAACTCGGGGGTGTTGGTCTTGCCCAGGGTGATCGCCCCGGCCGCGCGGATGCGCGCCACCACCAGTTCGTCGCGGTCGGGCACGTTGCCGGCGAAGACGGGGGAGCCGAAGGTGGTGCGCACGCCGGCGGTCTCGTGGGTGTCCTTATGGGCGACGGGCAGCCCGTGCAGCGGCGGGGGTTCACCCCCGCCGGCGAGGAACTCGTCGGCGGCGCGGGCCTCGTCCATGGCCCGCTCGCCGCAGAGGGTGACCACGGCGTTGACGCGCGGGTTCACCGCCTCGATGCGCTCCAGGTGCGCTTCCACGACCTCGCGGGCGGAGATCTCGCGTTCGCGCAGCATCCGCGCGAGCTCGCGGGCCGGTCGGTAGGTGATGTCGGCGATGTCGTCGTGGTCCATCGGCGGCGCTGCCCTCCGGGTCGTCGGTGCCCTCCACCGGCGCAGGCGGACGGCCTGGTGGCCGGGTGCGGCCATCCCATACCGATCCGGCGGCCGCCGCAAGGGTGATCGTCCACCGAACACGCCGGCGGCGGTGGGCGGATCTCGCCGACGCAGCGGTGCGCCGGCGGCGGACCCATGCGGTGCGGGCGGCCTCGGCGCGGTATGAGACTCTTATGGGCGGTGCCGACGCCGAGAGCGGAACGCCGGGGTGTTCCCGGCTCCGCCGCAGCACGCAGGAACCCGGTGCGAATCCGGGGCGGTCCCGCCACTGTGACCAGGAAGCGGCCCCGCAACGAGCGCCACTGCCGGAGAACTCCGGTGGGAAGGCGGCGGGCAAGCGGTGATCTGGAAGCCAGGAGACTGCGCGGCACCGGGCAAGACCCCTATGGGCGTGGACTCCCGAGGAAGGATCGTGAACCGCGTGAGCGCTCCTGCTCGCTACCCGTTCAGTGCGGTCGTCGGCATGGACGACCTGAAACTCGCGCTGCTGGTCAACGCCGTCTCCCCGGCCGTCGGGGGCGTCCTGGTCCGCGGCGAGAAGGGCACCGCCAAGTCGACGGTGGTGCGCGCGCTGGCGGCGCTGCTGCCCGACCTCGACGTCGTCGAGGGCTGCCGGTTCGGCTGCGACCCCGCCGACCCCGACCCGGAGTGCCCCGACGGCCCGCACGCCGACTCCGCGGTGCCCGCGGAACGCCCGGCGCGGCTGGTGGAGCTGCCGGTCGGCGCCAGCGAGGACCGGCTGGTGGGCTCGCTGGACATCGAGCGGGCGCTGACCGAGGGCGTCAAGGCGTTCGAACCGGGCCTGCTCGCCGAAGCCCACCGCGGCGTCCTCTACGTCGACGAGGTCAACCTGCTGCACGACCACCTCGTCGACCTGCTGCTGGACGCCGCCGCCATGGGCACCTCCCATGTGGAGCGCGAGGGCGTCTCGGTGCGCCATGCCGCCCGGTTCCTGCTGGTGGGCACCATGAACCCCGAAGAGGGCGAACTGCGGCCCCAGCTGCTGGACCGCTTCGGGCTCACCGTGGAGGTCGCCGCCACCCGCGACCCGCAGCTGCGCGCCGACGTGGTGCGCCGCCGGCTCGCCTTCGAGAGCGACCCCGAGGGATTCGCCGCCGGCTACGCCCGGGACGAGGCCGAGCTCGCCGGCCGCATCCTGGCCGCCCGCAAGCGCCTGCCCGGTGTGGTGCTGACCGACGCCGCACTCCGCCAGGTCACGGCGGTCTGCGCGGCCTTCGACGTCGACGGGCTGCGCGCCGACATCGTCACCGCGCGGGCCGCCATGGCGCTGGCCGCCTGGCGCGACCACGCGGAGGTCACCGCCGACGACGTGCGCGACGCCGCCCGCCTGGCGCTGCCGCACCGCCGCAGGCGCGATCCCTTCGACGCGCCCGACCTGGACGAGGACCGGCTCCAGGAGGCGCTGGACCAGGCGGGTGATGCCGACCCAAAAGGCCAGGGGGAGCCGCCGGAGGGTGACGGCCCCGACGACGACCCCGGCGGCGGTGGCGGCCGGGGCTCCGGCGGCGCCGAGGCCGAGGGAACCGAATCCGGCGCGGGCGAGCAGGCCCCCGGCGAGCGGCCCGGCGAAGCCGAGCACGACCCCGCCGGCCCCGAGCGGCCGCATGAGGGCGGGGCCGGTGAGGACACCGGGACCGGCGAGCAGCGGCAGCCGCGGCCGCAGGACCCCGACCAGGGGCGGCGCGCGGAGGTCGGCGAGACCTACCGCCCGCGCCTGTTCAGCCTCAGCGGCGTCGGCCAGGGCGCGCCGGGCCGCCGCTCCCGCGCCGAGACCCCCTACGGCCGCACCTCGGGCGCGCGCGTGCCCCGCTCCGCGGTGCACGGCCTGCACCTGACGGCGACCCTGCGCGCGGCGGCACCCCACCAGCGCGCCCGCGGCCGCACCGATCCCGGCCTGCTCGTGCGGTCGGGTGACCTGCGCGAGGCGGTACGCGAGGGGCGCGAAGGCAACCTCGTGCTGTTCTGCGTGGACGCCAGCGGCTCCATGGCCGCCCGGGAGCGGATGCGCGCCGTCAAGGGCGCGGTGCTGAGCCTGCTGACGGACGCCTACCAGCGGCGCGACAAGGTCGGGCTGGTCACCTTCCGCGGCGCGGGCGCCCAGGTGGAGCTGCCGCCGACCTCCTCGGTCGAGGCCGGCGCGCGCCGGCTGCGCGAGCTGCGCACCGGAGGGCGCACTCCGCTGGCGGCGGGCCTGATGCGCGCATCCGACGTGCTGCGCGTCGAACGGCTGCGCGACCCCAGCCGCCGCCCCCTGCTGGTGGTGGTGACCGACGGGCGCGCCACCCGCGGGGGGCTGGAGGACGCGCTGCGCGCCGGAGCGCGGATCGGCGCCCGCGGCGTGCACGGCATCGTCGTGGACTGCGAGTCCGGGCCGGTGCGCCTGGGCCTGGCCGCGCGCCTGGCCGCCGAGATGGGCGGCGAGTCGGTGCGCCTGGAGGAGCTGGGCGCCGACGCGCTGAGCGGCCTGGTGCGCTCCACCCGCCGCGCCGCCTGAACACCGGCGGGCAAAGGACCCGCTCCCTCGGCCGCGCGTCGGCCGATCACCTGAGAACCGAGGAGAACAGAACGCATGCCGCAGGGCAAACCCGCCTACGTGCCCGACGACGGGCTGACCACCCGGCAGCGCCGCAACCGGCCGCTGCTGATCGTGCACACCGGTCCTGGCAAGGGCAAGTCGACCGCCGCGTTCGGACTGGCCACCCGCGGCTGGTCGCAGGGCTGGGACATCGGCGTGTTCCAGTTCGTCAAGTCGGCCAAGTGGCGCATCGGGGAGGAGCGCGCGCTGCGCGTGCTCGGCGGGTCCGGCGAGGGCGGCCGCGTCGACTGGCACAAGATGGGCGAGGGCTGGTCGTGGATCCAGCGGCCGGGTACCGAGCAGGACCACGCCGCCGACGCCGCCGAAGGCTGGGCCCAGATCAAGCGGGACCTGGCCGCCGAGTCCTACCGGCTCTACGTCCTCGACGAGTTCACCTATCCCATGAAGTGGGGCTGGGTGGACGTGGACGATGTGGTCGAGACTCTGACCGGGCGCACGGGGCAGCAGCACGTCGTGATCACCGGCCGCGACGCCGACCCGCGCTTGCTGGAGGCCGCCGACCTCGTCACCGAGATGGCCAAGGTCAAGCACCCCATGGACGCCGGGCAGAAGGGCCAGCGCGGCATCGAGTGGTGATGTGGCGGTGGGGCGGTCCCGCCCGTACCGGATGCCGCCGCCCGCCCCACCGCCGCGGCACGGTTGCCGGCGTTCCGATCTCGGCTCCGCCGTCGAGAGCGCCTGCCCGCCCACGCTCGGCGCGACCGCTCAGCGTCGACCGAACGGCGTCGCGCCTACGTCTTTAAGAAGTCGGTCACCACAGCGGTTGTGGCAATGGAGGCCGGGTTGCGCGAACCCCACCCGTCACCCGCCGCCGCACCTGACGGAGGCGCTTCGCGCCGCGTGCTTGTCTGCCTGTCGCCCGTGACTGCCCCTGCGTCCTGTTTAGGGAGTCGGTCACCACAGCGGTTGCGGCAATGGGGCTGTGATGCGCGCAGCGCTGGGCGCCAGCTTGCCGCCGAGCGCACGGCGCACTTTTGTACTGGAGGCCCGCCACCGGTGGTGCGGCTCCACCTGGGAGGGACTGCGTGCGCTCGGCGGCAAGAAAACACGTGACGCGAAGCGTCTCCGTTGGGGTGGTGGCGGGCTGACGGGCGGGCCGCGCTACGCGAGGCGCGCCCATTGCCGCAACCCCGATGGTGGCCGCCCCACGTGGTACCCGGTGAGTTCCTGGAAAGCGGCGCTGCCGGTCATGAACACGACCTAACGGAGGCGCTTCGCGCCACGTACCTATTCAGAGCCGGCTTGCCGCCGAGCGCACGGTGCACCTTTGTCGCGGAGGCCGGCCATCGGTGGCACGGCTTCGATGGCGGCCGCCCCAGGCGGTATCCGGTGGGTTCCCGGAAGCCGCGCCCCCGCCGTTCTGAAACACGGCCTACCCGGCGGCCAGATCCGCGGGGACGAGGCTGTAGACGGCCAGGTCGCTGCGGCCTTCATGCAGGGGCATCGCGTTGCGTTCGGTTCCCTCGTAGGTGAACCCGGCCTTCTCGGCCACGCGCCGCGACGCGGTGTTGGGCGCGGCCGCCTTCAGCTCCACCCGCTCGAAGTTCTGGTCGTTGAGCGCCCACCGGGAGACGGCCACGACCGCCTCGGTGGCCAGGCCGC
Source organism: Streptomonospora sp. PA3 (assembly GCF_009728995.1). GTDB lineage: Bacteria > Actinomycetota > Actinomycetes > Streptosporangiales > Streptosporangiaceae > Streptomonospora. The sequence goes on along the minus strand of NZ_VTZW01000016.1, from coordinate 477,872 downwards.
GTCCCCGTGCCCACGGCGCCAGCCAGTAGCCGACCTCGGTCGAGCGGGCGCGCCACAGGGTGCGGGTGAGGCCGATCGAGCCGGCGTAGGAGCCGGTCCCGGCCTCGATGACGGCCCACTGCTGGCCGTCGCCGCCCACCCGGGCCTGCGGCGCGCCCACCAGGCACCAGTTCTCGGCGTCGGCGCGGGTGTAGGGCGCTCCCGGGCGGGGCAGCGGCAGCCAGCGCTGCACCTGGGGGTCGGTGATGCCGCGGTAGACCGCCTCGATGTCGTCGCGGGTGTGCGCCCGCAGCAGGAGCCGGTCGGTGCGCAGCACCACCGAAGGCATGATCGGCGATTCGGCCGCGTCGTTCATCGGGACATCCCCTCGCTGTGGGCGCGCGCCGCCCGCAGGAACCGGGAGGCGATCGCGGGATTCCCGGCCCAGTGGACGTGCAGATAGGAAGCGCTGATGGTGTCAGAGGCGAACCCCTCGCCGCCACGGGAATTCCATTGCCACGCCGGCCGGGGCCCCGAACGCGGCTCGACCACCGTGCGGTGGAACTCGTGGCCGCGCACCCGGGTGCCCGCCCGCGCCAGCAGGGTGTCGGCGACCGCCACGGCGGAGCGGTAGCCCAGCGTCAGGGAGCCGCTCATGGTGGCGTCGGCGGGCAGCACGCCGCACATCGGCGCCCCGTCCAGGCTGCGCGACAGGTAGAGCAGCCCGGCGCACTCGGCGGCGACCGGGGCGCCGCGCGCGGCCAGCGCAGCGACCTCGGAGCGCAGCGCCGCGTTCGCCGACAGCTCGGCGGCGTGCACCTCGGGGAACCCGCCGCCGACTACAAGCGCGTCCGTCGGCTCGGGGAGCGATTCATCGCTCAGCGGGTCGACGGTGCGCACCTCGGCTCCGCCGGCGCGCAGCAGCTCCTCCTGCTCGGTGTAGCCGAAGGTGAAGGCCGGACCGCCGAAGACGGCGACGCGCGGCGCGCGCGAGCCCGCACGCGCCTCCGCCGCGCCCGCGGCCTCCGCCGCCGCAGCGCCGGGATCCCACGGCTCGCCGACAAGGGGAGGGGCCGCGCGGGCCACGGCCGCAACGGCGTCCAGATCGCAGGACGCGGCCACCAGTGCGCCCAGCTCCCGCACGGCCCGGCGCGCCTCGCCGGCCCGCTCGGCGGCGGGGATCAGACCGAGGTGGCGCGAGGGCGTGTGCACCTCCGCACGCCGCCGGACCGCCCCAAGCACCTCGGTGCCCGTGTCCTCCAGCGCGGTGCGCAGGATGCGCTCGTGGCGGTCGGAGCCCACGCGGTTGAGCACGACCCCCGCGACGCGCACGCGCGGGTCGTAGGTGCAGAAGCCGTGCACCAGGGCCGCCACCGACCTGGCGCTGCGCGAGGCGTCGACCACCAGCACCACGGGCGCGCCGAGCAGCGCGGCCACATGCGCGGTGGAGCCCGGGTCCCCGGGGCCGGCGAAGCCGGCGGAGTCGGCCGCGCCGTCGAACATCCCCATCACGCCCTCGACGACCGCGATGTCGGCGCCGGCCGCCCCGTGCAGGAACAGCGGCACGACGCGCTCCTCGCCGCAGAGCACCGGGTCCAGGTTGCGCGGCGGCCGATCGGTGGCCAGCGCGTGGTAGCCGGGGTCGATGTAGTCGGGGCCCACCTTGTGCCCGGACACCCGGTCGCCGCGCGCCGCCAGCGCGGCCATGAGGCCGGTGGCGACGGTGGTCTTCCCACTGCTGGACGCCGGAGCCGCGATCACCACACGCGGTATCACGGGCACGCGCCTCGTCCTCCTCGCACTCGCGGCATCACCGGACCTCGCCGCCGGGCAGGCGGCAACTGGCCATGGTAGGCGCGGCGGAGGCCGCCTCGGCACTCCGGGCGTGCTCGCCGACCGGCGCCCGGGGGCGGGCCCGCCCCCGGCCGGGCCCACAGCCGCCCGATACGCTGGCCGCGGCCCCCGCAGCCGCAGCGGGCCCACCGGCCGGCTCCGGCGCGGTGGAGGCCCGCGGGACGCGGCCGGCGGGCGCATCAGGCAATCCGGGCGAATAGGAAGCGGTGGTATGGGCACGGGCGGACGGCTGGTCGGGGTCGGCGTCGGACCGGGGGATCCCGAGCTGGTGACGGTCAAGGCGGTGCGGCGCCTGCGCGAAGCCGACGCCGTGATCGTGCCGGTGCTGGCCGGCGGCGAGCCGGGCCGGGCCGAGGCGACCGTGCGCGCCCACGTCGACGCCGCGCGCATCGAGCGAGCCGTGTTCGCGCTCAACGACCGCGGCGGAGTCAGCGAGCGCCGGGCGCGCGCCTGGGACGAGGCGGCCCGCGCCGTCCTGCGGCACTTCGACGCGGGAGCGGCCACCGTGGCCTTCGCCACCATCGGCGACCCCAACGTCTACTCGACCTTCACCTACCTGGCGCAGACGGTGCGGGAGGCCGCGCCGGAGACCGAGGTCGAGACCGTGCCCGGCGTCACGGCCATGCAGGACCTCGCCGCGCGGGCCGGCCGCGTGCTGGTCGAGGGCAGCGAACCCCTCACCCTGATGCCGGCCACCGGCGGCCTGGAGCGGCTGCGCAGCGCACTGGACTCCGATGCCACCGTGGTCGCCTACAAGTTCGGCCGGTTCGCGCCGCAGGTCGCCGGCGCGGTGCGCGAGTCCGGCCGCGGCGACGACGCCGTCTACGGAGCCCGCCTGGGCCTGCCCGACGAGCACATCGCCCCGCTTCGCGAACTGAACGGGGCCGACCTGCCCTATCTGTCCACGCTCATCGCGCCCGCGCGCCGGCACGGCCGGCGCGGCGGCAAGCTGTGAGCCCCGGCGCGAGGGGACGGCGCGCGCCGCACCGCGGCGGCGGCGCGGACCGCGCCGCCCGACCGACCGACGACGAGAGGTGAGTGAACGAGCGCATGGCCAGCCAGCCGAGCAGTGAGCACAGCAGCGGGACCGGCACGGGCGCGGTGGTCTTCGTCGGCGCCGGCCCGGGCGCCGCGGACCTGCTCACCATCCGCGCGGCCCGCGCGATCTCCTCCGCCGACGTGGTGATCTGGGCGGCCAGCCTCGTCCACGAGGACGTGCTCGAACACGCCCGCCCCGGCGCCGAGATCGTCGACTCCGCGAAACTGCCCATGGAAGGCGTGCTGCCCTACTACCGCCGCGCCGCCGAGGAGGGCCTGCGCATCGCCCGCATCCACTCCGGCGACCCGGCGCTGTGGGGTGCCGTGCAGGAGCAGGTGGAGGTCTGCGCCGACCTCGGCCTCGACGTCGAGATCATCCCGGGTGTCTCCAGCTTCAGCGCGGTCGCCGCGATCGCCGGGCGCGAGCTGACCGTCCCCGAGGTCGCCCAGTCGGTCATCCTGACCCGGCTGGGCGGCGGCAAGACGCCCATGCCCGAGGGCGAGGAGGTCCGCGAGTTCGCCCGGCACGGCACCACGATGGCGCTGTTCCTCTCGGCGGCGCGCTCGGGTCGGTTGCAGGAGGAGCTGATCGACGGCGGCTATCCGCCCGAGACGCCGTGCATCGTCGCCTACCAGGCCACCTGGCCCGAGGAGCTGATCGTCCACTGCGAGCTGGGCGAGCTGGAGGCCACCGTCAAACAGCACCGGCTGTGGAAGCACACCCTGGTGCTGGTGGGCCCGGCCCTCGGCGCCGGAGGGACCCGCTCGCACCTCTACCACCCCGGCCACTTCCACACCCACCGCCGGGCCGACCGCGAGGCGCGCCGCGCGCTGCGCGAGGCGCGTCGGGGAGCTTAAAGCCGTGTCCGAGACCCAGCGGCCCCGCAGCGGCGACGGGCCCCGGCCCGCCCCCGGCGCGGCCGAGGAGCCCCAGCCGCGCGAACCCGACCTGCCGCGCACGATGAAGGTGCGCCAGAAGGCGCTGCGCACCGGCTGGACGACGGGCACCTGCGCCTCGGCGGCCGCCAAGGCCGCCGCGGCGGCGCTGGTCACCGGCGAGCCCGCGGAGGTCGTGGAGGTGGCGCTGCCCTCGGAGCGGCGCGTCACCTTCGCGACCGAGCGCTGCGCCGTGATCGAGCCGGGCCGCCGGGCCGAGGCGGTCGTGGTCAAGGACGCCGGCGACGACCCCGACGTCACCGACGGCGCGCACATCACCGCCACCGTCACCCGGCGCCCGGAACCCGGCGTCGAGCTGGACGGGGGTGTCGGGGTGGGGGTGGTCACCCGCCCCGGCCTGGGCCTGGAGCTGGGCGGCCCGGCCATCAACCCGGTGCCCGCGCGGATGATCCGCCAGGCCGTGGGCGAGGTCGCCGACACCGGCGGGGCCGGGCTGCGGGTGGTCATCAGCGTGCCCGAGGGCGAGAAGATGGCGCGCAAGACCACCAACGCCCGGCTGGGGATCCTCGGCGGTATCTCCATCCTCGGAACCACCGGAATCGTGCGGCCCTTCTCCACCGCCTCCTGGCGGGCCAGCGTCGAGCAGGCCGTATCCGTGATGGCCGCCCAGGGCGAGGACACCCTGGTGCTGTGCACCGGCGGACGCACCGAGAAGGGCGCCGTGCTCCTGCACCCGGACCTGCCGCGGGTGTGCTTCGTGGAGGTCGGCGACTTCACCGGCGCCGCGATGCGCCGCGCCGTGGAGTACGGCCTGGCGCGCGTCGTCTTCGTCGGGATGGCGGGCAAGCTCACCAAGCTGGCGTCGGGCGTGCTGATGACCCACTACACGCGCTCCAAGGTCTCCACCGAGCTGCTGGGCACCGTCACCCGGCGGGTCGGCGGGGGAGAGGACTTGGCCGCCGAGGTGGAGGCCGCCAACACCGGCCGCCACGCCTACGAGATCTGGGAGCGGGCCGGCCTGCTGGAGCCGGCCGGGACGGAGCTGTGCCGGCGCGTCGCCGACGTCCTGACCCGCTTTACCGAGGGCGCCCTGGAGGTGGAGGTCGCCATGGTCGACTTCACCGGGCAGCGGGTCGTCGCCGCCCACCCGCGGCTCGGGCGCGGCGAGCACGCGCCGGAGGACGCGCACGGATGATCACCGTCATCGGGCTCGACGGCGGACCGCTGGAGCGGCGGGCCGCCGAAGCGCTGTCGGCGGCGGTGTGCGTCGCCGGCGCCCAGCGCCACCTCGACGCCGTCGGCGAGCACATCGGCGGCGGCGCCCAGCGGGTGCCCATCGGCGACCTGCACGCCGCCACCGAAGCCGTGCTGGCCGCGCCGGGACCCGCCGCGGTCCTGGCCTCGGGCGACCCCGGGTTCTTCGGTGTGCTGCGCAGCCTGCGGGCGCGCGGCGCCCGGCCCGCGGTGATCCCCGCGGTCTCCTCGGTCGCCACCGCCTTCGCGCGCATCGGCCTGCCTTGGGACGACGCCGTGGTCGTCTCGGCGCACGGCCGCGACGACTCCGGACGCGGCGTGCGGCGCGCGCTGGCCGCCGCGCTGGCCCACCCCAAGGCGGCCGTGCTCACCGCGCCCGGCGGCTCGGGCCCCGAGGCGTTCCTGCCCGAGCTGCTGCGCGCCGGACGGGAGGTCCACGTCGCCCAGCGGCTCGGTGCGCCCGACGAGGAGGTCGTGCGCCTGGCGCCGGGGCAGGACGCGCCCGAACGCGCCTGGGCCGCCCCCAACGTGGTCCTGGCCGTGGATCCCGAGCGCGCCGTCGCGCCCGCCATGGCCTGGCTGCCCGGCCACCAGGGCGCGCCGCCGGAGTGGGCACTGCCCGCCGACTCCTTCGAGCACCGCGCCTCCCTGATCACCAAACCGGAGGTGCGGGCGCTGGCCCTGGCGCGGTTGGCGCCGCGGCCCGGCACCGTCGTGTGGGACGTGGGCGCCGGCAGCGGATCGGTCGCCGTGGAGTGCGCGCGCTTCGGCGCCCGCGCCGTCGCCTTCGAGCGCAACCCCGCCGACTGCGCCCGCATCGGCGCCAACGCCCGCGCCCACGGCGTCGCGGTCGAGATCCGCCAGGGCGAGGCAGCCGCCGAAATTCCGGCCGCCGCCGCGCGCCTGGCCCCGGACGCGGTGTTCGTCGGCGGAGGAGACGACTCCGTCGCCGCCGCGGTCTGCGCCCGCCGGCCCGAGCGGATCGTCGCCGCGCTCGCCTCCCTCGACCGCATCCGCCCCTTGCACGACATGCTCGCCGCCGCCGGCTACACCGTCGACGGCACCCAGCTCCAGGCCTCCCGCCTGGCGGGCCTGCCCAGCGGTTCGCTGCGGCTGGCCGCGGCCAACCCGGTGACCCTGCTGTGGGGCACCCGGCCGGCACCGCCCCGCCCCTCGATGTGAAAGGCAACGATGACCGACAGCGCCCCCATCGGCGTCATCGCCGCGACCGAGCGCGGCCGCACCGCGGCCGCGCGCCTGGCCGCGGCCTGGCCCGGACGGGTCCGCACCTTCACCGAAGACCGCGCGGGCGAGGCGCTGCGCGCCGCCTTCGCCGAATGCGGCGCGGTGGTGGCCTTCCTGGCCGTGGGGGCGGCCGTGCGGGCGCTGGCGCCGGTACTCGGCGACAAGCACACCGACCCGCCGGTGGTCTGCGTCGACGAGGCGCTGCAGCACGCGGTGGCGGTGCTGGGCGGCCACCACGGCGGCAACGACCTGGCCAGCGGCGTCGCCGGCGTGCTGGGCTGCCAACCGGTGGTCACCACCGCCAGCGACGCCGCCTCCACCGCGGCGCTGGACTCCTACGGCGCGGACCTGGGCTTCGCCGTCGCCGACCCGGCGCCGCTGGCCTCCGCCGGCGCCGCGCTGCTGTCGGGGCGGCCGGTGCGGGTGGAGTCCGACCAGGCCTGGCCGCTGCCGCCGCTGCCGCCCAACGCCTCGCCGCAGACCCCGCCGGAGTCGGCGGCGGCCGTGCTGCGCGTCACCGACCGGACCGCGCCGCCGTGCGCCGAGACCGTGCCGGCCGTCACCTACCGCCCGCCCTCCCTCGTGGTGGGTGTCGGCTCGGCGCGCGGCGCCGCGGCCGAGGAGGTCGGGGCGCTGATCGACGCGTCCCTGGACGAGGCGGGCCTGGCCCCGGCCTCGGTACGCGCTCTGGCCACCGTCGACGTCAAGGCGGACGAGGAGGGCATCCTGCGCGCCGCCCGCGATCGCGGCTGGCCGGTGCGCGTCTTCGCCGCCGCCGACCTGGCCGGGGTCGAGGTGCCCAACCCCAGCGAGGCGGTGCGCGCCGAAGTGGGCACGCCCAGCGTCGCCGAGGCCGCCGCCCTGCGCGCCGCGGCCGACGACGGCGCAGGTGCCGACCTCGTGGCGGCCAAGCGCAAGTCGGCCAACGCCACCGCTGCCGTGGCCCGCCTGCGGCCCCGCGGGCGCCTGGCCCTCGTCGGTCTCGGGCCGGGCGCCCGCGACCTCGCGGCCCCCCGCGCGCTCGCCGAGCTGCACCGCGCTTCGGTCGTCGTGGGCCTCGACCAGTACCTCGACCAGGTACGCGACCTGCTGCGCCCCGGCACCCGCGTCCTGGCCAGCGGCCTGGGCCAGGAGGAGGAGCGCGCCCGCACCGCTGTGGGCGAGGCGCGGGCAGGCGCCGCCGTGGCGCTCATCGGCTCGGGCGACGCCGGGGTCTACGCCATGGCCAGTCCCGCGCTGGACTTCGCGGGCGCCGACATCGACGTGGTGGGCGTGCCCGGGATCACGGCCGCCGTCGCCGCGGCGCACCGGCTCGGCGCGCCCCTGGGCCACGATCACGCCTACATCTCGCTGTCGGACCTGCACACCCCCTGGGAGGCGATCGAGCGCCGCGTGCGGGCCGCCGCCGAAGGCGACTTCACCGTGTGCTTCTACAACCCGCGCAGCCGCCGCCGCGACTGGCAGCTGCCCGAGGCGCTGGACATCCTCGCCCGGCACCGGCCGCCGCAGACGCCGGTGGGCCATGTCCGCAACGCCGCCCGCGACGACGAGCGCGCCGTCGTCACCACACTGCAGGCGATGCGCGAGGGCGGCGCCGAGGACGTGGACATGTACACCGTGGTACTGGTGGGCAGCTCCGCCAGCCGCACCGTGGCCGGCCGCTTCGTCACCCCGCGCGGCTACACCTGGCGCAGCGCCGCGGATGAGACCGTGCCCTAGCCCTGTCCGGAAGCGCCGTCCCCCTTAGACTGTGGCCTCCGCCCTCGGGCGGCCGCGGCCTGCAACACCGCTGGAGGAAGGCGCCATGGCCACCACACCCCCCGCCCGCACCACCGACCTGCGCGCGGAGATCGCCACCGCGATCTCCACCGGACGCGAACTCGGCCCGGAGTTCGACACCGCGATCGCCGACTCGCTGGCCACGCGCATGGAAGCGGAGACCGCACCCAAGCGCGAGGGGGAGCACGGGCACCCCGGCTCCGCCACGCGCAGCGCACGGACGCTCAGGGTCGCCGGGTGGGGCGCGCTCGGTATCGCCGCCGCAGCCTGGGCGGTCGAGTCCACCCCCGAGGCAGTGCCGCCGTGGGCGATCCTCGCCGTGGTCGCGATCGTGCTGCACGTGGTGCGAACCTGGCGGTCCTGACACGCCGTCCAGCGTGGGGCTCGCAACCGTGCACCCCCGTCGGGCGAGCCGTCGGGATGGCGCCCCACCGCACTTCCGGGGCGGCGGCTCGCCGGTTTCCCCGGCTGATGCCCGGGCCCGTCATCCCTTCCGGTCGCCCAGCAGCCGCGCCGCCTCCTCGGGGGTGGCCGGATCGGGCGCTCCGGGGGCCAGCAGGCCCGCCGCCCGCAGCGCCCGCCCGGCCGCCGGTGCCCAGGCCGGGCGCAGGCGGGCGGCCGACAGCAGGCCGGGATCGGCGAGGACCTCGCGGGCCGGGCCGGCGGCCAGCAGTCCCCGGTCGAGCAGCAGCACCGTCTCGGCCCACCGGTAGGCCAGGTCGACGTCGTGGGTCGAGAGCACCAGCGTGGTGCCCGCGGCGCGCAGCCCCTCCAGCGTCGCCAGCAGCGACTCCACCCCCTCGGGATCCAGCCCCGCGGTGGGTTCGTCCAGCACCAGCACCGAGGGCCGCATCGCCAGCGCGCCCGCCAGCACCACGCGCTTGCGCTGGCCGTAGGAGAGCAGGTGGGTGGGCTGGTCGGCCAGGTCGGTGATCTCCAGCGCCTCCAGGGCCCAGGCGACCCGCTCGCGCGCCGCCCGGGCGTCCAGGCCCAGGTTGAGCGGGCCGAAGGACACGTCCTGGGTGACGCTCGCGGAGAACAGCTGGTCGTCGGGGTCCTGGAACACCAGCTGGACCCTGCGCCGCAGTTCGGCCAGCGCGCGGCGGCCGCGCCGCACCCGCTCGCCGCTCACGTAGATCTCCCCCGCGTCGGGGGTCAGGCTGCCCGAGAGCAGCCGCAGCAGAGTCGTCTTGCCGCCCCCGTTGGGGCCGAGGACGCCCACGACGGCGCCGGAGTCGATGCGCACGTCCAGCCCGGTGAAGACCGGGGAGGTGTCGGGGTAGCAATAGGAGAGCCCGCGCCCGGCCAGAGCCGCGGGCGGGGCGGCGGTGGTGTCGCCGCCGGAGGCGGTGGTCACAGGCCTGCTCCCAACTGGTAGTTCACGGCCGCCGCGGCCACCAGCAGCGGCGGCGCGGCGGCGGCGAGAACGGCGGCGGGCCGCAGGGACAGCTCCTCGACCAGGACGGTCAGCTCGCCGGTGTAGCCGCGGCACTCCAGGCCGCGCTGCATCCGCCGCGCGCGGTCGTAGGAGCGCACGAACAGAGCCGCACCCAGCGACCCCGCCGACCGGGTCCAGGCCCGCCGATTGGCATAACCCAGCCGCCCGGCCTGGCCTGCGTGGATGCGCCGGGCGCTGTCCAGGGTGACGAACAGCATGCGGTAGATCAGCGCGACCACCTCCACGAGCACCGCCGGCAGCCCGATGCGCGTCAGCCGGGGCAGCAGGTCGGCCAGCGGCGTGGTGAAGGCGAACAGCAGCTGGCAGCAGATCGCCGCCGCGGCCCGCCCGGTGACCTCGGCGGCCCGCGCCGGTCCGGCGGGGTCCAGGGCGACGATCTGCTGCGGCCCACCGACGCTCACCAGCAGCGCCAGCGACCCGGTGAGGACGAACAGCAGCGGCCCCCAGGCAGCGCGCAGGAACGCGGCGGGCGACACCCGCGCCGGGCCGAAGGCGGCGGCCAGGGCGACCGCCGCCACCAGCGGCGCGGCCGGCCAGGTGGGCAGCGCCAGCGCGCACACCAGCAGGCCGCCGAAGAACACGCCCTTGACGGTGGGATGGAGCCGCCGCCACGGACTCCGGTAGGCGGCGGCGTCGATGGCGAGCACGGGGTGCCGCTACCGTTCGGCGGAACCGGGCTCCGCCTCCGCCGAACGGGCGGCGTCCGCGGCGTCCGGCGCATCCGGCGCCTCGGCCCGGGGCCTGGCGAGCTTGGTGCGGGTGCGCACGACCCCGAAGAAGTAGCCGATGAACCCGGCGCCGATCGCGGCCTGCAGCGCGAAGATGCCCGACTCGATCTCGGCGGACGGAGGCTCGTAGATCGGTGCGAACCACGGCTCGTAGCCCTCGTCGACCTCGGTCACGGTGCTCTTGGCCTGGGCGTCGGCACCGGCGAAGGGCTCCTCCAGGTGGTTTCCCGAGCCGATGAGCAGGGGCAGCGCGGCGATCAGCGCGGCGAGCGCGATCAGCATCCAGGTGGTCGTGGTCTTCGGCATGCCTCAGCCCGCCTTCTCTTCGGTCGCTTCGGTGGAGGCGGTCGGCGCCGCCGCGGCGGGCCTGCGCAGCACGCCCAGCCGGCGCAGCTGGTCAGGAGTGACGCGGACCAGCATCCGCACGAGCACCACGGTGATCAAGCCCTCGATCACGGCCAGGGGGATCTGGGTCAGCGAGAAGATGCCGGCGAAGGTGGCGAAGGAGCCCAGGAAGCCGGAGGCGGGGTCGGGGAAGGCCAGGGCCAGTTGGACGCTGGTCGTCGTGTAGGTGGCCAGGCTGCCCAGCGAGGCCGCGCAGAACACGGCCAGACCCAGGGAGGTCTGCTCGCCGGCCGAGGCGGTGGCCGAGCGGACGAGCCGGTAGGCGCCGTAGGCGGTCCACGGCCCCACCACGGCCATGGAGAAGGCGTTGGCGCCCAGCGTGGTCAACCCGCCGTGGGCCAGCAGCAGCGCCTGGAACAGCAGCGTGATCGTGCCCAGCACGGCCATGACCGGCGGGCGGAACAGCACCGCGCCCAGGCCGGCGCCGGTGGGGTGGGAGCAGCTGCCGGTGACCGAGGGGATCTTCAGCGCCGACAGCACGAAGCAGAACGCTCCGGACGCGCCGATCAGGAGTTTGGCGTCGGGGTCGGCGCGGACCGCGTGCGTGAGCGAGCGGATGCCGTGTGCGACGAAGGGAGCCGCGGCGGCGGTCCAGGCCGCGGCGTGCTGCCAGGGCAGAAAGCCTTCAGCGATATGCATATCGGAGGACCCAACTTCCAGCACCTCGTGGACGGTCGTCACGCCGTGGCCGGTCTCCTGGCTGACGGGTCGTCGCCCTCCGCCGGCCTTCCCAGGGGCAGCATCGCTGATGCCCCCAGTGGCCTGCACCGACCGGCCGCGCCGGCGGCGGTCGGGGCGTCGGACTTCCCGCTCACAGTGGCGAGGGCCGCGCCGGTTTCGAACCGGACTTCCCGAACACCACGGCCCAATGAACGTACGGCGCCAGCGGCGGATCCGCAATACCGGGCAGCGGGCGCGCACGACCGGAATCCTGCCCGAAAGGCCGTGTACGCTGGGCGAGCGCCGCCCCCGCGGGGCCGCCGCGCCGCGACGGTGGCACCGGTCTCACCCGCCGGCGCACGAGTGAAGGAGGCGCTTTGGCCGACCCCGCCGAGCCGATCGCGCCGGTGGCTGTGACATCGTCGTGCACCGCCTGCGGAGCCTGCCTGCTGTCGTGTCCGGAGCACGCGCTGCGGCCGCGGGGCGGGCGCCTGGAGGTGCTGGGCGAGCGGTGCACAGGCTGCCTGGAGTGCGTGGAGGTCTGCCCGGCCGACGCGATCGCCGTCCTGGCAGGCTGAGCGTGCCCAAGGCGCGCCGAACCGAGCACGAGACCGACGGGGGGAGACGACGGTGGAGCGCAACGTGCATCCCATCGAGGCCGAGTCCTTCGCCATCCTGCGCTCCCGCGTCGATCTGGGCCGACTGCCGCCGCTGAGCCGCGCCGTGGCCGAGCGGGTCATCCACTCCAGCGCCGACCTGGACTATGCGACCGACCTGGTGATCGACGACACCGCCGTCGAGAAGGCCGCGCAGCGGCTGGCCGAGGGTGCGCCGGTGGTGACCGACGTCGCGATGGTCGCGGCGGGAATCACCGCCCGCGACTGCGTGTGCCACATCTCCGACCCCCGCGCAGCACGGCTGGCGCGCACCGCCGGGATCACCCGCTCGGCCGCCGCGGTGCGCAGCGCCTACTCCGAGGTCGGGCCGGGCGCGGTGTGGGTGGTGGGCTGCGCGCCCACGGCACTGGTCGAGATCATCGCCCGCCGGGTCGAGCCCGCCCTGGTCATCGGTTTGCCCGTGGGCTTCGTCGGTGCCGCCGAGTCCAAGGCGGAACTGCGCGCCAGCGGCCTGCCGCAGGTGAGCAACGTCTCAGAGAAGGGCGGATCGGCCGTCGCCGCTGCGGCGCTGAACGCTCTGCTGTACGGTCCCGTACCCGAATGAGCGGTGCGCCCGCCGGCGCGCCGCCGCGGCCGCGGGCCGGGAGGCGGCCGGAAGTCGACCGGAGAGGAGGAGCCCGCCGCTACCGAACCGGCGGTCGGCCCGATACGGTGCCGAGCCGACCGCACCCGGCAGCGTTTCCCGCACCCCGCGCACCGCCGTCGCTGCGCGGCTCTTCCCCCGACCACGAGAAGTCGGACCGTGCTGCCCCGCAGCCGGTCCGAAACACCCCACTCACCGGTTAGGACTCGGATGCAACCCCCTTTGCTGCTTGTCGGACACGGAACCCGCGACGACAAGGGCGTGGCGGACTTCGAGGCGTTCGTCGAGCGCCTGGGCCGGCGCCTCGCGGACCGCGAGGTCGCCGGGGGCTTCATCGAACTCTCGCCGCCCCCGCTCACCGACGCCGTGCGCGACCTCTACGCCAAGGGCCACCGCCGCATGGTCGCCCTGCCGCTGATGCTCGTGGCCGCGGGCCACGCCAAGGGCGACATCCCCGGCGCCCTCGCCCGCGAGAAGGAGCGCCACGCCGGCTTCGACTACGCCTACGGCCGCCCGCTCGGCCCCCACCCCACCGTGCTGCGGCTGCTCGCCGAGCGCCTGGAGGAGGTGCTCGACACCGAGCAGGCGGCGGCCGGCACACAAGACCCGGCGGCGGCCCCGACCGAGCCCACGGCGGTCCTGCTGGTGGGCCGCGGCTCGACCGACCCCGACGCCAACGCCGAGGTGTGCAAGGTCGCGCGGCTCCTCCAGGAAGGGCACGCCGCCGTGCGCGGCGTGGACTTCGTCGAGCCCGCCTTCATCTCGCTCGCGCGGCCGAGTGTCCCCGAAGGGCTGGAGCGCATCCGCCGCCTGGGCGCCCGGCGGATCGTGGTGCTGCCCTACTTCCTGTTCTCCGGGGTGCTGCCCGACCGCGTCGCCGACCAGGCCCTCGACTACGCGGGCGAGCACCCCGGGCTCGACATCCGCTGCGCGCAGGTGATCGGCGACTGCGACGGGCTGGCCGACGTCATCGCCGAGCGCTACGACGAGGCCCGGGCCGGCGACATCCGGATGAACTGCGACACCTGCGTCTACCGCATCGCGCTGCCCGGATTCGAGGACAAGGTCGGCGCGGCCCAGACGCCACACCACCACCCCGACGACCCCGCGCACGGCCACGGCCACGGGCATGGGCACGGCCATGGGCACTGAGGCGCCCGGCCGCGCCGCCGCCGGGAGCCGCGGCCCCGACCTGCGCCACCATGGCGACGCCGAGACCGGTCCCGACCTGCTCGACTTCGCCGTCAACGTGCGCGCCGGCGCCCCGCCGCCCTGGCTCGCCGAGCGCATCGCGGCGTCGCTCTCCGGCGTCGCGGCCTACCCCGACCCGGCGCCCGCCCGCGAGGCGGTGGCCCGCCGGCACGGCCGCGACCCCGCCGAGGTGCTGCTGACCGCCGGGGCCGCCGAGGCGTTCGTGCTGCTCGCGCGGGTTCTGCGGCCCAGGCGCGCCGTCGTGGTCCATCCGCAGTTCACAGAGCCCGAAGCCGCACTGCGCGCCGCCGGCCACCCCGTCGAGCGGGTCGTGCTGGAGGCGCCGCGCTTCGAGCTCGACCCGGAAGCCGTGCCCGCCGACGCGGACCTGGTGATGGTGGGAAACCCCACCAACCCCACCTCGGTGCTGCACCCCGCCGGAGTCGTCGAGCGCCTTGCCCGGCCCGGCCGCGTGCTCGTCGTCGACGAGGCCTTCGCCGACTGCGTCCCCGGCGAGACCGAGTCGCTGGCCGCGCGCACCGGCGCACCCGGACTGGTGGTCGTGCGCAGCCTCACCAAGACCTGGGGGCTGGCCGGGCTGCGCGCCGGCTACGTGCTCGCCGACACGGGCACCGTCGGGCGGCTGGCCGCGGCCCAGCCGCTGTGGTCGGTGTCAACGCCCGCGCTCGCGGCCACCGCCGCCTGCTGCGAACCGCGGGCGCTGGCCGAGGCCGAGGAGTGGGCCCGCGGGCTGGCGGTCCGGCGCAGCGAGTTCGCCGCGGACCTGGCCGATTGCGGCCTGCACGTCACTCCCGCCGCCGCGGCCTCGTTCCTGCTGGTCAAGGCCGAGAACGGGGAAGACCTGCGGTTGCGCCTGCGCGAGGCGGGAATCGCCGTCAGACGCGGCGACACCTTCCCCGGCCTGGGCCCCGACTGGCTGCGGGTGGCGGTGCGGGATCGGGAGACCTCCCTACGGCTGACGCGGACTCTGGCAGAGTTGCGGTGAGATCGCCGCAGCAGCGGGTCGCTGCGCGGCGTGGTGAGGATGGCGAGGTACGTGTGTCCATTGCTGACGAGCGCCGGCGGATCGTGCCGCCGGCACGCCTTGGAGAGACGGCATGAGCGGTGAGGACCGGCGCCACCGAGGCGCCGACGAGGGACGCGAGCCGGCGTCCAAAGGGCTGCTCGACGACCTGCCCGAGACCGGGCGCGGATCGGGGGCCGCACCCTCGCCCGCCCCCGGGCCGCGCTCCGGCGAGCAGCGCCCCAACCCCTTCCACACCCCGGCCGACCGCCGGCGCGGTGACAGCGGCGACGCGGGCAGGGCGCCCCGGACGCAGCCCAACGTGATCCC
Organism: Streptomonospora sp. PA3; assembly: GCF_009728995.1. GTDB lineage: Bacteria > Actinomycetota > Actinomycetes > Streptosporangiales > Streptosporangiaceae > Streptomonospora. Next base: position 462,769 of record NZ_VTZW01000016.1, on the reverse strand, counting down.
CTTCCGCGGCGCCGGCCACGACCGCGACCAGGACCGCGCATCCGAGCAGGCCCGCCACCGCCAGCCCCGCGAACAGGAGCGGCCCGAGCCGTCCGAGTACCCGGATGAAGGCGAGCAGCGCGAGCGGACCGAGCGCGGCCGCGAAGGCGACGGCCACCGGGAGCAGGCGCCGCCGGCCGGGCCGCAGCCCGTGGGCGGGCACGCCGAGCACCGCGGCGCAGCGCCCGCCGCCGGGCGGGCCCCGGCGCCGGAGCGCGGGCCCGAGCCCGCCTCCGCCCCCGAGTACTCGCGCCCGGCCGCGCACCGGCCGCAGTCCAGGCCCGCTCCGATGGCTCCGCAGTACCCGCCGCCCTCCCGGCCCGCCGACTCCCGGCCCGCGGACCGCGGCGCACCCGCCGGCCGCGCCGCGCCGGGCGCGCCCGAACCCTCGCCCGAACCACGGTCGCCCGCCCCGCGCGGCGCCGACGACACCGGACCACCGACCCCGAGCGAAGACGGCACTCCTGTGAACGCACACGCCGCAGCCTCCTACCCCGAGCACCACGACGACCGAGCCGGGCGGGGCGCCCAGGAGCCCTCCGCCCGCGAGGAGCAGCAGCCCCGGCAGACCCAGGCCGCTCCCGCGCACGAACCCGCCCGCGCCCCCGCGCCGGGCGCCCACGCCTACGGCGAGGCCGAGCGCGAGGCGGTCTACCGCGCCATCCGCGAGCGCCGCGACGTGCGCATGGGATTCCGCGCCGACCCCGTCCCCGACGACGTGCTGCGGCGCGTGCTGGACGCCGCCCACCGCGCGCCTTCGGTGGGCTACTCCCAGCCTTGGGACTTCATCGTCGTCCAGGACGAGGACGTGCGCGCCCGCGTGCAGAAGCTCGTGCAGACCCAGCGCGAGTCCTACGCCCGAGCGCTGCCCGGCGCCCGCGCCCGCGCGTTCTCCGGGCTCAAGGTCGAGGCCGTCCTCGACACCCCCGTCAACATCGTGGTGACCGTCGACCCGACCCGCGGCGGCCGCCACACCCTGGGCCGCCACTCCCAGCCGCAGACGGCCGCCTACTCGGCCGCGCTGGCCGTGGAGAACCTGTGGCTGGCCGCGCGGTCGGAGGGCCTGGGCGTGGGCTGGGTCAGCTTCTTCGACGAGCGGGAGTTCGCCGCGTCGCTGGACCTGCCGCCGCACCTGGAGGTCGTGGCCTACCTGTGCGTCGGCTACGTCGAGGACTTCCCGCCCGAGCCGGAGCTGGCCATGGGCGGCTGGGCGCGCGGCCGCCCGCTGCACTGGGCCGTCCACCGCGAGCACTACGGCCGCCGCGGCCTGCCCGGGCAGGCCGCAACGAGTCTGCTGGAGGAGACGATCGCGGCCATCGGCCCCCTGAACCAGAGAGCCCTCAACGAGGCGGAGGAGCGCCAGGCCGCCATGACCAAGCCTCCGGGCTCGCTGGGCGTGCTCGAAGAGGTCTCGGTGCGGCTGTCGGGCCTGGCCGGCGAGTGCCCGCCGCCCATCCCCGAGCCCGCGGCGGTGGCGATCTTCGCCGGCGACCACGGAGTGCACGCCCAGGGCGTCACCTCCTGGCCCCAGGAGGTCACCGCGCAGATGGTGCACAACTTCCTGGCCGACGGCGCCGTGGTCAACGCCTTCGCCGAGCAGGTGGGCGCCGAGGTCACCATCGTCGACGTGGGCGTGGCCGCCGACCTGCCGACCGTGCCCGGCCTGCTGCCGCGCAAGGTCGCCCGCGGCACGGCCGACTTCACCCGCGGTCCCGCGATGAGCCGCACCCAGGTGGACTACGCCATCGAGGCGGGCATCGAGGTGGCGCGCGACCTGGTCTCGGCCGGCAACCGCTGCCTGATCACCGGCGACATGGGCATCGCCAACACCACGCCCTCGGCCGCGCTCGTCTCCGCCTTCACCGGCGCCGATCCCGCCGAGGTCACCGGTCGCGGCACCGGCGCCGACGACGCGGCGCTGGAGCACAAGATCGACGTGGTGCGGCGCGGGCTGGCGGCCAACGAGATCGATCCCTCCGATCCCGTGGGCGTGCTGGCGGCGGTGGGCGGCTTCGAGCACGCCGCGCTGAGCGGGTTCATCCTCGGAGCCGCGGCGCTGCGGGTGCCGGTCCTGCTCGACGGGGTGATCGCGGGCGCGGCGGCCCTGGCGGCGGCCGCGATGGAGCCGCTCTCCCTCAACGCCTGCTTCGCCGGCCACCGCTCCACAGAACCGGGCCACGCGGCGGTGCTCGACCACATCGGGCTGCGCCCGCTGGTCGACCTGGAGATGCGGCTGGGCGAGGGGTCGGGCGCGCTGCTGGCGCTGCCGCTCCTGCAGGGGTCGGTCCGCGCGCTGCGCAACGTGGCCACCTTCGATGCGGCGGGAGTCTCCGAGCGCGGCTGAGGGGGCCGCGCGTATTAGAGTTGAAGAGTCGAACGCGGCATGAGGGCGTGCGCCGACAGGAGACGCAACACAAGCGTGATCCCCGTCTGACACGGTGAAACCGGATCCCGCCGTGCGATCCGATCCGCGGCCAATCGCGGGCACCGGCGCGCCCCGGCGGGGCCGCGGACACACGGTGCGGATCTGGAGGGCAGCCTCGGTGACCTATCTTCTCGGCCTGCGGATGGACGGACGCGAGGCGCTGGTCGTGGGCGGCGGCCGGGTCGCCCAGCGCCGCGTGCCCGTCCTGCTGGAGTCGGGAGCCCGCGTCACCCTCGTGGCGCCCGAGGCCACCGCCACGCTGGAAGGGCTCGCCGACGCCGGGCGCATCACCTGGCACCGGCGCGCGTTCCAGGCGGGCGACGTCGCCGGGCAGCGCCTGGGCCGCTTCTGGCTGGTGCACGCCGCCACCGACTCCGCCGAGGCCAACGCCGCGGTGGCCGCCGAGGCCGAGGCCGAGCGGGTCTGGTGCGTCCGCGCCGACGACCGCCACGCCTCGGCGGCCTGGACACCGGCCACCGGCGGTGCGGCCGGCGTCAGCGTGGGCGTGGTCGCCAACGGCGATCCCCGCCGCGCGGCCGGGATGCGCGACGCCGTCGTCGAGGGCCTGGCCGACGGCTCCCTCGACGCCCGGCGCGGCCGCGAACGCCACCGCGGCGTCGCCCTCGTGGGCGGCGGGCCCGGAGACCCCGGGCTCATCACGGTGCGCGGGCGCCAGCTGCTCACCCAGGCGGACGTGGTCGTGGTCGACCGGCTCGCCCCCAACTCGCTGCTGGACTCGCTGCCGGGCGACGTCGAGATCGTCGACGCCGCCAAGATCCCCTACGGGCGGTCGATGACCCAGGAGGACATCAACCGCACGCTGGTCGACAACGCCCGCGCCGGCCGGTTCGTCGTCCGGCTCAAAGGCGGCGACCCCTTCCTGTTCGGGCGCGGCGGAGAGGAGGCCGCGGCATGCGCCGAGGCGGGGGTGCCGGTCACGATCGTGCCTGGAATCACCAGCGCACTGGCCGCCCCCGCCGCCGCGGGGATCCCGGCCACCCACCGGGGCGTCGCCCAGGAGGTGCACGTGGTCTCCGGCCACGTGCCGCCGGGCGATCCCCGCTCCACCGTCGACTGGCCCGGACTGGCCCGTTCAGGCGGTACCGTCGTTGCCCTGATGGCCGTCGAGCGGATCGAGGCCATCGCCGCGGCGCTGATGGAGCACGGGCGGGCGCCACAGACCCCGGTTGCGCTCGTCCAGGAGGCCACGATGCCCACCCAGCGCACGATCAGGGCCACCCTGGCCACCGCCGCGCGCACCGTCCGCGAGGCCGAGGTGCGCCCGCCCGCCGTGATCGTCATCGGAGAAGTGGTCAACGTGGCCCGCGGACTTGACATACTGCACATGGGGCGCGCTGATCCGGGGACCGGCAGCGCCTCCGCCGATGCCGCCGTCGGCGATCCACCCGAGGGGAATCGCATCTTGTGACAGCGACGACCGATGAGGAGGGCGGAAGCGCTATGTCCCGGCCGTCTGCGATGCCGGAAGCCACAGGGGCGGGCCGACCCGAGCCGCGCGCGGCCGAGGGAGCCGGCGAGCACCAGGCCCCCGCCGGGCGCCACGAGCGCGCCCCCACCTCCGCCGAGAGCCGCAAGGGCGCCAAGCACCGCGGCGACGACTCCTTCGACAAACGCTTCGAGAAGGTCCTGGAGCACCTGGGCAGCCGCATCCGCGGCATCGAGTTCGCCGAAGGGCTGCCCGGCGCCAGCGAGGGCATCAGCGCGCGCACCGACGTCCTCCACCAGCTCGACGACTATGTCCTCCCGCGTGTCCGCCGCCCCGACACCCCGCTGCTGATCGCCGTGGCCGGCTCCACCGGAGCGGGCAAGTCCACCCTGGTCAACAGCCTGGTGGGCGAACAGGTCACCACCACCGGCGTGCGCCGCCCCACCACCAACAGCCCCGTGCTGGCCTGCAACCCCGCCGACGTCGACTGGTTCAGCGAGGCGTCGTTCCTGCCCACCCTGCCCCGCGTGCGCCAGCAGGGCCTGGCCATGCCCGGCAAGGACGGCATGCTCGTGCTGGCCCCCAGCGAGGCCATGCCCCGGGGCGTCGCGCTGCTGGACACCCCTGACGTCGACTCCGCCGTCGCGGCCCACCACGAGTTCGCCGCCAAGTTCCTCGACGCCGCCGACCTGTGGGTGTTCGTCACCACCAGCCGCCGCTACGCCGACGCGCGCGTCTGGGAGTTCCTGCAGGTGGCGCGCGACCGCGGCACGTCGCTGGCGGTCGTGCTCTCCCGCGTGCCCGAGCGCGGGCGCGACCAGCTCCTCGCCCACTTCGGCGCGATGCTGGAGGCCAACGGGCTGGGCGGCGCCACCCGCTTCGCCATCCCCGAGACCGACCAGATCGCCGGGGAGCGCTTCACCGCCAACGTCGCCGACCCCATCCGCGAGTACCTCGCCGACGTGGCCGGCGACCTCGTCCAGCGCGATCGGGTGTCCCTGCGCACCTTCATCGGGGTCATCGACAGCTTCCGCACCCGGGTGCCCGACCTCGCCAAGCACGTCGAGGCCCAGGTCGAGGCCAGGCGCGTGCTGGAGTCGGCCATCCAGTCGGCCTACTCCGACGCCGGCGCCGAGATCGACGACGCGCTGCGCGAAGGCGAGCTGATGCGCGGCAACCTGCTGGCGCGCTGGCAGGACATCGCCGCCAGCGGCGAGCTGATGCGGATGATGCGCTCGCGCGGCAGGCGCAAGCCCCGCGGCGACGCCGAGGAGGAGTCGCGCGTTCAGGGGCTGGAGCACGCCGTCCGCGACAGCCTGGAGTCGCTGGTGCTGTCCTCGGCCGAACGCGCCGTGGAGAAGGTAGCCGACCGGTGGGAGACCGTCCCCGGCGGCGGCGCCGTCGTCGAGCGCGCCGGCGGGCGGCGGCTGCCCGAGAAGTTCGTCGAACGGGTCGGCACCACGGTGCGCGAATGGATGGACCGCGTCGGCGAGATGGTCTCCGCCGACGGCGCCACCAAGCGCTCGGTGGCCCGCGTGATCAGCTTCGACAAGCAGGCCTTCACCCTGGTGCTGATCGTGGAGCTGCTCGGCTACGACGCCGCGGGCGCCGGAGCCGAGCGCAGATCGGGCCCCTCGCCCAACCGGCTGCTCAAAGGTGTGTTCGGGGCCGATTCACTGCGTAACATTAGTAACCGGGCGCGTGAGGACCTGCGGCGCCGCATCGGAACGCTGCTGTATGAGGAGCGCACCCGCTTCACCGACACGCTGGCCGCCATCAAACTGCCCGAAGAGGCCGATGCCGTCCAGCTCTACCAAGCGACGTACAACCTCGAGATTGCGCGATGACGACTCATTGGAACGCCGCTCACGCGGATGAGGAGCCCGAGGCGGCGGGAAACCGGGAACCCGGCAGCGTCCCGCGCGGCCAGGCGCCGGGTTCCGGGCATGACGCGCGCAGCGGCGATCAGCCGTGGAACGGCTACGTCGTCCCCGAGACCGATCCCGCCGACGCCGGATGGGCCCCGCCCGCCGGCGACGCCTGGCCCGCGAGCCCGCCCGTGGGTCCGCCCGCCTCGTCCTACCCGGCGCTGCGGCGCGCCGTCGACCAGTCGGAGGCCGCCCAGGCGGGGTGGTCGGCCCGGCACTCGGGGGCGGAGCCCGGCCGCGTTCCTGACGACGCCCCCACCGCCCCGGTGCCCCAGGTCGGCGCGGAGCAGGAGGAGCCCCGCAGGCCCGCGGGGAGTAGTCAGAGCGGGCCGGAGGGGCGCGGTGCCGCCTGGACTGACGAGCGCGGGGAGCGAGGAACGAGCGACCCAAGCGAGGAGGGAAGGCGGCACGTCGAAGCGCCCCGCAGGCCCGCGGAAAGCACGCCCGGCGCCAAAGAGGGGGGCAGGGCTCCCGCGGGTGTCGCGCGGCCCGAGCCCGAACCGCTGCCCAAGCGCCCCGTCCGCCACGCGGCCGGCGAGTCCGGCCCGCGCCAGGCCCGGCGCGAGCAGGAGGGCGCCGGCGACCGCTCCGTCCACGGCCGCCACGCCGCCCCCGGGGCCCCGGGCGCCGGGCGGACCGGCGGCGAGGGCGACCCCGACGACCCCGACCGCCTGGCCGCCTGGGTGGGCAGCCTGGCCGACGTCAACGAGACCAACATGATCGCCGGGCGCCGCACCGGCCCGATGCCCGTCGTCAACGTCGAGGACACCTCCGCCGAGGCGGCCCCCGCGCCGTCGGCCCCCGAGCCCGAGGCGGCCGCTGAGGACGCGCCGACGCCGGCCGAGCCGAGCGCCGCCGGCGCGGTGGCCCGCTACGGGGCAGACGCCGACATCCCCGCGGACGAGGACGAGGAGTACCGGCCCACCACGGCCGACGACCTGTGGGAGCCGATGCCCGCCATCACCCGCGAGCAGCTGATCACGCGGCTGGACGCGGTCTCGGCGCTCGTGGGCATCGGAGCCGACGATTTCGACCCCGAGCTCCTCGAACAGGCCCAGGCCCTCCTCGACCACGCCGGGGCCCGGTTGCGGCTCTCCGGCGAGCACACCGTGGTCGCCCTGGCCGGTGGCACCGGAAGCGGCAAGTCGTCGCTGTTCAACGCGCTGTGCGGGCTGGAGTTCTCCCGCGTGGGCATCACCCGCCCCACCACCTCCGACGCACACGCCTGCGTGTGGGGCAACGAGGGCGCCGAGGGGCTGCTCAGCTGGCTGGGCGTGCCGCGGCGCAACCGCCACTCGCGCACCAGCGAACTCGACAAGAGCGACTCCGAGCTGTCCGGGCTGATCCTGCTCGACCTGCCCGACCACGACTCGGTGCGCGCCGAGCACACCGCCGAGGCCGACCGCCTGATCGGCTCCTGCGACCTGCTCGTGTGGGTCCTGGACCCGCAGAAGTACGCCGACGCCGCCGTGCACCACCGCTACCTCGCCGAGATGACCGGCCACGGCTCGGTCACCGTGGCCGTGCTCAACCAGGTCGACCGCGTCGAGCCCGAGGAGCTGGAGGAGCTGCTGACCGACCTGCGCCGGCTGCTGGAGACCGAATCGGGAGTGCACCCGCGGGTGCTCACCACCTCCACCCTCACCGGCCAGGGGATCCGCACCCTGCGCTCCCTGCTCGCCGACACCGTCTCGCAGCGCCGGGCGCTGATCGACCGGCTGGTCGCCGACCTGGACCGCGTGGTCGTGGGATTCGAGCGCTATCACGGCGACCCCGGCGAGACCGACGTCGTCGTGCCCGACCGGGTGCGCGCCGCACTGGTCGCCGACCTGGTCGAGGCGGGCGGCGTGGCGGCCATCGCCGACACCGCCGAGACCGCCTACGAGCAGCGCGGCGAGCGCCGGGTCGGCTGGCCGCTGAGCCGGTGGGCGCGCAAGCTGCGCCGCGACCCGCTCAGCGCGGTCGGCGACGGCTTCGGCGGCAGCGCCGAGGCGGCGGCACCGGTCGAGGCCTACAGCGCGGGCATCGACAAGGCCGCCGTCGATGTCGCCGACGAGGTCGCCGGGTCGCTTCCGGTGCCCTGGCCGCGCCGGGTGCGCGCTGCGGCCCGCGGCGGGCTGGACACGCTGCCGCGGGAGCTGAGCGAGGCCGTGGCGGCGTCGGTGCCCGACCCCGAGGACACCCCCAACTGGTGGCGCGGCGTGCAGGTGCTGCAGTACGTGCTGGTGGCCCTGGCGGGAGTCGGCGCGCTCTGGTTCATCACCGTCCTGGTCAGCTGGCTGGCCGGGGGCCTGACCGGCCTGGTGCTGCTGGACACACCGGTCTTCCTGGCCTTCGCCGGCGCGATGGCGGCGGCCATGCCGGTGGCGGGCTGGCTGCTGGGCACCGGGTGCGCCAACCTGATCGGGGTGTCGGCGGCCCAGCGGCGCGAGCAGGTCGAGCAGCGCAGTGCCCAGCGGGCCCGCGAGCTGGCCGAGCAGCGCATCCTCGCCCCGGTCGAACAGGAGCTCGCGCGCTACGCCGAATCCTGCCGCGCCCTGCAGACCGCGCAGGGACCCCGCGCGGACTGAATCCGGGGCGCCGCGCTCCGCAGTCCGCACCCGACGATCACCGATCGCGAGGCTTCCGGGATTCCGCCGAACCCGCCCGGATGCCTCGCGATCGTCGTTTCCGCGCCCTCCTTACCGACGCCTCGCGGACCGTCCGCAACCCCGAGCGGACGGTCCGCAACCCCGATTCGGGCCAAACCACTCCGGATGGGAGCCGCAGCGCAGGAATCTGGCGGTTCTGCTGAGCGCTGCACAATCAGCGATTAAAATATCACTGACTGTGATTCAAGGCGGACCTGACGGTGGGCACCGGATGCGCGCGGGCACGCTGACGTGCGGCCCGCGGCGTCGCCTCGCGGTGCCCGGTTGGACGCCCTGACTGCGAGCGGGGGAGATCCACGTGGCGGTAGCCGAGCGGAGCGCGGTGACCCGCGAACGGAGGCGGCAGCCCCGTTCCCCCTGGCCGCTGCTGGCCCAGCCGCGCGGCCTTGTCGTCCTGATCAGCGCGGTCGTGGGCTGCGCCGTGCTGCTGGGGGCCGGCGCGGCGGCCCGGACCCCCGTCCGGGGTGAGGAACTGGCCACGTTCGGCGCCCTGGTGGCCTGCGCGGGGCTGTCGGTCGAGGCCATGCGCCGGCTCGGCAAGCCCTCGGGGCTCACCCGCGACCTGCTGGGCGCCTGGTGGCTGCCGACCATGCTGATGCTGCCGCCGCTGTACGCCCTGCTCCTGCCCGTCCCTGTGTACCTGCTGCTGCAGTACCGCATCCGGCGGGCCGTGGCGCACCGCAGGGTCTTCAACGCCGCCTCCGTGGGCGTGGCCGGGTTCGCCGCATCGATGCTGTTCCACAGCGCGGTGGGCGGCGGCTGGGAGGCGGGGGTGTCGCTGCCGCTGGAGAGCACCGAGGACGCGATGTCCACGGTGCCGGGAGCCATGCTGGCGCTGGCCTGCTGTGCGGTGTTCACGGTGCTCAACAACCTTGCCGTGGTCGCGGCCATGTGCCTGAGCGCCACGGGGGCGCCGTGGCGCAAGACGCTGTGCGACCGCGAGGCCCTCATCGTCGACGGGGTGGAGCTGTGCGCCGGGATCACCGCCGCCATCGTGACCGGGCTTTCGCCGGTCCTGCTGGCGGTGGTGCTCCCACCGGTGCTGCTGCTCCAGCGCAGCCTGCTCTACCAGCAGTTGCAGACGGCGGCCCGCACCGATCCCAAGACCGGCCTGCTCAACGCGGGCACCTGGGAGACCGAGGCGGGCGCCGAACTCGCCAGGGCGCGCGAGGCCGGGCAGTCGGCCGCGGTGCTGATCATCGACATCGACCACTTCAAATCCGTCAACGACACCTACGGCCACCTCTTCGGCGACCACGTGCTGCTCGGGGTGGCCACCACCCTCACCGGGCAGTTGCGCTCAGGCGACGTCGTGGGGCGGTTCGGCGGCGAGGAGTTCGTGGTCCTGCTGCCCGGAGCGGACATGGCCGAAGCCTGCCGCGTCGCCGAGCGGCTGCGGATGCGCGTGGGCAGGATGGAGCTGAACGCCGACGGCGAAGAGGTGGCGATCACGGTGTCCCTGGGCCTGGCCGTGCTGCAGGTGCACGGTGACGACCTGGTGAGCCTGCTGGCGGCGGCCGACCTGGCCCTCTACCGCGCCAAGGGCGCCGGGCGCGACCGGGTGTGCCTGCCGGTGGTCGCCCGCCCTGCCATACCGGCCCAGCTCGGCGCCCACGGCGAGCGCGAGGCGGTGCCGCCGGCCCCCAGCGTCACGGCGGCCGAGGGCGCCGAGGCCGACTGAGGGCGGTCCGGGCGGCGCCCGCCGGTCGTCCACAGCCGCAGTATCGGCGTTGCCGCGGCACGGCGCCCGGGGCGACCGTGAGTACATGGAACAGAACAAGGAGTCGCTCCTCCAGGTCCCCGCCCGCCTCACCCTCAGCTGCCCCGCCGACATCCTCGCCGCCGTCCCCTACATCATCGGCTACCACCCGCGCGACACCCTGCTGGTGCTGGGCCTGCGCGGCGACACTCCGCGCCTGCACACCACCTTCTGCCGCGATCTCGACAGCGGCGCCGACGCCGAGACCACCGACGCCGAGACCACCGACGCCGGGGCCGCCGCCGACGGGGTCGCCGCGGCACTGCGCGCCGAGGACTGCACCATCGCGCTGGCCGTGGGCTACGGTCCCGCGTCCGTGGTCACCCGCCACATCGACGCCCTGCGGCGCACCGCCGAGCAGGCCGGCATCGCCCTGCGCGAGGCGCTGCGCGTGGCCGGCGGCCGCTACTGGTCCTACCTGTGCGGCTCACCCGAGTGCTGCCCTCCCGAGGGAGTGCCCTTCGACCCCTCGGCCTCGGCGGTGGCGGCCACCGCGGTCGCCAACGGGCTGAGCGCGTGGCCCAGCCGCGAGTGCATCCGCGACCACCTCGCCCCGGTCGGCGGCGCTGCGCGCGAACGCATGCGCGCGGCCACCCGCGCGGCCGAGGAGCGGGCAGCGCGGCTGCGCGCCACAGCGGCGCGCAGCGGCCGCGACACCTACGGGCCGCGCTTCCGCGTCGAGGGTGCCCGGGCGGTGCGCGCCGCCGTCGCGGCGGCCGAACAGGGCGAGCTGCCCGACGATCCCGACCAGATCGCCTGGCTGGGGGTGCTGCTGCAGTGCGTACGGGTGCGCGACGAGGCCTGGACGCTGATCGACCGCGCGAGCGCCGCCGTCCACGAGCGGCTGTGGCGGCACCTGCTGTGCCACGCCGAGCCCGCCTACCGCCCCGCGCCCGGCGGGCTGCTGGCGGTCGCCGCCTGGGCCCGGGGCGATACGGCCCTGGCCGCCACCGCCTTGGAGCGCGTCCGCGAGGCCGATCCCGACTACTCCATGGCCGCCCTGGTCCACCGCGCCCTGCGCGCGGGCCTCCCGTGGCAGGGCTACCCGCCCGAGACCCTTGAGGCCGCCTGGCCCCTGGAGTCTCCGTGACCGCGAGCGCCGGCGGCCGAGATCGGAGGCCGCCCTGACAGCCATGATGTCCGCGACGCCGCGAGGGGCCCGTCGTTTCCCCTGGGGGAGTGGAGAACCTGCCTAACCGACGTCGACAAGCAGTGGCCCCCGCCCTCTGCCCTCCACCCCTCGGATCGCCGTTCCACCCCTGCCGTCGGGGCTCGCGACTGGTCCAAGCGCCGTGTGCCACGCCCTAGGCTGGAAACATGCCGGAGTTCATTTACAGCTTGCGAAACGTGCGCAAGGCGCACGGCGACAAAGTCGTGCTCGACGATGTCTCGGGGCAGTTCATCTACGGGGCGAAGATCGGCGTGGTCGGGCCGAACGGCGCGGGTAAGTCCTCGCTGCTCAAGCTCATGGCCGGCGTCGAGCAGCCGTCCAACGGCGAAGCCCGGCTGATGCCCGGATACAGCGTCGGACTGCTCGCCCAGGAGCCCCACCTCGACCCCGACAAGACCGTCCTGGAGAACGTCGAGGACGGCGTCGCAGAGACCAAGGCGATGCTCGCGCAGTTCAACGAGATCGCCGAGAAGATGGCCACCGACTACTCCGACGACCTGCTCGCCGAGATGGGCAGGCTCCAGGAGCAGCTGGACCACCGCAACGCCTGGGAGCTCGACAGCCAGCTCTCCCAGGCCATGGACGCGCTGCGCTGCCCGCCGCCCGACGCGCAGGTCGACACCCTCTCGGGCGGCGAGAAGCGCCGCGTGGCGCTGTGCCGACTCCTGCTGGAGCAGCCCGACCTGCTGCTGCTGGACGAGCCCACCAACCACCTGGACGCCGAAAGCGTGCAGTGGCTGGAGTCCCACCTGGAGAACTACGCCGGCACCGTCATCGCGATCACACACGACCGCTACTTCCTGGACAACGTCGCCACGTGGATCCTGGAGCTGGACCGCGGCAAGCTCTACCCCTACGAGGGCAACTACACCACCTACCTCGACACCAAGGCCGCCCGCCTCAAGGTCGAGGGACAGAAGGACGCCAAGCGGCAGAAGCGCCTGTCCGAGGAGCTGGAGTGGGTGCGCTCCAACGCCAAGGCGCGCCAGACCAAGAGCCGCGCCCGCCTGCAGCGCTACGAGGAGATGGCGGCCGAGGCCGCCAACACCCGCAAACTGGACTTCGAGGAGATCCAGATCCCGCCCGGCCCGCGCCTGGGCAACACTGTGGTCGACGTGAGCAACCTCACCAAGGGCTTCGACGACCGGGTGCTGATCGAGGACCTGAGCTTCTCGCTGCCGCCCAACGGCATCGTCGGCGTCATCGGCCCCAACGGCGTCGGTAAGACGACCCTGTTCAAGATGATCGTCGGCGAGGAGAAGCCCGACTCCGGGTCGATCAACATCGGCGACACGGTCGAGATCTCCTACGTCGACCAGTCCCGCTCGCGCATCGCCAAGGACAAGAACGTCTGGGAGGTCATCTCCGACGGCGAGAGCTTCATCCAGGTGGGCAAGGTCGAGATCCCCAGCCGCGCCTACGTGGCGGCGTTCGGGTTCAAGGGCTCCGACCAGCAGAAGCCCGCCGGCGTGCTCTCCGGCGGCGAGCGCAACCGCGTCAACCTCGCGCTGACACTCAAGCAGGGCGGCAACCTGCTGCTGCTGGACGAGCCCACAAACGACCTCGACGTCGACACCCTGGGCTCGCTGGAGAACGCGTTGCTGGACTTCCCCGGCTGCGCCGTGATCACCAGCCACGACCGCTGGTTCCTGGACCGGGTCGCCACCCACATCCTCGCCTGGGAGGGCGGCTCCGACTGGTTCTGGTTCGAAGGCAACTTCGCCTCCTACGAGAAGAACAAGGTCGAGCGGCTGGGCGCCGACGCCGCCCGCCCGCACGCGGTCACCCACCGCAAGCTCACCCGCGACTGACGACCGGTCGGCGGACATCCGGCATCGGGCCGCGGGGTGCGTGCGCGCACCCCGCGGCGACCACCTCCGGTGCCCCGCACCCGCGGCCGCATCGGGGCGGGCGCGGACTCGCGCCGCCGATCGCCACCGCATAGGCTGACGACCGACTATGACTTCCCCGCGCGAAGAACCAGAACCCCAGACGTTCTACGACGCCGTCGGCGGCGAGGAGACGTTCACCCGCCTCGTCCGCCGCTTCTACGAGGGCGTGGCCGAGGACCCCGTGCTGCGGCCGCTGTACCCCGAGGAGGACCTCGGGCCCGCCGAGGAGCGGCTGCGCCTGTTCCTCATGCAGTACTGGGGCGGCCCTCGCACCTACAGCGAACAGCGCGGCCACCCGCGCCTGCGCATGCGGCACGGCCCCTTCCGCGTGGGCTCGCGCGAGCGCGACCACTGGCTCGCCCACATGCGCGCCGCCGTGGACGAGCTGGAGCTTCCCGAGGCGCTCGACCGCCAGCTCTGGGAGTACCTCGTCTACGCGGCCCACAGCATGGTCAACACCCCCGACGACGTCGCTCCGGGCGGCGAGGCCCAGCTGGGCGTGCAACGGCCGCCGGAGTAGGCCCCCAGGCGCCGCGCTGGGAATCCCCTCGGCGCCGGGGCCACCCGCTCAGCCCTACGTCGGCGCACTCACCGGCCGCGCCGGTAGGGCACCGCCCGGCGGCGGAACAGCGACTCCCCACCGGCGCTCGCGTTCCCCGACGAGCGCCGCGCCGTGCCGGGGTCTTTTGCAGGAGAGCGGCGGAAGCGACGCGTTCGCGTCCTTCGGATTGCCGCAGTAACCGCAGACCTCCTCCACATTGGGCCGGGCACACAGCCGGCAGTCCCACCCCGCCCGGGCATCGCCGGGAACGTCCCCGCCGAGTTCATCGGAGATTTCCATCCCTGCCCCCGTCCTCCGCACGGCCCCCGGACCGCGCAGAGCAGTGTTCACTCGAATCCGCTTGGTAGTCCGCTGCCCACAAAGTGTCGGATACATCGTGCGGATCGCGCATATCGCCGTATCCGACGGGTACCGTCGGTCAGGAAGAAGAGGGAGGGGCCTTGAGTGTCGCCGGCTTCAGCTTGCTCGGGTTCGCCTGTGTGGTGGCCGTTGCTCTGCGCCAACTCCTGCGGCTATCCAAGGTGCGCGTTCCGAGGTGGGTGGACGTCGTGCTGATAGCGATCATGGCGGCGGTGCTCATATTCCTGTACGCGCTTGCCCTGCACAATCCGGAGCTTTTGGGCGGGTAGCGAAAGGGCGCGGCTCTTGTCGCCGGGTACGGGGCGCGACTCGCTGCGGTCGCCTCAGGCTCGGGTGCTGCGCGAACCGGGGAGCCGGACCTGGGGCCGCGCGCGCAGGCTCAGGGAGACCACCGCCACCGCGGCGGCGCAGAACGCGGCCGCCACCGCGTAGACGGCGTCGATGCCTAGCCAGGTGATCACCAACCCCATGAACAGCGGTGTCAGCGTGTTGCTGACCGCCTGAAGCGAATTCTGCGCGGCCATCGCCCTGCCCGCCCAGGACATGCCGGCCGTCTCGGCGACGGCGGTGAAGGTCAGGCCGTTGTGGCCCATCGCCAGCAGGAGGCAGAGCAGCAGCAGCGGCACGGAGGCGGCGGGGGCGACGGTGCCGGAGAGGGAGAGCAGCACGAGAGCGCAGCCGGAGGCGATCGCGAGGATGCGCACCGGGCGCAGGCGGCTGCCGATGCGGTCGGAGACGATGCCCAGCAGCATGCGGTTAAGGGCGCCGGGGACCTGGGTCGCCGCGATGAGGGCTCCCGCGGCCGGGGCGGACCAGCCGTGCTCGCTGACGAGGTAGACCAGCGCGTAGGTCATGACGGAGGCCTGCGGCACGCCCAGCAGCATGCTGACTCCGTGCACGCGCCAGATGGCCGCCTGGCGGTAGGGGGAACCCGCGGGCACCGCGGCGGGGGAGTCCCCGGACGGCGACCCGGCGCCGCCGCGATCGTCCTCCTCAGCACCGGCTCCGGCCGCCCCGCCTGCCTCCGGTTCGCGCGGGGCACGCGCGAAGACCAGCACCAGCGGCACCATCACCACACCCAGCGCCGCCGGTAGCAGCATGGCGGCCGCGAACCCCCAGTGCTCGGCGGCCAGCGGCATCAGCGCGGCCGACGCGCCGACGCCCAGCGGCTGGGCCATCTGCCGGATCCCCATGGCCAGCCCGCGCCGGCGCACGTCGAACCACGCCATGACCAGCCGCCCGCCGGCAGCGTTGACCGGCCCGCCCGAGGCCCCGACGCACACGAGCACCGCCCCGGCGCCGAACACCCCCTCGACCGCGCCGAGCAGCGCCAGGAAGAACGCGGTCAGCAGCAGACTCGCGGTCATCGTGAACCGCTCGCCGTAGCGGTCGATGACCCAGCCCCACCCGAACAGCGTCACCAGCAGCCCGAACGCGGGCAGCCCCGCCAGCGTCCCGGCCTGGGCGATGCTCAGCCCGTAGGCCTCCCGCAGTTCGGGAAGCACGAACGGCACCCCGAACATGGCCCCCACGCTCGCCACCTGAGAGGCGACCGCGATTCCCAGGATGACCCAACGTCTGCTGCCCACCACGCCAGCCTAGCCAGCGCCCTCGGCCGGCATCGCGGCGGGAGGCGGCCCCGGGCCTGCCTACTCCCCCTCGGGCAGCAGGAAGCCGTCGAGGTAGTCGCGCTCCCGCTGGTCGAGGCGGCGCACGGACTGGGCCTCGATGTCGTAGCCCACCAGGACCGACACCGCCCGGGCGTAGACGTGGTCGTCGTCGCGGATCTCATAGGACAGCCGGAAGCTGGCGTTGCGGACCTCGGTCACCCAGGTCTCCACCCGGACGGGCTCGGTGCGCATGAGGATCGGCCTGAGGTAGTCGATCTCGTGGCGGGCCACGACCAGGCCGCCCAGCGGGCCGGGTCGGCCCGGCCCGAAGTCCGGGCGCAGGAAGGCGATGCGGGCGTCCTCCAGGTAGGTCAACATCCGCACGTTGTTGACGTGGTTCAGCGGATCCAGGTCGGCGAAGCGCACCTGGGCGTGGAAGACGTGCCGGCGCGGCCCTCCGGCAGCCGTCTGCGACGCCTCCGCCTGCGTAGCGGCCTCCACCACGGTTGTCCACCCTCCCAACGGCGACACGGCCGGGCACCTGCCCGCGTGCTCACGCTATCGGGCGGCGCGCGCCGCGGTGCCGCCGGGGACGTGCGCCCGACGCGTGCGCTCGGTCACGTCGGGCCGTCCTCCAGGCCGGTGTGGTGCGCCAGGAAGGCAAGCTGGTCGGCGCTGAGGCCGACCGTGCGTGAGACCGACCGGGAGCTGTGGCCGACCTCGGACTCCCGGCGCAGGAGGATGGGGCGCTCCTCCAGTGGGGCGGTGGTGGCATGCTGCAGCGCGGCGCACATCTTGCGGGCGTGCATGGGGTCGACCCGGGTGTCGTTGTCGAAGACGGTGAACAGGGTGGCCGGATACGCCGTGCCCGGGCGGACCCGGTGGTAGGGGGAGTAGGCCAGCAGCCAGGACAGCGCCTCGGGGTCCTCGGCGCTGCCGTACTCCACGTTCCACAGCTCGCCCAGGCCGAAGCGCTCGTAGCGCACCATGTCCAGCAGCGGCGCGGAGCACACGGCCGCGGCGAAGAGGTCGGGGCGCTGGGTGACGGCGGCGCCGACCAGGAGCCCGCCGTTGCTGCCGCCCATCACCGAGAGCCGGTCGGGCGTGGTGCGCCCGCTGCGGACCAGGTACTCGGCCGCGGCCAGGCAGTCGTCGAAGACGTTCTGCTTGGCGCCGAGCATGCCGGCGCGGTGCCACTCCTCGCCCTCCTCCAGCCCGCCGCGCAGGCTCGCGACCGCATAGACGCCTCCCGCGCGCACCCAGCTCAGCGCCGTGGCGGAGTAGCCCGGCGTCATCGAGATCCGAAAGCCCCCGTAGCCGTAGAGGACGGCCGGGCGCGGGCGCGGCTCGCCGGCGGGGGAGACCACCAGCATGTGCACCGCGGTGCCGTCGCGCGAGGGAAAGGAGACCTGCTCGGTGCGCACGTCGGGCACCTCGGGCGCGCCCGGAGCGGCGTCCCACAGCGCCAGCTCCCCGGTGCGGGCGTCGTAGGTGTAGACGGCGGTCGGCGAGGTGGTGTCGCTGTAGCCGAACCACGCCTGGTGCCCGCCTTCAGGCCGCTCCATCAGGCCGCCGACCGAGCCGAGCCCGGGCAGTTCCACGGCTCCGCGCCGGCGCCCGGTCGCCAGGTCGTGCACGGTCACCTCGCTGATGGCGTGGCGCCGCCAGGAGACGAGCAGTACGCCTTCGTCGAGTTCCGGCCCGTCCAGAATCGCGTAGTCCATGAGGACAGCGTCGGCGTCGGCCGCCACGAGCGTGTGCCAGTGCTCGGCGCCGGGAGTGCGCGGGTCGGCCACGCACAGCCGTCCGCGCGGGGCGCCGCGATCGGTGAAGACGTACAGCCGGCCGTCGCGGCCCACCGACGGCACGGCCTCGGCGTCGACACCCACCTGGACGGGCACGAAGCGCGGCCGCTCCCAGCCGTCCGCGGCCAGATCGGCGAGCCAGGCGTCGTTGCTCGCCGACGTGCCCTTGGCGGCGGTCAGCACCAGCCAGCGGCCGTCGCGGCTGACCTGCAGCCCGTAGTGCTCGGTCTTGTCCCGTCCGGTGCCGAAGACAAGCACGTCCTGGTCGGTGGGCGTGCCGATGCGGTGCAGGTAGACCCGGCGGTGGTACTGCTCCTCGCCCTCGGGCACCGCGTCCGGCGGCAGCCGGCGCACGTAGTAGAAGGCCTCGCCGCCGGGCAGCCATGCCACCGGGGAGTAGCGGCACCGGTCGATGGGGCCGTCCACGACCTCGCCCGTGTCGATGTCCATGACCCGCAGCAGCGACTCCTCGTCGCCGCCCGCCGAGATCTGATACGCCAGCAGCCGCCCCTCCAGATCGGGCCGCCAGGAGTCCAGCGTGGTGTCGCCGCCCGGGTCGAGCGCCACCGGGTCGATCAGCGCGCGCTCGACGGGTGCGCCGCCGGGGCCGGGATCGGCGGCGTACAGCACCCCGTGCTCCTGCTCGGCGGTGCGCCGCATGAACAGGCGGCGCTCGCCCCGCCAGCAGGGGGCGCCGACGAACCCGGCGCCCAGCAGCTCCTGGATGTCGGCGGTGAAGCGGTCCCGGTCCTGCCACCGCGCCGCCTGGGCGCTGTAGAGCGCGTCCTGGGCGTCGCTCCACTCCTTGGTCTGCGGGGAGCGGGGATCCTCCAGCCAGCGGTAGGGGTCGGCGACGCGGTGCCCGTGGAGTTCCTCCTGGCACTCGGCGCGCTCGGCAGCGGGGTAGCGAGGTTCAGGCATGTCCAGAACTCTATCCGCCGGGCGCGGCGTGCCTCGGATCCTTCGGGACGCCTGTGGACGATCATGGATCACCCGCTGGTTTTCGCTGCCTACGCATAATTAGGGTGGCGGCGGAGCGGTCCGACCAAGCAAACTGAATGCGGGACGTTACTCGGCGGGAACCACCCACGGGAGGTCCGTGTGGCAACGCGAACAGCACCGGTCGTCCGGCCGGTCGACAAGGAGGCCTCCTGGCTGGCCGATCGGCTTGCCGGGGAAGAGACACGGCCGTTGTCCCCGACGGCCGAGGAGAAGCCGTGAGCAGCGCGCGCAGTACGGAGGGCGGCACAATTCACCGCCACGTGCTGCTGCTCAACGCCAGTTACGAGCCGCTGACGACCGTACCGCTGCGCCGGGCCATCCTGCTCGTCCTGCGGGACAAGGCCGAGGTGGTGCACGGCGACGCCGGCGGAACCGCCCTGCACTCGGCCACCACCGCGTTGTCGGTGCCCTCGGTCATCCGGCTCCGGCGCTACATCAGGGTCCCGTACCGGCGCCGTGTCCCGCTGACACGGGTGGCGCTGATGCGGCGCGACGGCAACCACTGCGCCTACTGCGGCAAGCGGGCCGAGACCATCGACCACGTCATTCCCCGCAGCCGCGGCGGTGCGCACGTCTGGGAGAACGTAGTGGCCTCCTGCAAAACATGCAACCACCGCAAGGCCGACCGCCTGCTCGACGAACTCGGCTGGAAGCTGAACGTGACCCCCACCGTCCCCCGCGGCCTGCACTGGCGCCTGATCAACGGTGAGAACCACGGCGATCCGCAGTGGGCACCGTACATGGCCCGGGCCGCGGCCTGACACACGCAGCGGCAGCGCGACGCGTCCGCGCCGAGAGGCGGGGGCGCGTCGCGCTCGTCGCCTGCCGGGGCCCGGCGGCAGGGCGCCCCAGCGCGGGCGCCGCCGGGCGCTTATCCTTATGCTCATGCCACGCTACGAGTACCGCTGCCGCGAATGCGGCGAGACGTTCGAACGCTCCCGTCCCATGGCGGAGTCGACGGAGCCCGCGATGTGCTCCCGCGGGCACGACGACACCGTGAAGCTGCTGTCCACCGTCGCAGTCGGCGGCGTCGCCGAGGCACCGGCCGCGGCCGGCGGCTGCTGCGGCGGAGCCTGCTGCGGGTGAGTCCCGCCCCGGGGCGCCCGCGCCGCCGGGGGTGCTTCGGCGTCCGCAGAGGTGCCTGCGCGTTCGGCGTCAGCGCCGGGAGCGGCCCCCGGGAGCACCCTCGGCGTGCCGCGGTGCGGGGCGCCCCCGCACCGCAGCGCGGCCGCCGGCCGAGCGGGCCTACCGCTCCACCTGGGCGACGTCGCGCGCCGCGCCCGTGGAGGCGGAGGTGGCCATCGCCGCATAGGCGCGCAGCGCCTGGGTGACCGGGCGCTCCCGGTCGCGGGGGCGGAAGGTCCCCAGCTCGCCGAGCAGTTCCTCGCGCCGGGAGTCCAGCTCCGCGGCGGGCACGTCCAGCTGCAGCGTCCGGTTGGGGATGTCGATGACCACGGTGTCGCCCTCGCGCACCAGCGCGATGTCGCCGCCCTGGGCCGCCTCGGGCGAGGCGTGGCCGATGGACAGTCCCGAGGTCCCGCCGGAGAAGCGGCCGTCGGTGATCAGCGCGCAGGACTTGCCCAGTCCGCGGCCCTTCAGGAAGCTCGTCGGATAGAGCATCTCCTGCATGCCCGGCCCGCCCTTGGGGCCCTCGTAGCGGATGACGACCACGTCGCCGGGCTCGATCCGCTTGTTCAGGATGCCGTCGACGGCATCCTCCTGGCTCTCGAACACCTTCGCCGGCCCGGTGAAGGTGAGCAGCTCCTCCTCGACCCCCGCGGTCTTGACGATCGCGCCGTCGGGAGCGAGGTTGCCGTAGAGGACCGCCAGCCCGCCGTCGGCGGTGTAGGCGTGGGCGACGTCGCGCACGCAGCCGGCCTCGCGGTCGGTGTCGAGGGTCTCCCAGCGGACGTTCTGGGAGTAGGCCTTGGTGGTGCGCTTGCCGCCGGGGGCGGCGTGGAACAGCTCGCGGGCGTCCTCGGCGCAGGTGTCGACGGCGATGTCCCAGCGCTGCAGGTACTCGCCCAGGGTGGCGCCGTGGACGGTGGGCACCGAGGTGTCCAGCAGCCCGCCGCGGGCCAGTTCGCCCATGATGGCGGGGATGCCGCCGGCCCGGTGCACGTCCTCGATGTGGTACTTGTCGGTGTTGGGCGCGACCTTGCACAGGCAGGGCACCCGGCGGGAGAGTTCGTCGATGTCGGGCAGGCCGAACTTCACGCCCGCCTCGGTGGCGGCCGCCAGCAGGTGCAGGATCGTGTTGGTGGAGCCGCCCATCGCGATGTCCAGCGCCATGGCGTTGGCGAAGGCCGCGGGCGAGGCGATCGACAGGGGCAGCACGGAGGAGTCGTCCTGCTCGTAGTAGCGGCGGGCGACCTCGACGACCAGGCGCCCGGCGTCCTCGTAGAGGCGCTTGCGGGCGACGTGGGTGGCCAGCACCGTGCCGTTGCCCGGCAGCGCCAGGCCCATGGCCTCGGTCAGGCAGTTCATCGAGTTGGCGGTGAACATGCCCGAGCAGGAGCCGCAGGTGGGGCAGGCCGCCTCCTCCATCGCGTCCAGGTCGGACTGGGAGACGCTCTCGTCGGCGGAGGCCACCATGGCGTCGATGAGGTCGAGCTTGCGCTCGGTGACGGCGGTGCCGTTGACGACGGTGGCCTTACCGGCCTCCATCGGCCCGCCGGAGACGAAGACGGTGGGGACGTTCAGCCGCATCGCGGCCAGCAGCATGCCCGGCGTGATCTTGTCGCAGTTGGACACGCACACCAGGGCGTCGGCGCAGTGGGCGTTGACCATGTACTCCACGGCGTCGGCGATCAGTTCGCGGCTGGGCAGCGAGTAGAGCATGCCGCCGTGGCCCATGGCGATGCCGTCGTCGACGGCGATGGTGTTGAACTCCCGCGGCACCCCGCCGGCCTCGCGCACGGCGCCGGCTACGACGTCGGCGACCTCGCGGAGGTGGACGTGGCCCGGCACGAACTGCGTGAAGCTGTTGGCGATCGCGACGATCGGCTTGCCGAAGTCCTCGCGTTCCACGCCGGACGCGCGCATGAGGGCGCGCGCGCCGGCCATGTTCCTGCCGTGGGTGACGGTGCGTGAGCGCAGCGCGGGCATGGGGTGCTCCCATCGACGCCAGAAGCGTGGACGACATGTGTTCCACTCACGATGGTAGCCCTGCCGCGGACCCGACACGTCTCGGCACCGAAGATCGGTTGTCCGAATGGTGAGACAGTACTGCGCCGATCGCCCGCACCGCGGCCGCGAACGAGCGAACGCGCCGGGCGCGGCGGCTCGGCGCGTTGGGGAAGGGGCGGGTACGGAGCGGGGCGGCGGCCCGGCCGCGAGGGGCCTACCGCGTCAATAGCGGGCGGGCAGCACCTTCTCGGCGGTCTGGGCGATCTCCTCGATCTCCCGGTCGCTGAGCTGCCCCTTGCTGCTGCGCAGCCACTTGCGGACCTTGGTTCCGGCGATGACGTCGACGCCGCGCAGGTTGTGGCTGTCCCAGGGCAGGCTGGGGCCGTAGACGGCGAGCGAGGCGCGCACGCTGATCTCGCGCCCGAGGTGCTCGCTGATCAGGCGCTCGGCGGCGCGGGCCTCCTCAAGCGCCTCGTCGATCCGCTCGTTCTTGGAGAACTTGCCGTGGTAGAGCTTCTCGAGTTTGTTGCGCACCGGCAAGCGCTTGTCCCAGGACTCGGAGTCGATGGCGAACGCGCCGCGCCGCCCCACGATGAAGTGGTCGATCTGACCGTTGCCGCCGGGGATGCCGCGGGCGTGCAGCACGCGGTAGCCCAGGCGGTTCATGACGCGAAGCTGGGCTTCGGTGCGGCGCTGGGCGGCCGAGGGCCTGCGCCAGCGCGGAACCTCGGAGTGGCGCCGGGAGGCGTGGACGATGAAGGCGACGAGCGCGGCGGCGGCGAGGGTGGCGCCCAGCCGCCAGTCGGCGGTCAGGAATCCGCCGGCCGCCCCGAGGGCGGCGGCGGAGGACAGGCGGATCAGCCAGCGCCGGCCCGACGCCGAGGCCAGCGCGCCGTAGGTCTTGCGGGCTGCGGCGCCGGAGCCGCGGGTACCAGGGGAACTCGTCGTGCGGGAGGTGACGAAGGGCGAACCGGAGCGGCTCTGCTGCGCGGCGCCGTTGACTGAGGTTGCCGAGGTTGCCGAATCCACGCTGGAAAGAGTAGTTCGATCCATATGCGAGTCCTAGTACATCGAATCTCACACTTTACTTCCCCGTCATGGGGTGCTTTCTCACGTGTACGCAGGGTTGCTCCGGGGAAAGACTGCCCTCTCCCCGCGGTTCTCTAGAGAGGCCCGTCGATAAACGTCCCCGTACCGCGCGGTTCTAACACCGCCTGTTGCGGACTACGCTCTGATCACATGGCCGAGATCCACGAGCTGACGGCGATTCAGCAGGCCGAGGCCGTCCGCCGCCGCGAGCTCTCCCCGACGGAGATCACCGAGCACTACCTCACGCGCATCGGGCGGCTCAACGAGCAGCTCGGGGCGTTCATTGCGGTTGCGGAGGAATCAGCCCGCGATCAGGCCCGAAAGGCCGAGGAGGAGGCGCTTTCCGACACGCCCGGCGAGCCGCCGCCGCTGCTGGGCGTGCCCATCCCCGTCAAGGACCTGGACCCGGTGGCGGGCATGGCCTACACCCGCGGATCGGCCCTGCACGCCGACCGCGTCGCCGACGCCGACTCCGACGTGGTGGCCGAGCTGCGCGCCGCCGGAGCCGTGATCACCGGCAAGACCAACACCCCCGAGTTCGGCTGCTCCTGCTACACCGAGAACGACCTCGCCCCCGCCGCCCGCACCCCGTGGGACACCTCCCGCTCGGCCGGGGGCTCCAGCGGCGGCGCGGCCGCCGCCGTGGCCGCGGGCCTGGCCCCGGCCGCCCACGCCAGCGACGGCGGCGGGTCCATCCGCATCCCGGCCGGCGCCTGCGGCGTGTTCGGCATCAAGCCCAGCCGCGGCCGGGTGACCTCGGGGCCCACCAAACCCGACTTCACCGGGCTGGCCACCGCGGGTTCGATCGCCCGTACCGTGGCCGACGCCGCGCTGCTGCTGGACATCATCTCGGTCAACCGCCCCGGAGACCACTTCACCGCACCGGCGCTGCCCGTCGGCGAGACGTTCGTCGGCTATGCGCTGCGCGAGCCGGGCAGGCTGCGCATCGCCCGCTTCGGCACCTCCCCGGTGCCCGGCGCCGGGGTCGACCCCGAGGTCTCGGCCGCCTACGAGGACGCGGCCAAGCTGCTGGTCGAACTGGGCCACGACGTCGAGGAGATCGATCCGCCCTTCGACGCCGATCTGCTGGAGGACTTCGCGCTGGTGTGGGCGGGACTGGCGGCCGCCGAGCCGGTCGATCCGGCCGACGAGCACCGGCTGCGCCCGCTCACCCGCTGGCTGCGCGAGCGCGCGGCCGACTCCTCGATCGCGGCTTACATGCGCGCCGCCGGCCGGCTGCAGAACGCCGGGCGCGCAGCGCTGCCGCAGATGCTGCCCTATGACGCGGTGCTCAGCCCGACGGTGGCCAAGCTGCCGGTCCCCATCGGCCACTTCGGCGGCGACCCGGCCGAGGACTTCCGCCGGATGACCGAGTACGCCCCGTTCACCTCGATCGCCAACATCACCGGCCAGCCGGCGGTGAGCGTCCCGCTGTACTGGAGTCCCGAGGGGCTGCCCGCGGGCGTCAGCTTCATGGGCAGGCCGGGCGGCGAGCCTACTCTGCTTTCGCTGGCGGCCCAGCTGGAGGCGGTGCGCCCGTGGGCCCTCCGCCGGCCGCCCGTCTGGTAGCGGTAGCGGCAGGCGGAGCGCTCGCAGCGGCGGGGCGCAGCCGCAGCGAGGCCAGCGCCGCCACGGTGGCCGCGGCGGCGGCCCCGGCCGCCCCGGCGGCGATCCCGCCGAGGTCGATGAGCCAGCCGGTCATCGGCGCGGCCACCGCGATCCCGCCCGTGATGGCTGAGGAGAGCCAGCCGTAGGCCTCCCCCCGGCGCCGCTCCGGAGCGACGCCGCCCATCCGCTCGGTCACCGCGGCGATGGTGGGGGCGATCGCCAGGCCGCCCGCGAACAGCACCGGCGCCAGCATCCAGGGTGTGGGCAGGTGCAGCAGCGGCGGCAGCAGGGGGACGAGCAGCGCCGCGCCCGCAGCTGCGCCCCACGCCCGCAGCGCCAGCCGCGGCGGCCCGGTGAAGGTGCCCGAGAGCAGCCCGCCGACGGCCGATCCCGCGGCGTAGACCGCCATCAGCGCTCCGGCGTAGCCGGGGGAGCCGAGTTCGCGCGCCCAGGCCACCATGGTCAGGTCCACGGCGCCCAGCCCCGCGGCCAGCAGGGAGGTCATCGCCAGCACCAGGCTGATCCGCGGGTTCAGCAGCAGGGAGCGGGCGCGCGCCGGGGCCGCGCCGTGCTCCTCCTCATCGGGCTGGGGCGCCGACAGGCCCGCGCGGCGCAGGCTCCAGGCGAAACCGGCGGCGCCCAGGCACGGCAGGACGGCCATCACCGCCACGGCGGCGCGCCCGCCGGCCAGCGCCACCGTGGCCGCGGCCAGCAGCGGCCCGGCGATGAACAGCAGCTCCTGCAGCGTCGCTTCGGCGGCGAACATGGTCTGGCGGGTGGGGCCGGAGGTGATGCGCGGCCAGATCGACCGGGCGATCTGGGTGGCCGGCGGCTGGAACAGCCCCGTCGCCAGCGCCAGCGGGACCGCCGCCCACCACAGCGGCGCGGGCAGCAGCGCCAGCAGGAGCAGTCCGGCGCCGTAAACCGCGGCCGAGCTGAGCAGCAGCCGCGCCTTGGAGCCGCGGTCGGCGAGCCGCCCGCGCACCGGCCCGGCGACGGCCGTGCCCACCGTCAGCCCGCCGGCGACGAGCCCGGCCAGTCCGTAGGATCCCGTCCACCCGGCGACCAGGAACGTGACGGCGATCGGCAGGCCGCCCAGCTGCAGCCGTGCGAACAGCGACCAGAACAGCAGAGCGGGCACGTGATCGACCGCGAAGAGCCGGCGGTAGGGCGCGAGCATTCTGGGATCGTATCGAGAAGAAAACCTCTAACGGGTCGCTTTAGGCGTTTAACGCATTTTCCCGGCAAACCTCACATTCAATCCCGTGGAAAGGGGTACGGGCATGGCGCACCCGACACGAATCCCCGCGGTGCGGCATTATCGTTGTCTGTGAGTGATGCGGAGCTGGCCCGGCTGGCCGAGGAATACGGCGTGGCGACCACCTACGAGGACTGGCGCGGCCGCCGTGTGCACGTGCCCGTCGACACGCTCCGCCACGTGCTGGGCTCCCTGGGGGTGGACGCCTCCGCCCCGCGCACCGCGTTGGAGGAGCACTGGGCCCGCCAGGCCACGCGGCTGCTGCCGCCTTGCGTGGTCTCCCGCGCCGGCCGCACCCCGCAGCTGCCCCTGCCCGCCCTCTCGCGCTGCTGGGTCGAGCAGGACGGCGGCACGTGGAGCGAACCGGGGCCGCATCTGCCGCTGGGCAGGCACACCCTGCACGTGGAGAACGGGTCGGTGCGCCAGCAGGCCCCGCTGCTGGTGGTGCCCGAGCGGCTGAGCCCCCGGCCCGAGGAGCGCCGCGTCTGGGGGCTGATGGCCCAGCTTTACTCCGTGCGCTCGCGGGCGTCCTGGGGCATGGGCGACCTGCGCGACCTCGCCGAACTCGCCGACTGGAGCGCGCGCGACCTCGGCGCCGACTTCACCCTGGTCAATCCGCTGCACGCCACCGAGCCCGTCTGCCCCATCGAGCCCTCCCCCTACTTCCCCGTCAGCCGCCGCTACGGCGGGCCGCTGAACATCCGCATCGAGGACATCCCCGAATACGCGTCCCTGGAGCCGGCCCAGCGCGAGTCCATCCAGCGGCTCGCCCGGCCCCTGCGCGAGCACGCCCGCACGGCCGACCTGCTCGACCGCGACGCCGTGTGGGACGCCAAGCGCGCCGCCCTGACCATGCTGTTCCAGGTGCCGCGCACCCCCGCCCGGGAGGCCGCCTTCCAGTCCTTCCTCGCCCGCGAAGGGGCGCCGCTGGTGGAGTACGCCACCTGGTGCGCCCTGGCCGAGGAGCACGGGCGCGACTACCGCACCTGGCCCGCCGAGCTGCGCGACGCCTCGGCCCACGCCGTCGGCGCCGAGGCGCTGCGCCGCTGGCCCGGCGTGGAGTTCCACCGCTGGCTGCAGTGGATCCTCGACGACCAGCTCGCCGCCGCCCAGGCCGGTGCCCGCGCGGCCGGGATGGCGCTGGGCATCGTGCACGATCTGGCCGTGGGCGTCCAGCCCGGCGGCGCCGACGCCTGGATGTTCGCCGACGCCATCGCCCCCGGTGTCACCGTGGGCGCGCCTCCCGACGAGTTCAACCAGCGCGGCCAGGACTGGGGCCAGCCGCCCTGGGACCCGGTCCGGCTGGCCGAACAGGCCTACGGCCCCTTCCGCCAGGTGCTGGGCCAGGCGCTGCGGCACGCCGGCGGGCTGCGCATGGATCACATCATGGGCCTGTTCCGGCTGTGGTGGGTGCCCGAGGGCGCCTCGCCCGACGCGGGCACCTACGTGCGCTACGACCACGAGGGCATGGTGGGCAGCCTGCTGCTGGCCGCCCACGACTTCGACGCGGCCGTGGTGGGCGAGGACCTGGGGACCGTCGAGCCCTGGGTGCGCGACCACCTCAGCGAGCGCGGCGTGCTGGGGACCTCGGTGCTGTGGTTCGAGCGCAGGGACGACGGCAGCCCGCGCCGCCCCGAGGAGTGGCGCCCCGACTGCCTGGCCACCGTGTCCACCCACGACCTGCCGCCGGTGGCCTCCTACCTCTCCGCCGAGCACGTGGAGCTGCGCGAGCACCTGGGCCTGCTCAACCGGCCCGCGGCCGCCGAGCGCGCCGACGCCGAGGCGCAGGTGGCGGCCTGGCGGGAGCGCCTGGTGGAGCTGGGGCTGCTCGACCCGCGCACCGACCCGCTCTCCGAGCCGAGCGCGGTGGTCACGGCGCTGCACGCCTACCTGGTGCGCACGCCCGCGCACATGGTCGGGGTATCGCTGGCCGACGTGGTGGGCGATCGGCGCATGCAGAACCAGCCGGGAACCACCGACGCCTACCCCAACTGGCGGATCCCGCTGACCAGCGCCGAAGGGGAGCCGGTGCTCCTCGACGAACTGATGGCCGACCCGCGCCTGGCCGAGCACGCGCGCCGGATGCTGCGCCCGCTCATCGAACCGTCCTGCCTGGAGTCCTGAGCGCGCGGCGGGACCGGCGGGTCCGCGGGGCCCGGCGCAGCGCGCCGGACCCGGTGAGCGCAACGGACGGACCCGCCGCGGCGGTCGCGGCCGTGGCCGCCCGCCCCGGGGGTCCGCCCGTGCTGAAGCCGGATGCGGCGGCTCCCGAGCCCGGCGGGTCTACTCGCCCGACCGCGCGTCGCAGGCCTGGGCGCTGAGTGCCCGCCGCACGCCCGCCTGGCCCTCGACGAGCAGGCGGCGCAGCGCCGGAGCCGGCTGGTGCTTCTCGATGTACTCCTCGGTCCGGCGCACGACCTCCTCCTCCACCAGGTGGCCGGGGTAGGCCATCTCGGCGAACGTCTGGGCGAACTCGCCGGTCCACTTCTGCCAGGCGTGCTCCAGCAGGTCGAAGTAGCGCTCGACGTAGGGCCGGTACAACTCGCGCTGGGCGGGCTCGGTGAAGCCGGAAAGCGTGGCGCGGAACTCGGCGTTGGCCATCTCGCCGGAGCGGATGCGGTCCCAGGCCTGCGCCTTGGCCTCGGGCGTGGGGATGGCCGCGCGGCAGCCGGCGGCCTGGCGCTCGCCGGTGGCGGTGGGGTCGAGGTCCAGCTCGGCGGCGATCTCCTTCTCGCCGGCCCGCCCGGCCGCCACCAGCCGGCGCAGCAGCGTCCAGCGCAGATCGGTGTCGACGGTCAGCCCCTCGACCGTGATGGCGCCGTCGAGCAGCCCCTGCAGCAGCGAGAGGTGCTCGCCGGCCACGGCGGCGTCGGCGAACCCGTTGGCGTAGGCCAGCTGGAGGTCGCTGCCCGGCTCGGCCGAGGTGAGCAGGTCGCGCAGCCGTCCGGCCAGCAGATCGAACCCGGACTCCCGCCAGGAGAGATCGGTGTACTGGTGCAGCGCGGCCACGGCCTGGCGCAGCAGCGACTGCACAACCATCACGTCGCCGACGCCGCTGATGCCCGACACCACCAGCCGCACGTAGTCGCGGGCGGCCATCTCGGCGTCGCGGGTCATGTCCCAGGCCGCGGAGAAGCACAGGGCACGCGGCAGGGACTCGGTGATCTCGCCGGCGTGCTCGACGACGGTGCGCAGGGACCGCTCGTCCAGCCGGACCTTGGTGAAGGTGAGGTCGTCGTCGTTGACCAGGATCAGGTCGGGCCGGGTCGTGCCGACCAGGTCCGGCACCTCGGTGCGCTCGCCCGAGACGTCCAGCTCGACGCGCTCGCGGCGGACCACGCCCCGGTCGGTGCGGTCGTAGAGCCCGATCGCCAGCCGGTGGGAGCGCAGTGTCGGGTACTCCGCGGCGGCCTCCTGGCGCAGGGCGAAGGAGGTGAACGCGCCGTCCGGGCCGACCTCGAACTCCGCGCGCATGGTGTTGACCCCGGCGGTCTCCAGCCACTCCCGCGACCAGCTCGCCAGGTCGCGCCCGGAGGCCTGCTCCAGGTGGCGCAGCAGGTCCTGCAGCTCGGTGTTGCCCCACGCGTGCTCGGCGAAGTAGGCGCGCAGGCCGGCGAAGAAGGCGTCCTCGCCGACGTAGGCCACCAGTTGCTTGAGCACCGAGGCGCCCTTGGCGTAGGTGATGCCGTCGAAGTTGACCTCCACCGCCTGCATGTCGGCCATGTCGGCGGCGATGGGGTGGGTCGAGGGCAGCTGGTCCTGGCGCAGCGCCCAGGCCTTCTCGACGTTGGCGAACGTGGTCCAGGCCTCGGTCCACTTGGTCGCGTTGACCTGGCAGTAGACGCTGGCGAAGGTCGCGAAGGACTCGTTCAGCCACAGGTCGTCCCACCAGCGCATGGTGACCAGGTCGCCGAACCACATGTGGGCCATCTCGTGCAGGATGGTCTCGGCGCGGCGCTCGTAGCGGGCGTCGGTGACACGGGAGCGGAAGACGTAGTCCTCCAGGAAGGTCACGGCCCCCGCGTTCTCCATCGCGCCCGCGTTGAACTCGGGCACGAACAGCTGGTCGTACTTGCCGAAGGGGTAACGCAGCCCGAAGAGCCCGTGGTAAAAGTCGAAGCCCTGCTTGGTGACCTCCAGGATCGCGTCGGCGTCGAGGTACTCCGCCAGCGAGGCCCGGCAGTAGACGCCCAGGGGGATCCCGTCGTGCTCGTCGCGCACCACGTGGTAGGGCCCGGCGATCAGCGCGGTGATGTAGGTCGAGACCGGCTCGGTGGCCGGGAAGTGCCACCGCGATTTGGGGCCGGCCGGGTCCTCCACCGCCGCGCCCGCGATGTCGGGGGCGCTGTTGGAGACGACCTCGAAGTCGGCCGGGGCGAGGACGGTCAGCTCGAAGGACGCCTTGAGGTCGGGCTGGTCGAAGCAGGCGTACATCCGCTGCGCGTCGGCCGTCTCGAACTGGGTGTAGAGGTAGGTGCGGCCGTCGACGGGGTCGACGAAGCGGTGCAGGCCCTCGCCGGTGCGCATGTAGGCCGCCTCGGCGATCACCCGCAGTTCGTTGCTCGCCTGCAGCCCGCGCAGCCGGATCCGCCCGCCGTCGAAGACCTCGGCCGGGTCGAGCGCGGTGCCGTTGAGCTCGACCGAGGAGACGCTGGGCGCGGTCAGGTCGATGAAGGTCTCGGCCCCCGGCTCGGCGCAGTCGAATCTGACGACCGTGCGGGACTCGAACGTCTGGTCGCCGCCGGTGAGGTCGAGCTCCACGGTGTAGGAGGCGACGCTGAGGATGCGAGCCCGCTCCCGTGCCTCCTCGCGTGTCAGATTGCCCGCCACGTCCGCTCCCTTCAGGCCGCCGCCGCACGCCGGCCGGAATCGCTGTTTCCCCCGCTGCAGCCCTGCGCCGGAATCGAGGGGTGCAATGCTTGCCGCGTCCGATCCTGCCACGCTCGACTGCGGAATGCGGAACCAGCGCAGAAGGTTGGTGCACAGTGGCGGCGTGTTCCGCGCGCGACCCGCCCGGCGCGGCGGGATGGGCGGGGACGGCGGCCGCGACGACTGCACCACGAGCTTGCGAGGAGATCCTGTGGCTGACGGACAAGAGCGGGCGAACGGCGAGACGGTCCCGGTCGACTTCTGGTTCGATCCCCTGTGCCCGTGGGCGTGGATGACCTCGCGGTGGCTGCTGGAGGTCGAGAAGGTGCGCCCCGTGCGGCCCCGCTGGCATGTGATGAGCCTGAGCGTGCTCAACGAGGGACGCGACGTGCCCGAGGAGTACCGGAGGCTGCTGGCTGAGGGATGGGGGCCGGTGCGCATCGCCATCGCCGCCGAGCAGCGGTTCGGCAACGAGGTGCTGGGCCCGCTCTACACCGCGCTGGGCACCCGTTTCCACCACCGCAAGGAGCCGCGCACGGCCGAGACCTACCGCGCGGCCCTGGCCGAGGCCGGGCTGCCCGAGGACCTGGCCGAGGCCGCCGATTCCGCCGACTACGACGAGGAGCCGCGCCGCTCCCACCACGACGGCATGGACCGCGTGGGCTATGAGGTGGGCACCCCGGTGATCTCCGTGGAGGGCGTGTCCTTCTTCGGCCCGGTGGTCACCCCCGCGCCCAAGGGCGAGGCGGCCGCGCGGCTGTGGGACGGCGTGCTGCTGGTCGCCGGCACCGACGGCTTCTTCGAGCTCAAGCGCAGCCGCACCCGCGAACCGATCTTCGACGCCGCGGAGTAGGCAGGCGCGCCCGGTCGGACGCCCGCGCGTCCGACCGGGCGCCGCACCCGCACACGCGTGCCCGGGGCGGAAACCCGCTGCCCCGCGGCGGCGTCGACAGATGTGCAGGAACCGACAGACGAGGAAGGCCCGCGGCGATGAGCGCACCCGAGGACGAGCGCGTGGTGGACCCCGGCGACGACGAGCTGGAGATCCTGCCCGACACCACCCGCGACGAGTACGGGCCCGGCTGGGGCGACGACCGCGACGACAACACCGAGCGGCTGCTGGAGGAGCGACCGCCGCACTGGTGAAACCGCCGATGCCCGCCCGGCCCCGCCGGCGGAATAGCAGAACGCCGTTCTGGGAAAGTGGATGCCATGCGATCCCTCTACCTGAACGGCGCCTGGACGCCCTCGGCCTCCGGCACCGCCATCGATGTCGTCAACCCCGCGACCGAAGAGGTCTTCGACGCGGTCCCCTCCGGTGACGCCTCCGACGTCGACCGCGCCGTCGCCGCCGCCCGCGGCGCCTTCCCCTCCTGGTCCGCGCTGCCCTACACCGAGCGGTGCGCCCACCTGGCCCGCGCCCTGGAACTGCTGCAGCAGCGCGCCGAGGGCATCGCCGAGGCCGTCGCCACCGACATCGGCGCCCCGCTGAAGTTCGCGCAGAAGGTCCAGACCGGCTTCCCCCTGCTGATGTTCCAGACCTTCCTGCAGCTCGTGGACGCCCACGGCGAGCGGCTGTTCACCGGGGAGAAGGTGGGCGACGGCGAGTCCCTCGTGGTGCGCGAGCCCTACGGCGTGGTGGGCGCGATCACGCCGTGGAACTACCCGCTGCACCAGATCGTGCTCAAGGCGGTGCCCGCCCTCGCCGCCGGCAACACGTTCGTCCTCAAGCCCACCGAGGTCGCGCCGCTGGCCGCCTACGCCCTCACCGAGGCGCTGCACGACGCCGGGCTGCCCGCCGGCGTGTTCAACCTCGTCTCGGGCACCGGGCCGGTCGTGGGCGAGGCCCTCGCCGCCCATCCGGACGTGGACATGGTCTCCTTCACCGGCTCGGGGCGGGCCGGAAAGCGCGTCAGCGAGGTCGCCGCCGCCACGGTCAAGAAGGTCGCCCTGGAACTGGGCGGCAAGTCGCCCAACGTCATCCTCCCCGACGCCGACCTCGCCGCGGCCGTCAACAACGGCGTGGCCGACGTCATGCGCAACACCGGCCAGAGCTGCGACGCGCTGAGCCGGATGATCGTGCCCCGCGAGCACTACGACGAGGCGGTGCGCACGGCCGCCGAAGCCGCCGGCAAGTACACCCCCGGCGACCCGTTCGAGGAGGGCGTGCGCATGGGGCCGGTCGTCTCCGCCGCCCAGCGCGACCGCGTACGCGACTACATCGAGTCCGGCCTCAAGGAGGGCGCCCGCCTGGCCGCCGGCGGCGCCGAGCCGCCCGAGGGCCGCGAGCGCGGCTACTTCGTGCGGCCCACCGTCTTCGCCGGCGTCGACAACTCCATGCGCATCGCCCGCGAGGAGATCTTCGGACCCGTCGTGGTGCTGATCCCCTACGACACCGAGGAGGAGGCCGTGCGCATCGCCAACGACACCGACTACGGCCTCTCCGGCGCGGTGTGGTCGGCCGACCGGGACCGCGCGCTCGCGGTGGCGCGGCGGCTGCGCACCGGCCAGGTCAAGGTCAACGGCTCCCGCGTGGAGCCGCGCCTGCCCTTCGGCGGCTATAGGCAGTCGGGCGTGGGACGCGAGTGGGGACTGCACGGCATCGAGGAGTTCTGCGAGGTCAAGGGCATCCAGCTGTAGTTCCACCCCGGTACGGACCGGTGCGTGGTATATGGCAGTATCTGCTTGCGGGCGGAGTGTCGACACGGTATCTCCGCACCTTGGGTGTCCGGTCGTCCAGTACGAGGTGTGAGTTGAACAAGCTGACGGAGTCGAAGGCCGGTCCGCTGAGCAAGGAGATCAAGGCCATTGTGCTGGCCAACGTGATCGCCCTGGCCTCGCTGGTCGTCTTCGGGGCCATGGGGCTGGGAATCGCCACGCTCGCCACGGGCGAGTCGCTGTTCCAGGGGTTCTAGGCCGCCCCGGGCAGGCCCCGCCCACGGTGTCCGTACGCCCGCGGCCGGCGCTCTGCGCGCCGGTGCGGGCGCTTCTCATGGGAAACTAGAACACGTGCGTGTATACCTTGGCAGTGACCATGCGGGATTCGAGCTGAAAGAGCACCTCGTCGCCCGGCTCAAGGAGCAGGGGCACGAGGTCGTCGACGCCGGCCCGGCCGACTACGACCCCGCCGACGACTACCCGCCGTTCGTGCTGCGCGCGGCCGAGGGCGTGGCGGCCGATCCGGGTTCGGCGGGCGTGGTCATCGGCGGTTCGGGCAACGGCGAGCAGATCGCGGCCAACAAGGTCGCCGGCGTGCGCGCCGCGCTCGCCTGGAGCGAGGAGACCGCGCGGCTGGCCCGCCGGCACAACGACGCCAACGTCGTCTCGCTCGGCGCCCGCATGCACACCGCGCAGGAGGCCGAGGAGTTCGTCGGCGTCTTCCTGCGCACGCCTTACAGCGGCGAGGACCGCCATACCCGGCGCATCGAGATGCTCACCGCCTACGAGCGCTCCGGCGAGCTGCCGCCCCTGCCCGGCGGCGGGCGGACCCGCTGAGGCCGCAGGAAGACGGGCGGCGGATCCGCGGCGCTGCCGGTGCGCGGATCCGCCGGTCCCAGAGCGCATGCGGCGGGCGGGCGGCGCCGTCCCCGCGCCGGCGGGCCGAAGGCCCGGTCGGCGGGTGCACGGGACCGCGGCCCCCGCGTCCGCCTACGCTCTGCTGCGACCGTAATACGGATACCCGGGCGTGGAAAGCCCCGCACCGCGCGCAAAGCCCGCGGCACGGGGCTTCGCGCGCGGCGGGGCGTGCCGCCGGGCCCGGTCGGGTCTGCGCAGGCGGTCGTGGTGCGCGTTAGCCGGGGGCCGCAGGTGCCCGGCCGCCGCCGCGCTCTCCCCGCCTAGAAGATCTTGCCGCAGTGCGGCCGATCGGATCGGTGCAGCGCGGTGTCGAGCCGCTGCACCGCACCCGGCGCGGCCTCGGAGACCAGCCCGGCCGCCAGATAGCCGCCCAACCCGGTGCCGCCGAGATAGGCGGCGCCCAGGTGCGAGACGTCCAGCACGATGTCGGGCGCACCGTCGGTGGGCACGCACCGGGCGGCCGAGGTGTCGGCGCTGAGCCGCCAGCGGCCGGCGTTCCAGGGGCAGTAGTGGTCGCTCACCTCCAGCACGACGTCCACCGGCGCCGCGAAGCTGCGCTTCTCCAGCGCCGCGGGCAGGTCGACCAGCCGCACCCACAGGTTGTCCACCTGCCCCTTGCTCACCCGGTAGGGGTCGGCCAGCAGGGTGAACAGCGGATCGTCGGGCGGCGCCATGTCGTGGGACAGGTGGCACACCAGGTCGCGGGTGATCACGTGCTCCCATAGCAGCGTGTAGGCCGCCGGGGCGGTGGAGTAGAGCTCCTTGACCCACAGCGAGCTCTCGGTGGCGCCGTGCTCGTCCCAGTGCTGCCGGGTCCGGTAGAGGGCATAGCCCAGAGGGCCGGCGTCGTCCTCGGCGACCGCGCACATGAGAGGGCCGTAGCCGCCGCGCTCTGCGGGCTCGTCGCGCAGCACCGTGTTCCACCAGGCGGAGCTGCGCTGGAACTCGCCGACACGCTGCGCTGCGGCGGCCTGGTGCACCACGGCCATGTCCTTGCGGGCCTCGCCCGCATCGGCCAGGCGCAGCCGCAGCGCGGGGTCGCGCGGCGCGTCGGGCCGCAGCCCGATCTCGCGGGTGCGCACCCGGAAGTCGGTGGCGTAAGCGGCCGGGCCGTAGCCGAAGCGGCCGTAGATGCCGCCCTCGGAGGCGAACAGGGCGGCGACGTCCTCGCCCCGCTCCCGGATGTCGGCGAGCTGCCGGCGCATGAGCGCGCTGAGCACGCCGCGGCGCCGGTGTGTGGGCCACACGCCGACGCCGGTCACGGCGGCGACCGGGCGCGGCCCGCCCGGCAGCGTCATGGTGAAGGAGTGGACGCCGGCCACGCCGACGGGCTGCGGACCGTCGAACACCGCCAGGGTGCGGTCCAGCTCGACGGTCTGGCGTATCCGGTCGATGTCGAATGTGGGCGCCAGCAGCGCCTCGTGGGCGATCCGCGCGACGGCGGGCAGTTCGGACTCCTCGGGCACCCGCACGCGCCACTGCGCGCCAGGCCCCTGCTCCGCCGCGGCGGAGGCGTCACGGGAGAAGGACATATCCCTTGTCCCTATCACCACCCCTGTGCGGGAAGCGAACGGTTTTTTCCGTGTTTTCCGTCCGAGTTGTGAGCTGACCGCAGCCCATATTCCCGCCCGTGCCGCATTGTGATTTCCGATGGAATCGGGGGCGACCTCGGGGCGGGACTGACGGGCGCGCCGTTATCCGCCCATACTGGGTGAAGCAGGGTGGTTTTCGGGATTCGGCGCGTACGCTGGGGGGATATCGGTTGCTCCCATACCTGGGACGATGGGATCGGAGCAGCAGGGCATGCGTGCCGGTGCCTGACGTGCGCGCTACAGTGCGGGCACAATGAACGCCAAGCCCACCGCCCGCCTCCTCCGCCGTGCGCGCTCCCTGTGGCAGCGCCTGGCGGCGCTGCTCCGGCGCAAGGTGCTCTTCCGCTATCGGCTGGTGCTGATCACGCTCGTGCTGCTGGCGGTGGGCATCGGAGTGGGGGCCGTGTGGGGCCCCTCGGGGTGGTTCCCGCCCAGCGCGGTGATCGTCACCGTGGTGGCCGGCGGGCTGCTGCTCAAGCGCAAGAGCCTGGCGTTCCTGCTGGCCGTGGACGCCGCGGTGCTGCTGTTCACCGCCTACAGCCTGGACCTCTCCCAGGTGGGGCCCGGGCTGCTGGTCACCATCGGCGCGACCGCCGTCGTGGCCTACCTGCTCTCCGGCGTGCGCGAGCGCCTGGGCATGCAGGGGCTCAGCGGCGAGCGGATGCTGCTGGAGCTGCGCGACCGCCTGCGCGCCCAGGGAGAACTGCCCGAGCTGCCCCACGGCTGGGGCGGCACCTCGGTGCTGCGCCAAGCGGGGGGCTCCTCCTTCGGCGGCGACTTCGTCGTGTCCATGCGCCAGGGCGACCGCCTGGAGGTGGCGGTGGTCGACGTGTCGGGCAAGGGGGTCGACGCCGGCACCCGCGCCCTGCTCCTCTCCGGCGCGTTCAGCGGCCTGATCAGCGCGGTGCCCAGCGGGGAGTTCCTGGCGCACTGCAACGACCACCTCATCCGCACCGCCCTGGGCGAGGGCTTCGTGACGGCTGTCCACCTGAGCCTGGACCTGGACAGCGGCGACTACCTTCTCGCCTCGGCGGGCCACCCGCCGGCGGTGCAGTACGACTACGGCGCGGGCCGGTGGTCCTCCACCGACGCCAAGGGCATCGTGCTGGGGGTGATGCCCAAGATCCAGTACACGCCGGTGAAGGGGCGGCTGCGGCCCGGCGACGCCATCATGCTCTACACCGACGGGCTCATCGAAACCCCCGGCGAAGACCTCGACGCGGGGGTGGAACGCCTGCTCGGAGCGGCCGACACCGCCGCGCTCCAGGGATTCGGCGAGGGCGCCCAGTCCATCGTCGACTCGCTGAGCAAGGGCAAGAACGACGACACCGCGCTCGTCGTGATCTGGCGCGACTAAAGACCGGCGCCCCGCAGCGTCCCCGGCGCACGGCTCGTGGCGGTAGGGTCGTCGTGTTCCCCGGGCAGACGAGTGGTGCCTCGTTGCCGTGTCCAGAGGCCCCCGCGCCCCAGCGGAGTTTTCGCGATCGAGAAGGGGGTGCTCAGCATGGCCGAAGACGACTCCGGCGCGGAGCTGACCGAGCTGGTCGAATCCAACGACCTGACCGGCATCCGGCTGTGGCTGGCCGAGCACCAGCCCTACGAGATCGCCGACGAGCTGGAACGCATGTCCAGCCACATCGCCCTGGTCCCCTTCCGGCTGCTGGACAAGGACCGCGAGCTGGAGGTCTTCGAGGAGCTCGACCCGGTCCACCAGCAGGAGATCCTGCTGGGACTGCGCGACGCGGCCTTCCATGAGCTGCTGGAGTCGATGGACCCCGACGACCGGGCGCGGCTGATCGGGGAGGCCCCCGCCAAGATCGCCACCCGCGCCCTGGCCGGGCTCAGCCCGGCCCAGCGCAAGATGACCGCGGCGCTGCTGGGCTACCCCGAGGGCTCCGTCGGGCGCTACATGACGCCCGAGACCGTCGTGCTGCACCGCGACCTGACAGTGGGCCGGGCGCTGGAGGTGGTGCGGGCCAAGGGCGCCGACGCCGAGACCGTCTACACGCTGCCGGTTGTCGACGACGGCCGCCGGTTGGCCGGCACCGTCCAGCTGAGCGACCTGGTGGTCAGTGACGACGACGGCCTGGTCAAGGACATCGTCGACGTGCTGGTGCCGCGCGTGAGCGCCACCGAGCCGGCCGAGGAGGCGGCCCGGCTGATGCAGCAGGCCAACATGGTCGCCCTGCCGGTGGTCGACTCCGAGGAGCGCTTCGTCGGGCTGCTGACCTTCGACGACGCGCTGGAGCTGATCGAGGCGGCCGACTCCGAGGACATCGCCCGCCAGTCCGGCGCCAGCCCCGTGGCCGGCCACTACGTCGCCGCCGGCGTCGTGCGCCTGGCACGGGCGCGCTCGGTGTGGCTGCTGCTGCTCATCGTCGCGGCCACGCTGACCGTCAACGTGATGCAGGGCTTCGAGGCCACGCTGGAGCAGGTGACGGCGCTCGCGCTGTTCGTGCCGATGCTCACCGGCACCGGAGGCAACGTCGGCTCCCAGTCGGCCACCGCGATCGTGCGCGCGCTGGCGGTCGGCGAGGTGCGGCTGCGCGACCTGCCGCGGGTGGCCTGGAAGGAATCGCGGGTGGGCATCCTGCTGGGGCTGATGCTGGCCGGCATCGCGATGGTCATCGGCACCGCCCTGGTGGGCACGCTGATCGCGGTGGTCGTCGCGGCCTCGGTGATCGCCATCTGCACCTGGGCCGCCGTGATCGGCAGCACCATGCCGCTGCTGGCCCGCAGGGTGGGGGTCGACCCCGCGGTGGTCTCGGCCCCGCTGGTCTCCACCCTCGTCGACGCGACCGGGCTGCTGATCTACTTCACCATCGCGCGGCTGATCCTGGGCGTCTGAGGGCGGCCCGGGCCGCGGCACCGCGCCGCGGGCGTCGCCACCTGCGACGGTGCGTTCACGGCTGGTATGGCCGCGCGTTCAGCGGGTATCGCAGTCCACGAAGGATGGTCCGCCGCGACGTGCCCGTACAGGGGGTGGATCGCATGGGCAAAGGCGGCATGCTCGGCAAGATCAGGCAGGCGGCCGGCGGCAACAGCCAGAAGGTCGAACAGGGCGTCGAGAAGCTGAAGGGTTTCGCCAAGCGCAAGACCGGCGGCAAGTACGACGCGCAGATCGACAAGGCCGGGGATTCGGCCACCGGCTACCTCACCGGCGAACAGCAGAACAAGCCCGACCGCGACAGCGGCGAGGGCGGCTCCGGCGAGACGCGGCGCTGACCGCGCTCCGCCGCGGAGCGGCCCGGCGGCGGCCGCGGAGACCCGAGGGGTGCTCCGCGGCCGCCGAGCTGTCTGCGGGCCGCGAACCGCGGCGTGCCGCGGGCTCAGGCGGAGGAGCCCTCGGCCCGCGCGCTCCACCGGCCGCCGCGGCGCTCGATGGCGATCGGGTGGTCGAAGCATGCCGTGACCGGCTTGGTGGCCAGGGTCTCCTCTGCCTCGCCCGCCGCGACGACCTGGCCCGCGCGCAGCAGCAGGGCGTGGGTGGTCGAGGCCGGCAGCTCCTCCAGGTGGTGGGTCACCAGCACGGTGGCCAGCTCGGGATGCTCGCGGCGCAGTCCGTCCAGGCTGGAGAGCAGTTGCTCGCGCGCCGCGACGTCGAGCCCGGAGGCGGGCTCGTCCAGCAGGAGCAGCCGGGGAGCGGGCATCAGCGCGCGGGCGATCAGGAAGCGGCCCCGCTCGCCCTGGGAGAGGGTGGGCCAGGTGTCGCCGCGTAGCGCGCCCACGCCCATCAGCTCGATGAGCCTGTCGGCGCGGGCCTCCTCGGCGGGGGAGGGGCGCCACCGCGGCGGGCGTTCGATGGTGCCGGTGGCGCCCGTGAGCACGATGTCGCGGCCCGACAGCGCCGTGCGCACGTCGTGGCGCGGATTGACGTGGCCGATGTGGCGCCGCAGCTCGCGGACGTCGGTGCGGCCCAGGCGGCGGCCCAGCACTTGCACGGCTCCTCGCGTGGGGTGCTGCTCGGCTCCCAGCAGGCTGAGCAGGGTGGTCTTGCCGGCGCCGTTGGGGCCGAGCAGCGCCCAGTGCTCACCGGGGCGCACGGTCATGCTCACCTGGTCGAGGAGCTTCTTGCCCGAACGCACGACCTCGACGCGGTCGGCCTCGATCACGGGTGCGGTGGTCTGGGAGGTCACCGGTCCAGGGTAGCGGCGGCGCGGTCGCGGGCCGGGGCGCTGGGGGAGGAGTGGGGAGTTCATGGCGCCCTGTCTGGAATGTCTGGATACCGTGGAGGCGGCCGCGCTCCGCGCTCCACCCGGGCGGCGCGAGCGAGCACACCGGCCGGAGAGGAGCACCGTGACCGCGACTGGCCGCCCCTGCCGACTCGTCGTGTGCCGCGGCTGCTGCTGCGGAACGGCGAAGAAGCGGCCCGGCGTCGACCATGAGGGGCAGCTGGAGCGGCTCGGCGGCCTGCGCGACGGCCGGGGGAGGCGGGTGCCCCTGCGCACCAGCACCTGTCTGGGGCCGTGCTTCCAGGCCAACGTCGTGGTCGTGCAGCCGTCGTCCGAGGGCCGCGAGCGGGGAGGCCGCCCGGTCTGGCTAGGCGAGTTCTCCGAGGACGGGCTGATCGACGACCTGGGGGACTGGATCCGCGAGGGCGGCCCCGGCGCCGCGCCGCTGCCGGAGGCCCTCGCGGCCCGCGTCACCTCCAAGGACGCCGAGAAGCCCAAGAAGGCGAAGAAGGCCAAGAAGACCAAGAAGGCCGAGAAGGCGGAGAAGAAGCCCGGCAAGAAGGCGAAGAAGGCCGTCAAGAAGGTCGAGAAGGCGGCGAAGAAGGCCAAGAGGGCGGCCAAGGAGGCCGGAGCGGCCGCTGCGGACCGCTCCGCACCGACGAAGAAGACGAAGAAGGCCAAGAAGGCGAAGAAGGGCTGACGGGAGGCCCGAGCCGGCCCTCGCAGCCCCGTTGCGCCGTCCGCGGCGGACACCCCCGAGCGCCCGCCGCGGATCTGTCTTGCGGGGACGGGCAGCTCAGTCGCTCACCGCGGCCGCGGTCTGCGTCGTGCCGCCGCTCGCGCCGTCCTCCTCGTCGTCGCCCGCGCTCGCGCCCACCGTGGTCGCCAGCGGCTTCTCGCGGATGAAGAACGCCAGCACGAAACCGACCAGTGCGACGGGCACCCCGTAGAGGAAGATCGGCGGCAGCGCGTCGGCGAAGGCGTGCACGATGAACTGCTGAATCTGCGGCGGC
Source organism: Streptomonospora sp. PA3 (assembly GCF_009728995.1). Lineage (GTDB taxonomy): Bacteria > Actinomycetota > Actinomycetes > Streptosporangiales > Streptosporangiaceae > Streptomonospora. Next base: position 421,812 of record NZ_VTZW01000016.1, on the reverse strand, counting down.
AACTGCTGGAGCATGTCGGGAGTCAGCGAGCTGATCCCGGCCTCGCCGCCCTCGACCGCGAACCCGGAGCCGTTCGGCAGCCCCGCCATCTCGTCGTTGAGTCGGCTGACGAAGATCGAACCGAACACCGCGATGCCGAACGAGGCGCCGATCTGGCGGAAGTAGTTCGTGGCGGAGGTGGCCGTGCCGAGGTAGCGCCGCGGCGCCGAGTTCTGCACGATCAGCACCAGGTTCTGCATCACCATGCCCACGCCCAGGCCGAGCACCAGCATCCCCGTGGCGTTGTAGAGGTAGGTGGTGTCGGCGTCCATCCGCGAAAGCAGGGTGAGGCCCACCATGATCACGGCCGTGCCGGCGATCGGCCACACCTTGTAGCGGCCGGTCCGGCTGATGATGCGCCCGGTGGTGATGGTGGCGGTCAGCATGCCCGCCACCATCGGCAGCATCCACAGGCCCGACTCGGTGGCGCTGGCCCCGTTGACCATCTGCAGGAACGTCGGCAGATAGGAGACCGTGGAGAACATCGCGATGCCCACGGTGATGCCCACCAGCGAGGTGAGCACGAACTCGCGGTCGCGGAACAGGCGCAGCGGGATGATCGGCTCGGCGGCGTAGCGCTCGGCGAGGACGAACAGTGCGGCGGCGACCGCGGCGCCGGCGCCCAGCCCGATGATCACCGGGCTCGACCAGTCGTACTCGGTGCCGCCCCAGCTGGTGAACAGCACCATGCACACGCTCGCGGCGGCCAGCAGCACAGTGCCCGCGTAGTCGAGCCTGGGCCGGGGGCCCGAGGGCCGGGGCAGCTGCAGCGCCACGGTGGTCACCAGCAGCGCTGCCGCCCCCAGCGGCAGGTTGATGTAGAAGATCCACCGCCAGGAGAGGTGGTCGGTGAACAACCCGCCCAGCAGCGGCCCGGCCACCGAGGCCAGGCCGAACACGCCGCCGATCAGCCCCATGTAGCGGCCGCGGTCGCGCGCCGAGACCACGTCGGCGATGATGGCCTGCGCGCTGATCATCAGCCCGCCGCCGCCGATGCCCTGCAGTGCGCGGAAGAGGATGAGCTGGGTCATGTCCTGGGCCACGCCGCACAGGACCGACCCCAGCAGGAAGGTGACGATGGCGAACTGGAAGACGACCTTGCGGCCGAAGAGGTCGCCGGCCTTGCCGTAGATCGGCATGCCCACGGTGGCCGCCAGCATGTAGGCCGTGACGACCCAGGACAGGTGCTCCAAGCCGTTGAGTTCGCCGACGATGGTCGGCAGCGCCGTCGAGACGATCGTCTGGTCGAGCGCGCCGAGCAGCATCGTGAGCATGACCCCGGAGAAGACCAGCAGCACCTTGCGGCGCGGCAGCGGGCCTCCCGAGTCGTGCGCACCCGCGGGATCGGGTAACGGCGACTGCTGCTGGGTCGGTGGCATAAGCGGTACTCGCTTCCCCTGGTCGGATCCGGTACGGACCGCCGCCGCCCGCTGGGCGGGGCCGCGTCCTGGGTGTGTCGTGGGGCCCGGCGCGTGGTCTAGGCGGCCGGGTGGAAAGTGCGCCGGAGCGCGTCGAAGGCCTGGTCGAACAGCACGCGCAGTTCCGCGGCGTCGTCCGGGGAATCCGCGCCGCCGGAACCCGCATGGGTCTGCAGGCGCCGCATGGAGAACCGCATGGCGGTGATCCCCAGCGAGGCCACGATCTGGGGGCGGATGTCGTCGGGGTCCTCGCTCAGGCGCTCGGCGACGCTCTCGCCCACGTACCGCTCCATGTCGGCGAAGGCGGCCATGACCCGCGGGGCCAGGTGCGGCTCCTGCTGCACCAGGCGCTTGCGGTCGCGGACGTCGGCCAGGCGCCGGCGCAGGTCCTCGGCGTCGGAGTCCGCCAGCGGGGACAGCAGGAAGACCTTGAGGTCCTCCAGCAGGTCGCCGGTCGGGCCGTCGGCGACGAAGACCGCGTGGGCCTCGTCGTCCGGGCGCGGCGGCCCGTCGCCGACGATCGCCTCCTCCTTGGAGGAGAAGTAGTTGAAGAACGTGCGCTTGGAGACGTCGGCCGCCGCGGCGATGTCGTCGACGGTCACCTGCTCGGAGCCGCGCTCGATCGCCAGCCGCACGGCCGCGCGCTGCAGGGTGCGCCGCGTGGCCGCCTTCTTGCGCTCGCGCAGGCCCATCGGCTCACCCCCTCAGCCGTGTCGTCATGCGCGCTCCGGATACCTTCCACCCAATTGTTGCACCGGATGAAAAAATGCGCAAAGTGAATATATGCGTGACGTGTATCTCTTCGGCCCGATTCGGTGCGGGTGGCGGCCGGCCCGAAGGCAGGGCGGCCGGAGCAGAGGGGCTTCACGCGCGCGAGGCGGCGGTGCCGCGCTCCTCCCTCTCCTGGGTGGCGAACTGGGTGCGGTACAGCGCCGTGTACAACCCGCCCTCGCGCAGCAGCTCCTCGTGGGTGCCGCGCTCCAGGATGCGGCCGTCCTCCAGCACCAGGATCAGATCGGCCTCGCGCACGGTCGCCAGCCGGTGCGCGATGACCAGCGACGTGCGCCCGGCGAGCGCGGTGCGCAGCGCCTCCTGCACCGCGGCCTCCGACTCCGAGTCCAGGTGCGCGGTCGCCTCGTCGAGCACCACCACCGACGGCGCCTTCAGCAGCAGGCGCGCGATCGCCAGCCGCTGCTTCTCACCGCCGGAGAGGCGGTAACCGCGATCGCCGACCATGGTGTCCAGGCCGTCGGGCAGATCGGCCAGCAGTGCCTCCAGCTGGGCGGCGCGCATCGCCTCCACGAGGTCCTCGTCGGTCGCGTCGGGGCGGGCGTAGCGCAGGTTGGCCCCCACCGTGTCGTGGAACAGCTGCGGATCCTGGGTCACCACGCCCACCGCCTCGCGCAGCGACCGGTTCGTCGCCTCGCGCAGGTCCACACCCCCGATCCGCACCGCGCCCTCCAGCGGGTCGTACAGCCGCGAGACGAGGTGGGTCAGCGTCGTCTTGCCCGCACCCGAGGGCCCGACGAGCGCGACGAGCCGGCCGGGCTCGGCGGTGAAGGACACGTCGCTGAGGACCTGGGTGTCCGCGGTGCTCTCGGCCTGCGGGGTCAGCTCCAGCGACTGCAGCGACGACTCGTCGGCCGTGGGATAGCGGAAGGAGACACCGTCGAACTCCACCGACAGCGGGCCCTCGGGCAGGTCCCGGGCGTCGGGGCGCTCCGCGATCATCGGCTTGAGGTCGAGCACCTCGAAGACGCGGTCGAAGCTGACCAGGGCCGTCATGACCTCCACGTGCACGTTCGACAGCGCCGTGATCGGCGCGTACAGCCGCGTGAGCAGCGTGGTCATGGCCACCAGGGTGCCCAGTTCGAACGCGCCGCCGATGACCAGGTTGCCGCCGACCCCGTAGACGACCGCCGTCGCCAGCGAGGTGATCAGCCCGATCATGGTGAACAGCAGGCCGCCGTAGACCGCCTGGGAGACGCCGACGTCGCGGACGCGGGCCGCGCGCTCGGCGAAGCTGTCGGCCTCCTCCTCCGGGCGCCCGTAGAGCTTGACCAGCATCGCGCCGCCGACGTTGAAGCGCTCGGTCATCAGCGAGCTCATGTCGGCGTTGAGGTCCATGCCGTCGCGGGAGATCGCGGCGACCTTGCGGCCGATGAACTTCGCCGGAAGCACGAACAGCGGCACCAGCAGCAGTGCGATCAGCGTGATCTGCCAGGACAGCAGCGCCATGGTCGTGATCACGGCGACCGCGCTGATGAGGTTGGACACGACCGACTGGAGCACCGAGGTGATCGCGCGCTGGGCGCCCACGACGTCGGTGTTGAGCCGGCTGATGAGCGATCCGGTCTGGGTGCGCGTGAAGAACGCCAGCGGCATCCGCTGGACGTGGCGGAAGACCTGGGTGCGCAGCATGTAGATGACGCCCTCGCCGATGCGCGAGGACAGCCAGCGCCCCGCCAGGCCCAGCCCGGCCTCGAACACGGCCAGCAGCGCGACGCCGATGGCCAGCAGCGTCACCAGGCCGGTGTCCTGCTCCGAGACGCCGCGGTCGATGATCGCCTTGAGCAGCAGGGGGTTGGCGACGACGATGCCGGAGCTGACCGACGTCGTCAGCAGGAAGAACAGAATCGCGCGCCAGTGGGGCCGGGCGTAGCCCGCGATGCGCCGGACCGTGCCCGGCGCCAGGCTGCTGCGCCGGGCGCTGCCGTCGTTGACCAGCGACCGGTAGATGGGGGGCCCACCGCCCATCATCATCGCGCTTCCCCCGTTCCAGTCCGTGTCAGCCGGAGGCATCATCCCCCGAGGGGGCGACGTTTCCGTACGGATGCGTCAACACTGTTGATACACACCTGCTTCCCGCCCGATCCGCGCGGCGGGGCCGCGGGAGCGGTACCGGCGGCCGCGCGGGGCCGGGGCTCCGGCCCCGGATCGCTAGGAGGAGCGCGTCAGGCGGCTCAGCGCCGCGCTTGTGGAGCGGCCCTCGGTCATGGGCATCTCCCAGGCTTCGGCGCCCAGCACGCCGGCGCCGCGGCGCTTGGCCTCGGTGTGGGGGTCGCCGGCGGTGAATGCGAGGGCCGCCATGCCCAGCGGGCGCAGCAGGTCGGCGTAGGCGTCCCAGCCGGTGACGTCGCCGGGGCCGGAGATGATGAAGACGCCGTCGACGCAGCGCAGAGCGGCCAGTACCTCGGCGCGCTCCTCCTCGGGGTTCACCGGCCGGTCGGGTCCCTTCCAGCCGCGCACGCGCGCGTCGTCCTCGACCCCCACGACGAGCGGCAGCTCGGGGCGGCGGCGCTGAACCTCCGCGAGGAAGCGCACATGGCCCACGTGGAGCACGTCGAAGGCGCCGGTGACCACGACCGGCGCGGCCGAGGAAGCGGGCCGGGAGAACCAGCGCGACGTCAGAGCGGGCACCTGCAGCGGATCGGGGTCCTTCATCACTCACCTTCACGGCCGGCGCACCTACGTCGGTCGGCTACCCATCCGGCTCCGCCCGCACAGACAACATATCCGCGCCGACCGGTATTCCATTGCCAATATCGTGTTGAAAACGATAGGTTGAAAACATCTTGTTCAAGACCTGAGAAGGATGGGCGACCATGGCGAGCCACCTCGACGACCCGGGCGGTACCGACCCCTTCACGCCGCCCGCGCCCGATACGGCACGCAGAGAGCGCGAGTACACGGCCCTGTTCCACATCACCCGCCGCCACGCCGCAGGCGAGGCCCGCCGCCGATGGGAGGAGGACTCCATGGTGATGGAGCCCTTCGACGCCGTGCGCCGCATCCACGACCTCGCGGCCGGCGCGGCCGCCCCCGAGCCGGGCGAGCCCGAACTCGATCACACCGACTTCCACGCGGCACTCACCCTGGCCCCGCGCATGCGCGCCGAACTGGACGCCCTGGAATCGGGCCTGCTCACCATGGCCCGCGGCCGCGACATGACCTGGCAGGAGATCGCCTTCGGCCTCGGCCTCAACACCCCCCAGGCCGCCCGCCAACGCCACGACCGCCTCACCGGCCGCGTGGCGGCCGAGTGAGGGAGCGGCCGGGATTGTGCTCCTTTGGAAATTCCGGAGGGGCGCCATGGTGGTGCCGGCCCGCGGGCCCGAGGACGGTGAGAGGAGAAGCGGTCTCCGGCACGGGTGCCGGATGAGGACTCTCCCCACACGCATGGCGCAGGAGGGGCGCCGGTACCGAGGAGCCGGAACGGGGAGGAGTCATCATGGCGGGAAACACAGGCCACCCGGGGATGCTGACCACGGCGCTGGTGCTCGGCATCGTCGGCGGCGCGCTCGGAATCGTCGCGGCGTTGCTCGTGATGCTGCTCGGCGGCCTCGGCGCGGGGTTTGCGGCCGAGGGCGCCGGAGAGCTCATCGGACTGGGATTCGCCGCCGTGTTCATCGGCGTCGTCGGGATCGTCGGAGGATCACTCGCGCGGGGGGCGTCGAAGACGGCGGCTCTGCTGCTGCTGCTCGCGGGCTTCGCGGGGTTCGTCGCGATCTCGATGGGGTGGCTGATCTCCGGACCGCTACTGGTCATCGGCGCGGTCCTGGCCTGGTTCGGACGCAGGAAGAAGGCGGTGGCCGCACCCGAGCCGAAGCCGGTGCCCTGACCCCCGACTCGAGCGCGGCCCCGGCCGCCGGAACCCGCGGCCAACGAGCGGGCCGGTAGAGGGCGGCGGGAAGTTTCCTTGCGGTGCGTCCGCGGCCAGGGAGCGACTGGCCCCGGTCGGGGATTACCGCCCCGGATCGTCGTCGCAGGTGTCGGCGGAGGCGCTCCGGCGGCGGATGGCGATGCGGATGACGGCGCGGGCGCCGAAGACGAGGACACCGACTGCGCCGATCTGCAACAGCCACTCCCCGTACCTGAGGTCCTGAAGGGCGAAGACGGCCCCCACAGCGGTCCCGGCTCCGGTGATCGCCAGAGGGGCGATCTCGTCGGGCTTCATCGGCGTACCTCCTCGTCCGCAGACGGCCGCCGACGGTCCGAAGTCCCACGGCGTCCGGGCGGCTGGAGGCCGTGCCCCCACCGGAACCGCCGAGGGCCAGGCCCGCCGGATCTCCCGGCCGACCTGGCCCTTCGCCGTGTCAGAGCGGGCGACGGGAATCGAACCCGCATGGCCAGCTTGGAAGATCTAGCGGGGCGGTTCGCCGTTTCCCGTGGTCGCCTGACCTGCGGCGGGGCCACGGATGTCGGACGCCGTTCCCCGTGATTCCCCGCCGATCGCCGCCCGGTGTGGCACGTGTGTGGCACGGAAACCGGGCCTCGGCCCAAAGCGGCGGGAGCGGAAAGAGCCGCGCCGCACCCCTGCGCGGCAACCACAGGAGCGAGTGACCACGGCCCCGGTCCGAGGTGCTCGATCGCGCTGGAGCCAGGCCGTGAGACAGCCAGAGTCGCGCGATCGAGTGCCTCGGGACCGAGAACGCCGGAAACCCGAGTGCGGACGCTCAGAGCCGACTGTGGCGCTTCGCAGACCGACTGTCGAGCGACGGCGCGTCCCGAAGTGGCGGGATCGGCGACAGGCGACAGTAACCGAAGTCTGCCCGGCGCCCGGGTGGGTGCTGGAGACCGGGCGGCAGCCCGCAGCTCCAGCACCCACCCGGAAGCCGGCCAAGACGGCGCAAAACGCCGTCGCCTTGATCCCATACAGCTCAATTCGGCAGTACTATCACGTGATAAGGGAATCTTGACGAGCAAGAGATTCATGTTGACTTCTTGTCTTTTTGTATGTGGTCTTGACGATGCTAGTCCAGGCGAAGAAGCAGCCCGCTGTAAAGAAGAGAAAAACCACCGAAAGGACAACCAGGAACGACTTCAAGGCGTCAGGGGGATTAGCAAACACGAACCAGGACAGCAGTGAAAGTGTCGTTGCTGCCCCGTTTAATATGCCACCGCGGACTACTCGCATTCTACTTCTCGCATAATCAGCATGAGTCGAGAAGAGGTTATGCGAATCAACTGCAAATTTGGCATCAGCGTACCTGGCGTCGGACGCGAAAACAGACCGCTTTAGTTTGGTCTTTATGGGGCGCAAGATATAATCAGCGACTCGATCGACGATAACGCCGCATGTATAGACAAAGGGGAGTGCAAATAGGGCCATCCATGAGAGTTTCATGAGGTTGGTTAGTAAGTTTAAGTCTGGATCGGCAAATGCCACAACAAGAACGGCCAAGGATATGGAAAAGCCAGAGCCAATGACGATCAGCTCCACGAAGAGCGCTGTCGCCGCCAATCCAGAGGACTCATTCAATGTTTACGCTCCATGTATCGGCTAGCTCTCGAAGATCATCGAGGTCAAAGTCAGATTCCCAAGCCTCCTTTAAGGTAAATTTCCTGTTTTCTAAGAACTCAAATACGACTATACTCTCCGGTTGTGTGATAAGTGCGTATCTTCTAGGCTCATAAAGAGCTCCATCGGGTCCGTATCGAGAGTATATTCGTTCCAGTTTTTCTTTTCGGTTCTGAGTAAACTCGATTAGTGCTTGTTCATAGTTGATGTCTAACTGGTCTACCAGCCTGGTGAGTACAGGGAATATCTCCCTAGACTCATCCTCGCGATAGGGGACGGAGCAGAACGCGCGGTAGAAGCGCTCTGCCACCATAAATAGTCTGTTCTCCTGTGCCTCTGGGGATGACATGAAGGTGCCGATCCCTCGCTCGATCTCTGCGTCGTAAAGTTCGACCAACGCAAGGAGACGATACAGCGAGCGTGTGACATTCGGGGGAGTGCCTTCCTGCTTATAGAGCCACGTGTGAGACATCCGTGCCCAGAGATCCTGTGCTTCGCTCCGTATCTGGATCTCGCACTCGAGGGGTTCTGGATCGGACGCTGCGGCAGGGGCCTGCACTTGTAGATGGACCTTGGGATATGAGAATCGGTCCTCATCCCCATACTTCAGCCGGGTATCCTCAAGGTCGATTACTCGGTGATTGTTTTTGACCAGGTCGATCACAGGATCCACATTTCCTATATGGTCAACAATCACGCGGACGCCGGCCTTGTCGGTCACTTCCTTCCAAGGGTCGGTGTAGTTCTTTGTATAGATCTTTTTGACGAAACTGCCAACGTCCTTGGCCCTACCGAAAGCACGGCACTCGATCCCGGCGGTCGCTGCTGCAAAGTAGATCTCTCGGGAGATCCGGTCAGCAAATTCGACATAGCGGTATCTCTCGTTGATAAATCGCCTTCTCGCACCTTCGATTAGCTCAGTGCGTATATAATTCGACATTCGCTAGCCGCGACTCTTAACGTCTTTAAGATCGTCCTTCACTGTCAAAGTGAGCTTCTCATTATCTCCGCCAGTGATCTGAACGGTTCCATCGTCTATCGCTGAAGTTGGCGTTACTACCAGTACGTTACTTTCGAAGTAATAGGCCATTTGGCTTATCTTCTTCTCAATGAGTCTTATGTTTTTCTCGAAAGGAGTATCTGGAACTCCGTTGGTTTTCATGTGGCGCGCGTAGTCATCCTTCTGTTGGCCAGTTTCTATGTGGGTGGCAGCGAATCTATCAACAGCGAGATCCTTGAAGTTGCTGTTCATCTCGGAGTACAGGGCAATCATATACTTCGATTTTGTGGACGGAGATATCTCTGTTTTGTTAACCCAGGCAATTGATTCTTCGAAGAATTTCTTGCTCAATTCATCCGGTTGTCCTCTGTATTCACACCCAAGAAAATCTTCCAGGAAGAACTTGGCGAGGTTTCCTCCACCGCTTTGCTGATCTGCCGCGAAGCCTCCGATGTCGCTCTGCGAACTCAGGAAAAGACCGATTTTGTAAACTTTTGATTGCGAATGAAAAAGGAGATCTTCAAGATAGCTTACTGTGACTGTGCTCTTTCCGTTGACCTGCGCGAACTTCGCTTGCATGGCCGTTTCGCTTTCGATCTTGGCGATAAGAAGTCCTTCTTCGTCGCCGAGCGTTGCATGGGAGACCAGTAAAAGTCCGCCCGAGTTAGTTCCTTTCTGAGTGTCTCTCAGGGTCTGGGCTATCTCCTGCGACATCGGTATGAACGCTGTCTCACTTCCTTGAAAATAGCGTCCTACAATTTCGGGAATTCGCGACTTCGGGTCTTGAAGGCTGACAATAGCTCTCCCCTTTTTCGTCAAGTCCCCAACGAACTTGTCGCAAATCCTCTGCAGCACATCAGGGGTTGGCGAACTTTCGATATCACTAAATCTGATTGGTTCGTTGTCTTCTCTATTTGCGAATGATTTAGGCACTTCATGAACAATAACATTATTGAGCTGAAGGTTCGAAAAGTCTGGTTTCATCTGTGATCTTTCGTGGTCGGCAGGTCAAGAGACTCGCATTATTATTTCAAGCGCCGTGCTCCATGGAAACGAGTTCGGGTCCCCCTTGCCTTGCGGGTGAGGTGTCGATTCATTTATTTGGATGTATATTCCTTCTTCTTTGAGTGCGTGTATGCTGTTTTGAAGTGGCGTGCGAGAGAAATAGTTCCTATTGATATAAGGAAGGATGACTATTGGAAGTTGCGTCCCTGAAAGCTCACTGGCAATGTCTAGGGCATAGTTGTCTGAAATTCCAGTGGCTAGCTTATTTATCGTGTTGAACGTAGCTGGTGCGATAATGAGCGCGTCGGCCTTCGGGCTGCGTGGTGATCCGGGCGCGCGGTGGGCGCTGCGTACGGGGCGGCCGGTCTGCTTTTCCAAGGCGTTGGTGTCGATGAACGCGAGAGCAGCGGGTGTGGATATGAGCTGAACGGTCCAGCCACGTTCGTGAGCCATATCGACGAGTTTCCACACGTCTCCGGCAGGGCCGGCGGCGCAGACGATGATGTAGAGGACCTTTTTGTCGCTCATCGGGTGAGGCCAACTCTTTCCGCGAGGTCGGTGATGTTGCCGCGCAGGTGTCCGGTGGCGCGGGTGCCGATGTCGTTGATCAGGGTGTGTACGGCGGGGCGGGCGCTGAGTTCTTCGCTGGCCAGGTTCTCCGCCGTGACTAGTGCCTCGAATGCTCGATCGAGTTTGCCCCACTGGCTGTACGCGCGGGCCGCGTCTACGAACAAGGTGACCTTGCGTTCCGTCACGTCGATGTTGTCCAGGCGGATCTGCCGCGCGTGGTCGATCGCGCTTCCCGCATCTCCCATCTCGACGGCGGTGTTCACCCGGTGGAGGAGCACGTTGGTGGGGCCGAACGCCGTCCACTGGTAGTTGTGATCGCCGCCCAAGCGTCGGCCGGCCTCTTCCGCCTCGTCCAGGAGGGCGCGGGCCTGGCCACGGTTCTCGCGTTTGGCCGCCGCGACTGCTCCGCTCAGCAGCAAGGCGCCGTAGACCGACACGGAATCCGGTGTCGGCTCCTCGGCCGTGGCGTCCACGCGTTCGGCCATCGTGGTCGCCAGTTCGGTCGCCGCGCCGTAATGGCGGTCGGTCATCAGCGCTCGGGTGACGATTCGTGCGCTCGCTCCGAGGGTGGCCGGGTTTTCGCTGTTCTCGGCCGCCTGCATACTCCGGTCGGCCGCAAGCCAGGCCAACCCGCGCTCGTCGGACTTCAGCAGGACGCTGGCCGCCACGTGGTACGCCTCGGCCCTGAGCGAGTGCGCGGTGAGGAGGCTGTCACCGTCGAACAGCCGTGTCGCCGCGTCCAGCCGGTTCAGCAGTGCCGGCAGTCGTCGGGCGACTTCACCGTAGTGGCACGCCTGGTACCCGGTCTTGGCCGCGTGCACCGCCTTGGTGAGTGATGCGAGGTCGGGCGGGTGTGTCGGCTGGCCGGTCGCCGCTCCCGCATAGCGGGTAAGGGCGCTGGCGATGTCCTCCAACCCGATCGCGGGTCCGGTGGCCGCCTCGAACAGGGCCGCCCCGGTCAGTCCGACGAATTCGCGACGCTTCACGCTCTCCTCCTGCTGCCCATCTGGTTCCACGCTAGGCGGGGGAACGAGCGGGGCAGCGGCGGCGGTGGCGCTGCGGTGCTGGGTGAGGATGGTGAGGTCCAGCGGGGCCAGGCCGAACAGCATGCGCGCTGAGTCGGGCATGTTGAGCCCGTCGGCGATGCGCTCGATCACGTCAAGCGCCGTGATCTGCTTGCGTCCGTTCAGGATCTCGCTGACGCGACCCTGAGCTATGCCCGTCGCCGCCGCAAGGCGCGTCTGACTCGCGCCTCCGTACTGCTGAGCCAAGCGCAGCAACCCGGCGATGTCGCGCTCTTGCAGCAGTCTCCGCGTGTCCTCCCGGCTCCATGCCCATGCGGGGATGTCGATCGGATCAAGCGCTCGTCCGGGCGGCATCGCGGCCTCTCGATCACTCGCGTGGCTCGGCCACGGTCATTATCCCCAGTTGGGATAGCCGGTGTGGATGGGTTTACGTGACCGCAACCGGAATCGTGACCGCCATGGACGCGAAAGCGGGGACAACGTGCCACTCCTGCCGGGGCCTTGGCTGGCGCTGGGTGCGCTTCCGCCGGTGGATCCGGCCCGATGACATCGGACAACCGCACGACGGCCGCACCCGTGAAGCGTGCTGGCACTGCGGTGGGACCGGAGAGCCGGCCATCACGTCGCAGGAGGGGGCGGCGTGATGGCCTATCGCAACCTCGCCTATGAACTGGCCGTGCTGAACGGGCTTCGGGTCCGCTTGGAATGGCACGGCCTGGACGCCGTCCTCATCGAAAGTGTCACCGGGCTTCGGGTGAGCGTGCCCGGTACCGGTGAGGCCGTGTGGATCACCGCCGACAGCCGTGGCCGGGTACTCCTCTGGAACGGTGACTTCCTGCTCTCCTCGGCGTGGGCGTCCGCCGACGAGGCGCCGGAGATCGCGCGGACCGCTCGCGCTCACCTCCCGTCCGAGAAGGCGCGGACCCATGGGTGACCTCGCGGCAGAGATCGGACGCATACGAGACCTGATCGAACAGGAGCTGCGGCGCGAGTTCCCCACGTGCGACTTCTGCCAGTTGCCTCGGGGCTGGTGGGCCGCGTGGCACGGGGAGCTGCGTGTGATGGCGCCCAACGCCAAGGCACTGCGCCGGGAGCTGTCCGTCGTACTGCGGCAGCATCACTGTCCAGGAGAAAACCGCCTATAGGGCTGTCAACTACAGATTCAGTTGTTAACCTGAGTTGATAGAGCACCTGAGAACTATGGGACGGTACCGGATGGCAGCCAACGGCGGCGAGCGCAAGTATGAGCGAGTGGCGCGGACGCTGCGCGAACGCATCACCTCCGGTACCTACCAACCGGGGGACTCGCTTCCCTCCGAAGGGCGACTGGCGAGCGAGTTCGGCGTCTCTCGTCCGACCGTGATCAGCGCTCTCGACCTGCTCCGCGAAGAGGGCCTGATCTTCACGCAGACCGGATCCGGCTCCTACGTGCGGGGCAAGACGCCCAGGGCAGCCGAAGAGCGCGCGCGTCCGGGGCTCGAACTCCTTGAAGGCGCCGAGGACGCGCAGGCGGCGGAGCTGCTGCAAGCCGGGATCGTCGTCGCCCCTGAGCACGTGGCGAACCTGCTGGAGCTGGAGCGGCCGGCCAAGGCGTTCCTGCGGCAGTACGTCCTTCAGGAGGAGGACGGCCCCAACGAGCTGGTCTCGGCCTGGTTCCCGCTCGACCTGGCCGCCGGTACCCGCTTCAGTTCCCCGGATCCCTTGGGCTCCAGCATCCGCCGTCACCTGCTGGAGCGGAAGAAAGTCCGGATCGACCACGCGGTTGAGCGCATCATCGCGCGTCCTGCGTCACCGGACGAGGCATCGGCGCTGTCCGTTCAGACCGGCTCGCCGGTGCTGAACGTCGTGGTCACGGGCCACGACGCTGATGGTCGCGCGCTCCAGCTCATCGACGCCGTTCTTCCTGGTGACCGCCACGAGCTGCGCGACGTCTATCCGCTCGACTGATCCTGTCAGAATTTGCGCTGATTCGGAGTTGACCTATCAGGTTGGCGCGGCTACAGTCGCAGCATGACCTGATAGGTCAGGTTTTGTTTCAACGTATGTCTGATAGTTCATGAGGTGGATGATGGCGATTCAGGGTGCGCTGCCGGTGGAGTTCGGGACGGTGTTCCCGCACGGTGCCTACGCGCTCGGCGTGGAGCCGATTACCGACTTCGAGACCAAGCGTCCGCAGATGGACAAGAACACGGGGCTTCCGCTGTGGGCGGTGGATGTGATCGACGCCGATCCGGAAGCCAGGGGCAAGGCCAAGTCGGTGAAGGTCAAGGTGGCCGCCGAACACTGCCCGACGCTGCCTGACGAGGTGCCCGGCCTGCCCTTCCGGCCAATCGAGTTCGAGCAGATGTCGGTCATGCCCTACGTGGACGACTCCGGCCGCCGCCCGCGCGTGGCCTACTCGCTGCGCGCTCGGGGTGTGAAGACGCCCGGCGGCAACGGTGCGGCCTCGCGCAAGGCTCCCGCCGCTGCCGGTGCTGGTGCCGGTAGTTCCGGCGGCAAGGACGCGGGCTGAGAAGCCCGCTGAACGCAAGCGGGGCGGCCTGGTGCGCCAACACCTTCGGCCGCCCCTTCAACCCTCCTGCGAGACCTGCGAAATCTCTGGAAGAGGTGTGTCCCCAGTATGTCCGATCAACCTGCGCGGGTCAGCCTGCGCGAGATCACCGAGTTCATGGACGCCGTGCGCGCCCACCGCACCGCCGCCTTCAACACCGGGCAACCGCGCCCGGATGCGGCGCTGCTGGCCTGGAAGTCCTCCATCCTCGATCGCATCGCCGACCAGACCGCCGACGTCGAAACCCGCGCCGTCGCCGACGAGGCGCGCGCCGAGCTGGCCGCTCTGCGTTCGACCGTCGAGAACGGGGGTGATTTCTGATGCTGGGACGCAAGAGCGCCGGAGCGACGCAGGTGCAGCCGACCGCGCCGGTTCCGGCGCAGACGATTCGCTTCTCGACTCCGGTGGTCGAGACGCCGGGCATCGTCGTCGTGGCGGGCTTCCTTTGGCGTCTGGTGCGGCTCCTGGTCATGCTGCCGTTCCGCTTCCCCGTGGCCGTCGCGACCGTGGCGGCCTCTGCGCTGCTGGTGTACCTCGTCGGGTGGCTGGGGCTGGCCGTGGCCTGGACGGTCGCCGACGTGGCTCTGTTGGTCTGGTGGCGCCGGTGGCCTGAGTCGTTCAAGGCTCTGGTGGCGCGGCGGGTGCTGGCCGCGTGGCGGTGGCTGTGGGTCTACCGGCGGCACTGGCAACCCGTCCTGGTGGTCTCCGGGATGGCCGAGTCCTACCTGGAACGCCAGTACCTTCCGCAGGTTCGCGGCGTGACCTGCTCGGCCTGGGCCGATCGGGTGCGGGTGCGCCTGGTGGCCGGCACCGCCCCGGCCGACTTCGAGAACCGCGTGGCGGAGCTGGCGCACGGCTTCGGCGCTCCCTCATGCCGTGTGGAGGTGCGCGGACCGCGTGATGTGGTGCTGGAGCTTCCGCGCCGTGACACCCTGGCCGATCCGATCGGCGCGCTTCCGGTGCCTGAGGATACGGATCTGTCGGGGCTGCCGGTGGGCCGGTGCGAGGACGGCGAACTGTGGCGGCTGCGGCTGCACGGAACCCACGTGCTCACGGTCGGGGTGACCGGTGCGGGCAAGGGGTCGGTGCTGTGGTCGGCCATCCGCGCCATGACCCCGGCCATCCACGCGGGGATCGCGGAGGTGTGGGCGATCGATCCCAAGCGGATGGAACTGTCCTTCGGGCGCACCCTGTTCGCTCGGTATGCCGATGAGGCGGAAGACGCCGTGGAACTCCTCGAATCGGCGGTTGCGGCGATGCAGGAACGCGCCGAGCGCTACGCCGGACGCCAACGTGTCCACGTGCCCAGTACGCGGGATCCGTTCGTGATCGTGGTGCTTGATGAGGTGGCGTTCCTGACGGCCTACCACCCCGACCGCGACATCCGCCGGCGGGCGGAGAACGCGATAGCGACGCTGACCAGTCAGGGACGGTCGGTGGGGTTCTGTGTGCTGGCCGCGCTCCAAGACCCGCGCAAGGAGGTGCTGAACCTGCGCAACCTCTTTCCCGACAAGGTGGCCCTCCGTCTGGACGAGGCATCGCAGGTGGACATGGTGCTCGGAGAAGGCGCGCGCGATCGGGGCGCCAACGCGCACCTGATCGACCCCGACCTTCCCGGTGTGGCCTTCGTGAAGCTGGAGGGCTCGCCGGTGCCCGTGCGGGTGCGGGCCGCGTTCGTCTCCGATGCCGACATCGACCACATGGCCGCTGAACCGGCCGCTGCGGGGGTGGGCGACTGATGCCGACCCCGACCGGTAAGAGCACGCGCGCCGAGCGGCAGGCGCAACCGCTGGCGCGTGAGGTGGCCGAGCAGATCGCGGCCGGCAAGGGCGTCTGCATCCGGCCCGTCTCCCTGCGCCGCACCGACATCGCGACCGGACAGACCGAGATCGTTGACGTCCCGTGCAACTCCACGTTGGAGTCCCGGTGCCCGGCGTGTGCCAAGCGCAAGCGCTCCATACGCCGCACGCAGTGTGAAGAGGGTTGGCACCTGGCCGAGGAACCGACCGTGACGCCGGAGGAGCCGTCCGATACTCAGCGGGCGTGGGTGGAGCGCCGCGCCGTGGTCACCGCTCAGCGTGACGCGCTGGTGGAGGCAGGCGAGGCCGATCCCGGCGAGGTGGCCGCGCTGGATCAGGCCATCGCCGATTTGGACGCCGAGATCACCGCGTCCGGGCTGCGCGGGTCGGTCTCGCGCGGCTCTTCCTCGTCTGGCTCGTCGCGGCGGGTGCGCTCGACCAAGCGGCGCCAGGACGCGCCGGACCTGCCCAAGCGGCAGATGGCCAAGACCACTGTGGGCCGTACCTATGAGGATCCGGTGACCGGCACGGTCTTCCGGCCTTCGCTGTTCGTCACGCTGACCTGCGACACCTACGGACGGGTGCGCGCGGACGGGACGCCGGTGGATCCCTCGACGTATGACTACCGTCGGGCGGCTCGGGACGCGCTGCACTTCTCCAAGCTGGTGGATCGCTTCGTGCAGAACCTGCGGCGCGTGGCGGGCTTCGATGTGCAGTACTTCGCCACCGTCGAACCGCAACGCAGGTTGGCGCCGCACCTGCACATGGCGACGAGGGGCACGATTCCGCGTGCGGAGCTGCGCCAGATCGCGGCGGCCACCTATCACCAGGTGTGGTGGCCCAGGGCTGACGAGGCCGTGTATACGGGGGAGTCCCTGCCGGTCTTCGACGAGGCGACCGGGAACTACGTGGATCCGGCCACGGGTGAGGTGCTACCCACCTGGGATGAGGCGCTGGACGCGCTCGACGCCGATCCGGACGCCGAGCCGATGCACGTGGTGCGCTTCGGTCCTCAGGTCGACGCAAAAGGCGTGGTAGCCGGCACTGAGGATGCCGACCGGTGCGTCCGGTACCTGGCGAAGTACCTGACCAAGGACATCGCCGACTGCCACGAGGTCACCACCGACGCCCATCAGCGCCACGTTGACCGGCTCGTGGAAGCGCTGCGGTTCGAACCGTGCTCGCCGCGCTGCGCGAACTGGCTCCGCTATGGCGTGCAACCGGACGGGGCAAAGGCGGGTATGCGTCCTGGCTTCTGCCGCTCCAAAGCACACCGGCGCGAACACCTCGGCTACGCCGGACGGCGCGTCCTGGTCTCGCGCAAGTGGTCGGGCAAGACCGTGGCCGACCACAAGGCGGACCGGCTGCGCTGGGTCCTCGACGCCTTGGGCGTGGATCCCGACGCCGACCCCGACGAGGGCCAGGGCGACGGCGCCGCTCCCGCGCTCTCCTCGGTCTCCTCCGGGGACTACGCCTGGGAGCTGGCGCGCCCGACCGATCCCGACGTGCCTCCGCGCGAACACCGCCTACTGCGCGCGGTCGGCGAAGCGCTCAAACGCCGCGCCCAGCTCGACCACGCACGGGAAACCGATCTTTCGGCAACGGGGAAGGCGGCGTGATGGCCGGTAAGAGTTCTCGTCCCTCGGGTCGGCTGCTGACCGTGGCGCAGGCGGCCGAACGGCTCAACACCAGTGAGCGCTACCCGCGCCGCCTGATCGAGGAGCGGCGCATCACCTTCGTCAAGCTCGGCCGCCACGTCCGCATCCCGGAATCGGCGCTGGACGAGTTCATCGCGGCCGGAGTCGTGGAGCCGGTCAAGCTCGGGCTGAGGAGGGCCGCGTAATGGCGGGAGGTAAGAAGCGGTCTTTCGGCAACGTGCGCCAACTGGCGTCGGGGCGGTTCCAGGCGCGCTACCGGGGGCCGGACGGCCGTCTCCGGAACGCGTCGATGACGTTCGCGACCAAGAAGGCGGCCGAGCGCTGGCTGACGCTCAAGGAGGCCGAGATCGTCCAAGGCGAGTGGTTCGACCCCGACGCCGGGTCCGTCCGCTTCGCCGAGTACGCCGGGCAGTGGGTGGAGGAACGGGACCTGGCGCCGCGCTCGGCGGACCTCTACCGGAGTCTCCTCCGCCTGCACCTGAATCCGACTTTCGGGGGCATGCTGGTGAAGGACATCAAGGAGTCGCACGTCCGCGCGTGGCGGTCCTCGCGCCGCAAGTCCAAGGTGGGAACGTCCACCGTGGCCAAGGCGTACCGGCTCCTGCGGGCCGTCATGAACACGGCCGTCCGGGACAAGCTGATCCGTGGGAACCCGTGCCAGCTTGAGGGCGCGGGACAGGAGGAGAGTGAGGAGCGCCCGGCGCTGTCCGTGGCCGAGGTGTACAAGCTCGCCGACGCCGTTCCGCCGCGCTATCGGGCGCTCGTGCTCCTGGCGGCCTTCGGCAGTCTGCGCTGGGGTGAGGCGGTCGGGCTCCGCCGGCGGTTCCTCGACCTCGATGCGCGCACGGTCACCGTGCGTGAGGTCGCCTACGAACTCGGGGGAGTGCGGTTCGGGCCGCCCAAGTCCAAGGCGAGCCGCCGCACGGTGCAACTGCCCGGCCTGATCGCCGACGATCTCCGGGCGCACCTGGACGCCTTCGCCAACCCCGGACCGGACGGTCTGGTGTTTGTGGGGGAGCGGGGCAACCCTCTCCGCCGCGCAAACTTCTCGCAGTACTGGCAGCGGGCACGGGCCTCCACGGGGCTGTCGGGCGTGCGCTTCCACGATCTTCGGCACGCGGGCAACACCTTCGCCGCCGAAGCGGGGGCGTCGCTGCGGGAGCTGATGACCCGGATGGGCCACTCCAGTACGCGGGCGGCGCTGATCTACCTGCACGCACGCGACGACCGTGCCCGCGAGTTGGCGGACAGCCTCGGCGAGCGGGCCGCGCGCGAACTGGCCGCCTCGACCGAGTCCGAAGATCGATCGGACGAGGTTCCCGACGAGGCGGACGAGGACGGTCCGGACTCCCAGTCCTCCGACGGCTCCGGCGGTCCCGACCGCTGAGGAGGGCCGTCCGCCGCTGTGGCACGTGTGTGGCACGGTGACCGCGCACGCGCCCTCTACGACCGAGGGCCAGGTCCGCCGGTTCTCCCGGCTGACCTGGCCCTTCGGCTGTCAGAGCGGGCGACGGGAATCGAACCCGCATGGCCAGCTTGGAAGGCTGGAGTTCTGCCATTGAACTACGCCCGCGTGGCGCCAGTGCCCCGGAGTTTCCTCTAGACTCTTGGGGCCGACGGAGACCAGACTACAGTCTTCGCAGCGCGGGTTGTGCCAACTTTTCGCGGGCACCGGCGCGAGGTTCACGGGGAGTAGCGCAGCTTGGTTAGCGCGCATGCTTTGGGAGCATGAGGCCGCGGGTTCGAATCCCGCCTCCCCGACGAGAAGACTCGTGGTGCCGGGGCGTGTGCCGCGGGCGCCGTGAGGGCCCCTCTGACTGCCCTAGACTTGGCACGATCAGCAGGAAAACGTCAAAAGCCAGTCTCAGGCCCCACAGCTCGGTGTCACAGCCTGCGCCGGCCCGCCGGTTCGCCAGTCCGGTGGCCGGGGAGTGCGCCCTGCGTGCCGGGTCGTCCCGGAAAACCGCCGGAAACCTAGGAGTACCGCCCCGTGAAGACCGATGTCGAGGAGCTCAGCCCGACCCGGGTCAAGCTGACCATCGAGGTTCCGTTCGAGGAACTTGAGCATGCCTTCGACGTGACCTACAAGTCGCTCGCCAAGCAGGTGCGCATCAAGGGCTTCCGCCCCGGCAAGGCCCCCGCTCGGCTGATCGATCGGCACGTCGGGCGCGGAGCGGTGATCAGCGAAGCGGTGAACCACGCCGTTCCCGAGCTGTACAACGAGGCCATCCAGAAGGAGGAGATCTTCGCGCTCGGCCAGCCCGACGTGGAGGTCACCAAGCTGGAGGACAACGAGGAGCTCGCCTTCACGGCCGAGGTCGACGTCCGGCCCAAGTTCGAGGTGCCCGACTACGAGGGCATGCAGGTCACCGTCGACGACGCCGAGGCCACCGAGGACCAGGTCGAGGAGCAGGTGAACAACCTGCGCGAGCGGTTCTCGACGCTCGTCGGCGCCGACCGGCCGGTCCAGCAGGGCGACCACGTCTCCATCGACCTCTCCGCCGCCATCGACGGCGAGCCGCTGGAGGACGTGCAGACCAGCGGGCTCTCCTACGAGGTGGGCACCAACACCATCCTCGAAGGCCTCGACGACACCCTTGAGGGCATGTCCGAGGGCGAGTCGGCCACCTTCGCCACAAAGCTGGTGGGCGGCGAATACGAGGGCCGCGACGCCGACGTCACCGTCACGGTGCACAGCGTCAAGGTCAAGGAGCTGCCCGAGCTCGACGACGAGTTCGCGCAGATGGCCAGCGAGTTCGACACCATGGAGGAGCTGCGCGCCGACGTCCGTTCGCGCATGGCGCAGGTCCGCCGGCTCCAGCAGCTCAACCAGGCCCGCGACCGCGCGCTGGAGAAGCTGGTCGAGTCCGTCGACATCCCGCTGCCCGACTCCGTGGTCGAGGAGGAGCTGGACCGCCGCCGCCAGAGCCTTGAGCAGCAGCTCTCCCAGAGCGGGCTGACCAAGGAGTCCTACCTGGAGTCCCAGGGCCAGAGCGAGGAGGAGTTCGAGGAGGAGCTCAAGCAGGGCGCCACCTCCGCGGTCAAGGCGGGCTTCATCCTGGACCAGATCGCGATGGAGGAGGAGCTCTCCGCCGACAACAACGAGCTGAGCCAGTACGTCATGGAGCAGGCTCAGCGCATGGGGGTCTCGCCCGACCAGCTCGCCCAGCACCTCGTCGAGTCCAACCAGATCCGGGTGGCCTACACCGAGGTCGTGCGCGCCAAGGCGCTCGACCTGGTGATGGAGAAGGCCGAGATCACCGACGAGTCGGGCAACGTGGTCGAGCAGGAGAAGGCCGAGGAGGCGGGAGCCGGCGAGGCCGCGGACGCCGAGGAGGCCGCCGCCGAGGGCGCCGAGGAGCTGGAGACCGCGGACGCCGGCCCCGAGGTGCGCGACACCGGCGACGAAGCGGAGCGCCGCTAGCGCGACCGCCCGGCGGCCGCCCTGTGCGGAGGCGGTGGGCGGGCAGCGCCCGACCGTCTCCCGCCGCGCCCCTCAACGGAGACGCCGGGCTGCTCCCGCCGCCCCGACGGAGGCGCTGCGCGTCGCAGCGCCCGCCCGTCTCCCACCGCCACCCCAACGGAGACGCTGCGCGTCGTACGTAGTGTTTCCTCTAAGCGAGCCCCGCGCCGTCCCCCCGGGTCGGCGCGGGGCTCGTTGGCTAAGTGCAGAACCGCCAGGCAGGCGCCGCGGCACCTGCGCTCAAAGCGAACAGGCTCCTCATACGTGCGAGTCGGGCCGCTGCGGGCGTTAGTGTCGCAGGCGTCGCAACCGTTTCGAGTCCGGAGCAGGTGACGAGAGTGCCGCCGACCTTCAATGAGTTCCAGGGAATCGACGCCCGTACGCCCGAGTCGCCTATTCCCTCGATGTACGAGCAGACGTCGCAGCGCCTGCTGCGTCAGCGCATCGTCTTCCTCGGCCAGCAGGTCGACGACGAGATCGCCAACCGCATCGTGGGCGAGCTGCTGCTGCTGTCCGCCGAGGACCGCCAGCGCGACATCACCCTCTACATCAACTCCCCCGGCGGTTCGGTGACCGCCGGCATGGCCATCTACGACGTCATGCAGTACATCCCCAACGACGTCCGCACCGTGGGGATGGGGATGGCGGCGTCCATGGGCCAGCTGCTGCTGTGCGCCGGCGCGCAGGGCAAGCGCTACGCGCTGCCGCACACCCGGGTCATGATGCACCAGCCCTCCGGGGGGATCGGGGGCACGGCCTCCGACATCCGCATCCTGGCCGACCAGCTGCTGTACGTGAAGCGGATGTTCTTCGAGCGCGTCTCGCTGCACACCGGCCAGGCCCAGGAGCAGATCGAGAAGGACGCCGACCGCGACCGCTGGTTCACCGCGCAGGAGTCCAAGGAGTACGGCTTCATCGACGAGGTGCTTGAAGGCACCCCCGACGTGACCGGCGGCCAGTCCGGCTGATCGGCGACCCCATCCGTGTGGACAGGTGCACTGTGGAAGGCCAGAACATGACCGAGTACAACCCCAGCCCCTACGGCGGCGGCATGGCGCCCGCGAGCCCGCAGAGCCGCTACATCCTGCCCTCCTACGTCGAGCGCACGTCGTACGGCGTCAAGGAGATGAACCCCTACAACAAGCTCTTCGAGGAGCGGATCATCTTCGTGGGGGTGCAGATCGACGACGTCTCCGCGAACGACATCATGGCGCAGCTCATCACGCTTGAGCAGATCGACGCCGACCGCGACATCCAGATGTACATCAACTCCCCGGGCGGCTCGTTCACGTCGCTGATGGCCATCTACGACACGATGCAGTTCGTGCGGCCCGACATCCAGACGGTGTGCATCGGTCAGGCGGCCTCGGCCGCCGCCGTGCTGCTCGCCGGAGGGACCAAGGGCAAGCGCGGCTGCCTGCCCAACGCCCGGGTGCTGATCCACCAGCCGGCGGCCGAGGGCGCCTACGGCCAGGCCAGCGACATCGAGATCCAGGCGAACGAGATCATGCGCATCCGCGAGCAGATGGAGGTCACGCTCGCCAAGCACACGGGCCAGCCCCAGGAGCAGATCTCCCGCGACATCGAGCGCGACAAGATCCTCACCGCCGAAGGCGCCAAGGAGTACGGGATGGTCGACTACGTCCTCCCGTACCGCAAGACGTCCATGAAGTAGGGGCGGGCCGGGCAAGCGAGCGTCGGAGGCGGGCCGGCCGCCACACGCCGTGGGACCGGAGTGTGGTGATGCCGGTCCGCAACTTCGCTTAGTCTCGGAGGAACGACGCACAGATCGCCCCGCCCATCGTTCATCCGAAGGGCATATCCTGCAGAAGCGGTAGCTTGCTCGAACCGAGGCACGTCATCCGCTTCCGCGGCGCCGCCGGGTGGCCGATGACGGGGTGGCCTACGTTTTAAGGAGTGGCTGGGTGGCACGCATCGGCGACGGTGGAGACCTGCTGAAGTGCTCGTTCTGCGGAAAGAGCCAGAAGCAGGTGAAGAAGCTCATTGCCGGCCCCGGCGTCTACATCTGCGATGAGTGCATCGATCTGTGCAACGAGATCATCGAGGAGGAGCTCGCCGACTCCACCGAGCTGAAGTGGGACAGCCTGCCCAAGCCGCGGGAGATCTACGAGTTCCTCGACTCCTACGTGATCGGCCAGGAGCAGGCGAAGAAGGCGCTTTCGGTCGCGGTCTACAACCACTACAAGCGCGTGCAGTCCGAGGGCGACCGCCCGCGCGAGGAGGATGTGGAGATCGCCAAGTCCAACATCCTGCTCTTGGGCCCCACCGGGTCCGGCAAGACGCTGCTCGCCCAGACCCTGGCCAAGATCCTCAACGTCCCCTTCGCCATCGCCGACGCCACCGCGCTCACCGAGGCCGGCTACGTCGGCGAGGACGTCGAGAACATCCTGCTCAAGCTGATCCAGGCCGCCGACTACGACGTCAAGAAGGCCGAGACCGGCATCATCTACATCGACGAGGTCGACAAGGTCGCCCGCAAGAGCGAGAACCCCTCGATCACCCGCGACGTCTCCGGCGAGGGCGTGCAGCAGGCGCTGCTGAAGATACTGGAGGGCACCACCGCGAGCGTGCCGCCCCAGGGCGGCCGCAAGCACCCCCACCAGGAGTTCATCCAGATCGACACCACCAACGTGCTGTTCATCTGCGGCGGCGCTTTCGCCGGGCTGGAGAAGATCATCGAGTCCCGGGTGGGCAAGCAGGGCATGGGCTTCAACGCCGTCCTGCGGCCCTCGCCCACCAGCGGTGAGGACGCCTCCGACCAGTTCACCGACGTCATGCCCGAGGACCTGCTCAAGTTCGGGATGATCCCGGAGTTCGTGGGCCGGCTCCCGGTCATCACCAGCGTGCACAACCTGGACCGCCAGGCGCTGATCCGCATCCTCACCGAGCCGCGCAACGCCCTGGTCAAGCAGTACCAGCGGCTGTTCGAGCTCGACAACGTCGAGCTGGAGTTCAGCGACGACGCGCTCGACGCCATCGCCGAGCAGGGCATCATCCGCGGCACCGGGGCGCGGGGCCTGCGCGCCATCATCGAGGAGGTGCTGCTCTCGGTGATGTACGAGGTGCCCAGCCGCGAGGACGTCGGCCAGGTGATCATCACCCGCGAGGCCGTTCTGGAGCACGTGAACCCGACCATCGTGCCGCGCACGAAGCGGGGACCCGAGCGCGAGGAGAAGAGCGCTTAACACTCGGGGCGCACCAACGCCCACAGGCGAGAGCGGGCGGGTTCCCCGAGGGGAGCCCGCCCGCCGTCGTGTCGTGCGGAGTCGGCCGCAGGGCCGCCCGGCTCACGGTGCGGCGCCGGACGGCTCTGCGGGCGGCGCCTCCTGCCAGCCCTCGACGGGCTCCTCCAGCGCGTCCACCAACATGACGAACCAGACGCCGGCGGCCACGACCGCCACCAGCACCAGCGCCGCGCACCCCAGCGCGACCCCCTTGATCCAGCCCACGCAGCCCCAGCCCCCATCGGTGTGCGTCCGTGCGATCGTGCAGGGTGGGACGCGGCGCCGGGCGGCCCCGGTTCCCCCCGGTCGGGCGATGCGCGCCTCGGGCGCGCGGGGACCTCAGCCGTCGAGGATGCCGTCCATGCGGTTGATGTCGGCGGTCTGCTCGGCGATGACGTCGTTGGCCATGCGCAGCACCACCGGGTGCTTGCCGTCCTCCGTGGCCTTCTCGGCCATGGTGATCGCGCCCTTGTGGTGGGCGGTCATCAGCTCGACGAACATCCGGTCGAACTCCGCGCCCTCGGCCGCCCGCAGTTCGTCGAGCTGCTTCTGGCTGGCCATGCCGGGCATGTCGGAGTGGTCGAGGTCCACCGGGCAGTCGCCGGCGTCCGCGCCGCCGGATCCGTGGCCGTGCCCGCCGTCGGGCCCCTGGGCGCAGAACCCGGCGTGGTTGGGGTTCTCCTCGGCCGGGCCGTAGACGTTCTGCTCCAGCCACGCCTCCATCGCCTCGATCTCGGGCCCCTGGGCCGCGGCGATGCGGTCGGCGATCTTCTTGATGTCGCCGTCCTTCGCCCGCTTCTCGACCATGTCGGTCATCACCAGCGCCTGGCCGTGGTGCTCGATCATCATCAGCATGTACTCGACGTCGGCCTTGTTGTGCTCCAGCCCTGCCACAGCGGCGTCGATCTGCTCCTGCGAGGCCGGCGAGGGCGATCCTCCGGGTGAGCCGGGCGCCAGAACGGGCGGGCCGTCGGCGGACTGGTCGCCGCCGGTGCAGGCCGTCAGGCCGGTGAGGACGAGGGCGGCTGCGGCAGCCGCGACCCTGTGCCGCACGTGGGCTCCTTCCGCAGGGGGACGGAAGCGGCCGGGCGGGCCGCCTTCCAGCACTGTCTACTCAGCCCGGCCGCGTTTTGTCCAGTATCGGGCCGCGTGCCCGAACGGATGCGCAGTGTAAGCGCATGCGCTCGGCAGACGCCGTCCGACACCCCGGTCCGTCGGCATTTTGCCAGGTGAGAAGCGAATTCGGCGCCGAACTTGGCGTGTTGTGCAATGAAAAGCGCCGTTGGTACCCGAATGTTGAGCTTGGGTTTCGTTGTGGCGCCACCCTGTACAAGGCAGTCCTCACTAGGTATTTTGCTCATCATTCGGGATGGATCCGATTAGGAGGCCGTATGTCGACATCCCCCTGGCCGCTTCGTTCTCGGCGCGGCCGGCTACGCAAGGCCGGCGTCGCGCTCGCCGGCGCCGCGGCACTGGTCGCGGTTGCCGCGTTCGCACCGGCCGCAAGCGCCGATTCCCCCTCTGCCGACGTCACCACCAGCGAAAATGTCGTCCATCTGGCGAATCTTCCCAAGGAAGGTCCGTTCGCCTCCTACGGCGCCTTCAATTCCGACCTCGCATTCACCGGCGACTACGCCATCGACGGCAACTACAACGGCTTCATGATCTACGACATCTCCAATCCGGAGTCGCCGCAGGTCGTGAGCCAGGTGCTGTGCCAGGGCGGCCAGGGCGACGTGTCGGTGAGCGGCGACCTGCTCTACTTCTCGGTGGACTATCCGCGGGCCGGGCAGGACTGCGGCGCCCCCGCCAGCGACCCCTCCGACGCCAACGCCTTCGAGGGCGTGCGCGTCTTCGACATCTCCGACAAGTCCGCGCCGGAGTACGTCGCCGCGGTGCCCACCGACTGCGGCTCCCACACCCACACCCTGGTTCCCGGCGAGGGGGACAAGGACTACGTCTACGTCTCCTCCTACTCGCCGTCGGAGGACTACCCCAACTGCCAGCCGCCGCATGACAAGATCTCGGTCATCGAGATCGACAAGGACGACCCGGCCTCGGCCGCGGTGGTCAGCGAGCCGGTGCTCTTCCCCGACGGCGGCAACGAGGACCAGGACGGCCTGCTGCTGCCCACCACCGGCTGCCACGACATCACCGTGCTGCCGCACAAGGACATCGCCGCGGGCGCGTGCATGGGCGACGGCGTCATCATGGACATCAGCGACCCCGTCCAGCCGAAGGTCACCGAGCGGGTCACCGACGAGAACTTCGCGTTCTACCACTCGGCCACCTTCAGCAACACCGCCAAGACGGTGATCTTCACCGACGAGCTCGGCGGGGGCGGCGCCGCCACCTGCAACGAGGAGGTCGGCCCCAGCCGCGGCGCCGACGCGGTCTACAGCCTCAAGGGCAAGAAGAACCCCGAGCTGGTGTTCGAGAGCTACTTCAAGCTCCCGCGCCACCAGGGCGACACGGAGAACTGCGTCGCCCACAACGGCTCGCTGATCCCGGTGCCGGGCAAGGACTACTTCGTGCAGTCCTGGTATCAGGGCGGGGTCTCCATCATCGACTTCAACGACCCCGAGAACCCGCGCGAGATCGGCTACTTCGACCGCGGCCCGCTCAGCGACGAGGAGCTCCGCATCGGCGGCTCGTGGTCGGCCTACTACTACAACGGCCACGTCTACTCCTCCGACATCCAGCGGGGCTTCGACGTGCTGAAGCTGGAGGACCCGCGGCTGAAGAAGGCCGAGAAGGTCACCTACGACCAGTTCAACCCGCAAACCCAGCCGCGCTACCGGCCGGGCGCCTGACGCTCGCCAGAACGCACAAGCGCACGCGGCCCGCCGCCCCGCCGGGGCGGCGGGCCGCCGCGCTGGGGGCACCGGCAGGGCGCGGGAATGAG
The DNA here is from genome assembly GCF_009728995.1 of Streptomonospora sp. PA3. Classification (GTDB taxonomy): domain Bacteria; phylum Actinomycetota; class Actinomycetes; order Streptosporangiales; family Streptosporangiaceae; genus Streptomonospora. Next base: position 394,833 of record NZ_VTZW01000016.1, on the reverse strand, counting down.
TAGGGTGGTCGGTGTGTGCACCCTAGAACCACCGGTCGCGCCGTGAGTGAGGCCGGCATCCGCGAGCAGTACAACCGGGTCGTCGCCGAGATCACGGCTCGCCGGGTCGAGACCGACATCGACCCCTCGACCGAGCGGATCCGCGCGCTGATGGACCTGCTGGGCGAGCCGCAGCGCAACTACCGGGTCATCCACATCACGGGCACCAACGGCAAGACCTCCACCGCCCGGATGATCGACGCGCTGCTTCGCGAGCGCCACTTGCGCGTGGGCCGCTACACCAGCCCCCACCTGCGCACCATGCGCGAGCGCGTCGTCATCGACGGCGAACCGGTCTCCGAGGAGCGCTTCGTCGAGGCCTACAACGACATCCGGCCCTACGTGGAGCTGGTCGACTCCTCCCACGACGTCCCGCTGTCGTTCTTCGAGGTGCTGACCGGCATGGCCTACGCCCTCTTCGCCGACACCCCGGTCGACGTCGCGGTCGTCGAGGTGGGCATGGGCGGCACCTGGGACGCCACCAACGTGGTCGACGCCGACGTCGCGGTGGTCACCCCCATCGCCGTCGACCACACCGATTTCCTGCCCGACACCGTCGAAGGCATCGCCGAGGAGAAGGCGGGCATCATCAAGCCCGACACCATCGCCGTGCTCGCCCAGCAGCCGCTGGACGCCGCCGAGGTGCTGATGCGCCACGTCTCCGAGATCGGGGCGCAGGTCGCGCGCGAGGGCCTGGAGTTCGGCGTGGCCCAGCGCGGCATCGCGGTAGGCGGGCAGCAGATCTCCCTCAAGGGCCTGCGCGGCGGCTACGAGGGCCTGTTCCTGCCCATGTTCGGCGCCCACCAGGCCGGCAACGCCGCCGTCGCGGTGGCGGCGGTCGAGGCCTTCGCCGGGCCGGGGGAGGGCGAGGACCGCATCGATCCCGAGCTGATCGCCCAGGCGCTGGCCGCGGTCGAGTCGCCCGGGCGCCTGGAGATCCTGCGCACCACGCCCACGGTGCTGGTGGACGCCGCGCACAACCCGGCCGGGATGGCCGCGGTGGCCGAGGCCGTGCAGGAGGAGTTCGGCTTCATCCGGCTCGTCGGGATCCTGGCGATCATGGCCGACAAGGACGTCGAGGGCATCCTGGAGCCGCTGGAGCCCCTGCTCTCCGAGGTCGTCGTCACCCGCAACTCCTCGCCGCGCAGCCTGGCGCCCCAGGAGCTCTACGACGCCGCGGAGCCGGTCTTCGGCTCCGAGCGCGTGCACGTGGCCGAGCGCCTCGACGACGCCATCGACACCGCCGTCGCCCTGGCCGAGTATGAGGGCGAGCCCAGCGGTACGGGTGTGCTCATCACCGGCTCGGTCGTCACCGCAGGCGACGCCCGCCACCTCATCGGGGGGGAGTGAGCATGCGCAGGATGTGCGCGACGGTGCTCGTGCTGGAGTTCGTCGTCATCGGGCTCGCGGTGCCGGTGGCCATCCAGATCGCCGGCATCCCGCCGGCGGTGGCCGGCGGCGTGTGGGGCGGCCTGGCCGCGCTCGCGCTGGTGCTGTCGGCACTGCAGCGGTTCCGCTGGGCCTACTTCGGCGGCTGGGCGCTGCAGGCGGCGTTCGTGGCCACCGGGTTCCTCGTGCCGGGGCTGGCGTTTTTGGGCGTGCTCTTCCTCGTGCTGTGGGCGGCGGGCGTGCTGCTGGGGCGGCGCACCGACGCCCGCGACGCGGCCGAGGCCCGCGCCGAGGCCCGACAGGAGCGGCCCGAGGCGGGGCAAGTCTAGAGCGATCGGGCCGCTGAACGCCGGCGGCCCGTGTCTCCGGCCGCATCCGGCCGGGTGCGCTGTGTGTGCCTCCTGCGTAACGGCACCGGCCAGGCAATGGACGCGATAAGGTTGCGACGGCCAGGGGCGGCCGCCGCGCCGCGTGCCGGGCGCAGCCCAGTGTCGGCCCGGTCCACCCTCTCTATCCCTTGCACCGACTGCCGAGGAGTGACACCACCGTGGAGCGGACCCTTGTTCTGATCAAGCCCGACGGCGTGCGGCGCAGCATCATCGGCGAGATCGTCTCCCGCATCGAGCGCCGGGGTCTGCGGATCGTCGCGATGGACCTGCGCACGCTGGACACCGACACCGCCAAGACCCACTACGAGGAGCACGCCGAGCGGCCGTTCTTCGACTCGCTGGTCGAGTTCATCACCGGGGGGCCGCTGGTGGCCATGGTCGTCGAGGGCGAGCGCGCCGTCGAGGCCTTCCGCGCCCTGGCCGGCGCCACCGACCCCATCGCCGCCGGCCCCGGCACCATCCGCGGCGACTTCGCGCTGGAGGTGCAGCAGAACATCGTGCACGGCTCGGACTCCACCTACTCCGCCGAGCGCGAGATCAAGCTGTTCTTCCCCGATCTGGCGGCCTGAGCGACGCCCCTTCCTCTCCGCGCCGGGCTGTGCCCGGCGCTTTTTGGTTTGCGACCACCCGATTCGACCGGAGTGTTTGCGTAGTCGTCCGGTTGCTCAGCGTTACGATACGGGTACTGGATCCACATCCGTACAGGAACGATTCCGTATTGACCGCCCCGTGGGGGCCTCACCCGTTTGGTGCCGCTGAGGACGCTTCATGACCAATAACCTCGCCTTCCTGGGCCGCGATATGGCGGTCGACCTCGGGACAGCCAATACCCTCGTCTACGTGCGCGGTCGCGGGATCGTGCTCAACGAACCCTCCGTCGTGGCACTCAACTCCTCCACGGGCAAGATCGTCGCGGTGGGTATCGAGGCCAAGCAGATGATCGGGCGCACGCCCAGCAACATCACCGCGATACGGCCGCTCAAGGACGGCGTCATCGCCGACTTCGAGATCACCGAGCGCATGCTGCGCTACTTCATCCAGAAGATCCACCGCCGCCGCCACTTCGCCAAGCCGCGCATCGTCGTCGCCGTTCCCAGCGGCATCACCTCGGTCGAGCACCGGGCGGTCAAGGAGGCCGGTTACCAGGCCGGAGCGCGGCGCGTCTACATCATCGAGGAGCCGATGGCCGCGGCCATCGGCGCGGGGCTGCCCGTCCACGAGCCCACCGGCAACATGGTCGTCGACATCGGCGGCGGCACCACCGAGGTCGCGGTCATCTCCATGGGCGGCATCGTCACCTCCCAGTCCATCCGGGTGGGCGGCGACGAACTCGACCAGTCGATCATGACCTTCGCCAAGAAGGAGTACTCGCTGATGATCGGCGAGCGCACCGCCGAGGAGCTCAAGGTCGCCATCGGCTCGGCGTTTCCGACCGGAGGCGAGGAGCTGCACGCCGAAGTGCGCGGGCGCGACCTGGTCAGCGGGCTGCCCAAGACCGTGGTCATGTCGGCCGCCGATGTGCGCCAGGCCATCGAGGAGCCGGTCACCGCCATCGTCGACGCGGTCCGCACCACGCTCGACAAGTGCCCGCCCGAGCTCTCCGGCGACGTCATGGACCGCGGCGTCGCGGTCACGGGCGGCGGGGCGCTGCTGGCCGGGCTCGACGGCCGGCTCCGCCACGAGACGGGGATGCCCATCCACGTCGCGGAGAACGCCCTGGACTCCGTGGCCGTGGGCTCGGGCACGTGCGTGGAGAACTACGAGCGGCTCAGCCAGGTCCTCGTCCCCGAGCGGCGGCGCTGACATGCGGCGCGACGGTTCCCGTTCCCGGCTGGTCGTGGGGATCCTCGCCGCCGTCTCGCTCGTGCTGGTCGTGCTGGACTCCCGCGAGGGGGCCAACCCCGTCACCAGCGCCGCGCGCAACGCCGGAGAGGTCGCCTTCCGCCCGGTGTCGGCCGGCGTGTCGGTGGCGGGTGCGCCCTTCAGCAGCGCTTATGCGACGCTGACGACCGCACACGGCGCCCGCGAGCGCATCGACGCCCTGGAGCAGCGCAACGATGAGCTGCGGAACCGCCTGCACGCCCGGCAGCGCGACGCCGATCGGGCCGGGCGGCTGCGCGACCTGCTGCAGCTGGCCGGGATGGGCGGCTACGAGATCGTGCCCGCCCAGGCGGTCACCCGGGTGACCGCCCGCGGATTCTCCGACACCGTCACCCTCGACGTCGGTCGCGACGACGGCGTCCGACCGGACATGACCGTCGTCAACGGCGACGGCCTGGTGGGCCGGGTCGTCCAGGCCGGGCCGTCCACCGCCACCGTCATGCTGGTGACCGACCCCGCATCGGCGGTGGGGGCGCGGCTGGAGGACTCCCAGGAGATCGGCGTGGCCGAGGGCGCCTCGGCCGGCATCGGCGACGGCAAGCCGCTGCGCTTCGAACTGATGAGCGCCGATGCGCGGATGAAGGCGGGTCAGCGCCTGGTCACCCTGGGTTCCCATCAGGGGGCTCCGTTCGTCCCCGGAGTGCCCATCGGAACCGTCACCGCCGTCGACGACGCGCCGGGCCGCCTGACCCGCACCGGCAAGGCCGAGCCCGCCGTCGACTTCGGCTCACTGGACGTCGTGGGGGTCATCGTGGCCGGACCGCAAGGTGACCCCCGCGACTCCCTCCTGCCCGATCCGCCGCGCGACGCACCGGGCTCGGAGGACACCGAGGACGCGCCCGACGAGCAGCCCCCCGAGACTCCCGGGAACGGCGGGAACGGCGAGCAGGATCCCGACGGAGGCGGCAGCGGCGACGCATCGGCGGAGGCCGCCGACGGCGCCGACCAGGAAGGCGGACGATGAAGGCGACGCTCTCGGCCCTGCTGGTCCTCGCTGCGGTCCTCGTGCAGACCGCGGTGCTCAACCGGCTGCCCCTGCCCTGGGGCATCGCCCCCGATCTGGTGCTGCTCACCGTCGTGGCGATCGCGCTGTGGTCCACGCCGGCCGCCGCGGCCGTCACCGGGTTCGCCGCCGGGCTGGCGGTCGACGTGCTGCCCCCGGCCGACCACGAGATCGGCCGCACCGCCCTGCTGCTGTGCCTGGCGGGCTACCTGCTCGCCTCCATCCGCGACGCCGACATGCGCTGGGGGCTGGGCCCCTACCTGGCCGCGGCCGCAACCGCGCTGGGCGTGCCGGCGGCGTTCCTGCTCATCGGCCTGGTCCTGGGCGACACCCGCGCCGCGCTGCCGGCCGCGTTGTGGCCGGTGCTGGGCGGCGCCGCCCTGACCCTGCTGGTGAGCCCGGCGGTGCTGGGACCCCTGGTGCCCCTGGTGCGTCGGTTCTCCGGCGACACCCGCACCGACATGCCCGCGCCCTGGATCACCGCGAAGGGATGGGGGAGATGATCCGACTCCGCAGGCGGAGGCTGCTGAGCGGCCGGCGCCATCGGAGCGCCTATGCGAGCACCGGCCCGACCCGGCCGCGCGCGGTGCGCCGCAGCGGCATGCTCGCGGTCCAGCTGCTGGTCCTGGCGCTGTTCGCCGCGCTCGCCGGCCGCATGTGGTACATGCAGGTGCCCCAGGCCGAGCACTACCGCGAGTTGGCGCTGGCCAGCCACACCCAGAAGCTCATCGTGCCCGCCCTGCGCGGCCGCATCCTGGACTCCAGCGGCGAACCGCTGGTGAGCAACCGCACCGAGCTGACCATCACCGCCGACTACCACGCCCTGCTCGACCAGGACGACGACGGCGCCGCCGTGCTGCGCAAGGTCGCCGAGCTGATCGACCGGCCCTTCGAGAAGCTGCGCAGCCGGGTGCGCCTGTGCGGCCCCGAGACCGGGCGACCCTGCTGGCAGGGCTCGCCCTACCAGCCCATCCCGCTGGCCGAGGACATCCCGCCGCGGGTCGCCCTGCAGATCATGGAGCGCAAAAGCGAGTTCCCCGGGATCTCCGCCCAGCAGATGGCCGTGCGCGAGTACCCCCACGACGACCTGGCGGCGCAGCTGCTGGGCTACCTCCAGCCCATCACCCAGGAGGAGTTCGAGGCCCGCGAGGACCTGCGCGCCGAGTTCAGCGGCGTCGACCGGGTCGGCCGCGACGGCCTGGAGGCCGTCTACGACGATCGGCTGCGCGGCGACTCCGGCGAGCGGATCCTGTCCGTATCCGCCCAGGGCGACGTGCGCGGCGTCCTCTCCCGCAAGCCGCCCGAGCCGGGGATGCACCTGGTCACCAGCATCGACACCGAGGTCCAGCAGATCGCTCAGGACGCGCTGCGCGGCGCCGTGGAACAGGCCAAGCAGCAGGGCAAGCCGGTGGAGTCCGGATCGGCGGTGGTGCTGGACGTGCGCACCGGAAACGTGATCGCCATGGCCAGCCTGCCCACCTACAACCCCGAGGTGTGGAACGGCGGCATCGACGCCGAGACCTACCACAAGCTGCTCAGCGAGGACGCCGGAGAACCGCTCATCTCGCGCGCGCTGCAGGGCCAGTACCCGCCGGGGTCGACGTTCAAGCCCACCACCCTGGCCGCCGCGGTCAAGAACGGCGCGCAGCTCAACGGCTCCTACAGCTGCCCCGGCTCCATCGGCCTGGCCGGGCGCTCCTGGCAGAACTTCGAGGGCGGCGGGTACGGCACCATCAGCCTGCACAAGGCCATCGTGGTCTCCTGCAACACCGTCTTCTACAAGCTCGGCTACGACATGTACCGCCAGCACCGCGGCTCCGCCAAGGACGGCTCCCGCGACCCGGTCTCGAAGATGGCCCACGGATTCGGCTTCGGCGAGCCCACCGGCATCGACCTGCCGCACGAGTCCAGCGGGCGCGTCCCCGACCGCCAGTGGAAGAAGAGCTACTGGAAGCAGACCCGCGACTACAGCTGCAAGATGGCCGAGAAGGGCTACTCCGACGTCGCCGAGGAGGACCCCGGCCACGCCGCCTACCTGGAGCGCCTGGCCCGCGAGCACTGCCTCGACGGCGACCGCTGGCGCGGCGGCGACGCCATCAACCGCGCCATCGGGCAGGGCGACATGCTGGTCACCCCGCTGCAGCTGGCCCGCGCCTACGCCGCCATCGCCAACGGCGGAACCGTATACGAGCCCCGCGTCGCCCGCGGGTTCCTCTCGCCCGACGGCAAGCGGGTCGAGAAGGTCGAACCGGTGGTGGCCGGGAAGCTGCCCATCGACGACCGCACCCTGGACTACATCAAGCGCGCCCTGACGCAGGTGCCCAAGGAGGGCACCGCCGCCGGCGCCTTCGACGGGTTCCCGCAGGACAAGGTCTCCGTCGCCGGCAAGACCGGAACGGCCACCATGCAGAACCGCGAGGACTCGGCCTGGTTCGCCTCCTACGCCCCGGCCGACGACCCGCGGTTCGCGGTGGTGGCGATGATCCCGCAGGCCGGCACCGGCGGCGCCGCTGCGGCGCCGGTCGTCCGCAAGATCTACGAGGGCATCTACGGCTTCTCCGGCAAGGACAGCGGCGGCCGGGCCGCCGGCGAGGAGAACGGCGAGGGCGGCGCGGAGCCGGCCGAACCGGCCCTGCCCGGGGGCCAACCGCCCACGGCGCTGCCGAGCGTCCGCGAGGACGGCTCGATCGCGCCGCCCGACGACCACTGACGAGGACCGCTGGCGGTAGCCGATGACCACCATTCCCAGCCCGCACCCGCCGAGCCTGGCCGACCGCGCCGGACGGCTGGTCGCCTCGGCGGCGCCGCGCCGGTTCGACTGGCCGATGCTGCTGGCCGTCGCCGCGCTGTCGCTGATCGGCGTCCTGCTGGTCGCGTCGGCGACCTACGACCCCGCCGACCCGGCCCGAGCCCTCGGCCACGTCGAGCGCCACCTGATGCACCTGCTCCTGGGCGCGGTCGCGCTGCTGGCGGTGGCGGCCGTGGACTACCGCGTCTCCCGCGCCTACGCCCCGTTCGTCTACCTCGCCGCCGTGGTGGGGCTGGCCCTGGTGCTGACGCCGCTGGGCGAGACCATCAACGGCTCGCGCTCCTGGCTCGTCCTCGGCGGCCTGCAGATGCAGCCCGGCGAGTTGGCCAAGCTCGGGATGGTCCTGGCGGTGGCGATGCTGCTGGGCGAGCCCCGCGACGGCGAGTTCGCGCCCACCACCCGCGACGTGCTCGTGAGCCTCGCGGTACTGGGGGCGCCGCTGGGCCTGATCCTCGCCCAGCCCGACCTGGGCACCGCCATGGTGCTCGCCGGCACCTACCTGGGCATGCTCGCCCTGTCCGGGGCGCCCGTGCGGTGGGTGGCCGGGCTGGTCGGCTGCGGGCTGCTCAGCGCCTTCTGCGTGTGGTGGTTCGGGCTGCTCAAGGACTACCAGCTGGACCGGTTCACCACGTTCATGAACCCCAGCGCGGATCCGCGCGGCACCGGATACAACGCCAACCAGTCCATGATCGCCGTGGGTTCGGGCGGGCTCAACGGGACCGGGCTGTTCCAGGGCGAGCACACCCGCGGGCGGTTCGTGCCCGAGCAGCACACCGACTTCGTCTTCACCGTGGCCGGAGAGGAACTGGGCTTCGTGGGCGGCGCGGTCGTCATCGGGCTGATCGCCTTCGTGCTGTGGCGGATCCTGCGTGTGGCGGGCAACTGCGAGGATCCCTACGCCCGCATGCTCTGCATCGGGGCGGCCACCTGGCTGGGGTTCCAGAGCTTCATCAACATCGGCATGACACTGGGCGTGGCACCGATCACCGGCATCCCGCTGCCGTTCGTCTCCTACGGCGGCACCGCGGCGGTGGCCAACCTCGCCGTGCTCGGGCTGGTGCTCAACGTGCGCGCCCGCGAGCGCCGGTCCGGCTGAAGCGCCCGGCGCCGGGCGGCCGGACCGTCCGCGGACCGGGCCCGCCCGACACGGCCTAAGCTGGGCGGTGTCCCACGGGACATGCCCAGACAGCCGACGCAGGGGAACCACGATGCCCATCGAAAGCGTGTTTTCGCAGCTGGAAGCCCTGCTTCCGAGCGTGCAGAAACCGGTGCAGTACGTCGGGGGCGAGCTCAACTCCGTCGTGCGGGACTGGGACGACGCCGAGGTCCGCTGGGCGCTGATGTACCCCGACGCCTACGAGGTGGGCGCGCCCAACCAGGGCGTGCAGATCCTCTACGAGGTCCTCAACGAGCGCGAGGGCGTGCTGGCAGAGCGCAGCTACGCGGTGTGGTCGGACCTGGAGCGGCTGATGCGCGAGCACGGGGTTCCGCAGTTCACCGTCGACGCGCACCGGCCCGTCGCGGCCTTCGACCTGCTCGGGATCAGCTTCGCCAGTGAGATGGGCTATACCAACATGCTCACGGCGCTGGACCTGGGCGGCATCCCGCTGCACGCCGCCGACCGCACCGACGACCACCCGATCGTGCTTGCCGGCGGGCACGCCGCGTTCAACCCCGAACCCATCGCCGACTTCCTGGACGCGGTCGTCCTCGGCGACGGCGAGGAGATCGCGCTGGCGATCACCGAGGTCGTCCGGGAGTGGAAGCGCGAGGGCCGCCCCGGCGGGCGCGACGGCCTGCTGCTGCGGCTGGCCGAGGGCGGCGGCGTGTACGTGCCGCGCTTCTACGACGTCGCCTACCACCCCGACGGGCGCATCGCCTCCTACACGCCCAACCGCGAGGGCGTGCCCTGGACCGTGCAGAAGCACACGGTCATGGATCTGGACCGCTGGCCCTATCCCAAGAACCCGATCGTGCCGCTGGCCGAGACGGTCCACGAGCGCTACAGCGTGGAGATCTTCCGCGGCTGCACGCGCGGATGCCGCTTCTGCCAGGCGGGAATGATCACCCGCCCGGTGCGCGAGCGCAGCAAGGAGACCATCACCGAGATGGTCGAGCAGGGCGTGCGCTCCTCCGGGTTCCAGGAGGTGGGGCTGCTCTCGCTCTCCAGCGCCGACCACAGCGAGATCGGCAGCGTCGCCAAGAACCTGGCCGACCGCTACGAGGGCACCAACACCGGCCTGTCGCTGCCCTCCACCCGGGTCGACGCCTTCAACATCGACCTGGCCAACGAGCTCACCCGCAACGGCCGGCGCTCCGGGCTGACCTTCGCGCCCGAGGGCGGCAGCGAGCGGATGCGCCGGGTCATCAACAAGATGGTCAGCGAGCAGGACCTGATCCGCACCGTGACCGCGGCCTACGCCGCCGGGTGGCGCCAGGTGAAGCTGTACTTCATGTGCGGGCTGCCCACCGAGCAGGACGAGGACGTGCTGGCCATCGCGGACCTGGCCAAGGAGGTCATCCGGACCGGGCGCGAGGTCACCGGCCGCTCCGACATCCGCTGCACCGTCTCCATCGGCGGGTTCGTGCCCAAGCCGCAGACGCCGTTCCAGTGGGCGGGGCAGACCCCCTACGAGGTGGTCGACGCGCGGCTGCACAAGCTCAAGGCCGCGCTGCGCTCCGACCGCCGCTACGGCAAGGCCATCGGGCTGCGCTACCACGAAGGCCGGCCCTCGATCATCGAAGGGCTGCTCTCCCGCGGTGACCGGCGCGTGGGCCGGGTCATCGAGGAGGTGTGGCGCGCCGGCGGGCGCTTCGACGGCTGGAGCGAGCACTTCTCCTACGAGCGCTGGGCCGAGTGCGCCGAGAAGGCGCTGGCGGGCGGGCCGGTGGACCTGGACTGGTTCACCGTGCGCGAACGCGGCGAGGACGAGGTGCTGCCCTGGGACCACCTGGACGCCGGGCTCGACCGCGGCTGGCTGTGGCAGGACTGGCAGGACTCGCTGCACGGCGAGGAGTCGGTGGAGGTCGACGACTGCCGGTGGAGCCCCTGCTACGACTGCGGGGTCTGCCCGACCATGGGCACCGAGATCCAGATCGGTCCGAGCGATCCGGGGCGTTCGCTGCCGCTGACGGTGGTCTGAGTCAACCGCAGGGCCGCGCGCGGGCGCCGGAGCGTGCACGCTCCCGCGAAAGAGGGGTGGGTGTATGGCCCGGCGCCCCGCTCGCGCCGGGCCATACGTGATGTAGGACGGGCGGGTGGCGCGGATGGTTGGCATCGGCGCGGCAATTCCTCGAAGAATTTTCCGCCCTGTGCCCCGCCGCAGGTCAGGCCGCATGCTGGCCTGAAGCGGCCATGCGGTCGCCGCGCAGGCGAAAGCCCGCCGAACGCTTTTCAACCGGTCAGCGGGCGGGAACAGCACATACGTGGGTGATCCAGCACGGAGCGCATCGTCATCGGGTCATCCGCCCACTCGCCCGGTGGGGGCGCGTGGCGGCGGTACCCCACTCCGGTGGCGCGTGCTCCTTGGAGCGCACCGTACGCTGAAGTAAGACGTGAATCTCCCAGGTGGGTGAGTCAGGGAGGAATCGGCTCGCCCCTCGGGGAGTTATCGAGGAAAGGAGAAGCGCTGCCCCCCGCACCTGAGGGCACCCCGCCCTCCACCGGACGCCCCGGCCCGCGGCTGCGGGTCCGCTACACCAAGCGCGGCAGGATGCGCTTCGCGAGCCATCGCGACATCGCCCGCGCGCTGGAGCGGGCGCTGCGCCGAGCCGGTGTCCCCGTCGCGTTCTCAGCGGGGTTCACGCCGCACCCGAAGCTCTCCTACGTCAACGCCGCCCCCACCGGGGTGGCCAGCGAGGCGGAGTACTTCGAGATCACGCTGGCCGAACCCGCCGAGCCCGACGAGGTCCGGGTCCGGCTCGACGACGCCATGCCCGACGGGCTTGACGTCGCCGAGGTCGTCGAGGCCCTGCCGGGCGGTCTGGCCGACCGCCTCGAAGCCTCGGACTGGCGGGTGGAGCTGCCCGGCGTCGACCCCGACGACGCCGCGGAGGCGGTGGCCGCGTTCAACGCGGCCGATACCGTCGAAGTGGAGCGGTCCACCAAGAAGGGCCTCCGCCGCTTCGACGCCCGTGCGGCCGTCCTTCACCTGCGGGTGGACGGGCGCGCCACAGGGGAGCAAGACGAGACATATGCCATACTTCGGATGGTTGTCCGGCATACCACACCTGCCGTTCGGCCAATCGACGTGGTGAACGGTCTTCGCCGGGTGGCCGACCTCGCGCCGCTGTCATCGCCTGTGATGACCCGGCTGGCGCAGGGGCCCCTCAGCGATGCGTCCGACGCGATCGCCGATCCGCTCTGCGCGGACCAGCAGGCCGATCCGGCCGGACGCGCGGTGGACCCACCGCGGCCGACCCCGCCCGCGCGGAGCACATCGGATGTGTGAGCTCCATTGGGGACGCGGGCGACCCGAGACGACTTTGCCCCGGCCGGCCCCACAACGGCTGCCGGCGCCGACATAGCGACAACAGTCCGCGCGCGCAGCGGCAGAGGCCTTGCGCCGACGCCGCGCCCGAGGACTTGACGGGAGACCGCCCGGATGCTCGACAACGAGCCCGACAACGGTGCTGAAGGCACCGAGGGCACAACTGAAACGACACCGACACCTGAGCCTCAGGCCACGACGTTCGCGCCCCCGCAGGAGGGCGAGGTGAAGGTCAGCGGGCCGCAGAGGCGCAGCGGAGCCCTGCGCTCGGCCGGTCCGCCGCCCGAACCCGAGCCGGTGGCACCACCCGCGGGACCGCTGACCACCGTGGCCGGCCAGCCGGCGCTGGAGGACGAGGAGCCCGGCGCCGGCCGGGCCGCACCCGAGCCCGCAGCCTCCGACGCGACCGCGGCCCCCGCGGCCGAGGAGCCCCCGCGCAAGCGGCGCACCCGCGCCAAGGGCACCACCGGCCGCGCGGCCGCCGAGAGCGCCGACCCCGCTGAACCGCCCGCCGATGAGCCGGCCGGCACGCGGCCCCCCGCCGATGCCGAGCCCGCCTCCGCCGCCGGCGCCGGAGTCGCCCCCGAGGCCGTGGGCGCCTCCGCCTTCCAGTCGCCGATGGTGCTGTTCCAGCCGCCGATCGCCCCGGCCGAGCCCTCGGCGCGCGCCCACAGCAACGGCTCCGCGCCCGAGCCGGCCGCCGAGGCCCCCGAATCCGAGGAGGCCGAGACCGACCAGGCCGAGCGGACGGCGGGCGACGACGACACCGACGAGGAACGCCCCTCGCGGCGCCGGCGCCGCCGCGGCGGACGCGGGCGCGGCCGCACCCGCACGGGCGAGGACGAGGCCGACTCCGAGTCCGCCGGCGCCGACGAGGGCGCCGAGTCCCGGACCGAGGAGCGCGCCGAGGACGGCTCCGCGGCCGCGTCGGGCGAGCAGGAGGCCGCCGAGGAGTCCGCCGCCGGCAGCCGCCGCCGCAGGCGCCGCCGGCGCCGCACCGGCGGCGAGGGCGACGATGCCGAGACACCCGACGACCCGCCCAACACCGTCGTGCGGGTCCGCGAGCCGCGCAGCGGCAAGGCGGCCCAGGACGAGGTCCAGGCGGTCAAGGGCTCCACCCGCCTGGAGGCCAAGAAGCAGCGCCGCCGCGAGGGCCGCGAGCAGGGCCGGCGCCGCGCGCCCATCATCACCGAGTCGGAGTTCCTGGCGCGCCGCGAATCGGTGCAGCGCGACCTGGTCATCCGGCGCACCGGCGAGCGCACCCAGATCGCGGTGCTGGAGGACGACGTCCTCGTCGAGCACTACGTCGACCGCGCCACGCACAAGTCCTACGTCGGCAACGTCTACCTGGGCCGCGTGCAGAACGTGCTGCCGTCGATGGAGGCGGCGTTCGTCGACATCGGCAAGGGCCGCAACGCCGTGCTCTACGCCGGCGAGGTCAACTGGGACGCCTCGGGCCTGGAGGGCCAGCCCAAGCGCATCGAGTCCGTGCTCAAGTCCGGCCAGTCGGTGCTGGTGCAGGTCACCAAGGATCCGATGGGCCACAAGGGCGCGCGGCTGACCAGCCAGATCAGCCTGCCCGGCCGCTACCTGGTCTACGTGCCCGACGGTTCGATGACCGGCATCAGCCGCAAGCTGCCCGACAAGGAGCGCGCGCGCCTGAAGCAGATCCTCAAGAAGGTCATGCCGGAGAACGCCGGCGTGATCGTGCGCACCGCCGCCGAGGGCGCCAGCGAGGAGGAGCTGGAGCGCGACATCAACCGGCTGGCCAAGCAGTGGGACTCCATCAAGCGCAAGTCGCGCTCGGCCAGCGCTCCCTCGCTGCTCAACAGCGAGCCGGACCTGACCGTGCGGGTGGTGCGCGACGTCTTCAACGAGGACTTCGCCAGCCTGGTCGTGTCGGGCGACGAGGCCTGGGACACCGTGCACGACTACGTCGAGTACGTGGCGCCGCACCTGTCCGAGCGGCTCTCGCACTGGACCGACGAGCGCGACGTGTTCGCCGCCTACCGCATCGACGAGCAGATCGCCAAGGCGCTGGAGCGCAAGGTGTGGCTGCCCAGCGGAGGGTCGCTGGTCATCGACCGCACCGAGGCCATGACCGTCGTCGACGTGAACACCGGCAAGTTCACCGGCCAGGGCGGCAACCTGGAGGAGACGGTCACCAAGAACAACCTGGAGGCCGCCGAGGAGATCGTGCGCCAGCTGCGGCTGCGCGACATCGGCGGCATCATCGTGATCGACTTCATCGACATGGTGCTGGAGAGCAACCGCGACCTCGTGCTGCGCCGGCTGCTGGAGTGCCTCTCGCGCGACCGCACCAAGCACCAGGTGGCCGAGGTCACCTCGCTGGGCCTGGTGCAGATGACCCGCAAGCGGGTGGGCCAGGGCCTGCTGGAGGCGTTCTCCCACAGCTGCGAGCACTGCGGCGGCCGCGGCCTCGTGGTCGCCACCGAGCCGGTCGGCGCCAAGCCCGGAGCCGGAGGCAACGGCGGCGGCCGCAAGAAGAAGGGCAAGGCCGACAAGGACCGCACCGATCAGGCCGCCGAGCCCGCTGAGCCCGCGGCCGACTCCGGCTCCGACCCCGTCGACCTGGAGCCCGCCGCCGGAGCCGCCGCTGCCGCCGAGGCCGAGGACGCCGTCGAGGAGCCGGCGCCGGCCAAGGGCAAGCGCGCCTCCGGCAAGAGCGCGGCCAAGTCCTCGGCCAAGGCGGGCGCCAAGTCCTCCACCCGCAAGACCACCCGCCGGACCAAGAAGGACGAGGCCGCCGCGGCCGAAGGCGGTGAAGGCGCCGAGGCGGCGGCCGGCTCCGCCGACGCGGCCGCCTCCTCCGAGGGCGCCCAGGCCGATGCGGCCCCGTCCTCCGGCGGGGAGGCCGACTCCGGTGCCGCATCCGCGGACGCCGAGGCGTCCGGCGGCGCCGAACCGGCCGATCCCGAGAGCTCCGCCGAGCAGCGCCCGCGCCGGCGCCGCACCCGGCGGACCAAGACCGCGGCCGCCACCGAGTCGGCGGTGGCCGAGGCGACCTGAGCGGCGGGCGGCGACCCGCCGCCGCGCAGGCCGGTGCGCACGCGTACCGGCCTGCG
This sequence comes from Streptomonospora sp. PA3, assembly GCF_009728995.1. Lineage (GTDB taxonomy): Bacteria > Actinomycetota > Actinomycetes > Streptosporangiales > Streptosporangiaceae > Streptomonospora. The sequence continues at coordinate 379,747 of NZ_VTZW01000016.1, read as the reverse complement.
CACCCCCTGCGCGAGCCTGCGGGCGTGCCGCGCTCCGCCGCACCGGTGGTAACCTAGAGGGCGGTGCGTCGGCGCGCCCCCATCGTTCGCGCGCCCGAGACCTACTTCTCGACCTTGCGCCGCCGCGGGCGAGCGCGCGGGTCGAAGGTCGATTTTGAGCGCATTTCCTCCCCCGCTCCGGCGGGGCTGGTCCACACGAGCAGGAAGAGAGTTCCCCGGTGTACGCGATCGTGCGAGCGGGCGGCCGACAGGAGAAGGTGTCTGTCGACGACGTCTTGACCATCGACAGGGTCTCCGACGAGACCGGCGCCACCCTGACATGGGAGCCGCTGCTTGTCGTCGACGACGGCAAGGTCATCAGCGACGCCTCGGAGCTGAGCGGCTACTCTGTCACCGCCGAGGTCCTCGGCGAGGCCAAGGGCCCCAAGATCAACATCATCAAGTACAAGAACAAGACCGGCTACAAGAAGCGCATGGGCCACCGGCAGAAGTACACCCAGGTGCGCGTCACCGGTATCGCGTCGAACAAGAACAAGTAGGGGAGGGGCGCGAGATGGCACACAAGAAGGGCGCATCGTCCAGCCGGAACGGCCGCGACTCCAACGCCAAGCGGCTCGGCGTCAAGCGCTTCGGCGGCCAGTCCGTCAACGCCGGCGAGATCCTCGTCCGCCAGCGCGGCACCCGCTTCCACCCCGGCGACAACGTCGGCCGCGGTGGCGACGACACCCTGTTCGCGCTGGTCGCGGGCAAGGTCGAGTTCGGTACGCGGCGCGGCCGCAAGGCCGTGAACATCGTCCCCGCCCCGGTGCCTGCCGAGTAGGTCCGGCGCGGAGCGACCATACGCGTGAGGCGGGCCAGGCGTCCTGGCCCGCCTCACGCGTGTTCAGAGGGGCCGCCTGTGTGCCGCAGCGGCGCATAGGCTGGTCAGCAGGGATCGGCACGGGAGAGGACACATGCCTGACTTCGTCGACGAGGCGGTCTTGCACATCAAGGCCGGTGACGGCGGGCACGGCTGCGCCTCCGTGCACCGCGAGAAGTTCAAACCCCTGGGCGGCCCCGACGGCGGCAACGGCGGCAAGGGCGGCGACGTCGTGCTGCAGGTCGACCGCAGCACGGCCACCCTGCTGGACTACAAGCGCCGCCCGCACCGCCGGGCGCGCAACGGCACGCCCGGCCAGGGCGGGCACCGCTCCGGCGGCGACGGTGCGGACACCGTGCTGTCCGTGCCCGACGGCACCGTGGTCCTGGACGCCTCCGGCGAGGTGATCGCCGACCTCGTGGGCCCGGGAACCCGTCTGGTCATCGCCCGCGGCGGCAACGGCGGGCTGGGCAACGCCGCGCTGGCCTCGCCCAAGCGCAAGGCGCCCGGGTTCGCGCTCAAGGGCGAGTCCGGCGAGGAGCTGGACGTGCGCCTGGAGATCAAGACCATCGCCGACGTGGGTCTGGTCGGATTCCCCAGCGCGGGCAAGTCCTCGCTGATCGCCGCGCTCTCGGCCGCCCGGCCCAAGATCGCCGACTACCCGTTCACCACCCTCATCCCCAACCTCGGCGTGGTCGAGGCGGGCGCCACGCAGTACGTGGTGGCCGACGTGCCCGGGCTCATCCCGGGCGCGAGCGAGGGCAAGGGGCTCGGGCTGGCGTTCCTGCGCCACGTCGAGCGCTGTTCGACGCTGGTGCACGTGCTCGACTGCGCCACCTTCGAGTCCGGCCGCGATCCCCTCAGCGACCTGGACGCGCTCGAGGAGGAGCTGACCGCCTACGGTGCGGCCACCGGCGTCGACCTCGCCGACCGGCCGCGGATCGCGGTGCTGAACAAGGTGGACGTGCCCGACGGGCGCGAGCTGGCCGAGATGGTCGCGCCCATGCTGCGCGAGCGCGGCCTGCGGGTCATCGAGATCTCCGCGGCGACCCGCGAAGGGCTGCGCGAGCTGTCGTTCGCGATGGCTGAGCAGGTCGAGGCGGCCCGCGCCGCCCGCCCCGCGCCCGAACCCACACGTGTCGTGCTGCGCCCCCGCGAGATCGGGGAGACCCCCTTCGAGATCGTGCCGCTGGGCGACAACACGTTCCGGGTGCGCGGCAGCAAGCCCGCCCGCTGGGTGCGCCAGACCGACTTCGCCAACGACGAGGCCGTCGGCTTCCTCGCCGACCGGCTGAACCGGCTGGGCATCGAGCAGGCGCTCGCCGACGCGGGCGCGACCGAGGGCGCCGAGGTCTACATCGGCGACGAGGAGGATTCCGTGGTCTTCGACTGGGACCCGTCGGTCGACAGCGGGGAGACACCGATCGGCCCGCGCGGCACCGACTCCCGGCTGGGTTGAGGCGCGCCGGGGCGCGGCAGGCGCCCCACGCGCCCGTGTCGCGCGGGGCAGCGGTGGCCCGGCCGCCGACAGGACCGACACCCATGGAAAGTAGAGCGACGTGCGCGAGGCACCGTCAGAACCGTCATCGTCCGAAGGGAACGACGCGCTCGACGAGCGCACCGAACTGACCCGGGCCCGCCGGGTCGTCGTCAAGGTCGGCTCCTCCTCGCTGACCGCCCCCGAGGGGACCATCGACCGCGACCGCATCGGCGAGCTGGCCGACGTGCTCGCCGAGCGCCGCGCCGCCGGCACCGAGATCGTGCTGGTCTCCTCTGGAGCGGTGGCCGCGGGCATCGCCCCGATGGGGCTCGGGCTGCGCCCCCGCGACCTGGCCACCCAGCAGGCCGCGGCCAGCGTCGGCCAAGGGCTGCTGATCGCCCACTACACCGCGGCCTTCGCCCGGCACGGGCTCACCGCCGCACAGGTGCTGCTGACCGTCGAGGACATGATGCGCCGCGTGCAGCACCGCAACGCCCAGCGCACGCTGCGCCGGCTGCTGGACATCGGCGCCATGCCCATCGTCAACGAGAACGACACGGTGGCCACGCACGAGATCCGCTTCGGCGACAACGACAGGCTGGCCGCCCTGGTGGCCCACCTGCTGCGCGCCGACGCCCTCGTGCTGCTGTCGGACGTCGACGCGCTCTACGACGGCAACCCCGCCCGGCCCGGGGCGCGGCGCATTCCCCGCATCGCCGACCCCGCCGATCTCGACGGGATCGACATCGGCAGCGCGGGCCGCCGCGGCGTGGGCACGGGCGGCATGGTGACCAAGGTGGCCTCGGCGCGTATCGCCACCGAGGCGGGCGTGCCCACCGTGCTCACCTCGGCGGCCAACGCCCGCCCGGCTCTGGCGGGCGAGAACGTGGGCACGTTGTTCGCCGCCCGCGCCCGGCGCCGGCCCTCTACGCGGCAGTTGTGGCTGGCGCACGCCACCGCGGCCCGCGGCAGCGTCGTGCTCGACCCGGGGGCGGTGCGCGCCGTCGCGGGCGGGCGCGCCTCGCTGCTGCCGGCAGGGGTGGTCAAGGTCGAGGGCGACTTCTCCGCCGGCGACCCCGTCGACCTGCGCGACGAGGAGGGCACCGCCATCGCGCGCGGGCTGGTCAACTACGACGCGAACGAGATCCCGGACCTGATGGGGCGCTCCACCCGCTGGCTGGCGCGGGAGCTGGGCCCCGGCTACGAGCGCGAGATCGTGCACCGGGACGACCTGGTGCTGCTCGGCGCGGCGCGCGAGCAGGCGCGGCGCGGCGGCGGGCAGCGGTGACAGTGCCCCGCGGCGCCGCGGCCGCACGGGACCGGCCGCGGCGACCGGGTCGGTGCGCGCCGCCCGCGGCCTGGGGCGATATGGCAGTAGGGTGACGGGATGAGGTCCACCACGCACGAGTTCGACACCGAGCTGCGCCACGACGGCCGCGTCGTCACTCTCGGCGCGGTGACCTACCGCGGCAGGACGGTGCTGCAGCCCGGCCCCGACCGGTTCGCGCCGCTGCGCAGATGGGCCCAGGACGTCGCCGACCAGCTCGGCGGGCCGGTGACCTGGCGGGCCAGCTCCGAAGGCGATGTGGTGGAAGAGGGTACGGTGCACCCCGCGGCGCCCGCCGTCGGCGAGGAGTCCGGCCGGGCGTGCTGAGCAGGGTGCACCGGCGCTCGCGGCCGCAGCTCCGCGGCAAAGGGCCGACCGTGCGGTCGCGTCCCGGCCGCGGTCTGCCGCCTGCTATGCCGTCGACCGGCGCGTCAGAGTCTGCGAGCGCTTTCGGCTCCGCATTTGGAGCAGTGGAACTTGCGGTCTCCTCCTAAGACCCAGTCGTGTTCGCCGCCGTTGGGACATGCCGACATCGACACCACCTAAGATCTCGACCGAGCAACCTGGCGCCGTCACGGTACCGGCTGCGCAGCCCGGCTGTCCGGGAAACGGCCGAGATCACGGGCGGGCGGGGGCGGCCCCGGTCGCGCCGCGGACCGCACCCGGCGCCGGCGCGGCCCGCTAGGCTGGAACCGGAATCCTGACCCCCCGACTACCCGGGAAAGCGACCAGCACCATGAGCGAAACCGAGCGCGAGGTACGCGACTGCGCACAGCGCGCCCAAGACGCCGCGGCGGGCCTCGCGCCGCTGAGCCGCGCGATCAAGGACGAGGCGCTGCTGGCAATGGCCGAGGCCCTGGTCACTGAGGCGGAGTCCATCGTGGCGGCAAACGGTGAGGACGTCGAGCGCGCCCGGGCCGCCGGCGAGAGCGAGGCCATGATCGACCGGCTGTCGCTGTCGGTGGAGCGCGTGGGCGCCGTCGCCGACGCCGTCCGCGACATCGCCGACCTGCCTGACCCCGTGGGCGAGGTCGTGCGGGGCGGGAGCCTGCCCAACGGGCTGGAGCTGCGCCAGGTGCGCGTCCCGCTCGGGGTCGTCGGGATCATCTACGAGGGCAGGCCCAACGTCACGGCCGACGCCGCCGCGCTGTGCCTCAAGAGCGGCAACGCCGCGCTGCTGCGCGGTTCGTCCTCGGCCTACTCCTCCAACCGGCGCATCGTCGAGGTGCTGCGCGGCGCGCTGCAGAAGACGGGCCTGCCGGCCGACGCCGTGCAGCTGGTGCCCGGCAGCGGGCGCGACTCCGCCCAGGCGCTGATGCGCGCCCGCGGCCTGGTCGACGTGCTCATCCCGCGCGGCGGGGCGTCGCTGATCCAGGCCGTCGTCACCGAGTCCACCGTCCCGGTGATCGAGACCGGCGAGGGCAACTGCCACGTCTACGTCGACTCCTCGGCCGACGTCGAGATGGCGCTGGAGATCACGGTCAACGCCAAGACCCAGCGGTGCTCGACCTGCAACACCGCCGAGACCCTGCTGGTGCACGCCGCCGCGGCCGACCGGTTCCTGCCGCGGGTGCTCGGCGCGCTGCGCGACCTGGGCGTCACCGTGCACGGCGACGAGCGGGTGCGCGGCTACGACGACGCCGTGGTCGAGGCCACCGAGGCCGACTGGTCCACCGAGTACCTGTCGGCGGACCTGGCGGTGAAGGTGGTCGACTCGCTGGACGACGCCGTCGCCCACATCCGCCGCTACTCCACCAAGCACACCGAGGCCATCGTCACCGACTCCCAGTCGGCCGCGCGCAGGTTCGTGTCCCTGGTCGACGCGGCGGCGGTCATGGTCAACGCCTCCACGCGCTTCACCGACGGGGGCGAGTTCGGCTTCGGCGCCGAGATCGGCATCTCCACCCAGAAGCTGCACGCCCGCGGCCCCATGGGGCTGCCGGAGATGACCTCGACCAAGTACGTGGTCACCGGCGAGGGCCACCTGCGCTGAGGCGCGCCGACGGAGGCGGTGGACGGCGCGCCGACCGCCGCCCTTCACCCGGTGCGCGCAGCCGCCCGCAGGCCGAGACCGGCCGCACGCGGACCCCGACCCGGCCGCTGCGGGCGCCCTGGGGCGCCCGCAGCGCGCGGGACCGGGGCCCGCGCGAAGCGGCTTCCTCTGTTTAGGAAGCCGGACACCACAGCGGTTGCGGCAATGGGGCTGTGGTGCGCGAATCCCGCCCGTCACCCGCCGCCGCCCCTAACGGAGGCGCTGCGCGCCACGTACCTGTTCAGAGCCGGCTTGCCGCCGAGGGCACGGTGCACTTTTGCGCCGGAGTCCCGCCACCGATGGTGCGGCTCCACCTGACAAGTTCCGCGTGCGCTCGGCGGCAAGCTGTGACCGCGCTACGCGAGGCGCACCCATTGCCGCACCCCCGATGGTGGCCGCCCCCGGTGGTACCCGGTGGGTTCCCATTGCCGCACCCCCGATGGTGGCCGCCCCCGGTGGTACCCGGTGGGTTCCTATTGCCGCACCCCCGATGGTGGCCGCCCCCGGTGGTACCCGGTGGGTTCCTGGAAAGCGGCGCCCCCGCCGTTCTTAATCACGACCTAGGAGGCCGACCCGGCGTTGCTGTCGTCGCGGCGGCCGGCGCGGTTCCAGCGCTCGGCCACCGTGTCGAAGATGCGCCCGCCCGTGCTGGCCGCGGTGCCGGCGACGTCGCGCAGGGTACCGACCAGCGGGTCCTCCGAGCGCTCCCAGGACTCCCGGTAGTGCTTGGCGGCGCTGCGGGCCTCGGCGCCCACCGAGGCGTCCTTGTCGGTGTCGCGGCGCGGGTAGTCGCCGTCGATGATGCGCTGGTAGGAGCCGTCGTCGATCCACCGGCTCAGCTCGGCCATGCGGATGACCGCGAACGGGTGGGTCTGGCCCATCAGGCTGAGCAGTTTGATCAGGCTGTCGCGGGCGTCGCCGCCGCGCTCGTACTCGCGGGCCTGGGCCATGAACGAATCGGGGTTCATCTGCGCCAGCCGCGATCCGCCGGCGAGCTTCATCAGGGCCCGCTTGGCGGCGTCGGGGTTCTGCGCGGCGAGCAGGCCGGCGCGGTCGCAGGACAGCTCGGACTTGCGGTACCACTCCTCCAGCGCGGTGACGATCGCGCGGATGCCGATGTAGCCCAGCGGGATCCAGGCGACGCGCGCGGCGAGCCGGATCAGCGCCAGCAGCATGGTGCGGTAGACGGCGTGGCCGGAGAGGATGTGGCCGACCTCGTGGCCGACGACGAACCGCTGCTCCTCGGCGTCGAGCAGGTCGAACAGCCCGGTGGTCATCACCATGAAGGGCTTGCTGCTGCCGATCGCCATGGCGTTGGGCCGCGGGTTCATCTGGATGTAGAGCTCGGGGACCTCGTCGAGGTCCAGGATGTAGGCGGCGTCGCGGACGTAGTTGTGGACTTCGGGGAACTGCTGCTCGTTCACCCGAACGGCGCTGGAGAGGAACATCAGGCGCAGGGCGCGTTCGTTGAACAGGCCGGAGAGGCGCTTGAAGACCTCGTCGAAACCCCGCAGGGACCGCAGCGCGACCAGTGCGCCGCGATCGGCCGGGTGCTCGTATGCTCGGGAGCTTATGTTCTCAAGTCGTACGCGGGCGCGGTCTGGAGCGTTGGTGGACATGTCGGCATGCTATGCCCCGGCGGTGCGCCGCGCCACGATTCGCGGTATCGAGATATGACGCGATTTTCGCCGGGCTGCGGGCAGTGGCCGGAAGCGGCCGCACACCCGTCGGTTAATCTCGGGATAGACCGGACCAAAAGGGGAGAACCGGCGCCGTGAAGCCCCGGTTTGACGGTTGTCGGCGACACGCAGGAACGGAGCGGTACGTGCGCAACGAACCCGCGGGGGCCCTCTCCAGCGCGGAGCAGCGGCGCAGGAACCCGCGCCGCGTGGGCATCATGGGCGGAACGTTCGACCCCGTCCACCACGGCCACCTGGTGGCGGCCAGCGAGGTCGCCCACCTGTTCCACCTGGACGAGGTGGTCTTCGTGCCCGCCGGGCAGCCCTACCAGAAGGACCTCAGCCAGGTGACCTCGGCCGAGGACCGCTATCTGATGACCGTCATCGCCACCGCCGAGAACCCCCAGTTCAGCGTGAGCCGGATGGAGATCGACCGCGACGGGCCGACCTACACCATCGACACGCTGCGCGAGATGCGCCAGATCTACGGCACCGGGGTGGAGTTGTTCTTCATCACCGGCGCCGACGCGCTGGGCGCTATTCTGAGCTGGCAGAACGTGGATGAACTCTTCGAACTCGCGCATTTCGTAGGCTGTAACCGCCCCGGACACCGGCTCACCGATCCCGGGCTTCCCGACGGCAAGGTGAGCCTCGTGGAGGTCCCGGCCCTGGCGATCTCCTCCAGCGAGTGCCGGGAGCGCGTCCGCAAGGGCGAACCCATCTGGTATCTCGTACCCGACGGCATCGTCCGCTACATCAACAAGACCGGGCTCTACCTCGACGATCCGACCGCGGGGTAGCGGCCCGAGGGAGGCTGCTGCTACATCGTGTCCGCCACCGACCGGGCCGTGGGGCTCGTGAACATCGCCGCCGAGGCGGCCGCCGACAAGCTCGCCCAGGAGATCGTCGCCTACGACGTGAGCGACCAGCTCGTGATCACCGACGCATTCGTGCTGTGCTCGGCGCCCAACGACAGGCAGGTGCGCTCCATCGTCGAAGAGGTCGAGGAGCGCCTGCGCGACCAGGGAGGCGTCAAGCCCGTCCGCCGCGAAGGCGAGCGCGACGGGCGCTGGGTACTGCTGGACTACGCCGACATCGTGGTGCACATCCAGCACGAGGAGGAGCGCGGGCACTACGGCCTGGAGCGGCTGTGGAAGGACTGCCCGCAGATCACGCTGCCCGAGGGCACTCGCGGACCGGCGCGCGGCAGCGCCGACGAGGCGTGAGCGCGGGCGGCGGCGGCTCGCGCCGGCGCGCCGGCGCGGCGCGGGGGGAAGGCCGCCCGTGACCGAGACCCGCCGCGTCGTCTGCTGGCGCCACGGCCAGACCGCGTGGAACGCCGAGAAGCGCTTCCAGGGCCAGACCGACATCGCCCTCAACGAGCGCGGACTCGCCCAGGCGCGCCGTGCCGCCGCCCTGCTCGCGCGGCTGCGGCCCGACGCCGTCGTCTCCTCCGACCTGCGCCGCGCGGCCGCGACCGCGCATGCGCTCAGCGAGGAGACCGGCCTGCCGGTGACCCTGGACAAGGGCCTGCGCGAGCGCTTCGGCGGCAGGTGGGAGGGGCTGACCACCGCGGAGATCCGCGAGCGCTGGCCCGAGGAGGACGCCCGCATGGAGCCGCCCGGCGGCGAGGACCTCGCTGCCGTGGGGGAGCGGGTGCAGGACGCCATCGAGCGCGGGCTGGCGCTCGTGCCCGAGGACGGGCTGCTCGTGGCGGTGGGCCACGGCGCGGCGCTGCGCGCCGGGATCAACCGCATGCTGGGCCTGCCGCCCGACCGGCGCCAGGTGCTGGGACCGCTGGGAAACTGCTCCTGGTCCCTGCTGGGGCCGCTGCGCACCGGCGGATGGCGCCTGCTGGAGCACAATGCGGCGAGTCTGCCCGAGCCGCGCACGCTCAGCGACGACCGATGACGCCCACCCGCGCGCGGCCGGGTACGGGCGCCTGCTCCGTTTCGACGCGGGCGCCGGATTCCGCTAGAGTCGGTGGGGCCGCCGCGGCGAACGGGGCGGCTCACCAGGGGCTATGGCGCAGTCGGTAGCGCGCCTCCATGGCATGGAGGAGGTCTGGGGTTCGAATCCCCATAGCTCCACTCGGTACGAGGGCGGTCCTGCTCGCAGGGCCGCCCTCGTCGTTTCTTGCGGGGGTGCCCCGGACCGGCCGTGGACGCAACCGGCTGATGGGCCGAGGCAGCGCCCTGGGCCGGCTTCAGGCCATGCCGCCGTTGGCGAAGATCGTCTGGCCGTTGACCCAGCGTGCCGGGCCGGCGAGGAAGGCCACGGTCTCGGCGATGTCCTCGGGCGTGCCGAGGCGTTCCATCGGGTTCATCGAGGCGAGCTGGTCGATCAGCTCCTCGCTCTTGCCTTCCAGGAACAGCGGTGTTGCGGTCGGGCCGGGAGCGACCGTGTTCACGGTGATGTCCCTGCCCCGCAGCTCGCGGGCGAGGATCAGCCCGAGGCCCTCGACGGCGGCCTTGGAGGCGGCGTATGCGCCGTAGGACGGCAGCTTGGTGCGCGTTACCGACGTGGAGACGTTGATGATCGCCCCGCCCGGGCGAACCCGGTTGGCGGCCAACTTGCAGACGACGAAGGTGCCGCGGATGTTGGTGCGGTGCATCCGGTCCACGTCGGCGAGGTCGGCGGTGGCGATGGGCGAGAGGATCATGATCCCCGCCGCGTTCACGATGACGTCGAGACCGCCGAAGGCCGATTCCGCCGTGGTGAAGGCGGCGGTCATGGCGGCCTCGTCGGCGACGTCGCCGCCGACGGCGATCGCGCGGCCGCCCTCGTCCGTGATCGCGGCCGCGACGGCCTCGGCTTTGTCCTTGTTTCCGGAGTAGTGCACGGCGACCGCGTACCCGTCGGCCGCCAGCCTCTCGGCGACGGCCTTGCCGATGCCGCCGGACCCGCCGGTGATCAGGGCCGCGCGTATGTCACTGGTGTTCATGTCTTCCTCTGCAAGCGCTGGGATGCGGACTCCTGCGCGCCCGGCGGGCGTGTCGAGGGCGCCCACCCGCGCCAGGGCGGAATAGCGGTGGAACTGTCTGTCTGATTTCAATGATAACAGGAAGTGCTATCGGTGCAACCATGCTGTTGTTATCATTGGTAAAACCGTGAGCGCGCGAGCACGTCGCTCAGCGCGGCTCGGCGAGAGTGCCGCCCTTCGCAGCGGAAGGCACCCAGTAGGAATCCCGGCCCGGCAGCGCAGCGCCGGGAGGAGGTCACACCAGCCCCAGCTCCCTGGCCCGCAGGCCGGCCTGGAACCGCGATTCGGCGCCGAGGGCGGCCATCAGCTCGGCGACTCGTCGGCGATACGTGCGTACGCCAAGTCCCAGCATGCGAGCCGCCGCCTCGTCCTTGACGCCCTGGCCGAGGAGGTCGAGCACCCGGGGAGCGATCTGCCGGACCTCGGCGACCCGTGCGTCGTACACGGCCAGCTCCGTGGCCGACCGCCATGCGATCTCGAACAGCGAGCACACTCCCTGCACCGTCTCCGGCTGGCTGATGAGGCTGTAGCTGCGTTCACCGGCCTGCTCGTCGCCCGCGAGGATCACCACCCGGCCGTCGAGGATGATGGTCTCGTTCATCTCCTCGGTGCTGACGCGGATCTGGGCACCGTGGCGGTCGCCGGCCTCGGCGATCCGCTGCGCCCATGTCGGATCCAGGAGCATGCCGGAGCGGTAGAGCTTGCGGATGCGCATCCCGGCCGGCTTCGCCGTGTCGGCGGCGAGACCGCGCTGGGCGTGCGCCCACGTCCAGGCGGCGAAGCTGTTCGCAGCGCAGGCGAAGTCGGTGGCCGCCTGGAACAGGTGCGCGGTGCGTCGGAGTACCTCCTCCTCACCCCGCACGACCTGGAAGGTCTCGGTGGTCCGCATAGTGCCATTCTCCCCCGCGAGCCGCATGTCGAACGGTACTGGCAGCAAGTTGCCAAAAGCGGCCGCGCCCGCCCTCGGCGCGCCAGGCTGATGGCATGACGACCACGACGAACACCACCGACGCCCCGAGCGCGGACGCCGCGGGCACCTGGCGGCTCGGCGACCGCACGGTCAACCGGGTCGGTTTCGGCGCGATGCGCCTGACCGGCATGCCCTGGGATCCGGCACCGAGGGACCGGGCCGACGCCATCGCCGTCCTGCGCCGCGCCGTCGAACTCGGCGTCAACCACATCGACACGGCCGCCTTCTACTTTCTGCCCACCCGCTCGGCCAACGAGCTGATCAGCACCGCGCTGCAGCCCTACCCCGACGATCTGGTGATAGCGACGAAGGTCGGCCCGAGCCGTTCCGGCACGGGCGAGCCCGACTCCTACGCACGCCCCGACGAACTGCGCGGACAGGTCGAGGCGAACATCCGCCAGCTCGGCCGCGACCACATCGAGGTCGCGAACCTGCGCTGGGGCAGCGGTCTCGACAAGGAGCCGGGGTCCGTCGCCGAGCACGTCGGGGCCCTCGCCGACCTGCGCGAGGCGGGACTGATCCGCCACATCGGCGTCTCCAACGTCACCGCCGACCAGCTCGCCGAGGCGATGACCGTCGCACCCGTGGTGTGCGTCCAGAACAGGTACGGCATCACCGAACGCACCGACGACGACCTGGTCGCCCTGACCCGCGAGCACGGCATCGCGTTCGTTCCGTTCTTCGCTGTCGGCGGCTCGCCGCACGGCGTCCCCGACGAGGCGGGCCGAGCGGAGATCGCCTCCGTCGCCGAGGCCCACGGCGCCACCCCCGCGCAGGTCAGGCTGGCGTGGACGCTGCATCGCGGTCCGCACGTGCTGGCCATCCCCGGCACCGGCAATCCGGCGCACCTGGACGAGAACATCGCCGCCGGCGCCCTCAGGTTCAGCGACGACGAACTGGCCCGGCTCGACGGCATCGCCGCCGCGTCCTAGCGCCTGCCGGGCCGGCGCGCCGGCTCCCGCCGGCCGAGCGCCTTGCCGGGCGCGCCCCGGGGCGCGCCCGGCGAAGCCGCGACCGGGCAGGCCCGGCGCAGGTCAGGCGGTCTGGGCTACGATCCGCTTGCCGAAGGCGGCCGTGGTGACCGGTTCCCACTCCCGCCAGACGCGCAGCCGCTCGGCGTAGATCTCCTCGATCTCGGGGAGGGTGTGTCCCAGGACGATCCGCCGGGGCGGGTTCTCGGCGTCGGCGATCGCGAGGATCGCTTCCGCCGTTGCTTGGGGATCGCCGAGCACCCATTCCTTGCCGGTGGCTTCGCGGACGCCGGCGTAGTCCGGGTGGGGTTCGGTGGTCCGCAAGCTCCTGCCGCCGGCGAACTCCGTGGCATAGGGGCCCGGCTCGACCGCGGTCACGTGGAGCCCGAACGACGCGACTTCCTGGGCGAGCGAGTCGGAAAGGCCCTCCACCGCCCACTTGGAGGCGTGATAGGCGCCGATACCGGGATAGGCGCGTACCCCGCCCTCGCTCGTCACCTGCAGGATGCGGCCCGAGCCCTGGGCCCGGAGCACGGGCAGCACCGCCTGGGTCACCCAGACGGTGCCGAAGAAGTTCGTCTCCAGCTGCGCGCGCAACTGGGCCTCGGTGAGCTCCTCGACCATGCCGAAGAGCCCGTAGCCCGCGTTGTTGACGACCACGTCGAGGCGGCCGAACCGCTCGACGGCCCGCTCGACGGCCCCCGACACCGCCGCCCGGTCGGTCACGTCGAGACGCAGTGGCAGGACGGTGTCTGGGAACCGCTCGGTGAGCGGCTCCAGGGCGGTGACGTCCCGGGCTGTCGCCGCGACGCGGTCACCGCGTTCGAGCGCGGCTTCGGCCCAGAGGCGGCCGAAGCCCCGCGAGGCGCCGGTGATGAACCAGACCTTGGGTGTAGGGGCGGGCATCCGCGTTCGTCCTTTCGTGGTGCTGCCTTGGCGATTCCAGCCTCGGTGCGACCAAGGCATTCCACAAGCGACGCTTTCGCATGCGAGGCATGCGTATTAATCATGGCTAAGATCGGGGTCATGGCCGAGTTCACCGTTCCTGCGCTGCGCGTCGTGCATGCTGTCGTCGGAACCGGGTCCTTCACCGCGGCGGCCGACCTCCTCGGATACACCCAGTCGGCGATCTCCCGGCAGGTGGCGGCCGCGGAGTCGGCCGCGGGGACGCCCCTGTTCGTACGCAAGGCCCGCGGGGTGGAGGCGACCCGGGCCGGCGATGCGGTCGCCCGCCGGGCGGCCGCCGTGCTGGCCGAACTCGACGCGGCGGACCGCGAGCTCGCCGTGCTTTCCGACAGGCTCGCCGAGCGGGTGGTCCTCGGGGCCTTCCCGACCGCGACCTGGTCGCTGGTTCCGCGAACGGTGGCGGCGCTCCGCAGCGAGCACCCCGCGCTGGTCGTCGACCTGCACGAGGCGTCCTCGCCGGCGCTGGTGCGTCGGGTCGGCGCCGGAGGAGTCGACGTCGCCGTGATCGCCGTCGGCCAGGGCCTGCCTGACTACGACCTGCGCGGACTGCGAACCGTGCGCCTGGCCACCGGGGGCAGCGGCGTCGTCGCCGTGCCCCGCGGCCACCGCTTGGCCGGCCGGTCGCAGGTGGCGGTCGACGACCTGGCCGGCGAGTCCTGGATCGCCGGTGCCGGGCTGCGGGGCGACCCGCAGTTCGGTGCCTGGCCCACGCTGCCGCAACCCCGCATCGCCTATCGCATCCACGACTGGAACGCGCGGCTCGGCTACGTCGCCGCCGGTCTCGGCATCACGACGGTTCCCGGCATCGCTGTTCCCGGCTTACCGGCCGGGGTCGTCACCGTCGAGGTGCAGGATCCCTCGTGGTCCGGGCGCACCGCCCTGGCCGTGACCAAGCCGGAGCCGACTGCGGGGCAGCGTGCCGTGGCGGCGGCCCTGCGCGAGACGTCCGCCGGGGACGGGTGAGCCCGGCCGGGGTGCGTGCGGTCGCCTCTTCGCGGGCGGAGTCGCGCACGGCAGCGGCTTCGACCCGCTGTGGTCGGCCGGAGGGCGTTGCGCGGACCTGTGAGGCGGCCACCACGGACGTTCAGCACCGGACGCGTCCCTGCTGCCGTCCGGATTCCCCTGCCCCGCAGGGGCTCCGGCCGATCTCCTCAAGGGCGCGGTACCTCCGTGGACAAGCAAGCACTTGCTTGCTAGCTTCCGGATATGGCACGGACAAAAGACCTTCTGCTGGCCGAGGGGATGCGGCTGTTCGGGGAGCGGGGATATGCGGCCACGTCGGTCGCGCAGATCGAGGAGGCGGCGGGGCTCTCGCCCGGCTCCGGCAGTCTGTACAAGCACTTCCGCACCAAGGAGGAGTTGCTGTCCGAGGGCCTGGACCGGTTGCTGGCCGGCGGCCGGGACCTCGCCGAACGGCTGGGCGTCCGCGACTCGGCCGACCCCGTCGCGGAGCTGACCTCGGTGGTGCACGCAGGGCTGCGCCGCATGGAGGAGGACCGCGACGCCAACCGCGTGCTGTTCCGCGATCTCGACGCGTTCCCGGACCTGCTGGGGCGGTTCGGCCAGGGCGAGATCGTGCGCTTCCACCACGCGATCACGGCGATGCTCATCGCCCTGGCCGGCGAGGACGGCAAAGGCCCCGACTGGGAGGCGGTCACCGTCGTCCTGCAGGGGGCGACCGCCCACTACTGGCTGCTGGCCGACCGGTTCGGCGGCCACCCGACCGGCGTCGGCGAACAACGCTTCGCCAACGCGGCCGCGGTACTGATCGCCGCGCTCATCGCCGGCGCCCGTTCCGGCGCCGCGACCGCCGCGACCGCCGGCGCGGTCCGGGAATCGCAGGAGCGACCAGAGGAGTAACCATGAGGGTTCTGCTGGCAGGCGCCTCCGGCGCCATCGGATTACCGCTCACCCGGCGGCTGCGCGAGGCCGGGCACGACGTCACCGCGATCCACCGGTCCGCGGCCGGACGCGAGAAGCTGCTCGCAGCGGGAGCCGCACCCGTCCACGTGGACGTGCTGGACCGGCCCGGGCTGCTGCAGGCACTCGACGGGCACCGGTTCGACGCCGTGATCTCACAGCTGACCGCGCTGAAGAAGCCGCCGATGATGCACCGCGACATGGCCGCCACCAACCGGCTGCGCATCGAGGGCACCCAGAACCTGCTCGCCGCCGCCGCGCGGACGGGTGCCGAGCGGTTCGTGAACCAGTCGATGGTCTTCGGCTACGGATACGGCGACTTCGGGGGCCGCGTGCTCACCGAGGCCGACCGGTTCGGCCCGCCCGGCCGCGGCCGCTTCGAGCACGCCGTCGCGGCGATGCGGTCCAGCGAGCGGCAGATCTTCGACGCGGACCACGTGAGTGGGATCTCGTTGCGCTACGGCCTCTTCTACGGCCCCGGCCCGGCCGGCGACGCCGTGGTGGACGGCCTGCGGCGGCGACGGCTGCCTGTGGTCCGCAACGGGGGCGTGCTGCCCTGGGTGTATGTGGACGACGCCGCCGACGCCACCCTGGCCGCCCTGGAGCGCGGCGCCCCGGACACCGCGTACAACGTCGCCGACGACGAGCCGGTCAGCTTCTCCGACCTGGCGACGGCGATCGCCGCCGCGGTCGGCGCGCCCAAGCCGCCGGCCGTGCCGACCTGGCTGCTGACATCCGCTCCCTACGCCAAGGCCATGATGACCGGGGGAGTGCGGATGAGCAGCGCGAAGGCGCACGAAGAGCTGGGCTGGCGTCCGCAGCGGCCCACCTACCGCGAAGGCGTCGCCGAACTGGCCGAGCACTACAGCCGGCCGGCGGTATAGCGCCGGGTTCCCGCGGGGAACCCCGGCGCCTCGGCGGCGGTCCCCGCGGGCGCATGGGCGCGGCGCGGCCGGACGCGCTCGCGGCGGGGCGATTCTCACGCTCTTTGCGGCCGCTGCGGCGCCGCTGCGGCCGGCCGCCCCCGATAACGTCGTTTCCGGCGGCAGCCGGCGACCCCGCTCCCGCGCGCCGGTCCGCGCGCTCGTCGGGACCGGGACGCCGGTGTGCGCCCGTGTCCGAGACGAGAGCAGGGGAGAGCCGATGATCTTCATCACCGCCAAGTTCCGGATCAAGCCCGAGTACGCCGACAGGTGGCCCGAGATCGCCGCCGACTTCACACAGGCCACCCGCTCCGAGCCGGGATGCCTCTGGTTCGAGTGGTCCCGCAGCGTCGCCGACCCCAACGAGTACGTGCTGGTCGAGGCTTTCCGCGACGCCGACGCCGACGCCGGCGCCGCCCACGTCGGCTCCGAGCACTTCAAGACGGCCCAGCGGACGCTGCCGCCCCACCTCGCGGAAACCCCGCGGATCGTCAACACGACGGTGCCGCAGGACGACTGGTCCCTGCTCGGGGAGATGGCCGTTTCCGACTGAGCCCCGCCGCACGCCGCCGCGCGGGACTCCGCGGGCTCGGGCCGCTGCGGCGCGGCAGGATTACCCGGCGGCCGCGCCGCAGCTCGCCCGGCGGCGCGGCGCCGGCGGGATCAGAGGTAGAGGCCGGTGCCCTGCTCGGGATGCTCGTTGGCGACGGCGTGCACGTCGCGCTCGCGCAGCACCAGGTAGCGCTCGGCGTGCAGTTCGACCTCGTTCTGGTCCTCGGGGTTGAACAGCACCCGGTCGCCGGTCTTCACATGGCGGGCACCGGTGCCGGCGCCGCAGACCTCGCCCCATACCAGGCGGGTGGCCATCTTCACGGTCTCGGGGATGACCAGCCCGCCGCTGCTGCGCCGCTCGCCCTGCTCGGGGATCTGGCGTACGAGCAGGCGATCGTGCAGCATCTGGATCTCAAGCTTCGTCTCGGCCACCGTTCCAGCTTATTGCGCTTCGACCGGCTTCGATCCGACGGCCCCGGCGCCCGGCGCCGGGCGATGCACCCCCGAGCGGGTGGTATAAAGGTGAGCACACGGGGCTATGGCGCAGTCGGTAGCGCGCCTCCATGGCATGGAGGAGGTCTGGGGTTCGAATCCCCATAGCTCCACCGGATCAGTCATAGTACGAATCGCTCCTTTCGAGGCCGTTTCCGCCGGTGAGGCGGAAGCGGCCGCTTTGTTGCCGCGGGGTCGGGGCCGACGTCGGTGACATCGACCTCTCCTATGTCGCCTGGACGACACCGGGTGCACCGCATCAGATGCTGGTCACCTACTTGGCCGAGCCGGGATCGAAATCCGTGGAAGCGCTACGGATCCTCGGCTCGATGGCCGCCTCCTACCAGGGCGCCGGCAGCGGCGACGTCCATACCCGGCCATCCACGCGGTCGGGAAACGAAACGCGCGAATGGCGGCGGGCCACGCCTGGTACTCCGGTCGGCGGTTCGAACCGGCGGGCTGCGCGGAGTCGTGCCCGGCATGCGGGTGAACTGCCGGAAGAGCTGGAATTCTTGGGGTTCGGTCTCATGGGCGGCGGCTGGCGGAGGCGACGCTGACGGTGTTGGCTGTGGCGATGGCCGCGATGCCGAGCCATTGGCCGATGTGCAGGTGCTGGCCGAGGAGGACCAGACCCACGGTGGCGGCCAGGACCGGGTTGATGCTCATGAAGATGCCGAAGAAGTGGGCCGGAACGCGGCGCAGCGCCAGCATGTCGGTGAGGAACGGGACCGTCGAGGACAGGATGCCCGCCGCTGCGGCACAGGCCAGAGCGGCCGGGGTCGGCGGGTGTTGGACCAGCACGACGATGCCGATGGGCACGAAGAGCAAGCCCGACAGGCCGGCGGCTGCGGCTGTCCCCTCGGCGCCGGGGAATCGGCGGCCGACGGAGCGGTTGAGCAGGATATAGGAGGCCCAGCACGCTGCGGCCAGTAGACCGAGGCCGATGCCGAGGAAATCCGTCGACGGTTGCGGCCTGGTCAAGGCGACTACGCCGATGGCGGCGATGACCGCGCAGCCGAGATCGCTCGTACGGCGGGAGGCGGACAGTGCGACCGTGAGCGGGCCGAGGAATTCCAGCGTGACCGCCAGGCCGAGCCCGATGCGGTCGATCGCGCTATAGAGCGAAAGGTTCATCGCCGCGAACACCGCCGCCAGCAGCAGGACCGGCCACCACTGGTGCCGGGTGAACGACCGCAGCCGAGGCCGACCGACCGCCAGCAGTGCGGCTGCGGCGATCCACTGCCGTACGGCGACCACGCCGACCGGCCCGATCACCGGGAACGCGAACGAACCGATCGCTGCACCGACCTGATTCGACAGGCCGCTGCCCGCCATCATCGCGATTCCTGCGGAGCGGCCGGTCTTATTAGGAGCGGAGCCGGGACTCTCCGGGGTCCGCTGCGTGTGCGCCGTCGTATGCATGGATCCGAGCGTGCGTTGCGGCGACGATTCCGCAAAATGCATCCGGCGCGGCAGCTATACGCTTCGGTTATGAATGTGGAGCTGCGGCAGCTGCGGTGCTTGGTCGCCATCGTCGATACGGGCACTTTCACCGACGCCGCCATCGAGTTGGGCATCTCGCAGGCGGCTGTCTCCCGCACGCTGGCCGCTTTGGAATCGGCCCTTGGTGTCCGACTGCTGCGCCGGACGAGCCGGGAGGTGGTGCCCACTGCTGTCGGCGCGCAGGTCATCGCTCGTGCCCGGCGGCTGCTGGCCGAGGCCGACGACTTGGTGCGTGAAGCGACCTCTGGTCACACCCGCCTGCGCGTCGGCTACGCCTGGTCGGCCATGGGCCGGCATACCGTGGATTTCCAACGTCGCTGGCCCGCGCTGCGTCCGGACGTCGAACTGCAGCTGGTGCGCACCAACTCCGCTACCGGCGGGCTCGCCGAGGGCGCCTGCGACCTCGCCGTGGTGCGCACCGAGCCCGACCGGCGGCGCTTCGACGGGGTCATCGTCGGGCTGGAGCGGCGGTTCTGCGCCCTGGCCTCCGACGACCCGTGGGCCCGCCGCCGCTCCCTCCGGCTTGCCGAGATCAGCGAGCGCAGACTTGTCATCGACCGGCGCAGCGGTACCACGACTATCGAAATGTGGCCGCCGGAGAGCCGTCCGAGCGTCGAACACGTCCAGGACGTCGACGACTGGCTCGCCGTCATCGCCACGGGCCGCTGCGTCGGCGTTACCACCGAGAGTACCGTCGCCCAGTACCCGCGGCCTGGTGTGGCCTTCCGCCCGCTGCGCGACGCCGCGCCCATCGCGGTACGCCTGATCTGGTGGCGCGACGATCCGCACCCGGCGACGCGATCCGCCGTCTCCCTGCTCACTGAGCTCTACCAGTCGTGAATGCTTTTCGCGCTGCGGCGGTCGCCGCGCCTCGTGGGCTCAGCCCTGTTCGTCGCGAACCGGCTGCGGCGCGCCCCCGCGGGGCTCGCCGTCCGACCCCGCCTCGGCCGGCGCCTCGCGGTCGTCGCCGACCGGTTGGGACTCCGCGGGGCGGCGGACGAACAGCGCCGTGACCACCGCGAGCACGCCGATGCATCCGGCGACGAAGAACGCGGTCCGCAGGCCGGAGGCGTCGGGCGTGCCCGCGGCCGTGGCGCTGCCGAGCGCGGCGACGGTCACGAAGACGGCCGTGCCGAACGCTCCCGCGACCTGCTGCAGGGTGGCCAGGATGGCGCTTCCGTGGGAGTAGAGGTGGTCGGGCAGAGCGCCCAGCGACTCGGTCATCAGCGGCGTCATCATCAGCCCCAGCCCGGTCATGAGCACGATGTGGATCGCGATCACCGCGGCCAGCGGCGAATCGGGGCCCAGCGCGGTGAACAGCCACAGCGACGTCGCCATGGCCAGAGCCCCGGGGATCACCAGAGGGCGGGCGCCGAAGCGGTCGAAGAGCGCTCCGACCGGTCGGCCCAGCGCTCCCAGCACCAGTCCGCCGGGCAGCACGGCCAGACCGCTCACGAACGTTCCGGTATCCATGACGGTCTGCAGGTACAGGGGCAGCATGATCGACGCGACGCCCAGCAGGCACATGAACAGCAGTCCGGCCAGGATCAGGGCGACCACGAAGCTGCGGTGGGTGAACGGCCGCAGGTCCAGCAGCGCGCGATCGCGGCGCTGGAGGCGGAGCTGGCGCACGACGAAGACCGCCAGCGCGGCGATCCCGGCCCCGACCGCGAGCCAGGGCGGCACCGGGTGCTCCCCGCCGCCGGACTCGCCGACGGAGGACAGGCCGTAGAGCAGACCGCCGAACCCGACCGCCGACAGCAGCACCGAGAGCACGTCCAGCGGCACCGCCCGGGTGCGGCTGTCCAGGCGCAGCCAGACCGCCCCGATGACCAGCGCGGCCACCGCCAGCGGGAGGACGAGCCAGAACATCCAGCGCCACCCCAGCGAGGCCAGCACCGCCCCGCCGATGGTCGGCCCGATCGCCGGCGCGACGGCGATGACGATGGTGATCGTGCCCATCGTCGCGCCGCGCCGGTTGGGCGGAACCAGCCGCATCACCGAGGTCATCAGCAGCGGCACCATGACCGCGGTGCCGCACGCCTGCACGACGCGCCCGACCAGCAGGGTCGCGAAGCCCGGGGCGAGCCCGCTGAGCAGCGTGCCCAGGGTGAACATGGTCAGCGAGGCCAGGAAGACCTGGCGCGGCGTGAACCGCTCCAGCAGGAAGCCGGTCGTGGGGATGACCACCGCCATGGTGAGCAGGAAGCCGCTGGTCAGCCACTGCACCGTGGTGGTGGAGACGTCCAGGGCGACGGTCAGGTCCCGCAGTGCGACGCTCAGGATCGTCTCGTTGAGGATCATCACGAACGCCGAGACGACCAGCACGCCGATGAGCAGGCCGGACCGCGGTGCCGGAGCAGCCCGGTCATCGGGCGAATCGGAGGCTCCTGTCGCGGTCGTCGCGGTATCGGTCATGGGCGTACCTCGTCAGCTGCAGTGGGGCGGTTCGGGCGGGGGTGGAGGAGCCGGTCGCCGGTGCGTCCGGCCGCCGGGCCTCAGGCGGCGCGGTGCGCGGGCGCGCTGGGCCGGAGGCGATCCGCGGCCGCGGGCCGGAGGAGAATGACGCGGTGGCCGTCCACCGCGGCGGGTAGGCGCGCAGGCGGATCGGTGCTCCTCCAGCGCAGGCTGGGCCCTGCTGTGCAGCCGCCGGAAGAGCCCAGGGGAGAGCGGCTCGGGGCCGCAGCACCGTCCCCGTCCATCACGATCGTCACCCGCTTCCCCGCCTGCGGTACGGCGCTCCGTCTGCGGTCGCCGGGGCGCACCCTCGGCGATCGGCGCGCTTCTACGCATGCTCGTACAAGTCAGACAGGGCGCCCGCTTAACGCTAGCACTCGCGTAAGTCGCCTGACTGAGACAGCCGCCTGAGAATTGGCACACAGAGCGCGACCGCGGGCCCCGCGGCCGGGAAACGCGCGGGTGGGCCCCGCCGGGGGAGGGGGCGGGGCCGGATCCGGCCCCGCGTGCATACCCTCGAAGCGTGACCGACACGCTCGACGCCGAGGAGCTCACCACCGCGCTCGCGCGGATGCGCGCGCTCTTGGGGCGGGGGCCGGTGGTCGCGCTGACCGGGGCGGGAATCTCGACGGACTCGGGCATTCCCGACTACCGGGGCCCGGACTCGCCGCCCCGCAAGCCGATGACCTATCAGCAGTTCGTCGGCGACGCCGCCTTCCGCCGCCACTACTGGGCGCGCAACCACGTGGGCTGGCGCCACATGCACACCACGCGGCCCAACGACGGCCACCGGGCGCTGGCCGAGCTGGAGGAGGCCGGAGTGGTGTCCGGAGTGATCACGCAGAATGTGGACACCCTGCACGAGGCGGCGGGCAGCAGGAGCGTCATCGACCTGCACGGACGCTACGACCGGGTG
Source organism: Streptomonospora sp. PA3 (assembly GCF_009728995.1). Taxonomy (GTDB): domain Bacteria; phylum Actinomycetota; class Actinomycetes; order Streptosporangiales; family Streptosporangiaceae; genus Streptomonospora. Next base: position 357,717 of record NZ_VTZW01000016.1, on the reverse strand, counting down.
ATGTGCCTGGCGTGTGCGCGGGTGGAGCCCCGCGCGCGGCTGGCCGAGCGCCTCACCGCGCTCAACCCCGGGTTCACCGGGGGAGTGGAGGACGTGGAGATCGCGCCCGACGCCGACGCTGTCCTGGCCTCGACCCGCGACTTCACCGTGGCCGACTGCGCGGACTGCGGCGGGATCCTCAAGCCCGACATCGTCTACTTCGGCGAGAACGTGCCGGCGGAGCGGGTGCTGGAGGGCTACCGGCTCGTCGACGAGGCCGAGGCCCTGCTGGTGGCGGGTTCGTCGCTGACCGTGCTGTCGGGCCGCCGTTTCGTCAAGCGCGCGGTCGACCAGGGCAAGCCGGTGGCGATCGTCAACCGCGGACCGACACGATCGGACGGGGCCGCCGCGCTCACCGTCGACGCGGGCTGCTCGGCGATGCTGAGCGCCCTGGCGGCGGCATACCGCCGGTGATGGCGCCCCGGCCGGACACGGGGAGTTTCCACCCCTTGACGGACTGATGTGTGAGCGCTCACACTAACCGGTACGCGCCGCGGCCTGCGGGTCGTCCCCGCGTGCCGCGCATCCGTTCCCCCCGCCCCTCCGGAGTGAACGCGGCAGCGCCGGATGTGAGCGCTCACATCTGCTGGAGCGGCCACTCCCCGACAGGAATCCCCCACTCGGCCGCGAAGGAGCCCCCATGATCCGGCCCCGAGTCACCCTCCTGCTTCCGCTCTGCCTCCTCCTGCTGGTGGCGCCGGCCGCGTCGGTGTCCGCCGATCCCACCGCCGACTCCTCGGCCGCCCGCGGCGCCGAATCGCGGCCGGCCGCGGCCTCCCCCGCTGCCGCGCCAGGGCTGCCGTACGAGAACCCGATCAAACCGGTCCGGGGCGCCGACCCCTGGATGGAGTACTACGACGGCAACTACTACCTGATCACCACCAGCTGGACCTCCGAACTGACGATCCGCAAGTCGCCCACCCTCGCCGGCATCGCCACCGCACCGAGCGTGCAGGTCTACTCCGCGGCGGGCACTGAGCAGTGCTGCAACATCTGGGCGCCGGAGATGCACCTGCTGGACGGCCCCGAGGGCAAGCGCTGGTACATCTACTACAACGCCAGCCGCGACGTCGCCGACTACAACCCCACCCAGCGTCTCCAGGTGCTGCGCAGCGAGGGCCTCGACCCGATGGGCCCCTACACCTACCAGGGATCGGTCGGCCTGGACGAGTGGCAGCTCGACGCCAGCGTGCTGGAGATGGGCGACGACCTCTACCTGCTGGGCACCTACCACGACGGCTCGACCCAGAACCTGTTCATCCAAGCGCTCAGCGACCCGACGACGGTCACCGGTCCGCGCCGGCGGCTCTCCCGGCCGACCTACGACTGGGAGAGACAGGGGGCACCCGTGCAGGAGGCGCCGGAGCCGCTGTACCACGGCGACGACACGTTCATCGTCTACTCCACCAGCTTCTGCGACACCCCCGACTACAAGCTCGGCATGCTCACCTACACCGGTGGCGACCCGATGGATGCGGGGTCCTGGCGGAAGTCGCCTGAGCCCGTCTTCCAGCGCGACGACGCCGACGGCGTCTACGGGCCGGGGCACAACGGGTTCTTCAAGTCACCGGACGGCACCGAGGACTGGATCGTCTACCACGCCAACGACACCGCTGACGGCGGCTGCACGCCCGACCGCACCACGCGGGCGCAGAAGTTCGAGTGGAACGCCGACGGCACCCCGAACTTCGGCACCCCCGAGCCCACCGGCGTCACACTGACCGGCCCCTCCGGCGAAACCGGGCCCACGCCCACCGCATACCGCCTGGTCAACCGCAACAGCGGGCTGTGCCTGGCGATCGAGGGCGGCTCCGGCGCCGACGGCGCCACCGCCGTGCAGACCCGCTGCGAGGGAGGGCAAGGCACGGACTGGCGCGTCGAGGGCCTGGCAGACGGCACGTCGCGGCTGGTCAACCGGGCCGGCGGCGGCACCCTCGACGTCGCTGACTGCAGCACCGCCGACGGCGCGGACGTGCGGCAGTGGAGCTGGCTGGACAACACCTGCCAGCGGTTCCGCCTGGTGCTGCAGGACGCCGGTGGCTGGGTGAGTGTCGTCAACGTGAACAGCGGCAAGGTGCTCGACGTCGCGAACTGCGGCACGGCCGAAGGCGTCAACGTGCGGCAGTGGAGCTGGCTGGACAACCACTGCCAGCAGTGGCGCCTGGCACCGGTCGCCTCCTGACCGGCAGGGGCGCCAGGACCACCCCCGGATACGCGGCCGCCGCCGGCTCCCCCTCCACCCGGCCGGCGGCGGCCGCGGCCACTCCATCCGGTGCGGGCACGCGGAGGCGCGGACCAAGGCACTCCAAAGATCCGCTAGACTGGAGGCAACAAGGGGCTATGGCGCAGTCGGTAGCGCGCCTCCATGGCATGGAGGAGGTCTGGGGTTCGAATCCCCATAGCTCCACGAGCCGGCCCGCGCTGGTCGGCGGCCTTCGAGCCGCCTTCCCCGCGGGCCGCTGTGTTTTCCCGGGGGGGCGACCCCCCGGACCCCCCGATGGGGCCGGCCCGCGCTGGTCGGCGGCCTTCGAGCCGCCTTCCCCGCGGGCCGCTGTGTTTTTGCCGGGGGGCGACCCCCGGACCCCCCGATGGGGCCGGCCCGCGCCGGTCGGCGGCCTTCGAGCCGCCTTCCCCGCGGGCCGCTGTGTTTTCCCGGGGGGCGACCCCCGGACCCCCCGATGGGGCCGGCCCGCGCCGGTCGGCGGCCTCCCGTCCGCCTCCTCGGAAGCCGCAGTGTTCACGGGATATCGGTGGCCTCGGCTCGCCTTCCGCTCCGCGGCCTCGGATCCCGCGTTTGTTGCTAGCGTGCCTGCATGGCGGCGGTGCTTTGGGCGGGTGCGGGGGCGGCGGTGCTGTTCGTCGCGGTCTTCCTGGTCGACGGCTGGACTCGGGGCGGCGGCTACCGGCCGAAGCGCCACCCGGTCAGCGCCCTGGCGCTGGGACGGCGCGGCTGGGTGCAGACCGCGAACTTCCTCGTCTGCGGCCTGGCGGTCACCGCCGCGGCCGCCGCCGTCGCGCCGGCGGCGCACAGTGTCCTGCTCGCTGTCGCGATCGCCGTGTTCGGGCTGGCGCTGGTGGTCTCGGGCGCATTCCCGATGGATCCGATGCGCGGCTACCCGCCGGGCGCACCCGCGGGGACGCCGCAGAGCTTCAGCCTCCGCCACCGGGTGCACGACGCCGCCGGCGCGGTGGTCTTCCTCGCACTGCCGGCGGCGGCGATCACCGCCGCCTTCGTCCTCGGCGGCGCGGTATGGACCTGGTACTCCGCGCTGACGGGCGCGGCGGTGCTCGGCCTCTTCGCGCTGTTCGGCCACGCCTGGGAGCACGACCGGCCGCAGACGGGCCTGATCCAGCGGTTGATGATCATCACGGGCTGGGCGTGGCTCGGCCTGCTCTTCGCGGCGCTGGCCGCCGGGACGGGCTGAGGCGGTATGGGCCCGGACCGCGAAGGCGGCCCCGCCGGCAGGTCGCGCCTGCGGACGGGGCCGCTTCCGCCGCGGCCCGTGCCGCGGTCGGACCGGTCGGCTAATCCCCGGACTCGCCGGTGAACAGCAGCACCTCCCCGGGGCCCCACGGCTGGACGTCGCGGACGACGTAGTCGTCCGGCACCTCCTGGGCCTTCTCGACAACCGACTGCTGCCCGGCGTCCTCCGGCTGCTGCGGGGGCGGGCCGTCGGAGGCGCCGGCCGCGGACGGCGAGGGAGCGGGTGCACCGCCTGCGGGCGCGGGCTTCTCGACGCGGTACTCGGCGACCGCCAACCCGCGGTTGCGCAGGACCAGCTCGGCTTCGGCGACGGTCATGCCGACGAGATCCTGGCCCTTGGTGTCCTCCGCCCCGGTGGCCTCGTACTTTTCGCCGTCCCCGGGTGCGCGGCCGAAAACGAGCTGGACGTGGTTCCGGTAGCCCTCGGGGATGCGCACGCCCACCGGGCACCCGCCGTCGGGGGTGCACTGCTCGGGCGACTCGATGACCTCCACGTCGCGGTCGTCGCGGTTCTGCGACTTCATGTCGCTGTCCAGGTACACGAGCTTGCCCACCATCGACGGGGACGCGGGCACCAGCGACAGGTCCACCTTCAGGCCGTGCTCGGCGAACTCCTCGGCGTAGCGCTGCGGATCGGCGGTGGGGTCCTTGACCTCCGCGACCACGACGCCGTCGGCGACGTCGATCTCCAGGGCCGCCGCCTCCTGCGGGGCGACGGGGCCGGGGGCGGATGCGGGCATCAGGGCCGTCGCCGCGACGCCTCCGGCGGCGAGCACGGCCGCGACGGGAACGGCGATCAGCAGGCGGCGGACGGTGCGTTTCGGTGCCACAGCGGGCTCCTCGTTCTTCTCGGTGATGGCGGCTCGGAGCTCGCGCGCGGCGGGCCGCGCCGGATCGAGCTCCTCGGACGCGCTCACCTGCGGACGGAGCCGGGCGACCAGCGGGTCGACGGCGTCGCGGTGTCTCATGGCTTCGCTCCTTCCGTGACCGACGACCCCAGCGGCCGCGACCGGTCGGGTACCGCTCCGGCTACGTCGACGCCCGCATTGCGCAGTGCTCGGGCGAAGCGTCCGCGCGCCCGGTGCAGCCGGACCCGGGCGGTGCCGCGGGTGCAGCCCAGGGCGATCGCGATCTCTCCGGGGTCGAGCCCCTCCCAGCCGGAGAGGGAGAGGATCTCCCGATCCGCCTCCGACAGCGACCGGAAGACGGCGCCGACCTCGCCGAGTCCGGGATCCGCGGCTTCCGGCCGGATCACCTGCACTCTGCTCAGCTCCGAGCGCAGCCGGTCGGCCAGCGCCGAGCGGCGCCGCTCGCCGCGCCGGTGGTTGCCCACGACCTTGCGCGCCACCCCGAAGATCCACGGCCGCGCACCGCCGCGGGCCGGCACGGCGTCCAGGCGGTTCCACACCGTCACGAACACCTCAGCGACCAGGTCGGCGGCGGACTCGGGGTCGTCGACCCGCCGGAGCAGGTAGCCGAGCACGTCGGCGTAGCACTCGGTGTAGAGCGACTCGAACCGGGCTTCGGCGCCGGCGGGCGTCTCCGATGGGCCGTCAGGGCCGTCATAGGGCAACGTGCTCCCTTTCGCCGGGTGAATGCGTCCTCGCAGCGGTACATGTCCGGCTCCCGCGCGGCGTTACGGTCTGCGGCGGATGCGCCGGAGGCCGAGGCGAAACCCGTCCCCGCGGGCCCCGCGGTGGCCGCATCCGGCCGGGGGGAACCCCGCGGCCCGCCGGGTCGTCCTCACAGCGTGCAGTCACGACCGCCGAAGGGCGCCTGGAGGGTCCGCGGCCGGCTCCCCGGTCCGGTGTGCCTGACCCCACGGCGCCCGCCGCCCCAGGGCGGCGGGTAAAGCTATGGATACCGGGCAGTGGAATGTAAGTTCATAAGGAGCCCCTTTGAACGGCCTCGAGACACCTCCGGCCCGCCCCCCGGAAGCACGCCCCGGTATCCGCGGCCGTTGACCCCCGCAGAGGACGACCGTGACATCGAATCCCCCCACCGCCCGCCGCACAGTGGCGGGGAGGCTCCTCAGCGCCGGAGGCGCCGCGGCCGCGGCCGCGGCGCTGGCGCTCTCGGCCGTGCTTCCCGCCTCCGCCGACCCCGTGCCGCCGCTGGCGACCGGCGCCTCGGGCGAACCCGAGGCCGCCGCCCGCATCGCGTTCGTCGACTGGTGCGGCCGGGGGGCGATCGGCGCGGCCGGCGCCGCCGGGAACGCCCAGACGAGCAGCGGCGCCGACTGGAGCGCCGACCCCCGCCACGTCTCCACCGGCCGCCACTTCCCCGAGGAGCCGGCCGACGCCTACAGCTCCGTGGTCCACGAGAGCGGCCGGCTCACGGCCGCCGCCGGCATCGCCGGCGTGCGCTTCAGCCCCGACTGCCGCACCGCCCCCGGCGTCTCGCTCCCCGTACCGGTCGCCGAGGCGTTCGGCCGCGACCACCTGCTCGCGCTCGACTCCGCCGCCTCCACCGCATGGTGGAGTGCCGCATCGGGGCCCAGCGCGCAGATCACCGTCAAGGGCCTCACGGTCCTGGGCCGCCCCGCCGACGTCTCCGACGGCGCCTACACCGGCACCTTCACCGCCGCGTCCGCCGACGGCACCGTCTCGGTCACCGTCCGGGCCGAACGCGGCGTCGCCCGCCCCGCCCAGAGCGCGGACGCGCCCTACCGGACCGCCAAGCCCCTGCGCGCGGCCGCGTGGCTGTCCGTCCGCTTCGAGGTGGTGCGCCTCGACGCCGACGGCGAGCAGATCGGCGCCTTCGACTATGCGGTGGAGTTCGCCGGCGCAGCCGTCCACGTGCCTGCCGGCGGCGTGCCCGCGAACGACGCGCCGTCCGGCGGCGCCACAGCCGCCCCCGACCCGCGGGCGACACACGAGTCCCCCGGCCCCGGCGCGACCGCGGATCCCGGCCCCGGCACCGTCGGCGATCCCGGGGCGGCGGCCGGCTCCGCCGGAGGCTCCGTCGGCGCCCCACCCTCCGACGGTCCCGCCGGCGGAGGGTCGCCCGCGGCCACGGCGCCGCCCGGCGACCCGGCCGGCGATTCCACCGCGGAGACGGCCCGCCCGCCCGGGGATGGGGGAGGCGCCTCGGCCGACGCCGGCGAGGCGCCGACACAGCAGGAGCCCGCCCCCGGCCCCACCGTCGCGGCGCCGACCGACCCCGAGCACGCCCCCTCGGTCGAACCCGGCGAGGACGCGGACCCGGCGTCGGGCGAGCCCGCCGGCGGCCGGCTTCCGGTGGCCGGCAGCGCGCTGATCGGCCTTGTCGCGACCGGCCTGGCCGCCCTGGGCGGCGGCGGAACGGCCATCTACCTCGGCCGCGGCCGCAAGTCCGGATTCGACGGCGACGACGTCGGCCCCCACCGCAGCCGCGGCAGCGCGCACCGCGACTGGTCCTAGGGCTGTGTTTGGCGGGTCCGTCCGTAGCGAGCGGCGCACTCGTGTGCGCCCCGCGCCCGATGGCGCGAAGCGCCGCCCCGGTGCGGGGCGCCGCGATAGGGCCTCCCCTGCGCCCCTACGCCCCTACGCCCCTACGCCCCTACTCGGCGGGCTTGGCCATGATCGCCGAGCGGGGGCCCTGGCGGGCTTGGCCATGATCGCCGAGCGGGGGCCCGGTGCCGCTCTCGCAAGGCCGAGGAAGGAGTTCCCCTCCTGCGCGGGCTCCGCGGGCTCCGCATCATCGCGCAGCGGGGGCCCGGGGCCAGTCCCCTGTCGACTGCCCCTGACAGGCGGCTTCGCCATGATGCCTGTCAGGGGCCCAGAGAACGCAGCGAGAGCGCGAAGCCCACCCCTCACCCGCCACCACCCCGGCGGCCGCGCAGTAGGACAGTGATCCACCGAACACGGCCTGGGCCGCCGCCGCGTCCCGGGCGGTCACGCGCGGGCCGGGCGCGGGCGGCGGGGACCGTCCGCACCGCCGACCCGGCCGCCGCCGGAGCCTCCCGCAAGCGGGTGAGCGCGCCGCGGGGCGGGTATGACCCGCTGCGCCCGCCACGTCGACGGCGAAGGAGGCCGGGGATGTCGCTGACCTTGGGCGGCGGCCCGTTCGCGCACGATGCGCCCGCCACGGTGAACTACGAGCTCCGATCTCCGCACCACGCGCTGTACATGCACCCCTTCCCCCGGCGGGTGCGCGCCGAGCTGGGCGGCCGAGCGGTACTGGACTCCGAGCGCGGGATGCTGCTCCACGAGACCTCGCTGCTGCCGCAGCTGTACGTGCCCGCCGAGGACATCGACGCGAAGCTGCTGGCACCCAGCGACCGCACCACCCACTGCCCCTACAAGGGCGACGCCTCCTACTGGCACCTGCGGGTGGGCGAGCGGGTGGCCGAGAACGCCGTGTGGGCCTATCCCGATCCCACGCCCGACGCGGCCTGGCTGCGCGGGTACTCGGCGATGTACTGGGACGCCGCCGACACCTGGTTCGACGAGGACGAGCCCGTCCGCGGCCACCTGCGCGACCCCTACCACCGGGTCGACACCCGCCCCGCCACGGTGCTGGTGCGCGTGGCCCTCGGCGAACTCGTGCTCGCCCGCTCGGCCCGGCCCAAGGTGCTCTCCGAGACCGGGCTGCCCAACCGCTACTACCTGCCGCCCAGCGACGTCCGCCGCGAACTCCTGGTGCCCAGCGGTACCCGCACGCACTGCCCCTACAAGGGCGCGGCCACCTACTGGAACCTGCGGCTGGAGGACCGCGAGATCCCCGACGTGGCCTGGTGCTATGCCAACCCGCTCAAGGACGGCCTGGACGTGCGCGACCACCTGTGCTTCCTGCACGACGAGCTCACCGTCACCGCCGAACGCGCCTGAGCGCCCGGCCGGGCCTGTGGACGAACCCGCCCCGCGGTCACCGCGAGGCGGTACTGTCGCAGCGTGGCTGAACTTCCCGACGTCGACACCCTGCTCAACGCCGCCGTGCAAGCCCTGGGCGGCACCCGGCGCGACGGCCAGGCCACCATGGCCGAGGCGGTCTCCACGGCCATCGACACCGGCGAGCACCTCGTGGTGCAGGCGGGCACGGGCACCGGGAAGTCCCTGGCCTACCTGGTGCCGGCCGTCCGCTACGCCATGGCCGAGGACACCACGGTCGTGGTATCCACCGCCACCCTGGCGCTCCAGCGCCAGCTGATCGACCGCGACCTGCCGCGGCTGGGCCAGGCCCTGGCACCGCTGCTCCACCGCGAGCCCAACTTCGCCATCCTCAAGGGCCGCCGAAACTACCTGTGCCGCCACCGCCTGCAGACCGCCGAGTCCGCCGACCCCGAGGACACCGAGCTGTTCGACCCCCGGCAGCTCTCCTCACTGGGCCGCCAGGTCAAACGCCTGCACGAGTGGGCCGAGGAAACCGCGACCGGCGACCGCGACGAGCTCGCGCCCGGCGTCAGCGACCTCGCCTGGCGGCAGGTGTCGGTATCGGCCAACGAGTGCGTCGGCGCCGCGGCCTGCCCGTTCGGCCAGGAGTGCTTCTCCGAGCAGGCCCGCGCCGACGCCGGCGGCGCCGACGTCGTCGTCACCAACCACGCCATGCTGGCCATCTCCGCCATGCAGGGCTACCAGCTGCTGCCCGAGCACCGGGTGCTGGTGATCGATGAGGCGCACGAGCTCGTCGACCGGGTCACCTCGGTGGCCACCGGCGAGCTGGGGGAGCGGGCCGTCAACACCGCCGCCAAGCGCGCCGGCCGGCTGGTCGAGGCGGGCCTCGGCGATCGGCTCAGCGAATCCGGAGACGGCCTGGCGCTGCTGTTCGGCGAGTCCGAGGCCGGCCGCCTCGACCACCTGCCCGAGTCCTTGGCCGGGGCGGTCGCCGCCGTCCGCGACGCCGCGCACGCCTGCCTGAGCGCCATCCGCAGCGGCGGATCCGAACAGGACCCCGACTACGCCACCCAGCGCAAGCAGGCGCTGGCGGCGCTGGAGGAGCTGCACGATACCGCGGTGCGCATCCTGGAGGCGTTCGAGCCGCCGCTGCGCGAGCGCCGCGACGTCGTGTGGCTGGCCAAGGGCCCCAAGCAGGCGCCCACTCTGCAGGTGGCGCCGCTGGCCGTCGGGGGACTGCTGCGCGAGAAGCTCTTCGGCGACCGCACCACCGTGCTCACCTCGGCGACCCTGGCCCTCGGCGGCACGTTCGCGCCGCTGGCCGCCCAGTGGGGCCTGGGCCGGGAGACCTCCGGCCAGGAGCCCGCCGCCGCGGCGGCCGCCGTGCCCGGCGACGCCGGTTCCGGGGCCGCCGCCCCCGCAGACGAGGCCGACGACCCGGCGAAGGCCGCGGGTGAGCCCCGCTGGCGGGGCCTGGACGTCGGTTCACCCTTCGACCACGCGCGCAGCGGCATCCTCTACGTCGCCCGGCACCTGCCCCCGCCCGGCCGCGACGGCCTCGACCCCCGCTACATCGACGAGATCGCCGGCCTGGTCGAGGCCGCAGGCGGCCGCGCGCTGGGGCTGTTCTCGTCCATGCGCGCCGCCGCGCAGGCCGCCGAGGAGCTGCGCGAGCGCGTGGACCTGCGGATCCTGTGCCAGGGCGACGACTCCACCGGCCGCCTCGTCGAGGAGTTCGCCGACGAGGAGAGCTCCTGCCTGTTCGGCACCCTGTCGCTGTGGCAGGGCGTCGACGTGCCCGGCCGCTCCTTGCAGTTGGTCATCGTCGACCGCATCCCCTTCCCCCGCCCCGACGACCCCCTGGCCTCGGCCCGCCAGCGGGCGGTGGGAGCCGCCGGCGGCAACGGGTTCATGGCGGTGGCGGCCACCCACGCGGCGCTGCTGCTGGCCCAGGGCACCGGGCGACTGCTGCGCTCGGCCGAGGACCGGGGCGTGGTGGCGGTGCTCGACCCGCGCCTGGCCACGGCGCGCTACGGGGCCTTCCTGCGCTCGTCGCTGCCGCCTTACTGGGGCACCACCGACCCCGAGGTCGCCAGGGCCGCGCTGCGCCGGCTCGCCGCGGCCCCCGTCGCGGGCTGAACCCGGGCCGGGGGCGCTGCGCACGGCGGCGGGCTCAGCGCCGCACGCGGTAGCCGAACAGCCGGACGGCGTAGCCCGGCGTGTCGTCGTCGGCGGGCTGGATGTACCACCGGTCGTCGTTGTCGCCGATCGAGAGCTCGTTCCACATCAGGTCGATGAGCTTGAGCCTGGCCACGACCGAGGAGCTGGGGTCGAGCACGATCGCATACGAGAGGTCGGAGAGCCGCTGGGTGACCATGCCCACCGGCTGGCCGTCCCAGATCGCGGGCACCGGGGCGTGGCCGATGTCGATCCCGCACAGCCGCAGCTGCTCGACCTCCTCGTCCAGAGCCTCGTTGGCGAGCGCGTCGTCGAGTTTGAGGGCGTCCTCCAGTTCGTCCCGGTCGTCGTCGTCACGCAGGTAGGCGTGGTACGTGCGGTGCCCGCAGGCGCGGCACAGCCGCCAGACGACGCAGCGGGCGACCCCGTAGGCCGACTGCGCCTCGCCGATCGCCCGGTAGGCGCTGACCATCCGGCTCGTGCCGCATTCGCAGCACAAGGCGGTGAGATCCTGCTTCATCCTTCAGACCCCCTCCCAGGGCGAGTATGCGATGGGAAACCCTGATAAGGGAACCCGCGGGCTCAAGGAGTTCCGGCAAGGTGTCGTCATCAGCGACCAAAACCCGGTGCACCGACCGCCCCGCGGGTGCGCGCGGAACCGGCGCGGATCAGCGCGGATCCGGGCCTTCCTCCCCGCCGCTGCCGCCGCGGCCCCGGCCGGGCACCGGCGCGGCGGATCCGCGGCCGAAGGGGCCGGCGCCCAGCCAGCGCGTGAGCAGCCGGGCCCCGCCGGCCCCGTTGCGCCGGCGCTCCGGCGCGGAGGAGCCGGCGCCCTCGTCCTCGGACGGCACCGCGAACCCGTCGTCGAACTCCTCGCTCTCCTCGGCGGTCGCCTCGCCCGGTCCGGCCGGCCCCAGCAGGGGATGCTCGGCCACTCGGTAGCGGCGGATGTAGATGCTCAGGAACGCCTGCAGGCTGGCCCCCGCCGGCAGCGCGAGCAGCGCGCCGGGCGCCCCCAGGATCGCCGCCCCGGCCAGGACCGCGCCGAAAGCCACGGCCGGGTGCATGTCCAGGGTCCGCGCGGTGATGCGCGGCTGCAGCAGGTAGTTCTCGAACTGCTGGTAGACGACGACGAAGACGAGCATCCACAGCGCGGGCCAGGTGCCCTGCATCAGCGCGACCAGCACCGGCACCGCCCCGCCGATGTAGGTGCCCACCGTGGGGATGAACTGGGAGAGCACGCCCACCCACAGCGCCAGCGCGAACGCGTAATGGACGTCCAGAACGACCAGGGCCAGGTAGTGGGCCACCGTCGCGATCAGCGCCAGCAGCGCGCGGGAGTAGATGTAGCCGCCGGTCTTGCTGATGGCGATCTCCCATGCGCGCAGCACCTCGCGCTGGGTGCGCGGCGGCAGCACCGAGCAGATGGTGCGGCGGAACCGGGGGCCGTCGGCGGTCAAGTAGAAGGTGAACAGCGCGATCGTCAGCCCGTTGAACAGCAGCGACAGCAGTGTCGTGCCCGCGCCCCAGGCGTTCTCGGCGAGGCTGGAGGCGTACTGGTCCACCAGCCCCGTCGCGTCGGTGATCTCGCTGAGCAGCGTGTTGGGCGAGAAGCGGGTGTTGAAGGTGACGTTGACCCAGTTCAGCAGCCCGCGGCTCATCGCGGGCACCTGGTCGATGAACTCCAGGACCTGGCCGACCAGCATCGACCCCAGCACCGAGAAGAACGCCGCCACCAGCGTGGCCACACCCAGCATCACCGCGCCGGTGGCGGGGCCGCGCGGCCAGCGGTGCTTGTGCAGCCAGTTCACGGCCGGCTCCAGCGCCAGCGCGAGGAACAGCGAGACCAGCAGCAGCACCAGCAGGCCGCGCAGCTGCAGGAACAGCCAGCCCGCGACCGCGAAGGCGATGACCGTCCAGGCGATCAGCATCAGCGCCCGCGGCAGCCACGGCGGCAGGCCGTTCTTGTTCGGTGGTGCCGGGGCGGTCATGGGCGCGGGTCGCCTTCCTGCTCCGAAGCGCGGGACTCGGAACGTCGCGGTGCGGGCACGGGGCCGCCGGCGCCCCGGGGCCGGGGCGGTACGGGCCGGGTGCCCGGCCGGCTAGTCGTCCATCGACAGGCCGCGCTTGTTGCGCTCCGTCCAGTCGCGCATGCGCTGCGGGTACCCGACGATCTGCACATCGTAGACGGGCGCCTTGAGGTTGCGGGCGACCTTGCGGATGACGTCGGGGGAGCCCACACGCCGGCGGGTCCACTCGCCGTCGCCGGCCACGGCCACCGCTGTGGTGCCGGTGGCGAACGTCTCGGGCTCGACGTAGAACTCCACGCCGGGCCTGCTGTTGTGGAAGTCGATCAGCGCCCGGATGTCGGAGTCCTCGGCCGCGCGGTCGAAACGGGCCTTTCCCCGCCGATTGGCCCGGCGGAGCCCGAACCGGTCTCGCCATCCCATGGTCGTGTTGTGCTCCCGTCACTGCCGCCGCGCGGTCGCGGCCATCGTGCAACATCGCCCCCCGGCCCGTGCCACCGAGTCTATCCGGCGAATACCTGGGCCGATTCCCGCGTTTCCGCCACCTCGCAGTGACCACACTGCTACTTTCGGTCGCACCGCGGGCGGCGCGGACCGGTCGCGGGCGCCGCCGGGGATCCGGACCGGCACGGAGGAACCAGGGGGAGTCTGCACCGATGGCGCTGTGGAGATGGCTGGGCAAGACCGCGCGGGAGCTGCGGGTGGACGGGCAGGCGGAGCTGGCCGAGGGCTTGGTGCGGCTGGCGCAGATGGCCGCCGACGGCCAGGCCGACGCCGCCGCCGAGGCGGCGCCGGCGGTCGAGCGCACGGCCCGCAGCGGGTCCGCGCCCGAGTGGGCCGCCGCGTTCGCGGGGCATTGGCCGGTGGCCGCGCGCGCGGGCGACCAGGCCGAAGGGGAGTCGGTGCTGCCCGCGGCCCTGGCGCGGCTGCGCGCCTGCCACCTCGCCGGAGGCGGCACGCCCGAGCCGGGGTCCGGGTGCGGCCCCGCGGTCTGCGCCGCCGAACCCGTGCTCACCTGCTACACCAACATCGACGGCCCCGGCCACGTCGTCGACCGCGCCACCCTGCTGGCCGAGAGTCTGCGCCACACCCTGCCGGGCGAGCCCGCCTGGGAGGCGCTGGTGCTGGCCCAGGCCGACATGCTCATCGACGACGAGCGCCCCGACGAGGCGATCCGCGAACTCGACACGCGCGCCGCCGCTGCGCGCGCGGGCGGGGCCGGGGTGAGCCTGGGCTACGCCTTCGGCTACGTGCGCGCGCTGCGCCACCTGGACCGCTACGACGAGGCGCTGTCGGCTCTGGAGCGCGTGGAGGCCGGGATGACCGCCGCCTGGCCCGGCGGGGCGGCCCGGGCGGCGGCGCGCCGGCACACGGACACCGAGCGCGCCCGCATGCTGGCGTGGCTGGCCCGCGCCGGCCGGCGGTCCCCCCAGGAGGCCCGGGCCGCACTGCCGCAGCTGCGCGAGGCCGACGCCCACCCGCGGATGCGGCCCGCCTGGGCCGAGGCGGCCGAGCACCTGGTGGCGGTCGGGGCGCTGGACAACGACTGGCGCCTGGGCACGGCGCTGACCACGTGGTCGCGCTACTTCGAACGCGTGGGTTCCCACCGGCTGTGCCTGCGCGTGAGCCTGATCGCCGCCCGGCTGGCCGCCGCCCGGGGAGCCCGCTGGACGGCCGACTGCGCGCTGCGGCGCGCCGAGCGGGCCCTGGAGCGGGTGCGGCGCGGCGCCGAGGAGGCCGGCGACCTCGCCGAGATCCGCGCCGAGGCCGCCCGCCGCGCCCCCCGCGGACTGCCCGTGGCCGCATCGGAGGTGCTGCCGCTGCTGCGTCGGCAGTCCCCCGACGAGGTCGACCCGGAGTACCAGGCCGACCTGGTCCTGGCGGCGCTGGAGGAGCGCCCCGGCGACGCGGCGCTGCTGAACGCGCTGGGCCAGGTGGGCCGCACCCTGGGGCTGACCGACGCCGCCGCCGAACGGCACTGGCCCCGCGTCAGGTCGGCGCCCGGCGACCAGAAGGCCGCCCTGTCCCTCCTGGAGACCCTGCTCGCCGACAAGGACACCGCCGGCCTGCGGGCCCTCGTGCGCCACCTCACCGACGCCGCCCTGACCCCCGACGACGACCCCGCGCCCCGGCACGGGACCGCGGATGCGGAGTCCCCCGGAATCGCCGCGACGGCCCCCGCCGGCTGAGGGGGTGCGCGCAGAGGCGGGCCGCCCGTGCCGCAGGTACCCAGGAGGCCGAAAGCGGCGACCGGGCGGGCCTGCTCACGCGGCCGGCGCAGGGCTCCGTGCGGCCCCCGGCCGGATTCAGGGCTGCGGCACGCGGGCCAGGGCCCGTCCGGGGGCATAGGCCAGGGCCGCCGGGGGAAGCTCCGCCGGGCGTCCGCCGGCCAGGACGGCTGCGGCGCCGGTCAGCGGGAGGTCGGGCGCCGCGGGGACGCCGAGTCGGCGCAGCGTCTGGGCGGCGACGGCGCCCGCGGCGGTGAACAGCTCCGCGCGGCCGCCCAGCGCGGCCGAGATCTGCTCCTCGACCAGGTCGTAGTGGGTGCAGCCCAGCACCACCGCCCTCGTCCGGGGCGGGGTGAGCCCGGCGGCATGGGCGATCGCGGCGTCGATCGCCGCGGGCTCGGCCGACTCCACCGCCTCGGCCAGCCCGGCGCAGGGCACCGGGGTGACCTCCACCCCCTGGCCGAACTCCTCGATGAGCCCCTGCTGGTAGCGGCTGCGCGTGGTCGCCACGGTCGCCCACACGGCCACCGGCCCCCCGCGCGCGGCGGCGGGCTTGATCGGCGGGACGGTGCCGATGACGGGGATCTCCGGTTCGAACGCCGCCCGCAGGGTCGTCAGGCCGTGCACCGAGGCCGTGTTGCAGGGCACCACGATCGCGTCGGGGGCGCCGCGCCCGGCGCCGGGCGCGGGCTCGGCGTCCAGCGCGGCGCGGGCGCCGGCCAGCACCCGGCCCACGATCTCCTCGGGGGCGCGCCGGCCCCACGGCATGTGGTCGGGGTCCATGGAGAGCACGAGATCGGCGTCGGGCCGCGCCGCGCGAACGGCGGCCGCGGTCGAGAGCATCCCGATCCCGGAGTCGACGAAGGCGATGCGCACGTTCGCCGATCTTACGCCGCGCCCGGTGCCCGCGCCGCGCGGTGCCGCGCCCGGGGCCGCCTCCGGCCGCCGGCGCCCAGCCAGGTATCGGGGCGGCCCTCGCGGGGAAGAAGCCAGGGAGCGGCGTCGCCCCGGGCGGTTCGGGGGGTCGGCCGGGCGCCGTCGGGTACGCGCTGGCGAACGCCACGACGGCGGGGTCGCGCTGGTCACACCGCCCGAAGGCGATCGGCGTCGGTACCGGGGAATATGGTGTTCCAGGGCTGGCCGCGCCGCAGCGGCGCGGCACGCACGACGGCAGCGGCGCACGGCGCCGAGCGGGTTGGGAAACGGGTGAGAGCGATTCGTCAGTCTTCGCAGCGGGATTTCGCCGACCACGTCGAGGCGGTGCAGCGGCTCCAGCGCGACTACGCGCGGCTGCCCGCCGGCGCCCCGGTCCGGTTGGCCAAGCCCACCTCGAACCTGTTCCGGTTCCGCGACTCCTCCGACGCCCCCCGCCTGGACGTGTCGGCGTTCACCTCGGTGCTGGCGGTCGACCCCGTCGAGCGGGTCGCCGAGGTCGGCGGCATGACCACCTACGAGGACCTGGTGGCCGCCACCCTGCCGCACGGCCTGATGCCGCTGGTCGTGCCGCAGCTGCGCACCATCACCATCGGCGGCGCGGTCACCGGCCTGGGCATCGAGTCGTCGTCGTTCCGCAACGGCCTGCCGCACGAGTCGGTCGAGGAGATCGAGATCCTCACCGGATCGGGGGACGTCGTGGCGGCCCGCCGCGACAACGAGCACAGCGAGCTGTTCTACGGGTTCCCCAACTCCTACGGCACGCTGGGCTACAGCCTGCGGCTGCGCATCGAGCTGGAGCCGGTCAAGCCCTATGTGCACCTGCGCCACCTGCCCTTCGGCGACGCCAAGGAGGCGATGGAGGCCTTCGAGCGGATCTGCGGCGACGCCGAGTACAAGGGGGAGCGGGTCGACTTCGTCGACGGCGTCGCCTTCGGCCCCGGCGAGCTGTACCTCACCCTGGCCTCCTTCGTCGACCACGCCCCCTGGACCAGCGACTACACCGGCACCGACATCTACTACCGGTCCATCCCGCGCTACGCGGGCCCCGGACCCGGCGACTACCTCACCGTCCACGACTACCTGTGGCGGTGGGACACCGACTGGTTCTGGTGCTCCGGCGCCTTCGGGCTGGGCAACCCGATGGTGCGCCGGCTGTGGCCGCGCCCGCTGAAGCGCTCCGACGTCTACCGCCGGCTGGTGGCCCTGGACCGGCGGACCGACTTCAGCCGGCTGCTGAACCGCTACCGCGGCCGCCCGCAGCAGGAGCCGGTGATCCAGGACATCGAGGTGGGCGTCGAGCGCGGCGCCGAGTTCCTCGACTTCTTCCACGCCGAGATCGGCATGTCGCCGATCTGGATGTGCCCTCTGCGCCTGCGCGAGACCGCGCCGCCGGCCGCGGGGCGCTCCCACGTGTGGCCGCTGTACCCGCTGGAGCGGGAGCGGCTCTATGTCAACTTCGGGTTCTGGGGCATGGTCCCCATGCGTCCCGGGCAGCGGCGCGCCCACCACAACCGGGCCGTCGAGGAGGAGGTCTCCCGGCTGGGCGGGCACAAGTCGCTCTACTCCGACGCCTTCTACTCCGAGGACGAGTTCTGGCGGTTGTACAACGGCGAGGGCTACCGGAGCCTCAAGCACGCCTACGACCCCGGCGGCCGGCTCCTCGACCTCTACGACAAGTGCGTCGGCAACAGGTGAGACGCCGGCCCACCGCGGGATGTGGGCGGGCGCGGGCGAGAAGGGAACAAGCATGCGGTTGGCGGAGATCTTCGAGCGTGTCGTCGGTACGGACGCACCCGTTCACTTCCGCGCCTACGACGGCAGTACGGCCGGGGACCCCGACAGCGACACGGCACTGGTCGTGCGCACTCCGGCGGCGCTGAACTACCTGGCCCAGTCGCCGGGCGCGATGGGGCTGACGCGCGCCTACGTGGCGGGCCACATCGACGTCGAGGGCGACATGTACACCGCCCTGAAGCGGATGTCGGACCTTGCGCTGGGCGACGGGCTGCGGCTGTCCCCGGTGGAGCTCGCGCGGATGGTGCGCAGCATCGGCTGGGTCAAGTTCGTCAACCGGCTGGCACCGCCGCCCCAGGAGGTGCGCCGCGGCCGCCTGTCGTGGCTGGGCACCCGGCACGCCAAGGACCGCGACGCCGAGGTGATCCACCACCACTACGACGTCTCCAACGCCTTCTACGAGTTGGTGCTGGGTCCGTCGATGACCTACACGTGCGCCCTTTTCACCGGCGAGGACAACTCGCTGGAGCAGGCCCAGCGCGACAAGCACGAGCTGGTGGCCCGCAAGCTGGGGCTTGAGGAGGGCATGCGGCTGCTCGACGTCGGCTGCGGCTGGGGCGGCATGGTCATGCACGCGGCCCGCGAGTACGGGGTCAAGGCGCTGGGTGTGACGCTGTCCAAGGAGCAGGCCGAGTGGGCGAGCAAGCGCATCGCCCAGGAAGGGCTGTCGGACCTGGCCGAGGTCCGGCACATGGACTACCGCGACGTGCCCGACGGCATCTACGACCGGATCAGCTCCATCGGCCTGACCGAGCACATCGGCAAGAAGAACCTGCCGAGCTACTTCGCGGGCCTGTACGCGAAGCTCAAGCCGGGCGGGCGGCTGCTGAACCACTGCATCACCCGCCCGCGCAACGACCTGCCGGCGATGAAGCCGGGCGGCGTGATCAACCGGTACGTGTTCCCCGACGGCGAGCTGGAGGGGCCCGCCGAGATCCAGATGCGGATGAACAACGCCGGCTTCGAGATCCGCCATCAGGAGAACCTGCGCGAGCACTACGCGCTGACCCTGCGGCACTGGGCCCGCAACCTGGACCGCAACTGGGAGGCGGCGGTCCGCGAGGCGGGGGAGGGCACGGCCCGGGTCTGGCGGCTGTACATGAACGGCTGCATCCTCGGCTTCGAGCGCGACGTGGTCCAGCTGCACCAGATCCTGGGCGTCAAGCTCGACGGCACCGACTCGCACATGCCGCTGCGCCCGCGCTTCGAGTGACCGGCCGCGGCCGGGCTCCCTCCCGCGCCTGCGGCACCTGTGCCGCCGCCGGGCGGGGTCCGGCCGCCGCGCCCGGCGCGCGGGCCCGGGTCGGACCCATCAACGGCGCTGCTGCGGGCATCATGGAAGTATGCCTGGCACAGACGATACGGACCGCACGAAGCAGCTCGCCATCACGCTGATCGACGCCTATGTCCGCAAGGACAGCGACCTGCTGGACCGGACCGTGGCCGAGATCGGCGCGGACTCCGAAGCCGCCGTCTCCGAGCTGAAGGTGTTCGGCTCCTTCCTCTCCCGGCGGGTGCAGGAGACCGGGGTGGTCTGGAAGCCGGCCGATTCCCGCGAGGCCGTCGCCTCCACGGTCGCCGACATGCTCGCTCCCGAGGTCGAGTTCGCCGTCATCACGGCGTGGGAGGCCTACTCGCTGGGCGAGGAGGAGGCGGCCGAGCGCTTCACCAACGGCGACCCCGCCATCTACCTGCACATGCTCGCCGCGTTCTCGGCGGCCATCGGCCAGGCCGTCTACAAGCCGGCCGAGCTGATCTCGACACTGCGCATCGCCACGGGCACCTCGGAGTAGCCCGGGCCGCGCCCGCCGCCCCGCCCCGTCGCCGCTGTCATGTCCGGCGCCGATCCGCACACCAGGGACAAGGCCGGTGGCACGGGGGCGTGTGCGCGGATTCGGGGGTTTCGGACCGGTCCGGGGCGGCGGGGAGGAGCTGCCGAGCGTAGGGGCGGACCCGATCCGGACGCCACCGCCACGGAACCCCCTGCGAGGGACGAGGACGGATCACCATTCCTCCTCGAAGGGAAGGTGGCCGGAGCGCAGGCTGCGCAGCGCGCGGTCGGCCCACTTTTCGGGAACGCCTTCCAGGACCAGCCATGCGCGGACCGTCGTGTAGTCGGCCGCGAACCGGGGCGGCTGCCCCGAGTCGCCCGAGCGGGCGTGGAGGCGCCGCACGGTGAACTCCTCGCGGCAGTCGCCGCCGGGGTCCCGTTCGACGGTGAGCGCGTCGTAGAGGCTGATCGACGTCTTGGCGCCGGCGGAGCTGTACCGGGCGAGGATCATGCCGCCGCCCTCCGTGCCGGCCCGAGCCCGAACGCGCCGGAGCCGGGGCCGCCGACCGCTGCGGCGGCCCCGGATCGGGCCAGGGGCAGGTGGGCGTTCGCGTAAGGCGGCTTCTGCGCGAGTGGGAGAGGGAGACGTCCGGGTCACAGCTCCCGCCGTGGATGCGTGACACCGTGCGGTTGGAGCAGGAGGCGACCTCGATCGAGTATGTGTCTCGTGTGCTCGTACCCGGTCTGCTGCAGTCGCCGTCCTATTCGGCGATCGTTATCAGCGGTGCGCAGCCGATAACCGACCAGGACACGGTCGACCGCCTTGTCCGGCTTCGGTGTAGGCGCTACATAGAACTGCGGCAGCACAACAACCCCCGCGTCTCAGCGGTATTCCCTATACGGCATTGACTGCTTTTCCCTCGGGCGTCCGAAAAGAACAGGCCGGGCAACTGGTAGAAATGTGCGAATCCGGGCGGCTGTCCGTGCACCTGGTTCCTGAGGGGACGTTCCTATGGGCATCGGCTCCCACGAGCCTTCGCCGGTCACGGCGGGGGCTCACCGTTTGTCATCCGGCGCTGGCACACTGCCGCGCATGTCTACCCCCCTTACGTGGACCCCTGCCACGAACGATTACGAACTGGCCCTGGACGGCACCACGCTGAGATGCCGTTTCCGAAAGTCCGGCAAGGTCGTCCCGTCCGTCCCCCGGGGCGTGGGGGACACCAAAGTGGGCGAGAAGCTGGCCGCGCTGCGCGAGCGGCTGCTGCGGCACGAGGAGGAGTGCCGTTCGACGGTGGAGTCGTGGCTGATGGGCGGGATACCGGTGCCGGCCGCCCTGCTCGGGCGCGTCTGGGCCGACCCTGCGTGGCGGTGCCTGCTGGAGAACCTGGTGGTCGACGTCGACGGCCACACCGGGCTGCTGACCGAGGTAAGCGAAACCGGGCAGACCACCCTGACCGGCCTGGACGGCGCCGCCCGCACCCCGCCCAGGGGGCCGGTGGCGATTCCGCACCCGGTTCTGCTGCCTGACGCCGCGCAATGGCGCGAGGCACTGGCGAACCGCGGCACCGAGCAGGGCGTTGCGCAGCTCGCCCGCGATACCTACCGCCGGCCGGCGTACCCCGCCTCCGGCTCCGGCGTCCCCGACCCCGCCATCGATGCCGACCCTGATCCCGGAGCCACGGGCATCGACGACTACGCGGGCACCGAGTTTCGGGAGTTGCGCCACGCCACGGCCCGCGCCGCGCGGCACGGCTTCGTCATGCGCGGCGGCTACGCCGCGCTGCGGGTGACCGGGGACGGCACCCCCGTCGAGGCCCGCTACTGGCTGGGCGCCGACGATCCCGGACTGCCCGCATGGACCGGGCGGCTGCTGTGGGTGGACGACGCCCAGCGCCCTCTCCCGCTGGGCGAAGTCGGCCCGGTCGCCTGGTCCGAGGGTGTCCGCATGGCCGAGCTGATCAGCGCAGGAGGTACGAACGATGGCCAGTGACGAGACGGCGCTGAGCGCGGGACTGGCGCCCGCCGCAACCCCGGGCGGCGAAGCGGTCACCGCGCGCCGCTACCACCACCCGCTGCTGGGATCCCGGCCCGTGGTCCGGCTGAGCGGGCAGGCCGCCGCGCCCGCCGACGACCGGATCATGGCCGTGGACGGGTTCTCCGCCCCCGATGCCGGCGACCCGGTGGCGGCCCGGTACCGCACGGAGCCCGGCTACCCGGAGTGGGCACTGGTCAACGACCCGGCCAACACGAAGGCCGCGTTGGCCGCGGCACCCGAAATGGAGCGCGCCGCACGCCTGGCCGCGCCCAAACCGGGGCCCGCGCTCGACATCTGCCAAGAGGTCGCCGATACGCTTCCCGACAACCACCTGCCCGCGTTCTGGGAGCAGGCCGGGCGCGCGTTCATCGCCGCGGGACGCACCAAGCAGGGCTCCCTGATGTTCGGGCGGGCGCGGGCGGCCGAGAAACACGCCGCCGGCACCGACCCTGTGCGGCGCCGTGCGGTGTTCCTGGAGTTCGCGCTGGCCGGGGCGCTGTCGGCGAAGGACATCAAGAACTACGTGGCTGAGCTTGGCAAAGAGCCCGACCCCGTCGCCGCCTACCGCGAGCTGCGCGAGCTGGCGGTGCGCCGCACGCTGGGCGGTCTGCCGCCCTGGAAGGACATGCTCAAGCAGCTGGCCAAGCTCGCCAAGGCCGCGGGCCTGGACGTGGCGGACGAGCAGGCGTCGGTGCTGGAGGAGCTGCTGGAGGCGCCGGCCCTGTGGCGCGCCGCCGACGGCTTCTGGACCTCGCAGCGCAAGGAGCTGCTCGCCGCCCTCTCCCGTTCGGCCGCGGCGCGCCGCCGCCTCGTGTGGCAACTGGTCGAGCTGCCCGTATCGGACATGGACGGCTGGTTGACCTCCTTGCTCGACGAGACGGGCGCCGTCGACGAACTCGGCGAGCGCACCGGCGCGTGGCTGGTCGCGATGCTGCGCCGCTACAGTGGGGGCGACCGCCGCCCGCCCGAAGCGCCGCAGTACCTGTTGGACCTCGTGCCGCGCTTGGCCCCGCGGATCCGCACTGACGAGGGCCCGCTGCGGTTGGGCTCCGGGACCGGTCGCTGGCACCGTATCGACGCCGCGGTCGTCGGCGCGTGCCTGGCCGCGGGCATCCCGGTCGCGGATCCGGATCCGCACCTGCTGATGGGGCACTGGCGCCAGCACGGCCGCGTCGACCTGGACGCGCTGACAGCCGACGACCGGTTCGCCGACCGACTGACCGCCTCGATCATGGAGGACATCAATGGCCGGTGGAACCAGGAGTGGACGGTCGAGCCGCTGCAGCCCTCTCTGCGGTACCTGACCGACGCCTGGCTTCGCGGAGCCGGAGAATTCAGCCTGAAATCGGCGCTGAACTGCCTCCACTGGCTCCACACGACACTGAGCCGCCGGGCGGTCGAGCACGTGCCCGACCTGGTCCCCCGGCTGGCCGGCATCGACCTGGTGGCGCCGCTGACCCGGACGCTGCGGGCGGGCATCTTCGACGAGCTGGGCTGGAACGCCCTCGACGAGGTGGCCCCCGAGTTGGGCGACGACAACTGGTGCCGGGCGAGCTGGCCCGTCCTGACCGTCCACGACCGCGCCAAGGCCGTCGCGATCGGGCACTCGGACCGCATCCTGGAGCACCGGCTGCATGTGCCCAAGGGAGCCGACCGATTCAACTACGGCGTCTGGGCGTTCTATTCGGCAGGGGAGTTCCAGGTCGGCCACGAGGTCAACGGGACCCTGACCCAATACTGGTCGGGCGACCCCGGCGAAAAGACCACAAAGGACGGCGACGGCTGGCGGGAACGCCACGCGATCGCGCGGGGATCGACCACCGGCTACACCTTCCTGGACCCGCAGGAGCGGCGGTTCACGGGCGGCCGGCCGCTGGCGGCGGGCGAATGGCGGTTGAGCGGCGACGGCCACATGTTCCACGACGGCGCGGCCTTCTGGGTCCGCACCGACGACGGGAGGGTGCGCCGCTACGACCCGAAGGCAGGGGAGCCCGGCGGGGCCGAACTCCCGTGGTTCCTGGACCCGTCCCTGCTGGGCGGTGACGAGCACTGGCTGATCGAGTCCTCGTCGCTGGCCCCGGCCGTACCGGGTACGGAATCCTCCCCGCTGGGGAGCGACGGCGCCCACCTCGGTTTCCGGGCCGCCCGCGACCGGCGGACCGGGAAGGTCCGCTACCACCGGATCGACGGCGTGCACGGCACCGTCCCGCCCGGCGAAGAAGGCGAGGCCTGGGGACTCCTGGACGTTCCCGCGGCGCAGGGGCGGCTCCTGCTGGAAGGCGACTACTTCGTCACCGCCCGCGACCCCGATACCGGCGACAAACACTGGACCGTCTACATGATGGACCGGGAGTGGATCGTCAACGAGCCGTCCGCGATGGCCGCGGGCACCCCGCGCATGCCGCCCAAGGCTTTCTGGCATTTCCTCACACCGCGCGACCTGCCCGGCTCGCGCGCGCTGCGGCGGATCTCCGAAGACACGGTGCGATCGCTGCTGGCCGTGGCGGCCCCGCGGTCGGCGGCCGCGCTGCGCACAGCCGTCGCGAAGCTGCTGCCCGAGATCACGCACCCGCGGCTTGTGGAGGGCGTCGTCGGCGTGGTCACGGAGGCCGCCGCGCGCCTCCGCGACCGCGACAGGCTCATCCGCGTGCTCGGCGGTGTGCCGCACAAGCGCCTGGAGGTCGCCGAGGCGGACCTGGAGGCGGCACTGTCCGGGCTGGTCAGCCACTACCCCGAAGGCGACGGCGGGCTGGTGCGCCAGATCGAGCTGGCCGCAGGGTTCTTCGGCGGCTCGGTCGACGCCGAGACCGCGGCGGCGCACTGGGGCAACCACGCGAGCGACTACGACTGGACCGAGCTCGCGGGCCGCATCGGCGGCCTGGCCGTCCGCGCGGCCGGCGCCCTCACCCCCGATGCCCAGCGCGCGGCCCTGGCCGCGCTGCTCAGGTTCTGGGCCTCATCCCCGCTCAACGACCCCGCGCTGCAGCGGGGCCTGCTGGACGAGGAGTCGCCGCAGGCGGTGTCCACCGGCGAGGGCGCGCTGCTGCCCCTGGACATCCCCGTGCACTTCGGCGACTGGGCGCGCTCGCACGACGAGGACAACCACACGACCAAGGCGTTCCTGCAGCGCGGCGACGTGCCGCGTCCGGTCGGTTTCGTGGACGCGCGTCCGGTGCCGCGGGGGTGGGGCTCGGCCGACCGGTTGCGCTTGCTGGCCCACAACCTGGAGCGGCGCGAACCGGTGCCCTTCGACCGGGAGGCCGCGACGCGGCTCGCCCGAGACGCCGGTCTCGACTATGCGGCCGCCGCCCTGCTGCTGGCCGGCCTGCCGGGCGTGCCGGACCCCGGGTGGGGTGTCGGGGAACCCTCCGCGCAGGTCCGCGACGCCTTGGGGATCACGGCGGCGGAGGTGGCAAAGGCGCTCGGATTCTGGCGGGAGAGGTCCTGCGCGGCCCGCCTGGAGCTGTACGACGCGGCGATGCCGGAGAGTCCGAACGAGCTGTGGGACCGGCAGGCCATGGCCGGGCACCTGGCACAGGCATGCCGGGAGAGAGGGATTCGGATGTGACCCGAACGCGCAGGTCGGCGGTGAGGGATACGCACCGCCGACCCGCTGCCGGGGCGGGCTCCGCACGGGCGGCCGCGCACCTGCGCGCCCGCGTCGCCGGTCTTCGCGGGCATCCCTCGTGTGCCCCTCGGGGCCCGACGCCTTCGGTGACCCCCGAAGGAAACTTGACACAGAGTTCAGTCGTGTAAAGGGTGAGGGGGACGTTTCCGGCATACCCGCAAGGAGTTGCACCCTCCATGGCCCAGTCGCCCCCCGGCACCGATCGGATCCCCGACATCTCCGGCATCGACCTGTCGGACAACGAGTTCTGGAAGCAGGCGCCGGAGGAGCGCCACGCCGCCTTCGCCCGCCTGCGCCGCCACCCTCCCCAGTTCTTCGCCGAGCCGGAGATGGGCCCGGTGCCGGTGGGCCCCGGCTACTACGCGCTGGTCACCCACGCCGACGTCGCTCAGGCCAGCCGCGAACCCGGCGTCTTCGCCTCCCAGCCCAGCGCCATCTCCATCCCCGACATGCCGGCGGACTTCTCCGAGTACTTCGGGTCGATGATCAACCTCGACGATCCGCGGCACGCCCGGCTGCGCCGCATCGTCTCGCGCGGGTTCACCCCGCGCATGCTCGCCCGCCTGCAGGAGGACGTGGAGCGCCACGCCGCCCGCATCGTCGACGACCTCGTCGCCACCGGCCCCTGCGACTTCGTCACCGAGGTCGCCGCCCGCCTGCCGCTGGTGGTCATCTGCGAGATGATGGGCATCCCCGAGGACCGCCACCGGATGGTGCTGGAGAACTCCAACGTCGTGCTCGCCGGCCAGGACCCCGACTACCTCGGCACCGACGCCGACACCGCCGTCGCCCGGCTGCTGGAGGCGGGGGAGAACCTGTCGCGGCTGCTGGCCGAGCTGGCCGCCCAGCGGCGCGCCGAACCGACCTCCGACCTCACCTCGGCGCTGGTCAACGCCAACGTCGACGGTGAGGCGCTGACCGACCAGGAACTCGGCTCGTTCTTCATCCTGCTCGCCGTGGCCGGCAACGAGACCACCCGCAACGCCATCAGCCACGGCCTGCGCCTGCTCACCGAGTACCCCGAGCAGCGCGAGCTGTGGTGGTCGGACTTCGAGGCGCACGCGCCCGGCGCGGTCGAGGAGATCATCCGCTACGCCTCGCCGGTGGTGTGGATGCGGCGCACCCTCACCCGCGACTACGAGATGAACGGGCACGCCTTCCGCGAAGGCGACAAGGTGGTGCTCTATTACACCTCGGCCAACCGAGACGCCGACGTCTTCACCGACCCCGACACCTTCGACATCACCCGCCGCCCCAACCCGCACCTGGGCTTCGGCGGCCCCGGGCCGCACTTCTGCCTGGGCGCCCACCTGGCCCGGCGCGAGGTCACGGTGATGTTCCGCGAACTGCACAAGCGCGTGCCCGGCATCCGCGCCACCGCGCCGCCGCACCGGCTGGCCTCCAACTTCGTCAACGGGATCAAGTCCCTGCCGTGCGCGTTCTGACGCGCGGAGGAGTGGAGTTCGAATCCGGCGCGCGTGTGCACACGCACCGTGGCCGGATGAAGCGGTAGCGTGTCGGTCGTCCGCCCGGGGGCGGCCGGGGCGCGCGGAAACGCGATGCCGGTCCCGGTTGCGTCGATTACTTCACACCGGCCGCGTTTTTGCGTAAGTTCCTTACCACCCCGGGGGACGCGAGTGGACGGGAGATCTCCGATGGCACGCACCCGCGCCCGACGACCGCAGGCCGCCGCAGCTGCGGCCGCCGCCCTGACCCTCCTCGCCACCGCCTGCGGTGCCGCCGGCTCCGACGGCCGGGGCCACGGCGAGGGCGAGACTATCGACGTGTGGGTCATGGAGGGCACCCACCCCGACGCCACCGCCTACTTCGACGACATCGGCAAGCGGTTCCGCAAGGTGACCGGCGCCGGCGTCAACGTCGAGTTCGTGCCCTGGGCCGATGCCCACGACAAGTTCGTCACCGCCATCGCCGGCGACACCATGCCCGACGTCGCCGAGGTCGGCACCACCTGGACCCTGGAGTTCGCCGGCGCGGGCGCGCTGATGGACGTCTCCGACCGCGTCGGCTCCACCGACGCCTACGTCCCGGGCCTGACCGAGGCCGCCACCCTCGACGGCGGGCTCTACGGCGTTCCCTGGTACGCCGGGGTGCGCTCCGTCGTCTACCGCACCGACGTGTTCGCCGACCTCGGCCTGAAAGAGCCCACCACCTGGGAGGAGCTGCGCCAGACCGCCCTCACCGTCTCCCGGGAGCGCCCGGACATGACCGCGTTCCCGGTGCCGGGCGGCTCGGTCTACCAGATGCTGCCCTTCGTCTGGGGCAACGGCGGCGACATCGCCTCCTCCTCCGGCGGCCGGTGGACCTCGGGGCTCGACTCGGCCGAGGCCCGCGAGGGGCTCTCCTTCTACACCGGCCTCGCCCTGGAGGACGGCCTCTCCAGCACCGGCGCCGCCACCTGGAAGGAGACCGACCTGCAGGACAACTTCACCTCCGGCGACGTCGCCATGATGATCGCCGGCAGCTGGACGCCCGCCGCGATGATCGAGGCCAACCCGGACCTGGAGGGCAAGATCGGCGCCTTCCCCATCCCCGGACCCGACGGCGGCCACAGCCCCTCCTTCCTCGGCGGCTCGCACCTGGCGGTCTTCAACGCCGCCGAGAACCCCGACCTGGCCTGGTCCTTCGTCGAGACGCTGACCAACGACGAGAACGCCCGCCGCTGGTCGGAGGCCACCACCTACTTCCCCGGCAAGAAGGAGCAGCTGGAGCCCTACACCTCATCCGAGGACCCGCTCGTGCAGCCCTTCGCCGAGCAGATGAGCGAGGCCGGGCGCGGCCTGCCCGCCACGCAGAACTTCGGCAAGGTGCAGGGCGACATGGTCCTGGCGGCCATGCTCCAGGACATCCTCAACGAGGAGGCCACCGTGGAGGAGGCCACCGGCCGCGCCGCCGGGGAGATCGAGAAGATCCTGAACGAGGACTCCTGAACCGTGGCCGACTCCCTCTCGACCACCTCCGCCGGCGCGCCCGGCGCCGCCGAGGACCGGGCCGGCGCGCCCGCGCCGAGAGGGACGCACACCCCGGCCCCGGGGCGGCGCCGCGCCCTGCCCCGGCTGCGCGCGCACACCCGGCGCCGCCTGCTGCCCTGGACGCTGCTCGCGCCCGCCCTGGCGGTCATCGCCGCCCTGCTGCTGTTCCCGCTGGGGCGGGTGGTGTGGCTGTCGGTGCAGGACTACGGCCTGGACAACGTCGTCTCGGGGCGCACCGAATTCGTCGGGCTGGACAACTACGCCCGCGTGCTCGGCGACCGCTACCTGTGGACGGTCGCGCTGCCCAACACCGCGGTCTTCGCCCTCGTCGCGGTCGCCGGCACAGTCGTCTTCGGCACCCTGGTGGCGCTGCTGCTGAACCCCCTGGGCCGGCTCGCCCGCACCGCGGTGCTCGGCTGCATCATGGTCGCCTGGGCCATGCCCGCGGTCTCGGGCACCTACGTGTGGATCTGGATCTTCGACGTCGACAACGGGCTGGTCCGCCGGCTGCTGCAGTCGGCGGGGCTGCTGGGGCCCGAGGGGTTCAACTGGTTCGCCGAGCGGACGGCGTTCTACGCCATCGCCGCGCTCAACGTCATCCACCACGGGTTCCCGTTCGTCGCGGTGACCGTGCTGGCCGGGCTGCTCACCATCCCGCGCGAGCTGCACGAGGCCGCGCTGCTGGACGGCGCCGGGGCCTGGCAGCGGTTTTGCAACGTCACCGTGCCCACCATCCGGCCGGTCTTCGCCGTGGTCACCATCCTCTCCACCATCTGGGACTTCAAGGTGTTCGCGCAGGTCTACCTGATGCCCGGCGGATCGGGCGGCAACCGCGACGTACTCAACCTGGGCGTGTGGTCCTACGTGCGCTCGTTCAGCAACCAGGACTACGGGCTGGGCTCGGCCATCGCCGTGCTGCTCACCCTGATGCTGCTGGCGATCACCGTCGTCTACCTGCGCACCCTCTTCCGCGACGAGGAGCTGCGGTGAGCCCCCGACCGCGGCGGCGGCCCGCCGTCCGCGCCCTGGGCCGCCCGCTCGCGGTGGCCGGGGTGCTGGCGTTCACGCTGTTCCCCGCCTACTTCATGGTCGTCACCGCACTGTCGGCGCGCTCGGTCTCGGGTACCGAGGCGCTGCTGCCCGCCTCGGTCACGCTGGAGAACTTCCGCTTCGTGCTGGCCGAGGCGGGGTTCCTGCGCTACCTGGGCAACTCCCTGGCCGTCGCCGCGCTGACGGTGGTCGCCAGCAGCGTCCTGGCGCTCCTGGCGGCGGTGGCGGTGGCCCGCTTCCGCTTCCGGCTGCGCACCACCGTGCTGGTGCTGGTGCTCATCGTGCAGATGGTGCCTCTGGAAGCGCTGGTCATCCCGCTGTTCTTGCAGGTCCGCGACCTGCATATGCTCAACTCGCTGATCGGGCTGGCCGTCGTCTACATCGCCCTGGCCCTGCCCTTCGCCGTGTGGATGCTGCGCGGATTCGCCGCGGCGGTGCCCGCCGAGGTGGAGGAGGCCGCCTACATCGACGGCTGCTCGTGGGGCCGGATGTTCTGGTCGGTGCTGTTCCCCCTGGTGGCGCCCGGCCTGGTGGCCACGGGGGTGTTCTCCTTCATCACCGCCTGGAACGAGTTCATCCTGGCGCTGACCTTCATGAACCAGTCGGAGAACTACACGGTGGCAGTGGGGCTGCGGCAGTTCTTCGGCCAGTACACCACCGACTGGGGCTCGGTCATGGCCGCCTCCACCGTGATCACCCTCCCGGTCATGGCGTTCTTCCTGCTCGTGCAGCGCGGCCTGGTCTCCGGCCTCGTCCAGGGAGCGGTCAAGCAATGAGCGGCGCCGCCGCCGACCCCGCCCTGCGCCGGATGGCCCACACCGTGCTCCTGCCGGGTTTCGCGGGCACCTCGGTACCGGCGTGGCTGGCCCGCGCGATCGAGGAGGGGCTGGGCGCCGTCGCCTACTTCGCGCACAACCTGGCCGATGACCCCGCCCGGCTCTCCGCCGAGCTGCGCGCCCTGCGCCCCGACCTGCTGACGGCATCCGATGAGGAGGGCGGGCGCGTCACCCGGCTGCACGCCGCCGGGGGATCCCCGTTCCCGGGACACGGCGAGCTGGGGCGCGGCGGCGCCGACCGCACGCGCGAGACCGCCGCGGCGATGGGGCGCGAGCTGGCGGCCGCCGGGATCACGGCCGCCCTGGCCCCCGTCGCCGACATCGGCACCGACCCCGCCAACCCGGTGATCGGCGACCGCTCCTTCGGAGCCGATCCCGCCGTCGTCGCCGCGCACACCGCGGCCTTCGTCGAGGGCCTGCACGCCGCGGGGACGGCCTCCGCGGCCAAGCACTTCCCCGGCCACGGCGACACCCGCACCGACTCCCACGTGGACCTGCCCGTGCTCGGCGCCGACACCGCCACCCTGCACCGCCGCGAGCTGGTGCCCTTCGCCGCGGCGGTGCAGGCCGGCACCGACATGGTGATGACCGGGCACCTCGCGGTCCCCGCCCTGGACACGGCACCGGCCAGCGTCTCGGCCCGCTGCTATGAACTGCTGCGCTCGGAGCTGAGGTTCACCGGTGCGGCGGTGACCGACGCGCTGGACATGCGCGGCCTCGCCGCCTACACCGGCGCCGCCGACCGGACCCGGGGGGTCGCTCGGGGCGCCGCGGCCGCCCTGGCCGCGGGGGCCGACCTGCTGTGCCTGGGCAACCCGGCCGGCGCGGCCGGAATCGGCGCCCCGGCCCGGCCGGAGGGCGGTGCCGACGAGGCGCTGTTCCGCGCCGCCCGCGACGCGGTCCTGGCCGCCGTCGACGAGGGGCGGGTGCCGCCGGACCGGCTGGCCCAGGCGGCCGAGCGGGTCGAGCGCATGCTCGCCGCCCGCACCCCCGCGCCTTGACCGCCGCCCCCGCTTTCGCAAGGGTGGCGGCGATGAGACACACACCACACAGCGCGAAGGGGCGAGATGGACGCCGAGTCGACGGAGCATCCGATCGAACCCGAGGCCCCCTGGCCCAGGAGTCCCACCACCGTGCAGATCCGCTGCAACGCCTGCATGCAGCTGCGCTACTTCGCCGATCGCCACGCCGACCACCTCGGCGAGTACAGCCCGGGGCCGCACTGCAAGACCTGCGGAAAGCCGATCGAGTTCCGCTGCGTGGTCTGCGGCGCGCAGTGGCGGCCGCTGTAAGCCGCCCGCGCGGCACGGCCGCGCACCCGCCGGCGGCGGTGGCGGGCCGCTGCCCCGCGCAGCGCTGCCGGCCCGGCGCGGCGCCGGGGCCGCGCCGGGCACCGCTCAGCGCAGCTCGCGCTTGAGGATCTTGCCGGTCGCCGTCATCGGCAGGGAGTCGCGGAACTCGACCAGCCGCGGGTACTTGTAGCCGGCCAACCGCTCCTTGGACCACTCCACCAGCTGCTCCCCGGTCAGCGCCGAGCCCTCCTCGCGGATGATGAACGCCTTGATCTCCTCGCCGTGCGTCTCGTGCTCGACACCCACGACCGCGGCCAGGCTGACCTCGGGGTGGGTCATCAGCACCTCCTCCAGCTCCCGCGGGTAGACGTTGTAGCCGCCGCGGATGATCATGTCCTTGGAGCGGTCGACGATGAAGTAGAACCCCTCGTCGTCGCGGCGGGCGATGTCGCCGGTGCGGAACCAGCCGTCCTTGAACACCTGGGCGTTGGCGTCGGGCCGGTTGTGGTAGCCCTTCATCACGCAGTGGCCGCGCACCGCGATCTCGCCGGGGCCCTCGCCCTCGACGTCGGCGAACTCGCTGTCGACCAGCTTCATCTCCACGCCCCAGATCGGCCGCCCGATCGAGCCGGTCTTGGCCTTGACCTTGGGGTTGTTGAACGACACCACCGGCGAGGTCTCCGAGAGGCCGTAGCCCTCGAGGATCTCCACGCCGAACCGGTCCTTCATGTTGCGGGCCACCTCGCCCGGCAGCGCGCTGCCGCCGGAGACGGCGGTGGTGAGGTTGCCGGCGATGGCGGCCATGTCGTGCTCGCCCTTGGCGCCGAGCAGGCCCCAGTACATGGTGGGCACGCCCGCGAAGACGGTCACGCGCTCCTTCTCCATCAGCGACAGGGCCTCGTCGGGCTCGAAGCGGGCCTGCAGCACCAGCGTGGCGTGCCGGTAGAGGCCGCAGTTCATCATGGTGGTCTGGCCGAAGATGTGGAACAGCGGCAGCACGGTCAGGTAGACGTCGTGCTCGGAGCGGTCGAACAGCGCGTCGGAGGCGACGGCGTTGAACAGCAGATTCATGTGCGTCAGCTCGGCGCCCTTGGGCGAGCCGGTGGTGCCGCTGGTGTAGATGAGCACCGCGGTGTCGTCGGCGTCGGTCTGCACCGTGGAGAAGCTCCCGGTGGTGCCCGCCAGCGCGCCCCACAGCGTCTCCGCGCCCTCGATCTGGGACTCCACGGCGCCGGGGGTGGCCGGCAGGTCGATGTAGAGCTCGCAGGAGTCGGTGTCCTTGAAGGCGGCGAAGGCGCGCTCGCCCAGCGGGAGGTCGGGGGTGCCGGTGAAGGCGAACAGCGCCTTGGCGCCCGAGTCCTCCAGATGGAAGGCGATCTCGCGGGAGGTCAGCAGCACGTTGAGCGGGACCACGACCGCGCCGGCCTTGAGCGCGCCGAAGTAGACGAATGGGAAGTAGGGCGTGTTGGGACTGGCCAGGGCCACTCGGTCGCCGCGCCTGATGCCGCGGGCGGTCAGCATCTCGGCCACCTGGTTGGCGATCGTGTTCGCCGTGGCGTAGTCGATCCGCAGGTCGCCGAACACCAGGCAGTCGCGTTCGGGGGTGGTGCGGGCGCCGTCTTCGAGTAGTGCGGCGAGGTTGAGCATCGCGTCTCCAGCTGTGCGGCGTGGTTTCGGTCACCTTCTACCGAAGAGTAACTTGGTTGGCCCTCCGGTAGGTAGCTGACGTGGGCTTACGCCTCACTCCGATTCCCGGGTCAGCGTCACGCTGGCCGGCTGGGACTCCGAGCCGCTGATCCCGATCTCCGACACCCGCCAGGACGAGCCGGCGGCCTCCAGGTGCTCGCCGAGGGCGAGGGTGTACTCCGCGGCCTGGCCGCCGCGCGGGCGCACCGCGATGACCACCGCGGGCTCCGCGCCGTCCTCATACCCGGTGAGCTGGAGCTCCACCGGCGACGCGGCGTCCTCGCCCGCAACCGAGGCCGGGGTGCCCTCCAGCAGCTGGACGCGGTCGGTGTCCACGCCCAGCACCGGCGCCGAACTGCTCGCAGCGGGTGCGGGCCGGCTTTGGCTGCAGGCCGCGGCGCCGGTCAGCAGGACGGCCGCCACCGCGGCGGCGATCACGATCCGGCGGGTACGGCCGGCGGCGTCGAACACGGTCATCTCGGGTGAATCTCCACAGACTGGGGGGTGAAGCGGGGGACAGGGCGCGCCGGCGCCGCAGACGGCGCCCCGCCGGCCGGACACGGACGCGAGCGCAGCCTGGAAAGGCGGGGTGGGAAGAAGCCGTCTTCGTCCCATTCTCCCATCGCCGCGGCCGCGAGCATTCCGCGGGCCTGCGGGGCGCTTCGCGGGCCTGACTCAGTTCGAAGGCGGCGTTCCCGGTTAGTGGGCAGAGGGACAGGAGCCGCACGAAAGACACCCCCGAGGAGTCCGCAATGCCCGGCTGGATTTGGAGTCTGGGGATCCTGGTGCTGGCCTGCGCGGTGTTCGTGAGCTGGTGGCTGGTCCAGTGGACCAAGCAACCGCGCACCTACTTCCGCGCCGGTCTCGCCGACCCCCAGCGCCGCCGCTTCCCCTGGTGGCAGCGCGGCCGGTTCGCCCCGCAGACCGTGGTCGAGGAGACCGCCGACCGCAGGGCAATGGACACCGGCCTCGACCACGAGGCCGCCACCATCATCGAAGGCGAACGGCACGAGACCACCCCCATCACCACCAGCATCGACCGCGAGACCCGCCGCTTCCTCGACGAGGAGATGACCGGCCGCCCGGTCATGGAGCGCGAGGCCGAGATCCACCGCCCCGTCCCCGAGGAAGAGGCCGAACTCGAGCCCGATCCCGTCCGCCAGCGCCGCCTCGCCGCCGAGGAGCACGAGCGCGCCGCCGCGGAGTACCGCAAGGCCGCCAGCGCCCGCGAGCGCGGCGACTCCCCCGCCGACGAACCCGCCGAGGGCACGACGACCCGTCGCGGCCTCCGCAGCCCCCGCCGCGACCGGCGAAGGGGCCGCCGCGGCTGACCGCCCCCGCCGCCGATCGCGCGCCGCGCCGCCGGCCGCAGGGCCCCCGACGGCCCCGCGGCCCGCCGCCGCGCGTCCAGCCACCGCCCCGAACCGCGCTAACCTTGGTGCAAAGACCCGGCTGGCAGCCCGCCGCGGTGGAGCCGACCCCCGAGGGCGCGCGGCGAAGGGGCCGCGACCTCCCAGCCGCCACGTGCCCTCAAGTGCGACCGGTTAGAGGACGATCCAGCGATGACAGCGGTAGACGGACACCAGGTGGCCAGCGACGCCTACGACGCTCGCGCGCTCCAGGACAAGTGGCAGGCGCGATGGGCCAAGGAGAACCCGTTCACGGCCAGCGAGGACCCGGCCGACGACCGTCCGCGCACCTACGTCCTCGACATGTTCCCCTACCCCTCCGGCGACCTGCACATGGGCCACGCCGAAGCCTTCGCCATCGGCGACGTCGTCGCGCGCTACCGCTTCCAGCTCGGCGAGAACGTGCTGCACCCCATCGGCTGGGACTCCTTCGGCCTGCCCGCCGAGAACGCCGCCATCAAGAACGGCACCCACCCCGCCGAGTGGACCTACGCCAACATCGAGACCCAGGCCGAGTCCTTCAAGCGCTACGGCGTCTCCCTGGACTGGACCCGCCGCCTGCACACCAGCGACCCCGAGTACTACCGCTGGAACCAGTGGCTGTTCCTGCGCTTCTTCGAGCGCGGCCTGGCCTACCGCAACGAGGGCCTGGTCAACTGGTGCCCCAAGGACCAGACCGTGCTGGCCAACGAGCAGGTCGTGCAGGGCCGGTGCGAACGCTGCGGCACCGAGGTCGTGCGCCGCAGCCTCAACCAGTGGTACTTCCGCATCACCGAGTACGCCGACCGCCTGCTCGACGACATGGAGCAGCTCGAAGGCAACTGGCCCGAGCGCGTCCTGCTGATGCAGCGCAACTGGATCGGCCGCTCCACCGGCGCCGACGTCGACTTCACCGTCGAAGGCCGCGACGAGCCCGTCACCGTCTTCACCACCCGGCCCGACACCCTCTACGGCGCCACCTTCTTCGTCGTGGCCGCCGACGCCGAGCTGGCCGACGAACTCTGCGCCCCCGAGCACCGCGCCGAGTTCGACGCCTACCGCGAGCAGGTCTCGCGCCTCACCGACATCGAGCGCCAGTCCACCGAGCGCGAGAAGACCGGCGTCTTCCTGGGCCGCTACGCGGTCAACCCCGTCAACGGCGAGCGCATCCCCGTCTGGGCGGCCGACTACGTCCTGGCCGACTACGGGCACGGCGCCATCATGGCCGTGCCCGCCCACGACCAGCGCGACCTGGACTTCGCCCGCAAGTTCGACCTGCCGGTGCGCGAGGTCGTCGAGACCGGCGAAGGCGACCCCGCCCAGACCGGAGTCGCCACCCCCGGAGAGGGCCGCCTGATCAACTCCGGGCCGCTGGACGGGCTGTCCAAGAGCGAGGCCATCGAGCGCATCATCGAGATCCTCGCCGAACGCGGCACCGGCACCGCGGCCGTCAACTACCGGCTGCGCGACTGGCTGCTGTCCCGCCAGCGCTTCTGGGGCACCCCCATCCCCATCGTCCACTGCCCCGACTGCGGCGAGGTCCCCGTCCCCGACGACGAGCTGCCCGTGCGGCTGCCCGACAACCTCAAGGGCGCCGACCTGGCGCCCAAGGGCGTCTCGCCGCTGGCCGCCGCCACCGACTGGGTCAACGTCGACTGCCCCGCCTGCGGCGGCCCGGCCCAGCGCGACACCGACACGATGGACACCTTCGTCGACTCCTCGTGGTATTACCTGCGCTACTGCTCCCCCCACGCCGGCGACACCCCCTTCGACGTCGACAAGGTCGCCCAGTGGGGCCCCATCGACCAGTACGTCGGCGGTGTCGAGCACGCCATCCTCCACCTGCTCTACAGCCGCTTCTTCACCAAGGTCCTCTACGACATGGGCCTGGTCTCCTTCACCGAGCCCTTCCGCCGACTGCTCAACCAGGGCCAGGTCATCAACCAGGGCAAGGCCATGTCCAAGTCCCTGGGCAACGGCGTCGACCTCGGCGAGGAGATCGAGAAGTACGGCGTCGACGCCGTCCGGCTGACCGTCATCTTCTCCGGCCCGCCCGAAGACGACATCGACTGGGCCGACGTCTCCCCGGCGGCGTCGCTGAAGTTCCTCAACCGCGCCTTCAAGGTCATGGCCGAGGCCGGCGCCGCCACCGCGCCCGGAACCGACCCCAGCAGCGGCGACACCGCCCTGCGCAAGGCCACCCACCAGGCGCTGGACAAGATCACCGGCGCGGTCGACGCCCACCGGTTCAACGTCGCCGTCGCGCGCCTGATGGAACTGGTCACCGCCGCCCGCAAGGCCATCGACTCCGGCCCCGGCGCACACGACCCCGCCGTGCGCGAAGCGGCCGAAGTCATCGCGATCGCGCTGTCGCTGTTCGCCCCCTACGCCGCCGAGGAGGGCTGGGAGCGCCTGGGCCACACCGGTTCGGTCGCCGTCGGCAACTGGCGCACGCCCCTCCCGGAGCTGCTGACCCAGGAGTCGGTCACGTGTGTCGTCCAGGTCTCCAGCAAGGTCCGTGACAAGCTGGAGGTGGCACCCGACATCGAGGCAGACGAACTGGAACGGCTCGCCCTGGCCTCGGAGAAGGTGCAGAACTTCATCGGCGGCAAGGAGGTCCGCAGGGTCGTGGTCCGGGCGCCCAAGCTGGTCAACATCGTGGTGGCCTGACCCATGGACCGGATCGGGCGCGCCCTGGGCATCCCGCCCGGCGGCGACCAGGACGGCCCCTCGCCGCGCCTGTGGCTCGCCGCGGCCGCGGGCACGGCGGCGGTGGTGGCCGCCGCGGTCACCACCGGCCTGCTGCTGGGGCGCGGCGCCCCCGCCGTGGGCGCCGACGAGGCCGACACCTACGCCTCCGCACCCGGCTGTACCGAGGTACCCCGCCAGGACGTCCGCGCACTGCTGCCCGGAGCCCGACTGGAGACCAGCGAACAGGGCCCCATGGCCAACGCCGACACCGCCACCTGCGTGTGGACCTCGGTCGGCTCGCCCGAAGGGCCGCCCCGCTCCCTGCACGTGGACTTCACCGCCCACTTCACCGACAAGTCCGGCGAAGTCAGCGGAGCCCGCGCCGCCGCCCGCCGCCTGGAGCAGCTGGCCCCCATCGGCAACCTCGAAGGGGCCGACCCGGTCCCCGAACTGGGCGAGGGTGCACTGGTCTGGCCGGGCACCGCCGACGGAAGCTCCGCCGAGGTCGTCTTCCGCCGCGACAACATGCTCATCCAGGTCTTCTACGGCGGCGACTCCGACCAGGGCGGCGACCTGGACTACCAGGCCGCCCGCGACGGCGCCGTCGCCGTCGCCGAACAGGTGGCGGCGGCGCTGTAGCGACGCGCCACCCGGCGCGCAGACCGGGCGCCCGCACGCCGGGGCGGCACCGACGCGCGGCCCGCGCGCTGAGCAGCAGGACAGGGAGGCACCATGTCCCAGCCACCGCCCGACGGTTCCGGGCCGCAGGGGCCCGGCGGCGGCCCGCCCGGCGAGCCGGAGCGCCACGAGCCCCGGCACCGGCCGGGAGCCGACGGCTCCGGTGCCGAAGCGCCGCAGAGCGGCCGGGAGCCCGCACACGCGGCACGGCCGCCCCAGCCGCCCGCCGACCCCGCGCAGCCGAGTGCCGGCCCGGGCACCGGCCCCGCCGGCGGGCCGCACCCGCCGCAGCATGCGGCCGACGCCCGGACGCGGCACGCCGCGCCGCCGAGCGCCGCCGGCTGGGCGGCACCCGGCGCCGGCCCTGAACCACCCGGCGGTCGGCCGCCGCACCCGCCCCAGGCTCCGCCTCCGCCCGTCCCGCCTCCTGGGCCGCCGCCCGGATCTCCCGGCGCGCCGCCCCCCGAACCCGAGCCGATCTCCGCCGCCCCGGCGCAGAGCCGCGGCTGCGCGACCGCCGCGGTCGCCGCCCTGGCCGTCGTCGTGCTGCTGCTGGCAGGGGCGGGCGTGTGGGCCATCGTCGCGCTCAGCACCGCCGCGGGCGGTGCCTACGAGTCCGCGCCCGACTGCTCGGTCGCGCCGGGCGACGTCCTCGACGGGTTGGTCCCCGCCCGCCAGACCGAGCTGAACAGGCGCATCGAGGACTTCGACCCGGAGCGCCGCGAGGGCTACGAGTGCCGGTGGGCCACCCCCGAGACCGCGCCCGCCGTGCCCGCCGCCGCCCGCCTGGTCCTCGTGCGCTACGCCGACCACACGGGCAGGCCCGGTGCCGAGGCCGCCTCCACCGCACTGGAGGCGGCGGCGCGGGACGCCTCGGCCCACAGCGTCTCCGGCCTCGGAGACGAGGCCAAAGCCTGGACCGAGCCGGTGCAGAGCTTCGAATGGGGCTGCGTGGCCGTGCGGATGTCGAATCTGTACACGATGGCCTGCCACACGGCGGCGGTCGACTACCAGGCCACCCACTCCATCTCCGGCGACCTCGCGCTGGCCAACGCCGAATCCCTGGCCCGCGCCGTCACCGCCGAGATCGAGAAGGGCGACTACTGAGAGTCCCTGGGCGGCCGCACTCCCGCCTCTTACGCCGGCTAGGACACCCCGACGGCCGACTCCAGGAAGCCGTGGACGGCGGGGGTGACGGCGGGGGAGAAGCGGCGCTGGGAATCGAGCACCGCATCCCCGGGCGCGTCGCCGTACACCCGGAACACGTGGTCGGCGTCCTCGATGTCGGCGCGCTCGGCATCGGGCAGGCCCCTCATCAGGCGGTCCACGCCGCTGCGGGAAACCTGGGTATCCGCGGTGCCCCACAGCACCAGGGTGCTGGTGCCGGCGGGGACCTCCCGGGCCAGGTCGAGGGGGTCCATGGCGTCGATCCTGCGCAGGAACGGCACGAACCGCGGATCGAACACGCCGCTGAGGCCGTGGGACAGGTCCAAGTCGGCCACCCCGCCGCCGTCGCGGATCCGGGAGATGGCATAGCGGGCGTCCGAGAGCGTCTCCGCCGCCTGCGCGAACCCCATCGCGCCGGCGGCCTCGGCCCTGCGGACCTGCTCGGTCAGCTGCCGGTCGAGGACGTCGAGGTAGCGCCGGCCGGGAGGTGCGGCGAGGATCAGCGCCCGGGGCTCGTGGTCGGCGACGATCTCGTGGGCGCGCAGCGCGAACAGCGCGCCTTCGCTGTGGCCGAGCACGATCAGCCGCGAAGGGTCGACCCGGGGCCGGGAGGCCAGGAAGGCGTAGGCGTCGGCGACCTCCTGGGCGAACACGTCGTAGCCCACAGGGGAGTCGGGGTCGCGCGAGGCCATCTCCGTCTCGCCGCTGCCGAGCTTGTCGTAACGCAGGGAGGCGACTCCGGCCTCGGCCAGCACCCGGGCGAAGTTGGCGTTGGTATCGGCGTCGGGCCGCCCCGGGGCGTTTCCGTCCCGGTCGGTGGGCCCGCTCCCGGAGACGATCAGCGCGGCGGGCAGGCCGTCGCCGCCGCCGGGCGGCAGCGCGAACGTGCCGTGCAGGGTGTCGGGGCCGCTGCGGAAGGTCACGTCGCGCTCCTGGGGAGCGGCGCCGGGAGGCTCGGGCGTCGCGGTGCGGTCCTCGGCGGCGCAGCCGGTGGCGAGGAGGGGGACCAGGAGGGTGCACAGCGCGGCGGCGCGCAGAGCGGAACGGACGGGCATGCCCTTACCGTAGTGCGCCCGCGGGGCGCGGCGGGAAGGACGAGAGCCGGCGGTGCGGGGCCGCGCCGCCGCGGCCGCCAAGGGCTTTGGTCCCTGGTGCCTGCACCCGCTGTCGGATAGCGGACCTGCGCCTGCGCGCAGCCGGTGGCGCGGTGCCGCCCCAGGGAGAGATAACCGTTGGATTCCGAAACAGCGGCGGGCCCGTGATCTACAGCG
The DNA here is from genome assembly GCF_009728995.1 of Streptomonospora sp. PA3. Lineage (GTDB taxonomy): Bacteria > Actinomycetota > Actinomycetes > Streptosporangiales > Streptosporangiaceae > Streptomonospora. Next base: position 317,731 of record NZ_VTZW01000016.1, on the reverse strand, counting down.
AAGATCACGGGCCCGTACTAAAGCGATTCGAAGCCGTTATACATCCGGCGGGCGCCCCTCAGACGCGCCGCAGCACGGCGACGACCTTGCCCAGGATGGTGGCCTCGTCGCCGAGGATGGGCTCGTAGTCGTCGTTGCGCGGCAGCAGCCACACGTGGTCGGCGTCGCGCCGGAACGTCTTGACCGTGGCCTCGTCGTCGATCAGCGCCGCGACGATGTCGCCGTTGTTGGCCTCGGGCTGCTGGCGGACGACGACCAGGTCACCGTCGGTGATGGCGGCGTCGACCATGGAGTCGCCGACGACGTTGAGCATGAACAGCCGCCCCTCGCCCACGAGTTGCTTGGGCAGGGTGAGCACGTCCTCGATGGACTCCTCGGCCAGGATCGGGCCGCCCGCCGCGATGCGGCCGACCACCGGAACGGCGGTCGCGCGGGACTCGTCGGGCTCGGGGGTCTCCTCCAGCTGGTCCCACGAACGCACCGGCGGCTGGCCCGGAATGCGAATTTCGACCGCGCGTGGGCGGTTCTGATCGCGGTAGAGGTAGCCCTTGCGTTGCAACACCTTCAACTGGTGCGCCACACTGGACGGGCTCGACAGCCCCACCGCGTCGCCGATCTCCCGGATGGACGGTGGATATCCGCGCTGCCGTACGTAGCGGTGGATGCAGTTCAGCACGCTCTGCTGGCGTGCAGTGAGCTGTGGTGCACCCTCGGCACCCTCGGCGGAATCCTGAGCAGCGGCGGGTGCGGCGGCAGTGGACCGGAGCGCGGTGACGGACCCCCCGCCCGCGTGAGGTTCCTGGGTTCCGTGGTTCTCCTCCGGCACGGCCGGCCTCCTCGGCGGTCGGTAGTTCTGGGTGCGGCTATCGGTGCGGGCGTCAGGCGGATCCCCCGGATTGCGGGACCGGCCAGTCGATCGATCACGTCAGCGGTAGCGCGCGTGCGGCCACCAACAGTGGCGCCGCCGATACCGCAGCGAAACATGTCCAACGTTACTGCGTGCACACGGCAATATCAAACAAACGTTCGAGATGGTGCTGAAAAATACGCGCGGATGCGGTAGGAATCGAACGTTAGTTCTAACGAACTGGCGTACGAAGGTGAGGGCTGTGTGGCCATGACTCTGTCTGCGTCTGAATCCGCCTCTGCATTCGAATCCCCCCTTCCCTGGCCCGACACACCGGGCCAGGGCCCCCTCGACCGGCAGTCCCGGCGCGCCCGGCTGTCGGTCGTCCCCGGCCGGCCGGACGCTCCGGCGCAGGATCCCGGGGACGACGCCCCCGCGGCCTCCGCCGTTCCGGGTGCGCACAACGGCGCCCTGTTCGACTGGGCCCGGCAGCTCCCCGAATGGGGCGGCGAAGCCGGCGCGCCCCCGGCGGCCGAGACGCCCCCGGTCCCGGCGCCCCGCGCCGCCCGGCGACCCGCCGCGGCCGCTCCTGCGGCGCCGCGGCGCCCCCAGCGGGCGGCCCCGGATCCCCGGCCCGCTGCTCCGTCGCCCGGCGCCAACCCCGCCCTGGAGCTGTGGCAGCACCGGCTCACCCGCCGCGGGCGCATCGTCGTGGTCTCGGCCGCCACGGTGCTGGCGACCGCCGCGCTGGCGGTGCTCTTCACGGGTGCGGCCACAGCGGGCGCCTCGGCCTCGGGCGCGCCCACCGAGACCGCGCTGAGCGGGCAGGCCCCCGCCACCGTCGTCGTCCAGGACGGCGACACCCTGTGGGACATCGCCCAGCGCGTGCGCCCCGGCGACGACCCGCGCAGCACGGTGCACGAGATCGTGCGGGTGAACGGCCTGAGCGAGTCCGAACTGGAACCCGGCCAAGAACTCGTCATGCCTGATTTCTAGATCACCGCGACGACATTCGGCGCGGACCGGCGCCGGCACCCGCCGCGCCCCTTCCGCCGGGGCGGCCGCGCGGAGCGCCCGCCGCCCCTGAACGGGGGCGCCGACGGATGGGCGACGGGCGGGCTCAGCCGCCCCCGACGGCCCAGGACTCCGGCGGGTCGGCGATCACGGTGACGTCGGCGGGGCGCACGTCCTCGGGGCCCGGCACCGTGGTGCCGGGCAGGGCGACCGCCGCCGCACCCCAGGCCACCGCGCGGCGCAGGCGCGCCTCGGGCGGCCCGCCGGCCGCGAGGTAGCCCGCCAGCGCGCAGTCGCCGGCGCCCACGGTGCTGCGGGGGACCACCGGCGGCCCCTGGCCCAGCCACGTATGCCCGCCGCAGGCCAGCAGCGCGCCGTGTGAACCCAGCGTGACCAGCACGGCCCCGTTGCCCCAGCCCGCCGCCTCGCGAGCGGCGCCGGCCACCTCGCCCACGGTGGCGAGCTCGCGGCCCAGCAGCGCGCTCAGCTCCGCGCGGTTGGGTTTGAGCAGCGCGAAGGCCCCCGACCGCGCCGCGGCGGCCAGCGGTTCGCCCGATGTGTCCAGCGCGACCGGAACGCCGCGGTCGGCCGCGAGCTTGGCGATGCGGGCGTAGAGGTCGGTCGGCGCCCCGCTGGGCAGGCTGCCGCTCGCCACCAGCCAGGCGGGTGCGCGGGCCAGCTCGGCCTCCACCGCCTCCAGCAGTCCGTCCACCTCCGCCGGGCTCAGCCGCGGACCGGGGCTGTTCAGCTTCGTCGTGGTGCCGTCGGCCTCGGCCAGCGTGACGTTGGAGCGGGTCGGCGCGGCGACGGGCACCTGGACGCGGGGAAGATCGCCCAGCAGGGCCGCCAGTTCGGCCCCCGGCGCACCGCCGACGGGCAGCACGGCCGTGGTGCGGCGGCCGTTGCGGCGCAGCGCCCGGGAGACGTTGACCCCCTTGCCGCCGGCCTCGGTGGAGGCGGAGCGGATGCGCACGACGTCGCCGCGGAGGAGCTCCGGGACCTCCAGCGTGTGGTCGACGCTGGGGTTGGGAGTGCAGGTGAGGATCATGCGGGCGGGCTTTCGTGGTGCGGCGGTCGCGGCCGTTGCGGAGGAGGGCCCGCTGGCGGCGGGGCTTGCGAGGCCGCGTGCGGACGGTCCTCCGCGGCGACCCCACGGGGCGCGGCCGGACCGGCTTCGGTGCGGTCGCCGCGCCACCGGGCCCGTGAACCCCGGCCATGTGTGCCCGACCGGTGTTCAACGGTCCGTTTGGTTGTTTCTTTCTTTGATTATGTCCGCTTGCCGGGTGCCGTCAACCGCCGCCCCTCCGAACCGCCGCCAACCGGGAAGTTCGCAATTCGGGGCGTTCTCCCGCAATGTGCGCCGAGCCTTGAATGCCTAACGCCATCTCACTAACATCACTTAAAGCCACATCGAAACGCAGGTGATCTCACATGTACGCGGAAGAGCGGCAACGCAGCATCGTGGAACGCGCCCGCAGGGACGGCCGGGTCGATGTCGCGCGCCTCGCATCCGAGTTCGACGTCACCTACGAGACGGTGCGGCGCGACCTCACCGCACTGGAGCGCCACGGCGTGCTTCGGCGCGTCCACGGGGGCGCGATCCCCGTCGAGCGGTTGGGATTCGAACCGACACTGACCCAGCGCGACTTCGTCATGACCCCGGAGAAGGAGCGCATCGCCAAGGCCGCGCTGGAGGAGGTGCCCGCCGAAGGGGCGATCCTCCTCGACGCGGGCTCCACCACCGGCCGGCTCGCCGAGCAGCTTCCCTCCGGTCTCACCGTGGTCACCAACTCGGTCTCCATCGCCCTGACCCTCACCCCGCGGGCCAACACCAACCTGATGCTGCTGGGCGGTCGCCTGCGCCCCCGTACGCAGGCCACGGTCGAAAGCTGGGCGCTGCAGGCCCTGGAGGAGACCTTCGTCGACGTCGCGTTCATGGCCACCAACGGCGTCTCCGCCGAACACGGACTCACCACCCCCGACACCGCGGAGGCGATGGTCAAGCGGGCGATGATCCGCTCCGCTCGGCGCGTCGTCCTGCTGGCCGACCACACCAAGGTCGGCAACGACCACTTCGCCCGGTTCTCCACGCTGGACGAGGTGGACTGCATCATCACCGACAGCGGCCTGGCCGACGGCCTGGCCGGCGAGCTCGCCGCGTTCGGCCCCCGGGTCGTCGTGGTGTGAGGGGCCGGCGGGACCGGCGGGCGCAAACGGCCGCCGGTCCCGCCCGACGCGGCGGCCGAAGCGGTCCCGTCCCCGCTCCGGCCGCCGCACACCGGCCCCGGCCGCGGCGCCCGGCCGCCGGCTCCGCGGGGCCCTCCGAGCCCGGCCTTCCGACCTGCCCGTTCCCCGTCCCGATCCCCGCCCCGAACGGCCCCGGACCCACTTCGCAGACGGGGCCGCGACGCAGCAGACGCAGGTGACCCCCCATGACCACACCCACCCCGCCGCCGACCTCCGCGAATCCCACGAGGCTCCAACGGAGCCGGGCCGCGGTCCAGCGCTTCGGCGGCCACCTGTCCGGCATGGTGATGCCCAACATCGGCGCGTTCATCGCCTGGGGGCTCATCACCGCCCTGTTCATCCCCGACGGCTGGTTCCCCAACGAGACGATGCACCGGCTCGTCGAACCCATGCTCGGCACCCTGCTGCCGCTGCTGATCGGCTACACCGGCGGCCGGCTGGTCTACGACCAGCGCGGCGCCGTGGTGGGCGCCATCGCCACGACGGGCGTCGTGGTCGGCTCCGAGGTCCCGATGTTCCTCGGCGCCATGATCATCGGTCCGCTCGCGGCCTACCTGATGAAGCTGGTCGACCAAGCGCTGCTGCCCCGCGTGCGGACCGGCTTCGAGATGCTCTACAACAACTTCAGCGCGGGCATCCTCGGCGGCACCATGGCCGGCTTCGGCCTCTACGCCGTCGGGCCGCTCGTGCAAGGGCTGACCCGGGTGCTGGGGGCCGGTGTGCAGACGCTGATCGACTGGTCGCTGCTGCCGCTCGTGTCGCTCATCGTGGAACCCGCCAAAGTGCTCTTCCTGAACAACGCCATCAACCACGGGGTGTTCGGCCCACTGGGCGCGGCCCGCGTCTCCGAGACCGGCCAGGCCATCGAATTCCTCATCGAGACCAACCCCGGGCCCGGACTCGGCGTCCTGCTCGCCGTCATGCTCTTCGGCCCCAAGGTCAGCCGCGCCACCGCTCCCGGCGCAATCGTCATCCAGTTCCTCGGCGGCATCCACGAGATCTACTTCCCCTACATCCTCGCCCAACCCAAGCTGATCATCGCCGCGATCGCCGGCGGCGTCACGGGCGTCACCACCTTCATGGTCCTCGGGGCGGGGCTGGTCTCCACGCCGTCGCCGGGGAGCATCATCGCGCTGATGGCGGTCACACCGCGCGGCGGGCACCTGTCGGTGCTCGCCGGCGTCCTCGCCGCCACCGCCGTCTCGTTCATCACGGCTTCCCTGCTGCTCGGCTTCGGCCGCGGCGAGCGGGCCAGGGAGAAGACCCAGTACCAGAACCCGGAGGCGCAGTCGTGAGCAGCATCAACGGATCGAACATCAAGAAGGTCGTCGTCGCCTGCGACGCGGGCATGGGCAGCAGCGTCCTGCTGACCTCCCAACTGGCCAACACCCTCCAGCCCTACGGAGTGACCGTGGTGCACGCGGCCGTGGGACGCATCCCCGCAGACGCCGACCTGGTGCTGTGCCACTCCGTCCTGGCCTCCCGCGCCCGCGCCGCCCGGCCCGGCACGGTCGTGGTCGAGTTCGAGATGTTCCTCGGAGACCCGGCGTTCGCGCGGGTCGAGCAGGCGGTCAAGAACGGCGAGGCCATTGGCGACTGAGCTGCGCATCGGGCCGGAGGCGGTGCGGCTGGGCCGCACGGCCGCGGACCGGGCCGATGCCGTCGACCAGTGCGGGCGGCTGCTGCTGGAATTGGACGCGGTCGAGCCCGCCTACCTGCCGGCCATGCACGAGCGCGAGCGCTCCATGTCCACCTACATCGGTGAAGGCGTGGCGATCCCGCACGGCACCGACGCGGCGCGGGCGCTGGTCAAACGCACGGCGCTGGCGTTCGTGCAGTTCCCCGACGGTGTCGACTGGGGCGGCCGCGAGGCCGTTCTGGCCATCGGCATCGCCGCCCGCGGCACCGAGCACACCGGGGTGCTGGCCGCCTTGGCGCGCGTGCTGTCCGACGGACGGGCGGCTGCGCGGCTGCGCGGCGCATCGGACGCCGCCACCGTCGTGGCGCTGCTCGGCTCCAGCGCGGCCGAACAGGCCACCTGAGCGCCCGCACACGCCCCCCGAGCGATTCACGAGCAGAGAGAAGGCAGCACATGTTGGTCGCCCGCTTCTACGCGCCCGGCGACATCCGCCTGGAAGAGGCGCCCGAGCCCCGGCCGGGACCGGGGGAGCTGAAGATCCGGGTCCGCAACTGCTCCGCCTGCGGCACCGACGTCAAGATCCACCGCCACGGCCACCACCACATCGCGCCCCCGCGCGTCATCGGCCACGAGATCGCCGGCGAGGTGGTGGAGAGCGGACCGGGCGCAGCGGGCCGGGCCGAGGGCGAACGGGTGCAGGTCATCGCCGCCATCCCCTGCGGTCGGTGCGAGCTGTGCCTGCGCGGCAGGCAGACCGTCTGCCCCCACCAGGAGTCGATGGGCTACCACTACGACGGCGGGTTCGCCGAGTACCTCGTCGTCCCCGCGAAGGTGTCGGCGGTCGGCGGGGTGAACCGCGTCCCCGACGGGGTCGGGTTCGCCGAGGCCTCGGTCGCCGAGCCGCTGGCCTGCGTGCTCAACGGCCAGGAGCTCGCCGGTGTCGGGCCGGGCGACACCGCGGTGATCGTGGGGGCCGGCCCGATCGGGTGCATGCACGTGCGCATGGCGCGCGCCCGCGGCGCGGAGCGCGTCTTCCTTGTGGAGCTGAACCGCGGCCGGCTGGACATGTCCGCCCGGGTGGTCGGACCCGACGCGGCGATCGCGGCCGGCGAGACCGACGCGGTCCAGGAGGTGCTGCGCCTGACCGGAGGGCGCGGCGCCGACGTGGTCGTCACCGCCGCCGCCTCGAACCGGGCGCAGCAGGACGCGGTACGCATGGTCGGCCGCGGCGGGCGCATCAGCTTCTTCGGCGGGCTGCCCAAGGCGGACCCGGTCATCGCGCTGGACTCCAACGAGGTCCACTACCGCGAACTCACCATCGTGGGCGCCAACGGGTCCAGCCCCGACCACAACCGGCGCGCCCTGGAGCTGATCGCCTCGGGGGCGGTGCCGGTCGCCGACCTCATCACCGAGCGCCTGCCGCTGGCCGAAGTGCCCAAGGCGATCGAGACTGTGGCCGCCGGCAGTGCCATCAAGGTCACCATCGAGCCCTGATACCCGGCCCCGCCGCCTCCTTCGCCCGCCGGGCGGCTCCCGCCGCACGGCAGGGCGAGGGAGGCCGCGGAGCGCGCCCGCCCGAGACCGCCCCAGGGGGTGGCCGAACCGCCGCGGCTCGCCCGGCGACGGCGAAAAGGCGGTCCGCAACACCCGACCGGAACCCGCGCACCCGAACAGGTCCGACCCGACCGGATCGAGCGCACCCCGGCCCCTCCGCACGGAGATTTCCCACTCGGGACCCGGTGCCCCGCCGCGGTCGCCGCGCGGGGCAAACCGCCCGCCGCGCCCGCGGGACGCACCGAGTCGCGCCTGCGGCGTGTGGGTGGCAAACGGGCGCCGCGAGGCGAGTAAGGTGTCCCCGGCCGCCGCCGCGCCGGACGGCGGAACCACCGTCCCGCCGCCGTCCTCGGCGGCTGACCGCGGCGCCCCGCGGCCAGGCCCCCGGTGCGTCCGTGCCTCCGTGCGGAGCGCCCGCAGCAGCCGCCTGTGCCCCGACACCGCCGTTCGGCCTTCCGGCGGCCCTGCCGCGTCCGGCGCGCCCCGGCATCGCGGCTGTGGCCATGGGCACACGCAGACAGGCCGCGTATGCGGGCACGTTGAGGGCACGCCCGGCCACCTCGAGTGGTTTCGGCGCGGTGACCTGCGAGGCTCGTGCGGCACCTGTCCAAAGGACTTGCGTAGCGGCTGCCGCAGTCATAAGTTGACCACAACATCTAGTGCTCGCCGTGGAACACGCAGCCTAGAAATTGTGCTTTAGTAGGTACCTGATCTTCGCGGATCGCCTGCCGTGCGGGCGATCCCGGCGACAGGCGCGAGCAATGCCGACAAACGGGGGGAGGCGGATCGGCGTGCACTGTCCGTTCTGCCGTCATCCGGACACCCGGGTGATCGACAGCCGCTCCGCCGAGGAGGGCGCGGCCATCCGGCGGCGCCGCTCCTGCCCGCAGTGCGAGCGCCGCTTCACCACGCAGGAGACGGTCCTGCTGATGGTGGCCAAGCGCTCGGGCGTGACCGAGCCGTTCTCGCGGACCAAGATCGTCGCGGGCGTGCGGCGGGCCTGCCAGGGGCGGCCGGTCACCGAGGACGCGCTCGCCCAGCTGGGCCAGCGCGTCGAGGAGGAGATCCGGTCGCGCGGCATGGCCGAGGTCCCCGCCCACGAGATCGGATTGGCGATCCTCGGACCGCTGCGCGAGCTCGACGAGGTGGCCTACCTGCACTTCGCCTCGGTCTACCGCGGCTTCGAGTCGCTGGCGGACTTCGAGAAGGAGATCGCCCTGCTGCGCGCGGGGCACGAGCACGAGGAGCCGCAGCCGGCGCGGTCGGCCGGGGACGACGGCGACGACTGAGTACACACCGACCAGGCGGCCGGCCGCAGCGGCGGCCGGGCGAGCACCACGCACCGCACCAGCCGGGTGGATGCGGTGCCCGATCCGGGTACGCGACGAGGAGCAGGGGGAGCGAGATGACTGAGACCGCTAGCGGGGCGGCACGCAAGGGGAAGGACCGCCGCAAGGGCATGAAGATCGAGCGCATCTTCACCACGCCCGGCGTGCACCCCTACGACGCGGTCGAGTGGGAGCGGCGCGACGTCGTGATGACCAACTGGCGCGACGGCTCGGTCAACTTCGAGCAGCGCGGCGTGGAGTTCCCCGCGTCCTGGTCGATGAACGCCACCCAGATCGTCGCGAGCAAGTACTTCCGCGGCGCGCTGGGCACCCCCGAGCGCGAGTGGAGCCTCAAGCAGCTCGTCGACCGGGTCGCCGGCACCTACACCGAGACCGGCAAGGCCCACGGCTACTTCGCCACCGACGACGACGCCGAGGTCTTCGACCACGAACTCAAGCACGCCCTGATCAACCAGTACTTCAGCTTCAACTCCCCGGTCTGGTTCAACGTCGGAACCGCCTCGTCTCAGCAGGTTTCCGCGTGTTTCATCCTTTCTGTGGACGACACCATGGAGTCGATCCTCGACTGGTACAAGGAGGAGGGGATCATCTTCAAGGGCGGCTCCGGCGCGGGGGTGAACCTCTCGCGGATCCGCTCCAGCAAGGAGCTGCTCTCCTCCGGCGGCACCGCCTCCGGGCCGGTGTCGTTCATGCGCGGCGCCGACGCCTCGGCCGGGACCATCAAGTCCGGCGGCGCCACCCGCCGCGCCGCCAAGATGGTGGTGCTCGACGTCGCCCACCCCGACATCGAGGAGTTCGTCGAGACCAAGGCGCGCGAGGAGCACAAGATCCGCGCCCTGCGCGACGCCGGGTTCGACGTCGACCTGGGCGGCGCCGACATGTTCAGCGTCCAGTACCAGAACGCCAACAACTCCGTGCGGGTCTCCGACGCCTTCATGCGCGCCGTGGAGTCCGGCTCCGACTTCGGCCTGACCTCGCGCACCACCGGCGAGGTCGTGGCCACCGTCGACGCCAAGGAGCTGTTCGCCAAGATGGCCCGCGCGGCCTGGGAGTGCGCCGACCCCGGGCTGCAGTACGACGACACGATCAACGACTGGCACACGACACCCGAAAGCGGACGTATTAGTGCAAGTAACCCTTGTTCCGAATATGTCCACCTGGACAACTCGTCCTGCAACCTCGCCTCGATCAACCTGCTGAAGTTCCTGCGCGACGACGACACCTTCGACATCGACAACTTCGTCAAGCTGACCGAGTTGGTCATCACGGCGATGGACATCTCCATCACCTTCGCCGACTTCCCGACCGAGAAGATCGGCGAGACCACGCGGGCCTTCCGGCAGCTGGGCATCGGCTACGCCAACCTCGGCGCGCTGCTGATGGCCACCGGCCACGCCTACGACTCCGACGGCGGGCGCGCCGTGGCCGCCGCCATCACCTCGTTGATGACCGGTACCGCCTACAAGCGCAGCGCCGAACTGGCCGGCGTCGTGGGCCCCTACGACGGCTACGCCAAGAACGCCGAGGGCCACAAGCGGGTCATGCGCAAGCACGCCGCCGCCAACGACGACCTGCGCACCGTCGGCGAGATGGACCGCGTCATCTCCACCGCGGCCACCGCGGCCTGGCAGCAGTGCCTCAAGGTCGGCGAGAAGAACGGCTGGCGCAACGCCCAGGCGAGCCTGCTCGCGCCCACTGGAACCATCGGATTTATGCTTGATTGCGACACAACGGGCATTGAACCCGACTTCTCCCTGGTGAAGTACAAGAAGCTCGTCGGCGGCGGGTCGATGCAGATCGTCAACCAGGCGATTCCGCGGGCGCTGCGCAACCTGGGCTACCAGGAGGAGCAGGTCGAGGCGATCGTGGAGTACATCGCCGACCACGGCCACGTCGTCGACGCCCCCGGGCTGCGTCCCGAGCACTACGAGGTCTTCGACTGCGCCATGGGCAAGCGCTACATCAAGCCCATGGGCCATGTGGAGATGATGGCGGCGGTGCAGCCGTTCCTCTCCGGCGCGATCTCCAAGACGGTGAATGTGCCCGAGGAGGCCACCGTCGAGGACTTCGAGCACATCTACTTCCAGGGCTGGAAGCTGGGGCTCAAGGCGCTGGCGGTCTACCGCGACAACTGCAAGGTCGGCCAGCCGCTGTCCACGGCCTCCACCGAGAGCAAGGAGCAGGACAAGCCCGAGCCCGAGGTCATCGAGGTCAACCGCCCGGTGCGGCGGCGGCTGCCCAAGAAGCGGCCGAGCCAGACGGTGTCGTTCTCGGTCGGCGGCGCCGAGGGCTACATCACGGCGGGGTCCTACCCCGACGACGGCCTCGGCGAGGTCTTCATGAAGCTCGGCAAGCAGGGCTCCACGCTGGCCGGGGTCATGGACGCCTTCTCGATCGCGATCTCCATCGCCCTGCAGTACGGGGTCCCGCTGGAGACCTACGTCGAGAAGTTCACCAACATGCGCTTCGACCCGGCGGGGATGACCGACGACCCCGACATCCGCATGGCCCAGTCGGTGGTCGACTACATCTTCCGCCGCCTGGCGCTGGACTACCTGCCCTATGAGGAGCGCGCCGCGCTGGGCGTCCTCTCGGCTGAGGAGCGCCGCGCCCAGGCCAACGGGGAGGACCCGGCGCAGGTGGCGGCCCAGGTGGAGTCCTACGCCCAGTCGGCGCCGCTGACCCCGGCGGAGCGGGAGGCCGAGGAGCACCGGCAGACCGCGGAGTCGGCCGGCGACGAGCGCGACGAGCCGCACACGACCACCGAGCTGGTCGAGCGCAGCCAGGGCTTCGTCGCCGACGCGCCGCTGTGCGTCACCTGCGGCACCAAGATGCGCCCGTCGGGCAGCTGCTACGCCTGCGAGGGCTGCGGCTCCACCAGCGGCTGCAGCTAGCCGCGCCCGTCCCCGCGAGGGGATCCCGACAGCCGGCGGCGGCCCGAACCAGACCGGGCCGCCGCCGGTTTCGTCGTGTCCGGGCGGCAAGGGTTCGCCGTACTTGATGTACGTGACGTACTTTCCCGGCTAGCATGGAGGCACGTCCCGATGGAGGTGCCGCCATGTCCGCCGTTCACTACGACAGCTACACCGATGCCCGGGCGCATCTGAAGGCCCTACTGGATGCGGCCGAGAGAGGGCGTGTCGCGACGGTGAGACGTGATTCGGCGATGACGGCCGTCGTGGACGTCGAACGGCTGCGCCACTACCTCGCTTCGGTCAGCCCGTCCCGTGCTCAAGTGGTCCCCGAAGCCGGCGGGTGGTCCGTCTTCATCCCGGGGCTGCCCGTCGCCGCGGACGGCGCCACGTTCGACGAGGCCGTCTCGGAGATGATCGGTGCGCTGCGCGAATACGCCGAGGACTGGCAGGACCGCCTGCTCGACTCTCCCAACCACGCGGAGAACTGGGGGCTGGTGCAGCTGGTCGCTCTCAGCGACGACGAGCAGTTGCGCGGCTGGCTGGTGGGCGAGGTGCCGTGAGCCGACCGACTCCCACGCGCAAGGACCACGAGCGGTTCTGCGAGATCGAGGGGTGGCGCGGGGTGCGCGGTGCCCGCGGTGCCGCCGGAACCCATCACGTCACCTACGAACTGGGACTACCGGACGGCCGCGTCCTGCGGACCCGGATCTCCCATCCCGTCGACAGGACGGACTACGGAGAACGCCTGTGGGCGCACATTCTGCGCGACCAGTTGTGCGTGGACGAATCGGTGTTCTGGACCTGCGTCCGCGACGGGACCGTGCCGGATCGGGGGGCGCCGGCGGCGCCGGCGGAGGCGCTGCCCGCCGATCTCGTGCACCTGCTCATCTCGAAGGTCGGGCTGGCGGAGGCCGAGGTCGCCGCGATGGACAAGGAGGCGGCCGTGGCCCGGTTGCAGCGGTACTGGATGGAGGGGGAGTGAGCGGGACGGGCAGCGAGCCGGAATCCGCGGAGCTCGCGGCGCTGCTGGAGGCGTGGTACGGGCCGGTGCCGGACGAGGCGGTGGCCGAGGCCGAGACTGCGTGGCCGGACGCCGAGTAGCGGGATGGTTCGACTGGAGCGGGGCGCCGGGGTGCCCCGCTCTCGGTTTGTGCGGGGGTTCTCGGCACGTGCTGGAGCGCGCAGGGGTGCGCGTGCCGCTGTTACCTGGGTTCCTTGCGCATCCGGTCGGGGCCTCTCTAGCATCGGGCGTCACGCAACGGGAAGGGTTGTTTACCGAAAGGGAGCGGCAGAGGTGCCGCTTCCGGTCCGCGGGTGGTGCCGTGCGCTTGTGGCCGGTTCCGTTGCGTGCGCACGGAGGGACGCACCGTCCACTCGCCCGCACCCCCCAGAGAGGAACCTGTGATGATCGATCGACGTTCGTTCCTGCGCGGCGCCGGGGGCGCCGCACTGGCCGCTCCGCTGCTGGGCACGGCCGCGTGCGGGGCCTCCAGCAGCGGCGCCAAGCTGACCGCGGGCGAGCAGGCGGCCTCCGCCGGAGCGCTGCCGGTCTCCTTCGCCAACGAGAGCGGCTACGCCGACAGCGCGGTGCGGCTCTACATCGTGGGCACCGACACCGCCACCGGCAGGCAGGGCCGCGTGCGGCCCGACGGCACGTTCGCCCCCGTGCAGCTCTCCGACAACACCGACGGCGGCTTCACCGACTACTCGATCCCGCTGAGCGAGGCGGGCGGTCTGACGCTGCCGTTCATGTCGGGGCGCATCTACATCGCGCTGGAGGACAAGCTGCGCTTCAAGGCGGTCGAGGACGGCAACGGCAATCCGGCGCTGGCGTACCCGGCCGGCTGGGTGGAGTCCGACCCCAACTTCTCGGTGCTGCACGACACCGTGGAGTTCACCCACGACGACACCGGCATGTACTGCAACACCACGATGGTCGACCAGTTCAGCGTTCCGTTGGCGATCGCGCTCAGCGGGGAGCGAGACCAGTCGACCGGCCGGCTCAAGCCGGGCGGGCGCGACCTGGTCTTCGACACTCTGCTGGCGGATTCCGACTACTCCCCGCTTGTGGTCGGCGACCGCCGCCGGGTGATCGCGCCGGGCCACGGGATCGACACCGGCCGCTTCTCCCGCGACTACTACGCCCCCTACATCGACCGAGTGTGGTCGCGCTACAGCGGCAGGGATCTGCGGATCACCACGAACCAGGGCACGTTCACCGGCCGTGTCGACGGGTCGGGGCGGCTGGCCTTCGACGGGGGAGTGGGCGCATTCGACAAGCCCTCGACCCGGGACGTGTTCTTCTGCGACGGCGCGCTGCACGCCCCCAACGACGGCCTCAAGGGCCCGGTGGCGGCGATTCTGGGTGCGGCGCTCAACCGGTCGACGCTGCTGGACACCGCCGACCATCCCGTCACCGATCCCGCGGCCTTCTACAACGCCGACATCACCAACAAGTACGCTGCGGTGTTCCACGAGGCGACCGAGGACGGCAAGGCCTACGGGTTCGCCTTCGACGACGTCTCGGGGTTCGCGTCCTACATCCAGGACCACGCGCCCGCCTCCTTCGAGGTCACGCTGACGCCGTTCTAGGCCCCCGGGTCCGCCGCTTCTACCGGGCACACCTCCGGCGGGCGAGAGAGCGCTCTCTCGCCCGCCGGGCACGGGACGCGGATTAGCCGGCGTGCTCGGCGGGTAACTCTTGGTCACCCCTTTGGAAGGTGGCCGGCATGCTGATCGCTGAGATACTGCGCGGGAAGGGCTCGGGCGTCGTGGCCGTCAGCCCCGAGGAGTCGGTGGCCGGGCTGCTGGCGCGGCTGGCCCGGCACAACATCGGTGCCGTGGTGGTGATGCGCGACGGCAGGGTGGTGGGCGTGGCCTCCGAGCGCGACATCGTGCGGGCGCTGCAGGAGCGCGGCGCCGCGCTCCTGGAGGCCCCGGTCTCCGACATCATGACCGCCGACGTCGTCACATGCGCGACCGAGGACACCGACGACACGCTCACCGTGGTGATGACCGAGAACCGCATCCGCCACGTGCCCGTGCTCGACGGCGAGGAGCTCGTGGGCATCGTCAGCATCGGCGACGTGGTCAAAAGCCGCATCAGCCAACTGGAGCAGGACCGCCGCCAGCTGGAGGCCTACATCACCCAGGGCTGAGCCCCGCTCCGGGCGTGGCCCCGCGCCCGGAGCGGGGCCGCGTGTCCCGGCCCGCGCCGGGACACGCGGCGGCGCCCGTCAGGCTCGGCCGCGCCGCCGGTCGGCGACCACGTGGGCGGCGGCGCCGGTCGCCGCGGTCACGGCCAGCACCGACGGCCACGCCCCCAGCCTCTTGGCCAGCGGGTGCGACAGGCCGAAGGCCCCCGTGTACACCGCCGACAGCGCCGCAGCCGCGGGCAGCCCGGCGCTGCGCCGCCAGCTCGCGAACGCCGCCGCGCCGCAGGCGGCCAGGACCGCGCCGCCCAGCTGCCGGTTTCCGGTGGCGCGCGCGACGCTGTAGCCGCCGATCAGGCCGGCCGTGGTGAGCAGGCTGCTGGGGACCGAGGCCATCGTGCGTCTCCCCTCGTGTGGCGTTGTCCGCGGGCCGTCGGCTCGACGCGGCCCGCGCTCCCGAGACGACGCTACCGCCGCTCGGCTCGAACCCGGCGCCGGGTGGCCGGTGTGCCGCGGACGCCTCAGTAGGCGGCGGTGAACCTCATCCGGCGATGCCGGGGATGCTCGGCCTCGTCCAGCAGCACCACCGCCAGGTCGGCGGCGGAGATACGCGAGGCCCCGTCGGCGCCGACGAGCAGTTCGTCGCCGCCGAGCCGGTAGCGGCCCGTCCGCTCGCCCGCATCCAGCAGGGCCGGCGGGCTCAGATAGGTCCAGTCCGCGGCGACGTCGCGGCGGCAGACGGCGAGCTGGTCGGCGCAGGCGTGGGCGATCGGGCGCAGCTCCTCGGGGAAGCCGGGCTCGTCGACGACGGCGGTGCCGCCCGTACCCGGGACGGCGAGCGTGGCGGCGCCGCCGACCAGCAGCAGCCGGACGCCGGTGCGCGCGGTGCCCTCCAGCAGGGACTCCGCGGTCGCAGCGAGTTCGTGCTCGCGGCCGGGCGCGGGCCGGGTCGCGCTGATCACGACGTCGCCGCCGCGGCTCAGCTCGGCGACGTCGGCCGGGTCGGCGGCGTCGCCGACCCGTGCCCGAGCGCGGTCCGGCAGGTCCGCGGTGCGCGCGGCGCTGCGGACTACCGCCGTGACGCTGTGTCCGCGGTCGAGCGCCTCGGCGACCGTGTGCCCGCCGACGGTTCCGGCAGCTCCGAAGACGGTGATTCGCATGGGTGCGGTCCTTTCCGTGAACAGGTCCGAGGGGGAACGGAGATCGAGGTGGCGTGGAGCGGTCCGGGTCGTCGGGGCGACGAGGACCGGGAGGCCGCGCCGGGCCGCGGGGTCAGCGCTCGCTCCGCGCATCGGCGGGGCCGCGCGCGGAGCGGGCGGACCGGGCGGCGGCGCGCTCCAGCGCCCACAGGGCGAAGGTCCCGGCGGCCAACGTCCCGCCGAGGACGCTGACGCCCGTCCACCCGGCGCTCGCCCACACCACCGCGGCCAGGGCCGACCCGGCCGCGCCGCCCGCGAAGAACGCGGTCATGAACGCCGAGTTGAGCCGGTTGCGGATCTCGGGCCGCAGTGCGTAGATGACGTTCTGGTTGCCGTTGAGCACCGCGTACTGGGCGACGTTGAGCACCAGCGTCCCGCCGAGCAGCCAGCCGAGCGAGCCGCCGCCCGCGCCGATGGCGATCCACGACACCGCGAGCATCGCGGTGCCCGTCCCGGAGACGGCCTGGACCAGCCCGCGGTCGGCCAGTCGGCCCGCGAACGGTGTGGTCAGCGCGCCGGCGACGCCCACGAGTCCGAACAGGCCGATGGCTGCCTCCGACCAGCCGTAACCCGGGCCCGCGAGCAGGAACGCGACGGCCGTCCACAGCACGTTGAACGACGCCATCGACAGCGCGCCGATCCCTGCTCGCCACCGCAGCACAGGCTCGTGGCGGAACAGCGCCAGGGTCGAGGCCAGCAGCGCGGGGTAGGCCGCGTTCACTCCGGTGCGCAGCCGGGGCAGCCTGCGCCAGAGCAGCAGTGCGACCGCCAGCACCAGGACCGCGTCGACCCAGTAGACGGTGCGCCAGCCGCTCAGCTCGGCCAGCGCACCCGAGGCCGTGCGCGCCAGCAACCCGCCCAGCAGCAGCCCGGTCATGACGGTGCCCACCACCCGGCCCCGGCGCTCGGGCTCGGCCAGCGCGACCGCGAACGGCACCAGCACCTGGGCCGCGACCGAGGTGAGGGCGGTCAGCAGGGTGCCCGCCAGCAGCACCGCCCCGTTCGGCGCCGCCCCGGCGACCAGCAGAAAGCCGGCTGTCGCCACGAGCAGTCCGACCGCCAGCCCGCGGCGTTCCAGCAGGTCGCCCAGCGGCAGCACCAGGATCAGGCCGAGCGCATAGCCCACCTGGGCGGCGGTGACCACCAGACCGGCGGTCACGGTGCTCAGCCCCAGCTCGCGGCCGATGACCTCCAGCAAGGGCTGGGCGACGTAGTTTCCCGCCACCGCGAGTCCGGTGGCGGCCGACATCAGCAGCAGCAGACCGGTGCCGACCCCGGTGCCGGTGTCCGCGGGGGGATCGTCCGCCGATCGCGTGCGCCGTGGGCGCCGAAGAGTGTTCGCCATGGCTTCACCCTCGGTGCGCGGAATCAATGAGTCCAACACATGTTTGTCATCAGATCGATCGTGAACGAAGATCGGTCCATGGACCTGCAGCAGATGCGCTACGTCGTGGCCGTCGCCGAGACGGGCAACTTCACCCGCGCCGCCGAGCGCTGCCTGGTGGTGCAGTCGGCGCTGAGCCACCAGATCGCGCGGCTGGAACGCGAGCTCGGCGCCCGGCTGTTCGACAGGACGAGCCGGCGGGTGCGGCTCACCCCGGCGGGCGAGGCGTTCCTGCCCGCCGCGCACCAGGCCCTGGACGCGGCCGAACGGGCGCGCGCGGAGGTCGCGGCCGCGGCGGGCGAGGTCCGCGGCAAGCTGACCGTCGGCGCCATCCCCACGGTGGCGGCGGTGGACCTGCCCGCTCTCCTGCGCGACTACCGCGCGCGGCACCCGCGGGTGCGGATCACCCTGCGGGTGGGCGGCAGCGCGTGGCTGACCGAGCAGGTCGCCCAGGGCGCCCTGGACCTGGCGTTCATCGGCCTCGCCAGCAGCGGACGGCCCGAAGGTGTGCGCAGCCGCGAACTCGCCCGCGGCGACCACGTGGCGGTGGCCGCTCCGGGGCACTGGTTGGAGGGGCGCTCCGAGGTGGACCTGCGCGAGCTCGCCGAGGAGACGTTCGTCGACTTCACGGCGGGCGGCGCGGGCCGCGCGCAGTCCGACGAGGCATTCGCCGCGGCGGGGGTCCGCCGCGAGGTGGCGTTCGAGGCGACCGCCGTCGACCTCATCGCCCGCCTGGTGCGCGAGGGACTGGGGATCAGCCTGCTGCCCGCCGCCTACGTGGCCGAGCTGCCGGACCTGTGCACCGTGCGCATCCGCGACGCCCCCACGCGGGTGGAGTACCTGGTGTGGAGCCGCTTCCGGCCCGCCCCGCCCGCCGCCGCGCTGCTGTCGGCGCTGGGCGCGGGGCCCGGGGGCGACAGCGGGGACGAGGGGTCCTAGCTCCGTCGGCGCCGTGCAGGTCAGCGGCGCGCCCCCGTTGGCCGCTTCCGGTCACGGATCGGAAGCATGGATGCAGGATGTATATCGTCCGGCCACCGTCGCATCGCTTGCGATGTGGGACGATGCCTGCACTCTCAGCAGGAGCCGCGGAACCGCAGAGGCGATGCCCGCGTCGAATCCGCAGTTCCGCAACCAGCAAGGAGTCGATACCTATGTCCTTCGCGCAGACGGTGCGCGGAGCCGCCTCCTCGATCGCCCAGGGTGGCGACCCACGTGAGGCGGTGTCCGACGCGCTCGGCGAGGCGGCGGAGGGGTTCGGCCTCGATCCGGGCGACTTCCTCGCCGCCCGCGACCAGGGTGCCTCGGTGGGGACCCGCATCGAGCAGCAGACCACCTCCCTCAACAACGCCGGCGAGGCGCTGAACCGCAGCTCCTTCGAGCGCGGCTCCGGCGGCCCCGTGCACGTCATCTGCCCGATGGTGATCCCCCGCGGCCGCACCTTCACCGCCATGCTGCCGGTGATCCTGCTGCTGATCGTGGGCGTCGTCGGCCAGATCGTGACGTTCCCCATCTCCATCGCCACCGGGCCGCTGCTGAACCCCTTCTTCGGCGTGCATTTCTGGGTGGTGCTCGCGGCCTTCGCCGCGTTCATGTGGTGGCGCCAGGGCATGGTCATGGTGCCCGACGGCTGCGCGGCGCTGATCACCCGGTTCGGCAAGCTGGAGCAGATCGTGGGCCCCGGCCGCGTCACCCTGCTAAACCCGTGGAAGCGGGTCTCCTACATCGTCAACACCACCCGCGAGTACCCGTTCAACGCGCCGATCCGCGAGGCCCCGACCAAGAGCGGCGTCAACGCCTCGATCGACCTCTTCGTGCAGTTCAAGATCGAGGACCCCGAGCAGTTCATCTTCGTGCTCGGCGCCGTGCAGGGCTTCCAGGAGAAGCTGAACAACGCCGTCAGCGAGGTCACCCGCAGCCTGATCTACGACCAGCAGGCCTCGGCCATCTACGACATGGTCGGCGAGAACACGGCTCAGCTGCTGGATCAGCTCAACCAGCAGTTCCTGCCGGCGGTGCGGCTGACCAACGCCAACATCACCCACGCGGAGCCCTCCAGCAAGGAGTACCGCATGGACCTGGCCGCGCCGGAGATGGTGCGCGTGGCCAAGGAGGCCTACACCTACGAGTACGAGCTCCAGCTGCGCAAGGAGCAGAACGAGGGCGACCTGAACAAGGAGCTGGCCTCGCTCAATGAGACCTTGTCGGCGATCCAGGCCGACATCGCCCAGTACCAGGCGCAGATGGACACCGCGCTGGAGCGCGAGACCAACCGGGCGCGCGCCCAGGCCAGGCAGCGCTTCGTCGAGGCCGAGAGCACGGCCAACGCCAACGCCGCGCTGCTGGAGGCCCAGGCCCTGGACATCCGCGCGGTCAGCGCCGCCGAGGCGCCCGAGATCCTCAACTACCGCTACCAGCAGGACCTGCTGGACAAGCTGGAGTCGGTCGCCGACAGCCTCCCGCAGGTGCTGCACATCGGCGGCGGCGACGAGACCAGCGTGGACTTCCTGCAGGTGGCGCAGAGCATCATCGGCGAGGCGGAGTCGAGCCTGTTCTCCGATGAGGACATGTCCGCCATCCGCGAGCGCCTGCACGAGATCTCCGAGCGCATCTCCGAGCGCGAGGCCGAGATCAGCCGGCTGCTGGAGGAGGAGCAGGAGACGGTCGAGGCGCCCGAGCCCGACGAGGTGCCCAACGCCGACCGCATCGAGGAGATCCGCCAGTCGGTCAGCGACGAAAGCATCGACGAGCGGATCAGCTCGGTGGCGGGCGAGGCCGGCGACGGTTCGCCGCAGGCCCCGGGCGCCGGCTCCGCGCAGGCCGCACCCGGTGCCGCGGCACCCGACCAGGCCCAGTGGCAGGCGGCCTATCCGGAGGAGTTCCCCTCGCCGGGCGGCCCTCCCGCGCCGCCGTGGCCGCAGCAGCCCGGCACGGACGAGGGAGGTAACCGATGAGCCAGCAGCAGCCCGAGCCGGGCACCGGCGGCTCCAGCATCAAGGAGGCGCTGGCCTCCTGGAACGACATCGCGCGCCTGCTGCGCGGCGGCGACCAGGGCGCCCTGGTGCCCGTGGTCATCCCGCGCGACAGCCGCGGCCTGCGGTGGACCATGCTCGTGTGGTTCTCCCTGTACCTGCTGCTGAGTGCGCTGCTGCTCGGCGTGTTCGGCGGGGTCCTGCTGTCCTGGGCGGCGATCCCGGCGTTCGCGGTGGCGCTGGTCGCGCTGATGCTGGGCCTGCTGTGGTGGTGGCGCTCCTCCATCGTGGAGATCGAGCAGGGCACCGTCGGCGTGCTGACCAAGTACGGCGCGGTCGTGGGCCAGCTCGACCCGGGGCGGCACTACCTGTGGCACCCGTGGTCGCGGGTGGACTTCGTGGTGGACATCTCCACCGAGATCCCCTACACCGCGCCCGTGCTGGCCTGCCCCACGCACGAGAACGTGCCGCTGAAGTCGATCGAGTTCTTCCTGAAGTTCCGGATCACCGACGCGGTGGCGTTCGTGCGCAGCATCGGCGCCAGCAACTTCGACCTGGTGCTGTCCAACGCGGTGCAGGACGCCATCCGCCAGCGCAGCCGGATGGTGCACACCGAGAGCGCCTACGACCTGCGCGGCTCGGACGTGGCCGACATGCAGGAGCTGCTCAACCGCCAGCTCAGCCGCTACGGGGTGCGCATCATGGGCTGCAACATCCCCGATGTGCAGCTGCCCAACCAGTACCAGCAGCACCTGGCCACCCGCGAGCGGGTCGCCAAGGAGATGGTCGCCTACGAGCAGGAGTGGGAGCTGACCCGCAAGCGGCGCATCGACACCCTGCTCATGGACATCGAGCGGTCCAAGAAGACCCGCGACGCCAAGATCGTCGAGGTCAACGCGGCGCTGAACAAGGCCCGCAAGGACGTCGCGCAGATGCTGGAGGAGCAGGAGACCGAGGCGCAGCGCGTGCGCTACGAGATCGAGACGCGCGGCCGGTCGGACCTGGTGGCGGCGCAGAACGAGGCGAAGGCCCAGCGCCGCCTGGCGACCTCCTACCGCGACAACCGCGCGGTGCTGCGCTACGAGCTGGCCCGGCGCCGCCTGGACGTGGGCGCGACCCTCGCCGAGCACGCGCCGCAGCCGGTGGTGGTGCGCACCGACGGCCAGAGCGGCGACGCGTCGGCGCTGTCGACGCTGCTGCTGGCGCAGCTGCTGCCCGACCTGGGTTCGGGACGGCGCGACCGGGGTAACGGCGTGCGCCGGGCCGTGGGTTCGGGCGAGGCCGGTGACGCCGCGGAGGCGGCGTCCGACGCCTTCCAGCAGATCCAGGGCGCGGTGACATCGGCCGCCGAGCGCGGTCAGCAGGCCGCCGAGCAGGCCCAGAACCAGGGCGGCGGCCGCCGGGGCCGCCGGAACCGGTAGCGGCCGGGCCGCAGGCGCATGACAAGGGGGAGGCGGTCCGCCTCCCCCTTGTTCGTGCGCTCACCGCCGTGCGGGTGACCTCGGTGCGCGGGACCGCCCCCGTTCGACGGGCCCCGCGCACCCGCTCATGCCGCGTGGGCCAGTTCGCCGTAGCCGCAGTCGATGTCGACGCCGTGCCGGGCCGCGATCTCCACGAGGTCCTCGAGTTCGCCCGCCTGCACCAGGCACAGGTCCTCGTCGCCCCGCTCCCGCGCCTGCTGGAGCGCGCTGACGGCGTCGTAGATGCGCAGGTGCAGTGTCGTCATGAACTCGTTCATCGCAATCCCCCGTCCCTAGGAGAAGCCCTGTCGCATCCCTGTCTACCGATCTCGGATAAAAGCGGAGTGAGGCCCGGCCCCCGAATCGGGAAACCCGGGGGGGTGAGGAGGGCCACGGCCGGGCGGGGAACCGCTGCGGCGGGAAGGCGCCACCGGGCCGCGGCGCTCGCCCGCCGGGCGCGGACCGGCCGGGACGGAGGCGCTGCGCCCCGCCGCTACCGGGTCCGCGTGCGCGTCTGCGCGGGGAAGGGGGAGGTCAGTACTCCGTCCAGGAGTACCAGGGCCCTGAGATGTGCTCGTAGACCGTGCCGCCGTGCCCCTTGACGAACACGTCGGTGGGCAGGGGGTCGCTGCTGTAGGCGAGTCCGGAGGCGCCCAGCAGTCCGGCGCCGCGCACGGTGTAGCGCGTGACGCCGTCGTCGGTGACCGACACCGACTTCAGCGGGTACAGCCCCGCCCAGGTGTCCAGGGGCGCCGTGGTGGCGGAGTGCGCGGTGTGGCCCACGGCCCGCAGCTCCTGGGCCGATGTCTCCACCCGCGCCTGCAGCGGGACGTCGCTCACCGACAGCACGATGGCCGCGGCGGCGATCAGCGGAGCCGTGATCCAGCGCAGCCAGTACCGGGCGATCATCGGGCGCGCGATGCTCACCGCGATGCCCAGTCGCAGCGCCCCCATCGCGGCCAGGAGCGCGCCGCCGCCGATCCCGATCACGAAGCTGGGCAGGTGCCCGCCGGGCACGCTCTCCTCATACAGCAGGACCAGCCCGACGATCACGCACGCCGGGATGTAAAGCCGCCCGGGAGGCCGGGAGGCCCAGGAGGCGAGCCGTTGCCGCGGGGTCGGCGGGTGGGCGATCTCGATGAGCTTCGCGACCGAGCCCTCTTCGGCGGCGGACATGCGCGGATCTTCCCCTCCAGGTCCGTGACGCGCACCGGCCAGAGGGGTGGACGAGGCCTCCGGCGACAGCGGGTCAGATGCGGGAGGGCCGCTTCAGGGCGGCCCCGACACCAGGATAGGGGAGCGGCGGCGCCTCCTCGGGCCGCCGCGCGGTCCGGGCCCGCTCCCCGCCGGCTGAGGCGGAGCCGCGCATGCGGTGCCGCCTGCGCCTGCGCCGGCGCGCCAGCAGCGCATCGGCGGAGAGCCGGCCAGGCAGCACGGCCCCGAGCAGGCACAGCGCGGCCAGCGCGATCCACCACGGCGCCGCGGTGCCCGCCGGGAGCACCGCCGCGGGCGCCGGCACGGCCGCCAGCGTCGCCGTCGCCAGTATCGCCGCCGCCAGGACCGCCCCCGACAGCCGCGCGGCCAGCCCGACAGCGAACGCCGCCGCGCACAGCAGGACCGCACCGGCCGCCGCGTCGGCGCGCGGGCCGCCGCTCAGCGCCTCCAGGGCACCGGATGCGGTGATCCAGCCCGCGGAGATCCGCGCGCCCAGCGCCGCGACGTCCAGCACCGCCGCCCGAACGGCGGCGCATGCGCGGCGAGCGGTTTCCGCGGGTGTGCGGGGCGCTTGGATTCGCCGTCTTCCCTCCTCGCTCGGCGCCGCGCCCCGCACACCCGCTCGGGTCCTCGCTTCCTCGCTCGTCGGTCCGGGCGGCGCCGCGTTCCTTCGCGCGGCCGGGGGCGCCTCTGCGGTCGGCGGGGAGGCGGGGGCGGCGTGCGCGCCGGTGCGTGCCGGCGGCGCCGCGCGGTGTGGTGTGCTCGGCCCCATGGGTCCTTCCTCGGCGGCTTGCGGTCATGCGGAAACTACCGACGGCGACGGGGCGCAGCGGTGCGTAACACGCGGCGGCCCCCCGAAAACCCCCGCCGGCTGCGCCCGCAAAGGTGTGTCGGCGGGCGCCGAACCCCTAGGCTTGGGCCGTGGCTGAGACCTCCTCGACCCCCGCGCCGGCGGCCGCCCCCGCCGCGGCCGCTGACTCCGGCATCGCCGCGCCCACCTATGACCTGGAGCGCGAACTCCGCGCCGACGGCGCCGTGTGCGTCGCCGGAGTCGACGAAGTGGGGCGCGGTGCATGGGCGGGCCCGGTCGTGGTGTGCGCCGCGGTGGCCGACGGCACACCGCCGCCCGAGGGCCTGACCGACTCCAAGCGGATCGCCCGGCAGCGCCGCACCGCCATGGCCGAGCAGGTGCGGGAGTGGGTGCGCGACCACGCCATCGGCAGCGCCGATCCCGGGGAGATCGACGAACTGGGTATGACACGCGCCCTGCGGCTGGCCGCCACCCGCGCCCTGGAGCGGCTGGCCCCGACGCCCGACGCCGTCGTCCTCGACGGCAAGCACGACTACCTGGGCGCGCCCTGGCGGGTGCGCACCCGGATCCAGGCCGACTCCTCCTGCGTCGCCGTGGCCGCCGCCTCGGTGCTGGCCAAGGTGCACCGCGACGCGTTCATGGCCGGCCTGCACCCCGACTTCCCCGACTACGGCTTCGACACCTGCGTCGGCTACCCCTCGCCCGTCCACCGCGCCGCCCTGGCCGAGCGCGGACCCACCCCCCACCACCGGATGACCTGGTCCTATCTGGACGACCTGCCCGAATGGCGGCATCTGCGCAAGCCCCGCCCCGATCCCGGCGGCCAACTGCCCCTGCTGTAGCCCCTCCGTGCGCGACACGCCGGATCTGCCGCGGGGCGCAGCTCCTTATGAAAGCCCGCGTTCGGCGGCAATATAGGACCCGCTAGCAAGGAAGGGACACGGAGGATGCCGCGCGAAGAACGCTCCCGCACCACGGGGCCGCCGCAGCGCGCCTCTGCCCTGAACCGCTTACGGGCCCGCTACTACGGCTACCCGCTGCGCTCCCGACTGGTCGCGGGCCTGGCGGTGGTGGCCGCACTCGCCGTGGCGGCGCTGCTGCTGGGAGTCCCGGTGGTGGCGACCGTGGGCGCCGCCGCAGCCGCCCTGCTCGTCTTCGCGGCGCTGATGCGCTCCTCCGACGCCGTGGCCACCGCGCTGATCAGCATCGCCTGGGTGGTGCTGGCCTACTCCCTGTTCCTCATCCCCATCAGGGTGGCCGACGCCTCGGTGCTGCTGCTCCTGCCGCTGCTGCCGCTGCTGGTGTCGCTGGCGGCCGCCCGGATCACCGCCTTCCCCGTCTGGCACACGACCCTGGTGGCGCTGCTGGTGGCGCTGATCCTGGGACTGGGCACGGCGCTGGCGGGCATGCTCGCCGGGTCGGCGCCGGCCGCGCTCGGGGTGCTGTGCGCCTACGGGGGAGCGGGGCTCGCGCTGCTGTGGCGGGTGCTGGCGGCCTACCGGCTGCGCCGCACGATGAGCGATCTGGGTGCGCCCCCGCCCGCACGCGGGAGCACGCCGCGCGGCGCCGCGCCAGCGCCCGGCGCGCAGGCGCGCCAGCGCGCAGCCGAGGGCGGGCGCACCCGCGCGGACCAGGACGGCGGCGAGGAGACGGCCCCCGTCCCGGTCGACGAGGCGCTGGCCGAACTGGAGAACATGATCGGCCTGGACCCGGTCAAGCAGCAGGTCCGCGCGATCGCCGCCTCCATCGAGGCCGCCCGGCTGCGCGCGGACGCGGGGTATGCGGTGGACCGGCCGCTGCGCCACCTGGTCTTCTCGGGGCCCCCGGGCACCGGCAAGACCAGCGTCGCCCGGACGCTGGCCACCATCTTCCACTCCTTCGGGCTGCTGCCGACGCCGCGGGTGGTCGAGGCGCAGCGGGCCGACCTGGTGGGGGAGTACCTGGGCGCCACCGCGATCAAGACCAACGAGCTGGTGGACCGGGCGCTGGGCGGGGTGCTGTTCGTCGACGAGGCCTACGCGCTGGTCAACGACGGCGACGGCCAGCCGGACCGGTTCGGCAACGAGGCGGTGCAGACGCTGCTCAAGCGCGCCGAGGACGACCGCGACCGGGTGGTGATCATCCTGGCCGGCTACGAGGCGGAGATGGACCGGTTCCTGGCCTCCAACCCGGGGCTGGCCTCGCGCTTCGCCACCCGCATCACCTTTCCCAGCTACACCGCCGACGAACTGCGGCGCATCGCCGCGTTCCTGTTCGAGCAGCGCGGCGACCTCCTCGACGCCGAAGCCGAGCCCGCGCTGCGCCGCCGCTTCGAGCAGGCGGTGCAGCGGGGCGCCATCGACGATCTGGGCAACGGCCGCTTCGTGCGCTCCCTGGTCGAGAAGGCGGCCGAGGCGCGCGACGTGCGGGTGGTCACCTCGGGCGGCCAGGCGCATCCGCCCGATCCCCAGGAGCTGGTGACGGTGCGCGCGCCCGACATCGCCGCCGCCTTCGACGACCTCACCGCCCACCTGCCGGGTTTCGGAGAGGCGCCCGACATCGACGAGGCCCTGGCCGAGCTGGACGCCATGATCGGGCTGGATCCGGTCAAGCGGCAGGTGCGCTCGCTGGTGGCCCAGCTGCAGATGGCCAAGCTGCGCGAGGAGCAGGGCCTGCGCAACCACCCGCCGATGCGGCACTTCGTCTTCTCCGGGCCTCCGGGCACCGGCAAGACGTCCGTCGCCCGCATCCTGGGCCGGGTGTTCGCCGCCCTGGGCCTGCTCAGCCGCGCCGACGTGGTCGAGGCCCAGCGCTCCGACCTGGTGGGGGAGCACCTGGGCGCCACCGCGATCAAGACCGGCAAGCTGGTGGACCGGGCGCTGGGCGGGGTGCTGTTCGTCGACGAGGCCTACGCGCTGCACAACCCCGGCTACGGCGGGGGCGACGCCTTCGGCTCCGAGGCGGTGCAGACGCTGCTCAAGCGCGCCGAGGACGACCGCGACCGGCTGGTGGTCGTGCTCGCCGGCTACCCCGCCGAGATGGACCGGTTCCTGGCCAGCAACGCGGGCCTGGCCTCGCGCTTCAACATCCGGATCGCGTTCCCCAGCTACACCCCCGAGGAGCTGACCGCCATCGCCGAGACCGTGGCCGAGGGCACCGGCGACGCCTTCGACGACTCGGCCCGCGAGGACCTGCGGCGCATCTTCGGCTACGTGTGCGACTCGGGATGGATCGACGAGCTGGGCAACGGCCGCTTCGCCCGCTCCCTGTTCGAGAAGGCCTGCTCCCACCGCGACGTGCGGGTCGCCGAGGAGCTGGGCGACAGCGCCACCGCCGCGGATCTCACGCTGGTGACCAGCGCCGATGTCCGCCAGGCCTACGAGGAGGTCACCCAGCGCTGAGGGCGTCCGCGCGACGGCGGGCCGGGGCGCGCTGCCGCCTTCGAGCGGGCGCACACGCCCGGGCGAGGCGGCGTGCGCCTGCTGCTAGTGTCCCGGCCATGAGTGGACCCAACGCCCCCGTAAGCCAGGCGGTCATCCTCGCCGGAGGCCAGGCGACCCGGCTGCGCCCCTACACCGACACCCGCCCCAAGGCGATGGTCGAGGTCGCCGGGCGCCCCATCGTCGACTACCAGTTGGAGTGGCTCGCCGGGCACGGCGTCGAGCACGTGGTGGTCTCCTGCGGATACAAGGCCGAGGTGCTGCGCGAGTACCTGGAAGGGCGCCCGGGAGGCCCGGAGATCACCCTGCTGGTTGAGGACGAGCCGCTGGGGCGCGGCGGGGCGCTGCGCTACGCGGCCTCGGGACTGCACGAGTCCGCCGACCCCTACTTCGCCCTCAACGGCGACGTGCTGACCTGGTTCCCGCTGGACGAGTTCACCGAGTTCCACCGGGGCAAGGGCGGCATGGCCACCCTCGCGCTGGCCCAGTACCAGACCAGTTGGGGCATCGTCGACGTCACCGACGACGGCGCCATCGAGGGGTTCACGCAGAGCCCGATGCTGCCGTTCTGGATCAACGCCGGCGTCTACGTCTTCGAGCGCGCGGTCACCGGGCTGCTGCCCGAGAAGGGCGACCACGAGTCCTCCACCTTCCCCGACCTGGCCGCCGAGGGGCGCCTATTCGGCTACCGGATCAGCGGGTTCTGGCGCGGCGTGGACACGGTCAAGGACGTCAAGGAGGCCGGCGAGCAGATCCCGGCCCTGCGCGGTTGAGGTGTGTTCGTCATAGTGCGCGCGTAGTCGGTAGCTGAGGCGCCTCCAGGAACCCTCCGGGAATAGTCCGGGGTCGGGAACCACTGCGGCTGCGGCAATGGGTGCGTTCATTGGGTGCGCTTAGCGCATTACAGCCCCATTGCCGCAGCTCCCGCCCTGGACAGCGGTGGGTGCGGAAGCTGGCGGGGCCGGCCCCCCTGAACGGCGGCGGGTGTGGAAGCTGGCGGGGCCGGCCCCCCGGCCGGCGGTAGCCGTGGACGTCCTCCGAGGCCGGGCGGGTATCGTCGCGCTCGTGACCGATCAAGCTCAGGTGCTGCTGTCCACCGCGCCCAACTTCCGCGACCTCGGCGGGCACGCCACACGCGGCGGCGGGCGCGTCCGCCCGGGCGTCGCCTACCGCTCCGACGCCCTGAACCGGCTCGACGCGGCGGACCTGCGCGCGCTGCAGGACCTGGGCGTCCGCCAGGTCATCGACCTGCGCACAGTCTTCGAGCGGGAGAACGGCGCCGACCGGCTGCCCGAGGGCGCCGACTACGTGGTGCTGGACGTGCAGGGCGACCACTCCACCGGCGCCGACCTGGTCGAGGTGCTGACCGACCCCGCCCGGGCCGAGACCGTCTTCGGCGACGGCGGCGCCACCCGCTTCATGCACGAGGTCAACCGGATCCTCGTCAGCGCCGAGGACGCCCGCGCCGGCTACGCCGAGATGGTGCGGCGCCTGGCCGCGGGCGCCGGCGCGACGGTGGTTCACTGCACGGCCGGCAAGGACCGCACCGGGTGGGCGGCGGCGCTGGTGCTGGAGACCCTGGGCGTGCCGCGCGAGGCCGTCTTCGCCGACTACCTCGCCAGCAACGAGCGGCTGGGCCCGCTGCGCGAGGCGATGCAAGGCGTCTGCGAGCGCTCGGGCGTGGACTTCGAGCTGGTCCGGCCGATGGTGGAGTGCCGCAACACCTACCTGGAGGAGGCCTACGCCGAGGTGGAGCGGGTCTTCGGCTCCTTCGAGGACTACGTCCGCGACGGCCTGGGGCTGGATCGGCCCACCATCGACGCCCTGCGCGGCCGCCTGCTGGACTAGCCGCGGGGCGCGGCGGTGAGCCGGTGCCGGCCGCCGCGAACGCTCGCGGCGGCACCGGGTGCGGCGCCGGTGCCGCAATTCCGGGGCGGCGGGGCGGCGCCGCCTACAGGCCGTCCAGGCGGGCCGCGACGTCTTCGCCGTGCTCGGCGTCCTCCAGGACCTCCATCAGCATGCGCAGCACCACCGGGCGCTCGTGTCCGCGGTCGAGCAGGCGTTCGGCGGCGCTCCACAGCTCCGGCGGATCGCCCTTCCACAGGCGTTCGGCCAGCCGCTCGTGAGCGTCCAGCGCCTCCTCGGTGGCGGCCGGGTCGGCGGCCGGCTCCCGAGCGCCGGTGGAGTGCTTGCCGCGGTGCCCGGCGGGGGCGGCGTACTCGCCGAAGTGGTCCAGGCGCAGCAGGGCGCGCCGGCCCTCGCGGGTGGCGGGGTCGAACTCGGCCTCGGACTCGGCGAGCAGGTCACTGGTCAGCAGGGGGAAGGCGAACATCCGGCGCGGCAGCGCCGAGAGGTCGCCGTCGGGCAGCAGGCGCCGAACCACCTCGGGCGGGAGGCCGAAGGAGGCCGAGACGTCGAGGTAGGAGGTGGTGAAGGCGGAGATGGACTCCCACAGCGCGTCCAGTGTCGCGTTGACGGCGACCTCGGGCAGCCCGTGGCGCGGCCCCGCCCAGCGGATCCAGGCGGCCAGCACGTGCGGCATCGCCTCGTGCTCCTCGGGCAGCAGGATGACCCGGCGCGTCAGCCATCTCAGCAGGAACGCCTCGATCTTGCGGGGGCTGACCCGCAGCGGCCGGTCGGCATCCGCGTCGCAGCCGTAGGCGATGATGTGGTCGACGCAGCGGCTGGCGGCGTAGGAGTCGGAGAGTTCGGCGGCGGCGTCGGAGGCGAGGAACCGCGCCGCCAGCATCGCCCGCCGGTCGCGGCTGCGCGCGGACCGGCTCTGGCCCGCGGCCTGGCGCGGCAGGGCGCGGATGCGGGACCGGATCAGGGCGTGGTGGGCGGCCGGCGAGCCGTCGGTGACGCCGGGTCCGCCCGCGTTGGCCGCGATGGCCCGGTCGGTGTGCTGGACGGCGCTCTCCAGCAGCAGGCGGGCGCGCTCCAGGCGGATCTGGGTGAAGGTCGCCATGGGGTCGCCGCCCTCGGCCTGGGCGCGGCAGTGCTCCAGCAGGCGGTCGACCTTGGTGGTGACCCAGGCGTCGCGCAGCATGCCGCCGCTGTTGTGGTCGACGACGGCGATCAGGGCGTGCTCCCCGGCGGCGGAGTCCGGTTCTCGGCCGTCGTAGCGGAACGTGGTGATGATGTCGTCGGTGTCGCCGAAGCGGCTGCCGGAGACGTAGGCGGCCACGGGGCGGGCGCGCCCGATCAGGTCGGCCCAGACGGGGCGGGCGACACCGCGTTCGGCGAGGGTCGCGGCACCTTTTTCGGCCAGCTCGCGCTGGTGCACGGTGGTGCCCAGAACCGCGATCCCGGTGAGCAGCGCCAGGCCCGCCGCGGAGCCGGAGGCCTCGGCGTGGGCCACCAGTCCCTCGCCCAGCAGGCGCTCGACGTCGACGCCCGGTACGCGGCGGCCCCACCACGACCCGAGCATCTCGCTGACGCCGATCTCGGCGTCGAGAGGCTGGCGGGTGGCGAGCAGCGTGCGCGCTGCGCGCAGCATCTCGGCGAAGACGGCGTCTGGCATGGGACCCGGGTCCGGCTGGTCTGAGTGGGGCGGTACGGACACCCCACAGAGCCTAGGGCACGCGCGGCGCCGGCCCGGGTGTCGGCGGTGATCTCCGCGGGCGCGGGGGCTCGCGGCCCGTGCGCCCGGGGCGGCGGGGGCGCACACGCCCGCCGCCCCGCGCCGGGGGCGCGGGGCGGGGCGGTGCGGGAGGAGGGCGGAGCGGCCGGTCAGGCCAGCCTGTCGTGGCCGTGGGTCCGCGGCGGTGCGATGAGCCCGGATGGCGGCGCGGACTTGACCATGGCCTGCAGGTGTTCGCGTGCGACGCGCTCCACCAGTCCGGGGGTCACCCGGTAACCGAGGTGCTCGGCGCACTTCCAGGTGTCGTGGACACAGCGTTCGACGCATCGGTGGGACAGGGCGGCGAACTCGTCGTGCAGCCGCCCGGCGATACGTTGCAGATCACCCACTGGATACGTTTGCAGCATCCTCGCTCACGCCCCCTCGCTGGCTTTGGTCTGGACGGCGACCACAATCCATTTCACTTCGTTGTGGCGGGGTGTCAACCCCTCCAACGGGCGGCCTTAACGAGGTTTTGCGCGGCGCTGGAGCGGTGTGTGCGCGAGCTGTACCGACGAAGACCGGGGAGCGGCAGCGATGCTGCGGGCGATGTTGCGGCCCCGTTTCGGACACCGGACGGCGTAGGGTGCAGATCGGATTTCACGGCTTTAGCCAGCGCAAACAGCAACTGATTCGGAAAAGGCCGTCCGAAACGGCGGACACGAGCCTACGATGGACGCTTCGGCGTATTATTTACCATCCGCTATGGCCGCTGACTTTCCGCTGTCCCCCGTCTCGGCGAGTCGATGCGGTTGTGGCCTATGCTGATGCGGTGGCGGTCCCGGCTCGGCCCCGCGCGGGATTTCACGGCAGGGATCGCATGTCGCCGGTGTGTCATGGACGATAGGGAGTGATCGGCGCGACCACCGGTGGACCGGTGGGACGTGGACGCCGGCGGCCTCCACCTCCACAGGTGCCCGGCCCGCATTGGTTAAGCTTCTGGCGCTCGCCCAGGCGAGTCCCCTCGAACGGGGGAAAGGACCCCGGAGGTGTCATTGTTGAGCACCGAGACGTCCGTCCCGCCCCCTCGCATGTCCGAACTGGGCCCCGTCGACTCCGCCCTGCTGGAGACGCTGCTGCGGGAGGCCCCGATCGGGTTCGCCTTCTTCGACCAGGCGGGCAGGTTCCAGCGGGTGAACCGGGCCCTGGCCGCGATCTACGGGATCGACGAGGCCCAGTGCCGCGGCCGCACCCCCGCCGACGTGCTGCCGGCGGCCGACGCCGACGCGCACGAGGCGGCGATCTCCGCAGTCCTCGCCGGGGAGGGCGTGGTCAACAGCGACCACCGCCTCGCCGGCGGCGAGCCCGACGGCACCGGCGAGCAGCGGCAGTGGTCGCTGGCCTGGTACCCCGCCCGCAGCGACGGCGCGGTCGACGGAGTGGCGCTGATCGCCGTCGACCTCTCCGACCGCCATCGGGCCGAGGTCGCGCTGCGGCGTACCGAGGAGCGCTACCGGTCCCTGCTCACCGCCACCAACCAGGTCGTGTGGACCGCCGACGCCGACGGAGAGGTGCGCGAGGACTGCCCGCAGTGGCGCACCATCACCGGCCAGACCGCCGAGCAGTACCTGGGCCGCGGCTGGCTCGACGCCGCCCACCCCGACGACCGCGGCCAGGTCGAGCGCGCCTGGAACGACGCGGTCGCCGACCGCACCACCTTCGACGAGATCTTCCGGGTGCGCACCCAGTCCGGCGACTTCCGCTACTACCGCTCGCGGGCGGTGCCCATCATGCGCGGCGAAGCGCTGATGGAGTGGGTGGGCGCGCACAGCGACATCACCACCCAGCACGAGGCCGACGACATGCGCCAGCGCCTCACCCAGCAGCTGGGCGAGGCCGCGCTGCGCACCGTGCGGCTGCAGAAGGCGACCGCCGACCTCGCCGAGGCGCTGACGGTGGGCGAGGTCGTCCAGGCCATGGCGGAGATCGGCCAGTCGGCCGTGGGCGCCGACTCCACCACGGTGGGCGAGCTCGACCGCGACGACCTGCGGCTGCACATGCTCAGCGACGACCCCGTCGCCCGCTCCGGCGCCCGCCCGGTCACCGACTGCCCGGCGACCATGGAGTTCGCGGTCCGCGAGCGCCGGCCGTTCATCGCCGGCAACCCCGCCGAGCTGCGGGCGCTGCTGGAGGACGAGGCCGAGCCCGAGGCGCTGGAGTTCCTGCGCTCCACCGACGAGCGCGCCTGGGTCGCCCTGCCCCTGCTCAGCGCCGGCCAGCCCATCGGCGCGCTGCGCTTCACCTTCTCCGCCACCCGCGACATCTCCGACGAGGAGAAGGTCTTCCTGGAGGCCCTCGCCGGCCAGTGCGCCCTGGCCCTGGAGCGGGCCAAGCTCTTCGAGCGCGAGCACCGCACGGCCGAGGCGCTGCAGACCAGCCTGCTGCCCGAGGACCTGCCCAAGGTCAAGGGCATCCGGATGCAGGCGTTCTACCGCTCGGGCACCCAGCACGTGCAGGTCGGCGGAGACTGGTACGACGCGTTCCCGCTGCCCGACGGCCGCATCGCCGGCGTCCTCGGCGACGTCATGGGCAAGGGCATCAAGGCGGCCACGGGCATGAGCCGGGTGCGCAACGCGCTGCGCGCGCTGGCCTTCAGCATGCCCGAGCCCGCCGACGTGCTCACCGGCCTGGACCGGATGTTCGACGCCACCGAGGCCGCCGACCAGGTCACCACGCTGGTCTACTTCGTACTCGACCCCGAGACCGGCCAGATCGACCTGAGCAACGCCGGGCACCTGCCGCCGCTGGTTGTCACCGAGCGCGCCGGTCCCTGGCTGCTGGAGACCGAACCCGACACTCCGCTGGGAATCAGTTCCGAGCGGGGCCACCACAAGTTTTTCGTCCAGCCCGGTAACACCGTGGTGCTCTATTCCGATGGACTTGTTGAGAACCGAAAGCGTGCAGTCGCCTCCGGTCTCGACGAGCTGGTCACCGTAGCATCCCAGGCGCGGCCGGAGGTGGTGGGCGATCCACAGCACATGCTCCAGTACCTTGTTGAGGGCATGCTCGCAGGGTATGAGCAGGACGACGACGTCACGCTGCTCGCCGTCCACCTTCCGGTGATCGAGAGCGCACCGGAGTAGGAGACCGTACGAAGAAGTCCGACACTTTGCCTAAGGTGGAGGAGCCATCAGCCCCGCTCCGGCGGGGGGTGGGTTCGAGGACCCGACGGTGGGGTTGGATCCGCGCACAGAGCGGGAAAATCCTACTGGGCGGATGTGCCCAAACGCTAGAGAGGGCGCATACGCTGAAAACAAGTCGGTGTCCCCGTCGGCCAGGCGGGGATGATCCCGGGCAGGAGCGAGGAGGGGGCGCGGCTCTCCCCTCGCGGCTCATAGGGCCGCCGGGTCCAGCAATCTCGCCACACGTCCGTTCGAGAGGTGTTTGTGTCACCTGCCAGTTCGACCCGCTCTAAGCAGCCGGACTCGCTGCACGAGCCCGTCATCCAGCAGTTGATCGAGCGTGGGCGGTCCCAGGGGTACCTTGAGCCCGAGGACGTGCGCCGTGCCTTTGAAGAGGCCGACATTCCCATGTCGCAGGCCCAGGCCGTGCTTCGCAGCCTGACCAAAGAGGGCGTGACCCTGGTCGTGGGTGCCGAGGAGTCCGCGCCGTCGCGCCGCAAGTCCGCTGCGCGCCGCAAGCGCGAGGCCCCCAAGAAGCCCGCCGAGACCGCCCCCAAGGCCAAGCGTGCCGCTGCGGCCCAGGAGCAGACCGACACCGTCACGGCGGTCGTCGACTCCGCCTCGCCGGCCGCCGCCGCGACCGCGCCGAAGAAGCGCGCGGCCGCGGTCCAGGAGGCCCGGCCCGACGAGGACGCCGCGGCGAGCGCCGAGCCGGCCCCCAAGCCGGCTCGCAAGAGCGCCGCCGGCTCCACGGCCAAGTCCGCCGCCGGCACCAAGAAGACCAAGGCCAAGTCCGCGGCCAAGACCGCCGAGGGTGCGGACTCCGCCGCCCCGGCGGCCGCCGCCCCCGCGACCGGGCCCGCCCAGTCCGAGGGGAAGGCCGACCAGGACGAGGACACCGGGCTGGAGGTCGCCGAGGACCAGGACCTGGAGCTCGAGGCGACCGACGACGACTTCGAGGAGACCGGCGTCGAGCTGGAGCTCGTCGAGGACCCCGACGACCGCCTCGCGCCCGCCGAGGGGCCGGTCGCCGGCTCCGGGGTCAAGCCCGAGTCCGTCGGCATCCCGGAGAAGGCCGCGGCCAACACCTCCGAGGACGAGGCGTTCGTCCTCTACGACGATGACGACGACGCCCCCGCCGCCCAGGTCGTGGCCGCCGGCGCCACCGCCGACCCGGTCAAGGACTACCTGAAGCAGATAGGAAACGTCGCGCTGCTCAACGCCGAGCAGGAGGTCGAACTCGCCAAGCGCATCGAGGCCGGCCTGTTCGCCGAGGAGAAGCTCGCCGACGAGGGCGACTCGCTCACCCAGGAGTTCCGCGACGAGCTGGAGTGGATCGCCGAGGACGGCGGCAGGGCCAAGAAGCACCTGCTTGAGGCGAACCTGCGCCTGGTCGTCTCGCTGGCCAAGCGCTACACCGGCCGCGGCATGCTGTTCCTGGACCTCATCCAGGAGGGCAACCTGGGCCTGATCCGCGCGGTCGAGAAGTTCGACTACACCAAGGGCTTCAAGTTCTCCACCTACGCCACGTGGTGGATCCGCCAGGCGATCACCAGGGCGATGGCCGACCAGGCGCGCACCATCCGCATCCCGGTGCACATGGTCGAGGTCATCAACAAGCTGGCGCGGGTGCAGCGCCAGATGCTGCAGGACCTGGGCCGCGAGCCGACGCCCGAGGAGCTGGCCAAGGAACTCGACATGACCCCCGAGAAGGTCGTCGAGGTGCAGAAGTACGGGCGCGAGCCGATCTCGCTGCACACCCCGCTGGGCGAGGACGGCGACTCCGAGTTCGGGGACCTCATCGAGGACTCCGAGGCGATCCAGCCGGGCGAGGCCGTCAGCTTCACCCTGCTGCAGGAGCAGCTGCACTCGGTGCTGGACACCCTGTCCGAGCGCGAGGCCGGCGTGGTCTCGATGCGCTTCGGTCTCACCGACGGCCAGCCCAAGACCCTCGACGAGATCGGGAAGGTCTACGGTGTGACGCGCGAGCGCATCCGGCAGATAGAGAGTAAGACCATGTCGAAGCTGCGCCACCCGTCGCGTTCCCAGGTGCTGCGCGACTACCTCGACTGAGTCCGCCGCGGCGTACCCGCGCTGCGCACCCGACCGGCACGCCCACCGGCGCCCCGAGACCGGTGTGCCCCGGTGCGCGCGCCGCTGCGGCGCGCACCGGGCCGCGCGCCCGCGTGGGCGGCGGTTCGGCGCAGGCGGCGCCGCTGCTGGATGTCGTGTGGCGTGGTCCATGCTCCGTGTCGTTCGTGCGTCGTGGGCGCCGATGCGGTCCTCCTGCGGCCGGTCGGCGTTCGAGGCGGGCGCGGACGGCAAGAGGGGCTGCCGCCGAGGAGCGCGCCCTTCGGCTGTCGGCCGGGCCGGTCCCTCCTGACCACGGGGACCGGCCCGGAACGCATCCGCGACGCCGGCCTGCGGCCGACTCCCCGTTCTCGTGGCGACTTCCCGGGGAGCTCCGGGGCCATGCGTCCGCTTGCGCACAACTTCCTCATCCGACGCCGACAATCATGCCGGGCGCCGTGTATGGCCGAGATAAAGCGCTGAGACCAGTTCGTTATATCTTGCGGCGGCCGGAGCGGACCTCGCCCGTCCGGCTCCTGCGACCGGGGCAGAGAAGGGCGCGGCCTACGTCCTGTTTAAGAAGTCGGTCACCACAGGAGGTTGCGGCAATGGGGCTGGGTTGCGCGAAGCGCTGACGCCAGCTTGCCGCCGAGCGCACGCAGTTCTTCGCAGGTGGAACCGCACCATCGATGGCGGGACTCCAGCACAAAAAGTGCGCCGTGCGCTCGGCGGCAAGCTGTGCTCGCGCTACGCGAGGCGCACCCATTGCCGCAACTCGATGGTGCCCGCACCGGGTGGTGCCCGGTGGGTTCCTGGAAAGCCAGCGCCCCCGCTGTTCTTAAACACGGCCTAAGCGCGCTCGATCACGTCCAGCGTCCACGGCCGGCCGCGGCGCTCGGGCGCGCGCAGCTCGGCGGTGTAGCCGAGGCCGTTGAGCGCCTCGGCGACCTCAGCGGGCGTGCGCGGGTCCGCGCCCTCGGCCAGCAGGCTGTGGGCGATCGTACCGCGGGCGGCCTTGGCCATGTGGCTGACGACACCGCGTTTCGCCGCCGCGCCGGTGCCGGTCTCGCGCAGCACCCGCACCGAGACGGTGCGCTCGGCGGCCGCGCCGCCGGGGCGCCACGCGGCGGTGTAGGCAGCGGACCGGCAGTCGACCACCACCCGGCCCTCGGCGCGCTTGTCCAGCAGGTCGCTGAGCTGGGCGCGCCAGAACGCTCCCAGCGGTCCCACGCCCGGCAGCCGCACACCCATCGACAGCCGGTAGGGCGGCACCCGGTCGCCGGGGGCGAGCACGCCCCACAGCCCGGAGAAGATCAGCACCGACTCCGCGGCGCGGCCGGCGGCGGGGGAGTCCAGCAGGCCGGGCAGGGCGAGGCGGTCGTAGAGCACGCCGGTGTAGAGGTCGGCGGCGCGCAGCGTCGGCGCGTCGGCCAGCGCCCGGTTGCGCCGCACGGCCTCGCCCTGGGCCGCCGACAGCCCCAGTACCTCGCGCGCCGCCTCCTCGGGTCCGCGGCACAGCTCCTGCAGTCGCTCCAGCACCGCCTCCCGCGCCTGCGCGACCTCCGGCAGGGCCAGCGCCCCCGCGTCCACCGGCGGCCCGTCTCCGTGCACGGCCTTGCCCTCGGACGGCGGCAGCAGGATCAGCATGCGGACTCTTCCCGGATCGCGGACAGGAATCAGGCAGGTGAGGGCCAAGGCGGGATCGGTCCGCCGCATCGGCCCGGAGACCAGAATAGGACGCTTGCGTGTTCGCCCCGCGCACGCCGATCCGCATGGCGCAAACCGCCCTCGGCCGGCGCCGCCGGACTTCCCGAATTCCCGTGGCCCTCCGCCGGTGCGCGCCGTAGCGTGGGCTCCTGCCGATTCGCGGACGCGGACCGGCGGGAAGGGGAAGCGGAGCCGATCGGCGGGAGGCGCGGGTGCGGTCAGGGGCGTGGTGGGCGCAGCGGGTTGCGGCGGACTGGCCCGCCGCCGAGGTCGAGGTGCGCTCGGGCTGGCGGCTGTCCTTCAGCGAGGGGGTGACGCGGCGCGCGAACTCGGCGGTGTGCCTGGAACCCGGCGCGCCGGTCGAGGCGGTCGAGGACTTCTACCGCGAGCGGGGCCTGGAGCCCTGCGTGCAGATCTGGCCGGGCGACGACGACCTCGACGAGCGCCTGGCCCGGCGCGGCTACGGCGTGCAGCGCGCCGCGATGGTGATGGTGCGCGACCTGGGGGAGCGCCCGCCGGTCCCCGGCGGCGGCGATGTGGCCGTGGCACCCCGGCCCGACGGGGCCTGGCGAAAGCTGTGGTCGGCCGCAGGGCAGGGTCCCGAGCGCGTTCCGGCGCTGCACCGCATCCTGGACCGCATTCCCGCGGCGGGCTACGCCCTGGAGCGCTCGGGTGCCTCACGGGGGTGCGTCGTGGTGAGCGGGGAGTGGGCCGGCGTGTTCGCCATGGCCACCCGCCCGGCCGAGCGCGGCCGCGGACTGGCCGGCGCCGTGTTGGAGGCACTGCTGCGCTGGGCCCGCGACAAGGGCGCGGCGCGGTCGTACCTGCTGGTGGAGGAGGACAACCCGGCGGCCCGGCGGGTGTACTCGCGGGCGGGATTCACCTACGAGTGCTCCTACGGCTACCGGGTGGGCCCCGGAACGATCCGGGAGGAGGCCCTGGAGGCGGAGTACGCGGCGATCGCGGCCGAGCGGAACGAGGAGGACCAGGCGATGAGAGCCTGGGCGCGCCGCCGGTTCTCACCGCGGGCCGCGGAGTGAGCACTCCGGGCGGGCGCGTGCGGAGGCGCCGTGTTACGCGGCGGAGTGGGGCCGGGCCGCACCAGAGCCGAAAACGGCGGCGGCCCTCCCGGGGGGAGGGCCGCCGCCGCAGGCCTGTCGTATTGAACTAACGCTCCTCATCGGCGGACGTGGCCGGCGTCTCTTGCAGTCGGCTGGTCTCGTCCTGGATCTCCGAGGCGATCTTGCGGATCGAATCGTCATGCTCACGCATGTGATGCGCGCAGAACAGCAGTTCGCCACCGGAGTTGAGAACCACTCGGACGTACGCCTGCGCACCACAACGGTCGCAACGGTCAGCAGCCGTCAGCGGCTGGGTGGGGGCAAGGGTTCCAGTCACTTCGCCTTCCTCAATACTCGGCGCTAGTCACTCTGCACAACATCTAACCGGACCAAGAGCTTCCCAACCAGCCCCTTTGTACGCCGACAGCGGAATCGGCCGGTCCCGGCCCCCGGATTGGGGGCGTAGCGGGCGTTCCCGCCGCTTACGTGGCAAAGCAGGTCCTCGCATTGTGGTCGATGGTGATGGGGGTCACCCTACTCATAGCAGACCCCGGCTTGGCCGACCGGGGTCCGGCGCCGGGGCCGCGCGGGGGTCCGCCCCCGCCCGCGCGGGGTCGTGTGCGCGATGCGAACGCGCTGCGGCGGGTGTCCGACCCCGCGCCGCAGTGCCGGAACCCCGGTGAGGCGGCGGAGTCCGCGGAAACCGAGGTGGTAATCTCGCGCGTGGTGTGCTCGTGATGAACAGGCGACCGTCCCGCTGCGGTCGGGTGAACCGCACGCCGCCGGCGCGCCTCACCCCGCGGCGGAGCGATCGGCCGGGTGCCGCCCGCGGCCTCGCGGCCGCCCCGGCGAGCCGTGGCCGACCGCTCGGTGCGGGCGGCGGCGCCGCATTCCTGTCACACCGGTGCGTCAAGCTAGCGGCGACGCATCTGCCCCCTGTCCGCCCACGTCCAGCGCACGCCCGCGCGCCGCGTGCGCCGGTCGGCGTCCTTCGAACGCAGGAGAGCCCCACGTGACCGCCCTAACCGCAGCCGTCGACGAGCCCGAAGACTACTCCGCGCGGCATCTTTCGGTCCTTGAGGGACTTGAGGCGGTCCGCAAGCGCCCCGGCATGTACATCGGGTCCACGGACAGCCGCGGCCTGACCCATTGCATGTGGGAGATCATCGACAACTCCGTCGACGAGGCGCTCGGCGGCTTCTGCACCCGCATCGACGTCGTGCTCTACGGCGACGGCTCGGTCGAGGTCCGCGACAACGGCCGCGGCATCCCCGTCGACGCCGAACCCCGCTCCGGCCTCACCGGTGTGGAGCTGGTCATGACCAAGCTGCACGCCGGCGGCAAGTTCGGCTCGGGCTCCTACACCGCCTCCGGCGGCCTGCACGGCGTCGGCGCCTCGGTCGTCAACGCGCTCTCCGGACGCCTGGACGTCGAGGTCGACCGCCAGGGCCACACCCACGCCATGAGCTTCCGCAGGGGCATCCCCGGCCGCTTCGACGGCGACGGCCCCGACGCCCCTTTCACCCCCGGCTCCGGGCTGGAGCAGGTCCGCCGGGTGGCCAAGAAGGTCACCGGCACCCGCATCCGGTTCTGGCCCGACCGCCAGATCTTCCTCAAGGACGCCGACGTCACCCGCGACTCGCTGCTGGACCGCGCCCGCCAGACGGCGTTCCTGATCCCGGGGCTGGCCATCGCGGTGCGCGACGAGCGCTACCCGGAGGAGGGCACCTACGAGGAGGAGTTCCGCTTCGACGGCGGGATCGGGGAGTTCTGCACCTACCTGGCCCCCGACGACGCCCTCAACGACGTGCTGCGCATCCAGGGCTCGGGCCACTTCACCGAGACCGTCCCCGTGCTCGACGAGCAGGGCCACATGACCCCCACCGACGTCGACCGCCGGCTCGAGGTCGACATCGCGCTGCGCTGGGGCACCGGCTACGAGACCACGGTGCGCTCCTTCGTCAACGTCATCGCCACCCCCAAGGGCGGCACGCACATGACCGGGTTCGAGCGGGCGCTGGTCCGGGTGGTCAACGACCAGCTGCGCGCGAGCAAGCTGCTCAAGGACAAGGACGACCCGGTCACCAAGGAGGACGTGCTCGAAGGGCTGACCGCCGTGGTGACCGTGCGGCTGCCCGAGCCCCAGTTCGAGGGCCAGACCAAGGAGATCCTGGGCACGTCGGCTGCCTCGCGCATCGTCTCCCAGGTCGTCGGCAAGGAGCTGCGGGCGTTTCTGGCCTCCACGCGCCGCGGCGAGAAGCAGCAGGCGCGCACGGTGCTGGAGAAGGCGGTCAACGCCGCCAAGGCGCGCATCGCCGCCCGCCAGCAGCGCGAGACCCAGCGGCGCAAGAACGCGCTGGAGAGCTCCGCGCTGCCCGCCAAGCTGGTCGACTGCCGCAGCGAGGGCCTCGACCGCAGCGAGCTGTTCATCGTCGAGGGCGACTCCGCGCTGGGCACGGCCAAACTCGCGCGCGACTCGGAGTTCCAGGCGCTGCTGCCCATCCGCGGCAAGATCCTCAACGTGCAGAAGTCCTCGGTCTCGGACATGCTGAAGAACGCCGAATGCGCGGCGATCCTCCAGGTCATCGGGGCCGGGTCGGGGCGCACCTTCGACATCGACGCCGCCCGCTACGGCCGGGTCATCATCATGGCCGACGCCGACGTCGACGGCGCCCACATCCGCTGCCTGCTGCTGACGCTGTTCTACCGCTACATGCGCCCGATGCTGGAGGCCGGCCGGGTCTACGCCGCCGTGCCGCCGCTGCACCGCATCGAGCTGACCAACGTCCGCAAGAAGCGCGGCGCCAAGCCTGAGGACCGCTACATCTACACCTACACCGACGCCGAGCTGCAGCGGCGACTGCTGGAGCTGGAGAAGAAGGGTCTGAGCTGGAAGGAGCCCGTGCAGCGCTACAAGGGCCTGGGCGAGATGGACGCCGACCAGCTCGCCGAGACCACCATGGACCCCCGCCACCGCACGCTGCGCCGCATCCGGGTCGAGCACGCCGAGGAGGCCGCGAAGGTCTTCGACCTGCTGATGGGCAACGAGGTCGCGCCGCGGCGCGAGTTCATCAGCCAGGGCGCCCAGGAGCTCGACGCCAGCCGCATCGACACCTGAGCCCGCCCGCGGCGCGCCCGCGGGTGGGGCGGGCGCAGATCACCCGGGCGGGTTCCACTCCCCGCTCGCCAGGAAGTGCTCCACCGCCGCCGTGTAGGGCGCGGGGTCCATGCCGCGCTCGGCCACCCAGGCGTCGTCGTAGTAGCTGTGCCGGTAGCGCTCGCCGCCGTCGCAGATCAGCGTGACGACGCTGCCGCGGCATCCCTCGCGCAGCATGCGGGCGACCAGGTGCCACACGCCCCACATGTTCGTGCCGGTCGAGCCGCCCGCGCTGAGCCCGGTGACCGTGTTGAGGTGGCGCATCGCGGCGATGCTGGCGGCGTCGGGCACGGGCACCATCAGATCGATGACCGAGGGCACGAAGCTGGGCTCCATCCGCGGCCGCCCGATCCCCTCGATGCGCGAGGGCATGCCGGTGGCGTAGTCGCTCGCCCCGGTGACCCAGCCGGGGAAGAACGCCGAGTTCTCCGGGTCGACCACCGCCAGCCGAGTGCCGTGCCGGCGGTAGCGCAGGTAGCGCCCGATCGTGGCCGAGGTCCCGCCGGTGCCGGCGCCCACGACGATCCATTCGGGCACGGGGTGGCGCTCCATGGCCAGCTGCTCGAAGATCGACTCGGCGATGTTGTTGTTGCCGCGCCAGTCGGTGGCCCGCTCGGCGTAGGTGAACTGGTCCATGTAGTGGCCGCCGGTCTCGGCGGCCAGCCGCTCGGCCTCGCTGTACATCTCCACGGGCACGTCCACGTAGTGGCACCTGCCGCCGTAGCGTTCGATGAGCGCGATCTTCTCCGGGCTGGTCTTGCGGGGCATCACGGTGACGAAGTCCAGCCCGAGCAGCCGGGCGAAGTAGGCCTCGGATACCGCCGTGGAGCCGGAGCTGGCCTCCACGATGGTGGTGTCCTCGCCGATCCAGCCGTTGGCCAGGGCGTAGAGGAACAGCGACCGTGCCAGCCGGTGCTTGAGGCTGCCGGTGGGGTGGACGGACTCGTCCTTGAGGTAGAGGTCGATGCCCCACTCCGGCGGCAGCGGGAAGGCGTGCAGGTGGGTGTCCGCCGAGCGGTTGGCGTCGGCGACCACCTTGCGGACCGCCTCGTCCACCCACGCGCGGGCGCGCTGGGACGGGCCTTCCACGCAGGGCCAGTTGGGATCCTCGTCCGGTGCGGTCATGGTCGCGACCTTATCGCTCGGCCGCCCCGCCGAGACGCGCCGAGGGGCTCTCCGCAGGTGGGAGAGCCCCTCGATGCGCGGTGCGCCCCGCCCGCCGCGGGGCGGTTGGGTCAGTCCAGCGAGCCGCCGGACATGGCGGCGTGCATCCGCCGGTAGGGGGCGGCTTCGTCGTCGCGGCTCTGGCGCTCCAGGGAGCGCGCCAAGGCGATGTGGGCCCAGCTGTCGCAGGGGTCCAGCTCGATGATGCGCCGGAAGGTCTCCTCGGCCTTGGCCAGCTGTGCCGAGTGGAAATAGGAGCGGCCCAGCAGTTCCAGGATCGACCGGCTGCCCGGCTCGTCTTCGGCGATGGGCCTCAGAATGCGGGCGGCCTCGATGTAGTCGCCCAGGTCGAAGTACATTTTGCCGCGGCTGAACGTCTCGTAGGTCGTCTCCTTCACAGGGCACTCCCTTCGTCGGGCACCACAACCCCGAAGCGGAATGTCCTATTCCCGACGACGGCGCGCCTCACACGTCGGGGAGCTATGCGTCGACGGGCTCCACGCGGCCGGTGTCGACGTCGTAGAGGGCTCCGGCCACCGGCAGGCCGTCCGGCAGCAGCGGATGGTGGCGGATGCGCTCCAGGTCGTGGCGCAGGGCGCCGAGCTGGTCGTTGTCGGTGCCGAACTCCAGGCTGCGCGTGTCCACCCCGTGCTCGCGCTCGATGAGGTCGTGGACCTCGTCGTCGCCGGAGACCGAGGCCATCTTGCACCGGGTGTGCGGCATGACCAGCACCCGGTCGACCTCCAGCAGGTAGGCGGCCAGCACCAGCGTGCGCAGCGTGTCGTCGGTGACCCGGGCGCCGGCGTTGCGCAGGATCTTGGCGTCGCCGGGCTTGAGCCCGAGCGTCTGCAGCGGCTCGATCCGCGAGTCCATGCAGGTCACCAGTGCGAGGCCGCGTGCGGCGCGGGGCGCCAGCCCGCTCAGGGCGAAGTCGGCGGCGTAGTCGGCGTTGGCGGCGAAGAGGTCGTCGAAGGCGTTGCTCACAGGATCCTCCCGGAGGTGTCGGCCCGCAGCGCGGCGGGCGCTGCGGAGGGCGCCGCCGCGGGGCGCGCCCGTGCGGACGCGGGCGCCCGCCCGCGGCGGCGCCGGATTGCGGTCGGGACGGCGCGCTCAGCCGGTGGCCGCGGAGGCGAGTCCG
This sequence comes from Streptomonospora sp. PA3, assembly GCF_009728995.1. Classification (GTDB taxonomy): domain Bacteria; phylum Actinomycetota; class Actinomycetes; order Streptosporangiales; family Streptosporangiaceae; genus Streptomonospora. The sequence goes on along the minus strand of NZ_VTZW01000016.1, from coordinate 273,516 downwards.
GTGTCGGTGCGGCCGGTGCCGACCACGGCGATGGCCCGCGGCAGCGGCTCGCCCGAGCCGTCGCGGCGCTCGTCGAGGTCGGGCAGCCGGATCGGGCCGCCGTCGGCCCGGCTCGCGCGGGCCGGCGCCCGGCCCACCCAGGCCAGCACCAGTCTGTCCTCGCCCTTGAGGAAACGCTGGCAGCGCACGCCGCCGGTGGCGCGGCCCTTGGCGGGGAACGCCTCGAACGGGGTGACCTTGGCCGAACCCCCGGCCGTGCCGGGCAGCTCTTGGGCTTGGGAGCTCCCGGCCACGGTGAGGACCACGGTGTCCTCGGGCACCGCGACCGCGCCGAACCACAGTGCCCGCGCGCCCTCGGGCAGCCGCACACCGGTCACCCCTCCGGCGGGGCGGCCCTGGGGGCGGACGGTCTCGGCGGAGAACCGCAGCAGCTGCCCCTCGGTGGTGACGAAGACGAGGTCGTCCTCGCCGGTGGCCAGCTGGGCGGCGCCCACGACCCGGTCGCCTTCGCGCAGGTTGATGATCTCGAAGTCGTCCTTGTTGGGCGGAGACTCCGAGGTCACCCGCTTGACCACGCCCTGGGCGGTGCCCACCGCGATGCCGGGGCCGTCGTCGTCGAGGGCCGCGACCGACACGACGTGCTCGTCCTCGTCCAGGGCGACGAACTCCGCGACGGGCAGCCCGTGGGCCTGCGGCGGCGAATCCGTCGCGTCGTCGGGCAGCTCGGGCAGCTCCACCACCGGCACGCGGATGGCCCGTCCGATGTCGGTGATGAGGGCGACGTCGCCGCGGGAGGTGGCGGGCACCGACGCGGCCACGGCGTCGTGCTGGGTGCGCAGCCCCTCGTGCATCGGCGGCACCTGCGGGCCCGAGCTGCGGCCCAGCAGGCCGGTGGCGCTGAGGAGGACGTGGCAGGGCCGGTCGGCCATCTCCAGCGGGATGGAGGCGCTGCGGGTCTCGCCCGAGCTCTCCTGCAGCACGGTGCGCCGCGGGGTGGCGTAGTCCTTGGCCACCTCGCCCAGCTCCTTGGAGACCAGGCGGCGCAGCTTGGAATCGGACTCCAGGATCGCGGTCAGCTCCTCGATGTCCTTGTTCAGCCGGTCGCGCTCGTTCTCCAGCTCCAGCCGGTCGTACTTGGTCAGGCGGCGCAGCGGGGTGTCGAGGATGTAGCGGGCCTGGGTGTCGGACAGCTCGAAGGTCGACATCAGGCGCTCGCGGGCCTGGGCGGTGTCCTCGGAGTCGCGGATCAGCGCGATGACATCGTCGATGTTGAGCAGGGCGACCAGCAGCCCGGCCACCAGGTGCAGCCGCTCCTCGCGCTTGGCGCGGCGGTGCTCGCAGCGGCGCCGGACCACGTCGAGGCGGTGGTCGACGAACACCTGGAGCAGGTCGCGCAGGCCCATGGTGCGGGGCTGGCCGTCGACCAGGGCGACGTTGTTGATGCCGAAGCTCTCCTCCATCGGCGTCAGCCGGTAGAGCTCCTCCAGCACCGCCTCGGGGTTGAAGCCGTTCTTCAGCTCGATGACCAGGCGCAGGCCCTGGTTGCGGTCGGTGAGGTCCTTGAGGTCGCTGATGCCCTGCAGCTTCTTGTTCTGCACCAGCTCCTTGATGCGGCTGACGACCTTCTCGGGCCCCACGTTGTAGGGCAGCTCGGTCACCACCAGGCCGGTGCGGCGGGGGGAGACCTTCTCGACGCTGACGGTGGCGCGGGTGCGGAAGCTGCCGCGCCCCTTCCGGTAGGCGTCGCGGATGCCGTCGAGCCCCACGATCGTGCCGCCGGTGGGCAGATCGGGGCCCGGCACGAACCCCAGCAGGTCCTCCAGCGAGGCGTCGGGGTGGGCCAGCAGGTGGCGTGCCGCCGCGATGACCTCGCCGAGGTTGTGCGGGACCATGTTGGTCGCCATGCCCACGGCGATCCCGGACGCGCCGTTGACCAGCAGGTTGGGGAAGGCCGCGGGCAGGACCTCGGGTTCGCTCTCCTGGCCGTCGTAGTTGGGGTGGAAGTCGACGACGTTCTCGTCCAGCGAGGTCACCAGCAGCTGGGCGGAGCGCGCCAGGCGGGCCTCGGTGTAGCGCATGGCCGCCGGGGCGTCGTCGCCGCCCAGCGAACCGAAGTTGCCGTGCCCGTCGACGAGCGGCACCCGCATCGCGAAGGGCTGGCTCATCCGCACCATGGCGTCGTAGATGGCGGAGTCGCCGTGCGGGTGCAGCTTGCCCATCACCTCGCCGACCACGCGGGCACACTTGACGTGGGCGCGGTCGGGGCGCAGCCCCATCTCGTTCATCTGGTAGAGGATGCGCCGCTGGACCGGCTTCATCCCGTCGCGGGCGTCCGGCAGGGCGCGCTGATAGATCACCGAGTAGGCGTACTCCAGGAAGCTGCCGCGCATCTCCTCGGAGACGTCGATGTCGATGATCTTCTCAGCGAGGTCCTCGGGTGGTGGAGAGGAGGTTGTACGGGCCATGCCGGTAATTCTGGCCCGCCGCGCAGACCATCGCGAACCAGTCCCCCCGCCCCCGGGCGCGGCGCCGCGTTAGGATCCCGTTAAGATGCGGGGGAACGGGGTTGCCCGAGGGCTTCGGGACCGGCGCCGTGGCGACGATGCTCACGGTGTGTGGCGGGGCGGTGGTTCGGGCGGCGGAAACGCGGATAGGCGCGGGTGAGAAGAGCCACGCCGCCGACGGGAAGGCGCGCGGCGGCCGATGCGGCGCGGCACGCGTATGCGCAGGTCGGATTGTGTGCGCCAGGTGCCGTGCGAAGCCGGTCGAGGCGATGGGAGGCGGCGGATGGTACACCCGTTCCCCGGGCAGCCAAAGCGGTGGCGGGGGCCGGAGCTCGGCCGTGTTTGGTGGATCACGGTCCTACTGCGCGGCGCCCCAGCACGCTCTCGCTGCGTTCTCTGGGCCCCTGACAGGCATCATGGCGAAGCCGCCTGTCAGGGACAGTCGACAGGGGACCACCCTGACTCCTTCCTCGGCCTTGCGAGAGCGGCACTGGTCCCTATGGCGGCGCCCCGCACCGGGGCGGCGCTTCGCGCGATCGGGCGCGGGGCGCACACGAGTGCGCCGCTCGCTACGGACGGACCCACCAAACACGGCCTAGCCTCTGAGGCGTACCGGGCGCCCCCGGCTCGCCGGACGCCTCCGGGGCCTTCGACGACCGCCCTCGCAGCCCTGCCCATCCCGCACGCCCCGCCGGCACGGCCCGGCCGCCGCCCGGCGGCGGTCCGCCGCCGGGCCGACCGACGATGAACGACGTGCCCATGCTGCTGCCTGCCATTCTCGTGCTGCACGCCGCGGTCGCGGTGCTGCTGCCGCCGCTCGCCGGGCGATTCGGCGCCCGGGTCTTCCTGCTCGCGGCGCTGCCGCCGGCCGCGGCGGCGGTGTGGGCGCTGGCCGGCGTCCCGCGGATCCTCGCCGGGTCGCCGCCGCAGGCGTCGATCCCCTGGGCGCCGGCCCTGGGCATCGGGCTTGACTTCCGCGTGGACGCCCTCGCCCTGGCCATGGTGCTGCTGGTCAGCGGGGTGGGCGCCGTCATCTTCGGCTACTGCGCCGCCTACTTCCACGCCGGCGAGCGCGGCCTGGGCCGGCTCGCCGCGATCATGGTGCTGTTCGCCGGCTCCATGCTCGGCGTGGTCACCACCGACAACCTCTTCGCGCTGTATGTGTTCTGGGAGCTGACCTCGATCACCTCCTTCCTGCTGGTGGGCCACGACGACCGCAAGGAGCACGCGCGGCGTGCGGCCACCCAGGCGCTGGTCACCACCACCGGGACCGGGCTGCTGATGCTGATCGGGTTCATCATGCTGGGCGCGGCGGCGGGGGACTACAGCATCTCCGGCCTGGTGGCCGACCCGCCGGAGGGCGGGCCGTGGCTGACGGCGGCGCTGGTGCTGGTCCTGGTGGGCGCGTTCGCCAAGTCCGCCCAGGTGCCGCTGCACTTCTGGCTGCCCGGCGCGATGATCGCGCCGACTCCGGTCAGCGCCTACCTGCACGCCGCGGCCATGGTCAAGGGCGGCGTCTACCTCGTCGCCCGGCTGGCCCCCGGCTTCGCCGAGGCGGGCGCGTGGCAGGTGCTGGTACTGAGCGTGGGCCTGGCCACCATGGTCGTGGGCGGATGGCGGGCGCTGCGCCAGGACGATCTCAAACTGCTGCTGGCCTACGGCACCGTCAGCCAGCTGGGGTTCCTCACCCTGCTCGGCGGAGCCGGGACCCAGGTGGCCGCCACCGCCATGATCGGCGTGCTCCTCGCCCACGGGCTGTTCAAGTCGGCGCTGTTCCTCGTCGTCGGCATCATCGACCACCAGACCGGCACGCGCAGCATCAGCCGGCTCAGCGGGCTGGGGCGGCGCATGCCCGTCCTGGCGGCGGCCGCCGGCCTGGCCGCGGCGTCCATGGCCGGGCTGCCGCCGCTGATCGGGTTCCCCGCCAAGGAGGCGGCGCTGGAGGCGTTCATGCCGAGCGCGGCCCCGGCGCCGCCGGCGGCCGCGGCCTGGGCGGTGCTGGCGGGAGTGGCGGTGGGCTCCGTGCTGACCTTCGCCTACAGCGCCCGGTTCGTGTGGGGCGCCTTCTCCGACAAGTCCACGGTCGCCGAGCGCCCGAGCGAACCCCCTGCGGCGCCGTTCGCCGCCGCCCCGGTGGCGCTCTCGGCGGCGAGCCTGGTCCTGGGCGTGATCCCCTGGGCCGTCGACGGCCTCGCCCAGGGCTATGCGCACGCCCTTCCCGCGGGCCCCAAGCCCTACCACCTGGCGCTGTGGCACGGGCTGACCCCGACGCTGCTGGTGACCGCCCTGGTGGTGGCCGCCGGCGTGCTGATGTTCCTCCGGCGTAGGGCCGTCGGCCGCCTGCAGAACGCGATGCCGCGCTGGCCCGACGCCGAGTACGGCTACCACATGTTCGTCCACGGGGTCTACACCGCGGCGCTGAGCGTCACCCGGCGCACCCAGAGCGGCTCCCTGCCGGTGTACCTGGGGATCATCCTCGCCACCATCCTGGTGCTGCCGGGGGCCCGGCTGGCGGCCGGGCTGGCCACCGGCGGCATCGACGTGCCCGGCCCCGGCGAAGGGCTGCGGCTGTGGAACAACCCCCTGGAACTGGTGGTGGCGGCGGTCATCGTCGTCACCTCCATCGCCACCCTGCGCGAGCACCGCCGCTTCCCCGCGCTGATCCTGCTCAGTGTGCTCGGGTTCGGCATGGCCGGCCTGTTCGTGCTGCACGGCGCGCCCGACCTCGCGCTCACCCTGGTGCTGGTCGAGACGCTGACCACCATCATCCTGGTCTTCGTGCTGCGGCGGCTGCCCACCACCTTCAGCGTGCGCCCCGACGGCTGGCCCAAGCGGTTGACCGTGCTGCTGTGCACGGCGGCCGGCACCTTCATCGCGGTCTCGCTGTGGCTGATGACGGCGGCGCGCACCCATCCCCCGATCTCCACCGGCTACACCGACCTGGCCAAGAAGGCCGGCGGCAGCAACCTCGTCAACATGATCATCGCCGACTTCCGCGCCCTGGACACGCTGGGGGAGGTCGTCGTGGTGGCGACGGCGGCGGTCGCGGTGGCCTCGCTGGTGCTGCTGAACCGGCGCGACCGGGTCGTCGACGAGCCCGCCGCGGAGAACGCGGCCGAGGCGCCGAAGGACCGCAGATCCGACGAGGAGGATCCGGAACCGCCCGGCACGGGTGCGCTCGCGCTCCCGCGCCACCCGGCCGGACCCGAGTCCCTCGGTGCCGAACCGTCCGGGCAGGACCCCGCCCGCGAGGCCGGCGGCGCGGACGCAGACGAGGGGAGCGACGATGACCGATGACGACGCCGCCCCCGGCCGGCCCGCGCCGGGCCGCGCCGAGGGCGAATGGGGCCGCGCCGACCGCAGCGGCGCCCCGCCGGAGAACTGGGAGGCGCCCCGCGAGCGGTGGCTGAGCACCGGAGTCCGGCCGGCGTTCGGCCCGCGGTCGGTGCTGCTGGAGGTCGCCGCGCGGCTGCTGACCCCGGCCATCCTCACCTTCGCGGTGTTCCTGCTGGTGTCCGGCCACGACCGGCCCGGCGGCGGGTTCGCGGGCGGACTCGTGGCCAGCATGGCCTACGTGCTGCGCTACATCGCCGGCGGCCGCCACGAGCTCGCGGCCGGCATGCCGCTGCGCCCCAACACCCTGCTCGCCGCGGGACTCCTGGTGGCCTGCGGCACCGCCGCCGCGCCGCTGCTGGCCGGCCACCCCGTACTGAAGGTCTACAGCTACACCGCCCATCTGCCCGTGTTCGGCAAGGTGAAGTTCGCCAGCTACCTGCTCTTCGAATCGGGGGTGTTCCTCATCGTCGTCGGTCTGGTGCTCTCCGTCGTCGCCGCTCTCGGCGCGCGCATGGAGGCCGAGGAAGAGGAGGTCCGCGACCGCCGCCGGCGCGGCGCAGCGGGCCGGGAAGGGGGCGCGCAGTGACCGCGCCCGGGCTCCTGATGGTCGCCGCCGTGGCCGTCCTCTACTCCACCGGCTTCTACCTGCTGCTTCAGCGCTCCCTGATGCGCGTGGTCTTCGGCATCGTCATCCTGGGCCACGCCGCCAACCTCTCGCTGATGCTGACCGACCGCGCCATCACCCTGCCGCCCCTGCTGACGGGCAAGGAGGGCGCCATCTCCGACCCGCTGCCGCAGGCGATGGCGCTGACCGCCATCGTCATCACGTTCGGGGTGACCACCTTCCTGCTCGCGCTGGCCTACCGGGTGTGGCTGGGTGACGCCAACGACGAGGTCCCCGCCGACCTGGAGGACCGCCGCATCGGGCGGCTCTCGGAGCCGGAGGACCAGTCGTGAACGTGCTGCTGGCCGTGCCGGTGGTGGTACCGCTGCTGGGCGCCGCGGCCGCGCTGCTGATGCGCCGCGCCCCGCGCCTGCAGCAGGGTGTGGCGGTGGCCGCGCTGGCCGCGGTGGTCGCCGTCACCGGCCTGCTGCTGCGGGCCACCGCCGACGGCACGGTCCTCGCCGGCCAGGCCGGGGCCTGGCGGGCGCCGCTGGGCATCACGGTGGTCGCCGATCCGCTCTCGGCGCTGATGCTGGCGGTCTCGGCGGTCGTGCTGCTGGTGGTGCAGCTGTTCGCGATCGGCCAGGACATCGCGGGCCTCAGCCGCGCCATGCCGCAGGTCTTCCACCCCATCTACCTGGTGCTGACGGCGGGGGTGTGCCTGAGCTTCCTGGCCGGCGACCTGTTCAACCTGTTCGTCGGCTTCGAGATGATGCTGACGGCCAGCTACGCGCTGATCACCCAGGCTCCCACCCGCGCCCGGGTGCGGGCCAGCATGATCTACACCGTCGTCAGCCTGACCTCCTCCATCCTGTTCCTGACCGGGATCGCGCTGGTCTACGGTCTGACGGGCACGGTGAACCTGGCCGACGTCGCGGTGAAGCTGGGTTCGGCACCCGAAGAGCTGCGCATGGTGCTGGCGCTGCTGTTCCTGGTGGTCTTCGGCATCAAGGCCGCGCTGGTGCCCATGCACTTCTGGCTGCCCGACAGCTACCCCGTGGCCATCACCCGCATCTCGGCCATCTTCGCGGCCCTGCTGACCAAGGTCGCCGTCTACGCGATCATCCGCACCCAGACCCTGCTGTTCGGGCGCGACGACATCACCGCGGTGCTGCTCTGCATCGCCGTGGCGACCATGGTCGTGGGCATCTTCGGCGCGATGGTGCAGGACGACATCAACCGGCTGATGTCCTTCGCGCTGGTCAGCCACATCGGTTTCATGATCTTCGGACTCGGGCTGAACTCGGTGGCCGGCCTGGCGGGCGTGATCGTCTACCTGGTGCACCACATCGTCGTGCAGGCCGGCCTGTTCCTGGTCAACGGGCTGATCCGGCAGTACGTCGGGCACAGCTCGCTGCGCGCCATGCGCGGCCTCAACACCGTCTCGCCGGTGCTGTCGGTGTACTTCTTCCTGCCCGCGATGAGCCTGGCGGGGCTGCCGCCGATGTCGGGGTTCGTGGCCAAGGCCGCCCTGTTCCAGGCGGCGGTGGGCGCCGGCGGCTGGCCCGTCTACACCGCCCTCGCCGCCGGGGTGGCCACCAGCCTGCTGACCGTCATCGCCGTCTTCCGGGTGTGGGTGCGCGGCTTCTGGGGGACGCCGATGCCCGACATGGTCGAGGCCCGCGAACGCCTCAAGCGCGGCTCCCACCTGGGGGGCCTGCGGGTCATGGCGACCATGACCGGCGTGATGGTCGCCGCCGGGCTCGCCGTGGCGGCCGCGGCCGGTCCGCTGTCGGAGCTCGCCTTCGTCGCGGCGCACGACCTGCTCAACGGCTCGGCCTACATCGAGGCCGTGCTGGGGGAGGGGGCACGATGACCGCGCGACCCGGACCCGGCGGCGCGTCGCCGCCCCGCACCGCCACCGACCCGGTGCGCACCGTCCCCCAGCGGGTGCTGGGGCGCATGGCCATGGGCGTGTGGCTGACGGTCATGTGGGCGATCCTGTGGGGCGACGCGAGCCCGGGCACGCTGCTGGCCGGCGCCGCCGTGGCGGGCGGGTGCTATGCGGCGGCGCGGCTGCCGCACCTGCCCGTGCGGCTGCGCTTCCGACCGGTGCACGCACTCCTGCTGTGCGCGCACATCGCGGTGGAGATGGTCGGCTCCAGCCTGCGGGTGGCCTTCCACGCGCTGTGGCGGCCCGGGCGGATGCGCGGCGCCATCGTCTCGGTTCCCCTGCGCACCGACTCCGACCTGCTGCTGGCCATGGTCATCGGCGGGCTCTCCCTGATCACCGGCAGCCTGGTGATCGAGCTGAACCGGGAGGAGGGCGTGATCTACGTGCACGGCACGCCGGTCGCCTCGGAGCGGGCGGTGCGCCAGCTGCGCCGCCAGGTGCGGCGCACCGAGGAGCTGTTCGTCCGCGCGTTCGGCACCCTGCGCGACATCGAGGAGTTCGAGCAGGAGGAGCGGCAGCTGCGCGCATCCGAGGAGGAGACCCCGTGAACGTCCTGGACTACGCCTACACCGCCACCTTCGCCCTGCTGGGGGCGGCGGTGCTGCTGACGCTGTACCGGCTCGTGCGCGGGCCCTCGGTGATGGACCGGCTGGTGTGCCTCAACGCCACGTCGGTACTGCTGGTGAGCTTCATCGCGGTCGAGGTGGGGCTGCGGGGCGATCCCGCCTACATCGGACTGGTGATCACCTTCGCCCTGCTGGGGTTCGTCGGCACACTGACCGCCGCCCGCTTCGCGGAGAGGAGGGCCCATGACCGCGGCTGACATCGCCACCGCCGTGCTGCTGCCGCTGGGGGCGGCGTTCGCCTTCGTCGGCACGGTCGGGCTGGTGCGCTTTCCCACGCTGCTGGGGCGGGTGCACGCGGCCACCAAGCCCGACACCGTCGCCCTGGTGCTGATCCTGGCGGGCACGGCCTTCCAGCTGCCCGACATCCGGGTGGCCGCATGGCTGGGTCTGGCCGCGCTGTTCCAGTTCCTCACCGTGCCCGTCCTCGCCCAGACCCTGGGGCGTGTGGCCTACAGCCGCGGCGAGATCAGCGCCGAGCACCTGATCGCCGACGAGCTGGCCGACGCGGTCGAGCGCTCCCGGCAGGGCCGCGGCGACGGCGGCCGGGGGCCGGAGTAGGCGGCGGCCCGCGGCCCGCGCCTGTGGAGGAGCGCGGCCCGCCGACCGCCGCTTCTGGTAGCAAGGACCCATGGTGACCTCTGCCCACTCCGGGCCGCACCCGCCCGCGCACTCCGCTGCCGACCCGGCCCCGGCATCGGCCGATCCCGCCGCCGAGGCCGCGCTGCGCGAGGCGGCCGAGGAGCGCCTGCGCGCCCTGGCGGGGGAGTCCGCGCGGCTGCGCGAGGACCAGTGGAGCGCCGTGCGCGCCCTGGTCGCCGAGCGCCGCCGCGCCCTGGTCGTGCAGCGCACCGGCTGGGGCAAGTCGGCGGTGTACTTCGTGGCCACGGCGCTGCTGCGGGCCCGAGGCGCGGGCCCCACTGTCATCGTCTCCCCGCTGCTGGCCCTGATGCGCAACCAGATCGCCGCCGCCGAGCGCGCCGGCATCCGCGCCCGCACGATCAACAGCGCCAACCTGGACGACTGGGAGGCGGTCTACACCGAGATCACCGCGGGCGAGGTCGACGTACTGCTGGTCAGCCCCGAACGGCTGAACAACCCCGACTTCCGCGACCGGGTGCTGCCCCGGCTCGCCGCGGGCGCCGGACTGCTCGTCGTCGACGAGGCCCACTGCATCTCCGACTGGGGCCACGACTTCCGCCCCGACTACCGCCGCATCCGCACCCTGCTGCGCGGCCTGCCGCCGCACACCCCGGTGCTGGCCACCACCGCCACCGCCAACGGCCGGGTCACCCACGACGTCGCCGAGCAGCTGGAGACCGGCGACGGCGCCGCCACCCTCGTGCTGCGCGGGGAACTGGACCGCGCGAGCCTGCGCCTTTCGGTGGTCGAACTGCCCGACACCCCCGCCCGCTGGAGCTGGCTGGCCCGCCACCTGGCCGAGCTGCCGGGCTCGGGCATCGTCTACGCCCTCACCGTCGCCGCGGCCGAGGACACCGCCGCCTTCCTGGCCGAACGCGGCTACGACGTGCGCGCCTACACCGGTCAGACCGACCCCGACGAGCGCCGCCGCGCCGAGGACGACCTGCTGGCCAACCGCACCAAGGCGCTGGTGGCCACCAGCGCACTGGGCATGGGCTTCGACAAGCCCGACCTCGGCTTCGTCGTGCACCTGGGCGCGCCGCAGTCGCCGATCTCCTACTACCAGCAGGTCGGTCGCGCCGGGCGCGGCCTGGAGCGCGCCGAGGCCGTGCTGCTGCCCGGCCGGGAGGACCGCGAGATCTGGTCCTACTTCGCCTCGCTGGCGTTCCCGGCCGAGGAGACCGTGCGCCACGCGCTGGCGGTGCTCGCCGAGGCCGGGGAGCCGGTCTCGCTGCCGCGTCTGGAGACCCGCGTCGACCTGGGGCGCAGTCGGCTGGAGCAGATGCTCAAGGTCCTCGACGTCGACGGCGCGGTGCGCCGGGTGCGCGGCGGCTGGGTCGCCACGGGGCAGCCGTGGACCTACGACGCCGAGCGGTACGCCGCAGTCGCCGCGGCGCGCGAGCGCGAGCAGCGGGCCATGCTCGACTACATCGCCACCGGCTCGTGCCGCATGGACTTCCTGCGGCGCCAGCTCGACGACCCCCAGGCCCGGCCGTGCGGGCGGTGCGACAACTGCGCGGGGTCCCCGTTCTCCGCGTCGGTCGCACCCGAGGACCGCGACGCCGCGGCCCGCCACCTGGACCGCCCGGGCGTGGCCGTGGCGCCCCGCAAGCAGTGGCCCTCGGGGATGTCCGCGCTCGGCGTCGAGCTCTCGGGCAGGATCCGCCCCGAGCAGCAGGCGGCCGAGGGGCGGGCGCTGGCGCGGCTCACCGACATCGGCTGGGGCACCGAACTGCGGCGGCTGCTGGGACCGGACTCGCCCGACGAGCCGGTGGACGACCGCGTGTTCCAGGGCGTCGTCGACGTGCTCGCCGCCTGGCCCTGGCGGCGCCGCCCCGCGGGCGTCGTCGCCCTGCCCTCGCTCACCCGCCCCCGCCTGATCGCCGACCTGTCCCGCCGCCTGTGCGAGGTGGGGCGCCTGGCCCCGGTGGGCGGTCTGGCCTACGCCGACCCCGAGTCGGGGCCCGGCCCGCGCCGCCGCAACAGCGCCCAGCGGTTGGCCCAGGTCCAACGCGCCCTCGCGCTCCCGCCGCAGGCGGCCGCCGCCGTGCAGCGCCTGGACGGCCCGGTGCTGCTGGTCGACGACCACACCGACACCGGCTGGACCCTGGCGGTCGCCGCCCGCCTGCTCAAGGAGGCGGGCGCCGAGGAGGTCCTGCCGCTGGTCCTGGCGGCCAAGAGTTGAGCCCTGCCGGTCGGCGCGCCGGGTAGCGCAGGGTGTGTCAGTCGCCCAGGTCGGGGCGGGCGCCGGGCTGGTGGAGGGCGCGGGCGGCCAGGGCCTGGGCGCGGATGAGGGAGTCCTTGGGGTGCTTGCCGGCCAGCCAGGACGGCAGGAAGCCGGCGATGAACGCGTCCCCGGCGCCGATGGATCCGGGGGAGGGCTCGACGGGCTCGGCCGGTGCGGTCTCCAGGTCGTCGCGGGTCTTGGAGGCCCACAGCGCGCCCTCGTCGCCGAGCTTGATGACGACGTTGGGGTACCAGGCGGTGAGCACCTTGGCCGCCGCCTCCGGCTCCTCGCGGCCGGTCAGCACCTTGGCCTGGCGGGTGTTGGCGAACAGCAGCCGGGCACCGTTGGTCCAGTCCAGGAAGTTCTCGGCTCCCGCGCGCTCCAGCGGGGCGTGGGATCCGCCGTCCACCGAGATCGACATCCCGGACTCCCGCGCCATCCGCAGCGCCATCCGGGCGGCGCGCCGGGAATCGGGGTTGATCAGCGTGAACCCGGAGACGTGCAGGTGGCCGTCGGGGCCGAAGACGTCGCGCGGCAGGTCCTCGGGCTGGAGGCGGGCGTTGGCGCCGGGGTCGCTGAGCATGGTGCGGTCGCCCTTGTGGGTGATCATGACCACGCAGGTGCCGGTGGCCCGCTCGGGGTCCATGACGAGCCGGGAGTCGACCCCGTAGCCCATCAGCTCCATCTCGCGGGTGCGGCCGGTGATGTCGGAGCCGCGGCGGCCCACGAAGATGGTGTCGACGCCCTCCATGGCCAGCCACGCGGCCACGTTCGCGCCCGAACCGCCGCCGTAGGTGAGCACGGATGCGGGGGTGTCGCTTCCGCGCGCGAGAGGGTAGAACGCCCGTGCGACGCTGTCGGTCATGAGATCGCCGATCACGACCACTCGTGCCATTGCCTTGCCCACCACCTTGCGGTCCCGATATGGGGGACTGTGCGCGATCATGCCCGAAGAGCCTGTGTGCTGACAGACGTTAACAGGTTAGAGGGAGACGTCGTGTAACGAAGTGGCAGAGCTGCGTGATATCGGACCGGCTGCCCGAAAGTCCGAATCGACGGCGGGGCGGGTGAGTCCCGTCACACCCGCGACGACTCGAATAGGCTCAAACCGTGCAGTCATACCCGAACCACTGGGAAGCTGACGTCGTACTCACCGACGGCGGCACCGCGCACCTGCGCCCGATCACCCCCGACGACGCCGAGCTGCTGCGCGCCTTCCACAGCCGCCTGTCGCCGGAGACCATCTACTACCGCTTCTTCGCGCCCTACCCCAAGCTCTCCGCGCGCGACGTGGAGCGCTTCACCAACGTCGACTACGACAACCGCGTGGCGCTGATCGCCACCATCTCCGACGTCATGGTGGCGGTGGTGCGCTACGACAAGGTGGCCCCCGACGAGGCCGAGGTCGCCTTCGTCGTCGAGGACGCCCACCAGGGCCGCGGGCTCGCCTCGGTGCTGCTGGAGCACATCGCCGCGGCCGCTCTGGAGCGGGGCGTGCGCCGCTTCATCGCCGACGTGCTGCCGGAGAACCGGCGCATGACCAACGTGTTCCGCGAGGCCGGGTACACCGCCCAGCAGTCCTTCGACGAGGGCGTCATCCGCCTCACCCTGGATCTGGAGCCCACCCACGACGCCCAGGAGGTCATGCGCGCCCGCGAGCAGCGCGCCGAGTCCCGCTCCATCGCGCGGCTGCTCTTCCCCGGTTCGGTCGCGGTCATCGGCGCCAGCCGCACCGCCCACACCATCGGCCAGTCGGTGCTGCGCAACCTGCTGGCCGGCGACTTCCAGGGGCCGGTCTACCCCGTGCACCCCACGGCCAAGGCGGTCGCGGGCGTGCGCGCCTACGCCGGCATCCTCGACGTGCCCGACTCGGTGGACCTCGCGGTGGTGGCCGTGCGCGCCGACATGGTCACCGACGTGGTCGAGGAGTGCGCGCAGAAGGGCGTGCACGGGCTGGTCGTGGTCAGCTCCGGATTCGGCGAGGCCGGGCCCGAGGGCCGCGAGCGCCAGGACCGGCTGGTGACGACCGCGCGCGCCGCCGGGATGCGCGTGATCGGCCCCAACTGCCTGGGCATCGCCAACACCGACCCGGAGGTCTCCCTCAACGCCACCCTCGCGCCCTACGTGCCGCCGCGCGGGCCCATCGGGTTCTTCTCCCAGTCCGGTGCGCTGGGCCGCGCGATCCTGCAGCGCGTCGCCGAGCGCGGCATGGGCCTGTCGACCTTCGTCTCGGCGGGCAACCGGGCCGACGTCTCCGGAAACGACCTCGTGCAGTACTGGCAGGAGGACCCCGCCACCAAGGTCGTGCTGCAGTACCTGGAGTCGCTGGGCAACCCGCGCAAGTTCACCCGCCTGGCCCGCCGGCTGGCCAAGCAGAAGCCGGTGGTGGCCGTGCGCAGCGGCGGCTCGTCCCAGGGCGTGCCCAGCGGGCACGCGGCCGGAGCGCTCTCGCTGCCCGACTACGCGGTCACCTCGCTGTTCGAGCAGGCCGGGGTGGTGCGCGTGGACGACATCACCCAGATGTTCGACGTCGCCCAGCTCTTCGCCTACCAGCCGCTGCCCGCCGGCCCCAAGGTGGGCATCGTCGGCAACTCCGACTCGCTGGGCCTGCTGGTCAAGGACGCCTGCTTGCGCCAGGGCCTCAAGCCCCGCGATCCGGTGGCCCTGGGCCCCAGCGCCACCGCCGAGGACTTCGACCGGGCGCTGACCGCCGCGCTGGCCGACGACGGCGTGGACGCCGTGGTTGTGGTGTTCATCCCCGCGCTCACGCCCATCTCCGACGACGTCGCCGAGGTCATGCGGGCCAAGGCCGCCGCCGCGGACAAACCGATCGTCACCACCTACCTCGGCTACCAGGGGCTGCCCGCCGAACTGCGGCAGATCGGCGAGAACGGCGAGACCGCCGCGGGGTCCATCCCCTCCTACCCCGCACCCGAGGACGCCGTGCGCGCCCTGGCGCACGCCACCCGCTATGCGCTGTGGCGCCGGCGCGAGAGCGGCCGCCACCCCGAACTGGCCGACATCGACGGCGCGCGGGCCAGGGCCATCGTGGACGAGGCGCTGGCCAAGAGCGATTCGGCGCAGGACAGCCAGACCGTCTGGTTCACCAGTGAGCCCGTGGGCAGTGAGGAGTCGGCCGCCGACCGTGAGACCGCCTATGCGCTGCTGTCGTGCTACGGCATCGACGCGGTGCCCTACATCCCGGTGCACAGCGAGCAGGAGGCGGTGGAGGCCGCTGAGCGGCTGGGCTACCCGGTGGTGCTCAAGGCCAACGCCCCCGACCTGCGGCTGCGTGCGGGCGGCAGCGGCATCCGCGCCGACCTGTACTCGGCCGGCGACGTGGCCGGCGCCTTCACCGCGCTCGACGACCGCCTCGGGTCCGACGCCAGGCTGGTCGTGCAGCCCATGGTCGTCCCGGGCGTGCCCACGGTCATCCGTGCGGGCGAGAACCTCTCGTTCGGCTCGGTCGTCGGTTTCGGACTGGCCGACGTGACCGCGGAACTGCTCGACGACCGCGCGTTCCGGCTGGCCCCGCTCACCGACACCGACGCCTCCGACCTGGTGCACGCGGTGCGCGCGGCGCCGCTGCTGTTCGGCCTGCCCGCGGGCGCCACCAGCCTGGCCGAGCAGCCCGACGTCGAGGCGCTGGAGGAGACACTGGTACGGGTCTCCCGGCTGGTCGACGCCTTCCCCGAGGTCGCCCACATCGAGCTGGACCCGGTGATCGTCAACTCCACGGGCGCCCATGTGCTGGGGGCCCGCGTGTGGCTGCGGGAGCCGCCCGACCGGCGCCTGGACTCCGGGCCGCGGCGGCTGCGCAACGTGACGTTCTAGCAGGGTGCCGCGGAAGGGCCGCCGGCGGGCGCCGGGCCGCGTACGGAGCCCTCCGCCGGCCCGGCCGGGCCGGGTCAGGCCGGTTCGGGCTGGGGCTCCGGATCGGGCGGCAGCGGCCCGGGCCCCGGACCCGGGCCGGGCTCGGGATCCGGATCGGGGTCGGGCGGCAGCGGCCCCGGCTCGGGCAGCGGCGGGCCGCCGGGCTCGGGAGGTGCCGGTACGGGAGGCACGGTTGCGTACATGCCACGAGGACTACCCGCTATCGCCGGGCTTTCCACCTCCCCGGCCCGCGGCGCGGAGGCCGGGCGGCCCGCGATCCACCGCGGCATGCGGGTGCGATCCGTCCTGAGGAGAAGGCAGGATGGAAGCATGAGGAAAACGCGTGCCGTCTCCACCGACTGGCGCTCGGAGATCGAGCGCAGCGGCTACTACCCGGCCCTGGTCATCGACGCTCTCGCCACAGCGCTCGGCGACGAGGAGGCCGAGGCCTTCGTGGTGCACCATGAGGCCACCTTCGACCCCGCTCTGGAGATGCGGCGGCACATCACCGTGCTGCTGCTGACCCCGACCCGGCTCCTGGTCTGCCACACCGACGAACACCCGCCCGCCGAAGCGGGGAGCCGCCCGCACGCATCCACCACCACCGACGCCATCCGGCTGGGCAACATCCAGTCGGTGGCGCTCACCCGCGTGGTCTCCGATCCCGCCAACTACGTGCCCGGCACCCTGCCCAACGAGGCCGTGCTGAGCATCGGGCTCGGCGTGAGCCCCGGGGCGATCGCCAACATCGACCTGGAGCCGGCCTCCTGCAACGACGAGTCCTGCGAGCTCGACCACGGCTACACCGGCGCCATCACCGCCGAGCCGCTGACCGTGCGGGTCAGCCAGACCGCCGACGGCTCCGACTCCGTGGCCAATCTGATCCACTTCACCGACGTGCTGTGCGAGGCCACCGGCACCTGACCGCGAACGCGCGGACGTGCGCGGCCGCCGGGCCCGCCCGGCCCGATCGGCGATCCGCGCGAGGACCGGCGGCCGGGCGCCCGGCCGCCGCCCCGGCAAGCAGGCGACCAGCGAGAGGCGACCGCCCGTGCCCGCAGAGATCGACGACCTCGACGCTCCCCGCTACGACGCGTCGCTGGCAGCGCTGACCCCCTCGGTCCTGGCGTCGCTGGGTGTGCCCGGCGAGCCCGACCCGCTGGGGCTGCCGCCCACGCGGCGAGCTTGCGTACTGCTCGTCGACGGCATGGGCTGGGAACTGCTGCGCGAGAACCGGGCGCACGCCCCCTTCCTGGCCGGGCTGCTGGACTCCGGCCGCCCCATCGCCGCCGGGTGCCCCACGACCACCGCCACCAGCCTCACCACCGTGGGCACCGGTCTGGCGCCCGGCCACCACGGCGTCGTCGGCTACCAGGTGGCCATCCCCGGCACCGAGCGCCTGCTGAACCAGCTGCGGTGGGGCGACCCCGAGATCGTTCCGGAGGACTGGCAACCGCACGCCACCGCCTATGAGCGCGCCGAGCGCGCGGGCGTGCGCACCGCCTACATCGCCGCCGACGCCTACCGGGGCAGCGGGCTGAGCCGCGCCTCCGCGCGCGGCAGCCGCTACGTCGGCGCCGACAGCATCACCGAGCTGGCCGTGCGCGCCGGCGAGGCGCTGGCCGGCGACGACCGGGTCCTGGCCTTCGTCTACCATTCCGACCTGGACTCCTTCGGCCACGTCTGCGGCGTCGACTCCCCGTACTGGCGGCTGCACCTGGGCTACGTCGACCGTCTCGCCGAGCAGATCGCCGACTCCCTGCCGCCCGACACCGCCCTCTACATCACCGCCGACCACGGCATGGTCGACACCGCGCCCCAGACCCGCATCGACATCGAGACCGAACCCGCGTTCAACGCGGGGGTGCGCCTGCGCGCGGGCGAACCGCGCGCCCGGCAGGTCTACACCCGCGAGGGCGCCGCCTCCGACGTCGCCGACGCCTGGCGCGAGCTCCTGGGCGAGCGCGCCCTGGTCCTCACCCGCGACGAGGCGCTGGCCCGGGGCCTGTTCGGGGAGGTCGACGACGCGGTGCGGCCGCGGATCGGCGACGTCATCGCCCTGGCGCGCGGGGCCACCGCCCTGGTCGCGCCCGAGTCCGAACGCACGCTGAGCACGCTCGTCGGCCACCACGGCTCGCTGACCGCCGCCGAACTGCGCGTGCCGCTCCTGCGGGTCGCCACCGCGGCCTGAAGGCGCGGGCCTGTCCACAGCCGCTCCAGGAGCCGCTTCAGTCGACCGGGCCGAGGATCTAAGGTGGCTGGCGTGGACATCGGAGACCCCGCCCCCGACTTCGAGCTGCCCGACCAGGACGGCACCGCCCGCACCTTGAGCGGATTCCTGGCCGAGGGGCCGGTCGCGCTGTTCTTCTACCCGGCGGCCATGACCCCCGGCTGCACGGCCGAGAGCTGCCGCTTCCGCGACCTCGCCGCGGAGTTCGCCGAACTGGGGGCGCGGCGTGTGGGCGTCAGCGCCGACGCGGTCGACACCCAGCGCGCCTTCGCCGACAAGAACGCCTTCGACTTCCCACTGCTGTCCGACCCCGACGGCGCCGTCGCGCGCAGCTACGGCGTCCGCCGCGGCGGCCCGCTGGCCGCGCTGTCGCCGACCCGCCGCGCCACGTTCGTCATCGGTACCGACCGGCGCATCGTGCACGTCGTCCGCAGCGAACTGCGCATGCAGGTCCACGCCGACGGCGCCCTGCGGGCATTGCGGGACCTGCGCCGCAGCACGGGCGAGCGCGGCGGGTGAGAGTTCCGGCGGACCGGATCGGGTGACGCCCCCGCGCGGCGGACCCGCCGCACCGCGCGCCCGGCCGCCGCCACAGAGACGACCACGGAACCGGCAACACCGCGGAATGCGCGAGAACCGCGAGAACAAGGAAAGGGGCCGCCGAGACATGGCGGAGCAGTACGACGGCGCATCGGCGCAGGCCGCCGCCCGGAGCGCGGGCGGCGGCGCGGCCGACGAGCCCCGGCCGCCGGTGCGCCGCACCACCGAGCGGGGGATAGCCGTAATCACCCTGGACTCCCCGGCCAACCGCAACGCCCTCTCGGCGCGCCTGCGCGCCGGGCTCGCCGCCGAACTGGCGGCGGCGATGGCGGACGACTCCGTGCGCGCGGTGCTGCTCACGGGCGAGGGGCCCGCCTTCTGCGCGGGCGCCGACCTCAAGGAGGTCGCCGCCGAGCGGGCCGGCAATCCGCCGCCGGTATCGGCGCCGGGCATGCCCGAGCTCTTCTCCGCGGTCATGGACGCGCCCAAACCGGTGGTCGCCAAGCTCAACGGCTCCGCACGCGCGGGCGGGATCGGACTGGTCGCCGCCGCCGACATCGCGGTCGCCCCCGAGGACGCCACCTTCGCCTTCAGCGAGGTCCGCATCGGCGTCGTCCCGGCGATCATCTCGGTGCCCGTCGCCGCGCGGATGCACGACCGCCAACTCGCCCGCTACTTCCTGACCGGCGAGACCTTCGACGCCCAAACGGCGGCCGCGGCGGGCCTGGTGACCTCCGCGGTCCCCCGCGACGACCTCGACTCGGCCACCGAGGCGGTCCTGGACGGCCTCCGCCGCGCGGCGCCGCGGGCGCTGAACGCGACCAAGGGACTGCTGGCGCGCGCCGGCGCCGTCCCGCCGGAGCAGCGCACCGCCGAGTTCGCCCGCATGGGCGAGATCTCCGCCGAGTACTTCGCCGGCGAGGACGCGGCCGAGGGCCGCGCGGCATTCCTGGAGAAGAGATCCCCGAGTTGGGTGCTGTAATGGACGACGTGACTTACTCAGGAGATACGCGGGTCGGCGGACCCGCCGACGTACGTGAACTGCCCGAGCTCACCATCAGCAAGCTCGCTGTGGGCCCCATGGACAACAACGCCTACCTGCTCCGGTGCCGCCGCACCGGCGAGGCGGTGCTCATCGACGCGGCCGCCGAGGCCGACCGCATCCTCGAACTCATCGGCGAGGGCGGCCTGGCCCGCGCCATCACCACCCACCGCCATCCCGACCACTGGGGCGCACTGGCCGAGGTCGTCGGCACCACGGGCGCGCGCACCGTGGCCCACCCCGACGACGCCGAGGACCTGCCGGTCTCGGTCGACGAGCCCGTCGAGGACGGCTCCCGCATCCCCGTGGGGGAGTCCGAGCTCCGGGTCGTCCACCTGCGCGGACACACGCCCGGCTCGATCGCGCTCCGCTACGACGAGCCCGGCGGCCGCACCCACCTGTTCACCGGCGACAGCCTGTTCCCCGGAGGAGTCGGCAAGACCACCAACCCCGCGGACTTCCAGTCGCTGATCACCGACGTCGAGGAGCGCGTGTTCGCGGTCCTCGACGACCAGACGTGGGTCTACCCCGGCCACGGCAAGGACACCACGCTCGGCGCCGAACGCCCCAGCCTCCCCGAGTGGCGCGCCCGCGGCTGGTAGCGGGTTCGGGCGGCACCCTGCCGCCGGGTTCCGGCCCCGCCGGAACCCGGCGGGGCTCCCGCGCACAGCGCTTCGATCCGCGAGACCTGCCGGCCGCGGCCGCACCCGCCCCGCGGCGAGCCGAACGGCACCGGGCCTAGGGCAGCTCGGTCTCCTCGGTGTCGGGAGGCTCGTCCTCCTCGTGGACCGCGCTCTCCTCCGCGCTGTAGGCCTGGCGGTCGACGCCGGGGTCGCGGGCGATCATGGTGCCCTCGTCGTCCTCCCGGACGCCGTCGTCGGGCTGGACCGGACGCACCCCGCCGGTCTCGTTCTCCGGCCCCGGCGGCGGAAACTCGTCGGCCGTACGCGCCGTGCTGCCCAGAGCGCCGGGGACGTCGGGCTCCTCGCGGGCGAGCGCCTCGTCCAAGGGCTCCCCGGACTCTTCGAGCGGAACCCCCGACTCCTTCTCCGTGCCGGTCGATCCGCTCTCGTCGATCGCAGTCGGCACCCGGCCCGGCAGCGGCTGGTCCTCGGTGGTGTCCTCCTGCGCGGGCAGACCGGCCTCCTCCCAGTCCGCGGCGGTCTCGTTGACCGGGTCCTCCGGAACGTCGTTCTCCTCGGGATGGTTCTCACTCATGCGCGTCCACTATCCCCGCGCCGGGTGGTCTAATCGCCCGCTGAGCAGGGGCGCCGCAGCGCACACCGGCCGCGCGGCCGGACCGGCCCCTTAGAACGGCGACGTCTGCTCGGGCAGCGGGCGCCGGGCGACGAAGCCGAGGTCGGTGCGGTGGTACCAGGCGAGCTCGGGCTCGCCTTCGAGCCAGCACAGCCGCACCGAGACGCCGTCGAGCAGGGCGGGGAAATCGATGAGCAGCGGAGCGATCCCCTTGACCTCGATGCCGTTGTCCATGAACCAGCTCTGCAGCTCGGTCAACCGGGCCTCGGCCGCCTTCAGCTCGGCGCGTCCGCCCAGCGCCGACTCGCCGCCGCTGAGGTCGGCGGCGAGTTCGGCGAGGTCCGCGCGCAGGGTGACGAGCTCATCGGCCTTGCGGTGCACCTGCGGCATGAGGTCGCGCGCCTCGGCCAGTGTGAACAGGCGCGGCTCCCCGGAGCCGCCGGCGAACGGGTCGACGGGAGGAGGTGCGGCATCGTGGTCCATATCCGCACGCTAGACCATGCGATCCGGGCCCGTGTCCGGGAGGTGCGCGCCGAAACCGCGGCGCAGCACTCTCAGCCCGCTCCGTAGCAGATGAAGCCCGCTTCGGCGAGATGGTCGGCCACGGCGCGCGCCGGGGGCGCGCCCGCGCGCAGCGCCGCGTGGAAGGCCGGCATGGCGGCGGCGATGCCGTGGTCGCTGACCGGCAGCACCCCGGCGACCACCACCTCCGCGCCCATCGCCAGCAGGGACGCGGCCATCCCCAGCGGCGCCCCGGAGGCGGCCGGGACCGAGCCGCCCACCCAGCACGAGGACAGGACGGTCACCCGCGGTACCCGTGACAGGCGCTCGACGTCGTAGGCGAACAGCGGTCCGTCCGCCAGCAGCACGCCCGCGAGCATCGGGTTCTGCGCCGACGCCGAGCCGTGCGCGGCCAGATGGGCGGTGTCGGCACGCTCCAGACCGCGCAGCACCTCCGCCACCCGCACCTGCGGTCCCCGCAGCACCGCCGCCTGCGGATACACCGACTCCAGGCAGCGGATCTCCCCGGCAGCCCCATCGGGGGCCTCGCCCGCGACGAGGAGCGTGCGCGGCGGCGCCGGATCGCCGCCGCGCCGCCGAGCGCCCCGGCGGGCCAGCCACGCGCGGCCGGACGGTACGACGCTGACCTCGCGTCCCCGCATCCTCGGCAGCAGGCCCCACGGCAGCGCCTGCGCCGAGGGCGCCGGCACCACCACCAGCGGGCGGTCCCCGACCGCCTCGGCCAGGGGGGCGACCAGCAGGCGCTCGACCAGCTCGGCCGCCGGTGCGACGCCGTCGCCCGCGCCCCGGCGGCGCTCACCGGCCAGGACCCGGGCGCGGGCCGCGTAGGCCAGTTTGGCCGCGGCGTCCTCGACCGCGGCCGCCGGCGGGAGCGGATGCACCCGCGTCCTGCCGTCGACGACGGTGATCGCGGCGTCGGCTCCGTGGACGCGGATGTAGCGGACGAACGCGCGGCCCGCCAGATGCTCGGCCAGCGCTGCGCCCGCGGGGAGGTCCCAACCCGTGTCCGCGCCCTCGTCGGCCGTCATGCACTCGGCGTGCCACTGGGCGACGCCGAGGCCGTCGGCGATCGCGGACAGCTCGCGCCGCGCGGCCGGGTCGACGCCGGCTCGGAGATGCGCCGTCCGGCAGCGGTCGAGCAGGTCCAGCCACGCGCGGTTGCGGCACGGGCCCGGCGGAGCGGTCGGGGCCGCCGCGAACTCCACCCACTCCAGCGCCGCGGCCGCGTCGCCCTCGCGCAGCGCCCGCCGCGCGCCCGCCGCGGCCACCTCCCGCCGATGGGCGCGGGCGTGCACGAGCAGCTCCAGGTGCCGCGCAGGGCGCAGTCGGCCGGGGCGGTGGAGGAGCTGCCCGCGGGCCGCCCGGTGGTCGCCGCGGGCCAGGGCGCGCAGCGCCGCGGTTTCGTCTGCGCCGGGCAGTGTGGCCGACGGCGATGCGACCGGGGCGCTGTGCACGCAGTGGGCCAGCGCCGTCGCGGTTTCCGCGGTGGCCGCGCAGCCGGTCTCGGCCCATGCGGGCGGCGGGTCGTCCCCGGGCCCGCGCCGAGACGCGCGGTCGGCGCGGGAAGGCGGGCCGGCCGGTTCGGTCCGGGCGTCGGCGGTAGCGCGGTGTTCGGCCGCCCGGCGTCCGCGTGCCCCGGTGGGCCGGACGAGGCGCGGCGGCCCGGACCGCTGCAGGGGCACCGCGCTGTGGTGGGCGGACCACTCCAGCAGCCGGGCGAGCTCGGCCCACAGCGAATCGGCCGGAAAGCCGCGGCGCAATCGCCGGGCGAGGCCGCGCGCGCCGCCGGTGTCGCCGCGTGCCAGACGCACCTTGGCCTGCAGCAGCCCCGCGGTCACGGCATCGGCGACGGGGCGGTCGCCGCCTGCGGCGGCGGCCGACAGCCCGCCCAGCAGCCGGGCCGCCTCGCGGTGCATCCCCGCCGCCACCAGCGCATCGGCGTGATCCAGGTGCAGGGAAAGGAGCCGCTGCGGCGGCACCAGGCGTTCGGCCGCGGAGAAGCACGAGATGGCGCGGGCGAGGTCGCCGGTGCGCACCGCCAGGCAGCCGAGGTTCTGCAGCGCGACGCCGCGCAGCGAATCCTGCCCGCCCTCACCCGCGCGGCGCAGGGCGCCGGCCAGGTCCGCGGCGGACTCCTCCAGCCGGCCGGCGTACATCAGGGCGAGCCCGCGATTGCTCAGCACCCCCGGCAGCAGGTGCCCGTCCGCATCGCCGTCGAGCAGGGCCAGGGCGGCGTCGAAGCCGGCGATCGCCGCGGTGAACCGGCCCTGCTGGGCGGCGGCCACCCCGTGGTGGGTCGCCACCATGGCGCGGGCCGAACCGGTGTCGGCGCTCAACCGGGCCAGCGCGGCGGCGGCCAGGCCGCCGCTGCCGCGCAGGGCGAGCACGCCCAGCCGGGAGGCGCGGGCGTGGGCCGCGTGCTCGGCGTCGCCCGCGCGGGCCGCGACGGCGGCCGATTGGCGCAGCAGGCGCTCG
Source organism: Streptomonospora sp. PA3 (assembly GCF_009728995.1). Classification (GTDB taxonomy): domain Bacteria; phylum Actinomycetota; class Actinomycetes; order Streptosporangiales; family Streptosporangiaceae; genus Streptomonospora. The sequence goes on along the minus strand of NZ_VTZW01000016.1, from coordinate 249,687 downwards.
CCCGCGGCGGGATCGCCGAGTTCGCGACGGGCCGCGCCGAGCATCCGCAGGGCGATCGAGCGGGTCGTCGGGTCGCAGGGGGCATCGAGGACCTGCTCGGCGCGGCGCCGAGCCAGGCGGGGATCTTGCGCGACGAGTGTCACCGGGTGGCGGACGCCGTCGAGTCGCCCAGGGGCCATGGGGGAGTGCCTTTCGCCGTCGGTGCGGGAGCGCGCCGCGGAAGGGGGAGGGGAGACCGGTCGCCGCCCGCCGACTCCGGTGCGCAGCGAGACCGACGGTACGGACCCGGTTACCCGGTTGTGTAGTGCGAAGGACGGGCCTGCCGGATTCGCCCCGGTAAGGGCGTGGGACGCACCACCGCCAAGCAGACATCCCGCCCGCTGACGTCGCAGCCGGAACCGCGTCGCGGGGACCGCCCCAATCCCCGGTTCCAGCAGCAGGGGCGGGGGTGGCTCAGCCCGCGCGGATCGGTCCGGGGGCTCGCCGGTGCGGCGTCCGGCGAGGGCGGCGACGGTTCAGCGGCGGGTCCGGCCGGCGGTCAGTGCGCGGGCGGTTGCCGGACCGGGGAGATCCGGGACATATCGCTTCGGGTGGGGCGACGAACCCCGCGGTTGGCGCGCGGTGTTGTCACGCGGTGCACCGGCCCGCCGAATCTTCCGGGATGCGCAACATGTCGAGGGCGGTCTGTCCTGAAATGCCACGCCTGTGGTGGCGCAGGGGGCGGCCGGGGCGCCACGAGGTGCGCGGATGTAGCGCTTCGGACGCGGATTCCGGTACAAACGCCATGATCATCGCCGGTTCGGGTCGCGCGGGCCGCGTCGGTGCCCCCGCACTCCGGGCAAATCCGGATCAAACGGCACACCGGATCGCCCGACCCGCGGCCGGAGGCCACCCGCGCGATCGCGCAGCGCATCTCGTCGCCCCACCGTCGCCTTATAGGTCACCTATGTCCGACTTCCGTGCCCCGGTGTCGCCGCCGAGGGCGGGGTGCGGTGCGGCACCCAAGCGGACAAACCGGGGCATCGGAGATCAGAAACCCCGCATCAGGCGCCTAAGGGGCGCCGATCTTGTACCTGTGGTCACTTGTGATCGCTCACAAGGCTTCCGCGCCACCCTCGACCCTCGCTCCTCGACGCCAGAACGCCCCACCCGGGCGCTCAGATCGTGAGCCAGGGGGTGGCCACCGGGCGGTCGTCGGGGTGGTGGAGGACGAGGCTGATCGGGCCGGCGGGGACGGCGGGGGCGACGAAGGCGCCGTGCTCGTCGACGGGGGTCCAGGCGCTGCCCTGCGCGGTGCGGATCTCGGCCTCGGTGGGGCCGGGCGGGTCGATGCGGCCGACCAGCAGGCGGTCCTCGTCGAGCACGGTGACCTCCAGGCCCACGCTCGCCTGCGGAGCGTCGAAGCGCAGGTAGCGGGGTTCTCCGGCGAGGACGGCGGAGTCGCGGACGCGTGTGTGCGCGGCGGATACGGAGTCGTCGCCGATCTCGGTCAGCACCGCGTCGTCGCGGCGCGCCGCGTAGGCCGCTCGGGCCGCCGCGCGCACCGCGCCGCCCACCGGCCCGTACGGCCCGTGCTCGGCCTCCAACTCCGCGATGAGGCGGTCCACAGCGGGCTCGCCCTCCTCCTCGGCGCGGCCGGGACGGCGGAGCCGGCCTGCGCTGTCGCTGCCCTTCATGCTGATCCCTCCTGGCGCCGGTCCGGCCCTGCCGCCGCGTCCGGTCGGCGGCGCCGCCCCGCACCGCCGCCGCGGGCCGCTTCGCCCCCCGGCGGTTTCCGGCCGGTGTCGGGGCGGGGACGCGCGTCCGCCGCGGGTTCGGCCCCGTACCCCTGCTCGACGAGCATGCGCTGCAGCCGCCGCCGGACGCGGCGCCGGACCGCCGCGACCTCGTCGACGCAGAGACCCGCGAACTCGGCGACGTCGGCCGCCGGCGAGCGCGGGGCGTGCAGCTCCAGCACCGCCACCGTCCGGTCGGGTTCGTGCAGGGCCGCGATGGCGCTGCGCACCAGGCGGTCCCGCTCGGCGGCCATGGCGAGGGCCTCGGGGCTGCGGTGGTCGACGGAGTCCAGCCGCTCGGGGGCGGAGGGCGGGGCGCGCCGGGCCAGCCGCCGCAGTTTGCCGCACTCGCGCTGGGTAGTGGTCGCGAGCCAGGGGCCGACGCTTTCCGGGGTGCGGATGCGGGAGAGGTGCTCGGCCAGGTTCGACCACACGGTCTGTTCGGCGTCCTGAGCGTCATGCGGGGACAGTCCGTGGCTGCGTACGACGGCGCGCACCCGCACGGCGAATCTGTCGATCAGCGCCTCCCACGCCGTGCCGTCGTCGCTCAATGCGCGCTTCACCAGCTCGCCCGTCGAGACCTCGGCGTAGGACTGGTCAGCCACCTGCACCCCCAGTAGACTCTCAGCTCCCGCCTCGCGCGCACGGCAACAGTAGCCGCTCGTCTGAGGGGAAGCGGGGGAAACACCGGATCCGATCATGGTGGACCTGGTGCCGATGGTGCCGATGGGGCACAATAGGGTGGCAGGAAAATCCAGGACGGACAGCTCCTCTTCGGGTACGAGGGCGTCGGGGAAGCGCACTCGTTCGTATCAGGAGGTTCGGTGTCCGCACGTGGCGTCTTGTACGTCCACTCCGCGCCTGCGGCGCTGTGCCCACACGTCGAGTGGGCGGTCGCGGGTGTGGTTGGCGTGCCTGTGAAACTCGACTGGAGTGCCCAACCCGCGGCTCCCGGCGCTCACCGCGCCGAGCTGAACTGGCAGGGGGCTCCGGGCACCTCGGGTGCCATCGCATCGGCACTCAACGGTTGGCAGAAGCTGCGCTACGAGGTCACCGAGGAGGCCACTCCCGGCTGTGACGGCGTCCGGTACAGCTACACGCCTACCTTGGGCATCTTCACCGCCGTCACCAGCGCCGCGGGCGAGGTGATGATCTCCGAGTCCCGCCTGCGCAACGCCATGGAGCGCGCCCAGGCTCAAGAGGGCGTCGACCTCCACGCCGAGCTCGACCGGCTCACCGGCCGGGTGTGGGACGAGGAGCTGGAGCCGTTCCGCTACGCGGGCGACGGCGCCCCTGTGCGCTGGCTGCACGCGGCGGGCTGAGCCGGCGCCGGGATACGGCCCGGGCATCGGCGTCGGCGTCAGTCACGGTGCCGTTCGCCGGGGTTGCCGGCGATCGCGCCGGCCAGGGTGAACAGGAACATGAACCCGATGGGGATCATGGGCCAGAACAGCAGCGGCTCGGTGGCGATGATGCTGGTGACGCCCCAGATCCCGATCAGGATCACCGACATCGCGGCCAGCCCCCTCCAGGGCTCCAGCCGCTCGCGCCACTCCGGGCTGCCGTGCCTGCCGCTGTGCGCGGGAAGCTCGGCCGGCTCGGGGACCGCGGGCGGCTCCGGGAGGTCGCGGGTGAGCGGCCACAGCTCTCCCATGGTCTTGGCGCGCATGGCGGTGTTAAGGCGGTCCTGGTACTCCTCGAGGTCCAGTCGCCCTTCCTTCAGAGCGATGGCCAGGCGTTCGGCGCAGGCATCGCGGTCGGAATCGGCTGCCCGCATCTGGTCGGGGGGCAACTGTTGATCGTCCATGCTCGTCGATCCCTCCACCCGGAGTGGTGACGCTCATCTGCGTGACCCGGAGCTTTCGTCGGGCCAGATGGCGGCGGCGACCAGGATCGCGGCCCAGATCCCCAGCGGCACCAGGGGCCAGTACGGCACCAGGTCGCCGCCCATGATGCTGGTGACGCCCCAGATAGCGGTCATGATGACGGCGCCGCCGAGCCACCATCGCCACTCGTCTACCCAGTCTTTCCACGGCGATACCAGGGCGGCGCGGCCGGCGCCCACGGCCGCGGGCTCGCCGACGTCGCGTTCGGCCGGCGGTGGAGGCTCCGGAAGGTCCGCGGTCAGCGTCCGCAGCTGCCCGATGACCACGGCGCTCATCGCCTCGTCCAACCGGCGTTCGTACTCGGCGAGGTCGAGTCGGCCTTCTTGGAGCGCGGTGGCGAGACGTTCGGCGCAGGCATCGCGGTCGGCGTCCGAAGCGCGCATCCGGCTTTCCGGGACGCGTTCGTCGTCCAATGCCCACCCCCTGCCGCACGATGATGGGACTTTCACGATACGCCGCGCACGCGCCGGAGAAAAGCGGCTTAGCGCCCGGCAGGGGGCAGGGCGATGCGCCGGCGGGCCCAAGCCCCCGGGTATCAGCGGCGGCAGCCGCCCGACGAGGACGCGAGCACCGCCGCCCAGATCCCCAGCGGAAGCAGCGGCCAGAACGGCTGGAAGTCGGCCGAGGCGATGCTGGTGAACAGCCAGATGCCGATCATGACCACCGCTGCGCCCGCCCAGGTGCGCCACCCGTCGCTGCGCCGCCTCGCCGGCGGGGCGTGGCGCTTGCCGGTGTCGGCGAGGTCGACGGGGCCGTCGGCGGGTGCGTCCGGGTCGGGGATGTCCGCCGTCAGCGGCGCGAGTTCGCCCACCGTGACGGCGCCCATCGCGGAGTCGAGCCGGCCCTGGTACTCCTGGAGGTCCAGCCGCCCTTCCGAGAGCGCGGTGGCGAGTCGGCGTGCGACGGCGTCGCGATCGGCGTCCGAGGCACGGAGGTCACCGCGTGGTGTGAGATCTGCGCTCAACTGTCACGCCCCCTCCCGAGCAGGTGTTTCCAGCTTAGACGCGGCGGACCCGGCCGGGGATCCCCCTTTCGTCCCGTTTTCCCGCGCCGCGCCTCCCTCCTGAGTCGCATGCGCGGCGCGCCCGCGGTGCCACGCGGCGACGGCGGCGCAGGTTGCCGCGTCGGCCGCGCCGATGACACCGGTGCCCTCGAAGCCGCCGGTGTAGTCGAAGCCGCTGCCGTCCAGGCGCACCAGCGCGCCGCCGGCCTCCTCCAGCACCAGCGCGGGCGCCGCCACGTCCCAGTCGCGCACCGCGACGTCCTTGACGAACAGGTGAGCGCCCCCGTCGGCGATGCGGCACAGCTTGAGCCCGATGCTGCCCGACTCCAGGTAGCCGCGGCAGCCGAAGCGCTCGTAGACGGCCCGGGCGATGCCGCGCGGCTCAGGGGTGTTGTCGGTGAGCACCCCGGCGCCCGACGCCGGCGGCGCCACCCGCAGGCGCGCGCCGCCGGCGGCCGCGCCCAGGCCGCGCGCGGCCGTGTAGCAGCGGCCGGCCTCGGGCACGCAGACGGCGGCGACCACGGGCCGGGCGTCGGCGACGAGCGCGGCCTGGGTGACGTAGCCGGCGAACCCGTGGGCGTAGCTGGCGGTGCCGTCGATCGGGTCGATCAGCCAGTAGCGCCGCGGCCGCCGCCCGCCGCGTCCGGCCGGGTCCTCCTCGCTGAGCACGGGCACGCCCGGCTCGATGCGGGCCAGCCGCGTGCTCAGCTCCTCGTGCGCCATCGCATCGGCGCGGGCCTTGAACTGGTCGCCCTCCCAGACGCCCGCGGATGCGGCGGGGTCGGCGCGCCGGCGGCGCAGCAGCGCCCCGACCTCGCGGACGGCGCGCTCGGCGCCGGCCAGCAGGGCGGCGGTCGCCGCGTCGGCCCGTGCGCGCGGTGCGCCGGTCACGGGCCGACGCCCACGGCCGGCTCGATCGGGGCGGCCGTGGCCGGGCTGAGGCCGGAGGCGGTGAAGCGCCCCTCGTCGACGAACTCGTCGGCCCACCTGCGCACCATGACCACGCCTTCGCGCCAGTCGTCGGCCAGGTGCGGCCCGCCGGCGGTGGCCTGACGCAGCAGCCCGCCGACCTCGTCGACGCCGGCGGCCAGCGTCAGCGGCGACGTGGAGGAGAAGCGCGGGTTGATCTCGAAGATGCGCGGCTCGCCGTCGGCGTCCAGGGCGAGCTGGACGTTGAACGGGCCGTCGGCGCGCAGTTCCTGCTGGACAGCGCGGCAGACCTCGGCGATGCGCGCGTGGCGGCGCGTCACGGCGTACTTGGTGACGCCGCGCTTGAGGACGACCTCCTTGGGCACCACCGCCTGCACCGCGCCGTCGCGCCAGGCCACCACCGAGACGGTGAACTCGGTGCCCGCGACCTCCTCCTGGGCGATGAGGTCGGCGGCGGGGCGGTCCGACTCCGCCAGCAGCGCGCCCAGCCCGTGCGCGGCTCCCAGGCGCACGACGCCCCGGCTGCCGCGCCCCGAACGCGGCTTCACGATGAGGGGCTGATCGGGCGGCCCGGTCCACTCCGCGGCCAGCCGGGTGCGCGGCACGGGCAGCCCCGCGTCGGCGAGGCGGCGCATCAGGGTGTACTTGTCCAGGCAGTCCGCCACGAACCCCGGTCGCGGCAGCACGACCGCTATACCGTCGTCGGCGAGCCGGGAGACCGCCACCAGCTCCTCGTCGACCAGCGGGACCAGGGCGGCGGCGCCCTCCTTGAGGCAGATGCCGCGGATCTCGGGCAGGAAGGAGTCGCCGCCGCCGGCCGGCACGAGGTAGCCCTGGTCGGCCAGGTACAGGCCGGGGGCCGCGGGGTCGATGTCGGTGGCCACAACGCGGTAGCCCTGCCGCTGGAGGTGCTGGATGGTTCCGGGGGTCTGGGGAGCGCCTGCGGTGGTGACGACGACGGTGGGCATGCGGGGCTCTTGTGCAGCGGACACCGATGGACCTTTCCGTTGCGGTCGGGCGTTGGCGCTATCGGCTCGGGACTGCTGGGGCGCGGGGTGCGGCCCGGCCGCACCGCGCCCGCGGCGGGACGGACCCCCCAAACACGGCCTAAAGTGATCCGTCGCACCGAGCCTAGACCGCCGACCCGCTCCCGAACCGCTGGTGGCCGGTTCCGGTTCCCCGGACAACCGAACGGCGCCGCAGCGCAGGGGGACCGGACGCGCCCGCGGCGTGTCGCACTAGGCGCAGCCGCGCAGTAGGACAGTGATCCACCAAACACGGCCTAGCCGGCGGCGGGTCGGGCGCCGATGAGGCCGTGGCCGGCCAGGAAGGGCTCCAGGTCGCCGTCGCCCGAGAAGTGGTGGGCGACGATGCCCAGGCGCTTGGCCGCGAGCACGTTCTCCTCGCGGTCGTCGACGAAGGCGGTGCGCTCCGGTGCGGTGCCCAGCGCGCCCAGCACGTGCTCGTAGATGCCGGACTCGGGCTTGCACACGCCCAGGTCGCAGCTGAAGAACAGCGCCTCGAAGCCCGCCGTCACCGGCGAGCGGCGCAGCGCGCCGGCGATGTCCAGGGGCGCGTTGGACAGCAGCGCCGTGCGCACCCCGCGCTCGGCCAGCAGGTCCAGGATGCGGGTGGTGTCCTCGCGGACGTGCAGCCAGGAGCCCACGTCCAGCGCCCACAGCCCGTGCAGCGTGGCGGTGCTCCAATCGGCGCCCACCCGCCGGGCGATGCGGCCCCAGTACTCCGCTGCGCCGATTCCGCGGTCATAGGCCCGGCGCTCGCTCCAGTAGGCCGCCCACAGGTCCTCGGCCGGCACACCGGCCAGCGCCTCGATCCGCGCCCTGTCCTCGGGCGGGGGCGTGCGGGAGATGACTGCACCGAAGTCGAACACCACGGCGTCGATGTCCGGGCTTGCGGTTCCCATGCCTGGCCCCCTCCCAGGTGTGCGTCCTCGCGGTTCGCACGCATGCTATGCCAGCCGGAGCGCCGCCGAGGCGGCGGAAGCCGGGCGCGCGCCCGGCTTCCGCCGCCTTCGCCTCGCCTACTTCTGCTCGTAGACGGGCGTGATGACGGCGCGCCCGATCGCGTGGAAGAACAGGTTGAAGCCGAGGAAGGCGGGCGAGGCGGTCTCGTCGATGCCCAGCGACTCCACGTCCACCGCGTGCACCGCGAACATGTATCGGTGCGGCCCGTGGCCCCCAGGGGGTGCGGCACCGATGTAGCGGCGGGAGCCGGCGTCGTTGCGCAGAGTCAGCGCTTGGGCGGGCAGGCCCGAGCCGGACTCGTCGCCGGCGCCGGCGGGCAGCTCGGTGACGTTCGCGGGGATGTCGCAGACGACCCAGTGCCAGAAACCGCTGGCCGTGGGGGCGTCGGGGTCGAAGCAGGTGACGGCGAAGCTGCGGGTGGCCTCAGGGAAGCCGCTCCAGGACAGGTGCGGCGAGACGTCCTCGCCTCCCGCGCCCATGATGCCGCTGACCTGCGCTGCGGGCAGCGTCTGCCCGTCGGCGACGTCGCTGCTGGTCACGCTGAACGTCGGGACGGCGGGCAGGAATTCGTAGGGAGATGGCGGCTGTGCCACGTCGGTCCTCCTGGAGTGGTCGTGTCGAGCCGGGGCGATTGCCCCGCGCCTGCTGCTACCCAAGGGATTGGGCTACCCCAGCATTACCGTGTGAGCCCGGCATCCGCTAACGGGTGTCGACGTGTCGGAACGACTCGGCCAGCCGGCCCTCGGGCAGCCCTCCCGCGGCCGCGTTCTGGGTGAGCCAGGGGCGCAGCATCCCGGCCAGCTCCTCGACGTCGCCGATCTGGCTGGCGTGGCAGGACAGCGCGGCCAGCTTGCGGTCGTAGACGTCGGTGATGTCGCAGAACCGGTCGGGCGAGGGGCCGTGGACCAGCCACACCTGGGGGACCTTCCAGGGCTCCAGTCCCTCCTCGGTGAGCAGCTCCGGGTGGGCGTGGGGGTTGCGGGCGTCGGGGTAGACCGCGTTGATCCCGGCTTCGCCGGTGGCCAGGTGATCGGGGTGGCTGGGGGCGATGTGCGCCCAGTCCCGTTCGGGGCTGGGGATGACCACGCGCTGGGGCCGGACCAGGCGGATCACCCGGGCGATGTCGCGGCGCAGCTCCAGCGTGGGCAGCACCCGGCCGTCCGGGTAGCCCAGGAAGCGGACGTCGTGCACACCCACGGCCGCGGCCGCCTTGCGCTGCTCGCTGCGCCGCAGCTCGGCCATGGCCTCGCCGTCCTGAGTCCGCTCGTCGCCGCCCGCCTCGCCGTCGGTCACCATCAGGTAGACGACCTCCACGCCGGCGCCGGTCCACAGCGCGACCGTCCCCGCGCAGCCGAAGTCGACGTCGTCGGGATGGGCCATGACGACCAGCACCCGCTCGATTCCGCTGGTGTGGGCGCCGTCGGAAGGCGGCTCGTTCCCCTCGGGCATGGACGCTCTCCTCTCCGTGCGCTTCGGGCCTGCCGTGGCGACTGCCCCGCGCCCTGAACAGCATCCCCCGCCCCTGTTCGATTCCGCCCCGACCCCCCGCCGTCCGGTTGCGGTCACCCCCTTCCGCGGCGCAGGGCCCCGGCCGCCGCCAGGAATGCGAGCGAGGCCAGGGCGAACAGAGCCGCGGGCCCCAGCCACACCGATCCCAGCGCGTAGGCCGCGAAGGTCAGCACGGTCACCGCCTCGGTGCCCAAGCCGGCCAACGAGGAGACGGTCGCCCGCGCGTCCTCGCCCACGCTGTCCTGCAGTCTGGCCTCGGCCGCCGCCCCCGCCCACTCGGTCACACCGAGGGACACCGCCAGCAGCAGCAGACCGGCGGGCCGGCCCGCGAGCGCGCCTGCGGCCATGCAGCCGGCGGCGACCGCCAGCGCCGGTGCCAAGAGCCGGGTATGGCGCCCGGCGAGCCAGCCGCCGACGACGGCGCCGGCCGATACCGCCAGCAGGGCCAGCGGGACGGCGGGTGTGCCCAGCCCGGCCGAACGCGCCAGGAGGGGGACGTACTCGTCCATGGCCCCGGAGACGCCGATCAGCCCGGCGAGCAGCAGGAGGGCCCGGCGCGCGGACCGGGAGCCGCGGACCTCGGCCAGGGCGCCGCCGCCCACCGCCAGCGCCGAGGCGGCGGCTGTGCGCAGCGAACGCATCGCGCCGCCGCCGTGCCCGCCCGATGCCCGGTCGCGGTGCCGGGCCCCGCGCTCGCGGTCGCCTCCGGTCGGCAGCGCCCGGCCGGCCAGCGCGCACAGCAGGGCCGCCAGTACGCTCGCGGTCCCGGCCGCTGTGTAGCCGCCCCAGGCGAGCACGGGCACCGCCAGGACCGAGGCGGCCATCACGCCCGTGGTGGCGGCGGCGCGGGAGCGCCCGATGAGGCGGGTGTAGGTCTGCGACACCCACGCGGCGCGGCGCGGCGCACCCGCCTCGGCGGACGTCGGCGCGGTGGCGGCGGGGCCGCCGCGCGGGCTGCGGCGGGCGCCGATGCGGACGAGTTCGGTGTAGACCAGCGCTTCCAGCGCGCCCGAGCGCATCGCCGAGCCGGCGCCCCAGAGCACGAAACCCGCGGCGAAGGCGGGGTAGGCGGGCGCGAAGGTGCACAGCGCGAAGCCGGCCGCGCCCAGCAGCGGCCCCAGGGCCGCAAGGGCGCGGCGCGAGCAGAGGTCGGCCAGCACGCCGGAGGGGACCTCCAGCAGGATCCCGGTCGCCGACCACAGCACGAACAGCGAGGAGATCTGCGCGGGACCGAGGCCGGTGTCGGCGAACAGCAGCGCGTAGACCGGGTACAGGAGGACGAGGTCCTCCAGGAACGTGTAGGCGTAGAGCCTGCGGGCGAGCCGGGATTCGGGCGCGGATCAATGTCGCTTCTGCATACCGGCAAGGCTAGCGCGGGCGGGGCCGGGGCGCACGGGCTTATCGGCAGGACCGGCCGCCGCCTCAGGGCTTGCGCGCCACCGCGCACAGCTGGGAGACGTCGCGGTCGGCGTAGAGCGTGCCCGCGGTAGGCCGCCAGCGCGAGGCGGGGACGACTCCCGGCTCCAGTGGCTCCAGGCCGTCGAGGAGAGCGGCGACCTCCGTGCGGTTGCGCGCCCGCATCTCGGCCGGGTTGGCCGAGTTCCAGATCCGCAGCAGCTCGGCCATGCCCTCGGGGTCGTAGTCGGCTGTGGGGTGGCCGATCACCAGGTGGCTGCCCGAGGGCAGCGCGCCCATCAGCTCGCCGACGATGGAGCGCGCCTCGTCGGCGCCGATGACGTAGTTGAGGATGCCCAGCATCATCAGCCCGACCGGCCGCGTGAAGTCCAGCGTCCGGGCCGCCTCGCGCAGTACGGTCCCCGGGTCGTGGACGTCGGCGCTGACGTAGTCGGTGGCGCCCTCGGGCGTACCCACCAGCAGGGCCTGGGCGTGCACGAGCACCAGCGGGTCGTTGTCGACGTAGACGACCCTGCTCTCGGGCGCCAGGCGCTGGGCGACCTCGTGGGTGTTGTCCGCGGTCGGCAGGCCGGTGCCCAGGTCGAGGAACTGGCGGAGGCCGGCCTCGCGGACCAGGTAGGTCACCGCACGCTGCAGGAACTCCCGGTCGGCGCGGGCGCTGACGATCACGTCGGGCATCATCGCGCGCAGTTGCTCGCCGACCTCGCGGTCGACGGCGTAGTTGTCCTTGCCGCCCAGCCAGTGGTTCCACACCCGCGCCGAGTGCGGCACCGACGTGTCGAGTTCGGGCCGGTCGGTGGAGGACGCGCCGCCGGCGCCGGGGGAGTGGCTCATGGTTCAGCTCTCTATCGGACTTTTCCGGCATTCTACGATGGCGGGGCATTCGGGCGGATGGGGGACGCCTCCGGCGCGGCCCGTCCGGCTGTCGGCGCCGCAGCGGCCGTCGACGGAGGGCCGGGCGGATGCGAGCCCGCCGCGGCGCCGCGACCGGTGCCGCCCCGTGCGGGGCGCGCGGAAGTCCGTCCCGCCGCGCGTCAACCGGCCGCGATACGGTTAATGGTCCACAATGCCGCGATCGACACCGCCTGCCGCCGGACGTCGCGCACCGGCCGCCCGCCGGCGCGGGACAGGGGGAACCCGGACTGGAGACAGCACGATGCCGCGAAAACGCCTGTCGGTGGCCACCGTGCTCCTGCGCGGGCTGCTGGGCTTCCTGGGCACCCAGCTCGCCGTGGTCATCGGCCTCGTCGCCGTCAACCAGTGGCGCAAGCGGGTCCGCCCCCGGCGCGCCGACTTCCCCCGCACACCGCCCAAGACCGTGCCGGTGGGGGCGAGCGAGTTCACCGTCTACACCTACGGCGAGGACCTCTACCGCGACATGCTGGAGGCGATCCGCGGCGCCCGCCACCGCATCATGTTCGAGTCCTTCATCGTCAAGGGCGACGCCACCGGGCGCCGGTTCAAGCGGGCGCTGATCGAGGCGGCAGACCGCGGCGTCGAGGTCTACTTCCTCTACGACTCCTTCGCCAACCTGGTCGTTCCCCGTAAGTTCTTCCGGTTCCCGCCCGGCATCCACGTCCTGGCCTATCCGCTGCTGCGGCCGGGCATCCTGCTGCTGGACATCCGCAAATCCGGACGCGCCCACCGCAAGATCCTCACCGTCGACGGCGAGGTCGGCTTCGTCGGCGGCTACAACGTCGGTTCCGTCTACGCCACGCAGTGGCGCGACACCCACCTGCGCCTGGCGGGTCCGGCGGTGTGGGAACTGGAGAACGCCTTCCGCGACTTCTGGAACATGCTGTGCGGCGAGGACCAGCCGCGCATCGCCGACACCGGCACCCCGGAGTGGTCCCCGGCGATCCGCGCCCACCGCAACGTGCCCGAGCTGCTGATCTACCCCATCCGCGGCATGTACCTGGAGGCCATCGACAGGGCGCGCGAGCACATCTACATCACCCAGGCCTACTTCATCCCCGACAAGGAGATCCTGCACGCCCTGATCGACGCGGCCCGGCGCGGCGTCGACGTGCGGATCCTCATGCCCGAGACCTCCAACCACGTCGTGGCCGACTGGATATCGCGCGGCTTCTACGGCGAACTGCTGCGCGGCGGCGTGAAGCTGTGCCTGTACCAGAACGCCATGGTGCACGCCAAGACCGCCACCATCGACGGGCGCTGGTCGACGATCGGCACCGCCAACGTCGACCGCCTCAGCCTCACGGGCAACTACGAGATCAACATCGAGGTCTTCGACCCCGACCTGGCAGCGCACCTGGAGCGCGTCTTCGCCAAGGACTCCACCAACGCCCGGCGGCTCACCCCACAGGAGTGGGCGGGGCGCCCCCTGGTGGCGAAGCTGTGCGAGTCGCTGCTGATGCCGCTGCGCCCGCTGCTGTGAGCGGCGCCTTCTGCGCTCGGCACGGCACCTGCGACCAGGGGCGGCCACCACTTTCGGCAGTGCCGGGGCCCACTGCGGGCGCGGTACCGTCGGCGGCATGAGACAGCCGGGTGCGGCCGCCGCGCGCGCGGGCGGCGAGCTGCTGCGTCCGCTCAGCGGCCGTCCGACTCCCCGCACCGTCGCCCTCGACCTGCTGCTGTGGGCCGTGCTGTGCGTACCGGTGCTGATGGGGCTGGCGGCGGCCCTCGACGGAGTCGAGTCCGCGGTCGTGGAGTCGCCCCTGGATGCGGCCGCCACGATGGCCCTGCTGGCCGCCGCGGTCGCGCTGAGCCGCCCCTATCCGCTGGCCGCCGCCGTGCTGGCGCTGGTGGTTGCGGAGCTGATGGCTCCCGGGGCGGCGTTCGCCGTCACCGTGCTGTGCTACCTGCTGGGCCGGCGGGACGCCCGGGTGTGGCCGGCGGCGGCGGCGTGCGCGGCGGGCGCCGTCTGGCTGAGCGCGGTGGTGATCGCAGCGCCGGAACTGGCGCTGGACGTACCGGGGATGCTGATCACCTACGTGTTCAGCATCGTCCTGCCGTGGATGGTCGGCAGCTACCGGCGCCAGCGCAGGAACCTCGACGAGGCAGGCTGGGAACGGGCGCGCCGGCTGGAGCGCGAGCAGCGCATCGCCGCCGAGGAGGCGCGGTTGCGGGAGCGTTCGCGCATCGCCCAGGACATGCACGACTCGCTGGGCCACGAGCTCAGCCTGATCGCGCTGCGGGCCGGAGCCCTGGAGCTGGCCTCCGACATGGCGGAGCGGCACCGCGCCGCGGCGGGGGAGCTGCGCGAAAGCGCCACGGCGGCCACCGAGCGGCTGCGCGAGATCGTCGGCGTGCTGCGCGAGTCCGGTCAGGCCGCGCCGACCGCGCCCGCCGGCGAGGGGATCGCCGAGGTGGTCGAACGCGCCCGCCGCTCCGGCGTCGACGTGGTGCTGGAGCGCTCCGGGACCTGGGAGGGCATCGCACCCATGGTCGACCGGGCCGCCTACCGGGTCGTCCAGGAGGGGCTGACCAACGCCACCCGGCACGCGCCCGGCGCGCCGGTGCGCATCCGGCTGGAGCGCCCGGCAGGCGAGGTCGCCGTCACGGTTTCCAACGGCGCGCCGCGCTGGGAGCCGTCCCGCGGGCGCGACGCCGCCGGCGGCGGAAGCGGTCTCATCGGGCTCGGCGAACGGGTACGGCTGGCCGGGGGCACGCTGGAGGCCGGCGAGCGCGGCGAGGGGTTCGCGGTCACCGCGCGCTTCCCGGCCGAGGGCGCCCGAGCCGCCGCGCCCGGCGCCGAGGAGGCCGGCGGACCGCCCGCGGCCGACGAGCACCGGCGCGCCGCGGGGCGCCGGCTGCGCCGGCGCACGGTGCGGATGGCCGTCGCGGGCGTGCTGCTGGTGGCTCTGGCGATCGGCGCCGCCGGAGCCAGCACCTACCTGCGCCTGGCCGCCACGACCTTGGACCCCGCCGAGTACGCGGCTCTGCGCGTGGGAACCCCGCAGGAGGAGGTCGAGCCGCTGCTGCCCTGGCGGGAGTACGAATACGCCGACGACACCAGCGCCGCGGCCGACCGCTACGACTGCCGCTACTACCGCTCCGGCACCGGTCTTCCCACCGGCGACTACAGCATCTACCGCCTGTGCTTCGGCGGCGGCGAGCTGGTGTCCAAGGAGTCGCTGCCGGAGCTGGGCCCCTACCCGGACGCCGAGGCGTGAGGGCCCGGCGTCGGGCCCCGCGGCGAGGCGGGCGCGAACGGGAGATCCGGTGGAGGAAAGGACGTGGGCCCCGATGACCCGGGTGCTGCTGGCCGACGACGAGGCGATGATCCGGGCGGGCGTGCGGGCCATCCTGGACACCGACGCGGGGATCGAGGTGGTGGCCGAGGCCGCCGACGGCCGCGAGGCCATCGAGCTGACCCGCTCGCACCGCCCCGACGTGGCACTCATCGACATCCGCATGCCCCGCCTCGACGGGCTCAGCGCGGCCGCCGAGATCCGCCGCGAGCGGCTCCCGACCGCCGTGGTCATCCTGACCACCTTCGACGAGGACGCCTACATCTCCCGCGCGCTGAGCGAGGGCGCGGCGGGCTTCCTGCTCAAGGCGGGAGACCCCCGCGAGCTGCTCGCGGGGGTGCACGCGGTCGCCGACGGCGCCGCCTACCTGGCGCCGCGGGTGGCCCGCCATGTCATCGACGAGCTCAGCGGCGGCCGGATGGGCCGCGGCGCCGATGCCCGCGCCCGCGTCGCGGAGCTGACCGAGCGCGAACGCGACGTGCTGGCGCTGGTGGGGGAAGGGCTGTCCAACGCCGAGATCGCCCGCCGCCTTTACCTGGTGGAGGGCACGGTCAAGAGCTACGTCAGCGCGATCCTGAACCGGCTGGACATGCGCAACCGCGTGCAGGCGGCGATCCTCGCCTACGAGGCCGGCCTGGTCGACACCGGAGCCTGATTCCGGGCTGGGGCGCGTCCGACGTCCTCGCGGGCCGCGGGGCGCATGCACGGGCGGCGACCGCTGCCTTCTCGCCGGCCCGCCGGCCCGCTCGCGCGGACCGGCGGAGCCATGCGGGATGCCCTGGCGGCGCTGCGCGGGCGCACGCATCGGCGGTCCGCCTCCCGCGAGGCGGACCGCCGGCAGATGTGTTCGGCTGCCGCTGCTCAGGCGTCGCGCCTGCTCAGCACGGCATAGCCCGCGGCCAGCGCCAGCGCGGCCCAGCCGGCCAGCAGCAGCGCGCCGGTGCCCCAGCCGTAGGGGTTGTCCACGCCGATCATCAGCGGCATCCCGGCCGTGGCGGGCAGGTGGTCCACGATCCGCGTGACCGTCTCGTCGCCGATCATCTGGCTGATCATCGGGATCGCCATCAGCACCGCGACGGCGGTGGTGATGGCGCCCGCCGTGCTGCGCATCACCAGGCCCAGGCCCAGCGTGAACAGCGAGACGGCCAGCAGGTAGCCGGCGGTTCCCACGGTGCCGTGCACCACGTAGGCCGTCTCGAAGACCGCGGCGTCGCCGAACACCCCCGCGGTCGCGGCGATGGACGACGCGCCGGCCACCAGCCCCGTCACCGACACCGCGACCGCCAGGACCGCGGCCTTGGCCAGCAGCATGCGGGCGCGGTCGGGCACCGTCGTCAGGGTGGTGCGCATCGCTCCGGTCGCGTACTCGCCGGTCACCGTCAGCGCGGCCACGGCCACCAGCGCGAACTGGCTCAGCAGCACAGACGTGGTCGCCAGCGCGTTGACGGGCAGGGTCTCGGTGCTGTCGCCGGCGTTCAGCGCCAGCGCAGCCAGCAGCGCCGTGCCTCCGGTGGCCAGCACCGCCACGGCCAGGCACAGCCAGGTCGAGCGCAGGCCCCACAGCTTGGTCCACTCCGCCGCGATGGCGCCGGGCAGCCCGCCGCCCGCGGCCTGCCGCGGCGCGGGGCGCCGCTCGTGTGTCGTCGCTGCCATGGTCACACCCGCTCCTTCTCGCCGATACCGGCCGCCGAATCCCCGCCGGCGCCGGGCGCCGCGGGGGCCGCGAACTCCACGCTGGAGGCCGTCAGCTCCATGTAGGCCTGCTCCAGCGACGCCGCGCGCGGGCTGAGTTCGTTGATCCGCACGCCGGCCTGGTAGGCCACACCGCCGACGCGGTCCAGGTCCCCGCCCGTCACGATCAGCTCGTCGCCGCCGCGGCGCTCCACCCGCATCCCGGCCACCAGCAGCTGCTGCTCCAGCTCGTCGGGCTGGGGAGTGCGCACCCGCACCGCCGTCAGGGAACTGGCGTCGATGAGCTCGGCGATCGGGGCGTCGGCGATAAGCCGGCCCTTGCCGATGACCACCAGGTGGTCGGCCGTCGTCTGCATCTCGCTCATCAGATGGCTGGAGACGAACACGGTGCGGCCCTCGGCCGCCAGCGACCGCATCAGCCCGCGGACCCACCGGACGCCGTCGGGGTCGAGGCCGTTGACGGGCTCGTCGAACATCAGGATGTCCGGATCGCCCAGCAGCGCGCCGGCGATGCCCAGCCGCTGGCCCATGCCCAGCGAGAACTTTCCGGCCCGGCGATCGGCGACCTCCGCCAGGCCCACGGTCTCCAGCACCTCGCCGACGCGGCGCAGCGGGATCCCGTTGCTGCGCGCCATCGCGGTGAGGTGGTTGCGGGCGGTGCGGCCGGGGTGCACGGCCTTGGCGTCCAGCAGCGCGCCGACCCGGCGCATGGGGTGGCGCAGCTGTGCGTAGGGCACGCCGTCGACCAGCGCCCGGCCGGCCGTGGGGCGGTCCAGCCCCAGCACCATGCGCATCGTCGTCGACTTCCCCGCCCCGTTGGGGCCGAGGAATCCGGTCACCTTACCGGGGGCGAGCTCGACGGAGAGCCGGTCCACCACCACCTTGTCCCCGTAGCGTTTGGTCAGTTCCCGCAGGCTTATCACGGCGGTCTCCTCGTTCTGGTTTCGAGTACGCCGCCGACACTAGGAACCGGCGGCCGGGCCGGGCAGTGCGCGAACGGCACCCGCCGGCACCGACTTTCGGCAGTAGGGGCCCACGACGTGCGGCGGGGATCCGCGGCGGTGCGCCCGCGCAGGGGCCGAAAAGGGAGGGCGCACCCTACGCTGGCGGGTATGCGGGAGCGGTGGACACGCCGGAGACTGGTGCCGGGGCGGCGCGCGGCGGGCGACGCCGTGCTGTGGGGATGCTGCGCGGGGCTGATCGCCCTTGAGGCGTCCGACGTGCGCGCCGCGCCCGCCGCCGAGACCGCGGCCATGGCGGTGCTGCTCGCAGCCGCCTTCGCGCTGCGGCGCCGGCGGCCCTTCACCGCGCTCGGCCTGGCGCTGGGGGCGGCGGTCGTCCAGGCCGCCGTCATCGCCCTCACGCCCGCCTCGACCATGCTCGCGGCCTACCTGGTGCCCTGCGCGGTGCTGGCCTTCTCCGCCGGGCGGCGCCGCGAGCAGAACGCTCCCGTGGTCGCGATGTGCTCCGCCGCTGCGCTGGCCACTCTGGCGGTCCTCGGCCTGACGTGGGTCCGCATGGGCGACCTCCGCGAGGCGCTCTCCGGCCTCACCGACTGGGCCGGGAGCGTCGCGGTGCTGGCGGCGGTCGTGGTCGCCCCCTGGCTGGCGGGCCGCTACTGGCGGCGCCACGCCGAGCTGCGCACCGCCGGCTGGGCGATCGCCGAGCGGATGGAGCGCGCCCGCGAGCTGGACGCCGAACGCGCCCGGCTGCGCGAGCGCTCCCGCATCGCCACCGAGATGCACGACTCCCTGGGGCATGAGCTGGCGCTGATCGCGGTGCGCGCCGCCGCGCTGGAGATGGCGCACGAGGGCGGCGCCCGCGAGGAGGCCGCCGCGCTGCGTACGGCCGCGCACGGGGCGACGCTGCGCCTGCGCGAGATCATCGGAATGCTGCGTCAGGACGCGCAGCAGCCGGAACCGGGGGAGCCGGCGGCGGTCGCCGAGGACGCCGCGGCGCTGGTCGACCGGGCGGTGCGCGCGGGGCTGGATGTGCGGCTGCTGCGCGAGGGCCCCGACCCCGATCCCGCATCGCCGGCCGGCCGGGCGGTGCACCGCGTCGTCCAGGAGGCGCTGACCAACGCGGCCCGGTACGCCCCCGGAGCCGCGGTGACCGTGCGCGTGGCCCGCGCACGGGACGCCACCACCGTCGAGGTGGCGGACAGCGGAGGCGCCGGCGGCGCCCCGCGCGCACCCGAGACCGGCGGCGGCACCGGTCTGGCGGGACTGCGCTCGCTCGTGGAAGGCATGGGCGGCGGCTTCAGCGCCGGCGCGGGGGCGCACCCCGGCGGAGACGACGGTGCCGGGGCGGTCGGCGGCGAGGCACGCGGGTTCACCGTCTCCGCGCGCATTCCCGACGCCGGCGGGGAGCCGCCCGCCGCCGCGCCCGGCGGGACGGAGACCGCCCGCCGACTGCGGGCGGCGCGCCGCAGCGCCCGGCGGTGGCTCGTGACGGCGCTGGCGGTCCCGGCGGGACTGGCCGGGGGTACCGTCGCGGCCGGGTTCGCGGCGCTCTGGTACGTCGGGGCCAACTCGGTGCTACCCGCGGACGACTACGCGCGGCTGAGCGTGGGGCAGGACCGCGCCGCCGTCGAACGCGTGCTGCCCCGCTTCGACTATCCGGCGCGCGAGGTGGCCGACCCGCCGCCGGCGCCGGCCGGTTCGACGTGCCGCTTCTACCTGGTGGAGTGGGAGAACGGGCTGCCGCCGGTCTACCGGTTGTGCTTCTCCGGCGGGCGGCTGGCGGCCAAGGACACGATCGTCCGCACATGAGCGGCCGCGCAGCGCCCGCCCGCAGCGGGTGGGCCCCGATAGGCTGCCCGCGGTCGCGCGCCCGGGCGCGAGGGAAGGAGGCGTGCCGGTGATCCGCATCGTGCTGGCCGACGACGAGACGATGGTCCGCGCCGGCATGCGCGCCATCCTCGCCGCCGACCCCGGTATCGACGTGGTCGGCGAGGCCGCCGACGGCGCCGAGGCCGTCGCGCTGGTCGCCGAGCACCGCCCCGACATCGCGCTGCTCGACGTGCAGATGCCCGGCACCGGCGGACTGGAGGCCACCGCCGCCATCACCGCGCACCACCCCGGCACGGCCGTCGTCATCCTGACCACCTTCTCCGAGGACGCCTACATCGCGCGGGCGCTGAGCAGCGGCGCGAGCGGGTTCGTGCTCAAGACGGGCGACCCGCGAGACCTGGTCGCCGGGCTGCACGCCGTGGCCGCGGGCGGCGCCTGCCTCTCCCCGGAGGTCGCCCACCGGCTGATCACCGAACTCGCCGGCAGCGGCACCGGCGGCCGGATGTCGCGCGGCGCGCTCGCCCGCGAGCGGACCGCCCGCCTCTCGGACCGCGAGCGCGGCGTCCTGGCCCTCATCGGGGAGGGCCTGTCCAACGAGGAGATCGCCCGGCGGCTGGGGATCGTCCCCGGCACGGTCAAGGTGCACGTCGGGTCCATCCTGGCCAAGCTGGACGTGCGCAACCGCGTGCAGGCCGCGATCCTCGCCTACGAGGCCGGCCTCGTCGCGGGCGGGCCCTTCTCCGCCGCCGAGTGACCCCCGATGCCCCGTCCGCTATGCCCAAAGGGATAGCCGGCGGCCGACCTGCGGTCCATGCGCGCGCGCCCGGCCCGGGGCGAGGATTCCGGGCATGCCGACATCACAAGCATCCTCCCCGGCCCGCCGCCGCGCGGCCGCCTACACCGCTGCCGCCGCCGTCCTCGCCGCCTGCTGCGCGACCCCCGGCGCCCTCGCGGCCGTCACCGGACCCGACCCGATCCTGCTGCGCCCGCCCGAACCCACCGGACCCTACGCGGTCGGCCGCGCCGATTGGCACCTGGTCGACGAGAGCCGCGGCCACCCCTGGGTGGAGGACGCCGAGCAGCGGGACCTCATGGTCTCGGTCTGGTACCCGGCCGAGGAGGGCGGAGGCGAGCGCGCGCCCTACATGTCCGGCGCCGTCGCCGACGTCATGGCCGGACGGCTGGAGCAGGCCGGCCTGTCCCGCGGCTCGGTGGACTTCGCCGGTTCGGCGGCCAACGCGCGCATCGGCGCCGACGTGGCCCGGGGGGCCGGGAGACTGCCCGTCCTGCTGTACTCCCACGGGTTCAACCAGTCCCGGTACCAGGCCACCGCGCAACTGGAGGAGCTGGCGAGCCGGGGCTATGCGGTGGTCGCCATGGACCACCCCTACGAGGCCGAGGCCGTCGAGCTGCCCAGCGGGCGCATCCTCCGGGAGTCCGCCCCCGAACTCGGCGCGGACGCCTACCGGACCGCGGTCGCCACGCGCGTCGCCGACACGGGCTTCGTCCTGGACACCCTGGAGCACATCGCCGATGGCGGCGACCCGGCCGCGGGCGGGCACCCGCTGCCCCAGGGCCTCGGCGCCGCCCTGGACCTGTCGGCGATCGGCATGTTCGGCCACTCCGCCGGGGGGCTCACCACGGCCGAGGCGATGCTCGGAGACGACCGCATCGACGCCGGCGCCGGCCTCGACGGCAGCATGGCCTACCACGTCGGCGACGGCACGTGGGCCGACGCCGCCGTCGAAGGCGTCGACCGGCCCTTCATGATCATGGGCGCCGGCACGTCGGGGGTGCCGCCCCGGCCGCACACCAGCGAGCACTCCCCGGACTGGCGGATGTTCCGCGAGAACTCCACCGGCCCGTACGTCGAGCTCTACCTCGCCCGCGGCGAGCACATGAGCTTCATCGACACCCGGTGGACCGCCGCGCAGATCGAGGCGCGGCTGGACCCCCGCGGCCGCGCGTGGCAGGACCGCGTCGCCGCCTCCGTAGGCACCGGCGACAGCGGGGACAGCGTCGCGGCGCAGCGCGCCTACCTTGCGGCGTTCTTCGACGAGTACCTGCGCGGCCGGGAGCGGCCGCTGCTCGACGGGCCGTCTGCGCGGCACACCGCGGTTGAGCTCGTCCACCGGCGGGAGTGATCCGCTTCGCGGCCGCACGGCGCGGCCCGGGCGCAGGCGGGCCGGGCCGCGCGGGGCTGCGATCAGGCGTCGCGGACGCGCAGCTCGGTGTAGCCGGCGATCTGCGCGGCCGCGGCCCAGCCGAGCACGGTGACGATGTTGATCGGGCCGTCGTGCGGCGCCGTGTAGAAGCCGACGTCTCCGGCGGCGTAGACCTCGATCGCGGCCGCACCGGGCAGGTAGGCGGCCGCGTCGTTCAGCTCCTGCAGCCCGCTGAGCTGAAGCACCAGCGGAATCCCCAGCAGCAGCAGGAAGCCGGCGCCGATGGTGCCGGCCGTGCCGCGCATCGCGGTCCCCAACCCGACGAACAGTACGGCCAGCACCGCCATGCACGCCCCCGCACCCAGCACCGTGCCCAGCGCGTAGCCGGCATCCAGCGGCGCGTAGGACCCGACGACGCCCCACAGCACCCCGATACCCAGCGCCGTCATGCCCGCGCCCGCCGCGAAGGCCAGGCCGGCGGCGACCGCGGAGCGCGCCGCGAGGACCACGCCCCGCCTGGGCACCGCCTGCAGCGTCGTGGTGATGGCGCGGGTGGCGTACTCGCCGGTCGCCGCCAGCGCCGCGAGCGTGAGCACCGCGAACTGGACCAGGTAGAACACGCCCTGGGAGGTCAGCCGCGCGTAGGAGAACTCGCCGGCGGCGACGGGGTCCTCGGCGAACCGGTCGGCCGTGGAGACGCCCATCAGCAGCGCGAAGGCCGCCATCCCGGCCGCGCCCAGGCCCAGGCACCACCAGGTCGAGCGCAGCGAGGCGAGCTTGGTCCACTCCATGGCCAGGGCCCGGGCCAGCACCCGGGGCGTCGACGGCGCCGGAACCGGGGCATGGGCGGCGGTCCGGGCGGGAGGTGGGGATGCGGCGATCACGCGTGCTCCTTCGCTGCCGCGGTGGCGCGGCCGGGGCGGTCGCTCGCCCCGGCCGCGAACTCCTCGGCGGTCTCGGTGAGTTCGAGGTAGGCCCGCTCCAGCGACGCCTCCTCGCGGTAGAGGGTGTGCACCCGCACCCCGGCGGCGTGGGCGACGTCGCCCACCTGTTCGGGCGTGAGGCCGCGGACCAGCAGCTCGCCGCCCGCGCCGGGTTCCACCTCCACCTCCGGGGCGCGGTCCCCGCCGGCGCGCGCCGCGCCCAACCGCTCCGCCAGCAGGGCGGCGTCGGGCGTGCGCACCGCGGTCCGCGTGTGCGACCACGCCGCGATCACCTCGTCCATCGGCGCGTCGACCAGCAGCCGCCCGGCGGCGACGACCACCAGGTGGTCGGCCACCAGCTGCATCTCGCTCATCAGGTGGCTGGAGACGAAGACGGTGCGGCCCTCGCCGGCGAGGTCGCGCACCAGCCTGCGCACCCACAGCACACCGTCCATGTCCAGCCCGTTGACCGGTTCGTCGAACACCAGGGCCGCGGGATCGCCCAGCAGCGCGCCGGCGATGCCCAGCCGCTGGCGCATTCCCAGCGAGAACCCGCCGATGCGCTTGCGGGCCGCCTCCGCCAGCCCCACCGCCTCCAGCACCTCCGCGACGCGTGTGCGCGCCACCCCGCTGCCGCGCGCCAGGGCGAGCAGGTGTGCGCGGGCGCTGCGTCCGGGATGCACCGCCGAGGCGTCCAGCAGCGCGCCGACTTCGCGCGCCGGCTCGGGGATCGCTGCGTAGGGGCGGCCGCCGACCAGGGCCTCCCCGCAGGTCGGCCGGTCCAGGCCCAGCAGCACCCGCATCGTGGTCGACTTGCCCGCTCCGTTGGGCCCGAGGAACCCGGTCACCCGGCCGGGCGGGACCTCGAAGGTGAGGTCGTCGACGGCGGTCGTCCCGCCGTAGCGCTTGGTCAGATGGCGTACCGTCAGCACACTCGCGCCTCTCGTCGGTGTCGTCCTGCGACAAGCGACGCTAGGCGCGCTCACCCCGCGAGCGCATCGGCGGTTCGTCGCCGCCCGGCTATGCCCAACGGCATACCCGCGGGCCGCCGGCGGCCCGCGGCCGGCTCACTCCCACTCGGAGTCGGCCGGCCGGGACTCGGCGCGCTGCTCGATGGGCCCGTCGGGGTGCTGAAGGTGGATGGCGGTGTTGACCAGCGCGATGTGGGAGAGCGCCTGCGGGTAGTTGCCGAGCAGCCGTCCGGTCGACAGGGAGTACTCCTCGGAGAGCAGTCCCACGTCGTTGCACAGGTCCAGCATCCGCTCGAACAGCTCGCGCCCCTCGTCGACGCGGCCCTGCATGATCAGATTGTCGGCCAGCCAGAACGAGCACGGCAGGAACGCGCCCTCGCCCGGCGGCAGCGCGTCGACCTCGCGGCTCTGACTGCCCATGGAGTAGCGCTGCACGAACCCGTCCTGCTCCAGTTCGGCGCGGATCGCCTTGACCGTTCCCGTCATCCGCTCGTCGTCGGCCGGCAGGAACCCCACCGTGGACATCAGCAGCAGCGACGCATCCAGCGACGAGGAGCCGTAGTACTGCGTGAACGCGCCGCGCCGGGAATCGAAGCCCTTCTCGCACACGTCGTCGGAGATCTCCTGGCGCAGCCGCCGCCACCGGTCGACCGGGCCCTCCAGGCCGAACTCCTCGACCGCCTTGACGGCGCGGTCGGCGGCGGTCCAGGCCATCATCTTGGAGTGGGTGAACTGCCGCGGCGGCCCGCGCACCTCCCAGATCCCGTGGTCGGGATCGCGCCAGTGCTTCTCCAGGAACTCCATGAGCGCGCGCTGCAGCTCCCAGGCGGACTCGTCGGGCGGGATACCGGTGAGGCGGGCCTGGTGCAGCGCGTCCATCAGTTCGCCGTAGACGTCCAGCTGCCAGTGCCGCGACGCCTGGTTGCCGATGCGCACCGGGCGCGAGCCGGCATAGCCCGCCAGCCAGTCCAGCTCCATCTCGGGCAGGCGCCGCTCGCCTTCGATGCCGTACATGATCCGCATCTGCGCGGGCTCGCCGGCCACCGCGCGCAGCACCCACTCGCGCCACTCGGCGGCCTCTTCGTCGTAGCCGGAGTTCATCAGCGCCAGCAGGGTGAACGTGGCGTCGCGGATCCAGCAGAAGCGGTAGTCCCAGTTGCGCACCCCGCCCAGGTGCTCGGGCAGGGAGGTGGTGGGCGCAGCGACCGTGCCGCCGCTGGGGGAGAAGGTGAGTGCTTTGAGAGTGATCAGCGAGCGCACCACCTGGTCGCGGTAGGGGCCCCGGTAATGGCAGCGCTCGGCCCACTCGCGCCACCAGGCGTCGGTGCGTTCGATGGCTCGGCCGACGTCGACGCGCTCGGGCGCGGGCGCCCGCGAGGAGACCCACGCGAGGCGGAAGTCGACGTGCTCGCCCTCGCCGACGGTGAACTCCGTCCGGGGGCAGCTGTGGTCGCCGAGGTCGAACTCCACATCGGAGTCCAGGTAGAGGGTGTCGGGCCCGGCGACGTAGTGCAGGCGGCGCCCGTACTTGCGGGTCCAGGGGACGATGTCGCCGTAGTCGGGCCGCACGAGCGCCTCCGAGCGCATCCTGACCCGGCCCCGCAGCCCTTCGACGCGGCGGACGAGGTCGGGGTGCTCGTCGCGGACCGGCATGCAGTCGGTGATGCGCACGGCTCCGTCGTCGGTGCCGAACTCGGTCTCCAGCACCAGGCTGTCGGGGCGGTAGCGGCGCCCCAGCAGCCGGTGATCGCCGGTCGGGGCGATGCTCCAGTAGCCGTTGGAGGGCTCGCCCAGCAGTTCGGCGAAGCAGGAACCGGAGTCGAAGCGCGGCAGGCACAGCCAGTCGACGCTCCCGTTGTTGCCGATCAGCGCCGCGGTCTGGGTGTCGCCGATCAACGCATAGTCCTCGATGCGAAGTGGCACTCGGGCGATCCTCCTTCCATGGTTCTTCGGCGTCGCGGCCTTCCAACACCAGCATTCCCCCCAGACCCGGCCGCCTAGCGTGCCCGGCGGCACCCGTGCGCGCGGCCCGCAGCGGGGGCGGCCGGTACCGGCCACCTCCTCCACCCCTCACCCGGGCCCGCTGCCCCGGAGAGCGGAACCGTACCCCGCGATCGGCCGTCGTAGGGGCGGTCGTCCGCGGCACAGCGGGCGGATCGGCGGACCCCGCGGCGGGCTCCGGGCCTCCCGCTCCGGGTGCGCGGCGGCCGGATTCTCCGTACTATCGGGTCGAATTTCCCGCCGACCGCGCCGCCCGACGGCGCGGCCGCGACCACTGCGGGGGCGCGAACCGGGAAGGGGAATGTGAGACCGTGCGCAGGCGCATCATCGCGGCATGGGCACTGGCGCGGCGGTCCGCGTTCGCCGGGACGGCGCTGGCGCTGGCGGCCGCTCTCGGGTGCACCCTGCTGGGCGCCGGAGCCCTCGGCCAGGCGGTACGGCTCGCCGACGGCAACGTATGGCTGTGGAACAGCCCCGAAGGCCAGGTGGCCCGCACCAACCCGCACGACGGGCGGGTCGACCTCGTCACCAGGGTGCCCGAGTCCGCCGGGCACGACGTGCGCATCACCCAGACCGACGACCACCTCATCCTGCACGACCTCGACACCGGCCGCATGACCTCCATCGACCTGGCCACGCTCGCGTTCTCCGGCCGCGCCGACCTGAGCCCACAAGCAGATCTCACGGTGGCGCTCGACGGCGGCCGCGGCGTCATCGTCGACCGCGAGGCCGGCGAGGTCCGCGCGGTGGACCCGGCGACGCTCACCGCCACCGGCGAGGCGCTGAAACTGCCCGCCCCCCTGGCGGGCGGCAGGTTCGACGCGAACGGCACCCTGTGGGTCGGCTCGCCCAGCCAGGGCACTGTCACCGGGATCCGGGTCGGCGAGGGCAGCGCGCGCTCCGTCGAGACCGCCGAGGTCGCCGACCCGGGCGACGAGTTCGCCATGACGGTGCGCGACCAGGGCCCCCTGATCGCCAACCGCTCCGACGACACCATCGTCGAGGTACGCCACGGCGAGACCGCCGAAACCGAGTCCCCGGTCGACCTCGCCGACGCCGCACTGCCGCCGCGCACACCGGGCGACCTGGTCGCCGTCACCCTGCCCGGCGCCGGCCGCGTGCTGGCCCTGCCCGGCCCGCACGACGGCGGCACGCCGAGCGTGCTCGACGCCGGCGACGTCGGCTCCGGCGTCGCCGTGCCCTACGAGGGACGCGTGTACCTGCCCGGAGACGGCGGCCGGGTGCGGGTGTTCGAGTCCGACGGCACTGAAGCCGAGTCGATCAAGCTGGAGGACGCCGCCGGCCCGCTCGGCCTGGAGGTGCGCGAAGGCTTCCTGTTCGTCAACGCACCCGAGTCCGGTACCGCCCTGGTCATCGGCCCCTCGGGCGCGCCCTCCGAGGTCGACACCGGCGCGCCGCCCGGACCGGGCGGCCCCGCCGCCTCGCCCGCACCCGGCGACGGCGACGGCGGCGCCGGAGCCGGGGACCCGGGCACCGGCCCGCCGCAGCAGGGGCAGGGCCAGGGCCAGGGCGGACCGGCGCCGCCGCCCCCCGACGTCGACCCCGGCACCGAGCCCGAGCCCGGCACCGGTCCGGCGCTGCCCGAGCCGTCGGCGCCCCCCGCCGCCCCGGCCGATCCCGGCGGCGCCGGAACCGACCCGCTCGGCGGCGCCTACCAGGACAGCGGCCAGACCTCCGCGGGCACGCCGCCCGGCGCGCCGGTCCCCGTGTCGGCATCGGTGGACGAGGACGGCGTGACGGTCTCCTGGCAGCCGTCCTACTCCGCCGCGCCCGTCACCGAGTACGTCGTCAGCTGGGAGGACGGCAGCACCACCGTGCCCGGAGACCGGACCAGCGTGCTGCTGCCCGGACTGGAGGACGAGGGCCCCTACCGGTTCGAGGTCCAGGCCGTCAACGCCTACGGCTACAGCGCGGCCGCCGCCTCGCCCGAGGTCGCCGTCGGCGACGCGCCGCCCGCCCCCGAGGGGGTCTCCGCCGAAGCCACCGGCGCGCACACCGCCGAACTCGACTGGGACGCGGTCCCCGACGCCCGCGACTACGTCGTCTCCGCCGAGTCGGCGGCCGGCGGCGTGGTCGTGCGCTCCACCGACGGCACCGATATCGAGCTCACCGGGCTGGCCGCGGGGCAGACCTACACCTTCTCCGTCGCCGCCCGCGGCGAGGACGGCGTACGCGGGGCGCCGTCGGAGGCCGCACCCGTCGCCCTGCCGTTCCTGGACGGGCCCGAGGACGTCTGGTCCGCGGTCACCGAGCAGGGCGGCGTCAACGTCTACTGGAGCCCCGTGGAGGGCGCCGCCGAGTACGTCGTCGAACCGTCCGCACCCGGGCTGGAGGAGCGGAGCGTGCCCGCGGGGGAACCGGTGACCGTCGGCGGCGAGCCCTACCTCAGCACCGTCTACGGCGACGCCGGCGGCTGCAACGCCTTCGCGGTGCGCGCCGTCGACTCCCAAGGCAACACCAGCCTGCCGAGCACACCCGACGACCAGGGCAGATCCGCCTGCCGAGCCAGCTGACACCGGTCGGAGCAGACCGGACGAACGACCGAGGGACGAGCCAGTGACCACCACCACGAGCACCGACGACACCGCAGGCCGCGGCACGCTCTCCTCGGCCGAGGCATCCGAGCACGCCGCCGCGATCACCGCGCTGGCCAACACCGCCGGATCGGCGGTCCTCGGCGGCGCCGACACCGTGCGCATGGCCGTCGTGGCACTGCTGTGCCAGGGGCACCTGCTGCTGGAGGACGTCCCCGGTGTGGGCAAGACCCGGCTGGCGAGGGCGCTCGCCGCGTCCGTCGGCGGTGAGCACCGCCGCGTGCAGTTCACCCCCGACCTGCTGCCGGCCGACCTCACCGGTGTCAACGTGTTCAACCAGTCCAGCGGCCACTTCGACTTCCAGCCCGGACCGGTCTTCGCCAACGTCGTCGTCGCCGACGAGATCAACCGCGCAGCGCCCAAGACCCAGGCGGCGCTGCTGGAGGTCATGGAGGAGCGCCTCGTCACCGTCGACGGGGTCCGCTACGTCGCCCCCGACCCGTTCCTGATCGTGGCCACGCAGAACCCGGTGGAGTTCGACGGCACCTACCCCCTGCCCGAGGCGCAGCTCGACAGGTTCCTGATGCGGCTGTCGCTGGGCTACCCGGACGAGGAGGCCGAAATCGCGATCATGCGGCGCACCGGCCTGCCCGACCCGGACACCCTGCGGCCCGCCGCCGACGCCGCCGGGCTGGAGCGGCTGCGCGCGGCGGGCGAGCGGGTGCACGTCGCAGACGCCGTCTACGCCTACATCCGCGCCGTCGCCGAAGCCACGCGCCGCCACCCGCGGCTGCGCCTGGGCCTGTCGCCCCGCGCCACCGCCGCCCTGGCCCACGCCGCCCGCCATCTCGCGCTCGCGCTCGGGCGCGCCTACGTCATCCCCGAGGACGTCGAGCGCCTGGCCGCGCCGGTGTGGGCGCACCGCCTCGTGCTCACCCCCGAAGCGCAGGTCGGCGGCGCCGACCCGGCGGAATTGCTCGCCGAGGTGCTGCGGCAGGTCGCCGCTCCCCAGCCCGATGCTGTGGTGGGCGGCTGATGCCCACTCAGCGGGGATGGACCGTCGCCGCGGCCGCGCTGGTGCTGGTGGCCGCGGGCGCACTGCTGCAGTACCGTGCCCTGGTGCTGCTGGGCGCGCTGGCCGCGGCCGCCGTCGCCTGGGCGGCGCTGGTGGCCCTGTGGCGCCGGCCCGCCGGCGTCCGGGCGCACCGGGCGGTGCCCGTCGAGCGCGCCGCACCCGGCGACGACGTCGAGGTGTCCGTGGTCGTCGAGGCCGACCGGATGCGCGGACCGGTGCTGCTCACCGAGCGGATCGGCCAGGACTCCGGCTCCGGCCGGCTCGACCTCGGCGCCGCCGCACCGGCCCGCGGAGGTTCCGCCCTGCGCGCCGGCTACCGCCTCACCCCGGCCCGCCGCGGCGTGATCGAACTCGGGCCGCTGCAGGTAAGCGGCACCGACCCGCTCGGTCTGGCCTCGGCCGGTGCGAGCGCGGGCGGCACCCGCCGGCTGTGCGTGCACCCGCGCTGGGAGCGGCTGCGGGCGCTGCCCGCCGGCGCCGAGACCGCACCCGAGGGCGGCCTGGACAACGGCCGCAGCGGCACGCAGACGTTCCGCGGCCTGCGCGACTACACCCCCGGCGACGACATCCGCCACGTGCACTGGCGCCGCACGGCGCGCGCCGGCCGGCTGCTGGTGCGCCAGTACTCCGACACCTCCCAGACCCGCCTGGTGGTGCTGCTCGACGACCGCGCGGAGACCCAGGACGCCGAAGGCCTGGACGCCGCCGCCGAGGCCGCCGCCTGCGTCGCGGCCACCGCGCTGCACCATCGGGTCTCCTGCACCCTCACGCTCGCCAGCGGTGCCGCGGCCCACGGCAGGCTCGGCCTGTCCGCCATGCTCGACCTCCTCGCGGCGGCCGTCCCCGTGCCGGGCGCGGACCTGCCCGCACGGGTGCGCGCCCTGGGCGACGGACCGGTCGGCGGCGCCGCCGTGCTGATCGGGTCGCGGCTGTCGGCGGCCGACCTGCGCCCGTTCGCGGCCGCCGGCGAGACGGCGCACCGCCGCGTAGCCGCCCAGGTCGGCCCGGCGCCCGCCCCCGAACCGGTCGCCGGCGTGGCCCCGGTGGTGGCGCGGTCGGCGGCGGAGTTCCGCGCGGCGTGGAACGAGGCGCCATGGACACGCTGACGCTGCGCCGTTCCGCCGACCTGGTCTGGGCCGGGGACCGGGGACGCTCGCGCGCCCTGTTGCGGGCGGGCGCGGGAGCCGCGGCCGCGGCCTGCGCGGCCGGAGCCGTCGCCGCCGCGCCCGGCTACGCCTCGCCGCTGGGAGCCGCCCTGGCCCTGGTGCCCTGGGCGCCGGCGGCGGTCGTGCTGACCCTGCTGCTGCTCCGGCGGCTCTCGCACTCCGCCGCGCTGCTCACCGGCGCCGCCGCGGCCCTGGCGGGAACCCTCCTGCTGGCGCTGGCGGCGCCGGGCACCCGGGGGGACCCGCTCGCCGACGTCCTGGCCGCGCTGCCCAACGCCGGCGCGCGCATCCTCGGCAGCGTGCCGCCGCTGCCGGTCATGGTGGACACGCTGCTGCTGCCCGCCCTGGCGACCTGGCTGGGCGGGGCCGTCGCCGCCGTCGCCTGGTCCACCGGCCGGCCGCTGACCGCGCTGCTGCCCGGGGTGCTGCTGCTGACCGGCGGCACCGCGCTGAGCGCCTCGGCCTCCGCCGCGCTGTGGGCCGCCGCCCTGCTCGCCGCTTCGGCGGGGCTGCTGCTCGCGGTCTCCTCGGCGGCCGCGGTCCCCGGCACCGTCGCCGCACCCGGGTTCTCCGCCGAAGCGGCGCCGGCGCGCACCGGCCGGGGCGGAGGCGCCGGCCGCTGGGCGCTGCGCGCGGGCGCGTGCGTCGCGGTGTGCGCCATCGCCGCAACCGCCGCGCCCGCCGTGTTCGCGACCTGGCAGGCGCGGCCGCTCGACCCGCGCGCCGGGCTGCGCCCGCATGCGGTGCCCGAGGCCGCGCCCAACCCGCTGGGCTACCTGTCCGTCTGGGCGGCGCACCCCGACACCCCGCTGCTGGAGGTCGAGAGCAACCGCGCCAACGTGCTGCGCTGGGTGGCCCTGGCCGACTTCACCGGCACCACCTGGCTGCCCGAGAGCCGCTACCGCACCACCGGCCGCGTGCTGCCCGCCCCCGACCCGGCCCCGCCGCACGCCACCCGCCAGGAGGTCGGCATCACCCTCACCGGCCTGCCGGGCCCCTGGCTGCCCGTCGTCGGCGCGCCCCGGTCGCTGGACGCGCCGGGAGCGGCGTTCGACGCCGCGTCGGGGACCGCGGTGCTCGCGCGCGACGGCGCCGAAGGGCTCGCCTACACGGTCAGCGGCGACGTCGCCCAGTGGCGCGCCGGCACGCTGACCGGGCGCGACGTGCCCCGGTCGGCGGCGTTCGACCAGTACCGCCGCCTGCCCGAGGACGTGCCGGAGGAGATCATCGGCATAGCGGCGCAGGCCTCCGCCGACGGAGAACCCTACGACCACGCCGTGCGGCTGGCGCGCTATCTCCGCACCGGCTACACCTTCGATCCCCGGGCGCCCAGCGGTCACGGGCTCGCCGACCTGCGGCGCCTGCTGGTCGAACCCGGCAGGCAGGGCGGAGGCGGCACCTCCGAGCAGTTCGCCAGCGCTTTCGCCGTCCTGGCCCGCGCGGCCGGACTGCCCAGCCGCGTCGTCGTCGGCTTCGGGCCCGGCGGGCGCGGCGAGGACGGCACCGCCACCGTGACCACCGGCGACGCCATCGCCTGGGGCGAGGTCTACTTCTCCGGAGTCGGGTGGGTGCCCTTCGACGTCACGCCGGGCGGCCGCGAAGAGGGCGGGGATCCCGAAGAGCCGGCCGCCGTCGGGGCCCAGGACAGCGGTCTGCACTCGGTCGGCCGACCGGACGGTGCGGACTGGGCTCCCGCGGCCGATGCGGCCGCCCGGCAAGGCGGCGACCCGGCCCGCGTGTGGCTCGCGCCCGGAGCGGCGGCGGCGGGCGCGGCGGGCGCGGTCCTGCTCGTCCTCCTCCTGCGGACACTCCGCTCGCGCCGGCGCCTGGCGGCCGGGCGCCCGCCCGTCGAGACGGTCCTGGGCGCGTGGCGAGAGCTGCGCGAGAACCTGCGGCTGGCGGGCACCGGCGGCGTCTCCGGCAGCACGGTCACCACGGTGATCCGGGCGGCCGCGGGCGCGGACCCGAAACAGGGCGGCATGCGCCGGCTGCGCTCGCTGCACCGCTGCGTCAACGACCTCGCCTTCGGCCCGACGCGGAGCGTGTCCAAGGAGCGGGCCGGACGGGCCGCCGCCGAGGTGCGCGAATACGTGCGGGACCTGCGCGCGGGGCAGCCGAGGACGCGGCGCTGGAGTTGGTGGCTGGATCCGCGACCGCTGTTCTGGCGCGAGTGGTAGAGAAGGAGGGGCAGACGATGGCGGCCGACGAGTCCGCGCCGGAGGTGCCGGGCTACCGCATCACCGGTCTCCTGCGCGAGACCGAGCGCTGGCGGCTCTACCATGCGCGGTCCGAGCGGACCGGCGAGGCCGTCCTGGTGCGTGTGCTGCACGAGGACGGCAGCGGCGCCGAGTCCCCGTACGCGCTGTGGCGCGAGGAGCCGCCGGACTCCTACGCGGCCCTGGTCGAGCGGGAGGGGCCGCTCGCCCCGGAGCGCGTCGCCGCCGTGGGCCTGGAGATCGCCGCCGAGCTGGAGCCGCTGCACGAGGCGGGCATGGTCCACGGCGACATCGGTCTCCACCGGCTGCTGCTGCGGGGGGCCGGCGCCGAACTCGCTTCCGGCAGGGCCGCCGGGCAGCCGGAGGGGGCGCCGTTCCCGCCGCTGGTGCCCGACGCGCGCCCGGCGGCGGAAACGGCGCCCGAGGCCTTCGCCGGCGGCCGCCAGTCGCCCCGCTCGGACGTCTACCTCCTGGCGGCGGCGCTGTGGACCCTGCTGACGGGCCGCCCGCCGCACGGCTCCGGCGGCGACGAGGACGGTCCGGACTCCGGAGCGGACGCCTCCCGCGAACGCCTGCGGGGGGCCGTTCCTCCGGGCCCCGCGCCCGCCGGGACGCCGCCTGCGCTCGTCGATCTGCTGGAAACCGCGCTGGCCGAGGATCCGGCGCAGCGACCGGCCGACGCCCGCGCGTTCGCCCGCGCGCTCGAGGCCGCGGTCGGGCGCGCGGCGCCGGGCGGCTCCGGGGAGCCGGGCGGGGATGCCGCGGCCGACGCGCCTGCCGGGCCCGCGGGGGATGCGGGGGATGCGGACGGCGGCGGGGGCGGCGCTGCGGACCATGAGCGGGGAGCCCGCGAGCCCGCACACGCCGAGCCGGCGGTCGCACCGCGCACCGCACCGGAGGAGGCTGCGGGTGTGGCCCATCGGGACGAGGCGGGGCCGGAGCCGGATGCGGCCTCCGCCCGCGAGCCTCGGACGCGGCCCGA
Organism: Streptomonospora sp. PA3; assembly: GCF_009728995.1. Classification (GTDB taxonomy): domain Bacteria; phylum Actinomycetota; class Actinomycetes; order Streptosporangiales; family Streptosporangiaceae; genus Streptomonospora. The sequence continues at coordinate 216,431 of NZ_VTZW01000016.1, read as the reverse complement.
GAGCAGCGGAGCGCCCGCGCCGGACGCCGGCGCCGAGAACGGTGCCGCGGACGCCGCGGCCGTCGCCGCGGAGCCGGATCAGGCGGCCGGGTCGGGCGAGTCCGGGGGGCACGTGGGCGCCTCGGACTCCGGAGCCGGGTGGGCCGAGGAATCGGACACGGCGGCTCCCGTACCGGATGCGCACGAGGCGCGGCCCGATCGAGGTCTTGCGGGCCGGGACCTCGAAGACGGTGCGGCGGAGGAGGTCGGCGCCGGGGACCCCTGGCCTGTCCGCGCGGTGGACGGCGGCGTTGGGCCCGAGGCTCCCGAGGGCGGCGCGGCGCCCGGTTCGGCGGCCGGGCGGCCGGAGCCGGAAGCTCCCGCCGATACCGCCGGAGAACCCGGGGCTGTGGAACCGGCGGGCGGTGCTGCGCCCCGGCAGGACGCCCGGGTCCTCCCAAGTGATCCGGACGTGCGGGCGCGGGATGAGGAAGCGTTCCCGGCCGAACCCGCGCACGCCCCGGTCGCCGACGCCGAGCCGCAGAGGACCGGCCGGAGCGCCGAACCGACCGCCTTCGCGGACCGTTCGGCCGCCGCGGCCGACGACGGGAACACCTCGGCCGACCCCTTCGCGGACGCCTGGTGGAACCGGCCGAGCGGAGCGTCCGCGGGCGATGCCGGAGCGGCGTGGACGGCGCCGGGCGGGTCCGGCACCGCCGGAGCCGAGGAACCGGCGGTGGCCGCGGGGGGAGCGCCGTCGTCGGAGGAGGGCGTGGCGGGCCCCGCCGCCGCGGGTGCCGAAGAGGGCCCGGCCGCGAACGCCGGACAGGCGCCGCCGCAGTCCGAGGTCCGCGAGGGCGCCGCTGCGGAAGGCGGAGTCCGGCCGGGCGAGCCGCCTTGGGGCGGTCCTCTCGGCGGTGAGGCCGAGGCCGCCGCGGATGCGGTCCCGGAGCCGGACGCGCGAGGCGGTGGCGCGGCGGATGTCTCCGGTGCCGCCGACGGCGAAGGGGCCGGCGAGTCGCCGTCCGGCGGATCGGGCGGTGCCGGCGACGGGTTCGGCGCGGACTCCACCGGTTCCGGTCGCGTCGCGGCCGGGGGCTTCGGACCCGCCGACGCGACAGCTCCGGTCCGCGAGCCCGGCGGGGCCACCGCGGACCCACCGGGCGCGGGAGCGAACGGGACTGCGCAGGATCCCCCCGTCGCCGGGTTCGGGGCCGAAGGCGGGGACCGATCCGGCGGCACCGGGCCCGCCGCTTCGGGCGCCGCCGGCGGCTTGCCCGAGGCCCCCGCGCGGCATCACGGCGCCGAAACCGCGATGCCCGCGGCGCCGGACGGCGGTCCGGACCACGGGGGAGACGGCGGCGGCCCCCGCCATCCCGAGGCTCCGCCGAACGGAGAGTCCTCCGGCGGCGACCGCTTCGCCTTCGCCCGGGTGCTCGTCACGGCCGTGCTCGCCGCAGGCATCGCCGTCGCCATCGTGGGCGGGACCGCACTGGGAGTGGCGTGGTGGATGAGCTCGGGTACGCCCGGCGGTCAGGCCGCGCCGGATCCCACCGCGCAGCCCCGGGACCGCGAGTCGTCGCCGGTACCGCCGTCCCTTCCTCCGCATGCGTCGGAGAACCCGGCGCTGGCGCCCACGGGCGTGCGGATCGTCGCGGACGAGGGCGACACCGTCAGCCTGGCCTGGACCGACAACACCTCGGGCCGCGCCTCATACCACGTGGTCGGTGGACCGGTGGGCACCGCGCCCTCCACGCTCGCCGAAGGGGAGCGGCTGTCCACGCGGATCACGATCACCGGACTCAACCCCTCGTTCGACTACTGCTTCACCGTCATGGCGGTCCTCAGCGTGGACGAGGTGGCGCCGTCCGAGAACGTCTGCACGCAGCGGGCGAGCGACGTCTGAGTCTGCTCGCGGCTTCGGCGCCCGCCGCGCCCGCCGCTGCTCGCGGGCCGCGGCCCCGGCGGCGGCCGCAGGAGGGGTCCGCAGCGGCGTCGCCGCCGTGCCCACCGGTACCCGCGCGAAGGCCCCGGCCCGGGACGCGGTCCGCCTGGCGGGCGGTGTGCCCCGGGCCGGGGCCGGCGATCGCTGCTATGGGCGGATCAGCGCCTCCTGCCCACGCGCACGGTGCGGTGGCCGCTCGGCGAGTCCGTGGGCGTTTCCGGTCCGCCGCCCGGGCCGGAGGACATCTCCATCAGCTGGCCCACGAGACCCAGGGGGTTGCCCCAGGTCAGCTCCAACCCGCCGCCGGCGGCACCCTGGCCCTGGCCTTGGCCCCGGCCGTCCTGGTATTCGAGGTCGTTGTCGAACCGGTAGGTGTTGCCGTTGTTCCTGCGGTCGTCGTTGTTGCCGTTGCTGTCGTCGTTTCCCTTGTCCTTGTTGCCGCCCTTCTTGACCTGGACGATGTTCCCGGAGAAATCGGAGTTCACCGTGTCGGCCTGCACGATGGACCCGTCGGTGTTGCTCACCGCCGGGAAGGCGTTGTCGTACTCGCGGTCGTAGCGCGGGTTCCGGTAAGGCTGGTTCAACTCGTCGAGAATGTTGGGCGCTGACTGCGCGGGTGTCACCATGCGGATCTCCTCATGGCCTTCCTCGTGGACTTGTCTGGCCGCGGCCGGCTGCGCCGATCGCCGCGGGAACGTCTCCTTTCGACCACGCGGTCGCCGGTCAGAGGGTCTGGACTTGGGCTTCCTGCAGCGCCAGCCCCTTGTCGTCGCCGGAGTAGGCGGCCGTCACGGGGCTGAAGCCGTCCGGGATCATCGCGCCGTGGCCGAGCTCGTTGCCGACGTAGTGGACGTCGGGCTTTCTCTCCGGGGTGTTCGCCGGCCCGTTCAGGCTCATGTCCCGCCCGGCGTAGCGGACGTCCCCCCGGCTCTGGTCGTCGGCGTCGGCCAGTGCCTGGATCGCGGCCACGAGCAGCCCGGCGACGGCCCCGAGGGGCCCCCAGCTGCCCAGAGCGTCCATGATCGAGTTCTCGCCGCCCGAATCGGCGGACTGCTCCTGCTGCTCCTCGTCGTCATCGGTCATCTCCTCGGCGGCCCAGTCGACCGCCTTGTCGGTGACCGCGCCCGCGATCGCCCCGCCGATGGCTATTCCGGCGGCGGCGAGGAATGGAATGGGCATGGGTCCTCCTTTCCTTCGTGTCTCGTCGTGCAGGGGGACCTCCGGTGTGCCGGAGGGGCTTGGCGGCGCCGTCAGTAGCGGAAGGAAACGTGCACGTGGTCGTAGTGGTTCTGAGTGTTGCTGCCGCGGTCCTCCATCAGGTGCCAGCAGCTCTGCGCGAAGGAGTCGGCGTCGGTCTCGTCCACGCAGACCGGGTCGCCGTCCGTCGGCTCCCAGATCCGCTGGTGCCAGATCACGTACTTCACGCCCATCCGCTGGTGGTTGCGCATCAGCCAGCGCGACAGCTCGAACCCGACCGCGTTCTGCCGGGCGGTGCCGCTGCTGCCGGCGACGTTGGTCATGAAGTCGCAGGCCATGCCGGTGCCGTGGTCGGGTGGCCCGGCCCGGTAGCAGCCCCGCCAGCCCGGCTTGTCGAACACGGGGAAGGCCGCGAGCGTGGCCTTGTAGCCGCGGCAGGTCAGCTCGGTGACCCGGCCCGCCGCGCCGCAGTCGACCAGGGCGCCGCCGGGCTCGATGTCCCCCGCCCTGTAGCCGACCTGCTCGGCGCGGTCGCCGTAGGAACCGCCGCCGGCGCCCGCCCCGTAGCTGTCGACCGCCTGGACGCCGACCGCGGTCGCGAACACCGCGGCGAATCCGAGGGTGAGGCCGGCCCCCAGCGAGGCCCGGCCGGCGTCCGATCCGCGCGGCCGCCGCCGGGTGCGGGCACGCCGTTGCGCGGCCACCTCAGATCAGCCCTTCGCCGCGCATCGCGTCGATGTCCGCGGTGTCGCTGACCCCCATGACGAGCCAGTCGCCGCCGTCGCGGCGCAGCGAGACGTGGTAGGTGCCCAGCTCCAGCACCTCGCCGCCCCCGCCTCCTCCCGCCGCTTCGGCGGTGAGCGCGAGCTCGACGGTGACCGCCTCGGCGCTGACCATCGGCGCGACCCGGGCCCGGGCCCTGCCCTCGGTCGGCCGGCCGTGCTCGGCCAGCCGGCGGTGCACGCTGAACGCCGCCGCGCCCTCGACGTCCAGATTGCCGGCGTAGGCGGTGTCGGCCGTGGTACGCAGCCGGTCGAAGTAGGCCTCCCCGCCTCCGGCGGGGTCGAAGGTGCCCATCAGGCGACCGTGCTCGGCGGCCGCCTCCACCGCCCGCCGGAACTCCCGATCGGATACGGGCATCAGCGCGCTCATCGGCGCCGCGGCACCGCCCGACTCCTGGGGCCGCGGCGCGCCCGCCTGCGGCTCGCCGCCGATCCTGGTGGCCGCGAAGGCCGCCACCAGGGCGAGCAGGGCCACGATCATGGCCACCGCCAGCCGATCGCGACTGAGGAAGGGGGTTCTCACGCTGCCTCCCGGGATCGTTGGGCGGCGGGGTGCCGCGGCGGCCGGGGATCGCGTTCACGCCTGGTCAACGGGGTCCTCCTCGGCGGAGTCGTCGGCGGGGAACAGGTGGCTGACGCGGATGATCCTGCGGAACTCCGGTTGGCTCCACACGCCGGAGTCGTACTCGTGCTCGTGGATCTGGGCCGAACGGGCGACGCTGGAGCTGTAGGCCTCGATCACCATCGGCCGCCCGTCGCGCAGTGCGGTGACCATGGACACGTGGGTCGGCATGCCGGCGCTGTTGCGGCCGGTCAGGATCATGTCGCCGGGGCGGACCGAGTCCCAGGTCACCTCCTTGGCGGCGGACATCGTGTACATGGTGTTCGTCGTCCAGCGGTGGTCGACGTAGCGCTGCGGCAGCCCTGCGGCCTTGTAGGCCTGCCAGAGCAGGCCCGAGCAGTCGTAGCCGGTTGGCCCGATCCCGCCCCAGATGTAGGGCTTGCCGCGCTGGTTGCGGGCGTACTGCAGCACCTTCTCGATCGCCGTGCCGTTCAGGGCGCCGTCGGAGCAGTCGGTCTGGGTGCCGTTGGGCGGTGCGACGGTGAAGTCGCCGCCGCGGTACTGCGCCGCCTTCGCGCTGACCGCCTGCTGGTAGGCGCCGCCCGCCCCGGAGCCGTGGTAGCGGCCGACGGCCCACTCGATGCTGTGGCCGCGGTCCATGAAGTGGCGGAGGAAGCCCGCGGCCGAGTGCACGGCGTCGGCGGGGTCCCAGACGTTGACCCGTCCGTCGCCGTTGCCGTCGATGCCGAACCACTGGCCGTTGCTGCCCGGCGGAGCGGTGCGCTCGGACGCGGGCTGGTCGGCCTCGCCGCCCCAGGTGTTCTGGGCGTCGCCCAGCGGCCCTCCGGTCTTGCCGGTGTCGGGGTGCTTGATGCCGAACTGGAGGGGACCGGCCGCGCCGGCGGGATTGGCCGTGCCGTAGACGATGCCCGTCGGCAACCGGCCGAGTCCGGGGTAGGTGGCGTTGTCGGGGATGCGCCCGTGGTTGGTCTCGCGCCAGGACAGGCCGGCCACGTACTCCCAGGGGACGTTGAACTTGTCGCCCGCCTCGCGCGCGTGCTTTAGGAAGTTCTCCGGGATGGAGTCGTCGGAGGCCTCGCCGGTGTAGCCGCCCAGCGACGTCGAGCAGCCGCCGCCCGCACCGCCCCCGAACCCCAGGTAGTCGAAGATCTCCGGGCCGCTGACGACGACCAGGGCCGAGCCCATGAACAGGCTCGCGCCCAGGCTGTAGGACAGCGTGCTGCGGCCGATGTCGCTCAGCCGCACCCGGCGCCGTCCGGCGAGCCCGGCGCGCAGAGCCCGTCCGAGCCCCGCCGCGCGTTGCCGGCCCCGCCCCGTGTGCGCCCGCCGATCGGTCGCGCCCATCAGCGCGCCCCGGAATCGCCCAGCGCCGCGTCGTAGAAGCCGCTCACCCGCCAGTCGCCGCCCTCCTCGGCGAGCGTGGCCGCGTACTCGAAGCGGTGCTCGGCGCCGCCCGGAACGGCGACGTCGGCGCGGACCACGTAGGTGACGCTGCCTTTCGCCAGGTCGCGGATGCCGGTGACCTCCGCCCGCACCTCGGCCTCGGTCCCGCCGGTGGCGACCGGCGGGACCGGCTCGCCCTGGACCGGCGGAGCCGCACCCTCCTGCGCCAGCGCATCGGCATAGCCCGGCACGGCCAGCTCCTCCAGCCGCGCGGTCCGGTCGGCGCCGCCGCCGAAGTAGGCGGTGGCGAACTCGCGCGCGACCCCGGCGGCCTCCTGCAGTTCGCCCTCGGAATCGGGCAGCAGCGCGGTCACGTCGAACCCGCCTGCGCCGCCTCCCTGGCCGGCGGCGCCCCCGTCCGCGCCGCCGGGGGCCGCGGGTTCCGCCCCGCCGGAGGTCAGCCGGGTCACGGCGAAGCCGGCGCCGAGCACGATGACGATCACCGCGGCCGCGGCGAGCGCGATCCGCCGGGAACTCTGGTTGACGTCGTTCACGGTCGCCTTTCTGCCGCACTTCTCACGGGTGTGCGAAAAACGGTGCGCGTTCTTCGTTTTCCTTGTCCGGAGTGGTCGGCCGCCGAATTCGCGCAGCCGTTCTTCCGGATCCGGTTTCGCGGACACATCGGACCCCCGGAAGGGCGGGCCGGGTTCCGCGGAAAGGTGTCCGCAGCCGGACACGGATTTCGATGGATTCACGGGAACCGTCCGCCGATCCGCTGCGTCTGTCGCGCGCGCGTGCGTCCGCGCGGAGAACGGGTAGTCGGGATTCACGCAGGTGGGCGTCGGCTCGAAAAAATTTCTCGGAAAAGCGGAACCGCGGAAAGCGGGGGTCCGTCTATCGCGGATGACGACGGGAGCAGGAATCCGTCGCAGGTGATCTCAGGAGACCCGCGAACAGCGGCCGGAACGAAAGGGGAGCGACGTGGCCGTGGAACTCGGTCGGCGACTGGGCCGCGAGCCCGGCGCCCGCGGCGCACCGGCGGCAGAGGCGCCGGCGGTGGACGCGGTCGTCCTGGGCTGCCACGGCGGAGCCGGCGCCACGACGCTGGCGGCGCTGCTGGGCACGCCGTGGGACCTGGGCGGCTACGAGTCCGGAACGCGGCGCATCGAGACGTTCGGCCGACCGCTGGTGCTGGTGGCGCGTGACAGCGCACCCGCGTCGGCGCGGGCGGTCGAGGCGGTGACGGGCGTCGCCGAGTCCGGTGCGGCGATCGCCTGCCTGGTGGTCGTCGCGGACGGGTCGGGGCCCGAACCCCGCGAGGCCGCGGCCCGGCTCCGGCTGATCGAGGACAGGGTCGGCGAGATCGTCCGGCTGCCGTTCGCGGCCGGAATCCGCTACGCCGACGCCGCCGACGTCGCAAGGGTCGACCTGCCGAAGAAGGTCGAGCGGGCGCTGTCCAGGATCCGGTCGGCGTGCACAACGAGTGGTTTCCCGGTTATGGGCACGCAGGAGCGAGGAGTAGAGGTATGAACCTTTTGCTGGCGGGTTATGTGAAGGCGCAGTCGGTGGCCATGATTCCGCTGACCAACACCCCGTTGAAGGGCTATGACTGGGGAGAGGGAATCCAGATCCCCTCGGGCGCGATGAACTCCATCGACACCCTCTTCATGTGGGGAAGGGGGGTCGTCGTCGTCATCGGGGTCATCGGCGTGCTGTTCTGCGCCGGAAAGATGGCCGTGGGCAAGTTCGGCCGGTCCGACCTGGCGGCCGAAGGCGTCGGCGGTCTTGTCTGGACGATTCTGGGGATCTCCCTGATGCTCATCGCGATTCCGGCGATCACCCTGCTGCTGCCGGCCGCGGAGGCATGACCCGCGCGACGGGGCACGGCGACCGGCCGGACCCGGTGATCACGCGCGTGCACCGGTACGTGCGATGACGCCCGCGCCGGCGGCCGTGCGCCCCGCCGTCGGCCCTGACCCACTGCAACCAGCGCGGAGGACGGCGTGAACGCCCTGCTGCACACCTCCATCGCGGTCCACCAAGCCGCCCAGCGAGCGGTCGAGGCCGCTGCCCCGCTGCCGCTGACCTGGAACCCGCAGCCGCAGCTGCCCAGCCAGGTGCTGCCGGCCCTGGACCAGATGTTCGCCTGGGGCCGCGGCATCGTCGCGGTCATCGGGATCATCGGCGTCCTCTACTGCGCCGGGAAGATGGTCGTCGGCAAGAGCGGCCGCTCGGATCTCGCCGCAGAAGGCGTGGGCGGCCTGCTGTGGACGTTCATGGGGATCTTCCTCATGCTCGTCGCCGTCTCGGTGGTCATGATGCTGCTGAGCCCGCCGGCCCGCGATGACGGGCCCGTCCCGATGCCGACCTACGAACCCGATCCCGAATTCACCGGGACCGTCTGATGCCGCGCGCCCAGACCCCCGTACAGCAAGCCTCCGACACCTCCGCACCGCCGAGCGCTCAGGTGATGCCATGAACGACCGACCGGTCCACACGCTGGCCGCACGCGCCTGCCAGGAGGGCGCGGACCAGTGGGTCCCGTGCGGAAACACGATCCTCGGCTGGGTCATGGGCCTGGGCGCCGCGATCGCGGTAATCGCATTGCTGATCATCGCCGGGAAGATGGTGCAGGCCAACTTCACCGGCGACCCGTGGATCGCCGCGCGCGGCATGGGCGAGCTGCCGTGGGTGCTCCTGGGCATCGTGCTGCTGATGGTCGCCGCCCCGATCATCGCGCTGCTGCTCCAGGGGGGCGGCGCCGAAGGCGGCGACGGTCAGACCAGGTGGGTCGAGTACACGCGCGAACAGGCCCCGGATCCTCCCGGCAACGGCGGCGACGGTGGCAGCGGCGATGGAAACGGCGGCGACGACGGCGGTGGTGGCGGCGAAGACGTGCGGGTCTGATCCGCCCGCGCCCGCCTCCCCGCAACTCCCTTCCCAGCACCCGCACCGAGCCCTGAGCAGGAAGTGCCATGTCCCTTGAGCAGATCTCACAAGACGTCGGCGAGCTGATCCAGCCCGCCATCGGGGGAATCTTCGACATCCTCTGGGACAACCCGGCGGTGGACAACAACGACGACCTCGCCCAGAGCACCGGCATCTCCAGCTTCCAGGACCTGGTCTTCCCCCTGGTCACCCTGCTGGCCACCGCCGGCCTGCTGGTGGCGGCCGTCCGCCTGCTGTGGCATCGGCGGGTGGATCCGATGATGGACACCGTCAAAGCGCTGCTGGTGCTGGTGTTCACCACATTCGCAGGGGTCTTCATCATCCAGGCCCTCGTCGACTTCTGCGACTCCCTGGCCCTCTACCTGCTCGACACCGGTGTCGCGCGGAGTTTCAGCAGCGACCTGGGCGAAAAGCTCTCCGAGCCGCCCGCGATCGGGGGAGTCACCGACGGCGAGGGCGGCAACCCCTTCCGCCTGCTGCTGAGCGTGCTCGTCGGCATCGCCGTGGTCGTCGGCGCGGTCATCCAGATCGTCGCGCTCTTCTACACCCAGGGCGTCGTCTACATCTGCGCCGCCGTGCTGCCGCTGGCCGCGGGTGCGGCGATGCTGCCCGGACCCGGCACCAACATCTTCTCCAAGATCATGGGCTGGCTGATCGGCTCCATTCTGTACAAGCCGGTCATCGTGCTCATCTACGCGCTGGGGTTCATCTTCTTCTCCGAGACCGAGAACGACCCCGACGGCACCTTCCAGTACTTCGTGGGCGTGGCGGTGATCCTCATGGCCACCGGTGCGCTGCCGATGCTGTGGAGCCTGCTGGGCAGCATGGCCACCAAGCTCACCGGCGGGGCGATGGCCTTCGGCGCCGGTGCCGGTGCGGGCGCCGCGTCCGGCGGAGGGCAGTCGTCGGGCGTCCCGGGCTCCACCGGTGGCGGGATCTTCGGAGCGAGCACGGCCTCCCACGGCGCCGGAACCCGCGCCGCCTCCGTCGACCAGTCGCTGCCCTCGGCCTCCACCGTCTCCGCCGCCTCCACGACCGGGGGCGGAGGCGGCGGAGGAGGACTCGCCACGGGCGCCGCGACGACCGCGGTCAGCGCCGGAGCCGGCGCGGGCGGAGCAGGGATGGAGACCGCCGGAGCGGGCGGCGGAACCGGAGGCGGCAGCGGCGGCTCCGCTCCCGGCGGCGCGGGCGACACCGGCTCGGACTCACAGGCCGGCCAGGGCCGGTACGACTCGGCGCAGGACAATCCGGGCACGGACAGCCAGGGGCAGAGCGGGTCCGGTGAGTCCGCACTGCCCTCCGGCGCCGGCGCGACGACGGCCGGCGGCGCGTCGGTCGCCTCCGTGTCCCACTCGGGCGGGTCCGGCGGCGGCGCGTCGGGGGCCGCGGGGGCCTCGGGCACGGTGAGCACAGCGGGCGGGACGGGAAGCCCCAGCGGTGCCGCGATGGCGACGGGCTCCGTGCCCGGCGCCGGCGGAACGGGGGTCACCGATTCCGCCTCCACGGCGGCCACCCCCTCCGGTGCCGGCCAGCCGGGCCAGTTCTCGGCGACGCCGGTCGCCGCGGGTGGCAGCGGCGACCTGCAGAGCGGCGGTTCGGGTGACTCGGGCGGGCAGGCGGTGCCCACGCCTTCGGGTGCCGGCCAGCCGGGCCAGTTCTCGGCGACGCCGGTCGCCGCGGGTGGCAGCGGCGACCTGCAGAGCGGCGGTTCGGGTGACTCGGGCGGGCAGGCGGTGCCCACACCTTCGGGCGCCGGCCAGCCGGGCCACAACGTCCAGTCCGCGTCCTACAGCGGCGGAACCGGATCGGCGTCGACGGCCTCCGCGGGCGGCACCTACTCCGGCGGTGCCTCGGTCCCGACCACGGCCGCCACCCCCTCGGGTGCCGGCCAACCCGGCGGTACGGCGGCCCCCGGCTCGACGGGGGGCGCGCCGACCCCCTCGGGTGCCGGCCGACCCGGCCAGAATGTCCAGTCGGCCTCCTACAGCGGCGGAGCCGGATCCGGCGGCGGCGCTCCCACGCCATCAGGCGCGGGGACCCCCGGCCACGGGTCGGCGGTGACGGCGTCCGCGGGCGGCACCCCTGCCACCCCCTCCGGCGGCTCGTCCGCCGCGGCGCCCACGTCCACGGCGGCGCCGACGCCCTCGGGAGCGGCCCAGCCCGGCGAAGCCGGCTCCGGCTCGGCGGGCGCGCCCGGCCCGGCGGGCCCCTCCGGCGCCGCGGTACCCGTATCCGCCCCGCCGAACTCCGCGCCGGCCGCAGACGCGCCGGCCTCCACCGACCCCGGCTCCGGCACCGTCGCCGACGGTGCCGCCGGAACCGACGCCGACCAGCCCCCGTCCGGGGCGCTGTAGCGCGGACCGCCGACACAGGACACGCACGATCCACACCGAGGACGGGACACATGACACTGCGGACCTACGGCGGGTGGCGCCGCAAGCGCAGCATCGGCCTGCTGGGGCTGGGCTTCACCCCCACCATGATCCTGATGGGCTGCCTCATCGTGCTCATGCTGGTGGCCTTCTTCGACCAGCGCTACGCCGCCTACCTGGTGCCTCCGCTCGTGGTGGTCTTCGGCATCGCGCTCGTGCCGGTCCAGGGCACCTCGCTGCTCGGGTTCGTCCTCACCCGGCTGCGGTGGTGGTGGGCCACCGTGCGCGGACGCACCCGCTACCGCGCCGGCGTCCTGGTCGAGCACCCGCGCGCCTTCCAGCTGCCGGGGGTGCTGGCGCCCATCACGCTGCTCTCCGCCGAGGACGGCCGCGGCGGCCGATTCGGCATCGCCTGGAACAGGCGGCTGGGGCACATGACCGCCACCCTGAAGGTCTCCTCCAACTCGGTGTGGCTGGCCGAGAGCGGCGACGTCGACACCTGGGTGGCCAACTGGCACAACTGGCTGGCCGGGTTCGGCTACATGCCCTGGGTCCCCTGGATCTCGGTCACCGTGGAGTCCAGCCCCGACCCCGGCGACACCCTGCGCGACCACGTCGCCGCGTCGGTCGACCCGCAGTCTCCGCAGGCGGCGCGCCGCATCCTGGGCGAGCTCGTCTCACTGGCCCCCGCCGTCAGCGCCCAGGTGGAGACCCGCATATCGATCACCTTCGACCCGCGCAGGTTCCCGACGCCGCCCAAGGGGCGGCTGGAGGCGGCCGCCGAGCTGAACAACCTCCTCAACCAGATCGAGAACGGGCTCGGCGGCTGCGGCGTCAGCGTCATCGGCCGCGCCCGGCCCGAGGAGATCGTCGCGACGGTTCGCAGCGCCTACGACCCCGCCGCACGCGGCGCCGTCGCGCAGGCGCTGGAGTCCGGCGGCGCGATCGCGACCGGCGACTGGTCCGAGGCGGGCCCCATCGCCGCCGAAACGCTGCACGACCGCTACATCCACGACAGCGGCACCAGCGTGGCCTGGATCTGGCAGCAGGCGCCGCGCACCCACGTCACCAGCACCGTCCTGTCCCAGCTGCTCACACCCACGCGCTGGACCAAGCGCACCACGCTGCTGTTCCGCCACTGGCCCGCCTCCTCGGCGGCGCGGGCGCTGGAGGGGCAGAACACCGCTGCGCAGTACAAGAGCGAGATGTCGGCCCGGCTGCGCCACCGCGTCAGCGCCCGCGACAGCCAGGACCTCGCCTACGCCCGCCAGGCCGCCCAGGAGGAGACGCTCGGCGCGGGACTCGTGCAGATGAGCCTCTACGCCTCCGTCACCGTCGAGGACCCCGACGAGCTCGACCGCGCCGTCTCCCACACCGAGTCCTCGGCCGAGACCTCCCGCATCCGCCTGCGGCGCGCGTGGGGCAGCCAGGACGTCGCCTTCGCCACCACCCTGCCGCTCGGGGTCTGCCCGCCCTACCTCGCGCAGCGCAACTGAACGAGCCGAGAGCCAGGAGACAGCCGATGGCAACCAGCACCGACACCGCTGCGACCGAGCAGCCGATCGCCCCGCCCGGACCCGGCGGCCGGGCCGAACGCCGCCGGCGGCGCGCGCGGCTGAAGAGCGAGCACCGGGCGCAGCGTGCCGCGGCGCGCGGTGCCTCCCACCCCGACCGCGGGCGCCGGCGCGGCCGCTCGGCCGGTGAGGAGGGAGCCGACGACGCCGGCCTGGGCCCGCTGCCTCCGACGATGGGCTGGGCGCACCGCGACGGCGGCGGCTCGGTCAACATCCCGCACGTGCCCGAGTACCAGGCCACCACCGCCCAGGCCTGCGGCCTGTTCCCGTTCGTGACCAGCAGCAAGCCGCCGTCGGTGGGCACGCCCATCGGACGCGACCTGCTCTCCGGCGAGGTCGTGTGCCTGGACCCGCTGGCGTGGCTGCGCGCGGGCCTGGTCACCAACCCCGGCTGCTTCGTGCTCGGCCAGCCCGGAACCGGCAAGTCCACCCTGGTCAAACGCCTGGTGACCGGCGCCGTGGCGTTCGGCACCCGCGCCATCGTGCTGGGTGACACCAAGCCCGACTACACCAACCTCATCCGCTACCTCGGCGGCCAGGTCGTCGAGATCGGCCGCGGCATGGACCGCATCAACCCGCTGGACTCCGGCCCCCTGGGGTCGTCGCTGGAGCTGCTGGGCCCCGACGAGCGCGCCCAGCTGCGCTGGGAGGTGCGCTCGCGCCGGATCTCGCTGCTGATGGCGCTGTGCACGCTGGTGCGCGAGGACCGCATCAGCAACGCCGAGGAGGTCGTGCTCGGCGCGGCGGTGGACCTGCTCGACGAGCGGCTGGGCGCGGGCGTGCAGCCCACCGTGCCCGACGTGCTGCGGGTCATCGAGGAAGGGCCCGACGGACTGCGCGCGCTGGCCCGCGCCGGCGGCTCCGGCGACCGCTACGACGAGCGCGTCGACGACCTGGTCTTCACCCTGCGTCTGCTGTGCACGGGCTCGCTCGCGGGCGTGTTCGACGGACCCACGACCAACCCCGTCGACCTCAACGCGCCGGGCATCAGCGTGGACATCTCGCGGGTCGGGGCGGCCGGCGACAAGCTGCTTACCGCGGCGATGCTGTGCACCTGGAGCTACGGGTTCGGCATGGTCGACGCGCTGGGGATGCTCGCCGAGCAGGGCGTGATGGCCCCGCGCTCCTACATCGGGGTGATGGACGAGCTGTGGCGGGCGCTGCGCGGAGCACCCGGCCTGGTCGAGTACGCCGACTCGCTCACCCGGCTCAACCGCAGCAAGGGCATGGCCTCGGTGATGGTCACCCACTCCCTCAGCGACCTGGAGGCGCTGGCCAACGAGGAGGACCGGGCCAAGGCGCGCGGGTTCGTGGACCGCTCGGCCATCACCATCCTGGCCGGTCTGCCGCCGCGGGAGCTGTCGCGGGTCAACCAGATCACCCCGCTGACCGAACCGGAGCAGGGCCTGGTGTCCTCCTGGTCCTCCCCGGACTCCTGGCAGCCCGGCACCCTGCACCCGGGGCGGGGCCGCTATCTGATCAAGACCGGTGCCGAGCGGCTGGGCATTCCGGTGCAGATGACCCTCACAGGCGACGAGTTCCACCTCTACGACACCGATCAGGCGGTGAACAGGGTATGAGAGGCATGGCATGGCAGTCGGACAAGTTCCAGCCGCGCGGCGGCGCCATGGCGGCGGGGACACCCCCGCTGCTGGTGGTGCTCGCGCTGTGGGGCGTGGTCGGGCTCGTGGGGCTGGTGTGGGTGGCGGCGTGGCTGGCCGCGCTGGTCACCCCCGGGGAGGTCGCGCCGTTTAGCGCCCGGTGGGTGCTGTGGCTGGTCACCGGTGATACCGCCAGGGCCTGGCCGGGCACGCCCACGCCCGTGGTCGCGGCGTTCTGCGCCGCCATGGCCGCGGGTCTGGGCTGGGCCGGCCGGAGGGGCCTGGTGGCGCTGCGCACGCGGCTGGGCAGCGAGGGCGACCCGGTCGCGGTGCTGAACGTCGGCAACGAGGACGTGGGCGAGCTGTCGCGCCCCGCGGCCGCGCAGAAGGCGCTGCGGCTGCGCAAGACCACGCTCAGCGGCCCGCACAAGGCGCTCGGGGAGCGCGACGTCGGGCTCACGCTGGGCGAGGTGAAGATGCCCAACGGGCGGTCCGGACCCAGGCTGTTCGCGTCCTGGGAGGACACGGTCCTGGCCTACATGGCGCCGCGGGCCGGCAAGACCACGGCGCTGGCCATCCCCTACGTCCTCAACGCCCCCGGGCCCGCCCTGGCGACCAGCAACAAGGGCGACGTGTGGTCGGCGACGGCGGCGCTGCGGGAGCAGCGCACCGGCGAGCGCGTGTGGCTGTTCGACCCCCAGCACATCACCCACCAGAAGCAGGAGTTCTGGTGGAACCCGCTGCGCCATGTGCGCACGGTCGAGGACGCCTACCGCCTGGCCAGCCACTTCGTGCTGACCATCGACGACGACGATTCCAAGAAGGACATGTGGGGCCCGGCCGCCAAGGCGCTGCTGTCCCAGCTCATGCTGGCCGCTGCGCTGTCCGGGGAGTCGCTGGCCCGGGTGGGGGAGTGGCTGCACGACGCCAAGCAGCCGCGTCCCATCGAGATCCTGTTCGACCACGGGTTCACCGCCTACGCCGAGGCGCTGCGCGAGACGCAGAACATCGTCAGCGAGACCCGCGACGGCATCTTCACCACCGCGCGGACCGCCGCCCGCTGCCTGGACGACCCCGAGATCATGGAGTGGGTGACCCCGCCGGCGGACACCGGCATGGACGAGTTCGACCCGCGGGAGTTCGTGCGCTCCCGGCAGACGCTGCACCTGCTGAGCAAGTCGCGCGCGGCCTCCGCCCCGCTCATCGCCGCGATGACCGACGCCGTTTTCATCACCGCCGAGGAGGCCTCGGAGGGCATGGGCGGCCGCCTGGACCCGCCGCTGGTCGCGGTCCTCGACGAGGCCGCCAACATCTGCAAGATCGCCGACCTGCCCGACCTCTACTCCCACCTGGGGTCCCGGGGGATCGTGCCCGTCACCATCCTGCAGAGCTACCGCCAGGGCGTGCGTGTCTGGACGGAGAACGGGATGGAGGCCATGTGGTCGGCCGCCACCGTCAAGCTCTTCGGCGCCGGCCTGGACGACCAGAAGATCGTGGAGGCGCTGTCCAAGCTCATCGGGCAGCACGACGTGTCCACGACCTCCTTCAGCTACGGCGACGGCAAGGGCAACCACTCGGTGCAGCTGCGCCGCCAGGAGGTCATGGAGGGCGCCGACATCCGCCGCATCGGCAAGGGCGAGGCGCTGATGTTCGCCACCGCGGCCCAGGCGACGCTGCTGAAGATGTGCCCCTGGTACACGGGCCCCGACGCCGGGGCGATCAGTGCTGAGATCGCCCGGGCCGAGTCCTCGGTGACCGAGGGCGCCCAGCGCAGGTACGCCGCCGTCGACAGCAAGGACGCATAGGCCGTGGCTGGCGGGTCCGCCCGCAGCGGGCGGCGCATTCGCCGCGCCGCACGCGGCGGCCGCCGAGAGGAGTGGAGCAGAGCATGAGTGAGGAACAGCGGTCCGCGGACCGGGCCCCGGATCGCGGACCCGACCGGGCCCCCGACCGAGGAGACTCCGGTCAGCGGCAGCCGCGATTCGACAGTACCGACGTGCGCGGGAGTGTGGGCGGCTCGGTCGCCGACCAGCTCCACCAGACGCCCTCGGCCATCGGCGAGGCCGTCATGGAGTCCCTCATGGCGTTCCTGCGCGCCAATTCCCGCACCAGCCGCAAGGCGGTGCGGCTGACCGGGCAGGGTGTGATGGTGGCCGGCGCCGTGCTGGCGCGGGCACGCCGCAACCGGGCGGCCAAGAACGCGGAAGAGGGCAACCGGGTCGTGCACCCGACCAACCGCACCCCCGCCAACAACCGCGACGTCCGGATCGCGCGCACCGCCCGCGACCACGCCGGCGACCGCGAGCTGACGGGACGCGTCAAGGCGGCCATCGCGGCCAACCCCGACACCCCCGACGACGTCCGGCGCGGGATCGCCGGACCCGGCGGCGACGGAGCCGTCGACCGGGTGCTCGCCTCGATCGAGCACACCGACGTGGCGGCCGCGCTGGCGCTGCCCAAGCGCCAAGACGAGCTGATCGACCGGGTGAGCCGGGAGTGGACCGAAACCCTCGGGTTCGACGGCGACTTCGCCGACGCCTGGCGCCACGCGGCGGCCAACCCCGACATCGCCGCCAGGTCGGGCGTGGACGCCGGCGAGCCCGCGCAGGGCTCCTGGGCGCGCTTCGCCGCCTGGGACCCGGCGACCCCGCCCGGCGACGAGGAGCGGGCCATGCTCAACGGCGCGTGGCTGAGCGCCATCGCGTCACTGGAGCGCGAGTCCGCGGACGTGCGCCGGGCGATCGAGGGGCTCCTCGCCCGGTGGGAGCCGCTGGTCTACGAAAGCTACCGGCGCAACGTCATCGGCCAGGCGCTGGCCGTCGACCACCACGACCTGCAGTCGGGGGAGCTGGACCGCATCAGCGCGGTCGAGGCCGCCATGGTGCACGCCGACGACCCCGCCCGCGGCCATGAGGACGGCCGCCCGCTCACCCTGCCCGAGGCCTGGGAGCGGGTGCTGGAGAACCCGCAGGCGCTGCGGGACCGCGACGACCGCCAGATCCGCGACCTGGTGGAGTCGTGGAGCTTCAACGCCTTGCGCGGCCAAGAGCGGGCGATGCGCTACGCCGACGAGGCGGAGGAGGCCCTGAACAGCTTCGGCGAGCACCTGGCCGCGGCCAACCCCGAACTGGACGAGGAGTACCGGCGGCGGCTGGAGCAGGGCGAGCACCCGGTCCCGGCCTACACCGCGATCTCCCGGGCCTCCACCGGTCACCCGTTCGACCCCGGCTCCCGCCTTGTCGTCGCCGACGGCGACACGGGCGGGGGAGAGGAGCCGCCCGTCCGGTCCCAGCAGGACGAGCGCGCCCGGGAGGGCGCCGTCGTCCTCGCCGCCGACACGACGGCGGCCGCCCACCCGGCGTCCGGCCTGGTGGAGGCGGTCGAGGCCGGCGAGCTGCCGGGCCACCGGGATTTCACGACCGCGGACTTCGCGCAGGAGGGGGCCCTCGACCCGCCGGCGGGCCTGGCGACGCTGGGCGGCAAGTACCGCGCCAACCGGCGCGCGAACGAGCAGACGAAGGAGCGCACCGGCTCGCGGTCGATGTGACGGCGCGGCAGAGCAGCGCAGCGGTAGGCGGTGCGGCAGGAGATCAGCGAAGCGGCGGAGCGGCCAAGCGCCGGCCGGCACGGCAGAAAGACAGCGAAAGGACGGCAACGATGACCACCACCCCCGAGACCACCGCGGACACGCCGACCGCCGGAAACGGCGGAGAACGCGAATACGACGCCTATCCCGAATCCGGCACCACGCAGCACACCCCGGTGTTCCGCAACGTCGAGGAGTTCGTCACCTACCGGTTCCTGCCCATGTACACCCGGGCCGAAGGCGGGCAGTTCCGGTGGTGCAAGGAATGGTGGCGCCACCCCGAGGCGGTTTCGCGCTTCCACGCCCTGTGGCACGCCTGGGAGGTGCTGCGCTGGGAACCGGGGACGGGAATGGCGGTGTGGTACCGCGACCACCTGGACTACCAGATGTCGTTCCTGCTGGCCGATTCCGGCCCTTTCCGCGAATGCACCTCCCGCCGCCACCAGGACCCCCGCCCCCTCCCGGCCGACCCGGCCCCGGAGGGCTGGTTCGAAAACGAGTGGTGATCCCGGGCCCCGGCCGCGCCCGGGGCGGCGTCCCCTGGGCTGCGGCCGCGGCCGGCCGCAGCCGACCGGCCGGCTTCCGAGGCAGCGGACGCGCAAGGCCGCCTGCGCCGCCGACCGCGACGGCCGACCGCCCCGCGGCGGTGTGCCGCGGGGCGGATCGGGGCCGGCTCATCTGCCCCGGCGGTGGGGCTGCTGACCGGGCGGCCACCGGGCGCCGCTCTTCGGTGCGGCCGCCCCTGCGCCCCTCGCCTGCGGGCCGGGCGAGTCGGCGAGCCCGCGTGGGAAGTCCACGCCGTCGAAACCCCGGCCGGGGGCGGCGCCGTGCGCTCCCGGCGGGAGCAGCCGCCGCCCGTCCCCGTCGAGCAGGACCCCCTTCGGTCCCTGCACGGTGTGCGCGTGCGGGTCGTGAGCGAGGTTGCGGACCGCCCTGGCCATCCCGACGGCGGCATAGGGCCAGGTGTAGTTGTTCCGCAGTTCGGCTCCCAACCGTGCCGCGGCGGCCGAATCCTCCTCGTAGTTGCGGATCGTGTGGATGAGGTCCTCCACCCAGACCGCGACCCGCGCTCCCCGGTCGAGTCCGAGATCGGGTACGACGAACGAGCGGCCTATGTGTTCGGCTCCCGGGACCCGGGTGTCGAGGAAGAGTTCCGCGACACCGGATTCGCGGGCGGACTTGGTCACCAGGCCGGCTTTTGCGGCATCCAGGGCGACCAGGCCGAAGCCCTCGATCAGCGACGGCAGGACGGCGGCGTGCGATACCGCGTAGTCCTCGGCCAGTTCGGCGAGGTCGGAGGTGTAGGGAAGGATGACGGCGACCCCCGCCTCCCCCAATCGGTCGGCGGCGCGCCGGCGCTCCGCATCGACGTAGGGCTCCGGGACGCCGCGTACGCGCAGTCGGACGTCGAAGCCGCGGTCCCGCAGTTCGCTGACCACATCCAGCAGATGGTCGTAGCCCTTGATGTCGTCGTTGACCCTTCCGGTGAACAGGATGTTGAACGTGTCGCCGAGGGGCGGTCGGACCGCGGGTCCGGAGACGTCCGAGCCCGGCAGCAGCTCGTGGAAGGCCGGCTGGCGCGGGTTCTCCGCCGCCATGGCGCGGCCGACGTCGGTGAGCAGCTTGCCGACGCCCACGGCGAGGTCGGCCTCGGCCAGCACCGCCCGCTCCAGCCCGACCAGCGTCTCCTGCACCTCCTTCGGACGCCCCTGGATCTCGGCGTAGCGCTGGACGGGCATGTGCACGACGTGGCAGAGCTTCGCCTCCGGGTACCAGTGCTTCCGGACGGCGAGTGCGGCCGGCCCGGAGAACCGCGAGTGCCCGATGACGATGTCCGGTCGCCACTCCGCCCGCGAGGGCATCCCCGGAACATCCTCCGGAGCGCTGTTGGGAGGCATCTCCTGGAGCTGCTGCGACGCCCATCTGATGTCGGGGTCGCGGGGGACGCTCACTATGCGCGCGTCGCCGTGCGGCTCGGTGTCCCCGGCGGTGAGCAGTGTGACGTTGGCGTCGGGCAGTCCGGCGAGGGCCTCGGTGAGCGCACCGGCGGCGACCGGGACTCCGCCCGCGTTGCTGGCACGGCCGCTGACGTCGGACACCACCAGGACCTCCAGCGGCGTTCCCGCTCCCAAGCCGCCGTCAGTCGGCAGTGAAGGCACGCTGGAACCGTCCTCTCAGGAACAGGTGGAGCGGATAGGCGGCGAAGTGCATGGTGCCGACGCGGGTTCCGGGTGCCAGCCGGGCGGCCAACTCCTCCAGCAGTTCGGCGGCGACGAGGGCGGTCTCGGGGGAGAGCGCGGCGCGACCGCCGCTCTCCCCGAGCACATCGGGCGGCGGATCCTGCGGATCGAGAAGCCGCGGCGGGGGGTAGTCCGCCTGGAGGACACGCAGCTCATCGGCGCGCTCAGCGAAGGGCAGCGGTCGTTGCTCGCCGGGACCCCAGTGGTAGGCGCGGACGAGATGCCGGGCCGGATCGACTCCCGCGAACGCCTCCCGCCACGCCGGGGCGTCCTCACCCCTGTCGATCCGGGCCAGGTCGGCGGCGGCGTCGCAGACCGCGACCCGGATCGAGAAGTCGCCCCGCTCGGCGTCGGCGCGGCTGGGTACCGTGCGCAGCGCCGCCCGGGCCGCCTCGCGCAGTCCGGAGTGGTCCGCCTCGGTCACCTCGTCCCCGGGCGCGGGCTCGGGCTCACCGTCCGGCGGTCGCGGGGAGCCGGCGGCGTTCGCGCCGATCCCCACGGCGGTGAGCGGGGCCCGGAGGGCCTCGGCCGTCTCCAGCACCGCTTGGGCGAGCCCTGCGGCGTCCTGCGCAACGGTATAGCCGGGGCGGCCGGGCGCCACGCGCCGGCCGAGTTCGGCCAGCAGCTCCAGTACCGCGCTCTGCCAGGCGGCGTCGAGGACCACGCCCCGGCCGGACGGGGCCCCGTCATAGGTGCGGCCCGGTCCGGGGTCCGTGTCGAGTCGCGCCTCCCACGCGCGGACCGCCGCGGCGAAGCCGATCGGGCCGTCCGCGGGGGTGCGCCGGGAGGCGAGTCGGCAGGCGGGATCGACGGGGTCGGGCGGCTTCCCGGCCCCGGTCGGAACGGCGGCCAGGCGCGTCTCCAGCTCGCGCCAGGAACGGGCGCGTTCCGGCGGCCAGAAGTCTCCGCGCCAGACCGGGTCGACCTGCGCCAGCAGCATGCGGGCCGACGCCGAGTAGAGCCTGCGGTGGCTCTCGGTGAGGTCGGTCTCGGTGGTCATACTCCCTCTGTTTCTTCGTGCGGCATTCGAAAGCACGGCATCCGGCGGTGCGCATTTTTCCTTCCCGCGTCCCAAGCGCAGGATCGAGCGGAGTGAAAACGCGGTGCGCCTCCCGGTCAATTCGACGCCTGCGACCGCGTCCGGGTTCCACGGAATCGGCGAGTGCGGCCCATGTCGCCGAACGTGAAAAGGTGGGTCGGATTCTCGTGTGAAAGTGTTCTCAGGGTTCCCGCCGGCGGTCCGCCCGCCGACCGGAAGTCAGCGAATGCGAGTATGCGGTATCACGAGCCCACCGCTTCCGGCCGCCCAGCCGCCACCATTATTCTGGAGAAATGAATTGGGAAACGTCCTACTATGAGTTGACCGCCGTAGCTGCGCGTCAGCTCGGTTTCGTCACGGCCGCCCAGGCGGCTCGGGTGGGCGTGCCCGCAGCCGCCCTCGACCGCTTCGGTGAATCCGGGCTGGTCCTCGAAATCGACACAGCGGTCTTCCAACTGTCGGCCGGCCAGCCCGACCCGATCGCCGCTCACCCCTATGCCGCCTGGCTGGCTCTCTCCCCGGACCGCTTCGCCTGGGAGCGCCCCGCGGCACCGCACGAGGACGCCGTGCTCTCCCACCACTCGGCGGCGCGGCTGCTGCGCCTGGGGGCCCCATCGCAAGCGGGCCTGGTCTTCACCGCACCCGAGGAGCGGGCGGCGCCGGCGGGCACCACGGTGCGCGCCGCGCCCCTCGCCCCCGACGAAGTCACCCGCGAATCGGGGGTTCCGGTCACCACCGCCCACCGCACCGTCCTCGACCTGATCCGCGGTGGGACCGCCCACGACGAGGTCGGCGGCGTGCTGCTCGCCGCGCTCCGAGGCGACCTGGTGGACATCGGGGCCCTGCACACCGATCTCGCCCCACTGGCGGAGCGGTTCGGCTTCGCCGCCGACGGAGCAGCCTTCGTCGACCACTTCCTGGGCGAGGCCGCCGACTCCGTGCCCCTTTCCTCGCTCTCGCAGCGAAACGCGCGCGGACTGGCACGGCTCCGTTTCCCCTCCCGGGTGGCCGAAGTGGAGGACCTGCTGCGAGCGGCGGCCGCCGAGCGCGCGGCGGACTCCGACGCCGCGGTGCTCGCCCGCGATCCCGACCTCGTCCGCGGCATCGCCGCGGAGATCACCGCTCGGAGTGACCGCCGATGACCGACACCTTTTCCTCATTCTGGCGCGACCTGAACGAGCGGGTGCGCGAGCACGCGCGGACCCGCGGCACCTCGCCGCAGGACGAACTGCGGCAGTGGGTGCTCCAGCGCGTCATGGTCCGCCTCTTCGACACCCAGCCCGATGCCTGGACCGTCAAAGGCGGCCAGATCCAGCTGGCGCACTGGCCCGACGCCCGCGCGACCGGCGACGTGGACCTCTCCGCCACCGACGAGGTCCCCGCCGCGGTCATGGCCGAGCGCTACAACACCGCGCTGGAGCAGGACTACGGCGACCACCTGCGCTTCGTGCCCGGCGAGATCGACAACAGCATCATGGACACCGGCAGGGCAGCGCGGTTGCTGCACACCGCCTACCTCGGCGACAGGCCACTGATGGAGGTGCAGACCGACGCGGCGCTACCCGATCGCCGTCCGCGGTGGAAGCCGCTGAAGAACGTCCCCTTCCCCGAGCACATCCACGCGTCGGGCGACGCGCGGGAGAACCCGACCCTGCGCATGCTGGACCCGCGGGACGTGCTGCTGCACAAGATCACCGGGATGCACATGATGTCCCGGGACGGCGCTCCGCCGTTTCGCGTGCAGGACATGGTCGACACCCTGTTCCTCGCCGATCGGCTGCACCTGGACGGGCCGGACATGCACGCCATCCTGCAAGAGGAGGTCGCCTACCAGCGCGCCGAGTACGGTCGGTTGCGGATGCCGGAGCATCCGGGGTTGGCTTACAAGTCGTTGGAGACGGCTGTTCCGGCTGCGCAGCGGTTTTTGGATCCGCTGCTGGGGGCGGAGGCGCCGCAGGCCGATTGGGATCCGCGGCGCGGGCGGTGGGTGGCGCGTGCGGGGGAGCGGTCTGGCGCGGGTGCGGCGCAGCGGGTGGGGGCGGATATGACGGCGTTGGACCATCCGCATGGGGCGGTTCCGGGGAGGGGGTCGGGGTCGCGGGCCGATGCGGTTGTGCGGCCCTCGCCCCGCTCGGCCGCCAATCGCACCGACGGCCCGACCGAGGGCCTCGGCTCCGCTCAGCGGCGGGGCCGACGCGGCGGGTCGCCCGGCTGACGCGGCGGATCCTGGGGCCGGCGGGGCGGGCGGTGCCGCTCCGCCGCTTCGGGAAGCCCTTCGGGACGGGGGGAGGCGGGACGGGGGAGCCCTGGTGAGGGCGTGTCCAGGGCGACCACGTCGGCGCCCGAGCGCCATTGCGCCCTCGGGGCCGCGCGTGTGGCGTCCTCCGCCGGGCCGACCCACCGGCCGCGCCGGTGGTCCCAGTCGGCATCGGGCGGATCCGCCCGCAGCAGCGGATCGAGCAAGGCCCGCGCCACCGGAAGCGCTTCGTCCAGCGTCCGCTGGGGGCAGCCCGGAACGCGTGAGACCGCCTTGGCGTAGCGCTGCTCCCACGATGCGTCGGGGACCTCGAACCGCGGCGGGACGTGCAGGATGTTCCCGCGCTCTCTGATGCGGGCGAACTCCGTGTGCGTGGCCCGGTGCAGCTCGCGGCCGGAGAAGTCCTCGTTGGCGGCCATGAGGAGGATGTCCGCCAAGTCCTTGGCCCGGGTCGGGGGCAGACCGTCCCAGTGGATGAACAGTCCGCCGATCTTGTTGGCCATCTGGTCCAGCAGGGGACGCACCCGAACCCCGGGGTCCCGTACCGCGGTACCGACGCTGACCAGCGGCGGAGGCAGCGGTCGCGTATCGGGAGCGCCGGAAAGCGGAGGGGAGAGGACGATGTCGACGCTGATGCCGTCGACCGGTTTGCCTCCGCAGGTGACGGCGAAGTCCACCTGCGCCCCCGGCGGAGTCGTGAACGTCTCGGTCGAGGCGACCTCGAACCGCACGAAGTCGCCGAGGTCGGTGCTCGCTGCTCGGAGGAAGTCGGCGACCACCCGGTCCCTGCCGCCCTCCGCGGTGGAGGATACGTCGAGGTCCGTCGTAGTCCGGGATCCGGGATAGCGGAGGACCAGGGAGCGGCCGCCGTCGGTCATCCAGCCGTCGGCCCCGGCGGTGAAGACGCGCGCGATCAGCCGGTTGTAGACGTGGTCGGTGATCTCCTCCGACGGCGATGTGCCGTTGGCCTCGGCCGCGTCCCGTGCGCTGTCCTGCAGCGCCCGCCAGAACTCCTCCGCCGGATCGAACGCGTCACTCATCGGCCGCGGCCCGCCCGACCACCTGCGCCGCGATCTCGCGGCCGAACGCCTCGTCCTCGGCGAGGAGGGCGCCGCCGGGATCGCCCGCTTCCCGCAGCCCCTCCGTCAGCGCCGTCCGCACCGCCGCGACCCGTTGCGGCCACTTGAGCTCGACGTAGCCGACCAGATTGCGGAGCGGGAGCGAGGCGATCCCGACGCGGGTGAGGAAGTAGTCCACGAACCGCCCGCCCTCTGCCGGGAAGCCGTACTCGTCGGCCAGCGGCACCAGGTCGAGGTGCAGGCGGAGGAGGTCGACGAGGTCCTTGCGGACCGCGTCGGAGAAGGCGCGGCGCAGGTCGTCCGCGTCGTTCCAGTCCCGGACCAGGTCGACCAGCGTGCGGTGGGGGGTGGTCACCGGCAACCGCCCGACCACCTGGATCTCGTCGGCGCCGAGCACGGCCCTGCGCACGCGCACTCCCGGCGGGGCGCTCCGCGGGTCCGGCGCGGTGAACACCAGCTCCCGCGAAGCGGGGCCGGTGATACCGAGCGCCTCGCAGGCGGTCTCGTGGGAGACGACGGCGTCCTCGCCCGGAGCCGAGGGCCGCTCCCAGGCGAAGGCGTCCTCGTCCAGAGCCAGCCACGCCGCGTACTTGTACATGTACCAGGGCGCGGACTCGGTGCCGACGACCTGGTAGACGGACCAGCCCGGGCGGATCAGCAGGCCGGCGTCGACCAGGGCGTCGCGTTCCGCGGAGCTTATCCCGATGCGCCGAGCCTGGCCGGCGGTGACCAGGCCGCTCTGCCGCGCGGCGGCCTCCGAGAGCGCCTTGAACGCGGACATCGATACTTGCGGGTTCATCAGGGATGACTTCCTCGTCGCGAAGGGGTGTCACGCCGATTCAGCGGCCGCTGCCCACTGATTTCTCGGCATGGATAATATTCACACAATCCGGAAATACGAATAGGTGAGGCGGGTCGTTCCATTCTCATGTTCTCGCGTAAGCGGCAGATAGCCTTCACTCCGTTCGCGGTCGGGTGCCCCCGCATTCACCGGGCGGCACAGCGGAGGTTCGCGTCCCAGCGGGGGCGGCGCGCCCGCCGGCCTATGCTCCGGCAATCATCCGGGTGCTTCCGCGATTCCGCGTTCCGGCGATTAGGGTGTGGCGGTGACCTGGGCAGAATCCTTTTACCACGTTTCGGTGGCGGCGGGCGCTCAGCAAGGGCTCCTCACCGCGGCGCAGGCGGAGCGGGCGGGGGCAGGCCCGGCCGATCTCGGCCGCCTCGCCGACGCCGGCCTGATATGGGAGCACGACTGGTCCGTGTACCAGCTCGCGGTCTCCCCGCTCTCGTTCCAGCGAGCCTCGATGCGGGCCGCCTGGCTCGCGTTGCGACCGGGCGACTTCGCCTGGGAGCGGCCCTCCGCGGCGCACGACGACGCCGTCCTCTCGCACCACTCCGCGGCCCGCTTCCTCGGCCTGGGGGCGATGGCCGGTGCGACCCTCTCGTTCACCGCACCGGGCGACGCGGATCTGGAGACACCGCGCGCCGTGGCGGTGCATCGGGCCGCACTCGGCCCCGAGGACGTCGTCATCAGCGACGGCATCCCGGTCACCGCGCCGCACCGCACCATCGTCGACCTCGTGCGCAGCCGAACGGCCGCTGAGGAGGTGGGCCGGGTCGTGGCCGACGCGGCGCGCCGGGACCTTGTCGACCTGGGCACCCTCTACGCCGATCTGGCCCCCGACGCCGCGCTCTACGACCTGCCTCCGGACGGTCCCTCGTTCGCGGAGCACCTCCTCGGCGGACTGCCCGCCTCGGCGCTGCCGCCGCGCAACCGTCGCGGATACGCGTCGCTTCGCCGGCCCGACCGGGTCGAGGAGGTCAGACGCGGGCTGACCCGCGCCCGCAACGGCGCCGTTGAGGCGGTGCTGGTCCGCGACCCGGGCTTCGCGCGGCAGGTCGCCGCGCAGATCGTCGGAAGGGCGGAAGCGGATGGCTGACGGCGGCGGCTCCTTCGCCCCCTTCTGGCGGGAGCTCAACGACCGGGTCCGGGAGCACGCCCGCCAGCGGGGCACCACGCACGAGGCGGAAATGCAGCAATGGGTGCTCCAGCGGGTCATGGTCCGCCTCTTCGACGCCCAACCGGACACGTGGATGATCAAGGGCGGGCAGACCGCTCTGGCGCGCTGGCCCGACGCGCGCTCGACCGCCGATGTCGACCTCGTCCGCACATCGGCCGGCTCGGTCGCGCAGAACGTGGCCGACTACAACAGCGCGATGGAACGCGATTACGGCGACCACCTCCGCTTCGTCCCTCACGACACCGAGGCCTACGAGCCCTACGGATGGGCGCGCATCGGCCACACCGTGTTCTGCGGCGACATCGAGCTGATGAACATCGACACCGACACACTCCTTCCAGAAGGGCGCCCGCTGCGCAGGCCGCCGGAGATCGCGGACTTCCCCCGGCACATCCACGCCTCGGGTCACCCGCGGGAGAACCCCAAGCTGCGGATGATCTCCCTCGCCGACACGCTCGGCCACAAGGTGTCGGGCATCTTCAGCCGGTTCTGGCAGGGCGGCCCTTCCGTCCGGCCTCAGGACCTGGTGGACCTGCTCTTCATCGCCGACCGCGTGCCCTGGGAGGGCCCCGAGACCCACGCCCTCCGGGGTTGGCTTACAAGTCGTTGGAGACGGCTGTTCCGGCTGCGCAGCGGTTTTTGGATCCGCTGCTGGGGGCGGAGGCGCCGCAGGCCGATTGGGATCCGCGGCGCGGGCGGTGGGTGGCGCGTGCGGGGGAGCGGTCTGGCGCGGGTGCGGCGCAGCGGGTGGGGGCGGATATGACGGCGTTGGACCATCCGCATGGGGCGGTTCCGGGGAGGGGGTCGGGGTCGCGGGCCGATGCGGTTGTGCGGCCCTCGCCCCGCTCGGCCGCCAATCGCACCGACGGCCCGACCGAGGGCCGCAACCCCGGCCGAAGCAGATGATCGGTGCCGCCCTCCCCTTGATCGGCGCGCCGTGCCGCACGGCCCGGTGCCCGCAGCGGCCCCGCGGGCGCGGCCCTACCCCCGCCTCCTGCGCAGCAGGCGCCAGGTCGCGGTGGCTGCGGCGGCGCCGGTGGTGATCGCCGCCGCGGTGAGGCGGCCGCTGCGCCGCGAGGCCCATTGCTGGACGCTCACCGCCCGGCCGCGTTCGTCGAAGGAGCCATGCGCCCCGAAGTCGTGCTCCCCGGACTTGTCGGCGGGCTCCCACAGGTTGTCCATCCGGCCCCTGGGGTAGGGCTTGTCGACCTGCTGCGAGGCGTATCCCGAGCGGGCGAGCATGCGGTCGAGCACGCCCGGAGCGAGTCGGTTGCCCAGGATCGTCTGCACCGCGCCCCCGCCGACCCAGTACTCGCGCGGCCGCGGACGGTCGGCGGCGCGGACGATGGCGCGCGCGGCGACCTCCGGCTGGTAGATCGGCGGCACCGGCTGGGCGTGCCGGGGCAGCCGCGAGCGCACCCACTCGAACTGCGGGGTGTTGACCGCGGGCAGCTGCACCATCGTGGTCGCCACCCCGGCCCCGTCGTGCAGCAGTTCGGTGCGCAGCGACTCGTGGAACCCCAGGATCGCGTGCTTGGCGGCGCAGTAGGCCGACTGCAGCGGGATGCCGCGGTAGGCCAGCGCCGACCCGACCTGGACGATCGCGCCGCGGTCGCGGGGCAGCATCCGCGCCAGCGCGGCCTTGGTGCCGTACACATAGCCCAGGTAGGTCACCTCGGTCACGCGGCGGAACTCCTCGGGCCCGATCTCGCTGACGGGAGCGAACACGCCGGTGAAGGCGTCGTTGACCCACACGTCGATCGGGCCGAGCTCGTTCTCGACGCGCTCGGCCGCGGCGTCCACGGCCTGGAAGTCGGCCACGTCGACGGGGATCTCCAACGGGGTGCCGCCCGCTTGGCGGACGTCCTCGGCGGCGCCGGCGAGTCCCTCCTCGCCGCGGGCCAGCAGCGCCACCCGGTCGCCGCGCGCAGCGAACTCCCGGGCGGTCGCGCGGCCGACGCCGCCGCTCGCCCCGGTGATCACCACGACCCTGGATCGCTCAGCCATCGCCGTCTACCCCTCGCTCGTCGTCGCGGTCCTCTCGGGCCGCCGCCGACCGCGGCGGGCGTGCGCCGGCCCCGCCCAGGCGCGCCCGCCGTGCGCCGCGGCGCCTGCTGCCTGCGGCCGCTACCCGGCGCGCGGCCGGCTATGCCGGAAGGCGCGCCGGGCGGTCACACGCCCTGCAGCGACTCCGACAGCGTGCCGCTGCGGGGCAGGGACGCGAGCAGGTCGTCGATCAGCGGCGCGCGCTCGCGCGCGGTCGCCGCCGCCCACCCCGTCCGGGCCCGGGCGGCCGGGGAGCGGCACCAGTCCCACAGTGCGTCCAGCCGGTCGCGGAACGCGGCGGTATCGCCGTCCGCGTCGCGCACCGCCACCGCAGGCCATCCCAGGGCCCGCGCCTGCGCACTCACCTTGGCGCCTCCGGCGACGGGATCGACGGCGATGGCGGGCACGCCGTTGCGCAGCGCCAGGACCAGGCCGTGCAGCCGGGTCGTGACGACCAGGTCCACGCGGCGGACCAGGGCGTCGAACTGGGGGTAGGTGGCGCAGTGCCCCCATTCGGCGACGTCCAGCCGGGTGTCCAGCGGCACCCGGGCGCAGTCCTTGGCCGTCAGCCAGCGTTCGAGCTCGCCGTGCAGGAGGTCGTGGTCCCGCCGGCCGCCGTACTCGGGCTGGTCGGGCGCCCGGGCCACGCCGACCACTGGCACCGCCGGGCCCAGGGGTGCCGCGGCCGCCAGGTCGGGCCGCGGGGCGGGAACAGGACCGTCGCGCGCGATCACGGTGTGGAAGCCGCGCACCGCGTCGTCGGCCGGGTCGACGACCGAGACCCCCACCGCGGTCCGGTGGCAGTGCGCGAAGCGCGTGTGCAGCTCGCGCACCTGCCACCCGTGGGCCGGTCCGCAGACGAAGATCAGTCGGTCGTAGTCCTCGGGGTCCAGGTCGTCCAGGACCGGGCCGTCGATGCGGGTGTTGGGGCTGCGGCCGATGTCGTGGGGCACGCCCGCCTCGTCCAGGGCGGCGCTGACGGTGGCCGCCGCGCCCACGTCGCCGGCGGTCGCCTCGCCGTGCAGGAAACCGAACCAGCCTGTAACCAGTGCTCGCATGGCCGCCCTGCTACCCACGCGGCGGCAAGGTAGATGTGCCGGTTGCGACCGCTCCGGGGCGCGGGCCGCGGCCGGGCGTCCGAATGCGGTGCCTGCGGGGGCGTCTCTTCTAGGCTGGCCGGATCCACGGCAGGCGGGGACCCAGGGGGAGGGACACGGTGGCCGCACAGCGGAAGTCCGACGACAACAGCGTCCTGCTGCTGCGCGAACTGCGATTGGCGCTGCGCAACAACTCCGGGGCCTACGGGTACTCGGTGATGATCACGGGAGCGCTGGCGGTACTGACGGCGATCAACGGCAGCCCGGGCGCCGGCCAGGTGTTCCTCTTCATGCTGGGCGCCGCCTTGAGCTTCGCGGCCGTCGAGGCCCTCGCGACGCGGATGTACCGCAGGTCGCTGCGGGAGGACGAGGCCACGAAGGTCATCGCCCTCGGCAGTTCGCTGAACTTCGGCTCGATCCTCTCCGCGGTGGGCGCCGCGGCGCTCGTCGCGCTGGTGATCCCCCCGACCGCGGGCTGGGTGGTGGGCGGCTTCGCCGCCTCGCTGGTGTACCTGCTGGTCGCGGCGGTCGAGATGAGCCTCGCCCGGCGCATCGAGGAGCACCGCGATCTGGAGTGAGCCCGGGACATACCGGCCCGGCCGAAACCCCACGGTTGGCGAGGGGGTTTGGCCCACGCTCTGCGCCCACGGTTGGCGAGGGGGTTTGGCCCACATTCTGCGCCCACGGTTGGCGAGGGGGTTTGGCCCACATTCTGCGCCCACGGTTGGCGAGGGGGTCTGCTGCGGCAATGGGGCTGTGATGCGCGTAGCGCTGTGCGCCAGCTTGCCGCCGAGCGCACGCCGCGCCCTTCAGTCGGAGCCCACAGCCGGTGACCGGCCCCAGCGAAACCTGCACCGCCGCTCGGCGGCAAGCTGCCAGACACGCTTCGCGAACCGCGCCCATTGCCGCAGCCTCGGTGGTACCCGCCCCGGGGGGTACCCGGTGGGTTCCTGGGAAGCGGCGCCCCGGCCGTTCATAATCAGGACGCAGCCGGCCGCGGTCGGGGGGATAAACGGGGCCGAACGCGGTTAGCGGCGACTGGCGCACGGGAGCGGCCGGCCCCCCGGCCGCGTGTGTCGAGACGGACCGCCGAACCGACGGGAGGTGCGCCCGGTGGACTCCTTCTGGCCCGCGCTCGCGTTGTTCGCGATCGCCGCGGCCGGTGTGCTCGGCGTCTACGGGGCCGCCGCCGCGGTACGGATCGGGGGCGGACCGCTGTCGCGCGAGCCCTACATGGCCGGCGTGCCCGTCACCGAGCACCCGGTCTCCCGCTTCCACGTGCGCTGGTACGCGGTGACGCTGCTCTTCCTCGCCTTCGACATGGAGATGGTCTTCATGTACCCGTGGGTGCTCGTCGTCGCGGAGAAGGGGGTGCACGCCGTCGCCGAGATGTTCGGCTTCCTGGCCGTGCTGCTGGTCGCCGTCGTCTACGCATGGCGGGAGGGGGCCTTCCGGTGGACCTGACGGGCGTCGCGCGGTGGCTGGCGCGGGTGTCGCCGCCCAGGCCGCTGGTGGTGGCGGCGGTGGGCGGTACCGGCTCGCGCCTGGCCGTGGAGCGGGTGCTGCGCGAACGCGGCCTGCGCCGCGCGCTGAGCCCTGGCGAGGCCGACACCCTGGTGGTGTGCGGGCCCGAGGGATCGGGCGTCGACGAGGCGGCGGAGCGCGTCTGGGACCAGTTCGGCGAGCCGCGTGCACGCGTCCGGGTCCGCTCGGCCGAGGAGGCCGCCGCCCGCATCGACGAAGCGCGCTCCGTGCTGCTGGACCTGCCCGCCCAGCGCCGGTCGGCGCAGACCCGACCCGCGGCCGCCGGCGGCGAGGACCACGCGCAGGAAGAGCAGGACGGGCAGGAAGAGCAGGACGGGCAGGATGAACAGGACGCTCAGGACGGTCCGGACGAGCACGAGCGGCGCGGCGGGCAGGGCCCGCGCGGCTCACAGGGGGAGTCCGACCGGGGCGGTGCCGGCGGCAGCGGCGAGGACGGCGGCGAACGCTCGCACGGCGACGGCGGCTTGGGCCATGACGGCCACCAGGGCGCCGGCCACCACGACCACGAGGGCGGCCGGGAAGGCGGCGGCAACGACGGCCACCAGGGCGCCGGCCACGACGACCACGAGGACGGCCACCAAGGCGGCGGTCACGACGACCACGAGGGCGGCGGCCAGGACGAGGGCGGCCACGGCGGCCACGACCACGGCGGCATGGAGCTTCCCGGCGGGATGACGATGACCGACCGCGGGGACGACCGCGACGGCCTGCGGCTGGACCGGCTCCACATCGCCATCGGCCCCGTGCAGGCGGACTGGCCCTGCGGACTGACCGCGGCGCTGACCGTGCAGGGCGACGTGGTCCAGGAGGCCGACGTCTCCACGCTGCCGCTCGCGCCCGAAGACGTCGCCGTGTACTGGGACGACGACGCCCACGAGGTCCCCGGCCCCGCCGCCCTGCGGTTCCGCGCGGCCGCGGCCGCCGACTCGCTCCAGCGGTTCCTCGACGTCGCCGGCTGGCCGGCCGCCGCAGGGACCGGGCGCCTGCTGCGCGACACACTGCTCGTGCCCGCCGCCCCGGCGGCCGGGCGGCCGCGGTTCACCCGCTGGCTGCGGCGGGTGCGCGGGTCGCGGCTGCTCTGGTGGTCGCTGCGCGGCCTCGGACCGGCGCCGGCCGGCCTCCCGCACGACCCGTCCGCCGGCCCGCCCGAGCGCCTGCGCGGCGACGTGGCGGCGCGCGTCTCCCGGTGGCTCGACGAGATCGCCGCCGTGCTGCTGCCCGAGACCGCCGACGGCACCCCCGCGCCCGCCGGGCCCCTGCCGCGCCTGGGCCGGGAGCGCGCCGAATGCGCGCGGGCCGCATTGGCGGTGCTGCCCGGCATGCTCGTCGGGCAGGACCTGGCCGCCGTACGGCTCATCGTCGCCTCGTTCGACCCCGACGTGGAGGCCCTCGCCGCCTACCTGCCCGAGGCCGCTCATGACTGACTCCGCCGACTACGTGCACTGGTGGGGCCTGCTCGCCGCCCCGATGCTCCTGGCCGCGCTGGCCTACGCCGCGGCGGCCGGATCCGCGGTTCTGGCGGCCCGCGCTTCCGGCGCCCCGGCGGCCGCGGCGCTGACCGCACCGGCGCGCGAGGCCGCCGGGCTGCTGCTGCGCCGCCCGCGCACGGTCCCCGGGGCCGACACCCTGCTGCGGCGCCTGGGCGTCGCCACGGTGCCCGTGGCGGCGGTGATGGCCGCACTGGTCGTGCCCCTGGGCGGGCGGTCGGTCACCGACCTGTCCATCGGCGTCGTGTGGTTCAACGCCATGGAGGTCCTGCTGTGGGCCGGGGTGTGGACGGCCGGCTGGGGCGCGAACTCGGTCTGGGGGCTGGTCGGGGGATACCGGTTCCTCATCCAGGGCCTCTCCTACGAGCTGCCGCACATGTTCGCCCTGACCACCGCGGCGCTGGGCGCCGGATCACTGCGGGTCGGCGAGATCGCCGCCGCCCAGCAGGGGCTGTGGTTCGCCCTCGTGATGCCCGTCGCCTTCGCCGTCTACCTGGTCTCGACGCTGGCGATGTCCTTCTGGCCGCCCTTCGACCAGCCGCTGGGCGCCGACATCGCCGGCGGAGCCGCCGCCGAGCCGACCGGAGCCGACCGGCTGGTGCTGCTGGCCGGGCGCCACCTGATGCTGGCCGCCGCCGCGGCGATGGCCGTGCCGCTGTTCCTCGGCGGGGGCTCCGGCCCCCTGCTGCCCGGCTGGCTGTGGTCCGCGGTCAAGGCCGCCGCGGTCCTCGCGCTGCTGGTGTGGGCCGGAAGCCGGCTGCCGGCGGTGCGCATGGACCGCTTCGCCGAGGTGGGCTGGGTGGTGCTCCTCCCGCTGGTGCTGCTGCAGGCGCTGGCGGTGTCCGTGTTCGTCGTCGCCGGCTGGATGTGATCGCCATGGCAGAGTGGGCCGTCTTCGTCGTCTGCGCGCTGGCCGCGGTCGCCGCCGCCGTCGCGGTGTTCCGGGTGGACTCCATGGCGCGGGCGACCTTCGCGCTGCTGGCGTCCTTCGTCTTCACCGCCGTGCCGGTGCTGCTGCTGGACCTGGCCTACCTCGGCGTGCTGATCGTGCTGATGATGACCATGGAGATGGTGGTGATGGCCGTCTTCATGATCATGTTCATGATGAACCCGGCCGGGCTCATGCCGATGACCATGGTGCACAACAACAAGGGCGCCCTGGCGATCTCCGGCGCGGTCTTCTGCGTCCTGGCCGCGGGCGCGCTGCTGGTCCCCTGGCCGCGCGAGCCCGCCCCGCCGCCGCCCGCCGATCCCACGCTGCAGCTCGGCAAGGCGATCATGGGCGGGCACATGATGGTGATGATGGTCGCCGGCCTGGTCCTGTTCGCGACCATGGTCGCCGGGGTGGTGCTGGCCACCGGCCGCGGCCGCTACGACCGCTACGGCGACGACCTGCGCGGCCGGCCCGACGATCCGATCCGCGGGGGTGTGGGCCGGTGATGCTCGAAGCGTTTCTGCTGCTGGCCGCCGCGCTGCTGGCCGTCGGCCTCTACGGTGCGCTGAGCCAGCAGTCCGTCGTCATGGTCATGATGGGCCTGGAGCTGATGATCAACGCGGTCATGGTCGCCGCCGCGGCCGTCTGGTTCCACACCTCGCCGCAGCTGCCCGACGGGCAGGTGCTCGTGCTGGTCGCGATGCTCGCCATGGCCGTGGAGATGGCCATGGGCTTCGCGGCGGCGATCGCGATCTTCCGCGCCCGCGACGTGGACGTGACCGACTCCGCCGGCGATCTGCGGGGCTGAGCCGATGGACGCGCTGATCTGGATCCTCGTCGGCCTGCCCGCCGCCGCGGGCGCGCTGGTGCTGACGGGAGGGAACCGGGCGGAACGGGCCGCCGCGCCCGCCGCGGTCGCGGTCGCCGCCGTCCTGGCCGCCGTCGCGGTGCCGGCGGTCCTGCACCGGCTGGCGGCGACGGCGCCGGGACTGCCCGGCATCGGGTTCGGGCTGGCCGTGGACGGCCTGGCCGCGGTCGGGGTCTGCACCCTGGCGGCCGTCTTCGCCGCCGTGGCCGTCTTCTCCTGGGGCGAGCGCGAGGGCGAAGGCGGCCGCTCCCGTTACTACGGGCTGCTGCTCGTCTTCGCCGCGGCCATGCTCGCCACCGTCATGGCCACCGACCTGCTCACCCTGCTCATGGCCTGGGAGGTCATGGGGGCCGTCTCCTACGGCCTGATCGCCTTCCACTGGCGCGAACCGCGCACCGGATCCTCGGCGGCCGTCGCGTTCCTCACCACCCGCACCGCCGATCTGGGTATGTACGCCGCCGCCGGAGCCGCGCTGGCCGGCGGCGCACACAACCTGGACCTGAGCGAGCTCGCCGGGCTGAGCGCACCCTGGGACCACGTGGCCGCCGGCGGGCTGCTGGTCGCGGCCGCGGGCAAGTCCGCCCAGCTTCCCTTCGCGTTCTGGCTCTCGCGCGCGATGGACGGTCCCAGCCCCGTCTCGGCGCTGCTGCACTCGGCGACGATGGTGGCCGCCGGCGGGTACCTGCTGCTACGCGTCCAGCCGGCGCTCGCGGCGGCGGGCTGGGCCGCCGGCGCCGCCGCCTACCTCGGCGCGCTGACCGCCCTGGTGATGGGTGCGGTGGCCTGCGCCCAACGCGACCTCAAGCAACTGCTGGCCGCATCGACCAGCGCCCAGCTCGGTTTCGTCGTGCTCGCCGCCGGAGTCGGCGGCGTGTCGGGCGGAGCCGCCCAGTTCGCCGCGCACGCCGCCGCCAAGAGCCTGCTGTTCCTGGTCGCCGGCGTCTGGCTGGTCCGGCTGGGCACGCAGGACCTCGGGCGGCTGCGCGGCGCCGCACGCAGGCACCCGGTGGCGGGGGCCTGCTTCGCCATCGGCGCGCTCGCGCTCGGCGGCATCCCGCCGCTGTCGCTGTGGGCGGCCAAGGACCTGGTGCTGGCGGCCGCGCACCTGCCCGGACTGCACACCGCGGGGCTCGCCGCATCGGCGCTGGCCGCGGGGTATGCGGGGGTTGCGCTGGCAGCGGCGTGGGGCCGCCCGGCGCCCTCGGCGCGGCACGAGGCGTCCGCCTCCTCCACCGCGGCCCCGGGCGTCGGCGCCGCCGTGCGGCTGCCCCTGGTCGGGCTCGCCGCCGCCGCGGCGGTCCTGGGCGCGCTGGCGCTGCCGAGCGTCCACCACTGGTGGGCGGTCATGCTCGGCCACCCGAACGCGCCCGCTCCCGGCCCCGTGCAGATGGCCCTGTCCGCGCTGATCGCGGTGGCCGTGCTCGGCGCTGTGGCACTGGCCGGCACCCGGCGCGGCGTTCCCGCGGCGGAGCGGCGGGGCGTGCGCGCGCTGCGCGCGTGGCTCGGCCTGGAGCGGGCGGCGCGGGCGGCCGTCGCGGTACCGGTGCTCGCGGCGGCACGGGGCCTGGCGGCCTTCGACGACCGGGTGCTGGACCGCGCTGTCACGGGGGCCGCGGCCGGCGTCCCGCTCCTGGCCGGTGCGCTGGGCCGGCGTGTGGAACCGGCGGTCGACGCGGCCGTCACGGCGCTCGCCGCCGGCGTCCGGAACCTGGGCGCGCAGGCGCGCCGCCCCCAGACCGGGCTGCTCCACCAGTACTACGCCCAGGCGGTCGCCGTCCTCGCCGCGGCCGCGCTGGTCTTCGTCGTCGCAAGTGCGGTGATGTGAGCCATGGTGTGGCGCCCGCGCCCCTTCGGGCCGTTTCCGGCCGTGACCGCGAACATGCTGCCGAGGTGATCCGTGCTTTCCGTCGTCGTCTTCCTACCGCTGCTGGCCGCAGGTGTGCTGATCGCGCTGCCCCGGCTCACCCCCCGGGCCGTGCAGACCACCTGGGTCGCCGCCGCAGGCGTCGAGTTGGTGCTGGTCGGCGTGCTGTGGAGCGGCTACACGGGCGGACGCGGCTCGGGTGAGGGCGCGCCCGGGTTCGCCGGGCCGCTCGCCTACGAGACCGACCTGGAGTGGATCCCCAGCATCGGCTCCGGCTACCACATCGGCGTCGACGGGCTCTCCCTCCCGCTGATCGCGATGACCGCCGTGCTGTTCCTGGCCTGCGCGGTGTACTCGCTGCGGGCGCGCCAAGAGCGGCCGCGCGGCTACGCGGCCCTGTTCCTGGCGCTGCAGACGGTTTCGACCGGCCTGTTCGCCGCCTTGGACCTGCTGCTGTTCTTCGTCTTCTTCGACCTGTCCATCGCGCTGATGTACTTCGTCATCGCCGGATGGGGCCACGGCGACCCCGCGCGCTCGGCGCTGCGGTTCTTCCTCTACACCTTCGTCGGCTCGCTGGCACTGCTGGTGGGGTTCATCGGCCTCTACCTCGCCGCGGACCCGCACACCTTCGACATGGTCGAGCTGGCGGGCCAGACCCCGTTGGACGGCCGCGCGGTCGCGGGCGGGGCCGTGCTGCTGGCCATCGGCGTCGGTCTGGCGGTGAAGACGCCCCTCGCGCCGTTCCACACCTGGCTGCCGCCCGCGCACACCGACGCGCCCGCCGCCGGATCGGCGATCCTGGCGGGGGTGCTGCTGAAGATGGGCGCCTACGGCTTCGCGCGCATCGCACTGCCGATCCTTCCGGATGCCTGGCGCGCGTGGGCGCCGGGCATCGCCGCCCTCGGCGCCGCCTCGGTCCTCTACGGCGCGCTGGTGGCCCTGGCCCAGCACGACTTCAAGCGCATGGTCGCCTACACCTCGGTCAACCACATGGGCTATGTGGTGCTGGGCCTGGGCGCCGCCGGCACGGCGGCGGCGGGAACCGCGCCGCAGGCGGCCCAACTCGCCGTCAGCGGGGCCGCGGTGCAACTGGTCAGCCACGGCCTGCTCACCGGTGCCCTGTTCCTGCTCGCGGGGGTCCTGCACGCGCGCGGCGGGGTCTACGACATGGGCGCCTACAGCGGACTGGCGGGGGCCGCCCCGCGTTTCGCCGCCGTGCTGGCGGTGGCCGCGTTCGGTTCGCTGGGGCTGCCGGGACTGTCCGGCTTCATCGCCGAGTTCCAGGTGTTCACCGGCGGCCTGGGTCTGGCCCCGATTCCCACCGCCTTCGCGCTGCCCGGCATCCTCATCACCGCCGCGCTGCTGCTGCGCGCGATGCAGCGGCTGCTGCTGGGCCGCCGGCGCCTGCCTCCGGGTACCGCCTTCGGGGATCTGCGCCCCGCGGAGAGCGCGGCGATCGTACCGCTGCTGGTGCTGTCCGTGCTCATCGGGG
Organism: Streptomonospora sp. PA3; assembly: GCF_009728995.1. Taxonomy (GTDB): domain Bacteria; phylum Actinomycetota; class Actinomycetes; order Streptosporangiales; family Streptosporangiaceae; genus Streptomonospora. The sequence continues at coordinate 178,511 of NZ_VTZW01000016.1, read as the reverse complement.
TGCTGCCGCGCACCCTGCTCGACGTCGTCGCGCCGGCGGCCGCCGCGGTGGCCGAACTGGTGCTGCGGTAAGCGGGGGAGCGGCCATGACCACCACGACGATGACGTCCCTGCTGCCGGAGGCCGCCCTGGCCTTCGCCGCGGTCGCCGGCCTGCTGCTGGGCAGTTGGCTGCCGCGCCGCAGGCAGTGGGTCGTGCGCGCGCTCGCGCTCGCCGCCGTCGCCGCAGGGCTGGCGGCCACCGCCGCCGATGCCGCCGGCCCGGCCCACACCGCCGCGTCGGGTTCCTACGCCGTCGACATCGGACTGCACGCCGCACGCGCCGCCGTTCTGGTCGCCACGGGCCTGGTGCTGCTGGCCGGCTCCGACGGCCTCGCCGGCGACCGCCGCGAGACCGAGGCCTATGTCCTGCTGCTGCTGGCGGCCGCGGGCTCGCTGGTGCTGGCCGGCGCGAACGGGCTGCTCGTGCTGGCGATGGGCTACCTGCTGGCGAGCATCCCGCTCTATGCCATGGTGGCCTTCGCCAAGGACGCCCCCGGCACCGAGGCGGGCCTGAAGTACTTCCTCATGGGCGCCCTGTTCAGCGTGGTACTGCTGGGCGGGACCACGGTGCTGCTGGCCGCGGGCGGCGCCACCGGGTATCCGCTGCTGGCCGTGGGACTGGTCGAGGCACCGCGTGCGGCCGCGGGCGCGGGCGCGATCGCGGTGCTGGCGGCGCTGCTGTTCAAGGCCGGCGCGGTCCCCGCGCACTTCTGGGTGCCTGATGCGACCGAGGGCGCGCCCGCGCCCGTCGCGGCGTTCATCACCACCGTGCCCAAGATCGGCGCCCTGGTGGCGGCCTACCGGATCGGGGCCGGGCTCCCGCTGGAGGCGGCGGGGAACTGGTCGCTGCTGGTGGCCGCCGCGGCGGCGGCCACCATGGTGCTGGGCAACCTCGCCGCCTTCGGCCAGGACGGCGTCCGGCGGCTGCTCGCCTACTCCACCATCGGCCAGGTGGGGTTCCTGCTGATGGCCGTGGCGGCCTACGGCCGGGCCCAGGAGGCGCTGCCGGGACTGCTGTACTACCTGATGGCCTACACCGTCACCAACATCGGCGCGTTCGCCGCGGTGTGCGCTCTGCCCGAGGCGCGGCGGCTCGCCCAGTGGCGCGGGCTGTTCGGCCGCCGCCCCTGGCTCGCGCTCAGCCTGGTGGTGTGCCTGCTCGGCCTGGTCGGCACCCCGCCGACCGCGGTGTTCGTCGGCAAGCTCACCGTGTTCACCGCCGCCTTCGACGCCGGGATGGTGTGGCTGGTGGTGCTGGCCGCCGTGATGACCGTGGCCAGCCTGTTCTACTACCTGCGCTGGATCCTGCCGCTGTTCCGCCCCGCGGGCGGGGACGACGAGGCGGACGAGGTCGCGGGCGCCGCCCTGGGCGCGGCCGGGCGGTGGAGTACGGCCGTGGCGGTCTGCGCGGCGGCTCTGACCCTGGTGCTGGGCGTGGCGGCGGGCCCGGTCCTGGACTGGCTGGCCAGCGGGGCACTGGCTGGCTGAGCCGCGGGCGGGGAGCACCGCCCGCGGCTCAGCCCGCCACGGGGACTTTCACCGAATCCGGAACGGATCGCGGGGATCGTCCCAGAGCAGACGGCCAGGGCCGGGGCCGCCGTCCGCCCCGGCCGAGCCGTCCGCCGCGACGGGCTACTCGCCCGCGGGCCGGTAGGTGCACAGCAGCACCCCGGTGGACGCGGTCTGGGTGGAGACCAGGCGCAGCGGGCGCGCCCGGCCGTCGTCGGGGAAGATCCGCTTGCCGCCGCCCAGCAGGATCGGCTCGATCATCACCCGGTACTCGTCGACGAGGTCGCGCGCCACGAGCTGCCGGGCGAAGTCCGAACTGCCCATCACGTGGATGTCGCCCTCGCCCTCCTTGCGCAGCCGGTCGACGGCGCCGAAGACGTCGTCGGCGGGCAGCAGGGTGGAGTTCCACCGCATGTCCGCGGAGGTCAGCGTCCGGGAGGCGACGTACTTGGGGACCGAGTTCATGTGGTCGGCGAACGGGTCGCCCGCGCGCTCGGGCCAGGCGTCGGCCATGATCTGCCAGGTGCGGCGGCCGAAGAGCAGCCCGGTGGTGGTCTCCATGGCGCCGCCGATGAAGGAGCCCATGGCGTCGGCGTCGAAGTAGGGCATGGACCAGCCGCCGTGGGCGAAACCGCCGTCGGTGTCCTCCTCGGCGCCGCCGGGTGCCTGCACGACGCCGTCGAGGCTCATGAAGTCGCTGAGTACGATGCGCACGATCCCTGCTCCCAACCTGTCGGTGTTTCTGGGAGCTTAGACCGCGGCGGCCACAAGAACTCATCGCCGCCGCGCGGGATTTCCCGAAACGTCCTTGCGGCGGCCCGTGCGCACAGCAGACCGCCCCGGGCGCGCGGTAGGCCCGGGGCGGTCGAAACAGCAGGTCAGGAGTCGGTCGAGGCGTCCTGCCCGCTCGGCGCGGGGCCGCCGGCGCCGTCCTGTTCGGCCGCCTCCCGGTCGCGCAGGCGCTGCCGCTGCGGGATCACGGTGTACTTGGGATCGGCCGCCGACTGCTGGCCCGCCTTGAAGATCCCGAACCGGGTGCAGGCCGATCCGGCCACCAGGGCCGCGCCCGCGATCGCCGATACCGTCCGGCTGCGGCCGCCCGCCAGCGCGCCCACCGCTCCTGTGATGGTCAGCGCCTTGGCGGCGCGCATCAGCATGCCGCCGCGCCCTTCCTTGTAGGGCTCGGCGACCATGCCCATGCGCTTCTCCAGCACCGTCACGGCGGCGTTCTCCAGCACCGCGCCGGCGATGCCCGCGCGCCGGGCCGGGCCCGCCTGGGCCACGGGCGCCGCGATCATGCCCATGCCGCCGGCCGCCGCCGCGCCCGAGCCCACGAACACGAACGGCATCTCGCGGTAGCCGTCGTGCCAGGCGGGCACCGCGGTGTTGCAGATCAGCGGCGCGGTGTAGGCGGCCACGGCCGGGCCGAGCGCGCCGGCGCCCAGCCCGGCCAGGCGGCCCAGCCCCGGCAGCACCCCGGTGGCCTGCGAGACCGCCGCCGCGCCCGCCAGCGGTCCGTAGCCCGCCAGGATCCAGGAGCCCACGCTCATCGGCGAGGTCCACTTCATGACCCGCAGCATGTTCACGAACCGCTCCGGGCGGCCCAGATCGTGGACGAGCGCCGCGACCGAGCCGGAGACGGCCGCGAGCGCGGTGTAGCGCAGCGGCCGGGCCAGATCCGGGCGCCCCGTCAGGTCGGCGCCGGCCGCCAGGACCGAGGACGCGCCGGCCAGGCCGCCCAGGAACAGGTAGCCGGCGATGTCGAGCGGCTCCCAGGTGATCTGGTTGAGCACCGGCTGGTTGTAATAGGAGCGGAACTCGGCGCCGCCGCCGGGCCGGCGCGCGGTCGGCCGCTCGGGCCGGTGGCCGTCCAGGGTCGAGACCGCGCCGGTGATCGCCTCGCGGTCGGGCTTGGCGCCGCGGATGCCCTCTTTGGTCACGTCCGATGTGCTCAACGCCGCCCCCCGATGAACGTCGCGGTGATTCCGGCCAGCAGCGCCGCCGCCGCGACGCCCGCGTGGCGCCACATCGACGGCAGGTCGCGGGTGGTCACCACCGGGTCCGGCGGCAGCCCGTAGACCTCGGGCTCGTCCAGCAGCAGGAAGAACGCGCCGTCGCCGCCGACCCCGTCGTCGGGGTCGCGGCCGTAGAGCTGCGCGGACTCGATGCCGGCCTCGTGCAGGCTGCGCAGCCGCTCGTCGGCCCGCTCGCGCAGTTCGTCCAGGTCGCCGTACTGGATGGAGTCGGTCGGGCACGCCTTGGCGCACGCCGGCTCCATCCCCTCGCCGAGCCGGTCGTAGCACAGCGTGCACTTCCACACCCGGCCGTCGTCCTTGCGCTGGTCGATCACGCCGTAGGGGCAGGCGGGCACGCAGTAGCCGCACCCGTTGCAGATGTCCTCCTGCACCACCACCGTCCCGTACTCGGTGCGAAACAGCGATCCGGTGGGGCACACGTCCAGGCAGGCGGCGTGCGTGCAGTGCTTGCACACGTCGGAGGACATCAGCCAGCGGAACTCGCCGCGCTCGTCCTCGCCGGTCGCCGAGCCCGGCAGTTCGAAGGAGGGCATGCCCAGATCGACCGGGTCGGGCGTGCCCGGAGGCCGGCCCACGTTCGTCTCCTGCGCGCCCAGGGGCGCCCGCTGCTCGATGAAGGCCACGTGGCGCCAGGTGTCGGCGCCCAGCCCGCCGCTGTTGTCGAAGGACATGGCCGTGAAGTCGAGCCCGTCCTCGGGCACCATGTTCCATTCCTTGCAGGCGACCTCGCAGGCCTTGCAGCCGATGCACACGCTGGTGTCGGTGAAGAAGCCCATGCGCGGGCGGTCGTCCTCGGGCCCCGCGGCGCTCTCGGGCACGCCCGTGCGCACACCGGACTGCTCGTCCAAGGCCATCGCTCACACCTCCGTTCCGGTCCGGTCGTCGATGCCGGCGCACCCCTGGTACTCCAGGACCAGCTCGCGGCGAGCCGGCCCGCGCGGGCGCCGCCCCGGGCGGATGTCCACTGTCAGCGCCTTGACCTCCTGGATGTGCACGTTGGGGTCGAGCGCGATCGAGGAGAGTTCGTTGAAGGCGTCGCCCGTGCTGTAGCCGTTGGGGCCCCAGTGGTAGGGCATGCCGATCTGGTGCACGGTGCGGTCGTGCACCCGCAGCGGCACCATGCGGTCGGTGACCAGCACCCGCGCCTCGATCGCGTTGCGTGCCGAGACGATGGTGGCCCAGTCGCCGTGGGTCAGGCCGCGCTCGCGGGCCAGCTCGGGAGAGACCTCGCAGAAGAACTCCGGCTGCAGCTCGGCCAGATAGGGCGTCCACCGGCTCATCCCGCCCGCGGTGAAGTGCTCGGTGAGCCGGTAGGTGGTCGCCACGTAGGGGAACACCGACGCCTGCGGCGTTCCGGGATCGGGGTGGTATCGGTTCTCCGGGTGCGGGTAGACCAGGCGGACCGGGTTGCGGCCGTGGCCGTAGAGCAGGTTCTCGAACGGCGAGTCCTGCGGCTCGTAGTGGGTCGGCATGGGCCCGTCGGCCAGCCCGGCCGGGGCGTAGAGCCACCCCTTGCCGTCGCCCTGCATGATGAAGGCGTCGGTGCCGCTGAGCGCCTCCACCCCCGACGCGTCCTTCGGCGGCACGTAGTCGGGGCGCTTGTCGGCCTCGAAGTCGGGGACGTCGTGCCCGGTCCACTTCTGCTGCTCCTCGTCCCACCACACCAGCGCCTTGCGGTCGCTCCACGGGACGCCGTCGGCGTCGGCCGAGGCACGGTTGTAGAGGACGCGCCGGTTGCTGGGCCAGGCCCACGCCCACTCCGAGCCGACCCAGTCCTGCTCGGTGTGCGGCTTGCGGCGGGCGGCCTGGTTGACGCCCTCGGCGTAGACGCCGCAGTAGATCCAGCAGCCGCAGCTGGTCGAGCCGTCGTTCTTCAGCTGGGTGTAGTCGTCGAGGTGCTCGCCGTCGGGCCCGTAGCCGTTGATCTCGGCCAGCACGGCGGCCGCGTCGGGCTCGTCGCCCTCCTCCAGCGGGTAGTCCCAGGTCAGATGGAGAACGGGGCGGTCGCGCGGGTCGGTGGAGCCGGCCAGCTTCTCCTTGATGATGCGGCCCAGGTGGTACATGAACCACAGGTCGCTGCGGGCGTCGCCCCGGGGGTTCACCGCCTTCTGGTGCCACTGCAGCATCCGGTTGGTGTTGGTGAACGTGCCCGACTTCTCGGTGTGGGCGGCCGCGGGGAAGAAGAACACCTCGGTGCCGATGTCCTCGGTGCGCATCTCGCCCGACTCGATCTCCGGCCCGTCCTTCCACCAGGTCGCGCTTTCGATCTGGGAGAAGTCGCGCACCACCAGCCAGTCCAGGTTGGCCATGCCCAGCCGCTGCGCGCGGGCGTTGGCCGATCCCACCGCGGGGTTCTCGCCCATCAGGAAGTAGCCCTTGCACACACCGCGCAGCTGCTCCATGACGGTGTCGTAGGTGCTGTGCGAGCCGCTGATGCGCGGCAGGTACTGGAAGGCGTACTCGTTGTCCTCGGTGGCGTGGTCCCCCCACCAGGCCTTGAGCAGGCTGATGAGGTAGGCGTCCATGTTCGACCAGAAGCCCTTGACCGCGGCGTCGCCGATGATGAAGTCGTCGAGCGTCTCCTCCGCGTGCACGTGGGGCATGGGGATGTAGCCCGGCAGCAGGTTGAACAGGGTGGGCACGTCGCTGGAGCCCTGGATGCTGGCGTGGCCGCGCAGCGCCTGGATGCCCCCGCCCGGCCGGCCGATGTTGCCCAGCAGCAGCTGCAGGATCGAGGCCGTGCGGATGTACTGGGCGCCCACGGTGTGCTGGGTCCAGCCCACCGCGTAGCAGAACACCGAGGTGCGGTCGCGCCCGGAGTTCTCGATCAGGTGGTCGGCCACCCGGTTGAAGACGTCCTGGGGGATCCCGCAGATCTGCTCGACCATCTCCGGGGTGTAGCGGGAGTAGTGGCGCTTGAGGATCTGGAGCACGCACCGCGGATGCTCGAGCGTGGGGTCGACTTCGGGAGTGCCGCCCACCGGTGCGCCGCCCGAGCCCTGCTGCTCGGGGCGGGCTCCGCCCCAGCTGTGGCGCGAGCGCTCGTGCTCCTTGGAGACGCGCTCCTCGAAGAGCTGGTCGCGCTTGCCGGAGGCCGGCGCGATGTCGGCGCCCTCGTAGCGCCACCTGCTCACCTCGTAGGTGCGGGCGTCCTCGTCGAAGCCGGAGAACAGCCCGTCGAGGTCCTCGGTGTCGCGGAACTCCTCGTTGACGATGGTGGCCGCGTTGGTGAAGTTGAGCAGGTACTCCTTGAAGTACTTCTCCTCGTTGATGACGCGGTTGATGATGGCGCCGAGGAAGGCGATGTCGGTGCCGGCGCGGATGGGCACGTGCATGTCGGCCAGTGCGCTGGTGCGGCTGAAGTGCGGGTCGACGTGGATGACCACGGCGCCGCGGGCCTTGGCCTCCATGACCCACTGGAACCCGACGGGGTGGGCCTCGGCGTAGTTGGAGCCCTCGATGACGATGCAGTCGGCGTTCTGCTGGTCCTGCATGAACGTGGTGGCGCCGCCGCGGCCGAACGAGGTGCCCAGCCCCGCCACGGTCGAGCTGTGGCACACCCGCGCCTGGTTGTCGATCTGCACCACGCCCAGCGCGGTCAGCAGCTTCTTGATGAGGTAGTTCTCCTCGTTGTCCAGCACGGCGCCGCCGAGGCTGGCGATGCCCATGGTTCGCGAGGTCCGTGCCCCGTTCTCTTCCTCCTGCCAGCCCTCGCGGCGGGCCTCCAGCACCCGGTCGGCGACCATGTGCATGGCCTCCCACAGGTCGATCTCCTGCCAGTCGGAGGCGTGCGGGGGCCGGTACAGCACCTGGTGCTCACGCGAGGACCCCGTGGTGAGCTGCATACTGGCCGAGCCCTTGGGGCACAGCCGGCCCCGGTTGACGGGCGAGTCGGGGTCGCCCTCGATCTGCACGATCTGCTCGTCGCGGACGTAGATGTTCTGCGCGCAGCCGACCGCGCAGTAGGGGCAGACCGACTTCACGACCCGGTCGGCCTCGGCCGTACGCGCCCGCAGCTTGTGGCTGCCCGCGGACTTGGCCGCTGCACCGCGGCCGGATCGGTCGTCTCCGGTCAGCTGCCGGTAGACCGGCCATGACTCGATCAGCGTGCGAACGCCCATCGCCTCTCCTCTGCTTGCAACGCACTGGTCGGGCCGACGGGCACGCGGATGCGACCGCCGTGCTCGTTGGGGCGACCGGCCGCTACCCCGCCCCTCGGGAGGCAAACACCGCCCATAGGCGCCGGCAGCACCCGTCGGGCGGCCGGTGCGGGTGCCCGACGGGCGCGAAAAAGCCGCCCGGCGGCCGGTTCCGCTGGAGCGGTCGGCCGCCGGGCGGCGGCGGGGTCGGCTCGGGCGCCGGGGCGCCCGGCGAGGGGGCGGCGGGGTCAGCTCTGCGGTCCCTGCCCGCCTTCCTGGTTCTCCGGCACCTTCAGCGGTTTGAGCAGCACCCAGCCGCCCATCGCCGCGCTGAAGGCGAGCATGCCCAGGCCCGACCACAGGTTCAGGTTGGTGCCCGCCTGCCTGGCCTCGTCGGCGGGCTGCACGAAGCCCATCACGACCAGGACCGCGCCGTAGATGACGAACAGCAGCGCGATGATCGTCCGGACGTCGAAGGCCTTGGCGCGTTGGCGCCCTCCCCCTCCGGGGCTGTCAGCACTCATCGGATTGCCTCCTTGGCAGCGTTTCTGCGCATCTCTGCCCTTCGTCCGGTCAGGCGAAGATGATGTTCAGGGCGATGGTGATCACCGCGACGATGGCCGCGAGCAGCGCCGGACGGCGGTACCAGCCCGCGTCCTCGCCGCTGTGCGAGGGGCGGCGCTGCTCGCGCGGGGTCAGCGAGTGCACCAGTCCCACGAGCTCGGAGTCGGGCTTGGGCCGGGTGAACATGGTGACCACGACGCTGACGATGATGTCCACCACGAAGGCCGCGCCGGCGCCGACGAAGCTCGCTCCCTGGGCCGACAGGCCGAGCACGCCGGTCTCGCCCAGGACGAACACCACGATCGCCGCGGCGGTGCCGCAGACCAGGCCGCTCCAGCCCGCGTGCGGGGTCATCCGCTTCCAGTACATGCCGAGGATGAACGTCGCGAACAGCGGTGCGTTGAAGAACGAGAACAGCTGCTGCAGGTAGTCCATCAGGTTGGAGTAGCCCGAGGCGATGTAGGCGGTGCCCACGGCCGCCACGGTGGCGCCCATGGTCACCCAGCGGCCCATGTTCAGGTAGTAGCTGTCGGGCCGGTCCTTCACGATGTAGGACTGCCAGATGTCGTAGGTGAACACCGTGTTGAACGAGCTGAGGTTGGCCGCCATGCCCGCCATGAACGACGCCAGCAGCCCGGCGAGCGCGATGCCGAGCAGGCCGTTGGGCAGCAGGTCGCGCATGAGCAGCAGGATGGCGTCGTTGTAGGTGACGTTGGTGTTCTCCCCGGCCTTGAGCGCGACCATCTCCGAGGCGGTCACACCCGCGATCATGCCGGGGATGACGACGATGAAGGGGATCAACAGCTTCGGGAAGGCGCCGATGATGGGGGTGCGCATGGCCGCCGACATGCTCTTGGACGCCATGGCGCGCTGCACCTCGACGAAGTTGGTCGTCCAGTAGCCGAAGGCCAGGACGAAACCCAGGCCGAAGACGATGCCGAACACGCTGAGGATGTCGCTCTCGAAGCCGGTGAGCGCGTTGCCCGGCCACGTCGAGGCCTGCTCCGCGCCCAGGTCCGTCTGGGAGAGCTCGTCGACCAGGCCCGACCAGCCGCCGACGCGGTTCAGCCCGGCCAGGGTCAGGGGCAGCAGCGCGGCCACGATGACGAAGAACTGCAGCACCTCGTTGTAGATGGCCGCGGAGAGCCCGCCCAGCGTGATGTAGCTGAGCACGATGGCGGCGGCGACCACCAGCGACAGCCACAGCGGCCAGCCCAGCAGCGCGTCGACGATGGTGGCGAGCAGGAACAGGTTGATGCCGGCGATCAGGATCTGGGCGACGGCGAAGCTGATGCCGTTGACCAGGTGGGCCGCCTTGCCGAAGCGGCGGTTCATGAACTCGGGGACGCTGCGGACCTTGGAGCCGTAGTAGAACGGCATCATCACCAGGCCCAGGAACAGCATCGCCGGTACGGCGCCGACCCAGAAGTAGTGCATGGTCGCCATGCCGTAGCGGGCGCCGTTGGCCGACATGCCGATGATCTCGATGGCGCCCAGGTTGGCCGCGATGAAGGCCAGACCCGTCACCCAGGCCGGCAGGGACCGCCCGGACAGGAAGAAGTCAAGGCTGGTCGAGACCGAGCGCTTGGCGAGGAAGCCGATGCCCAGCACGAACACGAAGTACAGCGCGAGCAGGCCGTAGTCGAGGGCATTGGCGTCCAGCCGCAGTTGCTCTTGTGCTAGGGCGATCACTTCGGCCAGTCCTCTCTGAACACGATGGTCCTCCCAATGGGGGTTGCTGCCGCGAGCGCACCGGCCGCGGACCGGCCCGGGGCGCCGGGCGGCGCTTCGGCGCCCGGCGCCCCCGTCCGGCACCGCGGGCGGTGCGCTGCACGGCATCGGGGGCGGTGCCCGCGAGCCACCGGCGGCCGCGGGCGCGGGCGGGGCGCGGTGTCGCGGCCGGCGCCCGCCTCGCCGCTGCGGTGGAGCGGGACGGATGGACGACCGGGCCCCTACCCCGATCCCTCTGCGTTTTGTCGTGCGGGGTACTACCGGTACTGCGTCAATTTCTCACGAAATCGAACATCAACGCACATTCGGTGCGACTCTCCTGCGCGGCCCCGGGTGTGTCAAGCGTCCCACGGGCCGTTCCGCAACCCCGATTTGACACGCCCCTGCGGTCCTGGGCACACGCATCCCCAGCAGGGCGGGAGCAAGGGCGAACGGTCCGACTGGCCGGTCGGTGTCTTGACACGGATGTGCGGTATGTCGCTATTATCCGAACACTTTCCAACACGGTCGTGCGGCTCCGCGGTGCGCCGCGGGCGGTCCGGACCCGCGCCGGCGGGCCGTGCGACCCGCTCGCGACGGGGGACGCATGCTGGCCGCGCAGCGACAGGCACTGATCATCGAACAGGTGCGGAGATCCGGCGGAGTCCGCGTCACCGAGCTCGTCGAGAGCCTCGACGTCTCCGACATGACGGTGCGGCGCGACCTCGACACGCTGGAGGCGCGCGGCCTGGTGCGCAAGGTCCACGGCGGCGCCGTGGCCCCCCACCGGCACAGCACCGAGGAACCCGGATTCGAGGCCAACTCCACCCGCCAGGAGGCCGAGAAGCAGGCCATCGCCCGCGCCGCCGCCCGGCTGGTCGAGCCCGACAGCGCCATCGGCCTGTCCGCGGGCACCACCACCTGCGCGGTCGCCCACCACCTGTGCGACGTCCCCGGCCTGACGGTCGTCACCAACTGCCTGCGCGTGGCCGACGTCTTCTACCGCTCCGCGCGCTCCGACCACACCGTCGTGCTGACCGGCGGGTTCCGCACCCCCTCCGACGCGCTCGTGGGCCCGCTGGCCGTCGCCGCGGTGCGCAGCCTGCACCTGGACACGCTCCTGCTGGGCGTGCACGGCATGGACGACCGGGCCGGGCTGACCACCCCCAACCTCATGGAGGGCGAGACCGACCAGGCGCTGGTGGAGGCCGCACGCAAGCTGGTGGTCGTGGCCGACCACACCAAGTGGGCGACGGTCGGCCTGAGCACCATCGCGCCGCTGGAGCGCTGCGACGTGCTCGTCACCGACTCCGGCTTGGGCGAGGAGGCCCGCCGGCTGCTCTCCGAGCGGGTGGGCGGACTGGTCATCGCCGACGAGCCCGCCGGCGACGGCCCGGCGCCGGGCGGGGCGGGGCCGGTCCCGCCGAGCCGCCGGGGGTAAGGCTCCTCCGCCGGGGAGGAGAACCTCGCCGGGTCGCCGTCCGCGCGGCTCGCCGCGGTCGGAGCCGCAGACCGCCCCGGGCGGGGGCCGCGCGGAGCCGAGGGCTCAGTCCGCGGCGGCGCCGGTCGGCCGACCGCGGCGGCGGTGGGCGCGGCCCCGCGTCCCCGGCAGTGCCACATGACCGTTGGTCACCTGGTGGAAGCGCTCCAGCCCGGGGCACTGCACCTGTACCAGGGTGGTGCCCAGTTCCAGGCGGCGCAGCGTGTGGAAGCCGACGCGGTGGCCGGCGGCCGCGATCCGCTCCACCGCCGCCGCGCGCTGTGCGGCCACGCCGGTGCCCTCGGGCACCGCCTCGCCCGGCGGCCCGACCGGCGCGGCCTCGGCGACGCGGTCGGCGAAGTCCAGCTGGGCGCAGGCGAGCAGCCGCGGGTGCCCGCTCAGCCGCTCGCGCACCGCCGATGCGGTGTCGTGCTCGGCCACCACCTCGTCGAAGGAGGGGTGCTCGCCCCGCCGCGGCTGCGCAGGGGTGCCGCGCGCCGCCCGGTCGGCGACCACCCGGGCCAGCAGCTCGCCCTGGACGAACTCGGTGAGCGCCCGTTCGACGGCGATCCGGCCCGACAGCGAGGCGCCCAAGGCGTAGTAGCGCGCGGAACCGCCGCCCAGGCCGGGGCAGTAGGCCATGACCACGGGGATGCCCAGGTCGGTGGTGAGGTCCAGCAGCGCGACGTCGGCGCCCACCAGGTCGCGGGCGCGTCCCAGCAGGCCCGCCGAGGAGTCCGGCAGCGCTGCGGGGTCGATGCGCCCCGGCATGGGTCCGCGGTCGTAGACCGAGCACAGCAGGAACAGGGAGAAGGCGTCGCGCTCGGCCCACTCGTTGAGCGCGTGCAGCAGCGCCTCCTCGGCCGTGGCGCCGATGGCGCAGCCGGTGTTGACGGTGTAGGCGACCAGCGGGCGGTAGGCGGCGGTGTCGCCCAGCGCCGCGCGCCGCCGCGCCATGGCCGCTGTGGAGACCGGATACCAGGGCGCCCACAGGTACAGCGGGGCGGCGAACGGCGCCCCGCCGTCCAGCGGCTCGTAGTCCAGGCAGGCCACGCGCGCGTCGGGCCGGGCGGCCAGGCCGCTGACCGCGCGGTCCGACCGGAACGGCCCGCCGGTCAGCTCGGCGGCGCGGCGGCACGCGACGGCCAGCCCGTCGAGGGACACCGGGCCGCTCAGCGCGTGCTCCAGGGCCTCGAAGTGCGCGCCCACCCGCGCCGCGGCCAAGGGGCCCTTGCCGGCGCCCAGACCGTAGGGGACCTCGGAGCCGTCGCCGTAGCGCAGCTCGCACTGGGCCGCGGTGGGCTGATCGGCGTCCAGGATACGGTGGCGCGCCCGCCAGCCCAGGGCCGCGATGTCGGCGAGGGCCTGCCGCTCGGCGCCGGCCAGCGGCAGCTCGCGCTCGCCGGCTCCGGCCCACTCCGGGCCGGGCTCCCCGCGCCCGCCCGGTCGGCTGCCCACCGGCCGGACGGGCGCGGCGATCCATTCGGACCGCGGCAAGGGACTACTCTTCCGCGGCCTCGTCGAGCTCCCGTACGGCGTCGTCGAGGTCGTCGGCGTGGTCGAGGGTGACGTTCCACTCGTAAGCAACACAGGCCATGTTCGACTCCACAGAGTGTTCGGCGATTGAGACCGATTCAGCCTCAATGTCAACCTTTTGTAGCTGAACCGGGTCGCAGTGTCACCCCTTTGGCCGGATCCGGCGATCTTTGCCGCACCCGTCGGCCGGCCCCGGGATCAGGCGGCCGAGCGGTAGCGGGCATGGCAGACTCCCGGCATGTCCTCCACCGACGCCGATACCGCCGGCCGCGTCGACGACCTGCTCCGCGGTGCGTGGGTGCTGGCGGCGCTCGCCCGCGCCGCAGACACCGGCGACCCGCTCGACCCCGAACTGGGCGCGGCCCTGGCCGCCGCCGGATTCGCCGAGCAGGCCGAGGGCGCCTGGCGGCTGCTCCCGGAGTACCGGGCGCTGAGCCGGGGGCGCGGCGCCGGCGGGGCCGGGCTGTCCGGCCGGATCGGCCGCATGCTGCGCTGGGCCGCCGACGCGGCCGAAGGGCTGCCCGCGCCGACCGGATCCCACAGCGACGCCGAACTGCGCGAGGAGGGCGACGAGTCCGGCCGGCGCTTCGCCGCGCTGCTGGACGCCCTGGCCGGTGCCGACTCCGGTCTGCGAGAGCTGCTCGCCTCGCCGGGACTGCGTTTTCTCGACATCGGCACCGGCACCGCCGCGATCGCCGCGACGGTGGCCGTGCGCGTCCCCGGCTCCAGCGCGGTCGGTCTGGACCGCGACCCGCACGTCCTCGGCCTCGCCGCCGAGCGCATCGCCAGCGGCGGTCTGGGCGGACGGGTCCGGGTGCAGTGCGCGGACGCCGCCGGGATCGCCGGCTCCGCGGAGTACGACCTGGCGTGGCTGCCGCTGGCGGTGCTCGAACCGGAGGCCGCGCTGGAGGCGCTGCCGCGGTTGCGCGCGGCGCTGCGCCCCGGCGGCACGCTCATCGCCGCGACCGTGCTCCAGGACGGCACCGCCGCGCAGCGCGACCCTCTCGGCCAGGCGCTGGCGCGCTGGCGCATGGCCCGTGCCGGAATCACCACCTGGACGCCCGAGGAGGCGGCGCAGCGGTTGCGCGATGCGGGGTTCACCGGTGTGCGCCGCCCCGAGGCCGCCGATCAGCCGGTGGCCGCGGTACTGGCCCGCGCCCCCGAGCACACGCCGCCGTGAGCCCGGCGGCAGCGGCGCGCCCGCCGGCGCGCGGATGTCGGCGGCCCCGGCGGAACCGGCGGCGGGGCGCACGCGTCTATGTCCGGCAGAACGCTCGTGTCACGCCCCGATACATCTGACACGAACGGAGAACCCGTGATGGACGCGCTCACCAACGAGCTCACCGACCCCATGAACCTGCTGTTGCTGCCGTTCGTCGCCGGTCTGACCGCAGTGGTGGTCAAGCCGAAGCTGGTGCTGCACCGGACGCACCGCCGCGCGGTGGAGCGGATGCCGCGCATGGGCCCGATCGTGCTGTGGATCTACCGCGTCACGGCGGCGGTGATGCTCGTGGTCCTCCTGTGGCGGGTGCTGTGGCCGGACACCGCGTGAGCATGGCGCCCGACCGCGGCGAAGCGCCCCGCCGCCGGACCGGGGTGTGCGTGCGGTGCTCCAGCGGGACCAGCGGATTTCCCGAGCTTTTTTATTTCCTGAGAATACGCTGAGAGTACGCTGGGAAGCATGCCAACGCTGAAGCGACGCATTCTCGACGCTCTCCCCAGGGCCAACATCCACGTGCGCAACCTCGAACCGGGAACCGCGCTGCTGTCGCGCCGCGACGCCTACCGCGTCTCCCGCATCGGTCCCACCTCCTGGCTGGTCAGCCGCAACAGAGACCCCTTCGCCAAAGCGCTGTCCCGGGCGATCGGCAAGTCCGCCCGCAGGCCGCGGCGCGTGGTGCCCTTCGGGCCCGACTCCCACCTGCTGGTCGCCGACGACCAGGACGCCGAGGGCGAATGGCACATGCACAAGGCCGCACACGACTACCTGGCCGAACGGCATGTGGCGTCGCTGCTGCGGGACTACCGGGTCAACTGCGTCTTCGACGTGGGGGCCAACGTCGGGCAGTACGCGCGCCGGCTGCGCAAGCACGGCTACACCGGGCGGATCGTCTCCTTCGAGCCGGTCTCCGCCATCGCCGAGAAGCTCCGCGAAGCCGCCGCCGACGATCCCGACTGGTGGGTCTACCCCTGCGCGCTGGGCCGCGAGGAGCGCGTCGACACCATCAACGTGGTGCAGGGATCGATGAGTTCGCTGCTAGGGCCCAGCGAGTTCGGCACCCGGCGCTACAAGCGGTTCCGCAAGACCGCCGCCGAGGAGATCGCCGTGCGCCGGCTCGACGCGGTCATGGACGAGGCGCTCAAGGGCATCGACGATCCCCGCCCCTACCTCAAGCTCGACACCCAGGGCTACGACCTCGAAGCCTTCGCCGGCGCGGGCGCGCGCACCGCCGATCTCGTGGGCCTGCAGTCCGAGGTCGCCCTCATGCAGATCTACGAGGGCATGCCCCGAATGCAGGAGGCGATCACCGTCTACGAGGACGACGGCTTCGAGATCACCGGCATGTTCCCGGTGACCCGCGAGCAGGCCACCGGGCGCGTGCTGGAGTTCGACTGCGTGATGGTGCGCGCGGACTCGCTGCCCGAATAGTTCGAGCGGTGGCGGCCCCCGCCGCCGGACGCGGCACTCCATCCCCAGCCGACGCCCCCGACGCCGCGGCCGCGCTCACGCCCCCGCCTGCGAGACCGGCGAGGGCGCTGCAGCGGCGTGCGCCGGGCGGCTACGTCGTGTTCAAGAAGGCGGTACCCGGCGGGTTCCCGGGAAGCGGCGCCCCCGCCGTTCTCAACCGCGGACCGGCTAGGTCCGCGGCCCCGGCGGCTCCGTCTCGGCGCCGCCGTCAGCCGCGTCGGCGCCGGCGGTGTCGGCCGCGCGCAGGTGCGTGCCCACGTCCAGGGCGGCGCGCTCCTCGGCCAGCAGGCGCAGCGCCTCCTCGCGGGTGACGGTGGACCGCGGTGTGACCAGGCTGACCAGCACCCCGGCCGCCAGCGCCACCACCAGCGACGGGATCACCGGGTTGCCCCAGAACTCCGTCCAGGCCGCGATGTTCTGCACCGCCAGCGACGTCGCCGAACCGCCGATCATGGCGGCCAGCCCGCCCTGCCAGGTCGACCGCCGCCAGAACTTGCCCAGCAGCGAGGCCACCAGCAGGCCGGTGAGCACCGTCGAGATCATCATGGTGATGTACTCGATGATGGTGTCGGCGATCAGCGCCCCCGCCAGCGCCAGAGCGAGCACGCACACCAGCGCGATCCGCGAGTAGCGCACCATGTGCTCGGCCTGCGGCAGCCGGCCGGTGACCAGCTGCACCACGTCGCGCAGCAGGATCGTCACCCCCGCGACCGCGTCGGAGTCGCCGGAGGACATCGTCGCAGACAGGCCCGCGATCAGCAGGAACGCGCCCAGCCACACGGGGAACACCGTGGTCGCCAGCATGGGGAAGGCGGTGTCCGGGTTCTCCAGGCCGGGCTCGATGGCGTGCGCCGCCAGTCCCGCGACGGCCGGCAGCACGGCGAAGACGGCGAACAGCAGCGCGGCCAGCCCGAAGCTGCGCCGCACAGTGCCCACGTCGGCCGCCGAGTAGATGCGCTGGCGGTAGGACGGGGTGGCGAGCACCCCGACCGCGATGACCAGCGCCAGCGAGATGGCGGGCAGCACACCCAGGCCCTCGATCCCCAGCATGGAGGTCGCCTCCGCGGACGCGCCCTGTTCGATTCCGCTGAACCCGCCGGCCTGCACGAAGGCGACCGCGGCCAGCACCGTGAAGCCGACGAACAGGATCGTGCCCTGCAGCGCGTCGGTCACCACCACGGCGAGGTAGCCGCCGATGACGGTGTAGAGCCCGAAGCCGAGCGCGACGACGATCTTGGCGAGGGTGGGCTCCATGCCGGTGAGGTAGGACAGGTAGAGCGCCCCGCCCATGATGTGCGCGCCGAGCCACCCCACCGACGCCAGCAGCATGATGATCGACACCACGCCCTTGATCAGGCGGTTGGCGCCGAAGTAGAAGCTCAGCTCCTCGGCGAAGGTCATGAAGCCGTGCCGGCGCACATCGGAGAAGAGCCAGATCAGGCCGATGACCCCGGCGGCGCCGCCGATGCCGTAGAGGGCGCCGGCCCAGCCGTTCTCGTAGGCGAAGCCCACCGCGCCGAGGCTGGAGCCGGTGCCGACCAGGGTGGCCAGGGTCGTGCCCATCAGGAGGGGAGTGCCGAGCTTGCGCCCGGCCAGCAGGAAGTCCTCGCCGCTGCTGGTGCGGCGGGCGACCCACACGCCGATGCCCAGCATGACGACGAGGGCGCCGATGAAGGCGATGAGGTATACGGGACTGCCGTCGTTCATGGTCTGTCTCCGTTGCCGGAAGCCCGGCCGCGGCGGCCGGGGAAGGGGGTCAGGGAAGCCGCGCGGA
Organism: Streptomonospora sp. PA3; assembly: GCF_009728995.1. Lineage (GTDB taxonomy): Bacteria > Actinomycetota > Actinomycetes > Streptosporangiales > Streptosporangiaceae > Streptomonospora. The sequence continues at coordinate 161,034 of NZ_VTZW01000016.1, read as the reverse complement.
CGCGGCGTGCTGCGGTGCAAGACCGCACCGGGAAGGCCCGGTAGGGCGTCCCGCATCGCAGGGGGACGGTGGTGCGTCGGTGGGACGGCGGGATCGGGGTGCAAGCGGCGGGTGCCGCCGCGGATCGGCTCCGAGGGAACCGGGGCCCCGGCGGGTGCGTCTGGCGGTGCGAGGCCCCGCGCCGCAGCCCGCGGTTACGGGGAGCCGACGTGGAACGGAGCACCGTCGTGGACGCCGAGCGGATATTCCTGATCGTGCTGCTGGTGGTCTTCGCAGCGCTGTTCACCGCGGTGGTGATCAAGCCCGGGATCGTGCCGAGACGGACGAGCCTGCGCGGGAACCCCCGAACGCGGGCGTTCGTGCACGGCAGCACCCGCTTCACGGCCGTGTGCCTGCTTCTGCTGGTCGCCGCCGCACTGTTCCACCCCGACACCTGGAGCTAGCGCGCCGAGGCCCCCGTCCGCCCCGCCGCCGCCCCGCGGGCTGCAAAGGCGGGGCGGGGCGGCCGAGCGCTCGGCACGAGGCGGCTAGGACGACTCGGCGGGCCGGTAGAGCACCGCGTCGACCTCGATGGCGAAACCGGGCAGGTCGGCCTGGAGCGTGGTGCGGGCCGGCGGCTCGCTGCCGAAGTACTCGGCGAACAGTTCGTTCATCTCGGCGAAGTCGCCCAGGTCGCGCAGGTAGACGCCGACCCGCACCGCGTCGGCCAGACTCGCCCCCGACGCCGCGGCGACCGCGGCGAGGTTGTCGAAGGTGGCGCGGGCCTGCTCGGCGAAGGGCCCCTCGACCACGGAGCGGTCCCGGCGGTGCGGGGTCGCCCCGGCAAGGAAGACGAAGTCGCCGGCGACGACGGCGTGGGAGTAGGGGCCGCCGGGAGGGGCGGCCTCGGGTGCGTGGATCACTCGCTTGGCCATGGCTGATGGACCTTTCTCTCGTCGGGATGCGGGCGGCGCGGACCGGCCGCCGGGCGGTGCCCGCGACCGGCACGCGCGGGTCAGAACAGGGTGCGGACGGCGTCGACGACCCGGTCGTGGGCGTCGAGCACCGGGATCAGCGGCCACTTGTCGAAGACGGTGCAGGGGTGGGACAGGCCCAGCTCCACCACGTCGCCGACTCGCGGCGCCGCCCGGCCCGCGGTCGCGTCCACGTCCAGGAAGGCGTGGTGGTCGTTGAGTTCGACCACGCGCACCCCGCCCTCCACCGGCATGCGCTCGCCCTCGCGCAGCACCGCGCGGACGCGGGGCAGGTCGATGTCGAAGGAGGCGTCGCGCTTTCCGGCGCCCACCAGCGCCCGGCCCGGCTCCGGGCACGACAGCACGCGGGCGTAGCAGGTCAGCGCCGGCCGCAGCGGATCGGGGTCGGCGCCGCTGCGCAGCGGGGAGGCGCGCTCCATGAACAGGTCGTCGTGGGTGAGGTAGCAGCCCGAGCGGACTACCGGCCGCAGCGGGCGGGACAGCTCGGGCAGCGACGCCAGCGCCTCGGCCGCCAGGTCCGGGTAGGAGCTGCCGCCCGCGGTGACGATCACCTCATCGGCGTCGGCGAACAGCCCTTCGCGGTCGGCGCGGGCCGCGAACGCGGCGAGGGCCGCCAGCCACGCGCGGGCGCGCTCGGGCGCGTCGCCGTCGCGGCGCTGGGGGAACACGCCCTCGAAGCCCTCGACCCCCGCGAGTCGCAGGCGTGTGCTGCCGGCCACCCGGCGGGCGAGGGCGAGCGCGTCCTTTGGGTCGCGGACCCCGGTGCGGCGTCCGGCCACCCCCAGCTCCAGCAGCACCGGCAGCGGGCGCGGCGCCGCCGACAGCGCGGCCTCCATCGCCTCCACGCCTGCCACGGAGTCGACCAGGCACACGGGGGTGAAACCGGGGTCGGCCAGTGCGTCGGCGAGCCAGGCGAGCTGGCCCGGCTCGACCACCTCGTTGGCGATCACGACCCGGTCCGCCCCGAACCGGCGCATGACGCGGGCCTGGGCCGCGGTGGCGGCGGTCAGTCCCCAGGCGCCGCGGTCCAGCTGCGCCGACCACAGGTGCGGGGACATCGTCGTCTTGCCGTGCGGGGCCAGGTCGGCGCCGTGCTCGGCGCACCAGCGGGCGAAGCGGTCCAGGTTGTGGCGCAGCGCGTCTTCGTGCAGCACCACCGCGGGCAGCCACAGGTCGGCGCGGTGCAGCCCGGCGGCGCGGACGCGGGCCGCGCTGGTCGGGCTCTCGGGCAGGGAGCGGGCCTCGACCGGTTCGGCGTCGAGCGCGGCCAGCGCCTCGGCGGGCAGTCCGGAGCCGGCCAGGGCCGAGGCCGGACCGCTCGGCGGCGCGGAAGCGGATGCGGGGTCGGTCATCGGGTGCGCGGCGCGCCGGCCGGTCCGGCGGTGCGGGGACGGCGGCCGCTCCCTCCCTTCGCGGCGAGGTGATCGGGCGTGCGTGGGTGTGCCCGCGGAATCGGCGAGCCGATCGCGCGGCGGATGCCGGGGGCGGGCGAGGGGCGGGTGCCCGGTGGACGGGCCCGGTGCGGCGGTGCGCCGTGCGCCCGGCGGTGCCGAAGCGGGCTTGCGGCGCGCGGGGTCTCCGGTGGGCGGCGGCTCCCCCGCGCCGCCCGGCGGGCGGCTCGCCGCCCTGCCGGAGGGCGGGGCCGCCTCCGCGGGTTCGCGCACGGCCGCAGCCGGGTCGCGGCCCTCATGAGCCCGCCCGGGGGAACGGCTCGTCGAAGTCCTCGGGGGACTCCAGGCGGCGGACCGCGGAGCGGGTGGCGCCGACGCGGTCCTCCTCGGCGCGGCGCTGGGAGCCGCTGAGCGGGATCCACGGCGGCGGGGGCTCGGCGGCGCACGGTGGGAGCAGGCGGCCGTCCACGTAGGTGGCCGTGTTGGTCAGGCGCACGGGCGACTCGCGCACGCTGCCGTGCACGTCGACGACCGGGAAGCGGCCCTCTTCGGCATCGAAGACGGCGATGTCGGCGGCCGCTCCGGGCGCCAGCGTGCCCGCGTCGAGGCCGAGGGCGCGGGCGGGGCGCACGGTGGCGGCCGCGATCGCCTCGGGCAGGCCGGCGCCCGCGGCCACGAGCTTGGCCATCACGGTCGGCAGGTCGAAGGCCGGCCCGTGCACCGAGCGCGCGTGCAGGTCGGAGGAGGCGACCGGGCGCACCCCCTCGGCCAGTTCCGCCTCCAGCACGTCGAAGGCCAGCGCCCCCGAGCCGTGGCCGAGGTCGAAGACGGCGCCGGCGTCGAGGGCTCGGCGCGCCGGGGCGGTGAGGCGCCCGTCGGCGACCAGGTCGGTGGGGCAGCCCGAGGCGCAGTGGGTGAGGATGTCGCCCTCGGCCAGCAGCGGTGCGATGTCGGCGATCGTCGGCGGGCCGTAGCCCACGTGCACCATCAGGGGGCGATCCAGGCGGCGGGCGAGCGCGGCGGCGCGGCGCAGCGGCTCCAGGCCGTGCCGGCCGACCGTGCGGGCGTCGATGCGGGCCTTGACTCCGCGGACGAACCCGCCGTGGCGCGCGGCGACGGCGACCGCGGTGTCGACGTCCAGGTTGTCCAGGTTGTGGTGCTCGCCGGTCTCGGCCACCAGCCCCAGCGCCGACACGTTGATCAGCGCGTGCACGCGCACCCGTGCGAGCTCGGCCGCGAAGCGCCGCAGGCCGTCCATGCTGTAGGCGCCGGCGGATCCGGCGTCGACCCAGGTGGTGACCCCGGTCCGCCAGGCGATCGGATCGGGGTCGAGGCCCCAGTAGGTGGCCCCGTGCCAGACGTGGGTGTGCAGGTCGACCAGGCCGGGGGTGACCAGGCGGCCGGCGGCGTCGGCGACCTCGGCGGCATCCTCGGCCGCAAGGCCCGCACCGCGCTCGTGCGGCCGCACCTCGGCGATGCGCCCGTCGCGCACGGCGACGTCGGCGACCGCGTCCAGCCCGGAGGCGGGGTCGACGACGCGGCCCCCGCGCACCAGCAGGTCCCACATTCCGGGCCTCCGAGACGTATCGTGCTGCACTGTGTGCAGCACTGTTGCGTATGTGTCAGCAAGTGCTTAGCATTCCGGCGAGACAACGGTCAATACGCCGCCGAGTCGGAGCGGACGGGGAGGTCCCGCGTGAGCAGTGAGGACGGGCCGGGTGCGGAGGCCGCCCCCGGCGGCGGGGCCGAGGTGGTGTGCGTCGGCGAGACCATGGCGCTGCTGGTGCCCGATCCGGCTGCGCCCGAGCCCGGCAGTGTCGATGCCCGGGGCGCCGCGCCCGCCTTCCGGCTGGAGATCGGGGGCGCCGAGTCCAACGTCGCCGTCTACCTGGCGCGGGCCGGGCACCGGGTGGCCTGGCACAGCGCGGTGGGCGACGACGCGTTCGGCCGCCACGTGCTGGCGCGGCTCTCGGCCGAAGGGGTGCGCTGCGAGGCGCGCACCGATCCGGCCCGCCCCACCGGCCTCTACGTCAAGGAGTCCGACGGCGCCGGAGGCACACGCGTGCGCTACTACCGCACCGGCTCGGCCGCCTCGGCCCTGTGCGGCACCGACGCCGCGCGGGTCCGCGCCGAGAAGCCCCGGCTGGTGCACACCACCGGGATCACCGCCGTGCTCTCGGCGGACTGCCGCGACCTGGTGGACGGCCTGCTCGACGGCGCGGTACCCGGCACCCTGCGCAGCTTCGACGTCAACTACCGGCCCGCCCTGCACGGGCCCGCTGAGGCGGAGCTGGTGCTGCAGGCGGCCCGGCGCGCCGATATCGTCTTCTGCGGACTGGACGAGGCGGCTGCGCTGTGGGGCGCCGCCGACCCCGGTGACGTCCGCGGAATCCTGGCCGACGGCCCCGACCTGGTGGTCGTCAAACAGGGGGCCCGCGGCGCCACGGCCTTCCGCGGGAGCGAAAGCTGGTTCCAGCCCGCGCCCGAGGTCGCCGTCGTCGAGCCCACCGGCGCGGGCGACGCGTTCGCGGCGGGCGTGCTGCATGGGCTGCTGACCGGCGCACAGGTGCCGGAGTGCCTGGCCGAAGGCGCTCGGCTGGCGGGGGCGGCGCTGCGGGTGCCCGCCGACATCCCGCCGCGCACGGACACCGCCGACGGGTCCTCCCGGGGCGGCGGAGCGCGGTCCCGGCGGCCCGGCGGGCGGGCCGGCGCCGCGCGGGCGGCGCAAGCGCGAGCCGACGAGTAAGGAGGCGGCCACGGTGTCCAGCAGTGTGGAGCGCGCCCTGCAGATCCTGGTCGAGCTGGCCTCCGGGCCGGCCACAATCAGCGAACTGGGGCGGCGGCTGGACGTGCACCGCACCACGTCGCTGCGCCTGCTGCGCACGCTGGAGGAGGAGCACTTCGTACGGCGCATGGACGACGGCCGCTACCGGATCGGGCCGCGCATGACCAGCCTCGCGCAGGTCGCGCTCGAAGGGCTCGACATCCGCGCCGCCGCCGCCGGCCACATCCGCGACCTCGGCGCGGCCTGCGGGCACACCGTCCACCTGGCGGCGCGCGAAGGCCGCGCCATGGTCTATCTGGACAAGGTGGAGTCGCGGCACGCGGTGCGCATGTACTCCCGGATCGGCGCCCCGGCCCCGCTGCACGCCACGGGCGTGGGCAAGGCGGTGCTGGCCGGGATGCCCCAGGAGGAGCGGGACGTGCTGCTGGGTGAGCCCCCCTACGACCGCTGCACCCCCAGCACCCGCACGACCCGCGAGGAGCTGGCCGCCGACCTCGCCGAGGTCGCCGAGCGGGGATGGGCGCTCGACGACTTCGAGCACGAGGAGTTCATCCACTGCATCGCCGCCCCGGTCCGCGACGCCTCCGGCACGGCCACCGCGGCGGTCTCGGTCTCGGCCCCCAACCTGGTCCTCGACCGCGCGCAGCTGCTCGACCTCGTCCCCGGCCTGCTGCAGACCGCCGCCGCGATCAGCGAGGAACTGGGGTGGAGCGGCAGAGGCTGAGGCCGTGCTCCGCGCCGACCTCCCGCCCGCGGTCATCGTGGGCTCCGCGCCCCCGTATCGCCCGTGCTCGGCCCGTCATCCGGCCGACAGCCGGGACCGCAGCGCCGCGATGTCGGCCTCGGCCATCCCGCCGCCGCGCAGACAGCTCGGGGCGTCGATCCCGGAGCGGACGTCCAGGACGGTCTCGCGCGGTGTGGTGCCGCGCTCGGCGAGCGCCGCCGCGATCGCGGGCGCGTCGTCCGCGCGCCCCAGCGCGGCGTGCAGCGGACGCAGCCCCGCAGTCGACTGCTCGTAGTCGTCGGCGATCGCCTCGGATCCGACCCCGGCCAGCGCCAGCAGCAGAATGGCGACCAGCCCGGTGCGGTCGCGCCCGGCCGCGCAGTGGAACAGCACGCCGCCGGGCGCGGCACGGGCGAGCGCGGTGGCCGCGGCGGCGCAGCGCTCGGCCTTGTGCTCCAGGAAGAGCCGGTAGTAGAGGGGATTGGACGGAGCCGCCCCGGCGGCGCGGACCCGGTCCCAGAACGCGGTGTCGGCGGCGTCGTCGAGGTCCACCTCCACGCGGTCCACGCCGGGTGGGGGAGCGGCGGCGAGCTGCCGGATCTCGTCGGGGCGGCGCAGGTCCACGACGGTGCGGATCCCGGCCTCGCGGGCCTGCCGCCAGCCCTCGGCGGTGGCGAAGCCCGGGGCCGCCGCCCGGAAGAGGGAGCCGAACCGCGTGGTGCCGCCGCAGAGCGTGGGCAGCCCTCCGAGGTCCCGCGCGTTGTGGAACCCGTCCCAGTCGACCCGCCTGGCGTCGTGCATGCGCGCAGCATCGCGCGGACGCTCCGGCGCCCGCAACCGCGTTGACGGGGGAGGCGGGGCCGGGGCAGCCGCGCTGCTGGAAGGCCGCGGCCGAGGCGGGCGCGGGGAAGGGCCGCGGCCGCGCCCGGGGAGTTCCGGGTGCGGCCGCGCCTGCCCTTCGGGGGATCGTCAGGGCAGCCGGAGCTCTCCGTCGACTCGGCGGGGGATGCCGAGCGGGTTGCCGTCGCGCAGGGCCTCGGGCAGGTGGTGCTGGGGGACCTGCTGGTAGCAGACCGGGCGCAGGAAGCGGCGGATGGCGGTGCTGCCGACCGAGGTGTGCAGGACCGACGTCGTGGCGGGGTACGGACCGCCGTGGTGCATGGCGTGGGTGACCGAAACCCCGGTGGGCCAGCCGTTCCACAGTACGCGGCCCGCGCGGCGGCGCAGGCGGTCCAGCAGCGGGCCCGCCTGCTCGTCGGCCTCCTCGCCGTGGACCGTGGCGGTGAGCTGGCCCGGCAGGACGTCGGCGACGTTGAGCGCCTCGTCCGGGTCGGAGTAGGAGACCACCAGCGACACCGGGCCGAATCGCTCCTCCAGCAGCTCCGCGGAGTGCTCCAGGAACCGCTTGGCCGTGGTGCGCACGAGCGACGGAGTCCACACCGTCCGGCCGTCGGCCTCCTGCGGGCCGCCCTCCACGAGCACCTCGACGGCGTCGTGGTCGGCCAGCGCTCGGTAGCCGTCGGCGAACCCGCTCTCGATCCGCTCGTTGAGCATCGGCGCCCCCGCCCGTCCCCGCACGGCCTCGACCAGGGAGTCGATCGCGGTGTCCTCCGGCAGCAGCAGCACGCCCGGCTTGGTGCAGAACTGTCCGGTGCCCAAGGTGAAGGAGTCGACGTAGCCGCCGAGGATCTCGTCGCGGCGCGCGCCCGCGGCCTCGCGGGTCACGAAGACGGGGTTGAGACTGCCCAGCTCCCCGTAGAAGGGGATGGGGTCGGGCCGGCCGGCGGCCAGGTCGTGCAGCGCCCGCCCGCCCGGGATCGAGCCGGTGAACCCGACCGCGCGGGTCAGCGGGTGCAGCACCGCGCGGCGCCCGGTCTCCTGGCCCAGCACGACGGCGAAGACGCCCTCGGGCGCACCCGCCTGCCGCAGCGCGGCGGCGACGATCTCCCCGGTGCGCACCGAAAGCTCCGGGTGGCCGGGGTGGGCCTTGACGACGACGGGGTTGCCCCCGGCCAGGGCGGAGGCGCTGTCGCCGCCGATGACGCTGAAGGCGAAGGGGAAGTTGCTGGCGCCGAAGACCACCACCGGGCCCAGCGGCTCCAGGATGCGGCGCAGGTCGGGGCGGGGGCCCACCGGCCAGTCGGGGTCGGGGTGGTCGATGGTGGCCTCCAGGTAGCCGCCGTCCTCCAGCACATCGGCGAACAGCCGCAGCTGGAAGGTGGTGCGGGCCAGCTCCCCCTTGAGCCGGGCCTCGGGCAGGCGGCTCTCGCGCTGGGCGACGGGGACGAGTTCCGCGGCCGCGGCGTCGACGGCGTCGCCGACGGCGCGCAGCATGGCGGCGCGCCTGCTCGGCGGCAGCGCACCGAAGGACTCGGCGGCCTGCGCCGCCGACTCCAGGACGCGGTCCAGCTCCGCCTCGGTGGTGTCGCGAATACCGGTCTGGGTCATCGTCTGCTTCCTCGCGTTGGCGTGCGGTCAGTAAGCGCTTTCCGCTCTTGTCCTACCACGTGGGCGACCTGCCGGCACCGGGCCGGCCGGGCCGCTCGCGACGTGCGGGCGCGGACCGCCGAGCGGACACGCGCATCCCCTTCCCCACCATGCCGCCCCCATTCGGCCGCGGCCGCCTCAGGCGGAGGCACCGCGCCCCCCGGAGAAGCCGGGCGGGGTGAAGCGCGCGGCCTGCGGCTGTTCGCGCCGGCCCAGGGGAGACATCGGCGGCGCCTCCGGCGTGCGCGCGAGCACGTCCAGACCCAGGCGCGCGCGCCGGACGCGCTCGCGGGCCGAGGCCGCCGCCACCGCGCCGAGCTGCTCGCCCGACGGGTAGACGTCGGGTGCGTTGCGCAGCCCGAACTTGACGTAGACCGGCGCCGCCGCGCGGACGATCCCGGCGATCTCGTGATGGCGGACGAACCCGCCGACGTTGTCCGGCGCCTCGACATAGAAGTCCAGGGTCACCGGGCTGGCCGCGCGCAGCTCCGCCAGCTGGTGAAGAGTCAGATCGGAGGGCACGTTGACCGTGTCGGCGCCCAGGTGCTCCTGGACCGCCAGGGCCGCCGGGTTGACCGGTCCGGCCATCACCGAGACCTTGAGCTGGAGGTCGGCGGGCAGATCGCCGCGGGAACGCATGCTGTGCAGCACCCACAGCAGGCCCTCGTCGGCCACGAGCAGGCTGCGGACGCCCAGCGCCGCGGCGCGCTCGGCCTCGGCCACCCCCGCCGCGAGCTGGGCGGTGCCCCGGCTGCGGGAGGAGACCGACCCGGCCGCGCTGTCGCGGGCCGCGCCGATGTCCCAGTTCGCGCCGGGGCGGGCGAACAGGCACAGCTCGATGCCGGCCTGTGCGCACGCCTGGACCATCTCGGTGATCTCGCCGTCGGTCAGCATGCCCACGCCCGACCCCTGGGAGACGCGGTGGACGGGCACGTCCCACTCGTCGGCGGCGTTCAGCACCGCGTTCAGCACGCGGGGTCCTTCGACGCTGGGGATCTCCAGGCGCCAGGCGCCCCCGTCGGGGAAGGCCAGCGGGGAGGCGGGCGGTTCGGCGTCGATCCCGGGCAGGCCCAGGGCGTCGAGCGCCCGGCGGCCGTCTGCCGCAGGCGGCGCGGAATCGGTCATGGGGGTCCTCACGGGTTCGGGGTCCGCGGCTACGGTGCGCGGCCCGTGCTGCGGAGTCGTGTTCTGTATTTCGAACGTCGTTCTCTATTTCGTCTCGCGAACTCTACGAGCCCGGTCCGAGCCGGTCAACGGCGGCCGCCGGGAGGGGGCATGCCGTGAGCCACGCCACCCCCCGGGTTGACCTGGTGCACACGCCGACTCTAAGGTGACGAAATAACAGACATCGTACGAAATATCGAACGGGGCGTCCTGGAGACGCCTCCCGCGACCGGCGGTGCCCCCGTGCCCCCGGACCCCCGCGGCCGCCCCGGCCCCGCGGCGCGCCGCCTCCCTGTCACCAGCCCTCGAACAGGTCCCCATCCATGGCAGACACTGCGAACCTCCCCATGGCGTGGCTGCTGGCCATCGCCGTGCTCTCCATCGCCACCCTGCTCTTTTTGATCATCAGGGTGCGCCTGCACGCCGTCCTCGCGCTGATCCTCGTCAGCGCCGCGACCGCGCTGGCCACCGGAACCCCTCCCGGCGAACTCGTACCGCTGCTCATCGGCGGCCTGGGCTCCACACTCGGCGAAGTCGTGCTGCTGATCGGATTCGGCGCGATCCTCGGCCGGCTCATCGAGGTCTCCGGCGGCGCGCAGGTGCTCTGCGACGGCCTCACCCGCCTCTTCGGCGAGCGGCGGGCGCCGCTGGCGCTGAGCGTCGCGTCGCTGCTCTTCGGCTTCCCGATCTTCCTGGACGCCGCCTTCGTGGTGATGCTGCCGATCATCTTCTCGGTCGCCCGGCGCATGGGCGGTTCGGTCCTGCTGGCGGCCCTGCCCGCCACCGGCGCGTTCCTGGCCATGCACGCGCTGCTGCCGCCGCACCCAGGCCCCGTGGCCGCCACCCAACTGGTCGGCGCGGACATGGGCGTCGTGGTGCTCACCGGCCTGCTGGTGGCGCTGCCGTCCTGGTATGTCAGCGGCTACCTGCTCGGCCGATGGCTGGGCGCCCGCCACTTCGTGCCCGTCCCCGCGCTGCTGGGTGCTCCCGGCGCCGACGAGGACGCCGCCGAGGACCGCCCCGCGCCGCCCCGCATGCCGGTGCTGCTGTTCCTGCTGCTGCTCCCGGTCGTGCTGATCTTCGTCAACACCGGACTGGAGACCCTCGCCGCGGCGGGAGCCGTCGCAAAGAAGGCGCTGTGGGTTCAGTCGCTGCAGGCCCTCGGCGAGACCCCGGCGGCGCTGCTGATCACCGTCCTGGCCGCGCTGTACCTGCTGGGCTGGCGGCGCCGCAACGACGGGGCGTCGCTGGAGCGCCTCATCGACCGGGCGCTGGCGCCCGTCTGCACGATCATCCTGCTCACCGGCGCCGGCGGCATGTTCGGCACCGTCATGGCCGAGAGCAAGATCGGCGACGCGCTGGCCGACGGGCTGGACGCGATGGGGCTGCCGCTGCTCGTCGCCGCGTTCCTGATCGCCGTGGTGATGCGTGTCGCCCAGGGGTCGGCCACGGTGGCGACGACGACCGCGGCCGGCCTGCTGGCCCCGGCCGTGGAGGCGGCCGGAGGGCACAACCAGTTCGAGCTGGCGCTGATCGTGCTGGCCATGTGCGCCGGCGGGATCGTGCTCTCCCACGTCAACGACTCCGGCTTCTGGCTGGTGCGCGGCTTTTTGGAGATGGACACCAAGACCACCCTGCGCACCTGGACGGTCCAGGCCACCGCCGTGGGCGTGATGGCCTTCGCGCTGGTGTGCCTGCTCTACGCCGGGTCGGCACTGGTGTTCTGACGCCGGGGACGCCCGCCGGTCCGCTCACCGGCGCCGACCGGGGCTCTCGCGCACAGGGGCGCGCGGGAGCCCCGCGGCGTGTCGGGGCTCAGGTGCGGGCGCGTCCGCCCAGGGCCGCCGAGAAGCGGCGCGCGCCTTCGGCCACCAGCTCCTCCAGCTCCGTGCGGCGCTCGTCGGACCAGCGGTGCAGCGGCACCGAGACGCTCACCGCCGCCACCACCTGATCGGTGCGGTCGCGTACGGGCGCCGCCACGCAGCACACGTCGGGGTTGGACTCGCAGATCTCCACCGCCGTGCCCGCCTCCCGCACCCGCGCCAGCTCCTCCAGCAGCGCGGGCAGGTCGGTGATGCTGCGCGGCGTCATCGGCTCGGGCGGCGTCCGCGCGAACCGCGCGCGCAGCTCGTGCTCGGGCAGCGCCGAAAGCAGCACCTTGCCCAGCGCGGTGCAGTGGGCCGGGATGCGCCCGCCCAGCGTGGAGACCATGCGCACCGCATGCGAGCTGTCGACCTTGGCGATGTAGACGATGGAGACGTCGTCGAGGACCGCCACATGCGAGGTCTCGTTGCAGGCCGCCACCAGCTCGCGGGCGATCTGCTGGCCGGTGCGCGCGGTGTCCAGGCCCTCGGCGTAGGCGCTGCCCAGCCGGAACAACTGCAGTCCGAGCCGGTAGCGGCCGGGGATCTCGGGGTGGGCGCTGAGGTACTGCCGGTCGACGAGGGTGTGCAGGAGCTCGTGCACCGTGGTGCGGGGCAGGTCCAGCTCCTCGACGACCTCCGGCGCGCTGACCGATTCCCGCCCGTCGGTGAACAGTTCCAGGATGTCCAGGGCGCGCAGGAGGGCGGGTGTGCGGCGGGCCATGGGCGTGGGGTCCTCCCTGAGCACTCGGAACGTGCCCAAGGCTACCGGCCGGTGGCCGCGCGGGCGCGAGCGCGGTCCCGCACGCCGGGGGTACGCGGCGTCGTCAGCCACCGCGCACACGCCGACCGGGAAGGCCCGGGAGCCCGCGGCTCCGCCGGCGACCCGCCCGGGGCTACGTCGTGTTCAAAAAGCCGGTCACCACAGCGGTTGCGGCAATGGGGCTGTGATGCGCGAATCCCGCCCGTCACCCGCCACCGCCCCAACGGAGGCGCTTCGCGCCACGTACTCATTCAGAGCCGGCTTGCCGCCGAGCGGCGGTGCACCTTTGTTTCGGAGGCCCGCCACCGGTGGCGGCTCCACCTGACACGTTCAGCGTGCGCTCGGCGGCAAGCTGCGAGCGCGCTACGCGGTCCGCGCCCATTGCCGCAACCCCGTGGGTGGCCGCCCCAGGTGGTACTCGGTGGGTTCCTGGAAAGCGGGCGACCCCCCGCCTTTCGAACACGACCTAGTGCGACTCGCGCGGGACCTCGTGGCCGCTGGATCCGACGAGGAAGTCCAGGTCGGCGCCGCGGTCTGCCTGCAGCACGCGCTCGCAGTAGAGCCGGACCCACCCGCGGTCGGAGTGCGGCCGCGGCGGTGTCCACTCCGCGCGTCGGCGCTCCAGTTCGGCGTCGTCGACGTGCAGCGTCAGCGAGCGCGCCGGGACGTCGAGGCTGATCTCGTCGCCGTCGCGCACCAGCGCCAGCGGCCCGCCGACGGCGGCCTCGGGCGCGGTGTGCAGCACCACGGTGCCGTAGGCGGTGCCCGACATGCGCCCGTCGCAGATGCGCACCATGTCGCTCACCCCCTGGGCCAGCAGCTTGGACGGCAGGGCGACGTTGCTGACCTCGGGCATGCCCGGGTAGCCGGCCGGGCCGCAGTTGCGCAGCACCAGCACGGTGTCGGCGTCGACGTCGAGGTCGGGGTCCTCGGCCACCGCGTAGTACTCCTCGGGCGACTCGAAGACCCGCGCCCGCCCGCGGTGTACGAGCAGGTGCGGGCTGGCCGCCGACTGCTTGACCACCGCGCCGGAGGGGGCGAGGTTGCCGCGCAGCACCGCGGTGCCGGTCCCCGCCGGCTGGAAGGGGTCGTCGATGGAGCGGATGACCTCGCGGTCGTGGCACTCGGCCGTGCGCGCGGCCGCGCCGATGGGCTCGCCGGTGACCGTGGGCGCGTCGGTGTGCAGCAGGTCGCCCAGCTCGGCGACCACGGCGGGCAGGCCGCCCGCATAGCAGAAGTCCTCCATCAGGAACCGGCCGCTGGGCATCAGGTCCAGCAGCGTGGGCACATCCCGCGCAAGCGTGTCGAAGTCGTCCAGGCTCAGCTCCACGCCCAGCCGCCCGGCGATCGCCAGCAGGTGGATCACGGCGTTGGTGGACCCGCCGATGGCGGCGTTGACGCGGATCGCGTTCTCGAACGCCTCGCGGGTCATGATCGAGGAGGGCCGCACGTCCTGCTCGACCATCTCCACGATGCGCCGCCCCGAGCGCTGGGCGGCCGCGTAGCGGCGGGCGTCCACCGCCGGCCAGGTGGCGGCGTAGGGCGGCTGCATGCCCAGCGCTTCGGCCATGCAGGCCATGGTGGAGGCGGTGCCCATCGTCATGCAGTGGCCGTTGGAGCGCGACATGCACGACTCGGCGAAGGCGCAGTCCGCCTCGGTCATGCGCCCGGCCCGCACCTCCTCCTCGAACTTCCACACGTGGGTGCCCGAGCCGATGTCCTCGCCGCGGAACTTGCCGTTGAGCATCGGCCCGCCGGTGATCATCAGCGCGGGCAGGTCGGTGCTGGCCGCGGCCATCAGCAGGCCGGGGGTGGTCTTGTCGCAGCCGGAGAGCAGCACGACCCCGTCCAGGGGGTTGGCGCGCATCAGCTCCTCGGCCTCCATGGCCAGCAGGTTGCGGTAGAGCATGGCGGTGGGCCGCAGCACGGTCTCGCCGAGGGCCATGACGGGGAACTCCAGCGGGAAGCCGCCGGCCTGCCACACGCCGCGTTTGACCGACTCGGCGATGCGGGTCAGGTGGGCGTTGCAGGGCGCCAGCTCCGATCCGGAGACGGCGATCCCGATGACCGGGCGGCCGTCGAAGACCTCGTCGCTGAATCCCTGGTTGCGCATCCAGGACCGGTAGAGCATCCCCGACCGGCCGCGCGCACCGAACCAGTGCGTGCTGCGTCGGGCCGATCCGTTCTCCTCGGTGCTGGTCATTGCTGGCACTCCTCTGCGGTGTCGTGGCGGACGGGGGAGACCGGCGGGGGGACCGGTGGACGGGGGCGCCCGCGGCCGGGCGCGGCCGCCTGGCGGGGGAGCGCGCAGCGGGGCGCGCTGTGCGGCGGCGCGGTGTGCGCCCGGGCGTGCCGTTCAGTATGTTGAATCCGGAGCGGGGTGGTGGAACGGCGGGTGCCGCCCCGGCGAGCGGACGGATCCGGGAGGCCGGTGTGCGGGTGGAGAACGGGACGGCGGAGCGGCGCGACCGCTCGCTGGCGCCGGCGGTGACGCGGGCGGCGGCCATCCTCGACCTGCTCGCCGAGCGGCGCGGCCAGGCGGCCTCGCTGGCGGAGCTGGCCCGCGACCTGGGTCTGGCCAAGTCCTCGGTCTCCAACATCTGCAACGCGCTGGTGGAGGCGGGGATGCTGCGCCGCACGCCCGAGGGGTTCGGGCTGGGCCGCCGCCTCGTCGGCTACGCCGAGGCCTATCTGGCCGGCGTCGACATCGTCCGCGAGTTCCACGACGTCTGCCGCGAGCACGGCGGCTCCCGGGAGGAGACGGTGCAGTTGGCGGTCCTGGGCGAGAGCGGCCTGGAGGTCGTCTACCTCGCCCGGCGCGACGGCCGGCACCCGGTGGTGCTGGCCTCGCAGATCGGCCGCCCGCTGCCCGCCACGACCACCGCCACGGGCAAGGCCATGCTGGCCGAGCTGCCGCCGCAGGAGCTGGCCCTGCGACTGGAGGCGTCGGGTCCGCTGCCCCGCCTGACCGCCAACTCCATCACCGAGCCCGCGGAACTGCGGCGGGACCTCGCCGCCGTCCGCGAGCGCGGCTACGCCCTGGACGCGGAGGAGACGCTGGAGGGCCTGCTGTGCCTGGCGGCGACGGTCCCCGGCACCGCCGCCCGCGGGCAGGCGGCGGCCGTCAGCTTCACCGGGCCGGCCACCGGCGCCGCGGCCGACCGGCGCCGAGAGCGCGCGCAGCGGCTGCGCGACCTCGCCCGCGACCTCGGCGCCCGGCTGGGTGCGCCCGAGATCCGCTAGCGCGGCACCGGTCCGCCGCCTGCTGCGCGCGACGGGCTCCGTCACCGGCGCGGTCCGCGCCGGGACCGGGCCCGGCAGCGCCCCGGCCTCCTGCGTTCAGTCCGTGGAACGATAGTCAGCATGATGAAAGGGACGTTAAGCCGCGACTGTGGCGCAGGTCAAATCCCTGCCCCGCGGCGATGTACGCGGGGGCCTGTTCGATGCTACGTTCAACATAGAGTTCGTCGTTCTACATGTTGAACGAAGCGCGAGGGAAGGATGCGAACAGTGGGCGGGATTCTCCGTTTCGCCGACGCCGAGGGACGCGTGCGCGTGGGGCTCGGCGACGAAGAGGAGGGCGCGGTGCGTCCGCTCCCGGGGGTGCGCGACATGGCCGACCTGCTGCGCCGGCCGCTGAGCGAGATCCGGGAGCTGGCCGCGGCCGCCGCGGAGCAGCGGCCCGCCGCACGGCTGGACGAGACGACCCCGCTGCCCCCGATCGACGGCGGCACGGAGGTGTGGGCCGGCGGCGTGACCTACGAGCGCTCCCGCCAGGCCCGCGGCGAGGAGAGCGACAGCGCCGACCTCTACGACCGCGTCTACGGCGCCGTCCGCCCCGAGCTGTTCTTCAAGTCGGTGGCCTGGCGGGTGGTCACCGACGGCGAGCCGATCGGCATCCGCGCCGACTCCAGCCTGGACGTGCCCGAACCCGAGCTCGCCCTCTACGCCAACGCCCACGGCGAAATCGTGGGATACGGGATCTGCGACGACGTCAGCTCCCGCTCCATCGAGGGCGAGAACGCCCTCTACCTCCCCCAGGCCAAGATCTACGCGGGCGGCTGCGCGCTGAGCGCCTTCATCGTCCCCGCCTGGGAGGCGGGCGACCTGAGCGCCGGCCACGTGCGGATGAGCGTGCTGCGCGGCGGCGACGAGGCGTTCTCGGGCGAAGTCGCCCTGGCCGCTCTGCGGCGCAAGCCCGAGGAACTGGTGTCCTGGCTGTTCGACTGCTACCCCTTCCCCGACGGCGCCGTGCTGGCCACCGGGACCGGGATCGTGCCCGGGATGGACTTCACGCTGCAGGAGGGCGACGTCGTGGACATCGCGATCACCGGCGTCGGCGCCCTGCGCAACACGGTGGTGCGCGGACAGCGCGCCCTGGACTGGCTGGTCGACTCCCGCACCCGCCCGGCCCTGCGCCACCCCGGCGTTCCGGCGCCGGAGTAAGGGGCGGCGGTCTTCTGCCGGGCCGCCGCCCCGCCCCCGCTTCCGCCGCTCAGGGCACCGCCTCGCCCAGCAGCTCGCCGACCCAGGTGTGGAACGCGGCGATGTGGTGCTCGACGGGCACCAGTACGCCCCCGTCCCGGTAGGCGCGCGAGGACATCGCCGGCTGGCAGCGCTCGCAGGCGGCGAAGTCCTGGCGGTTGACGCGGTCGAACAGCTCCACCGAGCGCGACAGGTCGACGCCCGAGTACACCACGTCGGGGCTGTAGAGCCAGTCGCATTCGATCAGGGTGCGGTCGGGCGCCAGCGGGAACATCCGGTGCACGATCACGTGGTCGGGCACCAGGTTCACGAACACCTGCGGCGGCACCGTGACGGCGTAGTAGCGCCGGTCCTGCTCCTCGGCGAGCCCGTCGAGGCGGCCGAACCCGGCGCCGCCGTCGACGGTGAACCCGGCGACGCCTTCGCCGAACTCCGCGCCGTGGCCCACGTAGTACTGGGCCGCGTACCCCTCGGCGAACTCCGGGAGCACGTCGGTCAGCTCGGGGTGGATGGTGCCGCAGTGGTAGCACTCCATGAAGTTCTCGATGACCAGCTTCCAGTTGGCGGCCACGTCGTAGGAGACGCGCCTGCCCAGGGCCAGCTCTGCGACGCCGTAGCGCTCCACGGCGTGCTCGTCGCCGAGGCGGGCCGCCACCGCCTGCCGCACCGTCTCCTCGAACGACGGCGGATCGTCGGCCAGGCACACCCACACATAGCCCAGCCACTCGGCGACGTGCACCCCGATCAGGCCGCGCTCCCGGCGGTCGACGCCGGGCATGTCGGCCATGTTGGGCGCGGCGGCCAGGCGCCCGTCCAGGTCGTAGGTCCAGGCGTGGTAGGGGCACTGCAGCGAGCGCCGCACCTCGCCGGACTCGGCCGTGCACAGCCGCGCGCCGCGGTGCCGGCACACGTTGAGGAACGCCCGCACCTCGCCGGAGCGGTTGCGGCAGACGAGCACGCTCTCCCTGCCCACCGCGGCCGTGCGGAAGGCGCCCGGCCGGGCCAGGTCGGCGCTGCGCACCGCGCAGAACCACCGGGCCTCGAAGATGCGCTCCTGCTCCCGGGCGAACACCGCGGGATCGGTGTAGTAGCGGCCGGGCAGGGTGGCCAGCAGTTCGGCGGGCGCGGCAGCGGCGGTGCTCGGATCGGTCGCGGTCATCGGGGCACCTCCTGCCGGGCCGCGGGGCGCTCGGCCGCGGCCCGCCGCGGCCGCGGGTCGAACAGGCCGATGGGATGCGCGGTCGTCCCCGTCATCGCCAGGTCGGCGGCGATCTCCCCGATCACCGGGGTGAACTTGAAGCCGTGCCCGGAGAATCCGCAGGCCACGGTCACCTGGGGGTGCTCGGGGTGGACGGCGACCACGAAATGCTCGTCGGCGGTGGTGGTGTACATGCAGGCGGCGCCGCGCAGGAACCGGCCGGGCAGATCGGGCACGCGCTGCTCCAGGTGGGCGGTGATGGCCGCGATCTCCTCGGGGTGGATCGCGCGGTCCAGGGTCTCGGGCGTGCAGGGGCGGCCGCGCCGGAAGAACGCGGTCTTGACCCCGCCCTCGGGCCCCTCGTAGGCGGGGAAGCCGTAGATCTGCACGCCGGGCGGGTCCTCCCAGACATAGACCGGGTGGCGCTCGGGCGCGAAGGGCGCGGTACCGCCGCGCGGCGCGAACCAGTACTGCACCTGGCGCTCGACGGTGAAGGCCACGCCCAGGTCGGCCAGCAGCCGCGGAGCCCAGGCACCCGGGCACACCACCAGCCGGCCGGCGGTGTAGGCGCCGTCGGCGGTGGTGATGCGCACCCCGTCGCCGCCGGGAAGCGCGGTCCAGGTCTCGGCGGGTTCGCCGAAGCGCAGGTCGGCCCCTGCGCGCTCGGCCAGGCCGATGTGCGCGGCCACCGCCGCCTCGGGCCGGACGAACCCGCCGCGCGCCTCGTACAGGGCGACCTCGTCGGGGCGCGGCGCCAGAGTGGGGTAGCGCCGGCGGATCTCCGCGGCGTCCAGCATCTCGTGCGGCAGCCCCCACCGCCGGGCCGAGGCCCGGCTGCCGGCGACGGTGCGGGACTCGGGCCGGCCGATCATCAGTGCGCCGGTGCACGTCAGCAGGTCCGCGCCGGAGTCGTGCTCCAGCGCTTCCCACAGTTCGTAGGCGCGCAGCAGCAGCGGGACGTAGTCGGGGTGCTCGAAGTAGGCCTGGCGGATGATGCGGGACCCGCCGTGGCTGGATCCCCGGTCGTGGGCGGGGCCGAAGCGCTCCAGGCCGAGCACGCGCTGCCCGCGCGCGGCCAGGTGGTAGGCGGCGGCGCTGCCCATCGCGCCGAGTCCGATGACGGCGGCGTCGTAGGAGCGGTCCATGGTCGGTGCCTCCTCGGGGCGGCGGAACACGGCCTCAGCGGCGGATGCGGGCCATTTCGGGGTCGACCAGGGGCTCGGTCGCCACGGTGGCGGCCAGCGCTTCGCCGAAGTACTCCACCCGCACCGCGGTGCCGGGGCGGGCGGCCTCGGCGGGCAGCCAGGCGTAGGCGATCGTGCGGCCGAGCGTGGTGCTGTAGGCGGCGCTGGTGACGTAGCCGGCCGGTACCCCGCCGACCAGTACGGGCTCGCGGCCCATGACGGCGTGGGCCGGATCGTCCAGGGTCAGGCAGCTCAGCCGGCGCCGCGGCTCGCGCTCGGCGGCGGCCGCGGCGGCGTCCCGGCCGACGAAGTCGCCCTTGTCCAGCCGCACGGCGAAGCCCAGGCCGGCCTCGTAGGGATCGTGCTCGGTGGTCATGTCGGTGCCGGCCAGCCGGTAGCCCTTCTCCAGCCGCAGGCTGTTGAAGGCGCCGCGCCCGGCCGCGACCGCGCCGAGGCCGCTGCCGGCCTCCCACAGCGTGTCCCACAGCCGCAGGCCCAGATCGGCACCGGTGTAGAGCTCCCAGCCCAGTTCGCCGACGTAGGAGACCCGCAGCGCGAGCACCGGCACGTGGCCGATGTGGACGCGCCGGGCCTTGAAGAACCCGAAGCCCTCGTGGGAGAGGTCGTCGCCGCTCAGCGGTTGCACCAGGTCGCGGGCCAGCGGCCCCCACACGCCGATGCAGCAGGTGCCCGGTGTCGTCTCGCGCAGCACGACCGAGCCGTCGCCGGGCAGGTGGGCGGTGAGCCAGTCCACGTCCAGGTTGCTGCTGACCCCGACCTGGAAGGAGTCCTCGTCCAGCCGGGTCACCGTCAAGTCGCTGCGCACCCCGCCGCCGGGGTCCAGCAGCAGCGTGTAGGCGACCGAACCGGGCTTGCGGTCGAGCTGGTTGGTCGTCATGCGCTGCAGGAACTCCAGCGCGCCGGGTCCGCTGACCTCCAGGCGCTTCAGGGGCGTCATGTCGTACAGCGCGACGCCCTCGCGGGTGGCGCGGGCCTCGGCGCAGACGATCGGCGAGTGGTAGCGGCCGGCCCAGGCGTCGCCCACCGCCGCCTCGTCCTCGGGGCGCACCAGGGGCGCGTTGGCTCCGTACCAGTGCGGCCGCTCCCAGCCGCCGCCCTCCAGGAAGAACGCCTCCAGCTCGCGCTGGCGCTGGTAGAAGGGGGCGGTGCGCAGCGGGCGCGGGTGCTCCATGGGCTGCTGCGGGTGGACGACGTCGTAGACCTCGACGAAGCTCTGCCTGCCGCGGTCGGCGACGTAGGCGGGCGAGAGCTGGGCCTCCTCGAACCGGTGCACGTCGCACTCGTGGACGTCGGTGGTGGTGCGGCCCTGCGTCATCCACTCGGCCACCGCCTTGGCCGCGCCCGCCGAGTGGGTGACCCAGACGGCCTCGGCCAGCCAGAAGCCGCGCAGCCGCCGCGACTCGCCCAGCAGCGGCATGCCGTCGGGCGTGAAGGAGAAGACGCCGTTGAAGCCCTCCTCGACCTTGGACTCGGCCAGCTCCGGCAGCAGCTCGACGCTGTCGCGCCAGCTCGGTTCGAAGTCGGCGGCGGTGAACTCCAGCATCGACGGCATCGGTGCGGCCGCCTCGGCACCCGGCTCGGCGATGTCGTCCAGGCGCACCGGCATCGGGCGGTGGGCGTAGGAGCCGATCCCGATGCGGTCGCCGTGCTCGCGGAAGTAGAGGTCGCGGTCCTGGTGGCGCAGTAGCGGGCGGCGGGCCTCCAGATCGGGCGGGTTGTCCACGCCCTCGACGGGAGCGGTGTAGGCGTACTGGTGGGCCATCGGCAGCAGCGGGACCTCGACCCCGGCCATGCGCCCGATGGCCGGACCCCAGAACCCGGCGGCCGAGACCGCGATGTCGGCGGGGAAGGTGCCGCGGTCGGTCACCACGCCCCGCACGCGGCCGCCGTCGCGGTCGATGCCCACGACGGTGTGGTGGTCCAGGAAGACCGCGCCGCGGGCCATGGCCGCGCGGGCCTGGGCCTCGCCTGCGCGCACCGCCTTGGCCAGCCCGTCGTCGGGGGTGTGCAGACCCCCCAGGACCCGGTCGGCGTCCAGCATCGGCCACATCCGCGCGCACTCCTCGGGGCCCACCAGCTCGGCGCGGATACCCCAGGAGCGCGCCAGGCCCAGCTTGCGCCGGAGGTCGTGCAGGCGCTCGGGCGCGGTGGCCACCTCCAGCCCGCCCACGGCGCGGAAGCACCACCGGCCGTCCAGCTCCAGCCGCGAGTACTTGGCCACGGTGTAGGTGGCGAAGGCGCTCATGGTCCTGGACGGGTTGGTGGAGAACACCAGGCCCGGCGCGTGCGAGCTGGACCCGCCGGTGGCGAAGAGCGGACCCTGTTCGAGGACGGTGACATCGGTCCACCCCCGGCTGGTGAGCTCGTCGGCCAGGGCGCAGCCGACGATTCCCGCGCCGATGACGACGACGCGCGGGTGCGGGGCGGAACGGGTGCGGGGCGGTGGTCCGGCAGCGGCGGCGGTACTCATGGGCTCCCCTTAGCGGCGGGCGACCAGGCGAAAGCAGGTTGCGCATCATGCACCGAACTGCGTGATGTTCAACAGGCTGGAACCGGTGGGACCCCCGCGTCAAGCACCCGAGCGTTAATCAATATTTCGCGGAAGTTGCTGATCAGTAGGGATTTTCTGAGGCCTTGACGGCGCCTGGGAGGGCGGTCGAGACTGTTGCGTGATAGGCGCTCCGTTGCGCATTAGGGGACATTTGATCTTCAGGGTCGTCTGCAGCGGGTTCCTGCGCCGCGGATCCCATCGCTTGCCACCTCGGCCTGCGCGCGCCGGCGCGGCAGAGCAGAACAGCACATCTTCGTCCGCACCGAGAGGAGGAGCTCGCCATGATCTATGCCTGCCACCTGGAAGACCTGCCCCAGGGGGAGTCGCTGCGGGTGATGGCCGACGTTCCCATCGCGCTGTTCAACGCCGACGGCGAGATCTACGCCGTCGACGACACCTGCACCCACCAGAACGCATCGCTCTCCGACGGCTGGCTGGAGGGCTGCTTCATCGAATGCCCGCTGCATGAGTCGGCCTTCGACCTGCGCACCGGAGAACCCAGCTGCCTGCCCGCCAAGCGCCCGGTGCGCACCTACCCGGTCACGGTGGCCGACGACGGCGGCGTCTACATCCACGCCACCGCCGCCGAACGCGTCGCCGAGGGCGCGGCATGAGGGCCGTGGCGGTGGTCGGCGCGTCCCTGGCCGGCCTGGAGACCGCACGCGCGCTGCGCGACCAGGGCTTCGAGGGGCGCCTGACCGTCGTCGGCGACGAGGCCCGCCCGCCCTACGACCGCCCGCCGCTGTCCAAGGAGTACCTGCTGGGCAAGGTCGGGGCCGCCGACATCGCCCTGCTCGACGCCGACGACGAGGCACGCCTGGAGATCGACTGGCGGCTGGGCGTGCGCGCCGTCGGCCTCGACCGGACCCGGCGCGCCGTCGCGCTCTCCGACGGCACCGAGGTCGCCGCCGATGCGGTCGTGGCCGCCACCGGCGCCGCGCCCAGGCGGCTTCCGGGCAGCGCCGGGATGGCCGGGGTCCACGTCCTGCGCAGCCTGGCCGACGCCGACGCGCTGCGTGCCGACCTCACCGCCGGCGCGCCGGCGGTGGCCGTCATCGGCGGCTCGTTCATCGGCGCCGAGATCGCCTCGGCCTGTTCGGCGCTGGGTCTGGAGACGACCGTCGTCGAGGCCCTCGGCACGCCGCTGGAGCCCGTGCTGGGCCCGCAGGTCGCCGGCGCATGCGCCGGACTGCACGCCGACAACGGCGTACGGCTGCTGTGCGGCGTCCCCGTCCGCGGCCTGCGCGGGCGCGAAAGGGTCACCGGCGTCGAACTCGCCGACGGCACCGTCGTGCAGGCCGACGTGGTGGTCATGGGCATCGGAGCACGGCCCAACACCGACTGGCTGCGCGGCTCGGGCCTGGAGCTGGACGACGGCGTCGTCTGCGACACCGGCCTGCTCACCGCCGCCGGAGGAGTCGCCGCCGTAGGCGACGTGGCGCGGCTGCGCGGAGCCGACGGCGCGAGCGCGCGGGCCGAGCACTGGACCAGCGCGACCGAGCAGCCGGTTGTGGCGGCCGCCAACCTGCTCGCCGGGCGCACCGTCCGCGAGTACCGGCGCACTCCCTATTTCTGGTCCGACCAGTACGGGATGCGCCTGCAGTTCGCCGGAGAGGTCCGGCCGGGCGACGAGGTGCGGATCGTGGAGGGATCGTTCGCCGAGCGCTCGTTCGCGGCGGTCTACGAACGCGGCGGCGAGCCGACCGCCGCGGCGGCCGTGAACCGGCCGCGAACGTTCACTCGGCTGCGCCGCGGGATTGGCCGGGCGGCGGCCCCGGTGTAAGCCGCCGCCCGGAGCTGCGTACGCAGGGGAGGCCGCCGCCGGCCGGAGGGGGAGACCCGGCCGGCGGCGGCGGGGGGTCGGGGAGCGGTGTCGGTCAGCGCACGCCCATCAGGTGGTCCAGCGCCAGCTGGTCCAGGCGTTCGAAGTGGTAGCCGCGCTCGCCCGCCGAAGCCAGGTCCAGCTCCTCCGACATCAGGTCGGAGAGCGACTCGCCCTGGGCGAGCGTGGGCACCGACAGCTCACCCACGCGCGAGGCCTCCAGGGCCGCCTGCACCTCGGGGTCGGCGCGGAACGCCTTGGACTTCTCCCGCAGGATCAGGTAGTTGCGCATGCAGCCCGCGGCCGAGGCCCACACGCCCTCCATGTCCTCGGTCCGCGGCGGCTTGAAGTCGAACTGCCGCGACCCGGTGTATCCGGCGTTCTCCAGCAGGTCGACGAGGAAGAACGCCTCCCTCAGGTCGCCGGCGCCGAAGCGCAGGTCCTGGTCGAACTTCACGCCCCGCTGCCCGTTGAGGTCGATGTGGTAGAGCTTGCCGTGCCACAGCGCCTGGGCGACGCCGTGGGCGAAGTTCAGCCCGGCCATCTGCTCGTGGCCGACCTCGGGGTTGACTCCCACCATCTCGGGGTGGTCGAGCTCGTTGATGAACGCCAGCGCGTGGCCCACGGTCGGCAGCAGAACGTCGCCGCGCGGCTCGTTGGGCTTGGGCTCCAGCGCGAACCGCATATCGTAGCCCTGCTCGCGCACGTAGGCGCAGAGGATGTTCATGGCCTCCCGCAGCCGATCGAGCTGGGCGCGGTCGTCCTTGCCGGCCTCGGACTCGGCGCCGTCCTGGCCGTTCCAGCACACGTAGGTCTGCGCGCCCATCTCCGCCGCCAGGTCGATGTTGCGGATGACCTTGCGGATGGCGTAGCGGCGCACGTCGCGGCTGTTGGAGGTGAACCCGCCGTCGCGGAACACCGGGTGGGCGAACAGGTTGGTGGTGACCATCGGCACCGCCAGACCGGTGTCCTCCAGGGCGCCGCGGAAGCGCTTGAGGATCTGGTCGCGGGCCGAGGCGCCGCTGCCGGGCGGGATGAGGTCGTCGTCGTGGAAGGTGATCCCGTAGGCACCCAGGTCGGAGAGGCGGCGGACGGCGTCGACGGCGTCCAGCACCGGGCGCACCGGCTCGCCGAAGGTGTTGACGCCGCGCCACCCCACCGTCCACAGGCCGAAGGTGAACTTGTCCTCGCGGACGGGCTGGTAGTCGTTCATTGTCGAGTCCTCGCTCAATATCGGCTCGGGGAGCGGATCCGGTCCCCGTAGCGGGTCTTCGCCGGCGCCGGTCAGGCGACGGCGGAGCGCGCGCGGGCGTAGCGCTCGCGCACGTCCGGAGTGGGGTCGGCCTCGTAGACCTCCGCGCTGCCGGGCCCGGACCACTCCGGCGGCTCGGGGGTGCCCGCGAGCACCCAGGCGGCCTGGCGCGCCGCGCCGTCGGCGACGTATTCGCCCGGTGGGGGCACGACGACCGGCCGGCCCAGGATCTGGGGCGCGATCGTGCGCACCGCCGCCGAGCGGGCGGCGCCGCCGATCAGCAGCACGCGGTGGACGGGCACGTCCTGGGCGGTCAGCGCGTCCACGGCGTCGGCCAGCCCGCACAGCATGCCCTCGACGAACGCGCGGGCTATGGCGGCGGGGTGGAGGTTGGCCCGCGTCATGCCGTCGAGGCGGCCGGTCGCGTCGGGCAGGTTGGGGGTGCGCTCGCCGTCGAGGTAGGGCAGCAGCGTCAGCCCTTCGGCACCGGCGGGCGCCGAGAGGGCCAGGCGGCCGAACTCCTCCAGGTCGACGCCGAGCATCCGCGCGCCGGCGTCGAGGACGCGGGCCGCGTTCAGGGTGGCCACCAGCGGCAGGAACCGGCCGGTGGCGTCGGCGAACCCGGTCACCAGACCGGAGGCGTCGGCGACGGGCTTGTCGGAGACCGCGAAGGCGGTGCCCGAGGTCCCCAGCGACACGACGACGTCGCCGGGGCGGGCCTCCAGTCCCAGGGCCGCGGCCATGTTGTCGCCGGTACCCGGTGCGACGGCGCCGATCTCGGGCAGGCCCGGCACCTGCACCGGACCGGCGTTCTCCGCGGGCCGGGCCACGCGGGGCACGCTCAGGTCCCGGCCGAACGCCATGCGCAGCAGGTCGGGGCGGTAGGTGCCCTGCGCGGTGTCGAAGTAGCCGGTGCCCGAGGCGTCGCCGCGGTCGGTGACGGGGTCGGTACCGCCGCGCAGCCGCCAGGTCAGCCAGTCGTGGGGGAGCATGACCTGTTGGGTCCGGGCGGCGTTGTCGGGCTCGTGCTCGGCCAGCCAGCGCAGCTTGGTGACGGTCAGGCTGGCCACGGGGACGCTGCCGACCGCCTGCGCCCATTCGGCCGGGCCGCCGAGTTCGCGGATGAGGTCCTGGGCGGCGCCGGCGGATCGGGTGTCGTTCCACAGCAGGGCCGGGCGCACGACCTCTCCGGCGCCGTCGAGGGCGACCATGCCGTGCTGCTGGGCGCCGACGCCGATGGCGGCGACACCGTCCAGCAGGCCGTCGCCGCAGGCCTGCATCAGGGCGTCCCACCAGTGCCGCGGGTCGATCTCGGTGCCGTCGGGGTGGGACGCCTTGGCGTTGCGCACCAGCAGTCCGGTCTCCGCGTCGCGCACCATGATCTTGGTGCCCTGGGTGGACGAGTCCACTCCCGCGACCAGCATCGTCGGACCTCCAAGCGCGTCGTGATCTGGGGTGATCGGGATGGGGGAAGGGGTCTGCGCGCTGGGTCGGCATGGGAACCGGCGCACACCGCGGTGGGATTAGTTTGGTCTCCGGACTAACTAGAAGTCAATCCCGTCATGAGAAGAAAGACGCTGGTGACCGGCCGCGCCGAGGCGGCCGTGGGGCGTCGCCGCCACGAGGCGCGAGCCCGAGGACGGTGTCGGCCGCCGCCGCGCTGCGGGCGGCACCGGGCGCGCCGAGCGGCGGAGGGCCTGCCCTGGGCGGGGCGCCCGGCATCCCTCCGCCGAAAGGCGGCGTCAGCCGAGGTCGTCGAGGATGCGCCGCAGGTAGCGGGGCGTCTCCGAGGCCGGGGCGGCCTCCAGGCAGAGCCGGTCCATGACCGCCATATAGTGGTCGGTCTCCTCGGGCTTGTCGAAGTAGACCGAGCTGGTCAGCTGCTCCAGGTAGACGACGTCGGGCAGGTCGGCGCCGGTGAACCGCAGGATGCTGAACGGGCCGCCCGCCGCGGCGTGCCCGCCTCGCGCGAAAGGCACGATCTGCAGTGTGACGTTGGGCAGCGTGGCCATCTCGATGAGGTGCTCCAGCTGCGCGCGCATGGCGTGGGTGCCGCCCAGCGGTCGGCGCAGTGCGGCCTCGTCCACCACGGCCCACAGCCGCGGGGCGTTGGGGCCGGTCAGGCGCTCCTGGCGGGTCATGCGCAGATGCACCCGGCGGTCGATCTCGTCGACGGGGGCGTTGCCGTGCCCCAGCATGATCACTGCGCGGGCGTACTCCTCGGCCTGCAGCAGGCCCGGCACGAACTGCAGTTCATAAGTGCGGATGATCGAGGCGGCCTCTTCCAGGCCGACGTAGACCTCGAACCAGCTGGGCAGGACGTCGCTGTACTTGTGCCACCAGCCGGGGTTGTTGGCCTGGCGCGCCAGGGAGAGCAACGTGCTCCGCTCCTCGGGGTCCTCGACGCCGTAGAGGGAGAGCAGGTCGGCGACGTCGCGCTCCTTGAAGCTGACCTGACCCAGTTCCAGCCGGCTGATCTTGGCGTGCGACGCGCGGATCTCGTAGCCGGCGTCCTCGCGGCTGATGCCCTTGGCCGTGCGCAGCCGCCGCAACTGGGTCCCGAGCAGGATGCGCAACACAGTGGGCCCGCCCCGGGACTGGGCGAGTACATTCGCGGGAGGAGTGTCCTCATCCGGCCGCGCTATCTCCATTTTGCCCCTCCGAGAGCAGCTGACCGAGCCAGTGAATCAGAATAGCGGCCCTTACGGCAATTGCCGCAGAAGGCCGTGCACGCTCGGTATCGTCACCGAACGCTGTTAGGTGCACACGCTGTGAGCAGGCGAAGACGGATCCGTGATGATCTCGGCGGCCCGCCGGCATGCGCCGGAGCGGCGGCCTGCCGGGCCGATGGGGGTCTGTTGCCGCAGAATCCATTGAATTGCGATGCCATTGCCGAAAGAGCCACGGATTTCCGTGAAGATATGCGCGAGGGCCGCTGATTGCGCTGTTACCACCGGAAGCGCTCGCCACTCCCTCGCGCGCGTGCGCGCGCGAAAGGTCATCGGGAGTGCGAAGAAACAGACAGGTGACGCGGAGCGTCTCCGTTGGGGCGGCGGCGGGTGACGGGCGGGCAGGTGCGCGGAGCGTCTCCGTTGGGGCGGCGGCGGGTGACGGGCGGGCAGGTGCGCGCAGCGTCTCCGTTGGGGCGGCGGGGAGTGACGGGAGGGGGCGCAGACGTCTTCGCCGGGGAGGAGGCGGGGTTGCGGGGCGTCGCCGTCGAGAGTGGGAGGCGGAGGGAGCGGTGTCCGCTGGAGGGGTCCAGGCCGGCCCGGCCATCCCCGGAGGCGTCACGGGGGTCAATGTGGGGCGGGGGCGGTTCTGGGAGCGCGGACCGTCCCATCCTCGGATCCGGTCGCGCTGCGGGCCACCCGCGCCGGGCCGCCTACGCTCGCAGGCGTCTCAGTCGAGCAGGTGATCGAACTCGCCCTGCTTGGCTCCGCGGACGAAGGCAGTCATCTCCGCCGGCGTGTAGATCAGAGCGGGACCGTGGGGGTGGCGCGAGTTGCGCATCGCGATCGCGCCGTCGGGAAGGCGGGCGACCTCCACGCAGTTGCCGCTCGGGTTGCTGAGCTCGGACTTGCGCCACACGGCGCCCCTGAGACTGCTGGCGGGGATGCCGTTGTAGGTCTGCTGCATCTGTGCTCTCTCTTTCGGTCCTGTCGCGATACCAAGATCATCCGCGACTCGCGCGCAGACTACATGATGCACGTGCATATGTGCTTGCAGGGGTGCTTGCGTCAGTAAACCATGTTAACTGCGGCGATAACCGGCAAAGAGTCCATGATGGGGCGTTTCGCTCCACTATGCGCGTATGGGGACCTTCGTCCGCAACCACCGAGTCGGATTCGGGTCTCCGCTTCCCCTGCTGAACGGAGGCATTCGCTGTAGCGGTCAGGTGCGATGCTGTGTGCTGCACAGACGTGATGAATGCGCAGGGTGGGACGTACAGGCGTTCGTGTGGTTCGCTTAAGTTTTCATAACGAAGGACTACGGGGGGGACACGCGGCGTTCTTCTCACTAGACTGCGTTTTGCACATGCATTCGTGCTTACGTCTGTAAGCGACGACCGAGAAGGATGCAAGTGGACCCGTACGGTGCGAGCCCGACAGCGCAAGGAGCGCGATGACTGCGCACTCTGCCCACTTCAGAGCCGGTGGCCTCTTCCTGGAGTCCGGGAGCGGCCGAGTTCCGTCGGCCCGTGTCGGCGACGTGCCGGGGGGATGGCAAGGCCTGTCCCTGGCGCCGCTGCCCGTAGGGGACCACTTCATCCGGCCCATCACCGCGGTGTGCGGGCTGGGCTTCCACCCCGCGTCGGTCAAAAGGGCCCGCGACTTCGCCGCCGGCGTGCTGGAGGACTGGGGGCTGGAGCGCCTCTCCTGCGACTTGCGCCTGGTCGTCTCGGAGCTGGTCACCAACGCCTGCCGGCACGCCGCGCCGGTGGAGACCGCGATGCTCTCGGAGTGGTCGATCCAGTTCGGGATGGTCCGCGGCGACGGGGAACTCACCTGCATGGTCTTCGACCCGAGCCTGGTGGCGCCGGTGATGGGCGAGCCCGAGGGCTTCGGCGAAGGCGGGCGCGGCCTGCGCCTCATCGACTCCTACAGCTCCGACTGGGGCTGGAACATCCTCGACGGGCAGGGAAAGGTGGTCTGGGCGGCGTTCTCCATTCCCGACGCGCCCTGAGGGGCACCACCCGATCAACCCCTCGCCCTTCCGGATAGGGCGCCGCCGCCGGTCTCGGCGGCGGCGCCCGCTTCTTTTGCCGCCCGCTCCCGCCAACACGGCGCGTGCGGGCGCGCCTCCGGCGCATTCGGCCGCGCGGCCGAATGCGCCGCGGCGCAGATGAGCGGATTCTCATCCGCGTTTCATGTCGCTCGCCGCGCCGATCAGGCAGTCTCAAAGCCATGAACCCGCTGTACCGGACCGCCGCGATCGCCGCCGTCGTGCTTGCCGTGCTCGTGGGCGCGGCGTTCGCCTGGGCCTGGGGCCGGGAGGAGGCCTCCTCGCCGCCGGCCGAACGAGTCACCATCGGCGAGTCCCCCGACACCGCCCCGTCCTCGCCCGGCCCCGCGCAGAGCACCGGGCCCCGGCCCTCGCCGTCGGGCGGGGTCGTGGCGCCGCCCTCGCCCGTCACCGGTGACGACGGCGACGACGGAGCCGGTGACGACGACGCGGACGACGGCGACGACGCAGGCGATGACGACGACGGCGCGGACGGCGATGACGACGACTGACGCGACCCGCGACACCGCCCCCATCCCCGTCGTGCCCCCTCCCGCTCCCCGGCGGAGCATGCCCGCCCGCCTGCGCATCATGGTCTGGGTGGTGCTGCTGATGTTCGGCGTGCTCGCGCTGGTGAACCTGGTGACCTGGCAGACCCTGCGCAGCGACGCCCACGCGCGCATCGACACGGCCCTGGCCCAGGAGATCGACGAGTTCCACCGCTTCGCCGCCAAGGGCCACGACCGCCGGAGCGGGGAGCCGATCGCCGACGTGCACAGCGCGCTGCGCGCCCACATCATCGACCAGCACCCCGACGCCGACGAGATCATCTTCGGCCACGTCGACGAGGCGCCCGGCGCGGGCGCCGCCACCGGCCGCGTCCGGCAGGCGCAGGAACCGCACTACGACGTCTCCGCCGACGACCGGCTGCGCGCCCGCATCCTCACCACCCGAGCGGGCAGCGGGCAGGAGCAGACCCCCGCCGGGCCGCTGCGCTGGCACAAGATCCGCGTGGAGCCGCGCGCGGGCTCCGGCAGCCCCGGGGGCTGGTTCGTCATCGGCTACTTCGTCGAACCCGAGATGGCCGGCGTGCACCGCACCATGCGCACGCTGCTCCTGGTCAGCACGGCGGGCCTGGTGCTCGCGGGCGCGGCCGCCTGGTGGGTCGCCGGCCGCATCCTCGCCCCCGTCCGGCTCGTGCGCCAGGCGGCCGCACAGATCAGCGAAGAGGACCTCACCCGGCGCATCGAGGTCACCGGCAACGACGACATCGCGGCCCTGGCCGAGCAGTTCAACGGCATGCTCGACCGGCTGGAGCAGGCGTTCTCCACCCAGCGCCGGTTCGTCGACGACGCGGGCCACGAACTGCGCACCCCCATCACCATCGTGCGCGGCCACCTGGAGCTGATGGGCGACGACCCCGACGAGCGGCGCGAGGTGGTGCGGCTGGTCACCGACGAGCTGGACCGCATGGCGCGCATCGTCGAGGACCTGCTGCTGCTGGCCAAGGCGCAGCGCCCCGACTTCGTCCGGCCCGAGGAGGTCTGGCTCGCCGAGCTGACCGGCGACATCGAGGCCAAGGTGCGGGCGCTGGGCGAGCGAGACTGGCGCCTGGAGCACGTCGCCGAGGGCGCCGTCCTGGCCGATCCCCAGCTGATCACCCAGGCCATGGTCCAGCTCGCCTCCAACGCCGTGCGGCACACCCGACCCGGCGACACGATCCGCATCGGCTCGGCGATGTCGCCCGACGGCTCGGCCACCCTGTGGGTCGCCGATTCGGGACCGGGTATCCCCCCGGAGGAGCACGAGCGGATCTTCGAGCGCTTCTCCCGCGGCTCGGCCTCGGCGGGCAGGCCGGGCGCGGGGCTGGGCCTGGCCATCGTGCGCGCCATCGCCGATGCGCACCACGGCCGGGCCGCCGTGCACTCGGCCCCCGGCCAGGGGGCGGTGTTCACCCTGACGCTGCCCGCCGGCCCGAGGAGGGAGCACCCGTGAGCCGGATCCTCATCGCCGAGGACGAAGACCGCATCGCCGCGTTCGTGCGCAAAGGACTCAGCGCCAACGGCTACGCGGTGACGGTCGTCGACACCGGCGCCGACGCGGTCGGCTACGCCCTCACCGGAGAGTTCGACCTCATGGTGCTCGACATCGGGCTACCCGACGAGGACGGCTTCACCGTGCTGCGGAAGGTGCGAGCCAAAGGCGCGCGGCTTCCGGTGATCTTCCTGACCGCGCGCGACGGGGTCGACGACACCGTCAGCGGACTGGAGAACGGCGCCGACGACTACATGACCAAGCCCTTCCGCTTCGAGGAGCTGCTCGCCCGCGTCCGGCTGCGCATCCGCACCGACCGGGGCCCGGAGCCGTCCTCGCTCTCCGCGGGCGGGCTCACCCTGGACCTGCGCACCCGCCGGGCGGCCACCGACCGGGGCACCGCCGATCTCACCGCCCGCGAGTTCGCGCTGCTGGAGCTGCTGCTGCGGCACCGCGACCAGGTGCTCTCGCGCCAGCAGATCCTCTCCCACGTGTGGGGCTACGACTACGACCCCGGCTCCAACGTCGTCGACGTCTACATCCGCGCCCTGCGCAAGAAGCTCGGCGCCGAGCGCATCGAGACGGTGCGCGGGATGGGATACCGCCTGTCCGGGTGAGACCGCCGGGGCCGCACCGCCCCGGCGCGCCGTTCCCCGTCGAAACCCCGCGGCGCGGGGCCGACGTGTGTGGTACTTTTTGGGCGAACGACCAATACGATCGACCAGAGCGACTGCCCAGCAGATGGGCACGCCGGCCCGCCGGCGCACGCGGCGGACCAAGCGGCCCGCTTTCGGGCCGGCAGGAGGATCCATGGCCCGACCCACCACAGCGCAGCGCGGCCGCGAAGTGCGCCGCAGACTGCTCGCCGTGGCCTGCGAGCTCATCGCCGAGCACGGCTGGACGGCGGTCAGCACCCGCATGCTCGCCGAGCGCGCCGGCGTCACCCCGGGGCTGGTGCACTACCACTTCTCCTCGGTGCAGGCGCTGCTCTCCGAGGCGGCCATCGGCGCCATGCGCGACTACCTGGCCCGAATCCCCGAACTGCTCGACGGAGCCGCCACTCCGCAGCACGCGCTGGAGGCGGTGCTCGGCGAACTGGACGCGCACACGGGTCTGGATCCGGCGTCGCTGCTGTTCGTCGAGACCTATCTGGCCTCGACCCGCGACAGCGCCCTGCGGGAGGAGATCTCGGCGCTGCTGGCCCATTTCCGGGCGCGACTGGCCGATCGGCTGGCCCGCCACGGCACCGCCGACCCGGAGACGACGGCCGCGGTGCTGGCGGCCGCGATCGACGGAGTGCTGCTGCACCGGCCGCTGAGCCCCGGGACGACGGGAGCCGACGTCGCGCCGGTCCTGGGCCGCATCCTCGCGCCCGCCGCCGGCGGGCGCGGCAACGACCACACGGAAGGCACAGGTGAACCGTCATGAGAATCGCCGTCTGCGGAGCCGGTATCGCCGGGCTCGCCCTCGCCCAGCGCCTCGACGTCCTCGGTTTCGAGGTGGTCGTGCTGGAGAAGGCGCCCGGTCCGCGGCCCCAGGGCTACATGATCGACTTCTTCGGCCCCGGCTACGACGCCGCGGAGGCCATGGGCGTCCTGCCGCGCCTGCACGAACTCAGCCATCGTGTGGACGAGGCCGCCTACGTCGACGCCAAGGGGCGCAAGCGCGCCGGTCTGGACTACGACAAGTTCGCCCGTGCCGTGGGTGGCCGCCTGTTCAGCATCATGCGGCCCGACCTGGAGCAGGGGCTGCGCGAGCAGCTCTCAGACCGCGTCGACCTGCGCTATTCCACCAGCATCGAGGCGATCGACAACCGCTCCGACGGGGTGGGGCTGCGGCTGACCGACGGCAGCGAGCTGGAGGCCGACCTCCTCGTGGGCGCCGACGGCATCCACTCCCGGGTGCGCGCGATGGTCTTCGGCGACGAGGAGCGCTTCATCCGCTACCTCGGGTTCCACACCGCCGCCTACGTCTTCACCGACTCGCGGGTGCGCGCCGAGATCGGCGAGGGGTTCCGGCTCACCGACAGCGTGGACCGGCTGATGGGCTTCTACGCGCTGCGCGGCGGGCGGGTGGCCGCGTTCGCCGTCCACCGCACGCCCGATCCCACCCCTCCCGCCGACATCCAGACCACGCTGCGCGAGGTCTACGGTTCGCTGGGCTGGGTCGTCCCGCGGGCGCTGGAGGCCTGCCCGCCCGCCGACGAGATCTACTACGACCAGGTCTCCCAGATCCGCATGCCCGAGTGGAGCCGCGGCCGCGTCACCCTGCTCGGCGACTCCTGCCAGGCGGTCTCGCTGCTGGCGGGGATGGGCGCCTCGCTGGCGGTCGCCGGGGCCCATGTGCTGGCCGAGGCGCTCGCCGCCGAGGAGACGGTCGAGGCCGCGCTGCGCCGCTACGAGCGCGAATGGCACCCGGTGGCCGACGAGAAGCAGCACGTGGGGCGCAGGGGGGCGCGCGTCTTCCTGCCCGACACCCGCTGGATGCTGTGGGTGCGGCGGGTCGCGCTGCGCCTGTCGGTGGTGCCCGGGGTGGACCGCTACATCGCCGGCTCGCTCACCGGCAAGCCCGTCGTGCTGCCCAAGCCCTCGGCGGCGCGAAGCGGCCGCCGCGGCTGACGGGGTTGCGCGGGTCAGGCCCGCGGACTGCCGAGGTGGTGGTGGATGATCAGGTCGGTGTAGACGTCGCCGAGCTCGGCCTCGGACAGGCCGTCGTCGGGGTCGTACCAGCTCACCACCGACTCCAGGGCCTCCAGCACGGTCGCGGCCGCGGCGCCGGCGCTGGAGACCGGGAAGACGCCCTGCTCGGCGCCCTCGGCGATGAGCCCGCGCAGGTGCTCGCGGTAGGCCAGGCGGACGTCGGCGAGCTCGCGGTGGCGGCCGGGATGGACGGCGCGCAGCGCGGGCAGCACGGTGCGGCGCACGTCCTCTTCGGTGCGGTGATCGCGGCAGTGCCGGATGTGGCGCCGCACCAGGCGCTCCATCCGCTCCTGAGGGGTGCCGGGCCCGTCGTCGGCGAGCTGGTCGCGCACCAGCGCGTGCGCCGAGTGCAGCGCGATCGCGTAGGCCAGGTCGAGCCGGGTGGGAAAGGCTCTGCGGAAGGCGGCGGGATCGAGTCCGGTTGCGGCGGCGACCTCTTGCGCGACGGAGGCCGTGTTCAATCCGTGCAGTCCGCGGCGGGCGAGCACGCCCGCCGCCGTGCTGAGCGCGCGATCGAAGGTCTGCGCTTCGGGATGGGAAAGGTCCGCCGTCATGATCATCTCTGCATCGCCGGCCCCGGGCGGGGCGTAGTCGAGGGGTGCGCCGACGAACGCGCCATCGGCCTATTCGAGGATAGCGACATTCCGGGGACGTTTCAGAGAAAATCCGCTACGCGGAGAGTCCCGGTCGCGGGCGGTGGGCGGTGACGCGCGGGGAGCGAGGGGGCCGCGTGTTTCGGCTGGACGCGTAGGCGGGAAAACGGTGTGCCCGCGGCTCTGCACCGGAACCGAAATGAAGTGAATTCAATTCTCTTTCGAGTGCAGGCCGCCGCCGCGCTCCGGAGTCGGGCGCGGGATTTCCTCCGGTCCGGTATCGCTCGACGGGTCCTTGTAGCGGGTCAGGTTCACCAGTTCTCCGATGTTGGAGGTGACGATGGAGTCCACCCCCATTCCCGCCACCCGCACCATTTCCGGGAAGTCGTCGACCGTCCAGGCGGCGACGGCGTAGCCGTGGCGCTGGATCTCCAGCACCAGCTCCCGGGTGAGCAGACGGTAGTCGGTGCCGTAGACCTCGGGCCGCACGTCCTCCCAGACGTCGGGCGCCGGCAGGTCGGGCTGTGCCCAGGACAGCGCCATCCGCACGTGGGGCAGTTTCGCGCGCGCCGCGCGCAGCGTGTCGACCGTGCCCGTGTAGCACACGCGTTCGCCCATGCCGTGCTCGCCGACCACGGCATCGGCCGCCACCGCGGTCTCGACGTCGGCGACCTCGCACAGCAGCGAGCAGTGCGCCACCCCCGTGGCGGCCTCGGCCAGCACCTCCATGAACGTGGGAACGCGCTGCTCCACGTCGGTGTCCAGCGCCGCGAGCTCGGCCAGGGCGGGGCGGCGCCCGTGGCGCGTCAGTGCGCGGTCGTCCTCCAAGCCGCGTTCGCGGACCACGACGACGTGGCCGTCGGACGTCGTGCACAGGTCGACGGCGAGCGCGTCGGCGCCGGCCGCGATGGCCGAGCGGATCGCGGGCAGCGTGTTCTCGCGGAAGCGGGATGTATCGCCCCGCAGGGCGGTCGCCAGCGTCATGGATCAGCCCCCAGGCCCCGTGGTGCCGGCGGCGGACGTCCGCCGGACTAGGTCCACGGTGCCAAAGCGGGCGCGCTTACGTGGGCCGACTCGCTCCGGCCGAATCGATTCGGCTGTACCGCGAACACATCGCGGGCGTCCGACCAGGAGCCGGACGGCCGCCCACCGCGCCGGGTGCCCCGCGCCCAACACGCGGGGCGGGCTGCGCCGCGCTCTGGCGGACTGGGAGACTTCTGTGGTAAGCCCGCGTGTCCGCCGCTGCGGACGACGCGTCCCGTCCACGACTGGCGAAGGCGAAAGATGATCCCCGACCAGCGCCGCGAGCACATCCTCAAGCTCCTGCAGGAACGGCACGTGCTGAGCATCAACGAGCTCACCTCGATGCTGTCCGTCTCGCACATGACGGTGCGGCGCGACATCCAGGCGCTGGAGAACGACGGCAAGGTGCTCTCGGTCACCGGCGGAGTCCGCCTCGCCGCCCGGCTCAAGAGCGAGCCCTCCTACCTGGCCAAGGCCCAACTGGAGGTCCCGGCCAAGCGCGCGATCACCCGTGCGGCGGCCCAGCTGGTGCGGGAGAACTTCACCATCTTCCTCGACGCGGGCACCACGTCGCTGCAGATGGTCCCGATGCTCACCGAGAAGGTCGGACTGACGGTGGTCACCAACGACTTCAACGTGGTCGGCCACCTGATGGAGTATCCCAACATCGAACTCATCCACACCGGCGGCCTCGTCTCCCACGCCGATCACTCCTCGGTGGGGCAGTTCACCGCCGACTTTCTGAGCAAGGTCAACGTCGACATCGCGTTCGTCGCCAGCAGCTCCTGGGATGTGGAACGGGGTTCCACGACGCCCTCGGAGGCGAAGGTGGTGGCCAAGCAGCAGCTGCTGCGCGTGGCCTCCAAGAGCGTGCTCACCGTGGACAGCACGAAGTACGGCAAGTTCGGGACGTTCCGGGTGGCGCGCCTGGAGGAGTTCGATCTGATCATCACCGACGACCGGCTGCCGCAGTCGGCGGCCGACGAGATCCGGGCCCAGGACGTGCGGCTGGAGTTGGTCTCCCCGGAGTGAGCGCGGGACGGGGAGCCGACCGCCTGCGGCCGTGCGGAGCCGTGTGGCGGCTCAGGCCTCGTCGCTGCCCAGCTCGGCCGGGCAGAACAGCTCCAGCTGGATGCCGTCGGGATCGGAGAACTGGATCATGGAGCCGTTGTCGGAGTGCACGACAGGCGAGTGGTCGATGTCGAGGTCGGTGAGCCGCTCTTCCCAGTAGTCGAGCTCGCCGAGGCTGCTGACCTGGAAGGACACATGGTCCATGCCCGTCCGTCGGTGGTCGAAGGTCGCCTTGAACTGGTCCCTGTGCTGGATGAAGCCCAGGACGACCCCCGAGGGGTGCCGACACTCGGTGAGCAGCCATTGCTTGCCGTCGCGGGTCTTGTACTCCTTGAACCCGAGGACGGTGCGGTAGAACTCGATGCTGGCGTCGCGGTCGCGCACCGACAGGGTGATGTGCGCGAGCCCGGTCACTCGAGGCACGGAGACCTCTTTCCGGCGGTCCAGTGTCCGTCTGCGGGGAGGGAACAGCGTTAGCACGATTCTTGAGAATACGCGGGTCACCGGGGTCTGCAAGGACTTGTTAATGCACGCTTAACGGGACGGATCGGGCTCTGCTGCGGCGCGTCCGAGAGGGCGCCGGCGCACAAGGCCGCTGCGGTGGGATTCGCGGGCCTGCGCGCGGCCGCCGGCGGCACGCTGTGAGTCCCCCCACATCAAGACCGCGTCAACAACGGGCCGGGTGCC
The DNA here is from genome assembly GCF_009728995.1 of Streptomonospora sp. PA3. Taxonomy (GTDB): domain Bacteria; phylum Actinomycetota; class Actinomycetes; order Streptosporangiales; family Streptosporangiaceae; genus Streptomonospora. The sequence continues at coordinate 123,542 of NZ_VTZW01000016.1, read as the reverse complement.
CGCCGCCGCCAGGCCCTGGCAGAGTGGCCGCCATGAGCGCGAGCACCACACTGCACGTCGTCACCGTCTTCCTGGGAGACGGCGGAACCGGCGGCAACGGACTGGGGGTCTTCCTGGAGGCGCCCGGACTGCCCGACAGCACCCGGCAGCGCATCGCCGCCGACCTCGGCTTCGCCGAGACCGTCTTCGTGGAGGAGCCCGACGGCGCGCGCCTGCGCATCCATACGCCCGCGATCGAGCTGCCGCTGGCCGGCCACCCGCTCGTGGGGACGGCGTGGCTGCTGGCCGAGCAGGGCTCGCCGGCCGGCGTGCTGAACCCGCCGGCGGGACCGGTCCCCACCTGGGCCGAGGGCGAGCGCGTGTGGATCCGCGCCGACCCCGGCCTCGCGCCGGTCTTCGACACCCGCCAGCTGGCCTCCCCGGCGGAGGTGGACGCCCTCCAGGGCGGCGAGAAGGGCGTCGACCTGCACGTGTGGGCCTGGCAGGACGAGGCGGCCGGGCACGTGCGGGTCCGGGTGTTCCCCGACGAGATGGGCATCGCCGAGGACGAGGCCACCGGCGCTGCGGCGCTGCGGCTGGGGCAGCAGCTCGGCCGCCCGCTGACGGTCCACCAGGGCGTCGGCTCGCGCATCGACGTGCGCCCCGGGCCAGAGGGAACCGTCGAGGTCGGCGGGCGCTGCGCACTGCTGGACACCCGCGAGTACCGCCTGCCCTAAATCGTTGATCGCACTCCATGCAGGAACCCACCGGGTACCACCCGGGGCGGTCACCATCGAGGCTGCGGCAATGGGTGCGCCCCGCGAAGCGCGGTCCGCCCGCCCGTCAGCCCGCCACCGCCCCAACGGAGACGCTGCGCGTCACCTGCTTGCTTGCCGCCGAGCGCACGAAGTTCTTCCCAGGTGGAGCCGTGCCACCGGTGGCGGGTCTCCGAAGCACTGGTGCACCTCCGCTCGGCGGCAAGCTGGCTCTGGATAAGTACGTGGCGCGAAGCGCCTCCGTTCTCAGCCGCGCACCAGGCGCCCGTAGACGATCAGGTTGCGCTCGTAGTGCCCCGATGCGGGGTCGAAGGGCTCCGCGCAGGTGACCAGCCGCAGGGCGGCGCGGTCCAGGGCGCCGTAGACCTCCGCGGCGGGGAAGCGGTCCTTGTCCACCCGCTCGGTGCGCCGCACCCGGAACAGCGCGGTCGAGCCGTCGGCGCGCCCGATGCGCACGGTGTCGCCGGGCACCAGTTCGCCCAGCCGGTGGAACACCGACGGCCCGGCGCGGGTGTCGCGGTGGCCGACGATCACGGCCGGACCCGGCTCGCCGGGGACGGCGCCGCCCCGGTACCAGCCCGCCACCCGCGTGCGCTCCAGCGGCGGTTCGTCCAGGGTGCCGTCGCGGTCGAGTCCGATCGGGACCACCTGCGCCCGCAGGCCGATGGCCTCGGCTGCGATCCGCACCGGCGCCGGCTCCGCGGCGGGCGTGGCATCGCCGGGCGCCTGCGGGCCGGGCGCGTGCTGCAGCGGCGCGGGCGCGGGAGGCGCCGGCGCAGGTTCGGCTCCGCCGGCGGAGCGGGTGAGCGCCGACGCCGCCGGGACCGACAGCAGCAGCGCCGCCGCGGCGAGCGCGCAGACCAGTCCGTGCGCGGCTGTTCTAGCGTGCACGGCGGGTCAGCCCGCTCGCGGCGGCCGCCGCGCCGCCCAGAGCCAGCAGCCCCGCCCCGGCCGCGGCGAGCAGCGGAGGGCGCAATCCCGGCTCGGCGCCGCCGCCCCCGGTCTGGGGTGCCCCCAGCGGAGTCGGTGTGAGCGGTCCGCGCACCACCGTGAACTCGCCTTCGCGTGTCTCGGCGGCGGTGCCGCCGACGCACTCGCCCAGCACGCTGTAGACGCCCGGAGGCGTACCCGGTGCCACCACGACGGGCACGGCCCCTTCGGCGTCGACGAGGTCGGCCGAGGGTACGCCCTGGAACGCCTGGGAGGTGAACTCCAGCCGTTCGGCCGGGCCCTCGCACGAGGCGCGCAGAGTGATGGAGTCGCCGGGAGCGGCCGTGGCAGGGATGATCTCGATCTCGGCTGCGGCCGCCGCGGGTGCGGCGCCCAGCGCGAGCGCGCTCGCCGCGAGGCCGGTCGTCACCAGGAGTCGCATGTCGTGTTCCCCTCGCCGCACGTCGGATACCTGCACGTTGTCACATTAGGTGAGGTATCGTCACGCACCGTTGTGAGTGTCGGCGGATTGCTGCCTTTCGATTCCACGGGAAACGGCCGCACACGCCCGCCGTCTGGGGAGCGGTCTACCCTCGAACCGAGGCGATGCGGCGAGCAGGGCGGAGTGGTGATGTCGGCGACGCGGTTGCTGGTGCTGGGAGTGGTGCGCTTCTCCGGTCGGGCGCACGGCTACCAGGTGCGGCGCGAACTGCTGAGCTGGGGCGCCGAGCAGTGGGCCAACGTCAAGCCCGGATCGGTCTACCACGCGCTCCGCCAGCTGCTGAAGAACGGGATGCTGCGCAGCGCCGGGGTCGAGGAGAGCGGCGAAGGGCCGGAGCGCACCCTGTTCGAGCTGACCGAGAGCGGCGAGGACGAGTTCGTCCGCCTATTGAACAAGGCACTGTCGGACGCCTCCGCCAAGCCGGAGTTCTTCGGCTCCGGAATCGCGTTCCTGACGTGCCAGCCCCGGGACCGGGTGATCAGACTGCTGCGGTTCCGCCTCGCCCGGCTCGAAGCCGAGCAGCAGAACCTCCGGTCGATGCTGGGGGACGGGCCCGCCTCCGATGACAAACCGGAGCACGTATGGGAGCTGTTCCGGTCCTGGATCGTGGCCGGGGACGCGGCGGTGGGCTACACCCGCGAACTGGTCGCACGCCTGGAGAACGGCGCTTACACCATGGCCGGCGAGGAGGAGTGGACGGCCTTCGGCGAGCCCGGCCCGATCGAGTCGGCGCAGCGCTGAGCGGGCGCCCCGCCGCCCGGGCCGGAGGCGGGACCGCCGCGAAAATCCCGTTTGACCGCAGTGTGCCGGGCCGCGATGATGGACAGTGTTCAAATTTGATTACCGGATCGATCCCAGGGAATACCGTGATCCACACCCGTGACCTCGCACGGACGTTCACCACCAAATCCGGCCCCGTCGAGGCGGTGCGCTGCCTCGACCTCGACGTGGAGGCGGGTGAGCTCGTCGCGTTTCTGGGGCCAAACGGAGCCGGCAAGTCCACCACCCTGCGCATGCTGACCACGCTGCTGCTGCCCACCTCCGGCAGCGCCGTCGTCGCGGGGCGCGACGTGGTCGCCGACCCGCGCGGCGTGCGGCGGCGCATCGGCTACGTCGGCCAGGGCCACGCCGCGGGAGCGGGCCAGTACGTCGGCGACGAGCTGGTCAACCAGGGCCGGCTCTACGGCTTGGGCAAGGCCGAGGCGCGCTCGCGCGCGGATGAGCTGATGGCCGAGCTGGAGCTGGAAGGGCTGGACCGGCGCGAGGCCGCCCACCTCTCCGGAGGCCAGCAGCGGCGGCTGGACATCGCCATGGGCCTGATCCACCGGCCCGAACTGCTCTTCCTCGACGAGCCCTCCACCGGCCTCGACCCGCACAGCCGCGCCAACCTCTGGGCGCACATCGCCCGGCTGCGCGAGGCATACGCAACCACCATCGTGCTCACCACCCACTACCTGGACGAGGCCGACGACGTCGCCGAGCGCGTGATCGTCATCGACCACGGATCGGTCATCGCCGACGGCACGCCCGACGAGCTCAAGGGCAAGGTGTCGGGCGACCTGGTGCTCCTGGAGACCGCCTCGGAGGAGGACGCCCGCGCCGCGGCGGCCGTCGTCGAGGCGGTGCCCTCGGCGCACTCGGTGGACACCGCGGGCGCCGCGGTGCGGATGCGCGTCGAGCGCGGCGACGCGGTCCTGCCCGAGGTCCTGCGCGCCGTCGACGCCCGCGGACTGGAGTTGCGCACCGTGCAGGTGCACCGCCCCTCGCTGGACGACGTCTTCCTCACCCTGACCGGGCGCAGCCTGCGCGAGAGCGACCGATGAGCCCCGGCCCCGCCCCCGCGCCGACCGCACCCGCCTCCCATGCCCCGAAAGGAACGCCCGTGATGCCCCTGCTGCGCGACACCTGGCTGGTTTTCCTCCGGCAGCTGCGCCCCACCCTGCACAATCCGGTCACCGGCCTGGGCTTCAGCCTGCTCCAGCCGGTGCTCTACCTCGCGCTGTTCGCGCCGCTGCTGTCGGGCATGCCCGGCGCGATGGGCCGGAACTCGCTGGACTGGTTCGTGCCCGGTGTGCTGGCGATGCTCGCGCTGTTCGGCACCTCCTTCGCGGGCTTCGGCCTGCTGCCCGAACTGCGCAGCGGCGCCCACGAGCGGCTGCTGGCCGCCCCCGTGAGCCGCGTCGCCCTGCTCCTGGGGCGGGTCATGCGCGACATCGCGATCCTGCTCGTCCAGTCGACGGCCATCCTGCTGCTCGTCATCCCCTTCGGGCTGCGGGTGTCGCCGCTGGGCGCGGCCGCGGGGCTGCTGGTGCTGCTGGTCATGGGCGTGGGCCTGGGCACGCTGTCGTACATGCTGGCGATGTCGGTGAAGCAGGAGTTCGTCTTCCCGGCCATCCTGCAGACGACGACCATGCCGCTGATCCTGCTGTCCGGCATCCTGCTGCCGATGGAGCTGGCGCCGACCTGGCTGTACACCCTCTCGCGCATCAACCCACTGAGCCACGTGGTCGACGCCGAGCGCGCACTCTTCGCCGGCGACTTCGGCGACCCCTCGGTGCTGCTCGGCTCCGGCGTGGCTCTCGCCGTGGCAGTCGTCGCCCTCGCGCTGGGCACCCGCCTCATGCGCCGCCTGGCGGCCTGAAGCGCGCGAAGCGAGGGCGATGCGGCCACCGGGCGATCGGCGCGCGGGTACCGCTCTTCCGTGTTAGCCGCTAACATGTTAGCGACTAACATCGCGGAGGCGGGCATGGGCGGCGACTGGCGGGAGCTGAAGAAGGCGCGCACCCGCGCGCGGATCCAGCAGGAGGCGCTGCGGCTGTTCGGCGAACAGGGCTACGAGGCCACCACCGTCGCCCGGATCGCCGCGGCCGCGGGCGTCTCGCACACCACCTTCTTCCGGTACTTCCCCACCAAGGAGGACGTCGTGCTCGGCGACGAGTACGACCCCCTGCTGGAGGAGGCGCTGCGCAGGCGTCCGGAGTCGGAGGACCTCATCGAGCGGGTGCGCAACGCCGTGGGGGAGGGGCTGGCCGCCGTCTACGCCGCCGACCGCGACGCGCTGCTGGCTCGGGTGCGGCTGGTGCTCAGCGCGCCGCCGCTGCGGGCACGGCTGTGGGAGCAGCTGCTGGGCACCCAGGCCCTGCTGGAGCGGGCGCTGGCGGGCACCGGCGATTCGGCCGAGGCGCCGATGCGGGTCCGCGTCGTCGCTGCGGCGTGCCTGGCCGTGCTGACCACGGCCATCACCGCCTGGGAGCGCGACGGCGGCCGCGGCGACCTGCCCGCGATCGTCGACGAGGCGTTCGACCATCTGCGCACGGAGCTGCGCTGAGCCGCGGGCGGCGGCGCCCGGAGAGGCGGACTGACATGGACCGACCGGTGATCGACGCGGCGGACCTGCGGGTGCGCTACCGCGGCGCCGAGTCCGACGCCGTGGCCGGGATGACCTTCACCGTCGCCTCCGGCGAGGTGTTCGGCTTCCTCGGCCCCAGCGGCGCGGGCAAGTCGACGGTGCAGCGGGTCCTCACCCGCCTGCTGCGCGGCTACGGAGGCAGCGCGAGCGTGTTCGGCCGCCCGCTGCACGCCTGGGGAGCGGAGTACTACGAGCGGATCGGCGTGGGCTTCGAGCTTCCGGCCGCGTTCGGCAAGCTCACCGCCGCGGAGAACCTCGCCGCCGTCGCCCGGCTGTACCGCCGCCCGGCGCTGCCCGTGGGCGAACTGCTGGACCTGGTGGACCTCGGCGCGGTCGCCGACCGGCGCGTCGACGGCTTCTCCAAGGGCATGCGCATGCGACTCAACCTGGCCCGGGCCCTGATCCACCGGCCCGACCTGCTGTTTCTGGACGAGCCCACCGGCGGCCAGGACCCCGTGCACGCCGCCGCCCTGCGCGAGGTGATCCGCGACCAGGCGCGCCGGGGCGCCACCGTGTTCCTGACGACCCACGACATGGCCACCGCCGACCGGCTGTGCGACCGGGTCGCCTTCGTCGTGGGCGGGCGCATCGCGGCGGTGGATTCGCCGCGCGCCTTCAAGCTCCGCTACGGGCGGCCCGGCGTGCGGGTGGAGTACCGCATCGGCGGGCGGCTGGACTCCGCCGAGCTGCCCCTGGACCGGCTCGCCGCCGATTCCCGGCTGGCCGACCTGCTCGCCCGCGGCGCGGTCGAGACGGTGCACACGCGCGAGGCGTCGCTGGACGACGTGTTCGCCACTGTCACCCGGTCCCGGCTGTGACCGGCGTTCGCGCGGCCCGGCGCCGCACCGCTGCGCCGCGCGCGGTAGCGGCGCCGGCCCTGGAGTGGCGGGTGCAGCTGCGCCACGGGGTGCCGGCCGCCGCGGCGGCGCTCGCTGTGCTGTGGACCGCGGTCCTCGCCGCGGTCCCGGCCGCCTGGGCGCCGACGGCGGCGGTCCACCTGCTGATCGTCGACACGGCCGGATTCGGAGTGCTCTTCGCGGTCGTGCTGGTGCTCTTCGAGCGGGCCGAGGGCGGCCGTGCGCTGCTGGCGGTGACCCCGCTGCGGCCGATCGAGTACATCACGGCCAGGACGGCGGTGCTGACCGCGCTTTCCGCGGGGATGGCCGTCCCGCTGACCCTCGCGGCCGCGCGGGAGCGCTCGGCCGCCGCGCTCGCGGCGCTGCCGCCGGCGTTGCTGGGGGTGTCGCTGCTGTCGCTGCTGCTGGTGGCACTGGCGCTGGCGGCCTGCGGCGGTGCGCAGGGGGTCGGCGTGCTGTTCACCCGGCTGCCGCTGGTCGCGCCGCTGGTGGCGGCACCGGCGGCGCGCGTCTCCGGCGCCGTGGAGCACCCGCTGCTGTTCGCCGTGCCCACGACGGGCGGCGCCGAGCTGATCCGTGCCGGGCTGCTGCCGCACGCCGCGCCCGGGTTCTGGGTGCTGGCGCCGGCGGCGCTGTACCTGCTCGCCTGCGCGGCGGGCGCCGTCCTCCTCGCCTGCCGGGCGGTGGCGCCCGAGACGGCGGCGCCGCCCGCCGGGGAACCGGGTCGGGCGGCGGCGAACACCGCGCCCAACCCCGCGGTGCCGGACGCGGTCCCTGCGGGGGTGCCGCGCGCGGGTGCGCCCGCCCGAGCAGGGGCCGCGACCGCCCGGCCGCGCGGCGGGGCGGTCGCGGGCCTGGCCCGCATCGACCTGCGCGGTCTGCTGCGGGATCCGATGCTGAGCGCGATGCTGCTGGGGCCGGCCGTAGTGGCGTTGCTGCTGCGCTGGGGCTATCCGCCGGCGCGCGGCTTCCTGGCCGACCGCTACGGGCTGGACGCCGGCGCCATCGGCCCGGTGCTGCTGGCCGCGCTGGTGGTGCTGCACGTGCCGCTGATGATCGGCGCCATCGCCGCCCTGCGCACGGTCGAGGACGCAGACGACGGCACGCTGCCGCTGCTGCGCGTCTCGCCGCTGGGTCTGGGCCGCTACCTGGCCTACCGGCTGGCGGCGGCCGGGGCGGCGGCGGGTGCGGGACTGGCCGCGGCGGTTCCGCTGTCGGGGCTGGCGGGCGAAGTCCCGGCCGACCGGGTGCCCGCGCTGGTGGCGGCCCTGGCGCTGGCCGCGCTCCAGGCGCCGCTGCTCGTGCTGGCCACCACCGCCTTCGCCCCGTCCAAGGTCGCGGCCCTGGTGCTGATCAAGGCCGCCGGTGCGGTCTTCACGCTGCTTCCGGTCGCGGTGTGGTGGCTGCCCGCACGGGCGGTGTGGGCGGCGGCGCCGCTCCCGCTGTTCTGGCCGGTGGCCGTGCTGCCGGGCTACGGCGCCGCCCCCTGGCCGGCGGGCCTGGCCGCGGGCCTGGCAGAGGCCGCGCTCGCCGGTGCCTGGCTGGTCCGCCGCACCTTCCGGCGGCTGGGTTCGGGGGGCTGATCCCCTCCGGCGCCCGCGGTGCCCGGCGCGGTCACGGGCGCACGGGCCGCCAGGTGTGGGCGCTGGAGAGCACCATCGTGCTGGAGGGGCGGCCGTGTTCGGCCAGCCGGTCGATGATCTTCTCGAAGTGGGCCATGGAGGCCACCGCGACCAGCAGCACGCAGCAGGCGTCGCCGGTGACGCGGTGCAGCTGCAGGATCTCGGGCATCTCCATGGCCTGCTCGTCGCGCAGCAGGCACAAAGGGCCGAAGCACTCCATGCGCACCAGCGCGGTCACCGGCAGCCCGGCGGCGGCCGGATCGACGTGGGCGTGGTATCCGGTGATCACGCCGGAGTCCTGGAGCCGCCGTACGCGCTCGGCCACCGCGGGCGCCGACAGGTTCACCCGGCGCGACAGCTCGTTGTAGGACAGCCGGGCGTCGTCCTGCAGTTCGGCGAGGATCCGCCGGTCGACGGAGTCCAGCACGGCCGTCCTCCTTTCGGGCCGCGCCCGGGGCGGGCGGAGGCCACGCGAAACCCATGTCCGGGCCAAGATCGCACACTTTGCGTCCGTGAACCCGCCACGGTGCATCCGTTGCAGATGTTAAGCATGGCGGGCTGATCGGCAAGCACCGGCCATTCAGTATGCGGCATCACCTGGCGCATGCTGAAGGCGATCACCCGGAGACGTACAAGTGAGGTGCGAGAACGATGGCGACGACCGCGTCCTACGACCACGGGCGTACCGCGGCCCGAGACGGGTCGGCGGAGGACGCCGGCGCACCGCAGACCTGCCCGGTGCTCGGCGGTGAGGAGCATCAGGAGCACGCTTACGCCGACTACGTGCGCGCCGAGACGCTGCTGAGCCTCCAGCAGCCGCGCACCGGCGAGCCGGCCGAGTACTCCTTCATCATCGGCTCGCAGGTGATGGAGCTGCTGTTCGACCTGATCCGCCGCCACTGGAGGGCCGCCCGGGACGCCCTGGAGGCCGGCGACACCGCGGCGGCCCTGGCGGCGCTGCGCCGCGGCACCGGAGCCCAGGACGTGCTCAACGAGTCGTGGGCGCTGCTGTCCACGCTGACCCCCACCGAGTTCGCGCGGTTCCGCGACGCGCTGGGCGTGGCCTCAGGGGTGCAGTCGATCGGTTACCGGCAGCTGGAGTTCCTGCTGGGCAACAAGTCCGCGGGGATGGCCCGGGCGCATCGCGGGCTGCCCGCACTCCACGCCGAACTGGAGCGCACGCTGGCCGAACCCGGGCTCTACGACGCGGCACTGCGGCTGCTGCACCGCCGCGGTCTGCCGGTTCCCGACGAGGCGGCCGAGCGCGACTGGCGCCGCCCCTACCGGCCCGACCCCCGCGTGGAGCGCGCCTGGGCCGAGGTCTACGCCGACGACCGCCCGGACAACGACCTGCTGCTGCTGGCCGAGGCACTGCTGGACACCGCCGAGCGCGTCACGCGCTGGCGGCAGCTGCACCTGATCGCGGTGAAGCGGACCATCGGCGCCAAGCCCGGCACGGGCGGCTCCAGCGGGCTGGACTGGCTGGCCCGAAACGCCGAGCAGGACGTGTTCCCCGAACTGTGGTCGCTGCGCAACGGAGTCTGAGGGCGCCGGCGGCGGGAAGGACCGTCGGCGGCCCGCCTCGCACATCCTCCGTCCGGCTCTGGAAGGCTGCACACATGACATCCGTCACCCGACCCGACTGCGTCCGCCGCGACGACGAGGACCCGCTGGGCTCCTTCCGCGGACGGTTCCTGCTGCCCGAGGGCCTCGTCTACCTCGACGGCAACTCGCTCGGGGCCCTTCCGGCGCAGACGCCGGGCCGCATCGCCCAGACCGTCGAGCACGAATGGGGCCGGCGGCTCATCGCGAGCTGGAACGAGGCCGGCTGGTGGGAAAAGCCGCGCACGCTCGGCGCCCGCCTCGCCCCACTGGTGGGTGCCGCGCCCCACGAGGTGGTCGTGGGCGACGGCACCTCCGCCAACCTGTTCAAGACGCTGGTCGCGGCGCTGCGGCTGAATCCCGGGCGCGACGTCGTGCTGGGGGAGGCGGGCAATTTTCCCACCGACCTCTACATCACCGAGGGTGTGACCGAAATCATGGGCGCGGTCGAGCGCCGGGTCGACGCCGACAACCGGGCCGCGCTGGCCGGCGCGCTGGCGGCGGGCGACGTCGCCGTCGCGCTGCTCAGCCATGTCGACTACCGCACCGGGGCCCTGCGCGACATGGCGGAGATCACTCGACTGGCCCACGCAAACGGCGCGCTGGTGGTGTGGGACCTGTGCCACAGCGTCGGCGCGCTGCCCGTGCGCCTGGCCGACTGCGGCGCCGACTTCGCCGTGGGCTGCACCTACAAGTACCTCAACGCCGGGCCGGGCGCGCCGGCGTTCATCTTCGCCGCCGCACGCCACCACGCCGCCGCGCGCCAGCCCCTGACCGGCTGGCACGGCCACGCCCGCCCGTTCGACTTCGCCGACGGCTACGCACCCGCCGAAGGCGCCAGCCGGTTCCTCAGCGGCTCCCAGCCGGTGGTGGCCGCGGCCGCGCTGGACGCGTCGCTGGAACTGTGGCAGGAGGTGGACCTGGACCTGCTGCGCGCGAAGAGCCTGGCCCTGACCGAGCTGTTCATCGAGCTGACCGAGCCCGCCGGATTGGAGTTGGCGACTCCCCGCGCGGCCGAGCGGCGCGGCAGCCAGGTGTCGCTGCGCCATCCACAGGGCTATGCGATGGTCCAGGCGCTGATCGAGCGCGGCGTGGTGGGCGATTTCCGCGCGCCCGACATCCTGCGGTTCGGGTTCGCGCCGCTTTACCTGCGCTATGCCGACGTCTTCGACGCGGCCACCGCCCTGGTGGACGTGGTTCACAGCGGGGAGTGGCGTGACCCACGCTTTGCCGTGGCACGAGCGGTGACCTGACCGCTGCGCCGCGTCCGCGAAGGGCTCCCCGGATCCGGCACCCGTCTAACTGTGACGGGTGCCATATTTTTTGCTGTTTAAAGTCCGAGAAACCAGCGCACATGGGGGTTCCGTATCGCGCAGGCGGCTGCGGCACCCGCTCTGATCTGCGGTTTTACGCTTGCGCTTGTGGCGTTTGACTTTTTCGTGGGCTACAGTCCTTCGTGATCGGTTCGTGACCTGCTCATTACCTTTCAGGTCAGCCGATGCCGAGCCCCGGAATCTGACCCCGGGGAAGAGAGGCCCCCGACCTCTTGCGGGCTGGGCCGCGCATCCAGCGCCTGCCCCGGTGCGCCGTCCTTCGACGGCGGCCAGCGATCCCGCCGCTCCTGGCCATCCAGTCAGGAGACCCCACCAGGCACTCCCTGCCTTCGGACGCCCCTGCCACCGGCATGTCCGCAAGGCCGGTCCCGCCGTGCCTGAGCGGCCTCGCTCGGTCCTGCTCTGTCGAATTGGGTTTGCGTTTCTTATGAGTTCTGACCCCATCCAGTATGGCGAAGTAAAGGCGTCCTACTTCTGGGACGACGGTTCCGGCATCAACGGCGACACAGGCGCTCCCGCTTCGGGCAAGCCCATGCAGAAGGGCATGGCGGCCAGCCCGAGCTGGCCCCTGGGCACCGAGGGATACGTCGAGTACAACGGCAAGAAGGCGGAGTTCTTCATCGGCGACCGCGGGCCCGGCTTCCCGGCCGAGAACTGCGACGTCCTCCTCGACCTCGACGGCAAGACCTTCGCCGAGCTCGTCGGATCGAGCTGGAACGACTCCAGCTACACCGTCGCCAGCGGCCAGGGCCACATCGACGTCGAGTACTACATCACCGAGTGGGGCGACGGCGCGGGCACGCCCGGCGCGCCCCAGCCCATGAGCGGCTCGGAGGTCTGCGACGGCGAGGCCGTCCAGCCGGTCCCCGCCTCCGCCAAGGACGGCGGTGACCAGAAGCAGCAGCCGGAGGAGTCCTCCGAGCAGGACTCCTCCGAGCAGGCCGCATCCGAGGAGAGCGCGGACGGCGGCGAGGACGAGAAGTCCGCGCAGCAGAAGGCCGAGGACTCCGCCGACGACGGCTCGCAGAGCGAGCAGGCCGCCGAGGACGGGCAGTCCGGCGCCGCCTCGGGCGGCGACAGCGGCGACGGCGGCTCCGGCAAGGGCCTGACCGCCGAGACCGCGGCCAACGACGTCTCCGGCATCTCGCTGGCGGGCAACGACCTGCCCCTGGCGGCCGGGGTGCTCACCCTGGCCATCGTGCCCGCGCTGCTGGTCGCCCTGCTGTTCGCGCGGCGCAGCCGCGCCGTGGACTACGCGGGCGCCCACCGCTCGTCCTCCCTGCTGAGCGCCGCGGGCATGCGCGAGACCGTGCAGAGCGTGCGTGAGCGCATCCCCGGCTCCTGGGCCGAGGCGAAGTCGGCCGCCGGCGGTTACTGGGAGCGTGCGGCCCGCGCCGTGCGGGAGCGCGGTTCCCCGCGCGGCGGCCAGGAGTAACCCGGGCCGGGCAACCCGGATCCGGACCTCCCGGCTCCCGCGGCCGCGCCCCCGTATGCCGAAACCGGCATGCGGGGGCGCGGCCGCCGCGTCGTCTGCGGCCGGCTCACATGTCGCCGAGCAGGAGCGCCGGGCGTTCCACGCAGTCGGCGACGAAGCGCAGGAACGCGCCCGCCTCCGCGCCGTCGCAGACCCGGTGATCGAAGGCCAGCGTCAGCTCGGTGACCGGGCGCACCGCGAGTTCCCCGCCACTGGCCCAGGCCCGCTCGACGATGCGGCCCATGCCCGCGATCGCCGACTCGGGGTGGTTGATGACCGCCGCGGCCCCGTCGACGCCGAAGACCCCGTAGTTGTTCACCGTGAAGGTGCCGCCGGCCAGCTCCGCGGGGGCCAGCGAGCCCGCGCGGGCGCGCTCGGTGAGCGCGCCGAGCTCGGCGGCCAGCTGCCTGGTGGTCAGCGTGTGGGCGGCCCGCACCACCGGCACGACGAGCCCGCGCTGCGTCTGCGCGGCGAAGCCCAGGTCCACACCGCGCGGTCGGACCAGCTCCTCGCGCTCGGGATCGAAGCGGGAGTTCAACGCGGGGTGGCGGGCCAGCCCCAGGACGCAGAAGCGGGCCAGCAGCGCCAGGATGCTCACCGGCCGCTGGGGATCGGCCTCGTTCAGCGCCGAACGCAGCTCCAGCAGGCCGGTGGCGTCGGCGTCGACCCACACCGTCGCCTCGGGGATCTCCCGCCGGGACCTGGCCATTCGCCGGGCCATCTCCCGATGCGGAGCCGACAGGGCGATGCGCTCGCCGTCGGCGTTGGACCCGCCGGAGTCACCACCGCCGCGCGGACCCGCAGGCTGCGTGTCAGCGGCACCGGCGGGCCCGGCGTTCGCGGGCGCGGCGTCCGCGGGCGCGGCGTCCGCGGGCGCGCCGGCCGCGGCGACGGCCGCCTCCACGTCGCGCCGCAGCACCAGCCCGCCTTCGCCGCTGCCGGCCAGCGCGGCGGCGTCGATGCCGTGCTGGCGCGCGATGCGGCGCACCAGCGGCGAGACCACCGGCGCCTTGCGGCCGGGCCCGGCCGGCGGGTGCGCAGAACGTGGAGGAGGCGCCGCGGACGCCGTTGTCCGCGGCCCCTCCTGCACGGCGTCCCGCCGTGGGGGGCGACGGCGGGACGGGCCTTCGGGGCGCGTGCCGAAACCCACCAGGACCGCTCCCGATCCGGCGGCGCCGTTGGATCCGGACGCCTCCGGCACGGCCCGGGCCTCGGGCGGCGGTCCGCCGCGGGCCTCCGCGGCGGCAGCGCTCTCGCGGGGCGCGTCGGCGCCGGCGGCGCCGGGCTCCTCGGCCGCGGTGCGCACGCTTACCAGGGGGGACCCCACGGCCACGGTGTCACCCGGCGATCCGTGCAGCGCGGCGACGGTTCCGGCGAAGGGGCAGGGCACCTGCACCGCCGCCTTGGCGGTCTCGACCTCGGCCACCGGCTGGTCCACCGCCACCGCGTCGCCCACGTCGACCAGCCACGCCACGATCTCGGCGTCGGCCAGCCCCTCGCCCAGGTCCGGCAGCAGGAAGCTGCGCACCGGAGTGCCGTCCGGCCCGCTCATGCTCCCACCCCCGCACGCGCCTGGGGCGCCTGCACCGGCCGGGTGTCGGGAACCCACGCCGACTCCCACTGCAGCCGGTCGATCGCGTCGAGGATGCGGTCCACGCCGGGCAGGTGATGCTCCTCCAGGTGCGGCGGCGGGTAGGGGATGTCCAGGCCGCACACCCGCAGCACCGGCGCCTCCAGGTAGTGGAAGCACTGCTCGGTGACGCGCGCGGCCACCTCGCCGCCGTAGCCGGCGAACCCCGGCGCCTCGTGGACGACCAGCGCGCGGCCGGTGCGGCGCACCGACGCGGTCACCGTCTCGTCGTCGAAGGGCGAAAGGCTGCGCAGGTCGACCACCTCGGCGTCGTAGCCCTCCTCGGCGGCCGCCTCGGCGGCCAGCAGCGCGGTGTCGACCGTGGGGCCGTAGGCGATCACCGTCAGGTCCCCGCCCTCGCGCCGCACGACCGCGCGGTCCATCGGAGCGGTGCGCACGGGCAGTTCGACGTCCTCGCTCGACCAGTAGCGGCGCTTGGGCTCCAGGAACACCACCGGGTCGGGGGACTCCACGGCCTCGCGCAGCATGGAGTAGCCGTCGGCCACGGTGGCGGGGGTGACCACCCGCAGCCCCGGAGTGTGCGCGTAATAGGCCTCCGAGGAGTCGCCGTGGTGCTCCACGGCGCCGATGCCGCCGCCGTAGGGGATGCGGATGACAAGCGGGAGCTCCACGTTGCCGCGGGTGCGGTTGCGCATCTTCGCCACGTGCGAGACCACCTGCTGGAAGGCGGGGTAGGCGAAGGCGTCGAACTGCATCTCCACCACGGGCCGGCGGCCGTACATGGCCATGCCCACCGCTGTGCCGGCGATCCCCGACTCGGCCAGCGGTGAGTCGAAGCAGCGGTCCTCGCCGAACTCGGCGAAGAGGCCGTCGGTCACCCGGAACACCCCGCCCAGCGGGCCGACGTCCTCGCCGTAGACGACCACCTCGGGGTCGGCGGCCAGGGAGTCGCGCAGCGCCTGGTTGAGCGCCTGGGCCAGGGTCACGCGCGCCATCACCGGCCTCCGTTCCCGACGTGGTCGGCGCGGGCCCGGGCGGCACGCACCGCCTCGCGCTGGCGGCGCAGCTGCGGGGTGGGCTCGGCGTAGACGTGGGCGAACAGCTCGTCGGCCGCGCGCCGGGGCGGTCGGGCGAGGCGCTCGCGCACCGATTCGGCCAGCCGGTCGGCCCGGGCGCCGAACTCCGCCATCCGCGCGTCGTCGATGCGGTCCTCGCTGCGCAGCAGCGCCTCCAGCCGCGCCAGCGGGTCGCGGCGCCGCCAGTGCTCCACCTCGGCGTCGTCGCGGTAGCGCTGGGGTGCGTCGGAGTTGGTGTGGGGCTCCATCCGGTAGGTGCGCGCCTCGATCAGCGCGGGGCCGCCGCCGGCGCGGGCCGCGGCCAGCGCGCGGGAGACGACCGCGTGCACTGCGGCGGCGTCGTTGCCGTCGACGTGGTAGCCGCGCATGCCGTAGCCGACGGCCTTGTGCGCGAGCGTCGGCGCCGCCGTCTGCCGGTGCAGCGGCACGCTGATCGCCCACTGGTTGTTCTGGACCAGGAAGACGACCGGCGCGTTCCACACCGCCGCGAAGTTGTAGGCCTCGTGGGCGTCGCCCTCGCTGGTCGCGCCGTCGCCCATCAGCACCAGTGCCGCGGTGTCGGAGCCCTTGCGGCGGGCGGCGTAGGTCAATCCGACCGCGTGCGAGGCGTTGGTCGCCAGGGGCGTGCACTGCGGCGCGCAGCGGTGCGTCTTGGGGTCGTAGCCGCAGTGCCAGTCGCCGCGCAGCAGGGTCAGCACCTCGACCGGGTCGACGCCGCGGGTGACCAGGGAGACGCAGTCGCGGTAGGTGGGAAACAGCCAGTCCTGCTCGGCGAGGGCGAGGACGCCGCCGACCTGGCAGGCCTCCTGGCCGCGGCTGGAGGGGTAGACCGCCAGCCGGCCCTGCTTGGCCAGCGCACCGGCCTGGGCGTCGAAGCGGCGCCCGACGACCATGGCGCGCAGCAGCGCCAGCAGCGTGTCGGGGCCGGGAAGGTCGAATCCGCCCCGCGCGGAGTCCGCGGTGCGGCGGCCCTCCTCGTCGATGAGCCGGATGGGCTCCAGCGAGGGCAGGAAAGGAGCCGCAACGGGCGGTGCGTCGCTGGTCGTCATGGTCTGAATATGCGGCCGAATGCCGCATAATGTCCATAAAGCGCCGCCCAACGGAGACGGATTGTCGGCCGATCGGGCCGTGCGGACGGATTCGTCTCGCCGGGCGGCACCTGCCCCGGTGTGAGGTGAGACACATGGCTGCGGCCCTGGACGACGTCGACCACGCCATCATCGACCTGCTGCGGGCCGACGGCCGCATGTCCATCCGCGCGGTGGCCGAACAGGCGCACATCTCGCGCGCCAACGCCTACGCCCGGCTCGACCGGCTGCGCTCCAACGGCGTCATCCGGGGCTTCACGGCGGTCATCGACCACGAGAAGTACGGCAACGGCCTGGCGGCCTACGTGTCGGTGCGCATCGAGCAGCACTCCTGGGAGCGCTTCCGCGACTACCTCAGCGACATCCCCGAGGTCGACCACGCCGCGCTCGTCTCCGGCGACGTCGACCTGCTGCTGCTGGTGCGCGTCGCCGACGCCGCCGCCCTGCGCACGTTCGTGCTGGAGCGCCTGCAGCGGATCCCCGAGGTCCGCAGCACCCAGACTATGTTCATCCTCGACGAGCCCGCCCTGCGCGGACCCGCCTGAGCGGCGCCGCGCGCCTCAGGCGCGGTCCAGCCAGAAGAAGTGCGACTTGAAGTTGCCCTCTTCGCCCCACAGCATGACCACCAGCCGGCCGCCGTCGATCCAGAATCCGCCGCCCTTGTGCGGGCCGCAGCCGGGACCGGTGGTCATCGATCCGTCGAAGCCGCCCTTGTTGTTGGTCCGGAAGAGGGTGAAGCTCCAGGTGCAGGCCCCGTCGGTGGTGGTGAGGCCGGCGGTCGCGCTGCCCTGCTCGATGACCAGGTCGTAGCCGCGCTCGGTCCCGTCCGGGAACGTGCCCCGGCCCACCCAGTGC
Organism: Streptomonospora sp. PA3; assembly: GCF_009728995.1. Classification (GTDB taxonomy): domain Bacteria; phylum Actinomycetota; class Actinomycetes; order Streptosporangiales; family Streptosporangiaceae; genus Streptomonospora. The sequence goes on along the minus strand of NZ_VTZW01000016.1, from coordinate 106,447 downwards.
CCGGCGAAGGGGGCGGAGAAGACGACCTTGTCCTCCTCCGCCGAGGGCGAGGCCGACGGGGAGGGCGACGGCGACACCTTCAGCTGCGCCTGGGCCTGGGCCGCCGCCGAGGGGCTCGGCCGCGCGCTCGGCGACGGGCCGGCGGGCGGGTCCGACGGCGACGGGCTCTCTCCCACGGCCACGCCGGCGGGCGGGTCGGCGTCGTGGGCGGAGGGATCGGGGCCGGGGGAGCGCGTCGCCCACGCGGCGTAGCCGCCCGCGCCCAGGACCAGCAGCAGCGCCACCCCCGCGCCGATCACGGCCAGGCGCCCGCGGGCCGACCGGCCGGCGCCGCCGGTCTCGGCTCCGGAGGCGGGCGGCCCCTCCGGCGCGGTGGCGGCCGCACCGCCCGCCAGGGGAGCGGCGGCCTGCAGGGCGGTCCGCGCGTGCGGTCCCCCGGCTCCGGCGTGCACGGTCGGCGCGCCGGGATCGGTGGCTTCGCCCGCGGGATCGCGCCGGCCCAGCAGCCGCATCAGCAGCTCGTCGGAGGCGGGCCGCTGCGCCGGATCCTTGGCCAGGCACCGCTGGGCGATGGAGAGCCAGGGCTCGGCCATGCCGGCCAGGTCTGGCTCGGCCGTCATGACCCGGTGGGCGACGGCGTGCGGCGAGTCGCCGGGGAAGGGGGCGCGCCCGGTCGCCGCGAACACCATCACCGCACCCCAGGAGAAGACGTCGGTGGCCGGGCTCACCGGCTCGCCGGCGATCTGCTCGGGCGCCATGTAGCCGGGCGTGCCGATCGCCGACTGGGTCTGGGCGACGGTGGCGTCGCCGGTCTGGGCGATCCCGAAGTCGATGACGCGCGGCCCCTCCGCCGCCATCAGCACGTTGGCCGGTTTGAAGTCGCGGTGGACGATCCCCGCCTCGTGCACCGCCACCAGCGCCGTCGCGGTCGCCACGGCCAGCCGGTGCAGCTCGCTGCCCGACCGCGGGCCCGCGGCCTCGACCTCCTCCTTGAGGGAGGGCCCCGCCACGTACTCGCTGACGATGTAGGGCTGGGCGACGTCGAAGGCGGCGTCGAGCACCTGGGCCGTGCAGAAGGAGGCCACCCGCTGCGCGGCCTGCGCCTCGCGCTCGAACCTCCGCCGGAAGCCGGGGTCCTGCGCCCACTCGGCGCTGAGCACCTTCACCGCCACCTCGGTACCGCCGGGCGCGGTGCCCAGGTAGACCACGCCCTGCCCGCCGTGGCCGAGCCTGCCGGTCAGCCGGTAGGCGCCGACGGTACTGGGATCGCCTGCGTGCAATGGCCGGCCTGCCGGCATCGGTCCCCCTCGTGCTGCTCTGCCACCGCCGTCGGCGGCACGTGCCCCCGCCGCCGCGTGCCCGCCGAGCATATGACGTATACCGGTCGCCACCGGTTCGGTGGGAAACCCGCCGTTATGCGATCGATGCCCGCGGGACGCCTGAATCGTCCGAGTCCTCAGCCCACGATCGGGCGCTCGTCGGGCAGCTCGAACCGGCGCACCCTGGTGCGCAGCGCCAGCGCCGAGGCCAGGGTGATGGGCCCGATGCGACCGGTGAACATCAGGAAGACCAGGATCAGCTCGCCGGCCGGGGGCAGGTCGGCGGTGATGCCCGTCGACAGACCCACGGTGGAGAACGCCGAGACCGCCTCGAAGAGGATCCGGTCCAGCGCGAAAGTGGTGAGTACGAGCAGGCAGAAGGTGGAGAGGAACACCAGGCCGATGGCCAGCGTCAGCACCGTGATGGCCTGCTCGGCCACTCCCGTGCTCAGGCGCCGGCCCGCGATGTGCACGCTCGACTCGCCGCGGATGTTGGTGTAGATGATGAATGCCAGCAGGGCGAAGGTGGTCACCTTGATTCCCCCGGCCGTGCCCGCGCTCCCGCCGCCCACGAACATCAGCATGTCGGTGACGAACAGGGTCTGGCTGTGCATGTCGCCGAACGGCAGCGTGTTGAACCCGGCGGTGCGCGGCATGACCGCCTGGAAGAAGGCGGTGAGCAGCTTGCCCGGCACGTCCAGCGGGCCCATGGTCTTGGGATTGTCCCACTCCAGCAGCAGGAAGGCCGCGAACCCGACGACCAGCAGGACCGCCGTGGTCGCCAGGGTGAGCTTGGCGTGCAGGGACCAGTGGTGCTGCTCCCGCCTGCGGCGGGCGTGGCGCCACAGCTCCACCCACACCGGGAAGCCGAGGCCGCCCGCGACGACGCCGACGGCGACGGGCACCGTGATCCACGGGTCGGTGGCGAAGCGTTCGAGGCTGTCGGAGTACAGCGCGAACCCCGCGTTGTTGAAGGCCGAGACCGCGTGGAAGACGCCGAGGTGGAGTGCCCGGCCCGCCGGTTCGCCGTAGCCCGCCCACAGCCGCACGCTGAGCACCGCCGCCAGCACCGCCTCGCAGGCGGCGCTGACCAGCACGATCCCCGTGACCAGCTGGCGCACCTCGCCCAGCGTCAGGCTGCGGGTCTCCGAGCCCGCGCGCACCTGCATCGCCAGCCTCAGCCTGCGGGTGACCAGCAGGCTCAGCACCGTCGCCAGGGACATGATCCCCAGCCCGCCGACCTGGATCAGGGCGAGGACGAGACCCTCGCCGAACCCCGACCAGTAGCCCGGGGTGTCGACCACGATCAGTCCGGTCACGCACACCGCCGAGGTGGCGGTGAACAGGGCCGTGACGAACGCGGGGGCGACCCCCTCCGCAGTCGAGGCCGGCAGCCACAGCAGCGCGGTGCCCAGCGCGATGGTGACGCCGAAGGCGCCCGCGGTCAGCTGCGGCGGCTTGCCCCACGAGACCAGTCGGCGCAGCCGCGGCCGCAGCGCCGCGGCCCGGCGGCGCCGCCAGCGCGCCAACCGCGACCACCGCGACCGGTCTCCGGCCTCGGACCTGTGCTCTACCAACGTTCCACGTGCTTTCCCTCGTTCTCCTGCGAGGCGCCGTCCCCTCGCCGGGCGGCGCGGCGGCCGCGGCTTCGGCGCCGGGCGGCCGTGTGCCGCCACCTGGGCGTTAGGGTTGGCGGGCGGCCCCGACCGCCGGCGCGCGCCGCGAGCCGGCCGGTGGCCCGCGGGCACCCCAGAGCACACTCAACCACTCCCGCAGCGGGGCGGCCGACGCCCGGGTGGCCGATCGGCGTGGTGTCGGGCACAGGCCCGCCCGGCACGGATGCGGGCCGTACCGCCGGGGTAGCGGTCCGCTGCCGGCCGGACCGCGGCGGGGCGGGCGACCGGCTCGGCCCGGACGCGCGGAGGGCCCGCAGCAGCGAGCAGAGACGACGGACGCAGGAGGGATCCGACCGATGCCTGGACGGTACGGGGGCAGGGAGCGCCGCCAGGGCTCAGGACGACCGGAGCGGCGCGGCGGGCCGGGCGGCCACCGCGAGCAGCCCGAGATCCGCGGTCGCCGCGACGACGCCCGGCTGGCCGAGGAGCTGCGCCGGATGGACGGCTCCTCCTACGGCCGCTACAAGTCCCTCACCGGCGACTGGAGCTTCCCCGACTTCACGCTCACCGTGGAGCGGGTGCAGTCCGACCCCTTCGCGCCGCCGTCCCGCGTGGCCGTGCGCATCCCCGCCGAGGTCGCCGAGTTGCCCGACTCCGCCTGGCACGCGCCGGTGCGCCGCCGGGCCACCGCCGACTACCTGGTGCGCCGCGCCTACCGCGAGCTCAAGGGCGCGCGGCTGCGCATCGACTCCGGGGGCCAGGAGGTCCTGGACCGCGCCGCCTGCCAGATCCGCGACGGCGAGGTGCTGCTGCGACTGGGCATCGAGATGCCCGGCCACGGCCGCCGCATCGACGGCCGCACCGCCGAGCGCGAACTGTGCGAGCGGCTGCCCGACATGGTCGACGCGCTGCGCTGGCCCTCGCTGGACGACGCCGAGGCCACCGCCTTCGCCGACACCGTCGAGGACACCTGCGCGCTGCGCGGCAAGCTGGCCGAGCTGGGCCTGGTGGCCTTCGTCGCCGACGGGTCGGTGCTGCCGCGCCGCAGCGGCGTCAGCGACCTGCCCATGCAGGGCAGCGCCGTCCCCTTCCGGTCGCCGGAGACCCTGCGCGCCACCGTCGAGCTGCCCCACGCCGGCGAGGTCAGCGGCCTGGGTATCCCCGAGGGCATCACCCTCATCGTCGGCGGCGGCTTCCACGGCAAGTCCACCCTGCTGCACGCCCTGGAGCGTGGCGTCTACGACCACGTGCCCGGCGACGGCCGCGAATTCGTGGTCTCGCGCGCCGACGCGGTCAAGATCCGCGCCGAGGAGGGCCGCCAGGTCGAGCGCACCGACATCAGCGCGTTCGTGCGCAACCTGCCCACCGGCGCCGACACCTCCGACTTCTCCACCGAGAACGCCTCGGGCTCCACCTCACAGGCCGCCAACATCGCCGAGGCGCTGGAAGCCGGGTCGCGGACACTGCTCATCGACGAGGACACCACGGCCACCAACCTGATGATCCGCGACGCCCGGATGCAGCGCCTGGTGCACGGCGACCGGGAGCCGCTGACGCCCTTCGTCGACCTCGTCCGCCCGCTGCGGCGCGACCACGGCGTCTCGACGGTACTGGTCATGGGCGGCAGCGGCGACTACTTCGACGTCGCCGACCAGGTGATCATGCTCGACGGGTACCGCCCCTACGACGTGACCGAGCGCGCCCGCGAACTGGCCTCCGAACGCACCGACGCCGACTTCGCCGCGCCCGCCGACCGCGTGATCGACGCCCGCTCGGTGGACGCCACCGCCCGCGGCCGCTCCCGCATCAAGCGCCGCGACATGGACGTGCTCACCTTCGGCGAGAACGAGATCGACGTGCGCAACCTCGCCCAGCTGGTCGACCCCGGCCAGATCATCGGTGTGGGCCTGGCCATGCGCCTGCTCGCCGAGGACGGCCTGCTGGGCGGCGGCAGGACGCTGACCCAGGCCCTGGACGCCCTGGAGGAGCGGCTGGGCGACGACGGGGTGACGGCGCTGGGCCGCGGCTACGCGGGCGACTACGTCCTGCCGCGGCGCCAGGAGATCGCCGCGGCGCTCAACCGGCTGCGCACCCTGCGCGTCCTGCGCTCGGGCTGACTCCCGCAGGCCTGCGGGGCGCTTTGGGGCGCCGACTTCCCTCCTCGCTTGGGCCGTGTTCAGGAACGGCGGGGGCGCGGTTTTCCAAGAACCCACCGGGGACCACTGGGGGCGGCCACCCTCGGGGCTGCGGCAATGGGTGCGTCTCGCGTAGCGGGCGCTTCGCGCATTTCAGCCCCATTGCCGCAACCTCTGTGGTACCCGACTTCGTCAACGGCACGTAGTGGCTCGGGTTTCCCGTGGTCCTGCGGGGTGCTTGGAGGCGCCGTCTTCCATCCTCGCTCAGTCGCTCGTTTCCCGCTTGCCGGTGCGCGACCGGGCATCGCGGGCGAGCCGCTCGCGCTCGACTATTCTGGGCAGCGCATCCGTGCGCGCAGGAAGCAGCCGCGCGCCGGCCACCCCGCCATCCGTGTGCGAATGGAGACCCTTCCAGGTGCGTGACCACGCTGACCTCTACCAGCTCCGACCCGGCGCCGAGGAAGCCGCCGGGAGGGCGATGCTGGTCGTTCTCGACGGGTTCGTGGACGCCGGCAGCGTCGGCCGCCAGGCCGCAGAGGCGCTGTTCGCCGCGTTCGAAGCCGAGGAGATCGCCGCCTTCGACGTCGACCGGCTCCTCGACTACCGCGCCCGCCGACCCGTGCTGACCTTCGTCGAGAACGCCTACACCGAGTACTCCCCGCCCAAGCTGTCGCTGTATCGCATGCACGACACCGAGGGCACGCCGTTCCTGCTGCTGTACGGGCTCGAACCCGACCACGAGTGGGAGGCCTTCGCGGAGGCGGTGCGCGATCTCGTCGAGCACCTCTCGATCGACCTCACCGTCGGCGTGCAGGGCATCCCGATGGCCGTGCCGCACACCCGGCCCACCACCGCCACCGCCCACGCCACCCGCGCCGAGCTGGTGTCGGGCCACACCCCCTGGATCGGCCGCGTCAACGTGCCCGCCAGCGCCGCCGCCCTGCTGGAGTTCCGGCTGGGGGAGTCCGGGCACGACGCGCTCGGCTACGCGGTGCACGTGCCCAGCTATCTCGCCCAGTCGGAGTACCCCCGGGCCGCGATCGCCGCGCTGGAGTTCGTCTCCGGCGCCACCGGGCTCGCGCTGCCCGGCGGCCGGCTGGAGGAGGCGGCCCGCGAGACCGACGGCGAGATCGAGCAGCAGGTCCAGGCCTCCGAGGAGGTCCAGCGCGTCGTCGCCAACCTGGAGCAGCAGTACGACGACTTCATGGCGGCCCGCGAGAGCGCCGGCGAATCCGGCGCCGAGCGCCCGCTGTTCGGCGAGGACGGTACCGACCTGCCCACCGCCGACGAGCTCGGCGCCGAACTGGAGCGGTTCCTCGCCGACCGCGAGCGCGGCGAGGGCTGAGGCCGCCCCATCCGGCGGGCCCGCGTCCGCTGAGGCCGCCCGCATCCGAGCGTCCGGGCCCGGCGGGGCCCGGACCCACCACCGCTGACGAACCCGGAAGGCCCGTGCTCTACCAGTTCCTCTTCTCCGCAGTGCTGCGGCGCACCGACGCCGAGTCCATCCACCGGATCAGCTTCGGCGCCCTGCGCGGCCTCGCCGCCGTGCCCGGCGCCTGCGAGGCCGCGCGCGCTGTGCTGGCCCCGCGCCGCCCGGAGCTGGCCGTGCGGGCCTTCGGCCGGGAGCTGCCGGGCCCGCTGGGGCTGGCGGCCGGCTTCGACAAGAACGCCGAGGGTGTGCCGGGCCTGACGGCGCTGGGCTTCGGCCACGTCGAGGTCGGCACCGTGACCGCCCACCCCCAGCCCGGCAACCCCCGGCCCCGCCTGTTCCGGCTCACCGCCGACTCCGCGATCGTCAACCGCATGGGGTTCAACAACCACGGCTCGGTCGTCGCCGCCGACCACCTGCGGGCGCTGCGCACCCGGCGCGGCGGCGAGCGCCCGGTGATCGGCGCCAACATCGGCAAGACCAAGGCCGTCCCCGAGGCCGAGGCGGCGGCCGACTACGCCGAGAGCGCCCGCCGGCTGGCCCCCTTCGCCGACTACCTGGTGGTCAACGTCAGCTCGCCCAACACCCCCGGACTGCGCGACCTGCAGGCGGTGGAGCGGCTGCGTCCGCTGCTGCGCGAGGTCCGAACCGCCCTCGACGGCGCCGGCCGCGGCACGCTGCCGCTCCTGGTCAAGATCGCCCCCGATCTCGCCGACGAGGACGTCGACGCCGTCGCCGACCTCGCCGTCGAGCTCGGCCTGGACGGCGTCGTCGCCACCAACACCACGATCTCGCGCGAGGGCCTGCGCAGCCCCGCCGACGAGATCGCGGCGGCCGGAGCCGGCGGTCTGTCCGGAGCACCGCTGCGGCGGCGGTCCCTGGAGGTGCTGCGCCGGCTGCGCGCCCGCGCCGGGGACCGGCTGCTGCTCATCGCGGTCGGCGGGATCTCCACACCCGAGGACGCCTGGGCGCGCATCCGCGCCGGGGCCACCCTCGTCCAGGGCTACACCGGCCTGGTCTACGGCGGCCCCCTGTGGCCGCACCGCATGCACCGCGGACTTGCGCGGCTGGTGCGCGCGGCCGGCTACGCTTCGGTCGCCGACGCGGTGGGCGCCGACGCGCCGCTGCCCGCCGCCCCGTCCCGGTGACCCCGCGCGAGGGCGCCGCCGACGCGGCCGGGGGTGTCCGGGCGGCCGGGCCGGGCCGCCGCGTTCACAGCGGGCAGCCCTCCAGGCGGATGCACTCGGCGTTGGCCACCGGGTCCGCGGTGTAGTAGAGCCCGCCCGGCTCGATGTCGCCGAGCAGGTCGGAGACGGTCACCGTGGTCCAGCCCCGCTCCTCGAAGTGCTCCAGGATCCGCGGCAGCGCCTCTACCGTGGCCCGCTCGCCGTCGTGCATCAGCACCAGGCCGTTGGGCGGGGTGTAGTCGGTGACGTTGGCGGCGATCTCCGCGGCGCCGATCCCGGTCCAGTCCTCGGAGTCGGTGTCCCAGACGATCTGGGCCTGGCCGTGCTCGGCGGCGACCTCGGCGACCTTCGCGCCGGTGCGGCCGAACGGCGGCCGCAGGATGCCGACCGCCGTGCCGGTCTCGCGGCGGATCAGCGCGTCGACGGTGTCGAGTTCGGCGTCGATCTCCGCGGGGGTCAGCTTCGTGAACGACTCGTGGGTCTCGCCGTGGCTGCCGATGCCGTGGCCCGCCGCCCACGCGCGGCCCACCAGCGCGGGCCGGTTGCGTATCTCGTTGCCCGACAGGAAGAACGTGGCCGTGGCGTCGTGCTCGGCCAGCACCTCCAGCACCCGCGCGGTCTGCTCGCTCGGCCCGTCGTCGAAGGTGAGGGCCACGCAGGTGGTCTCGGCCCCGCACTCGTGGTCGCCGCCCCCGGGGGAGGAGCCGGGGATGTCCGGGCTCTGCGGAGCGGCGTCCTGGTCGGGGGCCTCCACCGAGAACGCGTGGGGCTCCAGGCCCGAGGCGCCCCGCACCCGTTCACCCAGTTCCGACAGCAGCGGCCGGGCGTCGGCGGCGGCGACCACGGCGGCGACGCGGCCCTCGCCGACGGGCGCGGCCCGCCCCGCGTCGAACTCCACGACGAGATCGCCGCCGCGGTTGAAGCCGATGGAGTCGTAGAGCCGGTATCCCGGGTGGATCCCGGACGGGTCGGCACCGGTGCGCTCCAGGGCCGCGGCGACGAGCCGGTCCAGCTCGCGCAGCGCGGCGTCGCCGGCCAGCAGCTCGGTGGAGTAGGCGGTGTGACCGGTGCCGGCGTCGTAGTAGTAGGTGGAGTAGGCGTCGTGGCGGCCGCGGTGGTCGACCTCGGTGCGGATCAGCCGCACGCCGACGACGCCCCGGCCCGCGGCGGTCAGCTCCCAGTCGACCTCCAGCCGCTCGGCCTCGTCATAGGCGCTGCGGAAGTCGGCGGCCTCGCGCTCGACGATCCGGGTGAGGCGCTCGGTGAGCGGGCGGGCACCGGGGATCTCGGGCACCGACGCGCGCACCGTGAACCCGTCGCCGCTGAGGCCGGCGCCGAAGCGGTGCTCGGCGAGGCCGGGCACGTTGTCGGCGGCGAAGGAGGTGAACGCGGTGGGCAGGGCGGCGGGCGGCGCCAGTGCGTTGCAGCCGGCCGCCGCGGCCAGCGCGGCGGCGCAGACCAGCAGTCGGCCGCGGGCGGGCCTGCTCGTCGGCGCGGCTCCGACAGCGGCTGGAGGCATCGCCCGGGTTCCTTCCACGTTGCCGGAAGCGCCGCGGCGGTCCGGGCGGTCGCTGGCGTCCCCGCCGGGCCCGGGCCGCGTCGGCGCGTATGCCAGCAACGTAGGCCATCGGGCGGCCGGGAAGAACGGCGACGCGCGAGGTGTCCGGAACAGGTCAGCGATCGCGGCAGGTCAACGCGGCGGCGGCTGGGGCGTCGGCCCTGCGCCGGTTCGCCCGCCGGCGCTGTTGCGGGTCAGCGCGGCGCCAAGGGCAGTGCCGAGTCGAGTTCGGCGCCCAGCAGGGGGCCTGCCAGGTGGGAGGAGCGGATGCGCACACCCGTCACCCTGTCGGCGAGCGCCAGCACTGCGGCCCCGGGATCGGTCTCGCCGACCGTGCCGCCCAGGCCCACGGCGCTCATCTGCGCCTCCAGCGCGTCGGGGCGGGTGCCGCGGCGCACCTGCGGGGTGCGGGCGTCGAAGAACGTCTGCAGCACGCCGTCGATCACCCAGCGGAACTCGTAGCGGTGGTCCATCAGCACCCGCACCGACACCAGTTCGGTCTCGGCCGAGAGCGCGCGGTAGCACTCCGGCCGGGTCGCCCGGCAGCCGGTGGGCTCGACGATGACGGTCCAGCCGCCCACGGACAGCGCGTGGACCGTCATCGGGGGGCGGTCCTCCGAGCAGCACAGGGCGGCTTCGACGGCTTCGGCGATGGGCAGGCAGCGCAGGTCGCGCTCGGCGACGCCGAGCCGGCCCAGGGCGGCGGCCTTGCTCAGGCCTCGGACGTAGGAGAGGCAGTAGGCTTCGGCGAGGTCCGGCTGAGTCTCCCGCAACCAGGCGTAGTCACGGGCCAACGCAACGGCCATCGGAATTCCCTTCACGTCCACGGGGCACGCTGTGGTGGCTGCTCACGTCGTCGGGAACGACCGCCTCAACCTTCGCGTTCCCCCACGGCGGCTTGTCAAGCGGGCCGGTTGAGGACAAGGCGGGACGGTTCGGCAGCCCCTGTGCGGGTAACCGGCCTCGTCGGCTTTCCCAGGGGCATCCCTGTGCCACGGCGCACCAGCCTACGCGCGAGCGCGGGGTGCCCCGCACCGGGGACACCCCGCGCCCAATCGCGGTCGGCGACGCCGCCGAGCAGCCGCCCGCGGCGGCGGGCGCCCAGCTCACGCCGGTGTATCAGTCCGACGGGCCGGCCGAGGGCGAGGCCTCGGGCTGCTTCGGATGGCCGTTGAGGTACTTCCTGCCGGGCTCGGTCTCGCCGAGCAGTTGCGACACCGTGACCATGGTGTAACCCTTGTCGCTCAGCCGCTTGAGGATCTCGGGCACGGCGTCGACGGTGGTGCCGTGGATGTCGTGCATCAGCACGATGGACCCTGGCCGGGCGCGCTCGACGGCGCGGTCGCTGACCAGCCCCGCGTCGTGGTCGCGCCAGTCGTTGGTGTCGATGCTCCACAGGATCTGCGCCTGGCCCAGCTTCTCGGTGACCTCGGCGACGCCGCCGTCGGTGGCGCCGTAGGGCGGGCGCATCAGATCCATGCTGTAGCCCGTCTCGCGCCGCACGAGCTCGGTGACGGTCTCCAGCTCCTCGGCGACGGCGTCGTGGCCCAGCGAGGTCAGGTCCGGGTGGTGGACCGTGTGGTTGGCCAGCTCGTGGCCCTCGGCGTACTCGCGCCGCACGGTTTCGGGGTGCTCGCGCACCGGGCCGCCGGTCAAAAAGAACGTCGCCTTGGCGTCGTGCTCGGCCAGCGCGTCCAGCAGCTCCGGTGTCCGGGCGCCCGGACCGTCGTCGAAGGTCAGCGCGATGCACTTGGAGTCGGGATCGTGGCAGTCGACGTCGTCGCCGGCGGTGGCGAAGGTGCCCGGCACGCTTCCCTCGGGCGGGCCGTCCTTGGGCGCGCTGGCGGCGGTGTCGATCGCGAACTCGGGCGTGACCGTCACCGCGGCCTTCTGCGCCCGCTGCCCGAACGGCGACAGCAGCGGCTCCACCTGCTTCTTGGGTACGACGGCGCGGACGCGGCCCTTCTTCGCCGGGGCGATCTCGCCCTCGTCGAACTCCACCACCATGTCGCCGTCGGGATTGAAACCGATGGAGTCGTAGAGTTCGGCGATGGGGTGCAGCGACGCGGTGTCGACGGAGCCGGTGTCCTTCAGCCGCTTCTTGACCATGCGATCGAACTTCTCCAGCTGCCGCTGGCCGGCCAGCAGTTCGGTGGAGTAGGACGTGCGTCCGGACTCGGTGTTGTACCAGTAGGTGGAGTAGCCGGTGCGCTCGCCGTCGTCGTCCTTCTCGCGCTGGATGAGGCGCACGCCCAGGACGTTGCCGCCGGCCGCGCTGACCTGCCAGTCGACCGAGTAGGACTTCGCCCCCTTCTCGACGCCCGCGAAGTCCCGGGCCTCCTGCTCGGTGATCTCGGCGAGCCGGTCGGCGAACGGGCCGGCCTTGGGGATCCGCGGATACGACAGCTCGGCCTCGACACCTCCCTCCAGCTTCTCGGTGGAGGTCTGCTCCTTGAGACCGGGGATGTGGGCGGTGTCGACGACTGTCAGCTCGTCCCGCTTGCCTGTGGCGCGTGTGGGCGCGGGCGAGGGCGATGGAGATGCGGAGGCACCCGCCGACGCCGGGTCCGCTTCGCCGCCGGAGCAGGCGGTGAGCGCCAGTAGCGCCAGCGCGGCTGCGGCCGAGGCTGCGCGCAGAGCCGCCGCGCGGCTGCGCAGCGCCTCCCCGGATCGCGGGCGGGTTGATGAATGCGAGCCATCGGGCTGGTGCTTCAACGGGTGCGCGTCCTTCACGGGTCTGATGTCGGGTGCCGGTGGATCTGTCGCCCTGGGAATCCGCGCAGTTTCCGCGGATGACATATCGATTCGGACACGGTCCATCATCGGTCGAGGGTAATCCGCGAAGCAGCCGGTCAGGCGACACGAAACGTCATGACGCGGCCAACATCCGCACAAGGTTCGCCAACAGGCGCCCGCGGGCGAGGGTGGGGTGCGCGGGGCGGCGGGACCTCGTCGGAGTGCCGGGGGTGCCGGGGAGATCCCGCGGAGCAGGGGAGGCCCCGGGCGCCATGACGGCCCGGATCATGATTGCAGCCGCGAGCGCGGCGCGCACGGATCGGCGGTGTGTGTCGCACATCCGGTTTCGCCGGGGTCCCGCGGCGGTCCTGCGGCCCGGGTGCGGGCGCACGCACGCGAAGGAGGGGGCGGCCCGCGGGCCGCCCCCTCCCTGCTGTGCTTGTGCTTCGCTGCGCCCCGCGGGCGGCGTCAGCCCCCGATGGGGGTCAGCGCCTCCTCACCGAAGTCGTGCATCATCGACTCGACGTCGGAGAACTCCAGCGGCGCCGGGGTGTCCTTGTCGGCGTTGAGGCCGGGGGACAGCGAGTAGCGGACCTCGATGTTCATGTTGCCCTTGCGGATCAGCATGGTGGCCACCGAGTCCTGTGTGGTCAGCACCACCTCGGTGGAGAAGACCAGCACGGCCTCGTCGCCGAGGTCGGCCTCCTCCTCGTTGTGGACCTCCAGCTCGCTGTAGCTGTTGCCCTCGTCGGTGGCGTAGTCCAGGTTCGACTGGAACTCCTCCTTGGCGCCCTCGACGGAGTCCGAGCCGGCGTAGGGGGTCTGGTAGGTGACCGAGAACCCGCCGTAGGTCTCGCCCTCGCCGTCGACGTACCAGTTGCAGGACGAGGAGGAGTCGGTGAGGTTCTTGCTCCCGTCCTGGATGCCGTACTCGGCGAGCATGTCCTCGGGGATGGCCGAGCAGGGCTCCTCGGGCAGCGCGTAGGGCGGGCCGCTGTCGGCCTGCTGCTGCTCCTCGCCGGAGTCCTCGCTCGGCTCGTCCGGGGGCGCCGTGGTCTCGTCGGGCTCGTGCGTGGGGTCGGTGACGGGCGGCTGCTCGGCCGGGTTGCGCAGCAGCACCACGAGCACGGCGATCACCAGGACGACGATGACCGCGCCGCCGCCGATGACGACGAACAGTCCGGCGTTGCTCTTCTTGGGGGGCGGGTAGCCGGGGTCCATCGGGCCGCCGGGGCCGGGGCCGTAGGGCGGCTGGCCGCCCCCGGCGAACATCTGCTGCTCGGGCGGCTGCTGGAACTGAGGGCCGGGGGCGCCGGGCTGCTGGGGGCCGTAGCCGGGGGGACCGTAGCCGGGCTGGCCGCCCGAGGGATCGCCGTAGGGGCCGCCCTGGTGCTGGTAGGGCTGCTGCGGCGGCTGATAGGGCCCGCCCCCGTAGGGCTGGCCGGGCGCCCCCTGCTCGGGTCCGGGCTGGCCGTAGCCGCCCCCGTAAGGCGGCTGCTGCCCGCCCGAGCCGCCCTCGCCCTCCGGAAACTGCGGAGGCTGTGTGTAGGGCCCGTTGTCGCTCATGACTCCCCTCGCGCCAGCTGAATTCGAAACGCTCCCTCAGACGCGCGTCGGCGCGCTTCTGGTTCCACCACCGCGCGGCCGCCCCAGGTCGCCGGGGCGGCCGCCGGGGAACGCGCGCGGCTTTCGGAACGGATCCCGGGAGCCGGTGGTGACCGCGCCGGTGGCACGGGTGGTCCGCGGCCCCGGCCGTAGCGCGGCCGACCGCTCCCGCGGGTGGCGGGGCGCGGGTCCAGGGGCCGGGGTTCGCATCCTAACCTCCGAGTGTGCCCGCGCCCCGGGCGGCGGGGGACGGTCGGCCGCGGATCGTCACCGTTTCGTGGTAGGAACGTGCCGTTTCGTGTCCTGCTCTGGGGCGTGTGTCCGATACCGGCCCCGCGGCGGCCGGATGCGGACGGCGCGGGCCGTGCCCCCACCGCGCCGGGCGGGCGTCACCGTTGCCCGATCGCAACCGCCGAGCGGGGCGGCCCCCTGCGCGGCGGGACGGGGCGGACTACCGTGGAGAGCACCTCGCCCGATCACCGGCACAGCCCCGGCGCCCGCGCGGCACGGGGCGGGAAGGCCCGCCATGCCCTCCTCGGACCCCGCAGGCCCCACACCGCCCGCCGAGCCGCGGCGCCGCGGATACGGGGCACCGGCCTGGATCGTGTTCGTGCTGGCGATCGTCTCGGTGCTGATGCTGCTCGGCGGCTGCGTGTCGGTGCTCTACGCCCCGGTGCTGACCGGAGGCTGAAGCGCCCCTAGAACATCGAGACGTGCACGTGGTCGTAGTGGTTCTGGGTGATGCTGCCGCGGTCCTCCATCGGGCGCCAGCCCTCGCCCCCGCGGCGGATGTCCCAGATCTGCTGGCGGTAGATCACGTACATGATCCCCAGCCGCTCGGCGTTCTTGCGCGCCCACTTGGCGATCCGCCAGCCGCGGTCGATCTGCTCCTGTGAGGGCATCTGGCCGTTGGCGTCGAGCATGAAGTCGCAGGCGCGGCCCAGCGGGTGCTGGCCCACGACCCAACCGCCGTTGGGGCGGTAGCAGCCCACACCGCCGGTGGAGGGGCTCTCGCCGAACTTCTCGATCACCAGATCGCGCATCTGCTCGGTGCGGGGCGTGATGTTGTAGGGGCCCTGCATCTCCTGCACCGGGTAGTCGGCGATCATCTCCTGGACCTCGGCGCGCCGGCTCTCCAGCTCTTCGAGGTCCTTCTCGACGGCCTCCAGCTTCTCTTCGGCGTTGGCCTGCGCCTTCTCGTCGCGCTCGATGGCCTGTTCGAGCTGGTCGACCTTGTCCTCGTTGGTGGCCGACAGGTGGCCGACCAGCTGCGCCTGGTCGATGATGGCCTGCGGGTCGTCCTCGACGAACATCGCCAGTGCGGGGTCGATGCCGCCGCCGGTGTAACTGGCCACCGCCAACTGGCGCACCTGCTTCTGGGCCTCCTCGACCTGCTCGCGCGTGTTGTCGGCCCGCTCCTCGGCCTCTTCCGCGGCGGCGATCACGGCCTCCATGTCGCGCAGCTCGCCTCGGTACTCATCGCTCAGAGCCTCCGAGCGGTCGCGAAGCTCGGAGAGGCTGGGGTCGGCCGGGAGCGGTGCGGCGCTGCCGGCCGAGCCGGGCACCAGCGAGCACGCGGCCAGGACGGCGGCGGCCGCGAGCGCGGACGACAGGCGGTGCCGCGGCGCGTCGGGGTCGTCGAGGCGGCGGCGGCACGGGGGGTCGGGCGCCCAGAAGTCGGCGAAGTCGTTCGCACGGTCGGATCGTTCGGACTCCACGTGGGTCGCTCCTCGGCTGGCGCTGCGCCATCGGGCGGGGGCGCGCGCTCTCGGTCGGGTGCGTGGCGTGCTCGGGCGCGGCCGCGTGGCGGGGGGCGGGGGCACACCGAGCGCCCGCGAGCAGGCAGGTGTTTGACCTGTCGCAGATTAGGGTACCTAGTCCAGTTTGCCAATTGATCGCCCGTTCTTGGGCCGCGCATCGATTCTATGAACGCCGCGACCGGCCGCGGCGGCCAACGCGCCGCGCCCCCGGCATCCCGAGCGGGGCATCCGTCACACGGTGTGGGCGTGGGGGGATGGGATGTGTGGCCGGCCGCGCCGCCGCGGCGGCGGCGCGTGATCGGGCGCCCGCCGACGGTGCTGTGAAACCCCAGGTCACCAGGGCGTATCCGGCTGTGTCCGCGCTGGTGCCCATGGGGCGCAAGGGGCGCATGGGGCCTGCGGGGCCCGCTTCCGGTAACGGTTGGGTTTCTTCGTGATGTCCGGGCATTGACTGCGGGAGTGTGAGCCGATTCTCTTATGGGAGCGCTCCCAAAAGGGGGTACGGGGACGCAGTCGGTTTTGAATCCTCGTGTGACGTAAGGGGTCGCAGAATGTTCAAGCGCAGGCGCGGTGCCAATGTGGCCACCGCGATGATCGGCGGCGGAGCCCTGCTCCTCGCCACGGCATGCGGCGGCGGCGGAGAATCCGGCGACGGCCAGATCAATCTCGTCCTGGACACCTTCGGGGTCCCGGGCTACGACGCCCGCATCAAGCAGTTCGAGGAGGAGCACCCCAACGTCACGGTCGAAGAGCGAAACGTGACCGACGTGGCGAACTACACCCAGCAGCTGCAGCAGAACATCGCCGCGGGCAGCGGCGCGGGTGACGTCGTGATGGTCGAGGAGGCCAACGTCGCCCAGTTCTACGCCCAGCCCGACCAGTTCGTGGACCTCAACGACCACGGCGGCGCCGAGCTGGAGCAGGACTTCCTGCCCTGGAAGTGGGATCAGGGCCACGGCGCCGACGGCCAGCTGCTGGGCCTGGGCACCGACATCGGGTCCATGGGCATGTGCTACAACGTGCCGCTCTTCGAGGAGGCGGACCTGCCCACCGAGCCCGCCGAGGTCGCCGAGCTCTGGCCCGACTGGGAGGGCTTCATCTCCACGGGCGAGAAGTTCATGGAGGCCGAGACCGGCGCCGCCTTCGTCTCCACCATCCAGCCCTACTTCCGCGCGGTGATGGCCCAGCACGGCGGCGCGCCGTACCAGAACCGCCAGGGCGACCTGGTCATCGAGCAGACCGACAGCACCCGCGAGTCCTACGACACCGTGACCGCGATGGCCGACGCCGGCCTGTCGGCGAGCCTGCCCATCTGGTCGGAGGAGTGGAACGCCGGCATCCAGAGCAACTCCTTCGCCACCCTGCCCTGCCCCGCGTGGATGCTCGGCCACATCGAGTCCACCGCGGGCGACGAGGGCAACGGCCAGTGGAACGTCGCCGACGTCCCCGGCGAGGGCGGCAACTGGGGCGGCTCGTTCCTGTCGGTCCCGGCCCAGGGCGAGAACCAGGAGATGGCCATCGAGCTGGCGAAGTTCCTCACCAGCAAGGAGGGCCAGCTCAGCGCCTGGGAGGAGGCGAACGTGCTGCCGTCCAACCCCGAGGCGCTGCAGGACCCGAAGGTGACCGAGTTCACCCGGCCCTACTTCAACGACGCTCCGGTGGGCGAGATCTACAGCGAGACCGCGCTGGAGCTGGAGCCCGTCTACTACGGTCCCGACACCCAGGCCATCGACGACGCGTTCCGCGCCGCGCTGGAGTCCGTGGAGCAGGGCCAGGCGTCGCCTGACGAGGGCTGGAACACCGCCCTGGAGGAAGTCAAGCGCGCCACCGGCGAAGGCTGACCCTTCCGACCCGGCGGCCCGGCCTCTCCCCTCCGGCGGTGACCACGCGAGCGGTCACCGCCAGGCCGGGCCGCCTTTCACGCTGGCACCACCCGCTCACACCAGCCACACCCTGCCTCGACCGGACATTCGAAAGGAGCGCGACGTGACGTCCGTGCAGCACGGCGCCCCGCCTTCGCCCAGCCGGGGAGCGGACGGCACCGGCACGCGTCCTCCCGACCCGCGGGAGCGTGCGCGTG
This sequence comes from Streptomonospora sp. PA3, assembly GCF_009728995.1. GTDB lineage: Bacteria > Actinomycetota > Actinomycetes > Streptosporangiales > Streptosporangiaceae > Streptomonospora. The sequence goes on along the minus strand of NZ_VTZW01000016.1, from coordinate 89,022 downwards.
CGCGCCGCAGCCAGATGTTGAGCAGGCTCGACATCCGCACCTCGCCCTACCTGTTCATCGCCCCGTTCTTCCTGCTCTTCGGCGTCTTCGGGCTGTTCCCGCTGCTCTACACCGTCTGGGTCTCCCTGCACGACTGGAGCCTCATCGGCGGCAACGAGGGCTTCGCCGGCCTCGACAACTACGTCCGCCTCGTCGGCGACGAGAAATTCTGGAACGCGCTCTACAACACGCTGGGCATCTTCGTCATCGCGGTGATCCCCCAGCTCCTGCTGGCCCTGCTGCTGGCGGACACGCTCAACCGCCGGATCCGCTTCGCCAACGTGTTCCGGATGACGCTGATCCTGCCCTACATCACCTCCATCGCCGCGCTGGCCATCGTCTTCAGCACGGTCTTCGGCGGCGAGCAGTTCGGCCTGATCAACCAGATGCTGACCGCGATCGGGCTCGATCCCATCGCCTGGCGCGGCGACCGCTACTGGTCCTGGACCGCCATCGCGGTGATGATCGACTGGCGCTGGACCGGCTACAACGCGCTGATCTACCTGGCGGCGATGCAGTCGATCCCCAAGGACGTCTACGAGGCCGCCGACCTCGACGGGGCCTCGCGCATGCGGCAGTTCGTGCAGATCACCATTCCGCTGCTGCGCCCGACCATCATCTTCACCGTCATCATCTCCACCATCGGCCAGATGCAGCTCTTCACCGAGCCCACGATTTTCGCCGCGAGCCTGGGCTATGCCGGCGGCAACCAGGGCCAGTTCCAGACCGTGATGATGCTCGTCTTCCAGGAGACGTTCAACTACCAGAACTTCGGCTACGCCGCCGCGGTCTCGTGGGTGCTCTTCCTGCTCGTGGTGTTCATGGGGCTGATCAACGTATGGCTCACCAGCCGGATCAGGGGGGCGCAATGACAGCGACCACCACCCAGCCGCCCGCGCCCCCGAGGCCTCCCGGGCACCGCCGCCGCCCGGCCCGCGGGCGCCCCGGCGGCAGCCTGCGCCGCATGCGCCAGGCGACACCGCTGACCTACTTCGCGCTGATCCTGACGTTCGTCCTGTCGGTCTTCCCGCTGTGGTGGATGTTCGTCGTCGCCACGCGCACCACCACCGCCGCCTCCCAGTTCCCGCCCGTCCTGGTGCCCGGCGGCAACTTCCTGAACAACGTCGGCCGGCTCTTCGAGAACACCTCCGCCAACTTCATGACCGGCATGATGAACTCGATCATCGCCTCGACCACGGTGGCGGTCTCGGTCGTGTTCTTCTGCTCACTGGCCGGCTTCGCCCTGGCCAAGCTGCGGTTCAAGGGCCGTGCGTTCTTCACCGTCGCCGTCGTCATCACCATGGCGGTGCCGGTCCAGATCGGGCTGGTGCCCCTGCTGATCCTGATGGACTGGATCGGCTGGCGCGGCGAACTGCCGGCGGTGATCGTGCCGTTCATGGTCAGCGGCTTCGGCGTGTTCATGATGCGCCAGTACGTGCTGCAGACCATCCCCGACGACCTCATGGAGGCGGCCCGCATCGACGGGTGCTCCACCTTCCGGATCTACTGGAGCGTCGTGCTGCCGGCGCTGCGGCCGGCCATGGTGGTGCTGGGGCTGCTGACCTTCATGCAGACCTGGAACGAGTTCATCTGGGCGCTCGCGGTGCTGACACCGGAGAACCCCACGGTGCAGTTCTCCATCCAGCAGCTCAACCAGTCCGCCTTCGCGCGCGACTTCGCCCTGATGTTCACCGGCGCGACCTTCGCGACTCTCCCCTTGTTGATCATTTTCTTCGTGTTCGGCCGCCAGCTGGTCGGGCGCATCATGGAAGGTGCGATCAAAGCGTGACCCAATCACACGTGTCCACCGTCGTCGATCCGGCAACCGACACCGACCCCGGCACCGAACCCGCGATCCGATTCCCCGAGGGCTTCATCTGGGGCGCGTCCACGGCGTCGTTCCAGATCGAGGGGGCCACCACCGCCGACGGCCGCGGACCCAGCATCTGGGACACCTTCTCGGCGACCCCCGGAAAAGTGCGCAACGGCGACACCGGAGAGCCCGCTGTCGACCACTACCGGCGCTACGCCGAGGACATCGACATCATGCGCGAGCTGGGAATCGGCGACTACCGGTTCTCCATCGCCTGGCCGCGCGTCCTGCCCGAGGGCGGCGGCGCCGTGAATCGGGCCGGGCTCGACTTCTACGACCGGCTGCTGGACGGCCTCCTGGAAGCCGGCATCACCCCCTGGCCCACCCTCTACCACTGGGACCTGCCCCAGGCCCTGGAGGACAAGGGCGGCTGGCCCGCGCGCGACACCGCCTTCCGCTTCGCGGAGTTCGCCCAGGTGCTGCGCGACGCGTTCGGCGACCGCGTCAGCGACTGGACGACGCTCAACGAACCCTGGTGCGTGGCGTTCCTCGGCTACGCCGACGGGGTCCACGCGCCGGGCCGGCGCGAGCCCGCCGCCGCGCTCGCCGCGGCCCACCACCTGCTGCTGGGCCACGGCCTGGCCGCGGGGGTGCTGCGCGAGGGCGGCGGCGAGAGCCGTGTCGGGCTGACCCTCAACCAGACCACGCTGCGGCCCTACACCACCTCGCCGGCCGACGTCGCGGTGGCCCGCCGCGCCGACGGGGTGCGCAACCGGATCTTCACCGGACCGCTGTTCCAGGGGCGCTACCCGGCCGACATGCTCGAGGACCTTGCCGACATCAGCGACTTCGGGTTCGTCCGCGACGGCGACCTGGAGCTCATCTCGGCCCCGCTGGACTACCTCGGGGTCAACTACTACACCCCCCACTGGGTCTCGGCCACGGCCGATGGGGTGGACCCCTCCCGCATCGAGAGCGGCGGCGACAGCGGCGCCTTCGTCGGCTGCGACGACGTCGTCTTCGTCAGCCAGGGCCTGCCGCGCACCAGCATCGGCTGGGAGATCGACGCCACGGGGATGTACGAGGTCCTCGTGCGCCTGGCGGCGGAGTGCCCCGGCGTGCCGATGTATGTCCACGAGAACGGCGCCGCCTACGACGACGAGATCAGCGCCGACGACCGGGTCCACGACCCCGACCGGGTGGCCTACATCGACGCCCACCTGCGTATCGTGCACGAGGCGCTGAAGGCGGGTGTGCCCATGCGGGGCTACTTCGTCTGGTCCCTGCTGGACAATTTCGAGTGGGCGTGGGGCTACTCCCAGCGCTTCGGTGTCGTGCACGTCGATTACGAGACCCAGCGCCGCCGCGTGAAGGACAGCGGGCGGTGGTACGCCGACGTTGTGCGCAAGGGTGGTCTGCCCAGGTAATTGGGGATGTAATGCTGGGAGGGGCGCCGACCGCGCCCACCGCTGCGGGGATCGGGGAAGGTGTTGCGATGAGTGGGGTCCGGCGGCCGACGCTGGAGATGGTGGCCATGCGCGCCGGAGTCGGGCGGGGCACCGTTTCGCGCGTCATCAACGGGTCGGACCAGGTCAGCCCGGCTACACGCGAGGCCGTGCGCACGGCGATCGCCGAGCTGGGCTACGTTCCCAACCACGCGGCGCGCACCCTGGTCACCCGGCGCACGGACACGGTCGCCCTGGTTGTGCCCGAACCCAACGACCGCCTTTTCGCCCAGCCGTTCTTCGCCCACGTCGTGCGGGGCGTCAGCGCCACGCTCAACGAGCGCGACCTGCAGCTGCTGCTGACCACGGTGCGCTCCGCCGACGAGTACGGCAGGCTCGGCGACTACCTGACCGCCCACCACGTCGACGGCGTGCTGCTGGTCTCGCTGCACGCCGACGACCCCCTGCCGGACCGGCTGGCCGAGGCGGGGGTGCCGTGCGTGATCGGCGGCCGGCCGTCGTGGCAGACGAGCCACCCCATCCACTATGTCGACATCGACAACGTCGGCGGGGCGCGCACCGCGACCCGCCGACTCGTCGACACGGGGCGGCGCTGCATCGCCACGGTGGCCGGACCGCCGGACATGGTCGCGGGCGAGGACCGGCTGGAGGGCTACCTCGCGGCCATGCGCGAAAGCGGCCTGCCCACGCCGCCGACGCAGATCGTCCGCGGCGACTTCAGCTACGAGAGCGGCGAGGCCGCCATGCGCCGGCTGCTGGAGTCCGCGCCCGACGTGGACGGGGTGTTCGTCGCCTCCGACCCCATGGCGCTGGCGGCGCTGAAGGTGCTGCGCGACTCGGGCCGGCGGGTGCCCGACGACGTGGCCGTCATCGGCTACGACAACTCCTCCTTCGCCTCCCACAGCGACCCGTCGCTGAGCAGCGTGCACCAGCCCACCGAGCGCATGGGCGGGGAGATGGCGCGCATCCTCGCCGACGTCGCCATCCCCGGCGAGGCCGACTTCAGCGAGCAGGTCCTCGACACCCACCTGGTCGTCCGCGAGTCCGGCTAGGGCGCGGCGGGACTCGTCGCCCCAGCGGCGACGATCTTGTACCCGTGGTCACTTGTGAACGCTCACAGTGACCACGGGTACGAGATCGGCGGCGGAGGACGGAATCCGGGCATCGAGGGCCCGCGGGCGGCCCCGCGGGCGCGCGCGTGTGGACGGGCGACCCCTGCCGCCGGGATAGCGTGAGGCCGGGAGGAAACGGGCCGAACGGTCCAGCGGGCCGCCGGGAGGGGAGCATTCGATGCGGTGGGTCACCTACCTTTCGCCGAGCGGGGGCGAGGAGCGCTCCGGCGTCGTCGACGACGGCTGCGTCTTCGGCTACCCGGGCGCGCAGAGCGTCCCCGAGCTGCTGGAGCAGAGCCGCGACCGCCTCGCCGACGCCTACCACAAGGCGCTGGCCTCTCCCGTGGAGATCATCGTGGAGTTCGAGACCCGGCTGTGCGCGCCCGTGCGCCCGGAGCGGCCGGTGCCGGCCAGCGTCGAGGGGGAGCGCACCAGCCTGGATCCCCGGCTGGTGCGCGGGACCGACGACGGCGTCGTGCTGCCGTCGGGTGCGACGGCCCTGACCGCGACGGTCGGCGTGCTGGCCCTGTTCGGGGGACACGGCCGGCACGCCGGCTACACCCCGGCGTGCCTGTGGCGCACCCCCGAGGGCAGCCCGGTGTCACTGAGCCTGGGACCGGCCATCGTCACCCACGACGAGTTCGACGGTTCGCCGCTGGTCGTGGAGGCCGCCGTCGAGGACAGCGCGCTGGCGCGCGCCGAGCTGGACGGCGACCTGGGCTGGGCCGAGAGCATGCGCGAGGGGTTCGCCGCCGCCGCGCTGCCGGCGGGCACCCGGCCGCTGGAGCGCGGCGAGGAGCTCTACATCGACGGCGGCCGCCTGGGCGAGTTCGAGCTGCGCGTGGGCGCGGGCGCCTGAGCAGGCGCCGCTTGCGCGGTCGCCGCGCCGCACCCGTGTCCGCATCCGGCCGGGGTTCGCAAGACCGGCGCGCAGCGCTCAGCGCGTGTACTCCCAGTGCCAGGGCTCGAACCCGCCCTGCGCCCACGGAGGGTTGCGCCACCCGTAGCGGGGGGCGTTGGCCGCCATCCACGTGTACTCCGCCGACCCGTGGCGGTTGACCCCGCCGCACAGGTCCACCGCGGTCCCGCGGCCGTGGGCGCTGGTGCCCGGGCTCGCCGCCATGCCGGCCGCCTTCTCCCGGAAGAGCCGGACCTGCTCGGGGTAGGACCGGTAGGAGTCGGTCACGCACATCGGGCGCCCGAACCGGTCGCGGAAGGCGTCGTCGAGCCGGATGAAGTCGGCCGCGGCGTCGGGGCGCAGCATCTCGCCGGCCTGGGGGAGCGGGCACAGGGCCGAGGCGGGAATGCGCCCGTTGGGGTGGGCGCCGGCGCCCGAGGCGGTGCAGGCGCCGGCCGCCTCCCCGGCGGAGTGCGCGCCGCCCGGCCGAGGGGAACCGGCCGCCGTCTCGGCCTGCTCCAGTGCCTGATCGCGCTCCTGCTCCGACGCCCCGATGCCCCCGCGCGCCCGCGCCAGCCTCCGCTCGACGCGCGACTGCTCGGCGGTGATGTCGGCCAGGGCGTCCTCCTGCTCGGCGACGGCCTCCAGCGCGGCCTCCTTGGCGTCGGCGGCATCGTCGGCGGCGCCGCGGACCTCCTCCTCGGCCGCCTCGGCGCGCTCGCTGAGGGTGTCGGCGGCGCTCAGCGCGGCGCCGGCGACCTGGACCGCGCTGCCGCGCCGGTGGCCGATCAGGGCCAGGCCGGCGCCGCGGTCCAGCACCTCCTGCGGCCCCTCGGCCGAGCCCCAGGCCAGCGCCGCGCTGAGATCGGCGCCCATGTAGGCGGCGGCGGCGTAGTCGGCGGCCTGCTCGCGGGCGTCCTCGGCGTCCTCGCGGGCGCGTTCGGCCGCCAGCGCGGCCGACCGGCTCTCCTCCTCGGCGTCCTCCAGTCGCTCGGCGGCCGCGGCGTAGTCGAGGATCTTCTCGTCGGCGCGGGCGTAGAGGCCGTCCAGGCGGGCGCGCACGCCGGCCAGGCGGGCCGCGAGCCGGGCCGCGGACTCCTCGTAGGCGTCCTGCGGACCGGGGTCGCGCACGGCGGCTCCGGAGGGGGTGACCGCCACCGCTCCCGCGCACACCAGCACGCACAGCGCACCGGCCATCCGGTGTCCGGGGCGCGTGCCGACCGGATCCGGCCGCCGCGCCCGCGCGGTGCCGCCGCGGCGGCGACCCCGCCGTCCCGCTGTGTGCTGATGGCCCGGCCGCACGCGTGGCTCCCCCCGACATCGCGGTGCTCACCAGGAACGATGACATGACGCGGTGGTCGATTCACCGAACGTCGGGGGTGTGTCCAAAAAGTTATCTGGGGGATTGCGGAAGACCGGAAACGCCGCCCTGCCGGTGCAGGTGAGGAAGGCCCGGCCAGGTTAGAGCGCTGTGGGGCGGCCGGGCAGCGCGGTCGGAGCCGTAGGGGACCGTCTGCAGGAGGTCTGGCATCTGCGCCGATTGATACGCTATCAACCTCACGTGCACCATTTTTGGTTTATGGTGCACAACGCCTCTTCATTCCCCCTGAGGGCGCGCCCGGACGCGGATCCCCACTCTAGTCCGCGTTGAACCGCCGCGCGCGGTTGGCCCGATCAGGCTCGTCCGGAATCATCCAGGCCCTTCGGCCGCATTGGGATCCGGCACCGCTCACAGGGATCAGGAATCCGGCGGTTGAGGCGGTGAACACGAAAGGGTTGCGAGGGTCCGTGTCGACACGAGCGACAGATGATGGAGGCGGCGCCGCCCCCGGCGTGCCGCAGGCCGACCGCGCCGCCGCGCCGGCGGAGGCCAGGCGGCGCTGGTGGGCACCGCGCGAATGGCGCGTGCGCCCCCGGTTGATCGCGCTCATCGTGATCCCCACCGCGGTCGCTCTGGTCCTGGGCGGGCTGCGGATCTCGGAGAGCATCGTCAACACGGTCACCCACGACCGGATCGAGGAGGCCGCCGCGCTGGGCGAGGCCGTCGTCGACCTGTCGACCGAGCTGGGCCGCGAGCGCATGCTGGCCGCCGCCTACATCGCTGACGACCCCAACTTTGAAGAGCGCTCCGAAGAGGCGCTGGCGGCCCTGCAGGAGCAGATCAAGGAGAGCCGCCAGGCCCAGCAGCAGGTGCAGAACCTCATCGACGGCCTGGGCGACCCCGGCAGCGACCTGGCGGCGCTCCGCCTGAAGGACATGCAGAGCGACCTCGGCCACCTGGAGCGGGTGCGCGGAGAGGTGCAGGACACCCGGTTGACCGTCCTGCCGATGGTCGGCAAGTACTCCCAGGTCCTCGACTCCCTCTCCGACTTCAGCCAGACCATCGCCGAGGGCACGCGCGACACCGAGCTGCGCTCCAGCGTGCGCGCGCTGACCGGCGTGGCCAAGGCGCGCGACCAGCTCTCCTACGAGGGCGCCCTGATGCTGCACTCGCTCATCCGCGGCAGCATGTCCGAGGGCATCCGCTCCGAGATCGAGGACAGCCGCGCGACCTTCGAGAACGAGCGCGAGAACTTCCGCAACAACGCCGCCCCCGAGCAGCGCCAGATGTATGAGGAGACCTTCGTCGGCGCGGAGGTCAGCCAGATGGCCACCACCCGGCTGCGCATCCTCATGCGCGCCCGGGACGACCAGCAGCTCAGCGGCCTGACCGAGGGCGACAGGCCCCAGGAGTACCAGGAGGTCGTCGGCGTCGTCCTGGACAAGATGAACGAGATCGAGTCGAACCTGGCCTCCTCCGTTCGCGCCCAGGCCGAGTCCCTGCGCTCCAGCGCGCTGAACCGGGCCATCCTCGAATCGATCCTGGTCCTGGCCGTCCTCATCTCCGTCTTCACGCTGACGTCGCTGGTGGTGCGCTCCCTGGTGCGCCCCCTGCGGTCGCTGCGGGAGGGCGCGCTGCGCATCGCCGAGGAGGACCTGCCCGGTGCGATCTCACGGATGCAGGAGTCCAGTGCGGCCGCCGGCGAGGTCGAGGTGGCCCCGATCGAGGTGGGCTCCCGCGACGAGATCGGCGAGGTCGCCCGCTCCTTCGACGAGGTCCACCGCGTGGCGCTGCGCCTGGCCTCCGACGAGGCGGCGCTGCGCAGCAACGTCAACGCGATGTTCGTCAACCTCTCCCGGCGCAGCCAGACCCTGGTGGAACGCCAGCTGCGCCTGATCGACGGCCTGGAGCAGGGCGAGCAGGACTCCGAGCGGCTCTCCGACCTGTTCCAGCTGGACCACCTGGCCACACGCATGCGGCGCAACAACGAGAACCTGCTGGTCCTCTCCGGCCAGGACAACACCCGCAAGTGGGCCCAGCCGGTGCCGCTGGTCGACGTGCTGCGCGGCGCCATCTCCGAGGTCGAGGAGTACGAGCGCATCAACGTGCGCGCCCCCTCGCACATCTCCGTGCTGGGCCGCCCGGTCAACGACGTCATCCACCTCATAGCCGAGCTGGTCGAGAACGCCACCGCCTTCTCCTCCAGCGAGTCCCCGGTCGCCGTCACCGCCCAGGTCCTGGAGGACGGCGGCGTGCGCGTGGAGGTCACCGACAGCGGTATCGGCATGCCGCCCGAGGAGATCCGCGCCATCAACGAGCGGCTCGCCGAGCCCCCGGTCATCGACGTCGGCGTCTCCCGCCGCATGGGCTTGTTCGTGGTCAGCCGCCTGGCCGCCCGCCACGGCATCCGGGTGCGCCTGGACGAGGCCCACAACGGCGGCATCACCGCCACCGCCCTCTTCCCGCCCGACCTGCTCATCACGCCGGTGGAGCCGCAGCAGGCCCTGGAGGCCCCGGGCACGCCCGACACCTACGCCGAAGCCGCCGCCGCGTTCGCGGCCAACCCGGCCCCGCCCGAGCCCTCCGTCTGGGGCGAGCGGCGCGACACCGCCCAGCCCCAGCTGCCCAAGCGCGAGCCGGGCGTCAACCGCACCGGCCCCCAGCCCGCCGCGGCCGCGCCCGCCGACGAGCACCCGCCCAGCGGCGAGGACCTGTGGGCGGGCAGCGGATGGAACCTGCCTCCCGCCCAGTCCGAGCCCAGCCGGCCGCCGCAGCCCCCGGCCGCTCCCGAGCAGCCGCCCGCCGCCCCGCCGCAGCCCCCGGCGCCGCCCCAGCCAGCCGAGCCGCCGCGCGCCGACCACCACAGCGGCGCGCCGCAGTGGGACGCCTGGGACACCCGCCGCTGGCGCGAGCAGCGGCCCAACCCGCAGCCGCCGGCCTCCCCTGCGCAGGACCACGACACACCCACGCAGTCCTTCGCCCTGCCCGCCGAACCGGCGAACCCCTGGGCGTCGCAGTCGGGCCCGGCCGACGCCGGCTGGGCCAACGGGGCCAACGGCCAGCACCCGCCCTACACGGGGCAGCCCGAGGACTCCCGCCAGCAGCCGTCCCGCGCCGAGACGGGCCGGCCGGAGTGGAACGAGCCCGAGAACCGCGAGGGCCACGGTTCCACCGCCTATCTCTCCCGGCGCTACGGAGGCGCCGGCGCGGGGCAGAACACCGTCGTTCCGCCCTCGCCCGAGAGCGGCTCGGAGACCCTGCCGATCTTCGACGCCATAGAGTCCAACTGGTTCCGCCGCCGCAGCGGGGGACCCGCGACCGAGCCCGAGACCGGACCCCTGCCCCGCTTCGGCGCCGATTCGGGCGCCGGAGGCGATCGCGGCGGTCGCACCGAGCGGCTCCAGCAGCGCCACTCGGACGGCCCGGCGCCGCGTTACGGCGCGGCCGAGGCGGCGGGCGCCAACGGCTCCTCGGGGCAGCACCGGGGTGACCAGCACATGCAGCAGGACCAGGGCGCCCAGGGCGCTCACCAGCCTCCCAACGCCCCCGACACCGCTGCTCCGCAGTCCTACAGCACCGAGGACGACTGGCGATCGGAGGCCGACCGCGGTTGGCAGGCGGCGCAGACCGCCGCCGAGCCCATCGCGGGCGGATTGACCTCTTCGGGCTTGCCAAAACGCGTTCCTAAGGCAAACCTTGTGCCCGGAACGGCTCCCACGCCGGAGAACGTCAAGCAGGTCCCGACCCGCTCCGCAGACCGGGTCCGAAACCGCTTCTCGAACTTCCAGCGCGGGATCCGCGAAGGCCGCAACCAGATCGGCGATTCGCCGAACGAGGAGAACCAGTGATCAGTGCGGGCACGGTAAGGCGCGCTCCGTCTCGCCGCGGACCACCGGGGCGGGGTCCTGACATATCACGGAACAGCGATGGATTAGCATCATCCGCACCTCCCGTGACGATCAGCAGCAAGCAACCGAATAAGGTCACTACAGGAGCCCCTTCGGCCGACGAGAGGCCCGCGGGCCGCGGTCGATCCCCCGGCCGAAACGGACAGGAGAGCAGATGAATCAACCGGTGAACGAGCTCAACTGGCTGATCACTGACTTCGCAAATCGGGTGCCGGATGTCGCGCACGCGATCGTCGTCTCTTCCGACGGGCTCCCACTCGCCTCCTCGACCGGGTTCCCCGCCGACCGAGCCGATCAGCTGGCCGCCATCGCCTCCGGACTGTCGAGCCTGACCCAGGGCGCGTCCCGGGTCTTCGAAGGCGGTGCCGTCGCGCAGACGGTCGTGGAGATGGAACGCGGGCTGCTGCTGATCATGTCGATCAGCGACGGCTCCTGCCTGGCCGTCCTCGCGGCGGCCGAATGCGACCTCGGCCTGGTCGCCTACGAGATGACCCTGCTCGTCGAACGGGCGGGGCGTGCGCTGACTCCGGCGGCGCGTACCTCGGGAATCCACTGAACCACCACCGACAGGAGGAAGTGGTGGCACCTCACAGTCGAGATGCCGGGAGCGCCTCGTGGTTCGGGCAGCAGCCCGCCGGCGCCCCCAGGCCGCCGGCGGTCGGCCCGGGCGGCGCGGATCTTCCACGACCAACCCAGAACAACGCCGACCACCAGGCGGCGGCCAACAGTTCCCCCAGTTCGCTGGTCCGCCCCTACGCTGTGACCAAGGGGCGCACCAAGCCCAAGTCCCAGCTGCCGCTGGAGACGCTGATCTCCTCGACGGACACGGCGCGCAGCGAATCGGGGACCCTCACCCCCGAGTGCCAGGCCATCAGCGACCTGTGCCGCGAATGGCGTTCCGTGGCCGAGATCTCGGCGCTGCTGCGCATCCCGCTCGGTGTAGCGCGGGTGCTCGTGGCGGACATGTCCGAACAGGGACTGCTGCAGATCAGGTCGTCGATCAACACCGACAGTCGGCCCAACGCCAACCTTCTTGAAAGGGTGCTCAGTGGACTTCGCAAGCTCTAGCGCGGCCGACGAGGGCGGTGCCGCGGCGAGTGCGATGACGTCGGTCAAGATCGTCGTCGCCGGAGGCTTCGGTGTAGGCAAGACGACGTTCGTCGGCTCCGTCTCCGAGATCGTGCCGCTGACTACCGAGGCGGTCATGACCAGCGCCAGCGTCGGGGTCGACGACCTCGCCAAGACGCCGGACAAGCAGACCACCACCGTGGCCATGGACTTCGGCCGGGTCTCCCTGGACTCCGACCTCATCCTCTACCTGTTCGGCACCCCGGGCCAGCACCGCTTCTGGTTCATGTGGGACGACCTGGTCAAGGGCGCCATCGGCGCCGTCGTGCTCGTCGACACCCGCCGCCTGGCCGACTGCTTCCCGGCCATCGACTACTTCGAAGAGGCGCGGCTGCCGTTCGTCGTGGCGATCAACGGCTTCGACGGGTACTACCCGCACGCGGCCAACGAGGTGCGCGACGCGCTCACGCTCAGCCCGGAGATCCCCATCGTCCAGGTCGACGCGCGCGACCGCTCCTCGACCAAGTCGACCCTGATCACGCTGGTGGAGCACGCCATCACCGTCGGCGACCCCGGCGGCGCCGGCCAGCCCACCTCCACCGGCGGCCAGGGCTCCTGGCGGTAGCGGCCCGTCACCGCCCCGCGCCGCCGAGCGCACGCCGCACCTGCGCTCGGCGGCGAGCCGCGCGCCGGGCCTGCGCCTGCCCGCGCTCCGGCCGGGGGCGCGGGCGGCGACACCCTGTACCGGCGGCGGCCGGCGCGCGGACTCAACCCGCCTGGAGGGCCACCGCCCGCACCGGCGCGCCGTCGCCGCCGCTGAGGCGGATCGGCAGCGCCATGAACAGCGGGTCGGCGAAGTCGATGCGCTCCAGCCCGCACAGGTTCTCGACGATGACGCCGCCCGCTCCCAGCAGGGCCGTGTGCGCCGCCCAATCGCCCACCGGATGCGGGCCGTGCGGCGTGGAGTCGGGACTGGGCGCGTCGACGCCCACGCACCGCACGCCCGAATCGGCGAGCAGCCGGGCCGCATCCGCGTCCAGGTAGGGATGGTCGAAGTAGCGCGGCGTGCCGTAGTACTCGTCCCACCCGGTGCGCACCAGGACCGCCGCGCCCGGCGCGAAGCCCTCTCGCCACGGTTCCAGGTCCGCCGCGGTGATGGGGGAGCGGTCGGGACGCCCCGTCGCGTCCACCACCACCGCCGGGCCGGTGAAGCGCTCCAGCGGCAGCTCCTCCAGCCGGGGCCCGCCGTCGAGGAAGTGGAAGGGCGCGTCGGCGTGGGTGCCGCTGTGCGAGCTGATGTGCACGTCGCTGGAGTTGTAGCCCTCGACCGCGACCGTGGCCGACCGCTCCACCTGCGGCTTGCGGTCGCCCGGAAACGCCTGGGTCTGCGGCCCCACGGTCCGGCTCAAGTCGACGATACGGGTGATCTGCACGGTCTCCTCCGCTCGTTTCCGCCCGGCGCAGGCGCTTTCGGTCCGCGCCCGGCCGCCTGCGGTCCTGCTGACAGGGTGTGCGTCGCACGCGGCGACGGGGGAAGATAGCACGCGATGACTTCCGACCCTTCCGGCGACCAGCCCGACCCCGGTGCCAACGCCATGACGGACCGCTTCCGCTCCGTCGGCGAGAACATCCTCGACGCCCTGCTCGGCGACGCCCCCGAGTGGGCCGACGACCTCGGGGACCACCGCTTCTCCGACCGGCTCACCGACCACTCCGCCGAGGCCGACGCCCGCCGCGCCGGTGTGCTGACCGACGCCCTGGGCGCCCTCGACGAGATCGACGACCTGCTGCTGCCCGCCGCCGACCGGGTCGACCTTGAGATGCTGCGCAACCGCGTCTCCGCCGACCTGTGGCAGCTCACCGAGCTGCGGCCGCAGGCCTGGGACCCGCTGGTGCACCTTCCCGGCGACGCCCTCTACGGCCTCATCGCCGCCGAGGACCTGCCGGCCGACGAGCGGTTGCGGGCGATCGCCGCGCGCTGCGCCGCCGTCCCCGAGTTCCTCGCCACCGCGCGCAGCCGCCTCGACGGCGGCCCCGGCATGCCGCGCGTCCACGTGCAGACCGCGATCGGGTGGGCCGAGGGCGTCCTGGGACTGCTCGGCAGCGGTGTCGACCCCCTCGTCGCGCAGGTCCCGTCGCTGCGCTCCACGGCCGACGACGCCCGCGAGACCGCGGCGGCGGCGCTGCGCGAGCACATCGGCTGGCTGCGCTCCCGGGCCGAGACCGCCGACGCCGACCCGCGCCTGGGAGCGCGCGACCACGCCGCCCGGCTGTGGTACACGCTCGACTCCGAACTGTCCCAGGACGCGCTGCTCACCCGGGCCGAAAGCGACCTGCTGGCCACCGAGGAGGCCATCGCCGAGACCGCCTCCGACTTCGCCGGCGCGCCGCCGCGCCCCGGCCAGGTGCGCGAGGTGCTCGACCGCATCGCGGCTGAGGGCGCGACCGCCGAGCAGACCGTGCGGCCCACCTGCGAGCAGGCGCTGGAGCACCTGGCCGGGCGCGTCCGCGACCTCGACTTCGCCACCCTGCCCGACCACCCGGTGCGGGTGATCCCGATGCCCGAGTCCCGCCGCGGCATGTCGGTGGCCTATTGCGACCCGCCCGGACCGCTCTCGCCCCGGCCCGAGCGCCCCACGCTCATCGCCGTCGCCCCGCCGCCGGCCGACTGGCCCGCTGCGCGGCGCGAGTCCTTCTACCGCGAGTACAACGCCGACATGCTGCGCGAGCTGATGGTCCACGAGGGCGTGCCCGGCCACGCGCTGCAGCTCTCCCACGCCGCCCGCTACTCCGGCGGCACCCGGCTGCGCCGGGCCCTGCTCAGCGGCACCTTCATCGAGGGCTGGGCGGTCTATGCCGAGGAGGCCCTGCAGGAGGACGGCTGGTGCGCCGACGACCCCGACCGCAACCGGCGGCTGCGGCTCGTCCAGCTCAAGACCCGGCTCCGCATGATCATCAACGCGATCCTGGACGTCCGCGTCCACGCGCACGGCATGACCGAATCCGAGGCCATGTCCCTGCTCGTGGAACGCGGCCACCAGGAGGAGGGCGAGGCCGCGGGCAAATGGCGCCGCGCCCAGCTCAGCAGCGCGCAGCTGGCCACCTACTACGTCGGCGACCAGGAGGTCTCGGCGATCGTGCGCGACCTGGCCGCCGCGCTTCCGGGCGCACCCCGGCGCACCGTCCACGACAGCGTCCTGGCCCACGGCTCCCCGCCGCCGCGCCACCTGCGCACCCTGCTGGGAATCTGAGCGTCCTCATCCGGCCGCCGCGCAGTGCCGGGTTTTACCGATCGCACACATCGGGATGACCTAGACTCCATGCGCCCCCACATGTCCCCTGACGGCTGATCACTCGGAGCTGACGACCCCGCCATGACCACGGATCTGATCATCGGATTCTTCACGCTGACCGCGTTGGAGATCGTTCTCGGCATCGACAACCTCGTCTTCATCTCGATCCTGGCGAGCAAGCTGCCCGAACACCAGCAGGCACGCGCCCGCCAGTGGGGCATCGGCCTCGCTCTGATCAGCCGCCTGGCGCTGCTCGGCTCCATCACGCTCATCATGCAGCTGACGGCCCCGCTGTTCTCCGTCGCCGGCCACGACTTCAGCGGCCAGTCGCTCATCCTGCTCGTGGGCGGTCTCTTCCTCATCGGCAAGGCCACCTACGAGATCCACGACAGCCTCGAAGGCGAGGAGGACCACGCCGGCTCGGCGGTGCGCGCCACGCTGGGCGCGGTGCTCGTGCAGATCGTCGCGCTGGACATCGTCTTCTCGCTGGACTCGGTCATCACCGCGGTGGGCATGATCGGCGACCAGCCCTACGGCATCTGGGCGATGGTCGCCGCCGTGGTCATCGCCGTGATCGTCATGCTGGTGCTGGCCGCGCCGCTGAGCCGGTTCGTGCACAAGCACCCCACCGTCAAGATGCTGGCCCTGGCCTTCCTGCTGCTCATCGGCATGACCCTGGTCGCCGACGGCCTCGGCTTCCACGTGCCCAAGGGCTACATCTACACGGCCATGGGCTTCTCGCTGTTCGTGGAGGTCCTCAACCTGCTGCGGCGCCGGTCCCGGAGCGCTCCGGTCAAGCTGAGCAGCCGGTACTCCGATGAGGGCCCCGCGGGCGAGGGCCGCAAGGACGAGGCCGGCGAAGGCGCGGGCGGCGAAGGCGCCGGTGCCGAGACCGCCGCCGACGGCGAGGACCGGACGCTGGCGGCCTCCACCGAGGGCGCCCAGGGGCCCTCCTCCGACCAGGGCTCGGCCAAACCGGAGTGATCGTCACAGCACCGCCGTTCGGCCCCGCGGCCGCGGGCGACCTATGCTGGAGGGAGTACGGCCGCCGCGGGGCCGAACGCGCAGGGTGAGACGTCGATACGCGGTGAGGTGAGGGCACGATGAGTGAAGCCGAGCGGGATTCCGCCTATGGCGACCCCGACGGCTTCGCGCGCCTGTGGACGCCGCACCGCATGGCCTACATCAAGGGCGAGAACAGGCCCAGCGGCCCGGCGCCCGACGACGGCTGCCCGTTCTGCCGCGCGCCCGGCCTGCCCGACGCCGAAGGGCTGGTGGTGGCCCGCGGCAAGACCGCCTACGCCGTGCTCAACCTCTACCCCTACAACAGCGGGCATCTGCTCGTCTGCCCCTACCGGCACGTCGCCGACTACACCGAGCTCGACGACTCCGAGGCCGCCGAGTTCGCCGCGCTGACCCAGGCCGGCGTCACCGCGGTGCGCCGCGCCTACGGGCCCGAGGGGTTCAACATCGGCATGAACCTCGGCACGGTCGCCGGCGCCGGGATCGCCGCCCACCTGCACCAGCACATCGTGCCCCGCTGGGGCGGCGACACCAACTTCATGCCCGTCATCGGGCGCACCAAGGTGCTGCCCCAGCTCCTCCAGGAGACCCGCGAGGCCCTCGCCGAGTCCTGGCCCCAGCCCTGACCGCCGCGGAGGAGGTGAGTCCCATCGCCACGCAGAGCCCCGCCCCCGTGCTGGTCTTCGACGGCGACTGCGGCTTCTGCACCAGCAGCGCCCGGCTCGCCCGACGCTTCATCGAACCGCGGCTGCGCACGGTCCCCTACCAGGAGAGCGACCTGTCGGACTCGGCCCGGGCCCGCGCCCAGGAGGAGGTCCTGCTCCTCGACGCCTCGGGGAGGCGGCTGTGGGGCGGCATCGACGCCGTCGCCGTGCTGCTGCTGGCCAGCCCGCGCCCCCTGCTGCCGGCCGCCGGGTGGCTGCTGCGCCGGGCCCCTCTGCGCGCACTGGGCTCGGCCGCCTACCACTGGGTCTCCCGGCACCGGCACAGGATGCCCGGCGGAGCCCCCGCCTGCCGCACCGACCAGGGCGGCGGCGGGTGACGCGCGGCCTACCTTGAGCGCGGCTCCCGGAGCGCCGCATAGCCGCCCCCTCACCCGCGCAATACGATCTTGAGAGATCATGCTGAGATATCTGCGTCCCCTGTTCGGCCGAATGCTGCTGCCAATCGGCCGACTGCTGGCCAGGCTCGGGGTCACACCGAGCATGGTCACCCTCACCGGCGCCCTCGGCGTCGTCGTCAGCGCGCTCGCCTTCTACCCCCGCGGCGAGCTCTACGTCGGTTCCGTGGTCATCACCGCCTTCGTGCTGCTCGACATGCTCGACGGCGCCGTCGCCCGCGCCTCCGACAGCACCACCAAGTGGGGCGCCTTCCTCGACTCCACGCTGGACCGCCTCTCCGACGCCGCGATCCTCAGCGGCCTGCTGCTGTGGTTCTTCGGGGGCGGCGACGATCCGGTGCTGGGCTATGTCAGCCTGTTCTGCCTCGTCAGCGGGTTCGGCGTGTCCTACATCAAGGCGCGGGCCGAAGGCCTGGGCGCCAACTGCGACGTCGGCATCGCCGAGCGCTCCGAGCGGCTGGTGATCCTGCTGGTGGCCGTGGGCCTGGGCGGACTGGGCGTGCCCTATGTGCTGCCCGCCGGACTGTGGATCCTGGCGGCGCTGAGCGGCATCACCGTCGTGCAGCGGCTGATCGAGACCCGCAACCGGCTCACCCGGCCCCGCCGCCCCGCCGGCGACACCGGCGCCGTCTGAACGAAGGGGACCGGGCATGGGAGAGCGCGCCACCACGGCGCTGTACACACTGGGCTGGAGGCTGCTGCACCGCGTCCCCGAACCCGCGGGGCGCGCCGCCTTCCGCGTCCTCGCCGACCTCGCCTGGCTCCGCCGCGGCCCGGGCGTGCGGCGCCTGGAGGCCAACCTGCGGCGCGTGCTGGGAACCGCGGCCGGCCCCGAGCGCATCCGGGCGGCCTCCCGCGCCGGGATGCGCTCCTACCTGCGCTACTTCTACGAGATGTTCCTGCTCGACGCCCTCAGCGCCGACCAGGTCCGGGCCCGGGTCGAGGCCACCGGTGTGGAGCGCGTCGAGCGCGCCCTGGCCGCCGGACGCGGCGTCGTCGCCGCACTGCCGCACATGGGCAACTGGGACCTCGCCGGTGCGTGGATCACCCACTACGGCATCCCGCTGACCACCGTGGCCGAGCGGCTGAAGCCCGAGCCGCTGTTCGAGCGGTTCGTCGCCTTCCGCGAAGGGCTGGGCATGGAGGTGCTGCCGCTGACCGGGGGCTCGGCCTCCAGCGCCGGCGTGCTGGCCCGCAGACTGCGCGCCGGCCGGCTCGTCTGCCTGCTCGCCGACCGCGACCTCACCGAGTCCGGGGTCGAGGCCGGCCTCTTCGGCGAGCCGGCGCGCCTGCCGGCCGGGCCCGCGGCGCTGGCCGACCGCACCGGGGCGGCCCTGCTGCCGGTGTCGCTGTGGTACGAGGGCGAGCGGATGCGGATCCACGTGCACGAGGAGATCCCGGTCCCGGCACGGGGCGGCCGGACCGAGCGGGTGCGCGCCATGACAGCCGAGCTGGCGAAGGTCTTCGAGAGCGCCATCGCCGAACACCCCCGGGACTGGCACATGCTCCAGCGGGTCTTCACCGCCGACCTTGGCCCCGGCCGCGGCGGGCCCTCCGGAGGTACGGTAAAGGCGTCCCCCGCCGTGCCGACGGCCCCCGCTCCGCGGCGCGGCCGCAGCGCGAGTCGGAGGCGAGCGAACCCATGAGGGTCGGTCTGGTCTGCCCCTACACCTGGGAGGTCCCGGGCGGTGTGCAGCAGCATGTCGGCGATCTCGCCGAAGCACTGCTGCAGCTGGGCCACGAGGTCTCGGTCCTGGCGCCCTGCGACTCCGAGGAGGCCGAGCTCCCCTCCTACCTCGTCTCGGCCGGGCGCGCCGTCCCGGTCCCCTACAACGGGTCGGTGGCCCGGCTGTCCTTCGGGTTCCGCGCCGCCGGACGCGTCCGGCGCTGGATCCGCGAGGGCGCCTTCGACGTGCTGCACGTGCACGAGCCCGCGGCGCCCAGCCTGTCCCTGCTGGCGTGCTGGGCGGCCGAAGGCCCGATCGTGGCCACCTTCCACGCCTCCAACCCGCGCTCCCGCGCCCTTGCCGTCTCGGCCGGCGTGCTGCAGCCCGCCCTGGAGAAGATCAACGGCCGCATCGCCGTCTCCGACGCGGCGCGCAAGACCCTGGTGGAGCACCTGGGCGGCGACGCCGTGCTCATCCCCAACGGGGTGGCCGTCGACCGCTACGCCGAGGCCCGCCCCTTCGAGGGGTGGCCGGGCGAGGGCGGCGCCATCGGCTTCCTGGGCCGCCTCGACGAGCCCCGCAAGGGCCTGGGCGTGCTGCTGGACGCCTTTGACGTCCTCGGCCGCGAGCGCCCGGGCCTGCGGCTGCTGATCGCCGGCCCCGGCGATACCGGCGAGGTCGCCGATCGCGTGGCGCCGGAGTTGCGTGAACGCGTGGTCGCCCTGGGCCGGGTCGACGAGGTCGACAAGGTGCGCGCCTACCACTCGGTGGACGTGTTCTGCGCCCCCAACCTCGGCGGCGAGAGCTTCGGGATCGTGCTCGCCGAGGCGATGTCGGCCGGCGCCCCGATCCTGGCCAGCGACATCCCCGCGTTCGCCCACGTGCTGCGCGACGGGGAGGCGGGCCGGCTGTTCGCCACCGGCGACCCGGCCGACCTGGCGCGCGGCGCCGCCGAACTGCTCGACGACCCCGAGCGCCGCCGGGTGCTCTCCCGCGCCGCCCGCGCGGCCGTGCGCGCCTACGACTGGCACACGGTGGCCGCCGACGTCGTGCGCGTCTATGAGACCGTCCTCCCGCTGGACGGCAGCGGGGGACCGGTGACCGCAGGACGCAAGGAAAGTGTCTGACCGCCGATGCCCGAGTGGATCACCGTCCTGGCCCTGGCCGTCGCGGCGCTGGTGCTGCTGTCGGCCTACGTCTCGTGGCGGGCCGGGCGCCTGGACCGGATGCACACCCGCGTCGAGACGGCCTACGCGGCGCTGGACGCGGCACTGCTGCGGCGCGGGGCCGCCGTTTTGGATCTGGCGGCCTCCCCGGCGCTGGAGCCGGCTTCGGCGGTCCTGCTCGGCGACGCCGCGGCGCAGTCCCGCCGCGCCCACGGCCAGGGCCGCGCGGCCCGTGAACTGGCCGAGAGCAACCTGTCGCGGGCCCTGCGGGCGGTCGTGGACGAACCCGGTTTCGCCGAGGCGCTGGAGTGGCCCGACGACGCGACCGCCGACGTCTTCGCCGAGGTCGAGGCCGCCGCCAAGCGGGTCATGCTGGCGCGGCGCTTCTACAACGACGCCGTGGCGAGCATCCGCGAGGCCCGCGCCGGCCGGCTGGTGCGGCTCCTGCGGCTGGCCGGCAGCGCCCCGATGCCGGAGTTCTTCGAGATGGACGACGAGCCGCCCGCCCCCGTCTCCCCGTGAGCCCGCCCGAGGGGCGCGGCGCCGTCTGGACTGACGAGCGAGGGAGCGAGGGACGAGCGACTGAGCGAGGAGGGAAGGCGGCGCGTCGAAGCACCCCGAAGGGCCGCGGGCAACACGCGCGGGGGAGCGAGGCGGCGCGCCTGGCACCGCCCGCACCGGGGGAACAGCCACCGCTCCCGCGCTGTTATCACCACAGAGCCATACGAACCGGTGAACTACCATGGAAGCCGGGACAGCACCGGCCGCACGCCGCTGACGTGCCATGTTGACCATCCGCGCGCACCGGGTCCAGCCTCCCGGTCCGCCCCGACCCTTTGGGAGTCCGCCACCGTGACCAGCACCGTTGACACCCCGGCCGGCAGCGCCGTCGGCACCACCCGCGTCAAGCGAGGAATGGCAGAGCAGCTCAAGAACGGCGTGATCATGGACGTGGTCACCCCGGAGCAGGCCAAGATCGCCGAGGACGCCGGGGCCGTGGCGGTCATGGCCCTGGAGCGGGTGCCCGCCGACATCCGCCGGCACGGCGGTGTGGCCCGCATGTCCGACCCCGACATGATCGACGGCATCATCGAGGCCGTCTCCATCCCGGTGATGGCCAAGGCGCGCATCGGCCACTTCGTCGAGGCGCAGGTGCTGGAGTCCCTCGGCGTCGACTTCATCGACGAGTCCGAGGTCCTCACCCCCGCCGACGAGGCCTACCACATCGACAAGTGGGCCTTCACCGTCCCGTTCGTCTGCGGCGCCACCAACATCGGCGAGGCCCTGCGCCGTATCGCCGAGGGCGCCGCGATGATCCGCTCCAAGGGCGAGGCCGGCACCGGCAACGTCGTCGAGGCCACCCGCCACATGCGCGCCATCCGCCGCGAGATCAGCCGCCTGGGCACCCTGGACGAGGCCGAGCTGTTCGGCGCCGCCAAGGAGATGCAGGCCCCCTACGAGGTCGTCAAGGAGGTCGCGCGCCTGGGCAAGCTCCCGGTGCCGCTGTTCTCCGCCGGCGGCGTGGCCACCCCCGCCGACGCGGCACTGATGCGCCAGCTCGGCGCCGAGAGCGTGTTCGTGGGGTCGGGCATCTTCAAGTCCGGCGACCCCGCCAAGCGCGCCGACGCCATCGTCCAGGCCACCCTGCATTACCAGGACCCCGAGGTCATCGCGAAGGTCTCCCGCGGACTCGGCGACGCGATGGTCGGCATCAACCTGGACGACCTGGAGGAGTCCGAGCGCTACGCCGGGCGCGGCTGGTAGCGCCGGCGCGGCGGGGGCCCGGCCGCCGCCAGGCTCCGGCTGCGCCGCGACCCTCCCCCCACGCCACCGAAGCGAGGAGTCTTTGACCGCGACACCCACCATCGGCGTTCTCGCCCTGCAGGGCGACACCGCCGAGCACCTGCGCATGCTCGGGGAGCTCGGCGTACCGGCCGAGCCCGTGCTGCACCCCGAGGAGCTCGACCGGGTCGACGGACTGATCCTGCCCGGCGGGGAGTCCACGACGATGGCCAAGCTCGCCGCGCGCTACGACCTCGTCGAGCCGCTGCGCAAGCACATCGGCGAGGGCATGCCCGCCTACGGCACCTGCGCCGGGATGATCCTGCTCGCCGACCGCATCCTCGACGGCGCCGAGGGCCAGCAGAGCCTCGGCGGACTCGACATGACGGTGCGGCGCAACGCGTTCGGGCGCCAGAGCGAGTCCTTCGAGGACCGGATCGACGTCGAGGGCGTCTCCGGCGGCCCCTTCGAGGCGGTCTTCATCCGCGCCCCCTGGGTGGAGTCGGTCGGCGAGAGTGTGCGCGTGCTCGGCAAGACCGCCCACGGCGAGCGTGCCGGTAGGATCGTCGCGGTACGACAGGGCGGCCTGCTGGCTACCTCTTTCCATCCCGAACTCACCGGTGACCCGCGGATACACCGGCTCTTTGTCGACATGGTGAAAGGACAGGCATGAGCGGCCACTCCAAGTGGGCCACCACCAAGCACAAGAAAGCCGTCATCGACGCCAAGCGGGGCAAGCTCTTCGCCAAGCTCGTCAAGAACGTCGAGGTGGCCGCGCGCACGGGCGGCGGAGACCCGGAGGGCAACCCCACCCTGTACGACGCCATCCAGAAGGCGAAGAAGAACTCGGTGCCGCTCGACAACATCGAGCGCGCACGCAAGCGCGGCTCCGGCGAGGAGGCCGGCGGCGCCGAGTGGCAGACCGTCATGTACGAGGGCTACGCCCCCGGCGGAGTCGCCCTGCTCGTCGAGTGCCTCACCGACAACAAGAACCGCGCCGCCTCCGAGGTGCGGGTGGCGGTCACCCGCAACGGCGGGTCGATGGCCGACGCGGGCTCGGTGTCCTACATGTTCAGCCGCAAGGGCGTGGTGATCGTGCCCAAGGAGGGGCTCAGCGAGGACGACGTCACCCTCGCCGTGGTCGAGGCCGGCGCCGAGGCGGTCAACGACCTGGGCGAGTCCTTCGAGGTCGTCAGCGAGCCCGGCGAGCTGGTCAACGTCCGCACGGCCCTGCAGGAGGCCGGCATCGACTACGAGTCCGCCGACACCTCCTTCCTGCCCAGCGTCGAGGTTCCGCTGGGCGAGGACGACGCCAAGAAGGTCCTGCGCGTGGTCGACGCGCTGGAGGACTCCGACGACGTGCAGAACGTCTTCACCAACGCCGACATCCCCGACGACGTGATGGCCAAGATCGGCTGACCGCCCGATCACGCGCCCACGCGCACACACTTTCGCCGCGCGCCCCGCACCCGGAAGACCGGACGCGGGGCGCGCGGCTTTTCCCTCGGGTGTGCGGGGCGCTTTGGGGCGCCGTCACAGGTCTCAGGGGGAGTCGGAAACCCGAAAGGCGTTACGTCCTGTTTAAGAAGCCGGTCACCACGGCGGCTGCGGCAATGGGTGCGCCTCGCGCAGCGCGGCCCGCCCGTCAGCCCGCCACCATCCCAGCGGGGACGCTGCGCGTCATGTGCCCGCCCGCCAGCCCACCACCACCCCGACGGAGACGCTGCGCGTCACGCGTTTCTTGCCGCCGAGCGCGCGCAGTCCTTTCCAGGTGGAGCCCCACCGTCAGGGGCGGGACTCCGGCGCGAAGGTGCATCCTGCGCTCGGCGGCAAGCCGGCCCACAGCGCTACGCGCAACCCGGTCCCATTGCCGCAACCTCGCTGGTGGCCGCCCCAGGTTGTACTCGGTGGGTTCCTGGAAAGCGTCGCCGTTGTTAAACACGCCCTGGGCGAGCGGCCCCGCGCGATAGGGTGCCAACCATCGCCCAGCCGTCCGCCCGGCCTCCTGGAGGAAGGACGCACATGAATCCCCCCGGCGAGAACCCCTACGAGCCCGGCCCGCCCGACGGCGGCGGGCAGCCCGGGCAGAACCGGCCCGGATACTCCAACGCCTCGGGCTACCCCGGCCCGCAGCCCGGCCCCGGGCCGCAGTACGGTCAGCCGCCCTACGGCGGCCCCGGCCCCCAGGGCGCGGGCCCCGGCCCCGCGGCGCCCCCTCCCGCGGCCGGTCCCGGCTTCTTCGCGGCACTGTTCGACTTCCAGTTCCGCAGCTTCGTCACCACCCAGATCATCAAGGTGCTGTTCATCCTCTGGCTGGTGCTGATCGCGATCTTCACCCTCAGCGGCGTGGTCAGCTCCTTCGGCCTGATGGGGTTCAGCCCGATGACCGGGCTGCTGACCCTGCTCGGCTCGCTGGTGGGCGGCGCCGTGGCGGTGCTGCTCACCCGGGTGGGCCTGGAGGTGCTGATCGTGCTGTTCCGCATCAGCGAGGACCTCTCCGCCATCCGCGCCCGCAACGGCATGTGAGCGCCCCGGCCCGGGTGCGCAGGCGCCCCCCGGCCGTGTCCCGCGCGCGGCTCCCCCTCCGGGCGGTAGGCTCTGCGAACGGACGTTCGAGCACCGAGGCCGGAAGGGAGCCGCCGACGATGCGCGTGCTGGGGGTCGACCCCGGGCTCACCCGCTGCGGCCTGGGGGTCGTCGACGGATCCGTGGGGCGGCCGCTGTCGCTGACCGCGGTCGGCGTCGTACGCACCGAACCCGGCAGCGACCTGGCGGACCGGCTGCTGGGCATCGAGCGCGGCATCGAGCGCTGGCTCGACGACCACGCCCCCGAGGCGGTCGCCGTCGAGCGGGTGTTCGCCCAGCACAACGTCAGCACCGTCATGGGCACCGCCCAGGCCAGCGCCGTCGCCATCACCTGCGCGGCGCGCCGCGGGCTGCCCGTCGCGCTGCACACCCCCAGCGAGGCCAAGGCCGCCATCACCGGAAGCGGCCGCGCGGACAAGGCCCAGGTCCAGGCCATGGTCGCCCGGCTGCTCGGGCTGGAGGCCGCGCCCAAGCCCGCCGACGCCGCCGACGCGCTGGCCCTGGCCATCTGCCACATCTGGCGCGGCGGCGCCCAGAACCGCATCGCCCAGGCCCAGCAGGAACTCGCGCGCAAGGTCGAGCTGGCGCGCCGCTCCCGCCCGATCCCCGACCCCCAGGGAAGGTGACCTCAGCCGTGATCGCGTTCCTCAGCGGCCGGGTGGCCGCCCGCACCGGCGGGGCGGCCGTGATCGAGGTCGGCGGCGTCGGCATGACCGTGCACTGCACGCCGGCGACGCTGGCGGGCCTGCGGGTGGGCGAGCAGGCGACCGTCGCCACCTCGCTGGTGGTCCGCGAGGACTCGCTGACCCTCTACGGCTTCGCCGACGACGACGAGCGCGACGTGTTCGAGCGCCTCCAGCAGGCGAGCGGCGTGGGCCCGCGCCTGGCCCTGGGCATCCTGGCCGTGCACACCCCCGACGCGCTGCGCGCGGCCGTGGCCGCCGAGGACACCGCCGCCCTCACCCGCGTCCCCGGAATCGGCCCCAAGGGTGCCCAGCGCATCGCCCTGGAGCTGCACGACAAGCTCGGCCCGCCCCCGGCCGCCGACCCGGCCGTCGCCGAGCACGGCGGCACCGCGGTCGGGGCCGCGGCGCCGTGGCGCCCGCAGGTGGTCTCGGGACTGGTCAACCTCGGCTGGTCGGCCAAGGACGCCGAGGCCGCCGCCGATGCGGTCGCCCCCGAGGCAGCGGACGCCCCCGACGTGGCTCTGCTGCTGCGCAGCGCGCTGCGCAGGCTCAGCAGGGTGTAGGAGGCTCCCACGATGAGCGACTACGAGCGAGACGCCGTCTCGGCCGAGGCCGACCTGGACGAGCGTGCGCTGGAGGGCGCGCTGCGCCCGCGGCGGTTGGAGGACTTCGTCGGCCAGGAACGGGTCCGCGAGCAGCTGTCGCTGGTGCTGCGCGGCGCCCAGCGGCGCGGCCGCGCGCCCGACCACGTGCTGCTGTCGGGCGGACCCGGCCTGGGCAAGACCACGCTGGCCATGATCATCGCGGCCGAGCTCGGCGCCCCGCTGCGGATCAGCTCCGGTCCGGCGATCGAGCGCTCCGGCGACCTCGCCGCTGTGCTGTCGACCCTGCACGAGGGCGAAGTGCTGTTCCTCGACGAGATCCACCGCATGGCGCGCCCCGCCGAGGAGATGCTCTACGTCGCCATGGAGGACTTCCGGGTGGACGTGATGGTCGGCAAGGGGCCGGGCGCCACCGCGATCCCACTGGAGATCGCCCCCTTCACCCTCGTCGGTGCCACCACGCGGGCCGGCCTGCTGCCGGCGCCGCTGCGCGACCGCTTCGGCTTCACCGCGCACATGGACTTCTACACCGCTCCCGACCTGGAGCGGATCCTGCACCGCTCGGCCGGGCTGCTGGGCGTCGAGGTCGACGCCGACGCCGCCGCCGAGATCGCCGGCCGCTCGCGCGGCACCCCCCGCATCGCCAACCGGCTGCTGCGGCGCGTGCGCGACTACGCCGAGGTGCACGGCGACGGCCGCCTCACCCTGGAGACCGCGTGCTCGGCGCTGGCGCTGTTCGAGGTCGACGGGCACGGACTGGACCGGCTGGACCGCGCCGTGCTGGAGGCGCTGTGCGGCAAGTTCCGCGGGGGCCCGGTGGGCCTGTCGACCCTGGCCGTGGCGGTGGGCGAGGAACCCGAGACCGTCGAGGTGGTCGCCGAGCCCTTCCTGGTGCGCTCGGGTTTCATCGCCCGCACCCCGCGCGGCCGCATCGCCACCCCCGACGCCTGGAGCCATCTGGGCATCGAGCCGCCGCCCGACGCCGCGTTCGGCGCCGCTGCCGCCGCCGACAGCGCGGCCGCCGCCCGTCCGGCCGAGGCGCCCGAAGCGGGCGGTGCGACCTAGACCGGGGTGGGCCGAAGGCGCCCTCCGGGCACCGCAGGAGCCGGGAACCGCTGAGGTGCGGCAATGGGGGCACAGCACTTGGCGCATCACCGCCCCGTTGCCGCAACCCGCCCCCTGGACTCCTCGCCGCGCGAAACGTTCCGCGGCGGAAACCGGACGGCCGGTAGGTAAGCTGGGGACCGGACCTTGCGAAACGGCAACGATGCCCGCGGCACCCCGGCCGAGGGGAACACGCTTCGCCGTCCGCACGTTGACCTGCGACGGCGACTGCCGTGACGCGGCCGTGCCCCGCAGTGGCGGCGCGGCGAGCGAAGGTCGGAACAACAGATGGAAGGACACCCCGTGCTGGCCCAGACGATATTGGCCGAGGGCGCCCAGGAAGGCAGTGGGCTCCTCGGGATGATCCTGCCGTTCGTGCTGATCGCGCTGGTCTTCTGGCTGCTGATCCTGCGCCCGCAGCAGAAGCGCAAGCAGCAGGAGACCAAGATGCAGAGCGAACTGCAGCCGGGTGTCGAAGTGCTGACCAAGGCCGGCTTCTACGCCACGGTCGTCGAGGTGCGCGACAACGAGATCGAGCTGGAGATCTCCCCGGGCACGCGCATCCGGATGCTCAAGGCGGGCGTCGGAGACGTCGTCAAGCCCGACGGCGGCGTGACCGACGACACCCCGGTCGAGGACCGGCCCGACTTCCCGGGCAACGACGACAAGAACGACGGCCCCAGGTAGGCCCGACGCGACGCCACGGGCCCCGTGCGCGGGGCCCGTCGCCTTCGCGCGCCCGCGCCCGCCCCGCGCCCCGCCCACCCCCCGCGGCCGCCGGGCGCGGCCCGCCAGCCGCTCCCGTGCCGACGACGATGACGAGGATCCCTCCGCCATGCCCGCTGACCAGCCCGCCGATCTGAGCGCCCGCATCAAGGCCGGCCTGCGCGACGTCCCCGACTTCCCCGAGGAAGGGGTCGTCTTCAAGGACATCACCCCGCTGCTGGCCGAGCCCGCCTCCCTGCGGGCCGTGGTCGAGGGGATCGCCGACCACTACGAGAAGGGCTCGGTGGACGCCGTCCTCGGGCTGGAGGCCCGCGGCTTCATCCTCGCCGCCCCGGTCGCGCTCGAACTGGGGGCCGGCTTCGTGCCCGTGCGCAAGGCCGGGAAACTCCCGCGCGAGACCCACCGCGCGTCCTACGATCTGGAGTACGGCTCAGCGACGGTCGAGATGCACGCCGACGCCGTCAGTCCGGGCAGCCGCGTCGTGATCGTCGACGACGTCCTCGCCACCGGCGGTACAGGACGGGCCGCGGTGGAACTGGTGGACAAGGCGGGTGGTACCGTCGTTGGATTCTCGGTCCTCGTGGAACTCGGGTTCCTCCAGGGCCGGCGGAAGCTGACCGACGTGGAGCTGCACGCGCTGGCCGTGCTGTAAGAGATCCGGCCTCCGGGGCTCGCACGGAACCGCTGCTGCGGCCCTGACACGCGAACCCCGCTGCGGCGCGGCAGTAGACTCGCGGGCATACAGAGCTGCGGCGACGCGTTGGTACAGGTGACACCTGACGTTTAACACGCAGACGTCGACCCGGCGGGCCGTGCGACGGCGACCACCGTCGCGGCGCGGTACCCCTCCCGACACGAGGAGCGGACCCGGCCCCCGGAGCACGCCGCGGGAGGGATGTCCATGGCAGGCGAAGCGGTACCGGCCCAGGCAGCCTCCGCGCTGCGCGGCGCCTCCCCGAGCGGACCGGAGCCCTCCCGCGACGCGCAGGCCCCCGCGCCGCCCGCCGAGCACGCCGCCGAGCCCGCGGTATCCGCCGCCGAACCCGAACATCCCGCTCCGGCCCCCGGCACCGGTCCCCGGAGCGCTCCTACGACCCGCTCCAGCCCGTCGTCCACCGTGCGGGTCCGCCGCAGACTCGCACGCCTCGGTGCACAGCGGGGGGTATCCATGAACCCGGTCCTCGAACCACTGATCAAGACAGTCAGGGCGACCCATCCCAAGGTCGACGTCCGCCTGATCGAGCGCGCCTACGACGTGGCGGCCCACCACCACCGCGACCAGAAGCGCAAGAGCGGCGACCCCTACATCACCCACCCCCTGGCCGTGGCCACCATCCTGGCCGAGCTGGGCATGCAGGAGCCGACCCTGGCCGCGGCGCTGCTGCACGACACCGTCGAGGACACCAGCTACACCCTGGACCAGCTGCGCGACGACTTCGGCGACGAGATCGCCGAGCTGGTCGACGGGGTGACCAAGCTCGACAAGGTCAAGTACGGCGAGGCCACCCAGGCGGAGACCGTGCGCAAGATGGTCGTGGCCATGTCCCGCGACATCAAGGTCCTGGTCATCAAGCTGTGCGACCGGCTGCACAACATGCGCACCCTGCGCTATCTGCCCCAGGCCAAACGGGAGAAGAAGGCCCGCGAGACCCTGGAGATCTTCGCGCCGCTGGCCCACCGGCTGGGCATGAACACCATCAAGTGGGAGCTCGAGGACCTCGCCTTCGCCACGCTCTACCCCAAGCGGTTCGACGAGATCGCCCGCCTGGTCTCCGAGCGGGCCCCGCGCCGCGACGTCTACCTGCAGGACGTCATCGAGGCCGTCTCGGCCGACCTGCGCGACGCCAAGATCAAGGCCACGGTGCGCGGCCGGCCCAAGCACTACTACTCCATCTACCAGAAGATGATCGCCCGCAACTGCGGCTTCGACGAGATCTACGACCTCGTCGCCGTGCGGGTGCTGGTCGACAGCGTGCGCGACTGCTATGCGGCACTGGGCACCATCCACGCGCGGTGGAACCCCGTCCCCGGACGGTTCAAGGACTACATCGCGATGCCCAAGTTCAACATGTACCAGTCGCTGCACACGACCGTGATCGGTCCGTCGGGCAACCCGGTCGAGCTGCAGATCCGCACCCGCGCCATGCACCGCCGGGCCGAGTACGGCATCGCCGCGCACTGGAAGTACAAGGAGGAGCGGGCCGCGGCCAAGGAGGGCGGCAAGAGGGGCACCGCCGACATGGCCTGGCTGCGCCAGCTCATCGACTGGCAGCAGGAGACCAAGGACCCCGGCGAGTTCCTGGAGTCCCTGCGCTTCGACCTGTCGGTGCAGGAGGTGTTCGTCTTCACCCCCCAGGGCGACGCGATCGCGCTGCCGCAGGGCGCCACCCCCATCGACTTCGCCTACGCGGTGCACACCGAGGTCGGCCACCGCACCGTGGGTGCACGCGTCAACGGCCGGCTCGTCTCGCTGGAGAGCGAACTGCACAACGGCGAGACCGTGGAGATCCTGACCTCCAAGGCGAGCGACGCCGGACCCAGCCGCGACTGGCTGCAGTTCGTCAAGAGCGCCCGCGCGCGCAACAAGATCCGGCAGTGGTTCACCAAGGAGCGCCGCGAACAGGCCATCGAGCAGGGCAAGGACGCCATCGCGCGCGTCATGCGCAAACAGGAGCTGCCGATAAAGCGCCTGTTCAGCGGCGAGGCGCTGATCGCGCTGGCGCGCGACCTGCGCTACGGCGACGTCGACTCCCTCTACGCGGCGGTCGGCGAGGGCCGCATCGGGCCGCAGAACGTGGTGCAGAAGCTCGTCGACTCCCTCGGCGGCATCGAGAGCGCCGAGGAGGACATCGCCGAGTCCTCCCTGCCCACCCGGGCCCGACCCCGTCCGCGCCCCGCCGGGAACCCGGGCGTGGTCGTCGAGGGCGACCCCGACGTGTGGGTGCGGCTGTCCAAGTGCTGCACGCCCGTGCCCGGCGACAGCATCGTCGGCTTCGTGACCCGCGGCAACGGGGTCTCGGTGCACCGCAGCGACTGCGTGAACACCAGTGCGCTGGACCGCGAGCGGATGGTCGAGGTCGAATGGCAGCCCAGCGAGGACTCCATGTTCCTGGTGGCGCTGCAGGTCGAGGCGCTGGACCGGTCGCGGCTGCTGTCCGACATCACTCGCGTGCTCTCCGACCAGCACGTCAACATCCTCTCGGCCACCGTGCAGACCAGCCGCGACCGCGTCGCGCTGAGCAGGTTCACCTTCGAGATGGCCGACCCCACCCACCTCGGCCACGTCCTCAAGGCCGTGCGCGGCGTCGACGGAGTCTACGACGTCTACCGCATGAAGAACTAGGCGGCCGCTCAGCGCCCGGCGCGGCGCGTCCGCGGCGTTTTGCGGGTGTGAGGCGCTGCGCAGCGGTCAGACTGTCGAACATGAACAAGTTGTCGCTGGACGCCCTGGCACGAAAGCACCTGGAGACGGCCCAGGCCGCCTCCGCCGGACGCAGTTCCGAGACGTTCTTCGGCGGGCACGAGCACACCCTCCGCCAGACCCTCATCGCCCTCACCCGGGGCAACTCCCTCTCCGAGCACCCCAACCCGGGCGAGGCCACCGTCCTGGTGGTGCGCGGCCGGGTCCGGCTCGACGCCGACGGCGACAGTTGGGAGGGCAGGGCCAACGACCTGATCGTCGTGCCCCAGAAGAGCCACTCGCTGGAGGCCCTGGAGGACTCCGCGGTCGTGCTCACCGTGGCCAAGCACTAGGCCGGGCTCGAGCCCGGGCGCGGCGGTCCCAGCGGGCCGGCCGCCGCGCCCGCGGCCGGCTCAGCTCATCTCGTCCAGCGCCTTCTCGGCCTCGTCCAGCCAGGACCGGCGGGCGCTCAGCGCCTCCTCGATCTCGCGGACCCGGCGGTCGTTGCCGCGCGCCTTGGCGTGCTCCAGATCGCCCTCCAACTGTGCGATGGAGTCGCGCAGCCGGGTGGCCGTGGACTCGGCCCGCGCCCGCCCCTCGGGATTGGTGCGCTGCCACTCGTGGTCCTCGGCTCTGCGGACCTCGTCCTCGATCTTGCGGAAGGCGCCCTCCAGCCGGTCGCGCTGGTCGCGGGGCAGCGGGCCCGCCTCCTCCCAGGCCTCCTGGAAGTCGCGCAGCCGCGCGCGGGCCGCCCGCGGGTCGGAGATCTCGGCCAGCTCCCGGCGGGCGTCCTCCAGGATGCGCTCCTTGGCCTCGGCGTTGACCCGCAGCTCGGCGTCGCGCTCGGCGAAGACGGCGTTGCGCGCCTGGAAGAACCGGTCCTGGGCCGCCTTGAACCGGCCCCACAGCTTGTCCTCGCTGGCGCGGTCGGCGCGGCCGCTGGCCTTCCACTGCTGCATCAGCTCGCGGTAGCGGCCCGAGGTGGGTCCCCAGTCGGTGGAGTCGGCCAGGGCCTCGGCCTCGGCGACGATGCGCTCCTTCTCCTGGCGCACCTGCTCGCGCTGCTGGTCGAGCCCGGCGAAGTAGGCCTTGCGGCGCTTGGAGAAGGAGTTGCGCGCGGCCGACATCCGCTTCCACAGCGCCTGCTCGGTGGGCCGGTCGGTGCGGGGGGCCGCCTTCCACTCGTCGATCAGCTGGCGCATGCGCTCGCCGCCGGACTTCCAGTGCGTGGTCTCGGCGGCGACGCGCTCGGCCTCGGCGACGATGCGCTCCTTGACCTCGCGGGCCTCGGTGCGCGCCTGCTCCTGGGCCTGCTTCTGCTCGACCCTGCGCTTCTCGGCCTGCTCGGTCAGCACGTCCAGGCGCCGCGACAGCGCGTCGAGGTCGCCCACGGCGTTGGCATCGCGCACCGCGGTGCGCAGCTTGTCGATGCTCGACAGGGCCTGGGAGGCCGACAGGTCGGTGGTGCGCAGCCGCTTCTCCAGCAGTTCGACCTCGGTCACCAGGGCGTCGTACTTGCGGCGGAAGAACGCGAGGGCCTCCTCGGGCGCGCCCGCCTGCCACGATCCGACGACGCGCTCGCCCTCGCTCGTGCGCACGTAGACCGTGCCGTCGTCGTCAACGCGGCCCCAGGGGTCCGTGGTCACCGTGTCCTCCAGCAGTCATGAGCCTGGCGCCTGCGGCCAGGTCCGGGTGGTCCGGCGGCGGCTTCGAAAAGAGCCGGTGTGAACCGCCGTGACTAAGCACGATATCCGCACACCTCACCGGACACCGTCCGCCTCCTGTCAGCGTCGTCGCACATCAGCGACCGAAAGCCGCGTCGAGGCATGCCGTCCGGACACACCGGGCGGGTGCGACGCGACCAATATGACACTGACGGGGCGATTGGCAAAGAGTCGTGCGTCCGGCGGTGATCGAATGGTGATGTGTTGGCACGACGTGCGCGATCGGGGCACCGCGCAACCCGGTCGCCGCCGCGCGCGCACCTCGGTAGGCTCGGGTTCCGGGCACGGTACGGCGGGCCGCCGCCGCGCCCGCTGCGCACCCGATCGCACCATCGTCCGAGAGGAAGTCGGCACCCACCGTGTTCATCTCCGCTTTCCCCGCAGGGCCGCTCGCCGCGAACTGCTACATCGTCGCGGCGGAGGATCGGGCAGCGGAGTGCGTCGTCGTCGACCCCGGCCAGGACGCCGCGGAGCGGCTCTCCTCCCTCCTCGTCCAGCACGACCTGGTGCCTTCGGCCGTGCTGCTGACCCACGGCCACTTCGACCACATCTGGTCGGCGGCCGACGTGGCCCGCGCCCACAGCGTCCCCGTCTACGTGCACGGCGCCGACAGGCCGCTGCTGACCGACCCGGCCAAGGGGCTCGACCCCGCGCTCGCCTCCCAGCTGTCGGCGCTGCTGGGCCAGGCGAACCTGGAGGAGCCCGCGGACCTGCGCGAACTCTCGGGCGGCGAGACGCTCGCGCTGGCCGGACTGGAGCTGTCGGTCGAGCACGTGCCCGGCCACACCCCCGGGTCGGTCTGCTACGGGCTCGCTTCCGGCACCGGGGACGAACCCGTGCTGTTCACGGGCGACCTCCTCTTCGCCGGCTCCATCGGGCGCACCGACTTCCCCGGCGGGGACCACGCCGAGATCATGCGCAGCCTGGAGCGCGTCTGCCGCGATTGGCCCGACGGCACCGACGTCCGGCCGGGCCACGGCCCTCAGACCACCATCGGCCGCGAGCGTGCGACCAATCCGTTCCTGGGCGATATCCCGGGGCGCTGACCCGCCCACGGGCCCGACGCGCCGCGCCGACGGCCCGCGGGGTCAGCCGCCCCGCAGCAGCCGTGCCGCCCCACGGCGAGCACGCCGACCGCAGCCCTGCCTGCTCCGCATGACCGCGGCAGCGCCCTCCCGGCGGCCCGGGCCCTCCCCGCGCGGGACCGGACCGGCGCGCAGGTCAGGCAAGATGAGTAGGTACGTGAGACACCGAAGGAGAACTCCGTTGATCCGCACGCATGACGCCGGCGCGCTGCGCGCCGAGCATGCAGACGCGACCGTCGTCCTGGCCGGGTGGGTCGCCCGCCGCCGCGACCACGGCGGCGTCGTCTTCCTCGACCTCCGCGAGGCCTCGGGCGTGGTCCAGGTGGTCGTCCGCGAGGACGACCTGGCCCACGACCTGCGCGCCGAGTACTGCATCAAGGTGACCGGCACGGTCCGCGTGCGGCCCGAAGGCAACGAGAACCCCGAGATCGCCACCGGCGCCGTCGAGGTCGTCGCCGAGGAGATCGAGGTGCTCAGCGAGTCCGACCCGCTGCCCTTTCCCCTCGACGGCTCCCAAGACGTCGCCGAGGAGACCCGGCTGCGCTACCGCTACCTGGACATGCGGCGTCCCGAGACGGCTTCGGCGCTGCGCGTGCGTTCCCAGGCCGGCTACGTCGTCCACGACGTGATGCGCGACCACGGGTTCGTCAACGTCGAAACCCCCTATCTCACCCGGTCCACGCCCGAGGGCGCACGCGACTTCCTGGTCCCGGTACGGCTGCAGCCCGGCCACTGGTACGCGCTTCCCCAGTCGCCGCAGCTGTTCAAGCAGCTGCTGATGGTCGGCGGCCTGGAGCGCTACTACCAGATCGCCCGCTGCTTCCGCGACGAGGACTTCCGTGCCGACCGCCAGCCGGAGTTCACCCAGATCGACCTGGAGATGAGCTTCGTGGAGCAGGACGAC
This sequence comes from Streptomonospora sp. PA3, assembly GCF_009728995.1. Lineage (GTDB taxonomy): Bacteria > Actinomycetota > Actinomycetes > Streptosporangiales > Streptosporangiaceae > Streptomonospora. The sequence continues at coordinate 54,529 of NZ_VTZW01000016.1, read as the reverse complement.
GTCATCGGCGTCGCCGAGGACCTCGTGGTCCGCCTCTGGCGCGAGGTGCTCGGTTACGAGGTCCCCACCCCGATGCCGCGCATGACCTTCGCCGAGGCCATGGCGCGCTTCGGCTCCGACAAGCCCGACCTGCGCTTCGGCCAGGAGCTGACCGACCTCACCGAGTACTTCGCCGACACGTCCTTCCGCGTCTTCCAGGCGCCCTACGTCGGCGCGGTCGTCATGCCCGGGGGAGCCTCGCAGACCCGCAAGGAGCTGGACGGCTGGCAGGACTGGGCCAAGGCGCGCGGTGCCAAGGGACTGGCCTACGTGCTCGTCAACCAGGACGGCACGCTGGGCGGCCCGGTCGCCAAGAACCTCTCCGAGCGGGAGCGCTCGGGCTTGGCCGGGCGTACCGGGGCCGAACCGGGCGATGCGGTGTTCTTCGCCGCCGGCCCGCAGGGGGCGTCGCAGGAGCTCCTCGGCGCGGCCCGCCTGGAGATCGGTGCCCGGTTGGACCTCATCGACAGGTCGCAGTGGTCGTTCCTGTGGGTCGTCGACGCGCCCATGTTCGAGGAGGACGGCGAAGGCGGCTGGACCCCCGTCCACCACCCGTTCACCGCGCCCAAGCCCGAGTGGGCGGACTCCTTCGACCAAGACCCGGCGAGCGCCCTGGCCTACGCCTACGACATGGTCTGCAACGGCAGCGAGATCGGCGGCGGATCGATCCGTATCCACCGCAGCGAGATGCAGCAGCGCGTCTTCGAGACACTGGGGATCAGCAAGGAGGCGGCGGAGACCAAGTTCGGCTTCCTGCTCGACGCCTTCCGGTTCGGGCCGCCGCCGCACGGCGGCATCGCCTTCGGCTGGGACCGGATCGTCGCCCACCTCACCGGCGGCGACTCGATTCGGGACGTCATCGCGTTCCCCAAGACCGCCTCCGGCGGGGACCCCCTCACGGGCGCGCCTACTCCGATCACCCCGGACCAGCGCACCGAGGCGGGAATCGACTACGTGCCCGAGGCGGACGAGGCCTGATCGGCGGGCGAACGACGCGGCCCGGAGACGCGCGCGGCTCCGGGCCGTTCTCCTGCCGGAGCACAAGCGCTCCGCGGCCGGAACGGCGTCGGTGATGTTCCCCGATCCCGTTCAGAGGTCTGTCTGGACGACTGTCCCCGGTGCCGAGGGCGGTCCTGCACACACCCCCTGACGGCGGTATCGCCGGCGCGCAGCCGTCGGCGTCTTCCCGTGCCGCCTCGCCGGCCGCGACACTCCTCCCGGCAGGAAGGCAGCGGAGGATGGGCTATGCCTGCTACTTCTTCGCGGCTCCGCAGCGTTGGCAGCAGATGTCTTCGCTGTCGGGATTGCTGTAGCTGCAGAGGCGGCAGGTCCAGTTGTGGAGGATGAGCGCGTTCCTGAGGGCCGGGCCCGTGGGGATCATTGGTTCACGCATGACTGAATTTTAGGCCGGACTTTTTCGGTGGACCGGGGCGTGACCGCCTCGCCGGACCGGTGGCTTAGGCTGGATGCGGACTTTACGCAGTTATGCGGTGGTGGTAACGCAGGTGTAACGATTCTGCGAATGCCGCCCGACGGGGCCGCGTATTTCGGTGTGATTCCTGGTATTCGAGTTGCTTTTCGGTTCTTCTGTGCTCAATGGTGCATGGAAACGCAGGGGTGCGGCCGCTTCGGATCAGGTTCCGGACAAGGCATCCTTCACCTGCACGGACAGGCGGTGATCTGGCTAGACTGAGCCGAATCGGATGTCCCCGGGAGGAGCGCGCGACGGCGCGAAAAGGACGTCTGTGACGATACAGGGATGATCTATTCGTGAACGGTGCAACCGGCTCCACTGACGGCTTCGCCGGTGCCGCTGCCGGGCCCGGGGGTGAACAGGGCCAGGCCGGCACAGCCTTCGGCGCGGCTCCGATCGCCATGATCGTGGCCGACCAGGCGGCCGGCGTCGCGCTCGTCAACCAGGCGTTCACCGAGTTCACCGGGCGGGCCCAGGCCGACTCGGTCGGCCGCCCCTGGCCCGAGGCGCTCTCGGGCACCGACCCGGCCTCGGCCTGGGAGCTGCACCGGGCCGCCCTCGCCGGCGCCCCCGTGCACCAGCGCGCCCTCGTCACCGCGGACTACGAGGGCGCCCCCCACCGCATCGTCGCCGAGGCCCGCGCGCTGCCCGAGACCGGCCCCGACGGCAGACCCGCCGGTGTCGTCGTGGTCTTCCGCGAGCCGCTGCGCGAGGAGGAGACCCTCCGCGTCATCAGCGAGCTGCGCACCGAGAACGCCGACACCGCCCTGTGGACCCTGGACCTGCGCACCGGACGGCTGAGAGAGCTGTTCGGCCCCTCGCCGCTGGGCCGGCTGCTGGCCGGGGGAGCCCGCGGGCTCGAGGAGATCCTCGCCCGCGTCCACCGCGACGACATCGCCCGGGTCCGCGACGCCATCGAAGCCTCCCAGCAGGGGCGCGACTACGAGCAGCGCTTCCGCATGTTCGACCGCCTCGGCGACGAGCGCTCGCTGCACGCCCGCGCGCGCTACATCGGCGGCGACCACCCCCGACTGGTGGGCATCATCGACGACGTCACCGAGCACGTCCAGCTCATCCGCCGCCTGGCCGACCGCCGCCGCATCGAGGCCGCCCAAGGCCGCCAGGTCACCGACCTCGCCGCCAAACTCGTCTCCGCCACCACGGTCGAGGAGGTCACCGGCCTGCTCACCGAGGAGTTCGCGCCCATCTTCGGCGGCTCCGGCGCCGCCGTGATGCTCGTCGAGAACGGCAGCCTGCGCCCGTCGCCTCCCGTACCCGAGGACGCACCCGGACCCATGGGTTCGGCCGGCGATCCGTCGGCCTCCGACGTCGCCCACCCGGTCGGCGCCGTCATCGCCGACCGCCAGCCCCGCTTCTTCGAGAGCCGCGCCGAGATCCTGGAGCGCTTCCCCGGCGTCGCCGAGTCCCTGCACCGCACCAGCGCCCAGTCCTGGGCCACCATCCCCATCTTCGGCGACCGCCGGGTGGCCCTGGGCGTCTGGCAGGTCGCCTGGGGCGAGCCCCACCACGCCACCCCCGACGAGCGCGCCCTCATGCTCACGCTCGCCGGGCTGGCCGGGCAGGCGCTGCAGCGGGTGCGGCGCCAGCAGGAGGAACTCCAGCTCGCCGATGCCATCCAGCGCCGCATGCTGCCGCCGCAGATCGCCCGCTTCGACGAACTCGGCATCGCCGTGCGCTACCTGCCCGCCCGCGCCGGCTGGCGGGTCTGCGGCGACTTCTACGACGTCATCCGCCTGCCCGGCCGCCGCGTCGGCCTGGTGGTGGGCGACGTCCAAGGCCACGGTGTCGAGGCCGCCGCGGCCATGGGCCAGATCCGCATCGCCTTCCGCGCCTACGCCAGCAACCAGGTCGACCCGGGCGTGGTGCTGGCCGAGACCAACCGGCTGCTGTCGGAGACCGGCGAGATCATCTTCGCCACCTGCGGGTACCTCGTGCTCGACCTCGACAGCGGCGAGATGCAGGCCGCCTGGGCCGGGCAGCCGCCCGCCGTCATCGCCACCCCCGACTCCTACGACCTGTGGGAGCCCGAGACCGGCCCGCCGGTGGGCGTCGACGGCGACAGCAAGTACCCGGTGACCACGCGCCGCCTGCGCGCCGGCGACACCCTGCTGATGTGCTCCGACGGACTCGTGGAGAGCTCGAAGGTCCCCATGGACGAGGGACTGCGCATCGTCGGCGAGGACCTGCGCGGACTGGCCACCGACGTCGAGGCGGCCGCGGCCTCGCTCATCGACCTCACTCCGGCCGGCCGGGGCGACGACATCGCTCTGCTCATCGTGCGCATGAACGAGGCGGGCTGAGCCGGCGCCCCGCTGCCTTCGCCTAGGCTGGACGGCGTGTCCGAAACGCTGTTCGACGACGCCGGAGCCGAAGCCCAGCGCGGTCAGGAGCCGCTGGCCGTGCGCATGCGCCCGCGCACCCTCGACGAGGTGGCGGGACAGGCCCACCTGCTGGGCGAGGGCAGCCCGCTGCGCCGCCTGGTCGAAGACGACGCCCCCATGTCGCTGTTCTTGTGGGGGCCGCCCGGCACCGGCAAGACCACTCTGGCCACCGTGGTCAGCCGCGTCACCCGGCGCCGCTTCGTGGAGCTGTCGGCCGTCAGCGCCGGAGTCAAGGACGTCCGCGCGGTCATCGACGACGCCCGCCGCCAGATGGGCATGCGCGGCACCCGCACACTGCTGTTCGTCGACGAGGTGCACCGCTTCAGCAAGACCCAGCAGGACGCGCTGCTGCCCGCCGTGGAGAACCGCTGGGTCAGCTTCATCGGCGCCACCACCGAGAACCCCTTCTTCTCCGTGGTGAGCCCGCTGCTGTCGCGCTCCCTGCTGCTCACCCTGGAGTCGCTGACCGACGAGGACATCCGCGGCGTCCTCGACGCCGCGCTGCACGACGAGCGCGGCCTGGGCGGCAGCCACACGCTCGCCGACGACGCCGCCGACCAGCTGATCCGCCTCGCCGGCGGCGACGCCCGGCGCTCGCTGACCTACCTGGAGGCCGCCGCCCTCGTCGCCGGCGACCGCACCGAGATCAGCGTCGCCGACATCGAGCGCGCCGCCGACCGCCACGCCGTGCGCTACGACCGCACCGGCGACCAGCACTACGACGTCATCAGCGCCTTCATCAAGAGCATGCGCGGCAGCGACCCCGACGCGGCGCTGCACTACCTCGCCCGGATGATCGAGGCCGGAGAGGACCCCCGCTTCATCGCCCGCCGCATCGTGGTGCACGCCAGCGAGGACGTGGGCATGGCCGACCCGACCGCGCTGCAGGTCGCGGTCGCCGCCGCCCAGGCCGTGGAGCTGATCGGGCTGCCCGAGGCCCGCATCAACCTCGCCCAGGCCGTCGTGCACATCGCGCTGGCGCCCAAGTCCAACTCCGTTATCGCGGCGATCGACGCCGCGATGGCCGACGTCCGCCAGGGCCGCGCCGGTCCGGTGCCGGCCCACCTGCGCGACGCCCACTACAAGGGCGCCCGCGAACTCGGGCACGGCGCCGGCTACAAGTACGCCCACGACCATCCCGGCGGCGTCGCCGCCCAGCAGTACGCGCCCGACGCGCTCGTGGGCCGGGAGTACTACACCCCCACCACCCACGGCGCCGAACGCCGCTTCGGCGAGGTCCTCCAGCGCATCAAGGGCGTCCTGCGCGGCGAGGGCTGAGGACGCTTCCTGCACCGCGGTGGGTCCCCGGGGGAGGTTCTCCGGCGTCCGGCGGCCGCCGGAGCGGTTCCCGGCCGCACCGGCCGCCCGCGACGGAGCGCGTGCTAATCCGGCGGCGTGGGGTAGACCTCGACGATGCGGGTGATCTCGCGCGGCCCCTCGCCGCCGGCGTCGCCCTCCCCGTCGGCGAACTCCACTTCGGCGATCACCGGCCGGCCCCAGGAGAGGTAGTCGATGAAGTCCTGCGCGCTCATCTCGTAGGTGCCGCGGTCGTTCTCGATGTAGCCCGGGCCCGGCACGCAGAACCGGGCGCACAGGACCTCGGTCTCCTCGGTGATAACCGCCTCCTGGCGAGCGTCCTCGCCCGCCGCGGTCCACTGCGCGCTCCACTCGTCGGGCGCGAGGGTCGCCGCGGGGGTGGCCGGCGCCGACGGGCTGCGCTCCACGCGCGTGTACACCCACGGCCCCTCGGCCGGGTTCTCCTGCTCGGCCGGGTCGAACCGGACGATCACCGGGCCCTGGCGGGCGTCGGGGGAGGGAGCGGGGGAGGAGGGCGCGGGCTCCGGCTCGGGCGCCATGCCCCCCGACAGCGCCGCATAGGCCGCGTAACCGCCGCCGCCGATCAGCGCGAGAGCCACCACCGAGGCGCACGCGGCCAGCACCGCCCGCCCCGCCTTGCGGCGCCCGCCGGTCCCCAGCCGCACCAGCCGCGGCAGCCGGTCCGGCTCGACGATGCCGCGCCACTCCCGGGAGAGCACCTGCGTGACGGCCGTGCCCTGCACCGGGGCGGCGTCGGAGCCGCTGACGGCCTCCCACGCCGCGATGGTCGACCCCAGCAGCTCGCGCACCGTGGGCCGGTCGCGGGGGTCGTCGGAGAGGGCGCGGCGCACGATCGGGCGCATCTCGGCGGGCACGCCCGCCAGCCACGGAGTCGCCGCCGCGGCGGCGCCCTCCTCCTCGACCGGCGGCCGGCCGGTGGCGGCGAACACCGCGATCGCCGCCCAGGCGAAGACGTCGGCCGCGGCGGAGGGCTCGCCGCCCTCCAGCCGCTCGGGAGCCGTCCACGGCGCGGCGTTGCGGCGCAGCAGCTCGCCCTCGCCCGGCAGCGCGCAGTCCAGCAGGCGCGGCCCGCGGCTGCTCAGCAGCACGTTGGAGGGCTTGAGGTCGCCGTGCGGCTCCCCCGCGCCGTGCAGCGCGGAGAGCGCCTCGCCCAGCGCCGCCGACAGCGCGATGAGCCGGCCCCGCCCCAGCGGGCCGTGCTCGCCGACGAAGCCGTCCAGCGCCACACCCGCGACGTAGGGCATCGCCAGCCACGGCTGCTGCGCCGCGGCGTCGAAGGCCGTCGGCGGCACGTAGCAGCGCCCGTCCACCGACGCCAGCGCGCTGAGCCGGGCGTGCAGCCGCGCGCGGTCGTCGGGATCCTCGACCGAGAACGGGTGCAGCACCTTCACCGCCACCAGGTCCTCGCCCGCCGCGTTCGCATCGATCGCGGCGAACACCGTGCCCGTGGCGCCCGCCCCCAGGCGCCCGATGAGCACATAGGGCCCGACGGCACCCGGATCCCCGGGGGCCGGCGGGGCCAGATGCGGCGGTACCAGGACGGAGATCTCGCGCTCGGGAGGGCGGCTCATAGGCATCCTGTCTGCACGGGGGGACTGTGCCACCGGGTCTGTGGCCGAAACTATGCCCTGATTCTGCGACATCTCGGGGTTTCCGTCGACGCCGGACGGTCAGTACGGCTTGCGAAGCGGCCGGTGCCACACACCCCGGAGCACACGGGCGGATCCGTCTCGGACACGGTAGGGTCGGCGTATTCGGATCTCCGCATTCCGTCGGCCCGGTGCCAACCGGAGGCGCCGATGCCCCGTCCGCGCCGCGGAAAGGCCGGGCGGACCCCCCGAATGCCGCTCACGGAGATGCCGCCACCCCGATTCGTCAACGGAGTCTGGCATGTTGACCGCAGGAGACGTAGCAGCGCTCATCGCGGCGGTGGTCTGGACGGTGCTGGTCGCGTTCATGTGCGTGGCCCTCGTCAAGCTCACCCGGTTGCTCTCGGAGACCACCAAGGTCGTCGCGGAGTTCGGGGAGCGCGTCCGCCCCATGCTCGACGACGTCGCCGGCACCGTCGAACGCACCGGAGCCTCCCTCGACCGGGTGGAGGAGATCACCGCCAACGTCGCCACCGCCACCGAGGACGTCTCGACGGTGACCGCGCTGACCCGCTCGGTGGTGGCCGGACCGCTGGTCAAGGCGGCCTCGTTCTCCTACGGCGTGCGCCGGGTGCTCGGCCAGCGCCGCGCCCTGGCCCTGGTGCGCCACCGCCGCAGGAGGGAGCGCCGATGATCCGCCGCCTGCTGTATCTTGTCGCAGGTGCCGCGCTCGGCGGGTATGTTGTGCACAAGCTCAACCGCACGGCCCGTGCGTGGAGCCCGGCGGGAATCGCCGGCCGCGTCGAGGACCAGGTCGCCGATTACCGCGCCGCCCTCCGCGAGTTCAACGAGGACATCCACGACGCGATGCGGCAGCGGGAGGCCGAGCTGCACCGCCGCTACGACAGCGGTCGCAGCCGCCCCGCCCTGCCCATCGACCAGCCGGGCCGATCGGACCCGACCCGCGGCGCTATCGACGCCCCCGACCCGAAGGACGGCCGCTGATGGAGACGGCAGAAATCGTTCGCCGCTTCCTCGCATTCTTCGAGAAGAACGGACACACCGTGGTCCCATCGGCGAGCCTGGTCGCCGACGACCCGACACTGCTGTTCGTCCCGGCAGGCATGGTGCCGTTCAAGCCGTACTTCCTGGGCCAGCGCACGCCCCCCTACGACCGCGCCACCAGCGTTCAGAAATGCATCCGCACCATCGACATCGAGGAAGTCGGCAAGACGTCGCGGCACGCCACCTTCTTCCAGATGCTCGGCAACTTCTCCTTCGGCGACTACTTCAAGGAGAAGGCGATCCCGCTGGCGTGGGAGCTGATGACCGCGCCGGTGGCCGACGGCGGCTTCGGGATCGACCCCGCACGGCTGTGGGTGACCGTCTACCTCGACGACGACGAGGCCGAGGCGATCTGGCGGGAGAAGGTCGGCGTCCCCGCCGAGCGCATCCAGCGCTTCGGGATCGAGGAGAACTACTGGTCCATGGGCGTACCCGGCCCCTGCGGGCCGTGCTCGGAGATCTTCTACGACCGCGGCCCCGAGTACGGCGCCGAGGGCGGGCCGGCCGCCGACGAGAACCGCTACGTCGAGGTCTGGAACCTCGTCTTCATGCAGTACGAGCGCGGTGAGGGCGGGACCAAGAAGGACTACCCGATCCTCGGCGACCTGCCGCGCAAGAACATCGACACCGGCATGGGCCTGGAGCGGCTCGCGACGGTGCTGCAGGGCGTCGACAACATCTACGAGACCGACACCCTCGGCCGCATCCTGCAGGACACCGCGGAGCGCACCGGCGTGGCCTACGGCTCCGACGAGCGCTCCGACGTCATGCTGCGGGTGGTCGCCGACCACGTGCGCAGCGCCGTCATGCTCGCCTCCGACGGGGTCCGGCCCAGCAACGAGAAGGGCGGCTACGTGCTGCGCCGCATCCTGCGGCGCTCCATCCGCAACCTGCGGCTGCTCTCGGGCACCGACACCTCCTTTCTGCACGACCTGACCCGCACCGCCATCACGGCGATGGAGGGCATCTACCCCGAGCTGCGCACCGACGCCGAGCGCATCCACGAGGTCATCGAGGCCGAGGAGAAGCACTTCTCCGACACCCTGCGCTCGGGCACCGCGCTGTTCAACCGCGCCGCCGAGAAAACCCGCGCGGCCGGCGGCACCACCGTCTCCGGCGCCGACGCCTTCCAGCTGCACGACACCTACGGCTTCCCCATCGACCTCACCCTGGAGATGGCCGCCGAGCAGGGGCTGGGGGTCGACGAGGACACCTTCCGCACCCTGATGGCCGAGCAGCGCGAGACCGCCAAGCGCGACGCCAAGGCCAAGAAGCTGGGCAACGCCGACGTCAGCGTCTACGGACGCCTGCTGGAGAACGCCGGCGCCACCGACTTCCTCGGCTACACCGACCACGAGGCCGAGTCGCGCGTGCTCGGCCTGATCGTCGACGGCGAGTCGGTCGGCGCCGCCTCCGCGGGCGACCGGGTCGAGCTGGTGCTGGACCGCACTCCCTTCTACGCCGAAAGCGGCGGCCAGCTCGCCGACAAGGGGACGGTCACCGCGCCCGGCCGCGGCACCGTCGATGTGGAGGACGTGCAAAAGCCCGTCCCCGGCCTGTTCGTGCACCGCGGCACCGTCCGCGAGGGCACCCTCGCCCTCGACGACCGGGTCGAGGCGGTCATCGACGCCGACCGCCGCGCCTCGGTGTCGCGCTCCCACTCGGCCACCCACCTCATCCACTCCGCGCTGCGCAACGCCCTGGGCCCCTCGGCCGGGCAGGCCGGCTCGGAGAACCAGCCCGGCCGGCTGCGCTTCGACTTCACCGCGAGCAAGCCCCTGGGCACCGCCGAGCTCGCCGAGGTCGAGGACGAGGTCAACACCGTGCTCTCCGGCGACATCCAGGTGCGCGACTTCCAGACCTCCCTGGAGGAGGCCCTGTCGATGGGCGCGCTGGCGATGTTCGGCGAGAAGTACGGCGACCGGGTCCGCGTCGTCGAGATGAGCGACTACTCCCGCGAGCTGTGCGGGGGCACCCACGTCGCCGCGACCGGCCAGCTGGGCGTCGTCAAACTGCTGGGGGAGTCCTCGGTCGGCTCGGGCGTGCGCCGCGTCGAGGCGGCGGTGGGCATCGACGCCTTCCGCCGGCTCTCGCGGGAGTCGCTGCTGGTCGGCCAGCTCTCCGAGCAGCTGAAGACCCCGCGCGAGGAGCTGCCCGAGCGCATCGACTCCATCGTCGCCCGGCTGCGCAGCGCCGAGAAGGAGATCGAGCGGCTGCGCGCCGCCCAGGTTCTGGAGGCCGCCGGCGAACTGGCGGCGGGCGCGCGCCGGCACGGGCCGGCCCTGATGGTCACCCACCGGGCGCCCGACGGCACCACGGCCGACGACCTGCGCCGCCTGGCCGCCGACGTGCGTCAGCGCCTCGGCGAGGACGGCCCGGCCGTGGTCGCCGTCGCCGCGGTCCCTGAAGACCGCCCGGTCGTCGTCGTCGCGGTGAACAAGAGCGGCCAGGACAGCGGGCTCAAGGCCGGCGACCTCGTCGGCCTGGCCGCCCGCGCCCTCGGCGGCGGAGGCGGCGGCAAGCCCGACCTCGCCCAGGGCGGCGGCAGCGACGCGTCCGCCGTCGACAGCGCCCTGGACGCCGTCGAGCAGCGGGTCGCCCAGACCTCCTGACCCGCCCCCACGGTCAGAAAGGACCCCGAGTTGACGAGCACCCTCCCCGGAGCGCCCCCCGGCGCCCTGCCCTGTTCCCGCGTGGGGGAGCCCGGTTCTTGAGGCCCGGCGTACGCATCGCGGTGGATCCCGGTAGCACGCGGATCGGGGTCGCCTGCAGCGATCCCAGCGGCATGCTCGCCACGCCTTTGGAGACCGTCCGCCGCGGCGAGGGCGATCTGGACCGGATCGCCCGGCTCGTGCTCGAACACGAGGCCCGCGAGGTCATCGTCGGCTACCCCGCCTCGCTCTCGGGCGAGGCGGGGCCCGCCGCGCGCCGCGCGCGCTCCTTCGCCACCGCGCTGGCCCGCAGGCTCGCTCCCGTGCCGGTGCGCCTGGTGGACGAGCGGATGACCACCGTCACCGCCCAGGACCAGCTGCGCGCCGGCGCCTCCTACGGCCGGCGCGGCGCCCGCGGCGGCAGGGCGCGGCGCTCGGTCGTCGACCAGGCCGCGGCCGTCGTGCTGCTGCAAAGCGCCCTGGACACCGAGCGCCAGAGCGGCCGCCCACCCGGCGAGGCCATCGGGAGCGGCGCATGAGCGACCGCGACCCCTACGACGGCGGCGGCTACGAGCGCGGCAGGCGCGGACGCCGCCGCGAGCCCGAGCCCGACCCCCTCGACGACGGCCGCGGCGCCCGCCCCTCCGGCGCCTACCCGGCCGATCCCTACGCCGACCCGCGCACCGATCCGTGGCGCTCGGCAGCGGCCCGGACCAGCCGCGTCGCCGATCCGCTGACCGACCCCTGGCCCGCGCACTCCCCGGAGCCGGGCGGCCCCGACTACGGCGCCGAGCAGCGCCTGCCCCGCTGGGAGGACACCCAGGGCGCCCGCCCCCGCGGGCGGCGCCACCGCGACCCGGCCGAGACCGCCGAGCCCGCTTCGCCGACCGGCCCCGCACCCCAGCCGCCCGCCGGCGGCGGCGGGCCGCACGGGCGCCGCCGCAGATCCCGTTCCGAGGAGGAGGCCGAGGAGCATCTGGCCTGGAGCCGCCAGGACCCCGGCGGCCAGGACGACGACTTCCACCCAGCCCCGCCGCGCGTGCTGGACTTCGATGCCGTTCCCGTGCGCCGCAAGCGCTCGCGCGGCGATGCCCCTGAGGGCGAGCCGCGCGGCGGCCGCCGCCGGCGCTCCGCCGAGTCGGGGGCGTTTCCCGCCGTCTCCGAGCCCGGCCGCCCCGACGACGGGCGCGCCCAGGGCCGGCGCCGGCGCTCGGCGGAGACCGGATCGTTCCCCGCCGCGGAGGATGCGGCCACCGGGCCGCAGGACCACGGCCGCGGCGACGAGCCCCGCGGCGGCCGCAGGCGCCGCGGGGCCGCCGACACCGGAGCCTTCGAGGCGGCCGCCCCGCCGACCGCCGCCGAGGAGGACGGGCGCGCGACGGCGGGCCGCTCCCAGCGCAGCGAGCGCGACCGCTTCTACGACGACGCCCCCGCCGCGGGCGGGCGGCGCCGCGCCGGCGCGGCACCGCCCGCGGACGGGGGCGACGAGGAGGAGCCGGCGGTCGAGCGCCGCGGGCGCGCCCCGCGGCGGGGCCGCACGCGCGATGCCGCCGCCGGCCGGCGGCGGCGCCGCGCCACCCCCGCCGAGGATCCCGCCGACGGCGCCGACTACGACGGGATCGAGGAGGACGACGACCCGGTCCGCAGCGAAGCGCCCGGCCGCCGGCGCCCCCGCCGCGCCTCCGGCGGCGGACGCGACCGCCGCGGCAGGGCGCGGGGCGGCGCGGCCCGCGCGGCGCGCGGCCGGGGCGGTCCCTCGCGCAAGACCCTGATCATCGTGCTGTCTGTGGCGCTGGTCGCCGCACTGGCCGCGGGCGGGTACGTGGGCCGCGCCTACGTCTTCCCGCCCGACTACGAGGGCCAGGGCAGCGGCAGCGTCGAGTTCACCGTCGCCGAAGGCTCCTCCGCCAGCGCCATCGCCCAGGATCTGGCCGACAAGGGGGTCGTGGCCAGCTCCCAGGCGTTCCTCAACGCCCTGGGCGACCACGGCGGCAGCGTCGCACCCGGCACCTACCGGCTGCACGAGCGCATGAGCGGCGAAGCCGCGGTGGCCATGCTGATGGATCCCGCCTCCCGCAAGCGTGCGCACATCACCTTCAAGGAGGGCCTGCGCGGCGAGGAGATCCTCACCCTCATCTCCGAGGAGACGGGGATCCCCATGAAGGAGCTGCGCGCCGCCTACGAGGACGGGGGGAAGCTGGGCCTGCCCGACTACGCCGAGCAGGGCGCGGAGGGCTACCTGTTCCCCGACACCTACGACATGCCGCCCGCCGCCGGCGCGGCCGCGCTGCTCAAGCGCATGGTCGACCGGTTCCACCAGGTGGCCGAGGACGTCTCGCTGGAGGACCGGGCCGAGCGGCTCAACCTGACGCCCAACGAGGCCATGGCGGTGGCGGCCGTCGTCCAGGCGGAGTCGGGTTCGGCCGAGGACATGCCCAAGGTCGCCCGCGTCATCTACAACCGGCTGCAGCAGGGCATGGAACTGGGCATGGACAGCACCTGCTTCTACGTGCTGGACGAGTACGGGATCGCGCTGACCAGCGCCCAGGTCCGCGAGTGCAAGAACAGCGGCAGCGACTACGCCACCTACGGCCGCACGGGCCTGCCGGCCGGCCCCATCGTCAGCCCCGGGCGCAAGGCGATCGAGGCCGCGCTGGACCCGGCCGAGGGCGACTGGCTCTACTTCGTGGCCACCGACCCCGAGAACGGCGTGACCGAGTTCGCCTCGACCTACGAGGAGTTCCTGCAGCTCAAGCAGGAGTTCGAGCAGAACCGGGGCGATGCGTGATGCGGGCGGCGGTGCTGGGCTCGCCGGTGGGCCACTCGCTGTCGCCGGTGCTGCACACGGCCGCCTACGCGGCGCTCGGCCTGGAGGGGGAGTGGAGCTACGGGTGCTACGAGTGCGCTGAGGAGGAGCTGGCCGGCTTCCTCAAAGGCTGCGACGACAGCTGGGCGGGACTGAGCCTGACCATGCCGCTCAAGCGCGAGGCACTGCGTCTCGCCGACGAGGCTGAGCCGGTCGCCCGCGAGGTCGGCGGCGCCAACACGCTCGTCCTCGGCGGGCGGCGGCGGGCGTTCAACACCGACGTCCACGGCATGGCCGCCGCGCTGCGCGAGGCGGGAGTCGGGGAGGTGTCCTCGGCCGCGGTGCTGGGCGGCGGCGCGACCGCCGCCTCGGCGGTGGCCGCGCTGCGCGATTCGGGCGCCGCGGCCGACGGCGGCGTCACCGTCCTGGCACGCGAGCCCGCGCGCGCATCCGGCGTGGTGGCTGCGGCCGAGCGCATGGGCATGCGCGTCGGCGTGGCGCCGCTGTCCGAGATCGACAGCCGGCTCGATGTCGACGTGGTGGTCTCCACGCTGCCCAGCGGCGCCGGCGATCCCTTCGCCGACCGCGTCGCCGCCTGCGGGGCGGCGGTGTTCGACGTGGTCTACAGCCCGTGGCCCACCGCCCTGGCCGCCGCGGCTCAGGCGGCCGGGCGCATCGTCGTCGGCGGTTTCCCGATGCTGCTGCACCAGGCGGCGCGCCAGGTGGAACTGATGACCGGCACCGAGCAGGCCCCCGTGGAGGCGATGCGCACCGCGGGCCTGGCCGAACTCGCCCGCCGAGCCGCAGGCGGCGGGGAGCCCGGCTGAAGCGCGACGTCTGTTATGTGACGGGGCGGCGAGGTCGGTGGAGGGCGGCGGAGGGTTGGGCCCGCGTGGGTTGGTTCGGGTGCCCGCCGGTGACCCGTGCGACGGGGCGGCGAGGGCCGCGCAGGGTGCAGCCCGCGCGAATCGGTCCCGGTGCTCGCCGGTTGAGCATGCGACGAGGCGGCGACGGCCGATGGGGGTTGGGGCGGGCGGTCACCGGTTGATGGAGGCGGATGGCGGGCCGCCCGACGCGGCGGCGAGGTCGGAGGGGGCCGCCCCCGTCGTGTTCAAGGAGTCGGTCACCACAGGAGGTTGCGGCAATGGGGCTGGGTTGCGCGAAGCGCCGATGCCAGCTTGCCGCCGAGCGCACGGTGCACCGTTGCGCCGGAGGCCCGCCACCGGTGGTGCGGCTCCATCTGAGAAGGACGGCGTGCGCTCGGCGGCAAGCTGTGACCGCGCTTCGCGGGGCGCACCCATTGCCGCAGCCTCGATGGTGGCCGCCCCGGTTGGTACCCGGTGGGTTCCTGGACGGCAGCCCCCGCCGTCCTGGGACACGGCCCAGGCGGGGACGTTTCGGGCATATCGCTTCAGCGGAGGTGACGATGCCCGCCGATGGCGCGCGGTGTTGCTGCGCGGTGCACCGGAGCGCCGGGCCTTCCGGTATGCGGAAGGAATCCGGGGTGGTTTGTCTGGAATGCCCGGACGTGGCGGGGGTGGAGGCGGCCGGGGTGCCACGAGGTGCGCGTTTGGAGCGGTTTTGGCGTGGATTCCGCTTCAAACGCCATGATCATCGCCGATCCGGGTCGCGCGGGCCGTCCCGGCGCCCCCGCATACCGGACATCACGGGACGATTTGGCACCCCAGATTGCCCGCCGTGCGGCCCGAGCCCGCCCGGGTGGTCGCGGGGCGCGTCTCGTCGCCCCGCCACCGCCCCGAAGGTGCCGAATGTCGGGTTTCCGTGCCCGGCTTCTGCGTCGAGCGTTGCCCGCGGACACCCTCGACGCGACCGGCGCGGGAGCGAGTTAAATTAAATCGGGCATTGGGGGTTCCGGTCCGGATGCGCGAGTGGATGAGGCGCCCCGGAACGCGCCCCCGGGGCGCCGTCCCCGTCGCCCACCGCCACCGGCGGGCACCCGAACCGATCCGCGCGGGCTCAGCCCTCCGCTGTCGTCGTCGCTTCGCCGGGTGATCGGACATGCGCCGACCTTTCCGCCGACCTTTCCGCCGGCCGACCCGCCGCACGCCGACCTGCCGCCGGCAACCGCCCTCCCGCGGAGGCGGGAATAGCCCACATGCCCCCGCTGTTGGATGATGCAGACTGTTGCAGGTCGCAGGTGTCGCCCGGCACTTGGGATGGAACGCAGCGAAACTACTGGTATTCTGGTCTCCTGACCTGATCCGGTGCACCGAGCATCGGACACGCGTAAGCGGAGGCGGATCCTCCCACCCGCCGGGGAAAACCCCGTTCGGGTCCGGTCGGCGGCGCATACGGTGCGCTGTTCGACGCCGTCGGTTCCGGCGGCGGCGCGTCGCGGCGGTGGCATTGGGCCCCGCCGGGAGGACGCGTTTCGGTGGATCACCCCGCTTGCACACCGCCGGCGGGGTTTTCGCTTTTCGGTTCCGTTCAGGGCCGGGTGACCCCCCACAAGAGTTACGACAAAGCTAGGGAGGGGTCCCATCAGCGCTGAGCCCCGCATCAATGACCGCATCAGGGTGGCCGAGGTCCGACTCGTCGGTCCCAATGGCGAACAGGTGGGCATAGTGCCCGTGCAGGACGCGCTGCGCCTCGCCGAAGAGGCCCAGCTCGACCTCGTCGAGGTCGCGCCCACGGCCCGCCCGCCGGTCGCGAAGCTGATGGACTACGGCAAGTACAAGTACGAGTCCGCGGTCAAGGCGCGCGAGTCGCGCAGGAACCAGTCGAACACGATCATCAAGGAGATCAAGCTCCGCCCCAAGATCGACCCGCACGACTACGAGACCAAGAAGGGTCACGTCGAGCGGTTCCTCAAGGGCGGGGACAAGGTCAAGGTGACGATCATGTTCCGCGGCCGTGAGCAGTCCCGGCCCGAGCTGGGACGCCGGCTGCTGGCCAGGCTGGCCGACGACGTCTCCGAGCTGGGAGCGGTCGAGTCGCAGCCCAAGCAGGACGGCCGCAACATGGTCATGGTGCTCGGACCGCACAAGCGCCGCTCCGAGCACAAGGCCGAGGCCCGCGCCGGCGGCGCCAAGCCGCGGCGCGAGCAGCGCCAGCAGGAGCAGGCCGGCCAGGGGACCTGAGCTCCGGCGGATCGGACCGGGCGCGTAGCGCCCCGCGTACGTTGATGCAGCGCGGTGTACCGCCGCCGAACCCGGTGGGGGAGGCGGAGGTGCGCCGCGGTGTGCCGGTGTGCTGTGCGCGAAGCAGTGCAGTCGTGCCGCCGGGAGGACCGGCGGCACCGGATTGAGCGACTGAGTAGGAGACGACGGCGACTATGCCGAAGAACAAATCCCACAGCGGAGCCAGCAAGCGCTTCCGTGTGACCGGCTCGGGCAAGATCATGCGCCGCCGTGCCAACAAGAACCACCTGCTCGAGCACAAGTCGAGCAAGCGCACCCGCCGTCTCAGCAGCGAGGTGGAGCTCGCCCCCGCCGACGCCAAGAAGATGAAGAAGCTGCTCGGCTAGCGGCTGAGTTCCATTCCGTCCGATCCGTCCGGCCGGATCCCTCCGGCGGGGCGCCATGCGCCCGCCGACCGGGATCGCGGCGGATAACGACGCCAACCCACAAGGGAGTCACAGTGGCACGCGTGAAGCGGGCTCTCAACGCCAAGAAGAAGCGCCGGGTCGTCCTCGAGCGGGCCAGCGGCTACCGCGGACAGCGTTCGCGCCTGTACCGCAAGGCCAAGGAGCAGATGCTCCACTCGATGACCTACTCCTACCGCGACCGCAAGGATCGCAAGGGGCAGTTCCGCAAGCTGTGGATCCAGCGCATCAACGCCGGGGCCCGCGCCAACGGCTTGACCTACAACCGGTTCATGCAGGGTCTCAAGCTCGCCGGTGTCGAGGTCGACCGCCGGATGCTCGCCGAGATGGCCGTCAACGACGAGGCGGCCTTCGTCTCCCTCGTCGAGACCGCCAAGAACGCGCTGCCCGGCGACGTGCAGCAGAAGTCCGCGGCCTGAGCGACCCGGTCCGACAGCACGACGCGATGGCGAGCCACGAGTTCATAAGCGCCAGGTCTCCCCGCATCAAGGGGGCTCGTCGGCTCGCCAAGCGCGCGTTCCGCCGGCGTGAGCGCCGGTTCCTGGCCGAGGGGCCGCAGGCCGTCCGCGAGGCGCTGGCGGCCCCGGGCCGGGTGCACGAGCTGTTCACCACCGCCGAGGCCGCCCAGCGCCACGCCGACCTGGTCGAGGCGGCCCACGACAGCGGCGCCGCCGTCCACCGGGTCACCCTGGAGGTCATGGCGGAGCTGGCGCAGACGGTCACCCCGCAAGGGCTGCTGGCCGTGTGCGGCTTCGTCGACGTCCCGCTGAGCGGGATCGGCCCCGCCCGGCTGGTCGCCGTCCTCTCCCACGTGCGCGACCCCGGAAACGCCGGCACGGTCGTGCGCACGGCCGACGCCGCCGGCGCCGACGCCGTGGTCTTCACCGACGCCTCGGTCGACCCCTACAACGGCAAGTGCGTGCGCGCCTCGGCCGGCAGCCTGTTCCATCTGCCCGTCGTCGTGGGCGTCCCCGTCGGCGAGGCCGTCTCCCATCTGCGCGGGCTCGGTGCCCGCGTCTTCGCGGCCGACGGCGGCGGCGACCGCGACCTGCACGCCGCGGCCGACGCGGGCGAACTCGACGGCGCCGTGGGCTGGGTGTTCGGCAACGAGGCCTGGGGCCTGCCCGAGGAGATCCGCGCCCTGACCGACGGCGCGGTCGCCGTCCCCATTTACGGCGCTGCCGAAAGCCTCAATTTAGCCACTGCCGCTGCGGTGTGCCTGTACACCACTGCGCGGGAGCAGCGCGGCCGGAGGGGCGCCTCCGGCGCCGCCCCCCGCTATGCGGCAGACGCGTAGCCACCCGCGAGACGGGTAGCACCGCGCGGTGCCGCGCGGTCGCTGGTGAGGCGCCCGCCACGCCGAGCTTTCCGGCGTATGCCCAGGTTTTCCCGCGTTCTGCGGGTTGCCCGCATCCCCCTTGTTGCCGATACGCTCAATCTCCCATCTACGGGTCGCCGGCGGAACGCAGGGGGACCGTCTCGCGATCATCCCAGCCGTGTCCCCGGAGCGTAGCGGGCGGAGACTGCGGGTAATGATCCCCGGCGGGCAGTCACATCAGGGCGTGGGGAGGCGGTCGTGGGCGGCGACCAACCAGGGGAGCGCGGCGGCGCGAGCGCGGCGGGCGCGATGCCCGAGCTCTCGGCCGAGGACCTTCCCGACGGCCTCCTCGTCGCCGACCGCGACGGCCGTGTGGTCACGTTCAACCGGATGGCCCGGCGGCTGTCCCGGCTCGCGCCCGAGGACGCTTTGGGGCACGACTTCCGCGACGTCCTGCCGCTGCACGACGCCGACGGCCGCGACTGGTGGAAGTGCAGCGACCCCTACGGCGGCCTGCGCACCCGCACCCGCCAGCCCGAGCGCCCGCTGTTCCTGGCCGACGGCCGCGAGATCCTGGTGGCCGCGCGCTACGTCCGCGACACCCCGGGCGGCGAGCTGAGCCGGCTGGTCGTCACCCTGCGCGACGCCTCCCACCGGGCCCGGGGCGAACGCAGCCGCGCCGACCTGGTCTCCACCGTCGCCCACGAGCTGCGCTCCCCCCTGACCAGCGTCAAGGGCTTCACCGCCACGCTGCTGGGCAAATGGGACCGGCTCACCGACAAGCAGAAGCTGTTCATGCTGGAGACGGTCAACGCCGACGCCGACCGCGTC
Organism: Streptomonospora sp. PA3; assembly: GCF_009728995.1. Classification (GTDB taxonomy): domain Bacteria; phylum Actinomycetota; class Actinomycetes; order Streptosporangiales; family Streptosporangiaceae; genus Streptomonospora. Next base: position 35,451 of record NZ_VTZW01000016.1, on the reverse strand, counting down.
ACCCGGCTGATCACCGAGCTGCTGAGCGTCTCGCGCATCGAGTCCGGCCGGGTGGAGATCCGCAAGCAGGTGGTCGACCTCGGCGAACTGGCGCGCACCCTGGTCGCCGGCCGCGTGGCCGCGGGCGAGCCCGCCGACCGCTACCGGCTCGACGTCCGCGGGCCGCTGCCCGAGCTGTGGCTGGACGCCGACAAGATCGGCCAGATCATGTCCAACCTGCTGGAAAACGGTGTGCGGCACGGCGCTGGTACTGTCACCATTGTGATCGAGCCGCACGAGGACGGAGCCGTGGTGTCGGTACGCGACGAGGGCAAGGGGATCGCTCCCGACGCCGTTCCGCGTGTCTTCCGGCGGTTCTGGCGCACCCGGCGCCGCGGCGGCACCGGCCTGGGACTGTTCATAGTCAAGGGGCTGATCGAGGCCCACGGCGGCGAGATCACGGTCGGGCGCGCCCCCAGCGGCGGTGCCGAGTTCCGATTTACCGTGCCCGCCGGCGCCCCCGAGTTCGCATAAGCGCACCCGGAGCGGCCGCGGCGGGCGGTTTCCTCCCAGGTCCCTGTCGGCTTGAGCCCACGCGCAGCGCTGGGCCGTGACGGCCGCCCCGCCCTCGCGGGCGCGGGCGGCGAGGCGAACATCCATGTCTGCACCGAACAATTCATTCGATCCGGTCGAAGTGACTCCACTGCACCCCGACGAGGTCGCCCGGATGCGCGACGAGGCGCTGACGGCCATCGCGGGGGCCGCCACGCTTGAGGAGCTCAAAGAGGTGCGCCTGGCCCACGCCGGCGACCGGTCCCCGCTGGCCCTGGCCAACCGCGAGATCGGCGCGCTGCCGCCCTCGGCCCGCGCCGATGCCGGCAAGCGGGTGGGCGGCGCCCGCCGCGAGGTGGGCGAGGCGCTCAAGCAGCGCCAGGCCGAGCTGGAGGAGGAGCGCGACGCCCGCGTCCTCGTCGAGGAGGCCGTGGACGTCACCCTGCCCACCGGCCGCCTGCCGCAGGGAGGGCGGCACCCGGTCACCACCGTCGCCGAGCGGATGACCGACATCTTCGTCGGCATGGGCTTCGAGGTGGCCGAGGGGCCCGAGGTCGAGGCGGAGTGGTACAACTTCGACGCGCTCAACTTCCTGCCCGACCACCCGGCCCGCACCATGCAGGACACCTTCTTCGTGGAGTCGCCGGCGGGGGGCGCGTCCGGGCTGGTGCTGCGAACCCACACCTCGCCGGTGCAGGTGCGCGCGCTGCTCCAGCGCGACCTGCCGGTCTACGTCGTCGCGCCGGGCAAGACGTTTCGCACCGACGAACTGGACGCCACCCACACCCCCGTCTTCCACCAGCTCGAAGGGCTGGTCGTCGACGAGGGCATCACCATGGCCCACCTGCGCGGAGCCATCGACGCCTTCGTGGAGAACATGTTCGGCAGCGGCCTGAACACGCGCTTCCGGCCGTCCTACTTCCCGTTCACCGAGCCCTCCGCCGAGGTCGACATGGAGTGCTTCGTGTGCCGGGGCGCCTCGGTGGGCAACCCCGCCCAGCCCTGCCGCACCTGCTCCTCGGAAGGCTGGATCGAGATCGGCGGATGCGGCGTGGTCAACCCGCGCGTGCTGACCGCGGCGGGCGTGGACACCGACCGCTACAGCGGCTGGGCGTTCGGCCTGGGCGTGGAGCGGACCCTGATGTTCGCCCGCGGAGTGGAGGACATGCGAGACATGGTCGAGGGAGACGTGCGGTTCACCTCGGCGTTCGGGATGGAGTTCTGATGCGCGTCCCCGTTTCCTGGCTCAAGGAGTACACGGACCTGCCCGAGGGCACGACCGCCCAGGACCTGGCCGCCAGGCTCATCGCCCTGGGTCTGGAGGTCGAGACCGTCGACGCCGTCGGCGCCGACATCAGCGGCCCCATCGCGGTGGGCCGCGTGCTGGAGATCGAGGAGCTGACCGGGTTCAAGAAGCCCATCCGCTACTGCCGGGTCGACGTGGGCCGGGCCAACGGCACCGGCGAGCCGCAGCACATCGTCTGCGGCGCCCGCAACTTCGGCGAGGGCGACCTGGTCGTGACCGCCCTGCCCGGCGCCGAGCTGCCCGGCGGCTTCGCCATCAGCGCCCGCAAGACCTACGGCAAGGTCTCCGAGGGCATGATCTGCTCGGCCTCGGAACTGGAGCTGTGGGAGGACCACACCGGGATCATCGTGCTGCCCGCTGGCAGCGCCGAACCCGGCGACGACGCCTACGGGCTGCTGGGCCTGCGCGAAGACGTGCTCGACATCGCCGTGACGCCCGACCGCGGCTACGCGCTGTCGGTCCGCGGCGTGGCCCGAGAGGCGGCCACCGCCTACGGCACGGCCTTTCGCGATCCGGCCGAGGTCGAACCGGCGGGGACGCGGGGCGGGGGGTATCCGGCCTCGGTCGCCGACCCCGCCGTCTGCTCGCGCTACGTGCTGCACGGCGTCACCGGGTTCGACCCCGAGGCGCCCACGCCGCTGTGGATGAAGCGGCGCCTCGCGCTGACCGGGGTCCGCTCCGTCTCGCTGGCGGTGGACGTCACCAACTACGTGATGATGGAACTGGGCCAGCCGCTGCACGCCTGGGACCGCGCGGCGCTGCAGGGCCCCATCGAGGTCCGGCTCGCCCGCTCGGGCGAGAAGCTGGAGACCCTCGACCACGTCACCCGCGCGCTGGACCCCGACGACATCCTCATCACCGACGAGTCCGGCCCGATCAACCTGGCCGGCGTCATGGGCGGGCTGAGCACGGAGATCGGCCTGTCCTCGACCGACGTGCTGGTCGAGGCCGCGCAATTCGCCGAGACCCACATCGCCCGGGCGTCGCGCCGCCACCAGCTCTCCTCGGAGTCCTCGCGGCGCTTCGAGCGGGGCGTCGACTCCGCTGTGCAGCCGGCCGCCGCCACCCGCGCGGTCCGGTTGCTGGCCGAGTTGGGCGGCGGAACGGTCGACCCGCACTACACCGACATCGCCGGCGGGGCCGCGGCCGGGCCGCGGCCGATCGCCATCGCCGGCGACCATCCCGACCGCGTCGCGGGGGTGGACTACGGGCGCGAACGCGTGATCGCGGCGCTGGAGCAGGTCGGCTGCACGGTCGAGCAGGGCGATGCCCAGACGCTGCGGGTCACCCCGCCCACCTGGCGGCCCGACCTCACCGACCCCAACGACCTCGCCGAAGAGGTCGTCCGCATCGAGGGCTACGACACGATCCCCTCCATCCCGCCGCGCGCGCCGGCGGGGCGCGGCCTCACCCCGAGCCAGCGGCTGCGCCGCTCGATCGGCCGGCGGCTGGCCGCCACCGGGTTCGCCGAGGTGCTCTCCTACCCCTTCATGGGCGAACGGGACCTCGACGGCCTGCAGATCGAGGGCGACGACCCCCGCCGCGACGCGCTGCGGCTGGCAAACCCGCTGAGCGAGGACGAGCCGCTGCTGCGCACCACGCTGCTGCCGGGGCTGCTCAAGACGCTGGTGCGCAACGTGGGGCGGGGTTTCTCCGACGTGGCCCTCTACGAGATCGGCCTGGTCTACCGGCCGCGGCCCGGTGCGCCCGACCACGCCCCCATGCTCCCCGTCGATCGGGGGCCGAGCCCCCAGGAGCAGGAGACGCTGGCCCGCGCACTGCCCGACCAGCCGCGCCGGGTCGGCGCGGTGCTGGCCGGCGACCGGGAACCCGCGACCTGGCAGCGCCGGGGGAGCCCGGCGAACTGGGCCGACGCCATCGAGACCGCCCGCGAGGCGGCCCGCTCGGCCAACGCCGAGCTGATCGTGCGCTCCGCCCAGCACGCCCCGTGGCACCCCGGCCGCTGCGCCGCGCTGTACGTGCGCGTCGACGGCGAGGAGCGGCTCGCGGGCCACGCCGGCGAGCTGCACCCCCGCACGGTCGCGGCCTACGGGCTGCCGCAGCGCACCGCCGCCGTGGAGATCGACCTCGATGTGGTCGAGGCGGCCGGCGAGCCGGTGCGGGCGCCGCTGGTCTCGGGCTATCCGGTGGCCCTGCAGGACGTCGCCCTGGTGGTGGAGGACGGCGTCTCCGCCGCCGAGGTCGAGGACGCGCTGCGCGCGGGAGCGGGCGAGCTGCTGGAGGACGTGCGGCTGTTCGACGTCTACACCGGTGAGCAGCTGGGCGCGGGCCGCCGGTCGCTGGCCTACGCGCTGCGCTTCCGCGCCCCCGACCGCACGCTCGCGGCCGAGGAGATCGCCGCGGCGCGCGACTCCGCCGTCGCCGCGGCGGCCGAACGCACCGGCGCGGTGCTGCGCGGCTGAGCGGGCCGCCCTCCGGCGCGACCCGCTGTGTGTCGGCCCCGCCCCTGTCAAACATCGGAGGGGCGGGGCCGACACAGTTGTCTTAGAAGAATTTTCCCCGCATCTTCGCAGGTCAGGCGTTTGCCACGGCCGCGAGGTCAAACGTAGGATGAATGCTCCCGGTTAACGCGGGGATTATTCTTTGTTTCGTCTCTTGAACCGAGTCGGGCTGAGAACTTAACCTGCAGTCACCTGCCGCGATCCGGGGTCCCGGGGCACTCGCGGAACAGCTGTTTCAATCGGCGTTTTCTTGGTGCGTGTCCGCACGCACAGCTCGGCTCGGAGGTCGCTCTATGACCGAAACAGTGGTTTCGTATGCGCGCACATCGAGGGAGCGGCTGGAGGCCGGCCGCTTCTGGCACACTTTCAGCGATATGAACAAGGTGTCCCAGGGGCCGAAGTTCGTCGTCGAACGGGCGGAGGGGCCCTGGCTCTGGGACGAGAACGGCGACCGCTTCCTCGACGGCACCGCCAGCCTGTGGTACTGCAACGTCGGCCACGGGCGGCGCGAGATCGCCGACGCCGTGCACCGCCAGCTCACCACCCTCGACGCGTTCACCGTCTACGGCGACTTCGCCAACCGGCCCGCCCTGGAGCTCAGCGAGCGGCTCGCCTCCCACGCCCCCGTGGCCGACCCGCGGGTGATCCTCACCTGCGGCGGCGGGGAGTCCATCGAGACCGCCGCCAAGCTCGCCCGCCGCTACTGGGCGGCCCAGGGCCGGCCCGGCAAGCGGCACCTCATCAGCCGGACCGGCGGCTACCACGGGCTGCACGGGATCGGCACCGGCATCATCGGCATGGACCGCTTCCGCAGCGGCTTCGGGCCGATGGTCGAGGACGCCTCGGTGGTGCCGCACGACTCCGTACGCGCGCTGGAGGAGGAGATCCTGCGGGTCGGCCCGGAGAACGTCGCCGCCTTCTTCGCCGAGCCCGTCATCGGCGCGGGCGGCGTCTACGCCGTCGACGCCGACTACTTCACCGGCGTCTCCGAGGTCTGCCGCCGCCACGGCGTCCTCTTCGTCGTCGACAGCGTCATCTGCGCCTTCGCCCGCATGGGCAACTGGTTCGGGATCGAGCGCTACGGCGTGCGGCCGGACATGATCGTCTTCGCCAAGGGGGTCACCAGCGGCTACCAGCCCCTGGGCGGGGTCATCACCAGCGGCGAGGTCGCAGAGCCGTTCTGGAACCGGCCCGGCAACCCGTTCCACCACGGCACGACCTACGCCGGCCACCCCACCTGCTGCGCCGCGGCCTCGGCCAACCTGGACATCCTGGAGCGCGAGGACCTGTTCACGGTCGCCGCCGAGGTCGAGACCCAGCTCGACGGGGCGGTGCGCTCCCTGGCCGACCACCCGCTGGTGGCCGAGGTCCGCTCGGGCACCGGCGTCATGGCGGCGGTCCAGCTCACCGAGGAGGCGCTGGGCGAGCGCGGCATCACCACCGCCGAGGTCTTCGCCGAGGCCCGCGCCCGCGGCGTGATCCTGCGGGCGATCCCGCACTCGCTGCTGATCTCGCCGCCGCTGATCATCAGCTGGGAGCAGATCGACCACCTGGTCTCCACGCTCCGCTCCGCGCTGGACGCCGTCGGCGACCGGCACCAGTGACACCCGGCCGAGCCGAGCCGGGGGGCGCCGCGGCCGTGCCGCGGCGCCCCGCCTATGCGCAGGCCCGGCGCAGACGAGCAATTCGTTAACGAGAAAGATATTTCTTCGGTAATATAAGTAGGCGAGCAAGGTAGGGGGTCGATGGAAGCGGGGGCCAAGAGGTGAGCGGGCAGATGGACGCCGGGACCGGCGCCGGAATCGGCGACGACGAGCTCATCACCGCCTGGGGGCTGCTGGTCGAGGCCCTGCACGACACGTCCCCGCTGCTGCTGCGCGGTGTCGACCCCAGCGGCGGCGACATGTCCGGCCCCTGGTTCGAGGTGCTGATCCGGCTGCAGCGCTCGCCGGGCAACCGCCTGCCGATGAGCCGCCTGGCCCGCGAGGTCAGCCTCAGCAGCGGCGGGTTCACCAAGCTCGCCGACCGCCTGGAGCGCAAGGGCTACCTCGTGCGCACCTCCTGCCCCGAGGACCGGCGCGTGGTCTATGCGGAGCTGACCCCCGCGGGCCGCGAGTTCGCCGACAAGGCCCGGGCCCAGCACGTGCTGCTGCTGCGCGAGCACGTACTCGGCCCGCTCGGCGAGGACGGGCTGCGCCGCCTGGCCGAACTCGCCCGCCGCCTGCGCGACAGCGCCCGGGAGGCCTGAGCCGCGGCCGGCGCGGGCCGCCGCCGCCCGCGGGGGATTCCATTGATTCCGTCCGGACCCTCCGCGCGCAGACGTGCGGCGGCGCCCCGGTAGTCTGATCGGCTGTCACGTGCAGCAGGAACACGAGCGGGCGTGCGGGGCGCGGCGGCGTCTGGACTGACGAGCGCAGGAGCGAGGCCCGGCACGCCCGCGGAAGAGCCGACCAGCCGGGGGCCGCCCATGAGTCCGTTCACCGTCGCCGCCGAGATGCGCGCCGTCCCCCGTTCCACGGGCTTCCGCAACGGCGGGGTCTCCTACTGGTTCCGCGACGTCGGCCTGCCCGAAAGGCGCGCCGCCCTGCCCGGCGACGCCGACTACGACGTGTGCATCGTGGGCGCCGGCTACACCGGCCTGTGGACCGCCTACTACCTGAAGAAGGCGCGCCCGGACCTGCGCGTCGCCGTGCTGGAGCGCGAGTTCGCCGGCTACGGGGCCTCCGGGCGCAACGGCGGGTGGCTCTCCGCCGAGTTCGCCGGGTCCAAGCGCCGCTACGCGGCCACCCACGGCAAGGCCGCGGTGGTCGCCCTGCAGCGCGCCATGATGTCCTCGGTCGACGAGGTGATCGCGGTGGCCGGCGACGAGGGCATCGACGCCGACATCGCCAAGGGCGGCATGCGCCTGGTCGCCACCAACCCCGCGCAGAAGTCCCGGCTGCAGGAGGAGGTCGCCGAACTGCACGAATGGGGCTACTGGCCCGAGGACCTGCACCTGATCGACCCCTGCGGCGAGCCGCGCCTGCAGGTCGACGGCGCCGTGGCCGCCGCCTACAGCCCGCACGCCGCGCGCGTGCACCCCGCGAAGCTGGTGCTCGGCCTCGCCGCGGCGGCCGAGCGGCTGGGCGCCGACATCTTCGAGGACACCCCGGTCACCGAGATCCGCCCGCGCACCGGCGCCGAGCGCGCCTGCGCCGTCTCACCGCACGGGACGGTGCGCGCCGACCACGTCATCCGCGCCACCGAGGGCTTCACCGCCACCCTCCAGGGCCAGCGCCGCCAGTGGCTGCCGATGAACAGCTCCATGATCGCCACCGAGCCGCTCACCGATGTGATGTGGCGCCACATCGGCTGGGAGCGCCAGGAGGTGCTGGGCGACCAGGCGCACGCCTACTGCTACGCCCAGCGCACCGCCGACGGCCGCATCGTTATCGGCGGGCGCGGCGTGCCCTACCGCTTCGGCTCCGCCCGCGACGTCGACGGCGCCACCCCGCCCCAGACCATCGCCGAGCTGTGGCGCGTGCTGGCCCGGCTGTTCCCCGTCGCCGCCGAGGTGCCCATCGTCCACGCGTGGTCGGGCGTGCTCGGCGTCCCGCGCGACTGGTGCCCCACGGTGAACCTGGATCCCCGCACCGGCCTGGGGTGGGCCGGCGGCTACGTCGGCAGCGGCGTGACCACGAGCAACCTGGCCGGGCGCACCCTGCGCGACCTGGTGCTGGGGGAGACCACCGAGCTGACCCAGCTGCCGTGGGTGGGCCGCAGCGTGCGCGGCTGGGAGCCCGAGCCGCTGCGCTGGGTAGGCACGCACCTCGTCTACGGCCTCTACCGCGGCGCCGACCGCCGCGAGTCCGACCGGGTCTCGCGCACCTCCCGCCTCGCCGACATCGCGGGGCGTTTGGCGGGGCGATAGCCCGTGTTGAAGAACGGCGGGGGCGCGGCTTTCCAGGAACCCGCCGGGTACCACCCGGGGCGGCCGCCATCGCGGCTGCGGCAATGGGCGCGTCTCGCGTAGCGCGGCCCGCCCGTCAGCCCGCCACCGCCCCAACGGAGACGCTTCGCGCCACGTGCCCGCCCGTCAGCCCGCCACCGCCCCAACGGAGACGCTTCGCGTCACGTGCCCGCCCGTCAGCCCGCCACCGCCCCAACGGAGACGCTTCGCGTCACGTGCCCGCCCGTCAGCCCGCCACCGCCCCAGCGGGGACGCTTCGCGTCACGTGTTTGCTTGCCGCCGAGCGCACGCGGTTCTTCCCCGGTGGAGCCGCACCACCGGTGGCGGACCTCCGGCGCAAAAGTGCGCCGTGCGCTCGGCGGCAAGCCGGCGCAGAACAAGTACGTGGCGCGCAGCGCCTCCGTTAGGGGCGGTGGCGGGTGACGGGCACGATGGGCTCGTGGCGCGCAGCGCCTCCGTTAGGGGCGGTGGCGGGTGACGGGCACGATGGGCTCGTGGCGCGCAGCGCCTCCGTTAGGGGCGGTGGCGGGTGACGGGTGGGATTCGCGCATCACAGCCCCATTGCCGCAGCCGCTGTGCTGTGGTGTCCGGCTTCTTGAACAGGACGTAGGGGCGGTGGCGTGCACCCGCTGCCGCTCCACTCACACCACTTGCATAATCTTGCAGGGTGATGCATGATGGTTCAAGGATTGCGGAGGGTGCACCACAAGGGGGCGACGATGGGATACACGGCGGCCGTCGCCGGGGCCAGCGGCTACGCGGGGGGCGAGCTGCTGCGCCTGCTGCTGGGGCATCCCGAGATGGAGGTCGGCACCCTCACCGCCGGCGGTAGCGCCGGCAGCCGGCTGGGCGAGCACCAGCCGCACCTGGTGCCCCTGGCCGACCGGGTGCTGGCCGACACCACCGCCGACACCCTCGCCGGCCACGACGTCGTCTTCCTGGCGCTGCCGCACGGCCAGTCCGCCGCCATCGCCGAGCAGTTGGGCCCCGACGTCCTCGTGGTCGACTGCGGCGCCGACTTCCGCCTCACCGACTCCGCCGCCTGGGAGCGCTACTACGGCACGCCGCACGCCGGCACCTGGCCCTACGGGCTGCCCGAGCTCCCCGGTGCGCGCGAGGCGCTGGCCGGCACCCGCCGCATCGCGGTGCCCGGCTGCCACGTCACCACCGCCACCCTGGGGCTCTTCCCGGCGATGGCCGAGGCGCTGGTCGAACCCGAGGCCGTCGTCGTCGCCGTCACCGGTACCTCGGGAGCCGGCAAGGCGCCCAAGCCCCACCTGGTCGGCAGCGAGGTCATGGGATCGGTCAGCCCCTACGGCGTCGGCGGCGCCCACCGGCACAACCCCGAGATCGTGCAGAACCTGTCGGGCGCGGCGGGCACCCCGGTCACCCTCTCCTTCACTCCCGTGCTGGCCCCGATGCCCCGCGGGATCCTGGCCACCTGCACCGCGCCGCTGCGCCCCGGCGCCACCGCCGAGCGGATCACCGCCGCCTACCGCGACCGCTACGCCGACGAGCCCTTCGTGCGCCTGCTGCCCGAGGGCACCTGGCCCAGCACCGCCATGACGCTGGGCGCCAACACCGCGCTCGTCCAGGTCACCGTCGACCCCGACGCCGGGCGCATGGTCGCCGTGGCCGCGCTGGACAACCTCACCAAGGGCACCGCCGGCGGCGCCCTGCAAAGCGCCAACATCGCCCTGGGGCTGCCCGAGGCCGCCGGCCTGCCCGTCACCGGCGTCGCGCCCTAGCGCTCCGCGGGCCCCCGCGGCCGCCGCATCCGCATCCGAACGCACGTGAAAGGCCCTCACCGTGAGCGTCACCGCACCCAACGGGTTCCGCGCCGCCGGAGTAAGCGCCGGCCTCAAGCGGGACGGCGCCCGCGACGTCGCCCTCGTCGTCAACGACGGACCCTCCCGCGCCGCCGCGGCGGTCTTCACCCGCAACCGCGTCAAGGCCGCCCCGGTGCTGTGGTCGCAGCAGGTGGCCAAGGGCGGCCGGGTGCGCGCGGTGGTGCTCAACGCCGGCGGCGCCAACGCCTGCACCGGCCCGGCCGGGTTCCAGGACACCCACGCCACCGCCGAGCACGTCGCCGCGGCCCTGGACGACTCCGCCGGCGAGATCATCGTGTGCTCCACCGGACTCATCGGCGAGCGGCTGCCCATGCCCCGCCTGCTGGAGGGCGTCCAGGCCGCCGCCGAGTCGGCCGCGCGCGACGGCGGCCCCGACGCCGCCGACGCCATCCGCACCACCGACACCGTCGCCAAGATCGCCTTCAAGCGCGGCACCGGCTACACCATCGGCGGTATGGCCAAGGGCGCCGGCATGCTCGCGCCCGCCCTGGCCACCATGCTCTGCGTCATCACCACCGACGCCGACCTCACCCCCGCCCAGTGCGACGGCCTGCTGCGTGCCGCCACCCGGCGCACCTTCGACCGCGTCGACTCCGACGGCTGCGCCTCCACCAACGACACGGTCGTGCTCATGGCCAGCGGCGCCTCGGGCACCGCCCCCGACGAGGCGGAGTTCGGCGCGCTGCTCACCGAGGTCTGCGACGACCTCGCCCGCCAGCTCATCGCCGACGCCGAGGGCGCCACCAAGTCCATCGCCGTCGAGGTCGTCGGCGCCGCCAGCGAGGACGACGCCGTCGAGGCGGCCCGATCCGTCGCCCGCAGCAACCTGTTCAAGTGCGCCCTGTTCGGCGAGGATCCCAACTGGGGCCGGGCACTGGCGGCCGTGGGCACCACCGGGGCGGCCTTCGAGCCCGACGAGGTCAACGTCGCCATCAACGGCGTGTGGGTGTGCCGCCGGGGCGCCATCGGCGACGACCGCGCCAAGGTGGACCTGAGCGGGCGCGACGTCACCGTGACCGTCGACCTCTCGGCGGGCAGCGAGGCCGCGACCGTGTGGACCACCGACCTGACCACCGGCTACGTGCACGAGAACGCCGACTACAGCTCCTGACGCCACCGCTTCGGGGCGAACACGTTGGAAAGGGAGGGAAGAACGGTGCGCCCGGGCTCCGCGCGCGGCGCGGCGCCCGCACCGCGAATCCGATGAACTCTCGCAAACAGGCCCTGGACAAGGCCAACACGCTGATCGAAGCCCTTCCCTGGCTCAGCCGGTTCCACGGCAAGACCGTCGTGGTCAAGTACGGCGGCAACGCCATGACCGACCCCGCGCTGCGCGAGCGCTTCGCCCAGAACATCGTCTTCCTGCGCTACGCCGGCCTGCGCCCCGTCGTCGTGCACGGCGGCGGCCCGCAGATCAGCGCGCACCTGGACCGCCTAGGCGTCACCAGCACCTTCGCCGCCGGCCTGCGGGTGACCACGCCCGAGACCATGGACATCGTCCGCATGGTCCTGGTCGGCCAGGTCAACCGCGACATCGTCGGACTGATCAACGCCCACGGCCCCTTCGCCGTGGGCCTTTCGGGCGAGGACGCCCACCTGATCACCGCCGAGCGCAAGTCCGCCTGGGTCGACGGCGCCCCCGTCGACCTCGGCCAGGTCGGCGAGGTCGTCGACGTCCAGCCCGGCGTCGTGCGCACCCTCCTCGACGACGGGCGCATCCCCGTCATCTCCAGCGTCGCCCGCTCCGACGAAGGCGTCTTCAACGTCAACGCCGACACCGCCGCCGCCGCGCTCGCCGTGGGCCTGGGCGCCGGCAAGCTCGTCGTCCTCACCGACGTCGAGGGCCTCTACGCCGACTACCCCGCCTGCGAGGAGCTGATCAGCAGGCTCACCGCCGGCGAACTGGAGGCCATGCTGCCCGAGTTGTCCTCGGGCATGGTGCCCAAGATGGAGGCGTGCCTGCAGGCCGTGCGGGGCGGGGTCCCGCAGGCCCACGTCCTCGACGGGCGCACCCCCGACTCCATGCTGCTGGAGATCTTCACGAACGAGGGCATCGGCACCATGGTCGTCGCGGAGGCCGCGGAACCCACAGAGCCCGTGGACATCTTCGAAGGCGAGAGTGACCTGTGAGCGCCACCACCGACCTGCAGGCCCGCTTCGAGGCGGTGCTGATGCCCAACTACGGCACCCCGCCTCTGGCGCTGGTCCGCGGCGAGGGCCGCCGGGTCTTCGACGCCGACGGCAGGGCCTACCTCGATCTCATCGCCGGCATCGCCGTCTCCGCGCTCGGCCACGCCCACCCCGCGCTGGTGGCCGCCGTCGCCGACCAGGCCGCGGCCATCGCCCACACCAGCAACCTGTTCCTGCACGAGCGCGAGATCGAGCTGGCCGAGCGGCTCGTCTCCCTCCTGGACACCGGCGCGGGCGAGGCGCGTGTCTTCTTCGCCAACTCCGGGACCGAGGCCAACGAGGCCGCGCTCAAACTCGTCAAGCGCGCCGCGGGCGAGGGCCGCACCCGCATCGTGGCCACCGAGGACGGGTTCCACGGCCGCACCCTGGGCGCCCTGTCCATCACCGGCAAACCCGCCATCCGCGACCCCTTCGGCCCGCACGGCACCGACGTGGTCTTCGTGCCCCACGGCGACGCCGACGCCCTGCACGAGGCCGTCGACGAGACCTGCGCGGCCGTCGTCGTCGAACCCGTGCAGGGCGAGGCCGGCGTGGTGCCGGCACCCGAGGGCTACCTCGCCGAGGTCCGCAGGATCTGCGACGCCGCGGGCGCCGCCTTCGTCCTCGACGAGATCCAGAGCGGCATCGGCCGCACCGGCCGCTGGTTCGCCCACCAGGCCCACGGTGTGACCCCCGACGTGCTCACCCTCGCCAAGGGACTGGGCGGCGGCCTGCCCATCGGCGCCTGCGTGGGCTTGGGCCGCTACGCCACCGCCTTCGCCAAGGGTGACCACGGCTCCACCTTCGGCGGCAACCCCGTGGCCTGCGCCGCCGCCCTGGCGGTGCTCGACACCATCGACGGCGACAACCTGCTGGCCTCGGCCGCCGAACTGGGCACACTGCTCGAACACGAGATCACCGCCCTCGACCACCCGCTGCTGGCAGGCGTCCGCGGCAGCGGCCTGTGGCTGGGCATCCGGTTGAACGACGCCGCCTCGGCCGGATTCCAGGCCGCCGCCGCGGCACACGGATTCCTGGTCAACGCACTCACCCCCGACACGGTGCGGCTCGCGCCGCCGCTGACCATCACCCGCGACGAGGTCCTGGAGTTCACCGCCGCCCTGCCGGCCATCCTCGAGGAGGCACGATGAACGCATCCCCCCACCCCCTACGGCACTTCCTGCGCGACGACGACCTCACCCCCGCCGAGCAGGCCGCGGTTCTCGACCTCGCCGACGCCATGAAGAAGGACCCCTACGCCTACCGGCCGCTGGAGGGCCCGCGCACCGTGGCGCTGCTGTTCGACAAGCCCTCAACGCGCACCCGCGTGTCCTTCGCCGTGGGTGTGTCCGAGCTGGGCGGCCACCCCCTGGTCATCGACGCCCAGGGCAGCCAGCTGGGGCGCGGCGAACCCGTCGAGGACACCGCCCGCGTCCTGGACCGCCAGGTCGCCGCCGTCGTCTGGCGCACCTTCGCCCAGCGGCGCCTGGAGACCATGGCCGAAGCCGGCTCGGTCCCGGTGGTCAACGCCCTCACCGACACCTTCCACCCCTGCCAGATCCTCGCCGACCTGCAGACCGTCCGCGAGCGCAAGGGCCGCCTCGCCGGGCTCACCCTCGCCTACTTCGGCGACGGCGCCAACAACATGGCCCACTCCTACCTGCTGGGCGGCGCCCTGGCCGGCATGCACGTGCGCATCGCCGCGCCTGAGGGCTACCGGCCCGACGCCGGCGTGCTCTCCCGCGCGGGCGAGATCGCCGGCGCCACCGGCGCCTCGGTCACCGTCGCCGGCGATCCCGCCGAGGCCGCCGCGGGCGCCGACGTGCTGGCCACCGACGTGTGGACCTCGATGGGCCAGGAGGACGAGGCCGAACAGCGGGTCACCCCCTTCCTCGGCTACGCCGTCGACGAGCAGGCCCTGGCCCTGGCCGCGCCCGGCGCCGTCGTGCTGCACTGCCTGCCCGCCCACCGCGGCGAGGAGATCGCCGCCTCGGTCATCGACGGGCCCAACAGCGCGGTCTGGGACCAGGCCGAGAACCGCCGCCACGCGCAGAAGGCGCTGCTGCACTTCCTGCTCACCGGCGGCGCCGACCCGGACCAGGGCAGAGGAGGCGCGCGACGGTAACGGGTTCCCCTGCCTGAAGGCGGGGGCCTTCCACCCACCCGGGTGGAGGCCCGCCGTTACCAGCACCAGCCAACACCATGGGAGGTGAACCGCGTTGGCTACGTTCCGCACAGGAGAGAAGACCCACCAGGCCGTGCCTCCTCAGCGGCCTACTCTGGAACCCGCCCCAGCAGACAACCCCGGGAACAGGGACGAAACGGGGGGCGGGCGCCGTGAGGCACCCGGTGCGGGACATGTGCGAGAGGAGACCGGCGCCGCTTCCCCCGGCGGCGCCGGCGCCACCCCCGCGCCCTCCGAGGTCGGGGAGCAGCACCGTGAGGTGCCCCCGCACGTTTTCGTGCTCGACACCAACCGCGTGCCGTTGCAGCCGTGCCACCCGGCACGCGCCCGCCAACTCCTGGATAAGGGCCGGGCGGTCGTGCACCGCCGCACCCCCTTCACCATCCGGTTGAAAGACCGCACCGTGGAGAACTCCGAGGTCGACGGCGTCGACGTCGGTATCGACCCCGGGTCCAAGCACACCGGAGTGGCCGTGTTCACCGCCCGCGGGGGCGAGCGGCGCGGCCGGTTCGCGCTCCGGCTCGACCACCGCGGCGCCCTGATCAAAAAGAGGATGGGGCAGCGGTCGGCCTACCGGCG
>NZ_VTZW01000016.1:0-20120 GCF_009728995.1 Streptomonospora sp. PA3 | reverse complement strand
TCCTCGCCGACCTGCAGACCGTCCGCGAGCGCAAGGGCCGCCTCGCCGGGCTCACCCTCGCCTACTTCGGCGACGGCGCCAACAACATGGCCCACTCCTACCTGCTGGGCGGCGCCCTGGCCGGCATGCACGTGCGCATCGCCGCGCCTGAGGGCTACCGGCCCGACGCCGGCGTGCTCTCCCGCGCGGGCGAGATCGCCGGCGCCACCGGCGCCTCGGTCACCGTCGCCGGCGATCCCGCCGAGGCCGCCGCGGGCGCCGACGTGCTGGCCACCGACGTGTGGACCTCGATGGGCCAGGAGGACGAGGCCGAACAGCGGGTCACCCCCTTCCTCGGCTACGCCGTCGACGAGCAGGCCCTGGCCCTGGCCGCGCCCGGCGCCGTCGTGCTGCACTGCCTGCCCGCCCACCGCGGCGAGGAGATCGCCGCCTCGGTCATCGACGGGCCCAACAGCGCGGTCTGGGACCAGGCCGAGAACCGCCGCCACGCGCAGAAGGCGCTGCTGCACTTCCTGCTCACCGGCGGCGCCGACCCGGACCAGGGCAGAGGAGGCGCGCGACGGTAACGGGTTCCCCTGCCTGAAGGCGGGGGCCTTCCACCCACCCGGGTGGAGGCCCGCCGTTACCAGCACCAGCCAACACCATGGGAGGTGAACCGCGTTGGCTACGTTCCGCACAGGAGAGAAGACCCACCAGGCCGTGCCTCCTCAGCGGCCTACTCTGGAACCCGCCCCAGCAGACAACCCCGGGAACAGGGACGAAACGGGGGGCGGGCGCCGTGAGGCACCCGGTGCGGGACATGTGCGAGAGGAGACCGGCGCCGCTTCCCCCGGCGGCGCCGGCGCCACCCCCGCGCCCTCCGAGGTCGGGGAGCAGCACCGTGAGGTGCCCCCGCACGTTTTCGTGCTCGACACCAACCGCGTGCCGTTGCAGCCGTGCCACCCGGCACGCGCCCGCCAACTCCTGGATAAGGGCCGGGCGGTCGTGCACCGCCGCACCCCCTTCACCATCCGGTTGAAAGACCGCACCGTGGAGAACTCCGAGGTCGACGGCGTCGACGTCGGTATCGACCCCGGGTCCAAGCACACCGGAGTGGCCGTGTTCACCGCCCGCGGGGGCGAGCGGCGCGGCCGGTTCGCGCTCCGGCTCGACCACCGCGGCGCCCTGATCAAAAAGAGGATGGGGCAGCGGTCGGCCTACCGGCGCGGCAGGCGCACCCGCAACCTGCGCTACCGCGCCCCCCGCTTCGACAACCGCACCCGCCCCGCCGGGTGGCTGGCGCCGTCGCTGCACCACCGGGTCGCCACCACGGCCTCGTGGTGGACCGGCTGACCCGGTGGGCGCCCGTGAAGGCGGTGCACGTGGAACGCGCCGCGTTCGACACCCACGCCCTCTCCGCCGGAAAGCCGTTGGAAGGCGCCGACTACCAGCGCGGCACCCTGCACGGCTACGAGGTACGCGAGTACCTGCTGGCCAAGTTCGACCGGGTCTGCGTCTACTGCGGCGCCGCCGGGGTTCCGTTGAACATCGACCACGTCCACCCCAAGTCCCGGGGCGGCACCGACCGGGTGTCCAACCTCGTGTTGGCCTGCATCGGCTGCAACCGGGCCAAGGGCGACCGGCCGGTGGCCGAGTTCGCGCCCAAGCGGGCCGCCGCCGTCCTGAAACGGGCCAAGGCTCCGCTGCGCGACGCCGCGGCGGTGCAGTCGGTGCGGTGGGCGCTGTGGCGCGCGCTGGAGGCCCGCCTGCCCGTCCACGTGGGTTCGGGCGGGCGCACCAAGTACAACCGCACCCGCAACCACCTGCCCAAGACCCACACCCTCGACGCCCTGTGCGTCGGCAAGGTCGACACCGTCACCGCAACCGTCACCGGGGTGCTGGTGGCGGCCTGCACCGGCCGCGGCACCCACGCCCGCACCCGCCCCGACAAACACGGGTTCCCCCGTCTGCTCATGCCCCGCACCAAGCGGTTCTTCGCCTTCGCCACCGGCGACCTCGTCACCGCGACCGTGCCCTCCGGCAAGAACACCGGAACCCACACCGGCCGGGTCGCGGTGCGGTCCAACGGCAAGTTCAACATCACCACCGCCCGCGGCACCGTCCAGGGAATCCACCACCGACACCTCCGCCTGCTCCAACGCAGCGACGGCTACGGCTACACCACCCGAAAGGAGGGAGCGGCTTCCTCCCCGGCCTGAAGGCCGGGGTATCCGCCGCAGAACCCCGATGACCGTCGACGGCGCCGGCTCCCCCATGACCAAGACCGCCCGCCACGCCCGCATCAGCGAGGTCCTCACCCGCCACGACGTCCGCTCCCAGGCGGAGCTGGCGCGGCTGCTGGCCGACAGCGGCGTGCAGGTCACCCAGGCCACGCTCTCGCGCGACCTGGACGAACTGGGGGCGGTCAAGCTGCGCACCGTCGACGGCGAACTGATCTACGTCCTGCCCGGCGAAGGCGGCGAGCGGCTGCAGCGGGCCCGGCCCGACACCCTCGACCTGGAGCGCGCCTCCAACGCCCGCCTGACCCGCCTGGCCGAAGACCTCCTGGTCTCGGCCGAGGCCTCGGCCAACATGGTCGTCGTCCGCACACCGCCGGGCGCGGCCCAGTACCTGGCCTCGGCCATCGACCACACCGACTTCCACGCCATCCTCGGCACCATCGCCGGCGACGACACCATCCTGGTGATCTCCCGCGATCCCGAGGGCGGCGAGGAACTGGCATCAGCGCTGCTGCGGCTGGCCGACCGGCGCCCTTGAGCACCGGGCGGCCGGGGGCGACCGCGGCGCCACACCCACCGAACACACAAGGAGCAAGGACATGACCGAGCGGGTCGTACTCGCATACTCGGGGGGCCTGGACACCTCCGTCGCCATCGGCTGGATCGCCG
The DNA here is from genome assembly GCF_009728995.1 of Streptomonospora sp. PA3. GTDB lineage: Bacteria > Actinomycetota > Actinomycetes > Streptosporangiales > Streptosporangiaceae > Streptomonospora. The sequence continues at coordinate 17,232 of NZ_VTZW01000016.1, read as the reverse complement.
AGGAGACCGGCGCCGAGGTCGTCGCCGTGGCCATCGACTGCGGCCAGGGCGGCGAGGACCTGGAAGTGGTCCGCCAGCGCGCCCTCGACTGCGGCGCGGTCGAGGCCGTCGTCGCCGACGCCAAGGAGGAGTTCGCCGGCGAGTACTGCGTACCCGCCCTGCAGGCCAACGCCCTCTACATGGACCGCTATCCGCTGGTCTCGGCGCTGTCGCGGCCCCTGATCGTCAAGCACCTCGCCGAGGCCGCCCGGTATCACAACGCCACCATGGTCTCCCACGGCTGCACCGGCAAGGGCAACGACCAGGTGCGCTTCGAAGCCGGCCTGGCCGCCCTCTTCCCCGAGCTGAAGGTCGTCGCGCCGGTGCGCGACTCGGGCATGACCCGGGACAAGGCCATCGCCTTCGCCGAGGAGAAGGGCCTGCCCATCGACGTCTCCAAGAAGTCGCCCTACTCCATCGACCAGAACCTGTTCGGCCGCGCGGTCGAGACCGGGTTCCTGGAGGACATCTGGAACGGGCCCACCGAGGACGTCTACGCCTACACCGACAACCCCGCCGAGCCGCGCGACCCCGACGAGCTCGTCGTCACCTTCACCGCCGGCGTGCCCACCGCCATCGACGGCAAGGAGCTGTCCCCGCTGCAGGTCATCGAGGAGATGAACCGGCGGGCCGGCGCCCAGGGCGTGGGCCGCATCGACATGGTCGAGGACCGGCTCGTGGGCATCAAGAGCCGCGAGGTCTACGAGGCGCCCGGCGCCATCGCGCTGATCACGGCCCACCAGGAGCTGGAGGCCGTCACCGTCGAGCGCGACCTCGCCCGGTTCAAGCGCGGCGTCGACCAGCGCTGGGGCGAGCTGGTCTACGACGGCCTGTGGTTCTCCCCGCTCAAGCAGGCCCTCGACGGCTTCATCGCCCAGGCCAACCAGCACGTCACCGGCGACATCCGCATGGTGCTGCACGGCGGCCGGGCCGTGGTCACCGGGCGGCGCAGCGACGCCTCCCTCTACGATTACGACCTCGCCACCTACGACACCGGAGACACCTACGACCAGTCCATGGCGCGCGGTTTCATCGACGTCTGGAGCATGCCCGCCAAGATCGCCAACCTGCGCGACCGCCGGCAGAGCTGAGGCGACCAAGGCGGCTCAGGCGGCGCTCCCACCGCATCCCCGTCCCGGCCCCGGCGCGCCCGTGCGCCGGGGCCGGGCGACGACACGAAGAACGCAAAGGACACGACCGTGGCCAACGAGAGCGACACCGAGGTCACCCGCCTGTGGGGAGGCCGCTTCGCCGGCGGCCCGTCCGAGGCGCTGGCCCGGCTCTCCCTGAGCACCCACTTCGACTGGCGGCTGGCCCGCCACGACATCGCCGGCTCGCGGGCGCACGCGCGCGTGCTGCACGCGGCGGGGCTGCTCACCGACGACGAGCTCTCGGCGATGCTGGAGGGGCTGGACGTCCTGGAGGCCGACGTGGCCGCGGGCCGGTTCACCCCGGTGCTCGCCGACGAGGACGTGCACACCGCCCTGGAACGCGGCTTCATCGAGCGGGTGGGTCCCGAGCTCGGCGGGCGGCTGCGCGCCGGCCGCTCGCGCAACGACCAGATCGCGACCATGGTGCGGATGTACCTGCGCGAACAGGCCCGCGCCATCGCCGGCGAACTGCTCGACCTCGCCGCGGCACTGGCCGACCAGGCCGAGGCCAACATCACCGTGCCCATGCCCGGCCGCACCCACCTCCAGCACGCCCAGCCGGTGCTGCTCGCCCACCACCTGCTCGCCCACGCCTGGCCGCTGCTGCGCGACGTGGAGCGGCTGCGCGACTGGGACGGCCGCGCCGCCGTCTCGGCCTACGGCTCCGGCGCCCTCGCCGGCTCGTCGCTGGGCCTGGACCCCGAGGCGGTCGCCGCCGAACTGGGCTTCCCCGCCGCCGCGGAGAACTCCATCGACGGCACCGCCGCGCGCGACGTCGTCGCCGAGTTCGCCTTCGTCGGCGCCATGACCGGCGTCGACCTGTCCCGGCTGGCCGAGGAGATCATCCTGTGGGCGACCAAGGAGTTCTCCTTCGCCACCCTGGACGACGCCTTCTCCACCGGCTCCTCGATCATGCCGCAGAAGAAGAACCCCGACATCGCCGAACTCGCCCGCGGCAAGTCCGGCCGCCTCATCGGCGACCTGGCGGGCCTGCTCGGCACGCTCAAGGGGCTCCCGCTGGCCTACAACCGCGACCTGCAGGAGGACAAGGAGCCCGTCTTCGACGCGGTCGACACCCTCACCCTGCTGCTGCCGGCCTTCACCGGCATGGTCGCCACCCTGTCCTTCAACGGCGAGCGCATGGCCGAACTGGCCCCCCAGGGGTTCTCCCTGGCCACCGACATCGCCGAGTGGCTGGTCCGCCGGCGGGTGCCCTTCCGAGAGGCCCACGAGATCGCCGGGGCCTGCGTGCGCACCTGCGAAGAGCGCGGCATCGACCTGCCCGACCTCACCGACGCCGACCTCGCCGCGATCTCGCCGCACCTCACCCCCGGCGTCCGCGAGGTCCTCACCGTCGCCGGATCCCTGGACTCGCGCTCGGCCAAGGGCGGCACCGCCCCCGCCCGCGTCCGCGAGCAGCTGGAGCGGCTGCGCTCGCAGATCGCCGACCACCGCGCGTTCGCGGAGGCCAAGGGGTGAACGCGCGAGCCGCCGCCCGCCGACAGCCCGCCGGACGGGTCGGCGGGGCGGGCGCCGCCGGGCCCTTCGGCGGCACCCGCCCGAACCCCCACTCAACTGGGACTTCCCCCAAACCCCCCGCACCGCCGGAGGTATTGCTGTAGCGTCCTGGGACTGTGGGCACCACGGGTATTGCCTCCTGCGCACCCTGTGACAGGAGGCCGTGGCGCCGGGGGAGGGGCAGCGGCCCGTGCGCAGACGCCGCGCCGGCCGTTCGGCGGGGCCGTCCCGCGGCCGCTGCGAGGATCCGGCCGGGTGCCCGCGTCCGCGTACGCGTCGTGGGGGGACTCGATGAGCGAGCAGGGCGGCACCGACCGCGGTATCAGAGCCCAGCTCAACAGGATCGTGCTGATACCCGGCGTCACATTCCTGGCGCTGTTCGCCGTGCTGAGCACGGCCACGCTCACCCAGGCCGTCTCGCTGCGCGTCGCCACCGGCGACGGGCGGACCGGCGTCTACCTCTACTACTCCATCGTCGAGCTGCAGCGCGAGCGCCGCCTGGCGACCGAGTACGCCAGCGCACCCTCGGAGGAGACCGCCGACGCGCTGCGTCGCCAGACCGGCGTCACCGACGAGGCGCTGCAGGAGGTCGACTCCCGCGCCGGCGGGCTGCGCGGACACGGCGACCCCGCCACCGCCCGCATCGCCGGCAAGTACCTCGCCCGCATCGACGGCCGCACCGGGATCCGCAACGACGTCATGGCCGGCGAGACCGCGCCCCAGGGGGCCCTCGCCGCCTACGACACCATGATCACCACCGGCATCCGCCTCTACGACTCCATCGTCCACCACCTCGACGACGGCCCCTCGGCGACCGCGGGCGCCGACGCCGTGGGCCTCATGCGCGCCCAGGAGTCCTTCACCCGCGGCGACGCCCTGCTCAGCGGCGCCGTCGCCGCCGACCGGCTCACCATCGGCCAGCAGACCCGGTTCGCCTCCCTCGTCGAGGGCATGCGCAGCCGCCTCGACGGCCTCGCCCCCTCCCTGCAGGGCGAAACCGAGCGGACCCACGAGCGCATGGTCGGCAGCTCGGCCTGGAGCCGGATGAACGACATCGCCGACACAGTCATCGGCCACGAGCCCCGGGCCGAGATCGACCCCGTCACCGGCGCCCCGCCGACCGAGCGGACACCGCCCGATGGGCTGGACGACTGGCGCTCCACCGCCGACGACGTCAACGCCGACCTGGTCGCCCTCGCCGACGCCCAGGTCCGCGCCGTCATGGCCGCCACCGACGCCGCCAGCACCTGGATGTTCAACCTCGCGCTAGGCGGCGGCATCCTCTCCCTCTTCGCCGGCACCGTGGCCTACGGCGCCGCCTCGCGTTCGGCCGCGCGCCTGACCGCGCGGCTGAGCCGCCTGCGCGCCGACACCCTCAGCCTCGCGCGCGAGGAACTGCCCCGCATCGTGCGCCGGCTCGCCGACGCCGAACCCGTCGACCTCGACACCGAACTGCGCCGCCTCGACCACGGCACCGACGAGGTCGGCCAGGTCGCCGACGCGTTCAACACCGCCCAGCGCACCGCCGTCAGCGCCGCGGTAAAGGAGGCCGAGACCCGCGCCGGCGTGAACCGCGTGTTCCTGGCCATCGCCCACCGCAACCAGTCCCTGGTGCAGCGCCAGCTCCAGCTGCTGGACCGCGTGGAGCGCGAGGAGGACGACCCCGACCTCCTCGAAGACCTCTTCCACCTGGACCACCTGGCCACCCGCGGACGCCGCAACGCCGAGAACCTCATCATCCTCGGCGGAGGGCGCCCCGGCCGCCGCTGGCGCAACCCCATCCCGCTCATGGACATCCTGCGCGGCGCCATCTCCGAGACCGACGAGTACACCCGCGTCAAGCTGCGCGCGGTCCCCGACCTCTCCCTGTCGGGGTCGGTGGTGGCCGACGTCATCCACCTCGTGGCCGAGCTGGTCGAGAACGCCACCGCCTTCTCGCCGCCGCACACCGTGGTGCACATCAACAGCGAGATCGTGCCCAAGGGCGTGGCCGTGGAGATCGAGGACCGCGGCCTGGGCATGAGCGCACCGGCCCTGGAGGAGGCCAACGCCACCCTGGAGCAGGCGCCGGAGTTCGACGTCATGGCGCTGAACCAGGACTCCCGGCTGGGCCTGTTCGTGGTGGCCCGGCTGGCCGCCAAGCACGACATCAGCGTGCGGCTGTGCCCCTCCCCCTACGGCGGCACCCGCGCGGTGGTGCTCATCCCCGCTGCGCTGATCTCGCCGGCCGAGGCATCGGCCCCCGGCCGCTCCGCACCCGCGCAGCAGGACGCGTCCGGCCAGGGCGGTACCGAGGGCGACGGCCCCGCCGCCCGCACGGCGGGCCGCCGCCGGCGCGAGGTGGCCGCCGGCCCCGCCCAGCCGCTGCCCGGCCCTGCCCAGCAGCCCCGCCCCGACGAACCGGCCGGCCCCCCGGACGAGCAGCCCGCCCCGGCGCCCTCCGGCAGCGGCGGCGAGCGCCCGGCCCTGCCGCGGCGCCGCCGCCAGGCCAACCTCGCGCCGCAGCTGCGCCAGGACCCCGCGCCCACGCCCAAGGGCGGCATCCCGGGCCTGAGCGCGGCGGAGAGCACGCGCGGCCCCGAGGACGCCCGGCGGATGATGAGCGCCTTCCAGAGCGGCACCCGCAGGGGCCGCGAGCAGTCCGACGACGCCGACCGGCCGGATGCTGCGCCGGCCGGAGCGCCAGCCGAAACCGACGACCGGCACCGCTCGGAGCAGGACCCGGCGCACGGGACCGCCGCGGGCGGACCGGGCGGCGACACGGGGGACGCCCACCGGCCGCCGGCACCGGTCGGCGCGGCAGACGACCGCGCGGCCGGGCGGCCGTCGGGCCAACACACGGGAGAGAGCGAATAGATGATGCAGAACCACCACGCCGCAGGCGATCTGAACTGGCTGCTCGACGACCTCGTCGACCGTGTCGTGGGCGCCGAGCACGCGATCGTGCTGTCCGCCGACGGCCTGCTCATCGGGCGGTCCCGCGGCCTCACCGCCGAGGACGGCGAGCACCTCTCGGCGGTCGCCTCCGCCTTCCAGAGCCTGGCCCGCGGCACCGGCAGGCAGTTCGGGGGCGGGGCCGTGCGCCAGACGGTCGTCGAGATGGAGCGCGCCTACCTGTTCGTCACCGCCGCCGGCGAAGGCGCCTGCCTCGCGGTGCTCGCCGACGAGACCGCCGACGTCGGCCTCATCGCCTATGAGATGAACATGCGCATCAAGCGGGTCGGGCAGTTCCTCACCTCCGCGCCGCGCTTCCCCGAATCCATGGCGGCGGGGAGTTCGGGCGCATGAGAAGCACAGGCGAGCACCGCAGGGGGGAGCAGCGCCCGCCGCAGATCCAGGAGACGGCGGCCGCACCGGAACCGGTGCCGCCGCGGGCCGACCCCGACCAAGCGGCCGCTGCACCGCAGAGCGCCGATCCGGCATGGGGCGACTCCGCCCCCCGCGGGGCGCTCGCCCGCGAGGCGGCCGAGGAGCTGCTGCGGCGCCGGCGCCAGCGCCGCGGACACGACGCCGCGTTCCCGCGCCACGGCGCCGCCGGCCCGCTCGTGCGGCCCTACACCGTCACCGGCGGCCGCACCCGGCCCGTCGAAGCCGGACTGGACATGATCAGCATCGTGGTGGCCACCCGCGAGCGGCGGGACTGGGGCGCGCTGGAGCCCGAGCACGCCGCCATCCTGCGGCTGTGCGACCGCCCGGTGTCCGTCGCCGAACTCTCGGCCCAACTCGACCTTCCGATGACCGTGGTCAAGGTGCTCCTCAGCGACCTCATCGCCGACGGCGACATCCTCGCCCGCGCGCCGATGCCGGCTTCGGAGCCACCCCACATGAGCGTTCTCCAGGCGGTACTCGATGGCATCCGCAGACTCTGACACCACCCCGGCGCCCCCCGCCGCCGACCCCGGCGGGCACATCCCGCTGGCCGTGAAGATCCTGGTGGCCGGCGGCTTCGGCGTCGGGAAGACGACCATGGTCGGCTCGGTGAGCGAGATCCCTCCGCTAAGCACCGAGGAGGTCATGACCGAGGCCTCGATGGGTGTCGACGACCTCGGCGGCGTGGAGGAGAAGTCCACGACCACGGTCGCGCTCGACTTCGGGCGCATCACCGTCAACCGCCAGGTCGTCCTCTACCTCTTCGGCACCCCGGGCCAGGGGCGCTTCTGGTTCATGTGGGACGAGCTCGCCGAGGGCGCCCTGGGCGCCGTGGTGCTCGCCGACACCCGCCGGCTCGACACCTGCTTTCCCGCCGTGGACTTCTTCGAGCGCCGCAAGATCCCGTTCGTCGTCGCGGTGAACAGGTTCGACGGCGCCTACGCCTACGAGCCCGAGGAGGTCCGCGAGGCCGTCGACGTGGGCCCGGACGTGCCCATCATCCTCACCGACGCCCGCGAGCGCCAGGAGAGCAAATCGGTGCTGCTGGCACTGGTCGAACACGTAATGCGCCAACGCAGTCCGGCAGTGTCGGCGCGACCGCTACCATAGGCCCACGTTTCTGACCGCGATCACCCGAAGTCCGAGGTCCGGCCCCGTTGCGGGCGCCGGCGCCCAGGCGGCGGGCGAGATCATCCCTCACTAGTCGTTAGCATTCTTCGCGTGAACCCTGACAGCATGCAAAACTCGGACAGACTGCCCCCTCGGGATCTTCCGCGGCGCCGCTCCGGTCGGCACCGCAACCCGCTGTCCTTCGACAGCTGGGTGGGTACCCCGACTCTCGTCCTCGCCGTGCCCGCCGCGGCCGACCCGGAGGCCGACGCCGCCGACACCGACATCGGCGCGCAGATGGCCGACCTCGTGCGCTCCTACCGCCCCGAGGTCGCCATCAGGCACGGCCGCGCGCGGCGAGCAGAGCTCGCCGAGGCCCTCAGCGGCCTGGAGCAGCGCGACGACCACCCGGTGCGCGCGGTGGTGGTCCCCATGGTCACCGGGCCCCACCAGGCCGTCTTCGAGGCCATCGAGGGCGCCGTCGCCGACGCCGGCGCCGACGTGCGCGTCACCGAGGCGCTCGGCCCCCACCCCATGCTCGCCGAGACCCTGCACCTGCGGCTGGCCGAGGCCGGTTTCGTGCGGGCCGACCGGATGCGCCTGATCAGCGTCGTGGCCCCCGGCACCCAGATGACCGACGGCGTCGTCGTCGGTGCGGTCGGCGGCCCCGAGGCGGTCAACGCCGCCGGTGTCACCGCCGTCCTGCTGGCCGCGCGGCTGGGCATTACCGTGCTGCCCGCCGACCTCGAGGACCGGGCGAGCATGGACGACGCCTTCCACCAGCTCTCCACCGCCGGATGCGCCCGCCCCGTGATCGCCCCCAGCCTCGTCGGCCCGGAGTTCCCCGCCGCGCGCCTGGAGCAGCTGGCCCAGCACTACGGCGCCCGTACGAGCGCGCCGCTGGGCGCGGGCAGCACCCTGGCCAAGATCGCAGCTCTCCGCTACGCCGAGGTGCTCAACTCGCTCGGCGCGGAGACCCCGCCCACGGCCGAGGACATCCCCGCTCCCGTGGGCTCCCGCCACCGCCGGGAGAACTGACCGCCCGCCGGCCTCGACGGCGCATCCCTGCGCGCCGTCGAGGCCGGCGGGAGCCGCGCACCCCTTCCGATCACCGGATGTGACCATTCCGCAACACAGCGGCAGGGATCTTCGGTAGCGTCTGTGGTTCCAGGTTGGGGGGACCATGGACGAACATCGACCGACCATACGCAGGCAGCTCACCCGCATCGTGCTGATACCGAGCGTCAGCTTCCTGGTGCTGTGGGCGGCAATGGCCGCCGTCGAGACCTACCAGGCGGGTTCGCTGCTGCTTTCCGTGGCCAACGGCCGCGAGGGCATCGCCGCCTTCGACCGCTTGGCCGACGACCTGCGCGTCGAGCGCAGACTCACCCAGCTCCACCTCGGCGATCCCGACGACGCGCGGGTGCGTCGGGCGCTGGTGGCCCAGCGCGAGGAGACCGACGCCGCCGCGCGGCGCGCCCACGAGTTCGCGGTCGGCGTCGGGCCGGGCCCGCGGGGCGAACCCCTGCCCGGCACCCGCGCCTTCGCGCCGGAGAACGACCGCCTCGCCGGCCTGCGCGCCGACGTCGACCGGGGGATCGACCGCGCTCCCGCGCTGACCTCCTACAGCGATCTCATCGAGGAGACCGCTGAGGCCACCGGCGCGCTGCTGCGCCCGCTGGAGCGGGGCGCGAGCCTGCCCGAGGCCGCGCTCGCGCGCCGCCTGGTCACCGCCCACGAGCAGCTGGCCCGCTCCGACGCCCTGCTGGCCGGCGCGATCGCCGCGGGTGCGATGAACTACCAGGAGACCGCGCACTTCACCTACCTCACCGCCTCCTACCGCGACATCCTCGCCGACGCCGCCGACGAGATGGACGGGGCGACCCTGCGCCGCCACGACGCCCTCGTCACCTCCGGGCCCTGGACCGCGACCGAGCGCCTCAGCCGCGCCGTGGTCACCCGTCCGCCGATGACCGAGGGCGAGGGCGACCGGCCGGCCGAGTGGAACTCCGAGATCGGCGTGGCGGCCGGGGAGTGGGACCGCGCCGCGACTGCGGCCGAGCCCGGCCTGGGTGGGGTGGTCGCCGCCCAGCTCGACAGGACCGTGGACACCGCGTGGAACGCCGCGATGCGCGGCCTGGCCTTGAGCGCGGCCGGCGGCGCGCTCACGCTGGCCGCCGGGGTGGCCGCCATCCTCGTGGCCACGCGCTCCTCGCGCCGGCTCACGGCGCGGCTGCGGCAGCTGCGCGACGACGCGCTCTCGCTGGCCGACGCCCGGCTGCCCGCCATCACCGCCCGCGCCCGCGCGGGCCGCGGCGTCGACGTCACCGCCGAACTGCCCCGGCTCGACTACGGCGGCGACGAGCTCGGCCAGGTCGCCGACGCCTTCAACACCGCCCAGCGCACCGCCGTGGGCGCCGCCGTCAAGGAGGCCGAGATCCGCCGCGGCGCCAACCGGGTGTTCCTGGGCATCGCCTACCGCAACCAGACCCTCGTCCAGCGCCAGTTGCGGGTGCTCGACGAGATCGAGGCCGAGGAGGAGGACCCCCGCGCCCTGCGCCGGCTGTTCACCCTCGACCACCTGGCCACGCGGGCGCGACGCTACGCCGACAACCTGATCATCCTCGGCGGCGCCGGCTCGGCCCGGCGCTGGCGCGAACCCCTGCCGCTGGCCGACGTGCTGCGCGGCGCCATCACCGAGACCGAGGACTACGAGCGCGTCCGGCTGACCTCCGCGCCCCGCGCCCGGCTCAGCGGCGCGGCGGTCGCCGACGTCGTGCACCTGCTGGCCGAGCTCATCGAGAACGCCACGCAGTTCTCGCCCAGCGGCAGTGCCGTCGACGTCAACTGCGGCCGCGTCAGCGGCGGCGTCGCCGTGGAGGTGGAGGACCGCGGCCTGGGCCTCACCGAGGAGGGCTACGCCGAAGCCGCCCGCGTGCTGGGCGAACCCCCCGAGTTCGACGTCATGGCCCTGCCCGAGGAGCCCCGACTGGGGCTGTTCGTGGTGGCGCGCCTGGCCGCACGCCACGGCGTCTCGGTGCGCCTGCGCCCCTCGCCCTACGGGGGCACCAGCGCGACCGCGGTCATCCCCGACCGCCTGCTGGAGTGGGCGCCGACCGAGCCCGACACCCAGCCCTCCGCACTGGTCGAGCACCGTCATCTCAACGGGAACGCACACGGGGCACACGATGGACGCGGATAGAAGTACGGTCGCACACGACCCGGGCCGACTCGTCCGGCCCTTCGCCATCGGCATCGACGGCACACCCGCCACCGCCGGGCTGGGCCTGCTCAGCCGGGTGGCGGCCCGCCGCCCGCCCGGACCCGCCGACCACCTGCGGCCCGAACGCGAGTCGCTGCTGCGGCTGGCCGCCGAACCGCAGAGCGTCGCCGAGCTCTCCGCCCTGGTCGGACTGCCGCTGAGCGTCGCCAAACTGCTCATCGCCGACATGATCGAGGCCGGCGACCTGGAGCCGTGCACCGCCGAGCCCCAGCTCTCCGGCGACGACGTGCTCCAGGTGCTGTTGGACGGCCTGCGCGCGCTCTGAGGGGGCCGCGGGGCGCTGGGGTGCCCCGGGCGCCGATCGCCCGCGCCCGCACGTGCGCGGCGGGTGCGGGCCGACCCGCGTGCGCGGACTCCGCAGCCCTCCTGGCCCCCGCCGCTTCCGCGGGTGACATGCTGGCATTCGTGTCCCGGACACCAAGACCGGTATCTCCCCGCTGTGGAGGGGGTTCCTTGGAGGAGAGGCGATGAGCATCGAACGCGTCGGGATCATCGGTGGTGGGATCATCGGACTCGCGCTGGCCAGGTGGATCACGCAGAACCGGCCCGGCGCCCGCGTCACCGTCCTGGAGAAGGAGGAGGCGGTCGCCCGCCACCAGACCGGGCACAACAGCGGGGTCGTGCACGCCGGGCTGTACTACCGCCCGGGTTCGCTCAAGGCGCTGCTGTGCAGGCGCGGCACCGGGCTGCTGCGCGACTACTGCGTCGAGCGCGGCCTGCCCTTCGAGCAGGTCGGCAAGGTCCTGGTCGCCCGCGACTCCGAGGACGCCGCGCGGCTCGACGACATCGAGCGCCGCGCCGAGGCCAACGGTGTGCCCGGGGTGAGGCGGCTGGGGCCCGACGGCCTGCGCGAGGTCGAGCCGCACGTGCGCGGCGTCGCCGGCCTGCACTCGCCCACCACCGCGGTCACCGACTTCATCGCGGTCGCCGAGGCGCTGGCCGACGACGTGCGCCGCGCCGGCGGCCGCATCGTGCTGGGCGCACCGGTCATCGCGCTGCGCCAGAGCACCGACACCGCCGAGGTGCTCACCGGCGACCCGCGCGGCGAGCGCGTGCGCCGCACCTTCGACCGGGTGATCATCTGCGGCGGCCTGCACAGCGACCGCCTCGCCCGCATGGCGGGCGCGCCCGGGGACCCGCGCATCGTGCCGTTTCGCGGTCAGTACCACGAGCTGGCGCCCGGAAGCCGGTACCTGGTGCGGGGGCTGATCTACCCCGTGCCCGACCCCCGCTACCCGTTCCTGGGTGTGCACCTGACCCGGCACGTCCACGGAGAGGTCATGGCCGGACCCAACGCGATCCTGGCGGCCGCACGCGAGGGCTACCGGCTGCGCGACGTGGTCCCCCGCGACTTCGCCGACACCCTCTCCTTCCCCGGCTTCTGGCGGCTCGCGCGGCGCCACTGGACCATGGGCGCCCGCGAGATGGCGGTCTCGGCCTCCACCGCCGTCTTCGCCGGCCAGGCGCGCCGCCTGGTGCCCGCGATCACCACCGCCGACCTGCGGCCCGCCCCCGCGGGGGTGCGCGCCCAGGCGCTCACCCGCACGGGCGAGCTGCTCGACGACTTCGCGGTCGACACCCACGGCCGGGTGTCCTGCGTGCGCAACGCCCCCTCGCCGGCGGCGACCTCGTCGCTGGCCATCGCCGAGCATCTGGGCGAGAAGGTGCTCTTCGGCTGAGGCCGCGGGCGGCGGCATGCGCGCGCACGCCGCCGCCCGCGGGGGGTGGGGACTTCGGCGGATCCGTGCTCAGCAGGCGGAGCCCAGCAGGTCCTCCAGGGCCGCCGCCTCCGCGGAGTCGGCGCTCAGGCCCCACTCGAACTTCACGTTGATCCAGGACTTGGCGTAGTCGCAGTGGACGGCGCTGCGCTCGGGCAGCCACTCGGCGGGGTCGCGGTCGCTCTTGGAGCTGTTGCTGGAGATGCTGACGGCCCACAGCTGCGGTGTCGCGAGGTCGTTGGCGAAGGACTCGCGGCGCGCGGTGGACCAGGTGGCGGCGCCGGAGCGCCAGGCCTCGGCCAGCGCCACCATGTGGTCGACGCTGACCTCGGAGGGGTCGGAGGTGGTGAAGCCGTCGTAGGGGCTGGTCCAGCGGCCGGCGTCGGGATAGCAGTCGGCGCCGACCTCGACGCCCACGCCGTCGCGGCGCAGCACCGCCTCGCGGGCGTTGCAGTTGCCCTGCACCGCCGACCAGTGCGGGAACAGGTCGCGGTCGTATCCGGAGGAGGAGCCCTCCGGCGCGATCCGCAGCTGCGCCAGCTGGGATCTGGCCTCGTTCAGACTCGGCGGCGGTGGCGGCGCCGCCTGAGCGGGCACCGCCGAGGCGGTCACCAGGGCGAGGGCGGCCAGTGCCGCGGCGAGCACGGACAGGATCGGACGTGAAGGGGCGGCCATAAGGTCTCCAAAGGCGGGCGGGGGTGTGTTTGGGCGCAGGCCCGCTGGGTTTTCCGCGCGGGACTGCGGGGCGCTTTGAGGCGCCGTCTTCCCTCCTCGCTCAGTCGCTCGTTCCTCGCTTCCTCGCTCGTCAGTCCAGACGGCGCCGCGCCCCGCAGTCCCGCTGTGGGCCTGCTTAGCCCCCGAGGCTGGCCCACAGCGGGTGAGCGGCGAAACACGCGGGGTGTGAACAAACCCTTACTCCGGATGGCCGGAACCCGACGCCCGCTGCGGATTCGCAGAGGCGCCACCGGCGAGGCCGCCCTCGCGCCGGCCCCCGAGCGGTCAGCCGCCGTGCGCGCCGTCCGCGCCCTCCTGAGCGGCCGCGGAGACCGGCCAGTCCCGCAGCGTCCGCACCAGGGCCTCCACTAGCACGTCGAAGCTCGCGTCCACGCCTTGCGGCAGCCCGAAACCCCCGCTCAGCTCCAGGTCGACGAAGCCGTGCAGTGCGCTGCGCACCGTGCGAATGACGTCGATAAGCGCCTCATCGGCCAGACCGAAACCCCGCACCACCGGAACCAGCACTTCGACCGAGCGGTAGAAGACGGCGGCGCCCTCATCGTCCTCGCCGGGCCGCGGCGCCGCTTGCTGCAGCGCCGCGTAGCGCCCCGGATGGGCGCGCGCGTAGTCGCGGTAGGCGCGGGCCGCGGCGCGCAGCGCGTCGGCTTCGGCGCGGCCGATCGCGGCGCGCCCGAGCGCTTGGGCGAAGTCTGCCGCGGCCGCCATGGCGACTTCGCGGCGCAGCGCCTCCAGGCCGCCGACGTGCTTGTAGAGACTGGGAACCGCGACGCCGAACCGCTTGGCCACGGCCGCCAGGGAGAGCCGGTCGAACCCCTGCTCGTCGCAGAGCCGAGCGGCCTCCTCGGTCACTGCGGCGGGGGTGAGCCCCGCTCTAGGCACGGGGACGGGGGAGGCCGGGGGAGCCCTCGCCGGCGCCGGCGAAGTCGAGGACGGCTTGCGCCACCATCTCCGACTGCTGCGCCTGCGGGTAGTGGCCGGCATCGGGGACCATGAGCACCTGCGCGCCGAGCCGCTCGCCCATCCACGCGGCCTCGCCGGCGGGGTCGTCCCAGTCGCCGTCGAGTTCGCCCATCACCACCAGAGCGGGTGCGGAGACCTCGTCCAGGCGGGCGGGCACCGGGCGGTAGGCGTTGGCGATGGTCGATCGGACCGCGCGGTAGCGGTCGCGGGGCGACAGCTGTGCGCGGATGGCGGCCAGGTGATCGGCGTGGTCGTCGGGGGTGCGGCCGGCGAAGAGGCCGGAGAGGTACTTGTGCACGAACGCGGGGCCCCACGGGCGCAGGAGCATCGTGCGCATGGCCAGGCGCGTGAAGCCGGCCATGCCGTCCCCGCGCAGGAAGGCACCGATCAGGACCAGGCCGCCGACCAGGTCGGGGCGGACCGCGGCGGCCCAGGCGGCGGCGGTGGCGCCGAGCGAGTTGCCGACGATCAGCGCCGGGCCGCCGCCCAGTTCCTCGATGAGGGCGACGGCGTCGTCGGCGGTGGCCACGGTCGAGTAGTCGGTGAACGAGATGTCGCTGTCGCCGTGGCCGCGCAGTTCCATGGCCGCCACGCGGTAGCCGGCCGCGGCCAGCTTCGGCGCCAGGTGCCGGTAGGTGCCGCGGACGTCGGCCATACCGGGGATGCACACGACCAGCGGGCCCGTGTTGTCGGCTGCGTGGAGTTCGTAGGCGATCCGCCCTTCGGGGCGCTGCAAGTGCTGCACGGGGACTCCTCGGTCGGGCGGGGCGGTGTTCGCATTGCGGCTCATATCCATAACCAGAAAGCTAATCCTATTAGCTCCGCCTGTCAACGGGCCGGTCGCGGGCGAGCGGTGGGATATCCGCACGCGCGCCGCCGACGCAGCGGATACGGTGGATGGCGTTCGACCGGAAACCACGGCGGCCCCGCGCGGCCCGGTGCGGCGGCCCCCTCGACGGAAAGACGACCGTGACCGACATCATCGACGACCTCGAATGGCGCGGGCTCCTCGCGCAGACCACCGACCTTGACGAACTCCGCAAGGCTCTCGCCGATGGCCCGGTCACCCTCTATTGCGGCTTCGACCCGACCGCCGGCAGCCTGCACATCGGCCACCTCACCCAGATCCTCACCCTCGCGAGGTTCCAGCGGGCCGGGCACCGGCCGATCGCGCTCGTCGGCGGCGGAACCGGGCTCATCGGCGACCCCAAGGCCACCGCCGAGCGCGCGCTGAACTCGGTGGAGGTCGTCGAGCAGTGGGTCGACATCCTCGGCCGCCAGCTTTCGGCGTTCCTGCGCTTCGCCCCCGAGGGCGGCACGGCGGGAACCACCGACGCGCTGCTGGTCGACAACGGCCGGTGGCTGCGTTCCATGAGCGCGATCGATCTGCTCCGCGACGTCGGCAAGCACTTCAGCATCAACCAGATGCTCGCTCGCGAGACGGTGCGCAGCCGCCTCGACGGCGACGGGATGAGCTACACCGAGTTCAGCTACGTGCTGCTGCAGTCCTACGACTACGTCGAGCTGTACCGCCGCCACGGCTGCACCCTGCAGATCGGCGGCAGCGACCAGTGGGGCAACATCACAGCGGGCCTCGATCTGATCCGCCGCATGGACGGCAACGACCCGCACGGGCCCGCCCACGCGCTGACCACCAACCTGCTCACCAAGAGCGACGGCAGCAAGTTCGGCAAGACCGAGTCGGGCGCGGTGTGGCTGGACGCCGAGCTGACCAGTCCCTACGCCTTCTACCAGTTCTGGTTCAACGCCGATGACCGGGACGTGGGGCGCCTCCTGCGGTTCTTCAGCTTCCGCGGCCGCGAGGAGATCGAGGACCTTGAGCGCCAGACCGCGCAACGCCCGGCGGCCCGCGCCGCGCAGCGGGCCCTGGCCGAGGAGATGACCACGCTCGTGCACGGCGAGGAGGAGTGCCGCAAGGCCGTCGAGGCCAGCCGCGCCCTCTTCGGGCAGGGCGACCTGGCCGGCCTGGACGAGCGCACCCTGGGCGCCGCGATCGCCGAGGTCCCCAATGTCACTCCGGCCGGCTCGGCGGCGGACCTGCCGCCGGTGGTCGACCTGCTCGCGGGCACCGGTCTGGTGGCGAGCAAGTCGGCGGCCCGCCGCACGATCCAGGAGGGCGGGGCGTACGTGAACAACGCCAAGGTGACCGACGTCGAGGCCCGGGTGGCACCGGAGGATCTGCTGCACGGGCGCTACCTCGTTCTGCGGCGGGGCAAGCGCAACGTCGGCGGAGTTGTCCTCGGCGAGGAGTGAGGGCCGAGCAGCGACCGGCGGGCATGGGCGCGCGCGGAGTGCGCCGTCCCATGCCCGCTCTGACCGCCGCAGAGACCGGTCCCGGAGCGGGCCGCGGAATAGCCCGGCCTCCCGGTGTGTTTAGCCGATGCCCGCGGGGGGCAGGAACCCCGATGGCAACAGAAGAACTTTGACCTACCGCGCGGTCCCGCCGTCCGGCCGATGGCCGGCAGGGAGCCGCGTGAGCACGGGACGCAGGCGCCCGATCCGATACGCCCCCGGCCGAGTCCCGACCACGGCCGGCGGAGCGCAGGATGAACGGCCGATTTGACGCTTCCGTGCGCGGAACCTATCGTATATAGGCCGATGCGGGCCGGTGAACAGCCGTCAGGCGTTCGAGCCGGACCGCACTCGATACCCTGGGAAATCAAGGCACGCACGAGTTGTGCGCCTGGTAACCTGATCCGAAGAGCCGGTCGCCTTAACGGGCGTATCGGAGACTTCGGGAATGAGCCGGATCCGAACGGCGGCCAATTTGGCGGCCTCATCGTGAGCTGGTAAATTCGAAGCAGAAAGCGGATCTGCTGAGCCTGCGTGTAAGCGGCTTGCGGGTCCGCGGGGAGATTCCGTCTCTTGGGAAGAGCCTGGGGAGCCTGCCGGTTGGCGGGTTCGGGCTTGTGCCGGATGAGCGGTTGCTTCTTGAGAACTCAACAGCGCGTGTTCAACTTTGTGCCAAGTTTGTTTTGGCCCCGTGGGACCAGCCCCTCTGTGTGGGGTGTGGTTCCGGGGTTCCTTTGATGGGCCCGGGTTCGCCTCTCGGTCGCGGTTTGCGCGGTCGGGTGGGTTTTTCCGGGTCGTGTCAGGGTTCAGACCTTTGATGGAGAGTTTGATCCTGGCTCAGGACGAACGCTGGCGGCGTGCTTAACACATGCAAGTCGAGCGGTAAGGCCCTTCGGGGTACACGAGCGGCGAACGGGTGAGTAACACGTGAGCAACCTGCCCCCGACTCCGGGATAAGCCGGGGAAACCCGGTCTAATACCGGATAGGACGCCCTGTCGCATGGCGGGGTGTGGAAAGGTTTCTTTCCGGTCGGGG
>NZ_VTZW01000013.1 GCF_009728995.1 Streptomonospora sp. PA3 | reverse complement strand
GTGGGGAGCGAACAGGATTAGATACCCTGGTAGTCCACGCTGTAAACGTTGGGCGCTAGGTGTGGGGACTTTCCACGGTTTCCGTGCCGTAGCTAACGCATTAAGCGCCCCGCCTGGGGAGTACGGCCGCAAGGCTAAAACTCAAAGGAATTGACGGGGGCCCGCACAAGCGGCGGAGCATGTTGCTTAATTCGACGCAACGCGAAGAACCTTACCAAGGTTTGACATCGCCGGTAATCCCGCGGAGACGCGGGGTCCTTTTGGGATCGGTGACAGGTGGTGCATGGCTGTCGTCAGCTCGTGTCGTGAGATGTTGGGTTAAGTCCCGCAACGAGCGCAACCCTTGTTCCATGTTGCCAGCACGTGGTGGTGGGGACTCATGGGAGACTGCCGGGGTCAACTCGGAGGAAGGTGGGGATGACGTCAAGTCATCATGCCCCTTATGTCTTGGGCTGCAAACATGCTACAATGGCCGGTACAGTGGGCGTGCGATGCCGCAAGGCGGAGCGAATCCCTAAAAGCCGGTCTCAGTTCGGATTGGGGTCTGCAACTCGACCCCATGAAGGTGGAGTCGCTAGTAATCGCGGATCAGCAACGCCGCGGTGAATACGTTCCCGGGCCTTGTACACACCGCCCGTCACGTCATGAAAGTCGGCAACACCCGAAACGTGCGGCCTAACCCCGTTTGGGGAGGGAGTGCGTGAAGGTGGGGCTGGCGATTGGGACGAAGTCGTAACAAGGTAGCCGTACCGGAAGGTGCGGCTGGATCACCTCCTTTCTAAGGAGTCTCGGTAGTCGGCCTGTTTTTTCGTTGTGGCCGGCGGACTCGTAAGTGGACCCGGTGCCCCCGGGGATGCTGCTGTGTCGTGTCGCCTCCGCGTTGGTGGGGGCGGGTGCGGCCCGGTGGTTCCCGGTCTGGGGTGTCGGGATGGTGCTTGGTGGACACGCGCTGTTGGGTGTCTGAGGGAGCGACCCGGTGGGTTGTTCTCCCCGATGCCACCCTGATGAAGACCCCGGGTGTGCCGTCGTTGTGGCGGTGGGCGCTCTGGTGGGACTGCTCGGCCCTGTGTTGGGCGGGCTTTCGGCCGGTGCGGCGGGATTGTGGTCGGGTGTGTGGCTGGTGGTTTGATTTGTGGATAGTGTGCGCGAGCATCTTGTATCTGTGGTGGCCAAGCAAGAGTGGCATACGGTGGATGCCTTGGCACCAGGCGCCGATGAAGGACGTGGGAGGCCGCGATAGTCCACGGGGAGTTGTCAACCGAGCGGTGATCCGTGGGTGTCCGAATGGGGGAACCCAGCCCGAGTTGTGTCGGGTTGCCGCCGTCTGAATGTATAGGGCGGTTGGTGGTGACGCGGGGAAGTGAAACATCTCAGTACCCGCAGGAAGAGAAAACAAGAGTGATTCCCTGAGTAGTGGTGAGCGAAAGGGGATGGTGGCTAAACCGCGTGCGTGTGAGAGGCGGCAGCCGTTGCGTGCGTGGGGTTGTGGGGTTGCGTTGTGTCCGGTCTGCCGGCTGGGCGCGCTGGTGGTTGCTGTAGTCGAAGCCGTTGGGAAGCGGTGCCGGAGTGGGTGAGAGTCCCGTAGGCGAAGCGGTGATCATTGGTGTGGACGTTGTCCCCGAGTAGCGCGGAGCTCGTGGAATTCCGTGTGAATCCGGCAGGACCACCTGTCAAGCCTGAATACGTCCTGGTGACCGATAGTGGACGAGTACCGTGAGGGAAAGGTGAAAAGTGCCCCGGTGAGGGGTTGTGAAAGAGTACCTGAAACCGTGTGCTGTCAAGCCGTCAGAGCTTCGCTTTGGTGCGGGGTGATGGCGTGCCTTTTGAAGAATGAGCCTGCGAGTCGTGGTGTGTGGCGAGGTTAACCCGGGTGGGG
>NZ_VTZW01000014.1 GCF_009728995.1 Streptomonospora sp. PA3 | reverse complement strand
GGTCTCTGGGCCTTACCTGACGCTGAGGAGCGAAAGCGTGGGGAGCGAACAGGATTAGATACCCTGGTAGTCCACGCTGTAAACGTTGGGCGCTAGGTGTGGGGACTTTCCACGGTTTCCGTGCCGTAGCTAACGCATTAAGCGCCCCGCCTGGGGAGTACGGCCGCAAGGCTAAAACTCAAAGGAATTGACGGGGGCCCGCACAAGCGGCGGAGCATGTTGCTTAATTCGACGCAACGCGAAGAACCTTACCAAGGTTTGACATCGCCGGTAATCCCGCGGAGACGCGGGGTCCTTTTGGGATCGGTGACAGGTGGTGCATGGCTGTCGTCAGCTCGTGTCGTGAGATGTTGGGTTAAGTCCCGCAACGAGCGCAACCCTTGTTCCATGTTGCCAGCACGTGGTGGTGGGGACTCATGGGAGACTGCCGGGGTCAACTCGGAGGAAGGTGGGGATGACGTCAAGTCATCATGCCCCTTATGTCTTGGGCTGCAAACATGCTACAATGGCCGGTACAGTGGGCGTGCGATGCCGCAAGGCGGAGCGAATCCCTAAAAGCCGGTCTCAGTTCGGATTGGGGTCTGCAACTCGACCCCATGAAGGTGGAGTCGCTAGTAATCGCGGATCAGCAACGCCGCGGTGAATACGTTCCCGGGCCTTGTACACACCGCCCGTCACGTCATGAAAGTCGGCAACACCCGAAACGTGCGGCCTAACCCCGTTTGGGGAGGGAGTGCGTGAAGGTGGGGCTGGCGATTGGGACGAAGTCGTAACAAGGTAGCCGTACCGGAAGGTGCGGCTGGATCACCTCCTTTCTAAGGAGTCTTGATGAGCCGGCCTGTGGGCCGGGGGTGCTTCCCGTGTGGGGGGCTCTTCGGTCTGGTTGTTTTCCGTTGTGGCCGGCGGACTCGTAAGTGGACCCGGTGCCCCCGGGGATGCTGCTGTGGCGTGTCGCCTCCGCGTTGGTGGGGGCGGGTGCGGCCCGGTGGTTCCCGGTCTGGGGTGTCGGGATGGTGCTTGGTGGACACGCGCTGTTGGGTGTCTGAGGGAGCAACCCGGTGGGTTGTTCTCCCCGATGCCACCCTGATGAAGACCCCGGGTGTGCCGTCGTTGTGGCGGTGGGCGCTCTGGTGGGACTGCTCGGCCCTGTGTTGGGCGGGCGGTCGGCCGGTGCGGCGGGGTTGTGGTCGGGTGTGTGGCTGGTGGTTTGATTTGTGGATAGTGTGCGCGAGCATCTTGTATCTGTGGTGGCCAAGCAAGAGTGGCATACGGTGGATGCCTTGGCACCAGGCGCCGATGAAGGACGTGGGAGGCCGCGATAGTCCACGGGGAGTTGTCAACCGAGCGGTGATCCGTGGGTGTCCGAATGGGGGAACCCAGCCCGAGTTGTGTCGGGTTGCCGCCGTCTGAATGTATAGGGCGGTTGGTGGTGACGCGGGGAAGTGAAACATCTCAGTACCCGCAGGAAGAGAAAACATGCCTTGGCACCAGGCGCCGATGAAGGACGTGGGAGGCCGCGATAGTCCACGGGGAGTTGTCAACCGAGCGGTGATCCGTGGGTGTCCGAATGGGGGAACCCAGCCCGAGTTGTGTCGGGTTGCCGCCGTCTGAATGTATAGGGCGGTTGGTGGTGACGCGGGGAAGTGAAACATCTCAGTACCCGCAGGAAGAGAAAACAAGAGTGATTCCCTGAGTAGTGGTGAGCGAAAGGGGATGGTGGCTAAACCGCGTGCGTGTGAGAGGCGGCAGCCGTTGCGTGCGTGGGGTTGTGGGGTTGCGTTGTGTCCGGTCTGCCGGCTGGGCGCGCTGGTGGTTGCTGTAGTCGAAGCCGTTGGGAAGCGGTGCCGGAGTGGGTGAGAGTCCCGTAGGCGAAGCGGTGATCATTGGTGTGGACGTTGTCCCCGAGTAGCGCGGAGCTCGTGGAATTCCGTGTGAATCCGGCAGGACCACCTGTCAAGCCTGAATACGTCCTGGTGACCGATAGTGGACGAGTACCGTGAGGGAAAGGTGAAAAGTGCCCCGGTGAGGGGTTGTGAAAGAGTACCTGAAACCGTGTGCTGTCAAGCCGTCAGAGCTTCGCTTTGGTGCGGGGTGATGGCGTGCCTTTTGAAGAATGAGCCTGCGAGTCGTGGTGTGTGGCGAGGTTAACCCGGGTGGGGTAGCCGTAGCGAAAGCGAGTCTGAACAGGGCGGTTGAGTCGCATGCTGTGGACCCGAAGCGGGGTGATCTACCCATGGCCAGGGTGAAGCGGAGGTAAGACTTCGTGGAGGCCCGAACCCACCAGGGTTGAAAACCTGGGGGATGAGCTGTGGGTAGGGGTGAAAGGCCAATCAAACTCCGTGATAGCTGGTTCTCCCCGAAATGCATTTAGGTGCAGCGTCGTGTGGTGCT
>NZ_VTZW01000012.1 GCF_009728995.1 Streptomonospora sp. PA3 | reverse complement strand
CGCCCTGTTCAGACTCGCTTTCGCTACGGCTACCCCACCCGGGTTAACCTCGCCACACACCACGACTCGCAGGCTCATTCTTCAAAAGGCACGCCATCACCCCGCACCAAAGCGAAGCTCTGACGGCTTGACAGCACACGGTTTCAGGTACTCTTTCACAACCCCTCACCGGGGCACTTTTCACCTTTCCCTCACGGTACTCGTCCACTATCGGTCACCAGGACGTATTCAGGCTTGACAGGTGGTCCTGCCGGATTCACACGGAATTCCACGAGCTCCGCGCTACTCGGGGACAACGTCCACACCAATGATCACCGCTTCGCCTACGGGACTCTCACCCACTCCGGCACCGCTTCCCAACGGCTTCGACTACAGCAACCACCAGCGCGCCCAGCCGGCAGACCGGACACAACGCAACCCCACAACCCCACGCACGCAACGGCTGCCGCCTCTCACACGCACGCGGTTTAGCCACCATCCCCTTTCGCTCACCACTACTCAGGGAATCACTCTTGTTTTCTCTTCCTGCGGGTACTGAGATGTTTCACTTCCCCGCGTCACCACCAACCGCCCTATACATTCAGACGGCGGCAACCCGACACAACTCGGGCTGGGTTCCCCCATTCGGACACCCACGGATCACCGCTCGGTTGACAACTCCCCGTGGACTATCGCGGCCTCCCACGTCCTTCATCGGCGCCTGGTGCCAAGGCATCCACCGTATGCCACTCTTGCTTGGCCACCACAGATACAAGATGCTCGCGCACACTATCCACAAATCAAACCACCAGCCACACACCCGACCACAACCCAGCGGAACACCACCGGACACCGCAACCAGGCCTCGACCGCCCCCGGACCAACCGGGAACCCCCTCCCCACCGCAGACGGCCGACCAGCGACCGCCCCCGACACGGAGGACACCGAGGACCCGCCCGCGCGCATCCGCGCCCACCAGGGTCTTCATCAGGGTGGCATCGGGGAAAACAACCCACCGGGTCGCTCCCTCAGACACCCAACAGCGCGTGTCCACCAAGCACCATCCCGACACCCGGCCTGGCCCGCACAGCGGGACAGACCAACAGCACCGGGTCCACTTACGAGTCCGCCGGCCACAACGGAAAAACAACCACCGGACCGCCCCCACCGGGGACAGCCCAGCACAGGCCGGCTCATCAAGACTCCTTAGAAAGGAGGTGATCCAGCCGCACCTTCCGGTACGGCTACCTTGTTACGACTTCGTCCCAATCGCCAGCCCCACCTTCACGCACTCCCTCCCCAAACGGGGTTAGGCCGCACGTTTCGGGTGTTGCCGACTTTCATGACGTGACGGGCGGTGTGTACAAGGCCCGGGAACGTATTCACCGCGGCGTTGCTGATCCGCGATTACTAGCGACTCCACCTTCATGGGGTCGAGTTGCAGACCCCAATCCGAACTGAGACCGGCTTTTAGGGATTCGCTCCGCCTTGCGGCATCGCACGCCCACTGTACCGGCCATTGTAGCATGTTTGCAGCCCAAGACATAAGGGGCATGATGACTTGACGTCATCCCCACCTTCCTCCGAGTTGACCCCGGCAGTCTCCCATGAGTCCCCACCACCACGTGCTGGCAACATGGAACAAGGGTTGCGCTCGTTGCGGGACTTAACCCAACATCTCACGACACGAGCTGACGACAGCCATGCACCACCTGTCACCGATCCCAAAAGGACCCCGCGTCTCCGCGGGATTACCGGCGATGTCAAACCTTGGTAAGGTTCTTCGCGTTGCGTCGAATTAAGCAACATGCTCCGCCGCTTGTGCGGGCCCCCGTCAATTCCTTTGAGTTTTAGCCTTGCGGCCGTACTCCCCAGGCGGGGCGCTTAATGCGTTAGCTACGGCACGGAAACCGTGGAAAGTCCCCACAC
>NZ_VTZW01000003.1 GCF_009728995.1 Streptomonospora sp. PA3 | reverse complement strand
CGTCAACCCGCACAAAAGCACGGGCCTGCGTCAGTGGTAAAAGAGGTTTACAACCCGAAGGCCGTCATCCCCCACGCGGCGTCGCTGCGTCAGGCTTCCGCCCATTGCGCAATATTCCCCACTGCTGCCTCCCGCAGGAGTCTGGGCCGTGTCTCAGTCCCAGTGTGGCCGGTCGCCCTCTCAGGCCGGCTACCCGTAATCGCCTTGGTAGGCCATCACCCCACCAACAAGCTGATAGGCCGCGAGCCCCTCCCCGACCGGAAAGAAACCTTTCCACACCCCGCCATGCGACAGGGCGTCCTATCCGGTATTAGACCGGGTTTCCCCGGCTTATCCCGGAGTCGGGGGCAGGTTGCTCACGTGTTACTCACCCGTTCGCCGCTCGTGTACCCCGAAGGGCCTTACCGCTCGACTTGCATGTGTTAAGCACGCCGCCAGCGTTCGTCCTGAGCCAGGATCAAACTCTCCATCAAAGGTCTGAACCCTGACACGACCCGGAAAAACCCACCCGAAAAGCAGGATCAAACCCGGGCCCATCAAAGGAACCCCGGAACCACACCCCACACAGAGGGGCTGGTCCCACGGGGCCAAAACAAACTTGGCACAAAGTTGAACACGCGCTGTTGAGTTCTCAAGAAGCAACCGCTCATCCGGCACAAGCCCGAACCCGCCAACCGGCAGGCTCCCCAGGCTCTTCCCAAGAGACGGAATCTCCCCGCGGATCCGAACCCCGTTCCCGGTGAAATCCCGGGGCGGGAACCGATCCGCTGTGTTATGCCTTCACGTTATCAGGACCCCCGCAAACCCACCAAATCGGCGAATTCGCCTAGGGCCGTTAAACGCTGCGTTCATCCAACATGCGGTCCGCACCGTCCATTCCCGAAACCGGACCCCGGATTCGGCGGCGTTCGGTAGGAGACTCTGACAAGTGCTGGGAACACGTCCGCATTGCGTCCGTGTCGTCCGCGGGTCGGACTGCCGACCGCCCATCGCGGGGATGTTCGGTTCTCGGCTACTTGCTCTGTCCAGGTTACCCGCTCGCGACGGGCGTCGCGAACCGGTATCTCGGCAAACCGGGCCCGGGACAGGCTCCCGATCGAATCGGAGCCGCCGCCGGACCGCGAAGTCCGCGTCAGCCCTTCATCTTAACCATCGATCCGGCGATACGCCAAACGCGGTCCTCGCCGACCGGCCGCGCCGATGCCGCGGCCGGCTTCCCACAGCGGGTCACAGCAGTCCGGCCAGCACCTCCGCCATCCTGCGGAAGGCGATGCCCCGATGGCTGATCGCGTTCTTCTCCCCCGCGCTCATCTCGGCCGTGGTCCGGGTCTCGCCCTCCGGCACGAAGATCGGGTCGTAGCCGAAGCCGTTCTCACCGCGGCGCTCCCTGATCAGCCGACCGCGGAGCACGCCTTCGACGACCTCCTCGATCTCCTCCTGCGCCTTGGGCACGGCCCCCCGCGGAACCACCAGGGCCGCCGTGGCCACGAACTCGGCGCCGCGCCGCTCCTCAGGGGTGTCGGCGAGCTGGTCGAGCACCAGGTCGATGTTCGCCTCGTCCTCGTCCCCCGACTGCGTACCGAAGCGCCCCGACCAGCGGGCCGACAGCACACCCGGCATCCCGTTGAGCGCGTCCACGCGAAGCCCGGAGTCGTCGGCCACCGCCGGCAGCCCCGTGTGCGCGGCGATCGCCCGCGCCTTCAGCAGCGCGTTGCCCGCGAAGGTCGCCTCCGTCTCGGGGACCTCGGGCGCATCGGGGTAATCGGCCAGGCCCACCACGTCGGCATCGAGGCCGGCTTCGCCGAGGATCGCCCGCATCTCCGGCAGCTTCTTGGCGTTGCGGGTGGCCAGCACCACCGTGATGCGGTCGCTCATCCCGCGAGCGCCTTCTTCTGCAGTTCGGTCAGCTCCGCGCAGCCGGACAGGGCCAGGTCGAGCAGGCCGTCGAGCTTCGCGCGGTCGAAGGGCGCGCCCTCGGCGGTCCCCTGGACCTCGACGAAGTCGCCGTCGCCGGTGACCACGACGTTCATGTCCGTCTGCGCGACGGAGTCCTCCAGGTAGTTCAGGTCCAGCCGCGGCTGGTCCTGGACGATGCCGACGCTGACCGCCGAGACCGACCCCTTGAGGGGGTTGTTCTTCAGGTTGCGCTTCTTGCGCAGGTACTTGAAGGCGTCGGCCAGCGCGACGTAGGCCCCGGTGATCGCCGCCGTGCGGGTGCCGCCGTCGGCCTGGAGCACGTCGCAGTCCAGGGTGACCGTGTGCTCGGCCATCGCCTTGAAGTCGACCACGGCGCGCAGGGACCGGCCCACCAGGCGGGAGATCTCGTGGGTGCGGCCGCCGATCTTGCCCTTGACCGACTCCCGGGCGCCGCGGGTGTCGGTGGAGCGGGGAAGCATCGCGTACTCCGCGGTGACCCACCCCTCTCCGGTGCCGCGCCGCCAGCGCGGGACGCCGTCCTCGACCGTCGCCGCGCACAGCACGCGGGTGTCGCCGAATTCGATGAGAGCGGATCCTTCCGCGTGGCGCAGCCAGTTGCGGGTGATCGTCACGGGTCGCAGTTGGTTCGGAGCGCGTCCGTCGGGTCGTGCCATGCGCGAAAGCCTATCTGCGCGGGCGGCCCGCCGTGCCTCCTCCGCGGACATGGAGGGCCGGTGCAGCGGAGGTATCCCTTGGCTTACGGTCCTGGCGCCTGGCGCCGCTTCGCGTCCGGAAGGTGACACCATGGGAGGCGCCGACGCGGTCGCGGACCGCGGGCGGCCCGAGCCGCACCGGATGGTAGAGGTCACCACACGATGAGATTCGTTCCGAGAGACGTGTCGCGGGCGCGGTGGGCAGTCGGCGCGGCCGTCCTCGCGCTGGCCGCCACCGGTTGCACGCCGGAGTCCGGTTCGGCCTCGGAGGAGTCGCCCTCGGCGAGCCCGGCCACGCCCACCCCGGCCTGGACCGCGGTCGGCGGCGAAGCGGTGACCGGCCCGGCGGCCACCTCCGACACCGCGCAGGCGGAGGTGGAGGAGCGCCGCGTCGATGCGGCACCGCTGCCGGTCTCGTGTGCGGCCACCGGGATCGAGGCCCACATGGCCGGCGTCATCGGCCAATTGGAGGAGCCGGAGTTCACCGAGGTGCGCACGGAAACGCGGCTGGAATGCTCCTGGGCCGGCTTCGATCCCGACGAGGGCAGCGAAGTGGTGATGGTGACGTTCGCCCCGGAGAAGAGCCTGGTGGCCTACCCCGGCCACGTGCCGGTGAAGGCCGTGCGCGACCCCGCGTTCTTCACCACCGACGCGGTGTCGGCGATGGGCGGCCTCGCCGAGTGGGACGGCGGCGAGATGTTCTCCGGGGTCAAGCTGCATCTGCCGGGGATCCTGGTGTCGACCACGAGCAACACCCCCCGGGTCGAGACGCGCGAACTGCTCGACGCCGCCGCCGCAACGGCACAGGAGCTCCTCGCCGAAGGTCCGCAGCCGGACGCCACGCCCTCCGCCTCCCCCGGACCGGAGGCGGCGGATCCCACGCTCCAGGCCGACCAGGGGACCGCCGGCGGCGGCCGGCCCGACGGGGACGGGGCCGAGAAGGGCTGAGCACCGGGCGGTCCGGCCGCCGGCGCCCCCCATCCGCGTCCCGGCGGTCGGCCCGCCGAGCGCGGCACGCCGGCCCCCGCCGGCGTGCCCGTCATCGCGGCCGGTGCGCCCGGCCTACACCGGTTTCAGGGCGGCGCTGCCGACCTCGTAGACGGCGCCGGAACGCGCGATGTCGATCGGCCCGTCGAAGGTGGTGCGCGCCTCGGACAGGGTGCACTCGTCGTCGTTCCAGGGCACCAGGTGGGTCAGCACCAGCCGCCGGGCGGCCGCGCGCTGGGCGTGCTCGCCCGCCTCGCTGCCGGTCAGGTGCATGTCCTTGGGGTGCTCGCGGTGGTCGTGGAAGGACGCCTCGCACAGGAAGAGGTCGACTCCGGCGGCGAGCTCGACGAGTTCGTCGCAGGCTCCGGTGTCGCCGCTGTAGGCGAGGCTGCTGCCCCCGTGCTCCAGGCGGATGCCGAACGCGTCGACGGGGTGGTTCACCCGGTCCAGGCGCGCGGTCATCGGGCCGATGGCGATCTCACCGGGAGCCAGCTCGCGGAAGTCGAAGGTCTCGCGCATGCCGGGGTCGGGCTCCAGCCCGTAGGCCTCGGCCATGCGGTCGGCCACGCCGGGCGGGCCGTAGACGGGGATCGGGGGTTTCGGGCCCCCGTGGGGATAGGTGCGCGCGACCCAGTAGGAGCAGAGGTCGAAGCAGTGGTCCGCGTGCAGGTGGCTGAGGTAGACGGCGTCGATCCCGTAGATGTCGGCGTGCCGCTGCAGCACGCCGAGCGCCCCGTTGCCCATGTCCAGCAGGAGCCGGAATCCGTCGGCCTCCACCAGGTAGCAGGAAGCGGGGCTGGCCGGGCCGGGGAAGCTTCCCGAAGAGCCGATGATGGTGAGTCGCACGGTGCATTGCCTTTTCGATGGGGTGCCTCCGCGGAGACGCACACGTGAAGCCGGTGTATCGCGAGGTGGGCCGCTGCGTGTTCTCCGTGTTACGGGTCTACCCCAATCACCGCACCGGCGGTACCGAATGTGGGCCGAGTCTCACGCGTGTTGAGTCACATGTGAGTAGTTCACAATTACCAACGAACCGTGTCTTCCCCGGTCAAAGCGGTATTACACCCGCCTGCTACCGTCCGGCGCGCGCGAGCTGGCGGCTCTGCGCCACGAGCGTTCCCTTCACGTCCCACACGTCCACCGTTTCGTCGAACCAGCCGTCGTTGACGGCTCCCGCGCGGGCGCGGAAGGTCAGCGGGCCGGGCTGAGGGACGGCGCGCATGTGCCAGGTGAGCTCGACGGTGGGCGCCCAGCGCCAGGTGCCGAAGACGGTGACGACGGGCGGCAGGGCGTCCACGGCCAGCGGGAGGAACAGTGCGGGGTCGTCGGCGGCGGGACCGCCGTCCTCCTCGCTGATGTGCACGTGGCCGGACAGGTCGGGGACGGGCTCGGGGGCGCGGCCGAGCAGCCGCTGCCAGGACTCCTCGGTGTAGAACTGGGCGACGCGGCGGGTGAAGGCGGGGGCGTTCTCGACGTCGGCGCGGGGGTCGTAGCGGCGGCACTCGGAGACGGGCGGCACCTGCGGCGCGGGCGCGGCGTAGTCGGGGACCGCGCCGGCGTCGAGTTCGGCGGTGGCGATGGTCCCGGTCACGCACGCCTTGCCCTCCTGGCGGAGGGTGACGCGCACGGTGGCGACGGTGCGTCCGGCCTTGAGCACGTCGGTCTCGATCTCGGCGGTCCCGGCCGCGGCGGGGCGCATGAAGTGGAACGACGAGGAGACGGCGTGCGGATGGGGTGCCGCCTCCAGGGCGGCGCGCTGCATGACGGCCATGAGGTAGCCGCCGTTCATCGCCTTGCCGATGAGGTACCCGGGGTCGAGGTCGGCGGTGAAGCGGCCCTCGGATGAGGGGGAGACGGCGGTGGCGGTGTCGAATCGGGTCATGGGCCCATTGAACCGAACGGCGTTTCGGTCCGCGCAGCCGCCCCTGGTCCGGGCGGGTGCACGCGGGCGGGTACCCGGCTCTCGCCCGGGTGCCCGCCCGCTCGCCCGATTCGGCGGCGTCGGCGTCAACCGCGCCCTACGCCCAGAGCTGGCCTTCGATGCGCTTCTCGGCCTCTTCCAGGGTGCCCTCGTAGGCGCCGGTGGACAGGTACTTCCAGCCGGCGTCGGCGATGACGAAGGCGATGTCGGCCTCCTCGCCGGCCTTGGCCGCCTTGGCGGCCATGCCCATCGCCGCATGCAGCGCACCGCCGGTGGAGATGCCGGCGAAGATGCCCTCGTTCTCCAGCAGTTCGCGGGTGCGCTTGAGCGCGGCGTCGGAGGGCACGGAGAACCGCGTGGTGAGCACCGACTCGTCGTAGAGCTCGGGAACGAACCCCTCGTCGAGGTTGCGCAGTCCGTAGACGAGCTCGCCGTAGCGGGGCTCGGCCGCCACGATCTTGATGCCGGGCCGCTGCTCGCGCAGGTAGCGGCCCACCCCCATGAGCGTTCCGGTGGTGCCCAGGCCGGCCACGAAATGCGTGATCTCGGGCAGGTCGGCCAGGAGTTCGGGCCCGGTGGTCTCGTAGTGGGCGCGCGCGTTGGCCGGATTGCCGTACTGGTAGAGCATGACCCAGTCGGGGTGCTCGGCGGCCATGCCCTTGGCCACCCGCACCGCCTCGTTGGAGCCGCCCTCGGCCGGGGAGTAGTGGATCCGCGCGCCCCACATCTCCAGCAGCTGGCGCCGTTCGGCCGAGGTGTTCTCCGGCATCACGCAGACCATGCGGTAGCCGCGCAGCTTGGCGACCATGGCCAGGGAGATCCCGGTGTTGCCGGAGGTCGGCTCCAGGATGGTGCAGCCCGGGGTCAGCAGCCCGTCCTTCTCGGCCTGCTCGATCATGTAGAAGGCGGCGCGGTCCTTGATCGAGCCGGTGGGGTTGCGGTCCTCCAGCTTGGCCCACAGCCGCACGCCGGGCGAGGGCGAGAGCCGGGGCAGGCCCACCAGCGGGGTGCGGCCCAGGGAGTCCAGCAGGGAGTCGAATCGCATAGCGGCGGTCAGCGCATGCCGCCCGCGACCGCGGGCAGGATCGTGACGGTGTCGCCGTCGGCGACCGGGGCCTCCAGCCCGCCCAGGAAGCGGACGTCCTCGTCGTTGAGGTAGACGTTGATGAACCGGCGCAGCTTGCCGTCGTCGACCAGGCGCTCCTGCAGACCGGGGTGGCGCTTGTCGAGGTCGGTGATGAGCTCGCCGAGGGAGGAGCCCTCGCCCTCGACCGCCTTGGCGTCGCCGGTCAGGTTGCGCAGGATGGTGGGGATGCGGACCTCGATGGCCATGAGAGTTCTCCGTAGCGTGTGGACGTCTGCGTCTGTGTGGTGTCGCGGGCATGCGGAGCCGGCCGCAGCACCCGCGGGGACCGCGCGCGGGCGCGCACTCCTTCGCCTCTGGTTTCCAACAGGAGGGCCCCGCCGCTGATTCCGCGCCGCGGCGCCCCCGGCGGGCCGGGTCCGATCCGAGCGGCGGCGGGCCTGCGCCTTCTAGGAGGCGTGTTCGGTCTCGACCACCTCGACCGGCTCTTCGGTCACCTCTCCGTCCACGATGCGGTAGGAGCGGAACTCCTCGGTTTGCGGATCGCGGGTGGAGACCAGCACGTAGTGGGCGTTGGGTTCGGAGGCGTAGGAGATGTCGGTGCGTGAGGGGTAGGCCTCGGTGGCGGTGTGGGAGTGGTAGATGACCACGGGTTCCTCGTCGCGGTCGTCCATCTCCCGCCAGACCTTGAGCTGCTCCTTGGAGTCGAAC
Organism: Streptomonospora sp. PA3; assembly: GCF_009728995.1. Taxonomy (GTDB): domain Bacteria; phylum Actinomycetota; class Actinomycetes; order Streptosporangiales; family Streptosporangiaceae; genus Streptomonospora. The sequence continues at coordinate 568,173 of NZ_VTZW01000003.1, read as the reverse complement.
CGGTAGAACGTCGGGGAGCGCTCGGCGTTGGCCATCTCGATGAACCGCTCGGGCCGGTCGGTGCCCTCCGGGCCGGCGACGACGCCGCACGCCTCGTCGGGGTGGTCGCGGCGCGCGTGGGCGACGATCCTGTCGTAGATCGCGCGGTTGATCCTCAGCATGGGACTCAGCCTAGCCCAGGAAATTTCCCTACCCACCCACTGGGTATGGCTTGTCGCGGGCCGTTCAGCCGCTGTGCCGCTGGGCGTCGAACAGCGCCTGGACCAGGCTTTCCTGCAGCACGCCCAGCCAGTCGTAGAGGTGCATCGCGGTGGCGTCGGCCTCGGGTACCGCGGCCTCGCCGCGCTGGTAGGCCTCCTGGGTCTCCTCGTCGATGCCCAACCGGGTGCCCAGGGCCAGGCGGACGTCGTTCAGCGACTTCATCCACGCGTGGGCGGTGCCGAGGTCCAACTCGACCCGGCCGCCGCCGGAGGCGGGCAGCGCCTCCATCAGGGACCGGGCGTTCTCGCGCTTGTGCAGGCGCAGGCCGTCCTCGGTGTAGCGCCGGAAGTCGGCCGAGGAGTCGGCCTCGTCGCCGCTGTAGGCGTCGGGGAACAGCCGCGCCAGGACGGGGTCGTCGGGTTTCTCGGTGCTGGTGCCGATGCCGACGATCCGCTCGAACTCGTCCTTCTCGGGCGGCGGATCGACCAGTTCGAGCACGAGGCCGGCCATGGCCCGCAGGATCTCGGCGTCGTCGGGGTCGAGGTCGATGGCCACGCCGCCGCCGACGGCTTGGAATCCTCGTGTCATCTGGGAGCTCCGCCGTTCCGCCTGGCTTCGTCGTCCGTCCGCGCGCGCACCCGCATCCGGCGCGGGCGCGCGCGGCGCTACTTGTCCTGCTGCAGGGTGGCCCACAGCCCGTACTCGTGCAGAATGGAGACGTCGCGCTCCATCTCCTCGCGGCTGCCGCTGGAGACGACCGCGCGGCCCTTGTGGTGCACGTCGAGCATGAGGGAGTGGGCCTTGCTCCTGGGGTAGCCGAAGACGGTCTGGAAGACGTAGGTCACATACGACATCAGGTTGACCGGATCGTTCCAGACGATCGTCACCCAGGGGAGATCCGGCTGTACGTGCCCCTCGGTCTCCGGCCGCTCCAGCTCGACCGGCGCCGTACTCATGGGTGGTTCACCTGCTTCCTCGTCCGCCGCTGCGGCTCGCCCGCGCGGGTCGGCCGCCGCGCGGCGCTCCCGCACACGAAACCCTTCGCCGTGGGCAACGCTCGGCCGCCGCCGCGGGTTTCCGCCCCGCTCCCCTCCATGGTGCCACTGTTGGAGGGCGGTTCTCGTGGGCAGTGTCATAGCAGGTGTCCCGTTTTTCTCCCGAGAGTCGCAAACTAGGCTGGTCCGCTATGACCGACGATGCGAGCAGCGCGCTCCTCACCGACCGGTACGAGCTGACGATGCTGCAAGGGGCCCTGCAAAGCGGGGCCGCGAACCGGCGGACCGTGTTCGAGATGTTCGCCCGTCGGCTCCCCGAGAACCGCGGGTACGGAGTCGTCGCCGGCACCGGGCGGTTCCTGGACGCCCTGGAGCGGTTCCGCTTCGACTCGGCGGCCCTGGACTACCTCGCCGACGCCGGGGGCCTGGACGACGCCACCCTGCAGTGGCTCGCCGACTACCGCTTCTCCGGCGACGTGTGGGGCTACGGCGAGGGCGACTGCTACTTCCCCGGCTCGCCGATCCTCGTGGTCGAGGGCACCTTCGCCGAGTCCGTGCTGCTGGAGACCATCGCGCTGTCGATCTACAACCACGACAGTGCCATCGCCTCGGCCGCCTCGCGCATGACCCTGGCGGCCGGCGGCAGGCCCATGATCGAGATGGGCTCGCGGCGCACGCACGAGATGTCGGCGGTGGCCGCGGCCCGGGCCGCCTACCTGACGGGGTTCGCCTCGACCTCCAACCTGGAGGCCGGCCGCCGCTTCGGTATCCCCACGGCGGGAACCAGCGCGCACGCGTTCGTGCTGGTGCACGACACCGAGCGCGAGGCGTTCGAGGCGCAGCTGCGGGCCCTGGGCGGCGACACCACGCTGCTGGTGGACACCTTCGACGTGGAGGAGGCCGTGCGCACCGCCGTGGAGCTGGGCGGTTCCCGGCTGGGCGGGGTGCGCGTCGACTCCGGCGACCTCAGCAAGACCGCCTTCCGGGTGCGCGAGCAGCTGGACGGCCTGGGCGCCGCCGACACCCGCGTCATCGTCACCGGCGACCTCGACGAGCACGCCATTCAGGCCCTCGCCGTGGCGCCGGCCGACGGCTACGGGGTCGGGACCGCGCTGGTGACGGGGTCGGGCGCGCCCACGGCTTCGCTGGTCTACAAGCTCGTCGCCCGCTCCACCGGCGCATCCGGCGGCGGCGAGCTGATGCCCGTCGCCAAGCGCTCGGTGGGCAAGCCCAGCCGGGGCGGGCGCAAGTGGGCGTCGCGGCGGCTGGACGCGGCCGGCACCGCCGACGCCGAGTTCGTCCACGAGAAGGAGCCCCGGCAGGAGCCGCGGCTGCGTCCGCTGCTGCGGCGGCTGGTCGCCGGCGGCGAGGTCGTGGGCCGCGAACCGCTGGAGGAGGCGCGCGAGCGCCACACCCGCGCCATCGCCGAACTCCCCGAGACCGTCCACCGCATGCACCGGGCCGAGCCCGTCATCCCGACGCGCTTCGAGGACCCGGCCCAGGTCTGAACCCGCCGCACCGCGGGCAGGAAGAGCACAGGCAGACTCGGGTGCGGCCGCTGCGCCGGGGACCGGCGGACGCCGCCGGCGCCGGGATCCCCGCCGCGCAGCGGCCCGCCCGGTGGAAGGAGGCACCGCCATGCGGGCATTGATCGTCGTCGACGTGCAGAACGACTTCTGCGAGGGCGGGGCGCTGGCCGTCGCCGGGGGCGCCGCGGTGGCCGCGGAGGTGTCGCGCTACATCGCCGAGCACCGCGGCGAGTACGCCGGGATCGCGGCCACCCGCGACCACCACATCGACCCCGGCCCCCACTTCTCCGACAATCCCGACTTCGTCGACAGCTGGCCCCCGCACTGCGTCGCGGGCACCCCCGGCGCCGACTTCCACCCCCGGTTCGACACCGCGGGCGTCGACACCGTCTTCCGCAAGGGCCAGTACAGCTCCGGCTACAGCGGATTCGAGGGCGAGACCGACGACAGCCGGCGCCTGGAGCAGTGGCTGCGCGACACGGGCGCCACCGGGGTCGACATCGTGGGCATCGCCACCGACCACTGCGTGCGGGCGACGGCCCTGGACGCGGCGGCGGCCGGGTTCGACACCCGGGTGCTGCTGGGGCTGACCGCGGGGGTCTCGCGGGAGACCACCGACGCCGCCCGCGCGGGCATGGCCGAGCGCGGCGTGCGCTTGGAGGGCGAGCCGGTCGTCGCGGCGTGAGGGGCGGCGGGTGCGGCGAGTGCCCGCCGCTCCGGATCGGCCGCGCCCGATCCGGGGCGGCGCAGCGGCCTCGCGCCGTCGCCGGGATCAGGCGCCGGGTTCGGCGGTGAACAGGTAGTTGCGGTGGCCTTCGCGGACCCGGTCGGCCCTCCGCCAGGCTCCGGCCACCCGCACGCGCATGCCGTACCCCAGGCCGGCGAGCCGCTCGACGAGGTCGGCGGCGCGGGCGCCGTACTTGGCCAGGTGGCGGTCCTCGATCTCCACCAGCAGCGCCGGCCGGTGGTCGCGCAGGGTCGCCGGGCCGCCGTCGAGGACGGCCAGCTCGGCGCCTTCGACGTCGGCCTTGATGAAGTCGATCCGGTCCAGCCCGAGCTCGGCGACCAGGGAGTCGAGGGTGGTGACGCGCGCGGCGACGCTGCGCCGGGCGCGGAACTCGGCGTTGGGCCCCACCCCGCGTGCCCCGGTCGTCAGGAACGCGCGGCCGTGCACGGGCAGGCCGCGGCGCAGCGGCAGGCTGAGCGTGCCGGCGCCGTCCTCGGCGCCGACTGCGCGCCGCAGCACGCGGACGTTGCCGGCGCCGAGCGTGCGCACGGCGGTGCGCAGGAACGATGCGGGGCCGGGCAGCGGTTCGATCGCGCAGACGCGCCCGGCGGGTCCGACGAGGTCGGCGAGCGTGAACGTGTAGAGGCCGTACTCGGCGCCGATGTCCAGGCATACGTGTCCGGGGCGGACCACCTCGGCGAGCCCGGCGATCTCGCGTTCGATGAAGAACGCGTGCGGGGAGATGCCGCGCAGCACCGCGGCGACCGCGCGCACTCCCGGTGGGCCGGCGGGGCCGGTCGGCCGGAGCGAGTCAGAGGTCATGCGCCCTCGCAGAAACCTGTGGTGGTCGGACCGGAGCGGCCGCACGGGCGACGCGCCGACCAATGCTACGTCCTGTTCAAAAAATCGGACGCCACCGCGCGCTGCGGCGATGGGGCCTGATGCGCGAACCGCGCCCATTGCCGCAACCCCGATGGCGGCCGCCCCAGGTGGCACCCGGGGGATTCCTGGAAAGCGGCGCCCCGCCGGTCTTGAACGCGACCTAGTCGATACCGATCGCGCGGCGCACCTTGGCCAGGGTGGCGCTCGCGCGGCGGCGGGCGCGCTGCGCGCCGGCCTCCAGGATGTCGTCGAGGTCGCTTCCGGGTGCCACGAGCTCGTCGTAGCGCTCCCGCATCGGGCCGAACCGGCTGTTGATCTCCTCGAACAGCTCGTTCTTCAGCTCGCCCCAGCCCATGCCCCCGGCCTCCAGGCGCTTGCGGACGCCCTCGGTGCGCTCGGCATCGGCGAAGTAGGCCAGCAGTTGGAAGGGCACGGAGGTGTCGGGGTCCTTGGGCTCCTCCACGGGGGTGGAGTCGGTGGGGATGCGCCGGATCAGCTTCTTGAGCTTGTTCTCCGGCATGAAGAGCGGGATGTGGTTGTCGTAGGACTTGCTCATCTTGCGGCCGTCGATGCCCGGCAGGATGCTGCCCTCGCCCTGCGGGTAGGCGCCCTCGGGGATCGGGAAGCTGTAGTGCTCGCCGTAGAGGTGGTTGAACGCGCGGGCGATGTCGGCGGTGTACTCGATGTGCTGGGCCTGGTCGCGGCCGACCGGAACGACGTCGGTCTCCATGACCAGGATGTCGGCGGCCATGAGGATGGGGTAGTTGAACAGCCCCATGTTGATCCCGGCGTCGAGTTCGGTGCTGCCCGCGGCCTCGTTGCGGTCGCGGGCGGCCTTGTAGGCGTGCGCCCGGTTCATCAGCCCCTTGGCGGTGACGCTGGCCAGGATGGTGGCCAGCTCGAAGACCTCGGGGACGCCGGACTGGCGGTAGAGCACCGTGCGCTCGGGGTCGAGCCCGCAGGCGAGCCAGGTGGCGGCGACCGACCGGATGTCCTCGCGCAGCTTCGCCGGGTCCTTGACCGAGTTCAGCGAGTGGTAGTCGGCGAGGAAGTACAGGGTGTCGTTGGACTCGGCGGCGGCCAGCGCGGGCTGGATCGCGCCGTAGTAGTTGCCGAGATGGGGCATGCCGGAGGTCTGGATGCCCGTCAGGTAGGTCTTGGTCGCTGCCATGCCGCCGAGTTTATCGGCGCGCGGCGCCGCATCCGGCGCCCGCCGCCGCCCTGTGGACGGCGGGCGGCCGGGGCGCCGAGCGCTCGCTCCGCTATCCGCCCGTCTGCGCCCGGGCCAGCATGTCGCCGAGTTCGGGGACACCGACGTTGTCGACGACCAGGATGCCGGAGTCGGGCAGCAGCCACAGGCGCTGGGTGTAGGTGGTGTCGAAGGCGTTGGTCTCCAGGTTGTAGCAGGGCACCGCGAACTCGTTGTAGTAGGCGTCGAGTCCGCCGATGGGCGCGGTGGGGATGTCGTCGGTGGGCCCGCTCTCGGCCTGGGTGCGGTCGAAGGGCGCGAGTTCGACCCCTTCGGGACACGGGGGGACGTCGGTGCTGGGTATGTAGTAGGTCTGCTCGTCGACGGGCGCGAGGCCGGGGCCGCCGCGGTCGATGCCCTGGGGGCCCAGGATCTTGATGTGCTCGCAGCCCTCGGTGCTGACCGTGGTCCAGGTGAGCTCGGTGTCGCAGGAGCCGCCGCCGGGGAAGACGGCCACCCACTCCCCCGGCATGGAGGGGTCGTCGGGCAGGTAGGCGAAGTCGTCCTGGACGCGCTGCACGTTCCAGTCCGCGGGGAAGCCGACCGTCATCGACCGGAACTCCACCTGCTGGGGGTACGCCGGTTCGCTGGGCGAGGGTGAGGCCGTGGGGCTCGGCGACGCCTCGGCCTGGGCGCCGGGCAGCAGCGGCTGGTCGGTGAGCACCCTCCCGGCCACCCAGCCGCCGCCGACCACCGCGGCGGCGGTCGCTCCGGCCGCCGCCATGGCGACGCCCTTGCTCATTCCCGCGACGGTGCCCGCACCGGCGGCTCCGGCCCCCGCGGCACCCGCCGCACCGGCGCCGCCGGCGGCGGACGCTCCCGCGGCGCTCCCCGCGGCGGCGCCTCCCGCGGCCGCCGACCCTCCGCCCGCTGCGGCGGCGGAGGCGGTGAGGACGGCGGCCGCGGCCACCCACGGGCCCGCGCCGCGTCCGGTGGTGCCGAAGCCCCGCCAGACCGCCCCCAGCAGAGCGCGCAGCCGGTCGCGGGCCCCGGACCCGGCTCCGACGGCCTCGGCTCGGGCTGCGAGGGACCGCGCGGCGGGAAGCCGCAGGACCTCCTCGAACGCCTCGGTCGCCGAGGGCCGCTCGGCCGGATCGGCCGAAAGCGCCCGGAGCACCAGCGGCAGCAGGTCCTCGGGCACGCCGTCGACGTCGAACCGGCCCTCGCGGGTGCGCCTGAGCAGGGTCTCGACGTCGCCCGAGCCGAAGGGGCCGTGGCCGGTGGCGGCGTGTACGACCAGCGCGCCCCAGGCGAACACGTCGGCGGCCGCGGTGGCGGCGGCTCCGCCGAGGCGTTCGGGGGCCACCCACCCCGGCGTGCCGTAGACGCCCTCTTCGGGGCCGGTGTCGTCGAGGGCCCGCGCGATGCCGAAGTCGATGACGCGGGGACCGCCGGTGCCGAGGATGACGTTGGCGGGTTTGATGTCGCGGTGCACGATTCCGGCGGCGTGCACGGTCGCCAGCGCCTCGGCGGTGCCTGCGGCGAACGCCGTCAGCGCCGTGCCGTCGAGCGGGCCGCGGTGGGCGGTGTGCCGGCTCAGGGTGTCGCCCTGCACGAACTCGGTGGCCAGCCACGGCAGCGGCGCGGAGGTGTCGGCGCCGAGGAAGCCGGGGGCGCACTCGGCGTCGACCCGGGCGAGCAGTTCGGCTTCGCGGGCGAAGTTCGCGCGGTAGGCGGGGTCCTGGGCGTGGCGGGGGTGGATCACCTTGAGCGCGATGTGCCGGCCGGAGTCGTCCAGCGCGCCGTAGACCGCGCCCATACCGCCGGAGCCGATGCGCCCGACCAGCCGGAACGGGCCGACCGAGGCGGGGTCGCCGGGCTCCAGCGGCGTGAACCCGGCCGGCAGTGCGGAGGGCCCGGTGTGTCCGCGGGAGTGCGGCCGGGCTGTGGCGTGCGCGTCGTCGGAGGGCGGGGGCTGGGGCGGAGGGGAGGTTGCCATGGGGATCCGTCTGCTCGGCCTGGGTCGGCGCCGTGTGCGGGGTGCGCGCCGGAGATCGCCCAGGGCATACCCCGCCCTCCCGCCGGGGACGCCGCCGCCCCCTGACCGGTTGCGGCCTCATGCGCGCGCCGCCGGGGGCGAAAGCCGCCGCTTCGCCCCCGGCTTCCGGCGGCGCACAGCGGTGCGCCCCGGAGCGGCCCTGGTCTGGGCACTCCGGGGCGCACGGCCGCTTCCACCGGGGCGCTACCGGCGGAGCAGCGGATCCGGCGACTGCCGCGGGTCCTGCTGGTCGCGGGCCTGCTCGGCGCGGAAGGCGGTCCAGTGCTCGTCCATGCGCCGGTCCTGGCCTGCGGTGAAGTTGTTCAGGCACCGGTCGTCGCTGTAGTCCATGAAGTTGTGCACCGGGTCGTCGCCGGGGCGGTCGGGGCAGGTGTCGCGGCCTTCGGGGCAGCCGGAGGACCGCTCGGCCTCGTACGGGGTGTCGTCGACGTAGTCCCCGGGATCGGTGCACCCGTTCTGGAAGGTGTGGAAGAGGCCGAGCCAGTGGCCGACCTCGTGGACGGCGGTGTAGCCGAGGTCGAAGCCCTCGCGCCCGCCGCCGGGGACGGTGCGGTAGTCCACGACCACGCCGTCGTTCTGGGGATCGTCCTCGTAGTCCTGGGGAAAGGTGGCCTGGCCCAGGATGCCCTCGCCCATATTGGTGATGTAGAGGTTGAGCGTCGCGGCCCCGCCCTGGCGCAGCTCGGCCTTGATCTCGCTTTCGTGGGCCTGGAAGTCCTGGAACCAGGCGTCGTTCGCGGTGCGGTCGATCTCGGCCAGCCGGAAGCCGAATCCGGTGTCGACGCCGGAGAAGCCGCCCCCGAACGCCTTGCCCAGCACTGCGATCTGGTCCTTGACGGTGCTGTCGGCGAGGTCGCCCGTACCGTCCTCGGCGTGCACGATGTGCACCGCCACGGCGACCGTGGGCTCCTGCTGGGAGTCCTGCGTCTGCGGGCCCTGCTGGTCGCGCAGGGCGTCGCGCAGTTCGCGCTCGTAGGCCGCGGCCTCCTCGGCGGTGAGGTGGCCGTGGGAGTCCCGGCGGGGCTGCTCGCCGCCCTCGTGGCCGCCCCCGTGGCCGCCCCCGTGGCCGACCTCGGGCGGGCAGTCGGCGCGGTGCTGGACGACCGCGTCGGCCGCGGCGGGCGAGGCGGCCGCCGCGCCCCCCGCCATCACGCCGGCGCCGATCAGCAGGGCGCCCCACAGGCGCAGCGCGGTTCCCGATTTGCCGCTCGTGGCGTTGTTCAGGGATTTTCCACCGTAGTCCATGGACACGGACAGTAGTCAGTCGGTAACGCTACTCTTTTGCGGCATGCCCGAGCTTGCGAAGAGTTTGCCGGTTCCTGAGCAAACCTCGTCTGCACAGGGGGGGGCGTGCAGGGGTGCGCGCAGGGCTGCGCACGGGGCTTCGTACGACCAGGAGTCCTGGCCACGGTCGGCGACCACCGGTTCCGGCCGGTTCCGGCACCCGCCGGCGCGGCACGTGACGGGAGGCGGCGACGGGGCCGGGGGTCGGCGGTCATCGGTTGCCGGTGGAGAATGGCTGGTCGCCCGACGCGGGCGGCGAGGACGGCGGGTGGCTCAACCCGCGCCCACCGGTTCGGGTGCCCGCCGGTTGGGCGTGTGACGAGGCGGCGACGGCGGCGCGGGGTTGGGCCCGCGCCCACCGGTTCGGGTGCCCGCCGGTTGGGCGTGTGACGAGGCGGCGACGGCCGACGAGGGCTGGGGTGGGCGGTCACCGGTTGCCGGCGGCGGATGGCGGGTCGCCCGACGCGGCGGCGAGGACGGCGAAGGGCTCAGCCCGCGCGCATCGGTGCGGGTGCCCGCCGGTGCAGGATGCGACGAGGGCGGCGAGGTTGGCGGAGGGCTTGGCCCGCGGGGATCGGTCCGGGTGCCCGCCGGTTGCGGTGGGAGACGGGGGCGGCGAGGTCGGCGGATGGCCGGGGTCGGCGGTCACCGGTTGCCGAAGGTGGGTGGCGGGTCGCCCGGCGGGGGCGGCGAGGTCGGAGGTGGGGGCCGCCTACGTCCTGATTAAGAAGTCGGTCACCACAGGAGGTTGCGGCAATGGGGCTGTGATGCGCGAAGCGCGGTGCGCCAGCTTGCCGCCGAGCGGCGGTGCACCTTTGCGTCGGAGGCCCGCCACCGGTGGTACGGCTCCACCTGGGAAGAACCGCGTGCGCTCGGCGGCAAGCTGTGACCGCGCTACGCGAGGCGCACCCATTGCCGCAGCCTCGCTGGTGGCCGCCCCAGGGGGTGCCTGGTGGGTTCCTGGAAAGCGGCCCCTCCCGTTCTTGCAGACGGTCTGGTCGGGGACGTTTCGGGCATTTCGCCTTGCGCGGGTCGACGATGCCCGCCGATGGTGCGCGGTGGGGCTGCGCGGCGCACCCCAACCCCGGATCTTCCGGGATGCGGAAGGAAACCGGGGTGGTTTGCCCGCAATGCCCGCCTGTGGCGGCGGTGAAGGCGGCCGGGGTGCCACGAGGTGCGCGTTTGGATCGCTTCGGGCGCGGATCCCCGGTCCAAACGCCATGATCATCGCCGATCCCGGCCGCGCGGGCCGCCCCGGCGCCCCCGCATACCGGACATCGCGGGAGGATTCGACGCCGCGGACGACCCTCCGCGCGGCCGGAGCCCGCCCCGGCGGTCGCGGGGCGCGTCTCGTCGTCCCGCCGCCGCCCCGAAGGTGTCGAATGTCCGGCTTCTGCGTCCGGAGTCCGCGTCGAGGGTGTCGGTGGGGCCACGCTCGGCGCCGAGTGTGGCCCCACCGACACCCTCGACGCGGTCCGGGGTGCGGTCCGGCAGCCGACCCGGCGGACGAACCGGGACATCGGAGGCAAATGCTCGGGATCGGCGCTCCCAGCGGCGGCGATCTTGTACCTGTGGTCACTTTTTAGCGCTCACAATGACCACAGGTACAAGATCGCCGTTGGGGAGTTAGATTAAATCGGGCGTTCCGGGTTTCGGGTTGGGCGCGCGGGTGGGTGGGGCGTACCGGAATGCCCGCCGGTCGCGCTGCCTCCGTCGCACGCGCCACCGGCGCCCACCCGAACCGATCCCCGCGGGCCGAGCCACCCGCCGACCTCGCCGCCCCCGTCGGGCGACCCGCCATCCGAGGGCGGCAACCGATGATCGCCGACCCGAACCCCGCGCTGTCCTCGCCGCCCTCGTTGCATGCTCAACCGGCGGGCACCCGAACCGATCCCCGCGGCCCGAGCCCACCGCGGCCGTCGCCGCTCCGTCGGGCGACCCGCCACGCGCCGTCGGCAACCGGTGACCGCCCGGCCCGACCATCCGCCGTCCTCGCCGCCCTCGTCGCGTGCCGCACCGGCGGGCACCCGAACCGATCCGCGCGGGCTGAGCCATCCGCGGCCGTCGCCGCCTCGTCGGGTGACCGGCCATCCGAGGGCGGCAACCGATGATCGCCGACCCGAACCCCGCGCCGCCCCCGCCACCCTCGTCGCACGCGCAACCGGCGGGCACCCGCACCGATCCGCACAGGCTGCACCCCACGCCGCCCCCGCCACCCCACCGCCCCCGTTGCGGGCCCCGGACCCCCCGCACCCCGGACCCCGGGCCACCGGCCGCCGACCGACCGGCGCTCGCGCCGCCTAGCGGCGGCCGGTCGCCCAGGCGCGGATCTTGGCGATGCGCGCCCGGATCTGCTCCTCGCTGGCCTGGGCGATCGGCGGGCCGCCGCAGACGCGGCGCAGCTCGCTGTGGATCACGCCGTGCGGCTGGCCCGTGCGGTGGTGCCAGGCCCCCACGAGCGCGTTCAGCTCCTTGCGCAGCTCGGCGATGACCTCGTGGGCCGGCGGCCCGGACTCCTCCTGCCGGGGGGCCTTGCGCTCGCCGGCCTTCTGCTCGGCCTTGCGCTTGCGCAGCAGTTGGCTGACCTGCTCGGGCTCCAGCAGACCGGGCAGGCCCAGGAAGTCCTCCTCCTCGGGCGAGTCCGGAGCGCCGCCGCCGAACTCCGAGCCGTCGTAGAGGGCGCGGTCGAACTCGGCCGAGGCCTCCATGGTCTCGAAGGGGATCTCCTCGCCGGCGTCGGGCGTGTCCCGCTTCTTGCGCGCCTCGTCGACCATGTCCTGCTCGGGGTCGAAGTCGCCCTCGCGGATGGGCCGATCGAGCGCGTGGTCGCGTTCGCGCTCCATCTCTCCGGCGTACTCCAGCAGCGTGGGCACCGAGGGCAGGAACACCGAGGCCAGCTCGCCGCGCCGGCGCACCCGCACGAAGCGGCCCACGACCTGGGCGAAGAACAGGGCCGTGCTGGTGGTGGTGGCATAGACCCCCACCATCAGCCGGGGCACGTCCACACCTTCGGAGACCATGCGCACCGCGATCATCCACCGGTCGTCGGACTCGGCGAACCGCTTGATCTTCTTGCTGGCGGTGGGGTCGTCGGACAGCACCACGGTCGCGCCGCGCCCCGTGATCTGGCGCAGGATGCGGGCATAGGCGCGCGCGTTCTCGTGGTCGGTGGCCACGACCAGCCCGCCCGCGTCGGGGTGGCTGTTGCGCACCTCGGTCAGCCGGCGGTCGGCGGCGGCCAGCACCTTCTTGATCCAGTCGCCCTTGGGGTCCAGGGCCGCCCGCCACGCCTGGGCGAGCGCGTCCTGGGTCAGCGGCTCGCCCAGCCGGGCCGCGAGCTCGTCGCCCGCCTTGGTGCGCCAGCGCATCTCGCCGGAGTAGGCCATGAACATGACGGGGCGCACGACGCCGTCGGCCAGCGCCGGCGCGTAGCCGTAGCTGTAGTCCCACGCGCAGCGCCGTACGCCGTTGTGGTCCTGCACGTAGTCGACGAACGGGATCGGGTTGACGTCGGAGCGGAAGGGCGTGCCCGTCAGCGACAGCCGCCGCGCCGCGGGGTCGAACGCCTCCCGCACGGCCTCGCCCCAGGAGAGGGCGTCGCCGGCGTGGTGGATCTCGTCGAAGACGACCAGCGTGCGGCGGGCCTCGGTGCGGTTGCGGTGCAGCATGGGGTGCGCCGCGACCTGGGCGTAGGTGACGGCGGCGCCGATGTACTGCTTGCCCAGCGCGCCCTGGCCGTTCTTGAAGTCGGGGTCGATGGGGATGTCGAAGGCGGCCGCCGCCTCGGCCCACTGCTTCTTCAGGTGCTCGGTGGGGCAGACGATCGTGACGGCGCGGACGACCCGGCGGGCCAGCAGCTCGGCGGCCAGGGTGAGCGCGAAGGTGGTCTTGCCCGCGCCGGGGGTGGCCACCGCCAGGAAGTCCCGCGGTTCCCGGCGGAAGTACTCCTCGTAGGCCTCGCGCTGCCACTGCCGCAGACCGCTGAGGCGCTCCTCGGTGTTGGTGTCGACGAGTGTCATGCCGCGATTCCCCTGATGCTCACGGGGACGAGGGTATCCCGCTGCGCCCGGCGGCATGCGGCGCGCCCGCTGGTGCGTCCGTCACGTCGCGGCGCCGGGCGGCTGCGCGCCCCGGGGGTTCAGGGCCCGCCCTGGGTCTCGACGGCGCCGTCGTTGAAGGGCATGTAGGGGTCGATGGCCGGGAAGACGTAGTACCACAGCCCCGCTGCGGCACCCGCCACCAGCGCCAGCGCCACCAGCAGCTTCACCGGCCAGGGGCCGGGGATGGCGCGCCAGATCAGTGCGTACATCAGCCGGTCACTCCCCCTCTGCCTGGTTCTCCGGCGCCATGTGGGCGATGCTGTCCGGCATGCCGTCCTCCTTGGGACGGGTGTCGGTCAGCTCGGCGTGGATGATCAGCCGGTGGGTGTTGTTCAGCTTGGGCGCGCACGTGGTCAGGGTCAGCAGCGCGCGCTCGGGGTCGTCGTTGTTCTCGGGGTCGAACGGGTCGGGGTCGACCACCTCGACGTGGTCGGGGGTGACGGTGCGCTCCTCGATGACCTCGTAGGTGTAGAAGTTCTCGCCGTCCTCGAGAACGATGGAGTCGCCGTCCTCCAGCAGGTCGAGGTCCCAGAAGATGCCGGGCGTGCGGTGCCCGGCAACGGCGTAGTTGCCCTTCTCGCCGGGGGCCGCGGCGTCGCCGCCCGAGACGTCGTCGTCGCCGTAGTGGCCGGGGCTGTAGCGGATGTCCTCCTGGGAGACGCCGTTGACGACCACCCACTTCAGGTCGAGCTCGGGGATGTAGAGGCGGCTGTTGGCCTGGCCGGGCATCGCCCCGGCGTCGGGGCCGCGCTCCTCCTGCTCCGACCAGCGCTCCTCCAGCCCCTGGGCGAGCTGCTGCTGCTCCTGGTCGGTCTTGAACTGCTTGCCGTAGACCTCGTAGGCGGCGAAGAAGAGCATCAGAATGCCGGCGGTGAACAGCAGCTCGCCGATGGTCCGCACGATCCCGCGGGCGATGTCGCCGCCGGTGTAGCGCCGCTGAGGGGGTTTTCTGCGGCGGCCCCGAAAGTGGCCCCGGCGCCCGGCGGGGCGCGAATGCCGTTCACTAGTGGAGACCATGTGACCTACCGTTGGTTGCCGCCGCGCCGAGTGCCCGCGCACGGTGAGCGGGGAGGTGTGCCGCGTTGCTGCGGGCGAGGCGGTACGTGTTGGAGTCGGGTGACCGCAGGGCGCATTCGGCACACGGACGCGTCGCGGTCGCGGGACGAGTCGGCCGAATGCGGCGATCGGTCCACAGTGGAGCGTACCGTGCGCGCCGCCCCGAGACAGCCGTAGCGCCGCAATCGGCCGCAGCCCGCAAACGCCGAGGGCGCGGGGCATCGCGCGGCCGCGCCCGCTACTCCGGCCGCCCGCCGCGCGGGCCGACCGCGCCGCCGGGGCACGGGTATCCGGGCAGCATGCGGACCCCGGCCGCCCGCGTCCGCGCCAGGTCGGCGACCCGCTAGCAGGCCCCCGAGAGGGGCCGAGCGGGTCTCAGGCCTTCATCATCTCCTCGTAGATCTCCTTGCACTCCGGGCAGACCGGGAACTTCTTGGGGTCGCGGTTGGGCACCCACACCTTGCCGCACAGGGCGATCACGGGGCTGCCGGTGACGGCACTCTCGGTGATCTTGTCCTTCTGCACGTAATGCGCGAACCGCTCGCGGTCGCCGTCGTCGTGCGAAACGTCAGGCCGGGTCTCGCTCTCCGGAAGCACCTTGTTGACAACGTCCATTGCCATCGGGCCCTCACACCTCCTCCATGCTCGTTCCACGGTATCCGGCGGAGCCGGCGCTCAGTTCAGAGTCGGGTCGTCGGGAAAGGTCGATACCAAGGCGAGATCCCCGCCCTGGCGGCGCAGCACCCGCTGCCACAGCGAACCCGGGTCGGCGGAGAACACGTCGTCGGCCACCGCGGGGACGACATACCAGGCGCCCTCCTCGATCTCGCCGGCGAGCTGGCCCGATCCCCACCCCGCGTACCCGGCGAAGACGCGGAAGCGGCCCAGAGCATCGCCGAGGATCTCCGGCGGGGTGTCGAGATCGACGACTCCCAGCCCGTCCACCCGGGAGCCCTCGTGCGGCGTGCCCTCCAGGGGACGCCAACCCAGCGGGGCGTGGTCCCCGCCGGGCATGCCCAGGGCCAGGCCGGCTCCGGTACCCACCGGACCGCCGGAGAACATCACGGCGGGCTCGGTGGCGAACCCGCTCCAGTCCACCAGCACCTCGCCCACCGCCAGCTCCAGGGGGCGGTTGACGATCACGCCGAGCGTGCCCTCGTCGGGATCGTCGTCGACGACGAACACGACCGCCTTCCGGAAGTTGGGATCCTCCAGCAGGGGTGTCGCCACCAGGAGGCTCCCGGTCAGAGTCGGCTCTTCCATGCTCCACGTCTACCCGCATCGCCGAGCGGAATCCAGTGCCTCCGGGGACCTGGGGACGCGGTCCGCCCGCGGGTCAGGCGCCGGGCCGCGCCGCCCGGCCGCCGCCCGCCCGGCGCTCGGCGCGCTGGGCCTGCTCGCGCAGCGCGGCGTCGCGCACCGCGGTGGCCACCTGGTGGGCCAGGTCGGGCTGGAAGACGCTGGGGATGATGTAGTGCGGGCCGAGCTCGTCGTCGGTGACCACGTCGGCGAGTGCCTTTGCGGCGGCCACCATCATGTCGGAGTCGACGTGGTCGCTCTGGGCGTCCAGCAGGCCGCGGAAGACGCCGGGGAACACCAGCACGTTGTTGATCTGGTTGGGGTAGTCGCTGCGCCCGGTGGCGACCACGGCCGCGTGCAGGTGGGCCACCTCCGGGTCGACCTCGGGGTCAGGGTTGGCCAGCGCGAAGATGATGGAGTCGTCGTTCATCTCGGCGATGTCGGCGCCGTCGACCACGTTGGGTGCCGAGACGCCGATGAACACGTCGGCGCCGCTGACCGCGCCGCGCAGGTCGCCGTCGTAGCCCTCGGGGTTGGTGTTCTCGGCGATCCAGGCCAGGTTGGGGTCGAGGTCGTCGCGACCGGAGTGCACCGCGCCGTGCACGTCGCAGACGACGATGTGCTTGGCGCCGGCGTGCATGAGCAGCTTGAGGATCGCGGTGCCCGCCGCCCCGGCCCCCGACATCGTGATGCGGACCTCGCCGAGGTCCTTGCGCACCACCCGCAGCGCGTTGCGCAGCGCCGCCAGCACCACGATCGCGGTGCCGTGCTGGTCGTCGTGGAAGACGGGGATGTCCAGCAGGTCGCGCAGCCGCTCCTCGACCTCGAAGCAGCGGGGGGCGGAGATGTCCTCCAGGTTGATGCCGCCGAACCCGGGGGCCAGCACCTGCACGGTGCGCACGATCTCGTCGACGTCCTGGGTGTCCAGGGCGATGGGCCAGGCGTCGATGTCGGCGAAGCGCTTGAACAGCGCCGCCTTGCCCTCCATGACCGGCATGGCCGCCTGCGGGCCGATGTTGCCCAGCCCCAGCACCGCCGAGCCGTCGGTGACCACGGCCACGCTGTTGCGTTTGATGGTGAGCCGGCGCGCGTCGTCGGGGTTGGCGGCGATGGCCTGGGAGACCCGCGCGACACCGGGCGTGTAGGCCATGGACAGCTCGTCGCGGTTGCGCAGCGGCACCTTCGACTTCATCTCGATCTTGCCGCCGAGGTGCAGCAGGAAGGTGCGGTCGCTGACCTTGTGCACCGTGACGCCCTCGATCGCGCCGAGCGCGTCGACGATGGCCTGGGCGTGGTCGGTGTCGCGCGCGGCGCAGGTGACGTCGATGCGGATGCGCTCGTGGCCGGCCGAGGCGACGTCCAGGGCCGTGATCACGCCTCCCACATGCTCGACGGCGGTGGTGAGGCTGCCTACCGCACTGCCGTGCCCGTCGAGCTCCAGACGAATCGTGATCGAGTAGGAAACGCTGGGAAGGGTGGCCACGAAATGCTCCTTGTGAAAAACGGACAGCCGCAGGGCTGCCGCCGGCCTGCCGTGCCGACGGGGGAGAAAGAACGGCGGAGGTAGGGCCGCGCGGTCATGCCAGGCGCCGGTGCCGGGGGCCGGCCGCAGCGGAGCGCTGGGCGGCGGGGACGCTGTCGGTCGGACGGCGGCACCGGAGCGCACCTCTCATAGTGCCATCACCTTTGATCTTTCTGCGCGGTTCCCAGGTGAGAAAACGGACATCCCGGCACCGCGCCCGCGTCCGGCCGGTCCGGCGATCGGTCCGGCGGGCGCCGGCCGGAGCGGGCGGGGCGCGGCGGAGGTGCGGCGGATCAGGTCCGGGGAGCGCGCTCCCGCGCCAGGCGCTCGATGATGTCGGCGCAGGTCTCCAACTCGAAGGCCGTGGTGTCCAGGACCACGTGGTACAGGGACGGCGAGGCCGGGTCGACGCGGTAGAAGCGGCGGACGTAGGCCGAGCGCGCGCGGTCGTTGTCGCGCAGGTCGCGCATGGTGGGCGGGTTCCACTGCTGCTCGGCGCCGCCCTCGCCGGAGGTGTCCGCATCCGCCGGATCCCGGCCGGAGTCGGGCCCGTGGGCCTCCTCGCGCAGTTCGGCCGCCTGCTGCAGCCGGCCCTCGGCGGGGCCGTCGAGCCGCACGTGCAGGGCGCCGGGGTGGTCGGCGAGCACGCAGGCGCCGGCGCGGCCGAGGATCACGCCGCCGTCCCCGGCGACCTCGTGGATCACCTGCTCGGTGCGCTCCACGAACTCCTCGTCGAACAGCAGCCGCCCGCTGCCCTCGACGGCGTGCACATAGGTCATGTCGATGCTTCCCGGCGTGACCGCCGGAAGCCGCGCCGCGCCGGCGAGCAGGCGCTGCAGGCCGGTGGGCGCGCGGTCGTCGTGTTCGAGCACGTCCTCAAGGGAGCAGCCGATGTCGCGGGCGACCGCCGCGGGGATGGCACGGTCGACGAAGGGCACATCGAGCCGGTCGGCGAGGGCCGGGCCGATCACGCTGCCGCCGGCCCCGAACGCCGCGGAGATCGTCACCAGATACGCCATCGCACTCACCGCCAGAATCGGCCCCGGTGCCGACGCGGTCCGGCACCTGTGCCCCGGTGGTACCCGGCGAGGGGCGCCCTGCCACCTGCTGTTTCCCCGCGGGCCTCCGGGGTGCTTCGACGCGCCGCCTTCCCTCCTCGCTCGGTCGCTCGTTCCTCGCTCGCTCGCTCGTCGGTCCAGACGGCGCCGCACCCCTCCGACCCGCTCAAGGCCTCGCTCCCGCAGGCGGCCCGGGGATGCTTGGACGCGCCCCTCCGACCCGCTCCCGGGTTCTCCGCGGGCCGAAGGGGCGCGGCGCCCCTTCGGCCCGGTGGTCCGGCGCAGCCCAGTGGGACCGGTGGGCGTGTCAGAACAGCGCGGAGGTGAGCGCCCGCCGGGCCTTGCCCACGCGCGGGTCGCCGGGCGGCAGGACATCGAACAGCGACAGCAGGTGCTGGCGGGCCCGGTCGCGGTCGTCCTCGCTGGTGCGCCGCACCGTGGCGACGAGGCGGTCGAAGGCGTCCTCGATCTTGCCGCCGTACATGTCGATGTCGGCGACGTCGATCTGTGCCTGGACGTCCTCGGGGTTGTCGGCGGCGGCCTGGCGGCGCTCGTTGGCGTCGAGCAGCCGGACGCGGCCGACGAGGCGGATGTGGGCCAGCTTGAGCTTGGCCTCCTCGTCCTTGGGGTTCTCCTCGACCGCCTTGGCGTAGACCGCTTCGGCGGCCTCGAAGTCCCCGCGCTGCAGGGCCTCCTGGGCCTCGACGTCGGCGGCGCTCTGCTCGCCGCCGGCGCCCTGCGGTTCCTCGCCGCCCTCCTGCGGCTCGCCCAGGCCGGAGTACTCCTGGGGCAGGACGCCCTGCTGGCGCAGGCCGTCGAAGATCTGGCTCAGCCAGTCGCGCAGTTGGTCGTAGGTGGCCGGCCCGCCCGGTCCGGGCACCACCTGGCCGCCGATCACCATGGCGACGGTGGGGACCGCCTGCACGCGCATGGCCTGGGCGATCTGCGGGCTGGCCTGCACGTCGACCTTGGCGACCGCCCATTGGCCGCCGGCCTCGACCGCCAGCCGGTCCAGGGCCCGCTCGACCTGGTCCGACTGCTCGGAACGCGACTGGAGGACCGCCAGGACGACGGGCGCGTTCATCGAGCGTTCGAGAACCTCCTGCTGGAAGTTCTCCTCGGTGATGTCGACGGCGTAGGGGTTGGCGTTTCCGGACGACGCCTCGGCCTGCCGCTTGGCCTCGCGTTCCAAGGCCGCCTTGCGAGCTCCGAGGTCGACCGCGCTCTGCATGGAGTAGTCCGAAGGCTGCATACCTCCATCCTGCCCCATAGCGCGCGGCGGCGGTGAAGTCTGCGCACTGCGGGTCGACCGGCTCCGGCCGCCGTGCCGCCGGGGGCGCCCGGCGGCACGGCGCCGCGGTCAGGACCGCGGTCGGGGCCGCGGCGAGGTCGCGGCCCCGCGCCCGGTCACAGGCGCGGATCCTCGGTATAGGTGCCGAACTCCCGGCCCATGGTGCCGCAGATCTCGCCGAGCGTCGCCTCGGCGCGGACGGCGCGCAGGATGACCGGGATCAGGTTGGGGCCGGCGGGGTCGCCTACGGCGGCGAGCAGGTCGTCCAGCGCCGCGTCCACGGCGGCCTGGTCGCGGCGCTCGCGGCGCTCGGCGAGCACCCGCTTCTGCTCGCGCTCGACCTCGTGGCTGATGCGCAGGGTCTCGACCTCGCCGGTGACCGAGGCGGTGTGGCAGTTGACGCCGACGATGCGCTTCTCGTCCTTCTCCAGGGCCTGCTGGTACTGGAAGGCGGATTCGGCGATCTCGGAGGTGAACCACCCGTTGCGGATTCCGGCGAGGATGCCCGAGGTGATGGGGCCGATGGCGTGTTCGGCGTCGGCGCCGCCGCCCATGCGCTCGATGCGCTCGAAGACGCGCTCGGCCTCCTCCTCCAGGCGGTCGGTCAGCGCCTCGACGTAGTAGGAGCCGCCCAGCGGGTCGGCGACGTTGACCACCCCGGTCTCCTCCCGCAGGACCTGCTGGGTGCGCAGCGCGATCTCGGCCGACCGCTCGGTGGGCAGGGCCAGGGTCTCGTCCAGGGCGTTGGTGTGCAGCGAGTTGGTGCCGCCGAGCACGGCCGACAGCGCCTCCACGGCGGTGCGCACCACGTTGTTGTAGGGCTGCTGGGCGGTCAGCGAGACCCCGGCCGTCTGGGTGTGGAAGCGCAGCCACTGGGCGCGCTCGTCGGTGGCGCCGAAGCGGTCGCGCATCCAGCGGGCCCAGATCCGGCGGGCGGCGCGGAACTTGGCGATCTCCTCGAAGAAGTCGATGTGGGCGTCGAAGAAGAACGACAGGCCGGGGGCGAAGCGGTTGACGTCCAGCCCGCGGGAGAGGCCCAGCTCGACGTAGCCGAACCCGTCGGCGAGGGTGAACGCCAGCTCCTGCGCGGCCGTGGCGCCGGCCTCGCGGATGTGGTAGCCCGAGACCGACAGCGGCTTGAAGGCGGGGATGTTCTCGCCGCAGTACTCCATCAGGTCGCCGATGAGGCGCAGGTGCGGCTCGGGCGGGTAGAGCCACTCCTTCTGCGCGATGTACTCCTTGAAGATGTCGGTCTGCAGGGTGCCGTTGAGCGCGGAGACGTCGGCGCCCTGGCGTTCGGCGGCGACCAGGTACATGCAGAAGACGGGGATGGCCGGGCCGCTGATGGTCATGGACGTGGTGATCTCGGCCAGCGGGATGCCGTCGAAGAGGACGTCCATGTCGGCGGCGGAGTCGACGGCCACGCCGCAGTGGCCGACCTCGCCCAGCGCGAAGGAGTGGTCGGAGTCGTAGCCCATGAGTGTGGGCATGTCGAAGGCCACGGACAGCCCGCCGCCCCCGGACTCCAGGATCATCCGGTAGCGCTCGTTGGTCTGGCGGGCGTTGCCGAACCCGGCGAACTGGCGGATGGTCCAGGGCCGGCCGCGGTATCCGGTGGCGTACAGTCCGCGGGTGAAGGGGAACTCCCCCGGCCACCCGATGCGCTCGAACCCGGGGACCTCCGCGCCCTCGGGCGGTCCGTAGACGGGCTCCACCGGCTGCCCGGAGATCGTCGTCCGCGCCTCGGGGGCGGCACCCCGCCCGCCCGACCCGGGGATACGCGCCGAGTCGTACCGCGCCTGCCAGCGGGCACGGCCCGCAGAGATGTCTTCAGCGTTGGCCATGGCCCCAATAGTAGGACGTCCAACTACCCGTGCATAGAGGCGCGGCGGCGGCTGCGGACATCCCCGATCAGCACGCCCGCGGGCGGACCGGACCGGCCGCCGGGATCGGAGCCCCCCACGCAGCCGACTACGCCGCTTCCCCGCCGGTTGACTCCGCCGAGCCGGGGCTGAAGCATTGACCGCCGATCCCCCGAACACGGAAAGAACGATGACCGTGAGCCGTTCAGCCGCCGGGGAGCCCGCGGAGGTCCCCCCGCCCCTCGACGCCCTTTCTCCAGGAGCCCGCGGACTCCTGGAGATCGCATCCCTGCTGGATCCCGGCGGCGTTCCCGCGGACGCCCTCGCCGCCTCGGGCTCGGTCCGCCGGTACATGGACCGAGCAGCCGGGGAGTCGCGGCGGGGAGGGCTCGGGAGGCGCCTGCGCGGGCTCTTCACCGGACGCGCCGGCCCCGCAGCGGTGGACGCAGCGTTCGCCGAGCTCCGAGCGCACGGGCATACCGCTGAACCCGAGGAAGGATTCGTGCGCGTCGCCGAGCCCACGCGCCGCGACGTGCTGGCCGGCCTGGCCGGAGAATCGCTCGCCCGTGCCGCGGGCCACGCGGCCGGAGCGCTGCACGAACTGCTGGACGCGTTCTCCCACGCCCCGCCCGGCGCCGCCGGTGGTCCGTCGACGCCCGGTGCCGAGGAAACCGCCGAAGTCGACCGCGTCGTGCTCGCCTGCGCGGCGGCTCTGTACGACGCGGTCGGCGACGCCCTGGTAGAGCAGGACGCCGACCTGCTCTTCGCAGTCGGCCACGTGATGCGCGAGTCCCCGCTGTATTCGGCCGATGAGGAACTCGGGTTCTGGCAGCGGCTGCACGACGACTGCGCACGCGTGTCCGGCGCCGACTCCGAGGACGCGCTGTCGGCACGGGAGCAGTTCGGAGGAGCGCTCCTTGCCCAAGGCGACGACCGGGCCCAGGAGGCGGCGCGGCACTACGACGCGCTGCTGGCCGACCGCACCCGCGTGCTCCGGCCGGGGGACGAGGAGCTGCTCGCCACTCGCGCCAACCGGGGCGAGGCTCTGGCCCGGGCCGGGCGCGCCGAGGAGGCCGTGGCCGATTTGGAGGAGGCCCTGGCCGAGGCCGCCGCTCACGACGCGTCCCCGTGGACCACCGACCACCTGCGCAGCCGCCTCGATCTCGCCCGGCGGAGGGCGGGCATATCGCGGCGCGGCAGTGGGTGAGCGCACCGAGGGGCCGCTGGGACCGGGCTACTCGTCCGCGCCGACGTCGGGCCGGTCCTCGTTCGCGGGGTCGCTCCGGCCCGCGTCGCCGCGCTGGGCCGCGGGGAAGTCGCCGAACTCGACGCGGAGTCTGGCGAAGATGGAGTGGATCTGCCAGGCCTCCTCGTCGGAGTAGCAGTCCAGGCCGAAGTCCATGGCTATCAGGTCGCGGGTGGCCTGCTCGACGACCTCGCGGCCGCTGTCGGTGATCTCGGCGAGGGTGCCGCGGCCGTCGCTGGGGTTGGGCTTGCGGCGCACGAAGCCCTGGCGCTCCAGCCGGTCGATGGTGTTGGTGACGCTGGTGGGGTGCACCATCAGCCGCTCGCCGATCTTGCCGAGGGGCAGGGCGCCCGTCGCGCTGAAGGTGAGCAGGACCAGCGCCTCATAGCGCGCGAAGGTCAGCTCGTAGGGCTTGAGCGCCGCGTCGAGCTGGCCGATGAGGATCTGCTGGGCGCGCATGATCGAGGTGACGGCGGCCATCGACGGGTTCGCGCCCCAGCGGCGCGTCCAGTTGTCGTGCGCGCGTTCAATGGGGTCGAACGGAAGATTCAGCGGGTTACCCACCCGGATACTGTACCGAGCCGGGGACAACCGGTACCCAACCGGCAAAATGCCCAGATATCGGAGTCTCCGCAGCTAGCAGTGCAGACGCGCCAACGGCGCCGCTGCTGGTGCGACCCTATCCCGCCTCCGGCCGCCTCCGCCGCATTGTCGGCGCTCCAGCACGGCCGCCGAGGGCTCGGCCGCCGCAGAGGTCCTCGGCGGCCACCTCGTCGGCGCGCCGATTCAGGCGGGGTGTCCGCACACGGCGGCCGACCGCCCGGCGCGGCGCGCCGCTCCACATCGGGGTCCGGGCCTGCCCGGCCTCGGGTCTTGACCCTGGGGAAGCAATAAGTAAAGTTTCCTAAAAATTCGAGCCCCAGGACAGAGCGAGGCCACCATGCCCACCCCCCGCCTCCGACGACCCGCACGGCTGTGCGCAGCCGCCGCGGTCCTTCTCGTCGTGCCGCTGCTCTCCGCCGTGCAGGCGGCGACGGCCGCGGCCGACACCGTTTCCGGGAAGGTCACCGTCACCCACGTGGAGAACGCCCGCTGGCCCGGCGACTACCAGGCCGAGATCACCGTCGCCAACGGCACCGGTGCCCCGCTGCGCGACTGGACCGTGGAGTTCTCCCTGCCCGACGGCGCGCAGGTCGACCGGATGTGGAACGCCGACCTGCGCGAGAGCCGGGACGGCTACACCGCGACCCCGCCCAGCTGGGGCGCCGCCATCCCCGCCGGGGAGAGCTACACCTTCGGCTACAACGGCCGCCGCTCCGGCCGCGACACCGACTTCACCGCCTGCACCGTCAACGGCGACCCCTGCTCCGGCCACGACTACCGCCAGGTCGGCTACTTCACCCAGTGGGGCGCCGCCGACCGCGGCTTCCACGTCGAGGACCTGGTGGAAAGCGGCCAGGCCCAGCGCCTCACCCACCTCAACTACGCGTTCGCCAACCTCGACGAGAACGGCCGCTGCTTCATGTCCGACGAGGAGGGCCGGGGCGACGCCTATGCGGACTACGGGCGGGCCTACTCGGCCGAGGAGTCCGTCGACGGCGTCGCCGACACCCCGAAGCAGCGGCTGCGCGGCAGCTTCAACCAGCTGCGCGAGCTCAAGGAGCGCTTCCCCGGCCTGCGCGTGAGCATCGCCATCGGCGGTTGGGCCTGGTCGGACCACTTCTCCGACGCCGCGCTGCCGGAGAACCGGGAAGCGGCGGTGAAGTCCTGCATCGACATGTTCCTGCGCGGCGATCTGCCCAAGCTCGACGGCGCCGGCGGCAAGGGCGCCGCGGCCGGGGTGTTCGACGGCATCGACCTCGACTGGGAGTGGCCCGCCACGCCCGGCGAGCCCGGCAACGTGGTCCGCCCCGAGGACAAGGAGAACTTCACGGCTCTGGTCCGGGAGTTCCGCGACCAACTCGACGCGCTGGAGCGGGAGAAGGGCCGCGAATTCGACCTGACGGCGTTCGTCCCGGCGAGCACGGCCGCCATCGACGCCGGGTACGAGGTCGACGAACTCGCCGACGAGTTCACCTTCATGAACGTCCAGGGCTACGACTTCACCGGCGCGTGGAGCCCGACCACCGGCCACCAGTCCAACGTGCGGGTGCCCGAAGGAGACCCCGCCGGCACTCCGCGCAGCTACGAGACCGTCGTCCAGGCCTACCTGGAGCGCGGGGCCGAACCGGAGAAGCTGGTCATGGGCGTCCCCTTCTACGGCCGGGGCTGGAGCGGCGTCGAGCCGGGCCCGCGCGGCGACGGCCTGTGGGCCGAAGCCTCCGGCGGCGCCGCGGACGGCACGTGGGAGCCCGGGTTCAACGACTACAAGGTCCTCAAGGACTACGCCGGCGAGGACGGGTTCCGGCTCCACCGCGACGAACACGCGGGCACCGCCTGGCTCTACAACGGCACCGAGTTCTGGAACTTCGACGATCCCGCGGCCATCGCGCAGAAGGCCGCCTGGGCGCGCGAGGCCGGGCTCTCCGGTGTCATGGCCTGGTCGCTGGACGGCGACGACGCCGGCGGCAGCCTGGTGCGCGCGATCGACGGCGAGCTCAACGGCCGCGGCTGACCGCCGCACGGCCGCAACGAGGGCCGGCCGGCGCCGCGGCGCCGGCCGGCCCCTGCGACGCGCTGGGGGTGCTCGGGGACAGGGCTCAGCCGTCGAGGGCGGCCAGCACGGTCTCGGCCGCCGCGTAGGGGTCGCCTCCGGTGGCCACCTCGTCGGCGAGCTTGTCGAGGGTGGCGTGTCCGTGCACGTCGGCCAGCCGCCGGGCCAGCTCTTCGACCGCGATCCCCTCGATCTCGCGCCGGGCGCGGGCGCGGCGGCGCTCCCGCAGCGCGCCCGAGCTGCGCAGGTGCTCGGTGTGCTCGTCGATGCGCTCCAGCAGGTCGGCGACGCCCTCGCCGTCCGCGGCCGCCATGCTCACCACCGGCGGCTTCCACTCGCCGGGCTCCCGGTCGACCTGGGCGACCATCTGGCGCAGGTCGCGCACCGCGGCGCGGGCGCCCTCGCGGTCGGCCTTGTTGACGGCGAGGATGTCGGCGACCTCCAGCACGCCGGCCTTGCCGGCCTGGACGCCGTCGCCCATGCCGGGCGCCGACAGCACGACGGTGGTGTCGGCGTGCGCGGCGATGTCGATCTCGGCCTGGCCCACGCCGACCGTCTCGACCAGCACCGCGGAGAAGCCCGCGGCGTCGAGGACGCGCAGGGCGTGCGGCGCGGCCCACGACAGCCCGCCGAGGTGCCCGCGGGTGGCCATCGACCTGACGTAGACGCCGGGGTCGGTGGCGTGCTCCTGCATGCGGACCCGGTCGCCGAGCAGGGCGCCGCCGGTGAAGGGGGACGACGGGTCGACGGCGAGCACCGCCACGCTCTCCCCGCGCGCCCGCAGCGCCTTGACCAGCGCGCTGGTCGAGGTGGACTTGCCCACGCCGGGAGCCCCGGTCAGCCCGACGATCCGCGCCCGGCCCGTGTGTGCGGCAAGGCCGGCGACGATCTCCCGCAGCTGCGGTGCGGACTCCTCCACCAGCGAGATCGCCCGCGCGACCGCTCGGCGGTCCCCATTCAGCACCCGCTCGACCAGGCTGCCGACGTCCATCGGGCTCCCTCCGCGCTCGCCGCATCCGCTTGGACGTCCAAGTATCGCAACCGCCCGGCCCCGGCGCACGCGGCGGCCCCACCCGGCCCCGCCTGCGGCGCGGGGCCGGGCGGGGCCGGTCGGTCGCCGCTCTGCCAGCGGTGCGCGGCCGGACGGGCGATCAGTCGCCGTCGCCCGTCCTTCCGTCGGTCTGCTCGCGGAGGATGTCGGCGTGGCCGGCGTGTCGGGCGGTCTCCTCGATCATGTGCACGAGGATCCAGCGCAGCGACAGCCCGCCCACCTCCTCGTGCTCGAAGACGTCGTCGAGGCCGAAGCGCGCCGCGGTCTCGCGGGAGCGGGCGCACTCGCGCTCGTAGTCCGCGATCAGCGAGTCGAGCGTCGCCCCGGCGGGGACGTCCCAGGTGTCCTCGGCGTTGCTCGGCGGCAGCTCCAGCTCGGCGGAGCCGCGGCCGCCGACGATGCGCTGGAACCAGTTGCGCTCGACCAGCATCAGGTGGTGCAGGATCCCCGCCAGGGTGGTCTCGGAGGCGACCAGGCTACGGCGCGCCTGCTCCTCGGTCAGGCCCCGCACCTTTTGCGCGACCACCCAGCGCAGGTAGTCGAGGAAGACGTCGAGCACCTCGCGCTCGCCTCCGGCCGCCCGGCCGAGCAGCGCCATCTGCGCGGACCGCAGGTCGGAGAACACGGCGTCGCCGTCTGTCGGGGCTTCGGTGTCAGCAGGATTGTTCACACGACGAATCTACGGCGGCCGGCCCACCCGCCGAACCCGCCCCCGCGGCCGGCAGCGGCCAGGCGGCGGACACGCTCGCCTTCGGATACGGCTCAGGCCGCCACCCGTGCGGACGACGGCACCGGCGTGCGCACCGGCCCGCACGGCGAGGCCGCCGCCCGGCCGCCACACCCCCGAGCGCCCGAGGGTCCGCAGGTAGTCGCCGCCCGTCGGCCCGGCGAAGCTGCTCACCGCGACCCACACGCCGTAGGCCGCGGCGGCGCTCGTGGCGCGCTCCCACTGGACGGCCGCATCGCCTGCGTGGTCGACGGCGGCGACCGCGTACACGTCGATGCCCAGGGCCGCGGTGCCGGCGGTGTGGGCGGCGACACCGAAGTCCTTGCAGATCGCCAGGCCGAGGCGGTGGCCGTCGACGTCGAGCCGGCGGGGCCGGAGCCGGGCGCGAACCGCTCGGGCTCGGCCCCGCCCAGCCACGTCTTGCTGTAGGCGTGGGCGGCCCCGCCGCCGTCGACGGCCGGCATCGCGATGTGCTCGGCGCCGCCCTCGCCGCGTACGGGGGCTCCCACGAGCGCGAGCGCGCCCGTGTGAGCGCAGGCCCGCACGATCGGCGCCAGCCGCGGATCGTCGGCGGCCACCGGGGCCGCGTCCAGCTCGTAACCGGTCAGTGAAAGCTCGGGGAACACCACCACGCGGGCGCCGGCGGCGCGGACCGCATCGGCGTGCGCGGCCGCGTTGGCGGCGACGTCGTGCGCAACGCACACCGGTTGGGCGACCGCCAGTACCAGCGGCTTGCGCATCGGCCGCCCGCCTTTCACCTCCGCCCGTCGTCCCGCCGCCGCCGGCACCCGCACCGCGCGGTGGGTGCCTGCGCGCGGCCGTCGGCGCCGCCGGCGGTCAGGCCCCGGGGACCTTGAACAGCAGGGCGTCGCCCTGGCCGCCCCCGCCGCACAGGGCCGCCGCTCCCAGGCCGCCGCCCCTGCGGCGGAGCTCGTAGACCAGATGCAGGGCCAGCCTGGCGCCCGACATGCCGATGGGGTGGCCCAGCGCGATCGCGCCGCCGTCGGGGTTGACCGCCTCGGCGTCCGAGGCCATGCCCAGGTCCCGCATCGACTGCACGGCCACGCTGGCGAAGGCCTCGTTGATCTCGATCAGGTCCAGGTCGGCGACCTCCGCGCCGGCCTTGCCCAGCGCGTGGCGGATGGCGTTGGAGGGCTGGGACTGCAGCGCGTTGTCGGGACCGGCGACGTTGCCGTGCGCGCCGACCTCGGCGAGGATCTCGCAGCCCAGCTCCTCGGCCTTGGCGCGGCTCATCACGATCAGCGCGCAGGCGCCGTCGGAGATCTGCGAGGAGGACCCGGCGGTGATGGTGCCGTCCTCGTCGAAGGCCGGGCGCAGCCGCGACAGGCTCTCGGGCGTGGTGTCGGCGCGCACGCCCTCGTCCTCGGTGACCAGCCGGTCCTCGCCCTTGCGCTGGGGAACCCGCACCGGCACGATCTCGGCCTCGAAGCGCCCGTCCTTGATCGCGGCGGCCGCCCGCTGGTGGGAGCGCGCGGCGAACTCGTCCTGCTCCTGGCGGCCGATGCCCAGGCGGGCGTTGTGCCGCTCGGTCGAGGCGCCCATGGAGTCGCCGTCGAAGGCGTCGGTCAGCCCGTCGTGAGCGGTGGCGTCGAGCACCTCGACCGAGCCGTACTTGTAGCCCTGGCGCGCCTTGGGCAGCAGGTGCGGGGCGTTGGTCATCGACTCCATGCCCCCCGCCACGACCACGTCGAACTCGCCCGCGGCGATGAGCTGGTCGGCGAGCGCGACGGCGTCGAGCCCGGACAGGCACACCTTGTTGATCGTCAGCGACGGCACGCTCATCGGGACGCCGGCCCTGACCGCCGCCTGGCGCGAGGGGATCTGGCCCTGGCCGGCCTGCAGCACCTGGCCCATGACGACGTAGTCGACCTGGTCGCCGCCGATCCCGGCGCGCTCCAGGGCGGCCTCGATGGCGACCGCGCCCAGCTCCACCGCCGAGAAGCCGGAAAGGGACCCGAGCAGCCGGCCGATGGGGGTCCGCGCCCCGCTGACGATGACGGATCCGGGCATTGGCGAGCCTCCGTTACGTTCGTGCCACACCTTGTCTGACACGATACATACACCCTGTTCGGCGCTTGTTCGGCGGTTGTCGGAGTGCTCGGCTCCGCTCGCCGGCGGCGCGTTCCCGGAGGAGGGAGGCACCTTGCTGACCCGGATCGACCACGTCGGCATCGCCTGTTTCGACCTGGACGCCACGGCGGACTTCTACCGCCGGGTGCACGGCTTGGAGGTCGCGCACGAGGAGGTCAACGAAGAGCAGGGAGTCCGCGAGGCCATGCTGCGCGTCAACGGCACCGACGACGGCCAGGCGACCTACCTGCAGCTGCTGGAGCCCGTGCGCGAGGACTCCCCGGTCGCCAAGTTCCTGGCCCGGCACGGCGAAGGGGTGCACCACATCGCCTTCGGCACCGGCGACGTGGCCGGTGCGGCCGCCGCGATCGGCGCACACGGCGTGCGGGTGCTCGACGAGACCCCGCGGCCGGGCTCGATGGGCTCCTCCATCGCCTTCCTGCACCCCAAGGACTGCGGAGGCGTGCTGACCGAGCTGGTGCAGGCCGCGGGCGGCGAGCGCCGCGGGGACGCCGCGGCCTCGGAGTAGGCGCAGGTCCGGCCGGAATCCCGCCCGCCTCCGGGGAGACGGGGCGCTGCCCGCCCGGTTATGCTGGAGCCGCGCCGCGACCCCCGTCCCCCGTCTCCGCGGCGTCTTCATGCGCGCGTCGCGCGCGACTGCGGACCGCGACGGAACCGTCACATCGGCGTCGTCGCACGTCCCGCGCCTGCATGGACCTCCGAATCCGATCCGAATGCCGCAAACCCTCCTCTGCGGGGCGTTGAGCTTGATAAAGTCTGCTAGCTACCGGGACATCCGGTACGACCCGTCCTCAGCCCGTCACGGTCTGCCGAGTCGGGCACGCTGCGCACAGCGTCCGTTTCAGCGGCAAGTCTCCTCTGCTCCGCATTCCGCACCAATGGAGCGAACCGCCCACGGGTGCGCAGTTCCCGGAGTACCCTCGCCGGGAGTACTCGCGAAGCCGCTGGATCGTGGCGAGAGGAGCGGCCGCACTGCGCCGACGCCGGTCCCGCGTGCGCCCCGACTCGACACGAACACCCGTAAGTAGCCGTCTCGTCACTCGTTCAGGATTCCGCCACATGTCGTCGTCCGATATTGAAGCCCAGCTCACCAATTTCTTCGAGGAAGGCAACCAGGCCACCGAGTTCGACGTGGTACTGCGCGGTTACGACCGGTCGCAGGTGATGAGCTTCGTCGACCAGCTCAAAACCGAGCTCCAGCAGGCCCGCGAAGAGGCCGAGCAGAGCCGGCACGACCTCGCCGAGGCCAAGCGCCAGCTGCAGGAGCAGGAGCGGCCCACCTACTCCGGCCTGGGCGCACGCATCGAGCAGCTGCTCCGGCTCGCCGAGGAGCAGGCCACCGAACTCGTCCAGGGCGCCCGCGCCGAGGCCAACGACATCAAGTCCGAGGCCAAGATCGAGGCCGCCGAGATGCGTTCGGCCGCCGAGAACGAGGCCAACGACCTGCGCACGACGGCCCAGCGCGAAGCGGACGAGATGCGCTCCTCCGCCGAGAGCGAGGCCGAGGAGATCCGCACGACCGCCCGACGCGAGGCCGACGAGCTGACCTCCACCACCGAGCGCGAGGTGCAGAAGAAGCGTTCGGCCGTCGACCACGAGATCGCCGAGAAGCGGGCGACCTTCGAGGGCGAGATCGCCAAGCTGCGCACCACCACCGAGCGCGAGTGCGCCCAGGCGCGGGCCTCGGCCAAGCGCGAGCGCGACGAGACCCTGCAGACGGCCAAGCGCCAGGCCGACGAGATGCGGGCCCAGGCTCAGCGCACGCTGGAGGAGAGCGAGGCCAAGCGCGCGCAGGAGGAGGCCGAGTTCGAGATCCAGCTCGCCGGCCGCCGCGAGGAGGCCGAGCGCCAGGACGCCGAGCGGCTGGCCGCCGCCCAGGCCGCCACGCAGAAGCTGGTCTCGGAGGCCGAGGAGCGCGCGGCCAGCGCCGAGCAGCGGGCCACCAAGGCCAGCACCCAGGCCGAGCAGACCCGCCGCGACGCCGAGCAGCACGCCAAGCAGCTCGTGGCCAACGCCAAGAAGAACGCCGACCAGATCACCGCCGAGGCCAAGTCCAAGGCCGAGCACATGGTCAGCGACGCCAAGTCCGAGGCCGACCGCATCATGGGCATCGCCCAGCAGGAGGTCGAGGAGAAGAGCCGCCAGCGCGACAGCATCCAGTCGCACCTGGATCAGCTCCGCCAGCTCCTCGGCGGCGGCGGGGACCCCTCCGCGGCCGCGGCTCCCGCTGCGCCCGCCCCCGCCCAGGTGGCCGCCGCTTCCGAGCAGCCCGCGGCGATCGAGTCGCAGAACGGCGGCGGCAAGCAGGGCCAGCAGCGCTCGGGCGGGCAGTCCGCCAAGCAGCCGGCCGGCGCCGCCTCCAGCGCCAAGGCCGACGACGACGAGGACTGGTGGCAGGAGTGAGCCTCCGCCCGCCGGGCCGCCTCCGCGCGGCCCGGCGGCGCTGACACCCGAAGGCCCCGGCCCCGGAGCGATCCGGGGGCCGGGGCCTGCTTATGCGCCGGGCGGGCCGGCGCCGGCGGGGCGGGAGCCGGCGGAGATTCAGCCGGTGAAGGTGTCGCGCTCGTAGGGGCCGTCCCATTCCGCGGGCAGCGGCGCGGCCTGGGGGACGATCCGTTCGACGACCGTGTTCAGCACGGTGCGCACATAGGGTTCCCCCACCCACAGGTGCTTGGCGCCCTCGACCCCGATCACCTCGGCCCGCCCGACGCGCGCGAAGCGCTTGCGGGCCTCCTCCGGCCGCAGGTAGTCGTCGAACTCCGGCACCAGCGCCACCAGGGGCTTGCCGGACCGGTCCCATACGTCCAGGTCGGCGTCGGTGGCGCGGTGCAGCGGCGGCGACAGCAGGACGGCGCCCTCCACCTCGGGGTCGCACCCCCACTTCAGCGCCAGCTCGGTGCCGAACGACCAGCCCAGCAGCCACGGCCGGGGCAGCTCCTCGAACTCGGTGTACTCGATGGCCGCGGCCACGTCGTAGCGCTCGGTCTCGCCCTCGCCGAACTCGCCCTGGCTCCTGCCGTGCCGGGACTGTGTGCCGCGGGTGTTGAAGCGCAGCACCGCCAGCCCGGCCAGGGCGGGCAGCCGGTAGGCGGCCTTGCGCAGCACGTGGCTGTCCATCATGCCCTCGGCGGTGGGCAGGGGGTGCAGGCATACGAGGGTGGCCGCGGGGGCGCGGTCCTGCGGCAGAGCCAGCTCGCCGACGAGCTCCAGGCCGTCGGCGGTGTGCAGGGTGACGGGTCGGCGCTCGGCGGGCAGCACCGTGGTGGCGCGGATCTGCATCGGTCCTTCAGCTCCAGAGTGGCGGTGGCGGGTGCGCAGCGGCCCGTGCGGCCCGGCGTGGCGCCGCCGGGTCAGCGGCGGGGAAAGCGGGCGCCGCGGCGGGTCCGGTGCTCCCAGCAGGAGCTGTGCCAGTGGCGGCGGTCCTCGCCGTCGCCGAACGGCCGCCAGGCGACCACGTGCGGCATGGCCGGGGGGATCTCCTGCATGCAGCCCGGGCAGCGGTAGGCCTTGGTCGCGGCGGCCCCGCTGATGCGGCGGACGGCCCACTCGCCGTCGGGTCCGTTCTCGCGGCGCTCGGCCCCGGTGACGCGCTGGAAGACGGCGTCCTCGTCCTCGGGCGGGCGGCGTCCCCCTTTGCGGCGGCGAGGGCTGTTGCGGCGCGGACTCACCCCTCCAGGGTAGGGGCAGGCGCCGGCCGCGCCTCACCCCGGTGCGGCGCCCCGGCAGCGGGACCGGGCCGCCTCAGCGCAGCCTCTGCTGCCCGCTGACCTCCATGGCCAGCAGCACCGGGGCGGCCGTGGCGGTGGTGAGCCGGGCCGGGATGGGGGCCTCCAGCACGGCGCCGAACCAGGGCAGGCCGCGCTCCTCGAACAGCTCGATCGGCCCCTTGGGGTAGCCGCAGCCGAAGCGCATGGCGGTGTCGATGTCCTGAGCGGAGGCGTAGCCGTCGCCGACCATCCGCAGCGCGTCGTTGACGTGCGGCACGAGCAGCATCGCCGCCAGGTCGAATCCGAAGCTGCCGGCGCGCACGGCCTGGGCGAGCGGGCCGGTGGGCAGCTCCTCGGCCGGGTCCTGGGCGCCGGTGTGGTCGTAGAACCCGCGCCCGCTCTTGCGGCCCAGGCGCCCGGCGGAGACCATGCGGCGCAGCAGCGGGGCGGCCGCGTAGCGGGGGGTGCGGAACTCCTCCCACAGCACGTCCATGACGGCCAGGCACACGTCCACGCCCACGAGGTCGGCCAGCGTGAGGGGCCCCATCGGCAGGTCGGCGTCCTTGGTGACGGCGTTGTCGATCTCCTCGCGTGAGGCGATGCGCCGCTCGTAGACGGAGATCGCGTCGTTGATGAAGGGGACCAGCAGCGCGTTGGCGACGAACCCGGCCCGGTCGGTGACCGCGACGGGGGTCTTGCCGATGCGCTTGGCGACCTCGGCGGCGATGGCGACGGTCGCCGGCGCGGAGCTGATGGTGCCGACGACCTCGGTCAGCTTCATCACCGGGGCCGGGTTGAAGAAGTGCAGGCCGACGACCTTGTCCGGCCGCTCGGTGAGCGCGGCGATCTCGGTGACCGACAGCGAGGAGGTGTTGGTCGCCAGGATCGTGCCCGGCGGGCAGATGCGGTCGAGGTCGGCGAACACCTCGCGCTTGAGATCCATCCGCTCGGGGACCGCCTCGACGACGAAGTCGGCGTCGCGCAGCTCCTCGCGATCGGTGGTGAAGGAGATGCGGCCGAGGATGCCGCTCTGCTCGTCCGCGCTGAGCTTGCCCTTCTCCACGGCTTTGGACAGCGACCTGCGCACGTGGCCGCGGCCGCGCTCCAGCGCGTCGCCGTCGACCTCCACCCCCCAAACCTGGAATCCGGCACGGGCGAAAACCTCGGCGATGCCGGCGCCCATGGTGCCCAGTCCGACAACTCCGACCTTGTCAAATTCCTGCATGCGCCCACCTTACGCGCTCGCCCCGGCCGTACTGGGAAGGGACTCCGCACGGCTCCTCGGGCGGGCGGTCGGCGGGCCCGGCCCCGCGGGGCCGGGCCCGCCGACCGCGCTGCCGCGGCGGCGCGGATCAGCAGTCGACGAGTTCGGGCGACTGGTTGAGCAGCTGGGCGCGCGGCGAGGTGAACTCCGCGTAGGCGGAGTCGGCCCCGGGCCGGAAGAGCGCGACCCGGTGGCAGTTCTGGAAGGCCAGCCGCATCCCGAAGTGGCGCTCCACGGCGGCGCGCATGGCGTCGCTGGCGAGCAGGCGCAGCAACTGCCCGCGCTCGGCCTCGCCGGGCGGGGGCACCTCGTTGGCCTCATACTCGGCGCCGCCGGCCGCGGCCCGCTCGGCCAGGCCGCTGACCACACTCCAGGCGTAGGGCAGTGACTCGCGGATGCAGGCGATGAAGTCGGCGTTGTCGACAGGGCCCTGCTCGGCCTTGTGCAGGAGTTCCGGCGAAACCGTCAGCGACATGGGCGTCCCTCTCTGGTTGGCGGGCGACCGGCGCGCAAGGCGCGGCGGCGGGTCCCGGCCGGCCGTGCGGCCGGAGCCGGGCATCTCGCGCACCGGTCTGCGACGTTAGCTCTCCGGGCCGCGGAGAGTCACGGGACCGAGGGGCCACACCTGGCTGCCCCCGGCGCTATATGAAAATAGTTATCATTACCGTTCTGCGCCACCGATTCGGGGAAACCGCCGCCGCAGCCCCCGTCCGAGAGCCCGTACCGACTGCGCCGCCCGCCCGCACCGCCCCCGCGCCGCAGCTAGGATCGTGCAGCGTGAGACTCGTGATCGCCCGCTGCAGCGTCGACTACGTCGGACGCCTCACCGCCCACCTGCCCATGGCTCCCCGGCTGCTGCTGTTCAAGGCCGACGGATCGGTCTCGGTGCACGCCGACGACCGCGCGTTCAAGCCGCTGAACTGGATGAACCCCCCGTGCTCGGTCAAGGAGTCGACCGACGAGGACGGCACCGAGCTGTGGACGGTCACCCACGGCAAGTCCGGTGAGAAGCTGGTGCTGCGCATCGAGGAGATCCAGCACGACAGCACCCACACCCTGGGCGCGGACCCCGGGCTGCAGAAGGACGGGGTCGAGGCCCACCTGCAGGAGCTGCTGGCCGAGCACATCACCACGCTCGGCGACGGCTACACCCTGATCCGCCGCGAGTACCCCACCGCGATCGGCCCCGTCGACATCCTCTGCCGCGACGGCGACGGCGGCACCGTCGCCGTCGAGCTCAAGCGGCGCGGCGACATCGACGGCGTCGAGCAGCTCACCCGCTACCTGGAACTGCTCAACCGCGATCCCTCGCTCAGCCCGGTCAGGGGCGTCTTCGCCGCCCAGGAGATCAAGCCGCAGGCCCGCGTCCTGGCCGCCGACCGCGGCATCGGCTGCGTGACGCTGGACTACGACGCGCTGCGCGGCATCGAGCCCGACACCCCGCGCCTGTTCTAGCTCCACTCCCGGCGAAACAGCACGACCCCCACATCGGGAACATCCGGGAAAACCGTCCATAACACCACACACCACCGTCACAGCGGAAGATCTGTGGCTGAATGTGGCAACGACGGGCGTACCGCCTTGCTCTGCGGCACACAGCGGTGACAGGCTGCCCGATACCTCGCACGATTCGCGCCCGTCTCATCACCCCGAGTAGACGGGCGTCCGCAGCAGGAGGACGCCAGTGCCCACAAGCCAACCCGGACGATCCCCCAGAACCCGGCGGCACCTTCCGCCGACCGTCAAGCGCTTCGCCTGTGCGGGCGCATCGGCCACGCTGGTACTGGGCCTGGGGCTCGCCCCCGGGACCGCCGCCGCCGACGACGCGGTGCTGCCGACCCTGGTCACCACCGAGGGCATCCGGGAGCACGTCGAAAACCTGAGCACGATCGCCGAGTACAACGGCGGCAACCGGGCCACCAACACCCCCGGCTACGACGTCGCCGCCGACTACGTCGTCGACCAGCTCAAGCGCGCCGGCTACCGGCCCAAGCGCGACACCTACGACTACGAGCTGTGGCAGGAGCACTCGGAGGCCGTGCTCACCCAGCTCGCGCCCGAGCGGCGGGAGTTGGCCCCCGGCGAGGACTTCATCACCATGTCCTACTCCGGCGCCGGCGACGCCACCGGCCCGGGTGTGCCCGTCGACTACGACAGCGCCGACAGCGGCTGCACCGCCGAGGACTTCGCCGGCTTCCCGCAGGGCGCGATCGCCGTCATCAAGCGCGGCAGCTGCACCTTCCAGGCCAAGGCGGCCAACGCCGCCGACGCCGGTGCCGTCGGAGCCGTCATCGTCAACAACGTCGAGGGCCCGCTCAACGGCACGGTCAGCGAGGAGTCCGCCATACCCGTGGTGGGCGCCACGACCGCGACCGGCGACGCGCTGGTGGCCGCCGGCGACGCCCTGGAGCTGCGGCTGAAGGTCGACGCCTCGGTGGCCGAGCGCACCTCCTACAACATCATCGCCGAGACCCGCGGCGGCGCGCGCAACAACGTCGTCATGGTCGGCGCCCACCTCGACAGCGTCCCCGAGGGCCCCGGCATCAACGACAACGCCAGCGGCACGGCCGCGATCCTGGAGACCGCCCAGCAGCTGGCCAAGCTCGACGACCCGAACAACCGCGTGCGGTTCGCCTTCTGGGGCACCGAGGAGCAGGGCCTGATCGGGTCCACGAAGTACGTCGAGGGCCTCAAGGAGCGCGAACTGGAGCGCATCGCCCTCTACCTCAACTTCGACATGCTCGGCTCGCCCAACTACGGCCGCTTCATCTACGACGGCCGCGGCGAGCTGGAGGGCTCCCTGCCGCCGCCCTCGGGCTCGGGCGCCATCCAGAAGATGTTCGAGGACTACTACGAGCAGCGCGGGCTGATCACCGAGCCCACCGCCTTCAGCGGCCGCTCCGACTACAGCGCCTTCATGGAGGCCGGGATCGCCTCCGGCGGCCTGTTCAGCGGCGGCGACGGCACCAAGACCGAGCAGCAGGTCGAGTACTACGGCGGCACCGCCGGCATCGACTTCGACCCCAACTACCACACCGCCCAGGACGACATCGACAACATCAGCTGGAAGGCGCTCGACGAGCTGTCCGACGGCGTCGCCTACGCGGTCGAGACCTACTCCGAAAGCACCCTTCCGGTCAACGGCGTGGCACCTCGGACCTTCCAGGCCCAGGAGTTCCGCCCCGACCGGGTGGGAGACCTCTGGCTGCGGTAACCGTCCTACCGCACCCATTGGGCGCCCGTGGGCGAGGAGACGCCTCCTCGCCCACGGGCGTTCCTGCGGCTGGTGTGCCGCTGATCGGCCGCCGAATCCGCACTGCGGGCTCCGCGGGAGGCCCGGCCCCCCGACCCGGTCCCGCGCCCTGCCGCGCGGACGCGGCGCCCGCGCCGGCCGTCGGATGGCCCCCGCCATCGCACCCGACCCGGAGCGCCCCGTCACCCGGGAATGACCCTGGGTGCTTGCTTCACTGCAAAAAGTATCAGGATCACGCCGCGCCCACACCCCGAACGCCGACGATCCCGCGAGGGGCGCCGGTATCTAGAGTGGCCCCATGACCAAACGGGATACGCCGGTAGTACTGTCCAAGATCTACACGCGTGTGGGCGACGACGGCACCACCGCCCTCGGCGACATGAGCCGCACCGCCAAGACCGATGCGCGCCTGGTCGCCTACGCCGACGTCGAGGAGGCCAACGCCGCCGTCGGGACCGCGCTGGCCCTCGGCGACGTCCCCGACGACCTGCGGGGCCTCCTCGCGCGCGTCCAGAACGAGCTGTTCGACGTCGGCGCCGACCTGTCCTGCCCCGTCGCACCGCCCGGCGAGGAGCCCGAGCACCCGCCGCTGCGGGTTGAGCCCTCCTACATCGAGCGCCTCGAAGCCGAGTGCGACCGCTACAACGCCGACCTGCCCACGCTGCGCAGCTTCGTGCTGCCCGGCGGCTCGCCGGCGGTCGCGCTGATGCACCAGGCGCGCGTCGTCGTGCGCCGCGCCGAACGCAGCGCGTGGGCGGCGCTGGAGGCGCACGGCGAGGGAGTGAACCCGCTGACGGCGCGCTACCTGAACCGGCTCTCGGACCTGCTGTTCATCCTGTGCCGGGTGCTGGGCGCGGACGGCTCGGAGGTGCTGTGGAAGCCGGGCGGCGAGCGCTGAGGCACCCGCCCGCGCAGGGCGCCGGGAGCGGGCGCGTGCGCCCCTGCCCGGCGCCGGCGGCGCCCCGCGGCGGGCGCGCCGCCGGCGCCGGCAGGAGCGGCTCAGGCGTTGCCGAGTTCGCGCTCCACGGCCGCGACCTTGCTGTCGAGGCCGTCGGTGACTCCCTCGCGGATGTCGGCCTTGAGCGTGAGGCTGACCCGCGGGGCGCCCTCGCCCGCGGCGGCGACGGCGCGCTTGACGACGTCCATCACCTCGTCCCACTCCCCCTCGACGCTGGTGAACATCGCGTCGGTGCGGTTGGGCAGTCCGCTCTCGCGCACCACCCGCACCGCGCGGGCCACCGCCGGGGCGACCGAGTCGTCGCCGGATCCCATCGGACTCACTGAGAATGCCACGATCATGGATCCAGCCTAGGCTGACGGAAAGGCGCCTGTCTGCGTGGCGGGCCCGGGCGCGGGGGGCGAAGCGGCGCGCCGGCGCTCAGGACCGCCAGTGGCTTCCG
The DNA here is from genome assembly GCF_009728995.1 of Streptomonospora sp. PA3. Lineage (GTDB taxonomy): Bacteria > Actinomycetota > Actinomycetes > Streptosporangiales > Streptosporangiaceae > Streptomonospora. The sequence goes on along the minus strand of NZ_VTZW01000003.1, from coordinate 529,706 downwards.
GGCGGCATCGACTCCAGCCAGGACAGGAAACCGGTCAGCGCGCCGTCGCTCATGGCCAGTTCGTAGACCGGCTCTTTGGGATCGGTGCCGTCGGGGGCCGTCCAGCCCACCTCGATCACGACCAGATCCAGGGTCAGCTCCCGCAGGTCCCCGGGCGTGGGTTCGCGGCGGCTGAGAACGACGAGGCCGCGGCGCGACAGCTCGGCTGCCGGCCGCGGCCACAGTGAGAAAAGGCGGTACCAGCGCAGTTCCTCGCTTCCGTACCGGGCGAGTCCCATGCGCCAGGGAAGCCGCTGGGAGTCCGACCCCGCCCGCAGGTAGCACTCGACGGCGCCGCCTCCGCGTTCCAGGGCGTAGCGCCGACCGGTGACGGCGAGCAGGGCGGCCAGGGCGGCGATGAGGAGCGCGATGAACAGCCATTCGGCCGCTCTCAGCCACGACTGGCCGAATACGAGCTCCTCCACCGGCGCATCTCCCCCTGCTCAGCGCCTGCCGGCGCCGCTCATACGCTGACTCCGGCGGCCTGCAGGCGGCTGCGCGCCCGCGCGGCGCGCGCCTGGGCGTCCTCGTCCTCGGCCGCCCCGCCTTCGGACTCGGCGTCGCGCAGCGCCGCCTTGGCCCGCTCGACGTCGACGTCCTCGGCGAGTTCGGCGATCTCGGCCAGGATGGACACCCGGTCCCCCAGCGTCACGACCATGAATCCGCCGTGCACCGCTGCGCGGACCTCGCCGGTCTCGCGACCGCCCAGCACCCGGACGACGGCGCCCGGCGCCAGCAGGGCCAGCACCGGCGTGTGGCCCGGCTGCACACCGATCTCGCCCTCGACCGTCTTGGCGATGACCATGTCGCCCTCGCCGGCCCACAGTTCCCGCTCCGGCGAGACGATCTCGACGAAAAGCTTCTTCGACACTGCCACAAACTCCTCTGCTAGTGGGCGGTCTCACGGGGCGCGGCCGGCCGAAAGCCGCCCGCGCCCCGCTGAACGTCTAGCCCTGCAGCGTCTTGGCCTTCTCGACGGCCATCTCGATGTTGCCGACGTCGAGGAACGCCTGCTCGGGCAGGTGGTCGTACTCGCCGTCGCAGACCGCCTTGAACGAGGCGATGGTCTCCTCCAGCGGGACGAACACGCCCGGGTTGCCGGTGAACTTCTCGGCGACGAACATGTTCTGCGACAGGAACCGCTCCAGGCGGCGCGCCCGCTCGACGATGATCTTGTCCTCCTCGGACAGCTCGTCGATGCCCAGAATCGCGATCTGGTCCTGCAGGTCGTTGTTGCGCTGCAGGATCCCGATGACCCGCTGCGCGACGTCGTAGTGCTCCTGGCCCACGTACTGCGGGTCGAGGATGCGCGAGGTCGAGGCGAGCGGGTCCACCGCCGGGTAGATGCCCTTCTGCGAGATCGGCCGCGAGAGCTCGGTGGTGGCGTCCAGGTGGGCGAACGTGGTCGCCGGCGCCGGGTCGGTGTAGTCGTCGGCGGGCACGTAGATCGCCTGCATCGAGGTGATCGAGTTGCCGCGGGTCGAGGTGATCCGCTCCTGCAGCACACCCATCTCGTCGGCCAGGTTGGGCTGGTAGCCCACCGCCGAGGGCATGCGGCCCAGCAGCGTGGAGACCTCCTGGCCGGCCTGGGTGAACCGGAAGATGTTGTCGATGAACAGCAGCACGTCCTGGTTCTGCACATCGCGGAAGTACTCCGCCATGGTCAGCCCGGACAGCGCCACCCGCAGACGGGTGCCGGGGGGCTCGTCCATCTGGCCGAAGACGAGCGCGGTGTCCGGCAGGACCCCCATCTCGTCCATCTCCAGGAACAGGTCGGTGCCCTCACGGGTGCGCTCGCCGACGCCGGCGAACACCGACACACCGCCGAAGTTGCGGGCGATACGGGTGATCATCTCCTGGATGAGCACCGTCTTGCCCACACCGGCGCCGCCGAACAGGCCGATCTTCCCGCCGCGCACGTAGGGCGTGAGCAGGTCGATGACCTTGATGCCGGTCACCATCATCTCGGTCTTCGACTCGAGCTGGTCGAAGGCCGGGGCGTTGCGGTGGATCGGCCAGCGCTCGTTGACCTGCAGCTCGGAGCTGGGCACGTCCAGGGACTCGCCCAGGGCGTTGAACACGTGGCCCTTGACTCCGTCGCCCACGGGCACGCTGATGGGCTCGCCGGTGTCGCGGACCTCGCCGCCCCGGACCAGGCCGTCCTGGGGGTTGAGGCTGATGGTGCGCACCAGGTTGTCGCCCAGGTGCTGGGCGACCTCCAGGGTCAGCGTCCTGGTCTCGCCGCCGAGGGTGACATCGGTCTTGAGGGCGTTGTACAGAGGGGGCAGGGCGCCGACCGGGAACTCCACGTCGACGACCGGGCCGGTGACCCGGGCGATGCGCCCGGTGGCCGTGCCAGGCGCGGCCGTCCCTTCAGCAGTCGCAGTCACTTTCTTACTCACTTCCCGCGCTGGCACCAGCGAGCGCGTCGGCGCCGCCGACGATCTCGCTGATCTCGTTGGTGATCTCCGCCTGGCGGGCTTGGTTGGCCTGGCGGGTCAGGTTCTGGACAAGCTCCTCGGCGTTGTCGGTGGCCGCCTTCATCGCGTTGCGGCGCGAAGCCTGCTGCGAGGCGGCCGACTCCAGGAGCGCGAAATAGATCCGGTTGGCCACGTACTGGGGCAGCAACTGGTCCAGCGCCTCCTTGGCGGAGGGCTCGAAGTCGTAGAGCGGCATGGGGCCGCCCTGCTCGGCCTCGAGGACCTTCGGCTCGACCTCCTCGACCTCCAGCGGCAGCGCACGGTGCGAGCCCGCGTTCTGCGTCAGCATGGAGACGAAGTGGGTGGAGACGATGTGGATCTCATCCACTCCGTCCTCGGTCCGGCTGTCCTTGGTGAAGCGGTCCATCAGATCGGTGGCGATCTCCTTGGCGTCCAGGTAGGTCGGACGCTCGGTGATCCCCTCCCAGGTCCGCTCCATCGGGCGCTGCCGGAACTGGTTGTAGGCGATGCCCTTGCGGCCCACGACGTACTGGAGGACCTCCTTGCCCTGGTTGCCCAGCAGGGCGTTCAGGCGCTCGGACTCCTTGATCGCGTTGGCCGTGAATGCGCCGGCGAGCCCCTTGTCGCTGGTGATGACCAGGACGGCGGCCCGGGTGGGGTTCTCCGACTCGGTCAGCAGCGGGTGGTCCTTGACCTGCTGGGCCAGGGCGGAGACCGACCGGGTGATCTCCCGCGCGTAGGGCTCGGCCGCCTGCATCACCCGCTGCGCCTTGGTGATGCGGGTGGTGGCGATGAGCTCCATCGCGCGGGTGATCTTCGCCATCGACTTGGTCGAGCGGATCCTCCGGCGGTAGACGCGAAGCTGTGCTCCCATGGGCTACTTCCCGGTGCTCTTTGCGACCTTGATGGTGTCCTGGCCGACCTGGCTCTCATCCAGGGCCTCGGCTTCCTCCTCGGTGCCCAGCACGGTGCCGGCCGAGGTCTGGAAGGTCCGCTTGAACTCCGCGACGGCCTCCTTGAGGGCGGCCTCCGTCTCGTCCTCGAACTTCCCGCTCTCGCGGATGTTGTCGAGGATCTTGGAGTGCTCGCGGGAGAGGTAGTCCAGGAAGTCGCCCTCGAAGCGGCGCACGTCCTCGACGGGGACGTCGTCGATCTGGCCGGTGGTGCCGGCCCAAATGGAGACGACCTCCTTCTCCATCGGGAAGGGCGCGTACTGGCCCTGCTTGAGCAGCTCCATGAGGCGCTGGCCGCGCTCCAGCTGGGCCTTGGAGACCGCGTCCAGGTCCGAACCGAAGGCGGCGAATGCCTCCAGCTCGCGGTACTGGGCCAGGCCCAGCCGCAGCGAACCGGTGACGTTCTTCATCGCCTTGGTCTGGGCCGAACCGCCGACACGGGAGACCGAGACGCCGACGTTGATGGCCGGGCGCTGGCCCTGGTTGAACAGGTCGGTCTCCAGGAACACCTGGCCGTCGGTGATGGAGATGACGTTGGTCGGGATGTAGGCCGAGACGTCGCTGGCCTTGGTCTCGATGATCGGCAGGCCGGTCATCGACCCCGCGCCCATGTCGTCGGAGAGCTTGGCGCAGCGCTCCAGCAGGCGGGAGTGCAGGTAGAAGACGTCGCCGGGGTAGGCCTCGCGGCCCGGCGGGCGGCGCAGCAGCAGCGAGACCGCTCGGTAGGCCTCGGCCTGCTTGGTGAGGTCGTCGAAGACGATCAGCACGTGCTTGCCGTCGTACATCCAGTGCTGGCCGATGGCCGAACCGGTGTAGGGCGCGAGGTACTTGAACCCGGCGGGGTCGGAGGCGGGGGCCGCGACGATGGTGGTGTACTCCATCGCGCCGGCCTCCTCCAGCGCGCCCCGCACGCCGGCGATGGTGGAGCCCTTCTGGCCGACGGCGACGTAGATGCAGCGGACCTGCTTCGCGGGGTCGCCGGACTCCCAGTTGCTCTTCTGGTTGATGATCGTGTCGATGCCGATGGCGGTCTTGCCCGTCTGGCGGTCACCGATGATCAGCTGGCGCTGGCCGCGGCCGATGGGGGTCATCGAGTCGATGGCCTTGATGCCGGTCTGCATCGGCTCGCCGACCGGCTGGCGCTGCATGACCGAGGGGGCCTGCAGCTCCAGGTCGCGGCGCTCGGTGGTCTCGATCTCGCCCTGGCCGTCGATGGGGTTGCCCAGGGGGTCGACGACCCGGCCCAGGTAGTTGTCGCCCACCGGCACCGAGAGCACCTGGCCGGTGCGCCGCACCGACTGGCCTTCCTCGATCTGGGAGAACTCGCCGAGGACGATCGCGCCGATCTCGCCGATCTCCAGGTTCTGGGCCAGGCCCAGCGTGCCGTCTTCGAATTGCAGCAGCTCGTTCGCCATCGCCGAGGGAAGGCCGCCCACGCGCGCGATCCCGTCACCGGAGTAGGTGACGGTGCCGATCTCCTCGCGCGCGGCGGCGTCGGGCTCGTACGACTGGACGAAGCGCTGCAGCGCGTTCCGGATCTCATCCGGCCGGATCGTCAGCTCCGCCATCTCACGTAAGTCCTTGCTCTCGTATGGCGCCGCGTTCCCCGGCGCCGGTGCATTCTGCTTGGGGGTGGATCGTCGCCTCAGGCCAGGCGACGCCGGACCTCGCTGAGCCGCCCGGCGATCGTGCCGTCGATGACCTCGTCGCCCACCCGGATGGACAGGCCGCCCATGATCGAGGGGTCGACGTCGATGTTCAGGTGGATCGGCCGCCCGTAGATCCGGGCCAGCGCCGAGCGCAGCCGCTCCTGCTGGTCCTCGCTCAGCGCGACGACCGTGCGGACCAGCGCCACGTAGCGCTGGGCGCGCTCGGCCACGAGCTGCCCGTAGTACTCCAGGCCGTCTTCCAGGGTACGGCCCCGCGGGTGTGTTACGAGCTGCGTGACCAGCGTGGTCGTCGCCGGGTCGGCCTTGTCGCCGAGCAGCGCCTGGACGATGCCGCTCTTGCTCTCGGCGGACACCGCCTCGTCGGTCAGCGCCGCCCGCAGCTCGCCCTCGCCGGCGAGCACCCGGCCGAACCGGAAGAGCTCGTCCTCCAGCTCGCCGAGCCGCTGCTCGGTCTCGGCCCGGGCGATCGTCGCGAAGACGGCCGCCCGCTCGACGGCGTCGATGAGGTCGCGCTGCCGCGACCAGCGGGCCTGGACGACGTCGCCGACCACCATGACGGTCGAGGGCGACGCCTGGGACTCCAGCAGCTCGCCGATCAGCCCGGACTTGGCCTCGGCCGGGTTGGCCGGGTCGGCCAGCCACCGCCGGAGCGTGTGCTCGCGCTCCAGCAGGGCCACGACCTCGAAGAGCTCGCGGCCCAGCGCGGCGGTGTCGGCCGACTCCAGCACGGTGCCGAGCCGTTCGGTGACCGCCTCCAGAGAGGCGCGGCTGATGCCCCGCATCAGCGCACCTCGGCCTGGGAAGCGCTCTCGCTCTGCTCCAGCTCCTCCAGGAACCGGTCGATGACGCGGTTCTGGGCGGCGCTGTCGCCGAGCGTCTCGCCGACGATCCGCTCGGCGAGATCGGTGGACAGGGCCCCGATCTCACCGCGCAGCTGAGCGAAGGCGTGCTGGCGGTCGGCCTCGATCTGGGCGTGCGCGGCGTCGAGGACCCGCTGCGCCTCGGCCTGGGCCTCCTCGCGCGCCTCGGCGATGATGGCGGCCCGCTGCTCCTTGGCCTTCTCCAGTTCGCGGGCGTACTCGCGGTGCGCCTCGTCGAGCTTCTCGCGGTACTGCTGGCGGATCTCCTCCGCCTCGGCCTCGGCCTTCTGCGCCCGCTCGATGCCGCCCTCGATCTGGTTGGTGCGCTCGTCGAGCATGGCGGTGAAGCGCGGCCACATCCGGCGGATGACGGCGAGGAGCAGGAAGAAGGCGATGGCCCCGAAGACCACCTCGTCCCAATGGACGCGGAGGACGTTCGGTTCCTCGGCGGCCAAGAACATCATGGCTGGCTTCCCTTCGCTGTTTCCATTGACAACCGCCGGTTACTGCAGCGCGAAGGCGAGCACCAGGCCGATGAGGGCCAGCGCCTCGGACAGGGCGAAACCGATGATCATCTGGCCCTGCAGGATGCCGCGGGCCTCGGGCTGGCGGGCGATGGCCTGCACGCCCAGACCGAAGACCAGACCCACACCGATGCCGGGGCCGATGGCGGCGAGACCGTAGCCGATGACGTTGAGGTTACCGGTGATGTCCATTACTGCTTTCCTTTACTTAGAACCCGCCGACGGGCATTCGCGCCGTCGAACTGACGTTGGTTACCGGGCTGGGGTGGTCGAGAGGAGGCGCGATCAGTGCCCGCCCTCGATGGATTCGCCGATGTAGTTGGAGGCGAGCGTCACGAACACGTACGCCTGAAGCGCCATGATGAACAGCTCCAGGGCGGTGAAGACGAGGAAGGCCACGAGCGCGAGCGCGGAGTAGGCCACCGACACGACGGTGAGGACCCCGCCCGCGTTGAGGTTGAGCATGTACCACCCGGCCGCCGCGAACACCGCGAGCAGCAGGTGGCCCGCCAGCATGGTGGCGAAGAGCCGGACCGCGTGGGTGAACGGCCGGATCAGGAAGGTCGAGAAGAACTCGATCGGCGCGAAGATCGGCAGGACCCACTTGGGGACCGTAGGGGGCGCGAGCTTGGCGATGACGTGGCCGCGGAAGCCGTGCTCGCGGAAACCGATGTAGTTCCACACGACGTAGATGTAGACCGCCAGCACGATGGGGTAGGCCAGATGGCTCGTGACCGGCAGCTGCAGTCCGGGGATGATCGCCATGATGTTCATCGCGAAGATGAACAGGAACAGCGTCATCATCAGCGGCATGTACTTGTCGCCGCGCTTGCCGATCTGCTGGCGCACCACGTTGCTGCGGATGAACTCGATGACCAGCTCGCCCGCGGCCTGCACGCGCCCGGGGACCACGCTGGCCCGGCGCAGGACGAAGTAGCTGAAGGCCAGCACCAGCAGGACGCAGATGATCAGCAGCACCGTGTACTTGGTGAAGCCGGAAGTGCCGGGGATGCCGAAGCTGAACCACGGCTCCGGGAAGAAGATCTCCGCGCCGGGGACGACCTCACCGAACCCGCAGTTGTTCTCTCCGAAGAGATGGCAGCTCTCCTCCCCGGCGGCGAGGAGGCGCGCTTCAGCACTCACGGCGAATCCTTTCGTCGTGACAACTCAAACCTCGTTCGTGGTTGGCGGTGTCGCGCCGTCCCTGCGCGGCGGAGCACCGGAGTGGTTGGTCAGGATGGCAGCTCGCGGGCGGCCGGCGCCTACTCCGCTTGCGCTGATCCGGGCGCATCACCGCTTGATAAGGACAGCGCCCGCAGAACGGCGGCCCAATCGGCGGCCCGGCCGATGCCAACCGAGACGAACATACCGTGCGAAAAGCCCATGATCGACGCGGGGCGGCCGCCTGCGTCCCGGTGGGCTCCGCCCCGGTACGCACGGGAGACGGGGGACGATCCGCGTATCGCTACGCCGGCGGCGCTCACGTCCCCTCCTCCGCCGGCTCGACATAGACGATCTTCGCCGTGTTCAGGGCCCACAGGTGGGCGCCCATCCACACCGCGGTGCATGCCGAGGCGGTGATCGCGAACGCGGTACTGCTGAGCACGGCGGTGTCGCCGTAGGCCACGAGCAGCACGCCGAGCAGCACGATCTTTCCGGCGTAGGTGCCCATGGCCGCGGGGAACATGAGCTTGGGCCTCCTGTTGCCCGCCCACGTGACCACGAGGAAGCTCAGTCCGAAGAAGACCAGGGCCAGGATGGCCCCCAGCGCGGCGCCCAGGAGCGCTTGCAGTCCCGCCGCGGCTCCCGCGACGGCCATGGCCGCCACACCCGCGACGGCGGTTGGAATCGCGGCGCCGCGGAGGATCCGGGCGTCGTGTCCCTGCATTGGTTCGGCTCCGGTAGTGAACGTGGGGGGTGCTTGCTCGTGAAAGCTATCACAAGGATTCGGGCATCCGAGCACGGGTGGCCCTTGCGGCCACCCCCGCACCTCCCGCGAAGTCGTGTTCACCGACTGACCGCGCAGGTTGTCGCGTTTGTCACCACGGCCGTTCGGCCGCGGGTCATGTTCCGTTCGGCTGGATTCGACCTCCGGGTTCAGGCGGGTTCTCGGTGGGGTGCGTGTTTTTCCGCGGGCCTTCGGGGCGCTTAGACGCGCCGTCTTCCCTCCTCGCTCCCTCGCTCGTCAGTCCAGACGGCGCCGCGCCCCTGCGACCCGCTCCGGCTACGACGGGGGCGGCGCACCCGCGGCGGCGGACTTCCGCCCGCCGGAGGCGCGTGCGCGGGCCCGCGCACGGCGGCGCAGCCGCGGCAGCGTGATGAGGCCCACTGCGCAGGCCGCCACCAGCAGGGTCACCGTCAGGACCACCAGCGGGGTATCGAAGATCGACAGCGACACCGAGGCGAACGCGATGATCGCGGCCCACAGGTACATCAGCAGCACCGCCCGGGCGTGGGAGTGGCCCAGCTCCAGCAGCCGGTGGTGCAGGTGCTTCTTGTCGGGGGCGAAGGGCGACTTGCCGGCCATCGTGCGGCGCACCACGGCCAGTACGAGGTCCGCCAGCGGCAGCGCGATCACCAGCAGCGGCAGGGCCACGGGCAGGAACAGGGCGACGCCGTGCACGCTGGTGCGGCCGTCGGGGTAGAACTGGCCGGTCACCGTGATGGTGATGGAGGTCAGCAGCAGCCCGAGCAGCATCGCGCCGGTATCGCCCATGAACACCCGCGCGGGATTGAAATTGTGCAGCAGGAAGCCGATACAGACCCCGGCCAGGATGATGGCGATCATGGCGGGGTAGGACTGCCGCTCGAACCCCTGGTCGACGGCCGCCACGTAGTAGTAGGCGAAGAACGCGAACGAGGAGATGGCCACGATCCCGGCGGCGAGGCCATCGAGCCCGTCGGCGAAGTTCACCGCGTTGATCGTGACCACGATCAGCAGGATCGAGATCAGCGCTCCCAGCCACGGTCCCAGGGAGAGCTGGGTGCCCGGCACCGGCAGCCACAGCATCTGCACGCCCGACCACACCATGATCCCGGCCGCCAGCGTCTGGCCGGCGAGCTTGGGGATGGGGCCCATACCCCACCGGTCGTCGATGATGCCGATGACCAGGATGACGCCGCCGGCCAGCAGCAGGCCGCGCCAGGTGTTGTAGATGAAGACGTCCTGCAGGTGCGGCAGCCGGTAGGAGATCAGCAGGGCCGCCGCGAAGCCGCCGTAGATGGCGATCCCGCCCATGCGCGGGATGGGCTCGGTGTGCACGTCGCGGTCGCGCACCGGGGGCACAGCGCCGAAGGCGATCGCCGAACGCCGCACGAAGGGGGTCAGCAGATAGGTGACCGCCACGGCGATGACGAAGGTGAGCGCGTACTCACGCACAGCGTGTCTGGTGCCTTCCTCGGATTGCGCGCCGACGGCGGGGAGCCGGCGGGGGCGGTCGGCGTCTCGGCGCTGGACTGGCGACTTCTCTGCTGCGGCGGCCGCCGGATGGGCTGCCGCGAACCGGCGATCGGCGGGACGGCGGTCTGCCACCAGCCGCTCGGCGCGAGCGCGGGCGGGTGGTCGCGACCGCGGTGCGAGCGATGTCGGACACGGTTGCCGCTTCGACAGACCGCGGTGCAGTCGAAACTAGCACTACCCGCGAGCCGGCCGCGGCAATACGACTCGACTACGCAGAGTAAGAAATGTGCGGCCCGCCCCAGGGATCCGGAGGGCGGCCGTACCCGGGCGCCCCGCCGCACGAGCCGGGAGCGGCCCGGGATCGCCGGGCCGCGCGCTGCTCGGCCGCATCGGCGTCCGCCTTTCGACGGAGGGATGCAGGCGACGCGGTGGGACCGCAGAGTACAGCACGGCGGACGGCGGCGCAGCCGCTGCACAGCAGGTCGATCGGCCGCCGCGCGCCCACGAGCGCGCCCGGCCTGTCCGCGGGCGCGGCATGGCGCCGGCGTCACTGCGGGCGGGCTCGGCCCCCAGTCGCCGCCGCTGCTGCACGCCGCCGCCGGACGTAGAACGGAGGCCGCCCACCGCGGCAGCGCCCCGCCGGCAGTGGACGCGCTCCGTAGCCGCCGCCCAGTGCAGGACGGCCATTTTTTGCGCTTTCTTAGCGCCCGGCCGCGTTAGTCCGGCACACAGCGGGCCACTCCCGGGCGCCGGTGGCAAAGCCGGGGAAGGACCAAGGAGGAACCCCCGAGAACCACGCGCAGCCGGAACCCGAGAGGCTGCGGCAATGGGGCCGGGATGCGCGAATCCCACCCGTCACCCGCCACCGCCCCTAACGGAGGCGCTGCGCGCCACGTACCTGTTCCGGGCCGGCTTGCCGCCGAGCGCACGGCGCACCTTTGCGCTTGAGACCCGCCACCGGTGGTGCGGCTCCGCCTGGGAAGAACCGCGTGCGCTCGGCGGCAAGCTGCGACCGCGCTACGCGAGACACGCCCATTGCCGCAGCCGCTGGAGTGGCCGTTTCGTGTGGATCCCGGGGGTTCCTCGCTGTGGCGCCGCTGAGGAACCCCCGAGAACCACGCGCAGCCGGAACCCGAGAGGCTGCGGCAATGGGGCTGTGATGCGCGAAGCGCTGCGCGCCAGCTTGCCGCCGAGCGGCGGTGCACCTGTGTGCCGGAGGCCCGCCACCGGTGGCACGGCTCCACCTGGAAAGGATCGCGTGCGCTCGGCGGCAAGAAAACACGTGACGCGCAGCGTCTCCGATGGGGCGGCGGCGGGCTGACGGGCGGGCCGCGCTACGCGAGACACGCCCATTGCCGCAGCCGCTGGGGTGGCCGTTTCGTGTGGATCCCGGGGGTTCCTCGCTGTGGCGCCGCTGAGGAACCCCCGAGAACCACGCGCAGCCGGAACCCGAGAGGCTGCGGCAATGGGGCCGGGATGCGCGAAGCGCTGTGCGCCAGCTTGCCGCCGAGCGCACGGCGCACCTTTGCGCTTGAGACCCGCCACCGGTGGTGCGGCTCCACCTGGGAAGGATCGCGTGCGCTCGGCGGCAAGCTGCGACCGCGCTACGCGAGACACGCCCATTGCCGCAGCCGCCTGTGGTGGCCGTTTCGTGTGGATCCCGGGGGTTCCTCGCTGTGGCGCCGCTGTGGAACCCCCGAGAACCACGCGCAGCCGGAACCCGAGAGGCTGCGGCAATGGGGCCGGGATGCGCGAATCCCACCCGTCACCCGCCACCGCCCCTAACGGAGGCGCTGCGCGCCACGTACCTGTTCAGAGCCGGCTTGCCGCCGAGCGGCGGTGCACCTTTGCGCTTGAGACCCGCCACCGGTGGCACGGCTCCACCTGGAAAGGATCGCGTGCGCTCGGCGGCAAGCAAACACGTGACGCGCAGCGTCTCCGATGGGGCGGCGGCGGGCTGACGGGCGGGCCGCGCTACGCGAGACACGCCCATTGCCGCAGCCGCCCGTGGTGGCCGTTTCGTGTGGATCCCGGGGGTTCCTCGCTGTGGCGCCGCTGCGGACCGCGGCCTCAGGCGGTGTCGCGGCGCTCGGGGTCCGGGTTCGCGGCCTCCGCGGACGGCGCCTCCGGCGTCTCGTCCTGCCCGGCGCTCCCCTCGGCCGTGCCGGCCTTGTCGGCCGGCTCGCCGACAGGCCCCTCGGCCGTCTCCGCGGGCTCGCCCGCGTCGGCGCCCTCGGGCCCCTCAGCGCCCTCCTCGGCCGCGTCCTCGCCGGTCTCCGAGCGCCGCTTGGGCACGCCGATCACCGTGCCGCAGACCGAGCGCAGCCGCTGCACCGAGATCGCGCCGTCGCGCAGCACGCGCGGCACCGCGTAGGTCAGGTCGACGATCGTGGAGGGGGTGTCGTCGTCGCACGCGCCCCCGTCGAGGTAGACGGCCACGCTGTCGCCGAGCTGCTTCTCGGCCTCCTGCGCCGTCGTGGCCGCCGGGTGCCCCGAGAGGTTGGCGCTGCTCACGGCCATCGGGCCGACCTCCTTGAGCAGCTCCAAGGCGACCGGGTGCATCGGCATGCGCACCGCGACCGTCCCCTTGGTGTCGCCGAGATCCCAGGACAGGCTCGGGGCCGCGGTGCAGACGATGGTCAGCGGGCCCGGCCAGAACTCCTCGATGAGGTCCTGGCCGTAGTTGCCCAGGTCCTCGATGAGCGCGTGCGCCGCGCGCACGGAACCCACGAGCACGGGCGGCGGCATGTCGCGGCCGCGCCCCTTGGCCTCCAGCAGCCCCGACACGGCTCCCGGGCTGAACGCGTCGGCTCCGATGCCGTAGACCGTGTCGGTGGGCAGCACCACCAGCTCGCCGCGGCGGACGCTCGACGCCGCGTCGGCGATGCCGTCCTTTCGCCCCTGCGCGTCGGCGCAGTCATAGCTGCGGCTCACCTGAGGTCACCTCTTCTCTCGTGAACGCGCCGGGCACACCCGCCGCCCGGCCCTGGTCGTTGTCACAGCGGATCGGCCCGGCCGGCCGCGGCCCCGCGGGCGCGCCCGGGCCGCCATCAGTCCTCGGCCCTGCGCATGACGACGAACCGGTCGCGGTGGGCGAGGTCCTTGCGGTTGCGCACATCGCGCCAGCCGCGCTCCTCGGGGAACAGGCGGGGAATGTCGATGCCCTGACCGTCGCCGTGCTCGATCGCCATGGCGCCGCCCGGGCGCAGCAGGCGGCGCCCCACCGCCTCCAGGTCGCGGATCGCGTCCAGGCCGTCGGCGCCCGCCCACAGCGCCGGAGCGGGGTCGTGCTGGACGACCTCGGGAGGGATCTGGCCGGCCTCGGCGGTGGGGACATAGGGCGGGTTGCAGATGACCAGGTCCAGCCGCCCGTCGAACTCGGCCAGGGCCGAGCGCATGTCGGCCTGGTGTGCGGTGATCCGGTCGGCGTGGCCGCTGGCGTCGATGTTGCGCTTGGCCCAGTTCAGCGCCTCGGCGTCGAGTTCGACGGCGTGCACCCGCGAGCGCGGGACCTCCTGGGCGATGGAGATCGCGATGGCACCCGACCCGGTGCCCAGGTCGGCGACCAGCGGGTCGGCGACGTCCATGGCGCGCAGGGTGTCGATCGCCCAGCCGACCATGATCTCGGTCTCGGGGCGGGGCACGAACACGCCGGGGCCCACCTGCAGTTCGAGGTAGCGGAAGTAGGCGCGGCCGGTGATGTGCTGCAGCGGCTCGCGGGCGGCGCGGCGTGCGACGCACTCCCAGTAGAGGGCGTCGAAGTCGGAGTCGGCGACCTCGTGCAGCTCTCCTCGACGAACGCCGTGCACGAACGCCGCCAGCTCCTCGGCGTCGGTGCGGGGCGAGGGGACGCCCGCTTCGGCCAGCCGCAGCGTGGCCCGGGCGACCTCGTCGAGCAGGAAGTTCATGACGAGGCCTGCTCCAGCCTTTCCTTGGTGTCGGCGTCGATGAGCGCCTGCAGGACACCGCCCAGGTCGCCGTCGAGGACCTGGTCGAGGTTGTAGGCCTTGTAGCCGACACGGTGATCGGAGATGCGGTTCTCCGGGAAATTGTAGGTGCGGACGCGCTCGGAGCGGTCGACGGTGCGCACCTGGCTCTTGCGCTCGGCGGCGGCCTCGGCGTCGACGCTGGCCTGGGCCTCGGCCAGCAGCCGGGAGCGCAGGATGCGCAGCGCCTGCTCCTTGTTCTGCAGCTGGCTCTTCTCGTTCTGGCAGGAGACCACGATGCCGCTGGGCAGGTGGGTGATGCGCACGGCGGAGTCGGTGGTGTTGACGCTCTGCCCGCCGGGGCCCGAGGAGCGGAAGACGTCGATGCGCAGGTCGTTGTCGTTGATCTCGACCTCGACCTCCTCGGCCTCAGGCACGACGAGGACGCCGGCGGCCGAGGTGTGGATGCGCCCCTGCGACTCGGTGACGGGCACCCGCTGGACGCGGTGCACGCCGCCCTCGAACTTCAGCTGGGGCCACACGCCCTGGCCGGGCTCGGGGGTGCCCTTGTTCTTGAAGGCGATGGTGATGTCCTTGTAGCCGCCGAGCTCGGAGGGCGTGGAGTCGATGACCTCGGTCTTCCAGCCCTGCCGCTCGGCGTAGCGCAGGTACATCCGCACCAGGTCGCCCGCGAACAGCGCGGACTCCTCGCCGCCCTCGCCGGCCTTGACCTCCATGATGAGGTTCTTCTCGTCGGCGGGGTCGCGCGGGATGAGCAGGTAGTGCAGGCGCTCGGTGAGCTCTTCGCGGCTCTTGTCGAGCTGGCGGGCCTCCTCGGCGAAGGCGGAGTCCTCGGCGGCCAGCTCCTTGGCCGTCTCCAGGTCGGACTCGACCTGCATGAGCTCGCGGTAGGCGGAGATGACGGGGGTGAGCTGGGAGTAGCGCTTGCTCAGGGTCCGCGCCCGCGACTGGTCGGCGTGCACTGCGGGGTCAGCGAGCTGCTGCTCCAGCTCGTAGTACTCGCCTAGAAGGTCGTCCAGCTTCACGTTGGTCTATCCCAGCTCTTCGTCGGTGGCCGTCGGGGGCGTGGTCGCGGGTGCGCGCCCGGGGCGGCGGCCGAGCCGGGGACGCGCACGCAGGGCTCGAAGGGCCTGCCTACGAGCAGCGGCGCCGGACGCGGGCCTCCGGGCATCGGAGGCCGCGCGCCCCGGCGCCGCCTGCGGAGCTACTTGGAGCGCTTGCCGAAGCGCTTCTCGAAGCGGGCGACCCGGCCGCCGGTGTCCATGATCTTCTGCTTGCCGGTGTAGAACGGGTGGCAGGCGGAGCAGATGTCGGCCCGGATCTCGCCCGACGCGGCGGTGCTGCGGGTGGTGAAGGTGTTGCCGCAGGTGCAGGTGACCTGGGTCACGACGTACTCGGGGTGGATGTCGGCTTTCACGTGGATCTCCTCGCTAGTGGCGGTCGCCGGGCGCACTCGGCATCGGCGCGCAGGGACTGCGTGCCGCGACAGGCTGCCGATCTGACGGCGTGAACCGGTACCGCGGCGGTCGATATACCAGTTTGCCAGACCTTCAAACAAGAACCGACCAGCGGCTATTCCTCGCACCCGCGCCCCGGCGGCGGGCCGGCCGCGGCTCACCCGTCCTGGCCGCGGCCGGTGTCGCCGACGTCCTCGGTGGGGTGGCCGGTGGGCGTGGGAGCGGGGTCGTCGCCCGGTGTCGGGCACATCGCCGTCTCGATCATCGCCCAGGCCGGCGGGTCGGGATCGGCCGTGTAGCGCGCCTGGAAGAGGGTGAAGTGCCGGCCGCCGCCGTGCACGGTCCAGGTGCGGTAGCCCGGGATGTTGCCCGAGTGCATCCACACCTCGAGCCCGCAGGTGAGCGTGTACCTGCGGGGGCCCAGCGCGTAGCCGTACCCTCCGCCGTTGGTCGCCTGGACCTCCAGCATCTTCTCCAGCATGGCCGCGGAGAGCACGTCGCCGCCCAGCAGCGCCTGCCAGAACCGGTTGACGTCGCCGACCGTGGAGACGACCTGGGCGGTGCCGTACCAGCGGGTGGGGTTGAACTCGCTGACGTCCCAGGGGCGGGGCTCGGCGCCGGGCGCCCGCCGCACCTGGAGGTAGGCGTGCAGGAACGGGCGCGGCACGCGGCTGTCGTCGGGGATCGAGGTCTCGTCGAGGCCGAGGGGGCGCAGCACGCGCTCGGCGACCGCCTTCTCATAGGGGCGGCCGGTGAGCTTCTCGACGACCATCGCGGCGAGGACGTAGTTGGTGTTGGAGTAGGCGACGCCGGTGCCCGGCTCGAACACCGGCCCGTTCTTCTCGGCGACCGCCACCAGCTCCTCGGGCCGCCAGGTGCGGTCGGGGTCGCTGCGGACGCCGGGCATGTCGCGGTTGTAGCTGTACAACCCGCTGGTGTGGCTGAGCAGCATGCGCAGGGTGATCTCGCCGCCGCCGCGGATCGCGCCCGGCAGCAGCTCGCCGAGGGTGGAGTCGAGCGCGACATCCTGCTCGTCGGCGACGTCCAGCAGCGTCGCGGCCACGAAGGGCTTGGACAGGCTCGCGATGCGGAAGTGGGTGAGGGGGTCCACGGGTTTCCGGGTCGCGCGGTCGGCCACCCCCGCTACGCCGTTCCAGGTGTCCGTGCCCTTGGGCCCGACCTGGACGAGTTCGGCGACGGCTCCGCTGGAGCCCTGCTCGATCACCCGGTTCAGCGCCTGCTGGAGGGCGATCTGCTCGTCGGCGCCGATCCCCGCGGTCTCTCCGCTTCCGGGGCGGGGCTGCGCGGCGTCCGCGCCGGGGCCGGCGCTGTCGAGGACCGCGGCCTGCGTCGCCGCGATGACCACGGCCGCGGCCGCGGCTCCGGCCGCCAGCGCCCACTTCTTCCTGGTGTCCATTGAGGCGATGGAAACACGGAATCCGCCGATTGGCGACTCGGGCCCCCGCTTCCCGCCGGTCGCCGGCCGCGGATCCGGGTGGGTCGGTATCGCGGTTGTGGGCGCGCCGAAGCCGTTTACCGGGGATCTGTGGGCGGGCGCCCGACCTCCCATGGCTGAGGCGCCCGCCCGGCCCGTCAGCGGACGTCGGTGGGCTCCCGGCCCGGGTCGCCCCCGCGCGCCCTGCGGCGCATCAGCACCACCAGGGCCGCCAGCGCCCCCGCGATCAGCGCGAGCATGAGGAGTCCCGCGTTGAGGCCCAAGCCGTAGGCCAGCAGGTAGGTCAGCGCTCCGGCCGTCAGCAGGTAGTAGGTCAGCGGGATGACCGTCTGGCGGATCAGGTCGCCCTCGCGCCCGACCAGGCCCACGACCGCCGAGGCCGCGACGACGTTGTGCACGGTGATCATGTTCCCGGCGGCGCCGCCGACCGCCTGCCCGGCCACGACCGTCTCGGGCGCGACCCCGATCTGCTCGCCGGTGGAGAACTGGAACAGGGAGAACATCAGGTTGGAGACGGTGTTGCTGCCGGCGACGAACGCGCCCAGCGCCCCGATCCAGGGGGCGAACATCGGCCAGGCGCCGCCGGCCAGCGTCGCCGCGCCCTGGGCCAGGGTGAGCGGCATGCTCTCCAGGTCACCGGTGTTGAACTCCGCGCCGGAGTTGATGAAGACCCGCACCAGCGGCACGGCGAACAGCAGCGCCACCGCCGCCCCGGCGAGCTGGCCGCCGGCCATGCGCCAGGAGTCGGCGATCTGCCGGCCGCTCATGCGGTGCAGCGCGTAGGTGACCAGGCAGGCCAGGATGAAGACCGCGCCGGGCGAGTACAGCGGCTGGACGGCGTCGCCGATGGAGGTGCCGAACAGCTCGCTCGCCCCGATCTCGACGCGCTGCAGCCACTCGGGCACCCCGGGCAGGATGCGGGTGGCCACCAGCACCGCGGCCACCAGCAGGTAGGGCGACCAGGCCCGCAGCAGCCCGATCGAGTGCCCTCCGTCCGCGCCGCCCGCAGAGGGGCCGTCGCCGTCGCCGGGGTTGAGCCGACCGGTCCAGCGCGCGGGCCAGGTCTCGCGGGGGCCGAAGTCCCAGGTGGTCTTGGGCAGCAGGAAGCCGCGGCGGGCGGCGGTGACGACGATCAGCAGTCCGGTCAGGCCGCCCAGCAGCGAGGTGAACTCCACCCCGAGGAAGGCGTTGTACAGCACCGAGGGGATGGTCATCGACAGTGCCGCGAACAGGGCGAAGGGCCAGACCTGCAGACCGTCGGCGAAGCGGCGGCGCTCGCCGTAGAAGCCGCACAGCAGGCAGCTGAGGAACAGCGGGATGAGCGTTCCGGTGACGCCGTGCACGATCGCGGTCTGCAGTCCGATCCACTCCACGAGCTGGGGGACGCCCATCCCCAGCTCCTGGGCCCGCTGCTGCACCGCCTCCGAGCCGGCGAGCCCGCCGTCGACGCCGACGAGGATGGGGGTGCCCACGGCGCCGAAGCTGACGGGGGTGCTCTGGATGACCAGTCCGACCATGACCGCGGCCATCGCCGGGAAGCCCAGCGCGAGCAGCAGCGGGGCGACGATCGCCGCCGGAGTGCCGAAGCCGGAGGCGCCCTCGATGAAACTGCCGAACAGCCAGCCGATGATGATCGCCTGGACCCGGCGGTCGGCGCTGATACCGGTGAAGGTGGCGCGGATGGTGTGGATGGCCCCGCTCTTGGTGAGGGTCGCCAGCAGCAGGAGTGCGCCGAAGATGATGTAGAGCAGGCCGATGGCGAGGATGAGCCCTTGCACCGTGGACGCGGCCACGGCGGCCCATTCGGTCTGCCACACGGTCACGGCGATGAGGACGACCACGGCGTAGCCCGCGGGCATGGCGTACTTGGCCGGCCAGCGGAACCCGACGAGCAGGACGCCGACCACCAGGATCGGCGCGAGGGCGAACAGGCTGAGCAGGGGAAGGCTGTCCATCCGCTTCACTCCCGGGGGGACGGAGTACACGGTATGCAGTACGCCGTGAACCCTAGATCACGTCATCCCACCCGGTAAAGAGCAAAGTGTGGCACAGACCACATACCCGCAGATCAGGTCGTCACACGAATTCCCAGCGGCACCGCACCCGCAAGGCGGCGCCCCCGTCCGCGGAGCCGCCCGGACCACCGGCACGGCGGCTCAGGGAAGGCTGGTGCACGGGCCTCGGAAACGACGAAGCGCCGCCTCCCGGCACCGGGTCGGGAGGCGGCGCTGTCCACACCGCCGGTTGCGCACGCACGCGCCCGGGCGGGTCCCCGCGCGCTGCCGCGCGCCCGTGCGCGGCCGCCGGCGGGCGGCCGCACGGGCGTCAGTCGTTGGGTCCGCCCACCGTGGTCTTCTGCACCTGCAGCAGGAACTCGGTGTTGCTCTTGGTGTCCTTCATCCGCTCCAGCAGCAGCTCCAGCGCCTGCTGGATGTCGAGGGCCTGCAGCACGCGGCGGAGCTTCCAGATGATGTTGAGCTCCTCGCCCGACATCAGGATCTCCTCCTTGCGGGTGCTGGAGGAGACGACGTCGACCGCGGGGAAGATCCGCTTGTCGGCCAGGGACCGGTTGAGCTTCAGCTCCATGTTGCCGGTGCCCTTGAACTCCTCGAAGATGACCTCGTCCATCCGCGAGCCGGTGTCGACCAGCGCGGTGGCCAGGATCGTCAGCGAGCCGCCGTTCTCGATGTTGCGGGCCGCGCCGAAGAACCGCTTGGGCGGGTAGAGCGCCGTGGAGTCGACACCGCCGGAGAGGATGCGTCCGCTCGCCGGGGCGGCGAGGTTGTAGGCGCGCCCGAGGCGGGTGATGGAGTCGAGCAGCACCACCACGTCCAGACCCATCTCGACCAGCCGCTTGGCGCGGTCGATGGCGAGCTCGGCGACGGTGGTGTGGTCCTCGGCCGGGCGGTCGAAGGTCGAGTGGATGACCTCGCCCTTGACCGTGCGCTGCATGTCGGTGACCTCTTCCGGCCGCTCGTCGACGAGCACGACCATCAGGTGAGTCTCCGGGTTGTTCTCGGTGATCGCGTTGGCGATCGACTGCAGCACCATGGTCTTGCCGGCCTTGGGCGGCGAGACGATGAGCCCGCGCTGGCCCTTGCCGATGGGTGCGACCAGGTCGATGATCCGCGTGGTCAGGATGCCCGGCTCGGTCTCCAGCCGCAGGCGGTCCTGGGGATACAGCGGCACCAGCTTGGAGAACTCCGGGCGGTTGCGCGCCTGCTCCGGGGTCATCCCGTTGATGGTGTCCAGCCGCACCAGCGCGTTGAACTTCTCGCGGCGCTCGCCCTCGCGCGGCTGGCGCACGGCGCCGGTGATGGCGTCGCCCTTGCGCAGGCCGTTCTTGCGCACCTGGGCCAGCGACACGTAGACGTCGTTGGCGCCGGGGAGGTAGCCGGTGGTGCGGACGAACGCGTAGTTGTCGAGGATGTCCAGTATGCCGGCGACCGGCAGGAGCACATCGTCGTCGCTGATGACGGGCTCGGAGTCCTGGCGGTCGCGGCGCCGGTCGCGGCGGTCGCGCCGACGTCCCCGGCGGCGCCCGCCGCCGAAGTCGTCGTCGCCGCCTCCGCCGCCTCCGCCGCGGTTGCCGCCGCCCTGCTGCTGGCCGCCGTCCTGGCTCTGCTGCTGGTTGTCGCCGCCGGAGTCGTCGCGGTTGCCGCGGTTGCGCCGGTTGCGCTGGCGCTCGCGGCCTCCGCCCTGGCCACTCTGGCCGCCTTGGCCGCCCTGGGAGTCGGTCTTCTGGGAATTGGATGTCTTCGTCACGCTGCTCGCGGGGGTAGAGGGATCGGTGCCGTCCGAGGTCCGGTTCTGGTCTGCGGAGTCCTCACCGCGCTTGCGCGGGGACCGGCGGCTGCGCGCCGGCTTCTCGGACCGGTCGGCCTGCGCGGGCTCGGACTCGCGCCCGCCCGCCCCGGCCTGGGCCGCCGCCGGCGCCTCGGCCGCGGGAGCGCTCTGGCCGGAGTCCCGCTCGGAGCGGTCCGCAGCCGGCTTGGCCGCGCCCTCGGACTGCGGTGCCGACACGGGACCGCCCTGCTTGGCCTCGATGGCGGCGATGATGTCGTTCTTGCGCATCCGCCCCGTCCCCGTGATACCGAGACTCGACGCCAGCCGCTGCAGTTCGGTCAGCTTCAGCGCCGACAGACCGGTGCCGCCGGTACGGCTCCGGGACCGGGACGACGTGCTCTTTCTGGACGAGGTCGCGGCGTCGCCGGCGTCCGCAGCGGACGCGGTCGTCTCGTGCTGCTTGCTGACCGCCGCGTCCGTGTGGAGTTCGGTGGTGTCGCTCACTAAGGGTCCTTCCCAAGGAGCGGGCTCAGGCCGTCATCGTGTCTTCAACGGCCGGCCCGGTGGTGCGAACCGGCGGGGGCCGGGTCGGGCATGCCCCACGCGGATGTGTCGGGAACCGTCGATCCCCTACCCGGTCGCGGCGGGCTCTGGGTACAGCCAGGCGTGAGGGCGATGAGTCCGGTAGGGCCGCCCGTGAACCATTCTGCCGCTCTCGTCGGGCGAGCCGGCGGCACAGTCGGGGTGGACGGATTCACGGGAGCGCCGCGAACTCACACAGTGATAACCGTGCGCAGTGATCGCATGGCCAAGACCACGTACACCTTGGACGCGGTAAACACTGTGGCGGATGAGCACACGCCCCGCATCGGGGGCATCTGGTGCTTCACCCAGCCTAACATCACCGGAGCCCACAGCTATTCCTTGACACAGGTCTATGTTTCGATCCACGCTCCAGCCGGATCGATGGCTAGGGGGCGTATGTGCCAATCCTTACCCGTCCGCTCTCGAATTGAATCAACCAGGTCGGCACTGATTTGGGCGTCATCCCCCGCATCCGGCGGGTTTTGCGCCCGTCCCCGCGCCCCCGCGTCGGCCAGCACGAGCACGGTGGGACCGGCGCCGGAGACCACGGCGGCCAGCCCTTCGTGTTCGCGCAGCTCACGGGCGATGCGCAGGCTTTCGGGCATGGCGGGCCGGCGGTAGTCCTCATGCAGCCGGTCCTCGGTGGCCTCCAACAGCAACTCAGGGTGGCCGGAAACGGCCGCGACCAGCAGCGCGGCGCGTCCGGCCGTGAACGCCGCGTCGGCGTGGGGCACGGTCGGCGGCAGCAGTCCGCGCGCCTGTTCTGTGGACAGCCGCTCGCGCGGTATGCACACGACCGGCCGCAACCGCGGGGACGGCGCCACCCCGGTGGCGCGCCAGCCCCCAGCGCCCCGCCATGCGACGGTGAAGCCGCCGTAGACGCAGGGCGCCACGTTGTCGGGGTGGCCCTCGATGTCCGCGGCCAGGCGGAACACCCGGTCGCGGTCCAGCCGGCCCGCCGCCGGGCCGCCGCCGCTCAGCAGCGCGGTGGCGGCGATGACGCCGGTGACGATGGCCGCGGCCGAGGACCCCAGTCCGCGCCCGTGCGGAATGCGGTTGGTGCAGCGCAGGTGCAGTCCCGGCAGCGGCTCGCCGGCCGCCTCGAACGTCGCCCGCATCGCCCGCACCACCAGGTGGCTCGCGTCGAGCGGCACCTCGCCGGCGCCCTCTCCCTCGATGTCGACGACCACCCTGCCGTCACCGGTGATCCGGACGTCGGCCTCGTCGTAGAGGCCCAGGGCCAACCCGAGCGCGTCGAATCCGGGACCGAGGTTGGCGCTGGTGGCGGGGGTGCGCACGTGCACCCCCGCGGGGCGCGGCTGGGGCATGCGGAGGCTCTTTCACGGGGTCGGGGGAAGCGGTGCGGTCGGGGCCCTGCGGCGCGCAGCCGGACGGGCCGCGCGGGCCGCGGCTCAGGCGAGGCCGAGTGCCGAGGCCGCCGCGTGGGCGTCGACGGGCACCGTGGTGGCCGTCGAGGCGCCGGCCAGCGCCCAGTCGGGATCCTTGAGGCCGTTTCCGGTCACCGTGCACACGACGCGGGTGCCGCGCTCGATGTGGCCGGCCTCGACCGCCTGCATCAGCCCGGCGACGCTCGCGGCCGAGGCGAGCTCGACGAAGACGCCCTCCTCGGCGGCGAGCATGCGGTAGGCCGCCAGGATCCTGCGGTCGGTGACCGCGTCGATGCGGCCGCCGGACTCGTCGCGCGCCTGCTCGGCGTAGACCCACGACGCGGGGTTGCCGATGCGGATGGCGGTGGCGATGGTGCGCGGCTGCTCGACCGGAGCACCGGTGACGATCGGCGCCGAGCCGCTGGCCTGGAAGCCGAACATGCGCGGCGCGGCGGTGCAGACACCGGCGTCGGCGTACTCGCGGTAGCCCATCCAGTAGGCGCTGATGTTGCCGGCGTTGCCCACCGGCAGGCAGTGCACGGCGGGGGCGTCACCCAGCGCGTCGACGACCTCGAAGGCCGCGGTCTTCTGGCCCTGCAGCCGGTAGGGGTTGACCGAGTTCACCAGCGCGACCGGGTAGTCCACCGACAGCTTGCGGGCGAGTTCGAGGCAGTCGTCGAAGTTGCCGTCGACCTGCAGCAGCTTGGCGCCGTGCACCAGCGCCTGGGCGAGCTTGCCCATGGCGATCTTGCCCTGGGGCACCAGCACCGCGCAGGTCATGCCCGCCCGCACGGCGTAGGCGGCCGCGCTGGCGCTGGTGTTGCCGGTGGAGGCGCAGATGACGGCTTTGGCGCCGTCCTCGGCGGCCTTGGTGATGGCCATCGTCATGCCGCGGTCCTTGAAGGACCCGGTGGGGTTGAGCCCTTCGACCTTGAGGAACACCTCGCACCCCGTCAGTTCGGAGACGCGGGTGGCGGGAACCAGCGGGGTTCCGCCCTCAAGCAGGGTGACGACCGAGGTGTTCGCTGTGACGGGAAGACGGTCGCGGTACTCCTCGACGACTCCCCGCCACGCCCGTGCCATGCTCACGACAGGGCCCTTT
Organism: Streptomonospora sp. PA3; assembly: GCF_009728995.1. Taxonomy (GTDB): domain Bacteria; phylum Actinomycetota; class Actinomycetes; order Streptosporangiales; family Streptosporangiaceae; genus Streptomonospora. Next base: position 506,098 of record NZ_VTZW01000003.1, on the reverse strand, counting down.
CGCCAGAATGGGTGGACATGCGTTTGAGGTTCGGCGGATGCGAGCACGCCCAAGCGCCCGGAGCGCCCCTGCGGGTGTGCGCGGCAGCGGCGGCGGATGCCCTGCGACCCCGCCGCGCGGCCTTGCCATCGCCCCCGAGTCTAGGGCCGGCGGCAGCCGGCGCGTGCATCCGGCGGAACCTCGTCTCAGCAGTTGGGACGGCGTTTTCGGGGCGGGGCGGGCCACGTCGTGTTTACGAAGTCGGTGCGCCCCAGGCGGTACCCGGCGGGTTCCTGGAAGGCCGCGCCCCCGCCGTTCTCGAACACGGCCTACCTAGACGTCCTCGGAGAAGGCCTCGACCCGCATCACGCTGGCCACCGACCGCACCATGTCCAGGCCGCGCAGGCGCTCGACCGTCGCGGCCAGGGCGGAATCGGGCGCGGTGTGGCTCACCAGCACCAGCTGCGCGTCCTCGCCGGAGCCCTCCTGGCGCACGTTCTTGATGGACACGCCCTGCTCGGCGAACACCTCGGCGACGCGGGCCAGCACGCCGGGGCGGTCGGCGACGTCCAGGGAGATGTGGTACCGGGTGACGGTCTTGCCCATGGCGTGCACGGCCAGGCCGCTGTCGTGGGCGCCCTCGCCCATCGAGGTTCCGGCCAGCCGGTTGCGGGCGACGGCGACCAGGTCGCCGAGCACGGCGCTGGCCGTGGGCGCGCCCCCCGCGCCGGGGCCGTAGAACATCAGCCGCCCCGCGGACTCGGCCTCGACGAACACCGCGTTGTAGGCCTCGGTGACCGCGGCCAGCGGGTGTTCGCGGGGCAGCATCACCGGGTGGACGCGCACGCCCACCGACGCGCCGTCCTCGGCGCGCTGGCAGATGGCCAGCAGTTTGACCACGCAGCCCATCGCCTTGGCACTGGCGATGTCGCCCGCCGTGACGTCGGTGATCCCCTCGCGGTGCACGTCGGCGGCGGTCACGTTCTGGGTGTGGAAGGCGAGCCGGGCCAGGATCGCGGCCTTGGCCGCGGCGTCGAAGCCCTCGACGTCGGCGGTGGGGTCGGCTTCGGCGTAGCCGAGAGTCTGCGCCTCCTCCAGCGACTCGGCGAACCCCGCCCCCTGGGTGTCCATCCGGTCCAGGATGAAGTTGGTGGTGCCGTTGACGATCCCCAGCACCCGGTGGACCCGGTCGCCGGCCAGCGAGTCGCGCAGCGGGCGCAGCAGCGGGATGGCGCCGGCGACGGCGGCCTCGTAGTAGATGTCGACGCCGGCCTCCCGCGCGGCCGCCAGCAGCGTTCCGCCGTCCTCGGCCAGCAGCGCCTTGTTGGCGGTGACGACGGACTTGCCGGCCTTGACCGCCTCCAGGATGAGCGAGCGGGCGGGCTCGATGCCGCCGATGACCTCGACGACGACGTCGATGTCAGGCCGCGTCACCAGCTCCGTGGCGTCGGTGGTGAACAGCTCGGGATCGACCCCGGTGCCGCGCTCGCGCCCCGGGCGCCGCACCGCGATGCCGCCGATCTCCAGGGGTGTTCCCACCCGAGCGGCGAGTTCGGACGCCTGCCGGCCGACCAGCCGCACCACTTCCGCACCCACAACGCCGCATCCCAGCAGCGCCACCTTCATCGCCATAGAGGGGTGACTCCCAGTTCTGTCACGTCGTGCCGTCCACTTCGTCCGCCGCCGGACCGCGGGCGCCGGGCGCCCGGCCCAGTCAGCCTACGTCCAAGCGGAGGAGGTCCTCTTCGGTCTCCCGGCGCACCAGCGTCCGGGGGACGCCGTCGCGCACCCCCACCAGCGCCGGGCGCGGAAGGCGGTTGTAGTTGCTGGCCATGGAGAAGCAGTAGGCCCCGGTCGCGGCGACGGCGACCAGGTCGCCGGGGCGCACGTCGGCGGGCAGGTAGAGGTCGTGCACGATGATGTCGCCGCTCTCGCAGTGCTTGCCGACCAGGCGGGAGAGCACCGGTTGGGCGCCGCTGGTGCGCGAGACGAGCGCGCAGGTGTACTCGGCGCCGTAGAGGGCGGTGCGGATGTTGTCGCTCATGCCGCCGTCGACGCTGACGTAGGTGCGGATGCCCTCGACGTCCTTGACGGTGCCGACCTCGTAGAGGGTGATACCGGCGGGCCCGGACAGGGCGCGGCCGGGCTCGACCGCGATGCGCGGCATCGACAGGCCGTGGGCGTCGCATTCGCGCTGCACGATGGTCAGCAGGCTCTTGGCGATGGCCTCGGGGTCCAGCGGGGTGTCGGCGGGAACGTAGGCGATGCCCAGGCCGCCGCCCAGGTTCAGTTCAGAGAGCTCGGCGCCGGTCTCGCGGTGGACGCGGGTGAGGAACTCGGTGACGCGGCGGGCGGCCACCTCGAACCCGGCGGTGTCGAAGATCTGCGAGCCGATGTGGGAGTGCAGGCCGACCAGTTCGATGTGCTCGCAGGCCAGGACGCGGCGGACGGCCTCGGCGGCGGCTCCGGTGCTCAGCGCCAGGCCGAACTTCTGGTCGTCGTGGGCGGTGGCGACGAACTCGTGGGTGTGGGCCTCGACTCCGGTGGTGACGCGCACCAGCACCTTGGGCACGCGGCCGCGCTCGGCGGCGATGCGCTCCAGGCGCTCGATCTCGTCGAAGGAGTCGACGACGATGCGGCCCACCCCGGCCTCAACGGCGCGGGCCAGCTCGGCCTCGGACTTGTTGTTTCCGTGCATGCCGATGCGCTCGGGCGGCATGCCGGCGGCCAGCGCCACCGTCAGTTCGCCACCGCTGCACACGTCGAGCTTGAGCCCCTCCTCGTGCACCCAGCGGGCGACGGCCTTGGTCAGCAGCGCCTTGCCGGCGTAGTAGACGTCGGCCTCGGCCTCGCTGAAGGCGTTGCGGTAGCTGCGGGCCCGTGCGCGGAAGTCGTCCTCGTCCAGTACGAACAGCGGAGTGCCGTACTCGGCGGCGAGGCGGCGCACGCCCACTCCCCCCACGGCCAGCTCCCCGCCGGCGTCGTCGCGGCGGGCGGTGGCGGGCCAGACCCGCGGATCCAGGTGCATCAGGTCGCGCGGAGGGGACGGGGGGTTCTCCTCGGGCAGGACCTCCGCGTGGCGGGGACCGGCGGGGTGGGCGTAACGGCTCATGGCTCGCTCTCGACGTTCGGGGTGCTTCGCATGCTGGGTCGCGGGCTGCGCGTGCGGACCGGGGCGCCGGCCGGTTCGTGCGGGCGCGGCGGCGGGCCGCTCAGGGTGCGGCGGCCGGGGCCGGCCGGCTGCGGCGGTGGCCGCCGGACCGTTCGACCGCGTGCTCAAAGCCTTGTGGGCGCGGACACGCCGAGCAGTGCCGATCCGGCGCGCAGGACGCCTGCCGCCGCGGCGCACAGCCGCAGTCGGCTCGACGCGGACTCTCCGCCCGCGGGTTCGCCGATCGCCTCAACGGTGAGTCCGCCGCCGGAATTCCGCCACTCATGGTAGGCAGCCGCGAGACCTTCGAGGTATCTGACCAGCATATGGGGTTCGCTACGCCGCTGCGCGGCGCGCAGGACCAGGGGGCCGTCGAACAGGGCGCCGGCGAGCGCGGCGGCCGGGGCGGCCTCCAACGCCGCGGCGAGCAGGGCGTCGCCGGGATCGGCGCCGGGTCCGGGGCCGTGCGCTGCGGGGCCGGAGGGGACGGAGCCGTCCACCTGCGCCTCCCGCACCTGATCGGCCCAGCGCAGCGTCGATACGGCGTGGGCGTGGGCGTAGCGGATCGCGAAGGCGGGGTTGGCCGCCGTGCCCAGTGCCCAGGCGCCGGGGTGCTCGGCCGTGGGCACGGCGGGCAGGCCGGGGCCGGTCTCCTCGCCGGGGCGCGGCTGCTCGGCCGGCGACCGGCAGAAGGCGGTCCGCGCGCTCGCCTCACCGACCACGGCGAGCAGCCGGGCGGCGGGGGTGTCGCCGCCGCCGCGATCGAGATGGGGGTCGCGCCAGGAGGTGTCGCCGTCCGCGGTCCCGCTGCCGGAGAGGGCTTCGGCGGCGAGCATCCTGCGGCGGGCGTCGCCGCGCGCCCGGGTGCGGGCCTCTGCCACGGTGCCGGCGTCGTGCAGCGGGGTCAGCGCCCACGGGTCCTGCGTGCGGGCGGGCGACCCGGGGACCGGCGCCTCCTCCGGCGGACCGAGGCGGGCGTAGAGGAATCCGGCCCCGTCGGCCGCGGCGGTGCGCACCATGGCGGCGCGGGCCCGGGGGGCCACCTCGATGCCGACGAACCCGCCGCGCTCGACCCGGGCCCCGGCGACCTGGGGGCGGTCGAGCAGCCGCGCGACGGCGCCCTCGGCCAGCCGGGAAGCGGGCATCCCGAGTTCGCGGGCCAGGCGCAGCGGCAGCGCCGTGGTGTAGCGGGCGCTACCGGGCGCCCCCGCCCGCCGCGGTTCGGCCGCGGGAAGGGTCTCCGGCGGGCGGCCCGCGGCCTCGGCCACGGCGCTGCGCAGCAGGGCGTCCACGCGCCGGGGGGTGGCGCCCTCGGGCCCCCACCACGGCCGGCCGGCGTCTGCGTCGGCCACCGGCTCAGCCGGCCTGTTCGGCGCGGTTACGGGCGGCGAGCTCGCGCACCAGCCGGATGAGCTCGGTGGGGTCGAAGGGCTTGGTCAGATAGGCGTCGACGCCGATCTCGCGCCCGCGCCGCACGTCGTCCTCCTGGGCGCGGGCGGTGATCAGCAGCACGCGCATCCCGCGGGTGGCCTCGTCCTCGCGCAGCCGCGAGGCGGTCACCCATCCGTCGAGCCTGGGCATCATGATGTCGAGGGTGATCACGTCCGGCTGGACCTCGCCCACGCGGGCGAGGCAGTCCTCGCCGTCAACAGCGGTGTGCACCTCGAAGCCTTCGAGTTGCAGGTTGACGGCGATCAGCTGCCTGATCACCTCGTTGTCGTCGACCACCAGTACGCGTGCCAGAGCATCACCCACGGGCGCGAGACTAACGCTCCGGCCCCCGCCTCCGCTGGCGATCGGCCAAGCCCGCGGATATTGCGCGATCCACCCCGCGGTAGCTGCTAGTCTTGATTCCGCGAAGCGCCCCCTTAGCTCAGGGGATAGAGCAACGGCCTCCGGAGCCGTGTGCGGAGGTTCGAATCCTCCAGGGGGCACCGGTTATGACCTTTAGACCAGCGGAAACGCGTATGCGGCCGCTGGTTTTTCCTTTCTCCCGCCGCACCGCCGACAGCGTGGCGGCGGTGCTCGCGCGCGGGCGCGCAGGCGCGCCGGAGGGCGGCGGTGCCCGGATCCGCGAGGCGTGCCGCCCTTGGTTTCGGATGATCCCTGTTACCGCTATTCGGGCGGTTGGAACCGGCGTGCGTCCGCGCGATCCCGCCCGGCCGGGGCGGCCGGACTCATGGCTCGGCCCGCCGCACCCGGCGGGGTGCGGCGGGCCGATCCGTGCACAGGCCGCGGCTCAACCCACGGGATCGGGCTGGCGCGGGCGCGAGAGCGCGTAGCGCAGCAGCGTCTTGAGCACGTTGCCCGCGGAGTTGCGGTCGCGGGCGTCGAAGTCGACGATGGGGACCTCCGGGGAGATCTCCAGCGCCTCCCGGATCTGGTCGACGGTGTAGGGGAGCTCTCCGTCGAACCGGTTGAGCGCGACGATGTAGGGCACGCTCTGGCTGGTTTCGAAGTAGTCGATCGCGTCGAAGCAGTCCGCCAGCCGGCGGGAGTCGACGACGATGACCGCGCCGACCGCGCCTCGGACGATGTCGTTCCACATGAACCAGAACCGCGCCTGCCCCGGTGTGCCGAACATGTACATGATCAGCTCTTGTTCCAGGGTGAGCCGGCCGAAGTCCATGGCGACCGTGGTGGTGACCTTCTCCGGTGTGGAGGAGAGGTCGTCGTGCTGCTCGCTGGCCTCGGTCATCACCGCTTCGGTGGAAACCGGGGGGATCTCCGAGACCGAGCCGACCAGCGTGGTCTTGCCCGCACCGAATCCGCCGGCGACGACGACCTTGGCGGATACGAGCGACCGACCCGATGCGCTGGAGCTACTGGAAGAGGCGTTCGAGTCCACGTAGCGCCCTTTCAAGAACTTGGTTTTCCGACGGGCTGTGGCCGGTGATGGTGGGGTGGATGTAGACGAGTCCCTGGTCGGCCAGATCGCTGAGCAGGACCTGCGTCACACCCAGCGGGATCTTCAGCGCCGCTGAGATCTCGGCCACCGAACGCGTCTCGCGGCACATCTCGTGGATGCGCTGCGCCTCGGGCGGCAGGGTCGAGGGCGCCTCGGTGTTGGCGTCGGCGGCGGAGACGAGCGTCTGCACCAGCAGCGGATGGCGGGAGCGGGTGCGACCGCCGGTGAAGGTGTAGGGGCGGATGCGCCCGCGCCGACTCCTGCGGTTCCTCATGTGGCTGCCACCCTCTTCGCCCCCGGCGATGTGCGCGGGTATTCGTTGACTGGCAATGGTTCCCTCACGGTGACACGACCCCGCGGAGCTGTGAGCGGAGCTGCGGGGTGAGCGCGTGCCCGGCGCTCTCGACGAGCTTGGTCATCTGGTAGGCGACGACCTTCATGTCGGCGTTGGGCGCGCTCAGCACAGCCAGGCACGAGCCGTCGCTGATCGACATCACGAACAGGTGGCCGCGCTGCATGCGCACGATGAGCTGCTCGCACTCGCCCTTGCCGAACATCTTGGCCCCGCCCAGCGCCAGGCTGTGCATGCCGCTTGCGATGGCGGCGAGCTGCTCGGCGTACTGCTCGGGGAAGTCGCGCGAGGAGGTCAGCAGGAGCCCGTCGGAGGACACCACGATGGCGTGCTCAACTCCGGGGACGTCGTCGACGAAGTTGGAGATCAGCCAGGTGAAGCTCTCCGCGTCAGCACTCTCACTCAAGCGGTTGTCCATTTCAGTCCAGCTTCTTCAATGGTTCGGGTAAAGGTCCTGAGCCGATCACGGCGGTCCTTCTGTCAGCTGTCCTCGTCGTCGCCGCGGGCGGCGGCCTGCTCGCCCTCGACGAAGCCCGCGAGGTCGTCGCGGATGCGCTCGGCTCTGTCCGCGGGCGGCGCCTCGTCGGCGTCGTCCGCCGGCGCGTCGGGCTCCGCCTCCCACGTCTCGGCGACAGGCATCGGCGAGGTGGTGCGGTGTGCGCTGCGGCGCGGCAGGCCGGCGGCGGTGACCGACGACGAGGAATCCATGGCGCTGCGCTCCTCCTGCGCATTCGGGACAGGAGCCGACGGTGCCCGCCCGGGTTGGGGGGCCGGACGGCGCTGGACCGGTGGCGCCACGGGCCGCGGCGCGGGCTCGGGTGAGGGGGGAAGGGGACCGGTGGTGGAAAGGAGATCGGAGCCGACCATCACGTGGGCGCTGATGCCCCGGAACGCGCGCGCCTCCAGCTGGACCTCCATGCCGTGGCGGTGGGCGATGTTGCTGACCACGTAGAGGCCCATGTGCCGGATGACCTGCTCGTCGAGCACGGGCTCGCCGCGCAGGCGCTTGTTCAGGTCGGCGAGCTGGTCGTCGGGGATGCCGATGCCCTCGTCCTGGACGGTCAGCAGCAGGCGCTCGCCGTCGGCCATGTACTGGCCGCTGATGACGACCTGGGCGTGCTCGGGCGACTTGCCCGTCGCGTTGTCCATGAGCTCGGCCAGCAGGTGGCTGAGGTCGTCGGCCGCCGAGCCGGACACGAACACCTGGGGCAGGCGCCCGACCTGCACCCGCTGGTAGTCCTTGATCTCCGAGATCGCCGCGCGGGCCACGTCCAGCAGCGGCACGGGCTCGGCGGAGGGGTCACCGGTGTCCTGGTCGGCGAGCACCAGCAGGTTCTCGCTGTTGCGGCGCATCCGGGTGGCCAGGTTGTCGATCTTGAACAGGCTGTCGAGGAGCTCGGGGTCCTCGCTGTTGTCCTCCAGGTCCTCGACGACCTCGATGAGGGAGTCCACGAGGGCGAGGTCGCGCATCGCCAGCCCGGCCAGCGTGCTGGTGACCAGCTTGACCGAGGCTCCGCTGTCGGCCTCCGGGGCCTGCTCCTCGCTGGGCTGCTCGGCGGCGGGGGCGGGCGGGGGCGGAGCCTGCTCGGCGGGCTGCGGCAGGGGGTGCCCGACGGGCTGCGGCGGTCCGGCGGGCATGGGCGCGGGCGGGTACTGCGGCCAGGCCGCCTGCTGCTGGGGGTGGTGGACCGGGCCCGACTGCGGCCAGGCGGCGGCTCCCACCCCGGCGGGCTGGGCGTTGAACTGCTGGGCCAGCGCCTGCTGCTGTGCTGCGAACAGCTCGTTGGCCGTCATCCCCTGTGCGGGCTCGCGCCTGCCCATGCCGAGGCGTCTGAGCAGACGCCGCCACCGGCCTTCGGGTTTCGGGGCCGGCCACATGGGCGGCGGGGGGTTCTGGTGCGTGACCGGCGGCTGTGCCGGGGGAGGGTTCCCCTGGCCGGCCGATGACGACGCCTGCGCCACGGCACACCTCCTCGTATGCGGGAACGGGTGAGCGGCGGCCGGTTCGCCGAGTTCCGCGGACCGGAGCGGCGAAAGGCACAGCTCCGAGCGGTCACCCGGGTCCGCGCCGCGGGCAGAGCCAAGCGCATCCTCCGCAGCGGATCGCTCCGGAATTTCCGACCGGACACGAACCCATTGCTGCTAGCGCCTGGAATCCGACGAATCGGCGGTTACGCTAGCACAGGAAACGCGATCCGGTGAGATATGCCCGAGACAGACGCACCTCGGGAAAACTCCGGGAGTACAGTCGGCGCTCTCAATACACCTCGAATCAGACATTTAGTGCGAGGCATTTCGGACAGCCGAGCCGACCGCAAACCTACCGCGCCCCGGGGGATCCACGCCTCTGACCCCCTATGCACGACGCGCATAGCACACAGCCGTACCATTGCCCACCGCGGCGAATAGGGCAGTGACCTGGAACGCGCTTCTTACCAGCGCGAGCGAATACCGCATAGGCGCACAGAACGCCGCCGACAGAACGCATATTGGTGACGAAGATCACGTTCACCGGGTGATCGCGCACGGGAAAGATCACCTTTGTGCAGATTGATCATCATCCTCCTGCGCACGACCATGTCCTCCCCCTCTTACCGTTTCCACCACGCCACCTGCGCCGCCTGGCGAACACGCACCGCCTCCGGGGCACATCAGAGCGCGTCCGGCACCGCCGGGGCGCCGCCCGCACCCCCGGAGCGCCTGCCCGGCGGGAGTCCCCGCCCCCGTCCTCGGGGGACGGGAAACCCCCGCGGTGCCGGGGATGCGGGTTCTCCGGCGGCGCGGACCCGATCACGCGAGCGGGTAGCGTCGCATTCGTGCGCCGCTGGGCGGATCGGCCGCATTCCCGCCGCGCCGGTGACCACCGGTTGAGACGGCAGCGGGAGGAGGTATGCGCACAACGCTGATCGCCTGAGGCGACGGGCCTCCTCGGCCCCGCACCGCTGTCCGCGTTCCCGACCGCACCGCGCCGACCGACCGCACTGCCCCCCTTGCCCGGCCCCGCCCCTCAGGGCCGATCCGCACGGCTGCTCCCTGATCTCCCACATGTCCCGTGCGTACATGCACAGCAACAAGGAGTGGTTCATGTCTCCGTCCGCTGAACCCGCGCCGTCCCTACTCCCTCCCCTCTCCCCGCAGGCCGTCCTGCCGGGCGGCCGCGAGCCGCGGAGGCGCCCGTGGGCGCTCCGCCGCGTCCCGGATCCCCAGCGCCACACGGGGAGGTGCGCGTGACCGCCCCCGGCGACCAAGCCCCCAGAGCGGCCCGAACGCCGATCGGCGACCGCGCCGCCGTCGTGGGCATCGGCTGCCGCCTGCCCGGCGTTGTGAACAGCCCCGCCGCGCTGTGGGAGCTGCTGACCAGCGGCCGCAGCACCATCGGTCCCGTCCCCGAGGACCGGTGGTCGGCCATGGCCGAGCTGCTGCACGAGGAGGACCGGCCCGGCCGGGCCTGGCCGGCCGCGGCGCTCGGCGCCGACGAGGTGTCGGCCTTCGACAACGGGTTCTTCGGCATCGACCCCGCGACCGCGGAGGCGATGCACCCGCTGCACCGCTGGGTGGCCGAGACCGGCGTCGAGGCGTTGCAGGACGCCGGCATCACCGCCGCCGAAGCGGCCGACCGCACCGGCATCTACACCGGTTCGGCCGCCGTCGACTCCGCCGTCGACGGGTTCGCGCCCGGCCGGCGGCCCGGGCTGCTGACGGTAGGCGGCACCGGCGCGGGCATGCTGGCCACCCAGCTCGCCCGCTTCCTCGACGCGCGCGGGCCGGTGACCACCATCGACACCGCCTGCTCCTCCAGCCTCACCGCCATCCACTACGCGCGGCGCGACCTGGAGGCCGGCGACATCGACATCGCGATCGTCGCCGGCGTGAACTCGGTGACCTCCCCCGTGCCCACGCGCGCGTTCGCCGACGGCGGTGTCATCGCCGACGAGTGCCGGCCCTTCGACGCCAAGGCCGACGGGTACGTGCGCGGCGAGGGGGCGGTGGTGGTCGTGCTGCGCCGCCTGGACGACGCCCGCTCCCGCGGGGACCGGGTCTACGCCGTCGTCGCGGGCAGCGCCGTCAACAGCGACGGGCGCTCGCCCCAGGGCCTGGGCGCGCCCAGCGCCGAGGCCCAGGCCCGGCTGCTGGCCGACTGCTACGCGCGCGCGGGCGTCGATCCGGCGGTCGTGGGCTATGTGCACGCCCACGGGACGGGCACCCGGGCCGGCGACCGCATCGAGGCCCAGGCACTGCACCGGGTCTTCGCGCGCTCGCCGGAGGATCCGCTGGTGGTGGGATCCAGTAAGGGCGCCCTCGGCCACCAGGAGGGCGGTGCCGGCGTCGTGGGCCTGGCCGCGGCCGCTCTGGCGGTCCACCACGGCCGGATCCCCTCCACCGCCGGGCACGCCAACCTGCGACCTGCGCTGCAGCGCATGGCGATCCGGGTACCCACCGAGACGACGGCCTGGCCCGAGCGGGGGGCCGGGAGGGTCGCGGGGGTGTCCTCGTTCGGCTTCGGCGGAAGCAACGCCCACGCCATCCTCACCCAGCCGCCGGAGCCCGGGCCCGGCTCGGCCGCCGAACCGGCCGCGGCCCAGCGGGCGCCGGCCACCCAGGTTGTCCCGATCTCGGCGCACACGCCCGAGTCACTGGCCGCGACGGCCGCCGACTGGGCCGACGCGGTGGAGAGCGCGCCCGCCGGCCTGCGGGCGGTCGCGGCCACCGCGGGCCACCGCCGCGACCACCACAGCCACCGCGCCGCGGTCGTCGCCGCCACGCCCGCGGAGGCGGGCCGGGCACTGCGGGCGCTGGCCTCCGGCCAGGCCCATCCGGCACTGGCCGGGCCGCGGCAGGTGCCGCCGCGCGAACCGCTGCGGCTGGTGTTCGCCTTCGGCGGGCACGGAGCCCAGCGGTCGGCGATGGGGCGGGTGCTCGCGCAGCGCTCGCCGGCGTTCGCCGCGGCGCTGGAGGAAGTGGGCGCATGCCTGGACGCCTGGGGGGCCGACCCGTCGTGGAACCCCCTCGCGGGCGAGCCCGCCGGCTACGCCGCCACCCAGCAGGCGGTCTTCGCCTTCCAGGTGGCGGCCGCGCGCACGCTGGGCTCCTGGGGGCTGATCCCCGACGCGGTCGTGGGCCACAGCCTGGGCGAGGTGGCCGCCGCCCACATCGCCGGCGCCCTGACGCTGGAGGCGGCCGCCCGGGTGGTCGTCACCCGCTCGCGGATGCTGGAGGAGGTCGTCGACGACGGCGCGATGCTGGCCACCGGCCTGAGCGCGTCGGAGGCGCGGATGCGCCTGGCCGACCATCCCGAGCTGGACCTGGCCGTGCACAACGGGCCCCGCGCCACTGTGGTCTCCGGACCGACCGGCGCTCTGCAGCGGCTGGCCCGCGAACTGCAGGCCCAGGAGGTGTGGCACCGCCTGCTGCCCGACGCTCCCCCGGCGCACTCCCGGCTGGTGGCCGACGGCGCGAAGCGGCTCGGCGCCGCGCTGGAGGGCATGGAGGCGGGGGCGCCGACGACCGCGCTCGCCTCGACCGCCCTGCGCGGGGCGCCGGCGCCCGTCATGGACGCGGGCTACTGGGCCGCTCAGCTCCGCGATCCCGTCGACCTGCACGCGGCTCTGGCCCGCACCGCGCACGCGGGCCGGTGCCTGATCGTGGAGATCTCGCCGAACGCGACGCTGGCCACGCCGATCACCCAGACCATCACCCAACACGCCCTGCCCGCGGCCGTCAGCGCCCCCGGCGCGCTGGAGACCGATGAGCACACCGCCCTGCTGCACGCCGTGGCCGACTGCTACACCCACGGCCGTATACCGGACTGGCCCGACCGCGGCCATCCGCACGCCCCCCTGCCGCCGCTGCGCTGGCACCGCGCCACCGCCGAGGCGGCGCCGTCGCTGCGCGCACAGCTGGCCGGACTCGGCGCCGCCGAGCGCCGGGACCGCCTGGAGCGGCTGGCCCGCACCCTGGTCGCCGACCTGGCGCCCGGCCCGGTGGGCCCCGAGGACCATGACACCGATCTGGGCGACCTGGGCTTGACCTCCCACGCCCGGCTGGCCCTGCGCGCGCGGCTGGCCGGCCTGGACCCCGAGTTGGCGCGGCCGGGCGCCTTGGACGTCGAGCACTCCCCCACCATCGCCGGACTGGGCCGGGCCCTGGCCACGGTGCTGCCGGCGCCCGAGCCGCCCGGAGGGGAGGACCGCGGGGACCGCGGCCTGGCTGAGGCCGACCGCTCGGCCGCGGCCGGCCGCTGAGGAGCGTGCCCGCACCGACGGCACCACGGCGGGCCCGATGCGGCGGAAACCGACCGCCGCACCGGGCCCGCCGCCGTTCTCACTCGCGGGCGCGCGTCGCGCCGCGCCGACCTGCGGGCGCGGCCGGCGGGCTTTCAGGGCGCGGGCGGTCCCGTGCCGGGTTCGGTGTCCGACCGTTCCGCCCCGCCCGCCAGGCGGGAGCGCACGGCGTGCTTGTCGATCTTGCCGACTCCGCTGCGCGGGATCTCCTCGGCGAAGTCGACGACCCCGGGAACCTTGTAGCGGGCCAGCCGCCCGCTGAGGAAGTCGCGCAGCTCGCGGGACCCCGGGCACCGCCCCGGCACGGGCACGACCAGCGCGGCGCCCGACTCGCCCCAGTCGGGATGGGGGACGCCGACCACGGCGCACTCGCGCACGTCCGGGTGTTCGGCGAGCGCGGCCTCGACCTCCGCGGGATAGACGTTCTCCCCGCCGGAGACGTACATGTCCTTCACCCGGTCCACGATGCGGAAGTAGCCCTCGTCGTCGACCTCGGCGGCGTCACCGGTGTGCAGCCACCCCTCGCGCAGCGCCGCGGCCGTCTCCGCCGGGCGGTGCCAGTAGCCCGGGGTGACGTTGGGGCCCTCGACCAGCACCTCGGAGGGCCCGGGACCGGGTTCCGCGGTGCGCACGTCGGTGAAGAACGCGGGCACGCCGGCGCTGCCCGCCTTCCGCTCGCAATCGGCCACGGGCAGCAGCAGCGCGCCCGGTGCCGCCTCGGTGAGGCCGTAGCCCTGCACGAAGGCCAGCCCGCGGCGCATGTAGCGCTCGATGAGCGGCGGCGGCACCGGCGCTCCCCCGCACAGCAGCAGCCGCAGGCCCGAGAGGTCGGCCTCCTCCCAGCGGGGTGAGCGGGCGATGCGCTCGTACATGGTCGGCACGCCGAACATCACCGTCACCCCCTCGCGCTCGACCAGGTCCAGGGTGCGCTCGGGACCGAACCGCTCTTCCAGCAGCAGGCGGCCGCCTTTGAGCAGGACCGGCAGGCACAGCATGTTCAGCGCCGCGGTGTGGAACATGGGCGCGCTGACGAGGGCGGTGTCGGTGCCGACCAGGTCGGTGTCGACGACGGAGTTCAGGCAGTTCCAGGTGACGTTGCCGTGGGTGAGCACCACTCCTTTGGGGCGGCCGGTGGAGCCGGAGGTGTAGAGCAGCAGGAACGGGTCGTCGTGCCCGACGGGGCGGTCGATCGGGCGGGCCGGGGCGGTCGCCGCCGCCCGCTCCAGGCCGTCCTCCTCGCCGCCGACGGTGAGCAGGGCCCCGGCCAGCCCGGAGCCGTAGAGCGCTTCGGCGTCGGCGCGGCGGTCGGCGTCGGCGATGAGGACGGCCGGGGAGCTGTCGGCGGCCAGCGCCTCCAGCTCGGCGCGGGCCAGGCGGGTGTTGAACGGGGTGAACACCGCCCCGAGCAGGGCGGCCGCGAACATCGCCTCCAGGAACTCGGGCCGGTTGGCGCCCAGGTAGGCGACGCGGTCGCCGCGCTCGACGCCGCGCTCCTCCAGCGCGTGGGCCAGCCGGGTGGAGCGCTCGGACAGTTCGCAGTAGGTGGCGGAGCGTCCGTTGTGCACGACGGCCGTGCGCCCGCCCGCCGCGCGGCTCCGCCGGGCGGGCCATGATCCGATGCCGTGGTTGCGCATGGCGGTCTCCGGGGTTTCGTACGATCCGGGCTCAGACGCGCCGGAGGTCGCGGGCGGATGTCTCGGGCGTGAGCAGTACGGCCAGCGTGGCCAGCAGCGCCATGCCGGCGAGGTAGAGGCCGACTGCGAACGAGCCGCCCTGGGCCGCGAACAGGGCGGTGGCGACGATGGGCGCCAGCCCGCCGCCGATCACGTTGCCCAGCTGGTACCCGGTGGAGATGCCGCTGTAGCGCACCCGGGTGGGGAACAGCTCCGACAGCAGCGCCGACAGCGGGCCGTACTGGGCCGAAACGACGATGACGGCGAGGGTGCAGGCCGCCATCGCCCAGGCCAGCGACTCGGTGTCGAACATGGGGAAGAACAGCAGGGCGAGCACGATCTGGGCCAGCCCGCCGCCGATGAAGACGCGGCGCCGCCCCAGCCTGTCGCTCAGGGCGGACCAGCCCAGGATGGCGGCGAGCTGGACGCCGCTGGCGAGGGTGACCACGGTCAGCAGCGCGTCGCGGGAGTAGGACAGCTCGGTGGTGCCATAGGACAGCGTGTAGACGAGGACGATGTAGCCCAGGCCGGTCGAGGCGGCGGTGGCGAACATCGCGCGCACGACGCCCAGCGGGTGGTGCCGCAGGACCTCGACCAGCGGCACGGACCGCACGGGTGCCGCGCCCTCGCGCTGCTCGGGCTTGCGCCGCTCCTCCTCGAACAGCGGGCTTTCGCTCACCCGCCGGCGGATCACGTAGCCCACTCCGATGAGCACGACGCTCGCGAGGAAGCCCAGGCGCCATCCCCACTGCGCGAAGGCCTCGGCGGTCATGGTGGACGCGCCCAGCATGACCAGGTTCGCGGCGATGGCCCCGGCGGGCACCCCGAGCTGCGGCGCCGCGCCGTACAGCCCGCGCCGGCCTTCGGGTGCGTGCTCGACCGCCATGAGCGCCGCGCCGCCCCATTCGGCGCCCACACCCAGCCCTTGGGCCAGCCGCAGCAGCACCAGCAGGACCGGCGCGGCGATGCCGATCTGGGCGTAGTTGGGCAGCAGGCCGACCAGCACGGTGGCGCCGCCCATGACGAGCAGGGACACCACGAGCATCTGCTTGCGGCCGAGGACCCGGTCGCCCAGGTGGCCGGCGATGATCCCGCCCAGCGGGCGGGCGATGAACCCGACCGTGAACGTGGAGAGCGCGGCCAGCTGGCTGGCGAGCGCGTTGTCGGAGGGGAAGAACTGGGGGCCGAAGACGAGTGCGGCCGCGGCTCCGTAGAGGAAGAAGTCGTACCACTCGATGCTGGTGCCGACGAAGCTCGCGACGGCGATCTTGCGGGCCTCGCGGTGCGAAGACGCGGTCGGCGGGCGCGGGGATCCGGTCACGGTGGTTCTCCGTTCCAGAGGGGGGATGCGCCCCTGTGCAGGGCCGTCGCGGGGGGCGGGGCCGGGGCCCGCCCCGCCCCCCGCGGGGCTCAGCCGCGTGCGTAGTGGCCGAGACCGGGCCGGTAGCTCTTGGCGTCGAGGAACTGCTCCAGGCCGCGGCTGCGCCCCTGCTCGGGGTCGAGGAACTGCGACTGCTCCAGCTTGGCGTAGAGATAGTCCTCTGCTCGGTCCCAGGGCATCTCGGCGGCGACCTTGTAGCCGGTCTTGGCCGCCCGCAGCACCACGGGATTCATGCCGGCGAGCCGGAGGGCGAGCTCGCGGGTGCGGTCGTGCAGCCTCTCGGCCGGGACGGCCTCGTTGACCAGGCGCATCCGCGCTGCGGCCCGGCCGTCGAAGGCCTCGCCGGTCATGATGTGGTACAGCGCGTCGCGCTGGGGGACGACCGCGGCGAGCGCCCGGCTGACCACCCCGCCCGGCGGAATGCCCCAGTTGATCTCCGACAGCCCGAACCGGGCGTCCTCGGCGGCCACGGCCAGGTCGCAGGCGACCAGGGGCGTGAAGGCGCCGCCGAAGCACCAGCCGTTGACCATGGCCACGGTGGGCTTGGGGTAGGTGGACAGCCGCCGCCACTGCCATTCCGCCGCGGTGCGGCGCACCCGGTCCTGCAGCGCCGGGTCGCCCGCGGCGTCCACGTCGCGGAAGTACTCCTGGAGGTCCATGCCGGCGCTCCACGCCTCGCCGGCGCCGGTGAGGACCACAACGCGGCAGCGGTCGTCGCCCTCCAGCGCATCCAGGGTGGCGACCATCTCCTCGTTGAGCCGCGGGTTCATGGCGTTGCGCTTGTCGGGCCGGTTGAGCGTCACCCAGGCGATGCCCTCGTCGAACTCGACGAGGACGGTGTCCCCCCAGGGCGGGGACGAGCCGCTGCGCGCGGCGCCGCCCTCAGACTCCATGTCAAACTCCTTGATATAAGGGACCTTGGTGAAGGTGTAACAAGGACCTTGATAACGTGTCAACCATGACCGACCCCGCCCGCGCGCAGGAGACCCCCGAAGACCCCGCGCCGCCGCGCATCATCTACCTGGTCAAGCGGATCGAGCTCATCGCCCGCTCACACCTGGACGCCATCACCCGCGAGCACGGGCTGACCACCCTGCAGTACACGGCGCTGAGCGTGCTGCGCGCCCAGCCCGGGCTGTCGGCCGCGCAGCTGGCGCGGCGCTCCTTCGTAAGCGCGCAGGCCATGAGTGAGATGGTCGGCGCGCTGGAAGCCAAGGGCATGATCAGCCGCGAGCCCGCCCCCGGCAACCGGCGAGTGCTGCGCGCCCACCTCACCGAGGCGGGCCGCGCGGCGCTGGAGGCCTGCGACCGCGGCGCCGATCTGCTCGAAGAGCACATGCTCCGCGACGTCCCGCCCCACGAGGCGGCGGTCCTGCGCCGCGCCCTCACCGCCTGCGCGCGCGGCCTCGGCGACTTCGCGGGAGCCGAGGCGGTCCACGCCTGAGGCCGGGCCCGCCCGGCCCCGCAGGCGGCCGGGGCGCGGTCCCGGCGGCTCGGGCTCCCGCCCCGGCCCGCCCGTTCCGCCAGCCCGTGAGAGCGGTGGCCTTCTCCGCGGGCGTCCCCTGGACGATGCCGCCCGCGACGAACGCGCGGCGCCGCACCGCCGCGGGCAGCCCGGAGGCCGGATCGGCCGGCCGCGCCGAGCCCGGATCCACCCCAGCGCCGGGAAGTCCCGCCCCTCCGGGCACCGGCTCACCGCCCGCAGGGCCGCGACCGAGGAGTCGAAGTCGGACAGCCGGCGGGCCGCCTATCGAGGACAGTGCATCACACCGCCTCCTTCCCGCGCCGCGGCCCTCTGTGCTGGAACGAATATCCGCATGCGGTTCCCGTAGACCTTGAGGGGGCCGTGCCGCCCCGGGGGCGGCGGCGGGCGCGGCGCGCGGTCTTGTCCCGAGCGCCCGCCGAGCCGTATTTTCGGTGCACCCGCCCGTCGGGGCCGCTCACGGGCCCGCTTGCCGCCGCATCAGGAAAGAAGGCGCCATGGAAACAGCCCTCACGCCACTGGAGTTCGCCCGGCGCACGCGCCGCCTGCACCCCCGGCGCGAAGCGGTCGTCGACCAGGACATGCGGCTGACCTACGAGGAGTTCTTCGACCGCTGCGACCGGTGGTCGGCCGCGCTGCAGCGGATGGGCGTGGCCAAGGGCGACCGCGTGGCCTACATCGCGCCCAACACCCACGCCCAGTTGGAGTCCTTCTACGCCGTGCCCCAGCTCGGCGCGGTACTGGTGCCCATCAACTACCGGCTCTCCGCCGACGACTTCGTCTACATCGTCAACCACTCCGGCGCGAAGGTGCTGTGCGCGCACTCCGACCAGCTCGCGGTGGTCGACGGAGTGCGCGACCAAATGCCCGGAGTCGAGCGGTTCATCGCGCTGGAGGGCTCGGGCGAGGGCTGGGAGGACTACGAGTCCCTGGTCGCCTCGTCGGATGCCGAGTTCACCCGGCCCGACATCGCCGAGACCGACCTGCTGACCATCAACTACACCAGCGGCACCACGGCCCGCCCCAAGGGCGTGATGATCACCCACCGCAACGCCTACATGAACGTGGTGGGCACCCTGCTGCACCTGCGCATCGGCGTCGGCGAGCGCTATCTGTGGACGCTGCCCATGTTCCACGCCAACGGGTGGACCTACACCTGGACGGTCACCGCGGCGGCGGCCACCCACGTGTGCCTGCGGGCGGTCGACCCGGCCCGCGTGTTCGAGCTGATCCGCGAAGAGCACGTCACGTGGCTGTGCGCGGCCCCCACGGTGCTGATCACCCTGGCCAACACCCCCGAGGACGTCCGCGGCGAGGTGGCGCCCGGCGTGCACGTCGTCACCGCCGGCGCCTCCCCCGCCGCCGACACCATCGAGCGGCTGGAGGGCACCTTCGGCTGGTCGGTCACCCACGTCTACGGGCTGACCGAGACCACCCCCTTCATCACCGTGTGCGAGCCTTGGCCCGAGCACGGCGGCCTGGTCGGAGCCGAACGCGCCGCGGTCAAGGCGCGCCAGGGCGTCGAGCTGATCACCTCCGGCGAGCTGAAGGTGCTCGACTCCAAGGGCGAAGAGGTCCCCTGGGACGGTGCGACGGTCGGCGAGATCGCGGTACGCGGCAACGTCGTGATGGCCGGCTACTACAACGACCCCGAGGCCACCGAGGCGGTCATGGGCGACGGCTGGTTCCGCACCGGCGACGCCGCGGTCACCCATCCCGACGGCTTCGTCGAGATCCAGGACCGCATCAAGGACGTCATCATCTCCGGCGGGGAGAACATCTCCTCCATCGAGGTCGAGGGGGTCCTGCTGCGCCACCCGGCCGTGCAGGAGGCGGCGATCGTCGGGGTGCCGCACGAGCGCTGGGGCGAGACCCCCAAGGCCGCGGTCGTGCTGCGCGAGGGCGCCTCGGCCACCGAGGAGGAGCTGATCGCCTTCTGCCGCGACAACCTGGCCCACTTCAAGGCGCCTACGCAGGTGGAGTTCGTGGACCAGCTGCCCAAGACGGCCACCGGCAAGATCCAGAAGTACGTCCTGCGCAAGGGCGCCTCGGCGGTGTCCCGCCAGTAGGGCGCAGGGGCCCGGGCGCCGCGCCCCCCGCGCCGTGCGCGGCGCGGGGGCGGCTCGGGCGGCTCAAGAGCCGGCGGCCTCGACGACGAGCTTGCCCGTGGTGCGGCCCGTCTCTCCGGCGCGGTGGGCGTCGGCGATCCGCTTGAGCGGGAAGACCTCGCTGACGTGGGGACGCAGCGCGCCCGACTCGGCCAGCTCGGCGACGGCCGCCATTCCGGCGTGGTCGGCCTCGACCAGCATGGGCTTGGCGTGCACGCCGCGCTGCCGGGCCTCCTCCAGCAGTCCTTCCGGCGGGACCGGCAGGATCGTGACCAGGGTGCCGCCCGCGGCCAGGACGCGCAGTGAGCGCAGGGCGGTGTCGCCGCCGATGGTGTCCAGGACGACGTCGGCGTCGGCGACCGCCTCGGCGAAGTCGGTCTCGCGGTAGTCGATGGGCTCGTCGACGCCGATCCCGCGCAGGAACTCGTGCTTGCCGGCGCTCGCGGTGCCGTACACGTAGGCCCCGCGGGCCTTGGCGATCTGCACGGCGAAGTGGCCCACCCCGCCCGCGGCCGCATGGACCAGCACCCGCTGACCCGATCGCAGCCGGGCGGTGTCCACCAGCGCCTGCCAGGCGGTCAGCGCGGCGAGCGGCACGGCGCCGGCCTCCACGTGGGTGAGCGCCCGGGGCTTGCGGGCGAACGAGCGCGCGGGCGCCGTCACGTACTCGGCGAAGGAGCCCGCGCCGTAGGGATAGGGCAGCATGCCGAAGACCTCGTCGCCCGGCTCGAAGATCGTGACGCCGATCCCCACGGCCTCGACCACCCCCGACACGTCCCAGCCCAGGACGTAGGGCGGGTCGCCGAGGAACAGGCCGGTGGCGCGGTGCTTCCAGTCGGTCGGGTTGATCCCGGCCGCGCGCACCCGGACCAGCACCTGGGAGGGGCCGGGTTCGGGCACCTCCAGCTCCACCTCGTGCAGAACCTCGGGGCCGCCGTGGACGTCCTGGGACACGGCGCGCATCGTTGCAGCAGTCATGCCTTATGCCTTTCTCCGACGTGCTTCACCGGCGGGCGGGGATGCCGCGGCGCCGACCGGGCCCGGGCCGGTCACCGCGCGCCCGCGCCGCCCGGCGCCGGCCCGCCGGGCCGGCGCCGCGCTCACCGTATCCCCGCCGGACGGGCGCCCCGGTCCGACCGGTGGCGCGGCCCGGCTAGGCGTTGCCGCTGCTGCCGGCGAGCGAGAATTCGCGCAGGTCCTCGGGCATCCCCTCGCGGACCTTGCCCATGACGTTTCCGGTGGTCGCCTCGTCGAGGATCTCGAATACCACCCGAGCGGCGTAGGCCGCCTGCGGCTCGTCGGAATGGGCGCGCTCGGCCACGCGGCGGACGAACTCGTCCTGGCCGAACCGCTGGGTGGGGACCCACTGATCGGTGACCCGCCGGACGTTCTCCCCGATCTCCTGCGGGAGCTGGGCGGCGAGATCGTCGGCGAGGTCGGGGTTGATCCGCTCGGCGATGGTCTCCAGCGTCGCCCGGGTGAACGCCTCGGCGTTGCCGCGGCTGTCCAGCCGGGCCCGGTCCTGCACCTGACCGATGAACGCGTCGTGCTTCATGTCCCCCTCCAGTCTGTCGTGGAAGCGGTACCGACCGGCAGTTGCGCGGTCACCGGACGGTCTTGCACAGGCCCGCTACCACCAGGCGCGCCTGGTATGCGCCCGTCCCAAGGTCAGCGCAGGCGTGCGGCCCCGGCAGGAGCCGCACGCTCCCGCGGTCCCCGCGCAGCCCGCCACCTGGGGGTTCGGCGAGCACACACCGGTTTCACCGCTCCCGGACGGGTTAGTCGGCCCAACCAGCCGAGGATGCGGCGCCGATCGGACCGCCGCCCCGGCAGTGCCCGGCAGGCGCGCTCCGGCGGCGGGGCCGGGCGGCGGCCGCACCGGTCATGTGCAGCCGAATCGAGAGGTGGGCCCATGGTCGCGCATCAGGAGCTCGTGGAACGGGTCGCTGCGCACAGCGAGGTGGGTGACACCGACCAGGCGCGGCGGGCGATCCGCGCGGTCGTCCCCTCGGTCGCGCGCCGCCTGGACGATGAGACGCGGCAGGAGCTCCACGAGAGCATCCCCGAGTCCCTGTGGAGCGAGCCGCCGCACGCCAAGGATCCGCAGATCGAGCGGGTGGAGCGAGCCGTCGGGACGAGCGGCATCGCCCAGCAGGTCGGCAGGGAGATGGGCTGCGCGCCGGAGGAGGGCCTGCATCTGGCGCGGGTCGTCCTCGCCGAGATCGCCACTGCGGAGCCGGGGCTCTCCGGAGACCTCGCCGCCGCCCTGCCCGACGAGCTGGCGTCGTGGGTCTCGGATCCGGCGGGCGCCCAGGGGCGCGCCGATGTCGGAGCCACCGGCGGACCCAGCCGGCTCGACGAGCAGACGCTGAACGCGGCGCTGCAGCGGCTGCCGGGCTGGGAGGGCGACACCCGCGCCCTGACGCGCACCGTGCAGCTACCGGCCGACCGGATCCCGCCGCTGCTGGCGCGCATCGACCGGCTCGGCGACGAGGCCGAGCACCGCGCCCACCACCGGCGCACCGCCGACGGGATCGAGTTCACTGTACGGACGGCGTCGGTGGGCGCTGTCACCACGGCCGACATCGACCTGGCCGAGCGGATCGACCAGGCGGTGGCCGAGGTGGGATCGGGCGGCTGAGCGCGACAGGACGATCCGCCGCTCGGCACCGGGGCCGCGCGGGGCCCGCCGGACGCCGTGCCGAACGGCGGCACGGCGCCCTGCCGGCACCGGCGCGGCCGCCGGCAGGGCCCGGCGAGCGGGGGCCGGCCCGGTTCCCACCCGGACCGGTCCCCGTGTCTGGCGTCCGCTCGCCTCACCTCCGCGTTTGCGGAGGCATTCCCGAATGTAGGGGCGGGCTCGGACATTTCCGCTCCCCCGGGGCGCGCCTTGCGCCGCACCGGGACTGCGCCCCGGTTTCCGGGTACCGTTCCTCCAACCGGTCCGCCGCCGCGCGGCGGGCTCGGGTGGCGACCCGGCCGGCGGTGCGGCGCGGCGGCACGCGATCGAGTTCCGGTATTCGCCCAGAGTTCGCCCGCTGCTCGCTCGCCGCGGGTAGCTTCGGCGCGCAGTGCCTAGGGAGTGGAGTAATCGGTGGCTGAGCGGCTTGTCCTGCACATCGGTGTGCAGAAATCCGGGACGACCTATCTGCAGCAGATGATGCAGGACCGCACACAGGAGCTCGCCGCGATCGGCGTCCTCTACCCGGTCCCGCAGCGGCGGCGTGCGGGCGCGACCCGGGTGAACTACCACGAGACCGCCTCGTATGCACTGCTGGGCGGGGAGTACTCGTGGGTGACCGAGGAGCGCGCGGCCAAGGAGCGCGCCTGGTGGGAGTACCTGCAAAAGCAGGTGCGGTCCTGGGAGGGGACGGCGGTGGTCTCGGCCGAGGCGCTGTCGGTGGTGCGCGCCGACGCCGCGCGCAAGACCGTCGAGGCGCTGGGCTCCCCCGACACCCGCGTCTTCATCACCGCGCGCGGACTGGGAAAGCTGCTGCCGTCGGTGTGGCAGCAGCACATCCGCAACGGCAAGTCCACCGGTTTCCACTCCTACCTGCGCAAGCTCGCCCGGCAGCGCGAGGAGGGCTGGGAATCGGTTGAGGAGGACCACGAGAACCACCTGTGGCGGGCGTTCGCGCTGGGCCGGCTCGCGCGGCGGTGGGCCGCGATCGTCGGGACCGACAAGGTGACCCTCGTCAGCAACCCCGGATCGCCCGCCGACCGGCTGTGGCACCGGTTCCTGGAGGCCGTCGACCTCGGCGACACCTCGGGCATCTCCGCGCCGGACGAGTCCACCACTGTGCACAGCGGGGTCACGGCGCCCGAGGCCGACGTGCTGCGGGCGGTCAACTCCAGTCTGGCGGCGGCCCAGTGGCCGCGCGACGACGCCCGGCGGCTGCGCTCGAAGATCATAGAGGGCTTCGCCCAGCGGTCCGATCGCGGTCCGCGGCTGGGCATCCCCGCCGAGCTCCGCGAGACCGTGGACGCCTGGAGCAGAGCCGACATCGACGACCTGCGCGAGTCGGGGGTCCGCGTCGTCGGCGACGTCGACGAGCTGCGGTACTCGGCCGAGGCCGAACCGCGTGAGCCCACCACGGGAGACGTCGCCGAGGCGGCCGGCAGCGCGGCGGCCACCGCCGCCGCCTGGTCGCCGGGGCTGAAGAACCCGCTCTCCAAGGCGGGATAGGAGGCCCGGCCGGTCCCCTGCGCACACGCATCAGGGCCGCTGCCCGCCGCCGAGGAAGGGATGGCGGCGGGCAGCGGCCCTTCGGCGCTTGGCCCCGCGGGATCAGGCGCGCAGCTGCACCGGCTCGCCTTCGGGCACCTCGCGGTAGGCGTCGGTGATCTTGTTCAGGTTGCTCTGGAAGTAGATCACGTGGGTGCCGAACAGGAAGCAGAGCAGGATGGCGACCCCGCCGCCGCAGGAGGGCGTGAGCCCGGCCGCGCGCTGGGCGTTGGCGATCCGGCCGGCCGTGCCGGCGATGTTGATGAGCGTCCAGATCCCCAGCGTGAAACCGCCGAAGAGCTGCGAGCACACCGCGCCGGCCGGAGAGCTGCCGGAGTAGCGGGGGTCGAACTCGCCGAGCTCGCGGTGGATCTTGGCGTACCAGACGAAGTAGTAGATCCCCAGCGTGATGAGCGGCAGTCCGATCCAGGCGGCGGCGGGGCTGCGCCGCTTCATCTGGTAGCCCGTGGGCGCCTGGGAGGCGCGCGAGGCGGCCTGCGGATTGACGGTCATGGCATCTTCCTGTCAGTCGGGGGGTAACGGTGTGTCGGACCGAGGGAACGGTTACGGCCGCCACCTGCGCCGGCACAGAGACGCTGCCGTGCTGGGCGGACTCCAGACACGCACAGTCACCGGCTACGGGCCGTTATCCCATGGGGCGCGTTCGAATCTCCGGGCCAGGCGCATGGTGCAGGGCGCGGCCCGATGTCCGCGTAGGTAGGCGAAGATGCTAACACCGGTGATTGGTGTGATCAGGGGAGCAGATGTCGCGAATCAGTCACGGCCGGACCCGGCGGCGGGCCGCCCCAGGGAGCGCGGAGCGGCGGTCGAGCGGGTGACCTGCGCCGATACTTTCCCTGCCGGCCTCCTTATCACCCTCCGTACACGAGAGACGCACAGTGATGGGCACTGTCCGCATTCGGCCAGCGATTGCCGGCCCGGCGGCAGCTGGGACGCCGCCGGGCGGGCCGGCTCTGCCCTCGGTCAGCCTCCCCGCGGGTGCCGGCGCGGCGCTAGGGTGCGGCGACGGCCTCGATCAGCACCGCCTGAGCCGGGAACAGCCGCGGCATGGGCAGTCCCAGGTGCTCCAGCGCGGCGCCGGTCAGCACCGGAGCGGGCGTGTCGGCGTGCATCCACTCCGGTGCGCTCGCGGCGCCGCGGGTGGGGTCGCCCAGCTCCGTGCGGTGGTGCAGGGTGTAGCGCCGCCGCGGGTCGAGCCCGGGCAGCGGTGTGCGGCCGGGCTGCTCGGCCGGTGCGGTTTCCAGGCGGGCGAAGCAGTACAGCGCCCGGTCTCCCGACGGCGACACGACCCCGTGCAGCAGTGCGCCGGGGTCGGTATCGTCGCTGCGCACCGTGCGTCCGGTGTGCAGTAGGGGGCGGAACTCGCGCACCAGCGCGGTCCAGGCGGTCAGGGCGGCCAGGTCGCGCTCCCCGCAGGCGGTGAGGTCCCACTCGATGCCCGAGTGCCCGAACAGGGCGGTGGCCAGCCGGAAGGCGGTCTCGGTGCGGCGATGGGTGGTGTGGGCGACCGGCGGCCCCACGTGCGAGCCGACGAGCTCGGGCGGCAGCAGCAGACCGGTCCAGCGCTGGATGGCCTGGCGCTCGACCGGGTCGTTGCAGTCGGAGGCCCACACCCGTTCGGTGCGGGCGAGGATGCCCAGGTCCACACGCGCCCCGCCGCTGGAGCAGGACTCGAACTCGACGCCGGGGTGGCGCTCGCGCAGCGAGTCCAGCAGTGCGTACAGAGCGCGGGTCTGGCGGTGGACCCCGGGCACCCGCGCGGCGCCCGCCTCGCCGCCGGCGTCGGGCAGGTGCGCCGCCTCGTACAGGTCGCGATTGTGGTCCCACTTCACGAAGCGGATCGGATAGCGCCGCAGCAGCGCGTCCAGCCGGTCGCGGATGTGGCGCCAGGTGTCGGGGCGGGCGAGGTCCAGCGCGTACTGGTGGCGCCAGGAGCGGCCGGGGCCGCCCTCCGGATGCAGCAGTCGGCCGGGGTCGGTGCGGGCGAGGTCGGAGTCGAGGTTGACCATCTCCGGCTCCACCCACAGGCCGAAGTCCATGCCCAGGGCCTGCACGTGCTCGATGACCGGGTCGAGGCCCTGCGGCCAGGTATCGGGGTCGACCGTCCAGTCGCCCAGCCCGGCCCGGTCGTTGCGGCGCCCCAGGAACCACCCGTCGTCGAGCACGAAGCGCTCGACGCCCACGGCGGCGGCGCGGTCGGCAAGCGCGCGCAGCCGGTCGAGGTCGTGGTCGAAGTAGACGGCCTCCCAGGTGTTGAGCACGATCGGGCGCGGGCCAGCGGGGTGCTCGGGCCGGGCGCGCAGACTGGCGTGCAGGCGCTCGGAGACGCCGTCGAGCCCGGTGTCCGAGTGGACGAAGACGATCTCGGGTCCCCGGTAGGACTCCCCCGCCGCCAGCCGGATCTCGCCGGGGCGCAGCGCTTCGGCGCCGCCCAGCACCGCCGAGTGCGCCCCCGCGCCCTCGGGCAGCCGCTCGACGAGGTACTCCTGGTCGCCGCTCCAGGCGACGTGGGCCGCCCAGACCTCGCCCGAACGGAAGCCGAACCCGCTGGTGCCGGCGGCCGCCAGCAGCGGGCTGTCGTGCCCGGGGCGGCCGCGCAGCGCGCGCCGCAGCACTGTGCCGTCGGCCATGGCGCGGCGCTGCGGGCTACGCTCGCGCACCCACCGGCCGGTCAGATCGACGATCTCGGCGGCGCGCGGCGGCAGCGGAAGCAGCACGCGCAGGGCGGCGAGGTCGTAGGGCTCGGCGGGTGCGGGGCCGCCGGCGGGTGCGGACTCGACCGCGGCGGCCGCGCGGGCGCGCAGGACGCCCCAGGCGTCGAGCCGGTAGCGCAGCTCCACGGCGATGCCGAGCGCAGGATCGTGCAGGTCCAGCACCAGGGTGTCGGCGGTGTCGTCGGAGTCGGCGGCATGGCCGCGCAGCCGCAGCCGCGGCTCGGTGGCCGTGCCCGCGCGGTGGCCGCTGAGACCGGGGGTGCCGGCCCAGGCGTCGGCCTGGGTGGGCAGCACGGTGAACCCGCGCGGGGTGTCGGGAGCGCTGTTGGGCACCGCGGGCACCGATGTGGTGCGCAGGTGCTCGGCGAGGCCGGCGTCGAGCGGCCCCGGGTCGGCGCCCCAGTGCAGCACCTCCGGCAGCCCTCCGCCGGCCTTGGGCGCGAGATCGACGACCAGGGCCGCCCCCGCCCGCCGCAGCACGACGACGGGCTCGGCCGGAGCGGTCGGAGGTGTCGAAGCGGTCACGGTGCGCCTCCCTGCGGGCGTCGGGGACAGAGGTCTGAGACAGACCTGGCTGCGTGCCCTCCGAGGCTAAACCCCTCTCGGAAACCATCTTGCACCCAGCGTCACTGTGAACGATCACAAGTTACTCCGGGTGCAGATCGGCGCCACCCGGGCGCGGTCACGCCGAGTCGCGGACGATGAGCTCCCAGCGGGCGCTCATCTCCTCGCCCGGTAGCGGAGCGGCGGCGTCGAGGCGGTCGAGGAGGCGTGACACCTGGGCGGAGAAGTCGAACTCGCGCGCGCCGACGGTCGTCAGCGCCGGGGTGATCACCAGGCCCTCGGGGATGTTTCCGATTCCGGTGACCGCCAGCCCGCCCGGCACGGCGGTGCCGTGGTCGCGGGCGGCCCACACCGCGTCGATCGCGGCCCGGTCGGTGGCCGAGACGACCGCGGTGGGCGGGTCGGGGCGGCTCAGCAGCGCGCGCACCGCCGCATAGGCCTCGGGGCGCGAGTCGGCGACGGGCAGCACGAGGTCGGGCGCCAGTCCGATGCCGTTCTCCTGGAGGACCCGCCGATAACTGCGCAGCTTCACCGACCGGGCGGTGCGCCAGCGGTCCTCGCCCGGGTGGCCGAGGTAGGCGATCCTGCGGTGCCCGGCGGCGACCAGGTGCTCCACCGCGTCGCGGCAGGCGCGGGCGCGGTCCTGGCGCACGACGTCGAAGCCGTCGGGTTCCAGGTCGTCGTCGAAGACCACGAGGGACAGCCCCTGCCGCGCCAGCACGGCCAGCTCGGCCGGGTCGACCGGGCAGTCCGGCAGCAGGATCGCGCCGTCGACGTAGCGCTCACGCAGTACGCGCAGCAGCGCGTCTCCGGCCGAGGCCCCGCTCATCGGCAGCGCCACCACGCCCAGCCCCCGCTCGCCCGCCGCCTCCTGCATCTGCTCGGCCAGCCGGTCCGACCACGGGCTGGAGGGCGCCGGGTACATCAGCGCGACGAGGTCGGTGCGCCGGCGGCGCAGGCTGCGCCCGGCGTGGTCGACCTGGTAGCCCACCTCGGCGACCGCGCGCAGCACCCGCTGCCGGGTCTCCTCCGGCGGCGGCTTGGCGCGCCCGCGCCGACCGCTGAGCACGTAGGAGACCGTGGCGGTCGAGACGCCTGCGCGGCGTGCGATGTCGCGCTGAGTGGGGCGTTCGGGAGGCTCGGTCACTGCCACACCTGCAGACTAGCCCGCCGCCGCCCGGCGCGGCCGGGCGGGAGCGGAGCAGCGGGGCCCGGACCTCCGGCGGCCACGCGGCTGGTCGCTGGACGAGCCGGGCGGGAGCGTTGTAACGTGCGTCATGTTAATCGAATAACACACGCCGCGCCGTACTCGCCGCGGCCTCCGGCGCGCCGGTCGGTCCGCCCGATCTCCGCCCGGCCGCCCGCCCCATCGCCCGCATCCCGCCGCATCCCGCCTCGGCCGGCGGCCGCCCGCGCCATCGCCGAAGAAAAGGGCTGACATGACAAGCCGAAGCGAATCCACCCGCCAACCCATGTCCAAGGTCGTCGCGGCCAGCCTCTCCGGCGCGCTGCTGGAGTGGTACGACTTCAACCTCTACGGGCTTTCGGCCGCACTGGTCTTCAACGAGCTGTTCTTCCCCAACGCCGACCCCCTCGTGGGCACCCTCGCCTCCCTGGCGACCTTCGGCGTCGGGTTCGTCTCGCGGCCCATCGGCGCCCTGCTGTTCGGCCACCTCGGCGACCGGGTCGGGCGCAAGCAGATCCTGGTCGCCACGATGCTGATCATCGGCGGCGCCACCTTCCTCATCGGGCTGCTGCCCGACTTCAACACCATCGGCGTCTGGGCGCCGATCCTGCTCGTCACGCTGCGCCTGGTGCAGGGCCTCGGGCTGGGCGGCGAGTTCGGCGGCGCGTCGCTGCTGACCGTGGAGCACGCGCCGCGCAGCCGGCGCGGGTTCTGGGGGAGCCTGCCGCAGCTGGGCGGCCCCATCGGGTACCTCATCGCGGTCTCGGTGGTCAGCCTGTTCGCGCTGCTGCCCGACGACGCCTTCCTGGCCTGGGGTTGGCGCATCCCCTTCCTGCTCAGCGCCGTGCTGCTGGTGGTCGGGCTGATGGTGCGGCTGAAGATCGCGGAGACGCCGGCCTTCGAGCGCGTCAAGAAGGCCGACGCCGTGGCCCGCGTCCCGCTGTGGACCGCGCTGAAGCGCCACCCGCGCAGCATCATCGTCGGGTTCGGCGCCCGCCTGGGCGAGGCCGGGACCTCCCAGATCTACCAGCCCTTCGCCATCAGCTTCCTGACCACGTCGCTCGGCTTCGCCCAGGGCGTGGCGCTGACCGGGATCGTCGTCTACAACATCGTCGGCCTGGCGCTGATGCCGGTGGCCGGGGCGATCTCCGACCGGGTCGGGCGCCGCCCGATGTACCTGGCCGGCGGGGTGCTGGTGGCGCTGACCGCCTTCCCCTACTTCTGGCTGCTGGAGATGGGCAGCACGTGGTGGGCGTGGACGGCCATGGGCATGGCCGCGATCGGCGGCGCGGTGTGCATGTCCAGCCTGCAGGCCACCCTGTTCACCGAGATGTTCAGCGTGAAGGTGCGCTACTCCGGCATGTCCTTCGCCTACCAGTCCTCGGCGATGTGCGCCGGATTCGTCCCCGCCATCGCCACCTCGCTGCTGATCGCGAGCAACGAGGCGGTCTGGCCGGTGGCGCTGCTGGTCGTCGGCCTCGGCGCGATCTCGGTCGTCTCAACCCTGTTCATGCACGAGACCCGGCACGTGGACACCGCCGAGCGCGAGCAGGAGACGGCCGCGGTCGGCAAGGTGCCCGACTGACCCGAGCCCGCGGGCCCCGTCCCGCACAGGCGATCCCGGTCCCCGCCGCGGCGGGGACCGGGCCCAGACCGCAGGCAGGCGCGGCGCCGGGGGCGCGCCGCGCCACGGCGTGAAGACGAGGAAACCGCAGTGAGCAGCACAACCGGCCGCAACAACGTCATCGTGTTCTTCACCGACCAGCAGCGGTGGGACACCGCGGGGGTGCACGGCAACCCGCTGGGGCTGACCCCCAACTTCGACCGGATGGCCGAGGAGGGGGTGCACGTGGAGAGCTCCTTCACCTGCCAGCCGGTGTGCGCGCCCTCCCGAGCCTCGCTGCAGACCGGGCGCTACCCCGCCCAGCTCGGCTGCTTCCGCAACAACATCCCGCTGCCCGAGGACACCCCCACCCTCGCCGACCACTTCAACGAGGCCGGCTACGACACCGGCTACATCGGCAAGTGGCACCTGGGCGACACCGACACCGCCGGACCGGTGCGGCCCGAACAGCGCGGCGGGTACCGGTACTGGCTGGCGGCCAACCTCCTGGAGTTCACCTCCGACGCCTACGAGACCACGCTCTACGACGGCGACGGCCTGGCCCGCGAGCTGTCCGGCTACCGCGCCGACGCGCTGACCGGCGCGGCCGTCGACTTCATCACCCGCGAGCGCGACGCGCCCTTCTTCCTGTTCCTGTCTTTCCTGGAGCCCCATCACCAGAACCAGCGCGACGACTACCCCGCCCCCGAGGGCTACAGCGACCGCTACCAGGGCGCGTGGGCGCCGGGCGACCTCGCGGCTCTGGGCGGCAACTCCGCCGAGCACCTCGGCGGCTACCTGGGCATGGTCAAGCGGCTCGACGAGTGCCTGGGCAGGGTGCTCGCGGCGCTGGAGGAGCACGGCCTGGCCGAGGACACCGTCGTGCTGTTCACCTCCGACCACGGGTGCCACTTCAAGACCCGCAACGACGAGTACAAGCGCAGCTGCCACGACGCCTCCATCCGCGTGCCCACCGCCCTGCGCGGACCCGGGCTGGACACCGGCCGGCCGATCACGCGGCTGGTGAGCCACATCGATCTGCCGCCGACGCTGCTGGACGCGGCCGGGCTCGCCGTGCCAGCGGACATGGCCGGGCGCTCGCTGCTGCCACTGGTGCGCGGCGCCCCCGACGACCGGCCCGACGACGTTCTGGTGCAGATCAGCGAGTCGGAGCTGGGCCGGGCGCTGCGCACCCCGCGGTGGAAGTACGGGGTGGTGGCGCCCGGCGCCGACGCCTGGGACACGCCCGCGGCCGACCGCTACGTCGACGCCTACCTCTACGACTTGGACAACGACCCGCACGAGCTTCGCAACCTGGTATCAGCGCCCGAAGCGGCCGAGGTGCTGGGGCCGCTGCGCGAGCGCCTCGCCCAGCGCCTGGCGGAGACGGGCGAGTACCCCGAGATCGCGCCCGCGCCCTGACGCGGCGCCCCGCCGGCGGACACCTCCGGCGGACCGGGGGCTGGGCGGTGTCGCATGTGTCACCGCACCGGCGCGTTCGCGGGTGCACGCCCGGCGGAATCGGGGGTAGGGGGCGTCCAGCGCGCCCGGCCCGGGACCGCTGGGCAGGGGCCGCCTGCGCAGCGGGGCCGGTCCGCAGGTAGCGTGCGGCGTGGCGACCGGCGCACGCAGGCACCGGGTGCCGCGGCGCGGAGCGGAACCGCCGCCGCTGCAACGGCCGCGTCGGAGCGCCACGGGGAGAGGCGAAGGCGGCGACCGCCGTGCCCGCCGGCGCGGCGCCGCCACCGAACCACCGCGAGGAGGGGTACGCATGGAACTCGACATGGTCGTCGAGATCCCGCAGGGGTCGCAGAACAAGTACGAGATGGACCACCGGGTCGGCCGCATCCG
Organism: Streptomonospora sp. PA3; assembly: GCF_009728995.1. GTDB lineage: Bacteria > Actinomycetota > Actinomycetes > Streptosporangiales > Streptosporangiaceae > Streptomonospora. The sequence continues at coordinate 474,618 of NZ_VTZW01000003.1, read as the reverse complement.
GCTGGACCGGACCCTGTTCACCTCGACGCAGTACCCCGCGGACTACGGCTACATCCCCGAGACCCTGGCGGAGGACGGCGAGCCGCTGGACGCCATGGTGCCGCTGGAGAAGCGCTCCTTCCCCGGCTGCGTGGTGCGGGTGCGCCCCGTCGCGGTCTTCTGGATGCAGGACGAGCGCGGCCCCGACGCCAAGGTCCTGTGCATGCCGGTGGGCGACCCCCGCCTGGACCACATCCGCGACCTGCGCAACATGCCCGAGTTCCAGCTCCAGGAGATCACGCACTTCTTCGACATCTACAAGCGGCTGGAGCCCGGCAAGAGCTCGGAGGTGCGCGGTTGGCAGGATCGCGCCTCGGCCGAGGAGACGGTGCTGGAGGCCCAGCAGCGGGCGCGCGAGAAGGCGGACTCCGGCCCCGCGGCGGCCCCCGCACCGGCGCAGACGCCGCCGCTGTAGGTTGAGCTCGGCTCTTGGCGCCCCGGTCGGGAGCCGGACACGCGATCCGGCCGAACCGCCGGCCGCCTGTCAGTCGAGCAGCCCCTCCCACAGCCGCCGGGTCCGGGCGTGCGGGTCCTCCACCAGGGCCGATTCCGGGTCGTCGAAGCGCATGAACGGGCGCCGGCCCGGGTCCCACTGCGGCCAGCCGGGGTCGCCGGCGGCGGCGAAGCGGAGCCAGGCCGTGTGCATCGCGTCGGCGAGCGGCTGCGGCGCCCGCGGTCCCGCCAGGTTGCGGCCGTCGCCCAGGTTGTCGAACACGAACGGGATCTCCAGGGCGTGGCAGGCGCCCAGGCGGCCGCCGAAGCGCGGGGAGCGCCAGGCGAACTCGTAGCCGAAGGTGCCTCCGCTGCCGCCGGCGGCCGCCCGCGCCTCCAGCACGCGGTGGGCGGGGATGCGGAAGACGGCGTCGGTGCCCAGCTCGGCGAGGGCGTCTCCGGGACTCGCGTTGCGGTCCAGGTAGACGCCGGCGGCCTCGGGCGCGAGTCCGGTGCCTGCGGCCTGGGCGGCGACGTGCTCCTCGCGGATGTGGTCGATCAGGCCGGGGGCGGCCAGGAAGAGCCGGTACTCCTCGGTGGTGGTGCCGATCAGCAGGTCCTTGTCCGCGGCTTCGCCCGCGCGCAGCGCGTCGATCGGGCGCCGGGCCAGCAGCTCGCCGTCGACGGCCGGGGAGAACGGCAGAGCGCCCAGGGCGGTGAGCCGCTCGCCCCACAGCTCCTTGTCGGCCCGGCCGCGCAGCTCGGCGACGATGCGGCTCTGCTCCTCCTGCAGCCGCTTGGCCGGGACGGCGCCGAGGCCGGCTCCCGTCGGCGCGACCCCCAGGCGCTCGGCGAGCACCCGCGCCACGGTCCGGGCGTCCTCGGCGCGCAGGGTGGTGTGCCCGGCGCCGGACTGGGCGATGGCGCGGCGGAACAGGGCGCGGGCGCGCGGGATCGCCATCAGCGTGACCACGCTCATCGCCCCGGCGGATTCGCCGAAGACGGTGACTCGACCGGGGTCGCCGCCGAACGCGGCGATGTTGTCGCGCACCCACTCCAGCGCCGCGATCTGGTCGAGCAGGCCGCGGTTGGCCGGTGCACCGTCGACGAGTGCGAACCCCTCGGCGCCCAGGCGGTAGTTGAGGGTGACGGCGACGGCGCCGCTGCGGGCGAAGGCGCTCGCCTCGTAGCCGGGTTCTGCCCCGGAGCCGTTGGTGAAGGCGCCGCCGTGGATCCACACCATGACCGGAAGTCCGCGCTCGCCGGTGCCCGGCGTCCACACGTTCAGGTTGAGGTACTCGTCGCCGGGGATGACGCGCTCGGGCAGCGTGTCTGCCATGCCCTCCTCGTAGGGCGGGTGGGGAGCGGTCGGACCGTACTCCACCGCCTCGCGCACGCCGGTCCACGGCTCGGGCGGGCGGGGCGCGGCCAAGCGCGCCTCTCCCACCGGCGGGGCGGCGTAGGGGATGCCGCGGAAGACGCTCACACCGCCCTCGACGGCACCGCTGAGACGTCCGGACGTGATCGTGGCCAGGGCCTGCATGTGCGCTCCCCATTGCGGTCGCCGGTCCGGTGGGCCGCCGATCCGGCGCACCGCCGTAGTCGTTCCTACGCAAACCGACCGGTCGGTGTCAAGGCGCGTCCCGCGGAGCAATGGGCGATCCGGGGGCGGCCGTGGCCCGCGGGACGCGCCTTGTCTAGCCTTGCGGTGCAAGGCGGCCGCCCCCGGGCGGCGGCCGGAGAGCGACCGACCCCGACGAGTGCACACCCGCCCGGACCCGAGGTCCCCGAGTTCCGCACGCGGCGGCCGCGCCCACGGGAGCGGCCGCCCGTCCGCACGCATCGCCCCGGAGGAGTCCGCCATGCCCCACAACGCGCCGACGCCCGACCACGCCCGCAGCGCGTGGTCGGCACTGGAGCCGATCCACATCCTGGTCTACTTCGCACCGGAGCGCCGGGAGCGCTACTCCGCCATCGGGCTGGACGGCGCCGCGATGGCCTACTTCGCCTCCCGCTCGGCGGCGATGGGGGCGGTCGGCCCGGGCACTGTGGCGGCCGCCTTCTACAACTTCAACCCCGAGGTGATCCGCACGGTCATCCCGCAGGCCTGGGCGCACGCCTCGCCCGAGACGGTGCTGCAGGCCCGCCACGACATCGCCGACCAGGCGCTGCGCCGCATCCTCGGCGAGGACGCGATCGGCTCCCGGCAGCTCAAGGAGGCCGCCGAGCTCGCCCGCACGGCCGCCCTGTCGGCCGCCGACCTGGGGCACGGGCGGCCGCTCTTCGCCGGACACGCCGGACTGGAGTGGCCGGCGGAACCGCACATGGTGCTCTGGCACGCGGCCACTCTGCTGCGCGAGTTCCGCGGGGACGGGCACATCGCCGCGCTCGTCGACGCCGGGGTCGCACCGCTGGACGCCCTGGTGACGCACGCGGCCACCGGCGCCTTCAAGATCTCCTTCCTGCTCAAGAGCCGCGGGTGGAGCCGGGAGCAGTGGGACGCGGGCGTGCGCGGGGCGGTCGAGCGCGGGCTCGTGACCGTCGACGCCGAGGGCGTGCCCTCACTGACCGACGCCGGACGCACCCTGCGCAGCGACCTGGAGACGCGCACCGACGTCCTGTCGGCCGAGCCTTATGCGGCCATCGGCCGCGACGGCTGCGAGCGCCTCGCCGAACTGACGGCGCCCTTCGTCGCGACCCTGAACGCGGAGGGGATCCTGCCGGGCACCCGCGACAGGAGGTAGCCCCCGCCCCGACCGCCGCCGGGTGACCCGCGCAACGAGAGCAGCGAGCACGCCGGAAGTTCGGGTCGGCGGTCATCGCGTCCGGTGCGCGGTGGTGGGCAGGCGGCGAGGCGGCGAGGTCGGCGGGGGGCTCGGCCCGTGCCCATCGGTTCGGGTGCCCGCCGGTGCGGCAAGCGACGGGGGCGCGCGGGTGGCCTTCTGGTGTGTCCAGTCCGCCGGAACAGCCTGCCAGAAACCCCGAAGACCCGGTTTGGTTCGACCCGCTCCGGCCCCGGTCGCGTTGAGGGTGGTTGTGGGGCCACGCTCGGCGCCGAAAGTGACCCTGGCGACACCCTCGACGCGGAACCCGGACACAGAAACCCGACATTCGGAACCTTCGAGGCGGCGGCGGGGCGACGAGGCGCGCCGCGCGACCGCCGGGGCGAACTCCGGCCGCGCGGAGGGTCGTCCGCGGCGTCGAATCCTCCCGCGATGTCCGGTATACGGGGGCGCCGGGGCGGCCCGCACGACCCGGATCGGCGATGATCATGGCATTTGGACCGGGGATCCGCACCCGAAGCGATCCAAACGCGCACCTCGTGGCAGCCCGGCCGCCTCCACCCCCCGCCACAGCCGGGCATTCCGGACAAAAGATCCCGGATTCCTTCCGCATCCCGGAAACTCCGGTGTCCGGGTGCGCCGAGCAGCCCCACCGCGCACCATCGGCGGGCATCGTCGACCCAACGCGAGGCGAAACACCCGAAACAGCCCGCCCGAGCCGTGTCTAACAACGGCGGGGGCCGCCTTGCAGGAACCCACCGGGCACCACCCGCGGCGGCCACCACCGAGGCTGCGGCAATGGGTGCGCCTCGCGAAGCGCGGTCACAGCTTGCCGCCGAGCGCACGCTGCACCTGTCAGACGGTGCCGTACCACCGGTGGCGGGCCTCCGACGCAAAGGTGCACCGCCGCTCGGCGGCAAGCTGGCGCACCGCGCTTCGCGCATCACAGCCCCATTGCCGCAACCTCCTGTGGTGACCGACTCCTTGAACGTAGGCGGCTCCCACCACCGCCCTCGCCGCCCCCGTCGGGCGGCCCGCCGTCCGCCGCCGGCAACCGGTGATCGCTCGGCCCAGCCGTCGTCGGCCGTCGCCACCCTCGCCGCTTGCCGCACCGGCGGGCCCCGGATGCAATGATCGCCGGCCCGAACTCTCGGCGTCCTCGCCGCCCTCGGCGCATCCCGGACCGGCGGGCACCCGAACCGATGCCCGCGGGCTGAGCCACCCGCCGCCCTCGCCGCCCTCGTCGCGTGTACAACCACCGCGCACCCGAACTGACGATCGCCGAGCCGAACTCCCGCCGTCCTCGCTGCCCTCGTCGCTTGCCGCACCGGCGGGTACCCGAACCGGTGGGCGCAGGCCCAACCCCGCGCCGCCGTCGCCGCCCTCGTCGCGCGGGCAACCACCGCGCGCCCGAACCGGTGATCACCGACCGCAGCCATGCGCCCGTCCTCGCCGCCCCCGTCGGGCGGCCCGCCGTCCGCCGCCGGCAACCGGTGACCGCCCGCCCCAACCCCCGCCGGCCGTCGCCACCCTCGCCGCCCTCGTCGCATCCCGCACCGGCGGGCACCCGAACCGATGCCCGCGGGCTGAGCCACCCGCCGTCCTCGCCGCCCGCGTCGCCTGCCCAGCCGGCAGGCACGGGGACCGATCCCCGCAGGCCCGGACCGCCCACCGTTCTCGCCGCCGCCCACTCTCCCCACTCCCACCCCACCCCGCGCCCAACCACCGGGCGCGCGCCGATGCCCCGGATCTGACCCTTTAAGCTGCCCGGGTGCGCATCAGCTTCGCGAGTGAGCAGGGGCAGGGCCGGGCCAACGAGGACCGGGTGTGTGCTGGGGGCGACTGGGCGCTGGTGATCGACGGCGCCACCGCGGTGCCCGGGGTCGACTCCGGCTGCCGGCACGGCGTCTCCTGGATGGTGGACCGGCTCTGCGGCGCACTCGCCGCCGAACTCTCCGCCGAGCGGCCCGCGCCGCTGGCCGACTGCCTGGCCGCGGCCATCGCGGCGGTCGGCCGCGCCCACGGCGGGGAATGCGACCTGGAGAACCCCGACAGCCCTTCGGCCGCTGTCGCCCTCGCCCGTCCCGAGCCCTCCGGCGGCGCAGCCCGGGGCGCCGCCCGCCGGGTGGAGTACCTGGTGCTCGCCGACTGCACGGTGCTGCTGGCCGAGGACGGCGCGGAGCCGACCGCCGTCACCGACGACCGCGTGGACCACCTGCCCGGCGGCCGCCCCTACAGCGCCGAGCTGGTCCGCGCCAACCGCAACGCCGAGGGCGGGTTCTGGGTGGCCGGCGCGGTGCCCGAGGCGGCTTACCGCGCCGTGACCGGGGTTTCGCGCCGCGCGGGAGCGCCGTTCGCGCTGATGACCGACGGCTGCGCCCGGCTGGCCGCCTATTACGGCCACTCCTGGCGGGGGATCTGGCGCCGCCTGGAAGCGGAGGGCCCGGAGTCCCTGGTCTCCTGGGTGCGGGCCGAAGAGCGGGACCACGGCGTGCCGGGGGGCAAGCTGCACGACGACGCGACCGCGGCGGTGGGCGTGTTCGGGCCGGCCGCGGCCCGGCCGCCGCGCTGAAGCGCCGCGGGCGCCCGTTCAGGAGACCGCCGCGCGCAGCCGCGCGGGGCTGTCCCAGCGGTCGACGACGGTGACGGGCCCGTTCGCCCCCGCTTTGCGCTTCTCCATGCCGGCGCTGCGGCACACCTCGGTGACGAAGTTGCGGAACTCCTCGCAGCCTTCGAGGTCGAGCGCCACGACCTGGTAGCTGTCCGCCTGCCCGCTGCGCGTCTCGATCCGCAGCTCGGGCAGGCCGTGGCTGTCGAAGCCGAACTCCAGCGACTGCGCGCTGCCCACATGCATCCGCAGCTGCACGCTGGCGAGGTCGGCGAGGTCGTAGGCGCGGGTCTCCGTACGCCCGCCGCGGCGCCGCCGGTAGTACAGCGTCGAGCCGTCCAGCACGAACCGCACACGGCCGTAGGAGACGCGGGTGCGCCACGCGAGCAGGATCATCGCGGCCAGGCTGGCGACGGCCACGGCGACACTCGCCCACTGCACCGCGTCGTGTACGCCCCACAGAGCGCAGCCGGCGAAAAGAGCGGCGCCCCCGACCCCCACCTTGCCCAGCTGCTGCCAGAACAGGCGCGTGTCGTCGGTGTAGACCTGCATGCGCGCTACTGCCACGGGACGGCTCCCTCACCGTGTGCGTCGACCACGCGGCCGGTAATCCCAACGGGAATGTACCGGACTTGTCCGTGATGCGGGAGTAAGGGACCTTCGCCGGATTCCCCATAGGATCTGGCCCGACCGGCGGCTCACCGGGCCGCCTGGGGTCCGGCACAGCGGCCGGCCCATTCCACGACGGGAACGATCGGAGACCCGATGACCGAAAGCGCCGCGCACCAGCCCCCGGCCGAGGCGTCCGACGCAGCCGCGGAGCCCGTGCTCCGCGAGCGCGACGGAGCGGTCCTGCGACTGACCCTGAACCGCCCCGACCGCCTCAACGCCTGGACCCCGGCCATGGCCGACCGGCTGTTCGCGCTGCTGCACGAGGCCGACGAGGATCCGCAGGTGCGCGCGATCGTGGTCACCGGCGCCGGGCGGGCCTTCTGCGCCGGCGCCGACATGGAGGCGCTCAGCGGGATCGGCGGCGCGCGGCTGGAGGTCGACGGGCGGTCGATGGCCGCTCCGGCCGCACTGCGCACGCCGGTCGTCGCCGCGGTCAACGGCCCGGCGGCCGGCGTCGGGTTGGTCCTCGCGCTCTTCTGCGACGTGCGCTTCGCCGCCGACGACGCCAAGCTGACCACCTCCTTCAGCCGGCGCGGCCTGGTCGCCGAGTACGGGATCGCCTGGCAGCTGCCGCGACTGGTCGGCCAGGGCCGGGCGATGGACCTGCTGCTGTCGTCCCGGGTCGTAGTCGGCGCGGAGGCGCAGCGCATGGGACTGGTCGACTTCGCCGTGCCGCGCGAGGACGTGCTCGCCGAGGCCCTGTCCTACGCCCGGACGCTGGCCGCCGAGTGCTCGCCCCGCTCGATGGCGACGATCAAGCGACAGGTGCTGGGCGCCCAGCAGCAGGACTTCGGCACCGCGGCCGACGAGGCGGCCGGTCTGATGGCCGACGCCTTCGCATCGGCCGACTTCGCCGAGGGGATCGGCAGCTACCTGGAGAAGCGCCCGCCGAGGTTCCCCGATCTGGAACCGGAGGCGTGACGCCGCCGCGCCGCCGCGCCGCCCGAAAGTCCGGCCCCCGGATCCGCCCGGTCGGACGAGCGCGCAGCGGAGGATCGGACACGCCGCCGAGTCCCCCCGGGACCCGTATGCCACCGCCGCACCACTACGCTGGCGACATACCATCCGGTCGGTCTGCGGCGCTGCCGACCCGCCCGAGGACGACGTTGGGAGACAGCACCCTATGCGAGCCATCCAGATCACCGAGTTCGGCGGCCCCGAGGTCCTGCACCTCGCCGATGTACCCGAACCGGTGCCCGGATCCGATGAACTGCTCATCGACGTCGAGCGCGCCGGCGTCAACTACGCCGACACCCATCGCGTCGAGGACACCTACCTCTCAAGCTCGGGCCTGCCGCTGATCCCCGGCAGCGAGGTCGCCGGACACACCCGGGACGGGCGCCGCGTGGTCGCCCTGGTCGACAGCGGAGGCTACGCCGAACGCGCCGTGGCCCACCGCTCCATGGCCTTCGAGATCCCCGAGGACGTGGACACGGCCACCGCTTTGGCCCTCCTCGTCCAGGGCTCCACGGCGTGGGTGCTGCTGCGGCGCAACGTGCACCTGGCCGAGGGCGAGTCGGTGGTGGTGCACGCCGGCGCGGGCGGGGTGGGCTCGCTGGCCGTGCAACTGGCCAAGGCGCTGGGCGCCGGGCGGGTGATCGCCACCGCCGGCAGCCCCGAGAAGCGCGAACTGGCCCTGGAACTGGGTGCCGACGCGGCGGCGGACTCCCGCGCCGCGGACATGACCGCGGCCCTCGTCGAGGCCAACGAGGGCCGCCGTGTCGACGCGGTGCTGGACATGACCGGGGGCCGCGTCACCGACGAGAGCCTGCGCGCGCTCGCGCCCTTCGGCCGGCTCGCCTTCTACGGAATGGCCTCGCGCGAAGCCCCCAAGCCCGTGCAGCTGCCCAACCTGATGCGCCACTCGACCGCGGTCAGCGGCATGTGGCTGCCGCACGCCTTCCAACTCCCCGGCGACGTGGTGGGGCAGGCGATGGCCGAGATGTTCGAGCTGGTGCAGGCCGGCCGGCTGCGCGCCGTCCTCGGCGGCGACTACCCGCTGGAGCAGGCCCGCCAGGCGCACGAGGACCTGCGCGCACGCGCCACCCGGGGCAAACTGACCCTGGACCCCACTCGCTAGGGCACGCCTCGGAGCCGGAACCCTCCGCGACTCGGCGCGCGGAGGGTTCGGCTCCGCCGAGCTAAACGGTCCGCGCGGTCTCGGCAACCCGGCGTTCGATCAGGCGGGCCAATTCGGCGGCCGCCTCCAACTTCTCCTCCGGGGTCATCGCCGCCGTGCCGTGGTAGACGACCTGCACGATCACGTTGCGCTCGTGGAACTGGGCCACCGCCCAGCTGCTGACCCCGCCCCAGACGCCGAGCGCGTCCTCGGGGTCGGCATCGGCGTAGGAGATCGCGAACCCGTGCTCGCCCACGGGCAGCGGCCGCACCTCCACGTCGGCGACCACCGATCCGTAGTAGGCCTCGACCCGCCGTGCCGAGGCCCCCGTCTCCACTCCGCCGGCGAGGTCGCCGCGCTCGCGCTCCAGCGCGCGCCGCACCGGCGCGTAGTCGGCCTCCTCGGTTCCGGGGGCGTAGCGGCGGATGCTGACGGCCATCATGCCGGAGGACCCGCCCTCGGCCGGGGTCCAGCACTCGGCCTGCTCGATGATCCGGGAGTCGAAGGTCTCGCCCCCGGTCAGCTCGGCGTCGCCGATGAGCGGGCCGGCGATCTCGGGCGCGGAGTCGATGACGCCCGCGGGCAGCAGCTCCTCGCATCCCGCCAGGTCAGCATAGGGCGGGCCCTCGTCCAGCGCGGCCCACACGAAGCCCGCGACGACGCCGATGGCCAGCACCCCGGCGGCGGCACCGCCGATCAGCCGCCGGCGCAGGCGCCCGGCGCGCTCCGAGCCGGCTCCCGGACCGCCGGGCGGCAGGCCGCTCCACGGGCCGGGAGCCCCCGCGCCGCCCGGCCTCGGCGGCAGCGGGCCGCCGGGCGGTCCGGGGAAGCAGTCGCCTCCGGGCGGCCCGTGGCCGCGGGGGCCGCGGTCGTCGGAGGGGGGATGCGGCGGCTGCGCGGCCATGGCGGGCCTCCTGGCGCTGAGGGGACCGGGCGCCGACCCGAGGGGTGGGGCGGCGCCCTCTCCTCCTTCCTTCCCCGCCGCCGGCGGCGGACCCGTTAACCGCCGTCCACAGGCCGCCGACGGGTTTTCGCCCGTCCGGCGAATGCGCCGCACAATAGAGGTGTGGCACGTGGCAAACTGCGCATCTACCTGGGCGCCGCTCCCGGCGTGGGCAAGACCTTCGCCGCGCTGAGCGAGGCCCACCGGCGCCGCGAACGCGGCACCGACGTCGTCGCGGGCCTGGTCGAGACCCGCGACCGCCCGCGCACCGCCGAACTCCTGGACGGGCTGGAGGTGATGCCGCGCCTGCCGCGGCCCGGAGGCGGCCCGGGCGAGCTCGACCTCGACGCCCTGCTGCGGCGCGCCCCGCGTGTGGCGGTCGTCGACGACCTCGCCCACACCAACGCGCCCGGCACCCGCAACGCCAAGCGCTGGCAGGACGTCGACGAACTCCTCAACGCCGGAACCGACGTCATCACCACGCTGAACATCCAGCACGTGGAGTCGCTCAACGACGTCGTGCAGCAGATCACCGGCGTTCGCCAGCACGAGACCATCCCCGACGAGATCGTGCGGCGCGCCGACCAGATCGAGCTGTGCGACATGTCCCCCCACGCGCTGCGCCGGCGGATGTCCCACGGCAACATCTACCCCGCCGAGAAGATCGACGCCGCCCTGTCCAGCTACTTCCGCGAGGGCAACCTGACCGCTCTGCGCGAGCTGGCGCTGCTGTGGGTCGCCGACCGCGTCGACGAAGGGCTGGCCCTCTACCGCGGCGAGCACAAGATCCGCCAGACCTGGGAGGCCCGCGAGCGGGTGGTGGTGGCGCTGACCGGCGGTCCCGAGGGCGAGACCCTGATCCGCCGCGCCGCCCGGGTGGCCGCCCGCTCGCGCGGCGGCCGCCCCCAGCCCAGCCACCTCATGGCCGTACACGTGGTCGCCAGCGACGCCCCGGCCCACCCGCTGCCCGACGTCATCGCCGAGCAGCGCCGGCTCCTGGCCGAGCTGGGCGGCACCTACCACCAGGTCATCGGCGACGACATCCCCACCGCACTGCTGGAGTTCGCCCGCGGCGTGAACGCCACCCAGATCGTGCTGGGGTCCTCGCGGCGGCGCGTGTGGCAGTACATGTTCGGGCCCGGCGTGGGCGCCACCGTGGCGCGCGAGTCCGGCGACATCGACGTGCACATCGTCACCCACGAGGAGGTCGGGCGCGGGCGCAACCTGCTGCCGCCACTGGCCGGGACCCTGGGGCGGGCCCGCCAGGCGTGGGGCTGGACCATCGGCATGCTCGGGCCCGCGCTGCTGGCCGGCGCGCTGCAGCTGCCGGTCACCCAGAGCGTGGGGCTGACCACGCACATGCTGCTGTTCCTCGTCGCCACGATCGCGGCGGCCATGGCCGGCGGGCTGTGGCCCGCCCTGCTCTGCGCGGTGTGGAGCACGCTGCTGCTGGACCTGCTGTTCACGCCGCCGCTGTACGGGTTGGCCATCGACCGGCCCGACAACGGCCTGGCCCTGGCGGTGTTCGTCCTGGTCGGGGTGCTGGTGGCGTTCGTCGTCGACGTGGCCAAGCGCCGCTCCCTGCAGGCCAACCGCTCCAAGGCCGAGGCGAGCACGCTGAGCCTGCTGGCCAGCAGCGTCATCGACGGCCAGGAGCCGCTGCCGGCACTGCTGCGGCGCATCCGCGAGACCTTCGGGCAGCGCTCCGTCGCGCTGCTGCGCCAGGAGGACAGCGGCGAGTGGACCCGCCTGGAGTGCGTCGGCGAGGCACCCTGCGAATCCCCCGACCAGGCCGACGCCCTGGTCTCGGTCAGCGACTCCCTCGCCCTGGCGCTGCGCGGCCACGTGCTGCCGGCCGCCGACCGGCGCATCCTCGGCGCCTTCGCCACCCACATCGGCATCGCGCTGGAACGCCAGCGCCTGGCCCACGACGCGGCCGAGGCCAAGCGCCAGGCCGCCCGCAACAAGATCCGCACGGCGCTGCTGGCCGCCGTCTCCCACGACCTGCGCACCCCGCTGACCTCGATCAAGGCGAGCGTTTCCAGCCTGCGTGCGGTCGACATCGAACTCGCCGAGGAGGACCGCGCCGAACTGCTGGAGAACATCGAGGAGTCCACCGACAGGCTCAACAGCCTGGTCGACAACCTGCTGGACATGAGCCGCCTGCAGACCGACACCGTCCAGCCCAAGATCCGCGCCGTGGGCCTGGAGGAGGTCGTCCCGGCCACCCTGATCGGCATCCCCGCGCACACCGTCCACGTGGACGTGCCCGACAACCTGCCCCGGGTGCGCGCCGACGCCGGCCTGCTGGAGCGCGCCGTGGCCAACGTGGTGCAGAACGCGGCGCGGCACAACCCGCCCGGCCGGCCGCCCATCCGGCTCTCGGCCAGCGCCCTGGGCGACACCGTCGAGTTGCGGGTGGCCGACCACGGGCCCGGCGTGGCCGACGAGCACAAGGACCGCATCTTCGAGGCCTTCCAGCGCCTGGGCGACGCGCCGCGCGGCACCGGGATCGGGCTGGGCCTGGCCGTGGCCCGCGGATTCACCGAGGCGATGGACGGTACGCTGACCGCCGAGGACACCCCGGGCGGCGGCCTGACGATGGTGTTCACCCTGCACAGCACCGCTGCCGAACCCGCACGCAGCGGATCGGCGGCGGCACCCGCGGGCCTGTCCGCCGACCCGGGCTCGGCCGCCGACTCCTCCGGCGCGCCGGGCGGCTCCTCCACCCCGAGACGTGAGGTGTGACCATGCGGATCCTGGTCGTCGACGACGACGCGCAGATCATCCGCGCCATGCGGATCAATCTGCGGGCGCGCGGCTACGAGGTCGACACCGCCTTCGACGGCGCAACGGCGCTGCAGGCCGCCGCCAAGCACCCGCCCGACGTGGTGCTGCTGGATCTGGGGCTGCCCGACATGGAGGGCGGCGAGGTCATCGAAGGGCTGCGCGGGTGGACCTCGGTCCCGATCATCGTGCTCTCGGCGCGCCACTCCTCCAGCGAGAAGGTCCGCTCGCTGGACGCCGGCGCCGACGACTACGTCACCAAGCCCTTCGGCATGGACGAGCTCATGGCCCGCATCCGCGCGGCCCAGCGCCGCTCCATGCACGTGGAGGAGGCGCCCGTGGTCACCACCGAGGCGTTCACCGTCGACCTGGGCGCCAAGCGCGTCACCCGCGGCGACGAGGAGGTGCGGCTGACCCCCACCGAGTGGCACATCCTGGAGGTGCTGGCGCGCAACGCCGGGCGGCTGGTCAGCCAGCGCCAACTGCTGCACGAGGTGTGGGGCCCCAGCTACCAGAGCGAGACCAACTACCTGCGGGTCTACATGGCCCAGCTGCGCCGCAAGCTCGAACCCGACCCTGCGCACCCCCTCTACCTCATCACCGAGGCGGGCATGGGCTACCGGTTCGAGAAGGGCTGAGACGCGGCGCCCCCGGCGCGCCGCAGGGGCCGCGCCGGGGGCGCGATGCGGGGACGCTCAGCCCATGCGCTGGCTGCGCAGGAAGCGCTCCCGGGCCTGGTAGAGGTGGTCGGGGTTGTCGCTGAAGACGCCGTCGACACCGGTCCGGTAGACCGCCGTGTAGTAGGCGAGGTAGTCGCCGTAGGCGGTCGGGTCCTCGCCGATGTCGTAGCCGTCGGGCAGGAACGCGTTCTCGCTGCGCAGCGTGTACGGGGTGACGAGTAGTCCGCGCTCGTGGGCCTCGGCGACCAGGTCGGTGGGCTCCCCGGCGCGGCCGTCCGCCCCGATGGGCAGGACCCAGACGAGGGAGGGGCCGATGGCGTCGGCGTACTCGGCGATCTCGTCGAGGGCGGCGGGCGTGGTCAGGTCGCCGCGGGAGCCGCTGATCAGCTGCACGACACGGGCGTCGACCAGCTCGTCGACCTCGCGGGCGCTCTGGGGCTCGAAGGACTGCACGATCACCGGCGCGTCCGCCCCGTCGAGCCCGCGCTCGCGCAGGGCCTCGGCGAGCAGCCGCTCGGTGTCCAGGCCGATGGAGTCGAAGTGGCCCCCGTGCTTGAGCTCGGGGATCAGCTGCAGATCGGGGTTGCGCCGGCGGCCGCGCTCGAAGACGTCCAGGACCTCCTCGAAGGTGGGGATCCGGAAGGCGCCGTCGAAGCGGGCGTTGCGCGGGCGGATCTCGGGGATGCGCTCCTTCGTGCGCAGCGTCTTGATCTCGGCCAGGGTGAAGTCTTCGCTGAACCAGCCGGTGACCCGGTTGCCGTCGATGGTCTTGGTGGTCTTGCGGTCGGCGAACTCGGGGCGGTCGGCGACGTCGGTGGTGCCGCTGAGCTCGTTCTCGTGGCGGGCGATCAGGTGGCCGTCCTTGGTGGGCACCAGATCGGGCTCGATGACGTCGGCGCGCTGGCGGATCGCCATGCGGTAGGCCTGCAGCGTGTGCTCGGGGCGGTAGGCCGAGGCGCCGCGGTGGGCGATGACCCACGGCGTCTCGACGAGGGACTGCGGACCGCCGTGCCCGTGCCCCGCGCCCGCGGCCTCCGGCTCGGCGGCGGCCGGGGCCGCGCCGGCGAGCAGGACGAGGACGAGGAGAGGGGCGGTGAGGGCGAGGCGCCGTGGCGCAGTGCGTGGCATCGGGGGGACTCCTTCGACATCCGCGAACACCAGAGGACCAGAACCCTGGCCTGTTCATGCGTCCCCGGTATTGTGCCGCGTTGAACACCGCGCCACCGGCGGCCGAACGGTGATCCCCGCCCCGACCCGGCCGGCGCCGCATAAGTCCTCTACGCCCGGTTCCGGGCTCCGTCCGCCGCGCCGGGAGCGGACGGCGCCGCCCCTACCCCTTGGCCAGGTCCATCAGCATCGCGAAGTGGGCGGTTCCGGCCCGTCCGCGGTTGGCCGCGGCCACGGCGAACAGCGGCGCGCAGGCCTGGCACCAGGCCAGCAGCCGATCGCCGGGCACGCCGATGCCCGAGGACAGCACGGCCACGCGCCGCTCGACCTCCTCAAGGCTGTCGGCGCGCCACACGGCCCAGTCGACCGCGTCGGCGGCACCGTCGCCGAGGCAGGCACGGGGGTCGACGGCGACCAGTCCGCGGTCGGCGCCGCCGTAGAGGACGTTTCCGGGGTGCAGGTCGCCGTGCAGCGGCACGGCCCCGTCCTCGTCCTCGGCGTAGGACAGGTCGCGTGCGCGTGCGTGGCCCCGGTGCATCATCGAGGGCGGGATCACGTCGGCGGCCGGGCCCTGCTGGCGCTCGTGCTCCCACATGTCGAAGATGAAGCTCATCCGGCTGTTCAGGGGGTGCAGCTCGCCGAGCTCGCCGCGGGAGGCGTCCACGCCGTGCAGATCGGCGATCAGCGCCGCGATGTCGGCCATGTCGGGGACCTCGCCCAGCAGCGCGACGGTGCGCCCGGTGCCGATGGCCTCCAGCAGCACGGCCCCGCGCTCGGCGTCGACCTCCCACACGGCGGGCACCCGGCGGGTGTCCTGCCACAGCCGCAGGACGCGGGCCTCGGACGTGCCCAGGCCGGCGTCGGGCGAGACCTTGAGGATGGCGGGGGTGCCGTCGGCCCTGCGGCAGAACAGCACCACCGATGTGCGGCCGTGCGGCGCCGGCCCCTCGACGGCGAGGTTCCACCTCTCCGCCAGTTCGGCGACCAGTGCGGGCAGGCCCGCGAGCCAGTCGACGGCGCCGGTGCCGAACCGGCGGATCAGCCGCTGCTTCTGCTTCTCGTCGACAAGCTGCTGTGTGACGTCGTTCATGAGCCCACCTACTCGTGCGTCGGCCTGACCCTGGATTCTGCGTTGCCGGACTGCGACCACCCCGAGTCCCCGGTGCGCGGCTGGAGCTGCGGACGCACTGGCGACGTACCCACTGCGGCGGCGCTCCTCCCCTTTCCCGGTGGAGCGGCCGATCGCCGCGCTCGGGGCGGCGGGACACCGTGCGACCTAGGCACACCGGCGGATCGCGGCGGCACCCACACGGCCTGGTCACCGCCGGGGAACCGCTCGTCCGCCGGGCGGGGAGCGCTGCGCAGCCGAACGGTCACGCTCGGCATCGGAGCGATCACGCTACCGCATCGCGGATTCCGCGGTCCCGCCGAAACGGCGCGGGCGGGCGCGGGGCCGCCGGTCTCCGACCGGCCCCGCGCCCGCCCGCCGCCTTCCGTATGCGACCGCCGGGCCGGCTCAGGCCGCCAGGCGGGCCTTCGCCGCTCGGTGCTGGGCCAGCAGGCTGTCGACGACGATGTCGGAGGGCCACAGCGGCGCCGTGACCGAGGCCGCGCCCGTTTCGTGCAGGCGCTCGTAGTCGCGCCCCTCGACGAGGCGCCAGGCGGCGACGGCGACCCGGTCGCTGCCGTTGCGCTGGAGCCGCTCGACGGCGTCGCCGACCGAGGGCGCCCAGGAGTTCAGGTAACCGACCTGCACCGCCGAGCCGAGGCGGCGGCTGAGCATGCGCGCGACGTCGGTGACGACCTGGCGCTCCTCCTGGTCGGTGCTGCCGTCGGCGGCGAGCACCACGCCGTCCCCGGAGACCCAGCCGGAGTCGGTCAGGCGGCCCGCGAGGTCGGCCACGATCGAGGGCACCGCGCCCAGCGGAGCGGTCGGGCAGGCGTCGAGGCGGCCTTCGAGGTCGAGTCCGGAGAACACCCGGGAGCTGGCGAGGTCGCCGCCCGCGACGAAGGCCGGCACCAGCACCATCGGCCCCTCGACGCCGTGGACCGCCCGGCTGACCTCGCCGCCGGATCCGAAGGCCGGAACGACGGGGGCCTCCCCCCGCTGAGCGACGGCGTCGGCCAGGCCCCGCAGAGCCTCCTTGCGGTCGGTGTCCTGCGAATCGTCCGCAACGAGCACCATGGTCGGCACCATATCCATCTCCCTTGAAATCGCCGAGAACGCCGTTCTCGGGTCAACAGCCTAGGAATCGGCGGTTTCGCCCGAATGACCTCGTGTTACGCGAGCGAAAACTTGGCACAAGCAAGCACGAACAGGCGGGTGAGATGAGGCGAATAGGGGGTTCAGTTCGGAAGCAGGGCACGTCTTCGGCAGGTTTCGCCGCAGCCGGGTCCACCGATACTGACCGCTTGTACGCTTGCACAACACGAGATGTTAACTGTTCGGGAACGGCTTTTCCATAGGGCCGCGCGTCGCGCGCGTCACTTTCCCCCGGCGCTACCGCAGGGGCGAAGACCGCGGGCGCGACCGGACCTGCACACGGGTATGCGCACCGGCTCGCGCCGGACTTCTCTGCAGAAGTCCCGCCCCGGCGAATGTCGCCTCCGCGACTGAGGAAACGTGAGACACGGACGCGCACGGCTATTGGCTCGGGCATTAAGATTCCGCGGCCATGCAAATGCAAATGCAAACAATCGGCCACGTGCCGCTGGAATCCGCGCCGCCTCTGCGGAGGTGTGCCGACGCCCGCTCGGGGCGGCCGGCGGCGGCGCCGGCGGGCGCTCCGCGAGACTCGGACGGCCTGACCGGAAGCCTCGCGCGAATACCACGGCGTGTGTGGGTAGACAAGGGGGAAAGCACCCCAGTCGGCTCTACCCCTGGCACCACCGGGCGGCGGGAGGCTGGGTGCGGATCGCAGGCGATCACTTGCCAGCGGCGCGCGCGCCTCACACACTGTGGGATCGGGGACGCGACCTGGTCATTCGGATTCGCCCGGACCAGGAGCGCCCCGCCGCCGATCCCGCAGCGGCGGCCGGAACCGGTCACCGGCGGCCGTCGGGCCCGCCCCGGTTCTCCGCCCGCGGCAGGCGGCGCCGCCGATGACCGAGTACGACCACGACTGGAGACCACATGGCGATCCACCCGCGAGTGCAGACCCTGGCTCAGGCGTTTCTGCGCAACGTGGACGACGAGGCGCCGGGACTGGTCCAAGGGCTGTATCTGACGGGATCGGTGGCATTGGGCGACTTCCGGCCGCATGCCAGCGACGTCGACTTCGTGGTGGTCACCGCCCGCCGCGCCACCGACGCCGACAACGAGGCGCTGCGCCGGGCCCACGCGCGCACCCGCGCCGAGATGCCCCGCCCGCAGTTCAACGGCATCCACGTCACCTGGGAGGACCTCGCAGACGACCCCGCCTGGTGCGGTGCCGTCGCCTCAGTGCTGGGCGGGCGCTTCAAGCCCCGCGCCAGCGCCGACGTCAACCCCGTCACCTGGCACGTGCTCGCCGAGCGCGGCGTGACCGTGCGCGGTCCGCTTCCGGTGGAGCTGGACGTGTGGGACAACCCGGCCAGCCTGAGCGCCTGGTCGCTGGGCAACCTCGACGAGCACTGGCGGCGCTGGCGGGCCAAGGCCGGGCGCCTGGTCACCCCCCGCGGCCTGGCGGCCCTGGGGTCGCTGGCGCCGTCCTGGAGCGTGCTCAGCGTCAGCCGGCTGCACTTCACGCTGCGGACCGGCGAGATCACCTCGAAGTCGGCGGCGGGCATGTACGCCCTGCACGCCTTCCCCGAGCGCTGGCAGCGCATCGTCAACGAGTGCCTGCGCGTACGGCGCGACAGCCGCCTTCCGTCGCTGTACCAGAGCGCACTGACCCGTCGGAGGGCTGCGCTGGACTACATCGAGATGGTGCTCGACGACGCCCTGCGCCCGCAGCCGGCGGTCTGATCCGGCCCGGGCGCCGCCCGGGCGGCGAGGGCGCTCGCAGGGCCCCGGAGGAGCTTCCGCCCCCGCGAGCTCCCCGGCCCCGCTGCCGAGCCGGACGGGGACGCTGCGGCGGCCTGCGCGGCATCCGCGCGCCGCCGGACCCGCGCGCCCGGCTAATCTGGAGGCCATGAGCAAGCGCCCCATCGTCCTGTTCGGCGACCCCGTCCTCGTGACCCCCACCTCTCCCGTCACCTCCTTCGGCCGGCACACCGAGGCACTGGTCCGCGACCTGCTCGACACGGTCGACGAGCCCGGGCACGCCGGCGTCGCCGCCACGCAGATCGGGTCGGGGCTGCGCGTGTTCAGCTACAACGTCGACGGGCGGATCGGCTATGTGATCAACCCGGAGATCGCCGAGCTCTCCGAGGAGGTCCAGGAGGGCGAGGAAGGCTGCCTGTCCATCCCGGAGCTGTCGTTTCCGACCCGGCGGGCGATGCGGGCGGTCGTCACCGGCGTGGACCTGCGCAACGAGCCGATCACCGTCGAGGGCGAGGGCCTGATGGCGCGCTGCCTGCAGCATGAGACCGATCACCTCGACGGCAGGCTCTACATCGACCGCCTGGATCGCGACACCCGGCGCGAGGCCATGCGCGCGGTGCGGCGGGCGCCGTGGTTCCTGGACGCCCAGCAGGAGCCCCAACCGGCCTCGCAGACGCTGCCGAGCGGCCTGGGCGGTCCGCGCTGAACCGGCTGCGCGCGGGTCCCGGCGGGACTGCGAGCGCTGTCTGTCGCCTAGGCGGGTAGTGTCAGGCAACTGCTAGCCATATAACGACATGGTCTCGTATTGTCTGCTTGGACATCATGCGGACCTCGCCCCCCTTTCTGCCCGCGCGTCCCATGCGCCCCCGTGTGCCCCTTCCGGCCGGTCCGCGACCGACACAGGTGACTTCCATGCACAGACCACAACGCCCTCGAAAACGCCGCGCGCTCCTGCTGCCCGGCCTCGCCGCCGCAGCGGTCCTGCTGCTTCCCGCCACGTCCTCCTTCGCCGACCCTCAGGACGACGAGCCCAGCCTGGAGGAGCTCAACGAGCGCGCCGACTCCCTCGAAGAGGAGTACGACACCGAGCTCCTGCAGTACCGCGACGCCAAGGAGGACGTCGAGAAGTCGCAGAAGCGGCTCAAGAAGGTCGAGGACGAGCTCGCCGAGTACCGCGAGAACGTCGCGGGGCTGGCGGCCGCCCAGTACATGGGCAGCGGTCTCGACCCCACCATCGAGGTGGTCATGAGCAGCGACCCCCAGGACATGCTCGACAACGCGGCCATGGCCAGCCAGGTCTCGGCCAACCACGCCGAGCGGGTCGCCGACCTGGAGAAGCTGCGCGAGAAGCGCAAGGACGCCGTCGAGGACGCCGACGCCAAGCTGGAGGACGCCGAGAAGCTCGTCGAGGACCTGGAGGCCCAGCGCGACGAGGTCCTGGCCAAGATCGAGAAGTACGAGGAGGAGCAGGTCCCCGAGACCCCCGGAACCGGCGAGGTGCCCGCCGGCGCGGTGGGTCCGGGCTGGGACGGGGCCACTCCGCGCATGGCCGCGATCCGCGACGAGATCGTCAGCAGGTTCGGCGCGCCCTACCCCGTGGGCTGCCTGCGCCCCGGCGACCCCGGCGAGCACGGCTCCGGCCGCGCCTGCGACTTCATGATGAGCTCGGGCGGCGCCATGCCTTCAGCCGCCAACCAGCGGCTCGGCCAGCAGATCGCCGACTACGCCCAGGCCAACGCCGACCGGCTGGGGGTCATGTACATCATCTGGGAGCAGCGCATCTGGCACTCCGCCAACCCCGGCGCCGGCTGGGAGATGATGAACGACCGCGGCAGCGTCACCGCCAACCACTACGACCACGTGCACATCTCGTCGTACTGAGCGCGGCTCGGGTCGGCCGGCCCCGGCGCCCCGCCGGCGCCTCAGCGGGGCCGGCGGGCCAGCGCCGCAGCGGCCGGGAGGCAGGCGGCCAGCACCGCGCCCGTGGCGGCGAAGGCCGGGCCGTAGCCGGCCGCCTGGATGGCCAGTCCCAGCACCAGCGAGCCGATGCCGGTGCCGGCGTCGTAGCCGATGTTCCACACCGCGCTGGCCGTGCCGTAGGCGCGGGCGCCCGCGCGGCGGAACATGATGACGATGGTGTCGTTCTGCACCGCCCCGAACCCGGCGCCGAACAGGCCGGCTCCGGCGACGGCGGCGACCGCCCCCAGGGCGCCGGGGCCCGGCCAGCCCTGCTCGGCCGGCCACAGCGCCGCCGCGGACAGGGCCATGCCGGCGACCGCGGCGACGCTTCCCCAGGTGAGCAGCACTGGGCGCCGCCGGCGGTCGCTGAGGGTGCCCGCCGCCCAGCGGCCGCAGACCGAGAGCACGCCGAAGGCCAGCAGGGCGGTGAAGGCCACGGTGGAGGCCTCGGACAGCGGGATGGCCAGGAAGGTCACCACGGAACTGGACGCCACGGCCGGCATCAGCATCGCCAGCAGCGGGATGCCCAGCCGCCGGTAGAGGCGCGGACCCCGGGGCGCGTCCGCCTCCCGCTCCGCGCCGGCCTCCCCGCTGCCGGCCGCGGCCCCGGCCGTACCGTCCCCGGCGAGTATCCAGATGCCCGCGGCGGCCGCCGCCCCCACGAGCGGGCCGGCGGCGGCGATCCAGAACACCGCCGCGAAGCCGAGGTTGAGCGCCGCCCATACGCCCGTCGACAGGAAGACCACGTTGGGCAGCCCGACCGCCAGGCCGTAATAGCCGGTCGCCCGGCCCAGCTGCTCGGGCGGCACGAGCCGGGCCGCCAGCGCCGATCCGGCCACGGTGGCCATGCCGAACCCGATCCCGCGCAGCGCCGAGACCGCCAGCAGCCACACGATGTCGGTGGTGACCAGCAGCAGCGGAGCCGGAGCGCCCAGCAGCAGGGCGCCCACCGGGAAGGTCCACCGGTAGCCGCCGCGGTCCAGCAGCCAGGGCATGGCAAGCTGAGTGAGCACCGTCGTGAGCATGAAGACCGACGTGGTGGCCCCGGCGCCCACCTCGCCCGCTCCGCCGCGCGCCGCCCACAGCGGGACGATGGGCAGCAGCAGCACGAAGCCGGCGAACGTCAGTGCGGTCGCCAGGACCAGCAGCCGAAACGCCCACCCGTGCAATCCGAGATGCCGCCCGCCTGCGGCCTGATTCATCCGGACATCCGAGGTATCCACCGCTTCTTTGTACCGCAGGTGCCGCCGGACCCGTCCGCCTGCCGCAGCCCGACCGCCGGGGAACGGGCCCTCAGGCGCCGCCCTCGTCGGCGGTCATGCTGCGGCTCAGCCACCGCGCGACCCGCTCGACCCGCTCGGGGGTCATCGCGCGCTCGGCGTGGCCCATGCCCGGCTCGATCCACAGCTCCTTGGGTTCGGGAGCCGCCGCATACAGGCGCTCGGCGTGCTCGACGGGAAAGTAGGTGTCGGCGTCGCCGTGCACCACCAGCAGCGGGGCGGCGAGGTCCGGCGCCGTCTGGGTCGGGTCGGGCGGGACGGGATCCCACTGGCTGTCGATGACGCGCACCCGGCGGGCCACGCGCAGGAACCACCTGCCCGCCGGCCGCTCGACGCCGAAGTGCAGCAGCCGCATCCGCCGGCTGCCGCGGTAGTACCACATGCTCGGTCCGCTGACCGCGACGACCGCGCCGACACCGCCGAACATGGCCGCGTGCCTGACGGCCACGGCCGCGCCCATGGAGAAGCCGATCGAGGCGATGGCGGTGTATCCCAGGCCGCGCAGGTGCGCGCAGACGGCCTCCAGGTCGTGCACCTCCAGGTTGCCGACCGTGCACAGCCCGCTCGACTCGTGGTGGCCCCGGAAGTCGAAGGTCATCACGTCGCCGATGGGCAGCAGGCGCTCGGCGATCATCCGCGTTCCGGGGCTGCGCCAGGTGCCGGTGAAGCCGTTGGCCAGCACCACGGCGGTGGTGCGGTCGGCACCGCCGCGGATCAGCGCCGAGTCGAGGAGGACTCCGTCGGACGTGGTGAGCCGCCGCCGTCGGGGCGCGGGCAGCGGGTCGGAGCGGTACAGCGCATCAGTCACCCCACAATCGTGCCCGATCGCCTCCGACCGCAGCAGGGCGGCAGGCCCCAACACGCCGGGGGGTGCAGACACCACCCCGGTCTTCCCGCGGCCCCCGGCGGCGCCTCGTCACAGCGCGCGGGCGCGGTGGCGGCGGCCGCTGCCGGTGAGCAGCAGGGAGCGCAGCTCCAGCGCCACGTGCGCGGCGATGGGGACCAGCAGGCTGCCCGTGCCCAGATAGACCACCATGAACAGCGCCCCCAGCAGGCCCGGCCCGACCAGGCCCCACCAGCCCTGGTAGACGTGGGCCAGCGCGAACAGCACGCAGGCGCCCGCGGCGGCCGCCCACACCGGCAGCCCCAGGGACGCGCCGAAGGCCACCAGCAGCCCGCGGTAGAGCAGCTCCTCGCCCACCCCGGCCGTCACCGCCAGCGCGGCGGCCGCCCGGCGCTCGCGGGAGTTGCGCGGCGCGAGGACGGTGAGCGCCTGACCGGGGTCGGGGATCGGCGGCAGCGGCGCGGTGCCGGTACCCGCCCCGGTCCCCCCGGACTTGGGCCGGTTGCGGGTGATCAGCCAGAAGATGAGCAGGGCCAGGCCGAACCCGAGGACCGCGGCCAGCAGCGGAGTCCACGCCACGGGCGCGCGCAGTCCCACGTGCGCGGCCGTGACGCCGGGGGCGAGCAGCACGATGAGGGCGACGGCCGCGGCCCAGCCCAGGTGGATGCCTATCGCCAGCCGGTAGAAGCGGACCAGCGCGCGGGGGTCGCTGTCGCGCCGGCGCCGCAGCCGCGCAAAGGCGCGCCACCCCAGCAGCGGCTCGCCCACCGCCGCGTACCCGACCAGCGCGAACGCCAGCGCGCCGGCGACCAGGCCGAACTGGGGAACGCTTTCGGTCCAAAGCACGGGCACACCCTAAGAGATCAGGGCGGCCCTTCCACCACATTCCGGACCGTCCCCGCACTCCCCCACTCGGGCCGCCGACCGCGCACATCCCTGCTGCCGTGGTGGTTTCCGATTCCCCGAGAGCGCCGCGCGCCCGTTTCCGGCCCCGGGTCGCAAGCGGAAAGGCCCCTTGTGATATCGGCCGCAACGGGTGACGGTAGAGAGTGTCCCGCGTCACACCGGGCGCGGAATCGGCGTCCATCCGCGCGGCCGCCCGCTCGGGCACCGGCACCGCACCGCAACCGCCGCGCGGCCCGGGCCGATGGGCATCTCGGCCCGGCCGAGGAAGGAAGGTGGCAGAGCATGGCGGACAAATCCGGTCCAGCGACCACCGGTAGGGCTCCCAGGGCCGACCACCCGGCGCAGATACGCAACGTCGTGCTGGTCGGCCCGTCCGGAGCCGGAAAGACCACACTCGTCGAGGCCCTCCTGCACGCATCCGGCGCCACGGCGCGCATGGGCCGCGTCGAGGAAGGCACGACCGTCAGCGACTACGACGACGTCGAGGTGCGGCAGAAGCGGTCGGTCAACCTGACCGTGGCCCCGGTCGTCTCCGCCGGGGTCAAGGTGAACCTGCTGGACACGCCCGGCTACGCCGATTTCGTCGGCGACCTGCGCGCCGGCCTGCGCGCCGCCGACGCCGCGCTGTTCGTGGTCTCGGCGGTCGACGGCATCGACGGGCGCACCCGGCTGCTGTGGGAGGAGTGCGCCGCGATCGGGATTCCGCGCGCGGTGGCGGTCACCAAGATCGACCATCACCGCGCCGACGTCGACGGAGTCGTCGAGCAGTGCCGCGAGGCCTTCGGCGAGAACGTGCTGCCCGCCTACGTGCCCGTGTTCTCCGGGGACGGGGACGACCGGGCGGTCCAGGGGCTGATGGGCCTCATCTCCGGGCGCTACCACGACTACTCCAGCGGCGCCCGCGTCGCGGCCGAGCCGCCCCAGGGCCTGGCCGAGCGGGCCGCGCCGATGCGCGACGAGCTGATCGAGGGGGTGATCCAGGAGAGCGAGGACGAGACCCTCATGGACCGCTACATGGCCGGCGAGGAGCTCGACACCGACATGCTGGTCGCCGACCTGGAGGCCGCCGTCGCGCGGGCGGGCTTCTACCCGGTGCTGATGGTCTCCGCGCTGCGCGGCCCGGGTGTGCCCGAGCTGCTGGAGGAGCTGCCCCGGGCCACGCCCGCGCCCACCGAGCGCCCGCTGCCCGAGGTCGCCGCCGCATCGGGCGGACCCGTCGACGCGCTCTCCTGCGACCCCGACGGTCCGCTGCTGGCCGAGGTGGTCAAGACCATCAGCGACCCCTATGTCGGGCGCGTCAGCCTGGTGCGGGTGTTCAGCGGCACCCTGCGCCCCGACACGGTCGTGCACGTGTGCGGGCAGGGCCTGGCCGACCGCGGCCACGAGGACCACGACGTCGACGAGCGCATCGGCGCGCTGCTGGCGCCGGTGGGCAAGCACAGCGAACCGGTGGGCGAGGTGGTGGCCGGCGACGTCTGCGCCGTCGCCAAGCTCACCCGCGCCGAGACCGGCGACACGCTCTCGGCCAAGGAGCGCCCCCTGCGCATGCCGCCGTGGACGTTCCCGGATCCGCTGCTGCCGGTGGCGCTGAGCGCGGCCGCCAAGTCCGACGAGGACAAGCTCGCCCAGGCGCTGGGCCGCCTGGCCTCCGAGGACGTCACCCTGCGGGTGGAGGTCAATCCCGAGACCCACCAGCTCGTGCTGTGGTGCATGGGCGAGGCCCATCTCGACCTCGCGCTGGACCGGCTGTCCTCGCGCTACGGGGTGGCCGTCGAGACCGACGAGATCCGGGTGCCGCTGCGGGAGACCTTCGCCGCTCCCGCCGAGGGCATGGGCCGCAACGTCAAGCAGAGCGGCGGGCACGGGGAGTACGGGATCTGCCGCATCCAGGTGGAGCCGCTGCCTTCGGGCTCGGGACTGGAGTTCGTCGACAAGATCGTCGGCGGCGTCGTGCCCCGCCAGTTCATCCCGTCGGTGGAGAAGGGCGTCCGCGCCCAGATGGAGAGCGGGGTGCAGTCGGGATACCCGCTGGTGGACATCCGCGTCACGCTCTACGACGGCAAGGCGCACTCGGTGGACTCCTCCGACATGGCCTTCCAGAAGGCCGGGCGGCTGGCGCTGAAGGACGCCGCGGAGAAGTGCCGCCTGTCGATGCTGGAACCGATCGACGAGGTGGCGGTGCTGGTCGCCGACGAGTACATGGGCGCGGTGATGAGCGACTTGTCGGCGCGGCGCGGCCGGGTGGTCGGCCAGGAGCCGATGGCCGGCGGGCGCACCCTGATCCGCGCCGAGGTCCCGCAACTGGAGATCACGCGCTACGCCATCGACCTGCGCTCGCTCTCCCACGGAACGGGCACCTTCACCCGGTCTTACCTGCGCCACGAGCCGCTGCCGAACCAGTTGGCCCAGAAGTACACCAAGGAGCTGGCCGGCTCGGCCTGAGCCGGCGGGCGGCGCGGACGGTCCGGGCCGACCGGGGAGGGGCCGGCCCGGACCGCTTCCGCCTCCCGGCACCGGGGGGGCGGTCAGCCGGCGGTCACAGGGATGCGGCCAGGTCGGGCGCGAAGTTGCTGCCGGTGAGCACGGTGCCCGCGCGGGCGCCGGGGATGTCGCGGGAGGCGATGGCCGCCACGCCCGCGGCCGCCGACGGCTCGACGACGAGCCCCACGGTGTCGCGCAGCAGCCGCAGGGCCGCGAAGAGCTCCTTGTCGTCGACGAGCACCACGTCGTCGACCACGGCCCGCATCCACTCGACGGCCTCCGGCACCGGCACCCGCACCGCCAGGCCGTCGGCGGCCGTCTCAACGCGCTCGGTGGAGACGGGCATGCCCGAGCGCCAGCTGTGGGCCATCGCGGGCGCGCCCGCCGGGCACACCCCGATCACCCGCGTGCGCGAGGAGCGCTCCTTGAGCCAGCGGCCCACCCCCGAGATCAGGGCCCCGTTGCCGACGGGCAGCACCACGGCGTCCAGCTCCAGCGGGGCGATCTCCACGCCGATGGTGCCCGCGCCCTCGGCGATCTGCGGCTGGCGTCCGTCCTCGACGTATACGCAGTCCTCGCGCCCCCGGGCGTAGTCGGCCGCGGCCTGCTTGGCCTCGTCGAAGTCGGCGCCGCCGATCACCACCCGCGCCCCCAGCTCGCGCATCCGGGCGATCTTGAGCGGGTTGGCCGTCTCGGCGGCGAAGACGTGGACGGGCAGTCCGCGCCCGCGCCCGGCGTAGGCGAGGGCCTGCCCGAAGTTGCCCGCCGACGCGCACACCAGGGCGCGCCGCTCGGCCGTGGCGTGCAGGAGGTAGTCGGCGCCGCGGCCCTTGAACGAGCGGATGGGGTTGAGGGTCTCGACCTTGAGCAGGGTCTCGCGTCCCAGCTCGCGGGATAAGGAGTCGTCGAATATCTGGGGCGTGTTGCAAAACACCGGGTCGACCTCGCGGGAGGCCGCTTCGATTCGCTCCAGGCTAAGGCTGTCGATCGGCATGAGCGCATGCTAGAGGCGGCGGGTGGCCGCCGGCGGCGCCGACCCCGCGCGAAACACGGTGTTCACCTGGTTCGCCCTGGTCACCGCCTCGCACCGGCGGCGGATGCCGCACGGATCCGCTCACAGCAGCCGGCCGGGCCGCGAGCGGTCGGTGAGGGCGTGGAACCGCCAGGTGTTGATGGGATGGCTGGAGAGCAGGTTGACCAGCATCACGAACAGCCCTTGGTCGGTGTGGGCGCGGTCGGCGATGTCGGCGAAGTCCACGTCGGGGTAGAGGTACTTGCCGGCGGCCAGCACCCGCAGGCCCTCCTTGCCCTGCGGGCAGAACTCGTAGGCGTGGTTGTCGGCGGTGTACTCCTGCGCGCGGTTGAGCGTGGCGCCGATGCCGGGGATGATCTCGGCCACCGACACCCCGAACTGCCGCCAGTAGGAGACGTGCCCGGCGGCGATGTGGCCGACCTCGTGGCCGATCACGAACCGCAGCGCGTCGGGGTCCGCCAGCCGCCCGCCGACCTCGAACAGGTCGCTGTGCACCGCCACGAAGCGGCGCGACCCGTGTCCGGAGGCGAAGGCGTTGATGTGGCCGTTTCCCAGCACCACGTAGGCGTCGGGCACCTGGGGCAGCTCGAAGGCCCGCGCCGCCTCGACGACCATCCGGTGCGCCTCGGGGAACTGGGTCGGGGAGATCCGCACGCCGTTGACGCGCTGGCGCGCATACAGCTGCCCGCGCACGAAGAACACCAGCGCCGGGATGGCCAGCACCAGCAGCGGCTGGCCCGTCTCGCCGTCCAGGGCGCGATTGACGGCGCCGGTGACCGCCAGCGCGGTGACCGCCAGGCACACCAGCAGCGCGGCGTTCTCCCGCGGGTGGCGCAACGCCCGGGTGCGCCGCGGGTCGCCCCAGCGCACCAGCAGCATGCGCCGGTCCTGCGGCCACATCGTCCGCTTCTGTGGTGACAGACCCATGTGGCAACCCACCGCCCAGCCGCCGACGCCCCCTGTGTCCGGGGTTTACGTTACAGGCGGTAGGGCGGGTCCTGCGGCGGCTCGGATTCCGGCTCGCCGGATTCGTCGGCCGGGCCGTGCTGCCCCGGCCGGCCGTGCTGCTGCGGGTCGTAGTACTGCGGATCGTAGGGTTCGGCCGGGTAGCCGCCCGAGGGGTAGCCGCCGGATGGGTGGCCGTTCGACGGGCCGCCGCCGGGCGGGTAGCCGCCGGATTCGGGGTCGTGCTCGGTCGTGTAGGGCACGGCGCCCGGAGGGGGCGGCGGGGCGGAGACGGGCGGCCCCTGCGGCGGGGGCGCGGAGGAGATGGGCGGGCCCTGGGGCGGCGGGGCCACGGGCGGCGGCACCGGCGGACCCGCCGGGGGCGGCCCGTAGTCGGGGGCGCCGTTCTCCTCGTCGCCGAGGTAGCGGTCCATGTCGGTGCGGGCGGTGGACTCGCCCCCGCCGTCCTGGTCCTCCTGCGCCCCGGCGGCCGGCGCCTCCGCGGGCTCGGCCGGGTAGGGAGCCGGCGCGCTCGGATAGGGCGCCGGCGCGGGGCCGCCGGGGTAGGGCGGAGGCGGCGCGATGTCGTCGAGCGGTGCGGCGGGGGCCGCGGCGCGGTCGTCGCCCTCGGACGGGACCGGCGGCGCGGATGCCGCCGCGGGCGCCGGCGGCGCCTCGGCCGGCTGAGCGGCGCCCAACGGCTCGCCGGGACCGGCGTGCGCGCTCATCGGCGCCTGCCCGCCGGTGGCCGCACCGGCCTCGGCCGGCGACTGCGGCGTGCCCAGGTAGGTCAGGGCGCCCAGCGACAGCGCGGCGAGTCCGGCGCGCAGCGTGGGTTCGCGGTCGGGGGCGAAGAACGGCGAGTGGGTGGCGGGCACGCCCATGAGCTTCTCGTAGGGGGTCGCGCCGGGCGCGGCCTCCCACACGTCGTGGGGCGTGGAGCCGAGGAACCAGTAGACGTAGGGCACCGGCGCGGCGTCGCCGGGCAGGCCGAGGGCCGCGAAGTCCTCGCTGCCGGTGATGGGTTCGGGCAGCTCCACGACGCGGTCGTCGCCGAAGTAGGCGCGGTGCGCCGCGATCACCTCGGCCGTCGCCTCGGGGGCGTTGGCCGTCACCCCGGTTTCGCGCACGACCGAGATCTCGGGGTCGCGCTGGGCCCCGGAGGCGGCGGCCTCGGCGCGGACGATGCGGTCGATGGCGCTGTGCAGGCGGTCGGCCACGGCCGGGTTGAGGGCGCGGGTGTCGATCTCCAGGGAGGCCTCGTCGGGGATGACGTTGACCTTGGTGCCGGCGCGCAGCACCCCCACCGTCACCACCGCCATCTCGCTGGGGCTGATCTCGCGCGCGACGATGGTCTGCAGGCGGTTGACGATGTTGGCGGCGATCAGTACCGGATCGACGGTGGTCTCCGGACGGGACGCGTGCCCACCGGACCCGAACACCCGCACCCGCAGGTTGGTGGTGGCCGCCATGATGGTGCCGGCCCGGTGGGCCACCATGCCCGCCGGCTGCGGGCCCAGGTGCTGGGCCAGCACGATGTCGGGGCGGCCGAACCGGGTGTAGAGGCCGTCGCGCAGCATGGCCGTGGCGCCGTCGAGGGTCTCCTCGCCGGGCTGGGCTGCCACCATGAGGGTGCCGCGCCACTCCTGGCGGGCCTCGGCGAGCAGGTCGGCCGTGCCGACCAGGCAGGCGGTGTGGGCGTCGTGGCCGCAGGCGTGCATGATCGGCACGTCCCGGCCCTCGTCGTCGCGGCCGCGGGCGATGCTGGCGTAGGGCAGCCCGGTCCGCTCCTGGACCGGCAGCGCGTCCATGTCGCCGCGCAGCAGGACCGTGGGGCCCTCGCCGTTGCGCAGCACGCCCACGACTCCGGTGCCGCCGACGCCGGTCTCGACCTCGAAGCCCGAGCGGGTCAGCCACTCGGCCACGGCGCCCGCGGTGCGGCGCTCCTGGTGGGAGAGCTCGGGGTTCTTGTGCAGGTCGACGTAGAAACCCTCGACAAGGGGGAAGATCTCGTCGACCAGCCGCATCACCGCACCTCCGTGCTCAGCGACACGCTGGGGGTCGACCGCGTGCGGCACCGCTTCCACCGCCTTCGTCTGGTACAGGACCGGGTGCGATCTCGCGGGCGGCGCCGCCGCCGGCGTGCGATCGCAGCGCCGATTGTCCCGCTGGCTCACAGGAATCTCAAACCTTCCCCCCGGGGGCGGGGGTGCAGCACGAGCCTATCCGCGCCGCTGAGGAGGGCCGCCACCCCCGGTGCCCCCGGCCGGGCAGGCGCGTCCGGGGGCGGGTGCCGCCCGGGTGCGACCCCGGCGCGCCGGAGTCGGGGCCGCACCCGCGCGGCACCCTCAGGATTCACAGCTTATTCACAGCTTACCGGAGTGGCGTGTTACCGTTTCGAGACCGGGAGGCCCCGCCGCATCCAGCGATTGTCACACAGCAGCATGGGATGTCCACCCCCCGAGGTGGCCCTCGCCACCCCCGGCGGCTAGAGTCCTCCCAGAATTCTCAGCGAATTCCCAGAAATCTGCCCGGGTGCGCCCTTGCGCGGCGCCCGAGGGCCGTGCCCGCCGCCTGCCACCGGACGGCCGCCGCCGCACGCCCCTCGGCACGGCCCGGACCCGCCCTGCAGCCCCGATACCGGTGACTCGGAGACCACGTGGCCACGACCATCGAACGTCCGCGCGACGTCCGCCCCGACCGCGCCCCCGGCAAGCAGCGCGACGCGCTGCTGGACAACGCCAAGTTCCTGCTGATCGCCCTCGTCGTGGTCGGCCACGCCATCTCGCCCCTCAGCGGCGACACCCCCCTGGCCGACGCCGTCTACTACTGGATCTACCTGTTCCACATGCCGGCGTTCGTCCTGATCAGCGGCTACCTGTCGAAGTCCTTCGACGGATCGGGACGGCGCATCGACAAGCTCCTCACCACCGTGGCGGCGCCGTACCTGATCTTCTGGGGCGTCTACGCCCTGGTGTCGGCGGCCACCGACCGCGGCCTGCCCGACAGCCCGATGGAGCCGCTGTGGATCACCTGGTTCCTGGCGGCGCTGTTCGTGTGGCGGCTGACCGTCCCGGTGTGGAACCGCGTGCGCTGGCCGTTCGCGGTGTCGGTGGGCATCTCACTGGTCGGCGGCGCGGCCACCACCGGCGACATGCTCGACGCCTCGCGCATCGTCAGCCTGCTCCCGTTCTTCGTCGCCGGGCTCGTGCTCCAGCCCCGCCACCTGGAGCTGCTCAAGCAGACCTGGGTGCGGGTGTGGAGCGCCGGCGTCATGGCCGCCACGGCCGCGATGTGCTTCCTCTACCACGAGGAGGTGAGCCGCGAGTGGGTCTACTGGCGCCAGAGCCTCGTCGACCGCGACATGGACCTCCTGCCGGTGGGCCTCCCCGGCCGCCTGATGTTCATGGTGCTGGCGTTCGCGCTGACCGCGGCCCTGCTGTCGCTCACCCCGCGCCGCACCACCCACGTCACCCGCCTGGGAGCGCTGACCATGTACGTCTACCTGCTGCACGGGCTGTTCGTGCGCGGCGCCGAGGCGCTGGGATGGTACGAGTTCGCCGAGGGAGCGCTGGGCGGGTACGCCGCGCTGGGCGCCACCACGGCGCTGGCGGTGGCGCTGACCTACCTGCTGTGCACGCCCTGGGTGCGCAGGGCCACCCGCTGGGCGGTGGAACCGAGCGTGGAATGGGCGCTGCGCAGCCGCGGCGCCGCCGACACCCCGGCTCAGCCCTTGCGCAGCCGGTCCAGCTCCACGGCGAAGTCGCGGGTGGCCAGCCACAGCTTGTAGACGATGAGGGCCTCGAACGCGGCCAGGGCCGCGCAGGAGAACACGATGACGGGCACGACGAGATCGGCGCCCGGCACCGCGGCGGAGGCCAGTGCCGTCAGCGGCGCGACGACGCACACGAACATCTCGAACTCGATGCCGCTGAACAGGTGCGGCCGCACCCGGCTGCGCAGCAGCGCCGACCGCAGCCGCCCGTACCAGCCGAACCTGCGGGTGAACCCCTGGTGCACGTCGATGACGCGGGCGCCGGACTCGGCGGAGCGCGCGTGCACCTCGTCGTGGCCGAGCCCGGGGTTCTCGCGCAGCACCTCCTCGACGAACACGACGGGCGCCCCGCCCTCCTCGGCCCCCGCGGCGCCGGGCGCGGCCGCCTCGGGACCGCCCTGGGTCTCGGTGCTCTCGGGGTCCTCCATGGCGGCGGACTCGGTGCCCTCGGCCGCCGCGCGCAGCTGCGTGCGCATGCTCTGCCGGGTCTTGCCCACCTGGGAGCCGTTGAGATAGCGCAGCAGGTCCAGGAAGGTCACCACCGGCGCCAGCAGCAGGTAGAGCACCTCGCCGGTGAGCGCCCACTGGCCGATCAGCAGCGCCAGCATGCAGCCGAAGAAGCGGATACGGTCGAAGATGAAGTCCACCCACGCGCCGAAGACCGACCCGTTGCCCTTCAACCGCGCGATCTTGCCGTCCATGCAGTCGAGCACGAAGCTGAGGTGGAACAGCAGCGCTCCGGCGACGAGCCAGGGCCACCCGCCCAGGGCGAAGCACACCGCCGAGCCCGCGCCCAGCACCCCGGCACCGAAGGTGATCTGGTTGGGGGTGATGGAGGTGCGGTTGGCGACACCCACCACCAGCCGCGCCGCCAGCGGGTCGACGAGGAAGACCGTCCACCAGGCGTCGCGGGACTTGTAGGTGCGCTCGCGGACGTCCGCGAGGGTGAAGCTCGTCATCTCATCTCCTGCGGTTTCCCGCCGGGTCGGGTGCGGCCGCAGCCGGAGGGCGCGGCGCGGCGCGGCGCCGCGCGGTGTCCTCGCACGGTCGGCGCGGGAAGGGAGGGTCGGTCAGCCGCAGAATAATGGCAGACGGGGCGCCTCCCGGACCAATCGGCGCGGTGGTGGCGGTGATAATTGTCGAGTAAGGGGGGTTGCGGTCGGCCCGGTCGATCGGGCCGCGGCCGCGCGCGGCCCCCGCAACGGCTCCGACCGAGGTAGAGGCGTGCGTTTTCTCAACGACCAGGTTCCCGGCCACGATCTGACCTACAGCGACGTGTTCATGGTCCCGCAGCACTCGGCCGTGGGGTCGCGGCTGGACGTCGACCTGCGGACCGGCGACGGATCCGGGACGACGATTCCCATCGTAGTCGCGAACATGACCGCCGTCGCCGGACGCCGGATGGCCGAGACCATCGCGCGGCGCGGCGGGCTGGCCGTGCTTCCCCAGGACATCCCGTTCGACGTCGTCGCCGAGGTGGTCTCGTGGGTCAAGCGCCGCGATCTGCTCTACGACACCGCGATCACGCTGACGCCGGAGAGCACGGTCGGCGAGGCGCTGAACCTGCTGCCCAAGCGCTCCCACGACGCGGTGATCGTCATCGACGGCGATCGGCGGCCCGTCGGCGTGGTCACCGACGCCGACTGCTCCGGCGTGGACCGCTTCACCCAGGTGCACGAGGTGATGTCGCGCGACCTGCTGACCATCCCGGCCGGCACCGACCCCAAGGAGGCCTTCGGGTCGCTGCACGACTTCCGGCACCGGCTGGCGCCGGTCGTCGACGCCCAGGGCTCCCTGGTGGGAGTTCTCACCCGCACCGGAGCGCTGCGCGCCACCCTGTACGACCCGGCGACCGACGCCCGCGGGCGGCTGCGCGTGGGCGCCGCGGTGGGCGTCAACGGCGACGTGGCCGCCAAGGCCGCCGACCTGCTGGCGGCCGGCGTCGACGTGCTGGTCGTCGACACCGCCCACGGCCACCAGGACAAGATGCTCGCCGCGCTGCGCAAGGTGCGCGCACTGGATCCCGGAGTCCCGCTGGTGGCGGGCAACGTCGTCTCCCCCGAGGGCACGCGGGACCTGATCGAGGCGGGGGCCGACATCGTGAAGGTCGGCGTGGGGCCCGGCGCCATGTGCACGACCCGGATGATGACCGCGGTGGGCCGCCCGCAGTTCTCCGCCGTCCTGGAGTGCGCCGCCGCCGCGCGCGAGCTGGGCGCGTCGGTGTGGGCCGACGGCGGTGTCCGCCACCCGCGCGACGTGGCGCTGGCGCTGGCCGCGGGCGCCTCCAACGTGATGATCGGCTCCTGGTTCGCCGGCACCTACGAGTCGCCGGGCGACGTGCTGCGCGACGCCCAGGGGCGGATGTACAAGGAGAGCTTCGGCATGGCCTCGGCGCGGGCGGTGCGGCTGCGCACCTCCGAGGACTCCCCGTTCGACCGGGCGCGCAAGGCCCTGTTCGAGGAGGGGATCTCCACCGCTCGGATGTACCTGGACGAGGACCGGCCCGGTGTGGAGGACCTCGTCGACGAGATCGTGGCCGGGGTGCGCAGTTCGATGACCTACGCGGGCGCCACGACCCTGGAGGAGTTCCACGAGCGGGCGACGGTAGGGGTGCAGAGCGCGGCCGGCTACAACGAGGGCCGGCCGGTGCCGACCAGCTGGTAGCGGCGGTGCCGCCCGGTGAGAGGCGGGGGGCTGGAGCGCGCCCAGCCCAGCCCCCCGTTCTCACTGTCAGGCCGGATCCGCATCCCCGTACTATGCCGGTCCGACCGTGTCCCAGAGACTAGGCGCGCGCCCGGACGGCGTCATCGGTCGGCGGAGGTATTCGCCGCTCCCCCATAAGAGGGTGGCGGTGTCCTCCTCTGGTCGTAGGGGCCTGCGCCCGGCTGCGCAGCCCACCGCGGAGCAGGCGGGCGGGGCGCGCCGCCGCCCTTCGTGCAGGGGTGGGGCGGGTCGGATAGCGTGTCGCCATCGCCGCCGGGGACGGCCTTCGTCCGCGCATCGGCGCCGCGGTCCGGCGGCGGTTGGGATCCGGCCGAGACAGGGAGTCGAAGGAGACCGTGGCATACGTCTACCCTCTGCTGCCGATCGGGGCCGGGCTGGTGATGCTCTGGTTCCTCGGGCGCCATCTGCGCTTCTCGGCGTTCCTGGCGGTCTACGGCGCCCGCACGGAGGGCGAGGTCGTCGGCTACCGCGAGACCGCCACGTCGGCGTCGATGGTCGTCCGCTTCACCACGCCCGACGGGCGGGAGATCCACGCCGAGCACGAGAACACCGGATGGACCGCCTCGCGCAGCGGCGACATCGTCACCGTGTCCTACGACCCCGCCGACCCCGAGCGGGCACGGATCGTCGCGGCGCCCTGGCTGAGCAACTGGGTGCTGATCATGATCGGCTGGCTGGGCTTCCTCCTGCTGGGGATCGGCCTGGTGCTGGGCTACCTGGCCTGGGTGGCGCCGGCGCTCGGGGCGGGATGAGCGCGGCTCCCCCTCACCGCTGGGCGGGGACCGCGCCCGCCGGTACGGGCGGCGGCGCGGTGTAGCGCACGAGCTCGTCGGGCAGCCCGCCCGTGACCGCGCTGCGGGTGCGGACCCGCGTGCGGGCGATGAGGTCGAACAGACCCGCCCGGTCGCGGCGCACCAGCGCGCAGGAGCCGTGCAGCACGGCCGCAGCCGGGACCCACCAGCCCAGGCCCGCCGCCAGCAGCGCGGTGACCGGCACGGCGACCAGTGCCTGGCGCAGCAGCGCCCGCGGGCGCGCCGCGCTTTCCCGGCGTCCGGTGGTGGCGAGCGCGAGGTAGCAGGCGGCCTGCCCCGGTGTGGCGCGGTCCCGCCGCAGCATGGGCACGAGCGCGCCGAACACCAGCGCGAGCGCGATCAGCGCCGCGGCGCGCAGCCGCTCCTCGGAGGCGGCCGCCGCATACCGCTCGGCCCACGGCGCCGCGGCGGCGGCCAGCGTGCACGCGCCGAACCAGCACACGGCCGTATCGAGCGTCCGGGCCAGCAGGCGCCGGACACCGCCCGGGGGCATCAGGTCGGCCACGGCCCCCGGCCAGGCGCGCGGCAGCACGCGCCTGGCCGCACGTCCGAGCAGCCAGCCGGCCAGGCCGCCGCACGCCCCGAGCAGGACGTCGTCGGCGGCGGCCACCCGGTAGGGGCAGGCATAGGCGCCCAGCAGGCCGGTGAGGTGGAGCACCTCGACGCCTGTGGCCAGCGCCGCGCACAGCCCGACGGTGGGCAGCACGCCGCGCCGGTAGCGGTAGGACAGCAGCAGCCCGACCGGGACCAGGGCGGCCGCGGCCGCAGCGGCGTGCGCCGCGCCGGCTCCTCCCGGCGGCCAGCCGAGGTCGCCCAGGAGCGCCAGCGGCGCGGGCTCGGGCGCGGCGCCCCCGCCCGCGCAGGCGGCGGTGCCGGACGGCAGCGGGTACACAGCGAACACCGCCAGCCCGCCCGCGGCGGCCATCACCGCCGCCGTGACCCGGCCGGGCCAGCCGGCCAGGCGTCCGAACCGGCGGTGCTGGCGGCGCAGGAACGCCATGGCGGCCGCGGTGAGTGCGGCGGCGCAGGCGGCGCCGTGCGCCGCGGCGTCGACCGCGAGTAGCCCTCCCATGACTCCGAGAGGTTAACGACGCGGCGGCCCGCGCCGCAGGAGAACCGGAGGATTCGCGGCGGCTCCGTCGGGGGCGGGCGTTCGCCTTGGGGACATCGGTCGCGGCGCGTCCGATCCACTCCCAGACGATCGAAAAACCGACATTCAATAACAAAAAGGACGAACATGGACTGGCGCCCCAGCAAAACCGCAGGAGGCGGATCGCCGAGTAAAGGGGCGACACGCTATCGTGTTCGGGCAATTACCACTAAGCGCTTGCCTGTGCGCAAAGCAGTACTGTGATCACGTCTGCGTCTTAACGGGGAAGTAGACCGTGAACCCTGCCTGAGCACGCGACGCCGCCGCAGCAGCCCGGCTGCGCGCTCGGATTCGCGCATCTCTCCCCGGCGCCGACCAGCGATGGGCGGCGGATCCCGCGGCCCCGCCCCCTCCGGGTGCACCGCCGGCCCCGCGGCTCGCGCCGCCGCCCCACCCCCTGATTCGCCACTAGGAGTACCGTGCAGTCAGCGAAGAGTAAGCGTACGGCCAGCATTCGGCGCCGTTCGCGCAGGGCGGTGCTGCTGCCGAGCGCCGCCTTCATCGCGCTGTGGCTCGCCATCAGCGGCTACCTCGGATGGGACGCGTTCTTGGCGTCGGCGACCGCTGAGGCGTCCAACGAGCTCTCCACCCCCGCGGCGGTCTCGCTGGCGGCGGTGATGGACGAGCGCTCCCAGACGGTGGCCTACCTGGAGCGGCCCGACGAGACCCGCGACCAGCTGGCCCAGGCGCGGCAGCTGTCCGACAAGCGGATCCGCAAGGTGTTCGACCGCTTCGCCCCCTACCGCGACTACGCCACCGAGGACATCCAGCAGCGGATGGCCGAGTTCGAGAAGCAGTACCGCGGCATCGACGAGATCCGCGAGAAGGTCGACGCGGGCAACGCCTCGCGCGCGGAGGTCATGGAGGACTACAACCGGGTCATGACCGCCGCCGCCGACCTCTTCGACGCCCAGTCGCGCATCGGCTCCGAGGCCGAGTCCATCAGCGCCGGCCTCAGCGCGACGAACACCTTCCGCGTCGTCGACCACCTGGCCCGCGCCGACGCCCAGCTCACCCGCAGCTTCGCCGGCGGCGAGCTCACCCACGACGACCAGCAGCGGTTCACCCGGCTCACCAGCTCCTACCACACGCTCCTGGAGAACGTGAGCGGCTTCCTGAGCCCGGAGCAGAACCGCAGGCTGGAGCGGCTGATGGCCGGGGAGGAGTACCAGCGCCTGGTGGAGATGGAGAGCCGCATCGTCGACCACGAGCCCCAGGTCGTCATGGACCCGGTCACCGGCGCGCACAGCCACGAGACGACCGTGCCCATGACCCAGCAGGAGTGGGAGTCGGCCTACGTCCCCGTCAAGCGGACCCTGACCGAGATCGGTGCGGACGAGGCCCGCTACGCCGCCGGCGTGCAGTCGGACCGGGCGGCGCAGGCGCTGACGATCGCGGCGGTCGGCTCGCTGGGCGTGGCGCTGATCGGCTTCCTGGCCATCTCCTCGGCGGTGAGCACCACCAACAGCATCGTGCGGCGGCTGGGCCGGCTGCGCGACGAGACCGACCACCGCGCCAACGTGCTGCTGCCCGACCTGATTCACCGGCTGCGCCAGAACGAGTCCGTGGACACCGCCGCCGCGCTTCCCCGGCTGACCACCCGCCAGGACGAGATCGGCGAGGTCGCCTCGTCCTTCGACAAGGCCCAGCGCCTGGCCGTCGACGCCGCCGTGCGCCAGTCCGAGCTGGCACACGGCATCAACCGGGTGTTCTTGAACATCGCGCACCGCAGCCAGACCCTCATCCACCGCCAGCTGCGGCTGCTGGACCGCATGGAACGCGAGCAGGAGGACCCGGCCCAGCTCACCGAGCTGTTCAAGCTGGACCACCTGGCCACGCGCTCGCGGCGCAACGCCGAGAACCTGCTCATCCTCGGCGGCGAGTCGCCCGGGCGCACCTTCCACAAGCCCATGCCGCTGGTGGACGTGCTGCGCGGCGCCATCTCCGAGTCGGGCGACTACACCCGCGTCGACCGGCAGCAGGTCCCGCGCGTGGCGCTGAAGGGCCCGGCGGTGGCCGACGTCATCCACCTCGTCGCCGAGCTGGTCGACAACGCCACCACGTTCTCCCCGCCCCAGACCCCGGTCCGGCTGAGCAGCGAGCAGGTGCCCAACGGCGTGGTCGTGGAGATCGAGGACCGCGGCCTGGGCATGCCGGAGGACGAGATGGAGGCGGCCAACGAAATGCTGGCCAACCCGCCCGAGTTCGACGTGATGCGGCTCAACGACAAGATGCGCCTGGGCCTGTTCGTCGTCTCGCGGCTGGCGCACCGGCACGAGAT
This sequence comes from Streptomonospora sp. PA3, assembly GCF_009728995.1. Classification (GTDB taxonomy): domain Bacteria; phylum Actinomycetota; class Actinomycetes; order Streptosporangiales; family Streptosporangiaceae; genus Streptomonospora. The sequence continues at coordinate 436,234 of NZ_VTZW01000003.1, read as the reverse complement.
CGGCGTGAAGCTGCGGCCCTCGCCCTACGGCGGCGTCCAGGCGATCGTGCTGCTGCCCTCGGTGCTGATCAGCGACACGGCCGTGCCCGAGACCACCGGCGAACCGCCCCGGCCGGCCGGCCCCGCCCGCGAAACCGCACCCGCGACCGGCGGCGCCGGCTCCGACGGTGCGGACACGCCCCCTGCCGGGGACGTCCTCGCCGGCGGAAGCCCCGCGCCCGAGCCGGCCGAGGCGGAGGCCGGCGGCGCCGCCGAGCCCGAGTTCACCCCCGCGGGCCTGCCCCGCCGCGGATCCCCCCGCGCGTCCGCGGGCGCCGAGGGGGCGGACAGGGCGAACGCGCCGGCGCCGGCCCCGGCGCCCGCGCCTCCGGCTTCTCCCACGGCCCGCTCCGACGCCCGGTCGGCCCCGGGGACCGCTGCCGGCACCCCCGCCCCGCCGGAGGAGGCCGCCCCCGAGAGCGGCTCCCACGCGCCGCTGCCCAAGCGCACACCCCAGGCGAACCTGGCCCCGCAGCTGTACGACAACCCCGCGAGCCCGGAATCCGGCACCGGTCGGCCTGCGGAGGACGGCGAGGACCGCTCGGCGCGGCTGCGCCGCAACATGGCGGCGTTCCAGCAGGGCACCCACCGCGGCCGCAGCGAGGGCCGGCGCCAGAACACTACGGAGAAGGATTCGTGACCGTGACGAACAACGCCGCCAAGGACCTGAACTGGCTGCTGGACGAGCTCGTCGAGAGAGCCGTCGGCGCCAGGTACGCCATCGTCCTCTCCGCCGACGGCCTGCTCATGGGCCGCTGCAACACCCTGGGCGCCGACGACGCCGAGCACCTCTCCGCCGTCGCCTCCGCCTTCCAGAGCCTGGCGCGGGGCACCGGCCGCCACTTCAACGGCGGCAAGGTGCTGCAGACGGTCGTGGAGATGGAGCACGGCTACCTGTTCGTCACCGGATCGGGCAGCGGCGCCTGCCTGGCGGTCATCGCCGAGGAGAGCTCCGACGTCGGCCTCATCGCCTACGAAATGAACGTGCTCGTGGAGCAGGTCGGCCGGTTCCTCGACGCCGCGCCCCGCCACGCGGAGACGGCCGCCGCACCCGGCGACACCACTCCAGGCACCTCGGCCGGATAGGAGCGACGGCCATGGCAGAGCACCGGGAACCGGGCTACGACGCAGAGGGAGCCGACCCGCTCGTCCGCCCCTATGTCATCACCCAGGGACGGGAGCACTCCGACGCCGTCCGCCTGGACATGATCAGCGTGGTCATCGCGGCACGCGCCGACGTGGACGAGATGGCGCTGGAACCGGAGCAGCTGCGCATCCTCGACCTGTGCCGGCGCCCCCAGTCGGTGGCCGAGGTCTCGGCCCACCTGGACATGCCCGTCGCCGTGGTCAAGGTCCTGCTCGGCGACCTCATCAGCCGGGGCTACGTCCTGGCCCGCGCCCCCTACACCCAGCAGAGCCCGGTCAACCGGGAGATACTCCAGGCGGTACTCGATGGAATCCAACGACTCTGAGCGGCCCGGCGGCCCGATCCCCTCGGCGATCAAGATCCTCGTCGCGGGGGGCTTCGGCGCCGGCAAGACCACCCTCGTGGGCGCGGTGAGCGAGATCGCCCCGCTGAGCACCGAGGAGGTGATGACCGAGGCCAGTGTGGGCGTGGACGACCTCGCCGGGGTCGAGCAGAAGGAGACCACGACCGTCGCGCTGGACTTCGGCCGCATCACCATCAGCGACCAGCTCGTGCTCTACCTCTTCGGCACGCCCGGCCAGCAGCGCTTCTGGTTCATGTGGGAGGAGCTGGCCCAGGGCGCCCTGGGCGCGGTGGTGCTCGCCGACACCCGGCGGCTGGACACCTGCTTTCCCGCGGTGGACTTCTTCGAGCGCCAGGGCGTCCCGTTCGTGGTGGCGGTGAACTGCTTCGACGGCGCCTACCGCTACACCGAGCAGGAGGTCACCGAGGCGCTCACGCTCGACGAGCGGGTGCCGGTGCTGCTGTGCGACGCGCGCAGCCGCGCCTCGGCCAAGGAGGTGCTGGAGAGCCTCGTCCGCCACGTCGCCACCGCACTGGCCGCGCCCGTGTAGCCGCGGCGCACGGGGCGCCGTCAGCGCGGCAGGCGCCGCCAGAGGGGGCGGGGCAGGGCCCGCATCCCCGCGAAGACCAGGCGCAGCCGGCGCGGGACCCACACGGTCTCGGCGCCGGTGCGCAGGCCCTCGGCCACGGCGTCGGCCACCTGGCCGGGCGTGGCGGGAAAGGGCGCCGCCGAGACGTGGGCCGACATGCGGGTGCGCACGTAGCCGGGCCGCACCAGCAGTACCCGGGCCCCGCTGCCGTGCAGGGCGTCGCCCAGGCCCTGGGCGAAGCCGTCCAGGCCGGCCTTGGCCGAGCCGTAGACGAAGTTGGCGCGGCGCACCCGCACGCCCGCCACCGAGGACAGCACCACCAGGGTGCCGTGGCCCTGCTCGCGCAGTCGGCGCGCTACCGCCAGCCCCGCGGAGACGTGGCCGGTGTAGGTGGCGGTGGCCGCGGCCGCGGCGGCGGCCGGGTCGGCCTCGAAGGCCGCCTGGTCCCCGAGGACGCCGAACGCGTCGACCACCGCGTCCAGGTCGCCGACCAGCTCGGCGGCGGCCTCGACCACCGCGGCATGGGTCTCGGGGCGGGCCGCGTCGAACTCCAGCGGGTGCACCTCGCTCGCCCCGGCGGCGCGCAGCCGCGCGGCGACCTCCGCGATCCCGGCGGAGTCCGCGGCGCCGCGCGCGGCCAGCGCCACCCGCCGGGCGCCGTCGCGCACGAGCCGCTCGGCTACGGCGGCGCCGATCTCGCTGCGCCCGCCCAGGACCAGCACCGAGTCCACAGCGCCCACGGCGTTGCGCATGACTCCTCCACTCCGCTTCCGCGAGCCGGGCCGCGCCCGGCTCCAACGACGCCCTAACGCCTGCGACCGCGCCCGTAGCGGATGTGCACGCTGCCGGCGTAGGTCTCGCCGCGCACCACGAAGTGCACGGCGCCGGGCCGCCGCGCGGCCGGGACCTTCGAGCGCACGCCGGCGTAGCGGGTCCGCAGGGCGTCCACGTCGGCGGTGGCCCCCTCCGGAAGGGTGAGGACGGTGCCGGCGCCGTGGACCGCCAGTTCGATCTCCACGACCGGGTGCGGGATGGTCGCCTGGCTCATGTCCAGCCGGACGCCGCCGTAGCGCGAGGAGACGCGCAGCCGGCGGGGCACCGCCCAATCGCCGCGGCGGCGCAGCACGGCGGAGTCGGTGGACAGCTCCACGGCCTCGCCCGGCTCGGCCGCCGGGAGAACGCCGTGCGTCGCAGCGCCCTCGCCCGGCGCGGGCAGGTCGGCCACCAGGTCGCGCAGTTCGTCGTCGAAGACGGCCTCGTGGGCGGCCGAGTTGCGGCGGTCGAACTCCTCCAGGTCGAGGCGTCCTTCGGCGTACGCCTCTCCGAGGTGCTGGGAGACCTGTTCGCGCTCGGCGTCGGAGACGCGCGTGCGCGGACCGGGGGGCGGGGGCTGGTCCATGGTCGGATCCTATCCGGCGCGTCCGGCGCCGCGGCGGCTCCGCCCGCACGCGGACGCCGGGCGGGCGCCGCTCACAGCTCCAGGCGGCGCGCCAGGTCCGAGACGAGGACGCCGTCGGGGTCCACGCGGGAGCGCAGGGCGCGCCACTCCTCCAGCCGGGGGTACATCGCGTGCACGGCGGCGGCTCGGGCCCTGCTGTCCTTGGCCAGGTAGATGCGGCCGCCCGCCGCCAGCACCCGCTCGTCCAGCCGGTGCAGCAGCGCTGCCAGCCCGGGCAGTTCGGCGGGGAGGTCCAGGGCCAGGGTCCAGCCGGGGATCGGGAACGACAGGGGGGCGGGGGTGCCCGGCCCCAGCCGCTTGAGCACGGTGAGGAACGACGGCGCGCGGGCCGCCGCGAGGGCGGCGACGACGCGGCGCAGCTCCTCCTCGGCGCCGAAGGGTAGGGCGAACTGGTACTGCACCAGGCCGCGCGGGCCGTAGAGGCGGTTCCAGCCGCGCACGGCGTCCAGCGGGTGGAAGAACGACGAGAGCTGCTGGATGCGGCCCCGCCCGCGGCGGGGCGCCCGCGCGTAGTAGGCGGCGTTGAAGGCCCGCACGCTCCAGGTGTCCAGCAGCCGCGGCGGCACATGCGGCGGCGCGGCCGCCACCGCGCGCGGCGCATAGGCCAGCGGGTCGCGCCGGGCGGCGGGGGCAAGCTCGCCGGCGCGGGCGTGCCGGGCGCGGGTGAGCACGCCGCGGCCCAGCGCCGGGCCGCGGGCCAGCAGGTCGACCCAGCAGACCGAGTAGGGGTAGTCGGCGTCGTGGGCGCTCATCAGCGCCAGCGCGGCGTCGAGGTCGGGCACCCTGTCGATGTCCACGCGCATGGCCGAGGTCTCCACGGGCACGACCGAGAACGTCGCCTCGGTGACGACCCCGGTCAGGCCCATACCGCCGACTGTGGCCCAGAACAGCTCCGGGTCGGTCCCGGGGGAGGCTTCGCGGTGGGCGCCGTCAGGGGTGAGGATGCGCAGCGCGCGCACGTGGGCGCCGAAGGAGGAGTCCGCGTGGTGGTTCTTGCCGTGGATGTCGGCGCCGATCGCACCGCCCACGGTGACGTGGCGGGTGCCGGGCACGACCGGCAGGAAGAAGCCGCGGGGCAGCAGGTGGGCCATCAGCTCGGCCAGGCTGGTGCCGGCGGAGGCGGTGACCAGTGCCCGGCCGGGGTCGAGCCGGTATCCGGGGGCCAGGTCGGCGCAGTCGAGCACCGCACCGCCCGCGCACTGGGCCGCGTCGCCGTAGGAGCGCCCGAGTCCGCGGGCGATCGCGCCGCGCCGGGCGGCGGCGGGCTCGCGGGCGGCGGCGCGCAGCAGCGACGCCGCCTCTTCGGCGGTGCGCGGGCGCCAGACGGTGGCGGCGGTGGGCGACGTGCGTCCCCAGCCGGTCAGCAGCGCCCGGCGCCGGGCCATGGCCGCCATCGGTGTCCTCCCCCGTGTTCCGGTCCGGCTCCGTCCTGCCCCGCGGCTCGGCTCGGCACACCGGGCGGCGCGGGCGCCGCTGCCCCGCCCCGCGAGCGTTGGGCGCGCGTCACTCCAGGTAGACGCCGAGCCCGATGAGCGCCAGCAGCGCGGCCCCGCTCAGCTGCAGCGGGCGGTCGCCCAGCGCGATCTCCTCGGGCTCCTCGCCCACCCCCCGGTCGACGAGCAGGTGGTATCGCAGCACGACGAGGATGAAGGGCACGATGCTCATGCCGTGGACGACCGCGGCGGTGGTAGCGGCCGGGCCGTCCAGCGCCCACAGGCAGTAGGTGACGATCATCGCCGCCGAGGCCATGGTGCGCACCTGCGCGAGGTAGCTCAGACTGTAGCGGCCCAGCGCGTCGCGGGTGCGCGCGGCTCCGGGGGTGCGCAGCTCGGCCTCGCGCTTGCCGGTGACCACCAGCAGCGCCCCCAGGCAGACCACGATCAGAAACCAGCGGGTCAGCGGGACGCCGATGGCGGCGCCCCCGGCCACGGCGCGCAGCACGTGGCAGCCGGCCACCGCCACCAGGTCCAGCACGACGACGTTCTTCAGCACGAGGGTGTAGGCGGTGGTGAGCACCAGGTAGCCGGCGAGGACGGCCAGCAGCGGCCAGTTGCCCGTGGCGGCGCCGGAGGCCGCGGCGGCCAGCAGGAGCACCGCCCCCGCGCCGGCGGCGACGGCCGGGGAAAGCCGCCCGGCCGCGACGGGGCGGTGGCGCTTGCGCTCGTGCAGCCGGTCGCGCGCGGCGTCGCGGACGTCGTTGAGCAGGTAGGTGCCGCTGGAGGCCGCGCAGAAGAGCACGAAGGCCGCGGCGCTCCAGGCCAGCGCCCGCGGCTCGGTGAGCAGGCCGGCGGTGCCCGGTGCGGCGAAGACGAGCAGGTTCTTCAGCCACTGCTTGGGGCGGGTGGCACGCAGCAGCGCGCCGGCGGTGGACCGGGCGCTGCGGCGCCGTCCGGGCGCTCTGGAGCGGCCGGGCGCGGCGTCTTGGGCGCCGCCCCCGGCCGGGGCGGGTCCCGCTCCGTGCGGGGCGGTGGGCTTGGTGCCGCTCATCGGGCCGCCGCCACGGCCGGCTACCCCCGGGCGCGGCCCGCGATCATCAGCACTCCGCCGCCGATGAGCAGCAGCGCGCCGGCGACCAGGCAGGCGACGGGGATGACGGTGCGCAGCAGCGGCAGTACGACCATGCCCTGCTCGGCACTTTGGATCTGGCCTTCGACGGTCTTGTCGTCCCAGACCATGGTTCCGTCGAAGAGCACGAGGCGCTCCTCGCCGTCGACGACCACGCCGCGGTGCTGCTCCTCGCTGAGGCCGATCGGCACGCCCGTCGTCGGCTCGATCCAGTAGGTGCGGGTGAGGTCGAACATCTCGTCGCCGGTGACGTCGCCGTCGCCCTCCATGCCCAGCAGGTCGGCCGGCAGGGTGCGCTCGCCGATCTTGGCCGATTCGATGGTCTGCACGAACTTGTAGGTCTCGACACCGTGGTAGTCCTCCACCCCCTCGAAGGTGATGGGGTGGGTCTCCTTGGTGGTGGTGTCGAAGAACCGGTAGTCCTTCTGCTCGGTGAGGAACGGGAACTTGAAGATCTGGCCGTTCTGCTCGACCTCGTCGTCGTTGACCTGGGAGTCGCAGCAGTCCACGCCCCTGCCGGTGAAGCGGTCGTGGCCGGCACGGCGGTAGGTGGAGGAGATCGCGAAGTCGCGGTCGATGTCCTTGACCCAGGTGAACTGGTCCCAGACCGCGGTGTCCTCGTCGCTGGCGGCGACGTCGCCGCGCACCGTCGTGGTGGCCTCGACTGTGGCGCCCTCGATGAGCTCCAGCTCCTCGGCGCTGAAGTAGGTGACGTCCTCACCGCGGTTGGTGGCCTTGTTGTAGTAGTCCAGGGGGGCCTTCATCAAGCTGTCGGCCGTCCAGTACCGCAGCATGGGGGCCAGTGCCAGGAGGCAGACTCCCAACGCGATGCAGACGACCGCGACAGTACGACGCATGAGCCCTCCTGGGCGTGACGGGACGAAGCGGGCGGGGCGGATACAGGGGGCAGGGACGACCAAGCTGGAACTCGGTTCATTTTCGGGTAGAGTACTGCTCCACAGCGGACAACGTCACCACGGCGTGGCTGAATATTTATAACCGGTTCTAGTCGGGTGCCGAGGGCGGAAAGCGCCGTACCGACCCCTGTTGCCGCACGTCGCCCCGATCCCCCCGAAACCCCCCGAGCCCCTGCGACCGCCGGTCCGCCGGGCGCGTCCCCGCCGCCCCCGCCCGCCGCCGAACCCGAGCACACAGACGGGAGGGCCGGCCTGTGAGCGCCCCGTCCGAGGACCCGTCCGCGCCCGCCGCGCCGCCGGACCCCGGTGCCGGCGCGTCCGGACACGCTGCCGGCGCAGGCGATGCGGTCCCCGACTCCCCCCGGTCCGCGGCCCCCGCCGTCGGGGCGGGCGCCTGCGACCCCGCGTGGGGCCTGCCGCAGGTGCGCGGGCACATCGAAGGGCTCGACGGCATCCGCGCCATCGCCGCGCTGATGGTGCTGGTCTTCCACGTCGGCATCGAGACCGGCGAGGCGCTGGCTCCCGGCGTCGTCGGCGCCCTGCTCGCCACCGGCGAGATGGGCGTCCCCCTGTTCTTCGCGCTCTCCGGTCTGCTGCTCTACCGGCCCTGGGCGCGCTCCGCGCTCGACCAGGCGCCGGCGCCCCCGGTCGCGTCCTACCTGTGGCGGCGCGCGCTGCGGGTGCTGCCCCCGTACTGGATCGTCGCCGCGGTCGCGCTGCTGCTGTGGTCGGGCGACCACATCGACGCCGTCTGGCCCTGGGTCGGGGTCCTCACCCTGACCTTCGTGTTCGACACCGACCCGTGGTGGGTGGGCACCGGCCCCTACGGACTCGGGCAGATGTGGAGCCTGTCGGTGGAGGTGTGCTTCTACGCGCTGCTGCCGGTGATCGGCGTGCTCAGCGCCCGCGCGGCCGGCCGCGCGGGCGCCGGCGCCGACGCCCGCGCGCGCCGGCTGCTGCTCTGCCTGGCCGGGCTGACCGCCGTGGCCGTGCTGTCGCTGCTGCCGCAGTACTATCCCGAACCGCGGCCCTACATGTACTCCTGGCTGCCCCGCTGCCTGGGCATGTTCGCGGTGGGGATGGCGCTGGCGGTCGTCAGCGAGTGGGCGTGGCGCGAAAGCGCGGGCGCGGACGGGCCCGTGCGCCGGCTGTGCCGCACGCTGCCGCGCAACGCGACGCTGTGCTGGGCGCTCGCCGGCGTCTGCTATCTCCTCGCCGCCACCCCGGCCGCGGGCCCCCGGTTCGTCGGCTCCAGCGGCTTGTGGATCTCTCTGGTCGCCATGGCGGCGGCGATGGGGTTCGCGTTCTTCGTCATCGCCCCGGTGGCCCTGCGCCCCGAGCGCCCCGGCGGCCCGCCCCCGCTGCGGTCCGGCGGCGGAGCATGGCTGGAGGTCTTCCTGGCCCACCCGGTGATGCGCTACCTCGGCCGCATCTCCTACGGGATCTTCCTGTGGCAGTTCGTCGTGCTCTACCTGTGGCGGGAGTTCACCGGCGAGGACATCTTCTCCGGGTCGTTCTGGCTGGACCTGGTCCCGGTCACGCTGGGGACGCTGCTGCTGGCCGACGCCACGTACCGCTTCGTCGAACGGCCCAGCCGCCGCTGGTACGGCGCCGTCGGCGCCCAGGGCCGCACCCGGCGCCAGACGCGCCGCCGCACCCCGGTCAACTGAACTGAAGGCTGCGGCGATCTTGTACCCGTGGTCATTGTGAGCGATCACAAGTGACCATGGGTACAAGATCGGCGCCGGAGAGCCGGGGCCGGACGGCGGCGCCGCTAGTCTTCCCCGCCACCGCCGGTGTTCCCGCCGTCCTCGCCGTCTCCGCGGCCGCCGCCGTCCTGCTGGTCGTCCTGGGAGTCCGCGGCGCCCGCGTCCTCCTGGGAGCCCGAGGAGAACGGGTCGCCGTCGGTGACCGGGTCCAGCCGGCCGAAGGTCACCCACCGCATGCACAGCTCCTCCTCGCTGGTGTGCAGGGTGAGTTCGGTTCCGGCGCCGTTCAGCGGCACGTACCACGTCCCGCCGTCGGGAGCGGCGGGCAGCCGGGTCGTCACCCAGGCCCCGCCGAGGACGGCGCCCAGCTCGGTCTCCTCCTCGGACTCATAGGAGACGGTCAGCACGAGTTCCGGCCCGCCCAGCGACTCCACCTGCCAGCGCACCTGGCCGCCGAACGTCGCCACGCACTTCTCGTCCTCGGGCGGGCCGAAGAACGCGCTGCCCTCGGCCGGTCCGGCCGGCACCAGGTACCCGGCGTCGTTGAACACCAGGGCCGAGCCCGCCGGTTCGGGGTTGCGGATGCGCTCGGCCACCTGCGGCCCGGCCAGCGGGCTGAGCAGGTGGGAGCTCAGCCGCCGCGGGCCGTTCCACGGCAGCACGATGTCCTCGGGCACGGGCGTGGGGTAGATTCCCGCGCGGGCGGGCACCTCGCTCACCGATCTGCGCACCGTGTCGAGGTACCAGCGCACCCGGTCGCCGCTGAGGGTGTCGGTGAAGGTGTAGGTGGAGAAAGCACCCGCCGCCGTCATCAGGGCGGTGGCCGCTGCCGCCGCGGCCCGCGCCGTGCGCCGCGGCGGCCGCCAGCGGCCGGCGGCGTCCTCCTCGTTGCGCGCGGGCAGGTAGGCGAACGCCAGGCAGACCGCGAACACCAGAGCGGCGTCGGCGACGTACCGGGGGTCGTAGCCCACAATGGGCACGTAGCGGCCGCGGGCGATGACCGTGGGAAGGGCGTCGACCAGCAGCACGTAGCCGGCCAGCACCGCCCACGCCCGCCAGGCCCGGCGCCGCACCAGCAGGCTGACCAGCACGAGCAGCAGCAGGCCGATCCACGCGGCGGCCACCGCGGCGGCCGCGGGATCCAGCAGTCCGCCGCTGGGGGTGACCGGCCCCCACTCGCCCGGGCCGCCCATCACGCCCACCGGGAAGGTCTCGCCCAGCATGCGCCGCAGCAGCCCCGCGGCGACGCCGGGGTCGGGCACGCCGGCGCCCTCCCCTTCGGCCGTGTCCTGCCGGGCCAGGTAGAGCAGGCCGTAGCCCGCCGACAGCAGCGCCATCCCCGCCCAGAAGGGCAGGTCGCGGTCTGCCGTGCGCCAGAGCACCCGGGGCATCCGGCCCGGCACCAGGAAGGCCGCCGCGACGGCGAACAGCAGCACCGGCAGGAACACCGCCTTGACCGAGAAGGCCATGCCCAGCAGGACCGCACCGGCCGTCATCCAGCCGTAGCGCCCCTCGCCGGTGCGCAGGTAGCGCACCAGCCACAGCAGGGCCAGGGCGGTCGCCAGCTGGAAGGGGACCGCGTTGAGCGCGGCCGACCACCATGCCAGCACCGGAACGGTCAGCGGGGCCACGACATAGACCGCCAGCGGCACGAGGATGGCCCACCGGCGCCCGAAGACCTCCCACAGCAGCGCGAACACCGCGGCGTAGGCGCCGGCCTGGGCGGCGAGCATGAGGCCCGAGGCGACCCCCCAGTCGTAGGGCGCGGCGGCGGCCTGGATGTAGGTCAGCAGCAGGGCGCCCGGCATCAGGTGGCCCTTGTGCAGGTCGGTGAGGTAGTCGAGGGTGAGGTCGGTGGCGGCGGCGTTGCCGAAGAAGAGGAAGTCGTCCTCGATGAAGTAGGCCGCCTGCAGCACGTGGACCTTCAGCGCCAGGGAGGCGGTGATGAGCCCGATGGCCACCAGCACGACGGGATCGCGCAGCCCGCGGTTGACCAGGGCGGCCAGCGCCGCCGCGCGGGTGTCCGGCCGCTCCTGCGCCTGCGCGGCGCCGGCGCCCTCGGCTGCGGCCGCCTCGGGTGCGGGCTCGCGCTCGGCGGGCGGAGTGGGCGCGGGCGCGGCGGGGCCCTCGGCGTCGTTCATGCCGCTCCATTTCGCAGACGTGTCCGGCCGGTTGACGCCCCCCGCTGCGGGGGTGCCAGAATACAACACGTTCCAGCCAGGTCCGCGGTGGCCGCCGAAGGCCCGGCAGAGCAGCGGAAACGACACGAGAACTGGGTTCACTCAAGGTTCTCGGGCAGCCCCGAGGAGTGGCACCGTGGGACTCGACGAGGTACGCGCGGACTGGACCCGCCTGGGGTCGGCCGAGCCGCTGTGGGCGGTGTGCGTCGATCCCGCCAAGCGCGGCGGCGGGTGGGACGACGACGAGTTCCTCGCTTCGGGCGCCGCGGAGATCGATGCGGCTCTGGGCCGGCTGGCCGAGCTGGGGCTGCGGCCCGGTCGGCGGCGCGCGCTGGACTTCGGATGCGGCGCCGGACGGCTCTCCAATGCATTGGCGGCCCACTTCGCCCGGGTCGTGGGCGTGGACATCGCCCCCACGATGCTCGACGAGGCGCGCCGCCTGGACCGCAGCGGCGGGCGCGTCGACTTCCGGCTCAACGACCGCCCGGACCTGGCGGCGTTCGCCGACGACTCCTTCGACCTGGTCTACACCGACCTGGTGCTGCAGCACCTGCCGCCCAAGCTGGCGGAGGGCTACCTGCGCGAGTTCGTGCGCGTTCTGCGGCCGGGCGGGGCGATGGTGATCGGCGTCCCCGACCGCGAGCGGGCGACCTTCAAGGGGCTGGTCTTCCGCTTCGCGCCGTGGCCGCTGATCCGGCTGGCGCAGCGCCGGCTGCTGGGCTACCCGGCACCGATGCGCATGCACCCCCTGCCGCGCGCCCGGCTGGCCGCCGTTCTCGCCGCGGGCGGCGCCCGCATCGCCGATTCGCAGGAGTACTGGGGCGGCGACCACTGGCTCCATCTGCGGCACTACGCGTGGCTGCCCGACGGGGAGGGCCGGTGAACGCCGGCGCGGGCCCCGGCGCCCACCGCCCGCACGCCGGGCCGGGCGAGCCGGACCGGGGGCGAAGCGCCGACCCGGCTCCCCCGCGGTTCCGGGCCACCCTGGCGCGCTCGGCGGCGCTGTTCTCGGCTTTCCGCAAGGAGCAGACCGACCCCGACCACTTCTACGGCACCCTGGCCCGCGACACCGTCGCCCAACTGCGCTCCTACACCGGTCTGCGGGGCGCGGTCGTGGTGGACGTCGGCGGAGGCCCCGGCTACTTCGCCGACGAACTGCGCGCGGCGGGCGCCCGCTGCGTGTGCGTCGACCCCGACCCCGGGGAGCTGCGGCTGCGCGACGGCCGGCTGCCCGAGACCGCGGTCATGGGCAGCGCCCTGAGCCTGCCGGTGCGCACGGGGTCGGTGGACGTGTGCTTCTCCTCCAACGTGCTGGAGCACGTCGGCGACCCGCCCGGCATGGCCGCGGAGATGGTGCGCGCGACGCGCCCCGGCGGGCTGGTCTACCTCTCCTACACCCTGTGGCTGTCGCCGTGGGGCGGCCACGAGACCTCGCCGTGGCACTACCTCGGGGGGCGCTACGCCGCCGAGCGGTTCGCCCGCCGCACCGGGCGCCGGCCCAAGAACGACTTCGGGCGCACGATGTTCGCGGTCTCGGCGGCGCGGATGATCCGCTGGGCACGCACCCGCTCCGACGTCGAGGTGGTCGACGTCCTGCCGCGCTATCTGCCGGCGTGGATGCGCCCCGTCGTGCACGTCCCGCTGGTGCGCGAGTTCGTGACCTGGAACCTGCTGCTGGTCCTGCGCAAGCGGCCCGGCACCCCGGCCCCCGGGTAGGCGCGCCGCCCAGGGACCGCCCGGCGGCGGTGGGCGCCCTCAGACGTCGCGCCCCTGCAGGTCGGGGGCGTCGGGGTCGAGGTGCCAGGCGATGATGCGGCGCGGGTGGATGCGGATCGCCTCGCGGCTGAACGCGCCGGGGGCGATGGGCGGGTCGACGTCGGTCAGGGTCTCGGCGCGGCCCCGGATCTCCACGCCCCGCCCCCACCCGGGCGCGATGGCACCGGGACCCTCGGGCTCCAGGTCGTCGACGAGGAAGGACACCTCGGTGTCGGGGCGCTCGCGGATGTTGCGGTACTTGCGGGTGGTGGACAGCGCGATTCCGCCGATGTCGACGGTGCCGTCGGCGTTGAGCACGAACCCGACCGGGCGTGTCTGCGGACCGCGGGGGCCGGTGGTCGAGAGCCGGCCGATGTGCTGGGAGTCCAGGTAGGCGCGCTCGCGGTCGGTGAAGGGCGTGCCGGTCGAGGGCATGGTGGGCCTCCTCGGGGTTCGCACGGATCCCGCTGCCGCGGGAACGGACACGCCCGAATCTAGATCCTCAACCGAGGTTGAGATCAACCGGCGGCGCCGTCCGCCGCCGCGCCGTCGCGGCGGGTGTGCACGGCGGCGCGGGCGGCGGTGAGCAGGAGCAGCAGGACGCCCGCCGCGCCCAGGCCGGCCGGCAGCCAGGCGCGGGCCGCCCGCAGCAGCATGCGCTGCCGCTCGGCCTCGCGGGCCTCGGCCGCGACCAGCTCGTCGGCCAGGCGCAGGTCGGCCTCCAGCAGCGTGCGCCGGCCGTCTCCGGTCTCGGGCCGCAGCGTCTCGCGGCGCACCTCCCGGACGTCGACCACGTGCCCGGTGACCGGCTCGACCCAGTAGGTGCGCTCCAGATCCAGCCAGCGGTTGGCCGTGACGGTGCCCGATGCGTCCGCGCCCAGGGCGCGCGCCGGAACCGGCCGGGCGGAGTCGGGGATCTGGGTGGTGTCGATGCGCTGCACGTAGCGGCGCACCCGCAGCCCGGCGACCTCGCCGTAGCCGTCGAAGACCATGGGCGGCGCCGCGCGGATGCCGGCGTCGTAGAAGGGGTACTCCTGCCAGGTGCCGCCGGCCGGCCACGGCAGCACCAGGCCGGCCTGGCGGACGGCGCGGTCGCCGTCGACGTGCTCGCCGCAGCAGTTGACCGCCATGCCGGTGGTGCGGTCCACGATCACGCGGCGGTCGCTGTAGGCCAGCGTCGCACCGCGGCTGGTGACCGACGTCGACAGGTGCCAGGTGGCCCAGTCGGGGTTGCCCGGGGCGAGCCCGCCCTGCACCTCGGTGGCCCGCACCACCGGGACGTCGCGCACCGTCTTCCAGGTACCGGTGTCCAGGTAGGAGGCGGAGTCGTCGGTCAGCCGCAGGGTCCGCTCGGTGCGGGCGGGGATCTCGGCCAGTTCGCCGGCGACGTAGAAGCGCAGCAGCAGCGCGGAGGTGAGCAGGAACGCCGCGGCGGCCAGGGCGATCAGGCGCGCGTTGCGGGCCAGGACCGCGTAGACGCGCTGCCGGCGGCGCGGACCCGGCTCCGGTGCCCGGGCCGGGCCTGCGGTGCCGCCCGCGGCGGGCACCTCGGCGGCGGCGCGGCCGTTCATGTGCGCACCTCCTCGGCCGTGCCCGCCTGCCCGCCGGCGGCGCGGGCGCCGGCGGCCTCGGGCGGCCGCGCCCGGGTGCCGGAGCCGTCGCCGGCCGGGCCGTGCGCGGCGGCCGCCGCGTCGGAGGGCGGTTCGGCGTCGACGAGCGGGTCGGCGGGCCCGAGGATCTCGCCGAGGGCGACGACCAGCCGCACCAGCGCCGGCAGGCACAGCGCCTGCGGCACCCATTCGCGCAGCGGTTCGCTGAGCAGCGCGCTGATGTCGTGGAAGGGCATGTGGTGCGCCAGATAGGTGCCGGCTCCCAGCGCCACGCCGGCCGCGGTCAGGCAGCCCACGACCGGCCAGGGGCCGGCCAGCACGCGCAGCAGCCGCCCTCCCAGGGCGGGGCGCTCGGGTTTGGCGTGGCGCAGGTTGCGCGACGGCGACCGGCTCAGCCACCACAGCAGCAGCAGGGCCGCGCAGAAGGCGCCAACTCCGGCGGCACCGCCCACCCACAGCCCGTACAGGGGGCCGAGGGGGATCAGCACCGTGCGCGGCAGCCGCCCCGGGCCCGCGCCCGGCAGAGCGGCCCCGCGGTCGAGGAGGGACCGCTTCGCGGTCGGCGCCGGGGCCGCGCCGCGTGCGGCCGTGCGCCGGCGGACGCGTCGGGGCGTCCTGTCGTGTGCGGGGCGCCGGACGGCCAGCACCGCCACCACCAGGGCGAACGCGGCGCCCAGGGCGAGAGCGGCGTGGTAGGCGCTGTCGGGGGTGTAGCGGAGGGTGACCTGCCCGGAGGTGCCGGCGGGCAGCCGCCAGGCCTGCTTCCAGCCGTCCAGGCGCACCGGCTCCAGCGGCGCCGCGCGCCCCTCGACGGCGGCCTCCCAGCCCTCGTTGAAGTTCTCGTTGACGACGAGGTAGCTGTCCTCGGCGACGTCGACGGTGAAGCGCCGCTCGCTGCTGCTCCACCCCGACATCGCCGAGACCCCCGCCATCTCGACGCCGCCGGCCGGCGCCCCGCCGCCCTTGTCGCCGTCCTGGGAACCCTCGGCCTGCGCGACGGCGCCGGACAGCGCCGAGTCGGCGCCGCTCAACACGGCCGAGCGCACCTGGTACTGGTTTCCCGGCTCGACCACGAGGCGGTTGGCGCCCTGGTGCACCGGCACCTGCGAGCAGCTCTCGTAGCGCAGCGGCTCCCCGCCGACCTGGTCCTTCAGGGTGCCCGAGACGATGCGGGTCTCCACCCGCTCGCCGTTGACCCGCAGCACGGGCCCCAGACCGCAGGGGGTCGCCGCACTGCCGCCCTCGACCGGCGGGAGCGGCTCCACGTCGGGAAGCGCGATGCGCCGCACCTCCAGTGGCTGGGCCTCGGGCGGGTCGAAGGTGATGCGCAGCCGGTCGGTGGTGACCGGCTCGAAGCCCAGCCGGCCGCTGCCGTCCAGCCACCCGCTGCGGACGGTGCCGCCGGCCTCGACGGTGACCTCGACCGGGCGGGAGAGGGAGTCGGGGCGCGGGAAGTCCACGCGCAGCCCGCCGATCTCGGTGCGTTCGCCCAGCTCGACGTCGAGCCAGGGCTGGTCCTCCTCGGGGTCGGGGTACCACACGGTGGCGTCGTCGCCGTCGAAGGCGCCGCGGCCCATGGCGGCGGGGTGGTCCACGGAGGTCGAGGAGGAGGACACCTTGGGGTAGCCGCCGGCGCGGTTGGCGGCGTTCTCCACGTCATGGGGGTCGGTGACGACCGCCTGGCCGGTGACGGTGTGCTCGCCGTCGGCGGCCCGGCCCGTCACCTCGAAGGTGCGGTCGAAGGTGTAGACGTCCTCGCCCTGGACGGCGAGATCGGGGTTGCACACCCACACCCGCGATCCTTCCATGCAGCCGGGCACGGTGCCGGTGGAGCCGGTGAACAGGAACGTGCCGGCGCCCTCGACGCCGGGCACGCGCAGCGTGCGCTCGGCCTCCATGCCCGGCAGGGTGATGCCGGTGATCCCCACCCGGGTGCCGAACCTGTACTCCGGTTCCCAGGCCAGCTCGTCGATGCGGATGCGCAGGCTGGAGGTGGCCCCGGAGGGTGCGGTGACCCGCTGGGGGTCGCCGGTGGCGGCGACCGGGACGGTGGTGCGGTCGTCGTCGGTGATCAGGCTGATGCGGGAGGGCGGCGGTTCGCCGGGGATCTGCTCGAACGCGATGGCGAGTTCGCCGACCTCGCGGGGCTCCTCGAACTCGATCTCCAGCCACTCGCCCACCGCTCCGGCGAACGCGCTGGAGCGCCAGGAGGTGTCGAGGGCGTCGTCGAGGGCGGCGAACGGCATGCGGCCGGGATCGCGCGCGTCGGGCAGAGCGTCCGCGCCGGCCTCGGAGGAGGAGGCCGTCACCGAGGCGATGCCCTCGTAGCGCGCGACCGTGGTGTAGGGGTCCCAGGCCGGGTCGAAGACGTCGGGGGCGGGGGCGTCGCGCCGGTCGTGGGCCGCGGTCAGGGTGTTGCTGACGTTGCGGCGGACGTCGGAGTAGACGATCTCGCGGCGGCGGGCGGTGTCGGTGACCACCGTGTTCTCGGGGGCGATCCGCTCGGCGCCGGGGTCGTCGCCGATGATCACCGGCCGGTCGCCGGGCAGCACGCCCTGCTCGGCGAGGTCGAGCAGGGCTTCGGGGCCGCCGGTCACCCGCAGCGCGCCGTCGGCGGGCACGGTGCCCACGCGCGGCGCGGCGCCCTCGACGGTGTAGACGTCCAGCGCCCGGTAGGGCTGGTCGTACCACTGGGACGCCTGCTGGACGCCGGTGGAGCCGACGACGGGACCGAAGGAGGCCGCGCGGGAGATGCCGGGCGAGTCCGCCAGCGCCTGGTGCACCCGGGCCGGCCAGCCGCCGTTGAGCCCCTCGCGCTCCAGGTCGTTGCGCACCAGCAGGTGGGTCACCCCCATGCGGGCCAGGGCGGCGGTGAGCCCGGCGGAGCCGCGCCCCGACGAGATCCGCTGGTCGATCTCGTGGTTGAGCCGGGAGACCCCGGCCGAGCCCCACGGGATGATCTGGTGGTTGGTCCAGGCCGTCTCCATCAGCGGCTGCATCGGCTCGTCCATCGGGCGCCCCCAGATGTACTCGCCGCGCGCCGATCCGGGGACGGCCATGGTCATGCGGCCGTGGGAGTCCAGCCAGCGGGTGGCTTCGTGCCAGTAACCGGGGATGCGCTCGAACCCGCCGGGGGTGGCGACTCCGACGGTGGCCACCGGGGTGAGCGTGGCGGCCAGGGCGAGCGCGCAGACCGCCGACGAGGCGCGGTAGACCGCGCCGGGGGCGGCGCCGAGGCGGCCGTTCGCGGCGGCGTGCTCGGGTGCGGGCCGCTCTTGCGCGGCGGCCCGCGCTCGGTTGCGGTCGGCGGTGTCGCGGGCGAGGACGACGGGCAGCTGGGCCAGGCCCAGCACGACCGGCAGCCGGATGAGCGCGTCGAACTTGTGGATGTTGCGGAAGGGGCTGAGCGCACCGTTGAGCAGCTCGCGCATCGGCTCGGCGAAGGGGCCGGTCAGCGTGCCGGTGTAGCCGGCGACGACGATCGCCGTGCCGGTGAGCAGCGATGTGATCAAAAACAGCCGCTCGGGTGTGCCCCGGTTGAGCAGCCCGGCCAGGCCCAGGCCGGCGACCAGCGCCGTCACCGCGACCATCCACGGGTCGGTGGACAGCTCCGCGCCGGCCGGCAGCGCGGGCTGACCGGGCACGGGCACATAGCCCATCCAGTTGGAGGCGCCGCGCAGGGTGTTGGTCAGCGTGGTGACGCCGGTGGTGGTGGCCGCGTCCTCGGTGTAGGGCATGAACGAGAACACGTAGCGGCCCATGAGCAGCAGCGGGAGCATCCACCAGAACGACACCAGGAACAGCGCCGTCAGCCACCACGCCAGCAGCCGCCGCTTGCGCGGGCCGGGGGCGCGGGTGAGCAGGTAGATCAGCGGGAGCACGAGGACGGCCAGCTCGGAGGCCGCGTTGGTGCCGCCGCAGAACAGGAAGGCCAGCGCCGACAGCATCGCCGTGCGCACCGGCGGGCGCCCGCGGCGGGTGCCGTGGATCAGGGGCAGCAGGATCCACGGGAGCAGCATCATCGGCTGCAGTTCGGCGGAGTTGTAGGACAGCAGGGTGAGGACCCGGGGTGCCAGGGCGTAGGCGGCGCCCGCCAGGATGCGGGTGTGCAGGGTCCCGATGCCCAGCGCCTCGGCGACCTTGACGACGCCGAGGAAGGCCGCGCACAGCAGCACCGACATCCACACGCGCTGGACGAGCCATTCGGGCATGTCCAGGGCGATCAGCAGTGCGTGGAAGGGGCCGTTGGGGAAGAAGTAGCCGTAGGCCTGGTTCTGCAGCTGGCCGAAGTAGGCGGGGTCCCACAGGTGGAGGGCGCGCTCCAGGAAGCCCAGGGGGTTGATCGTCAGGTCGATCTTGGTGTCGCCGACGATCTTGGCCGGGTCGAGGCTCAGCGCGAGCCCGCACAGCAGCAGGCAGACGCCGAGCAGTTTGAGGCGGCGCAGCAGCGCGGCGTCCTCGGGGGGCGGCGCGGCGCCGCTGCCGGAGTCGGCGCCGGTGTCGGGCGTGCCGGGCCGGCTGCGGTCGGGGTCGTGGGCGGGCACGGGTCCGGCCGCGCCGGTGCGGCCCGGCGGTGCGTCGCGGCCCTGCGCCCCGGATCGGGGGTCGGTCACCGGGCCGCCTTCGCGGGGCGGGTCGGGGGGCCGCCGCCGGCGGGGGCGGCGCCGCGCAGGCGGATCCGGGTCGCGCGGGCGGTGTCCGACCGCTCGCCGCGGCCGTTCGGCCCCGCCGGGCCGGGGGTGCCGGGCGCCGCGGGCTCGGGGGGTTCGCCGGTGATCAGCCGCGCCATCGCCGTGCCGCTGCGGTCCCAGGTGAAGCCGGCGGCCCATTCGCGGCAGGCGCGGCGGATGCGGGCGGCGCGGACGGGATCGCTGAGCTCCCGCAGGGCCGCGGCGACGACGTCGCTCAGTTCCTCTCCCTCACGTACCAGCCAGCCGGTTTCGCCATGGCGCACCGAGTCGCGGAGGCCGTCGACATCGTAGGCGACCGTGGGGACCCCCAGGCCCGCCGCCTCGATCACGGTCAGGCCCCACCCCTCGAACTCCGAGGCGGTGACGTGCAGCAGCGAACCGGCCAGCACCGCGTTCTTCTGCGCTTCGGGGAGGAACCCGTGCAGGCGGACGTGGTCGTGCAGGCCGCCGCGTTCGATCTGCTCGGCGAGGGTGGCGCTCTCGGGGCCGCGGCCGACGACGTGCACCCGCAACTGCGGGTAGGTGCCGCGCAGGTCGCGGGCGATGTCGACGATGCGGGAGACGCGCTTTTGCACCACGAGCCGGCCGAGGCTGACGATCGCGGGCGATCCGGTCTCGGCCTCGCTGAGGAAGCGGTCGGGGGCGACGGGCTGGCGGGGCGGGCTGCCGTTGTGGATCACGGTGATGGGGGCGCGCCAGCGCAGCTTCTCGCGCATGGCCCGGCGGGAGGACTCCGAGACCGTGACGGTGGGACAGTTGCGGTAGACGCGGCTGGCCACGGCGCTCTCGATGAACCGGCCCAACCAGGCGAGGGGGCGGCTGAAGTAGGCGTCGAACTGCAGGTCGTGGACGTGGTGCACGACGCTGACGACCCGGGTGCGGCGCGGGAGCACCAGGCGGGAGAAGAAGGGGACGCCGTTCATACAGTCCAGCGCGGCGTGGAACTCGCGCCGCCACAGCAGCAGCCACAGCATGACCAGCGGGTAGACGGTGAACTTGCCGCCCATGCGGCGGATGACGATGCCCTCGCGGGTCTCGACGCGGGCCTGGCCGGGTTCGCGGCTGGTGAGGAAGGTGACCACGGCGCCGCGGGCGGCCAGGTGGCGGCTGATGCGCCAGGCGTACTCCTCGGCGCCGCCGGCGGCCTCCTGCCAGGGGTCGCGCCAGTTGATCATGACGGTGCGCAGGCCGTCGAGCCGCGGGCGGCCGGGGTCCTCGCCGTCGCCGCCCGGCTGAGCGGGCGGCCAGGCGCCGGCCTGCCGGTCGCGGGCTGCGGGCGGAGCGGCGGGGGCCTGCGCCTCGGGCGGGCACTCCGGCTCGGCGTCGGGCGGGGCCGCGTGCAGTCGCCGGTAGCCGGGGTCGGGGAAAAGGGGTATCTGCTGGAACGCCACATGCTCTCCTGTTCCGCCCATTCGGCCGGGTCACCCGGCGAGCGGGTGCCCACCGGGTGCGGCGCCCGGATGATGGAACCGAAAGCGGCGCACAGCCGGGGGGTCGGTGTGGACCGCGCTGGGGGGATGCGCGGGCGTCCTTGCGCGAGGCCGGCGCCCGCCGCGCAGGAGCCGTGGCCGCCTGGGGCGGGCGGTCCGGTCGGCCGGCGGGATCCGGCCGGGGGGTGGGTGCGGCCGGGTCAGCGGTCGCCGTAGTTGTACAGCGAGCGGTTCACCGGCTCCGCCGACGACGAGGCCTCGGTGGCGACGGTGGTGCCGACGAAGGCCAGCCCGCCGGCGAGGGCCGCGCCGATGACACAGGCGGCGAGGATTTTGATCACGTGGGGTTCTCCTTCCGCGATACCGCACCGGGGGACGGTCCGGCACGCCTGGAAACGAGACTAGAACCTGATTCACCGAGTGACCAGATAATTGCCCCAACTGTAACGAACCATGCCGAGGCTTCCAAGCCCGTCAGACCGTCCTCGGGCGGATCTACATGCCGATCCGGCACTTCGAGGAGGAGCAGCCGCGCGCCGTCGTGCACGGCGACCGGCCCGGCGGCGCCGGGCGAGAACCTGTTCTCGCCGCCGAGCGGGCCGAGGGCGGCCTCGGAGCCGGTGCCCGCCGGCCCCCCGGCGGCCCGGCGCTCCACCAGGATGTAGCGGACGCCCATCGCACCCAGGGCCCGGGTGTAGCGGCGGATTCCGGGCTGTGCGGCGTGCAGCCGCTCGACGCGCCGCGCGAGCGGATCCTCCCCCTCGGCGACGCGCACCCGGCCGCCGTCGCCGACCCGCAGGTCGTCGTTCCAGACGGTGCGGCGGTCGAAGAGCTTGGTGGCGGGGTCGAGTACGACGACCCTACGTCCGTCCGCGCGCCAGTCAAGGCCGCGGTAGGCGCTCCAGGGCAGCACGAGGACACGGCCGGGGCGGGGATCGCCGTCGACCAGGCTCTGGACGCGGTGCCACTCGGGGGGATAGCCGACGGGTTCGAGCCGGCCGGCCGCCCCCCACAGCAGCCCGGGGAGCAGCGCCAGGGGGGCCAGTGCCAGCGCGGCGCCCAGCAGGGCGCCGGCGCGCTCGGAGGCGCCGCGGCCGCCCGCGGCGAAAGGTGCGCACGCGCCGGGAGCCCGGCGGGCCGGGGCGGTGGCGGCGGCGCCGGCGGCGTGGGGCCGCTCTGCGCCGCCCGGGCCACCCGTCCCGCCGGCCTCCGGGAGCCGGAGACGGCGTCGGAGGGTCGGCACCGCGGTCGTCCACAGGCGGGTGAATCCGTGTGGCGCCGGCGGGGCGGAGTCGGCTTGACTTGAGATAAGGGGTTCCCCCGGAGCCTCCCGTTCGCCGTGCCCTCCTCCCCCGGCGCGTCGTCGCGCACCCGGTGCCGCTCCGCAGGCCCACAGCACCGCTCCCCCGATGCCCGCCGCCTGCAGCAGCGCCAGCGGGGCCACGTAGAGCTGGCCGTCGCGCAGCGGTCCGAACCCCGGCCAGAGGCCGATCAGCGCCGACAGCGCGTGCTGGCCGGGCCCGGTCGTGCCCGCCAGTGCGACGGCCAGGCCGGCGGCGGCCGCAACCGAGACGCCCGCTCCGTACCCCGCGGCCCCGCCGCGACGCACCAGCCACACCCAGCCGACCACCGCGGCCGCCGACAGGGTCAGCCGGCAGGCGGCCGGAACCGGCAGGCCGTACCAGGCCGGCACCGCGTGGGCGTTCCAGATCCCGCCCAGCGACAGCAGCGAACCGGCCGCGCCGAAGGGGGTATCGGCGCGCGCGGCGAACAGGCCGACGGCCGCGGGGTCCGTGCGCGCTCCGCTGCCCAGCGCCGGCACCAGCCAGGGCAGGGACAGCAGGAGGACGGCCGCGGCGACGGCCCCGCCGGCGCGCAGCGCACGAGCGGCGCTCCGTCCGCCCAGTACGGCCGCGGGCAGACCCACCAAGGCCGACAGCACCATCCCGGAGAACCCGCCGATGGCCGCCGGCAGCAGCGCCGGCACCAGCCGCGCCACGTCCCGCGGCCCCGCCGGGCGGTGCGCCGCGGCCAGCCGGGCGGCCGCGGCCGCCACCCAGGGCAGTCCCGCGTAGCCCAGGAGCATCGCCCACTGCCCCAGCAGCAGCCGTTCGGCGACGAAGGGGTTCCACACGTAGAACACGGCCGCCGCGGCGCGCGCCGCGGCCTCGCCGGCCGCTCCGGCGCGGCCGGCGGGAACGAGCCGTCCCGCGCCCGCGCCCCCGAGGACGAACACCGCCATCAGCAGCAGGGCTTGGGCGGCGTCGCCCGGCAGCAGCAGACCCAGCGCGCCGAGCACGGCGTCGCTGGGCACGGCCCGCGGGAATCCGCCACCGCCGCCCAGAGTCACCGCCGACAGCGGAGGGGTCGGCACGGCCACCATGTCGTAGCGCAGCACGAAACCGGGGCCCAGGGCCGGACCCAGGGCCAGCGCCCCGGTGGCGGCCCCCACCGCCCAGGGCAGCAGGCGCGCGATCCGGGCGGCAGTCCGGGTGCGCGGTGCGGCGCCGGCGGCGCCCGGGTCCGCGGGACGGTCGGGCGGCCGGGTGCGGCCGGCACCGCTCATTCCGGCGCCCGGACGGTCACCGGTGCGGAGTAGCCGCCGCGCACGTAGTCGCGGTGCGACCGGACGGCGAACTCCCAGCCCGCCGCGCCGGAGTCGCCGATCGACCAGCGGGTCGCGCCGTTGACGACCGCGACGCTGCGCCAGCCCTCGCCGCGTCCGGGGCCGCGGCCGTCGCGCGGTTCGCAGGCGGGGGCAGCGGCGCCGGGCGAGGGCTCCTCGCCGGCGTCCGGCGGGTCCTGCGGGGCCGACGGTGCGGGCGATGGCGTGCCCCCTCCCGCAGGCGGCGAGGGGGACGGCGGTGTCGGCGCGGTGCAGCGCAGCGGGCGACGCCACACTTCGTAGTGGGTGGCCGAGGAGACCTCGGCCCAGGTGAGGATGGTGCCGTCCGACTCCGCGCGGACCCATTCGGGCGCCGCGGGCGGGTCGTCTGACGGGACGATCTTCACCGGGTCGGACATTGCTCCCCCGTCGTCGCCCTTGAACGGCTGCACGGCGAACTCGTAGGTGGCGCCGGCCAGCAGCCGGTCGACGACCACCGACGGTTCGCGGCCCTCGGAGGCCGATACCTCCACGGGCAGCCGGACGCGGTCGTCGGGGTCGGGCCGCAGCCGCTGCTGCAGCACCTGGTAGCGGGTGGCGCCGGGTACCCGGTCCCAGCTCAGCCGCACGCCGCGGTCGGTCTCGGCGGCTGTGACCTCGGGGGCGGTGCGCGGTCCGACGCGCACATCGGGCAGCGGGCGCGGGTAGGGCTCGCCCAGACCGAGGTCGGCGGCGAGGGCGTCGGCGAACGCCGCGGCGACCTTCAGTTCGCCGCGGGCGTTGGGGTGGGTGCCGTCCCAGGTGTCCTCGGCCGGCGCGAATCCGGCGGTGGTGCGGGCGACGACCACCGGTGAGCGTCCGCCGGTCAGCTCCCGGGCCAGATCGGGCAGCGCCGCGTTGAACCGGGCGATGCGGGTGTTCAGGGCTTGGCTGGAGTCGTTCCCCCACACCGGCGTGACCTCCCCCAGCACCACCCGGATGCCGCCGTGGGCGACCCTGGCGGTGGTGACGGCGTCGCGCACCGCCGACAGCGTGTCGTCCACCGACGCGCCGTGGGCGAAGTCGTTCACGCCGGCCATGAACAGCAGGTAGTGGGGGTCGTGTTCGGCGACCTGCTCGCCGACGTCGTGGGCGAGGTCGGCCGCGGTGGCTCCCCACCGGCCGGCGTGGTCGGTGTCGAAGTCGGGGGCGGCGTAGCTGGTGGCGCCCTGCCCTCCGGAGACGACGTCGAGCATGGTGTCGTAGGGGCCGACGAAGTCGACGTCGAGGCCGGACCGCGCGCTCAGGTGCCGCCAGAGACGGTAGCGCCAGGTGAAGTCGCCGCTGCTGCCCTGGGCCAGGGAGTCGCCCGCGATCATGATGCGGGCGGTGCCCGCGGGCGGCGGGGCGGAAACGGACGGCGCCGTCCCGGGACCGCCCGGGTCGCCGGGCCCGTCGGTGCGGAAGGTGCCCATGGCGCTCTGGATCAGCAGCAGCGTGATGAACATGGCGGCCACGGTGATCCCGAACAGGCCGAGCGGTGTGGGCCGCAGGCGTGCCGGGGTGTCGGCGGACCCGCTGCGCACCAGCCGCCGCCACAGGCGCCCTGCCCGCCCTGCGTGCTCCGCCTCGCCCGCGCCGTTCCGGGGCTCAGCGGCGCCGGCGCCGTTCTGGGAGGCGGAGTCGGCGCCGTCCTCGGCGCCGTCCTCGGCGCCGGTGTCGGCGGCCGCCGCGGTCCCGTCGCCGACGCGGACGGGGTCGGCGGAAGCGGCCTCGGATGCGCCCGCGCGGGCTGCGGAACCGGCGGGGTCGCCGTGGTCGCCGTGGTCGCCGTCCCCGAGCGGGGGGTCGGCGGGCCCGCGGGCGGTGCCGCCTGATTCGGCGGCGCCGTCGCCGCCGCGATCGCGGCCCGCGGGCGATGCGCCGGGCATGAGTCGGCGGGCGAGGCGGAGCAGCCGTGTGCGGATGCGGCCGGGGGGATCGTGCTCGCTGGCCACTCTGGGATCACCCCCCGCGTGTGCGGGTCGCGGGCCTCGCCGGCGCCGAACCGGCCGGTGGCGCGATCCGGGTGTGGGGTGGCACTGGGAACGACCTCCGTGGCTGGCTGGGATGGCGTGCGGGGATCTTCGGCGGCGCCGGGCTGCGGAAGGGGTGGATCCGGCGCCGCACTCTCCGATTGAACTCCACGGAGTCCGGCGTCCGCATCCCGGGCCGGGGGCCTGTGGAAATCCGCCCGGTCGCCTCGAAGGCCGCAGGAACGGGTGCGGCCCCGCAGGCCAGTAGAACATGTACTACCGACGCTCGCCAGGCGGCGCCGACGCCGTCCACCGCGCGCTCCGGCGGCCGCGCCCACTGCGCCGATCCCGGTTGACCTGCGCGGTCCACGCATTTGATCGGTACTGGTGAGCAGCGAGAGCGGCGAGGACGGCGCGGGGTTCGGCCGGGCGGCCGCCGGTCCCGGTGTCCGCCGGTGGCTCACGCGACGGCGAGGAGGTCGACGAGGACGGCGCGGGGTTCCGCCGGCCCGGATCGGTGAGGACGGGCGCCGGTGGCCCCTGCGACGGAGCGGCGAGGCCGATGTGGGGACGGGCCGGCGACCACCGGCTGAGGTCGGCGCGCGGCCGACCACCCGACGAGGCGGCGACGGCAGCGGAGAGTGCGGCC
Organism: Streptomonospora sp. PA3; assembly: GCF_009728995.1. Classification (GTDB taxonomy): domain Bacteria; phylum Actinomycetota; class Actinomycetes; order Streptosporangiales; family Streptosporangiaceae; genus Streptomonospora. The sequence goes on along the minus strand of NZ_VTZW01000003.1, from coordinate 410,552 downwards.
CGCACGAATCGCGTCCGGTGCCCGCCGGTTGGGCGCCCGACGAGAGGTGGCGAGGGCGGCGCGGGGTTACGCCCGCGCGGATCGGGTCCGGTGCCCGCCGGTTGCGGTCAGCGACGAGACGGCGAGGGCGGTGCGGGGTTAAGCCCGCGCGGATCGGGTCCGGTGCCCGCCGGTTGCGGTGGGCGACGGGGGCGGCGAGGGCGGTGGATGGCTGGGCCGGGCGGTCACCGGTTGCCGGGGCGGGTGGCGGGTCGCTCGACGGGGCGGCGAGGTCGGCGGAGGGCTCGGCCCGCGCGGATCGGGCCCGGTGCTCGCCGGTACCGGTGGGCGACGAGGCAGCGAGGGCGGCGGGGGTACGGGACAGCGACCACCGGCTGGTGCAAGCGGATGGCCGATCACCCGACGCGGCGGCGACGGCGACGGAGGGCCGGACCCGCGTGGATCGGTTCCGGTGGGCGTCGGGGACGGCGCGCCCGGGGCGCGTTCCGGGGCGCCTCGTCCATTCGCGCAGCCGGACCGGAACCCCCAATGCCCGATTTAATTTAACTCGCTCCGGCCCCGGTCGCGTCGAGGGTGTCGGTGGGGCCACGCTCGGCGCCGAAAGTGACCCTGGCGACACCCTCGACGCGGACCCCGGACGCAGAAGCCGGACATTCGGCACCTTTGGGGCGGCGGCGGGGCGACGAGGCGCGGCCCGAGCCCGCCCGGGCGGGCTCGGGCCGCGCGGAGGGCCGCCCGCGGCGTCGAATCCTCCCGCGATGTCCGGTATGCGGGGGCGCCGGGACGGCCCGCGCGGCCGGGATCGGCGATGATCATGGCGTTTGGACCGGGGATCCGCACCCGAAGCGATCCAAACGCGCACCTCGTGGCGCCCGGCCGCCGCCACCTCCCGCCACAGCCGGGCATTGCGGGCAAACCACCCCGGTTTCCTTCCGCATCCCGGAAACCCTGGGGTTCCGGTGCGCCGCGCAGCCCCACCGCGCGCCATCGGCGGGCATCGTCGACCCAACGCGAGGCGATATGCCCGGAACAGCCCGCCCAGGCCGTGTCTCAGAACGGCGGGGGCGCCGCTTTCCAGGAACCCACCGGGCACCACCCGGGGCGGTCACCATCGGGGTTGCGGCAATGGGTGCGCCTCGCGAAGCGCGATCACAGCTTGCCGCCGAGCGCACGCTGCACCGTTGCGCCGGAGGCCCGCCATCGGTGGTACGGCTCCGTCTGACAGGTGCAGCGCGCGCTCGGCGGCAAGCTGGCGCACAGCGCTTCGCGCATCACAGCCCCATTGCCGCAACCTCCTGTGGTGACCGACTCCTTGAACACGACGTAGGCGCCCCCACCGCCGCCCCGTCGGGCGGCCCACCACCCACCTTCCGCAACCGGTGATCGCCCAGCCCGCCCCAGCCGGCCATCGCCGCCTTCCTCGGGTGCGCGACCGGCGGGCACCCGAACCGACCCGCGCGGGCTCAGCCCTCCGCCGCCCTCGCCGCCCCCGTCTCCCACCGCAACCGGCGGGCACCCGAACCGATCCACGTGGGCTCAGCCCTCCGCCGCCCTCGCCGCCCCCGTCTCCCACCGCAACCGGCGGGCACCCGAACCGACCCGCGCGGGCTCAGCCCTCCGCCCACCTCGCCGCCCCTCGTCGCACGCCCAACCAGCAGGCACCTGAACCGACCCGCGCGGGCTTAGCCCTCCGCCCACCTCGCCGCCCCGTCGAGCGACCCGCCATCCGCCGCCAGCAACCGGTGACCGCCCGGCCCAGCCATCCACCGCCCTCGCCGCCCCTCGTCGCACGCCCAACCGGCGGGCACCCGAACCGATCCCCGCGGGCCCAACCCTCCGCCGTCCTCACCGACCCCGCCGGGCGACCCGCCACCCGCTTCTCACAACGAGCCGCACTTGCCCGCCCCACCCGGGGTAATCCGAACGACCTCGGGCTTAGGATCGGACCGCACCTCATGGCCGCGGGCGCCGCGTGCCGCCCTCGCACCTCCCCCGCCGGCCCGTCGCCTCGTCCGATACCTTCTCCCCCAGTCCGCTCCCGTCGTTCCCCGCTCCGCTCCCGTCGTTCCCCACTCCGCTAACGTCCGCGCCAGTGCCGCGGCCCGGCCGGACCCCCGTCCCGGCCCCCGGTCCGTCCGGCCGCGGCGCGGCCCCGTCCGGAAAGGCGGCGCCCGTGACAGGTCTGATCGCCGCGCTGGTCTCCGCCGCGGTCTACTCGCTTGGCCTGACCGTCGAGCAGCGGGCGCTGCACCGCTCCCCCGCTGTCAGCGTGCACCGCCCGCTGCACCTGGCCCGCGTCCTGCTGGGCAATCCCCGCTGGGTGGGCGGATGCGTGCTGGCGGCCCTGGGTAGCGTCGGGCTGATCATCTCGCTGGGGCTGGCGCCGGTGTCGGTGGTGCAGCCGGCCTTCGCCGGCGGGATCTCGACCATGCTGCTGATCGTGGCGGTGGTCCTCGGCGAGCCGATCACGCGCGGGGAGCGCCTGGCCCTGGGGCTGATGCCGGTGGCGCTGCTGCTGCTCAGCCTCTCGCTGGGGTCGGGCGGTCGGACCGGGACCACCCCGCACCTGCCGCTGCTGCTCGGCGTCAGCGCGGCGACGGTCGTGGGGTGCACGCTGGCCATGGCCGCCGCCGGGCGGGCCGGGCGCTACGTTTCGGCGGCGGCGATGGGGGCGGCCGCCGGGCTGGCCCAGGGCGCCGCGGGGCTGCAGGGCAAGGCCGTGGGTGGGTTGCTCGTCGAGGAGGGGCTGGTCGCGGCGGTTCCCGCCGTCCTCGCTTCCCCCTATCCCTACCTCTACGCCGCCGGTTGGGCGGTGGGCATCGTGCTGTTCCAGACGTCGATGCAGCGCTCCCGCGCCGCCGTCACGGCGCCCGTGGCCAACGTGACGGGCAACGTCTTCATGGTGGTGGCGGGCACCGCCGTCTTCGCCGAGGACCTGCCCGGCGACCCCCTGCGCCTCGCGCTGCGCGTCGCCGGTTTCGGGCTGACCCTGGCCGTCGTGGTGCTGATCCGCGGCAACGTGGCCCGCGCCGAGGCCGACACCGCACGCACCCGAGCCGCCCGCGAGGGTGCATCCCGGCAGCCCGGCGCTGGGCCGCGGGCCTAGCGACCCGGCCGGCGGCCTTTCGGGGCTCCGTGCCTTCCCCGAACGCGCCAACCTGTCGCCGGCGGCCGCGGCGGTTGCGGCGAGATCGCCGGGAGTACGGGCCGGTGAGGGCCCGCGGCCGCAGCACCGAGCGCGGGACGCCGCCCGGTCCGGCCGCCGTGCCCGGAACGGGTCAGACGCGCACCGCCAGGGCCCGACCCAGTGCCGGCGCCGCGACCTCGGCCCAGGCACCGACGACTCCGCGCGGGTCGGCGAGCTCGCTGCGGCCCAGCAGCAGGCCCGGCTCGACGACCCAGGCGCCGAGGTCGGCCAGGAGCACCCGCAGATCGTCCTCGATGGTGCGCCCGTTGCGCAGGTCGTCGACGACGGCCATCGGAACGGCCACTCCGTGGCCCAGGCCCAGCTCCGGCAGCCGGTCCAAGAAGACCTTGAGCAGGCCGGTGTAGCTGCCGTGGGCCTGCGGCGACGCCACCAGCAGCACATCGCTGCGGCGCACGGTCTCGACCGCGTCGACCACGTCGCGGCCGGGCCGCGCGGCCAGCAGCGCGGGGCCGAGTTCGGCGAGGTCGACGACGTCGGCGGGGCCGGTGCCGCCGCGGCCTCCGGCACTCCGGGCGCCGCCGGGCCCCAGTGGTCCGACGAGTCCGGCCAGCGCACCGGAGGCGTGCTGGGCCGCGGCTCGGATGGCCGATCGCGGCTCGGGGTCGGCGACGAGAACGGTCGAACGGGTCATGGTGGAACTCCTGGTGAGTGCGGCTGGTCGGACCGGCCCGGCGCGGGGGGGGGGGGGGGACCTCGGCGGCGGCGCCGGGGGCCGGGCGGACGCGGGCGGAGCACGCCGCGGGCCGGGCGGGGACGTCGGCTGACTTGTTCGCTGCGGGCGGGTGCGTCAGGGCATCGGATCACCGGGCGGCGGCGCCGCGACCGCGGTGCGGGCGGTCCCGGTGCGGGCGCACGCGGGAGGCGCCGTGCCGGCCTCGGCTGCCGGAAGCGGACGGGGAGGCGCTCCCCGGCGGCGCTATCGGCGACAGAGCGCGCTGGCCTGCCGGCGCAGATCGACGTGCAGGCGCTGGACGAGCAGCTCACCGGACATGTCCACCATCATGATCGGGGTCCCGGCTATCGTCAATGCGTGGCGGATGCGACCGCCCGCCCTCCGCCCAGCCGGAGCCGGCACCGGTCCGCGCCGCCGCTCCCGGGTACCGGGGGTGATGCGGGGGCGCTGGCGTGTGCCCGCAGACAAAGGACGAACAGTGTGTTATCGGGCACAGGAGGACGCCGCATGGGCCAGGGGCCGACCGGGACGACGCTGACGAACGCACGGCTGCTCACCCCCCACGGGATCCGGGCCGGCTGGCTGCGGGCGGAGAACCAGCGCATCACGGCTCTGGGCACGGGCGAGGCTCCGCAGAGCGAGACCGAGGCGGTCGACGCCGGCGGCCGGTGGGTGCTGCCGGGTGCCGTCGACATCCACGTCCACGGCGGTGCGGGCGCGGCGTTCAGCGACGCCGACCCCGAGCGCGCCATGCGCATCGTGGAGTTCAACCGCTCCCAGGGGGTCACGACGCTCGTCGGCGGGCTGGTCACCGCCGCGCCTGAGGACACCCTGGACCAGATCGCGGCACTGGCCGAGGTCGCCGACGCCGACGGGATCGCCGGCGTCTACCTGGAGGGCCCCTACATCGCCGAGAGCAAGTGCGGAGCGCACGATCCCGCCCTGCTGCGCGCCCCCGACCTCGCCGAGTTCGCCCGCATGCTCAAGGCGGGACGCGGCCACGTGCGGATGATCACCGTCGCGCCCGAGCTGCCGGGCTCCCTGGAGCTGATCCGCGCGGCCGTCTCCGAGGGCGTGATCGCCGCCGTCGGCCACACCGACGCCACCTACGACCAAGCGCGCGCCGCGTTCGACGCCGGCGCGACGGTGGCCACCCACGTCTACAACCAGATGCGGCCGCTGCACCACCGCGAGCCCGGGCCGATCGCCGCCGCCCTGAACGACGAGCGCGTCACCGTCGAACTGATCAACGACGGCGTGCACGTCCACCCCGGCGCGGCCCGGCTGGTGTTCGACAACGCCGGCGGCGACCGGGTCGCGCTGATCACCGACGCGATGTCGGCCACCGGCCTGGGCGACGGCGAGTACACGCTGGGCAAGCTGCGGGTGCGTGTGGAGGGCGGACGGGCCCGGATCGCCGAGACCGGGCAGATCGCCAGCAGCACGATCGTGCTCCCCGACGCGGTCCGGCGCGCCGTGCACACGATGGGGGTCCCGCTGGAGACCGCGGTGCACGCCGCCACGGCCGTTCCGGCGCGTGCCCTGGGGCTGGCGGGCGTGGGGTCGCTGACCGCGGGCGGCAGGGCCGACCTGCTGCTGCTGGACGACGACCTTTCCGTGGCCGCCGTCATGCACCACGGCGAATGGGTCACCCGCCCCTGAGCCGCCGGCGCCGCCGGCCGGGGCGGGACGAGGCTCCGGTCCGGCGACGGCCCGTTCACCGCGGATCCGCGCACCTTCCCCGCCCGGATCTGCGCACACCCCTTCGGTGCGTGACCTAGGCTGCGCCCCCGGAACCGCCTCGGGGCACCTGGCCACCAGGTGGCGGCGTTCCGGTGTGTTCGCCTGCGGCGCCAGGCCGACGGCGATAGCCATGTGGTACTGCACCGTCCGGCGGGTAGCGCGTCCCAGCACGCAGCCTGCCGTCATGCACCTAGGGGGAGATTCGATGGAGATCGCCGTGTCGGTGGTCGTACCGGCCTACAACACATCACGGGGGATCCTGCGCGGCCTGGACTCGCTCCGCCGCCAGACGATGCCCCGCGAGCGCTTCGAGGTGATCTACGTCGACGACGGTTCCACCGACGGCACCGGCGAACTGCTGGATTCCGAGCTCGCCGGGGAACCGAACTTCTCCGTGGTGCACATCGAGAACTCCGGCTGGCCGGGCCGCCCGCGCAACATCGGCGTCGAGCGGGCGCGCGGACAGTACGTGTTCTTCATGGACGACGACGACCGCCTCGGCCCCGAGGCGCTCGAACGCCTCTACGCCAAGGCGGTGCAGGACGAGGCCGACATCGTCATCGGCCGCATGGCCGGCGTGGGCCGCAACGCCCCCCGGGAGGTCTTCCAGCGGCCCATGTCGAACGGCTCGCTGCGCACCCGCCCGGTGCTGCTGAGCACCCTGACGGTGCAGAAGCTGTTCCGCCGGGCGTTCCTGCTCGAAAACGGCATCTCCTTCCCCGACGGCAAGGTGCGCCTCGAGGACCACATGTTCATGCTGCGCGCCTATCTGGCCACCGACCGCGTGTCGGTCGTGCACGACTACACCTGCTACTACTGGGTGCGCAACAAGGGCTTCGGCAACATCTCCTACAGCCGCAAGGAGCCCGCCGAGTTCCTCGGCAGCATCGAGCAGATCTTCGACATCATCGACGAGCACGTCGAGCCCGGCGCCTTCCGCGACCGGCTGATCGCCCACTGGCTGCGCTCCAAGCTGCTGGGCCTGTTCCAAGGCGGCAAGTTCCTGCGCCAGGACCACGAGCGGACGGCGATGATGCACGAACTGGCGGGCGACCTCGTGCGGCGGCGCGTCCCCGAGCAGGCCGTGGCGCGGCTGAACGCGTTCTCCCGGCTGCGCGCGGCGGCGCTCACCGCCGACGATCCCCGGCTGCTGCGTCCGGTCGCCGAGTTCGAGGAGGACATCGCGCACCGCACCCGCATCACCGGTTTCTCCTGGGAGGGCGCCGCGCTCGTCGTGGACACCGAGACCACGCTGGAGCACGCCTCGACGGGCGCGCCCCTGGAGTTCCGGCGCGAGGGAGACTCCGTCTACTGGGACCTGCCCGACGAACTGCTGGCGGTGCCCGCGATCAAGGAGGCCGCCGAGATCAGCGGCGAGGTGGACAAGGTCGTCTGCCGCGCCTTCGCCTCCCGCTCGGGGGACCCGGCGGTGGTCAGGCTCCCCCTGGACGTCGAGGCGCACCAGGAGCCCGCCGAGACCCCCGGCCGGTTCCGGCTGCGGCTGTCGGGCCGGATGCGCGTCGACGCCGACGGCGGCGACCACGGGCACCCCCTCACCGGAACCTGGTGGTTCAGCACCCGGGTGGTCATCGGCGGTATCGGCCACAACACCATGCTCGGCCCCGACCGCACTCGGGAGGCCGAACGCACCCGCACGCCCGCCTTCGTCGGGACCGCGGACGCGCCGCGGTTCGCCAACCCCTACTGGAACGCCGACGGCCTGCTCACCCTGTCCACGGTGGGCAGTTGGCGCCCGCTGCGCCGTGCCGTGCGCACGGGGCTGGCGCCGACCGTCTCGCGCACCGCCGCGGGACTGCGCGTGGAGATCCCGCTGGCGGTGCATGCCGCGGCCCCGGGAACGCTCATGCTGGTGTGCACCGGCGAGGGCCGGGAACCGCTGAGCGCCTCCGCCCGGGTCTACGCCGCACCGCGCCGCCCCGACGGCACGGCGCTGCCCACCGCGGTGCTCAGCGCCACCCTGCCGATGCCTTCGGGACACGGTGGTGTGCTGCATATCGGGGTGGGAGAGGGCGACGCGCACACGCGGCTGGGGCTGGACCTGTACCGCACCCCGCTGGGCTGGCGCATCGGCCGCCCCGAGGGTCCGCTGGCGCGGCGCTGCGCCCGCGCGTGTGTCAGAAAGGCCCGGCGCACGGCCCGCCGGATGCCCCGGCCGGTGCGCCGCGCCTACGTGGGAGTCAAGCAGGCGCTGCGCACAGCGGGCCGGGGGCGGAGCGCTCCCGAGCCCGCGGCCGCCACAGCCGCCGCATCGTCCGGCGCGCCGGTCCCGAGCACCGCGGCGGAACGGACCGTGGAGGCGCCTCCCGTGCGGACGGCCCCGCGGGTCGGCGCCGGCGTCGGATCCGGGGCGGGCACGCCGGCCCGCGAGAAGCGGGCACTCGCCGACGGTTCGCGGCGCAGCGGCTAGGTCCTGTTCAAGAACGGCGGGGGCGCCGCTTCCCGGGAACCCACCGGGTACCGCCTGGGGATGTCGGCATCGGGGTCGCGGCCATGGGTGCGCTTCGCGCATCACAGTCCCGTTGCCGCAGCCGCTGTGGTGTCCGGCTTCTTGAACAGGACGTAGCCGGATACCGGTGCACGGCGCACGGCGGTGCCCGTGATCGGTGGGCCCGGCGTGTCGGTGTAACGATACGCGATCAATTCGATGCGGAGAGCGACAATGGTCGGACGAGTGCCGCATGAGCTAAGGAGGCCGCCGTGGTCGACAGCCCTTCCACCCGCCACTCCCCGCCCGCTCCCGCGAACCTGACCCATTCGGCAGGACGCGCCCAGCTCAGTGAGCTGGCCACGGCGGTGACGCGCTACGGCGTGTGGGCGCGCGTCATCGACGACGCGGCGCCGCCGTACCTGCGGGTGAGCAACCCCGAGTCCGCCTACGCCGTCGAGGACGTGTTCTGCGAGCCCCGGACCCACGACCACGCGTTCATCGCGTCGTTCGGCGTCCATCTCGGCAGCAGCCACAGCCTGGAGCTGACAGCGCGCAAGGTCGCCTGGCTGGTCGGCGCCACGGACGCGTGACCTCCGCCCCGGGGTGCCTCCGCCGAGCGGATCGGCGGAGGCACCCCTGCGTTGGAGCCGGGTCGGCTCAGGCCCGAGTGGCGACGGCGATCAGGTACTCCCAGTCCGAAACGAGCGCGCCGCCGTCCGTGCGCCCGGACGCCTCGGCGACGGCCGCCAGGTCGTCGTGGAAGGTGCGCCTGCCGTCCTCGGTCAGCCGCTGCGCCGCTTTCAGCGTCGGCCCGTAGTGCTCGACGAAGTAGGACGCGAAGTGCTCGGGCGACAGGAACCGCTGCGTGACGGACCCCCTCTCGACGCCGAGCCGCGACACCCGGTCACCCAGAAGCTCGCGCAGGACCTCCTCGCTGCCCCACCGCACCGGCGGCTGCGCGCCGGCCGGCGGCGGGACGTGGCCGGAGACGGTCGCCAGCAGCCGCCCCACGAAACCCTCGGGTGTCCAGTTGAGCAGCCCGATCACGCCGCCCGGCTTGCACACGCGCACCAGCTCGCCGGCCGCGCGCCGGTGGTCGGCGGTGAACATGACCCCGATCGCCGAGAGCACGTAGTCGAACTCGGCGTCTGCGAACGGCAGCCGCTCGGCGTCGGCCTCCTCGAAGCGCACGGGAAGGCTCTCGGCGGCCGCCCGGCGGCGCGCGGTCTCCACGAGCCGGGGCACGTAGTCGATGCCGGTGACGTCGCAGAACCGGCGGGCCGCGGCGAGCGCCACGTGACCGGTGCCGGTGGCGACATCGAGCACCCGGGAGCCCGGGCGAAGGTCCACGGCGTCGCAGAGCCGATCGGCCAGCGGCACCGTCAACCATGCGATCCGATTGTAGTCCCCGCTGCTCCACGTCTGCTGCTGTTTCGCCTTGATGTCCTCGAAGGCGTCTGCCGTCGTCATGATGGCGCTTCCTCTCCCGCGACCGGGGCGGTCCGCTCTCCCCATCACCCGGGCGCGGCCGGTGCCCCGCCGACGGGGCCGGGGCCGAACACCGCGGAATCCGCAGGAGGCGCTCCCGCCGCTTTCGATGCCGGGTCCCACCCTCGTCGGCCGCGGCGCCGCAGACATCCGGTACGACTACGGACATCGCCCCTGGGCAGACGCCCCTGCCGGTGCGAGAATGCCAGGCAGGAGCGCACCGCCGCACCCGCGGCCGGTCAGGGAGGAGCGCGGCGGGGCCGGCGGGCCGTTCCGGGAGGTCGCGATGCCGACGCTGTATGGCCGCGAAACCGAGCGCAGCGTGCTGCACCGGCTCGTCGGCGAACTGGCCGGCGGGCGCGGCGGGGCGGCGCTGCTCGAAGGGGAACCGGGCATCGGCAAGACCGGCCTGCTCGGCGACGCCTGCGACCACGCGCGGCGGCACGGGTGCTCGGTACGAGCGGCGGCAGCCGAGGAGTTCGCGTCCCGACGCCCCTTCGCCCTGTTCACCCGGGCGCTGGGGATCGATCCGGCCGAACCGGCGCCGCACGGACGGGACCGCACTCCCGAAGGCGCCGAGTCCGCACTGGCCGACCGCGTGGTGGAGGCCGCGGAGCGGCTTGCGGCTGCGCACCCGCTCGTGCTCGCCTGCGACGACCTGCAGTGGGCGGACTGGTCCTCCGCCGCGGTGCTGCACCGCCTGGCCCGATCGGCCGCGACCACGCCGCTGCTGCTCCTGCTCTGCTTCCGCCCCGCACCCCGGCCGCCCGGACTGGCCCGGCTGCGGCGCGCCCTGGCCGCGGCCGGCGCCCCGTACCTCCGGGTGGGCCCGCTCACCGCCGAAGACGCCCGGCGGATGGCTGCCGATCTGCTCGGCGGACCGCTCGATGCGCGGACGCGCGAGCGCGTCGACGCCGCCGGGGGCCACCCGGTGTTCGTCGAGGAGCTGGTGCGCGGCCCCGAAGGGTCCGGGCCGGTCGCCGCCGGTCTCCCCGCATCCGTGAACGAGGCGATCCTGGCCCGCATCGGTCTGCTGGAGGACCCGTCGCTGGACGTGCTGCGTTACGCGGCCGCGTTCGACGCCCCGTTCGGCCTCGCCGATCTCGCGCTGGTCACAGGCCGCGACGTCCCGGCACTGCTCGACCTGCTGCGGGACCCGATCGCCCTGGGCGTGCTGACCGAGGCCGGCGACCGGTACGCGTTCCGCCACGACCTGCTGCGCGAGGCCGTCTACGGGGCCACGCCCCGCCCGATCCGGGCCGCGCTGCACACGCACATCGGCAGGGTGCTGGCCGAGCAGGACCGGGATGCGCTGACGGTGGCCTCGCACCTGAACCGCGGGGCGTCTCCCGGCGATCCGGAGGTGGTCACCTGGCTCGTTCGGGCGTCCGACGACACGCGCGACCACGCCCCGGGCGCCGCGGCGGAGCTGATGGAGCGAGCCGTGGCCGTCGCCGGCACCGACTCCCCCCGCCGCAGGCCGCTGCGTCGGCGGCTGCTGCACCTGCAGGTGGAGGCCGGCGCCCTGGACGAGGCGGTAGGCCTGGGCGAGTCGATGCTGGCCGAGCGTCCGCCGGCGCCGGAGGAGGAGAGCGTCCGCCGCGCGGTGGCGGAGGCGCGGCTGTGGCAGGGGCGGTTCGCCGATGCGGCGGCGATGCTCGCACCCCTCGTCGCCGGTGAGAGCAACGCCGGCTCCGGCCCCGGAGGCTCCCTCCTGGCGGCGTGGTACGCGTTCCTGCAGGCGTGGCTGGATCCGACGGGCGCGGACCCGCTGGTCGACGGCGCGCTGAGCAGCGGCGCGACCGACCGCGAGGCACGGTACTTCGCACTGGTCGCCGACGCCAGCCGCCAGATGATCCGCGGCCGTCTGAGCTACGCCGCCGACCAGGCCGCCGCCGCCGGTTCGATCCTGCTGGAAATGCACCGCAGGGAGCAGGCGGTGCGGTGGCTGCCCCCGATGAAGCACCTGTGCGCCGCCGACCGCTACACCGAGGTCGCCGACCGGTTGAGGCACCCGCTCTGGCAGCGCGGCAGGCACCAGCCGCTGCGCCAGTCGATTCTGGCCGCCATGCATTACACGCGCGGCGAGTGGGACGACGCCTCGGCGGCCGCCGAGACCGCCATCGCGGCCGCCGACGACCTGGACAGCGCGTGGGGCAGCCGGAGCGACACGGTCTGTGTCCGCGGGCTGGTCGCGATCGGCCGGGGACGGCTCGACGACGCGGAACGGGTCGCGGCCGACGCCGCCCCGGCAGACCTGGCGGCGCAGAGCGTCGCCGCTCAGCTCGACCAGGCCCTGGGGCGACGGAAGGCCGCCGAGGAGCGCATCGCCGCCGCGCGCAAGCAGTTGCTCGCCGAGCCCCTGTCACGGCACCTGCTGCGCGACACGTGGACGGTGTGGCTGCCGGTGTGCCTGGAGGCCGGCGACCATGCCATGGCCGAGTCGATCGCCGCCTCGGTGGCCGGGCTGGCCGATACCGCGGGGGTCCCCTCGGCTGCCGCGGCCGGGTTGTTCGCCCGCGGGCTCGTGGCCGGCGACCCGGACGCACTGACGGCCGCGGTCGAGGAGTACCGGCATACCCCGCGCATCGTTGAGCTCGCGCAGTGCCGGGAGGCCGCCGGCGGCGCCCTGGCGGGCCGGGGCCACCGTGACGACGCCCGGGAGCACCTGCGTGCCGCCGCGGAGTCCTACGAGAGGATGGGGGCCGCCCGGCACGCGGCCCGGGTCGATGCGGCGCTACGGGAGCTGGGGGTGTGCCGGGGACGACGCGGCCCGCGGCGCAGGCCCGAGACCGGGTGGGAGAGCCTCACGGCCACCGAGCGCGCGGTCGCGGAGCTGGTCTGGCGAGGACTCCTCTACCGGGAGATCGGCGAGCGCCTGTTCATCTCGCGGCGCACGGTGGAGACCCACGTACTGCACATGTTCGCCAAGCTCGGCGTCAACAGCCGCCGCGAGCTCGCCGAGGTCGTGCGGGCACACACGACGTCGTGACAGCCGGAGACCACAACGGGACGGCCGCCGGGACACGCTCCGCGTGCCGGCAGGACCGTCCCGTCGAGCCCGGCGGGGGTCCGGGGGTCGCCCCCCGGGAAATACAGCGGCCCACGGGGAAGACGACACTCGCCGTCGACCACACGTGGGCCGGCCCAAGCGGGGGTCCGGGGGTCGCCCCCCGGGAAATACAGCGGCCCACGGGGAAGACGACTGTCGTCGTCGACCACACGTGGGCCCGCTCGTGGAGGTGGCGGGAATCGAACCCGCGTCCTTCGATGACGTACCAGGGCTTCTCCGAGCGCAGTTCGCGTTGGCGTTCTGCTCGGCTCCAGCGCTCCCGCGAACGAGTCGCTGACGAGCCCAGCCACGTGAATGTCCCGCTCAGACCCCGTGGCCTGGTCTGAGCGGTAAGTCCTCAAACCGATGCCGGACACTGGACCGAGGACGGGTCCAGGCCGACAGAGTCGCTATCGCTTAGGCAGCGAGAGCGAACTCAGTGCGCTTGGAATTGGCACTTGTGTTTAGCGCGAGGCAGGATTTACGAGGTTACGTCGCAACCCTCGGCTCGCTTCCCCTGATACGGCGATCAAAGTCGAAACCGATCACCCCCTGTGCAGTTTTCAACGGGCCGCGGCCCGCAACCGGGTCCACCGCAGTGGCCCCGTGCGATCCAACGCTACCGGTACAACGGAGCGGAGTCCAAGATGATTCCCGCTATCGCAGCCGATTCGCGATCTTCTGCTCGGCGGCGCCGGAGCGGTCACGCGCGGTCACCGCTGCCCGGACGGGGGACGCAAAAGAATCCCCCGCGGGCGCGGACGGGAACCATCGACGCTGCCCGCGAGGGCGGCCGGCAGGGTCGGGCCGGCCTTTTCTTTCGGCAGGGCCTCCCCCGAGACGAGGTCCTGCATCCGACTGGTCCGCAACCCCCTTTGCGGTCCCAGTCACCCGTGGAGACGCACCCTGCCCCCACAGGGGTTGCTCCTCCACGGGATTTTTTTCGCACTCGGGACAACACACCGCATCCCAGGGTGATTCCCAAAGTCGGGTACCCGCGCCGCCGGCGCCCGAGCGGGACCGGGCCCGCGGCCGCCTACTCGGGGGGCAGGCCCGGCACGCTGGACGGTGTGGCACTGGGCGCGGCCCCGGCCGCGCCGGACTGGCCCGCCTGGTCCTGGCCGGCGCCGGCGCCGGGCGGCTGCGGAGCCTGCTCGGCGAGGTCCTCGACGTAGCCGTAGGGCAGCTGCTGCAGGAACGAGCCCGCGGCGGTCACCGCATACTGCTCCCACAGCTGGATGGAGGGGTGCACCTCGGCCACCAGCGCGAAGGCGAGGTCGCCCTGGTAGCCCACGAACCACTGGACCGCCGTCTGGCGCCCGCCCACCTTCTGCGTCGTGTTGGCGACCTGGGCGTGTACCGGGACGGTACCGACGTCGGCGGTGGCCGCGCTGGTCTCCACCGCCGAGCGCATCATCTCCTGCACCCGCTTCACGGCCTGCGGGTCGAGCTTGCGGGCCGATCCCTGGGGCACGTTGGCGGCCTCGTCGTCGGCGACCAGCCGCGGCGGGTGCCAGGTGCCGTCGCTCACGGCACCGGCCACCAGGGCCATCGACAGCGGGCTGACGCGCACCTGGTCGGTCCCGGCCATGGCCGCGGCCACCTCCCCGGCCGAACCGGGGGTGCGGAAGCCGCCGTTGAAGGTCGGCACCGACAGCCGCCAGTCCCCGCCGATCCCGAAGTCGTGCGCGGCGGCCTCGATCGCCTCGCCGCCGACCTTCTCGCCCATCTGCGCGAAGGCGGTCGTGCAGGCGTAGCTGAAGTTGGTGGTGAGGTCCGGGCTGCCCGACAGGCCGGTGTTGTTGGGCGTGGTGAACGTGCGCCCGCCCACCTTGGTCTGGTTGTCGCAGGCCATGGTGTCGCCCGGGGAGTAGCCGTGCTGCAGCGCGGCGGTGTAGGAGACGATGCTGAACGCCTCTCCGGGGCGGTATTCCGCGGTGAACGCGCCGTCGTCGTCGGTCCCGCCGCGGTTGCCCACCGCCGCGAGGACCTCGCCGGAGCGGGCGTCGAGTGCGACGAGGTAGCCCCGCCCCGGCAGGGTGTCCAGGGCCGCCGCGCCGGCCTCCTGCACGCGCAGGTCCAGGGTGGTCTGCAGGGAGCCGCTCTGCAGCCCCGGCCACGACTGCAGCACTCCGGTCTGGTCACCCTTGCCGTCGAGGGTGACGACCTTGGTGGTGGCGGTGCCCGCCAGGCGCTGCTGGAAGACGTTCTGCAGACCGGTGAGCCCGACCGTGTCGCCCGCCTGGTAGGTGCCCGCCACGCGCGAGGAGACGTTGTGCTCGGCGGTGCCGGCGACCTCTCCGACGACCGGGGCGGCGGCGCGCGGTTTGAGCCGCATGTCCAGCGGCTGAGTCTGCACACCCGGGATCGAGGTGGCCCGGCGCCGCAGCCGGTCGCCGACCTCGCCCTGGCGCATCAGCACCAGCGGTTGGAACTCCTCGGGGGGCGCGGAGCGGACCCGGTCCAAAAGCGGGTCGGCGTCCTCGCCCAGCAGCTCGGCCAGCTCGGCGACGCCGCGGTCGGGGTCGGGCATGTCGGCGGGTACGACGCCGAAGGCGGTCACCTTGGTCGTGCCGACCAGGGGATCACCGCCGCGGTCGTAGATCTGCCCGCGGTCGGGGATGTCGTAGCTGACGGCGATGCGCTCGTCGGCGCCGAGTTCGGGGTGGATGACCGAGGGCGACCATTCGATGAGCCAGCCCTGCGGGCCCTCCTGCAGCGGCATGGAGCCGGTGTACTTCCACACGGGGTCGCCGATGCCCAGGTCGGCCTGCGCGCCGAACTCGGCTCGGGCGGAGGCGCCGTCCTGGGTGATGGGTCCCAGCGAGAAGCGCATCCCGGCCAGGTCGAGCTGGCGGGCGGCGTCCTGCAACTCGTCGGCGACCTTCTCCTGGTCGCCGTCGGTGTAGGCCGCCGCGGAGGAGTAGTCGCCTGCCTGCCACCGCAGCAGGAAGTTGCGCACCGCCACTTCGGGGGAGGGCTGGGTGGTGCAGCCGGCCGCCGCGGCCGCGACGGCGAGCCCGGTCCCTGCTGCTAGCAGACGGCGAAGGTGACGGGGGGACACCCTTGCGATCCTTTCACAACGCCTCAGCGCCGGCGCCGCAGCGCGCGCTCGATGTCGCGCTTGGCCTCGCGCTCGGCGATGTCGCGGCGTTTGTCGTAACTGCGCTTACCGCGGGCCAGTGCGATCTCGACCTTGGCCTTGCCCTCGCTGAAGTACAGGGACAGCGGGACCAGGGTGCGCCCGGCCTCCTGGGTCTTGCCGATCAGCCGGGCGATCTCCTCGCGGTGCAGCAGCAGCTTACGCGGTCTGCGGGCGGCGTGGTTGGTCCAGGTGCCCTGCGCGTACTCGGGGATGTGGACGTTCTCCAGCCACACCTCGCCGTCCTTGACCTGGGCGAATCCGTCGACCAGGGAGGCGCGTCCGGCGCGCAGCGACTTCACCTCGGTGCCGGTGAGCACGATGCCCGCCTCGTAGGTGTCGTCGATGTGGTAGTCGTGCCGGGCACGGCGGTTCTGCGCGACGAGCTTGCGCCCTTTTTCGCGTGGCACAGGTATTCCCCTTCTCGACCGCTCCGTTGCGCGGGCCTCCGCGGCCCGCTACGCGGGCTATACCCGCAGATAGCGCCGCAGTGTCAGGAACGATGCGACAGTACAGAGCAGCACACCCAGGATCAGCGACACGCCGATGACCGACAGCAGCGAGCCCGTCGAGAGCGTGACGTCGAACTGGAACCACTCCTGGATCCTGGTCAGCAGCAGGAACCGGGCGGCCACGATGAAGCCGGAGGCGATGATGCCGCCGATCAGGCCGGCGATCGCGCCTTCGAGCAGGAACGGAAGCTGGATGTAGAAGTTCGACGCGCCCACGAGCCGCATGATGCCCGTCTCCTTGCGGCGGTTGTAGGCGGCCAGGCGCACGGTGTTGCCGATCAGCAGCGCGGCCGCCGCCAACTGCACGAAGGACACGGTCAGCGCGGCGGCGGTGAGGCCGTCGAGCAGCCCGAAGAACTGCTCCAGCACCGCCTGGTCGTCGTAGATCGTGTCGATGCCCGGGCGCCCCTCCATCTCGTCGGCCACGGCCTGGTACTTGGTCGGGTCTTCCAACTGCACCCGGAAGTTGTCGGGGATGTCGCCCTTGCGGACGGCGTCCACCATGGCCTGGTTGTTGGAGAAGCGCTCCTGGAAGTCCTTGTAGGCCTGCTCAGCGGTGACGTACTCGACACTCTTGACCTGGCCCATCGACTCCAGGTCCTGCTGGATCTGCTGGCGCTGCTCGTCGGTGGCCGGCCCGTTCTCCTCACACGTGCGGGAGTTGGAGATCTCCGTGCACATGTAGATGGTGAGGGTCACGCGCTCGTCCCAGTACTGGCGCATCTGCGACACCTGCTGGTTGATCAGCAGACCGCCGCCGAAGAGGGCGAGCGAGATGGCCACCGTGGTGATGACCGCCACGGTCATGGTCAGGTTGCGACGCAGACCGATCCAGATCTCGGAAAGTACGAATTGTGCACGCATGAGAGTTAAGGGTCCATCCTTGTGGGCTTCGCCGCGCTGCACTGACCAACGCAGGAGCGCTGGCAGGCCCGAGCGTCAGTACGCCTGTCCGTAGACGCCGCGGGTCTGGTCGCGCACGACCTCGCCCTCTTCGAGCTCGATCACGCGCTTGCGCATCGAGTCGACGATGGCGGCGTCGTGGGTCGCCATGACAACGGTCGTCCCGGTCCGGTTGATTCGGTCGAGCACCTTCATGATGCCGATCGAGGTAGCGGGGTCGATGTTCCCCGTGGGCTCGTCAGCGAGCAGGATCTGCGGGCGGTTGACGAACGCCCGCGCGATGGCGACCCGCTGCTGCTCGCCACCCGACAGCTCGTCGGGCATGCGGTCGGCCTTGCCTTCGAGGCCGACGAGTTCGACGACCTCGGGGACGACCTTGCGGATGAACCTCCGCGGCTTGCCGATCACCTCAAGGGCGAAGGCGACGTTCTCGAAGACGTTCTTGTTCGGCAGCAGCCGGAAGTCCTGGAAGACGCAGCCGATCCGGCGCCGCAGGTGCGGGACCTTCCAGTTGGACAGGCGCGCCAGGTCCTTGCCGGCGACGTGCACGCGGCCCCGGGTGGGCTTCTCCTCCTTCAGGACGAGCCTGAGGAAGGTCGACTTGCCCGAGCCGGACGGTCCGACGAGGAAGACGAACTCCCCCTTGTCGACGTCGATGGAGACGTTCTCCAGCGCCGGGTGCTTCTGGGTCGTATAGACCTTGGTGACGTTCTCAAAGTGGATCACGGCAGCATCACAAGGTTCTCAAAGGTAGGGGCGCCTCAGCGGATGACTGGGTCCACAGGAGGCAGTACCGGCCACAGGGCCAATCGTCAGTGTAGAGGTGATCGCAACCCGGAATGTCCAGATCGGCCCGCGACCTCGCGGAGCGGCCCGAGGGCGGGGGATATACGGGCGGCCTCGACCATACACGGCGGATCGGCCTCGGCTGTTCACCGAACAGCAGACTAGAGCATATCGAAAGTGTCAACCAGTGGTAACGTTCACGTATACCGAGGTTGGAGGCGCCCCTGCCGCGGCACGGTAGCGGCGGCGCGGGCGCCGCCGCCCGGCGCCGTCACTCCTCGCCGCCCTCGCGGCTGCGCATCCAGCGGATCTCGGCGTCGATGAATCCGTCGATCTCGCCGTCGAGAACACCGCCGGTGTTGCCGCTCTCCACGCCGGTGCGCACGTCCTTCACGCTCTGGTAGGGGTGCAGCACGTAGTTGCGCATCTGCGTGCCCCAGCTGCTCACGCTCTCGCCGCGCAGCTCGTCGATCTCGGCCTGCTCCTCGCGCCGCTTGCGCTCCAGCAGCTTGGCCTGGAGCATCCCCATCGCGGTGGCGCGGTTCTGGATCTGGCTCTTCTCGTTCTGGCAGGTGACCACGATGCCCGTGGGCACGTGCGTGATGCGCACCGCGGAATCGGTGGTGTTGACGCTCTGCCCGCCCGGGCCGCTGGAGCGGTAGACGTCGATACGCAGTTCGTTCTCGTCGATCTCGATGTGGTCGCTCTGCTGCACGACCGGCACCACGTCCACCCCCGCGAACGAGGTCTGGCGCCGGTTCTGGTTGTCGAACGGCGAGATCCGCACCAGCCGGTGGGTGCCGTGCTCGCCGCGCAGGATGCCGTAGGCGAAGGAGGCCTTGACCGCGAAGGTGGTGGACTTGATGCCCGCCTCCTCGGCGTAGGAGGTCTCGTAGATCTCCGTGGGGTAGCCGTGCCGCTCGGCCCAGCGCAGGTACATCCGCTGCAGCATCTGCGCCCAGTCGGCGGCGTCGATGCCCCCGGCCTGGGCGTTGATGCTCACCAGCGCCTCGCGCTCGTCGTAGGGGCCGTTGAGCAGCGTGCGGATCTCGAGTTCGCCGACGTCGGCGCGCAGCGACTCCAGCTCGGCGTCGGCCTCGGTCCGGGTGTCGGCGTCGTCCTCGGAGGCGGCGAGCTCGTACAGCACGCTCAGGTCGTCCAGGCGGCGGCGGATCGTGCCGACCTTGCTGACCGTGGACTCCAGGTGGGAGAGCTTGCGGGTGACCTGCTGGGCGTGGTCGGGGTTGTTCCACAGTTCGGGGTCGGCAGACTGCTCGCGCAGCTCGTCGATCTCGCGCTGCTTGGCATCGAGGTCCAGGACGGCCTCCACGCTCGCCAGGGTGGAGGAGAGTTCCTTGATCTTGTCTGCGGGGTCTAGGTCTGCCACACGCCCAAGTCTAGGGCGTCACACACCCCCTGCCTGCCACGCCGCCCGCCCGCCGGCCCTCGCCGAGCGGGCGGCGCGAAGCGCCACCGTTAGGGCGGCGGTGGGCGACGGGCGGGCAAGCAGGTGGCGCGAAGCGCCTCGGTTAGGGCGACGGGCGGGCGGGCGGCGCGAAGCGCCTCCGTTGGGGCGGCGGCGGCCGCCCTACTCCTCGGCCGACACCAGCAGCGACCGCACCGAGCGCAGTGCGACCGAGAGCGTGGCCAGGTCGAACTGCTCGGACTCCCAGATCTCGTGCAGCGTCTGGTCGGCCCGCTCGACGGCCACCCGGTTGCGTTCGAGCCAGCGCTCGCGCAGGGTGTCGGGCGCCTCCCCCGCGCCGCCGCTCTGCAGCACGGCGCGGGTCAACCCGGCGTGTGCGGCGTAGAGGTCGTCGCGCAGTCCGGCCCGCGCCATGGTCACCCACCGGTCGGTGCGCGGCAGCGCGATGATGCGCTCGCGCAGGGATCCGATCTGCAGGTTCTCGGCCAGGTCGAAGTAGACCTCGGCCACCTCGGGTACCGGGCGCCGGGTGCGGTGGGCGATGGAGACCAGGTCGAAGGTCGAGTAGGCCGGAACCATGCTGGCCACCCGCTCGGCCAGTTCGCGCGGGACGTCGTCCTTGGTGAAGCGGTCGCGCCGCTCGGCGAACAGGCGCAGGTCGCGGCCCTGCAGCAGCTCGGGCAGTTGCGGCACGATCTCGGCCACGCCCGCCGCGAAGAAGTCGATCTCCGAGCCCAGGTCGAAGGGCGACTTGCGGTTGCGCAGCAGCCAGCGGGCGCCGCGCTCGGTGAGCTTGCGCACCTCCAGCAGCAGCGCGAGCTGCACGTCGACGCCGATCCAGTGGTCGAGGTCCTCGATCTCCTCCCACAGTCGGCGCAGGCCGAAGACCTCGCGCACCACCAGGTAGGCGCGCGCGATGTCGTCGGGCGCGGCCCCCAGCTCCTCGCCGATGCGGAAGGCGAAGGTGGTGCCGCCCCGGTTGACCATGTCGTTGACGACCTGGTTGGCGACGATCTCGCGCGCCAGCGGGTGTTCGGGCATGACCTCGGCGAAGCGCCGGCGCAGCGCCGTGGGGAAGTACTCCACGAGTGTCGCGCGCAAGTAGGGGTCGCCGGGCAGCTCGGAGTCGGCGACCTCGTCCTTGAGGGTGTTCTTGGTGTAAGCGAGCAGGGTGGCGAACTCCGGGCCGGTCAGCCCTTGGCCGGCGGAGCGCCGCGAGGCGATCTCCTTGTCGTCGGGCAGCACCTCAAGCTTGCGCTTGAGCCGGCCCTCGCGTTCGAGGCGGCGCATGTAGCGGGCGTGGACGTGCATCATGGCGCCGGCCTGCTTGCGGGCGGCGGCCAGCACCACGTTCTGCGCGTAGTTGTTGCCCAGCACCAGGTCGGCGACCTCGCCGGTCATGCTCATGAACAGCTCGTCGCGCTCCTCCTTGGCGAGATCGCCCTCGGCGACCTCGCGATCGAGCATGATCTTGATGTTGACCTCGTGATCGGAGGTGTCCACACCGGCGGAGTTGTCGATGAAGTCGGTGTTGATCCGGCCGCCGTTGCGGGCGAACTCGATGCGCCCGGCCTGGGTCAGCCCGAGGTTGCCGCCCTCGCCCACGACCTTGCAGCGCAGGTCGGCGCCGTCGACCCGCACCGGGTCGTTGGCCTTGTCGCCCACGTCGGCGTCGGACTCGGTGGAGGCCTTGACGTAGGTGCCGATGCCGCCGTTCCACAGCAGGTCCACCGGCGCGGTGAGGATGTGCCGGATGAGCTCGAACGGCGCCAGGGCGGTGACCTCCGCGCCGATGCCCAGCGCCCGGCGCACCTGCGGGGTGAGGGGGATCGACTTGGCGGTGCGCGGGTGCACGCCGCCGCCCGCCGAGATCACCGCGGTGTCGTAGTCGGCCCAGGTGCTGCGCGGCAGGTCGAACATGCGCTGCCGCTCGGCGAAGGAGCGTTCGGGATCGGGGTCGGGGTCGAGGAAGACGTGCCGGTGGTCGAACGCGGCCACCAGCCGGATGTGCCGGGAGAGGAGCATGCCGTTGCCGAAGACGTCGCCGGACATGTCGCCGACCCCGACGGCGGTGAAGTCCTCGTTCTGCACGTCGACGCCGAGTTCGCGGAAGTGGTATTTGACCGACTCCCAGGCGCCGCGGGCGGTGATGCCCATGGCCTTGTGGTCGTAGCCCACCGAACCACCGGAGGCGAAGGCGTCGCCCAGCCAGAAGCCGCGCTCGATCGCGATGCCGTTGGCGATGTCGGAGAAGGTGGCGGTGCCCTTGTCGGCGGCGACCACCAGGTAGGGGTCGTCGCCGTCGTAGCGCACGACGTCGTCGGGGTGGACCACCCGGCCGCCGACGCGGTTGTCGGTGAGGTCGAGCATCCCGCTGATGAAGTCCTTGTAGCAGGCGATGACCTCGGCCTGGACCGCGTCGCGGTCGCCGCCGGCGGGCAGCTGCTTGCACACGAAGCCGCCCTTGGACCCGCTGGGCACGATCACCGAGTTCTTCACGGTCTGCGCCTTGACCAGGCCCAGGACCTCGGTGCGGAAGTCCTCGAAGCGGTCGGACCAGCGCAGGCCGCCGCGGGCGACCGCGCCGAAGCGCAGGTGGACGCCCTCCATGCGCGGCGAGTAGACGTACATCTCGTAACGGGGGCGGGGCGCCGGCAGGTCGGGGATGCGCCGCGGGTCGAGCTTGTAGGCCAGGTAGGGCTTGGGGCCCTCGGCGCCGCCCTGGAAGTAGGTGGTGCGCAGGGTGGCTTCGATGGCCGCCAGGAACGAGCGCAGGATGCGGTCCTGGTCGAGGCTGGCGACCTGGTCCAGCTCGCTGCGGAGCTCCTCGGTGAGGGCGTCGGTGCGCTCCTGGCGCGCGGCCTCGCGGCCGGGGTCGAAGCGGGACTCGAACAGCCGCACCAGCAGGTTGGCGATGCGCACGTTGGCGACCAGCACGTCGGCGATGTAGGCGGGGCTGAACGTGCTGCCGGTCTGGCGCAGGTACTTGGCGTAGGCGCGCAGGATGGTGAGCTGGCGCCAGTGCAGCCCGCCGCGCATCACCAGGGCGTTGAACCGGTCGGACTCGCCGCGGCCCTGCCACAGCGCGGTGAAGGCCTCCTCGAACAGGGACTTCAGCTGGTCGGGCGGCAGCTCGACGGCGTCGGCGACGGGCGCCAGGCCGAAGTCGTAGATCCAGGCGCGGCCGGACTCGGCGCCGGCGACGCCGTAGGGACGCTCGTCGCGGACCTCCACGCCCATGTGCTCCAGCAGCGGCAGCACCCGCGAGAGGGAGATCGGGTCGCCTTTGCGGTAGACCTTTAGCCGCCACTCGCCGGGCTCGGTGCCTTCGGGGCGGTAGAGGTTGACGGCGAGTTCGTCGTCGTCGAGGCGGTCGAGCCGGTGGACGTCGTCGACGGCGACCGCGGCCTCGGTGTCGACCTTGTAGCCCTCGGGCAGCGCGGCGCCGTAGGCCTGCATCAGCTCCTCGGCGCGTTCGGCGCCGAAGCGGGCGCGCAGCTCGCGGTCGAGGTCGTCGTCCCAGGACCGGGTGGCCGCGACGACCTCGGCCTCCAGGGCGGCGTGGTCGACGTCGGCGAGGATTCTGCCGCTCTCGGCGCGTACCACCAGGTAGAGCTGGGCGAAGGGAGCCGAGCCGACCGCGACGCTGTGGTCCATCGTGGCGCCTTCGAAGGCGCGGCTGAGGACCTGCTGGATCTTCATCCGCACGTCGGTGTTGTAGCGGTCGCGCGGCATGTAGACCAGGCACGACATGAACCTGCCGTAGGGGTCGCGGCGCAGGAAGAGCTTGGTGCCGCGGCGCTCGCGCAGGCGCAGCACCCCCAGGACGATGTCGTAGAGCTGGTCGACGGGGGCCTGCAGCAGCTCCTCGCGCGGGAAGCCCTCCAGGATCTCGATGAGGTCCTTGCCGTCGTAGCTGTCGGGGTCGAACCCGGCGAGGTCGAGGATCTCGGCCTGCTTGCGCTTGAGGATGGGGATCTGGGCGATGCCGGCGGTGACCGCCTCGTGGGTGTAGAGGCCCAGGAAGCGGTACTCGCCCACGACGCGGCCCTGCTCGTCGAAGCGCTTGACGCCGACGTAGTCGAGGTACCGGCGGCGGTGCACGGTGGCGCGGGAGTTGGCCTTGGTCAGGACCAGCACGTGGGCTTCGCGCGCCTTGGCGCGGGCCTCGGGCGGGAGGGCCGCGAAGCTCTCGGAGGCGGGGGCGTCGGCGCGCAGGAGGCCGAGCCCGGTGCCGGGGCGGGGGCTCAGGCCCAGCCGCTCGCCGGGTTCGGTGGGGGCGTCGCTGTCGTCGGGGGCGCTGACCAGGGTGTACTCCCGGTAGCCCATGAAGTGGAAGTGGCGGTCGGCGACCCAGCGCAGGAACTCCACGCTCTCCGACATCTCGCGGGCGTCGACGCCGCCGGCGGCCAGGCGGTCGGCGGCGCCGGCGAGCTCGTCGGCCAGCAGCAGGGCCTTGCGGCGCATCCGGCCGGCGTCCTCGGCGACGCTGTGCACGTCGCTCAGCACGCGTTCGAGGTCGGCGGTCAGCTCCTTGTGGGCGGCGGGTCCGCTGAGCCGGTCGATCTCCAGGTGCATCCAGGATTCCCGGAGGGGACTGGGACCGCCGGGGTCGGCGCCGGAAGGGGGCTCGACCTCGCGCAGAGTGCCGGCGACGTCGCGCGCCACCCGCAGTTGGGGGTGGATGAGCAGGTCGTAGCCGATGCCGCGCCGACCCAGCTCCATGGTGACCGAGTCGACCAGGAAGGGAGCGTCGTCGGTGACGATCTCGACGACGGAGTGGCCGGTCTCCCAGCCGTCGCGCTCGCGCTCGGGGGTGTAGACGCGCACTTTGGCCCGCCCCTGCGGCCGGTGCTGGGCGAACTCCAGGTGGGATGCCGCCGGGCCGCAGACCTCGGCGGGGTCGCGCTCCTGCAGCTCCTCGGTGGCGACGTGCCGGTAGTAGTGCCCCAGGAACCGCGCGGTGTGCTCGGAGTCGCCGGTGAACGGAGGACGATCGGAGCAGCGGGCTATGGCGTCGCGGAGCAATCGGTCCTGGACGGCGTCGTGCTGGCCGGGCATCGTGCGACCTCACTCCCTTGTGAGTCGTAGGGGGCCGGCCCCGGACCGGCGGGCTGGTCCGGGACGTCGGGTCGTTATGGAGTTGTGCGGGCGCCGGGTGGGCCCCGTGGGGTTCCCGCTCTCCGGTTGCCGGAGCGGGAAACCTGTGCGCACAGGTGCGGTGGAACGGCCGGACTCCGTTGTCCGGCCCCGCCGCGGCCCAGATTACTGGTTCGAGTGCCGCGGTTTTGTGATCAACACCGTTAACTGTGCGTTTCGGTGGTTAGGAGCGGTTTGCGCGGCCGCGGGTTCGGGCGGTCGTCCAAGGTCGGTCCCGTCCAACCTACGCCCGCGCAGGCGCGCGGCAAGGGCCTCGGCCGCTGCCGGTCAGGCGCGTGATCCGCCGCGCCGAGCGGGGTACGGGCGCCTCACGCGGCGCCGGCGGCCGTGGCCTCGCGCACGGCGCTGAGCAGCCGCGGGGTGTCGGTGAGGTCCTCCAGCACGTACTTGGCGCCGGCGGCGCGCAGCTGGGACTCGGTCGCCGATCCGCTGACCACGGCGACGGGGGTGGCGTGGCCGATGATGGCGGCCTCGACGTCGCGGGGGGAGTCGGTGATGTAGGCGGTGGCCGACTCGGGGAACTCGAAGCCGTGGGCCTGGGCCGCGCGCATCCGGGTGAACTGGATGAGGCTCGCCTTGGGGTAGTGCTCGGAGCCGAACCCGCCGATGCTCAGGTCGAGGTAGCCGTCGAGCCCGAAGGCGGCGAGTTTGGCCACGGCGTTGGCCATGATCGACCCGGTGACGACGGTCTGCACCGTGTCGTCGAGTCCGGCGACGGCCGCCAGCGCCTCCTGGGCGCCGGGCATGGCCCGTCCGCGCGCGGTGAGCTGGTCGCGGCGGCGCGCGAACGCCTCGCCCAGGGCGTCGACGAAGTCGGACAGGGGTTCCTCACCCGGTTCCAGGCGCACGTCGTTGCGCGCCAGGAACTCGAAGAAGATCTCGGAGTCGGTGCGGCCTCCGGTGGAGGCCAGATACACCAGTGGCACGCCGGTGACCTGCTCGAACGCCTCGGCGTAGGCCGAGCGGGTCACCTGGGCGACGTCGACGAGCGTCAGGTCGATATTCCACAACACCAGCCGGCTGATGGCAGTCTCCTCAGGGGAAAGAGCGTGCGGGCCTTCCACCATAATCCTGCCTCACGCCGGAACCGCCCCTACGGCGGCGGTGTCCGCGGCCCGGCGCACGGGCCGCCGTCGCGCGAAGGCGGTGGCAGGAGGCCGGAACGCTCCCGAGGGGCGCCGCGTCAGAACACGGTAGTCCATCTTCGATTCCCTGCCCTGATGCGGCGGCCGCCCGCGAAGGACCCCCGATGGCGCACGATCTCCCCGACGAGTACTTCTTCACCTCGCACGTCACCCACAACCGCAGGCAGAACGAGGCGATCCACGCGCTCGACGCGCAGCTCTCGGTCACGCGGGACCGGCTGAATTCCGAGATGCGCCGCATCAGCGGCAGCCTGGAGCAGCGCCTGGACCGGCTGTCGACCTCCTTCGACGCGTTCGTGGAGCTGAGCGACCTGCGGGCGCTGCTGGCGGTCTTCACCGAACCGGCCGCCGTCCGCTACCGCACGCACCGCGTCCTGGAGGGTGCGGCCGACGACGACGGCGGGCGCGACGACGTGGCGGGGTACTGGCTGTGCCCTGCGGCGCGCGGGCTGTCGGCCGCCGTGCGCGGCGACACGAGCGGCGCGCGCTCGCACATGGCGGCGGCCGCCGCGGTCGACGCGCTGCGGGCGGGGACGTTCGCCCTGCTGGGCACCGCGGCGGCCGCGCCCGACGAGGCGCCGCTGATGGCCGACTGGATCCTGGCCAAGATCCTGCCGGAACTGCCCGACGAGGTCACCCGCTACCAGCGCGCGCTGTGGATCGCTGCCGGGGACGGGCTGCTGGGTGACGACGCCTATGCGGCGGTGCAGCAGGCGGCGGCCGATGCGGTGCGGCGGGCGGACGCGGACGGCGACCCGGCGGCACGTCCCGAGTTCTGGATCTCGGCGGCACCCGCCCCGGCGCCGCCCGCGCGCAGCCGGGTGCTCAGCGGGTGCGAGGGGGCCCGCAGGCAGGTGGAGGCGGCCGCCCGGCTGGCGTCGCTGCGCGCGTGGTTGGAGGAGGCGCTGATGCCGCAGGAGGACGCCGCGGAGGAGGCCGGCGCAGCGGACTCGGCGGCCGCGGACGGCCGCGGCGGTGCGGCCGGCGGGCAGGGCGGCCTGGATGAGGAGGCGGCCGAGACGCTGCGGCTGCTGATCGACGAGGGGACGGCGGAGGAGGCCCCGCATCTGGCCCGCGCCACGCAGCTGCGCGCCGTCATCGAGAGCAGCGGCACCGCCTCGGCCGACAATCCCGTCCCCGCCTGGACGGACCCGGCAGGGTCGACCGCCGAACTGGTGCGCGCGGACGCCGTCAGCCGCCTGTGCTCGCCGGGGCGGCGGGCGCTGGCCATCGGGGTCTACTCGCCGGTGATCGCGCAAGCGGCCGAGGACTTGGCCGGGCGGGCGGCGGAACAGGTCGACGCCGAGGCCGAGGTGGTCTACCACGGCAAGCGGGTGCGCGTGACCGCCGGCGGGGTCGACGAGGCGTCGCTGCGCGCGGCGCGCGAGGCGGTCGAGGCCTCCTACGCGCCCGACCGCACCCGCCTCGCCTGGGCCGGGGCCGCCGGCGGCGCCGCGGTCCTGCTGGCCGTCCTGGCGCTGGCGGCGCAGACGGCCGGGCTCTGGCTGGCCGTGGTGGCGGCGCTGGCGGTGGCCGGAGTGGTCGTCTACCGGGACCGCCAGGACCGGGCCCGCAACCGGGCGGCGGTCGAGAGCGCCGGCCGCCGCCTGCGGGACAAGGCGGAGGAAGGGGCGGCCGAGTGCCGTGAACTGCACCGCCAGGCCGACACCGCGGCCCAGCAGGCCTCGGACGACCTCCCCGCGGTGCGCAAGCTGCTGCGGGGCGCCTGAGCGGACTCGCCGCGGCCGTGCCGGGCCCGCTGCGACCCGGCCGCCCTCACCCCATGTGCGGGTAGCGCCAGTCGGTGGGCGCGGTGAAGGTCTCCTTGACCGCGCGCGGGCTGACCCAGCGCACCAGGTTGAACACCGAGCCGGCCTTGTCGTTGGTGCCGCTGGCGCGGGCGCCGCCGAAGGGCTGCTGGCCCACGATCGAGCCCGTGGGCTTGTCGTTGATGTAGAAGTTGCCGGCCGAGAACCGCAGCGCGGCGTCGGCCGCGGCGACGGCGGCGCGGTCGCGCGCGATGACCGCGCCGGTCAGCGCGTAGGGCGCGACGTCGGCGAGCTGCGCCAGCACCTGCTCGTAGCGGGAGTCGTCGTAGACGTGCACGGCCAGGATCGGGCCGAAGTACTCGGTGCTGAAGACCTCGTCCTCGGGGTCGTCGCACTCCAGCACCGTGGGTTCGACGAAGTAGCCCACGCTGTCGTCGGCTCCCCCGCCGGCCAGGACGGTGATGGAGTCGGTGTCCCGGGCCCGCTTGAGGGCGCCGGCGTTCTTGGCGAAGGCGCGGTCGTCGATGACGGCTCCCATGAACGTCGAGACGTCGGCGGTGACGTCGCCCATGGTCAGCTGCTCCACCTCGCCGAGGAGGTCGTCGCGCAGGGACGACCACACGCTGCGGGGGATGTAGGCGCGCGACGCGGCCGAGCACTTCTGGCCCTGGTATTCGAAGGCGCCGCGGATCAGCGCCGTGCGCAGTACGTCGCGGTCGGCCGAGGAGTGGGCGACGATGAAGTCCTTGCCGCCGGTCTCGCCGACGATGCGCGGGTAGGAGCGGTACTGGGCGATGTGCTCGCCCGCGGTGCGCCACAGGTGCTGGAAGGTGCCCACCGAGCCGGTGAAGTGGATGCCGGCGAGGTCCGGCTGGGCCAGGGCGGTCTCGGAGACCGCGCGGCCGTCGCCGGTGACCATGTTGATGACGCCCGGCGGCATCCCGGCCTCCTCCAGGACCCGCATGACGTAGTGGGCGGAGTAGGTCTGGGTGGGCGAGGGCTTCCACACCACCACGTTGCCCATCAGCGCGGGGGCGGTGGGCAGGTTGCCGGCGATGGCGGTGAAGTTGAACGGGGTGATCGCCAGCACGAACCCCTCCAGCGGCCGCAGCTCCTGCCGGTTCCACACGCCGCGCACGGAGATGGGCTGCTCGGCGTAGAGGCGGCGGGCGAAGGAGACGTTGAACCGCCAGAAGTCGATCAGCTCGCAGGCGGCGTCGATCTCGGCCTGCTGCACGGACTTGGACTGGCCGAGCATGGTGGCGGCGTTCACCCGCGCGCGGTGGGGGCCTGCCAGCATGTCGGCGGCGCGCAGCAGGATGGCGGCCCTGTCGTCGAAGGACATGGCGCGCCAGGCGGGTGCGGCCTCGCGGGCGGCGTCGATCGCCCGCTGCACCTCGCCGGGCGTGGCGTTGCTCATCCGGCCCAGGACGTGGGCGTGGCCGTGGGGCTTGAGCGCCGGGATCAGCTCGCCGGCGCCGAGGCTGTGCTCGCCGCCGATCACCTGCTGCAGCTCGGTCTCCTCACCCGACTGGCGCGCGATCTCCGCTTCGAGCTCGACCCGCTCGGGGGAGCCCGGGGCGTAGGTGAGGTTGGGCTCGTTGACGGGAACGGGGACGTTGGTCACGGCATCCATCGCACTGCCTCCCGATCGGGGTAGGTCGGCGGGCCCGGACCGGGCGGACGCGGGGTGGGCGCATCCCGGCGGCGGGCGCCGCGCGGTGATCCATACCCGCTCGGCAGGGGGCGGTAATCGTCTCCGCGCAGCGCGCACCGAGGTTCCCGCCGCAGCTTCGAGCAGGGAACCCGCCGAGGCCCGAGGGCGCGCACCACAAAAGCTGCGGCAATGGGGCTGAAAGGCGCGAATCCCACCCCTCACCCGCCACCGCCCCAAACGGAGGCGCTTCGCGCCACGTACTTGTTCTGGGCCGGCTTGCCGCCGAGCGCACGACGCGCCTTATGCGCTGGAACCCGGCCACCGGGGACGCGGCTCCATCGGAAAAGTACAGCGTGCGCTCGGTGACAAGGAAACACGTGACGCGAAGCGTCTCCGATGGGGTGGTGGCGGGCATGTGCTGGAACCCGGCTACCGGGGGTACCGCTCCATGTGGCAGGTACCGCGTGCGCTCGGCGGCAGGCAAACACGTGACGCGAAGCGTCTCCGTTGGGGCGGTGGCGGGCTGACGGGCGGGCCGCGCTGCGCGAACCGCGCCCATTGCCGCAACCTCTGGGGTTCCCGGCTCTTGGGATTCCCGGTGGGTCCCTCCCGGCCTGTCGGCAGGAGCGGAACCTAGCCGCGGTCGAGCAGGTAGGGCAGTTCCTGGGTGGCGTACCAGAGCAGTTCGTGGTCGGCCAGGGGACCGGCTTCGGGGTCGGACCCGGGGTGGGCCGCGGCTTCGGTCACGGCCGCTTCGGCCTCGGGGGCGTCGACGTGCAGGGCGGCGACGCGCTTGAGAGGCAGCGCGCCGGTGAGGGTGACGGCGGCCGGGCGGTCGTCGTCGGCGGCCGGCTCGACGACGGCTTCAGGCGCCTCGGCGGCGATCACCGCGCGCCGGCGCGGCGCGGCGGGGTCGGCGTGCAGCAGGCGCAGGGATTCGGCGGCGGCGCTGCGCAGGGCTTCGTACTCCAGCTCCTCGTCATCGCCGGCTCCCTCGGGGCCGGCGAGCCGGTCGGTGACGGCGAAGGCGGTCAGCGGCGGGCCGCTGATCCCGCCGGCGTCGAGGACGGCGGCCAGGTCGGTGAAGGTGCTGGGCAGGTAGATGCGCATCGCGGTCCCGCGGATCGTCTCGGGTGGTCGGAGCAGGGGCGTGGGCAAGTCTGCCAGAGGCGCCCGTTGTCCGGTCCGGCGCAGCGCCCCGCCGGAGGCCCTGGAGACGGCGCGCCGCCCGCGGCGAGGCGGCCGTGGGCGGCGCGCAGGCTCGGTCGGGCGGTGGCGGCCGACCGGAGGAGAGCTTCCGGCACGGCCGCTCAGGAGGGCATCGGGTCCAGTTCGATGCCGCAGGTCTCGGCGAGCCGGTCCCGCGTCTCGGCGGGGTCGCGGTGCAGGATGCCGATCATGCCCAGCTCGACGGCCGCGTGCACGTTGTCCTCCATGTCGTCGATGAAGACGCACTCCTCGGGAGCCAGGCCCACCAGCTCGATCGCGTGCCGGAAGATCTCCGGTTCGGGTTTGCGCATGCCCACCTCGCCGGAGATGACCACGTCGTCGAGGGCCTCGGCGAACAGGTCGCGCGGATAGCCGTTCCCCCAGGAGTTGGACAGCAGGCAGGTACGCACCTGCTGCTGGCGGGCCTGGCGCAGCGCCGCGTACATCTCCTCGACCGGGTGGAAGCCCGAGAACATCCGGTGGATCAGCCCTTCGGCGGGGACGGGGCCGCCGCCGACCAGGCGCAGCTCCGCGGCGAGGACGCGCTCGAACTCGGCGGTGGTGATCTCGCCGCGCTCCAAGGCATGGATGGGGTTGCCCTCCACGGCGCCGCCGTTGTAGGCGCCCTGCACCCAGGAGCGCATCACGTCGCGGTAGCGGGTGTCGTCGATGCCGTCGGCGGCCAGCCAGGCGGTGATGGTCTCGCGCAGCGGGGTTGTCAGCACCCCGCCCCAGTCGGTGATGATGCCGCGACACAGAGTCGTCATACATGCCTCCATCGCTCGCTGTGCGCCCGCCTCGGGCGCGGACCCCCGCGCGCTTCGCACCGGCGCGCGCCGGGGCAGCGTTTGTTCCCTGGCAGCGGCCCCGCTAACCCCCGGCCGCCCGGGGAGCCGGCGCGCGGCACGCCGCCCACACAGTACCGACCAGTCGGTCTGATGGCATACTGCGGGCATGGACTTCGATCTCAGCGCCACCGCCCGCGGCCGCCTGGCCGAGTTGCAGTCGTTCATGGACGAGCACGTGTACCCGGCCGAACCCGTCTACCACCGCCAGCGCGCCGAAGCCGGGTGGGACAGCCACGAACTGCCGCCGGTCATGGAGGAGCTGAAGGCCCAGGCGCGCCGCCGCGGCCTGTGGAACCTGTTCCTGCCCGATGTGGGCGGGCTGAGCGTCACCGACTACGCGCCGCTGGCCGAGCTGACCGGCCGCTCGCCCGTGCTGGCGCCCCAGGCCCTCAACTGCTCGGCGCCCGACACCGGCAACATGGAGGTGCTGCACATGTTCGGCACCCCCGAGCAGCGCGAGCGGTGGCTGGAGCCGCTGCTGGAGGGGCGCATCCGCTCCGCGTTCGCCATGACCGAGCCCGACGTGGCCTCCTCCGACGCCGCCAACATCGCCACCTCCATCGTCCGCGACGGCGACGACTACGTGATCAACGGGCGCAAGTGGTGGATCAGCGGCGCGGCCGACCCGCGCTGCGAGATCTTCATCGTGATGGGCAAGACCGACCCCGAGGGCCCCGCGCACCGGCAGCAGTCGATGATCCTGGTGCCCCGCGATACACCCGGCCTGGAGATCGTCCGCGCCCTGCCGGTCTTCGGCTACCAGGACCAGGAGGGCCACTGCGAGCTGCGGTTCACCGACGTGCGGGTGCCCGCCGCCAATCTGATCGCCGGTGAGGGCGAGGGCTTCGCGATCGCCCAGGCCCGGCTGGGGCCCGGCCGCATCCACCACTGCATGCGGGCCATCGGCATGGCCGAGCGCGCGCTGGAGCTGATGGTGCGCCGCGCCGAGCAGCGGGTGGCGTTCGGCAAGCCGCTGGCCGCCCAGGGCGTGGTCCAGCAGCAGATCGCCGAGTCGCGGCTGGCGATCGAGCAGGCGCGGCTGCTGGTGCTCAAGACGGCCTGGCTGATCGACCACCGCGGCACCAAGGAGGCGCGCACGGAGATCTCGGCGATCAAGGTGGCCGCTCCCCGGGTGGCGGTGGAGGTCCTCGACCGCGCCATCCAGGTGCACGGCGGAGCCGGGGTCAGCGACGACTTCCCGCTGGCCGAGATGTACGCCCACGCGCGGGCCATGCGGATCTTCGACGGCCCCGACGAGGTGCACCTGCGCGCGCTGGCCCGCCAGGAGGCCAAGCGGCACGCGTAAGCGGCGCCTGCGCCGCCGAGCGCCGGCCGCCCCCGGGGACGGTCCGGGGGCGGTCGCGATCGAGGCGGCGGCATCGGCGGCGGGACGCGCGCGGCGCTGCACGCCCGCCGGCCGCCATCCCCGCCCCGCAACGGCCCGGGACCGGGTCGCCGGGCGGTTCCCGAGGACGCAGCACCGCGGGACTGGGGAGAGGCCGGGGCGGTGGTCGTCCCGCTCAGTAGGACAGGCCGTCGCCGAACCCCAGATCGGTCCCCGGGATGCCGACCGGCAGCTTGCCCGAGGGGGACACCTCCCCCGCCAGCACGCGCGCGGCGGCCGCGCGCGAGGCGTCCACCGCCGAGTATGTGGCCAGGTAGCCGTCGACGCCCTCCAACTCCGCGATGTCGTAGGGGTTGCCCTGGGCGACGACGACCACCGGGGTGCCCGACGACCCGGCCGAGGCGACGAGGGAGCGCTGCTCGGCGTCGCCCCGGGCGTCGAGCGTGCCCACCACGGCCACGTCGGCGGAGGCGGGATCGGCGGTGACCGTGTAGCCCAGTTCCTCCAGGCCCGCGCCGATCTCCTCGGCACCGGAGCCGGTGACGCTCACCGTGGCTCCCTCGGCCAGCGGCAGCACGCCGCCGCTGTTGCGCAGCAGCGTGACCGAGTCGTCGGCGAGGTCGCGCGCCGCCGCGCGGTGCTCCTCGGTGCCCACGGCCTGGGCGGCGGCCGCGGGGCTTGCCGCGCCGGCGTCGAAGAGGCCGCGTCGGGCCTTGGCGGTGAGGATGCGCAGCACCGACCGGTCCAGCCGCTCGGTGGTGATGCGGCCTTCGTCGACCGCGGTGCGCAGCGCGTCGAAGGCGGCCTGCGGGTCGGGCGGCATGAGCAGCTGGTCGGCGCCGGCGAGCACGGCGCGCACCGCCACCTCGCCGTCGGAGTGGGTCTGGCGCACGCCCTCCATGTTCAGCGCGTCGGTGGTGACGATGCCGTCGTAGCCGAGCTCCTCGCGCAGGATGCCCTGGACGACGTCGGGCGAGAGGGTGGAGGGCTCGCCGGAGTCGGTGAGGGCGGGCATGAGGACGTGGGCGGTCATGATCGCGTCGACGCCGGAGTCGACCGCGGCCCGGAAGGGCGGCAGGTCCTCCTTCTCCCACTCGGCACGGGACTTCTCGATGACGGGAAGCCCGGTGTGGCTGTCGACGTCGGTGTCGCCGTGGCCGGGGAAGTGCTTGACGACGGGCACCACGCCGCCCTCGCTGAAGGCGGCGGCCTCGGCGGTGGCCATGTCGGCGACCAGATCGGGGTCGGAACCGAAGGAGCGGATGCCGATGACGGGGTTGTCGGGGTTGGTGTTGACGTCGGCGACCGGGGCGTAGTCGAGGTTGATGCCCAAGGCGGTGAGCTCCTCGGCGGTGGCGCGCGCCAGGGCCCGGGCGTGGGCGGTGTCGCGGGTCGCACCCACCGCCATCGCGTCGGGGAAGCGCGTGCCCACCGGAAGCCGGGCCACCATGCCCTGCTCCTGGTCGATGCCGAGGAACAGCGGGACGCCGGCGCCGGTTTCGGCCGCGGTCTGCTGGAGCCCGTTGGACATCCGGGCGATCTGCTCGGGGCCGTTCAGGTTCTCGGGGAAGTAGATGAGGCCGCCGGGGTGGTAGGCCGAGACCAGGTCGGCACTCTCCTCGGCCGTGGTGCCCTGGGCGAGCAGCACCAGCAGCTGGCCGATCTTCTCCTCCGGCGACATCTCGGCCAGGCGCTCGCGGGCCTGCTGCCGGGCCTCGTCGGGACCGGGCGAGGGGGTGGCCGAACCGGTGGCCTCGCCCGGCCGGCCGGGCGAATCCGGGCTGCACCCCGACAGTGCGGGGGCCAGCAGCAGCACGGCGGTTCCGATCAGCGCGAACAGGCGGCGAAACGGCATGCGGACCTTCCGGTGGCGGACGCGGCGGGACAGGGGCACGGCGGGGGAAGGCCGCGTAGACCGGGCGGCGCGTGCGGGGGCGCGGGTGCGCTGCGGAGTCTGCGCCGTGGGGCGGGCTCACCGGTCGCGGCCCGCCCCACGATAGCGCCTGCGCCACCGGCGCCGCCCCGTCGTCCACAAGCACCCTCCAGGCCGCCGGGCATCCGGGCGCCGCCGGCCGGGCACTCGGGCTACAGGCCCAGTTCGGCC
The DNA here is from genome assembly GCF_009728995.1 of Streptomonospora sp. PA3. Lineage (GTDB taxonomy): Bacteria > Actinomycetota > Actinomycetes > Streptosporangiales > Streptosporangiaceae > Streptomonospora. The sequence continues at coordinate 375,933 of NZ_VTZW01000003.1, read as the reverse complement.
AGGCCCGGGAGCCGCTCGGCCGCGGCGGTGCGCGCCTCCTCGGGACCGCGGGCGGCGCGGGCCGCCTCGGCGGCGGCACGGCACTGGGCGAGTTCGGCGCGGGCGAGCGCGGCCCGCACCAGCGGCAGCGCCGAGGGGCCCATGGACAGGCTGGTGACGCCGAGCCCGGTGAGCACGCAGGCCAGCAGCGGATCGGCGGCGGCCTCCCCGCACACCCCGCAGGTGCGGCCCGCATCGGCGGCGGAGGCGGCCGAGGCCGCCACCAGGTCCAGCACCGCCGGCTGCCAGGGGTCCTGGAAGCGGCCCAGTCCCCCGGTCTCGCGGTCGGCCGCGCAGGTGTACTGGGTGAGGTCGTTGGTTCCGATGCTGAAGAAGTCGACGTGCTCGGCGATGTGGCGGGCCCGCAGCGCCGCGGCGGGGACCTCGATCATCACCCCGGCGTGCTGCACCCCGGCCTTGGCCGCGGCCGCGGCGAACCATTCGGCGTCGGCCGCGTCGGTCACCATGGGCGCCATGACCTGCAGGTGGGCGTCGGTGTCGCGCTCGGCCTCGGCTAGCGCCGCCAGTTGGGCGTCCAGGGTCTCGGGCAGGCGGCGCATCATGCGCAGTCCGCGCTCGCCCAGCGCCGGGTTGGGCTCGTCGCGGCCGCCGGGCGGCAGGAACTCCAGCGGCTTGTCCGCGCCGGCGTCGAGCGTGCGGACCACGACCCGGCCGCCGGGGAAGGCTTCCAGCACCGCCCGGTAGGCGGCCACCTGCTCGGCGTGCCCCGGCGCGTCGGCGCGGTCGAGGAACAGGAACTCGGTGCGGTAGAGCCCCACTCCCTCGGCTCCGTGCTCCAAGGCCGCCGGCAGGTCCTTGGGGCCGCCGATGTTGGCGAGCAGCGGCACCTCGTGCCCGTCGGCGGTGCGCCCGGGCCCGCCGGCGCCGGCAGCGGCGGCGGCGCGGGCCTGCGCGGCCGCGGTGACGGTCTCGACGACCCCCGGCTCGGGGTCGGCGGCCACTTCGCCGGTGGCGCCGTCGACCAGCAGCATGGTGCCCTCCGCCACGGTGTCGGCGCCGGGGCAGGCGACGACGGCCGGCAGGCCCAGCGAGCGGGCGAGAATGGCGGTGTGGCTGGTCGGCCCGCCTTCGCGGGTCACGAACGCGACGACCCGCCGGGGGTCGAGGGCGGCGGTGTCGGCCGGCGCGAGGTCCTCGGCGACCAGCACGAAGGGGACGTCGGAGTCGGGCACGCCCGGCATCGGCGCCCCCATCAGCCGGGCCACGATCCTGTCGCGGACGTCGTCGAGGTCGGCCACGCGGGCGGCCAGGTACTCCCCCGCCCCGGCAAGCATCTCCCGGTAGACCGCCATCGCCTCGGAGACGGCGCGCGCCGCCGATGCGCCCTCGCCCACGCGCTTGCGCACGTCCTCGGCCAGGGCGGGGTCGCGGGCCATCAGCGCCTGGGCGTTGAGGACCTCCGCGGCGTCGCCGCCGGCGCGCTCGCCCAGTTCGCCGAGAGCGCGGGCGGTCTCCTCCATCGCCGCGGCCGCGCGCTCGGCTTCGGCGGCCGCGTCGCCGCCGTGGCGGGCGTCGGGGTCGGGCCGCGGGACGTCGCGGACCAGCCGTTTGGCGGGCCCGTATCCCGCGCCGGGGCTGACCCCGGCGCCCTTGAACCTCTGCGGCATGCTCGCCCCCTCTAGCCTGCCTCGGCGATCTCGACGAGCCGGTCGAGCAGGGCGTCGGCGTCGTCCCCTTCGGCGCTGATGACGATCTCGTCGCCCTTGCGGACGTCCAGGCCCATCACGGCCAGGATGCTCTTGGCCGAGACCGGGGTGCCCTCGCCCTTGGCGACGGTGACCTCTCCGCCGGCCTTGGCGGCGGCCTCGACGAACAGGGCGGCGGGGCGGGCGTGCAGGCCGACCTCGGACTGGACTGTGACTCGGCGTTGCGCCACGGGAGGCACCTTTCTTCGGGTTGCTACTGCTACTACGGCTGGAGCCGTTCTCTGCGGCCGATGCGCGGCCAGTCGACCTCGGTGAGGTGGTCGACGACCAGGTCGGCCCTGCCCAGCACCGCGGGCTCGTGGGTGGTGGTGATCGCGACGACGCGCATGCCGGCGCGCCGCCCCGCCTCGATGCCGGCGGGGGTGTCCTCGAACACGACGATGCGTGCCGGGTCCTCGCCCAGCATCCGCGCACCGCTGAGGTAGCCCTCCGGATCGGGCTTTCCCGCGGTGACGTCGGTGGCGGTGACCAGGCCCCGGAACATCCCCAGCACCCCGAGCCGGTCCAGGGCGGTCCGCGCCCATCCCCGCCCGGCCGAGGTGACCAGGCCGAAGGGCACGCCCCGGGCGTGCAGGCGGTGCAGGAACGCCACGGACTCCGGCAGCTCCTGGGAGTCGGGCAGGTCGGGCGCGGACTGGATCAGCTGCAGCTCGGCCAGCAGCACGTCCCAGGTGACGCCGGGGAAGAGCTGGGGGTCCTCGGTGAGCACGTCGGCGCCGCGGCGCCCCATGAAGCGGTGCAGGGTGGTCTCGTCGTGGGGGACGTTGTGCATGTCCAGCAGCCGGGACCACACCTCCATGGAGCGCGGCTCGCTGTTGATCAGCGTCCCGTCGAGGTCGAAGAGGGCGGCGCGGGGGGCGGTGTCGTCGGTGTCGGTCATGACCAGGAGAACAACGCGTCGCCGGTGGCCACTTCCCCGCGGGCCGGCGCGTCCACCGCGCCGGTGTCGGCGTCCAGCGCGACGACGGGCACCACCGCGGAGAGCCCCTTGGCCTCGACGTCGGCGGGGTTCCACCGGATGACGGGAGTGCCCGCCTCGACGTGCGCGCCCTCCTCGACGAGCTTTTCGAATCCGGCCCCGTCGAGCTTGACGGTGTCGATGCCCAGGTGCACCAGGACGCCGCGGGCGCCGTCGGCCAGCACCATGAAGGCGTGCGGGTGCAGTTTGACCACCTGCCCGCTGACCGGTGCCACGGCCTCCTGCGGCCGGGGGGCGGGCTGCACGGCCGCGCCGGGGCCGACCATGCCCTGGGCGAAGACCGGGTCGGGGACCTCCGCCATCGCGACGGCGGTCCCGGGGACGGGGGCGAGCACGTGGAGCACGCAGCACCTCCTGCGGACGGGGCGCGGCCGCCGGCGGCGGGCCGCGCCCGGTTGGGGGTTCGGGCGAGGCGGGCGGACGTCAGTCGAGCAGGTCGTTGATGTCGTCGGTGAGCGAGTCGGCTTCGGGACCGACCACGACCTGCACGACGTTTCCGGAGATGAGGACGCCGTGGGCGCCGGCCGCCTTCAGCGCCGGCTCGTCGACCTTGCCGGGGTCGCCGACCTCGGTGCGCAGCCGGGTGATGCACGCCTCGATGTCCTCGATGTTGTCGGCGCCGCCGAGCCCGGCGACGATCGCCGCTGCCTTGTCGGCCATGTGTTCCTCCAGTTCGACTCGTGCGTGGTGCGGTACCCGGTGCGCCGCGCGCGGAGGGATCCGCGGCCGGGGTGCCGTGGCTCCGGGGATGTTTCGAGCTTAAGCGGCCCGGCGGGCGGCGCCCAGCCGGGTGCCGGGGCGGCCCTCCTGCGCGCCGGACCGCGCGCCGGGTCAGGACGTCTGGGTGACCTTGCCCAGGCCGCGCGGTGCGTCGGGGTTGTAGCCCAGCCTCCGGGCCAGCCGCTCGGTGATCAGCTGGGCGGGGACGATGAGCGCGATGGGTGCCAGCCACTCGGGAAGGTCGGGCACCGGCACGGACAAATCGCAGGCGCCGGCGAGCGCGGCTCCCCCGCCGATGCCGTAGGCGGGCGCGCCGGCGGCGGTCACCCGCTCGGCCAGCGCGACGGTGCCGGCGAGCGTCGGGCCGGAGTTCGCGGCGGTCAGCAGCGCCGGGGTGAAGCGGTCGACGACGGCGATGGGGCCGTGCAGCAGGTCGGCGTAGGACAGCCCCATCGCGTGCAGGTAGCAGGCCTCCTTGAGCTTGAGGGCGGCCTCCAGGGCGGTGGAGAAGGCCATGCCGCGCCCGGAGACCACCGCGCCCTGCACGCCGACGAGGCGCTCCACGATGGCGTCTGTGTCGTCGCCGGGCTGGGCGAGCACCTGGTCGATGGCCTCGGGGACGGCCTGCAACTCAGCGGGGTCCAGATCGGCGCCCAGGCCCAGGGCGAGCACGGCGAGGGCGGCCAGCTGGGTGGTGTAGGTCTTGGTGGCCGGTACCGCGAGCTCGCTGCCGGCGCGGGTGACCAGGGCGAGGTCGGCGGCGCGGGTCAGCGGCGACCCCTCGCCGTTGGTGACGCCGACGGTGCGGGCGCCGCAGTCGGCGGCCCAGGCCATGGTGTCGACGATCTCCTCGGTGCGGCCCGACTGGGAGATGGCCACGGCGAGCACCCCGGTCAGATCCACCTTGGCGCCGTAGGTGGTGGCGATGGACGGGGATGCGAGGGTGGCCAGGCGCCCGGTGTGGGCCTGCAGCAGGTAGCTGCCGTAGACGGCGGCGTTGTCGGAGGAGCCGCGGGCGATGAACAGCACCTGCCGGGTCTGGCTGCCGAGGGCGGCGATCTCCGGCGTCAGCGGCAGCAGCGTGTCCAGGGTCGCGCGCAGCGCCTCGGGCTGCTCGGCGATCTCCGAGCGCATGACGCTTGTCGTGGTTGTCATCAGATGTCTTCCCTCGGGTCCGTCTCAGTGCCGATGAGGCCGCTGTGGCCAGCGGTTACGGCACGCTGCGGGATGGCCTGGGTGTGCCGGGGTCCACATATTGACACACATGGCCGGGCTGTGGTCTAGTCCGGCCTATACCAGTCCTACCAGAATGTCACACGACCGAACAGGCAACCTCCATGGCGATCGATCCCACGAGTCCCGTTCCCAAGTATTCGCAGCTTAGGGACCTGCTACTCGACTGGATCGTGGAAACCGGCCTCTCGGTGGACGACCCGATCCCCTCTGAGCGCGAACTGGGCCAGCGCTACGGCCTGTCGCGGATGACCGTGCGCCAGACCATCGACCTGCTGGTCTCGGAGGGCAAGCTGTACCGCGTCCCGGGCAAGGGCACCTTCCTGGCCCGGCCCAAGATCGAGATGTCGCTGGCGCTGGCCTCATTCACCGAGGACATGCGCGCCCGCGGCTTCCGCCCCGGCGCCCAGGACCTGGTGCGCCGGGTCCTGCCCGCAAGCGGCAGCACCGCCCGGGACATGGGCCTGGCGCCCGAGACCCCGGTGCACCACATCGAGCGGCTGCGCACCGCCGACGGCGAGCCCATGGCGGTGGAGCGGTCCAACATCCCCGTCGACCTGGCGCCCGGACTGGACAAGCGCAACCTGGCCGGCCGGTCGCTGTATGCGGTGCTGGAGCAGGATTACGGAATCATCCTCGACTCCGGCGAGCAGACCATCGAGGCCGCGGTCTGCGACCCGGCCGACGCCAAGCTGCTCGGCCTGCCGCAGAACAGTGCGGTGCTGTCGATGCGGCGCCGCAGCTTCGCCAACGGCCGCTGCGTCGAGTTGGCGACCTCGCGGTACCGAGCCGACCGCTACACGCTGCACTCGCGCCTCGACCCCCGACGTCCGGGCGGCTCCTGACCACCGCCCGGCCCCACCGCGCGTCCGCGCGCACCCACCATCCGACCCGTTCGAAACAGGGAGGAACCCGTGAGTTCCACGTCGACAGCCTCCGGTGGTCCACCCGCCACCGGATCCTCCTCGAAGGTCCTCGGCGTACTGCAGCGCATCGGCCGCAGCCTGATGATGCCCATCGCCGTCCTGCCGGCGGCGGCGATCCTGCTGCGCCTGGGCCAGGGCGACATGCTCGGCAGCAACGGGGGCGAGCCCGGCGGGCTCGCCGACGTCGGCGGCATGGGCTGGATGCAGCCGGTCGCCGGCGTCATCGGCACCGCCGGCGACGCGCTGTTCCAGGCGATGCCGCTGCTGTTCGCCGTGGGCGTGGCCATCGGCTTCGCCAAGCGCGCCGACGGCTCCACCGCCCTGGCCGCCGTGGTGGGCTACGTGGTCTTCGACCGCGTGACGCGCTACATGTTCTTCAACTTCGACCCCAGCGGCGAACTGCGCGAGCGGGTGACCGCCTTCGACGCCGAGGGCGCCGAGGTCATCAACTGGGGCGTTAAGAACCCGACCGATGTGCTCGGCGGCATCGTCATCGGCCTCATCGCCGCCCTGCTCTGGCAGCGCTACTACCGCATCAAGCTGCCCGCATGGCTGGGCTTCTTCGGCGGCCGCAGGTTCGTGCCCATCATCACCGCCGTGGCGGCGCTACTGGTCGCCGTGGTGTTCGGCTTCGTCTGGCCGACCGTGGGCGGCTGGATCAACGGCCTGGGCGAGTGGATCGTCGGCTCGGGCGCGGTGGGCGCCGGGGTCTACGGCGTGGTCAACCGGCTGCTGCTGCCCTTCGGCCTGCACCACATCGTCAACTCCGTGGTGTGGTTCGTCTTCGGCAGCTACACCGATCCCGACACCGGCGCCGTGATCCACGGCGAGATCAACCGCTACCTGGCCGGCGACCCCACCGCCGGCGGCTTCCTCTCCGGCTTCTTCCCCGTGCTGATGTTCGGCCTGCCCGCGGCGGCCTTCGCGATGTGGCGGGCGGCCCACCCGAGCCAGCGGGCCGCGGTCGGCGGCATCATGATCTCCGCCGCGCTGACCGCCTTCGTCACAGGCATCACCGAGCCGATCGAGTTCGCGTTCATCTTCATCGCGCCGGTGCTGTTCGTCGTGCACGTCGTCCTCACCGGCGTCTCGATGGCGATACTCAACGCCCTCGACGCGCACCTGGGCTTCGGGTTCTCCGCGGGGCTCATCGACCTGGTGCTGAACGCGTTCAAGTCCAACACGACCGGACTGGGCTGGATCCTGGGCATGGGGCTGGTCTACGCCGTGCTGTACTACCTGGTCTTCTACGTCCTCATCACCCGGCTGAACCTGCCCACCCCGGGCCGCGAACCCGTGGAGGAGCAGGCCTCGGTGGCCACCGACCCCGACGCCTCGGCGTCGTCGTCGGGAACGGGCACGGGATCGGAGGCGGCCGACAGCAGCGGCGGCGGCAGCGGCGGCAGCCGTTCGAGCGGCTGACACGGGCCGGAGTCCAGGCCGACACGACCGGGACCCCGTGGGGCGGGCCGCCCCGCGGGGTCTTGGCGCGGTTCCAGCCTTCCGCCGGGACCGCAGGAACCACCGCGGACCACCGCCGCTAACGGAGTCGCTTCGCGCCACGTACTTGTTCTGCGCCGGCTTGCCGCCGAGCGCACGGTGCACCTTATGCGCTGGAACCCGGCCACCGGGGGCGCGGCTCCATCCGGCAGGTACCGCGTGCGCTCGGCGGCAAGCTGCGACCGCGCTACGCGAACCGCGCCCATTGCCGCAACCCCGACGGTGGCCGCCCCGGGTGGTACCCGGAGGGTTCCTCTATCCCGACGACAGCAGGAACCCACCGGGAACCACCCAAGGCGAGCACCACAGCGGCTGCGGCAATGGGGCTGAGATGCGCGAAGCGCCGCGCGCCGGCTTGCCGCCGAGCGCACGGTGCACCTTATGCGCTGGAACCCGGCCACCGGGGGCGCGGCTCCATCCGGCAGGTACCGCGTGCGCTCGGCGGCAAGGAAACACGTGACGGGAAGCGTCCCCGATGGGGTGGTGGCGGGCCGGCGGGCGGGCACGTGACGCGAAGCGTCCCCGATGGAGTGGCGGCGGCCGCGGCGGAGCCCGGAGGACTCCGACCGCGGCCGCCGCCGCAGGTTCACCGCATCGGCACCCGCTCTAGGCGTTGCGGTTGCGCGGGTCGCCGTGGCACTTCTTGAACTTCTTGCCCGACCCGCAGGGGCACGGGGCGTTGCGGGAGGTGCCGGCGTAGGCGTCCTCGGCGGTCTCGGTGCGGGTGTCGACACCGCCGTCCTCGGACGGCGCCGAGTACTGCAGCCGACTGGGGCGGCTCTGGCCGAATCCGGGGACCACGATCTCCTCGCCGCCGTCGTCGACGGCGTCCTTGTCGGCCGCCGCCTCGCGCTCGGCTGCGGCCTCGGCCTCGACGACGTCCTCGGCGTCCAGGCCGGCCGACTCGGCGCCGGTCTTCTCGGGCGCCTCGGCCTCCTCGCGCTCCTCGGTGGCCACGGCGCCCTCCGCCGGAGCCGCGGTGACCACCGCGCCGGCGGCGCCGGCCGCAGTGGCGGCGGCGCCGGCCGGGGTGACCGACGCGGTGCTGCGGCCGCGGACCTGCACCTCGACGTTGAAGAGGTAGCCGACCGACTCCTCCTTGATGGCTTCGAGCATCTCCTGGAACATGTCGAAGCCCTCCCGCTGGTACTCGATCAGCGGGTTGCGCTGGGCCATGGCGCGCAGGCCGATGCCCTGCTGGAGGTAGTCCATCTCGTAGAGGTGCTCGCGCCACTTGCGGCCCATGACCTCCAGGATCACCCGGCGCTCCAGCTCGCGCATGGCCTCCGAGCCCAGCTCCTCCTCGCGGCGCGCGTAGGCCTCGTGGGCGTCCTCGCGCACCCGCTCGGAGATGATGTCGGGCGTCAGCGTGCTGAGCTCGCCGCCGTTCTCCTCGATCAGGTCGTCGACGCTGAAGCTGATCGGATAGATCTGCTTGAACGCCTTCCACAACCGGTCGAGGTCCCAGTCGCCGGCGTCGCCCTCGGAGGTGGCGGCGCGGACGTAGCCGTCGAGCACGTCGTCGAGCATGCCCTCGGCCTGCTCGCGCAGATCGGCGCCCTCCAGAACCTTGCGCCGCTCGGCGTAGATGACCTTGCGCTGGCGATTGAGGACCTCGTCGTACTTCAGGACGTTCTTGCGGATCTCGAAGTTCTGCGCCTCGACCTGGGCCTGGGCCGACTGGATGGCCTTGGTGACGACCTTGGACTCGATGGGCTGGTCGTCGGGGATGTTCAGCCGGTCGTAGATGAGCTCGACCCGCGCGCTGTTGAACAGGCGCATGAGGTCGTCCTCAAGGGAGAGGTAGAAGCGCGAGAGGCCCGGGTCGCCCTGGCGGCCGGAGCGGCCGCGCAGCTGGTTGTCGATGCGCCGGGACTCGTGCCGCTCGGTGCCCAGCACGTAGAGCCCGCCGGCCTCGACGACCTGCTCGTGCTCGCTCTCGACCTCCTTCTTGGCCTTCTCCAGGGCCTCCGGCCAGGCGGCCTCGTACTCCTCGGGGGTCTCCAGCGGGGTCAGACCGCGCCGCTGCAGCTCCTCGTCGGCCATGAACTCGGGGTTGCCGCCGAGCATGATGTCGGTGCCGCGCCCGGCCATGTTGGTGGCGACGGTGACGGCGCCGAGCTTGCCCGCCCGGGCGATGATCGCGGCCTCACGCGCGTGGTTCTTGGCGTTGAGGACCTCGTGGGCGATGCCGCGCCGCTTGAGCATCTTCGACAGCAGCTCGGACTTCTCGACGCTGGTGGTGCCGACCAGGACCGGCTGGCCCTTCTCGTTGCACTCGGCGATGTCGTCGACGACCGCCTCGAACTTGGCGTCCTCGCCCTTGTAGATGACGTCGCGCTCGTCGGAGCGGATCATCGGCTTGTTGGTGGCGATGGGCACGACGCCGATGCCGTAGGTCTGGTTGAACTCCGCGGCCTCGGTGACGGCGGTACCGGTCATGCCGGCCAGCTTGTCGTAGAGGCGGAAGTAGTTCTGCAGGGTGATCTTGGCCTGGGTCTGGTTCTCGTCCTTGATCCGGACGCGCTCCTTGGCCTCGATCGCCTGGTGCATGCCCTCGTTGTAGCGGCGCCCGCGCAGCACCCGGCCGGTGAACTCGTCGACGATGAGCACCTCGCCGTCCTTGACGATGTACTCCTTGTCGCGCCGGTAGAGCTCCTTGGCCTTGATGGCGTTGTTCAGGAAGCTGATGAGGGGCGTGTTGACCGACTCGTAGAGGTTGTCGATCCCCAGCCAGTCCTCGACCTTGGCCACACCGCTCTCGGTGATGCCGACGGTGCGGTTCTTCTCCTCGACCTCGTAGTCGGTGTCGCGGACCAGTCGCGGGGCGATCTTGGCGAACTCGGAGTACCACTTGGAGTTCTGCTCGGCGGGGCCGCTGATGATCAGCGGGGTGCGCGCCTCGTCGATGAGGATGGAGTCGACCTCGTCGACGATCGCGTAGGCGTGGCCGCGCTGGACGCACTCCTCCAGCGAGATGGCCATGTTGTCGCGCAGGTAGTCGAAACCGAACTCGTTGTTGGTCCCGTAGGTGATGTCGGCGGCGTAGGCGGCCTGGCGGTCGCCGCGCGGCATCTCCGGCGCCAGCACGCCGACCTTCATGCCGAGGAACTGGTAGATGCGGCCCATGTTCTCGGCGTCGCGCTTGGCCAGGTAGTCGTTGGGGGTGACCACGTGCACGCCGTCGCCGGTCAGCGCGTTCAGGTAGACGGCGAGGGCGGAGGTCAGCGTCTTGCCCTCACCGGTCTTCATCTCGGCGATGTTGCCGAAGTGTAGTGCCGCGCCGCCCATGAGCTGGACGTCGAAGTGGCGCTGGCCGAGGGTCCGCTTGGCCGCCTCGCGCACCGCCGCGAACGCCTCGGGCAGGAGGTCGTCGAGCGACTCGCCGTCCTTGTGCCGCTCGCGCAGCTCGTCGGTGAGCTCGCGCAGCTCGGTGTCGCTGAGATCGACGAAGTCGTCCTCGATGGAGTTGATCTGGTCCTTGAGCTTGTTCAGCTTGCGCAGGATCTTGCCCTCGCCTGCGCGGAGGACCTTGTCGAGTATGGCTGGCACTTCTTATGCGCTCCTCGCAGATCTGGGCCCGCATCTGGAGGCGGACGGATCCTTGACCCCCAGCGTTCCATCCTAGGCGACCCGCCCGCCCCCGCGTGCATGCACGGATGGTCACATCCCCGTCACGGCTGCATACCCGCCGGTGGACGCCCGGTTTGCCGCCCGCACTTCGGGTTATTCCGCCCCTAAACGGGCTGTGCACACCGACTGGTACCTGGGAGGTGCCGCAATGACGGATGGCGAGAGCCCGAGCGGCCGGGCCGAGGGGATCCCCGCCGCGCCGCCGGCGGACGAGGAGCTGCAGCGCCCGGGTCCTCCCCAGACGCCCCAGCGCTATGTTCGCGGTTACCAGGGCGAAGCCGGGGACTTCGCGCCCACCAAGACCCACCGCGGCCGCCTGGGCTCGTGGATCGCGGTGTCGGTGTTCCTCGTCGGGTTCGTTCTCGGCGGGGTCGGAATTTCGCTGAGCGTGAACTGGTGGCTGATCGGCATCGGCCTGGGGCTGATGGCGGTGGGAAGTGTGCTGTTCCTGGTGACCGACATCTTCACCGACGTGGTGCTGGACGACCCCCACGACGCGTCGGAGGAACCGCACAACACGCCCCTGCACCGCATCAAGTCCGAGGACCGGCGCACCGCGGAGGGCGAGGAGGGCCATCGCCCCGCCACCGACGACAGAGCCGATCACGGCAGGAGAACCGAGGCCTGAGCCCGTCGAGCCGGCATCCGCCGCCGCCTGCCTCTCCTCCGGGCGGCGCGGGCGAAGGCCGCGGGCGACCCGGCACACCGGGGCCGGGCGGGGGCGCCCCGCCCGGCCCTTGCCTGCGGTAGGCGCCCGGCGCGCCCGCGGCCTCCTCGGAGGGCGGGCGCCCCGGTCCGGCCGACGGGTCAGTCGACCAGGCGCAGCACCCCGTAGTTGAAGCCCTTGCGACGGTAGACCACGCTGGGGGCGTTGCGGTCCTCGTCGTGGAACAGGTAGAAGTCGTGCCCCACGAGTTCCATCTCCATGAGGGCCTGGTCGATGGTCATCGGCTTGGCCGAATGGAACTTCTCGCGGACGATGACGGGGCCGTCGCCCTGGGTGTCGAGCTCGACGAAGTCCTCGGAGAACTGCTCGTCGACGGCGCTGCCGTCGAACTCCTCAGGGCTCTCATCGGGGCTCGCGGCAGGTGCGGGGACCACGGCCGAATCCACCGTATCGGCCGGTGCACCGGGGCCGTTGCCGGCGAGTTCGGCGGTGGCCGCGGCCACCGAGACCGGGGCGCGGTTGCCCTTGTGCACCTTCTTGCGATCGGCCAGCTTGCGCAGCCGCGACTCGATACGGTCGATCGCCATGTCCAGGGCGTTGTAGCGGTCGTCGGCGGACGCCTCGCTGCGGATCACCGGGCCGGTGGAGCGGATGGTCAGCTCGACCCGCTCGCACATGTCGGCGAGCTTCGGGTTCCGCTCCTTGGACACCTCCACATCGACGCTCATGCCCTTCTTCTCCCACTTGGAGAGCTTGGTCAGCTTGTTCTCGACGTGCTGCCGGAACTTGTCGCTGACACCGGTGCGTCGACCTTTGACGATGATGTCCACAAGACCCCCTTCAACGCGTGGCCACCGATGGCGGTGGCACGGCTTTCGTGCTGCCGCTCCGCGCAAGGGCGCGGAGCTCGCTAGGACTCCGCTGCCCTCCTCTCCGCCGCCTCGCGGCCGCCCCTGCGGGGCCGCGCGGCGACTCGGCCGGTCTTTGGTTTGGCTCTGCGTATACCCACAAGATCACGGCTCATATCCGCTCCGCGGGCAGGGATCGGCACTGGTCAGCGGAGGGAACCGGACACGCGGCGCAGACGGGCGCACTACGGCGCCGGCGGGGGCGTGCGGGGCGAGAACAGGGGCTCCGGAGCCGGCGCGCGGAGGGGCGCCTGCCCCGATCCGCGCACCGGCCGTGGATGCCACCCGTCCGGCCGACCTGGTCTTCGTCCCCACATCCGCCTGCTGAGGGGCCCGCCGCGCTTGAGCGCGACTACTGCCCTTCTCCCGCGACCGAGGGACATCGGGACCCTCTGCGGGGCAGGACTTACCTCTAAGCCGCACCGTGATCGGTCGACGAAAAGTCGCCTTACGTGGGCCGTTTCGCCTGCGGCTGGCATCGGCTTGCCGAGTCGGCGCCCCCCACGAGAGGGCGCCGTACGCGGCGCAACCACGGACCCGGACGGGTGCCATGTCTTGAACGCTAACCCGAGTTCCGCCGGATGTCAGGTGCTGATATCGCTCCGTATGCCCATCGGGGCACCCGAGTCGACCGCGCAGCGCCCGCCTCCGCCCGCATTCGCGGCGCTCGGCGCCGCCCGATTTCCTGTTCGCCCCCCGATCCCGCCGCCGACGGCGCGGCCGCGCTGCGCCCGGCCCCCGGATCGCCGGTGCCGCGCGACCGGCCCTGCGGATGCGCTCGGGGCCGGCGGTCGCGATCAAGAGCGCTCGGCGAGGACGGCGCCGCCGACGACCACGGCGCCCGAGCAGCGCAGCGCCCGCGCGGCCTCGGCAAGGGTGGCACCGGTGGTGACCACGTCGTCGACGACCATCACCCGCCGCCCGGCGACGTCCGCGGGAGCACGCACCGCCAGGGCTCCGGTGAGGTTGGCGCGGCGCCGGTCGCGGCCCAGTCCGACCTGGTCGCTGACGCGGCGGCGGTGGGCGAGAACCGGGGCGGGGGGTGGAACGCCCGGACCGCAGCGGCGCGCGGCGGCCCGCGCCAGCAGCAGCACGGGATCGTAGCCGCGCCGGCGCAATGCGGCCCGCCGGGCGGGGACGGGGACGAGCAGCACGTTCCGGCGGGCAGCCGCCGCGTGCACGGCCGGGGCCAGGCGGGCTCCGAGGGGCGCCGCGAGGGCGCGCGCACCGTGCTCCTTGAACGCCAGCAGCACGCTGCGCTCCAGACCGCTGTAGCCGCCCGCCGCCCACACCGGCGGGCAGCCCGCGCGGCGGCGGCACGGACGGGCGCGGGAGCCCAGCGCGCGGGCGCAGTGGGCGCACAGCCGGCCGCCGGGCCGCGAGCACCCGGCGCAGTGGTCGCCGAGGAGCAGCCCGAGAAGGCCGGCCAGGGCGGCCGCGAGGGAGTCGAGGGCACGGGGTGCCCGGCGCCGGGCGCGGGACCCGGGCCCGCCCGCGGGTGCGGGCGGGCCGGTACGTGCGGAACGGGTGGGCGGGGAGGGGGTCGCTTCGCTCATGGCCTCAGGTTCGGCTCCCGCCGCCCGGCTCCGCCACACCGATCCGGCGCCTGTGGACGACGAGCCCGGCCCCGGCCCCGGGTCCCCCGGCGGCCGGCTTCCTCGCGGCCCCTCCCGACCGCAGGAGGGCGCCGGCCCGGCGGCTTCAGCCGGGGTACACCGGGTTGGTGCCGTCGATGACCCGCTGCCAGTTGATCCGGTCGTTGGTCATCCAGACGTGGTCGTCCTCGGTGCTGGAGAGCAGCGGAAGCCCCGGCGCCGCGGTGATCCCGACCATGTCGGTACCCGAGGGCGCACCGGCGCTCGTGGTCTCGGTGCTGCCGTCCAGCGACACCAGGTAGCCCTTGGCGGCGTCCTCCTCGGTGCGGCCGAGCACGGCGAGCTGGTCGCCGCCCCGCCAGGAGACGTCGGAGATCTCCTCCAGCTCCGTGGCCAGCGGAAGCTCCCCGCTGAGGGTGACCCCGCCGTCGGAGTGGACGACGCGGCCCACCGTCAGCTCGGTCCCGGTGCCCTCGCCGTCGTTGCTGAGCACCGCCGCGCGGGTGCCGTCGCGCGACAGCCGCAGCGCGCTGACCTGGGTGTCGGCCAGGTCGGGGACGTCGACCTCGACGGGGTCGGCGCCGCCGCGCAGCATCCACACGCGGGTGCCGGGGTCTCCGCCGCCGTCGCCGGAGGGGGAGGGCGAAGGGGTGGTGTCGCCGCGCTCGGTGTCCTCGGCGAGGGACTGGGCCTCCTCCTGCTGCCCGGGCCCGTCGCCGCCGGTCGAGACGTCCTCGGTCACCCACAGGTTCCCGTAGCCGTCCCACGACAGCGACGTGTAGCGGCCTCCCGAGAGCACGGTGGCGTATTCGCTGCCCTGGTCGGTCGCGGCGACGACGACCTCCCGGCCGCCGGCGCGGATGCCGGCCACCTGGTCCTCGTCCAGGGAGACGGCGTGCTGCTCCAGCGGGATCCGGCCCGTACCGGCCGCGCCCTGGACGCGGTTCTCCTGGGGCATGGTGTCGCGGCTGTCGCTTTCCAGCGACCACATCTCCCCGTCGCGGACGAAGTAGGCGCGCAGGTTGCCGGTGACCCCCGAGGGGTTGACCGACTCCCAGTCGCCGCCGCCGGTGAGCAGGTTCTGGCTCTCGTCACCGGGGATCTCGATCTCCTGGCCGCCCACCCGCAGTGTCAGTTCCTGGACCTCGGGGAGCTGGCGCAGCGTCCACACGAGCTGCGCCCCCATGCCGAAGCGCTGCTTGGCGCCGCCGGCGGCGGAGTGGACCTCGACCGTGACCGCGCCGGCGTCGTAGGCGACATCGGCGGTCGCGTCCTCGGGGAAGGCCGACTCCACGGCCGCGTCGAGCCAGCTCGTGGGGCCGTCGACCAGCATCTTCACCAGCCGGGTGGCCGAGCGGTCGCTGCTGACCGGCAGGAACACCGGGTCGGGCACCAGGGTGCTGCGGTCGCGGTTGAAGAAGTACAGGTTCAGCGGCCGGTAGGCCAGGTCGACGTCGCTGCGGCTGAGCACCAGGTGCTCGGGCGGGTCGGAGATCCGCCACTGGCCGTCGCCGTTGCGCACCAGTTCCAGCGTGATGTCGATGACCTGGCCGGCGTCGGCGGGGAGGTACTGCCCGCCCCGGTCGATGAGGGCCATCCGGCTGCCGAGCAGCCGCACCGTCGCCGTCTCGCCGTCGTCGCCCACCCGGGTGTCGATGGCGAGCTTGTCGGTGTCCTCATAGACCAGCACCCGGCCGTTGGGCGCCCAGTCCGTCCTGGGTTCGGAGGCCAGGTACTCGCGGGCGGCGCTGTGGTTCTCCTCGAAGCTGCCCATGCTCTTGAGGAAGCCGCGCACGAGCCCTTCGGGGTCGACGCCGGGCTGGGGGCCGGGCGGCAGCTGGCGCACGTAGCCGCTGCCGGAGGCCGAGCCGGCGTCACCGCCGGCCCCTTCGACGACGGGGCCGCTGCTGGGCACCGTCGCACACGCCGACAGCCCCAGAGCCAGTGCCGCGGCGGCCGCCGCGGCGGCGGTGCGCCGCGCGCGCCCCCAGGGGGCGCCGGCCGTGCTGCTCACGAGACCTCCTCGGTGGTGCCTGCGCCTGCGCCGGTCGTGTTCGACGTGCGCTCGCCCATCGCCGCGGACAGGCCGCGGACGCGCCCGGTGGCCATTTCCGGCGGAGCCAGCGGCAGCGGGGACCCGCGCAGTTCCTGGCCCTCCCGGCGCGGCAGTGAGAGCCGGAACTGCGACCCCTTGCCGGGCATGCCCCAGGCCTGCAGCCAACCGCCGTGCAGCTGGGCGTCCTCCTTGGCGATGGACAGGCCCAGCCCGGTGCCTCCGGTGGTGCGCGCCCGCGCGGGGTCGGCACGCCAGAAGCGGTCGAAGCACAGGTGCTCCTCGCCCTCCTTGAGGCCGACGCCGAAGTCGCGCACGGCCACGGCCACGGCATCGCGGTCGCCCGCGGCGGTGACGATGACGTCCTTGCCCTCGCTGTGCTCGATGGCGTTGACGATGAGGTTGCGCAGGATGCGGTTGATGCGGCGCACGTCGAACTCGGCGGTGCAGGGCTCGGCGGGCAGCCGCATCACGACCTTGATGCCCGTCTTCTCGGCGATCTGCTCGGCGTCGCCCACCGCCTTCATCACCGCGTCGCGCACGTCGACCGACTCCATCGACAGCGTGGCCGCGCCGGCGTCGTGGCGGCTGATCTCCAGCAGGTCGGCCAGCAGCTCCTCGAAGCGCTCCAGCTGGCTCTGCAGCAGCTCCACCGAGCGGCTCATGTGCGGTTCCAGCTCGTCGCGGTCCTCATACAGCAGGTCGCCCGCCATGCGGATGGTGGTGAGCGGGGTGCGCAGCTCGTGTGAGACGTCGGAGGCGAACTGGCGCTGGACCTGGGACAGCTCCTCCAGTTCGCGGATCTTCTCCTGCAGATTGCCGGCCATGTCGTTGAACGACAGCGCGAGGCGGGCGAGGTCGTCCTCGCCGCGCACCTTCATCCTCTCCGAGAGGTCGCCCGAGGACAGCCGCTCCGCCGAGCCGGCCGCCGCGCGCACCGGGATCACGACCTGGCGGGTCACCACGTAGGCGATGACGGCCAGCAGCAGGATCAGCGCGGTGCCGACGAGGAAGACCGTGTTCTGCACGAGGTCGAGCATCTGCTGCTCGTGGTCCATCGGGAAGAGGTAGTACAGCTCGTAGGCGTTGGACAGCCGCGCGCCCACGACCAGGCCGGGTGAGCGGGAGTCGTCGCGCACGATCTGGGTGTAGGTGACGTACTGCGTGCCCAGTTCCGGGCTGTCGCCGACCTCTTCGCGCAGCCGCTCGGGGACGCTGGCCTCGTCGACGGTGGCATAGCCCCGCAGCCCGCCCACGTCGGGCAGCATGGCCACCTCGTACAGGCCGGTGGTGCCGCTGTGGTTGCTCAGCTCGGCGGTGATCTCGCGGGCCATGCCGTCCTGGTCGGCGCTCTGGTCGCCCTCCTGCATGATGCTGACGGCCTGGTCCAACCCGGCCTTGTGGTCGTTGAGCGCGGCTTCGCGCTTGGCGTCGAGCAGGCCGGTCAGTACCTGCTGGACCAGGAAGAAGCCCAGCACCGCAGTGACCAGCGCGGAGATGAGCAGTGTCGTGGTGACCACGCGCAGCTGCAGCGAGCGCCGCCAGCGCGAGTGCACGCCGCGCACCAGCGCGCGGGCGCCGCGCTGCGCACTCAGGTAGCAGCGCAGCGGAAGCGCGGCCAAGCGGTGCCAACGCGAACGCGCGGCGGCCCGGTCCTGTTCCGGCTGCGCCGCGTACTCGGTCTCGACATCGCCCGTCACCTGTGCCATCGCGAGGGGATCAGGCGGTGCCCGCCTTGTAGCCGACGCCCCGAACGGTCACGACGACCTCCGGGTGCTCCGGGTCCTTCTCGATCTTGGCGCGCAGCCGCTGCACGTGCACGTTGACCAGCCGGGTGTCGGCCGCGTGCCGGTATCCCCACACCTGCTCCAGCAGGACCTCGCGGGTGAAGACCTGGCGCGGCTTGCGCGCCAGCGCCACCAGCAGGTCGAACTCCAGCGGGGTGAGGCTGATCGGTTCGCCGTCGCGGCGCACGGAGTGGCCCGCGACGTCGATGGTGATGTCGCCGATCTGCAGCACCTCGGGCGCCGGCTCCTCGGTGCGGCGCAGGCGCACCCGCACGCGCGCGACCAGCTCCTTGGGCTTGAACGGCTTGACGATGTAGTCGTCGGCGCCGGACTCCAGGCCCAGCACGATGTCCACGGTGTCGCTCTTGGCGGTGAGCATCACGATCGGTACGCCCGACTCGGCGCGGATCTGGCGGCACACGTCGATGCCGTCGGCACCGGGCAGCATCAGATCGAGCAGCACGAGGTCGGGTTTGGTCTCGCGGAAGGCCTCCAGGGCCTTGTCGCCGTCGTGCACGAACGACGGCTCGAAGCCTTCGCCTCTGAGGACGATGCCCAACATCTCAGCGAGAGCGAGGTCGTCGTCGACGACCAGTACGCGTCCCTTCATGGGTGTATCCGGCACGAGGCCCTCCTCCCACCTCGGAGGCGCGGCGACTCGCGCCTTCTCCTTTCTGGACACTCAAGCGGCAGAACTTCGGACACTTTCGCCGGGTCCCTCGTGGGAGCCGTCCTCCCCACTAACCTTGCCATCTTCGGACCGGGCTTCGCCCGGGCTCACCCGCGAATCGGCCCCTGCCGGACGGCACGTCCGCCCCGGTGGCCGCTTTCGCTCGGCGGCCCGCGCGCCACCCTGCCGCCTGCACCGCCGCGCGTCCAGACAGGGACCCGCGACGGGTGCGCAGCCCGCGCCGACTTGGCCGGCAGATAACAGAAAGCATACAAAACGAATGAACCGGAGCGGCGTTCTCAAAGCGCCGCGGGCTTTTGCGGACCTGCACCGTCGGCGGCCGCGCCGTCCCTGTGGCATAACGTGGGAACCGCCATCGCCCGCCGACGACTGCAGCACGGAGGACCGATACCGATGAGCCACGACGACGGCCGGGACTGGCGGGCGCCCGGATCCCGGTCCGGTTCCGGGCAGCCGGGCGAGGCGGCGAGCGGTCCGGCCGCCGGCGGCTGGTGGGACGACCCCGGCGCGGGCGTCCCCGCGGCCGGGAACGGCTGGGCGGCTCCGGGCGGCTCCGGCCAGGCCCCCGGCACGCCCCCGCCCCCCGTCTACGGCCACGGCGGCGGGTACGCCCCCGGTGGCCCCTACGGCGACGCTCCCGGCGGCCCGGCCCCCGCCGGTCCTCCCCCGGGTGTGGGCCGCCCCTGGGCCCCGCGCCCCGGCGTGATCGCGCTGCGGCCGCTGACGCTCGGCGACGTCTTCAACGGCGCCTTCGGCTACATCCGGCAGAACCCCAAGGCCACCCTGGGCCTGGCCCTGGTCGTCAGCGCCCTGTTCAGCATCGTCAGCTCCATCGGCATGGGCGGCTACCTCAGCGACTACGGCACCGTGATGCGGGAGACGCTGAACAACCCCACCGGGCCCGTCGCCAACGACCCCATGCCCTTCGAGGCGTGGAGCGTCATCACCGTCTACGCGGGCGCCCTGCTCACCTACATCGGCCAGATCCTGCTCACGGGCCTGCTCGCGGCGGTCGTCGGGCTGGCCGTGCTGGGGCGCAGGCTGTCGATGCGCGAGGCCCTGCAGGCGGTGCGCGGACGGCTCGGCGCGGTCTTCGGCGTCGCCGTCCTGCTGTTCCTGCTGTCACTGCTGTGGACGGTGCTGCTGGTCGGCGTCGTGGTCGGCGCGGTCCTGCTGGGGGTCGCCGTCCACCCGGCCGCGGGCATCCCGGCGGGGCTGCTGGGCGTACTGGGCCTGATCGCGCTGGCGGTGTGGGTCTATGTGCGCACCTCGCTGGCCATGCCGGTGGCGGTGCTCGAGCGCTCCGGCCCGGCCGCGGCACTGGGGCGATCGTGGCGGCTGACCCAGCGCAGCTGGTGGCGGGTCTTCGGCATCCTGCTGGTCGCCCAGATCCTGGTCTCCATGGTGGTGAACCTGCTCTCCACCCCCTTCACCGGAGGGGCGATGGTGCTGTCCTTCCTGGCTCCCGACGCCGCCTGGATGCCGGTCGCCGCCACCGCGGCGTCGTTCGTGGGCACCGTGCTGGCCGGCACGCTGGGCATCCCGTTCATCGTCGGCGTCACCACCCTGCTCTACATCGACCTGCGCATGCGCCGCGAGGGGCTCGACCTGCGGCTGCAGGCCGCCGCGCAGTCGGGGCAGCACGTCGACGCCGGAATCTACCTGCCCGAGGAGACGGCGCCGGCGGGACCGCCCTCCGGCCCGCAACCGCCGACCGCACCGGGGGCGGGCGCGGATCCGGGCGGCTACGGCCCCGGCGGCGGCCACCCGCCGCCCGGGCCCGGTCAGGGCGGGTATCCGCGGGGCGGCTACGGCCAGGGCGGTACCGGAGCCCTCTCCTGATGGGCACCCTCCTGCTCCCGGCGGCCGTCGTCGAGCGCGGGGAGGGGCAGCGGTTGGCCCGCGAGGAGCTGTCCGAGCGCATCTACGGCGAGGCCGAGCCGAGCCTGCTCGAACTCCTCCGGCAGCGCATCGCGGAATGGCTCGAAGGGCTGCAGGTCCCCGGGCCCAGCGGCTGGTGGGTGCTCGGCCCGGTGCTGGTCGTGCTGGCGCTCCTGCTCGTGGCCCTGGTGGTATACCTGCGCCCCGCCCGCCGCTCCCGGCGCCGGGCGCCCATCGACGAAAGCGCGCCGCTGACGGCCGCCGACCACCGCGCCGCCGCCGAACAGCACGCCCGGCAGGGCGACTTCGGCGCCGCGATCCGCGAGCGCCTGCGCGCCATCACCCGCGAACTCGAAGACGGCGCCGTGATCACCCCGCGCCCCGGCCGCACCGCCACCGAGCTCGCCGCCGAGACCGCGGCGGTGCTGCCCCACCTGCGCGAAGGACTCCACGCCGCCGCCGACACCTTCAACGACTCCGCCTACGGGCAGCGCACGGCCACCGCCGAGGGCTACGCGCTCCTGGCCGACCTCGACGAGCAGGTGCGCCGGGCCCGGCCCGCGGACGCCGCGACCCCCGCCGCGCAGACGCCGGGAGGCCGCCTGTGAGCGCCCCCGCCACCGCGCCCGCACCCCCCTCCGCACCGTCCGCGCCCAGTTCGCCGGGGGCCGGGGAACTGTGGCGGAGAGCGCGCGGCCCCGCCGCGTTTATCGCCGGACTCCTGGTGCTCGCGGTGCTGGTGTCGCTGGGCGCCCGGCAGCCGCGCGAAGGGCCGCTGGAGCCGGAGAACCCCGGCCCCCAGGGCACCCGCGCCCTCGTGGAGATCCTGCGGGAGCGCGGCAACGAGGTCGCCGTGGCCCGCACGACCGCCGACGCGCTGGAGGCCGCCGGCCCCGGCACGGTCACCGTTGTGGTCGGTTCGCACCGGCTCCCGCCCGCGCACGTCGACCGGCTGGCCGGGGGCCTGGGCGACCGCATCCTCGTCCGCCCCACCACACCGGTGCTGCGCGCGCTGGCCCCGGGCGTGCGGATGACCGGCCGCACCGAGGAGGAGACCCTGGACCCCCGGTGCCGGCTCGACGCCGCGCAGGCGGCGGGCGCGGCCGATACCGGCGGCGAGGTCTACACCGCCCCGCGCGGGCGGGCCTGCTACCCCGCCGCCGGCGGCCACGCCCTGGTGCGCGCCTCCGCGGGCGGCCACACGGCCACCGTGCTGGGCAGTCCCGCACCGCTGACCAACGACCGCCTGGACGAGGAGGGCAACGCCGCGCTCGCGCTCTCGCTGATCGGCGAGCGCGACGTCGTCTGGCTGCGCCCCGACCCCGTCCCCGAGGCGGGCCGGACCGGCCTGTGGGAGCTGGTTCCCCGATCGCTGCGGATGAGCCTGGTCCCGCTGGGCGCCGCGCTGGTGCTGCTGGCCCTGTGGCAGGGCCGCCGGCTGGGCCCGCTGGTCACCGAGCGGCTGCCCGTGGTGGTGCGCGCGTCGGAGACCACCGAGGGGCGCGCCGGGCTGTATGCGTCGCGGCGGGCCCGCGACCGCGCCGCGGCCGCGCTGCGTTCGGGGACCCTGCGCCGGATCCGCCCCGGCCTGGGGCTGGGCCCCGACGCCGCCCCCGCCGCGGTGGTGGCCGCGGCCGCCGCACGCTCGGGCGAGGCCCCCGCACGGCTCGGCGCGCTGCTGCACGGCCCCGGCGAGCCGGGCGCCGCCGATCCCTACACCGCCGACGACCACGGGCTGGTGCGGCTGGCCGAGGAACTGGACGGACTGGAGGAGCGCCTGCGGTGACACCCGTCCGCCCGGGCGCGCCGCCGCCCTCACCCCCGAGACCGCAGTTGCCGACTCCGCTGACCGAGGGAGACCCCAATTGACCGCCTTCCCCGCCGACGGCCGCCCGGCGCCCGAGCAGGCCGAACGGGCCCGAGCCGCGCTGACCGCGCTGCGCCACGAGGTCGCCAAGGCCGTCGTGGGCCAGGAAGAGACCGTGACCGGCATGGTCGTCGCGCTGCTGTGCCGCGGCCACGTGCTGATGGAGGGCGTGCCGGGCGTCGCCAAGACGCTGCTGGTGCGCGCGGTCTCCGCAGCGCTGTCGCTGGACCACAAGCGCATCCAGTTCACGCCGGACCTGATGCCGGGCGACGTCACCGGTTCCCTGGTCTACGACTCGCGCACCGCCAAGTTCGAGTTCCACGAGGGCCCGGTGTTCACCAACCTGTTCCTGGCCGACGAGATCAACCGGACGCCGCCCAAGACCCAGGCGGCGCTGCTGGAGGCCATGGAGGAGCGC
Organism: Streptomonospora sp. PA3; assembly: GCF_009728995.1. Classification (GTDB taxonomy): domain Bacteria; phylum Actinomycetota; class Actinomycetes; order Streptosporangiales; family Streptosporangiaceae; genus Streptomonospora. The sequence continues at coordinate 353,309 of NZ_VTZW01000003.1, read as the reverse complement.
CAGGTGAGCGTGGCGGGCGAGCCCAAGGCCCTGCCCGATCCCTTCGTGGTGGCCGCCACCCAGAACCCCGTGGAGTACGAGGGCACCTACCCGCTGCCCGAAGCGCAGCTCGACCGGTTCCTGCTCAAGCTGATGGTGGCGCTGCCCGAACGCGGCCAGGAGGTCGACATGCTCGGCCGCCACGCCCAGGGTTTCGACCCCGGCGACCTGGACGCGGCCGGCCTGCGCCCGGTGGCCGGCGCGGAGGACCTGCGCACCGCCCGCGCGGCCGTGGCCGCCACCGCCGTCGCCCCGGAGGTGCTGGGATACATCGTCGACATCTGCCGCGCCACCCGCATGTCGCCGTCGCTGCAGCTGGGCGCCTCGCCCCGCGGTGCGACCGCGCTGCTGCGCACCAGCCGCGCGTGGGCGTGGCTGTCGGGCCGCGACTACGTCACCCCCGACGACGTCAAGGCGCTGGCCAAGGCGACACTGCGGCACCGGGTCGCGCTGCGCCCCGAGGCCGAACTGGAGGGCGCCACGAGCGCGGGCGTGCTCGACGGCGTGCTGGCATCGGTGCCGGTCCCCCGCTGAGGCGAAAGTCCGGCAGCGGGCCGGAGTCCGGGGCCGCGAGGCGGCTCGACGCACAGGCAACAGCGACGGAGGGGAGCGAGGATGGCGATCACGGGGCGGGCGGTGCTGGCCGCCTTCGCCGCCGCGCTCGTGGTGCTCGTCGCGGGGTCGGTCTTCACCTGGCTGGTCACCGCGGTGCTGGTGCTGCTGGCGGCGGCGGTCCTGGCCGACGTGCTGCTGGCGCCCAGCCCGCGTGCGCTGCGCTTCGAGCGCTCCGGCGACACCTCGGTCCGGCTCGGGGAGCGCGCCGAGGTCGCCTTGGTGGTGGCCAACCCCGCGCGCCGCGCGGTGCGGGGCCTGCTGCGCGACGCGTGGGCGCCCAGCGCGTGCGCCGAACCGCGGCGCCGGCGGATCCGGGTGCCCGGGGGCGGCCGGGTGCGGCTGACCACCGCGCTCACGCCGACCCGCCGCGGCGACCAGGCGGCGGCCGGGGTCACCGTGCGCAGCGTCGGCCCGCTGGGCCTGGCCGCGCGCCAGGCGACCCACTCCGTGCCCTGGACCGTGCGGGCGCTGCCGCCGTTCCACAGCCGCCGCCACCTGCCGGGCAAGCTGTCGCGGCTGCGCGAGCTCGACGGCCGGCAGGCGGCGCTGGTGCGCGGGCAGGGCAGCGAGTTCGACTCGCTGCGCGAGTACGTCCCCGGCGACGACGTGCGCTCGATCGACTGGCGCGCCACCGCCCGCCGCGACGCGGTCGTGGTGCGCACGTGGCGGCCCGAGCGCGACCGCAGGATCCTGATCGTTCTCGACACCGGCCGCACCTCGGCCGGGCGGGTCGGCGACGTGCCCCGCCTGGACCACGCGATGGACGCCGCCCTGCTGCTCGCGGCGCTGGCGGGCAGGGCCGGGGACCGGGTGGACCTGCTCGCCTACGACCGCCGGGTGCGCGCCCAGGTGCGCAGCCACGGCCGCGGCAGCCGCATCCCGCAGATCGTGCAGGCCATGGCCCCGCTGGAGGCCGAGCTGGTGGAGTCCGACCCCGCGGGCCTGGTCGCCACCGTCCTCAGCGGGCACAGCCGCACCCGCCAACTCGTGGTACTGCTGACCGACCTGAACGCCGCCTCGCTGGAGGAGGGCCTGCTCCCGCGGCTGCCCGCGCTCACTTCGCGCCACCTGCTGATGGTGGCCGCCGTGGGCGATCCCCGCGTCACGGAGATGGCCGCCGCGCGCGGCAGCGCACGGTCGGTGTACGACGCGGCCGCGGCCGAGCGCACCCTCGGCGAGCGCAGCCGTATCACGGCCGAGCTGCGCCGGCACGGCGTGGAGGTCGTCGACGCCGACCCCGAGCACATCGCCCCGGCGCTGGCCGACGCCTACATCGCCTTGAAGGCCCAAGGGAGGCTGTAGGAGGAGGCGGGCCGCAGACCGGCTGACGCCGGCGGACGGCTGCTCCGGCCGCCCGCGCGTCAGCCCGCGACCGGGGCCGCCTGCGGGGCCGCGGCGATGTCGCCGGTGACGCCGCGGTTGTGGGCGGCCCGGCCGACCACGAAGACGTAGGCGAGGAAGAGCAGCTCGGCCAGCACGCCGATGCCGATGCGCAGCCAGGTGATGTGCACCCAGCCGGTCACGAACCCTTCGATCAGCCCGGAGACGAACAGCACGAGCACCAGGCCCAGCGCGACGGCGAGGGCCGGGCGGGCCTCCTCGCCCAGCGCCCGCAGCCGGGGGCGCGGACCGGGCGCGATGAGGGTCCAGCCGAGCTTGAGCCCCACTCCGGCGGCCACGAACACCGCGGTGAGCTCCAGCAGGCCGTGCGGCAGAATCAGCCCGAGGAAGACGTCGCCCTTGCCGTGGGCGAACATCGCTCCGGCCGCCACCCCCAGGTTGGCGCCGTTGAGCGCCAGGATGTAGACGGTGGGCAGGCACAGGAACACGCCGAAGATCAGCGCCAGCGCGGCCGCCCAGGCGTTGTTGGTCCACACCTGTGCCGCGAAGGACGCCCCGGGGTGCTCCACGTAGTAGTTCGCGAAGTCGTTCTCGACGTAGGCGCGGATCTGCTCGGGCGTGCCCACGGCGCTGAGCACCCGCGGGTCGGCCACGAGCCACACCGCCAGCGCGGCGGAGAAGGCCACGGTGCCCAGGCCCGCGGCGATCCACCACCACCGCAACCGGTACAGCACGGCGGGGAAGGTCTCGGTGAAGAAGCGCGCGGCGTCGCGCCACGCGGCCTCGTGGGCGCCGGTGACCGCCGAGCGCGCCCGGGCCACCAGTCCGGAGAGATAGCCCACCAGCCGGGGGTCCTGGCCCGAGGAGCGCACCACCGACAGATGGGTGGACACACGCTGGTAGAGCTCGACGAGTTCGTCGACCTCCGGGCCGCTGAGGCGGCGGCGCCTGCGCACGAGGGCGTCGAGGCGCTCCCAGTCCGGCCGGTGCGCGGCGGCGAAGACGTCCAGATCCACGCGGGCGACTCTACCGGGCCGCCCGGCGGGGCGGTGCTGGACGGGGGCGGACCTCGGGAGGGTGCGGGGCCGCCGCCGTCTCCTGACAGACTGGGGGAGAACGGCACAGGCACAGCGGCGCGGCCGTGCGGACCTACGGAGGCGGACAACGGTGGCATACCCGGGCGGTGCACATCCCGACGAGCAGTCGTCGGTGGTCACCGGCGACGCCGTCGTGCTGGACCTGCGCCCGGCGGGCTTCGCGACCCGCATGGCGGCGTTCATCGTCGACGCGGTGGTGCAGTTGGCCGGACTACTGGCCGGCGTGGTGCTGGTGGCGCTGATCGGGCGGGGCCTCGACGCGGCGGCCACCGCCGCGGTCAACCTCGCGCTGACAGTGCTGGTGCTGGTCGGCTACCCCGCGACCATGGAGTCGCTGACCCGCGGGCGCTCGCTGGGCAAGATGGCGCTGGGGCTGCGGGTGGTGGGCACCGACGGCTCGCCGGAGCGGTTCCGCCAGGCCCTGGGGCGCGCGCTTACCGCGGTCGTCGAGATCTGGACGCTGCCGGTCGTCGCGCTGATCGCCTCGCTGATCCACCGCGACGGCCGCCGGGTGGGCGACTTCGTGGCGGGGACGCTGGTGGTGCAGGAGCGCGCCGCGCGGCGCCCCGACGACGCCTTCGCGATGCCGCCGCACCTGGCCGAGTGGGCGCGCGGCGCCGAGCTGTCGCAGCTCTCGGCGGAGACCGCGGCCATGGCGCGGCAGTACCTGCTGCGCTTCGACGAGCTGTCCGAGGAGCCGCGCTACCGGATGGGGGTGCGCATCGCCGACCTGGTCGCCGCGGCGGTGAGCCCGCCACCGCCGCCCGGAACCACTCCCCCGGAATACCTCGCGGCGGTGCTGGCCGAGCGCCGCCGCCGCGAGGAGGAGCGGCTGGCCCGGCGCCGCGCCGCCGCCCAGGGCGGTTGGCCGGGAGCCGGCGCGCCCGCGGACGGCTACGGCTACGGGCCCGGCGGCGCGCCGCCGCAGGGGCAGCCGGGCGCCCCGCAGCAGCCGTGGGACCGCGGCGGCGGGTACGGTCCGCCGCCCGGCGCGGATTCCAGCGGCGCCGGCCGGCAGCATCCGTTCGGGTAGCGGCCGGTGCGGGCGCGGGCTCCGCTTACTCCCGCCAGGAGCTGAGGTAGTCCTCCTGGTCGGGGGTGAGGCGGTCGATGCCCACGCCCAGGGCCTCCAGCTCCAGGCCGGCCACCTGGGTGTCGATGCCGGCGGGCACGTCGAGCACGCCGGGCGCCAGGTCGCCGCTGGCGCGGGCCAGCCAGGCGACGGTCAGCGCCTGCACCGAGAACGACATGTCCATCACCGCCGCCGGGTGGCCCTCGGCCGCGCCCAGGTTGACCAGCCGCCCCTCGGCGAGCAGGACGATGCGGCGGCCGTCGGCGAGCACGTACTCGTCGGCCTGCGGGCGGACCTCGCGCCGGATGTCCACCGCCATCGCCTCCAGCGCCGGCAGGTCGATCTCGACGTCGAAGTGGCCGGAGTTGGCCAGCACGGCGCCGTCCTTGAGTGAGGCCAGGTGCTCGGCGCGGATCACGTCGCGGTTGCCGGTCACGGTCACCAGCACGTCGCCCGCGGGCGCCGCCTGGTCCATGGGCAGCACCGTGTAGCCCTGCATCACCGCGTCGAGAGCCTTGACCGGGTCGACCTCGGTGACGATGACCCGGGCGCCCAGGCCGCGGGCGCGCTCGGCCAGGCCCCGCCCGCAGAAGCCGAACCCGGCGACCACCACCGTGCGCCCGGCGATCATCGCGTTGGTGGCGCGCATGATCCCGTCGAGGGTGGACTGGCCGGTGCCGTAGCGGTTGTCGAACATGCGCTTGGTGGCGGTGTCGTTGACCGCCACCATGGGCAGCTTCAGCACGCCCTCGGCGCTCATCCGCCGCAGCCGGATGACTCCGGTGGTGGTCTGCTCGCAGCCGCCGACGGCATGGCCGAGCAGTTCCGGCCGCTCCATGTGGGCGAGGTTGATCAGATCGCACCCGTCGTCCAGCACCAGGTGGGGGCGGCGCTCCAGGACGGTGGCGAGGTTCCGGTCGTAGGAGGCGGGGTCCATGCCGGCCCGCGCGTAGACCGAGATCCCGTACTCGGCGACCAGGGCGGCCGCGGTGTCGTCCTGGGTGGACAGCGGGTTGGAGGCCGCGAGCGCGATCTCGGCGCCGCCGCCGCTCAGCGCCCGCAGCAGGTTGGCCGTCTCGGCCGTGACGTGCATGCAGGCGGCGACGCGCATGCCCGCCAGCGGCCGTTCCGCGGCGAAGCGGTCGTGCACCTTGCGCAGCACCGGCATCGCGCGTTCGGCCCATTCGACGCGGCGGACCCCGGCCTGGGCCAGGCCGAGGTCCGCGACATCACTGTCTGGGAGTGCCATCCGGGGAGTTTCCCAGATTCCGCGTGATCGGGTACCGCTTAGTAGCGGTAGTGGTCGGGCTTGTAGGGGCCGGCCACGTCCACGCCGATGTAGGCGGCCTGCTCCTTGGTCAGCTCGGTCAGCCGGACGCCGAGGGCGTCCAGGTGCAGCCGGGCGACCTTCTCGTCGAGGAGCTTGGGCAGCACGTAGACGTCGAGGGGGTACTCGTCGGTCTTGGTGAACAGCTCGATCTGGGCGATCGTCTGGTTGGTGAAGCTGTTGGACATCACGAAGCTGGGGTGGCCGGTCGCGTTGCCCAGGTTGAGCAGGCGGCCCTCCGACAGCACCAGGATGGAGTGGCCGTCGGGGAAGGTGTACTCGTGCACCTGCGGCTTGATCTCGGTCTTCTTGATGCCCGGGATCTTCTCCAGGCCGGCCATGTCGATCTCGTTGTCGAAGTGGCCGACGTTGCCGACGATGGCCTGGTGCTTCATCCGCTGCATGTGCTCGGCGGTGAAGATGTTGAAGTTGCCGGTGGTCGTGATGAAGATGTCGGCGGTCTCGACGTAGTCCTCGACCCGGGCGACCTCGTAGCCGTCCATGGCGGCCTGGAGGGCGTTGATCGGGTCGATCTCGGTGACCACCACGCGGGCGCCCTGGCCGCGCAGCGCGTCGGCCGAGCCCTTGCCGACGTCGCCGTAGCCGGCGACCAGCGCGACCTTGCCGCCGATGAGGACGTCGGTGGCGCGCATGATGCCGTCCGGCAGCGAGTGGCGGATGCCGTACTTGTTGTCGAACTTGCTCTTGGTGACCGAGTCGTTGACGTTGATCGCCGGGAAGAGCAGCTTGCCCTCGCGGTGCATCTCGTAGAGGCGGTGCACACCGGTGGTGGTCTCCTCGGTGACGCCCTTGATGCGCGAGGCGATGCGGGTCCACTTCTGCGGGTCGGCCGCCACGCTGTTCTTCAGCAGCCGCAGGAAGACCTTGAACTCCTCGGCGTCGTCCTCCGAGGGGGACGGCACGGCGCCGGCCTTCTCGAACTCCGCGCCCTTGTGCACGAGCATGGTGGCGTCGCCGCCGTCGTCGAGGATCATGTTGGGGCCGTCGCCGCCGGGCCAGGTCAGCGCCTGCTCGGTGCACCACCAGTAGTCCTCGAGCGTCTCGCCCTTCCAGGCGTAGACCGGGACTCCCTGGGGATTGTCGGGGGTGCCGTTGGGGCCCACCACCACAGCGGCGGCGGCGTGGTCCTGGGTGGAGAAGATGTTGCAGCTGACCCAGCGGACCTCCGCGCCGAGGGCGACGAGGGTCTCGATGAGCACGGCCGTCTGCACGGTCATGTGCAGCGAGCCCATGATCTTGGCGCCCTTGAGCGGCTGCGAGGAGCCGTACTCGGCGCGGGTGGCCATGAGCCCCGGCATCTCGTGCTCGGCGAGCCGGATCTCCTTGCGCCCGAACTCGGCGAGGGACAGGTCAGCGACTTTGTAGTCGAAGGACATGCGTCTTTACTCCTCCTGGGTGGATGCGCACCGAGTCTAGAACGGGGCGGCCGCCCGAAGCACGACCACGAAGCCGAATCTGACGCCGCAGTGTCAGATTCACTCGCCCGAAAGGCCGGGAAAGGGCTACAGTGACTACCCATGGCGCACCCAGACAACCGCGCGACAACCTCCGGTTCCGCGCCCTCGGACCCGACCGGCCGCCACCCCGCCGCCGAGGTGAGTGACTCCGCTCACGTCGGGCACTCCGCGGCCCCCCGGCACGCGTCGGCGCCGCGCCCCGGCGCGGGCGGCGAGGCGCCGCCCGCACTGCCGATCTCGGCCGCAGCGGAGCGCCTGGGCACGACCGCGCGGATGCTGCGCTACCGCGAGGCGCTGGGACTGGTCCCGCCGACCAAGGAGCAGCCCACCGGCCGCGGCCACCGCCACCGCCGGTTCAGCGAGAACGACCTCAGCGCGGTCTCCGCCGGCCTGGAACTCGAACGCGCCTACGGCATCCCGCCGGCGGCCCTGGCCTTCGCCCTCCGCGTCCTGGCCGAGCCCGCGGTCCTCGCCCGGGTCCGCTCCTTCGGCGAACGCGTAGGCCGCCTCGCCCCCGCCCCGGCCCGCGCCATGGACTTCGAGAAGCAGAAGGCCCTGCGCCTCCTCCAACGCAGAGAACGGGACGCCCAGCGCTGAACCCCGGCCGAATCGCCGCAGTCATCGACCTCTGCGCAATTCGCCCGTGCAGGAACTTTCCTGTTCAGAGGTCGGTGGCGGCCTCGATGCGGTCGCGCAGGACCGGGGCCAGGGTGCGCATGTATGTGGCGGTGATGTGGCCGCGGTCCCAGTAGACGAGGATGTTGCCGATCACGGTCGGGCACTTCCGGCCCTGGCACAGCTGGTCGGTGAGGTCCAGGAGCGCGACGTTGCCGGGCACGCCCTGAAGTCTCTTCAGCGGCGACACCCGGTCCATGGAGGGCGAGCGGCGGCCGACGCAGTCCGCGGGGCGGGCCTCCGCCAGGCAGTCGGGGGCGCTGAACTCCAGCCGCGGGGTGTCGCGGACGGCGATGACGGTGATGCCCATCGCGTCGAGCTCGCGCCAGCGCTCGACGTAGCCCTCCACGACCTTCTCGCCGACAGGGCCGGCGCCCGGGTCGACGTTGGTGCTGGTGGCCGTCGTGAACACCGCGTCGGGGCGCAGCTCGGCCAGCTCGGCCATGACGCCGGCGTTCCACTCCATGCACGAGTGGTAGACCTGCCCGGCGCGGTACTGCTCGACACCGGTGAACAGGCACGACCCCTTGATGATGTTGACCAGGCGCCAGCGCTTCTCGGCGGCGATCTCCTGCAGGGCCGGGAACCAGTGGGCCGCGTGCGAGCCCCCGATCAGCGCGACGGTGCGCTCGTACTCCCGGGGGCCGTACGTGCAGGTCAGCACCTCCGAGCCGCGGATCTCCTGGTTGCAGCCGTCGGCGTAGGTCACCGGGACGTCCGCGGCGGCGTTGGCGGGGTCGGGGTTGATGGGCGCGCTGTTCTCCACCGGCTCGGCGGAGGGGGCGCCCAGCGCCGCGGCACCGGGGTAGTCGGTCGCCTGGGCGGCGGCCAGCTCCTGCTGGCGCTGCTGCTCGGCCAGGTAGCCCGACCACACGCCCGCGGCGGCCAGCACCGGGACGATGAAGGCCGCACCCACCGACAGCGACCACAGGTTGCTCGGGCGGGCGCGGGTGAACGCCTCGACGCCGGTCTCGGCGACCCACCGCGTCGCCACCGCCAGGGCCATGGACAGGGCCAGGATGAGGCAGCCGCCGGTCAGGCTGGGCTGGGTGCGGTCGGTGACGGACAGATAGCAGACCAGCACCGGCCAGTGCCAGAGGTAGAGCGCGTAGGCGTGGTCGCCGACGTAGTGCAGGGGCCGCAGGTTGAGCAGCCGGTCGGCGGCCAGCGGGGAGCCGGTGGTGCCCGCGGCGATCACCGCGGCTCCGGCGAGGGTGGGCCACAGAGCCACGTAGCCCGGGAAGAGCGTGGAGACCTGGAGCAGCAGGCCGCAGGACACCAGCGCCGCCAGCCCGGCCCAGCCGAGGAGGATCCGCAGCGCGCGGTGCAGGCGCAGGTAGGGCAGAGCCAGCGCGAGCAGCCCGCCCAGCGCCAGCTCCCACAGGCGGGCGCCGGTGTCGAAGTAGGCCCAGGGCTGGTCGGCGCGGGTGATGGCCACGGAGTAGGCCAGCGAGGCGGCGAAGACCAGCGCCAGGGCCGCCGCGGCCGCGCCCCGCAGCGGCAGTCCCGCGGCCCGGCCCAGGGCGGCCGCGGCGGCGATGAGCACCGGCCACAGCAGGTAGAGCTGGCCCTGGACCGACAGCGACCAGAAGTGCTGCACCGGGCCCGCCCCGCTGTTCTGCGCGAGGTAGTCGACCGAGTTGAGCGCCAGGTGCCAGTTCTCGAAGTACAGCGCCGAGGCCACGACACCGGAGATCGCGTCGCGCCACTGGGTTTCCGGCAGGAACAGCCAGGTCGCCACCAGGATGCCGGCCAGCGCCGCGGCCGCTGCGGGGAAGAGCCGCTTGACCAGCCGCGTCCAGAACGCGGCGAAGCCGATCCGGCCGCGCCGCTCCACCGCACGCACCAGCGAAGCGGTGATGAGAAAGCCCGTGAGCAGCAGGAACACGTCGACACCGCCGGAGACGCGGCCCAGCCAGATGTGGTAGACGGCCACGAGGAGAACGGCGACGGCGCGCAGCCCCTGGATCTCGGGGCGGAACCCCGACCCGGACCCCGGCCCCGGGCCGCCGCCGGTGCGGCGCTCGGCGGTGCCCGGCGGGTGGGGCGGCGATGCGGCGGCGGAAGCGCGCGATGACGACGGGTGCACGTGTACGGCTACCTCATTCACTGTCCGTGCCGGGGCAGGCGCGTCCGGCAGCGCCGGCGGCGGCGTGGGGCACCGCCGGGCGCGCGTGCGTGGTGCATCCAGGACGCGCCGCGCGCGCCGCCGGTTGCCCGGATCGCGTTCCCGCTGCCGCGGCGGCGGAGGGCCGGGGCGGTGCCCTGGCATGTTATCGGCGCCTCGGGCCTGCCCCGCGGCGCGTTCGCGGTGTGTTCAGCGATCAGTCCCGCAGGCGACCCCGGGCGTTCAGCGCTCATAGGAACGGCGTCCGCGCTCCGCGCCCGCGCGCGGCTCCGGGCCCGCCCTGCGCACCAAGGCGGGCCGGCGCGGGCGCCCGCCCGCCGGTCACCGCGCCGCGCCTCCGTCGGCCGCCTGCTTTGCGCGCTTTCTCCCGAGGATCATCACAAGCCGGGTTTTATCCGCCGCGCGGCTGGCTACGGTGACAGCGTGGACACCCGACGACGCGGTCGCGCCCTTGCTCCCGAGAGCTTCTCCGACGCCGTACGCCGGCGGCTGTGGAACCTCGACCGGCTGCGCGAGGTGTGGACGGAGCGGCGGCGCTACGGCGACCGGGCCGAGGACCCGGCCGTCAACCGCCGCAGCGCCCGCAAGCGCGTCGAGGCGCTGCGGCTGCTGGCGGGCCAGGACGAACCGCCCGCCGACGGGATCGCCGCCCAAGAGGACGCCTTCCTGGCCATGGCCGAGGACTGCCGCTCCGGCGTGCGGCTGAGCCCTGACTACTTCGACGCGCTGGCACGCAGCGTCCCCGACTTCGCCCCGACGCTGCCCGCCCCGGCCGGGGCGGGCGCGCTGCTGGCCGAGGCCGCCGCCGTCGAGACCCACCCGGTGATCCGCGCGGCGCACCTGTTCCTGACGTGCGCGGACGCGCTGGACTCGGGGTCGGAGCCCGTACCCGGACCGCGTCCCGCGGCCGAGCAGGATCCGTCCGCAGCGGACACGCGGCCTCCGGGGCCGGCGCCGGGCCGCGCCGCCCCGCCCGCGTCCCTGCGCCCGCTGCCGTGGTGGCTGGCGTCGCTGGCGCTGATGCGCTCGGACTTCCCGCCGCCCGCGATCGACCGCCGGTCCCCGCCTCCCCTGGCGGCACCGCTGCCCACCGCCGAGCCGGGCGCGGCCGTGCCCTCCCCGCGGTCCGGGCACGACCGGCTGACGCGGCTGGTGCTGCTGCTGGCCGACCTGGAGACCGCCGCCCTGCGCTCCGAGCTGAGCCGCCTGGCCCACGTCCGGGCCATCGGACGCAGCGAGAGCGGCCGCCTCGCCTCGGCGGTGCACCGCAGGGTGCTGGAGCACCTGCGGGTGCGCAGTGCCCCGATGCGCCTGGTGCTGCGCGAGCTCGACCCCGCCTGCCGGACGGTCGTCAGCAGCTCGACGGCCGGCCCGGCGTTCACGAGCCCCGGCGATCCGGCGGGGGTCGGCGCGGCCGGATCGCCCCCCGAGGGCGCTCCGGGCGACTCCGCGACGGCCACCACGACGCGGACGGCCGTCGCCCCCTCCACCGCCGAGCGCAGCGGGCAGGCCGCCCGGCGCGCGCTGTTCACTCCGGGAGCCAACGAGTGGCACGCCTCGCTCGACGTCGACCTGGCCGACGGCGTACTGCGGCTGCTCGTGTTCGTCCAGGAGGTGGGCTCCACCGCGACCGGCGTGCTCGCGGTGACCGCCGACGGCTGGATGACCACCGATGAGGGCGCCGTCGACGTGCTCGACCCCGGCTGCGCCGACTGCGTGACGCTGCTCCCCACCGACGGCGCCGACGACCGCTGGCCCGAGGTCGAGGCCTTCGTCGACGACGTCCTGTCCCGCTCCATAAGCCAGCTGACCCGCGCCGCCCGCTACTGAGGCGGCCGCGCACCGCCGGGACGGACCGCCGTCAGCCGCTCAGCGCGACCAGCACGAGCACCAGCAGCAGGATGATGATCGCGATCAGCACGGCCGGAACCACCCACCCCTGCGACAGGATGGGGTCCTCGACCTGCTGCTGGGGTGCCTGGCGCTGCTGCATCCCCGGCGGCGGCTGAGTGGGCATGCCGCGGCTGCCGTACATGGTATTGGGGCCGGCGGCCGGCGGAGGGGCGGCGGGTCGCCCGGGCACCCCGGTCATGTTCGGGTTGGGCCCGGGCATCGGTCCCGGCTGGTGCGGCGGGAAGCCGCCCTGCTGGGGCCCTGTGGGATGGGGGGCGCCCGGCGGCGGTGCCATGGGAGCGCCCTGGCCGCCGTAGCCGGCGGGGTAGGGGGTCTGCGGTCCGCTGGGTGTGGGGGCGGGCGTGGCCGGGCCGCCCTGCGCCGGCGGCGGGGTGCCGGGACCGGGCATGGGCGTCTGCGGCCCGCTGAGCGGCCCGGCCTCGGCGATGCGCTCGCCCTCCTTGAGGGCGTCGTCGGTGGAGACCGCGCTCTCGTGGCCGAGCAGCCGCATCAGCAGCTCCTGAGCCGTGGGTCTGCGGGCGGGGTCCTTGTCCAGGCACGCCTGCACGATGCCCAGCAGCGACTCCGGCAGCCCGGTCAGGTCGGGCGGTGCGCTGACCACCCGGTGCACGACGGCGGGGACGCTGTCGGTGCCGAAGGGGGCGTTGCCCGTGGAGGCGAAGGCGATGACGCAGCCCCACGCGAAGATGTCGACCTTGTCGGTGATTCCGCGGCCCTCGATCTGCTCGGGAGCCATGTAGGAGGGCGTCCCCACGATCGAGTTGGTCATGGTGGCGGTGCCGTCGGACACCCGCGCGATCCCGAAGTCGATGACGCGCGGGCCGTCGGGGCCCAGCAGCACGTTTCCGGGCTTGAAGTCGCGGTGGACGATGCCCGCCTGATGGATGGCCACCAGGGCGGTCGCCGTCGAGACCGCGAGCCGCTGCAGCGCGGCGCCCTTGTGCGGCCCCTTGGTCGCCACAGACTCCTGCAGGGACTTGCCGGGCACGTACTCGGAGACGACGTAGGGAGGGTCCTCGTCGAGCTGGGCGTCGTGGATGGCGGCGGTGCAGAACGAGGCGACCTTCTGCGCCGCGCGCACCTCCTTGGCGAACCGCCTGCGGAGGTCGTCGTCCTGGGACCACTGGTCGTTGAGGACCTTGATGGCGAACTCCTCGCCCTCCTCGTTCCGGCCGAGGTAGACCACACCCTGGCCGCCCTTCCCGAGGCGTCCGACCACGCTGTAGCCGCCGAACGAAACGGGGTCGTTCGCAGACAGCGACTCGGGACCGGGCATCGATCTCCTCCAGATGCGGTCGTGGCCGGCGCTAACGCACGACCAGCGTATGGGCTAGCGGGTCCGCGCCATAGGCGATGGCTACATACACAGTGGCGTAATCGATTAGAGCGATCAAACCGGCCATACGTTCCAATGCCCCCGCATTGGGCGCGGAGAACTCGCTGAGGCCCACTCCCCTGTCGCGGGCCGTGTCCGCGATCGCGGCCAGGTCGGCCGCGGCCTGCGGCCCCTCGTCCTCCGGGTCGCGCAACAGGATCAGCCGCAGCGACACGGTGCCGTCCTCGACCGGGTCGTCGAAGATCGACTGCGGGCCGGCAGGTCCGAACGGCCCGTCGACGACGGCGATCTGGCCGTCGAGCAGGTCGGGCGCCCGGACGCAGACCGCAGGATAACCGGCGACCTCGGCGCACCGGGCGGCGAAGTACCGGGCGGCGGCATCGGCCGCCGGAGTGGCCCCGCACACCAGCGGGACGCTGCCCGCCAGGCCCAGCACCAGCGTCTTCGCCTCGTTCTCCCAGCTCTGGGCGGAGGGCCCGTAGTCGGCGGCGGCCTGCTCCAGGCGCGCCGCGGCGGCCTCGTAGGCGCCCGCTGAGAGCGCGGCCAGGCCGACGCGCTCCGCCGCCGTCAGCAGCGCCGCCGCCGGCTCCCACGGGGTCTCGAAAACGTCCCCGACCCGGGGAAGCGTGACCGCGGGCGACCTGTTCTGCTCGGCCACCGGCGCGAGCGGGTTGCCGTGCGGGCCCAGCGCCAGGAAGCGGCAGCCGCGCCGCGCCGCCTCCGCGGCGCACTCGCGCACCCACTCCGGAGTCTGGCCGATTGTGGACGCGGCCGCCGCCACGAGGTCGTGGCCGCCAACCCAGCCCGGCAGCCGGTAGTCGCGCACCGTGACGACGGGAATGGGGCAGCCCGGGCCCAGCACCGCCGCCAGGATGTCCCCCGCCCAGCCCGCGGCACCGGCACCCACCACGACGATGGAGCGCGGCCGCCCGTCCTCGGCCAGCACGTCCAGCGGCGCCTCGGCCGCGGCGGTGCGGGCCGCACGCAGGCGCGCCGCCGCCGAAGCGGCACCGCGCAGGGCCTCGGCGCCGGCCCGGGGGTCGTCCAACCGGGACTCGTCGAATTCCCGCGGCATGGGATCCTCTCCCGCCAGATCAGGGGCTGCGGTCTGGCCGGCCTCCGCGGCGCCGCGCCCGGCTCAGCCGATGGCGCGGGCCTCGTCGACCAGCAGCACCGGGATGCCGTCGCGGATGGGGTAGGCCAGTCCGCTCTCGTCGCAGACGAGCTCGCCCGCCTCCTCGTCGAGCCGCAGCGGCGCCTTGCTCTTGGGGCAGGCCAGGATCTCCAGCAGCCAGTCGTCGATCTTCGCGGTCATCGCCGTCTTTCCCGTCCGGTGGTCGTGGGGTTGCCGGGCGCCCGGTCAGGCGCGGACGACGGCGAGCACGTCGTCGCGCAGCTTCGCCATCGCCGCGGCGTCGGGGGCCTCGACGTTGAGCCGCAGCAGCGGCTCGGTGTTGGATGCGCGCAGGTTGAACCAGGAGCCGTCGGCCAGGGTCGCGGTGAGTCCGTCGAGGTGGTCGATCCGGGCCTGGTCGGAGTAGGCCCGCTCCACGGCGCGCATGCGCCCCTCCTGGTCCGCGACCTCGGAGTTGATCTCGCCCGAGGCCGCGTAGCGGGTGTACTCCGCTGTGATCTCCGACAGCGGGCGGGTGTCGGAGCCGAGCACGCGGAGCACGTGCATCGCCGCGAGCATACCGGTGTCGGCCCGCCAGAAGTCGCGGAAGTAGTAGTGGGCGGAGTGCTCGCCGCCGAAGATCGCCCCGGTCTCGGCCATGGTCGCCTTGATGAAGGAGTGGCCCACGCGGGTGCGCACCGGTTCGCCGCCGTGCTCGCGCACGATCTCGGGCACGGAGGTGGAGGTGATCAGGTTGTGGATGATCGTCGACCCGGGTTCCTTGGCCAACTCCTGCACCGCCACCAGCGCGGTGATGGCCGAGGGCGGCACGGGCTCGCCGCGCTCGTCGACGACGAAGCAGCGGTCGGCGTCGCCGTCGAAGGCCAGCCCGATGTCGGCGCCGGTCTCGCGGACCCGGGCCTGCAGGTCGACCAGGTTGGCGTAGTCCAGTGGGTTGGCGGGGTGGTTGGGGAAGGTGCCGTCGAGCTCGAAGTACAGCGGATCGATCGTCAGCGGCAGCTCCCCCAGCCGCTCGCCGCCCAGCACCGCGGGCACGGTGTAGCCGCCCATGCCGTTGCCGGCGTCGACGGCCACGCGCAGCGGCCGGCTGCCCGACAGGTCCACCAGGGAGCGCAGGTACCGGGCGTACTCGGTGAGCAGGTCGCGCTCGGTGATCGAGCCGCGGGCGCCCTCGGTGTCGGGCACGCCCCGCTCGGCCAGGCGGCGGATCTCCTGCAGCCCGCTCTCGACCCCGATCGGAGCGGCGCCGGCCTGGCACATCTTGATCCCGTTGTACTGGGCCGGATTGTGGCTGGCCGTGAACATCGCGCCGGGCATGTCCAGGTGGCCGGCCGCGAAGTAGAGCATGTCGGTGGATCCCAGGCCCGCCATCACCACGTCGACGCCCTGGCCGGTCACCCCCTCGGCGAAGGCCCGTGCCAGCTCCGGCGATGAGGGCCGCATGTCGTAGGCCACCACCGCGCTGGGCCCGCCGACCGTGCGCGCGAAGGCCGCGCCGATCGAGCGCGCCCTGGCGGCGTCGAGGGTGTCGGGGACGATCCCCCGCACGTCGTAGGCCTTGAAGATGTCGCCGAGGTCACCCACACGCTGCTCCGGATCCGTCGGTATTCGGGGCTGTCGCGGCCGGTCCGCGCCCGTCCGCCGGAGCGGCCGCGGGCGGGCGGCCTCCACATCGCCTCCAAGCTATCAAGGGCGCGCGGCGGGGTTGCGGCGCCCGGGCGGCGGCGCGGGGCCGCGCTCAGGCGTCGCGGCCGGGCCGGGCGGAGTGGGGGGAGGAGGGCGGCTCCTGCGGCCGGGTGTCGGATCTGACGACCCGCAGGTGCCCGCGCCGGTTGGTTTCGACGCCCTGGCCGACGGGCCTGTCGGCGGCCGGCGGGCGGGCGGCCTCGCGCACGGCGTCGGCGAGGGCCTCCAGGTCGTCGCTGCCGGGCCCGGCGCCGGAGGAGTCGGCGGGCAGCCGCACGACCTCCCAGCCGCGGGGCGCGGTCAGCCGCTCGGCGTGCATGGCGCACAGGTCGTAGCAGTGGGGCTCGGCGTAGGCGGCGAGCGGACCGAGCACGGCCGTGGAGTCGGCGTAGACATAAGTGAGCGTGAAGACTGCGGGCTGCCGGCACGCTGTGCGCGAGCAGCGTCGGACGACGCTCACGGGCATCGACTTTATGCCCTTCCAACGCCGCACGCCAGCATCGCCCCGCTGTGTCCGGCGCCCGGCCCCGACCCGGCGCGCGCGGCCCGCGAAGTGTCCCCGCCGCGGGTGCGGGGGCTGCATCCTGGCGGCGGATGGCATAGTCTCGAACCGTGCGACGAGTGCACCTTGATAGGGCTCAAGCCGACCGAGTACGACGCCGAGACCGGCGCGGGCGCGGGGTCCGCGGACCCTTGGCGCCGCCTGAGCTCCCCATGAGCCGCAGCCGGGCGCACGTCTTCGACGACCTGGTGCTCGATGCCGTGGAGCGGCTGGAGCGCCACTGGGCACGGGAGCTCGCCAATGTCGAGTTCCTGGTCGAGGACGTCCCGCGGGTCCCCCGCGGGGTCACCGCCGAGGACGGCATCCCCTTCTCACGGCTGGAGAGCACCAGGTCCGGCCAGGCGCGCATCATCGTCTACCGCCGACCGGTCGAGATCCGCACCCGCGATCCCGAGGAGATGGCCCTGCTCGTCTACGACACCGTGGTGGAGGAGGTCGCCAACCTGCTGGGGCTGGAGCCGGAGACGGTCGATCCCGAGACCTGACCGCCCCCGCCGGCCCCCGGGATCACAGCCGTCCGTCGGGTACCACCGACAGCACCACCCAGTGCCCGTCGGCGGTGCGGCACTCCCAGGTCACCGGCTCGCCCTTGTGCAGCCTCTGCTCGGCGAACCACTCCCGCACCACCGGGACCGACTGGCTGGCGATGCCGCGCTGATATTCGGCGTAGCGCTCGCGCAGCCAGCGGGCGGCCTCGAAGGCGCTGCCGTAGGTGCCGGAGTAGCGTTCCCGCGCCTGGCCGACCTGCTCGTAGCCGTTGAAGTCCATGGGGCTCCCTCGCACACAGCGGGCTCGGCCCCCATGGCGCCGGCGCGCCCCGCCCGCGGGGAAAGAATGCCACGCCCGCGGCCTTCGCGCATCGCCGACCCGTCGCCGCGGCCTCTGCGCCGGCGGGCGCCGGACGGTCCCCGTCCCCGCGCGCCGGGGGCCCACGCGGCCGCCGGCCGGCCGGACCGCGGTGCGCCTACGGCACGATCGCGGTGAGGGAGTCCTCGACCGCCGGAAGGGCGACCTCGGTGGGGGCGGGCAGCAGCGGCTGGACGGAGAGGGCGCTGTCGCCGCCGCTCTCGTGGGTCAGCACCCTCCCGGCGTAGACAGGCTCCCCGCCCCGGATCCGGACGGTGTACGCCTGCGCGTCCTCGGGGGCGGGGGCGTCGACCGCGGTGGTGCGGTCGGCCGCGATGTCCGCCCGGACGGGTTCGCCGGCCTGGCCGTCCTCGCCCAGCGGCGTCACGACCGCCGTCGCGGGCCGCCCCAGCGCGGCGAAGAGCAGCTGCGAGGCGGTGCCCTCGGGGCCGGCCGGCACCACGGCCGTGGCGTGCAGCGGCCCCTGCAGGGGCGGCGCGGCGGCCGCATAGGCGGTGTCGTCGCCGCCGGAGCGCGCACTGGCCACGCCGACCACGACCGGGCCGTCGGCCTCCACCACCACTGTTCCGGGGCTCTGGCCCAGCGGGTCCAGCCCGAGCGACGTGCTCGCCGCCGGGGGCACGCTCACATCGGCGAAGCTCTCGTGCTCGACACGCCCCTCGTCGGTGTAGAGGCGCACGTCGGCCGTGACCGGGGTGTCGCCGGGGGCGGCGATGAGGAGCCGCCGGTCTCCCCCGCCGGGCGGGAGGGCGGGAACGACCTGGGTTCCGGCTGGCGCGACCGCGGGCGGCACCCAGTCCTGGCCGCTGCCGCCGCGGTCGGCGAACAGGGAGGCGGCGACCCGGCCGGAGTTGGTGCGCACGTGCACCACGGCGGCGCGGCTGCCCTGGATCAGCTCCGTCAGGTCCACCTCGGCGTGGTCGTGGCCCGCCACGGAGACGCCCCGGGTCTCCTCGGAGTAGACGGGGCCTCCCTCGACGTAGACGTCGACGTTCGCGGTCGCCGCCTCCTCGTCGGGGTTGGCCAGCAGCAGCCGCAGCTCCTCCAGGTCGGTGCCGCCGGGGGCGGCGAACCAGGTGCTGATCGCGGGCTCGGGGCAGCGTACGGCGGCGGCGTAGGCGCCGTCCTCGCCGATGGTGGTCTGGGCGACCTCCAGGCCGGCCGCGGCGGCGCCGCGGGCGGTGACCGCGGTGTGCCGCTCGGCTCCGCCGGTGTCGGCGCTCCAGGGCGTCCCGGCCTCAGCGGGTTCGCCCACGGCCGCGGCCTCGCCGGAGTTCTCGGCGGCCGACAGCTCGCCGCCGCTGCCGCCGCCGGGACCGGTCGCGAACGCCGCGGCCTGGGATGCGCGGTCGTCGCCCTGCGGCGGCGGGCACATCCGCAGCGCCGACTGGATGGGCGCCGTGTCCGGGGACTCCGCACCGCCGGGTCCAGCGCCGACGCCGCGGGTGGCGAAGGCGACGCCGAACAGCGCCGTCAGCGCGATCAGCACCAGCCCCAGCAGCGCGAAGCGGTTCTCGACGATCAGCCTCACCGGTCGCTCCCTCCGCTGTCGGCGCCGCGGGTTCCCCGCGCCGCCCGGGATCCGCGGCCGCCGATGCGGCGCGCGCCGCGGCCGCGGTGGCCGCGGGTGGCCCCGCGGGCACCGGTGGGGCCGCGCAGGCCCGACAGCGCCGGACGGCGCGGCCGGGGAGTGGGCTGGGCCTCCTCCTCGCGCAGGTCCTCCTCGGTGCGGGCACCGGGCAGCGCGAAGACGACCACGAGCACCAGCAGACCGCCCTGGACGGCCAGCCAGGTGCCGCGCAGCGGTTCGGCCTTCTCCAGGCGCAGCTGCCCGCCGCCGGCGGGCAGCTCGAAGGCGGTGAGACCGGTCGCGGTGGCGCCGGCGGCCAACCTCCGGCCGTCGAGCGTGGCGCTCCATCCCGTTCCGGCGGGTTCGGCCAGGACCAGCGTCCGCCCGGCGGATCCGGGCGACAGCCGGTAGGCGGCCGGGGCGGCGTCGCCGTGGCGCCGGAGCACTGTGGCTCCGCCGTCGCCGGTGACGCGCAGCCGCCCGGTGGGCTCGTCCAGCCGCCACAGCCCGAACCTGTCGGTCAGCAGCACGCGGGATACGCCGGGCACCCCGTCGAGGGTGTCGACGGGGGTGGCTGCGGTGCCGTCGGAGGCGGGCGGGCGGGGCATGAGCACGTAGCCGATGCCCAGGTCGGCCAGGTCCCGGGCCTGGTCGCCGCCCTGTCCGGAGACCAGCCCGGCGACCACCTCGTCCAGGGCCTCGCGCGTGGGCGCGGAGGTGGGGAGCTGCCCCTCGCCGATGCGGGGTTCACGGCCGCGCAGCACCGCATAGCGCACGGGGCCCTCGGGCTGCGGCGAGACGACGAGTGCGCGGGCCTGGCGGTCGTCGTTACTGATGGTGCTGAGCATGCCGGGGATGGCCGGGCCGCCGTGGCCGGTCAGCGGCCCCTGCGCGCCCTGCCACATCCACACCCCGGCCGCGCAGACGGGCGTGGTCAGGGCGAGGACCGCCGCACCGGCGACGAACGCGCGGCGCGGCCCGCCCAGGTCCCACATCAGGCCGAAGGACTGGGCGGTGGTGGCCCCCGACAGCAGCATGGCGGTCGCCGCGAACGCCAGGGCGACGCCGGGCCAGGCCGGTGCGGCGGGGCCGCCGTACCAGGGCTCGACGGGTATGCGGCTGACGACGATGGCGACCAGGATGCCGAAGAGGGCGACGCTCCAGCCCACGGCCACGAGCATGCGGTGGCGCAGGAGCAGCAGCGCGAACAGGGCGGCGGCCAGGAACCCGGCCGTGATCCAGACCGGCGGGCTGCCGGGGCCGCCGGGCGAGAGCATCAACAGCTGCTCGGCGCTGGGCGGGGGCGCCGAGAGCTCGGGCCGGTGCAGCCCGGCCTCCAGCAGCCACAGGGAGGGGTGCAGGAAGAGCTCCAGCGACCAGGGCAGCAGCAGCACCAGCGGCACGCCCAGCGCGATGGAGACGCTGGTGTAGAGGCGGCGGCCCAGGTGGCCGTAGGCGACCGCCACCAGCACGCCGGTGACCAGTGCCAGCAGCCACAGCAGCGGAACGAAAGCGGTGCCGGCGGCGATGAACAGGGCCAGGGCCCAGGCGGTGCGGCGCGATTGGCGCGGCGGCAGGGTGAGCAGCCGGGTGAGCAGGATGCCCAGCACGGGAAGGAGCGCGTGGACCAGCGCGGTACCCAGCCGCCCCTGGGCCACCGCACCGGTGGCCATGGGCAGCAGAGCGTAGGAGCCGGCCATCCACACCTGGGCGGGGCGGAAGTTGAGCACGCGCCGCGCCAGCAGGTAGGCGGTGAAGCCGGCCAGCGGGACGCAGCCCAGCAGGATGACCGTCACCGCCAGCCACGGCTTGCCCAGCATCAGGGTCGACAGCAGCGCCAGCAGACCGACGTAGGGCGGGGCGGGAGCGCCCGCGCCCGCTCCGACCTCGGGGTGGCCGGTGAGGTAGAGCTGCCACAGGTCCGCGGCTCCGCCTTGGACGGGCGGGAGCGCGCCGCCGGCCAGTTCGGCGCCGAACAGCAGCGAGCGCTCGGCGACCAGCGTGATGACGGTCAGTGCGCTGACGAGCAGCACTCCGGGACTGGTCAGGGCGCGGCGCAGCAGGCTGTGGTCGTCGGCGAGCGGGTCCTCGTCGTCGGGCGGGGGCGCGGTGACGGCCTGGTGGCGGCCGGGGGTGTCCAGGCCGGGGGTGCCCGCCACCAGGTTGGCGACGGCGTCGGTGAACTGCCGCAGCGCCACGCCGCGCGCCAGGAACGGCCGGATGGCGCTGTAGGTGCGCCGGCGGTTGCGGCGGCGCCGCAGGCGGGCGCGGATCAGCCGTCCGGGCATGAGGTAGACCGCGGCGATGGCCACGGCCTCGTCGAAGGCGTTGGCCGGCTGCTTGGCGACGATGTACATCAGCACCCGCAGCAGCGAGGCGAAGGTGTTGCGCACGAACGCCGCGAGCATGCCGCCCATGGGCAGGTTGGCCAGCAGCACGAACACGGCGTTGCGGCGGTCCAGGCGGCGCGGGTGGTCGCTCGCGGCGCTGATGCGCCGGCGGCGGCGGGCGGCGGCCTCGGCGTGGTAGGCCACGGCGTCGGTCACGACGAGGACGCGGTGGCCGGCGCCCCCGGCGCGCCAGCAGAAGTCGATGTCGTCGCGGAAGACGGGCAGCCCGCGGTCGAAGCCGTCGAGCTGGTCCCACACGTCGCGGCGGACCAGCATGCCGGCGCTGGAGACCGCCAGCACCGGCCGTGTGCCGTCGTGCTGGCCGTGGTCGAACTCGCGCTGCTCCAGGCCGGTCTCGCGGCGCCCGGCGCCGTCGATGGTGACGCCGGCCTCCACGAGCAGGCGGCGGTCGAACCAGTCGCGCAGCTTGGGGCCGAGCACGGCGGCGCGGGGGTCGTCGTTGGCGGCCAGCAGTAGGTGCTGGAGGGCGTCGGGCTCGGGGGTGCAGTCGTCGTGGATCAGCCAGATCCACTCGGTGGCGTCGGGGGCGGCTCCGGGAAAGGCGGCGCGGGCGCGCGGCATGTCCAGCGCGGCGCGCACGGCGTCGCCGAAGCCGGTGGAGCGGTCCAGCGTGGCGATGGCGTCGGGAGCGATGAAGTCGGCGAGGATGCGGCCGCTGCGGTCGCGGCTGCCGGTGTCGACGCCGATGACGCGCTGGACCGGCCGGGACTGCTCGCGGACGGCCTCCAGCGTCTCCGGCAGCCAGCGCGCGCCGTCGTGGGTGACGATGACGGCTGTGACGATGTGGCGAGCCGGATCCAGGGGTAGCACGGCTGGTGTTCGCTCTCGGGGTTCGAGGTCGGGACGGCGCGCCCGGTCGGGGCTCGGGCGCTGACGGCAGAACACCCTATGGCACATGCGGGAGCGATCATGCCCCCGTGCCGAGGGCGTCTGGGGACGGACAGACGGCAGGTCGACGGGTTGTTCAGGTGCTTCGCGCAACCGGAGAACCGGCACCGCTCGGGCGGTCTCCCGGGGCGCCGGCGGCCTTGCGCCCACCGGCAGGGCGGCGCCGAGCGACCGGCGGGCGGGGTCAGGCGGCAGGGCCCGCGTTCCGCTCCCTCGTGGCCGTCACCACGACTTCAATGTACTTACCGGCGACGGCCGGGGCCACTCGGCCCTGCGGGGCCGGGATGGCGGCGCGGCGACGGCGGCGCGGCGGGAGCGCCGGAGCGGACGAGTCCCCCGGTCCGGGCGGTTCTCGCTCGGAAACCGCATCACCCGCGGGAACGGGCTATCGGCTTCTTGCTCGGGTTCGGCGGAGCAGCGCTCCGTGTCTCCGGGCGGACCTCGCCCGTATTGCCGCGGTTAGCAGGACAAGCGTAAAGCGCGTATAAAAAACGCGCGCCCCGGGCGGAAACCCAGGGCACGCGTTCAGCGGTGCCGGGAGCGGTCACAGCATGTCGGCGAGGAAATCGAAATCCTGGCCGGCTGCTTTCTTGAGCCGCCGCCGCTCGCGTTCGGAGAGTCCCCCCCAGATGCCGAAGCGCTCATCGTGCTCCAGCGCATATTCCAGACACTCCGCCCGCACCTCGCATGACAGGCAGACCTTCTTCGCCTCCCGCGTCGAGCCGCCCTTCTCGGGGAAGAACGCCTCGGGGTCGGTCTGCGCGCACAGGGCGCGCTCCTGCCAGCCCAGATCTTCATCTGCGCCGTGCGCCAGCGGGATGACCTCGCTCATGCGCACCTCCTATTGCCCCCCTAGATGTACCCTCCCATTCGACCCCCGGGAGGGTGGAATCACACCTGGAAATTACACGCGTGCGACTCGGGATACGTCAAGCGCGCTACGTGGTAATCCCCTGAATATCATGTAACAAACGACCGCCGGGCGTCTACCCGTCTACGTCTGCTTCAGCGGATTACCACGCAATTGTGCGGCGTGCGGCAATCCTGGCGAGGGGCGCCGGCTCAGCGCCGGTCGTCGCGGTACCAGCTCTGCGGGTTGTCGGTGCCCTCACCGGGCTGCTGGCCGTAGGGCGGGTCGTAGACGGGGTCGATCGCCTGGGTCTGGTCGGTGGGTGCGGAGTCGTCCGAGAAGAACGGCTCCAGCGGCGTGTCGCGCCGCGGCTCGGCCGCAGCATCGGGCTGCTCGGCCGGCTGCTGATACCACCCGTATTGGATCGCGTCCTGTGCGGCCTTCTCCCCCTCACTGCCGGGCTGGGGTGCGTACTGGGCGGGGTCGTAGGGCGAGCCGTACGCCGACTGGCCGCCGGTGCCTGCACCGTAGGCCTGCTGGCCGCCGGTCCCGGTGCCGTAGGCCGGCTGACCGCCCGTGCCCGCGCCGTAGGGCTGCTGCCCGCCGGTGCCGGTTCCATACGTACTCTGCGCGCCGCTGCCCGTACCGTAGGCGTCGTAGCCGGACTGGTAGCCGTGCCCGTACCCCTGCTGCTGCCAGTCCTGGCCGTAGGACGCCTGGCCCCCGCTGTGGGCCCCGGTCTGATAGACGTCCTGGCCGGAACCGGCCTGCGGGTAGGCCTCGCCCGGCTGAGCGCCCCAGCTCTGGGTGTAGGACGCCTGGCCGCCGCTGCCCGTGCCGTAGGCGGGCTGGGCCATGGGGTCCTGCGCGCCGTAGCCGTGGCCGGCCAGCGGGTCGGTGCCGTAGGGCTGCTGCTGGGCGGGGTCGGCGCCGTAGGCCGGCTGGACCGTCGGGTCCTGCGTGTAGCCCTGCCCCGCCGGTACGTCGGCGCCGTAGGCCGGCTGGGCCGCCGGGGCCTGCGTGTAGCCCTGCCCGCCCCCGTAGGGCTGCTGCTGGCCGGGGTCGTAGGCGCCCGGCTGAGCCGTGGCCGCGCCGTAGGCCGGCTGGCCGGTCCAGTCCTGCTGCTGGGGCTGCTGGTAGGAGGGCTGCCCGCCGGTCGGGTAGCCCTGCTGGGCGAACGGCTGCTGGCCGCCGGTCTGGGGCGCGAACGACTGCTGGGCGCCGGTGGGCGGCGGGAATCCGGGCTGACCGCCCATCGGCATCTGCTGCTGGGGCGCCGAGCGCGGCACGAGCGCGTGGTCGCCGAACACTCTGAGCATGAACAGCCCGGCGAAGACGGCCACCGCCAACTGGCCGCCGATCCGCAGGAAGGCGGTGAACCCGTCGGCGAGCTCATTCGTCTCGTTGGCGTCGATGAAGCCCATGATCACGCCGATGACGCCCATCAGGGCGGCCAACCCGGTCAGGATGAGCGCGACGAGCACCACGGGGAAGTTCACCGACGTCTTCGACGGAGCGGTGGCCACCAGGGCGACGGCCGCCACCAGCAGTCCGATCAGCACCGGCCCGTAGAAGTGGTCGGACCCCACGCTGGTGAAGTTCGCCGCGATCGAGGAGTCGTAGGTGACCCCGTGGCCGAAGATGTAGATCAAACCGCCGAGCATGTGTGCAGCCACAGCACCGAGCAGGGCCCAGGCAGCGGGCACCCGCAGGCGGTTGAGTGCTTCGTTGTTCAAGAGAGGTTCCCCTCCGGTGCTTCACCGTCGCGTCCGTCGCGCCGGTTGCAGCTTTCCATATCAACGGATTCCCTGCCCGTCGCCCACCACCGCCCCTAACGGAGCCGCTGCGCGACACGCATTCACTGTGCCCGTCGCCCACCACCGCCCCTAACGGAGCCGCTGCGCGACACGCATTCACTGTGCCCGTCGCCCACCACCGCATCGGAGTGGCACCGCGCGCCGGGCCGGCTTGCCGCGGTCGGGCAGGAGCCGCGGTCTCCCCTATGCCGCCCGGCGGCGATCAGGAGGTCGCCGGACGACCGAGGGGGATCCCGGGTGAAAGACGCCGCCGTGTCGGCGGCGGCGGCCACGCCGATCGTGCCGTACCGGCCCGTCGCAGGTCCCCGCATGTCCGTATCCCGGTCGCGCGGAGATCGTTCCGGGCGTGCGGCCACTCTGGGAGGAGGCGCTGGGCGCCGGAGTGCTTCGTGCTCCCCGCGGGGGCGGAGAGGATGGCACATACACCACCACAGCCTGCCAGACTTGAGCTCATGCGGATAGTCGTACCGGCCGGCGGTATCGGGGGCGCGCGGTTCCTGCGCGGTTTGAAGGCAGTACTGGAAGCGGGAGCCGATCCCGCAGGCGAAGAGCCCGCCATCACGGTCATCGGCAACACGGGCGATGACATCACACTTTTCGGACTGCGTATTTGTCCGGATCTGGACACTGTGATGTACACGCTCGGCGGTGGAATCAACGAGGAGCAGGGCTGGGGGCGCGCCGACGAGTCCTTCACCCTCAAAGAGGAGCTCGCCGCCTACGGCATGCAGCCCACCTGGTTCGGGCTGGGCGACCGCGACGCGGCCACCCACATCGTCCGAGCGCAGATGATGGCCGCGGGCTACCCCCTCTCCGCGGTCACCGAAGCGCTGTGCGACCGCTGGCGTCCGGGGGTGCGCCTGCTGCCCATGACCGACGACAGGGTGGAGACCCACGTGGTCGTCGACGACGGCGACGGCGGCCGCCGCGCCATCCACTTCCAGGAGTGGTGGATCCGGCACCGCGCCGCGCTGCCGGCCCGCGAGATCATCGGCGTGGGCGCGGACCGGTCGAGCCCGGCGCCCGGCGTGCTGGAGGCGATCGCCGAGGCCGATGTGGTGCTGCTGCCCCCGTCCAACCCGGTCGTGAGCATCGGGTCGGTGCTGGGCGTGCCCGGCATCCGCGAGGCCCTGGAGCGGTCCACCGTGGTAGGGGTGTCACCGATCATCGGCGACGCTCCGGTGCGCGGCATGGCCGACGCCTGCCTGAAGGCGATCGGGGTCGAGACCGGTGCGCAGGCCGTCGCCGAGCACTACGGTCCCCGTCTGCTGGACGGGTGGCTGGTCGACAAGGCCGACGAGGGCGCCGCCGTCGAGGGGGTGGAGGTCCGTTCGATGCCGCTGTACATGAGCGATCCCGAGTCGACCGCCGCGATCGCCCGGGCGGCGCTGGATCTCGCGATGGAGTTGAAGGGGCGGACGCGATGACGGATGCGCCGGTAGAGGGGCTTGCGGTCCTTGCGGTGAAGGGCCTGCCGCAGGTCCGCCCCGGTGATGACCTCGCCGGGCTGGTCGCCGCCGCGGCGCCCGACCTGCGCGACGGCGACGTGCTGGTGGTGACCTCCAAGATCGTCAGCAAGGCCGAGGGGCGCATCGCCGAGACGGACCGCGAGTCCGCCATCGACGCCGAGACCGAGCGGGTGGTGGCGCGGCGCGGCGCCACCCGGATCGTGCAGACCCGCGGGGGCCTGGTGATGGCGGCCGCCGGAGTGGACGCCTCCAACGTCGAGCCGGGGCGCGTGCTGCTGCTGCCCGAGGACCCCGACGCCTCGGCGCGCGCGCTGCGGGCGGGGCTGCGCGAGCGGCTCGGGGTGCGCACCGCGGTGCTGGTCAGCGACACCTTCGGGCGCCCGTGGCGGGTGGGCCAGACCGACGTCGCCATCGGCGCCGCGGGTATCGGCGCGCTGCGGGACCTGCGCGGCGGCACCGACTCCTACGGCAACGTGCTGGAGTCGACCCTGATCGCGGTCGCCGACGAGATCGCCGGTGCGGGCGAGCTGGTCAAGGGCAAGGCCGATGGGGTACCCGTGGCGGTGGTGCGCGGGCTGGGACACCTGGTCGCCGACGCGGACGGCCCCGGCGCGGCCGAGCTGGTCCGGCCTGCCGACGAGGACCTGTTCCGCTACGGTTCGCGCGACGTGGTTCCGGCGCGCCGCACGATCCGCGAGTTCACCGGCGACCCCGTCGATCCCGAGGCGGTGCGCCGGGCGGTGGCCGCCGCGGCCACGGCGCCTGCGCCGCACCACACGACGCCGTGGCGGTTCGTGCTGGTGGAGTCGGAGGCGGTGCGCACCCGGCTGCTGGACGACATGCTCGCCGCCTGGGTAGCCGACCTGGTGCGCGACGGCTTCAGCGAGCAGCAGATCATGCGCCGCACCCGCCGCGGCGACGTGCTGCGCCGCGCTCCCTACCTGGTGGTGCCCTGCCTGGTCGCCGACGGCGCCCACCCCTACCCCGACGAGCGGCGGGCCTCGGCGGAGCGGTCGATGTTCCTGGTCGCCATGGGGGCCGGCGTGCAGAACCTGCTGGTGGGGCTGGCCATGGAGGGCCTGGGTTCGGCGTGGGTCTCCTCGACGATGTTCTGCCCCGATGTCGTGCGCTCGGTGCTGGAGCTGCCCGCGGACTGGCAGCCGATGGGCGCGGTGGCCGTCGGGCACGCCGCTGAGCCCCCGAAGGACCGGCCGCCGCGCGATCCCGACGCGTTCGTGACGGTGCGCTGACCGGGGACGCCTCGTTCGGCGGCGGTTCCGGGCGCGACTGCCGCCCCGTGTCCGGAACCGCCGCAACTTTCCGGCAATGTCTCGACAGATTCGGAAACACTGTGTTTCACTCTGGTTCCACCGGGTAGCTTGACTGTTACATGGGAGCGCTCCCGAACACCCGGACGTCCCCCTACCGGAACTACGGAGATCGCGCAATGCAAGCATCCCCTCTCGCCGCTCCGCGGCGTGTCCTCACCATCCTCGCCGCTCTCGCCGGAGCCCTGGCGTGCATGCTGCCGCTGGCCAACAGCGCCGCGGCCCACGGTTCGATCCTCGACCCGGCCACCCGCAACTACGGCTGCTACGAGCGCTGGGGCGATGACCACATGAACCCGGACATGCAGCAGCAGGACCCCATGTGCTGGCAGGCGTGGCAGGACAACCCCAACGCCATGTGGAACTGGAACGGCCTGTACAAGAACAACGTCTACGGCGACCACCAGGCCCACGTGCCCAGCGGCACGCTGTGCAGCGGCGGCAACACCCAGAACGGGCGCTACTCCTCCATGGACACGCCTGGCGAGTGGAAGATGACCAACATCAGCGACAACTTCACTCTCCAGTTCTACGACCAGGCTTCGCACGGCGCCGACTACTTCCGCATCTACGTCAGCAAGGACAGCTACGACCC
This sequence comes from Streptomonospora sp. PA3, assembly GCF_009728995.1. Classification (GTDB taxonomy): domain Bacteria; phylum Actinomycetota; class Actinomycetes; order Streptosporangiales; family Streptosporangiaceae; genus Streptomonospora. Next base: position 325,109 of record NZ_VTZW01000003.1, on the reverse strand, counting down.
CACCACCCAGCGGCTGGGCTGGGACGACCTGAACCTGGTCAAGACGACCGGTAGCTACGCGCCGACCCAGAACATCAGCATCCCGGTCAGCACGTCGGGCTACGACGGCCGCCACGTGGTCTTCACGATCTGGAAGGCCTCGCACATGGACCAGAACTACTACTTCTGCAGCGACGTGAACTTCAGCTGATCGGAGTACGCGCCGCGTGACACCGCGACCCCGCCGGGCCCGCGCCCGGCGGGGTCCGCGCGTCCTGCGGGGTGCTGCGCCTGGCTACGCCCTGATCAAGAAGCCGGACACCGCAGCGGCTGCGGCGATGGGCTGGATGGCGCGAAGCGCTGTGCGAGGCGCACCCGTTGCCGCAACCCCGATGGCGGCCGCCTCAGGTGGCACCACCCGGTGGGTTACTCGAAAGCGGCGCCCGCCGTTCTTCAGCGCGACCTAGCCGCCGACGCTGCCCGCCGGGGCCTCGTAGTGGCCGCGGAGCAGGCGCTCGCGCTCCTCGTCGCCGGTCAGCGGGCAGGTGGCGCACTTCTGGCCGGAGAAGCGGAAATAGAAGCAGCAGCCGCCGGCGACCATGAACATCCGCTCGGGCCGATGCGCCGGGCGACCCGCCAGCGCGAGGGGGAACGGGCGCTGGCGCGGCGCCACCCGCGGGCGGTCGAGGTTGAGGCACTCCACCATCTGGCGGGCCCGCCGCCAGGCGGCCTCCTGGTCGGCGCCGACCTCGTGCGAGGCCATCAGCAGCGCCGAGTGCAAAGCGTCGGCGGCCATGCTCCACTGCGGGCGCAGCCCGAAGCGGGTGGTGGCGCGCACCGCCTCGACTGCGGGCTGCAGCGCCGCCGCGGCGGCGCCGACGAACCACCGGTCCAGCTCGCGGTCGGAGTCCAGTTCCACCACGTCGGCGCGCTCGGCCATGGGGTCGCCGGCCAGCACCGCGGTCTCGGCCTGGCGCAGCGCGAGCCGGTCCAGTCGGCCGGACTCGGTGCGCCGCACCCACAGCAGGCCGGCGTCCAGGCGCGGCGCCCGGCCGGTGAGGTAGGCCGACATGGCGGCCAGCGTCAGCACGTGGCGGCCCAGGTCGGCGGCCAGGAAGGCGGAGGCGGCGATGCGGTGGCCCTGGCAGGATCCCTCGGTCATCCGCTCCAGCAGTTCGGGGACGCGCGCGGGGACGCGGTCCAGCCGCAGCCACTCCGGCTCGCGGGGTTCGGGGTCGCGCGCGGACAGCAGGTCGGTCTTGAAGTAGAGGTCGCGTTCGTTGACCCAGTCGACGACCCCGGCGAGCGGATGACTGTCCGGCATCAGACCCCCTTCGCGGCGAGAAGCGCCGCCGCCGATCGCAGCGGCAAGGACGGCGCTGATAGGTAAGCCTATCCTCAGGGTCGCCTACGCTGTCCAGTGGGCCCGCGAGCGCGGGGGGCGCCGAACCGCGTCGGCTAGCGTGGCCCGGGGGCCGCACCGGCGCCCGGCCGGGACGGACCGCCCGCGGGCGGCGCGCAGGCGGACGAACGAGGAGGACGCGCATGGGCAAGCGGCTGGTGCTGTGGGACGTCGACAAGACGCTGGTCGATCTCGACAGTCTCGGCGCGGAGATCTTCGCGGCCGCGTTCGCGCGGTTCAGCGGGCTGGAGGCGCACACCCGCACCCACGGCCCTGGACGCACCGACTGGCAGTGCTTCCACGAGACTCAGCTGGCCAACGGCCTGGTGCCCACCGAGCAGTGCTATCCCCGATTCCTGGCCATCCACGAGGAGATGTTCGCCGAACGCGGCGCGGAGGTCGCCCGGCGCGGCCGCGTGCTGCCGGGGGCGCCCGAGATCCTGCGGCGCTGCGCGGACGAGCCCGGCGTCGTCTCGTCGCTGCTGACCGGCAACTCCCGGCGCAACGCCGAGCGCAAACTCGCCGCCCTGGGCCTGGACGGGTTCGTCGACTGCTCGCTCGGCGGCTACGGCGACGACCACATGGACCGCCCCGAGCTCGTACGCGTCGCCCGCGAGCGGGTGCGCCGCGCCACCGGCACCGAATTCACCGCCGACACCACGGTGCTGGTCGGCGACACCCCCAACGACGTGCTGGCCGCGCTGCACGGAGGCGCCCGCATCGTCGCCGTGGCCACCGGCTGGGCTTCGGCGGCCGATCTGCGCGCGGCGGGCGCGGAGGTGGTGCTCGACGACCTCTCCGACACCGACGCCGTGCTGGAGGCCCTGATGTCCTGACCGCCTCCCGCGGGGACGGCGGCGGCAGGTGTGCGCTCCGGCGGCCGGCTCCCTGCCGGGGGCGCGGGCTCAGGCGGGATTGCGCCGGGGGTTCTTCGGCGGCGCCGACATCGACAGGCGGATCACCGCCGGCAGGCGCTCCAGCTCCAGCGCGGTGCGCAGGTCCTCCAGCGCCTCGGCGTGCACCCGCCGCCACAGCGCGGGCACGTCGGCGTCCTCGTCGACGGTGAGGTCCAGCCGGACGTGGGGGGTGTGCACGGAGTCGGTCAGCCGCGCCCGCGCCCGGCGCACCCCGGCATACTCCCCGACCGCGCCCTCGAAGGCGCCGCGCGCCGCGCCGGAGGGCATCTCGGTCAGGCCGCTGCCGTCGGGATCGACGACCACCCGCCGCACGCTGTCGGTGCGGCCCTGGACGAGCATCCAGCGCAGCGCGGGCAGCCCGACCAGCACGGCGGCGGCGACGACCGCGTAGCCCAGCCAGATCCGGACGACCTCGGTGCCGGAGGGCCAGGCGCCCAGCTCGGTCGCCGCGGGCTCGGGCCCGAGCAGGCCGGCGCCGACGGCCAGTGCGACGGCTCCGGCCGCCACCAGCACCCCGCCGACCAGGGCGAGTCCCCACCTGTTGCCGCGCGCCGTCCTGCGCGCCGTGATAGCCGGAGTCATGCGTCCTCTCACGCCTTCGTATACCGAACGCGGGTGGTCACCGTGAACCCGTAGACGGGCTCCAGCTCGGTCAGCCGCTGCCGAACCGCGGCCGCGACCTCGCCGCGCAGTTCCGGCGCCTCGCGCAGGTCGGTGCGGACGCGCACGCGGATCCGGCGCCGCCCCACCGAGACGTGGGCGCCGCGCACTCCCCCGACGTCGTGCGCCGCGGCGGCGAGGGTCCGCTTCAGTCCCGACCGCGACAGCCCCACGACCAGTTCGGGATCTCCGGTGCGCAGCGCTGTGAACCGGCCGCGGCCGGGCACCAGCGCCAGCGCGATGAGCACCAGGCCGATCCCGGCCGCCACCGCCGAGGCGATGCGGACGACGGGGTCGCTCCAGCGCGCCTCGGCCGTGTACGCGCCGGCGGCGGAGGTGACAGCGGGGCTCATCGGCGCGCCCGCCAGCGCCGCGGCGACCTCGACCGCGGCCAGGGCGGCGATCCCCAGGACCAGCGCGCCGACGATCAGCGCGGGCCAGGAGCGCCGCGGACGGAAGGTGTGCACGGCCACGCGGCTCGCGCGCCGGGCCGCGGACCGGTCCGGCCCGCTGAGTGCGTCCTCCACGGTTGTCATACAGTCCTCCTCCCTTGCCGTCGGCGTGCTTGTGCGTCCCGGCCGCCCGGGGTCATTCCGCGCGGCTGCCCCGTACCAGTTCGGCTATCTCGATGTCGACTCGGCGCACGGCCATCCCCGTCATGTCCGCCACGCGCCGCGCGGTGTGCTCGCGGACGCGGCGCGACACCTCGCGCACCGATCGCGGGTAGGCGACGGCGATGCGCAACCGCAGAGTCGCGGTGTCGCCGTTGCCGGTGACCCGGGCGCGCGCCCGCACCCGTCCGCGGCCCAGCCCCGTCCTCCCGGTGGGACGGACGACGCCGGAGACCTCCGCGGCCGCCCGGGTCGCGATCCGGGCGACGACGTCCTCGCCGACGACGGTCCGGCCCCGGCTCTCGGCGGGCTCGGGTTCGCCGCGCTGCGGCGGGATGCGCGCCGGAGCAGCGGTCGGCGCGCTCATCGCCGCACCTCCCCTGCCTCGGCTGCGGCCGGTCGGCTCACTCGCGGCGCGTGAAGAGCTCGGCGAGGTCGATCTCCCCCTCGAACGCCCTCCCGGCGAGGAAGCCGATCGCGCCCAGGACGAACACCAGGGCGAACGCCCCGAAGCCGCCGAAGGCGCCGGCGAGTCCCAGCACCACCCCGAAGGCCAATCCCACGACGGGCCACATGTGCCTTCCTTTCCTGTTCAGCCGTCACCGCGTCCTCCGCCTCCGTACGCGGCCGCGCACGCGGCGCCGAATCCGGCCGATGCTGCGGTCGTGCGGCCGGGTGCGGTGTGCGGTGGACCCGGGCGGCGGCGCCGCCCGGGCGGGGTCGCAGGCGCCGCGCCGCAGCCGGATGCATTCGGCGACGGCTCCGGGATCGCCACCGCGGCCGGAGGGTCCTCGCCGGCCCCGGAGCCCGAGGCGCGCCGGTCGACGGTCGCGCCGCTACGGTGCGCCATCGCCGTCCTCCCCCGACGGGGTGCCCTCGCCGTCGTCGCCCGCCACGTCTTCGATGCGGACGTGCACACTGCGGTCGCCGGACGCGCCGGCGGCCGCGAGTGCGGCCTCGCGGATGTCGGCGGCGGTATCGGGGATCGGCCGGTCCAGCAGTACGACCACGCCGACCTCGACCTCGCCGCCGCGCACCGCGACCCCGGCGATGCGCCCGCCCGGAACGGGCGTGGCCGTGGCGCCGAAAGACCCGGCCGAGAGCCCGACGACGCCCGGCACCGCCCGCACCCGCGCGGCGATCTCGCGGGCCTGCGCGGTCGGGCTCGGGCGCGCACCGGCCTGCGCTGCGGCGCCGCCGGGGCCGGGCGGCGTGTTCGGCTCGTGGTCGGGCATCGCCTAGCGCACCCGCGGTTCGGAGTCCTCGTCCTGATCGCTTTCGTCGTCGGGCAGGTGGATGTCGTCGATGGTGATGTTGACCTCGGTGACCTCCAGGCCCGTCATGCGCTCCACGCCGGTGATCACGTTGCGCCGCACCGCGCCCGCCAGATCCGGAATGGCCACGCCGTACTCGACGACCAGGTCGATGTCGACGGCCGCCTGGCGCTCACCGACCTCGACGGTGACACCGCGCGCGGCGCCGCTCGTGCTCGACCCGCCGGTGACGCGGTCGCGGACGGCGCCCAGGGCACGAGCGCTTCCGCTGCCCATGCGGTATACGCCGCCGACCTCGCGTGCGGCCATGCCCGCGATCTTGGCGACGACGTTATCGGCGATGGAGGTGCGACCGCTGCTGGTGACCAGGTCGCGGGTGCCGCGTGCGGACTCCGCTCTGCCCGCATCTCGGGCGCCCGGCACCTTGGGCTCTGAGGTGGTTTCCGACACTGTGCATTCCCCCTGCTCGGATCGACCGGCCGCGTTGCGCGCCCGTTCCGGCCGCCGCACTCCGCCATCGGCTCCTCCTCCGGCGCACCGGCGCGCTCGCCGGCCATCGCCGGCCTGGATGCGGTGCGCCGCCGGCGCACATGCGAATGCGGGCGGAGCCGTCCCCCGCGACGACTGAACGACTTTCACTGTAGCGCTACACACAGTCGTCAACAATGGACGAAACGTGACGACGCGCAGAGAAATCCGAGGTGAGGGGGTCGACGAGGGAGCAACCGGCCCCCAGCGAGGCGAGGACGGACGGAGGGGCGCGACACAGTCCGGACCGACGAACGAGGGAGCGAGGCATTGAGCGGGTGTGCGGGGCGCGTCGAAGCGCCCCCACACCCGCGGAAAGGGATGTACCGGGATCAGCGGAAGACGACGGTGCGCTCGCCGTTCAGCAGCACCCGGCGCTGGGCGTGCCAGTTGACGGCGCGCGCCAGCGCGAGCGACTCCAGGTCGCGCCCGATCGCGGCGAGCTGGTCGGGGCTGTGGGTGTGGTCGACCCGCGAGACCTCCTGCTCGATGATCGGCCCTTCGTCGAGGTCGGCGGTGACGTAGTGGGCGGTGGCGCCGATCAGCTTCACGCCGCGCGCGTGCGCCTGGTGGTAGGGCCGCGCCCCCTTGAAGCTGGGCAGGAACGAGTGGTGGATGTTGATGATCCGCCCGGACATCTTCGCGCACAGCCCTTCGGAGAGGATCTGCATGTAGCGCGCCAGCACCACCAGGTCGACGTCGTAGGCGTCGACGAGCTCCAGCAGCCGGGCCTCCTGCTCGGCCTTGGTCTCGGCGCTGACCGGCAGGTGGTGGAAGTCCAGCCCGTAGGAGCGCGCGAGGAACTCCAGGTCGGGGTGGTTGGAGACCACCGCGGCGATGTCGGCCTCCAGCAGGCCGCTGCGCTGCCGGTAGAGCAGATCGTTGAGGCAGTGCCCGAATTTGGAGACCATCACCAGGATCCGCGGCCGCACGTCGCGCGGCCGCAGGTCCCACTCCATGTCGAATCCGGCGGCCAGCGTGGCGAAGGATCCGCGCAGGGCGTCCTCGCCGCCCGCGCCCGGTTCGGCTGCGGGGGCGGTGAACTGGGTGCGCAGGAAGAAGCGTCCGGAGTAGGAGTCGCCGTACTGCTGGCTCTCGGTGATGTTGCACCCGTGGCCGGCCAGGAGGTTGGCCACGCCCGCCACGATGCCCCGGGCGTCGGGGCAGGACAGGGTCAGGACGTACTCGCGTTCGCTGGAACCGGCGCTCATGGGCTCAGGGTCTCCCGGGGTTGGGGCGCGGCTGTCGAGCCGGGGCTTCCAGAGTAGCGGCGCCGCGCGGCAGGCGGGCGCGCCTCGGCCGCACGCCCGGAGCCGCGGGAAGAACCTGTTCCGGCGGGCGGCCCCGGCCGGAGCGGCCGGAACCGGACGGCCTTTCGTCCGACCGGACATGAATGTTCTTCACCTTCCTGTGGCATGCTCCGCCCATGACGAGCCTTCGCGAGCACTACGAATCGGCGACGCGCGAGCTGAGCGCCCCCTTCGCGATCGTCGACATGGCCGCGTTCCGCGCCAATGCCGCGGACATCGCGCGCCGGGCCGCGGGCACGCCCGTCCGCGTCGTCAGCAAGTCCCTCCGCTGCCGGCACCTGCTGCGGGAGGCGCTGTCGCTGCCCGGGTTCGCCGGCGTCATGGCCTTCACCCTGCCCGAGGCGCTCTGGCTCGCCGGCGATCCCGCCGGGCCGGTCAGCGACGACATCCTGGTCGCCTACCCCACCGCCGACACGCGCGCCCTCGGCGAGTTGGCCGCCGATCCCCGCGGGCGGGAGCGGATCACGCTGATGGTGGACAGCACCGCCCACCTGGACCTGATCGCCGCCGCGGCCGATCCCCGGCATCCGATCAAGGTCTGCATCGACGTCGACACCAGCTGGCAGCCGCTCGGGCCCCGGCTGCGGATCGGCGCCTACCGCTCCCCCGTGCGCACACCCGCCCAGGCCGCGGCGCTCGCCCGCGCCATCACGGCCCGCCCCGGGCTGCGGCTCGACGGCATCATGGCCTATGAGGCGCAGATCGCGGGCGTGGGCGACGCCCCGCCCGACCGCCCGCTCTACGGGCGCACCCTGCGCTGGGTGCAGGACCGCTCGCGGCTGGAGCTGGCGCGCCGCCGCGCCGCCATCGTGCGGGCCGTGCGCGCCGTCGCCGACGTACGCTTCGTCAACGGCGGCGGCACCGGCAGCGTGCACACGACCCGGCGCGAACGCGCCGTGACCGAGGTCGCCGCGGGTTCGGGGTTCTACCAGCCGCGCCTGTTCGACCACTACACCGGATTCTCCGGGCGGCCGGCGGCGCTGTTCGCGCTGCCCGTGGTGCGCCGGCCCGGGCCGGGCGCGGCCACCGTGCTGGGCGGCGGCTACCTCGCCTCCGGCCCGCCCGACGCCGGACGGCTGCCTCAGCCCTACCTGCCGGAGGGGCTGTCGTTCAGCCCGACCGAGGGCGCCGGAGAGGTGCAGACCCCGCTCCTGGGCGCGGCCGCCGACCGGCTGGCCGTCGGCGATCTGGTGTGGATGCGCCACGCCAAGGCGGGCGAGCTGTGCGAGCGGTTCGGCGTGCTCCACCTCGTCGAGGAAGCAGAAGCCGGCGGCGTCACCGCGGTGCCGACCTACCGGGGAGAGGGCAAGGCGTTCCTCTGAGGCCCCGTCGCGAAAAAAGATCCTGTACCCGCGGCCACGTGTGCTCGCAATCGCACACGATGACGGCGGGTACAGGATCGGCGCCGGCGGGGCGGCCTATCCGCGGCGGCGCCGGCGTGCCATCGCGACCACGCCCACCGCCACGACCACGCCCACTCCGGCGCCCAGGAGCAGCAGCTCGGGCGCGACGCGGCCGCCCGACCGGTAGGTGGAGACGACCTCGTCGTCCCCGCGCAGCCGGACGCTGCCTTCGGGGGGCTCGACCACGTGGCTGTCCAGCCGCACGGCCTTGCCGCCGGCCACGAGCGCGCGGGCCTCCTCGGCCAGGTGCGAACCCCGCTCGCGGACGCGGCCCCAGCCGCGGCGGGCCACGTTGGCCGGCTTGGTGCGCTCGACGATCCCGTCGAGGGCCATCGCCACGCGCCGCTGCGTCCGCTCGATCTCGGCCTGCACGCTCGCGGGATCCCTCGGCACGGCCGCAGGGTCGCGTTCCTCCATATCGCGCTTCCTTCCGCTATCGCAGCGTCGCCTGGGACGGGCCGGCGGCGGGTTCCCGCTGGGCGCCGCCCGGATCGCCTTGGGAGGGCGGGAAGCCCAAGGCGCCTTCGATACCGTCCACTACGCGGAAGAAGTCCCGCGTGGACAACCACAGTTTATAGACCAGGGCCGCCTCGAAGGCGAGCAGCAAAACACCGGCGGAGACGACGAATCCGGCCATTCCGGCCGGCGAGGACACCGCGATCACGGGGGCCGCGACGAACACCGCCACCTGGAACTCGATACCGCTCACCAGGTGGGTGCGGATGCGCCGCTCCCGCAGGAAGTCCCAGAACCGCTGGTACCAGGGGAACCGGGTGCGGAACTCCTGGTGCAGGTCGACCCGCGGCAGCCGCATGTCGGGGTGCTTGCCGGCGTCGCGGTCGTAGCGGCTCTCCTTTTCGGTCTGGGTCTGCAGGATGTGCTCCAGCACCGAGATCCCGTGCCGCAGCACCGCCTGCTCGCCCTGGTCGCTCATCGGCCGCGCGCCCGGCCCGGCCTCGGTGCCGCCGGCGCCGGCGGCCGGCTCGACCGAGTCCTCCTCGGGCTCCAGCATCGACAGGGTCGCCCGTGCGCGCTCCAGCGCGGCGGCCAGGCGGGAGCGCATCTCCCGGCGCACCTTGTAGACCTGCAGCGCGTTGAGATAGCGCAGCATGTCGACGAAGACCACGGCCAGCGCCAGCCAGATGAAGCCGACCCAACCGGTCACCACGTACTGCCCGCCCATCAGCGCGATGGCGCACACCAGCACCCGGAAGCGGTCGAAGACGTAGTCCATCCACGAGCCGAACAGGCTCTCGCGGTCGGCGAGGCGGGCGAGCTTGCCGTCCATGCAGTCGACCAGGAAGCACAGGTAGTACAGCACCGCGCCCAGGAGGAGGAACTGCCACTGCCCCACGGAGAACGCCGCCGCCGCGCCCAGGCCGAGGAACAGGGCGGTGACGGTGAGCTGGTTGGGCGTGATCGCGGTGCGGTTGGCGATGGCGCGCACCGCCCGGACCGCGATGGGGTCGACCAGCCAAACCGTCCACCAGGAGTCGCGCGCCCGCAGCGTACGCTCCCTGACCTCCTCCAGCGTGAATCCAGTCATCGTCGGTTCGAACTCCCACACGCGAAGCGGATGTGCTCCTACCCAGCGGACGCCGGCCGAGCGCTAGCGGTGGCCCGGCGTGTGCCGCACGAGTCTACGCAGCGGAGGCAGTCCTCGGGGGAAGTCACCGATTGCGCAGGTGCCGACCACCATAGGGGATGGTCCGGGTGCCTCGGCCCCGTCGGGGTCCCGGGGACCGTGTGCACCGCGGCGCCGGTCCGCGCCGCGAGCTCATAGGCTGGAGGTGCTGCGCAGCGGCCTGCCGGCCCTGCGGCGGCTTCCCACCAGGATTTCCCACCAGGCAAGGAGACCCGTGAGCGAGTCCAGCGAGTCGGCCGCCCGGCTGCGCGCCGGCGATCCCGCGCCCGAGTTCACCCTCACCGCCGACGACGGCTCGGCCGTCAGCCTCGGCGAGGTGCTCGCCTCCGGCGGCAAGCGGGTGGTGCTGTACTTCTACCCGGCCGCCATGACGCCCGGCTGCACCACCGAGGCCTGCGACTTCCGCGACAACCTGCGCGAGTTCGAGGACGCCGGCGCCACGGTGCTGGGGGTCTCGCCCGACTCCCCCGAGAAGCTCGCCGAGTTCCGCGCCAAGGAGGGGCTGACCTTCCCCCTGCTCAGCGACCCCGAGAAGGAGGTTCTGCAGGCCTACGGCGCGTTCGGCGAGAAGAAGAACTACGGCCGGGTGGTGCAGGGCGTGATCCGCTCGACCTTCGTCATCGACCCCGACGGCACCGTGGCCAAGGCCTTCTACAACGTGAAGGCCACCGGCCACGTCGACCGCATCAAGCGCGAGCTGGGCCTGGCCTGAGGACGCGCGACCGCCGCGCCCCTCCCCCCGCGTGCCGCCCGCCGGTGCGCGGGGCGGCCGGGTCGCCACTTGCGCTTGCGCCCCGCCGGTGCCACCCTCACTCAGACGGACGACTCCGACCGCCGCCCACCGGGCGCCGCACCCGCGCAGTCGCCGCTTACGGGGCCGTAGCCCAACGGCAGGAGGCAGCAGGTTTAGGACCTGTACAGTGCGGGTTCGAATCCCGCCGGCCCCACCACACCGGCACCGCCGCACCCCGCGGCAGGCCGCCGATCCCGGCCTTGATCACGCCCTTTTCGCGCAGCAGTTCGAGCGCGCGTGTGAGGGACGACTCCGGCATCCGGCCCGCGGCTTGCGCGGTTTGCGGCTGAGTTCGCGGTGCCACGCCTTCTGCAGGATTCCCTCGAAGGCCGCGACCTGCTCGATCAGGTAGGGAAGCTCGTCGATGACCACGACAGTCGGCCGGTGATCGTGGAAGGTACCAGATTTGGGAGTCCCAAAAATGGAACTCCCAAATTTGGGACTCCCACCGTTGGCCCCTCGGTGGCGGTGCGCCTTCCGTTGCTCGGCCGGGTCGGGTGGCGGGCGGGGGGCCTCCGCGCCCCGCCGGCCTTCCCGTCCGGACTAGGACGAGGTGATGGCCTTCTTGCTCAGCGGCGAGGCGATGTTCTCCAGGGACTGCCGGGCCACCTCCAGGCCGATGATCCAGTGCACGACGCCGGCCCCGATCATCAGCCCCGCACCCAGGAAGTAGCCCAAGGCCACCTGGGAGACCTCGCCGCTTCCCACCAGTCGGCCGAACAGCGCGGGCCCGACGATGCCGCCCAGGGCGGTGCCCACGGAGTAGAACAGGGCGATGGCCTGGGGCCGGATCTCCATCGGGAAGACCTCGCTGACGGTCAGGTAGGCCGAGCTGGCCCCGGCGGAGGCGAAGAAGAACACCACGCACCAGCACAGCGTCACCGTCAGCGCGCTGAGCACCCCGGCCTGGAGCAGCAGACCGGTGCCCACCAGCAGCAGACCCGAGCCGATGTAGGTGCCGGCGATCATCGGTTTGCGGCCGAGCCGGTCGAACAGGTGCCCCAGCAGCACCGGCCCCAGGAAGTTGCCCAGCGCCAGCGGGATGATGTACAGCGGCGCGACCCCCGAGGAGACGCCGAAGAAGGTCGTCAGCACCAGGGCCTGGGTGAAGAAGACGGCGTTGTACAGGAACGCCTGCCCCCCGAACAGGGCCAGGCCCACGACGGTGCGCCGCGGATAGGTGGCCGCGATCGTCCGCGCGATCTCGCGGAAGGTGGTCCTGGTGCGCTGCTCCAGCTCCAGCGTGTCCTGCGGCTCGGGCAGGTCGTCGCGGCCGGCTTCGCGCTCCACCTCCTCCTCGATTCCGCGCACGATCTTCTCGGCCTCCTGGTCGCGGCCGTGGATGATCAGCCAGCGCGGGCTCTCCGGCACGATGCGCCGCACGACGATGATGATCAGGCCGAGCACGCCGCCGACGGCGAAGAGCAGCCGCCAGCCGAGGAACTCCGAGACGATGTCGGGCTGGAGCAGCGGGTAGGCCATCGCCGCGCCCGCTGCCGCACCCAGCCAGTAGGACCCGTTGACCATCAGCGCGATGCGCCCGCGCAGCCGGGCGGGCACCATCTCGTCGATCGCGGAGTTGATGGCCGCGTACTCGCCGCCGATGCCGAACCCGGTGAAGAAGCGGCAGGCGTAGAACCACAGCGCCGTGCCGGAGAAGGCCGTCAGCACGGTCGCGACCAGGTAGACCCCGAGCGTCACCAGGAAGATCTTGCGCCGCCCGTACTTCTCGGTGAGGTGGCCGAAGTAGAGGGCGCCCAGGCAGGCGCCCACGATGTAGATCGAGGCGGCCAGGCCCACCTGGCCCTCGGTGATGTTCAGCCCGCTGCCCGGCTCGGTGATGCGCGAGCCGATGGCGCCGACGATGGTCACCTCGAGACCGTCGAGGATCCACACGCTGCCCAGGCCGAGAAGGATCAGCCAGTGCCAGCGCTGCCATGGGAGGCGGTCGAGGCGGGCGGGGATGTCTGTCGTGACGCTCATACCGCTCCGCTGACCGTGCCCGCTGGAGTGTAACCGCACCGGTTCAGCGGGGCGTCCTGCGGTGCGGCGCGAGTCGCCGCGGTGTCGTCTTGGCCGCTGCCGGCGCCCGGAGCGCCGCCGAGGACGGCTCCGGCGGCGTGCCGGGTCGGCCGGGCAGGGCCGCGGCCGGGCTCAGGTGCGGAAGAGCAGCGCCCACAGCACCACGCCGAGCAGCAGCAGCACTCCTGCGGCCACCCCCAGCACGACCGGCAGCGAGCTGCCCTCGCGGTGCTTGCCCGAGCTGGTCAGCCCGAGGGTGTCGGTGGAGTCGCGGATGGAGGTCAGCAGGTGGCCGACCGCCTCCGGGCGGTGGCGCTGGAGCCGCTCGTGCAGGTGGCTCACCGAGTCGGAGACCTGCTCCTGCAGTTCGGACACCGACTCCTGCAGGGAGCTGCGCAGCGGCTGGGCGCTCGGCCGGAACCAGTCGCGCTCGGTCTCGGAGCCGGAGTCGTCGCCGCTTGCCGCATCGCCACCGGGCTCGGCCGGTTCGCCCTCCTCGTCGGCTTCCTCGGCCCCTTCGCCGTCGCCGCCCGCCGGGTGCGCGCCGCCGCTCCGATCGCCGCGGCCGGTGCCGGCGGCCCCGTGGCCGTCCTCGCGGGCCGGGCGCGGCACGGTCGGCTGCGCGCCGCTCGCCGTCGCCTTGGCCGCGGACTCGGGGCCGGTCTCGGGTGCCCACGGCGCGAGCGCGGCGATGCGCAGCATCTTGGTCGCGTTGTCAGCGGTGAGGCGGTCGCCCGGCTGGACGTGCAGCAGCCCGGCCAGCACCGGGGCGAGCGGGCCGGCGTTCTGGGCCACGGGCGGGTCCTCCAGGTCGACGCCCTTGAGGATGCGGATGTAGCCCTTGCGGTCGTAGGGCGGGTGGCCCTCGACGGCGGCGTAGAGCGTGGCGCCCAGCGACCACAGGTCGGACTCGGGCCCCACCGGCCCGGCCTTGGCCCGCTCGGGCGGGATGTAGGAGGGCGAGCCGATGATGCGCCCGGAGCTGGTCAGCGCGGATTCGCCGGTCCAGGCGGCCAGCCCGAAGTCGGTCAGCACGACCCGGCCGCCCTCGCTGATCATCACGTTGTCGGGCTTGACGTCGCGGTGCACGATGCCGTCGTCGTGGGCGACCTTGAGCGCGTCGATCAGCTGCAGACCGATTTCGGCCACGCGCTGGTAGGGCAGCGGCCCGGCGACATCCACGATGTCGGCGAGGGTGCGGGCGTCGATGTACTCCATGACGATCCACGGCCGCTCGTCCTCGTCGACCACGTCGAGCACCGTGACCACGCCGGGGTGGGCCAGCCGGGCCGCCACGCGAGCCTCGCGCGTGGTCCGCTGCAGCAGGCTCTCGCGCTCGGCGGCGCTGAGGTCGTCGGGCAGCCGCAGCTCCTTGACCGCGACCTGGCGGGCCAGCACCAGGTCGGTCGCGCGCCAGACGGTGCCCACGCCCCCGCGGGCGATCTCGTCGAGGAGTTCGTAGCGCCCCTTGAGCACGCGGCGCGACCTGCCGTCGTCCACGGCCGCAGGAACCGAGGGCTGGTCAGCACGCTCGGGCCGGTGGGCGTCGGGCCGCTCCGCTTCAGGGTTCTCGATGGAGGACACGGTCAGTCAGCGAGTCTCATCACGGCCACGGTGGCCTCCTGCGGGCTCTTACAGTCGCATCGAACGGCACGGCGGTCCCCATGCTGAACGTGCACGGATCCTCGTTTATACCAGGCATTGCCGACGTCCAAGCAGGTGGTTGCCGGATCACCGTCGTTTAGGTTCGGTTTTGTTATGTCCTTCCCAAGGGACTCCATGCACCTTTCCTACCGGTCTTTACCTATCGTCACCGACGGTACACACGGGTCCCCCGGGAAGGACGGGCCGATTGCGGCTCAGCTCCACAGCGTCTCGGGGTCGCGCACCGTGACCGGCCCCGCGCCGGCCTCGCTCAGCGGGCCTTCCAGGCGCTTGGCGTCGCCGGCGATGACGGTGACCATCTCGCGCGGGCGCAGGTACTCGCCGGCGGCCTCGGCCAGGTCCGCGGCGGTGAGCCGCTCGAAGCCGGCCCGCAGCCGGTCGATGTGGTCCTCGGGCAGGTCGTGGACGACCATCTCGACCAGCGCACCGGCCAGGCTGCGCGGCGTGGAGTAGGTCACCGGCAGCCCCACCGTGTTGGACTCGCGCACCGCCGAGAGCTCCCCGTCGGTCACCCCCTCGCGCTGCAGCCGGTCGATCTCGGCCAGCGAGGCGGTCAGCGAGTGCGCCGTGGTCTCGGTGTCGACCTGGGTGCTGATCAGGAAGACCCCGCTGTCGCGGCGCAGGTCGAACCGGCAGCCCACACCGTAGGTGTAGCCCAGGCGCTCGCGCAGCTCCATGTTCAGGCGCGAGGTGAACATGCCGCCCAGCACGTCGCTGACGCCGTCGGCCCGGGGCAGGTCGACCTGCGTGCGCGCCGGCGCGCGCTGGGCCATCAGCAGGGCCGACTGGACCGAGTCGGGGCGGTCCAGGATCAGCACGCGCGGCAGGTCGCCCGGGGCGGGACCGGGCGGTGTCGATGCGGGCGCCTGCGCGGCACGGGCGCCGCCGAACACCGTCGCGCCCAGCTCTTCGAGGTCCACGCCGGCCAGGTCGCCCACGATCACCAGCGTGCCCGCCACCGCCGCGATGGAGGAGGTGTGGAAGTCCCGCACGTCCTGCGGAGTGACGCCCTTGAGGCGCTCGGGCGCGCCGCCGAGCGGAGTGGCGTAGCGGCCGGTGAACAGCTGTCCGCCGATGGCGCGCGTGGCCAGGGTGGAGGGCACCGAGGCGTCCAGCCAGAACCGCTCCAGGATCTGGTCGCGGCGGCGCAGCACGTCCTCGTCGCGCAGCGCCGGGGCGCGTACGGCCTCGGCCAGCAGCGCGGTGGCGTCCCGCAGGCGGGTGACGGGCGCGTCGACGCCGGTCACGAAACTGTCCCAGGTGACGCGCGACACCCACTCGGCGCCGTGCCGCTCCAGCGCGGGGGCCAGCGAGCTGTTGCCGTGGACGCCGTCCTCCAGCGCCTCGTTGGCGAGCGCGGCGACGCCCATGTTCTCCGGCGGCTCTGAGGCGCCGCCGGCCTGGTGGACGAGGCGGACCGCGGCGAAGGTCTGGCCGGGGACGTCGATGGCGACGACGGTGCCGCCGCCCACGGCCAGCCGCCGCGGCTTGGGGAAGGTGTAGGGCTCGGGGGCACCGAGATCCGGTCGGGTCTGCAGCATGGGAGTGACGACTCTCTTGTGTGGCGGACGAAGGCACCGGGCGGAGCGGGCCGCGGGCGGCCGAAGGCGGGCTGCCCGCGCTCCGCGCCGCGGGTCCCGCGGCCGGTCAGCCGGCGGAGCCGCCCGCGGGGGCAGCGGCGGGCTCGCCCGCGGACTCCGGGTCGAAGCGCACCGACAGCCGGTTCTCTGCCACCAGCAGGCGCTTGGCCAGGTCCACGACGTCCTCGGTGGTGACCGAGCTCCAGCGCTGCGGCCAGGTGAACGCGAGCTCGGGGTCGCCGAACAGCTGGGTGCAGGAGCCAATGCTGTCGGCCAGGCCGGCGGGGTGGGACAGGGTCTGCAGGTGGTCGCGCTCCAGGATGGCGCGGGCGCGTTCCAGCTCCTCGTCCGAGACGCCCTCGGCCAGCGTGCCGATCTCCTCGATCATGGCCTCTTCCAGCGTGTCGCCGCTAACGCCCTCGCGGGCGATCATGTTGACCAGCATCAGGCTGGGCGTGTAGCGGAACGGCAGCAGGTCGGCGGCGGCCCCGCCGTCGTCGGCGGCCAGGCCGCGCTCCAGCACCAGGCGGCGGTAGAGGCGGCTGCCCTGGCCCTGCCCGAGGACGGCCGAGGCCAGGTGCATGACGTCGAAGTCGCCCTCGCCGTAGGGGGCGACCCGGTAGCCGAGGAACACGCCGGGCGCCGGGACGGTCTCGACGACGCGGTCGGCGACGGGGCCGCCGAGCAGGCCGGTGAGGCCGGCGTCGGGGGCCTCGGCCGTCCGCGGGCGCGCCGGGATGGCGCCGAAGTAGCGCTCCACCCGGTCGCGCACATCCTGCGGGTCCAGGTTGCTGACCACCGTGAGCACGGCGTTGTCGGGGCCGTAGTGGCGCCGGTGGAAGTCGAGCACGTAGTCCAGGTCGGCGGCGTCCAGATCGGCCATGGAGCCGATGGTGGCGTGGTGGTAGGGGTGGCCCTCGGGGTAGGCCAGGCGCAGGATGCGCTCCAGAGCGGTCCCGTAGGGCTGGTTGTCGTAGCGCTGGCGGCGCTCGTTCTTGACGACGTCGCGCTGGTTGTCCAGCACCTCCTGGCTCATCCCCTCGCGCAGGGTGGCCAGCCGGTCGGCCTCCAGCCACAGCACCAGGTCCAGAGCGTGCTCGGGCACGGTCTCGTAGTAGTTGGTGCGGTCGGTGGAGGTGGAGGCGTTGATCTCGCCGCCCAGGCGCTCGACGGCGTCGAAGTGCTCGCCCTTGGCCACGTTGCCGCTGCCCTGGAACATCAGGTGCTCGAAGAGGTGGGCGAAGCCGGTGCGCCCGGGCACCTCGAAGCGGGAGCCGACTCCGTACCACAGGTTCACGGCGGCGACCTGCGGAGTCGAGGCAGGCGCGGTCACCAGGCGTAGTCCGTTGTCCAGCGTGAATTGGTCGACCCGTCGCGCCGCACCGTTGGTGGTCACGTGTTCCTGCACCCCTTGCCCGCACGTCGGTTGAACTGCCGTCTCACTGTGCCAGAGCCTATGTCCTCGGGCACGTTCGTAGATACACGCATCAGCGCTTCCGCCGGTGTTGCCCGGGCCGCCGCGGCCCCTCGGGCGGCCGCGCCGGGGACCGCCCGCGGCGGCGGATCGGGCGGCGCGCCCCGCCGTCAGCCGGTGCGCTTGAGCAGGCGCAGCGACCCCTGCACGCCCGTCTCGGTGAAGGCGCCGCTGTCCAGGGCCCGGCGGTAGATCTCGTAGGGCGGGCGGCCGCCGTCGGCGGGGTCGGGGAAGACGTCGTGGATGGCCAGCGCCCCGCCCGGCGCCAGGTGCGGCGTCCAGCACTCGTAGTCGGCCCGTGCCGCCTCTTCGGTGTGGCCGCCGTCGATGAACAGCATGCCCAGCGGCGCCGACCACAGCCGGGCGACGTCGGCCGAGCGCCCCACCACGGCGACGACGTGGTCCTCCAGCCCGGCCGCCGCCATGGTGCGCCGGAACTCGGCCAGCGTGTCGATCCTCCCGGTGGCGGGGTCGACCAGGCCGGGGTCGTGGTACTCCCACCCCGGCTGGTGCTCCTCGGAGCCGTGGTGATGGTCGACGGTGACCACCGTGCCGCCCGCCCGGCGCGCCGCGGCGCCGAGGAACACGGTCGACTTTCCGCAGTAGGTGCCGATCTCCAGCACCGGGCCCAGGCGCGCATGGGCCAGTGCGGCATCGTGCAGGGCCAGACCCTCGTCGGTGGGCATGAACCCCTTCGCGGCCTCGGCGGCACGGAGCAGGTCGGCGGGCATGGTCGTGGTCACGTGCGTCCCCGGGTCGTGGGTGTCGGGCGGATTCGGGCGGAGGTGTGCTGCGGGCGCGGGTCGCGTGCCGGGCCGGCTCAGCGGCCGAACGCGGCGACCAGGCGCTCCACGGCCGTGTCGAGCACCTCGTCGCGCTTGCAGAACGCGAACCGCACCAGGTGGCGCCCCTCGTCGGTGTTGTCGTAGAGGACCTGCGCGGGCACGGCGGCGACCCCGGCCGTGTGCGGCAGCGACCGCGCCAGCTCGATGCCGTCGGCATAGCCCAGCGGGCGGATGTCGGTGATGACGAAGTAGGTCCCCTGGGGCCGCAGCACCTCCAGCCCGGCGGCGCGCAACCCGGCGCAGAGCCGGTCGCGCTTGCCCTGCAGCGCCTCGCGCTGGCGCCGCACCCAGGCGCCCTCGTCGCGCAGCGCGTCGGCCACGGCCAGCTGGAGGGCGCCGTTGGCGGTGAAGGTGAGGAACTGGTTGACGGTGCGGGCCGCGCGCACCAGCGGTTCGGGGCCCATCACCCAGCCGGTCTTCCACGCGGTGACCGAGAACGTCTTGCCGACCGAGGACACGGCCAGGGTGCGCTCGGCCATGCCGGGCAGCGCCGACAGCGGGTGGTGCTCGGCATCGTCGAACACCAGGTGCTCGTAGACCTCGTCGGTGAGGGCGATCAGGTCGTTGTCGCGGCATACCCGCGCGATCTCGGCCAGCTCGCCGCGGGTCAACACGGTGCCGGTGGGGTTGTGCGGGCTGTTGACGACGATCATCCGGGTGCGCGGGCCCACGGCCGCGCGCAGCTCGTCGGGGTCGAACGTGAAGCGCCCGCCGGCCGCGGGGTCGGGCCGCAGGGTGACGGGGCGGCGCACGCCGCCGGCCAGCGCGATCACCGCGGCGTAGGAGTCGTACATGGGCTCGAAGACGACGACCTCGTCGCCGGGTTCGACCAGGCCCAGCACGCCCGATGCGATGCCGGCCGTGGCGCCGACGGTGATGTAGACCTCGCTGTCGGGGTCGAGTTCGATCCCGTAGCGGCGCTTGCGGTCCTCGGCCACGGCCCGGCGCAGCTCCGGGCGCCCGGGGCCGGGCGGGTACTGGTTGACGCCGTCGCGGATGTGTTGCGCGGCGGCCTCCAGCAGCGAAGCGGGGCCGTCGGTGTCGGGGAATCCCTGCCCGAGGTTGACGGATCCGGTCTCGGTGGCCAGGCGGCTCATCTCGGCGAAGATGGTCTCGCCGAAGGGGCGCATGCGCGTGACAAGGGGCTCATCCACACCGGGCAGCATAAACGCCCGGCCGCCGCGCGCCCGAGCCCCGGGGGCGCGGTGCGCGGGCGATGCGGCCTACGACACCTGCGCGCGCTGGGCGCGGACCTCGCTCAGCACGTCGCACATTCGTGCCATGTCCTCGTCGCTGAAGCTCTCGACGAAGCGCAGCATGGTGGTCCCCGGGTCGCCGCAGGCGCTGAAGACCTCGCTCATCACCCGCGCGGTGTGCTCCTCACGCGACTCCCGCGGCCAGTACAGCCACGCCCGACCGGCCTTCTTCCGCTCCAGCAGGCCCTTGTGGAAAAGGATGTTGGCGACCGTCATCACGGTCGTGTAGGCGACGTCGCGGTCGTAGTCCATGGACTCGCGGACCTCGCGGACCGCCAGCGGTCGGTCGGACCGCCACAGCGCGTCCATGATGGCGGCCTCCAGTTCGCCGAACTCCCTCATTCGTCACCCTCCCCGGCTTCGTTCGGTCATCGTAGGAGCGCCGAGGGTGGCTGGGGGGCGAAACGGCCGGGAGCGCGCTGATACGGGGCCGCCGCCTGCGTTGACGCGGCGATCGGCGGCCGCAGCCGCCCGCCCGCCGCTGTTTCGCCGGGCCGGGCGCCGCTTGGCCGCGAGGGCGGGTCAGCCGCGGCCGGTGCGGCGCCGGTGGGTGCGCGCCTGCTCGGCGAAGTCGCGCGGGATCACGTAGGGCTGTTCGGCGTTGACGTCGGGCCAGATGTCGCGGAGGTCCTCGGCCGAGCCCCCGCCCAGCTCCGCGCCGGGCCCCTCGGCGAGGAAGATCCGCGCCACGCGCCCGCCGACGACGGAATAGACCTCGCCGGTGGTCTCGCAGTCCTCGTGGGCCAGCCACACCACGGCCTGGCTGACCCGCTCGGGCGGCACCAGCACCTCCGAGTCGCCGGGAAACATCCGCTCGGTCTCGGGAGTGCGCACCAGCGGGGCCACGGCGTTGGCGGTGATGTCGTACTTGGCTCCCTCGATGGCCAGGGTCCGGGTGAGGCCGAGGACGCCCATTTTGGCCGCCGCGAAGTTGCTCTGCCCGAAGTTGCCGAACAGCCCGGGCGGCGACGCCGTGTTGACGATGCGGCCGTAGCCGTTGCCGCGCATGTAGCCGAAGGCGGCGCGGGTGACCAGGAAGGTGCCGCGCAGGTGCACGCCGACCACGGCGTCCCACTCGGCGGTGCCGATGTTGCGGAACGCCCTGTCGCGCAGTATCCCCGCGCTGTTGACCACGACGTCGACACGCCCGTAGGCCTCGACCGCCGCCTCGACCAGGGAGCGGGCGCCCTCCTCGGCGGAGATGTCGTCGACGCTGACGGCCGCGACGCCGCCCGCCTCGCGGATGCGCTCGGCCACCTCCTCGGCGGCGTTCAGCGGGTCGGCGCCGTCCTGGCCGGTGCCCTGGACGTGCTCACTGACGACGACCTTGGCGCCGCGTGCCGCGAGTTCGAGGGCGTGGGCCCGGCCCAGGCCGTGCCCGGCACCGGTGACGATCGCGACGCGCCCGTCGAACCGCAACTCGGCCATGTCTCCTCCACTCTTCCCGCGGGTGCACGGGGCGCTTCGACGCGCCGTCTTCCCTCCTGGCTCGGTCGCTCGTCAGTCCAGACGGCGCCGCGCCCCGCACACCCGCTCAGGGCCTCGCTCCGCGGGCTCGTCGGTCCGGTCGGCGGCGCTGGTCCCATCGCGGCCGCCCACCGATTCCTACCCGCCGGGCAGGTGTGCTTCCCACGGGAAAGAGGGGCGCTTTGAGGCACCGCCTTCCCTCCTCGCCTGGTTAGGCCGTGCTGAAGAACGGCGGGGCGCGGCTTTCCAGGAACCCACCGGGCACCACCCGGGGCGGCCGCCACCGGGGCTGCGGCAATGGGTGCGCCTCGCGAAGCGCGGTCACAGCTTGCCGCCGAGCGCACGCGGTTCTTCCCAGATGGAGCCGCGCCACCGGTGGCGGACCTCCGGCGCAAAAGTGCGCCGTGCGCTCGGCGGCAAGCCGGCCCAGAACAAGTACGTGGCGCGAAGCGCCTCCGTTAGGGGCGGTGGCGGGTGACGGGCACGATGGGCTCGTGGCGCGCAGCGCCTCCGTTAGGGGCGGTGGCGGGTGACGGGTGGGATTCGCGCAACCCAGCCCCATTGCCGCAACCTCCTGTGGTGACCGACTTCTTAAACAGGGCCGGACCCCGCGGCACGGCCGGGCGCACAGTACCGTGCGCGGCCCGGACCTGCTCCCTCGCCCGGCGAAACCCCCGTGTTTCGCCGGGTTCGGAACCAGCCGTCCTGTCCGGACCGCGCACACTACGTGAGACGCCGGGCCCTGGATTCCGGTTCCGGGCAATTCCACGGGCGCGCCGGGATTGGGGCCGCCCGCCGGCGGGCATGGTGAGCAGCGCGCGGACCACCACCCCGGTCCGCAGTCCGCTCGGCCCGTTCGCTGCGCACACCCGCCGCTCCCCCGCCGTCGCCCCGGCGCTTACGCGGCGCGGCAAGAGCGCGAAACCCCAGGTCGGGTCAAGCGGATCCCACGGCGTTGTGAATACTTGTTAGCAATCTCCCAGTCCGTTACCGGACTCGGGTCCCCATCGGCGTGCCTGGCCAAGTAGCCTGTTACCCGAGATTGCTGACCGGGCGTGCGCCCTGGCGGCCCCCGGGCCGCCTCGCTTCGAGCCCGCCCCGAGGAGCGGCCATCTCGCCAAACATTCATTCACAAGCGAGCTGCGGAAGAGGGCGATCTCCGCCGTGTCGTCTGAGGCGTCTCAACCCCTGACAGATTTCGGCCCGAACGAGTGGCTGGTCGAGGAGCTCTACCAGAAGTACCTCAACGACCCGAACTCGGTTGACAAGGCATGGTGGAACTTCTTCGCCGACTACAAGTCCGGCGTCCCCCAGGCCAACGGCGCGGGCAAGGGTGCCGCGGCCACGGGCTCCAAGCCCGCCGCCGAAGCCGCGGAAACCACGAAGAGCGGCACGTCCGCCGAGCCCGAGCGCGCCGCGTCCGCCCCCGGTGGCAACGGGAAGAGCAAGGCCGAGTCCAAGCCGGACGCCGAGGGCGAGAAGCCCGTCGACGAGTCACTCAAGGTCAACGAGGAGCGGCTGCGCGGCGGAGCCGCGCGCACGGCCGCCAACATGGAGTCCAGCCTGACGCTGCCCACGGCCACGAGCGTGCGGGCGGTTCCGGTCAAGCTGCTGTTCGACAACCGCATCGTGATCAACAACCACCTGCGGCGCGGACGCGGCGGCAAGGTGTCCTTCACCCACATCATCGGCTACGCCATGGTGAAGGCCCTGGAGTCCATGCCGGAGATGAACCACTCCTACACCGAGGTCGACGGCAAGCCCGGCGTGGTCAAGCCCGAGCACGTCAACTTCGGGCTCGCCATCGACCTGCAGAAGTCCGACGGCACGCGGCAGCTGGTGGTGCCCAGCATCAAGGCCGCCGAGACCATGGACTTCAAGGAGTTCTGGAACGCCTACGAGGACCTGATCCGCAAGGCCCGCAACAACAAGCTGGGCGTGCCCGACTTCCAGGGCACCACGATCAGCCTCACCAACCCCGGCGGCATCGGCACCGTGCACTCGGTGCCCCGCCTCATGCCCGGCCAGGGCACCATCCTGGGCGTGGGGGCCATGGAGTACCCCGCGGAGTTCCAGGGGGCGGCGCCCGAGACGCTGAACAACCTGGCGGTCAGCAAGGTCATGACGCTGACGTCGACCTACGACCACCGCATCATCCAGGGCGCCCAGTCCGGCGAGTTCCTGCGCCGCATCCACCAGCTGCTGCTGGGCGAGGACGGCTTCTACGACGAGATCTTCCGCTCGCTGCGGCTGCCCTATGAGCCGGTGCGCTGGACCCAGGACATCTCGGCCGGCGAGAACCAGCTCGACAAGACCAGCCGAGTGCAGGAGCTGATCCACGCCTACCGGGTCCGCGGCCACCTGATGGCCGACACCGACCCGCTGGAGTACCACCAGCGCCGCCACCCCGACCTGGACATCCTGCAGCACGGGCTGACGCTGTGGGACCTGGAGCGCGAGTTCCCCACCGGCGGGTTCGGCGGCAAGCAGGTCATGAAGCTGCGCGACGTGCTGGGTGTGCTGCGCGACACCTACTGCCGCACGGTCGGCATCGAGTACATGCACATCCAGGATCCCGAGGAACGCGAGTGGATCCAGGCGCACGTCGAGCGCGAGCACGAGAAGGTCAGCCGCGACGAGCAGTTGCACATCCTGCGCCGGCTGAACAACGCCGAGGCCTTCGAGACCTTCCTGCAGACCAAGTACGTCGGCCAGAAGCGGTTCTCGCTGGAGGGCGGCGAGTCGCTGATCCCGCTGATGGACGGGGTGATCTCGCGCGCGGCCAAGGCCGAGCTGGACGAGGTCGTCATCGGCATGGCCCACCGCGGCCGGCTCAACGTGCTGGCCAACATCTGCGGCAAGTCCTACGGCCAGATCTTCGGCGAGTTCGAGGGCAATCTCGACCCGCGCAGCGCCCACGGCTCCGGTGATGTCAAGTACCACCTGGGCACCGAGGGCACCTTCGAGACGCCTGAGGGCGACAAGATCGCGATCTCGCTGGCGGCCAACCCGAGCCACCTGGAGACCGTGAACCCGGTCGCCGAGGGCATCGTCCGCGCCAAGCAGGACAAGCTGGACAAGGGCCCCCACGGGTTCACCGTGCTGCCGCTGCTGGTGCACGGCGACGCCGCCTTCGCCGGGCAGGGCGTGGTGGCCGAGACCCTGAACCTGTCGCAGCTGCGCGGCTACCGCACCGGCGGCACCGTGCACGTCATCGTCAACAACCAGGTCGGGTTCACCACTTCGCCCGCCGACAGCCGCTCCAGCGTCTACGCCACCGATGTGGCGCGCATGGTGCAGGCGCCGATCTTCCACGTCAACGGCGACGACCCCGAGGCGGTCGTGCGCGTGGCGCAGCTGGCCTTCGAGTACCGCCAGCAGTTCAACAAGGACGTCGTCATCGACCTCGTCTGCTACCGGCGCCGCGGCCACAACGAGACCGACAACCCGGCCTTCACCCAGCCGCTGATGTACGACGTGATCGACGCCAAGCGTTCCACGCGCAAGCTCTACACCGAGGCGCTGATCGGGCGCGGCGACATCACGATCGAAGAGGCCGAGCAGGCGCTGCGCGATTACCAGGAGCAGCTGGAACGGGCCTTCACCGAGACCCGCGAGGCCGGTCGCAAGCCGATCGAGCCGGGGGCGGTGATCAAGCCCGAGGTCTTCGACGAGGGCCGCATCGACCACGCCTCGGTGAACACCGCGATCACCGGGGAGGTCGTCAAGGAGGTCGTCGACACCCAGGTGAACCTGCCGGAGGGTTTCACGCCGCACCCGCGGCTCAAGCCGCAGCTGCAGCGCCGCGCCCAGATGGTCGAGGACGACGCGCTGGACTGGGCCACCGGCGAGATGCTGGCGTTCGGCTCGCTGCTGATGGAGGAGCACCCGGTGCGCCTCGTCGGCCAGGACACCCGGCGCGGCACCTTCGGCCAGCGGCACTCGGCCCTGGTCGACCGCTACACCGGCCAGGTGCACACGCCGCTGAAGAAGTTCGACAAGGGCACCTCGAAGTTCTACGTGCACGACTCGCTGCTCAGCGAGTACGCGGCGCTGGGCTTCGAGTACGGCTACTCGGTGGTGCGCCCCGAGGCGCTGGTGGCCTGGGAGGCCCAGTTCGGCGACTTCGTCAACGGCGCCCAGACGATCATCGACGAGTACATCAGCGCCAGTGAGCAGAAGTGGGGCCAGCGCTCCAGCGTGGTGCTGCTGCTGCCGCACGGCTACGAGGGCCAGGGGCCCGACCACTCCTCGGCGCGCATCGAGCGGTTCCTGCAGCTGTGCGCTCAGGAGAACATGACCGTGGCGCTGCCCACCACGCCGGCCAACTACTTCCACCTGCTGCGCTGGCAGGTGAAGTCGCAGTACCGCCGTCCGCTGGTGGTGTTCACGACCAAGGTGATGCTGCGGATGAAGGCGGCCACCTCGCCCGCGGCCGACTTCACCTCGGGCGCGTTCCAGCCGATCATCCCCGACACCTCGGGGCTCGACCCGAAGAACGTGCGGCGCGTGGTGCTGTGCTCGGGCAAGGTCTACTACGAGCTGGACGCCGCGCGGCAGCGCACCGGCGACACCAGCACGGCGCTGGTGCGGGTCGAGCGGCTCTACCCGCTGCCGATCGAGGAGATCCGCCAACTGCTTTCGGGCTACCCCAACGCCGGCGAGGTGCTGTGGGTGCAGGAGGAGCCGGCGAACATGGGGCCGTGGCCGTTCGTGGCACTGGTGTTCTCCGAGCAGCTCGACCGCCCCTTCACCCGGGTCTCGCGCCCGGCGAGCTCCGCCCCCGCGGCGGGCTCGGGCAAGCGGCACGAGGTCGAGCAGCAGGCGCTCATCAACACGGTGTTCCCGCCGGCCGACTAGGTTCTACGAGGAGAGCGCGGTGTACTTCACCGATCGCGGCATCGAGGAGCTGGAGCAGCGCCGCGGCGAGGAGGAGGTCTCCTTGGCGTGGGTGGCCGAGCAGCTCCGCACGTTCACCGACCTCCACCCGGAGTTCGAGACGCCGGTCGAACGCCTGGCGACGTGGCTGGCTCGGCTCGACGACGAGGACGAGTGAGCGGCCGGCGATCCGACCGGTAGCGGCGATGCGCGAGCGGGGCATCGGGCCGAGCGGCCCGGTGCCCCGCTGTTTCGCGCCGCGACGGCCCTGACACGCGTCCGGAGCCGTCCCGGACGCTTCCCCGAGCCGTCCCCGGCCTTCTCCCGGGTATCTCGCGACATATCTTGAAGTGCCGATCGACGCGACATATCGTGAATCGCATCAGCAGTTCGAGCCGAAGGGTTTCGCGATGGCGCGTTGGACCATCGACCAGCCGACGACACGCACTCTGGACGGGATCGTGGCACTGCGCGTCCGGATCATCGGCGGTCACGTCAACATCCTGCCCACCGACGACCCGGTGACCTTCGAGGTCTCCGACGTCTCCGGTGAGCCCGTGCTGGTCACCCAGGAGGCCGGCATCCTGACCATCACCTACGAAGACCTCACCGGAAGCGGGCTGCTCGACCGGCTGCGCCCGGTGCAGCTGTCCGGCTACCGCAGCATGGGCCGGCGCTCGGCCACCGTCAGCCTGCGGGTACCGCGCGACTGCCCCGTCGAGGTCACGGTGCTCTCGGCGCCGGTGGTCGTCGCCGGGCTGAGCGCCAAGACGCAGCTGCGCACCGCCTCGGGCGACATCACACTGGACGGCCTGACCGGCGAATGCGACGTCAACACCGTCTCGGGCAACGTCTCGGCCCGTGATCTGCAGGGCAGCCTGCGGTTCAACACCGTCAGCGGCCAGGTCGCGATCGCCGGGGGCCGGCTCCACGACCTCACCGGCAAGAGCGCCTCGGGCCAGTTCCTCGGCGACCTGGACGTCGCACCTTCCGGGCGGATCCGCATGGGGTCCGTCTCCGGCGAGATCGCGCTGCGGGTGCCCGCCGAGACCTCGGCCTCCGTCGAGCTGCGCTCGGCGACCGGCCGACTCGATTCCGACTTCGGCCTGGAACGCCGCGACCAGCGCGCACGCGGCAGCCTGACCGGCAAGATCGGCAGCGGCGTCGACCCGGCCGGAATCACCGCGACCACCGTTTCGGGCGCCGTCTCGCTGCTGCGCCGCGAGCCCGACGCCCCCGCCGCGATCCCGAGGGGGACCCAAGCATGAGCACCATATTCGGCCACGGACGCCTGCGGCTGTACCTGCTGAAGCTGCTGGACGAGAGCCCGCGCCACGGCTACGAGATCATCAGCCTGCTGCGCGACCGCTTCCTGGGCGTGTACTCCCCCTCGCCCGGCACCATCTACCCGCGCCTGGCCCGCCTGGAGGAGGAGGGCCTGGTCACCCATGAGGAGGTCGACGGCCGCAAGGTCTACCGCCTCACCGATCGGGGGCGCGAGGAGCTGCGCAACCGCAGCTCCGACCTCGACGATCTGGAGCGCGAGATCACCGAGTCCGTGCGCGACGTCGCCGAGGCGGTCCGCGAGGACGTGCGCCACACGATCAGCTCGCTGCGCGAGGAGCTGAAGTTCGGCGGCGCCGGCCGCAGGACCCGCGGCGATGAGGCCGGAGCGGGCGCCCGCGAGGGCGGGGACGCATCCGGTGCCGAGCGCGACGGCGGCGCGCGGGAGCGCCCTCGTGGCGAAGGGGCCTCCCGGGGCGGGCCGCGGTGGGCGCGCGACTGGGAACGGTTCACCCAGGGGTTCGGCGCCTGGGGCAAGCACGCGGGCGGCGACAAGTCGGAGTTCGACCAGGCGCTGCGCGACTTCACCGAGCGGGTTCGCGGCGTGGTGCGCGAGGCCGGGCACGTCGGCGAGTCGGCGGCGCACGACCTGCGCCGGATCCTCGACGACACCTTCGAGACCATCCGCCGGGACATGAGCGGGTGGGGCCCCCGCGACACGGAGGAGGAGCCGGAGGAGGACCGCCGCGACCGGGGCGCCGGCGCCGAGGGCGACCGCGGCGATCGTCCGGGCGCCGCCGGGGACTCCCCTGGCGGCACCGCGGGCGGCACCGGCACGGGGACCGGGGCCGGTGCAGGTTCGCAGGCGAGCGGCCCGGAGGGGTCGGGCGAAGGGTCCGGCGACTCGTGGAGCCACGCGGTCGACGACCCGACCCGCGGCCCCGGCGGCCGACCGGACCAGCCTGACCGGCCGGAGGACACCGCCGGCTCCGGCGACCCGTGGAGTACCGCGGTCAACGACGACGAGGAGTCCGACGGGAGGAGGGGCGGCCCCGCCACCTGACCGCCGGCGCGGAAGGCGACGTGCCAGGAGGAACCCCCGGAGACCACGAACAACCCGCCACCACCGAAGAGGAGTCCAACGAGAAGCGGAGCGGCCCCGCCACCAGACCGCCAACGTCGAAGGCGACGTGCGAGAAGGAACCCCCGGAGACCACGAACAACCCGCCACCACCGAAGAGGAGTCCAACGAGAAGCGGAGCGGCCCCGCCACCAGACCGCCAACGTCGAAGGCGACGTGCCAGGAGGAACCCCCGGAGACCACGAACAACCCGCCACCACCGAGGCTGCGGCAATGGGGCCGTGGTGCGCGAAGCGCCGATGCCAGCTTGCCGCCGAGCGCACGCCGCACCCCTTCGGTGGGGCCCGCCACCGTGGCCGGGCTCCGACTTGGAAGGTACACGGTGCGCTCGGCGGCAAGAAAACCGTGACGCGAAGCGTCTCCGCTGGGGTGGTGATGGGCTGACGGGCGGGCGGACCGCGCTTCGCGGTCCGCACCCATTGCCGCAACCCCGCGGTGACCGCCCCGGGCGGTTCCCGGAGGGTTCCTCGCCGGTTCCTGCGCGTCCGGTACGCGCAGGAACCGCAAGCGGGCCCCGAAACCCGCTGCTCAGACCTGGAAGACGATCTTGCCGAACTGCTCGCCCTCGGCCATGGCCGCGAAGCCCTCCTCGGCGCGGGCCAGGGGCAGGACGCGGTCGATCTCGGGGCGCACCCCGGTGCGGGCGCAGAACTCGGCCAGGCGCCGCAGCTCGTCCCTGCTGCCCATGGTGGAACCCACGACCGACAGCTGCAGGAAGAACACCCGGTTCAGCTCGGCCGCAGGCGCGTCGCCGCTGGTCGCCCCGCAGGTGATGATCCGGCCGCCGGGGCGCAGGGAGCGCAGCGAGTGGCCCCAGGTGGCCTCGCCCACCGAGTCGAAGACGGCGTCGACCTTCTCCGGCAGCCGGTCTCCCGGTTCGACGGCGCCGTAGGCTCCCAGCCGCATCGCCCGCTCCCGCTTGCCCGCGTCGCGGCTGGTGGCGTAGACGCGGTGGCCCACGGCCGCGGCCATGCGGATGATCGCGCTGCTCACCCCGCCGCCGGCGCCCTGGACGAGAACGGCCGAGCCCGGCTCCAGCCCGGCGCGGGCGAAGAGCATCCGATAGGCGGTCAGCCACGCGGTGGGCAGGCAGGCGGCCTCCTCGAAGGACAGCTCGGCCGGCTTGGAGACGAGGTTGCGCCGGGGCACCGCGACCTTCTCGGCCAGCGTTCCGGGGTGGACCTCCGAGAGGAGGGAGCGGCGGGGGTCGCGGGTCTCGTCGCCGCCGCCGGCGTCGGGGTCGCCGATGACGGCGTGCACGATGACCTCGTTGCCCTCCTCGTCAAGGCCCGCGGCGTCGCAGCCGAGCACCATCGGCAGCCGCTCCTCGGGCAGGCCCACGCCCCGCAGGCTCCACAGGTCGTGGTGGTTGAGCGCGGCGGCTTTGACCTGGACGGTCGTCCATCCCTCGGGCGGCGCGGGGTCGGGCCGCTCGCCCGCCTCCAGCCCGGAAAGGGGGTTCTTCTTGTCGATACGCGCTGCGGTGATAGCGAACATGTCCCGACCCTAACCACCGGGCGCCCCGCTGTGCGGGCGCGGGCCCGCGGGCGGCCGGGGCGCGGCGGGAAGTCTTCGATCAGCCGGGCCGCCGACGGGTTCAGGATGGCCCTAGAATTGTGTGCGGGGACATTCTCGCGGAAAGCCGGGGAGAACGGAGAGCACTGCCGTGAACGCGGACGCGCGGTACCGGCAATGGGCGTGCTCCGGCGCCGCGCCGCCGCGGGTAAAGGAGCGCGCGAATCCGGTGCCGATACCGGCGTATTTCCGGTGCTCCGGCATCGAGTAACCTTCCCGTGCCGCGCGGAATGGCCCCGCCTCGCCGTCTGTGAAAACCACGCGCCCCCGGCCGCACTCCGGCCTTCCCCCGAACAGGAGGCACAGCCCGTGGCCGCTGCCAACAACCCGACGGCCCGCCGGCGCCGCCTCGGTGTCGAATTGCGCCGATTGCGGGAAATCGCCGGAATGACCGGTGAGGAGGCCGCCGACCGCATGTCGTGGTCGGGGAGCAAACTCTCCCGCATCGAGCGCGGACAGGTCGCCACCAACTCCGACGACGTGCGCGACCTGCTGGAGCTGTACGAGGTCACCGACCCCGACCTGCGCCAGTCGCTGATCATGCTCGCCCGCGAGTCGCGGCGCCGCGGGTGGTGGCACGTCTACGGCGACGTGATGCCCGAGCGCTTCGACGTCTACCTCGGACTGGAACCCGAGGCGAGCACGCTGCGCTTCTT
Organism: Streptomonospora sp. PA3; assembly: GCF_009728995.1. Lineage (GTDB taxonomy): Bacteria > Actinomycetota > Actinomycetes > Streptosporangiales > Streptosporangiaceae > Streptomonospora. Next base: position 294,744 of record NZ_VTZW01000003.1, on the reverse strand, counting down.
CCAGGCCGAGATCGTGCCGGGGCTGTTCCAGACGGCGGAGTACGCGCGGGCGCTGATGCGGGCGCATCCCTCGCCGGTGACCGAGGACGAGATCGAGCGCCGCACCGAACTGCGCATACGCCGCCAAGAGGTCGTATTCAACGACTCCCCGCCACATATCTGGGCACTGCTGGACGAATCAATCCTGTACCGCCCGGTAGGCGGGCCGGCGGTCATGGCCGGCCAAATGCGCCGGTTGCTCGACATACATGAGAAATCGCATGTGACTTTGCAGGTTCTGCCGTTCGCGGCCGGCGCCCATTCGGGGCTCAACGGATCCTTCGACATCCTCGAGTTTCCCGAATCCGACATCCACGCGCCCCGCCTCGTGCACGTGGAGAATCTGACCAGCAGCCTGTACATCGAGAAAGCCAAGGAAGTGGCCTTCTACACGGTCGCTTTCGAACACCTGCGCACCGCGGCCCTGCACCCCGAAAGGACGCGGGAGGTCCTCAGCGAGGCGGAGCAGCGCCTGCGGAGCGAGGAGGAGGGGGAAACCGATGAGTCATGAAGGGAGCGCGGCATGGCCGCGAAGGATCCGCTGGGCGTGCGATGGCGCACGAGCACCTACAGCGGAACAGGGGGAGGCCAGTGCGTCCAGGTGATGCGGTGGGCCAGGGCCGTACGGGTCCGCGACTCCACGGTGCCTGAGGGCACGGTCCTGCGGTTTCCCGCGGGCGCGTGGGCGGCGTTCGTCGTCGCCGCCGTGGGGCGCTGCCTCTGAGACAGGGGGGCGGTCGATCCGGGGCGAGGGTGACCTGCGCCCCGGATCGACTACGCAGAATGACGATCCGACTACGCTCGGGCGACGCCGTCGCGGCGGGCCTGCGCGGCCACGGCTTCGGCGACGGCGGGAACCACACGCGAGTCGAAGGTGCTGGGGATGATGTAGTCGGCGCTGAGGTCGTTGCCGACCAGGTCGGCGATCGCGTCCGCGGCGGCCAGCTTCATCCCCTCGGTGATGTCGCGGGCGCGCGCGTCGAGCGCACCGCGGAACACCCCGGGGAACGCCAGCACGTTGTTGATCTGGTTGGGGAAGTCGCTGCGCCCGGTCGCGACGACGGCGGCATGGGCGCGGGCCACGTCGGGGTGGACCTCGGGGGTGGGGTTGGCCATGGCGAAGATGATCGCCTCGGGCGCCATGGAGGCCACGACCGACTCGGGGATCTCACCCGCCGACAGCCCGATGAACACGTCCGCGTCCTTGAGCGCGCCCTCGATCGAGCCCTGGATCCCCGCACGGTTGCTGATCTCGGCGACCTCGGCCTTGATCGGGGTCAGCCCCTCGCGGCCGGCGTAGATCATGCCCTTGCTGTCGGCCACGGCGATGTCGCCGATCCCGCCCTCGACCAGCATCTTGGTCACCGCGACCCCGGCCGCGCCGGCGCCGGAGACCACCACCCGCAGATCGCCCAGCGAGCGGCCGGTCAGCCGGGCCGCGTTGCGCAGGGCCGCGACGGTCACGATCGCCGTTCCGTGCTGGTCGTCGTGGAAGACGGGGATGTCCAGCCGCTCGCGCAGCCGGCGCTCGATGTCGAAGCAGCGCGGAGCCGAGATGTCCTCCAGGTTGACCCCGCCGAACGACGGCGCCAGGCGCTCGACGGTCTCGACGATGTCGTCGACGCCGTCGCAGGACAGGGCGAGCGGCACCGCGTCGACCCCGGCGAACTTGCGGAAGAGCAGCGCCTTGCCCTCCATGACCGGCAGCGACGCCTGCGGGCCGATGTCGCCGAGCCCGAGCACCGCCGAGCCGTCGGTGACCACGGCGACGACCGAGCTCTTCCAGGTGTAGGTGTCGACGAGCTCCGGGGAGTCGGCGATCGCGGTGCACACGCGCGCGACACCGGGTGTGTAGGCCAGGGCCAGCCCCTCGTGGTCGGCGACCTCGACGGTGCCCTCGACACTCAGCTTGCCGCCGCGGTGAAGTTCGAACGCCGGATCGTCGTCGAGCCGGGAATGGGAATCAGTGGTCGACATGTCTGTGCAAAACCCCTCAATTGAATGCGAACGCGCCCGCGTGGGCAGGGTCCGGGCGCGGCTTCGTTGTCGCCTGCGATGGGCGGAGCGGCGCGCGGAGAGGCAGGGGTGCTCGGGATGCTAGGCGGACTCCCTCGGCCACATCGCCGGCTGTGCCGACGGGATGGGGAATCGGTCTCCGCGGCTCGGTGCGAGCCCGGCGCCGCAGTGGTTCGGGGTTCACCCGTTACCCAATCATCTCATAACGGTGACCCCAAGAACATGCCCCGCCGCCGACCATGAAACATTCACGTTCGCACGAACGTTTATGCTGCACGTTCGGGCTATCCGCCAACAGCGTGACGACGCGAACGCCGACCACCAGACGCCGTTCGCCCCGGAGAAGGAGAGACACGTGGCCGTGCTGAAGCACCTGACCGCGCCGGCTGCCCGTATCGGCCGCCTCCCCTGCTATGCCGGCGCCCTCGCCGCAGCGCTCGCGCTGTCGGCCTGCGGCGGCGGTGGTGGCGGCGGCGAAGGCGGTTCCGCCAACGGCGGCGTCGACACCACGTCCACGCCGTCGGTCCAGGCCGATCCCCAGCTCGCCGAGATGGTCCCCCAGGACATCCGCGACCAGGGCTTCGTCAAGATCGGGACCGACTCCACCTATCCCCCCGCCGAGTTCCTGGCCCCCGACGGCGAGACCGTGGTCGGCTTCGACGTGGAGCTGTTCAACGCCGTGGCCGCCAAGCTGGACCTTGAGACCCGCTGGCAGAGCTCCACGTTCGGCACCATCGTCGAGGGCGTCGACACCGGCAAGTACGACGTGGGGGTCTCCTCGTTCACCATCAACGAGGAGCGCATGCAGCAGGTGAACATGGTGAGCTACTACACCGTGGGCACCCAGTGGTTCACCGCCAAGGGCAACCCGGCCGGCGTCGACCCCGACAACGCATGCGGCAAGAACATCGCGGTCCAGGCCAACACGATCCAGGTCGAGGACATCGAGGCCCGCAGCCAGGAGTGCGTCGACAACGGCGAGAAGAAGATCAACATCAGCAAGTACAAGGGGCAGAACCAGGCCACCGAGTCGATCATCTCCGGGCGCAACGACGCCGGCCTCGCCGACATGCCGGTCGCCGTCTACGCCGTCGAGCAGACCGAGGGCAAGCTGGAGACGCTCGGCGAGCAGTACGAGGCCGCACCCTACGGCGCCATCACCGCCAAGGACGACACCGAGCTCGCCGAGGCCGTCTCCGCCGGGTACCAGAGCATCATGGACGACGGGACCTACACCGAGATCCTGGCCAAGTGGGAGCTGGACAAGCAGGGCACCCTGGACACCTCCGAGGTCAATCCGTCCGTCGAGGGCTAGAAGGCACCAGAAGGCACGTGAGTACGACTCCCGACGACCCCCGGCCGGCGCACGGACCCGCGGCGCCGGCCGGGCAGTCCCCGCCCGAACCCGTCAAGGCCATCCCCGTCCGCCACCCCGGGCGCTGGGTCGCAGCGGGCTTCCTGCTGCTGTTCGCCGCGATGTTCGTGCACATGCTCGTCACGAACCCGGCGTTCGACTGGCCGTTCCTGTTCGAGCAGATGTTCTCCGCACCGGTACTCATCGGTGTGCGCACGACGATCATCCTGGCGGCGGTGTCGCTGGCGCTGGGCATCGCGATCGGCATCGTCGTGGCCGTCATGCGGCTGTCGGACAACCCGGTGCTGGTCTCCGTGGCCTGGCTCTACACCTGGTTCTTCCGCGCCGTCCCGCGCATCGTGCTGTGCGTGCTGTTCGGCAACGTGGCCATCCTGTACCAGACGCTTGAGCTCGGGATCCCCTTCGACAACTACTGGCTGCCGCTTCTGGGCTTCGAGGACGGCGCCCGCTTCTACTCCGTGCCGATGGAGACCCTGCTCAGCCCGTTCGTCGCGGCCGTCATCGCGCTGTCGCTGTCCCAGGGCGCCTACATGGCCGAGATCGTGCGGGCCGGCCTGCTCTCGGTCGACAAGGGCCAGACCGAGGCCGCGCAGGCGCTGGGCATGAACCAGGGGCTGGTGCTGCGGCGCATCACCCTGCCCCAGGCGCTGCGGGTGATCATCCCGCCGACCGGCAACGAGGCCACGGCGATCATGAAGGACACCTCCCTGGTGTCGGCCATCCCGCTGACCACCGAGCTGTTCTTCCAGCTGCAGCAGATCGGCGCCCGCACCTTCAACCTGTTCCCCATGCTGGTGGCGGCCTGCCTGTGGTACCTGGCGATCACCAGCGTGATGATGGCGGGCCAGTACTACCTGGAGCAGGCGTTCAGCCGCTCCGACCGGAGCGCGCGCGGCGCGGGCGGAGCCGGGCGGGGCGCCGCACCGAGTGTTCAGAGCGAGTAGGACGGCGAGTTGACCCAGAACACCGCTGAGGCCGGTGTGGTGACCGGCCCCGGAGACGACCGCATGGTCGTGGCCGAGAACGTGCACAAGTCCTTCGGCCGCCTGGAGGTGCTGCGCGGCATCGACCTGGAGGTGCGCCGCGGCGAGGTCGCCTGCGTCGTGGGCCCCTCCGGCTCGGGCAAGTCCACGTTCCTGCGCTGCATCAACCACCTGGAGAAGATCAGCGCGGGCAAGCTGTGGGTCGACGGCCAGCTGATGGGCTACCGGCAGCGCGCGGGCAAGCTCTACGAGCTGCACGACAGCCAGGTCGCACGCCAGCGGCGCGGCATCGGCATGGTCTTCCAGAACTTCAACCTGTTCCCGCACATGACGGTGCTGGGCAACGTGATGGAGGCGCCCGTCCGGGTCAAGGGCGAACCGCGCTCGGCGGCCCGCGAGCGCGCACTGGAGCTGCTGGACCGGGTGGGGCTGGCCGACAAGGCGCCGGAGTACCCGCGCCAGCTCTCCGGCGGCCAGCAGCAGCGCGCGGCCATCGCCCGGGCGCTGGCCATGCACCCGGAGCTGATGCTGTTCGACGAGCCCACCAGCGCGCTCGACCCCGAACTGGTGGGCGACGTGCTCGACGTGATGAAGGGGCTGGCCGAGGAGGGCATGACCATGATCGTGGTGACGCACGAGATGGGCTTCGCCCGCGAGGTCGGCGACAAGCTGGTCTTCATGGACGGCGGTGTCGTCGTGGAGTCGGGCGAGCCGCGCGGCGTGCTCTCCGACCCCCGGCACGAGCGCACCCGCGCGTTTTTGTCCAAGGTCCTGTGAGCCGCCGGGGCCGCGCGGACGGCCGGTCGGCGGCCTTCGCCGAGAAACTTCGAGGAGAACCGTGATCCGCCCCGCCCGCCCCGACGACGTTCCCGTCATCCTCCGCCTGGTCCGCGAGCTCGCCGAGTACGAGAAGGAGCCCGAGGCGGCGGTGGCCACCGAGGCCCAGTTCCACGAGGCCCTGTTCGGCGGCGACGCCGTCGCCGGGGCCCACATCGCCGAACACGAGCCCCAGGGCGGCGGCCCGGCCATCGTCGCCGGGTTCGCCCTGTGGTTCCGCAACTTCTCCACCTGGACCGGGAACCCCGGCATCTACCTGGAGGACCTCTACGTCCGCCCGGAGCACCGCGGCCGCGGCTACGGCAAGGCCCTGCTGAAGACGCTGGCCGAACTGTGCGTGGAGCGCGGCTACGACCGCCTGCAGTGGTGGGTTTTGGACTGGAACACGCCGTCGATCGAGTTCTACAAGTCCCTGGGCGCCCGGCCGATGGACGAGTGGACCGTCTTCCGCCTCGACGGCGAGGCGCTGCGCGAGCTGGGCGCCGCGGGCCAGGGCTGAGCCGAGCGGCCGAAAACGGTTCGACCGGAGGAATCGGGTGGGCTAGGTTCCGGCGCATGCGTAGAGCTATGCGCCGGGACCTGACGGCCGCCTTGAAGAACCGCGACAAGACGACCGCCGCCGCACTCCGCTCCGCGCTGGCCGCCCTCGAGAACGCCGAGGCGATCGAGGCCGGCGCGGTGGACACCGCCGCCGGCAGTGAGCACGTGGCGGGCGCGGCCGCGGGGGTCGGCGCGGCCGAGGCCGACCGCCGCGTGCTGTCCGCGGCCGAGGTTCGCGCGATCGTCGCCCGCGAGACGGAGGAGCGCACGGCCTCGGCGCGGGAGTACGAGCAGCTCGGCCGGAACGATGCCGCCGCCCGCCTCCGCGCCGAAGCCGAGGTCCTGGGCCGCTACCTGGACTCGGCGGAGTAGCGCCCCCGGCCGTGCGTGGGGCAGGGAGCCGGCCTCAGCCCGCCTGCGCCTCACCGCCGCCGCCGGACCGCGGGCAGCGCCGCCACGGTGACGGCAGCACTCCCCCTGACCGCAGCCACATGTCCAGCACGCCGAACGCCGCATCGGCGTTGTCCTGGGCACGGGCACGCTGGGCGGGGGTGTGACCGCGCTCTTTGAGTGCGTCGCTGAGGGTGTCGTAGAGCGCGTCGGCATGCGCCTCGTCGGGCCGCTCCCAGCAGTCGGAGAAGTAGATCATCGGACACCGCCGATAGCCGCCGCGAGTCGCTCCGCCCCACTGCCGCGCTCCCAAAGCAGCACGTACGGCGGGACCGGCGAGAGGACGTCGTCGTGGGCGGGGAAGGATCGGTCGAAGACGTAGGGGCGGACGCGCGCGGCCCGCATGACGCGTAGGGGGCGCACCGGCCGTGGACGGGCGTCCGTCCCCACCGCCGACCGGACTCCGCGGCCGGGCCGGACGAGGTTCGCAAGAGCCGCCAGCACGGCTACTAGGATTCGCATGTCTGCCTGCTTTCTCAGGTAGGCCATGGCCCCCGGGCGCGCGGTCACGCGTCGCGGGGGTTCCGCATTTTCACGGACCAAGACTCGACCATACATATGCCACGTCTGCCTTGTCTAGGACGTCTGCCATATGAGGGACCGACGGGTCGTGGCTAACGTCCGAATATGCAGGTTGACCGCTTCGACCCCACACCCCTGTATCAGCAGGTGGCGCGTGCTATTCGTGAACAGATCCAGTCCGGCTCTCTGAAGCCGCGCGACCCCATCCCCTCGGAATCGGAACTGGTGGCCGACCACGGTGTGGCCCGGGAGACGGCGCGTCGCGCCGTCGCGCTGCTGCGCGAGGAGGGCTGGGTGGTCACGCTGCCGCAGCGGGGCACCTTCGTCGCCGATCGTCCCGGCCGGACAGGCGGTTCATGATCCGCCAAGCCCGGCGCCACTCTCGACGCCCAGAGTGCGACTGAGGGCACCTTCACCGCGACGCGGGGGCGCAACACACCCCTCCCCCGCCGAATCCGTGGATACCGGATCGAATCCGGCCGCGCATCGGAGTGGCATGCGCTGCATCCCGCCGGTGTGCGCACTTTCGGACGTGTCCGAGACAAGGGGGCGTGGGGCCGGTACGGGACACGGGCGGCGGTCTGTGCACCGAACGGGGATCCAAACAAGATAGATTTCACTCAAGCGGCAAACTCGCTTCCCGGAGGAGGCACGTGACCGAAGAAACCGCCGCACCGTCGCCGGGTGCAACGGAGGTGCGGGACGCTGTGACGGTCCGGATGCCGGCCGACAGCGCCTACCTGTCCGTGCTGCGCACCGCGACGGCGGGCTTGGCGGCCCGACTCGACTTCACCCTCGACGAGATCGAGGACCTGCGCATCGGGGTCGACGAGGCGTGCGCGATGCTGCTCACCCAGGCACTGCCGGGGACCGACCTGACCACCGAGTTCGAACTCACCGGCGACGGCATGCGCATCTCCGTCTCGGTGCTGACAGCCGACGGCCGGCTCCCCGCGCGCGACACCTTCGCCTGGACCGTTCTTTCGGCCCTGGCCGGAGAGGTCGACGCTGATACCGGCCCCGAGGACCGCGTCTCCATCGTGCTGCACAAACGGCGCGGCGTGGCGGAGACGGCGTGAGCGAGAGGGGGCCCGCTCTGACGGCGAAGACGGAGCACGCGGTGCCTGACCGCGCCCGTGCGCGCGAGTTGTTCGAACGCCTGAGCGAGCTTCCCGAGGACGCTCCCGAACGGCAGCGCATCCGCGACGAACTGGTCGAGCTGCATCTGCCCCTGGTCGAGTACCTGGCGCGCCGCTTCCGCAACCGGGGCGAGTGGCTGGACGACCTCACCCAGGTCGCCACGATCGGGCTGATCAAGTCGATCGACCGGTTCGACCTCGACCGCGGGGTGGAGTTCTCCACCTACGCCACGCCCACCATCGTCGGCGAGATCAAGCGGCACTTCCGCGACAAGGGCTGGGCCGTGCGGGTGCCGCGCCGGCTGCAGGAGCTGAAGCTGTCGCTGACCAAGGCGGTCAGCGACCTCTCCCAGCGCGAGGGCCGTGCGCCCACGGTCCACGAGCTGGCCGAGCACCTGGGCATGACCGAGGAGGAGGTCCTGGAGGGCCTGGAGTCGGCCAACGCCTACTCCACGGTGTCCCTGGACGCCCCCGACAGCGGGGACGAGGACGCTCCCGCGGTGGCCGACTCGCTGGGCATCGTCGACGACTCCCTGGAGGGCGTGGAGTACCGGGAGTCGCTCAAGCCGCTGCTGGAGCAGCTGCCGCCGCGCGAGAAGCGGATCCTGCTGCTGCGCTTCTTCGGCAACATGACCCAGTCGCAGATCGCCCAAGAGCTGGGCATCTCGCAGATGCACGTCTCCCGGCTGCTCGCCCGCACGCTGGCGCAGCTGCGCCAGGCGCTGACCACCGACGACTGAGCGCCCGCCGAGGCCCGTGAAGGGCCGCACAGAGTGCCAGGACGGCCGAGGACGCCCTCGGCCGCCGTCGGCGGGGCCTACTCCTCGTCGGCCGAGCCGCCGCGGCGCACGGTGCCGTCGGGGAACAGCGTGGCCGTGGTGGACGGCGCCAGCACCAGCGCCAGGCCGGCGGCGGCCACCGCCACCATGACGGCGGCGACCGCGTATTGGCCGCTGGTGTACATGTAGTAGGCCACCACGAGTACGAACAGCTGGGTGAGCACCACCGGGCTGCGGGCCCAGTTGTGCAGGTGCAGCAGCCCCCACGCGCAGTAGCCCGCGGCCGCGGCGGCGAGCAGCGCGAAGGCGGTCAGCGGGATCGCCGTTCCGACGTCGGCGGCACGGCCCAGCAGCGTGGTGACGAGCACGTAGCCGCCGGCCGCGGCGACGGCCGCGGCGACCAGGGCCTGGACGGCCGCGGCGAGCGTGATGGTGATGGGGCGCGAAGACACGTTCCAGCCTAGTTCGCCGACGGGGGTCGCCGCGTCCGCCCCCGCCGCGACCTCGGCGGGGGCGGGCGCGGCCGGCGGGAGCCGCGCTCTAGACTGGGCCGCGTGCGCGCCCTGTTCATCGTCAACCCGCAGGCGACCACGACCACGCCCCGGTCTCGCGACGTCCTCGTCGGCGCGATCGCGCGCGAGATGGAGCTGGACGTCGCCCAGACCGAGTACCGCGACCACGCGCGCGAGCTGGCCCGGCAGGCGGCGGAGGCGGGCTACGAGCTGGTCATCAGCCTGGGCGGCGACGGCACGGTGAACGAGATCGTCAACGGCCTGCTGGCCACCCCCGACACCCTGGAGCGGCCCAGCTTCGCGGCCCTGCCCGGCGGCAGCGCCAACGTGTTCATCCGGGCGCTGGGGCACCCGACCGATCCCGTCGAGGCCACCGGGGCGATGCTGGAGGCGGCGCGCGCGGGAGAGCGGCGCACCGTGGGTCTGGGGCGGCTGCGCTCCGACGAGGACGACCGCTACTTCACCTTCTGCGCGGGCTTCGGCTGGGACGCCGACGTGGTCCACGAGGTCGACCGGCTGCGGCGCGGGGGCCGGCGCGCGTCGCCGGGGCTCTACATCACCGTCGCGCTGAAGCTGTTCCTGCGCGGCGACGCGAACGTGCCCTCGCTGCGCATCGCCGCGCCCGGCCACGATCCCGTGCACGACCTGTACTTCGCCCTGGTGACCAACACGACGCCGTGGACCTATGCGGGGTCGGTGCCGGTGCAGCCCACGCCGCGCTCGCGGTTCGGCCTGGGCCTGGACCTGTTCGCGCTCACCCAGCTGAACACCGTCCGCACCGCCCAGTTGCTGCGCCAGATGCTCTCGCACAAGGGGGTGCCGCCCTACGGGCCGGGCTACGTCTCCTGGCACGACCAGAGTGCGATCAGCATCACATCGCGCGCGCCGCGTGCATTCCAGATCGACGGCGAATACCTCGGACACCGGAAACAGGTCAATCTCGAATCCGTACCGAAGGCATTACGAATCGTCGGTTAAGAAGCGGGAAATAACCCGCCGATAACGCCTGTGACGCACACGACACGGCGTCGCCCAGGTTGGTTTACAGGCGCCCTTGCATGCGTCGATCAATGCTGTCACGCTCAAAGTGTCGCCGCACGTTACGGGCGAGTAAAAGGGAGATTCCGAGGTCAGGGAGCACGGCGCGGCTCCGTCCGATCACCGGACCCCTGGGCGCCCGCCATCTGGGCGCACGCCGGACCGGGAGTCAACGATGACTTGCGCCTGGTCGCCGCCGACTTAGTGAATTCATTCACAAAGCGCACGCTTCCCTCACCGTGAGGAGTGATCCGCATGGACTGGCGTCACCACGCCGCCTGCCGTGACGAGGACCCCGAGCTGTTCTTCCCGATCGGGAACTCCGGTCCGGCCCTCATCCAGATCGAGGAGGCCAAAGAGGTGTGCCGGGCGTGTCCGGTCAGCACCGCGTGCCTGCGCTGGGCCCTGGAAACCGGCCAGGACGGCGGTGTGTGGGGCGGCATGAGCGAGGACGAGCGCCGTGCGCTGAAGCGCCGCCGCACGCCGGTCGCCATGGCGCGCTCCTAGCTCCGTCTCCACGGCCCCCAGCATGGCACGGCCCGATTCGCCCGGTCACCGCGCCCCCGGGCTTGCGGACCGGCGCCGAGCCCGACCCGTTCCGCCCCGCCTTTTCCGTACCTCCCGAGCCGGACCCGGCTCCGACCGGCCGGTTGCGGCGATGGGGCATTCCGCGCGCGGCGCGGGGTGCCCCACCGCGGCAACGCCCCTGGTCGAGGGCTCGGCCGGCGCCCGCTCGTGAAGCGAAGCGCCTTTCCCGCCGTTTTCCTCCTCGCGAAAGCTCACGCGTAGGGCCCGAAGTGGCGCTCCACCGGCAGCTCGATCGCGACCTTGGTGCCGCCGCTCTCCTGCGGCTTGATCTCCAGCGACCCGTCCAGCTCGCTGACGATGAGCGTGCGCACTATCTGCAGGCCCAGGCTCGCGGTGCTCTCGATGTCGAAGTCGTCGGGCAGTCCGCCCCCGTCGTCGGTGACCTCGATCAGCAGCCGGCCGCCGTTGTGCTCCTCGCCCAACGGCGCGTCGTCGCGCTCGGCGCGGACCTCGATCCTGCCGTCCCCGTAGCGCAGCCCGTGCTCGACGGCGTTCTGCACCAGTTCGGCCAGGACCATGGACAGCGGGGTGGCCACGAGCGCCGAGAGCAGGCCGAAGTGCCCGGTGCGGCGGGGCACCACCGCGGCCTCGGTGGAGGAGACCTCGGCCGCCATCTCGATGACGCGGTCGGCGATGTCGTCGAAGTCCACCACCTCGTCGGGGGTGTGGGAGAGCATCTCGTGCACGATGGCGATCGAGCCGACCCGGCGCACCGCCTCGTCCAGGGCCGCCCGGCCCTCGGGGACGTCCAGCCGCCGCGACTGCAGGCGCAGCAGGGCCGCGACCGTCTGCAGGTTGTTCTTCACCCGGTGGTGGATCTCGCGGATGGTGGCGTCCTTGGTCATCAGCTCGCGCTCGCGGCGGCGCAGCTCGGTGACGTCGCGGACCATCACCAGTGCGCCGATGCGCACGCCCCCCACCACCAGCGGGATGGAGCGCAGCTGGATGGTGGAGCCCCGGCCCTCGACCTCGGCCTCCTGGGGCACGCGCCCGCCGGCGGTCCAGGTCAGCGACTCGTCGCGGGCGTCAGCGGCGGCCGCCAGCTCCAGCGTGGTGCGGTCCAGGCGCGCTCCCACCAGGTCGGCGGTCAGGCCGAGCCTGCGGTAGGCCGAGAGCGCGTTGGGGCTGGCGTAGACGACCTCGCCGTCCTGGTCCAGCCGCAGCAGGCCGTCCCCCACGCGCGGTGAGCGCACCATCAGCGGCCCTTGATCGCTGAAGGGGAACTCTCCCTCGGAGATCATCTGCGCCAGGTCGCTGGCGCTCTGCAGATACGTCAGCTCCAGCCGGCTGGGCGTGCGCGCCGAGCTGAGGTTGGTGCTGCGCTGGATCACCCCGATGAGCTTTCCCGCGCGGCGCACGGGAATGGTCTCCTCGCGCACCGGGACGCCGCCCGACCAGTCGGGGTCGCCCTCGCGGCAGATGCGCCCCTCGTTCCACGCGCGGTCGATCAGCGTGCGCCGCCCCGCCAGCCGGGCGCCCGTGGCGGCCTCGACCGTGTCGTCGCGCAGCACCGCCTCGACCAGGTCGTCCTGGAAGGCGGTGGGACCGGTGGTGGGGCGCATCTGCGAGACGGCCACCCAGCCGCTGTCGTCGCGCAGGCGCACCCACAGCACCAGATCGGCGAAGGACAGGTCGGCCAGCAGCTGCCAGTCCGATACAAGGGAGTGGAACCACTCCAGATCCGCCGTCTTCAGTGCCGTGTAGCGCCGGATGAGATCACTGAGGTGAGGCACTCACAAATCATCCCACGGTTGCAGGCATACTCATAGGAACGCACTCGACCAGTGGTCCACACCAATAGCGACCGGGAAGCGGTGGAGGAGTCCGACGTGACGGGTCAGCGAGCGCTCGAAGACGGGCACCGAGTTCCGAAGTACTACCAGGTCAAGAAGCTGCTCCTGGATCTCATCGAGGCCATGCCCGCCGGCAACCCGGTCCCGCCCGAGCGCGCGCTCGCGGCCCAGTTCGCCACCTCCCGCACGACCGTGCGCCAGGCGCTGACCGAGATGGTGGTCGAGGGCCGGCTGCTGCGGATCCAGGGCAAGGGCACCTTCGTCGCCAAGCCGAAGGTGGCTCAGGTGCTGCAGCTGACCAGCTACACCCAGGAGATGCGCTCGCACGGCCTGCACCCGGCCACGCGCATCCTCGACGTCAGCTACATCAACGCCGACGACCAGCTCGCCGAGCTGCTGGCGATCCGCTCGGGCGGGCGGGTGCTGCGCATCGAGCGGCTGCGGCTGGCCAACGGGGAGCCGATGGCGGTGGAGACCGCGCACCTGGCGGCGCGGCGGTTCCCGGGCCTGCGCCGGCAGCTGGACCGCTACGCGTCGCTGTATGAGGCGCTGGCCAGCGCCTACGACGTCCGGCTGGTCGAGGCCGAGGCCACCATCGAGACCGTGCTGGCCACGCCGAACGAGGCCCGGCTGCTGGGGGTGGACGTGGGACTGCCGCTGGTGCTGCACTGCCAGCACAGCTTCGACGGCGAGGGCCACCCCGTGGAGTGGGTGCGCTCGCTCTACCGGGGCGACCGCTACAAGTTCGTCACCCGGCTGCGCCCGCCCGAGGAGGACTGATTCCGGACCCGCCCGGGCTGTGCGGTCACCGGTCACTGCCCCGTGGCGCTGATCTTGTGCCTGTGGTCATTGTGAGCGTTCACAAGGGACCACAGGTACAAGATCGGCGCCGGAGGACTGGGGTGCCGACTGTCCTCGGTGGTCCACCGCACCCGTGTGGGGCGGATCACCCGGAGACTGATAAATTACCGGCGAGTAGCCCGCCGTGTCGTCCGCCGCCCACGAAGGAGTGTGCCGCCGCCATGTCCACGCCCCCGGTTCCCGAACCCGCTCCGTTCACCGGCCGCCTGAGCGGGCACGGCGGTTCGCACGCGGTCGAGGTCGCGCGCCACCACGGCATCGACACCATGTTCACCCTCAGCGGCGGGCACGTGTTCCCGCTCTACGACGGCGCGGTCAAGCCCGAACCCGTGATGCGCCTCGTCGACGTCCGCCACGAGCAGACCGCCGTCTTCGCCGCCGAGGGGATCGGCAAGCTGACCCGCCGCGCCGGGCTGGCCGTGGTCACCGCGGGCCCCGGGGTCACCAACGCCGTCAGCGGCGTCGCCACCGCCCGCTTCAGCGGCTCTCCGCTGATCCTGGTCGGCGGGCGCGCCCCCGACAGCCGGTGGGGCCAGGGCCTGCTCCAGGAGCTCGACCAGCCGCCGCTGCTGGAGCCGGTCACCAAGCGCGCCTGGACCGTCCACGACACCGCCGGCATCGGCGCGGCGGTGGACGAGGCGGCGCGGCTGGCCAACGGGGCCCACCGCGGGCCCGTCTTCCTCGACGTGCCGATGGACCGCCTCTACGACCAGGCCGAGACCGAGCTGAAGGGGGCGCCGGAACCCGCCGACCGCTCCCCCGACCCCGGGCGCGTCAGCGAGGCCGCGCGGCTGCTCAGCGAGGCCGAGCGGCCGGTACTCGTCTACGGCTCCGACGTCTGGCTCGACGGGGCCGCCCAGACGGCGCGGGAGGCCGCCGAGGCGCTGGGCGTGCCCGTGATCACCAACGGGCAGGGGCGCGGCGTGCTGCCGGGCGGGCACCCGCTGCTGGCCAACCGGGCGCGCGGGGCCGCCCTGGGCCGTGCCGACCTGGTCGTGGTGGTGGGCACGCCGCTGGACTTCCGGCTCGGCCACGGCCTCTTCGGCGGCAAGGACGGCTACCCGCTGGCCAAGGTGGTGCACGTCGCAGACTCCGCCGAGCAGGTCACCGACCACATGACCCCGGCCGCCGCGGTCTGGGGCGACCTCTCCGCCGCCCTGCGCGGCATCGCCGACGCCGCCCGCCTCACCGCGGCCGCCGCGCGCTGGCGCACCGAGATCGCCGAGGCGGCCCACGCGGCGACGGCCGCCGACGCCGAGGCGCTGGCCAGCGGCGCCGACCCGATCCACCCCGCGCGCATCTACGGCGAGCTGAACCGCCTGCTCGACGACGACGCCGTGGTCATCGGCGACGGCGGCGACTTCGTCTCCTATGCCGGGAAGTACGTCGAGCCCAAGCACGCCGGCCAGTGGCTCGACCCGGGCCCCTTCGGCTGCCTGGGCACGGCGATGGGCTACTCGATCGCCGCCCGCCTGGCGCGCCCTTCGGCGCAGGTGGTGACCCTGATGGGCGACGGCGCGGCCGGGTTCTCGCTGATGGACGTCGACACCCTGGTGCGCCACAGGCTGCCGGTGGTGATGGTCTGCGGCAACAACGGCATCTGGGGGCTGGAGAAGGCGCCGATGCAGATGCTCTACGGCTACGACGTGGCCGCCGAGCTGAGCCCGCAGACGCGCTACGACGAGGTCGTGCGCGCGCTGGGCGGCGGTGGCGAGCTGGTGACCGACCCCGAGGAGATCGCCCCGGCCCTGCGCCGCGCCTTCGACTCCGGGGTGCCCTACATGGTCAACATCGCCACCGACCCTGAGAACGTCTACCCGCGCAAGACGATGGGGGTCTGAGGCCGGAGGAGGCACGCGGTACCCCGCGGAGCCCGGCCGCGTCCGGGCGCGCGTCAGGACCGCGCCGCGGCGGTGAAGCGGGCGCGGTCGACGACGACGCGCTCCACGCTCCCCCTGGCCAGCGGGGTGCGCCCGTCCCGCGCGGCCACGGTGACGTCGAAGAACAGCCGCCGGCCGTCAACGCGGCGCAGGCGCGCCTCGGCGCGCACCCGGGCGCCCACGGCCGAGGCGGCCAGGTGGGAGAGCGCCACCTCGGTGCCCACGGTCGTGCGGCCCTCCTCCAGCTCGCCGGCCGTGGCGGCGACGGTGGCGGCCTCCGCCAGCGCCAGCACGCGCGGCGTCGCCAGTACCTCGACGTCCCCGCTGCCCAGCGCGGCGGCGGTGTCCTCCCGGCCCACCACCAGCTCCGCGGTGCCGCGGAGTCCCTCGGTGATCATGGTCGCCGATGCTACAGCCCGGGCCCGCCCGCTGCGGGGACCCGCGCGGCACGCGCCCTTGACCTCAACTCAGCTTGAGGATCCAAGCTGGTCCGCATGGACACCGAAGCAGCAGAGGTCGAAGCCATCAAGCAGGTCGTCGCGAGCGTCGAGCGCACCCAGCGCGCGAGGGACGCCGAAGGGTTCCTCGCGCTCTTCCACCCCGACGCCGTCTGGACGACCGCGCACGGCAGAGTGCTCGTCGGACGCGACGCCATCGCCGAGTTCACCCGGGCGGTGCTCCCCGACGCGCAGGGGACGGGCAAGGTGACCTACGAGGCCCGGCACATCCGGTTCCTGCGGCCCGACGTCGCCGCCGTCAAGGTCCGCCAGGTCGACCACTCCGACGACCCCTACGAGGGCTCCCCGCTCTATGTCATGACCAAGCAGGACGACGGCCGCTGGCTGCTGCACGCCGGCCAGAACACCGTGGTCCGCGACGGCTAGGCAGTGTTTAAGAACAGCGGGGGCGCCGGCTTTTCCAGGAACCCGCCGGGTACCGCCTGGGGCGGTCGCCATCGGGGTTGCGGCAACGGGTGCGCCTCGCGTAGCGCGGCCCGCCCGTCAGCCCGCCGCCGCCCCATCGGAGACGCTGCGCGTCACATTTTTCCTTGCCGCCGAGCGCACGCGATCCTTTCCAGGTGGAGCCGCACCACCGGTGGCGGGTCTCAAGCGCAAAGGTGCACCGCCGCTCGGCGGCAAGCCGGCGCACAGCGCTTCGCGCATCCCGGCCCCATTGCCGCAGCCTCTCGGGTTCCGGCTGCGCGTGGTTCTCGGGGGTTCCTCAGCGGCGCCACAGCGAGGAACCCCCGGGATCCACACGAAACGGCCACCACAGCGGCTGCGGCAATGGGCGCGCCTCGCGTAGCGCAGTCGCAGCTTGCCGCCGAGCGCACGCGATCCTTTCCAGGTGGAGCCGCACCACCGGTGGCGGGTCTCAAGCGCAAAGGTGCACCGCCGCTCGGCGGCAAGCCGGCGCACAGCGCTTCGCGCATCCCAGCCCCATTGCCGCAGCCTCTCGGGTTCCGGCTGCGCGTGGTTCTCGGGGGTTCCTCAGCGGCGCCACAGCGAGGAACCCCCGGGATCCACACGAAACGGCCACCACAGCGGCTGCGGCAATGGGCGCGCCTCGCGTAGCGCAGTCGCAGCTTGCCGCCGAGCGCACGCGATCCTTCCCAGGTGGAGCCGCACCACCGGGGGCGGACCTCCGGCACAAAGGAGCACCGTGCGCTCGGCGGCAAGCCGGCGCACAGCGCTTCGCGCATCCCGGCCCCATTGCCGCAGCCTCTCGGGTTCCGGCTGCGCGTGGTTCTCGGGGGTTCCTCAGCGGCGCCACAGCGAGGAACCCCCGGGATCCACACGAAACGGCCACCACAGCGGCTGCGGCAATGGGCGTGTCTCGCGTAGCGCGGTCGCAGCTTGCCGCCGAGCGCACGCGGTTCTTCCCAGGTGGAGCCGCACCACCGGGGGCGGGCCTCCGGCACAAAGGAACGCCGTGCGCTCGGCGGCAAGCCGGCCCAGAACAGGTACGTGGCGCGCAGCGCCTCCGTTAGGGGCGGTGGCGGGTGACGGGCGGGATTCGCGCAACCCAGCCCCATTGCCGCAACCTCCTGTGGTGACCGACTTCTCAAACAGGACGTAGGCGGCCGCCGTGCCGCGGCCCGGACCCGCGGGCGGCGGGCCCGGGCTATTCGACGACGGCCAGCAGGTCGCCCTCCTGGACCGTGTCGCCCTCGCCGACCTCGACGCTGACCACCCGGTAATGGTCCTCGGCGCGTACCGGGACCTCCATCTTCATCGCCTGCAGGACGAACAGGGTGTCGCCGTCGTCGAGCTCATCGCCCGGCCGCACGGCCACCTCGTAGACGCTGGCGACCATCTCGGAGCGGATCTCAGCCATCGTGCCCCCTTTCCGTCGGACATGCCTGACACCGCGGCCCGGGGACGCCTACCCCGAAAGCGCCCGTCTTACGGCACCGGGAGCGGCGGCACGGGCGCGCGGGCGCGGCGCGGAGTCGGGCGGCCGGCTCACCACCGGGCGGCGGCGCGCTCGATGGCGCGGGCGGCGGCCTCGACCACTTCGGGGTCGTACTCGCCGAACCCGTCCATGCGCAGCCGCTCCAGCACCGCCTGCATCCGCTCGCTATCGGCGGACTCGCCCACCAGGTCGTCGACCGCGTTGGCCACCTTGATGATCCGGCTGCCCAGGGGCGGCGGGCCGTCGTCGCCGTCGCCCGCGTAGGGCTCGCACTGGCGGCGCACCAGCTCGGCCACCGAGTCGAGCACGCCGGTCTCGCGGATCACCGCCGAGCCGAGCTCGGCGATGCGCCGCTGCTCGCGCGGCAGGGCGAACACGGTCGCGCCGCTGGCGATGGGGTCGCGCAGCGACAGCTGGCCGATGTCGTGCATGAGGGCGGCGTACTCCAGCTCCAGCAGGTCGGACTCGCGCATGCCCAGTTCGCAGCCGATCGACTTGGCCAGGCGGCTGACCCGGCGCGAGTGCCCGGTGGCGACGTAGCCGCCGACCTCGGTGACGCGCGAGAGCGCCCGCACGGTCTGCAGGTAGGTGAGCCGGACCTCGGCGAACCTGCGGAAGGCGACCTGAGTGACCAGCAGCGGCGCGGTGAACACCAGCAGGCCCGCGAGCCCTGTGATGGTGCTGGCCAGGGCGATGAGGATGCCCGAGGAGCCGATGGCCATGCCCAGGCCCGCATGCGCGCGCAGCTCGTCGCGGAACGCGACCGTGAAGCGGGTGCGCAGCCGCTCGGCGCGGATGGCCGCGGCGATGACCGCGTCGGTCAGCCATCCCGCCAGCACCAGGGCCGCCATGAGGCCCAGCGCCGGCCACCACTCCGACTCCTCCGAGCCGGGCGACAGGTCGCCGGCGAAGGGGCGGAAGCCCAGTGTGATCACCACGATGACCATCATCCGCCGGGCGAGGTCGCTCCACTCGGGAGTGCGTCCGGCGGCGATGTGCGGCAGCTCGCCCAGCGCGAAGCCGACCGTGACCACGGCCAGGACCTGCCAGCCGGAGTGGTGGACGTCGGCGCCGCCGATGGTGAGCAGGAACGTGTAGCCGATGGCCCCGGCCGAGGCCACGGGCGCCACCTCGCGGTTGCCCGGCAGGGTGATGCGCGCCAGCTCCCCCAGCGCGATCAGCACGCCGAAGGCCAGCGCGGCCTCGGCCTCGACGAACCCGGTGACCAGTGTCCACAGCAGCGAGCCGACGGCGAAGGCCGCCGCCGTGGCGATCACCAGCGCGCGCGCCGGTTCGTCGAGGACGCGCCAGGGACCGCGGCGGCGCGGCACCCGCTTGTACAGCTCCTCGGTGCTGATCTCCTCGCGGGCGCGGACGGCCGGTCCGCCTTCGCCCGCGGATCGCTGCTCCTGTGTCATAGGCTCGCGCCTTTCCTGAGGGCTCCGGGGCGGCGCCGGCCGGCCCTGTGCCCGGCCTCGGCTGCGCGAGCAGGTCGCGTGAGCGTGGCGTGCGCGGTCACCGCTCCGCCTCCCCGGCCACGCGCAGCGGCACGCTCGGGTCGTCGTGGTCCTGCTGGGCCACCACCGCGGAGTCGTCGCCGGGAGGCTCGACGGCGTCGGGCAGCTCCCAGCCCTCCCGGTCGACGGCCGCGATGAGTGCGGCGACCATCGTCGGATCGAACTGGGTGCCGGCGCCGCGCCGCAGCTCGGCGAAGGCCTCCTCGATGCTGCGGGCCTTGCGGTAGGAGCGGGTGGAGGTCATGCAGTCGAAGGCGTCGGCGACGGCGATGATGCGCGCGAACTCGGGGATGTCGCCGCCGGCCAACCCCATCGGGTAGCCGCGGCCGTCCATGCGCTCGTGGTGGTGCATGATCCCGGCGAGGGCCTCGTCCAGGAAGCCGATCTCGCGGACGATCTCATAGCCGCGCATGGGGTGCAGCTGGATGGCGGCGAACTCCTCTTCGGTGAGCTTGTCGGGCTTCTGCAGCACCTTGGTGGGCACGCCCAGCTTTCCGACGTCGTGCAGCATGCCGGCGTAGCGGATGGTCTGCACGCGTTCGGCGTGCATGCCCAGCTGCTGGGCGATCATCCCCGCTCCCTTGGAGACGCGCATGCAGTGCCCGCGGGTGTAGTAGTCCTTGGTCTCGACGGCCTGGCACAGCGTGGCGAGCGTGGCCTCGTGGGCGCGCTGCTCGGCGATGCACTGGTCGAAGGCCCAGCGGGCGATGAACAGCGGCAGCAGCACCAGCAGGATCGCCGGCGCGCCGATCACGCCCCACACGGCCGCGATGAACAGTCCGAGCATCCCGTAGCCCAGCGACGCCCCCTCCAGGGTCGCCAGGGTGCGCCAGCGGACCCGGCGCGGCGGCTCCAGGCGCACCACGCCCAGGCACCACATCAGCAGGCCCATCAGCACGGCGTTGCCCACGCCGTAGACGCCCAGCGCCGCGCAGAACGGCAGCAGTATCCACGGGAAGTCGGCGCGGTCGGGCGGGCCGACCTCACCGCCGAGTGCCAGGAACGCGTGTCCGGCGGCGTAGCCGACCAGGGCGAGCTGGCCGCCGTTGAACATCCGCTTGACGATGTTCTGCCGCCGCAGCACGAAGGGCGCCGAGCACAGGGCGCCGGCGGCCGCACCGACCGGTCCGACCAGGACGACCGCGGCCAGCGACGCCGCTGCGCTCGGCGAGATCCCCGCTTTTCCGTTGTGCATGGCGGTGCTGATCGACTCGGTGACCACGAACAGCACCACGACGAGCGCGAGCGTGGCCGGATCGATCCCGGTGTGCGGGCCGAGTCCTATCGCGGCGACGGCGCTGAGGACCACGAGCCCGATGTAGACCCGTGCCGCTCCCGGAAGGGCACGCAATTTCTGGTACCTCCCACCCCAAAGCCGACCGAACCGCCATGGTTTCATCGATTCCGTTCTACCACCAGCACCACCCGTTCACGCAGGACATGAACCCGGTCGCCATGATTCCCTGATGCACCATTTGGGAAATGAGCAAGCCCACGGCAGCCCCCCTGTTTTCCGGTCCATGCGCGCCGCTCCGACCCCCTCCGGACCGGAACCCCCGGTACGGCGCGCGAATTACCCCATACGGTGGATATGGCGTCCAGTTTAACGGGCTGTACGGGGGGCGCGATTTCCCTGGCCCGATCCGCACGGCACCGCCGACCGGCGACCGGCGCACGCTTTTCGGATCACGGAATTCCGAAGCTCCATCGTAGTAAATTCGATCACTCTCCGAAGTCGCCTCCGACGACGGCACCCGCCCCGCACCCGGCTGCGCCGCCCGGATTTCTCCCGTCTTGAAACACCACCCCCACCTCCGCTTACAACAGAGAGTGACCGAACGTGCACAGCATGCGGTATATCGTCTACAATAGAATCGACCATTTTTTGACCTGAACCCGACCGGCTTCGGGCGTGTCGACTCGTCGCCACCGCGGACACCTGTGCATCCGCTGACCAAAACCCGCCGCCGCGGCCGGTGCCGCACATCGGCCGGAGAAGGAGGCAGGACGAAAAAACCGGCGGCCCGTCTGACAGGCCGCCGGACTGATCTTGATTCCGGGTGTTCTGCGGACTTTCGCCAACGCAGAACTCATTCAAGAAACTTCGGGCGCATTGTCGGAATCGACCGGGGCGCTCGGCTCCCGCTCCGCCCCCCCGGCGCCGGGAGCGCCTACTCGGCCCTCTCCCGCACCTGGAGGTCGGCACGGGCCGCCTCCAGCCGGTGCAGCACCTTGTCGCGCAGGTCGCCGGGGACCGGGTCAGCGCCGCAGTGCTTGGCCACCAGCTTCTTGACGACCTCCTCCAGGCCGTACTCCGCCAGGCACGGGCCGCACTCGTCGAGGTGCTCGCGGATCTCGGCGCAGTTGCTCTCCTCGAGCTCCCCGTCGATGTAGGAGTAGACCTTCGCCAGGACCTCGCTACACGGGGTAGCGTGCTCTCCTCCGCAGCTCATCGCTGGTCCCTCCGACTCGACCCGGTGTTGGCCTCGACCGCGATACCCTCGCCGTCCTCCGAATCCAGGATCCCGCGCTCCAGCGCGTACTCCTCGAGCATCGAGCGCAGCTGGCGCCTACCGCGGTGCAGCCGCGACATCACCGTGCCGATCGGGGTCTCCATGATCTCGGCGACCTCCTTGTAGGCGAAGCCCTCGACGTCGGCGAGGTAGACGGCGATGCGGAAGTCCTCGGGCAGGTCCTGCAGGGCACGCTTGACGTCGGTGTCGGGCAGGTGCTCCAGCGCTTCGGCCTCGGCCGACTTCAGCCCGGAGGAGGAGTGCGACGCCGCCTGAGCGAGCTGCCAGTCCTCGACGTCCTCGGTGCCGGCCTGCTTGGGCTCGCGCTGCTTCTTGCGGTATGAGTTGATGAAGGTGTTGGTGAGGATGCGGTACAGCCACGCCTTCAGGTTCGTTCCCTGCTTGAACTGGTGGAACGAACCGAACGCCTTGGCGAACGTCTCCTGGACGAGATCCTCGGCGTCAGAGGGGTTGCGGGTCATGCGCAACGCCGCCGAGTACAGCTGGTCCAAGTACGGGAGCACGTCCCGCTCGAACCGAGCCCCCTGCTCGTCGAGTGTCTCCTGGCCCTGATTCAAGCCCGCCTGCCTCCTTGTGCTGGCCTCCCGTGGGGCAACCGTTGCCTCACGATACGACGCCGCACCCGTGGAGGGCACATCGCCGGGCGGCGAAGCGCCGCGCGGCTCAACGAACTCAGCGGTAGCAGTAGGCATCTGCCTGCCTTTACTCTCCTCGTCTGTCGGGACGCCGGACGCCGGCGGACGCACCGTCCCGGCGTGTTCCGCAGCCGGACAGGCCGGGTAGTGATGTGCATGCCAACAACCGGTCCCCCCAGCTGATTCCGCGCGGCAGCCGGTTGCGCGATCGCAAGCGGGCTCGGGGTTTTCCGGGCATCGGCACGGGTGACCCGTGCAAGAGTGAGGGTAAAACCTTCAGCAAAGGCGTGGAGAGGAGCATGCGTGCGACCGTCCTCCGACTCCGCGTCCCAGCCGCCGCCATACCGGTCCGCCGGATCCGCGCCTGACACCCGCCAGGCGCGTTCGGCTGCCGCGCACTTCGCGACCAGCGACTCGCTGTCCGCCTACTGGCGGTTCTACTGGGCGGTGGCGGACGCTCAGCTGGCCCGGTGGCTTCCCGAGAAGCCCGGGCGCATCCTCGACCTGTCCGGCCCCGATTTCCGCGGCGCCCCGCGTGCGGTCGCCGACGGGCACGACGTGGTCACCCTGCTGCCGTCGCAGGAGCTGCGACCGCGCCGCCAGCTCACTCTGGTCAACGGCCACGTCCCCGCGGCGCGGCGGCGCTCGCCGGGGCGCCTGCAGCCGGTGGTCGGCGACACCACGTTCCTGTCCGGATTCGCCTCAGAGGCCTTCGACGGCGTCGTCGCCGACAACCGGGTGCTTTCGCGCCACCTGGCCACCGAGGCCTCGCTGGGCGAGATCGCCCGCGTACTGCGGCCCGGCGGGCGCGTGCTGCTCTGCGTCGACTCGGTCGTGCTCGGCATGGCGCTGCTGGCCGAGCAGGACTGCTGGCCGGAGCTGAGCTTCGCTCCGCGCGCCGACGTGCTGCTGGTGCCCTGGCCCGACGGCTCGATCACCCGGTGCTTCACCGCCGAGCAGCTCGCCGAGGTCATCACCGACGTGGGCCTGGAGCTGGAGTGGGTCCGGCCGCGCACCGTTCTCTCGGCCTCCACGGTCGAGATGATGCTCGCCCGCGACCCCCATGCTCTGGGCCGGCTGGTCGAGATGGAACTGCGGGCGGCGGAGTCCGACGACTACGTCGGGGTGCACCTGCTGGCCGGCGCCCGCAAGCCCCGCCGGGAGCGCTAGTCCGTGTTTGAAAGCGGCGGGGGCGCCGCTTTCCAGGCACCCACCAGGTGGCGTCTGGGGCGGCCGCGACCTCTGTGGTGCCGACTTCTCGACAGGATGTAGCTCCGGCTCGACCTGAGGCTGAACGCGGCTCGGCCCGCTTTCGGGTTCGCCCGCGGGCAAGCCCGAAAGCGGGCCTCAGAGCCTCGCGCCCGCGCCGACCGCCGCGCTCAGCGGCGGACCGGCGCTTGCTCGCCGTACTCGGGAGCGCCCCCGGCTACTCCGCCAGGGGCAGGTACACCCGCTTGCCGGCCTCGGCGAACTCCTCCGACTTCTCCCGCATGCCCTGGTCGATGGCGGCCACCGTGGACAGGCCGTTCTCCTCGGCGTACCTGCGCACGTCCTGGGTGATCTTCATCGAGCAGAACTTGGGACCGCACATCGAGCAGAAGTGCGCGGTCTTGGCGGGTTCGGCCGGCAGGGTCTCGTCGTGGAAGGACTGGGCGGTCTCCGGATCGAGGGCCAGGTGGAACTGGTCCTGCCAGCGGAACTCGAAGCGGGCGGTGGACAGCGTGTCGTCCCACTCCTGGGCCCGGGGGTGCCCCTTGGCCAGATCGGCGGAGTGGGCCGCCAGCTTGTAGGTGATGACGCCGGTCTTGACGTCGTCGCGGTTGGGCAGCCCCAAGTGCTCCTTGGGGGTGACGTAGCACAGCATCGCCGTCCCGTGCCAGGCGATCTGCGCCGCCCCGATGGCGGAGGTGATGTGGTCGTAGCCCGGCGCGATGTCGGTGGCGAGCGGTCCCAGCGTGTAGAAGGGCGCCTCGCCGCACAGCTCCTCCTCCAGCCGCACGTTCTCGGCGATCTTGTGCAGGGGCACGTGGCCCGGCCCCTCGATCATCACCTGGACACCGTGGGCGCGGGCGATGTGGGTCAGCTCCCCCAGCGTGCGCAGCTCGGCGAACTGGGCCTCGTCGTTGGCGTCGGCGATGGATCCGGGCCGCAGCCCGTCGCCGAGCGAGAACGTGATGTCATAGCGCCGGAAGATCTCGCAGAGCTCCTCGAAGCGGGTGTAGAGGAAGCTCTCCTGGTGGTGGGCCAGGCACCACGCCGCCATGATCGAGCCGCCGCGCGAGACGATGCCGGTGACGCGGCGGGCGGTCAGCGGGACGTAGCGCAGCAGCACGCCGGCGTGCACCGTCATGTAGTCCACGCCCTGCTCGGCCTGCTCGATGACGGTGTCGCGGTAGATCTCCCAGGTCAGCGCCGCGGGATCGCCGTCGACCTTCTCCAGGGCCTGGTAGATGGGCACGGTGCCCACCGGCACCGGGGAGTTGCGGATGATCCACTCGCGCGTCTGGTGGATGCGCTTGCCCGTGGACAGATCCATGATCGTGTCGGCCCCCCAGCGGGTGGCCCAGACCATCTTCTCGACCTCCTCGGAGACCGACGAGGTCACCGCGGAGTTGCCGATGTTGGCGTTGATCTTCACCAGGAAGTTCTTGCCGATGATCATCGGCTCGGATTCGGGGTGGCACCGGTTGGCCGGGATGACCGCCCTGCCGATGGCCACCTCGGAGCGGACGAAATCGGGGTCCATGCCCTCGCGCGCCGCGATGTAGCGCATCTCGGGCGTGATGACGCCGGCCTTGGCGTAGGCCATCTGGGTGACCGCCCCGTCGACGGGTTCGCGGTCGCGGATCCACTCCTCGCGCATGCGGGCCAGGCCCGCGTGGACGTCGATCTCGGCCGAGGAGTCGGTGTAGGGGCCGGAGGTGTCGTACAGGTCGATGTGGCTGCCATTGTCCAGCTCGACCCGACGGTGCGGCACGCGCAGCGGCCGCGCGGAGTCGGGGTCGGAGACCTCACGGTAGACCTTCTTCGATCCCATGATGGGACCGGTGGTCACGGTGGGCTGGACACTACGGTCGTCGAGCGCCGTCAAGGCACGCCTCCCTACGTCGGAATTACCCGAACAGGTTCTGCGGTCGGCGGCACCGGCCCGATCATCGGGCAGCCGCCCTCTCAGCCCGCCATGGCGCGAGCTCCCGCGGTTGTGTGATGGTGTCGGCTCGCCGCCGGGCTGCCCGGCGGCCGGATGTCGTAGTGGGTTTCCGGTTGCGTGGCACCGTCGTCACGGTGCGCCGCCGGCCGCGTCCGGTCAGCGGCGATCGAGTGATCGGGGCCACCATACCCGCGGCCCGCACGCGGGTACCAGACCCGGGGCCCATCGGCATCGGAGGGACAGGGGTCTCCGGCGGGACCGCCTAGAAGAGCGTGGCGCCCTCGGGGCTGTGCGGACCCGGCGGTTCGGCGGCGGGATCGAGCAACTGGGGGCCGTTGTTGCGGACGCTGTTGACCGCGGTGCTCACCGGGGTGACGGTGAAGTCGTCGACAGGGGTGGCCGACAGGGCCGCGTGCAGGTCGCCGGGCTCGGCGGCGGGATCCAGCCACATCGGCCACAGCCGCGGCGGGACGACCACGGGCATGCGCTCGTGGATGCGGCTCAGCCCGGGCGCCGCCTGGGTGGTGACGATGGTGCAGCTCCACAGCCAGGCCGCGGGGTCGTCGTCGGGGCGCTGGGGATCGCGCCAGCGCTCGAAGAGGCCCGCCAGGGCCAGCGGGGAGCCGTCGGCGTAGCCGATGGCATAGGGCCGCTTGCGGGAGCGGGCCTTGCGCCGCTGGTGGCCGGCATCGGTGACCGGGGAGGTGCCGGCCTCGGCGTCGCCCGGGCGGTCATCGGGCAGCAGCTGCCACTCGTAGTAGGCGTCGGCGGGGATGAGGCAGCGGCGGCGCGCGAAGGCGTTGCGGTAGGCGGGTTTCTCGGCGACGGTCTCGCTGCGCGCGTTGATCATCTTGTAGCCGACATTGGGGTCCTTGGCCCAGGACGGCACCAGCCCCCAGCGCATCGTGCCCAGCGAGCGCGGACCCCGGTGCCCGCCGCCGGCGATGCCGGCCTCGCCCGGGGGAGTGCCCAGCACGGCGTAGACGGTCTTGCCGGGGGCGATGTTGTAGTCGGGGGCCAGTTCCTCCAGCGGGGGCCGGGAACGGGTGCCGCCCGCAGCGGCGTCCGGGGCCGCGGACTCGTCGGCCTCGGGGAAGTCGAACGCGAGCTGGAGCTCGTGCTGGTTGCGGGCTTGGGCGTATCGACCGCACATGCGGCTCAGCCTAGCCGCGCCCGCCGACAAACGCGGTCGGGCGCCGGTCAGCCGGCGGCCCGGCCCCCGCCGTCGACGCGGATCTCCGGCTCGTGCCGGACGGGGAAGTTCACCGAGCGGGCGATGAAGCACACCTCGTGCGCCTTCTCGTGCAGCTTGCGCGCCGCCTCCGCCATGCCCGCCTCGGCGACCGTCACCACCGGGTGCAGCACCACCTCGTCGAACTCGCCTGAGGCGTCGCGGTGGGTCGTCATGGTGCCGGTGGCCGTATCGGTGTAGGCGACGACGTTGACGCCCGCGGCCGGGGCCAGCGAGAGGTAGGAGAGCATGTGGCATTCGCTGAGCGCGCCGACCAGCAGGTCCTCGGGGTTCCACCGCGCCGGGTCGCCGCGGAAGGCGGCGTCGGCCGAGCCCTGGAGGACGGGGCGGCCCTCGGCCTCGATGTCGTGCGCACGCTCGAAGCTCCGGTAGCTCTCGGTGCCGGCACCGGTGTTGCCCGTCCACCGGACGCCGACCTCGTAGTGGTGCTGCTTGTCCGCCATGGCTGCCTCCGCGGTCTGAGCGGGCTCGACGAATCGCCGGCCGGTCCCGGCGCGCATCCGGTCCGGCCCCCACCCAGCCTGCACCATCGCGGGTGCGCGCGCACGGCCCGGAGGCGGCGGTCGCGGCGGCTAACCTTGGAGGCATGCCCGATTCCGCGCAGCACTGGTCCGCACCCACCGCCCGCACGCCCGTGGACGCCACGGTCGCGCTGCCGGGGTCGAAGTCGATGACCAACCGCGCGCTCGTCCTGGCGGCGCTCTCGGAGACTCCCAGCGTGGTGCGCCGACCGCTGCGCAGCCGCGACACCGACCTCATGGCCGCCGCGCTTCGCTCGCTGGGCATCGCCATGACCGAGTCGGGCGCCGACTGGGAGGTGGCGCCGGCGCCGCCGCGGGGCCCCGCGCACGTGGACGTCGGCAACGCGGGCACGGTGATGCGCTTCCTGCCGCCGCTGGCGGCGCTGGCACACGGCGACATCTCCTTCGACGGCGACCCGCGGGCCCGCGAGCGCCCGATCGGCCCGCTGCTGGAGGCGCTGCGGGCGCTGGGCGCCGACATCGACGACGGCGGCCGCGGCGCGCTGCCGCTGGTCATCCGCGGCAGCGGCGGCGTGCGGGGCGGCACGGCCATCCTGGACGCCTCGGGCTCCTCCCAGTTCGTCTCGGCGCTGCTGCTTAGCGGCGCCCGCTTCGAGCGGGGCGTTGAGATCCGCCACGAAGGCCCGCCGGTGCCCTCCCGGCCGCACCTGGACATGACCGTGAAGATGCTGCGCAGCGCCGGCGTCGGCGTGGACACCTCGGTTCCCGACGTGTGGAGGGTGGCGCCGGGCCCGGTGAAAGCCGCCGAGGTGGTGGTCGAGCCCGACCTGTCCAACGCCGCTCCCTTCCTCGCCGCCGCGCTGGTCACCGGCGGCCGCGTCACCGTGCCGGGGTGGCCCGAGCACACCGCCCAGCCCGGCGACGCGCTGCGCGACCTGTTCGCGCGCATGGGCGGCGAGGTCGCCACCGGTCCCGATGGGCTGACCGTGCGCGGCACCGGCGAGATCCGCGGCATCACCGCCGACCTGCGCGAAGTCGGCGAGCTGACCCCCACCATCGCCGCCGTCGCGGCGCTGGCGTCGGGCCCCTCGCGGCTGACCGGCATCGCCCACCTGCGGCGCCACGAGACCGACCGGATCGCGGCGCTGGTCCGCGAGATCAACGCCCTGGGCGGCGACGCCGAGGAGCTGCCCGACGGCCTGGTCGTGCGGCCGCGGCCGCTGCACGGCGGGGTGTTCCACAGCTACGACGACCACCGCATGGCCACCTCCGGCGCGGTGATCGGTCTCGCGGTCGGCGGAGTGGAGGTGGAGAACATCGCCACGACGGCCAAGACCCTGCCCGGATTCCCCGAGCTGTGGGCCGAGGTCACTCGATGAGGGGCGGCCGGCGCGATCTGGACGAGGACGACGTCCCGGTCCGCGCGCGCGGCGGCTCGCGCCCGCGCACCCGCATCCGCCCCAAGCACGCCGACGCCCGCCAGGGGTTCGTCACGGCCGTGGACCGCGGCCGCTACCGCTGCCTGGTCGACGGCCGCCCGGTGGTGGCGATGAAGGCCCGCGAGCTGGGCCGCGGCAGCATCGTGGTGGGCGACCGCGTGGCGCTGGTCGGCGACCTCTCCGGGCGGCCCGACACCTTGGCGCGGGTGGTGCGGGTCGAGGACCGCGAATCGGTGCTGCGCCGCACGGCCGACGACACCGATCCAGTCGAGCGGGTCATCGTGGCCAACGCCGACCAGCTCGTCATCGTCTGCTCGCTGGCCGACCCCGAGCCCCGCCCCCGATTCATCGACCGGTGCCTGGTCGCCGCCTTCGACGCCGGACTGGACCCGCTGCTGTGCCTGACGAAGGCCGACCTGGGCGAGCCGGACGAGCTGCTGGACACCTACGCGGGCCTGGACCTGCCCTACGTCGTCACCAGCGCCACCGGCGACCTGAGCCGGCTGCGCGAGCGCCTGGCCGACCGGATCAGCGTCCTGGTGGGCTACTCCGGCGTGGGCAAGTCGACGCTGGTCAACCTGCTGATCCCCGAGGCCGAGCGCTCGGTGGGCGACGTCAACCCCGTCACCGGCCGCGGCCGGCACACCTCGACCTCCGCGGTGGCGCTGCCGTTCGAGGGCGGCTGGATCATCGACACCCCGGGGGTGCGCAGCTTCGGGCTCGCCCACGTCAGCCCGGACGACGTGGTGGCGGGCTTCTCCGACCTCAGCGAAGCGGCGGCGCAGTGCCCGCCGGGATGCCCCCACACCGAGAGCGCGGCCGGCTGCGCCCTGGACGCCGGCGCGGCCGAGGGCCGCCTGGATCCCGACCGCGTCGCGTCGCTGCGCCGCCTGCTGGGCAGCCGCGAGGCCGAGGACGAGCGGCACTGAGCCGCCGCCGCGCGGCGCTCAGCCCCGCGCGCCTTCGCGGACCGCGCCGAGCATGCTGTGCACCGCCAGCTCCACGCGCCGGGCCGCGGTGGCCTGATCGGTGGGCAGCAGCACGTAGGACAGGGTGAGCCGCAGCGCCACCTCGGCCACGGCCGCGGCCTGCTCGGCTCCGATGCCGGGCAGGCGCTCGCGCAGGTAGCCCGTCATCCGGGAGCCCAGCTCCACGTGCAGCGGCTCGGCTCGGGTGGTCAGGACCGGCAGCAGTTCGGAGTCGCCGGTGATGATCGCCCCGAGCAGCGGATCGTCCGCCGACGCGGTCAGCGTCCAGCGCGCCGCCTCGGCCACCGCGTGCGCGGGGTCGCCGGTGGAGCCGGAGAGGATGTCCACCACCCCGTCGAGGAACCGCCCGGCCTCGCGCACCACCACGGCCTGCAGCAGACCCTCCTTGCTGCCGAACTCGTTGTAGAGCGTCTGGCGCGACACCCCGGCGCTCGCCGCGATGTCGGCCATGCGCATCCGCGGCCACCGGCCGGCCACGACCTCGACGTAGGCGGCGTCGAGCAGCCGCGTGCGGGTGCCCGACTCCTCAGCGGCGGGGGTGCGCTGCCCGTCCGTTGGGTCCATGCCGCCATACTGTCACGACAGACCCGCGATTTCTCCGATCCCGCAGGGCGCCGGTCGACCGCGCCGGTTCCCGGAAGGGTAGCGTAAGCCGCCATGGCGTCCTTTGACGATGATCTGCGTCTTGCCCACGTCCTCGCCGATGCGGCCGACGACATCTCCCTGAGGCATTTCAAGGCGCTCGACCTCAAGGTCGATACCAAACCCGACCTGACGCCCGTGACCGAGGCCGACCGCTCCGTCGAAGAGACGCTGCGCGGAGTGCTCTCCCGCGCCAGGCCGCGCGACGCCGTGGTGGGCGAGGAGTACGGCAGGACCGGTGTCAGCCACCGGGTGTGGGTCCTCGACCCCATCGACGGCACCAAGAACTACGTGCGCGGCGTGCCCGTCTGGGCGACGCTGATCGCCCTGCTGGAGGCCGACAGGCCGGTGGTCGGGGTGGTCTCCGCGCCGGCGCTGACCCGCCGCTGGTGGGCGTCGCGGGGCGGCGGCACCTGGACCGGGCGCAGCCTGACCAAGGCGACGCGCTGCACCGTCTCGCAGGTCTCGGCGCTGGAGGACGCGTCGCTGTCGTTCTCCGAGCTGTCGGAGTGGGAGGACCAGCAGCGCCTGGACAGCTTTCTCGGCCTCACGCGCTCGGTCTGGCGCACGCGGGCCTACGGCGACTTCTGGTCCCACGTGATGGTCGCGGAGGGCTCGGTCGACATCTCCGCCGAGCCGGAGCTGTCGCTGTGGGACGCCGCTCCCCTGCCGGTCATCCTGGAAGAGGCCGGCGGCCGGGCGACCGACCTGCGCGGCCAGGACTTCGCCGACGGCGGCGCGCTGGTATGCACCAACGGGGCGCTGCACGACGAGGTGCTGACGTGGCTGAACGGCGGCCCCACCCCCGGCGGCGGCCCGGCGCCGCTGCGGCTGACCTGAGCCGCCGGCGCCCCGGCGGCCAGACGCGGCGGCCTTCGGCGCGTAGTAGTCTGCGGCTCGTGTCGCAACAGCCCACCCGTAGCCCCCTGCGCCTCCTTCTCCCCGCCGCGGCCGCGGCCTGCCTCGCGCTGAGCGCGTGCGGGTCGGAGTCCGGGCCGTCGCTGGAGGAGCTGGAAGCCCAGATCGCCCCGACCGCCGAGCCCTCCGCTCCCGTGGCGGACCCTTCGGCGCTTGCCGAACTGCGCTTCGACCCGGAGTCCGTCGCCTGCGATCCCCGCATCACGGCCAACGCCCCGGGTGCGTGGGAGACGGCGGCCCCGCGCACGGAGGTCTCCCAGAGCGCGCCGCTGAAGCTGCGCAACACCGAGGGATCCGGCGAGACGCCCGTCACCGCCACGGTCACCGGCCCCGGCGGGCAGACCTACCGGGCCGACGCCGCGCTGTCGGGAACCGACTGGGTGGAACTGGCCTTCCCGGCCGACTTCCCCGAGGCGTCGCTGGCCGGCGGACCCTTCACCGTCGTGTGGACCACCGGCGAGGGTGCCTACATCGCGTGCGACGGTTTCAAGGGCGCGTAGGCCCGCCTAGCCAGTCCGTGGTTAAGAACGGCGGGGGCCGCTTTCCAGGAACCCACCGGGAACCACCCGGGGCGGCCACCACCGGGGCTGCGGCAATGGGGGCGCCTCGCGAAGCGCGAACACAGCTTGCCGCCGAGCGCACGCGGAACTTGTCAGGTGGAACCGCACCACCGGTGGCGGGACTCCGGCGCAAAGGTGCACCGTGCGCTCGGCGGCAAGCTGGCCCACAGCGCTACGCGCATCACAGCCCCATTGCCGCAACCCCGGGGTTCCCGGCTGCTGCGGCTTCCGGGGGCGCCCGTGGTGCCGGCGCGACTTCCGGACGCGGTCGAATGCCGGCGACGAAGGCAATAAGAAAAGTCCGGCCCCGGTTTCCCGGGAGCCGGACCTTTCGCCTTGGTAGCGGGGACAGGATTTGAACCTGCGACCTCTGGGTTATGAGCCCAGCGAGCTACCGAACTGCTCCACCCCGCGTCGGTGTGATTCCACAGTATCGCGCCCAGACGCAGACACCAAATCGGATGCCGCGGCGAGCCCGTCGCAGCGCAGGTGGCGCGCTGCCCCACCCCGCCGAGGCGGCGAATGCCCCCATTGCGGGCGGCCGAGCGGACCCGAGAACGCTTGAATGGGCCCCGCGGGCCCGCGGAGAAAAGGCAATGAGAAAGGTCCGGCCCCGGTTTCCCGGGAGCCGGACCTTTCGCCTTGGTAGCGGGGACAGGATTTGAACCTGCGACCTCTGGGTTATGAGCCCAGCGAGCTACCGAACTGCTCCACCCCGCGTCGGTGTGATTCCACAGTATCGCGCCCGGACCCAGACACCAAATCGGATCCCGCGGTGGCCGCGGCGGGAGGCCCTCCCGCCGCGGCCACCGGCTCCGGTGGCCGGCGGCCGGCTCAGTTCGAGCCGCCGCCTTCGCCTCCGCCGTCACCGGAGCCGCCACTTTGGCCGGAGGCCTCCTCGGCGCGCTGCAGGGCCTCCTCAAGGCGCTGGTTGGCCTCGTCGTAGGCGCTGAAGTCGCCGTCCTGGAGTGCCTGCTGGCCGTCCTCGTAGGCCTGTGCGGCGTCCTCCAGGGCCGCGGCGAGCTCGCCGCCGCCTCCGCCGCCTTGGTCGCCTTCGCCGTCGCCGGTGTCGGTGATGTCACCGCCCTCCTCCAGCGGCCCGCCGCCTTCGAAGAGGTTGTTCAGCGCTTCCTGCAGGTTGTTGCCGATCGAGACCTGCTCGCCGAAGCCGACCATGACCTTCTGCAGCAGCGGATAGGAGGTCTGGCTGCCTTCGGCCCGCACGTACAGCGGTTCCACATACAGCAGCCCGTCGGCGAACGGCAGCGTGAGCAGGTTGCCGTAGATGATCCGCGACTGCTGGCTCTGCTGGAGGGGCAGGAGCTCGTCGCGGATCGCGTCGTCGGCGGCGAACTGGGCCTGCACCTGGCCGGGACCCATGACCACGGTGTCCTGCGGCAGCTGGAGGATGCGCAGCTTGCCGTAGTCCTCCTCGGTCGCGTCGCTGTTGACCGCCAGGAAGCCGGCCAGGTTCTCGCGGCCGCGCGGCACGAACGTCGACGTCACGGAGAAGTCGGTGTCGTCCTCGCCCGGGTAGCGGATGGTCTGCCGGTAGGGCGGCTCGGGGCTGTCGCCGTCGGTGGTGGGGTCGGCGGGCACGTTCCAGAAGTCCTGGCCGCCGTAGAACGCGTCGGCGTCGGTGATGTGGTAGCGCCGCAGCATCTCCCGCTGGACCTTGACCAGGTCGTCGGGGTAGCGCAGGTGCGACATCAGCTCTTCGCTGATCTTGTCGCGCTCAGTGATGACGCCCGGGAACGCGTTGGACCAGGTCTTGAGCACCGGATCCTGCTCGTTCCAGCCGTAGAGCTTGACCGTGCCGTCGTAGGCGTCGACGGTGGCCTTCACCGAGTTGCGGATGTAGTTCACCTGGTTGTCCGGCAGCGCGTTGACCGCGTCGGTGTTCTCGGTGAACGTGTCCTGGGTCGCGTCGCCCAGGTCGATCCGCTCGGAGTAGGGGTACATATTCGAGGTGGTGTAGGCGTCCACGATCCACACCACGCGGCCGTCGACGATCGCCGGGTAGGGCTTGCCGTCGGCGGTCAGGAAGGGCGCCACGCGCTCCACGCGGTCGGCCGGGTCGCGGTCGTAGATGATCCGCGACTCCTCGGAGATCGCGTTGTTCAGCAGGATGTCTGGCTCCTGGTAGCGCAGCGCGTAGAGGATGCGCGTGAAGAAGCCGCTCAGCTCGACGCCGCCGTCGCCCTGATAGCGGTTGGTGCGCTGGCCGCTGCCTTCGGCGGCACCGCCGCCGCCCTGGCCGCCGCCTTCGCCGCCCTGGCCCTCGGGGCCCTGGCCGCCGCCTTCGCCGCCCTGGCCCTGCTGCTCGCCGCCCTGGGCGCCGGCCTGGGCGGGCGCGTTGGCGTTGTCCGGCGACGGGTCGCCCTCCGGTTCGCCGGCGTCCTCGCTGGTGGTCACGTCCTCGCTGCCGCCGCCCAGCGGGTGGTCGTACTCGGGCTCGGCGTTGACGATGACGTACTCGGCGCCTTCGCGCCCGTAGTAGATCCGCGGCTCGTAGCCGCCGGTGACCTCCGACAGCTCGCCTTCGGGCGGGATGTTGTACTCGGTGAAGACCGGCCGCCCCTGCTCGTCGACCTGGTTGCCCGCCGCGGCGACGATCCCGAAGCCGTGGGTGTAGACCAGGTGCCGGGTCAGCCAGTTGTCCTGGTCCTCGGGGGGACCCGACAGCCCGCGGGCGGCGATGATGGTGTCGACCGTCTCGCCCTCGCCGTTCTGGTAGCGGTCGACGCTGAGGACCTCGGGGAACTCGTAGAAGCCGCGGACCTGCTGCATCTGCTGGAACGTCTGGGAGACCACGGAGGGGTCGACCAGGCGGACGCTGGGGATGGTGGCGGCCTCCTCGGCCAGCTGGTCGGGGGTCAGCTCGGTCTGGGCGTCGTACTGGGTGACCTGGGCGTCGTCGATGCCGTAGGCGGCGCGGGTGGCCTCGATGGTGCGCTGGATGAACGGGCGCTCCAGGCGCTGCTCGTTGGGGCTGACCTGGAACTGCTGCACGATCGCGGGGTAGACGCCGCCGATGAGGATGGCCGAGAGCACCAGCAGGCCGAGGCTGGCCACCGGCATCATCACGTTGCGCACGTAGATGTTGGCGAAGAACAGCAGCGCGCAGACCACCGAGATCACCGACAGGATGATCACCGCATACAGCACCGCGTTGACGTCGGTGTAGGACGCGCCGAAGCTGTAGCCGCGGCTGGAGAAGACGAGTCCGTACTGGTCGAGCCAGTAGGCGGCGGCGCGCAGCAGGACGAAGACGCCCAGCAGGACCGAGAGGTGGACCCGCGCGGCGGGGGTGGCGCGCTGCCCCTGGCTCTGCAGCCGGACGCCGCCGTAGAGGTAGTGCACGACCACCGCGGCGATGAACGCCAGCACCACGGCCGCGAACAGGTAGCCCAGCACCACCCGCAGGAACGGGTAGGTGAAGGTGTAGAAGGAGATGTCGCGGCCGAACTGCGGGTCGTTGACCCCGAACTCGGCGCCGTTGGCGAACTGCAGGAAGGTGCCCCACTCACCGCTGGCCGAGGCTCCGGTCAACAGGCCCAGGCCGCCGACGATCACCCAGAAGAAGAGCTTGCGGCGCGGGTCGATGGAGGCCCGGTAGCGGGCCAGCCCCTGCTGCTCGGGGCTCATGGGCGGCGCCAGCGGGCGGCTGCGGTAGGCGAAGTACATGCTGGAGCCCACGGCGGCGGCCATCAGCAGGCCGCCGAGGACGAACATGAACGCACGGGTGCGCAGCTCGGTGAGGAAGACGGACGTGTACCCGACGGAGTCGAACCACAGGTAGTCGGTCCAGAAGTTCGCGGCGGTCAGCAGCCCCGCGATGATCACGACCACGACCACCGCGACAGGCGCGAGCAGCCGGGATCGACGGGGCATACGCGCGGACGGTGCGCCGGGCGATCGGAAGCTCACGCCTCCCCCTTGTAGGTAGCACTGCGGTCGGTCGGTCCAAGACGAGGAGTCCCATTGTTCCTCGGTATCCCCGCAACTTATGGGCTGTGCTGCGGGTTCCCGAAACTCCGCGCCAGGTGGTGACAACATGGCATCGACTGGGATTCGGGCCCGCATCGGGACGTCCCCGCCGGTCCGACTTTACTCCGCGGACGGCGCGCGTTCCGGTCCCCCGCGTCCGCCACCATGGAAGGGTGTCTTTCAACATTCGTGAAGCCGTCCTGGAACTCGAGCGCCACGCCGCCGGCCAGGGCTGGGACCAGCCGGTGCGCATCTATGCGCTGGTGCCCACAACCGACCTCGTGCAACGCGAACCCGCCCTGGCCGAGATGCTGGGGCTGACCGGCGACGTCGACGCCGACGACCTCATCCCGGTGGAGCAGGAGCCCCTGCCCGAGAGCGTCCCGCTGGAGGAGGCGCTGGGCCGGATGGCCTGGCCCGAGGCGGTCGCCGGGTGCGCCATGGTGATGGAGCGCCTGGTCGTGAAGGGCTCCGACGCCACCCTGGAGCCGCCCAAGGACGCCGACCCCGGCGACTGGGCGCAGAACCAGGACGGCAGCGAGGAGGTCCGCATGGTGGCGGGTGTGCTGCGCGACGGCAGCAGGCATTCCGCTCTGCGCATGCGCAGCCACGACTCCGAGGACGAGGTGCTCAACGGCCAGGACCTGGTTCCGGGGCTGACCTCGGCGCTGGCGCTCACGCTGGAGGACGACGACGAGGGGTGAGCGCGAGGCCGCTCCGCGCCCCGCGCGGGGCGGCGCTACCGGGGCCGGCAGCTCGGCAGGTCCCCGGCGCCCTCGCCGGTGCGGATGGCCTTCAGCGCCTCGACGGCGTCGTCCAGGGTCTGCACCTTGACGACCTCGATCTCGCCGGTGGCCGCGGACTCGAAGGTCTGCGCGCAGCTCTCGCCGGCGACGAGGAAGTACTCGGCGCCCAGGCGCTGGGCACTGACCATCTTCTGCGCCACGCCGCTTACGCCGCCGACCTCGCCTTCGGGCGTGATCGTGCCGGTTCCCGCGATCTCGTGGCCGCCGGTGAGGCTCTGCTCGCTGAGCCTGTCGATGATCCCCAGGGCGAACATCATGCCGGCGCTGGGTCCGCCGATCTCGCCGACGCTGATCTCGACCTCGAAGGGGAAGTTCATCCGGTCGGCGATGAGGACGCCGATGATGGGCTCGCCCTCGTCGTTCTCCTCGGTGGCGACCTCGACCCGGACCTTCTCGCCGCCGCGGTCGACGGTGAGCGCGACCGTGTCGCCGGGACGGCGGTCGCCGACCAGCTCGACGGCCTCTTCCTTGTCGGCGACGGGCTCGCCGTCGACCCGGGTGATCACATCGCCCTTGCGGAGCTCGCCCTGGGCCGGCATGTCCTTCATGACCTCGGCGACGAACGCCTTGGTCTCGTAGTCGACCCCCATCTGGGTGAGCGCCGCCGCGGTGGCCCTGCGCTGCGAGCTGTTCATCTCGACCGTCTGGGTCTGGGTGATCTCCTCGACGGTCTGGTCGGGCGGGAACAGCGCCTCCTGGGGGAGCACCGCCTGGGTGGGCGACAGCCAGGCCCCCAGCACCGTGAACAGGTCCATGCGCACGTCCGGTCCGCCCGAGTACTGCACCGTGACCATGGACAGCTCGCCGTCGTGGGTGTAGCTCTCGGTTCCGTCGATCCGGATGACCTGTTCGCCGTCGTAGGTGCCCAGCGTGTTCAGCGCGATGCCGGGTGAGGCGACCAGGTAGGGGACGGGCAAATACACCGCTCCCGCCGCGAGCCCTGCCAACAGGATCACCGCGACGATCAGGGTCATAGCGCGACGGAACATGCTGCACAGCCTAAACGGCGCGGCAGTCGCTCCGACCGGGACCCGCCGCCGCGGACGCCCCGCCCATGGGGTCGTCCGTTATCGCGCTCGGCCCGTCCTCGCGGTCATCCCGTCTCCGGGCGACGCGCTACTCCGCGCCGACCCACTCGCTGCGGCCGTCGGTGAACTCCTGGTGCTTCCAGATGGGCACCTCGGCCTTGATGTCGTCGATGAGCCGGCGGCAGGCGTCGAACGCCTCGTCGCGGTGCCCGGCCGCGGCGGCGACGACCACGGCGGTGTCGCCGATCTCCAGGTCGCCGACGCGGTGCAGCGCGGCCACCCGCCACACGGGCCGGCCCTCGCCCGCGGTGTCGGCCGCGACCTTCTCCATCACGCGCCGCATGTCGGCCTCGGCGCGCGGATGGGCGGAGTAGGCCAGGCGCGAGACGGCCCGGCCGTGGTCGTGGTCGCGGACCGTTCCGATGAAGAAGGCGGTTCCCCCGGCCCGGGGATCGCCGACGGCGGCGAGCACCTCGTCGACCGAGATCGGGGTTTCGCGCAGTCCTACCAGGCTGATGGCATCCACATGCCGACCGTATCAACAGATGTCCCGCCGCGGCCGGTTCCCGGAAGCGGACTTCTCGCGGCCCCGGGCCTACGGCGGCGGGTGTGCCGCTCCCCCGGTGCTGCCGAGTCAGCGCCCGCGCCGTTTGCGCAGGTGGCGCACTGCCGCCGCGGTCCCGATGGCCGCGGCCGCGGCCCCGGCGGCGCTGGCCGCGGTGATCGTGACCTCCTTGCGGCCGACGTTGCGACCCACCAGCGCGGACTTGCCGCTGCGCGCCTCCAGCAGCGTCCGCAGCGCCTCGGCGTTGTCGTAGGCGGGCCGCCACCCGCTCTCGCGCAGCGTCGCGCAGTCGACCACGCAGGGATAGACCAGGAACTTCACCTCGCCGGCCGACGCGGGCGTGACGCCCGCGCTGTGCAGCCGCTGGGTGGCGCCGAAGACCAGGCTGGCGGGCATGTCGAAGCGGCGCAGCCCGGCGATCTCCTCGGCCTCGCTCTGGGACAGCGCGCCGTCGCAGCCCACCGCCAGCGCGCCGCCCTTGCCCTCGATCCCGTGCACGACCACGTGCTCCAGCGCGCCGGCGAGGTCGTCGACGTGGCAGAACTGCCAGCTCTGCTCGCGGCCGCGCACGGACAGCAGGCGCGGTGCGGCGAAATGCCGGGTGAGCGCCGTGTCGAGTCCGGGCCCCACCAGCGGCGCGGGCCGCACCACGGTCACCGACAGGCCCGGGTGGGCGCGCCGGGCGCGGCAGGCCAGGTCCTCGATCTCGACCCAGTCGCCGACCAGCCCGGGCCCGGTCTCGGTGCAGACCTCGGAGTCCTCGGGTATCGGCACGGGGCTGTCGGGGCTCGCGCCGTGGACCATGGTGCTGGTGATCAGGACGACCCGCGGGACGCGCTGGGCGGCGGCCGCGGTGAGCACCGTCTGGGCGGCGCGCAGGTTGTCGGCGCGCCGCTGCTTGGGCGGAGTCTCCAGGGTGCGGTCGTCGTCGGTGTGCACGAGCACGTCCACGCCGGCGAGGCAGCCCGCCAGCGAGGGGTTCCGGACATCCGCCCTGCGCCAGGTCGTGCCCAGGGGAACGCCCGCCGCTTCGGCGTCGCGGTCGCCGATCGCGACGATTTGCGCGACGGCACCGGAACCCGCGGCCGTGACCAGGCGTTCCACAAGGAGGCGGCCGATGCCCTCGGCGGCGCCGGTGACAGCGACCACCGGGGCACCCGGGCGCGTGGTGTGCTGTGGGCGAACCTGGCTGGTTTCGGTATTCACTCCGGGCGGCTCCCAGCTAACGTGACAGTGGAGACAAACCTAATCCTGCCTGAGGTCTAATCGTGAGCGACCTGCCTTTTGGTTTCAG
This sequence comes from Streptomonospora sp. PA3, assembly GCF_009728995.1. Classification (GTDB taxonomy): domain Bacteria; phylum Actinomycetota; class Actinomycetes; order Streptosporangiales; family Streptosporangiaceae; genus Streptomonospora. Next base: position 255,175 of record NZ_VTZW01000003.1, on the reverse strand, counting down.
CATGCCGAACGACCCCGACGACGAGTCCGGGCGCCGATCGGGCGACTCCGGCTCGGGCGCCGGCAGCGGCGGCCCAGGCGGTGGCGAACCGGGTATGCCCGGCGGCTTCCCCTTCGGCGACCCCCAGCAGATGGCGCAGATGCTGCGCCAGTTCGCCGACATGATGGCGGCGCAGTCCTCGCCCGGGGAGCAGCAGTCCTCCTCCGGTTCGGTGAACTGGGACATGGCCAAGAACATCGCGCGCCACGCCGTGTCGCAGAAGGGCGACTCCAGCGTCGGCGCGCACGACTACGCCAAGGTGCAGGAGGCCCTGCGGCTGGCCGACCTGTGGACCAACGAGGCCACGACGCTGCCGTCCGGCGTGCAGACCATGCAGGCCTGGAGCCGGTCGGAGTGGGTCGAGAAGACCATGCCCACCTGGTCGAAGCTGTGCGAGCCGCTGACCGGCCGGCTGGTGGAGTCCATGGGCCAGAACCTGCCCGAGGAGATGCAGTCGATGGCGGGCCCGCTGATGGGCATGGTCCGCCAGATGGGCGGCATGCTCGTGGGCCAGCAGGCCGGCCAGGCCATCGGCGAGCTGGCCGGCGAAGTGGTGGGCTCCACCGACGTGGGGCTGCCGCTGGCCGGCGAGGGCACCGCGGCGCTGCTTCCCGACGGCGTGGCGGCCTTCGGCGAGGGCCTGGGCATCCCCGAGGACGAGATCCGGCTCTACCTGGCCGCGCGCGAGGCCGCGCTGCACCGGCTGTTCGGGCACGTGCCGTGGCTGCGCGCGCACGTGTTCAGCCTGGTCGAGGAGTACGCGCGGGGCATGTCCTTCGACATGAGCGGGCTGGAGGAGAAGCTCGGCCAGATCGACATCGCCAACCCCGAGGCGCTGCAGGAGGCGCTCTCGGGCAGCGAGGGCGAGGGCCTGTTCCAGCCGCAGGACACCCCGCAGCAGAAGGCGTCGCTGGCGCGCCTGGAGACCACGCTGGCGCTGGTGGAGGGCTGGCTGTCGGTGGTGGTCGACTCCGCGGTCGCCGAGCGGCTGCCGCAGTCGGCCGCGCTGGCCGAGGCCACCCGGCGCCGCCGGGCCACCGGCGGGCCGGCCGAGCACACCTTCGCCACCCTGGTGGGGCTTGAGCTGCGGCCGCGCCGGCTGCGCGAGGCCGCGGCGCTGTGGACCGCGCTGGAGGAGGCCCGCGGGATCGAGGGCCGCGACGCCGTGTGGGAGCACCCGGACCTGATGCCCTCGGGCGAGGACCTGGACGATCCCGAGGCGTTCGTGCACGGCCGCGGGGAGTCCGCGGCCGACGAGATCGACATCAGCCAGTTCACCGAGGACGCATCCGGTGGCGGCGAGCCCGCCGGCGGGGACGACCGCGGCGACCGGGGCGGCCCTGAGGGCGGGGACCGGGGCGACGACCGCGGCACGGGATCCGGCGAGGGCTCCGCGTGACCCTGTCCGAGCTGCACGGCCGCGCCCGCGCCGAACTCGCCGCCTGGAACGCCCCCGACCCCGACCAGGACCGCCTGCGCCGCAGCTACCTGGAGCACCTGGACCGCCATCCCGACGCCTGCTCGCGCACCTGCGCGGCCGGGCACCTGACGGCCAGCGCCGCCGTGGTCGACCCGGGCGGCACCCGGGTGGTGCTGACCCTGCACCGCAAGATCGGCAAGTGGCTGCAGACGGGCGGCCACTGCGAGGACGGTGACGCTTCGCTGGGCGGCGCGGCGCTGCGCGAGGCCGCCGAGGAGTCGGGGCTGGCGGGCCTGCGGCTGCTGCCGGGGCCGGTGCGGCTCGACCGCCACCGGGTGGGCTGCTGCGGCGGCACTTGGCACCTGGACGTGCAGTACGCGGTGGTGGCGGCCGATCCCGCGGCGGCGCTGTCCATCGACGCCGCCGAGTCCGCCGATCTGGGGTGGTTCGCGGTCGAGGACCTGCCCGAACCCAGCGATGAGGCCTGCCGCCTCCTGGTCGGCGCGGCGGCCCGTGCCGCGCGCCGGGTATCGGAACGGGAGCCGGCACCGCTTCCGCGCCCGTTCGGGCGCTGACTCCGGCAGAGGGCGCTTCCCCGGTCGGGGGGTCAGGCGCTGTCGGAGCGGTCGAGGTCGGCACCGAGATCGCCCTCGATGTCGTCCTCGTCCTCGCCGACGTCGCCGCTGTGGCCGGCGTCGAGCCGCGGCGCGGCGCTGACGCCCTCAAGGTAGCCGCGGGCCCGCTCGGCCTTGGGATAGCGGTGCACCAGGTCCCAGAACTCCTGGCCGTGGTGCGGGATGATCAGGTGCACCAGCTCGTGCAGCAGGACGTAGTCGACGACCCAGGCGGGCATGCCCGAAAGCCGACGGGACAGCCGGATGGAGCCGTTTTCGGGGGTGCAGGAGCCCCAGCGGGTCTGCTGGTTGTCGACCCAGCGCACGCTGGTGGGTTGGGCGAGGCCTTCGAGATAGCGGTCGGCGAGGTCGAGTGCGCGGGAGTGCAGCGATTCGTCGTCGGGGCGGCGGCGCCCTTCGCGTGCCTCAAGGCGCTCCAGCATGCGATCGACCCAGCGCTTCTCTTCGGCGCGGGAGAACGTGGCGGGAACGAGGACCACCGTCTTGTCCCCGTCGCGGTAGGCCGACACCGTTCGCCGCCGGCGGGGACTTCGGCGTACCTCGACCTTGGTGTTCTGAGGCACAGCTTCACGGTAGCTCAGACGAGACGGGCACCACAGGGCCGTGTTGTGACTTTTTGCTCCTTATCGGAAGTGTGGTCCCGTCTGCGCCGCCGTCGCCGACCGGGCGAACACCGCGATCCGCAGCGACCTGGGCGCCTTGCCGCGGCATGCGCACTGTCCGGTTGTGGCCACAGCGGACCGGGGCGGGCCCGTGCTCAGCGCCATTTCTCCGCGGGCGTGCGGGGCGCTCAGGCCGTGTTTGAGAACGGCGGAGGCGCCGCTCTCCAGGAACCTACCGGGAACCGCAGGAAAGCCCGCACCACCGAGGCTGCGGCAATGGGCGCGTTTCGCGTAGCGCGCTCGCAGCTTGCCGCCGAGCGCACGCGGTTCTTCCCAGGTGGAGCCGCACCACCGGGGGCGGGCCTCCGGCGCAAAAGTGCGCCGTGCGCTCGGCGGCAAGCCGGCCCACAGCGCTTCGCGCATCGCAGCCCCATTGCCGCAACCCCTGTGGTGACCGGCCTCTTAAACACGACGTAGAGCGCCCCGGACACCCGCTCGGGCTTTCCCGCGGGTGTACGGGGCGCGGCAGGTCACGTCAGGATAGGCGCGACCACGGTAATTCCATCAGAAGGCGCTCCGAGCGCTCGCGCTCGCGCTGCGCGGCGCGCAGGCGGCGGGCCGACAGCAGGCGGCGCTGGCGCTCGCGGCGTTCGTCGACGTTGCGCTGCAGGTTGACGAGTTCGTAGAGAAGCATCGCGGATGTCCTTTTCGGGGAGTGTGCGGTGTGTGTCGAAGCGGTCGAAGGGATAGCGAGATCGGCGGCGCGGTCTGCGGCGGCTCAGGCCGCCACGGGCTCGGCGTTCTTGCGGGGACGGCCGCGCGGGCGCTTGCGCGGCACGACCTTGCCGGAGACGAGCAGCTGACCGCCCCAGACTCCCCACGGCTCCCGGCGCTCAAGGGCGTCGGCCAGGCACTGCTCGCGGACCGGGCAGTCCTGGCAGATTTCCTTGGCCGCCTCGACCTCCGCCGGCGCCTCGGCGAAGAAGAGGTCGGGCTCCTGCCTGCAGGGGATCTCTATCTCGCCGAAACTCGACGTCTCCAGGACCGACGCAAGCATCGGTGTCCTCCCTGATCATTGGTGTCGAACGCGGTTGGCGTCTGCATCGGCCGGACGGCTGTCCGGCTGGTGGGGCCAAGACCTGCGATGCGTTCGGCGGAGACGGTGCCGCCCCGTGGAAGGGGCGTTCTCCGCTGAGGATCAAAAAGGCCGCGGCCCCGATGTGGGGTCCGCGGCCACGGGGAAGACACCCGGCCGTCGTATTAGGCCGGAATGCCCCGTGGACACTCCCCCACTACGCCCTTGAGGCGCGGGGTTCCTGCGAATCCGGTTTCCAGTCGGCTGATATCCGCGCCGGAGGCGAGGCGGGCATAGCGGTGCCCCATCCCCGTTCCGCGGCGCGTCCGCACGGAGCTCCGCCGGACGCCCTGGAAGTCGCCCCGCTGCGGCTCAGCGCACATGGCGCCGCTGCGCAGGGTGTCCCAGGACATCGCGACGGGCTCGCCGGACACGGCGAACTGACCGGGCTGCAAATTCACGATCATCAGATGGGACACCTCCTTCACAGTCGGGCCGGCGGACTTTCGTCCGCAGCCTGCGCGGGCGCTGACGCAGTCAAGACTAGAGTGGCGCAACGAAAACCGGCAACCTATTTTTGACCAGGGGTTTCGGCCGAACTCGGCCAGCGGCGGCGGGGAATGGCCCGCATGCGGACGGCGTTGGAATCCGGCTACGGCGGCGGCCCCGCCCGCCGGCCGCGGCGAATCCGCAGGCCCGCGGGCCGAACCGCTGAACGCGCCCCTAGGAACCCTCGGGCTCGACCAGGCGCAGCAGCCCTTCCTGGACCACCGAGCACACCAGATCGCCTTCGCGGGTGAACACCAGGCCGCGCGCCAGGCCGCGTGCTCCGCCGGCGGTGGGGGTCTCCTGGGCGTAGAGCAGCCATTCGTCGGCGCGGAAGGGGCGGTGGAACCACATGGCGTGGTCGAGGCTGGCCATGGAGATCCCGGAGAACGAGCGCCCGTGGCTCAGCAGCACGGTGTCGAGCAGCGTCATGTCCGAGGCGTAGGTCATCAGGCAGACGTGCAGCATCGGGTCGTCGGGCAGGTTGCCGCCCACGCGCAGCCAGACGAGGTTGTCGGTGGTGCTGAGGCTGGGGTCGCGCTCGACCTCGAAGGACAGCGGGCCCACCGGGCGCAGTTCGATCGGGTGCCAGCTGGCGAAGCGCGGCACCCGGCCGAAGGCCCGGTGCAGCCGGTCGCGCATGGTCGGCAGTTCCTCGGGTGCGGGCGCCTCGGGCATGGCCACCCGGTGCTCCAGGCCGGGTTCGGCCGCGTGGAAGGACGCCGAGAGCGTGAAGATCGCCTTGCCGTGCTGGATCGCGGTGACGCGCCGGGTGGTGAACGAGCGGCCGTCGCGCACCCGGTCGACGTCGTAGACGATGGGCACCGCGGGATCGCCCGGGCGGATGAAGTAGGCGTGCAGGGAGTGCACGCGGCGCTCCTCGGGGACCGTGCGGCCGGCGGCGACCAGGGCCTGGCCGGCGACCTGGCCGCCGAAGACGCGCTGCGGACCGCCGTCGGGGCTGCGGCCGCGGTAGATGTTGTCCTCGATGCGCTCGAGGTCGAGGATGTCGAGCAGTCCGGCGACCGTCTGCGCCGAGCGGCCGGGCTCCTCGGGCGCGTCGGACCGGGCCGGCGGATCGGCGGTGTCAGCCGGTCTGCTGCTGCGTCCGTCCCCCATGGGGCTCTCCTCCTCGATCGTCGGCGGCGGGCTCCTCGCCTGCGCACAGGGCCAGCACCGCATCACCGTAGCGCTCCAGCTTGACCGCACCCACGCCGGATATGCGGGAGAGCCGGGTCTTGTCGGCGGGCACGTGTTCGGCGATGGCCTGCAGGGTGGCGTCGGTGAAGACGACATAGGCCGGGATCTTCTGCTCCTCGGCCACGCCGCGACGCCACGCCTTGAGCCGGTCCAGCAGCTCCTCGTCGTATTCGGCCGGGCAGTCCCGGCAGCGCGCGAGCTTGCGCTCGGCGGCCTCGGTGAGGGTGTTCCCGCAGATCCGGCACTGCACCAGGCGCGCCTGCCTGCGGTTGTCGCGGCCCGCCAGCGACGGCGAGGCCGGGCGCAGGCCGTCGAGGAAGCGCGAGGGCTTACGGCTCTTGCGGCCGCCGGGCGAGCGGGCCAGCGACCACGACAGCGACAGGTGCTCGCGGGCGCGGGTGACGCCGACGTAGAACAGCCTGCGCTCCTCCTCGATCTGGTCGGGCGACTCGGCGAAGACGATGGGCATCAGCCCTTCGGTGAGCCCCACCAGGAACACCGCGTCCCATTCGAGCCCCTTGGCCGAGTGCAGGGAGGCCAGGGTGACCCCCTCGTACTCGGGGGCGTGCTCGGTGGCCACCCGCGCGTCGAGCTCCTCGGCGAAGTCCTCCATGGTGGCGCCGGGCCGCGCGGCGGCGACGTCCTCGGCGAGCTGGGCCAGCGCCGCCAGCGACTCCCACCGCTCGCGCGCCTGGCGGCCCTCGGGCGGCTCGGGGGTCAGCCCGAGGGGGGCGAGGATGTCCCGCACGGTCCGCACGAGGGGGTCGGAGCCGGCGCCCTGGCGCGCGCCGCGCAGGGTGTGGACGGCCTGTTTGATCTCGGGGCGCTCGAAGAAGCGGGTGGCACCGCGCACGGTGTAGGCGACGCCGGCGTCGGAGAGGGCCTGCTCGTAGGCCGCCGACTGCGCGTTGGTGCGGAACAGCACCGCGATCTCGCGGGCGGGGGTGCCGGCGTCGATCAGCGCACCGATCTTGCGGGCCACGGAGGTGGCCTCGGCGGGCTCGTCGTCGTACTCGGTGTAGAGGGGGTCGGGGCCGTCGGGGCGCTGGGCGACGAGTTCCAGCCGGTGCTCGGCGGCCGGCCCGCGGGCGTGCTTGAGCGCACCGTTGGCGACGCGCACCACCTGCGGGGTGGACCGGTAATCGCGGACCAGGCGCACGACCGTGGCGTGGGGGTAGGCGGCGGAGAAGCCGGTGAGGTAGCCGGGGGTGGCTCCGGCGAAGGAGTAGATGGTCTGGTTGGGGTCGCCCACCACGCAGATGTCGTCGCGGTCGCCCAGCCAGGCGTCCAGCAGCAGCTTCTGCAGCGGGTTGACGTCCTGGAACTCGTCGACGACGAAGTAGCGGTACTGGTCGCGGACGCGCTCGGCGATGCGCGGGTGGTCGGCGATCATGGCCGCGGTCAGCTCCAGCATCGACTCGAAGTCGAGCAGGTTGCGGTCGCGGCACTGCTCCTCGTAGGCCTCGTAGACGCGGGCGACGTCGTGGACGGGCATGGGGGCGGTGCGGCCGGCCTTGGCGATGGACTTCTCGTAGTCGGCCGGGCGCACCTGGGTGGCCTTGGACCACTCGATCTCTCCGGCGAGGTCGCGCAGCCCGGTACGGTCGAGCTGCAGGCCGCAGGCATGGGCGGCGCGGGCGACCTCCTGGATCTTGCTCTCGATGAGCGTGGGCATCGGTCCGCCGATCGCCTGGGGCCAGAAGTAGGAGAGCTGGCGCACGGCCGCGGAGTGGAAGGTGCGCGCCTGGACCCGGGGCGCGCCCAGCGACCGCAGCCGGCCGCGCATCTCGCCGGCGGCGCGGGTGGTGAAGGTCACCGCCAGGACCTGCTGCTCGGTGACGACTCCGCCGGCGACCGCGTGGGCGATGCGGTGCGTGATGGCGCGGGTCTTCCCGGTGCCGGCTCCGGCCAGGATGCACACGGGTCCGCGCAGGGCGCGCGCCGCCTCCAGTTGTTCGGGGTCGAGCCCCTCCAGCACGCGGTCCGGGTCCATGCTTGCGCCTCCATTCCGCTCGGGTCCGGCGCCGGGGCGCCGGAGCCGGGCCGTGGGGTTCGGGTCGCGTCGGCTCGGGTCTCAGCGGCCACGTCCGGCCGCGCCGATCACATCCGTCCGCTCAGTCTCTCAAGTCTCGCCCGCCCGGCGCGCGCGATCGACGCCGACCCGACCGGCTGTGGACGGCGCCGCGGCCGATCGCGGCCGGGCCTGCGGCGACTTTTCGCGGAACCGGGGTCTGCCGGCGCACGTCCCACCAGCTGACACGAAGCGGTGCCGGGGAAGCTCCGCGCGGTACGCGGCGTTGGGTATGACGCGTCTACGTCACGCGGGCTCCGATTGTCGGAACCCGCCCCTACGTTCTAAGGAGACGGTGCGATGACCACCCAGGACGGCGGTTCGATCACGATGTACACCACTCCCTGGTGCGGCTTCTGCAAGCGGTTGAAGAGCCAGCTGGCGCGCGAGGGCATCGGGGTGGACGAGGTGAACATCGAGCAGGACCCCGGCGCCGCCGAGTACGTCATGCGGGTGAACGGCGGCAACCAGACCGTTCCGACCGTGGTCTTCGCCGACGGATCGGCGATGACGAACCCGTCGCTGGCGCAGGTCAAGGAGAAGATCGCGGCGTCGGTCTCGTGACCGACCGGTACGGCACGCCAGGCCGCCGCCCCGCGGGGACGGCGGCCGGCGCCCTTCACGGGGGAGTGAGGAAATGGGGAAAGACGTGACGTCGAACAGCGCTGCCGAGGCGGCGACCGCGGAGGCCGCCGTTTTAGGCGCGATCCAGCGGACCGCCACGGGATGGCGCGTGCACAACGGCGAGGAGCTGCCCGATCTGCTCAACGCCATGGTGCTGGCCGACCTGCTGGCGGCCGAGGACCAGCCGCGCTCCTCCGCTCCCGCTCCCCCGCGGGCGAGCGACCAGGACGACGAGCAGGCGCGGCTGCGGCTGACCGTCGCGCAGCTGGAGCACGCCCTGCACACCCGCGTCGTCACCGAGCAGGCCATCGGCGTGCTGTCCGAACGCCACAGCGTGGCGCCCCGCAAGGCCTTCGAGCTGCTGCGCTCGGCCTCGCGCTCGCGCGGCCGCAAGGTCGCCGACATGGCGCGCGAAGTGGTGTCGAGCTGCACCAACCCCCTGACCGCCCTTCCGGGCGAACTCGCCGCCGAGGGCGCCGCCGCGCAGGCGTCGCCGCGCCGCGGCGGCTGACACCCGCACCCGAGCCCGCCCGTCCGCGCCCCCGACCCCGGCGCCCGGCCCGCGCCTACCACTCCCCCGGCAGGCGGCCGCCGTACCAGTGCTCGATGAGCTTGCGGGCGATGGAGACCGAACCCGGCAGAAGCACCTCGCCCGACTCCACCGCCTCCCGCAGCGCCGGGCGGGAGAACCAGCGGGAGTCCGAGATCTCCTGGTCGTCGGTGCGCTTGGCGGGGCCGACGGCGCGGGCGGTGTAGCCCAGCATCAGGCTGCGCGGGAACGGCCAGGGCTGCGAGCCCTGGTACACCGGGTCGGCCACGGCCACGCCGACCTCCTCTGCCACTTCGCGCACCACGGCCTGCTCCAGCGACTCGCCCGGCTCCACGAAGCCGGCGAGCACGGAGTAGCGGCCCTGCGGCCAGCGCGGGTTGTGGCCCAGCAGGCACTCCTGGACCCCGCCGGACTCGCGGTGCACGAGCATGATCACCGCGGGATCGGTCCGCGGGTAGTGCTCCGTACCCTCGCGGGTGCACACCCGCAGGTGGCCCGCGCCGGCCGAGCGGGCGGGGGCGCCGCAGGCCGGGCAGAAGCGGTGGGTGGCGTTCCAGTGGGCCAGTGCGACCGCGCGCGTGAACAGGCCGGAGTCGCGGTCGCCCAGCAGGGCCCCGACCTCGCGCAGGGAGGCCGGCTCGGCGCCGGGCGCGGCGGGCGGCGGCTCGGCTTCCGCGGCAAGGACGCCGAAGTACGCGCGGCCGGAGTCGTCGACGCCGAGCAGGAACCGCTCCCCCTCGGGCGCCTGCGCGGGCGGGGAGAACACCAGCCGGGGGCCGCTGTCGTCCGCGGCGACCAGGGCGCGCGAGCGGCGGTCCAGCCGCGCGCGCCACCCTTCGGCGGCCGGGTCGGCGTCCTGGAGCACCACGACGCGGGTGTCCGGGTCGGCCCAGGCCTTCTCCAGCCACGCCTGGTCGCCGCGCCGGTGGCCGACCGGGTCGATCGTGCCGCGGGAGAGCGCTGGGGTCTCGTCTGAGGAAAGCATCGGCCCTTCTCATGGTAGGGAGGCGGCGGGACGGGCGCCGCCGCGCCGCCGCGAACGGCCCGCCGCACACCGCGGAGGCCGCTACCCCGCCTGCGGCGCCTGCCGGCCCAGCCGCTCCCACAGGTAGGCGGCGCTTTCGGCGCCTTTGAGCAGCAGCGGGATCTCGACCTTCTCGTCGGGGGCGTGGATGCGGTCCTCGTCGAGTCCGACGGCGAGGAAGACCAGCGGCGCACCGAGGATATCGGCGATGTCGGCCTCGGGGCCGCTGCCGCCCTCGCGGGTGAACAGCACCTCGGTACCGAACGCCTGTTCCATCGCCGCGCGCGCCGCCCGGAGCACCGGCGAGGACAGGTCGGAGGCGCAGGCGCGCACGCCCGGCCCGCCGAACTCCACCTCGGCGCGCAGGCCCTCGGGCACCCGCTCGGCGACGAACGCGCGCACGCCCTGCTGCACGCGGGCGGGCTCCTGGCCGGGCACCAGCCGGAAGCTGACCTTGGCGTGGGCGGAGCGCGGCACGATCGTCTTGGTTCCCGCGCCGGTGTGCCCGCTCCACATCCCGTTGATCTCGGCGGTGGGCCGCACCCAGATGCGCTCGAGGGTGCTGTAGCCCGCCTCGCCGGCGGCGGCCGGACTGCCGGCGGTGCGCAGCCACGCGGCCTCGTCGAAGGGGAGCTTGGCGATGAGCGCCCGCTCTTCGTCGCTGACAGCGGCCGCGTCGTCGTAGAAGCCGGGTACCGCGACGCGGCCGCGTTCGTCGTGCAGCCCGGCGAGCAGGTCGGCCATGGCGCGAGCGGGGTTGGGGACCGCGCCGCCGAAGGAGCCGCTGTGCACATCGGTCTCCGGGCCGAAGACGCTGATCTCGCAGTCGGTCAGGCCGCGCATGCCCACGCACATCGAGGGCACGTCGGCCGACCACATGGTGGTGTCGGAGATCACCACGGCGTCGCAGGCCAGGCGGTCGCGGTGGCGTCGGAGCAGGTCGGGGAAGTGCGGCGAGCCCGACTCCTCCTCACCCTCGACGAGCATCCGCACGGTGACCGGCGGCGCGCTCGCCCCCGCGGTCTCCAGCAGGGCCCGCACGCCCAGGGCGTGGAAGAGCACCTGCCCCTTGTCGTCGGAGGCGCCGCGGCCGATCAGCCGGTCCCCGCGCTCCTCGGGCACGAACGGGTCGGTGTGCCACCCGTCGGCCGCGCGGGCCGGCTGCACGTCGTGGTGCCCGTAGACGAGAACCACCGGGGCGCCGGGGTCGGCGGCCGGCCACTCGGCGAAGACGGCGGGCATGCCGTCGGTCTCCCAGATCTCGGCGGTGGGGAACCCGGTGGCCGCGAGGTGGTCGCGCAGCCACTCGGCGGAGCGCCGCACGTCGCCGTGGTGCCCGGGATCGGCCGAGACGGACGGGATCGCGACCCACTCCTTGAGTGCGGCGACGAACTCGCCCCGATGCCTCTCGACGTAGCCGCGCACATCCATTCCCGACCGCTTCCTTTCCTGTTCGTCGCCGGTCCCGCGGCCGATCGCCGCTAGGCAAAGCCTATGCCCGCCCCGGCACGGATCGCGGGGGCGGTTCCGGCGGTCCCGGCAGTGGCGCTCCGGGGCGCGGCCGTCCCGACGCTGCTACCGGGCGATGGCCGCCCTCCCCTACCTGAGAGCCACGGCGGTGCGGCACCTCCGAGGTATGCCGCGGGCGCGGTCGTGCGGCCTAGGCTGGCGGTGGGCTGCGCCCGGGGGCGGCTCTGTGCGGCGGGTGGAACGGTGAGCGGGAGATGGCGGGCGAAGAACGATCGGCCGGCGGCGGGACGCGGCGCCGCCCGGATGCGGGCGCGGCGGAGCGCGGGCGTGGTCCGGCCGCGGCTGGGGCCTCCGCCGCGGCCGACGCGCTGTGGCGGCGGCCGAGCGGCGTGCCGCGGTGGCTGCCCGCCGACGACACCGGCACCTCCGCCGCTCCCCCGGTCCTCGGCGGGGTCTGCGCCGGGATCGCCGCACGCCGCGGGCGCTCGGCCCAGCGGGTGCGGCGGCGCTTCGCGGCACTGGTCGCCCCCTCGCTGGCCTACCCCCTGCTGTGGCTGGTGCGGCTGGCCGAGCGCCCCGGGGCCGCGGGGCGCGAGCGGTTCGACGGGAGCCTCTTCCTCGCCGCGGCGGCCCTGGTCACGGCCACTGCGAGCGCGGCGCAGCTGAGCGCCTCGGGACCGGGCGGCTTGGCCTCCTCCGTCCTCGGCCTGGCACTGGGCGCGCCGCTCCTGGCGCTGCGGACCTCGGTGCTGCTGGCCTGGCGGTGGATGACGGCGGCGCTGCTCGTCACGGCGCTGCCGGTCACCCCACGGCCGGAGGCGGCGGAGGCGCTTCCCGGCGTGCCGGTTCCGGCCGCCGCCGCAGCGGCCTACCTGCTCGTGCTGTACCTCGCGGGCGCCCAGTACGCGCGGCCGGTCGCCGCCGCGGTCGGCGCCTGCACAGCGGCGGTCGTGGTCGCGGCCGGGATGCTCGCCGGCGCCGCGCCGGCAGGCGTGTGGTCGGCGGTCGCGGCGGCAGCGGTCCTGCTGATCGGGGACAACGTGCGGATGCGCCGGGCCGATGCGGCCCGCTTGCGGTGCGCGGTCTGCGCAGGCGGACCGGACGGAGCCGCGCAGGCCGCTCCCGGCGCTCCGGCCGTGTCCGCGACCGCGTCCGCGCCGGCCGGGGTCGCCGGTACCGCCGACCGGACGGAGTCCGCGGCCCCCGTCCCCGCCGCGGCGCCGAGTGCAGGCTTCGGCGGCACGCGGCCGAGCGGGTCCGGCGAGGAAGGTTCCGATCCGCAGGGTGCGCAGGACAGCGGACGCGGCCGGCCGCCGGGCCCGGCGTGGGTCCTGGGTTCCGTGCGGGACGCGCTGTGGCGCAGCCCCGGCGGGCGCCCCCAGGGCCCGGTTCGGCTGTTCCACGGTCCGTCCCGCCCCGCGGAGGGCCGGATCGTCGCGGGGGTCTGCGCCGGATTGGCGCGCGGCTCCCAGCCCATGACCATCACCCTGCGCGTGGTCTTCCCCCTGTTCTCCTTTCCACTGGGCCTCCTCGTCTACCTGCTGCTGTGGATGCTGCTGCCGCGAGACGACGAGGTCCCCGACGACAGCGCGCAGGAGGGAGCCGGGAGGGACGGCGGCGGCCTTCCCCCCGTGCAGCCCCGCGAGGTGACCGCGTGGTTCCTGCTGCTCGGGGTCAGCGGCGGGCTCTCCGCCCTCGTCGCCGTGCAGCTTGCCCAGTTCCACCGGTTGGACCCGGTGCTCGCGATCGTGCTGGGTTTCGCGGTGGGCCTGCCGTTCGCCCTGCTGCCGGTCGCCCCGCTGCTGACGTGGCGGATGACGGCGGCGGGGCTGTTCGCCGTGCTGGCCGCCATCGGCCTGGGCGCCCCGCCGGTCCCCGCGGGAGCGGCCGGCGCAGCGCCCTACGAGCTGTGGCCGTGGCCGGTGGCGGCGCTGCTGGCCCTGCCGGTGGTGTTGTACGCGGTGGCGGTGAACTACCCGGGTCGGATCGCGCTCGGCGTCGGGCTGGTCACCGTCGCCGCCGACATCGCCGCCGCCTCCCTGCTGGTCGGCACACACCCCGGCCAGACGGCCTGGATCGCCGCCGTCGCCGCGGCCGTGCTGCTGCTGGGCTACAACGTCCGCAGCCGGCGCGCCGCGCAGCGGCGGCTGGCCCAGGAGACCGCCCTGCGCCGCCGGGACCGCGCCCGCCAGGCCGTGCTGGAGGAGCGCTCGCGCATCGCCCGCGAGCTGCACGACGTGGTCTCCCACCACATGTCGATGATCGCCATCCAGGCCGACGCCGCCCCGTACAAGTTCGCGGACCTGGACACCGGCCCCGCCGCCACCTTCACGACCATCCGCGACGCCGCCCGCGACGCGCTCGCGGAGATGCGGCGCGTGGTGGGACTGCTGCGCGAGGAGGGCGAGGTGCCCGACGAGGCGCCGCAGCCGGGCCTGGAGACGCTGCCCGACCTGATCGAGAGCGCCCGGCGGGCGGCCATGGACATCACCCTGGAAGGCGGCGCCCAGGCCGCGCGCGCCGCCGCGCGCGGCCTGCCCGACGCGGTGGAGGTGTCGGCGTACCGGATCGTGCAGGAATCGGTGAGCAACGCGGGGCGCCACGCGCCGGGGGCGCCGGTCGCCGTCGCGCTTGCGCGCACGGCCGCGGCGCTGACGATCCGCGTCGAGAACGGCCCGCCGCCCGCATCCGGGGAAGGCGGCGCCGCGGCGGCGCGGCCCCCGGCGACCGCGGTCGACTCCGGCGGCCACGGGCTGGTGGGCATGCGCGAACGCGTGGCCATGCTCGGCGGCGCGCTGCAGGCCGAGCGCACGCCCGAGGGCGGATTCCGCGTCGTGGCCGAGCTTCCCGCCGACGCCGCCGGCCCGGCCGCCGACTAAGCTGGTCGCCGTGCCCATCACCGTGCTCGTCGCCGACGACCAGGCCATGGTCCGCGACGGGATCGCCACCCTGCTCGACGCCGCCGAGGACATCTCGGTCGTCGCCCAGGCCGCCGACGGCCGCGAGGCGGTGTCGCTGGCCCGCGAGCACCGCCCCGACGTGGTCGTGATGGACGTGCGCATGCCCGCCATGAACGGGCTCGCCGCCACCCGCGAGATCGTGGGCGAGCCCGGCGGGGGCGGCCCGCGGGTGCTGATGTTGACGACCTTCGACCTCGACGAATACGTCTACGAGGCCCTCGGCGCGGGCGCCAGTGGCTTCCTGCTCAAGGACGCGCCGGTGGAGGACCTGCGCAGCGCGGTGCGGGTGGTGGCCGAGGGCGAGGCGCTGCTGGCGCCCTCGGTGACCCGGCGGCTGATCGCCGACATCGCCGCGCGGCGCCGGGAGCGCATCCACGCGCGGCCCGAGAGCGTCGAAGTGCTGACGCCGCGGGAGGTCGACGTGCTGCGCCAGATCGCCCGCGGACTGTCCAACTGCGAGATCGCCGAGGAGCTGTTCCTGGCCGAGCAGACCGTGAAGACCCACGTCGGCCGCATCCTCACCAAGCTCTCCCTGCGCGACCGCACCCAGGCCGTCGTCTTCGCCTACGAGAACGGGCTGGTCTGAGGCTCCCCCTACCGCCGACCCGCCTCCGTACCGCCGCCCGCCCACTGAACTCCCTGGCCGCCCGGGCCCCGATACCGCTCGGCATCCCCCGCAGGGGGCAGGGGCGGATTCGCTCTGCGCGGCGACGCGATCTCGAAGCGCCGGTTTCTAGCGTCATGCCCCATGACGCGAGGATTGCGGGTTCTGTTCCTGGGCGCGCTGCTGGCGGTCGTCGGTGCGGCATGCGTCGGACGCCCCGAGGCCGGGACGCAGGCGCGGCCGCCTGCGCCGCTGCACTACGCCGAGGCCACCGTGGACGGGCACCGGCTGCTGGCCGACGACCCCTGGGGCTCCGGGCGCGTGGTGGAGGTGCTGGGCGACCTCGACGGCGCCGAGCACATCGCCGTCGTCGTCCCCGGATCGGGGCAGCACCGGGGCAACTTCCGCGCGAGCGGCGCCCACCCGGGCGCTGTGCCGCTGGCCAACGGCCGCGCGCTGCAGGCGGAGATGCGCGAGCGCGCGCCCGAGGTCCCCTCCGCGGTGGTGGTGTGGCTGGGCTACCTGCCGCCCCAGGGCTACAGCGCGGACCTCGCCGGAATCGCGCGGGCCCGCCGCGGCGCGGACGCGCTCGCGCGGTTCGCGCGGGAAGTGCTGCCCTCCGGCGCGCGGGTGACCCTCGCCTGCCACAGCTACGGCACGGCCGTGTGCGGGCTGGCGGCCGCCCGCGCGGGGGTGGCCGAGGACGTCGTCGCGCTGGCCAGCCCGGGCATGGGCGTGGCCGACGCCGAGGCGATCCGCGCCCGGGTCTGGGCCACGCGCGCGCCCGACGACTGGATCCGCTGGGTGCCCAGCCTGCGCCTGGGGCCGCTGGGCCTGGGCGCCGACCCCATGGACCCCGCCTTCGGCGCCGTCCGATTCGCTCCGGGGCACATCAGCGGACACACGCAGTACTACCGCCCGGGCAGCGCCGCCCTGGCCGCCACGGCGGCGATCGCCGTCGGCGAGTACGGCGCGGTCGCCGGCACGCGGCCATGAGCGGCGGCGGGCGCGCCACCGAGGGGCCCGTGCGGGTCGGTCCCGGTGGCGGTGGGTACCGGTGGCGGTCGGTACGGTACCGGGGGCGACGAGGGCGGTGGGTAGCCGGTCTGGACGATCACCGGTTGCTGGAGGCGGATGGCGGGTCGCCCGGCGGGGCGGTGACGGATGCGGGTGGCTCGGCTCGCGCGGATCGGTCCGGGTGCCCGCCGGTGACGGTGAGCGACGGGGGCGGCGACGGCTGGCGGATGGCCGGGCTGGGCGATCATCGGTTGCTGGCAGCGAATGGCCGATCACCCGACGGGGCGGCAAGGGCCGCGGGTGGCTCAGCCTGCGCGGATCGGTCCGGGTGCCCGCCGGTTGGGCTTGCGACGGGGCGGCGAGGGCGGCGGGGGTTGGGGTCGGCGGTCACCGGTTGAGGTCGGCGTATGGCCGATCACCCGACGGGGCGGCGAGGGCCGCGGGTGGCTCAGCTCGCGGGAATCGGTCCGGGTGCTCGCCGGTTGCGCGCCCGACGGGGGCGGCGACGGCGGCGCGGGGTTGGGGTCGGCGGTCACCGGTTGAGGTCGGCGTATGGCCGATCACCCGACGGGGCGGCGAGGCGGTAGGGGCTGGGCCGAACGATCACCGGTTGCCGGCGGCGGACGGCGGGCCGCCCGACGCGGCGGCGAGGTCGGTGGTGGGGGCCGCCTACGTTGTGTCCAAGGAGTCGGTCACCACAGGAGGTTGCGGCAATGGGGCTGGGTTGCGCGAAGCACGGTGCGCCAGCTTGCCGCCGAGCGGCGGTGCACCTGTGTTTCGGAGGCCCGCCACCGGTGGTGCGGTTCCACCTGGGACGGGCTGCGTGCGCTCGGCGGCAAGCTGTGATCGCGCTTCGCGGGGCGCACCCATTGCCGCAGCCCCGGTGGCGGCCGTCCCACGGGGTGCCCGGTGGGTTCCTGGAAAGCGGTCCCTCCCGTTCTTGCACACGATCTGGGCGGGGACTTTTCGGGCATATCGCCTCGCGCGGGTCGACGATGCCCGCCGATGGCGCGCGGTGGGGCTGCGCGGCGCACCGCAACCCCGGATCTTCCGGGATGCGGAAGGAATCCGGGGTGGTTTACCCGGAATGCCCGGCTGTGGCAGGGGGTGGAGGCGGCCGGGGCGCCACGAGGTGCGCGTTTGGAGCGCTTCAGGCGCCGATTCCGCTCCAAACGCCATGATCATCGCCGATCCGGGCCCTGCGGGCCATCCCGGCGCCCCCGCATACCGGACATCGCGGGAGGATTCGACGCCGCGGACGGCCCTCCGCGCGGCCGGAGCCCGCCCCGGCGATCGCGCGGCGCGTCTCGTCGCCCCGCCGCCGCCTCGAAGGTGCCGAATGTCGGGTTTCTGTGTCCGGGTTCCGCGTCGAGGGTGTCGCCAGGGTCACTTTCGGCGCCGAGCGTGGCCCCACCGACACCCTCGACGCGACCGGGGCCGGAGCGAGTTAAATTAAATCGGGCATTCGGGGTTCCGGTCCGGGTGTATCCGTGGATGGGGCGCACCGGAACGCCACCCGGGCGCGCCGCCCGTCGCGCGGGCCACCGGCGCCCACCCGGACCGATCCCGCGGCCCGAGCCCTTCGCGCCGTCGTCGCCGCCTCGTCGGGTGATCCGCCACCCGCCCACACCAGCCGGTGATCGCCGACCCGGACCCCCGCCGTCCTCGCTGCCCCTCGTCGCACGCTCAACCGGCGGGCACCCGAACCGATCCACGCGGGCCCAACCCACCGCCGCCGTCGCCGCCCCCGTCGGGCGACCCGCCATCCGCCTCCAGCAACCGGTCACCGCCGGCCCGGACCCCCACCGCCGTCACCGCCCCTCGTCGGGTGGGCAACCGGCGGGCACCCGGACCGATCCGCGCGGGCCCAGCCACCCGCCGACCTCGCCGCCCCCGTCGGGTGATCGGCCATGCGCCGACCCGGGCCGGTGGGCGCCGGCCCAGCCACCCGCCGCCGTCGCTGCCCCCGTCGCTCACCGCCACCGGCGAGCACCCGAACCGACTCGCGCGGGCCCAGCCCTTCGCCGCCCTCGCCGCCCCCGTCGCCTACCGCCACCGGCGCCCACCCGAACCGATCCGTGCGGGCTGAGCCCTCCGCGGCCCTCGCCGCTTCCGTCGGGCGACCCGCCATCCGTCTCCAGCAACCGGTGACCGCCCAACCAACCCCCGCCGACCCTCGCCGCTCCCGTCGGGCGCGCATCCGGCGGGCACCCGAACCGATCCACGCGGGCCCAACCCACCGCCGCCGTCGCCGCCCCCATCGGGCGACCCGCCATCCGCCTCCAGCAACCGGTCACCGCCGGCCCGGACCCCCGCCGCCGTCACCGCCCCTCGTCGGGTGGGCAACCGGCGGGCACCCGGACCGATCCGCGCGGGCCCAGCCACCCGCCGACCTCGCCGCCCCCGTCGGGTGATCGGCCATGCGCCGACCAGGGCCGGTGGTCGCCGGCCCAGCCACCCGCCGCCGTCGCTGCCCCCGTCGCTCACCGCCACCGGCGGGCACCCGGACCGATTCGCGCGGGCAGGCGATCGGCGGCGGGCCGGACGCGTCAGGAGGCTTCCAGCACCTTCCGCAGCGTGGCGGCGAACGCCTCGGGCTCGCCCTCCATGCCGAACTCCCCGGACATGAATCCGCCGTGGTGGCTGGGGAACATCGTCAGCTCGATGCCGATCCGCTCGGCGACCGCCGCCGCCGCGCGGCCGGGCATCTCCTCGGCCGATTCCCGGCCGGCCGCGAGGACGACGCGGGTCGGGGACGCGGCCAGGGCCTCGTAGTCGAGCCCGACCGTGGGGCTGTTGCGGATGTTCTGGCCGAGCAGCGGGTCGTCGCGGGAGCCGTCGTCCTCGGTCGGCAGTCCGAATGCGGCGGGGTCCGGGGCGGGGCGGTCGAGGTAGTCCGCGGGCAGCGGCCCCGAGTACTGGACGAAGGCGATGAACTTCGCCATCGCGGGCCCCATCCCCGTGCTCTGGTAGGTGTCGTAGATGTCCTCGCAGACGGCCGCGATCACGTCGTGGTCCGGGAGGACTTCGGCGACCGGCGGCTCGTGGGCGACGAGGGTCCGCACCAGGTCGGGGCGGCCCGACACCAGGACGAGGCCGTTGAGGGCTCCGCCGCTGCTGCCGAACAGGTCCACCCGGTCGACGCCGAGGGCCTCGATCACCCGGCGGAGGTCGTCGGCGTGCTCCTCGGGCAGGGTCGTCTGCGTGCCGTCGGTGCGGGGGCTGCGTCCGGCACCGCGCGGGTCGTAGGTCACCACGGGGCGGTCGGCGAAGTACCCCGCCAGCGTGGCGAAGCCGCTCGCGTCCATCGGGGATCCGACGAGCATGAGGGCGGGCTTGTCCGCACTCGCCTCACTCAGGTCGCCGCGCACGTCGTAGTGGATGGTGGCGCCGGGCGCGTCCACCGTGCGGGTCTGCGGCTCGCGGGTCGTCGTCTCGGTCATGGCACGCTCCTCGGTGCGATCGTGTTTGCCGGGTGGAGACCGGCGCGCACGGTGAAACTCATCGGTTGCGGAGGAGAATATTCGCGGCCTATGACACACGGAGTCCCGCCGCACGGTGCCTGCGGCTATTCCTGCGGAAGGCCGTCCAGCAGCGCGGCCAGCCCGCCGGCGTCCGGCAGGTCGGCGGGGCGGACGGTCTCGTCGGCCCGCACGTAGTGGAAGGCCGCGTGGACCCGGTCGAGCGGCACGCCCGCCAGCTCCGCCCAGGCGATGCGGTAGGCCGCGAGCTGCACCGCCACCGCCCGGCGCTCGCGGGCCGTCTGGGGCGGGCGGCCGGTCTTCCAGTCGACGACGTC
This sequence comes from Streptomonospora sp. PA3, assembly GCF_009728995.1. Lineage (GTDB taxonomy): Bacteria > Actinomycetota > Actinomycetes > Streptosporangiales > Streptosporangiaceae > Streptomonospora. The sequence continues at coordinate 235,539 of NZ_VTZW01000003.1, read as the reverse complement.
GTAGGTGCCGCCGGCCTCGTCGTGGAAGACCGCGTCCATCCGCCCGCGGATCAGGCGGTCGCCGATGATCGTCTCGAAGGGGACCTCGACCTCCAGGGGGATCCGCCCGCCCCACTCGCCGGCGTCGAAGCGGCGCTGCAGCTCGGCCAGGTCCGTGTCGCTTCCGGCGCCGTCGTCAGCCGCGCCGGGGAGTTCGTCGGGCCCCAGCAGGCTCTGCTGCCCGAAGCGCTGCTCCAGCCAGGCGTGGAACGCGGTGCCGCGCCGGGTGTGCGGCGCGGGCGGCCGAGGCAGCGGGCGGCGGATGCGGCGGGCGAGCGCGGCGGGGTCGCGGGCCAGCGACACCAGCGAGGAGACCGACAGGTGGGCGGGAAGTTCGACGGGGATCGTGCCGTCGGTGCCCGCGGGCGCGGTGTCGCGGTGGGCCAGCAGCAGCTCGGTGTCGCGGTTCCAGCCGTCCAGGCGCCGCCGCATGCGCTCGGGCATCCGGGCGCGTTCGAGTGTGGCCAGCCACCGGCGGCCGACGGTCTCGGGCGGGTCGCCGCCGGTGCACGATCCGTCGGCGGACCGCCCCTCGGCCTCGACTGCGGTCCCGTCCTGCTCCGAGGGCCTCGGTGACTCCGGGTGCTCCGGGTGCTCCGGTGGCCCGGCGAGATCCGCTCCGCCGGAGCCGGCCCGCGCCTCGCCGCCGCCTCGCACCGCACCACCCCGGGCATCCGCCTCGCGGCTGTGCGCCCCGCCGCCGTGCGCCTCGCCGGCCTCCGAGGACGGCTCCCGCCGCGCCTGCGCCACGAGTTCGGCGCCTTCCAGGATCTCGCGGTGGCGCCGTGCCGCGGCCTCCCCCTCCTCCTCGGGCGGCTGCGGCCAGGCCACCGAGGCCGCCCGGGCGGTCTGCGGGTTGGTCTCGCCCTCCTCCGGCGGGTCGGCCCAGGCGGCCACGCTGCCGCCGCCCTGCTCGCAGACCTCGCGGACCTCCTCCAGGAACACCGAGGGGCCCCGCCTGCCCGCGCTGGCATGGCCCCACCAGTGCCCGGAGCACAGCAGGCCGAAGGAGGCCCGGGTGACGGCGACGTAGGCGAGCCGGCGCTCCTCCATGCGGTGCCGGTCGCGGTCGGCGGCGACGAACGCCTTGATGCTCTCCTTGTCGACGTCGGCGAGCGCGGGCAGCCCGGCCGCGTCGCCGCGCAGCGGGAACGGCAGCCGCTGCTCCTTGGCGACCCAGCCGCCGGCGTCGCGCGCCTTGGTGGGGAACACCGGCGACCCCGTGCCGCCGGACAGCCCCGGCACCGCGACCAGAGGCCACTGCAGTCCCTTGGCGGCGTGCACGGTCATCAGCTTCACCGTGTCGCTGCCGCCGACCCGCTCGCCCGGCTGCAGGCCCTTCTCCGCGTCCTCGGCCGAGCGCAGGTAGTTCAGGAACGTGCCCAGCGTGGGATCCTCGCTGTTGCCGACGAAACGCACGGCCGCGTCCAGGAACGCGTCGAGGTCGGCGCGCGCGGCCACCGGGTCGCGCCCGGGCCGCGCAGCGACCTCGATGTCCAGCCCCAGGGCGCGCTCGACTTCGCCGATCAGGTCGGGAAGCGGCTGGGCGGCCAGGCGGCGCAGCGCGCGCATCTCCGCGCCGAGGGCGGCCAACCGCCGGAAACCGGTCTCGGAGTAGCGCTCGGGCGGCCCGGGGTCGTCCAGGGCGTCGACGAGGCTGCCGCTCTCGGCCGTGAGGTCGAGCACCGTGCGGCGCAGCAGGTCCTCGCCGTCGTCGTCGGCGGGCTCCTGCGCCGCCGCGGACAGGTCGCGGCGGGTCTCCTTGGCCAGTTCGGCGGCACGTTCGCCCAGTGCGACGAGGTCGCGCGGCCCCATGCGCCAGCGCGGGCCGGTGAGCAGCCGCGCCAGCTCGTTGCCCGCGGTGGGGTCGTGCAGGACCCGCAGCGTGGCGATGACGTCGCGGACCTCCGGGACCGTCATCAGCCCGCCCAGGCCGACGACCTCGACGGGGATGCCCTGCTCCTCCAGCGCCTCGCGCAGCACGGGGAACTGCGACCGCTTGCGGCACAGCACCGCCACGTCGCTGTAGCGCAGCCCTTCGCCGCCCTCGCCGGGCGGCCACTCCAGGCCGTCGGGGGCCCAGCGGGCGGAGTGGTCGATGCGCTCGCGTATCGCCTCGGCGATCCAGCGCGCCTCCTGGGTCTCGGTGAGAAACAGCCCGCAGGCCACCCGGCCCCGGCCCCGGCGCGCCGCTGCCGGGTGCAGCACCGGCACGTACCCGCTCTCCTCGCGCAGCGGCTCGGAGATGCGCCGGGCGACGTGCAGCACCCGCTCGCCGTTGCGAAAGCTCGTCGCGAGCTTGCGTACCGGGGCCGGACGCCCCGGCGCCTCGGGGAAGTCGGTGGGGAAACTGGTGAGGTTGCCCGAGCTGGCACCGCGCCAGCCGTAGATGGACTGGCAGGGGTCGCCGACCGCCGTGACGGGGTGGCCGCCGCCGAACAGCGCACGCAGCAGCAGCAGCTGGGCGTGGCTGGTGTCCTGGTACTCGTCCAGCAGCACCACGCGGAAGCGGCCCCGCTCGATCAGCCCGACCTCCGCGTGGCGCATCGCGATGCGCGCCGCCAGCGCCACCTGGTCGCCGTAGTCCATGACCTCGCGGTCGCGCTTGGCGGCGATGTAGCGCTCCACCAGCGGCAGCAGCTGCTCGCGGCGGCGCTGGACCTCCTCCAGGCCGCGGGTCTCGGCGCGCGGCCTGCCGGGCAGGGCCGCGACGCGCTGGGCGATCCAGGCGCCGATGCCGCGGACGTCGTCGGGCGTGCGCAGGTGGTCGGAGAGCTCGCCGGCCAGCTCCAGGACCCGGTCGGTCACCGCGCGGGGGCCGACCGTCACGGCGTCCATGGGGCCGTCGTAGTCGGCGACGATGCGCGCGGCGAGCTGGTAGGCCTGGCCCTCGCTGATGAGCCGGGTGGAGGGCTCGACCGCTTCGCGCAGCGCGTGGTCGCCGACCAGGCGGGCGGCGTAGGAGTTGTAGGTGGACACGGCCGGGTCGCCGTCGAGGACCTCCTCGGGCACCTGCTCGGTGGCGCGCAGCTGGTCCAGCCGCCGGCGCACCCGGTCGGCCAGCTCGGCGGCGGCCTTGCGGGTGAAGGTCAGCCCCAGTACGTGCTCGGGGCGGACCAGGCCGTTGGCCACCAGCCACACCACCCGGCCGGCCATGGTCTCGCTCTTGCCGGAGCCGGCGCCGGCGACGACCACGCCCGGCTCCAGCGGCGCCGCGATGACGTCGGCCTGCTCGGCGGTGGGCTCGGGCTGCCCCAGCATGCGGGCCAGTTCGGCGGGGCTGAGCCGGCGGCGGGGGAAGTCGGCGCCGGGTGCGCCGCCGACCGGGATCGGCCCGGACTCCGCGGCGGTCACACGCGCTTCCCCTCGTCGTGCACCGGGCAGCTGGAGCGCACGGCGCAGGAGTCGCAGAAGTCGTTGCGCACCGCCTGGAAGCGCGCGCCGGACATGCCCTCGGCGACACCGCGCACCAGTTCCGCCGACCACCCCGGGTCGGGGTCCTCGCCCAGCGGGGCCTGGGCCTGGGTGCGGGCGCCGCCCTTGAAGGAGGCCTTCGTACCCACCTGCACCAGCTCGGCGCCGCCGGGCTCGGTCAGCCCCAATCCGGCGAAAGCGGACTTGAGCACCGCGAGTTGGTAGACGCCCAGTTGGGGGTGGCGCGCCAGGTCGGCGTCTTTGGGACGGCTGTTGCCGGTCTTGATGTCGACCACCACGGCGCGGCCCTGGGCGTCCCTCTCCAACCGGTCGACGCGCCCGGTGATCTCGATGCCGCCGATGTCGACCCTGAATCCCTCCTCCGTCACGACGAGTTCGCGTTCGCCGGCCTCGTGCCAGTCGATGAGCTTGCGCACCATCTCGTCGGCGCGCTCGCGCTCCTTGCCCGCGAACCACGGGCCGCCGAAGTCCAGCTCGGACCAGATCTCGTCCATGCGGCGCCGGACCTCCTCCATCCCGGCGCCCTCGGCGACGAGTACGGCGACCGCGTGCACGATACTCCCCAGCGCCGAGGTGACCTCCATCGAGGAGGCTCCGGCGGCGTTCTCCAGCAGCCAGCGCAGCTCGCAGGTGGTGAACCGCTCGACCTGGGAGGGCGAGACCCGGATGGTGCCGTCGTCGGCGCCGTCGACCAGCGGGCGGTCGTCGGAGACGGGCGTGAGGGCGTACCACTCCGCGGGGTCGGCGCCGCGGACGCCCTCGTCGGCGAGCCGGGCGAGGTGGGCGGCCGCGGCGCGGCGCAGCGGGTCGGGGCGCTGGGGATCGGTGACCACCGAGCGCAGGTCGGCCACCAGCGCCGACAGCGACAGCCACCGGCGCCCCGTGCTGACGCGCTCGGGTTCGCCCAGGCCGAGTTCGGCGAGGAAGCGGGAGGGGCGCTCCTCGGTGTCGTCGCCGCCCACGGCCGTGACGACGAGGCGCCGGCGGGCGCGGGTGACCGCGACGTAGAACAGCCGCCGCTCCTCGTCGAGCAGTTTGGAGGCCGCCGCCGCACCGGCCGCTCCGGCCGGGTCCGCGGGCCCGCCGGCGGCCGCACCGAAGCCGCTCGCGGTGTCGACGAGCTGTTCGACGCCCAGCAGCGAGCCGCGCAGCCGCAGGTCGGGCCAGTCGCCCTCCTGGACGCCGGCGACAACGGCGAGGTCCCACTCCAGTCCCTTGGACCGGTGCGCGGTGAGAATACGCACCGCCTCGCCCTGGGGGGCGCGTTCGGCGAGGCTGTCGGCGGGGATCTCCTGGGCCTCCAGGTCGTCCAGGAAGCCCAGCGGCGGGCCGGGCGGCAGCCGGTCGCAGTAGCGGGCGGCGCTCTCGAACAGGGCCACGACGGCGTCGAGGTCGCGGTCGGCGGCGGCGCCGCGCCGCCCGCCGGCCTGGCTGGCGCGAAGCAGGCGCTCGGACAGCCCGCAGGCCTGCCAGACCTCCCACAGCACGTCCTCGGCGGAGGCCCCCGCCGCGGCGCGGTCGCGGATCAGCCGCAGGTAGCCGGCGATGCGCCGGGCGGGCGCCGCGACCTCGGGGTCGACGAGGGTCAGCTCGCGGGGGTCGCGCAGCGCGTCGGCCAGCAGCGCCGAGGAGGGGCGGTTGCCGCGCGGGTGGGGGTGGGCGGGTTCGCCGAGGGGGCGGGGCTCGGACGGGTCGCCCCCGGCCGCGGCGGGCTCCGCCGCCCCGTCCGGGGCGGACTCGGCGGCCTCCGCGCCGCCGGGGCCGCCGTGCGACCGGGCTCCGCTCTGCTCGGCGGGGCCGGGCTCCGCAAGGGCGGGGCCGGGCTCGGCGGAGTCCCGCCCGCCTTCGGCCGCGCGGCGCTCGGCGGCGCGGTAGTCCAGATCGAGGCGGCGCAGGGCGCGGGCCAGGCGGCGCAGCCGGACCGTGTCGGCCTCGCCGAACTGGCTGGTGAGCAGCTCATGGGCCGCGGCCTCGTCGATGGTCTCGGGCCGCAGGGCGCAGCGGATGAGCAGCAGCAGCGCGCGCACGATCGGCTCGACGGCCAGCGGCATCTCGTCGCCCCCCACCGCGACCGGGACCCCTGCGGCCGACAGCGCGCGGCGCAGGGTGGGCAGCTGACGGGCGGCCGAGCGCACCAGTACCGCCATGTCCGACCACGGCACCCCGTCCACGAGGTGGGCGCGGCGCAGGATGTCGGCGATGACGGCGGCCTCCTGCGCGGCGCTCTCCGCGATCAGCACCCGCGCCTCGCCGTCGGGCACGGATTCGGCCGGCGCCAGGGCCCGGTGCGCGTTCACCGGCCCGCCGCCGGCGGCGGGCACGGCGGGCAGCCGGCGGGCGACCCCGCGGGAGGCGGCGAGCAGCCCTGCCCCGCTGCGCCGGCAGGTGCGCAGCGCCACGACGGGCGCGGGCGCGCCGCCGAAGCCGGGGAAGCGCTGCGGGAACTCCAGGATGTTGCGCACGTCGGCGCCGCGGAAGCCGTAGATGGACTGGTCGGGGTCGCCGACCGCGACGAGGTCGCGGCCGTCCCCGGCCAGCGCGTGCAGCAGCTCCTCCTGGGCGGGGTCGGTGTCCTGGTACTCGTCGACGAAGACGACCTCGCGCGCGGCGCGCTCGCGGGCCTGGATCGCGGGGTCGGAGAGCAGGTTGGCCGCGACCCGCACGAGCTCGGCGTAGTTGAGGGTCGGTACGGGCGCGACGTCGAAGCGCCCGGTGTAGCGGTCGAGGAACCCGCCCGCGGCCACCCAGTCGTCGCGCCCGTGCTCGCGGCCCAGCCGGGCGAGGCCGGCGGAGTCGATGCCGCGCTCCTGGGCCCGCATCAGAAAGTCGCGCAGCTCCTCGGCGAACCCGCGGGTCTCCAGCGCCGGCCGCAGCCGCTCGGGCCACAGCGCGGCGCCGTCGGCGGACTCGCCGGACAGCAGTTCGCGGACCTCCATCAGCTGCTCGGGTCCCGACAGCAGCCGCGGCGGGTGATCGCCCAGGCGGGCGAACTCCCGCCGGATCAGCGCGTAGGCGTAGCTGTGGAAGGTCATGGCCAGCGGCTCGCGCGTGGTGCGGCGCAGGCGCGCGGTGATGCGCTCGCGCAGCTCCTGTGCGGCCTTGCGGCTGAAGGTCAGCACGAGCACCCGCGAGGGGTCGGTGCCGCGGTTCTCGATGCGGTCGACCACCGCTTCGACGACGGTGGTGGTCTTGCCCGTCCCCGGCCCGGCCAGCACCAGCAGCGGGCCGCCCGCGTGGGCGACGACCCTGCGCTGGTTCTCGTCCAGATCGGGCGGCGGCACCTCGGCATGCACACGCCGCACAAGACGGTACGGGGATGAACTCACCCGGCCCAGTTCACCAGACCCCCACGACAGTCCCGAAACATCCCTGGTCACACCCGCTCCACCGGTCCGCCGCGGCACCGCTGCGCGCCGGTCGGGCCAGCGGATCGGGCGGGGGTCAGGGGCGGGCGGCCTCCTCGGCCTCCGCCGCGGGCGGCGCCGCGGCGGCCCGGGCGGCCGGCGGGTGCAGGTGGGCCGCCAGCAGGCCCGTCAGGCGGAAGGCGACGGCGCCCAGGAGCGCCAGCCCGCTGCCGAGCTCGACGACCTCCTCCAGGGTCTGCTGGACGCGTTCGGCGGCCACGGTCCAGGTGTGGGGATCGATGGAGTCCACTCCGACCGCGACCAGGGCCAGCAGCACGCCGACCACCAGGCTGCCGAGCGACCACGAGTCGGCGCGCACCGCGCGCCAGACCATCGGCAGGAACGCCAGGCCGATCACCGCGACGCCCATGATCAGGAAATCGCCCGGCGCCACCCACGGAAGGAAGGGGACGGTGACTCCGCGCGGGGCGAGGTAGCCGTCGCGGATCCGCTCGTGCAGGGCGAAGCGGTCGTCCACCGCCAGCGCCGCGAACCCGGCGCCCAGCAGGGTCCATACCCGGGTGCGCGGTGCGCCGGTGCGGCGCAGGACCGTGCCCACCAGGAGGCTTCCGGCCGACGCGAGCACGAGCACGACGCTCTGCACCCAGGTCATCGGCGTGAGCTCCGGCGCGATCCAGCTCCACCACTGGGGACTGCGCGCCGCGGCCAGGGCGGCGGGTACCAGCAGCCACACGGCGACGAGCACGGCCAGCAGCCGGCCGCGGCGGGGGGTCACGCGCCCACCGCCGGGGCCAGGCCCGCCGCGGAGTCCGTCTCCGGCCAGGTGACAGGGTCGAGCGGCTCGCCCAGTACGGCGGCCAGTATGCGGTCGGCCCACATTCGGGCACCCCGATCCAGTGTCTCGTCGCGCCACCAGGCGCTGTGTCCGGTTTGCAGAATGCGCCCCTCGGCCAGGAGGTCGCCGTCGCAGGCCGGGTCGAGCACGGTGTCGTCCACCGCGTATCCGCGCAGCCGCCCGTCCCGCACCTCACCCACCGCCGCCGCGGTGTCCACCAGAGCGGACCGGGAGACGTTGACCAGCAGCGATCCCGGACGCATGGCGGCCAGCTCGGCCGCGCCCAGCAGGGGCGGGGCACCGAAGGCGTGGCTGGCGCAGACGGCCACGGCGTCGCTTTCGGACAGCAGCCCGGCCAGGTCGACGACCTCGATCCCGGACTCGGCCGCACGCTCGCGTGCTCTCGGGTCGGTGTCGGCACCGCAGACCCGCATGCCCAGAGCGCGCCCCAGCCGGGCCGCCTCACCGCCGATGCGTCCCAGCCCGATCACGCCCAGCCGCCTGCCGCCCAGCTCGATCCCGCGCAGGGAGATGTCGCGGGGGGCGGCCCCGCGGCTGCGGTCATGGGCCAGATGCAACCGGGTGGCCAGGGCGAACAGCATCGCCAGGCAGTGCTCGGCGACCGCGGTCGTGGCGTACTCGGGCATCACCGACAGGCCCACCCCGCGGGAACGCAGCAGCGGGACGTCGATGTGGTCGTAGCCGGTGGCATAGAGCACGATGCCGCGCAGCCGGGGCAGCGCGTCGAGCAGCTCGGCGTCGACCGCGGGAAGGCACAGGTTGGTGGCGGCCAGCAGGTCCGCCTCCGCCAGGAGCTCCACCGCCTCGTCGCGTTCGGGGGCGGACTCCCGCTGCACCGCGCACACCTCGGCGCGCTGCTCGAGCTCGGCCCAGTGCTCGGCCGCGATCGCGCCGCGGCCGCGGCGGCTGAGCATCACAAGGCGGGGACGGGACATCCGCGGTCAGCCTCCGGTCCGGCCGGGCAGTCGGGCGAGTGAAACCCTAGTGGACGGCGGACGGCGGAGAGATGAACGGACGAGCGTGGTTCAATCAAGTTTCGGTCACCGCGGCACCGGGCTTTACTCGGGCCCGGCGGCGCCGCCGTCCCAGCGGGCGCGGCGCATGTCGACGCGGTCGCCGCCGGGGCGCATCGGAGTGGCCTCGGCGGCGTAGCGGCCCAGCGCCTCGACCTCGTGGCCGGCCGGGGGCCTGCCGTCGGCGCGGATGACGCGCCACCAGCAGACTCCGCCGCCCCAAGCGGACATCACCGAGCCGACCTGGCGCGGGCCGCCCTCGCCCAGGAACTCGGCGATGTCGCCGTAGCTCATCACCCGGCCGGGCGGGATCGCCTCGACGACGTCGAGGACCCGCTCCACGTACTCGGTGGGGCGGCTGAAGGCGTGCGGCATGGACCGATCGTAGTACCGCGGGGGGCCGCCCGGCTTAGGGCGGCGGGCCGGCGGGCTGCGGCGGGACGATGCGGCGGTACAGGGAGGTGGAGCCCGGCAGGCAGAAGAGTCCGGTGACGACCGCGATCCCGCCGGGGATCCACGCGGTCAGGGACGCGGGGGGATCGGCCTGGAAGCCGAAGAGCCACGGGGTCGAGATCAGGAACAGTCCCGTGAGGACCTGGGCCGCCTCGACGACGAACAGCTCGGGGTGGATGATCGCCAAGCAGGCCAGGAAGACCATCAGAACGCCCACCAGGAACAGCACCGCCATGCTCAGGCCCAGCATGCCGTGCCAGATGTGGCTGACCGCCACGGCGGTGCCGGCGAGAAGCGCCAACCAGTCGGCCAGGCGTCTGGCGATCCCCATGTCGACCCACCTCCACGCTCTCGGTTGCCTGCCGACAGCGTACCTACCCGGGTCCCGGTGCCGTGCAACGGGAGGAAGGCGCCCCGAGACGGCGAAGGCCGCCGCGGCGCGGTGCCGCGGCGGCCCGGGGCACGACGGCGCGCTGTGGGGCGCGCCCCGCCCGCTCGCTAGTAGGTGGGCAGGCTGGGGTCCACCTGGTTGATCCAGGAAAGCACCCCGCCGCCGACGTGGACGGCGTTGTCGAAGCCGGCGCCCTTGAGCGCGGCCAGCGCCTCGGCCGAGCGCGCGCCCGACTTGCAGTGCAGCACGACGCGCTTGTCCTGCGGCAGCTTGCCGAAGGCCTCGCCGTTGAGGAACTCGCCCTTGGGGATGAGCACGGCACCGGGGATGTTGACGATCTCGTACTCGTTCTTCTCGCGGACGTCGACGAGGTAGAAGTCCTCGCCCTTGTCCATCATCTCCTTGAGCTCGCCCGCGGTGATCGTCGAGCCCTGGGCGGCCTGCTCGGCCTCGTCGGAGACCGCGCCGCAGAACTCCTCATAGTCGATGAGCTCGGTGATCGGCTCGCCCTCGGGGTCCTTGCGGACCTTGACCGTCTTCCAGGTCATCTCCAGGGCGTCGTAGATCATCAGGCGCCCGACCAGCGGCTCGCCGATACCGGTGATCAGCTTGATGGCCTCGTTGACCATGATCGAGCCGATCGAGGCGCACAGCACGCCCAGCACGCCGCCTTCGGCGCAGGAGGGCACCATCCCGGGCGGCGGGGGCTCGGGGTAGAGGTCGCGGTACTGGGGGCCGTACTCGTTCCAGAACACGCTGACCTGGCCGTCGAAGCGGAAGATCGAGCCCCACACGTAGGGCTTGTTCAGCAGCACGCAGGCGTCGTTGACCAGGTAGCGCGTGGCGAAGTTGTCGGTCCCGTCGAGGACGAGGTCGTAGGGCGCGAAGATCTCCAGCGCGTTGTCGGAGTCCAGGCGCTCCTTGTGCAGGTTCACCTTGACGTAGGGGTTGATGTCCTCGATGCTCTCGCGCGCCGACTCGGCCTTGGGCTTGCCGATATCGCTCTGCCCGTGGATGACCTGGCGCTGGAGGTTGGACTCGTCGACCTCGTCGAAGTCGATGATGCCCAGGGTGCCGACACCGGCGGCGGCCAGGTACAGCAGCGCGGGCGAGCCGAGCCCGCCGGCGCCCACCACCAGCACCTTGGCGTTCTTCAGGCGCTTCTGGCCGTCCATGCCCACATCGGGGATGATCAGGTGGCGGGAGTAGCGGCGAACCTCGTCGACGGTGAGCTCGTCGGCCGGTTCGACCAGCGGCGGCAGCGACACAGCAGCTCCTCAGCATTCCTCATCGGTGTCACGTCCCCGGGGCGTCGCCGGTGGACGCGGGGGCGTACGGGCACGTGACGAGCTTGCACTCATAGCCAACCTACGCGGCGGGGTCTCGCATTCCCGCCGCGGGCCGAGCGTTGGGGGTGTCTTCGTCACTCCCGCGCCGCGTACTGGCCGCTCGCCTGCGGACCGGCCGCCGAGCCGCCCGCGCCGCGCAGCCGCGCGGATCCGCCGCTGTCGACCCCGCGCAGGAACGTGCGCACCTCGCGGCCCACCCGCTCGGGGCACTCCATCATCGCCACATGCCCGGTCTCGGGCATCAGCACCAGGCGGCTGCGGGGGAAGACGCGCGCGGCGCGGGCGGCCATGCGCGGGTCGACGAACCTGTCGCCGGTGGCGTAGACCAGCAGCACGGGGCACTGCACGCGCGCGGCCTGGGCCCACAGCGACCGGTGCCCCGGCCGCAGGTACTCGGCGACCATGCCGCGCAGGGAGCGCAGGACCGCGGTCTTCGCGTGCTGCTGGGCGTCGCGCTCGCGCTCGGCCTCCAGCGCCTCCAGCACCCGCCGCGGCGGCGCCGAGGAGGGGTCGAAGTAGGTGGTGGCGAAGGTCTCCTGCACCCGCACCTCGGGCGGGCGGCGCTGCAGCATCCCGTAGACGGCCGGGCCCAGCACCGGAAGCAGCGCGGCGGCCATCTGGTAGGGGAGCAGCCGCGGCCGCAGATCGGGCAGTGCCGGGGAGATCAGGGTCAGCGAACGCACCAGGTCGGGGCGCTCGGCCGCCACGCGCACCGCGGCGGCGCCGCCCATGGAGTTGCCGAGCAGGTGGACCGGGTGCTCGCCCGCGGCGATCAGGCGGACGACGGCGCCGGCGTGGGCGTCGATGCTGTAGTCGCCGGTGGGCGGCGGCGGGGAGCCGCCGAACCCGGGCAGGTCGAGCGCCTCGCCGGCCCACTCCGAGCAGCAGGCGCCCATCAGGTCGGTCCAGTTGGCGGAGCAGCCGCCGAGGCCGTGGACGTAGACGGCCCTACGCCGGTCGCCCCGGTCCTCGATCGAGGCGTCGGAGCGGACGAAGACCTGCAGCCCGTCGCCCAGATCGACGAGCTCGCCCGGCCAGGGGTCGATGGGCTCGGCCATGGTGGGCCCTCCTCGCGGATCGCCGGCAGCACTGCACGGGTAGGCCCGGGCGAAGCGGAATCCGCCGGCGCCGCACCCCGTCCATGCTCCACAACGCGCTCGCAGGCGCGCAAGAGCGGGCGTCGGGGCCGGGACCGCCGATCCGCCCCGTCCTGCGCTTTCCTTTCCGGCACCGCTGCCCGCTACGTTGAGCGAGTACCGTTAGGGGAGACCCGACCACGCAGGGGGGAAGCACGTGTCCGAGCCTCAGGACGACGAGATCGATCGTCCCATCGAGAGCGGCGACGCCGACTTCAGCGAGCAGCGCGCCGAGTTGTCCTCCCAGGAGGACGACTGGACCCGCCGGGGGCGGCTCGACGCCGAGGACGAGGTGTCCGAGGCCGACGCCGTCGAGCAGCTGCGGGAGATCGAGCTCGACGAGGACGAGTACCGCTAGCGGACCGATGCGCACGGCCTCCCGGTCCGGCCCGTCCCCGGCGGGGGGCGGGCCTGCCGGGGGCCTTCAGGCCGCTGGCGGCGCCGAACCTACGTGCGAGTAAGATAGGGACGGTGCGCCGGGTCGAGGCCGTTGTTACCGGATCCGATGGTGCGTTCCAGGACAAGGTCGTCGAGCGCGGCAGGCTCCAGGCCGCGAGGAGTTCGGAGGGTGTTGCGGTGACAGCTCCTTCAGACGCCCGCCCGCGGGGAACCCGCCTGCCCCGGCTGGCGCGCAGGCGCCAACTGCTGGCCGCCGCCCAGGAGGTCTTCGTCGCGCAGGGCTACCACGCCGCGGCGATGGACGAGATCGCCGAACGCGCCGGCGTCAGCAAGCCCGTCCTGTACCAGCACTTCCCCGGCAAACTGGAGCTGTACCTGGCACTGCTGGAGCAGCACTCCGAGGCGCTGGTCGACAAGCAGCGCGAGGCGCTGGAGAGCACCGACGACAACCGCCAGCGCGTCACGGCGAGCTTCCGCGCCTACTTCGACTTCGTCGCCGGCGAGGGCGAGGCCTTCCGCCTGGTCTTCGAGTCCGACCTGCGCAACGTCGCCGCGGTCCGCGAGAAGACCGAGCAGACTCTGCAGCGCTGCGCCGAGCTCATCAGCGACGTGATCCGACAGGACACCAGCATCTCCGACGAGGAGGCGCACCTGCTCAGCATCGGGCTGGTCGGCATGGCCGAGACCAGTGCCCGCTATTGGCTGAGTAACTTCGGCACCATCCCCCAGGAGGCCGCCGAGCAGCTCATCGCGCGACTCGCCTGGCGCGGCATCAGCGGCTGGGACCTAACCCGGAGCTGATCGCCGGAGCACCCCCGAAGGCGCGGACCGCGCGCATTCCCGCAGGACGCCGACGGTTGCCCAAGAGCAGGTCAATGACCTGCAAATTGTCACTTTATGTGGTCAATCGTCACTCTCCGGTGATTCGGTGCGTCCGATACCGGGTAGTCGCCGAGATGAGAAAGAGTCGTCTCGGTTTCGCCGGGCGGACGCGGGCCGGGACCCGGGTACCGGCGGGGCGCCATGGGGGTGAATCGCATGAACATCCAACAGGGGTTAACGGACGCCTGGAGCGCCGTCGTCACCTTCGTTCCACTGCTGGCGGCATTCCTGGTGATCCTGGTCATCGGCTGGATCATCAGCAAGATCGTCGGTCGGCTGGTGGGCAAGGGGCTGGCCAAGGCCGGCCTGGACCGCGGGCTGGACCGCAGCGGTGTGGGTGAGTACCTGCAGCGCAGCCGCTACAGCGCGAGCCAGCTGTGCGGCCGGATCGTCTACTACGTCGGCGTCCTGATCACGCTGCAGCTGGCCTTCAGCGTGTTCGGCCCCAACAACCCGATCACCCAGCTGCTGAACGCCGTGGTCAGCTGGATCCCGCTCGCCATCATCGCGCTGGTCATCATCGTGGTGGCCGGCATGATCGCCAAGGCCGCGCGCGACATCATCTCCAGCGCGCTGTCCGGCGTGGGCTACGGGCGGCTCCTGGGCAACATCGCCGGCATCTTCATCATGGGCCTCGGTGTGATCGCCGCACTGAACCAGATGAACGTGGCGACGACCGTCACCACGCCGGTGCTGATCGCCGTGCTGGCGACCATCGGCGGCATCATCGTCGTGGGGGTCGGCGGCGGCCTGATCAAGCCGATGCAGGCGCGCTGGGACAACTGGCTGGACACCGCCGAGCGCGAGACCGGGCGGATGCGCGAGGAGACCGGCTACCGCGCCGGGCGCTCCGACGCCATGCAGCAGGGTCCCCAGGGCGCCCCGCAGCAGGCGCAGCGCGAGCCCACCTCGCGCGGCACCGCGCCGATGGGCGGCCCCGAGCAGCCGCCGCGCCCGCCCGAGCGGTGATCGCACCGCCGGCGCCCGCGGCGCCGGCGAATCCGACCCGACCTCATGCAGGGGGCGGGGCCGCCCGGCGGCCCCGCCCCTCGGTGCGTGGTGGCGGCTGGCGGACGGGACGCGCCGCCGACCCGCCGCCCGCGCCTCAGAGCAGCTCGTCGTCGCCGAGCTCTTCGCGGGCCAGCCGGTTGATGCGGCGAACGATGAGCGCCGCGGAGACGGGGACCGGAATGACGGCGAGCCAGAAGGCGACGCTCGCCAGGCCGGCCCCGATGAGCACCATGACCGCCAAGGCGACCACGATGATCGACGTGAACAGAGAGAAGTCGACGCGATCCTGCTGAATCAGGACGCCGATCGGCGGTCGCGCCGCACCATGCCGGCCGCTCCCCATGCGCTCTTCCTTTCTTGCGGTGCGGAGCACCGCGCGTACTCGTCCCAGAGTGCGGTCCCTCGCGAATGGCTGCGGTCCCGGCACCCGGCTCCGGGACGCCGACGCGCCGGTGCGCCTCTGCCGCGATCTGCGTGGCCACGCCGGATCGGGCCAAGCCTACGCTCAGTCACCACGCCCGCGGAGGGGTTCGCCGATCGCCGCCGCAGCGGCCCGGCCCCCGTCCGGAAGCGGGGAATGAGACCAAACCTAGCGGACGAAACCGTGTTCCTTGGCCAGCCTGCACACGGCGAGCACGCGCAGGGTCTCCCAGTCGTAGCCGTCGCAGGAGGAGTGCCAGCCGCGTTCGCGGCAGCCGTCCATGAACCCGTCGAGGTAGCGGGAGAGGCTGAGGCGGGTGATGCTCCCCCCGTCGGCGGCGATCGAGTCGCGCACCGCGGCGGCGTGCTGGTCCAGTTCAGCGGTCATCCAGGGCTCAATGGAGTCGCCGAGGGGACCGAGCAGTCCGAACTCGCGAGACAGCCGGGCCAGCGGGCCTTCGGCAAAGAACCCAGGACGCATGGATCGCTACCTCTGTACCGGGGACGGGGAGAAGAACGCGACCGACTATATACGAAAACAAGAAGAAATCGTGACGCGCCATTGTGCGGCCCGCACGGCGGACTCCCTGGGCACGGCGCTGCGCACCGGGCGCGGCGGCCCCCGGTGCCCGGCCCGCGCGCCGCCTTCAGGTGTTGAGGCCCATGGCTTCCAGCCGCGCGGTGTGGCCCTCGGTGAGGTCGGCGAACATCCGGCTCACCGCGGCGAGATCGGCGGCCTCGGCCGCCTCGGCGCCGTCGGCACCGGAGTCCGCGTCCTTGGCCGTACCGCGCGCGCCCGCGCCGAGCAGAGCCGCCAACTCGGGGCGGCGCGCGGCGACGCTCTGCGCCTGGCTCAGTGCCTCACCCACCAGCCGGCGGGCCCACAGCGACAGCCGCCCCGCGAGCCGCGGGTCATCGGCGATGGCCGCACGCACCTGGGCGGCGACGAACTCGGCGCGCCCGGAGTCCACGAGCGTGCCCCGGACCAGCTCCTGGGTCTGCTCGTCGCACAGTTCGGCGAGCTTGCCGTAGAAGTCGTCGGCGATGCCGTCGCCCACGTAGGCCTTGACCAGGCTCTCCAGCCAGCTCTGCGGCTCGGTGCGCGCGTGCCAGGCGTCCAGCGGCACGACGAACGGCTCCATCGCCGACTCCGGGTCCGCGCCCAGCTCGGCGAGGCGGTCGTGCAGCCGCCGGTAGTTGGCGTGCTCGGCGGCGGCGAGGTCGGCCAGCGCGCCCTTGCTCGCCAGGGTCGGGGCCAGCTCGGCGTCGTCGGCCAGCCGGAAGAAGGCGACGAGGCGCGCGTAGGCCAGCAGGCCCAGCAGGTCGATCACACCGGGACCGGCCGCGGCGGCGCCCGCCGCGCCGGGGGCCGCGGGACTCCGCTCGCTCACCGCGGCCCACCCGTCGCAGAACCGGCGGCGCACCGGGCCGCGGCGGCCCGCGCCGCCCACTCCATTCGCTCCCGAGCACGCATGGTCATGGCCGACAGGTTATCGCTCCCCGCGAGCCGGATCGGCCCGCGGGACTTTTCCGCCGCCGCCGTGTGTTTGCCATGTGAGACGGGGGAGGTTCGCGAGAGTGACACCGTTTTCCCTCTCGGTGCTCAAAGGCGGCATATCCTGCAGAGGAGCGGCAGGATAGAATCTGTCGCAGTGGCCGCCAGGAGTCGGCCATCGCGCGGAGCCCTCGCCGCAGCCCTCCGGCACCCCTGCGGGTGCGCGGGCTGCCGGGAGGTTCGAGCGCGGCGGTATTCGCGGGTCCCCCCGGCCGCCGCCGCGCGGTACCGCTCCGCGGCGGACCATGACAACAACCTCGCCTGCGCCGGCAGCGCCAGGCGAACGGACAAGCCTCGGCGGCGACCGCCCGAACGTGCCGGGACACAGACTGCCGGACCCCGGCAGGCAAGGAGCGTGACCGTGCGGAAGACCCTTCCACGCACGCACCGCAGTCCCGCCCGCACCCGGCGGCCGCTGACGCCGACGACAGAAGGCGGACGGCTTCGCATCCGCTCCCGAACCGCGCCGGCCGGGCGCGCCGGAGACCCCTGCGGTCTCCGAGCCGCGCCCGCCGAGCCCGCGACCGGAAACGAGCGCCACGAGCACACGGGCCCGGCCCCGGGCCCCGTCCGCCGCACATCACGGCCACGACGCAAATTGCGGCCCGCCCAGAGGAGGCATGAGCCCTGACAAGCGCAGAATCCAACGAAGAACGACAGACCTTCCGCGGACTCGGTGTGAACGCCGAGATCGCGGATGCACTCGAAGCCGAGGGGATCGTCGAGCCCTTCCCGATCCAGACCCTCGCCCTCCCGCTCGCCCTCGCGGGCTCCGACATCATCGGCCAGGCCCGCACCGGAACCGGTAAGACCTTCGCCTTCGGGCTGCCGCTGCTGCAGCGCGTGCAGGAGGCGCCGGGCTCGGCCAAGCGGCCGCGGTCCCTGGTGGTGGTGCCCACCCGCGAGCTGGCCATCCAGGTCGCCGCCGACCTCACCACGGCGGCCAAGCGCAGCGGCGCGCGCATTCTCACCGTCTACGGCGGCCGCGCCTACGAGCCGCAGATCGAGGGCCTCAAGAGCGGCGTCGACGTCGTCGTGGGCACGCCCGGCCGACTGCTCGACCTGGAGAATCAGAAGCACCTGAGCCTGCGGGACGTCTCGGCGGTCGTGCTGGACGAGGCCGACAAGATGCTCGACCTCGGCTTCCTGCCCGACATCAAGAAGATCCTCACCAAGATCCCCGACGAGCGCCAGGTGATGCTCTTCTCGGCCACCATGCCGAGCGAGATCGTCTCCCTGTCGCGCAGCTACCTGCGGCGCCCCACCCACGTGCGGGCCGGCGACGACGACGATCCGGGCCAGACCCGCATCCTCGACATCGAGCAGCACGTCTTCCGCACCCACCCGATGGACAAGCCCGAGATGCTGGGGCGGCTGCTCCAGGCCGAGGGCCGCGGACTGACCATGGTCTTCTGCCAGACCAAGCGCGCCTGCGACAAGGTGGCCGCCGAGCTGAAGGACCGCGGCTTCGCCGCCGCGGCAGTGCACGGCGACCTGGGCCAGAGCCAGCGCGAGCGCGCGCTGCGGGCGTTCCGCAGCGGCAAGATCGACGTGCTGGTGGCCACCGACGTCGCCGCACGCGGCCTGGACGTCGACGACGTCACCCACGTGGTCAACTACGAGTGCCCCGAGGACGAGAAGACCTACACCCACCGCATCGGCCGCACCGGCCGGGCCGGGCGCTCGGGCACAGCGGTGACCTTCATCAGCTGGCAGGAGGTCGCGCGCTGGAAGCTGATCAACACCGCGCTCGACCTGCCGCACACCGACCCGCCCGAGACCTACTCCACCTCCGAGCACTTCTTCGAGGAGATGGGCATCCCGGCCGGCACCAAGGGCCGCCTGGCCGCCGAGCGGCGTGAGCGCGCGGGCCTGGAGGCCGAGGAGATCGAGGACATCGGCGACACCGGCCGCCACCGCACCGAGCGCACGGGCAAGGGGAGCAAGGGCGGCCGCGAGGAGTCCGGCGAACGCCGCGGGCGCTCCCGCAACCGCCGCCGCACCCGGCGCTCGGAGGGCCCGGCCAAGGGCGCATCCGCCGGCGCCGGCAAGGCGGCCGAAAGCACGGCCGGGTCCGGCTCCCGGGCCGAGAGCGGCGGGACGGGCGAGACCCCGGCCCCCCGCCGGCGCCGCCGTCGGCGCACCCGCGGCGGTGTCGAGCAGAACGGCGGGGACCAGCAGAGCTAGGCACCGCCTGCCCGCGAGACGGCGCCGGCCGCGACCGCGCGGTCGGCCGCGACCGGGGTGTGACGGCGCCGGCCGACTCCGGCCGCCCGGATCCGCCGGCCCCGCCCGGCCGGCGGACACAGGCGCCCCACCCGGTCGAGCCGGGCCCCGACGGCAGGCGGGGGTCCCCCGGCGCGCCCCGCTCCCGCCCTGGCGGCCGCACCACGGCGCATATAGTGAGCCGACGTGAGTACTCCTCGGTTCCTGGGCCTTCCGCCCGGAGTTCGGCACACGACCGTCGGCACGCCCATGGGCGACGTCGCCGCGCTGCAGGCCACACCCGCGGCGGGCGGCTGCGAGCGGCAGCCGGCGCTGCTGGTTCCCGGCTACACCGGCAGCAAAGAGGACTTCATCGCGCTACTGCAGACGCTGGCCGCAGCCGGTCGCGCGGTGACCGCCATCGACATGCCCGGGCAGTACCAGTCGCCCGGGTTCGTCGACCCCGAGGAGTACACCCGCGTCGGCCTGGGCCGGATCGTCGGCGAGGTCGCGCTGACGCTGGACGACGGCCCCGTTCACCTGCTCGGCCACTCCTTCGGCGGCCTGGTGGCCCGCGAGACCGTCATCTCGGCGACCGTGCCGCTGCTGTCCTTCACCCTGATGAGCTCGGGCCCCTCGGCCATCGGGGGCGCACGCGCCGCCGACGCCCAGCGCCTGGTGGCGGCGATCGGCCAGGCGCGCACCCGCCGGCGCCTGGAGGAGATCTGGGCCGAGCACCTGGACGCCCCGACCCGAGCGAGCGGCGTCTCCCCGGAGATCCACGCGTTCCTGCGCGAGCGCATGGTCGCCAACCACCCCGACGCGCTCGTGCGTATGGCCGAGGAACTGCTCAACGCCACCGACCGCACGCCCGAGCTCGCCCAGTCGCGGCTGCCCATGCTGGTGCTCTACGGGGAGAACGACGACGCCTGGCCTCCCGAGGCGCAGTCGGCGATGGCCGCCCACCTCGGCGCCGACCGCGTGGTCATCCCCGGCGCCGCCCACTCCCCCAACGTCGAGGCGCCCGAGACCACGGCCGAGGCCCTGACCGCCTTCTGGAACCAGATCGAGACCAAGGAGCGCGGCGGGGTCTGAGGCATCCGAAAGCGATCGGGTACCCGCGGCCGCCGGCCGACGTGGCGGAGCACGGGTACACGATCATCTCTGCGGACGGCTTCGGGCCGCCCCGCGGCGTCAGGGGGTCGCGACCCAGGAGTCGAAGTTGGCCGACTCGGACTCGACGGTGGTCTCCGGCCCGCTGTCGGGCAGCACCCGGGTGTCCGGGGGCAGGGTCAGGATCATCTCCCCGATGGAGTGCAGCTGCTGGGTGTAGTCGATGTAGCCGCCCGCCACGGTGCCCAGCTCGCCCGCGCGCAGCGAGTCGCCGGTGAACACGACGCCCTTCTCGGAGATGTAGAAGGCGACGCTGCCCGCCGAGGTGCCCGGGACCGGCAGGATGTCGATCTCGATGTCGCCGGCCTTGAGGGCGCCGCCGCCCTCGATCTCCAGGTCGGGGCGGTGCTCGGCGCCGTGGACCCGGCGCCAGGCGCGCAGCTCCCGGCGGTGGAGGGCGATGGGCGCCTCGTCGCGCTCGGCGACCTCGATGGCCGCGGCGATGTGGGTGTTGTAGCCGTTGGTGCAGGCCACCAGGTAGACCTCGCGGTCGCCGATGGCCTCCTTGATCGCCTCGGCGTCGTGGGCGGGGTCGATCACGACGACGCCCTCGCCGTCGGCGTCGACGATCCAGGTGTTGCTGACGACGTCGACCTCCTGGTCCTCGGCCTTGAGCACGCCGACGGTGCGGACGCGCTGCACGCCCTCCTCGTCGCGCTCGGACACGCCCGCGACCTCGGGTTCGCCGGCGTCGGCGAACGCGCCCGCCTTCTTCCCGGCGGCGGCCGGCGCGACGTCCTCGTCGTCCTCCTCGTCCGCGTCGCCGGACTCGGCCGTAGCGGCGCCGCCGTCCTCGTCGGCGTCCTCGGCCGTATCGGCCTTCTTCGCGGCGGGGACGTCCTCGTCGGACTCCTCGGGCTCGGCGGAGTCGTCCGGCTCCGCGGCCTGCGCGGAGGCGTCCGACTTCAGCGCGGTCCTGCCGGCCGCGGCGTCCTTCTCGGCGGCCTCCGGCTCGGCGGCGGTGTCGTCGGCCGCGGTCTCCTCGGCGCCGGTGCTCGTGGTCGTCACCGCCGACGCCGCACCGGAACCGCCGGCCTCGTCGCCGTCCTTCTTCTTGCCCTTCCACTTCCAGAACACGGTGCCGACCCTTCGATGTCCGTTTCGAGCACTGCTGGTTGACGGAACCATTGTCGCCGCCCCGCGGGGCCCGCGGGTACCGCATCAGACGGCTGGCGAGTATCCCATTCGGCGGCTAAGCCGTCGATAAGCCCGCCGACCGCGGAGTCCGGGCGGAGCACCCGGATTCATCCGGCGGTAAGCGGTGCGCATCCCGTCGCGGGTTCGATCAGGCGAGCGTACTCCTCGGGTGCGGTCGTGCGGCAACCGAGCCGGTGGCCGGTCAGCTCCCCGTGGTCGTCGCTGGAACCGGTGACGGCCAGTTCCAGCCGCTTGGCCGCACCGCGCCAGTAGGCGGCCTCCTCGTCGTCGTGCGAGGGGTGGTCGGCCTCGATGCCGCCGAGCCCCGCATCGGCCAGCTGCTCGATCAGCGACATGGGAACCGCGCCGTCGGGGGTGGACTCGCCGCGGGCCGGATGGGCGACGGCGCACACGCCGCCCGCGGCGCGCACCAGCTCCACCGCCCGCAGCGCGTCCAGGGCGTAGCGGGCCACGTAGCCGGGGCCGCCCACACCGATCCACCGGTCGAACGCCTCGGGCACGTCCGCGGCGGCGCCCGCCTCGACGATCGCCCGGGCGATGTGGGGGCGCCCGATGACGCTCGTCCCCGCGGCCTCCACCGCGCCCGCGGCCGCAACGCCCGCCAGCGCGCACACCCGCTCCCAGGAGACCTCCACACCCGCCGTCTGCAGCCGCTCGACCATGGCGCGGGCGCGAAGGATGCGGTCGTCGCGGATGCGCCGCAGCTCGGCGGCCAGCTCGGGGTGCTCGGCGTCGAAGAGGTAGGCGAGCAGGTGGACGCCCGCTCCCTCGTGCAGGCACGACAGCTCCAGGCCCGGCACCAGGGTGAAGCCCGGAGGCAGCTCGGCCGCGGCCGCGGAGATGCCCGCGACGGTGTCGTGGTCGGTAAGGGCCAGGACGTCCAGGCCGGCCGCCGCCGCGCGCCGGACGACCTCGGCGGGGGGCTCGGTCCCGTCGGAGACCGAGCTGTGGGCGTGCAAGTCGATGCGCATCCGCCGATCATTCCACGGGCGGGCGCGGCCGGGCGCCCGCGGTCGTCACGGCGCGGGTTTGAGCGCGGACGCCAGAAACGGCGACGGCGCGCCGAAGGGGGGCTCCAGGGCCGCGCCGCCGTCGCGGCGGTCGCGCAGGTCGCGCAGGTCGGCCAGCTCGGCGATGAGCACGGCGGCGTCGGCCGGGCTGAAGACCACCCACAGCCAGTCGGCCATGGCCTCGCCCGCGTAGGCGGCGCGGCCACCGCCGGTGTCGACGCTCCACAGCGCGATGTCGTGTCCGTCGTAGCGGAACTTGGCGTCGGGCGGCCCGGCGCCGAACCCGCTTCCGGGATCGGGGCCGTCGAGCCCGGCCAGTCGGGCGCCCAGGCCGATGCCGGGGTCTTCGGCCACCAGCGCCATCTCGCCCACACCGCCCAGCGGCGCGGGGCCGGAGAGGGCGACGGCGGCGCCCAGGGCGCCGCTGCGGTCGTCGCCGGCGTCGGCGAACCCGGTGACGAGCCATCCGGCCGGCAGCGGCCACGGCAGCCAGACCGGCACCCGGGTGGCGGCGAGCAGGACCTCCAGCGAGGCCGCGCCGGGTGCGCGCACGGGGTTGAGCGGGGCGACGGGTCCGTGGGCGTCGCACTGCCACGCGCTCGACCACAGATCCGGTGGGTGGACGGCGCGTCCGCAGCGGGGGCACGACGGGTCCGACTTCATGGTTGCCGGGAGGATACCCGTGCCCACGGTGCGAAAACGCGCTCGGCGGGACGCGGCGGCACGTCCGTGACGGGTGTCGCCGCCCGGGACGCGGGGCGCCGGGTGCGGCCCGGCCGGCCGGCGGGACCGGTCAGCCGGGGGCCTGCCCGTCCCATCCCGGCGGCGACCAGGATCCGCCGCGGCGCGGTCCCGGCGCCGCCCACTGGGAGTCGCCGGCAGATCCGTCGGAGTACTCCGGCGGATGCTGCGAGGGCTGCTGCCGGTGCCCGGAGCCGGGGTCGGCGGCGGCGTCGTCCCAGCCCCAGTGGGCGGACCGCTCGCGCCACCTGCCGGGGTCGGGCTCGGCGGCCCACGACGGAAGCGCGGCCGGAGCCCCCGCTGCGTCCCGGTCGCGCTGGTCCTCGGGCACGGTCCGGCGCACGTCCAGGCGCCGGGCCAGCCACACCACCGCCGCGCAGTAGACGGCCACCTCGACCGCGGTGGCGAGCACCCCCTGCCACGAGCCGCCGCCCGTGCCGATCCGGTCGAGGGTGCCCTCGTAGGCGCTGATGGTGAACGCCGTGATGTTGTGCAGGACGTGCAGGCCGATCGCCGCCTCCAGCCCGCCGGTGAACCAGGTCAGCCACGCCATGGCGATGCCGAACACCGCGACGTCGACCAGTCCCCAGCCGAAGTAGCTGTGGAGCGCGGTGAACACGGTGCCGCTGATCAGGATGCCCAGCACCGGGGTGCGCAGGAACCGGGAGACCGGGCTGCCGCCGCGGGGCTCGCCGGCCCCGGCGCCCAGTGAGCCCACCGACTGCATCACGAATCCGCGCAGCGCGATCTCCTCGGCGGACGCCTGGAAGGGCACCAGCACCGCGATCAGGACGACGGCCAGCGCGAAGTCGGACCCGCCGCCGAACTCGCCGATGAACCGCGCCTCGGGCGAGGTCAGCCGCTGCAGCCCGAACAGCACGCCGAAGGAGAGCACCAGCGCGGGAACGGCCAGTGCCGCGCAGCACACCAGCCAGCGCAGTCGCAGTCGCCCCGTGACCGAGAACAGGGTGCCCGCCGGCCGCCGCTGGATCAGCCAGGCGGTGGCGATCACGATGGGCGCCATGGTGGCGATGACGACGAGCTGCATCACCACGTTGGCCAGTGGCATGCGGAAGATCTGGTCGCCGGTGCCCTGGATTCCGGAGACCACCGCGACGACCACGGCGGCCGTGGCCAGGATCAGCTGGACGAGCACGATCACCAGCACGGCGACGACCACGGCCAGCGGCGGCCTCCACCAGCGGAAGCGCTGCGTCCGCGCCAACCGGTG
Organism: Streptomonospora sp. PA3; assembly: GCF_009728995.1. Taxonomy (GTDB): domain Bacteria; phylum Actinomycetota; class Actinomycetes; order Streptosporangiales; family Streptosporangiaceae; genus Streptomonospora. The sequence continues at coordinate 211,717 of NZ_VTZW01000003.1, read as the reverse complement.
GTAGCGGGCTCCGGCGGGCGGACCGACGGTCCCCGCGGGGCCGCGGCGCGGGCGGGCCGGCGGCGGCCACGCCCAGGCGGCGGCGCGGTGCGCCTCGTCCCGGCTCGCCGGCGGCCACGCCCAGACCTGCTCGGACTGGTGCGCCGACCGGTCCGAGCCGATGGGCCCCTGCGGTTCAGACGACCAGGAGGAGCCGGATGGCGGCGGCGAGTTTCTCATCGTTTGCCGAGATTACTATCCGCGGTTGTATTGGCCGTGTTAAGAACGCAGCGCCACCGCGCGGCTACACCGCTCCACCTGGAAGAACTCCGGTCCCCCGCCGGTTCGGCGGCACCGCCCCGCAACCGGCGGCACGCGCGTGCTCACCCGGCGCAGCGGGTCCGCCGGCGCACACCGGCGCCGCGGGACCCCGGGGTCCCGCGGTGATTCTCCTCACCCTGCCGGCGGCCGCGCCGCCCCGTCCGGCGCCGTCCGGTCGGCGATTCCCCCGTGCGCCGGGCCGTTCGCCCACGTCGGCCACTGGTCCCGCGAATCGGCGGCGCCGGGCGGCGGGACTGCGGAGCCTTCTTGCATACCATGGGGTGCATGTCCTCCACACCCACCACCGAGCAGGTGAACGCGGCTCTGGCGACCGTCCAGGACCCCGAGATCCACCGCCCCATCACCGATCTCGACATGGTCAAGAGCGTCGAGATCGCCGAGGGCGGTGTCGTGCACGTCGGCATCTACCTCACGGTGGCCGGTTGCCCCATGAAGGGGCGGATCGAGAACGACGTCACCAACGCCGTATCCAAGGTCGAGGGCGTCACCCGGGTGACCGTCGAACTCGATGTCATGAGCGACGAACAGCGCAAGGCCCTGCAGACCAAGCTGCGCGGCGGGCAGGCCGAGAAGGAGATCCCCTTCGCCAAGCCCAGCTCGCTGACCAAGGTCTTCGCGGTGGCCTCCGGCAAAGGCGGCGTGGGCAAGTCGTCGGTGACCGTGAACCTCGCGGCGGCGATGGCCGACCTCGGGCACAAGGTCGGCGTGGTCGACGCCGACATCTACGGCCACTCGGTACCGCGGATGCTCGGCGTCTCCGGCCACCCCACCAAGGTCGAGGACATGATCCTGCCGCCCACCGCCCACGACATCAAGGTCATCTCCGTGGGCATGTTCACCCAGGGCAACCAGCCCGTCGTATGGCGCGGCCCGATGCTGCACCGCGCGCTGCAGCAGTTCCTCTCCGACGTCTTCTGGGGCGACCTCGACATCCTGCTGATGGACCTGCCGCCGGGGACCGGCGACATCGCCATCTCCGTCGCCCAGCTGCTGCCCAACGCCGAGATCCTGGTGGTGACCACGCCGCAGCAGGCGGCCGCCGAGGTCGCCGAGCGCGCCGGGGCCATCTCCGCCCAGACCCACCAGCGCGTCGCCGGGGTCATCGAGAACATGTCCTACTACGTCGCGCCCGGAAGCGAGGAGCGCACCTACCTCTTCGGCGAGGGCGGCGGCCAGGTCGTGGCCGACGGCCTGACCAAGGCCCTGGGCGCCCAGGTGCCGCTGCTGGGGCAGGTGCCGCTGGACATGCGGCTGCGCGAAGGCGGCGACGCCGGCCAGCCGCTCGTGCTCAGCGAGCCCGGCGCCGAGGTCTCGCAGATCCTGCGCGGAATCGCCGGCGACCTCGTCGGCAAACCCCGCGGCCTGTCGGGCATGCAGCTCGGTGTCACCCCGGTCGGGGGCGGCCGGTAGGGCCCACGTCCTGTTTAAGGAGCCGGACACCACAGCGGCTGCGGCAATGGGGCCGCGCTACGCGAAGCGCGCCCATTGCCGCAACCCCGATGGTGGCCGCCGCAGGGGGTAACCGGTGGGTTCCTGGATGGGGCGGCCCCGCCGTTCTCAAACACGGCCTAATCGCAAACCGACTCACCGCAGGGCCGCCGTCGCCGGCGGCGGCCCTGCCCGACACCCCGGAGGAGCCGTTGCCCGCGCCCGCAGACGCAGACCGCTTCCGGCGGTGGCTGGAGATCGCCGCCGAGGAGGCGCGGACCGGGCTCGCCGAGGGCGGCATCCCCATCGGCGCCGCCCTGATCGGCCGCGACGGCGAGGTGCTGGGGCGCGGCCGCAACCGCCGGGTGCAGGACGGCGACCCCTCCGTACACGCCGAGACGGCGGCGTTCCGCGCTGCCGGTCGGCAGCGCGGCTACACGGGCACGACGATGGTCACCACGCTCTCGCCCTGCTGGTACTGCAGCGGGCTGGTGCGCCAGTTCGGCATCTCGCGGCTGGTGGTGGGCGAGGCGCGCACGTTCGCCGGCGGACACGACTGGCTGGCCGAGCACGGCACCGAGGTCGTGGTGCTCGACGACCCGGACTGCGCGGCGATGATGGCCGGCTTCATCCGGGCCCGCCCCCGGTTGTGGCACGAGGACATCGGCGCGGAGGAGTAGCCGGTTCGCGCGCCGCGCTCAGTCGGTGGTCGAGCCCAGGGTGACGTCGGTGGTGCGGCGCTCGCCGTCGCGTTCGTAGACGACCTCCACCCGGTCGCCGGGCTTGTATCTCTCCAGTAGCCGGACCAGCGTGCCGTGGTCGGAGACGGCCCGCCCGTCGAACTCGATGATGACGTCGCCCGAACGCAGTCCCGCCTGGTCCGCGGGTCCGCCGGGCTCGACGGCCGAGCCCCCGGCCTGCTCGTCGGGGGCGATGCGCGCGCCCTGGTCGTACCCCTCGTCGAGGGCGACTCCGAGCGCGGCGCCCTCGCCCGCCGACGCGTCGGCCCCGGCCCCGGCCCCGGCCCCGCCGAGGATGTCGTCGACGACCGCCTCGACCTCGGCCGAGGGGATGGCGAACCCGAGCCCGATGCTGCCGCCCTGGCCGCCCGCGGACCCGCCGAGGGTGGCGATCGCCGTGTTGACGCCGATCACTCGGCCCTGCGCGTCCACCAGCGGACCGCCGGAGTTGCCCGGGTTGATGGCGGCGTCGGTCTGCAGGGCGTTGATGGCCGTGCCCCCGCCGGTGGCGTCCTCGCCCAGGCTCACCGGACGGTCGACGGCGCTGATGATGCCGCTGGTGACCGTCCCCGCCAGGCCGAGCGGCGCGCCGATGGCGATGACCTCGTCCCCGACGGTGACCTGGTCGGAATCGCCGAACTCCAGTGGCTGGACGTCGACGGGGTCCTCCAGGCGCAAAACGGCGAGGTCGGAGGAGGGCCGGGTGCCGACCACGCTCGCACCGCTGGTGTGGCCGTCGCTGTAGAGGACCTCCATCTCGCCCTCCCGCAGCGCCGAGGCGACGTGGTTGTTGGTGACGACGTGGTCGTTCTCGATGACGAACCCCGAGCCGTTGCCGCTCAGCGACGCGCCGGCGTCCTGGATGGAGACCACGCTGGGGCTGACCCGCTGGGCGACGCCCGCGACGGTGTCGGGGGCGCGGCTGGGCGCGTCGGAGGGCAGGTCGGTGTTGAGCCGCGGCGAGGGCTGGTCCTGCGACGGGGCCGCCTGCGCGCCGAGCGACCCGCCGAGGACGCCGCCGATGGCGGAGGAGCCGGCGGCCACGACCACGACGACGATCAGCACCGCCCACACCGGAATGCCGCGGCGCTGCCGGGGCGGGCCGGGCGGGGGGAAGCCGGGGGCGCCGTGCGGGGCGGGCCCGCCGTACCCCGGCCCGGCCGGGCCTTGGGGGCCGGGCGGCATCCCGCCGGGGACTCCCGGGCCGGGAGGCCCCGGGGCGGGAGGTCCCGCACCGGGGCCGCCGCTGTGGGCGGCGTGGCGGGGGTCGCCCGGCGCGGGGCCGCCCGCCCCGCGCGGCCCCTGGCCGGTTCCGGTCAGGGATGCCTCGGGCGCCTGCGGGGACCACGCCCCGGCCTGCGGTGCGCTGAAGAGTTCCTGCGCCCGCGGATCCGCCGCGGGCTGGAAGGGGCCGCGGGGTTCCGGGCGCGGCGGCACGTCCGCGCCGTCGTGCCACGCGGCGGGCGGGGCCTGGGGATCCTGGGGCTGCGGAGCCGCGGGGGCGGGGGCCTGCTGCTCGCCGGAAGTCGGTTGCGCGGGGTGCTGTGCGGCCTCCGGCCGCCCCTCCGCCGCGAACTGCGGGTATGACCGGCTCTGCTCCGATCCGCTGTGGGGGGTACGGGGTCCGGTGTCGTCGGTCATCCAACTCTCCGTCTGTCGCCGCCGCCCCAATCGTGGAGCAGCCCGCATAAACCGGCCGTTAGGCCATCTTGGCAGGCATCGCCAACGGCGGATCCGATGTCGTGAACGGGGGGTTGGCGGTGCGCGTCCGGTTATGCCGGACCTGTCCCGACCCTATGTTCCCGCTTCAGTCGGTGACGGCGGAGGAGAGGTGGTCGAATCCCCGGAACACCCGCGCCCAGAAGCGCGAGGGCCCGGCCTCGGGGAAGCCTTGGGCCGCCGCGTCGAGCAGCTCCCGCGGCGCCTGCCCCATCGCCGTGTAGACGAAGCCCTCCGAGTCCCACATCCGCTGCCTGCCGGCGGCGTCGGCGGCACCGTCGCGGCGGAGGACCTTCGCGGCCCTGGCCCCGGTCCCCTCCGACTCCCCGGGCAGGCGCCCGCGCTGGGCGAAGACCGAGACGACCGAGAGCCCGTCGGAGTAGGCGAGGTGGACGACGCGGCCGCTCGCGGAGTCCTTGGCCCAGGCGCGGATGAGCCGCAGATTCCAGGCGGGCCGCTCGGGGATGCTCCAGCCCTGCCGGCGCAGGCGCTCCAGTTCCGCCGGCGAGAGCTCGTCGGACCATGGGCGCGCCCGGTCCGGATACCCCTTCAGCGGCTCCGGGTCGGGGTGCACGCGCAGCTCGACCAGTTCGACGGCGTGGACGATGCGGCCGGCGGTGTCGCGGGTCTCCCGGCGCAGCGGCAGCCCGGTGCGCTCGTCGACCCACACCCGGCCGGCGACGGTGCCGTCCGCCCGGTGCGCCTCCAGCACGGCCGCCGACCGGCCGCTCATCCGCGCCGTGCCGGCGCGCGCCAGCCGGTAGTTGGCCGCCAACTGGTCCAGCAGCAGTTCGTCGGCCTTCATCAGCGGCGGCGTGCGGCCGAGCACGACCCCGCCGGCCGGGCGCCCGCGGCCGGCGTAGCGGTAGCCGGTGGCCTCGCCGGCGCGGTGCACCACGTCCACCAGGCGGGTTCGCAGGCCGCCGGGTTCGCGCCAGGTCACGGCCTGGACGCCGGCGAAGGAGACCTGGCGCACGGACTCGGCGGCGCGGCGCAGCAGCGCCGTGCCGTCGTCCTCGCCCGGTGCCGGGACCTCGTCGGCGCGGGCCGGGACCGACGCCGGTACCACGAGCAGGACCGCCAGGAACGCCGACAGCAGCAGCAGCGGAACCCGCGCCGGCGACGGCGCCGCCTTCGGGAGCGGCGTGGAGGGGTCCGCGCCGCTCACCGCGGTGCGGACGCCGGCACCGAGGTCTCGCCCACCGGGCTGACCTTGGCCGGGCCGCCTGGGGCATCGGGCGCTTGGGAGTCGGGAACGGGGACCTGGCGCGAGGTCACGGCATGTTCGATCGCGTAGTCGTCGATGGGCGGGGTGACCACCGGCGCGTCCTCGGAGTCCCCGCCGGCGACGAACGCCGTGCCGAGCGCGACGGCCAGCACCGAGACGCCCGCGACCGCGAACCGCGTGCGCTCCCACCGCGGACGCAGCACCGACAGCGGGCGGGCCGCGCGGGCGGCGCGCGGGCGCCGGGGCCGCTCCGGAGCCGGGGCGGCAGCGGGCTCGGCCACCGCCAGGGCGGAGTCGCCGCCGAAGACGCGGGGCAGACCGCCGCCGATCGGTCGGCTGGAGCCCAGGGGCGGCATGGAGCCGAATCCCCCGGCGCCGCCGGGCGGGTCCTGGGCGGGCGGTTCGGCGGGCGGGCCGCTCAGCGACGAGAGGCGCCCCAGGAAGTCGGTGGAGGGCTCAGGGGAATCCAGGCCGTGGAGCCGGCGCTTGAGGCCGCGCAGCATCTCGGCCTCGAACCGGCAGGTCTCGCAGGCGGCCAGGTGCCGCAGGACGCGGTCGCGCTCGGCGTGGCCGAGCTCGCCGTCGACCAGAGCGGACAGGCGCTCTCCCAAGTGGTCCATGTTCACTCCACCTCCCCGATGCCCGTGCCGGCGCCGTCGTGCGCACCGAAGTCGGCGGCCTCCTCGCGGGCGGCCAGGCGCCGGCGGTGCTCCAGGGCCTTGCGCAGCTGGGCGCGCCCCCGGTGGATCCTGCTGCGCACGGTGCCGAGCTTGACGCCCAGCGTGGCGGCGATCTCCTCGTAGGACAGGCCCTCGATGTCGCAGAGCACGACCGGGGCGCGAAACTCCGCGGGCAGGTCGTCGAGCGCCGCCTGGACGTCGGCGTCGAAGTGGCGGTCGTCGAACGACTGCGCGGGCGAGGGCTCGCGGCCCTGGAGGCGGTCGTCGGCGTTGTCGGAGAACCCCTCGAACCGGATGCGCGCCTTGCGCCGCGCGGTGTCGAGGAAGAGGTTGGTGGTGATGCGGTGCAGCCAGCCCTCGAAGGTGCCCGGGGTGTAGCTGGAAAGCGACCGGAACACGCGGATGAAGACTTCCTGGGTGAGGTCTTCGGCGTCGTGCTTGTTTCCGGTCAGCCGGTAGGCCAGCCGGTAGACGCGCGCCGAGTGGTCGCGTACGACCTCGTCCCAGGTCGGCGGCTCCCACTGCTCGAAGTCCACGGCAGCGTCGGAGTCTGCCACCGCCACTCCCTTCGGATAGCGTGCGCGCCCGCGGGGACGGGCGTGCCTTCCGCATCGACGCCGAGCCGGTCGTGTCCGAGGCGGCCACCGACGGTCGGATACGAAAAAGTCCCTACCAGTTTGCAACACCGCGACGGGGCGATTAAGTTCCCGGAGCCGCGAACACGCCTTGGGCGCTCCCGGCAGGCTAGTCTGTGCTCTGGACCCGGTCCACGAGTGAGCACACCGGCACTCAGGGTGACCACCCGGGCGCCCGGCGCGTTCCGGGCTCCGCCACAGCCGGCGCATTGCCGCGTCCCGCCATCCGGCCCGGCCCCGCGTCGGGGCCGCGCGGCCACGGCACATGTCAGTCACACGCGGGGAGGCCGCCATCGCCAGCCGAGACGACACACTGGCCCACACGCTCGCCCACATCGAGCAGTACGCCGTCGAGGACGCCACGCTCACCTCGGCGCGCGAGACCGGGCAGCGGGCCGAGTCCTCGCCCATCAGCGCCGCCGGCGGGGCTGCGCTGCGCTTCCTGGCCGCCTCGATCGGCGCCCGCGCGGTGGTCGAGGTGGGCACCGGGTGCGGCAGTTCGGGGATCTGGCTGCTGCGCGGTATGCGCGAGGAGTCCGTGCTGACCAGCGTCGACATCGAGCCCGAGTACCAGGAGCTGGCGCGGGCGGCCTACCGCCGCGCCGGGTTCCCGGCCAACCGCGTGCGGCTGATCCTGGGCCGCGGCCTGCAGGTGCTGCCGCGCCTGACCGACGGCGCCTACGACATGGTCTTCGTCGACGCCGAGACCGCCTCCTATCCCGCTTACCTCACCGAGGCGCTGCGTCTGCTGCGCGGCGGCGGGATCGTGGTCTTCAACAACGCCCTGGAAGCCGCCACCAGCTCCGACGGACCGCTCAGCGCTCCGGATCCGGGCACGGCGGCGGTGCGCGAGGTCGCCCGCCTGGTCCGTGACCACGACGACCTCATCCCGCTGCTGCTGCCCATAGGCGAGGGCCTCCTCGCGGCGATCCGCGAAGAGGCCCCCTGAGGCCGACCCGCTCTATGCAAACGATCGTGTACCTGCGGACACCTGTGACCGCGCACAGTGACCGCAGGTGCAAGATCACCGACGGGCGCCGAGCCCGGCCGCGGGTTTCTCGCCGGTCAGCCAGCGCAGCAGCAGCCGGGTGGAGAATCCGGTGCCGCCCTTGGTCAGCACGCCCTCGTCTGCACTGGAGCGGCCGGGACCGGCCACGTCCAGGTGGGCCCAGGGCAGCCCGCCGGTGAACTCACGCAGGAACAGCGCCGCCTCGGCGGCGCCGGGCCGCCCGTAGCCGCCGTCGCCGATGTTGGCCAGATCGGCCACCCGGGAGTCCAGGAGGACCCGGTACTCCTCGGTCAGCGGCAGCCGCCACACCGGCTCACCCGACTCCTCGCCCGCCGCGCCCAGCGCCGCGGCAAGGGCGTCGTCGCTGCTGAAGAGGGCGCCCGTGCCGGTACCCAGCGCCACCTTCGCCGCACCGGTGAGGGTGGCGACGTCGACGAGCGCGTCGGGGGCGAGCTCGGCCACGGCGTAGCCGAACGCGTCGGCCATGACCAGCCGGCCCTCGGCGTCGGTGTTGAGCACCTCGATCGTGCGCCCGTCGTAGGCGGTGATCACGTCGCCGGGCCGCTGCGCCGAACCGGAGAACGCGTTCTCGGCGATGGGGAGCAGGCCGGTGACGGCCACCTGCGACCCGAGTCCGCCCAGCGCCGACATCACGGCCAGCACCGCCGCCGCGCCGCTCATGTCGGTCTTCATCAGCTTCATGTTGTCGTTGGGTTTCAGCGACAACCCGCCGGTGTCGAAGGTGATGCCCTTGCCGACCAGCACGATGTGGGCCGCCGGGTTCTCGGGCCGGTAGTCCAGCCGCACCAGGCGCGGCGGGCGGTCCGATCCGGCTCCGACGGCGAGGATGGCGCGAAAGCCCGCGCGCCGCAGCGCGTCCTCGTCCCAGACCTCGAAGGCCAGTCCGGCGCTGGAGGCGGTCTCCTGGGCGCGCGCGGCCAGCCACGCCGGGTCCTTCTCGGCCGAGGGCGTGTTGATCAGGTCGCGGGCCAGCCCGGTGGCCCGGGCCAGCGCCGAACCGCGGCCGACCGCCGCGGCGGCGGGCCCGGACGCCGCGCCGACCAGCTCCAGCGCCTCCAGCGGGGGCGCCCCCTTGGCCGCCGAGGCCAGGGTGAACCGGTAGGAGGCCAGCAGCGCCCCTTCGGTGAACGCCGCCAACCCCGCACCGCCGTCTTGGCGGGCGGCGTCCAGCGCGGCGACGGTGGTGGCCGCGGTGGCGTGCCCCTTCGCGGCCCGAGCCAGGGCCGCACCGGCCGCGCGGAGATCGGCGGGTGCCGCCTCGCCGACCCCGAGCAGTACGACACGCACCAGGCCCGAGCCCAGGTCTGCGGGGAACTGCGCGATCTCACCGGGTTTTCCGGTCAGTTCGTAATGCGCGATCAGAGCTGCGACCGAGGCCGGCAGCCGCGCGTCCAGGTCCGCGGGGTCGAGGCCCGCGCCTTCGGTGACCGCGGTCGGCGCCTGGCCGCCGCGGAGGACGGGGATCGCCACCAGGTCGGCGGCGGAGTCGATCAGGGTGCCCGGAACCGGGCGGATCTCCGTAGCGATCGGCACGGATGCTCGCAATCGTGGGATGGGATCTCGGTGGTGCCGCGGCCCGCTGCCCCGAGGTGGCTGCGGCACGACGGCGGCTGTCGGGGCGGCCGCCGAGTAGGTATCCGGCGGATCAGCCGACGACGCCGTCGAGGGCCTCCTTGAGCTCGGCGGCCTCGTCCGGCGTGAGCTCGACGACGAGCCGTCCGCCGCCCTCCAGCGGGACCCGCATGATGATGCCGCGGCCCTCCTTGGTGACCTCCATCGGACCATCACCGGTCCTCGGCTTCATCGCCGCCATGTGCGTATCCCCTTTCCTAGGAAGACTGCAGTGAATGGGCCGCTCCGGCGGAGATGCCCCTGCCTCGGGGCGGCCGGTCCGGGGTCGCGCCGCATCCGCGTGACTCAGGGAACGAATCACTGTTCTGCCATTATCTCGGTTTTGGGAACCGATTGGGAACGATCGGACAGTGCCGGGACCGTCGGCCCCGAAGAATCCGAACAGTAAGGTTATAGCCGCATCGCACTTTCGCGGTCTCGGGGACCGCGCCAGCAGCCGACGAGATCGGGAGATCCGCTTGTCCGAGCCAGAGACCGCAGGCACCGCCGGCAACGAAGCAGGTAACCAAGGCGGCGGCGATGAAGCTGTCGGCTACGAACTCGCCGACGGCGTCGCCACGATCCGGCTGAACCGCCCCGAGGCGATGAACTCGCTGACGGTGCAGACCAAGGAGTCCCTGCTGGCCGCCATCGAGCGCGCCAAGAACGACACCGGTGCCCGCTCGGTGCTGCTGACCGGCAGCGGCAAGGCGTTCTGCGCCGGGCAGGACCTGCGCGAGCACGCCGAGAACCTCAACGAGGGCCGCGGGCTCAACGGCACCGTCCGCGACCATTACAACCCGATCGTCCTGGGCCTGGCACGGATGCCCAAGCCGGTCGTGGCGGCGGTCAACGGCGCGGCGGCGGGCGCGGGCGCGTCGCTGGCCTTCGCCTGCGACCTGCGCATCGCCGCCGAGCGCGCGTCGTTCCTCATGGCCTTCGCCAACGTCGGGCTGGGGTCGGACTCCGGTGCGTCGTGGACGCTGCCGCGCCTGGTCGGCCACGCCCGCGCGATGGAGATGCTGATGCTGGCCGAGCCCGTGCCGGCGGCGCGCGCCCTGGAGATCGGCCTGGTCAGCAAGGTGGTACCGGACGACGAACTGGAGACCGCCGCCCGCGAGCTGGCCGTGCGCCTGGCCGACGGCCCGACCGTGGCCTACGCGACCATCAAGGCCGAGCTGACGTTCGGCTCCGGCCTGGACCTGGCCAACGCTTTGGAGATGGAGGCCAGCCTCCAGGACCAGTGCGCCGAGACGCGCGACCACCTCAATGCCACGCTGGCCTTCCTGAACAAGGAGAAGCCGGACTTCGAAGGGCATTAGGCCGTATCTAAGCGCGGCTGGGGCGCCGCCTCCCAGGAACCCACCGGGAACCGCAGGGAACCCGCCACCACCGAGTTGCGGCAATGGGCGCGGTTCGCGTAGCGCGAGCGCAGCTTGCCGCCGAGCGCACGCAGCTCGTCCGAGGTGGAGCCGCACCACCGGTGGCACGGCGCCAGCGCAAGGGTGCACCATGCACTCGGCGGCATTGATTTGAGCACGTGACGCGCAGCGTCTCAGCCGGGTGGCGGTGGGCTGGCGGGTGGGCGCACAGCGCCTCGCGCATTCCAACCCCATCGCCGCAACCTCTGTGCCGACTTCTTGCACAGGATGTAGGCGGCGCCGACGCTGGGGCGGGGTGGGGCACACTCGACCGGCGGGGACACAGGCAGCGGTTCAAGCCACGATCGCGATGATGACGACCACCACCACGATCACCACCAGGATCGAGGCGCCCGCGACGACGGCGATGATCGGGCCTGTCCCGCCGCCCGAGGACGTGTTCGGCGCGGAGCCGCCGGGGGCGTAGGGCGCCCCGGGCCCCGCCTGCGGCGCCCCGCCGCCGGGGCCGTAGGGCGACGGCGGCCGCGGGCCGGATCCCGCCGGTCCCGGACCGTAGGGCGCCTGGGGACCCGAGGGTGCGGGCGGCGGCGTGCCGGGGCCCGTCGGGAAGGGGTGCTGCGGACCCGAGCCCGGCGCGCCGGGGCCCGGCGCAGGAGGCGCCTGCGGCCCCGATGCGGGCGCTGAGGGCCCTTGCGGCATCGGGGGCTGCCCGCCGCTCGGCCCGGGGCCCGGGCCGTAGGCGGGCCGCGGTCCCGACGGCGGTGCACCCGGTCCGGCGGCCTGCGGAGGCTGGGGACCCGTCCCCGGTGCGGCCGGCGGCCGCCCGTGGGCATGCTGGGCGCCGGTCGGCGGCATGCCGGGCCCCGGATGGGGCTGCTGCGGGCCCGACACCCCGCCGGGATGCGGCGCCGCGGCCCCGGTGCCCGGCGCCTGCCACTCGCCGCCGGGCCGGGCATACCCCTGCTGGGCGCCGGTGCCGCCGGGCGCGGCCGGCGGCGGGGTCTGCGGTCCGCTCGGCGCAGCGGGAGCACTCGGCGCGCGGTGGGGGCCGGTGCCCGCCGGCGGCGGGGTGGGCGGGAACGAGCGGAACAGGCCCTCGCCGCCCTCGCCGACCGCGTCGCCGACACCCGGAGGCAGGCTCTCGCGCAGCTCGGCCGCGGTGCGGTCGCGCGCCTCGGGCGCCGCTGCGGCGACGGCTCCGGCCGCCAGCGTGTGGATGGGCAGCGGCCCCTGCTCGCTCGGGGCCTCGGGCTCCGCGGCGGCCGCGGCGGCGGGATCGGCCATGGCCACACCGAGGACGCCCATCAGGGTCTCGGCCGCCGTGGGCCGCTCCGTGGGGTCCTTGGCCAGGCAGCGCTCGGCGATCTCGCGCAGGCGCCCGTCCAGGGCGCCCAGCTCCGGCGGCTCGTTGGTGACGTTGTACAGCACCTCGTGCAGGGAGTCCTGCCCGAACGGACTCCGCCCGTTGGCCGCGAAGACCATGGTGGAGCCCCAGGAGAACAGGTCGACCGCGGGCCCCAGCGCCTCGCCGGCGATCTGCTCGGGCGCCATGTAGGCGGGCGTCCCGGCGATCTGGCTGGTGAGGATGGCCGTGCCCTCCAGCGCGCGGGCGATGCCGAAGTCGATGACGCGGGGGCCGTCCGGGCCGATGAGGACGTTGCCCGGCTTGAAGTCGCGGTGCACGATCCCGGCCTGGTGGATGGCGGCGAGGGCCGTGAGCGTGCCCACGGCCAGCCGCTCCAGGGAGGCTCCTCTCAGCGGGCCGTCCCTGAGCACCACCTCGCGCAGGGTGGGGCCCTCGATGTACTCGCTGACGACGTAAGGGGGATCGGCGTCGATGTCGGCGGCCAGCACCTGGGCGGTGCAGAAGCGCGCGACCCGCCTGGCCGTCTCGATCTCCTCGGCGAGCTGGCGGCGCAGGCCGGCGGCGTCGATGCCGTCGGAGTGCAGGGTCTTGACCGCCACGGGCGCGCCGTCGGAGTCGTCGCGTCCGAGGTAGACCACACCCTGGCCGCCCTGCCCCAGGCGCGCGGTCAGCGTGTAGCCGCCCAGGCTCCTGGGGTCGTCGTCGGTCAGGGGCCGGGTACCGGTCATCTTCCCTCCACGGGCCGTGTTCCGCGAGCGGCGGGCGCGCGGACGCCAGCGGCGCCCACCCTAACGGAGAGTCCCGGTGGAGGTCATCGGGACGCCGTTGTGGGAGACGGCGCTCCACCGGGCCTGCAGCGTACCGGCGGAGTCGCCGCCGACCAGGACGAGCTGAGACTCGTCCACGCAGCGCTCCTGGGGGTCATAGGTCTCGACGTAGTCGAAGGAGAGGCGGTCGCCGGTGCGCTCGGTCAGGGTCAGGCTGCCGCGGCAGTCGAGCGTGTACCACTCCGAGACCCCGCGCTCCGCGCCCTCCTCCAGCTTCACCTCGGCGCCCCAGTCGACGACGTGCTCGCCCTCCTCGTTGACCTGGCTCATCTCGCCGCGCCAGGTTCCGGCGTAGGACTCGGGAACGGTCGAGCCGCCGGCCGCCGAGCCGCCGCCCTGCAGCACCCACACGGCCGCCGTGCCCAGCCCCGAGCCCAGCACGAACACCGTCGCGATTCCGGCGATCATGCTTCTGCGGCGCTTGGCGCTGTGCCGCGTCGAGCGCGGCGGCGGCCACAGCGACAGCTGCCGCACGGGCGAGCCGCCCTGCGAGCCGGCGCCGCCCTTGGGCGCGGTGGCGCCGGGTAGGCCGCTCACCGGGGACTCCGGCGCTGTGCCCGGACGCGGGCGTTGGCTGTGATCATGGCGTTGACCTCCAAGGCGAACAGGCGCGGGTGTCCGCTCGCGCTTCAGCGACAGAGAATAAGTCACGCATTCCGCGACCGCCCCCGACAAAAAGTGATGAGGCGCACATAAGGGTCCCGTCGGCCGTGTGTCCGCGGCCGCCCGGCAGAGCGGGGCGCGAAGTGGCGATGGGAGAGGGGCCGCGGCGCCGGTCGCCCGCGAGGGGCGATCGCGCGGCCGGTCGGACGCGGGTCGGCGTCGGGCCGCGGCGCCGTCGTCCCGCCTTCGTCTGGAGCCTACAACGACCGGCCCCGTGGTGAATGCCGCAACGTCGCCGTCAGGCCGGCCGGGCCTCACGAGCGCGGCGGAAGCACCCGCTGAGGTGGTCATCGACGACGCCGGCGGCCTGCATGGCGGCGTAGGCGGTGGTTGGGCCGACGAACGTGAAGCCGTGCCGTTTGAGCGCCTTGGCCAGCGCGGCGCTTTCGGGTGTGGAGGCCGGGACGTCGGTGACGCGCTCGGGCACCCGGTGGTGTTCGGGCCGGTGCTGCCACACGAGGGCGGCCAGGCCGCCGGGCAGGTCCAGCGCGGCGCGCGCGTTGCGGATCACGGCCTCGATCTTGGGCCTGCTGCGGATCAGGCGCGCGTCACCCAGCAGCCGCTCGACGTCGTCCGCGCCGTAGCCGGCGACGACCGCGGGGGTGAACCCGGCGAAGGCCTCGCGCAGGGCGGGCCGCTTGCGCAGCACGGTCAGCCACGACAGTCCCGCCTGGAAGCCCTCCAGGCAGATCCGCTCGAACATGGCGTCGTCGTGGGTGATCGCCAGGCCCCACTCGGTGTCGTGGTAGTGCCGCAGCTCCTCGCCCGCCAGGGCCCAATGGCACCGAGGCCGGCCGTCTGGGCCCGGTCGCGCCGCCTCGGCGTCGTTCATCGCGCGCCCTGCCGGTGCCCGGCGGCCGCGGACTCCCGGCCGGAGTCGGCGGAGTCCGCGCCGGCGGCGGGGTCGGACTCGCCGTCGGCGTCGTCGGAGGAGCCGGAGGGCTTGCCGGCGGAGCCGCCGGCGGACCGGTCGTTCTCGGCGGCCGTGTCCCCCGGCTTGTCGGCGCCGGTTCCACCGGTGGCGGCGGGCCTGGACCCGGACCCGCCGCGCGGCCGGTCGGCGGCACGCGGGGTGCCCGGCGACGCGGCGCCGCGGGTGTGGGCGCCGGTGCGGACGGGAGCGGCGGCGCCCGCCGAACCCGCCGGGTCGGCCGATGCGGCGCCCTGGGGGCCGGAGGAGGCGGCGGTGCCCGGCGACGCGGGCGGGACGGCCTGCCCGGCCTCGGCCAGGCGCCGCTCCAGGTCGGCGATCCGCGCGTCGCGCTCCGAAAGCGCACCGACCACCCGGCGCAGCACGTCGTCGACGGCGCGCACGTGGTAGCCCCACAGCGACAGCGGCAGCAGCACCCGGCTGACGTCGGATCCGGACAGCGGGCGGTCGGCGGGGAGGTCCAAGGGCGGGTGGTCGGCCTCGAAGCGCGCCAGCTCACCGCCCTTGCCCATGACCGCGAAAGCCACGCCGGCGAGTACGGCCCCCGCGGCGAGAGCGATCAGGACGATGATGATCGGAGACATTAGGCTCAATGGTGCCACAGCCCCGAGGGCGGGCAGCCGCCCCCGAGCCCGGCGACACGCCGGGTCCGGGATCGGCGCTCGGGGCTCCGCGCCCCCGCCGTCCCGGCGGGGGTGGTGGCCGCAGCGCAGCGCGACGGACACGGGCGATCGGGGGCTGGCGATGGCGCCGGACGGCGGCGGGGACTACCGCGTGGTGGCGTCCGAAGCCGCCGTGGAGGACGCGGAGGACCTGGGCCACCGGCCCGACCCGGAGCGCGTGCGCGAGCTGGCCGCGCACGGCCGCACGGTGCTGGTCCGCTGCGCACCGCCCGGTGGCGCCGGCTCAGCGGGCGGCCGGGAGCAGGGCCGGGGCGCGCGGGGCGCCGCCGCGGAGGCCGCGGAGGTGGCGCTGGCGTCGGTCTACGCCTGGGCGGGTGCGCGGGTGTTCGCGACGGACCACCCCGAAGCCGTTCGCCAGGCCCTCGACATGGTCGCCTCGGTCCGGGGCCGCCGCCCGCCCGCGGTGGCGCGCCGCGGCCTGGTCTGACCGGTATTCCGGCGTGCCGGGGCGCGCGCCGGGGAGCGCGGGGGTTCGGCGAGGAACCCGCGGACCCCCGGGGCACTGCTTCAGTACGAGGAGTCCGAGGCCCGCTGGGCGGCGTGCAGTTCGGCGGCCTCGTCGGCCACCTGCTCGGACTCGAACTCGCGCCGGGCGAGGTCGACGTGGGACTTGCGGATGATGTCGACGACCTCGTCGGCGTCGTCGGTCACATACATCAGGTCCGGGTCCCCCGGGGAGATGGTGCCCTCTTCCAGCAGGGTGCCGTGGATCCAGTCGCGCAGTCCCGACCAGAACCTCGAACCGACGAGCACCACCGGGAACCGGGTGACCTTGCCGGTCTGCACCAGGGTGATGGACTCGAACAGCTCGTCGAGCGTGCCGAAGCCCCCCGGCAGCACCACGAACGCCTGCGAGTACTTCACGAACATGGTCTTGCGCACGAAGAAGTACCGGAACGTGACGCCGATGTCGATGAAGTCGTTGAGGCTCTGCTCGAACGGCAGCTCGATACCGAGCCCGATCGAGGTGCCCCCCGCCTCCTGCGCGCCGCGGTTGGCCGCCTCCATCACTCCCGGCCCGCCGCCGGTGATGACGGCGTAGCCGGCCGAGGCCAGCTTGGTTCCGATCTCCTGGCCCAGCTCGTAGTAGGGGGTGTCGGGCTTGGTCCGCGCCGATCCGAAGACGCTGACCGCGTGGCCGACCTCGGAGAGCAGGCCGAAGCCCTCGACGAACTCGGACTGGATGCGCAGCACCCGCCAGGGGTCGGTATGCACCCAGTCGGCCGGTCCGCGGCGGTCGAGGAGGCGCTGGTCGGTCGTCGTTTCCGGTATCGCGTCACCGCGATAGGTGAGTGGTCCGGCGCTGCGGATCTTGCGAGATTGCGTCATGTGGCAACGCTATCCGGATTCCCGGCACGCCATGCTGAATCCCAGGCCACACCCGGGCGACCGGAAGCGGACGCCGCCGGGCGGCGGCCGGTCACGCGTTCCCGGTAAGCCAGGCGGCCATCCGCGCCTCGGCCTCGGCGACGGCCTCCAGCGACACCGACTCCTCACGAGTGTGGGCCAGCGTGGGTTCTCCCGGGCCGTAGTTGACCGCCGGCACCCCCAGCTCCGACATCCGCGCGACGTCGGTCCAGCCGAGCTTGGCGCGGACCTCTCCGGCTCCCACGGCCGCGACGAACTCGGCGGCGGCGGGGTCGTCCAGCCCGGGGCGGGCGGGCGGCGCGGAGTCGGTCACCCGCACGTCGAAGCCCTCGAAAAGCTCGCGCAGGTGCTGTTCGGCGTCCACCGAGGTGATGTCGGGCGCGAACCGGTAGTTCACCGTAACCGTGCACTCGTCGGGGATGACGTTGCCGGCCACGCCGCCGGAGACGAAGACGGCGTTGAGGCCCTCGCGGTACTCCAGGCCGTCGACCACGGGCCGGCGCGGGGTGTACTCGCGCAGCACATCCAGGATCCGCCCGGCGCCGTGGATCGCGTTGCTGCCCATCCACGAGCGGGCGCTGTGCGCGCGCTCGCCGCGGGCGATGACCTCCACGCGCATGGTCCCCTGGCAGCCGCCTTCGATGACGCCGCCGGTGGGCTCCAGCAGCACCGCGAAGTCGCCCCACAGCCGCTCCGGGCCGGTGCGGGCCAGCCGGCGCAGCCCGTTGCGCTCGGCGTCGACCTCCTCGCAGTCGTAGAAGACGTAGGTGACGTCGTGCACCGGCTCGGGCACCGAGGCGGCGAGCTTGAGCTGCACCGCGACCCCGCTCTTCATGTCGGTGGAGCCGCAGCCGTACAGGCGCCCGTCCGCTGTGCGGGAGGGGACGTTGCCGACGATGGGCACGGTGTCGATGTGCCCGGCGAGCACGACCCGGCTCCGGCGCCCCAGGTCGGTGCGGGCGACGACCGCGTCGCCGTCGCGCTCGACGGCCAGGTGCGGCAGTCGGCGCAGTGCCTGCTCGATGGCGTCGGCGAGGGGGCGCTCACCCCCGCTGACGGACTCGATGTCGACGAGTTCGGCCGTCAGCGTGCGGACGTCGGCGGTCAGATCCAGCATGTCGGCTGCTTTCGGTTCGGCTTGGATGCGCCCGGCCCGCGCGTGTTTTCCGCAGGCCTTCGGGGCGCTTTGAGGCGCCGTCTTCCCTCCGGCCCGCACGTGTTTTCCGCGGGCAGGAGGGGTGCGGACCGGGCGTGCGGTGCGCTCAGGCGTTGACGCCATGCTCCCGCAGCAGCTCGTTCAGCGCGAGCTTGTCGTGCTCCTGGCCGGCCTCCAGGCGCTTGAGCACGAGCAGGCACGGCATGCCGAAGTCGCCGCCGGGGAAGCTCTTGACCCGGTTCGCGGTCACGCACACCGACCACGCGGGAGCCTCGCCGCGCGGCAGCTCCTCGCCGGATTCGGCGTCGAACACGCGGGTGGAGGAGGTCAGGATCGTCCCGGCGCCGAGCTTGGCGCCGCGGCGCACCCGGGCGCCCTCGACGACCATGCTGCGCGAGCCCAGGAAGGCGTCGTCCTCGATAACGACGGGCGAGGCCTGCGGAGGCTCCAGCACGCCGCCGACACCCACGCCGCCGGAGAGGTGCACGTTCTCGCCGACCTGTGCACACGAGCCGACGGTGGCCCAGGTGTCGACCATGGTCCCCGAGCCGACCCAGGCGCCGAAGTTGGTGAAGGAGGGCATGAGCACCACGCCGGGGGCCAGGTAGGAGCCCCAGCGGGCGATCGCGCCGGGCACCACGCGCACGCCCTCCAGGCGGGTCTTGAGCGGGATGCGGTCGTGGTAGTGGAAGTCGCCCACGACCGCCTCCTGCATCCCCAGGACGCGGAAGCTCAGCAGGATGGCGCGCTTGGCCCGTTCGTCGACGACCACCTCGTCGGTGGCCTCGTCGACGAAGGCGACCCGGGCCTTGCCGGTGTCCAGCTCGTCGACGGCGCCCACGATCGCGTCGCGGGCCTGGGTGTGGTCGGGGGTCAGTTCGGATCGGCGCTCCCAGAGGGCGTCGAGCTCCTCGGGAAGCGGGCTGGTGAACGCGGTGGTCATGGGCACGGAGCCTACCGGTGGCCGCCGCACGCCCCAACCCGGCGCACGCGGGGCCGACCGCACCACGGGGAAATCGCCCGCCACCCGGCCGTGCCGGTGCGACTACCGAAAGTGACGAATCGGGTGCCGGTCCCGCCTGTGTCTTCCCGCGGTCGTGCGGGGCGCTTGGAAGCGCCGCCTTCCTTCCTCGCTTAGGTCGTGTTCGAAAACGCCGGGGGCGCGGCTTTCCAGGAACCCACCGGGAACCGCAGGGAAGCCGCCACCACCGAGTTGCGGCAATGGGCGCGCCTCGCGAAGCGCGGACGCAGCTTGCCGCCGAGCGCACGCGGTTCTTCCCAGGTGGAGCCGCACCACCGGTGGCGGGCCTCCGGCACAAAGGAGCACCGTGCGCTCGGCGGCAAGCCGGCTCTGAACAGGTACGTGGCGCGAAGCGCCTCCGTTGGGGCGGTGGTGGGTGACGGGCGGGCGCTCCGCGCAACCCAGCCCCATTGCCGCAACCTCCTGTGGTGACCGACGCGCCGCCCACCCGCTCAGGGCCTCGCTCCCTCGCTCGTCAGTCCAGACGGCGCCGCGCCCCTCCGGCCCGCACTGTGTTCTCCGCGGGCCTTCGGGGCGCTTCGACACGCCGCCTTCCCTCCTCACTCGGTCGCTCGTTCCTCGCTCCCTCGCTCGTCAGTCCAGACGGCGCCGCGCCCCTCCGGCCCGCTCGGGTGTTCCCTTACCATGCGTTAGGACCCCCGCCCCGAGGCGCGGCGCTGCGCTGTGCCTGCTCTCCTGCGGCGCACGGGGGCCGATCCTGCCAACCGAGGCGCGCGGCCGCGCTGCCGCACGTCCCCGACCCCTACGGTCTGCCTGTGCCTGGAAAGCTCCGAAGAGTCTCCGCATTCTTCAAGATCCTCATCGCGCTGACAGTGGTCTGCGGCGCGCTCGTCGCCGGCGGCTACTACGTGATGTCCTCGGTGCAGCCGCTGGAGGTGGCCGACCCCGAGCCCACCGAGGCCTGCACCTACACCGCCGACGGCGAGGCCGACACCCTCGACCCCGCCCAGGCGGCCAACGCCGCGACCATCAGCGGTGTGGCCTTCCAGCGGAACCTGCCCCGCGAGGCGGTGGTGATCGCCTTCGCCACGGTGTGGCAGGAGTCGAAGTTCTACAACATCGAGTACGGCGACCGGGACTCGGTCGGGCTGTTCCAGCAGCGGCCCTCGCAGGAGTGGGGCGAGCCCGACCAGCTCATGGACCCCGTCTACGCCACCGGGGCCTTCTACGACCGGCTGACCGACATCGAGGGCTACACCGACATGCCGGTGTACGAGGCGGCCCAGGCCGTGCAGCGCAGCGCCGACGGCTTCGCCTACGACCAGCACGAGCAGGTGTCGCGGGTGATGGCGGAGGCCTTCACCGGCGCCGCGGGGCCCACCGTCTCGTGCGTGCTGCCCGACGGGGTCGGCAAGGCCGACCTCGACGCGGCGCGCGCGGAGATGGCCCGCGTCTTCGGGGCCGACCCGGGCTCGCTGCCGCCCGGCGGCGCATACGAGACCGGCGACCTGGGCTGGGCCATGGCCCAGTGGGCGGTCGCCAGCGCCAAGGAGTACGGCATCAGCTCGGTGACCTACCAGGACCAGCGCTGGCGCGCCGATGCGGGACAGAAGGGCTGGCAGACGGTGCCCGACGCCGCGCCCCGCGGCGAGATCCTGCTGTCCTGACCTCCCCTCCCAACCTCCCCTCCCACAGCTGCCACGGTTGCGCTGATCTTGTACCCGTGGTCACTTGTGTTCGCTAACAATGACCACAGGTACAACGCCGTGGTTGGGGAAGAGGCGAATCAGGACAGGGCGCTCAGGCGCTTGACCGCCGCGGCGACCCGCTCGTCGGCGGCGGTGAAGGCCACGCGCACGTGCCCGGCCCCTGCCGGGCCGTAGAAGTCGCCGGGCGCCACGAGGATCCCGTGTTCGGCGAGCAGGGCCACCGAGCCCCAGGCGTCGCGGTCGGGATGGGCGGCCCACAGGTACAGCCCCGCCTCGGAGTGGGTGATCCGCCAACCGGCGGCCTCGAAGGCGCTGCGCAGCGCCGTGCGCCGGGCGGAGTAGCGGGCCTTCTGCTCGCGGGCGTGGTCGTCGTCCTCCAGCGCGGCGCGCATGGCGGCCTGCACGGGTCCGGGCATGATCATGCCGGCGTGCTTGCGCACCTCCAGCAGCTCGTCGATGAGCGCCTGGTCGCCGGCCGCGAAGGCGGCCCGGTAGCCGGCGAGGTTGGAGCGCTTGGACAGCGAGTGCAGGGCGAGGATCCCGTCGTGGGATCCCCCGCAGACGTCGGGGTGCAGCACCGACACGGGTTCGATGCCCTCCCAGCCCAGACCGATGTAGCACTCGTCGGAGGCCACGATCGCGCCGCGTTCGCGCGCCCACGAGACCACCTTGCGCAGGTGCTCGGCGCCAAGCACGCGGCCTGTCGGGTTGGCCGGGGAGTTGATCCACACCAGCCGCACGGGCGCCGGGCCCAGCGCGGTGAGCCCGTCGGAGGCGGCGGGCTCGGCACCGGCCAGGCGGACGCCGATGTCGTAGGTGGGGTAGGCGAGCTCGGGGTAGACCACGGTGTCGCCGGGGCCCAGCCCCAGCAGGGTGGGCAGCCAGGCGACGAACTCCTTGGAGCCGAGCGAGGGCAGCACGGCGGCGGGTTCCACCTGGACGCCGTGGCAGCGCGCCAGCCAGTCGGCGGCGGCGGCGCGCAGCTCGGGGGTGCCGTAGGTGGCGGGGTAGCCGGGGCTGTCCGACGCCGCGGCCAGGGCTTGGCGCACGGTCTCGGGCACGGGGTCCACGGGGGTGCCCACCGACAGGTCCACGGCGCCCTCGGGGTGGGCGGCGGCGGTCGCCTTGTGGGGGGCCAGGCGGTCCCACGGGAAGCTCGGGAGCCGGTCTCCAACGCGCCTGCGGTCGGCCATCGCGTCCATTCCTCGATCATCGCCGGTCCGCGGCGCGGCACCGGTCGAACAACACACCCGCCGCCGCGGCGCGGCGGGCGTCTGCCATGGGCGGCCGCGGCGCCGCCCGGGCGCCGCCCGGCCGTCCGGCCCCCGGCGGGGCCGGACCGCCGTGCGCGCGGCCGCGCCGAGCGCGCGCACGGCCGGGGTCCTCCCTTACTCCGCCTGCGGAGGCAGCTTGGCGACCACGGGGTGGTCGGTGTCGAGCTGGCCGACCTTGGAGGCGCCTCCCGGAGAGCCGATCTCGTCGAAGAACTCCACGTTGGCCTTGTAGTACTCCGACCACTGCTCGGGGAGGTCGTCCTCGTAGTAGATCGCCTCTACAGGGCACACCGGCTCGCAGGCGCCGCAGTCGACGCACTCGTCCGGGTGGATGTAGAGCATGCGCTTGCCCTCGTAGATGCAGTCGACGGGGCATTCCTCGATGCACGCCTTGTCGAGCACATCGACGCAGGGCTGCGCGATGACGTAGGTCACGTCGTACTCCTCTTCGGTCTTCGCCACGTTGACCGCGCGTATAAGTGTCTTCGCTGTCACATAGCCTGGGCGATGCCGGGAGTCCGGAGCGGGACCGCCGGGCACCTGACACACGATTCGCACCTTCCAGTATTGCGCCCACCGGGCGTTTCCGCGTAATTGGGGGTCGATCCCATGGGCTTCGCCCCGCGATTGAGGGCCGAGGCGACACCGGAGGACATCGGTCGGCGCGCCACTGTGCGCCTTCGGCTGCCTGGCGGGGGCTTCCGGGATATCGTCGGAGTGCTGGAGTCCTGGCAGGACGGTCTGATACGGATACGCAGACGCGACGGCACTGTGACAGAGGTCACCGCCGACGATGTCGCCGGAAGCCGTATCGTGCCGCAGCAACCGCCGACGCGCAGGCGGGGCGGCGGCAGGCCGACGACGGACGGCTAGCGGCCCGCCGCCGGCGAGCGCACCGCAGGCGGCCCCGTGCGGTGCGGTCCGCCGCTGATGTTGAAGGGGGAGGTGGCGAGTTCACGCCATGCAGGAGACCGTGGCTTCCGCCCTCGCTCAGCTCGCCCGCTCCGACTCCCGCGCGGCCCAGGTCGCCGAGACGGCACTGTCCACGCTGACCGACGGGCGCAACCTGGAGGCGCTCACCCAGCACGCGGTCCAGGAGTTCTGCTGGTACGTGCTGCCGGTGCGCTTCTCCACCGACTCCGCCGAGCGCCTGTTCGCGGCGCGCTCGCTGGGCCGCCTGTTCACCCTGCTGGGCCTGGACCGCTACGCCGCCATCTGCACCTCCGGCTGCACTCGCGACATCCTCGAGAACTACCGGGTCAGCCACGACTCCGGGCACCAGGCCTACCGGCGGGCGATGCGCGCCTCGGGCGTCGAACCGCCCGACCTGCCCGAGCTCACCTGGGGCAGCACGCTCGGCTCCGCCGAGATCGCGGCCTACCAGGCCACCTCGGCGTCCCTGGAGCTCGCCGTCGCGCTGGACGAGCTGCGGCCGGGCACCCCGGCCTGGCGCAACTCCCAGCAGCAGCAGACCCGGGCGTTTCTGACCCAGCCCGACCCGCAGGGCCGCAGCAGGCTCGACCGCGTGCGCGAGGAGCGGGTACGCGCGTGGCTGTCCTCCCCCTCGCACCCGCACCGCCAGCGGCTGTGGCCGCTGCTGGGCCAGCTGATCAGCGGGGCCGAGACCCCGCCCAACGCCGCGAGTGCGCTGGCGCCGGTGGTGCGGCTGCTGGACTACGCCGACGACGGCATCGGCCTCACCCAGATCGGCTACATCTCGCCCAGCGTGGTCCGCGAACTGTGCGCGGAGTTCGACTGGGCCACCTCGCCCGCGCCGCCGCGCAGCGAGACCGACTCCACGCAGCTCATCGCGCTGCACAAACTGCTGCGCACGATGCGGGCGGTGCGCAGGTCGGGGCGCCGCCTGGTGCTCACCCGGCGCGGGCGGCTGCTGCACGACGACACCGAGGCGCTGTGGCGCGCCGTCGCCGAGAGCGTGCTGGACACCGACGGCTTCGCCCAGGCCGCCACCGAGACCCTGCTGGGGCTGCTGCTTTCGCACTCCTCCCGCTCCACCGGCAGCCACGCACGCGAGACCTGCACCGACATCGCCGAGGAGGCCCGCCTGGTGCTCGCCGACTCCGGCTGGGGCAGCGACTCCCCGGGGCGGCTGCCCGACACCCAGCAGGTCGGCTCGGTGCTCATAACGGTGACCTGGCTACTGGAGACGCTGGGGTTCGTCGTCGACGGCGATCTGCTGGGCGAGGGCGGCAGCCACCAGCTGACCAAGGCCGGGCACGCGTTCTCGCTCACCGCCATGCACCTCTCGGCGACCACTCCCCCGACCTCGCTCTAGCCCGTCGACCGCCCGCGGCTCCGGGCGCGCCACCCGGTGCGCGGGCAGGCGGCCGTGCCTCTAACCTGGGGACGGCGTACCGGCGCCACCGGCGCCGACTCCCCCGTGCAGCGCCTCCGCGAGCCCTTTTTCGACGAGCTGGAGCACCATGTCCGCGCCTGAGCCCACCGATCGGGACCACGCAGCCGCGCCGCGATCCGCCGAGGACACCGGCACGCGGCCCGACGAGGCCGCAGGGCCCGACGGCGCCGCACCGCAGGCGCGCGCGGCCTCGGCCGCCGACCTGCTGCCCAGCCCGGTGTTCGTGCTGCTGCTGGGACTGGGCGGGCTGGCGGGCTGGTTCTCCTGGACGCGCGCCGAGGTCCAGTGGACCGGTGACGACGCCACCGCCTACGTACCCTTCGTGTTCATCCTCGCCGGATGGATCGTCTCGCTGGCGCTGCACGAGTTCGGCCACGCCGCAGTCGCCTACCGCTTCGGCGACCGCTCGCTGCGCGGCAGCGGCTACCTGCGGTTGAACCCCTTCCGCTTCGGCGAGCTGTTCGCCAACCTGCTGATGCCGGTGGCCTTCCTGCTGCTGGGCGGGATCGGCCTGCCGGGGCCGGCGAGCTACCTGGACCCCGCGGCCGTGCCGAGCCGAGCCCGGCGCAGCCTCATCGCGGCCGCGGGGATCGCGGTCAACCTGGTGCTGGCGGCCGCGGCCGCGGCCGCGGTCGTCATCCTGGTGCCCGCGGGCATGTTCACCGACAACTGGATGCTCGGCGGGCTGATGTACCTGTGCTATCTCAACCTCACCGCCGCGCTGGTCAACGTGCTGCCCATCCCGGGTCTGGACGGCTTCGGCGTGCTGGCGCCCTATCTGCCCGGCACCGTCGCCGAGCGCGTCCGGCCGTGGGCGCTCTTCGGCGTCATCGCGGTCTTCGCGGTGCTGTGGGTGCCCCAGGTGAACGTGCGGCTGCCGACCCTGGCGGCGGAGCTGTTCGTCGCCCTGGGGATGCCGCAGATCGACGTCGGCTTCGGCGAGGTGCTGCTGCGGTTCTGGGTCTCCTGACGCCGCCGGCGCGGACGTCCGGCGGTCAGGGGCCGGGCTCGGTCATCACGACGGCGATACCGACCGCGGTGAGGCCGCCGAAGAGGTAGCAGTAGTCGATCACCGTCGAGGTCAGCACCACGTCGCCGCCGGAGTTCACCGCGATCAGGGTGAACACGGCGCCCGCCCAGCCGAACGCCGGCAGCCCGGAGCCCAGGCGCGAGCCCATGCCCCAGCCCGCGGCCCGGCAGCCGGCGAAGAGCGCGGCCAGCACGGCCACCAGGGCGACCGAGGCCGCGGCCTGCCCGGCCGAACCGGACTTCCACAGGTAGGACAGCCATCCGGCCATGACGGAGCCGCCGAAGCCCACCCCCACCCCCAGGGCGAGCAGTACCGCGTATGCCATGCCCGTGACGATCGGGTCGGCGATCCGCCTGGCCGCCTCCGCCCGGCCGCGGGACTGGTCGGCGGCCGGAGGCGGCGGGTAGGGGCTCGGCTGCTGCGGTGCGGGCACGTCGGGACTTCCTCCTGGGTCGTGGCCGGCGGCGGGTACGGCCGGCCGGTCGGGCGGAGCGGTCGGGGCGAGCGACCGGCCGCCGGCGGGATCGGTCGCGGCGGCTCAGGCGAACAGGTCGGTCTCCAGCCCGTCGGGCCCCCGATTGCCCCGGCGCGGCGCGGCGCCGCCGATCTGCGTGAAGTACTCCACCGCCCCGATCTCCTGGGCGATCCCGTTGGACAGCGCGAACAGCTCGCCCTCGACGCTGATCTGGGTGGCGTGCGCCCGCATCGCCAGCGCCTTGGCGGCCCAGTGCGGCGAGGCGTCGATGCGGGCCGTGACGAGGCTGTCGGGGGTGCCCGGCGCGATGTCGGCGGCGGAGTCGGGGGCCCGGAACGGCCCCGGGTTGTCCCTCAGCCGCTCCGCCGACGCCTCCAGCAGCGACTGCGGCTGCGCGATGGCGTAGAGCTTGCGGGTCTGCCACGGCGATCCCGGCAGGGCGCGCTCGGCGGCCTTCTCGAACGCGCGCACGGTGACGCGGTGGGCCTGGATGTGGTCGGGGTGGCCGTAGCCGCCGTTGTCGTCGTAGGTGACGACGACGTGGGGGCGCACCTCGCGGATGACGGCCGCGAGCAGGTGCGCCGCCTCCTCCACGTCGGCCTGCCAGAAGCAGCCGGGGCGGTCGTTGGTCGCCGCGCCCATCATCCCGGAGTCGCGGTAGCGGCCGGGCCCGCCGAGGAACCGGTGGTCGCGCACGCCCAGGGCGAGGCACGCCTTGTCCAACTCGCCGATCCGGTACTCGCCGAGGGTGTCCTCGCGGTCGGAGCCCAGGTGCGCCAGCTCCGGCGGGATGATCTCGCCCTCCTCGCCGCGCGTACACGTCACCAGGGTGACCTCGGCTCCCTCGGCGGCGTACTTGGCCATGGTGGCTCCGGTGACGATGGTCTCGTCGTCGGGGTGGGCGTGCACCAGCAGCAGTCGCCGATCTGTCATGGTCTGGACGATACCCGCGCCGGCCCGCCGGGCACGGCTCCACACGCCAGCGGCCGCGTCTGGGCAGCACGGCCCGCGCCGACCGCGGCACCGGTGCACGATGCGCCACAATCGACCCATGAGCTTTCCTCGGCAACAGGCCCGCACGCGGCGGTTCACCCTCGGTGTCCCGCGCGCGTTCCAGATCTCCCCGGACGGCCGGCGGGTGGCGTTCCTGCGCGGCAGGGACGGCGACGACACCGCGACCTGCCTGTGGGTACGCGAGGTGGACAGCGGCGCGGAGCGGGTGGTCGCCGACCCGCGCACCGTCGGTGCCGGCGACGAGGACCTGCCCGCCGAGGAGCGCGCCCGCCGGGAGCGGCTGCGCGAGACCGGCGGCGGCATCGTCTCCTACACGGTCGACCGCGAGTTCGCCCGCGCCGCGTTCACCCTCTCGGGGCGGCTCTACACCGTCGACCTGGCCGGCGGCGGCGCGCCGCGCGAGGTCGCGGCCGCGGTCGCGCCCGTGGTCGACCCCGCGATCTCGCCGCGGGGCGGTGCGGTGGCCTACGTCAGCGGCGGGGCCCTGCACGTCGTCGACCTCGGCGGCGGCGATCGCGTGCTGGCCGAGCCCGACGGCGACGGCGTCGCCTGGGGGCTGGCGGAGTTCGTCGCGGCCGAGGAGATGAGCCGGTACCGGGGGCTGTGGTGGGCTCCGGACGGCTCGGCGGTGCTGGCGGCGCGGGTGGACGACTCCCCCGTCGCCCGGTGGACGATCGCCGACCCCGCCAATCCGGAGGCGCCCGCGCAGACGATCGCCTACCCGGCGGCGGGCACGCCCAACGCCGATGTGCGGCTGGCGGTGCTGAGCCTGGAGGGCGAGGGCGCGGCCGAGCCGCGCTGGCTCGAATGGGACCGCGCGGAGCTGCCCTACGTCGCCCGCGCCGGGTGGACGGCGACCGGCGGCGGGCAGCAGGGCGGCGATGCGGCGGCCGAGTCCGCGGCCGGCGAGGTGGTGTTCACCGCGCAGAGCCGGGACCAGCGCACGCTGGCGCTGTTCCGCGCCGATCCGCGTACCGGGACGGTGCGGCGGGTCCGCACCGAGTCCGACGAGGTGTGGGTGGAGATCATGCCGGGCGTGCCCGTGTTCACCGCGAGCGGCGACCTGGTCTGGATCGGGCGCGGCGACGCGGGCGACGCGCGCCGCGTGCTGCTGGTGGGCGGCCGGGAGATGGGACCGCTGGACGGCGGCTACCTGCGGTCGGTCGCCGACGTCGACGGCGACCACGTGCTCTATACGGCGTCCCCGGCGGGGCGGCCCGGCGAGGTGGGGCTGTGGCTGCTGGACTCGCGCGGCGGCACCACCGTCGCCGTCGACGTTCCGGGCGAGTCCGCGGACGGCGGCTCCGCTGAGGCGGGCGCTGTGCTTTCGGGCCGCCTGCGCGGCGGCACGCTGGTCGTCCAGCGGCGCGACATGGAAAGCGACGGCGTGCGCACGGTCCTGCTGCGGGACGCCGGCGCCGGCGGCGTCGGGGCGGCGCGGGAGTCCGCCGGGGAGATCGCGAGCTTCGCCCACGCACCCGATCTGCCCCGCCCGAGCGTGCGCTTCTGGAGGGCGGGCGATCGGGGGATTCCCGCGGCGCTGGTGCTGCCGTCCTGGTACGACCCGGACGCCGGTGTGCGGCTGCCGGTGCTGATGGACCCCTACGGCGGCCCGCACGCCCAGCGGGTGCTGTACAGCCGGTCGGCGTACCTGACCTCGCAGTGGTTCGCCGACCAGGGTTTCGCCGTGGTCGTGGCCGACGGGCGCGGCACGCCGGGCATCAGCGTGGAGTGGGAGCAGGCCGTCCACGGCGACCTGGCCGCACCCGTGCTGGAGGACCAGGTGACGGCGCTGCATGACGCGGCCAAGCGCTTCGGCTGCCTGGACCTGGACCGGGTCGCGATCCGCGGCTGGTCCTTCGGCGGCTACCTGGCTGCGCTGGCCGTGCTGCGCCGCCCCGAGGTCTTCCACGCGGCGGTGGCGGGCGCGCCGGTCACCGACTGGCACCTCTACGACACCCACTACACCGAGCGCTACCTGGGCACGCCGCAGGGGCGCCCGGGCGACTACGCCCGCTCGTCGGCGCTGGAGGGCTGGAGCGAGCCCCACCGCCCGTTGCTGCTCATCCACGGCCTGGCCGACGACAACGTCGTCTTCGCCCACACTCAGCGGCTGTCCTCGGCGCTGCTGGCGGCGGGGCGCCCGCACACGGTGCTGCCGCTGTCGGGCATCACCCATATGGCCTCCGAGGAGACGACAGCCGAGAACCTGCTGCTGCTCCAGGTGGAGTTCCTGCACCGGTCCCTGGGCGCACACGTCCCGCAGGAGGCCGGACGGGCCGGGTAGCGGAACACGGTCCACCACCGTGTTCACCGTCTCGCCATTCGGTTGCCATGGAATGGTGGCCGGATCCGGCCAATTCAACAGGTTGCGGCGACCCTGGGTGACGACGCCGGCGATCGGTGCGTCGTCGCGGAAACGCCTACGCACGGCGCCTTTCCGTGTCCTCTGCGCCTCTTGTGCCTCCTGTGGCCTCGTGCGAACACGGTGATTCGCGACATCCCGTGATCTTCACGGTTTTAGGACGGCCTGTCGCAACTGCCGGTAATGACTTATGGTTTCCGAACGCTCACTGAAAGTCGGTGAGTAGGCGCGGCGGCCCTGTGTCCCTCTCCTTTGCGTGCGGCCGCCGGCCACCGGCGGGACCTCCGTCGAGTCCCCGCTCGTCGGCGGAGGTCCCCCTCCTCTCGCTAGTCCGGAAAGAGCAGCAGTGCGCAAGTCCCCCTATGTCTGGGCGTTCGCCGGTGCGGCCGTCGCCCTCAGCCTGGTCGTCGCCGACGCGTCCACGGCCGCCGACCACGCCGCCGTCCCCCAGGACGTGGCGCTCACCTCCGCCGAAGGCGCCGCCGATGCGGCCACCGGCCCGCTGCGCGACCCGGGCGGCGGCGGCGCCGCGGCATCGCCCTCGCAGCAGGCCCGGGACGCCGACCGCACGACCGCGGGTCGGCGGCAGGCCGGACTCACGGTCACGATCCGGGGCAACGGGGCGCTGCCAGGCGATGCCTACGACGTTCTCCCCGGCGACGGCCCCGGTCTCCCGGAATTCGGGGCAGTGCCCCTCACGGGCTAAGCTTCCGCTGAGCCTTGTCGGTATGCGATGAAAGGCCGGAATAGGCCCGAAATGTCGCGGACGCGACCGGAGCGCCGGTCCTGCGGTGCTCATCCGGCGTCCCCACCGGCGCAGCGGCTTCACGAGCGCTCCGGCGCCGACAGGGGCACCGGAGTCTCGCGCATCGCAACGCCCGGGTGCGCGAGGCCGGCCGGCGTATTCGACCCGCATCCATTCCCCAGTGCGCCGGCCGGCTCCCCGGGCCCCATCCGACCCGGGCCCTATCCGACCTGCTCGGAGAGCACGCCGAGGCCGTGTTTGGTGGGTCCGTCCGTAGCGAGCGGCGCACTCGTGTGCGCCCCGCGCCCGATGGCGCGAAGCGCCGATTTCCGGCGCGGGGCGCCGCCATAGGGACCAGTGCCGCTCTCGCAAGGCCGAGGAAGGAGTCAGGGCGGGCCCCCTGTCGACTGACGAGAACGCAGCGAGAGCGAGAATCCCTACCCTACGCAGCCGCGCAGTAGGACAGCGACCCACCAAACACGGCCTACGATCGAAGGCATGCGCTTCGTGCCCGCTGCCCTGCTGCTCGACGCCCTGTGCGTACTGGCCTTCGTGGTGATCGGCCGGATCAACCACGAGGAAGGGCTGACCGCCGCCGGCGTGGCGCTCACGCTGTGGCCGTTCCTCGCCGGGACGGCCGCGGGATGGGCGGCGAGCCTGCCGTGGAAGCCGTGGCGGAATCCGGCGGCGGTGATGCCGACCGGAGTGCTCGTGCTGGTGCTGACCGTCGGTGCGGGCATGCTGCTGCGCTCGGCGGCGGGCGGGGGGACTCCGCTCTCGTTCGTGGTCGTCGCGGCGCTCTTCTTGAGCGCCGCCCTGCTGGGCTGGCGGGCGATCGCCCTGCTGCTGCGCCGGCGCTCCGGCGGGCGCACCGCCGCCGGCGCCCGCAGCGGCTGACCGGCACCCGGTTGCGGCCGCCCCTGGCGCGGCCGCCGCGGATCCGCGACGATGGGACCGGCTCATGCGAGCCTTCCACCGCCCGAGCCCGGAGGGATCCCGTGGTCGACCAGGTGCTGATCGCCATCGCCGCCGCCGTAGCGGGCAAGGCGGTGGAGCCGCTGACCGAGAACGCCGCAGCGGCCCTGCGCGGCCTGCGCAAGGCGGTGCTCGCGCGCTTCCGCGCCGAGCCCGAGGCCCGCGAGGCCCTGGAGTCGGCGCAGATCGACTACGAGGACGCCGAGGCCGTCGAGGTCCTGGCCGAGCACCTGGACTCCGCCGCCTCCTCCGACCCCGAGATCCGGCGGCTCACCGAGGAGCTGCGCCCCCACTTCGACGCCTCCGAGGGCGGCGTCGTCAACAGCATCCAGGGCGACGTCAGCGGCAACGTGGTCCAGGCCCGCGACATCCACGGCGGGATCGACCTGAACCGCTGAACCACGCCTGTAAACGCGCACTTAAGCTGGGGCGCGTGACCGACCAGGCCGTTCCCGACTCCTCCGCCCCGCGCACGCCCGCAGCGGAGGCCCCCGCACACCACGAGGTCGGCGTGGGACCGTGGCCGGGGCCCTGGCCCGAGGGCGACCATTACGATCCCGAACTGCTCGCCGAGGGCGACCGCCGCAACGTGGTCGACCGGTACCGCTACTGGCGCCGCGAGGCGATCGTCGCCGACCTGGACACCCGGCGCCACCCCTTCCACGTGGCCGTGGAGAACTGGGAGCACGACTTCAACATCGGGTCGGTGGTCCGCACGGCCAACGCCTTCGGCGCGGCCGCCGTGCACATCGTGGGCCGGCGCCGGTGGAACCGCCGCGGCGCCATGGTGACCGAGCGCTACCAGCACGTCCACCACCGCCCCGACGCCGCCGACCTGGTCGATTGGGCGCAGCGCAACGGGCTGCCGCTGATCGGTGTCGACAACCTGCCCGGCGCGGTGCCGCTGGAGACCTACCCCCTGCCGCGCGCCTGCGTACTGGTCTTCGGCCAGGAGGGCCCGGGGCTCTCGGCGGAGGCGCGCGCCGTGTGCGAGTCGGTGCTGTCCATCGGCCAGTACGGATCCACCCGTTCGATCAACGCCGGGGCGGCGGCCGCCGTCGCCATGCACGCCTGGATCCGGGCGCACGTCTTCCACCAGCATCCCTGACCGCCGCCCGCACCCGCCCCCGAACGCGATCGGGGCCGCCCCGCTGGGTGCGGGACGGCCCCGAAGGAGCGCACGGCCTCGCCGCTATTCGGCCCGGCTGCTGGTCAGCGCACCCAGCAGGTCGCGGTTGAGCTGGGAGATGGTGTCCAGCGGGATGCCCTTGGGGCACACCGCGGCGCACTCGCCGATGTTGGTGCAGCCGCCGAAGTCCTCCTCGTCGTGCTGGTTCACCATCTGGACGACGCGGGCCTCCCGCTCGGGCTGGCCTTGGGGCAGCATGCCCAGGTGGGTGACCTTCGCCGCGGTGAACAGCATGCCCGAGGCGTTGGGGCAGGCGGCCACGCAGGCGCCGCAGCCGATGCAGGTGGCCGCGTCGAACGCGCGGTCGGCGTCGGCCTTGGGCACCGGCATGGCGTGGGCGTCGGGAGCGGTGCCGGTCGGCGCGCTGATGTAGCCGCCGGCCTGGACGATCCGGTCGAAGGAGCCGCGGTCCACGACCAGGTCCTTGATGACCGGGAACGCCTTGGCCCGCCACGGCTCCACGGTGATGGTGTCGCCGTCGGAGAAGCTGCGCATGTGCAGCTGGCAGGTCGTGGTGGTCTCGGGGCCGTGGGCCTCGCCGTCGATGACGACGCCGCACGCCCCGCAGATGCCCTCGCGGCAGTCGTGGTCGAAGGCCACCGGCTCCTCGCCCTCAAGGGTGAGCTTCTCGTTGAGGACGTCGAGCATCTCCAGGAAGGACATGTCGGGCGAGACGTCCTCGACCTTGTAGGTGACCATCCGACCCTTGTCGTCGGGGCCCTTCTGGCGCCAAACGCGCAGGGTGATGTTCACTTGTAGCTCCGCTGCTTCATCTCGACGTATTCGTATTCCAGGGGCTCCTTGTGCAGGACGGGCGGCTCGCCGGTCCCGCCGAACTCCCACGCGGCGACGTAGGCGAACTCGTCGTCGTGGCGGAGCGCCTCGCCGTCCTCGGTCTGGCTCTCGGAGCGGAAGTGCCCGCCGCAGGACTCACGGCGGTGCAGCGCGTCGACGCACATCAGCTCGGCCAGCTCGAAGAAGTCGGCCACGCGGCCGGCCTTCTCCAGCGACTGGTTCAGCTCCTCGTTTGTGCCCAGCACCCGGACGTTCTGCCAGAACTCCTCGCGCAGCTCGCGGATGCGCTCGACGGCCTTGCGCAGGCCCTCCTCGTTGCGCTCCATGCCGCAGTAGTCCCACATGATGTGGCCGAGCTCCTTGTGGAAGGAGTCGACGGTGCGGTCGCCGTTGACCGAGAGGAGCCTGTCGATGCGCGCGCGCACCGCTTCGGCCGCCTCCTTGGCCTCCGGCGTGTTCTCGTCGAGCTTCTCGAAGGGCCCGCCGGCGAGGTAGTCGTTGATGGTGTTGGGCAGCACGAAGTAGCCGTCGGCCAGGCCCTGCATCAGCGCACTGGCGCCCAGGCGGTTTGC
Organism: Streptomonospora sp. PA3; assembly: GCF_009728995.1. GTDB lineage: Bacteria > Actinomycetota > Actinomycetes > Streptosporangiales > Streptosporangiaceae > Streptomonospora. The sequence goes on along the minus strand of NZ_VTZW01000003.1, from coordinate 178,447 downwards.
GCCGTGGTCGGAGAAGTTGGCCTCACCTGTCACGAACAGCCCCGGGATGCTGCTCTGCAGGTCGTAGTCGACCCACAGCCCGCCCATGGTGTAGTGCACGGCCGGGTAGATGCGCATCGGCACCTCGTAGGGGTTCTCGCCGGTGATGCGCTGGTACATGTCGAAGAGGTTGCCGTACTTCGCCTCGACGGCGGGGCGGCCCATGCGCTTGATCGCGTCGGCGAAGTCCAGGTAGACGCCCAGCCCGCCGGGACCGACGCCGCGCCCCTCGTCGCAGACGTTCTTGGCCGCCCGCGAGGCGATGTCGCGCGGCACCAGGTTGCCGAAGGAGGGGTAGATGCGCTCCAGGTAGTAGTCGCGCTCGTCCTCGGGGATCTCGCGCGGGTCGCGGCTGTCGCCCGCCCGGCTGGGCACCCAGATGCGGCCGTCGTTGCGCAGCGACTCGCTCATCAGCGTCAGCTTGGACTGGTAGTCGCCGCTGACGGGGATGCAGGTGGGGTGGATCTGGGTGTAGCAGGGGTTGGCGAAGTAGGCCCCCTTGCGGTGGGCCCGCCAGGTGGCGGTGACGTTGCACCCCATGGCGTTGGTCGACAGGTAGAAGACGTTGCCGTAGCCGCCGGTGGAGAGCACGACGGCGTCGGCGAAGTGCGTCTCGATCTCGCCGGTGACCATGTCGCGGGCGATGATGCCGCGCGCCCGCCCGTCGACGACGATCAGCTCCAGCATCTCGTGGCGGGTGTTCATCTCCACGGTGCCGGCCTGCACCTGGCGCTCCAGGGCCTGGTAGGCGCCGATGAGCAGCTGCTGGCCCGTCTGGCCGCGGGCGTAGAAGGTGCGGGAGACCTGGACGCCGCCGAAGGAGCGGTTGTCGAGCAGGCCGCCGTACTCGCGCGCGAAGGGCACGCCCTGGGCCACGCACTGGTCGATGATCTCGACGCTGACCTGGGAGAGCCGGTAGACGTTGGACTCGCGCGAGCGGAAGTCGCCGCCCTTGACCGTGTCGTAGAACAGCCGGTAGATGCTGTCGCCGTCGTTGCGGTAGTTCTTGGCCGCGTTGATGCCGCCCTGCGCGGCGATGCTGTGCGCCCGCCGCGGGCTGTCCTGGTAGCAGAAGGACTTCACCTGGTACCCGGCCTCGCCCAGGGTGGCGGCGGCCGACGCCCCGGCCAGACCGGTGCCGACGATGATGACCGACAGCTTGCGGCGGTTGGCCGGGTTGACCAGCTTGGCGGAGAAGCGGCGCTTGTCCCAGCGCTCGGCGATGGGGCCCGCGGGTGCCTTCTCGTCGCGGATCTCGTCGCCTTCGGTGTAGAGGTCCCTCATTTATTCCACCAGCCCCAGAGTCACAGATAGCGGCGTGAGCAGGAAGCCGACCGTCAGGGCCGCCGCGATCACGGTCGCGATGATGTTCAGCGAGCGCTGCCGGCTCTGCCGGTTGGCGCCGAGCGTCGTCAGGGCGCTCCAGATTCCGTGCCGCAGGTGGAGGCCCACGGCCACCACGGAGGCGACGTAGAAGAGCGTGACGTACCAGAACTCCGGCTGGAAGCCGGCGACCATCCGCTCATACGGGCTGTCGGAGGCGCCGCCCGGGTGGATGGTGTTGGTCGTCAGGTGCAGCACGTGGAAGACCACGAACAGAGCGATCAGGATGCCGCCGTAGCGCATCGTGTAGGAGGAGTAGCTGCGCTGCACGCGCTTGGTCACCTGGTAGCGCACGGGGCGCGCGCGGCCGGCCCGCCGCCACAGCACGGCGGCCGCGTAGGCGTGGACCAGGACGCTCGCCAGCAGCACCACGCGCATGATCCACAGGAAGCCCCCGTGGGGCAGCATGGGCTCGCCCAGCTCGCGCAGGTGGTGGGAGTAGTCGTCGAAGGCCTGTTGGCCCGCGAAGACGTTCAGGTTGCCGTACATATGGGCGATCAGGAAGAGCACGAGGATCACGCCGGTGACCGCCATCGCGGACTTGAGGGCCACCGTGGAGCCGAGTGCCTCCGATCGCTGCTTGGTCAGGGTACTGTTCGCCACAGCTCGTCACTTTAAGTCTTGATAAAGAAGAACGTCTAAGTCATCAGAGAGCTGGTGACGATAGCCGTAGGCTATGGTCATGCAGTTCCAGCAGCTGGCGTACTTCCTCGCGGTGGCCGAGACGCGCCATTTCACCCGCGCAGCCGAGGTTTCGCACGTCGCGCAGCCGAGCCTGAGCCGGCAGATCCGCAACCTCGAGGAGGAGCTGGGGGCCTCCCTGTTCAGCCGGGCCCGGGGAAATATCACACTCACACCCGCCGGCGAGGCGCTCCTCCCGCTGGCCCAGCGGATGGTCGCCGACATGGAGACGGCGCGGCACGAGGTCCAGCAGTTGGCCGGGATGCGGCGCGGCCGGCTGCGGCTGGGCGCCACCCCGTCGCTGTGCGCCGGCCTGCTCGCCGAGGCGCTGGCGGGGTTCCACGACCGCTTCCCCGGCGTCGAACTGCAGGTGGAGGAGAGCGGTTCGCGCGACCTCATCCGCGCTCTGGGCCGCGGCGAGCTGGACCTGGCGCTGATCATCCTGCCGCTGCAAAGCAGCGACCCGGCGTTCGTGACCACCCCGATCCTGCGCGAGAACCTGGTGGTGGTGCACGCCGCCGACGCGCCGCCGCCCACCCAGCGCGCGTCGATGCGCATCACCGATCTGCGCGATCGGCCGCTGGTGATGTTCCGCCACGGCTACGATGTGCGCGAGGCGACCCTGCACGCCTGCCGCGCCGCCGGCTTCGAGCCGCGGCTGGCGGTGGAGGGCGGCGAGATGGACGCGGTGCTGCGCTTCGTCGAGGCGGGCCTGGGCATCGCGGTGGTGCCGAGCATGGTGCTGAAGAACCGGCCCGGGCTGCGCGGCACGCCGCTGGCCCAGCCGCGGCTGCTGCGCACGATCGCGCTGGCCCACCGCAAGGACGTCGACCCCTCCCACACCGCCCGCGCCTTCCGGCGCCACCTCATGGCCTACCTCACCCATCTCACGCGCGACGACCTGGGCGAGGACCTGGAGGTCATCGCGGGCCTGAACCCCTGAGGGCCTGCCCGCGCAACGCGCGCCGGACGGAACCGCCGGCCGCGGAAATGCGATAAATTCTATTCATGAAGGCTGGCCTTACCTTCGCATAACGGTCAGAGCGGGCCGTTCGCAACAAAAAGCCCTTAGACCCCAAAGGCCACTTTCAGCCCCGATTCGCCATAAACACACCGCCGGCGGATTTCGGCAGTGGCATTTTTCACATGCATTTCGCGTAAATTTCGAGCTGAATTCGTGATCGCTGCGGCCTAACGTGGCTTCCCTAACCCATCCGCACTGCCTGATCAGACGGCTGCGGGAGCGGCCCGCGCCCCGCGCTCCGCCATCGCTGGGGCCGCCCGCGCCAAGATGGAGACGCAGCGAAAATGACATCGACGCTTCCCCCGCCGGAGCGGGCCGGACTCAAGCGACCCCGTATCTCCGCGCGGACCCTGCGCACCGACCGCTGGTGGACTCCGCCGCTGTGGACCGTGCTGGGCCTGACCGCGTTCCTGGTCTACGGCCTGGTGCGCGTGCTGCAGCAGGACCACTACTGGGTGGCCGACTACGGCTACCTGACGCCGTTCTACTCGCCGTGCCTGTCGGCCTCGTGCGCCCCCGGCTCGGCGCATTTGGGCACCCTGCCCTGGGAGTTCCCCTGGTTCCTGCCCTACGCGCTGTTCAGCCTGCCGTTCCTGCTGCTCTTCCGGTTCACCTGCTACTACTACCGCAAGGCCTATTACCGCTCGTTCTGGCAGGCCCCGACCGCCTGCGCCGTGCGCGAACCGCACGGCCGCTACACCGGCGAGTCCCGCTTTCCGATGATCGGCCAGAACCTGCACCGCTACTTCTTCTACGCCGCCGCGCTGATCGCGGTGATCAACACCTACGACGCGGCGCTCGCGCTGTTCCACGGGCGCGAAGGCGGCTTCGGAATCGGGCTGGGCAACCTCATCCTCATCGGCAACGTGGTGCTGCTGTGGGTCTACACGCTCAGCTGCCACTCCTGCCGGCACGTCTTCGGCGGGCGGCTGAACAGCTTCAGCGGCAGGCCCGTGCGCTACTGGATGTGGACGCAGATCTCCCGGATGAACAGCCGGCACATGCTATGGGCCTGGGTCACGCTGGGCACCCTGGTAATCGCGGACCTCTACGTCGCACTCGTCGCGAGCGGGACCATCACCGATCCGCGGATCTACAACTAGTCCGCGTCCCACCGAGCCGACCCCCAACCGCGGGTATCCGGCGCACCGCCGCAGCACTGCGCGACCACCGCCGATACCGGCGCAACCGAAAGTCAGGAAGATGTCCGAGACAACACGGCACAGCTACGACGTCGTCGTGATCGGGGCCGGCGGCGCGGGTCTGCGCGCCGCGATCGAGGCCCGACAGCAGGGCAAGAAGACCGCCGTCATCTCCAAGTCCCTCTTCGGCAAGGCCCACACGGTCATGGCCGAGGGAGGCGCCGCCGCCGCGCTGGGCAACGTCAACAGCAGCGACCAATGGCAGGTGCACTTCCGCGACACCATCCGCGGCGGAAAGTTCATGAACAACCCGCGCATGGCCGAGCTGCACGCCAAGGAGGCCCCTCAGCGCATCCTGGAGCTGGAGTACTGGGGCGCCCTGTTCGACCGCACGCCCGACGGCCGCATCAGCCAGCGCAACTTCGGCGGCCACGAGTACCCGCGGCTGGCCCACGTCGGCGACCGCACCGGCCTGGAGATGATCCGCACCCTCCAGCAGCGCGTCGTCCAGCTCCAGCAGGCCGACGCCGCCGAGTTCGGCGATCCCGAGGCGATGCTGCGGGTGTTCCCCGAGACGACCGTCACCGAACTGCTGCTCGACGGCGAACCGGGCGCGGAGGGCAGCCGCGTCTCCGGCGCCTTCGCCTACATCCGCGAGACCGGCGACTTCCTGGTGTTCGAGGCTCCGGCGGTCATCCTGGCCACCGGCGGCATCGGCAGGTCGTTCAAGGTCACCTCCAACTCCTGGGAGTACACCGGCGACGGCCACGCCTTGGCGCTGCGCGCCGGGGCCACGCTGCTGAACATGGAGTTCGTGCAGTTCCACCCCACCGGCATGGTCTGGCCGCCGTCGGTGAAGGGCATCCTGGTCACCGAGTCGGTGCGCGGCGACGGCGGGGTGCTGCGCAACTCCGAGGGCCGCCGGTTCATGTTCGACTACGTGCCCGACGTGTTCCGCGACCAGTACGCCGAGACCGAGGAGGAGGCCGACGGCTGGTACGCCGATCCGGCCAACCACCGCCGCCCGCCCGAGCTGCTGCCGCGCGACGAGGTCGCCCGGGCCATCAACAACGAGGTCAAGCAGGGGCGCGGGTCGCCGCACGGCGGGGTGTTCCTGGACGTGTCCACCCGGCTGCCCGCCGAGGAGATCATGCGGCGGCTGCCCTCGATGTACCACCAGTTCAAGGAGCTGGCCGACGTCGACATCACGGCCGGCCCCATGGAGGTCGGTCCGACCTGCCACTACGTCATGGGCGGGGTCGAGGTCGACGCCGACACCGGCGCCTCGGTCGTGCCCGGGCTGTTCGCCGCCGGCGAGGTCGCCGGCGGCATGCACGGCTCCAACCGGCTGGGCGGCAACTCCCTGTCGGACCTGCTCGTCTTCGGACGCCGCAGCGGCCTGGGCGCCGCCTCCTACCTCGACGGGCTCGGCGAGGACCGCCCCGGCATCGACGACGCCGCGGTCGAGCGCCTCCGGGCGGAGGCCGCCGCTCCCTTCGAGCGCGAGACCGGCGAGAACCCCTACCAGCTGCAGCAGGAGATCCAGCAGACCATGAACGACCTGGTCGGCATCATCCGGCGCGGCAGCGAGATCGAGCAGGCGCTGGAGTCGCTGGACAAGCTGCGCGAACGCGTCGCCGGGGTGCGCGCCGAGGGCGACACGATCTACAACCCCGGCTGGCACCTGACCCTGGACCTGCGCAACATGCTGCTGGTCTCGGAGGCCGTGGCCCGCGCCGCGCTGATGCGCGAAGAGTCGCGCGGGGGCCACACCCGCGACGACTTCCCCGCCATGTCCGCGGAGTGGCGGCGGGTCAACCTGGTCGCCTCGCTGCGCGAGGGCGGCATCCGGCTGCGGCGCCGGCCCCTCGACCCGCTGCGCCCGGACCTGATGGAACTGTTCGACCGCGAAGAGCTGGGCAAGTACCTCACCGAGGAGGAGATGCCCCCCGCACCGCGGTCCGGCGGCTCCGAGACCGCGAAGGAGGACAAGTGATGACCAAGCGGACGTTCCACGTCTGGCGCGGCGGCGGCGAAGGCGGACTGGCGCAGTACGAGGTCGAGGTGAACGAGGGCGAGGTCGTCCTCGACGTCCTGCACCGCCTGCAGGCCACCCAGTGCCCCGACCTGGCCGTGCGCTGGAACTGCAAGGCCGGCAAGTGCGGCTCCTGCTCGGTCGAGATCAACGGCCGCCCCCGCCTGGCGTGCATGGCCCGGATGAGCACCTTCGAGCCCGAGGAGAGCATCACCGTCACCCCGATGCGCACCTTCCCGGTCATCCGCGACCTGGTGTGCGACGTGTCCTTCAACTACCAGAAGGCGCGGGAGATCCCCTCCTTCACCCCGTCGCCGGACTCCGAGCCCGGAGACTTCCGCATGCAGCAGGAGGACGTGCAGCGGATGCAGGAGTTCCGCAAGTGCATCGAGTGCTTCCTGTGCCAGGACGTCTGCCACGTCATCCGCGACCACGAGGAGAACAAGGAGGCCTTTGCCGGCCCCCGCTTCCTCATGCGCGCGGCGGAGCTGGAGATGCATCCCGAGGACACGGCCGACCGCCGGAAGATCTCCCAGGAGGAGTTCGGGCTGGGCTACTGCAACATCACCAAGTGCTGCACCGAGGTCTGCCCCGAGCAGATCCACATCACCGACAACGCGCTGATTCCGCTGAAGGAGCGCGTGGCCGACCGCCAGTACGACCCGCTGGTGTGGCTGGGCTCCAAGATCGGGCTGCGCAAGGGCGCCGACACCCCCGTCCCGCCCAACACCCGCAAGCGCACCTCCTCCCCGGAGCAGTGAGGCCCCGGGCGCGCTCCGATCGGGGCGCGCCCGCCCGCTGTCCCGGCGCGCATGCGCGGTCGGCCCTCGCGCCCGATCCGCGGGTGCGGACCCGCGGCCGCGGCGGACTCAGCCCCGGCGGGCCGCCGCGGGCGGGCGCCAGTCGTCGACCGGCCGGGTGTAGCGGGCGAGCACCCCGGGCGCCGCCGCCCCCACGGCCGCCGCCGCCAGGTCGCGCACGCGGGCGGCCAGGGGCGACTCGCTCTGCACGGCCTCGGCCAGCTGGGCGGAGCGCTGCACCAGGGTGCTCGTGCGCGGCAGCCGGGCCGCGGTGTAGGACTGCAGCGCGGTGGGCACGTAGGCGACCGATCCGCTGACGTGGTGGGCCAGCACGACCGCGTCCTCGACGGCCTGGCCGGCGCCCTGGCCCAGGTTGGGGGTCATGGCGTGCGCGGTGTCGCCCACCAGCGCGACGCGGCCCTTGTGGTAGGCGGGCAGCGGGGTGTCGATGTGCCAGACGTCGGTGCGCACCACCGACTCCGGCCGGGCCGCCGCCACCAGCCGCGGCAGGGGATCGTGCCACCCCTCGACGCGGCGGGCCAGTTCGGCGTGCTCGTCGGTGGAGCGCCCGCCCGCGGGGGTGTTGCCCGTGGCGAAGCAGTAGGCTTCGCCGCCGCTGAGCGGCAGCACTCCGGCCGCGCCGCCGCGCCCCCAGCTCTCGCCGAAGGCCATGGCGCGCTCGGGCCGGGGCACGATCGCGCTCCAGCAGGCGAACCCGGCGTAGACCGCGCCGGGATGCTCCAGGAACAGCTCGTGGCGCAGCGCCGAGCGCGCGCCGTCGGCCAGCACCACCAGGTCGGCCGTGTGCTCGCCGGCACCGGTGACAACGCGGGCGGGGCGGCGGGTGTCGCCGGGCTCGATCGCGGTGGCGGTGGCCGCCGTGCGGACGGCCTCGGCCGGCAGCCGCTCCAGCAGCAGCCGGCACAGCTCGCCGCGGCGCACCACGCACACGGGGTCGCCGAACCGCTCGCGGGTGCGCTCGGCGGAGACGCGCAGGATCCAGCGGCCGTCGCGGCGGCGGATGGCGGCGATGCCCTGCTGCGCGGAGTGGGCGCGGAGGTCCGCGCCGATACCGAGGGTGTCGAGGGCGCGCAGCGCGTTGGGGGCGAGCGCCAGCGCGATCTCGGCGGGCTCCAATCCGGGTGCCCGCTCGCAGACGGTCACCGCCCAGCCGACCCGCTGGAGGGCGAGCGCCGCGGCCAGCCCGCCTAGGCCGCCCCCGACGACGACGGCGTGCGGCTGTGCCATGGGCCCGTCCTCCGGGGGTGTCGACGAGCGGCCCCGGGCCGATGCGGTGCCGGGAACCCTGCTGCCCCAAGGTTAGGGGCGGGTGCCCGACGGCGCTACGGAACACCGGATTCCTGTGGACAGCGCCGCCCGATCCGCCCGCGGAGGCCCGTTTCGCCCACACCCGCGCACCCGCCGGCGCCCGTTCGCGGAGCCGACCGGGTGGCCAGGTCCCCGTTGCAGGCGGCGGCGGGTGGCGGCCGGGCTCAGCCCCGCTTCTTGTGCGCCGCCATGCGGCCGCGCTCCTTGGCGTCGAGGACGACCTTGCGGATGCGCACCGCGTCCGGCGTCACCTCGACGCACTCGTCCTCGCGGCAGAACTCCAGGGCCTGCTCCAGCGAGAGCCTGCGCGGCGGCACCAGGCGCTCCAGCTCCTCGCCGGTGGAGGAGCGCACGTTGGTGAGCTTCTTCTCCTTGGTGATGTTGACGTCCATGTCGTCGGCGCGGGAGTTCTCGCCCACGACCATGCCCTCGTAGACCTCGGTGCCCGGCTCGACGAACAGCACGCCGCGCTCCTGGAGGTTGAACATCGCGAAGGTCATGGCCTTGCCGGTGCGGTCGGCCACCAGCGACCCGGTGGGGCGGGTGCGCAGGTCGCCGAACCAGGGCTCGAAGCCCTCGAAGACGTGGTGGGCGATGCCGGTGCCGCGGGTCTCGGTGAGGAACTCGGTGCGGAAGCCGATCAGGCCGCGGGAGGGCACGAGCCAGTCCATCCGCACCCAGCCGGTGCCGTGGTTGGTCATCTGCTCCATGCGGCCCTTGCGGACGCTGAGCATCTGGGTGATGGCGCCCAGGTAGTCCTCGGGCGCGTCGACGGTCAGCCGCTCGACGGGCTCGTGCAGCTTGCCGTCGATCTCGCGGGTGACCACCTGCGGCTTGCCCACGGTCAGCTCGTAGCCCTCGCGGCGCATCTGCTCGACCAGGATCGCCAGCGCGAGCTCGCCGCGGCCCTGGACCTCCCAGGTGTCGGGGCGCTCGGTGGGCAGCACGCGCAGGCTGACGTTGCCGATCGTCTCGCGGTCCAGGCGGTCCTTGACCAGGCGGGCGGTGACCTTGGCGCCCTTGACCCGGCCCACCAGCGGCGAGGTGTTGGTGCCGATGGTCATGGAGATGGCCGGCTCGTCGACGGTGATCAGCGGCAGCGGGCGCGGATCGTCGGGGTCGGCCAGGGTCTCGCCGATCATGATGTCGGGGATGCCGGCGATGGCGATGATGTCGCCGGGGCCGGCCTTCTCGGCGGGCTTGCGCTCCAGTCCGGCGGTCATCAGCAGCTCGGTGATGCGCACCGACTGCACGCTGCCGTCGCCCTTGATCCAGGCGACCTGCTGGCCCTTGCGGATCTCGCCCTGGCGCACCCGGCACAGCGCCAGGCGGCCCAGGAACGGCGAGGCGTCGAGGTTGGTGACGTGGGCCTGCAGCGGGGCGCCGGGGGTGTACTCCGGGGCGGGCACCGTGTCGAGGATGGTGTGGAACAGCGGAACGAGGTCGGGGTTGGCCGGCACGTCGCCGTCGGCGGGGCGCTCCAGGGAGGCCTTGCCGTCGCGGGCGCAGGCGTAGACGATCGGGAACTCGATCTGGGACTCGTCGGCGTCGAGGTCGAGGAACAGCTCGTAGGCGTCGTCGACGACCTCGGCGATGCGGCTGTCGGGCCGGTCGACCTTGTTGATGACCAGGATCACCGGCAGTTTGGCCGCCAGCGCCTTGCGCAGCACGAACCGGGTCTGGGGCAGCGGCCCCTCGCTGGCGTCGACCAGCAGCACCACGCCGTCGACCATGGACAGGCCGCGCTCGACCTCGCCGCCGAAGTCGGCGTGGCCGGGGGTGTCGATGATGTTGATGACGACGTCGTCGCCCTCGGGCTTGGTGTAGTGGATCGCCGTGTTCTTCGCGAGAATGGTGATGCCCTTCTCGCGCTCCAGGTCGTTGGAGTCCATCACGCGCTCGTCGACGTCCTGGTTCTCCCGGAAGACGCCCGACTGCCAGAGCATGGCGTCGACGAGGGTGGTCTTGCCGTGGTCGACATGGGCGACGATGGCGACGTTGCGGATGTCAGTCCTACGTGCGGAGCCTTCGACAGGCGTGGCGCTGGACATGCGAGTGTCTCGATCTCATCTGCTGGGAAGAGCCGCGACTCCCGCGGCACGGTCTTCAGTCTATGCGGGGCCGCCGAGTACCCGGGGAAACGGCTGGTCAGCCCGGAACCGGGGCTGATGCGGACATGCGGGCGGCCCGAACCGCAGCGGGCTCAGCCGCCCAGATGCGGCCGGATCTCCTCGAGGAAGGGGACGTCGGCCGGCAGCCAGTCGACGCCGGAGAGGGCGTCGGCGCGCAGCCAGCGCAGCGAGAGGTGCTCCAGCGCGCGGGGCTCGGGCTGGCCCGCGGGCAGCTCGGCGAGCCACACCCGCAACAGGGCGGCGGGGCTGTCGGCGCGCACGGGGAAGGAGACGTCGCCGCCGATGCGGCGCAGCGGAGCGATGCGCACCCCCAGCTCCTCCTCGCACTCGCGCACGAGGGCGTCGGTGTCGGACTCGCCGGGATCGACCTTGCCGCCGGGCAGCTCCCAGCGGCCGCGCATCAGCGGAGGGTGGGACCGCTGGGCGGCGAGCACGGCGCCGTCCCGGATGATCGCGGCGCCCACGACGATCTGCGTGTGTGGCACGCGCCAACATTAGCCCGAGCCCGAGCCGCGGCCGGGCGGCGGGGCGGGGGCGGATCGGGTGGGCGGGGACCGGGGCCGGGCTCGCAGGCGGTTGCCCGGGAACGCGCCGCGGGCCCGCCGCATCAAAGACGTGTCCGCCCCTCCGCGACCGATTGGAGCCCGCCGGTGTTCGGAATCCTGCGCCCGTGCCGCCACAGCCTGCCCGGCGACCTCGCGGCCTCGTGGATGTCCCACCTGTGCGGGCTGTGCCTGGCGCTGCGCGACGGCCACGGCCAGCTCGCGCGGGCGGCGACCAACTACGACGGGCTGGTGGTGTCGGCGCTGACCGCCGCACAGCAGCCGGCGGCCGCCACCCGCGCAGCCGGGCCGTGCCCGCTGCGCGGGATGCGCCGCGCCGACGTCGCCGAGGGTCCCGGGGCGCGGCTGGCGGCGGCGGTGTCGCTGCTGCTGGCCGCGGCCAAGATCGGCGACCACATCGACGACGGCGACGGCGTCTACGCGCGGCGGCCGGTGCGGGTCCTGGCCCGCGGGGTGGCCGAGCGCTGGGAGCGCGCGGCGCACTCCGGGGGCGGCGAGCTGGGGTTCGACGGCGGGGTGCTGGTGGCCGCGTTGGACGGGCAGCAGGAGGCGGAGGCGGCGGCCGAGCGGGACGCGGACCTCCTCGCCGCCACGCGGCCCACCGAGTTCGCCACCGGCGAGGCGTTCGCGCACACGGCGGTGCTGGCGGGGTGCCGGGACAACCGCGAACCGCTGCGCGAGGCCGGGCGGCTGTTCGGGCGCATCGCCCATCTGCTGGATGCGGTGGAGGACCGCGAGGCCGACCGCGCGGCCGGGGCGTGGAACCCCGTCACCGCGACGGGGACCCCGCTGGCGGAGGTGCACCGGTTGTGCGGGGACGCGGCTGCGGGCGTCGAGCTCGCCCTGCGCGATGCCCGGTTCCGCGACGGGCGACTGGTGCACGCGCTGCTGGTACACGAACTGCGGCGGTCGGTGTCGCGGGTGTTCTCCGCCGCGGGCCGACCGGGTCCGCCGCCCGGCCACGGCAGCGGCCGGGAACAGGGCGAGACCTATCCCGGCCTGTTCGGCCCGGTCGAGGTGTCGGACGGGGGCGGCGGAGGCCGGCCGGACAACGGCTACCGGCCGAGCCCGGACCAGGGCGGCTGCTGCTGCAACTGCAGGTGCGAGACCCCGAGGATCTACGAGCCGCCGAAGAAGCGCGGACTCCTCGCCGGGGGCTGCGTGGCCCTGTGGATGTGCTGCACCTGCCAGCAGTGCTGCCGCGACCCGCATCCGGGCCCCTGGTCGGGCAAGCGGCGGGACGGCTGGTGCGACTGCGACTGCGACTGCGGCGGCTGCGGCGGCCGGAGTGGTGGCGGCGACGGGGACGGCGGCGGCTGCGACTGCTGCGACTGCGACTGCGGCTGAGCCCTGTTCAGGATGGGGCGAGCACGACCCGGGTTCTGGTCGGGGCGTAGCAGGGGCGCTCAGCCGGCGGTGCCGAGGAAGTACAGCAGCCCCAAGGCCGCGACCGCTCCCGCCGACCACCCCGCGACGGCGCGCGGCGACGGAGCCGGACCGGCGCGGAGCACCGCGATCCCCAACGGGATCAGCGCGAAGCACAGCGCGGAGGTGACGGCCACGCTGGTGAGGGTGGTTCCCTTCAGCACGCCGATCATCAGGGCCGCCATCGACCCCAGAGCCGCCGATCTCGCCAGGCCCATCGCTCCGGACAGGAAGGCGCCCACCGCCAGCACGACCCAGCCGGCCATGATCAGCGGGTTGAGGACCTGCAGCGGGTAGAACGCGGTGTAGGACTCGGCCACCGCGTCGTGCGCGGCGCTATAACCCTGGACCCGGACGAGTTGGAACGCCATGTGGTCCACACCGGCGTGGAACAGCCGGGCGCACAGGCCCGCTATGGCCGCGGCGGCGCCCCACAGCGCCCAGGACGGCCGGGTGGCGGCGATGCGCGCGGCCAGCGTGAGGACAGCGGGGACGAGCAGGACCATGCCGACGGCGAACGCACCGTAGGACCACGCCATCAGGCCCGGGTGCCGGTCGTAGGCCGCCAACTGGGCCGGGAAGAAGAAGTCGAACCGCACGCGGAGCAGCACCCCGGTCAGCACCGCTAGCGGGCCCGCGATGCAGCTGATGCCGCCGAGCCAGCGACCGGGGAAGGGCGCCGGCTCCCCGCCCATCGGCGGCTCGGGGCGCCGGGCCAGGGTCCTGCTCAGCGGAGTCATGCCGGGGATGCTACATGCGAGTGTCCGGCCGCCTCGCTCGGAGCAGCGCGGGCACGCGCCCGCCGCGGGCGGAGGCCTACCGCATCAGGCCGCGCGGCGCGCCGGCTCGGCGTGGGTGCGGTGTCCGGAGCCGAGTCGGCGCGCGGCGCCCTCGGGGTCGGCCGCGGGGTGGGTGACCTGGGCGCCTCCGTCTTCGCGCCAGCGGAAGAACCCTCCCCAGCACCACACCGTGAGCCCTCTGCGCACGGACAGCAGCGCGACGGGTCCCAGCGCGCTGCCGTAGACCCGGTGCCCGCCGGACTCGGTGAGCAGGTCCCGCAACCGGGAGGCGGCCTGGGCGGGGGTGGCGGGGGCTGCAGCGGAGATCGTCGAGAGGGTACCCACGGACGAGAGACCTTTCCTGTCGGCACCTGCGGGCGAGGGGCCCGCTGCGGCGGCGTTGCGGCATGGTGCGGACGGCGGGGGAGGCCCGCCGTCGCCGTCGTCAATCCCCTGATTCGGGCGACCGCAAACGGACGACTTCGATTGGATCACAGGTCGGTCACCGGGGCGGGGGCGCCACGGGCAGGCGGGTCGGCTCGCGGCGGAGCGCGGCCGGATCCGGGCGGCGCGGGAAAGTCCTCGGGCGCCGGCCGGGGCCGGCGCCCGAGGAGGCCGACGTTCCCCGGGGGGAAGGCAGGAGCGCCGGCGTCACAGGTGGCTGAGGGTGGGGAACGCCGACACCGGCCGATCGGGCACCTGGCGGCGGCCGATCGGGGAGGGTGAGGCGGTGCGGCGTTCCGAAGGGAATCCGGTGGGATCGGGGAGCCCGGCGGAGCGCGACCGTGTACCGCCGGCTGCGGCGACGGCCGTCCCACTGGAGCGCGGTGGCGGCGGGGGGATGCGTCCGCCCCGGGAGCCGGCCGGCACAGCACGCCGACGCAGGCACCGGGCGCGGGCACGACCCGACCCGTCGAACCGCGGATTCCCTTCCGGTTTCCGCTTCATAAGGTGAGCGTATTCAATCGCGAGTGCCCGTGGGGCGGAAACTCGAAAAACTCCGGATGAGCACGGGGGAACGGACCGGGAACCGCCGCCGACTCCATATTCTCGCGACACCCGGACGGATGCGTGCAGCACCCGCCCCGGAGAAGGCGGCGGCCCCGGTCCGGCCGAGCCGGCGCCCGGGAGGGAGCGGACGCGATCACGGCCTGCGGGCGGCGGCACGGGGAGAGGGGGCGGTGCCGCGCCCGACCCCGATCACGGTACTGCACGATCCGCGATATTTCAGTTGTCCAGTTATACGAATCCATCTGCGACTTTCGCCACATACATTGGCCCAGGCGTCCGAATCGTCGGGTATGCCACAAAAGAGAAGAAGGATGTTTTTTCTTCAGTATTCTCCGGAGTCTTCCGCACCGTTTCCGACACTCTCCGGCACTGCGCACGGAATCGGCGTTTGAGGACCTGGGTCAGAAATCAGCCAGACGCTGCGCCAGCGCGGTATACCGCCGCCCGGCGCCCGCGTTGCGTACGGCCTGGGCGAGCGCCCGCCGGGAGCCCACCAGGACGACGAGCCGCTTTGCGCGGGTGATGGCGGTGTAGAGCAGGTTGCGCTGCAGCATCATCCACGCGCTGGTCGTGATGGGGATGACCACGGCCGGGTACTCGCTGCCCTGCGAGCGGTGCACGGTCACCGCATAGGCGTGCACCAGCTCGTCGAGTTCGGCGAAGTCGTAGTCGATGTCCTCGTCCTCGTCGGTGCGCACCGCCACCGACTGGTCGACGCCGTCGATGCCGGTGATGACGCCGAGCGTGCCGTTGAAGACGCCGTTCGCGCCCTTGTCGTAGTTGTTGCGGATCTGGGTGACCTTGTCGCCGACGCGGAAGATCCGGCCGCCGAAACGGCGCTCGGCGACCCCGTCGCGCGAGGGCGTCAGCGCCTGCTGCAGCAGCACGTTGAGGTTGCCGGCCCCCGCCGGGCCGCGGTGCATGGGCGCGAGCACCTGGATGTCGCGGCGCGGATCCAGGCCGAACCGGCGCGGGATGCGGTTGGCGACCACGTCGACGGTGAGTTCGGCCGTGGCCTCGGTGTCGTCGCTGGGGAAGAGGAAGAAGTCCGACATGCCGGCGAACTCGGGCGGGGTTCCGGTGTTGACCCGGTGGGCGTTGGTCACCACACCCGACTCCTGCGCCTGCCGGAAGACGTGCGTCAGCCGGACGCGCGGCAGCGGGGAGCGCTCGTCCAGCAGGTCGCGCAGCACCTGCCCGGCCCCGACCGAGGGCAGCTGGTCGACGTCGCCGACGAGCAGCAGGTGGGCGCCCGGCGGCACCGCCTTGGTCAGCTTGTTGGCCAGCAGCAGGTCGAGCATCGACGCCTCGTCGACCACCAGGAGGTCGCAGTCCAGCGGGTTGTCGCGGTCGTATGAGGCGTCGCCGCCGGGCTTGAGCTCCAGCAGGCGGTGCACCGTGGAGGCTTCGTGGCCGGTCAGCTCGGTCAGCCGCTTGGCGGCGCGCCCGGTGGGGGCGGCCAGGATGATCTTGGCCTTCTTGGCCGCGGCCAGGGTGATGATCGAGGCGACGGTGAAGGACTTCCCGCAGCCGGGGCCGCCGGTGAGCACCGCGACCCGGCGGCTCAGCGCGAGCTTGACCGCCTCCTCCTGCTCGGCGGCCAATTCGGCGCCGGTCCGCGAGGCCAGCCAGCCCAGGGCGACGCTCCAGTCGACGTCCTGGAAGGCGGGCAGGCGGTCGGCGGAGGCGTTCAGCAGCCCGCGCAGCTGCGCGGCGAGCGCGGCCTCGGCCCGCTGGAAGGGCACCAGGTAGACGGCGGTGGCCTCCTCGCCGTCGGGACCGGCCACCTTCTCGGTGACCACGCCCTCCTCGGCCACCAGGCGCGCCAGGCACTCGATCACCAGGCCGGAGTCGACCTGCAGGATCTTCACGGCCTCGGCGATCAGCCGCTCCTCGGGCAGGTAGCAGTGGCCGTCGCCGGTGGACTCCGACAGCGTGAACTGGATGCCGGCCATCACCCGCTCCGGGCTGTCGTGCGGGATGCCCACGGCCTGGGCGATGGTGTCGGCGGTCTTGAACCCGATCCCCCACACGTCGGTGGCCAGCCGGTAGGGCTCGTTGCGCACGACGGAGATGGAGGAGTCGCCGTACTTCTTGTAGATGCGCACCGCCAGCGACGTGGACACCTCGATGCCCTGGAGGAAGACCATGACCTCCTTGATGGCCTTCTGCTCCTCCCAGGCGTCGGCGATCAGGCGGGTGCGCTTGGGGCCCAGCTTGGGCACCTCGATGAGGCGCTCGGGCGTCTGCTCGATGACGTCGAGGGCCTCGACGCCGAAGAAGTCCACGATCCGCTCGGCCAGCCGCGGCCCGATGCCCTTGACCAGTCCCGATCCGAGGTAGCGGCGCACACCCTGCACGGTCGCGGGCAGGACCGTGGTGTAGTTCTCGACCATGAACTGCCGGCCGTACTGGGGATGGGAGCCCCAGCGGCCCTCCATCCGCAGCGACTCCCCAGGTTGGGCGCCCAGCAGCGCACCGACCGCCGTGGTCAGCTCCCCGCCGCGGCCGGTGTCGACCTTGGCGACCGTGTAGCCGGTCTCCTCGTTGGCGAAGGTGATGCGCTCCAGCACCCCTTCGAGCACGGAAGGCCGGAACCCGCCCTCCCCGGAACCGGCCCGGTTCGACCGCTTGGCCATCAGGACACCTCTTCCGCGACCTCGGTTGCGCCCATGATGCCGTCTGGTGGGGACACGGTGGCGAGGAGGCGGATGCCGATCGGCACGGCGATGCGCGGTAGCACGGGAACGGCGACGATTACTCCTCGTTCTTGTGCACGTTCTGCCGGGCGTCTTGAGCGATGAAGGTCCCTTTGCCGTGAACGGTGACGACCACGCCCCGCTCGCGAAGTACCTGCATCGCCCGCCGCACGGTCATGTACGCGACGCCGTACTCCTCGGCCAGGTCGCGTTCGGCCCGCAGGCGCGCTCCAGGCACCAGGTCACCGGCGAGCACCCGCGCCACGATGTGATCGGCGAGGGCGGCATAGACGAGGTCAGGTCCCCGAGGATCGAAACGGGGGACGCCGCATTGCTCGTCCACGACACTCCTACTCTGACCGGTCCGCCACATAGGTCCCTCGCTGCGGAACCGTGTACGCGTAGCCCTGTTCACGGAGATACCGAACAGCACGCCGCACCGTGTCCCGCGCGACTCCCCAGCGCTGGATCATCGTCGCCTCCGAAGGAATCGGCCGGTTCGGGCGCAACTCCCCCCGCTCGATCTCACCAATGACGACGTCCGCGATCTGCCGGTAGGGCGGCAGCGGCGACTCATAGTCGATCTCATCGTCAGGCATGCGACGAAGGTAGAAGAGGGCATCCGTTAGGGTCCGCGAAACCGCCTTGGAGCTCCGCAGCCGCCTGTCCGCCCTGCTCGACCGCGACGAATAGCCGACGGCGGCAAGCTGCGGCCGCGCTGCGCGAGGCGCGCCCATTGCCGCAACTCGGTGGTGACGGCCTCCATGCAGTTCCCACTGGGTTCCTCTGCCCGGACAACCGGAGGAACCCCCGGGAACCACCCAGGGCAGACACCACAAAAGCTGCGGCAATGGGGCTGAGATGCGCGAAGCGCCGCGCGCCAGCTTGCCGCCGAGCGCACGGCGCACCATTGCGCCGGAGACCCGCCACCGGTGGCACGGCCCCATCTGGCAGGTTCAGCGTGCGCTCGGCGGCAAGCTGCGACCGCGCTGCGCGAGGCGCGCCCATTGCCGCAACTCGGTGGTGACGGCCTCCATGCAGTTCCCACTGGGTTCCTCTGCCCGGRCAACCGGAGGAACCCCCGGGRACCACCCAGGGCAGACACCACAAAAGCTGCGGCAATGGGGCTGAGATGCGCGAAGCGCCGCGCGCCAGCTTGCCGCCGAGCGCACGGCGCACCATTGCGCCGGAGACCCGCCACCGGTGGCACGGCCCCATCTGGCAGGTTCAGCGTGCGCTCGGCGGCAAGCTGCGACCGCGCTGCGCGAGGCGCGCCCATTGCCGCAACTCGGTGGTGACGGCCTCCATGCGGTTCCCACTGGGTTCCTCTGAGCGCCTTCTGGTGTCGCGATCCGGCTGATACCGATGACGGCGGCGGCGCGGCGTTAGACTCCCCTCCACGCAACAGGCGCGGCGCTGCGGTTCGGGTTTCGGGCTTCCGCGCGGTGCCGATGCGGCTCGGTCGGGATCTGCTCTGGAGGCGCGATGAAGGCCCGAGGGACTCGGCGCCTGGGTCGGCTGCTGCCCGGGGATCCGGCCGAGGTCGGCGGCTACGAGCTGGTGGGGCGTGTCGGCTCCGGCGGGATGGGCACCGTCTACGCCGGGAGGGCGCCCGGAATCCGCGGGTACCTCGCGGTCAAGGTGGTCAACGGCGAGCACGCCGCCACCGCCGAGTTCCGCCGGCAGTTCGCGCATGAGGCTCGGCTGCTGGCCCGGGTCAACAGCCCGTGCGTGGCCCGGTTCGTACAGGCCGACGTGGAAGCCGAACCGCCGTGGCTGGCGACCGAGTATGTGCCCGGCCCGACCGTGCGCCACCACGTCGAGCGGCACGGGCCGCTGCGCGGCGGCATGCTCGCGGGCCTTGCCGCCGGGGCCGCGGAGGCGCTGCGGGCCGTGCACGCGGTGGGAATCGTGCACCGCGACCTCAAGCCGAGCAACGTGGTGATCGCGCCGACGGGGCCGAAGATCCTCGACTTCGGGATAGCCCGGTCCACCGCTCCCGAGGACCCCACGCGCTGGATCCGCCTGCGGCGGTTCCGCCAAGGGCTGCGGCGTATCGGTATCCGGGAACCGCAAGGACTTCCGAGCGCGGACGGCGGCCGCGCGACCGCCCCGCGCGATCGCGTGGGGACCCCCGGCTGGATCAGCCCCGAGCAGTACCGGGGCGAGCCCGCCACCGACCGCTCCGACGTGTTCCTGTGGGGATGCCTCGTGGCGTTCGCGGGCTCGGCGCGCAACCCGTTCGGCCACGGGCACCCCAAGGAACTGGCCCGCCGGGTGCTGCGCGAGGAACCCGACCTGGAGCGGCTGCCGGCCGGCCTGGAGCCGTTGGTGCTCGCGGCCCTGTCCAAAGACCCGGCCGAGCGCCCGGACTCCTCCCGGCTGCTGCGCGAGGTACTGGCGGCGAGCGGCGGCGATCCGCGACCCGCCGCCGTCTCAGCTACTCTGCGCGAGTTCCTACGCACCACCTGGACGGAGGTCGCCGTGCGGCTGCCCCGGCCTCCGCGGGAGTATCCCTGGGCGCGGTCGCTGCGGTGACGGCATGCCTGCCGGACGGAGGTCCGCGGGGTGCGGCGCGGTGACGCCTGAGGTGTCCCGCGTGTCCGATCAGGGCGGCTTCTCCTGGCCTTCGCCCCGGCCGTCGCTGGAATTCCGGCTCGGCTGGTTGCCCACTCCGTTGGTGCCGCGGGGTTTGCAAGCGGCCTGGGAGTCGTGTGCCTGCGGCAGCCACCGGTCGCGGCAGACGGCCCGCTTGCGGTGCGGAAGTCCTTTCGTGCCGCCCGCGACCACCAGACCCCGCCCTACCGCCGACCCGTACAGGCGCCTGCGCGTACCGGTCCCGCTGCACACCGACAGGTCCCGCAGCGTCCGCCCGACGCAGGTGAGCCGGATCGGCGCGCGCCGGACGATGTCGCCCTCGGAGACGCGCAGCGAGTGGACGCGGACGGTGGGCGACACGGCCCGCGTGCCGACGACCGGCCCCGGGCGCCACCGCACGCCCATGTCCACGGTGCGCCCGTCCCACGGCGGCAGTCCGTCCAACCGCCACAGCCGCGCGGCGGTGTCGCGGCAGGCGAACGCGCCGGGCGCCAGAGTCAACTGCGCCGCGACGACCGCCCGCTTCAGCGACGAGGCCAGCGTTCCGTATCCCAGCACCCGGAACACGCCCCAATGCAGCGTCCGCACCCACACCCCGCTGCGCAGCCGCTCAGCGATGTCGTCGGCCGATAGCCCCGACCGCAGCGCCTGCGCCCTACTGATCAGTCCGAACTGAGCCGCCGCGAACAGCGCGACGGCGTCGTCTCCCTGGCATGGGAGTGCCTTCCTGAAGATCATGCTTCAAGCGTCGCGGGGCGGCGGGACGCGCGCCAGTGTGATCACAGGGTTGTGGATAACTCCGACCGCACACCCGGGGAGCACGTTCGGATTGGTTCGCCGTCGGGTCGCTGAACGTGCCGCTACATCTCTCTCGTCAGTCCGGAATCACCCGGTTAAGGCGGACCCGGATCTCCGGAAGCAACTCGATGACGAGCGCCTTGTACTCGGCCTCCAGATCGGCTTCGTACTCCGAGGTGGGTTCCGTGTTGACTAGGTCCACGGTAAAGACACTTGTCTTCACAAGGCCGATGTAAGACAACTGCTCATGCCCGCCGTCGGTGCCATACGCGTAGTGAGATCCTTCGTCCAGCACTCCGAGATTCCCGCTGGAGGAGACAGACGCGAGATCCCCGCTGATTTCATCATGACCGCGATCGAACCGTCCTGAAGCACGTTGGACAGCGGAGTCTCCGCCATTCGAAATGTATGAGGTGTACGTGAGCGTAAATTGTGAGGGCACCAGGCCACCGACCTGGACGTCCCAGATGCACGTGTTCTCGATCGTACGCATCGCCAGCCCCGGACTCGCTTCGGCTGTGTCGACGAATGATTCCCCGCCGTCCGCCCGCGCGGGCGCCACAGCACTAAAGGCCTGCATGTTCTCCAGCGATTCACAAAGATCGAACGACCCCGGTTCGAGTGTGGTGACAGGCCCACGTGTCGGCGCCGGGCCGTCGGACTGAGGCTGTTCAACACCGCCTTCGAGGGTCGACACAGCAAGCCGGAGTACCCCGACAATGATCGCGACGACAAGAACGCCCGCTGCCAGCCCGGAGCCCGTTACGACGAGGAAGGCACGCCATCCATGCAATCCAACTTTGTTCTTGGGCGAACTCTGTCTCTCCGGCATACTTATTCCAATGGGGACCAGTCGTGCCTGTCACTGGCTTTGATTCGCCAATTGCGCCTTCACATCACGATGCTCTAGGGGGCGTGTGAACCCGAGAATATCGCGACCCGGTGCCTCGTACTCGCGCACCGCGATCGGGCCGCAGTCGGTGCACCAGGCCTCGACCATGAGGCCATCGCCGATGACCATGCCCACGTGGCCGGGGCTCCCTCCCGGACCCTCCACATCGAAGAAGACCAGATCGCCCGGCCGCTCCTCGCCCTGGGGGATCTTCGGCCCGAACGCCCATTGGTCCTGCGACACGCGCGGGATCGAGGCCCCGACGCTTTCATAAGCCCGCATCACCAGCCCCGAGCAGTCGAAGGCGTTGGGACCGGTGCCGCCCCACAGGTAGGGCTTGCCGCGCTGTGCCAGCGCCCAGTCGACGACGTCCTGCGTCAGCTCGTCGGGCGCCTGGCCGATCGGTGCACCCTTCGTGGTGAGCTCGCAGTTGACGGCCTGCTGGATGGAACCGCTCGTCTCGAAGTCGCCGTCGGCGTACTGCTCCGCCCAGCCCAGTACGTCGTCGACATACCACCATGCGTGGTTGTAGCCGTAGATCGCCTCGCGCATGTTCTCCCGAGCGCCGTGGGCGATGAGGTAGTCGGCCGCCGCCGGGATCGCGTCCGCCGGGTCGTATACGTTGACGACGCCGTCGTCGTTGCCGTCCTGCCCGTAGCCCTCCTCGGGCCGGTCCTCGGCGTCCATGACGGGTTTGCCGCCCCAGCTGTTGCCGGCGGCGGAACCGTCGAGCGCGCCGAACTGCATGGGGCCGGCGGCCCCCCAGGCGTTGTGCCCTTCGGTGATTCCCGGCCCGTCCCAGCGGCCGTGCTTGCTCTCGACCTGCCCGACGCCCGCGAGGATGTTCCAGGGGATGTTCTTCTCCTCGCCGACCTCGCGATAGATCTCCAGATAGTTCGCCGGGATGGAGTCTTCTGCGTAGCCGCTGCTCTGAGCCTGCTGGACGGATTCGTCGGAGGTGCACCGCAGTCCGCCAACGGCCGTGATGATGCCGGGATTGAACGCGGCCATGGGCACGATGACGACGCCGACCGCGATCGCACCCACCATGAGCAAACCGACACCGATCGCCAAGCGCGTGGCGCACGATCCCGTGTCTGTGTCTCGCGCGGAGCGCGCGGCGAACAGAGAGATCATCCAGTCACCTGCCGCATCTCCCGCTCATCGGGTATCACCGAGGTTTCCGGCATCGGCCGGCTGGAAATCGTAGACCCGCCACTCGCCGCCCTCGTCCGCAACCGTGACAGCGAACTCGCCCAGATCCTCGTTGGCACCTTCGCTGCCTTCGGTGATCGACTGCACCTTCAGCACGAACGTGACCGAATCCTCGCCGAAAGCGCGGATGGACTCGACGTTCGCGCGGCCCTCGGAGACCGCCTCGTCCTCGGCCTTCTCCTGCCACAAGGCGCCCGCCCCGGAGCTCTGCGCCAGGGTCTTCGCGTACTCCTCCGTCGCGAGGTCCTGCATGCCCGCGTAATACTCCTCGGGCGACTGCGAGTAGTCGATGGTGCCGTAGGCCCTGCCGAACTCCTGCGCCGTCGCCGCCGCGGCCTTGAACTCCTCCTCGCTGAAGGGCAACCAGTCCATCACCCGCATGTCCTGCGTGGCCGTGGTCGGGATCGGGCTCGGTGGAGCCACCTCCGCGCTGCCGCCCTGACCGCCGTCCGAGGCAGATGGCCCGGAGTCCGATGCGTCCTCGCCCGCGCCGCCGCCCCAGCCGCCCAGGCTCAGGTAGATGCCGAAGGCCACGAGGACGACGACGAGGGCGCCGAACACGAAGCGCTGCTGTCCTTCACTCAGCGATTTGGGCATTTCGGGGGTTCCTATTGAGGGCGGTCGTTGCGGTGGATTCAGTCCTCGTCCCGGAGCCAGAACGGTACGTCTCGGCGGTTGTCCCGGCGGCGCTGCGGCTCCGCGCCGGTCCAGAACGGGCTGATCGGCGCGTCGTTGTTCCTGTCGCGCGAGCCGGTGAGCCAGGTGCCGCCATCCTTCGACTCACGCGACGGCGCCGGGCGCGGTTGGCGCGGCGGCGGCGCCTCCCGCCCCTTCTTGGGACGGGGACCGCCCCACCGCGAACCGCGGTTGACGTTGCCCTGCGGAGGCGTCGCCTCGCGTCCGCGGAAGATCCCTGCGCCGGTGTTGGGATCGGCGCGGCCGGATGGCTCCGCTGGACGAGGGCTCTCGGCGGACCCGCGTTGCGGAGCCGGTCGCTGTTCGCCTGCGCCCCCGCCACGGCCGAACACCGAGGCCCACCCCGTGTCGCCGGTGCCGGTATAGCCGCCGGAGGGACGGGGCGGGATGCTGCCCGAACCACCGGAGGAAGCCGCACGTGCGCTCCCGCCCAAGCCTCCGGAGGCAGCCTCGCTGAGCCGGGGGGCCTCCGAGGTCGATCGGCCGGCTGCGGCGGCGGCCCGCTGCTGGATCTTGTCGCCGTTCTCGGTCTGCCCGAGCTTGAGGGGCGGCGGTGCCGCGTTGCCGCGGACACGGCCGTAGCCACCGCCGACGCGCGCCCTGCCGGTCTCCCCGCGGACGCGCCCGCCGTCGCCTTCCGCACCATCCGGTACGGCGCCGCCGCGCAGCGATTCGGCCGCCTCCGGGGTCGAGGGTGCGCCGCCGGCGGCGGGTGTCGCGGCGGCTGCGGCCGCGAGCTGAGGGCTGCGCTTGAGGCCCCACTTCTGGGCCCTCATGTAGGCGACAGGCGGGAGGACGTTCGCGCTCCTACTCAGTGCACTGCTCGATACGGCATCGCTCACCATCCGAGATGTAAAGGTGTTTGCGTTGATCGATGCGAAGAGGTGGCTGAACGGACGGCGGTAGATAAACAAAGCAAGGGTGAAGAGAGCCAGCAGAATCATCTGCAAGCCCCATGCGAGGTTCGTCGTCATCACCAGGCCGTAGCACATGACGAGCAGGGCGATCAGGAGAACAACGAAGATTTGCTTGAGCAGTAGCCCGAGAAGCATCTCGAACCAGCGCAGCAGCACCGTGCGACCGTAACCGGGATGGATCCCGATAAGCAGGAATACGGGTGCCAGCAGCAACAGAAGCAAAAATCCGATCTTCAATACGATCAAAGCCACCGATCCTGCAAGAATCAATCCGCCGGCGAACAAGGCGGCGAACAACGCCAACGTCGCGACCCCGAGCCTGCTGCCCTGCTGCTCGCCCTCGAAGAGGGGGTAGATCTCGGGATACGTATTCTCGATGTCGGAGGCAATATCTTCGTAAGTTTGCTGCTTCTCGTTGTAGAGCTGAACGGGGTCGAGCTCACCATCAGCGATCTGCTGCTGCTCAGACCGGCTCACTCCCTGCGCGGTGAGCAAGTCCATCGCGTGGCGTTCAGCAGCCGTATTGGCGACCGGCCCGGTGCCGAACTCACCGGCGATCCAGGGGCGGCAGACGAGCCCCTCCCACAGCATCTGCGAGTTACTGCGGACCGCGAAATCGTTCGCGCTCTCCCAATCAGCCCGCTGCACCTCCGGCGCTCCGGCCGGACACGTCGTTGTCGACCCGGGCGCCGACACTTGAGAGATCGAGGCGTTGACCAACTGGCTGCCGGAGTTCACGATTGTTCCGGCGTATCCGAGTATCTGGCCTGGATTGACGAGAACCCACATTCCCAGTGCCGTCGCCAAAACCATCCAGACTGCGCTCTCGATGGTGAGAGTAACTCGCTTGCGAATCAACCCATACCAGCCCAGCCACACAGCCCCGAGAATGATCACCGTCGGAAGCAGCGGCCTCCACAGGCCCTCACGGAGCTGGCCGATGACGTTTTCCACCAGGTTGTTGAAACTGGCCAGGAGCCCGTCGCTGGTTGCCGCCTGATAAACGGTGATCGTCGACTGGTTGATGGTCTTGGACAGGTCCCAGGCCGTATTGCTCAGTGTCGCCACAGAAGCCGACCCGAGCTTGTCGACACAGGACTCGCGAATGACGTGCCACTGCTGGCCGGCTGTGCCGTACTGGCCGTAGATGCTCGAATCCGGAGGCAATCCGTCCGGGGATGCGGCCACTGCTTCTGCCGACTGCGGCGGCACCAGCAGCCCGTCCGCGCCGCTGCCCGCCGCCTCCGGCTGCGGAGCGGGCTCCCCCTCGCACATCGGGGCGGCCTGAGCGCTGGCCAGCGGCGTCATCAGGAAAGCCAGCATCAGCACGGCCATCACCAGGTTACGCTTCAAGCGCCTCCGGTGCCGCTTCCCCTGCCGGCGCGGCTGCCTGTCTTCCGCGGTCTCCGAGTCCTCGTCGGGGCCGCGGTCGGCGGTCGGCGTCGCGGTGTTGGTCACTGGTCCTGCCCCATCCTCCTGGTACCGC
The DNA here is from genome assembly GCF_009728995.1 of Streptomonospora sp. PA3. GTDB lineage: Bacteria > Actinomycetota > Actinomycetes > Streptosporangiales > Streptosporangiaceae > Streptomonospora. The sequence goes on along the minus strand of NZ_VTZW01000003.1, from coordinate 152,803 downwards.
CGGTGCCGCCCGTTCCAACCAGGGCACCGGTGCCTGCGCCGTCGTCGTCGGGGATGTCGTCCGGCCGATGCCGCGTGGGGTTGGTGTCGAGCCACTCCAGCAACTCCTCGGACACCAGGTCCACGGCGACCCGTCCAGCACGTCCGTCGAGGTCGCGGAAGATGCACTCGCCGTTGCCGAGGTTGCGCAGCATCGCCTGGTGGTCCTCGGAGGACTCGACCCCCAGCAGGGACATGACGCTCTCCACCTCGTACCGCTCGCTCGAACGGAAGGCGAACACGCTGGACAGGCAGTTGGTCACCTGCTCGTTGAGAAGGTCGCCGGCGTTCTGGCTGACCAGGATGAGCGCGGTGTTGCGGGAGCGCCCCATCCGCGACACCTCGGGGACGAGCTTGGCGCCTTCGGGGGTGGAGGTCACCGCCCACGCCTCGTCCAGGAAGATGGCCTTGGGCAGGTGGCGGTCGATGCCGTTCATCAGCCGCCGGGCGAACTGGCTGACCAGGTACAGCAGGGCGACGCTGAGCCGCTGCTCGTAGGAGTAGTCGTCGCGCTGGATGGCGGAGTCGGGCAGGGTGAGCCCGCCGAGCGTGAAGACCGTGGTCCAGCCCTCGGTGTCGATCTGGGTCTCGCCCTGGGGGTCGAAGCACAGGCCGGCCAGCCGCATCTCCGACATGGAGCGCAGCACCGCCCCCAGATTCCGCGAAGCGGGGTCGTCGGAGTCCTCCAGGTACTCCACGACCTTGGCCAGGCTGGGTCGCGGCTGGTTGGCGACGGCGGCCACCGCCTGGATCATCGCCGACTCCCGCTCCTCGCTCATTCTCGGCAGCAGCAGCCGCAGCGTCTCGGTCGCCATGGTCTTCTGCGTGGACAGGTCGTCGCCGAAGGAGAAGGGGTCCAGCAGCCCCGGCTCGGCCGAGGCCATCGACATGATCCGCGCCTTGCGCCCCCTCCGCTGCAGCAGCCGCACCAGCGACTCGGCGTCGCCCTTGGGATCGATGGCCGCGACGGTCACGCCGCGCAGCGCGAGCTGGTGGATCAGCAGCAGCGCCAGGGTGGTCTTGCCGCCGCCGGGCTCGCCGGTGATCGCGATCGCCGTGGGGCGGTTGCGCGCCGCCGCCACCATCGGGTCGAAGTGCACCACCGACCGGGCGCGCCCGATGGTCTCGCCGATGTAGGGCCCGGTCCAGCCCGCGCCCGAGGAGTCGCGCCGGTCCCCCAGGTCGATGGTGGCCGTGGGCATGCCTCCGGCGATCGTGCGCAGCGGCTGGCGCTGGGCGTAGGCGCTGAGCCGGATGCGGTCGCCCGGCAGCGACTCCGAGAACAGCGAGAACTGGTCGCCGGTGGAGTTGACGACGTCGATCCCGATGTCGCGGTAGTGCTCGACGACCGCCTCGACCCGCTGGATCAGCAGCTCCTCGGTGGGCGCCGAGACCATCAGCCGGTGCCATCCGTAGACGAACGGCAGCCGCTCCTTGGTGATGCCGTGCTCCAGCATGCGGGCGGCGTCGATCTGCTCGGCGAGGGCGATGGGGGCGGGCACGCCGGCTTCGCGGATGTGGGCGTCCATGTCGCGGGCGTGGGCAAGCTTGCGGCCCACGTCCTTGCTGGCCTTCGCCGGCGGGATCAGCTTCATCCGCAGCGAGATCTCGACGGGGAACGGCAGCGCGTCGGCGTAGTGCAGCCACGGCTCGCCGTCGGGGAAGGGCATCAGGTCGGGGAACCGGGAGAACGAGAGGTAGGCGACGTAGGTCGAGCCGGTGGGCTGGTCCAGCCGCAGCATGGACCGCCCGTTGTGGATGACTCCCTCGACCAGCTGCTCGATCTCGCCCTTGCCCCAGGTGCGGCGGTCGGCGGCCGAGCGGCGGGTCTCCTCGATGGTGCCGGTGACCGCGTGCCGGACCAGCCAGGCGATCTCGTCGGAGGTGGCGTGGCGGGCGTGCAGTGAGCTGGCGGCCAGCGCCCGGCCCAGCCGCTCGGCCTGCTCGGTCCAGCGGGCGATCTCCTTGGCGTCGGTGGCGTCGTCCTCGATGCCCAGCACCTGCTCGGTGCGCTGGTAGGCGCTGACGAGCTGGGCGAGCATGCCCTGCGTGAGCTGGCCGCGCACGCCGCCGCGCTGCCCCAGGCGGACGCCGAGGTAGACCTCCTTGGTCCAGAAGTCCTTGGCCCACACGTGGCGGTACATCTCGTCCAGATAGTCGAACCAGCCCGGGCCGGAGTCGGAGGTGGCGTCGAGCCGGGTGGCCCAGTCCGCTGCCGGGTAGGTGCGGTGGGCGACCCGCAGGTGCACCTCGGCGTCGTGCATCCGGATGGCCGCCAGCGCGATGGTGATGTTGGTGGCGAGGGCTTCGCGCTCGTCGGGGGTGGAGAACTCGTAGGAGACGGTGGGCAGCCGGAAGTAGGCCCAGGCCTCGGCGTCGCTGAGCAGGATGCGGTCGTCGAAGTAGCGGACCGAGAGGCGGCTGCCGCTCCTGGTGCCGGTCATCGAGGGGCCTCCCCAAGGGTGTGCGTGGTGGTCTGCTCGCGATCGCCGCGTGTCCGGGGCCGCATGCCGCTGCGGCTCATCGGCGGGACTCCGAGGTCCTGCGCCGCCCGCCGCCGGGTGCGCCCGGCCCCGCCGGCGCTCCTTCGAGCCCGTGCAGCAGCACCCCGCCCAGGGCGCCGTGGGCGCGCCGGGTGGTGGGGCGCAGCGCGTTGACGTCGACGACCTTGTCGGCCGCGAGGTGGTCGTCCCACGGAACCCGCACGATGGCCCGGCACCGGCCGCGCGCCACCTGCTCGGCGGCGTCGACGTCGGCCAGGCTGCGCTTGCTCACACCGTTGATCACCACGACGGCCGTGGACCGCAGCGCGGCGTAGCCGTGGCCGTCGAGCCACTCGAAGGTCATGGCGACGGCCCGGGCCGCGTCCTCGCTGGCGGGCGCGACCAGGACCATGCCGTCGGCGGCCGGGAGTGCGCGCGCCACGCCGGTCGCCGCGGGGTCGAGGACGGTGATCTCGTAGAACCGCTCCAGCAGCCCGCCCAGGCCTGCGTAGTCGCGGTCGTCGAGGGTCTGCACGTAGGGGTCGTCGAGCGCGGCCACGACCTCCAGGCCGGTGGCGGTGCGGGAGGTGTAGCGGCGGATGCCCGCGTAGCTGTGCACCGCGTCGGCGTTGGCCAGCAGGGAGGTCAGGGATTCGGGCGTCTCGGTGCGGACCCGGCGCGAGAGTCCGCCGCCGCCGGGGTTGACGTCGACCGCGACGACGCGTTCGTCGCGGTAGGCGGCGAGGGTGTGGCCGAGCATGAGCGTGGTGACCGTCTGCCCCGCGCCGCCGGTGCAGCCGAGCACGACGACGCTGCGCGGCGCCTGCAGCGGCGTGCGCAGCCGCTCGATGTCGCCGGCGGGCAGGTCGGTCTTGGCGGGGGCCTGGCCGCCGGTGACCACGCGGGCCAGGCGGCGCCAGCCCCGGGTGGCGCCGGACTCGCCGGGGTGGCCGGTGCGGGCGGGCTGCGCCGGGCGGGGCCGCGGCGCGGGGGCGCCGGCGGGGGGAGCGCCCAGCCGCTGCTGTTCGCCGGTGCCGTGGTCGAGCTGGAGTTCGGGCTTGTCGGTCTCGGCGGGGACGGTGGTGTCGCTGCCCTGGGACTGCGCTGGTGTCTCGGCGGTCGCCGGTTCAGCGGAGGCGTCCTCGCGCGTGTCGGCGCCGTCGGCGCGGGGCGGGGGCTCGGGGGCGATGCCGGGCGGGGTCTGGCCGAACAGGTGGCTCAGTCGGCGGGCGTTCTGCGCGACGCGGCTGAAGACGCCGTCGTCGATGCGGCCCGGCGGTGCGCTGCGGACGGGCCGCCCGCCGGTGGACGCGGTACCGGCCCGACGGTCGGGACGCTCCTGGGTGGACGGGGCGCCGGAGGGGCCTGGGGCTCCGTGCGGCGCGCCGGTGCCGGAGGCGGGAGCGTCGGCGCTCGCGGCCGTACTGCTCGCCTCAGCGCCGGCATCCGGCGACCCGGCGGCGGGGTTGGCGCGGATCGCGCGGGCGAGCCGATCGGATCGGTCGGCGTCCGGTGCGGCGGAGGCGGCGGGCTCCTGCTGCCGGGGGGCGCCGCTGCTGTGCGGGTCCCGCTGATCGGTGCCGGACGCGGCGGCCGTCCGCTGCTCGGGGCTCTGCTGTTCGCCGCCGCCCTGAGACGGGTCTGTGTCCGCGCGCTGCGGCCGGCCGCGGCGCGCCCGGATGGCCGCCGCTTCGGCCGCCTCCAGGTCGGCGGCCGTCGTACGGCGCTGCGGGGCGTCGACCTGCCCGAAGGACTCGTGTTCGCCGGTGCCGTGGTCGAGCTCCAGCGGGGGTTTGGCGGGCATGACGACGGAAGAGGCGGCCCCGCCCGGCGCCGCGTCGGCCACGCTGCGGGCGTTCGCGGGATCGGCGACCGGATCCCCGTCGGCCTGTCCGGCTCCATCGGGACCGGGGGCAGTCGCAGCCGCCCCGTCGGCGGGGCCGGACTCTCCCCGCCGGTCGCGGTTTTCGCCGCGCCACGCTTCGGCCACTCCGCGGTGGCGCGCGGACGCGGCGACCGAGCCCGCATCGGCCTGCCCGGCATCGTCGGATTCGGGGGCCGTAGCGGCCGCCTCGGCGACATGGGGGGACGCTGCTTCCCCGCCGCTCCGGGACTCGGCTGCCCCCGAGTCACCGGCGCGCTCGCTGACGCGGTCCGCATCGGCCGGGCCGACTCCATCGGTTCCAGGGGCAGCCGCAGCCGCCTCGGCGACATGGGGGGACGCTGCTTCCCCGCCGCTCCGGGACTCGGCCGATTCGGCATCCCGACCGGTCCGGGACTCGGCGGAACCGGGCTCTGCCTGCCCGGCGCTGTCGTCGCCCCGGGCACCTGGCGCACCACGGTCACTCGCGGGTTCGGCGGCGGGTTCTGTGCCGGCTCCAGCCGCCACGCCGGCGGCATCGGCAGGACCCGGTTCCACGCTGCGCGGGCCTCCGGGCGACTCGGCGTTCCCGTGCCGTGCGGCGGGGCCGGACTCTCCCCGCCGGTCGCGGCCGTCGCCGTGCCGCGCTTCGGCCGAGCCGCGGTCGCGCGCGGACTCGGCGTCCGAGTCCCCATCGTCCTGCACGGCTCCCTCGGTGCCGGGAGCCTGGGCAACCGCGTCCTCGGCCGCATCGGGCGCCGCCTGCCGGTCCGGGCCGCCGCCGTGCCGCGCTTCGGCCGGGCCGCGGTCACCAGCGGGCTCGGCAGCGGAGACGGCGGCGTCGGGGCCGGAGCCGTCGCCGTGCTCGCCTGGGTCTGGGACGAGGCCTTCGGCGTCGGGGCCGGACGGATCGGTGCCGGGAGCGTCGGTGAACCACGCGACCGGTCGGCGCGGGGTGGCGCTTCCGGCCTCGGCGAAGCGCGGCTGAGGCGGCGGCGGGGTGTCGGTGCGGTTCAGGTGGCGGTCCAGGACGGCCATCCGGTCGTCGGGGACGCGAGGGCCCTCGCTGCGGTCGGCCTGCTCTGCGGCCCTCCCGGCGTCCTCGCGCCGAGCGTGGTCGGGCGGCTGGGCGGTCGAGGATGCCGCGGCGGCCCCGGCCGCGGAGCCGGCGTCGGAGACGGCCGGGGCTTCCTCCTGCTCGGCCTCCTGCGGGGCGGCCGGCTGTTCCTCGGGCATCCCGGACGGACCGCCGGAGACCGAGGCGTCGGTGTCGCCGGATGCAGACAGCGCCGGCGCGTCGGCGGACCGGCCGGCGGCGGCCGCGTTGTCCTCGGAACCCGGCCGCGGTTCCCGGTCGGCGGCACGGGCGCCTTCGCCGCTTCCGTCAGTCGGCGCGTCAGCCGACTCCTGCGGCTCGGGCCGCTCGTCGGGCTTGCCGGGCGGGGCGGAGAACACCCGCACGACCTCCGACAGGCTCTCGTGCTCATCGGTGCCGTGGTCCAGCTGCAAGGACGGCTTGTCCGCGGAGGGCGCGGTACCGACAGGGGCCGGAGCGGCTTCTGCCGGTCGGCGCTCGCCGTCGGAGTCGGATCCGGCGCCGGGCCGGTCTTCCGGATCGGTGAAGGCGGCGGTTTCGTCGGCCTTCGCGCGCGCGGCGGGATCGTGCTCGGATCGGTCGGCGGCCTCGGCGCCCGGCGCCGTCTGTCCGGGTGGGGCGGAGAACACCCGCACGACCTCCGACAGGCTCTCGTGCTCATCGGTGCCGTGGTCCAGCTGCAGGGACGGCTTGTCGCCGTGCTCGGCGTCCGCGGCCCACGGCCCGTCGGGGGAGGCGCCGCGACCCGGCGCCGGGCGGTCCGGACCTTGTGCAGCGTCCTCCCGGCTCGGGGAATCGGCGCTCTCCAGGGGGACGGGCAGGTCCCACGGCGCGGCGTGCGGCCGGCGCTGGGCGCGGCGCTCCCGCAGGGACGGGCGGTGGGCCGGGGCGCCCGCTGCCGGTGCGGACTCCTGGGGCTTGGGCGCGCGCACCCGCTCGCGGGCGCGTTCGGAACCGGCCCCCCGCTCCGCTTCGGCCCGGGCGGCGGGCGCGGCGGTTTCGGCCGGATCCTGCGGGGTGGCCTCGACCGAGCGCTCGCGCTCCAGCTTGCGGGCGACCTGCATGCCCTGAGCACGACCGCGCAGGCGGCGCTGCGGACCACCGCCGGATGCGGCGGAGTCGCGCGAAGACCCCGCGCGCGCCCGTCCGGTGGCGGTCCCGGCCGCATCCGCACCGTCCCGCGCGGTGGCCGGCGGCGAATCCGCGGGCAGCCGGGCCGCCATCATCTCCTCGGCGCGCCGGCGGGCAGTGGCGCGTCCCGCCGCGCGGTCGGCGGCCGTGGGCTCTGCCGCGGGTTCGGCCGGGGGCTCGGGTGCCGGTCGGGGCGGCTCGGCGTCGCGGTCGTGCGGACGCCGCTTCTCCTCGGCGGCCAGGTGCTCGGCGAGTTGGGCGGGGGTGCGGGCGGCGCCGGGAATCGGCCCGGAACGCGGTCCGCGGGTGCGGGCCGGCCGCGCGTCCTCGCCGCCGTGCCGGTCGGGCTGGGCGGACCGCTCCGGCGCCTTGTGGAGGGCGAATCCGAAGTAGTTGAGGATCCGCACGCCCACGCCCCGGCGCGCGGCCGGCGCTCGGTCGGCGCCGTAGTCCCATTCCCATTCCCGGCGCAGGTCGGGCGGAGCGGACTCGGCCGCGGACGCCGGGGTTGCGGCGGTCCGGCCCTCGGCCGCCGGCTCGGCGGCGGGTCCGTGCTCGGCATCGCGCCGGACCGGGGCGTCGGCGCGTGCGGCGGGATCCGGGGCGGCCGCCGCCGCGGGCTCCGCCTCGGGTTCGGCCTCGGGTCCGGCCGCCGGACGGTCCGGCGAATCGCCGTGCTCGGGCTCGCTCGGTTCCCGCCAGAGGGCGGGAGCGGGCTCGGCGAACCGCTCCGGGGCTTCCTCGACCGGGGGCGCGTCCGACCGCACCGCGGCTTCGCCGTCCCACAGCGGTCGCGGGGCACGCTCCTGCTCGCCGACCGACGCGTTGCCGGCCCGCTCGGGCGCATGCGGCAGCGCCTCGGCGAGCGGGGGCGCCTGGTCGGCCGTTCTGACCGGTGCCGCCGCCGGGCGGCTCTGCGGCGCCTTGGCGCGTCGCGGACCGCGCACGCGGGAGCGCTCGCGCATGTCCGCGGCCGCGGCTACCTCGGGCAGCGGGCCGGCCTCGGGGTGCCGGTGCCAGACGCGCACCGTGACCTCGACCGTGCCGGGCTCATGATCGGGGCGCAGCCGGGTGTAGACGCGCGGTTCGGCGAGGAACCGGGCCTGGGAGGAGACCAGCTCGGTGAGCCGCTTGCCCTCGACGACCGGCCGGGTGGCCAGGAAGGCGATGACGAAGGGCGGCACGATGTAGACGACGTGCAGCGGTATCTCGACGGGCACGCCGATCAGCTGCAGCAGCACGACCCAGACGAAGCCCACGCCCACGAGGACACCGATGTAGACGACCGAGACCGGCTGGGGCAGCCGGAAGTCATACAGCTTGTAGAGCTTTTTCTCGATGCGCCAGATATTGGTGTACGTGGGCAGGTCCACGTCTGTGGCCTCCTACTCGGTCGACACGCCCATCGCCTGTGCGATGGCCCGCGCGGTCACCTCGATGATCCCCGGCACGTAGAACACGATCCCGATGAAGATCGCCAGAATGATGAACTGCGCGAATCGGGTGATCTCCCTGGTGAACAGGAAGAAGATGGCGACGACCGAGACGATGACCAGGAACAGCGGACCGAAGAACCCGCGCAGGAAGTCGGCGAGCCCCGAGGTGTCGGGGGCGTCCTCGGTCGCGGCGAGGGCCAGGGGGACCGCGGTGTCGACGACCGCCTGGGTGAGACCCGTGATGAGGGGGTGCATGTCAGTCGCCGTCCCCTCGCGTCTCACGTCTGCGCTGCATGGTTCCTCGTCTCCTCGGCTCTGCGGCCCTGCTGGACGTCGCCGCGGCTATTCGCCGAACGACTGCGGGGCTCCATGGATCTCTCGCACATACCAGTTCTCCCCGTCCTTGACGACGGCGAGCTCGTAACTCTGAGTGAGCTCGGTGGAGGCGGTGTCTTCTGCTCCGGCGGGCCGCCACACCACCTCCGCCGTGACCCTGCGACCATCATTGTCCCCCGAACCGGCGGCCGGTACGGCGATGTCCACAAGTTCCACGAACTCCAGGGTGTCGGGGGGCAGCCGGTCGATGCGGGCCCCGGGCTCGACGAAGTCGGACAAGTAATGGGGGTCCTCAGCGTAGGCGGCGAAGAAGCGCTCCAGGCGCGGCAGCAGCTCCTCGCGGGCCGCGGCGTCGGTCTCGGCGGTCTCGGGGTCGGGAAGCGCGGCCCGGCCGGGTGCGGCGAGCAGGGCGGGCGGGCCCGAGACCACGAAGTGGTCGGTGTCGGCCGCGTAGACGGGGACGTCCAGACTCATCGGAGCACCGTTGACGTCGGCGCTGAGGGTGACGACCGCGTTGTGGTCGTCGCGGACGTCGATGCCGACCACGCCGATGTCGTCGCCGGTGAGGGCCTCGCCTTCGGCCGCGAAGGAGGCGGCGCGGCCTTCGGGGACGAAGGCGGCCAGGGCGTCGGCGCGCTCCTCGCTCTGCAGGCCGTCGGCGTTGAGGTAGACGCCGGCGAAGCGCGCGGCGAAGCCCGAGGCGGCGGTCGTGGGGAAGTCGGTGTCGTCGGAGGCGCTCCCGCTCTGCGGCGCGGGCTGGGCCATGCCGCCGCGCAGCGGCATCCAGATGCCGTTGAAGATGACGACGATGATGAACGCCCACAGCACCGCGCGGCCGACCCAGATCCACCAGCGGCCGCCCGCGCCGGCGCGGGGGCGCCGACTGCGCCGCGGGGAGTCGCCGAACGCGTAGAGGCCGTCCGCCTCAGCGGGCTCCTCGACGGGTCCGCCGCCGCGCCGCGCGGTCGGCTTGCGAGCCATCACGCCTCCCGATCCCCTGGTGGGCACAGTCCACCGGCCGTTTCCTGCGGATCCATGTCTACCCCACACCTATGGTGCGCCATTGTTCCGCATCTCCGGCGCCAATACCTCTCCGTGTTTCGTCCCGACGGCAGGGTGTACCTCAGGCATGACTCCTGATCAAGGGGCATTCAGCGCATGCCGGGCCATACCAGCAAAACCCAGGAAAGAGACGTGGTCAACGCTTCGATTGCGGACCGACCGGAAAGGGAGGTATCGCTGTCCGGGAAGGTTTCTCTCACCATGGCGTCTCTAGAGAAGCCGCCGACAGCGCCCGGAGGACGGCTCTCGCCTGCGTTTTCTCCCAGCGGTCGATAAAGGCCGGTTCCACGCCCGCCGATCGGCGAAAGGCATAACACCCCGGAGGCGGCCGCAGCGACCTTCACTTCGGGTTCGCTACACATTCACCCAGTAACGGCAGGCAAGTGGTGAGCTGCGGTTACTACGAAGAGTAAAGAAGCGGTCCAATAACAGACAGCCTGGGGCCCGGCCCAAGCACGGGAGTCACGCAGCCCGAGGTCGACCGACTCAGCCCGGTATGCGCGGAGTGCGTCTCGCGGCCGATCCTGGCGAGCGCGAGGCTCTGAGCCCGCTGCCGCCTTCCGCGCCAATCGGACGAAAACGACCGCTGCGGACGGACTCTTGGATTGGGATGATGGGAAGATGACCGAAGTCAACCGCGAACTCGCGGATTTCCTCCGCCGGGCACGGTCCAAGGCGGATCCGGAGCGAGCCGGCCTGCCGGCAGACGGTCGCGTGCGACGCGTGCCCGGCCTGCGCCGTGAGGAGGTCGCCATGCTCGCCGGCGTGTCGACCGACTACTACACCCGCCTCGAGCAGGGACGCCGGATCACCCCCTCGGCGGGCGTCATCAACGGCATCGCCCACGCGCTGGGGCTCGACGACGCCGGGCGCCTCCACCTCGTGCATCTGATCGGCGCCGCCGGTCGGCCGTCGCGCCGCCCGACGGCCGCTCAGCGCATCCGCCCCGGTCTGCGCCTGCTGCTGGACACCTTCCACTCGCATCCGGCGTTGATCCTCGGCCGGCGCACCGACGTCCTCGCCTGCAACCGGCTCGCGCGGGCGCTGTTCACCGACTTCGAGGCCATGCGTCCGCGTGAGCGCAACTACTCGCGCTGGATGTTCCTCGACGGTGCCGCGCGCGAGCTGTTCGTCGACTGGGAGCAGCACGCGCGCAACTGCGTCGAGGCACTGCGCCTCGAGTCGGGGCGCGATCCGGGGGACGAGCCCACACGGGCCCTGGTCGCCGATCTCTGTAAGCGGAGCCCGGAGTTCCAAGCCTGGTGGGACGACCACGGCGTGTACCAGCGGACGTTCGGCGAGAAGCGACTCCGGCATCCGCTCGTCGGAGAGCTCACCGTGCACTACGAGACGCTCACTACGACCGGCGACTCCGACCAGACGCTGTTTCTCTACACGGCCGAGCAGGGCACGCCGTCGCAGGAGGCGCTCGCGCTCCTCGCGAGTTGGACGGCGACCGCGCCGCCGCAGCCCGCGTAGGACGCTCAGTCCTAGGCAGGGAAGGGCCTTTTATGGCCCTCCACGACCTCCTCCGGAGCGGCAATCTGGACTCAGGTCGGCGCACGGCCGGTCCCGATACGGAGGAGAACTCGGATGCCTTACCCCACTGATCGTCCCGCGACCTGGTTCGTGACCGGCGCGTCCCGCGGCCTCGGACTCGAACTCGTGGCGCAGCTCCTGGCGAGCGGCGCGAATGTCACCGCCACCACCCGCTCGACCGAGCGCCTCATCGAGTCGCTCGGCGACGCCGACACGACGCGGCTTCTCGCTTTGGAGGTCGACCTGACCGACCAGGGCGGCGTGTCGGGCGCGATCGCCCAGACCGTCGAGCGCTTCGGCGGTCTCGACGTGGTCGTGAACAACGCCGGCTACGGCCACCTGGCCGCCGTCGAGGAGGTCTCGGACGCCGAGGCCCGTGCGATGTTCGACGTCCAGATCTTCGGCGTCTGGAACGTGCTGCGCGCGGTGCTGCCGATCTTCCGCGAAGCGCGCAGCGGCCACATCATCAACATCTCCTCCATCGTCGGCCTGCTCCCGTTCCCGGGCTGGGGCCTGTACGCCGCGGGCAAGTTCGCCCTCGAGGGACTCACCGAATCGCTCGCCGGCGAGGTGGCGGACTTCGGCATCAAGGTGAACCTCATCGAGCCCGGCTACATGCGCACGGACTTCCTTCGCCCGGTCTCCCTGGGCCTGTCCTCGACGACGAACAACGCATACCCCGCGGTCCACGAGATGGTGCAGCAGCACCTGGAGATGCCCGGCACGCAGCTCGGCGACCCGGCGAAGGCCGCGACCGCCATCATCACGGTCGCCACGTCGGGCAACGCGCCGCTGCACCAGTTGCTCGGCTCCGACTCGCTCGGCCTCGCCGAGACGCGTGTGCAGGCGCTCACAGCGGACATCGAGGCGTCGCGCGAGCTCGGCGTCACGACCGACATCCCGGAGGCGGCCGCCTGAGCCGAGCCTTCGCGCCTTCGGATGCCCTGCCCTCGGGCGGGGCGTCCGCATGTCCGCCCGCGGACGGCGAGGCAAGACGCCGCGCCACCCGCGGGGAGAAGTCCGATCACGAGGGCCGGATCGGCTCGGATCCTCCTCGTTCCCCGGCGTCACGAGCCAACAACCGCCTGCCAACTCCCGGCGAACGGGACGGGCGCGGCGCCGGTCGCATTGAGCCGTGCCAGCACCTGCCGACGACGGATCACTCACACGTTGAACCGGAACTCCACCACGTCCCCGTCGGCCATCACGTACTCCTTGCCCTCCATGCGGACCCGGCCCGCGGAGCGGGCCGCCTGCATGGAGCCGGCGGCGATGAGGTCGTCGAAGGAGACGACCTCGGCCTTGATGAAGCCGCGCTGGAAGTCGGTGTGGATCGCGCCGGCCGCCTCGGGGGCCGTGGCGCCCTTGCGGATGGTCCAGGCGCGGGCCTCCTTGGGGCCCGCGGTGAGGAAGGTCTGCAGGCCCAGCGTGGCGAACCCGACGCGGGCCAGCTGCGCCAGTCCGGATTCGGTCTGGCCCATCGACTCCAGCAGCTCGGCCGCCTCCTCCTCGTCGAGCTCGGCCAGCTCCGCCTCGATCTTGGCGTCGAGGAAGATCGCCTCGGAGGGGGCCACCAGCTCCGAGAGCTTGGCGCGCAGGGCCGAGTCGGCCAGCTCGCCGCTGTCGAGGTTGAACACGTAGATGAACGGCTTCACCGTGAGCAGGTTCAGCTCGCGCAGCAGCGACACGTCGATTCCGGCCGGCGCGGCGCCCACCGACAGGCTCACGCCCTCGTCGAGCACCCGGCGGGCCTCCTGGGCGGCGGCGAGCACCTCCTGGGCGGTCTTGTCCTTGGCGTTGCGCTTGGCGTCCTTCTCCAGCCGCGGCAGCGCCTTGTCCAGAGTCTGCAGGTCGGCCAGGATCAGCTCGGTGTTGATGGTCTCGATGTCGCGCGACGGCTGGATGTCGCCTTCGACATGGGTCACGTCGGGATCATCGAAGACGCGGATGACCTGGCAGATCGCGTCGCTTTCGCGGATGTTGGCCAGGAACTGGTTGCCCAGCCCCTCGCCCTCGGAGGCGCCGCGCACGATTCCGGCGATGTCCACGAAGTCGACGGTCGCCGGGATCACCTTGGCCGAGGAGAACATCTCGGCCAAGGTGCCGAGCCGGGAGTCGGGCACCCCCACGACGCCGACGTTGGGCTCGATGGTGGCGAACGGGTAGTTCGCCGCCAGAGCTTCGTTCTTGGTCAGTGCGTTGAACAGCGTGGACTTGCCGACGTTGGGCAGACCGACGATTCCGATAGACAGACTCACGGGGGTCGAGTCTAGGCGCTCGCGGAGAGCGGACTCGCCTGCCGGAACGGAGACGGACTTTTCAGCGGCACCTACGCCATCTTTGGATGAAACGCCCTGCGAGCTGGCCGGATTCGGAGTAGGTTCATGTGGGACCGGTCACGTATGCGCGCTTGCGCGCCACCAGGGCGCAGGACCCGGGAGGGGGCCTGCGACCGGCCGCTGGGGGGCGGCCGGCGCCGTCCGCGCCGGGGCGCAGCAGCCGAGGGGACCGCATGCGGGCCGGAGGAGCGCCGAGGCACAGGAGTGGGGGGACCGTCCGTGGTACACGGTCAGATGCGCGCCTTCGTCCACCGCTACCCGGCGGTGCGCTACGCCACGCGCCAGATCCGGATCCGGCTGCCGCAGCGCCTGGGCGGCCTGGACCGCGCGCACGTGCCCCCGTGGGTGCGCAGGTTCGATCTCGCGCTGCCCCGCCGCGCCGGCTGGGGCCCCGCCGTCCCCGCATCGCTGCGGGTCACCGCCCCCGGGGACTACTTGGTGCCGCTGCGGCTGCAGCACAGCGGCCTGGCCGGCTACGAGCCCGAGACGCTGGCCTGCTTCCTGGCCGCGCTGGAATACGCCCGGCCCGGCGCGGTGCTGGACGTCGGCGCCAACGTCGGACTCTACGCCGCTCTCGCCGCGGCCCGCAGCCGCAGACGCGTCTACGCCTTCGAGCCCGCGCCCCGCATCGCCGACACCGCCCAGGCCATCGCCCGCGAAAACGGGCTCGGCGTCGAGGTCGTGCGGCTGGCGCTGAGCAACCACAGCGGCACGGGCGCCCTGCGGCTCTCCCCCGTCGCCGACACCGCGAACGCGCTGGCCGCCGACGCCCGCCCGCTGCTGGGCCGGGTCCCCGTCGCGGTCGAGACCCTCTCCCATTGGCGCGAGCGCGCCGGGGCGGCGCCGGCCGTCGTCAAGATCGACACAGTCGGCACCGAACCCGACGTCATCGCCGGCGCCCTGGAGGTGCTGCGGCGCTTCCGCCCCTGGGTCTTCTGCGAGGTGCGTCCCGACCACGGGGTCGAGGAGCGGCTGATGGCGCTGCTGGAGCCGTTCGGCTATTGCTGGTACCACCTCTGCGGCGACCCGCCCTACCCGCTGCGCGCGGTGATCGCGGGCCGCGCGCCCGACCCCGCGCAGCGCATGTGGCTGTTCGCGCCCGAGCCGGTGCCCGAGCGCGTCTGGGACACCGCCCGCGCCTGGTACGGCTCCCTGCCCGGACCCGGCTGAGGCGCTCGGACTCCCGGTTCACGGGGCGGCCCTCAGGTGATCCGCACGGCCGCCGACAGCCGGATGTCGGCCGCGGAGCGGCCACCAGCACGTCGTAGTCCCCGGGGACCGTGCGCCAGCCGCCGGCCGCGCCGTCCCACACCTGGGCCGCCCGGATCCCGACCTCGACCACCGCCTCCGCGGACTCCCCCGCGTCCGCGGCGAGGGCGGCGAACCCGGCCAGCCACGCCCGCGGGCGCTCGGGGACCCCGGCCGCCTGCTCACGCGGTGCCAGGTACACCTGGACGACCTCGCGCCCGCGGCGGGCGCCGGTGTTGCGCAGCCCCACGGTGACGGTGGCGCCGCCGTCCCCGCGCACCGCGGCGTCGGCGCGGTCGTAGGACCACGACGTGTAGCCCAGCCCGTGGCCGAACCAGAACGCCGGCTCCTTCGCGGCGCGCTGCCAGGCGCGGTAACCCACCAAGACGCCTTCGGAGTACTCCAGCACCCCGCCGTCGGGCTCCACGCCGAGCACGGGGACGTCGGCCTCCTCGGCGGGCCAGGTCGTCGGCAGCCGCCCGCCGGGCTCCTCGGCGCCGAGGAGGACGTCGGCCAGGGCCGCGCCCAGCTCCTGGCCGCCGAACCAGGTGAGCAGCAGCGCGGCGACCTCGCCGCGCCAGGGCATGGCCACCGGGGAGCCGGCGCTGACGACCGCGACCGTGCGCGGGTTGGCGGCGGCGACCCGCGAGACCAGTTCGTCCTGGCGCCCCGGCAGGCTGAGCGATGCGCGGTCGAACCCCTCGGACTCGACCTCCTCGGTGGTGGCCGCCACGACGACGGCCACGTCGGCCCCGGCGGCCGTGCGCACCGCCTCCTCGATGAGCTCGTCGTCGCCGGCGCGCGGTTCGGCGTGGGTCAGCGCGAAGCCGATGAAGGCGAAGTCGCCGACAACCCCGGGCACGGTGGCGGTCAGGGAGACCTCGACGGGCTCGCCGGCGATCAGCTCGAACTCGGCGGTGGCCTCCGGCGGGTCGAGGAACGCCCCGGCGGGGTCGCCGCCGCCGGCCTCGTTGGCGCCGTCGATGCCGACCCGGCCGTCCACGGTCAGCCGGAAGCCGCCGACACCCTTGGCGCCGAAGACGTGGGTTCCGGTGTTCTCGGGGGTGAAGGTGCCCGCGATCTCCACCGTGGACAGCGCCTCCGCGGCGACTCCGGCCGGCAGCTCGCCCACCCAGCGGGCGGTGCCGTCGGCCAGGGGCTCGGTGGCCAGCAGGGTGCCGTCTCCGGCACGGAAGGCGGCGGTGAGCGGGCCGGGCAGGGGCGGCGGGCCGGTGCGCGGATCGGCGCCGACGGCGTAGTCCAGCCGCACGCTCTCCGGCAGGGCGGCGCGCAGCCCCTCCAGCGGGCTCACGGTGTGCTCGGCGAAGACGGTCGCCGATCCGCCGCCGCTGGTGCGGGCGTGTTCGGCCGCCATGCCGATCACCGCGACGCTGCGCACGCCGGCCGGGTCGATCGGCAGCACCCCGCGGTCGTTGCGCAACAGGGTGAAGGAGCGTGCCGCCACCCGGCGGGCCACGGCGCGCCCGTCGAGGTGCGGCGGCAGCTCGGCGTCGGGGACCGCGGGCTCGGCCCCCTCCAGCGCGCCCACGCGGGCGGCCAGCCGCAGCACGCGGCGCGCCATAGCCTCCACCGCCGCTTCGGGCACCCGCCCGTCCCGGACGGCGGCCAGCAGGTCGTCGCCGTAGACGGTGGCCGGGCCGGGCATCGCCACGTCCATGCCGGCCAGCGCGCAGCCGACGGTGTCGCGGGCGGCCGTCCAGTCGGAGACGACGAAGCCGTCGAAGCCCCATTCTCCGCGAAGTACGTCGCGGATGAGCGGGTGCTCGGTCATGGTGGTGCCGTTGACGCTGTTGTAGGCCGCCATCACCCCCCACGGCCGCGCCCCCGCGACGATGGCCTCGAAAGGCGCGAGGTAGATCTCGCGCAGCGCGCGCTCGTCGGCGCGGACGTCGACGGTGAAGCGCTCGGTCTCGGAGTCGTTGGCGACGAAGTGCTTGACCGTGGTCGCCACGCCGCCGTCCTGGACGCCGCCGACGAAGGCCGTGCCGATGACGCCGGTCAGCCAGGGGTCCTCGGAGTAGCACTCGAAGTGGCGCCCGCCCCGCGGCGTGCGGTGGATGTTGACGGTCGGGGCGAGCAGGACGTGCACCCCTTTGCGCCGGGCCTCCTGGGCGAGCAGCCGGCCGGCGGTGCGCACCAGTCCGGGGTCCCACGTGGCGGCCAGGGCGGTGGGGCTGGGCAGCTGGATCGAGGGGTCCTCGGGTGTCCAGGACTCCCCGCGGACACCCACAGGGCCGTCCGACATCACCAGGCGGTCCAGGCCGATACCGGGGTTGGCGGCGATGGCCCACATGCCGGCGCCGGAGAGCAGGCGGATCCGGCCGGGGAGGTCGAGCCGGGCGAGCGCGGCCTCCACCCGGCGCTCGCGGCGGGCCTCGGAGGCCTGATCGGCGGGTTGTGCTGGGGTCATGTCGCTCCTGGGGTCGCGTTGACCCGCCGTTGACCCGGCGGGGATCGGTGTCGGGACGTCGTCGCAGGTGGGAACGCCGCCCCGCGCGGCCCGCACCCGGAGGGGTCGCGGGACGGCGCGCCGCGAGCACCGCGTTCCCGGCTCGCTCGGTTGCTTACCCGCGCGTGGCGGAAGGTGCGCCGGGTGCGCGGGTTGAGACCATGGGCGGCTATGGACGGCCTTGACGTAATCCTGGTGCTACTGGTGGGTCTGGCGATCGGTGTCGCGCTGGGGTGGATGCTGGCGCGCGGCCGGGTCGCCGAGGCCCGTGCGCACGCCCGCTCCGCCGACGAACGCGCCGCCTACATCGAGGAGCGCCTGGGCGAGCGGTTCCGGTCGCTTTCGGCCGAGGCGCTGGACGCGACCAACCGGCGCTTCATGGAGATGGCGGAAGGGCGGCTGCGCGCCGTCGGCGCCGAGGCGGGCAAGGACATGGAGCAGCGCCGCGCGGCCGTCGAGCAGCTCGTGGAGCCGCTGAAGGACACGCTCACGCGCGTGGAGAACCAGCTGCGCGAGGTCGACGCCGGCCGCAGGACCGCCCACGCCGAGCTCGCCCAGCAGGTCGACCAGGTGCGGCAGGGCTCGGAACGGCTGCGCGACCAGACCCAGGCGCTGGTGAGCGCGCTGCGGCGGCCCGAGGCGCGCGGCCGGTGGGGCGAGCTCCAGCTGCGCCGGGTGGCCGAGCTGGCGGGCATGAGTTCCTACTGCGACTTCGAGGAGCAGGCCGGCGCGAGCACCGACAGCGGCCGGTTGCGGCCGGACATGGTGGTGCGGCTGGCGGGCGGGAAGAACATCGTCGTGGACTCCAAGGTGTCGCTGGCCGCCTACCTGGAGGCGGTCGAGACCGATGACGGCGACACGCGCGCCGAGCGCCTGCGCGCGCACAGCAAGCACCTGCGCGCACACGTCGACCAGCTCTCGGCCAAGTCCTACTGGTCGGCGTTCACCCCGGCGCCGGAGTTCGTCGTGCTGTTCGTGCCGGGCGAGGCGTTCCTGGCGCCGGCGCTGGAGCACGACCCGCAGCTGCTGGAGTACGCGATGGGCCGCCGGGTGCACATCGCGACGCCGACGACGCTGATCTCGCTGCTGCGCACCGCGCAGTACGCCTGGCAGCAGGAGGCCCTCAGCGAGAACGCGCGCGCCGTCTTCGACCTGGGCAAGCAGCTGCACGCCCGGCTGTCGACACTGGGCGGGCATGTGGAGGGTCTGGGCAAGGCGCTGTCGCGGACGGTGGCCGCCTACAACCAGACGGTCGGGTCGCTGGAGAGCCGCGTGCTGGTGACCGCGCGCAGGTTCGAGGAACTGGGGCTGGTCGACGGCGACCTGGGGCGCCCCGGCGGCGTCGAGGACCAGGCGCGGCCGCTGGCGGCGGCCGAGCTGACGGGCGAGGACGCCGAGCGGGGCGCTGAGGGCGAGGACGGAACCGGCGCCGCGGATCCCCGGGTCTCCATCTACGGTCGGGCCTTCGGCGCCGCCGGCGAGGACGACGGCTCGGCCGCCGCCTCCGACGGCGCCGGCGAGCACCGGCACGGGGACACGGTCCGGACGGAGGAGCCCGAAATCTCGCATCGAGTGACATACTGATCACCGTGGGTCATACGAAGGAGCGTGCCGGAATGGTGACGCGCAAGCCGGAGCGCGTGGACGACGCGCCGCCTTCGCCACAGCGGCGGCCGCAGGGCGCCGTGCCCCGCACCGATCCCCCGCCGCCCGCGGGCGGAGCCGCGGTCGGCGGCGTGCGCCTCACCGGGCGCGGGGGCGTTCTGCTGATCTGCGCCTTCAGCCTGGTCTCGACGCTCATCGGCGACGTGGCCGGGGCGCCGGGCGTCAGCGGAGCGGGGTTCGCCGGGGCGTGCGTGGTGGCGGCGCTGCTCGTGCGCCCCACCGACCTGCTGTCGCTGACCGTGAGCCCGCCGCTGGCCTACTTCCTCGCCGCGCTCGGCGCCGAGGCGGCGCTGACGCTGGGCGAGACCGGGTTCGCGCGGGCGGTGGCCATCGGCATGGCCACCCGCCTGGCCGACGCCGCACCGTCGCTGTTCCTGGGAACGGCCCTGGTCCTGGTGATCACCGTCTTTCGCGGCCTGCCCGGCAACATCCGCGCCTTCAGCGACGAACTCAACGGGCGCCGCCCCCGCACCCCGCCCGGCGCGTAGGCGGCCCTCCGCCGCGCCGGAGCCCTGCCTGCGCACGGCCGCGGTGCTGCCGAGGGGCCACCGCCTGACGGTTGCGGATCAGAAGGGGGCCTCCTCGTCGGAGCCGCCGTTGTCGCTGCGCTCCTCCATCGCCACGGCGAGCTTGGCGCGGGCGCCCTCGAGCCACTGCTCGCAGGTGGCGGCGAGGCGCTCGCCGCGCTCCCACAGCGCCAGCGACTCCTTCAGCGTCAGCCCGCCCGCCTCAAGCCTGCGGACGACGGAGTCGAGTTCGTCGCGTGCCTCCTCGTAGCTCATCTCGGGCTCGGCGCCCTCGGCAGCCGCGCCGTTGCCGGGAGCCTCCCCGGTCTCCTGCGCACCGCCGTTCTTCGCGCTGCCGTTGCCTGTGCTGTTCTTGGCGGCCACTGCGCTGCCCTCCTGCTCGTCGCCGGTGGTCCGGTGGTCGGTGGCGGTCGTGGTCGGTCGCGGCGCTGGGCGCGCCGGACGGCTCACCCGCCGGTGTCGGGGTCGGCGTCGCCGGGATCGGCGCCGTCGACGGTCACGGTGATGCTGTCCTCGGCCAAGCGCACCCGCAGCGGGTCGCCGCGCTCGACGTCGCCGGCCGAGCGCACCACGGCCCCGTCGGGCCGCTGCACGATGGCGTAGCCGCGCGCCAGGGTGGTTGCGGGCGAGAGCGCGTGCAGCCGGGCGCGGGTGTGGGCGAGGTCGTCGCCGGCGCGGTCCAGGACCGCTCTCATGCACCGCCGGGCGCGGTCGCGCAGCCCGGTGACCTGCTCGGTGAGCCGGTCCATTTCGCGCAGCGGACTGGCCAGCACCGGCCGCGAGCGCATGCCGGCCAGCCAGGAGCGTTCGCGCTCGATGCCGCCGGTCAGCACCCGCCTGCCGCGGTCGCGCAGCTGCCGGATGAGCTGGAGCTGCTCGCCGACGTCGGGAACGGTCTTCTTGGCGGCGTCGGTGGGTGTGGAGGCGCGGACGTCGGCGACCAGGTCGAGCAGCGGGCTGTCCTGCTCGTGGCCGATGGCGCTGACAACGGGGGTGCGCGTGGCGGAGACGGCGCGCACGAGGGCTTCGTCGGAGAAGGGCAGCAGGTCCTCCAGCGACCCGCCGCCGCGCGCGATGATGATGACGTCGACCTCGGGGTGGGCGTCGAGCTCCTTGAGGGCGTTGAGGACCTCGCCGACCGCGCGGTCGCCCTGGACGGCGACCTCGCGCACCTCGAAGCGCACAGCGGGCCACCTGCGGCGGCCGTTCTCCAGCACGTCGCGCTCGGCGGCCGACTGGCGCCCGCAGATCAGCCCGACTGTGCCGGGCAGGAACGGCAGGGGGCGCTTGCGGTTGTCGGCGAACAGGCCCTCGGCGGCGAGGGTGGCCCGCAGCCGC
This sequence comes from Streptomonospora sp. PA3, assembly GCF_009728995.1. GTDB lineage: Bacteria > Actinomycetota > Actinomycetes > Streptosporangiales > Streptosporangiaceae > Streptomonospora. The sequence continues at coordinate 132,234 of NZ_VTZW01000003.1, read as the reverse complement.
TCCAGCCGCGCCAGCAGCTCGCCCAGGCCGATGTGCCGGATCTCCAGTGCGAGCAGCGAGAACGTGCCGCGCGCGACGTAGAAGTCGGGCTTGGCGTGCACCACGAGTCGGGCGCCGGCCTCGGGCACCGGGGCGACCGCCTCCAGTACCCGCACGGGGCAGACCACACGCGCCGACACGTTGGCCACGGGGTCGCGCAGGGTCATGAACACGGTGCCGCCACGCCTGCTCATCTCGGCGACCTGGCCCTCGACCCAGATCTTGCCCAGCCGCCCGATCCACCCGCCGACCGCCTGCATCACGACGCGGACGGGCTGCGGGGACTCGGCCGAGCTCTCCATACCCATGGCTGCGAGCCTAGATCAGGCCGCCGACAGAACCGTTCCCGCACGCCGCGGAGGCCGCCTCGGCCCGGAACACCGGCGGTCCGCCGGCCTGCGCGGACTCCGTCCGCGCAGGCCGTCTGCGCACGGGGGCGTCCGCCCGCCTGCGCCCGCCTGCGTAAGGGGCCTGCTCCCGCCGCCCGACGACGCCGGCGCGGCCGGCGGCGGAGGATGCACGCACAGACGCATCCCACCCAGGAGGCAGAGCATGGGCGACGCACGAACGGTGGCGGCGCACGGCACCGGACGCGACCTCACCGCGCTGACCGGCGCCGCGTTCGCCGCGGCGACCCTGGCGGCCATCACCGTCCCGGGAATGCTGGGCGCCGGACCGCCGCGGCCGACCGAGCCGGGCGCCGTCACCCAGCGGTTCGTCCTCGACAACGCCGGCGTGCTGAAGCTGCAGAGCGCCGCGAACGTGGCCTCGGCCGTGCTGCTGGTGCTGTTCGCGATGTCCCTGGCGGCGCTGGTCCGCCGGTGGGAGGAGCGGCCCAGCGGCGCCGCCGACGCCGCCGTGGCCGGCGGTGTGCTCGCGGCCGCGTTCTGGACCGTCTCATCGCTGATCATGAGCGGCTTGGCGGACGAGCTGGTGGACTCCAGCCCCGCGCTCGTCGGCGCGCTGCGGCAGCTGAACTTCCTTACCGGCGGCAGCGGGCACGTGGTGTGGCTCGCCGTCCTGCTCGGCCCGGCATGCCTGTCGGCCCACCGCAGGGGCGTCCTTCCGCGCTGGCTGACCGCGGCGGGCATGGTGTCGGCCGCGCTGTCGCTGCTGTCGGTGCTGTCCTTGGCCTGGGACGTGTTCTTCCTGTTCATCCCGCTCGGCCGGTTCTCCGCGGTTCTGGTGGTCGCGGCGCTGAGCATCCTGATGGCCGCGGGCCGGACCGGAGGGCGATCGACCGGCGGTTCTGTGACGGCGTCGGTCCTCGGCGGCGTCGGCGTCGCCGTCCTGGCCTTCGCGGTGATGGTCCTGCTCTAGCCCGCTAGCCGACCGATCGACGGCGCGAGCCCGCGCGGATGCGCCGGCCGCTTGTGCCGGAGCCTCACGCCCCGTCCCACACCTGCGCTATCCGCTCGGCGACCTCCGGGGCCTGGCGGCGGCCGGCCAGGGCCGATGGGGCGCGGGCGGCGGGGTCGAGGACGTTGGGTCCGATGGCCGCGACGGCGTCGGCGCCGGGGGCGACCAGGGCGGTGCGCGCCCCCGAGGCCTCCAGGGCGGCGAGGTCGTCGGCGGGACCGGGGAGCGGCCCTCCGCCGCGGGGGATCGGGGCGAGCACCACGACGCGGTCGCTGCCGGCGGCCAGGTCGGCGTTGCACAGGGAGTGGACGCCGCCGTCGATGTAGGGGCGGCCGCCGATCAGCGCGGGCGGCCACACGCCCGGCACCGCGCAACTCGCCGTGACCGCGTCGAGCAGTGCCACTCCCGACGCGCGGTCGAACACCGCGCGCTCGCCCGTACGCGCGTCGACCGCGGTGATCCGCAGGTCGGTGCCGGGCCACTCGGCGGCGGGCAGGCGGGAGGCGATGACGCGCCGCCGCTCGGTCAGCGAACTCCCCGAGCGTGCGTGGGCCATCCGGCCGATGCGGGCGCGCGCCCGGCGCGGGTCGCGCTCGCGCACGAACGCCCACGCCCAGCGGGCGAGGACGCCGGCGTGCACGCGCGCCGCGCGCTCCGCCTCGGGCGGGCGGAGCTGGCGCTCGTAGAGGTCCTCGATCGGCGCGCCCGAGGAGATCTGCGCGCCGACCACCGATCCCGCGGAGGTTCCGATGACGGTGTCGGCGCCGCCGAGGTCGATCCCGGCCTCATGGAGTCCGGCGAGGACTCCCAGTTCCCAGGCGATTCCGGTGATGCCTCCGCCGCCCAATACCAGTGCGCGACCCACTCAGCCCCCTTCCGCAATCCGATGCCGCCACTCTCTCAGCCGTTGCGCGGTGCCGCCATGCCCGGGGCGCCGGACCCCCGGGCCGGCGCGGCTTTCCGGCCGCGCGCATGGCCGAGTGCGGCCAGCCCGGGAGGGTTTGCACCTCCGGCCCTGCGGGTGCGCGGGCGCGACGCCGACCGGCACGCCGCCGATACGCGTTGCCCGTGCCGCACGGGCTTTCCGGCCTTGCGCGGGCTTGTCTAGTGTGCTTGCTGTAGCCGCCTCAGTCTTGGAGCCGCTGTGCACGAGCAGATCGCCGCCCTGGCCGCCTCGGCCGCCACCGCCGTGGTGCAGGCCATGACCGCCGACGGCTGGGCCGCGCTGCGCGACCGGCTGGCCGGGCTGCTGGGCCGGGGCGCGAACGGCGGACCGGAGCGGGCGGCCGAGGAGCTGGAGCGCTCCCGCGTCGACATCGCGGCGGCGTCCGATACCGACAGGCCTGCGGTGCGCGCCGGGGCGGAGGCGCTGTGGCGCGAGCGGCTGCGCAGACGCATGGAGGAGGAGCCGGCTTTGGCCGCGGAGCTCCAGCAGGTGCTCGCCGGGGCCGCCGGCGGCCGCTACGGCGCGGGCGGCGGTCCGCTGCGGGACGCCCTCCCCGTCGACGGGGCCGGCGCGCGGGTGGAGGACCTCCGGGGCTGATCACGGCTGCCGGACGGGCAGCCGCACCGCTCTCCCCCGGCGGCCTGAACTCCCACCGCCTCGGTGCCGGGTCCGGACCGGTCGGCGGGCAGCCGGAGAGCAGGGGCCGCGAGCGGTCCCGGTCGGCCGAGCATGCGGTTGTGGGCGCGAGGCGCTGGGAGTGCGCCGCGCCGGGCCGCGCCGCCGCCTTCCGCGGCGCGTGGCGCCTGCCCTACTGGCCCTCGCTCTGCAGTTTGGCGATGCGGTTGTCGTACATCTTGACGAACTCCGGGCGCTCCCCGTGGGCGACCTCGTAGGCGCGCAGTTCGCGGACCTGCTCGATGGTGAGCTTGCGCAGGCGGGCCCGGATCGACGGCAGGGAGAGGTCGTCGTAGCCGGGCACCGGAAGCTCCTCGGCCGAGGGGGCGGCCTGCCGGCGGACGTCCTCCAGGACGGAGTCGTCGGACTCCTGGGTGGTGGCCTCGGCGGCGGCGAGCTCGTCGGCGACGGCGGCCCGCTCCTCGGGGGTGACCAGGTGGGAGCGGTCGCCGGCGTCGTCGTCCTCGACCGCCTTGACGCTGTCCTCGGCGGCGGGCGCGTCGCTCGCCTGCTCGGCGGGGGCCGTGTCGGCCTTGTCGGCGGCCGGTGCGGACGCCGGCTCCTCGGCGGGGGCCTTCTCCTCGGCCGGCGCGGCCGTCTTGGTGGCGTTGGCCGTGGCGGTGGTGCTCTCGGTCGCACCCGCCTGGGTCCTCTGCTCTGCGGTCGCGGACCGCGCACTGGAGTCGGCGGCCTCTTCCTTCTGTCCGAAGATGCCCTTGACCATGGACATCAGCTTGCTGGCGATGGACGGATTCGACATGAGACTGGGGGCTCCTGATGCTCTCGTCAAAGGGCGGGGCTGCGGCCGCCCCGCGGGCTCGACTCGGACGGTACACGTAGCAGACTTCTCGTCTATCCCGTCCCGCGTGTTATGACGCCGCCGCGGCGGACTCGGGTTTCACAGGTCCATCAAGAATAGAGGAGCAAGCGTCGCCGGAAGTGCGCCGAATGTGAATGGTTTCGCCTCGTCGCGACGGAAACGAGCGCTGACCGTTATCCCGGGGTCACCTGCCGCCGCCGTGTCCGCACCCGCCGACCCCGGCCGCGCCGGCGGCCTCCCACCTGCGCAGACGGCAACGGGGCAGGCCGCGAGCCCCGCCGGTCCGCCGCACCGGGTCCGGCACCGCCCCGCCCCGGACCCGCCACGGTGAGCGGCCCTTAGGATGGGGGCATGACTGCGACGAACCGCCGCCGTGTCCTGCTCGCCAAGCCCCGCGGCTACTGCGCCGGCGTGGACCGCGCCGTCGTCACGGTCGAAAAGGCCCTGGAGCAGTACGGCGCGCCCGTTTACGTGCGCAAGCAGATCGTGCACAACACCCATGTGGTCAGCACGCTGGAGAAGCGCGGCGCCGTCTTCGTCGAGGAGACCTCCGAGGTCCCCGAGGGCGCAATCGTGGTGTTCTCCGCCCACGGGGTCGCGCCGAAGGTGCACGAGGAGGCCGAGCGGCGGCAGCTGAAGACCATCGACGCCACCTGCCCGCTGGTGACCAAGGTGCACAAGGAGGCCAAGCGCTTCGCCTCCGAGGACCGCGACATCATCCTCATCGGCCACACGGGCCACGAGGAGGTCGAGGGCACCAGCGGCGAGGCGCCCGAGCACATTCAGATCGTCGACGGCCCCGACGAGGTCGACAAGGTCGAGGTGCGCAACCCCGACAACGTCTCGTGGCTGTCGCAGACCACGCTCTCGGTGGACGAGACCAACGCCACCGTCGAGGCACTGCGCTCGCGGTTCCCCAACCTGCTCGACCCGCCCAGCGACGACATCTGCTACGCCACCTCCAACCGGCAGGACGCCGTGAAGGAGATGGCCGCCGAGTGCGATCTGGTGATCGTGGTGGGGTCGGACAACTCCTCCAACTCGGTGCGGCTGGTCGAGGTCGCGCTGGAGGCCGGGGCCACCGGCGCCCACCTCATCGACAACGCCTCCCTGATGGAGGAGTCGTGGCTGGAGGGCGTCGAGACCGTGGGCGTCACCAGCGGCGCCTCAGTACCCGACCTGCTCGTCCAGGAACTGCTGGACCGGTTGGCGCGCTCGGGCTACGAGGACGTCCACGAGGTCGAGACCGCGCAGGAGAGCCTCACGTTCTCGCTTCCCAAGGAACTGCGCCGCGACCTGCGCGCGGAGGCCGCGGGTTAGGCTTCGTCGCCCGATGCGCTCGCGGAACCGCCGGCGAGGGGGCGTCGCGTCGGCGGCATCGCGCCTCACCTGCCGAGCCGGTGAGAACGGCGGGGGCGCCGCTTTCCAGGGACCCACCGGGCACCCCCTGGGGCGGCCACCATCGGGGCTGCGGCAATGGGTGCGCCTCGCGTAGCGCGGCCCGCCCGCCCGTCAGCCCGCCACCGCCCCATCGGAGACGCTTCGCGTCACGTGCCCGCCCGTCAGCCCGCCACCACCCCAACGGAGACGCTTCGCGTCACTTGTTTCCTTGCCGCCGAGCGCACGCGGTACCTGTCGGATAGAGCCGCACCACCGGTGGCGGGACTCCGGCGCAAAGGTGCACCGTGCGCTCGGCGGCAAGCCGGCGCAGAACAAGTACGTGGCGCGCAGCGCCTCCGTTAGGGGCGGTGGCGGGTGACGGGCACGATGGGCTCGTGGTGCGCAGCGCCTCCGTTAGGGGCGGCGGCGGGTGACGGGCACGATGAACTCGCGGCGCGTCAGCGCCTCCGTTAGGGGCGGCGGCGGGTGACGGGTGGGATTCGCGCAGCACAGCCCCATTGCCGCAACCTCTGTGGTGACCGGTCCCTAAACAAGACGTAGCCGCGGCGGCAGCCGGTGACCGGGCGCGGGTTCGCCGGGTGCCGGCGGGGCGGGGTCAGCGCTCCTGCGGGAACTGCTCGGCGGCCGCCTCCTGCGTGTTCTGCTGGATGCCCTGCGCCGATTCCTGGGCGGTGTCCTGGAGGCCGCCGGCCTGGTCGCCTACCCCGGTCGCGGTCTCCTGCGCCTGCTGGAGGCCCTCGGAGGTCTCGGAGGCCGCGTCCCCGGCCGCACCTCCCGCCTGCTCGGCCGCCGCGCCCGCATCTGCGGCGGCGCCCTCGGCCGCTCCGGTGAACTCTCCGGCCGCCCCGGTGACGGCACCGCCGGCGTCCTGCGCGGCGGTGGCGGCGCCCTCGGCCGCCGATTCCGCGGCGCCCTGGAACATGCCCTTGATGCGGTCGATGATCTCCTCAAGCATCTGCTGCCGACTCCCTGTGCTGTGTACGACCTTTATCGAATGGCTGGGAACACCGGCATACCCCGCCCGATCTCAAGAGCGCCTAAACGGCGGCGGAAACCGCGGAGAATACGGCGGGAGTATCGGCGGATGCGCCGGTTCGGCTGCCCGGTCCCCGTTTCCCGATTTCTCCAAGAATCGACAGCGACCGCATCATACCAGTTCAGAGCGGGTGGATTCGGTGAATGCCCGATGCGCGGGATCGGACGGCCGCCGCGTCCGGCGCCGGATCCGCGGCACGTCGCGCAACCCCGCGATCGTATTCCGGCTTGGCTGGAACGGCGATTCGGCTGTGCACGCCTGCCCGCGGATTCCGCGGCCTGCGATCGGCCGCCCCGCGGCTGTGCCCGGGAGGGCGATCGCGGCTCAGCCCGCCCGCTCCCGCCTCTCCCGCGGCTCCAGCCGCGACAGCAGGGAGGTGATGTCATCGGCCAGGCGCCGGGCGTCGGCGTCGCTGCGGCGCACCACCTCGGTGACCGCGACCAGCATCGCCCCGCTGACGACCATGAGCAGGGCCTCGTCCACCGGCTCGTCGGCCTTGCGGAACAGCGCCACGTTGCGGTCGGTCCACTCGCGCAGCCGCTCGCGCAACTGCGACTCGAACCCGGGCGGGCCGTCTCCGGAGAAGAACAGCAGGGTGGTGTCGCGCTCCTCGATCGAGCCGTCCAGGTAGGCGCGCGCCGCGATGTACATCAGCCGCGTCGGGTCGGTCTCGCCCTGCGCGCGGGCGCGGGAGACCGCCTGGTGGGTGCGCTCCTGCTGGCGCTGCTGGTACTCCTCGTACAGCGCCATGTACAGGTCGGCCTTGCCGGTGAAGTGGTGGTAGAGGCTGCCGACGCTGGCTCCGGCGTACTCGACGACCTCGCTGACCCCCGCCCGGGCGAAGCCCACCGTCCGGAACACGTGCGCGGCGGCGCTGAGCAGGGCGCTGCGCGTGGCCGCTCCGCGGTGGGAGATCCGGACGGGTTTCTGCGCTTTGTCCACAGTCAACGTCGGCCTACCGTCCTTTCCGTGGCGGCGTGCCGTCGGCCCGCCTAGGTCGACATTACGTCAGGTGATTACGCTTGTCCCAAAACGACCGACCGCGTCCCGGTGGCGCGCAGCCGTCTTGGAAGGGTCGACCCATGAGCATTCCCACCGCACCGCCGGAGTCCTCGGATGCGCCCGACCGGAACCTGGCGCTGGAACTGGTCCGGGTCACCGAGTCCGCCGCTTTGGCCGCGGCCCGCTGGGTCGGCCGGGGCGACAAGAACGGCGCCGACGGCGTCGCGGTGCGGGGAATGCGGCACATGATCAGCACGGTGTCGATGCACGGCACCGTGGTGATCGGGGAGGGCGAGAAGGACAACGCCCCCATGCTCTACAACGGCGAGTCCGTCGGCGACGGGGCCGGGCCCGACTGCGACGTCGCCGTCGACCCCATCGACGGCACCCGGCTCACCGCGATGGGCATGCCCAACGCCATCTCGGTGCTGGCGGTGGCGCCCCGCCATTCGATGTTCGACCCCTCCGCCGTCTTCTACATGGAGAAGCTCGCCGCCGGACCCGAGGCGGCGGCCGCCGTCGACATCACCGCCCCCATCGCCGAGAACGTGCGGGCCGTGGCGCGCGCCAAGGGGGCCACGCCCCAGGACGTCACGGTGGTGATCCTCGACCGCCCGCGCCATGAGCACATCGTGCGCGAGGTGCGGGAGGCCGGCGCGCGGATCAAGTTCATCACCGACGGCGACGTGGCCGGCGCCATCATGGCGGCGCGCCCGGGCACCGGGGTCGACCTGCTGCTGGGGATCGGCGGCACGCCCGAGGGGATCATCGCGGCCTGCGCCATGAAGTGCCTGGGCGGGGTCATCCAAGGCCGGTTGTGGCCAAGCGACGACGACGAGCGCCGCAAGGCGCGCGATGCCGGGCACGATCCGGACCGGGTGCTCACCACCGACGATCTGGTCTCCTCCGAGGACGTGTTCTTCGCGGCCACCGGCATCACCGACGGCGAGCTCGTGGGCGGGGTGCGCTACGAACCCGGTGGCGCGATCACGGACTCGCTGGTCATGCGGGGCCGCACCGGCACCGTCCGGCAGGTGCGCAGCGAGCACCGGCTGACCAAGCTCGCCGCGTTCAGCGGCGTCGACTTCTCCTCGGCCGCGGGCCCCGAATGAGCCGGTGACCTCACGAATCGGCGGCAATCGGCCGATTGCGCATTGGTACCTTCGTAGCCGGACAAGTACGTTGCTGCGGAGGTTCGATGTCCTACCCTGATCCCCCCAATCAGCCGTCATGGGGAGCCCCGGGCCCGCCCGGCGGCGGCCCGCCCCCACCGCCCCCGGCCGGGGCGGGTTACATGCCGGCGCCGGGTGCGCCGCGGCGTTCGGGCCGCATGTGGATGGTCCCCGTGGCAGCGGGACTGGGTGTGGTGCTGATGGCCGGCACCGTGTGGGCGGCGAACACCGTGGCCCAGAACGTCTTCGTGGGATCCCAGCCCGAGTCGGTGCTGCCCGCCTCCTCGATCGTCTTCGCCGAACTGGACCTGCAGCCCGACGGCGGCCAGCTGGCCGCTTACGCCCAGTTCGTCGACCGGCTCCCCGAGTCCATGCGCAGCGAGATCGATCCCGAGGCCGACCCGGCGAAGGAGATCGTGGAATCGCTCCTCGAAAGCTCCGGCGTCGAGGGCATGACCTACGAAGAGGACTTCGAACCCTGGCTGGGCCGCAACTTCGGCGTCGCGATGTGGCAGCCCGACAACGAGGATGCCGCCGTCGACGACTCGGGGGCCGCCGTGGCGCTCGCCATCGAGGCCGAGGACGAGGACGCCGCCCGGCAGGCCCTGGCGGACCTGCAGAGCCAGTCGGAAGACCCGGGCGAGACGGTCTTCGACGTGCGCGACGACTTCGCCATCCTCACCCCCAACTCCGCGGCCCTGAGCGACCTTGAAGCCCAGGTCGACTCCAGCGGGACCATGGAGGACAACGACACCTACGTCCAGGACATGGAGTCGCTCGGCAGCGGCAACCTCGCCTCGGCCTGGATGGACCTGGGCCGGATGGTCTCCCTCGCCGCCCAGAGCGCCGAGTCCGACCCCTACGGCGGTGGCCTCGACCAGTACGGCGGAATCCAGCAGCCGGACCCGCTGGCCGCACTGGAGCAGTACGAGGACGTCACGGGCCGCCTGGCGATGGGCCTGCGGATCGAGCCGGAGTTCGTCGAGCTGCGGGGCGACACCTTCGACGTGAGCGTCGACGGCGTCTCCACCGCCGACTACGAGCTGCCCGAGCCCGGCCTCCACCTGATGGGCGACCTGCCCGACGACACCGTCTTCGGGTTCAGCGGCGCCGGCATCGCCGACATGGTCGGGCAGGCCTACGAGGACAACCCCGATCAGTTCGCCGACCTCGACGGGCTGATGGCCGACCTCGGCCTGACCATGCCCGACGGGCTCACCAGCCTGCTGGGCGAGCGCACCGCCCTGGGCGTCACCGATCTCGGCGGCTCCCTCGACCAGTTCTTCGGCGGGTCGACCAGCGCCCCGTCCCTGCAGTACCGCGCCGACGGCGCCGATTCCGCCGCCGTGGAGGACGCCATCGCGCGGATGTACGCGGGCTCCTACACCTCGCCCCCCGGTGTGAGCACCGAGGGTTCGGTGACCGTGGCGACCTCGGGCACGACCGGTACCGGGCGGCTCGGCGACGACCCCGTCTTCAACCAGACGATGGCCGGCACCGCGGACGCCCACATGGGGATGTACCTGGACCTGCGGCCGTTCGCCGAGAGCGCCGAGGAGGAGGCGCCCGAGCAGTGGGGCGCCGTCGGGGCGACGATCACCTTCGACGCCGAGCGGGTGTCCATGATCGCCCGGTGGGCGCCCAACGGCGGGTAGCCGAGGCTCGGCTCCGCTTCGCGCCGCAACCCCCGCCGGTCATCCGAGCCGGGGGTTGCGGCGCGTCTGGGCCCGGTCCCGCGGTCGCCCGCCGCCGGTGGCGGACCGGGCGGGAGCGCCCGGCCGCGCGCGGGCGGCCCCGCGCGGGGCCGGCGCAGCGCTTCGGCCGTGCGGGTCTGCGGCCAGCCGCACTCAGTCGATCAGCTTCCGGCGCATCTGGAACACCGCCAGGCACCACACGACCGCGACGAAGGCGATAAGTGCGGCGAAGTGGCCGGCGGCGGTGCCGGGGTCGAGGCCGAACGCGGTGCCGCGCACCAGCTCCACGCAGTGGTAGAGCGGATTGATCTTCGCGACGACCTGCGCCCAGGCGGGCAGCGTGTCGATCGGGAAGAACGTTCCGGCGATGAGGAACAGCGGAGTGATGACCCCGGAGATGATGTAGTCCATCGTCTTGATCGAGGGCACCGCCGCCGACATCCAGATACCGGTGAGCGCGAACCCGAACCCGGTGGTGAACGCGATGACCGGCACCAGCAGCATCGCCCAGGACGCCGGCAGCCCGAACCCGATCGCCACCACCAGCGGCGCGCACCCGTAGACGCCGGCCTTGCAGGCGATCCAGCTCGCCTCGCCGGTGACGAGTTCGCGCACGTCCACGGGCGCGGCCAGCATGCCGTCGTAGGTGTGCTGGAAGACCCGGCGCACGTAGGTGTCGATGAGCCCCGGGAACATCGAGGTGAACAGCACCGAGGTGGCCACGATCCCGGTGCCCAGGAAGTGGATGTATTCGTAGCCGCCGATCGCGCCCACCAGCGAGCCCAGTCCGACACCGAAGGCGAGCAGCATGATGACCGGCTCGACCACCGACGCGAATGTGGTGGGTTTCCAGCTGCGCCGGTACAGCGCCCACTCGCGGGCCAGGACGCCGGCGATCGGTGCGAGTTCGAACCTGCCCGGCGGCGCCTTCGCGGCGGGGCCCGGCGCCGCGGCCGGGCGCTCCGCCGATCGGGTGTCGGCACTCATTCCACACGCTCCCCGGTCAAGGTGACGAACACGTCTTCGAGGTTGCCCGCGCGGGCGCTGCCGGCTCCCAGCGAGTCGCGCAGGGAGTCGGGGATCTCGCCGGCGTGCAGCACCGACAGCGTGGCCCCGGTGCGGCGGGTGGTCAGCCCGGCCGCGGCGATGCGCTCCTCGATCTCCGCGGCGGCGGGCCCGGGCGGGATCGGGAACTCCTCGACGGTCGAGCCCGCGTAGCGGGCGATGAGGTCGGCCGGGACGCCGCGCGCCACGATCCTGCCCTTGGCCATGAGGGCCACGACGTCGGCCAGGCGCTCGGCCTCCTCGATGTAGTGGGTGGACATGAGCACCGTGACGCCCTCGGCGCGCAGCGCGGTGATCAGCCCCCACAGCTCCTGGCGCACCTGGGGGTCCAGGCCGACGGTGGGTTCGTCGAGCAGCACCAGGCGCGGGCGGTGCACCAGGCCGCGCACGATCAGCAGCCGGCGGCGCATACCGCCGGAGAGCTTGTCGGCGCGGAGGTCGGCGCGGTCCTCGAGATGGGCCAGGCGCAGCGCGCGGTCGACGGCCTCGGCGCGGCGGGCCCGCGGCACCCGGTACAGGTGCGTGAAGACCGCCAGGTTCTCGCGGACCGTCAGCTCTTCGTCGAGGTTGTCGTGCTGGGGGACGACGCCCATCTCGGCGCGGGCGCGCTTGGAGGCCCGCGGGACGGGGTGGCCCAGCACGGTGATCTCGCCGGAGTCGGCGCGGCTCTGCGCGGTGAGCATCTTCATCGTGGTGGACTTGCCGGCGCCGTTGGGGCCGAGCAGTCCGAAAACGGTGCCGGCGGGGACCTCCAGGTTCAGCCCGTCGACGGCGGTGAAGGCGCCGAAGCGCTTGACGACCTCGCGGAGCGCGATCGCGGAAGCGCCGGGATCGGCGCCGGCGCGCGGTCGCGCGGCGGCCGCCCCGGCGGGGTCGGCCGGCACCGAGAGGTCCAGTGACCCCTCCGGACCGTCGGGGTCGGACGGTTCGGCCGGGCCGGGCGGATGGCGGTGTCCCGATAACGACATGTCTCAACCGTAGGAGCGGGCTAAGACGATTATCCACTTCTTTTCGCTCCTGCGGACGCGGGCTCCTCCCAGGCCGCCGACCGGCCCGGACGCCCTGCGCATCCCCGGTCGGCCGCCCGCCGGCGCGCACACCGGCGCGGGGTGCCTCCCGCTCGCGCGCACCGGCGTGGCGCTACCGTGGAGAGGGTGAACGACGGCCTGTCCCCCGCCCGCATCCGCGCCTCCCACACCGATCGGGAGCGGGTCGTGGATGCGCTGCGCGCCGCCGTCGAGGACGGCCGGCTGGACATCGCCGAGTTCGAGGAGCGCGCCGACCGGGTCTACCGCGCGCGGACGCTGGGCGAGCTGCCCGGTGCGGTGGCCGACCTGCTGCCGCCCGACCGCCAGCCGATCCGGATGGACCAGGCCCCGCCGACCGCGCTGTTCTCCGCGCGGCGGCGCGCCGGGCGCTGGGTGGTGCGCCCCAACGAGGCCGCGCTGGCCGTCGGCGCCACCTTGGAACTGGACCTCTGCGATGCCCTGCTGATGCGCGACCACGTGCGGCTGACCGCCGTCAGCGTCTTCGGGCGCATCGAGATCACCGTGCCCGAAGGGGTCGAGATCCGGATGCGCGGCCGGTCCCTCCTCGCGCTGCGCAGGTCGGCGGTGCGGCCCCCGCGCCGCGGCGACCCGCCGGTCCTGGAGATCGCCGGGTTCTCGCTGCTGGGTGCGGTCCGGGTCCGTACGCCCCGCCGCCGCGGCCTGCTGGGCCGCCGGCGCGGCCCGCTCGCCCAGCTGCGGCAGCGCCGCGGAGGCGCTTAGGCCGTGTTTAAGAACAGCGGGGGCGCTGGTTTTTCCAGGAACCCACCGGGTGCCACCTGGGGCGGTGACCATCGGGGTTGCGGCAATGGGTGCGCCTCGCGCAGCGCGATCCGCCCGCCCGTCAGCCCGCCGCCACCCCATCGGAGACGCTTCGCGTCACCTGCTTGCTTGCCGCCGAGCGCACGCAGTTCTTCCCAGGTGGAGCCGCACCACCGGTGGCGGGCCTCCGGCGCAAAAGTGCGCCGTGCGCTCGGCGGCAAGCCGGCTCTGAATAGATGCGTGGCGCGAAGCGCCTCCGTTGGGGCGGTGGCGGGTGACGGGCGGGCGCTTCGCGCAACCAGCCCCATTGCCGCAGCCGCTGTGGTGTCCGGCTTCTTAAACAGGACGTAGGCGCAGGCTGCGCGGGGTTGCCGCCCGGATCCGACCGGGAGTCTGGCACTCTTGGGTGCAGGTTTCTGTGGAGGTGTCTTTCAACGATGAGCGAATTCCGCATCGAGCACGACTCGATGGGTGAGGTCAAGGTCCCCGCCGAGGCCAAGTGGCGCGCCCAGACGCAGCGCGCCGTGGAGAACTTCCCGATCTCCGGCCAGGGCCTGGAGCACGCCAACGTTTCGGCCCTCGGCCACATCAAGGCCGCGGCGGCCAAGGTCAACGCGGAGCTCGGGGTGATCCCCGACGAGTTCGGCAAGGCGATCCGCGAGGCCGCGCTGGAGGTCGCCGAGGGCCGGTGGAACGGCGAGTTCCCCATCGACGTGTTCCAGACGGGCTCGGGCACGTCGAGCAACATGAACACCAACGAGGTGGTCGCGACGCTGGCGAGCGAGCGCCTGGGCGCCGCAGTCCACCCCAACGACCACGTCAACGCCTCGCAGTCGTCCAACGACGTCTACCCGTCCTCGATCCACATCGCCGCCGTCTCGGCCGTCGTCAACGACCTGATCCCCGCGCTGCGGCACCTGGAGGGCGCGCTCGGCGCGAAGGCGGAGCAGTTCGCGACCGTCGTCAAGAGCGGGCGCACCCACCTGATGGATGCGACCCCGGTGACCCTGGGCCAGGAGTTCGCGGGGTACGCGGCGCAGGTGCGCCACGGGGTGGAGCGCCTGGAGGCGGTGCTGCCGCGCGTCGCCGAGCTGCCCCTGGGCGGGACCGCTGTGGGCACCGGCATCAACACGCCGGAGGGCTTCGCCGCCAAGGTGATCGCCGAGATCGCCTCGGCCACCGGCCTGCCGCTGACCGAGGCGCGCGACCACTTCGAGGCCCAGGGCGCCCGCGACGGCCTGGTGGAGCTGTCGGGCCAGCTGCGCACCATCGCCGTGGGCTACGTCAAGATCGCCAACGACATCCGCTGGATGGGTTCGGGGCCGCGCACGGGGCTCACCGAGATCATGCTGCCCGACCTGCAGCCCGGTTCCTCGATCATGCCGGGCAAGGTCAACCCGGTGCTGTGTGAGGCCATGCTCCAGGTGTCCTCGCAGGTCGTGGGCAACGACGCCGCTGTGGCCTTCGGCGGCTCGGCCGGCAACTTCGAGCTGAACGTGCAGCTGCCGATGATCGCGCGCAACGTGCTGGAGTCGATCCGGCTGCTGGCCAACGTCTCGCGGGTCTTCGCCGACCGCTGCGTCGCCGGGATCGAGGCCAACGAGGAGCGCTGCCGCGAGTACGCCGAGTCCTCCCCCTCGATCGTGACCCCGCTCAACCGCTACATCGGCTACGAGGAGGCGGCCAAGGTCGCCAAGCAGGCCCTGGCCGAGCGCAAGACCATCCGCGAGGTGGTGCTGGAGCGCGGCTACATCGACGACGGCAAGCTGACCGAGGCGCAGCTGGACGAGGCCCTCGACGTACTGGGGATGACCAACTCCCGCTAGGTACCGCCGCAGCCGTTCACCGGGCCGCGGCGCCCCGGGTCGCCGGGGCGCCGCGGCCTTCGTGTGCGCGTCGGACCTCCGCAGGCACCCGCGGCCCGGACGATGGCGCGGCCCCGGGCGAGAGGGGAGGCCCGGGGCCGCGGACGGCGAGCCGCCGAGGCGGCTCGGTGGCAGTGGGGGCTGTCAGTACCAGCCGTTGGCCTGGGAATGGCTCCAGGCTTCGCACGGGGAGCCGTAGCGGTCCTCGATGTAGCCCAGGCCCCACTCGATCTGGGTCGCGGGGTTGGTCTGCCAGTCGGACCCGGCCGTGGCCATCTTGCTGCCGGGCAGCGCCTGCGGGATGCCGTAGGCGCCCGAACTGGGGTTCTGGGCGGTGTGGTCCCAGCCGCTCTCCTTCTCCCACAAGGGCTCCAGACAGGAGAACTGGTCCGCGCTCCAACCGTAGTCGGCCAGCATCGAGCGGGCGATGGCCTTGGGGTCGCCGGAGACCGCCGCCCCACCGGAGCCGGAGTCGGATCCCGAACCGGTGTCCGCCGGCTCCTCGGGTTCCTCCTCCTTCTTCTCCTCCTGGGTGGTCGCCGAGACGTTCACCCCGCCGGTGACGTCGGCGAGGCGGTCGCGGACCTCGTCGCGCTGCTGCTTCAGCTGCTGGTCGGAGATCTGCTCCGCGCCCGCGAAGAACTGCTGCGAGCCGGTCGCCGCGTCGGGGACGACGACCGCGGCGCTCTGCTCCGGGCCGCCCCCCTGGGACGCGAAGGCGGTGACGGCGAACGCCCCACCGGCGACCGCCGCCGCCGAGCCGACGGCGGCCGCGATCCGCAGCGAGATCCGGTTGAGTAGCAACAATCGCCCTTTCGCCAGTCGCGCACCCGGCGGTGCGTGCGCGATCGAGCTTGTGCCCTGGGTCTCCGCACTGATCGAAGGGGGGAGCGGGGGTGTGCATGGTCGTCGACCGCCGGCCGGCCCCGCTCGGGGAGAACACCGCGTGGATGTCAGGGGAGTAAAAAGTCCGCCACACGCGCCCCAAGGGCTCCTTTTACAACGGCACCCACCCTGCCGCATGATCACGACCGAGTAACACGGTTTCGGATATGGCGTAGTTCACACTGCACTCGGTTATCCGCGGAAATCCGGACATGGGATGACCTGGGGTGGGGCGGTACCGCGGTTTCCTGCGGCGATGTCCGCGCGTGGCGGGACGGGCGCGCCGGGCGGTTACCGGGCGTCACCGCGGTGGTGATCGTCACTGCCCCGATCCCCGGCCGCGGCAGAGGCGCTGCGCGGCCCGCGGTCAGTCGAGCGGCAGGTGGCGGTGCTCCTTGCCGGTGCCCGCGCACATGCGGCACGGCTCCTCGACGCGCTCCCAGGTGATCATGCCATTACCGTCGGTGACCGGACGTTCGGGCGACCACCGGCCTCCGCCGCCGCAGTAGTGGCAGGCGAGGTCGGTGCGGTTGCACCACGGGCAGTCGGTGAGCGCGCAGCACTCGCGCGTCGGTGTCTCCATCAACGCCCCCTCCGCAAACGGTTGCAGCTTCCCATAGGCCGCAGACGGCGTCCACCCCGGTCGCCGGTGCGACCGGGGCGGGGACGCGAGCAGGTGGCGGCGGTCGAAGCCGCGCCGCGAGGGCTAGCCGCGGCATTCGGGGGTGAGCGTCTTCGTCCAGAGCGCGTCGCCCTGTCCGTCGCGCAGGGATACCGTGAGCTCCTTGCTCGCGGGGTCGATCTCGACCTCGCCGAAGTGCTGGAAGCCCTCCAGCGGCGAGGAGTTGGCCCGCGGCGGCGCGTGCACGAACGCTTCCTCGGGCCCGAAGGTGGGGTCGAGCCGGTTGGGACCGAAGCCGCCGGCGTGCAGCGGACCGGAGACGAACTCCCAGAACGGGGTGAACTCCCGGGCCGCGGCCCGATCGGGCGAGTAGTGGTGCGCCGCGGTGTAGTGCACGTCGGCGGTCAGCCAGACCACGTCGCGCACCCCGCGGCGGTGCAGCCCGTGCAGCACGCGCTCCAGCTCCGACTCGCGCCCCCGCGGCCGCCCGTCCGCGCCGTTGGCCACGCCCTCGATCAGCTCGCCGTCGGGCACGACCAGCCCGATGGGCATGTCGGAGGCCACGACCTTCCACGTGGCCCGCGACCGCGCCATCTCGCGCAGGAGCCAGTCCGCCTGGCGCCGGCCGAGGATGTTCTCGAACCCGCCGGTGCCCGCGGAGTTGGGGTCGCGGTAGGGGCGCATGTCGATGACGAAGACGTCCAGGTCCGGGCCGTAGCCGATCCTGCGGAAGATCCGGCCGTCGACCGCCTCGGCGGCGACGATCGGCTGCCATTCGTGGAACGCCCGGTGCGCCCGGCGGGCGAGCACGTCCACGCGGCGCACGCGGTACCTGTCGTCCTCCAGCACCTCCCCCGGGTACCAGTTGTTGACCACCTCGTGGTCGTCCCACTGCACGATCTGCGGGACACGGGCGGCGAAGCCGCGCAGCGAGTCGTCGAGCAGGTTGTAGGCGTACTGCCCGCGGAACTCGTCCAGGCTTTCGGCCACCTTGGACTTGGCCTCGGTCACCAGGTTGCGCCAGACGCGCCCGTCGGGCAGCTCCACGCGCTCCTGCAGCGGCACGTCGGCGTAGCAGGCGTCGCCGCTGTGCAGGAAGAAGTCGGGCTCCCGATCGGCCATGGCCGAGAAGATCGGCATGCCGCCGATCTCGGGGTTGATCCCCCAGCCCTGGCCGGCGACGTCGCCCGCCCACACGAAGCGGATGGGCCGCCCGCCGCCGGGCGTGCCGAAGGAGCCCTCCAGCACCTCGCTGGAGGCGCGGCCGGACTCGGCGCGCACCCGCACGTAGGCCTCGCGGCCCGGTTCCAGGCCGCGGATGCGCACGCGCCCGGTGCCGTCGGTGCCGGGGGTGAGCCAGGGCCCGCGCAGGGTGCGGGCGTGCTTGAAGTCGGGGCGGTCGGCGACCTCGACGACCATGCGCGCGGGCCGGTCGGCGCGGGTCCACACCACCGCGCCGTCGCTTCGGGGATCACCGAACTGCAGGCCGTGGGTGAGTTCCGGGCGGTTGCGGCCGTGGGAGAACGCGGGGGCGGCCGGCACCGCGCTGACGGCGGCGGCGCCCAGCCCGACGGCGCCGTAGCGCAGCACCGAGCGCCGGTCGAGGCGCTGGGCGGCTGAGGACGGGAAGGCCGGGGAGTCGTCGGGGTCCTGGGTTCGATCCGGTCGGGGGAACGCGGGCATCAGACCTCCTGGGTGCGGCGGGTCGCCCACGGTTCTACCGCACCGCCCGCGCGGCGGTGCGAACGGCGGATTAACGCCGGATGCCGCCCCAGCCACCGGACGGGCCCGCGTCCGATGCCCCGATCCGCGCGCGGCCGGAGACCGGGCCGGCCGCCGCCGCTGTGTCCGAGGCGCAGCGGCGGCGGCCGGGGCGGGTCAGCCTTCGAGCATCTCGGTCACCAGCGCGGCGATCGGGGACCGCTCGGACCGGGTGAGGGTGATGTGCGAGAAGAGCGGGTGCCCCTTGAGCTTCTCGACCACGGCCACGACGCCGTCGTAGCGCCCCACCCGCAGGTTGTCGCTTTGGGCGATGTCATGGGTGAGCACGACGCGCGAGTTCTCGCCCAGGCGCGAGAGCACGGTCAGCAGCACCCCCCGCTCCAGCGACTGCGCCTCGTCGACGATGACGAACGCGTCGTGCAGCGAGCGCCCGCGGATGTGGGTCAGCGGCAGGACCTCCAGCATCCCGCGGTCGACCACCTCGTCGATGACCTCCTGGGTGGTGACCGCCGAGAGGGTGTCGTGCACCGCCTGGGACCACGGCGACATCTTCTCGTTCTCGGTGCCGGGGAGGTAGCCCAGTTCCTGGCCGCCCACCGCGTACAGCGGCCGGAAGACCATGACCTTGCGGTGCTGGCCGCGCTCCAGCACGGCCTCCAGCCCCGCGCACAGCGCGAGGGCCGACTTGCCGGTGCCGGCGCGGCCGCCCAGGGAGACGATGCCGACCTCGGGGTCGGTCAGCAGGTCGAGGGCGATGCGCTGCTCGGCGCTGCGCCCGTGCAGGCCGAAGACGTCGCGGTCGCCCTTGACGACCTTGACCGACTTGTCGGGGAGCACCCGGCCCAGGGCCTTGCCGCGCTCGGAGACCAGCACCAGTCCGGTGTGGCACGGCAGATCGCGCGCCGCCTCGATGTCGGCGGTGCCGTCGCCTTCGAACAGCGCCGCGACCTCGTGCGCGGGGACCTCCAGTTCGGCCATGCCGGTCCACCCGTGCTCGATGGGGAGCTCGGCGCGGTACTCGTCGGCCGCCAGGCCGATCGACGACGCCTTGATCCGCATCGGCAGATCCTTGCTCACGAGGACGACGTCGCCGCCCTCCGCCTGCAGGTTGCGGGCGACCGTCAGGATGCGGGTGTCGTTGTCGCCGAGCCGGAACCCCGCCGGAAGGATCGACGGATCGCTGTGGTTGAGCTCCACCCGCAGCGTTCCGCCCTCGTCGTTCACCGGGACGTCGTCGTCGAGGCCGCCGTTGTCGGCCCGCAGGCCGTCCAACCGGCGCAGCGCCTCACGTGCGAAGTAGCCCAGTTCGGGGTGGTGCCGCTTGCTCTCCAGCTCGGTGATGACGACTATCGGCAGGACCACCGCGTGTTCGGCGAACCGGCCGATCGAGGCGGGGTCGGCCAGCAGGACGCTGGTGTCGAGCACGTAGGTGCGCCGCTCGCCCCCTCGGTCGGCCAGGTCGGGAGTGTCGTCGGCACGCAGGTGGGTCGCGGAACTAGCCACTCGTTCTCCCCTTTGGGCGCGGCTGGGCGCCCTGGTCTCACGGGATACCAAGGACCGGGACCAGCCCCGCGAGGGCCGGGACCGGCCCTCGTCACCATGAGCTCCGCCACTGGCCAGGACCTCAAATGCTCGGGGCCTCCCGAGTGAGCGGATGGGCACCGCCCACTGCATCCGACGGTACCCGGCTCCCCTGAAAGAGCAAGGCCCCCGGGCCGCACGGCATGTGAACACCCCGTTACGCTGCTGTTCCTCCGTTCCGGACGCGGGGCGGTGCGGCCGATCCAGTGGTGCGGGGACGGCTCAGGAGCCGAAACGCCGGTTGCGTGCGCCATAGGCACGAAGCGCGCGCAGGAAGTCAACCTTGCGGAAGGCCGGCCAGAAGACCTCGCAGAAGTAGAACTCCGCCTGTGCGCTCTGCCAGAGCATGAATCCGGAGAGTCGCTGCTCGCCCGAGGTGCGGATGAGGAGATCCGGATCGGGCTGGCCACGCGTGTAGAGATGCTCGGCGATGTGCTCCAGGTCGAGTCGCTCGGCGAGCTCTTCGAGACTGGTGCCCTTGGCCGCCTCCGCGAGGAGGAGCGACCGTACCGCATCAGCGATCTCACGCCTTCCTCCATACCCGACCGCAACATTCACAATCAGGCCGGAGTTTCCGGATGTGGCCGCGTGCGCCTCCTTCATCACCCGCGCCGTGGAGTCGGGCAGCAGGTCCAGGGCCCCCATCGGGTTGATGTTCCAGCCTTCGCGGCGCAGCCGGGACACCGTGTTCTCGATGATCTTCAGCAGGGGTTCGAGCTCCTCGCGGGGGCGCGAGAGGTTGTCGGTGGACAGCAGCCACAGGGTGACGACCTGCACGCCGACCTCGTCGCACCAGCCCAGCAGCTCGAAGATCTTCTCGGCTCCGGCCTGATGCCCCTCCTGGACGTTGGCGAGCCCGCTGATCCTCGCCCATCTGCGGTTGCCGTCCAGGACGACGCCGACATGGCGGGGTATCTCGAAAGTGCCGAGCGAGCGCTCCAGCCGGCGCTCGTACAGCCAGTACAGGGGGTCACGGAGCCCCATTGGACGCTACCTTTCGCCGCGTTCGGGGGACAGGCGCGGCGCGCGCCCGTCCATGTCACCGCACTCCGGCGCAGCGACCTTGAGCATGCGCGCCAACGTGTCCAGCCTAGGGCGATTCGTCGGAATCCGTCACTGCAGCGACGCGCGCACGTGCTTGCGCCCCTCGTGGATCCGGGACTTCACCGTGCCCAGGGCGAGGTCGAGTTCGGCGGCGATCTCCTTGTAGTCCATCTGGCACAGGTCGCGCAGCACCAGCGGGGCGACCAGATTGGGGCGGTCCCGTTCGAGCTGGTCGAGGGCCTCCAGCAGGTCGATCCGCGAACCGGCGATGACGCTGGTGGTACGGGGGTCGCGCTGGTGCGGAAGGCGGTCGGACTCCGTGGGAAGCTCCGCGGAGCGCCGCTTCATCGACCGGTAGGTCTGCCGCGCCGAGTTCGAAACCACCGTATAGAGCCATGTCGTGAAGAGCGAATCGCCCTTGAATCCGCCGATGTTGCGGGCGACGCGCAGCAGTGCGTCCTGGCACGCCTCCTCGGCGTCCTGGCGGTAGGGGAGGAAGCGCGCGCACCGCCGCAGCACCTCGGGCTGGATCCTGCGCAGCAGGTCGTCGAGCGCTGCGGAGTCGCCGTCGCGCGCCCGCAGCGCGAGGTCCTCAAGGGAGTCGTCGACCCTGGCGGCCGATCGGCGGGGCCCCTCGCCCTTCTCACTGTTTTCCACGGCTGACAGCTCCCTGCAATATGTATCGCCCGTCTGCCCGGCTACACGTGTTACACGTCCATCCCCCACTATGAGGTTCACATCCCCTTTCGACGCGTAGGGGCGCCGGGCGGCTCCGCAGCCGCTTTGCGGCCCTGCGCACGGAATCGTCCCCACGTTTGGCCCCTGCGGCACTGGTAAGGCACTACCTGTGGCACAACCGGACACTTTCGGCCGATACCGCGTCATTCGGCATCTCGGCTCGGGCTCGTTCGCGACCGTATGGCTCGCGCACGACGACCGGCTGGACACCCCCGTGGCCGTGAAGGTCCTGGCCGAGAACTGGGCGCACCAGCTCGACGTGCACCACCGCTTCATGGAGGAGGCCCGGATCCTCCGCCAGGCCGACTCCGCCTGGCTGATCAGAGTGCACGACATCGGGACGCTCCCCGACGAGCGGCCCTACTTCGTCATGCCCTACGCCGACCAGGGCAGCGTCGCCGACCTGATCGCCAAGGGCCCCCTTCCGCTGGACGAGGCCCTGCGGCTGCTGACCGAAATCGGCCAAGGTGTCACCGTCCTCCACCGCCACGGCACCATCCACCGCGACATCAAGCCCTCCAACGTACTCCTGCAGTCCTCGCCCGTTGGCCAGCGCGTGCTGGTGGCCGATCTCGGTTTCGCCAAGAGCATCGACGGCGCGTCGGGGTTCACCGCCGCCGCCGGCACCCCCGGCTACATGTCCCCCGAGCAGCGCGGCCCCGGCGGCGACCTCGACGTGCGCGCCGACGTCTACTCGCTGGGGGCCGTCGCCTACGAGCTGATCACCGGGCGCCGCCCGCCGGCTCCGCCGGTACGGGTGCCGCCGCGGCGGCTGCGGCCGGGGACGCCGCGGGCCCTGAACGACCTGATCATGTCCGCGCTCGCCGAGGACCGTACCGCGCGGCCGCCCGACGCCAAGGCCTTCACCGACCGCATCCGGGCCATCCGCATGACCCCCGACCTGCGTTCGGAGCTGCCGTGGTGGGTCCGCCACCGCTCGGCCTGGCGGCGCAGCGCGGCCGCTGCCGCCACGCTGGCCCTGCTGCTGGCCGGTACGACCGGAGCCGCGGCCTCCACCACCCCCGTGCTGACCGAGGTCCGCTACGCGGGCGGCGAACTGCACCTGGCCGTGCCCCAGGGCTGGGCCCAGCAGTTCCACAACGGCCGGGCGGTGCCCAGCGCCGTCGAGTCCGACCGGGCCTCGGGGGTACTGGTGGCCACCGACCTGGACGACTGGGACGACCCGCAGGCCGCGGTGGCCGGGGTTTTCGCCGCGCTGCTGCCCGGAACCGGCCACGACCTCGACTCCCTGCTCGGCGGAGCGCCCTGCAGCGGACCGGTGGAGAAGCGCGGCTTCACCGACTCCGACTGGTCGGGCGAGATCCGCCAGTGGCCCTCCTGCCCGGGGCAGCCGGGCGCGGTCGCCGTCGCCGCGCTGGCCGGCCGGCACCGCGACACGACGCTCTACCTGGAGGTCCGCCAGCCCGGCAACCGCCCCGAGGTGATCGACCGCATCATCGCCGCCACGCACCTGGCGCACTGACCGGCCCGGCGCCCGTCCTCCGCCGGCCCCGCCCCGAGGCGGCGGACCCGGTGATCACCGGCGCGCGTCCGCCAGCTGCTCGCTCAGGGCGGCCGGCGTCGTGACCGGCAGCCGGCAGCTGAAGCCCTGGCAGACATAGGCCGCGGGCGCTCCGCCGACCAGCGGCCGGTCCTCCAGCAGCGGCACCTCGGCGGAACCGCCGTCGCCGCGGGTGATGGCGGTTCCCAACGGCGCCTCCAGCAGTGCCGTGCGGTGCAGCTCCCGCGTCGCGGGGTCGTCGGCGGGCCCCACCACGGCGATCTCCAGCGGGCCCGCCAGCAGTGTCTCGGCGACCGCAAGCCCCCAGCCCGCCGCGCGCGGCGCCTTGCGCGCCAGCGGCACGGCCACCGCCAGCGCCTCGTCGGCGGCCCGGCGGTGGCGCGCCGACCCGGTCAGCCCGGCGTACCACAGCAGCGCGCCCGCCGCGGCGAACCGGCCGGAGGGCGTGGAGGCGTCGGTGGGGTCCTGCGGGCGGTTGAACAGCGCCTCGCTGTCGTCGGCGGTGTCGTAGAAGCCGCCCTCCTCGTCGCCGAAGTGCTCCAGGACGGTGTCGAGCAGCCGCCCGGCCAGCGCGACGCGCTCGGGGCCGCCGGTGACGGCGTGCAGCGCCAGCAGCCCCTCGGCGACGTCGGCGTAGTCCTCGAGCACACCCGCGCTCTGGCCGGCCCGGCCGTCGCGCGAGGTGCGCAGCAGCCGGTCGCCGCGGACGTGGACCCGGGCGAGCAGGTCGGCCGCCGCTTCGGCGTGGGCGACCAGGTCGGGCCGCTCGAACAGGGCTCCGGCCTCGGCCAGGCCGGCGACGGCCAACCCGTTCCAGGCGGCCACCACCTTGTCGTCGCGGTCGGGCCGCACCCGCTTGGCGCGGGCGCCCAGCAGCGCGGCGCGCACCCGTTCGTAGCGGCCGGGGTCGTCGGGGTCCTCGGGCAGGCGCAGCACGGAGAAGCCGTGCTCGAAGGTGCCCTCGCGGGTCACGCCGAACAGCTCGGCCGCCCAGGCGGCGTCCTCGTCGCCCAGGGCGCTGCGCAGCTCGGCGGGGGTCCACACGTAGTAGCGGCCTTCCTCGCCCTCGGTGTCGGCGTCCAGCGCCGAGGCGAACCCGCCCTCGGGCGTGCGCAGGTCGGAGACCATCCAGTCGGCGGTCTCCAGCGCCACCCGCCGTGCCAGCGGGTCGCCGGTCGTGCGCCACAGCCGGGTGTAGGCGCGCAGCAGCAGCGCGTTGTCGTAGAGCATCTTCTCGAAGTGGGGCACGATCCAGCGGGAGTCGACGGAGTAGCGGGCGAACCCGCCGCCGAGCTGGTCGTAGATGCCGCCGCGGGCCATGGCCTCGGCGGTGTGCTCGGCCATGGCGCGGCTGCGCTGGGATCCGGTGCGCGCGTGCTGGGCCAGCAGGAAAGACAGCAGCATCGACGGCGGGAACTTGGGGGCGCCGCCGAATCCGCCGTTGGCGTCGTCGTACTCGCGGGCCAGCAGCTCCACGGCCTCGTCGAGCACCTCGGGGCCCGGCGCGTTGCCGCGGCCCACCGACCGCGGCCCGCTCAGCGCCTCGACGACCCGCCGGCCCTGCTCCAGCACGCCTTCGTGCTCCTGGGACCAGGCCCGCGAGACACCCGTGAGCAGGCGCTGGAAGTGCTCCCGGGGGAAGTAGGTGCCGCAGTAGAAGGGGGCGCCGTCGGGGGTGAGGAACACGGTCATGGGCCAGCCGCCCTGGCCGGTCATGGCCTGGGTGGCCTCCATGTAGACGGCGTCGACGTCGGGGCGCTCCTCGCGGTCGACCTTGATGTTGACGAACCCCGCGTTCATCATCTGCGCGGTGGCGGGGTCCTCGAAGGACTCGTGCGCCATGACGTGGCACCAGTGGCACGCGGAGTAGCCCACCGACAGCAGTACGGGCACCTGGCGGCGCCGGGCCTCGGCGAAGGCCTCCTCGCCCCACGGGTACCAGTCGACGGGGTTTCCGGCGTGCTGGAGCAGGTAGGGACTTGTCGCTTCGGCGAGACGGTTCGGCATACCCCCACTCTGCCCGCCCACCCCCCGCCGATACCACCGCGGCCCCGCCCGGCCGGCTCGGCTCGGGCCGGGCGGCGGTGCGGCATCAGGCCGAGGGCGCGGTGGGGCCCGGTTCGGAGTCGGGCGACTCGGTGGAGGCGGCGCGGCCGGGCGACCGGGCGTCCGCGCGGGATTCGGCCGGGGCGTCGGGCTCGACCTGGATGGCGGCCAGGCGCTTGCGCATCGACTTCATCAGGAAGTAGAGGGCCAGGCCGATGCCGGCGATGGCGATGAAGCCGAGGACGCCGGGCGTGATGGTGTCGGCGGCCGGCGCGTCGGAGGCCAGCGTTGCCAGGGCGTTCATGGTGCTCATGTTCTCACCGCCTCACGGACGCCCGCGAAGAGGTCGTCCTCGGGGATGTCGGTGTCGACCAGCGAGCGCGCGAGGTGGTAGTCCTCCCAGGGCCAGGCCTCGCGCTGGATGTCCAGCGGCACCGCGAACCAGAATCCGTTGGGGTCGATCTGGGTGGCGTGGGCGATCAGCGCGCGGTCGCGGGTCTCGAAGAACTCGTCGCACTTGACCTGTGTGGTGATCTCCCACTCGGGGAACTTGCGCTCCTTCATCCGCTCCAGCCACTCGGCGAAGGGGTTCTCCAGGCCGCGCTCGTGCAGGAGCGCCGCCACGCGCTCGAACCGCTCCCGGGGGAAGGAGACGTGGTAGTAGAGCTTGAGCGGCTGCCAGGGCTCGCCGGTTCCGGGGTAGCGCTCGGGGTCGCCCGCGGCGTCGAACGCCTCGACCGAGACCTTGTGGGTCATGATGTGGTCGGGATGGGGGTAGCCGCCCTTCTCGTCGTAGGTGAGCACCACGTGCGGGCGGAAGGTGCGCATCGAGCGCACCAGCGGCTCGGCGGCGGTCTCCAGCGGCTGCAGCGCGAAGCACCCCTCGGGCAGCGGCGGCAGCGGGTCGCCCTCGGGCAGGCCGGAGTCGACGAAGCCGCTGAACTCCTGGTGCACGCCGAGGATCTCGCGGGCTTCGGCCATCTCCTTGCGGCGGACCTCGGCGATGTTCTCGCGGATCTCGGGGCGGTCCATCGCCGGGTTCAGGATGGAGCCGGCCTCGCCGCCGGTCAGTGTGACGACGAGCACCTCGGCGCCCTCGTTCACATAGCGCACCATGGTGGCCGCGCCTTTGCTGGACTCGTCATCGGGATGGGCATGAACGGCCATCAGCCGCAAACGCTCGGACAACGGAACGGTCCCCTTGGGTAGTCGCGTGGAGGAATGTAGGCGGGAAAGGCGTCCGCCCCGCTGGGCCGGCTCCGCGCCGCCCGCGTCGCTGACATGCGAGGCGGGGGTGGGACAGCATGGACCCGGGTCGGGGCTATCTTAGACAACGTAGACCCCACGTTCGGAGATTCCCGCATGCCCGACCGCCCCGCCGGCTCCCTGTCCGGCGACACCGAGACCGCCGCGTCGCGGGTGCGGCGCCGCCTGGGCAACACCCCGGTCTTCTTCGTCGTCGGGGTGCTGGCCGCCGCCGTCTTCACCGTGGGGTGGGGCTATGCGCTGATGAGCTACGGCGGCACCGGCGGGGTCTCAGTGCAGGTCGTGGCGTGGCGGGTCGAATCGCCGCAGGAGGCCAGCATCAGCTTCCAGGTGAACAGCGACGCGCCCGCCGAGTGCGTGATCACCGCACGCGACAACCGGCACGTGGTGGTCGGCCAGACGAGTGTCGACGTCAAGGCGGGAATCCGAGACGTCACCGCGACCGTTGACACGATTCGTGAGGCTTCGGCGGTAGAAGTGGGCTCCTGCAGGGAACAGAGTCCGACAAGGTAGTTCCGCCCTGCCGCCCGCCGTCGGGATCGGCCGCCTCCCGATAACGTCCGTCCTCCAGCCGCACCGCGCGGACCAGCGATTCTCGTTCCGCCCGTCCGAATGGCGCGGTGATAATCTCGTAAGTTCAGCTACGGCCGATAGCGGCCGCAGTCACTAGTAGCACCGAGGGAGTTCCCGTGACCGAGACCCGCGATGACAACGTCACCTGGCTGACTCAGGAGGCGTATGACCGGCTCAACGCGGAGCTGGAGCACCTGACGGGCACTGGTCGCATCGAGATCGCCGACAAGATCGAAGCCGCTCGCGAAGAGGGCGACCTCCGCGAGAACGGCGGCTACCACGCCGCCAAGGAAGAACAGGGCAAGATCGAGGCCCGCATCGCCCAGATCCAGAACATCCTGCGCAACGCGCGCGTGGGCGGGGCGCCTCAGAAGGCGGGCACCGTCGGTCCCGGTATGACCGTCACGATCAAGTTCGTAGGCGACGACGAAGAGGTCACCTTCCTCCTCGCCTCCCGGGAGGAAAGCGGTGCGCCGATCGACGTCTATTCGCCGAACTCGCCCCTGGGCAGCGCCATCAACGGCAAGAAGATCGGCGAGACCGTCACCTACACGCTCCCCAACGGCCGTAGCGCATCCGTCGAGATCATCGACGCCGTCCCCTACGGCTCCGAGTCGTCCTAGGGACGCCGTTTCGCGGTCTGCACATCGGAAGGGGCGGCCCGGCGCCGCCCCTTCCGCGTTCGCGGGGACCGGGGGGGGCGTCGTCGCCCCGCCGAGGCCGTCCGGCTTTCGTCTCAGATGACCTGCCGGGACCGGCTCGCTAGCATTGCCGGGTGACTTCCCCGTACCCCTGGCACAGCACTCCCCCGGGCCCGCCGCAACCGGTGCCGTACTACGGCGGCGCCCGGCCGCCCGCCGGCCCCGGCTCCGTGGCCTCCTTCGGCCGGCGCCTTACCGCCCGCGTGATCGACTACACGCTCCTGTCCATGGCGGTGTTCCTGTTCTTCGTGCTGGTCTCGGCGATCGCCGACGTCTCGCTGGGCCCCCAGGAGATCGCCGACAGCTACTTCAGCGCCTGGGCCGTGCTGTTCATCTTCGGTACGGGCCCGGTGATGTTCCTCCACGACTGGCTGTGCAACGCCGCGCGCGGGCGCACGCTGGGCAAGGCGGCGGTGGGCATCCGCGTCGTCCGCACCGACGGCGCGCCGCTGCGCCAGGGCCAGTCGGCCGGCCGCGCCGCCGTGTTCGGGCTGCCGCAGACGGTGCCGTGCCTGGGCACGCTGTTCACGGTGATCGACTGCCTGTCCGCGCTCGCCGACGCCACCGCCATGCAGACGCTGCACGACCGCGCCGCCGGGACGGTCGTCGTACGGACCTGACCGGCACCGCCCGGCGCCGGCGGCCGGGCCGATCAGTCCTCGACGGCCTCGAAGGCCAGCACGCAGGCGGTGAGGGCGTGCACGTGGTTGCGCCCGGCGACCGGGCCGATCTCGCCCGCGGCGAAGAAGCCGCTGACGCTTTCGATCCCGAGCTGCTGCTGCACCAGCCGCACGTCGTGGTCGGAGGTGGGGAACATCGACGAGCCGCGGCCGCTGCAGGAGAACAGCAGCGCGGCCGAGGCGCGGCCCGCGGTCTCCTCGCCGAACGCCTGCAGGCGCTCGATCAGGTCGGCGGAGGCGCTGTCGTGGTCGCGGACCTGGAAGCGCACGGTCTGGCCGACCTCGACCATCTCGCCGATGGTCAGCGCGCCGGTCTCGGGGTCGGCGCCGACCACCGAGCGCACCAGGAAGTCGCCCTGTTCGTGGCTGTCGGCGTACTCGTCCATGGCGATGCCGATGTGCAGGCCGCCGGCCGCGAGGTCCTGCTCCTCGGGCGGAAGCGAGTTGACCAGGGCCTCCAGCCGCTCGTAGGCCGGGCCGCCGGCCAGTTCCAGGATGACGTTGCCCTCGGACTTGGTGACGGCCATGGGCCGGCCGATGGGCCTGCACCCCTGGCTGACCATCGTGCCCGCCACGCCGTCCCCGCCCAGGATCAGGCCGACGGCGCCCGCGTCGGCGACCTCGCCGTCGCAGAACAGCCGCACCGAGTCCTGGCCGCGCATGCCGTCGGCGAGCCCACCGACGATGGGCAGCCCGGACAGCGCCTCGGTGGAGCGCGCCACGAACGACTGGGCCGGGAACTCGTAGGGGTTGGCCAGCAGCAGCGCGGCGCGGTCGGTGGAGTCGGGCTCGTGCATGCCCACCACGGCCAGGTGGTCGCCCTCGGGGATGACGTCGAGCCGGAAGGGCGTCGCCGTCACGGACGGCAGGTGGGCCGCCCACACGCTCACGGCGCCCTGTTCCTCGACGCCGCGGCCGCCGCCGACCACGCCCGTCGCGCTGCACCCGAGCGTGACCGCGCCGCCGGCCAGCGCCATGGCGCGCTCGCCCGCCAGCGTGACCTCGTCGGGATCGGCGCCGCAGACGAAGAAGCACAAAAGGTCGGCGGGGGCGTCGAGGCCGCGTGTGGCCTCCTGCACCGCTCGCTCGGCGGCGCTCACAAGGTCGGCGCCCGTCGCCAACGCGTCACCGAACCTGGCCATCGGCCGCCACCTCGCTCCTCGGACCCGACTTCTCCAACCGGACCATACTCCCAGCCACACGCGGTCAAACCCGTACAGCGCCCGCCGTATTTCACCGCAGCGGTGGTGGTGCTTCCCGCGCCCCTCCGGCCCCCTCGGCTGATGTGTCTCATGCCACTGGCGCACGCGGCCCAGGTGCATAGACTCGACCCTGTGTCTGCCGCGAATACTGGCCGCACCGGTCCCGACGACCCGTCCGCACGCCGACCCGCCACCGCCCCCGGTCGAGACGTTCCGAGTGGTCTGCCTTCGACGCTCGGCGCACTGCGGGCCTCCGGGCACGCCTACCGCCCGGTCAAGCACGAGGTGCGCGACAACCTGCTCGCGCGCATGCGCGCCGGCGAGGACCGCTTCCCCGGCATCGTCGGCTTCGACGAGACCGTGCTGCCCCAGGTCGAGCGCGCCCTGCTCGCCGGCCACGACCTGGTCCTGCTCGGCGAGCGCGGCCAGGGCAAGACCCGGCTGATCCGCACGATCTCGGCGCTGCTGGACGAGTGGACGCCGGTCGTGCAGGGCTGCCCCGTCAACGACCACCCCTACGAGCCGGTGTGCTCCCGCTGCCGGGCGCTGGCCGCCGAGGCCGGTGACGACCTGCCCGTGGCGTGGTGGCACCGCGACGACCGCTACGGCGAGAAGCTGGCCACACCCGACACCGCCGTGGGCGACCTCATCGGCGACATCGACCCGATCAAGCTGGCCGAGGGCCGCAGCCTCGGCGACCCCGAGACCGTGCACTACGGACTCGTGCCGCGCTCCAACCGCGGCGTGTTCTGCCTGAACGAGCTGCCCGACCTGGCCGCGCGCATTCAGGTGGCGCTGCTGAACGTGCTGGAGGAGCGCGACATCCAGATCCGCGGGTACGCGCTGCGCCTGCCGCTGGACGTGCTGCTGGTGGCCAGCGCCAACCCCGAGGACTACACCAACCGCGGCCGCATCATCACCCCGCTCAAGGACCGGTTCGGCGCCGAGGTGCGCACCCACTACCCGCTCGACCTCGACGAGGAGGTCGCGCTGGTGCTCCAGGAGGCCGACCCGGTGCCGGGCGTGGTGGTGCCCCGGCACCTGGTCGAGATCGTCGCCCGGTTCACCCGCCTGGTGCGCGACTCCTCCTCGGTGGACGACCGCTCCGGGGTCTCGGCGCGCTTCGCGATCGCCGGGGTCGAGACGGTCGCCGCCTCGGCACGCCGCCGCGCCGCGCTCACCGGTGAGGACAGCCCGGTGGCGCGGGTCTGCGACCTGCCGCCGATCGTCGAGACGCTGCAGGGCAAGGTCGAGTTCGAGGTCGGCGAGGAGGGCCGCGAAAGCGAGGTGCTGGCCCACCTGCTGCGCCGGGCCACCGCCGAGACCTTCCGCCGCACGCTGGGCGGCGCCGACCTGTCCGCGCTCACCGAACTGTTCGCCGACGGCCAGACCGTGGAGTCCGGCGAGCTGGTCAGCGGCGCCGAACTGCTGCGCGGCGTGGGTCCGCTGCCCGGCCTGGCCGATCTCATCGCGCGGCTCTCGCCGGAGGAGGACACCGGCGAGACACCCGGTTTCGCGGCCTCGGCGGTGGAGTTCGCGCTTGAGGGGCTGTACCTGAACCGGCGGCTGTCCAAGGACACCGTGCGCGATCGCACCGTCTACCGGACCTGACCCGGCCTGAGCCGCCGCCGGAGGGGAGAGACACCTGTGAACCGCTTCCGCTACGGCGAGTACGACGACGGGCCCGACCCGCTCGCCCCGCCCTACGACGTGCGCTCCGCGGTCGACGAACTCGGCCGCGACATCATGGCCGGCGCCGATCCGATGCGCGCGCTGCGCGATCTGCTGCGGCGCGGCACCCAGGGCGTGCGCGGGCTGGACGACCTGCTGCGCGACGTGCGCCGGCGCCGCGAGCAGGTGCGCTCGCGCGGCCGCCTGGACGGCACGCTGGAGGAGGCCCGCGCGCTGCTGGACCGCGCGCTGGGCCAGGAGCGCGCCGAGCTGTTCCCCGACCCCTCCGACGACGCGCGGATGCGCGAGGCCGAGCTAGACTCCCTGCCCGAGGACACCTCGGCGGCGGTGCGCCGGCTGGCCGACTACCGGTGGCGCTCCCCAGCCGCCGCGCAGAGCTTCGAGGAGCTGCGCGACCTGCTGCGGCGCGAGGTGCTGGACACGCGTTTCCAGGGGATGAAGGATGCGCTGGCCGGCAGCACGCCCGAGGACATGCAGCGGGTCCGCGAGATGGTCGACGCGCTCAACGGGATGCTGGAGGCCGACGAGCGGGGCGAGCACACCCAGGCCGACTTCGACCGCTTCATGGACGCCTACGGCGACATGTTCCCCGACGAGCCCCGGCCGCGGAACCTCGAGGAGCTGGTCGACTCCCTGGCCCGGCGCGCGGCGGCGGCCAAGCGCATGATGGATTCGCTCAGCCCGGAGCAGCGCGCCGAGCTGCAGGACCTCATGGACGAGGCCGACGCCCGGTCGGGGATGAGCCAGGCTCTGGAGCGGCTCTCCGGCGCGCTGCGCGCCCGCCGCCCCGACCTCGACTGGAGCGGCGGCGAGCGGATGGAGGGCGAGCAGGGCTTGGGCATGGGCGACGCCACCACGGCTCTGCAGGAACTTGCCGACCTGGCCGAGCTCGACACCGCGTTGAACCAGGGCTACGCCGGGGCGGGGCTGGACGACGTCGACGAGGAGGCGGTGCGGCGCGCGCTTGGCCGCCGGGCGGTCGACGATCTGGACCGGCTGCGCGCGGTCGAGCGCGAGCTGCGCGAGCAGGGCTATGTCGAGGGTTCGCGCAACCGGCTCCGGCTGACTCCCAAGGCGGTGCGCCGCCTGGGCGAGACCGCGCTGCGCGAGGTGTTCGCCGCGAACACGCCGCGCCCGGGCGGGCACGCCGACGACGCCGCCGGGCACTCCGGCGAGGCCACCGGCGCCACACGCGCCTGGGAGTTCGGCGACGAGGAGCCGCTGGACGTGGTGCGCACGCTGCGCAACGCGATCGGCCGCGGCGGTGCGCGCACCGGCCGCCCGATCCGGATGCACCCGGAGGACTTCGAGGTCGCCGAGACCGAGCGCCGCGACGCCGCCGCGGTGTGCCTGCTGGTCGACCTGTCCTACTCCATGGCCCTGCGCGACCTGTGGAGCAGCGCCAAGCAGACCGCGATGGCGCTGCACTCGCTGGTGACCACGCGGTTTCCCCAGGACGCCGTGCAGGTGATCGGGTTCAGCGACTATGCGCGCGAGCTGCCGCCCAACGGGCTGGCCGAGCTGTCCTGGGAGCCCGTGCAGGGCACCAACCTGCAGCACGCGCTGCTGCTGGCGGGGCGGCATCTGGATCGGCACTCCGACTTCGAGCCGATCGTGCTGGTGGTGACCGACGGCGAGCCCACCGCGCACCTGCAGCGCGACGGGTCGGCGGCCTTCGCCTGGCCGCCGTCGCCCGAGACCACCGCCGCCACCCTAGCCGAGGTCGACCGCATGACCCGCCGCGGCGCCAACCTCAACGTGTTCCTGC
The DNA here is from genome assembly GCF_009728995.1 of Streptomonospora sp. PA3. Classification (GTDB taxonomy): domain Bacteria; phylum Actinomycetota; class Actinomycetes; order Streptosporangiales; family Streptosporangiaceae; genus Streptomonospora. Next base: position 99,310 of record NZ_VTZW01000003.1, on the reverse strand, counting down.
TGGCCGACGACCCCCGGCTGGAGCGCTTCGTCGACGAGGTGGCCCGCCGCAACGGGGGCCGGGTCGTCCGCCCCGACGCCGACCGGCTGGGCGGCTACGTCGTCCGCGACTTCCTCTCCCGCCGCCGCCGGGCGGGGTAGGCGCGCCGGCGCGGCCGCCGGGCGGTGCCCGGATTCAGCCCTGTGCGGCCGCGGGAGCGGGCGCCCCGGTCTCGAACCACAGGACCATGCCGGCCCCCAGGGGTGTCACCGTCTCGGTCACCCGCAGCACCCGCTGTTGGGACCACACCGTCCGCAGGGTGCGCAGCGCAGGCGTTCCGGCCTCGACGCCGAGTGCCGCCGCCTCGTCGGGAGCGGTCGCGTGGGCCGCGACCTCGTCGCGGTATCCGCTCTGCACGTGGCCGTTTGCGGCCAGGACCTGGATCGTGCCCGCGGAGATGTCGGCGGGGCCCTCCAACTCGGTGCCCGCCGCCAGATCGGCGGGGTAGTAGGAGGTCTCAAGCGCGACGGTGTGCCCGTCGACGGCGCGCACCGCACGCCTGATCAGTGCCGCGGAGGCCCCCAACCGGGAAGCCACGGGCGGCGGCGCCTGGTTCGTCCGCTCGACCTGGAGTTCCTTGCTCGGCCGCCGACCGGAGTCCACGACGAACTGGTCGAACGCGTCGTGGTCGCCGGCGGCGTCGCGTACCCGCTCCCGGCTGGCCGGATAGTGGAAACTGGGGGATCCCTCGTTCACAGGTACACCTCTCGCAAAAGGGTCGTAATCGGTAGACCTATACCCTTTTCGCGAAGGCGCATGACCGACCGTCGCCCGCACTCTTCTCTTACCGGTACCCGCTCGGGTGCGCCGGTGCGCCCGGCGTCCGGATGCGGTCACGGCTGTGCGGGTGGCGTTCCGCCGGCTGTGCGGTTAGCGGTCGGAGCTGGTCTCACCCCCTTCGGCGCGGGAGGACTGCGGTCGTGACGGCGGTCGAGGGCCTCAGCGGTCGTAGACGTTGACGTCGGTGGCCATCTGCAGCAGTTCCGGCGCGATCGCGCCTTCGGCGTAGAGCAGCTGGTGGCGGTCGGCCGGCAGGTAGGTGCGCGTGAACCGGATCGGCGTGGTGTTGGAGTAGGCCACGCGCTCGTGGACGAGCAGGGGCACGCCCGGCCCCAGGGCGAACCGGGAGGACTCCTTGAGCGAGGGCATCTTGGCGCCGACGACGTCCCAGGACCCGGTCTGCGGGTAGCCGAGGTCGGCGAGCAGCTTCTTGGTGCCCTCGGGGATGTTGGCGGGGCGGTCCAGGTCGGTGCCCTCGGCGATGTAGTCGGGGTAGTAGGACTCCTGCCGCTCCCACAGCCGCGGCCCGACAAAGCGGTCGCAGCGGCGGATGACGACGAAGCCCCGGGCCTCGGAGGGGTCGAGGTCGAGCAGGTGGGCCAGCGTGCCCGTGGCCGCCTCGCGGCCGACCATCAGCTCCTCGCGCGGCGCGACCCCCTGCTCGCGGCGCATGCGCTCCAGGTAGTTGTCGTAGCGCTCGTCGTCGGACTGGCCCTGAAGCGGTGAGGCGAGGTGGACGGTGGGGCGGTACTGCCGCACCGTACTGCCGCTGCCCTGCTTGGTGTTGATGCGCCCGCGGTTGGACAGTTCCTGCAGAGCCCGCCGCACCGTGTTGCGCGAGGTGCGGTAGGTCTGGATCAGCTGGTCCTCGGTCGGCAGGGAGTCACCGGGGGCGTAGCGCCCCTGGTCGATCTCCTCCATGAGGTCCTGAGCGATCTCGATGTGCCGGGGCTCCATCGCCTCTTCGCCTCTCGGGTCGGGCAATTGGTTCCAATGATTCTACCCAGAAGCCTTGACTCACCCTCCGCCAGACCGCATCCTCGTAATTGTAGGAATGAATCTAATGAAGCTGAACAGGAGACAAAGAAGTCTGACAAGCACTGATCGACGGGTCCAATGATTTGGGTTCATTCCTCTCCCGGGCACCCCGCCGGGAACCGCACGGAGCGCAGGACGGGCGCACCGTGCGCGACGAGAGGAGGGGAAACGCTATGAACCTGGCAATCGGGATGATCGTGCTGCTCCTGGTGGCGTTCTTCAGCATCCTGCTGGGGATGCTGGTGGCCGCCACCATCGGCATCAAGCGGAACGACCGCGGGCACTACCGCGCTCTGCGCAACGGCCGCGGAACCGACCGCACCTTCTCGGGCGCGGGCCGGACTTTTACCGGGCTCCGCTTCGTGCCCGACGGCTCGGCGGCGGAGGGCGACGACGAGGACGCGACCGAAGGCGGAGATGAGAAAGAGGACGGCTCCGCGTTCGGCCGGACGGGCGCCCTGGTCTAACCTCCCCTAGACAACCGAAGATCGCAGTCCGCGCAGTCCGCGGACGGATCGCGTGCCCGGTCACCCCGGGCGCGCGGTCGTATGTTCCCACCAGCGCGCCGGCACCCGGACCCGGCCGCGCGACCAGGCCCCGACCAGGGGCGGGCTCGGCGACACACCGCCCGCGATACACGGATCCGACACGCCGAACCCGTAGCTTTCCACCAATGCGGTCCGCTCGCGCGGGTGCCTGCGCAGCGGGCCCGCGTCGCCGGACGACTCCGGCTCGCAGCCGCTCCGCACTACTTCACTCAGATAGATAGGACGCGCCGTGACCGACAACGGCCCTCTCCCAATCCCGTACTCGCCCCAGTGGGTCAGGCTCCCCGAGCCCTACGTGGACGCCGTCGCCCTGCGGCTGGCAGCGGAGGGCGTCACCGTGCTCGACCATTGGAACGATCCGATGGATCCCCGGGACGCCACTGTCATCGTCCGCGGCCATGACGGCGGTCGGCTGCGCTTCGTGTGGGACGAGGAGAGCGGCTGGCGCTGCGGTCCGCTGGACGCGGAGGGCTGGACCCCGCTGGAGGCCACGCGGTACCTGCCCGGCGGCCTGCTGCCCGACCCCGCCGAGGTCGCCGCAACCGTGCGCGGCGTCCTGGCCGGCCAGCCGGCAGGAGCGGCCGAGCGCCCCCGGTACCGCTCCTTCCACGACTACGGCGACGGACTCGACGCACGGTTGGCCGCCTACGCCGCCGTCCGCGCGGCCTGACGCCCGGCCTGCGGGCGTGCGGGCGGGACCGCGCTCGGCGGCCGCCCGCGCGCCCGCGGCGGCGTCACTCCTCCAAGGCGTTGACCAGGTCGGCCACCAGGTCGTCGGCGGACTCGATGCCCACCGACAGGCGGACCAGGTCTGCGGGGACCTCCAGCGGCGAACCGGCGGCCGAGGCGTGGGTCATCCGACCCGGATGCTCGATCAGCGACTCCACGCCGCCCAGCGACTCGCCCAGGGTGAACACCCGCGTCCGCTCGCACACCTTCAGCGCCGCCTCCTCCCCGCCGCGCGCGCGGAAGGACACCATCCCGCCGAACGCCCGCATCTGCCGCTCGGCGGTCTTGTGGCCGGCGTGCTCGGGCAGGCCCGGGTAGTACACCTCGCCCACGGCCGGGTGGCGCTGGAGCGCGTCCACGACCCGTTCGGCGTTGGCGCAGTGCCGGTCCATCCGCACGCCCAGCGTCTTGGCGCCGCGCAGGGTCAGCCACGCGTCGAACGGCCCGGCGACCGCGCCCATGGTGTTCTGGTGGAAGGCCAGCCGGTGGCCGAGTTCGGGGTCGGAGACGACCAGGGCGCCGCCGACCACGTCGGAGTGCCCGCCCAGGTACTTGGTGGTGGAATGCACCACCACGTCGGCGCCCAGCGTGAGCGGGCGCTGCAGGTAGGGCGAGGCGAAGGTGTTGTCGACCACGAGCAGCGCCCCGCTGTCGTGGGCCACTGCCGCGAGCGCCTCGATGTCGCTGATGGTCAGCAGCGGGTTGGTGGGCGTCTCGGCCCAGATCGCCACCGTCTCGGGGCGCACGGCGCGGCGCACCGCATCGGTGTCGGACTGGGCGACGGCCTCCCACTCCACACCCCAGCGCTCCAGCACTTTGGAGAACAGCCGGAACGTGCCCCCGTAGGCGTCGGCCGGGATGATCACGTGGTCGCCGGGCTTGGCCACCGTGCGCAGCAGGGTGTCCTCGGCGGCCATCCCCGAGGCGAAGGCCAGCCCGCGGATGCCCGACTCCAGCGCCGCCAGGCACTCCTCCAGAGCGGCACGTGTGGGGTTGGCGGTGCGCGAGTACTCATAGCCGCTGCGCAGCCCGCCGACGCCGTCCTGTGCGTAGGTGCTCGTCTGGTAGATGGGGACCACGACCGCGCCGGTCTCGGCGTCGGCCTCCTGGCCTGCGTGGATGGCCAGTGTCTCGAAACCGTCGAACGTCATGGGGCTCACACTAGCCGCGGACGGGCCGCGCCCGCCCGGGGAGCAGCCGGAGCGCGGGCCTCAGCCGGCCAGCTCCTTGATGTAGGCCTCCCAGTGCGGTTCCGGATCGGCGGGGCGCACGGCGGCGCGCAGGCGCTCGGGGGTGCCGGGGGTGTAGAACCGGCGCAGCGCGCCGGCGAGCCCGGCGGCGTCTCCGGGTTCGCACAGCAGCCCGTCGACCCCGTCGGCCACGTCGTCGGCCAGTGCGCCCGCGCGGGTGGCGATCACCGGCAGGCCGTGCTCGTGGGCCAGGTACACGTTCTGCGTGGCCGTGGCCGAGCGGTAGGGCAGCACCAGGGCGTCGGCGCCGGCGAACAGGCCGGGCAGCTCGGCGGCGGGCACGTAGCCCTCGCGGAAGTCGACGCGGTCGGCGACGCCCAGCTCGGCCGCGAGGGCGCGCAGCCGCTGCGAACCGCCCCAGAACTCCCCGGCGACGGTGAGGCCGACGTCGGCGGGCGCTCCTTGGGCGAACGCGCGCAGCAGCACGTCGACGCCCTTGTAGGGCCGGACGATGCCGAAGAACAGCAGGTTGCGCCGCAGGCCGGGTCCGGGTCCGCCCTCCGCGGCCGCCGGGGCGGGTTCGGCGCCCGGCGCGGCGGGCAGGTGCGGCGGCAGCGGTGCCCAGCGGATGTCGGCGTCCGCGCCGGCGAGCCCGCGGGCGAGGCGGGCCTGCTCGGGCGAGTGCGCCAGGATCGCGTCCGTGCGCCGCAGCAGGGCCCGCATCAGGGCGGTGTCGCCGGGGCGGCGCTCGTGCGGCAGCACGTTGTGGCACAGCGCCACCGTGCGCGCCCGGCCGCCCACGCCGGCCAGGATCGCCAGATAGGGCACCGCCTGGGCGGGGATCAACACGGTGACCACCACCAGGTCGGCCGCGGCACCCATGCGGCGCCCGGCGCGCCACCAGCCCGGCGGCCATCTCCAGGAGAGGTCGCGCCGCGTGTCGCCGAACGGCTCGCCCTCGGGGTGGGCGAGGGTCTGGTCGCCGGGGTAGAGCAGGGCGGGGTACTGGGCCCGCCAGGACTCGACGGCCACCTCGTGCCCGCGGGCGGCCAGCCGGTGGGCCAGTTCGGTGGTGTGGCGCGCGCCGCCGCCCTTGTAGGGGTGGGCGGGGCCGACCAGGCTGATGCGCACGGCCGGCTCAGGCGCCGTCGCGCGAGCGGACGATCAGGTCGGCCAGCAGCGCCATCGCCGCCACGATCAGGCCGCTCGTCAGCAGCATGATCGTGTTGTTGGGGATGTAGAGCGGTTCGCGCACCTGGTCGAAGACGAACTTGGCGGTGCCGATGCCCAGCAGCCACAGCGCGAGCGGCATCAGCACCTTGAGCGGGTTGAAGTACATCACCATCCGCAGCACCTGCAGCAGGTATCGGTAGGCGTCCCGCACGAAGTGGAACTTGGAGGTGCCCGAGCGCTTGGCGTAGTCGATCGGGACGTAGTGGATGAGGTGCTGGTTGGACAGGAACGCCAAGGTGATGGTCGTCACACAGGAGAATCCGGGCGGCAGCAGGCGCAGATAGGGCAGCGACACCTCGCGGCGGAACGCGCGCAGCCCGGAGTTGAGGTCGGGGATGCGGGTGTTGGTCAGCCGCTCGGCGAGCTTGCGGATCAGCCACTTCATCGGCACCCGCAGCAGCCGGTGGGTGCCCGACTCCTGGGTGCGGGCGCCGACGACCTGGTCGATGTCGGGATTGGCGGCGAGCAGGTCGACGAGCTCGGGGATGCGCTCGTTGGGGTAGGTCATGTCGGCGTCGGTCCACACGACGATCTGGCCGCGGGCGCGCTGGGTGCCGATGCGGCGCACGGTGCCCGCTCCCCCGTTGTGTCCGAAGGAGATGACCCGCAGGTGCGGGAAGAGCGGCTCGGCCTCGCGCAGCAGGGCGAGGGTGTCGTCGGTGGAGGCGTCGTCGACCGCGAGCAGCTCGTAGGTGCGGTTGGAGGCGTCCATGGCCGCGCAGATCCGCTCGACCTCTTTGACGACGTGCTCCTGCTCGTTGAAGCAGGGCAGCACGATGGTCACATACGGCGCCGGCTGCGCAGGGCCGTCTTCTTCGAAGTGGGGCATCTCGCTCACGGTGGGGTTCAGCATAGCTCCGCGGCGCGGCGGCCGGGTCAGCGCAGGACGGCGATCCACACGTCGCCGTCGAAGATCCAGGCCCCCGAGGGCGGCTGCATCAGCGTGCTGGGGTCCTGCTCGGTGTTGACGGCGAAGGGATGGCGCAGGGGCGTGTCCGGCGGCACGTGCGGCATGATGTGGCGCGGCTCGGACGCGGCGAGGACGGGCGTGCGGCCGCGCTCGCGGATCTCCTCGATGATACGTGCGGTGTCGCGTTCGGGGCGGGAGGAGACCAGGGCGGCGGTGGGTACGCCGCACATGCCGCGCACCAGTTGCATGTAGCCGCCGTAGACGCCGTCGACCATGAGCACGCTGGCGTCCGGCGGGACGGCCCGGCACAGCTTGCGCACGGCCGCGACGCTGCCCACGTCGGAGCGGTAGGTCATCACCCCGGCGGCGGTGATCGCCGTGGGCACCAGCATGACGGCGACCCCCAGCGCGGCGGCGGCCGCCGCCATCGCCCGGCGCAGCCGCGGCCGCACCTGGGGCTCGGTGCCGAGCCGGTGCGCCAGCCAGGCCGTGAACCACATGGCGAACAGGATGAACGCCGGCAGCACGAGAACGATGAGGCGCCGGCTCGCCCACGGATGGTCGGGGGTGATCGCCGGGCGCAGCAGCGTGGTGACCACCGTCCACGAGAGCACCATCGCCGGCAGCACCCACTGCGGTGCGCGGCCGAGCATGATGCGCCGGACGATCACCGCCGCGCCGAAGGTGCCCAGCAGCACCGTGCCAAGGCCCACGTACCAGCCCACCCAGTACAGGCTCATCTCGTAGTAGGTGCGGTCGGGGTTGACGTGCAGGTCCTCGATCTCCTGCACCTGGCCGATGAAGTCGGCGGTGGCCTGGTCGCCGTGTCCCAGGTCGGTGTAGAACAGCGGGCGCAGGGCCAGGGCCGCCATCACCGCGAGCACGGCCAGGGCCGCGGCCGCGGGCAGCCACGCGGGCCTGTCGCCGCGGGGCAGCCCGCGCCGCCACAGCAGCGCGACCGCCGCGGCCACGCCGGCGACCACGGCCGCGCTGATCCACAGCAGCGGGATGAGCGAGGCCGACAGGTGCTCCAGGTAGGGCCGCGAGAGCCGGTACCCCGCCACCGCCCCGTAGCCGGTGCCCACCGCCAGACCGCCCAGCAGCGGCGCCGCCTGGCCGCGCCGCGCGAGGAGCAGCAGCCCGCCGAAGGCCACCAGCGGCAGCAGGTCCCGCAGCGCCGTGATGCGCACCACCAGGCCCAGGCCGAAGACCAGCCCGGCGGCGCCCGCCAGCGTGTGCCACCGGCTCCAGCCGCCGCCGGAGCCGACCCGGCGCGTCAGGGCGTCGAAGGCCAGCGCGAGGGCGCCGAGCAGCAGAACCTGGGCGACCGGCTCGCTGTAGGTGGAGCGGCTGATCCACTGCTGGGTCTGGCACACGGCCAGCAGCAGCGCACCGGCGGGCGCCCAGCGGGGACCGACGAGGCGGGCGGTGAGCCCGCCGAAGGTGAGCACGCCCAACCCGCCGATGATCGGCGGGGTCACAAGCATCCCGGTGATCCCGCCGAGCCAGTGGCCGACGGTGTAGACCAGCGGCGCGCCGGCCAGGAACTGCGGCCAGATCACCTCGCCCACCTGGTAATAGGCCAGGCTGCCGTAGTGGAGGGCGGGGTCGTCGCCCGCGATGAGGTGGCGCTGCTGCGGGATGGGCAGCGACCCGTGCTGGGCGATCCAGGAGGTGAACTGCGCATAGGAGGCGGGATCGCGGCGGATCACCAGGATCTCGGAGTGGTAGCCCAGCTGCACCGCGGCGAATGCGGCGGCGATCGCCGCAGTCAGCGCGAACGGCCACCACGGCAGGCGGCCCTGCTCCGCCGGCAGCGCGGGGACCAGTCGGAAGACCCCCAGCATCCCCGCTGCCACCGCCGGTATGCCCAGCAGGGCGCCGGTGAGCGGGCTGAGCGCTCCGGCCACCAGCAGGGGGAACGCGACGAGCAGCCACGCCGACAGCGCGACGGCCGGTGCCGCGGTGACGCGTGCGAACAGGCGCGCGGAGGTCGATCCCATGAGGGCACCTTCTCAGCTTCGGCGGCCCGCCCGCGCGACGAGGGCCGCGCGGGCGCCGCCCAGGGCGCTGCGGAGGGCTCCGCGGCGGCCGCCCGGCGGCGCGGCACCGGCCCGCCTTCCCCGTGAGTAGCATGTGCCCCGGCGCCGGGCGGCGAGCCCGCACCCGCGCGTGCGGGAGCCGGCCGCCGCCGTTGGACCCCCGGCGAAGAGGAAAGGACGCTCCGTGGGCGCGGAAACCCCCTTTGACCTGTGGCGCTCCGCTGTCGCGGCGGATCCCGCCCGCCCTTTCGCCACGGCCTACGACCAGGCCACCGGCGGCCGGGTGGAGCTGTCCTTCGCCACGTTCGACAACTGGGTCGCCAAGACCGCGAACATGCTCGTCGACGGCCTGGGAGCCGAGCCCGGCGACCGGGTCGGGCTGGCCCTGCCGCTGCACTGGCAGAGCCTGGTGTGGCTGCTGGCGTGCTTCGCCACGCAGACCCGGGCCGTGGCCGCCGCGCCGGGCGAGGTGCCCGACTGCGACATCGCCGTGGCCGACGCCGACCGGTTGGCGGCCGCGCTGGACACCGGCGCGCGTGAGGTGGTGGGCACGTCGCTGCACCCGCTGGGCGCGCCGCTGCCCGAGTGCCCGCCGGCGGCAGCGGACTACGGCGTCGAGGTGCGCGGCTACGGCGACACCTTCGCCGCCGGGCCCGTGGACGCCGCGGCGCCGGCATGGGAGATCCCCTCCGATGCGGCCGGCGGCACCGACCTGCTGGGCGCGGAGATTGCGGCCGGAACCTGCTCCGGAGCGCAGCTGGCCGAAACCGCCCGCCGCCGCCTGGAGGCGTGGGGGCTGACATCCACCGACCGCGTGGCTATCATCACCTCGGCACCCGACTCCCTCACTGCGCTGGGATCCCACCTGGCGCTGCTGCTCGGGCCGGTCGCCGGTGGGCTGCCGCTCGTCCTCCTCCCCGCCGAGGAGTCGGCTAGCCTGCAACAGCGGCTGGACATGGAGCGTGTTACGGCGACGGCCGGTGCATGGCCCGGCACCCCCGCACTCGCCGAAACCCTCAAGCCGCTGACCTGACCCCTCCCCTCATTCCATTGGTGCGATATGCCCGGAAAACGCTCGTCCAGAGGCTCCGCGAAGGGCCGCGCGGCACGGAAGAGCCTGTCCATAGGCGGCTGGATCGCGGTCCTCACCACCGCGGCCGTGATCGGCACCAGCCTCACAGCCTACGCCGCCTACTACGACATCTACGGCAACATCGATCAGCAGAACATCGACACCGACGCGTTCGGCAACCGGCCCAGCAGGGTCGAGGGCGCCCTGAACATCATGGTGATCGGCTCCGACGTACGCACCGGTGAGAACGCCCAGTACGGCGCGGCCGAGGGCGAGCGCCCCGACTCGCTGATCATCGCGCACATCTCCCCCAACAACGGCCGCGCGACCCTGGTCAACCTGCCCCGCGACCTGGTGGTGGACCTGCCGGCCTGCCAGGGCGACGAGGAGCACCCGGGCATGCCGGCCCAGCGCGGCATGATCAACACGCCGATGTCCCTGGGCGGCATCCAGTGCCAGTGGAAGGCCGTCGAGAAGATCACGGGCATCCACATCGACCACTTCGTCAGCGTCGACTTCTCCGGGTTCAAGGACATCGTCGAGTCCGTCGGCGGCGTGCGCATGTGCATCCCCGAGCCCATCGACGACCCCAAGGCCAAGCTGCACCTGGAGGCCGGCGAGCAGGTGCTCAACGGCGAGGAGTCGCTGGGCTACATGCGCTCGCGCTACGGCCAGGGCGACGGCACCGACCTCAGCCGGATCAAGCGCCAGCAGGAGTTCCTCGGCGCGATGCTCAACCAGGTCATGCAGGGCGACATCCTGACCAGTCCGAGCAACCTCACCGGTTTCCTCGGATCGGTCACCGAGACCATGACGACCGACGACGAGCTCACCCTGGACGTCATGACCGACATCGCCATAGCGATGCGCGAAGTCGACCTCGGCAACATCAACTTCGTCACCGCGCCCAACGGCCAGTCCCCCGAGAACCCCAACCGGCTCATCCTCAGCGAGCCGCAGGCATCCCAGCTCTTCCAGGCCATCGCCAAGGACCAGAGCATCGGCGGCGACGACAGCGGCAAGGGCGACGGCGGCCAGGGCGGCGGCGAGAAGAAGAAGGACAAGGTCGAGCCCTCCGAGATCTCCGTCGAGGTGCTCAACGGCGAGGGCACGCCCGGTCTGGCCGACCAGGTGGGCCAGTGGCTGACCACCGAGGGCTTCCAGGTCGCCAACACCGGCAACCCGCTGCAGATCCCCGCCCAGAGCACGATCTACTACGGGCCCGGCAAGAAGGCGCACGCCCAGGCCCTCGCCGACGAGGCGGTCAACGCCACCATCGAGGAGAACCCCGCCCTCGGCGACACGGTGCAGCTCGTCCTCGCCCAGGATTGGGAGGGCTTCACCAGCACGGCCGGCAGCGGCGGCTCCGGCGGTGCCGGCAGCGTCGACGGCACCACCGCGGCCGAGGCCAAGCAGAAGTGCGGTTAGCGGGCGCCGGAACGTGGGCGCTCGGTCCCAGACCGGCCTGAGAAACGGCGGCGGGGCCGGACCGAGGAGCGATCCTCGTTCCGGCCCCGCCGGCGTCGGTCCGCCTCGCGGCGGCGCGGTCAGGCCGTCACGGCACCGGCCGCGTCATGGGTGTCGGGAACCTTGCCGTGGACGATCAGATCGGTCCACATGTCGCACACCCGCCGCAGCGAGTAGTTCTCGGTGATCTCGGCCTTGGCGGCGCTGCGGGCGGCGTCGAAGCGGCCCTCGGAGACGATGGCGTGCACGGCCTCGGCCATCTCCGCGGGACTGTCGTGCAGCCAGCGCCCGGAGTAGATGGTGTCGGCGCCCGGCCAGGTCAGCACCGCGGGGATCCCGCCCGAGGCGGCGCACTCGGCCGGAGCCAGGTGGAAGCTCTCGTCGTCGCTGGTGGAGAGCATGAAACCGACCCGGCGCAGCCATGTGGCCACATCGGGGCCGAAGGGGTCGAACACCACCCCCTCGGCCAGCAGCGGGTCGCGCTGGATCGTGCGGTAGGTGCGCTCGTAGTACTCGCGCTCCTCCGGCCGGTTCCACACCCACCAGTAGTCCCACGGCTGCTTGGTCTTGACCGCCAGCGTGTAGCGGGGGTCGCGCCGGCGCAGCTCGCCGAGCACCTCGATCCCGCGGTCCAGGCGCTTGCGCGAGGGTGCGATCCCGACCATGCCGAGGGTGTACTCGGCGCCCGGCAGCTTGGGGCGGTCGAGCTGGTCGACGTCGACCCAGTTGGGCAGCACCACGACCTTGTCGGCGGGCCAGCCGGCGAGTTCGCGGGTCAGCGACGCGTAGTAGGGGCTGACGCACACCACCGCGTCGACCTTGTCGATGTCGAGCTTGCGCGGCCACTCGGCGTAGAGCTCGAAGCGGTGCAGGCGCACGACCAGCCGCTGGTCGGACCGCTTGTGCTCGGCGTAGAACAGCGCGTTGGGCCCGCACCACTCGCAGATGACCACATCGGCCCAGGACGCGAGTTCCTTGCTGCGGTACTGGTCGTGGTTGCGCAGGGACTCCCACTCGTCCACGCGCACGTCCAGGCCCGGCAGCGAGGTCAGGTACTCGGCCAGCCGCGTGAAGAACTTGAGGTCGTGGCCGGCGATGACCACCTTGAGCGGGCGCTCGGGGTCGGTGCCGGTCGGCGCCGGCGGGCAGGCCAGCTCCAGGTAGCCGCGCAGCCGCTCGGCGGCGCGCTCCAGGCTGAAGGCCTCGGAGGCGGCGCGGCAGCGCTCGGCCGCCTCGCGGTAGATGTCGGGATCGGCCGCCAGGGTGAGCGTGTCGGCGACCGAGTCGGTGTCCTCACCCGCGTAGAGCGGGTAGTCGGCGCCCAGCAGCCGCTCGTGCATGGGGGTGCGGTTGACCACGACGGGCAGGCCCAGCGCCCCGAGCTCCAGCACCTTGGTGGACAGCTCCAGGCTGGCGTCCATCCCGGGATCGCGCCACGACAGGCCGACGTCGCAGCCGGCCGACAGCCGCAGCGCCTCGGCCCGCGGCAGGCCGCCGTGCCAGACGAGGCCCTCGGTGGCCTCCAGGGCCTTGGTCATGCTGCGCGCCCAATCCGGGGAGTCGCGGTGCACCTTGTCGCCGATCATGTGCAGCTCGGCGGGCACACCGCGCTCGGCCAGCGCGGCGGGCAGGCCGGTCATCTCCAGCGTGTTCCAGCGCGGGGCGAACTTGCCGGTGTAGACGAGCTTGAGCGGCTCGTGCGGCGCACCGGCGCCGACCGCGTCCTCGGGGGTGATCACCACCGGCGGGAACAGGACGCTCTTGCCGCAGGCGGCGGGCACCGACGACTCCAGGAAGCCGCGCAGCTCCTCGGTCTGGCACAGCAGGAACCGCGAGGCCACTGCGACGTCGGAGATCTCCGAGACGGCGGTGGCGTTCATCTCGGCCACCGTCTGGGGCACATCGGTGAGGTAGGTCCACAGCCGGCCCGACAGCTGCTCGCTCTGGGCGGCGGCGATCGCCAGCCGCCGGCCGCGGACCACGACGAGGTCGAAGCGCCCTTCGGAGTCGAGCCGGGTGATCAGCTCGACGGCCTGCTCCGGGGTCAGGCCGCGCTGCCCCGCCTCGGGCGCCAGCCCCTCCTCGTGGGGCCGCCGGACGGTCACCCCGGGCACCGAGGCCAGCGGGGCCACGAGCCGGTCGGTGGTCACCGGCGCCTTGAGCAGCAGGGTGGCCTCGCACCCGGCCTCGGCCAGGGCCTGGGTCATCGACTGCGCCCAGATCGCCGAACCGTCGATGATGTTCAGGTCGACGTCGCCGTAGACGAGCGCGCGCAGCCTCCTCGGCCGCTCGCTCGCCGCGCCGCCGGTGCGGTCGGCCCGGAGGCCCTGGGCGTCGCCGACTCCGCTCGCTCGCTCGCGTTCGCGAGGATGGTTGGTCACGTGCTTCCCTTCGTTCCGATCCTCCGGGCGGCGCCCGCGAGGACGCCGTCCGGGCCTGCTCGGCCTACCCGGAGTCCGGTCGGCGGCCGACCTGTTCGGATTGCGCTGACGGCGGTGTGCGTAGGGGCGGGCGGCGGCATCAGCCGGTGCTGGGCGTGGTCCGGGCGCGGTCGGAGGACCGCGCCTCGCCGGTGCCGGGAAGCGGCCCGAGGGCCAGCAGCCGTGCTCCGTGCCTGTTCCACACGCCCGGCTGCAGTGCGCGGCCGACGAGCTCGCGGCGGGCCAGCTCGGGCGCGATCGCACTGACGAAAACATACTCCTGTTCGGCCACTGCGTGGCCGACCGCATCGGCCGCGTCCCGATTCCGCGCATCGGCCGGTCTCCAGGCGGGGACGGCCGGTCCGACCGCGTCGGCGCCGGAGCATTCGGCGGCGCACAGCAGGTCGGCCAGGAAGTGCTCGCCGCGGGGACCGGTCCACAGCACCGCCCAGGGCGCCGAGGCGGCCCGGGCCAGCCGCGCCCAGTCCTCGGGCCGGGCGTCGCCCTCGGGCAGGCCGCCCGCGGCCCTGCGCAGCGGAACGCCGTGGGATTCCAGCCGCTCGATGCCGGCCAGGTGCGCGACACTCTCGGGCACGACGACCTCGGCGGGCGCGTGGGACTGCGCCAGGACGTCGCCGGCCAGCGCGAGGCTGGCGGCGTCGTCGCCGGGCATGGCCAGCAGCGCGGTCCGCCGACTGCGCAGCGGCAGCGACGGGCTGCCCGAGCCGGGGGCGAAACCGACGTTGCCGAAGATCTCGGCCAGGCGCACCGGCGTGGCGTCGGTGAGGAACACCGAGCGCAGCACCAGACGCAGCTCCTCGGAGGTCAGCGGCCCGGCCTCGCGCAGCCGGGCCAACTCGTCGGCCGCGGCGCTGGAGCGCAGGGCGCGGGCGTCGGTGGCGACCGCGCGCACCCCCTGGCCGTCGGCCTCGGCGCGCGGCACCCCGCCCAGCAGCAGAGCGCGCGCGCCGCACACCAGGGCCCGGTCGGCCAGGGACGCGTCGTCGACCACGACGCCCGAGGCGGCGCGCAGCCGGGCGGGCAGCTCCTCCCAGCCGCCGTCGATGCGGCGCATGCCGGCCTCGGCCAGCCGATCGACCAGCCGGTCGGCGACGACGCCGGCCGGCGCCGGCGAGGGCACGTACGCCGGTTCGGGGTCGCGCTCGGGTTCGGCGGCGACGGGGTTGAAGCGGTGCAGCGGGACACCGACGCCGCCGCGGTGGACGTGGTCGAAGTCCAGCGCCTTGAGGCCGGGGGGCGCCGGCGCGTCGTCGACGAGCACGGTGGGCACGCCGCGGGCCTCGGCGGTCTCGACGACCCAGTTGAGCACGCGGGTGCGGTCGCAGACGGCGGGGTCGCCGGCGTGAGCCCACAGCGAGCCGGGGGCCGTGGCCGAGGACGACACGCACACGATGTCGACGTCGAGGGACTCGAAGGCCGCCTGGGCGTCCTGCGGGCGCAGCGGTACGACGCGGACGTAGGGCTCCAGCGCCTCCTGCACCTCGCGGGCCAGCACGCCCGCGACGACCAGCCGGCTGTCGCGCAGACCCACGCCGCCCGACAGCAGCCTGGCCTCCTCCCGCTCGGTCTCGAAGGAGCGCACCGGCGCGGGCTTGCGGCCGCGCCCGGTGGCGGGCCGGGTGCGGCCCGCCCTGCGCCAGAGGCGGAACAGGTCGCGCGGCAGCCGCACCAGGCCGCGCGCGGGACGCTTGGCCGCGGCGGTCAGGGCGCGGCCCACCTGCAGCGATGTGGAGCCTTCGAGCGCCGCCAGCCGCGCCTTGGCCTCCTGGAGCTGGGCCTCCCGCTCGGATAGGGCCTGCCGCAGCTGTTCGGTGTGGCTGAGTTCACGCCGTTTCACGGGACACTTCCTGCCTTGGGAGGTTGAGGGATCCGGTCGCACATGCGCTCAGGCACGGGGTTCCGCGCCCGCCGCCGGGGCGCCGGCCATCCAGTCGGCCAGGATGGCGGCGATGCGTTCGCCGGCGTGCCCGTCCCACAGCGGGGGGACGTCGGCGACCGTCGCGGCGCCGAAGGACTCCCCGGCCAGGATCTTGGAGACCAGGCCGGGAAGCTCGGAGTCGGTGACCAGCCGGTTGCTGCCGTGGGTGATGGTGATCGGCCGCTCGGTGTTGGGCCGCAGGGTCAGGCACGGTACGCGCAGAATGGTGGTCTCCTCCTGCACGCCGCCGGAGTCGGTGACGACGGCGGTCGAGGCGCGCACCAGGGTGACGAAGTCGATGTAGCCCAGCGGTTCCAGCAGGTGCATGCGCGGGTGGTCGGCCAGGCCGGCCTCCGTCAGCGCCGCGCGGCCGCGCGGGTGCACGGGCATGACGACGTCGATCTGGTCGGCGACCTCGTGCAGCCGCGCCACCAGGCGGGCGACGACCTCGGGATCGTCGACGTTGGCGGGGCGGTGCAGGGTGGCGGCGACGTAGGACTCGGGCAGCTTGAGCCGTTCGCGCAGCGCGGCGGTGTCGAAGCGGTCGAGGCTGCCCAGCAGGGTGTCGATCATCGGGTTGCCGACCAGGTGCACCCGGTGCACGCCGACGCCCTCGGCGGCGAGGTGGCCGACGGCCTCGGGGCTGGTGGCGAAGCACAGGTCGCTGAGCTGGTCGGTGAGACGGCGGTTGACCTCTTCGGGCATCGACCAGTCGAAGGAGCGCAGTCCGGCCTCGACATGGGCGACGGGGATGTGCAGCTTGGCGGCGACCACCCCGGCGGCGAGCGTGGAGTTGACGTCGCCGTAGACCACGACAAGGCCCGGTGAACGGGAGATGAACTCCTGCTCCAGGCCGGTCATCAGCGCCGCGGTCTGCACGGCGTGCGATCCCGAGCCGACGCCGAGGTCGACGTCGGGCCGGGGCAGCCCGAGCTCGCGGAAGAAGACCGCCGACATGCGGTCGTCGTAGTGCTGGCCGGTGTGCACCACCGACTGGCGGACGCCGCGCGCCTCCAGCGCCGCCACGACCGGTGCGGCTTTGACGAAGTTCGGCCGCGCGCCGACGATGTGCACGATCTCGCCGCCGCCGTAGGCTGAGGACACCGCCTCGGCCGCATGGCCGGAGACCTGCGCGCCGCCCGCGCGGCGGCTCCCCGGGCCCTCGCCCTCGGAGGCTCCGCCGGCTCGGTCGGTGCTGGAACGGGCGGCCGGATCTGACGACATCGTGTTCCCTTCGTGTTCGATCCCCCGGGCCGCAACTGTTGGACGCCTAGACGTCACCGGCGGATCACTTCGACGTGGTTGGATACCCCACCGTGCGCAATCTCGTGAAAGCCGCCACCTTCACGGCGAGCCTGACCTGGCGACACCTGAGGACCGAGCCCGCCCGGCTGCCCCTGCTCGGGCTGCGGCTGATGCCGGAGCGGGCGCGGGCAGGCGCGCGCGCCGCGCTGCGCCGTGCGGGCGCCCTCCCGCGGGCCTACGCCCTGTGGGACGCCGGTAACCGAGCGGAGTCGCTCGGCACCGTCCGCAGCGCCGCCCATGGAGCCTCCAACCGTCGCCTCGCCCGTCTCACCGCTTTCGCGCTGGCGGTCGAGCAGCCCGGCGTCGCCGAGGAGCTCATCGCGAGACTTCCCCAAGACCGGCTCCGCACCGGGCTGGCGCACCGGCTGGCGCTGAAGACGGGCCGTGCGGTCCGCGACGAGCCCCCGGGCCGGTGGCACCACCTCACGGTAACCGTGAGGGGGAGAACGCCACACCACGACACGATGAACGATCAGGAATCCGCCGAAACCACCGGGCGGGTGCTGCACCTGGTCACCAACGCTCTGCCGCATACCAACGCCGGCTACACCCAGCGGACCCACCGCATCGCCCTGGGACAGCGCGCAGCGGGCCTGGAGCCGCACGTGGTGACCCGCGCCGGCTACCCGCTGACCAAGGGCGTCCCCGATACCCGCAGGCGGGTGGAGGTCGACGGGATCAGCTATCACCGGCTGCTGCCGTGGCTGGCGCCCGCCGACGAGGCCGCCGAGCTGCGGGCGGGCCTGCGGCTCGGGCTGCCCCTGGCCCGTCGGCTGCGGCCGGGCGTGCTGCATGCGGCCAGCAACCACGGCAACGCCGAGCTCGCGCTGGAGCTGGGGCGGCGGCTGTCGGTGCCGGTCGTCTACGAGGTGCGCGGGTTCCTGGAGGAGTCCTGGCTCTCGCGCGATCCCTCGCGCAGCACCGAGGACGCCTTCTACACCAGCGAGCGCGCCCGCGAAACCGCGTGCATGAACGCCGCGGACCTGGTCGTCACCCTGGGCGAGACCATGCGCGCCGAGATCGTCGGCCGCGGAGTCGACCCGGCGAAGGTCGTCGTGGTGCCCAACGCGGTCGACGAGGAGTTCCTGGAGCCGCTGCCCGACGGCCGCGCCCTCCGCCGCGACCTGGGCGTCGGCGCGGACGAGTTCGTGGTGGGCACCACGACCAGCTGCTACGGCTACGAGGGCCTCGACACGCTGATCGACGCCGTGGCCGAGCTGCGCCGCCGCGGGGTGCCGGCGCACGCGCTGATCGTCGGCGACGGCCCGGAACTGGGGACCTTGCGCGAGCGGGCCGCGGCGGCCGGACTGGGCGCCGCGGCGCACTTCCCCGGCCGCGTGCCGGCGGGCGAGGTGCGCCGCCACCACGCCGCGCTGGACGTATTCGCCGTGCCGCGGCGCGACGAGCGCGTCAGCCGCCTGGTGACACCGCTGAAACCGGTGGAGGCGATGGCGGGCGGGCTGCCGGTGGTCGCCGGCGATCTGGAGGCGCTGCGGGAGATCGTCGAACCCGGAACCACCGGCGAACTGGTGCCGCCCGAGAGCCCCAAGGACCTGGCCGACTGCCTGGAGAAGCTGGCCGCCGACCCGGCGACGCGCGCCGCCTACGGCCGGGCCGCGCGCGAGCGCGTCGGCCGCGACCGGACCTGGACGGCCG
Organism: Streptomonospora sp. PA3; assembly: GCF_009728995.1. Classification (GTDB taxonomy): domain Bacteria; phylum Actinomycetota; class Actinomycetes; order Streptosporangiales; family Streptosporangiaceae; genus Streptomonospora. The sequence goes on along the minus strand of NZ_VTZW01000003.1, from coordinate 80,942 downwards.
CCGCGCACCGCTACATCGAGGCCTACGCGTCGCTGCGGGCGTCCTGACCCGCCGCCCCAAATGCGCGCCCGGGCCGCCAAAACCCGGCGTCAACGGCGGTTTTTCATTCCTCCGGCCATTCCGGAACAAGAAGTGTCAAACGCGAAATCCCAGGTGGCCTGCGGGTAAATTCCTCCAAACAAATGGGGTCTGCGACGGGGTGGCACTGTTGCCCTGTTCTACAGTCGGGAACCAGAACAGGCATGCGCCTTTGCAACCATGCAGTTGAGCGGGCGCGCAGGCGACCGTTCGGCGCATGCCATACACCAGTTCGGGAATCCGCAGGGCACACCGGCGAAGACTGGCCGGTACAGGCCAAACTCCGCAATCCATGTCAACGGGCGGCCGCACACGCGCGTCCTCTCCACCGCAATGCACGACGTGGCACATCGGAATTCCCACCCCGAAAAGAACGAAGGCGAGGGTGACCCCAGTGGACGTCGCAACCCCAACACCTGATCTGGTCGTCATCGGGCTGGGCTACGTCGGCCTTCCGCTGGCGCACCAGGCCACGCGCGCCGGGCTCACCGTGACCGGACTGGACGTCAGCCCCGGAGTGGTCGAGGGCCTCAACGCCGGCCGCTCCCACATCGACGACCTCGACTCCGCGGACATCGCCGAGATGATCGACGGGGGCTTCACCGCCACCACCGACGCCTCCGCGGTCGCGGGTACGCGCAACGTCGTCATCTGCGTGCCCACGCCGCTCTCCGCCGAGGGCGGCCCCGACCTCGGAGCGGTGACCGCCGCCGGGCGGGCCATCGGGGCGCACCTGGCACCGGGCACGCTGGTGGTCCTGGAGTCCACGACCTACCCCGGCACCACCGAGGAGGTGCTCCGGCCGCTGCTGGAGGAGTCGGGCCTGGTCGCCGGCTCCGACTTCCACCTCGCCTTCTCACCCGAGCGCATCGACCCCGGCAACCCCACGTTCGGTGTGGCCAACACGCCCAAGGTGGTCGGCGGTATGACCGAGCGCTGCGGCGAGACCGCCGCCGCGTTCTACCGCCGCTTCGTCGACACCGTGGTCCAGGCGCGCGGCACCCGCGAGGCCGAGATGGCCAAGCTGCTGGAGAACACCTACCGGCACGTCAACATCGCGCTGGTCAACGAGATGGCGATCTTCTGCCAGGAGCTGGGCGTCGACCTGTGGGACGCCATCGCCTGCGCCGCCACCAAGCCGTTCGGATTCCAGGCCTTCTACCCCGGTCCCGGAGTTGGCGGCCACTGCATCCCGATCGACCCGAACTACCTCTCCTACAAGGTCAAGACGCTGGGGTACCCGTTCCGGTTCGTGGAGCTGGCCCAGGAGATCAACGCCCGCATGCCCAGCTACGTGCTGCAGCGCTCCCTGGAACTGCTCAACGACGCGGGCATGGCGCTGTCGCGCTCGCGCGTGCTGCTGCTGGGGGTCACCTACAAGGCCGACATCGCCGACCAGCGCGAGTCCCCGGCCCGCCCCGTCGCCCGCAAGCTCGCCGAAAAGGGCGCCACCCTGATCTACCACGACCCGCACGTGGCCGAGTGGAGCATCAACGGCGACCCGCTGCCCCGCGCCACCGACCTGGAGCAGGCGATGGCCGAGGCCGACCTGACCATCCTGCTCACCGACCACAGCGCCTACACGCCCAAGCTGCTGACCGAGAACGCGCGCCTGCTCCTGGACACCCGCGGGGTGCTGCGGCGGCTCGACCCGGCCGTGATGCACCAGGACGGCCGCACGAGCGCGCCGATCGAACGCGAGGGGGTAGTCGTCCTCTAGGGCGCGCCACTATAGTCCGGCCCCAGCGACGATCGCCGTCCGACCCGCTCGACGAGGTGGCGACCGGCGGGGGCCCGCAGGCCTTCACCGACTCAACCTCCAGGTGTAACCCCGCTTTTCACCTGGCGTTTCCCTGTCCCTCTAGCGTCGAAAAACGGGGGCGAACAGCTCCGATCGGGGAAAGCGCCCGGAATCCGGCGTTCGGAAGTGGTGAACTCGCTTATGCACGCACTCGTGGCCACCGTGGTGCACCATCCCGAGGACGCGCGCATCCTCCACCGCCAGATCCGCGCCCTGCTCGACGCCGGGCACCGCGTCACCTACATGGCGCCCTTCGCCGACCGCGGTGTCACGCCGTGGCAGGAAGTGACACCGGTGAACGTGCCGCGGGCCGCCGGCCGGCGCCGCCTCGCGTCGCTGCGGGCGGCCCGCGCCGCCCTGGCCCGCCACGCGCCCGAGGCCGACGTCCTGCTCTTCCACGACCCCGAACTCCTGCTCGCACTCCCGTCGCGGCGCCCGGCGACCGTGTGGGACGTCCACGAGGACGCGGCGGCGGCACTGCTGACCAAGCCGTGGATGCCGCGCCCGCTGCGGCGCCCGCTGGGGCCGGTGGTGCGCGGCTTCGAGCGGCGCGCCGAGCAGCGGATGCACCTGCTGCTGGCCGAGGAGGGCTACCGCGACCGGTTCGCCCGGCAGCACCCGGTCGTGCCCAACACCACCTACGTGCCCGAGCGGATCGAGCGTGCGCCCGGCACCGACCGGGTCGTCTACCTGGGCCACCTCTCCTCCGCCCGCGGCGCCTACGAGCTGGTCGAGGTGGGGCGCCTGCTGCGGCCGCACGGCGTCCGGGTCGAGATCATCGGCGCGGCCGATCCCGGCATCCGGCCGATGCTGCGCGACGCCCACCGCGAGGAGGCCGTCGAGTGGTACGGCTTCGTCCCCAACGACCAGGCGCTGCGGATGATCTCGGGCGCCCTGGCCGGGATCTGCCTGCTGCAGGACACCCCGAACTACCGCAGCTCGCTGCCGACCAAGATCGTGGAGTACATGGCCCACGGGCTGCCGGTGGTCACCACTCCCAACCCGGCGGCGGTCTCGCTGGTCACCGGCCGCCCCGAGGGCGAGTGCGGCGCCGTGGTGCCCTTCGGCGACGCCGCCGCGGCGGCCGATGCGGTGCTGCGGCTGCGCTCCGACGCCGGGATGCGCGAGCGGTTCTCGGCGACGGGGCACGCCGTCGCGCGCGCGGCTTACCACTGGCCGGTCCAGGCCGAGGTGTTCGTCCGGCAGTTGGAGGAGTGGGCCGGCGTCGCGGCGCCCTCGCGCCTTCCGCGGCAGATCCGCGCCGGGCTCGGCGGCACGGCCGAACCCGCGCCGGCGCCCGCCGGCGGTGCTGCGGCGCCCGAGGCCGCGGGTCAGGACACGGCCGAGGCCGCGGCGCCCGGAGCTCGGCACGGGACCGGGCCCGCCAAGCGGATGCCGCTGTGAGCCGCCGCCCGCGCTGAGCAGCGGCGGCGGGCGCGGCGTCAGATGACGGGCGGGCGGCCGGCCAGGGTCATGCGCCACACGGTGGACCACCGCATGGGCGCGCGGGTGCCGCACTCGGAGCGCCAGCCCTCGCCGAACCCGCGGAACCACGCCCGCAGCTCCGGCAGCGACCGCACCCGGAGCACGGTGATGCCGATCCACACGCCCAGGTGGGCCAGCGCCAGCACCCAGGGCAGGTTCCGGCGGACCAGCCAGACCCGGTTGCGCGCGTTGAGCCGGTAGAAGTCCTCGTGGCGGCTGGGGTGGGTCGAGGGGTGGTACATGACCGCGTCGGCGTCGTACTCGATGTGGTAGCCGGCGTCCAGCACCCGCCAGGCGAGGTCGCTCTCCTCGTGCGCGTAGAAGAACACGCCCGGCAGGCCCCCGGCCCGGTCGAAGGCGGCGCGCCGCACGGCGGCCGCCCCGCCCAGGAACGTGGTGACCCGGCTGGAGCGCAGCGGGTCGCCGGCGCGCAGCCGCGGGACGTAGCGGCGCTGGTCGGGGCCGCCGTCGGGGTCGACGATCCGGAAGGTCAGGATCCCCAGGCCGGGGTCGGCGGCGAAGCGGCGGCTGACGTGCCGGGCGAGGTCGCGCGAGCGGTACCAGCCGTCGTCGTCGAGGAACAGCACGATGTCGCCGCTGGCCGCCTTGACGCCGTGGTTGCGCCCCTCGGGGATGCCGATGTTCTCCGGCAGGTGCACGGTGACGACCTCGTCGGGCAGCCGTGGCAGCTCGGCGCCGTTGCTGACCACGATCAGCTCCAGGTCGGCGCCCTCCTGCTCCAGCACGCTGGTGACCGCGCGGCGCAGCTCGGCCGGGCGGGTCCCCATGGTCAGGATCACGCAGGAGATCTTCAAGCGCTGCTCCCCTCCGTGCCCGACCGCCTCATCGCCGTCGGCCGCCGGGGACAGGGAGGCCTCGCCGAGGCCGCCCTGCTGCGGCGCGGGCGCGGACTCGGCGGGTGCGGGTTCGGGGTGGCTGCTCGGCAGTCCTGGACTGGTCATGGGAACCGTTCGTGGACGTGGACGCATGGTTGACGCAGAATGACCGTTGCATGACACGGCTAACAGAAGCATAAACGCCGCCGGGCTGCGCACGGCGCCTCTGCCGCGGGTGGCGGCCAGGAGTCGGAGTGCGCAGCATCCGGCGCCGAGGGCGGCGGCCGGCTACTCCAGCCGCCGCGACGCGAGCACGCTGACCATGTGCAGGACGGTCTGCACCGCGGCGACGGCCACGCACACCACGACGAGCGTGCGGGTGGCGAGCAGGTCGCCGCGCACCAGGTCCACCACCGCGGTGCCCAGGGCCAGCAGCGACAGCTCCACGGCCTGGATGACCCGGTGGAACCGCAGCGCCGCGGCCGCCTTGCGGGCCATGCCCAGCCGCGCGGAGCGGGGCTGCAGCGCGGCGTCGGAGATCTTCTCCGACAGCCCCGCCTTGGCGCGGGCCACCACCACGTTGTCGGTCTCGGCCTTGATCAGGGCGGCGCCGAGAGCGGCGGCCATACCGCCGATCACCCAGCCGCCGGCGTCGAGCCCGCCCTGGGCCCGCACCCCCAGCCCGATCAGCAAGGCGACCTCGGCCAGGTAGTGGCCGATGCGGTCCAGGAAGATCCCGGCCACGCTGGTGCGGCCGGTGAAGCGGGCGACCTCGCCGTCGGAGCAGTCCAGCAGCAGATACAGCTGCACCAGGACGACCGCCAGCACCGCCGACCACAGCCCGCCGAGGGCCAGGACGGCGCCCGCGAGCACTCCCGCGCTCATCATCAGATAGGTGATGGGGTTGGGCGGCACGCCCAGCCGCACGAAGGCGGTGCTCAGGTAGGGCGACAGGTCGCGCATGTAGAGCCGGCCCGCCCAGTGCTCCTCGTTCAGCCGCTCCTTGATGCCCTCGGGCTGGCCGCCCGAGCGCACCTCATCGATCGATGGCTTGGACATATTCCGCCACGCTCCGCCTGATCTCGTTCTCGGACAGGGCCAGATGCTCCAGCACTGTGTAGCGTCCCGGCCGGGTGGCGGGGGCGTGGGCCACCGCGCGCGCGAACTGCTCTTCGTCCAGGCCGACGTCGCCGGGCAGGGCGGGCAGGCCGTGGCGACGCAGGCAGGCGCCGATCTCGTTCATCCGCGCCTCGCCGAATCCCTGGTAGCGGCTGCGCAGGAAATAGGCGTAGAGGGCGCCGATGCCGGCCAGCTCCCCGTGGTTGCTGGTTCCCGGGTAGAGCTGGTCGATGGCGTGCAGCACCTCGTGGCAGGCGCCGCTGGCGGGACGGCTGGAGCCGGCCACCGACATCGCCATGCCCGAAAGGACCAGCGCCTCGGCCAGGGCGGTCAGAAAGTCCTGGGAGTCGACGCTGTCGCGGCGGTTGACGATGGCCTCGGCGGCGGTGCGCGCGAAGGTGACGGCCATCCCGTCGACGGGCTCGCCCTGCTCGCGGCCTGCCAGCTCCCAGTCGGCGATGGCCGACAGGTTGCTCACCACGTCGCCGATGCCCGAACGCACCAGGCGCTGGGGGGCGGCCCGCACGTAGTCGACGTCGACCACGACGGCGATGGGCATGGTGACGCCGTAGGAGCCCTTGCCGCTCTCGTGCTCCAGGGAGCTGACCGGCGAGGCGATCCCGTCGTGGGAGAGGTTCGTGGCCACCGCGACCATGGGGATACCGGCCATCGAGGCGGCGAACTTGGTGACGTCGATGGTCTTGCCGCCGCCGATGCCGGCCACGGCCTCGTAGGCGCCCGACCGCAGCTTCTTGCCCAGCTCGGTGGCCACGTCCACGCTGCCGCCCTCGACCCGGAACACCTCGCAGTGGGGCAGGTCGAGCTCGGCGGCGATCTGGGAGCCCTGGCCGGGCCCCACCGCCACGGCGATGCGGCCCTCGTTGGCGATGCGGCGGTCGGCCAGCACCGTTCCCAGCGAGGCGATGGCGCCCTGGCGCACGTCGATGGCCAGCGGCGCGTTGACCATGCGGGCTAGTAGCGGCATGCGATCTCCCTGGCGCGGTTCAGGTCGTCGTGGTCGTCCACCTCGACCCAGTCGACCTCGCCGATCGGCGCGACGGCGACCTTGCCGCCGCGGTCGACCAGCTCCTGGAAGCCGTCCTCGTAGTACAGCTGGGGGTCGCGCTCCCACGTGGCCTGGAGCGCGTCGGCCAAGCGGTCCGACAGCGAGCCCTCGATGAGGGTCGCGCCGATGTACTCGCCGGCGGCCTGGGCGGGGTCCATGAGCTTGGTGATGCGGCTGAGGTGGCCGGAGTCGTCCAGGACCACCTTCATCTCTTCGTCGCCGAGCGTTTTGGCGTTGTCCACCGCCAGGAGGAGCTCGGGTCCGCGCGCGGCGAGTAGCGTCTCTTCCACACTCACCGGGTGAACGGTGTCGCCGTTGACGAGGAGGACGCCCTCGGAGAAGTACTCGCGCGCGGTCCACAGGGAGTAGGCGTTGTTCCACTCCTCGGCCTTGTCGTTATAGGCCAGGGTGAGCCGCACTCCGTGGCGGCGCTCCATCTCCTGCTTGCGCTGCTCGACCGCCTCGGCGCGGTAGCCCACGACGACGACGACGTCGGTCAGGCCGGCGGCGGCGAGATTGCGCAGGGAGATGTCCATGATGGTGGTCTCACCATCGACCGGCACCAGTGCCTTGGGCAGGGTGTCGGTGTAGGGGCGCAGTCGGCGGCCCGCTCCTGCGGCAAGAACCATACCGAGCATGTGGGCGTGTTCCTCCTTACATCGTGGAGGCGTCCACGCCTCCCGATTCGTTGCGCGGAGCCTCCGCTTCCGCGACCGGGGTCGCCAGCCAGCTCGTCGTGGCCTCCCAGACGAGCAGTACCGCGAGGTAACCCGTCAGCACACCGTAGGCGAACGGCAGCCAGCCCAGTGCCCCGCCGGCGGCCAGGACCAGCATCCGCCCGTCCCAGCCGAGCATCGCCCGCATGATCCAGGCGGGCGGGCGCACACCGATGCGGGTGCGGTGCACGGCATCGGCGTGGTGCAGCGCGACCGCAGTCAAGAGTACGAAAACCAGCGGACCGGGGACGCCGGACCCGTAGCCGAGCGCGAGGAGATAAAGGTACTCCGTCGCACGCAGGAGGGGCGGGACCAGGCGGTCGAGCCGACCGTCGTGCGGGTGGCCCGAGGCGACTCCGGAGAGCAGCAGCGCGGCGACCGGTGCGAACAGGGTAATGCCAGCGAGGTGCTGGAGTCCCGTCGCCATCAGTACACCGGCGACCAGGGCTCCGGCAAGTGCGGGCAGCAGCGGCGGCAGGCCGCCCGCGGCGAGGCGTCCCAGGCCGGTGCTCAGGTGACCGTCGTCACGGAGAAAGCGCAGGTCCACGCCGCGCCCGGCGGGCGGTGAAGGTGACGCCCCCATTGCTCACCTCGCGGTCTCGTGGTCCGGGCCGCCGGCGAGTTCGGCGGTGACCGCGAGCGCGCAGCCCACGATCAGTGCGATGAACGTCACCCGAGCGTCCCAAATCGTTATCGTCAGCGCCACCACGGCGAAGCGCGCGCCCTGGGGGAAGGCCGCCAGGCGCAGGAGGCGCGAGGCGCGGGCGGAAGGCGGCCGGTCGGTGCCGGCCCGGTCGGCGGGGCGTTCTCCGCCGTCGGCGACGTCCGCGGGGCCTTCGGCGGCGGCCGGGACGGAGTCCTCGGGCCCGGCCGGCCCGTCGCCCAGGATCTCGGCGCGGCCTTCGGACCAGCCCGGCCACGGGGCGCCCTTGGGCACGGTGCGGATGTCCGAGGGCGCGCCGGGGTCCCCGTCCGGCGCGCCGCCGTCGTCGCAGCCGCCGGGAGGGCGGCCGAGGAGTTCGGCGGTCAGCGAGGCGTCGCCGGCCGAGGCGTCGTCCGGGTGCCGACTGGGATCGACGGCGTCGATGGGGCGGGGCAGGCCGGACTCGGGGGTCCACTCCGGCTCGCCGGCGTCGGCGCGGCGCGCGGCAGCGACGGAGTCGCGCAGCGCGAGGGCGATGAGCGCGCCGGCCGCCCAGGCCCAGGCATCGGCGACTCCGGCGGCCGTGCCGCCGATCGCCAGGCCGGCGAAGACGACGTACTCCCGCAGCCGTCCCAGCACCAGCGCCAGCCACACGTCCAGCCGGTCGCGGCGCCCGCCGCGCAGTCGGCGGGCCAGCAGGTCGCTGCCCAGCACGGCCCCCAGCAGCAGGGAGCCGCAGACGGCGCCGCGCAGGCCGGCCTCGGTGAACCAGATCGCGGCCGCGGCGGCCAGCACCGTCCCGACCTGAGTCATGGCCGGCGGGCTCATCGGCTTGCGGCGCGGCCCGCCGCCGAGCGGACCGGTGCGCTTACTGCCACCGCGGCCGGCGCGCGCATCGACGTCTGACACGGCAGTGCCCCTCCCACGCGGCCTCGCGTTCACCGTGTACCCGCGGGGGTACTCCTGGCAACCACCGGCACACCGAAAGCGACGAAGTCCCGAGGGGCCCGCGCCCGAGTCGAGGCGGCCGGCACAGTGCTCAGGAGCCCGAAAGCCGCGCGGACGCGGTGGACGCGACGGCCCCGGGGCCGCGGGAATCAGGCCGCCTGGTCGCCGCCGGCCGGGGTGTCGGCGCCGGCCGGTCCGCGCGCGGTGCCGCCCCGCTGCTCCCCTTCGGCGCGCAGGTCCTCCTGGTAGGCCCGCAGCGCGGTGTCGATGTCGGCGTCCAGCGCCAGGGCCCCGTTCTTCAGGTACAGGCCGCGGCTGCAGAAGCGCCGCAGATCGGCCTCGCTGTGGGAGACCAGCACCATCGTCCGGTCCTCGCCCAGCATCCCCTCGATGGCGCGGTAGCACTTCTGCCTGAACTCCTCGTCCCCCACGGCCAGCACCTCGTCGACCAGCATGACGGGGTGGTCCAGTTGGGCGACCAGGGCGAAACCGAGCCGGACCTTCATGCCGCTGGAGTAGTGCCGCACGGGCATGTCGATGTAGCCCTCGCGGAGGTCGGCGAACTCCACGACCTCGTCGAAGCGCGCGTCGATGACCTCCGGGCTCAACCCGTGCAGGGAGCCGACGAGGTGGATGTTCTCCCGCCCGGTCAGCCGCCCGTTGAACCCGGCCCGCAGCTCCAGCAGGGGCGCGACCCTGCCGCGGACCTCCACCCGGCCCTCGTCGGGGATGAGCACTCCGGCGATCAGCTTGAGCAGCGTGGACTTGCCGGAGCCGTTCTTGCCGACGATGCCCACGCACTCGCCCCGGTGGATGCGGAAGGAGGCGTCGCGCACCGGCCAGAAGGCCCCCCGCCCGGTTCGGGAGCCGCGCCGCAGGCCCGCCAGCACCTCGCGCAGGCCGCGGCGGCGCCCGCGGTTCGCCGAGAACCGGATGCCGAGCCCGGCCGCCTCGATGACGGGCTCCGGCATCAAAGCTCCTTCAGCATCGACGCCTCCAGACGCCGGAACGTCGCGTATCCGGCGATCAGGATCAGGATCGCTCCCCCGATGCTCGTCGACAGGACCAGGGCACCGGGGGCGTCGGCCGGATACCAGACCGCGTGGTGCATCTTGAAGATACCCAGCAGCGGATTGAACTGGAAAAGCGTGACGAACCAGGCCGGGAAGCGGTCCGACTCCAGCACCAGGGCCGAGGGGATGATGATGGCCGAGGAGTAGAACAGCACCCGGTTGAGGATCCGCACTACCCGCTCGACGTCGCGCACCAGCACGTTCACCGTCGCCAGCAGGAACGTCATGCCCAGCGAGAAGACGAGCTGCGCGGTCACGGCCAGCGGCAGCCACACCAGCAGGCCCCAGGCGCTGGTGCGCCCGCCGAGGGCGGCCGCGAAGACCAGCAGCACCGGCCAGGTGAACACGTAGTCGACGAACTTCGCCGCGACCGCCTGGACCGGGAAGATCTCCCGCGGCATGCGCATCGTGGTGATGAGCTTGCTGTGGCTGATGATCGCGTTGGGCGCCTGGCCCAGCGACTGCGCGAACCACAGCCACGGCAGCAGACCCGAGATCAGGAACAGGGGGTAGCCGCCCGGAGCGTCGGCGCCGCCGGGGACGCCCCGGTCGGTGTCGAAGATCAGGCCGAAGACGAAGAAGTAGACCCCCGCCATCGCCAGGGGCTCCAGCATCGACCAGGCGTAGCCCAGGATCGAGCTCTGGTACCTGACCTTCAGGTCCCGCCGCACCAGGAGGCTCACGACCCGCCGGTTCTGCCAGACGGCCAGCGCCCGCGACGCCACCGCCGCCTCCTCCCCTGCGCTGTGCACCCGAATCCGCGAAAGCGGCGGGGCGGGCCGCACTCGCGCGGGAGCGCCTCCGCCGGCGCCCGGCACCCGACCGCGGTGGAGGCCGCGGCACTCCGCCCAAGCACCGAGCCTAGCGGGTTTGCGTGTTTGCCCGCGGGTGCGCGGGGGCCTCGCTCCGCGGTCTCGTCGGTCCAGACGGCGCCGCCCGCAGGCCCGCTGGGGCCGCACCACCGGGAGGACCGGGGTGCGCGGGCGTCGGAGCGCGCGGGGACGGGTCCGCTAACCTCGGCTAGTGCGCCGGGAAGCGGGAGCGGAGCCCGCCGGACCCGGCCTCGGCTGCCGCAGCAGAGAGGACGACGATGCCGGTGGACTCGGCCCCGCCCGCGCGCCCGCAGGCGGGTGCGCTCCCCCACGTCACGGCGGCGGTGCTGGCCGGCGGCGTCGGCACGCGCATGGGCGGCGGAGCGCCCAAGCAGCTGCTGCCGCTGGCGGGCCGCCCCGTTCTCGAGCACGCGCTGGCCGCGTTCTGCGCCGCCCCCGAGGTCGACGACGTCATCGTGCTGATGGCCGCCGACCACCTCGCCGATGCGGAGCGGATCGTCGCCGAGGCGGGCCTCGATCGGGTCTCGGCCGTCCTGCCGGGCGGGGCGAGCCGCACCGAGACCTCGGCGGCGGCGCTGCGCGCGCTGGAGCAGCGCGGCGACGACGACCTGGTGCTGCTGCACGATGCCGCCCGCCCGCTGGTCACGCCCCACGTCATCAGCTCCTGCGTGGGCGCCCTGGCCGGCTCGGGCGCCGTCGGCGTCGCCGTGCCCGCCGGCGACACGGTGGTCGAGGTCTCCTCGGGCACCGGGGGCGCCGAGGTGCTGCGCGACGTTCCGCCCCGGTCCTCGCTGCGCCGCATGCAGACGCCGCAGGGCTTCCGGCTGGGGGTGATCCGCCGCGCCTACCGGCTGGCGCTGGCCGACCCGGCGCTGGTGGCCACCGACGACTGCGGTGTGGTGCTGCGCTACCTGCCCGACGAGGAGGTCCGCATCATCGCCGGCGACGAGTCCAACATCAAGGTCACCAACCCCGGCGACGTGGAGATCGCCGAGACGCTGCTGCGCCTGCGCGGGGGCGCGGCGGCGGACGGGCGGCGGGAGGCCCGGCGGTGACCGTCTTCGACGCGCCCGAGGTCATCGGGCACCGCGGATCGGGGCGCGGCACCGAGTCGGGATTCCGGGAGAACTCCGCGGAGTCCTACCTGGCGGCGGTCGGGGCCGGGGCGCGGTGGATCGAGATCGACGTCCGGCGCACCGCCGACGACGTGCTGGTGATCCACCACGACGCGGCCCTCGCCGACGGTCGGCCGATCGTGGACGTCTCCGCCGACGTGTGCCGCCGGGAGGGCCTGCTCACGCTGGAGGAGGCGTTCGCGGCGGTTCCCGCCGTCGTCGGCGTGGACGTCGACGTCAAGACGGTGATGGAGGACGCGACCGACCCGCCCGAGCGGCGCACCGCGTCACTGCTGCTGCCCGCCCTGCGCCGCGAGGCCGAGCGCCGCCGCACCGCATCCGGTCGGGAGCGCGTGTTCGTCTGCTCGTTCGATCCCGCCGCCCTGCTGGCGGTGCGCGCGGGGGCGCCGGAGATCCCGCTGGCGTGGATGCCGTTCGTGCGCAATCCCCTCGACCAGGCGGTGGCCGGCGCCGCCGGCCTGGGCTGCGACCTGGTGGCGATCGACGCCCGCTCCTTCGGCCTCACCGGCGACGCCCCGCGCCCGGGACGCCGCGAGGTGGCCTACACGGTCGGCATCGCCCACCGAGCGGGCCTGGAGGTCGTCACCTGGTGCCCCGACCCGGTCGACGCCGCCCGCTTCACCGAGGCGGGCGTGGACGCCGTGGTCGTCGACGACGTGCCGGGAGTCGTGGCGGCACTGAAGGAACACTGAGCCCGCCGGTTCCACACGCACGCCCGCGACCGGCTGCCTGAGCTGATCGACGAGGTGGAAAGCACCTGCGGCAAGGTGGTCATCACGCGCTATGGGCGGGAAGCGGCCGTCCTGATCTCGGCGGACCGCCTGGAGGCGCTGGAGGAGACACTGGACATCCTCGGCGACCATGAGCTTATGCAGCAGATCGCCGAATCCCGGCGGAATCTGGCCGAGGGCAGTGTCTTCGACGCAGAGACCGTCTCCGCGCTGATGGCTGAGCGGAAGCATCGGCGGTGACGACGCCGACGACCGCGCCGATCCCTACGCCGGCTGCTGGCGGTTGGCCCGGGCCACTCGGGAGTCGGCGCCCAGGCTCGGGGGGCTGGTGAGGAAGCCGACGCCCCAGGCCATGTGCATGGTCGCCAGGGCCAGCGGGATGCTGATCCGGGCCTTGGCGGGCAGGCCGCGGCCCAGCGGGAACGACGCCGCCAGGATCGCGGCGGCATAGGCCCCGGGGACGAGCCAGGCGGGCCAGAACACCACTCCGCCCACCAGGCCCAGCGCGATCGCGCAGACGGCGACCGGTGGTGCGAGGTAGCGCAGGTTGATGGTGCCCTTGTGCTGGCGGGAGACGACGCGGCGCCAGCGCCCGTAGTTGAAGTACTGCTTGGCCAGGGCCCGCACGGTGGGCCGGGGGCGGTAGGAGACGCGCATCCGCGGCTCGAACCAGACCGTGCCGCCGCTGGTGCGGATGCGGTGGTTCATCTCCCAGTCCTGGGCGCGCAGGAACGCCTCGTCGTAGCCGCCCACGCGCTCCAGCGCCGAGCGGCGGAAGACGCCCAGGTAGACGGTGTCGGCCGGGCCGCCTTCGCCGCCGGTGTGGAAGCGGGCGTTGCCCACCCCCACCTTGGAGGTCATGGCGGCGGCGACCGCCTTCTCCCACGGGGTCTCGCCCTCGGCCGCCATGATGCCGCCGACGTTGTCCGCACCGGTCTCCTCGATGGTGCGCACCGCGACCGCGAGGTAGTCGGCGGGCATCATCGAGTGGCCGTCGATGCGCGCGACGATGCTGTGCGAGGACGCGGCGATCGCGGCGTTGAGGCCCGTCGGCGTGCGGCCGGTGGGGTTGTCGACGACCTTCACCCGCGAGTCCGCCTCCGCGAGGCCGTCGGCGACCTCGCGGGTGCGGTCGGCGCACGGGCCGACCGCGAGCACGACCTCCAGCTCGCCCGGATAGTCCTGGGCGAGGACGTGGCGGACTGCGGACGCCAGGTGGCGCTCCTCGTTGAGCACGGGCATGACGACGGATACGGCCGGCCAGGTCACGGGCGATTCCAACGGTCGGAGTACACGGGGTGCGCGATCCGCTTGCGGGTTCGCAGTCGATACGGTACTGCACTCTCCGGCCGCGCCCGGCCACCGCGCCCGGCCACCGCGACCGGCCCGCCCCGGCCGCCCGCACCCGCCGCGCAGAACCGCGCGGGCGCCCCGTGCGTCGGACAAGGCGGACCGCCGGGCGCCGCCGACCCCCGCCGACCGCCTCGCCCGGCAGGAAGTGGGCAACACGCCGAGAGCTGACATCGAGCGACCGATCGGTGGATTCGGTGACAAGACACGCGCCGACCTGCGGGTATTCAGTTGTGATCGGGCTGCATCCCGGATCTGTCCCGCCTACTCGCGGGTAACCGGGTGCGGCAACCTAGACGGCGAACCCGAGCGCCGCGTCCATGGCGCCCCTGCCGAGGTCTTCGTGATCGGGCATCAGGTGCCCGTAGGTGTCGAACGTCTCGCTGATCGTGGCGTGCCCCATACGGGACTGGATCGCCTTGGCGTTCACCCCGGCGGCGATCTGCGCCGAGGCGTAGTAGTGCCGCAAGTCGTGGTAGCGCGTGCCCTTCGGCATGCCGGCCTTCCTCACTGCCGCCCGCCACACGTCGCCGAAGCGGTTGCGCAGCACCGAGGATCCGTTCGGGTTGGTGATCAGCACCCCGTCGTCGGCGCGCGGCGGGAACCGCTTCATGTGCTCGGTGACCTCCGCGAGGATGCCGTCGTCCAGGGGCACCGTGCGCCGCCCCGCACCGGTCTTCACGTCGACCAGTGCGCCGTTCTGCATCTGCTTGCGCACCAGCAGCCGCCGCCGCAGGAACTCCACACGCGCCTTGGTGAGGCCGAGTGCTTCGCCCTGCCGGAGCCCGGCGCCGGCCGCCAGGATCACGGCCAGGCGGAACCGCGGGTGTATGGCGTCGGCGAGCGCGCGGACCTGCTCGGCGGTGAAGACCGTCACGTCGTGCTGCTCTCGCTTCGGCAGCTTCACCCTGGCGCACGGGTTGGCGACGATCAGTTCATCGTCGACCGCCGAGGCGAGGATGACGCGCAGCGTCGCGACGGTCGTGTACAGCGTCGAGGTCGACGTCGTGTCCTTGACCTCGGCGACCAGCCGTTTCACGTCGGCGCGGGTGAGGCTGCCGAGCTGCCGATGCCCCAGGCGCGGCTCGATGCGCACGCGCCAGTGCCGGTCGTAGGTCGTCATGCTGTTCTCGCCCAGGTGGTGCTGGGCGGGCTTCCAGCGCTTTTCGACGTACTCGGCGAGCGTGATGCGGCCCCGGGCGGGGTCGACGTAGGCGCCGCGCGCCATGTCGGCCTCGACGGTCGCGGCGTAGCGCTCGGCGTCGGGCTTGCGGTGGAAGCTCTTGGACTTCTCGGCGCCGGCGGGGTCGACCCACACGACACACCAGCGCTTGCCTTTGCCGTGGCGCGCCGACTTCGAGCCGTCGCGGTTCTTCCAGAGGTCACGTATCCGCGCCATCGGGCGGGCTCTCCTGTTCGTTCTCCGGTGCCTGCATGTACCCGGGTCGAACACGTGCGTCCTCATCGAGCCGTTCAGGGCCGAGGAGTTGGGCGCGCGTGCGGTTGAGCCGGTCGGCCACCTCGCCATGCTGGGCGAGGGTGCCGGCACGGGTGCCACGCGGCCGAGCGTGGGCGATGAACGCGGCTATCTCGGTGTCGTCGGGGTCGAGAGACAGAGGCCGCTGCCCGTCCGCCCACAGCCAGGCGTAGTCCGCGGGAAACTCGCCTCTCCCCGTGATCTCGGCGTAACCGGCGAGAGTCGGAGGAAGCAGCAGGGCGCTGGGGTTCACACCGAGCGCGATCGACAGCACCATCAGTTCGTCGGCGTTGACGTGTCGAGCGCCCGGCCGTTCGTCCGCCGCGGCCTCGATCTTCTGAATGCCCTCCCGCGGGATGTCGTAGCCGAGTTCGGCGGTCCGAGCAGAGAGTTTGGCGGCCGAAAGCCCCTGACCCTCGCGTAGCCGTCGGACGTTCTGCGCCACTGTCTTAGTGGTTGGGCCATGGAATTTGGTCTTTCGCGTCGCCATAGGGGCCACTGTAACGAGCAATCCGGTCACCTCCTTTGCTGTCTGGCAGCGTCTGCGTACATGTGCTAGCTTCATGCACACAGGCACTCGTGTCAAGCAGAGTTGCACTTAAAAAGTGCAATCTTGGAAGGTGAGAGATGAGTACCAAGTACCTGACTACCGAGCAGGCGGCGGAGCTGGCCGGCGTCAGGCCGAAGACGCTGGTGATGATGCGTTACGAGGGGCGCGGCCCGCGCTACGTGAAGCTCTCGCCGGGCCGGTCCGGTCGCGTCCGGTACCCCGAGGCCGCAGTCATCGCATGGCTGAAGGCGCGCGAGCAGGGCGGGGACGGTGAGGCGGCGTGACCACACAAAGCAGCGACCCCCGGCCGGGCGGGGCCGAGGGTCGCACAAGCGCTCATGTGGATGCAGGAGCTAGCAAGAGCATAGCGTCCGCCACTGTCGCCGAACAGGCCGCCCTCGATCGCATGCCCTCGGCCTTCGCCTCGGCCTACGCTCCCGCTCCCGGGCGCACGCTGTGGGCGGCCGTCTATGCCTGCCCTCAGTGCGGACACCACCACCTCGCCCGCGGGCGCGCGCTCGAAGCGCTGGCCGGCATCCGGCGCGCCCGGTGCGGACGCCGCGTGTGGGTCGTCATCGCACGCCGGTACCGGGGCGGAGGTGAGGGCAGGTGACTCCGCTAGACGGCGCCCTCTGGCTGATCAGCCGAGGCTTGCCCGTGTTCCCGGCCGACCACCCCGCAACCGCCCGGTGCACCGGGATCGGTCGCGGCCACGACCCGACCGAGTGCGCCGACCGGGGAAAACACCCGTGCGTGCCCTTCAGCCGCACCTACACCAGTGACGAGCGGGAAGCCTTCCGCTGGTTCGACGGCCGGCACCGCAACGTGGCCGTCGCCGTAGGCGCCGCCCGCGGCCCCAGCGGGGAGCGCCTGGTGGTGGTCGACTCCGACCGCCCCGGCGCCCTCGAAGCGGCCGCCGCCGACCTCGGCGAACAGCATGCACCGACCATGCGCGTGACCACGGCGAAAGGCCACCATGACTACTACTGGGCGCCCGCCGACGCCGACCTCGGCAACGGACTCGGCGCGCTGCGCGGTCACCTCGACGGCGACGTGCGGGCGGGGCGCGCCTACGTGATCGGCCCCGGATCCGTGCACGCCACCGGCGTCCTCTACCGGGTGGCCGAGGACCGCCCCATCGCCGCAGCCCCCGGGTGGCTAGTGGCCGCGCTCCAGGCGGCGCCGAGGTCGACAGACCGGAGCGGGGTGACGACCGTAACCGCGCCGCCCGGCCGGCGGCTCCTGGCCCTGGTGCGGTTCGTCTTGGAATCCCGGCAGGGCGAGCGAAACGCCCGACTGTACTGGGCGGCCTGCCGCGCGTTCGAGTCCCTCGACGACGTCGGCGAGCGCAGCGCCGCCGCGGCGGCGCTGACCGACGCCGCTACCGCGGTCGGCCTGCCCGAGGGCGAATCCCGCAAGACCATCGACTCCGCGTATCGGAAGGCGGCCCGGTGACTGACGACCACAACGGCGACGACGTCAACGAGCAGGCGCGCCGCATCATGGAGGCCAACGGCATCACGGTCGAGGAGGGCGGCAACAAGAAGGGGCCGTCCCAAGCCTCGCAGTTGGTCGCGCTCGCCCGAAAACGCTATGAGTTCTTCATGGCAGAGGACGGGCGCGCCTACGCCGTTGCGCTCGACGGCCCCAACATCGCCCTGCCGCTGCGCGGAAAGGCGGGGCTGCGCGCCCAGTTGGCGCGCATCTACACCGACACCAACGGTGGCGCTGTCCCCTCGCAGGCAGGGCTCGCCGACGCCATGACCGTCCTGGAGGGCGTTGCCAGCTCGGCCGACCCGCGGGTGCCGCACCTGCGGGTCGCGCGCAACGGCGACGAGATCGTGGTTGACCTGGGTACTGCGGACGGGGCCTGCGTGGTGATCGGCCCGCACGGCTGGCGGCGTCAGGCGCGCTCGCCGGTGCTTTTCCGCCGCTCGGGCGCCATGAAGCCGCTGCCCGCGCCGGTCAGAGACGGCGATGGGCTCGCCCGCTTGGGGCGTCTGATCAACACCGACGACCGCGGCTTCGAGCTGCTGACGGCGTGGCTGGCCGCGGCGTTCATCCCCGACCTGCCGCACCCGATCCTCACGTTCCGAGGCGAGCAGGGCACGGGCAAGAGCAAGGGTGCCCAGATGGTCATCGGGATCATCGACCCCTCGGGCGCTCCGAAGCGCACGGCGCCGCGCGATGTGCGCAGCTGGAGTGTGCAGGCGTTCAACAGCTGGGCGCTGTGCCTGGACAACGTCTCTTACCTACCTGACTGGCTCTCTGACGCACTGTGCCGCGCGGTGACCGGTGACGGGATCGTCGACCGGGCGCTTTACTCCGACGACGACGTCGTCGTGCTGGAGTTCCGGCGGGTGCTGGCTATGACCACGATCGACGCCGGGGCCTTGGCCGGCGACCTCGCCGAGCGGCTGCTGACGATCGAACTGGACTTGATACCCGACCACAAGCGCCGGGAGGAGGGCGACCTCGACACCGCCTTCGCCGACGCGCACGCGGGCATCCTCGCCAGCCTGTTCGACCTGCTCGCCGACGTGCTGAAGGCGCTGCCCGACGTCGAGCTGACCGAGCGGCCGCGCATGGCCGACTTCGCCCGGGTGTTGGCGGCCGTCGACCGGGTGCGCGGCTGGCGGACGCTGGACACGTACAAGGCCAGCGCGCGCGACGCCGTCGCCGACGTGCTGGAAGGCGAACCCTTTGCCCAGGCCGTGGTCGCCATGGTCCGCAAGGCGGGGGCGGACGGTGTCACTTTGACCGCCCAGCAGATCCTCGACGCCGTCGAAACACCCGAGCGTCTGCCGAAGAAGTGGCCGCGGGACAGCACCCGCGCCGGCGGCTACCTCAAGCGACTCGCCCCGGCGCTGCGGGCTATCGGTATCGAGGTCGACGACACCCAGCGCCAGACCACGGGCAACCGATCGCGGCTCTACCGCATCACGGCATTAGAGAGTGGGTGCAAAACAGCACCCGCAGCGCCCACAGCACCCGCTAGTGGCGCTGAACAGGGGAAACGCGCGGGTGCTGTGCCGGATGCCAGCACCCGGAACTCCCATCACAGCACCCGCACCCGCCCCAGCGCGGGCGCTGCGGGCGCTGGGGCGGGTGCTGAGAATTCGCCAGCACCCGCAGAGAGCGACCCGTCTGAGCTGGGCGAACAACCCCCTTCGGGTGCTGCGGGCGCAGCGGGCGCTGAAATGCACCCTCTCTCTAATCCCGTCACCCCCGGCGGGCGCCCGCGCGGCACGTGCCAGGTGTGCGGCGATCCCATGACGATCGTCGAGCCCCGCCAGACCACACACCCCAGTTGCGACGCCGAGGAGGGCTCCGCATGACCGTCGACCCGACCGGGGAAAGAGCCACCGTGGCTCGAGCCTGGCCATCTCGTGAGCAGTGGGCCGCTCAAGCCGAGCACCACGTCCGCACCGTCTGCTTTGCTCACGAACGCGTCTCCGACGACCCCGCCAACTGGCTCACCCCCGACGAGCAGACGGAGCTCGGCGAACGCCTGGGCAAGGTCGTCGGCGAAACCCGCCGAGTCCTGCGCGGCCGTGGCACCGAGGCCGACGTCCGCAGCGACCGCCGGACCATCAGCCACGCCAACCGCCGCGCCCGTTCCGGATCCGCTGACGCCATCCTGCACGCGGTCGCCGACGTGCTACGAACCGCGGGACGTCACCTCGGCACCGACAACGCCGACCTGTCACGTCTCCGCGAACTCGCCGCGATGGTGCGCCAGCGTCGCGACCGTGCGGCCGCGGCAGCCGAGGAGCAAGCGGTGCGGAGCGAGGTCGCTCGCCGCAACTCCCAGGAAGGGTGGCAGGCCGAGCTGGAGCGGCGCCGGCGGATCGACACGCACGACCCACTGATCACGCACGCCGCCGGGGGAGCCGAATGACCACCGAACCGCCCGACCTCGCCATGCGTGCCCGCGACGCCGTCAACGCCGCGCCCGCCGGGTCGATGCAGCGGCGCGCCGCCGGGTGCGTGCTGGCGGTGCTCGCCACCACGTCCAGCGTCCGCGCCGCCCACAAGGCGCTCGCCGAGGCCGACCTCGACGGCGACGTGCGCGCCGCCGCCCACGAGTTTCTCGCTGAGATCGACGCTGAGCGGTCGGCACCCACGGCGCAGGCACCCACCAGCGCCGGTGCGCGTTCGGCCGCCAGCGTTGACCTCACGGCCCCGATTTCCGGTGAGGCGGCCCCATGAGTGCGGGAGCGGCGCCCCGGCCGCCCAGCGCCTACGTGCACGGCGTCGAGGCGCCCGTCGCCATCGTCCCCGGCCGCGTGGCAGCCCGCCTCGACGCGCTGATGAACCTGCGTCGCCTGCGACTCGACGTCCGCGGCCACGACCCCGAACTCGATGCCGTACTCGTCGCGCTCGGCACCGCGGCCGCCGCGTGGCGGGCTACCGCCACCGGAAGTACGGACCCACCAGAACCGGAAGCCGCGCCATCGTGTGCATGGTTGAGCACCAGCCAGGCCGCCGAGGCATTGGGCATCAGCGACCGGGCCGTGCGCCTGGCAATCGCCCAGGGGCGCCTCGACGCCCGCAGCGTCGCCGGCCGCTGGCGCATCAACCGCGACGACGTCGAGCACTACCGCGCCGCCCGCACCCTGCGGGCAGCCTGAGCAGGGGGACACCGTGGCAACACCCGCAGACGTACAACAGGAGTTCCAGCGCACCGCCGAGCGCATCAACACCCGGCGCGACCTCAGCCAGCAGGGCAAAGAAGTCCTCACCGCACGCGAGTACGTCAAGGCGCGCGACATGCT
Organism: Streptomonospora sp. PA3; assembly: GCF_009728995.1. Classification (GTDB taxonomy): domain Bacteria; phylum Actinomycetota; class Actinomycetes; order Streptosporangiales; family Streptosporangiaceae; genus Streptomonospora. Next base: position 60,322 of record NZ_VTZW01000003.1, on the reverse strand, counting down.
CGCCGAGGCCAAGCAGACCTTTCTCGACGACCTCAAGACCCAGCGGCGCATAGCCGAGCGCCAACTGTTCGGATCACTCACCAGCACCGACCCCACATCAGCCATCAGCCGTCGCGACGCCCAGGACCGGGCCGCCCGTGTCGAGGACGCCACCGAAGCGCGCGAGCTGCTGCGCCGCGCCGAGCGCAACGGCGACGAACACCTCGCCCAGGCCATCGCCGCGCGCGCGGTCGAGTTCCCCCTCGACGTCGAATGGTCCGCCATCGTCGACGAGTACGTAAGCACCCGACCCAAGGCGGCCGAGGCGCTCGCACGCCTGCGAGAGCTGCCCGACCCCAACGATGTCGCCTACGGGTTCCGCGTCGAGATGCAGTTCGCCGTCGTGCCCACCGGCGCGCTCGCAAGCAAGCGCCCCGACCAGGTCGACAGCCTCGCCGCGACCGACCTCGGCGACGAGTGAACCGAGCAGCCCACCCCCGGGGAGGTTCCCCCCTCCCCGGGGGGCCCGTGGATCGGTGCGTTTAGCGTCCGCCGGTGCGCGGCGCCCGAAACGTCCTTATGGAGGTTGACCGCATGACCACTGACCGCGTGCCTTCGCCGCCGAATGGGGCCGGCGCGTCCGGCCGCAAGCTGTGGTGTTCGATCGTTGAGGACTATGACCTCGACGCCCACGAGGAGTTGCTGCTCGTTCAGGCGGTGCGCTGTGTCGACCGCCTCGACGAGATGGCGGCCGCGCTCGCCGAGGCGCCGCTGACGGCGACGAACCGCCACGGCGACGAAGTGCCGCACCCGCTGCTGGTGGAGTCCCGACAGCAGTCGATCACGCTGACCCGTCTCCTCGCTTCCATGCGCCTGCCCAGCGGGGAGGATGATGGGGCTCGCCGACCGCAACGCCGCGGCGCCGCCCGCGGCGCCTACGGCTTCCGGGATGTTGCATGAGGCGCAGGCGGCCGCCCGGTATGGGCGGTGCGCTGCCGGAGGAGCTGCACCCGCGCAACTGGGGCGGCTGGCTGACCGAGGCTGAGCGCGCCGCCTGGGAGCGGCCGGACTTCGGCGCCGGCGGCCTTAGCTGGCTGTGGATGGAGGCCACCACACGCCAGCAGGAGGCTGCGCGGGAATGGTGCGCCGAGACGGGCCGCTCCTTCGGCGAATGGCTGGAAATGGCCGAGCGTGAAGCGACCGGGTAGATCCGATCGAGAACGGCCGCCCCTGCGGCTGACGCGGGGGCGGCCGTTGCGCGCGCCGGCCTCCCCCGGGACAAGTCCCGCCCGGCGCGCGGTCCTCTGCCGGGACAAGTCCCGCCCGGCGCGCGGTCCTCTGCCGAGTCTCGCCGCCCCCGGGACCGGCCGTCTATGGGTTCGGGAAAGCACAGGTCAGATACACCGCAGGGGTACCCGATCCCTGCGGGACCGGAACAGGAACGGGACAGGCACCCACCCGAAGGCGGGTTACCGCAGGTGGCGCGGCGTGCGCCGCCGGAATCGCGGTTACTGTCCAGCGCCCGCGTGCGGGACCGCGCGGCCGGTGGGAAGGCCAGGACGGACCCGGCCGCGCGGAGATCAGAACGTCAGCCTTCGGCCACCAGGGCGAAGGGCTTGCAGTGGCGCAGCGGCGGCGCCTGTAGCTGCGCTTCCAGCTTCGCGGCGGTCGGTTCGTGCAGCGTCGGCGCGCACACGGAATCGTGGCCGCGCTTGTTGGTCGCCACCCAGGCGGCCGGGCGCCCCCGGTCGTCCTTGGAGCGCCACACCTTCCAGTTCGGGTACTGCCGGTTCAGCCGTTCCAGGGTGGCCTGGTCGTCGTCGTGGTCAGGGGATGCGGTAGCCATGGCGACAGACTCGCCCGCCCGCCGCGGCCGGCGGGAGACGACCGGTGGTGACCACCTCGGCGGTCACCGGTCACCACCCGGCGGCCTCGGCCTCGGCGGCGACCCGGTCGCGGTAGTCGCTCACCCGGCGATCGTCGCCGTAGCGGCCTTCCAGCTCGCCGAGCAGGTCCCCGGCGCGGCTCACCAGCGACCCGGATCGCCGGTCGAAGGCGAAGGCGGCCGCGCCCAGGTGCACGGCCTCGTCGAGGTCACCGCGCCGGGCGGCCAGCATGCCCAGGTCGATACGGACATCGGCCAGCCGCATGGGCCAGCGGGTTCCGGCGGGCTGCTCGCACTGGCGCACCACCTCGGCGCAGTGCTCGGCGGCCACCTGATCCCACCCGAGCAGGGTGTAGATGGTGGCCGCGTAGAACTCGTACTTCGAGGGGTCGAAGATGAAGTGGTGTTCGGGGTGGTCGGGGCGCGGCAGTTGGCGCAGCAGCGCCCGGCCGGTGGTGATGGCGTCGTGCGCCCGGTCGTCGCCCATGCGGGCGCGCGCCTTGGCCTCCTGGAGGGCGAGCTGCACACCGGCGCTGGTGACGCCTGCGTGTTGCTGCCCGGCCTCGGCGGCCTCGACGACGGCGCCGTATCGGCCTTCGGTTAGGGCGAACCAGGCGGCCATCTCGAAGGACCATCCGATGATCTCGCCGTGCCCGGTCTGCTCGCCGAGCTGGCGCACCGCCCGCCGGGCGGCCTCGGCCGCCGGCCGGTCGCCGACGTCGAAGTGCACGCACCCCACCAGCGCGGCCAGCCAGCCGACCATCACGAGCACGTCGCGGTGTTGGGCCAGCGTCAGGCGCCCATCCAGCATGCTTACGGCGCGCTCCATGAGCGCCTTGGAGCGGTCGCGCAACTGCGGGCCGGGCATGGTTGGGTAGTCGCGGCAGAGCTGGTGAACGGCGCCGTCGAGGACGTCGAGGGTGCCGGGGCCGAGGTCGGAGGTTTCGGCGCGGCGCATGAACTCCAGCATGGCGCCGGTCTCGTCGGCGGCCGGCCGGGCGGGCGCCTCGGCGGCGGCCGCCAGCGCCCCGCCGGCGCCCAGGGCGCGGTCGACGGCCTCGGCCAGGCCCGCCGAGGGGCGCTGTTTCCCGGCGAGCACGCGTGAGAGGTAGGCGTGATCGAAGTGGGTGCGCCGGGCCAGTTCGCGCACGCTCACGCCCTGCTCGTCGAGGGCGGCGCGTACCCGGTCGCCGAAGGCCGGAGCGCGGTCGGGGGTAGGATCAGCCATGGTCCCGTTCTCCTGGTCTTGGGTCGCACCACCAGGCTAGAGCGGGACCGTTGCCGTGTCAGGGCGCCCGCGGCGATCCGGGGGACAGGCGGGGCGCCCGGCCGGTTCCGCGGGCAGGGGAAAGCCCCCTCGCTACCCGCTGCGTTGCAGGTCACGAGGGGGCTGATCCGCTACACGGGGTGCTACCGGTAGCGGGCGGCCAGCTACCGGCCGGCGGCCTTCTCCACCGCTTCGCGCTCCACGCCGCGCTTGTTCACCCCGTCCTGCTTGATCTGCTTGGTGCGGACCTTGAACGGGCTCAACGCGTTGGCGAGCTGGGTCGCGCGCTCCCGCTCGTCGGCGATCTCCTGCCAGGGCCCATAGGTCTCGGGCCGGTACTCGGCGAGTGCGGCCACCAGCCGCACCGACCACACCGCCTCAGCATCGCCGGGCCACACCGCCAGCAGGTGGTCGAGCAGCGTCGAGGTGTCCTCGACTTCGGGGGCGTTGCCGGCGGCGTAGCCCGTCAGTGTGCCCGCGGCCGCCCGCACGGCCCGCGCCCGGTCGGCGATGCGCTCGGCGGCCGGGGCGTCGATGTAGGCCGTGCGCACGATTTGGGGATCGTCGGCGACGCCGTCGAGGTAGCCGATCCCCTTGTCCTTGCCGGTGAACATGGTCGCGCGCACCCCGTTGCGGTAGGCCGAGGTGCCCAGCACCATGTCGTTCTCGGTCTGGCCCATCACCCGCAGGCAGAACCGGATACCGACGTTGGCGCTCACCCCGGTGGGCAGCGAGTTCGCGTCCGGGCGCTGCGTGGCCAACAGCAGAATCACGCCCATGGCCGGGCCGCGCTTGATGATGGCCTCGGCCAGCCGCGCCGCCTCCTTGGCCGTGTCCTTGTCGGAGTGGCCGAACAGCTCTTGGCACTCGTCGATGGCGATCACCAGCGGATGTAGGCCCAGGCCCGCGCCCGCCAGCTCCGGTGTCACCTTGTTCTCGGGGCAGCGCGCCGGGTCGGCCTCGGCGATCCGGCTGATCGTGGCCGCGCGGGTGTCCAACTCCCGGTGTGCGCTGCGCAGGCTGGACAGGCACCGCCCGATCGTGTCCTCGTCGGCGCCGGAACCGTAGTCGTGGGAGACCTTGGCCAGGGGCCGGCAGTCCCCGGTGCCCTTCAGCTCGAAGGTGCGCAGCTCCGCGCCGGGGTCTAGGGCCGCGGCCAGCAGCAGCACCCGCAGCGCGAACGTCTTGCCCATCCGCGGTTTGGCGCCGATCAGCACCGACTCGAACATCAGGCACACCTCGACGGGGCGGCCGCGCACGTCGGCGCCGAAGGGCACCGGCGTGAACAGGTCGGCGGTGCCCGACTTCGCCAGCGGCCACGACACGGGCGGCTGCGCGTTGAGCGCCTGCTGTCCGACCCACACCACCAGGCGGCCCGGATGCTCTTCGTTGACGGGTTCGGGCCACACGCAGCCCAGCGGGCGGCGCAGCCCGGATGCGAGCTTGTCGCGCCGCTCGATGACGTCGAGGGCGGTCACCCCATAGGGCAGGTCGACCTCGGCGCGCCAGCCGGGGCCGTCCTGGACGATCGGGGCGACGAAGGCGATCCCGGCGCCCTTGGGGCCGAGCGCCTTGGTGACCTCGGCGATGCCCAGCGAGCCCAGCGCCCGCAGCACCGTGTCGGAGTCGAGCTTGGTCACCTGCGGGGCCAGTACCGCCCGCCCGATCAGCGGCGCATCCTTGCGGCCGCCGGCCGCGCCCAGGGCCGACAGCAGCACCCCGACGCCGACCCATACCGCCCAGGTGGGCACGGCCCCGGCGGCGACGACGGCGCCCAGCAGCACGGCCAGGCCGAGCACGGCCGAGGCGTAGCGGCGCGGGCGCACGATCCGGTCGTGCTCGCGCTTGAGCATCAGGTAGCCGCTGGTGTCGCCGCGGGCCACGGCTTGGAGGCGCAGCGGCTTGGACTCGGCGTCGGCGACCCAGTGCCACCAGCGCACCACCAGGCGGCCGGTACCGCGCGGCGAGCGCCCCAGCAGCTTCACCAGGTACCACGGGGTACGGGTGGCGTGGTAGGCGGCCACGTGCGCAGAGTAGGCCGCCAGGAACCGGGCCAGGCGGGCGCGCTCGGCGCCGGTGGCCAGGTAGGCGGGCACGATCGGGCGGGCGGTGCGGGCGCGCTCGGCCAGCTCGGCGAGCCAGTCGCCGCGGTCGGGTGCGTCGACCGGCGGCGCCTCGGCGGCCTCGGCCTGCTCGTCGACAAGCTCGGCCTCAACCAGCGGCCCGACCACCTCGGCGCGGGGCGGCTGCTCGTCGGCGCCCGGTAGCGGTTCGGCGGGCGGGGCGTCGGGGCCGTCGTGGTCGAGGTCGGCGCCGGGAAACCGGATCACCTCGGCCGCGGCGCGGTGTTGGGGCTGCTCTGTCATGCTGTGTGGGCTCCTCACGTGGGAGTGGCGGCCCGCCCCGGAGGTCGGTAGCCAGGCGGGGCGGGCCGCGTCATCGGTGGCGGTCACAGGGCGTTGGGCTCCAGCGCGAAGAACAGCACGTGCGGGCGCTGGATCAGCCCGAGCTGTTCGGCGACGTGGGTGAGGATCTGATCGAACGCCTCGCCGCGGGTGCCGCCGGGCTGCGCGCCCCACGTGCCCGAGCGGGTGTCCATCCCGATCCCGGTGGGGGCGGGGTATTGCACGGTGATGATCCAGTGCCACTGGCTTACGGGCTGCTCGGTGGTGTCTGCCATGGGTTCCTCCCGGTTGCCGTGGCCGGCCGGTCGGCCGGTCCCCCCGCCGCCCGCGCGCCTCGGCGCGGGCGGCAGAGGCACCGTCAGACCGCGACCGGTGACGGCTGCCGCTGCCGGTACTCGCGCAGCACCGTGCGGCCCCAGGACGCCGAGCGCTGGCACCGCTCGCCGAGTTCGGCGCCGGTGACGGTGCGCCCCTCGCTGTCGGCGGCAGCGATCAGTTCCGCCGCCGTGGCTGCCGCCTGCTCGGCCGACAGCCGCGCGGGGCGCTGCCGCCTCGGCTGCCGCTTGCGGGGGGCGCCAGCCTCGGCCGGTTCTGCCGCGGCAGCACGCGCGGGGCGCGCCTGCTCGCCGAGGCCGCCCGGCGCCAGCCCGGCCCCCGCGGGGGCCGGGGTCTGCTCGGCGACGGGCGTCCACACCGGGGCCGCTGCCGGTTGCTCCGCGGCGCCTACCGCCGCGGCTGCCGCGGGCTGCGGGGCGGGCGCTGCCGCCTCGGCCGGGTGCTGGCGCCGCCGGCCGAGCGCCACCGAGGCCACCAGCAGCAGCCCGTCGACCGACAGCGGCAGGATGTGCGCGACGAGCGCGGTTTCGCCGTAGGACAGCAGCAGATCCCGCATGTGCCCGTAGGACACGACAGCGGCGACCGCGGCGACGACGGCGGTACCGCTCCACTGGATCACTGCGGTGATACCGGTCGGGCGGGTGCCGCGCGTGACCATCTCGGCCACCAGCAGCAGCGCCACCGGCGCCCAGGCGGCCGCCAGCATCGCCCCCGCGCCGATCTGCTCGGTGCGATCGGCGGCGTACGCCACGTTCGCGGCGATGCTGGCGGCAGCGCCCAGGATGAACGCCGCCCAGGGGATGAACCGCGGGTTCACCAGGCGCCCCCTTCCCGCGGCGCCAGCGGCAGCGTGGCGACGTCGGCGAGCGCGTCCAGGGCCAGGGCGGCAAGCGCCAGCGGGAACGCGGCCAGGCGCAGCACGGCCACCAGCAGGGCCAGCAGCAGCAGGCCGAGGGCGGGCAGCACGCCGCTGGAGTGAATGACGCCGAGCAGGGTCACGACACCTCACCTCCGCCCGGGGTGCGGTGCGGGTCGTAGGCGTCGCGCACCGAGGCGGGCTCGCCCGCCGGGCCGCCGGCGTAGGCAGCGGCCAGGCGCAGCAGCGAGCACACACCGTTGACAACCTGGTCGTCCCACCCGGCCAGCCACGTGAGGATGACGCGGTGCTCGTCGGTCAGCACGGCCTCGGGCACCTGCGCCATGGCCTCGCGGAGCTGGGCGCGGAACCGGTCGCGGGAAGCCATCACTGCTCGCCCCCCGTCAGGGCCACGGGGGCCCAGCACATGAAGTGGATCTGCTCGTCGGTGAGCTGGTCCAGCCCGACCACACCCACGTCCCCGATCGGGTCGAGGATCATCTCGGCGGCCTGCGCCTTGGCCGAGGTGATGGCGGCGTCGAGGTCGATGTCCAGCTCGTCGACCGCGGCGATGATGAGCCGGTGGACCGTGCCGGAGCGGCTGCGGCTGATGACGCACACCTTGGGCCAGCCGACGCCGGGCTCGTCGGGCTCCAGCACGATGTCGAGCTGGGCGGCGCCGGCGAAGACCTCGCCAACGGGGATGTACGCCTGCTGCCTGCCGGTCGGCAGCTCGCGGAGCTGCCACTGGGAGAGGACGGGCGGCGTCGCGCTAGGGGTGGCGTTGGGCGGTGCGAGGGTAGGCTGTGCCATGTCGGTTCTACCTTCCGACTCTGGCGGTTGGCCTGCGTTCGCTGTCCCGTTTCTGTCCCGGATGAGGCCCGGATACTGGGGGATAAGCCCAGATGAGCGGGGATACGGTTTGCGCAGGTCAACCGCTATTTTTGCGGTTTCTGCGCAGGTCAGCGTGTATCTGTAGGCGGAACGGTGGATTCGGTGACAACCTAGTGAGGCGAACCGAGGGCCGGTGGATCCGCGCAGGCGGCGGGGGTCCGCCCGTGCCGGACCGCGGAGCGGCGAACGGAGGGTGCTGTGAGCGACCGCCCGGGCGACGACCGGCGCAGCGGAAACCGAGCCGATCGCGACGGCGAGTTCCGCCGCCCGCGCTCCGCCCCGACTCCCCCGCGACCGCAGCGGCTCGGCTTCACCCCGCCCAGCGCCCGCGTCCGCCGCAAACGCGCGGCGCTGCTGCTGGCCGGAACCATGTCGGTGCTGGTGCTGCTGGCCTCGGGGACCGCCTGGTCGCTGACCGGGTGGGTTTCGGGGCGGCTCAACCGCTTCGACGTCTTCGGCGAGATCGTCGCCGGCGACCGCCCGGACGCCGGCGTCGGCGGCGCACTGAACTTCCTGGTCATCGGCTCGGACTCGCGTGACGGCATGGACCGCGGCCGCCAGCACGAACTGGGCGTGGGCCGCGCCGAGGGCAGGCGCTCGGACACCATGATGCTCGTCCACCTCAACGCCGACCGCGACCGCATCACCGTCGTGGGCATCCCGCGCGACTCCTGGGTCGACGTCCCCGGCCACGGAAAGAACAAGATCAACGCCGCCTACTCCCTGGGCGGCCCCACGCTGGCCGTGCAGACCGTGGAGTCGGCGACCCACGTCCGCATCGACCACTACGTCGAGGTGGACTTCACCGGGTTCGTGGACATGGTCGACGCCCTCGGCGGCATCGAGGTGTGCCTGCCCCAGCCCATCCACGATCCCAAGGCCAACCTGGACATGGAGGCGGGCACGCACCGGGTCGCCGGCGCCGAGGCGCTCGCCTTCGCCCGCACCCGCCAGACGCCCGGCGGCGACCTGGACCGCATCGACCGGCAGCAGCAGGTCCTCTCGGCGATGCTGGAGACCGCGCTGAGCACCGACACGCTGTCCGACCCGAAGCGCTTCGGCACGTTCCTCGACACCGCGCTGGACTCGATCACCGTCGACGAGGGCCTGGACGCCGCGGCCATCAGCGAGCTGGCCCGCCAGTTGCGCGGGATCGGCCTGAAGGACGTCTCCTTCACCACCGTGCCCGTCGAGCAGGCGAACTACCAGACGCCCAACGGCGACGTCGCGGTCCTCTGGGACCGCCGCGCCGCCGCCGAGGTGTTCGCCCGGATCAACGCCGACAAGCCGCTCGGCGGCGATGGCCAGCAGGGCGGCGCGGCGGCCGACGGGCACGCCAACCCGCCCCGCCCCGGCGAGATCAGCCTGCAGGTCTTCAACGGCACCGGGATCACCGGCCTGGGCGCCCAGGCCGACCGCGCCTTCAGCGACGCGGGTTTCCGCGTGCCCTCGCCCGCGCGCAACTGGTCCAGCACCGAGGTCCACGAGACCGTGCTGCGCCACGGACCCGGGGCCGAGGCCGAAGCCGCCGTCGTCGCCGAGGCCGTGCCGGGCTCCTCGCTGGAGGAGGACCCGCGGCTGGGCGAGCGCATCCAGGTCGTGCTGGGGTTCAACTACCGGGAGGTCGAACCGCCCGAGACCGCGCCGGCCCCCTCCACCGCACCCGCGGCACAGGACGGCGGCGCCTCCCAGCCCTCCACCGCCCGCGAGAAGGTCTGCTCGGGCTGATCCGGGCGGGTGCGACCACGCCGACCGCGGTCGCGGGAGGTCGGCTGCGGCCCCGGGCGCTTCCCGGCGGGTCCGCCGCCCTGGGCGGCGAACAGGACTCAGCGGGACGCGGGAAGGGCGCTACCGTAGGACACCCCGTAGGGACGGGGGTAGTTCGGTGATCCGCTTGGAGGCACGATGCTGCGCCACCTGATCGGCCTGGCGGCCGGCACGGCCCTCGCCCCGGTCTTGTGGGGTGCGCTGGCCTGGTCGGCGCAACGGGTTTCGGCGACGGTGGACGGCGACGACGGATTCGGGGCGCCGCTGACGCTGACCGCCGTCGGCGCGCTGATGGCCGTCGGCATCGCCTGCGGATTCCTCGCCGGCGCCCGCATCTCGCCGCTTGCGGCGTTCTCCTGCGGCGGTCTGGTGCTGGGATACGCGCTGTGGCCGGTGCTGTCTCCCGGCACGGTCGACACGGCGCTGCCCGGCTGGGTCGCCGAAGACTCGCTCTTCCACCCGCTGGGCCCCGGGCTCGTGCTGGCGCTGCCGCTGGGCACCCTGCTGTTCATCTCCTCGCTCGTGCCCTCGCGGTGGCGCTCGCGGCGCGCCGACCGGCTCACCCCCGCCGACGGCGCGCCCGTCGACCGGACCGGCGCCGGCGACCCGGTCGAACCGGCGGAGCCCGCCCCGGCCCCGCCCGCCGCCGATCCGGGCGCCGCCCGCGGCGCGGAGGGCGATCCGGACAAGACCACCACCCCCCTGCGCCGCCGCCCCATGGGCCGACCGCGCTGGCACACGCGCATCCACGAGCCGCAGAGCGACACGCTGGAGTTCCAGCGCGGCGAACGGCGCTGACCGGCCGCACGGTACCGGCTCCGGTACTTTTCGAGCCGACTCGGCCGGGTCGGCACCCTGGCACGCGCGGGCCCCTCCGGGCTAGCGTGAGAGGTCCCTGTCCCCGGTGAGGAGTCGGTTGCCATGTCCAACGGCCTGCGCCACTTCCTGGGCTTTCTCGTCGGGGTGCTGGTCACCCCCGTTTTCGCGGCCGGCCTGGCCTGGGGACCGCACTGGACGGCGGGAGCCGGCCTGGACTACGACCTGGCCGCGGTGCCGGGCGTGCCGTCGTGGCTGCCCCTCGTCGCGGTGCTGGCGGTGCTGGGACTCCTGCTGGGCCTGGTGACGGGTTCGCGGCTGTCACCGCTGGCGGCACTGCTGCCCGGACTGGTGATCGGCGCCGCGGGCGTGGTCGAGACCGCGGGGCTTCCGCAGCCGGTGCCGGGCCTGGAGGGCCTGCTGGGTGTCGAGGCGCCCGGCACCCGGCCGTGGTTCCCGTGGGGCCCGCTGTTCGTCCTGGTCGGCACCGCGCTGTTCTTCTCCGCCCTGCCGCCGTCGCGCTGGCGGCGCCGGGTGCGCGAGGAGGACGGCTTCTACGAGGGCCCCTACGGCGGCTACGGTCCCGCCGAGGACGAGCCCACCGAGCCCGCCGGCCGGTACTCGCCGCCGCCCGGCTCCGCCGCGACGCCGCCGGAGGGCACCGAGACCACGCGGACCATGTCCTGGGACGCCGACGGCATGCCGCCGCGCTACCACGTGCCCGGCTCGCCGGAGCCCCAGCCTCCCGCGGGGTGGAACGAGGCTCCGCGCCCGGAGTACAGAGGCCCCGGCGAGGACCCCGGGTACGCCCGCCCGCCGCGCTGGGAGGACCGCGGCACCGGGCCGTGATCGCCCCCTGACCGCCTCATCCCCCCTCCGCGCCCGCGCCCGGGTCGGCGTGCGGGCGCATCGCCGTGCGGCGACCGCCGTCTTTACCGACGGGTAATCTGGTGGTCGACCGATCGCCCGCGCCGCGCCACGCGGCGGCCGCACCATCGCAGGGACCAGCGCGGACGGCTCGTCCGCCCCGGCTCCTCCTACGCCGTGCGGCCGGGTCGACGTTGCGTCCGGCGCTCACCGGAAATACCAGTCTCAGGCGCGCGGGCGCCCCCACGGCCGCGCGGAACAACCCATCGGGGATGCCCCCGCAGTCCCGGGGCACCGCACCGCGGGGCGCGGACCCGCCGCCGGGACGCGCGTCGGCGCCGACGCAGCCCCCTCCCGCCCCGGCGGTAGCATGCCAAGGCCGCGGGGACCACCGCCTCGGCGCGGACGGCAGCGAGGCCAGCTCAGCTTGGAAGGACGGACCATTGGTCGCAGAATCGCGCAGCAGGATCTCCGTCATCGGCACCGGGTACCTGGGTGCCACGCATGCCGCCTGCATGGCCGAGCTCGGCTTCGAGGTGGTGGGCCTCGACCTCGACCAGTCCAAGATCGACAGCCTCTCCGCCGGGCGGGTGCCGTTCTACGAGCCGGGCCTTGAGGAAGTGCTCCAGCGCAACCTCGGCAACGGCCGCCTGCGGTTCACGACCGACTACGACGAGGCCGCCGCCTTCGCCGACATCCACTTCCTGTGCGTGGGCACGCCGCAGCGCGCCGACTCCAACGCCGCCGACCTGGCCTTCGTCGAAGCCGCCGTCGACTCCCTCGCCTCCAGGCTGACCGGCTCGTCCATCATCATCGGCAAGTCGACGGTGCCGGTGGGCACCGCTCAGCGGCTCGCCGAGCGGATCGCTGCCCGCGCGCCCGCCGGCGCCGAGGTCCACCTGGGCTGGAGCCCGGAGTTCCTGCGCGAGGGCTTCGGCGTGGAGGACACGCTGCGCCCCAACCGGATCGTCATCGGCACCGACTCCCCTGTCGTGGAGTCGGCCATGCGCGACCTGTGCGCCCCGCAGATCGAGCAGGGCATCCCCTTCCTGGTGACCGACGTGCCCACGGCCGAGCTCGTCAAGGTGTCGGCCAACGCCTTCCTGGCCACCAAGATCTCCTTCATCAACGCGATGGCCGAGGTGTCCGAGGCGGCCGGCGCCGACGTCATCAAGCTCGCCGAGGCGCTGGCCTACGACGACCGCATCGGCGGCAAGTTCCTGGGGCCCGGGCTCGGGTTCGGCGGCGGATGCCTGCCCAAGGACATCCGGGCGTTCATGGCGCGCGCCGACGAACTGGGGGTGGAGCCGGCGCTGTCCTTCCTGCGCGAGGTGGACGCCATCAACCAGCGGCGCCGGGCGCGCACCGTCGACATCGCCCGCGGGCTCATCGGCGGCAGCTTCGCCGGGCGCACCGTGGGGGTGCTCGGCGCGGCGTTCAAACCCAACTCCGACGACATCCGCGACTCGCCCGCCCTGCACGTGGCCTCCGCGATCGCCGAGCAGGGCGGGGTCGTCACCGTCTACGACCCCGAGGCGCTGGAGCGCGCCAAGCAGGAGTTCCCCGGCCTGCGCTACGCCCACAGCATGCTGGAGGCCGTGCGCGACGCCGAGGTGGTGCTGCTGCTGACGGAGTGGGCGGAGTTCCGCGACGCCGACCCCGACGAGCTGGCCAAGGTGGTGGCCGAGCCGCGGATCGTGGACGGCCGCAACGCCCTCGATCCCCGGCACTGGCGCGCCCGCGGGTGGACCTACCGGGCGCTGGGCCGCCCCTGAGCCTGCCGGGCGCGGTCCGGCCGCGGATCGGCCCCGCCGGGCGAGGGCGCCCGCGGCGCGCGGGGCATCATAGGGGCATGAGCATGAGCGCAGTGGCCGACGAGGCCGCGATTCGCCGGGTGTTGCAAGAGGCCCGTGTCTGGGCGATCGTCGGGTTGGGCGACAATCCGCAGCGCCCCGCCTACAGCGTCGCCCGCTTCCTGCAGGAGCGCGGCAAGCGGATCGTGCCCGTGCACCCCGGTGCGGCCACCGTCCACGGCGAGCAGGGCTACGCCTCCCTCGCCGACATCCCGTTCGAGGTCGACGTCGCCGACGTCTTCCGCCGCTCCGAGCAGGCGGGTGCCGCCGCGGACGAGGCGCTGGCGCGGCCCGACATCTCCACCGTGTGGTTCCAGCTGGGCGTGGTCGATCCCGGCGCCGCCGAGCGGGTGAGCGCCGCCGGGCGCACCATGGTGATGGACCGCTGCCCGGCGATCGAGTGGCCGCGGCTGCTGGGATGAGCGGCGGCCGCGCGCCCGGGACGCCTGCGGCGCCGCTGCCGGCATCGCAGACGTCCCCGAGGCCGCCCTCGGACAGGGGGAGAGCGGCGGGTTCCCCGCGGGGCGGGCGGGTAGTCTCCAGACATGCGACGTCCGCGTTTGCTCCGCGCTCTGGTCGGTGAACACCCCGACCCCGCCGACTCCCGCGCAACCGGCCCGCCGGTCGATCCCGCGCGCGCAGCGGAGCGGCAGGAGCTGGCCGAGGTGCACGGGTGGACCTACGCCGAACGCCACCAGGGCGCCATCCAGGGCTGGCCCCGCACGGCGCTGCCGCCCGGACCGATCGGGCGGGTGCGCCACGAGCTCACCGGCCGCCACCACGGCCGGCCGTTCCGGATCTTCGACTACGTCCACCAGGGCTCGGCCGAGTCGCCCTGGCAGCGGATCGAGGTGTGTGCGGTCGCGCTGCCGGTCCTGGTGCCCTACCTCTACATCCGCGACTTCCCCGGCGGCGGGGACGGCGACGGCGACCTCTACGCCGAGGGCCCCGAATCCGGATTCGCGGTGGAGCTGCTCTCGGAGTCGGTGCGCGACGACGTTCGCAGGTACGGGTTCACCGACATCGTGATGGACCGGGACGTGCTCATCTGCACCAGCGACGGCGGCGGACCGCGCGACCCGGAGTCGCGGCTGGAGGCGCTGACCGACATCGTCGACCGCGTCCCCGCCGACGTGTGGGCGCGCTGGGGCAGGGACTGAGGCGCCGATCGGCGCGGCCCGCGCCGCCTGCGCGGCGGCGGCCGAAGGCGGGCGCCCGGCCCGCCTACCGGGGTGCGCCGAAGCCGGTCGAGGCGCCTTGCGCGGTGGCTCGGCTGCGCAGCCGCTGGCCCTTCTCCTTGGCCTGGCTGCGCAGCTCGTCCTGGAACTCGCTCATCCGCCCCCGCAGGTCGGGGTCGTGTGCGCCCAGCATGCGCACCGCGAGCAGGCCGGCGTTGCGGGCGGCGCCCACGGCCACCGTCGCCACCGGCACTCCCGCGGGCATCTGCACGATCGACAGCAGCGAGTCCATGCCGTCGAGGTGGCGCAGCGGCACCGGCACGCCGATCACCGGCAGCGGTGTGACGGCGGCCAGCATGCCCGGCAGGTGGGCCGCGCCCCCGGCGCCGGCGATGATCGCCTTGAGCCCGCGCTCGGCGGCCTGCGTCCCGTAGGCGATCATCTCGTGCGGCATGCGGTGGGCGGAGACGACGTCGGCCTCGTAGCCGATGTCGAACAGCTCCAGCGCCTCGGCCGCCTCCTCCATGACCGGCCAGTCGGAGTCGCTACCCATGACGATGCCTACTGCCGGGGATTCCTCGGCCATGTGAACTCTCCTTCGCGGATCTGCGGGGCCGGGCGGCCGGCGGCGTGCCGCCGCCGCGCGTCGTGTGCGATCCTACGGCGACCGGCCCCGCTGCCGCTGCCGCGCACGCGCGGGCCCCGCCGAGCCGGCCCCCGCGCGCCGCGGCCGGGCCCCGGCCGTCCGGCGCCCGGGGGCCCGGGGATGCGGCATACTTCGGACGGTACGCCGATGCCGACCGCGGCGGCTGTGTTTCCGTGGCCGGGCCCCGTCACACTGGGCGCCCTTCCGACCTCCCTGCGACGGAGCTGATATCGCATGCAATCGACGTCGTTGCCCCTTCTGTCCGCCGCGCTGCCCTTCTCGGCCGCCGATCCCACGCCGGGTCACGAGTACGAGGGCTTCATCGGCTGGGTGCTGAGCCTGATGACCGACATCGGCGAGATCGGAGTGGGCCTGGCCCTGCTCATCGAGACGGTGTTCCCGCCGGTGCCCAGCGAGGCCGTGCTGCCGGGCGCGGGTTTCCTGGCCTACGACGGGCGGATGAACCTGTGGCTGGCGATCGTGTCGGCGACCGTGGGCGCCGTGGTGGGCGCGTGGATCCTCTACTTCGCCGGCGCCCTGCTGGGCCGCGACCGCACCCGCTGGCTGGTCGACAAGCTGCCGCTGTTCGACCTGGAGGACTTCGACAAGGCCGAGCGCTTCTTCGCCCGCTGGGGCGGCATCGCGGTGCTCATAGG
Source organism: Streptomonospora sp. PA3 (assembly GCF_009728995.1). GTDB lineage: Bacteria > Actinomycetota > Actinomycetes > Streptosporangiales > Streptosporangiaceae > Streptomonospora. Next base: position 44,917 of record NZ_VTZW01000003.1, on the reverse strand, counting down.
CCGCTGCGTGCCGCTGGTGCGCAGCCTGGTCTCGATCCCCGCGGGCATCGAGCGGATGGGCTTCTGGCGCTTCACCGGCTACACCTTCATCGGCAGCGGCGTGTGGAACAGCATCTGGATCGGGCTGGGCTTCGCCTTCGGCCCCGCCATCGCCCCGGTGCTCGAGCGCTGGAGCGGTTTGCTCAGCAACGCGGTGCTCGTGATCATCGCGCTGCTGTTCGCCTGGTTCGTCGTCGCCCGCCTGCGCCGCAACCTGCTGCGCCGCCGGGGAGGCGGCGGCGCGCAGAACGGCCCGGCGGCGGGCACCTCGCGGGTCGGCACCGGGCACGGCTGACCGCGGCGGACGCGCTCCGCACTCCGGGCCGCCGCCGCCCGGAGCGGGGCCTGTACCGCGGGTGCCGGGCGCCGGTACGGTGGGCCTCTCCCAGGCTGCGTGCTTGCGGCGGCCCGCGCCGCCGCGCGCCGAGCCTGCCTGGACGCATTCCCGACGACGCTGCCCGCCGGCCGGAGGTCACCCGACATGCCGCAGACACCCAGCTCCGTTGACCGCATCGTCACCTCTGGAACCTTCCGCCTCGACGGCGGCGAGTGGGAGGTCGACAACAACGTGTGGATCGTCGGCGACGAGCGCAGCGCGATCGTCGTCGACGCGGCCCACGACGCCGAGGCGATCGCCCGCGCGCTGGGCGACCGCGAGCTGATGGCGGTGGTGTGCACCCACGCTCACAACGACCACATCAACGCGGCCGCCGAACTGGCCGATCTCGCCGATGCGCCCATCCTGCTGCACCCCGACGACGCCGAGCTTTGGGCGATGGTCTACCCGGACCGCGAACCGGACGCGCCGCTGCTGCACGGCGAATGGCTGCAGGCCGGCGACGTCGAACTGGAGGTGCTGCACACCCCCGGACACAGCCCCGGCGCCGTGTGCCTGCACGCCCCGGCGATCGGCACGGTCTTCAGCGGCGACACCCTCTTCCAGGGCGGCCCCGGCGCGACGGGACGCTCGTTCTCCGACTTCCCGACCATCATCGACTCGATCCGCACCCGGCTGCTGACCCTCGATCCCGAGACCGTGGTGCTCACCGGGCACGGCGACCCCACGACGATCGGCGCCGAGTCCCCGCACCTGCAGGAGTGGATCGAGCGCGGCTCCTGACCCGCCCGCCGGCCCGCAGGCCGGCGCGGCGGGTCCGGGCGGGTCTCACACCGGGCTGGAGGAGGGCGGCGTCGCCGAGCCGCTCCCCGGCGGGGGCAGGAAGAGCGCGAACGTGGTGGGCCGCGTCTGGATCAGTTCGATGCGCGCCCCCTCCGACTCGGCGATGTGCCGGGCGAGGGCCAGGCCCAGGCCGGTGCCGTTGCCGCCGGTGACCTCGCGCTCGAAGATCCGCCCGGCGATCTCCTCGGGCACGCCCGGCCCCTCGTCGCTGACCTCGATGCGCACCGATCCGCCGCCGTCGAGCACGCGCACGGTTACCGTGCCGGCGCCGTGGCGGCGGGCGTTGTCGACCAGGCTGGCCAGGATCTGGGTGAGGTCGGTGGCGGGGATGCACGCCGAGAGCCCGCGCTCGCCGGTGACGACGATCTGGCGGCCATCGCTGCTGAGGATGGGCCCCCACTCGGAGGTGAACTCGTCCAGGGCCGCGTCGATGTCGATCGGCGCGGTCCCGGATTGCTGGCTCTTGCGCGCCCGGCCCAGCAGGCTCTCGACCGTGTCGACGAGCCGCTCGGTCTGGGCCAGCGCCGCCTCGCCCTCCTCCCGGACGGTCTCGGGGTTGTCGGCCTCGGCGATGATCTCCTCCAGCCGCATCGACAGCGCCGTCAGCGGGGTGCGCAGCTGGTGGGAGGCGTCGGTGGCGAAGTGGCGTTCGGTGGCGATGAGTCCGGCGATGCGCTCGGCGCTGCGGTCCAGCACCTCGGCGACCCGGTCGGCCTCGGAGATCCCATAGCGGTGGCCCCACGGCGTGACGATGCCCGACCCCAGGCGCTCGGCTGTGGCGGCCAGGTCCACCAAGGGCAGGGTGAGCCGGCGCGCCTGGAGCATCGCCAGCCCTACGGCCACCCCGATGGCCAGCAGGGACAGCGACGCGATCCCCAGCCAGGCCTGGATGACGCCTTCCCGCACGCGCGAGGCGTCGCGCCAGACGGTCACGGTGGCGCCCGACATGGAGGGGGCGCTGGCGCTCACTGTCCGCGGCGCCTCCGGCCGGCGGGGGTCGATCTGCCAGCCGCCCGCGGTGAGGACCTCTCCCGAGGACAGCCTGATCTCGATGTAGCGGTGGGGGTGGACCTGGGTGAGGCGGTCCTGGTCGATCTCGTTCTGGTCCTGCAGTTCGCTGTCGATCTCGGCCGCGATGACGCGGGCCTCCTGCTCCAGCTGGCGCTCGGCCTGGGAGTAGATGGTGGTGTAGGTGAGCGCGCCCAGCGGCAGCCCCAGCAGCAGGACCGCGATGACGGTCACCACCAGCGTGGAGAACAGCATCCGCCTGCGCATGTCACACCTCTATTGCCGGATCCGAGCGGCCCGGGATCCGGCTCCGGGCCCGCGCGGCGGGACGGACCGGACTAGTCCCGTTCAAACCGGAAGCCGACGCCCCGGACCGTGGTGATGTAGGACGGCTGGTTGGCGTCGTCGCCGAGCTTGCGACGCAGCCACGATATATGCATGTCCAGGGTCTTCGTGGAGCCCCACCAGTTGGTGTCCCACACTTCGCGCATGATCTGCTCGCGGGTGACCACCTTTCCGGCGTCTCGCACCAGCACGCGCAGCAGATCGAACTCCTTGGTGGTCAGCTGGAGCTCGCGGTCGCCGATCCAGGCGCGCCGGGAGTCGTTGTCGATGCGCACCCCGTGCACGACCGGGACCTCGGCCCCGCCCCTGCGCAGCAGTGCGCGTACCCGGGCCAGCAGCTCGGCCAGGCGGAAGGGCTTGGTGACGTAGTCGTCGGCGCCCGCGTCGAGGCCCACCACGGTGTCGACCTCGTCGGCGCGCGCGGTGAGGATGAGAATCGGCGTGCCGTGGCCCTCGGCGCGCAGCCGGCGGGCCACCTCCAACCCGTCCATTTCGGGCAAGCCGAGATCGAGGACCATCAGATCGATGTCGCCGACGCGGGCGCGGTCGAGGGTCTCATTGCCGTTGACGGTCACGTCGACGGAGTATCCTTCACGGCGCAGTGCGCGCGCCAAAGGCTCGGAGATCGACGTATCGTCCTCGGCCAGCAAAACGCAGGTCATAGGCCCGATCGTAAAGCGATTGCACGCATTTCCCTATCATGCGCGCCGCAGGGATCCGGGTCGACCGGAAACACTCCACCTCGCATAACGGACATACGGCACCAAATTCCTGGCGATCTAGGAATCCTTTGCCGTTTCCTTCCCGGAATTTGCCGCAGAATCCCGGCTCGGCCCGGCGTCAGGAGGGCTCGGGTTCGCGCGCGGGCGCCGGCTCCTCGCCCGCCGCCGGCTGCTCCGCGGGAGCCGGGGGCGCCGGGAAAACCCAGCGCTTGTAGGACCAGAACCGGAACAGGGTCCCCATTCCGACGCCGACGACGTTGCCGGCGATGTTTCGGGCGAGCGGGCCGTCGAGGCCCAGCAGGTAGACGGAGGTGCCCAGGCACGCCAGCTGGATGCCCAGCCCGACCGCGTTGAACAGGAAGAACAACGCGTACTCGCGGGCCAGTCCGGTGCGCGCGCGGTGGCTGAACGTCCAGAACCGGTTGCCGAGGAAGGCCACCACCGTGGCGATCACCACACCCAGCGCCTGCCCCACCAGCGGCGGAGCGTCCAGCACCAGCCAGAAGACGTTGGTCGCGGCCAGCTGGACGACGTAGGCCACGCCGCCGACAGTGCCGAACTTGGCCAGCTCACGGGCCAGCCGCGGCAGCCATGAAGGCGCACTGGTCACCGATCGCACTGGGGGATCCGCTCCTTTGCCCAGGTGGTCACTAGAATTCCGGGGGGCGCAGCCGGACGCTGTGCCAGCCTACTCCCCGCCAACAGCGGACCACCAGCGCAGAAGACGTCGTCGACGAGTCGAGGAACAGTGAGCGAGCAACAACGGCCCGTCCCCCGCGTGGGGATGGTCGGCGGCGGGCAGCTGGCCCGCATGACCCACCAGGCGGGGATCTCCCTGGGCGTGGACTTCCGCGTCCTGGCGGGCTCGCCGCAGGACAGCGCCGCGCGCGTGTGCGGCGACGTCCACCTGGGCGACGACCGCGGACTCGCCGATCTGGCGGCCTTCGCCAAGTCCTGCGACGTGCTCACCTTCGACCACGAGCACGTGCCCGAGCCCGTGCTGCGCGAGATCGAGGACGGCGGCGCCGTCGTGCGTCCCGGCCGCGCCGCCCTGCAGCACGCCCAGGACAAGCTCCGTATGCGCACCCGCGCCGAGGAGCTGGGCGTGCCCTGCCCGCGCTGGCGCGCGGTGACCGCGATCGACCAGATCGAGGCGTTCGCCGCCGAAACCGGCTGGCCGCTGGTGCTCAAGGCGGCCCGCGGCGGCTACGACGGCAAGGGCGTGTGGGTCGTCGGCGGTGCCGCGGAGGCGCTTGAGGTGCTGGAGGGCGCCGCCGCGAACGGCGTGCGACTGCTCGCCGAGGAGCGGGTCGCCTTTCGCCGCGAACTGGCGGTGCAGGTCGCCCGCTCCCCTTACGGCCAGCTCGCCGTCTACCCGGTCGTGGAGACCGTCCAGCGCGGCGGGATCTGCCACGAGGTCGTCGCCCCGGCGCCCGGCCTCGACGAGGCCAAGGCCACGGCCGCCCAAGAGCTGGCGATCGATCTCGCCCAGGCGCTGGACGTGGTCGGCGTGCTCGCCGTGGAGCTGTTCGAGACCGACAACGGCGTGGTCGTCAACGAGTTGGCGATGCGCCCGCACAACTCCGGGCACTGGACCATGGACGGCGCCCGCACCTCCCAGTTCGAGCAGCACCTGCGCGCGGTCCTGGACCTCCCGCTCGGCTCTCCGCGCGCCACCGCGCCGTACACGGTCATGGCCAACGTGCTCGGCGGCGAGGACCCCGGCGTCTACGGGCGCTACATCCACGTCATGGCCAAGGACCCCGGCGTCAAGGTGCACCTCTACGGCAAGCAGGTGCGGCCCGGCCGCAAGATCGGGCACGTCAACGTGGCCGGCGACGACCCCGCGGACCTGCTTGCGCGCGCCCGCGACGCGGCGGCCTTCCTGCGCGGCGGCGACCAGGACTAGCCGCCCGGAGGGGGCCTTGCGGATCCGTGCCCGTCGTGAGGGCGGCGCTCCGTGCCGCGGGCCTCAGCCCGCCGCGGGGCCCGCGGGTTCGAAGCTGCGGCGCAGGGCGTAGGGCTGCAGCTGCCCCAGCCCGTGGGCGTGGCGCGCGCGCACGGCGACGATCTGCAGGGACGGGTCGTCGCGCAGCTGCTCGGCGAGCGCCTCGTCGATCAGGATGGTGCCGGGGCGGGCGAAGGAGGTCAGCCGCGACGAGCGGTTGACCGTGGTGCCGAAGACGTCGCCCAGCAGCGCCAGCACCGGGCCGTAGGCGAGCCCCACCCGCACGTCGGGCACCTCGATGTGGGTCTTGACGCCGTCGGCCAGCTGCAGCGCGATCTCGGCGGCCTGCTCGGCGGTGTTGGCGACGTAGAGGATCTCGTCGCCGAGCGTCTTGACGACGCGGCCGCCGCCCGAGGCCACGATGTCGGTAGCGGTGGACTCGAAGCCCTCGACCACCTCGGCCAGCTCGACCTCGTCCAGCTCGCGGCTCAGCGTCGTGAACGACACCAGGTCGGCGAATCCCACCGCCAGCGGGAAGTAGGTGGGGGCGGCGTCCTCGCTGCTGCGCAGGAACGCGATCCGGCGCGCCACCGACGCGGCGAGCTGGCGCCGCCAGATGTAGAGCAGCAGGCTCTCGATGTCGGGCATCAGCTCCTGGGCGAAGCCCACCAGCGGGCCGTGCGGCTCCTCGTCGGTGCCCTTCTCGGGGGCGTAGGAGAGCGTCGAGAGGATGCTGGTCTGCCACTCGGCCAGCCGCGCCATGGTCTGGCCCATGGCACGGGCCAGCCGGATCGCGGCGTCCTCGTCGAGGACCCCGTTCTTCATCAGCTCGGAGGTGATGCGCAGCGCCTCGACGTCGCCGTCGGTGAAGGCCACTGCGTCGTCGCTGCGTGTGGCGAAACCCAGGGCCCGCCACACGCGCTTGGAGAAGTCCCCGGAGGCTCCGGCGAGCTGGACGGCCTCCTCGCGCGTGTAGCGCGCCTCGCCACCGAGCAGGACGGCTTCGATCTCGGTCGGGTCGGGACGCGGCGGCATGCGGAAACTCTCGTGTTAGAGGCCAGTGCGGCTGGGGAGGACGGCGGCCGGGCGGAAGGGGCGGGCGCCCGTTTGTCACTGTCGGTTTAGTACGTGCGGGCGGTGCGCGTCAAGAAACACCAGGTCCCGCGGGAACCCGGGCACGCCCTCGCGGACCCGGGGGCCCGCCCCGGTGCTCTGCGGCCCCCGTTCGGCAACGGGGCAGGCGGGCGGCGACCCGCCCCGCCGCCGATCCTCGCACAGCCCGGCCGCCGGTACACCCGGCCTGCCTGCTAGGTACCGGCGGGGCGCAGGTGGACGATGTCGCCCGCGCTGAGCAGGTGCTCCTCGCCGGTGTCGGCGCGCAGCGCCAGGCGCCCCTCGGCGTCGACGCCGGTCGCCTCGCCGTGCAGTTCGCGCCCGCCCGGCAGGTGGACGCGCACGCGGCGGCCCAGCGTCGTGCAGCAGGCGCGGTACTCCTCGGCCAGGCCCGACGCTGCGGCGTCGCCGCCGACCGCCGACCACGCGCTGTACAGCGCTTCGAACTCCTCCGGCAGCGCCTCCGCCAGCCGCTGCCGGTCGGCGCCGGGGGCGCCGCACAGCGCGAGCGAGGTGGCGGTCTCCACCGGCAGTTCGTCGCGGCGCTGGGCGACGTTGAGGCCGATGCCGATGACGACGCCGACCCCCGCGCCGCCGGCGCCGCCGGAGGGCTGCGCGTGCGGGAAGGCCGCTTCGGAGAGGATGCCGGCGAGCTTGTGCTCGCTGTCTGCGGCCAGGACGTCGTTGGGCCACTTCAGCACCGCGGGCACGCCGGGGCCGCCGCGCAGGGTCCGGACGGCGGCGACGCCCATCAGCAGCGGCAGCCACCCCAGCCGGGCCGGCGAGGTCGCCGGGCGCACCAGCACCGACAGCGTCAGCGCGGCCCGCGCCGGGGTCGCGAAGCCCCGGTCGAGCCGGCCGCGCCCGGCCGTCTGGTGGTCGGTCGCCAGCACCACCCCCGCGGGTTCGCCCGCGCCGGCGCGTTCCAGCAGCTCGCTGTTTGTGGATCCGACCTCCGGCAGCACCTCGACCGTCCGCCACAGCCCGCCGGGGCGGACCAGGGCGCGCTCCAGCGCGGATGCGTCCAGCGGCGGCCGGGACGTGCCTGAGGGACCCGGGTCGCCCGGGGAGGATGCGGTCGCTGCGGTCATGGCCCCATTCAACCGCCCGCCGCGCCCGTGCGCACAGCGGCGCAGCGGGCGCGGGCGGGCGCACGCACCCGCACGGGGCGCGGACGGCGCCGCCCGCGCCTCAGCCGGTGTTCTGCAGGCCGGCGGCGACGCCGTTGACCGTCAGCAGCAGCAGCCGCTCCAGGTGGCGGTGGTCCTCCTCCGAGAGGGAGTCGGCCTCCTCGCCGCGAAGCGCCGAAAGCGCCCGCAGCTGCAGGTGGGACAGCGCGTCGACGTAGGGGTTGCGCAGGTCGACCGCGCGGGAGAGCACACGGCGGTTCTCCAGCAGCCGCTCGTGCCCGGTGACCTTGAGCACGAGGTCGCGGGTGCGGTCGTACTCGGCGAGCACCAGCCGGGTCAGCTCCGGGCGCCCGCCCAGCTCCAGGTAGCGCTCGGCGATGGTGCGGTCGGTCTTGGCCAGGCTCATCTCGGCGTTGTCCAGCAGCGAGGAGAACAGCGGCCACTCGTTGTAGGCGGCCTGCAGCTCGCCCAGGTCCGGTGCGGCGGCCAGCCCCGTGCCCAGGCCGAACCAGCCCGGCAGGTTGGCCCGGGTCTGGGTCCAGGCGAACACCCACGGGATGGCGCGCAGGTCGTCCAGTCCGCGCGCGGCGCTGCGCCGCGAAGGGCGCGAGCCCAGCCGCAGTTCGCCCAGCTCCTCCAGCGGGCTGACGCGGGAGAACCACTCGGCGAAGCCGTCGGTGTCGATGAGCCCGCGGTAGGCGTCGTGGGCCGCCCGTGCGATCTCGTCGGCGAGCTTGCGGTACTTCGCCGCCGCGTTGCGGGCGCGCTCCCGCACCTCCTCGGTGCTGGCCATCAGCACGGCGTGGCCGACCTGCTCGATGTGGCGGTGGGCGATGGCGCGCTGACCGTAGCGGGCGAAGATGACCTCACCCTGCTCGGTCACCTTGAACCGGCCCGCCACCGATCCGGGGGCCTGGGCCAGCAGCGCCCGGCTCGCGGGCCCGCCGCCGCGCCCCAGCGAACCGCCGCGGCCGTGGAACATGGTCAGCCGCACGTCGTTGCGCTCGGCCCACGCGGTGAGCTGGGCCTGGGCGTCGTAGAGGCGCAGCGTTGCGCTGACCGGGCCGACGTCCTTGGCGGAGTCGCTGTAGCCCAGCATCACCTCCATCCGGCGGCCGGTCTCCTCCAGGCGGGCGCGCATGCGCGGCAGCCGCAGCATGCCGTCGAGGACGCGGGGCGACGCCTCCAGGTCGGCGCCGGTCTCGAAGAGCGGAATGACGTCGAGGACCGGGGACTGCCCGCTGGGCATGGCGTATTCCGCCAGCTCGTAGACCGCCGCGATGTCCTCGGCCGAGCGGGTGAAGCTGACGATGTAGCGGCGGCAGGCGTCGACGCCGAAGCGCTCCTGGATCCAGGCCACCACGCGCAGCGTGGCCAGCACCTCCTGGGTGCGTTCGGAGGGCTCCTCGCCGGCCCGCAGCTCCTGCAGCGCCTGGGCGTGGACCTCGCTGTGCTGGCGGATCTCCAGCTCGGCGAGGTGGAAGCCGAACGTCTCGGCCTGCCAGATCAGGTGCTGCAGCTCGCCGTTGGCCTGGCGGTCCGCGCCCGCCAGGGACAGCGACTCCTGCACCCGGCGCAGCTCGGCCAGGAACTCCTGGGGGCCGCGGTAGGCGAGGTCGGCGTTGCGTTCGCGGGTCGCGCGCAGCCGCTCGGTGGCGAACAGCAGCGCCTGGCGGTGCGGCTCGTTGGGCGAGCGCTTGGTGATCTCGGCCATGATCCGCGGATAGCCGGCCTCGGCCGCCGCCAGCGAGTCGCGCAGCTCGTCGCTGGCGGGGGTGAGGTTGCCGTAGGCGGTCATGGTGCGGGCGATGCGGCCGCAGGCGTTCTCCAGCGCGCGCAGCACGTGGTCGGCCTGGATGGAGATCGCCTCGCGGGTGATGTCGTGGGTGACGAAGGGGTTGCCGTCGCGGTCGCCGCCGATCCAGCTGCCGTAGCGCACGAACGGGCGGGCGCGCGCGGGCGCGCGGCCGGTGCCCTCGGGGTCGAGGGCGGCGTCCAGGGACCGGTAGATCTCCGGCACGACCTGGAAGATGGTCTCGTCGAAGGCCGCGAGGGCGGTGCGGACCTCGTCCAGCGGGTCGAGCTTGGTGTAGCGCAGCTGGGAGGTGCGCCACAGCAGGTCGACCTCCTCCAGCATGCGCCGCTTGGCCTCGGCTTCGGCGGTGCTGCCCGGGTGCGCGCCGTGCAGCCGCTCCAGCTGGCCGCTGACGCGCAGGATCGCGGTGGAGACCGCCCGGCGCCGGGCCTCGGTGGGGTGGGCCGTCAGCACCGGGTGGAACTCCATGTTGTCGACGAGCTCGCGCAGGGCGTCCTCGCCGGCGCTCTCGCGGACCGCGCGCACGGCCGCGGCGAGCGATTCCCGGGGCGGGTGGTCGGCGTCGTCGCGTTCGCGCAGCGCGCGGATGCGCTGGTGCTCCTCAGCGAGGTTGGCCAGGTGGAAGTAGACGGTGAATGCGCGGGCCACCTGTTTGGCGCGTTCCAGCGGCCAGGAGTCGACGAGCTCGGTGATCTCCTGGCCGGTCACCGACCCGTCCCGGGCGCCGATGACGGCGCGCCGCAGCCGCTCGACGTCGGCGAGCAGGTCCTCACCGCCGCTTTCGGCCATGACCGTGCCGAGCATCTCGCCCAGCAGGCGGACATCGCCGCGCAGCTGGTCGGGCATCTCCTGGCGAGCACTGTCGCGTTCCGCGCTTACCGCTGTCATGTGGACGACCTTACCCAGATTGGTCTGGACCTTTCGCGGCGGAGTCGGGGCAGCCGCGGCCGTCCGCGCGAACCGGCCGCCGCGCCGCGGCGACGCCCCGGGGGGGGGCCGGTGCGGGCCGGCCCTCATCCGCCCTCTTCAGGGGCCGATACCCCGGCGAGGGGCCGCGGACTCCCGGTGCGCGGCGGGCTTTTCCCCGGCTTGGTCCCGCGGCGGCCGCCTCACCCCGCCGCGATGTGTCCAACGCCACTTCCCGCTGGGCGAACCCGGGGGAGGCCAGCGCACCGGCCGCCGGCGGAGTTATCGTGAGGGCTTATGGCCACCGAAGCCCCTGAACCGCTGCCCGCGGACCAGATCGACATCCACACCACCGCGGGCAAGCTCGCCGACCTGCAGCGCCGCCGCTACGAGGCGGTCCACGCCGGTTCGCAGCGAGCCATCGAGAAGCAGCACGCCAAGGGGAAGATGACCGCGCGCGAGCGCATCGACGCGCTGCTCGACCCCGGATCGTTCGTGGAGTTCGACGCCCTGGCGCGGCACCGGTCCACCAGCTTCGGACTCGACGCCAACCGCCCCTACGGCGACGGTGTCGTCACCGGCCACGGAACCGTCGACGGCCGCCCGGTGGCGGTGTTCAGCCAGGACGTCACCGTCTTCGGCGGCTCCCTCGGCGAGGTCTACGGCGAGAAGATCGTCAAGGTCCTCGACCACGCGCTGAAGACCGGCTGCCCGGTCGTGGGCATCAACGAGGGCGGCGGCGCGCGCATCCAGGAGGGCGTGGTCGCCCTCGGGCTCTACGCCGAGATCTTCAAGCGCAACGTCCGCGGCTCGGGCGTCATCCCGCAGATCTCGCTGATCATGGGCGCGGCGGCGGGCGGGCACGTGTACTCCCCGGCGCTGACCGACTTCGTCGTGATGGTCGACCAGTCCTCGCAGATGTTCATCACCGGTCCCGACGTCATCAAGACCGTGACCGGCGAGGACGTGACCATGGAGGAGCTGGGCGGCGCCCGCTCGCACAACTCCAGGTCCGGCGTCGCCCACTACATGGCCGCCGACGAGCAGGACGCCCTCGACTACGTCCGCGACCTGCTGTCCTACCTGCCCGCCAACAACCTGGAGGACCCTCCCCAGGCCGAGGCGCCGGGCGAGGACGAGATCACCGAGGCCGACCGGGAGCTGGACTCCTTCGTGCCCGACTCGGCCAACCAGCCCTACGACATGCACCGGGTGATCGAGCACGTCCTCGACGACGGCGCGTTCCTGGAGGTGCACGCCCAGTACGCCGCCAACATCGTGGTCGGCTACGGACGTGTGAGGGGCCGGCCGGTGGGCGTGGTCGCCAACCAGCCGATGAGCCTGGCCGGGTGCCTGGACATCGACGCCTCGGAGAAGGCGGCGCGGTTCGTGCGCACCTGCGACGCCTTCAACGTCCCGGTGCTGACCTTCGTGGACGTGCCCGGGTTCCTGCCCGGCACCGACCAGGAGTGGAACGGCATCATCCGCCACGGCGCCAAGCTCATCTACGCCTACGCCGAGGCGACGGTCCCGCTGGTCACCGTTATCACCCGCAAGGCCTTCGGCGGCGCCTACGACGTCATGGGCTCCAAGCACCTGGGCGCCGACGTCAACCTGGCCTGGCCGACCGCCCAGATCGCGGTAATGGGCGCCCAGGGCGCGGTCAACATCCTGCACCGCAAGACGCTGGCCGCCGCCGAGGACGTCGAGACCGAGCGCGCGCGGCTGATCCAGGACTACGAGGACACCCTGCTCAACCCCTATTCCGCTGCCGAGCGGGGCTACGTCGACGGCGTCATCCTGCCCTCCGAGACCCGCACGTCGGTCGCCAAGGCGCTGCGGTCGCTGGAGGGCAAGCGCGAGCAGCTGCCGCCCAAGAAGCACGGGAACATCCCGCTGTGAGGGGCCCTATGCCGACCGACGACTCCGGACCCCGGCCGCGCCCCGCGCCGTTTCTGCGGGTGGTGCGCGGCGACCCCGCGCCCGAGGAGGCCGCGGCGCTCGTCGCGGTGCTGACCGCGCGCGCCCGGGCCGCCCGGGCCGCCCGGGCCGCGGCACGCGGCGACGAGGAGGGGCCGCCCCCGTCGGGGTGGCGCGACCGATCCCGGCTGCTGGGCCTGCCGCCGGCGCCCGGGCCCGGCGCCTGGCGGGCCGCCTGCCGCCCGCGCTGACGGCCCCGCCCGTCCACAGGCGGGCCGGTTCGGCCCCGCCGCCGCCCGCGTTTTTCTAGACTTGTCACAATCCGGCGCGGCCCCCGCATACGCCGGAGCAGGAGGATGCCCACCGTGCGCAAAGTTCTGATCGCCAACCGGGGCGAGATCGCGGTCCGCGTCGCGCGCGCCTGCCGCGACGCCGGTATCGCCAGTGTCGCCGTCTACGCCGATCCCGACCTGGACGCGCTGCACACCAAGGTCGCCGACGAAGCCCACGCCCTGGGCGGGCAGACCCCGGCCGACACCTACCTCGACATCGGCAAGCTCCTTGCGGTGGCCGAGCGCACCGGTGCCGACGCCGTGCACCCCGGCTACGGCTTCCTCGCCGAGAACGCCGACTTCGCTCGGGCCGTCATCGACGCGGGGCTCACCTGGATCGGTCCGCCGCCCTCGGCCATCACCGCCCTGGGCGACAAGGTCGCCGCCCGCCACATCGCCCAGAAGGTGGGCGCCCCCTTGGCGCCGGGCACCTCCGACCCCGTCGCCGGAGCCGAGGAGGCCCTGGCCTTCGCCGAGGAGCACGGGCTGCCCATCGCGATCAAGGCGGCCTTCGGCGGCGGCGGGCGCGGCCTCAAGGTCGCCCGCACGCGCGAGGAGGTCCCCGAGGCGTTCGACTCCGCCGTGCGCGAGGCGGTGGCGGCCTTCGGCCGCGGCGAGTGCTTCGTCGAGCGCTACCTGGACCGCCCCCGCCACGTCGAGACCCAGTGCCTGGCCGACACCCGCGGCAACGTGGTGGTGGTCTCCACCCGCGACTGCTCGCTGCAGCGCCGCCACCAGAAGCTCGTCGAGGAGGCGCCCGCGCCGTTCCTCACCCGCGAGCAGGAGGAGCTGCTGTACTCCTCGTCCAAGGCGATCCTGGCCGAGGCCGGCTACGTGGGGGCGGCCACCTGCGAGTTCCTGGTCGGCGCCGACGGCACCGTCTCCTTCCTGGAGGTCAACACCCGCCTCCAGGTCGAGCACCCGGTCACCGAGGAGGTCGCGGGGATCGACCTGGTCCGCGAGATGTTCCGCATCGCCGACGGCGAGGAGCTGGGCTACGGCGACCCGCGGCTGCGCGGGCACTCCTTCGAGTTCCGCATCAACGCCGAGGACGCCGGCCGCAACTTCATGCCCGCTCCGGGCACCATCACCGCGCTGAGCATGCCCGGCGGTCCCGGCGTGCGGGTCGACACCGGCTGCGAGGCCGGGTTCACGGTGCCCCAGGCCTTCGACTCCATGGTGGCCAAGCTGATCGTCACCGGCTCCACCCGCGCCCAGGCCCTGGAGCGCTCGCGCCGTGCTCTGGCGGAGTTCCGGGTCGGCGGGATGCCCACGGTCATCCCCTTCCACCTGGCCGTCATCGACGACCCGGCCTTCGCCCCGGCCGATCCGGCGACCCCGTTCTCGGTGCACACCCGCTGGATCGAGACCGAGTTCGACAACCGCATCGAGCCCTACTCCGGGGCCGCCGAGCAGGCCGAGCCCGGTGAGCGCGAGACGGTCACGGTCGAGGTCGGCGGCAAGCGCCTGGAGGTCGTGCTGCCCGCCGACCTCGGGGCCGCGGCGAGCGCCCCGGGCGGCGCGGGCGGCCGCAAGCAGGCCGGGCGCGCGCCCCGGCGCGGCGGCGGCAGGACCGGGGGCACGGCGGCCGCGGCCGGCGGCGACGCGCTGGTCTCGCCGATGCAGGGCACGGTGGTCAAGGTGGTCGCCGAGGACGGCCAGACCGTGGCCGAGGGCGACCCGGTCGTCGTCATCGAGGCGATGAAGATGGAGCAGCCGCTGACCGCGCACAAGTCCGGCGTGATCACCGACCTGTCGGTGGCGGCCGGCGACGGCCTGAGCAACGGCGGGGTCGTCTGCCAGATCAAGGACGCCTGAGCCCGCGGGGCAGGCCGCGTGCGGAACCCTCCGGGAACCGCAGAGAACCCGCCACCACCGAGGCTGCGGCAATGGGCGCGCCTCGCGAAGCGCCGACGCAGCTTGCCGCCGAGCGCACGCGGTCCTTCCCAGGCGGAGCCGCACCACCGGTGGCGGAACTCCGGCACAAAGGAGCACCGTGCGCTCGGCGGCAAGCCGGCGCACAGCGCTGCGCGCATCACAGCCCCATTGCCGCAACCTCCTGTGGTGCCTACCCTGGGCCGTCCCCGGAGGGTTCCTCCGGTCACCAAGACAGAGGAACCCACCGGGAACCACAGAGAACCCGCCACCACCGAGGCTGCGGCAATGGGCGCGCCTCGCGAAGCGCCGACGCAGCTTGCCGCCGAGCGCACGCGGTCCTTCCCAGGCGGAGCCGCACCACCGGTGGCGGAACTCCTGCACAAAGGAGCACCGTGCACTCGGCGGCAAGCCGACGCACAGCGCTGCGCGCACCCCAGCCCCATTGCCGCAACCGCTGTGGTGCCCACCCTGGGCCGTCCCCGGAGGGTTCCTCCGGTCACCAAGACAGAGGAACCCACCGGGAACCGCAGAGAACCCGCCACCACCGAGGCTGCGGCAATGGGCGCGCCTCGCGAAGCGCCGACGCAGCTTGCCGCCGAGCGCACGCTGAACCTGTCGGACGGAGCCGTGCTACCGGGGACAGGCCACCGGTGACCGGCCCAGCGCAAAGGTGCGCCATGCGCTCGGCGGCAAGCCGGCTCTGAACAGCTACGTGGCGCGAAGCGCCTCCGTTAGGGGCGGCGGCGGGGAACGGGCGGGCGCTACGCGCGCACCCCACCCCCATCGCCGCAACCGCTGTGGTGCCCACCCGCTTAAACGGGACGTACCCCCTGGCGCCGGGCCGCGGCAGGCTTCCCACCTGCGACCGTGTGAAGTCGCCCGTGTGATTCACGTGACACTCTCCCCGGACCGGGGAATAACCGGGCGATGGCCGCCATTGTGCTCGTTCGTGACGAATCTTTGGGGCCTGACCGTGCGACGGCACATCGACCTGTGCCGCGTCGCCTCGCAGGCGTGTCCTCGGGCCTGACCTCCGCCGCCGCCCCCGGCGCTGCGGCCCGGCCGCGTCCTCATCTCCCCGAGGTGCCCCCGCCACCCGCGGGGCACCGGTTACGTCCCGATTCAGGAGTCACACCGTGCTTTCCGCGTTGCGGCGCATACCCTTCGCCGTACAAGTCCTGGCCGCGCTCGTCGTCGGCGTCGCCCTGGGCGTGGTCGCCCGCCAGCTCGGCGGCACCGCCGAGGACCCCAACTGGCTCGCCCTGACCCTCGACACCATCGGCTCCACGTTCGTGACGCTGCTGCGCACGATCGTGCCGCCGCTGATCCTGCTGGCGGTCGTCTCCTCCATCGCCAACCTGCGCAACACCTCCAACGCCGCCCGCCTCGCCGGGCAGACGCTGCTGTGGTTCGCCATCACCGCGCTGATCGCGGTGGCCATCGGCATCGGCCTGGGCCTGCTGTTCCAGCCGGGCGTCAACAGCGGCGTGGACGCCGGCGCCGCGCAGGCCCCCGACGCCGAGTCCCACGGCTCGTGGCTTGCGTTCCTGGAGAGCCTGGTCCCGGTCAACTTCCTCGGGCTGACGGCCGGCACCTCCGAGGAGGCCGGCGCGCTGACCACCACGCTGGACTTCAACGCCCTGCAGCTCATCGTCATCGCGATCGCGGTCGGCGTCGCGGCGGTGCGCGTGGGATCGGCCGCCGAGCCGTTCCTGGCCTTCACCCGCTCGGCGCTGAGCGTGGTGCTGAAGGTGCTGTGGTGGGTCATCCGGCTGGCCCCGCTGGGCACGGCCGGCCTACTGGGCAACGCGGTCTACAGCTACGGCTGGACCACCGTGGGCGCGCTGGGCCGGTTCGCACTGGCCGTCTACGTCGGCCTGGTCCTGGTGGTCTTCGTCGTCTACCCGGTCCTGGCCCGGCTGCACGGGCTCTCGCCGCTGAAGTACCTCACCGGCGTGTGGCCGGCCGCGCAGCTCGGATTCGTATCGCGGTCCTCGATGGGCACCATGCCGGTGACCGAGCGCGTGGCCGAGACCAACTTCGGCGTGCCGCGCCACTACGCGTCCTTCGCCGTCCCCTTCGGCGCCACCACCAAGATGGACGGCTGCGCCGCGATCTACCCCGCGATCGCCGCGATCTTCGTCTCGCAGTTCTACGGCGTGCCGCTGAACCTGACCGACTACCTGCTCATCGTGTTCGTGTCGGTGATCGGCTCGGCCGCCACCGCGGGCACCACGGGCGCCACGGTCATGCTGACCCTGACGCTGTCGACGGTGGGCCTGCCGCTGGAGGGCGTGGGCCTGCTGCTGGCCGTCGACCCGATCCTGGACATGGGCCGCACCGCGACCAACGTGGCCGGTCAGGCGTTCGTGCCGGCCCTGGTCGCCAAGCGCGAGCGGATCATGGACGTGGCCCGCTTCCACGCCCCGCGCGGCCTCGGCGGCTTCGTCGAGCCGGACAGCGGCGCGGAGCTGCGGGACGACGCCGAGCAGGCGGCCGCCGAGGCCGCCGAGAGCGAAGCGCGCACCGACGCCGAGCAGGATGCCCCGGCCCGGTCGGGCACAGCGGGCTGACCCGCCCTCGCCTGAGACCCGCCCGACGGGCGGCCCGCCGGAGCGGCGGGCCGCCCGTACTCTTGGAAGCGACAGCCGCCCGTTCCCGCGGGAACCTTCCAGCCGCCCTGTACGTCTTGTGAGTGAGGGAGGCGAGAGGAACGATCATGTTGCGCCGCTTGGTACTACCCGCCCTGCTCGCCGCAGGGTTCTCCGCTGTGGCGATGGCACCCGCCAGCGCCGACACCGTCCCGCCCGCGGGCGAGGTCGTCGACGCCCTGCGGAACGACAACGTCTACATCGACCCCGACATCACGACCGAACAGCTGCCTCAGGCCGAGCGCGACGTGCTGGCCGACGCCGCGGACTCCGCGGCGAACCCGACCTACTACGTCGTGCTCTCCCAGGAGACGTTCAACTCCGAGGCCAGCGTCGGCAACTACATCCAGCAGTTGCAGCCCGAGGTGGGCGACGGCACCTACGCGGTGCTCGCCGGCTCCCAGGAGCTGGTCATCGACTCCACCGAGCTGAGCGACTCCGAGGACCAGGCGCTCGAAGAGGACCTGCTCGCCCGCAACCAGGGCCAGATCGACACCCTGGCCGCGGTTCCCGAGGCGGTCGAGGAGCAGCAGTCCGCCGACGCCGCGTCGAGCGTCTTCGGCGCGATGCTGCTGGGCCTGCTCGTGCTGGCCGTGGCCGGCGGCGGGTTCTTCCTCTACCGCGGGAAGAGGCGCCGCGACGAGCAGAAGGCCAAGGAACTGGCCGAGATCAAGCAGATGGCCCAGGAGGACGTCGTGCGCCTGGGCGAGGACATCGCCCGCCTGGAGATCGACGTCTCCAAGGTCGACGAGGCCACGCGCACCGACTACACCCACGCGATGGACTCCTACGACCGCGCCAAGGCCACGCTCGACACCATCAGCGCGCCCGACCAGGTGCAGCAGGTCACCAACGCCCTTGAGGACGGCCGCTACTACATGGTCGCCACGCGCGCCCGGATGAACGGCGAGCCGGTGCCCGAGCGGCGCCAGCCCTGCTTCTTCAACCCGCAGCACGGCCCCTCCCAGCAGGACGTGATGTGGGCGCCCCCGGGCGGCACCGCCCGCTCGGTCCCGGCCTGCCCCGCCTGCTCGCAGGCGGTGCTCTCCGGCCACGACCCCGACGTCCGCCTGGTCGAGGTCGACGGCCGCCGCCGGCCCTACTACGACGCCGGCCCGGCCTACGCCCCCTACGCGGGCGGCTACTTCGGCATGGACATGATGATGGGCATGTTCACCGGCATGATGATGGGCTCGATGATGGGTTCCATGATGGGCGGCGGCATGATGGGCGCCGGCATGGGAGACATGGGCGGCGACATGGGCGGCGGAGGCGACTTCGGCGGAGGCGGCGACTTCGGCGGCTTCGGCGGGGGCGACTTCGGCGGCTTCGACTTCTAGAGCCCCGCTCGCGTCCTTCACGTCAACGGCCCCGGCAGCGCGCCGGGGCCGTTTCGTGTCGTGGGGAGTCCGCGGCGCCCGCGGCCGGGCGCCGGCCGGGTCTACTCCGGCGACGCCTGCATCAGCGATCGGGCCGCCTCGGTGACACTGCCCGACAGCGAGGGGTAGACCGCGAAGGTGTGCGCCAGATCGTCGACGGTCAGGCGCTGCTGCACCGCCACCGACACCGCAAGGATCAGCTCGCTGGCGCGCGGTCCGACGATGACGCCGCCCATCACGATCCCCGTGTGCTGCCGGCAGATCAGCTTGACGAACCCGTCCTTGCTGTTGGTCATCTTGGCCCGCGGGTTGGTGTCCAGCGGCAGGTTGACCACGCGCGCGTCGATCCGCCCGCTGCGCACGTCGCCCTCGGTGGCGCCCACCGAGGCCAGCTCGGGGTGGGTGAACACGGTCGCGGCCACCGTCGAGAGCTTCAGCGGCGACACCGCCTCGCCCAGCGCGTGCCACATCGCGATGCGGCCCTGCATCGCCGCGACCGAGGCCAGCATGTTCACACCCGTGCAGTCGCCGGCCGCGTAGACGCCCGGGGTGGAGGTGCGCGAGACCCGGTCGACCTGGACGAACCCGCCGTCGTCCAGGCGCACGCCGATCTCCTCCAGCCCGATGTTGGCGGTGTTGGGGATCATGCCCACCGTCATCAGGCAGTGGCTGCCCTCGACGGTGCGGCCGTCCGACAGGGTGACGACCACGCCACCGCCGGTGTTGGTGACCGACTCGGCGCGCGTCTTGCCCAGCACGGTCATGCCCAGGCGGCCGAACACGCCCTCCAGCACCTCGGCGGCGTCGGCGTCCTGGGTGGGCATCACGCGCTCGCGGGAGGAGACCAGGGTGACCTCCGAGCCCAGGCCCTGGTAGGCGTTGGCGAACTCGGCGCCGGTGACCCCCGAGCCCACCACGATCAGCTTCTCCGGCAGGCTTTCCAGCTCATAGAGGTGGCGCCAGGTGAGGATGCGCTCGCCGTCGGGCCGGGCCGAGGGCAGCTCGCGGGGGTGGGCGCCGGTGGCGACGAGCACGATGTCGGCGTGGATGCGCCGGTCGCCGACCGCGACGATCTTGGGATCGACCAGGCGGGCCTCGCCCGGGATGACCTCGACGCCCTCCTTGACCACGCGCGCGGCCGTGTCGTCGGACTGGGCCTGGGCCAGCCGCTTCACGCGGGCGTTGACGGTCTTGAGGTCCACCGAGACGCCGGGCCGCCCGTCGGCCTCGGCGACGTCGATCCCCAGCTTGGCGGCCTCTTTGACGTAGGTGGAGCGCACGGAGGTCGCGATCAGGGTCTTGGAGGGGACGCAGTCGGTCAGCACGCAGGCGCCGCCGATGCCGTCGCGATCCACGATCGTCACCTCCGCGCCGAGTTGGGCGGCGACCAGGGCCGCCTCGTAGCCCCCCGGACCGCCTCCGATGATCACGACCTTGGTCACGTCTGCTTCACTCCTTCCGGCGGGCGCGCCGACGCGCGCTTGCCTCGTGGGCCGCCGCCTGGAACGTCTTTGCTGTGCCGTCTACCCATTGTCCGCCATGCCGAGCGGCGGAAATCGCAACGGGGCGGGGTGGCCCGGCTTACGATGGGCGCCGTGGCCCTCTACGCCGCCTACGGCTGCAACCTCGATCCCGAGCAGATGGCAGGGTGCGCTCCGCGCTCGCCGCTGTGGGGCACCGGCTGGCTGGAGGGCTGGCGGCTGACGTTCGGCGGCGCGTCCGGTCCGTGGGGCGGGGCGCTGGCCACCATCGCCGAGGAGCGCGGCGCGAGCGTCTTCGTGGCCCTCTACGACGTCCCCGAATGCGACGAGCCCCATGTCGGCGCCTGCGCCGGCGCCGGGTTCGGCCTCTACACGCGCATCCGCGTGCGGGCGAGCACGCTGCTGGAGGGCGAGACTCCCGCCTGGACCCATGTGCTCGACGACTACGAGGGCGGGCTGCCCTCGGCTCTGTACCTGGCGATGCTCGCCGATGCGGCCGAGAAGGCGGGGGCTCCCCCGTTCTACGTCGAGGACCTGCGCTCGCGCCCCTGCACCCCGGCCCGTTCCTGAATCCGCGCCGTCGCGGGCCGCCTCCGCCTCCGGGACCGGGCACCCGATCGAGCGCGGGCGTGCGCGCGGCGCCGCACCGGGCGGCCTCCCGGGAATCGGACGTCGTACTGCGGAACTCCTGTATCCGCCCTGCCGCCGAAATGCAGGTCAGACCGGTTACGGACGATTTCGAACACGCTGCGTTGCGTTCCGGACCAGTTCGATTACACAGGGGTACTCTCCGGAGATGTGAGCGAATCCACGCAAGTGCGCCCAAGGACAGGGACCGCCCAGGCGAAGCAGCAGGCGTTCCAGGCGGCGAGCACGCTGAAGGCCCGCACCGGTGTCGAGTCCTTCGACGCCGTGGTGGTCCTCGGCTCCGGCTGGGCGGAGGCCGCCGACACCCTCGGCGGCACCGAGATCGAACTGGACATGACCGAGCTTCCCGGGTTCGTCGCCCCTACGGCGATCGGCCACCACTCCGCGCTGCGCAGCGCCCGGGTCGCAGACAAGCGCGTCGCGGTCTTCTGCGGCCGCACGCACCTCTACGAGGAGCACGACCCGATGCGCGTCGCGCACGCGGTGCGCACGGGCATCGCGGCCGGCGCCTCGATCGCGGTGCTCACCGGCGCGGCCGGGTCGCTGCGGGCCGACTTCGCGGTGGGCCAGCCGATCCTGGTGCGCGACCACATCAACCTGACCTCCGCCTCGCCGCTGTCGGGGCCGGACTTCGTCGATCTCACCGACGCCTACAGCCCCCGGCTGCGCAGGCTGGTGCAGGAGGTCGACCCGTCGCTGGCCGAGGGGGTCTACGCCTCGCTGCCGGGGCCGCAGTTCCAGACACCGGCCGAACTGGGGGTGCTGCGCAGCGCAGGCGCCGACCTGGTGGGGCGCTCGATCGCGCTGGAGGCCATCGCCGCCGTCGAGATGGGTGCCGAGGTGCTGGGGCTGTCGACGGTCAGCAACGACGCGATGGGGGCGGTCTTCGAGCGGTTCGACGCGCTGAGGGCGCTGGAGGCGGTCCAGCACAACGCCCGGCGGCTGGGCGAACTGCTCAACGCCGTGCTCGCCCGGATCTGAGCCCTCCTGCCCGGTGGCGCCCGCCGCGCGGCAGCGCCGCGGCGCGCGGGCACGTCGCTCACAGCCGTGCACGCAGTGCGCCCGGCGGCCGTCCGCGCAGGCCGCCGGGCGCACTCGTGTCCCGCGGCGCGGGCGAGGCCCCCGCAGGCCCCGTGGCGAGCCCCCGCCGCCGGTTCTTCGCACCGCCGACTGCGCGGCCGCCCGGCCCCGCGGCCGGACGCCCTCGCAGCGGCACGGGTGGCGATCCGTGCCGGCGGTGCGCCTTTCTCCGCGGGCGTGCGGGGCGTTTTGAGGCGCCGTCTTCCCTCCTTGCTCCCTCGCTCGTCAGTCCAGACGGCGCCGCGCCCCGCCCACCCGCTCGTTATTCAGTTGACCCATGCCGCCTGGGATCCGCTTCGGGCGGTGAGGGATCCGCGTAATCCACCGCACCGCCCCAACGAACCGTTAGGCATGCCTTACCTAACCAGGAATTCGGAGCGGGGTCAAGGGCCGGCGGCCGCGCGCCGCGCCAAGGCGGCAGGGACGGGCCCAAAGCGCCCTCAGAGCCTGCACGGACGCCCGCGGACGCACCGGGCCGAGCGTCGGGCGGCCGCGCGCCGCCCCGCGGCGCAGAGGACACCAGGAGGCCGCAGAGCCACAACCGGGCACCTGCGCAGGCTCCGCGCGCCGTGCTGCGGCCGCGGCGCCCTCACACCAGCAGCAGCACCATGGCCAGCAGGAACACCGGGATTCCCAGCGCCGCCAGGGCGTCGGGCGCCCAGACGGTGGCCGGTTCGCGCACCCCGGTATCGGTGCCCTGCCCCGCACCCGGGGACTCGGCGGAGGACTCCCCGGCCCCGGCCGCGCCGGGCACCTCCCGGTTCTGCGGTCGGACCTTGCGGCGCTCGGCCTCCTCCCGCAGCTGCCGCGCGGCGAAGTCCACAGGGCGCATCGACCGCGGATCGACGTCCTCGTCCAGCACGGGCACGGGCCCGCCGTCGCCGGCCCGGCGCAGGTTCTCGCGCACCTTGGCGCGCCGGGTCTCGCGCAGCGACCAGGAGCGGAACACCTGGTCGCCGGCGTGGATGCGCAGCACGTCGGTGACGTCGGCCCAGGTGAACGCCGACCAGGGCACGAAGGTGTCGCGCAGCGGGTTGACCAGCCGAACGCCCTCGGCGGTGGGCACCACCCGCGGGCGCAGCCACAGCACGTAGGCCACGCCCACGGTGATCAGCAGCACCGATCCGGCCATCAGGCTGGTCGTGCCGCCGCCGCGCAGCAACAGGTCCACCAGCAGCAGCGCGACGACCGCCACCCATCCCCAGCCCAGGACCCGCGACGCCGGCGCGATCAGCGGCTTCATCGGGTCGCCCACTTCAGTTGCGCGAAGCCCGGCTTGATCCGCCCGTTGATGAGGGCCAGGCGCTCGTCGAAGGGCAGGAACGCCGACTTCATCGCGTTGACCGTGAACCACTGCAGGTCGTCCCAGTCGTAGCCGAAAGCCGAGGAGAGCTTGGCGAATTCCTCGGACAGGCTCGTGCCGCTCTGCAGGCGGTTGTCGGTGTTGACCGTCACCCGGAACCGCAGCTCCCGCAGCAGCCCGATGGGGTGCTCGGCGATCGAGGACGCCGCGCCCGTCTGCACGTTGGAGCTGGGGCACATCTCCAGGGGCACCCGCTGGTCGCGCACGTAGCGGGCCAGCCGCCCCATCCGCACCTTGCCGCCCTCGGCGTGGTCGATGTCGTCGACGATGCGCACCCCGTGGCCCAGCCGGTCGGCGCCGCACCACTGCAGCGCCTCCCAGATCGACGGCAGCCCGAACGCCTCGCCGGCGTGGATGGTGAAGTGGGCGTTCTCGCGGCGCATGTACTCGAACGCGTCCAGGTGGCGGGTGGGCGGGTGCCCGGCCTCGGCACCGGCGATGTCGAAGCCCACCACGCCCACGTCGCGGTAGCGCACGGCCAGCTCGGCGATCTCCAGCGAGCGGGCGGCGTGGCGCATCGCGGTCAGCAGCGTGCCCACGATGATGGGCCGGCCCTGCGCGGCGGCGCGCTCCTGGCCGATGCGGAAGCCCTCCAGCACCGCTTCGACGACCTCGTCCAGCGACAGGCCCTGCTCCAGGTGCTGCTCGGGGGCGTAGCGCACCTCGGCGTAGACGACGCCGTCGGCGGCCAGGTCCTCGGCGCACTCGGCGGCGACGCGCTCCAGCGCTTCGCGGGCCTGCATGACGCCGACGGTGTGGGTGAAGGTCTCCAGATAGCGCTCCAGCGCTCCGGAGTCCGACGCGTCGCGGAACCACGCCCCCAGCTCGGCGGGGTCGCGGGTGGGCAGGCCGGTGTAGCCGACGGCCTCGGCCAGCTCGACGACGGTGTCCGGACGCAGCCCGCCGTCGAGATGGTCGTGCAGCAGCACCTTGGGCGCGCGCCGGATGTCGTCCAGGGTCAACGGGTGGCTCATACACGCCAGGATGCCACCCGCCGCGCCCCGGTGGCGCCCTGTACCCGCGGCGGGCCGGCCCCGCCCGGGCCTGCGCGGGGCCCGCCTCAGGCCAGCGCCGCGTCCTGGACCGGGTCGCCCCCGGCCGCGCGGGCGCACTCCCACAGGGCTGTCAGCGCGGTGGCCGACATCAGCTGCACGCCCACGCCGATGGCGCGCTCGTCGACGTCGAAGGTGCCGCGGTGCAGGTCCAGCATCGGCGCGCTGGACTGCGGCGAGTGGGTGCCCAGGCGCGCCAGCGCGCCGGGCACGTGCTCCAGGTACCAGGCGAAGTCCTCGCCGCCCAGGCTCTGCGGGGTGTCGGCGACGGCCTCGGGCCCCAGTGCCTGGGTGCAGGCGTCCTGCAGCATCCGCACGCTGGTGGCCTCGTTGACCGTGGGCGGGACCCCGCGGCGGTAGTCGACCTCGGCGCGGGCGCCGTAGCCGGCCACCACCGATTCGACGAGCTCGCGGATCAGGTCGGGCGCCGCGTGCCAGGCGTCGTCGTCCAGGCACCGCACGGTCCCCTCGGCCACTCCGTCGTCGGGGATCGCGTTGGGCGCCGACCCCGCGCTGACGCGGCCCCAGACCAGGCTGAAGCCGGCCCGCGGGTCCACGCGCCGCGACAGGGCGGCGGGCAGCTCGGTGACGACCTTGCCCAGCGCGTAGACGAGGTCGGAGGTCAGGTGCGGCCGGGCGGTGTGCCCGCCGGGCCCCGACAGCCGCACCAGCACCTGGTCGCAGGCGGCGGTGATGGGACCGGTGCGCAGCCCGACCTGGCCGGTGAGCAGCCGCGGGTCGCAGTGCAGCGCGAAGACGCGGTCCACGCCGTCGATGCCCCCCGCCTCGACCACCTCGCGCGCGCCGCCGGGCAGCTCCTCGGCGGGCTGGAACAGCAGCCGCACCCGGCCCGGAAGTGCGCCGGCGCGGGCCTGCTGGGCCAGGAACACGCCCGTGGCCAGCAGCACGGTCGTGTGCACGTCGTGGCCGCAGGAGTGGGCGACGCCGGGGACGGCCGAGCGGTAGGGGACGTCCTTCTCGTCGGTGAGGGGAAGCGCGTCGATGTCGGCGCGCAGGGCGACGGTGGGGCCGCCTCCGGCCCCGATGTCGCAGACGAGACCGGTGGTGTGCGGGAGCGGCTCGGGCGCGAGGCCCACCCCGCGCAGCCGCTCGGCGATCCGCTGTGTGGTGCGGTGCTCGGCGAAGGCGAGTTCGGGGTGCATGTGCAGATCGCGCCGGAACTCGACGAACTCGCGCTCATGGCGAGCCAGAAATGCGTTCAGCTGCTCCCGCAGGTCACGCCCCTGCATGGGATGGCCCCCTGTTCTTCGTCACATAGTCGGTGCCGGTTCCGCCGCCCGTGGCCCGGGTGCCGGTGGCCGAGTTCGGGGAGTTCGCGGAGGGAGGCGCCGTCGGAAAGACGTCGGCGCGAAACTCCGCCACCAGTGAGTCCACGACGTCGTTCAGGGTGCCGCCGTCATCGATCACGGCACGTTGACGCTCGTAGGACGCGCCCTTGTCGAGGATCTCCGCGGCGACGCCGAGGTCCTCGGCGCAGCCCAGCCGCGCCGCGACGGGTTCGAGCTCGCGAAGGAGCTCGTGGAGATCGTCGCGCAGCGGCATGGTGCGCCCTCGGTCGTCGGTGATGATCCGGGCGTCCAGGCCGTAGCGGGTGGCCCGCCATTTGTTGTCGTTGACCACCCATGAGGGCGGACTGGGAAGCCCGTAGCCGCGGTCGAGCTGCTGATCGAACAGCCGGACCAGGCTTTGGGACAACGCGGCGGCCATGCCGACCTCGCGCAGCGTGGGAATGCCGTCGAACATCCGGATTTCGATGGTGCCGAAATCGGGATGCGGGCGGACGTCCCACCAGACTTCCTTGATACTCGATATGGTCCCCGCTCGGAGCAGGGTTTCCATATATTCCTCGAATGCGTCCCAGTGTTCGAGATGAGGCGGCGGCCCGGCGGTGGGCAATGCGCCGAAGATGATGGACCGGCTGGAGGCCAGTCCGGTGTCGTGGCCGCTCCAGAACGGGCTGGAGGCGGTCAGCGCGAGGAAGTGCGGCAGATAGTTGGACAGCGCGTTGAGGATCGGGATGGCCTTCTCGCGGGAGCGTATCCCCACGTGCACGTGCACCCCGAAGGTGAGGATGCGCCGGGCGAGCCACTGCATCTCGTCGATGAGCTCGCCGTAGCGCTGGACCGGCGAGAGGACCTGGTCGCGCCAGTCGTCCAGCGGGTGGGTGCCGGCGCAGATGATCGCGGCCTCGCGCGCCTCCAGTACCGAGCCGAGCCGCTCGACGCTGCCGGCCAGGTCCGCTCTGGCCTCCTCGACGGTCTCGCAGATGCCGGTGACGACCTCGACGGTGCACTGCATCAGCTCGTGGCGCAGCGGCGGGTTGTCGGCGGTCTCGCTGAGTTCGGGGAGTTCGCCGAGGACCTGCTGGGCCTCCTGGCGCAGGTGGCGGGTGTGCACGTCGACGAGCTGGAGCTCCCACTCGACGCCGAGGGTGGCGCGCGGTGAGGCGTTGAATTCGATGGCCACGGTCAACCTCCGCACTGTCGTCCGGCCGGTTCGGGCACCGACGCTGACCGCACCCTAGGCGAGGCTTCGCCCGCTTCGTCAGTACGTGTCATGCGGGTTCCGTTCCTGGCTGGCTGGTGCGGTGCGGACTCGGGCGAGCGGTGCGGGCGCCGGTGATGGGCGGCGCCGCGCCGGCGGCGGAGCCGGGGCGCGGGCGGCCGGGCCGCTCGCGCCGGGCCGGATCCGGCCGGATGCGGCCGGGGTGCCGACGGAGCCGGTGCGGCCGCCGCTGTGTGCGGATCGGCTCGCGGCCGCCGCGTGCGCGCCGACCGCGCGGAGCCGGCCGCGACGGGATTCCGTCGTCCGCGCTCCATGATCACGCTACACAACCAGAGAGAACACTACCCCGAAGTGACCGATACGTGATCTGCGCGGCCGATTCGGTTTGCGAACTGTCAGTCCGGGCGGCATCGGGTCGGCGGAATGTCGCAATCGCCCCGCCTATTGCCTTTATCCCGGATTCTGCCAGGGCTGCCGAGACGCCGTTCGTGGGCGCTCGCCGCGTCCGGACGCAGACCACCGGGCCGCGGGCGCGACGGGCCCGGCCGGCTCAGCCGCGGCGGCGCCTGAACCAGGCGAGTGCTCCGGCTGCCGCCGCCGCCAGCGCCGCCGGCAGCGCGAAGCGCCGCAGCACCGCCAGCACGCGCCGGCGCCTGCCCAGGCGGCGGGAGCGGTCCAGCTGCACCGGCGTGGGGCGCGCCGGCAGCGTGGCCGCCGAGGGGCCCAGGTCTTGGCGCACGCCCTCGCGGGAGGGCTCGTCGTCGGTCAGGCCGATCGGCAGCCCGGAGGGCACCGCCCCCTGGTAGGGCGGCGGCACCGGCAGCCAGGTCGCCGTCCAGGCGGCGCACAGCAGCAGCATCCGCATGACCAGGTTGATCCACAGCAGCAGCCCGACGACCACCGCGAAGGAGGCGTAGACCGGGTTGCTCAGCGTGCCGCTGACCAGCAGCGCCGCCGCGGCCTTGAGGGCCTCGAACCCGACGGCGGCCAGCAGCGCCCCCTGCCACAGCAGCCGCAGCGGGCGGCGGGTGCCCGACAGGCGGGAGAAGACCACCAGGAAGATGACGGTGTCGACCGCCACGGCGATCGCCAGCCCCAGCAGGCGGATCACCGCGACCGCGATCAGCGACTCCTCCAGGCCCACGGCGTCCAGCAGCCAGTGCGTGGCGGCCTGGGCGACGCTGGTCAGGGCGACCGAGCCGAGCAGGACCAGGCCCAAGACCGCCATCACCGCGACGTCCAGCAGTTTGGCGACGACGAAGTTGGGCCCGTCGCCGACGTCCTTGAGCCACACCCGGTGCAGCGCCTCGCGCAGCGCGGCCAGCGCGCCCACGCCCGCGTACACCAGCCCGAGCAGGCCGATGACGCCCGCGCCGGTGCGGGCGTCGGCGATCTCGTCGATGGGCAGGCCCTCGGCGAGGCCGGGCAGCGCCTCGCGGATGGCCTCGTCGAGGTAGGCGCGGGCCTGGGGTTCGACCGCGGCCGCGTAGCCGACCGCGGCGAAGGCCAGGGCCAGCAGCGGGAAGAACGACAGGAAGGCGTAGTAGGTGACGGCCGCGGCCAGCCGGTCGCCCCGGGCGTCGGTGTAGCGCTCGTAGGCCCGCACGGCGTGGTCGACCCACGGCCGGCGCCGCCGCACGGCCCAGTAGGTCTCCATGGCGAGGTTGCGGTAGTGCCGCGCCCGGTCCTTCAGCGCCGTCATCGCGGCCATCGCCACCGCACCCCTTTCCCGCTTGTCCCCGTCGTCCTCGCCGTCCTGCCCGCCGGGCGCTCCGCCGCGCTAGGGCGACCGTAGCCAACCCCGCCCGCACGGGAAAGGCGGCTCTCCCCGGGCCTGCCGAGGGCCGCCGCCGACCGCGCAGCAGGGGAGGTGACCGCAGTCCCGACACAGCACCCCGGAACCGATCAAAAACATTCACAACCGGTCGCATGACCGCGAATTGGCCATGCCCTAGACTGATCTTGTGCGAACTCGACAGGTTTTTCGATCGGTCGGCCGACTCGCTGACGGGCGGGAGATCGTCTACTTCGACGAATCCCCCGACACGGGCCGGGCCGAGGTCGCCGACCGCAGGCCGCTCCCGCCGTTCTCGACCGGGTCCCAACTGCGCTACGACCCCCTGCTCGACGAATGGGTGGCCCTGGCCGCCCACCGGCAGCACCGCACGTTCCTCCCGCCGCCCGACGAGTGCCCCCTCGACCCCACCCGGGGCGAGCGGCTCAGCGAGATCCCCGCGGGCGACTACGACGTCGTGGTCTTCGAGAACCGCTTCCCCTCCCTGGCCCCGGCGCCCGCCGATGCGCTCCCCGACGCCGGCGGCGACCCCGCGCTGGCCGCCCGCCCCAGCGCCGGCCGCTGCGAGGTCGTGTGCTTCACCTCCGACCACTCCGCGTCCTTCTCCGACCTCTCGCCCGAGCGCGCGCGCACGGTCGTCGAGGCGTGGGCCGACCGCACCGCCGAGCTGGGCGCCCGGCCCGACGTCGCCCACGTCTACCCGTTCGAGAACCGCGGAATCGAGATCGGGGTGACCCTCCAGCACCCCCACGGCCAGATCTACGCCTATCCGTTCGTGCCCCCGCGCATCGCGGCCATGCGCGAGGCCGCCCGCAAGCACCGCGCCGCCACCGGCGCCAACCTCTTCGACACCGTCGTGGCCGACGAGCGCCGCGCGGGCAGGCGCATCGTCGCCGAAGGCGAGCACTGGACCGCCTTCGTACCCGCCGCGGCCCGCTGGCCCTACGAGATCCGGCTCTTCCCGCTGCGGCGCGTGCCCACGCTGGCCGACCTCGACGAGGCCCAGCGCGACGAGCTCGCCCGCGACTACCTCGACCTGCTGCGCGCCTTCGACGGCCTCTTCCCCCAGCCCGACGAGGGCACCGACCCGCCCACGCCCTACATCTCGGCCTGGCACCAGGCGCCCGTCGGCGCCGACGGCACCCCCGACTCCGAGTTCGCGCTGCACCTGCAGTTGTTCACGCTGCGCCGCGCCCCTGGGAAACTGAAGTACCTCGCGGGGTCCGAGTCGGGCATGGCGGCGTGGATCAACGACGTCGCCCCCGAGGACGCCGCCGACCGCATCCGCGCCGCGCTGCCCGCTGTGGCGGCGCGTCCCACCGAGAACAAGGAGCAGCGTTGAGAGTCCTGGTCACGGGAGGCGCCGGTTACATCGGCAGTGTCGTCGCCGCCCAGTTGCTCGAAGCCGGACACCAGGTGTCGGTCCTCGACGACCTGTCCACCGGCCACCGCGAGGCCGTGCCCGAGGGCTGCCGCTTCATCGAGGGCGGCATCCGCGAGCACGCCGGCGAGGTCCTGGCCGAGGGCGGCATCGAGGCGGTCCTGCACTTCGCGGCGCGCTCGGTGGTACCGGAGTCGGTGGCCCACCCGGAACGCTACTGGGACGGCAACGTCGGCTGCACGCTGGCGCTGCTGGACGCCATGCGCACCCACGGCGTCGGGCGCATCGTCTTCTCCTCGACCGCCGCCGTCTACGGCGAACCGGAGTCCTCGCCCATCCCCGAGGACGCCCCGGTCCGCCCCGGCAACCCCTACGGCGCCACCAAGGCGGCCATCGACACCGCCCTGACCGAGTACGCCCGCCTGCACGGCATCGGCGCGGTGAGCCTGCGCTACTTCAACGTGGCCGGCGCCTACGCCGGCCTGGGCGAGCGGCACGACCCCGAGACCCACCTGATCCCGATCGTGCTCCAGGTGGCGCTGGGCCTGCGCGAGTCCGTGTCGGTCTACGGCGAGGACTACCCCACCTCCGACGGCACCTGCGTGCGCGACTACATCCACGTAGCCGACCTCGCCGAGGCCCACCTGCTGGCGCTGGACGCCTGCCGCGCCGGGACGCACCGCGTGTTCAACCTGGGCAACGGCACCGGGTTCACCGTCCGGCAGGTCGTCGAGGTCTGCCGCGAGGTCACTGGCCACCCGATCCCGGCGGTCTCCGCCGAGCGCCGGCCCGGCGACCCCGCGGTCCTGGTCGCCTCCAGCGAGCGCGCCCGGCGCGAGCTGGGCTGGACACCGCGGCGGCCCGAGCTGCGCCGCATCGTCGCCGACGCCTGGGACTTCCACACCACCAGCGGCAGCAGGGCCGCCGGCACGCCGGCGGGCTGAGCCTCCACGGCGCCGCGGGCGCCGACCCGTCAAAGTCGACACAGCGGACGCGGCCGGGTGCGCCGCCCGCGCAGCCAGCGAGGAGAAGTGAGCGTGCTGAACCGGCTTCTCGCGCCGTTCCGGCGCACAGCCGCCCCCCGGTCGGGCGCGGCCCCCGCCCCGGCCGCACAGCGGTCCCCCTCCCCCGACCAGCGGGAGCGGGAGCCCGAGCCGGGTCAGCCCCCGGCCGGCGAGACCGAGCACGTGGTGGACACCGACGAGGTCGCCGCCGCGTTCGCCTCCGCCTTCGGCGGCGACCCGATCGGGATCTGGCACGCCCCCGGCCGCGTCAACCTCATGGGCGAGCACACCGACTACAACGACGGCCTGGTGCTGCCGATGGCGCTGCCGTGGGGGGTCACGCTCGCGCTGCTGCCCACCCACGACGGCACCGCCCAGGTGCGCAGCGCCCAGCGCCCCGGCGAGCAGGTCGACTTCACCACCGCCGACCTCGACCCCGAGGATCCCGTCAGCGGGTGGGCGGGCTACGTGGCCGGCGTGTTCTGGGCCGCACGCGAGGCCGGGCACCTGCCCGCCGAGGCGGGAGCGCGGATCCTGATCGACTCCGACCTGCCCATCGGCGCCGCCCTGTCCTCCTCGGCCGCCCTGGAGTGCGCGGTACTGCTGGCCCTGGCCGAGGCCCACGGCCTCACCGCACTGGCCGGCGACCGCCCCGCCATGGCCGCCGTCGCCCGCCGGGCCGAGAACGCCTACGTGGGCGCGCCCACGGGAATCCTGGACCAGAGCGCCTCGCTGCGCTGCACCGAGGGCCACGCGCTCTACCTGGACTGCCGCAGCGGCGCGGGCAGCAGCGTCCCCTTCCGGCTGGAGGAGGCGGGCCTGCGGCTGCTGATCATGGACACCCGGGTCGAGCACAAGCTCAGCGACACCACCGGCGGCTACGCCGCCCGCCACGAGGAGTGCACGCGCGCCGCCCGCGAACTGGGCGTCGCCGCGCTGCGCGACGTGGAGGACCTGGAGGCCGCCCTGGGGCGGTTGGACGACCCCGTGCTGGTGAAGCGCGTGCGCCACGTCGTCACCGAGATCCACCGGGTCAACGCGGCCGTCGGACTGATGCGGGCCGGCGCGCTCGGCGACCTCGGCGCGGTGTTCACCGCCTCGCACCTGTCCATGCGCGACCAGTTCGAGATCTCCACGCCCGAGCTCGACCTGGCCGTCGAGACCGCCGTGGCCGCCGGGGCCCGCGGGGCCCGCATGACCGGCGGGGGCTTCGGCGGCAGCGCCATCGCCCTGGTACCGCACGACCGCCTGGACGCGGTCCGCGAGGCCGTCACCGGCGCCTTCGCCGACCACGGCTTCACCGCCCCCGCCCTGCGCGCCGCCCTCCCCTCCCAAGGAGCCCGCCGCCTCCGCTGACCGCCCACCGCCCCGAGGGAAGGCTCGCCGGTCGGGGGATGCCCGCGCCCGGTTCGACTCCCGTGCGGGGCCGCCGGTGAGCGGGGCCACACGGGCCCCAGGGGCGGGCTGCGGCGGGGAGTCGGCGAGCACGGCGGCGGGGTCGGGCCTGCGCTGGTGGACCATCGGCTGAACCTGGCTAGGCTGTGGCGAGTCCCAACGCATAGAAGAGGACAAAGCCGTACCTCACACGTGGTGTATTCACAGATGGGCTACCTGAGCCATGGTTGACGGGTCATTCGGGCGAGGAGGCGGGCCGGGCCGCGGCGACGCCGACCGGACAGGGGTGTTCCGCCGTCCCCCCGGCGGCGCGCCCGACGAGATCGAGAAGCTGTATCGCCCGCGCCGCTCGGAGCAGCGTTCCGCTGCGGGCAGGCAGGGACCCACCCGGCGGATGCCGCCGATCGACGAGCCGCCGCGCCGGCCCTCCGGGGCGGGCCGCGGACGCGGCTACGACGGGTCGGGGCGCGCGCGGCGGATCCGCGAGCAGCGGCGCAGGCGCCGCCGCACCGTCCTGATCCTGCTGCTGGTGGTGCTGCTGGTGCTGCCCACCGTCTTCTACTTCTGGGCCGACTCCCGGCTGCAGCGCGTCCAGGCGCTGGAGAAGTACGAGGGGCAGCCGGAGGACCAGCCCGGTGAGACGTACATGATCGTGGGCTCCGACAGCCGCGACGGCCTCACCGAGGAGGAGATGCAGCAGTACGGCACCGGCGACGCGGCGGGCAAGCGCACGGACACGATCATGGTGCTCTACGTCCCCGAGACGGGCAAGCCCAGCATCATCAGTGTTCCGCGCGACTCCTACGTGGACATCCCCGGCGTCGGCCAGAACAAGATCAACGCGGCCTTCGCCGAGGCGCTGGGCGGCGGGCCGACCCTGCTCGTGCAGACCTTCGAGCAGGCCAGCGGCGTGCACATCGACCACTACGTGGAGGTCGGGTTCTCCGGGTTCGTCGGCATCGTCGACGCGGTCGGCGGCGTCGAGATGTGCCCCGAGCAGGCGATTCAGGACCCCAAGGCCGACCTCGACATCGAGGCGGGCTGCCAGGAGATGGACGGCGAGACGGCGCTGGGCTACGTGCGCACGCGAGCGACGCCGCGCGCCGACCTGGACCGCATCCAGCGCCAGCGCGAGTTCTTCAGCGCGCTGATCTCCAAGGCGACGGCGCCGAGCACGCTGCTCAACCCGTTCCGGTCGGTGCCGCTGGTCACCGAGGGCACCGACACCTTCGTCGTGGACGAGGGCGACCACCTCAGCGACCTGATCGGCATGGCCCTGGCGATGCGCGAGGACCCCGCCACCACCGCTGTGCCGGTGGGCTCCACTCCCACCATCGCCGGAGCGGGCTCGGTCGTGCTGTGGGACGAGGCGCGGTCGGCGGAGATGTTCGACGCCATGCAGCAAGGCCAACCGATCCCGGAGAGCGCGATGCAGGAGTAGGGGCGCCCTGCGCTCGGCGGGACCGCCCCGCGCAGGGTGTTCACGCGCGCTCCCCGACACGGCTCCCAAGCAAAGAGAAGGGCCCGTCGCCGAGGCGACGGGCCCTTTCCCTGACGTTCCGCACCGCGCGCGCCTACCCCCCAGCGGGCGCACGGCCGGCACGTCGGCCTGAAAGTCCGGTGTCCGCGGGATCGGCTTCCGCCGACTCCCGGCGCGGACATCTCCCAGATTAGGGCAATGTTCGCGAAACACGCGAACTGCACAAGAGTGGTATTCGCCGCACTACCGGTGCTTATCGCGGTGCGTGTCCGCCCGGATGCGGTACGGCCATCCTGTCATCGGCTCGGGTCTCCGCGGGCATGTTCGCCGGAATCCGTACTGCCCCGCTCGCACGGCGGGGCCGCCCCGCCCGCCGGATAAGGCGAGCGGAACGGCCCCGAATACCGCGGCCGGCGCCGGGAGAGGTGGGCGACGGGCGGGCTCAGGCCAGCCGCTTCTGCAGGTTCTCGTCGAGCACGGCGAGGAACTCCTCAGTGGTGAGGAAGCCCTGGTCGCCGCCGACCAGCAGCGCGAGGTCCTTGGTCATCTGCCCGCCCTCGACCGTGGAGACGACGACCTTCTCCAGGGTGTTGGCGAACTCCACCACCGCGGGGGTGTTGTCGAGCTTGCCGCGGTGCTCCAGGCCCCGGGTCCAGGCGAAGATGGAGGCGATGGGGTTGGTGGAGGTGGGCTTGCCCTGCTGGTGCTGGCGGAAGTGCCGGGTGACGGTGCCGTGGGCGGCCTCGGCCTCCACGGTGCGGCCGTCGGCGGTGCGCAGCACCGAGGTCATCAGGCCCAGCGAGCCGAAGCCCTGCGCGACCGTGTCGGACTGCACGTCGCCGTCGTAGTTCTTGCAGGCCCACACATAGCCGCCCTCCCACTTCAGGGCGGCGGCGACCATGTCGTCGATCAGCCGGTGCTCGTAGGTGAGGCCGGCCGCCTCGAAGCGGTCCTTGAACTCGTTCTCGTAGATCTCGGCGAACACGTCCTTGAACATGCCGTCGTAGGCCTTGAGGATCGTGTTCTTGGTGGACATGTAGACCGGGAAGCCGCGGTCGAGCCCGTAGTTGAAGCTGGCGCGCGCGAAGTCCTCGATGGAGCTGCGGTAGTTGTACATGCCCATGGCCACGCCGCCGCCCTCGGGGAAGTTGGCGACCTCCAGCTCGATGGGCTCGGCGCCGTCCTCGGGGGTGTAGGTGATGGTGACCGTGCCGGGGCCGGGCACCTTGAAGTCGCTGGCCTTGTACTGGTCGCCGTGGGCGTGGCGGCCGACGATGATCGGCTTGGTCCAGCCGGGCACCAGCCGGGGAACGTTCTCGCAGACGATGGGCTCGCGGAAGATCACACCGCCGAGGATGTTGCGGATCGTCCCGTTGGGCGAGCGCCACATCCTCTTCAGGCCGAACTCCTCGACGCGCGCCTCGTCGGGGGTGATGGTGGCGCACTTCACGCCGACCCCGTGCTCCTTGATGGCGTTGGCGGCGTCGACGGTGACCTGGTCGTCGGTGCGGTCGCGCTCCTCGATGCCCAGGTCGTAGTACTTCAGGTCGATGTCCAGGTAGGGCAGGATCAGGCGGTCCTTGATGAAGGACCAGATGATCCGCGTCATCTCGTCGCCGTCGAGCTCTACTACGGGGTTGGCAACCTTGATCTTGGCCATGGCTGGTGGCTGTCCCTTCGTTTCGGCTAGCCGTCATGTGGCTGGAGGCCGCACCGGGGCACACCGGACGGGCCGCGGCGGGCGCGAAGCTGTGGCCGCGCTCGGCCGCGGAGAGACCGGTGTGTCCGCGACACGCCTGATGACCTCGCCGCAACGCCGCCGGCCGCGCCGCGGCCCGGCTCCGGTGGGACTCGGACCCACCGGGCGGTCAGCGGACGACGGCTGGCGTCGATCGAACGTCGTCGGTATCTCGATATCAAGCTTATTAGACGCCTACTGGGACAGCTGCGGCGCTACCCATGCGAGCACGATCAGCAGCACCGCCATGCCGGCGAGTGTGATGACGTCGATCCACCGGCTGCGCACCGCGAGCATCCCGATCTTCTCCGACGGCAGCAGGGCACGGAAGACCGCGGCCAGCATCAGCGCCCCGGCGATCAGCGCCGGACCGCGCTTGAAGTGGGCGGCCGCCACGACGACGATGCCCGCCGCCATGGTGGAGAGCACCAGGAAATAGGGCACGTGCGACAGCCAGCCGGGGGCCGCGTCGCCGACTGCGGACTCCTCATGCTCCCCGGCCGCGGGATCAGGCTCCTCATCGGGCCGGCGGGACTTGGCTGCTACCGCTTCCTCCACCGTGTTCTGGCTCACCGTCAACCCCACGCTAGCGCACGCTCGAAACCGGAGCGCTCCGGCAACGGGACCGCCCGGCACCGCCGGCCGTCGGCGCCCCCGCGGCCGCGGGCGCACGCGGGTGCGGCCGAGCGGCGCGCCGACCGGCCGGGCGCCCGGCCGCGCCGACGGCCAAGGACCCACACAGTGTAGTGAGGCCGGACATCTCCGCGCCCAGCTCGCCACGGATTCGGACCTACCCGTTTCTGATTCTTCCAGGTCCGATATCCGGAAAACGGCGTAAACATCCCGTGATGGCTGTCTAACCCCCGAGCAAGAGAGTAGGACCAACAGCGCCCGGGTAACCAGTGAGGAGATGAGTGCCACGGTGAGCGAGGACTGCCCCCCCTATGAACCCCACTCAACCAACCACGACCGGTCGACACAGCCAAGCAGCGAGGCACCCGTCCGCGCAGCGCCGTGCACTCTCTCATCGGCCGCGCCCCACACTGGGAGGAAGAACCGTGGACGGGCCCTATATGCGGGTCGAGGAGAGCGGGGACGTTCAGCCGTTGAAGTCGGAGGTCACCACAGTCGGACGCGGAGAGGGGGCCGACATCCGGCTCAGCGACCCGAGCGTGTCACAACTCCACGCCGAGCTGGTGCGCCGCGGCCCCTACGTCTACGTCGTCGACCTCGGCCTCTCCCGCAACGGCACCCGGGTCAACGGCCGCCCGATCGCGCGCAGGGTTCTCGAAGAGGGCGACGTCCTCAGTTTCGGCAGCGCGCGGTGCAAGATCGGCGGCCTTCCCCGGGAGGAACTCAACCCCGACGTCGAGGTGCGCAGGGGAACCGCACCCGAACTCACCCGGAGAGAGCTCGACGTCCTCACGTCGCTCTGCCGCCCCGCTCTCTCCGACGAAGCCTTCGTCTCCCCCGCGACCGCCCGCGAGATCGCCGAGGACCTGGTCGTGACAGAAGCCGCAGTCAAGCAGCATCTCCTCCGCCTGTACCAGAAGTTCCGGGTCCCCGAGGGGGCCAACCGCCGCACCCGCCTGGCCAACGAAGTCGTCGCACTGGGCCTGGTACGCCCCATGCCGGTGCTCGACCGCGAACGCAAGGCCAGCTGACGGCGAAGGGCCCGGGCGGGTCGGCGTTCCGCCGCCGTCCGGGCCCCTCGCACCAGTCGCCGCCCGCCCCGGAGCCGGACGCCCCTCCCGCTCCGGGGGCGCGGGGACACGGCCCGCCGCGCGGTCAGCCGGCCAGACGCTCAGCGGCCTCCACCACGTTGACCAGCAGCATCGCCCGCGTCATCGGCCCCACGCCGCCGGGGTTGGGCGCCACGTGCCCGGCCACCTCGCGCACGTCCAGCGCCACGTCGCCGCGCAGCCCCTCGTCGGTGCGCGTCACACCCACGTCCAGCACCGCGGCGCCCGGCTTGACCATGTCCTTGGTGATCAGCCCCGGCACACCGGCCCCGGCCACCACGATGTCGGCGCGCCGGGTGTGCTCGGCCAGGTCGCGGGTGCCGGTGTGGCACAGCGTCACCGTCGCGTTCTCGCTGCGGCGGGTAAGCAGCAGCCCCAGCGGGCGCCCCACCGTCACGCCGCGGCCCACCACCACGACCTCGGCGCCCTTCAGCGGCACGCCGTAGCGCGTCAGCAGCTCCACGATCCCCCGCGGCGTGCAGGGCAGCGGCGCCTGCTCCATCAGCACCAGTTTGCCCAGGTTGACCGGCTGCAAGCCGTCGGCGTCCTTGTCCGGGTCGATCAGACCCAGCACGCGGTTCTCGTCCAAGCCGCTCGGCAGCGGCAGCTGCACGATGTAGCCGGTGCACCCGGGATCGGCGTTGAGATCGGCGACCACACCCTCGACCTGGGCCTGGGTGGCCGTGGCCGGCAGGTCGCGGCGGATGCTCTCGATCCCCACCTCGGCGCAGTCGCGGTGCTTGCCGTTGACATAGGAGTGGCTGCCCGGATCATCGCCCACCAGGACCGTGCCCAGGCCCGGAGCCACCCCCTTGGCGCGCAGCGCGGCCACCCGGTCCACCAGCTCCGCCCGGATCGCCGCGGCCGTGGCCTTCCCGTCCAGAATCTCTGCGCTCATCTGCGTCCCGTCCCTTCCCTGGGGGTCGTCCTGCTGCTGTACCGGCGCCTCGGTCAGTGGTAGAAGTGCCTGGTCCCGGTGGCGTACATGGTGATGCCGGCGTCCTCGGCCGCCGCCACGACGGCGTCGTCGCGCACCGACCCGCCCGGCTGGACCACGGCCCGCACGCCCGCCCGGGCCAGCACCTCCAGCCCGTCGGGGAAGGGGAAGAACGCGTCGCTGGCCGCCACCGACCCGCCGACCCGGTCGCCCGCCCGCGTCACCGCCAACTGCGCGGCGTCGACCCGGTTCACCTGGCCCATGCCCACGCCCACCGTCGCCCGGTCGGCCGCCAGCAGGATCGCGTTGGACTTGACCGCGCGCACCGCCCGCCAGGCGAACGCCAGGTCGGCCAGCACCGCGTCGTCGGCGGCCCGCCCCGCCATCAGCTGCCAGGCCTGCGGGTCGTCGCCGGGAGCGTCGACCAGGTCGGCGGCCTGCACCAGCGTGCCGCCGCTGATCGGGCGCTCCTCGGTGCGGGCGGCGCGGTCGGGCGGGGTGACCACCAGCAGCCTGATGTTCTTCTTGCGGGTGAGGATCTCCACCGCGCCCGGCTCGTACTCCGGCGCCACCAGCACCTCGGTGAAGATCTCGGCCACCTGCTCGGCCAGCGACACGCTCACCGGCCGGTTGGTGGCGATCACCCCGCCGAACGCCGACAGCGGGTCGCAGGCGTGCGCCTTGCGGTGCGCCTCGGCGATGTCGGCGCCCACCGCGATGCCGCAGGGGTTGGCGTGCTTGATCACCGCGGCGCACGGCTCGGCGAAGTCGTAGGCGGCGCGCAGCGCGGCGTCGGCGTCCACGTAGTTGTTGTAGGACATCTCCTTGCCGTGCAGCTGCTCGGCGCCGGCCAGCCCCGGGTCGCCGGCACCGTCGCCGCGGTAGAGGGCCGCCCGCTGGTGGGGGTTCTCGCCGTAGCGCAGGGTGGCGGCGCGGTGGCCGGCGGAGGCGTAGAAGTCGGGCCAGCCCGTCTCGGCGGCGACCTCGTCGGGAGCGTAGGTGGTGGCGAACCAGGTCGCCACGGCGGCGTCGTAGGCCGCGGTGTGCGCGAAGGCCTGCGCCGCCAGCCGCTTGCGCTGCTCCAGCTCGTAGCCGCCCGCCTGGACGGCCTCGATGACCTCGTCGTAGCGGGCCGGGTCGACGACCACCGCCACCGAGCTGTGGTTCTTGGCGGCGGCGCGGATCATCGCCGGGCCGCCGATGTCGATCTTCTCGATGCACTCGCCCAGCGACGCGCCGGCGGCCACCGTCTCCCGGAACGGGTAGAGGTTGGAAACCAGCAGGTCGAAGGTGGCGATGTCCAGTTCCTCCAGCGTGGCGCGGTGCCCGGCGTCGGCCCGGTCGGCCAGCAGCCCGGCGTGCACCCGCGGATGCAGCGTCTTGACCCTGCCGCCCAGCACCTCGGGGAACCCGGTGACGTCCTCGACCGGCGTCACGGGCACGTCCACCT
Organism: Streptomonospora sp. PA3; assembly: GCF_009728995.1. Taxonomy (GTDB): domain Bacteria; phylum Actinomycetota; class Actinomycetes; order Streptosporangiales; family Streptosporangiaceae; genus Streptomonospora. The sequence continues at coordinate 5,478 of NZ_VTZW01000003.1, read as the reverse complement.
CGGCCAGGCGGGCCGCTGTGGAACCGGTCGAGACGATCTCCACACCGGCCTCGGCGAGCCCGTAGGCCAGCTCCTCCAGTCCGGTCTTGTCGTAGACGCTGATCAACGCGCGCCGAATGGCCTGCTGGCTCACCGGTTCTCCTCTGCGACGTATTCGGTTGACGGTGACTGCGCCCGGCCGGGCGCGCCCAGGCGCACCTGCCGGTCCTGGACACTCCAGCCCTCGCGGGCCAGGCGGCCCACCACGTCGACCAGCATGCGCCGCTCGACGTCCTTGATGCGCTCGTGCAGCGAGGCGGCGTCGTCGCCGGGTTCGACCCGCACGGGAGCCTGCTCGATGACCGGGCCGGTGTCCACCCCGGAGTCGACGAAGTGCACGGTCGCGCCGGTGACCTTGACGCCGTAGGCCAGGGCGTCGCGGACCGCGTGCGCGCCCGGGAATGCGGGCAGCAGCGCCGGATGGATGTTGACGACCCAGTGGCGCCGGAGCACCTCGGCCCCGAGGATGCGCATGAAGCCCGCCGAGACGACGAGGTCGGGCCGGTAGGCGGAAAGCCTCTCGCTGAGCGCGGAGTCCCATTCGCCGCGGTCGCCGTAGTCGGCGAAGGGCACGGTGAACGTCTCGACACCGGCCTGCCGGGCCAGGTCCAGACCGCCCGCGCCGCGGCGGTCGGCGCCCACCGCCACCACCGACGCGCCGTAACGGGGTTCGGCCGCCGCGTCGAGCAGCGCGGCCATGTTGGTGCCCGCGCCGGAGATGAGAACGACAACTCGCGCCGACAGAGTGCTTCCTCCTCATGGGAAAACGGTGCGGGAACGGGTGCCGGCACGGCCCGCCGCGCATGGCGGGCGCACCCGGCCTGCGGCTGTGCGGGCGCCCGCGAGCACCTGCGTGCCGGACAGCCCTCAGCGGGCGCACGGCTCCCCCCGCCCGCGCTGTCAGCCTATCTCGGCAGGTAGCGTCTACTCCACGGGACCCCGTCGGGACGCGGGCGCCGCGTCGTTCGGCGCCGCCCCTCGATTCGGGCCCGGACGTGTTGACCGCAAGCCGCCAGGCACATCCTGCGAGGAGCCCTTGTGACCGATGAGCCGCCCCAGCCGCGCAGCGACGGGCAGCAGCCGACCGTCGAACGAGGCGGGCTGTGGGGACTCTTCCTCTCTGCGGCCGGGCTGGTCCTGCCGCCCTATGGGATCGTCCTGTCCGCGCTGGGCATCTTCCAGGGCCGCCGGGCGCGCCGCTCCGCCCGCGCGAACAACGCGGTGGCGCCCGGCGCGATGCTGAGCATGGTGCTGGGCTGGGCGGGCGTCGCCCTCTCCGGCCTCATGATCGCCGGGTACGCGATCTTCTGGGACCAGTACCAGGAGTACGCGGCCTGCTCGGCGCGGGCCCTCACGCACAGTTCCCAGGAGCAGTGCGACGAGCAGCTTCGCGAGTCGATCGCCGAGCGCGCCGGAATCCCAGCCGAGAACCTGCCCCCCATGACCGGGGTCGGCTGAGGCGAGGCGGCCGGCCGGGCCCGGTCGGCGGGCCCTTCAGCGCTCCCGGGACGCACCGCCGTCGTCGCCGGGCCCGCCTGCCGCGGGCTCGCCGTCGCCCTCCCCCGCAACCGCCTCCGCCGCGTCGGCCTCGTAGGTGATGCCGTAGATGTCCTCGCCGTCGTCGTCGGCGCGGCGGCGCAGGCGCGGCGCGGGCATGCGGTGCAGCAGCGCCCGCACGCGGCGGCGCGGCGGGGCGGGCGCGCCGTCCCCGCCGTCCCCGGGCGCACCCTGTGCGGGCTCGGCGCGCGGCCGCCGGGGCTGCCGGGCCTGCGCATCCTCGGCCGGCCCCGCCGCGGCGGCGAAGCGCCGGTAGTAGCGCCAGTTGGCCACCCACGCCGTGATGGCGGCCGCCAGGCCGACCTCCAGCGCGGTGATCAGCCCGACCTGCCAGGCCGAGGGCCCCACCTGCGCCAGCCGCTCGGCGCCCAGCGGTCCGCCCGCCGCCACAGACAGGGCCGCGCACACCAGTCCCGTGGTCACACCGCAGACGAAGCCCCACAGCGGCGCCGACTCGTTGACGACGGCGGGAGCGCTGCGCTGGGTCAGCACCCCGCCCAGCCCGCCGGCCAGGAAGGGCACGCCCAGCGCCGCCAGCGACAGCACCGGCGCGGGGCCGTTGTCGGGCAGCGCCGCCAGCATGGGGAACATCGGCAGGGCGCCCACCGACACACCCGTCGGCGCGACGACGGTCCCGGTGCCCACCGCGAAGCCCGGGCCCACCGCGTAGGCCATCCCGAACACGACGGCGTTGGGCACATACAGCAGCTGGATGAGCAGCAGCAGCGCACCGCCGACCAGCCCTGGCGCGAGGTCGTTCGTGGTGGCGACGGCGCGGTCCAGGTCGGCGACGAGCGAGACGCAGAACAGCAGCGCGCCGGTGGCCAGCAGGGTTCCGGTGGCGGTGAGCGTGCCCACCAGCAGCGAGCGCGGGCGGTCGGGCATGAGGTCCAGCAGCCGCCGCTTGGCGATGCCCTTGTCGCGAAGCAGTTGGAAGAGCACCCCGGCGCCGCCGGCGACGAAGGCCAGGCAGAATCCGGCGATGAGCGCTTGAATCATGCTGGGGCGCACCGCCTCGGTCTGGCCCACCAGCGCCAGGGTCCCCGCGATGGCCGCATAGGGCCCGGCGATGGACAGCGCCGCCCGGAACAGGTGGCGCAGCCGCGGCAGTTCGCAGCTGCGCGCCAGCCAGCGGCCCGCGCGGTACAGCAGCAGGCCGGGCAGCACCACCAGGCCCAGCGGCAGCATGGAGACCGCGCCGCCGGGGACGGAGAACCCGACGTGGTGTCCGACCAGCCAAGCCTGCACGGCCGCGCGCAGCACCTCGCCGATGTCCTCGCCGAAGGTGCCGTGCGGCGCCGCCACCCAGCCCGCGACGGTGAGGGTCATCAGCACGGTGAGCCCGATTCCGGCGGACCAGGCCGCGGCCAGCCCGCCGGCGGTATAGAGGGGGCGCGGCCTGTCGCCGGCCGACGAGGGGCCGCCGCCTGCGGCTCCGCGCGCGCCGCCGGAACCGCGCGGCCCGCGGCCGCCGCCCCCGCCCGTGCCGGAGGACCCGCGGCGAGGGCGGTCGCCGCCGCTGTTCGACGAGGAAGGACGTACGGGCGCGCTCACCCGCCCCATGCTGCCACCCGCCCGCCGATCCACCCCCCTCTGTCCCGGGCGTGTCGCGCGACCGCCGCACGGGCCCGGTGTGCTAGGGCGCGCATCGGGTCGGGGTTGATGACCGGGGAGGCGGGGCATCCCAGGAACCCACCGGGAACCCCAGAGAACCCGCCACCACCGAGGCTGCGGCAATGGGCGCGCCTCGCGAAGCACCGACGCAGCTCGCCGCCGAGCGCACGCAGTCCTTCCCAGGCGGAGCCGCACCACCGGTGGCGGAACTCCGGCACAAAGGAGCACCGTGCACTCGGCGGCAAGCCGGCGCACAGCGCTGCGCGCAACCCAGCCCCATTGCCGCAACCGCTGTGGTGCCCACCCTGGGCCGTCCCCGGAGGGTTCCTCCGGTCACCAAGACAGAGGAACCCACCGGGAACCCCAGAGAACCCGCCACCACCGAGGCTGCGGCAATGGGCGCGCCTCGCGAAGCGCCAACGCAGCTTGCCGCCGAGCGCACGCGGTCCTTCCCAGGCGGAGCCGCACCACCGGTGGCAGAACTCCGGCACAAAGGAGCACCGTGCACTCGGCGGCAAGCCGGCACGCAGCGCTGCGCGCAACCCAGCCCCATTGCCGCAACCTCCTGTGGTACCCACCCTGGGCCGCCCCCGGTGGGTTCCTCCGGTCACCAAGACAGAGGAACCCACCGGGAACCCCAGAGAACCCGCCACCACCGAGGCTGCGGCAATGGGCGCACCTCGCGAAGCGCCAACGCAGCTCGCCGCCGAGCGCACGCGGTCCTTCCCAGGCGGAGCCGCACCACCGGTGGCAGAACTCCGGCACAAAGGAGCACCGTGCACTCGGCGGCAAGCCGGCGCACAGCGCTGCGCGCAACCCAGCCCCATTGCCGCAACCTCCTGTGGTGCCCACCCTGGGCCGTCCCCGGAGGGTTCCTCCGGTCACCAAGACAGAGGAACCACCGGGAACCCCAGAGAACCCGCCACCACCGAGGCTGCGGCAATGGGCGCGCCTCGCGAAGCGCCAACGCAGCTCGCCGCCGAGCGCACGCGGTCCTTCCCAGGCGGAGCCGCACCACCGGTGGCAGAACTCCGGCACAAAGGAGCACCGTGCACTCGGCGGCAAGCCGGCACGCAGCGCTGCGCGCACCCCAGCCCCATTGCCGCAACCTCCTGTGGTACCCACCCTGGGCCGTCCCCGGAGGGTTCCTCCGGTCACCAAGACAGAGGAACCCCCCGGGAACCACAGAGAACCCGCCACCACCGAGGCTGCGGCAATGGGCGCACCTCGCGAAGCGCCAACGCAGCTCGCCGCCGAGCGCACGCTGAACCTGTCGCGCGGAGCCGCACCACCGGTGGCAGAACTCCGGCACAAAGGAGCACCGTGCACTCGGCGGCAAGCCGGCTCTGAACAGCTACGTGGCGCGAAGCGCCTCCGTTAGGGGCGGCGGCGGGGAACGGGCGGGCGCTACGCGCACCCCACCCCCATCGCCGCAACCTCCGTGGTGACCGACTCCTTAAACACGACGTAGGCGCCGGAGCCGTTCAGCTCGGACCGGAAACGGGCCGGCCCCGCCACTCGGTCCGAGTGGCGGGGCCGGTCCTTCTGCGGCGGCGCGGCTGGAGCGCTGACCGCTCAGAGTGTCGCGGAGCGTGCGAAGAGCCGGTCAGAACAGCTCTCGGGCCAGCCGCGCGGTTTCGCTCGGAGTCTTGCCGACCTTGACGCCGACCGCCTCCAACGCCTCCTTCTTCGCCGCGGCCGTACCCGCCGACCCCGACACGATCGCCCCCGCATGACCCATCGTCTTGCCCTCGGGCGCGGTGAACCCGGCCACATAACCCACCACCGGCTTGGACACGTGCTCGCGGATGTAATCCGCCGCCCGCTCCTCGGCATCCCCGCCGATCTCACCGATCATCACGATCGCATCGGTGTCGGGATCGGCCTCGAACGCCGCCAGCACATCGATATGCGTCGTACCGATCACCGGATCCCCACCGATGCCCACCGCCGTGGAGAACCCGATATCCCGCAACTCATACATCATCTGATACGTCAGCGTGCCCGACTTCGACACCAGCCCGATCCGCCCCGGCCGCGTGATGTCGGCCGGAATGATCCCCGCATTGGAGGCCCCCGGACTGATCAGCCCCGGGCAGTTGGGCCCGATGATGCGCGTACGATTGCCCGCCGCACACGCATGCGCCCAAAACGCCGCCGTATCGTGCACCGGGATCCCCTCGGTGATCACCACCGCCAACCCGATACCCGCATCGATCGCCTCGACCACCGCCGCCCGGGCGAACTTCGGCGGCACGAACACCACCG
>NZ_VTZW01000005.1 GCF_009728995.1 Streptomonospora sp. PA3 | reverse complement strand
GAGCAGGTGCGAAAGCAGGGACTAGTGATCCGGCGCCGGCGTGTGGAAGCGGCGTCGCTCAACGGCTAAAAGGTACCCCGGGGATAACAGGCTGATCTTCCCCAAGAGTCCGTATCGACGGGATGGTTTGGCACCTCGATGTCGGCTCGTCGCATCCTGGGGCTGGAGTTGGTCCCAAGGGTTGGGCTGTTCGCCCATTAAAGCGGCACGCGAGCTGGGTTTAGAACGTCGTGAGACAGTTCGGTCCCTATCCGCTGCGCGCGTTGGAGACTTGTGGAGGGCTGTCCCTAGTACGAGAGGACCGGGACGGACGAACCGCTGGTGTGCCAGTTGTTCCGCCAGGGGCATGGCTGGTTGGCTACGTTCGGGAGAGATAACCGCTGAAAGCATCTAAGTGGGAAGCTTGCTTCGAGATGAGGTCTCCTGCCCTGTGGTGGGGGTAAGGCTGCCAGGTGATGACTGGGTTGATAGGCCGGGTGTGGAAGCCTTGTGAGGGGTGGAGCTGACCGGTACTAATAGGCCGAGGGCTTGTCCGCCACGGATGCTGGGTGTTCGCGCACACGTGATGATCGGGGTGCCCTGGTGGGGTGGGGGTGTTGTTGCTCCTGCTTGGGGGTGCTCGGGTCGTGTCCACAGGTTTTTCCGCCTGCGGTGCTGCCTGGTGTGGTGGTGTTGTGGGCGGGGTTGAGTGTTGCGGTGGTGATAGCGGGAGGGTGACACCCGGTCCCATTCCGAACCCGGTCGTTAAGTCTCTTTGCGCCGATGGTACTGCCTCCATGGTGGGGGTGGGAGAGTAGGTTGCCGCCGCAATTTTCTTTGTGGGGGTGGGTCCGTTTCGGCGGGCCCACCCCCTCTTTTATGCCCGATTTCCATACGCTCTGTGCTTAGGTCGCAACATTCCGTGTTTGGAGCTCATCGAGCGGGAGCCGACGACGACTCCCGCCTTCGGTGAACCCCCGCCGATCCCTACCGCCGGATGGCCGCTCCGCGCTCCAAGCCCAGCAGGCTCTCCTTGCGCGAGATCCCGCCCCCGTAGCCGACCAACGCGCCGTTGGCGCCGATCACCCGGTGGCACGGCACCACGATCGAGATCGGGTTGCGGTTGTTCGCCATTCCCACTGCGCGAGAAGCGCCCGGCCGGCCGATGTCGGCGGCGATCTCGCCGTAGGTGGCCGTGCGCCCGTACGGGATGGTCGTCAGCGCCTGCCAGACGGTGCGCTGGAAAGCCGTGCCGCGAGGAGCCAGCGCGACGCTGAACTCCCGCAGTTCGCCCGCGAAGTAGGCGGCGAGCTGCTCAGCGGCTTCGCGCAGCGCCCCCGGGTCCCGGCGCCATTCGGTCGCCACCTGCTGTGCGAACCGCTCGTGCGGGTCCATGTAGAGCCCGGTGAGCGCCTCCCCGTCGCCGATGAGCAGCAGCTCCCCGAGCGGAGACGGCACCAGGTCATACAGCGGCGTTCCGCTGCGGGGCTCGGCGAACTCCACCGGAGCGCGCAGTCCTTCCGGCTCGGCCAGTTCCAGGGGCAGTGCGTCCTGCATCGTGTTCGCTTCTGCTGTCATCGTTCCCGTCCTCATGGTTGCGTTGCTCCGCCGTCGCCTGTCCGGCACTCGGCGGGGACGTCGCGGACGCCCACAGATGGTGCGTGGCGTAGGAGCGCCAGGGCCGCCACGCCTGTGCCGTCCGCTCGGCGGAGCGCGGGTCGCCCGCGTGGCCCAGGCGCTCCAGGGCGCGGCGCACGCCCAGGTCGGTGCTGAGGAAGACGTCGGGATCCCCCAGCGCCCGGATGCGGATGTAGTCCGACGTCCACGGGCCGATCCCCGGCAGCTCGCGCAGCCGGGCGGTGGCCTCGTCGCGGTCGGCGCCCGGGCCGAGGTCGATCTTGCCCGCGGCGAGTGCGTCGCTCAGTGCGATCAGCGCTCCGGCGCGCCCGGCCGGCATCGGCAGGTCCTCCGGCGCGAGCCCGGCGAGGACGTCGGGGCGCGGGAACGTGTGCGTCAGTCCCCCGGCGGGAAACGCGAGCGGGGTGCCGAAGCGCTCGACCAGCCGTCCGGCGACGGTGCGGGCCGCACTGATGGAGATCTGCTGGCCCACGACGGCGCGCGTCGCCGACTCGGCCGGGTCGGCGTGGCCCGGCACGCGAAGCCCGGGGCGTTGGGCCACGAGCGCGGCCAGCGGGCTGCCGTCGGCGCCGAGCACCTCGGCGACGGCGTGCGGGTCGGTGTCCAGGTCGAGCAGCCTGCGGCAGCGCTGGACCGCTGTGCCCAGGTCTTTCAGCAGGTCCAAGCAGAGCCGGCACCATACGTGGTCGTCGGCCTCGCCGCGCGAGATGTGCACGGTCCCGCTGCCGTGCGGCAGGTTGAGCACCCGCCGGTAGACGCCGCCGGCGACCTCCTCGACGCCCGGCACCGCGCGTGCGGCGAGGAAGTCGAAGAGGTGGTCGATGTCGATCGGCGGGCGCAGCGGCAGCCGCAGCGTCACCGTCCCGGTTTCGGCCGGTCCCGGCTGCGGCCCGTCGGTGTCGCTCGCCGATGCGGGGCCGGCGTGCGCGTCGCCGGGGCGGCGCACGCGGCCGGCGCGGATGCGGCGCAGTTGGGAGGGGGTGCGGCCGAACACCTCCCGCACCGTGTCGTTGAACTGGCGGATGCTGGAGAATCCGGCGGCGAAGGCGATGTCGCCCATCGGCAGGCCGGTGGTCTCGATCAGCACCCGCGCCGTCTGCGCCCGCTGCGCGCGCGCCAGAGCCAGCGGGCCGGCGCCCAACTCGGTCACCAGCAGCCGATTGAGCTGGCGTTCGCTGTAGCCGACACGGGCCGCCAGGCCCGCCACACCCTCCCGGTCCACGGCACCGTCGGAGATCAGCCGCATGGAGCGGCCCACGATGTCCGCGCGCACGTTCCACTCCGGAGAGCCGGGAGAGGCGTCGGGGCGGCATCGTTTGCAGGCCCGGAATCCGGCGCGCTGGGCCGCCGCCGCGGACGGGAAGAACCGCGTGTTCTCCCGTTTCGGCGTGAGGGCGGGGCAGCTCGGCCGGCAGTAGATGCCGGTACTGGTCACCCCGACGTAGAAGACGCCGTCGAACCGGGCGTCCTGACTGCGCACCGCCAGGTAGCGCTGATCGTCGTCCATCACGCCACCCATCATCGTCGGCCCGTCCGGGCCACGCTAGCGGGTTTCGGACAGGGAGATCGGCGGCCGGACGGTGAGCCGAGTCTCCGCCGCGCAAGCCTCGGCGGAGAACGGGGTGCCGTACCGCGGCCCGTGCTCGGCGGCGCGGCGCCGAGACCGCGGCTATACCGCGAATCTCTTCTCGAACGGAGCGCGGACCGCCGGGTCGCGGTCCATCACGGCGAAGACGACCCGATCGAACACGTCGGCGAACTCTCCGCGCAGGTGCGCGGCGAACGCCTCGGCGACCTGCTCCGGTGCGTTGCCGAAGACGCCGCAGCCCCATGCGCCCAGCACGAGTCGGCGTTCCTCCCGCTCGGCCGCGACCGCGAGGACGGCGCGGGCGCGGGCGGCGAGCGCTCCGGCGACGCGCGGGGCGTCCTCGGGCTGGTTGCGCTCGATCATCCGGCGGTTGGGGGCGGCCGCGGTGAGGAAGGACACGACCGCGGGTTCCGGCAGCCAGGAGCCGTCGTCGCGGCGGAAGACGGGGGTGTGCGGCGAGTAGACGACGCGGTCGCTGTAGAGCAGGGTGCGCTGCTCGCGGTGGAACGCGTAGAACTCCGGGCAGCGCACGAGCGAGTCGTAGAGCGCGCTCGCGCGGGCCAGGCTCTCCTCCTGAGCGCGGGCCCCGTTGGCGACGCCGCCGCCGGGGTTGCGCGCCGAGGCGAAGTTCAGGGCCGCGACCGGCCCCTCGGCGGCCAACCGCTGGGCGGCCTGCAGCGTGCTCTCCCCGGTCACCTCGAAGCGGGTCGCGGCGCGCCCGGACGCGGGCGCCGGGTGGGCGGGAGTTCGGTGCACGGGCATGCGGTCGAGTTCGGCGGGGAGGTAGAGCCGCGTGCCGGCGCGCATGGCGTCGAGGTGGCGGGCGAGGTCGACGCGGACGCCGCCGTAGGTGTACCAGCCGCGCTCGAAGGCGGCGCGCGTCTCCTGCCAGATGCTGCGCATGCGTTGCGACATTCGTCCCGTCCGTCCCTCCGCGGCTTCGGCACGCCCGGCGTGTGCTCGCCCACGCGGGGGGGCGTCCGCGGCTCGCAGGCTTGCGTACGGCGGTGAGACGCTGCAGAGCGGCCTTTGGCTCCCTCCAGCGGGTTTCCGCCGAGAGGCGACGGCCTCGCCGGGGCCCTTCCCTCAGGCGGACTCACCGCCTTCGCCGCCGTCCCTGCCGCCGTGTCTGGCCAGGTAGTCGATGAAGACCGGGCGCAGCTGCTCCTGGACGCGCGGGTCCTCCTCGGCGCCCAAGGCGTCGTAGAACAGGCCCGAAGCCTGGGCGACGCCGGCCTCGCCGGCCTCCAGGTTGCCGGCGGCGGCCTCGGCCGCGGGGAGCAGTTCCAGCAGCCGCCAGAAGAAGCGGACGTCCCAGCGGTGCCGCGCCAGGGAAACGGCGCGGTCGCGCAGTTCGGAGGTCTCCAGTCGCTCCAGCGAGGTGGTGTCTTCGCTCATGTCGCCAGTCATGCCGGAGGGCTACCCGGCCCTCGCGCGTTCAACAGGGGTGACGTAGGTTACTGTTCGTTAACAGGCCCACCGGTGGCGGGCGGACGGCGCTTGGGGCGCCGGTGGCCGCACGGACGGCGCAATCGCACAGGAGGGACGCACATGAGCGGGTCATCGGCGGTGCGGGTCGTCGTCGCCAAACCCGGACTGGACGGCCACGACCGCGGGGTCAAGGTCGTCGTCCGGGCGCTGCGCGACGCCGGTGTCGAGGTCATCTACACGGGCCTGCGCCAGACGCCGGAGATGGTGGTCAGCGCAGCGCTGGAGGAGGACGCCGACGCGATCGGGCTGTCGGTGCTCTCCGGCGCCCACATGACGATCTTCAACCGGGTCATGGAGCTGCTGGCCGAGAACGACGCCCGCGACATCACCGTGTTCGGCGGCGGGATCATCCCCGAGGCCGACATTCCGGAGCTGGAGGCGATGGGCGTGGCCAAGGTCTTCACGCCGGGCACCCCCACCGCGGAGATCAGCGAGTGGGTCCGCGACAACGTCCGGCCGATCCACGCCGGCACCGGCGGCTGAGACGCGGATCGCAGGGACCGCCCTGCTCGGCGGGCCGTGGCCGACCGCGCGGTGCCGGCCCGGCACCGCAGGCGTGTCGGAACATCGGCGTGTACGGGCGTGTTATCACGGTGTGAATCCTCACACCGGTTCTCATCGGGCAACCGGCGGTGAACGGGGCATTCCGCGTTTTCCGGTCGCGGTTTGACTGGTCACCGGCGCCCCGGTGTCCTCCGGAGAGTACTGGGAGGGCTAAGCTTCCGCATGTTGCGGATGGCGTTTCGAGCCCATTTTCAACGCGGTGCAGCCCCCGACGGTTCCCGCGCATTTTCGGACCCGGCCTCCGCACACCACTGCAGCCAGCGAGTAACAAGGACGGACCCTCGTGGACCTGTTCGAATACCAGGCGAAGCAACTCTTCGCGGAATACGGGGTCCCGGTACCCCAGGGAAAGGTGGCGAGCACGGCCGCAGAGGCTCGTGCGATCGCCGAGGAGTTCGCGGCGGCGGGCACGTCCCGCGTCGTCGTCAAGGCGCAGGTCAAGACGGGCGGGCGCGGTAAGGCCGGCGGCGTGAAGGTCGCCGACGACGCCGCCGACGCCGAGGCCAAGGCCGAGCAGATCCTCGGGATGGACATCAAGGGGCACACCGTGCACCGGGTCCTGATCGAGGAGGCCAGCGACATCGCCGAGGAGTACTACTTCTCCTTCCTGCTGGACCGGGCCAACCGCACCTTTCTGTCGATCTGCTCGGCCGAGGGCGGCGTCGAGATCGAGGAGGTCGCCGCGACCAACCCCGACGCCGTCGCCCAGGTGCCGATCGACGCCCTCAAGGGGGTGACGCCGGAGGTCGCCGCCGACATCGTCGGCCGGGGCAAGCTGCCCGAGGCCGCCGCCCAGGGCGCGGCCGAGGTCATCACCAAGCTCTGGGACGTGTTCGTCGGCCGCGACGCCACCTTGGTCGAGGTCAACCCCATGATCCTCACCGGCGACGGCCGCGTCGTGGCCCTCGACGGCAAGGTCACCCTGGACGAGAACGCCGACTTCCGCCAGGACCTGGAGAGCCTCGCCTTCGCAGCCGAAGGCGATCCCCTCGAGGTCAAGGCCAAGGAGAAGGGGTTGAACTACGTCAAGCTGGACGGGCAGGTCGGCATCATCGGCAACGGTGCCGGGCTGGTCATGTCCACCCTGGACGTGGTCTCCTACGCCGGCGAGGCCCACGGCGGGGTGGGCCCGGCCAACTTCCTGGACATCGGCGGGGGCGCCTCGGCCGAGGTGATGGCCAACGGGCTGGAGATCATCCTGGGCGACGCCGACGTCAAGAGCGTGTTCGTCAACGTCTTCGGCGGGATCACCGCCTGCGACGCGGTGGCCGACGGCATCGTGCAGGCGCTTCAGATGC
>NZ_VTZW01000021.1 GCF_009728995.1 Streptomonospora sp. PA3 | reverse complement strand
CGACACGCCCCCGACAGCGGTTGAACAAGAAGAGGGCCTTCTGATCCCGGTGTGGATGACAAGTCTGCACCGATGCTCAGGAGGCCCTCGTGTGCCACCGTAACGCGCCACTGACCCCTACCGGCAGACTCCGCCTGGCCCGGTGCGTCGTCGAGGACGGCTACAGCCGCCGCGAGGCGGCCGAACGCTTCGGCGTCTCACCCAGGACCGCCCACAGATGGGCACGCCGCTACCGCGACGAGGGCGAGGCCGGCATGGGCGACCGCCCCAGCCGCCCCCACCACAGCCCGGCCCGCACCCCCGCGGCAACCGAACAGCAGGTGCTCGACCTGCGCCGCGAGCACCGCCTGGGGCCACTGCGGCTGGCCGCGCGCACCGGTATCGGGCCCGCCACCTGCCACCGCATCCTCACGCGCCGCGGCATGGCGCCGCTGGCGGCCTGCGACCGGGCCACCGGCGAGCCGGTGCGCCGCTACGAACGCGCCCGCCCCGGCGACCTGGTCCACATCGACGTCAAGAAACTCGGCCGCATCCCCGACAGCGGCGGCCACAAGGTACTGGGCCGGGCCGCCGGCCGCAGCAACAAAGACACCGACGGCCGCGGCCGGGGGTACCTGTTCCTACACACCGCCCTGGACGACCACTCCCGCCTGGCCTACACCGAGATCCTGACCGACGAGACCGCCCCCACCTGCGCCGGGTTCCTCCGCCGCGCCGTGGCGTGGTTCGCCCGGCGCGGCGTCACCGCCCGGCGGGTCCTGACCGACAACGCCTGGGCCTACACCAAGACCACCTGGCGCACCACGTGCCGACAGCTGGGCATTGGCCCGCGCTGGACCCGGCCCTGGCGGCCCCAGACCAACGGCAAGGTCGAACGCTTCCACCTGACCCTGCTCGAAGAATGGGCCTACCAGCGGCCCTACACCTGCGAAGCCCAGCGCCAGGCCGCATTCGGCGACTGGCTCGACTGGTACAACTATCATCGGCCCCACACCGGGATCGGCGGCCGCACTCCCGCCAGCCGCGTTACCAACCTCCCGGGACATCACACCTAGCCCGCCGCCGGCCGTCGGATCCCGCGGCCGCGCCGCCGGCGCCTCGGGCGTCCGCGGCGCGGCCGGGCCCGTGTCCCGCCGCCCCCCGGGGGGCGGGGCGCGGGCTTTCGCGCGTCCGGGCCGGTGAGGAGTCGTTGACCTGCGGGTAACCCTGCGGGGAACTGTGGTGAGGGCGTTTGCACTCGCATATGGAGAGTGCTAATAATGGTTTCGCTGGCACTCTGACACGAGGAGTGCTAAGCCCTGGTTCGAGGCGATGAGGCCGCGGACTCCGGCAGAGGGGTTGCCGGACCCGCCGCGGTCGTCCGTCGCGGGCGTCGGCTCGTACCTTCGCGTATCACCCCGGTCTCGGGAGGACTAGAAGTCTATGGCAGCCAAACTCATCGCGTTCGACGAAGAGGCCCGCCGCGGCCTCGAGCGCGGCATGAACCAGCTCGCTGACGCAGTGAAGGTGACGCTGGGCCCCAAGGGCCGCAACGTCGTGCTGGAGAAGAAGTGGGGCGCCCCCACCATCACCAACGACGGCGTCTCCATCGCCAAGGAGATCGAGCTCGAGGACCCGTGGGAGAAGATCGGCGCCGAGCTCGTCAAGGAGGTCGCCAAGAAGACCGACGACGTCGCCGGTGACGGCACCACCACCGCCACCGTGCTCGCTCAGGCCATGGTGCGCGAGGGCCTGCGCAACGTCGCGGCCGGCGCCAGCCCGGTCGGCCTGAAGCGGGGCATCGACTCCGCGGTCACCCGCATCAGCGAGGAGCTGGCCAACCTGTCCAAGGAGGTCGAGACCAAGGAGCAGATCGCCTCCACCGCCTCGATCTCGGCCGGCGGCGACGTCCAGATCGGCGAGGCCATCTCCGAGGCCATGGACAAGGTCGGCAAGGAAGGCGTCATCACCGTCGAGGAGGGGCAGACCTTCGGGCTGGAGCTGGAGCTCGCCGAGGGCATGCGCTTCGACAAGGGCTACATCTCGCCCTACTTCGCCACCGACCTGGAGCGCATGGAGACGGTGCTTGAGGACCCCTACATCCTCATCGCCAACCAGAAGATCTCCAACAACAACGAGTTCCTGCCGATCGTCGAGAAGGTCCTGCAGGCCGGCCGTCCGCTGATGGTCATCGCCGAGGACCTCGAAGGCGGCGCGCTGCAGACCCTCGTCGTCAACAAGATCCGCGGCACCTTCAAGTCCGTGGCCGTCAAGGCCCCGGGCTTCGGCGACCGCCGCAAGGCCCAGCTCGAGGACATCGCCGTCCTGACCGGCGGCCAGGTCATCACCGAAGAGGTGGGCCTGAAGCTGGAGAACACCGAGCTGGACATGCTCGGCCGCGCCCGCAAGGTCGTCGTCACCAAGGACGAGACCACCATCGTGGACGGCGCCGGCGACGCCACCAACATCTCCGGCCGGGTCAACGAGATCCGCAACGAGATCGAGCGCACCGACTCCGACTACGACCGCGAGAAGCTGCAGGAGCGCCTGGCCCGCCTGGCCGGCGGCGTCGCGGTCATCAAGGCCGGTGCCGCCACCGAGGTGGAGCTCAAGGAGCGCAAGCACCGCATCGAGGACGCGGTCCGCAACGCCAAGGCGGCCGTCGAGGAAGGCATCCTGCCCGGCGGCGGTGTGGCGCTGCTCCAGGCCGGCGTCCCGGTCTTCGAGAAGCTGGACCTGCAGGGCGACGAGGCCATCGGTGCCGACATCGTCCGCCGGGCCATCGAGGAGCCGCTGAAGCAGATCGCGATCAACTCCGGCCTTGAGGGCGGGGTCGTCGCGGAGAAGGTGAAGAACATGGAGGCCGGCGTCGGCCTGAACGCCGCCACGGGCGAGTACACCGACCTGTTCAAGGACGGCGTCATCGACCCGACCAAGGTCACCCGTTCCGCGCTGCAGAACGCGGCCTCCATCGCCGGTCTGTTCCTGACCACCGAGGCCGTCATCGCCGAGAAGCCGGAGAAGCAGGCCGCGGGCGCCGGCGCCGACGCCGGCGGCATGGGCGGTATGGACTTCTAAGGCCTCTTCCGCGAAGAGGTCCGGCGAGTCCGGTACGCGAACTCGGCCTACCTGCGACGATCGGGCGGTCCCCGCTACGGGGGCCGCCCGATTCGCGTATGCGCCCTGTGGCGGGGCGACCGCAGCGCCTTCCCGCGGCACGGGGACGCGGATTCCGCACCGGGCGGCGGGCGCGGTGATAGCGTCATGTCCGCCCCGCGGTGCGCCGGGCGCGGCTCGGCGGATTCCGCGGCCGAGCAGGCGCCCGCCGCGTGCGCCGCGGAGGGGCGCGCAGATCCGGCACAGGAGGCCACGATGACCGTACCCCGCATCCGGCCCGAGGAGCCCATGGCGGTTCTCGGTGCAGTCGACGAGGCCACCGAGCGGCTGCTGCAGACCGCGTCGGCCCTGCGCCCCGACCAGGTCGGCGACCCCTCGCTGCTGCCCGGCTGGACGCGCGGCCACGTGCTGGCCCACCTCTCCCGCAGCGCCGAGGCGATGATCAGGCTGCTGGAGGGCGCGTGCGAGGGCCGCCAGGCCGACATGTACCCCAGCGCCGAGGCGCGCGAGCGCGACATCGAGGACGGTGCGGGGCGGATGCCCGAGGAGCAGGCCGCCGATGTCGCGGCCACCTCCCGGCGACTGGCCGAGGCCGTCCGCGACCTGCCCGAGCAGGCGTGGTCCTTCGAGATCAAGCACCGCTCCGGCCGCATCTTCCCGGCCGCGCGGATTCCGTGGATGCGGCTGGCCGAGGTGGAGTACCACCACGTCGACCTGGACCTGGGCTACGGGCCGGGCGACTGGCCGGAGGACTTCACTGCCGCCGAGCTGCCGAAACTGGCCGAGCGCTTCGCCGGCGAGCGGGAGCTGCCGCCGGTCCTGCTCCGCGACGCGGCGACCGGCGCCGAATTCCGCATCGGCGCCGCCGCGGGCCCGGCGGTGACCGCGGAGGGATCGGCCGACGGGCTCGTGGCTTGGCTCTCCGGCCGCGCCGACGGCACCGGCCTCATCGTCCACCGCGGCGGCACCCCGGCCAATGACCCCGCGGCGGTACTCCCGGATCTTCCGCCCATGCTGTGAGCGCCGCGCGGCTCGGCCTTCGGGTCGCCGGGGCGGCCCAGGGCCGCTCTCGGAACCGAGCGCGGCGCCGCGGAGGCGGCGCCCGGGTGCGGCACCGGCGTCGGGATCGCGGGCATTTCCGGATCCATTCCTCCGCCACCCTATCGGCGGCACACGGGAGAAACGCAGGTCAGGTGGTGAACCGGTTCAGTGAATGCTTGTAGAATGCGGTTCGGTCCTGGGAGGAGTAATTGGTGTTCGCGGTTCCCGCAACTTTCGGGAGCCTCTCGGTCGAACTCCGCCCGAATGGACGCGCCGGCCCGAATGGCCGCCTCCGGCTACGCCGGTTCGGCCACGGCGCCGGCCGGCGCGACGGCGGCGAAGAGGTCCGCCGCCGTGCGCACGAACAGCTCCACGGCCGGCTCGGCAGGTCCCTCGGGCCGGGCGAGGACGGTGCGGTAGGGGCTGGCGTCGGCGACGGGCACGTACACGACGTCGGGGCGCGGATTGCGCTCGGCGATGTGGCGGGGCACGAGCGCGAGCGCCTGGCCCAGCCCCACCACTTCGATGAGCTGGGAGATGTCGTGGACGAGCGGACCTTCGGCGGGGCGGCCGCCCCCGGCCCGGTCCTGACCGGACCAGTACCGCCGCCCGGCCTCGGTGTCGGCGGGCCAGGCGGGGAACGGCTCGCCGGAGAGGTCGGCGCAGTGGAGCCGGGTGCGCCGGGCCAGCCGGTGGCCGACCGGGACGGCGGCGACCCGCTCCTCGGAGCACAGCCCGTGCACCCGCAGTCCTTCCTCGTCGAAGGGGGTGCTGAGCAGGGCGAGGTCGGCCTCTCCGCTGCGCAGGGCGGCGGCCTGGGCGCAGTAGCCGGTGACCGCGATATCGGTCCGGGCGGCACCCGGCAGGGCGGCGTAGGCGCCGGCGATGCGGCGCAGCAGCTCGGTGCTGCGGCCGGGCGCCGCGGTGACGGTCAGCACGGTGGCCGTCCGCCCGGCCCGGCGGGTGCGCCGCGATGCGGCCGCCGCGGCCTCCAGCACCTTGTGCGCCTCGTTGCGCAGGGTCTCCCCGGCGGCGGTCAGCCGGACGGAGTTGTGGCCGCGGTGGAACAGCGGCGCGCCCAGGCGCCGCTCCATCCGCCTGATGGCCCGCGACAGGGGAGGCTGGGAGATGCCCATGCGCTCGGCCGCCCGGGAGAAATTCAGCTCCTCGGCGGCGGCCAGGAAGTAGCGCAATTCCCGTAAGTCGAACTCCTGCATACCTTTAGGGTATCCCGGACGTCCCGATCGGTATTTCCGTGGGGTAGGACGACCCTGCTCAAATGGACGGTATCCCCCAACAAAGGAGAACCGATGAAATACCTGGTACGCTCCGACGCCGTTCTCACCGACGCGGTGTTCCTGCTGGTGCGGCTCTGTGTCGGCGTCGTGTTCATCGCCCACGGCTGGGAGAAGGTCGCCGGGCAGGGCCTCGCCGCGACCATCGAGGGCAACCGCGAGCTGGGTATTCCGCTGCCGGAGCTGAGCGGGGCCTTCCTGGCCTACGGCGAGCTGATCGGCGGCGCGCTGCTGGTGCTGGGCGTGGCGACCCGCGCGGGCGCGGCGGCGCTCACTGTGATCATGCTCGGCGCCTGGGTGTTCGTGCACGGCGGCAGCGGGCTGATGCTGCAGAACGGCGGCTTCGAGTACGTGATGGTGCTGGCCGCCGTCAGCCTGCTGGTGCTGGCGTATGGCCCGGGCCGGTTCAGCATCGACGCGGTCGTCGCCGAGCGCTTCGGGGCCGCCGAGCCCGCCGCACGCACAGCCGGTGACAGGGCGGGCGCCGCCGGATAGGCGCGCAGGCGGACGCGGGCCCCGGGAGCCGGGCGCGCGTCCACCCGCCGAGCGCGGCGCACCGCCGGCTGCGCGGACCCCTCCGCGCCCTACCGCCGTGACGCTGCGTGCGGACGCCGCCACGCGCGGGCCGGGGGTGCCCTCGCGCGTGGCCGGCCGAGGCGAGCCGGCGGGCGGCGGCGGGCGGCGCCTCGCCGGGCGCACCCGCCGCCGGGATCGAATCCTGCGGTATGCGCGCACCGGACGCGGAAGGGAACGGCGAACGGGCGGGAACCCGCGCGGGGTCAGGTGCGTCCAACAGGACCGTGCAGGATCTCTTCAACACCGCGCCGATCGTGGTCAAGCAGCCCAAGCGGTTCCTGATCGACCAGTCGGAGTACTACTGCTACGACCGGTCCGGCAACCATCTCGCCCATGTGTACGAGGTGGGCCTCGACGGCGGCATGCAGGCGCTGCGGATCTTCGCCGGCAACACCGCCGGCTTCCAGCGCAAGCTGATGGTCAACGACGCCTGGCGGCGGCCTCGGCTCTACATCGAGAAGTCGTGGGCGCTGTTCACCGCGACGACCACGATCGCCCACCCCGACGGCCGCCCGATCGGCTACATCGAGCAGGACTTCAAGTTCTTCAAGGCCGGCTTCCGCCTGCTCGATCCCTGGAAGCGGCACATCGGCACGATCAGCGGCAACTTCTTCGGCTTCGACTTCCAGGTCAGCGACGCACACGAGCACGAGGTGGCGCGGGTCAACCGGCAGATGCCCGACATCGGCGAGCTGTTCACCGCCGCCGACAGCTACGTGCTCTGGCCGCGCTACCCCAACCTCCCCGAGCCGCTGAAGACCCTGGTGGTCGCCTCGGGCATCACCATCGACCTGGTGCTGATGGAAGGCAAGCGGTAGCCGCTCCCGCCGGGCGCCCCGGGCCCGGCCCGGGGCGCCGGTCGGCGCCTGCCTGCGGTTCAGCCGAGCCTGTCCATCTGGGCGCGGTCCTCCGCCCCGAACTGCTCCTCCAGCTCCTCGGGCGTGGCGTCGACGTCGATGCGGGCCACGGGCATGCCCCTGGCGGTCTCGATGGCGCCCAGCCGGCGCAGCGCCCGGTCGGCCGCGTAGTCCATCAGCTCCTTGTCGGAGAGCATGTACTGCTTCTCGTCCTCGCTGGGCTCGGGCTCGTTGCTGCGCTGCACCACCGCGGTGACGTGGGGGAGCAGCTCGTTCAGCCGCTCGGAGACGACCTCCCAGTTGGCGTCGTCGGCCGCCACGTGGCGGCGGCAGGTGAAGGTGCCCCAGGCCATGTGCCGCCGCTCGTCGTCGCCGATGCGCTTGATGATCTCCCGCATGCCGGGGAAGATCCCGCGGACGGTGCAGATGTGGTTCCAGGAGTGGTAGCCGGTCAGCGCCAGCGACCCCTCGATGATGTGGTTGTAGGTAACCGAGGCGCGCACCTGGTTGCGCGGGCTGGGGTCGTCGGCGAGCGCGTTCAGGGACGCGGGCAGCTCGGAGTAGAACAGGGCGCGGTAGCCGGGGTTGTTCTCGACGTAGCCGTGCAGGTCCTCGGTGATCCCGACCGCGTCCAGCCACATGCGGAACACCTGGACGTGCTTGGCCTCCTCGAACGCGAACTGCGTCAGGTACATCTCGTCGCCGAGGCGGCCCTCGGCGGCCATCGCCCGGATGAAGGGCTGGATGTCCTCGGTGACCGCCTCCTCTCCGGCCACGAACAGGGCGCACAGCCGCATGATGCGCGCTCTGGCCTCGTCGGACAGCTGCCGCCAGTCCTCGGCGTCCCGGCTCATGTCGATGTCCCGCGGGTTCCAGAACTTGGCGTTGCCCTTGGCGAAGAGCCGCAGGGGGAACGAGTCCCAGTTGAGGCCGTTGGCGCGCAGGGAGTGGAAGCCGTGGCGCTGCTCGGGGGGCGAGGCGGGCACGGCGGAGTCGGCGAGATCGGTCATCGGGGGGCACCTCCGAGTAGTCTTGGCCCATCATTGGACGCCAACGGCGTTCGTGTAAAGGCGGCGTGCCGTGTCGGCCGAGCGCCCGCGCCCCGGGACCGCGGGGATCCGCGGGCGGTGCCGCAGGCGCGCGGGCGCCGCGTCCCGCGATACGGTCGGTTGTGCGTCCCCGGGCAACGTCTCGTTCGCCTGCAGCGGCGACCGGGTCCGCTGTGCGGCCCGCAGCGGACGCTCCGCCTGTTCATCCGTGCATTCTCGCCTACCGGGAGAAAACGTGTTCTGCGGCGATCCGGGAAGTTCGGGCTACGCCTCATGCGCCGAACAGGAGGGCCTGTTCGCGATCGCGTCGCTGATTCCGGCGATGCTCGCGCTGGTGCTCATGGTCGCCGCCTTCGCGACGCCCGCCGTACGCAGGAACCCATCGCTGCGGACCCAGACGCTCGGCTACTCCCTGATCGCCTGGTGCCTGGCCGGTTTCACCATCGTGCTGGGCGCGCTGCCGCCGCTCTAGCCGCCGCGGGCGGCGGCCCGACGGTGCTCAGAGTTCGTCGCCGGCCAGCACGTCGTCGGCGTCGGCGATGCGGTAGGCATACCCCTGCTCGGCGAGGAACCGCTGGCGGTGGGCGGCGAAGTCCTGGTCGATGGTGTCGCGGGCGGTGACCGCGTAGAACCGGGCGCTGCGGGAGTCGGACTTGGGCCGCAGCAGCCGGCCGAGCCGCTGGGCCTCCTCCTGGCGGGAGCCGAACGAGCCGGAGACCTGGATGGCCACACCCGCCTCGGGCAGGTCGATGGAGAAGTTGGCGACCTTGGAGACGACCAGGGTGTGCAGCTCGCCGGAGCGGAACGCCTCGAACAGCCGCTCGCGCTCCTTGACCCGGGTCTCGCCCTTGATCACGGGCGCCTCCAGCGCTTCGCCCAGCTCGTCGAGCTGGTCGATGTAGGACCCGATGATGAGCGTCTGCTCGCCCTCGTGCCGGCGCACCAGCTCGCGCACCACCTCGGTCTTGGCGGCCGAGGAGGCGCAGAAGCGGTAGCGGTCCTCGGGGTCGGCGGTGGCGTAGGCCAGCCGCTCGGAGTCGGTGAGGTTGACGCGCACCTCCACGCAGTCGGCCGGGGCGATCCAGCCCTGGTTCTCCATCTCCTTCCACGGCGCGTCGTAGCGCTTGGGCCCGATGAGGGAGAACACGTCGCCCTCGCGGCCGTCCTCGCGTACGAGCGTGGCCGTCAGCCCCAGCCGCCGCCGCGCCTGCAGGTCGGCGGTCATGCGGAAGATCGGTGCGGGCAGCAGGTGCACCTCGTCGTAGATGATCAGGCCCCAGTCGCGGGCCTCGAACAGCTCCAGGTGGCTGTGGACGCCCTTCTTGCGCGCGGCCATGACCTGGTAGGTGGCGATGGTGACCGGGCGGATGTCCTTGCGGGTGCCCGAGTACTCGCCGATCTCGTCCTCGGTGAGGGTCGTGCGGCGCAGCAGTTCGCTGCGCCACTGGTGCACCGCGACGGTGTTGGTGACCAGGATCAGCGTGGTGGACTCGGCCAGCGACATCGCGGCCGCCCCCACGATGGTCTTGCCGGCGCCGCAGGGCAGCACCACCACGCCCGAGCCGCCGGCGTAGAAGCTTTCGGCCGCTTCGCGCTGGTAGCCGCGCAGCTGCCAGCCGTCCTCGGCGAGGTCGACGGCGTGGGCCTCGCCGTCCACGTAGCCCGCGTAGTCCTCGGCCGGCCAGCCGAGCTTGAGCAGCGCCTGCTTGAGGTTTCCCCGCTCGCTGGGGTGCACGGCGACGGTGTCGTCGTCGACCCGCTCGCCGAGCATGCCCTTGATCTTCTTGGCGCGGACGACCTCCTCCAGCACCGCCCTGTCCACCGCGTGCAGCACGAGCCCGTGGATGGGGTGGGTCTGCAGGCGCAGCCGGCCGTAGCGGTCCATCGTCTCGGCGATGTCGACCAGCAGCGAGTGCGGGACGGGGAAGCGCGAGTAGCTGATGAAGGCGTCGATGACCTGCTCGGCGTCGTGGCCGGCGGCGCGCGCGTTCCACAGCGCCAGGGGGGTCACGCGGTAGGTGTGCACATGCTCGGGCGCGCGCTCCAGCTCGGCGAAGGGCGCGATGGCGCGGCGGCAGTCGTCGGCCAGCTCATGGTCGACTTCCAGCAGCAGGGTCTTGTCGGACTGGACGATCAGGCAGGACACACGTACCTCGCAGCAGGGGTCTGGGCGGCGGTCGCCCCGGGGCGCGCCACGGCGTGCAACGCCGGAGCGGCCGGCGATATGCCCCGCGGAGCGCCACCGCCCCAACCTTACGCGCAGCGCGAAGACGGCGGCGGGAGTCCGGCGGACGCGCGTGTGCCCGGGATCGCGGCGGCAGCAGGAGCTAGAAGCATTGCCGTGGAGTTAAGCGTGCCGCCCGTGTGCCAAATCGCCGGAAAATTGGACGGAGCTCCTGCGCCGGGCCCGCGTGGGTACAAGATCACCGCCGATGGGGGCGTCGACCGCGCGGATTTCGCGGGATCCGGGCCGGATGCCGGGGATTGCCGCGCGCTCGATGGCCCGGCACGGCCCCCGGAGCGGATCGGTCGGCCCGAACCCTCGGAGATGCCTTCCCGGCCCCGCCCGCCCTCGCCGCCCACCGCCACCGGCGGGCACCGGGACCGATGGGCGCGGGCTCAGCCCCTCGCCGTCCTCGATGCCCCGTTGCTCACCGCTCTACGGGCCTACCAAGGCCACGATGGCCACGATCAGTATCGACATCATGACCGTATCGAGTCCTTGGCACGCCGCCGGAACGCCTAGCTACACGTCATTGGAGCTAGAAGGAGAGGATGACCATAACGGCCGCGGTGAGGATCACGGCCATCAGGGCGAGGTAGACGAGGATGCACGCCCAGGTGTAGCGGATGTAGCGCTCGACCTCCATGGGTTCGCTGAGCCGGGTGAGCGCCACGATGCCGAAGGCGATGGCGGGCACGTTCACCAGCAGGCTCAGCACGGGGAAGCCGAGGAAGAGGAAGAGCAGCGGGCACAGCAGGGTGCCCAGCGCGCACAGCAGCGCGGTGACGGCGCTGCCGACGCGGGCGGGCGGCTGCGCGGGAGGCGGGAACCGGGGCTGCGGGGCGGGCAGGCCGCCCGGTGCGCCGCCGGCGCCCTGGTGCGGCCCGGCGGTCGCGGGCGGGGCCGGAACGAAGGGGTCGCGGGCGCCTGAATCCGGACGGGGCGCCGCGGTCGGCGGGCCGAGGCCGCCGGAGGCCGGCTCGGTGTGCCAGTAGGAGCTCGGCCGGGTCCAGAAGTCGCTCATCGGCTTCCGCCTTTCGTGGTCGCCCCGGCGGGAGAGCACCCCGCACCCGCCGGGCCGACCGGGCCGTCCGCGGTGCGGTCGCAGCCCGGTCCTGCTCGCCAGCGTAATGCGCCCGGGCCGGCGTGCGCCAAGGGCCGCCGCCGGCCTGTGGACGACCGCAAACGCCCGTCCGCGCCGCCCCGCGCCCGATCCCGCTCTCGCCGGACAGTGGCGCTCGTTCACCGAGACCGCGCCCGACTCCGTCGGCATGGCGATGCGGCCGGACTGACCGTTATCCGGCCGGGCCCCGGTCCGGCGGCCGTTCAGTACGGGACCACGACACCCTCGAACAGCGATCCCGCCTGGGTGAACAGCCACAGCGTCAGCACCAGCATCACCGCGACCATCACCGCGGCCGCGCCCAGGCAGTACCAGGAGTAGCGGGTGAGGGTCTCGGCCTCGACGTACCTGCCCTGGTCGCGCTTGTGGCCGGCGCGCACGGCGAACACGATGCCGAGCACGCCGAAGATCCAGTTGAAGCAGCACAGGAACGTCAGGGCGTGCAGGATCAGCGCCATCGTGGGGCTGCTGGCGCCCGCGGGCGGGCCGGCGGGCGCACCGCCGTCGGACCGGCCGCCCTCGGCGGGCCGCGCCTGCCCGGGCTCCTCCCGGCTGCGCTCGCGGGGCCGGGGCTCGCGGTGTCCGGGCGGCGGCTCGTCGCTCGGCGAGGACGCACCGGGCGGCAGCGACTGGTTGCTCATGGGGGCTTCGCCATCCTCCTCTGGCCGACTCCGGCCGGGGTCAGGGCCGGCTGCATGTCGGGACCGCGATCCCGGCGGAACCGCGGCCGTGTCCCAGCAGCAATCTAGTGGGCGTGCGGGGGACGCGGGGCGCCGAGAACCGGTCGCGCGCACGGCCGCGCGGGGCGCCGCACTCCGGCGCCCGGTCAGGCCGCCGCAGCCGCCCCGTGCGCCCGGCCGGCGCGCCGGGGCGCCCGGAGCCGGCCGCGCGGTCTCAGTGCGAGGAGGCGTCCAGGTCGGCCACGCCGGTAATGCGGTGGACGGCGAAGCGGTGGACCGCCGCGCGGGTGGCGTCGTAGGCGGTGAGGAAGCCCCCCTCCACCCGGGCGGGCTCGACGATGCGGCTGCTGGCCCGGCCCTCGGTGTCGAGGTATCCGATCCACACCCGGCGGCCCTGCGTCGCGGCCTCCGACAGCGCTCTCAGCGTTGCGGCGGTGGGCGAGCGCGGGGGAGCGCCGTCGGGGGCGGAAACGGGGCGGCGCGCGGTGGTGGCGGCCTCGTCGCCCGCGCGCACCGCCCGGACGGCCGCCATGCGCAGCTCGGCGCCGGGAGCCGCGGGCTCCTCCAGGTCGCGGGCCGCCGAGGCCGCCGAGGCAGCCCCGGCGCGGCGCGGAGCGGTCCCGGTCAGCTGCACGGTGCCGTCGGCCGCCTCGGCCACGGGATGGTAGCCCAGCTCCTCCAGGCGCCCCAGGAGCACCGGGCGCGTGGCGCGGCTCGCGATCACCGTGGGGGCCAGCCGGAACAGCTGCAGGTCTGCCGCCCGGCGGTCGCCGGCCAGCTGGTCCAGCACGGTCGGCTCATCGCAGCGCAGGTAGCTGGAGGCGGTGCCGATGCGCAGCCGCCCGTGCCGGCGCGCCACGTCGGAGACGAGGTAGCGCAGCGGCTGCGGCAGCTCGGTGGAGGAATGGCGCTCCAGCAGCGCGATCAGGTCGTCGGCCCCGCGCCCGGCATCCAGGGCCCGGCGGATCGAGGCCTCGGTGAAGCGGTAGACGGTCGCGCCGCCGGTGGACTCCACGTCCGCCGCCAGCGCCAGCTCCCGCGCCAGCCGCGGGACCAGCGGACCGGGCGCCACGGCGGTCAGGTCGCCCTGCACCAGGACCGTCTCCAGCGGCTCGGGCATCTCGGCGGCCAGCAGCTCCCCGGAGGCGGTCTTGTCGCGCTCGGCCAGCGGGGCGTCCTCGGCGTCCAGCTCCTCGACCAGGGCGCGGGTGTGCGGAGCCGGCGCGCCCCGGCCCGTCAGGCCCAGCAGCGCGGCCTCCCGCAGTGTCGAGGAGACCAGATCGGCATAGGCCGGGCCCTGGCGGCGCGGGCGCAGCCAGGCGAGCCGGGCCGCCACCGACTCCTCGTCGGGGGCGAGGTCCTCGGGGGCGGCGGCCAGCACACCCAGCACGTCCAGCCGCACCTCCGGAGCCGAGCGGCGGTCGAGGCCCTCGCCCAGCACCGGGCGCGAGCGGCCGCGGGAGTCCTTGGTACCGCTGAGCGAGGCCACCCGCGGCGAGCGCAGCCAGGCCTCGGCCAGCCGCAGCCACCGGCGCTCCGCCGGCGCCTCCCGCCACAGGTCGAACTCGGGTGTGGGCAGCCACTCGCCGTCGACCTCGCCGTCCGCGGCGAGCAGGCCGGCGGCGCGGGCCGTCTCGATCAGCAGCGCCGCCGCGGTCTCGTCGGTGTCGAGGTCGCGGGCGGCGCGGCGCAGGTCCCGGATGCCCAGCCCGCCGCTGCGCAGCACCCCCGGCGGATCCTCGGCCCAGCGCTCCAGCAGCTCGGCGACCGAGCGGATCACGGTGAACGCCTGCCCGGCGGCGGCACGGACCACCGTGTCGGCGCCGGGCCGCTTCCCGGAAAGCTCCAAAGGCGCGGTCTGCGCTTCGTGGAACAGCGTCCCCCCGCGCAGGTGCAGCGCGACCTCGCGCGGCAGCGCCACCGTGTCCTCGGCGGTGGGCACGAGCAGGCCCAGCGCGAGCAGCCGGTCGATCGGCGAGGACGCCGAGGCGAGGTCGCCTCCGCGGTTCGCGGCCCCCGAGACCGTGCCCTGCGGCGGCCCCCACAGCAGCCGGTCCAGCACCGGCCGCGCCCGGGGGCCGGCCAGCTCCAGTGCCCGCTCCAGCCGGGCGGGCTCGCCCAGGGCCGCGGCGATGCGCTCGGCCGGTCCGCCCTCGCCGTATCCGGTCGCCAGACCCAGCCCGGCGGCGACCCGGTCCAGCGCCTCGGCGGGGCGGTCGGCCAGCAGCGTCCGCAGCGGCGGGCCGAGCCCCGCCGGGGTGCGCAGGATGTCGCCCAGGACGCTGACCGGCCGCAGCCGCGGGCCGTCCTCCCACACCAGCGCGCTCGCCAGCAGGCCGGACAGTGTGTCGCCGAGCCGCTCGGCGCCGGCGCCCAGCGCCGCGGCGAGCCTGTCGCGCTCGACGCCGGGCGGGCCGCCGAGGCGCTCGTCGCCCAGCGCGACCAGGCCCTCCAGCACCTGCAGCCCGAACCGGTCGAGCCGGTCGAGGACGCGCAGCACCGCCGGTCGCGCGGTGGCGCGCGAGGCCAGGGCGGCGATATCGGCGGGGACGGGGGTGACCAGGTCCGGGCGCAGCGCGAAGAGCGCGGCCAGCTGCGCATCGGTCCGGTTGCGCAGCCAAGCGGTGAAGGTGGGAGGACGCCCGCCGGAGCCGCCGGGTCCCGCATCAGCGTCGTGGGTCATCGCCTTCAACGCTATGCGATGGCGGTCCCGCGGCCGGGCCCGCGGTCACTCGAAGTCGATGCGCACCGACTCGACGCTGTCCAGCGGGGGCATCCACTGGCTGTCGTCGCGGCCGACGCCCACGGCGCGGCCGGTGCAGCCGGGGCCGGAGTAGAAGCGGTAGGTGGCGATGGGGTCGGCGTCGGCGAAGGTGATCGTCCGGTCGCGGTCGTAGTCGTGGCAGCCGTCGGGCACCCGCAGCTCCTTGTAGCCGATGCCGGGAGCGGCGTAGACCTCCAGCCGTCCGGAGTCGGCGCCCTGCTCGGGCGCGGCCGGCTGCGCGGCGGCCGGTGCGGGCGCGGCGAGGGCGGCCGCGGCCAGTGCGGCGCCCGCCAAAGTGAGGATGCGGGTCGGCATGCTGCCTCCTGCTCGTGGATGAATCGGGTTCGGACTGCGGCGTATGGCGGGGCGCCCCCATTCATACACGCCCTACGGTGACCATGCGGCTACTTCGGGTAGTGAGTTTCGGGATTTCTGTAGGGCCGCAATCCAGTCCACCCGGAAGAGGGGCGGTCGCCCCATGGGCCACTCCGCGATCTTGCGGCACCATTGGTCCATGACGGAGCAGGCCGCACAGCTCGTGCTGCAATACCTGTCGCGGGTCGCCGACGCCGCGTACGGGAACGTGCCCGCCCGGCGCCGCACCGCCTACCTCTCCGAACTGCGCGGCCGAATCGAGCGCGCATGCGCTGCGGCCGGTGCGCAAACCACCGACGACGTGCGCCGAATCCTGCGGGGTTTCGGGCGTCCCACCGACCTGGTCGCCCGGGAACTCGCCACCGAAACCGCCGACGGCCCCCCTGCGGCCGAAGCCTCCGTCACCGTGGAGCCCGGCGGCGGGGCGGACGCCGGCGCGGAAGCGGAGAAGGCCTCAGCCCGGCCGGGTGCGGCCGCCGCCCCGGCCCACCGGCCCGTGCGCGAACCCCCGCCGTGGCGCTCCGGCTCGTCGGGCGGCGCCCGTCCGCGCAGGCGGGGGCGCTCCGGCCCGACGGGGGAGCCCCGCCGCGCCGACGTCCTCGTGCGGCTTCCGGGCGCGCTGCGGCGCCACCCCGCCGAGGCACTGGCCATCGGCCTCTATGCGGCGGCCGCGGCCGTGGGCGCGCTGGCCGCGGTGTGGCTGGTCGGCGCGGCGATCGTCGCGCTGAGTCGGGCGTGGACGGGCCTCGACAAGGCCGCCGGCGTGGGCGTGCCCGTCCTCGCCACGCTGGTCGGCATGGCGCTGTGGGAGAGCGGCGCCAAGCACATCTACATCGACGAGATCATCTGGGAGTCGCTGGCGGCCACCGGGGTGGTCGGCCTGCGCATCGCTGCCCTGGGCACCGCCCTGTTCCTGGCGGCGCGGCTGTCCCGCGCCTGAGCCCGCGCCGGCGGCCGCCGGCGCCAACTCCGGGCAAGCCGCGCCCCCGGTCCGGTCAGCTCAGTGCCAAGCTTGCGGAATATCCGGGTCGAGGCGCGTTTCCCGGCGAGTCGCGATCTTGACGCCGGGTAATCATGCTCCTGCGTCCACATCCGGTCGGAAGCTCGGCCGGGAGGGCGTCGAGCGGCGTTTGGCCCGAGGCGGTCGACGCGCCGCCGGAGGTCGGTGGCGTGCCGGTGGCGCCGGGTCCCGTCCCATAACTCCGCAACCAGCGGCATCGGTAGCGCCCCGATCGAGGGGTCCGGAGAAGCCGCGTCCGGACCCCTCCCTCCCGTCACCCCCGCCGCCCCAGCGGTGGCGCTGCGCGCCGCGTATCCCCTCCCGTCACCCCCCCCCGCCGCCCGCCCGTCGCCCCCCACCACCCCAGCGGTGGCGCTGCGCGCCGCGTGCTTTCCCGGAAGGCGCTGCGCGCCGCACGCCTCCTGCCGGCCGGCCCGCCGCATCCTTCGGCGGGGCGCGCAGCGGGTGCGTTCCCGGGAAGCGGCCTACGCCGCATTCTTGTTCGCTCCGCGCCACATTCCGGCATTTCACGGGGTAATTCACTCGCCTGCCGGGAAGTCGGAGCACTAGCCTGAAATGGCCCCTGTGGGAGGATGAGGCGTCAGGCGACGGCTCCCCGCCCCTTGGACGAACTTCGACGGCGAGAACGTGAGGTCACACGTGCCCACCGGCAAGGTCAAGTGGTACGACAGCGACAAGGGATTCGGCTTTCTCACCCGCGACGACGGCGGTGAGGTCTTCGTGCACTCCTCGGCGCTGCCCGGCGGAACCGAGTCGCTGCGTTCCGGGCAGCGCGTCGAGTTCGGCATCGTCGAGGGTCGCAAGGGAGCGCAGGCGCTCCAGGTCAGGCTGCTGGACGCGCCACGCTCGGTGGTCAAGGCGCAGCGCAAGAAGCCCGACGAGATGGTCGTCATCGTGGAGGACCTCATCAAGCTCCTCGACGGGGTGTCGGCGACCTACCGCAGAGGCAAGCATCCCGAGCGGCGCGAAGCCGCCAAGATCGCCCAGGTGCTCCGCAAGGTCGCCGACGACCTGGAGGCCTGACCCCCGGCCACCCTCCGCCCGTGCCGCGCGGCGCGGGCGGACCTGAGCGCGGCATCGGGCGCGGGGCGCGGCGTGACTCCCGCCACACCCCGCGCCCGGCCCTCCCGAAACCGGCCCGTCGAGGACGTAACGGTCGACTATCGATCGGTATCTTGGTCATGTCGGTGCCCGTTATCAGCGAAAATGGAAACGTGAGCCCTAGCCGCCGTTCTCCCGCACCAGACAAGGCATGTATCGAAGCGGTCGATCTCGCCCGCTCCGCGGCCGTCGAGATCGGACACCCGGAGTGGGTCGGTGAGCACCTCTCCGCCTATGTCGAGGGTGACCGCGTGGTCACCCACCTGTTCGCCTGCCTCGACCCCGCCTATTCGGGCTGGCGCTATGCCGTGACCGTGGTCCGCGCCTCGCGGGCCAAGAAGGTCACGGTCAACGAGGCCGTCCTGCTCCCCGGCGCCGAGGCGCTGCTGGCACCGGAGTGGGTGCCCTGGAAGGAGCGCCTGCGCCCCGGCGACCTCGGCGTGGGCGACCTGCTGCCCAGTGCCGACGACGACGACCGCCTGAAGCCCGGCTACGCCCAGGTTCCCGAGGACGAGTTGGAAGAGGAGGGCCTCGACCGGCAGATGGTCTGGGAACTGGGCCTGGGCCGGCCGCGCGTGCTCTCCGAGACCGGACGCGAGGCCGCCGCCCAGCGCTGGTACAACGGCGAGAGCGGCCCGCGCAGCGCCATCGCCGCCGCCGCGCCCGCCCAGTGCGCCACCTGCGGCTTCATGACGCCCCTGGCCGGGGAGTTCCGGCAGATGTTCGGGGTCTGCGCCAACGAGCTCGCCCCCGACGACGGCCGCGTGGTCTCCATGGACCACGGCTGCGGCGCCCACTCCGAGGCCTCCCAGGGGGCGGTGCCCACCGAGGCGCCGCTGCGCCCCGTCGTCGACGAACTGGGCTACGACCACATCGTCTTCGAAGACACCAGCGAACTGGAGCTGGTCTCCTCCGACAGCTGATCCGGCCCCGCGCCGCCCGGCGGCGCGGGGCCGCGTGCGCGAAGCCCGGCGATGGAACCCTGCCGGCGGGAACCCGTGCGCGGTGCCGCGGCGTCCGACGAGGATGGGCGGGAATCCGTCCACCGCGTCGGCACCGGCGCGCCGGAGCGAGCGCCGGGCCGCGGCACGGCCCGGCGGAAAGGGGTCTGAGGATGCGCAGTCCGCTGTTCGACGAGGTCCAGGAGTCCCAGCAGCGCGGCATGGTGCTGCAGAACTCGAAGATGCTGAAGGTCGGCCTGGACGGCGAGGTCTACGCCCGGCAGGGCTCGATGGTGGCCTACCAGGGCGACGTCGACTTCGCCTACAAGGGCTCCGGCGGACTCGGCAAGTTCTTCAAGAAGTCGCTGACGGGCGAGGGACTTCCGCTGATGACCGTCTCGGGGCGCGGCGACGTGTTCTTCGCCCGCGACGCCTGGGACATCCACGTGATCGATCTCGAGGGCGACTCCCTGACGGTGAACGGCGAGAACGTGCTGGCGTTCGAGTCGGGCCTGGACTGGGACATCAAGCGCGTCGAGGGCGCGGGCCTGGGGGCCGGCGGCCTGTTCAACACGGTGTTCACCGGCACCGGCCGCATCGCGGTCGCCTGCCACGGCACGCCCGTGCTACTGCAGGTGGACCAGCCCACGTTCGTCGACACACAGTCGGCCGTCGCCTGGGCGACCAGCCTCAAGACCGGTGTCCGCAGCACCGCCAAGGCCGGCGCGCTGATCGGCCGCGGCAGCGGCGAGGCGTTCCAGCTGGCCTTCGAGGGCCAGGGCTTCGTCCTGGTCCAGGCATCCGAGGGCGCGCCGCCCGCCGCCTCCGCGCAGGGCTAGATCGTTGATGGGAGTTTGGTGTCCTGGTCAGTGGTCGTAGGCGATCAGCGACCGCTTGACGGGGGCGGCGATCAGCCAGTTGTGCCAGATCGCGGCATTGAGCGCACAGATGCGCTGGCAGGTGCGCGCCCAGAGCCCTTCGGCGGTGCGGGCGGCGTGGCGCTCCAGTCCGAGCTGGTTCTTCAACGTCCAGATCACCGCCTCGATGCGCTGGCGCAGCCATCCCGGGAAGTGCCGGGGGCCGTGTCCGCGCTGCTTCTCGGACTCCAGGGCGGGGCGCACGATGGTATGTCCCGTCGCGGCCACGGCGGACTCGATGCCGGCGCCGGCGAAGCCCTTGTCGCACACGATCGGGCCCGGGCCGGGCGCGGCCTGGTGGACGTGCAGCAGGTGCAGGGCCTGCTTGCGTTCGTCCAGCTCCTTGGGGTGGGCCAGGCTGAAGGCGCAGACCGCCCCCTCGGCGGTGGTGACGAGCATGAGTTTGGCGCCCCAGTAGAAGGCGTGGTGGGACTTGTCCACGCCGTATCCGGCGATCTCGCCCAGCCCGGAGCGGTTGACCGTGACGCGGGAGGCGCCGCAGCGCAGCGGGGTGCCGTCCATCAGCCGCAGGTTCTCGTGCCAGGTCGGAACCGCGCGGGCCAGCCACATGGAGGCGGCGAGCAGGGCGGGGGCCGCATCGCGCAGGTGGCGGTTGTACTCGGATTGGCCGGGCAGGCGGGGGAAGAGGTGGCCGATCCGGGCGGGTGCGGTACGCATCCAGCGGCGCTCGGAGTCGCAGCGCAGCAGGACTTGGGCGATGGCGACGCAGACGAGTTCGGCGTCGGTGAGCAGCCGTTTGGGGCCGCGTTTTCCCGGTTTCCTGCCCGAGGGCAGGACGTGGTCGTCCAGGTGGACATAGAGTGCGATCAGAAGGGCGTCCAGGTTCGTGTTCACAGCTTGAGCATGGGCGCCCTTCGTCGTGCCCGCAGGAGTTCCGACAAACTCCCATCAACGATCTAGGTGTGATGTCCCGGGAGGTTGGTAACGCGGCTGGCGGGAGTGCGGCCGCCGATCCCGGTGTGGGGCCGATGATAGTTGTACCAGTCGAGCCAGTCGCCGAATGCGGCCTGGCGCTGGGCTTCGCAGGTGTAGGGCCGCTGGTAGGCCCATTCTTCGAGCAGGGTCAGGTGGAAGCGTTCGACCTTGCCGTTGGTCTGGGGCCGCCAGGGCCGGGTCCAGCGCGGGCCAATGCCCAGCTGTCGGCACGTGGTGCGCCAGGTGGTCTTGGTGTAGGCCCAGGCGTTGTCGGTCAGGACCCGCCGGGCGGTGACGCCGCGCCGGGCGAACCACGCCACGGCGCGGCGGAGGAACCCGGCGCAGGTGGGGGCGGTCTCGTCGGTCAGGATCTCGGTGTAGGCCAGGCGGGAGTGGTCGTCCAGGGCGGTGTGTAGGAACAGGTACCCCCGGCCGCGGCCGTCGGTGTCTTTGTTGCTGCGGCCGGCG
>NZ_VTZW01000017.1 GCF_009728995.1 Streptomonospora sp. PA3 | reverse complement strand
CTGGGGCGGTCGCCCATGCCGGCCTCGCCCTCGTCGCGGTAGCGGCGTGCCCATCTGTGGGCGGTCCTGGGTGAGACGCCGAAGCGTTCGGCCGCCTCGCGGCGGCTGTAGCCGTCCTCGACGACGCACCGGGCCAGGCGGAGTCTGCCGGTAGGGGTCAGTGGCGCGTTACGGTGGCACACGAGGGCCTCCTGAGCATCGGTGCAGACTTGTCATCCACACCGGGATCAGAAGGCCCTCTTCTTGTTCAACCGCTGTCGGGGGCGTGTCGGCTGTTACCGACGTGCCGGGACATCACAGCTAGGCCGTGTCTGGTGGGTCCGTCCGTAGCGAGCGGCGCACTCGTGTGCGCCCCGCGCCCGATCGCGCGAAGCGCCGATTCCCGGCGCGGGGCGCCGCGATAGGGCCTCCCCTACTCGGCGGGCTTCGCCATGATCGCCGAGCGGGGGCCCAGTGCCGCTCTCGCAAGGCCGAGGAAGGAGTTCCCCTACTGCGCGGGCTCCGCAGGCTCCGCATCATCGCGCAGCGGGGGCCCGGGGCGGGCCCCCTGTCGACTGTCCCTGACAGGCGGCTTCGCCATGATGCCTGTCAGGGGCCCAGAGAACGCAACGAGAGCGAGAAGCCCACCCCTCACCCGCCACCACCCCGGCGGCCGCGCAGTAGGACAGCGACCCACCGAACACGGCCTAGCAGCCGCCCGCCACGGCCGGGATGATGGAGACCTGGGTGCCCGACACGGTCGGGGTGTCCAGCCCCTGGGCGAACCGCACGTCCTCGTCGCCCACATAGACGTTGACGAAGCGGCGGATCTTGCCGGAGTCGTCGACGATGCGCGCCCGGATGCCGGGGTACTTGGCCTCCAGGTCGGCCAGCACGGCCTGCACCGTCTCGCCCTCGGCGGTGACCTCGGCCTCGTCCTTGGTGTAGGTGCGCAGGATCGTCGGGACTCGGACGCTGACGCTCATTGCTGCGGTTCTCCTTGACTCGCTCGCTGTCCGGCGGTTGCGGGGAGGGGGCTTCGGGCCTGCCCGGGTGTTAGAGCAGCCCGGACTCCTTGAACGCGTCCAAGGAAGGCTTGATGGTGGCGGTCACCCCCGCCTGCACGGCGTTGAGGGTCTTCAGGCCGTCGCCGGTGTTGAGCACCACGGTCTCGGCCCGGGGGTCGAGCGCGCCCTCGTCCAGCAGCTTGCGCAGCACGCCGGTGGTCACTCCGCCGGCGGTCTCGGCGAAGACGCCTTCGGTGCGGGCGAGCAGGGAGATGGAGTCGACCACCGCCGCGTCGTCGACGTGGGCCACCGCGCCGCCGGTGCGGCGGCAGACGTCGAGGACGTAGGGGCCGTCGGCCGGGTTGCCGATCGCCAGGGACTTGGCGATGGTGTCGGGCTTGACGGGCTGGATGACGTCGTGGCCCTCCTCGTAGGCCCGGGCCACCGGCGAGCAGCCGCTCGCCTGGGCGCCGAACACCTTGTAGGGCCGGTCCTCCACCAGGCCCAGCCGGATCAGCTCGCGGAAGCCCTTGTCGATCTTGGTGAGCTGGGAGCCCGACGCGATGGGCACGATGATCTGCTCGGGCAGCCGCCAGCCCAGCTGCTCGGCGATCTCATAGGCCAGGGTCTTGGAGCCCTCGGCGTAGTACGGCCGCAGGTTGACGTTGACGAAGCCCCAGTCCTCGCCGGCGGGGTCGCCGATCAGCTCCGAGCAGAAGCGGTTCACGTCGTCGTAGCTGCCGTCGATGGCCACCACCCGGCCGCCGTAGACGGCCGCCATGACGACCTTGCCCTCTTCCAGCCCGGCGGGAATGAACACGCACGAGCGGAACCCGGCGCGGGCGGAGGCGGCACCCACCGCTCCGGCCAGGTTGCCGGTGGAGGAGCAGGAAAGGGTGCGGAATCCGAAGGTGCGGGCGGCCTCGACGGCCATGGCCACCACCCGGTCCTTGAAGGAGTGGGTGGGGTTGGCGGAGTCGTCCTTGACGTGCAGCGACCGCATGCCCAGTTCGGCGGCCAGCCGGTCGGCGCGCACCAGCGGGGTCAGGCCGGGGTTCATGTTGGGCAGGTCGGCGACGTTGCCGGGCACCGGCAGGAGGCCGGCGTAGCGCCAGATGTTGTTGGGACCGCTCTGGATGGCCTCGCGGGTGACCTCGCCGAACTCGTAGGCCACCTCAAGAGGCCCGAAACAGAACTCGCAGGCGAAGCGCGGCGCGAGGTCGTAGCGTTCACCGCATTCGCGGCAGGACAGCGCGGCGGCGGGGCCGAAGGAGCGAGCGGCGGGCGTGTCCGTTTCTGTGGCGGTAATCGCCATGCGAGGCGTCTCCCCTCATCTTCCCTGTCGGACCGATCTGGCCCCAGGCCGGAGTTGGCACCTGCCTCGGCCGCCTCGCAGGTTCGCGAGTAGCGCACACCGAGATGGTTGCCGGGGCTTCGCAGGGCCGGTCCCTCCACCCCTCTGGATGAGCAATATGAAGTTGTCGCGGATCCGTGCGTCAGCCTTGTGGCGCACAGCTGAATCCGCAGCACACTCTAGCCCACGTTTCGTCCGATTTTCCATGGAGAGTGATCCGGGTAACACGGCTGCGGGCCGCGCGGGCGGGTAGCGGACTCACAACCCGCGGGCACACCTGCTCAGGTGCCTGCCGCGCCGCACGCGCCCCTGGCGCCCCGAGCCGGGACCGGCCTCCAGCGCGGGATCCGGGGGGTTTGCGCGGGCCCGCCGCAGGCGAGACCTATGACACCTTCGCGCAGCGGGCCCTGTCGCCAGCGGCAGTGCCTGTAGTGCAATGGGATGTCGGCGCGATTCCAGGTGAATCCTTGCGAGAGGTGGACGATCAGGTGGACAAGGCACAGATCCTCGTCGCTTCCAACAGGGGACCGGTGTCCTTCTCGATCAGCGAAGACGGCTCCCTCGACTACCGGCGCGGCGGAGGCGGGCTGGTGTCGGGGCTGAGCGCCGTCGCCTCCGCCTCCGACACGCTGTGGGTGTGCGCCGCCCTCTCCGACGCCGATCGGGCCGCGGCCGCCCGCGCGCCCGAGGCGCGGCTGGATCTGGCGGGCTTCGACCTGGGCATGCGCGTGCGGATGCTCGACATCCCGCCCGACACCTTCACCAACGCCTACACCCGCGTGGCCAACTCGACGCTGTGGTTCGTGCACCACATGCTCTACGACACCCCCAACAAGCCGCGCTTCGACGCCGCGTTCCGCGCCGAGTGGGAGGACTTCCGCTCCTACAACTCCGCCTTCGCCGAGGCGCTGCTGACCGGCTCGGCCGACAACGCGCGCGTGGCGGTGCAGGACTACCACCTGGCCCTGGTGCCCCGCATGCTGCGCCAGCGCCGCCCCGATCTGCGCATCGCCCACTTCTCCCACACGCCCTGGGCGCCGCCGGAGTACTTCCGCATGCTGCCCGACGAGATCGCCCGGGAGCTGCTGGAGGGCATGCTCGGCGCCGACCACCTGGGCTTCCTCAGCCGCCGCTGGGCCGACGCGTTCCTGCGCTGCTGCGAGTCGCTCCTGCGGGTCGACGTCGACTGGGAGCAGCGCACCGTGGAGTTCGGCGGCCGGCTGATCCGGGTGGGGGTGCACGCGCTGGGCGCCGACGCCCCGACGCTGCGCGAACGGGCGGCCCAGGCCGACGTCGACGAGTGGCGCACCGCGCTGCGCGAGCGGGTGGGCGACCGCAAGCTCATCGTGCGGGTCGACCGCACCGAACTGTCGAAGAACATCGTGCGCGGCCTTGAGGCGTTCCGCGAGATGCTGCGCGACCACCCCGAGTGGCACGAGCGCGTCACCCACCTGGCCTTCGCCTATCCCAGCCGCGGGGACGTCCCCGAGTACCGCGAGTACACCGAGAACGTCCAGCGGGTGGCCAAGGAGATCAACCAGGAGTTCGGCACGGCCTCGTGGACGCCGCTGGTGCTGGAGGTCAACGACGACTTCCCGCGCTCGCTCGCCGCCTACCGGATGGCCGACGTGCTGCTGATCAACCCGATCCGCGACGGCATGAACCTGGTGGCCAAGGAGGCCCCGGCGCTCTCCGACGACGGGTGCGTGCTGGTGCTCTCCAGTGAGGCCGGGGCGGCCGACGACCTCGGGCGCGACTCGCTGCTGGTCAACCCCTACGACGTCACCCAGACCGCGCGCGCCCTGCATACGGCGTTGGAGATGCCCGACGACGAGCGGCGCGCACGCTGCGACCGGCTGGTGGAGAGCGCCACCGCCCTGCCGCCGCAGCGCTGGTTCGAGGAGCAGCTGCGCGCGCTCGGGTAGCGCGGCCCGCACGGGCGCCCGCGCCGAAGTGCCGGTTCACTCCGCCGGTGCGGCGGCGGCGCGGGCGCGGGCGATGATCTGCTCCACGAGCTCGGCCTTGGCGTCGGCGTAGTCCTGCACGCTGTCCCACGTGCGCCGCGCGAGCTCCCACTTGGTGCGCTCATACAGCCCGCGGTCGGCGCCGTCGGTGCGCAGCCGGTCGCGGAAGAGCAGGAGGCGCTCGGCCTCGGCCGCGCCGGGGCCGTAGAGGTGCACGTTGGTGTTCACGTCGGGACCGCGCAGCACGCGGTGGCCCTCCAGATCGGGCTCGCGGTGCCACAGCGCGTAGCCCGCCCGCTCCAGCGGCGGCAGATAGGCGTCCTCGTCGGCGGGATCGGGCACGGTCAGCAGCACGTCGATGCAGGGCTTGGCGCACAGGCCGGGCACGGCGGTGGATCCGACGTGCTCGATCTCCAGCGCCTTGGCCCCCAGCGCGTCGCGGATGCGGTCGGCCTCGCGCTGGAAGAGGTAGGGCCACTTGGGGTCGGCCTCGACGACGACCACCCGGCCCTCGACGAAGTGCGGCGGCGGGGCCAGGGCGCCGGAGACCGACGCGGAGCCGCCGAGCCCGCGGCGCGAAGGCAGCGGCGCGGACGCGTCCGGGGACGGCGGCGGCGCGGCGGCGGAGGCTTCCGGTCCGGGCACCTCCGCGTGCGGCTGCGGCGGGACGGGCCGGGCATCGGGCACGTGATCAGGGAATTCCGTGGGGGACATCCCGCCAGGTTTCTACGCCCGCTGCCGCGCGTCAAGCCAGCTAACAGGTATAACCCCTGCTCATGGCCACATGCGGCACATCCGCGGTCACCCAGCGCCGCGCAGGACGCGCCGCCGGCCCGGCTTCAGCGCCGGCGCCGCCCGCCGCGGCGGTGCCCGGTGCCCGCCCGGCGCGCTCCGCCGGAGCGGGCGCCGGCGCCGACGGGTTCGCGGTCGCCGCCGCGATCAGCGCCGCGGCTCCGCTGCCGCTCGGGCTCGCGGGAGGGAAGGTTGTAGGGGTTGGCGTTGACCCGGCGCCACAGCAGCACGGCACCCGCCACCACGAGCGCCGCCAGGACGCCGGCGCCCGTCCACACCGCCCAGCCGGGCAGTGCCGACTCCTCCTCGGCGGGCTCGGCCAGGCTCTCGTCGAACAGC
Source organism: Streptomonospora sp. PA3 (assembly GCF_009728995.1). Classification (GTDB taxonomy): domain Bacteria; phylum Actinomycetota; class Actinomycetes; order Streptosporangiales; family Streptosporangiaceae; genus Streptomonospora. Next base: position 20,107 of record NZ_VTZW01000017.1, on the reverse strand, counting down.
GGCTCGCCCTCGGTCGCGGCCGCGCCCTCGTCCATGGCCGCGGGGGCGTCGAGCACGCCGGCGCCGTAGCCGGCCGCCTGCTCGCCACCCGCGCCGGGCCGGGCACCGAAGGTCAGCACGTCGGCCACCTCGCCGGGGCGCAGCTGCGGAAACTCCGCGCGCACCAGCGCCGCCGCACCGGCGGCGAAGGCGGCGGCGGCCCGGGGCCCCTCGACGGTGGTGTAGCCGCCGCCCGCTGCGGGGGCGCGGATACCGGCGCCCGGTGCGACCAGCGCGGCCCCAAAGGACGGCGAGTCGGCGGTGAGTGCGAGGTCCTCGCCGACGGCGCCGACGGCCATCGCGCCCTCGTAGGCGCCGGGGTAGGCGGAGCGGCCCTCGCCGGCGGGGGCGATGACCAGGGCCCCGTTGCGCCGGGCGTGGCGGACGGCGGCCTGCACCGCGTCGTCGGGCTCGGCGCCCTCGGTTTCCGCGGTCACGGCGACGACCTGGGCTCCTTCACCGACGGCGTGGCGGATGCCGTCGGCGAGCGCCTCGTCCGCGGCCGGCTCTCCGGCGGCGGAGGCGACGGGCACCGACAGCAGATCGGCGCCGGGGGCCACGCCGACGATGCCTCCGGTGAACTCCGCACCGTGGCCGCGTCCGGCCACGATGCCGGCCAGCGGCGTGCCGGAGCCGTCCGCGCCGCCCTCGGTGAAGTCCTCGCCGGCGGTGACGGCCCCGCGCAGGTCGGGATGGGAGGTGTCGACTCCGCTGTCCAGCAGCGCCACGACCACGCCGTCGCCGTCGTTGCGCTCGGCGGCCTCGGCGGCGCCGACAGCGTCCATCCCCCACTGCTCGGGCCGCAGGTCCTGCTCGGCCGGCGCGTCGGCCGCGGCGGGCGCGGCCGCCGGGGGTGTCAGCGGAGCCAGCAGCGCGACGGCGCAGGCGGCCGCCCAGGCGGCGCGCGGGGCGGCCCGGTTACCGCTGATCATGCAAACCCCCAACTCCCGTGCCGTATCGGTGGGTACGGTCAGCGTCATTGTTCCACGTCCGGGCCTTTTGGGCGGCGCGGCCCGAGTGCGGGCAGCGGGCGGGGGCGCGGCACGCCCGGGCGCGCAGGTCACCCGGCGACCGTGAAGGACAGGGATCTCTAACCCCGCGGCCCCATCCTCGCTGTTCTCCTCCTCAGCGTCCGCGGGGAGTCGCTACCATGAGTCGCGCCAATCCGGACGAGGAGGCGCCCAATGTCAGATCCAGGGCTATTCGATCAACGACCCCCCGCCCATACCGGTAAGTCGGCGGCTTCCTCCGGCGAGGAATCCGAGCTTGCCGACCGCGAACAGCGCATCCTGGCCTTCGAACGCCAATGGTGGAAGTTGGAGGGCTCCAAGGAGCAGGCCATCCGCGAGGAGTTCGGGTTCTCGCCGACGCGCTACTACCAGCTGCTCAACGGGCTGGTCGACCGTCCCGAGGCCCTCGCCTTCGACCCCATGACCGTCAAGCGGCTGCGGCGGCTGCGCGCCAACCGCCGCCGCCAGCGCACCGCCCGCCAACTGGGCATCCAGCTGTAGCAGCGCACGGCGGCGCCCCGCCGGCCCGCCTCGTGATCTGAGGGCATATCGCAGTTTCGGGCGTGCAACGGCACAGCCCGCGCCAAGCCCGCAACCATCCGAACGGGAACGAGACGACCGCTCATGCCTTTGCCCAAGCCCGGTTCCGACGCGGGCGCGGCCGCGCTGGACCGGATCGTGCAGCGCCCCGCCGACGCCGTCCTGTCCTTCGACTTCGACGGCACGCTGGCACCGATCGTCTCCGACCCCCGCGACGCCCGCGCCTATCCCGGCGTCACCGCCGAACTCGCCCGCCTCGCACCGCTGGTCGGCCGCCTGGTGATCATCACCGGGCGGCCGGCGGCGGTGGCGGTGGAGTACGGCGGACTCACCGACGTCGCCGGAATCCTGGTGCTGGGCCACTACGGCCTGGAGCGCTGGGAGGACGGCCGCGTCACCGCCCCCGACCCGCCCATCGGAGTCGGCCTGGTCCGCGAGGAGCTGCCCGAGCTGCTGCGCCGCTCGGGTGCCCACGACGGCACCTGGATCGAGGACAAGGGGCATTCGCTGGCGGTGCACACCCGGCGCGCCGCCGATCCCGACGCGGCCTTGGAGATCCTGCGGATCCCGCTGGCCGCCCTGGCCCAGCGCGCCGGACTCACCGTCGAGCCCGGCCGCCGGGTCATCGAGCTGCGGCCGGCCGGCATGGACAAGGGCTCGGCACTGGCCGCCGTGATGGCCGGCGCCGGCGAGGACGCCGCCGTGCTCTACGCCGGCGACGACCTCGGCGACCTCGCCGCCTTCGACGCCGTGGAGCGCCTGCGCGACAAGGGCCTCCGCGGCCTCACGGTGTGCAGCGGTTCCACCGAGGTCGCCGAACTCGCCGCACGCGCCGACCTGGTGGTCGACGGCCCGCCCGGCGTCGCCGAGCTGCTCACCGGCCTGCGCGAGGCGATCACCGGCAGGAGGTGAACGCCGCCGGCGCACATCGGGCGATCGCTCAGAGTCGTACGGGCAGCTCCTCCAGCCCGCGGGTCGCCTTGTCGCGGGTGCGGCGGACGGGCTCGCCGTCCAGGCGGGCGTCGGGGAAGCGCTCCAGCAGGCGCTTGAACAGGACCTCGCCTTCCACGCGGGCGAGCCCCGCCCCGATGCAGTGGTGGGGGCCGTGCAGGAAGCTCATGTGGTTGCGGGCGTTGGGCCGCCAGGGGTCGAAGGCGTCGGGGTCGGCGAAGACCCGCGGGTCGCGGTTGGCCGCCGGCAGGATCTGGTACACCGCCGCTCCGGCCGGCAGCTCGGTCTCGCCCAGGACCACCGGCTCCTTGGTCAGCCGCAGGTCGAAGTGCACCGGCGGCTCGAAGCGCAGGATCTCCTCGACCCCGCCTGCCAGGGAACCCTCCGCGCGCAGGCGCTCGGTCTTCTCCCGGTGGGTCAGCAGCAGCTGGACACCGTTGCCCAGCAGGCCGGCCGTGGTGTCGTTGCCCGCCGCGAACAGCAGCAGCAACTGGGCGAGCACGTCCTTCTCGTCAACCGGCTCGTCGGCGTCGTCGGCCAGCTGCGCCACGGCCGTGATCATGTCGTCGCGCGGATCCCAGCGGCGGCGGTCGAGGATCTCGGCGAGCGCGTCGATGAACTCGCCCTGGCCCAGCACCGCTTTCTCCTGCTCGGGTCCGTGGACGCTGATGTCGAGGGTGGCTCCCATGGCGCGCGACCACGCCCGCCACCGGACCAGGTCCGCGTCCGTCTCGACCGGTACGCCGATGACCCCGGCGATGACCGCGACCGGGACGGCGTTGGCGACCTCCATGAAGTTGACGGTCTGTCCCGGACTCAGCCGGGAGAGCCGTTCGTCGACCACGCGCTCGACCAGGCTGCGCCAGCGCCCGTTCAGTGCCGCGGTGTTGAAGTGCGGGCTGAGGATCTTGCGCAGCCGGGTGTGGTCCGGCGGGTCGGTGAACATGAACTGGCGGCTGGCGACGTCCACGCTGGCGACCTGGCGGGGGTCGTCGGGGTTGTGCTCGCCGGCGGGACTGGGCCAGAAGTGCTCCGAGGAGTAGACGTCGATCCGCCGACTCATCACCTTGATGTCGTCGTAGCGGGTGGCGAAGTAGGCGCCCATCGGTTCGCACCAGTGGACGCCGTCGCCTGATTCACGCAGGGCGGCGTAGAGGGGATAGGGGTCCCGGTTCTCGGGGTCGAGGAGGCCGGCCATGGCCTGAGCGGGATCGAGCAGTGAGCTGGAGGTCACGCGGTGTCCTCTCGGTGCGTGCGATCCGGCGGAAATGCCGGGATGGCCAGGACAGGGCGATTGTGCCCATTCCGTCACACCGAAGGCAACAGAGTGCGGGATTGCACATATGCAACTGCGGTCCCGCGGGCCTCCGCGAGAAAGACGTCCGCCCGCGGCTCGGACCCCTGCGACCTGCGGCGGCGTCGCGCACGTGGCGCACAGCACCCCCAGTGGCGACCGTGCACCCCTGCACCGGGGCGATACTCGTGTGTTCGCAATGCCCGACAAACGGGCATGTTTGCGGACGGCGGTCCGGTGATCAGCCGGCACCGTCGCGCCCCCGTTCACCCCTCGCCCCAGGGAGCTGCCCGTGACACCGACCCCCGACACCTCTTCCGGCGACACCCCCACTTCCGCGATCTACGAGCGCAAGCGGCTCGGGGCCGCCGGCGCCTACGACAAATGGGTTTGGGGATTCTCCTTCCAGCCCTGGGCCTGGGGCCCCAGGCTCGACCGGGTCCTCGCGTTCGTCCGGGAACACCTCAGCGCCGAGCACCTGGAGGTGGGGGTGGGCACCGGCCTGCTGCTGGAGCGCGCCGACCGCCCGGGCGGCTTCACCCGGCTGCACCTCCTCGACGCCAACTCCGGTCCGCTTCAGGAGACCGCCGACCGGCTGTCGCGGTTCGCGCCGGCCACCACGCGCGCCGACGCACTCGAACCCTGGACCGGTGTCGAGGGCTCCTTCGCGTCGGTCGGCTGCATGAACGTCGTGCACTGCCTGCCCGACCCCGGGCAGCGGGGGATCGCGGCCAAGACGGCCCTGTTCGACTCCGTCGCCCGGGTCCTGCGGCCGGGCGGGGTGTTCTTCGGCGCCACGCTGATGAACCGGGGCGTCCGCGGGCGCTGGCGCCGACCGCTGGCCGTGCTCATGATGGCCCTCTACAACCGGCTCGCCTGGTTCTCCAACCGCGCCGACACCGCCGACGACCTCGCCGCGGCGCTGCGGGAGCGCTTCGACGACGTCGAGGTGTGGACCGAGGGCAGCCTTGTGCTGTGGCGGGCCGTGGGCCGCTCCTGAGCCGATGTCCGGGGGCGGCGGCGCGCCGCCCCCGGGTTCCGGTCGGCGCCGCGGGGGCGCCTCCGACCGCCTCGCTAGCCGGCCACGCCCGCGCGCTCGCGCGCCTCGGCGATGCGCGCCCGGCAGGTCTGCTCGTCGAGCATCCACGCCAGCTCGGTGGGCCGGCAGACCCCGGTGACCCAGGCGTCCTGGATCTCGGGCAGGGTGAGCACCGCCTCCAGCAGCTCGGCGAAGTAGGGCGGCCGCTTGGACTCGTCCCAGAAGTTGGCCACCAGCACCTCGGTGAACATCGCCGCGAACTGCCCGGTCTCGTTCCAGAACCGGTCGAAGGCGGCCCGGCCCCACTCGGGCGTGAACGGCTGCTCGCCGTGCGCGCGGATCGCGTCGAAGTAGGCGCGTGCGCACGCCGCGGCGTTGGCGTGCTGCTGGCCGGATACCGGGTCGACGCTGATGACCGCGTCCGCCATGCCCAGCACCATGCCGCCGCCCGACAGGGTGGCGACCGGGTGGCGGACCTGCGGCCGGATCTCCTCCATGATCACCGAGCCGGGGTCGACCAGGGTCGCGTTCTGGCAGCGGCGGGCGATGTCGGGCGCGAACTCCCACAGCTTCTCCAGCAGGAACGACAGCCGCATCGTCGCGACCTGCTCGCGGGTGTCGCTGGGGCGCCCGGGGCGCTCCTCCCAGGCCAGCTGCTCCATGCCCGCCGGGCCCACCTCGCCCTTGGCGAAGATGGTGGTGGCGGGGCCGTATGCCGTCAGCTGCGGGACGAGGAACACGTTGCCCCCACCGGGGATGGACACGACCTCGAGGCCGCGCTCGCGCACGGCCGGGTCCTCGTGGGGCTCGACGTTGAACATCGAGGCCTGGGTGATTCGCCCGGGGAAGGCGCCGCCCGTACGGGAGTCGTCGCGGTCGAACAGCGCGCCCAGTTCGCCGGCGCCCACCGCGATCACGGTCAGGTCGTACATGCCGCGGGTGAAGTACTCCAGATCGCTCACGGTGCACCCGTGCACGATCACCTTGCCGCCGCGGTCCTCGAAGTACTCCAGCCAGTCGGCCATCTTCAGCCGGCTCTCCACGGCGAGGCTGGTACCGCCCGCGTTGTTGCCGCCGAACTCCATCGAGGGCATGTTCGGCGGCCGCAGCGAGAAGTGGATGCCCGGCGCGGTGGGGGCGGTCTCCCATTGCTGGAAGAACAGGCCCGCCTCGCGCTCCAGCGCCAGGGTTTCGGGAAAGGTCATGGCCAGGGTCCTCGTTCGGCCCTGGCGGATCTCCGGGGAGGTCTGGCCGGTCATGACGGTCACGTCGTAGCCGGCGCTCAGGAGCAGGTGGGCCAGCGTCAGACCGCTGTAGCCCGCTCCGACGATCAGGATCTTACGCATCGCTCTCCTCGCACACAGGGGGGAGGCGGCGCGGGAAGCCGAGGGGGCAGCCGCCCTGCGCCGCGTGGGGGGACCGGGCCCCGGCCGCGCTCCACGCCGCGGGCCCCGGGGCGGGCCGGGTTCCGGAAACGCCCGCGGCGCCGGGAATCCAGCCTGTTGATCATGGCTTATCGTCCCATAGGTCCACCGGTGTCCCGGCGGCACCGTCGGCAACCCGGTGCACCGTCCGACCGTTTCACTCGGGCGGCGGTCGTGCGTCTGCGGTCACCGTCCGCAACAGAATATGACCACAGGGACAGGGGCGTTCAAGGCCGGGGCGGAGGCAAATGGCTCACCCGCCCGCCGCAGCCGTGTCGGTTCGCAGGTGGGCCAGTAGGTCGTGCAGCCGTGAGCGGTCCTCGGGCGCGGTGCCGTCGCCGATCGGGTACCAGAGGGCGGGCGAGAAGCGCGGGCCGAGGTGGACCGGCTCGATGGGGGCGGTGCGGGCGTGTGCCAGGCCGAGGGTGCTGACGGCGTCGGGACCCAGCGCCAGGCCCACCGGGAGGCGCGGGCCCGCCTCGTGCGGTGCGCAGGTGAGGTCGCCGAGGCCGCGGCCGTCGAGGCCGACCAGCAGCTGGTCGGCCTGCGGGGCGGCCGCGTCCTGGCCGGCCTCCACCCCCTCGCGGAGGAAGTGCGGGTGGGGCGCGGGTTCTGCGGGCTCCGACGCGTCGATGATGAAGCCGACCTACTCGGACCAGGTCAGCGGGAGGCCGACGTGGCCGTCGAAGTAGTCGCCTTCGGGGCGCGCACCACCCAGCGGGCCATGGGGTTCTCCAGGAGGGCGGCCAGCTCGTGGGGCAGGCGCGTCTGAGCAGGGGTGACGAGCTGGAAGCCGCGCCCGGCGCGGCCGTGCACCGCGACGGCGTCGGCCAGCCAGGTGGAGAGGGGGACGACGGGGCGGTCCTGGACGGCGATCGCAACACGGTCGGTGGCGCGGGTGAGGGCGGGGTGGTCGGTGGTCCCGGTCAGCAGCGGGTCGCCGCGGTCGAGCCGGGATTCGGCCTCCCAGACGCAGCCACCGAACTCGGCGGCGAGCGATTCGGCGAACCGGCGCACCATCCCGGCGGTGTCGGGCCCGCCGGTCCCGGTCTCGGCCCCGCGCGCCTCGACCCACCAGGGCTGAGCGGGCAACGGTTCGCCGATGCCGTCGCCGAGCAGCCGATCGACTTCCCCGGCCGAAGCGAGCCGCTGCCCAGCCTGCGCAGCCGCCACCAGCCGCCCGGAGTCATCCCGCAGCTCGACCACGGCCCCTTCGGCGACGGTACGCATCCGCAGGTCCCGCCCCGCCTGCACAAGGGCCCGGGTCATGCCGCGCATGGTGGGCCGGCGGTCCAGCAAAGCGACGACGTCGCGGGTCATAGTGAGGCTGCTTTCTCGGGCGAAAGATGGCGACCCGGTTCCCGCGCGGGGATCGGCTCCCGCACGGCGTGAACACGCAGGACCGCGCGCCCGGGATCCGCAGTCTCAAGTGATGAGGGCGATTGTCCGCATCCGGACAGCACGGGCCGCGTGATCCCGGACCGTCGCGCCGACCCGGACGAGCACAGGCCGCCCGCCGCGCTCACTCCCCGAAGGACGCCCGCACCGCCGCCCTGAGGTCGACCAGGCCCGTGCGGCGGCGGCCGTGGTGGACCGCGTTGGTGAGCAGGCCGACGTAGCGGCCCGTGGGCGGGTGGAGGAACAGGCTGACACCCGTGTAGCCGTGGTGGTACACCAGCCCGCGGTCGGTGACCAGCCAGGCCAGGCCGCGCGAGAAGTGCTCGTCGACGGGAACCTGGGGGCGCCAGCTCTGGCGCACGTAGTCGGAGAGGGCGTCGCCCCGGCCGCGCGACTCCGCGTGCACCCGCAGCAGGTCGCGGGCGAACACCCCGAGGTCGATGGCCGTGGTGAACACCCCGGCGTGCCCGGAGACCCCGCCCATCAGCGCCGCCGCCTCGTCGTGGACCACGCCCCAGACGGGCGCGGCGCCGGGGATGCGCCGCTCGGTGGGCGCGACCGCCGCCGAGCGCGGCAGCGGGCCGTAGGTGGTCGAGGCCATGCCCGCCATCGACCACAGTTCGCCCGCCAGCCGGTCCAGCGGGTCGCCCAGCAGCCGCTCCAGCAGCAGCCCGAGCAGGATGAAGCCGCGGTCGATGTAGCGGTAGCCCTCCTCGTCCAGCGGCTCGGAGAGGATCGCCTCGGCGAGGTCCTGCTCGGTGCCGACGTAGCGTTCCAGCCACGTGACCGGGTTCAGCCGGGAGGTGTGCGTGAGGATCTGGCGCGCCGTGACCCGGCCTCCGGGGTAGGGGCCGCCCGGGAAGTAGTCGCCCAGCGGGTCGTCGAGCCCCACGAGCCCCTCGGCGACCGCGCGGCCCATCAGCGGCCAGGTGGCCATGACCTTGGTCAGGCTCGCGGCGTCGTAGCGCACATCGGGCGCCGCGGGGTGGTCGCCGCCGGCCTCGCCGATCCCGCCGACGGAGACGAACTCCCACATGCTGTCGGTGCCGACCACGGCGGTTCCGCCGGGGAGCCACTCGGCGTCGACCATGACCTTCAGGACGCTGCGGATCTCCGTCCCGGTGTCTGCGAGCCAGTCGCCGTCCAGCACGCGTCCTCCCCTCAAGGCCTCTTCACCCGCCGGATACCCCAAGGAGAGCGGATCGCCCCTCCGCAGGTCCAGTGTCCCAAGCCGAATGCCGACGAACGCCATGACCGAAACCCGTGCCCGCTGACCTGGGAGGGGTCCGGCTCGGCGCGGATCGTGCGCCGGGCGCTCGATCCGCTCGCCCGCTCCGGCGCTCCGCCCCGGATTGCGGTAACCGCGAATCCGCCGCGGGCTACGGGCCGATATTGGCGGCGTGTCGCGGTCCGACCCGGAAAGCGGGATGACCGCCACCGGCCGCCCGCCGCCCTCGGCCGGATCCGGCCGCCGCCGATGTGCCCCGGAGCCGCCGCGCCGCCCCGCCCGCTGCCGGACGCCGGCGTCACTCGCGCCGCAGCCGCAGCCTTCCGGAAGCGCGCAGCAGTGCCTTGACCTGCGCCCGCGCCCTCCGGGGCCGGGCGTCCAGGGCCTCCAGGTCGCCGTCGCGCCACAGGTAGACGTGGTCCGTACAGGGGTCCTCGGCGGCGCCGTGCATCGCGGCGGCCTCGGCGGTGAACGCCGGCAGCGCCTTGAGGGCCGCCCGGGAGCGCAGCGGGTACAGCAGCAGGGTGTCGTAGCGCGGCGCCGCCACCAGCGCCCCCGCCGCGTCGGTCTCGGCGAGCAGCTCGTCCAGCTCGCTGAGCAGCACCGTCACATAGCCGCTGCCGGGCTTGGTGATCACCCGCACCTCGCCGCCGGCCGCGAGCGGGCGCGTGTAGTCGACGACGTCGGACAGTTCGTGCTCGCGCGTCTGGCGCAGCGCATAGCCCAACCGCCGCAGCTGCAGCAGCCCGGCGCGGTGCCGGGTCAGCGGCGCGCCGTACTCCGGGTGCTCGACCACGACCAGGGCGTCGAAGTACTCGCCCGCCGGGGTCCACACCAGTTCGCGGCGGTGCTCCTCGGACATGGTCGGCACCAGGCGGATGCGCAGCAGCCGGCGCACGTCGCCCAGCAGCTCGATCTCGGCGATCGCCATGGCGGCGCGGTCGGCGGTCTCGCGCAGCCAGGCGTCGACCACACCCGGCCACTCCGACCGCTCCGCGGCGGCGCAGCGCTCCAGCAGCCCCCAGGTGGACGCGCTCAGCTCGGTCCAGCCGAACCCGAGCACCACCGAGGAGGTGGCGCGGTCGAAGGAGGCGTCCGGCAGCGACACCGGCAGCAGCCCCTCCAGGAGCGCGTGGACGTCCCCGGCGATCTCCAGTTCCTCGTGCACCCGCCCCTCCCTCCGGCTCTGACGCGCGTCGCGGCCGTGCGGCTCCCCTCCCATCGCGGCCCCCTCGCCCGCGGCCTCACCGCCGCTCCCGCTCGCGATTACCGTATGGGAGGACCCCACCGCGCCCGAATAGGATCGTCCCCGTCACACGGGGAAAGGAGAGCTGGTGACCACCCGCGTAGTGCATCGGCCGGCCCGCACCGTCCACCCCCCGCCTCAGCGCGAGCCCTACGAGGTCGAGGCGCCGCCGACGCTGCCGGACGGCAACCAGCAGGGCAACCAGCTCATGTCCATTCTGCCGATGATCGCCATGATGGGCTCGCTGACCATCATGATGGTGCTGCGCAATCCGGCGTTCATGGCGCTGGGCGCGCTGGTGCTGGTGGTCGCGCTGTGCGCCGCCCTGGGCATGCTGCTGTCCCGCCGCGGGCAGGCCGCGCGCCAGCGCCGCAACCAGCGCGAGCTGTACCTGGAGTACCTGGAGGAGCTGCGCGAGGACCTCAGCGGGCGCGAGCGCGAGCTGCGCGAGCACGCCCAGCTGCTGGACCCGCCTCCGTCGGCGCTGTACGACATCGTGCGCGACCCCACCCGGCTGTGGGAGCGCCGCCGCAAGGACCGCGACTTCCTGCGGGTGCGGCTGGGCACGGGCGCGATGCCGGGCCGCCCGCTGCTGCTGGGCGAGCGCGGGACGGCGCTGACCCCCACCGACCCCTTCATGCTCTCGGAGGCCCAGGCGGCCATCCGGCGCTTCGAGCACGTGCCGGAGATGCCGCTGACAGTCCCGCTGGACATGGCCGGCAACATCAGCGTCATCGGCGAGCGCGCCGACGTACTGCGGGTGATGCGCTCGCTGCTCGCCCAGTTCTGCGTGTTCCACGCGCCCGAGGACGCCGCGCTGGCGCTGGCCCACCCCGCCGCCGCGTCCGCCGACTGGGACTGGGTGAAGTGGCTGCCGCAGGCGCTGGACCAGCAGCGCCGCGAACAGGGCGCCTACGCGCGGCTGATCGCGCCCACCCCGGCCAAGCTCGGCGCCCTGCTCTCCGACGACCTGCGCGCCCGCACCGACTTCGCCGCCGAGGTGCGCCGCGGCATGGGCAAGCGCGAGGCCTACCAGATGATGCGCCGGCTGCTGGTGGTGCACGACACGCACGGCTCGGTGGCCGAGGAGCTGGTGCGCCCCGACGACGCCGTCCCGCCGGCCGCGCTGGGGGCCACGGTGATCCACCTCGTGGCCGCCCAGGTCGACGAGCCGGGCGACGTCAGCATGCGCATCACGGTCGAGGGCGACCGGGTCCGGGTGGAGGACCTGCGCACCGACGACCCCGTGGGCGCGGCCACCCACGGCACCGTCGATCCGGTGGGCGTCGGCGACGTGACCGGGGTGGCGAGGATGCTGGCGCCGCTGCGCCTTTCGCGCGAGTCCGTCGAGGAGACCGCGGCCGAGGGCGGCAGCGCCGACTTCACGTCCATGCTCGGCGTGGACGACCCCGGCGACATGGACGTGGTCCGGCTGTGGGCGCCGCGCAGCGAGCGCTCGTTCCTGCGGGTGCCGATCGGCGCCGACGACCTGGGCCAGCCCGTCATCCTGGACCTCAAGGAGTCCGCGCAGCTGGGCATGGGCCCCCACGGGCTGTGCGTGGGCGCCACCGGGTCGGGCAAGAGCGAGATGCTGCGCACCCTGGTCATCGCCCTTGCGGCGTCGCATCCGCCCGACCGCGTCAGCATGGTGCTCGTCGACTACAAGGGCGGCGCCACGTTCGCCCCGTTCGAGGACATGCCGCACGTCGCCGGGGTGATCACCAACCTGGAGGACGACGCCGCCCTGATCGAGCGCGCCTACTCCAGCCTCTCCGGCGAGGTCCAGCGCCGCCAGCAGGTGCTGCGCGACGCGGGCAACGTCGCCAACATCGGCGACTACCACTACAAGCGCCAGCACGACCCCGGCCTGCCGCCGCTGCCGCACCTGCTGGTGATCATCGACGAGTTCGGCGAGCTGCTGACCGCGCGCCCCGACTTCATCCAGTTGTTCCTGTCGATCGGGCGCATCGGGCGCAGCATCGGCGTGCATCTGCTGCTGTCCAGCCAGCGCATCGAGAGCGGCAAGCTGCGCGGACTGGAGACCTACCTCTCCTACCGGCTGGGGCTGCGCACGTTCTCCGAGGAGGAGAGCCGCACGGTGCTGGACACCCCCGACGCCTTCCACCTGCCGGCGCTGCCCGGGTTCGGCTACCTCAAGGTCGACACCAGCGTCTACCAGCGGTTCAAGGCCGGCTACGTCTCCGGCGCCTACCGCGGCCAGGTGGCGGCCGAGGACGCCGAGGACCAGGACGGCCCGCCGCCGGTCTACCCCTATCCGGCGTTCAACGAGGTGCGCCGCGACCGGCCGGAAGCCGCGGCCGAGGACGACGAGCCGGGGCTGCCCGACCGCACCGTGGGGCCCACCCTGCTGGATGTGATGGTGGGCCAGCTCACCCGGGCGGGACAGCCCACCCGCAGCATCTGGCTGCCGCCGCTGCCCGCGGCCACCACGCTGGACGGGGTGACCGGGCCGGTGCGGGTCGCCGACAGCGGCATGCGCCTGCCCGACCCGCCCGGGCAGCTGCACATCCCGGTCGGGCTGCTCGACGACGCCGCCCGCCAGTGGCAGGGGCTGTGGAGCATCGACCTGTCGGCCTCGGGCGGCCACTTCGCCATCATCGGCGGCCCGCAGACCGGCAAGACCACGCTGCTGCGCACGCTCGTACTCTCCATCGCGCTCACCCACACCCCCGACCAGGTCGCCTGCTACGCGCTCGACCTGGTCGGCGGCGGCCTGCAGGCGCTCGCCGACCTCCCGCACGTGGGCGGGGTGGCCGCGCGCACCGACGGCGAGCGGGTGCGCCGCACGGTCGAGGAGGTCCGCGGCATGCTGGAGCAGCGCCAGGAGGTCTTCCGCGACCGCGGCATCGACTCCATCCAGCAGCTGCGCCGCATGCACGCCCGCGGCGAGGTGCCCGAGCTGGCCAGTGCCGACGTCGTGCTGTGCGTGGACGGCTTCGGCGCCATCCGCAGCGACTTCGAGGAGATCAACGACATCGTCAACGACCTGCTGCAGCGGGGCGGCGGCTACGGCATCCACATCGTGGCCGCCATGCTGCGGTGGAACGACGTGCGCATCGCCATGCAGTCCAACTTCGGGCAGAAGGTGGAGCTGCGGCTCAACGACCCCTCCGACTCCTCGGTCGACCGCAAGCTCGCCGAGACCATCAGCCCTGACACCCCGGGCCGGGTGCTCACCGACCAGAAGCTGTTCGCGCAGGTGGCGCTGCCGCGCGTGGACGCCCTGGCCGAGGACGACAACCTCGGCGAGGTGGTCGAGAAGACCTGCCGCGCCATCGGCACCGCGTGGAAGGGGACGACGGCTCCCCCGGTGCGGGTGCTGCCGCACCGGCTGCCCGCCGCCACGCTGCCGGGCCCCGGCACCGAGCGCACCCGGGTGCCGATCGGCGTGGACGAGCAGGGGCTGGAGCCGGTACTGCTGGACCTGTTCGAACGCGACCAGAACCTGCTGGTGCTGGGCGACGGCGAGTGCGGCAAAACCAACCTGCTGCGGCTGGTCGCCGAAGGGCTCATCGCCCGCTACTCCTCGAAGGAGGTCGTGTTCGCGGTGATGGACCCGCGCCGCACGCTGCGCAATGTCATCCCCGAGGAGTACCTGGGGGGATACGCCAGCAACGCGCGGGTGTGCCAGGGCCTGGCCGGGGGCGTGGCCAAGGAGCTGGAGGAGCGCCTTCCCGACGACGCCGATCCCGACTCGGCCGACGCGGGGGCGTTCTCCGGTCCGCGCATCGTCGTCCTGGTCGACGACTACGACCTGCTCACCACCGCCGGGCAGAAGCCGCTGACCCCGTTCGTGCCGTTCGTGTCCAACGGGCGCGACATCGGGCTGCACTTCGTCCTCAGCCGGCGTGTGGCCGGGGCGGGCCGCGGGCTCTACGACCCCCTGGTGCAGGCCATGCGCGAGATCGGCACCAGCGCGGTGCTGATGTCGGGCGACCGCAGCGAGGGCCAGCTGTTCCCCAAGGTCTACGCCAGCGCCCAGCCGCCGGGGCGAGGCCAGTGGATCCGCAGGGGCCGGTCGCCGCGTCTGATGCAGACGGCGGTTCTCGACGCGGAATCTGGAGACGGGAGTTGACGGACCGGTGACATACGACGTGGTCGCGCTGGTGCGCCAGGCGCCCGACGTGCGGGCGCTGGTGGACTCGATGGTGGACGCGGGCCCCGACCTCAAGGTCGCGGGCGCGGGCGAGGGGGCCGTCATCCGGCTCCGCGACGATTCGGGCCGTCCGGTACTGGCGATCGAGGCGGCGCAGAAGGTCGAGGTGCCCGGCGAGGTCGGCCGGCTGCTGGGTGCGGAGGCGGCGGCGGGCATGCCCGACCCGTGCTGGTGGGTGGAGGCCCGCGCGCCGGGGTCGGGGCCCGATCCCGAAGCGCTGGCCCACCGCTTCGCGGACTCGCTGACCGCACGGCTGGGCGGCATCGTGTGGCCGCCGCGCCCGGCGGAGCAGACCCCGGCGGCGTCCGGCGGGAGGGAGTGACCATGGTCGCCGACCACCCCGCGATCGACACCGCCACCGAGCAGGCCGCCGTGATCGTGCAGGACCGGCCGGTCGTGCCGCTGTCGTCCTGGCTGGCCGACGCGCTGGCGGCCTGCGGCCGGACCGAGCGGTCGCTGCAGGTGCTGACCTCCCCGGACGTGCGCATCACCCTGCCGCTGCGGACGGTGCTGCAGCACCCGAACGCGCGCTGGGCCGTCGAGGAGCCCGACGGCAGCGGCCACTACGACGGGTTCTCCGGGGTGCCGCTGGTCTGGGACCGGCGCGCCGGGTTCGTGGTGGGCAAGAGCGACCGCGTCCAGCACGGCCCGACGCGCACCTTCCTGCGGCCCGTCGAGGAGCCCGGCAGCCAGCTCTGGATCGACCTGCGGCTGCGGCACGACGCCCGCGAGAGCCTGGTGCTCGGCACCGGGGTCGAGCTGCTGGCCGAGGCGCTGTGTGACGCCCACCCGGCCGGGTGGGGCACCAGCGAGCCGGCGCTGTCGCAGTGGAACACCTCGCGGATGACGGCGCTGTGCCGCCGGCGCGCGCCGGAGTCGACGTGGACGGTGTTCACCGGACCGCAGTTCGCCGAGCGCCCCTTCATCGGCACCCACCGCACGGCGCGGGTGGTCGAGGGGGTGAAGGAGACGATCACCTTCGGCGCGGGCTATCCGGGCGACGCCGAGCCGCCGCTGGAGCGCCTGGGCGAGGTGGCCGGGGAGCTGGCCAAGCGCGGGGTGCTCACCAGCATGACCGTGCAGCGCATGGCGGGCCGTGCCGACCTGACGTACGCGCCGGTGTGGTCGGGCGTGCCTGCCCCGGTGGGGGCCGCGATCGGAGCTGAGGCGGTGGCCGAGATCGGCGCCGCCCGCGCCGATGACGCCCCCGCACCGGGAGAGCGCGTGGGACCCTCACGCGCCCCGGCAATGTGGTACCCACTCGGCGACGGGACCGATCCCGACGCCTGGCGCGAATTCCACGCCCTGATGAAGCACCTGCGCCCCGAGGGCGGCCAAGCGCCGTCCTGAGACCGCGACCGCGAGCCGTTTGCGATGGAGGTAGGACCACGGTGAACGACGCCCACGCCCACCGCGAGGCGCCGCGGAATCCGCAGGAGAGCCCGGCCCAGGCGCCGGGTCCCGAGCGGCTGGACCGGGCCGCGGGCGTGCTGCTCGCGGCCGCGTGCGGCGACGCGCTGGGGGTGCCCTACGAGTTCGCCCAACGGCTCCGGGCCGACCAGCGCCCCGAGATGGCCGGCGGCGGGCTTGGGCCCTACCGTCCGGGCGAGTACAGCGACGACACGCAGATGGCGGCCTGCATCGCCCGCGCGCTGGCGGATCCCTCCGCCCCGGCCGATCCGGGTGGCACCGGCCGGGGCGCGGCCGGTCCGGCCGGCGCGGAAGGCGCGGTGTTCGGCCCGCGTGTGCTCGACGGCGTCGCCGAGAACTTTCTGACCTGGATGTTCGAGGGTGCGAGCGACATCGGCAACCAGACGCGCGCGGTCCTGGGCGCGGCCGCGGCCCGGCGCGGCAAGCCGGGTACGGCCGAGGCGATGCTCGCGGCGGCGCGCGAGCGCTACACCTCGGGCGTGCCCAGCGCAGGCAACGGGTCGCTGATGCGCACGGGACCGGTCGGGCTGTGCTTCCCCGGCGACGCGCGGGCCACCGCCGACGCGGCCCGACTCCTCAGCCGCCTCACCCACGCCGACCCGCTCGCCGAGGAGGCCTGCGTGCTGTGGTGCGAGGGCATCCGCCGCGCGGTGGCGGGGGACGGCTTCGCGGGCGTGCGCACGGGGCTGGAGCTGCTGCCCGGGGAGCGGAGTGCGTACTGGGCTGCCCGGCTCGACGAGGCCGAACAGGCTCCGCCGCACGAGTTCAACCCCAACGGCTTCGTCGTCCCGGCACTGCAAGCGGCCTGGTCGGCGATCACCACGGCACCGGGCGAGGGCGCCGAGCACCTGGTGGCCGCTCTGGAGAACGCCGTCCGCGCCGGCGACGACACCGACACCGTCGCCGCCATCGCCGGCGCCCTCCTCGGCGCCCGCTGGGGCGCCTCCGCGGTCCCCGACCACTGGCGCGAGGCCGTCCACGGCTGGCCGGACCTGGCAGCCGCCGACCTGGAGGACCTGGGCCGCCGCCTGGCTCAGACACCCCCATCGGCGCTCAGCGGGTAGCGGGCGCCACGCTCACTCACCACTCCGGCGCCGCCGCTGCGGCTCATCGGCCTGCTGCGGGGGACGGTTGCCGGACGGAGACAACCCGACGGCGGTTCGCAGCTCTTGCACACCGGGGGCCTTGCCCGAGGCATCGGGGACGATCCACCCGGACGCCGGGCCTCCAGCGGATCGCGACTCGAATTCGTCGACAGCGGCGGAGGGTGGGAGACCGCGCTGCCAGGCCCCGGCCAGAAGATCGGCCCAGTAGGCTCCCGCGTTGAACGCGGCGTCACCGCCCTCCGGCCGCGGTACATAACCCGCCGCTTCTTCGGCGTCGCAGTACCACAGGTAGCCCAAGACCTCCGCGCCACTGTCCCCTGCGATCGTCCGGTAGTGCACCGGCCCTGAACAGGCCGACGCATAGCCGACCTTCCCGCCGACGGGCTGGAAATGCACGTCTGCGGTCGCCCGGCGGACATCCCGCTCGTCGACGCCCATCGCCCCGCCTTCGTCCGCTACCCGGCGCTCGCACCGGCTGCGGGCCGGACCGTCATTCGCCACTCCGGCGCCGCCGCTGCTGCGATTCATCGGCGGTGCGCTCCGGCGCCTTCCCGGCGCCGGGGGCTCCGGCCACTGCCTCGAGTTCGGCGACGCTCGGTGCCTCGGCCTCGGAATCGGGGACGATCCAACCCGAGCCCCTGCTGCCGACCCCCTGCTCCGCGAACTCCGCAACCGCCTGCGACGGCGCCAGACCGCGCTCTCCCGCATCGGTCAGGCGCCTGTGCCACAGCGTTCCCGCGTTGACGGCGTCGTCGCCCTGAGCGGCCACCGCCACGTACCCGGCGGCGCTGTGCGCGTCGTCATACCACAGGTACCCGATCACCTCGCCCCCGGACCAGGCGATGCGCCGGTACCGGACCGGCCCCGGGCTCTTGTCCGTGTAGCCGCGGACCCGCCCCTGCGCCTTCCAGTGCACGTCCTCGGTCAGCCTCGGCGTATCCCATTCCCTCGCGCCCACCCGGGGCTCCTTCCTCGCTACTTCGCCATGACCTCGCCGTACACGTGCCACTGCCCACCGGACCACACGACATCGGCGACGCGGTAGGTCGCTCCGCGTCCAAGGAGCAGCTCCCGCTCCCCCGCCCCGAAATCGGAGGCCTTCTCCATCCACAGCGCGGGCGTGCCGGCGGGGACCCGCAGGTGGAGGATCGCCTCCGCATCCTTGAACGCGCCGGCGGCGCTTCCCAGCGACGTCGACATGTACCCCGGGTCGGGGAATCCCTCTTCGACATCCGGCATCTTCTCGGGTGAGACGTCGATGTGGCCGAGTCCGGTACCGCGTGTCACGACGATGTCCTCGGGGACCGGCCGCCCCTGCATCGCCTGGTCGATGTTCTCGATGTCGCGCCGCACCTCGGGGTCGAGGGTCTCGCCCCGCCGCAGTTGACCGTTCATCTCCACATAGGTGGGGTGGTTCTGGGGAGGCTCGGTCGAGTAGTTGAACAGAGACTTGCGCTGCTCGGGCGGCAGGTTTTCGACGTAGTCGTTCCAGTAGTCCTGGCCGTACCTGGTCGCCGCGTCGTTGTCCGGGAAGGTCCGCGCCCCGTCGGAGATCAGGCTCTCCGCACGGGCCATGCGCTCCGTGGTCGTCAGCTCGTCCAGGTCGACCGGGTCCGCGGGA
Source organism: Streptomonospora sp. PA3 (assembly GCF_009728995.1). GTDB lineage: Bacteria > Actinomycetota > Actinomycetes > Streptosporangiales > Streptosporangiaceae > Streptomonospora. The sequence goes on along the minus strand of NZ_VTZW01000017.1, from coordinate 1,603 downwards.
TCGTCCGGCACGTCCGGCCCGTTCGCCGGACCGTCGGAGGATCCGGTGTCCGGCGTATGCCCCTCGCCCGGAGGTGTGCCGTCGGCTTCGGGGGTCGGTGCTCCGTCGGGGTCGGGAATGCCGTGCGCGTCCCCGGACGGGGCGTCGCCGCCGTGCTGATTGCCGTCGCCCTCGTGGAACGCCGGATCGGTGTCCACCGGATCGCCCGAGGCGGTGTCGCCATCCGAACGGCCTCCGCCACCGCCGGGCCGGTTGTCGCCGACGTCGATGGGATCGCCGCCGCCGACCGGGCTCGGGTGGGTGTCGAGGCCCTCTGATTGGTCCAGGGAGTTCTGCAGGCCCTGCAGCTGGTCCTGGTCGAGGCTCATGTCGTCGAGCTGGTTCTGCAGGTCCTGGGTGGACTGCTGCCCCGGGCGGTTGCCGATCTGCTGGAGCTGCGGGGCGTCGATGTCGGTGTTGGGAGCGTCGGTGTTGGTGTCGACATCCCCGCCGCCGATCTTGCGCGAGCTCTTGGCCAGCGCCTTGACCACGCCGGCACCACCCAGCGCCATACTCCCGATGTTCAGCACCGACTGCGTGATCACATACCCCGGCCGATCCCCCCACTCGCGCCAGGGCACCACCGCGTGGGCGAACTCCGTCCAGCCCGAGGAGAAGTTGCCCCACCACTCGCCGAAGGAGCTCACCCCCCAGCCGTCCTTGCCGTAGAAGCCAACGAGGCTGCCCAGGCCGTTGAGAGTGTCGCCCCAGTTGTTCTTGAGGTTGCTGCCCCACTCACTCCAGGAGCTCACACCCCAGCCGTCCTCGCCGTAGAGGCCCACCAGAGCACCCAGGTCCTCGGCGATACCCACACCGAAGTCCTTGATGCCGTTGCCGACGTCCTCCCACCACGGCGCATCATGCTCCTGCGGCGTCACCCACGGCGTCTCGATGTCCTTCAACGCCTCACTCGTGCCGTGCGCCACCTGGTTGGCACCCAAGGAGCCCTGCTCACCCGGCTCGGTGGCCACGAACGTCGTGCCCCCGAACAACGCGGTGATCGTGTTGGCGCACTCCCGCTCGGCCCGCTGATACTCAAACACCGCCTGCAGGATGTCGTTGTTCAGCGAGTCCAGCTCATTGATCTTGTCCTCGTCCTCACGCCAGTCCTCATCACCGGAGATCTTGGACTGGAACGACTCCGCATCGGCCTTCAGCGTCTGCAACCGCCTCTTGATCGGCCGCACATCGTTGGCGAAGTTGATCAACGCCGTGCCCACCGAGGTGACCGCCCCGTCGAAGTCGTCGCCCTTGGTCGCCACCGGATCGATCGCCGCAAACAGCGTCTCCTGCTCCGGAGCCGAGTAGATCCCCTGCAGCCCCTGCCAGGAGGACTTGATGTCCTGACCCGCCTGGGACACATCGTCCCCGTCGCCCTTGAGCTTCTCCCCGGCCTTCTCCACCGCATCGCAATCGACCGGGGGAATCGGGACGTCCTCGGGACTGATCACCTTCTCACTCAAAACGCCACCGCCGGGAGGATCAGGGAGTTCTACACAGGCCTTCCCGATCTACCACAGCCGCCTCCGGGACGGCCACCCCATGAGATCGTCGTCTCATGGAT
>NZ_VTZW01000011.1 GCF_009728995.1 Streptomonospora sp. PA3 | reverse complement strand
CGCCTGCGCACCCCCACCCGAAACCCCGAATGCCCGGTTTAATTCAACGCGCTCTGGCCCCGGTCGCACCGAGCGCGGCCCCACGGACACCGGCGACGCGGGAACCGGTCACGGAACCCGACATTCGGCACCTTCGGGGCGGCGGTGGGGCGACGAGGCGCGCCCCGCGACCACCCGGGCGGCCTCCGGCCGCGCGGAGGGCCGTCCGCGACGTCGACTCCTCCCGCGATGTCCGGTATGCGGGGGCGCCAGGGCGGCCCGCACGACCCGGATCGGCGATGATCATGGCATTTGGACCGGGGATCCGCACCCGAAGCGATCCAAACGCGCACCTCGCGGCACCCCGGCCGCCTCCACCCCCGCCGCATCCGGGAATTCCGGGCAAACCACCCCGGTATCCTTCCGCATCCCGGAAGACCCGGCGCTCCGGTGCGCCGCACACACCCACCGCGCACCATCGGCGGGCATCGTCGACCCAACGCGAGGCGAAATGCCGAAACGCCCCCGCCCAGATCGTGTGTCAGAACGGCGGGGGCGCCGCCTTCCAGGAACCCACCGGGCACCACCCGCGGCGGCCACCACCGAGGCTGCGGCAATGGGTGCGCCCCGCGAAGCGCGATCACAGCTTGCCGCCGAGCGCACGCGGTTCTTCCCAGGTGGAGCCGTACCACCGGTGGCGGACCTCCGGCACAAAAGTGCACCGTGCGCTCGGCGGCAAGCTGGCGCACAGCGCTTCGCGCATCACAGCCCCATTGCCGCAACCTCCTGTGGTGACCGACTCCTTGAACACGACGTAGGCGGCTCCCACTACCGCCCTCGCCGCCCCCGTCGGGCGGCCCGCCGTCCGCCGCCGGCAACCGGTCACCGCCCAGCCCAGGCCCCGTCGGCCATCGCCGCTCTCGTCGCATGCCCAACCGGCGGGCACCCGGACCGGTGGGCACGGGCGAAGCCACCCGCCGACCTCGCTGCCTCGTCGCATGGGCCACCGGCGGGCACCCGAACCGCTCCGCGCGGGCCAAGCCCACCGCCGACCTCGCCGCCCCCGTCGGGCGACCCGCCATCCGCCGCCAGTCACCGGTGACCGCCCAGCCCGGCCATCCGCCGCCAGTCACCGGTGACCGCCCAGCCCGGCCATCCGCCGCCCTCGCCGCCCCCGTCGCACGCCCAACCGGCGAGCACCCGAACCGCTCCGCGCGGGCCCAACCCCGCGCCGACCTCGCGGCCCCCGTCGGGTGCCCAACCGGCGAGCACCCGAACCGAAGCCCGCGGGCTGAGCCCTCCGCGGCCCTCCGCGCCCCGCCGGGTGATCAGCCATCCGAGGGCAGCAACCGATGATCGCCGACCCGAACCCCGCGCTGTCCTCGCTGCCCCTCGTTGCATGCTCAACCGGCGAGCACCCGAACCGATCCCCGCGGGCTGAGCCCCCCGCCGCCCCCGCCGCCCTCGCCGCCCTCGCCGCCCTCGTCGCACACCCAACCGAACGGCATGCGCCCAACCGAACGGCATGCGCCCAACCGGCTAACCCGCAGCGGCGCCCGCGCCTCCCGGTTTCACCGCGGCGAAGACGGCGGTGCCGGGGAGGAGGCGGCCGCGCAGCGGGCTCCAGCCGCCCCAGACCTCCTCGTTGTCCTCGGGCCACTCCGGTTCGACCAGGTCGCGCAGGACGAGACCGGCTCCCGTGATCGCGCGGACCCAGTCGCCGAGGGTGTGGTGGTGCTCGACGTAGACGGCACGGCCTGCGGCGTCCTCCTCGACGTGGGTGCGGCGGTCGAAGTAGGACTCCTGGACGGTGAGGCCGCGCGGTCCGGGATCGTCCGGGAAGCACCAACGCACCGGGTGGCTCACCGAGAACACCAGCCGCCCGCCCGGCCGCAGCACTCGTGCGGCCTCGGCCAGCGCCGCGTCGGCGGGCACGAAGGGCAGCCCGCCGTAGGCGGAGCAGACCAGGTCGAAGGCCGCCGCCGCGAACGGCAGGCGCTGCACGTCGGCCTGTGCGGTGGGCACGCGCACGCCGGTGTGCTCGTCGATGCGGCGCGCATGCTGGAGCTGGCGGCCGGAGACGTCGATGCCCACGACGCGCTCCGCCCCCTGCGAGCGCAGCCACCGCGAGCACTGCGCGGCGCCGCAGCCCACCTCCAGCACCCGGGCGCCGCGCAGCTCCTCGACCGGTCCGAGCAACTGCGCGTCGGCCTCGTCGAGGCCCTCGGGCCCCCACACGAAGCCGGCGTCGCGCAGGAAGGCCCCGTGTTCGGCCTGGTACTCGTCTGCCGCGCGCTCCCACCACACTCTGCTGGCGCGCGCGCTCTCCTCGGGCCCGGCGGCCCGCCGGGCCACACGGTGGACGGGAGCTCCCCCCGCGTCGTCGCTCATGGACCGATCCTGCCAGACGGCGGGAGGGGATCCCCGAACCGCGTCTCAGATCCGAGCGTCCCGGCGCCGGGGCTCGCCGGCGGATCGGGCGGCCTCGGACGGGGCGTCGCCGCAGGGCCCCGGGGCGTCTTCCGGGGGAGGCTCCCCTGCTGCGGGAGGAGCGCCCCCGCCGCCGTTGCGGGAGTCGATGACCTCGCGGCGGAGCAGGAAGATCCACCCGCCGACGGCGATCGCGGTGAAGACCCACCACTGCACCGCGTAGGAGAGGTTCATGCCCGTGTCGAGCTCGGGCGGCGGGACGGGTTCGGGCCGGTCCCCGCCCTCGGGGCGCTGCTCGGTCAGCTCGGCGTAGCCGCCGTACACCGGGTAGGGAAGGTCCGCGGCGATCCGGTCGACGTCGACGACCATGATCTGGTCCTCGGGCAGGCCGCCGCGGACGCGGATGCCGGTGCTCTCCTCGGTCTCGCTGAGCCGCAGCCGGCCGGTGACGGTGACGCGGCCGTCGGGCGGCGACGGGACGTCGGGCCGGCTCGTGGCGGTGGGCGGCTGCTCGATCCAGCCGCGGTTGACGAGCAGGGCGGTCCCGTCGTCGGTGACCAGTGGGGTGAGCACGTGCAGGCCGACACCGCCCGATCCGTCGCGGTTGCGTACGAGCAGCTCGTGCTCGGGGTCGTAGTGCCCGCTCGCGGTGACCCGGCGCCAGCGGTCGCCGGGGGCGACGTCCTCGCCGGGGGAGGTCAGCCGCTCGGCCGGCACGGGATCGGCGGCCATGTTCGCCTCCTGCAGGGCGACCGCCGCGGCCTTGTCCTCCCAGCGGTCCAGCTGCCAGAACCCCAGCCAGATGAACGAGGGCACGACGAGCGCCACCAGCGCGTGGAACGCCAGCATGCGCGGGGACAGCAGGACACGGAGCACGTTTTCGAGGCTATAGGAGCCACGGGCCCCTCGTTCATCGGGGCGCTGCTGCCGACCTGCTGTTACGCCCTCATGCGCCCAGCGCCGACATCCGGCGCCGGAGCGGCCTCGGAGCACACGACGAAGCCGCGCCGAAGGCCCGGGGGGCCTCCGGCGCGGCTGCTCGTCGGCGGCCGGCTTCGGTCGTCAGTCCTGCTCGCCTACCGCGTTCTCGTCACCGGCGACCGCGGCGGCCTTGCGGCGGCGGCTGAGGGCCATCGCGGCGCCTCCGCCGCCGATGGCGGCCACGCCAGCGGCGACCAGGGCGCCCAGGGCCGGGCCGGTCAGCGGCAGGCCGCCGGAGGCCTCGGTGTCGTCGCCCTCGGGCGCCGGCTTGGCGTCGGGCGTGCTGTCGGAGCTGGGCTCGGTGGAGGGCTCGGGCGACTCGTCGCCGCCGGGCTTGTCACCGGGGTTCTCGGGCTTGTCGCCGCCGTCCTCGGGCGGCTCCTTGCCATCGTCGCCCGGCTTGTCGCCGCCGTCGTCGGGCTTGTCGCCGGGCTTGTCGCCGCCGTCCTCGTGGGAGATCTTCTCCAGGCACTCGCCCTTGGCGATGCCCAGCACCGCCACCGCGTTGCCGCAGATGTCGGCCGCGGCGTCGACGGGGATGTTCACCTGGTTGCCGGAGGCGACTCCGCCGGAGCCGTCCGTCTGCGGGGCGCCCTCGTTCTCCGACGACTTCTCGATGACGTTGATCACCGTCTTGCACTCGGCCTTGGACGCGCCCAGCACCGCGATGGAGTTGCCGCACACGTCCAGGGCGATGTCCACCGGGATGTTGATCTGGTTGCCCGAGGCGATCCCGCCCGAGCCGTCGGTCTGCGGGGACTCGCCGCCCTCGGACTCGTCGGCCAGCTTCTTGACCACAGTGGTGCAGGAGGCCTTGGACACCCCGCCGACGGCGGCGGAGTTGCCGCAGATGTCCAGCGCGGCGTCGACGGGGATGTTGATCTGGTTGCCCGAGGCGATCCCGCCCGAGCCGTCGGTCTGCGGGGACTCGCCGCCCTCGCTCGCCGAGTACAGCACCTCGGAGACGCGGGTGCAGTCGGCCTGGGAGATGCCGAGGACCGCGAGCGCGTTTCCGCACAGCTCGGCCTTGACGTCAGCGGGCACGTTGATCTGGTTGCCGCTGGCGATCCCGCCCGAGCCGTCCGTCTCGGGGCCGGCGAGGGCGCTCGCCGGTGCCGCGCCGACCAGGCCGGCGGCCAGCAGGGAGACGGACAGGGACGTGTAGAGATGCTTGCGCATGTTCAGGCATGACCTTTCGCGACGCGAACACGCAACGTGTTCGTTCGGGGGCGAGGCGTCACCTAAGGCGGGGTAGTGATCCGCCGACCCGAAAGGGGACAAAACAGGGTTGGCCGACGCCACCGAAAACGGCGCGCGGCGATTCGCGCGCGCCGAAGGGCGCCGGACGGCGCCGCTCCACTCAGACCGGGAGTCGGGTTCGGTGCGCCGTTGCGGGACAACGCTAGCAGTTTACGGTCGACTGCCAGGGCTTTTTCCCAGAAAAAGGGCAATAACCGAAAACAAAGGGCATCCGAACGACTACTGAGCGAAGAAACCGCTGTTCACGTCACCGACGATCATCCCGGCAGGCGGCCCGGCGAGCGGTTTGCAACGGTATGCAACGTCACTTCGACTTGGGGCAAACCCCCCGAATCCCCTGATCTTCCTCGATTGCGACAACTCCGTCATCCATGGCATCCCACCATGAAACGCACGGACAATCGCATCTCAACCGCGCCATCGCGGTTATCCGGACGCATCGGCTTCCGCATCCGGTAAACCGGCAAACCCGCCAATCGCTCCGAATGCAGCAACTCACGCTCCACCGACGTTCCGCCTGAACGATCACGGAACTCCCAGACCGGGCGCCCAACAGCGGCGCTCCCGCCGACCGGCTCGCACAGCACGAAGCCCCGGGCGCGGACCCGGCGGCACCTGCGGTACCGCGCGGATCGCGCCCGGGGCCGGAATGCGCCGCGGGTTCGGTGCGCTCACCGGCCCCCGCGGCGCTCAGCACCGCGGTCGGAGCCGGGGACGGGGGCTCAGGCCTCCACGCCCAGGCCCTTGGCCACGCCGGCGCCGAGGTCGGGGTGGACGTTGGTCCAGTACTCGACCACGCGCTTCTTCATGTCGCCGGTGACCTCGGGAGCCGAGGCGTGCCCGACGATGTTGGAGACCATGTTGGCGCGCTCGGGCTCGGTGAGCACCTTCTCCCAGAGGGTGCGGGCCTGACCGAAGTCGTCGTCCTCCTTGTGCAGCTCATAGGCCGAGCGCTGGATCTCGCCGGAGACGTGGTAGCCCTCGCCCTCGTAGAGCTCGTTGGCCGAGACCGGCCCGCCCGCCGTGTTGGGCGCGTACACCGGGTCGGTGTTGTTCTGGTAGGCCATCGGCCCGTCGAAGTTGTAGCTGCGGGTGGCGACCTTGGGCTGGTTGACCGGCAGCTGCAGGTAGTTGGGGCCGATGCGGTAGCGGTGGGTGTCCGGGTAGGAGAACAGCCGGCCCTGGAGCATCTTGTCCGGGCTGCCGCCGATGCCGGGCACCAGGTTGGACGGCTCGAACGCCGCCTGCTCGATCTCGGCGAAGTAGTTCGAGGGGTTCCGGTTCAGCGTGAACTTCCCGATGGTGATCTCGGGGTAGTCGCCGTGCGGCCACACCTTGGTGAGGTCGAACGGGTTGAACCGGTAGTCCACCGCGTCGTCGAAGGGCATGATCTGCACCTTGACGGTCCAGGACGGGAACTCGCCCCGCTCGATGGCCTGCCACAGGTCGCGGCGGTGGGCGTCCGGGTCCTCGGCCTCCATGGCCTTGGCCTCGTCGGCCGTGAGGTTCTCGACCCCCTGGTCGGTCTTGAAGTGGTACTTGACCCAGAACTTCTCGCCGTTGGCGTTGTACCAGAGGAACGTGTGGCTGCCGAACCCGTGCATGTGGCGCCAGGTCTTGGGCGTGCCGCGGTCGGTCATCAGGAACGAGACCTGGTGGGCCGACTCGGGGTTCAGCGTCCAGAAGTCCCACTGCATGTTGTTGTCGCGCAGCTGGTTGTCGGCGCGGCGCTTCTGGGAGTGGATGAAGTCGGAGAACTTCGAGGGGTCGCGGATGAAGAAGATCGGCGTGTTGTTGCCGACGATGTCGTAGTTGCCCTGCTCGGTGTAGAACTTCAGGGCGAACCCGCGCGGGTCGCGAGCGGTGTCGGCGCTGCCCAGCTCGCCGGCCACGGTCGAGAAGCGCAGCAGCAGCGGGGTCTTCTTGCCCTTCTGGAAGAGGTCGGCCTTGGTGTACTGGCTGACGTCCTCGGTGATCTCCAGCTCGCCGAAGGCGCCGCCGCCCTTGGCGTGCACGACGCGCTCGGGCACGCGCTCGCGGTTGAAGTGGGCCATCTTCTGGATCAGGAAGTGGTCCTGCAGCAGCAGGGGCCCGTTGGGGCCGACCGACTGCGACAAGCCGTCACTGGGCGCCGGGTGGCCGGCGTCGTCCGTGCTGTAGGGAACGCTCACTGCTCGCACCTTTCGTAGTGATCCTCGCGGACCGGCACAGGGGCGGACTCTGCGGTGCTCTCCGCGGCGGCACCGACCGGCGAATACGGGGGTCAGTCCCCGCTCTTGGTCCGCGCAGGCGGGCCGTCATCGGCTCCCGCGCCCTGTACCTGGCATTGCGGACACACGCCCCAGAACACCACCTCGGCCTCGTCGATCGCGTAGCCGCGGGTGCTCGACGGCTCCACGCAGGGAGCCTCGCCGACCACGCAGTCGATATCGGCGACCTCGCCGCACACGCGGCAGACCAGGTGGTGGTGGTTGTCCCCGACCCGGGACTCGAAGCGCGCGGGGGACCCCGCGGGCTCGATCCGCCGGAGCAGGCCGGCCTTGGTCAGCGCGTGCAGCGCGTCGTAGACGGCCTGGGTCGAGACGTGACCGAGCGAGCCCCGCACGCCGCGCGCGATGCGATCGGCGTCGAGGTGATTGCCGGACCGGACCTGTTCGAGGATGGCCACCCGTGCCGCGGTGACCCGGAGTCCGGCCGAGCGGAGATCGTCGGCGACGTTGTCCATGCCGTCACTCTACGGCACAGACTGGAACGGTTCAAGAAAACGAACAACTCAAGATAACTGCGCATCTCACCCCTGAACAGGGAACTTCCGCAACCCACACAAACCGGTGACACGAACGGGCGCAGCAAAGACACGCCGAGTAACCGAGGAACACGTGCGGCGTTTACGGCCGCGGTGCCGCGGCCCCGTATCCTCGTGCCTTGGCTCCGTTCTCCGTAGACGAGGGAATCGGCCCCGCGGTCGCGCCCGCTCCGTGACGGCACCCCCACACCCCCGCACACTGCTGCTGTCTCCTACCTGGAGCTTCCAATGCCCCACGACGACTTCTCCGCCCCCGTTCCCGGCGTCCTGGCCTCCGTGCGCGCCGGCGCCGCGATGGCCGCCCTGGCCCTGCTGGCCGCCTGCTCCTCGGGAGGCGGCTCCGAGACCGGGAACCCCGACGACCAGGCCGCCGGAGACACCAAGCCGTCCCCCAGCGCCTCGCCCTCCCAGGAGCCCGAGAAGAGCGCGCCCATCACCGTCGCCATCGGCGGCGACGTGCACTTCGAGGGCGAGCTGCGCCAGCGCCTGGACGCCGATCCCAGCACCGCGCTGGGCCCGATCTCCCAGACCCTCTCGGCGGCCGACATCGCCGTGGTGAACCTGGAGACGGCCGTCACCGACGGCGGCACGCGCGCCCCCGGCAAGCAGTTCGTCTTCCGCGCCCCCCAGACGGCCTTCACCGCGCTGGACTCGGCGGGCGTCGACGTCGCCTCGGTCGCCAACAACCACGGCATGGACTTCGGCACCGACGGCCTGATGGACACCCTGGCCGGCGCCGAGGAGGCCGGCTTCCCGATCGTGGGCGCCGGAGAGAACGCCGAGGAGGCCTACGCGCCGCACATCTTCGACACCGAAGGCGGCAAGGTGGCGGTCATCGGCGCCGCCGACGTCCTCGACGACCACCTCATCTCCGCCTGGACCGCCGGCCCGGGCAAGCCCGGCCTCGCCTCCGCCAAGTTCGAGATGCAGAGCCGACTGGTCGAGGCCGTCTCGGCCGCGGCCGAGCAGGCCGACACCGTCATCACCTACCTGCACTGGGGCCTGGAGGGCGACCACTGCCCCAAGCCGCACGCGCCCGGACTGGCCCAGGCCCTCGTCGACGCCGGCGCCGACGCCGTGGTCGGCGGGCACGCCCACGTGCTCTCGCCCGGCGGCTACCTGGGCGACTCCTACGTACACTACGGGCTGGGCAACTTCGCCTTCTACAACTACAGCGGCCCCACCGCCGAGACGGGCGTGCTCTCCCTCACCTTCCAGAACGGCGAGGTCGTCGAGGACGAGTGGCAGCCGGGGCGGATCCAGGGCGGCGTGCCCGTGCTGTACGAGGGCGCGGCCGCCGAGGAGGCCCACGCCACCTGGGAGTCCTACCGCACCGAGTGCGCCGTCGGCCTCACCCCCGCGCCCTCGGGCCAGGACGGCGAGGAGGCGGTCGAGGCCGGTTGACCGCGGCCGGCGGGCACCGGCCCGCCCGCTGCGCACTACATGTTGGGGGTGTGGCCGGCCAGCACGGTGTCGATCTCCTCGATCAGCACCTGCTTGGCCGGCTCCTCCAGGTAGGAGGCCGCCACGCCGTTGCGCGCCAGCGCGGCCAGGCTCGGCGCGCCCAGTCCCAGCTGGGCGGCCGTGCGGTACTCGTTGGTCAGGTCGGTGCCGAACATCGGCGGGTCGTCGCTGTTCAGCGTCACCGTCAGCCCGGCCTCCACCATCCGCGGCAACGGGTGGTCCCAGATCTCGGCGACGGCGCCCGTGCGCAGGTTGGACGTGGGGGAGACGTCCAGCGGAACCCCTTCCTCCCGCAGCCGCGCGATCAGCTCGGGATCGCGCATGCTGTCGATGCCGTGGCCGATGCGCTCGGCACCCAGCAGGTCCAGCGCCTCGCGGATCCGCTCCGGGCCGCCGTGCTCGCCGGCGTGCGGCAGGCTGTGCAGTCCCGCGCCGCGGGCGCGGGCGAACAGCTCGGCCATGGGCCCGAGGGGGACCTCCACCCCGCCCACGCCGAACCCCACGACGCTGTCGGGCCCCTCCGCCAGCACCGCATCCAGGGTCTGCTCACCGGTGTGCACGCCGTAGTCGCCGGGGAAGTCGGGGATCCAGCGCAGCCTGATCCCGTGCCGGCGCTCGGCGTCGGCGCGCGCCTGCTCGATCCCGGCGAAGACGGCGCGGGCGGGCACGCCGCGCATCAGGTGCGCGTAGAGGCTGACGTGCACTTCGGCGTAGCGCACGTTCTGCGCGGCCAGCCGTGCGGCGACGTCGGCGGCCAGCAGGGCGAAGTCCTCCTCGTCGACGAGCGTGTGCACCGAGGCCAGGTAGACCTCGATGAAGTGGGGGAAGTCGCGGAAGACGTACCAGTCGCGGACCTCCTCCAGCGATGCGGGGACGCCGGCGACCCCGTGCTTGCGTGCCAGCTCCAGCAGCGTGGCCGGCTGCATCGAGCCTTCCAGGTGCACATGCAGTTCGACTTTGGGAAGTTCTCGGATGAACGCCTCGATGTCGAAGGCGAGTGTGGGGAGATCCATTCCGAAGACGCTACTCAGCCACCGGCTCCGATCAAAGCCGGAGGGGCCGCTTCCGGCGCCGATCCGGCATCTCGCCTCCCCCTCACCCGCCTCGGGCGGGCGTGCGGGTCCGTGCCGGTAACAGGGTGGCCGTATGCGGTCAGACGGCCGATCACGGCCCCGATGTCGGCTTTCAATGGGAACCGTCCGAACGCGGACCAAAGTCTGAGGGGGCGTGATGACCACTTCCACACACGGCGCGACCTGTGCACCGCCCGAGCCGGCCCGACCGGCCGGCGGCACCGGCGCGGCCGACGACGGCTCCCGCCGCGATCTCGACACCGTCGGCTCGTCCCTGGCCCGCGCCCCGCTGCGCAGACTCCCGGCCCAGCACCGCAGCATGGTCCGGGTGCAGCGCATGCTCGACGCCTGCGCCGAACTGCTCGACGAAGCCGGCTACAGCGACCTCTCCACCACCCGCATCGCCGAGCGGGCGGGCGTGGCCATCGGGTCGGTCTACCAGTTCTTCCCCGACAAGCGGGCCATCACCCAGGCGCTCGGGCTGCGCTACCTCGACCTGTTCACCGCCCGGGTGCGCGAGCGCCTCGCCGCGGGCGGCCACGGGCACTGGACCCAGGCCGCCGATGCCATCATCGACGAGTACCTGGAGATGCACCGCAGCGTCCCCGGGTTCCGCAGCCTGCACTTCGGCGACGTGGTCGACACCCGGCTGCTGGACTCCCAGAACGAGAACAACCGCGTGATCGCCACGCGGCTCCGCCAGCTGCTGACCTCGGTCGGCGGGGCGGGCGAGAGCGAGGACCTCGACCGGGCGGTGACCGTGGCCGTCGAGGCGGCCGACGCGGTACTCAAGCTGGCGTTTCGCAGCGACGCCGACGGCGACCCCCGGCTCATCGAGGAGACCAAGATCCTGCTGCGGAACTACCTCGGCCATCACTTCGGCTGAACTAGGCTGCACCATGCACTGTCAGCACGAATGAGGTCGGTCCAGATCGCCACGACGGCTTTGGGCATCCGAATACGGGAGGAGCCTTCAGTGCGAGCCGACAGCACCCCCACCCAGCCGACCACCGGAACGGCGGCCGGAATCCCCTATGTCGCGGTGCCGCCCGCGGTCGCCACCGACCACCAGGCCCCCATGATCATCGCGCTGCACGCCTTCGAGCCGCCGCGCAGCGAGGCCGCCCTGGCCGGAACACTGCCGCTGGCGTCCCTGCCCGCGTGGCGCTTCTACCTGGGCCTGCCGATGTTCGGCGCGCGCCTGCCCGAGGGCGGGGTCGCCGAGGTCAACCGGCGCGGGCAGGCGGACTACCTGATCGAGCTCTTCGGCCCCGTCGTCGAGCAGGCGGCCGCCGAACTGCCGCGGGCGGTGGGCGAGCTGCGCGAGCACTTCCCCGTCGCCGACTCCTCCGTCGGCCTGATGGGCGTGGGCGCGGGCGGCGCGGCGGCCCTGCTCGCCCTGGCCGAGAGCCGCATGCCCATCGCCGCCGCCGGGATCGTCAACCCCGTCATCGAACCGCGGGCCGTGCTCTCCGCCCGCGAGCGGCGCCTGGGCATTCCCTACTCCTGGACCGACACCTCGCGCGAGGTCGCCTCCTGGCTGGACTTCACCGCCCGCGCCGGCGACATCGCCGCCCGCCGGCCCCAGCCGCCGCTGCTGATCGTCAGCGGCCAGCAGGACGACGTGATCGAGCCCGAGCGCGGCCGCGAGCTGCGCGACGCGCTGGCGGCGCAGTACCCCGCCGAGGCGCTGCGCCACATCGAGGTGCCCGACCTGGCCCACGCCATGGGCCCCGAGCCGGGCCTGCAGCCGGGGCCGCCGGCGCCGGGCAACGTGCTGGCCGACCGCGCCCTGGCCGAGTGGTTTCACACCCACCTGACCGCCGCCGCGAGGGCGTCGGCGGAGGAGACGGTGCGGCTGAGCTGAGCCGGCCCTCCGCCGCGCCGGGCGCCCGCGGCGCGCCGACCCGCGCGGCGCGCGTCACATCTGCTCGGCCAGCTTGCGCGCGGTGATGAGGACGGGGTCCCACACCGGCGAGAACGGCGGCGCATAGCCCAGGTCCATCGCCGCGACGTCCTCCACCGACATGCTGTTCCACAGCGCGGTGGCCAGGACGTCGATGCGCTTGCCCGCGTTCTCCCAGCCGACGATCTGCGCGCCGAGCAGCCTGCGGGAGCGGCGCTCGGCCAGCATCTTCAGCGTCATCGCCGCGGCGCCGGGGAAGTAGCCCGCCCGCGTGGTGGATTCCAGGGTGGCCGTCTCGAACTCGAACCCGGCGCGTCGGGCCTCGGCCTCGTTCAGGCCGGTCCGGGCCACCTCCAGATCGCACACCTTGCTGATGGCGGTGCCCAGCACGCCGCCGAAGCGCGCGTAGCCGCCGCCGATGTTGGTACCGGCCACGCGCCCCTGCTTGTTGGCGTGGGTGCCCAGGGCGATGGACACCGGCGCATGTGAGACCCGGTGCAGGCTCTGCACGCAGTCGCCGGCGGCCCACACCCCCTCGGCCGAGGTCCGCATCCGGGCGTCGACCGCGATTCCGCCGGTGGGGCCGATCTCGATGCCGGCGGCGCGCGCCAGGTCGCTGCCGGGCCGCACGCCCAGGCCCAGGACGACGATGTCGGCCGGATAGCTCGCCTCCTCGGTGGCGACGGCGCGCACCGCGCCACCGCCGGGAGCGGTCTCGACCCCGGTCACCGGTTCGCTCAGGTGCACCCGCACGCCCATCCCGGTCAGCGCGTCGCGCACCAGCCGCCCCATGTCGGGGTCGAGGGTCGTCATGGGCTCGGTGGCCGCCTCGATCAGGCGCACCTCCATGCCGCGCTGCACGAACGCCTCGGCCATCTCCAGTCCGATGTAGCCGCCGCCGACCACGACCGCGGTGCGGGGCCGCCGGGAGTCGACGAACTCGCGCACGGCGATGCCGTCGGAGAGCGTCTGCACACCGAACACGCCGGGGGCGTCCATGCCGGGCAGGCCGGGGCGCACCGGGACCGCCCCGGTGGCGATCATCAACTGGTCGAAGGACTCCTCGACGGCTCTCCCGCCGGCGGGGCGTGCGGTGACCGTGCGCCGGTCCAGGTCGATGCCCTCGACTTCGGTTCCGGTGCGCACATCGATTTCGAAATCCCTGCGGAAAGTTGCGGGGTCGCGCGATATCAGAGCCTCGGGACTCGATACGGTTTTTCCGACCAGATAGGGGATGCCGCATGCCGAGTACGATGTGTGGGGTCCGCGCTCCAGGGCGAGGATCTCCAGCTCCGCGGAGTCGCGCAGCCGCCGGGCCTGCGATGCGGCGCTCATTCCCGCCGCGTCGCCGCCGATGACGATAAGCCGTGGCCGTGCGTTCACTCGCCGCTCCATGCCGTCTCCTCTGTCGGATGCTCCGGCGTCAGCCGGCCGCCGTTGCATGGGATCATCCCCGTGGCGGCCGGGAGATTCCCTGGTTTCATCGTGACGATCCATTGTTGCTAGGAGGGCGACTTACGTGACGGAACCGGCACCGGTGTTTGCCAGCGGCGTCGATCACGAACGGCTCACGTCCCAGCTCCGGTTCATCCTGGAAACCGACAAGCTCAAGCGCATCCTGCGGCGCAACATGCTCGTCGACGGCTCGCGCCGCGAGAACGACGCCGAGCACTCCTGGCACCTGGCCCTGGCCGCCCGCGTGTTCGCCGAATACGCCCCGCAGGGCACCGACATCGACCGGGTGGTGGAGATGCTGGTGCTGCACGACATCGTCGAGATCGACGCCGGCGACACGTTCATCTACGACACGCACGAAGCCGGTTCGCAGGCCGAGCGCGAACGCGCCGCGGCCGACCGCATCTTCGCCCTGCTTCCCGAGGACCAGGCGCGGCACACGCGCGCCCTGTGGGAGGAGTTCGAGGCCCGCGAGACCGCCGAGGCGCGGTTCGCCAAGGCCATCGACCGCCTGGCGCCGATGCTGGCCAACTGGCACACCGAAGGCGGCACGTGGGTGCGCCACGGCGTGACCCGCTCGCAGGTGGCGGAGAAGGTGAAGATCATCGCCGAGGGTTCGGAGGCGCTGGGGTCCTACGCCGTGGCGTTGATCGAGGACGCCGAGCGCCGGGGGTACCTGGCGGCCGGCTGAGAATCCCGCCGGCGCCCCCGGGGCGGGCGGGCCGGGCGATGTGCCGCGGGTCTCCCACCCGCGCAGCCCTCAGAACTGCTCAAGCACCAGCTGCACGGCGGCGGTGAGGCCCACCGCCACGATCAGCCCGCGCAGCGCGAAGGGCTTGAGCCGGCGGCCCAGCCACGCGCCGGCGTAGCCGCCGATGATCGACCCGCCCGCGATCAGCCCCGCCGCCGCCCACGACGGCGAGCCGAAGGTGATGTAGAAGACCGCGGCCGTGGCGTTGACGGTCGCGGCGAGCGCGTTCTTCAGCGCGTTGATGCGCTGCATGTCCTCGTCGAGCGCGGTGCCCAGCACGCTGATCAGCACGATGCCCTGCGCGGCGGCGAAGTAGCCGCCGTAGGTGCCCGCCGCGTAGACGCCCAGCGGCAGCAGCGGGCCGCGGCCGGCCCGCGCGCTGCGGCGCTCGCGCAGCCGGCGCGCGAGGCGGGGCTGGAGGATGATGAGCACGCAGGCCAGACCGATCAGCACCGGAACGACCCGCTCGAAGACCTCCGCGGGCAGGTTGAGCAGCAGCACGCCGCCGGTCAGGGCGCCCAGGCAGGACATCGCGGCCAGGCGCAGCACGCGGCGGCCCTGGCCGCGCAGCTCCCGCCGGTAGCCGAACGTGCCGGTGATCGTGCCCGGCGCCAGCCCGATGCTGTTGGAGATCGAGGCGGTCACCGGCGGGTAGCCGAACGCGAGCAGCACCGGGAACGTCAGCAGGGTCCCGGATCCCACCACCGCGTTGATCCCGCCGGCTCCGATGCCCGCCAGCAGAATGGCGAGCGCCTCCCACGGACTCATGAACACCTTTCAAACGAGGACGCGACCCCGGCGGCAGCGTGGGGCAGTGGCCCCGCACGCTTCGCAGATCGCCGGAAACGGCCGCTGACCTGGCCGAACTCAACGTCGCTGCATACAGTCTACGGGCTGCGGTCGCACCCGCGGGCGGGATCGCGACGCGCCCTGCGTCACATTCGGCGCCCGCCGCGTCGCGGACCGCACCTCCGAGTGAACCCCCGCGACCTCGGGACATCACCCGAGGTCACCTCGTATACACGCCTCGTGTTGCGCTTTTTCGCCCCGGTGGCTATGGCCCACTCGGGCTATATCAGAAATGGGCCCAATGGGGCCTGTCGGTCGTCTCCGCCGGTCCGTAGTTTCGACCTGAGCGGTGAGGTAGGACACAGCGCGCCGAAACCCCGGCCCGCCGCGAAGAGCCGACCCCCTGTCCGGACCAGCGAGCGGGATCTCGTTCCCGGCCGGTGTCCGCCCCACCGAGTCCCGCCGGCGACCGCGCCCGCCGGCGCCATACGACACATGCTGATCTTGGGAGTGGGGCAACATGTGGACCGCAGAGATGACGACCCGTGCACTGTGTCGCGAGGTCGACCCCGATGCGCTGTTCGTTCAAGGAGCGGCGCAGAACCGCGCCAAGCTGATCTGCCGCGGCTGCCCGGTGCGCACCGAGTGCCTGGCCGAGGCGCTGGACGGACGCATCGAGTTCGGGGTCTGGGGAGGGATGACCGAACGCGAGCGCAGGGCACTGCTGCGGCGGCGTCCGGATGTCGCCTCGTGGTGGGATCTGCTGACGTCGGCACGGGCACGCTACGAGCGGGACAACCCGGAGACTGCAGGGGAAGGCTGGCTCCAGGACGCCCCGCTCACCGCCGCGAAGGCCGCCGCCGAGCGGTGATCGCGGGCGCGGGGGCGGGGCAGGTGCTTCGGCCCCCGCGCTGATCCGGCCCGCGGCATCCCCGCGTGCCCGGCCGCCGACCCGCCGGCGCCGTGCCGGTCCGGGCGGCGGCGCTGCGGCTCCTCCGCGCTCCGCGCGCGGGGGAGCCGACCCGCGCGCCATATTCAGAGCCGGCTTGCCGCCGAGCGCACGGCGCACTTTTGCGCTGGAGTCCCGCCACCGGTGGTGCGACTCCACCTGGGAAGGACTGCGTGCGCTCGGCGGCAAGCTGTGGTCGGGCTTCGCGAGGCGCACCCATTGCCGCAGCCCCGATGGTGGCCGCCCCAGGGGGTGCCCGGCGGGTTCCTGGAAAAGCCAGCGCCCCCGCTGTTCTTAAACACGGCCTACACCCGCCGCGTGGGCCCCGTCCCGTTGGCGTCCGGTGCGGCGGAATCGCCCTGGGCCTCGCCCGCGACCTCGCGGACCCGGTCGAAGATTCCGCCGATCCCCTCCAGCGCCCGGCCCATCTCACTGGGCACGATCCACACCTTGTTGGCGTCGCCGCGCGCGATCTCCGGCAGCTTCTGCAGGTACTGGTAGGCCAGCACCTCCTGGCTGACGTCGCCGGACTTCAGCGCCTTGGCCACCATGGTGATCGCGTCCGCCTCGCCGCGCGCCCGCACCGTCATCGCCTCGGCCTGGGCCTTGGCGCGGACCTTCTCGGCGTCGGCGGCACCCTGGGCGCTGAGCACCGCGGCCGACTGCTCGCCCTCGGCCCGCAGGATCGCCGACTGCTTCTGGCCCTCGGCGGCCAGGATCTCCGCGCGCTTGTCGCGGTCGGCGCGCATCTGCTTCTCCATCGCCTCCTGGACGGACTCGGGCGGCTCGATGGCCTTCAGCTCCACCCGGCTGACCTCGATGCCCCATTCGGCCGTGGCCTCGTCCAGCACGGCACGCAGTTCGCGGTTGATCTGGTCGCGGGAGGTCAGGGTCTGCTCCAGGTCCATCCCCCCGACGACGTTGCGCAGGGTCGCCGACGCCAGCTGCTCGACCGCCTGGATGAAGCTGGCGACCTTGTAGGTGGCGTTGTAGGGGTCGGTGACGCGGACGTAGACCGCGGTGTCGACGTTGACCGACAGGTTGTCCTGGGTGATGGCGGCCTGCGGCGGGAAGCTGACCACCTGCACGCGCAGGTCGATGCGCTCGCGCACATGGTCGACGAAGGGGACCACGATGTTGAATCCGGAGCTGAGGGTGCGGTGGTAGCCGCCGAACCGCTCCACCACGTCGGCCATGGCCTGCGGCACGATGCGGACGCTGCGCCAGCCGATCACGGCCAGAATGGCGACGAAGATCAGCAGGATGATGACGATGGTTCCCATCAGGGCGGCTCCGGCTCTCCTGTCGGGGGGTCACAGATCGGGGGGTCGGGGGCAGGCGGTCGGTCCACGGTCGCCGGAGCACCGCGGCAGGCGCGCGGCGACGGGTGCCACCGGCGGCGCAACCACCGGCACACGCGGCGATCATAAGCCGCATGCACCCGCCCGTCCCCGCAGAAGTCCGCTGACCTCACACCAAACCGCCGCCACCTGGCCGGATGCGGACACGGCCGCCCATTACGGCCGCCCGGATGCCCGAATTAAGTCCCGCCCCCGCCGGCCGGGCGACCGGGACGCCCCCACCCCGCGCGGCCGCCGGGAAGGGCGCACACGGCTCACACCGCCCGGGCGCTCCACCGCTGCCCGTCGTGCTCCACCTTCAGCGGCAGCCCGAACGTCTCGCTCAGGTTCTCTCCGGTCATGGCGTACTCCATGGGGCCCGCGGCCGTCACCGCCCCGTCGCGCATCATCAGCACGTGGGTGAACCCGGGCGGGATCTCCTCGACGTGGTGCGACACGATCACCAGGGCGGGGGCGTCGAGGTCGTCGGCCAGCACGCCCAGCCGGCCCAGCAGGTCCTCGCGCCCGCCCAGGTCCAGTCCGGCCGCGGGCTCGTCGAGCAGCAGCAGCTCGGGGTCGGCCATCAGTGCGCGGGCGATCAGCACCCGCTTGCGCTCGCCCTCCGAAAGGGTGCCGAAGCGCCGATCGGCCAGACGGCCCACACCCCAGCGCGCCAACAGCGCCCGCCCGCGCCCGTAGTCGACCGTTCCGTACTCCTCGCCGAAGCGGCCCAGGTAGCCGTAGGCGGCGCTGATGACCAGGTCGAGCACGGCCATCGAGTCGGGGATGCGGTTGGCCACCGCCGAACCGGCGAAGCCCACCATGCTGCGCAGCTCGGTGGCGCCGGCCCCGGCCGGCGGCTCGCCGAGGACGCCGACGGTCCCGGAGTCCGGCGCCAGCTGGGCGGCGGCCACGCTGAGCAGCGTCGTCTTGCCCGCACCGTTGGGACCGAGCACCGCCCAGCGCTCGTCCTCCTCGACGGTCCAATCCACCTCGCGCAGCAGTTCCGCCTCGCCGCGGCGCACCGTCACGCCGCTCATGCGCAGCACCTGGCCGTTCATCGCACTCTCCGTCGTCGTACCGGGATCGGGACCGGGCCGCCCACCCGCCGCCGTGCGTCCGCCCTGCGCACCGGCCCCCCTGGCGGGCCCGGCGCATCCGCGGCCCCGCGCGGCGGCGGAAGCTCACCGATGCGAACCTACTGGACGTCGCTCATCGGCCGCTCACGGATCTAGGGTGAAGAACGATGCTGCGAGAACTCTCATCCGCCCAGCTCGTCGCGTGGGGCAATGCCTGGCTGGCCGGCCGGGCCGGGCTCGACGACGCCGTCAGCGCGGTCGAACAGGGCACCGGCCCGCACGTCATCGGCGCGGTCGCCGACGAGCTGCCCTTCGAGGCGGGCGCGCCGCTGCGCTCGGCCATGGCGCGGCTGCGCTCCCACGGGCTGGCCGCCTTCCGGCTGTGCCTGCCCGTTCCCGGCGACCCACTGGGGCTGGTCGGCGACGCGGAGCTGAACAAGGCCGCCGTCGACGCGCGCGAGGCGGTGCTGCTGCGGCTGGATCAAGGGCAGCTCGGCCTGGTGCCGCAGGAGGACCGCCGCGGGTCCTCCTACGTGGGGGTGTCCTGGACCCCCTATCGGGCCGCCGACGCCGATCCCGAGCCGGTGCCGCTGGCCGAGGCCGAGCACCGGCTGCAGACGGCGATCCGCGAGTCGGCGGCGCTGTTCGGGCAGGTCGACGACATCTCCGCATGGGGCCCGGAGGTCACACGGGCCCTGGCCGACCTGCGCGACGCCGACCGCGCGCCCACCCCCGGTCTGGCGCCCGGGCATCCGCAGCGAGCGCACCGGCTCGCGGCCCAGGCCGACCGGCTCGCGGTCGTGGTGCGGCTGGCGGGCGATGACGAGGGCCGCGGCCTCAGCTCCGCGCAGATGCAGTCGCGCCGCGAAGCGCTGCGCGTCCTCGACAGCGCGGTGCGCCGGGCGCGCGTCGCCGCCTACGGCGCGGCGGCCGACTGAGGCCCGACCCCGGGATCTGCGCCCCCGCGCCTCAGGGGAAAGCCAGGGACGCCACCGGATCCCCGATGCGGCGGCCGGAGCCGATACTCGGAGTATGAACGAGACGGTATCCGCAGCCCCCGCGGCCCACGACACCCTGCGGGCCTCCGACGCCGACCGCGACCGGGTGGCCGAACTGCTCGCCGCGGCGCTGAGCGAGGGGCGGCTCAGCCACGACGAACACAGCGAGCGCATCGACGCCGCCTACGCCGCGCGGACTCTGGGCGAGCTCGCCCCGCTGACGGCCGATCTGCCCGGGGCGCCGGCCCGTCCGCACGCCGATCGCACCGACCTGGCGCCTTCGCCCGACGGCACCGAGAACATCCGGGCGGTGCTGGCCGCGGCCGAGCGCACGGGGCGCTGGCTGGTCGAACCGCGCACCAACGTCTCGGTGGTGCTGGGCAGTGCGGTGCTGGACATGCGCTCGGCGGTGCTCTCCCAGCGCGAGGTCACCGTCCAGGTCGCGCTCCTGCTCGGTTCGCTCCAGCTCATCGTGCCCCCGGGAGTGCGGGTCGTCAGCCGCGTCGCCGAGATCCTGGGCAGCACGACCCTCGACACCGGCACGGACGTCGACCCCGCGGCGCCTACCGTGGTGATCGCGGGGGCATCCTGGCTCTCCGCGGTCTCGGTCGAGACCAAGCAGGCCAAGACCGCCAAGCGCAAGCACGGCTGCCGCTGAGCGGCCGCGCCGGTTTCGCGGCAGCACCGAAAGAACTCAAGCGAAGGACGGCCACCCGCCATGGAACCCGAACACATCCGCGCCTCCGACGCCGACCGCGACCGGGTCTCCCAACGGCTGCGCGAGGCGGTCGCCGAAGGGCGGCTGACCCAGGCCGAGCACGAGGAGCGGATCGACGCGCTCTACCGCGCGAAGACCGTCGGCGAGCTCGCGGAGATCACTCACGATCTGCCCGCGCCGAGCGAGAGTCACCGCAGCGGCGAGTCGGGCGAGGACCGGATGTCCGTGGCCACCGAGGAGGCGCGGCGGATGGCGGCCGCGAGCACCGGCCGGGAGAACATCGTCGCGGTGTTCGGGGGCGCCGAGCGCAAGGGGCGCTGGCTGGTCGAACCGCGCACCAACGTCTCGGTGCTCTGCGGCGGGGTGGAGCTGGACCTGCGCGACGCGGTGCTGTCGCAGCGCGAGGTCACCATCCAGTGCGCCGTCGTGTGCGGCGGTGTGGAGATCATCGTGCCCCACGGGGTCCGTGTGGTGAACAACACATCGGGGATTCTCGGCGGGACGAGTGTGCACGGCATGGACGCGGTGACCGATCCGAATCTTCCCGTTATCCGGCTTACGGGTACCTGCATGCTGGGGGGCATCGAGGTGAAGGCGAAGCGGCCCAAGCGCAGCCGCAAGAAGCGCAGGTAACGCCTGGTCACCGGCTTGCCGACGCGGTGATGACAACGCGGTGAACCCCCGCCGCCCAGGCGCGGCCCTGCCCATCCGCCCGAAAAGTCGGCCGAGTACCGTGGTGAGCGCCATGAATGATCACACCACGCTCCTGGTAACGGTGACCGGCCGCGACCGCCCGGGCGTCAGCGCGCGGTTGCTCAGCACCCTGTCCGTGTATCCCGTGATCCTCGTCGACCTCGAACAGGTCGTCGTGGGCGGGCGCCTCGTCCTGAGCGCGCTCGTCGCCGTCGACGACGGGGTCGCCCCCGGTGTCAGCCACGACCGCGTCTTCACCGAGATCCGCAGCTCCGTCGACAAGGCCTGCATCGACCTCGACATGGACGTCGAGTTCTCCACCGGCAACGGACGCGTGGGCGCGGCCTCCGCCGAGCAGCTGCACGTCACCGTCCTGGCCGACCCGCTGCGCCCCGGCGCCCTCGGTGCGATCGCCTCCTGCGTCGCCCGCGCCGGAGCCAACATCGAACGCATCGAGCGGCTCGCCAGCTACCCCGTCACCTCCATAGAGCTGGACATCTCCGGCGCCGACCCTGAGCGCCTGCGCGGCGATCTGTCCATGGAGGCCGCCACCCAGACGATCGACGTCGCGCTGCAGCCCAGCGGCCTGCACCGCCGCGCCAAGCACCTGATCGTGATGGACGTCGACTCCACGCTGATCCAGGGCGAAGTGATCGAGCTCCTCGCCGAGCACGCCGGGTGCGCCGAGGAGGTCGCCCGCGTGACCGAGGAGGCCATGCGCGGCGAACTGGACTTCGAGGACTCGCTGCGCCGCCGCGTCGCCCTGCTCAAGGGCCTGGACGCCTCGGCGGTGGACGCGGTGCGCGACCAGCTGGTCCTGGCCCCGGGCGCGCGCACGCTGGTGCGCACCCTCAAGCGGCTGGGCTATGAGTGCGCGATCGTCAGCGGGGGCTTCTCGCAGGTCACCGACGCCCTGGTGGAGCGGTTGGACCTCGACTACTCGATGGCCAACACCCTGGAGATCGTCGACGGCAAGCTCACCGGAGAACTGGTGGGGCCCATCGTCGACCGCAAGGGCAAGGCCGAGGCGCTGCGCCGCTTCGCCGGCGAGGCCGGTGTCCCGCTGAGCCAGACCGTGGCCATCGGCGACGGCGCCAACGACCTCGACATGCTGCAGACGGCCGGACTGGGCGTTGCGTTCAACGCCAAGCCGGTGGTGCGCGAGCAGGCCGACACCTCGGTCAGCGTCCCCTACCTCGACACCATCGTCTACCTGCTCGGAGTCACCCGCGAGGAGGTGGAGGCCGCCGACCGCAACGGCGACCTCGACGACCCGGCCGCCTGACGCCTCCGGTCCCCGATGCCCGCGCCGCCCGGGTACGGCATGGGCGCTGCGGGCCGGGGCTGCGGCGCCATTCAGCCGCCGCCCTCCCACGCGGCCCGCAGAGCAGCGCCCACCCCGTCGTCGAAGCGCAGCGCCTCCACGACGCGGCCCCCGTCGACCGTGAACAGCGTCGCCGTGCGCACCGGCTGACCGCCGGTGTCGGCATCGGGGCGATCGGGCCACCGCGCGTCCTGTTCCACGACGACCCTGCCGGGCCCCACAGGGTGCCAGGCGACCGGCTCCAGGCGGATCCCCGCGTGTGCGATCCAGTCGAGGAAGACGTCGACTCCCTCGGCTCGGCCCTTGGGGCCGCCCACTCTGATGCCGGGAGCGGCGATTCGCCCTGCCGCGTCGAGGTCGCGATCGTTCACCGCGCGGTGCCACGCGCGGACGGCTGCCCGGTCATCGCTCACGCTGACTCCTTTCCCATGCGTTTCGCATACAAATTCTATGCGAAACGCATATAAGATCGAAGCATGAACATCCCAGTCGGTTCGCTGAACGACGGGGCGCCCTCGCCGGAGGGCGACGGGCCCGGGCCGACACTCTTCCGCTTCGTCCGGCACTGGTCGCGCAGATGGCTCAGTCCCAGCGGGCTCGGCGTCGACCGGGACAACGCGCGCGACGTCTGGGTGACGGAGGCGGTACGGGATCGCCAGGGAGCACACGGGGCGAGCGTCAACGAGGTCGCCGACGAACTCGGCATCGACCAGTCGGGCGCCAGCCGCCTGATCGCCCAGGCCGCCGACCGCGGCTTCCTACGCAAGGAGGACTCGCCCGCGGACGCCCGCCGCCGCGTCCTGGTGGTCACAGAGGAGGGCCGTGAGCTGCTGCGGACCGCCCACGCCTGGCAGGAGTCGGTTTTCGCCGACCTCACCGCCGACTGGCCCGACCGGGACGTGCGCGAGCTGCACCGCCTGATGCGGCTGCTCGTCCGCGCCCAGCACGCGGCCGAGAGGCGGTAGGTTCGCCCCGCTCACCTCCCCGCGGCGCGCACGAGCGGGGTACGGCCGGCCCCGAGCGCGGGCCACGACGCGCACAGCAGGGCTATCAACGCGATCTCCACCGGGGCGCCGGCGTAGTACATGAGCTGGCTTCCCGTGTGGGCCTGTGCGCTGCTCACGCCTTCGGGCGGCGCGGTGTAGAGGGTCTTGGCGAGGACGTTGTGGCCGGCCAGGGCGGCGACGAGGACCGCGGCCCGCAGGGCCGGCGCGCAGCGGTGCGGGGCCGGGTCGGGACCGCCGAGAACCGCGAAGGCGAACAGGTACCCGGCCGCCAGGACGTGCGCGTGGACCGCGGCGTGCAGCAGCGCATCGGCCTGCATGGCCGCATACAGGCCGGTGCGGTAGAGCACCCACAGGCCGCCGATGTCGAGGACGGCGGCCGTGACCGGATGGGTCAGCACGCCCATCGGCGCCGACGCCAGGACCCGGCCGAGGGGGCGCGCCCAGCGCACCGGCAGGGTGCGCAGCATCAGGGTGACCGGTGCGGCGAGGACGAGCAGCAGGGGCGCGAGCATGCCCAGCAGCACGTGACCGGCCATGTGCCAGGCGAAGTCGTGGTGGGCGCGGTCGGCGAGCGGGCCGGCGAGCGCCGCGCCGGCGCACAGCCATCCGCACGTCCACAGCGCCGTTCGGCGCCGGGGCCAGGGCGCTGCGGTGCCTCCTCGGCGCAGATGCACAGCGGCGGCCGCGTAAGCGCAGACCGCGGCGAGCAGGGCGACGACAAGCGCCCACTCGCCCGTGCTCAGGGCGAGGACGCCCGCGGTGGCGGCCTGCGGGGCGGCGTCCACGGCGGCGGCTACTCCCTCACGTCGCGGCGGAGGCGTCCGACGTGCGCGCAGCCCTGCGCCGGGTCGCCGCCCACAGGGCGATTCCGGCCACCAGCAGCACGGCCGCGATGACGTTCCAGACCACGTCGTAGGGGAGGATCTCGACGTCGTAGCGGATCTGGTGCAGCCGCAACAGCTTGTGCTGCACGATCCCGTCGTAGAGCTGGAAGAACCCCGCGCCCGTGAGCCAGCCCGCCGCGAACGCCGCCGGCCACAGAGCCCGCTCCCGGTGGAGCCCGGCCGCCATGAACAGCGCGGCGACGGTGGCGAACCAGCTGAAGGCGTGGAACAGGCCGTCGGAGACGAGCCCGACCTCGGTGGAGGCCCGATCGTAGAAATGGTGCCAGTGCAGGAGCTGGTGGAACACGGCCTCGTCGATGAAGGCCACGGTGCCCAGTCCCAACAGGACACCGGCGGTCAGGTTCCGCCCGTGCCCGGCCCTTCGCTCCCCGGTCGGGACTCGCGTGCGCGCCATGGTGTGCACCTGTCCGTACTCGCTGCTGCGCCGAGGACTCCGGTGTCCCCCTCGCCCGCACCCGCTACCCGAGCCGTGCCGGGGAAACCGAAGCCGCGGGGAGCACCCGGACCGGGCGGGCCGCGGCGAGGGGGAAGCGTCGATCAGGGCTTGCGCGCCGACGCGACGACGAACGGCGCCAGGGCGAGGAAACCGCCCGAATCCATCCGCTCCTGCTGCTCGGTCAGCCACATCCGGACGTCGTCCGGGTCTGCGGCCCCCGACGCCTCGGCCGCTCCGGCGGCGCCGACGACGGCCGGCATGAAGGCCCGATCGGTGAACTGGACGCAGCGGGCCTCGCTCGCCACGTCGGCGAATCCGGCTTCCCGCAGCAGCCGCCGAAAGCCGCGTGCGCTGTCGGGGGAGGGGATCGTGTCGGACCAAGAACGCAGGATGCGCAGCGTCAGGTCCCGGTTCGCGGAGTCGACGACCCAGCCGTCCCAGTCCTGACCGAGCAGCACGATACGGCCGCCCGGAGCGAGGACGCGGTACGCCTCTGCGAGCGCCGCCGCCGGGTCGGGGAGATCGTGGAGGACCTTCTCCGCACGGTAGGCGTCCAGAGATGAGCCCTCCAGCGGAAGCGCCCTCGCGTCGCCGACGCGGAAGTCGGCTTCGGGCCACCGGGCTCGCGCCGCGGCGACCATGTCCTCGTTCAGGTCCACCCCCAGGACCGAGCCGCGCTCGGCGACGAGGGATGCCATCTCTCCGGCCGCTCTGCCTGCTCCGCAGCCGACGTCCACGACGGACATGCCCGCGCCGAGCCCGAGGAGGCCGTAGGTGCGGCGCCGCATCTCGACGGACTCGGGCAAGTTGTCGACCGCGTCCAGCACGGCCAAGAGGTCGGGGACGCCGGGGCCGGGCGCCTCCGCCGCTTCGGCCGCTTCCGGTGGCCCGGTAACGGGGCCGGCGGTGCTCGTGTTCTCGGTGGTCATGTCGACTCCGTCTCCTCGGCGCACGGCGCTCGGAAGGTGCCGGGCGCAGATGGGTTGTTCGCAACGCAAGCCTCGGAGTTAATGTCGACATGAAGTCAAGTCCGTACGCGTCGAAAGGCTCGGGAGGCGCTGTGGCCGGAACGGCGGAGGCCGGCATGACCATCGGGGAACTGGCCGAGCGGTTCGGTCTGGCCACCCATGTGTTGCGTCATTGGGAGAGCATGGCCGTCCTCGCTCCGCTGCGCACGCCGAACGGGCAGCGGCGCTACACCGAGGACGACCTGACGCGGGTCGCGACCATCCTGCGCTGCAAGGAGGCGGGCCTGGGACTCGATCAGATCCGCGCTCTGCTGAACGCACCGGACCGGTCCTCGCGTACGGCCCTGATGCGGGACAGGATCGCGGAGCTGGAGGCGAGCATCGCCCAGGCACAGGCGGCGAAGCACCTATTGGAGTGCGCGCTGGAGTGTACGGCCGACGACATCGTCACCTGTCCGCACTTTCAGAAGTTGATGGCGGAGCGTATACCGCCGGCGGTGTGAAGGATGGCGGACGGGCGCGGGGGCGTACCGCGGTCGGCCGTTTTCGGGCATAAAAAAGGGGGCGGGCCCGCCGAAACGGACCCACCCCCACAAAGAAAATTGCGGCGGCAACCTACTCTCCCACCCCCACCATGGAGGCAGTACCATCGGCGCAAAGAGACTTAACGACCGGGTTCGGAATGGGACCGGGTGTCACCCTCCCGCTATCACCACCGCAAACTCACACCGCCCACCAAACCCCGAAAGGCCCCGCAGGCGGAAAAACCTGTGGACACAACCAGCCACCCAGGAAAAACCCGGGCAACCGGTCGACACGTGTGCGCGAACACCCAGCATCCGTGGCGGACAAGCCCTCGGCCTATTAGTACCGGTCAGCTCCACCCCTCACAAGGCTTCCACACCCGGCCTATCAACCCAGTCATCACCTGGCAGCCTTACCCCCACCACAGGGCAGGAGACCTCATCTCGAAGCAAGCTTCCCACTTAGATGCTTTCAGCGGTTATCTCTCCCGAACGTAGCCAACCAGCCATGCCCCTGGCGGAACAACTGGCACACCAGCGGTTCGTCCGTCCCGGTCCTCTCGTACTAGGGACAGCCCTCCACAAGTCTCCAACGCGCGCAGCGGATAGGGACCGAACTGTCTCACGACGTTCTAAACCCAGCTCGCGTGCCGCTTTAATGGGCGAACAGCCCAACCCTTGGGACCAACTCCAGCCCCAGGATGCGACGAGCCGACATCGAGGTGCCAAACCATCCCGTCGATACGGACTCTTGGGGAAGATCAGCCTGTTATCCCCGGGGTACCTTTTAGCCGTTGAGCGACGCCGCTTCCACACGCCGGCGCCGGATCACTAGTCCCTGCTTTCGCACCT
>NZ_VTZW01000018.1:6226-69112 GCF_009728995.1 Streptomonospora sp. PA3 | reverse complement strand
GGGATCGGTTCGGGTGCTCGCCGGTTGGGCACCCGACGGGGGCCGCGAGGTCGGCGCGGGGTTGGGCCCGCGCGGAGCGGTTCGGGTGCTCGCCGGTTGGGCGTGCGACGGGGGCGGCGAGGGCGGCGGATGGCCGGGCTGGGCGGTCACCGGTGACTGGCGGCGGATGGCCGGGCTGGGCGGTCACCGGTGACTGGCGGCGGATGGCGGGTCGCCCGACGGGGGCGGCGAGGTCGGCGGTGGGCTTGGCCCGCGCGGAGCGGTTCGGGTGCCCGCCGGTGGCCCATGCGACGAGGCAGCGAGGTCGGCGGGTGGCTTCGCCCGTGCCCACCGGTCCGGGTGCCCGCCGGTTGGGCATGCGACGAGAGCGGCGATGGCCGACGGGGCCTGGGCTGGGCGGTGACCGGTTGCCGGCGGCGGACGGCGGGCCGCCCGACGGGGGCGGCGAGGGCGGTAGTGGGAGCCGCCTACGTCGTGTTCAAGGAGTCGGTCACCACAGGAGGTTGCGGCAATGGGGCTGTGATGCGCGAAGCGCTGTGCGCCAGCTTGCCGCCGAGCGCACGGTGCACTTTTGTGCCGGAGGTCCGCCACCGGTGGTACGGCTCCACCTGGGAAGAACCGCGTGCGCTCGGCGGCAAGCTGTGATCGCGCTTCGCGGGGCGCACCCATTGCCGCAGCCTCGGTGGTGGCCGCCGCGGGTGGTGCCCGGTGGGTTCCTGGAAGGCGGCGCCCCCGCCGTTCTGACACACGATCTGGGCGGGGGCGTTTCGGCATTTCGCCTCGCGTTGGGTCGACGATGCCCGCCGATGGTGCGCGGTGGGTGTGTGCGGCGCACCGGAGCGCCGGGTCTTCCGGGATGCGGAAGGATACCGGGGTGGTTTGCCCGGAATTCCCGGATGCGGCGGGGGTGGAGGCGGCCGGGGTGCCGCGAGGTGCGCGTTTGGATCGCTTCGGGTGCGGATCCCCGGTCCAAATGCCATGATCATCGCCGATCCGGGTCGTGCGGGCCGCCCTGGCGCCCCCGCATACCGGACATCGCGGGAGGAGTCGACGTCGCGGACGGCCCTCCGCGCGGCCGGAGGCCGCCCGGGTGGTCGCGGGGCGCGCCTCGTCGCCCCACCGCCGCCCCGAAGGTGCCGAATGTCGGGTTCCGTGACCGGTTCCCGCGTCGCCGGTGTCCGTGGGGCCGCGCTCGGTGCGACCGGGGCCAGAGCGCGTTGAATTAAACCGGGCATTCGGGGTTTCGGGTGGGGGTGCGCAGGCGGCGAGGCCCACCGGAACACGCCCCGGCGCGCCCGCCCTCGTCGCCCACCGCCACCGGCGCCCACCGGGACCGATCCCCGGGGCCTGATGAGCCCTACGCTGTGGTCGCCGCCCCCGTCGGGCGACGCGCCATCCGCTCTCAGCAACCGGTGATCACCCACCCCGGCCACCCGCCGCCGTCGCCGCCTCCGTCGCTCACCGCCACCGGCGGGCACCCGCACCGATCCGTGCGGGCTGAGCCCTCCGCGGTCGTCGCTGCCCCCGTTGCTTCCCGTCAGCGGCGGGCACCGGGGCCGATTCGCGCGGGCCCAACCCCGCCGCCGTCGCCGCCCCCGTCGCCCACCGCCACCGGCGCCCACCAGGACCGATCCCCGGGGCCTGAGCCCTGCGCTGTGGTCGCCGCCCCCGTCGGGCGACGCGCCATCCGCTCTCAGCAACCGGTGATCACCCACCCCGGCCACCCGCCGCCGTCGCCGCCCCCGTCGCTCACCGCCACCGGTGGGTACCCGGACCGATTCGCGAGACGTGCCGACCGAGGCCGACCCCCCGAGCCGAGGCCGAACCCCCGAGCCGAGGCCGAACCCACCGATCCCACCGAACCCAGGCCGATCCCCCCCGGAAAAGCCAACCCAAAGGCCGGCCGCCCGCCACCCGCCGGCCTCTCCGTCGCGGACGCGCAGGCCGGGCGGGCCCTGTGAGTGGACCCACCCGTGACATCGGTCCGGCCACGCCGTACCATCGAAGATGTGGGTGCTCCGACAGAGCCGTTCCTGACCAAGCGCCGCGCCGTGGACTTCTGCCACGTCGCCACCGCGCTCTGTCGTGCTGTCAGCTAGAGCCGATCGCCCCGAGGGCTGATCCCGGCCCGCCAGTCGGCCGCGCACGCCCGATCGCCGGCCGCCCCTCGACTCCGCAAGCAGCACTCACCCGGGTGGGAAGTCCACGATGCAGGTCGACCCGCGAGGTCAGCGCTTCGCCGCCGCCGTCACGACCGCCGTACTCGCGCTCGTGCTGATCACCGGCAGCGCGTGGCTGCTCGCCGTGCAGGCGCTGGTGTTCGCCGCCGCCGTCGCGGCGGGGGTGCGGCGCTCGCCCTACGGCCTGCTCTACGCCTGGTTGATCCGGCCCCGGCTGGGTCCGCCTGCGGAGACCGAGGATCCCGCACCGCCGCGCTTCGCCCAGGCGGTCGGGCTGGTGTTCGCTCTGATCGGTCTGCTCGGTTATCTCGCGGTAGGCACCTGGCTGGGAATCACCGCCACCGCTTTCGCGCTACTGGCCGCCTTCCTCAACGCCGCCTTCGGTCTGTGCCTGGGCTGCGAGATGTACCTGCTGATGCGCCGGCTGACCCCGGTGGGCCGCACCCCGTGACAGGCGTCGGGCACCGCACCGACCGCCTGCGCGGCCGAACGCACGGAATTCCGATCAACCCTGAGATTCTAGGAGGTTCCCCATGAGCCGCTCCGACGTCCTCGTGGACGCCGACTGGGTGGAGGCTCACCTCGACGACCCGAACGTCGTCCTCGTCGAAGTGGACGAGGACACGTCGGCCTACGACAAGGGCCACATCCGCAACGCCGTGAAGATCGACTGGCGGACCGAGCTGCAGGACCCCGTCCGCCGCGACTTCGTCGACCGCACCGGCTTCGAGAAGCTCCTCTCGGAGAAGGGCATCTCCAACGACGACACCGTGGTGCTCTACGGCGGCAACAACAACTGGTTCGCGGCCTACGCCTACTGGTACTTCCGCCTCTACGGCCACCAGAGCGTCAAACTGCTCGACGGCGGCCGCAAGAAGTGGGAGCTGGACTCCCGCGAGCTGGTCGAGGAGGTCCCCGAGCGGCCGAAGACCGCCTACACCGCCAAGGAGCAGGACACCTCGATCCGCGCGTTCCGCGACGAGGTCGTCCAGGCCATCGGTACCAAGGACCTGGTCGACGTGCGCTCGCCCGACGAGTTCGTGGGCAAGCTGCTGGCCCCGGCGCACCTGCCCCAGGAGACCGCGCAGCGGCCCGGCCACATCCCCACCGCGCGCAACATCCCCTGGTCCAAGACCGCCAACGACGACGGCACGTTCAAGAGCGACGAGGAGCTGCGCAAGCTCTACACCGAGGCCGGCGTCGACCTGAACAAGGACATCATCGCCTACTGCCGCATCGGCGAGCGCTCGTCGCACACCTGGTTCGCGCTGCACGAGCTGCTCGGACTCGACAACGTGAAGAACTACGACGGCTCCTGGACCGAGTACGGCTCGCTGGTGGGCGTGCCCGTGGAGCTGGGCGAGGCCAAGTAGCACCCGCCCAAGGGCCGCACGGACCGCCGTGCGGCCGCGCAGGGCACTGAGCGAGGAGGACACGCAGTGAGCGACAACGGATGCGGCGCGCCGGTGGGCGGCGTCGCCCTGGCCGACGTCGACGCCGGCGACCAGGCGGTGATCCAGGGGGTCGTGCGGCGTGGCGGCGAGCCGCTCAGCGGCGCCTACGCGCGCCTGCTGAACAGCGCCGACGACTTCGTCGGCGAGGTGGCCACCGGAGACGAGGGCACGTTCCGCTTCTTCGCGGCCGACGGCACGTGGAAGGTGCGGGTGCTGGCCTCCAAGGGCTTCACCGCCGAATACGAGATCAGCGCCGAGACCGGCAAGGTGATCGACCTCCAAGTCGACGCCTGACCGCCGTAGCGGCCGGATAGCGTACGCGGACGCCGGTGCGGGCGGGGAAACCCGCCGGCACCGGCGTCCGTCGTGTCCGGGCCCCGGCCGCCGCGCCCTGCTCCGTGCCGGTCGGGTGCGATTTGCGGCCGGGTCGTGACATTCCAGAGTCCTTGGGCGGAAACTGCGGTAGTCTCCGCACGATCTCCGCATACCCCGCGATGCCGACCCGGCCCCCCGACGCCGGGCAGGAGGTGCTTCGAGGTGGCCGGTCCCGCATCGGGAGCCCATCCGACTCCGACCTACCTGGGCTGGCGCTACGAGGTGCTGGCGCCCGAGCCCGGCCCGCCGCCGCAGCGCCCCGCGCCCGGCGACCGGATCGGCCTGAGCCCCGAATGGGTCGCCGCCCTGCGCACGGACGAGGCCCGCACCAACCGCCCGCTCTACGCGGCGCTGGCGGTCCTCGCGGCCGTCGTCGTGCTGTGCCTGCCGCTGTGGCCGCTGCGCGTGCTGCCGGGCCTCTTCGTCCTCGGCGCCTTCCTGGCGTGCGCGGCCGTGGCCCTGCCGATCGCGGTGGCGCTGCTGCAGGGCCGCCGGGTCATGCGGGAGCGGATGCGCGCCGAGGAGCGCCGGCTGGAGGCCGAACGCGCCGAGCGCGAGCGCGAGCTGCGCGAGCGCCAGGAGGAGCACGCCCGCGCCTACGCCCGCTGGCAGACCCGCAAGCGGGTCTACGAGTCCCAGCCCCGCTGGTACGGCGTCCGCCCGCCCGAGGGCGCGGAGGCGGTCGTGGTGGCCGGCGGCGACCACGCGGGCTGGTCGGCGCTGCTGACCACCGTGGGCGCCTCGCTGCTGCGCGTCGGCGGCGACCTCACCGTCGTCGACCTCTCCGGCCGCGGCACCGCCGCCGAACTGTGCTCGCTGGTCCGGCGCTCGGCCGTGGTCCCGCGGGTCTGGGTGCTGCCGGCCGACCTGCCGCGGATGAACCTGGGCACCAACCTGGGGGCCGGGCAGCGCGCCCGCATCCTGGCCTCGCTCGCCTGCGCCTCCGACGCCAAGGCCGACATCGACGCCGACGAGACCCTGCTGCTGCGGATCTTCGAGGTGCTGGGGCCCCAGGCCGACATCGCCACGCTCCTCGGCGGCCTGCGGGCGCTGAGCACCCCCGCCGACGACCCCGGCGGCGACACCGACCCAGCGCTGAAGCCGGTCCCGCCCCAGCAGCGCGCCGAACTGCGCGCCCGCTGCGGCGGCGACCGGGCCGTGCGCGAACGCGCCTGGGAGCTGGAGCAGCACCTGGCCCCCTTCGAGGGTGTCGGCCGCCGCGCGGCCGAGGAGCCCTACGCCCAGGTCAAGGTCATCGCCATCGACCGGACGCTCGGCGAGGTCTCCGCCCGGGCCTACGGCACCTACACCCTGGCGGCGCTGAGCGAGCTGCTGGAGCTGCGCGCCACCCGGTCGGCGGCGCCCGGCCGCGCCTGGCAGCACACGGTCGTGGTCGCCGGAGCCGACTCCGTGCCCGCGCATGAGCTGGAGCGCCTCGGCGAGACCGCGTCCGGCGCGGGGGCAGGGCTGGTGCTGCTGTTCCGCGAGATCGCCGAGGACGCCGAAAGCTGGCTGCGGGGCGGGGGGCGCTTCCCGGTCGTCATGCGCCAGCCCACCGCCGCCGCCGCGGCGCGCGTGCTGCCGGTGCTGCTCGGGCTCGGCGGCGCGCAGGCGGCCGGGGCCGAAAGCGTGCGGCAGGCGCCCGCCGTGCGGATGCACCGGTTGACCGAGGTCATCGGCGAGGCGCTGCTCGACTCGGTCGCCGACGGCTATGTCGGCGACAGCGCCGAGGACGTCACCGCGCCGGTGTCCATGCGCAACGCGGCGGCCTCGCTGGCGCCGCTCGACCTGGCCCGCCACATCCGCTCGGCGACGACCTGGGGGCGCACGACTGCTCAGGCCGCCGGTATCGGGGGCGAGGAGCCGCGCGAGAAGAGCGGCGTCGGCGACGCCCTCGGCGACCTCCGTGTGGACGTGCACGGTCTGCGCACCCTGCCCCCGACCGCGCTGCTGATGCCCGGCGCCGAGGGCCCTGTGCTCGCCGACGCCAACCCCGG
Organism: Streptomonospora sp. PA3; assembly: GCF_009728995.1. Lineage (GTDB taxonomy): Bacteria > Actinomycetota > Actinomycetes > Streptosporangiales > Streptosporangiaceae > Streptomonospora. Next base: position 63,106 of record NZ_VTZW01000018.1, on the reverse strand, counting down.
AATCCTGGCCCTGCCCACCGCCACCCTCGGCACCGTCGAGGAGGCCCCCGAGACCCCTCTGGCCGCGGAGCCGGCCGCCGGCGGCACCGCCGATACCTCCGGCTCCGCCGGAGACCCGCCGCCCAACCTCGGCCCGCCGCCTGAGCGGCTGGACTGGCGCACGGTCTGAATCCGCCCGCCGGCGCGGTGACGCCCGGCGCTCGCAGGCCGGTCCGGTCCGGGCAGGGCAATAGGCTTGGAAGACCGCCTGGCGCCCAGGCGCACCGCACTCTTCCATTCACGAACGTTGTGGGGATCATGAGCGAACTTCCCTTGCGTGCCCAACTGGCCGCGGTCTTGGGCAAGGGCGCGGCCTCGCTTTCCCGGGCCACCGGGCGCGGCGACGGCTCCGTCATCGGCGGCAAGATCGCGCTCAAGGTCGAGCCCGACCTGCTGGCCCAGCTGTCGCGCGGCCGCCGTCTGGCGCTGGTCAGCGCGACCAACGGCAAGACCACGACGACGCGGCTGATCGCGTCGGCGCTGCGGGAACTCGGCCCCGTCGCCACCAACGAGCACGGCGCCAACATGCCCACGGGCCACATCACCGCGCTGGCCAACAGCCCCGATGCCCGCGAGGCCGTGCTGGAGGTCGACGAGAAGTACCTGCCCCAGGTGCTGGAGGCCACGAAGGCGGCCGTGGTCGTGCTGATGAACCTCAGCCGCGACCAGATGGACCGCGCCTCGGAGATCAACCTGCTGGCCAAGAAGTGGCGCGAGGCCCTGGGCCGCAGCCAGGCCCACGTCGTCGCCAACGCCGACGACCCGCTCGTCGCCTGGGCGGGCATGGGCGCCCACTACGCCACCTGGGTCTCGGCGGGGCAGCGCTGGAAGGAGGACTCCTGGTGCTGCCCGGAGTGCGGCGGCCACCTCAAGCGCGACCCCGACCCGCACTGGGAGTGCCCGGAGTGCGGCATGCGCCGCCCCGAGGCCACCTGGTCGGTCGACAACGACGCCGACAGCGTCGTGGACCCCGCCGAGCAGCGCTGGCCGCTGCGGCTGAACCTGCCCGGCGACGCCAACCGCGCCAACGCCGCGATCGCGATGGCCACCGCCGCGGCCTACGGCATCCAGCCCGCGCAGTCCCTGCCGCGCCTGCAGGAGATCCGCTCGGTCGCCGGCCGCTACACCTCGGTCGTCACCGACGGCGTCGAGGTGCGGCTGCTGCTGGCCAAGAACCCCGCGGGCTGGCTGGAGTCCTTCGCGGTGCTCGACCCGCCGCGCGTGCCGGTGATCCTCTCGGTCAACGCCCAGATCCCCGACGGCAAGGACACCTCCTGGCTGTGGGACGTCGACTACACGGTGCTGCGCGGTCGGCGGGTGTTCGTCATGGGTGAGCGGCGCACCGACCTGGCGCTGCGGCTGGAGACCGACGACGTCCCCTTCGAGCTCGCCGACCGCGTCAGCGACGTCGTCGCCAAGGTCAAGGCCGAGAGCCCTGACGCCACCAAGATCGACGTCATCGCCAACTACACCGCCTTCCAGCAGATCCGTGCCGACTACGGCCGCGTCCAGTAGGGGCCAGAAGGGCATCTGATGAGCGACACCAGCAGCGTTCTGCGCATCGTGTGGATCTACCCCGACCTGCTCAGCACCTACGGCGACCAGGGCAACGCGCTGATCCTGCGCCGCCGCGCCGAGCAGCGCGGTATCAGGACCGAGATCGTGCACGTGCACTCCAGCGACCCCGTGCCCGCCGAGGGCGACGTCTACCTGCTCGGCGGCGGTGAGGACCGCCCCCAGATCCTCGCGGCCAACCGGCTGCGCGCCGACGGCGGCCTCAAGCGCGCCGCCGATCGAGGTGCCGCGGTGCTGGCCGTCTGCGCCGGCTACCAGATCATCGGCGAGACCTACGGTGACGACGACGACAACCCGCTGCCCGGCGTGGGGATCCTCGACGTCCGCAGCGGGCGCGGCGAGACCCGCGCGGTCGGCGAGATCGTCGCCGAGGTCGCCCCCGAGCTGGGCGGCGGCCGCATCACCGGCTTCGAGAACCACCAGGGCCGCACCACTCTGGGCCCCGGCGCCACCCCGCTGTCGCGCACGCTGACCGGCATCGGCAACGACGGCCGCACCGAGGGCGCCTACCAGGGCCAGGTCCTGGGCACCTACCTCCACGGCCCCGCGCTGCCGCGCAACCCGCAGCTCGCCGACCTGCTCCTGCGTATGCGGGTGGGCGACCTCGCCCCCCTGCCCCCGTCCTGGGGCGAAGCCCTCCACGAGGAGCGCCTGGCCGCGGCGCTGTAGCACGGTCGGCGCGGCCGCGCCGGACCGGCGGCCGCGCCGACCGCTCAGGCCGATGCGGCCGGGTCTGCCGGAACCGGCCTAACCCAGCAGCAGGGCGAAGGCCAGCAGGACGAGGGCCACCGGCAGGGCGGTGTAGCCGAGGACCTCCTTGCTGCGGTCCTCGCGGATGAGCTCCTGCTCGCTGTGGGTGGAGATCGTCATCGGCTCGTCCTCGCCGCCCATCAGGACGACGGTGCCGTCCTTGCGGTGCGGGAACGCGCGGACGAAGATGCGCTCACCCGGGCGGATCACCCATTCGCGGAACGTGCAGCCGGGTGTGAGCGCGGCCGGACCGGCCACCTTGGTGCTGGCCGCCTGCACGCCCCGCTCCGCCGGGTCCAGGTGCGGCGGGGACAGCGCGTCGGTGGGCGGAATCGCGCCCTCGTCGAAGCGGTCGTGCACGAGGTCGGCGTGCTCCACCTCGATCCAGTGCGGGCGGCACTGGGCCGAACCGGTGACGTCGGTGAGCGTGAAGGGCTCGTGGGAGTGCAGGTCGAAGACCGGAGTCACCTCCAACCGGTCGCCGGTCTCCTCCTCGTAGTGGTGGTGCTCCACCTCGACCCGGAACCACACGCACTCCGTCTGCGAGTACGGCGAGACCAGCGGTCCCTCCGGGCCGGGCCCGGCCTCGGCCAGGACCTCCGCCTTGGCCGGCAGTTCGGCGGCCTCGTTCAGCAGCCCCAGGGTGTAGTTGGGGGTCGTCTGCAGCCGGAGCCGGTGCCGTCGGGCCTTCATCGCGCGCAGCCACAGGTAGCCGCTGATACCGACCAGAATCAGCGCGAGCAGTTGGAGGGTGGGTGCCAAGTCGTCCATGGGGTTCCGATACGCGTCGGTGGTGAGGGAGTGACCGGATCACCGGCGGGCCGAGGCGCCGGGCGCCGGAGCCGCGCCCGCGGCGTCCGGTCCGGTCCCGCGGCGCGGCCGCGTTCGTCCTCGGCCTGCCTGAACCCGGCCGTGGGATCCGCAGCAGCAGACTAATGGATCCGCCGCGATTCGATCACCTCCGCCGCTTCGCGGTCGCGCCTTCCCCGACGCGGCTACCCGCGGCCGGCCCGGGGGACACGTGACCAGGCTCCCATCGGCGCCCGGTGCCCGTCAGGCCGGGCGGCGGCGCAGCCGGATGTCGGCGTTGGCCCCGGTGTCGGGCGGCACGACGACCTCCTGGCCGGCGGCGATGCCGTCGACGCTGAACTGCGCGTCGGTGGGGACCGTCCGCTTCACCAGGCCCAGGGCGATGGGGCCGAGTTCGTGATGGCGGGCCGAGGATCCCACCGCGCCCACCGACCGGCCCTCAAGCTCGATCGCCGCACCCCGCTCAGGCAGGCGCTCGGCGGTGCCGTCGAGGTGCAGCAGCACCAGGCGGCGCGGCGGACGGCCCAGGTTGTGCACGCGCGCGACGGTCTCCTGACCGGGGTAGCAGCCCTTGTCCAGGTGGACGGCCGGCCCCACCCAGCCCATTTCGTGCGGGATGGCGCGGTGGTCGGTGTCCAGCCCCAGGCGAGGGCGGTGGTCGGCGATGCGCGCGGCCTCGTGCGCCCACATGCCCGCCGGGCGGATGCCGGCGTCGGCCAGCGCGGCCGCCACCGGGCTCACGGACTCCGCTGGCAGGAACAGGTCGACGCCGGAGTCGGTGCGCCGCAGGGGGACGTCCGCGCCGAGGTCGGGCACGAGCGCCAGCGCGGCCTCGCGGTCGGGGCCCGCGAGGGTCAGCACTGCCCGCGCGTCGCTGAGGTCCTCGACCTCCACCCGCAGCATGAACCGCATCGAGTCCAGGAAGGCGGCGAGGTCGGCCCCGGCGCCCGGCTCGGTGTGCATCCACACGGCGGTGCCGTCCTCGACCAGGGAGAGGTGGAAGCGGATGTGGCCGTTGGTGTCGAGCACCAGCGCCTCTGCCGCGGTGCCGGGGGCGGCGTCGGCGAGGTGCTGGCTGGTGAGGCTGTGCAGCCAGCTCAACCGGTCGGGTCCGCCGACCCGCACGACCCCCCGGTTCCCGCGGTCGATCCAGGCGGCGCTGCGGTCCATCGCGCGCCCCTCCTGCACCGGCTCGCCGTAGTGGGCGGCCACATCGGAGTCGGGGGGAGCGGCGGCGACGGCACCGGGACGCGTCAGCAGCGGCGAAGTCATACCTCCGATGGTATGCGCCGCACGGGCGTCCCGCCGTGCGGCGGCGTCCGGCGCGGGCCGCACACACGCGGAAAAGCCCGCGCGACCAAGCGAGGAGGGAAGGCGGCGCGTCTACGCCGCGTCCAAGAACAGCGGGTGCCGCTTTCCGGGCACCCACCGGGTACCGCCCGGGGCGGCCGCCATCGGGGCTGCGGCGATGGGTGCGCTTCGCGCATCACAGCCCCGTTGCCGCAGCCGCTGTGGTGTCCGGCTTCTCAACCAGGACGTGAGCGCCCCGTAGGACCGCAGGAAAAACATTTGCCCCGTTCTTCAGCCGCGCCGTAGTGTCGAAGGCACGCAGGAAAGGAGGTGGTCCGAACAGTGAAGACGTTTGGGACTTGCGAGGTGTCCGCCCGCTAGGGCGACACGAGGTATCGGTTCGCCCTAGCGAATCCACCGTGGACACCCGGATCCCCGGGTCGCCGGACCTTGTCCAGCCGGCGCGATCCCGCCCTCAGTGGCGGAGGTCACCCCGGGGATCTGTCCTTCTCCCGCGGGCGGTCGCCCCCGCACCGCCACCCGGCGGAGGCGCTTCGCGTCCCGCGTTCCTCCCCGGGCGCCGATCCCGCGGCGCCCGTCGCGGTTGCCGGCCTGGCGGCCCCGCCAGCGCCGCGCCGCCCCGATGCACGAACCGGCCTACGCCACCTGCTTCAGCTGCGCGGACATGAACGACCGCAGGTCGTGGCCGCGCGCCGCCATGTCCCAGGCATAGCCCAGGGTCTCGCGCTGTTCGCCGAAGAGGCCGTAGAGCCGCTTGCCCGCCGTCACCTGCTCGCCCGTCTCGGTGCGCAGCACCGCATCCGTGGTCAGTTCCACGCGGCTGGCGAAGATCGTGCCGAGGTACATCTCGCTGTAGCCCTCCGGATGGGTGATCAGCGCCTCGACGTGGATCGAGGGCGCCTCGCCGGCGGGCTCCTCCGCGGCCTGCGGGCGGCACCGCCAGTAACCGGCCTCGGAGGTCCACAGCTCGCCCAGCGAGCCGTCGGAGGCCAGGCGCCAGACCCGGCTGCGGTAGCCCAGGTAGGGCCCGCCGTCGTTGCTGAACTCCACTTCCTGGCCGAACTGGAACTCCGGCATGTCGGCGTAGCCGGCGACGCCCACCCCTTCCCACCGGCCGATCAGGAACGACAGCTTCTCAAGATCGCGGTGCACCTCTGACTGCATGGTCTCCGAGCGTAGCCGCTTCCGGGCCGCCGAGCGCACCACCGGGCAGGGAGCGGGTGACACCGCGTGTTCGCTCCGCATGGCACGGCATCCAGCTCGTATTCACGGTCCGGCCTCTCTGGTCGGGTATTACGGTGTTCGTTCGCGTGGACGCGGGGATGCGGGCCGCCGCACAGCGGCGATCGGCCATGTCCGGCTTCCCCGCCGAACCTGGTAAAGAAGATGCCAGCGCCGCGGCGCCGTAAGCGACGGCAGCCCACGCGGCCGACATCACCCGTGAAGCGACGAGAGGCGGCCTGGAATGCTGTTCTTGGGGGTGGCCCTCCTGCTCTGCGCGGCGATCCTCGCGCCCCTGGCCGTCCGCGCCGTGCGCCGCTGGGCGCACCGGCGCGCCGCCGACGACCTGCACCCGCGCGCTGTGGCGGCCCGAGCCGGCACCGAGGTCGCGCTCACCGGCGTCGCGGTGCCGGGCCCCCAGGGCGCCATCGAGTCGCGCCTGGCGCGAAAGGACTGCGTCTGGCACGGGCACGAGGTGCTGCGCCACTACTGGTCGCTGACCGAGGACTCCGCCACCGGAGAGCGGGTGCGCGTGCGCGCCTGCGACTCCATCGCCGACTACGGGGCCGCCGACGTCTTCGGCATCGCGGGCGGCGCCCGGTCCGCGGCCCGCGGCCGGCAGCCGGTGCTGGTCGACCCCGAGGACGCCGCCTTCTCCGGCGCCGACCTGTGCCTCCAGCGGGTCGTGGGCCGCCCCCAGCGCGGCGTCCCCGCGCCCGCCGACGACCTGCTGCCGCGGGTCAAGGGACGCATCTCGGGCCTGTTCCGCGGCGAGACGATCGAGTTCGAGTACCGCGAGTGGATCCTCCGGCCGGGCGACCCGATCACCGTGCACGGCTACCTGGAGCTGCGCGACGGGCACCCGGTCGTCACGGCCCCGCCGGACGGGCGGCTGCGCATCGAGCACGGCCGCGAGCCCTCCGCCCGGGAGCAGCCCCAGCGGCCCGCCGGCGCAGACGCGCTGCTGCTCAGCGGCGGGACGGTGGCCTCGGCGTGCGCGGGGCTGCTGCTGATGCTGGCCGGGGCGGCCTGACGGCGGCGGCCGGCACGCGGCGGGCGGCCGCTACCCTGGCCGCATGAACCGCACTCTGGTGATCAAGGCCACCGCCGGCGAGGACGCCCCCGAGCGCTGCAACCAGGCGTTCACCGTTGCCGCGGCCGCGGCGGCGAGCGGCGTCGAGGTTTCGCTGTGGCTGACCGGCGAGGCCGCCTGGTACGCGGTCCCCGGCCGCGCCGAGACGTTCGCCCTCCCCCATGCCGCGCCGCTGGCCGACCTGCTGGAGGGCGTCCTGGCCGCGGGCCGGGTCACGGTCTGCACCCAGTGCGCCGCGCGGCGGGGACTCGCCGAGGACGACCTGATCGAAGGGGTCCGCATCGCCGGCGCCCCCGCCTTCGTCGAGGAGACCCTCCAGGAGGGGGCGCAGGCGCTGGTGTACTAGCCGGGACCGCCGGGCGGGCTCCGACTACTTCTTCCCCTGGTTCTTCACGGCCTCGATGGCCTCCTTGGCGGCCTCGGGGTCGAGGTACTCGCCGCCGTGCTTGCGCGGGGTGAAGTCCTCGTTGAGCTCGTAGACCAGCGGGATTCCGGTGGGGATGTTCAGCCCGGCGATGGTCTCGGCGTCGACGTCGTCCAGGTGCTTGACCAGGGCGCGCAGCGAGTTCCCGTGGGCGGCGATCAGCACCGTGCGGTCGGCGGCCAGGTCCGGGACGATCGTGTCGTACCAGTAGGGCAGCATCCGGTCCACGACGTCGGCCAGGCACTCCGTGCGCGGCATCAGCTCGGGCGGGAGCTGGCCGTAGCGTCGGTCGCCCACCTGCGAGTAGGGGTCGTCGTCGGCGATCGGCGGCGGCGGGGTGTCGTAGGAGCGCCGCCAGACCATGAACTGCTCTTCGCCGTACTTCTCGCGGGTCTGGGCCTTGTTCTTGCCCTGCAGCGCGCCGTAGTGGCGCTCGTTGAGCCGCCAGGAGCGCCGCACGGGCAGCCAGGTCAGGTCGGCCTCGTCCAGCGCGATGTTGGCCGTGCGGACGGCGCGCTTGAGAACCGAGGTGTGCACGATGCCGGGGCGCAGGTCGGCCTGGCGCAGCAGCTCGCCGCCCCTGCGCGCCTCCTCCTCGCCCGTGGCCGAGAGGTCCACGTCCACCCAGCCGGTGAACAGCCCTTCGGCGTTCCAGACGCTTTCGCCGTGTCGCAGTAGAACCAGAGTCGCCATGGCAGCCAGCCTAGCGACTCCGCCTCGGGGGTGCGCCGCGGGCTCGGCAGTGGTCCAGACCAATCGGTCCGCCGTTTCGGGGCGCGGGGTCAGGCGCCGGCGGCGCTGCCGTCCTCCTCCACCAGATGGCGGAACGCCTGGAGGTTGCGCATGCTGTAGCCCCGGCGGTAGCGCCACTCCCACTCCTTGCGGATCGAGGAGGCGAAGCCCCGCTCCAGCGCCGCGTTGAAGTTGTCGTCGGAGTAGGTCAGCACGCAGCCCAGCAGCCGGTCGACCTCCTCGGGGGTGACACCGGCCAGCGGCAGGCGGCCCACGATGTAGACGTCGCCCACCTCGTCGGCGGAGAACGCCATCCCGAACATGCCGTCGTTCTTCTGCAGCAGCCACCGATAGAACTCGGCGTGGTTCTCGTCGGGGCGCCGGCAGAAGAACGTCTTCACCAGCAGGCTGTGCTCGCCCACGCTCAGCCATACCATCGTCTTGAGCTTGCGCTGCCCGGGGAGCGCGACGACGAAGGACTCGGGATCGGGGCGCTCGGTGTCGAGGCCCGCCTCCGCGACCGCGGTCTCCACGGCGGCGACGGCGTCGGCTCTGGCTCCGGTGGACATATGTGCGGGTGACCTTCCCTCCCTGTATGCCGCTCGGTCGCGCCCGCCCGCCGCCGTCCGGTCGCCGGAGGGGGGCGGCGGGCCGGCCCGCGGGCTACTGGCCCGAGGCGAGCGGCAGCCGCTCGCCGACCAGAGTCCCACGGTAGACGTCCAGCAGTCCGTCGACGGTCGCGTCCCAGCTCAATCCGGCCGCGTGGGCGACACCGGCCGCGCCGAGGGCGTCCCGCCGGGCCGGTTCGCGGATCAGCCGGTGCAGCACCCGCGCGTAGTCGGCGGGGTCGTGGCCGTCGACGAGCACGCCGGAGACGTTGTCGCGCACCGCGGTGGGCAGCCCGCCCACGCGCGCGGCGACGACGGGGGTGCCGCACGCCTCGGACTCCACGGCCACCAGGCCGAAGGACTCGGAGTAGGAGGGCACCACGGTGGCGGTGGCCGCGCGGTAGAACGTCACGAGTTCGGCGCGCGAGCGGGGCGGCTCCCAGCGCACGATGTCGGCGATCCCCAGCGACCGCGCGAGTTCGGCCAGGCGGCGCGGCTGCGTCAGATCCGAGCCCGACAGCCCGCCGACGACGGCCACCACCAGCCGCTCGCGCAGCGAGGGTTCGCGTTCCAGCAGCGCCGCCGCCGAGCGCAGCAGCACGTCGGGCGCCTTCAGGCGCTGCACCCGGCCCACGAACAGCAGCAGCTCGGTGTCCTCGGCCAGCCCGAGGCTGCGCAGCGCCGCCCGCCGCGAGCCGGGGCTGAACACGTCCAGGTCCACGCCCGGGGGGACGGTGCTGACGCGGAAGGGGTCGGCGCCGTAGTGCTCGACGAGCTGATCGGCTTCGACAGCGGTGTTGGCGACCAGATGGTCGGCGTTGCGCACCAGGTGGTCCTCGCCGCGCAGCCGGTACTCGGGTTCGGCCGCGTCGCCCTGGGCCAGGGCGAGGTTCTTGACCTTGGCCAGCGTGTGCATCGACTGCACCAGCGGCACTCCCCAGCGCTGCGCGGCGGCCAGGCCCGCCCGGCCGGAAAGCCAGTAGTGGCCGTGCACGAGGTCGTAGTGGTCGGGTTCGTTGCGGGCCTCGGTCTGCAGCACGCCGAAGATGAAGGGGCACAGGTAGTGCGCAAGCGCCGACTTGTCCAGGGAGCCGTAGGGGCCGGCGGGGATGTGGCGCACCGTGACGCCGGGCAGCATCTCCACCACGGGCGGCTGGTCGGGGCGGGTGGCGCGGGTGAACACGTCGGTGGCGACGCCCCGCGCGGCCAGGCGCTTGGCGACCTCGACGGTGTAGACGTTGAGTCCGCCCGCGTCCCCGCTGCCGGGCTGCTCCAAGGGGGAGGTGTGCAGGCTGATCGAGGCGATCCTGCGGGGGAGCGGGCCGTCGCGGCCGGGCCGGGGGCCCGCTGGGGCCGGCTCCGCGGCCGCGAAGCGCCGAGCGGGGCCTGTTCCGGGCGCGTCAAGGCTGTCCGCCACCACTGCTTCGTCCCTTCCGGTGCTGTCCGCTGGTGGTGTGCCCGCGGCTTCGGTGGAACCGGTCGACTCCGGCCGGATCCGCACCGGTGCGGCGGGGCATGGAGCCGGTCGACGCCGCCCGGCGCCGCGCTCCGCGCACAGCCGCGGACCTCCTCCACTCAACAGGGGGCGGGCGCACAGTGTTCCATCATGGCCGCGCAGGGTCGGCGCACCGGCACCCGGGGTGGGCTTTTCGGGCCGGGGCGGCGGCGGGAGTCAGTCGCCCCGTGCGGCGGCCGGCCCGGAGGGCGCGGTCCAGCCCTTGACGAGGAAGTCCACGGCCTGCGGGAAGGTCGGGATCCAGGTGTCCCAGGTGTGCCCGCCGTCGGGGTGCAGGGTCTTGACGGTCATGTCGCGCTCGCGCAGCATGCCGGCGAAGCGCTCCGCCTCGCCGTGGATGCTGCCCGTCTGCAGCGGCGTGTGGTCGTCCTTGCCCTCCACCAGCATGAACCGGATGTCGCGCACACCCGGCTCGTCGAGGAGCTGGTCGGGTGCGTGGGCGTCGGGGTTGTCGCCGAAGGTGTCGCTGGGGTCGTCGACCTTGAAGTAGCCGGCCCAGCTGACGGCCTGGGCATAGGTGTCGGGGTGGCGCATCGACAGCGCGGCGGCGCCGTAGCCGCCCATGGAGAACCCGCCGATGGCGCGCAGTTGGCGCGGGCGGGTGTGCTCGCCCTCGACGGCCTTGACGGCCTTCTCGGTGACGAACGTCTCGATCGCGAAGTCGCCGTCGGCGGCGTCGCCCCACTCGGTGTCGCTGCCGCCGACCTCCTGGCCGAAGGGCGCGGCGATGACGAACTCCACGCCGCTGCGGCACATCTGCTCGTCGAGGGCGTCGCCGACACCCGCGTCGCGCACGTCGAGGTGGGTGGTGGTGGACCCGTGCAGGAGGTAGAGCACGGGCAGGTCGTCGTTGTCGGGGCCGGGCGGGCGGTGCACCCAGATGGGCCGCTTCCCGTCGGGGGCGCCCTTGTCGGGGACGGTGATGATCTCTTCGCTGCCCGGCTTGTCACAGGAGGCGACCTTGCCGGGGCGCGGATGCACCGGCGAGCCCCCCTGGGCGCCGGGGACCATCGCGGCGTCGGCGGCCTGCGCGGCCGCCCCGCCGGGACGGGCCGCGTCCTCGTCCAGAGCCGCGAGCGTGCCCGCCGTGGCTACGACGAGTGATGATGCCACGAGAACCGCGGTTCTGCGTGAGAGCGTGGTGAACACACCGAGATCCTAAAGGCCAAGGTCAAGGGAACGGTCCGGTGCTCTGACCGAGCGCGCGGGCGAAGGCTTCGTAGGCTTCCGCGCTGAAGAGTACGAACCGGACCTCACCCAAGGTAATCGACGATTCCCGGACGGACCGCACGGCGATCTCGGCCGCACTCTCCATGGGCCAGCCGTAGACCCCGGCCGAAACCGCGGGAAACGCGACGCTGGAGGCGTTCAGCTCCGCTGCGACCTCCAGGCTGCGCCGGTAGCAGGAGGCGAGGATGTGCGAGCGGTCCTCAGTGGTGCTGTAGACCGGCCCGACCGTGTGGATCACCCAGGTGGCGGGCATTTCGCCGGCGGTGGTGGCCACCGCGTCGCCTGCGGCCAGGCCGTCGGGGTGAGTCGTCTCACGCAGCCGCCGGCACTCCCGCAGGATCTCGGGGCCGCCGGCCCGATGGATCGCGCCGTCGACCCCGCCCCCGCCCATCAGCGAGGAGTTCGCGGCGTTGACGACGGCGTCCACCCGCTGTTCGGTGATGTCGCCCTGCACGAGAGTGATGTCCATCCTGCGTCCCTTCCGAGGAGATGCGGCACCTCCTCTCCCACTTCCCCGCCCCGCCTCCCGTTCCCCATCGCCGAATTCGGCGATTGACCCGCACGTCCGGGATCCACCGGGATACTGTCTCCCCGACAACCGCCCGGCCCAGGGGGAGCGATGACCGAGCAGCACAGTGAGGATTGTGAAGCGCCCCGCATCCCCCGCCCGGCCGCGACTCCTGAGGCGTTGCCCAAAGCGGTCTCCAGGATCACCCCGTCCCGGCTCAAGGAGTTCGATCGCCGGCTCGTCGAGGCGTGTACGGAGGCGCTGGAGCTTCAGAGGTTGTCCCCGCTGCACTTGTTCTGCTTCAGCTGGGCCCATTTCATCGAGATCGAGCGGCACCCGGCCACCGCTCGCCGCCTGGCCGAGCTGGAGAACATGGTCGGTACCGGCCATCCGGACACCAGGAGCGCGGTGCAAGAGATCAGCCGGATCCTGCGTGAAACGGATGCGGCGTTGGGCCGGTGAGCGAGTGGACGTGGGGCTTCGAGACTCCTGATCGCGGGGGCATCCACACCGTCGAATCGGGGTAAAACCACGCGCAGCGGGCCGATCGGTGGGCCGCGACAGCCTGTAGTACTACCCGGAGTAGACTCGGACCCATGAATCGGCTCGGCGATCTCGAACGCGCGGTGATGGATGTACTGTGGCAGCGGAACGAGCCTTTGACGGTCCGCGAGGTGGGCCGTGCTCTGGCCGACCGCGACCTCGCTCACACCACCGTTATGACCGTGCTCGACCGTCTCGCCAAGAAGGGCGTCGTGGCGCGGGACCGCGAAGGGCGCGCCTGGCGCTACCGCCCGGCCGCCAGTCGTGAGAACTACGTCTCCGAACTCATGATCGACGCCCTGGGGGAGACCGGCGACCGCGACGCCGCGCTCGCGGCGTTCGTCCGCTCCATGAACGGCAGCGAGGCCGAGGCGCTCCGGCGCGCGCTAGAGGAAATCGACGAGCCGAGGACGTAGCCGAGATGGTCAGTGCCGCACTGCTCAGCGCCATCGCGATCAGCTGCTTCGTGGCGGCGGCACGGCTGCGTCGGGCCTCGTGGCCCCGCCGGGGGCCCTATGTGGCCGTCATCGTCTGGCAGGTGCTCGGACTGGCCTGGGGGTTCTCCACCATCGGCGCGCTGCTGGCCTTCGGGCTGGCCCCTTACGGCCGCGGCGTCGTCGGCGGGCTGGTCGCGCTCGTCCAGGACGCGGGCACCCACGGCCTCTACCTCTCTGAGATCGCCGGCACCTCCTTCGGCGCCACCCAGGTCGGCGCGGTGATTCTGGCCTTCAGCCTCACCCTGCTGCTGTTCAGCGGCCTGGTGGCGTCGTTCGTCCAGGTCCTGCGGGTGCGCCGCCGCCACCACGACCTGCTCGGGCTGGTGGCCCACGACGACCCCGAGGTCCCCGGCGCGCGCATCCTCGACCACCCCGCCGCCGCGGCCTACTGCCTGCCCGGCGTGCTGCGCTCGGAGGTGGTCATCAGCGCGGGCGCGCTGGAGGTGCTCGACCGCAGCGAGTTGGCGGCGGTCATCGCCCACGAGCACGCCCACCTGCGCCAGCGCCACGACCTGGTGCTGCTTCCGTTCTCCTCGCTCAAGCGCGCGTTCCCGCACGTGCGGATGGTCGAGACCCACTACCGCGCGGTCGCGCTGCTGATCGAGATGTGCGCCGACGACCAGGCGCGTCGCGAGCGCTCCCCCAAGGAGCTGGCCATGGCGCTCCTGCGCTTCGGCGCATCGGGCACCGCGCACGTGCCCGCGGGGGCCCTCGCGGTGACCTCCGACGAACCCGAGGTCCTCACCCGCGTATCCCGGCTGCTCAACCCCGTCCAGCAGCTCTCGCGTCGCCAGACCACCGCCGTGCTGAGCGCCGCTGTGGCGCTGCTGGGCACCATCACGGTGCTGTGGAGCCTGCCGGTGTAGGCGGTCGCCCGCCGCACCGCCCGGCGCCGGGGCGCGGCCGGGCACGATCGCCTGGACTCGCGCGTTTAGTCTGGGAGAGGCCGGGGGCAGCGCCGCCGGCAGATTCGTCCGCCACGAGGTTCGGAGCGTGCTGTGCTCGGCATCCTGGATATGCTTTGGTGGCTCATCTTCGTAGCGATCTTCGTCACCAGCCTGTTCGCCCTGGTCGACGCCGTCCGCACCCCCGGACAGGCGTTCCCCGCCATGGACAAGCAGACCAAGAAGCTGTGGGTCGGCCTGCTCGCCGTAGCCACGTTCGTGTCGTTCAGCGCGGTGTTCACCTCAATGCGCTTCTTCGTCTTCATCGCGCTGATCGCCTCGCTCATCTACCTGCTCGACGTCCGCCCCGCCGTCCGCAGCATCGGGCGCAACGAGGGGCCCTACGGCCGCTGGTAGCTCGGAGCCCGGCGGCGACGCCGTCCGCCTGCGGGCGTCGCCCGCCGACAGCGGCCCGGCCTCCGGCGCCGCATCGCCGGCACCGCTGCGCGCCGCCGGAACGGCGGGTGCCCCGGCCGCCCCGTCCGCCCCGGCGGTGACCGCCTCCGCGGCCCGCCCCACCGCCTCCGCGTACAACGGGTCGCGGGTGTAGTAGGAGTGCCCCAGGATCGGCGGATACAGCGCCTCGCCGGGCCGCACCCCGTAGTGGCGCGGGTCGGGCAGCGGCTCGGCATAGCCCACCGGCTGCGCGCCGCCCTCGCCGGCCGCCAGCACCGGCCCGCCGATCGGGTCGGTGGCGCGCCACAGGTTGCGCCAGCGGACCGCCCGCGTGCGCAGGTCGCCCAGCGCCAGCGGCCCGAAGTAGGCGGGGAAGTAGCGGGCGTAGAGCCGCGACAGCGGTGAGCCGTGGGTGATCAGCACCACCCGGTCGCGGCAGCGCGGCGGCGCCTGCCACAGGGCGGCCGCCGCGAGCACCGACCCCTGGGAGTGGCCGGAGAACACCACCCCCGTGCCGCGGTCGGCCATATCGGTCACCCGCGCGACCAGCTGCGGAACCGCGCGCTCGCCGTAGCAGGGCGGGGCCAGCGGATGGGCCAGCCGCGGCCAGAAGGTGCCGATGTCCCACAGCACGCCCACCGCCTGCCGGGTGGGCTGGTCGCGGTAGGCGCTGCCGCCCAGCATCATCAGCGCCGCCAGGAAGGCGCCGCCGAGGAACGAGCCGACCGCCACCAGCGCCGACAGCGCGCCCTGGGCCCAGCCCGTCGCGGCACCCGACGGCGGCTGTGCCGCCTCGCCCCCGGGCACCGGATTCAGGTGGCCGGTGATCGCGGAGTACAGCATCAGGCCCACCAGGGCGGCGACCGGCAGCAGCAGCGCGGCCAGCAGCGGCGGCAGGAACTCGGTGACCCCGCCGAAGGCGCGGGCGCGCGCGATGTCGCGGGTGCGCCCCGCGTCGGCCGGGCGGCCGTACATCGCCGCGACCGCATCGGCCTGCCGGCGCGCCCGCCAACGCAGCAGCACGAACACCGCTCCCGCGCACACCAGCGCGATCGCGGCCTCCAGGGTGAAGGCGAGCTGGAGCCAGGAGTAGGCGGCCGCCGGCCGCAGCACGATGCAGCCGTCCGCCTCGGCGCCCGGGTAGTAGCAGCCGCCCAGCCACCCGGCCGCCTGGTAGACCACCGCGGCCGAGAGCGCGCCGCCCAGCAGCGTGCCCAGGATGGCCGCCGCCGGCCCGGCCAGCCCCGCCAGCGGAACCCGCTCGGGCCTGCCCGCGCGCCGGTAGAGAACCGCCGCGGCGGCGATCAGCAGCACCCCCAGCACGCACTGCACGGCGAACAGCGAGTTGAGCACCGCCGAGTACCACGGCAGCGGGCCCTGCGCGGCCCAGCCGGGGCGCGGCCACAGCGCGTAGACCAGCGCGGCGCCCAGCAGCACCAGGGAGGCGTTGCGCACCAGGCGGCAGGCGGTGTCGGCCAGGCGCTGCGACCGGAGTGTGGAGCCCGGGACCGCCGCCCCCGCGGCACCGGCCAGCACCGCGGCGGCCGCCAGCCCGGCGATGGGCAGCCCCGCGGCCAGACCCGCGGGCGACGCCCCGTCGTGGTGCAGCGCCGGAGCGGCCAGCAGGAAGGCGACCACCGACACCGCGACCGCGATGTGCGCCGAGCGCAGCCGCGCCGTCGTGGCGCCGTCCCGCCAGAACCCCGGGCCGCTCAGCGGCGCCTCCGGCCGCGGCGCGGGCTCGGGCAGGGCCGCGGCCACCGCCTGCGCGCCGCTGCGCCGCGACAACCGCCACAGCAGCGCGATCACCAGCAGCGGCAGCAGCGCGCCGGCGGCCAGCGCCCGCGCCGGCTCGGCCAGCGGCGCCTCGGGTGCGGCGAGCATGCCCAGCAGCGGGCGCAGCTCGGCGCACCGGCGGCCGTAGCCGGCGCACTGCCAGCCGACGAGGTCCATGCCCACCCCCGCCGCCGCCAGGATCAGCAGCGCCGTCAGACTCAGCGCCAGCAGCCGGGTCGCCGCCCGATAGGCGTGCTCGGCCGCCGCCATGGTGCGCGAAGGCGCCTCGGCGCTGCGGGCGGGCCGCATCCAGTAGGCGATGTTGACCAGCATGAACGGCAGAAGCAGCAGCCACAGCGCCCGCGAGGAGCGGCCCGAGGTCAGCTTGCCCCAGGCGAAGATCTCGCGGGGGACGCCGGGCACGGTCTCGGTGTCGGGCTTGCGGCGCCACCGGAAGAACCCGGCGAGGGGATCGCCGGACACCCGCACGGCCGGCTCGACGTCCAGCAGCTCCTCGGCCTGTCCACCGCTTACTCCGTGTACCCGCAGCTCCACGGCGCGCGTCTTGGCCATGCCGCGATTCTCCCACGCGCCCGCGCCGCGCTACGGCGGAAGAGGCGGCGGCGCCGGGCGGCGCGGCCGGGCGCCTACTGCAGGACCGACTCGTCCTCGACGGCCCAGGTGTTGCAGGCGCCGGGGGACTCCTGCTTCAGCCCGTGCTCCAGCCACAGCACGCTGTTCTCGGCCGTGCCGTGGGTGCGCTCCTCCGCGGGCGCGTCGGGGCGGTCGGCGGTCGCCGCCGCGTCGTCGAGCACCGCGTCGATGTCCTCGTCGTCCAGCGGATAGGTGGCCTCGACCGCCCCCAGGAAGACTCCGGCAAGGCAGTTGGCCTGCAGCTCGCTCTTGCGGGTCCACGCGTTGGCCTGGACGCGCGAGGGCTCGTTCGCCCGCTGGTCGTGGTAGTACTCCAGCAGCCCGGCCTCGCCCTGCACGTGGTGGCCGTACTCGTGGGCCAGCAGCGAGGCGTAGACCGCGCTCTGCTCGGTGCCGCCCCACTTCTCGACCACGTCGCTGGTGCCGATGTAGATGCTCTCGACGGCCCGGCAGTAGAACGCCCCGGCCGCGGAGGGGTACTCGCGGCACGGGCTGGTCCCGCCCTCGCTCCAGTAGACCCGCTTCGGCGGGTCGAACGGGATCCCCGCCTCCTCGAACTGGCGCGCCCAGGCGTCGTCGAGGCAGTCGGTGACCGTGTCCAGGAACTTCTCGACCGAGGCGGGGTCGTGGACGTCGAGCCGCGGCGCCGGGCACGGCAGCGGCACCAGCTGTCCCGTCGAATACAGGGGGTTGTCCACGAGCGCGGCGTGCCCCGAGGGCCGCCGGGTGTCGGCCGAGGTCTGCGGAGGGCCGGAGAGGTCGGGCTCGGTCCGGTCGGCGGTGGCGGCGGGCTCGATGCCCTGCCGGACCTCCTCGTCGGACACGATGACGGTGAGGGCGGCCAGCGCCAGCAGCAGCACCGCCAACCCCGCATACAACGCCGTCCGGCGGTGGGCGGAGCCGCCCCCGCTCTGACCGCCGGTGGACCCGGACGCCCCCATGCGCTAACCGCCGGGCCGGCTCAGCCGCGGCGCGGGCCGGCCGCCCGGCCCGTGGTCGGTTCCGTTCTCACTCGACCAGCTCCTCCCCCGCTTCCCAGGTGTTGCATGCGGCGGGCTCGCCCAGGTCCATGCCGTGGGCGGTCCACATCCGGCCGTTCTCCGGAGTGCCGTGCTCGCGCTCGCCGGGGCTGAAGTCGCCGCGCCGCTCGGCGTCGGCCAGGATGTTGGCATGCTCCTGCCCGCCGATGGGGTAGGTCTCGGCGACAGCGCCGAGGAACAGCCCGCCCAGGCAGTTGGCCTGCAACTCGCTGCGCCGGGTGAGCTCGGCCTCGACCGCCGGGTCCTCCTCGGCGGCCCGCACGCCGTGGAAGTAGCCGAGAATGCCCGCTTCGCCCTGCACGTGGTGGGCGTACTCATGGCTGAGCAGGAAGGTGTAGGCCTCGGGGTGCTCGCTTTCCGCGGAGTTCTCCACAATGTCCTCGATACCCAGATACAGCCCTTCATTCGCCTGGCAGTAGAACGCCGCCGTGCCCGCCGAAGGAAAACTGCCGCACGGGCTCTGCCCGGCCGTGTACCAGTAGATCCGGCTGGGCGGGTCGAACCCCAGCCCGGTGCCGGCGAACTGCTCGCGCCAGGCGGTATCGAGGCACGAAGTGATCTCGTGCAGGAAGTCCTCCATCGACGCCGGGTCGTCGGGGTCCAGTTCCGGGGCGGGACAGGTGACCTCCGCCATGGCGCCGCTGCTGTAGAGGGGGTTGTCGGTGAGCAGGTGGGCCCCGGTGTCCCGGGGCGCCGGCTGCTCGCCCGACACCGGGGCGGCCGCCGGTCCGGAGGCGACGGGCCCGGCGTGGGCGGGCGCGGCGAACAGGGCGGAGACGCTGATGAACGCGGAGAAGCCGATCGCGGTCAGCCCGGTCAGCAGGACCAGGGTGACGCTCAGGCTCAAGCGCGGCCGCGGCCGCCGCGCGTAGTCAGGGACCGCGTAGCCGCCGGACCGCGGGCTCCGGCGGGCGGCGGTCTCCCCGGCCGTCCGTGTACGTTGGGCCACGCGCCGCCGCACCTCCCCCTTGATGCCGTGCCTCGGCCGGATGCGGATTCATCCGTGCCCATGACGATTATGCCGGTAGGTGGGGAGATGTGCAGGCCCGCCCGTCACCCCCCCACCACCCCAACGGTGGCGCAGAAGCGCCGCCTTTCCCTCGGCCCGTCACCCGGCTCCGAGCCGGCGGCGTTACCGCCGAGCGGTAGGCTCTCACCCCATGTGGCGGGTGAGAATGGCACGGTTTGCGGCCGCGGTCGGCGGTCTGCTCCTGCTGTGCGCTCCCGCGGCGGCGTGGGCGCAGGACGGGGCGTCGCCCTCCGCCGGGGCCTCGCTGCCCGCGTCCCTGCCCGACGGCGCACAGCGCCAGATCGCTAACGAAATCCGCCTCAATCTGGATGAAAAGGGCGTGCTCCACGCTGAGGAGTCCATCTCCTTCGGCGACGACCCGCCAGAGGAGTTCGTACGGACGTTCTCCGTCCGCGAGCCCTATGACTCCGACCACAGCCGGCTCTACGAGGTCGAGCGCATCTCGGCCGTCGACGGCAGCGGCCGGGAGATCCCCGTCTCGACCGACCGCGACGGCGCCGCCCTGCACGTGCGGATGGACACCGCCGGGCGCTCCGAGGCCCTGCTGCGCTACACCGTGCGCGGCGCCGTGGACCCCGTCGGCGGCGGCACCGAGCTGGAATGGACCGCCGTGGGCGGCTACAGCCGGACCGTCGCCGAGACCACCGTGGTCGTCGACGCCGCCGTCCCGCCCCGGGCCCTGTCCTGCACCGCCGGCCAGGCGCGCAGCTCCATCTACTGCACCTCCTCCGACATGGGCGGCCACGAGGCCGTGCTCGCCCGCTTCCTGCAGACCGACATGCAGCCGGGGGAGTCCCTGCACATCGTCGTGGGCTATCCCCCCGGCTCCATCGGGGGCGAGGCCATCGTCGAGCGCGACTGGTCGGTGCAGACCGCCTTCGCCATCACCCCGGCCACCGCCACCGTCTTCGGGCTGCTCCTGCTGGTGCCGGTGGGTGTGCTGATCGCGCTGATCAGGATCCGCGGACGCGACGAGCGCGCCCTGCGCACCGAGGCCGCCGTGGGCGACAGCGCACCGGTGGACGCCTCGGGCGACGCGTCCGGTTCCGGCACCCTCCGCTTCAAGCCGCCCGACGACGTCCACCCCGGCCAGATCGGCACCCTCATCGACGAGCAGGCCGACGTGGTCGACATCACCGCGACCGTCGTCGACCTGGCCGTGCGCGGCCACCTCACCATCCGCGAACTGCCGCATGCCCAGTTCTCGGCCACCGACTGGCGGCTGGACAAGACCCCCGGCCCCGTCGACGACGGCCTCCTGGGCTACGAGCGGCTGCTGCTGGACGCCCTCTTCCGCGACCGGCACCAGGTCAAGCTCTCCGAGCTGGGCCGCAGCGAGTTCCCGGCGCGGCTGTCGGAGGTCCGCGAGGAGCTCTACCGCGACATGGTCCGGCTGAAATGGTTCGCCAACAAGCCCAATGTGGAGCGCAACCGGTGGACCACCGCCGGGATCGGCACCACCGCGGCGGGCGTGGTCCTCACCGTCCTGCTGGCCGTGTTCAGCCAGGCGGCCTTCACCGGCCTGGCGGTCATCATCGCCGGGGCGGCCGTGACCGTGGGCGCGCAGTACATGCCCGCCAAGACGCGGCAGGGCAGCGTCGTCTTCGCGCACACCCTCGGCTTCCGCTCCTACCTGCTCAGCGCCGGCGCGGAAGACGTGCCGCCCCAGCACCGGGTGAGCCTGTTCTCGCGCTATCTGCCCTATGCGATCATCTTCGACAACGTCGAGCGGTGGGCGGCCGTACTGGCCTCGGCCGGCAGCGAGTGCGCAGCCGACGGCCTGCCCTGGTACGTGGGTCCCGACGACTGGCGGCTGCAGGACTTCGCCGACTCCATAAAGTCCTTCACACTGACGCTGACCGGGGTAATCTCCAACACGCGCCAGTTCCGCACGCTCCACTGAGCCGCGGTGCGCAACAGGCGGCGGGCATCGCCCGGACGGGGCCCCACAGCGAAGCCGCGGGCGCCACGCGACACCCACGAGACGACGAGGAGGGACAGCATGCGGGCGGTCCTGCAGCGGGTCGCACACGCCTCGGTCACCGTCGGCGGCGAGGTCGTCGGCGAGATCACCGGTCCGGGGCTGCTCGCCCTGGTCGGCGCGACCCACACCGACACCGCCGCCGAGGCCAAGCGGCTGGCCGCCAAGATGTGGGGGCTGCGCATCCTCGACGGGGAGGCGTCGTGCTCCGACATCGGCGCCCCGCTGCTGGTCGTCAGCCAGTTCACCCTCTACGGCGACGCCCGCAAGGGCCGCCGGCCGACATGGCAGGCGGCGGCCCCCGGGCCGGTGGCCGAGCCGCTCGTCGACACCGTCGTCAAGGAGCTGCGCGACCTGGGCGCCCACGTCGAGACGGGGGTGTTCGGGGCGCAGATGTCGGTGGCCCTGACCAACGAAGGGCCGTTCACCGTCATCGTCGAGGTGTGAACGGCCTCCGCGGCGGCCGCGGGTCCGGGGCGGCCTCAGGCGGCTACTCTTCGCTCGCCGCCTCGAACTTGTAGCCCAGGCCGCGCACGGTCACGATGAACTCCGGATTGCCCGGGTCGGTCTCGATCTTCGCGCGCAGCCGCTTGACGTGCACGTCGAGGGTCTTGGTGTCGCCCACGTAATCGGCGCCCCAGACCCGGTCGATCAGCTGCATCCGCGTCAGCACGCGGCCGGCGTTGCGCAGCAGCACCTCCAGCAGCTCGAACTCCTTGAGCGGCAGTTGGATGTTCTCGCCGCGCACCGTCACCACGTGCCGCTCCACGTCCATCCGCACGGGCCCGGCCTCCAGCGCCGTGGGCAGCAGCGCCTCGTCCTCGCCGCGCCTGCGCAGTACGGCGCGGATCCGGGCGACCAGCTCGCGGGAGGAGAACGGCTTGGTCACGTAGTCGTCGGCGCCCAGTTCCAGGCCGACGACCTTGTCGATCTCGCTGTCCTTGGCCGTCAGCATGATGACGGGGACGTTGGACTTCTGCCGCAGCGTCCGGCACACCTCGGTACCGGGCAGGCCGGGCAGCATCAGATCGAGCAGTACCAGGTCGGCCCCGGTCCGGTCGAAAGCCTCCAACGCCACCGTTCCGGTCGGTGCGACCGCGACCTCGAACCCTTCCTTGCGCAGCATGTACGAGAGGGCATCGCTGTAGGATTCCTCGTCCTCAACGACGAGTACACGCGTCACTGTGCTGCCTCCTGATTTGATCTTTCACCGGGGCTGGGACGCTCCCGGGTCTGGGCGTTGGGCAGACGCAGCGTGAACGTCGAACCCGAGCCCTCCTTGCTCCACACGGTGACTTCACCGCGGTGGTGGGTCATGATGTGCTTCACGATCGCCAGCCCCAGGCCGGTGCCCCCGGTGGCCCGGCTGCGAGCCGCGTCGACGCGGTAGAAGCGTTCGAAGATGCGCTCCAGGTCCTGGGCGGGGATGCCGATCCCCTGGTCGGCGACGCTGATCTCGACGGTCTCCCCGGAGGCCTCGACCGCGATCGACACCCGCGTACGTTCGGGACTGTAGGCCACCGCGTTGGCGACCAGGTTGCGCATGGCGGTGACCAGCAGGCTCTCGTCGCCGAGCACGACCGCGCCCTCGGTGCCGCTGGCGACCAGTTCGATCTCCTTGGTCTCGGCGGCGGTCCGCACAGCGTCGATGGCCTCGTCGACCACGACCTCGATCGGCACCCGGTCGGGCTCGGCCATCGGCTCCGCGCCCTGGATGCGCGAGAGCGTGATCAGGTCCTGGATCACGCTGGTCAGGCGGGCCGACTCCTGCTGCATGCGGCCGGTGAACCGGCGCACGGCCTCGGGGTCGTCGCTGGCGTCGGCGATGGTCTCGGCGAGCAGGGACAGCGCGCCGACGGGGGTTTTCAGCTCGTGGCTGATGTTGGCCACGAAGTCGCGGCGCACCGCCTCGACGCGGCGCCGCTCGGTCTGGTCCTCGGCCAGCACGAGCACCAGGCCGGTGCCTCCCAGCGGCGCCACCCGCACCGCGAAGGACGTGGAGTCGGGGCCGAACTTGCGTACGGCCACCTCGATCTCGGTCTCGCGGATCACGCCGTCGCGACGGACCTGGCGCGCCAGCGCGAGCAGGTCGCCGATGACCAGCTCCTCGCCGCGTACGATCCCGTAGGCGCGGGCCGCGGAGCTGGCCCGCAGCACCCGGTCGGCGGGGTCGAGGACCACCGCCGAGGACGGCAGCGCCGCCAGGACCTCGGCGATCCCGGCCGGCAGCTCGGTCTGGCACGGTTGGTCCTGGGCCCGCGCCCCGCCCGACTCGCTGATGCGGAACGCCAGGCCCGCCGCGACGCCTGTCACGAGGCCGACGAGTCCCGCGATCGCGGCGAGCAGTTCTCCTTGCACGTTTCGATCGTAAGCGGCGGACGCGCTGCCTTACCCTGCTGACCACGGCCAACAATCGAGGTTTTGCGACTATTCACCGATGCTTCCGAATTGATTCAGCTACGAACTGGGACGATGGGAACATGCGCGATACGTATCATGAGGAGCTCGACTCCCTCAGCGAGCGCCTCGTCGAGATGACGCGGCTGGCCCGGCACGCGGTCGCCCGCGCGACGACCGCCCTGCTGGACGCCGATCTCAACGCGGCCCAGGAGGTCATCTCCGGAGACGAGGAGCTCAACCGGCTCGACGAGGAGATCGAGGCCTCGGCGTTCGACCTGATGGCCCGGCAGCAGCCGGTGGCACGTGACCTGCGCATCATCATCACGTCGCTGCACATGGCAGGCGACTTGGAGCGGATGGGCGACCACGCTGTGCACATCGCCAAGATCGCCCGGCGCCGGCACCCCGACTCCGCGATCCCGGCCGAGCTGCGCTCCACGGTGCTGGAGATGGGCCACCAGGCCGAGCTGCTGGTCATCAAGGCGGGCGAGGTCGTCAGCGAGCGCGACGCCGAGACGGCGCTGGAGCTGGACTCCGACGACGACCGCATGGACAAGCTCCGCCGCCGGCTGCTCACCCGCATCCTCGACCCGAACTGGCAGCACGGCGTGGAGGCGACGATGGACGTCACCCTGGCCGGCCGGTTCTACGAGCGGTTCGGCGACCATGCGGTGCACGTGGCGGACAACCTCGTCTACATGGTGACCGGGGAGCGGCCCAAGGACTACGAGACCGAGTCCTAGCGCCAACTGAGTCCCGGCGATGCCGGGCTCGGGCCGCGGGACGCGGGAAGGCTCACACCGGCCTGCGGGGCCGCTCGCCGGAGCGGCTCCGCAGGCCGGTTCTTCGTGCTGCACAGCCCTTCCGCGCCGGCTCGGTCCGGGCGAGGGGCCGGTCGGCCCTTCTTGGCCCGGCCGGTGCACGGCGCCGTGATCGAAGTGAGACCATGGAGGCGGGAAGAGCACCTTCGGGCATCCCCCGCGTGCTTGCCACGGGCACGCGAGAGCAGCGGGTGGCAGCCGCTCCGGCCGCCGTCGGGTACCCATTCCGGGCCGACCGGAAGCACCTGACGTCAGCTTTGTCAAGACCCCGAATGCGGCACTGACCTGCGCGTACGTAAACCCAATAGGTACGTTAAGTCACAGATTCGTGGTATCCTGGTGGTAGCGGAAGGGGTACTTGTCACATGACTTTCAAGGTCGGCGACACCGTTGTCTACCCCCATCATGGGGCTGCTCGTATTGAGGCGATCGAGACTCGCACCATTAAGGGCGAGGATAGGACCTACCTCGTTCTCCGGGTTGACAAGGGTGATCTCACAGTACGCGTCCCGGCGGAGAACGCCCAGGATGTCGGTGTACGTGACGTGGTCGGGCAGGACGGCCTCGACCGGGTCTTCGAGGTCCTGCGCGCACCGCACACCGAGGAGCCCACGAACTGGTCGCGGCGCTACAAGGCGAACCTGGAGAAGCTCGCCTCCGGCGACGTCAACAAGGTCGCGGAGGTCGTGCGCGACCTGTGGCGGCGCGACAAGGAGCGGGGGCTCTCCGCCGGCGAGAAGCGGATGCTCGCCAAGGCGCGCCAGATCCTCGTGAGCGAGCTCGCCCTCGCGGAGAAGACCAACGAGGACAAGGCCGAGGCCCTCCTCGACGAAGTCCTCACCAATTGATCTGAATCACGAACAACCACTGCATTTATGCCGAAAATGCCGAGGGTGGGCGTCGGTACCGACGTCCACCCTTTTATGTCCGGAAGAATTCTTTTCCTCGCCGGGTTGGAATGGCCGGGCGAAACGGGTGTCGGCGGCCATTCCGACGGCGACGTCGCCGCGCACGCGGCCTGCGACGCCCTGTTCTCCGCCTGCGGGCTGGGCGATCTGGGCAGCCAGTTCGGCACCGACGACCCGCGCTGGAAAGGGGCCTCAGGGGTCGACCTGCTCAGCGAGGCCGCGGCGCGGGCGCGGGCGGCCGGCTTCGAGATCGGCAACGTCGCGGTGCAGATCATCGGCAACCGGCCGAAGTTCGCGCCGCGCCGCGGCGAAGCCGAAGCCGTGCTGTCTGCCGCCGCGGGAGCCGCCGTGACGGTGTCGGCCACCACCACCGACGGACTCGGCCTGACCGGACGCGGCGAGGGCCTCGCGGCGGTCGCGACGGCCCTGTGCGTGCCCCGGGACGGCGCGAGCTGACCCCGGTCCCGTTCGGATCGTCACCGGTGGGTTCGGCCGCGGACGCCTCGGCCCGCACACATCGCGCGGGCGCCCGCTTCGGCCTGGCTCTGCGCAAACGGCTTTTCACCGGCTGCCTTCGCGGACGAACACGTGATCGCACGTAAGGGATCGTCGCTGCTCCGGGCGCCCGGAGCAGCTCGGGGAGGGCGGCATCGCCCGCCACCGGTGCGCGGGATGCGGGGTGTGCCGGCGGGCGCTATCCCTCGGGTGGCTTGGGCTCGCTGCGCACCCGGTTGGACGGGGGGTCCTCCGGGAACGGCGACGACGCTCCGCCGCGCGGCGACCGGCGGGGCCTGAGCACCATCGGACGCTTCTCGATCGGGGGCGCGGCGGGATAGGCCGGTCCGCGCGGAGGCTCGTCCGGGCCGGCGTCCCGGGAGTCGCCGTCCTGTTCCCTGCCGTCCTCCGCGGCGGCCGGGGCACCGACCGCGAGCGCGCCGGCGTCGGGCTCTCCCTCGTCGCTGGTCGGATCGCCCAGCGGCAGCTCGTGCACGAATCCGTCGGGGTCCTCGCCCGGCCCCACCAGCGACGCGGCGACCTGCTCGGTGTCCGCTGCGGCAGCGGCGTCCTCTGCGCGGCCGACGGGCTCGGCCGCCGTTGGCGCGTCGGCGGCGCGCTTGATGGGGTTGTCGGCGGCTCCGGGGGTGCGCCTGGGCAGTTCGGGCGCCTCGTCGGGCGCCTCGTCGGGCGCCGGTGCGGCGGCCGCGGCGACCGAAGCGGGAACGGCGGATTCCGATGCGGGGCACGCAGCGGACGCCGAGGCCGAATCCGCCGCGCCCGCAGCGGCAGGCGCCTCATCCGGGACCGCGTTCGGCACTTCGGTCTCCTGCCCGGCCGGTCCGGCGACCGGGTCGGCCTCCGGTGCGCCCGGTCCGGTCGCGGTCTCCGCCGCCGGCGCATCCGCGGCGGCGGTCCCGGCCTGCGCGGCGGCCGAAGCCGCCCGGCTCCGCTCCTCGGCGGCCGCCTCAGGGGCGGTCGCCGGCCGCTGGTCCGCGGAGTCGTCGTCGGAGTCGGCCCAGGCCCACTCG
Source organism: Streptomonospora sp. PA3 (assembly GCF_009728995.1). Lineage (GTDB taxonomy): Bacteria > Actinomycetota > Actinomycetes > Streptosporangiales > Streptosporangiaceae > Streptomonospora. The sequence continues at coordinate 36,773 of NZ_VTZW01000018.1, read as the reverse complement.
TCGGATTCGTCGGAGTGCACGGCGGGCGCGGACGCGTCCGCTCGCGCACCGTCCGACTCCGGCCGGACCGCGGAGGTGGGCCCCGCCGCGTTCGGCCACAGCGGAGCGGTTCCGTCCGCGTCGTCGGAACCGGCACCCTCCGCGGAGTCGCGCGGTCCCGCTGCGGGGTCGGCGGCCTCCTCCGGCGCCTCGGCGCGCGCGTCCCCGGCGCCGGCGTGCGGCGAGCGGCGGGCCGTGGCCCCGGTGCGGACCGGGCCCGGCTGCGGCTCGGGGCTTTCGGGCGGTTCGGGGCGGGCCGGGCGTTGCGGCCGGGAGGGGCGCCCGGTGGGCGCCGGACGGGGCGGGTGCAGCCCGGGCTCGCGGAAGTCCGCCGGCTCCGGGTCCCGCGGCCGGGGCGGCCCCCCGGCGTCCTCGTCGCCCTGCCGTCCCGGCTCCTCGGCGCCGACCGGATGCCGGGAGTTCTCCGGCAGCAGATCGTCGAGCGGCAGCGTGTCCTGCCCGCCGCCTGCGGCGGGCCCGGAGCCGGCCCGGCGCTCGGCGCGCCGCTCCCTGCGTGTCCGGTGGGGGCCCGTACCGGGGATCTCCCCGCGCAGTTGCATGACCACCCACAGGAAGAGCCGGAAGGCCACCATCAGCGCCACCCAGGGCGCGACCGCGGCCACGACCACCGCCACGTCCGGCACGAGTTCCAGGTTGCCGGCCCGCAGCGCGCTTGCGCCGGCGGCGAGGGCGACCAGGAGCAGGATGATGCCGTCGGCCCACAGCCGCCGCGAGCGCCGTGCCGTGCGCAGCACGTAGCTCGTCCACAGCGCCATGAGCACCAGCAGTGTGAACGCGGCAGGGTAGAGGTGGGCGTAGCGGGGGCTGACGTTGCCCTGTACGGCGATCTGGTAGATGCCGTTGTAGGAGAGCAGCACCGCGCATGCGGCGATCAAGAGCACGCCCAGCGCTGTGAACAGGAGCGCGGCGACCGGAGACCCGGAGCGCGGCGCTTCGGCGGGCGGGCCCCCGTTTGCGGTAGAGCTTTTCGAGCTTTTAACGGCCATCGTGCGCAGAAGCGTAGCCCAGCGGACACGGCGAACACGAGGTACCGTCCGAAACCGGGGCGCGGGGCCGCCGCATCCGCCTCGAGGCGGGCCGGGATTCCGTCCGCTCGTGCGGCGGAAAACAGGTCGGGGGCCACGGATCGTCGGCCGCCGTGCGGTTGCGCCTGCGAAATTCCGGATATCCGTCGCCGAATTGCGGACGGCCAATTCGAGACCGCTCTGCGTTCCGCTATCGCCGGGTTCTCGGCCCGCCCGATTCCGGAGCGGCCCGCGAAGCGAGGCGGAGTGCGGCCGGCCCCCGCGCCCGGGCTTCCCGGTGGCTTCGGAGGCGCCTCCCGAGGGATTCGGCAGGGCAGGCGGCCCGGCGCCGGACGCGCGGCCGCCGAGGCGGGAACGCACGGGGCGGCGGGCTGTGGACACCGCAACCGTGGAAGGCGCGAACCGCTACCCTGGGCGGTGTGAGTCTGCGCTTCTATGACACCAGTGCCCGCGAGGTCCGCGACTTCACACCCCTGCGCGAGGGGTGCGCGTCGTTGTACCTGTGTGGTGCCACGGTGCAGGCGCCGCCGCACATCGGCCACATCCGGTCGGGCGTGAACTTCGACGTCCTGCGCCGGTGGCTGGAGTACCGCGGCTACCGGGTGATCCTGTGCCGCAACGTCACCGACATCGACGACAAGATCATCAACGTCGCCGCCGCCGAGGGCGTCGAGTGGTGGGAGGTCGCCGAACGCAACCAGCGCGCGTTCACCTCCGCCTACGACGTCCTCGGCTGCCTGCCGCCCACGGTCGAACCGCGCGCGACCGGCCACGTGCCCGAGATGATCGAGTTGATGCGCCGGCTCATCGACCGCGGCCACGCCTATCCGGCCGCCGACGACTCCGGCGACGTCTACTTCGACGTCCGCTCCTTCCCCGACTACGGCGCGCTATCCAACCAGCGGATCGAGCAGATGCGCGGCGCGGGCGACACCGACGACGAGCGCGGCAAGCGCGATCCCCGCGACTTCGCGCTGTGGAAGGGCGCCCGGCCGGGCGAGCCCAGCTGGGACACCCCGTGGGGCCGCGGCCGCCCGGGCTGGCACCTGGAGTGCTCGGCCATGTCGACCAAGTACCTCGGCAGCACCTTCGACATCCACGGCGGCGGACTCGACCTCGTCTTCCCGCACCACGAGAACGAGGTCGCCCAGTCCAAGGCCGCCGGCGACGGATTCGCCCGGTACTGGCTGCACAACGGGCTGCTGACCATGGGCGGCGAGAAGATGAGCAAGTCGCTGGGCAACTCGCTGCTCATCCCCTACATGGTCCGCAAGGTCCGCCCGGTCGAGCTGCGCTACTACCTGGCGCAGGCGCACTACCGGTCGGTCATCGACTACTCCGACGAGGCGCTGTACGAGGCCGCGGCCGCCTACCAGCGGATCGAGGGGTTCCTCACCCGCGCGAGCGAGGTCGTCGGCACCATCGAGCGGGCCGCGGAAGTTCCCGAGCCCTTCGCCGCCGCGCTCGACGACGACCTCGGCGTCTCCCAGGCGCTGGCCACCGTGCACGGCCTGGTGCGCGAGGGCAACACCGCGCTCGCCGAGGGGGCCAAGGAGCGGGTCGCGGAGCTGGGCGGCCGGGTGCGCGCCATGATGGACGTCCTCGGCCTCGACCCGCTGTCCGAGACCTGGGCGGGCGGAGCCGACTCCGGTCTGCGCGATGTGGTCGACTCCCTGGTGGCCGTGGCCCTCGAACAGCGCCAGGCCGCGCGTCAGCGCAAGGACTATGCGGCGGCCGACGCCATCCGCGACCAACTGCTCTCCGCCGGCATCGCCGTGGAGGACACCCCGCGCGGTCCGCGCTGGGAACTCCGCCGCGGCTGACCGGCGCGGGCGCCGCGCGCCGCGGAGGGCCTGGGGCTCGTGTCGCGTGCGCCGGAGGCCGTCCTCGACGGGCGCTCGCATGGCGCGGCCACCCGTCACCATCGGCGACCATGGAGGGGTGCCGCGCGTTGCGGCCCGCCGGCCCCGGGACCGGGGCCGGGCGACGACGGCGGCGGGGCGGGCGGCCGGTAACAGATCCGGCGCCACGCGCGGCGGCCGACCGGACCGGGCGGGCGCCGTGCGCGGACCGCCTCCGGCACTGAAACGGGGCGGCGCGCTGCCAGCAGCGGTAGACGAAGGGTGAGGACAGCAGACCATGCCGGCGAAGAAGAGCAAGAAGGGCCCGACCAAGGGCAGCGGCGGCAAGGGGAAGCGCTCCCTGGAAGGCAAGAAGGGCACGCTTCCCGCCGAAGAGCGCCACTGGTACGCCGACAAGATGCGCCGTGCGGCGAAGAAGTCGGCGAAGGGGGCCGCCAAACCGGCCAAGGGCCCGGCCAAGACGCCCGCACCGGGGGCACCGCCCCGCTCCGCGGGTGCCGACAAGGCGGCCCGGACCGGCGGCGCGGCGGGTTCGGGCGGCCCGGACCTGCTGGTCGGGCGCAACCCGGTGGTCGAGGCGCTGCGCGCGGGACTGCCGGCCTCGCGGCTGTTCCTGGCCAACAGCCTCGACCAGGACGACCGCGTCACCGAGGCCGCGCGGCTGGCGGGCGAGGGCGGCCTGGAGATCCGCGAGGTCTCGCGGTCGGAGCTGGACCGCCGCTGCGAGAGCGCGGGCCAGCCGGGGGCCGCCCACCAGGGCCTCGCCCTGCAGACCCGCCCGTACCGCTACTGGGATCCCCAGGACATGCTCGACGCCGCGCGGTCCACCGCCGAGGAGACCGGCGTGCCCCCGCTGATCGTGGCGCTCGACGGGGTCACCGACCCGCACAACCTGGGCGCCGTGGCCCGCTCGGCGGCGGCGTTCGGCGCGCACGGCCTGCTGATCCCCGAGCGCCGCGCGGCGGGCGTGGGCATCGCCGCCTGGAAGACCTCGGCGGGCACCCTGGCCCGCCTCCCCGTCGCCCAGGCCACCAACCTCACGCGCACCCTCAGGTCCTACAAGGACGGCGGCGTCTTCGTGGCGGGCCTCGACGGCGAGGGCGACACCGACCTCGACTCCCTGGCCGTGGCGACCGACCCGCTGGTCATCGTGACCGGCTCCGAGGGCAAGGGCCTCTCCCGCCTCGTCCGCCAGACCTGCGACCAGGTGGCACGCATCCCGATCAGCGGCGCGGAGTCCCTCAACGCCTCGGTCGCAACCGGCGTCGCCCTCTACGAGATCACCCGCCGCCGGGCCGCCTCGACCGGGCAGGGGCACTGACCCGAAACCGGTACGATGCCACTGTGCGCCCCGGGCAGCCCCGCAGGACGCACAGGCCGACGTAGCTCAATTGGCAGAGCAATCGCCTTGTAAGCGATAGGTTAGGGGTTCAAGTCCCCTCGTCGGCTCTTTTCATGCCCGAAACCGCAGGTCCGAGGGTAGACACGCAACCGCCGCCCGGCGGTACCGAGCGGCGGATGCACATTTTCTGCACACTGACAGCAATCGCTTACGCGGCCTTCGAGTCGGCGAGGCCGGCGAGGTGCGCGGCCCGGGTGGCATCGAGCGCGTCGGCCACCTCGTCGAGCCGGTCCGGCCAGAGGTGGCCGTAGGTGTCGAGCGTGATGCTCGGCTTGCGGTGCCCGAGCATCGTCTGTACCACGTAGACGTCCGCTCCGGCGGCGATCGCCAGCGACGCGGCCGTGTGCCGGAGCTTGTGCGGCGTCAGCCCGCGCCCGCCGAGGCCCGCCGCCTGAACGGCCTTGTTGAAGGTACGCGGACGCCAGTTCCGCAGCCAGATCGGCCCCCCGCGCGGCGCGGTGAACAGCAGCTCATCCGCCGAGCGGTCGCCGACCAGGTCCCGCAGCTCGGCGACGAGGAAGGCCGGGACGGGCACCGAGCGCACTTCCCCCTTCTTGGGAAGGCCGAGCGTCAGCTTGCCCTTGTTGTCCTTGTACGCGCGGTCGATGTGCGCTCGCCGGTTCTCCAGGTTCAGCCGCCCTACGGTCAGCGCCGACGCTTCGGACCAGCGCAGGCCCGTGTAGGCGAGGAAGCGGATGAGCGTCGCGTCTTTGCCGGAAGCCAGGGCGAGCCGTTCCACGTCCACATGCGACAGGTAGACGTGACCGCGCGGTGGCAGCTTGGGCAGCGGGACACCGCGCGCCGGGTTGCGGCTGATGAACTCGCTCTTGACCGCCCATTCCAGGACCGAGAGCAGCACCAGGTGAACGCCCCGGATGGTCGCAGCGCTGATCGGCTTGTCGCCGCCCTTGCGAGGGTCGGACTGGAGGGCGAGTACCCAGTCCGCCACGTCCTGGTAGCGCACAGCCGAGATGCGGACGCCGCCCCAGCGCGGGAGGACGTAATTGTCCAGGTGGTCGCGGTAGAGGTTGCGGGAGCCCTCTTCGAGGTCGGTCTTGGACTTCCACCAGGACTCGGCGACGGTTTCCACCCGGACCTTGCCGAGCGCGGGATCACGGTACGCGCCTTCCGAGATCTGGTTCTCGATCTCGGCGCGGCGCTTCTCGGCGTCGGACTTCTTCTTGAAGGTGCCGGCACTTCGGATCCGGCCGGTCGGATCGTAGTAGCGGACCATCCACCGGTTGGGGAGTTGGCGCTTCGCCGCCTTGGCCTTGGCCACCGCATCCCGGTACTTCTTGTTCTGTTGCAGGTCGTTGATCCAGGCCCGAGCCATCGGGGCCGCTCCTTTGTGCTGTCCGAGGGTTCAGGGCTGCTGCAAGACCCAGGCGTGCACCTCGTCAGGGACGTAGCGCACGTAGCGCCCGACGCGGTGCGAGGGCGGGCCGGTTTCCATGTAGCGCCAGCGGTAGAGGGTCCGTTCCGGGACGCAGAGGTATTCCGCGGTTTCGCGCACCGACCAGAGTTGGCGAGCCGAGCGTCGGCGAGCGTCGGCCTTGTCGGAAGCGGCGCCGGACGGGTCGAGCTGCGTGGTGATGCCGGTACTCATGCGGCCCTTTCTGCGGTTGCCGGAAGATCGTCGGATCGGTGTTGCCGAGCGGCGTCGATCTGGGCGCGGCGTTTGAGGGCTTCGCCGACCGCGCGCAGGAGGCGGTGTTCGCGCGGCGGGACGTCGGGGTCGGTCGGCCGCGCCAGTTCCCAGGCGTGGTTGCCGGAGGAGACTGAAGCCAGCACCGGGGCCGCCTCGTCGGGGTCGGCGTCGGGGTCGATGCCGAGCCGGTCGAGGACCCAGGCGAGGCGGTCGGCCTTGTGGTCGGCGACGGTCTTGCCTGACCACTTCCGAGACACCAGCACGCGGCGTCCGGCGTATCCCAGGTGTTCGCGCCGGTGTGCCTTGGAGCGGCAGAAGCCCGGCACCATCCCGGCTTTGGCGTTCTCAGGTTGGACGCCGTAGCGCAGCCAGTTCGCGCACTTCGGCGAGCAGGGTTCGAACCGCAGGGCCTCGACGAGCCGGTCGACGTGCCGCGCCTGTGCGTCGGTCTCCACGGCGTGGCACTCGGCGATGTCCTTGGTCAAATATTTCGCCATGTACCGGACGCACCGGTCGGCGTCGGGGGTGCCGGCCACCACCCCCTTGGCATCCGCCTGCGGCCCGAAGCGCACCACGTGCAGGGGTTCTGCGTTGGGGTCGGCGTCGAGGGCGTCGAGCGCCTGTTCCCAGGTGGGCAGGACTTCCCCGGTGGCCGGATCCACGTAGTTGCCGGTCGCCTCGTCGAAGACCGGCAGGTTCTCCCCCTGATAGACGGCCTCGTCGGCTTGGGGCCACCACACCTGGTGGTAGGTGGCGGCGGCGATCTGGCGCAGCTCCGCCCGCGGGATGGTGCCGCGGGTGGCCATGTGCAGGTGCGGCGCGAGCCTGCGTTGCGGTTCGACGGTGGCGAAGTACTGCACGTCGAACCCGGCCACGCGGCGCAGGTTCTGAACGAACCGGTCGATGAGCTTGGAGAAGTGCAGCGCGTCGCGCGCGGCCCGCCGGTAGTCGTAGGTGGAGGGATCCACCGGTGTGCCGTCTGCCTTCACGCGCCCGTAGGTGTCGCAGGTCAGGGTGAGGAACAGTGAGGGGCGGAAGGTCTTGCCGGTGGCGGGGTCCTCGTAGGTGCGGCCGAGGGTGGTCTTGGCCATCTGCCGTTTGGGCAGGTCCGGCGCATCTTGGCGCCGCTTGGTGGAGCGTACCCGGCGGGCACGGCCCGACGAGGAGGTTCCGCGTGAGACCGACCCGCGCATCCCCGACGCGGTGATCTCGGCGTCGAGGTCGGCGATGGCCTGATCCAGCGCGGCCACCTCGTCGGGGTCGGCCCCGCCCTCGTCGACGAGCCGGTCCCGCTCGGCTGTGACCACGGCGCGGCGTTCGACCCAGGCGCGTTGCACTTCGGATGGGTCATCCGGGATCACGGTCGGTTCTTCGGCCAGGTGCCAGCCCTCTTCGCACTGCGTGCGGCGGATGGAGCGCTTGCGGCGTGCGCAGGCCGGGCACCGGGACTCCAGCGTCGAGCCGCACGGCGCATCCACGATCTCAGTTGCGCCGGTGGCGATGTCGGTGCGCCGCAGCGACACCGGCCGGATGCACACCCCCTTGTCGGCGGCGATCTGCTCGGCCACTTCACGCGCGAGCGGTTGGGCTTGGCGTTCGGCCCGTGTGGTCTTCCCCGTGACGGTGGGCATCAGGCATCCGCCCCCGCCGTCACGGCACCGGCCATGGTGTCGATGTCGGTATCGGTGACGAAGGCGGCGCGCACTCGCACGGGTGCCGGGGAGCCCTCCAGCTTCACGAATGCCACCCCGGGAAGGTCGGGGTCGATCAGGTGGGCGTTGGCCCCCCGGTCGCGTGCCCCGTCCCCGAGGACCATGTCCACCTGCGAGGCCTCGTCCAGCCGGAGCGCGATCTTGTCGGGGAACAGGTTGCGCAGGTTCAGCACCTCTTTGCGCGGGTCTTGCAGCGCGGCCAGGACGCAGAACCCGACCGACCGGCCCTGACTGGTGAGCGTCGCTATGGCGTTCTCCGCGCGCCGGCGGATGTCGCGGTCGGGGTGGTAGGCGGTCAGGAACGCGACCTCGTCGAGCACCACGACGACGAACGGGTCCCGGATGCTGGGCACGTGAGTGCGTTGTTTGCCCGCGTAGCGCTCGGCGCGTTCCTGCATCGCCGAGACGGCCTCTTCCAGGAGGGACACGGCCTCGTCGGCGGCGTCGGCGTAGCGAGCGAACAGCGCCCACCCGTAGGACAGCTCCATCCGCTTGGGATCGATTGCCCACACCTGCGCCGTGCCCGCGCGGATGGCCGGGGTCAGGGCGCGGATGGCCGACCACAGCACCGACCCCTTCCCAGCGCCCGTGACGCCGACGGTCAGCACGTGGGTTCCGTGCAGCCGCAGACGCCACGGCTCACCGTCCTCGCACCGCCCGACCGGCAGCGCCGACAGGTCCGGCTCGTCGGGCACCGGTAGCGCGCCGATCGGCTCGGCGAGCGTGTCGCGGCGCGGGAACTCCAGCACCACATCCCGCGGCCCGCGCACCTCTACCCGGCAGGAGGGAGCGCCGAAGCCGTGCGCCAGCTCCGCCACCCGGTTCTCGAAGTCGGTTGGAGAAGTGCCGGCCACCAGCTTCACCCGCACCCGGTCGGCCCAGGCCGAGCAGGTCACGCCCCGGATCTGCGGGAGGTATTGGCGTTCCAGGTAGGACTCGGCCAGTCCGGAGACGACCAGCACCGGTTGCCAGTGGCGCCGGTAGACCCACAGCCACCGCCACGCGGCCAGCGCCCGGCGCGCCACCAGAGCCTTGAACGACTCCGGCCACCGGCGCCACCACACCAGGAGCGCGACATCGGCGAGCGTCCAGGCCACGGCCAGACCCAGCCAGCCGACCAGATAGACCAGGCCAGCCGAGACCGCCAGGGTCGCGACGGCCACGGGAAAGCGGAAGGGCAGGCCGACGAGCATGCGCACCAGGCGCCAGACGAAGCCCGCCACCACGACGATGCCCGGCGTCTCGACCACCGGAGTCGAGAAGCGGATGGTCTGCGCGGGAACCGGCGCGGTCGGCTGTACCTGGGTCGCCCCGGCGCTCTTGCGTCCCAGCATCACCGACCACCCCCACTCGCCTCGTCGGCGCGGAGCGCGGCCAGTTCGGCGCGGGCCTCGTCGGCGACCGCGCGGGTCTGGGCGTCGTCGGTCTGGGCCGCGATGCGGTCGAGGATGCTGGATCTCCAGGCCAGCAGCCCCGCATCCGGACGGGGAGGAGTGCCGTTGAAGGCGGCGGTGCGGTGGGCGCGCAGGGCGTCCATGAACTCGGCGATCTCGCGCGGGCTGACCCGCATTGACAGCTCGGACATACTGAACAGACACCTCTTCTGTGGTCTTTGGCGAGTTCACGAGGGGTTGAAGGGGCGGCCGAAGGTGTTGGCGCACCAGGCCGCCCCGCTTTGTGGTCAGCGGACGATTCAGCCCGCGTCCTTGGAGCCGGAGGCACCGGCAGCGGCGGGAGCCTTGCGCGAAGCGGCGCCGTTGCCGCCGGGGGTCTTCACCCCGCGTGCGCGCAGCGAGTAGGCCACGCGCGGGCGGCGCCCGGAGTCGTCGACGTAGGGCATGACCGACATCTGCTCGAACTCCACCGGCCGGAACGGCAGGCCGGGAACCTCGTCGGGCAGCGTCGGGCAGTGCTCGGCGGCCACCTTGACCTTCACGCTCTTGGCCTTGCCGCGCGCCTCGGGGTCGGCGTCGATCACGTCGACCGCCCACAGCGGCAATCCGGTGTTCTTGTCGAGCTGCGGCCGCTTGGTCTCGAAGTCGGTCACCGGCTCCACCCCGAGCGCGTAGGCGCCGTGCGGGAACACCGTCCCGAACTCCACCGGCAGCGCACCTTGAATCGCCATGCTTCTACCTCTCTACGGCCCGGTGAGCGGGCCGGACATACGAAAGCGTGCGGGCCATCGCCCCTTCCCAGAACAGGAAGGCCATCGGCGATAGCCCACACGCTAACCCGTACTTTTAGTTTTGTCTAGTACTTCGAGTTCTAGTTAGTACTCAAAGTACGCCCGCCCGTCTGGCCAGCCCTTGCAGAGCCGGACCCGGAGGGTCCTGGATGGTCAGCAGGTCACCGAGCGATTGGCGCACCAGCGGATGACTGCGCACCTGCTCAGGGGTGATCTGCTCGGCCCGCTCCAGCGCCGAGACGGCTGCGTCCGCGCTGCGGCGCTGAAGGTGGGCACGCGCCACGTCGATGAGGAACCGGCCTTGGCGCTCCGAGGACAGGCCCGAGGCGTCGACGCCGTCAGCGGCCCGCAGCGCCACCCCGGCGTCTCCCAGCTCGACCGCAACGGCGACCTCGTGCAGGGACACGTTGGTCGGCCCGAACTCGGTGTTGTAGTCGTTGCGGTCGCCGCCCAGCCGCTCGGCCACCGACCGGGCGTGTGCGATATGGCGATAGGCGGCGGTCGCCTCATTGCGCCGGGCCGCACCGACAGCGCGTTGCAGGGTCAGCGCACCCAAGAGCGACATGGCCTCCACATCACCCCGGTCGGCCAGGCCCGACAGCGCCTCGCACGAGGTGCCGGCGGTCGCTTCCACCTGCTCGTAGTAGCCCGCTCCCTGGAATGTCAGGCACAGCCGGAACTCACCCGCGGCCATCAGCAGCGGATCGTCCGCGCGCTCGGCCGCGGTGATCGCCCGGTCGGCCGCGATCCACGCCGCCTCGTACTCGCCGAGTTTGGTCAGCGCCGACGAGCACGCCTGATAGGTGGAATTGAGCAGGCGGAACAACGGCACCCGCGCCCCGTTGGGAACCGAGCGCGCGGCGGCTTCCAGGTCGGGCACCAGCGCCTCAAGGAGTTCCGTCAGCTCCAGGTACCGGGCCGCGTGCGTCAGAGTCCACGCCTGCTCGGTCCGTTGCCGAAGGCCGTCCACGTCGGGAGTGCCGCCGCCGTTGCCCAGGATGGCGCTCAGCGCGTGAGCGCGGCTCAGCACCAGACGCAGGCGGCTACTGCCGGGAGCCTCTTCGGTGGTCGAGGCGACGATGGGCGACTCGGCGGCCAACTCCGACAGCGGCACTTCGAGCACGTCGGCGACGGCTTCCAGCACCGACATGCGATCGATCCGGCGCACGCCCCGCTCGACCTGGGAGACCCAGGCTTCCGAGCGGTCGACGAGGCCGGCGAACTCCCGTTGGGAGAGCCCGCGCCGCTTGCGGTGCTGGGCGATCTTGCGCCCGAGCGCCTTCTGATACTCGTTGCTCACCCGGTGACTCCCTTTGCATCCTGCGCCGTCAGGAAGTCCACTTCCACGGAGGCGAGGTACTGGCCGCGCGCGTCGAGGAACCGCTTCACATGCGGCTGCTGCTCATGAGCGTCGAAGGCCGCCCGGTCGCGGTACAGCTCGTAGAAGTACCGCTGAAGCGGCTTGTCCTCCACGGTGTGCACCGCGTAGACGAGCGTGCCCGGCTCACTCTCGCGGATCTGCGGCAGCGTCTCCGCCACCAGCGCGTCGAAGCCTGACGCGCTGTCCTCGTCCTTCAGCGTGAACCGCACCGCCAGTCCGAACATGGCGTCTCCTCACCTCACGTCGACATCTTGAGTCGCACTAATTGTCTTCCAAACGTAGTGCAAGTACCAGGCACCTAATGTACGGTAGCCGTACTTATAGTACTAGTCATGCAGCTCACTGTCTCGTGATCTGCCGATCTCACCGAGGTGAGGCGTATGACCCTCCACCCCAACGACGCCGACCGCCCCCGCGTCGCCGCCTGCCGCTGGTTCCCCGGTTCACAGTCATCCGTGCGAGACGTACGCAGGTTCATCGCCAACCGGTTGGCCGACTGCCCGCAGACCGACGACGCCGTCCTCGTCGCCAGCGAACTCGCCACCAACGCCATCCAGCACACCGAGTCCGGCACCTGGACGACCGGCTTCCTCGTCATGCTCGAACACACCGCCGATGAGGGAGCCCTGATCACCGTCCACGATGCCGGCAGTGCTATCCGCACGCCCTATCTCGCCGAGTCCAACCCTGATACCGAGCACGGCCGCGGCCTGAACCTCGTCAACGCCGTCGCCAAGAGCTGGGGCAGTCAAGGTGGCCCCGCAGAGCGGATGACCTGGTCTGTCGTGCAGTGTCACTAGGTAGTTGGTGGGGACACCGTCGATAACTAGAGAGCGTCCAGTCTTTGGCTCTGAAGACAGAGCGCTTCGGCTGTGCGAGGCCCTCTACCTATATAAAATCGGCGTAGTGAAGCATGGCGCCACCTTGAGCCAAGATGACCGACTATTAGAGTGACACTCGACAGTCGAATCAACCAGCCAAATTCCATTTACTATTCCGTGGTAGCAATTATGTAAGGAATAGGTCGCTCCCTTTGTCGTTAGGAAGAAAATATGAGGCCACCAACAAACGAGGAAGCTTTGCGGCCCTTGCATGAACTGACTGGAAACCCCCAAGATCCTGTTGCTCTATACAGGGGGCCAATTAGAATACAGGGTAAGGATAAGGCGTTAGTGCGCGAGGGAAGCATATTCTGGGATTGGAGTCCAACCCCAGGGGCGCATTATTACCTTGACGAGGCCAATGATGATTTCCCTCTTCTCGACCTGCAACTCTCTTGCGATGATCCACCAAACGCCGTCCCAGTCGATAGTCCCTTGGATATACCGACTGAAATCTCTGTCCAACAGGCGGAACCCGACGGGATCATAACCGACTATGAGGCGGAACCACCCAGTAATAACCTTAAGGAAGTGCACTTCCTACTTCCAAACTTTCACGATGTGATAGGCGAGTGGGTAAGTTTCGGTACATCCTATCGACGTGGTCGTCTCCACCTTACAGGTAAGAGGTGGAGTTTTATTATCGACCCACTAGAAGACCTAAAGAATCGAAAGGCATCGGCAAAGCGATCGTCCTCTTATGCGTTTACCCATGTCGGAAAGATTATCCGATCCGACAATTCACTCTTTACCGTGGACGAGGCCAACGATGCCGCAATACTCCTCCGCCATTTTCTAAGTTTCTGTACAGGAAGGTGGGTTAGCCCGACGATTCCTGTCGGCCTCGATGAGTCTGGCCATAAGGTCTGGGCAAGTTGGAAGAGTTTTCGTTCTGACCCTTGGAAGGGATGCCATCAATTCGCGGACCCTTCTTGGGCTTCGATATTCATTGAAGCCTACGCGGCTTACGAGGACGTGTGGCTCAGACAGGAGCGGCACCGCCCATTGTTCATGGCAACGAATTACTACTTAGGCGCAAACAAACCCAATCCGCTAGAGACGGCTCTTTCTGTATCTCAATCAGGACTCGAGTTGCTGAGCTGGATGGATCTTGTGGAAGAAGGGAAATTGCTATCTGAAAAGGATTACAATAATAGTAATAAATGGCCTGCACACAAGAAGATCACCAAATTCTTAACAAGACAGAAGATTCCAACTCAAATTCCGTCACATATTAGCAATTTCAGTGGCACTAAACCAAAGGGCAAGAAAAATGGTCCTGAATTGATAACGTACATGCGGAATCGAGTCATTCATCCAAAGAAGGGTGATCCGAAATTCACTACGGATCAATGGTACTCCGCATGGCGACTCTCACAGGAATATTTGTTGTTGGGAATACTGTCCTACATCGGTTATCTCGGTGCATATCGGAGCTTTACCGACGACAACAAATGTCTCGGCCACGTTGCAAAGGTTCCATGGAAGCGGTAACTGCTGCCGAATTGGGCTGTATGGGATCAAGGCGACGGCGCTCCGCGCCGTCGCTACCGGCTTGCCGTCCGCCGCTCGGGCTGCGGGCTGGCGCCCGGTCCCGAGCGTGCGGACGGCCGCCGGGGGCCGCAGCACCGCGCGCCGCCTGGACCACATCCGCCCCATCTGGGTCGCGCCGTCGCCGGAGCACGGCCAGCCAGAGCGTCGACAGGTCCGCATCGGAAGCCGCCCTATGGTCACTGGCGCTCTAAGTCCCGAGGCACTCGGTCGCGCGACTCTGTCTGTCTCGGGTTGCCGGCACCGGCGCGACCGAGCACCTCGGACCGGGACCGTGGTTGCTCGCTACTGCGGTTGCCGAAAGAGTGGTTGCGCGTGCGCGCGTAGCCGCCCCGTCGGTGCTGGTTGCTGCGGTGGCTGAGGTCCCGAGCGGATGCACATTAGATGCACACGGCACCGAGAAGGACCGGGAAACGGTGCGAACCGGCGAACAGGCCGACGCCCAGCTCAGCGGCCGTCCGGGGGAGTGGCCGCACCCCAGCGGCACCCCCGCAGGCTAACGATAGGTTAGGGGTTCAAGTCCCCTCGTCGGCTCTTTTCATGCCCGTATTCGCTGGTCGAAGCCTTGACATGACACCGCCGCCCGGCGGGAGCGAGCGGCGGATGTGCATGCGGGTGCTAATAGGGTTGCCGGTATGGCGAAACCACGGCTGCGGGCAATCGTCGATGGCGGGCGCGTTGTGGAGGATCCGGCGAAGGACGCGCTGCATGACCTACTCGCCGATATGACGCTGCACAACCGGTTCGTGATCTTTGAACGGCTCGACCTGGAGCCCGTGGACCAGCACTACATGCAGGCGTACCTGAACGACGACATGAGCTATCAGGTGGAGTATCGCGAAGGTAGCGCCGACAGGCACTTCCAGGCTCATTACGCTCCAAGGCCGTTCGAGATGTTCGGGCCGGAACCGATCGCCGCAGTGATGATGGACTGGGCGCATGATCGCCCCGGATGGCGCGAAGCCATGCCGTGGGTTCCGAAGCCCGGTTAGCAGCACCTCCGCGAACGGCCGGAGCGGACAGCCGACGGTTACCTGGCACCGGAATCCAGGCGGATTTTGCCGCCCGTCGCCTTGTAAAGCGCCCGCGGAAGCAGTGAAACCGGGACTCCGGGGAGTTCGCGCAGTCGTCGTTCGAAGGAGTCGGGTCGACCGGCCGGGCGCTCGGGAGTTGCGGGCGGGACGCTGCCCCCTTCGAGGAACGCCCTGGCCTCCCCGGAGCCGGCGACCGCCCAAACGGATCCGCCGCCTCCGGCGTGGCCGGCCTGCGGTCCGGACAGGTGATGGGCCGGTGGGATCGCGGAGATCTACGCGGTTAGTGCGTCGTTGCCGACCGCGGGCGGCTGCGGTGCGCCGCATGCACCGCCTCGATCTCTTGCGGGTTAGGGGGCCAAGTCCTCTCGTCGGCTCTTTTGTGGCCGTAGTAGCCGGTCAGAGCCGTGGCGCGAAACAGCTCGCTCGCACCCTCCAGGCAAGCCGGTCCTGCCGCGCGATTCACATGCGTTCCGCCAGCTGGTGGCGGCCAGGGCCGTCGATGTCCGGCAGTGCGTCGGGGCGTCCCGCGATCGACATCAGGAGGGCCTCGCCCGGGCCGCGTACCTCGGGGCCGCTGCCGGTCGTCCAGTGGAGGTCGTCGGCGACCAGGGTCAGGCCCCTGGCGCGCTTGGCCGCTCCGATGGGCGGGGCCTGCAGGGCCAACCGCAGCGCGGTGCGGAGCCGGTCGTGCGGGATGTCGCGGGGAAGGCCGAGTGGGCGGCGGATGTCCTGCTGGTGGATCATCCCGTCGACGAGGGCGATCATGCCTCCGCGTATCGCGGTTAGCCCGCGGGGGCGCTCGTAGGTGCGCATGAGGCGCACGAGTTCGGCGGGGCTGCGGGAGTACTCGGCGACGCCGATCGCGTTGGCCTTCTCGGGGTTGAAACCGGCGCGGAGGAGCCGCAGGACGGTGCGGGGCCACCCCAGCTCCTCGTAACTGATCACATGGGCGGCGACGTCGCGGACGCGCCAGCCCTCGCACAGACTCGGGGCTTCCCACTGCTCCGGTGGCAGTGAGTCGAGCAGGTCTGCGAATTCGGCGCGTTCCCGCATGGCCATGGACAGCACATCGGTTCCGTCGCCCTGCTGCGCCATAGTGCCGCCTCAACGAATCGCGGGTCCGGCCGATGCGATGAGCCGGCCGGGGCGGCCGCGGCCGCCCCGGCCGGACCGCTTCGCGCCGCTGATCCGGAAGTATGGACTCGCGGCAGGACCCGGTCAATCGTTCGCTCGCGCGGTGTGTGTGTTGGCTTGTATATTCCTGTCTGGTTATATTGCTGGTATGGAACGTAAGACGCCGGGTCAGGCCGATACGAAGGAGGAGACCATGAGCGACGCCTTGCGCCCCGTCGGGGACGAGTGGGAGCTGCGCTTCGAGCGGCGCTTCGCGCACCCGCCGCAGAAGGTGTGGCGGGCCGTCACCGAGCCGGAGCACCTGAGCCGGTGGTACCCCTTCACCGCAACGGAGTTCGATCCCCGCGTCGGAGGAACCATCCGGTTCAGCGACGAGGACGGCACCGAACTGCGGGCGGAGATCACGGAGTTCCTGCCGCCACGGGTCTTCGCGTTCCAGGAGCACGACGAGGAGGCCGGCACCCAAGGGCTGCGCATCGAACTGGAGCCCGACGGCGACGGCTGCCGGCTGGTCTTCGTCCATTCCTTCGCCGACAGCACCTGGGCGGAGCAGACCGAGGCCGGTTGGGTGCGCTGCCTCGACGAGCTTGCGCGGGTCGTGGACGAGGCGGGCTGAGGCGAAGGTCTCGCCCGCGTCCCGGTCGGGGGCCGCCGGCTCTCGTCCGCCGCAGCACGCGGGGCGAGGCGCCGAGCCGCCCGCCCGCCGCTCTTATCCGCAGGGCCGGGTTCGTCGCCGAGAACGTCCCGAGGGACGGCCGCGCCGAGCCCGGCCAATCCCGCCTCCGGTAAGGACTACCCGGGGATCCGGGCCACTCCGGCCAGGCCCCAGGCCTGTTCCGGCGGGATGTGGTCGTCGGCGTCGACGACGGGCGAGGGGTCGGTGGTCCAGTCGCCGCCGTGGGCGAGGCCGGGCGGGTCGACGAGTTCCAGGCCCTCGAAGAAGCGGGCGATCTCCGCGCGGGAGCGGGTCTGGCCTGGTGAGCTGGTGCTCGCGTAGAACCGCTCCAGGGCGGCGGCGCGTTCGGGGGCCGTCTCGTTCTCGACGTGGCTGATGGCCACGAAGGAGCCGGCCGGCAGCCGCTCCAGGTAGCGCCGAAGCAGGCCGTAGGGATCCTCGTGGTCCTGCAGGAAGTGCAGCATCGCGACGAGCAGCAGCCCGACCGGGCGGTCGGGGTCGATGCGGCCGGTGAGCGCCGGGTCGGCGAAGATGCCCTCCGGATCGCGCATGTCCGCCTGGATGACGCCCGTGATTTCGGCCCGGTCCGCCAGCAGCGCCTCGGCGTGGACCCGCACCACGGGGTCGTGGTCGACGTAGACCACGCGTGCCTCGGGACTGTGCCGGCGCGCGACCTCGTGGACCGGGTCCGACGCGGGCAGGCCGGAGCCGATGTCCAGGAACTGATCGATCCCTTGGCGGGCCATGTACTCCACCGCGCGAGTGAGGAACCGCCGGTTCGCGCGCGCCATCTGCTTGATCTCGGGGACCTGCGACTCGATCTTCGCCGCGAGCTCGCGGTCCACTGCGAAGTTGTTCTTGCCGCCGAGGTAGTAGTCGTAGAGGCGGGCCGCGCTGGGCACGGTCGGGACGCCGTGCCCCCCGTCCTGACCGGGATCGGTGCTCATCGGGGCCGTCTCCTCAGAACGCGATTGGCCGTGAGACAGCACATTTTGCCCGACACGGGTGCTGCTTCGTCACCCTCGATGTTCGGGATTACGACTGGCGCGCATGCGCCGGACAGGACCCCCGCGGGGCGCGGGGGTCCTGTCCGGCGCCGCGCGCGGTTCACCGTGCCGCAGTTCCACCACTTCAGCGCGGAAGCATCGCTCACGGACGTGCCCATGTGCCGGCACGCCCGTCGGCGCGGAACGGGCCTCTGCGGGCGCGGGCCGGTTGTGGACGCGCCCGCGCTCTGGCGCGGCGCACCGGCATCCTGTAATCCGGGCGCCCCGCTGGTCGCCCGCCGCGGCCGGTGCTCCCCGGCTACCCGGCGCGTGTGCGGCCGCCCAGGCGGATCCTGCCGCCGGTCGCCTTGTAGAGAGCCCTGGGCAGCAGCGAGACGGGGACTCCGGGCAGCTCGCGCAGACGGCGCTCGTAGGAGTCGGGCCGACCGGGCGCGGGGCGCGCCGGCGAGGACGGAGCAGGGTTCGTCCCCTCGATGAAGGCCCGAGCCTCCGCGGAGCCCGCGACGGCAGACACCGAGTGCCCGGCCGCGTAGCCGGCCTGCGGCCCGGACGGGTGCTCGGCGGGCGGAACCGGCGCGACGTGGGACAGCGCAGTGTCCGCTCCCGGCGGCGCCTGAGCGGAGGCGGCGCTTGCGGCGGGGTATCCGGCCGAAGGCGCCGACGACGGCGGCCGCTCGTGCGGCGACGGCGAACCCGCGGAGGGAGTCTGCTGCCGGAACGCCGCCTGCGGCCCCGAGGCGGGCGCCTGTTGCCGGAACGCGGCCTGCGGCCCCGAAGCGGGCGCCTGCCGCGCCGTCTCACCCGGTTGCGCGGTCCGGTCCGCAGCGCCTGCGGACGGATCGGCCGGCGGATGATAGGCCGTACCGGCTTGCTGGGGACCGGTATCGGGACGCACCTCCGGCCGCTGCGGTCCGGTCGCCGGGCGCGGCTGAGCCGCCTGTTCCCGGGTTCCCGCCTGCCCCTCGGGCTGGGGACGCCGGTATCCCTCCGCTCCGTGAGCGGCCTGCCGCTCACGGTCCTGTTCCGGTCCGGCGGTCTGCTGCGGCCCGGGCGCCGGGCGGTCCCGGCCGGGCTGCGCTGCGCCTCCGCCCGGACCCGTCGGAGACGACCCGGGCGCCTGCCCCGGCCATCGGGTCCCGGCGGAACGCCGGTCTCCCTCCGGAGCTTTCCGGTCCGGCTCGTACCGCGATCGCTCAGAATGCTCCTGGGCCGACCGGTCCGCCTGCTCGGCACGTCCCGAACCGCCTACCCGGCGCGGTCGGACCGAGGGCAGGGGAGGCCCGGCCGTGTCGGTGGCCGAAGCGTCGATGCGCTGCAGGTTGACGGTCTGCTCTTCCGGCTTGGGCTCCTCCGCCTGCGGAGCGGCCCCTGCACCCGGCTGTGGAGAACCGGTCGCCGGGTAACCGGCGCGCGATCCGGGGGCGCCGGGCGAGCCCTGCGGTCCAGTTGCCGGCCGCGCTGCTTGCGGTTGGCGCGGGCCGGTTCCCGATGGGGGGTTTGACGACTGCGGTCCGGTTGCCGGGCGCGCCGTCACTGATTCCTGCGGGGGCCGCCCCTGGTCTGTGCCCGGTGCCTGCGGGGTCGCCCCGGACGCCTGAGGCCCGGTCGCCGGGCGCCGAGCGTCAGATTCCGGCGGACCGGCTTGCCCGCCCCAGGACTCGGCGGTGGGGCGCGGGGTCGCGGGTGGCGCCGATGCGTCGACGGGCGGCAGGAGCACGGTCTGCTCGGCAGCCTCGGGTTCCCCGAGCCGATCGGGCTGCTCGCCGCCGCCCGGCCCTTGCCGACCGGTACTCGGGCGCGCCGGGCCGGAGCCGGCCGCGGTCGTGCCGGGATGCTGCGGTCCGGAAACGCCCTGCGCCGAGCCCGTCCCCGAAGCGCCGCTGTGAGCCTGGCGCCCGGTCGCAGGCCGGGCGGGACCGGACTTCTCCGGAGTCGACGAACGCCGCAGCGGCGTCGTCTCGTCCTCCGGATTCGGCTCCCCGGAATCGGCGGAACCCGCCACCTGCTGCGGCCCCGTGTTCGGGCGGGGGGACCGGGGCTGCTGCGGACCGGTGGCCGGCCGGGCGGGGGTGTCCTGCGTACCGCTGTGCTGCGCGGAACCGGTACCGGACTGCGCGGTGCCGGTTGCCGGGTCGGTGGCCGATTGCCGGGGCCCGGTCGCAGGTCGGGCGGTGCCCGACTGCTGGGGACCGGTGGCCGGCCGCGCGGAGGTGGCGCCCTGCGTACCGCTCGCCTGCTGAGGTCCGGCGGAGGCCTGAGATGTGTGGGGGCGGGCTGGGCTGCCGGGCGACTGTGCGCCCGTGTCAGGGCGTGGTGCCTCGGCCTGCTGGGGTCCGGTCGCGGGGCGGGCGGTGCCCGGCCGCGCGGTGCTGGTGTCCTGGGTGCCACTGGACGGCCGGTGCCCCCCGGTGTCGGGGTGCGGGGCGTGGGATCGCTGCGGCCCGGAGGCGGGGTATGGGGTGCGGGACCCCTGCGGGCCGCTGGGCTGGTGGGTATCCCAAGCCGGGTTCGCTGATCCGGGATGGGCCGTGCTGCCGGCCTGCTGCGGTCCGGTTGCGGGGCGGGCGGCCCCCGACTGCTGGGGACCGGTGCCAGGGCGCCCCGTGCCTCCCTCCGCGTTCGCAGTCGGCTGCTGCGGACCGGTGACCGGACGGGGGTTGCCGGTTCTGCCGCTCTGCTGCCGGGCCCCGGTGGCCGGGCTCGCCGAGCCGGGGCCGGGCGTGCTGCCGGCCTGCTGCGGTCCGGTCGCGGGGCGGGCGGTGCCCGACTGCTGGGGACCGGCCGCCGGGTGCGCCGGGGTGGCGGAGCGGTTCAGCGGGGTCGTCTGGTCTTCCGGCTTGGGGGCCGCGGAGGCCCCGGACTGCCGGGGCGCCTCGTATCCAGCCGTGCTGCCGGGCCACTGCGGGCTCGCCTGAGGGTGAGCCGGGCGGCCTGCCGCGGGCGTCCCGCCGACCTGCTGCTGCCCCTGCTGCCCCGATGTCCCGCCGTCCGGCGGCCGCTGCGGCCCACTGCCAGGCCGCTGCTGAGCGGGATCAGCGCTGCGGCCCCCCTGCTCGCCGCGCCCCGGCAGGCGGTAGGGGTTGCCGTCCGCCGCATCCCCCTGGGCCGCGTGGCGGCCGCGGCCGGGGCGGCCGGTGTGCTCCGGATACGGCGGCGCCTGACCTCCCGACCGCTGCTCGGACCGGTACTCCTGCGGCCCGTACCGGGCATAGGGCGGCGGAGGCGCGTCGAAGTCCGCGTACGGGGAGGCGCCGTCCTGTGGTGCCTCCGGTGTGTTCGGGGCCGGCTCCTGCGGTTCCCCGTTCTCTCCGTTCGGCGGTCGGTCGAGCATCGTCGGGCACTCCCGGGCGTCGGTTCGGGCGCGGCGCACTCATCGCGCCCCGGTAGTCATCGTCACACGGATCGGGCCGCCGCGGATCCCCACCGCGGCACGGCCGTCACAGGGATCGGCGCAGACATTCCGCCGCGATCCGGGTCGCTGTGGCGTGTGTGGCGGCGGAGACGCGGGCCGGGTCGATGCGCGTCCCCTCGGCGAGGTGCCGGTCGAAGCCGAGCCGGAACACCTCGGCCCCGCTCCCGCGCAGGATCGCCGCGGATCCCCGGAAGTCGAAGGCGGGATCCTGCCCGCGCGACTGCTCGGTGAACACCACGACGATACGGTGCGGCAGCGACTCGGCGCCGTTGGCGGTCATCCAGTCGAAGGCGCGTCCGATGCTCGCCGCGCCCTCGCGGGTGGAGGGCACCACGAGCACGTGGACGTGCGCACTGGCCTGCGCGGCCCGGTTGAGCCCGTCGGACATGTCGGCGGCGCGGTCGATCACCGTCAGCCCGAAGAACCGGGTCAGCGGCAGCACCGACCCCTGGTAGGCGTTCGCGTCCAGCCGCCCCTGCGCCATCTCCTCCTGCAACCCGGGCAGCAGCCACAGCCCGTCGCCGATCGGCTCCAGGCACGTCGCCACGTCGTCGAAGGAGTCCGACTCGATCGCGCCCCCCGCCAGCCCCGGCGCGGCGGACGCCGGCACCCCCAGCCGTGGCCCCAGCCCGCTGTTGCCCGGACCCAGGTCCAGCGCCAGCACCCGGTCGTAGCGGAAGTGCGCGAAGACCAGCGCCAGCAGCGCCGTCACCGTGCTCTCCGCCGCCCAGCCCTGCGGCCGGCTGACCACGACGCGGCGCCCGGTGGTCACCGGCCGCTGCAGCTCCCGCCCCAGCCGGATCGGCACCAGCACGTCCTCCGGCGGCCGGAACGGGCGCACGGCCCCGCGGCCGAACCGGCGCAGCAGCGAGTCACCGTGCCTGGCGGCGCGGGCGGCGGCCGTGCCGGCGGACGGTTCCGCGCTGTCGTGCATCGTCTGGCCTCCGGGAACGTGTGCCGAGGGTGGGATCCGACGTCAGAAGGTGTTGATGAGGCGTTCGTAGGTGCCGAACGACCCGATCGCCACCGGGATCAGCACGATCACCGCCACCGCCTCGAACCGGTTGGCGATGCGCCGCAGCCGCGCCCGGGTGTGGTCGGCCGGGTCGGAGGAGAGCACCACGGCCGGGATGAGCAGCACCGCCAGCAGCCCTCCGATCGCCGGCCACAGCGCCCAGGCCGACTGCTCGACCCAGGCGAAGGCCAGCGCGACGACGATCGCCAGCGCCGCCGCCATCAGCGGCGCCTTCTGCAGGATGAGGGGGAACAGCCGCGACCGGCTGCCTATGACGATCGCCAGCAGGCCGGCCAGCGCCGCCGTCCACCCGCCGAGGTCCGCGGCCAGCCCGACCCCGGCCACCCCCGCCGACACGGCGGCCGCGACGGTGGCGATCGTCATCGTGCGGTGGGCGTTGGCCAGCGCCGTCATGACGTCGCTGCGCGCCACCGCCGAGCCGCCGCCGCGCCGGTCGTCCAGCGCCGTCAGCCCGGACATGGCCATGGCGAAGCGCAGGACCAGGCTGAGCACCACCACGCATGCGATCGCGACCGCGGCGCCCACCTGGGAGACCGGCATGCCCAGGGCCGAACCGCCGGCCCACACCGCCGTCAGCGCCAGTGTGACGGCGCCGCCGATGGTCCCGCCGCGGCCCAGCGGAGTCGTCAGCCCCAGTCCGATCACGACGGCGCCGGCGATGGCCGCCAGCCCGCACCACAGCGCCCAGCCCGGCCAGCCGTAGACACCCGCGGCCAGCCAGAGCGCTTCTCCGCCCAGCGCCCCGCCGGCGATCGCGAGCGCGGTGCCCGCGGGTTCGCGCCAGGTCGCCGCGAGCGTCAAGCCCAGTCCGAGCAGCGCCGCCGCGCTGGCGCTCAGCGCGAGGACCCCGGACGCTCCGCCGGTGCCCGTCCACAGCAGGGCGCCGATGGCCAGGGCCAGTACGGTGACGGCACCGGTGGCGCTCCACCGGGCGGCGGCGGGGTTCCACCGCCCGAGGTTGCCGTCGAGGACGTCGCCCACCGCGTCGGGCACCTCGTGGACGACGGGCGCCGGGACGGGCTCGTCGACGCGGACCAGACGCAGCACGTCGCCGTCGGAGACGCCGCGGTCGGCCAGCGTGGAGTCGCCGTCGAGGTGCACGCCGGAGGCGGTGGTCAGGTGCACCGGCAGGGCGGGGTTGCGCACCTGGTCGCCCAGCAGCCTCAGCACCTCGGGCATCAGCGCTCCGATCGGCTCCTGAGCAGGCAGGACGGCGTCGACCCGGCGGTTCTCGCCGACGAGTGTCACGCGGCTCCAGGACGTCATCGAGCCTTTCCCATCACTTCTTCGCTGCGGTCCCTGCCCGGTCGGCGCAGGGGGTGGGGGACGCCGCCGCGGTCGCGGCCGGGGGTCAGGCGGGCACCCGGGTCACCTCGACCCGTTCGAGGTAGCCGTTGCTCAGCAGCCAGCGGATGCTCGGCAGCGCCGGGGGCTGGACGAACCCGCCTGCCTCGACGGTGAACCGGACGCCTCCGCCCGGGTTGGCGCCCTCGTTGGGGGACAGCGACGCGTCGACCTTGAAGGGGTGGATCACACGGTATCGGTGGTAGCTCTCGGCCGGGGTGGCCGCCTCGGTCCCGGTCTGGGCTTCGGGGCTCTCGGCGGGCGCGGACGGCGCCGAGGTGCCGGTCTCCTGCGGCGACGGCGCGGGGCTGGTGTCGCCCGGCGCGGTGCCGCGCGCGATCTCGGGCAGCCCGCGCTCGCTGAAGGGCTGGCCGTCGGGGAAGAGCAGGGAGCCGCTCTCCTGGCCGAAGGCGTCGACGAGCGTGCCCGGCCGCAGGGTGTACTGGACGCTGCCGCCGGTGCCCTCGCGGAGCTGCTTGCGGACCTCGCGAACGGCCTTCTCCGTCTTCTGCCGCCCCTTGTTCTCCGCGGCGGCGGTCAGGGCCTTGGGGTCGGCGTCGACGAGGACGAGTTCGCCGTAGACCCAGCGGGCCGCTTCGTCCTCGGTCGGGAAGTCCATGCCGGTGCGGCCCTGCTCGTACTCGACGATGCCCGCGGAGTAGCCGCGCTCGTTCTCGGTCACCAGGTAGTAGCTGGTGGCGGTGCCGGCCGGCGGCTGCGGTTCGCCCGGCAGCACGTAGAGCTCGGGCGGCACGCCGGCGTCGTCGAGTTCGGCGGCCAGCATGTCCATGGTGACCTCGCCGCCCACCCAGTCGGCGGGAACGGGGGCCGACGGCGCGGCCGGAGGTGGGGCCTGGGCCTGTTCCTGGGCCTGGGCGGCCTCCTCCTGGCTGCTGAGCTGGCTCTGCAGGAACGACCAGCCCACGCTGCCCGCGCAGGCGACGGCGGAGATGACCAGCCCGGTGATGATCTTGCCGATGTTCTCGTCGAGGAGTCTGCGGGTGCGCTGGGGACCGAAGAGGACCGCCTCCCGGAGCCGCTTGCGGCGCACGGCGACCGATTCGAGCAGTTGGCTGTCGTAGTCGCGGGCCATCAAGCCTCCTTCCGAAAGCGGGCGGCGGATACGGTCCGTGGCGGCTGGGGCAGGCCGTGTGGCGGCCGCAGGGCGTGCTGAAGCGAGGTCACCCGCCAGAGTACGGGGCGTTCGCGGGCCCGCGGACAGCGCGGGGCGGGCGGCGCTCGGGGCGCCGCGGAGGACGAGCGGCGGGTTCGCGGCCGCCCGATCCGGGGGAGAGAGGGGCGGCGGCCGACGCCCCGGGGCGCCGACCCGCCGGCGGTTCGAGCGGAGCGCGGCGGGCCCGGCGCGGGGCCGCCGACCGGCGGCCGGGGCGATCCCGGCGGAAGACCGGTTCGCAGGCGCCGCGCCCGCCGCCTAGATTCCCTGGACGGCGGCGTTCGCCTTGCTCAGGGACTCCTGAGCGGTGCCGTCGTTGGTCTCCAGGGTCTCGCGCACCAGCCGGATGATCTCACGCACCTCGTTGGCGGCGTCGTGCCACTTCTGCTCCTTGGCGCTGTACTCATCGTCGACGCCGTCGGCGATGAAGTCGGACATCGCGGTGGTCACGTCGCCCTGGTGCTCGCCGATCAGGCCTTCCAGGCGCGTCATGATCGAGTGGATGTTGGTCTGCGCCTCCTGCGAGGCGCCGATGTCGTAGCTGTTGCGTCCGGTCGACATGGGGGTCCTCCTCAACCGCGGTGGGGTCAGGCCGTACGGAACTTGGCGGCGTCGAAGTTCGCGGCGCCCATGTTCTTGTTGGCGTCGTCGGCCATGGTCTGGTTACCGGTCGAAAATGCGGCCTGCATCCCGCCCTGACCCTGGTTGATGTTGGTCAGACCGGCGTTGAGGTCGGCCGTGATCTGGTCCGCGCGCGCCTTGAACGAGTCGAAGGCCGCCTTGCCCGAGCCGTTGAACCGTCCGGCCAGGGGCTCGGCGGCGTCGATCAGCTGCGTGATCAGGGTGCCGAGCTCGTCGCCCGTGCCCGAGGTGTTGCGGGTCAGGGTGATGAGGGTCTGATCGCCGAAGTCCCAACGTGACATCTGTTCACCTGCTCCTCGGTTACCTGCAGTCTTCCGCGGTTGGACGCCTCCGCCGGGTCACCGGTTCCGGCGATCCGGAGTCGACGGTAAACGGGAGGAATCGCCGCTAAATTATATTGGTCGAACCTGCCGACGGCAGTGGGAAGCACCGGACGGTTACGTGCGCACCTGTGGGGGGCGACCGCATGAAGTTCGAACTCGTCGATCCCGCTGAATGGCCCGATGACGACGGATCCGCGGCGCCCGCCGACCCGGGCGCCGAGGAATTCGACGACCCCGACCTGGCCGAATCCGGCGGTCCGGCCGAGGACGCCGATTCCGATGAGGCGGGCGAGGCCGAGCAGGACCCCCAGAAGCGGCTCCAGGCCTCGACCCGGCGACTGAGTGCGCAGGTCAAGCAGGACGCCGCGCTGATCCGAGACAGCCTGTCCAAGCTGGAGCAGCAGGTCGCCGACCTCGAAGCACCGGTGGCCGATTCCGGCCATTCCGCGCCCCCGCCCTCCAGTTTCCGCGCCGAGCGGTTCAGCACCGATCACGCCGGTTTCGCACCGCCGGCATCGGCCGCATGGGGCCGTGCGGCGGGCGGCGGGCCGCCGGCTGGGCCGACAATGGAACCGGGCGCGCCCGGGATACGCCCAATCTTCGACGACCGGCGTTGAGGCCCGCGCAGGAGGAGGGAACCGGAACCGATGAGCAAGTGGGACATTCAGGTCTCTGAGGTCAACGGGGTCGTGCAGACGGTCGGCTCCCACGTCGCCGGCGCGGACGGCGAAGGGGGCCTGGTCGCCAAGATCGAGACGTTCGGAACCCACATCGGCGAGGCCGGCACGGCCGCGGCCAGCGGCCCCATCGGCACGGCCCTGGAGGAGTTCGTCGGCGAGTACGGCACCACGCTGCAGGAGATGGTGCTCAAGAGCGGCAGCTGCATCAAGGGCTGCGTCGACGCCACGACGGCGTACCTGAACGGCAACCTGCAGATGGCCTCCGACGCCCAGGGCAACGCCGGCAACATCGACGACCTCGACCTCTGACGGGCCGGCCGCGCCGCGCGGCCGGCCCGCGGACGCGGATCAGCTGCGCGCGCCGCCCCCCGCGGCGACCGGCGGCCGCCCGATGCGGGCCGCAGCGGTACCCAGCCCGGTGGGTCCCCAGGAGAACCCCCGCCGGGGGTCGGGGGCGTGCTTGCGCCGCAGGTAGTCCTCTTTGTACCGCAGGCACGACCGGTGCCACTCCAGGATTCCCGACATCCAGTCCTTGAGGCCTTCGGCGTGGCCGGTGATGACGGCGCGGGCGCGGTCGTCGAGGCCCCACTGGTCGAGAAGGTCCTCGAGCCCGGTGGCGAGGATGTGTTCGAACTGCTCCATGCGGGCGCGCGCGAGGTCGACGACGATGTCGCGCGCGGTCTCGCGGCCGACGTCGAGGAAGTTCTCGACCACCAGGACCAGGTTGTGGACCTCTCCCTCGAACTCGACCTCCTTCTGATAGGAGTACAGATCGTTCAGGAAGCAGGCGTAGTCCTGCGCGGCGGTTTCGAGTTCGCGCAGCGTGCGCGTCTCGTAGATCCCCTCGGGGACCTCCTCGTCGTGCGCGAGCCGCGCCAGGCTGATGGTCATGTCCGAGCCGAAGGTGCGGCGGCGCATCTCGATGTAGTCGACGGGGTCGGGCACCCGGTTCTGCGCCTGGTTGTGCAGCTCCCACAGCCAGCTGTCGGTCATGGTCTCCACCACGGGGCGGAACCGGCGGCGTGCGGCGGGGGTCCAGGGCGCGGTGGTGCGGCGCCACAGGTCGGCCAGGCCGCGTTCGATCGGGTTGGCGGGCTCGGGGACGGCCTCGTCGGAGTCCAGCGGCATGAACAGCGCGAGCCGCTCGTTCTGCAGCTTCGCGGCCTGGAGGTTGCGGGTGGCGCCGAACCACCGGGGGTAGGCGTCGTCGCCGTAGGTGCCCCAGGCCAGCCAGTCGCTGGAGAGGTGGAGCTGCTCGGGGTCGGCGTCTGCGTGGATCATCGACGCGCAGTAGGCGAGGTCGAGATCGATGAACTCCTGCTCGGTCCAGACCGCGCCGGTGCCGGCCCCGGGGACGGATGCGAGCATGCCCATGTCGCGGGCCCAGCCCACGGCATAGGCGCGCGCGTCGTCCAGGTGCGTGCTGCGGCGGATCGGGAAGGGCATGTACAGCGGTTCGCACTCCAGACTGCCAGTCTGCGGCAGCAGGGGCTGGGAGTGCTGGCGGGACCTGCGGCGCAGGCCCGGCCCGATCGAGGAGAAGGCCGGACGGCCGCCCGAGGTGCCCAGGCCGGTCGGGCCGCTGAGCCCGCCCGAGCGCGCGGTGGCGCCGTCGTTCATGTACCGGCTGGAGCGCGCGTGCCACTCGTGCCCGCCGGCCTGCCAGTCCTGCAGGCCCTTGGCGAACGCGGCCACGGCTGCCTGCCGGTCCGGCGGCAGGCCGTGTTCGGCCAGCAGCGCGGGCGTCTCGATCAGTGCGGTGTCCTCGAACTGCAGCATGCGCGAGGTGAGCAGGTCGTTGACGAGTTCGGCGGCCTCCTGGGTGGAGCAGCCGAAGAACCGCTCGAAGACGAGCACGGCGTTGGAGTTCTCGCCCTCCTCGCCGACCTCGCGCTGGTAGGAGAACAGGTCGTTGCGCAGGTGCACGGCGTCGGCGAAGGTGTCGACGAGCACGGTGACGGGCCGCGAGCCGACGATCTCCGGCGGGACCTCGGCGCCCGCGGCGACCTCGACCAGGTTGGCCGACCACGGAGCGCCCCCGACCCGGCGGCGCATCTGGATGTACTCGATCGGGTTGGCCACCCGGTTCCGGTTGATGTTGTCGAGCTCCCACAGCGACTCGACCATCAGGTTGTGGGTGCTGCGGATGAAGCGCTGCCGCCAGTCGTCGGACCGGTGCGGGACCGTGCGCTGCCAGAGGTCGCGCAGGCCGGCTTCGGCGGGGTTGGCGGGTTCGGGGGACTCGCCGTCCGCGGCGGTCATGAAGCGTTCGAGTCCGTCGAGGTAGGCCTGGGCGCCGGCGAGGTCGCCGGAGTATTTGAACAGCTCCAGGAAGTGGTCGTCGAAGAAGAACACCCAGACGTACCAGTCGGTGATCAGGTCGAGCGTGGGGCCGTCGCAGTCGGGGTGGGTGTAAGCGCACAGCAGCGCGTAGTCCATGACGGCGAGGTCGTGTTCGTCCCAGACGAGGCCGCCTCTGGGGGCGGGGGTGTCCAGCATCCCCATGCGCCGCGCCCAGTCCACCGTGTGCCGGCGGGACCGCTCGACGTGCGGATTGATGCGAGCGGGGTGCGACAGATAGAAGTCGGGCAGTGTGAACGCGTTCATCCGCGTACCTACTCTCATCGACCGACCGGGGTGTCTCTACCCTGCGAATTCTATTGGTCGCACGCTGTATCGGCCGGATGTGTCGATTCGCGAACGCTCCCGGTGAGGCGGATGTGGCGGCGGAGGAAGCCTGATATGCGAAGTGCGGGATCAATGCAACTTTTCGCGGGCGGTGTGCGTCCGATCGGAAGTGCACCCCGTAGGCGACGGAAGCGGAGAGTGAGAGTGCCAGCGGTGACGCGGTCGGCCGTCCGGTCCGGCGCTGAGCGAACGGATCGTCCGCCCCTGCTGCGCGCCTCGCCCGGTTCCGCGCGATACGGGAATCGGAGGGCCGCGATCAGGTCTGTGCGCTGGCCGGAAACGGACAGTGCGCTTGGGGAAACGCGGAGCGAGTGGAATCCTGCTGACGACCCCCTGTCCCGCGGTCGTGTCCGCGTGCGTGTAGACATCCTGCGAGTTCCGGCGGTGGCGTTTTGAGTGAGAAGGTGATCAGTCCCGAGGACGTCCCGATTCCCCCGGTCGATTGCGATGCGGTGGAGAAGGCCGGGGAGAAGCTCAAGGGCGACGGGGACGATGTGTCCCAGGCGGGTCAGGACATCAAGTCCTCCTGGCAGGGGCTGCAGGGGATCTACTCGGCTCCGGAGCAGGAGACGCTGTTTGCGGCGATCGATCCGGTGGCGACCAAGGGCGACGACTTCGACGGGGCGGTCACCTCGGTGGGCACGGCGTTGATCAACTTCGCCAACGATGTGCGGCCGCCCGGCGGTGGCGTTTTGAGTGAGAAGGTGATCAGTCCCGAGGACGTCCCGATTCCCCCGGTCGATTGCGATGCGGTGGAGAAGGCCGGGGAGAAGCTCAAGGGCGACGGGGACGATGTGTCCCAGGCGGGTCAGGACATCAAGTCCTCCTGGCAGGGGCTGCAGGGGATCTACTCGGCTCCGGAGCAGGAGACGCTGTTTGCGGCGATCGATCCGGTGGCGACCAAGGGCGACGACTTCGACGGGGCGGTCACCTCGGTGGGCACGGCGTTGATCAACTTCGCCAACGATGTGCGGCCGATCAAGAGGCGGTTGCAGACGCTGAAGGCCGATGCGGAGTCGTTCCAGTCCAAGATCTCCGGTGATGAGGACTGGCGTGAGGACGAGGACAAGATCAATGAGCTGGACTCGCTGAACAACGACATCCTGCAGGCGGTGTTTGAGTATCAGCGGGCCGAGCGGGAGTGCGCCAACACGATCACCGCGTTGTTCGGGGGCACGACGTTCGTGGCCACCGAGCCGGGTGAGCAGGGCTCCTTGGGTGCCAACCAGGTGGCGCACGGCACGAGTGAGGCGTTGAAGGACATCGAGACGCCGTGGGTGACGCCGCAGGAGCATGATGCGCCGTGGTGGGAGGACGTCGGCAACGGCATCAAGGACTTCGGTGTGGGTATCGCCGAGGACCTGGGTGCTCTGGTGGGCCTCTACGGCGAGGGCGGCTGGGGTGTGAGCTCCTGGAGTGAGTGGGGCAGCAACCTCAAGAACAACTGGGGCGACACTCTCAACGGCCTGGGCAGCCTCGTTGGCTTCTACGGCAAGGACGGCTGGGGGGTGAGCTCCTTCGGCGAGTGGTGGGGCAACTTCTCCTCGGGCTGGACGGAGTTCGCCCACGCGGTGGTGCCCTGGCGCGAGTGGGGGGATCGGCCGGGGTATGTGATCACGCAGTCGGTGCTGAACATCGGGAGTATGGCGCTGGGTGGTGCCGGCGTGGTCAAGGCGCTGGCCAACCCGCG
>NZ_VTZW01000018.1:0-5926 GCF_009728995.1 Streptomonospora sp. PA3 | reverse complement strand
GACCAAGGGCGACGACTTCGACGGGGCGGTCACCTCGGTGGGCACGGCGTTGATCAACTTCGCCAACGATGTGCGGCCGATCAAGAGGCGGTTGCAGACGCTGAAGGCCGATGCGGAGTCGTTCCAGTCCAAGATCTCCGGTGATGAGGACTGGCGTGAGGACGAGGACAAGATCAATGAGCTGGACTCGCTGAACAACGACATCCTGCAGGCGGTGTTTGAGTATCAGCGGGCCGAGCGGGAGTGCGCCAACACGATCACCGCGTTGTTCGGGGGCACGACGTTCGTGGCCACCGAGCCGGGTGAGCAGGGCTCCTTGGGTGCCAACCAGGTGGCGCACGGCACGAGTGAGGCGTTGAAGGACATCGAGACGCCGTGGGTGACGCCGCAGGAGCATGATGCGCCGTGGTGGGAGGACGTCGGCAACGGCATCAAGGACTTCGGTGTGGGTATCGCCGAGGACCTGGGTGCTCTGGTGGGCCTCTACGGCGAGGGCGGCTGGGGTGTGAGCTCCTGGAGTGAGTGGGGCAGCAACCTCAAGAACAACTGGGGCGACACTCTCAACGGCCTGGGCAGCCTCGTTGGCTTCTACGGCAAGGACGGCTGGGGGGTGAGCTCCTTCGGCGAGTGGTGGGGCAACTTCTCCTCGGGCTGGACGGAGTTCGCCCACGCGGTGGTGCCCTGGCGCGAGTGGGGGGATCGGCCGGGGTATGTGATCACGCAGTCGGTGCTGAACATCGGGAGTATGGCGCTGGGTGGTGCCGGCGTGGTCAAGGCGCTGGCCAAGGGCGCCCGCAAGGTCGGCGGCGACGGCTCCGAGACCTCGGGCGACACCAACGGCGACACCGACAGCAACGGCCAGCCCTCCGACGGCCAGCTGCAGGGGCTCCAGCAGATCGGCAACCGCCCGGGGCAGCAGTCCACCCAGGACCTGCAGAACCAGCTCGACGACATGAGCCTCGACCAGGACCAGCTGCAGGGCCTGCAGAACTCCCTGGACGACGCCGAGGCCCTGGAGAACCGCGCAACTCCGGTGGGCGGCGGCAACGATCCGGTCGACGTCGATCCGGCGTTCAACAACGGCAACGGCGGCCAGTACCAGTCCACCGGCAACGGCGGTGGCAGCCCGGGCGGATCGGGTGGCCCCGGCGGCGGAAGCCCTGACGGCCCCGGCAGCGGCGGTCACCCGAGCGACCCCGGTGGTCCGGGAGGCCCGAGCGGCCCAAGCGGTCCCCTCGGCGGTCTGGACGGCAACGGCGGGCCCGACGGCCAACAGAACGGCAACCAGCAGGACGCCGGCAACACGGAGACCCCCGCCGACCCGGTCGACACCGATCCCGCGCGGCCGGGCAACACGCCCGACGGTGACGCCCCGAACAGCGACCTGGGCGAAACCACCGACCCCGTGGACACCGATCCGGTCGACACGGACCCGGCGGACACCGATCCGGTGGACGCGGATACCGGAGACACCGACCCCGCCGACACCGATCCGGTCGACACCGACCCGGTGGACAACGTCGACAACAACGCCCCGGCCGGCGACACCACTCCGGGCGCCGACCCCGACAGCGGCATCGACCCGAACGATCCCTCCACCTGGCCGGGCCAGGTCGACGAGGACGGCGTCCGCCACTTCGACACCGACGACGCGGGCGAGCAATACGGCGAGGAGGTGCTCCGCCCGGAGACCTACGAGAGGCTGACCGAATCGCAGCGTGAAGGACTGGAGGACTACACCCGCCAGTCCTGGCTCAACCCCATTCTGCGGGGCCAGGCGACCACCCAGCAGATCCTCGACATGAAGTGGAAGAGCGTCGGCCCCGGCATGCACCTCATGGACATGGTCGATGGGCGTATCAGCATGACCGACGTCGAGCGCGCATTCGACAATCAGAAGGACCTTACGGAAGAACAGCGCATCATCGTCAACGACATCATGCAGTCGGAGAACCCCGATGCGCGGCTCGAACAGTGGATCGACAGCGCCGGCGGCCGTGGGCGGATGATTCAGACGTTCGACGGGTTCCCCACGCCGGAAGAGGTCGACCAGCGAATCGCGGACATGGACGCCGGCTTCCAGAGGACCGCGCTTCCCGAAGACGTCGAAGTGGTCCGGGGCCTCCACGATTTCAGCTTCATGAAGGGCTTCGACCCCAGCAGTCCGAACGCCTATGAGGCGCTGAAGAAGATGATCGGGGAGACCCAGTCCGACAACGCCTACATGTCGACGTCGCTCGGCAAGAACCCGACCGTGGTCGACAACAATCCCTACGAGTACAAGTTCCACCTCAACGTGCCCGAGGGCCATCCCGGCGTGTGGATGGGCAAGAGCAGCATCTACCCGGACCAGCGGGAACTCATCCTCCCGCGGGGTACGGAGTACGTCATCAGGAGCGTCGAGAAGCTCGGCGACGGCAGCATCAAGGTGAATGCGGACGTCCTGATGCCTGGCAAGGATTAGAGGTGACGGTGTGAACAGCGACAGCGAAGCGTTCCCCGCAGCTTCCGCGCCATCGGCAAACGCGTCCGGCGGCGGGGGCGCATCCCGCAGAGGAACGCCCGGAGTGAGCTATTCGGCGAAGGTGTCGGGACCGGTGCGCTATCTGCCGGTGGAACTCGGTGGCGAGGTGATCGGGTACCTGTATGCCGGCGTGCGTACCAGCGGGGCTTCCTTTATCCGCCGCCTTAGTGCACAGGACGTCAAGACCGGCTTCCAGGCCGCCCGAGTATGGTCGGAACGACTGGAGGAGGGATACGCCGCGCGGCTTCCCGCCGAGGAGACCCTGCGGCGGTGGATCGGCGCCGAGGAGCATCCCATAGCGGGTGCGGTTCCGCGACGAGCCGAGTTCGCGGAACTGGGCAGCTATGAGGAGCTGCGGCAACTGGCGAATCCGGACCACAGCGAGCCGCCGGTGCCTCCGGCCCCGCCCGAACCCGAGTTCTTCCCGGACGGCACCCCGACGGACCGGTCGAAGGGATGGGGCCCGCTGGGGCCGTTCACGACCAACGGCCCGGGCTATAAGATGGCCACCGATTCGGCGGTGCGCTACCTGCCCGCCTACCGCGGCGATGTGCTGCTGGGTTACCTGTGGGTGGCGGAGACCGACGACGCGGCCGGATTCGTTCCGCGTGCCAAGGCCCGCGCCGACGGCCACCGCGCCGAGAGGCGGTGGATCGACCGGATGCGTGAGGCCGAGAGCCAGGGCCTGCCGCCCTCGGAGATGCTCCGCAGCTGGATCGGCGCCGAGGAGGACCCCAAGGCCGGCCGCCTCCCGTCCGACGCCGCGGAGCAGCGCGCCGAAAGCCTCGACGATTTGAGGATTCGCGCCCGCGACTGATCGGGTGCGCCGCCGCGGGGCTGTTCCCGCGGCGGCCCCGCCCGACACAGCCGTTGGCACGTCGTGAGTCGGCCCAGCAGAATGCTGTTCCATGGTGCGACGAATCCGCGGCAGTGCCGATGTCGGCCCCTACGACGGGAGTCCGGACCAGCAGGAGGCGAAGCGCAAGTGGGCCGAGCGCGAAGAGGCGCATCGCCGCTTCGTGGCGAAGGCGTTGGAGATCGCGGAATTCGCGTCGCTGGGTGTGGACCGGCACAGTCCCTCGCCCATCCGGCGGCTGGCCGAACTCAGTGCCGAGACGATGGCCGACCCCCAGACCATAGCCGAGCTCCTCAACGACGAGGGCAGCTTCCGTGAGGAGCCGTGGAACACCATCACGGTGATGAGCTGCATCGAACAGCTATGGCCGCATTCGGGGTACTTCGCCTGGCCCAAGGAGTTCGGGACGTATCCGGGCTACCTCGGCGGGCTGCGCGACCGGATGGGCGGTGGGGAGGTGGCCTCCAACGCCTTGCGGATCGGCCCGGGGCGCTCGCAACAGCGGTGCATCCGGTGCGAGTCCCGGTGGCCGCCCGGCTGGCCGGGGACCGAACGGGAGTCGACTTACCCCGGTGAGCCGGCCACGGGCTGTCCCGACTGCGGCTGCCCGTGGACCTCCAGCGGCCTGGTCCGCGGCGCGGACGCCCGCGAGCACAGCATCATCGACCTGCACTGGATGCTCTACCGCTTCGCCCCCCGGAAACCGGGCCCGTGCCCGGTGTGCGGTGCCGAGCGTGTACTGGCCAATTCGGGACGCCCCGATTGGATCATCATCCGGCAACTGGACTGGGCGTGCTCCGCTGCGGATCCGTGGGCTTCGCCGGATCCCCTGGTCCCCGCGGGCAGGAGAGCCGCAGAGATGGAGCATTACCGCGCCGCGCTCGAACCCGCGGAGTGGGAGTCCGAGGCGGCGCACTATGCCTACTGGATGGCCGTGGACGTGCTGCGGGTGGCCGCCGCGAACGGTGAGGAGGCCGAGCTGCCCCTCGGCGCGGTGTATGAGGCGCTCGACGGCAGCGGGCAGCGCTGGGTCTACGGTTCGGGCGGGTGGCGGCCGGTGCCGACCGAGCACGACGACGGCTGACCGGCGAAGCCGCGGGCGAGGCCCCGGACGCCGCGCGAAGGGGGACTCGGGGGTGCGGGCGGACACGGCCGTGCCGGCGCCGTGCGCGCCCCGTTGTGCGGCTCAGGCGCGCAGCGAGGAGTCCAGGGTGCTCATCAGCTCCGCGACGCGATTCCTGGCCGTCGCTGCGGGGGGATACCGGCGGAGAACGTCGACCAGGACCGGTGCCGCCCGCTGCCGAGCACGCTCGATCGCCCTGTCTGCGACGCCGGGATCGCCGCCCGCTTCCAGTTCCGCCACCCGCGCCGCACTCGCGGCTGCGCGCAGGATGTGGCCCACCTGGCGGGCATCGGCGAGTGGATGCAGGTAGGCGGCGGAGGCGGCGTCGCCGGCGCAGCGCGCGGCGAGGCGCGCCGCCTCGGTGGGGGCCTCCTTGGCCGCCCGATGGGCATCCAGCGAGGTGACGCGCTGCAACCTGGTCCTGCGCGCGCCGTCCGCGAACTCCCATGCCGCGGCCACGGCCGCGCGGGGCCGCGGGTCGTCGGGACGGGCGACCTCGAAAACGGGGAGGACCTCTTCAGCGCTCTGCGCCACGTAGCGTGCCACGGCCCGTAGTTCGTCCATGGTCAGCTCGAAGTCGCCGGACACGGTATCCATGAGACGACGATCTCATGGGGTGGCCGTCCCGGAGGCGGCTGTGGTAGATCGGGAAGGCCTGTGTAGAACTCCCTGATCCTCCCGGCGGTGGCGTTTTGAGTGAGAAGGTGATCAGTCCCGAGGACGTCCCGATTCCCCCGGTCGATTGCGATGCGGTGGAGAAGGCCGGGGAGAAGCTCAAGGGCGACGGGGACGATGTGTCCCAGGCGGGTCAGGACATCAAGTCCTCCTGGCAGGGGCTGCAGGGGATCTACTCGGCTCCGGAGCAGGAGACGCTGTTTGCGGCGATCGATCCGGTGGCGACCAAGGGCGACGACTTCGACGGGGCGGTCACCTCGGTGGGCACGGCGTTGATCAACTTCGCCAACGATGTGCGGCCGATCAAGAGGCGGTTGCAGACGCTGAAGGCCGATGCGGAGTCGTTCCAGTCCAAGATCTCCGGTGATGAGGACTGGCGTGAGGACGAGGACAAGATCAATGAGCTGGACTCGCTGAACAACGACATCCTGCAGGCGGTGTTTGAGTATCAGCGGGCCGAGCGGGAGTGCGCCAACACGATCACCGCGTTGTTCGGGGGCACGACGTTCGTGGCCACCGAGCCGGGTGAGCAGGGCTCCTTGGGTGCCAACCAGGTGGCGCACGGCACGAGTGAGGCGTTGAAGGACATCGAGACGCCGTGGGTGACGCCGCAGGAGCATGATGCGCCGTGGTGGGAGGACGTCGGCAACGGCATCAAGGACTTCGGTGTGGGTATCGCCGAGGACCTGGGTGCTCTGGTGGGCCTCTACGGCGAGGACGGCTGGGGTGTGAGCTCCTGGAGTGAGTG
>NZ_VTZW01000002.1 GCF_009728995.1 Streptomonospora sp. PA3 | reverse complement strand
TGATGTCCCGGCACGTCGGTAACAGCCGACACGCCCCCGACAGCGGTTGAACAAGAAGAGGGCCTTCTGATCCCGGTGTGGATGACAAGTCTGCACCGATGCTCAGGAGGCCCTCGTGTGCCACCGTAACGCGCCACTGACCCCTACCGGCAGACTCCGCCTGGCCCGGTGCGTCGTCGAGGACGGCTACAGCCGCCGCGAGGCGGCCGAACGCTTCGGCGTCTCACCCAGGACCGCCCACAGATGGGCACGCCGCTACCGCGACGAGGGCGAGGCCGGCATGGGCGACCGCCCCAGCCGCCCCCACCACAGCCCGGCCCGCACCCCCGCGGCAACCGAACAGCAGGTGCTCGACCTGCGCCGCGAGCACCGCCTGGGGCCACTGCGGCTGGCCGCGCGCACCGGTATCGGGCCCGCCACCTGCCACCGCATCCTCACGCGCCGCGGCATGGCGCCGCTGGCGGCCTGCGACCGGGCCACCGGCGAGCCGGTGCGCCGCTACGAACGCGCCCGCCCCGGCGACCTGGTCCACATCGACGTCAAGAAACTCGGCCGCATCCCCGACGGCGGCGGCCACAAGGTACTGGGCCGGGCCGCCGGCCGCAGCAACAAAGACACCGACGGCCGCGGCCGGGGGTACCTGTTCCTACACACCGCCCCGGACGACCACTCCCGCCTGGCCTACACCGAGATCCTGACCGACGAGACCGCCCCCACCTGCGCCGGGTTCCTCCGCCGCGCCGTGGCGTGGTTCGCCCGGCGCGGCGTCACCGCCCGGCGGGTCCTGACCGACAACGCCTGGGCCTACACCAAGACCACCTGGCGCACCACGTGCCGACAGCTGGGCATTGGCCCGCGCTGGACCCGGCCCTGGCGGCCCCAGACCAACGGCAAGGTCGAACGCTTCCACCTGACCCTGCTCGAAGAATGGGCCTACCAGCGGCCCTACACCTGCGAAGCCCAGCGCCAGGCCGCATTCGGCGACTGGCTCGACTGGTACAACTATCATCGGCCCCACACCGGGATCGGCGGCCGCACTCCCGCCAGCCGCGTTACCAACCTCCCGGGACATCACACCTAGGCCGTGTTCGGTGGGTCGCTGTTCTACTGCGCGGCCGCTGGGGCGGTGGTGGGTGACGGGTGGGCTTCTCGCTCTCGCTGCGTTCTCTGGGCCCCTGACAGGCATCATGGCGAAGCCGCCTGTCAGGGGCAGTCGACAGGGGACTGGCCCTGGGCCCCCGCTCGGCGATCATGGCGAAGCCCGCCGAGTAGGGGCGTAGGGGCGTAGGGGAGGCCCTATCGCAGCGCCCCGCGCCGGAAATCGGCGCTTCGCGCCATCGGGCGCGGGGCGCACACGAGTGCGCCGCTCGCTACGGACGGACCCACCAAACACGGGCTAACCGGCTAAGCGGTGCGCCCCGGCTCCTGGCCCGTCTCGACGATGCGCGCGGCCAGTTCGCGCAGCTTGGTGTTGGTCTCCTGGGAGGTCCGGGAGAGCGTCTCGAAGGCCTGGCGGGCGGTCATCCTGTGGCGCTCCATCAGGATGCCCATGGCGATTCCGATGCGTTCGCGGGAGTCGACAGCGGTCCGCAGGGACACTTCCAGGTGCGCGGCGGACAGCAGGGCGCCGGCGTGGGCGGCGAACAGCAGCGCGATCTCGCGGTCGGCGCCGCCGAAGGCGCCGGGCGCCTCGGCGTAGAGGTTGAGTGCGCCCAGCGTGCCGCGCGGGCCGTCCAGCGCGCAGGACAGCACGCTGCGCACGCCCAGGCCCCTGGCCTGGTGGGCGAAGCGCGGCCACCGGCTGTCGGTTTCCACGTCCTCGATCTGCAGCCACGAGACCCCGTTCCGCGCGGTTTCCAGGCAGGGGCCCTCGTCGAGCCGGTACTGGGTGCGGTCGGCCGCCAGAGCCGACTCCGAGCTGTAGGCGGGGGTGAGCAGCTCCGCGCGCCGGCGGACCACCGTGATTCCGGCGTAGTCGCATCCGGGGACCGTCTGGGCCGCGATGCCGACCGTTTCGCTCAACTTGACCGACATGTCGGCAGGACCGGAAAGCCGGTGGGTCGCCTCCACGAACTTGCGGGTCAGGTTGAGGTCTGCCACAGCACGCCTCCTGAGGAGTCTGGGGCGCGGGCCGCGGCGTCCCGGAGGCGCGTCTCCGGGGGCGGACGCAGTCCGAGCGCCGACACGATGTGGACGACTGGAGCTCAAACGCAGCCGCAGCCGCGCGGGACCGCATGCGGTGGGCTGCCTGTCGGTCAGGGATTCCATTGGCGCGGCCGTCGGCGACCCGGTCGCAGCCCCGACATTATGCTCCGGTCCCCTCCCCTGTCCGCGCCTGCTCGGCGCCGGCACATCGGGGCTGCCTCCGGTGGTCGCCGCGTTCGCCGTGACCTGGGGGAGTCCGGTGGCCGTCGGCGGAACACGGGCGGGATTCGCGAGCCCTCGTCTCGGGCGTGTCGTACCGGCCGCGCCGGGCGGGCGCGGAACTGTGCCGCAAAGGGCATCCGCGCGGTAGACCGGGGAACTCGCGAATCAGTGGCGTGTGGCGGATGTTTAGGACGGTACGGCTGGGAAAGTCGCGGCCAGTACGCCGTGTCGGCCCACTCCGGCGCGGCGCCTTCGCCGGCGCGCCCCCTCGTCGGCGGCCACCCGGGACCCGTGGCCGCACCCGCACAGGGTCGTGCCTCTAGGCAGCTGTTTCCAGGAGGACACGGCGGAGGGCCAACTCACGGGGCGGACGGGGAACCCCCTGACTTCCAGCGCCCTGGTCCGAAATTCACCGATCCGGGAGACGTCATGCTTGATCCGATCCCCCAGCATCCATATCCCTCCGGGCTGGCCGTGCACGATGCGGCCGAGACGTCGGAGGAGGCGCGTACGTACGGGACAGCCCGGGTCGTCGCCCATCGGCCCCACCCCGACGGCACCTACACCTACGTCGTGGAAGACCTGGGCCAGGGGACGCGCGCGGAGTGGCCGTCGTACTTCACCATCCCGGCGGGCCTGTGGGACATGACGGGCGCTGCGGGACAGGGCGAGGGCGACGGTTCCCCGCCCGAGCACGCCGGCGCGGAGTCCGCGCCCCAGCACGCCGCCGCGGACCCGCTGGATGCGGACCGCGGGGAGAAGGTCGCCTCCGAGCGGTGACCGACGAAGGGCGGCCGGCCGCGGAGAGGGTGGTCGGGCGCTCGGAGACCGGATCCGCCGGACGACTCGGCCGCTGAGGCTGCGGCCGCGGCGCCGCTCCCATGCCGGCGCCGCGGCCGGTCGGCGGCCGGTTGTCCACAGGCTCGGAATCCGGCTTTCGGGTTCCCGCCGGACGGGCGATCGTGGATGCGGACCGTGAGAATCACCTGACTCGCGGTGTGTTCACTCGTCTGCTGGAGGCAGCCGTGTCCGTTGTTCCCTTTCCCCT
This sequence comes from Streptomonospora sp. PA3, assembly GCF_009728995.1. GTDB lineage: Bacteria > Actinomycetota > Actinomycetes > Streptosporangiales > Streptosporangiaceae > Streptomonospora. The sequence continues at coordinate 60,617 of NZ_VTZW01000002.1, read as the reverse complement.
TCCCCGCCCGCGCTTGCGGCGCGTACGTGCCGCGTTCCGGTGCCGAACGGCCCGGTTTCCGAGGCCGATCCCGGCCGATCCCGCCGTCCCGGCCGTGTCGGCCGGGACAAAGGCCGCGCCGGCCCGCCGTCGCGGCGCGCCGGCAGTCCGGCCGCTCGCCGCAGGCGGAAGTGATCGCGGCATGTCCACCGCGGAATACGCCCTGGGCACTGTCACGGCGTGCGCGTTCGCGGCTGTGCTGTTCGCCATCCTCACCAGCGCCGAGGTCCGCGATGTCCTCACGCAGATCGTCACCGATGCGCTGCAGATCGACGGCTGACCGGGGCGGGGTCACCGCCGAGACCGCCGCAGCGCTGCCCAGCCTGGTGCTCGTGCTCGGGGTGGCCCTGGCCGCCGTCCAGGCCGGTGCGGTGCATGTGGCCTGTGTCGACTCCGCGCGTGTGGGGGCCCGTGCGCTGGCACGGGGCGATCCCGAGGCCGCCGTCCGCGCCGCCGTCGCACGCACCGCGCCCGAATCCGCCCACGTCGTGCTGTCGCAGGACGGCGGCATGGCGCGGGTGACCGTCACGGCACCGGTGCCCTTGGGCCCGTTGATGGAGCTGCCGATCGAAGCCGAGGGCACTGCCGCCACCCCGCTGGAGGCGCTGAGAGATGCCCGATCCCCGGGTGCGCGCGGGCCGGGGGATGCACGGCAGGGGGGCGTCCCTGATGCTGGGGCCGAGTGAATCGGGCGGCGGCGCTTGCACTGCGCGGTGCGGCCGGACGGCGCCGAGCGACAGGCCGCCGACGCCGTCCGCCGGTCGGCCGCGCGGACCATGCGAGCGGGCCCGGCCGCCGCGGCTCGCGGCTTCCCCGCGGGGGCACGGATCGGCGGCGCGCCGCCGATCCGCTCGCTCGCACCGCCCGCCCGCCGCTGTTTCCCGTCCCGGCGCTTGCGACCCGGCGAAGGCGGCGCATGCGATGCCGGCGTCCGCCGGTTCCAAAGCGGCCCGCGCAGCGGGTCGCGGGGGCCGGGTCCGCAGCCGCTTGGGCCCCGATTCGGGTTCCGCGACCGTCTGGGTGCTGATGCTGTGCTCGGTCGTCCTTTTCGTCGGATCCGCGGTGGTGCTGGTGGCCGGCGTACGCGTCGACCGCCACCGCGCGGCGACGGCGGCCGACCTGGCCGCACTGTCGGGAGCCCAGCGGTTGGCCGAGGGACCTCGCGCCGCATGCGCCGCTGCCCGCGCGACCGCCGAAGCCAACGGGGCGTCACTGATCCGGTGCCGGCACGGTGCCGACCTCTCGCTGTATGTGAGCACCCGGGTCCACGTCCGCCTCTGGCCCGACACGGTGACCGCCCACGCCCGAGCCGGACCGCACCGATCGCCCTGGACCCCGGCCACCCCGCCGGCCGAGCACCCCGCCGAGCCGGAGTGACCCGGAAGCGCCCGCACGGCAGGCTCACTGGACCGCCGACCGCCACTGAGAGACACAGGCCCGCACCGCCAACGCGACCTCGGCGGCGAGGCCGCCGGATCTGCGGGCGGATGGCCGCGCACGGGGGTGGGTCGCCGCCTCCCGCCGACACCGGCGGCCGGAGGCGCCGAACTCAACTCCGTACTCTCCTCGCCACTCCGTCCACAGCGCTCCGGCCTGTTGATCCGGGCTGAGGTCGCATTTGAGACCGGCGGGCGCCGCTTTTCAGGAACCCACCGGGTACCCCCTGGGGCGGTCGCCATCGGGGTTGCGGCACTGGGCGCGCTTCGCGTAGCGCGATCCGCCCGCCCGACAGCCCGCCACCACCCCAGCGGAGACGCTGCGCGTCACGTGTTTCCTTGCCGTCGAGCGCACGCGGTACCTGCCAGATAGAGCCGCACCACCGATGGCCGGGTTCCAACGCAAAGGTGCGCCGTGCGCTCGGCGGCAAGCTGGCACGCAGCGCTGCGCGCAATCCAGCCCCATTGCCGCAGCCGCTGTGGTGACCGACTCCTTAAACAGGACGCAGGGGCGGTCGCGGGCGACGGGCAGACAAGCATGCGGCGCGCAGCGCTACCGTTAGGACGTGTTCAAGAACGGCGGGGGGCGCTTTCCAGGAACCCACCGGGTACTCCTGGGGCGGCCACTATCGGGGGTGCGGCAATGGGTGCGCCTCGCGTAGCGCGGCCCGTCCGTCAGCCCGCCACCACCCCAGCGGAGACGCTGCGCGCCACGTGCCTGCTTGCCGCCGAGCGCACGCGGTTCTGGTCCGGCCGACCCGGACGTCGGCACGTGGGCGGAGCGGAACCCTCCCCCGTCACGGAAGGGTGAGGTCGGAGACGAGTCCGGCGGCGAGGGGGACCACGCCGATGAGCACGAACGCGGGGAGGAAGCACAGCCCCAGTGGTGCTGCGCTGAGGACGCCGAGGCGCTGAGTCCGGGTCAGCGCGCGGGCGCGGGCGGTGTCGCGGAGTTCGGTGGCGTGGCGCTCCAACAGGGCCGCGACCGGTGCCCCGCTCTCGCTCGCGCGTGCCAGCGCGCGTCCGATCGCCTCGAACTCCTCGGTGCCGTCCGCCGACCGCCACACGGCGCGGGGATCGGCACCGAGCCGCAACTGCTCGGCGACTCCGCCCAGTGCCTTCCCCAGCGGGCCGCCGACGCCATCGGCGACGGCGGCGAGGACGTCTTCGAGTGCGCCGCCCGCCCGCAGGCCCGCCGCCAGGAGGTCGACGGCGACGGGCAGACCCGCCAGCACCCGTGCCCGATCCGTTCGGGAGCCGGCGGGCGGGTCTGCGCGCGCGAGCCGCCACCGCAGCGCCGCCGCGATCGGCAGGCCGACCAGCACGGCCGCCGGCGGACCCGCCACGGCCAGCAGGGTCGCGACCGGGGCACACGGCACACCCCACAGGAGCAGCACCCGCGACAATCGGGTTCGGGCGCGCGGACGCGGCGGGGGACCGGCGGGGGCCAGCCGGCCCAGGCGCCGCAGCGCGCGGTCGCGTGCGGGCTCGCCGCGCAACAGCAGCACCGCGGCCGTGCCCAGTGCGACCACGCCTGTTTCGAGGATCCCCACAGCCGATCACTCCATCCCTGATTCAGACAGCACGCGGCGGACCATGCGGTGTGTCCAGAACAGGCCCACGGCGTCGAGGACGAGGCCGGCCGCCAGGCACAGCAATCCGGCCGGGGTCGTGAACAGAAACGCCAGCGGCGACCCGCCCAGCGCGGTGGCCATGCCGAGCCCGAGCACCGGAAGCACGCTGAGCAGAACGGCGGTGGCGCGCGGACCGGCGAGTTGGGCGCCGAGTTCGCGCCGCAGCGCCTCTTCGGCGCTCAGCGCCGCGGCCAACCGGTCGGCGGCATCGGCCAGTCCGGCTCCGGTGCTCGCGGCCACCCGCCAGCAGGCGGCCAACTGGCCGAGCCCACCCGCGCCCGGCGCCGCGGCGAGCGTGCGCAGGGTCGGCACGACGTCCTGCCCGGAGCGACCGGCGGCGCTCAGGGCGGCGAGTTCCCGGCGGGACTCGGTATCCAGTTCGGCGACGGCCGCGACCATGGCCGCGCCGGGATCGCGTCCCGCGCGCAGTTCGGCGGCGAGAACCCCGCACAGCGTCGCCCCGGCCCGGCGCCGCCGCCCCTGCACCCGTCCCGCGGCCAGCTCCAGCCGAGCCCGCAGCCCCCTCGCGAGGCGCTCTGCTCTTTGGGCGACCCACCCGCCGCGGCGCTCGCCTCCGGCGGGCATCAGCCCGCGCAGCCGGACGGTCGCAGGCCCGGGCACAAAGCCGGCGGCGATCACGCCCAGGCAGCCCAGGGCCAGCAGGCAGCCGGCCTGTCCGGCGAGCCCGTGCGCCCAGGCGAGCGCGGCATCCGGGAGCGGCGGAAACGCCGAACTCGCGGCGACCGGAGCGTGAGCGGACATGGGTCTCCAATCCGGTGCAGGGCGCCGTTCGCCCGTGGGTGGAAAGCCGTTAGACATCGGGCCCGAGGAGGGAGGAGGGCGCATGCGGCGGAGGACTCCGCCATGCGTCGCCGATGCGCGCCCGCAGGTCGGGCAGGGCTGGGTGCTCGGTGATTCGTCCGTCGGCGGAGAAGGCCACGGCAGGCAGCGCGTGTACGGTTCCGGTGGTGTCGCGGCGGAGCACGCACACCTCGGCGACGCGTCTGGTGCCTTGCGGACCTCGTGCCAGGTGGATGATCAGCGACCGCGTCGCCGCGAGCTGGCTGTGCACCGCCTCCCTGCTGAGCCCCGCCGCGCAGGCGAGCGCCTCGATCCGGGCGGGGACGTCCACCGCGGCGTTGGCGTGCAGGGTGCCCGCGCCTCCGTCGTGGCCGGTGTTCAACGCGTTGAGCAGGATCGTGAATCCTTGCGGAACACCAACACTTTGCCGGTGGGTATGGGCTGTCGGGCCGTGGTGGTCGCGGTCCCGGCCCGCTACACTCGGCGGTGGGAAATGCATTGGGTAATGCATGCGGAAGGCCCCCGCCGGATCCGGCGGGGGCCTTCGCGCGTCCTGGGGTCTACAGCTCGTCGAGCCCTTCGAGGAACGCCCGCCACTCGGCGGAAGGGAACGCGAGGTGCCCGTGGTCGGGGTGCTGGGAGTCACGGACGAGCGAGGCGCCGGCGGTGTCGGCGACCTCCACGCAGTTCTGCCCGTGGCTGCTGGAGTAGCTGGACTTGCGGAATTGCAGGTGGGAAATGCTCTCTGGGGTCATGTCTGCCTCATCTACTTCACGGATGCGAGGCGGTCGGCGATGAGCCGCCGCGATTCGTCGACCGACAGGGCCGACGCCTGGATGTGCCGCCATAGGATCTCGTACCGCTCCAGGTGGTCAGGCTTCTCCAGGAAGAGCTGGTCTGATCCGGTGTCGACGTAGACCGCGCTGGGGTCGGGCTCCGGAAAGTCCATCATCACAAACCCGCTCGTCATCGCGGCGTGCGGGCCGATCGACGACGGTAGTACCTGCACGCCCAGGGTGGGGCGCTGCACGTCGAGCAGGTACTGCAGCTGACCGGCCAGCTCTGGCGTGACCTTCAGCAACGCGGCCTCGTCGATGATGGCCCAGTACAGCGGCGCATCCTGGCTTTCGAGGACCTGCTTGCGCAGCATACGCGCTTGGACTCGGCGGGACAGGTCGTCCTCGTCGGTGATGCCGCCGGCGCGGATGATGGCGCGGGCGTATGCCTCGGTCTGGAGTAGGCCGGGGATGGCCAGCGGCTCGAACGTCCGCATCGACCGGGCCTCAGCCTCCAAGCCGATGAACGTGCCGCCGCCCCACACGTCGCTGTAGCTGACCCACCATCCGCGCTGTCTCGCCTGCTTCGCGAGCGTGATGAGCGCCTGGCGCCGCTCGTCGTCGTCGACCCCATAGGCGTCGAGCAGGTCCTCGATGTCGCGCACGCTGGGCCGTTTCCACTGGTTCTGCTCGATGTGGGTGAGCTTCCCGCGGGACCATCCGAGCGCGTCGGTGACCTCCGTTGCGGTCTTGCCCGCCGCTTCGCGGAGCGCACGCAGCTCGTAGCTGAGCCGCCGTCGGCGGACGGTCGGGCTGCCTGCCATGTCGCCGCTCCGTTTCGGTCGCCGGGGTTGTGCTCCCGATCCTACGGCGACCTTCGCACTCTGGGACATTTCACCATCGGCCAATGTTGATCTTGTCCTTCACGGTCGATTTTCGGCACCGGATACGAACGTTGGCATTGCAAATTTAGCGGCCAAGCGCAAACATGGCAGTACCCAATGCAACTGCCGGGCCCTCCCAGCCCGGCCCGACCCCGCAAGGGGGCACCCATGCGCAGACTGTCCAGGATCGTCCGAGGATGGCGGGATCGTGTCCTGCCGCCGCCGCGCGGCCACCACCACGCCCCGCGGCGCGCCACCACCCCGCCGGCCGAGCCCGCGCCCGCCCCGGCCCCGCGCCGCGGCGGCGACCTCCTCGCCCCGCCCGCCGAGCTGCTGCCGCCCGTGCCCGCCGCCCCGCGCCGTGTCGTCGGCCCCTGGTACGTGGCCTGGGAGCGGGTGCGGCCCCGCCCCGGCTCGCCGGTGCCGAGTGGCGACGGGCTCGACGACCTCCGCCAGGCGCTCGCCGGGCCCATCCGGCAGCTCGCCGCCGCCCGGCCCGACATCGTGCACCCGGCCCCGGCCGCGGGTCGCGTCCGCGAGCTGGCGGGCGCGCGGTGATGGGCGTGATGCCGCCGCCGCGGGAGTACACCCCGCCCCGGCTGCCCGATGGCGTCTACGCCGCGTTCGCTGCGTTGTCGCTGGAGCACCGGCAGTGGGCCATGCGGTACTCGGCGGACGAGCACGGCGACGTGCTGTATCAGGCGGTACACGAGCGCGAGGGTGTGATGGTGGCCGCGGTCGGGTTCGACCGGTTCGCCCGCCTCCTCGCCGCCGCCGCCGAGGAGGTCGCCCAGTGAGCGACTACCCGCCGCGCGTGCACCCCGCCCGCATCGGCGATCACAGCTGGGATCCGATCGGCGCGATCGCCGAGCGCTACGGGCACGTGTACAGCATCGAATGCCGCCTGGTGCCGGGCGGCGACCACCATTGGACGATCCGGCCGCACTACCCGGCGACCGACCTCCCATCCTGGGAGGGCTACGCCCGCCCCGCCTGGGTCGCCGGATGGCTGGCCGACCAGGTCACCGCCTGGCGGCGGCAGCAGACTCCCCACCATCACCACCAGCACCACCAGACCGCTGCTGATGGGGGATCAGATGCCGAGGATGCACTACGACGTGACCGTGACCATGACCCCTGAGGAGGAGGCACGGTACCGGGCCGCGCACGAGCTCGACCGCGACACCCGCACCTACGACCACCTCGCCGAGCAGCTGTACGAGCAGCTGCTCGGCGCAGGGGTCACCGATGGGTGGTGGTCGCACGTGACGGTCCGCTAGACGGCCGCGCCGGGCCTACCGTCCGCCGGCGCGGCCACCCCGCGGGGCGGTCCGCCGGTCGCCCCGCACCCGCCCCGCCGCCGTGGCACTCCGGCGGCGGGGCGGCCCCCGCTACCCCGCTCACCACCCACCCATGAGGCGGTACCCGCCCCTCCGCCCCCCTTTCGAGGAGATTTATCAGCATGATTAGTGATGTACTGCCCACCCAGCGCCCGCGGGGTCTGGTGGCGCGCACCGTCCGCGCCCACACGATGCACATCCCGCGGATCGTGCACGTCGTATGGGTCGGCGACAAGCCGTACCCCTACACCGACAACCTCCGCACGTGGGCGGACCACAACCCGAACTGGGACGTGTGGCTGTGGACGGACAACAACCTCCCGAGCATCCGCCTGCACAACCAGGACGTGTACGACGCGCTGATGCACCTGCACCCCGCGGTCCGCGCCGACTTGCTCAGGCTGGAGCTGCTGTACCGCTACGGCGGCCTCTACTCCGACGCGGACTCCTGGTGCATGCGGCCGCTGCGTCCCCTGCTGGAGGGGCGGACGCTGGTGGGCATGACCGGGTCGCGCGGCAACGTCGCCAACGGCACGCTCGGCGCCACGAAGGGCCATCCGGCGATGCGGGCGCTCGTGGAGGGCGCGGCGTTCCGATACCGCACGATGAAGAACAGCCCGAAGAACCAGGAAGGGCACTCGATCTTCGGCGTGTTCGGCACCCGCTACGTCACCCCGCTGCTCCGCTCGTTCCCGGATTTCACGCAGATCGACGAGGGACGCGAGCAGGGAACCCGCCGGCTGATCGCCCGCGCCGACGAGGCCAACGAGAACACGTTCATCGCGCACGGCAACGCCGTGTCCTGGAAAAAGGAGACCGGGACGGATCGGGTGGTGTTGTGAGCAGCCTCCCCGCCCTCGCCGATCAGCTGCGGCGCCGCCGGAACCGACTCGCGCAGGCTGTCGGCACCGCCCAGTGGCTCAACCAGGCCGCCGCCACCGGCCGCATGCCCACACTTGACGCGCTCCAGCGCACTACCGCCGAGCTGGCCGAGGATCTGCGGCAGGTCGCCCGCGACATGGGCGAGATCGCCGAGGAGATCCGCGCCAGGTAGACCCGGACGCACCCCGCCGCCCCCGCCACCTCCCCGGCGGGGGCGGCGTCGTGTCTAGGGCACCCAGCCGTGCCACACCCACACGTGCGGGTCGCCGCCCTCCTCGGGTGCGTAGTGCGCGCGGGCGCCCGGATCGCGCGGGAGCGCCCGCTCGCCGTTGACGACCATCATCGTGCCCCAGGCGGACAGATCATCGCCCAGATCTGCCCGCGCGTGCTCCTGCGTCTGACCATCCAACGGGCCACCCACCAGCGTCACCCGCACCATGTCCTCACTCATGCGGATGAGTCTGCCCGCACCGGCTGACATCCGCAGCCGCAACGGCTACAGTGCTGGCATGCTCCCCGCGCCCGCGGGGATGACGCAGGCACACCGGCAGGACCCGCGCCACGCGCGCGTGCTCCCCGCGCCCGCGGGGATGAGCCGCCGGCGCCTGAGGATCCGGACACCGCGACCTGTGCGTCTCCCCGGAGTCGCCGGACATGCGAAAAGCGCCCCACCCTCCCGCGGGAGGGTGGGGCGCACTGTTGTGCGGTCAGGACGTTACCGCCGCTGGCTGGTTCGCCGACGTCGTGCTGTTCCATGTCTCGGATGTGCCGTTCATCGACGGCACCACGATCCGCCCGGCGTCGGCGTGTGTGCCCCACACCTTGATGTGGTCGCACGAGCTGGTGATGCTGATCGCATCCGTGATCGCGCCCGCGCCCTGCCGGATCCGGTTACCCGACACCGTGTGATGCGACGCGAAAGACGTAATCCGGATCCCGTAGTAGGTGCCGCCGCCCGCGGCCGCCCCGACGATCACGTTGCCGGACCATACGACGTCGTTGCCGCCCTGGGCCCACAACCCGTTTTCGCCGATTAGCGTCAAGGTGTTGCCGTCGACGACGCAGCCGGACAGCGAGTCGATCAGGGTGATGCCGGCGCCGTTGATCGCCCGCAGCCGGTTGCTGGAGATGGTGACGCCGTCGCATGCCTCTGTCGAGATGCCGGTTCCGCCCACGGACCGCAGTGTGTTGCCGGTGATGGTGGAATCGTGCAGGTGGATCAACCTGATGCCGTTCTCGACCCCGGTCGGGTCGATGTTGAGCAGCATGTTCCCGGTGACGGTGGCGTACTGGAGCGCCCCGGTCGACTCGCCCTCCAGGGTGATGCCGTCGTTGTGGGCGCCGGTGCCCGTGATGACGTTGCCGCTGATGACAATGCCGGGGAGCGGCTGTGATCCGGTGATGCTGGTGCCGTCGGGATACTGCTGGTCGGCGCTCTTGGTCGAGTCGAGCGACCGCCACCAGATGCCCGCGCCGCAGCTGCGGATCGTGTTGCCGGAGACGATGGACTCAGCCCAGCAGTAGGCGCCGACGGCGTACTCGCCGCACGAATCGATCTCGTTGGAGATGACGCGGATGTTGCGGTGCGGCTGGTCGGGGGCGGTGCTGTGGGAGCCGATGCCGCGGCCCCACGGCCCCGCGCCGGGGGTGCCGGACGGGCCCACGTAGCACCCCTGGATCAGGATGTCGATGCAGGCAGTGTGGTCATACGGCCCGAACGCCCCGAAAACGGAGCTGCGATAGGCGCCGTCGACCTGGACTGCCTCGGAAAAGCCGCGGGTGCCGGAGAAGTCCGTGAAGCCGAGGAAAGAGCAGTTGATCACGCGGCCCGTGTGGGTCGAGTTGAGTTCGACGCCGTGATAGCCCGGCACATCCAATATCCGCAGGTCACGGATGGTGACGTTCCGCGCGTGCCCGATGCTGATGGCCATGTTGTTGTCGGTGATGCTGGCCCCGTTGGCGTCCCACGTGCCGCCGGAGATGGTGATGTCACCATGCCCGTCATAGCCGCCGAGGGACTGGCCTGCATCACCGTTGACGATCATCGTGGTTGCGGCGTCGCGCCGGATCGTCGCGTCCGGGGCGAGCCACAGATGGGTTCCCTGGTAGATCCGCAGCGGCCCCGTCTGCACCGAGTAGACGCCACCGGGCACCCACACCAGGCCGCCGCCGGCCGCCCCAGCGTCGTCCAGTGCCGCCTGGATCGCCGCCGTGTCGTCCGTGGCCCCGTCACCCACGGCGCCGTAGGCGGACACGTCCAGCATGCCCGTCACGCCGCCCGCCAGGCTCTCGGGGAGCTGGGCGGTGGGCACCTGCCCGTCGGCGTCCAGGGTGGCCAGACCGCCCGGCGCGCCACGCGAGTCCTCCAGCGCGCTCACGCGCGCGTCGGTCCCGGCCTGCTGTGTCTCCACGCTGGCGATCCGCGGGGAGACGTCGGCGGGCACCAGGTGCACGCGGCCCACACCGGGGATCACGCCGTCGGGGGCGCCGATGATGTAGAGGTGCGGCGTGTCCGCAGGGTCGACCCATCCGTCGAGGGCGATGTAACCCCATTCGTCGCAGGTCAGGATGCCGTCGGGGATGACGGTGACGCCGTCAAGCTGGCGGAGGTCGGTCACCTGCGACCCGCCGTCCGCGGCATCCCAGACCGTGGCCTGCGCATACGGAATCGGGGTGCCGTCCTGGGTTTCGGCGCGCCAGGTGCCGCGGCGGTAGGTCCGCGCCATTAGGCCGTGCCCTCGGCGTCGTCGCCGCGGCGGGTGTGCGGCGCCAGCCACGCGGCCACGGCCATGACGAGCGTGACGATGGCGGCGGCGACCGCCTGCGGCATGTCGAGCCCGGCCAGGTCGGCGAGCCACAGCACCAGCGCCGCACCGGCGCCGCTGGCGGTGCCGGTGGCGACCTTGGTCTCGGGCAGGAAACGGCGCGGCGACTTCGGGGATTCGTGCATCGTGCCCTCCTCGGGGCATGGAAAAGCCCCCGGCGCGTGGCCGGGGGCAACGATTAACTGCGGGTTAATGGTTGGGGGAGGGGGGTCAGCCGACGCTGATGCGCTGCGCGGTCAGCGACCGCACGGTCAGGTCCTGCGGAACCTCCGCCGACCCGCCGCCGGAGCCGCCCATCTCGGCGAGCACCTCTCGGATCTCCTGGCGCATCACGGCCTGATGCAGCTGCGAGTAGGCGTGACCGCTGACGCGGTCGCCCCACCCTTCCTTGGCTTCGCTGCCGACGTCGGCGCGGCACAGCCGCAGCCCCTCAGCGGTGGCGTCGCCGTACCGGCCGTCGACCCCGGCGTCGCCCAACGCGTCGCGGCGGCCCGCCTTGACGATCATCGACTGCAGGGCGATCACGTGCTCGCGCTCGCCCGTGTCGGGGCCGGCGCCCTTCGTGAGGTTGATCAGGGACATGTCGTTGTCTCCTCCGAGTCCGTTCGTGGGCATGCCGTCGTGCACCCAGTCGTGCAGCTCCCCGCCGGGGCAGCTGGTTTCGTTGACGTCGCCGTGGCCCTTCGCGGAGAGGCGCCGCCCGGCGCGCTCGCACGCCTCGTCGTACAGCGCGCGGATCGTGACCATCGCCGCAGGGGTGGGGTTGTTCTCGCCGATGTAGCAGACGCCGATGCCGCTGCGGTTGTGGCCGACGGCGTGCGCCCCGACGACCAGCCACCCGCGGCCCTCGTAGGCGTTGCCGTCGTCGTCGACGAGCAGGTTGTAGCCGATGTCGGACCAGCCGCGCCCGTCGAGGTGGAAGTCCTGAATGCTGCGGACCGTCTGGGTGGTGGGTCCGGCGGAGTGGTGCACGATGAACTCGGTGCGGGCGTCCCACGACACGTACTCGCGGCCGCGTGGGGCGCGGGCGCCCCACTCCGACCGGTCGATGATGGCGACCTCGGACATGCGTGTGTGCCTCCCTGGGCATAGATCAGCCCCGGCACACTGGCCGGGGCGGAGGATGGGTCAGAGCAGGGCGGCCGACAGCGCCGCCACGATCAGCGACAGCACCGCGGCCAGAATCGACCCCCAGATCATGCGGCGATCAGCCGCCCGCCGGTCGTCGGCCGCCTGCCTGTCTGTCTCCAGCTGTTGCTTGTCGCGCTCACGGTCCGCGCGCAGGTCCGCCACCTCCGAGCCGAGCCGCTCGATACGCTCGGTCGTGAGCCGCTGCTCAGCGGCGTACACATCCGCGGACACGCGGGCGTCCAGTCCCGCTTTCAGCTCGGCGAACCCCGTGCGCATCTCCTCGCGCATCAGCGTCAGCAGTTCTCCCAGGTGCCGGTATTGCGGATCCTCGGGTGCCATCAGATCAGTCCTGCACCAGCGTGCCCTTGTAGTGCACCGTGCCGTCCGGCTGGGCCCACATGTACGACACGATATTGCCCGCGCTGTCGAAGGCAGCGATGTCGGCGCCCTCGATCGTGGCGCGGGCAGTGGAGCGCATCGACCCGTCCGGGTTGCGGTAGCGGACATCGGCCTGCCAGGTCGTGATCTTGGCTTCCCCGCCGCCTTCCACGTACATCGTGGCCTCGTCGACCGTGGCGGCCACCTGGGAGCGCAGCGCCCCGCCGGCGTCGTGCACCAGCATGCCGATAGCGGGGATGCCGTCGATAAGTGCGCTGGTCACGGACCCGGTCACCCCGCCGCTGTCGGGCAGCTCGAACACGACGGTCGGGCGGCCGTCGCGGTTGGGGTCGATAGTGATCAGGGTTCCGCCGGTGTCCTCGATGACGATTTTGCCGCCGTTGGTGACGCGGAGGGTGCCGCCGGACACGCCTGCGTGGCGGGTGCGCGGCGCGGTCTCCAGCGCCCGCAGCCGGGTCAGGATGTCGTTGAGGGTGCGGCGCAGCCAGGACTCGTCACGCGGCCGGTTCTGCGTGCCCACGGGCCTCCTCCAGTTGCAGTGTCGTCGTCTCAGTCGGGGCGGGGGTGGTGCGCATCCCGATCACGCGCACATGCCGCTCCATGGGCCCATCCGGCCACCTGGCCGGGTCGCTGATCCGCAGCCGCACCCAGTCCCCTTCGGCCACCGGGGGGCGGCCGACGACGGCCACGGCGGGAATCTCGACCGGGCCGCGGCGCCGCGCGAGCTCGGCACCGGCCTGCGCGGTCAGCGTGTCGACCTGGCTCGTGGACTTGTGGGAGACAGCGGCCTCTAGGAGGGGGTTGCCGTCGATCAGGGCCCGCCGGTCGATGACCTCGGACCACCGCATTTCAGACTCTTCGCCCGCGCCGAGCGAGGCCACATAGGTGGCCGTATCCGACGCGTCCTCGTCCCACTCGTAGTCAGTGATGGTGCCGGGGTACTCCAGGACGTGTGTGTCGGGGCCGGGTAGCCGGCCGATGGTGGGGTATCCGAGCACCAGGCGGCGCCGTGCCTCGCCGGCGGCGGTGAGGTAGGGGTCGACCCTCCACTCGAATCCGTCGACCAGGTCCGCGAGATCGTCCAGGTACTTGAGGTAGTCGTTGAACTCGTAGCCCTGATAGCTGCTGTCGGTCTCGCCGTCGACGGAGACGTGCCGGTCCCGCAACACCCCCGACATCACCGTGTCGTCAGCGTCGACGCGCAGGTCGGCGGGGAAAATGTTGTCGATGGCAACCGACTGCGCATCAGCGAGCAGCGCCCGGAAGATCTCGAACTGATCCACCTGCGTAAACGACAGATTCCTCGTCGAGCCGGGCCCGCCGCGGGGACGCAGCAGCAGCCGCTCCAGCCGCCACCGCACCGTGTCCGCGGCCTGGATCCGCATCACGCCGGAGCGCGCCGCGTACCGGCGGGTCACGATCATGCCGTCCCAGACGGGCACCCCGTCACGCAGGATCCACAGCTCGGCTCGGCGGGGCGTGGTCGCGCCGAGCACGTCGCGCATGCGCACCCGCGGATCTCGGATCTTCAGGGAGCCTTCCACGGTGCCGCCGCCGCCCAGCGCCCGCTCATAGGAGCCCAGGGCGAGCGGAATGTGCTCGGACAGGCGGCGGCCGGTCACGGCGTCGTACGTGGCGTAGGAGTAGGCGGGCTGCCGCCGCTGGGGAGGAGTGACAGACACGTCAGGCCGCCCCGGTCGCCTCGAAGAGGATGCCGCGCATACCGATCCACCCCGGCTCATATGGGCTGTGGAAAGACCGGATCGTGCCGTCGGGGCGGACCTCCGGCCGGGCGGCGCGCTCCCCTCCGGAGGACTGCCCGGCGCTGACGAAATGCACCAGCGAGGCGGGGCGCGCCTCGGGCGGCAGCGTCGCCAGGATTGTTCCCGTGGTGATCGGCTGCCCGTCGGTGCGCTCCAGCGTCCCGCGCACCTGCACCATGCCCGGCAGAAGGAAACGCCATCCCGGCGCGTCGTCGTAGGGGGCCTGCTGCAGGCCGGACGCCAGGTCGAGGGGATGCCACTCACCCGCACCCAGCAGCGCGTTCGGCGCCGGGTTGGTGATGTCCTGGTTGCGGATATACCCGTCGGTCTCGGCGCCCGCGCGCACGTAGACGTCGCCGATGAGCAGGTATGTCGCGTCGGGCTCGTCGGCCGGCGGCAGGGTTGGCAGCGACGGGGACGCGGCGGCGGTGCCGGTGATGATTCGCAGCCTGTATGCGTTGCCCGCCGCGGTGCCGGTGTCGTTCATGGAGATGATGACGGCGTCGCGCCGGTTGAGCGTCGACGACGACGAGGCGACGTCGAGGTCCGCATCCGCGAGCAGGTCGGCCGGGTAGTAGCCGCCCGCACCATCCGACAGGGCGGCCATGCCGGGGCCACTCACCCGCACCCGCATGTCCGGCGTCGGTAGAGCCTGCACGACCATGCCGCGGATGATGCCCTCCTGAGGCACCACCAGCCCGAGCAGCTGGCGGCGCAGCTCGGCGGCCGGGACGGTGGTGCCGTCCATCCACGCGGGCGGCTGCAGATCGACATCGGTAGCCATCGGTCTCCGATCACAGGTAGGCGTGGCGCCATGAGGCGGCCAGCTGAGGCAGGCGGGTGGGGTCGGTGGCGGTGCCGGTCATGCGCAGCCGCGTAGTCCCGGATGGGAGTAGGCAGTCGGCGACCACGGAGGAGCCCGCGGCCGGCGGGCGGGCGGCGTCCGGGCTGCCGAGGTAGGCGGCGCCCGCGGCGACGTCGACCGTGAGCACCTGCCCGGCGGCGAGGTCGAGGTCCCACGACAGCCGCCAGCTCGGCGTGGTGACGCCGGGGGTGCGCCACGGCCCGGTCAGTTGCAGCAGCGGCGGCGACGGCCAGGTGCCGCGGTTGAGCGCGAGGATGATGCCGCCGCCGGGCTGCTCGGGCAGGGCCAGCGGGGGTGTGAGCGGCGGCGCGATGCCGCCGCCCGGTGCCGGCAGGGTGGCGGTGTTGCGGACGGCGCGGTGCGAGTAGTACGCGGGGTCAGTCGAGACGAAACCGGCCTCGATCACCGAGACGCCCACACCCATGGTGGCCGTGTCCGGCTCCAGTAGCCGCGGCTTGCCCCACCGCAGGTAGGTGGTGCCGCCCTGCCGGTACAGCAGCGGCACCGGCTCAGCCGCGGGTCGGAACGCCTCGGTGATCCTCGACAGCAGGTAGTGCGCGCCCGCGTGCGACCGGGCGGAGATCCGCAGCGACATGGGCACCTGCAGCTCGGGCAGCAGGTCGGTGCCGGTCCACACGCCGTGCATCCCGGACCGCTCCTCATCCTCCTCACGCACGGACCTGATGCCGTACCAGTTGAGGCGCATGAGGCGGACGACCGACCCCGCGCGGGTGTCCATGATCAGCCCGCGCAGGGCCGCCTGCCCGTCCTGGTAGGGGTCGCCGTACAGCGGCTCAGGCAGCGCACCGGCGTCGGCGGGCGGCTCGACTGCAGGTATCGGCACCGGTCACTCCCTCTCTATGTGGCGAGCTGCCACGCGACATCACGCAAGACCTGCCGCGTGCTGAACTCGCCGGACACGGTCTTGACCTCCAGGTGCTCCACGTTGATGCCGCCGCGGCCGTGCCCGCCCGCTGGCGCGTAGCGCTGCACCCTCTCGCGCGCCGGAGCGACCAGGTCACCGGCCAGCGTCGACACACGGCCCATCAGATCCGTGCGGCCGGATTCGATGCCGGCGCCGATGCCGGCGGCGATCGGCTCGCCGACGTGCCGCTTGAACTCGCCGGACGGCGACGCGATGTCCAGGGCCGACCGTGCCTGCGCGAGCGCGTCCGCGGCGATGCTGCGCAGCGTCGACCCGATCGCACCGGCAGCACCCACAATGCCGTCGATGATCCCGCCAACGATGTCCTGACCGACACCCACGAACTTGCCGGGCAACGTTCGCGCCACCCACAGGGCCGCCTGCAGCGCAGAATCGACCACGTGCGGCACCCGCCGCCACGCGCCGACCGTGGCATCCTCGACCCGATCCCAAGCCGCATCAATGGCGGCCTCGATCTCATCCATCTGCGCGGCGGCAACGATCTTCATCGACCGGATCCCGACCTTGAATGCCTCTACGGGGTCATTCAAGAAACCCTTAATGGCGCCGCCCATCTTTTTTGCTGCGGCGTCCATGGCTATGTGAGCCTGTGCCAGCCAGCTAATCACCTGGATCAAGCCATTGACGAAAGAAAGCGCACCGAGAATGAGATCACCGAAGATCTCCGGATTTTCCTCGACAATTTTGAACAGCTCTTCGAGGGAATCCGCTATTTCTCCGAGCGATTCATCCAGCTCGGGACCGACCGCCTTTAGCAATTCATTAAAGGCGGCCGTTGCGCCATCGATCGTGGGGCCAAAGTTCTCAAAAGCACCGAGCAACTGATCCGAAAAATCGGACAGCACCGGCGCCATGTCCTCAAACGCCTGTTCCAGGTGCGGAGACAGCGAATCGAATAGCTCCTGCAGGTCGCCCGAGACGTCCACCAGGGTATCTTCGAGCGGCTCCGCCATGTCCTTCAGGTCGGAGACCACATTCTCTTTCAGGTCCGAGAATGAGTCCTTGACCTTTTTCGATTGGGCGGCCGCGGCGATGCCCACACCCGCGATGCCCAGGCCGAACGCGGCCGTGATGCCGGTCGCGGCTACCGCACCCGCTATCGGCAGCATGCCTATGCTGGCCACGACCGCCAACAGCATCGTGATCCAGTTGCCGGAAATGGTCTGGGCTGCAGTGCCGAACGCTCCGGCAACCCCGCTCGCGGCATCTTTTCCGGTGGCTACGAACTGGCCGCGAGAGTTTCGCAGCTTTCCGTCGAGTCCGACCGTGAATTTGTCGCCTGCGTCGAGCCCGGCGTCCTCGAATTCGTCCTCGATTTTGTCGGCTGCGGCGGCGGCCTCGGCTACCGCGCCGGTGAGTCCGCGCGTATACCCCTCATCCCGGACGTCCAGGCTGGCGTACAGTTCGCCGACATTGAGCGACATGGGGGCATCACCCCCAATGCGCTCTATAGATTACGGAGTGCGCTGCGGGCGGCCTCGCCCGAGACGGTTTTCGGTTCCCGGCTCACGAGCTGCCAGAATCGAGAATCCTCCGGCATGGCCAAAACGAGATTCTCGAATTGGCGCACCGGGAGGTCCGCTATTTCTTCCGGCGTCCACCCCTGCGCCGTGAGCCACCCCTCGATCGCCCACCAGTGCCGCCGGATGGCTTTATCGAACCAGGATTCTTTCCGGCCGCCGCCGCCGCCACCTTCGCTTTTCCCGCCTGCACCGCCTCATAGGCCCGCTCCCATGAGATGGGGCGGCCCTGAGTCTGCGCCAACCCCCATGCCAGGATCACGGCGAGCTGCTCGACCATCAGCCCGCGCTCGATCCACGCCTCCAGGGCGCCCTCGCCGTACATGTCGCCGATGGCGGCGTGCAGCTCCGGCTCGGTGGTGAGGCGCTGCTGAGACCTCGCCCGGTCCAGGATGCGGCGCAGCCGCATCGTCAGCTGTCCGGGTGCGGGCACCTGCACCCGCACCCCCCGGATGGTCGTGTACTCGACCCGCCGGCGGGACTCGACCTCGGACCAGAACTCGTCGAACGTCCGCTCGTCGGCCTGCTGCTGTTCAGCCTGCTCGGCGGCGTCCTTCTCGGCGTGGATCTCCTCGGCGCGCCTGATCGACTCCTCGACATCCATGCTCAGACGACCGCCTCAGACGTCGACGGCCCGGACCTGCGCAGTGTGCAGTTCCAGGCGGCGAAACCGTTCGTTTCGCCGCCGATTTCGCCGATTCGGGTGGTGGCGTCCCAAACGGTCCAGTTGGTGTCGCTGGGGTACCTGAAGCGGTAGGCGCCATGCGACGCCGCGCCCACGCCCTGAGCGTTGGTCTCGCACAGCGCCTGCCCAGGGTCCAGCTCGCCCGTGGTCGCGTCCTGGAGCATCTGGCCGACCATGGTCACCATGGCGCCGCGCTGCAGCACGTCCTCCTCGTGATGGCCGCCGCTGTCGAAGGTCGCGGCGCTGGGTGCTTCCTCGTTCTCCGACTTGTTGATGATCGCCGACG
The DNA here is from genome assembly GCF_009728995.1 of Streptomonospora sp. PA3. Taxonomy (GTDB): domain Bacteria; phylum Actinomycetota; class Actinomycetes; order Streptosporangiales; family Streptosporangiaceae; genus Streptomonospora. The sequence goes on along the minus strand of NZ_VTZW01000002.1, from coordinate 42,405 downwards.
TGAGCCCGCCGATCTCGGTCCAAACCGGGGTAGCGGCCCCGTCGGAGACCTGGATAATGATGTCGCGCGCGGGCACCCTGGTCGGGGCCATGGCGGACACCTCCTCACTGCATACTGGGGCGCCCCCGACACGGGGGCGCGATGGTGGTCAGCGTTCGATGGCGATGCGCAGGTTCACCACGTGCTCGTGCCGCCCGGACTGGTCGCGGCCCATGTACACCGGCCCCGACTGGAGCCCCACCGCCAGAGCCAGCCACGTACCGCCCGCCAGCGTGCGGCCGGCGAGCCCGTGCATCGCCCCGTAGGCGGCCTGCGCCAGCTGCTCGCCCGTGCGGGCGTCGGTCGCGGTGCCGCGGGCGCGCAGCTGCATCCGGGGCTCGTGCCAGCCGTTGCGGATGTCGCCCTCGGCGCCGGCGCCGTAGCGGGCCACCGACAGGGCGACGTCTGGGGTGTCGGGCAGGGTGGTGAGGTAGATGGTGCCGCCCGGTGTGCCGTCGGCGTGGTAGGTGCCGACGCCCAGCTCGGCGAGCAGGGCGGCGACCTCCTCGGTGAGGGTCACGCGGGCCTCACCCCCTGAGTCTGCGTCGGATCTCGGCGCCGATCAGGGCCTCGATCGTGCGATGCGTGCTCGGATCGCTGGCCGGCTGCTCCAGGTATTTAGCCTGGCGGCCGGGGTCGTGGCGCCAGGTCAGCTCCTCGTGCTGCCGGGCCGCGTACACCGTGTCGTAGGAGACGGTGCCGGACAGGCCGTCCTGATCGGTGGTGCCGGACCGCTGTAGGGTGCCCTCCTCCAGCGGCACCAGGCGGTCAGATTCGCCGAGCAGGTATTCGAGCCCCTTGCCGAGCCCGACCTCGGCGCCCTCGCGGCCCGCCCGCTGGGCAGGCGCGATGTTCGGGCGGAAGTGCGCGGAGGTCACGTCAGGGCCACCTCCAGGTGTGACGGGACGGGCAGGCCGCGGCCGTCATGGCGGCTGGTGGTGATCACGGTCGGCGTGGTGCCGTCGGGTAGCGTCACCCTGCTATGCGCGGGAAAGCTGACGGCGTCGGCGAGGCGGACGCGCAGGGTGGTCTCCGAGACCACCTCGGATCCGTCGTCGCCGCGCACCAGGCGGCGGCCAGCGTCCATCAGCGCCCGCACCGCCACCGGCGCCCCATACGTCGGCCCATACGCGCCCGCCCCCTGGTACGGCTCGACGGTGATATCCCAGCCCATGCGGCGCAGCATCCACCCGGGGATCGTGCCGGGCATCAGCACCACCCCGACCGCGGCGCGTGCCCGGTCAGTCCGGCCTGCTGGAGCACCAGCCACGCCTGGTGGCCGAGGTGCTGTGTCACGGACAGACGCTCGCCGGTGCGCCCGCCCGCCCGCGACATGCTGATGCTGCCTGCCGAGACGGTCTGCCAGGCTGAGGGGTCCGACGCCTGCGTGCCGTCGGACCCTGCCTCATCCCACTCCGCGCATTGCTCCAGCGTCGCCGAGCGCAGCGCGTCGATGACGTCGGGGTCGGCCGGGTCGTACCGGGCGGAGATGAGCGCCTGGTCGACGAGCCGCGTCGCACGGTCGAGCATGCGCTGAGCGCCGTCGGGGGCGGTGCCGAGGTAGGCGGTCAGCTCCTCGGTGGTCGCATACGCCACGGGGTCACCCCCCGTCGGCGTCCGCGGCCTCCGCGGGCTGCTGGTCGCCCTCGGCGGCCTGCTCGTCGACCTTGTGCCAGCCGTCCGCCTCGCTGTGCTTCGCGCGGTCCAGGGCGGCGAGGCCGAGCCGGGTGTCCTCGAACTTGCCTGCGACGGTGCGGACGCGCTCGATCACGCGCCCGCCCTGCCGGTACTCATACAGCGGCATCAGTCACCGCCCTTCTCCGAGCCGTCGCCGTCGCCCTGGCCGCCGTCGCCGTCGCCCTGGCCGCCGTCGCCGTTCTCCTGGCCGCTGTCGGGTGCCTTGGTGTCGCCCTTCGCCGAGGTCGCCTTGCGCCCCTTGGGCGCGGCCACCTTGACGAACTCGGGCTTGCCGTTGTCGCCCACACGCGACTCGTAGAAGCTGGCGGGCGGCCGCGTGCGCTCGTCGGCGCCGTACACCTGCCCTGTTTGGGTGTGCTTGTAGTACTGCACTCGGGCCTCCTAGATCGTGTAGTGCAGGACAGCGATGCCGGACGGTTCGACCAACTTGGCGCCGTAGAGGTGCAGACCCTTGACCGCGTCGCTGAAAAACTTCTCGGGGCGGTACGCCTCAAGGGCGCTGACCGGGATCTGCTCGGCGTAGCTGATCGCGGCCGGGATGCCGGTCACGACCTTCTGCGAGGTCGCCGACGGCGAGTTGTTCGACTTCATCACGTCGAATCCAGCGGCGGACCCGGCGAATCCGTTGCGGCGGACCTGCGCCGAAGCGCCGTCGCCCGACGAGGTGAACCGGTCGTCCTTGGCCAGCATGTTGACGAACGCCGGTGCGGCGATCGCCCACCGCCCCTCAGTGGGCACGTTGGCCTCGTCCAGGGCGGTGCCGAGGTCGACGAGCTGGTCGTAGGCGCTGGTGGAGCCCGTCGGCGTGATCGTGATCGGGGCCGCGTCGGTGCCGATCACGTTGGCCGCGGCCACGCCGGTGTAGAGCCCGGCGACGTACTGGTCTGCCACGTCGCGCAGGCCGTAGGCGGCGCGGCCCATGGCGGTCTGCATGACCTTGGGTCGGTTCTGTGCGGCGTCGATGTCATCGACCATGAAGTTCACGAACTTGGCCTGGTCGATGACGAGGTCCCGCTGTGTGGAGGTCAGCACCTCGGGGTCGGTGATGGCGGTGTTCTTGGTGTAGTCGCCGACGGTGACGGGGCCGACCTGGTTGATGTGGACGGTGTCGCCGGCCTGGCTGATCTCGCCCTCGTAGTCGCGGTTGACCACGCCCTCCTGGGCCCAGACCAGGCTCTTGTCGAGGTAGAACAGGATCTCGCGGGCCCAGATCTCGGGCGTGAAGTTGTCCAGCGCCATGCTGGCGTCTCCTTACTTGCTCTTGCTGAGCTGCGCCATGATCGCGTCGCGGTTCTTGGCGTACTCGGCGGGTGTCATGCGAGCGATCTGCTCGCGGGTGAAGGTCGGCGTGTTTCCGGGCCCGCCGGAGAAGTCGCCGCCGGAGCGCGCCGGCGCCTGGCCGGTGCTGGTGGTCTTGTATCGGGGGTCGTCCTTGTACTCCTTGACCAGCGCGTTGAGCGCGGTCTGGAAGTCGGACGCTGCGGGGTCGAGCTTGCGGAGCTTGCCCTCGAACTCGCGGGAGTCGAGTAGCCGGTCGGGGTCGAGGTCGGCGGCGCGGGCGGCCTTCTCGGCGTAGCGTTCGCGGCGCTCGTTGCTGAGCTGCTCGGCGAGCTTGTCGGGGTCGGCCTTCTGCTGGTCGTCGGTGACGAGCCCGAGGGCCTTGCCGATCTTCTGGGCGAAGTCCTGCCGCGCGTCGTCGGCCGCCTGTTGCTTGGCGTTCGTGCGGGCGGACGCGTTCTCCTTGCGGAGGTCGCGGACCATGCGCGCGAGGTCGGCCTGGGAGAGCTGGGCGAGGTCGTCGCCGTCGCCGCCCTGCTGGCCGCCGCTCTGCTGCTGCGCGCCGGTCTGGCCCTGCTGGGACTGCTGCTGGGGGGCGCCGGCGGGCGGGGTCGGCGCGGGCTGGCCGCCGGCGGGCGGCGTGCTGCCGCTGTCGCTGCTGCCGCCCTGCTGCTGCCCGCCGCCCTGGGCCTGGCCGTCGCCGCCGGACTGGCCGCTGGGGGCGCCGGTGGGGTCGCCGCCCATCTGCGGCCAGACGGGGCCGCGGCTGGTGTGGCCGATGGCGCGCAGGCCGGTGCGGGGGTGCACGGGGAGTGTGGTGGTCATGAGTGGTTCGCCTCCTGGGCGTTGTGGGGTCCGGCGCCTGGCCGGGCATGACGACGGCCCGCACTCGGTACGGGGCCATTTTTGTCTTCGGTGTTGACACGTGAGCGTGGCGCCCGTAGCGTCCTACCTGTCAGCAGCGGCGACAGTTAGGGGCGGTTATGGACGCGCTGTTCTCCACCTGGGAGTGCCAGCAGTTGCGGGGGCAGGTCGACATCTGGGACGCCATCGCCGAAGCCGAGGCCGAGACGCCCGCGGCCCCGCAGCCGCGGAATGGCGCGCTGTTCGCGATGCGCGTCCTCGACGAGCCCGCCGACGGCGCGCTGTTCGGGATCGGCGTCTGATGGCGCGCACCAGGGAGTACCTGAGCACAGCGCAGGTCGCGGCAGAGGTCGGTGTCGACCGGTCCACCATCACGACCTCGCTGCGCCGCCACGGACCCAAGAGCACACGTCCATTCCCGGTGCCGCGGGTGCGCGTGGGGTCCTCGCCCGGCTGGGACGAGGACCAGCTCGACGACATTCGAGCGTGGTTCGGGCTGCCCGCGCGCGGCCGTCCCCGCACGCACACCAATACAGAGGAGGCATGACATGGGCGCGATCCTGACCAGCACCGACGCCATGGGCGAATGGGGCGTCGAGGTGCGGCGCGAATCGTTCTACGTCAACGACCCGACCGGGGTCGACGAGCCCGGCCGGTTCGCGGTCCGCGATGACGGGCTCGCCGTCGACGCAGCCGACGTCCCGTACCTGCTTGCGTGCCTCGACCGGGTCGACGCCTGGCGTGAGGAGCACACTCCCGACAGCCTCGGCGAGGTCCGGGACGTAGCGGTGCGGCGCGACGGCGACCAGGTCGTCATCGTGGGCGATGTTGGGGCGGCATCCCTGGACTACCTGCGCGACGCCGGGCACGCGGCGACGGATGCCCTGGAGCTGACGTATGCGGAGGTGCCCGTGCTGCGGTCGGCGCTGGCGTCTCAGCCGGAGTAGTCGACCGGGGTCGGGGTGATCTCGGCGTATCCCCGCATCCACGCGACGAACGCGTTCCGGGTGCGGGGATCGGTGGCGTTCGGGTCGTGCGGGCACGTCGATCGGAGCGCCCCGTCCTGGGCGGCCTGGCGGCCGGCGGCGTAGGCGTCAATGATGTCGAGCGCGAAGGACACGGCGCACCCCTAGCGGTTGAAGTCGCGGCCGGTGCCGCCACGATAGCGGCCCTGCTCGATGGAGTCGACGAATTCGCTGAATGTCATGCGCCCGTGCTGGTCAAACCAGTTTTTCAGCTCCTCGCTGGCGTACTTCTCGACGCGTGACCGCGGCCCGGAGAACAACGACATGTAGTTGATGCCCGCCCGCTCTCCGGCGGCGTTGACCATGACGCCGCGCAGCTCGGTCTCCGCCTCCACGTAGCGGCGTTCGATGTAGAGCCGGTACTGCTCACGCGCGAGCTGCTGGAACGAGCGCCGGTCGTCGGCGCCCGCGCGCTGCTCCTGCGTGAACATCCTGCGGCGGATCGCCTCGACCGGCTGTCCCAGCACCTCGGCGGCCGCCTCATCCCATGGGACGCCCTGCTCGACCAGCTCCGCCATCGCGGCGTGCTGCTCGGCCTCCCGCTGCTCGCGGGTCTGGCGGCGTTCCTCGCGCTGCCGTGCCGCCCGGTCGCGGCGGTCCAGCTCGCGGCGGAACCGGCGCAGGCCGGGGCTGTCCCAGTCGGCGCCGCTGCGCACGAAGTCCAGCGCGCGCGCCTCCAGCTCGCCATCCGTCATGGCGCGCAGCTCCGCCGTGGTCAGCTCGCCCAGCTCGGTCTGCCCCGCCCCGGCGGCCGGCGCCTGCTCGTCGGCGGGCGCGGGCTCGTCGCGGCGCGTGCTGGGCGTGGCGAGCTGCCCGCCGCCGAGGAGGTCGGGCTGCACGTCGGGGCCGAGCGGGGTGACAGCGTCGTCGCGGCGGTCCGGCGGCGGCGTGCTGCCCGCGCCGAGCTGTTCTCGGTACCTCAGGCGTTTCAGGCTGGGGTTGTCGGCGAGGTGGTCGCGGAGGGCGGCCTGCCGCGCGCGGATCTTCTTGCGCGCGGCCTTGCGCGCGTCGTCGTCGAGCGCGGCCGCCTCCTGCGCTTTGGCCTTGCGGATCTGCCGCTCCAGGTAGCGCTGCCGCATGCGGGCCTCGTAGGCGTCGGGGTCCTGGTCGCGCGGCTCGGGTATGCGGGTGACGCCGGGCAGGTAGGCGGACACGCTGTGACGGCAGTTGGGATGGAACAGCCCGGCGGCCCTGGCCTCGGGCAGCGATCCGGCGACGTCGACCTCGATCGGCTCGCCCGACAGCGCGTGCGGCACCGTGATCCGACCCGACGGCCCGGCCACCCGGTGCAGGATGGTGGACTCCCACGGGCGGCAGAGCGGGCACTGCTGGGCATGGTCGGACACGTACACCAGGTCGACGCCCAGCGATCCGAGCCGGTCGGTCTGGCCCTGCACGGCGGCCCGCGCGCTGGCGGTGCGCACTGCCATCTCCGCATAGGAGTGCAGCCGCCACATGCGCCCGGCGCGATCCTGGAAACCCACGATGCCGCGATCGACGAGCGCCGACCACGCTGCCTGTGTGGCCTCGCGGCGGGTCTGCCCGCCGGCGAGCATGCGGGCGGTGGCCCCGGCGACGGTCTCGCGGTAGGCGTCGAAGACGTCTCTCAGGATGTTGGAGACGACGCGGCCGACGTCGCGCACCAGCGCCGACGCCAGCGACTCGATAGCCCCCGACTGCGGCACCACCGCACGCGCCGCCGCGGCGGCGTCACCGATGCCCGACTCCGGCCACCAGGCGCGCGGCAGATCCACCAGCGCCGAGCGGTCGCCCAGCCGCCACGCCGCGGCGATCGACTCGCGCAGCGCCGCGGACCCGTCCGCCTCCAGGGCCGCCTGGATCGACTCGACCGACCGGCGCAGTTGCCCGATCGCCTCTAGCCGGACCTCGCCGGCGCCCGCCCCCGGCGCACCGGGGTACCGCTGGAAGTGGCGGGCGAGCTGACGGTACAGGGCCAGCTCCGCCTCGCGGTAGATGGCCGCGGCGTGCTGCACGATCGCCTCGATGTCGTCCGGCTCAACGGGCACAGCGGGCACCCCCTACTCGGCGGGCTCCTCGCCCGCGGGCCCGCCGCCGTCGGCGATCCGGTTGCCGGCCAGCCCCTCAGCCGCACCCATCCACGGATCCGCCTCGCCGGCGCGATCCCCGCGGATCCGCTCGACTTCCTCGTCGATCGCAGGCTCGTCCCAGTCCGGGTGAAGCATCGCCACGCGGGTACGGATCGACGCGGCCTCGGCCGTGGCGATACCCGACAGGGCGCGCGACAGCGCCTCCGGATCCGGGGTGACGGCGTCGGGCCACTCGATCTCAGGCCGCTCGACCACGGCGCCGGCGCCCGGCCACACGGTGACGTCGATACCGAGCAGGCCCTCGATGTAGCTCCCGAGTTCGGGCCGCCAGTACCCGATCTTGCGGGCCCTGGTCTGCAGTGACCGGCCCTTGCGGTCGTGGATCTCGGTGGCGGTGACCGCCTGCCCGTCGCCCTCCTCGGCGATGCCGGGCGCCGAGTACCCGGCGCCGCGCACGGCCTGCTTGGCGACCTCGGCGCAGGTGCGGGCGTGCTCCTCTACCCGGATGGCGGGCTGGATGAGCTGCACCAGCTGCGAGGGGTTGGCGTCTTGTCCGGGCAGCATTTCCAGCCCGGACCAGATCTCGCGGTCCTCGTCGAAGTGCGCGCCGTTGCCGGGCCCCATGTCTTCGAGGGCGGTGTTCGGCACGACCGCGCGGGCTTTCGACAATCGGAGTTCACGCGCCCAGGACGACCATGCCTCATCAAGGAGGTCGAGCACCTGCTCGATACCCGAGAAGTCGGAGCGGCCCAGCGGGGACCCGCGCAGCATCCGGTTCGGGCGGACGTTGGGGATGTAGACGACGGCGAGCCCGTCGAGACCGGTTCGGATCACACCGCCCGTCTCGGCCTCGGCGAAGGCCGCGGTTTCGGGCTGCTCGGTGAGGTCGACCTGTTGTCCGAGCCGGCCGCGGGTGCCGCGGTAGAGCCCGTGCAACACCTGCCCGTGCTCGTGCCGCTCCAGATGCCGCCACACGGTGCCGGCATCCTCGCGGACGGTGCGCCAGAACGTCACCGCGACGAGGTGGCCGTGCGACCACTCGGGCGCGGCGCAGTCCGGCGGGATCACGTCGGTCAACGGCACGTCGGCGAGGGTGGTGTCCCAGGATGCGCGCAGGTACACGCCGCCGTATGCGGCGCACACCTCGGCGGCCTCCTGCAGCTTGGCGTGCAGCCCGGACTCGCGAATGATCTCGTCGAGCCGCTCCTGTGATCCCTCGACGGTGATGGTCGGCATCTCCTCGAACAGCAGTTGCGAGGATGCCTCGGCGATGGCTGAGGCGAGGGGGACGTGCACGCGCGAGGGCGCCTGTGCGGGGTTGGCGCTCTGGCCCCAGAACCAGCGGACGACGGCGCGGACCGCGCGCCCGATGACGGTGCCCTTGTCGGGGTCTTCGTAGAACCCGCGGGCGGTGTCGGTGCCCAGCGCGCCGCCGTAGACCTGCGCGAGGTCGGCGGGGTCGCCGGTGTACCAGGCGCCCCAGGTGGCATACAGCTTGCGGGCGGGCTCGGTTTCCTCGGGCGGCCAGACGGGGTTGCCGGTGGGGAGCGGCACGGTGTCGCCTCCCCTCTATGCGGCGAGGGCGGCCGGCCGTAGCCGGATGCGCCAGGTCGGGTGTGTGGTGTGCAGCAGATACCGGCCGCCGTCGAGGCTGTGATCGTTCGCCTTCACTGGGCGGTCTTCGCCTTTCTCGGCGGCGTCGTCGTCCCAGGAGTAGCCGGGCGCCTCGTCGATCCAGCCGGCGCACGACTCGTGCACCCTGAGCCGATCGGTGCCCAGGAGCGAGGAGACGGTGCGGATGCCGTCGAGGACGTCGTTGTTGGCGTGCGCGGCGGTCACACGGTCGGTCATGAGCTGGCGAATGAAGCTGGAGGCGGACGGGTCGACAACGTGCCAGCGGGGGCGCACGCCGAGCCCGTCGAGCCAGGCCCGGTACCGGCGGGAGTACTCGTGATCGGTGAGCTGCCCGTACTCGCGCCGGGAGTCGTACCGGTACTCACTCGCGAGGTAGATCCGGCCGTCGTCGCCGAGCCCGCCGAGCAATGCGGCGAAAGGATTGACGGTGCCGTAGTCGACGCCGGTGCCGATCCATTCGCGGATGGTGGGCAGCTGCGAGACGACGTGCCGGTCCGGGTCCCACATGTCGTACACGGCGCCGCTGGCGAGGCACCATTCGCCGGCGATGAACCGCCGGTACCAGAGTCCGACGTATTGGACCTTGAGTCGGTCGGCGAACCCCTCGGGCAGGCCGGGGTTGTCGTCCAACGTGAAGTGCCAGTGCCGCATGCCGACCTCGTCGGCGCGGAGGATGTAGTCCTTGCGGAGCCAGTGGGCGGGCCCGTCGGGGTTGGTGGTGCCCAGGAGTCGGGCGTCCTTGACGCGGAGCCGGGACAGCAGCATCGTCCAGAACGACTCGGGTATGAGTGACGCCTCGTCGACGTAGGCGAGCCCGACCGTGGCGCCGCGGATACGGCCCTCGGCGCGGGCGTCGGATGCGCCGATCAGGTGCACGGTGCGGCCCAGGATCACGGCTGTGGTGCTGCCGGGTGTGTGGTGGACGTGGGCGGCCACCGGGCCGAACAGTTCGGGGCTCTGCAGGACGTCGATGATGTTGCGCTCAATGGTCTGCAGGGTGCGGCCGACGATGACGACGAGCCCGTGCCGGGGGGCGCGGACGAGCAGCAGCAGGAACGCGACCAGCGAGGCGATGGTTTTTCCGGAGGCGACGGCGCCGGACCAGAGGGCGATCTGGGGCGTGGTGAGGGCGCCGGCGATGCTGCGGAGTTGGGGGCGGGACATGGTGTCGGTGAGCCGGTCGAGGTCCACACTTTGCCCCCTCTCACCTGCGACGATTCGTCTATGAGTGAGCAGAGCGAAGGCGTGGACTGGGCAGCCGAGCGTGACGCGGTCGAGGATGTTCTGCGTCGCGCGAACGTCCCGGTCGACGTGCCGATCTCAGGGGTTAACACGCAACAGGGTTGGTGGCACGTGGTGCGTGTGAACGACGGCGTGCGGGTCGATCGTCAAAGGGTTCCGGCAGCATCGGGCGAAGAAGTCCGGGCGGTCCTTCGACGTGCGGGCTGGGAGGCACGCCTGACAGGTCCGGACGATCCCGCCGCAGGCATGATGATGATTCGGATCACTGAACCTCGTCGTCAGCCGTAGCGTCGGGCGGTGTGTCGAGGCGGTCGGCGGCGCCGAGGAGGGCGTCGCCGATGCGTCCGAGCATGGACGCGACGTCGTCGGCGCCGTCGCTGGCGTCGACCTGTTCCAGGCGGACGGCCTTGTCGGTGGCGGTGCCGATCGACTGGATGAGTGCTTTGACGTCCTGGGCGGGGAGGTGCTTCGCGGTCCAGGTGATCAGCTGGCCGGCCGATGGCTGGGACAGCTCGTGCTCGTCGAGGTTGAGCCGGGCGAGCTGGGCCTCGGCCTGGTCGTAGAGCCCGGCGATGATGGCGCGGCGGCGGGCGGCGTGGTCGGCGCGGGCGGCCTCGGTGGCCTCGGCGGTGCGGTCCCGGTCGAAGGTCAGCCCGAGATCCTGGGCGATCAGGCTGACCGTGGATTGGGACGCGCCGACCTGGCGGGCGATGGCGTTGCGGGAGTGCCCGCCGGCGTGCAGCTGGCGGACGCGGTCGCGCAGCTCGGGGTCGTCTCGGCGGCGGGGCTGTGCTCCCACACGGGCTCACCCCCTCCGCGCGGTCAGGACGTGGTGTCGGCGATCAGGGAGATGAGCACCGCCACGCCGACCACGGTGAGCGCCGCGTTGAGGATCAGCCCGACGACGGCCATGGGGCGGCCGCGGCGGGGTCCGCCGGGGCGAGTCTCGGCGATGCCGATGATGCCGAGGAGGACGCCGATGGCGGGGAGGATGACGACTGCCCAGAGGCAGGTGACGGCGGCGATGCAGCCGATGACCAACGACGCGATGCCGTTGCCGGTGTTGGGGAGGGGCGGGTGGGTGGGGATGGGCGGCGGGGGCGCGTAGCCGTAGGGGCCGTACTGGTGCATGGGGGCTCCCGGTGGGGTGTGGGGGGATGGCCCTAACGGTAGCCGCGGCCGTGGTGGGGGCGGGTGTGGTGGCCGGGGGCGGCCTGGGTGTGAACCTCGCGGCCCTGGTGGGCGTCGGGGGGTGCCACCCTCGGACGGTTCCCGGCCGTCCGAGGGTGGCCGGCGCCCGCACGCCTCCCAGCCGCTGCTGGGCCTGTGGGTCCCGGCCGCGGCTCGACACGCTCCCCCACGGGCGTGGAGCCGGGGCCGGGACGGGTCCGCGCCGGGCCGGTGTGTGCCGGTCTGGTGCGGACGGTGGGGTGCCCGCGCGGCCGGGAGTCGGCGGCCGGGCGGGCACGTCTGGCGAGGTCAGTCGAGGGTGGCGGCCTCTAGGGCGGCGGCGGTGGCGGCCCAGCACGCCGGGCAGTACCAGGAGTCGCTGAAGTGGCGCCATCCCAGGTCGGTGAGCTGGGCGCATCCGATGATGATGGCGTGGCCGGCGGTGGTCTCGACAGGCACCCGGTACTCGAAAGTGTGCTCGGTGTGGCAGTCGTCGGCGGCGCGGTAGTCGCAGCCGACGCTGAGGATGACGCGGCGAGTGTCGTCCATGGGGCCTCTCGGCAGGGGGGCGGGCATGCAAAAAGCCCCGACCGCGGACGATCGGGGCTTTCATGCGCGTGGAGTGCGCGTGGAGATAAAACTCCAACGTGCCTGAAAGTACACCTCGATATGTCAAATCCGCAAGCGGGCGCCGCGGCGGCGGTCCATCATCGCCTGCACCGTCGTCGTGTGCTCCGGATCGCCCGAGCTGCACCGCACCTGCCCGTCGGCGGGCAGCCCAGGAGCGAGGACCGCGGACAGCTCGCCGCCGCACGGCACCGGGGTCTGCCCGTCGAGGACGACGGCGCGGCACGACTGGTGGAGCGGCACGAGCCGGGTGGGGCGGTCGACGGCGCGCCGGGCTTGGCCGACGGCGGCGAGGATCTCGTCGACGAGGTCGGGCCCGTAGTCGGCGTGGCGGGCCCACCCGATGACGGGGGCGAGCCAGGCGGCCATGGCTGTGAGGCTGTCAGACGGCCATGAGCCGCCGCGGTCGCCGTGCACCACCCGGACCCACCCGACGAGTGCCGATCGGAGCACAGCGGCGGCCTCGGCGGCGCGGGGGTCGATCGGCAGCGGCACCTCGGCGCGGGGGGTGCGGCCGCCGTGACTGCTACCGAACCGGGTCTGTTTGCCGGTGGCGTCGTCGAGGTCGGCGACCAGGTCGGGCACCTGCCGGAGCGCGGTGGCGCACTGGCCGGCGCAGCGGGTGCACACGGGGGCGTCGTCGCCGGTGGGGTGGGCGCAGAGGTGGCAGGGTGTGCCGGGCATCAGCGGTGGGTCTCCTCGTCGGCGTCGCAGGCGGGGCAGGAGTCGGTCAGCCGGTAGCCGCCCGGATGGCCGCACGGGGTGGCCTCGGCGAGCACGCGGCCGGGGCCGGCGATCCAGTACTCGGGGTCGGCGGCGATGTCGGCGGGGGTGAGCCCGCGGCGGGCGGCGTGGCGGCGGCGCATGCGGGTGACGGCCTCGTGTGTGCGCGATGGCCAGCTCGACCGATCGGCGCTCATAGGACTCGGCATGGCGGGGCTCCTCCTCAGTACGGCGGCCGGTCGCCGGCGGGCTCGGCAGCAACCGGAGCGGGCATGGGTGCGGCGTGCTCGGTCATGGGGCGGCCGCAGATGTGGGCGGGGTAGACCGGGCCGCGGCGCGGCGCGGAGATGTTGTGTTCGGCGCGGTGGTGGATTTCTTTTCGGCCGCGGCTGGTGGTGAGGTCGTATGTGGTCCGCCCTTCCATTAATGCGATTGCCTCGCCGATTTCTGTTATCGGGGTGGGGTCGATTTGGACGCTGAGTGCGCATATGTCGGCGTCGTATCCGGCGAGCACGGGCGCCCGGCATTTTTTGCACAGTCGGAGTTGTGCGGCGCGGGCGTATTCCTCGCGGCGCTGTTTCATCCATTGGGGCATGGGGGCGGTCATGGTGCGCCGCCGGAGAATCCGGGCTCCCAGGATCCGACGCGCCGGCGCGAGATCCAGATCTGGGGTTCGCCGAGGTCGGGGCGGTCGACACCTTCAAGCTTGGCGATGAACGCGCGCGCGTCGCGCTCGCGGCTGAAGATTCGCGACTTGGTGCTTGCCGTGGCTGACCAGGTGGAACGCCTCCACTGAATGCGGTACTCGAACATGGCTACTCCTTGGGCTGGTGCGGGAGGTCATCGACGCGTCCATAGATCTCGCCGGTGGTCGCGTCGACGAGGTCGCCGTCGTCGGGAGTGAGGACGACGCCGCCGCGGTCGGTCATGGCGATGATGCGGCCGTCGATGACGATGATCTTGGCGTCGGGTTGGCGGCCGGTGCCGACGGCGGGGGCGCTCGGTGGCTCGGAACCGGTCTCGGTCGGTTCCGGCGCGCCCGGCCGGGACGGTTCCCGGTTCCGCTCTATAGAGAGCGGAACCGGGAAACCGGTCCCACCGGGGCCCGGGAAGGTGGTTTCGGAACCGGTTGAAACCGGTTGGGAACCGGTGAAACCGGTACCGGTTTCGGCCTTTACGTCTGAATTGCCGGTTTCTGGCGCGTCCGCGGGCGGTTCCGAGGTGGTTTCACTGGTTTCATGCAGGTCAGAGGATCGGGCGATCAGGTCGTCGAGCGTGGAGTAGGGCCGCACGAGCGTGTGCGTGTACGCCTGCCCGGACTTCGCTCGCGTCACGTACCCGTCGGCGACGAGCGTCTCGACAGCCTCGGCGACATCGTCCGGGCGCCCCTTCACGACGTCCCGGATGCCGCGCAGGCTGGTCCGCTCGGGCTCAGTGGCGAGGTAGGTCGAGACGGCTTCCATGAGCCCGCGGATGCGCGCCGAGGCGGCGCCGGCGGCCGTTCCTTCCGCGGCCGGATTCTCGGCGGCGTCCTCGGGCGCGCGAATCACAACGCCCACGGCGCCCGAATTCCGGTCGGACTGGAGAATGGCGGTTCCGGCGTATTTCGCTTCGGAGCAGACGGCGCGCACGAATCCGGGCCGGTCTTTGTCGACGAGAAGCCGCAGCCGCCCTTTCATGCCGCGGCCGAATGGCGCGGCAACTTCCACGGTGATAGAACAGCCGGTCATCATGGCGCGTTTCGCCTGGGCGCCGATTCCGCCCTTGCCGCGGGATTCCTTGGCCTTGGGGACGTGGTCGACGGCGACGACGGCCGCCCCGGTGGCGGTCAGCGGCTTCAGCAACGTCTGCGTGAACTTGGTGGCGTCGGTGTTGCTGGTGAGATCGAGCCCCATGAGCGTCATGGCGGCGTTGACGCCGTCGACCACGGCCAGGGCGGGGCGGTGGTGGTCGATGTATTCGGTGAGGTCGCCGCGGGCGCCCATGTGCAGCGCCTCGTCGGGCCCGATGTAGTCGAGACGGCCGAACTGGTCGTCGGGTACGCCGATGGCGCGCAGACGGGACACGATCCCGGCCGGGGTGTCCTCGAAGTCCAGGTAGGCGACGCGCTGCCCGTCGGCGAGCGCTTGGGCGACGCCGAGCAGCGCAATCCACGTTTTGCCGGACTCGGACTCGCCTTGGAGCCCGTTGACCTTGCCCGCGTACCAGAGGCGGGCGCCGTCGTCGCGGGCGAGCAGGGCGGGCGGCGGCTCCTCCTCGGCGCCGGAGAGGATCGCTGACAGCGACCGGGGCCACCAGGACGTGCGCTCGCGCTCGTCGGCGTCGAGCTGGTGGACGGTGGCCAGCGCCCCCTCAACCCCGCCCGCGCCGTCGGCGGTGGGGGCGGGGGGCGCGGTGAAAGGGAGCAGCTCCGCGATCATCTGCGCTTCGTCGGGGGCGCGCTCGTCGGCGCCGTCGACCACACCGGTGATCTCCTCAGCCGGGGCGGCCTGGGCCTGGGCGATGGCCCAGGCGAGGATGCCGGCGAACTCGGCGCGCGCGGTATCGGCGGGGATGGCGCGCTCGGTGCCGTCGCGCGACGTCGCCAGGGCGGCCGTGAACGCGTTCTGTAGGGCGGTAGCCGCGGCGTGCGCCGAGTACAGCCCGGCGCGGGCTTCCCGCATGGCGTTGGCGGCGGGCAGCAGCATGGATTCGTGGCGGGACCGCGCGGCGGCGACGTCGGCGGTGAACCGCTGCACGATCGGGGTGATCAGGCTGGGCCGGTCCGCGCGCGTGTGCTCGTCGAGGAACGCGCGCACCGCCGTGTCGGTGGCGGCGTCGGCGGACTGAGATGCGTCCGGCAGGGCGGCCGCCAGGGCGGCGGGCAGTTCGGGCACGGGCCCGGTGGTGACCCACTCGTACCGGCCGCCTTCAGCTGCACGCTCGTGCTCGGACGGGCTGACGACGATGATGCCGTTCTTGCCGCGGACCTCGCCCCAGTCGCGGCCCAGGGAACCGGCCCCGTTGCCCAGGGTGCGGCCCGCGGGCTCGGCGAACACGTAATGCCCCCGATTCGGGGTGTGCTCCCGGGTGGACTGGAACGGCGGCGCGAGGTCGGCGGCGGCCTGGGCGAGTTCGGGCGGTACGGCCTCAGGCCGGTCGACGTCGAACACGACGGCGCCGCTGCGGCCGACGTGCAGCGCCAGGGCGTACCCGCCGAACACGAACCAGTCGGTGATGGTGTCGCGGTCGCGGCTGCTCTTGGCGGGCCAGCCCTTCCCGAGCACGGAGCCGGGGTGCTTGGTGCCGGGGTCGACCGGGAGGACGTACCAACCGGCGTCGGCGTAGTCGAGGGCGGCGGCGATGGTGCCCCGGTCGGGGTCGATGTCGGGGATGTGCAGGCGTGTCACGCGGCGCCGCCCGCGGGGTGGGTGGTGGTCATGGTGTGCGCTCTCCCCCTGGTCGTGTGCTGCTGTGCGGGCGGTGGGTGGTGCCCGCCCCGGTCGCGATCCGGGCGCCGGCCTGGAAGCCGGTGCGGGCTGAGGGGTCAGGGGTTGACCTGGGCGATGCCGACGTACCGGATTTCGCGGGTCGGGATCACCACATAGCCGTCGGTCCGCTCCAGCCACACGGCGTGGCTGTCGAGCAGGCCGCGCAGGTGCTCGACCGTCTCGTCGGTGGGGGCGGCGTCCTCGGGTGTCCCGTAGTGGGTGCCGTGGTGGGTGTGGATCTCGATGCGGTACTGCATGGATCGGCCTTTCGGGTCAGAGGCGGATGACGGCGGAGTACACGCCGCGCAGGACGGCGATGCAGTCGCGGCAGCGGACGGTGCCGACGAGGCAGGGGCGGCAGCAGTCGGCGCAGGTGTTGGATCGGCGGCCGGGCTGGTGGGCGGCGGCCGGGACTTCCAGCACGCGGGCGGCGGCGAGCCGGATCACCGGGCCCCCGTGTCGTGGTCGGGCGCGTCGGCGCAGGGCATCGTGTGGATCCGCACCGGGCGCCAGTCGATGCGGCCGCCGCGCACCTCTGCGTGGATGCCGACCCCGGCCTGGCAGCGGGGGCAGCCGCCGGGGTCCTCGGCGGCCTCGTCCATGTCGTCGGTGGTGATGAGCACCGACGGCGGGGCGGCGGCCGGGATGTCCTCGTCGCCCAGGGCGCGGATGGCTTCCTGGATCTCGTCGAGCGTGGTGACCGCTCGCCCGTCCCCGAGGTCGGCGGATGCCTCGATGTAGGGCCAGAGCGCGTCGGCGCACCGCTCGCGCTCCTGGCGGCGGGCGGTCGCCAGCTCGGCCCTCAGTCGCCGCACCTCCGCCACCAGGGCGGGCACGTCGGCGCGGGCGTGGGCGATGAACTCGGCATCGGGCCTCGCCTGCGGGTCTGAGAGGTCGCCGAGAATCGCGACGACTGTGCAGTGGCCGCGGTGCATCACCATCAGCGAGCTGCCGACGGCCTCGACACCCCAGGGGTCATCGGTGGCGGCGTCGGTGCGCGCCTCGATGGCGTCGAGGTCGAGGTCATCGAGGTTGCTCACTGGCTGCTCACTGGGGTTGCTCACTGAGCCTCCTCGGTGGTGGTGCGGGCGGTGGTGCGGGTGGCGTTGTAGGCGGCGGTGCGGTCCTGGTGGGTGTCGTAGGGGCGCACCCGGCGGCCGCCGTGCAGGGTGCACGGGGCGCCGGGGTCGGCGCCGCAGTAGGTGCAGGGCACGCTGATCTGCGGCAGCTCCAGGGCGGGAATCTGGTCGCTCATCGGGCGTCACCGGCCTCGGCGGAGTCGGCGGTGAAGTAGTACTTCGGGGAGACTGGGCCGTGCCCGTTGGCGGTGCCGCCGTCGAGGACGATGTGACCGCGGGCCGGGCCGACGAGCACGACGTTGGTGACCTTGCGGATGCGGGGATCACCGATCTTGCGGACCCGGTCGCCGACCTTGAATGGCAGATCGTCCTGGGCGGTGGCCTGCTCGCAGTCGTCGGTCACGGGTGCGAGCGGGCCGAACCGGTGCTCGACCTCTTCCCGCGGGTACGCCGCCGCGCCGGGGTGGTCGGGGATGCGCAGCAGACCGCTGGGGGCGGGCTCCCAGATGTCGCCGTGCCGGTCGCGCCACCGGGGACGCTCCGCGGCCGGGTGCTCGTCGTCGCTGAGTCCAGTCGCGGACTCCAACTCCACGACACGCTCGACCAGGTCGCGGACCGATATGGTGGCGCGCCGCTTGACGTCGGCGAGCTCGTCGCGCACGCTCGCGACCGCGCCCTCGACATCGGTGTGCCGGTCGCGCTGCTCGTGCTGGGCGGTCTCGACATCGGCCAGGCGCACCGACTGATCGGCGAGGCGCTGGTCGACGGTGGCGGCCCGGTCGGCGTGGCGGTCCTCGAGCCGGGCGAGCCGGTGCATGGTGTCGGAGATCGCCGCGTTGAGGTCGTCGATGTCGCGGGCGGGCTCGGGTGCCTCGCTGCTCGGTGTGGCGGCCGCAGTGGCCGCAGGCTCGGTCAGCGTGCTCGCTACGGCCCACGCCAGGTGCCGGTCCTGGTCGACCGTCCACGCTGTGCCGTCGCTGGTGCCGATCACGGTTCCACAGATGCACCGGCCGTTGCCCTCGTAGTCATGGCGCCGGAGTTCGGCGAGGATCCGCTCGGCGAGGACAGGCGTGCTGGCGGGCTCGGCATCCTCGTCGCCGTAGCCCCCCACGCTGTGACCGCCGATCGAATCGCCCGCCAACTGGGCGTCCCCGGTGGCGTTGTCGGCCTGCTCGGGCAGCTCCAGGTGCCGGATGTCCTCGGCGAGGCGCTCCTCACCCTCCAGGTCGGCCCGATCCGCAGCCTGCTCGCGCATGTCCCAGGCGCCCCGGCGGCGCTCCGCGAGAGCCGCGGCGCGGGCATCCTGTGCCTGCTCGCAGCACTCGTGCACGGTGCTGGTCGGGCGGGCCTCAGCCTCGCGGCGCCAGTCAGTGGCCCGCCGGCGGGCCGACATCCACGCGGTGCGCAGCCGGTCCCGCTCGGACTCGGCGCGCTCCACGACGGGGCCGACGGCCGACAGGGCAGCGTCGGCGTAGCGCCCCATCACCGTGGGGTCGGACAGGTCCCAGGAGATACCGCCGGTGGTCGCGTGCCAGATGGCGCGGGCGACCCGCTCACGCAGGGGCATGTCGTCGGCGGTGCCGGTGGCGGCCGGGGGGACGACAGTGGCGCCGGTGTCCTGCAGGATGGCGCGCGCGATGGCGATCCGGCCGTCGGCGTCGGCGGGCAGGAGCACGACGGCGAGGTCGCCGTCGCCGCCGTCGTGGATGCTTATGGTGACGCCGCCGATGCGGAGCTGGTCGCCGTCGGCGTCGGTGTACTCATATGGGGTCATGGGTGGGTGACTCCTGTTCAAGGCGGGCGGGGGGCGCCACTGGGCGAGCGGCGCCCCCCGCGGGATGGGGGCGGGCCTACAGGCCCAGGGCGGCGCGCTGCTCCGGCGTCAGCTGCGCAATGGCGGCCTGCTGCTCCGGCGTCATCGCCGCGGGCGCCGCCGGGGCGGCCTGCGCCTGCGGAACGGGAGCCGGGGCGGCGGGCGGGGCGGCGGGCGGCTGCTGGCCACCCATCAGGACGTCGTTCGCGGCCGCGCCCGGCGCCGGCGGCTGGTAGGTCGCGCTGTACTGCTTGGGCGGGTTCAACCCCTTCCGGGACGGCTCACCGTCGCCCGTGTAGGTGATGGTCAGCGTCCCGCCGACCTCCAGGCCCTTCGACCGGGACGCCTTCACGGCGGCGCGGACGGCCTTGAGCATCCCCGACTTCACGTACAGGGCGCGCTGCCCGTCGTCGTCGGGGTCCTCCGGGTTGCGCTCGGCGGTGTCCAGCACCAGCTTGATCTGCTGCCGCGGGCTGCCGTCGTCCCAGAACAGCGGCTCGCCGCTGTTGAAGTCCTTCTGCTGCTGAACCTCCGGCGGGACGGCGATCGCGCCGGTCAGCACGCGGCCGATCTGCTCGAACTTCGCGGCCGGGATGCCGCCACCCATGAGGAAGTCGTTTGCGGTGGTCATCGGTATGCGTCTCGCTTTCTGCTGGTGTTGGGTCAGGCGATGAGCGACTCGACCGAACTCGGCTGAGTCGCCTTGGCCCCGGTGTGGCCGGGGCACCCGGACGCGAGGTCGTCAGACCCGCGCCGGAAGAAGGGGCAGTACTGGCAGTAGGAATCGGCCGTGGGCAGCAGCGGCAGCGCCTCGGCGCCCATCGACGAAGCCAGCGAGGCGATGCCCTCCACGCGGGCGAGCGCGTCGGTGGCGACCGACTCGTCGTAGGGCTCGGACGCGAACACAGCGCCGCTCAGCGACGGCTCGTTGCGGGGCAACCCCCAGACGGCGACCCGCTCGACCGGGTGGCCGGCGGCCGCCCACCCGCGCCCGTAGGCGTGGCCCTGAACCCGGTATTCGCCGGTGGCGCCGTGGCGGCGGAGCTTCTGCAAGCTGGTCTTGCCTTGGATCTTGAAATCAATGGCGGTCGCGGTCGCCCGGTCGTACAGGTCGCACGTGCCGGTGACGGGCTGGCCGTTGATCGTGCCGACGGTGACGCGCTGCTCGACCATGAAGCGGAGCCACCCGTACCGGTAGTTGGCCGCCTCGAACTGCTCGGCGAGCCAGGCGTGCACCGCGGTACCGACCGTGGGCAGCCACCCGCCGCCGGGGTTGATCTCCTCGGTGCCGAGGAGCTTGTAGCCGATCCGGCGGGCGCACTCGATACCGATCTCCGACGGCCCCAGCGCCGTCTGCTGCGACCGGGGCGCGTGGGTGATGGCGTGCTCGATGACGTGGTGGCGCAGCTCGGCGGCGAGTTGCTCGCCGGTCTGGCCGCGGGTGCGCTCGCCCTCGGGCAGCGGCGGCATCTGCGATACGTCCACGCCGATCATGCGGCATCCCCCCCGACGTAGCGCGCCCACACCTGGTGCACCCCGTCCTCGGTGGTGATCGCGCGCGCCTCGAACGCGTGAGCGGGCAGGTAGGCCGGGTACCCGCCGATCCGGATGCGCGACGCCGTGTTGTAGGCGGCGCGCCGGGAGGCGGCGGTGTCGGTGACCAGCCCCCACCGGCGGGGCTGCCGGCGCAGCTGGCGGGCGATGTCGTTGTGCCGGGTGAGCCCGCGGCCGCCGTAGTCAGGCGGCAGCTCGGACACGATGGGGACCTCAGGCATCGGTGGCCACCCCTCCCAGGTAGGGCCATACGACTTTGTCCAGCGCGGCGTGGTGGGCGACTGGCACGCGGGCGGTGGGGTGACCGAGCCGGTCGGCACCCATCGCGGCCAGCACGACCGCGTCACAGGCGTTGTCGTTGCCGCCGGTGGCGTACTGCGGCCACCGGCGGGCGACCGCATCCACCACCGCGCCCTTGGTCGCCGAGCCTTTGCCGGTGGCGTACAGGCACCGCTGGTTCGGGGTGACCTCGGCGACCGGCACACCCTGAGCGAGCAGGTGCCGCACGATGCGCCACCACAGCCCGGACCGCTCGTGCGACCCGCCGCCGGAGCGGGAGTAGGCGGGCGCCTCGATGACGGCCAGGTCCGGCGCCCCGGTGGTCTCCAGGATGATCCGGGCGAGGTGGACGATGGCGAGGTCCCGCTGGGCGAGCGGCAGGCCGGTGAGGCCGGCCTGGCCGACGGTCTCGCACCAGCCCAGGGAGGAGGCGATGCCGGTGCCGGTGAGGCTGACGTCGAGCCCGATCACGCGGGGGGCGCTCATGCGCTCACCCCCCGCGGGGCGCTGGTCGGCCGCGGCGCGGGCAGCGCCAGGCACGCCGAGCATCCGGATTCGCGGCACACGGTGCGGCCGGTGCGGCGGTCGCAGCAGCAGCCGGGGCACACGCACCCGCGCGGCCGCGGGACGGTGGTGGGGGCGGTCATGGGGTCTGGTCTCCTGTCGTGTGGTCGGCGGGCAGCGCGGTCAGGGCCTCGCGCAGCGCCCGCTGGGCGTCGTCGATGTGGTGGTAGGCGGCGACTCGGCGGACGTGTGCGGCCTCGACCGAGGGCGGGTCGAGCAGGGCCTGCAGGTCCCGCAGAGCGGCCGTGGCCTGGCGGACGCCGTCGGTGGTGTGCCGCATGGCGTCGCGTCGCCGGTCGTCGTCGTCCCGGTCCAGCTCGGGCGGGATGACGACGGGGATGGGCACGGTCAGCTCGCCGATCGGGTGGGCCCGCGGGATGCGGAGCATCTCGGCGGCGGTCGGGCGCACCGGCCGGACGGGCGGCAGGATGCCGAGAGCACGCAGGACGGTGCGGATCATGCGGCACCCCCCGCCCGGCGCGTCCGGCGGGCAGCCTCCCGGCGGCGCCAGTCCTCGCGGATCGCCGCCAGGCACGCCGCGCACGCGGCTTCGTTGCGGTACCAGTGCTGCCGGTAGCCGCGCGTGGTGCCGTGGACGATCGGCCGCAACCGGCGCGTCGCACCAGGCGTGCCAACCGCGCGCTGTGCCTTGCGGCGGTTGGCCTCGCGGCACGCCTCGCACGGCTCCGACCCCTCACGCAGGTGCCGCTGGTAGCCGCGGCGGGTGCCGTGGGCGCCCGGATCCGGCGCAGCCGGGGCAGGGGCGGGCCGCCCCGGCAGCGGGATACCGAGCACATCCAGCAGCCGCGCCAGGTCCGCGGCGTCGCGGGCGTGGCCGGCCACCGTGCGGCACGCCGCCGCGCACTCGGCGGCGTACTGCTCCGGCGACGGATCCGCCTGCCCCAGCACGTGCATCACCCGCGTCAGGCGGCGGAATTCGGGGCTGGGCCGCACCGTGTGGTCGGCCTCGGCTACCTGGTCACTCGTCGCCACGGGTCACCTCCGCGGGGTCCAGCTGGTCGGCCGAGGCCAGATCCGCCACCTCGCGCCCCAGCGCCTCACGGGCGTCCTGCAGCTCGGAGATCGCGGCCGCGAGGGCGGCGTCGACCTCGGCAGCCATCGCGCGCCCGCACCCGTGCACCCAGTGCGCGTACAGCTCGGCCGCGGTGGCGGCCTGGATGCGGCCGGTCATCATGTGGTCCAGGGCCGTGGGCCGGTCGGGGCCGGTCTGCCCGGTGCGGGCGCTCACGCCGTCCACCGCCCCTGCCCATCGGTGCGGTGCACGGCGTCGAGGATGTCCTCGGCGCCGCCCGTCGCACGCTCCAGCGCCGCGCGGGTCTCCTCCAGCTCGGCGGTCAGGTCCCGGATTTCGCGGACCGCGCCGAGGTGGGCGACCTGCAGCCGCACCAGGTACCGGCCGCACAGGTGCCACAGCAGGCCCGCGAACACGACGAGCGCGACCACCAGCACGGCGGAGAGGATCAGCTCGATATCGGTGATGCCGCTCATCGGGCACCACCTCCGGCGCGCGCCATGCCCCGGCGCATCACGTGCCAGATGGCCGCACGCAGCCGCAGCCGCGGCGAGGCCACCGGCGAGGACGCGAGGTGCCGCACCATCGACCGCAGGTCCTCAGCGGACAGCGAGTCGAGCCATGCGGAGTCGCGGGCCGACCAGACGGGCCCGTCGAGGTAGCGCTCAGCCACGGTCGCCCCCGTCCTGGTCCTGCGACGCCTCGGACATCTCCAGGTCGTGGGCGTACTCGGCGACCTGGTCGAGCCACGCCCGCACCTCGGGGCGCAGGTGGGAGATCAGGCGGCGCACCTGGTGGGAGGTCATGGCCGGGTCGATCTCCAGCCGCACCCGGACCGGGCCGGCGGTGATGTCGAGCCGCGGCGGGTGGTCCTCGGCGAGCCCGCGGGCGACCTCCTGCGGGTAGGGGCGGTGGCGGCAGGCGATGTCTGCGCCGCGCGTGAGCTGGATGAGGGTTGTGTCGGGGTCGGGGTCGATGGGTGGGACGGTGATGTGCAGCCGCTCAGCGGCGCGGCGCATCGGGTCGGTACTCTGGGACACGAAGGGATTTCCTTTCTTCACGGGGCCCCCGCGGGCTTGGCGGCTAGGCGGGGGCCTTCCTCATGCCGCCTGGGCGGCGGCGACGGTGTAGGGGCGCAGGAGCACGGCCAGGCGGCCGATTTCGGCGTCGGTGAGGCGGCAGGAGGGGCAGACGTCGGGGGCGTCGCCGTGCTCGCAGTCGGCCTCGAAACCGGCCCGGAACGCGTCCTCAGCGGTGACGCAGACGGCGCTCATGCCGCGGTCCCGGTCGTGCGCTTGCGCTGGGCAGCGGTGACGGTGAGGGGTTCGCGGAGGATCGCGTCGCAGTCGACGGCGAGAGCGTCGGCGATGCGCTGGGCGAGGACCGCCGAGCAGGGACGGGTCTCAAGCTCCACGTTGCTGATGTGCTGAGCCGTCGTTTCGACGCGCTCGGCCAGCTCCCGCGTGTTCAGGTTCCGGAGGACCCGGAAGGTGCGGATCGCGGCCCCGTTAACCCGCGCGGTGATCGTTCTCGGCATGTGGCCACATTAGGCATAGCTAGGCATCGTGGGCAAACACGCCTAGGCATCGCTCAGCATCGTTTAGCATCGCCGCAGGTACGGGTGTGAGAGCACGAAACGCCTGCATGTCAAGGGATACTGTGCTTACCTAGGCGTGGCCGAAAGCTGCCTAGCGATGCCTATTGATGCCGAAATTTTTCTAGGCAACGATGCACCCGGACCGAGAGAGGAGGCGCCGTGTGGCGACCACACCCGACAGGCCCAGCCCATACATAGACCTGCACGGCAGTGAGGAACAGGTCGGCCTGCAGCTCACCCAGCGACGCAAGACGCTCGGCATCAGCCGCGCCGAGATGGCGCGGCGAGCCGGAGTCAGCTACCGCATGCTGCAGGACCTCGAACGCGGACACCGGCCGCGATACAACGCCATCACCATCCACCGAATCGAATCCGCCTACCAGTGGGAGCACGACTCCATCGCCCAGATCGCCGACGGCGGCGAGCCGACCCCGGCGCCGGCCGCCGAGGCCGCACCCGTGCAGCCCCGCCCCGACGCTGAGGGCAAGGAGTACCGGACGGATTACCGCATCACCCGCACCCGCTTCGGAGTCGTCGTCGACCGAATCGTGCGCGACGCCGAGAGCCAGCTCGGCGACCTCTCGGATGACGAGGCAGCCGAGATCATGGAGACCGTGATCGATGACTTGAACGCGCAGACGCAGATCGCCTTGGAGCGCGAGCGCCGGCGGCTGGAGCGCGAGCGGCAGCGGCGCGACCAGGTCGAGAATGGCAGCGGCGGCGACGCATAGGGTGATGGGATCGTTTACTCGGTAGCGGCAGAAATTCGTGCCCGATTCCGGTAAACCGGTCACTCTCCGAAGAAGTCGACTGCGATGGGGAGTACAGACTGGATTGCACTTCCGCTGCACGTCACGGCGGGTTACGGTGCCATTTCACCGCTTCAGTCACTTGCACCGTGGGAGGGCCTGCTCGTGACATCCCCCGCCATCGACACGCACAGTCACGTGGACCGGTTTTCGGCTGCGCCGCCCCGCCTGTCCATAACCACCGGCCACCTCGCGCCGGGCATGCACGTCATCGTCCGCCAGCTCGCGCCGGATTGGTGGCTGATCGTGGTCCGCGACGGAATCAGTACCGGTGAACTGGTGCGCGCCTACATCGATCAGGTGTCGAGCATCCCGCCGCTGTGGCGCGCGCTCACGCGGGCCTTCGGGGTCGACCCCCTCGTCGACCCCGACCGGTGCGCCGAGATGTACCCGCCGGACAGGCGGGCGCCGCTGCATCAGATCGTGGAGATGGAGGCGGCCGGGCTGCTCACCCCGTGGCCGCACCGCTGCCTGCCGCGCCTCGCCTAGGCGGGCTGCAGTGGCCGCCGCGTCACCTCCACGCTGGAGGGATCGAATCCCGGCCCCCGCTTCGTGGTCGGGTACACGACGATCCGGAACAGGATCCGGGCCACCGTGGCGCGGACGTCGACCGGGGTCGCCTGCCACTCCTCGCGAGTGATGCCGACCATCCGCGCGAGCACCTGGTGCTGCGACGTGGCCACCAGCTGAGACCGCAGCTCGGAGATCTTCCGGTCGAAACTGGCGAGCGAGCGCACGAGGATGCCGGGGTCGGCCTCGGGATGGTCCGCCAGCTCTTCGAGCGTCGCCTCGGTTTCGGCGCGGCGGCGCTCCAGCGCGGCGATCTCCGCGGCCACCCCCGGCCGTCCGGCGTCGGCGGCCGCGTGCAGCTCCTCGGCGAACCGCTTGTCTTGCAGAAGCCGCAGCACCCGGCCCTCGATGTAGGCGTCCAGGTGCGCCACCGACCGGCCGACGCGTTTACAGTCCGGGCAGTAGTAGATGCGGGAATCCTTGCGGTTGCGGCCGCCGGTCGGTTTCGACCGGAAACCGGCGCCGCAGGCGTAGCACTCGGCAACCCGCGTCAGGAAGTACTTCCGATCCTGCCCCTGGTAGGGGTGCTCTTTGGAGTTGCGGGCGAACAGCGCTTTGATGTCCTCCCACTGCTCACGCGCCCGCGCGCGACGCTCCTCCTCCGGCGCGTCCGGCGCCAGCACCGGCGCCCATACAGCCTCATACAGGGTGCCGCCGTGCTCGACCAGCCCGGCGATCCGGGGCGACAGCAGCAGATGCCGCAACGTCGCGTCCGTCCACCGCGCCCCCTGCGACGTCTGCGAGCAGGTGTCGAGCCACCGGATCACGCCGCCCATGGACTGACCGGCCAACAGCCGGTCGGCGGCCTCGGCGAGTAGAGCGCACTCCGGCTCGCGGCGGGTCACGAAATCGGACTCGAAACCGAAGGGGCGTTTCCCGCCGGCGGAGGGGCGGCCCTTGGCGGCGCGGGCGGCGATCGCGCGCCGCATCCGGCGGGACGTGTTGTCGGACTCGCGGCACGCCTGCGCAGCCTCGATACGCAGGATGAAACGGTCGTCGGGGTTGTCGAGGTCGCGTGTACCCGACACGGATGCGATGCGGATGCCGCGGCTGTCCGTGATCCCGATGAGTTTTTCGAGGTCGTAGGGCTGCCGGATCAGCCGGTCGCCGTGGTAGACGATGATCGCGTCGATGTGGCCGGCTTCCAGGGCGGCGAGCATGCGGTCCCAGCCGGGGCGCTTGCGGTTGCGCTGCCACGCCGAGCGGGAGTTGTCGCGGTAGACGTGGGCGTCGGAGACGGGCCAGCCGAGCCGGGCGGCCAGCTCCCGGCTGTCGGCCTCTTGGCGTTCGACCTTCTCCTCGGATCCGTCGGGGGCATAGGAGAGGCGGCAGTAGATGCCCGCTCTCTGGGGGGTGCGTGCGGTCATGGGGCGAGTGTAGGTGTTTGCTGATGATTCAGCATGACGGCCTCGGGGCCGCGGACCTCGCCGACCACGAGGCGGTCGGGGCGCATGCGCAAGGCCTGGCGCACCAGGTCGTGCAGGCCGACTTCGCCGCTGCCCTCGATGTTGGGCGGACGGGCCTGCAAGCGCACCACATGGGGATGATCGGGGCGCAGCTCGGCGGAGTCCTCGACCAGAACCACGCGTTCGGCGGGGTCGGCAAGCGAAAGCAGAGCGGACAGCAGGGTCGTCTTGCCCGTGCCCGTGCCTCCCGAGATCAGGAACGCGCTGCGGGAGGTCACCACGGCGCGCAGCAATCGCGCGCCCGGCTCGGGGACCGTCCCGGACGCCACGAGCTCGGCGAGGGTGAACACCGAGTGCCGCGGAAGCCGCAGCGACAGGCACACGCCTTCGGGAGCCACGGGCGGCAGCACGGCATGCAGACGCGCCCCGCCGGGCAACCGGGCGTCCACCCACGGCGCGGCGGTGTCGAGTCGGCGCCCGGCCTGTGCCGCCAGGCGCTGGGCGAGGCGGCGCAGCGAGGCGTCGTCGGGGAACCGGATGCCGGGGGCCTGCCGCAGGCCCGCGCCGTCGTCGATCCACACTTCGTGGGGGCCGTTGACCAGGATGTCGGTGATCGCGGGATCGCTGAGCAGCGGATCGAGCGGTCCGGCGCCGGAGAGGTCGGCCCGCAGCAGACGGACGAGCGAGAGCACCTCGGCGTCGCCGAGGACCGCACCTTCGGCGCGCACGGCCGCGGCTACGCGTGCCGGGGCCGGATCGCCGCCCTCGCGCGCCAGCCGCATGCGCACGGCCGCGAGCAGCCGCGGGTCCGCCCCGGCGGTGGAGGGGGCCGGCGGGGCACTCGGGAGGCCGTCGGTGGGGGGTTCGGCGTCCACGCCGACCGTCCTTTCTTTCGAGGAGGAGGGAGTACCGGACCCGGAGGCTCGGGCCGACCGGTGTGATCGGAGGTCCGAAGGAGCGGCGACGCGCGGTCGCGTCAGGCGGATCTCGGGGGCGGCCGGGGCGGCGCGGACCGGTTCGCGCTCGCGGGCGGGGATGCGGGGAGCAGGTCGGTGAGCAGCCGTGCGGCGAGGGAGCTCAGGGGCGCGGAGCGGGCGCAGTCGAGCGGTGTGCCGGGGCGCAGGGCGCGGAGCGGGCCGCGCTCGGCAGGGCAGCGCCCGGCGAGCGGGAGGTCGAGGGTCCGGGCGACATCGGCCGCAGTGACCTGGGATCCGTCCTCGCGCACGACCAGCCGCACGTCGCGCGCCGTGCGGCGCAGCCGCGGCGCCATACGCGCGGCCGCGAAGACCGCGGGTAGCTCCGCCGGCACCACGAGCAGCACCACCGAGCTGCTGCGCAGCGCTTCGTCTGCTGCGGGATCGGGTGCACGCGGCAGGTCGGCGACGACGAGGTCGGATCCGCGGGCGGCGCAGGCGAGCACGGCGCGCATGGCGGCGGGTGGGACGGCCGCGGCCGGACCCTGTTCCCAAGTGACGAGCGCGACGCCGCCCAGGTCCGGCAGCCGTGAACGCAGGGCCGACCAGTTCAAGCGGCCCTCGCGGGCGACGAGGTCGCCCCAGCGGTCGCCGGCGGCCTCTTCGCACCCGAGCAGCGTGTCGAGGCCGCTGCCGCAGGGGTCGGCGTCGACGAGCGCGCTCCGCAGGCCCGAACGCCGCGCCGACAGCGCCAAGGCGATCGCGAGCACGCTCGCCCCCGCACCGCCGCGCCCGCCGACCACCGAAACCACCGGGGAGCGCCCGGCGCGGGCGTGCGCCGACTCGGTGAGCAGCCCGGCCAGGCGCGACTCGTCGGCGGGCAGGGACAGCACGGCTTGGGCGCCCGCGCGCAGCGCCGCCTCCCATACCTCGGTACCGCCCGCCTCCGGGCCGATCCCGGCGACCAGGACGTGCCGGCGGGGTTCGAGGTCGAGCTTCGCGAGCGCGGGCAGCAGGTCGGTGCCGACGACGACCAGCGGCGCACGCGCCCATTCGGGAACCGCCTGAGCGGCGTGGTGGGCGACGGTCGCCTCGACTCCGGCCGCGGCGGCCAGCCGGAGCAGGTCGTCGAGCAGGCGGGGATCGTCGGTGACGAGGAGAGGACGGGCAGGGGCGGAGAGGGTCATCGGGCCTCCCGGAGCGGAATGGCTTCACTCCACGCTGGCCCGGCCCGCCACCCGGGGAGAAGTCCGATCCTCAGCCTGTGGAAAACCCGCCCCGCTGTCGGAGCCGCAGGACCGTGCGCGGGGGAGGAGTGGTGCCTACACCACCGCGGGTCGGCATCCGCGCGCCAGTGACCGGCCGGACGCGGCTCGCGAGGATGCGGGATATGGAAAGGATCCTGCGCCGCCTCGGCACCGATACCCGCTACGTCCTCCTCTCGCTCCCCTGTCCATCGTCGGCTTCGTCATCGTCGTGACCGGGCTGGCGCTCGGTGCGGGGCTGCTTCCGATCGCCGCGGGGCTCGTCGTCGCCGCCGTCACGCTGCGCGCCGCCCGCGTCACCGCGGCGGTCGACCGTGACTGGCTGCCGCACGTCTCAGTGGATCCGCCGACACCTCCCTCCTTCCGGTCCGCGCGCGCCGGCGCCGGCGCCGGGGCCGCGGCGCGGCCGGCGACTCCGCTGCGCTGCCCGCAGAGCTGGTACACGCGCTCGGGGCGGTCCTGCGGCTGCCCGCGTCCCCGGTCGCCTTCGCGACACCGCCACCTGGTGGTCCCTCGCCCTCGGCGGGCTGCTGTACCCGCTCTACGGCTCTGTGACGGCGCGCATTCCGGGCAACACGACACTGGCCGAGCTGATCGGTCTGGGCCCGGGGTTAGCCCGTGTTTGGTGGGTCCGTCCGTAGTGAGCGGCGCACTCGCGTGCGCCCCGCGCCCGATGGCGCGAAGCGCCGCCCCGGTGCGGGGCGCCGCGATAGGGCCTCCCCTACGCCCCTACTCGGCGGGCTTCGCCATTATCGCCGAGCGGGGGCCCTGGCGGGCTTGGCCATTATCGCCGAGCGGGGGCCCTGGCGGGCTTGGCCATGATCGCCGATCGGGGGCCCAGTGCCGCTCTCGCAAGGCCGAGGAAGGAGTCCCCCCTGCGCGGGCTCCGCAGGCTCCGCATCATCGCGCAGAGGGGGCCCGGGGCGGGTCCCCTGTCGACTGTCCCTGACAGGCGGCTTCGCCATGATGCCTGTCAGGGGCCCAGAGAACGCAGCGAGAGCGAGAAGCCCACCCGTCACCCACCACCACCCCGGCAGCCGCGCAGTAGAACAGCGACCCACCGAACACGGCCTTAGGCCCGGCCGCGGTGCTGTCGGCGGCCGTCGGCGCGGCGGCGGCACTCGCTCTTGTGCCGGTCGTCCGGTTCGCCGCACTCCTGGTCGCGGGCGTGGACCAGGGGCCGAGGGCCGCGGGCGGGCGGCGCGCGTCCCGCGTGGCCGATCCGGTGGGTAGCGGGGGTGGGCCGGCGCGAGCGGTCCGGCGCTCGCCGCGGAGTTCCGCTGATGCCCGTCGTTTCCGCCCGGTGATGCCGGGGCGTCGGTCCGCCCGCGGGGCACCGCGGCCCGGGGGCGATGCCGACCGCACCGGGAGAGCAGATGACGACGGCCCCCGCCGGGGGGAAGCGGGGGCCGTCGCACGGTCCGGCTCTGGGGGGGAGAGCCGGTCCGTTCCCGGATAAGTCTCGGTGGCCGGGCGTCCGCCCGACCGCACGCGTGGCGGCTCGGGGCCGCGTCACGCCATATCGTCACACAAGCGCGAAAACAGCACCAGATCCGAACAAGGGGTATTCCGACGATCGAACGCGCGCGCTGAGGGGAACGCTGAGGGGGCGCGGCGCCTCACGTGGGTAATAGGTATAGCACGGGACGCTACCACGGCGAATTGGCTTCCTGTCGAGATCTTTGACCCGCGGGGGTCTTTTCAGCGTGCGCCACCGGGCGTACAAAGGAAGGACAAGGTGGATTGGTGATCCACCGAACACGGAAGCCGGGTACCCACGCGTCACCAAGCCGCGGGAGGCTCGTCCAGATCAGGGAGCGATCGCTGGTCGGACTATGAGTAAGCACGCATGATAGCCCGGTGCTCCGTGGCAGCGGCGGTGCCCCGGCTCGGACTCCGGTTCGGGCGGGGCATCGTCTTTATTTTGCGCTTTGGTCCCAAATCGGGCATATCAACACGTTTTTCGGCGGTTAAAAGTAACCGGATCGAGATAGGGGTGCCGGTCCTGGCACCCGCCTTCTCGGTGTTCCCGGCGGCCCGGTCGCGGGCGGCGCGCGCCCGCTCATCCCCGCTGCAGTGCCTCGCAGGTGGCCAGCGAATCGCGAGCGCCGGCGGCGACGGCCCGGCAGCAGAAGGCGACCCAGTCCCCGACTCCCTCGGGGGTGGCGGTCAGGTAGCCGCGCAACGCGGGGCCGTACTCCTCGTGCAGTTCCAGATAACCCAGTTCGGTGGGCACCAGCGACTTGGGGTCGAGCCCGCGCGCGATCAGGGTCAGCCGCTCGGCGGCGCGCGCGATCATCCCGTCGCCCCACCCGAACGGGCGCAGGGCGGCCAGTTCGCCGTGTACCACCGCGCCCACCACGAGCGCCGGCACCGCGGCGCGCGCGGCCAGCAGGCCGTCCAGCGCGTCGAGCCGCGCCGCGACCTCCGCCGCCCCGGGCGCCGGCCCCACGCCGAGCGGATCGCGGGCGGGTTCGGATCCGGTCCGCGGGCGGCCCAGCTCCTCGGCGCCGGCGCCGTCGGCCGCCGCGAGCGCGTGCAAACGCGCGAGCACCTGTCGGGGCGCCTTGGGCCAGGTTTCGGCGAGCAGGCCCAGCTCGCCGGAGACGCGCAGCGCACCCTTGATGCGCGGGTCGCCGCTGCGGCCGGCGCGGACCTCCTCCAGGCCGGCGTCGGCGCCGTCGAGCACGGCCGAGGCGCGGGCCCCGCGCAGCGCGGACTCCATGGACACGTCGCTGCTGCGCCGGCGCAGGATGCGGTGGCCGAGCAGGCGGTCGACGACGGTGCGGGTGTCGGCGACGGCCGCACCGACGCCGGGGAGGTCGGCGACCCGCTGCAGGGGCTCTTCTGCGTTCACGCCATCAACCCTACTCACGGGTAATCGATGTCCGTCCATGGCCCGGGAAGGACCGCCCGTCCCCAGGGGTGACCGCCCGTCCACAGCCCGGGAGCGGCCTCTTGTATGTGCCGCTACCAGTTGATGAAGTGGGGTCCACCACACGATATGTTCTGTGGGACCGGATTAGTAAGGAGACTTAACAGTGGCTGAGACTCCCCAGGGGCAGGGTCAGGAGACACTGTCCAACCTTCTTCAGGAGTCCCGGAGCTTCCCGCCCCCCGCGGATCTCGCCGCAGACGCGAACGTGCAGGCCGACGCTTACGACGCCGCCTCCGCCGACCGGCTGCGGTTCTGGGAGGACCAGGCCCGCAGGCTGCAGTGGGAGCAGCCGTGGAGCAACGTACTGGAGTGGAACCCTCCGTTCGCCAAATGGTTCACCGGCGGCAAGCTCAACGCCGCGGTGAACTGCGTGGACCGGCACGTCGACGCGGGCCGCGGCGACAGGGTCGCCTTCCACTGGGAGGGCGAGCCGGGCGACACCCGCACCATCACCTACGCCGACCTGAAGGACATGGTCTGCCAGGCGGCCAACGCGCTGCTGGAGCTCGGTGTCGGCAAGGGCGACCGCGTCGCCATCTACATGCCGATGATCCCCGAGACCGTGATCGCCATGCTCGCCTGCGCCCGCATCGGCGCCGTGCACATGGTCGTCTTCGGCGGCTTCTCGGTCGACGCCCTGGGCACCCGCCTGGACGACAGCGAGGCCAAGCTCGTCATCACCGCCGACGGCGGCTACCGCCGCGGCAAGCCCAGTTCGCTCAAGCCGGCCGTCGACGAGGCCGTGCGCGACCGCCCCGCCGTCGAGAACGTGCTCGTGGTGCGGCGCACCGGCCAGGACGTCGACTGGAACGAGGGCCGCGACGTCTGGTGGCACGACATCGTCGACCGCCAGCCCGCCGAGCACGCCGCCGAGGCCCACGACGCCGAGCACCCGCTGTACATCATGTACACCAGCGGCACCACGGCCAGGCCCAAGGGCATCCTGCACACCACCGGCGGCTACCTCACCCAGGTCTCCTACACCCACTGGGCCGTGTTCGACCTCAAGCCCGAGACCGACGTCTTCTGGACCGCCGCGGACATCGGCTGGGTGACCGGCCACTCCTACATCGTCTACGGCCCTCTCTCCAACGGCGCCACCTCGGTGATGTACGAGGGCACGCCCGACACCCCGCACAAGGGGCGCTTCTGGGAGATCGTGCAGAAGTACGGCGTCACCATCGCCTACATGGCCCCCACGGCCATCCGCACGTTCATGAAGTGGGGCGACGAGTACCCCGCCCAGTACGACCTCTCCAGCCTGCGGGTGCTCGGCTCGGTCGGCGAGCCCATCAACCCCGAGGCCTACATGTGGTACCGCACCCACATCGGCGGCGGCCGCACCCCGATCGTCGACACCTGGTGGCAGACCGAGACCGGCGCGATCATGGTCAGTCCCATGCCCGGCATCACCCACGGCAAGCCCGGCGCCGCGATGCAGCCGATCCCGGGCGTGGTGGTCGACGTCGTCGACGACACCGGCGCGTCGGTGCCCAACGGCGGCGGCGGCTTCATCGTCGTCCGCGAGCCCTGGCCGTCGATGCTCCGCGGCATCTGGGGCGACCCCGAGCGCTACCAGAAGACCTACTGGTCGCGCTTCGAGGGCCTGTACTTCCCCGGCGACGGCGCCAAGCGCGACGAGGACGGCGACCTGTGGCTGCTGGGCCGCGTGGACGACGTCATGCTGGTCTCCGGCCACAACATCTCCACCACCGAGGTCGAGTCGGCCCTGGTGGCCCACAACAAGGTCGCCGAGGCCGCCGTCACCGGCGCCACCGACCCGGTCACCGGCCAGGCGATCGTCGCCTTCGTCATCCTCCGCGGCGAGGCCGGCGAGGGCGGAGCCGACCTGGTCAAGGAGCTGCGCGACCACGTCGGCGCGCACCTGGGGCCCATCGCCAAACCCCGGCAGATCCTCGTGGTCCCGGAGTTGCCCAAGACCCGCTCCGGCAAGATCATGCGCCGCCTGCTCAAGGACGTGGCCGAGAACCGCGAGCTCGGCGACGTCTCCACGCTCACCGACGCGCAGTCGATCCAGACGCTCAAGGAGGCGTTCCAGGAGAGCGGCAAGAGCGACGAGTAGCCGCCTTCACGGCGGGCAGTGTCCCAAGCACGGTGTTGGCGGCGGCGCGTCGCCCGATCGTGCCGCCGCCTCGACAGACCGGTCCCGCATCCGGCCGAACCGGGCCGGGCGCGTGCCGGTCCCCGAGGCGGCTGCACCCCGGAGCCTCCGCCTGTACAACCCCGCGCCCGGCGGCGGGCGCGGGGCTGTACGCGGCGTGTGGAAACGCGTGTGACGCGGGATGTGCGAGGATGCTGAAGACGTCTGCCGAGTGAAGGGAGCAGTCTCCATGCCCGAGACCCGGTCGGGTGGCCAGGAGCCTGAGGAGTTCGACGCCGCCGAACACTCCCTGGGCGAACTCGTCGACGAGGCCAAAGACGGCGTCAAGCGCCTCGTGGGCCTCGAACTGCAGCTGGCGAAGCTGGAGTTGTCCCGCGACGTCCAGAAGATGGCCATGGGCGCCGGACTCGCCATGGGCGCCGCGGTGCTGGGCCACATGTTCCTCATCCTGGTGGCGATCACGATCGGCCTGGGCATCATGGCGCTGGGACTGGCGCCCTGGCTCTCCTTCCTCATCGTCACCGCCGCATACCTGCTGCTCGCCGGGCTCATCGGCTTCCTGGGCCTGCGCCAGTTCCGCAAGCGCCAGGGCTTCCCGCGCACCAGCGCCACCATCGCCGAGTCGATGGCGCTGTTCCGCGGCGGCGGCCGCTCCTCCGGCAGCTGACCCGCTGCGGCCCCGGTGAGCGGTGACTGACGAGACGGCCGTCCTGATCGACGGCCCCTGGACGCACCGGACCGTGAGCGCGGCCGGCACCCGGTTCCACATCGTCGAGGCCGGCGAGGGGCCGCTGGTTCTGCTGCTCCACGGATTCCCGCAGTTCTGGTGGTCCTGGCACGGCCAGCTGAGCGCACTGGCCGGCGCCGGATACCGCGCCGTCGCCGTCGACCTGCGCGGCTACGGAGCCAGCGACAAACCCCCGCGCGGCTACGACCTGATCACTCTCGCCTCCGACGCCGCCGGCCTGATCCGCGCGCTCGGCGAAGCCGACGCGGTCGTCGTCGGACACGCCACCGGCGGCCTGCTGGGCTGGACGATGGCGGTCTACTTCCCCAAGACGGTGCGGCGCCTGGCCGTGCTGTCCATGCCGCACCCGCGGCGCCTGCGCGCGGCCATGGCCACCCGCGGCCAAGGATGGGCGAGCCGCCACCTGCTCGGCTTCCAGCTGCCGATGGTGCCCGAGCGCCGCCTCGTCGCCGACGACGCCCAGCACGTCGCCGACATGCTCCGCGCCTGGTCGCGGCCTGGCTGGCCCGATCCCGAGACCGAGCGGCACTGCCGCGACGCCTTCCAGATCCCCGGAGTCGCGCACTGCTCCCTTGAGTGCCACCGCTGGCTCTTCCGCTCCCAGCTGCGCCCGGACGGCGGCCGCTACATGCGCCGGATGCGCCGCCCCGTCGGGGCGCCGACACTGCAGCTCCACGGCGCGCTCGACCCCGTCGTGCTGCCCGCGGCGGCCCGGGGGTCGAGCCGCTACGTCGAGGCCGCCTACCGGTGGCGCCTGATCGAGGGCGCCGGGCACTTCCCGCACCAGGAGCGCCCCGATCTGTTCGACCCCGCGCTGCTCGGCTGGCTGGCCGCCCCCGAACCCGAGACCTGAGCACCCCGCAGACCCCGCCCCCGCCTGCCCGCCGGCACGCATACCGGGGTGCACAATGGGCACAGCGGTCAGCAGAGCACGACCGGTGCAAATGGCAGTCGGAGCGGTAGATCAGGAGCGGCGAGCATGAGCGACTCCGCGTGGGCCGAACGCGACCGCAACCCGCAGGGCAGGGCGCAGAACCAGCGCCCGCGAGACCGCTTCGGGCGTCCGCTCCCCCATGGCGCGGAGGGCGTGCCGCGCATTCCCGACGACGCCGAGTTCACCCCTCAGGAAGGGCTCGACGAGGCGCAGCGCCTGCTCGACGACGGCTACGCCTTCCACGCGCACGAGGTGCTGGAGGCCGTCTGGAAGTCGGTCGCCGAACCCGACAGGGAGCTGTGGCGGGGCCTCGCCCAGATCGCGGTGGGCCTGACCCACGCCCAGCGCGGCAACCGCGTCGGGGCGGCACGGCTGCTGCGCCGCGGCGCCGAACGCGTGGTCGGCTACGGCCCCGAGGCCCCCGACGGTGTCGACGCCGTCGGGGCCGCGGCTTTCGCCAGGTCCGTGGCCGACCGGCTGGAGGACCTGGACCACATGGAAGGTGAGGACCGGGTCGACACCCCCCAGAACCCCAACGAACCCGATGCCGACGCCGGATCGGTCGGCCCGGCCGGATCCGGCGGCCCGGGCGGGCGCGAGACCGCGCAAAGCACCGAGGATCCGCAGAGCCCCGTCGGCCCCGACATCGCCCGCGACGCCCCGGCCATCGACACCAGCGGCCTGCGCCTGCGCCGCGGCGACGCCCGCCGCGGCTGAGGCCGCGGCACCCGTGGCAGGGGACACGCCCCCGCGGACGTCGCAGGCGGGCGTCCTGGAGCCCGAGGCGATCGGCACGCAGCGTCTGGACCTGTCCCCGTTGCGGCTCGAACACGCGGCGGAGATGGCCGCGGTCCTGTCCGATCCGGCCCTCCACGCCTTCATCGGCGGAACCCCGGACACTCCGGCGGAGCTGCGCGCGCGGTACCGGCGCCGCCTCGCCGGATCGCCTGATCCGGCCGTGTCGTGGCTGACCTGGGTGATCGTGCTGCGTTCCTCCTCCTGCCTCACGGGGACCGTCCAGGCGACCGTGTCGGCCGGGGAGCGCGGCGCCGGCGCCGAGGTCGCCTGGATGGTGGGCACCGCATGGCAGCAGCGCGGCATCGCGAGCGAAGCGGCCCGGGCGCTTGTGGCCTGGCTCCAGCGCAGGAACGTGCGGAGGGTGATCGCCCACATCCACCCGGCCAACAGCGCATCGGCCGCGGTCGCGACCGCCGCCGGCCTGGCTCCGACCGCAGAGCGGAGCGACGGCGAGCTCCGCTGGAGCCGCGACCTCCGGCCCTGATCCCGGCGCCGGTGGACGGGCGGCCCCCGCGGCCCCGAGCAGCACCCGCCGGGCGTGCCCTGCGACACATCCGTGCCGAAACGGTGGCGGCGCCGGTTCCCGATGCGGTTGGCTGAGAGCAGACGGGACGGCCCGCCGCACCGCGGCCCCGGCCCCCGCTTCCAGCGCCGCGCAGCTCGGCAGGAGCGCGCGGCTCCCGCACGACCGCGAGACGCTCCGCCGGTCGGCCGCGCGCGTCCTGAGCCGCCGCAGAACCGCGCTCTATCGCCGTCTTCCTGCCTTTATGTGTGTTTTACGCCGATTAATCACTTTAATATCCTTTTGCGTAAAATGTAAGGAAGGCGGGTATTCCCGCGGAAGATCCGCATTCTCAGATCACTTTGCGATCACATATCCGCGCGGGGAAGGCGAACTCCCCGACCCGCGCTCACGTTTTGCCATACCGGTGCGTAGAATCCCCGGACACCGTTCTCGCTGGACCCAGCGAAACGGCGAACGCAACCGTGTTGGTGGCACCCGCAGGACCCTGCCGGGCGTGCCGTCGGGCCTGGTGACAGGTTGGGAGGCGGCCGCACGACCCCGCGGGGGCCAAAACGTGCCCGTCTCTAGGAGGACGGATTGTCTGGGCTCACCCAAGCCGCCGATGGCGGCCCGGCCCTGGCCTTGGACGGCATGAATTTCACGCTGGTCGTCGTCGTGCTGGCGGTCGCGCTCCTCGCGCTCGCCGTCGCCGGATGGCTGGTCCGTGAAGTTCTCGCCGCAGGCCAGGGCACCGAGCGGATGCAGAACATCGCGCGTGCCGTCCAGGAAGGAGCGGCGGCCTACCTCAAACGCCAGTTCCGCACCCTGGCCGTATTCGTCATCGTCATCCCGCTGCTGCTGTTGCTGCTGCCGGCCGACGATCTCGCGGTGCGGATCGGACGATCGGTGTTCTTCGCCCTCGGCGCCGGCTTCTCCGCCCTGACCGGCTTCATCGGCATGTGGCTGGCCGTGCGCGGCAACGTCCGCGTCGCCGCGGCCGCCCGGGAAGGCGGCGAGGCCGGAGAGCACGCCGCGATGCGGATCGCCTTCCGCACCGGCGGCGTCGCCGGCATGTTCACCGTCGGCCTGGGCCTGCTGGGCGCCGCCGTCGTCGTCCTCCTCTACCGCGGCGACGCGCCCAACGTCCTGGAGGGCTTCGGCTTCGGCGCGGCCCTGCTCGCGATGTTCATGCGTGTCGGCGGCGGCATCTTCACCAAGGCCGCCGACGTCGGCGCCGACCTCGTCGGCAAGGTCGAGCAGGGCATCCCCGAGGACGACCCCCGCAACGCCGCGACCATCGCCGACAACGTGGGCGACAACGTCGGCGACTGCGCCGGCATGGCCGCCGACCTCTTCGAGTCCTACGCCGTCGTCCTCGTCGCCTCGCTCATCCTCGGCCGCGTCGCGTTCGGCGTCGAGGGCCTGGTCTTCCCGCTGCTGGTGCCCATGATCGGTGTGATCACCGCCATCATCGGCATCTTCATCGTCGCCCCGCGCTCCCGCGACAAGACGGCGATGTCGGCGATCAACCGCGGCTTCTTCGTCTCCGCCGTCATCTCCGCCGTGCTGGTCACCGTCACCGCGTTCGCCTACCTGCCCAGCAGCTTCTCCGGCCTCACCGGCATCAGCGAGGAGATGCAGGCCCTGCCGGGCGACCCGCGGTTCGTGGCCGTCGGGGCCGTGCTCATCGGCCTCGTGCTGGCGGCCGCCATCCAACTGCTGACCGGCTACTTCACCGAAACCGACAGGCGCCCCGTCAAGGACATCGGCGAAAGCTCCGAAACCGGCGCGGCCACCGTGATCCTCTCGGGCGTCTCCGTGGGCCTGGAGTCGGCCGTCTACTCGGCGGTGCTCATCGCCGGCGCCGTCTACGCCGCCTTCCTCGTCGGCAGCGCTTCGGTGACGCTGAGCCTGTTCGCGGTGGCCCTGGCGGGCACCGGCCTGCTGACCACGGTCGGCGTCATCGTCGCGATGGACACCTTCGGCCCGGTGTCCGACAACGCCCAGGGCATCGCCGAGATGTCGGGGGACGTCGAGGGCCGCGGCGCCGACGTGCTCACCAGCCTCGACGCCGTGGGCAACACCACCAAGGCCATCACCAAGGGCATCGCCATCGCCACCGCGGTCCTCGCCGCAACGGCGCTGTTCGGCGCGTTCCGCACCGCGGTCGAAGAGGCCCTCACGTCCATCGGGCAGGACGCGGGCACGTTCAGCCTGTCCATCGACGAGCCCAACGTGCTGGTCGGCGTGATCATCGGCGCCGCGGTCGTGTTCCTGTTCTCCGGCCTGGCGATCATGGCGGTCGGCCGCGCGGCAGGGCGCGTCGTCGTCGAGGTGCGCGAGCAGTTCCGCAACCGCCCGGGCATCATGGACGGTACGGAGAAGCCCGAGTACGCGCGCGTCGTGGACATCTGCACCCGGGACTCGCTGCGCGAGCTGGTCACTCCGGGGCTGCTGGCGGTGCTCACGCCCATCGCGGTCGGCTTCGCCCTCGGCTACGCCCCGCTGGGGGCCTTCCTCGGCGGCGCGATCGCGGCCGGCGCCCTGATGGCGGTCTTCCTCGCCAACTCCGGCGGCGCCTGGGACAACGCCAAGAAGCTCGTCGAGGACGGCCACCACGGCGGCAAGCACTCCGAGGCCCACGAGGCCACGGTCATCGGCGACACGGTCGGCGACCCGTTCAAGGACACCGCCGGCCCGGCCATCAACCCGCTGCTCAAGGTGATGAACCTGGTCGCACTGATCATCGCGCCGAGCGTCGTGATGTTCGCCGACAGCTTCTTCCTGCGCGCGGGGGTCACCGTGGTCGCGGTGGCCGCCATCGTCGGCGCGATCGTGTGGTCCAAGCGCCGCAGCGGCGACGCGGGCGCCCCGGACCGCCCCGCCGAGCAGGGCGGCGGCCCCGAGGCGGGCTCCGCCGAGAACGACGGGAGCGCGGAGCTGGGCTCCGCCGAGCAGACGGCCGACCCGGCCGCCGACGGCTCCGCCCCCGCCACCGAGGAGTCCGAACGCAAGGAGGAGGCGCGCGCCGCCGACGGCGGCCGCGAGGAGTGACACCGGCCTCCGCGACACTGGGGCGCGGGTGCCCGGCTCGACTCGGCCGGGCGCCCGCGCCCCTCGTTCTGCCAGGTCGAAGCCTGCTTGGCGGTGCGGGCGGCCGTCGGTGCCGAGGCCGCCGCGTACAGTGTCGGCGACCCCCTAGGCTAAGCGGCGAAGGACCGCGCGGAGGGAAGTCACCCGTTGTCAGGAATGAAAGGGCTGGCCGCCATCGTGGGAGCCATGCTCGGCTTCATGGCGTTGATCGCGATCGTGGCCACGGTGCTGTCGCCATGACCAAACGACTGATCGTGCTCCGGCACGCCCAGGCCGAGCCGCTGATCGACGGCTCGGACCACGAGCGTCCGCTGACCGCTCAGGGCCGCGAGCAGGCGCGCGCGGCGGGTGCCCACCTCGCCTCGGGCGGCCTGTTCCCCGACCACGTCCTGTGCTCGACGGCGCTTCGCGCCCGGGAGACCGCCGAACTCGTCGCCGATGCCTTCCCGAACTCCCCTGCCGTCGAACAGGAGCGCGACCTCTACAGCGCCGACGTCCCCGCGGTGCTGGAGCTGGTGTCGCGGACCGATCCCGACGTGCAGAACCTACTGGTCGTGGGGCACAACCCCACCATGGCGCAACTGGTCGCCGCGTTCATGCCCGACGACCCGCTGGACTCCTTCCCCACCGCGGGCCTGGCCGTCGTCGAGCTGGAGGTGGAGTGGCTCTACGCCGCCCCCGGCACCGGCGCCGCCCGGCTGCTGACCTGACCGGCGGCGGTACCGAGGCACCCGCCGCTCTCCCGCTGGGCAGTCGCGGGCACGGCCGGAGCCGGAGCGGTACCGCCGGCCAGCTGCCGGGGGGCGCCGCCGGCGAGCGGGCCGCGCGTCAGGCCGACGTGAGCTCCAGCAGGCCGGTGGCGACGTCGGCGAGGGTGTCGCCCGTGGCGTCGGGCGGAGCGAACACGTCGCCGTACTCCCCTTCGAGTCGGCGGCACCAACCGGACAGGCACCCCGCACGTTTGGCGCCGTGGCAGTCCCAGGCGTGCACGGCGACGAGGGCCATGTGCTCCGGCGGAGTCTCCAGCGCCTCGGCGGCCGCGCGGTACACCCCGGCGGCGGGCTTCCACACGCCGGCCTCCTCAGCGGTGACCACCGCCTCGACGAAGCGGTCCAGGCCCGAGGACGCGAGGAACGCCGTGGTCGCGGCCCGGCTGCCTTGAGTCAGGCAGCCGATGCGCACTCCGGCTTCGTGCAGTCTGCGCATGGCCGGCTCTGCGTCGGGATGTGCCGGAAGCTCGCCGAATCCGTCGAGGATGTGGGTGATCTCGTCCTCGGAGACCGTGTTGCCGGACGCGGTCCGCAGCGCCTGCCGGGCCACCTCCGGGAAGGGACGCAGGTCTCCGCTCAGCGCCAGGGCCATGCAGTCGCGCTGAGCGCGCAGAAACCACGGCCGCAGCAGCTCCGCCGGCTGGCCGGCGTCCGTGAAGCGCCGACCGAGCGGATCCAGATCGATCAGCGTCTCCAGAACGTCGAAGGCGACGGCGTAGGGATGGAAGGGATGAACGGCCATTGTTCGTCTCCCGCGGTTGCCTCGAAGCCGCCTCGGATCGGTGAGCAGGACCACAACCGCGGCGCCGGCGGGCGGCGGGCACCGGCGCCGCTTCGGCGCCCAGCAGGGCCTTCAATGGAGTTTCCCCAGCGCACGGGTGTCCTTCCGGTTTCGGAGAGGACGACTGAAGGCCGTCATAAGGGCTCTCGCCCGAGCGGAACCTCCCCAAACATCCCGTGCCGCCGCCCGATCGGACGGAAAATCGGGCCTCCTGCGAGTTGGCGTCTGCGCGGAAGACGGCTATAGTCGGTCGAGCCGCTGCGGCCCGGCCGATTGTGCTGGGCTCCGCGAGGCGGCCTTCACCCGGTCCTCGACCGTCGCTCGACGGTTCGGACCGCATCCGTTTGGTTCGTTCACCGGATTCCGTATGGCAGGATTGATTCCTGCCCGCCGGATGCGGTGGGAATTGCGCGGATGTATCGGGTTTCTGGAAATTCACCGCGATTTGGTGGGTTTGCGGGGGTCCTGATAACGTGAAGGCATAACACAGCGGATCGGTTCCCGCCCCGGGATTTCACCGGGAACGGGGTTCGGGTCCGCGGGGAGATTCCGTCTCTTGGGAAGAGCCTGGGGAGCCTGCCGGTTGGCGGGTTGGGGCTTGTGCCGGATGAGCGGTTGCTTCTTGAGAACTCAACAGCGCGTGTTCAACTTTGTGCCAAGTTTGTTTTGGCCCCGTGGGACCAGCCCTCCTGTATGGGGTGTGGTTCCGGGGTTCCTTTGATGGGCCCGGGTTCGCCTCTCGGTCGCGGTTTGCGCGGTCGGGTGGGTTTTTCCGGGTCGTGTCAGGGTTCAGACCTTTGATGGAGAGTTTGATCCTGGCTCAGGACGAACGCTGGCGGCGTGCTTAACACATGCAAGTCGAGCGGTAAGGCCCTTCGGGGTACACGAGCGGCGAACGGGTGAGTAACACGTGAGCAACCTGCCCCCGACTCCGGGATAAGCCGGGGAAACCCGGTCTAATACCGGATAGGACGCCCTGTCGCATGGCGGGGT
>NZ_VTZW01000022.1 GCF_009728995.1 Streptomonospora sp. PA3 | reverse complement strand
AGGTGTGATGTCCCGGGAGGTTGGTAACGCGGCTGGCGGGAGTGCGGCCGCCGATCCCGGTGTGGGGCCGATGATAGTTGTACCAGTCGAGCCAGTCGCCGAATGCGGCCTGGCGCTGGGCTTCGCAGGTGTAGGGCCGCTGGTAGGCCCATTCTTCGAGCAGGGTCAGGTGGAAGCGTTCGACCTTGCCGTTGGTCTGGGGCCGCCAGGGCCGGGTCCAGCGCGGGCCAATGCCCAGCTGTCGGCACGTGGTGCGCCAGGTGGTCTTGGTGTAGGCCCAGGCGTTGTCGGTCAGGACCCGCCGGGCGGTGACGCCGCGCCGGGCGAACCACGCCACGGCGCGGCGGAGGAACCCGGCGCAGCTGGGGGCGGTCTCGTCGGTCAGGATCTCGGTGTA
This sequence comes from Streptomonospora sp. PA3, assembly GCF_009728995.1. Lineage (GTDB taxonomy): Bacteria > Actinomycetota > Actinomycetes > Streptosporangiales > Streptosporangiaceae > Streptomonospora. The sequence goes on along the minus strand of NZ_VTZW01000022.1, from coordinate 89,244 downwards.
GGCCAGGCGGGAGTGGTCGTCCGGGGCGGTGTGTAGGAACAGGTACCCCCGGCCGCGGCCGTCGGTGTCTTTGTTGCTGCGGCCGGCGGCCCGGCCCAGTACCTTGTGGCCGCCGCCGTCGGGGATGCGGCCGAGTTTCTTGACGTCGATGTGGACCAGGTCGCCGGGGCGGGCGCGTTCGTAGCGGCGCACCGGCTCGCCGGTGGCCCGGTCGCAGGCCGCCAGCGGCGCCATGCCGCGGCGCGTGAGGATGCGGTGGCAGGTGGCGGGCCCGATACCGGTGCGCGCGGCCAGCCGCAGTGGCCCCAGGCGGTGCTCGCGGCGCAGGTCGAGCACCTGCTGTTCGGTTGCCGCGGGGGTGCGGGCCGGGCTGTGGTGGGGGCGGCTGGGGCGGTCGCCCATGCCGGCCTCGCCCTCGTCGCGGTAGCGGCGTGCCCATCTGTGGGCGGTCCTGGGTGAGACGCCGAAGCGTTCGGCCGCCTCGCGGCGGCTGTAGCCGTCCTCGACGACGCACCGGGCCAGGCGGAGTCTGCCGGTAGGGGTCAGTGGCGCGTTACGGTGGCACACGAGGGCCTCCTGAGCATCGGTGCAGACTTGTCATCCACACCGGGATCAGAAGGCCCTCTTCTTGTTCAACCGCTGTCGGGGGCGTGTCGGCTGTTACCAACGTGCCGGGACATCACACCTAGATCGTTGATGGGAGTTTTGCGGAACTCCTGCGGGCACGACGAAGGGCGCCCATGCTCAAGCTGTGAACACGAACCTGGACGCCCTTCTGATCGCACTCTATGTCCATCTGGACGACCACGTCCTGCCCTCGGGCAGGAAACCGGGAAAACGCGGCCCCGCCCGGCTGCTCACCGACGCCGAACTCGTCTGCGTCGCCATCGCCCAAGTCCTGCTGCGCTGCGACTCCGAGCGCCACTGGATGCGTACCGCACCCGCCCGGATCGGCCACCTCTTCCCCCGCCTGCCCGGCCAATCCGAATACAACCGCCATCTACGCGATCTGGCCCCGGCCCTGCTCACCGCGGCGACATGGCTGGCCCGGCAGATCCCGACCTGGCAGGAGCCGCTGCGGCTGATGGACGGCACCCCCGTGCGCTGCGGCGCCTCCCGCGTCACGGTCAACCGCTCCGGGCTGGGCGAGATCGCCGGCTACGGCATGGACAAGTCCCACCACGCCTTCTACTGGGGCGCCAAACTCATGCTCGTCACCACCGCCGAGGGGGCGGTCTGCGCCTTCAGCCTGGCCCACCCCAAGGAACTGGACGAACGCAAGCAGGCCCTGCACCTGCTGCACGTCCACCAGGCCGCGCCCGGCCCGGGCCCGATCGTGTGCGACAAGGGCTTCGCCGGCGCCGGCATCGAGTCCGCCGTGGCCGCGACGGGACATACCATCGTGCGCCCCGCCCTGGAGTCCGAGAAGCAGCGCGGACACGGCCCCCGGCACTTCCCGGGCCGGCTGCGCCAGCGCATCGAGGCCGTCATCTGGACGTTGAAGAACCAGCTCGGACTGGAGCGCCACGCCGCCCGCACCGCCGAAGGGCTCTGGGCGCGCACCTGCCAGCGCATCTGCGCGCTCAACGCCGCGATCTGGCACAACTGGCTGACCGCCGCCCCCGTCAAGCGGTCACTGATCGCCTACGACCACTGACCAGGCCACCAAACTCCCATCAACGATCTAGCACGCGCCCCCGGCGAGGACGGCGTCGATGAGGCGCAGGGCGCCCGGCTTGCTGAGCGGGTCGTTGCCGCTGCCGCATTTGGGCGACTGGATGCACGAGGGGCAGCCGTCGGCGCATTCGCAGTCGGCGATGGCCTGGCGGGTGGCCGTGAGCCAGTCGCGGGCCGCCGCGTAGCCGCGTTCGGCGAACCCGGCACCGCCTTCGTGGCCGTCGTAGACGAACACCGTCAAGCAGCCGGTGTCGGCGTGCAGCGCGGTCGAGACGCCGCCGATGTCCCAGCGATCGCAGGTGGCGAACAGCGGGAGCAGGCCGATCGCCGCGTGTTCGGCGGCGTGGGCGGCTCCGCGGACGTCGACGTCGGCCTTGCGCAGCCGGTCGGCCGCCTCCGGCGAGAGGGTCCACCACACGGCGCGCGAGTTCAGCCGGCGCTCGGGCAGGTCGAGGGTCTGTTCGCCGAGGACCGCGCCGGTGCGCACGTCGCGCTTCAGGTAGGACACCACCTGCCGGGTCACTCCGACCTCGCCGAAACTCACGGCCGCCTCGGGGCCCCACTCCTCGGTGCGCAGCGTGCGGCGGACCTCGATCTCAGTGGTGTCGCGCGCCCACGTGCTGTACTCCGGGGCCTCGGGGTGCACCAGGGCCACCGACTCCTCCAGGTCCAGCTCCTCGACGACGTAGGTGAGCCCCTGGTGCAGGTAGACCGCGCCGTCGTGGACGGTGCCGTGGGCCGCGGCCTCGTCGACGGTACCGAGCAGCTGACCGCTGGCGGAGTCGACGATCTGCACCGGCGGGCCGCCCGAGCCGCGCAGGTCGGCCAGGTCGCAGGCGCGGTCGCGCCGGGTCCAGAACCAGCCGCGCGGGCGGCGCCGCAGCAGTCCGCGCCGGACGAGGTCGTCGAGCACGCCGGCGGCTGCGGGCCCGAACAGCTCCAGCTCGTCCGGGGTCAGCGGGATCTCGGAGGCGGCCGCGCACAGGTGCGGGCCCAGCACGTAGGGGTTGTCCGGATCGAGGACCGTGGCCTCGACCGGCCGGCCGAAGACGGCCTCGGGGTGGTGCACCAGGTAGGTGTCCAGCGGGTCGTCGCGGGCGATGAAGGCGGCCAGCGCGTCCTGGCCGGAGCGGCCCGCCCGCCCGGCCTGCTGCCACAGCGACGCCAGGGTCCCCGGCCATCCGGTCACGAGCACCGCGTCAAGGCCGGTGATGTCGACGCCCAGCTCCAGCGCGTTGGTGGTGGCCAGGCCAAGCAGCTCGCCGCTGCGCAGCGCGTCCTCCAGCCCTCGCCGGTCGTCGGCGAGGTAGCCCGCGCGGTAGGCGGCGACCCGCTCGGAAAGCCTGCGCGGCGGGGGATCCGAGCGGTCGCCGCCGTCCTCGTCCGGCGGTGCGCCGCCCGGCGCGGCGTGTTCTCCGGCCGCGTCGGCGGCGGTCGCGGCCGCCGCGGGGTCCGTGGCCTCGGGGCGACCGCCGGAGAGCCGGCGCCGGCGGGAGTCGGCTCGGGCCTCCCGCTCGCGCAGGATGCGCTGCGCGGTGAGGGCGACGACCTCCGCGGCCTGCCGCGACCGGACGAAGGCGAGGGTGCGCACGCCTTCCTCGGCGAGGTCGGCGAGGACGTGCGCGGCCTCGGTCGGTGCAGTGCGCCGCAGCGGGGCGCCGTTCTCGCCCCGCTGCTCGGTGAGCTCGGGCTCGATCAGCGCGAAGTCCAGCGCCGGGCGCGGCGAGGCGTCCTCGGTGACCGCCCGCACCGGCGCCCCGATCAGCCGGGAGGCGCTCTCCTCGGGCGTTCCCGCGGTCGCCGAGGCGAGGATGAAAACCGGGGCGCTGCGGTAACGGGCGCAGATCCGGCGCAGCCGCCGCACGATCTGGGCGACATGGGACCCGAACACGCCGCGGTAGCGGTGCGCCTCGTCGATGACGACGTAGCGCAGCCGCCGCAGGAAGGACGACCAGGCGGCGTGGTTGCCCAGCACCGCGTAGTGCAGCATGTCGGGGTTGGTCAGCACGTAGTCGGCGTGCGCGCGGATCCACGCGCGCTCCTCGCCGGGAGTGTCGCCGTCATAGGTGGCCGCGCGCAGGTCGGCAAGGCCGAGATCGGCCAGCGCGCGCCGCTGGTCGGCCGCCAGCGCCTTGGTCGGGGAGACGTAAAGCACCGTGCCGCCCTGTTCGACGGCCTCGACGCTGGGCAGCAGATAGGCCAGTGATTTCCCCGAAGCGGTGCCCGTGGCTATGATCACATTGCTACCGGAGCGCGCGAGATCCGCGGCGGCCGCCTGGTGGGACCACGGAGCCGTGATCCCCTGCTCAGCGAGCCGCTCACGTACCGAGGACGGTGTCCAGTCTGGCCAGTGTTCACTTACCCCGTGGTCACGCGGCAGGTGCTGCACATGTGTCACCTGCGGATTCGGGGTATGGTCACGCCACAGCCGGCGAAGCGCGGATTCCCCTCGCACATCGTCCCCGCGTGCGCGGGGAGCGGATCCGGACACCCCGACCCCTCCTCGGCAGGCAGCACATGCGATGACACTGGTCGACCCCTGTTTCAGTGTGACATCCGCGGGAAGGGATCCGCGCTGTCGTGGTTTCTTGTGCATAACAGGCAGATGCGAAGGGCAAGCGTGGTTGAATGCCGCACTGTGGGGTAACGCCCGGCAGAGATCACTCGCGGCTTTTCGCGGTTCGGCGCTGGAGGACTAGTGGACTTGAAGCTTGATCACCACACACAGGACGACACCGAGATCGTCGTCGTCGAGGGTGAGATCGATGTCTATACCGCTCCCCGGCTGCGTGAGCTGTTGATCGACCTCGTCAACAAGGGCAACTTCCACCTCGTGGTCAACATGGAGAAGGTGGAGTTCCTGGACTCGACGGGGCTCGGCGTGCTCGTGGGCGGCCTGAAGCGGGTGCGTGCCCACGACGGCACGCTCGACCTCGTCTGCACCCAGGAGCGCATCCTGAAGATCTTCCGGATCACCGGCCTGACCAAGGTCTTCGGCATCTACGACTCCGTCCAGGAAGCCATCGACAAACGCAAGTCGAAGTAGCTGCGTTTCGAGCGATCCCATGGCACTCGTCCAGCTCACGATCAGCGCGCTGCCCGCCCATGTGCGCACGGCCCGGCTCATGGCCACGGCCGTGGCCCGGCGGGCGGGCATCGCCGAGTCCGCCCTCGACGAGATCCGGCTGGCGGTCGGCGAGGCGTGCTCCCGCGCCGTCGAGGCGCACCGTGTCCACTGCCCCAGCCGCCCGATCCAGCTCGATCTGATAGACAGCGCCGGCTCCCGTGCGCCTGAGGGACCTCCCGGCAGACGCCCCAGGCCGGCTTCGCAGAACGGCCGCAACGCCCAGCGCTTCGAGGTCGTGGTGTTCGATCGCGCCCCCGCCAAGGAGCCGGCCGAGGCGTTCGACGACCAGCCGGGCCTCGGCGTCGACGTCGAGGACGACTCCCCGGCCACCGAGATCGCGGGTCTGTCGCCTGACGTCGGCCTCGCCGTGATCGTCGGCCTCGCCGACGAGGTCAGCATCGAGCCGCACGAGGACGGCACCGTCGTCCGCATGAGCTGGCCCCTGGGCAAGACCGATCCCGAGACCGGATCCCAGCTCGTCGGCTGAGGCCTGCGTTCGATCGCGCCCGCCCCCGCTGACATGCTCAGCCGGGCGGGCGCCCTCCCGCAGCGCCCCCGCGGGCCGCGGCCCGCGGGGCGGCGGCGCTTCCGCCGGCGCCCGGCACCGCCCTCCTGGTCCGACCTCTCAGTCGCACTCCTGCGTGGAGACCGGCCCGCTCGCGGTCGCACCCTGCTCGGCGTTGGCCGCGACCTCTTGAGCGGTGAGCACGTAACCGGTCTCCTCCTCGTTGGTGGCCGCCGCGAACACGACACCGTAGACCTCGCCCTCGGGCGAGAGCAGCGGACCGCCGGAGTTGCCCGGCCGCACCTCGGCCCGGATCTGGTAGATCTCCCGGCTGACCTGCTGGGAGTGGTAGAAGTCGGGGCCCTGGGCGGTCTGCTCGGCGCGGATGCGGGCGGCCACCGCGGTGAAGCCGTTGTTGCGGGGGAACCCCGCCACGACCGCGTCGTCGCCCTTGTCGGCGTCGGTCTCGAACTCAAGCGGCTCCAACTCCAGTCCGTCCACGTCGAGGACGGCGATGTCCTGCTGGGGGTCGTAGAGCACGACCGTCGCCGACAGCTGCTGGCCGGAGCGGGTCACGACGCGCAGGTCCTGGGTGACGCCGGCCACCACGTGGGCGTTGGTCATGATGCGCCCGTCGGCGTAGACGAAGCCGGTGCCTTCGACGCGCCGCTGGCAGCTGGGGGCGGTGCCCAGGACCTTCACGACGCTCTGGCTGGCGTCGCGCAGTTCAGGGGTGTCGAGGACGTCGGGGTCGGGGGGCTGCACCTCGGCCGGCTCGCCGGTGCCCAGGCCGCTGAATACCTGCGGGAAGTCGCTCTGGTCGACGATCCGGCGGAAGGTGGAGAACCACGTGTGGGCGACCTCGGGCATGGCCCTGTCGACCGCGTGGAGGACCCGCGATTGCTGGACCTGGTTGTTGAGGACGGGGATCGCGGAGTTGGCGACGGCGCTGCCCACCAGCCAGGCCACCAGCAGCACCGACACGGCGCTCACCACGGCGCCGCCCATCGCGTCCACGACGCGGGCGGAATCCCAGGTGACGCGGTTGCGCACCACGGCGCCCAGGTAGGACGCGCCGAACTGGCCCAGCGCCGCGCACAGGAACACCACCGCCACCGCCAGCAGCGCCTGCCGCCCGGGTTCGGTCACCAGCTCCTGGATGAGGGACGGCGCTCCCAGAGCGGCCAGCACGCCGCCGCCGATGAACCCGGCGAAGCTCATGATCCCGACGATGAAGCCCTGCCGGTACCCCGATGCCGCGAACAGCAGCACCAGGACCACCAGCACCGCATCCAGGACGATGCCGTCCATCACCACCCCGCGCTCGTCTCAGCTTCCGCAGCGGTCGCGCGCCTGCCGCGGCGCGCGCCGCCCTTCGTCGTCGGGCCGGGCGCCGGGCAGGGGGACGGGCTCGGCGTCCTCGCCGTCCAGCCACGGCCGCTCCCAGCCTCCCAGAACCAGCAGCCGGTTCAGGATCGCCGCGGTGAACCCCCAGACCAGCATGCCCCGGACCCGGAACGCGGGACCGGTCGAGCCGTTGGGATGGCGCACCCGCACCCGGTTGTCCGGATCGGCGAGCTCGCTGACGGGCACCCGGACCACGCCGGCGACTTCGCCGGAGTCGGCCGCATGCACGGCGGAGGGCTCCCGCCACCAGGCGAGCACCGGCACCACCCGGAACTCGCTGTGGCGGATGAACAGCTCGGGCAGCCGGCCCAGGAGCTCGATCCCCTCCGGGTCGACGCCCGTCTCCTCGACGGCTTCGCGCACGGCGCAGTCCTCGGGCCCCTCGTCGTGGGGCTCGAAGGATCCGCCGGGGAAGGCCGGCTGCCCGGAGTGGCGCCGCAGTCCCTTGTTGCGCTGGATCAGCAGCACGTCGGGGCCGTGCTCGCCCTCGCCGAACAGGATGAGTACCGCGGACCTGCGGCCGCCCGACTCGGGAGGCCGCATCGCCGCGGGAACGGCCATGCGCGCGCCCGCGCGGGCGAGGGAGGCCAGCCATTCGGGCGTGGTCATGCGGGAGGCGTCGCGTTGCGGCGGTCCGCCGTCGCGGTGTGCCTGCGGACCGGCGGGCTCCGGGCCGCCTGGGCGCCGGTCGCCGCTGCGCTCGTCTGCGGTCATGGTGTGCCCGTCCCCTCCCCGGCCGTGCTTGCTCCGCCTGGTCCGAACCGCCTAGGAGAAGGGGCCATTCCGCACCAGTGCCGCGGCATCGGCCTCGTCGGTGGGCCCTTCGCCGAACGACGGGCACCAGTGGGCCAGCGGGCAGGCGCCGCAGGCGGGGCGCCGCGAGTGGCAGATGCGGCGGCCGTGCCAGATGAGCCGGTGCGAGAGCAGGGTCCAGTCCTTGGGCGGGAACAGCTCGCCGACCGCGTGCTCGACCTTGACCGGATCGGTCTCCGCGGTCCAGCCGAAGCGGCGCACCAGCCGGCCGAAGTGGGTGTCCACAGTCAGCCCCGGCACCCCGAAGGCGTTGCCCAGCACCACGTTGGCGGTCTTGCGCCCCACGCCGGGCAGCTTCACCAGCGCGTCCAGGTCGCCGGGGACCTCGCCGCCGTGCTCCTCGCACAGCTTGCGGCCCAGGCCGATGATGCTGTTGGCCTTGGAGCGGTAGAAGCCGGTGGAGCGGATCAGGCCCTCCAGCTCCTCCCGGTCGGCGGCGGCGTAATCGGCCGCCGCAGGGTAGCGGGCGAAAAGCCCGGGGGTCACCTGGTTGACACGCTTGTCGGTGCATTGCGCCGACAGGATCGTCGCCACCAGGAGCTCCAGAGGCGAGGTGAAATCAAGCTCACAGTGCGCATCGGGATACAACCGGGCTAGTTCCCGGTTTATCCGTCGGGCGCGTCTCACCAGAGCGAGACGCGACTCACCCGTGGGCGTCCGCGCCGCGCCGGCGTTCGGCACGGTCGGGGGCGGGGTGGTCTGAGCAGGTGTGGCAGGTTCTCCGAGCACGCCCCAAAGACTACGTACCCGCGGCGCCGTCCGGGTCCGGACGGCCGCGGCGGTATCCCTGCCCGACTCGCCGGCGCCCGATGTCGGCAATGTCGGGAGTTCGGCGGGCCGGGCCCCTCGGGAACGGGATTGCAACTAGGATCGAAAGCGCTGACGTCGGCCGTGGCGGTTGGCAGGTCACCCGGACGACAAGCCGAGGCGACGAACTGGTTTCCCACCGGCGTGCGATATACGTCACACTGTTGACGGTCAGGCTTGCAAGGAGGAAGTGGTGGACGAGACCAACGAGGTGCTGCGCAAGGCCCCTCTTTTCGAGGCGCTCGACGAGGAGGGTTTCGCCGCGCTGCGCGCCTCGGTGAGCGAGGTCAGGCTCGGCCGCGGCCAGACGCTCTTCTCCGAGGGGGACGAGGGCGACCGCCTCTACGTGATCCTCAGCGGCAAGGTCAAGCTGACCCGCGCCGCTGTCGACGGCCGCGAGAACCTGCTGAGCGTACTCGGCCCCAGCGAGATGTTCGGCGAGCTGTCGCTGTTCGACCCGCGCCCGCGCACGGCCAGCGCCGTCGCCGTCACCGACGCGGTCCTGGCCGGCCTGGGCCACGACGACCTGCGCCCCTTCATCGCCCAGCAGCCCCAGGTCAGCCTGCAGCTGCTCAAGGCTCTCGCGGGTCGGCTGCGCCGCACCAACGACGTCATGAGCGACCTCGTCTTCACCGACGTCCCCGGGCGGGTGGCCGGGCAGCTGCTCGACCTCGCCGACCGCTTCGGCAAGGAGGGCGAGGACGGCCTGCACGTGCACCACGACCTCACCCAGGAAGAGCTCGCCCAGCTGGTCGGCGCCTCGCGCGAGACCGTCAACAAGGCGCTGGCGGAGTTCGCCCTGCGCGGCTGGCTGCGGATCGAGGCCAAGGCCGTCGTGCTGCTCGACGTCGAGCGGATGCGCCGGCGCGCGCGCTGACGCGCGGGCACGACCGCGCGGCCGCGATCGGCGCCGCGCCACGACCACCGGGCCCGGCCGCGTGCCGGGCCCGTCGGCTGTGCGGCCCCTGCCGCGCGGCGCGGGCCGACTCGGGCGGCGGCGCCAGGCGCGTTCAGGCCTCGCCGAGTTCGGCCGGGATGTCGCCGCGCTTGGCCAGGTAGCGCAGCTGCGCGCGCACCGAGGACCGAGCCGCGGGCACGACACCCTCCTCGATGCCGGCGTAGACGCGGGCCACGATCTCCTCGGCCGTGCGATCGCCCGCCTCGACGGCCGCGGTGATCTGGGCCAGCCGCGCCTCGCGGTGGCCGATGTACTCGGCGAGCTTGTCGCGCGGCTCGGTGCAGATGGGCCCGTGCCCGGGCAGCAGGGCCCGCACGCCGGCGGACTCCGTCAGCTCGCGCAGCCGGTGCAGCGAGTCCATGTAGGCCGCGAGGCCGTCGTCGGCGATCATCGTCGTTCCGGCGCCGAGCACGGTGTCGCCGGTGAGCACGACGTCGTCGGCGGGCAGGTGCAGGCAGAGGGAGTCGGCGGTGTGGCCGGGCGTGGCGAGCACCCGCAGCTGCAGCCCGTCGACCTCGACGGTGTCGCCGTCGGAGAGCCCGTCGCCGCCGATGCGCAGCTCCGGCTCGACGGCGCGCACCGGCGCCCCGGTGAGCTCGCTGAAATAGCGGGCGCCGTCGCTGTGGTCGGGGTGGTGGTGGGTCAGCAGCGTGACGGCGACCTGCGCGCCCTGCTCCTGCACGGTGCGGGCCACCCGCTCCAGGTGGCGCTCATCGTGCGGGCCGGGGTCGACCACGATGACGCCCCGCGCCCCCGGCTCGCGCAGCACCCAGGTGTTGGTGCCGTCCAGCGTCATGGGTCCGGGGTTGGGGCACAGGACGCAGTTGGCGCGCAGTGTTCCGGAACCGTCGATCCTCATCGCACCTCAGTCTCTCTTGCCGGGCGCCGGCGTAGTGGGGGGCGGGCTCGCCCGTGGCTCAGCGCGGGGGATAGGGCACCCCCTCGGGCACGACGAAGCGCGTCCGGCCGCCGACCAGACGCGCCTCCGGCTCGATGGGGGCGATCTCGCGCCGGGCAGCCAGAACCGCATCCAGCGACCCGCATTCAGCCAGCTCGGCGCAGGTGGTGACGGTCGGCGGCAGCATCTCCAGCTCTCCGCGCCGCCAGGCCGCCACGGCGTCTCGGGGGCGCATCCAGGCGACGCGGTCGGCTTCGCCGCCGACGTCGCGGGTCTGCTGGCCCTCGGGCAGAGCCGCGGCGAAGAAGCGCGTGTCGAACCGCCGCCGCTCGCCGCGCGGGGTGATCCAGCGCGACCAGGCGCGCAGCAGGTCGCTGCGCAGCACCAGGCCGCGCCTGCGCAGCAATTCGGTAAACGACAGGGAGTGGTCGACCAGCGCCTTGCGGTCGGCCTCCCAGTCGGGGCCGCGGGTGTCGGCGACCACGCCGCCCGCGGGCGGGCCGGCCAGCAGCACCCCCGACTCCTCGAAGGTCTCGCGGACCGCGGCGCAGACCAGCGCCCGCGCCAGCGGTTCGTCGGTTTGCAGGCGGTCCGCCCACTCGGCCGGCGGCGGGCCCGCCCACCCGATGGCGTCGTCGGTGTCGCGCTCGTCCACCCCGCCGCCGGGAAAGACGTGCATGCCGGGGGCGAAGTTCATGGAGGCCGTCCGCCGCAGCAGGTAGACCTCCAGCCCGCCGCCCCCGGCCTCGTGCAGCAGCATCACCGTGGCGGCCGGGCGCGGCTCGGTGTCCCGGGTTCCGCCGCGGGGGTGCTCCCGTGTCATGGCAGGGCGTCCTCCCGTAGGTCGTGGCGAACGAGCGCCACCGCGTTGGGTGCCGGCGCCTCAGCCGGCCTCGACGATCATCTCCACCTCGACGGGGACGTCCAGCGGCAGCGCCGCGACGCCCACGGCGCTGCGGGCGTGCGTGCCGGCCTCGCCGAATACCTCGCCGAGCAGCTCGCTGGCCCCGTTGACCACCTGCGGCTGCCCGGTGAAGGACGGCTCGCTGGCCACGAACCCGACCACCTTGACCACCCGGCGCACCCGCGAGAGCTCGCCCACCTCGGCCTTGACCGCCGCGATCGCGTTCAGCGCGCACACCGCGGCCAGCTCGTTGGCCCGCTCGGGGGTGACCTCGGCGCCGACCTTGCCGGTGCCGGCGGGCTTGCCGCCGACGATCGGAACCTGGCCCGACACGTAGACGTAGTCGCCCGTCCGCACCGCCGGCTGGTAGGCCGCCACCGGCGGAACCACCTCGGGCAGGGTCAGCCCGAGCCCGGCCAGCCTCTCCTCGGGAGTGGCCATCACTCCTTCTCCCGCTTCATGTAGGCCACCATCTGCTGGTTGCGCGGGTCGCCGTCGACCGACGGGCCGGGGATGACCGAGACGAGCTCCCAGCCGTCCTCTCCCCAGTTGTCCAGGATCTGCTTCGTCGCGTGCGACAGCAGCGGCACTGTCGCGTACTCCCACTTCGTCATAGCCGTCACCCTACTCACCGGACACCGCCGCGCAGGCGCGCGCCCGTCGATCCCCGCGGCGCGCCGCGGGCCGGGTGCGCAGCCACCGGGGCCGCGGCCGGGAACATAAACTCCGAGGAGTGAGTGCACGCGATCGCGACCGGGACGCCGTCCGGCTCCACGTCGTCACCGGCAAGGGGGGCACCGGCAAGACGACCGTGGCCGCATCCCTCGCGCTGGCCCTGGCCTCCGGCGGGCGGACCGTGCTGCTGGTGGAGGTCGAGGGGCGCCAGGGCGTCGCCCGGCTCTTCGGCACCGGCCCCCTGCCCTACGAGGAGCGCGAGATCGCCGCGCCTTTCGAGGGCGGGCGGGTGCGCGCCCTGGCAGCCGACGCCGAGTCGGCGCTGCTGGAGTACCTGGAGATGTTCTACGGGATGCGCCGGGCAGGGCAGGTGCTCACCCGCTTCGGCGCGGTGGACTTCGCGACCACCATCGCTCCGGGCATGCGCGACGTCCTGCTGACGGGCAAGGCGACCGAGGCGGTGCGGCGCCGCACGGGCGAGCGGCGGCGCAGCCGCGACTCCGACACAGGGCGCCACGTCTACGACGCGGTGGTGATGGACGCGCCGCCCACCGGCCGGATCGCGCAGTTCCTCAACGTCAACGCCGAGGTGGCGGGGCTGGCGCGGGTCGGCCCCATCCGCCACCACGCCGACAAGGTCATGGCCACCATCCGCTCGGCCCAGACGGCCGTGCACTTCGTGACCGTGCTGGAGGAGATGCCGGCCCAGGAGACCCTCGACGGGATCGGGGAGATCCGCGCGGCCGGGCTGAACGTCGGCTCGATCGTCGTCAACATGGTGCGGCCGCCGTTCTTTCCCGATCCGGTGCTGGGTTCCGTCGCCGAGGGCCGTTTCGACACCGACGCGCTCGTGCGCGGACTGAAGGCCGCGGGCTTCGAGGACGCCGAGGAGACGGCGCGCGGGCTGGCCCGGGAGGTGGGCGAGCACGCCCTGCGGGTGGCGGGCGAGTCCGCGATCCGCGCGCGCCTGGACGTCCTCGACCTGCCCCGGCTCCAACTTCCGCTGCTGAGCGGGGGCGTGGGCCCCGACGCGCTGCACGTGCTGGCCGGCCGCCTCCGGGAGCAGGGCGTATGAGCGCCGAGTCGGCACAGGGCCGCGGGCGGGCGGCGGCGCGCTTCGACGTGGACGGCCTGCTGGCCGACCGCGGTACGCGCATCGTCGTCTGCTGCGGCGCCGGCGGGGTCGGCAAGACCACGACGGCCGCGGCGATGGGCGTGCGCGCGGCCGAGGCCGGCCGCGACGCCGTGGTCATCACCGTCGATCCGGCCCGCCGCCTCGCCCAGTCGATGGGGCTGCGGGAGCTGGACAACACGCCGCGCCCGGTGGAGCTGCCCGAGACCGGCCGAGGGGCGGTGCCGGGCAGTCTGCACGCGATGATGCTGGACATGAAGCGCACGTTCGACGAGATCGTCGAGGCCCACGCCGATCCGGAGCGCGCGCGACAGATCCTGGCCAACCCGTTCTATCAGTCGCTGTCCTCCAGCTTCTCCGGCACGCAGGAGTACATGGCCATGGAGAAGCTGGGCCAACTGCGCGAGTCCGGCGACTGGGACCTGATCATCGTCGACACTCCGCCGAGCCGCTCGGCTCTGGACTTCCTGGACGCCCCCGAGCGGTTGGGCCGGTTCCTCGACAGCAGACTCATCCGCATCCTGGGCGCGCCGCCCGCCACGGGGGCGTTCCGGGTGCTGGGCGCCGGTGTGGGCATGGTGACCGGCGTCATCGCCAAGATCGTGGGCGCCCAGGTGCTCAAGGACGTGCAGAGCTTCGTGGCGGCCTTCGACGCGGTCTTCGGCGGGTTCCAGGAGCGCGCCGAGCGCACCTACCGCCTGCTGCAGGAGCGCGGCACGGGGTTCGTGGTCGTGGCCGCGCCCGAGGACGACGCGCTGCGGGAGGCGGAGTTCTTCATCGAGCGGCTGCGCGACGACCGCATGCCGCTGGCCGGAATCGTGCTGAACCGGGTGCACCGCACCGCCGTGCCCGACCTGCCGGAGCAGGCCGCGACCGCCGCGGCGGCGGAGCTGGACCGGCTCGGCGACCACGCTCTGGCCGCGGCGGCCCTGCGCCTGCACGCCGAACAGGCGCGGGTGCAGGACCGCGAGCAGTGGCTGATGGACCGCCTGGCCGCGGCGCATCCCGAGGTTCCGGCCGCGGAGGTGCCGGCCCGCCCCGAGGACGTGCACGACCTGGTCGGGCTCGCCGAGATCGGCCGTGCGCTTGGAGAAGGCTGAGATCCGCCGCATCCCCGGGGGTTAGCGACCCCGGTGCGCGGGCAGCGGAACGGTACCGCCGTGCGGTTGCGCCGTACGCGCCGCACGGCGGTATCCCGTGCGCATCGCCGCCCGGCCGGCCCCTACCGGGCCGCCACGCGGGAACCGCCCTGGTCGGCGGGGCCGCGCGAGGTCTGGCGGCGGTACTCGCGGCGGGCGTTCTCCAGCAGCTCCGCCCACGAGGTGACGTCGGGCCGCCGACGCAGCAGGGCCCGGCGCTCGCGTTCGGTCATCCCTCCCCAGACCCCGAACTCGATCCGGTTGTCCAGCGCATCGGCCAGGCACTCGGTGCGCACGGGACAGCCCCGGCAGATGAGCTTCGCCCGGTTCTGCGCGGCTCCCTGAACGAAGAGCGCGTCGGGGTCGGTCTCGCGGCACAGGCCGTAGGCGGCCCAGCCCGGCATCCACATGTGTCCCACTCCCATAGTCAGCATGCGTGCTGGTCCTCGTCCCGGTCACAGGAGGCGGCGGGCGCGGTCGCCGGCTCCCGAGGCGACGGGGGCAAAGGGCGCGCGAGGGTCCGCGGCGCCCGCGGACCGAAGCAGGGGCAGCCCGGTCGCGGAGCGCATCGGCATCGGAGCCCTGCGTGTCCTCGCTAGTGCTGCGGACGAACCTACGGTTCGCGCCGGGGCTGCACCAGAACCCATCAGGCTCATATCGGATCTAGTCCAGGTGGGCCATTGCGTTCGGCGGCCTTCATCGGATCGGTCACGGCGGGGCCTGGGGACCGCCGGTTTCGAGTGCTCGACATTGCCACCACAATGGAGAACGACCACGATGCCGCCCGTGCGCCATACGTCCGAAACACCGGACCTTTGCGGCGCCGCCCATCGCGGTTCACACGTACTCTTAGGGGGTGGGTCAGGGGACAATGCTGCAGAAAATCGGTCAACTGGTCGGTGTCGGCGTGGTCGCCGGTGTTCTTGTTGCGGCGCTCGCGCTGCCCGCCGTCGGCGGCCTGGGGATCACCGCGCGCAACGTCGCCACCGGGTTCTTGAACATGCCCAGCGAGCTGGAGACCCCGCCTCCCCCTGAGCGGTCGGTCATCTACGACCGCGATGGCGAGGTCATCGCCGAGATCTACGACCAGAACCGCGAAGTGGTCGCGCTGGACAAGATGGCGCCGGTCATGCGCGATGCGATCATCGCCATCGAGGACTCCTCGTTCTACGAGCACGGCGGCATCGACATCGCCGGCACCTTCCGCGCCGCGATCCGCACGATCAGCGGCAACGTCGAGGGCGGCTCCTCCATCACCCAGCAGTACGTGAAGAACGTCCTCGTCGAGAGCGCCGACAGCCAGGCCGAGCAGGAGGAGGCGCGCGAGACCACGCTCGGCCGCAAGGTGCGCGAGCTGCGCTACGCGATCGCCCTCGAACAGCGGATGTCCAAGGACGAGATCCTCGAGGGCTACCTGAACATCGCCTACTTCGGCGACGGCGCCTACGGTGCCGAGTCCGCCGCGCAGCACTTCTTCGGCGTGAGCGCCGACGAGCTGACCCTGCCCCAGGCGGCCACGCTGGCGGGCACGGTGCGCTACCCCTACCTGTACAACCCCCGCCTCAACCCCGACGCCGCCCAGCACCGCCGCGACGTGGTGCTGGACCGCATGGCCGAGACCGGCAAGATCACCAAGGCCGAGGCCGAGGAGGCCAAGGCGACCGAGCTCGGCTTGGACGTGAGCAGCCCGAGCAACGGGTGCATGCCCAGCAAGCAGCCGTTCTTCTGCGACTTCGTGGTCCAGGAGATCGAGCAGAACCCCCGCTACGGCGAGACCGAGACCGAGCGCGCCCGCTGGCTGCGCACCGCGGGGCTGCAGATCCACACCACGCTGGACATCGACATGCAGAACGCCGCGCAGAAGGCGGTCGACGAGTGGGTGCCGCGCAAGAACAAGTCGCGCAAGGTGGGCGCCGAGGTGCTGCTGGAGCCGGGAACCGGTGAGATCCGGGCGATGGCCCAAAGCCGCAACTACGGTCCTGACGAGACCAAACTCGGCATGACCTCGATCAACTTCACCGCCGACGCCCACCACGGCGGCAGCACCGGCTTCCAGGCCGGGTCGACGTTCAAGCCCTTCACCCTGGCGGCGGCGCTGAAGCAGGGCAAGGAGTTCAGCACCTCCTACAGCACCGGCAACACCACGACCATCACCGGCCAGCGCAACTGCCAGGGCGAGCGGCTGGCCCCCTGGACCGTCAGCAACGCCGGCGACACCAAGGGCAGCAGCACCAACAACATGGTCAGCGGCACCAAGGGCTCGGTGAACACCTACTTCGCGAGCCTGCAGGCCGATGTGGGGCTGTGCAACGTCATCGAGATGGCCGAAACCCTCGGCGTCCACCGCGCCGACGGCACCTCCTTCGACAACGAGCGCACCCAGGCCAACAACTCCTTCACCCTGGGCAGCGAGGAGGTCTCCCCGCTGACCATGGCCACGGCCTACGCCACCTTCGCCTCGCGCGGCGTCTACTGCGAGCCGCAGGCGATCGACAAGATCGTGGACGAGCACGCCGGCAAGACCATCGACGTCAAGCGCAACTGCGAGCGGGTCATCAGCAAGGACGTCGCCGACGGGGTCAGTTACCTGCTCCAGCAGACGTTCAAGGGCGGCACCACCACCGGACTGGAGATCGGGCGGCCCGCGGCGGCCAAGACCGGCACCACCGACGGTTCGGCGAGCGCCTGGTTCGCCGGCTACACGCCCAACCTCGTCGGCACGGTGTTCGTCGGCGACCCGCGCGGCCCGCAGAACTACCCGCTGCGCAACGTCACCCTCGGCGGCAGGTACTACTCCGTCGTCTACGGCGCCACGATCCCCGGCCCCATCTGGCAGCAGACCATGACGGAGGCCACCGACGAACTGTCCGCGAAGGACTTCCCGTCCCCGCCGTCGAAGTTCGGCAGCACCTCGGGGCCGCCGCCGCAGAACGACGACGAGGAGCAGAACGCCGACGCGGCCGCCAACACCGGCGAGGACGGCGTGCCCGACGTGCTGGGGATGACGGCCGACGAGGCGGTCCGCCGGCTTGAGGCGGCCGGGTTCCAGCCCAACGTCTCCTCCACGCAGGTGCGGTCGGAGCACCCGGCCGACACGGTCGGGGCGGTCAACCCCGAACCGGGGACCGGGCTGCCCGAGGGCGCCACCGTCAACGTGTTCCTCAGCAACGGCGGCGGAGGCGGCGCCGGCGGCGGAGACGACGGAGGCGACCCCTTCGGCGACTGGGGCCCGCCCGGCTGGGGCGGGGACGAACCTGGCCGCGGCCGGGACGACTAGGCACCGGCGCGCAAGGGGCGGCGGGCGAGGAATCGCCCGCCGCCCCTCGGCGTGCGGGGACGGGACGGGCTGGCCTTTCCGCGGGCCTTCGGGGCGCGGCCTACGCGGTGAGCTGGCGCTTGACCTCGGCGGCGATGCGGCCGCCCTCGGCGCGGCCGGCCACGCGCGGAGTCACCTGCCTCATCACCTGGCCCATGGCCTTGGGGCCCTCGGCCCCGGTCTCGGCGATCACGGCCGCCACGAGGTCGCGCAGCTCGTCGTCGCCGAGTTGGGCGGGCAGGTAGTCGGCGAGCACGTCGCCTTCGGCCCGCTCCGCGGCGGCCTGATCGGTGCGGCCGCCCTCCTCGAAGGCCGCGGCCGCCTCGCGGCGCTTCTTGGCCTCGCGCGTGATGACCCTGACGACGTCCTCGTCGCCGAGCTCGCGGGCCGCCTGCCCGGAGACCTCCTCGGTGGAGATGGCGGTCAGCACGCTGCGCAGGGTACGGGTGCGGACGTCGTCGCGCGCCTTCATCGCGGCGGTGAGGTCGGCTTGGAGGCGGTCCTTGAGTTCGGCCATGGCAGTGATCATACGGCCGGGGCCGAAGCGGCGGCGAGCGCGTTCCCGGCGCGGGCGCGGGCGCGCACGCGCGCGCATCCGGTCCCGATCTCTGACACCATCGGAAGTCGGGAGGTGCGGTGACGGTGACGACATTGCGGAGGACCCTGCGGACGGCCGGTCGTGCGGCCGCGATCACGGGGGCCGCAGGGCTGGCGGGAATCGCCTACGCCTCGGTGATCGAGCGCAACTGGTTCCGGCTGCGCCACTACCGGATCCCGCTGCTGGACCCGGGCAGTCCGCGGCTGCGGGTGCTGCACATCTCCGACACCCACCTCACTCCGGGGCGGCGCATGCTGCTGGAGTGGCTGCGCGGCCTGGAGGCCTACGACCCCGACTTCGTGGTCAACACCGGCGACTCCATCGCCCACCCCGATGCGATCGAGCCGTTCGTCTCGGCCCTGGGCCCGCTGCTGGACCGCCCGGGCGCGTTCGTGTTCGGGTCCAACGACCTCTACTCGCCGCAGATCAAGAACCCCGCCCGCTACCTGTGGCGCAGCAGCCGCGAGGACTACTCCAAGCGCAAGGTGCCCGACCTGCCCTGGCGCGAACTGGGCGCGGCCATGTCCGCGCGCGGCTGGCTGGATCTGAACAACCGCAAGGGCGAAGTCAAGGCCGACGGACGCGACATCGCGCTGGCGGGGGTCCACGACTCCCACATCGGCCTGGACCGCTACGAGACCGTCGCCGGCGCCGCCGACGCGGAGGCCGACCTGCGCGTGGGCGTCCTGCACTCGCCCGAGCCGGCCAACCTCAACCACTTCGCCGCCGACGGCTACCAGCTGCTGCTGGCCGGCCACACCCACGGCGGCCAGCTGTGCCTGCCGTTCTACGGCACCGTGGTCACCAACTGCGGCATCGACCGCCGCCGAGCCTGGGGCCTGCACCGCTACGCCGGCACCTGGCTGCACGTCTCGGGCGGATTGGGCACGTCCCCCACGGCTCCCGCCCGCTTCTGCTGCCGCCCGGAGGCGTCCCTGCTCGACCTGGAGGCCCGGGACTAGGGCTGCGCCGGGCCGCCGCTGCGCGGCCCCTCCGCACCTCCGCGGTACCGGCTCCCGCCACGGCGAGGGCCGCCGGCCTGCGACGTCGCGCCGGGAGGAGAATGGGGTCATGTACCGGGAGCGGGATTCGGCGGCGGGCGGTGTGGTGTGGACCGGCACCGCCGATGCCGCCCAGACGCACCGGGTGGTACCGGACGGGTGCATGGACCTGCTCTGGGACGGCGCCCGCGTGCTCGTGGCGGGGCCCGACACCGCGGCCCACTTCGCCGAGTGGGGACCGGAGCGCGCGTTCGTGGGGCTGCGGCTGCGTCCGGGCCTGGGTCCCGCGGTCCTGGGCGTGGCGGCAAACGAGGTGCGCGACCGGCGCGTGGCGCTGGAGGACGTGTGGCCGGCGGGCGAGGTCCGGCGGCTCGCCGAGCAGGCGGCCCTGGCCGCGGACCCGGGAGCCCCGCTGGAGCGTGCGGCGCTGAGGCGGCTGGAACGCGGCGCCGATCCGGTGATGGCGGCGGCGGCCGCACTGCTTGACGCGGGCGCGTCGGTGGACCGCGTCGCCCGCGAGACTGGGCTGGGACCGCGCCGGCTGCACCGCAGGAGCCTGGTCGCGTTCGGCTACGGGCCCAAGCTGCTGGGCCGGATTCTGCGGTTCCACCGGGCGCTGGCGGCCGCCCGGGCGGGCACGCCCTTCGCCGCGGTGGCCGCCGCGAACGGCTACGCCGACCAGGCCCACCTCGCCCGCGAGGTCAGGGAACTGGCCGGCGCGCCGTTGAGCGTGCTGGCCCCTCACTCCAGCGGCGCGAAGAGGTCCACCCAGTTGCCGTCGGGGTCGAGGATCACGGCGTAGCGCTGGCCCCAGACGGCGTTCCAGGGCTCGCGGTGCCCGGTATAGCCGACCGCGGTCAGCTCGGCGTAGAGGCGGTCGACCCCCTCGGCGCTGCCGCAGTCGAACGCCAGGGCGACCCCGCCTCCGGGCGCGCGCTGCCAGTCGGGGGCGAACGACTTCACGGTCTCCTCGGTGTCCCACATGATCCGCAGTCCGCCGGGAAGCTTCGCCTCGACGTGCGGCAGGCCGTCGGATCCGTCCGGGATGTCGACTCCGATGCGGCGGTAGAACTCCAGCGACGCGCCCATGTCGGCGGCCACGATCCCTACCGCGCTGAATGCTGCTGTCATGCCGTCGACGCTAGACGAGGCTGCCGTCGCCGTCTTGAAGGTTTCGGACACCGCGCCGGGCGTGCCGCGCGGGATGCGCCCTTTGGCGCCGTCCCGGCCGCCGGGCCGACCCGGGTGCGGCGATGTCCGCCGCACCGCGAGGCCGGCGCGCTCCGGCCGCCCGGGGTCGGCGCACGGGCGGCGCCGGATCTAGTGCCCGACGGGCGATCTAGTGTCCGACGGGCGGCAGCTTGGACTTCGCGTCGCGCGCCTTGCGGCCGGCGGCCTTGCCGGCCCGCGAGGCCGACCTGCGGACGTCGCGCGCCGCGTAGCGGGCTTCGTAGACGACCTTGGGCGGTCGGCGCCGCGGCTCGGTGGCCGTCAGCACGAGTGCGCCGAGCAGGCCGATGTCCTTGACCGCGGCGTCGCGCCCGGCCGCGTCCCAGCCCTTGCCCTGGGCCGCGGCCACCAGCGACGGAACGGCCTGCGCGGCCAGCACCAGGCTGGCCAGGCGGGTGCCCTTGCCGAGCAGCAGCATGGTCCCCGCCCCGACACCGGCCGCGGCCTGGACCCGCACCACCAGGACGGGGTTGTCGGGGATCCAGGGACAGTAGGTGTGGACCCGACTGACCGTGGGCGCGAGCGCTTCGGCCCGCGGGTGCGGGTCGCGCAGCGTCTCCACGGAGTCGATGACGTACGGGGCTGCGAGCAGGCGTTGAAGCTGTTTGCGTAGGACTCCCATGCTGTCCCGTATACCCGGGAGCGCCCGGCGAACCCCATGAAGGACGTGTTCGTCTCTCGGCGCGCGAGGTGCGGGGGCGAATTCGCCGTCGGATTCCCGCCAGCACCGGCGGCGGCCGGCGGCGAGCATTTCGAGTATGGATCTCAACCTCAAGGACAAGGTCGTCGTCGTCACGGGAGCCAGCAAGGGCATCGGGCTCGCCATCACCCGGGAGTTCGTCGCCGAGGGCGCGCGGGTCGTCGCCGGCAGCCGCACCACGACCCCCGAGCTCGCCGAAGCGCGGGAGTCGGGCACCCTGGACGTCGTCAACGCCGACCTCGCCTCGGCGGAGGGGCCGGAGCGCCTCGTCGCCGCGGCGGCCGACCTGCACGGCGGCGTCGACGTACTGATCAACAACGTCGGTGCGGTCGAGCCCGCCGACGGCATCACCGGGACCGGGGACGCCGCCTGGCGGTGGATCTTCGACGTCAACCTCTTCTCCGTGGTGCGCACGACGCGCGCGGCCGTCCCGGCGATGGCCGGGCGCGAAGGCGCCGCGATCGTCAACATCAGCTCGGTCAACGCCAGCCGGCCGGCACCGATGATCATGCACTACAGCGCGGCCAAGGCGGCGCTGACCAACCTCGGCCGCTCCCTGGCCGAGGAGCTGGCGCCCAGCGGGATCCGGGTGAACACCGTCTCCCCCGGACCGGTGCGCACGCCGATGTGGATGGACGACCGGGACGGCATGGCCGGGTTCCTCGCCGCCGAGGCGGGCACCACGGTGGACGACCTGGTGGACCGGGTGCTGCCGGAGAGCATGGCCATGACCGTGGGCAGGATGACCGAACCGCACGAGGTCGCCGACATCGCCCTGTTCCTGGCGTCGACGCGTGCCGCGAGCATCACCGGGGCGGACTACCGGATCGACGGCGGAATGATGAAGACGGTCTGATCCCGCGGCCCCCGGCGGTCGGGCCCGCGGGACCGTGGGCCCGCGGGCCCGCGGGTCCAGGAGGGGCCGCCCGCCCGTGCCGACAGCCCTCGAACCGACCGCTCCGCGTGCGGAACGCGAACGGTACACATCCACATCCGGTGCCATGCGCACAGGCCGGCGCGCGGTCGGGCCGGTCTCGCCTGGTCGCTAAGGTCGAGGGCATGCGGGTACCCAGCGACACCGAGATCCGCGATCTGCACGCGGAGCACGCACCGACGCGCGAGGCCTTCGACCTCGTGCACACCCACTGCACCATCGTCGCGGGGATCGCCGCCCAACTGCTGGAGCGCCGTCCGGCGGCGGCCGACCCGGATCTCGTACGCGCCGGCAGCCTGCTGCACGACATCGGCGTCTACCGCCTCTACGACCGCTCCGGCCGCCTGGACCACGAGCGCTATGTGCGCCACGGCGTCCTCGGCCGCGACCTCCTCGCCGAGCAGGGCTACCCGGACGTACTGGGCCGCTTCTGCTCCTGCCACACGGGCATGGGCATCACCCGCCAGGACATACGAGAGCAGGCCCTGCCCATCCCGCCGGGCGACTACGTCGCGGAATCCCCCGAGGAGGAACTCGTCATGTTCGCCGACAAGTTCCACTCCAAGGCCGGCCCGCCGGTCCTCGTCTCGCCCGACACGATCGCCACCCGCCTGCGCCGCTTCGGTGCCGACAAGGAGCTCCGGTTCAAAGCCCTCCTGGCCAAGTACGGCGAACCCGACCTGCACCCGTTCCACGAGGCCCACGGCCACGCGGTCGTCTAGCGGGCCGCCGCAGTGCGATCCGCGTCCTCGTCTCCCGGCCGCCGGAGGCTCGTGCGCCCATAGGATGTGAGCGCCCCGCTCCCCCTGCTCGGCGGGGCGGAGGGGTGCACCATGGGTGGAATCCGGAGGCGGTTCGTCCTGGCCGGATGCCTCGCGGGCCCGGTCCTCGTGGCGGTCGACCTCGTGTTCGCCGCGGGCGCCGTCCCGGGTACGCGCGTCCCCGTCTACGTGGCGTGCGGTGCGCTCACCGCCTCGGCGCTGCTGGCCGCCCACGGCCACCTCGCGCGCCGCGCGCCCGACCCCGACGGCGGCACCTGGACGTTCCTCGCGTGGGCCGCGGCCGCTGCCGCCGCCCTCACCGCGGCGCTGGCGGCCGCCCACTCGTACGGCTACACGGAGTTCGCCGCCGGGGACCGCTACCTCCTGCTGGCGGGCACGCTCGCCGCCGTCGCGGCGGCCGCGGTCCAGTTCGCGGCGGCGGTGGCCGCGATGCCGCGGCTCTACGGCTTCGACACGCCGGGCCCGCCCGCGCGGGCCGCCGGGCTCGCCGTTGTCGTTCTGCTGTTCACCGTGATCGGCGCTCGGACCGAAGAAGCCGCGCACCGGCTCCTTCCCGCGCTCCAGCACACCACCGCCGGCGGAGATCCGGCCGCCGCGGGTTCGCCCGGGGGTTTCGGGCCGCACCTTCGCCAGCTGGACCTGCCCGCCGAAGCGGACAGCGTGCAGCCGATCGCCGCCGGGTTCCTCGTCCTGCTGCCGGACGGGGTCGTGGCGGTCGACCCCCGTAGTGGAGAGGAGCGGTGGCGCTACCGCCTGCTCGGCTCGTTCGCGTCGGCCCGCGTTTCACCGGACTTCGGGAAGGTCGTGGTCCTCTTCTTCCGATCGCCCCAGGTGGGCCCCTCTCCGCGCACCACGCGGGCCACCCTCGACGCCGCCACCGGCGAGCTACTGCACGCCTCGGCCGGCCACGGGCACCTGTACGGCCACGGGCTGGCCGCCGCCGGAGCGGATCGCCCCGTCGCGGGGGAGGACGTGACGGTCGAGACCGACGATGAGCGAGGCGGGTTCCTGGTACGCGGCACCTCGTCGGGAGCGCCCCTGTGGGAGTTCGACGGGTCAGCGGACTGCGTCCTCGACACCTCGCTCAACATGGACGCGGTGTCCGATCTCGTCGTCACGGACCGTCGCGTCTATGCCGCGACGGACTGCGTCGGCGGAGGGGAGCGCGCGCGGGAGGCGGACACGGTGATCGTGCACGCCTTCGCCGCCGCCACCGGAGAGCTACTGTGGACCCACGCGGCGGAAGGCGGCTACGACCAGGCCGGACTCCTCTCGGGCTCCACCGACGGCTCTCGGCTCTACCGCTACGAACCCGAGTCCGGCCGCTTCTTCGTCCTCGACGCGGCCACCGGCGAGGAGCTGCACAAGGGGAGCTGGAGCAAAGAGGCGCCGGAGTGGAACTCCGACCGCGTCACCGTGCAGGATCCGGCTGCGTGGGCAACCCTGACCTCCGGGGCCTACAGCCGCGCCGCGTGGACGGCCGTCCCCGGAGGGGGCCTGCTCCTCGGCCGGGAAACCGGCTTCACGCTGACTCGTCCCGACGGGGAACCGGTCCGCACCGTCGAGCTCCCCCGTCCGGACGAGGGCGCGCACCGCCAAGCCGCGGCCACCGCCTCCGCGTTGCTGGTCCTCGACTGGACCGCGGACCCTTCCGCACCGGTGGCGCTGACCAGCTACCCCTGGGACGGCTCGGCCCCGAGCACCGTCGACGACGTCCTTGCCGGCCGCGGCGTACCCGCCGGGGCCTCGGTGAACCTGCTGCCGACGCAAGGGGCGGCCGCCGTCCACGTCACCGCCGAAGACCCCATCGCCGCCACCGTCACCTGAGCCCGCCGCCCACGCGAATCCGGCCTTGCGCGGGGTGGGCCGTGTCCGTGTTGGGGCTCGCGGGCTCCGATGCGGCTTCAGGCCGCCCGCGTCGCGGAGGAGGACATCCCTGCCATGGCCGGCGCTCACGAACTGATGACGGCCGCCCGGATGCTCGGCATCGGGCGCACCAAGGCGTACGAACTCGCCCGTCAAGGCGAGTTCCCGTGCCACGTCATCCGCATCGGAGAGCAGTACCGCGTCTCGACGGCAGACCTGCTGCGACGGTTGCGGGCTACCGGCGATGACCGGTGACGGCCGCCAAGGGCCGGATCTGAACGGTCACGGCCGCCTGATCGTGCCCAGTTCCACGGTCAGATCACGGTCAAACGACCAAGGGCCTGATCACGAGTCTTCGTGATCAGGCCCTTGACCTGTAACTATGTGGTCGGGGTGGCGGGATTTGAACCCACGACCTCTTCGTCCCGAACGAAGCGCGCTGCCAAGCTGCGCTACACCCCGGTTGCGCCGCTGCACAGTCTAGCGGACGTGCGGGCGTGGTCGCACACGCTTTGCCGGGTGGGGCGGGGGTGGCGGGGTGAGGGGTGTGGGGCGGGGTGCCGGGGGATCGGGGTGGGCAAACCTCTCTAGAGAAAACGGCCGGGAGCGGTCGCCGGGGTTGCCGGGGGCCGAGGCGACGCGCACGTTGGACGTATGGGAGCCGAGAGCCCTGTCCCCGTTCCCGATCCCTTGTCCGCCGTCCCGTGGTGGGTCCGCCTGTCGCGGTGGCTCAACGGGTCCCGGGTGTGCTCGGTGGGCGACTGCATCGAGCTCACCGAGCCCGCCGAGCACCATTGCACCACCCACATCCGCACCTTCCGCTCACGACTGGGAGAACACCGCTGCGCCGCGCCCCGCTGCGTGCGGGCGCGTGTGACAGGCGGCCACCTGTGCCCGCAGCACCGTGAGGAGGCGCCGCCCGACCTCGGCGCCGCCGTCGCGGACGGGCGGTGGAACTCCGCCGGCCCGCCTCCGCCTCCGGGCGGATCCTAGACCGGCGGCCGTTCCACGGACGGACGGGAAGGCCCCGGCCGGTGGTGGGCGCCGTGCCGCTCAGGCGGCACGGGCCCCGCCGGTGCGGGGCCTTCGCGCCCTCGGTGCCGAGCCTTCGCTCCTTCGCCACCGGACTCACCGGCTGTTTCCCGTGAAACCGGCGGGCTCGGACCGCCTGTGGGGACCGCGTCCAGGGGTCAGACGAGCCTCTCCAGCTCCGCCTGCGCTTCCTGGGCTTCGGGGGCGCCCAGGTCGGCGAAGAGCCGGGCTGCGCTCGCCAGGTAGGTCACGCGCTGGTCGTCGGGGAGCGCCTCGCACGGCAGCAGTCCGAGCCGCATCAGCGCCCGGCCCTCGGTGTGGCGCTCGTCGCGGCTGCGGGCCAGCTCCAGCGCCTGCTCCTGGATGCGCTGGGCCTGGGGCCAATCACCGTGCTCGGCGTAGGCGACTCCGAGGTCGGAGAGGATCTCGGCGTCGGCGCTGTGCTGTCCCACGTCCTCGCCCAGTTGCAGGGCGGCCTTGTGGGACTCGATCGCCGCTTCCAGATCGCCGCTGCGGCGCAGGGCCACCGCCATGCTGTTGCGGATGTAGATCTCGTCGCGCTGCGACCCGATGAGCTGGGCGAGCTTCAGCGCCTCGGACAGGTAGAAGGAGGCCTGGTCGGCGTTGCCCTGCTGGGCGTTGACCTCGCCCAGCACGCGCAGCACCTGGGCCGAGGTCTCGTACTGACCGTCCTCGCTCTTGATCTTCAGGGCCGACTCACAGAACTCCAGGGCCTTCTCGTAGTCGCCGAGGACCTGGTACATCGCCCCCAGGTTGGCCCGCTGCACTCCCTCCAGCGACCGGTCCCCCGACGCCACCGCGTACTCGAAGACCTTCCACGCGCAGGAGAGCGCGTCGTGGTAGCGGCCGGTCCGGTCGTAGACCATGCTCAGGCTGGAGTAGACCCGCGCCTGGCCGCGCTCGTCGTCGATCGTCTCAAGCAGGTCGCGCGCCTCGTTCAGCAACTCCAGCGAGTGCGCGAAGCGGCCGGCCAGGCAGTGCGCGATCCCCAGGCCGATGAGGGTGGCCGCGCTGCCGCGCACGTTGCCGTTGGCCCTGCTCGCCGCCAGGGCCTTCTCCTGGGTCGACATCATCAGCTCGGTCTGGCCGTGGTTGGCGTAGTGCCGCCATAACGAGTCGGCAAGCTGCCATGCCTGCTCGTCCAGGCCCACGCCGGCGTAGAAGTCCACGGCCGAGGCGAGGTTGTCCTGGTGCCGCTCGAACCACGCGGTGGCCTGCGCGTGGTCGGCGAGCGTGGTCTCGTAGCGGGAGGAGCTGCGCCGGTCGATCTCGTAGTGGTGGCCGCGCGGTCCCATCATGTCGGCCGCGCGGTTGGCCATGTCCAGGTAGTGGTCGGCGAGCCGCCGCCGCGCCGCCTCGGCCTCGCCCGCGGCGAGGTCCGTACCGGCCTTCTCCCGCGCGTAGGAGCCGAGCAGGTCGTGGAACCGGTACAAATCGACGCTGGGTTCTTCGAACAGGCACACACTGACCAGCTCCTGGAGCAGGTCGTCGGCCTCGGGCGGATCGCAGTCGAGCAGGGCGGCCGCGCCGTGCAGGTCGACCGTGCCGCCGATCATGACGCCGAGGATCAGGAAGGCCCGGCGCTGCTCCTCGTTCAGGCTCTGGTAGGACAGCTCGAAGACGGCCTCGACGCTGTGCCCCTCGATCCGCAGTTCGCGGAACATCCGGTGGTGTTCGCTGAGGCGCTGCTTGACGTGCTCGAAGGTCCAGCGCGGCCGGCTGAGCATGCGGCCCGCGACGATGCGCAGCGCCAGCGGAAGCCCTCCGCACAGCCGGACCACCTCGCGCGCCGTCGCGGGCTCCTGCTCGACGCGGTCTGGGCCCAGGACGGTGGCGAACAGGCGCAGCGCCGAGTCCTCGCTGAGCTTGCCCAGTGAGATGTAATGCGCCCCGCTCAGGCCCGGCAGGTCCTGGCGGGAGGTGACCAGGGTGAACGATCCCGGCGCGGCCGCCAGCAGGGGGCTGATCTGCGCGAAGTTGGCCACGTTGTCGAGCACGATCAGCACGCGCCGGCCCGCCAGGCTCGCGCGCCACAGGGCCGCCCGCTCCTCGACGGAGTCGGGAACCGCATCGGGCTGGACGCCGATCGCGCGCAGCAGGCTGCCCAGCGCCGAAGCGGGAGTGACCGGCTCCTGCTCGACCGTGTAGCCGTAGAGGTCGATGAACAGCAGCCCGTCGGGGAACCGGTCGGCCAGCCGGTGCGCGCCGTGGACGGCCAGCGTGGTCTTGCCCGCCCCGCCCAGACCGGTGATGACGGCGATCTCGGCCCGCCCCTCGTCGCGCGTGCCCAGCGCGAGCAGGCGCTCCAGGTCCTTCTCGCGGCCGGTGAAGTCGGGGATGTCGCGCGGGAGGTCGTTGCGGGCGATGAAGTCGCGCGGCCGCTGGTCCTGGATCCCCGGCGCGGCCGCCGCGGACTCCTCGGCGGCCGCGGAGCCGGCGGCGCCGATGATCCGCCCGGCGTTGGACTCGGTGTCGCGGAGGATCTGCCCGTGCAGCTCCATGACCTCGGGGCTGGGATCGACGCCGAGCTCCTCGGCCAGGTACTCGCGGCACTCCTGGAACGCGGCCAGCGCGGAGGCCCGCTGCCCGCTGCGGTACAGCGCCGCGATCAGGAAGTACTGGAGCCGCTCGCGCAGCGGGTCCTCGCGCACCAGAGGGGTGACGCGGGTGATGATCTCGGTGTAGCGGTGCAGCGCGAACGCGCACTGCACCCACGAGGTCCAGGCGTTCCACCGCTCTTCCAGCAGCGGGCGCACGACGGCGTTGCCCAGGTGCTCGGAGCCGGTTCCGGAGAAGGGCTGCCCCCGCCAGCAGGCCAGCGCCTCGTCCCAGAGGACGGCCTCCTCGGCGGGGTCCTCGGCGGTCTTGGCCCGGGCGACGAGGCCGCGGAAGCGGTGCAGGTCGACCTTGTCCGCCTCGATCGCGGCCAGATAGCCGCCGGCGGTCGTCTTGATGACGTCGGGAAAGGACCGGCGCAGGTGCGAGATCTGCACCTGGATCACCGAGCGCGCGGTGCGCGGCGGATCGTCGTCCCACAGGTATTCGATCAGCCGGTCGACCGTGACTTCCTTGCCGAGTTCGACAAGGAGGGTGCCCAGTACACATCGCTGCCGCGGACCACCGACGGAGACCGGTTCCCCGTCGTTCGACCACGCCGATATGGGGCCGAGCACGCCGAAATTCACGAACAGCACTCTAGCAAGGCCGTTCGCGCTGCAGAGGGGAAGCGAGGGCGGTGGGCACCGTGCTCCCCTCTCCGCAGCACGGTGCCCACGGGCGGCGCGAGAAACCGCCCTCAGCGGCCGGAGCGGCTCAGCGCCGCTCCTTGTCGGTCTCCTTCTCCGGAGACTCCGCCTCCTTTTCGGCGGGTGCGTTCTCGGAACCCGGCTCGGCCTCCTGCTCCGGGTCGGGCTCGGAGAACGGCTCCAGCCTGGCGGCGGGCTCCAGGCCCAACCGTGCGGTGATGGCCGCGAACTCCGCCTCGACGAAGGCCGGGTGCTCGACCGTTGCGTGGTTCATGGGGCAGTCCTCGATTCCTGCAGGGGATTGGAGTGTCAGCGGAGCGCTCGCGGCCGCATCACGGCCAGTCGATCGCCGGGTCGTCCTCGTCGACGGCCCCGTCCTCGTCCTCGTCCTCGAACCGCTCGTAGTCCGGCTCGGAGAACGGGTCGATCCTGGCCGTCACCGCCGGGCCGATCCGGGCCGCGATAACCGCGAACTCCGCCTCGACGCCGTGAACGTCCGCGAGAAGCGTAGGGGTCATGGCACTCCTTCGGTCACGTGAGCGGTCGCGGAGGAGGGCCGGCCCGGGCGCGGTGCCGCTGCGGCGGCCGCCCCCGCCGCCCGTCGGCCGGCCGCGCCCACCGGCTCCGGAACGAACCCGGCCGGCGCCCGCAGGCCGTCCTCCTGCGGGTGCCGGTCCGACTGAACGTGGTTTCAGCCTAGGCCGAGCGTCTTGCACCGCGCTTTCAGTTCTCTTACGGCCGGTCGAACGCTTTCACCGAGGCCGCGCAACGACGGCCCGTTCCCCCTCTGCGGTTCCCGACACCCGAGAATCTGTCCTCATCAGGCCGCGAAAGGGCACGAAGCGGGTCCTTCCCTCTAGACTTCCTGCCCGTGGCACACCACGCTCCGGACCCCGCGGACCAACCAGGCGGCCTCCTGCCCCAGAGCACGCTCGGGCGGGTAGCCATCGTGCTGGTGGCCGCCGCCGTGCTCGGCGCCGCCACCCTCGCGCTCTGGGCTGCCGGAGGCCTGGCCAGGGCCGATGTCACGCCGCGGCTCAAGCCGGGCACCGAGGTCCGCACCGCGATGTACACCCTGACCCCGCACAAGGCCGAGTTCGTCAAGGACGACGCCGGGCTCACGGCGCTGCAGGTGCGCGCCGACCTCGTCTCCAACGACACCAAGCCCATCCAGGTCAGCGCGCTCGACCAGGCGATCCAGGTCTCCTTCCCCTCGGGCGCGATCGACGCCGCCGTCCTGTCCGTCACATACACCCGCCACCCCGGCGGCCTGGTCTTCGAGATCCAGCCGGGCATGCGCGAGGAGGTCCTGCTGACCTGGTCGCTGCGCAAGGCCGAGGCCGAGGACAAGAAGAAGCAGCAGGAGCAGAACTCCGACAACCCGCTGGCCGGACTCGGCGGCGAACAGGTCGAGGGCGGCGGCATCGACCTGGAGACCCTGATGGAGACCCCCGAGGACGTGGCGCCGCTCGCCGAGAAGGAGGACGAGGTGACCCTCGCCTTCAGCGAGATGGAGTTCGCGCCGGGCTTCACCGACCAGTCCAAGAGCTGGAAGACCACGGACGAGACAGCGGCCGAGGTCGCCTTCCCGCTCGGACAGGGGTGAACCGGCCGTGTCCTCCCCCTTCGCCCGCAGCGCACTGACGGTGTTCGCGACCCTCACCCTGATCACCATGATCGTGGTGGCGCAGTCGCTGGTGCCCGACGAAACGCTGGCGACCCAGCCCATCGCCTACTCCGGCGAGATGGGCGAACCCGTCGACGCCCGCCAGTTCACCATCACCGCCGAGAAGGTCCGCGTCGCCGAGGCGGTGTCCGACGAGGACGGGCTCGGTACCTCGGGGCCCATCGAGGCCAACGGAGTGTGGGTGGTCGCCACCGTCGAGATCACCGCCACCCGGGCCCCGCTGCTGAACACCGACGCCGAACTGGTCATGAGCGACGGCTACGTCTACTCCACCACCGGCTGGCTGAGCAACGGCCTGGCGGGAGGCTTCGGCGCCACGCTCGATCCGGGGATCCCCGTCACCGGCATGCTGGTGTTCGAGGTGCCCGAGGACCGGCTCAAGGACCCCACGCTGCAGGTGAACGCGCGCGAGTCGCTCGACGACCGGTTGAGCGCCCGCGCCGACATCGATCTGGGGCTGAGCGGCGCCGAACTCGACCGGCTCCTCGCGGACCCGGAGCAGAGCATCGCCGTTCCCGCCCCCGCCCAGACGCCGTAGGAAGCGCCGCACATGCATCCTGACGACCCCCGCCGCGGAGAGCGCTCCGCCGAGGACCGGCAGCCGCCTGCGGGTCAGCGGCCGCCCGCCGGGCAGCAGCCTTCGCCTGCGGAACACCAGCCCTCCGCCGAGGAGCAGCCCCGCAATCGTGAACAGGAGCCCCCGGCTCCGGGGCGGCAGCCCACAAGGCAGCAGCAGGGGTCGGAACAGCAGCGGCCGCCTGCCGACCAGCGTCCCGCCCCGCAGGGGCCCCAGCCCAGCGGGGGCGGGCACATCCCGCCCACCGGACAGCAGCCCGCCGGGGGGTATCGGCCGCCCGCGGGACACCAGGGCCCACCCGCGGGGCAGCCGCCCGCGCCGCAGGGACGGCCCCAGTCCTCCGGGGCGCCCACGCCCCCGTCCGCCGGCCGGCAGCCCGACCCGCAGGGACCGCAGCCCACGGGGGGACAGCAGACTCCGTCCCCTGCCCGGCAGCAGCCCACCGGGGGGCACCGGCCCCCGCCGGCGGACTGGCAGCAGCCCGCGCCCGGCCGCGGCCACCCCGCTCCGCCGCCCTCGGCGCCTGCGCCCGGCCAGCAGGGCCCCCGGCAGCCGCAGCCTCCCCGACCGGGCGGCTACGCCCCGCAAGGGCCCCCACAACAGCCCGGGCCGCAAGGTCCCCCTGGGCCGCAGGCGCCCCAAGGGCCGCCTCCCCCGCCCGGCCACCACGGGCCGCAGGGGCCTCCTGCGCCGCCTCCCGGCGCCCACCGGCCCCACCCGGCGGGCGGCCCGGCGGGTGCACCGGGCGGGCCCGGCCCCTTCGGTCCGCCGCCGCCCGGCAGCCCGGCGTTCGCACCGCCGCCGGGTCCCCCTCCGCAACCGCAGCAGCCGTTCCCTCCGCCGCCGGGGCCTCAAGGCGGTCAGCGGGCCCGGCGGGCGCTACCGCTGTGGAAGCGCGCCCACCTGCCGTCGATCGCCGTGCTGGCGGTGGCGCTCCCGGCCGCCCTCGGGGTGCCCTGGTGGATGGAGCGCGAGGCGATGCTGGACCAGGGCGCCATGACGCCGGAACCGGTCGCGGTGGCGGGGCCCGAAGAGCCCACCGAACTGGTGGGCAGCAGCTGGGAGCTGCGCGGCACACTGGTCGACGAACTGAACGGCTCCGCGCCGCCGCCTGAAGGCACCCACCTGGTCGACGCCGTGTTCAAGCTGACTCCGGGCGAGGGCGCCTCACGCAAGCGCCTCACCGACTGCAAGTTCCGCGCGGTCGACGACCAAGGGCGCTGGTGGCGGCCCACGACGTCCTACTCGATGCGGCCCGACCTGGAGGGCACCGTCTCGGTCGCCTACGGGTGCACCGACGACAACGGCAAGCCGCTGCCCGCGGGCGAGGACGTCGGCGTGGTGCTCAGTTTCGTGGTCCCCGACGACGCCGTCGACTCCCTGGCCTTCGAGATCGCCGTGCCCACCAAGGCGCCCGCCAAGGGCGATCCCGTCCCCCGATCGCTGCGGTTCGAGCAGGAGTAGCGGCGCAAGCCCCGACGGCCCGCCGCCGGCAGCGGGCCGGGCCGCTCAGGCGTGGGCGCGGCCGGGCGTGCGCGCGCGGCGTCCCGTGCTCGCCGCGCTCAGGCTGCGCAGGGTCACCTCGAAGGTCGCCGCCAGCAGGCACACGCGCACCAGCTCGTGCAGGGCCTCCACCAGGAAGTTGACGGGCGTCAGCCACGGCCACCACCAGCCCAGGAAGTCGTGGGGCCCCACGGCGACGAAGACGCCCCGCTCCAGCCAGGCGAAGGCGACGTCCAGCAGCACGTAGTAGAGGCAGAAGCCCAGGTAGAACACCGGGCTGGCGCGCAGGATGAACCGGAAGGCGTTGATGAAGGGCATCCACCGGTCCTGCGCGCTGCGCCGCATGAGCCTGCCCGCGTTGCGCAGGAGGCTGTTGCTGGGGGAGACCAGCGCGCCCTCGATCCTCGCCGCGCGGGTGCCCTTGCGGAAGAACGCGTCGTGGCGGTCCATCTCGGCGCCGAAGATCACCGCGGCGATGGTCAGCCACAGCAGCGGCTCGAAGAGGCCGTCGCGCAGATGCGTCAGCAGCTGCCCGAGCAGGTCCAGCGCCGCGAGGTAGCCCTGTTCGATGGGCAGCGAGGTGGCGCTGCCCAGGTTGCGCATGAACTCCAGAATGCCGTTCTCGAACACGTACCAGGCCTGGCGCTGGCCCAACCAGGTCTTGATGTTGCCGTAGACCTGCATGATCGAGAAGAGGCCGAAGAACATCCAGTTGGCCTCGAACAGGGCGGTGAGGATTCCGAGGATCTTGCTGTCGGTGCGCGTGTAGAACCGCTCGCACAGCACCCGCACCAGGAACGAGACCAGCGCGATGGCCAGCGGAAGACCGAGGGCGTTGATCTCGTTGACCTCCACGAAGCCTTCGAGTCCCCGCTGGTTGATCAGCTCGATGTTGTACTGGCGGAACTCCTCGGCGAAGCGGCCCCAGGCGTTGTAGAAGATGAGGAAGGGCAGGATCGCCATAGCGACGGCGTCGACCCAGCGCCGCTCGCGCTCGGAGACCCCTGAACCCTTGGCGGCGAGTTCGCGGTCCACCGCCGGCAGGCCGGGCCGGAGCATGTGGAACATCACGATGGTGACGGTGAGCTGGGTGAGCACGACCAGGGTCATGCCGATCAGGCCCACGTTCTGGTCGATCGCCGACAGCCGCACGACGCCGCGCATCATCATGTCGTGCAGGAACGTGCCGATCACATACACGCACAGCAGCGGCGCCCAGTACCGCCTCGCCAGGTCGAGGGTGTAGAGGGGGAGCCGTGTCACCGAGGCCGTGGCCCTTGCCGTCCTGCTCATCGCGCGCAAATCCTAGCGGCCGGGCGGAGCCCGGTGTGGGTCTGCACTGGCCGGAGTCGGCCGCAGTGGGCAAGGTGGAAGGGGTTGAGGCCTCCCCGAGATCCGGGGCAGACAACGGAGGTGGGATGAGCGACGGCGACGGCTGGGTCACGCTTCCCGACGGTTCGCGCCGCTGGGGCCGGTTCGGCAGCGCCGGCCTGCTGCTGCGCGCGCCCGGACCGCGCGGCGGCAGCGGCGGCCGGGTGCTGATGCAGCACCGCGCGGTGTGGAGTCATCAGGGCGGCACCTGGGGCGTGCCCGGCGGAGCGCGCAACAGCGACGAGACCCCGGTGCAGGCGGCGCTGCGGGAGTTCAGCGAGGAGGTGGCCGGCGATCCCGGCAAGATCGAGCTGATCGGCCTGCACCGCCAGGAGCACACGGTCTGGCGCTACGACACCGTGCTGGCGCGCACCGCGGTGGGCGGCAGGCTGGAGGCGGCCAACTGGGAGAGCGACGAGGTGCGCTGGGTCGGTGTCGGCGAGGTCCCCAAGCTGCCGCTGCTGCCGGCGTTTGGCCGGACCTGGCCACTGCTGCGCGAGGCCCTCGGCCGCCGCATCGCGGTGCACGTCGACGCCTCCGCGGTGCTGGCCGAAGACGGCGCGGGACCGCTGGAACGGCTGCGCGACGACCTGGCCGGACTCGCGGCCGGGGGCGTGACCGCCGACGCGCTGCCGACCGGGCTGGGCGACGCCGGCCTGCACCTGTGGTTCCCCCGGATCCGGCTGCTGGTCGCGGCCGACGCCCCGGCGCCCGACCCGGTGCCCGGCGTCGAGGTGGTGCGCGCGCACTCCGGCGCGTTCACCGCGGAGCCGGCCGGCGGGGAGTCCGCGGACGGTGTGCGCACCGAGACCGTGCTCGTCACCGACCGGGTCGGCGCGCCCGGCGCCGACGGCATGCGCGCGGTCCCGCCGTCGTGGCTGGCCGCGGCGTCCTCCCTGCCCGCCGAGGGACCGCCGAACGCATAGGCGCGGGCGGGTGCGGGCGGGGACCCCGGGCACTTCCGCCGGGTACCGCTCGTTCATCCGGGCAGAAGCCGTCCCGGCGGCGCGCAACGCCCGCGGCGCCGGGGTGAGAAGTGCCGGAGTGCCCGGTCAGGGGTAAGTCAGGGGTGTGCCCCTGATGCGGTTCCGCCACCGGGCGGGCATCCTTGGCAGAGACAGGCTGGACGCCAGGCTTCGACCAGCCGGAACAAAGGAGCTGACATGACGCTGGAGCGCGGAAACTCTCTCATGCCCGTGCACGCGGCGACACTGATGTGGCCCACCGGTATCGCGACGGGGGCGGGCGTGGTGGCCGGGGGCCTGTCCTTCCTCACGGCGCTGCCCGCTGTCACCATCGCCGGGCCGGTCGGCACCGCGATCTTCTTCTTCGCGCTGGTCGGCGGCGGCGTCGCGCTGCTCGGCGGCAAGGGCGACCGGCGCGCGCGCCGCTGGGCGGGCCAGTACCCGTGGCGCTTCGCCGCCGGCCCGGCCGCGCTGGCCGGACTGGGCATCGCCGTCACCTCCCTCTTCGCCGGGGGCTTCTTCGGCGCGGTGTTCTCCGGATTGGCCGCTGCCGCGGTGATCTGGGTCATTCTCGGCATCATCGGCATGGTCGCGGGGAACAAGTCGGCCTGATCCGCTTGTTGCACCGGTCCATGGCAGAACACACCACGGGGAACGACCAAGCGCTCTATGTCGACTGAAGCTCGTCAGAAGATGATCGAGCGGGTCCGCGGGCTCCTCCGGATGGCTGAGGATCCCGCGGTCACCGATGCCGAGAGCCAGGCGTTCACCGCCAAGGCCGCCGAGCTGATGACCCGGCACGCCATCGCCGAGGCCGAGGCGCGCGCCGAACGCGGCGAGCTGCCCGAATCGGTCACCCGGCTGGACTTCCCGGTCTCGGGTGTCGGCGGGCACGGCAAGGCGCGGGTCAAGGCGCTGGCCGGGATCGCGGCCGCCTACGGCTGCCAGTCGGCGGTGCGCGGCAACACCTCCGCCAACACCGAGCGCACGCTCATCATCGTCGGCACCGCGAGCGCGCTGGATGCGTTGCGCGTGCTGCTGCCGTCGATCACCATGCAGATGGAGGCCTCGGCGCGGTTCACCGCGCGCGAGCACATCGCGAACCTGCGCGAGCTGCGCAACTACGACCGCTCCACGCTGGCCACCGAGCGCAGCCGCTTCTACCGGTCCTTCGTGCGCGCCTACGGCTACGCCGTGGCCGAGCGGATCAAGGAGTTCCGCGCCAGGCTGAGCGAGGAGCCCGAGAACGGCCGGGAGGAGGCGGGCACGGAGTCCGGCGAGCAGGCCGCGTCCTCCCGCGGGGCCGAGGTCGTGCTGCGCACCGACGTCGACCGGGTGCGCGAGGACTTCCAGCGCCGGTTCCCTCAGCTCAAGCCGACGCGTCCCGAACGCACCCACCACCGCGCCGGTTACCGCGCGGGTTATGCGCGGGGGCGCCGCGCCCAACTCGGCATCGGTACTCCGGTCAGCCAGGGCGGCAACTCGGCTCTGTCCGAAAGGGAGTAAGCGGGCACAGCCGTTCCCATCCACATGCTTCCGCCAATGTCGGCGCCTTGTGGATAACTCTGTGGGTAACTCGGGAAAACCCATCGGGTTTTGCCGAGCGGCCCAAATCGCTTGTGGATAAACCTGGTGGCCGCGGCTTTTTTCTTCTGCTCCCGATTGGCCGGCGGTCAGGTTACCGCGGCTTCCCGTTCACTTGCGGGCCGCACGGCAACCGCGAAAACCGCGTCCCATTCACGTCCGGGGTCCCGCCGATCGGGCGGGAACGGGCGCTGATCCGGTCCGGGCGGACAAGTGCGGCGAGAACCGCGGAATGGGGTTCGGCGGCGGCGCCGTTCGCTTCGCTCCGCGCGCGCAAAGCCGCGGAGCCGCAGGGGGTGACATGGGCCACTCTTTTGGGAAGAGTTGGAGTCGCACGCTCCGCTGTCCGACGGGAGTCGCCTCAGATGACCGCAGCCACGCTTCTCCGGCCTTTCCAGCGCTACAAGACCGCCCTGCTTCTCACCTACCGCGACGACGGCGTCAGTCCGCAGGGCACACCGGTCAGCGTGGTGGTCGAGGACGGCCGCGTCCTGTTCCGCACCTGGGAGGAATCGGGTAAGGCCAAGCGGCTGGCCCGCAACGCGGCCGCCGACCTGCGCCCCTGCACCTTCAGCGGGCGGCCGCGGGGCGGCGCCGTCCGCGGCGAGGTGCGCCCGCTCGAAGGCGACGAGGCCAAGCGCGCATCGCTGCTGCTCGCTCGGCGCCACCCCATGCTGCAGGGGTGGGCCGTGCCGATGAGCCACAAACTGCTGAAGTACCGCACCCGGCACTACGAGTTCGTCCCCCTGGACCTCAACCACGACATCGAGAACATGGAGGGCTGCCCCGACTGAGCGGTTCTCCGGGCACGCGCACGGCCCCGCGCCGAGCGGGGCTCAGGACACCCGCAGCGGCATGACCAGGTAGCGGAACTCCGGCGGGCGGTCGTCGTCGCCGGGGACGTCGGAGATGACGACGGGCTTGGTGGCCAGCGTGAAGTCGATGTGTGCGGTCTCGGTGTGCACCGCGGCGAGGCCGTCGAGGAAGTAGTCGGGTGTGAACGCCACCCGGATGGGCTCGCCGCTGAACTCGACGTCGAGCGCCTCGGCGGCCTGGGCGTCGTCGCCCGAGCCGGCCTCCAGCACGACCTCGCGCTCGCTGAACGACAGGCGCAGCGGGGTGTTGCGGTCGGCCACCAGCGCGACGCGCTTGACGGCCTCCATCAGGGGAGCCGTGGCGACCTTCGCACGCGACGCCGACTCCTCGGGGAACCGCGACCGGTACTTGATGAAGTCGCTGTCGATGAGACGCGTGGTGGTGCGCCGCCCGTTGTTCTCGAACCCGATCATCCCCTCGCCCGAGGCCCCGCCGGCCGCGGCCGGCGACAGCGCGACGTCGACGTTGGTGCCGCCCGCCAGGGAGCGGGCGATGTCGTGCAGCGTGCGGGCGGGCACCAGGGCCGCCGCTTCCAGCTCCGCGGCCTGCGGCTTCCACCACAGCTCGCGCACCGCGATGCGGTAGCGGTCGGTGGCGGCCAGGGTCAGCGAGTCGCCGGAGAAGGCGAGGTTGACCCCGGTGAGCATGGGCAGGGTGTCGTCGCGGCTGGCGGCGGGGCTGACCTGGCGCACCGCGCCGGCGAAGGAGTCGGCGCTGAGCGAGCCGCTGACGTCGGGCATGTCGGGCAGCGCCGGATAGTCCTCGATCGGCAGCGTGAGCAGGGTGAAGCGCGCGCTGCCGCAGGTGACCAGCACCCGGGCGCCGTCGGCGTGGACGTCGACGGGGGCGTCGGGGAGGTTGCGCACGATCTCGGCGAGCAGTCGGCCGGAGACCAGCACGGCCCCGGGATCCTCGACGCCGACCTCGACCTCGGCTCGCGCCGAGACCTCGTAGTCGAAGCTGGACAGCCGCAGCGCGGAGGAACCGGGCAGCGCCTCCAGCCGCATGCCGGCGAGCACCGGCAGGGACGGGCGGGCGGGCAGGGCGCGGGCCGTCCAGGTGACGGCGTCGGCGAACGAATCGCGTTCGGCTCGGAATCTCACGGTGCAGCCACCTCCGTGTACGCGGGCCGGCCGGGCCGCCGGACGCGGGGCAGGCCGCGGGCGGGGATCCGCGCCGCGCGTGCGGGCGGCGCGCTGCCCGCACGGGCGGGCACGGCTGAGGGATCGGGTCCGGCCATGGTGCGCCCCCTGACGGCTCGCGGATCCGCCGACTGGATTGCCGGCGTGGTAACCGTACCCACCGGCTACGACATTCCCGGGCCGCCGGGGACCGACACGGCGGTGTGCTCGCCCGCGCGCTGCCGGCGCGGATTCAGCCGTTTTCCGGATCGTCCGCCTTGCTCGGCTTGAGGGTCCAGGTGACGCTCATGGAGCCGGTGACGGTGCCGTCGTCGGTGCGCAGTTCGACGTCCACGTCGAACTCCGGGCGCCCGCCCGCGTCGAGCTCGGCCAGGATCTCCGCGCGGGACCGCGACAGCCGCGCCTCGGCGGTGAGGTCGCCCATCGCGAGCTTGTGGTAGCGGATGTCGGCCTTGACGGCCAGCGGCACGGACCGGTCGAGCCGGTCGCCGAAGGTGCCGATGATGATCGCGCCCGAGGCCGACTCCCCGAGGGTGAACATCGCTCCGGCGTGCGGCCCGCCGACGTGGTTGTGGTGGTCGGCGCTGTCGGGCAGCCGCATGACGGCGCGGCCGTAGTCGATCTCGAGGAACTGCACGCCCAGCGTCCGGGCGAAGGGGACCGCTCCCAGGAATCCGGATTTCACGAATTCGGCGGTCTCTGCGTCCATGGTTGCCATGGCCCAGATATTACTCGCCGGTAACCCCCGCACGCGACAGAGACCGGCCCTCCCGCTCGGCGCCCGCCCCGCGCCCGTCGGCACTCGCCCCGCGCACGGTCGGCGCTTATTCTGGCCACGCCCGATCGGGCCATGTGAGCAGCGCACGAAGGGACCGCCGCCATGCTGTTGGCCGCCGAGGAGACGCCCGCCTTCCTCACCCCCGTCGTGCTGCTGCTGTGCGCGGCCGCCGTGATCGGCTACCTGAGCGCACGCCTGCGCGTGGTGCCCATCGTCGGGTTCCTCCTGGCCGGCGTGCTGATCGGCCCCCACCAGCTGGGCCTGGTCGGCAACACCTCGACCGTCGAGGCCGCCGCCGAGATCGGCGTCATCCTCCTGCTGTTCACCATCGGCATCGAGTTCTCCCTGGAGCGCCTGGCCGCGATCAAGCGGCACATCCTGCTGGGCGGCGGGCTGCAGGTGCTGCTGACGACCGCGGCGACCGCGGCGCTGGTCGTCGCGTTCGGAGCCGACTGGCAGACCGGCGTGTTCACCGGCTTCCTGGTCGCCCTGTCGTCCACCGCCATCGTGCTGAAGGTGCTGGCCGCGGCCGGGCGCACCACCTCCCCGCTCGGGCAGGCCGGCCTCGCCACGCTGATCTTCCAGGACCTGGCCGTGGTGCTGATGGTGCTGCTGATCCCGCTGCTGGGCGGCTCGGGCGACGGGCCCCTGGGGATCGCCGAGGCGCTCGGCACCGCCGCCGCGATGCTGGCCGCGGTCCTGGTCGTCGCCCGCAAGGTCATGCCGCCGCTGCTGGAGCGCGTGGCGCGGACGTGCTCGCCCGAGGTCTTCCTGCTGACCGTGGTCGCCATCGGGCTGGGAACCGCCTACCTGACCTCGCTGGCAGGCGTCAGCGTCGCGCTGGGCGCGTTCCTCGCCGGGCTGGTGGTCAGCGAGTCGCGGCACAGCGCGCACGCCCTGGGCGAGGTGCTGCCGCTGCAGATCCTCTTCAGCGCGACGTTCTTCGTCTCCATCGGCATGCTGCTGGATCTGAGCGCGCTGCTGGAGGTGTGGTGGCTGGTACTGCTGCTGGCGGCGGCGGTCGTCGTCCTCAAGGCGGCCACCGGCGCCGTCGCGCTGTCCGCGCTCGGTACGGGCGCATCGACGGCGCTGGCGGGCGGCCTGCTGCTGGCCCAGATCGGGGAGTTCTCCTTCGTGCTGCAGCGCTCGGGCGCCGATGCCGGACTCACGCCGGCCGGGCTGGGCGCCGAGGGCGAGCAGATCCTCATCGCGGTGACGGTGCTGCTGATGACCCTGACACCGGCGCTGGCCGCCCTCGGCGACCGCCTCGGCCGGTGGGCGGGCCCCCGGCGGCGCCCCGCCGGGGGCGGGGCGGCCCCGGAGCCGGGCGACGGGTCCGAGCCCGATGCGCCGGTGCTGATCTCGGGCTGGGGGCCGGTGGCGGCCGAGGTCGCAGCCGCGGTGCGGGCCCGCGGGGTCCCCGTCACCGTGACCACGCTGGGCCCCGACCTCGCGGCGGCGGCCGAGTCCGAGGGCAACACCGTGGTCCGCGGCGACCCGCTGCACCGCAACGTCCTGGAGGAGGCGGGACTCTTCACCGCCCGCGCCGTGGTCATCCCGGAGAACACCGGCGAGGACAGCGCGCGCATCGCCTCGGTCATCGGCGGGCTCGCACCCGGCGTGCCGATCGTCGTGCGTCCCGTGGACGCCGCCGAACCCGATGTGCTCGCCCCCTCGGGCGCCCGCCGCATCGTCGACACCTCCCGCGCCGCCGCCGCCCACCTCACCCGTGCGCTGCTGGACGAACTGGGCCTTCCCGTGCCGGCGCCCGGCGACTACCCCGACCCGCACACCCCCGTCGAGTTCGCGGCCGATCCCCAGGCGCCCTGCCCGCACACCTCCGGGATCCGCACGGTCCTGCCCGGCACCGCCGGGTGCGCCGACTGCCTGCAACTGGGCGAACGCGACTGGGTCCACCTGCGCATCTGCCTCGACTGCGGCCACGTCGGCTGCTGCGACTCCTCCCCCCGACGCCACGCCTCGGCCCACGCCGCCGACGCCAGGCACCCCCTCGTCACCGCCGCCGAGGCCGACCAGGACTGGGCCTGGTGCTACCTGGACGACACCCTGATCGCCCCCAAGGAGTGAACGCGCAGCGCGGCTTCCCACTGCTCCCACGCCACCCCCGCCAGGAGGTCGCCGGGGGTGTGCGCCAGGTCGGGCCGGACGGCCAGAAGCCTGCCGGACCGCGAAGAGCCTGGCGGAGACCGTCCAGGCCATCGTCACCAGCGCTGGGCTCGGGCCGTCGGCTTGGCATGTGAGGAGCAGGCCGCACATAGCCCCGAACACGAGCAGCCCGGCGAAGGCGGCGGTAACGGTTTCGTCCGCGCCGAGGCGGCGCGAGCGGTTCTCGGTCGCTTCGAGACAAGGATCGTAGGAGCATGTGCACCCCTTGCGGCTGGGCCGGACGGATGGCCCGGCGGGAGTGATTACTGGAGATCAGGTCCGGAGTTCGGTCCATGTCGTGCACTCTCGGGAACGGAGGCGGACGGACCCCATCGCTGAGGAGAAGGCGGAGACGAGTCCGAGCCCATCGGGCGCGTCATCGTCCGCTGAGATCGCATCGACGCCGGGCGGTTGGCGTCCGCGCTGGTCGGTCACGTCGATGCGGATGGTTTCGCCGCAGGTGCTGCGGGTGAGCATCAGCACCGACGACATGCCGATCCACGCCCTGGAGACGATCTGCGCAGCCAGTCGGCATGCGTTCCCGATCGGGCAGGTGACCGGGTCGGATCAGTTCTGAAACCCGCCCGGATGTCTGCGCTATGCTGTGGGCGGCCTGTGTGGCCGCCTTCTGGAGGGTTCGCATAGTGGCCGAGTGCAGTGCTCTTGAAAAGCACAAGATCCTTAGCGGGATCTCGTGGGTTCAAATCCCACACCCTCCGCATTAGTGAAGCCCCTCCCCGATCCGCTGCGCACGGATCCGGGGAGGGGCTTCGTTCGTCCGCACCGTCCGGGCGGCGCCCCGCCCGGACGGGTCACCGGGGCCAGGCGAACGCTTCGCCCACGGTGGCGGCCAGCTGCAGGTAGGCGTCACGGGTGGCCGGTGCCAGGCGGTCGAGGTCGACCTCGGCGCCCTCCTCCAGGTGGGCGTCCCAGGGCACGCGCACCACAGCGCGGCACCGGCTCGCGAAGTGCTGCTCCAGCCGGTCCAGGTCCACGCTGCTCTTGCCGGTGCGCACCATCGACAGCACCACGACCGCGCCGCGCACCAGCGGGCCGTACTGGTGGGCCTCCAGCCAGTCCAGGGTGGCGCTGGCGCTGCGCGCGCCGTCGACCGACGCCGAGCTGACCAGCACCACCTGGTCGGCCAGGCCGAGGACGCCGCGCATGGCCGAGTGCAGCAGCCCGGTGCCGCAGTCGGTCAGGCAGATGGAGTAATAGTGCTCCAGCAGCCAGGACACCTTGCGGTAGTCGTCCTCGCTGAAAGCCTCCGAGACGGCGGGGTCGCGGTCGGAGGCGAGGATCTCCAGCCGGCTGTTGGCCTGGGAGGTGAAGGCGCGGATGTCGGCGTAGCGGGAGATGGACTCCCGCTCGTTGAGCAGGTCGCGGATGGTGGCCGCGGTCTCCAGCCGCACCTTGTCCGACAGGGTTCCGCGGTCGGGGTTGGCGTCGACCGCCAGCACCCGGTCGCCGCGCAGCGAGGCGAGCATCGAGCCGAGCGCGACCGTGGTGGTGGTCTTGCCCACGCCGCCCTTCAGGCTCAGCACCGCGACCCGGTGGTGGCCGCCGCCGACCTGTGTGCGCGCACGCTCGGTCAGTTCCCGGCGGCGCTGCTCGGCCGCCGACTCCCCCACGTCGACCAGGCCGAACGTGGCCGAGTGCAGCATCTTGCGCCAGCCCTTGCTCGGCCCCGGCCGCTTGTCGCTGACCAGGTTCTCCGCACGCAGGTCCTCGGCGGTCTCGGGGTGGCCGGGCTGGCCCGGCTGCCCGGGGTACTGCTGTCCCGGCTGCACGCCCTCGGCGAAGTGGGCGTGGTACTGGAAGCCCGACTGCGGAGCGCCCGGCGGCCCCGGCGCGGCCCCCGGCCCCGGATGGTAGGCGTTGGGCGCGCCGGAGGGGTCCGGGCCGGGCTGCCGATACGGGTCGTAGGGCTGGTCGTAGGGCCGGCCGTAGCCGGGCGGGTGGCCGCCGGCCGGCTGCGGGCCGGTCCCCGGCCACTGCTGGGCCGGTCCGGGAGCGGCAGGCGGTGCGGCGTTCCAGGGCTGCGGGCCCGACGGCGCCGATTCCGGCCGCCACTCCCCGGGCGGAGGCTGCGCCGGACCGCCGGGGTACTGCGGTCCCCACGCATCGGGCGGCGCGGCGCCCTCCTGCTGCGGCGGCCGGTAACCGCCGGAGCCGGGAGCGCCCGGGTGGCCCTGCGGTGCTCCGGGCGCGGGCGGGGCCTCGGCGGGGCCGGGCGCACCGGCGGAGCCGGCGGCGTTGGGCGGCAGCGGCGGCAGCTGCTCGGGATCGGGGATCTCCTCGCCCCGGGGCGCGCCTTCGGGCGCGCCGGGAGGCGGCGGCTCCCCGCCCGGTCCACTCGGCGCGACGGGCTCGGCAGAGGTCCACTGCGGTCCGGCGGCCGGGTCCGCCTGCTGCGGCGCTTCGGACGCCTGACCGCCCGCGGACGGCGGGTCCGGCTCCTGGTAGGGCC
The DNA here is from genome assembly GCF_009728995.1 of Streptomonospora sp. PA3. Taxonomy (GTDB): domain Bacteria; phylum Actinomycetota; class Actinomycetes; order Streptosporangiales; family Streptosporangiaceae; genus Streptomonospora. Next base: position 45,358 of record NZ_VTZW01000022.1, on the reverse strand, counting down.
GGAAAACCTCCGTCGCCTCGCCCGGGCGCGGGAGCCCGCCGGGACGCCCGTCCGCGGTGGGGCTCGGCGCCCGCTCGGGCGGAGCCCACTGCGCGAACGCGCCGGTGGCGGGCGCGGGGCCGGTCCCGTTGGTCCAGACCGGTGCGGACGGCTCGCGCGCCGGGGGTCCGGCGGCGCCCGCCTCGCCCGGCGCGGGCGCCTGGGGTGCCGGGCCCTCGCCGGGCTCGGGGGCGCTGTCGGCGTATCCGGCGCCGGGGTGCCCGCCCTCGTAGGGCTCGCCGACGGGGCCGGGGTCTCCGGGGGCTTCCTGCGCGTAGCCGGGGTCGGGTGGGGCCGGCGGGTTCCAGCCGGGCGGAGGCGGGGAATCGGCGCCGGGGCCGTCGGCGGGATAGGCGGGCGCCGGCCCGAGCGGCTGCCCGTTGTAGGCCGCCGGCGGCGCCTGCGGATCGGCGGCGGGCGGCGGCTGGCCGTATCCCTGCGCCGGGTATCCGGGCGGCGAAGGCTGCTGCCCCGCGCCGCCGGGCGCCGGGTACGGCCCGGACGGGTACCCCTGCGGATCCTGCTGGTACGGCGGCTGGGGCGCATGCCCCGCCTGGCCGGGGTAGGGCCCGGACGGGTGGTGCTCGGGAGCGGGCTGCTGGTAGGGGCCGCCCTCCTGCCCGGGCTGCTGCCACCCGGGGGCGCCGGGCGCCGGGCGGTGGGGATCCGGCGCAGGCGGGTGCTGGGGTCCGGGAGGCGGCCCCTGGGGAGCACCGGCTCCTCCTGGCTCGCCGGGAGGCTGCCCGGTGTGCTGCTGAGGCCCTGGGCGGTCGCCCTCGAACGGGCCCGCGCCTCCTATGGCATAGGGCGGCGGCGGGACCGCGCCCTCGTCGATGGCGTAGGGGGGAGGGGGCGGGGAGGGCTCGCCGAACCACTGCTCGTCCGGGCCGCGATCGGCGGGCGCCTCGCCCGGTCCGTCGGCGCCCTGGCCGTGGTCGCCGTCCCACGCACGCATTCCGGCATGGTCGGAACCGTCGTGCTCTCGGTGTGCCAACGCGGTTCTCCTCAAGACGCTTGCTCGGGTGCGCGATGTCCGATCGCTGCCGCCTGGCCGCACCATGGGGATCGGCGGCCCGGACCCGGACTCACGACCATTCTCTCCTCCGCCAACAAAGATACGAACCGCAGCCAAAACCGGACACCCCGCACCCACTCGGCCCGCGGTGTCCACAGCCGGCCGATGCGGGAAGCGCGGACGGCCGCCGCCTGGGTAGCGTTGCGTCATGCACGCGATCCTGATCACCGAACCCGGCCCGGCCGACGTCCTGGCCTGGACAGAGGTCCCCGACCCCACGCCCGCCGAGGGCGAGGTCATCGTCGACGTCGCCGCGACCGCCGTCAACCGCGCCGACGTCAGCCAGCGCCAGGGCAACTACCCCCCGCCCGCCGGCGCCCCGGAATATCCCGGCCTGGAGTGCTCCGGGCGGATCCTGGAGCTGGGCCCGGGCACGCAGGACTCCGGCTGGTCGGTGGGCGACCCCGTCTGCGCCCTGCTCAGCGGCGGCGGCTACGCCGAGCGCGTGGCCGTGCCCGTCAGCCAGCTGCTGCCCGTGCCCGAGGGCCTGGACCTCACCGCGGCGGCCGCCCTGCCCGAGGCGGCGTGCACGGTTTGGTCCAACGTGTTCATGACCGCCGGGCTGCAGCCCGGCGAGACCTTCCTGGTGCACGGCGGCGGCAGCGGCATCGGTACGTTCGCCATCCAGCTGGCGCACGCGCGCGGCGCGCGGGTCCTCACCACCGCCGGCAGCGCGGAGAAGCTCGCCAAGTGCCGCGAGCTGGGCGCCGACGTCGGCATCAACTACCGCGAGGAGCACTTCCCGGACCGGGTGAAGGAGGAGACCGGCGGCGCAGGGGCCGACGTCATCCTCGACATCATGGGCGGCTCCTACCTGGCCGACAACGTTCGCTCGCTGAACGTCGGCGGGCGGCTTGCGATCATCGGGCTGATGGGCGGGCGCTCCGCCGAGCTCGACCTCGGCCGCATGCTCGTCAAGCGGCTGTCCGTGCAGGCCACGACGCTGCGTTCGCGCCCGCTGACCGAGAAGGCGGCGATCGTTTCGGGCGTGGCCGAGTACGTGTGGCCGCTGGTGGCCGACGGCTCGATCCGGGCCGTCGTCGACCAGACCCTGCCCCTGGCGCGCGCCGCCGAGGCACACAGCATCATGGAATCGAGTGCGCACGTCGGCAAGATCGTGCTCACCCGTTGACGACCACCTGACGGACCTCCGCTGGATGAGGGATTCATGAGCGACCGATACGACGAGGACAAGCAGCCGCACGTACTGGTCATGGGCGCCGCCGGAGCAGGCGGCGACTCGGTCACGGCCGACGACGGCGAAGAGCAGTCCGAGCAGCGACCGCTGAGCGAGATGGTCGAGCAGCCGGCCAAGGTGATGCGGATCGGCAGCATGATCCGCCAGCTGCTCGACGAGGTGAAGGCCGCCCCGCTGGACGAGGCGAGCCGGGCGCGGCTGCGCGAGATCCACACCAACTCGATAAAGGAGCTGGAGGACGGCCTCGCCCCGGAGCTGGTGGAGGAGCTGGAGCGGCTGACGCTGCCCTTCACGGAGGGCGACGCCCCCAGCGAGGCCGAGCTGCGCATCGCCCAGGCCCAGCTCGTCGGCTGGCTGGAAGGGCTGTTCCACGGCATCCAGACGACCCTGTTCGCCCAGCAGATGGCGGCCCGTGCCCAGCTGGAGAACATGCGCAAGGCACTGCCCGCCGGCATGTCCGCTCAGGCCGAGGGCGAGCGGGGCGGCTCCCGCTCGGGCCCCTACCTGTAGGCGGCCGCGCGCCTGCGGCCGGCAGACCCGCACGCGGCTGCATCCTGGTTGAGAATCCGGGCACCACAGGCACAGAGGTTGCGGCAATGGGGGGTGATGCGCGAATCCCACCCGTCACCCGCCACCGCCCCTAATGGAGGCGCAGACGCGCCACGTACGTATTCGGGGCCGGCTTGCCGCCGAGCGGAGGTGCACCGTTGCCTCAAAGGCCCGCCACCGGTGGCACGGCTCCGCCCGATGAGTTCAGCGTGCGCTCGGCAGCAGGCAAGCAGGTGACGCGCAGCGTCTCCGTTGGGGTGGTGGCGGGCTGACGGGCGGGCGGATCGCGCTACGCGAACCGCGCCCATTGCCGCAACCCCGATGGCGGCCGCCCCAGGTGGTACCCGGTGGGTTCCTGGAAAGCGGCGGGCGGCGGGGTCCGCCGGGCCCGGCGCGGCCCCGCTCGCTCGACCGAGCCCCGCCTTCCGGCGCCGCTGCGCGTCCGGCCCGACGGAGGCGCAGCCCGCACGGCCGGGGAGGCCGGCTTCCTGCTCTGCCCGACTCCCACCGCCGCCCCGGCTTTCCGGACGATACCGACCGACCGCTAAGCTGTGGCGCTTCGCCGGTGTCGAGACGGGTGGTGTTAAGGCGGCGTGGGCTGGAACGACGTGAACGTGTGGGCCAGGCGTGCCGTGGCGGCCGCGGCCGCGGCGGCACTGCTTGGAGGCGGCTACGGGGGCTACGCCTGGATCAAGGAGCAGACGCCCGGCGACCGGCTGGCCGAGGCCTGCAACGGGATGCTTCCGGTGGACGCTGTGCTGGCGCTGACCGGCACGACCGCAGGCGGGTTCGGCGGCGGCGATCTCGAACTCACCAGCAACGCCTACGACGTCTCGGCGGGCGTGAGCGAACCGGACGGCCTGCCGGTGGCCTGCCGGGCGAACGATCTGCAGATGCGGATCGAGACGGCGAGCGGCAGCGGTTCGGCGTTCGACGCCTACACGTTCCACCGGCACGGCACGCGGCTGCCGATCCCGCTGACCGGGGGCTGGTCGGGCTTCCTGGTCGCCGCGGACGAGCAGGAGCTCGGCGCCACCGTCCTGCTCGACTGCCCGAACTGGGACCGCCGCACGGGCGCCGGCGTCCTGGTGACCGTCGAACGCGGTGACACCGACAGCGGCGACGCATCCGTGCGGCGCGGGGTCGCCCGCCTCGCCGCCGCCATCGCGGAACGGGCCGCCCGGCACACCGGATGCGCCGGCGATCCCGGGGGAAGCATCGGCCAACTCGCATCCCCTGGCGCCGCCGACCCCGTGGACGCCGAGCGCGCCGACGGCACCTGCAAGGGCGTGGCGTCGCATCCGACGGTGCGCGAGACCCCGGCCCGCACCGCGCCGGTGGAGTTCTGCGCGCTCGGAGACTCCTTGCAGCTGCGGGCCTACTACGGCCCCTTCGTGCGCGGCGAAGGCGACGAGCGCTACGGAGACTGGGAGCGGCCCTCCGGCACGAGCGCCTACGCGGTGTGGGGCTCGGCCGCCTGCGGCGGCGCCCTGGGCGACGCGGTCTTTGCCGCGCGGCCCGCCGAGGACAGCGGGCGCGACCTGCGGTCGGCACCGCTCACCCCGAGCGAGTACGCGGACCTGCGGCACTTCGCCGAAGCCTCCGCCCAGCGGCACGACTGCTCGGCGCCGGAGCTGCCCGCCGCGCCGCGCGACTGAGGCTCGGCGGCGGTGCCGCCGCGCTTCAGCGCTTGAGGGGTTCGAGCACCTCGCGGCCGCCGACGAACGGGCGCAGCGCCTCCGGCACGACCACGGAGCCGTCGGCGCGCTGGTGGTTCTCCAGGATCGCCACGATCCAGCGGGTGGTGGCCAGCGTGCCGTTCAGCGTGGCGGCGTGGCGCGGTTTGCCGGTGTCGTCGCGGAAGCGGATGTTCAGCCGCCGCGCCTGGAAGTCGGTGCAGTTGGAGGTCGAGGTCAGCTCCCGGTAGCGGCCCTGGGTGGGCAGCCAGGCCTCGCAGTCGAACTTGCGCGCGGCGCTGCTGCCGAGGTCGCCGCCTGCGATGTCGACCACCCGGTAGGGCACCTCCAGCTTGTCGAGCATCTCGCGCTCCCAGGCCAGCAGCCGCTCGTGCTCCCGGCGGGCCTCGTCGGGATGGGTGTAGACGAACATCTCGACCTTGTTGAACTGGTGCACCCGGATGATGCCGCGGGTGTCCTTGCCGTAGGAGCCGGCCTCCCTGCGGAAGCACGACGACCACCCCACGTAGCGCGTGGGCAGGGCGTCGACGGCGAGGATCTCGTCGGCGTGGAACCCGGCCAGCGGCACCTCCGAGGTGCCGACCAGGTAGAGGTCGTCGGCCTCCAGGCGGTAGACCTCGTCGGCGTGGGCGCCGAGGAACCCGGTGCCCTCCATGGTCTCGGGCCGGACCAGCACCGGCGGAACCATCGGGGTGAACCCGTTGGCCACCGCCTGCTGCATGGCCATGTTCAGCAGCCCCAGCTCCAGCAGGGCGCCGACACCGGTGAGGAAGTAGAAGCGCGCACCCGAGACCTTGGCCCCGCGCTCGGTGTCGACGGCGCCGAGCAGCTCGCCCAGTTCCAGGTGGTCGCGCGGGGTGAAGTCGAACTCGGCCGGGGTGCCGACGTGCTCCAGCACCCGGAAGTCGTCGACACCTCCCTGCGGGGTGTCGTCGTCGACGATGTTGGGGATCTCGCGCAGCAGCCGGTCGACCTCGGCGCCGAGCTCGCCGGCCTCGGCGTCGGCCTGCTTGACGTCGGCCGCCAGCTCCTTGGCCCTGGCCAGCAGCGACTCCCGCTCCTCGGGCGCCGCCGAGGAGACCGCCTTGCCCGCGTTCTTCTGCTCGGCGCGCAGCCCCTCGAAGCGGGTGAGCGCGGCGCGGCGCCGCGAGTCGAGGTCGAGCAGGCGGTCGACGACGGTTTCGTCCTCGCCGCGGGCCCGCTGCGAGGCGCGCAGGCGGTCGGGGGATTCTCTGAGAGCGCGAAGGTCGATCACGTCTGCAGGCTACCGGCGATCGCACCGGCCCACACACCGGTTTCCACAGGGGCCGACCCCGCCCGCCTGCTCCGTGGCCTGCGGATCGGCGGCGAAAAGCGGCGTCATAACCGCCGCCCTCGGCCGTGTACCGGATGCGGCGCGCGGGGGGCGCGCCGCGTGAAGCGGGAAGGAGCGGGAGCATGCCCCAGCCGTGGCCGATGAAGGCACTGGGCGCCATGACGGCGGCGGAGGTGCTGGCAGCCCTGGACCAGCTGCCTTATCTCTGCCCGGAGGACGCGGCCCTGGAGATGGCGCTGCGCGGGCAGCTCGCCAGAGTGCTGGACCGGCAGCCCCCGTCGGCAGCCCCGGAGCCGACGGGCTGAGCGGCGCCCCGGCCGCGGCCGGGGTCAGTCGATGCGGCCCGCGCGGATGCGGGCCAGCCACTCCTGGGCCTCGTAGAAGTCGGCGCTGGTGGTGCCGCGCGTCGGCATGAACGGGGTCAGTTCGGTGTCGGCCTCGGCCCGCGGGTAGCTGCCGAGGAACCGGACCTCCTTGCACAGCCGGCGCAGCCCCATCAGCGCCTCGCCGACAGCGGGGTCGGCGACGTGGCCGTCGGCGTCGAGGCAGAAGCAGTACCGGCCCAGGCCGTCGCCCGTGGGCCGCGACTCCAGCCGGGTGAGGTTGACGCCCCGCACCGCGAACTGGTTGAGCAGCTCGACCAGCGCGCCCGGGTGGTCGTCGGAGAGGAAGGCCACCAGCGATGTGCGGTCGGTGCCGGTGGGCTCGGGCAGCGGCTGCGGCCGGACCAGGTGGACGAAGCGCGTGGCGGCGTCGGCGCGGTCGCCCACGCCTTCGGCCAGCGCGTGCAGCCCGTTGCGCTCCCCGGCGATACGCGCGCAGATGGCGGCGTCGTAGGCGCTGCCGGGGTCGGCGACGCCCTGGGCCGCGGCGGCGGTGGAGGAGACCGTGAACACCTCGGCGTCGGGCAGATGGCGCGCCAGCCAGCCGCGACACTGCGCCAGCGCGTGCGGGTGGGTGGCGATCCGCTTGACGTCGGCGATCGTCGCGCCCTCGCGTCCGAACAGGGTGAACTCAACGGGCAGGGCGGCCTCGGCGGCGATCAGCAGCGGATCGCCGTTGATCAGCTCGGCGATCGTGGCGGTGACCCCGCCTTCGACGGAGTTCTCCAGCGGCACCGTGCCGCCGTCGACGTCGCCGCGGCGGATGGCGGCGAACACGGCGTCGACCCCGATGTAGGGGACGCGGGCCGCCTCCGGCGCCTCGGGCTTGAGCGCGCGGAGCGCGGCCTCGGTGAAGGTCCCTTCGGGGCCGAGGTAGGCGTAACGCATATTCTGCAGGTTATACCCGTGAGTGCTGCGCATGGCGTGGCCCGGCCGGCGCAGCCGCCGACCGGGCCGCATGCCCCGCTGCCAGGGCGAAGCGCGCTGCGTCCCAGGGCGCGATCCCGGTCGAACGGCCTGCCGGCCGGCCGGGGCGCACCGCGCCTGCCGGCCGCGGTGCGCCCCGGCCGGTCAGTCGGCGGCGCCCGACGTGCCGCTGGCGGGGGCCCCGGACGGGGCGGCTCCCAGCGAGCGGACGGCCGGCGTATCAGGGTCCGGACCGGTCGCCGCGGGGGCCCGCTCCTTGCCCGCCCTGCCGGATTCGGCCGGGGCGTCGGGCGCCGCACCGGCATCCCGCTCCGGCGCCGGGTCCTTCCGCGGCGGCGCGGCGTGGTCGCGCCTGCGGCGGGACCCGCCCTCGTCGGCGCGCGGTGCCGCCCTGGCGGCGGGGTCGCCGCCGGGGACGCTGCCCGGGCCCCGGCCGAGGCGCGCGGCCCTGACGGCCCGGTACTCCTCGGGGGACAGCGCCTCCTCGGCACGGCCCTGCTCGATCTCCTTGGCGTAGGTGCGGGACTCGGTGCGCCCGTTGATCGAGGTCACCACGACGCCGTCGCCCGCGGCGTTGAGCAGGGCCAGCGAGAACGAGCGCGCCCCGGACATCTCCTCCAAGGCGTCGTAGCGCACGACGGCGACATCGCGCACGGCCCGCGTGTCCAGCCCGCTTCCCTCAGGCAGCAGCCGTTCGACCAGCTCCCGGCAGTCGTCCGCGGCGGAGCGCACGCGCATCAGGGCGTAGACGCCCAGGGCGAGGCCGCCGAGGCCTGCGAGCACCGCGAGTACGACCAGATACGTAGTCAAGGTAGTCACCACAGTGCGAGAGTAACCGCTACCGTCGGTGAACAGAACGGCACTCTCCGCGTTTCGCGCACCCGGTTCGGAATGCGGGTGCAGACGGCCAGACGGCTCTCGGAGACTCCGCCGGGCAGGTGCGCGGCCGCCCGTCAGCCCGCCACCACCCCATCGGAGACGCTTCGCGTCACGTGCCTGCCTGCCGCCGAGCGCACGCGGTACCCGCCAGATGGGGCCGCACCATCAGTGGCGGGCCTCCGGCGCAAAAGGGTGCCGTGCGCTCAGCGGCATTGAATCGAGCCCGTGACGCGCAGCGTCTCGTCCGGGTGGCGGTGGGCTGACGGGTGGGCGCGCGGCGCTGCGCGCAACCCAGCCCCATTGCCGCAACCTCGATGGTGGCCACCCCAGGTGGTACCCGGAGGGTTCCTGAAAGCCGCACCCCCGCCGTTCTTGAACACGGCTTAACCCATCGGGCTCGATTCGGCAGTTCTGGGCAGCGCGTCGGTGGAGTCCTCGATGGTGAAGACCGCGTCGAGCCCGGTGACCTCCAGGACCTTGCGGACCCCGGGCTTGGGCGCCACGAGCGCGAGGTCGCCCTCCTTGGTGCGGGCGCGCTTCATGGCCGACAGCAGGACGCTCATCCCCGTCGAGTCGCAGAACTCCACCTGCGACATGTCGACCATCAGGCGCCGCGCACCGTCCTCCAGCGCGTTGACGAGCCCGCTCTGCAGCTGCGGTGCCGTATAGAGGTCAATCTCTCCGCGCACAGCGACAACGGCGCAATCGCCCTGAGACTGACTCGAGATCTTCAACTCCACAGTCGAGACTGTAGCGCCCACGGGGAGTGGTGGCCACATCGGCGACCGCGTTTCGGAACTTCCCTTTGCTGCGGCCACGAATGTCCGAAATCCGGACCGCAGGCCCCGCGCGGTCGCGTCTCCGACCGGCGCAGGCCGCCGCGCTCAGCCCCAGCGAGAATCTACATCAGGCACCGCGCGGATCACCGCGTGTTCCGCGAACCGCCCGCTCGGCGGCGGGCGGGCGGTTCAGGTCCGGGCCGCCTGCTGCGGCGGCGCCACCGGGATCCGCCCGCCGGACGCCTGGTCGTAAGACCGGTGCGACGCCGGCACACCGCGCTCCGGCGGCTCCGCAACGGCGGTCTCCAGGACCGCCCACACCGTGGTCACCCGGTCGTCGACCTCGGTTCCCCACTTGGCCGCGATGTGCTCCACGATGCCCAGGCCGCGCCCGCCCAGGGCCGACAGCGACGGGCGCGCCAGTCTCGGCAGGGTCTGGGCTCCGCCGTCGCGCACCGCGACCTCCAGCCATCCGTCCCGGCCGCCGGCCGCCGAGGGGTTCTCGACCTCCCAGGCGACCTGCACGCATCCGGGCGGGAAGGGCTCGGGCAGCGGAGCGGCGTGGCGCAGCGCGTTGCTCAGCAGTTCGCTCAGGACGATGGCGGCGTCGTCGACCTTGGCGGGGCCAACACCGCAGGCACGCAGATCAGAGCAGAGCCGCCGGCGCGCGCTCGTCACACTCGACGCTGCGTGCGGCAGCAGTACAACTCGTGACACGTACTTCTCCCGTTCCTCGGCGCGCTCCATCCCGCGCGTCCGGCTTTGCTCAGCAACCGGCGGGAGCACGAGCCTGCCGCCCACGCCCCGACCTCGTTATTCGTCCGTATTCACTTGGTCGGTTCGCGGCAAAGCCTCGGCAATGCGACTCTGCCAGGGCCGAAATGCCCCGTTCGTCCACCCCGGAAACACCTCATCGGCACCCGTCTCCCCCGCAGCGCAGCCAAGCGGACGTGCGGGCCGGCTTCGTCGGCGGCGGAATCGGCTACTGGTCCGGGATCTCGGGCTTGCCCGGCTCGGGTGCCGGCGCGGAATGTAACGTGAATCTCATCCGGGTCCCCGTGGACTCCCGCGGGTGGGCCGTGACCTCGCCGCCCTGCGCGCGGGCCAGCCGTCGGGCGATGTACAGGCCCAGCCCGATTCCGCCGAACCGGCGGCGGTCGCCCGCCTCGCCCTGCACGAACCGCCCGAAGATGCGCTCCTCGTCGCCCGGTTGGATGCCGATCCCCTCGTCCTCGACGCACACCGCCACGTACGGCCCTTCGGCGGCGGCACGCACGACGATGCGCCCGCCCTCCGGGGAGTACTTGAACGCGTTCTCCAGTAGCTGGCCGATGACGACGTCGGTGGCGGTGGGATCGCCCAGGGCGAAGGGCAGGTGCGCCGGGACCTCCAGCTCCAGCGTGTGCCGGTCGGAGAACGGCTGGAACGCCGTCGCGCTGTCGTGCAGCAGCCGCTCCAGGTCGAAGGGGTGGTTGCCCGTCTTCAGTTCGGCCTCGCGGGCGTCGGATCCCAGCAGCAGATTCTCGACAAGCTGGGCGAGCGTGCCCGAGCGCTCGGCGATGGTGTCGACGGCGCTGCGGCGCGCGTCGTCGTCGAGCTGCTCCCAGCGCCGCACCAGCGTGCTGGCGAAGCCCTGCACGACCGTGATCGGGGTGCGCAGCTCGTGGCCGGCCGTGGCCAGGAAGAGGTCCTTCTCCTCCTCCAGCGCCTTGGCCTCGGTGATGTCGCGGAAGTCCACCACCCGCTCGCCGGTCTCGGGGATGTCGGTGATGAGGATCTCCAGCCAGCGGCCGTTGTCCAGGCGGTGCCTGATGTTCTCGCCCTGGCGGGCCGGCAGCGGGAACGGCGGATGCCGGCCCACGGCGTCGGCCATGGCGTAACCGGTCAGCTCCGCGGCCGAGCGGTTCCACTTGCGCACCAGGCCGCTGGCCCCCAGCACCGCGATGCCGTCGGCGCTGGAGTCGACGACGGCGTGCTCGTGGGCACGCTGGCGCACGATCTCGCGGTAGGCCATGGCGTTGCCGAGCGCGACCCCCGCGTGGGCCGCCAGCAGCTCCAGCAGCTCCAGCTCGACGTGGCCCACCTTGCGTCTGCTGTAGAGCGCGTAGAGCGCCCCGTAGGGCCTGCCCTGGACGTTGGACACGCCCAGCGCGATGGTGTGCAGGCCGTCGAGGTCGGCCCAGATGAGATCGTCCAGGCTGCGGGTGTCGTCGGTGGCCAGCAGCACCGTCTTGCCGCTGCGCAGCAGCTCGCCGAACAGGCTGGACTCCAGCGGCGCCTGGTAGCCGCGCAGGTGGTCCGACAGCTGGGTCAGACTCACCAGCCGCAGCTGGTCGTCCTCGATCAGGGCGAAACCGCCGGCGTCGGCCCCGGTGAGCTCCGTCAGGCTGTGGGCGATGCGGTCCAGCACGGCGTCGAGGTCGAGGTCGGCGTTGATGTCGGCGACCACGTCGGTGAGCCGGCGCACCAGCCGCGCCCGCTCGGTCATATGGCTCTGGACCGCACCGATCTCCTCGTAGGTGTGGAAGACGCCGAGCCAGCCGGTGAGCCGGCCCTGCTCGTCCCACAGGGAGCTGGTGTCGATGCGGACGTCGACGACGGTGCCGTCGCGGCGCAGCCGGCGGCTGACAATGGAGAGCGGCCCGCCCGCACGCACGCGCTCCAGGATGGCGTGGTGCTCGGCCATCAGCTCGTCGGGCACGATCGGCAGGGGGCGGCCGGCGACCTCGGCGAAGGTCCAGCCGAACATGCGCTCGGCGGCCGGGTTCCACAGCACGACCCGCAGATCGGTGTCCACGGCCACGATCGCGTCGGCGGCGTACGCCAGGACGGCGTCGGCGCTGGGGGCGAAGTGATCGGGGGCCACCTCGACATAGTGCCACCCGCAAGCGCCCGCGCGGCTCGCCTTTCCCCAAAAGCAGACATCCGGCCATCGGGCAAGGCCGGGCCCGCCCGCCCGCGCGGAGGCGGCCGTCCAGGTCAGGCCACGCGCGGCTCGTCTTCGGTCTCGCTGACCAGTTCGCGCCCCGACAGCGCCCAAGCCTGCATCCCGCCTGCGACGTTGGCGGCCTGCCAGCCGGCGTCGTTGAGCGCCTGCACCGCCTGCGCGGAGCGCCCGCCGACCCGGCAGACCACGTAGACCTGCTGGTCGCGGGGGATCTCCCCGGCCCGCTCGGCCAGCCGGCTCAGCGGGATGTGCACTGCCTCGGGCGCGTGGCCCGCCGCCCACTCGTCGTCCTCGCGGACGTCGAGCAGGTAGCCGTCGGGAGGCACCGACCCGACCTCGACCACGGGCACACTCTCAGCGAACACCGGATGCTCCTCGATTCTCCTCGTGCGGCGCCGCGGGGTCCTCTGCCTCCCCGCAAACCCGCTTATTCGGACCGGCACGGGGTGCACGCCCCGCGGGCGGCGACTGTGCGTGATGCGGGCGTCGCCGAGGGAACCGCCGCGCGCCCCACCACGTCGAACAGGGTATGCGCACGCCGATCACAGCGGCCGCGCCGGTGGCCGCCGCCCTGTTCGCCCTCGCCACGGCCGCGGCGGGCTGCGGCCAAGACGAGGTCCGCACGCCGCCGGAGCCCTCTCCGGACGGCACGGCCGCCTCGGCCTCCTCCGGCACCGGCGCCCGGCCCGCCGAGACCGAACTCACCATCCGCGTCTCCACCACCGGATCCGGCGAGCCCAGCGGCGCCGCCGATCCCTCCCCCGTGCCCAGCCCCTCCCCGACCGAACCGCGGCACTGGCGGCTCACCTGCGACCCCGCGGGCGGAGACCATCCCGCGCCCGAAGCCGCGTGCGCCGACCTCGCCGAGGCCGGCGGCGCCGAGGCGTTCGAGCCGGTGCCCGCCGACACCCCGTGCACGTTCATCTACGGCGGCCCGCAGGTCGCCCGCGTGACGGGCCATGTCGGCGACACCGAGATCGACGCCGAGCTCACCCGGGCCGACGGCTGCGAACTGAAGCGCTACGAGGACCTGGGAGCCGTGCTGGCCCCCTGATCCGGTCGGACGCGTGCCTACCCGGGCACCGTCCAGAAGTCGACCTCGTAGCGCATGCCCCGGAGGAAGAGGTCCAGCGCCCGGTCGGGGTCGACCGGGGTCTCGTCCAGCATCCGCGCCACGTGCCGCGTCAGGTCGGCGAACCCGGGGTCGGAGTAGGTCTCGATCCAGCGCCGGAAGCGCGGATCGGCCGGCTGCGGTCCGCGGGCGAGTTCGGCGCCGAGCGAGGAGTAGCCCCACATGCAGGGGTAGACGGCCGCGAGGCCCTCGCCGTAGTCCGCCGCGGCCTCCAGCAGCCACGACGTGTACGCCTCGCATACCGGGCCCTTGACCGCCCCGTCCAGGTCGGCGCCGAACTCCGCCGAGAGGGACCGGTGCAGCCGGAGCTCCTCGTGCAGCGTGGAGTGGGCGAGGTCGACCAGCGACTCCAGGTGCGCGGACGGGGCCTGCCAGGCCAACCGGGCGAAGACGCGGACGTAGTCGCGCAGGTAGAGGTAGTCCTGTTCCAGCCAGGACGCGAAGACGCGCTCGTCCAGGTCCCCGGACGCGATGCCCGCGACCGTGGGGTGGGCGAGCTGTTCCTCGACCAGCGGCCGTCCGGCGGTGTGCAGTCGCTCACTCAGGCTCACGCGGGCAGTCTCGCACGAAGGCCGCGGCGCCGGCGCGGGCGGGGCGGCTGCCGACCGGCCGGCCCGAGGCGGAGCTGCCGGCCCGGCCCGCAACAACGAAACGGGCCCCGCCGCAAGCGGCGGGGCCCGTCGTCGATCCGCTGGGAAACCGGGAGGCGCCTCCCGAGGTATCCCCTGTGTGGGCGAGGAGGGATTTGAACCCTCACATCCTTTCGGACACACGGACCTGAACCGTGCGCGTCTACCGTTCCGCCACCCGCCCGAGTGACACGTATATGATTGCACACATATACGGTTGATTTGCCGGGGCCGGCTCCGACCTGGGGGGTTCGGTGCGCCTCCGCCCGGCGACAGACACCAGATTAGCACGGACATCGGGTGGTCCGTGCACGCTTATCTCCTCCACCGCGGGGCTCCACTCCGGAAGGCGGCGGCACCCCGCCCGGCTGGATCGGCGCCGGAGCCTGAGCGGGTGTGCGGGGCGCGGCGCCGTCTGGACCGACAAGCGAGGGAGCGGGCCGGAGGGAAGACGGCGCGTCGAAGCACCCCGCGGGCTCGCGGAGAAACACGCGTGAGTCGAAGGGGGCGATTACCCGGTTACGATCGTCAGTACATCCGGAGTGGAGTAAGGGAGGTACCTCGTGGGAGTGCTCCAACGCTTCGAGCGCAGGCTTGGAGGCATGATCGAAGGCACCTTCGCTCGGGCCTTCAAGTCGAAACTCGAACCGGTCGAGATCGCCAGCGCCGTCCAGCGGGAGATGGACGAGCGCGCCGCCATCGTCGCCCAGGGCCGCACCCTGGTGCCGAACGACTTCGTCGTGGAGCTCTCCGGCGAGGACGCCGAACAGATGGACGCCCTGGCCGACACCATCGGCCAGGAACTGGCCAAGCTCGCGCGCGATTACGCGACGGAGCAGGGATACTCCTTCGTCGGTCCCGTGCGCGTCCATTTCAAGGCCGAGGCCGACCTGCAGATCGGCCGGTTCCGCATCCGCTCCGGGGTGATCCGCGGCTCCACTGTCGAAAGCGGCGAGATCCGGCAGCCCGTCAGCGATCAGCCCCGCAACGCCGCCGACGCCCAGGGGTACCCGCGCCTGCTGATCTCGCCGGGAGGAGCCACCGCCGAGGGCTCGGCCGCGAGCCAGGGCATGCAGCAGTCCTTCGTACTGAACACGCAGGTGACCCTGCTGGGCCGGGGCACCGACTGCCACCTGCGGCTGGTGGACAACGGCGTATCGCGCCACCATGCCGAGATCAGGGTGGAGGACGACGAGGCGGTCCTCGTCGACCTCGGCTCGACCAACGGCACCTTCGTCAACGGCCAGCAGGTCAAGCGCGCGCGCCTGGTGGACGGCAGCCGGATCAGCCTGGGCCGCACCACCATGACCTTCCGCCGCGACTAAAGACCCGGCGCTTCGGGCTCCCCCCGGCGCGAACCTCCCGCAACCAAACGCGCTCTCGCCGCGTCACAGCAGACGGGGAAGAGCCTCCACCCACCACCCACCCATAAGGTGCCGCAGCCGCAGGGCCGGCAGCGGCCGAATGACCGGCGACGCCTCCTAGGCTCCCTCCATGGTTCCCTCCATTGAGTTCGTTCGGCTTTTCCGCCACGATCGCCTAGGGTCCGACGCCGAGTAGACGCGGTGGCGGCTCCGATGATCGCCACCTCGCCGGAGCACGACAGGGGCTGAAGAGCAGTTCAATGTCCGACTTGACCCTCATGCTGATCAGGATCGCGTTCCTCTGCGTGCTGTGGCTGTTCGTGATCATGGCGGTCGGCGTGATCCGCACCGACCTTCTCGGCCCCGCCAAGAGCAAGTCCAAGCGCAGCAAGCGCAGCGAGGAGCGCCGGACCTCCGCGCCCGCGCGGCCCGCGCGCGCTCCCCGCGGGCGCCGCAACGAGCCGCGCTCCCTGGTCGTCACCAAGGGGCCGCTCGCCGGCACCTCGCTGAACCTGACCTCGCAGCCGATCGTCATCGGCCGGGCCAACGACGCCACACTCGTCATCAACGACGACTACGCATCCGGTCGGCACGCCCGCATCTTCTCCGACGAGGGGCGCTGGGTCGTCGAGGACCTCGGATCGACGAACGGCACCTACCTCGGTCAGCAGCGGCTGACCCGCCCCCAGCCCATTTCGGTCGGACAACCCATCCGCATCGGCAAAACCGTCCTGGAACTGCGCAAATGACAATCGCTCTCCGATACGCGGCGTACTCCGACGTAGGATGCCTCCGCGAAGGCAACGAAGACTCCGCCTACGCCGGCCCGTACCTCCTCGCGGTCGCCGACGGAATGGGCGGTCATGCCGGCGGCGAGATCGCCAGCGCCATCGCCGTCTCGACTCTCAGTGCGCTGGACGAGGACGTGCCCACGACCGAGGAGATGGTCAGCTCCCTGCAGCAGGCCGTCGAGAACGCGAACTCGATGCTCGCCCAGCGGGTGAAGGACGAACCCCGCCTGGAGAACATGGGCACCACCCTAACGGCCATGCTCTGGTCGGGGGCGCGAGTCGCCATGATCCACGTCGGTGATTCCCGCGCCTACCTGCTGCGGGGCGAGGAGTTCGGGCAGATCACCCACGACCACACGCTCGTGCAGACCCTCGTCGACGAAGGCAAGATCACCGAGGAGGAGGTCGCCACCCACCCCCAGCGGTCCCTGCTGCTGCGCGCGCTCGACGGCCGCAGCCAGGTCGACCCCGACGTCTCGGTCAGCGAGGCGCGGGTGGGCGATCGCTACCTGCTGTGCTCGGACGGGCTTTCCGGGGTGGTCAGCCCCGACACCATCCGCCAGACCCTGGAGGCCGAGCCGCACCCCGACGCCGCCGCGCGCCGGCTCATCGACCTCGCCAACCGCAGCGGCGGCCCCGACAACATCACGGCCGTCGTCGCCGACGTCATCGACACCGCGACCGACCCCGAAGGCCCCACCCAGCAGCCCGCGATCGTCGGCGCCGCCGACCAGCGCCGCGAGCCGGTGATGACCCCCGACACCCCCGCCGGCCGCGCCCAGGGACTGAGCCGCTCCTCCGGCGACACCGCCGAGATGGACCGCATCCCCGCCTTCGACGACGTGCGCGCGGCCGCCGAACCCGAACCCGAGGACCCGCCCCGCACCCGCCGCTGGTGGCCGATGGTGGTCACCTTCCTGGTGATCGCCGCAGCTGTGGCCGCGGCGGGCTTCTACTTCGGCTCGCAGTACCTGAGCAACCAGTACTTCATCGGCCCTTCCGAAGACGGCTCCACGGTCGCCCTCTACCAGGGCCTCGACACCGACATCGCCGGCTACGACCTGGCCGAGCAGATCCAGAACACCGACATCCCCCTCGACGGCCTGCCGCAGACCCAGCGCAACGCCGTCAACTCCACCATCCCCCTCGACAGCCGCGGCGACGCCGAGGGCCGGCTCGCCGACCTGCGCGAGACGGCCGACGCCTGCGCCGCCGACCCCGAGTCCTGCGGACTCGGCGCCGACCAGACCGGTCAGTCCGACCAGTCGGGCCAGCAGGAGCAGGGGCAGAGCGGCCAGGAGTCCCAGCGGAGCCGGGACCAGGACGGCGGGGCGGCGCAGAACACGGTCGGCGGCGCCCTCGCCAATCCGACGGAGGGGGAGTGAGGTGACGACAGAGGCACCCACGCAGCTGCCGCCGGTCAAGCGGCGCAACGCCGAACTCGTCATGACGGTGTTCGCGGTCGCGCTCACGCTGTTCGCCATGGTCGAGGCCGGTCTCACGCGCAACGGCGAGATGCCGGCCAGCCTGTTCGTCTACGGCGTGCTCTTCGGCGGGCTGGCGCTGCTGGCGCACTTGTTCATCCGGTTCTTCGCACCGTGGTCGGATCCGCTGCTGCTGCCGCTGGCCACCCTGCTCAACGGCCTGGGCATCGCCATGCTGTGGCGGCTGTTCGAGGCAACCGGCGACACCTCCCGGGGCAGCGCGCTGGACCAGCTGATCCTCACCGCGGCCAGCATGGCCGTGTTCGCCGCCGTCGTCTACTTCCTCAAGGAGCCCCGCACGCTGCAGCGCTACCCCTACATCATGGCGCTGAGCGCGGTGGTGCTGCTGCTCCTGCCCGCGATCCCGGGCCTGGGCATGACGGTCAACGGCGCGCGGCAGTGGATCAACCTGGGCGTCACCACGTTGCAGCCCTCGGAGTTCGCCAAGATCGCCCTGGTGATCTTCCTGGCGGGCTACATGGTCAGCAAGCGCGACGTGATGGCGCTGGCCTCGCGGCAGATCAAGGTGGGCCCCGTGAAGGTGCTCGACCTGCCCCGGGCGCGCGACACCGCGCCAATGGCGGTCATGTGGGGCTTCTGCATCATCGTGCTGGTCATCCTGATGAACGACCTCGGCACCTCGCTGATGCTGTTCGGCACCTTCCTGGCGATGATCTACGTCGCCACGCACCGCGCCAACTGGCTGGTCATCGGCCTCACCGCGTTCTTCGGCGCCTGCGCGGCGATCTACCCGTTCGTCCCGCACTTCCGGGTGCGCATGGTCACCTGGCTTGAGGCCTTCCGCCCCGACGTGTACTGCACCGACGAGGCGATGGCCAACCCCGACTCGTTCTGCAACACCCTCGGTAACAGCCAGCAGCTCGTCCAGGGCCTGTTCGCGCTGGCCGAGGGCGGCATGACGGGAACCGGCCTGGGCGGCGGCAAGCCCGGCTACGTGCCGGAGGTGCAGAACGACTTCATCTTCGCGGCCTTCGGTGAGGAGCTGGGGCTGGCCGGGATCATGGTCATGCTGCTGTCGATGGCCCTGCTGGTCGAGCGCGGCATGCGCATCGCGCTGGCCTCCAAGGAGCTCTTCATCAAGATGTTCGCATCGGGGATCTCGTTCCTGATCGCGTTCCAGACGTTCGTCGTCATCGGCGGGGTCACCCGGGTGATCCCGATGACCGGTGCGACCATCCCCTTCGTCGCCAAGGGCGGTTCGGCGCTGCTGTCGAGCTGGATCATGCTCGCCCTGCTGATGCGGATGAGCAACAACGCACGCAAGCCCGCCCCCCAGGCCATTCAGGACGAAGGCGCGACCCAGGTGATTTCACGATGAACAAGCCCATCCGACGCCTCGCGCTGTTCACCATGGCGCTCTTCGGGGTGCTGCTGCTCAACGTGTCCTGGATCCAGACGTTCCAGGCCGAGACGCTGCGCGAGCACCCCTACAACCGCCGCCAGTTCATCGAGAGCCTCACCCAGCACCGCGGCTCGATCCTGGTGGGCAGCGAGGAGGTCGCCTACTCCGAGCCCGTGGGCGGCGACAGCGAGCAGTTCCAGCGCCACTACGAGAACGGCTCCATGTACGCGCCGGTGGTGGGCGCGTTCCGCGCGGGCTCGGCCACCGGAATCGAGCGGGCCGAGAACTCGTTCCTGGACGGCTCCAACGAGCTGCTGGCGGTGAACAACTTCCGCGACATGCTCACCGGCGAGGAACCCAAGGGGGCCGACGTCTACCTGACGCTGGACTCGGGCGCGCAGCAGGCCGCCATGGACGGGTTCCAGTCGCTGGGCAAGAACGGCGCGGCCGTGGCCCTCGACCCCGAGACCGGCGCCGTGCTGGCCTCCTACTCCCACCCCACCTACGACCCCAACAGCGTCGCCAGCGTCACCGAGACCGACGCCGCGGCCAAGAACTGGACCGAACTGGAGGCCAGCGAGCAGCAGCCGCTGCTCAACCGCGGCCTGCAGCAGGTCTACCCGCCCGGGTCGACGTTCAAGGTCGTCACCGCCGCCGCCGCGCTGGAGAACGGCGCCACGCCGGAGTCCACGCAGGAGGCCCCGGCGACTCTGGACCTGGGCGCGCCGCTGCCCAACGCCTGGGGCGGGCCGTGCAACAACGGGGCCCCCGACTCGCTGGCGCACTCGATCGAGATCTCCTGCAACACCTCGATGGCCAACTGGGCGATCGAACTCGGCGGCCAGAAGATGCACGAGCAGGCCGAGGCGTTCGGCTTCAACCAGGGCCCGATGGAGATCCCGCTACCGGTCGTGGAAAGTTCGTCTCCCCTGGAGACCGATCCCAATATCCTGGGCCGGAGCGGAATCGGCCAGGCCAATGTCGAGGCGACGCCCCTGCAGATGGCCATGGTCGCCGCCGGCGTGGCCAACGACGGCGACGTCATGAAGCCCTACCTGGTCGACTCGGTGCAGAACTCGAACCTGGAGGAGGTCAAGGCCGCCCAGCCCGAGGTCTATTCCAACGCGATCAGTTCCAGCACCGCTGAGGATCTGACCCAGATGATGATCGGCGTCACCGAGGGCGATGAGGCCTCGGGCCCCGCCGGCGCCATCCCCGGTATCCACGTCGCCGGCAAGACCGGCACCGCCGAGACCGCGAGCGGTCCCACACACAACTGGTTCATCTCCTTCGCACCGGCCGAGGACCCGCAGGTCGCCGTCGCGGTGGTCGTCGAACACGGCGGCCAGAGCGGCGGCACCCTCGCCGCTCCGATCGCGAAGGAGATGATGGAGGCTGTGATCAACGAGTGAGCGAGAACGACGCGGGCTCCCCCGGCCCAGGTTCCCTGGCGGGCACGGTGCTCAGCGGGCGCTACCGGCTCCAGGAGCAGATCGGCTCCGGCGGCATGGGCACCGTCTGGCGCGCCGAGGACACCCTGCTCAACCGCGAGGTCGCGGTCAAGCTGCTGCATCCCGCGCAGATGGCCGAGCCCACCTCGCGCGAGCGGTTCCGCACGGAGGGCCGCATCACCGCGGGCCTGTCGCACCCGGGTATCGCCCAGGTCTACGACTACGGCGAGCAGGACGGCCACGCGTTCCTGATCATGGAGCTCGTGCCGGGCGAGCCGCTGTCGTCGATCCTGCGGCGCAACGACGGCCTGGAGTCCAGCGTCACGCTGGACATCGTCGGCCAGGCCGCGGCCGCGCTGGCGGCGGCCCACGCGCGCGGCGTCGTCCACCGCGACATCAAGCCGGGCAACCTGCTGGTCACCGAGAACGGCACGGTGAAGCTGACCGACTTCGGCATCGCGCGCGGAAACGAGTCGGTGACCCTCACCCAGACCGGCATGGTGATGGGCACCGCCCAGTACATCTCTCCGGAGCAGGCGTCGGGCCGCCCGGCCACCCACGCCTCCGACATCTACGCGCTGGGCGTGGTGGCCTACGAATGCCTGGCCGGCCAGCCGCCCTTCACCTCCGACACCCCGCTGGCGCTGGCGCTGGCCCACACCCGGGAGCCACCGCCGCCGCTGCCCGATTCCGTACCGCCGCAGGCCGCCGCGCTCGTCATGCGGCTGCTGGAGAAGTCGCCCGATGCCCGCCCGCAGTCGGCCGGCGAGGTGGCTGCGGCGACCCAGGCGCTGCGCAGCGACCTGGGAGCCGGCGCGACCACGGCAATGGACCTGCCCGACCCGGCCCACACGATGGTCGCCGGCGCCGCCGCCTCCCACACCCCCGACCAGTTCACCCCGGTGGCCGGGGGCGCGATGCCTCCGGCGGACGGTGCGCGCGGCTCCGATAGTGTTGACTCCGCTTCCCCCCGGCGCCGCGTGAGCGTCCCCCTGGTGCTGGCCGCGGTCGCGGCCACGGCGCTCCTGGTGCTCGGGGTCGTCTGGGCCGGACGCCTGTGGAGCATGGGCGGCGAGCCCGGCTCGGAGGGGAACAAGGTAGGCAACCTGGAGCCGAACCAATCGCAGAGCAGTTCGCCCGAACCGCAGCCGACGGTGACGGAGCAGGAGACCTATGAGGAGGACTCCGGCACCGAGGACTACACGCCGCCCGACGAGGAGACCGACTACCAGCCGCAGCCGACCCAGCCGGCCACGTCGGCCCCGCCGCCGGGCGGCGGCGGCGACGGCGGTTCGACCACCGAGCCCACCGGCGGCACGGGAGGGTCCGAGACCGAGGCGCCCGACGGCGGCGAGACACCGCCCGGGGGAGGGGACGACGACGGCGGCTCCGAAACCGGGGGCGGGGGCACCGACACCGGTGGTACCGCAGGCGGCGGCTCCACGGCAGGCGCGGGGGAAGGCTGACCGGCAACACGCGATGACCCGACACTCGCCAGGCGACGCGGAGCCCTTGCGCGCCGCGTAGATTACGAGGAACAGTTCACGACATGTCTCAGCCACGGCTACTCGGCGGCCGCTACGAGCTCGACCAAGTCATCGGGCGGGGCGGCATGGCAGAGGTCTACCGCGCCCGTGATCTGCGGCTGGACCGGATGGTGGCCGTCAAGACGCTTCGCCACGATCTGGCCCGCGACCACACGTTCCAGACCCGGTTCCGGCGCGAGGCGCAGTCGGCGGCGTCACTGAACCACCCCTCGATCATCGCCGTCTACGACACCGGCGAGGACATGGTCGACGGGCTGGCGATCCCGTTCATCATCATGGAGTACGTCGACGGGCGCACTCTCAAGGAGCTGCTCGACGACGACCGGCGGCTGCTCCCCGAGCGCTGCGCCGAGGTCACCGACGGCATCCTGCGCGCGCTGGAGTACAGCCACCAGAACGGCATCGTGCACCGCGACATCAAGCCGGCCAACGTCATGCTGACGCGCCAGGCCGAGGTCAAGGTGATGGACTTCGGCATCGCCCGCGCGATGAACGACAACCAGGCGACGATGACCCAGACCTCCCAGGTCATCGGCACCGCCCAGTACCTCTCGCCGGAGCAGGCGCGCGGCGAGCGCGTCGACGCCCGCAGCGACATCTACTCCACCGGGTGCGTGCTCTACGAGCTGCTCACCGGTCGGCCGCCGTTCACGGGCGACTCCCCGGTCTCCATCGCCTACCAGCATGTGCGCGAGGAGCCGGTGCCGCCCTCTCAGGTCGACCCGGAGGTCCCGGCCTGGGTCGAGCAGGTGACGCTGCGCGCCATGACCAAGGACCGCGACCAGCGGTACCAGAGCGCCGAGGAGATGCGCCAGGACATCCAGCGCGGGCTCCAGGGCATGCCCACCGAGGCGAGCACGATGGCGATGGCGCCGGCGGGGGCGACGACGTCGCTGCCTCCGGTGGAGGAGCGCCGCGACGACGACTACGACGACTACTACGACGACGACCGCCGGGGCAGCGGGCGGCGCACGGCGCTGTGGATCCTGCTCGCGGTCGCGGTGGTGGCGGCGCTGGGCTTCGCCGTGTGGCTGTTCAACCAGCCCCCAGCGGAGAGCCTGACGATCCCCGAAGTCCAGGGGATGTCCCAGGAGGAGGCCGAGCAGGAACTGGAGCAGCGGGGGTTCACCAACGTCAGCGTCGATGAGGAGAACAGCGACGACGTACCGGAGGGCGACGCGATCGGCACCGAGCCGCCGGCCGGCCAGGAGCGCAGTCCCGGCAGCGAGATCACGCTGCTGATCTCCAGCGGTCCGGGGTCGCAGGAGATCCCCAACGTCGTCGGGCAGGACCGCGACACGGCGGCGCAGATGCTCCAGGACGCCGGGTTCGAGGTCGGCGACACCAGTGAGGAGGCGTCGTCGTCCTATCCCGAAGGGCAGGTGATCCGCACCAGTCCGCCCGGCGGCCAGTCCGCCGATCCCGGCAGCCGGATCGACCTGGTCATCTCCTCGGGGCCCGAGCAGGTGGCGGTTCCCGACCTGTCCAACATGACCCAGCAGGAGGCGGAGAGCGCGCTGAGCGACGCCGGGCTGAGCGCCGGCGTCCAGCAGGAGCCCAGCGACGAGGTGGAGCCGGGCCGGGTGATCCGCCAGGATCCCGAGGCCGGCACCGAGGTGGATCCGGGCAGCACCGTCACGGTGGTGGTGGCCGCCGAGCCCGCACCGCAGCCCACGACTCCGACCACCCAGCCGACGACTCCTCCGCCCGGAGGCGGCACCCAGCCGCCGGAGGGCTGGCCCACCGAGCTGCCGTGGCCGCCCGGAGGCGAGTGACCTCGGCGGGGGCGCCGCGGCGCAGCGGCGCAGGCCCCGGTCGGGGCGGGCGGCATTAACGCGGCTCATCCCGACCGGGGGCGGGGTTTCCGCAGGCCACCGGCGCATCGCCCGGTGCAGCGGCCGCCGCGGGCGTCCCGCAACCGCTCGATTGGGCGTAGACTGAAAGTGCCAGTCTCGTAGTTTCCGGCCGATTCGTATTTGGAGCAGCGACCGTGCCCAAGTCCCGCAGCGATCGCAAGAAGAAGGCCGTTTACACGCCTCCGCCGTCGGCGGCCAAGCCCAAGGTCAGCCCGCGGTGGGTGCTGCCGACGCTGGTCACTCTGATGGTGCTCGGCGTGCTGTGGATCGCGGTGTACTACATCGCCGGAACGATGATCCCCTACATGAGCGACCTGGGGAACTGGAACCTGGCCATCGGCTTCGGCGGGATCATCCTCGCGCTCGTCCTGGGGACGCGCTGGCACTGAGGCGCGGTGCGCCCCGGTCCCCGGCTCCGCGCCGCTGACCCGCCGCCATTCATCCGACCGCCGCTTATCACCGCTACAACCGGGCAGTCGGCTGTCCACAGGGTTATCCACAGGCTGTGGGCAGCGGTTTTTCGCATGTCGCGACAACCCTGTGCCGATTCGCCGGCGCGGGGCCCTGCTATGCCGTCCCGCGCGCGAGGCGCGCCGCACCGCGGCGGGCGGGCGCGCCTCGCGCGCGGCCGCTACGGTCCAAGCAGGAGGATTCCCTGCCGCAGCAGCGCGGCGCCCGCG
Source organism: Streptomonospora sp. PA3 (assembly GCF_009728995.1). Taxonomy (GTDB): domain Bacteria; phylum Actinomycetota; class Actinomycetes; order Streptosporangiales; family Streptosporangiaceae; genus Streptomonospora. Next base: position 21,273 of record NZ_VTZW01000022.1, on the reverse strand, counting down.
ATCCCCGCTCCCACCAGCAGCACGGCCACTCCCGCGGTGGCCAGCCAGTGGGCCGGCGCCTGCCCGCGCCGCCCGGCCGCGCCCGTGCGACTGCCCAGCGGCAGGTAGGCGTATCCGGCCGCCAGTAGCGCTCCGGTGATCAGGCCCCCGATGTGCCCGGTCCAGGAGATGTTGGGCACCAGGAACGTGATCAGCAGGTTCACCACCAGCAGGCCGACGATGAACCGGATGTCCAGCCGCAGCCGGCGGCCGATCACGAAGACCGCGCCGAACAGCCCGAAGATGGCGCCCGAGGCCCCCACCGACCATTCCTGCGGCGCCAGCAGCAGGCTCAGCACCGACCCGCCGGCGGCGCTGAGGACCCACAGCGCGATGTAACGCGCGTGCCCCAGCACCGCCTCGACCTGCCGGCCGAGGATGTACAGCGCCAGGGCGTTGAACAGCAGATGGGTCACCCCGCCGTGCAGGAACGCCGAGGTGAGCAGCCGGTACCACTCCCCGCTGCCCGCGACGGCGGGGCCGTACATCGCGAACAGGACGGTCATCCGCTGGCCCGGATCGGCGAGCTGGGCCAGGAACCCCGCTCCCATCAGGCCGAGCAGCGTCCAGGTCACGACGGGCCGCGAGATCACCCGGCCGCCGAAGACGGTGCGCGACTGCCGCACGCTGCGGTTGCCTTCGGCGACGCACTCGGGGCAATGCTGGCCCACCGGCGCCTCGCGGATGCAGTCGGGGCAGATGGGGCGGTCGCACCGGGAGCACCGCAGATAGGTCTCGCGGCCGCGGTGCCGGTAGCAGGTGGGTACGTGCGCGGCGCCCGGCCCGGAGCCGTCAGCGGGGGAGGATTCCATGGCTGCAGCCGCCGCCTAGGACCGCTCGATCTCGACGGAGGTGATGGCGACGTCCTCCAGCGGACGGTCCTGGGCGTTCGTGGCGACCTTGGAGATCTTGTCGACGATCTCGGTGCCCGAGACGACCTCGCCGAAGATGGTGTGCTTGCGGTTCAGCCAGTCGGGGGTGCCCACCGTGATGAAGAACTGCGAGCCGTTGGTGTTGGGACCGGCGTTGGCCATGGCCAGCAGGTAAGGGCGGTCGAACTTCAGCGAGGGGTCGAACTCGTCCTTGAACTTGTAGCCGGGGCCGCCGCGGCCGTTGCCCAGCGGGTCGCCGCCCTGGATCATGAAGCCGTCGATGACCCGGTGGAAGATCGTGCCGTTGTACAGCGGCGCGGTGCTGGGCTTGCCCGTGGTGGGGTCGATCCACTGCTTCGTCCCCTCCGCCAGGCCGATGAAGTTCTCAACCGTCTCGGGGGCCTGCTCCGCGAAGAGCTTGACGACGATCGTCCCCTGGGTGGTGTTCAGCCGCGCGCGGGGCTGACCGTTGACCTCGGACACCTGGGTGCGCCTTTCCGTAGTTGTCGCTTGCGCGCCCCACGTTACCCGCAGCCGCCCCGCTCCCGTTCCCGCACAGCGGCACGCGCGGGACGGTCCGCGGACGGGGACGAAAGCCGCGTGTCCCGAGGGTCTCCGCGGCCGACTCCGGCCGACTCGGACCTTCGCGTGTCGGATCGGCGGCGTTTCGGCGAATGCACAGTATGTTGGTGATAACGCGTGGATAACGCCCGAAAAGCCCGCGTGGCAGCCCTGCGGCGGCCCGGTCGGCGACCGGTGTAACCGGGACCACGCGCATAGGTCGCCTGCTACCGGGCAGGGGCACATCGAGACTGAAGGAAAAGGAGGTCACCGTGCCCAGAACACTGAAGCGCCACAAGGGCGGCTTCGAGACTGAGGCGGCATTGGCCCGTTTGCAGCAGCTCACCCGCGAACAGTCCGAGCGCTTCGGCCCCTATGCCGACCAGGCTCGGCAGCTTGCCGCCGAGCGCCTCTACCAGGCACGCGGATGGACCGCCCCCCGCCTCGAAACCGCCGCGCACCGCGTCGAGGACACCGTCGCGCCCCGCGTGGCAGACCTCCTCAACACCGCGGCTACCAGGGTGGAACCGCCCAAGCCCAAGCGCGGCATGCGCCTGGGTCGCCGCGGCCGCCGCGGGGTTCCGCGCAGCCTCGTCTTCGCCGGAGCGGCCGTGGCGGGCGCCGCCGCGCTCTACGGCGTGGTGCGGCTGCGCCAGGCCGCTCAGGACGCCCGGTGGCAGGAGAACCTCGACCAGGCGCGCGACCAGGTCCGCGAGACCCGCGACCAGCTCGCCGCCAAGGCCAGGAACGCCAAAGAGAAGGTGACGGGAACCGGCGCCGAGCTCAAGGGCGACGCCAAGGAGGCCAAGGACACCGCCTCCTCCGGTGCCAAGCAGGCCGCCAGCGACCTCAATGGCCGCGTCACGCAGTGACCGGCCGGGTCGCCCCCGAGCCGTATGCACCACGGCCCCGCCGGCAGCGCCGGCGGGGCCTTCTGCCGTCCGGGGCCCGTGGAGCCGCCCACCGGGCGCGGCGGCGCACGGACGGGCGCCTCAGCGCCGCAACGGGGCCGCGCAGCGCACGGCCTAGCCCTCGCGGGGCGGATCGTCGCGGACGGGGCGCCACGTGAAGGGGTAGCGCATCTCTCCGCCGACCAGGGCCAAGAAACCCGCCACCGCGGGCAGGAACATCCAGCCCACCAGCATCAGGGCCCACAGGAACGGGGGAACGAGGAGCCAGAAGAGCCCCATGGCGACGATGCCGCCGACGGCGATGGTGAGCTGGTAGTTCAGCGCCTCGGTCACGTGCCGGCGCACGAACGGGCTGGTCTCCCGGCTCACCAGCAGCATCAGCAGCGGGCCGACGAAGGAGAAGTACCCGGAGAAGTGTCCGGCCGCGGCCAGCAGGCGGTCGGCGGCGGAAAGCGGTCCGTCGTCGGCCGCGGGGGCCTTGGCACTCCGGCCGGGCACCCCCTGCCGCGAGGACACCAGGTCGGCCAGCAGGGGTTCCAGATCGGAGGGGAACTTGGCGTTGATGGCCAGTCCGAGTCGCTCTTCGAGCTCGTTCTCGTCCAGCTGTCCGGAGGCGTAGGCCTCACGCAGGGTCTCGACCGCCGTGTCGCGGTCGGCGTGGGTCAGGCGCAGCTCCTTGCCGCCGCTTCGGCGGCGTTCGGGCACTGGGTCCCACCTTCCGCCCGCGGGCGGTCGGGACGGCGGTTCGTGCACAGCCACCCTCAACTCCTCGACGCTCTACCGCCGGAGGCGGCGTTCGCGGGTGCTTCCCATCTCCATGATGCGCCGTTCGCGGCGCTTCGGGTATGGGGGAAGCCCCTGACGCTTCCCTGGTTCGGGGTCTGGGGGAGGACGCCCGTCGGTTTTCCAGACTATGCGGTGACCGGCGGTCGCGCCCGGGACCGCGGCGGCCTGCTTCGGCCCGGCTCGGCGCGCGGCGGCGCCCCGCGCCGGGGCGGTACGGGCGGCGGGACGCGCGGATGTGCGCCGGTTGGCCGCCGGACCGTGTCCTTCCGGGCGGTTTGCCCGGTGAGGGAGGAGAGTGGCCGAGAGTGGTCAGTCCGTCGCGGCCGCGGGGGAGCGGCGCGGCGGTGAGGCGAAGCAGAAGCGGGGGGAGTCGATGACCAGTGAACCCGGGTACGAGGCCAGATACGAGGTGCGCGCCGAGCAGCCCTATGTCGCGATCCCGGCGAAGGTGACCACGCGCGAATGGGAGAAGGCGGCCGCGCTCGTCACCGAGGTCCGGCACTGGCTGAGCGGCAAGGGGATCGCCGCCGCGGGGCCGCCGTTCTTCCGGTACTGGGTGATCGGAGGCGGCGACCGCGAGCACATCCTGGAGGTGGGCGTCCCGGTCGACGACACGGTCCGCGGGGACGGCCGCGTGATCGCCGGGTGCATCCCCGCGGGCGACTACGTGGCGCTGGTCCACGACGGCGCCCCCGAGCGCATCGACGGCGCGCACGCCCGACTGCAGGAGTGGGCGGCCGAGCGCGGACTCGCGTGGGTGAACCGCGGCGAGGGCAGGAGCGAGGTGTGGGGCGGCAGGTTCGAGTTCTACCTGACCGATCCGGTGCGCGCCCGCAGGGACGCCTGCTCCATCGAGATCGCCTACCTGGTCCGCGGCGCCGGGAGGCCCCCGGAGACCGCGGACCGGGCGGTCGCCGAGTCCCGGCCCGACGGCCTGCGCTCCCCCGTCGGCGGCTTCGGGGTCCAGTAGGCCGGCATGGGGCGCCCGCCCCGTGCGGGCGCCCTGCTCACGGTCCGCCGAACCCGCCGCGCGCGCGAGGGCCGCGGCGGCCGGCTCACTCCGCCGCCGAGAACGGCACACACACGTGCCGGAGCGGCCGCGGTCGCGGCCTGCAGGCACGGCGGCGGCCGAGCGGAGCGCCGGACGTGTCAGGGCGTCACGGCAGCAGCAGTGTCTTGCCCACGACCGCGCGCTGCTCGACGGCCCTGTGCGCCTCGGACGCCTGGCCGAGCGGGAAGGTCTGCCCGATCGTCGGCCTGAGGCGGTCGGCGGCGGCCTCGGCCAGTGCGGCCCCGGTCAGGCGCGTGTGGTCGCCCGGCGCCATCGGCAGCTGCATCAGCCCCACCGCGGCGACGTCCCGCGTCCGGGCCTGCTGCGGATCGATCCGCGTGAACCCGCCTGCGGGCGCGCCGAACGCGAAGAAGCGGCCGCCGCGCGCGGTAAGGCCGAAGGAGGAGGCGCCGATCTCGCCGCCCACCCCGTCGAGCACGAGGTCCACGCCGCTGCCGCCGACCGCCTCGCGGACATGTTCGGTCCAGCCCTCCTCGGAGTAGTCGACGGCGTGGGCGGCGCCGAGCCCGCGAGCGAGGTCGAGCTTGCGCCGGCCGCGGGCCGCCGCGATCACGGTGGCGCCCGCCGCCGCGGCGCTCTGCACGAGCAGGCTGCCGAGGCCGCCCCCGGCCGGCGTCACCAGCACCGTCTCGCCGCCGCCGATCCCGGCCGCCTGGATGATCCGCATTGCCGTCATACCGTCGTTGACCAGCGCCGCCGCATCACGGAGTCCGACGCCGTCGGGCACCTCCAGGAGAAGATCGATGCGAGCGGCGGTCAGCTCGGCGTAACCGCCAGTCGGCGCCGTCCCCTCGGCCGCCTCGGCCACACTGCCGAAGTCGGCGCTGACGACCGCGCTCCCCGGCTTGGCCGCGACCCGGCGGCCGATCCATCCGGGGTCAGCGCCCGGTCCTACCGAAACGACGCGGCCGGCGACACCGGTACCCGGCACGAAAGGCGGCTGCACGGCCCACGGGCCCGGCGCCCCGCGACGCACCAGGACGTCGAGCATGAGCACGTCGGCGGCCGCGACGTCGATCACGACCTCTCCCTCGCCGGCGACGGGATCCGGCGCCCGGCCGAACTCCAGCACCTCGGGGCCGCCGAACCGGGCGGCCTGGACCCTCTGCATGGCTTCCTCACTTCTTCGATGCGTCGGCCGGGTGGCGAACGGCTCCGAAGCCCTGCGGAACGCCGCTGGGACGGAGCGCCGATCGAGATACTCAGTGTTTCTGATTATCAGCAATCCTCGCAATCCCCGTCCTGCCATCTCCCGCCCCTGCTAGATTCGCCGGCATGGCCAGTGGGTCCGCGTATCCTCCGTCGCTGCTGAACAGGTTCAGCTTCCTGCTCGGCAAGCTGTACTTCCGCGCCCTCGACGCCGAGGCCGACGAGTTGTCATCGCTGCACGTCAGCGTGAAACAGCAGGCAGCGCTCACCGTGCTCGCCGATGAAGGCCCCATGACCCAGCACGAACTCGGGCGGCGGCTGGGCATCGACCGCACGACCGTCGTCGGCGTCGTCGACGGCCTCGACGGCGACGGCCTGGTCGAACGGCGCCGGAGTCCCACCGACCGGAGGGCCTACCTGCTCACCCTCACGCCCGCCGGCCGCGACACCCAGGAGCAGGGCCGGCAGCGGGTCGCCGAAGCCGAGCACCGGTTCCTCGGCGCGCTCGGCGAATCCGACCGGGCGCGGCTGCGCGAACTGCTGGCGCGCGCGCTCGGGGACGGTTGACCGGGCTTTCCACCTGCTCGCCGGCCGCGGTGCGACCGAGTACGCGTACTCAGGTTTTTGTCGGTGGCGGCGGCGAGAATCTGACCATGACGATCGCACCGCACCACCGCTGCCCGTGCCGGATGTGCTCGCGCACCGCCCTGCGCCCCCGCCCGCGTCCGCACGCGGGTGTCCCCCACTCGCGCCCCTACACACCCGCGCCCGCGCCCGCACCGGAGCGCGCCCCGCAGCCCGCGTAGTTCCGCGAGCGAACACCGCTTCTCACGCGACGGCGCCGCCCCGGTCCGCGACCGGGGCGGCGCCGCGTGCATCAGCCGGCTGTGCAGACGGCTCCGTTGAACCGGAAGGAGTCGGGGGAGTCGGTGTTGCCGGTGTGAGTGGCCTGGAAGCCGATGTCGATCGAGGCCCCGGGAGCGATCATGGAGTTGTAGGGCATCGCCTCGGCCGTCACCGCACCGCTCTGCGGGGAGTAGGTGGCGTTCCACCCGGAGGTGATGGCCTGCCCCTGGGGCAGGGTGAACTCCAGCGACCAGTCCTCGACGGGGGCGGTGCCGGTGTTGGCGATGGTGACGGAGCCGGTCAAGCCGGTGTTCCAGGCGTTGACGCGGTAGTCCCCCCGGCATTCGGCGGACGGCTCGGGCTCAGGCTCGGGCGGTTCGGTTCCCGGGTCCTCGGCGTCGAGGCCGAAGAACTCCACCGCCATCGCCGCCATGCCGCTCAGTGGCAGAGTGTGCCCGACGCCCTGCACGCTGATCGCCTCCACCGGTGCCGTGGTGCCGGCGCCGCCGTAGCGGGTGCGGGTCCAGCCGGATCGCGGGTTGTCGGTGAACACCGGAGTCGGGCTCACTGCGTGCACGTCGGTCCACTGCTTGATCTCTTCGGTGAAGTTGGCGTAGTCCAGCGTGGAGTCCTGGGTGCCGTGCCAAAGCTGCATGCGCGGGTAGGGGCCGGAGTATCCGGGATACGCACCGCGGACGAGGTCGCCCCAGGCCTCGGGGGACTTGGTGATCCGCCCGTCGGCGCAGTCGCCGTTCCACTCGCTCGGGGGCGTCGTGGCGAAGCAGCCGAACGGAACGCCCATGAAGGCGGCGCCCGCGGCGAACACGTCGGGGTAGTCGGCGAGCAGGACGTTGGTCATCATGCCGCCGGAGGAGGCTCCGGTCGCATAGACCCGGTCCGGATCGCCGTCGTACTCCCGCAGCGTCCAGTCGACCATGGACTTGATGGAGACCGGGTCGCTCCCGCCGCCGCGGGTCAAGGCTTCCTCGGTGTAGACGTCGAAGCACCCGCCGCTTCGGGTGGCGGTGGGGTAGACGACGATGAAACCCATCCGGTCGGCCAGGTCGGCGAACTCGGTGTTGTTGTAGAAGGCCGGCCCGTCGCCCGTGCAGTAGTGCACGGCGACCACGATCGCGGGCCGGGGGTCGACGTCGTCCGGAACGTAGACGTGCATGCGCAGGCCACTCGGGTTCGGCCCGAAGTCGGTGACCTCCTGCAGCGTCGCCGCCGACGCCGGCGCAGCGAGCCCGGCCAGGGCGGCCGCCGTAAGCACGGCGCTCATCAGGCAATGCGCTATCAGCTTCAGGGCTTTCACAAGCCCTCCTTCGCTTGTTGGGGGATGTCCCCGTTCTCATTTCCGGAATTTTTCCGTTACAACCCTCGCCGGACACCGGTCGATCGCGACCAGGCTTTTCGCGCGGGCGCGGACGCCGGACAGTTCCGCACCGCCGGACCGGCCGGCGCTTCGACCGCCGACCGGAACCGCTCGGCCGCCGAACGGTCCACCGCACCGCGACCGCCCGGTCGGCAGGACACCCGGGGGCTGGCCGGCGCAGCCCGGGACTCCGCTTTCAGCGCCTCGCGTCTCCGCGTTCTCACGTGTCCGCGAATGAATCCCGTCGAGTACTCGCTATGGGCCGGCGAGCGACGATGAACCGCCATCCCCCGGAACGCGAATCATCGACTCGAACATTCGCAAATCCGCGAATGTCATACGGCCACCCCATCCTGAGGAAGGCGAACCGTGTTGGTGCAATCCCCGCAACAGGAGATCTACCCTTGCCCACCTCGATAAATATGCGTTACCGCAGCACAGGGTCCCGACAATTGCACACCGGGCGCGGCGGCTCCCGGAGGCGCCTCTCGGCGCCCGGAACCGAAGCTCCAAACGCGGGTGCGCGCGGACCGCGCCGACAGGAATTCGACCGGATGGGCGGCGGCGTTTTCCCGTCCGCGGGCGGTGCTATTCTCCCGCGATGAAAATCACCGATATCGAACAGGCGTTGCGTGAGCGCCCCGGCGATCGGCAATTGTGGCTGGACTACGCCGCCCTGCTGGAGGAGCGCGGCGACGCTCGCGGGACGCTGATCCGCCTCGAACAGCGCCGCGACCGGCTCCGCCCCGTCGACCGCGTCGGCGTGCAGCAGGAGATCGACGAACTGGCGAGCGCCCACCGGCAGGCCTGGGACGCGGCACTTCCCGATGGGGCGACGGTTCTCGCCCGACGCCACGGCTTCGCCACGAAGGTCGCCGTCGAGTGGTCCGACGAGGACGACGCACCCATGCTGGTCGACCGGGTCCTGCGGGAACCGTTCGTGACCGCGCTGCGGATCTCGCCGACCGAGGACATCGAGCAGGCCGAAGTCGAGGCGGCAGGTGAGCAGGCCTGGGAAGCGTTCGATGACGGGGCCGACGCCGGGCAGGAAACCGATGCGCCGGAACCGTCCATCGACCCGGGCGCCCTCGCGACCCTCGACTTCAGCCGGCTCAGCGAACTCGGGTTCCCCTACCTGGGTCTCGGCGCGCTCGGCGCCAAGGCTCTGGCCGCCTCGGCCTTCTTCCGCATCGGGGCCTCCGGTACCGGTCCGACCGCCGGGGACACGACCGGGCTCCTCGACTCCCTCGACCTGCGCTACAGCCGTATCGGTAACGACGGCTTGTCGGCGCTCGCCGCCTCGCCGGGCTTTCGCGGAGTCCGCCGCCTGCACCTGCAGCACAACCGGCTCACCGCGAAGGCCGCGCGCGACCTGCACCGGTTCACGAATCTCACCGAGCTCGACCTGCGCTACAACACGATCGGCGAAGAAGGCGCCCAGGCCCTGCTGGCCGCGCCGTTCATCGGCTCGCTCCGGCGGCTCCTGCTCCACCGCGCCGACATCTCCGACGCCGGCGCGAAGCTGCTCGCCGACTCCCCGCGACTCCCGCCCGCCATTCGCAGCTACTGGAGGAACGCATGAGCACCGAACTCCGCGACCGCTTCTTCGCCCTCTCCAACAGCGGGGCATCTTCCGACGAAGTCGCCGAGTACCGGGCCGAGGTCGATGCGACCGACGCCGACCCCGCAGCGACGCTCGACGGACTGGCGCTGCACTGGCATCCGACCGCGCGGTTCAAAGCGGTGCGCTTCGTCGACGCCGAGGACCTCGGCGCCGACGTGCGCGACCTCTTCGCCCGGCCCAGCCGCGAGGCCCCGCACCTGGCCGCGGTGTTCGCCGACCCGCACGAGCTGTCGTTCCGCGACTTCGAGAACATCCTGCCGCTGGACCGGGTGTTCGCCCGGTCGGAGAGCGGGGGCGGGTTCGACCTGGAACTCGCCGATCCCCGCGAGTTCGCCCCGGGCGCCTATACCTTCGCCCTGCGCCTGCCCGGCACCGACCGCGAGCGCCTCCGACGCCTTGACGCGATGGATCTCTACGTCACCCCGCTGAACTCCGCCTCCCGCGGGGGCGAGCGCTTCATCTTCCACTCGCAGCTGCTGGCCGACGCGCTCACCCGGGCGGTGACCGAAGGGGTGCCGGAACCCCTGTTGGAGGGCTTCTCCCACGTCAACCCGGTCTTCCGCTGCAACCGTTTCGAACCGGGCGACGCGAACTTCCACCTCCACCGCGACACCCCCTACTACGACGCCTCCCGCGAGCACATCTCCCGCTACACAGTCCTGATCTACCTCACCGGCGGCACGGCAGAGCCCGTCCTCGACCTCGCCGGCGGCGGGGCGCTGAGGCGGATCGACCCGTTCACCTGCGTGGTCTTCGACCAGCGCTATCAGCACGAGGGAGCGCCCTACCTCGACGAGCGCAAGGTCTTCCTGCGCACCGAACTCGTGTTCACCGAAACCGGTCTGGCCCACGATCCGGAGATCGGCGCCCTGTTCAGCAAGGCCTGCTACCTCACCGGCGAGAGCGTCTTCGCGCCCGAGCTCGCCCGCCACGCCGACACCTACTACGACCGGGTCGCCGCGGCGCACTGGGAGGGCCTCGGCACCGGAGCAGACCGGGAGCCGTTCCTCCACAAGGACTTCCGCGGCACCCACTTCGTCGCCAACGGCTACGACTTCTGGTTCGCCAAGCGCGGCGGCATCTCCCCGGCCGTGTGCGCCGCGATCACACTGCTGGACTACTTCAACTGCAAGATCGGGGAGGACTCGTTCCGCTCCCTGTGTGAGACGGAGGCGATCGAGGCCCAGGGGACCGGGTGGATCCCCGCCTTCCTCCAGGACAGGGGCGGCGGAACGGCGGTGGCGCCGTTCGACAAGTCCATGCTGTTTCCCGAACCCGAGGAACCGAACACCGAGGACATGCCCGACTGCGCGTGCGGCATCTGCGGGGAAATCCATCCCCGGTTCGACACCACCCGCAGCGCCGGTGTCATCAAGCACTACACGGACGCGCAGGACGCGGCCAAGGCCGAGGTCGTGCCCGCGCCGATCGTGATGATGGGCGAGGACGTACTGCTGGACCCGGACCGGTTCGTCGTCGAGGGCGACCGCATCCACGTACTGGGCAAGGAGTCGCCGTCACCGGTGAACTTCGCCGCCTGCCAGGGCGGCCCCCCCGTAACCCCGCCCGAGGACTTCATCACCACCGCGGTCACCGTCGACGCGGCACACTTCCTGGTCCCGCCGATCCTCTTCACCGAGTCCGACGACTGCTACCACCTGCGGTTCGACTTCTTCGGCAACACCTGGACCCTCAAGCACGAGCAGGCCACCGCCGCGGTTCCGGCGATCCGCCCGTTCACGATGGAAGACATCGACCAAGACTGGGACATCAACTACCCAGACTGGGACGACGAAGACGAGGACTTGGAGGACGAGGAAGAGGAAGAGGAGGAGAACGCCACGGCCTAGGCATCGGCCCCAGAGGCGTCCGCGGGCCGCCATTCGCCTGGGCGGCCCGCGGCCCCGGGCGAGGCGCGGGCCGGGCCCGACCGCTAACCCTGCGGCCCCGCCGCGACGAGCTCACCCATGCGGGCCAACGCGGTCAGCCAGAAGTTCTGCCGCGGGGCGGTCTGCCCGACCAGGTAGGTGGCGCGCAGCTTGGCCGGAACATACGGCAGCAGCCGCGCGACCACGTCGAGATGCCGCTCCAGCTGCGAGACCTCGGCGTTCGAGAACACCTGATGGACCAGGTCGGTGTCGTTGGTTCCCTCCTCCGACGTTTCGGACGCGGCTGACAGCCGGGCCTCCCACGCAGAGAGGTTCTCGGCGAGCTCGGCCAACCCGATCACCCGGCGCTCCGCAAGCCGGGCCTCGAGTGCGGAGAGGGGGACGGGGGCGTACTCACCGTCGCCCAGGTACATCAGCGCCGGCTGCAGCGGCATGCCCACCTGATGCAGCTTGATCAGCCGCTCCAGGGTCCGCTTGGTGACCCAGTCGCGGCCCTCGTCGCCGATGTCGTTCTTCCACCACTCCAGGACGGTTTCGGCGGTCTCGCCGTAGGTGGAGATCAGCCACTCGTTGGCCGGGATGTCCTCGGGATGCACCTCGTAGCTGACCGTGAAGCGGCTGGCCTGGGCCACGTTGTTGGCGGCGACCTGCAGCTTGCGGCCCAAGTGGTAAGGCGGGTTCTGCAACGCGACCTGCGCCCGCAGGCCGGGGATCTGCCGCCCGGCGAGCGTCCACTCCTGGGTGATCTCCATCAGCTTGGCGAACGTCGACTTGTCCTTCGGACGGTTGTACTCGTCCCACACCAGCACCTTGGGTTCGGGCGCGAGCAGCGGCTCGGCCAGCATCGCGTCGAGCGCCCCCTCCGCGGTGGGCACCGGCACGCACAGATCCTCCACACTGGTCACCGGCAGGGAGAAGTAGACCGGCTCGCGACCGGTCTCCTCGCGGGCGACCTGCTTGGTGATCTCCGTCTTGCCGCACCCGGGCGGGCCCTGCAGCAGCACCGCCCAGCGATGCTTCATCGCGGCCCGCAGGATGCGGCGGACCGGATCGGCCACGGTGGCCGGGTTCCGCGCGCCGACCTCCGCGGCGATGCCGTCCAGCACCTCGTCCGTGCGGTCCCGGGCGGGCCTGCCGTCCGCCTCCTGCTCGACCAGCGCCATCCGGCTGCCGTTGAGCAGCGGAAGGCCCCAGGCCAGCGGGAGCCCCGCACGGGCGCAGTCGAGAACGTGCTGGAGCGTACGCGGCGAAAGCAGGTAGCGCAGGTGCGGACCGAAGGACGCCCACAACCGGAACAGGCCCTGCAGGTCCCAATCGGGGTAGCGGTCGGCGAGTGCCTGGCGCCACGCCGTGTCGTTCACGCCGAGCCGGATGGTCACCATCCGGTCCAGAACCGCCGGGTCGGACCGGCGCACGCCCGTCTCGGCCAGGGACTCGTTGTCGGTGAGGAACACTCCCACGCATCCCAGCTCGCGCAGATCGTACCCGCCCAGGGCCCAGTTGCAGGCGATCTGCATGAGCTGCGACTGCACAGTGCTTCCGGCCTGCAGCGAGTCGTCGATGAGCAGCACGAACGGCCTACCCGGAACCAGTTGCCGCATGATGAGCTGGCGGAGCATCAGCTCGCCGCTGTGCTCATCCCGCACCGGTGCGTTGACCAGCAGGTCGTCCGGGGCGAGGTTCGCCGCGGGCAGCACGACCACCCTGGTGCCGGGGAACCGCTCGGGCACATACGACATGAACGTCGACGTCTTGCCGATCCCGTGCTCACCGAAGACCTGCCCGGTCTGGCCGGTCTCGATCATCGCGTCGATGAACGCCTCCAGCTTCGCGGTGGGGCCCTCCGCCGGCGGTCCCGGGTAGGTGGCGTTCGGTTTCCACCGCCTCCCACCGGCGGCCCCGGACCGGGGCGGGTCGGTGGCATCGTCAGTAGCGGCTTCGGAGGGGTCGGCAGGGGGCACTGGTGTCCTCTCTTCGGTCATCGTCCGGACATGACCCGGTGGCAGGCCATAGGGGGGCGGTGCCGTTCGGGCCAGTCGTCGCCGTCGTCGGTGATCAGCCAGATCCACCGGTCGGGGTCGTCGGGGGTGACAGCGGGCGCGTGCCCGTCGGTGACCACGACCACCGCGTCCGGTTCGGCTTCGAACCGCCGGCCGTTCACCTCCAGTCGGCCTTCGGCGTAGTCGACGACGTTCTGGAAGTCGGTCCCGCCGCCGCCGACCACCCGCTCGCCCGGCACGAACGGCGCCACGGCACCGTCGAAGGCGAGCCAGTGGGCCTCAACCCCGTCGGTGCGACCCACCAGCGTGGTCATCCAGTCGACCACGGAGTCGGGCATCGAGCCGGAGGTGTCGAACGCGATCAGGACCACCTTCGTGCGTTCCGGGCCGCGGCGGGACAGCATCGGGTCGTGGCCCAGCGCCAGCATGATCGCGCCGTGCTTCTTCGGGTAGACCAGCCGTTCGCTCTCCTCCAGTTTCGAGCCGAGCACGTCGGTCAGCCAGCGCTGCCACCAGTCGACGCGGCGGGTCTTCGGGGTGGTTCCCCGCAGGCGGTCCAGGCCGAGTCGGCCCCACAGCCGGGTGAGCCCTTCGCCGCCGTCGGCGGTGCGGTCGGCCAGCTCCAGCAGCTCGCTGCGGGCTACCCGGTTGCCGCGGAGGGCGGCCTGCATCGTCTGGTGCAGCACCTCGCCGCCCAGCCGCTCGACGGTTTCGGAGTCCAGCGGAACCCCGCCGCCGCCGCTTCCGGAGTCCGGGTCGCCGTCCAGGTGCACGCAGTAGGCCGGCACCGCTTCGCCGGGAGGCTCCGCCATCCGGCGCAGCTCGGAGTAGATCCTGAGGTCTGTCTCGCTGAAATCGGGATAGGGCAGCGGCTCAAGTCCTTGACCTGCCAGATCCTTCCGGTAGGCCTCGTACACCTGCGCCGGGTCGACACCGACCGGTTCTGGCAGCGCGGCGCCGCTTCCCGTGCCCGCCGGACCGGGTGCCGGCTCCGACCGGCGCGGATGAACGGGGACCGTGGGCAGCCCGGAGCGGCTCAACCTGCGCAGGGCGACGTGGTTGATGGCGACCTCGGCGGCCAGCGCGAACACCGGGTCGGAGCGCAGCTCCTCCTCCACATGGAGATGCCGGTGCATCAGGTGCCGGGCCTCGTGGAAGAGCACGAACCTGACGCCGTCGGCGTCCAGATCGACGAAGAAGTACGGGTTGTACAGCAAGGCGCAGGAACCGTCGCCGGTGGCCACCACAGCGGCGGTGGGCACCGCGGTGGTCGGGATGTGGTGGTGGCACTTGGCGTACAGCCAGGAAACGACCGCGCTCTGGGTGACCCCGAAGTCCTTCAGCGCGGCCTCCTTGCGCCCCCGGGCCTCCTCGACCACCTGCGGGTCGGCGGGCTCCTCGGCACGCAGACGACGCAGGTCCGACAGGCCGGGCCTGCTGCGGCGCGGCTGTTCCGCGCTCGGGCGCCACCCGCCGGGCGCATGGTGGCCCCCGGCGGCACCGGGGCTCGCGGCGCGGCCACCACTCATCGAAGCCCCCGCTCGGCGGCCGGGATCCGGGCAGCACGCGGCGGCCGCGCGGCCACGTCGCCCAGGCCACCGACGAACGCATAGGTCATGGCTTCCCCTAGTCCATGATGCGTGTCCACGGGTTCCTCATCCCGTGCGTTCCACGCGCACGCTACCGCCGACCTGAGACAATCCGCCGCCGATCCTGCAGACACACGACGGCCGCCCAGGGCCGGGCCCTGGGCGGCCGTTGGTGTTCGCGTGTGCTGCGAAGACAACCGTGGAGCCAAGGGGAGTCGAACCCCTGACCTCCGGTATGCAAAACCGGCGCTCTGCCAGCTGAGCTATGGCCCCGGTTTGATCTGTGCCGATCATACCGTGTGGCGGGCAGTGCCGGTCGCTCTTCTCCGGCGCAGCGCTCGGGCTGGAGGAGGCACCACTCGCGGGTCGGGCCCAGAAGCGTGGGGGCCGCAGGGGACGACGTCCGCCCACGTCTCCCGGTACGCCGAAAGCAGCCAGCGACACGTGCGGACGTGTCGTGGCTGGCGGGAGCCGGTTCCGGCTAGTTGTCGCCGGCCGTGGCCTCGGTCCACAGGTCGAGTTCGGCACGGTCCGCCTGGATCTTGCGGTAGACGGCGAACGCGCCGAGTGCCACCAGCACCAGAACGATGAGCTTCTTCATGGTGTGCACCCCTTCCTCGGTCTCGGAAACGGATATCGGACGTGCGCGCTACCGCCGGTCGGGATCCGGACGGGATGCCGGTTCCCCGCCCGCTGCGCGGAAGGCGCCACTAGAGAACTTTATGGGGTTGTCTCCCCAGCAGACTAGCAATCCGTCGGCGCGTTCCCGCCCGACATGGCCGGGCTTCACGTCAGCAGGGCGAGCCGGTTGAGGGTGGTCGCGGTGGCCTCGGGGCCGCTGGAGGCCTCGACCAGTCGGCGCCACACGTCCTGGCAGGTCGCGACCGCGTCCTCGGACTCGACGATCCCGCCGCCGTGGGTGGCCGCCACGAAGGCCAGGGACGTCTCGCCCTCGTCGAACTCCAGGACGGTGAACGGGCCGGCGCTGCCGGCGTGCAGGCCGGCCGAGGTGGGCAGCAACCGGATGACGACCCGGTCGTGGCGGCGCCCGAGGTCGATGAGCCGCCGCAGCTGGGCGTGCAGGAGAGCGGGGTCGCCGCTGATCCGGCGGAGGGCGTCCTCGTCCACGACTGCGTGATAGCGCTCCAGGCTGTCGCGTTCGAGGGCCTCCTGCCGCTTGAGGAACGCCGCCACCATGCGCTCGGTGCCGAGTTCGCCGTGCCCCTGGGCGCGGGCCAGCGCGGCGGTGTACTCGGGAACCTGCAGCAGGTCGGGGACAAGCATGCCCGCGTAGGTGTCGATGGCGACGGCCCCCGCCTCGTTGCCGACGTAGGCGGAGGAGATGACGTCCTCGTACTCCGTCCACCAGGGGCGCAGCCGCGACTCGCGGACCATGGTGAGGATGGCCTCGCGCTGCCCGCCGGTGACTCCGTAAAGCTTCAGAAGTGCGGAAACCTCCATTACGGACGGCCATTTACGGATACCGGTCTCTATATGTCCGAGCTTGGCCGGGGACCATTCGAGTACATCGGCGACGTCGCTGAGGGTCATTCCCGCTTCGACCCGCCGGCGGCGCAATTCCGCGGAGAGCCTGCGGCGGCGAACAGTGGGGCTGGTCATGGCGCCTGTCCCGTACACGCTGAGTACTGGCTTCGTGGCTCCAGAGAAGCACTCGGCCTAGCCTCTAGCAATGCGTTTCTACAAATCGGTGCCGGACCGCCTTTTTCCGGGGTCGTTCGCCGGCGCGAAGCCGCGCGCGGGCGAGTCGGAAGTGACGGGGGGCGACCAGCGGGAATTCGGGACATGCGGCCGCGGCGAACTCCGCTGCCAGGGGCGATGCCGGATATCCGCAGGTGGGAATTGGGTGGCGCCCGGATTGCGCCCGCAGGCACGGCCGAATGCGGTCAACCGGTCCCCGCCGCATCGTCCCCCGGCGAGCGGATCATGGCGGCCCCCGGTCGCCGACCGTCCGCCGCTCGCGGGCGGCGGCGACCGGGGCGCACCGCCGGGTCCGGCGCCGGGAAGTCAGTGCAGCAGTTTCAGCCCGACGATTCCGCTGATGATCAGCAGCAGGCAGACGATCCGCGCGGCGCTCGCCGCCTCGCCGAACCAGAGCATTCCGGCGACCGCCGTGCCCACCGCTCCGATACCGACCCAGACGGCGTATCCGGTACCCACGGGGATGGTTCGCAGCGCGAGTGCGAGCCCGGACATGCTCAGCGCCAGAGCCACCGCGAAGACCAGCGACGGCCACAGCCGGGTGAACCCGTTGGACGCGGCGAGCGCGGTCGCCCAGACACTCTCCAGCAGCCCCGACAGCACCAGAAGCAGCCAGGACATGGCACCTCCCGAACGCGCCGTCTTGTCGCTGACCGGGTACGGTGCACCTCGTCCGGGGGTGGCCGGAACGGCCTCTCCCGTGTGGGCAAACCCGCACTGCCCGCCTTCCTATTCCCGTGGCCGATTCGTCACGGTGGGCCACCATCCCCCGTCGAAACGTCGCCGGGACCGCATACGATGCAGAGGGACCGACGGGAGCATGCACCCGTGCACAGCTGAAGGAACCCAATGAGCCATCCGATCGACGACACCGAGCAGCTCATCGCGAACGCCGAGGAGGAGCTCCCTCCGCCCACACGCTCGCGCCTGATCGCCAAGCTGCGGAAGGGTGTCCACATCGACGACGCGGCGCGCGACCTCGGTGTCAGTCCCCAGCGCGTGTTCTCCGCGGCGCGCATCCTCACCACCTTCGGCGAGCAGCTCGACGCCACGCTCACGGCCGAGCGCGACCCCGACCTCCCCCACGGGACCCTGACCGGCTACAACAAGCGGTGCCGCTGCCCCCAATGCCGCGGGGCGGTGAACCGCCGACGGTGACGCCGCCGGACTTCGGCACGATGTGCCCACCCGTCTGAGCGCGCCGATCCCCGCGCTGCGGCCTGGGCGCCGGATGGTCCTGCCGCACGCCTTTACTCCCGGCACAACGGACTCCCGAACCTTTTACCGGGAATTAGCCTAGGGAAGACCTGTTTCAGGCTTATTGATCTTGAATACGGGGAATCCGGCCACCATGAACGAGCGTGTGGACTGGGCCGCGATGAGCGACGAAGAGTTCATGGCGCTGGTGCGCCAGCTGATGGAGACCCCCACGGGGAGCGAAACCGAAGAGGACTGACCACCCTCCTCCCGTTCCGGACCGAGCGCGGGTGCGCCACTTTCGGCCCCGCGCGCAGTGGGGGTGCGTGTCGAACCCGGCGGCGGTCGAACCCGGCGTCGTTAGCCCCGCGGACCGCAGAGCTGTTGCGCACGCCCGCACGTCCGTGTCGCGGCGGGTGCCCGACATCCCGCTGCGGAATGCCGGGGGCGCGTGTGTCGAAACCCCTCCTGTGACGCGGGCCCGCCGCCCGCTCAGCCACCCTCCTCGGGACCGCGCAGGTCCAGCCGCAGGGACCGCAGCCCCGCGAACCGCCCGATGTCGGCGACCTCGGCCCTCAAGGGTTCCACCGGGCGTCGGGCAAGGGCTCGAACGGCTCGACGACGACGGTCTCCCGGCCGCGACCCCAGCGCCATCGCGCGGCGGCGCAACCTTCGACGAGCACCGCCGGATGGATGATCCCGCCCCCGGGCGCGATACGGCGCGCATACCGCGGCGGAACCGCCGAGTCGCGCCCCTGGTAGCCCAGCAGGTAGGCGTCGAACGAGCCGACCATCTGCACCGCCGGGTTCGGCGCGGCAGTGGGCAGGGATTCGGCGAACTCCTTGGGCGCCCATGTCGGCCCGCGGCTCGTGGACACCTCGGCCAGCTCGGCCGAGACCAGCTCCCAGGCTCGGCGCACCATCGGCGCGGGCAGCCCCGACCAGGCCCGGAAATCCTCCGGCGCCGCCGGGCCGTGGCCCCACAGGTACCGCCGCGCCAGCCTGGCCAGCGCCGATTCGGTGTCCCGGGCCTCCCACGCACCCACCCAGTCGCGCATCAGGACGCAGGTCGGTTCCCCGTCCCCGCCCGCTGCGTCGGGTCCCCGGCACACGACGCCGCGCAGGGCGGCGTAGAGGACCAGGTGGGCGGGGGCCTGCCCGGCCGCGGGGACGGGGACACCGACTCGGTTCAACTCCTCGACGAGCCGACCGCGGGTCAGGCCCGCGCCATCGGAGAGGACCTCCCGTATCGCGTGCTCGGCACGCTCGCACAGGGCGTCGTCCAGGCCCAGATCGAGGCGGCGCTTGCGGAACCTGC
This sequence comes from Streptomonospora sp. PA3, assembly GCF_009728995.1. Taxonomy (GTDB): domain Bacteria; phylum Actinomycetota; class Actinomycetes; order Streptosporangiales; family Streptosporangiaceae; genus Streptomonospora. The sequence goes on along the minus strand of NZ_VTZW01000022.1, from coordinate 2,326 downwards.
GCAGGAACACGGGCCCCACCAGGCCGACGATCCACCCGGCGTCGGCCGCGGGCACCGCGTGCAGCGTGCCGCGCATCGCCCAGGTCCGCACCACCGACCGGTCCTCGGCCACCGCCCGCCGGACATCGCCGGCCACCAGGCCGGCGGTCCTGGCGCGCACCGCCAACCCCAGCGCCTGCGCGTCCTGCGCCTGCAGCGCCGCCGCGCCCCGTACTGCGCCCGCCGCCCCCGCCGCGGGCGGCCCCGCCAGAAGCTGTGCGTTCATCCGTGCGAAGCGGAGCCGGTCGTCGTCCACGGCGATCGGCATCGATGTATCCCTTCCCGGATTTGTCGACCTGACGACAAGAGTGCCAGGGGGCCGACCGGACATGCGTCTTTTCACCGCCGAGGACACACATCTGTGCCCAAGCGGGTAGGCACACCGACGGGCGTGCCGTCGGCTCACCGCCCGCATCGGTCGGCCGGCCGCGAGCGAGTGCCGGTGCGCGGCCTCAAGGCCGAACAGGCTGCGGCCCGGAACACGGCCCGGCGCCGCCGACCGGTGGGCTCCGCGGCCCGCCACCGGGGGAGCGCCGGCGGGAAGGCGCGGCGCCGGTGCACAAGCACGCGACCTCGAAGGAGAATCAGGGCCATGGCGAAGAACCCCACACCGATACTGGTGACAGGCGGCACAGGGACGCTGGGAAGCCGTATCGTCCGGCGCCTGGCCGACGACGACGGCGAGACGGAGGTGCGCGTCCTCAGCCGCGGACCCGCGCCCGCGCAGGGGGACGGGCAGCGATGGTTCACCGGCGACCTGGTCGCCGGCAGCGGGCTCGCGGACGCCCTGACGGGTGTCGACACGGTGGTGCACTGCGCCCACGTCCCCGGCTCACCACTGGACGAGGTTTCGGCAGGCGCGAATCTTCTGACGGAGGCGGCGAAGGCCGGCGTCCGACACTTCATCTACATATCGATCGTCGGAATCGACTACGTGCCGTTCCGGTACTACAAGGGGAAACTGGCGGTCGAGGAGCTGATCGGGGAGTCAGGACTGCCGTCCACCATCCTGCGCACGACCCAGTTCCACGAACTGCTCGACTGGGTCTTCGGCCAGGCGGAGTCGTTCCCGTTCATCCCGGTGCCCTCGGGATTCTGGTTCCAGCCCGTGGCCGCCGACGAGGTGGCGGAACACCTGGTCGAGCTGGCCAGGCAGGAGCCCGCAGGCCGGGCTGTCGACATGGGCGGACCGCAGGTCCGCGCCGTCGAGGGCCTGGCGGAGTCCTACGAGCGGATCCGCGGCCGCCGGCAGCGGCCGGTCCGGAGGATCCCGCTGCCGGGAAAGACCGCGGCCGCCTTCCGCAGCGGCGCCAACCTGGCGCCCGGCCACCCGGACGGAAAGCAGACGTGGGAGGACTATCTGCAGCGATCAGCGGGGGAGAGGAAGGATTAGAACCGCCTTTCCCAGGCGGAGGCAGAAACGGGCTGTTTTCGGGCATAAAAAAAAGGGGTGGGAGCCCCGCCAAAAAACGGAACCCCCACCCCACGAAGAAAATTGCGGCGGCAACCTACTCTCCCACCCCCACCATGGAGGCAGTACCATCGGCGCAAAGAGACTTAACGACCGGGTTCGGAATGGGACCGGGTGTCACCCTCCCGCTATCACCACCGCAAACTCACACCGCCCACCAAACCCCGAAAGGCCCCGCAGGCGGAAAAACCTGTGGACACAACCAGCCACCCAGGAAAAACCCGGGCAACCGGTCGACACATGTGCGCGAACACCCAGCATCCGTGGCGGACAAGCCCTCGGCCTATTAGTACCGGTCAGCTCCACCCCTCACAAGGCTTCCACACCCGGCCTATCAACCCAGTCATCACCTGGCAGCCTTACCCCCACCACAGGGCAGGAGACCTCATCTCGAAGCAAGCTTCCCACTTAGATGCTTTCAGCGGTTATCTCTCCCGAACGTAGCCAACCAGCCATGCCCCTGGCGGAACAACTGGCACACCAGCGGTTCGTCCGTCCCGGTCCTCTCGTACTAGGGACAGCCCTCCACAAGTCTCCAACGCGCGCAGCGGATAGGGACCGAACTGTCTCACGACGTTCTAAACCCAGCTCGCGTGCCGCTTTAATGGGCGAACAGCCCAACCCTTGGGACCAACTCCAGCCCCAGGATGCGACGAGCCGACATCGAGGTGCCAAACCATCCCGTCGATACGGACTCTTGGGGAAGATCAGCCTGTTATCCCCGGGGTACCTTTTAGCCGTTGAGCGACGCCGCTTCCACACGCCGGCGCCGGATCACTAGTCCCTGCTTTCGCACCTGCTCGACACGTCCGTCTC
>NZ_VTZW01000006.1 GCF_009728995.1 Streptomonospora sp. PA3 | reverse complement strand
GGGATCGGTTCGGGTGCTCGCCGGTTGGGCACCCGACGGGGGCCGCGAGGTCGGCGCGGGGTTGGGCCCGCGCGGAGCGGTTCGGGTGCTCGCCGGTTGGGCGTGCGACGGGGGCGGCGAGGGCGGCGGATGGCCGGGCTGGGCGGTCACCGGTGACTGGCGGCGGATGGCCGGGCTGGGCGGTCACCGGTGACTGGCGGCGGATGGCGGGTCGCCCGACGGGGGCGGCGAGGTCGGCGGTGGGCTTGGCCCGCGCGGAGCGGTTCGGGTGCCCGCCGGTGGCCCATGCGACGAGGCAGCGAGGTCGGCGGGTGGCTTCGCCCGTGCCCACCGGTCCGGGTGCCCGCCGGTTGGGCATGCGACGAGAGCGGCGATGGCCGACGGGGCCTGGGCTGGGCGGTGACCGGTTGCCGGCGGCGGACGGCGGGCCGCCCGACGGGGGCGGCGAGGGCGGTAGTGGGAGCCGCCTACGTCGTGTTCAAGGAGTCGGTCACCACAGGAGGTTGCGGCAATGGGGCTGTGATGCGCGAAGCGCTGTGCGCCAGCTTGCCGCCGAGCGCACGGTGCACTTTTGTGCCGGAGGTCCGCCACCGGTGGTACGGCTCCACCTGGGAAGAACCGCGTGCGCTCGGCGGCAAGCTGTGATCGCGCTTCGCGGGGCGCACCCATTGCCGCAGCCTCGGTGGTGGCCGCCGCGGGTGGTGCCCGGTGGGTTCCTGGAAGGCGGCGCCCCCGCCGTTCTGACACACGATCTGGGCGGGGGCGTTTCGGCATTTCGCCTCGCGTTGGGTCGACGATGCCCGCCGATGGTGCGCGGTGGGTGTGTGCGGCGCACCGGAGCGCCGGGTCTTCCGGGATGCGGAAGGATACCGGGGTGGTTTGCCCGGAATTCCCGGATGCGGCGGGGGTGGAGGCGGCCGGGGTGCCGCGAGGTGCGCGTTTGGATCGCTTCGGGTGCGGATCCCCGGTCCAAATGCCATGATCATCGCCGATCCGGGTCGTGCGGGCCGCCCTGGCGCCCCCGCATACCGGACATCGCGGGAGGAGTCGACGTCGCGGACGGCCCTCCGCGCGGCCGGAGGCCGCCCGGGTGGTCGCGGGGCGCGCCTCGTCGCCCCACCGCCGCCCCGAAGGTGCCGAATGTCGGGTTCCGTGACCGGTTCCCGCGTCGCCGGTGTCCGTGGGGCCGCGCTCGGTGCGACCGGGGCCAGAGCTCCGCGCGGCCGGAGGCCGCCCGGGTGGTCGCGGGGCGCGCCTCGTCGCCCCACCGCCGCCCCGAAGGTGCCGAATGTCGGGTTCCGTGACCGGTTCCCGCGTCGCCGGTGTCCGTGGGGCCGCGCTCGGTGCGACCGGGGCCAGAGCGCGTTGAATTAAACCGGGCATTCGGGGTTTCGGGTGGGGGTGCGCAGGCGGCGAGGCCCACCGGAACACCCCCCGGCGCGCCCGCCCCCGTCGCCCACCGCCCCGTCGCCCACCGCCACCGGCGCCCACCGCCACCGGCGCCCACCGCCACCGGCGCCCACCGCCACCGGCGCCCACCCGAACCGGTCCGCGCGGCCCGAGCCCTGCGCGGTCATCGCCGCCACGTCGGACGCCCAGCCATCCGCCCACACCAGCCGATGATCTCTGGCCCGAACTCCCGGTGTCCTCGCCGCCGCCGTTGTTCACCGTCACCGGCGGGCACGCGGACCGATTTGTGCGGGCTGAACTGCGCTGCCGTCGCTGCCCCCGTTGTCCACCGCAACCGGCGAGCACCCGCACCGATCCGTGCGGGTTGTGCCCCGTGCCGCCCTCGCCGCCCTCGTCGGGTGATCAACCGGCGGGCGCCCGGGGCCGATGATCACCGACCCGGACTCCGTCGGCCCTCGCTGCCTCGTCGGGCGCGTAACCGGCGGGCACCGGGGCCGGTTCGTGCGGGCTGAGCCGTGCGCGGTCGTCGCTGCCTCGTCGGGTGATCGGCCATGCGCCGACCTCATCCGGTGACCGCACAGCCCAGCTCCCCGCCGCCGTCGCCGCCCCGTCGGATGCGCAACCGGCGCCCATCCGAACCGACCCGTGCAAGCCCCGAACCCCCCGCCGACCTCGCCGCCCCCGTTGCTCACGGTCACCGGCGGGCACCCGAGCCGATTCGTGCGGGCTGAGCCCTGCGCCGCCGTCGCTGCCACGTCGCATGCTCAACGGGCGCCCCCCCGGACCGATCCGTGCGGCCCGAGACCTTCGCCGTCCTCGCCGCCCCGTCGGGTGATCGGCCATGCGTCGGCCTCGGTCGGTGGTCGCCGGCCCGGACCCCCGCAGCCCCGACCCCCGTCGGCTCGCCGGCCTCGCCGCCCCGCGGATATTGGCTTGATGGCGGCGGTAGGCCGCTCTAAGGTCGTCTGCGGCTGAGCGGGAGGTCTGCCTGCGGTACCTGGGGCATCTGCATCGGCCGCGCTCCGGCGGCCGCCATCCCGCGGCCGCGCCGCATCCATCCCGGAAGGGACCGCACCGTGCCCGCACCCGATCCGTCTCGGCTGCACCCGACGACGCGGGACGACCTGGACAACGTCGTGTTCCTGCGCAACCAGGTCACCTCGGAGTTCATCGAGGTCGGCGAGTACACCTACTACGACGACGAAGGCCGGCGCGGCCCCTTCGAGGCGGAGAACGTCTTCTACAACTACGGGCCCCAGCGCCTCGTCATCGGCAGGTTCTCCGCCATCGGTCCGGGGGCGCGGTTCCTGATGCCCGGCGGCACCCATCCGATGGCGGGGCCCTCGACCTTCCCCTTCACCATGTTCGGCGGGGAGTGGACGGAGAACACGCTGGAGGCGTTCCTGGCCATACCGGCCAAGGGGGACACGGTCATCGGCAATGACGTCTGGATCGGCCGCGAGGCGGCGGTGATGCCGGGTGTCTCCATCGGTGACGGCGCCGTGGTGGCCGCCTACAGCGTCGTCACCGCCGACGTCGAGCCCTACACCGTGGTCGGCGGCAACCCGGCGCGGACGATCCGCTCCCGCTTCGGGCCCGCGGACGTGCGGCTCCTCCTCGAAGCCCGCTGGTGGGACTGGCCGATCGAGCTGATCACCCGCCACGCCGCCGACATCATGGCCGGAACGCCCGCCCGGCTCGCCGAACTCGCCGCCCAGGCGCACGCGAGGTGAGCGGCAGGTGAAGGGCGCCGCCGGGCGCCCGGCGGGGTGCGCGGCCTGAACCGCGCGCCCTCCTCGCCGCCGGTCTCGGACTCCCGGTCGGGCTCCCGGTCGGACTCCCGATCGGACTCCCGGTCAGTTCCCGGAACCGTCCACGATTCGCTCAGCCGTGGCGCGGAGGTCCCCCGCGTCGATTCCGGAGTCGGCCAGGACGCGGCCCGCCGTCGATTCGGGGATGCGCAGAAGCCCCAGCAGCACGTGGCCGCTGTCGATGGACGTGTGCTTGCGGTCCAGGGCGACGCGGAGCGACTGCTCAAGCGCCTGCTTGCACCGCTTGGTGAAGGGGACGTGTCCGCCGCCGGTGCCCCGTAAGCGGGCCAGCAGGCCGCGCCTCCGCGGGCCGGGGCGGGGGCCGGCCCCCGCCCCGACGGGCTCGGGTTCGGACCGAGCCGGGGACAGCCGCCGGACCGCGGCGCGCAGAGTATCGGGATCGGCGCCGTGTTCGTGCAGCGCTTGCGAGCCGGTGCCCGCTCCTTCGGCCGCCAGGGCGAGCAGCAGGTGCTCGGTGCCGATATGGCGGTGCCCGATTGTGCGCGCCTCTTCCTGGGCCAGGATGACCGCCTGGCGTGCGTCTGCTGTGAACCGCTCGAACATGCGGGTTCGCCTGCCTTTCCAACGTGGTGGCGGTTTCGGCGAGCCGTGGGGTGTCGCCCGCCTGGTCGTCAATTTATGTTGACGCCTAGGTGTTGTCAACTGAAGTTGACCGACCGCGGTCCCTCGATGCGCGCTCACCCGCGCGCTCACCCGCGCGCAGTGCCGTGACGGCCTCGACCGCCCGGTCGACGTCGGACGCCGTGGTGGAGAGGTGGAAGCAGAAGCGCACCCTCCCCGCCCGCTCGGAGGCGATCACGCCGTCGCGGGCCAGCCGGTCGGCGCTGCCGGGCGGCAGCGCCACCGAGACGATCGCCGACTCGCCGGGGCCGAGCCCCAGCCCGGACCGGAACCGCGCGGCCAGCGCCAGGTTGTGTCGGTGGATCGCCTCGATGCCGACCTCCTCCAGCAACTCCAGCGCGGGCACCTGCCCGGCCCACGACGCCCAGACCGGCGGCAGGTCGAATCTGCGCGCGTCCTCGGCCAGCCGCAGCGGTCCGCCGTAGATCGAGTCCCAGATCTCGGCGCCCGCGTACCAGCCCGCCGCCAGCGGCGGCAGGTCGGCCAGGGCCTCGGGCGTGCCCGCCAGAAAGCAGGTGCCGCGGGGCGCGAGCAGCCACTTGAAGGCGCTGCAGACCAGCAGGTCGATCCGGTCGGCCGGCAGCGGCAGCCAGCCGGCGGCCTGAGTGGCGTCGACCAGCGTCCGCGCGCCGTTCGCCGCGGCGGCCGCCACCAGTTCGGCCAGCGGTGCGAGGGCGCCGTCCGCCGACTGCACGGCCGAGACGGCGACGAGGTCCGTCGACGGCCGCACGGCCGCGGCCAGCTCCTCCAGCGGGACCAGGCGCACGCGCACCCCGCGCTCCTGCTGCGCCAGCAGCGGGAACAGCAGCGAGGTGAAGTCGCGGTCGCAGGCCACCACCTCGGCGCCGTCGGGCAGAGAGGCGGCGACCAGGCCCACGAACTGCGAGGTGTGCGAGCCCGCGGCGACGCGGTCGGGGGTCAGCCCCAGCAGGCGGGCGAAGGCGGCGCGCGATTCGGTCAGGGCGGCGCCCATGTCTTCCATGGACAGCCGGCCGACCGCGCGATCGCGCTCGGCGCGCAGCGCCGCCTCGTGCGCTGCCCGCGGCGGCAGTCCGTAGCTGGCGGTGTCCAGATACGCGGTTCCGGTGCCCGCGGTGGCGAAGCGGTCGGCGACGCCGGCGGGCAGCAGGCCGCCGGGCACGGCGCGTTCGCCGGCCGCGGCCCCGCTCGATGCGCGGATGCCCACCGCCCGCTCGTAACCGCCGTGTCCCTCGATGCCGTGGTCGTCCATGCCTCGATCCTGCGCCCGCTCCGGCCCAAGGACAATCGGAACTCTTCCGCACGACCCCAAGAAAACTTCGATACCGCTGCTACCGTGCTGCCGTGTTCGAACTGCACCGGCTGCGCGTGCTGCGCGAGGTCGCCCGCCTCGGCTCGATGAGCGCGGCCGCCGCGGCGCTGTGCTACAGCCAGCCGGCGATCTCGCACCACATCTCCCGGCTGGAGGCCGAGGCCGGCACCCCGCTGGTCGTGCGCCACGCGCGCGGGGTGCGCCTGACCGAAGCGGGCCGGGTCCTGGTGGAGCACGCCGACAGCGCCCTGGCCGCGCTCGCCGAGGCCGACGAGAAGGTCGCGGCCATCGCCGGCCTGCGCGCCGGGCGGGTGCGCCTGGCGGCGTTCCCGACGGCGGTCTCGGGGTTCGTGCCCGAGGCGCTGGCCGCCCTCCGCCGGCGGGCCCCGGACGTGCGGGTCGAGCTGGCCGAGGCCGAGCCCGCCGCGGCGTTCGCGGCGCTGCGGAGCGGCGAGGCCGACATCGCGGTCGCCTTCGACTACGCGGAGACCCCCGGCGACGCCGACGAGCGGCTGCGGTCCGTCCCCCTGCTGCGCGACCCGGTCCTGCTGGCCGTGCCCGATGGGCATCCGGCCGCGGCGGCCGAGCGGCCGCACCTGGGCGACCTCGCCGGTGCGGCCTGGGCCTCGGGATGCGAGCGGTGCCGCGGCCACCTGGAGTTCCGGTGCCGCGCAGCGGGCTTCGAGCCGCGGATCGACTTCGCCACCGACCAGTACGTGGCCGTGCAGCGGCTGGTGGCCTGCGGCTTGGCGGTCTCCGCGCTGCCCGCCCTGGCCTTCGCCTGCCACAGTGAACCGGGCGTCGTCCGACTCGCCCTGCCGGAACTCGGCTCGCGCCGGATCTTCGCGGCGGTGACAGCGGGACCGCAGCCGCCGGCGGTCGCCGCGATGCTGGACGAACTCGCCGCGGCCGCGAGCCCGCCGGCCGCGGCCGGCCCCGGCACGGCCCCCGCTGAGGCCGGCGGCTCCCGGGCGGTGTGACCGGGCCCGGAACCGCCCAGGCGCGCGGCGCGGCCACCGAGGAGGCGCGCACGGGCGCGGCCCGCCGCGGGAGGCGGCGGGGCGGGGTCCGGCCGGGCGAGCGTCAGTCCTCGGCGGGCTTGCGCAGGTGGTGGATCCAGGCCGGGGGCAGATTGGCGAGAACCCGTTCGGTGCCGATCCCGTAGCGGTTGACCCACTCCTCGACGACCCAGCTGGAGCGGGCCTGGCGCAGGTAGTCCTCGCGGGGGGCGACGACCGCCTTGACCTGCTTGGTGTAGAGGTAGCCGAACAGGGAGACGTGGCCGCCGGGCCGCAGCACGGAGAAGTAGTACTCCAGGATCTCGCGGACCTCCTCCGCCGTGAAGTTGGCGAAGGGCAGCCCGGAGACGATGACGTCGTAGCGCCGGTCGGGGCCCAGATCGGTCACCAGCATCTGGTGCACGGTCGCGCTGTCGGCGATGGGGTTCAGTTCCGGATCGGAGGCGAGCAGGTCGGCCAGGCGCCCGGCGAACTCCGGGTTGGACTCCACCAGGTCGATGGTGTCGCCCTTGCGCATGTGCTGGGCGATCACCCGGGAGACGGCTCCGGTGCCTGCTCCGGCCTCCATGATCGAGAGCTGGGCGTCGGGGTCCTCGCGCTGGTCGATGTAGCGGGCCAGCGCGTGTCCGAGGGCGCGGCTGCTGGGAGCCACCGCGCCCGTGGCGCGGAAGGTGCGGATCGCCTGCCGGATGAAGAGCCCGGCGTCGCGGAGCCGCGAATCGAGACCTGTTGACTGCAGTGGATTCTGTGGGGCTGCCATGCTTGAACGGTAGTGGCTCCCGCCCTAAGCCGCGGGTTAGCCGGGCCGGTGTGTGGCGTGGAACACTCCGGCGCAGCCCGACGGGGCGGCCGGCCCCTCGGACGAATCCGATCGGGCGGGCGCCGCGCACCTTCGACACCGCGAGAAGATCGCAGGCAGGAGCCGCAGGGGCCCGGCGCCGGGCGGGGCGGGGCCGTCCCGGCGCACGCGCCGCCGGACCCGCCAGGGCCCGCGCCATCCGGAAAGAGAAGGAGCAGCAGTGAGCCAAGACCCCACCGGATCCGCACCCGCCGCATCCGGCGAGCGCCGCCACCGCCGGACCGCGCTGGTCACCGGCGCCTCCTCGGGCATCGGCGAGGAGTTCGCGCGCCGGCTCGCCCGCGGCGGATACGACCTGGTCCTGGTCGCGCGCCGCGCGGAGCGCATCGAGGAGCTCGCTGGGGAGCTGACGGGGCGGTGCGGGATCGCGGCCACCGCGCTGCCCGCCGACCTCGCCGGCACGGACGGCCTCGCCCGCGTGGCGGAGCGGTTGCGCGCCGACGGGGCGGGCGGCGCCGCACCGATCGACCTGCTCGTCAACAACGCCGGCACGGGCGGGGGCGGCGAGTTCGCGCGCCAGGATCCCGACGAGATCGACACGCTGGTGGACCTCAACATCCGCGCGGTCCTCCACCTGGCCCGCGCGGTCGTCCCCGTGCAGATCGAGCGCCGCCGGGCCGGGCTCGCCGCGGGAGCGCGGCCCTACACCGGCGTCATCAACATCTCCTCGCTGGCCGGGGAGCTGGCGGCCAACCCCAAGGGGGCCGTCTACAGTGCGACGAAGGCCTTCGTCCGGCAGTGGAGCGAGAGTCTGGCCGCGGAGGCCGCCGGCCGGGGAGTCCGCGTCACGGCCGTGCTGCCCGGCTACGTGCGCACGGAGATGACCCGCGGCGTGCAGGACAAGGGCCTGCCCGACCTCGCGTTCGTGCCCAAGGAGCGGGTGGTCGCCGAGTCCCTGCGCGCCTGGGCCGCCGGGCGGACCCTGGTCGTGCCCGGGGTGCAGTACAAGGCCGCTGAAGGCCTGCTCCGGCTGCTCCCCCGGACACTGCTCAAGACGGCCGCGCGCCGCAGCAGCGACCGGGAGGTGCTGCGCGAGCCGGAGTGACCGCAGCCGCCGCGCGCAGCCCCGAGCGTGTGCAACCGCACGGGCGGGGCATCGGCGCCCGTGCCCGACGGTGCGCCGCCGCCGGGCACCCGCCGCGGGGCCGCCCGAGGTCACGAGCGGGGACTCCGGGCGCCTAGGCTAGGAGGGCACGCCGCCTGAGGAAAGTGATCATGAAGACCTTCGATGAGCTGTTCGCCGAGCTGTCCGAGAAGGCGCGCTCGCGCCCCGAGGGCTCGGGCACGGTCGCGGCCCTGGACGCGGGCGTGCACGCTATCGGCAAGAAGGTCGTCGAAGAGGCCGCCGAGGTGTGGATGGCCGCCGAGTACGAGTCGGACGAAGCCGCCGCCGAGGAGATCTCCCAGCTGCTCTACCACCTCCAGGTGCTGATGCTGGCGCGCGGGCTGCGCCTCGGGGACGTCTACCGGCATCTGTAGGCCGGTCCGGGCACGTTGCCGCCCGCGGCCGGCCGCGCCAGCGCCCTGCTCGAAGCCGACGCTCAACCGAGGACCCCTTCATGGCTGACATGCTCCGAATCGCCGTGCCCAACAAGGGCCAGCTCGCCGAACCCGCCAGCGCCATGCTCCGCGAGGCGGGCTACCGCCAGCGCAAGGACTCCCGCGACCTGGTCATGGTCGATCCCGAGAACGAGGCCGAGTTCTTCTTCCTGCGGCCCAAGGACATCGCCGTCTACGTCGGCGAGGGCATCCTGCAGGCCGGCATCACCGGCCGCGACATGCTGCTGGACTCCGGCGCGCCCGTCGAGGAGGCGCTGGCGCTGGGGTTCGGCGGATCGACGTTCCGCTTCGCCGCGCGCGGCGGCGCCGAGATGACCGTCGAAGACCTCAAGGGCAAGCGCATCGCCACCTCGTTCGAGGGGCTGCTGGAGCGCTACCTGAGCGAGCGCGGCATCGACGCGCGCGTCATCCACCTCGACGGGGCCGTGGAGAGCTCCATCCAGCTGGGCGTGGCCGACGCCGTCGCCGACGTGGTCTCGACCGGGACGACGCTGCGCAACGCCGGGCTGGAGCTGTTCGGCGAGCCGATCCTCACCTCCGAGGCCGTGGTGATCCGCCCGCGCGGCGCCGAGGAGGACCCCAAGATCGAGCAGCTGCTGCGCCGGCTGCGCGGCGTGCTGGTGGCGCGCGACTACGTGATGATGGACTACGACGTCCACGCCGAGCAGCTCGACGACGCTGTGGCGCTCACCCCCGGCATGGAGGGCCCGACCGTCTCGCCGCTGCACCGCGAGGGCTGGGTGGCCGTGCGGGCCATGGTCCCGCGCGCGGCCGCCCAGCGCATCATGGACGACCTCTGGGAGCTGGGCGCCCGCGCGATCCTGGTGACCGACATCTACGCCTGCCGCCTGTGAGCCCGGGTCGGCGGTGAGCCCTGCGGGGGCGCGCCGCCGCCGGCTCCGCTCGCGCCGTCCGCATGAGGGGCGGTGCGAGCCCGATCGCCTCCGCCGGCGCGGACGGCCGCGCTGCGCCCGCGGTTCCCGCCGGATCCGGTCACACACCCCTATCAGCGCCTCAGCGCCGCGTCCGCTTCCGGACGCGCCGAGACCTCGCTCCGCTGTCGCGGATTCCGCACTATGGAACGCGGACCGCCTGCCCGGCCGTCGATCGCGAATCCGCCCCGCCCCCGCGGGAGTGCGGACGCGGGCGGGCGCGGCGGGCCACCGGAACACGACTTCATCGGCCCGCCCTGGGGACCCCCAGACGGGACCGCTGACCGACCCGTGGTGGTGTCGCGGTGAGCGAAGGCCTGATCGATCCGAGCGCGATTCCGATTCCCCAGGTCGAACCCGAGGACCTGCGCACCGCAGCCGCGGCGCTGAAGGGCGACGGCGGCGACATCTCCCAAGCGGGCCAGGACATCAAGTCCGCCTGGCAGGGGCTCGAAGGGATCTACTCCGCGCCCGAGGACGGCGTCCTGTTCGCGGCCATCGAGCCCGTGGCGGCCAAGGGCGACGAGTTCGACGGGGCGGTCTCCTGGGCCGCGGCCGCCCTGGAGACCTTCGCCGACGAGGCCGAGCGGATCAAAGGGCGGCTTGAAGGCCTCAAGGCCGACGCGCAGTCGTTCCTGGAGGACATCGAGGGCGACGACGACTGGCGCGAGGACGAGGACAAGGTCAATGAGCACAACGCGCTGAACGACGACGTCCTGGCCGCCCTCAACGAGTACATGGAGGCCGAGCGCAACTGCGCCAACGCCATCACGGCGCTGTTCGGCGGCACCAGGTTCGTGGCCACCGCACCGGGCGAGGAGGGCTCGGTCGGCGCGGACGAGCAGGCCCACGGCTATACCGAGGTGCCCGAAGGCGTGCAGACGCCGTGGGCCACGCCCCAGGAGCACGACGCGCCGTGGTGGGAGGACGTCGGCAACGGCATCAAGGACTTCGCCGTGGGCTTCGTCGAAGACCTCGGCGCCTTGACCGGGGTCTACGGCCAGGACGGCTGGAAGGGCCTCAACGACTGGGGCGTGTGGTGGGAGAACATCAAGACCAACTGGGGCGGCATGGCCAACGGCCTCGGCAGCCTGGTCGGGTTTTACGGCGAGGACGGCTGGGGGGTGAGCTCCTTCGGCGAGTGGTGGGGCAACTTCTCCACCGGGTGGACCGAGTTCGCCCACGCGATCGTGCCCTGGCGGGAGTGGGGCGACCGGCCGGGCTATGTGATCACCCAGGGCGCGCTCAACATCGGCAGCATGTTCGTGGGCGTCGGGGTGTACAAGGCCCTGGTCAAGGGCTCGCGCGCGGCCGGCGGCGACGGCTCGGACGGCTCGAACGGCGACTCCGACTCCTCGCAGCAGGACATCGACACCCAGAGCTTGCAGCAGGTCGGCGACGGGCCCGGGCAGACCACGCACGACCTGCAGGACCGGCTGGACGAGATGGGCATCGACGAGGGGCGGCTGGACGGTCTCCAGGAGTCCCTGGACGAGGCCGAGGGATTCGAGGCCCAGCCCAGCCCGGTCGGGGGCGGTGATCCGATCGACGCCGGCGGCGACGCCCCGCACGGAGGAGGAGGCGGCTCCGGGGGCGACGGGTCCGCCGGCGGGGATACCGGGACCGGCGGCGACGGCTCGGTCGGCGATCACACCGGCTCCGACTCGGACGGATCCGAGGGGCCCGGCGACGACGGTCCTTCCGATGGCGGTGACACCCCTGAGGGCGACGGCGACACCGGCGGTGCGGAGGATTCTCCGGAGTCCGCGGAAGAAAGCTTCCCGGACTACGACGGCCCCAAGTATTCGGACTTGGAGGTACCCCAAGGGCTTACCCCGGAGCAGTTCGCCGGAATGACGGAGGAACTGCGCAACACGGTGGGGCATTTGGACGGGGAGATAGTCGTCCAGGGCAGCCGTGCGACGGGGACGGCGAAAGAGGCGTCCGACATCGACATCGGAATCCGCATCGACCCGGAGCGGTTCGAGGAGCTGGTCGCCGAGCGCTTCGGCTCTCCCAATCCGGGAAGCGCCAAGGAGCGGACGATGATGCACGCGCTGGAGACCGGTAAGATCCAGGCAGGCGAAGCAGGGCTGCGTGCGCTGCGAAAGCGGCTGGAGGCGATGCTCGGTATGGAGGTCGACGTCTCGGTCATCAGCGAAGGCGGCCAGTTCGACAGGCCTCCCTTTATCAAGGTGGACGGGGATGCCTGACAAGGAATACGACTACTGCAAAATCTATGTGGACGGGATCTCCCTCGAAGATCTCCAGTCCTTCATGGCCGATATGTTCGGGGGGCGCTTCGAGGTGCGAACCATGTACCTCGACGGCTACTCGATCGATGTCCGCAACAACCCGAGCGTTGTCGGAGAGGGGGACGGCGGGTTCGTCGAATGGCCGCTGCTCGTCGAGTTCGACGCCGACGGCGGTGTTTCGGACGAGGCCGCTGTGCGGACCGTTGCGCGGATCCTGAACGGGCTCTGGGAAAACGGCCTGCAGGCGGTCGCCTCCTGCGACTTCGAGGACGAGCTCCCGTGGAGCGGCGGCATCGCCCGCCTCTAGGTCGTGTTTAAGAACGGCGGGGGCGCCGCTTGCCAGGAACCCCCCCCCGGGTACCACCTGGGGCGGTGACCATCGGGGTTGCGGCAATGGGCGTGTCTCGCGTAGCGCGGCCCGCCCGCCCGTCAGCCCGCCGCCACCCCAACGGAGACGCTGCGCGTCACGTGTTTGCTTGCCGCCGAGCGCACGCGATCCTTTCCAGGTGGAGCCGTGCCACCGGTGGCGGACCTCCGGCGCGAAAGTGCACCGCCGCTCGGCGGCAAGCTGGCGCGCAGCGCTTCGCGCATCACAGCCCCATTGCCGCAACCTCCTGGGGTGACCGACTTCTTAAACAGGACGTAGGCCGTGTCTAAGAACGACGGGGGCGCCGCTTTCCGGAACCCCCCGGGCACCACCTGGGGCGGCCACCATCGAGGTTGCGGCAATGGGCGCGTCTCGCGTAGCGCGGTCGCAGCTTGCCGCCGAGCGCACGCTGAGCTTGGCGGGTGGAGCCGCACCACCGGTGGCGGGCCTCCGGCACACAGGTGCACCGCCGCTCGGCGGCAAGCTGGCGTCAGCGCTTCGCGCATCACAGCCCCATTGCCGCAGCCTCTCGGGTTCCGGCTGCGCGTGGTTCTCGGGGGTTCCTCAGCGGCGCCACAGCGAGGAACCCCCGGGATCCACACGAAACGGCCACCATCGAGGTTGCGGCAATGGGCGTGTCTCGCGTAGCGCGGCCCGCCCGTCAGCCCACCACCACCCCAACGGAGACGCTGCGCGTCACGTGTTTCCTTGCCGCCGAGCGCACGCGGTTCTTCCCAGGTGGAGCCGCACTACCGGTGGCGGGCCTCCGGCACACAAGTGCGCCGTGCGCTCGGCGGCAAGCCGGCTCTGAATAGATACGTGGCGCGAAGCGCCTCCGCTGGGGCGGTGGCGGGTGACGGGCACGATGGGCTCGTGGCGCGCAGCGCCTCCGTTAGGGGCGGTGGCGGGTGACGGGTGGGATTCGCGCATCACAGCCCCATTGCCGCAGCCGCTGTGGTGTCCGGCTTCTTGAACAGGACGTAGACGCAGCCCTGCGGCTCCGGATGCGTCGGGGACGCGATCGACGCCGGCCCCAGGTGAGGCCCGTCGGCTGTGCGGCACGCGGCCGACCGGGCGCGGTGTGGTGTGGGTAGGATCCACCCCGGCGGGGGTGGTGTGCGCCCCGCGTTGCGACCTGGAGTGATGCCGACGCACGAGGAGGACCCCGTGGACACCGCCGCGGCCCCGCTCGCGGGTTTCGGACCCGAGCCGGTGGTCGTCGACCGCACGACCGGTGCCACCGGTGGGGAGCTGGTGCTGCGGCGGGCCGGTGAGCACTTCGAGATCATCAGCAACGGGGTGTTCCTGATGGACACCCGCGACGGCGCGTCGGAGCGGGAGATGGTGCGGGCCTGCCTGGCGGCACTGCCGGAGGCGGCGGACCGCGCCGGACCGGACGTGCGGGTGCTGATCGGCGGCCTGGGGGTCGGATTCTCCGCACGGGAGGCGCTGGACGACGCGCGGGTGGAGCACGTGCGCGTGGTCGAGCTGGAGCCCTCGGTGGTGGACTGGCACCGCGGCCCCCTCGGGGCGGCGGCGGGCGAACCCCTCGCCGACCCGCGGTGCGAGGTGGTGTGCGCGGATCTCGTCGCCTGGCTCGCCGAAGCGGCCGAGGCCGCCTCGCGCGGCGGACCCTGGGCCGACGCCGTGTGCCTGGACACCGACAACGGCCCCGACTGGACCGTGGTCGAAGGCAACGGCCGGCTCTACACCGCCGACACCCTGGCGAAGCTGCGGCGGCTGCTGCGGCCGGGCGGGGTCGCCGCGTTCTGGAGCGCCATGCGCGCGCCCGCCTTCGCCGAGCTGCTGGCCCGCGAGTTCGGCGCCGTCGAAACGGTCGAGGTCCCCGCGCGCGCCGGCGAGCCCGACATCATCTACCTCGTCCGCACGGGCACCGGCCCGGCTGCCGGCTAGCGCCGTCCCGCTCCCGCTGCCGGGGCGGTCCCGGCACGACGAAGGGGGCGCACCGCAGCGGCGCGCCCCCTTGCCGAGCAGCGGCTCATCCGGCGTCGGCCTGGGCCTCGCCGTTGGACTGCTGCTTCTCGATCTCCTTGCGGACCTCGTCCATGTCCAGTTCGCGGGCCTGGCGAATGAGGTCCTCCAGGCTCTCCTTCGGCAGCGCGCCCGGCTGCGCGTAGATCACCGTCTTGTCGCGGACCACCATCAGCGTGGGGATGGACTGGATGTCGAAGCTGGCGGCCAACTCCTGCTGGTCCTCGGTGTCGACCTTGGCGAACACCAGGTCGTCGTGCTTCTCGGAGGCCTCTTCGTAGACCGGGGCGAACTGCCGGCACGGTCCGCACCAGGACGCCCAGAAGTCGATGAGAACGAAGTCGTTCTCCGTCAGGGTCTCGTTGAAGTTGTCCTTGGTGAGTTCGATCGTGGCCACGAAGTCTCCTGCTGACGGGTCGGTTGCGTGTTACCTCGTAGAGCGGTCCTGCCCGCTGATTTGTTCCGCAAGCATCGACGGCGGCACAGATGCGCGCGTGTGCGGGGTAGCGGGGCACCGTGACCGCCCGCGACCGGTCGAGCCCTGGTCCCTGCTCGCCGACATACCCGACAAAACACGCGTTGAATACCGGTTTGGGAGGAATATGCGGAGGTCACTACTGTCGTAGCCGTAGCGGGAGCATGATCGGCACCGGCCGCCCCGGGGGCGGCCGCGGACGGAAGGCGGGGGATGGCCGCGGGGAGTGACCCCTCGACCGGGGGAGTGCAGACCGGCGACGAGCGTTCGGGCGGGTCCCGGGGCGTCGAGCCGGACTACCGGTTCACCCTGGCCAACGAGCGCACGTTCCTGGCCTGGATCCGCACCGCGCTGGCGCTGATCGCCGGCGCCGTGGCGGTGCTGCACCTCGTTCCGCTGGACTGGCATGCCGGGGTGCAGTTGGCGATCGGGCTCGCCCTCACCGGCCTGGCGATCGTCATCACCGTCTACGCGCCGCTGCGCTGGCTCAGCGTGCAGAAGGCGATGCGGCGCGGCCGGCCGCTGCCCATGAGCGCCCTGCCCGTCATAACCGCCGTCGGCGTGGCGCTGGTGTGCGGGGTCGTGCTGATCGGGAGCTACTGGCTGTGACCGGGACCGAGCCCCGCCAACCGGGCCCCCGGCGGCCGCGGGAGCGGGGCGTCCGCAGCAGCAGCGCCGCCGGCCTGCAGGCCGAGCGCACCCTTCTCGCCTGGCAGCGGACCCTGATCCTGCTCTTCGCCGTTGCACTGCTGCATCTGCGCGACGCGCTGCAGAACGGCGGGGCTCAGCCGGGCGACGGCGCGTGGTACCGGCTGCTTCCGGCGATGGTCCTGCTGGTGGCGCTGGGCGTCCTGGTCGTGCACCTGCGCCGCCGATGGCGCACCACCGACCACGGCGTGCACGACGACCGCACGGGCCGCCCGCCCGCCCCGGTGGCCCGCCCGTGGGCGCTGGTCCTGGTAAGCGCCGTCTCCGGGGTGCTCGCGGTCGGCGTGGCGGTGAGCACGCTACCGGCCTAGTGGGCTGACCCGGCGTTTTCCGGGCTCCATGCGCCCGGTGAATGCACCGATAGCCGGCGGCGTTTCGCGGCGGTGGCCGAGGGCCGGACAGCGGGAGTCCGGCCCGGCGCCTCCGGATTCGGTCAGGAGGCCAGCGCAGCCTGGGGCTGCGAAGGGACGGCCCGCTTGTGCTCGATGATGGAGTTGACGATGTCGTCCAGCCCCCACCGGGGCTCGTAGTCGATGAGGGCGCCGGCCAGCGAGATGTCGGGCATGCGTCGCCGCATGTCCTCGTAGCCCTCGCCGTAGGCCTCCTCGTAGGGCACGTAGTGCAGTTCGCTGGCAGAGCCGGTGAGTTCGACCACGCGCCGGGCCAGGTCGGAGATGGAGACCTCCTCCAGTCCGCCGAGGTTCACGGCCCGGTTGTAGGCGGCCGGGGCCTCCAGCAGGCGGACCATGGCCGGCACCACGTCGAACACCGAGCCGAAGCAGCGCCGCTGTGTGCCCTCGCCGTGGACGGTGATCGGCTCGCCGGCCAGCGCCTGGTCGACGAAGCGGGGCACCACCATGCCGTAGCGGCCGGTCTGGCGCGGGCCGACGACGTTGAAGAGCCTGGTGATGACGCAGGGCAGGCCCGAGTCGCCGCCGTGGACGTAGGCGATGAGCTCGTCGAGCCCCTTCGCCGCGGCATAGGACCAGCGGCTCTTCAACGGCGAGCCCAGAACGCGGTCGGAGTCCTCGCCGAGCCCGTCGGCGTCGTTCTTGCCGTAGACCTCGCTGGTCGAGGCGACGAGGTAGCGGGCGCCGTGCTTCACGGCGGCCTCGACGACGTTCTCGGTGCCGTGCATGTTGGTGCGCAGGGACTCCAGCGGCTTGTCCACGATCGTGTGCACGCCGACCGCGGCGGCCAGGTGGAACACGGTGTCGCCGGTGGCGACCACCTCGTCGACGAGCGCTTTGTCCAAAACCGAGCCTTTCACCAGCTCGAAGCGCGAGTGCCCGTTGAGCTGCTCCAGATTGGACTCGGAGCCCGTCGACATGTCGTCCAAGGCGACGACCTCGTGCCCCTGGCCGATCAGATGGTCGCATAGATGCGATCCGATGAATCCGGCTCCGCCGGTCACAACGGCTTTCAACTTGCCTCCCCGTCTCAAGGGTGCTCGGTGGGATACGCGGTTTCCGTGGTGCGGGGCGGCGGTCCGAGGAGTCCTCAGGCCAGCCAGCGCATCGCGTGATAGCCCTCAGCGAATGCGACCCCGCCTTGCATCCCGCGCAGCACGGCCAGGCTCCTGAGAGTGAGCTCGGACCGCGTGTGCGGGTGGTCGTGGATCTGGCTGCCGTACAGCCGCATGGCGTCGATCTTGGCGTCGATGGCGGCCTCGTCCAGCTCGACCAGCATGTTCGGCGCCGCGGCGGCCTCCTGGCGCCACTGGTCGGCGGCCTCCTCGTAGGCGAGCACGAGGCACGGGTGATGGCGCCGCCGGATGTCGGACGGCCGCAGCGCGGTGTGCACCGCCTCGGCCGCCGCCTGGTGGTCCTGGTTGTAGCTCAGCCGGTGCGGAGCCAGGACCACGGTCGGCTCGACGGCCGCGATGGAGAGCGGGCTGAGCCGCTCGACGGTGTTGGCGATCTCGAAGCGCGGTACCGCGTCGAGTCTGAGGTGGTAGTCGTCGCCGGGAAAGGCGATGTGCCAGTCGTCCCAGCGGAAGTGGTCGGCGACCTCCTTGATCTCGCCCACCCGCTCGCTGGCGGTGGAGAACCCCTTGTCGGAGATGTCGGCGGTGTCGCCGACGGTGAGGAACTGCACGTAGACCTCGGCCCCGGCGGTCTTCGCCTTGTGCAGAAGACCGCCGCAGCCCAGGACTTCGTCGTCGGGATGCGGAGCGATGGCCAGGAGTCGCTGCTTGGACCAGTCGAACATATGCGTCCTTCAGGGGATCTGCGGATACGAGGTAGGCAGCGCCGGTGCCGCACCCGCCGGTCGGGGCGGGCGTGTCGCCGGTGCGGCCGGAACCGCGGCACGGTGCTGCTTTCAGGTGCGGGTGGGTGCCGGGCCCGGGGCGGTCGGATGCCGACGGGTCCGGGCGTCGTGCGGTGTCAGCCGGTGTCGGTGGACGCCGGGCCGTCGGCCGGGACCGGCTGGGCGCGCGTGCTGCGCAACAGATCCAGCCCGGCGGCCGGGCCGGCGTTGACGAGCAGGTCCAGCGCGGCCATCCGGGGCAGGAAGTCCTCCCCGGCGCGGTTGTGCTGCTGGTACTCCGGATGCCGGAACCGCTGCCACTCCACGGCGATGCCGTAGCGGCGGAAGACGTCGGTGTCGATGTAGTCGCGCGCGCCCTCGCCGGAGAGCATGGTCGTGGCTCCGACCTTGGCCGCGAGCTGGGCGAGCAGCTCGCTCTTCTGACCCGGGAACTCGCCGAGCTCGCTGGCGAGCACGACGGGCGTCCGGATGCCGAACCCTTCCAGGGCGATTCGCATCGTGGCCAGGGCAAGATCGGACAGATGCTCCCACTCCTGGTCGTACACGCGCAGAATCCGTGTGCGGAACTCCTCCCAGAACGGGGCCTGCCGGTAGCAGTGCTCGGCCAGGGTCCGGCGGTGCTTTTCCCGCCATGGGCGGGAGTTGTCGATCGTTTTGTCCTTGATTCGCTCGCCGCGGTTCCGCTGTATTACTGGAACCGTGAGCAACACGGGGCCGCTCTTGGCGGCGACATAGTTGCGGTTCTGCCATCCTCTGCGCTCGTATTGCACATGATCCAGCACGACAAAGAGGTCGCTCTGATCTGCCTTGTCGATGAGTCCGAGCCACGGCAGGTAATGCGGCTGGTGCATGGCGACGCGCACTGCGGTTCCTCTCCGGGGCGGATCCGGTACGTGGAGTGGTGCCCAACGGTACGGATTCCGCGGCGTCGGCCCTGCGCACGAGGCCCGCAGCCGCTCAATCCGGTGTCTGGTAAGGGCAGAGAGATGGGTGATATCGGTTGAAACTTACGAAGAATGCGGCGAAAATCGGACATCTGGTTCGTGTTGCTGGCTCCCTCAGGTATTGCATCAACGGGCAACCCCGACCGCAAGCACATCTATAGGATTCTCGTGGCCTAGATAGGACGCCGGGCGCGGTGAACTTTCCCGATCATGGGGACGTCAACTGAGCGCTGGTTTCTGCTCACCACCGTCGGTCGAACTCCGCGAACCACCTGTCAGGAGGACAACCCGTGCGTACGGCGCGTTTCATCGGAAGTTGGCTCGCCGGGGTGATCGCCCTGGCGCTGGCCGTGACGCTCTTCGTGCAATGGCTCCGGTTCGTACTCGATTCAGCGGGCGCGACCACGCCGATGCCGCTGCTGCTCGGGATGGCCCTGGGGGTCAACCTGCTGGTGTGGAGCCTCGTGGGCGCCGTGCGCCTGGGCGACGACACCGTGCGGGGCCTGGCGGCGCGGCGCGCCGCGCGCGGCCGGCACCGCGCCCTCGCGCCGCGCCGCGCGAGCGCCTCCGCCGAAGCCCGCGAGCCCGTCGGCGTGGAGGCCGCAGAGCCCGCCGGCGACCGCGTGTCGGCGCGCTCGCGCGTATCGGCCCCGAACGCCGGAAGCGCCGGCGGCCCGGCCGCTCTGGATCCCGACGACACGCTGCCTGCGCCGGGGAAGTCCGCGGAGACCGAGGCCGAAGGGCACGCCGACACGCCCACCGCCGGCGCCGCCGAGGACGCCCCGCCGCTCAGCCTGGCCGTGGTCATCCCCGCCCACAACGAGGAACCGGTCATCGGCGGCGCGATCACCTCGGCCCTGCGCCTGTTCGATCGCTGGGACATCTACGTGGTCTCGGACAGCTCCCACGACGCGACCGCCGACATCGCCGCCGAGACCGGCGTCAACGTGCTGGAGCTGCTGACCAACCGCGGCAAGGCGGGCGCCATCGAGGCCGTCGTCGAGGAGTTCGAACTGACGGAGAACTACGACGGCGTGGTCATCCTCGACGCCGACACGGAACTGGACAGCGGCTACGTCGAGGGCGCCCGCCGCCAGCTCGGCGACCACGGCGTGGCGGCCGTGGCGGGATTCGTGGTGGCCGAATGGAAGCCGAAGCAGCGCACGGTCGTGGGCCGGATGATCTCCGCCTACCGCGACCGCCTCTACTGGCTGCTGCAGTACCTCATGCGCTTCGGCCAGACCTGGCGGCACACCAGCGTGTCGTTCATCGTTCCGGGGTTCGCCAGCGTTTACCGCACGAGCGCGCTCAAGGCGATCGACATCAACCCCAAAGGGCTGGTGATCGAAGACTTCAACATGACCTTCGAGGTGCACCACAAGCGCCTGGGCCGCATCTCCATGAACCCCGACACCCGGGCCCACTGCCAGGATCCCTTCACGCTGGCCGACTACACCAGCCAGGTGCGGCGGTGGACGCTGGGCTTCTGGCAGACGATCCGCCGGCACGGCATCTGGCCCAGCCTGTTCTGGTTCGCGCTGTTCTTCTACATCCTGGAAGTCGTCATCGTCGCCGTGCTGCTGCTGACCACGGCCCTGCTGGGCGTCTTCACCGCCGTGCCGGCCCTCACCGGCGGCGCCGTACTCGACATCGACGCCTACGCCGCGGGCTACGGGGCCGTCACCGCTGTGCTGCCGCTGACCACGATCCTGGTCGGGCTGTTCGTACCCGACTACATCCTCACCTGCATCCTGGCGACCATCCGGCGGCGGCCCAGCTACCTGGTCTACGGCCTGTTCTTCATGCCGATGCGGATCCTCGACGCCTACCTGACACTGCGCACGGTGCCCCAGGCGTGGACCCTGCGCTCAGACGGCCGCTGGAAGAGCCCCGGCCGCGCGGCGGAGCGGCTTTAGGCCGGCGACACGGGCCGGTGCGGATGTGAGGCGCCCCGCATCCGCCGCGGTCGGCACTGCCCTTAGGCTCGATTCAGATCCGACTACCGCAAGCACAGCGCGGCCGCGGGCCGCTCGCGGCCGCTTCCGCGCGGCGCCGGCCCGCGGCGCCGCCCGCCGACAGCACGAGGTGCCCCGTGGAGAAGAAGCGTCTGCCGTTCGTCCTGTACCGGATCCTGGCCTATGTGACGGGTGTCCTGCTGCTGCTCCTGACGTTCGTGTCCATGCCGGCCAAGTACCTCATCGGCGAGACCGCCCGCTTCTCGCTGGTCGGCGCGCCCGCCGGCGCCGGGAACCTCTTCGGCGAGGAGTCGGTGCTGATGCCGCTCGTGGCCATCCCGCACGGCTACGTCTACATGGCCTACGTCCTGGTCGTGCTGTGGCTGGCGCTGGACCGGCGCTGGGGCGCCCTGCGGACGGTGGGCGTGGCGCTGGCCGGGACGATCCCCTTCGCCGGGCTGATCATCGAGCACCGCTTGGCCGCCGCCGAAAAGCGCGATCGGCAGGCGGACGGGGCCGGCGGCCCGGCTCAGCGGGTCCGCGCCACCGACTCCTGACCGCCGTCTCCGGCCGTGTCGGTGGGCGCGCCATCACCGGGCCCGCTTTCGGCGGCGGGCGGTGCGCCGCCCTGGGAACCGTCGCGCACCTCGCGCCGCACCAGCGACACCCAGAAGACGACGACCGCGCCGCCGAAGACCGCCCACTGGGCGGCGTAGCTGACGTTGCGCCAGTTCCACACGACCTCCGCCGGCGGCTTGGGCGGCGGGATCTCGCGCAGCCGGACGCCGGAGCCCGCGGCCGCCGGGTCCGGCGGCCGCTGCCCGCCGCGGACGATGTAGCCCTCGTAGAGCCGGTACGGCCACTCGTTGATCAGCAGCGACGGTGCGATGCGGGCGACGTGGCCCTGCGGCGTGTCGATCGGGACGTAGCCGTCCTCGGATTTCTGCGGCGGACGCAGCCATCCGGTCACGGTCACCTCGCCCTCGGGCAGATCCGGCAGGCGCTCGACGGAGCCAGCCGCCTCTTGCGGTATCCAGCCGAGGCTGACCGCGACGGCGGTGTCCTGCCCCGTGACCAGCGGCACGACGACGTAGTAGCCCTTCTCGCCCTCGGGTGAGAGCGCCGGCGCCAGCAGCCGGCCGTCGGAGTCGTAGACGCCGGTGGCCCGTACAGCCTGGTTCCCCTCGTCGGTGGGCATGTAGGCCCCGGGTTCGAGCACCTCGCCCAGCGGGCGTGCCGACGAGAGCTGCTCGACCGGGTTGTCCACGACCTCGCGCGAGGGTTCCTGGGCACGTTCGAACTGCCAGTACCCGGCGCCGAGGCACACCGCCACAGCGAGCAGAGCCAGCAGATGTATCCCGAGCCACCGGGGCTTGACCAACACAGAGAGCACGGCTCCAGGCTATGCCCGCGTGCCGGAGAGCCCGCCCGTCACCCACCACCAGCCCCAACGGAGGCGCTGCGCGCCGCCCGCTTGCCCGCCCGTCACCCACCACCAGCCCCAACGGAGGCGCTGCGCGCCGCCCGCACCCGGAGTCCGCGGCCGCCTGCTGCGTGGCCGTCGGCGGCCGTGCTGCGCCGCCGGACCACGTCCGACTTGACCTTCTCTGCCGGGGCTTGGTTCGCGGGTTGAGCGGACATGGATATTACTTTAAGTAGTTCGCGGTGACTGAGGGTTGTTGTGGCAGGTCATAGTAGGTAGTCTGGGAACCAGAGCGAGAGGGAAAGGCCCGAATCGGGCACGCTCTCCCGCCACAACATAGAGCCTTTAAAGGTCGCGACTCCAGGGGGGAGGAGTCGGCGACCGTTCCCAAGGCGAGGGCCGCATCCGTGATTTTGAGGGGGGACACGGAAGCGGCCCTCGCGTCATGTTCGGGGGCGGTTCTGCCCGTCGCAGAATGCGCCGGGCGCACCGCGCAGGGCGTGGCCGCGGAGGCCGGCGCGGCGTAGGGTCGAGATGTCCGGAGTGCGCGTCGGGGAGGGATCGATGGGTGAACAGCCGACCGGCGGGGGCGAACCGCTGATGCGCGACCTCATCGGCGGCCTGCTGCGCCGGGCCCGCCTGGAGCAGGGGCGGACGCTCCAGGACGTCGCCGAGGACGCGCAGGTGTCGATGCAGTACCTCTCCGAGATCGAGCGCGGCCGCAAGGAGCCCTCCTCCGAGGTCCTGGCCGCGGTCTACCGCGCGCTGGGACTGCAGCTGGTCGACCTGGTGGGCAGCCTGCACACCGAACTCGCACCCGCTCCCGCGCCGATCGGGGGCCGCTTCGCCCCGGGACCCGGTCCCGGCGGCGCCCAGGCGATGCTGCTGGCGGCCTGACCTCCACCGGCCGCCCCGGTCCCCGCGACCGCGGCGGCGCCGCCCGCACTCGGGCGGGCGGCGCTCGAACCGGCCTCAGGCGGCCTCTGCGGCGGCGGCCCTGCCGGGCGCTCTGGTGATCACGTGATCGACCAGGCCGTACTCCTTCGCGGCCGAAGCGGTGAAGATCTTGTCGCGGTCGGTGTCCTCGCGCAGCCGCTCCACGCTCTGGCCGGTGTGCAGCGACAGGATCTCCTCGATCTCGGCGCGTATCCGCAGCACCTCCGCGGCCTGGATCTCCAGGTCGGCGGCCTCGCCCTGGCCCTCGCTGGACGGCTGGTGCAGCAGCACCCGCGAATGCCTCAGCGCCATGCGCTTGCCCGGAGCCCCCGCCGCGAGCAGCACCGCCGCACCCGAGGCCGCCTGACCCATGCACACCGTCGCCACGTCGGCGCGCACGAACCGCATCGTGTCGTAGACGGCGGTCAGCGCCGAGGCGGAGCCGCCGGGGGAGTTGATGTAGAGGTTGATGTCGCGCTCGCTGTTCTCGTGGTCGAGGTGGAGCAGCTGGGCCATGGTCACATTGGCGACCCCGTCGTCGATCGGCGTGCCCAGGAAGATGATCCGCTCGGAGAGGAGCCTGCTGAAGACGTCGTAGGACCGCTCGCCGCCGGGGGTGCGCTCCACCACCACGGGAACCGTGTACTGGCTCATTTCCGCCCCTCCCCCGCTTCCGAGCGGCCGGCCTCGGCGATGCCCGGGTGCACCGCGCCGAACCCGAAACGGCGGGCGGTGTCGCCGCCCAGGTCGCCGATGCTCTCCACCACGTGGTCGATGAAGCCGTACTCCCTGGCCTGCTCGGCGGTGAACCAGGCGTCGCGGCGCTGATCCTCGGCGATCTGCTCCACCGTCCGGCCGGTGTGCCGGGCGGTGATCTCCTGGAGGGTCTTCTTGGTGTAGGCGAGGTTCTCGGCCTGGATGGCGATGTCGGCCGCGGTGCCGCCCAGGCCGCCGGAGGGCTGGTGCATCATGACGCGGGCATTGGGCAGGCTGTAGCGCTTGCCGGCGGCCCCCGTGCACAGCAGGAACTGGCCCATGCTCCCGGCGAAGCCCATGACCAGCGTGGCCACGTCGTTGGGGATGAAGCGCATCGTGTCGTAGACGGCCATGCCCGCGAACACCGAGCCGCCGGGGCTGTTGATGAGCAGGGTGATGTCGCGCTTGGGGTCGTCCTCGGAGAGCAGCAGCAGCTGCGAGCAGATGCGGTTGCCGCTGTCCTCGTCGACCTGGGTGCCCAGCACGACCATGCGGCTGTGCAGCAGGCGGTTGGCGATCTGGTCGTCGAACGGCGCGGCGGCGGCCTCGGCTGACAGCCGGGGAAGCGCCGACGGAAGTGTCGAGAGCACGTCTCCTCCTCGATGTCGGTCAAAGATCGGGAGTCCTGCGGTGGCCACCACGTCGCCCGGTCGACTCCAGCCTGCGGCCCGCACAGGCGCGGAAGCGAGCGTTTCCGCCCTGAGGCGATCCGCTATCGGCAGTGTTTTCCGCGGGCCTGCGGGGTGCTTTGGGGCGCCGTCTTCCCTCCTCGCTCGCAGTGTTTCCCGCATGCCCGCTCGCAGAGGCGGGCGGCCGGACCGCGGTCCCCGGTGTCCGCACGCGAATCCATAGGCGCTGCTGGCGGCGGTTTGACCGGGGATTGGGTGGTGCGGGCCTAGATTCGCGGTTAGGCGTGCCGCCGCCGGCAGCACGACGGCGGCACCGCGAAAGCGGCACCCGGACCGAGGACGCAACGCGATGAAACGTTCCCGCCCGCACAGACCGGCCCGCCCGCACAGACCCGCCCGCAAGCGCGTCCCGCGCAGACACCCTTCCGCACTGTCATCCGCTGTGCGGATGTCCTATCTTTCGGCGCTCGCGGGCCTCCTCGTCGCCCTGCTCCTGCTGCCGCCGCTCGGCGGGCTCGCGCTGGCCGTGCGCGACGGCGCCACCGGGTTCCTCTCCCTGCCCGACGACATCCACCGGCTGCGCCCCGCCCAGCCCACGCGCATCGTCGACGTCGACGGCGAGACGGTCGCCGAGATCGCCGACAGGCGGCGCGAGCCCGTCCCCCTGAAGGACATCGCGCCGGTGATGGTCGACGCGGTCGTCGCGATCGAGGACCGGCGGTTCTACGAGCACGGCGGCCTGGACTTCCGCTCCGTCTTCCGCGCCGCCGTGCGCACCGCCCAGGGCGATCTGCAGGGCGGCTCCACCATCACCCAGCAGTACGTGAAGAACGTGCTCGTGGAGTCGGCCGACAGCGAGAAGGAGGCGGCCGAGGCCCGAGAGGTGTCGATCGGCCGCAAGGTGCGCGAGCTGCGCTACGCCCTGGGCGCCGAGCAGCGCATGTCCAAACGGGAGATCCTGGAGGGCTACCTGAACATCTCCTATTTCGGCAACAGCGTCTACGGGGTCGAGGCGGCCGCGCAGCGCTACTTCTCCAAACCCGCGCAGGAGCTCTCGCTGCGGCAGGCGGCGCTGCTCGCGGGCCTGGTCAAGGGGCCCGCGCTCTTCGACCCGATCCGGCGGCCCGACGCCGCGCGCGACCGGCGCGACACGGTGTTGGAGAGCATGGTGGGCACCGGCGCCGTCACCCGGGAGCAGGCGCGGGCCGCCAAGCGCAAGGACCTGGGCCTGGAACCTTCCCCGCCCGCCGCCCCCGAGGGCTGCCACTCCAGCGACAGCCCCTTCTTCTGCTCCTACGCGCTCGCCTGGCTCGAAGCCGAGGCCGGCCTGGGCGGCGGCGCCGGCGGCGAGGAATGGCTGCGGCGCGGCGGCCTGACCCTCCACAGCACGCTGGATCTGAGCATGCAGAAGGCCGCCCGGCGCGCCGTGGAGAAGCACGTCCCCGCCACCGACGCCTCCGGCAAGGTCGCGGTGAGCGTGCTCGTCGACCCCGACACCGGGGGAGTGCGCGCCATGGCGCAGAACCGCGAGTTCGGGGTCGACCCCGACAAGCGCGGCCAGAGCGCGGTCAACTTCGCCGTCGACGCCGACATGGGCGGATCCGCCGGGTTCCAGGCCGGCTCCACCTTCAAGGCGTTCACCGCGACCGCGGCGCTGACGGAGGGCATGGGCTTCGGTACGTCCTTCGACGCCCCGCGCTCCACCACCGTGGAGGGGATGAAGAGCTGCTCGGGCGAGAAGCGGGAGGACTGGCCTGTGCGCAACCACGGCGACAGCACCTCCGGCGAGCACGACATGCTCTCGGGCACCCGCCACTCGGTCAACACCTACTTCGCCAAGCTGCAGAAGCGGGTGGGCCTGTGCGACACCGTCGAGACGGCGCGCGCGCTGGGCGTCCACCGCGCCGACGGCGCGTCGCTGGGCCAGTGGAACTCGTTCACTCTGGGCGATCAGGAGGTCTCCCCGCTGACGCTGGCCTCGGCGTATGCGGTCTTCGCCGCCCGCGGAGTGCGCTGCGAGCCGCGGCCGATCACCGCGATCTCCGACGGTGCAGGCACCGACCGCCTCGCGCCGGTCTGCTCGCGCGTCCTGCCGCAGGGCGTGGCCGACGCGGCGAGCCACCTGCTGCGCCAGCCGTTCAAGTCGGGCGGCACCGCGCAGTCGCTGGGGATCGGCCGCCCGGCCGCGGGCAAGACCGGCACCACCGACAACGCGGCGGCCGCCTGGTTCGCCGGGTTCACCCCCGGGCTGGCCGGCGCGGTGGCGCTGGGCGACCCGCGCGGTGCGGCGCAGCACCCGCTGCGCGACGTGACCATCGGCGGCACGACCTACCCCACCGTCTACGGAGGGACCATTCCGGGCCCCATCTGGCAGGACACGATGCGCAGGGCGGTCGAGGGAACGCCGGAGGGGGAGTTCCCCCGACCGCCCGAGCGGTTCCAAGGCGGCGAGAACGCGACCCGCGCCCACCGGGGCGGCGAGGAGTCCGGCGGCGAGATGCCCGATGTCGTCGGCAGTCCCCGCGAGGAGGCGGTGCGCGCCGTAGAGGAGGCGGGGTTCGAGCCCCGCGTCGGCGAGGTGACCGTGCCCGCGGACGTGCCCAAGGGCCGGGTCGCCGCGACCAACCCGCGCCCGGGAGCGGAGCTGCCCGGCGGCGCGACCGTCAACCTGTTCCTCAGCCGGGGGAGGTAGCAACCGCCGGCCGGGCGGGGTACGGCGGCGGCCATCGAATGGCCGGGAAACCCCCGGTGGGGCCGGTGCGGCCGCTACGCTTGCCAACTGGAGAACCAGGAGGTCGCGCATGGCCGTCGTTCCCCTCCACTACCGCTTCGACGGACCCCGGCACGCCCCCGCGGTGCTGCTGCTGGCCCCGCCGGGCGCGAAGTGGACGGTGTGGGAGCCCCAGATGCCCGAGCTGACCCGGGAACTGCGCGTCCTGCGCGTCAACCACCGCGGCCACGGCTCCTCGCCGGCGCCCGCAGGGGATTACTCCATGGACGATCTCGGCGCCGACGTCATCGCGCTGATCGACGAATGCGGCCTGGAGCGGCTGTCGATCGTGGGCGCGGGCCTCGGCGGCATGCTGGCGACCTGGCTCGCGGCCGCCCTGCCCGAGCGGGTGGCGCGGCTGGGGTATGTGGTGAGCACGGCGGCCGTGCCGCGCAGCGGGACGTGGCAGGGCCTGGCCGCCGTCGCCCGCGGGGAAGGCATGGCCGCGGTCGTCGACGAGGCCACCCGGTGCTGGTTCACGCCGGGTTTCAGCGAGTACCGCCCGGACGTGGTCAAGCGGCTGGCCGAGGAGTTCGCCGGAGTCGCTGCGGCGGGGTTCGCGGGCTGGTGCACCGCCGTCGCCGGGCTCGATCAGCGCAGCCTGCTCGCCCGCGTGCGGGCGCCGGCGCTCGTGATCGCCTCCGCGCACGACCCCCTGCTGCCGCCCGGGCACGGCCGCCGCCTGGCCCGCGGCCTGCCGGGCGCCCGACTGGAGCTGGTCTCGGGAGCGGCCCACCTGGCCGGCATCGAGCGCGCCGACCGGGTCAACGAGCTGCTCACCGAGCACCTGGCGCATTGACCGCCGGCCGGACGCCGCGAGCGGCCGGCGGAGGCGCCGCTGGTAGGACTGGAGGCGTGCCCGAACGACCCGATTCCTCCGGCGGTTCCGGACGGCGGCAGCCCGGAATCGTCGACCCCGACATCGACCTGCACCTCCCCCGCCAGCGGACCGAGCTGCGCGACGCGCCCTGGGCGGTGCTGGGCGCGGTCGCGGCGGGCGGGGCGATCGGCGGGGCGGCCCGCAGCGCCCTCGGGCTGGTGCTGCCCCACGAGCCGGGCGGCGTCCCGTGGCCGACGCTGGCGGCGAACCTGTCCGGCTGCCTGCTGATCGGCGTGCTGATGACCGCGGTGGTCCGCGTGGGCAGCGGATCCGGGCCGTCGCGGCTGCTGCGGCCCTTCGCGGGTGTCGGCGTCCTCGGCGGCTACACCACGTTCTCCGCCCATGTGGGTGATGTACGGGGGCTGCTGGAGGCCGGGGCGCCCGCCGGGGCGCTCGGCTACATCGCGGCCACGCTGGTGGGCGGCCTGGCCGCGGTATGGGCCGGCGTCGCGCTGACGGAGCGGCTGCTCGGTGCCTGTCGCAGGCGCCCGGAGGAAGGCGGCCGGGGCGGCGCCGGGGAGGCGGGGGCGCCGTGACGGTCCTGCTCGCCGCGCTGGGCGCCGCGATCGGCGCCCCGCTGCGCTACCTCACCGACAGGTTCGTCCAGCAGCGCCACGACTCCAAGTTCCCGTGGGGCACCCACGCCGCCAACGCCACGGCCTGTTTGCTGCTGGGCGTGGTCAGCGGGTTCGCGCTGCCCGACTGGGCACGGGCGCTGGTGGCGACAGGGCTGCTCGGCGCCCTGTCGACGTACTCGACGTTCGGCTACGAGACCGTCGCGCTGCTGCGCAAGCGGGAGCGCTTCCTCGCCTTCGCCAACGTCGCGGCGTCGCTGGCCGCCGGCCTGGGGGCCCTGCTGATCGGCCTGGCCGCCGCCGCGTCGCTCACGGGACCGCAGTGAGCGCGCCTCACAGGATGTCGGGGCCGGCCCAGGCGTAGGCGCCTCGCGCGCGGACCTCGGTGAGCTCGTCCTCGGAGAGCACCCGCGGCTGCCCGAGGCTGCGGGCGCGGACGTAGACCCCGCACAGCCACTCCAGCAGCCGCGCGTGCTCGAAGGCGTCGTCGGGACCCGCGCCGACGGCCAGCCCGCCGTGGTTGGCCAGCAGCGCGGCGCGCTTGCCCTTGAGGGCCTTGACCAGGTGGTCCGCCAGCTGCCCCGTGCCGTAGGTGGCGTAGTCGGCGACCGGTACCGCACCGCCCAGGCGAGCGGCGCTGTGGTGGATCGGCGGAAGCTCGGCCAGTGCCGCGGAGACCACGGCGGCGTGGTCTCCGTAGGCCTGCACGACGGCGCCCGCGTCGGTGCTGCGGTAGGCGGCGGTGTGCAGCGTGGTCTCGGCGGCGGGCTCGCGGCGGCCCTCCAGCACTCCGGCCTCGATCGACAGCACGGGGCAGTCGGCGGGTTCGACCTTCTCCAGCGGAACGCCCGCCGGGGTCACCGCGATCAGGGATCCGCTGCGGACGCTGACGCTGCCTCCGTCGTGGCGGGCCAGGCCGGAATCGGCGAGCCGGCGGGCGGTCAGGCACACGTCTCGGCGCTGTTGCTCCAGCAGCATGGGTCCTCGGCAGTCTCCGGGCGGGGGCCGGGTCGGCGGTGATGGCGCGGCATCCTGTTAGGTATGCCTTATCTACGTTAACCCGACGCGGGGTGGTCCTGTCCAGAGGGCGGCCGGTCCGCGGGGGCGCGGCTCGGACCCGAGAGGCCCGACTGGCGAAGGGGCCTGGAGGGCGGGACGCGCCCATGCGCGGGCGCGTGGGACGCGTCACGAAACTGTGTCGCGATTTCTGATGTTTGTCCAGGTCAGTTATGGTCTAGCGGTTGGTGTCCAGACCTGCAGAGAACACGCAGCGGCCGTTTGCGGCCGAGCGACCTGGGGAGGAGGGTCCTGTGACTGGACCTGATCTTCGGCTCCCGGACAAGCCGTACCTGGCGGCGCCCGGCACGGCCGACCCGACGAGCAACCACATCGACGGCGCCTGGCGCGCCGCCGCCCAAGGCGGCACCCGCGACGTGCTCGATCCCTACGACGCCTCCGTGCTGACCGTGGTCAGCGAAGGCGCCGCCGCCGACGCCGAGGCGGCGATCGCCGCCGCCCGCGCGGCCTTCGACCGCGGCGAGTGGTCCCGCCGGCCCGCCGCCGAGCGCGGCGCGATCCTCGGCCGCATCGCCGACCTGCTCCAGCGCGACCGCGCCGAGATCGCGCTGATGGAGTCCCTGGACACCGGCAAGACCCTGGAAGAGGGCGGCATCGACGTCGACGACGTCACCGCGGTGTTCCGCTACTACGCCGGCCTGGCCGACAAGGACGCCGGCCGCGTGGTCGCATCCTCCGAGGGCGTCTTCAGCCGGGTCGTCTACGAGCCCGTCGGCGTCTGCGCGATGATCACCCCCTGGAACTACCCGCTGCTCCAGCTCTCCTGGAAGATGGCCCCCGCCATCGCCGCCGGGAACACCATGGTGGTCAAACCCAGTGAGATCACCCCGGTCACCACCTGCAAGCTATTCGAGCTGTGCGCCGAGGCCGGCGTGCCCGCGGGGGTGGCCAACCTGGTCCTGGGCACGGGCGCCGAGGTGGGTGCCGCCCTGGTCGAGCACCGCGACGTCGACCTCGTCTCCTTCACCGGCGGGCTGGCCACCGGGCAGCGGATCATGGCCGCCGCGGCCGCCACGGTGAAGAAGGTCGCCTTGGAGCTGGGCGGCAAGAACCCCAACATCGTCTTCCCCGACGTGGACCTGGACACCGCCGTGGACTACGCCATGATCGCGGCGTTCTTCCACTCCGGCCAGGTCTGCTCGGCCGGCGCCCGCCTGGTCGTGCACGAGGACATCCACGACGAGTTCGTCGCCGAGCTCTGCCGCCGCGCCGAACGGGTGCGCCTGGGCTGCGGTCGGCACGAGGGCGTGCAGTGCGGTCCGCTGGTCTCGGCCGAGCACCGCGCCAAGGTCGAGGCCGCCGTCGCCCGCGGCATCGAGGAGGGCGCCACGCTGGCCGCCGGCGGCCGCCGCCCCGACGAGCCCGAGCTGGCGAACGGCTTCTTCTACCGCCCCACCGTCTTCACCGGCTGCCGCGGCGACATGGACATCGTCCAGACCGAGGTCTTCGGACCCGTGGTCACGGTCGAGACCTTCCGCACCGAAGACGAGGCCATCGCCATCGGCAACGAAACCGACTACGGCCTCTCCGGGGCCGTGTGGACCGATGACGTCGGGCGCGGCGAGCGCGTGGCCGCCGGGCTGCGCCACGGCACCGTGTGGATCAACGACTTCGGCCCCTATGTGCCCGGCGCCGAGTGGGGCGGGTTCAAGCGCTCCGGCGTCGGCCGCGAACTCGGCCACGCGGGGCTGGACGAATACCGCGAGGCCAAGCACATCTACCGCAACCTGGCGCCCGAGCCCCAGCGCTGGTTCGACTGATGCGGCCCTGCGCCGCGCGGGCGGCGCCCTGAACACGCTGAGCCCGGGACCGGCGCGGCCGGTCCCGGGCTCAGCGTTCGTAGCGCCGGCGCCGGCTCACCCAGAAGACGTTCAGCCCCGCGGCCATCGCGCCCGCGGCCAGGATCACCGTCAGCGGCGCCGAGTCCAGCACGAGTGCGGCCAGCACCGCGCCCGCGATCAGCACCACTAGCCCGAACACCGCCAGCACCAGCCGGAACAGCAGGGGGCTGGCGGGGCGCTCAAGGCTGCCGATCGGCCCCTTCAGGCTGCCTCGGCGCCTCGTCCGGCGGGGGCGCTTCGCGTCGCGGTTCCTTCGCATCGTCGGCGCTCAGCGTAGCGGCCGCCCGCGGCCCGGCGGCCGGGGCCGCCGGGTCAGGGCGCCGCCGAGAACCGCAGGAACGCGCCCACGCCCTCCTGGGCGTCGCCGGGCTCCGGCAGGCGGGTGAACGAGGCGCTGGTCGCCTGGGCGGCGCGCAGCAGCAGGGAGCTTGCGGGGGCCTCGAACGCCTCGGCCGGATCGGTCATCCGGGCGCGGTCCTCGGCGACCTCCAGCGGATCCGACGACGACGCCCACAGCGTGGGCTCGTTCGAGCGGTCGCCGGCCATCAGCAGCCGCTCGACCTGGCCCGAACGCAGCGCGTCGCACGTGGCGTACAGGCCCTGCACGGCCCGCCCCTCGCGGTTGAGGTCCTGGCGGAAGTCCTCCATCAGCCCCGACCGCAGCGCGACCGCGGTCCGGCGCAGCCCCTCCTCCACCGACTTGCGCAGTTCGGCGATGGCGTCGGGGTCGGCGCGGCTGCCGCCGGAGATCTCGATGAGCATCTCGCCCGTGCGGTGGCTGAGGTGCTGGCGCACCTTGCCCAGCGCTCGCTCGTCGCCGCCGACGAACACGGCGGCGGCCTGCACGTTCTTGACCGCCTCCTCGACGTCCTGGGCGACCTCGGCGGCGTTGGCGAACCACACCTCCTCGGTGTGGCGCTGGTGGTGCTTCTGCCGCCAGCCGCCGCTGGGCACCTTGTTGATGTGCAGGGTCGCCCCGCTGGTGTGGCGCTCCTCGGACAGGTTGCCGTAGGCGGGGTAGGCGTAGACGTCGGCGCCCTCCCGGTCGACGGCCACCACGACGTAGGGCAGCCCGTCGTCGAGGTCGCAGACCAGCTCGACGGGGTCGGGCACCGGCAGTACCGACGCCCGGTCGCGCGGCGGCGGACCGGAGAGGGTGTAGGCGGCGATCAGCTCGCCGCCGGCGGCGAACAGCGCCTCGCCCTGCGGGCCGGGGATGCCGTTGACGCCCCCCGCGGCGGAGTCGAGCGCCTTGAGCGTCGCCTCGTCGGCTCCGTTCCGCGCGAGCTCGTCACGCAGCCCGCGCCAGCGCAGATCGATCTCGTGCGCCGCGTTCTCAGAGGTTCGGGTGGTGTCCATGTAGACCGATGCGACCGGACCGGGCGCACGATAAAGCGGTTCCAGAAAACGCAGATCCATGATGGCTGGGCCGCAGCCGAACGGCCCGTCCTCACCTCCCGACGCTGCTGTGCGGTCGCTTGCAACGCGGGCGCGCCCGGCGTGGCCGGCGCGTCCTGCCAGCGCCACTGCCCGATGGGTCCGGGCGCATGCGGAGCCGGCGCCACTCTTTACCGCAGGCGAAACCCGCCGATCCCCCTCGTCGCGGGCGCCGCGTGCGGGGCCGTTTGCCCTGTTGCGGCGGCGGGTAGGCGCGTGCCTTGCGGACACGTGCACACGAGCCGCAGAGGAGGGCCCGATGGAACGCGGCAGCAGCAAGCACAGCCCCAAGCTCGACGACGAGCTCGAAGGCGAGATCCAGGGCATGCTGAAGGGCAACAAGCCCACTCGCGCCGAGGAGGACCACGAGCCCGAGCCCATCGTCACCGACGACGGCGCGCCGGCCACCGACCCCGCGGCCGTCGACTCCGAGGGCGAGCTGCCCGAGGACCGCCGCATGTCCCGAGGCGAGACTCCCGAGGGAGCCGGGGAGAGCACGGAAGGCCAGGGCGGCACCGGGACCGACCGGAGCTGAGCCCGCCCGAGCCGGGCGGGCGCCCGCGCCGCGCCCGCCGGCGGCCCGCCGGCGAGCTCTGCGGAAGGGGATCCTCCCGCGGGTCTCCCGGCGCCGCCGTGGTTTCGGGGCGTCGGCACGGGCCGATTCGCCGCGGCGGCGGGGCGGTAGCGGCGCACCGGTCATGCCGTGTGCCGCTTTTTCTTGTTCGCTATTAAAATACAGTACTGTACTGTATTGTTACGGAGTCGCTCCAGCGCGGAGCGGCACAGACACCGGCGAAGCGAGGCGACATGGCGGCCCCCTGGATGCGATATCGGCCCGATCACCCGCGGAGCGGGTGGTGAGCATGGCGCGCACATCCCGAGCGCCGGGGCGCCCCCGCAGCGCGGAGGCCGACGCGGCGATCCTCGGCGCGGCCCTGGACCTGATCATCGACCGCGGCATCGAGGCGACCAGCATCGAGCAGGTCGCGCAGCGCGCGGGCGTCACGCGGGCGACCGTCTACCGGCGCTACGCCAACAGGACCGAACTGCTCATCGCGGCGATCCACCAGGGCTACGACGTCGTGCCCGACGAGCTCCCCGAACCCGAGGACGTCGACCAGCTCCTCTCCTGGTGGGCGCAGGCCCTCGGCGGGCCCGGCGCCGGCCGCGGACGGCGCCTCGTCCGCCGCCTCATGACGGAGCTGCACGGCCATCCCGAGCTGGCGGAGACGTTCGCGAAGGTGAGCATCGAGCCGCGGAACCGGTGGATCCGCGCGGTGCTCACCCGGGAGCGGGACCGCGGACGGTTCCCCGCCGACACCGACCTCGACGTCGTCCAGGAGATCCTGACCGGCGCGGTCGTGACCCACCTGCTGACCCGGCCGGACGACACCCCCGCCCAGGAGGTCGAGGACTACCTCCTGGCCGTCCTGCGCGAAACCCGCTACCGGAGGAACCCGTGACCGCACCCGCCATCGAAGTCCGCGGGCTCGTCAAGACATTCCGCACCACGCGGGCTCTGGACGGCCTCGACCTGACCGTCGCGCACGGCGAGGTCCACGGCTTTCTCGGCCCCAACGGCGCGGGGAAGTCCACCACCATCCGGATCCTGCTCGGCCTGATGCGCGCCGACAGCGGGCGCGCCGCGGTTCTGGGCCGCGACGCGTGGAGCGACGCCGTGGCGCTGCACCGCCGACTCGCCTATGTGCCCGGCGATGTGGAGCTGTGGCCCAATCTCACCGGCGGCGAAGCCATCGACCTGCTCGGCCGGCTGCACGGCGGGCAGGACCGCGCCCGGCGCGACGAGCTGGTCCGGCGCTTCGAGCTGGACACGGCCAAGAAGGGCCGCACCTACTCCAAGGGGAACCGGCAGAAGGTCGCCCTCGTCGCCGCGCTGTCCTCCGGTGCCGACCTGCTGGTGCTGGACGAGCCCACCTCCGGGCTCGATCCGCTCATGGAGGCGGTGTTCCAGGAGGTCGTCGGCGAGGCCAAGGCGGCCGGGCAGACGGTCCTGCTCTCCAGCCACATCCTCGCCCAGGTCGAGAAGCTCGCCGACCGGATCAGCATCATCCGCAAGGGCGCCGTCGTGCAGTCGGGGACCCTGTCCGAGCTGCGGCACCTGACGCGCACCACCGTCGAAGCCGCCACCGCCACCCCTGCCACCGGCATCGACACCCTGCCCGGCGTCCGCGACGCGGAGGCCGACGGGCGTCACGTGCGCTTCACCGTGGACAGCGAGCACCTCGACGGCGCGATCAAGCACCTCGGCGGGTTCGGCATCCAGGCGCTCACCAGCCACCCGCCCACACTCGAGGAGCTGATGCTCCGCCACTACGGAGACGGGGACGCGGCATGAGCACCATCGCACCCGCTCGCGGCGGCACGGCGCCCGCCACCGCCGGCGACGGCCCGCTGACCGGCACCGCGGCCCTGCTCGGGCTCGCCCTGCGCAGGGACCGCCTCAAACTGCCCCTGTGGATCACCGGCATCGCGGTGTTCGTGCCCTACTTCTACACCGTGCTGTCGGTCTCCGGTTCGCAGCCGGGCGGCATGCGGGCCTTCGCCGGCCTGGTGGACAGCCCGATGGTGCTGGTCTTCACGGGCCCGCTGTTCGGTTTCGACGAGATCACCCTGCAGCGGGCGTTCCTCACCTACACCATCGAGTTCCTGCTCGGCGCCGCGCTGATGAACATCCTGCTCGTCACCCGCCACACCCGCGGTGAGGAGCAGACCGGCCGGGCCGAACTGGTCCGCGCGGGCGTCATCGGCCGCCACGCCCCGCTCACCGCCGCGCTCGTGCTGGCCCTCGCCGCCGACGCTGTGCTCGGCCTGCTGATGGCGGGCGCGATGGCGGGCCTGGGCTTCCCCGCGAGCAGCGCCCTGCTGTTCGGGGCCGGAACCGCCGCGACCGGACTCGTCTTCGCGGGCATCACCGCGTTCACCGTGCAGCTGACCGAGCACACCAAGGGGGCGGCCGGTCTTGCGGCGCTGGCCCTCGCCGCGGCGTGGACCCTGCGCGCCGCCGGAGCCGCGCAGGCGGTCGAGGGCGGGCCCTGGACCTGGCTTTCGCCGCTGGGATGGGCGCAGCTCACCCGGGTGCTGGCCGACGAGCGCTGGTGGCCGCTCGCCCTTTCGCTGGGGCTGGCCGCTGCTGCGGCGGCCGGCGGCTATGCGCTGTCGGCACGCCGGGACCTCGGCGCGAGGCTGATGGCCCAGCGCCCGGGCCCCACGTCGGCCGGGCCGCGGCTGCGGTCGCCGTTCGCGCTGGCCCTGCGGCTGCAGCGCGCGTCCCTGCTGTGGTGGGCGGCCGGCATGGTCGTGGTCGGTTTCGTCTGGGGCAGCCTGGCCGGTGCGATGCGGCAGGGGATGGCCGAAGCGATCATCGGCGGCGGCGAGGACCCGGCGCTGGCCTACCTGAGCCTCATGGCGGTGTTCATGACCGTGATCGTGGGCGCGTTCACGATCCTCTCCGCGGGCAGGCTGCGCACGGAGGAGGTGCGCGGCCGGGCCGCGCCGGTACTGGCGCGCCCGGTGGGGCGCTCCGCCTGGTTCGCGGCCTTCCTCGCGACGGCCGCCTCCGGCTCCGTCGGACTGCTGGCGCTGACCGGCCTGGCGACGGGCGCCGGCGCCGCCCTCGCCATCGGCGACGGCGCTCTCGTCGGCGAACTGCTCGCCGCGTCGCTCGCCCGCGCCCCCGAACCGCTGCTCCTGGCTGGCCTGGCAGCAGCGCTGTACGGGTTCGCGCCGCGGTGGGGATGGGCCGCTTGGGCCGTGCTCGGCTTCGGCTGCATCGCGAGGTTCTGGGGTGAGAGCCTGCACTGGCCGGGGTGGCTGATGGCGGTCTCGCCGTTCAACCACATCCCGCGGATGCCGCTGGAGGGCTTCGCGCCGGGGCCCGTGCTCGCGCTCGCCGCGCTCGCCGCCGCCCTGGCCGCCCTCGGCCTGTACGGATACAGCCGCCGCGACCTCGACGGTTAGGCCGGAAGACCTAGGCCCTGCGCCGCCGAGGCGCCCCCGGGGGATCGCCCGGTGCTCCGCGCGGTTCCCGGGGGCCCCTCGGCGCGGCGCGTCGACCGCATCGGGCTGTGTAAGGGCTACTCCGCGTCGAGCACGGCGGGCAGGGTGGCCGTGTGGGCCTCGCGAAGGTCGTCCAGGCTGATGCTGAACCCGCCGTCGGGGAAGGTGACGGTGAGCGCCGTGCCGCCGATCGTGCCGATCTCCGCGGCGGGTACGCCGTGCTCGTCGCACAGCCGGGCGAAGGACTGCTCCTCCTCCGGCTCCACCACCACGATCGCCCGCGCGCCGGACTCGCTGAACAGCGCCGTGAACGGGTCCTCGACGTGCACCGAGCAGCCGACTCCGCCGCGCAGCGCCGACTCCGCCAGCGCCACCGCGAGCCCGCCGTCGGAGAGGTCGTGGGCACCGGCCAGCAGCCGCTCGTCGGCCGCCGCCGCCAGCAGGCGGGCCAGCGCCGCCTCGGCCGCCAGGTCAACCCGCGGCGGCAGCCCGCCCAGGTGGCCGTGGACGGTCTCGGCCCACACCGAACCGCCCAGCTCCTCGCGGGTGCTGCCCAGCAGCACCACGCGCGCCCCCTCGGACTGCCGCGGGAACGCGGTGGTCAGCCGGGCGTGCACGTCGTCGATCACCCCGAGCACGCCGATCACCGGAGTGGGGTGGATGGCGGCGGCCCCGGTCTGGTTGTAGAAGCTGACGTTGCCGCCGGTGACCGGGGTGCCCATCTCCAGGCAGGCGTCGGCCAGGCCCCGGGTGGACTCGGCGAACTGCCACATCACTCCGGGGTCCTCCGGCGAGCCGAAGTTCAGGCAGTTGGTGACCGCCAGCGGGCGCGCGCCCGCGGCGGCGACGTTGCGGTAGGCCTCGGCGAAGGCCGCCTGGGTGCCGGCGTAGGGGTCCAGCCGCGTGTAGCGGCCGTTGCCGTCGGTGGCCAGCGCGACGCCGCGGGTGCCGTCCTCGCCCACCCGGATCATGCCCGCGTCGTGCGGCGCGGAGAGCACGGTGTCGCCCATGACGTAGCTGTCGTACTGCTCGGTGACCCAGGAGGGGGCGCAGATCCCGGGGGCGCCCAGCACCGCCAGCACCTGCCGCCGCAGCTCCTCGTCGTCGCCGGGGCGCTCCAGCCGGTCGGGGGTGTCGGCCTGCAGCGCGTCCTGGTCCTCGGGGCGGGCGTAGGGGCGCTCGTAGACCGGGCCCTCGTCGGAGGCCGTGCGCGGAGGCAGGTCCACCACGGTCTCGCCGTGCCAGGTCATGACCAGCCGCCCGCCGCGCTCGGCCTCCTCGGGCGTGACGTCGGTGACCTCGCCGATGACGCTGGCGGGGATGTTCCACTTGCGGCAGGTGGCCATGAACGCCTCAAGGCTTCCCGGCTCCACCACCGCCATCATGCGCTCCTGCGACTCGCTCATCAGGATCTCCTCCGGAGTGAGCGTGGAGTCGCGCAGCGGCACCCGGTCCAGTTCGATGCGCATGCCGCCGGTGCCGCCGGCGGCCAGCTCGGTGGTTGCGCAGGAGACCCCGGCCGCGCCCAGGTCCTGGATGCCCACGACCAGGCCGTCGCGGAACAGTTCGAGGCTGCACTCGATGAGCAGCTTCTCCAGGAACGGATCGCCCACCTGGACGCTGGGCCGCTTGGCGTGGCTGGAGTCGTCGAAGGTGGCGCTGGCCAGCACCGACGCGCCGCCGATGCCGTCGGGCCCGGTGGTGGCGCCGAACAGCACCACCTTGTTGCCGGGGCCGGGGGCCTGGGCGAGCTGGATGTCCTCGTGGCGCATCACGCCCACGCACAGCGCGTTGACCAGCGGATTTCCCGCATACCCCGCGCCGAAGCCCAGCTCGCCGCCGATGTTGGGCAGGCCGAGGCAGTTGCCGTAGAAGGAGATGCCCGAGACCACTCCCGGCAGCACGCGGCGGGTGTCGGGCGCCTCCAGCGGGCCGAAGCGCAGCGCGTCCATCACCGCCACCGGCCGGGCGCCCATGGTCAGGATGTCGCGGACGATGCCGCCCACGCCCGTCGCCGCGCCCTGGTGCGGCTCGACGTAGGAGGGGTGGTTGTGCGACTCGATCTTGAAGGTCACCGCGCAGCCGTCGCCGACGTCGACCACACCGGCGTTCTCGCCCATGCCCACCAGCAGCGCGTCGCTGCGCGGGGCCTTCTCGCCGAACTGGCGCAGGTGCACCTTGGAGCTCTTGTAGGAGCAGTGCTCGCTCCACATCACCGAGTAGATCGCGAGCTCGGCGGCGGTGGGGCGGCGGCCCAGGATGCCGCGGATGCGCGCGTACTCGTCGTCGGCCACGCCCAGTTCGGCGTAGGGCTGGGGGGTGTCCGGAGTGTGCGCCGCGGCGGCGACGGTGTCCAGCTTGGGGTGCTCGGGCATGCGGTGTCGTTTCCGTTCGGACTTGCTCGGCGGGGCGGTTGCGGTTCGGGGCGGGCGGCCGCGGGCACGCGGCGGGTCAGGAGGAGCCCGGCCGCTGGGCGTGCATCAGCATCAGTCCCGCGCTGGCGTCGGGGGCGTTGACCGGGGTGGCCGTGATCAGCACCTGCCCGTCGGTGAGATAGCTCTCGCCCAGCGGGACCTCCTTGGGGTCGGCCTCGCTGTTGGGCAGCACCCGCGCCCACCCCTTGTCCAGCAGGTGGTTGAAGACCTTGTCGATCGCGGCCTTGCTGGCCTTGTCGGAGTCCTGCTCCTCGCCGCCGTCCGCGACGGACACGCCGACGATGCGCACGCACTCCACATCGGGGCACTGCTGCCCGAAGTCGGTGTAGGAGGCGCCCTGGGGGGCCTTGCCCAGCGATTCCAGCTTCGGCGCCGCCACCGGCGAGGCGGCGGTGCCCGGCGGCCGCCCGTCGGCGGCCCGGCCGGAATCGGGCGAGCTGAGGGCGTCGAACAGGCCGATGGCCCCTGTCGCGACGAGCGCCACGGTCACCACGGCCGCGAGGACGACCATGGTCATCCGCGACCGCAGCAGGTCCA
Organism: Streptomonospora sp. PA3; assembly: GCF_009728995.1. GTDB lineage: Bacteria > Actinomycetota > Actinomycetes > Streptosporangiales > Streptosporangiaceae > Streptomonospora. Next base: position 135,561 of record NZ_VTZW01000006.1, on the reverse strand, counting down.
TCATGCGCATAGCGTCCCCCGGTGAGTCGCAGCGGTCGTCAGCCGGTCGCGGCCGCCGCCGCGGGGCTGGTGTCGGCCAGGTGCGCGAGGAGGGAGGTGAAGAAGTCCAGCCCGTGGGTCGAGGGGCCGGTCAGCTCCTCGACGGCGTGCTCGGGGTGGGGCATCAGGCCGACCACGTTGCCGTGCTCGTTGCTGATGCCGGCGATGCCCCGCCGGGCGCCGTTGGGAGCCTCGCCCACGTAGCGGACGACCACGCGGCCCGAGCGCTCCAGCTCGTCCAGAGTGGCGTCGTCGGCGACGAAGTTGCCCTCGCCGCTCTTGAGGACGATGCGGATTTCCTCGCCCTCGGTGTAGCGGTTGGTCCAGGCGGTGGCGGTGGACTCCACCCGCACCGCCTGCTCGCGGTTGACGAACCGCAGCGACCGGTTGCGGGTCAGCGCGCCGGGCAGCAGGTGGCTCTCGCACAGGATCTGGAACCCGTTGCAGATGCCCAGGACCGGCAGCGTCCCCGAGCGGGCGGCGGGCACCAGCTCGTTCATGACCGGGGCGAAGCGGGCGATGGCGCCGCAGCGCAGGTAGTCGCCGTAGGAGAACCCGCCGGGCAGGACGACCGCGTCGACGCCCTTGAGGTCGGGGTCGTCGTGCCAGAGCGGGACGGGATCGGCGCCGGCGAGGCGGACGGCGCGTGCGGCGTCCCTGTCGTCCAGGGAGCCGGGGAAGGTGACGACGCCCACACGGGCTGTCATGGGCACTCTCCGGTGTCGTTCGGTGGGAGCCGGGCGCCGGGCGGCCGGGTCGGCTGCCGGCGCCTGTCGCGTTCGAGGTTACCTGCTGGTCCCGGCGCGCGGGTCAGCGCAGCACAGGCTCCAGCAGGCTCCACCGGCCGGGCTCGGGCGGGCCGGGGCTGCACTCGTCGAAGCGCTTGCCCAACCGGAGCCGCGTGGTGCCGTCGCGGTCGGAGGCGAGGGACACGTCGTCCATGATCTGGCGCATCAGAAGAATGCCCCTGCCCGACTCCGCTTCGAGGTCTGGCAGGGGCACCCGGTCCAGATTGAATCCCGGCCCTATGTGCGCCACCTCAACGACGCACATATCCGAGCGGATGTGGACTTCGACGCGGTATCCGGCGGATGCGGCGCCGTGGTCGACGGCATTGGCGCACGCCTCGGAGGCGGCGAGGAGAATCGGGAAGCGGCATTCGGCGCAGACTCCGGTGGTGCGCAGCGCCTCGCCGAGGAAGTCGCGCATCACGGCGACGGTGTACGCCTGTCGGGGGAGCGCAATCGAGAATTTCACTTCCATCGCAAGCCCTCACGACCGGTAGGCACATTGTTGAGCCTTCCCGAGGGGCGCCATGCGAAACGGACATTGGCGCGAGTTGGCCGGATGCGGCAGGTGACGTGGCAATTCCGCAGCGCGAGCAATGCTGGGCAGCACCGCCGGCCCAATTCGGGTCACCTTCGGCGTGGCGGCGCGACGTGTCCTATTCCACACGCACGGAGAAGTCCTCGATGACCGGATTGGCCAGCAGGGTCTCGGCCATGCGCCGGACCTCGGCCAGCGCGGCGTCGTCGGCCTCGCCCTCGACCTCGACCTCGAAGCGCTTGCCCTGGCGGACCCCGCGGATCCCCGAGAAGCCCAGACGCTCGCAGGCGCCGGCGATGGCCTGGCCCTGGGGGTCCAGGATCTCCGGCTTGAGCATGACGTCAACCACGACGCGGGCCACGGGCTCCTCCACTGGGATCGGCGGTTCGGGTTCGCAAAAGCAGCGGTGCGAAGGTGTCGAAGGATGCGCCCCCGCGGGTAGCGGTGCGGAGGCAGGAGAAAGCGTACGGCACGACGGAGTGCCGTGCGGGTCCGCTCCGGCGGCGTCTATCCTGGAAGGGGACGCAGTGCCATCGCCTCGCCCGCCACCACCCTCGAAACAGCAGGCCTGCGGGAAAGCAGGGCCACAGCGGGCCGGAGGGAAGGCGGCGCCTCAAAGCGCCCCGCAGGCCCGCGGGAAACCACCTCCACACCCCTGGCCGCTGTGGCACCCGGCGCGACCGTCAACGACGACGTTCCGCGCGAGCCCATTACCGCGTTTTGGGTCGCCGTACACACGCATTCGGCATTCCCGTGACACGGATCACCCGGACCGGCGTCATCACCGGACGCACTTCCCTGCGTCTACCAAGTCAGTAGCAAAGCCGGTCGTCCCAAGGGGGAGATTTGACGACCACACTCGATCTGGAGCGTATGAGCGGAGCCGACGAGTCCACCGGAAACGCCCGGACCGGCGAATCGATCGACTTCGCGACCGCCGTCACCCCGTACGCCGACCAGCTGTACCCGGCCGCGCTGCGCATGACGCGCAACTCCGCCGACGCGGAGGACCTGGTGCAGGAGACCTTCACCAAGGCGTTCGCCAACTTCCACCAGTTCCGCGCGGGCACCAACCTGCGCGCATGGCTGTACCGGATCCTGACCAACACGTTCATCAACGGCTACCGCAAGAAGCAGCGCGAGCCCCGCCAGGACACCACCGACGAGATCAAGGACTGGCAGTTGGCCGCCGCCGACGCGCACACCTCCACGGGGTCGCGCTCGGCCGAGTCGGAGGTGCTGGAGCGCCTGCCCGACTCCGCCATCCGGCACGCGCTGGCCGAACTCCCCGAGGAGTTCCGCCTCGTCGTCTACCTCATCGACGTCGAGGGCTTCACCTACAAGGAGGTGGCTGCGCGCATGGGCACGCCGCTGGGCACCGTGATGTCGCGGTTGCACCGGGCGCGCCGCCAGCTGCGCGAACACCTGGCCGACTACGCCAAGGACCGCGGGTTCCGCGCCGCGGCCTGATTCCGCGCGCCCCGCGCTCTCCGGCGGGCCGCGTCCCCGGGCGCCCCGCGCGGCCGCCCTCGGCAGCGGCCGCCCCCGGGCGCGACGCCGCCCGCATCCGGTTCCGCGCTTGGGCCCGGGCGGCTTCCCTGACCCGGCGCCGCCCGACCCGGCACTCTCCGTAACCATTCCCCGTTGCACCGTCATACCGCCCGCGGCGGGCTCCGCGCCGCGGTCCTCGGCCGTCCGACTTTTTCTTCGGACGGCCTTGCTATTGCTAGGAGGACCTGCTAGTTGCGGTTTCCCGCTCGTGGGCCATGATGGAGCGGCGGATGAAAGTCGGCGCTGGGCCCTTGCGCGGCCAGCGGTGAGTTCTGTCACGATGTCGGTAGGGCTGTCCGCTTGAACCCGTTACCCCGGGTAAGCGGCAGAGATCCGGCCGACGTAGTGGTACCCCGCGAAATCGGCCCCGAGAACCCGAGGAGCGACAGGTGTCGGACAACACCGCGCATGGAGAACCCGAGCTCGTCCAGCTCTTGACACCCGACGGAGAGCTGCGCGACCACCCCGACTACCCGCTGGAGATCAGCGCCGAGGAGATCCGCGGACTCTACCGCGACCTCGTCCTGGTCCGCCGCGTCGACACCGAGGCGGTCGCCCTGCAGCGCCAGGGCGAACTGGGCCTGTGGGCCTCGCTGCTGGGCCAGGAGGCCGCCCAGATCGGCTCGGCGCGCGCCCTGCGGCCCCACGACATGGCCTTCCCCTCCTACCGCGAGCACGGCGTGGCCTGGGTGCGCGGCGTCGCCCCCAAGGAACTGCTGAGCATGTTCCGCGGAGTGAGCAACGGCGGCTGGGATCCCGCACAGCACGGGCTGCATCTCTACACCATCGTCATCGGCAGCCAGACCCTGCACGCCACCGGCTACGCCATGGGCGTCCAGCGCGACGGAGCCACCGGCGAGGACGGCTCGGCGGTCATCGTCTACTTCGGCGACGGCGCCACCAGCCAGGGCGACACCAGCGAGGCGTTCAACTTCGCCGCGGTCAACAACGCCCCCGTGGTGTTCTTCTGCCAGAACAACCAGTGGGCCATCTCCGAGCCCCCCGAGCGCCAGGCGCGGGTGCCGCTCTACCGGCGCGCCGCCGGATTCGGATTCCCCGGCGTACGCATCGACGGCAACGACGTCTTCGCCTCCCTCGCGGTCACTCGCAAGGCCATGCAGCAGGCACGCGAAGGCCAGGGGCCGATGCTCATCGAGGCGTTCACCTACCGCATGGGCGCCCACACCACCAACGACGACCCCACCCGCTACCGGGTGGCCGCCGAACTGGAGGAGTGGAAGGCCAAGGACCCGATCCTGCGGCTGCGCGCCCACATCCAGGCCCGGGGGATCGCCGGCGACGACTTCTTCACCGAGGTCGAGACCGAGGCCGACCGCCTGGGCGAGCGGCTGCGCACCGAATGCCGGTCGCTGCCCGACCCCGACCCCCTGGACATCTTCCACGAGGTCTACGCCGAACCCAACACCCAGCTCGACCTGCAGCGGGCCGAGTTCGCCGACTACCTGGCGTCGTTCGAAGACGCCGGCGCCGAGGGAGGGCGGTGACCATGAGCGTCAACCTCACGATCGGAAAGGCGATCAACGCCGGACTGCGCCGGGCCATGGAGGCCGACCCCAAGGTCCTGGTCATGGGCGAGGACGTGGGCCGCCTCGGCGGCGTGTTCCGCGTGACCGACCAGCTGCACAAGGACTTCGGCGGCGACCGCGTCATCGACACGCCGCTGGCGGAGTCGGGCATCGTCGGCACCGCCATCGGGCTGGCCCTGCGCGGCTACCGCCCGGTCTGCGAGATCCAGTTCGACGGCTTCTTCTTCCCGGCCACCAACCAGACCTTCACCCAGCTCGCCAAGATGCGCCGCCGCTCCGCGGGCGCCCTGAGCGTGCCGGTCGTGCTGCGCATCCCCTACGGCGGCGGCATCGGCGCCGTGGAGCACCACAGCGAGTCGCCCGAGGCCTACTTCGCCCACACCGCGGGCCTGCGGGTGGTCACCGTGGCCAACGCCGTCGACGCCTACTGGATGATCCAGCAGGCGATCGCCTCCCAGGATCCCGTGGTGTTCTTCGAGCCCAAGCGGCGCTACTACGACAAGGCCGACGTGGACACCGGCGCGTCGCTGGAGTCGGCCATGCCGATGAGGTCGGCGCGGGTGGCCCGGCCGGGCGGCGACCTCACGCTGCTGGCCTACGGGCCCATGGTCAAGACCGCCCTGCAGGCGGCCGAGGCCGATACCGACCACTCCATCGAGGTCATCGACCTGCGGTCCATCTCGCCGGTGGACTATCCCACCGTGGAGGAGTCGGTGCGCCGCACCGGCCGGCTGGTGATCGCCCACGAGGCGCCCGTCAGCGGCGGCGTCGGCGGCGAGATCGCCGCGCGTATCACCGAGTCGTGCTTCTACCACCTGGAGTCGCCGGTCATCCGGGTCGGCGCCTTCGACACCCCCTACCCGCAGTCCCGCCTGGAGGAGCACTACCTGCCCGACCTCGATCGGATCCTCGACGGCGTCGACCGCGCATTCGCGTACTAGAGGGGGCGGGAGAGCGAAGGTGAACCAGGTGAGCACCCAACAGTCCGGTGTGCAGGAGTTCCGGCTGCCCGACGTCGGCGAAGGGCTGGTCGACGCCGAACTGCTGCAGTGGTACGTCCAGCCGGGCGACGAAGTGCAGGTCAACCAGATGATCTGCGAGGTCGAGACCGCCAAGGCGGCCGTGGAGCTGCCGAGCCCGTATGCGGGCACGGTCCGCGAGCTGCTGGTGGAGGCCGGGACGACGGTCGACGTCGGCACGCCCATCATCACCGTCGACACCGGCGGCGGTGCGGAGGGCGAGGAGTCCGGCGGGTCCGCGGCGGGCAACGAGGAGACCGAGGAGCGGGAGAAGCCGCTGGTCGGCTACGGCGAGCGCGCCGCGTCCACCACCCGGCGCCCGCGGCGCAACCGCCACGGCGCGCCCGCGCAACCGGCCGCCGCCGGCGAGAGCAACGGCCGGGCTGCGCCCGCCGGGCAGGACACGCAAGCGGCGCCGAGCGCGGCGAGCGCTCTGGGCGATGCCGGCGCTCACAGCGGCGGTCCCGCCGCCCCGGCGGGCAACGGAGCCCCGGCGCGTGCGCTGGCCAAGCCGCCGGTGCGCAAGCTCGCCAAGGACCTCGGCGTCGACCTCGCCGCGGTCACTCCGACGGGGCCGGGCGGGGTCGTCACCCGCGACGACGTCCGGCGCGGCGCGGGCGAGGCGGCCGGTACGGCCGCGCCCGCGGCACCGGCGGCGCAGCCCGAGCAGGAGGCCGCACCGGCGGCGGCGCCCGCCGCCGAAGGGGCGCCCTCCACCGCCGCCGAGCCGGGGGTGCGCGAGGAGCGCATCCCCGTCAAGGGCGTGCGCAAGCACACGGCGGCGGCCATGGTGCGCAGCGCCTTCAGCGCGCCGCACGTCACCGAGTTCCTGCAGGTGGACGTCACGAAGACGGTGAAGACCGTCGCCAAGCTGCGCGAGCGGCCGGAGTTCGCCGACGTCAAGGTCTCGCCGCTGCTGCTGGTGGCGCGCGCCCTGCTGACGGCCGTGCGGCGCCACCCCGAGGTGAACGCCTCCTGGGACGACGAGCGCCAGGAGATCGTGCGCAAGCACTACGTCAACCTGGGGATCGCCGCGGCGACCGACCGCGGGCTGGTGGTGCCCAACATCAAGGACGCGCACACCAAGCCGCTGCCGGACCTGGCGCGGGAGCTGCAGGCTCTCACCGAGACCGCCCGCGCGGGCGGCGCCACCCCGGCCGACCTCAGCGGCGGCACGATCACCATCACCAACGTGGGGGTGTTCGGGGTCGACGCGGGGACGCCCATCATCAACCCGGGCGAGGCCGCGATCCTGGCGTTCGGCCAGATCCGCGACATGCCCTGGGTGCACAAGGGCGAGTTGACGGTGCGCAAGGTGACGACCCTGTCGCTGTCCTTCGACCACAGGCTGGTCGACGGCGAACTGGGCTCCAAGGTCCTGCGCGACGTCGGCGCGATGCTGGAGGACCCCAAGACGTCGGCGCTGATCTGGGGATAGTCCCGACAGCACAGACAGACCGACCCGGCCGGTGAACCCAGCGAAGGGGGCGGGGAGGGACCGGTCCCTCCCCGCCCGTTCGTGTCGTCGGAGGAACGGCTTGTCGGGGGAAGCGGCGGCGCCGCTCAGAGGTCGCCGGTTCTCAAGCCGTCGACGAAGGCCTGCCATTCGTCAGCGGGGAAGGCGAGGTACCCGAGGTCCCGGTGCCGGGTGTCCCGGACGAGAGTCTGGGGGCCTTCGGCGACCTCGACGCAGTTCGGGTCCTTCGCTCCGCTGTAGCTGCTCTTGTGCCAGTCATTCATTGGTTTCTTTCCTTATGCGTTCAATCAGTTGGATCGAATCCGACTGAGACAGGGACTCGGAACACAGTTCCCCGAAGACGCCGACCATTTCGGTGACCTCGCTGGGTCTCTGTATGACGGCTTGGCCGCGCGCGTGATCAGCATGCACAACCTGCCTACCGCCCTCTAGCGTCATGATCCGGAAGGCTCCGGCGATTGCCGGACGCCACGGGGCGTACGTGGGCAGCACCAGAGGCACGACAGCGCTGGACTCTGCGAGCGACAGCACATGGTCCAACTGCTCTCGCATGACGTGTTCGTCTCCGGCGACTCGGCGCAGGACCCCCTCGTCCATGATCACCCGCAGGATAGCGCCCGGCCTCAGGTTGCGGATCCGTTCCGCCCTCACCTTGACGCTTTGCTCCAGAGCGTCGCGATTGCCGCGCTCTCGGCGCATGACCCAGCGTATGTAGGTCTCACATTGCAGAAGCCCGGGGATGAGCAGCGGCTGATACTCCCAAATCTCGTTTGCCGCCCGCTCCAGCTTGATGAAGTCCCGCCACTCCTCGGGGATCTCGGCGGCATGGTTCATGTCCTGCCAGAGCTGCCATAGGGCGCCGCCTGTAGACAAGAGCCCATCAAACTTGCTTGCTATGTCCGATTTCGGAGCCCTTGTCGCCATTTCATATTTGCTGACAACTTGCCGACTCATGTTCGCCGCTCGGGCTAACTGGGACTGCGTCATCCCAGCTGATTCGCGGTGCTGCTTCAAGGCGGCAGCCCAAGGCAGCCATTCTTCGTGTACGCGCTCGACCATATTCACATGATGATCTGCCTGTCGCCAGTGCGTCTACGGATTCTCTAAAAAGACCCAATTGCGTAGCGATCATGGAAGGTTCACCGCGTGCGGGGGACCCTTAAACGCGAAAGACCCCCGCGGCGGAAGGCACCCGCCCGGGGGCATGGTCCCAGCTACCAAGGAGCTGAAGACATGCCGATTCTAGTGGCGCTGCGCGACCCCCTGGCGCTCATCTCCCGATTGATACGGCCCTCACGCGGACTGCACGCCGCGCCCGTCCGGTGGGTCCGCTTCGAGCCGGGGCCGATGGTGCCATGAAGCGCGCCGAAGAACTGGTCGAGCACCCGCAGTCATGGTGGGAGATCCCCGAATCGGGCGTCGTCTACGCCATCGGCGTCGAAGCCGGAACCATGCTGATGGAGTGGCGCCCCGCCCCGGACGGAACGTGTATCGAGTACTTCGTACACCGCGCGATCTACGACCGCCGGCGCGGCTGGACGGGCACACTCCCGCTCGCCGACTTCCGGCTCCGGCTGTTCCACCGCATCCACCAGTCATGGGATCCGTGCGTCTACCCGCTCGGCTTCCCCTTTCAGGAAGGCAGCGCACCGTGAACACGGACAAGTGGACATGCCGCCTGTGCACCCGTCCCAATCTCGAAGAGACCTGCGGCTTCTGCGGAAACCCAAAGGCCGAACAGTGGCGTCTGCCCCCTCTACCGGGAGAAAACCTCCCGGCCCGAGGGAGGGCGTCCGCACGCGTGCGCCCCTACGTCATCGCACCGACGCGACACACGCCGTGACCGCCGCCCGCCCGGCTGCGCGGCGCCTGGAGGTGAACGCGCCACCGGGGAAGGGCTGGTGGCACCGCTCCGGATCAGGAACTCTCCGGGATCCCCGTGGGGCGGGCACCACCGAGGTTGCGGCAATGGGGCCGGTTTGCGCGAAGCGCTGTGCGCCAGCTTGCCGCCGAGCGCACGGAGCACCTTTACTCCGGAGGCCCGCCACCGGTGGCAGATTCGCACAATCCACGCTGTGGAAAACCCACAATGCCGTCGTGCGCCGCTCCACCATTGGAACATGAATTCTCTCCCCCCGTACGCGCTCACCCGGCACGGCGTCATGCAGCGCCGGATAGGCAATCCCCACTCCGGCCCTCCCCGCGACCCATCCCACATGGCCGGTGCCATGGAATTCGCTGATCTTCTGCCGAAGGATGCCGTGGTCGTCGGACGCACTGCCGCCCTGCTCCACGGGTTGGATGTCCTCCCGCCAGGTCGGGCCGCGGCCACGTGGCCGGTCGAGATCTCCGTTCCGCGCAACTGGGCAGGTCTGGCGGCCCCAACCGTCCGGATATACCGGTGGGCGATCGCCTCCGGCGACGTCACCACTGTCGCCGACATGCCTGTGACCACGCTCGAGCGCACCGCCGCTGATTGTGCTCGATGCCTGCCGCGCCTAGAGGCCGTCGCTGCCCTTGACCAGTTCCTTCGCATGGGTGTTGAAGCGCGGAGGCTGCTGCTGCGCGCCGACACTCGCACTCGCTACGGACGGCGCATCGCCGCCGTGCTGGATGCGGCCGATTCGGGCGCCGAGTCTCCGGGGGAAGGCTGGACCCGCTGCCTGATCGTCGATGCCGGTCTACCCCGGCCGTGCTCGCAGGTTCCGGTCGGTCTCGCGGGCGGGCGAGTCTTCCTCGATCTGGGATATGAGGAGTACCGCCAAGGTGTCGAGTACTACGGCGCGGAGTTCCACACCCGAGTACACCGGAGCCATGACGCGGCCCGCGTGGCGGCATTGACCGGGCTGGGGTGGGACGTTTTCGTCGTCCGGGCGGCCGACGTAGTGGTGAAGCCGGACGCTCTCCTGCGGGGACTGCTCTCACGGCTGCGCTGCCGCGGATGGGCGCCCGCGCCGTCACATGAGAAGAAGGTGCGCAAGCGGATCGGCTATATCTGCATGATGCTGCGCCATCAGCGGCGCGCGAGAGTTTGAATCGGGGGCGCATACCGTCGATCGGAGGTGGCGGCGTGCGCTCGGCGGCAAGCTGGCGCGCAGCGCTTCGCGCGTCCCAGCCCCATTGCCGCAGCCTCTCGGGTGGCCGGCCCGGGATGGTTCCCGGAGGTTCTTGGGTGTCTTGTGAGTCATGGGGCGGTGGGCGTTGGCCGCCGGGTCGGGGTGGGGGTGTTGGGCGCATGCCGGCCCCGTCGCCGCAGCTTCTCGGATTGAGCGGCCCCGGACGGTTCTCGGGAGTTCCCGGGTGAGTCTTGGGGCGCGTGCGCTCGTGTGCGACGCGCTGTGAGTCGGGCCCCCGGCCATCGCTGTGAGTCGGCGGGCGATGTGGGCATCTGCTCACCGAGAGGTCAGCAGCACCCGCCCGGCGAGTGCGAGAAGGACCGTTCCGGTGACCGCTTCGAGGCGGCGGCGGATCACGGGGCGCCGGAACCAGGAGCGCGCCCGTGCCACTCCCGCCGCCAGACCCAGGTAGAGCGCGGTCTCGACGGTCACCTGGACGAGCGCCAGCAGGGCCGTCGTGGCCATGACCGGCTGGCCGGGCGAGATGAACTGCGGGTAGAAGGCGAACATGAACACGGCCGCCTTGGGGTTGGCGAGCTGGACGAGCAGCCCTTCGGCGAACGCCACGACCGCCGATCGCGCCGGCGCGGTCGTCTCCTCCTCGGTGGGATCGGCGGACCCCTCGCCCTCGTTCCGGCCCGCGGCGAGGCGCCGCTCCTTGATCGCGGAGATCCACGAGCGGATTCCCAGGTAGGCGAGGAACGACGCACCGGCGATCTGCAGCACGAGGTAGGCGGTGCTGGAGGCGGCCACCAGAGCGGCGACTCCGGCGCCCGCGGCGATCGCCCACAGGAAGATGCCGGCTTCCAGGCCGAGGACGGTCGCCACGCTCGCGCCGAAACCCCGCAGCGCCGCGCGGCGGAAGATCAGCGCCATCGCCGGGCCCGGGGAGGCGGATATCAGCATTACGGCGACCAGAAACGCCGGAAGCACCTGGACGATCTCCATTCCCGAACTCCCCGCCGTCGGTGGGCCGCGCTGGTCCCGCTCGATCCTCGGTGGCGCCGCGAACGCGGACAAGCGCCTGACCGGTTGCGGACACCGCGCCGTCCGCCGCCGGCCCCGGAACCTCCCAGCCGGGTCCGCGACCGGATCGGCGGCCCGGGTGGTTCTCGGATCGCCCCGGCGCCGGCCCTCAGTCCGTCCCGGCCAGTGCTGTGAGGCGGCGGGCGAGGCGGGCGGCGGCCCGGCGGAGTTCGGGCGGATCCAGTACTTCGGCGTCGAAGCCCATGCGGGCCACGTGCAGGGCGATCAGGTCCGGGTCCTGGGCTCCGACGACGAGCACGCAGGTGTCGCCGGCCTCGTCCTCGACCCGCGCCACCTGGGGCGGTACCAGCTCCCGGACCTGATCGGCGCGGGCGTGCAGCCGCACCCGGGCGGTATAGCGGTACGGCGCCTCGGTCACGGCGTGCTGGACGTAGGCGACCGGGTCCGGATGCTCCCTGGCGGGGAAGCGCCAGGTCGTCTCCGCCACCCCGCTTATCCGGTCCAGCCGGAAGGTGCGCCAGTCGCCGCGGTCGACATCCCAGGCCATCAGGTACCAGCGGCGGCCGGTGGTGACCATCCGCACCGGCTCCACCGTGCGCTCGGATTCCGCGCCGTCGCGGCCGGCGTAGCGGAACCGCACCCGCACCGAGTCGCGGCCGGCGCGCGCCAGCGCCGCCAGCACCTCCGCGTCGACCTCGACGCCGGGGCCGAGCAGGGTCTCGGTGGCGCCGTGGACCGCCCGCACCTCGGCGCGCAGCCGAGGCGGCATCACCTGGTCGAGCTTGGCCAGCGCCCGCAGCGCCGCCTCGCCCGCTCCGGCGACCGTCCCGCCGGCCGCCAGGCGCAGCGAGAGCGCCGTCGCGATCGCCTCCTCGTCGTCGAAGAGCAGCGGCGGCAGCCGGGTGCCCGCGCCGAGCCGGTAGCCGCCGCCGACGCCCGGTACCGCCTGCACGGGGTAGCCGAGGGCGCGCAGCCGCTCCACGTCGCGGCGCACGGATCGGTCGGTGACCCCCAGTTCGGCGGCGAGCTCGGCGGCGGTCCAGGTCGGCCGCCGCTGCAGCAGCGCCAGCAGCCGCAGCACGCGCTCGGTCGTCCCCTCGACGGTCACATGACCATCATTTCACGCATCACGGAACGTTCCTGTCCGCGATATGCGCAAGCCTGGGACCATGACCGACCTGACCTGGAACCCATTGCTCCGCGACCAGATCGACTGGCACTGGAACACCCAGCTGCGCCCGCGCCTGGACGGGCTCACCGACGACGAGTACTTCTGGGAGCCGGTGTCCGACTCCTGGAGCGTGCGCCCGCGCGGCACCGGAACGGCACCGGTGCAGGGCGGGTCCGGTGCGATGACCATCGACTTCGCGTTCCCGGAGCCCGACCCGCCGCCGTTCACCACGATCGCCTGGCGGCTGGGCCACGTGATCGTCGGCGTGCTCGCGATGCGCAATGCCGCGCACTTCGGACGCGCGCCCACCGACTATCAGTCGTTCGAATACGCAGCCACCGCCGCCGAGGCGCTGGCCCAGCTCGACGCCGAGTACGCCTCCTGGACGGCCGGGGTCGAAGCCCTCGGCGAGGCCGGCCTCTCCCGCCCGTGCGGGGAGGCGGAGGGGGACTACGCCGACAGCCCCATGGCACGGCTGGTGCTGCACATCGACCGCGAACTGATCCACCATCTGAGCGAGGTGTGCCTGCTGCGCGACCTGTACCTGCACACCCGCCCGCAGATCCGTCAGGAGGCGAGCTGAGATGGCCCGCGACGTTCAGATCACGTTCGACTGCGCCGACCCCGCCGGGTTGTCGGCGTTCTGGGCCGAGGCCATGGGCTACCGGCTGCAGGACCCGCCCCCGGGTTTCGACTCGTGGGAGCAGGCGCTGGAGGAGATGGGCGTGCCGCCCGAGAACCGCAACGACGCCTCAGCCGTGGTCGACCCGGAGGGCGGCGGGCCGCGGCTGTTCTTCCAGCGGGTGCCCGAGGGCAAGCAGGCCAAGAACCGCGTGCACCTGGACGTTCGCGCGGCACCCGGTCTGCAGGGCGAGGCGCGGATGGCGGCTCTTGAGGCGGAGGCCGAGCGGCTGACCGCCCACGGCGCCACCCGGCTCCAGCGCTACGAGCCCGCGCCCCCGCTGGGCGCCGGCCACATCGTCATGGCCGATCCCGAGGGCAACGAGTTCTGCCTGGACTGACCGACCACGCGGGCGGGGCCGGCATCACCGGGCGCGGCCCCGCCCGTGTCCACCGCCGCTCCGCTCACGCAGAAGCCGGTCGGGTCGTCGGGGTGTCAGCAGAACCCGCCCTGCGAGTAGCAGGACCGTCCCGGTGACCGCTTCGAGGGGGCGGCGGATCGCGGGCCGGCGGAACGAGGTGCGCGTTCGCCTAAGAGCCGCGGGGCAGGGCGTGGGCATGGCGTCGAAATCCCGCAGAAAACCGGGCCTGTTCGGCACCCTCATGGGTCGGCTCACCGTTTACGCCCAGAACAACCCCTGGCAGTACGCCGTCCGTCTGACCCTCATCGCCGCGGCGCTGGGTCCGACTCCGCTTCTCCTCGTGTTGGCGGATCTGGCCCGGGGCCCCGGGCCCGGGGTGCCCGTGCTCTTCGCAGGCATCGTGGTCGGGCTGGCGCTAGGCCTCGTCCTGCTGGTCCCTTTGCTCGCGTGGATGCTGCGGCGGATGGTCAAGGGCAATCCGGTCCCGCCCGACTCCGACCCCGCGCGGGTGTGGGCGGCCCACTGGCAGATCATGAAGGGGACACTGCACGAGGACCCCGAGACCAACCGGCTCGGGCGCATCCTGGCCGACCAGAGCGACACCTCCCGGTCGCCGAAGTTCTTCGCGGCCCTCTGCGGAATCCTGGTCCTGCTCAACGGCGGCAACCTGGCGCTGCAGTACGCCGCCGGTTCCAGCACCGCCGCCTGGCTTCCCGTGGTTCCGCTCCTGTTCCTGGTGGCGGCCTTTCCCCTCATCCGCCGCCGCCAGCGCCGAGTCCGCGAGTTCCGCGACCTCTACGACCGCACCGCATCCAGCCCCCACCCACTCGGGTGAAGCGTTCCGCCCGCCATGAACCGCCGTTTTTCTGCGTGGACAGGTGCCGCGGCCACGGCGTGTCGCCACCGCTACCCGCACCTCGCCGCGGCGTACGGGACGGGCACCGGGGCCTTCGCCGCCGCGCCGGCCGACGTTGCGGCCTTCTCGGACAAGCCTAAGCGAGGTCGGACATGTCCAGGACGAAGCGGTAGCGGACGTCGTTGCGGCCGAGGCGGGCCAAGGCTTCGTTCACCTGCGCGGAGGGTAGGAGCTCGATGTCGGCGGCGACGCCGTGTGCGGCGCAGAACTCCAGCATCGACGCCGTCGCGGGCCGACCGCCGCTGCCCGCGGAGCTGAGCCGTTTGCGCCCCAGGAGCAGATCCATGGTCTGCACCTCGACCGGGCCGAGGTGGCCGAGCAGGCTGAGCGTGCCGTCCAGGGCGACGAGGCGCAGGTAGTCAGCGGGGTCGTGCGGGACCGCGATGGTGTCGATGACGATGTCGAACCCGTCGCGGGCGCCGGAAAGCTGCTTCTCGTCGGTGGACACGAGGAGGTCGTGTGCGCCGAGGCGGCGGGCGTCCTCGGCCTTGGCCGCGGACCGGCTGACGACCGTGGTCTCGGCGCCCAGCGCGACGGCGAGTTTGACCGCGAGGTGCCCGAGGCCGCCGAGCCCGACCACGGCCACGCGGGTGCCGGGGCCGGCGCCGAGGGCTTGCAGCGGCTCCCACACGGTGATGCCGGCGCACAGCAGCGGGGCGGCGGCAGCCGGGTCGAGTCCTTCGGGCAGCGGGTAGGCGAACCGGTCGCGGACCACGTACTCCCGCGAGTAGGCGCCCAGCGTGGGGGAGCCGTCGTGCCGGTCGGTGCCGCCGTAGGTCAGGGTCGGGAACCCGTGGCAGAAGTTCTCCTGGCCCCGTCGGCACATGGCGCACACGCCGCAGGAGTCGACGATGTTGCCGACCGCGACCGGGTCGCCGACGGCGAACCGGGTGACATCGCGGCCGGCCTCCGTCACCGTCCCGGTGAACTCGTGCCCCGGTACCAGCGGTGCGGCCGCCCCTTCGGGCAGGGTGCGCAGCGCGTGCAGGTCGCTATGGCACACGCCGCAGTAGTCCACGCGCACCGCGATGTCGTCGGTGCGCAGGTCCCGCCGCTCCAGCGGCGCCCGCCGCAGCGCATCCCCGGGGCGCTCCGCCTGCCATCCGATCGTCGTCCTCATACCCCGGCTCCTAAACAAACAGACTGTTCTGTCTGTTTCAAGCTAGCCGAAGCCGGAGTCCCGAGTAAACCGACCGTTCTGTTGTTATCGTGGCGGGCATGGCCGATAAGCCCCTGACCTCGCGTGGAGCCGCCACCAAGCAGCGCATCCTGGAGGTCGCGACCCGGGAGTTCGCCGAACACGGGATCGCCGGCGCACGCATCGAGCGGATCGTGGCCGCCGCCCGCACCAACAAGGCCCAGCTCTACGGCTACTTCGGCAGCAAGGAAGGGCTGTTCGACGCGATCTTCTTCGGCTCGCTGGAGCGGATCATGGACGTCGTCCCCATCGACTCCGCCGATCTCGCGGACTGGGCCGTGCGGCTCTACGACGAGTACCTGCGCCGCCCGGACCTCATCCGGCTGGCCACGTGGGTCCGCCTGGAGCGCCGCCCGACCGGCCACCTCGTCGAGGACGCGGATCGACTCGACGAGCCCAAACTCCGGGCGATCGCCGAGGCCCAGGCGGCAGGTGCCGTCCGCTCCGGCGACCCGTTCGACCTGATGGCGATGGTCATCGCGATGTCCATGGCGTGGTCGCCGGTCAGCAACGTCTACGCGGCCGGCGCCGACGAGCCGGAGGACATGCACGAGAAGCGCCGCGCCCTGCTCCGCGAGAGCGTGCAGCGGGTCGTGGCGCCGACCTAGGTGAGCGACGAGGGCGGCGAAGGCCGCCCGGGCCCGGCCGGGCAGTGGGGGATCGGCGGCGGAGAGGTAGGGCCGCAGGACCCGCGCCCCGGGGCCGCACCGCGGGCCGGATCCATCGGGCACACGAATGCCCGGGGCGGGTGACTGAGGTGGTGGCGGCTGCCGCGAACAAGCCGGAACCGGATGGACGCTTGGCGCGTCTCACCCTACAGAGACTTCACTCGACGGCTCGCGCACTCGTGGCGCACCGGAACCGGGGCCGGGTGGAGTCTCGCCGGTGCCGGGATCGCTTCAAGCCGCGGACAGCGACGACGCATGGTGGCGGCCGCGCTGGAAAGGACTGGTGAGGGGGAAGGAGAAGGAGAGGGAGTTGAGCAGCTCCGCGGCCCCGGCGGGATCGCTGGCCGGATGGGTGACGGTGCTGCCGAAGAGGTCGTTCCAGATGAACTTGCCGTCGCGGCACCAGACGTTGATGCCGCGCATGATCGAGATGACCGCGAGTTCGGAGGTGCCGGCCCGGTACATCGGGCGGGCGGCGACGGCGACGAGTTCATCCCACAGGGCTGTCACGGCTCGCTCGGCGCAGAACGCGTGCCGGGGTCTGTGTTTGACGCGGTTAGCCAATGCCGCCTTCACGCGGTTGGCCCGCGGATTGTTCAACCGCCAGTGACTCACTTCGTCTCCTGATCAGTCCGGTTGCCGCCGTGGGGCGCCGCCTGCGAGGGAGGCGCTACCGCGGTCCGAGCATGGGCCGGTCAGTGGAAGACCCACGATCTTTGCAAAGTTGGTAGGCCGCGAACTCTGTCGTTACCTCCTGGTTATTCTTTGCGCTCCGGATAGTAGCAGCAATCGCCCCCTAGGGGTCGACCCTCGAAAATGTGGCCCATGTCACAGGTGGATGCGGGGTGACATCCGCGTGTACGTGGTGTTTTTCCAGGTCAAAAGGGGTCGGTTCGAGTCTGCTGGCCGAAACAGGCCATGGGTGGTCCCCGGGGAATGTCAGGCGCTTCACGGCGAGCCACCACGGGGTGCGGGTTGCGTCATCCCTGGTGGGAGCGGTGTTCCCGCAGCTCGGGGCGGCGCCGGACCGCTTCGCGCCGCACAAAACCTGTTCAACCGCACAAATCTGCGTATTGCATCCCCGAGGCGGCCCTGAGGGCAGCCTCGATAGGCGTTTCGTGTCCGTCCGGTGACAAACCGTGGTATTCGGTCGGGCGGTTAGTCGCTTCTAGTCCGAACTGGAGGTTTGGCCCCCCTTGATGGCGGTGTGACCGTCTCTTGGTGTCCCCGTGGCCTCACAGGCCACTCCGGCGCCGCGCGGCCGCCGGGGCCGGGAACCATCTCGGGCCGACCGGAGCGCACCCGCCCGGCCGTGCTCGGCGCCACGGCCGGCCGTGGCGTGTCACACCTCGTTCTCCCGCGCGCGCGTGGGCGTGCGCGGCTAGCATAGATACAAGATGCATACAAAGACGTCGGCGACCGACCGCGCCTACCGCTACGCCAAAGACGCGATCCTGGCCCGCCGCTACGCCGGCGGCGACCTCATCAGCGAAGGGGACATCGCCGCGGGTGTCGGGGTCTCCCGCACGCCGGTGCGCGAAGCGCTGCTGCGCCTGGAGGCCGAAGGGCTGGTGCGGCTCTACCCCAAGCGCGGTGCGCTGGTGGTCCCCGTCTCCCAGGACGAGATCGACGACGTCGTCGAGACCCGCCGGCTCGTGGAGGCGCACACCGCGCAGAAGGCGGCCGGAGCCGAGTCGGCAGAGCGCGAGGCCCTGGCGCACCGGCTGGCCGAGCTGCTCGAGTGCATGCGCGCCGAGGTGGAGGGGGACCGCCAGGCGTTCGTGCTGGCCGACCGCGAGTTCCACCGCGAGATCGTCGCCGCGAGCGGCAACGCGATCCTCGCCGGGCTGTACGACTCGCTGCGCGACCGGCAGCTGCGGATGATGAAGGAGGGGGTTCGCACCGTGTCGCGGATGCGCAGGAACATCGACGAGCACGCCGCCATCCTCGCGGCGATCCGGGCGGGCGACGCGGAGTCGGCGCGCAACGCCGTGCAGGAGCACCTGGACGGCGCCGCACAGCTGCTCGGAGCGCGCACATGAGCGGGGCCGGTCCCTCCGCCGAGCACCCGGCCGGCGCCTCGCGGTCCGCCGGCCGCCGCCGGGACGGCTACGTGCGCCCTCATTCATCCGGTCATCGGGTGTCGACGGCGCCCGCTCACGCAGCGGGGAGCCGCGGACACCGCACCCCCGCAAGCCCCGCGGCCCCGCCGCCGGCGGCCCGGCCCGCCGCCGAACCGGTCGGCGGCGCCCGCGCCTGGCTGGTGTGGGGCATCGGAGTAGGCGTCTACTTCCTGGCGATGTTCCACCGCAACGGCCTGGGCGCCGCGGCGCTGGAGGCCCAGGAGCGGTTCGACGCCGGCCCGGCGCTGCTGTCGATGCTGCCCATGCTCCAACTGCTGGTGTACGTGCTGCTGCAGGTTCCCACCGGACTGCTCGCCGACCGGGTCGGTCCCCGCGCCTCGTTGATCGCGGGTTCCCTGCTGATGGCGGCGGGCGTGGCCGTCTTCGCGCTGGCTCCCTCCATCGAGGCGGCCATCGCCGGCCGGGTGCTGATCGGCATGGGCGACGCCGTCACGTTCCTCAACGTGATCCGCCTCGCGGCACTGTGGTTCCCCCGCGCCCGCTACGCGCTCGTCAGCGGGCTGACGGGGGTCGCCGGCGGGCTGGGCCAGGCGGCCAGCGTCGCCCCGCTGTCCTTCGCGCTGCACGGACTGGGCTGGACGGGCGCATTCCTCGCCTTCTCCGGCGTGACGCTGGCGATGACGCTGCTCGTACTGCTGGTGGTGCGCGACCGGCCCTCGGGCCGGCCGGCCGCGGGCGCCCACCCGCCCGTGCGCGCACTGGAGAGCATCGCCGAAGCACTGCGCACGCACGGACCGCGGCTGGGCCTGGCCCACCACGCGGCGATCATGCCGCCCTTCACGATGCTCGGTGTGCTCTGGGGCTATCCCTTCCTTGTGGAGGGGATGGGGTTCGCTCCTGCGGTGGCCGGCACCCTGCTCTCCGGTATCGGCGCGGCCGTGCTGTGGGTCTCCCCGGTCATCGGGCTGCTGGCCGGCCGGCGCCCCGGTGTGCGGCGCCCCCTGGCGACCGCGCTGGTGAGCCTGTTCGCCGGGGGCTGGCTCACCGTGGTCGGCTGGCCCGGCGGGCTGCCGCCGACGTGGCTGGTGCTCGCCGTGCTGGTGGTCAGCGCGTCGGGAGCGGTGATCGCGCCCGCCCTGTCGTTCGACTTCGCCCGCGACGGCCTGCCCGCCGAGCGCACGGGCGTGGCCTCCGGCCTGGTCAACATGAGCGGCTTTCTGACCACGGTGGTCGTGACCGTGGCAGCCGGCGTCGTGCTGGAGGCGGGCGCCGGATTCCAGGCCGCCTTCGTCCCGGTGACGGTGACGACCGCCCTTGCGGGCGGCATCCTGCTCACCCTCCTCTGGAAGCGCCCGCCCCGAACGGTCGCCGGCGGCTGAGCCGTCCTCGGGCAGGGCGGGGCGCCGGTCTCGGCCCCCCCGCCCCGCCCGCCGCGACGGCGCCGCTCAGCGGTCCTCTCCGGTGCTCGCGCACCACCGGTCGACCGCTGCGCTCACCCGCGGCATGACCAGATTGACCATGACCACGACGAGCACCCCGCTGATGAGCAGGGCACGGGCGGGCATCGCCAGAGCGGCCAGCGCGTCGCCGAAGAGCGTCAGCAGTACCAGGACGATCCCGAACGCCGCGGCCCAGGCCGCGAGCGTCGTCGCGGCACGCGCCCGCACCGCCGCGCTGATCACTTCCGCACCGCGTACGTGCTCAGGACCGGGCCGGCGAACTCCCGCGTCTCGATCAGCTCCAGCTCCGCCGCGGTGCCGTCGGCGAACAGCCGCTTCCCGGACGCCGGCATCACCGGATACGTGATCAGCGTGAGCCGGTCGACCAGGCCCTCGGCCAGGAGGCCGTCCACCAGTTCGCCGCTGCCGTTGACCAGGATGTCGCCGGCGACCTCCGCCTTCAGTGCTGCGACCGGCTCGGCGAAGTCCGGCCCGATCACGGTCGTGTTCCGCCAAGGCGCGTCGCCGCGAGAAGAGACGACGTACTTCGGCATCTCGTTGATCTTGTCCGCGAACCCGGTCTCGTCCGTCCGCCCCGGCCATGCGGCCGCGAAGCCGTCATAAGTCCTGCGGCCGAGCAGAAGCGCGCCGCCGGACAGGATCTCGGCCAGCTTGAACTCGGCGATGCCGTCGTCGAAATAGTCCAGCGACCACTTCTCCGGCGCCTCCATCACGCCGTTGAGAGCGAGGAACTCCGAGACCACCAGATTGCCCATGTCACATCTCCCGTGCCGATCTCCTGCGATGCCGACGACGCTACGGGCGTCGGCTGTGATAAGTCCAAGACGTGCTTCTGCTCAGAGGGATAAGGTTCATTTATGGAGCTCCGTCAGCTCGAGTACTTCGTCGCGGTGGCCGAGGAGTGCCATTTCACCCGGGCCGCCGACCGGTTCCGCGTCGCACAGCCTGCCGTCAGCCAGCAGATCCGGCGCCTGGAAGCCGAGCTGGGCGAGCGCCTGTTCCGGCGGGACCGCCGCTCCGTCGCGCTGACCGCCGCGGGCGAGGCCCTGCTGCCGCACGCCCGAGCGATGCTCGCCGAGGCCGCCGGCGCCAAGGAGTCGATCTCGGCGCTGTCCGGCCTGCTCACCGGCAGCCTCGCAGTGGGTCTCGTGCAGCCGCTGCCCGACCAGCGCGTACCGGCGCTGCTGGGCGCCTTTCATCGCCGGCACCCGCAGATCCGGCTCACCCTGGTGGAGGAGGAGACCGACGCCCTGCTGGAAGAGCTGGCCGGGGGCGCGCTCGACGTCGCCGTCATCGGGCAGGGGCCGGCCGACCCGCCGCTGCCCGACGAGATGGGTCCGCGCGTCATCGCACGCGAACGCCTCGACGTCGCCCTCCATCCCGAACACCCGCTGGCGCAGCGGGAATCGCTGTCACTGGCGGAGCTCCGCGGCGCCCCCGTCGTCACGGCCCCGCACAGCAGCAAGCTGCGCACCAACCTCGAACGCGCCTGCCGGGAGTCGGGGTTCACCCCGAACGTCGTCGCCGAGACGCGCGACCTCGGCCTCGTCTGCCAACTGGTCCTGCAGGGGATCGGGGTCGCGGTGCTGCCCGAGTCCGCGGCCGCGGCGGCGCCCGAGCTCGTGCGGGTCCCGCTGTCCGCGCCGGATCTGCAGCGCCGCATCGTCATCGCCGCGCGTCCGCGGTACACCAGCCCTGCCGGGCGGGCGTTCCTTGCCATGGCCCGTCGCCGGCTCGCCGAACCCGAGGCCGCGCCGCCCGGGGCGGGACCCCGATGAGGACGCGAAGACGTCCCGCGCGGGGACGGCCGATCCGCCGCCCGCCGGCCTCGCCGCGACGCGGGCGCGGCAGGCGGGCGGCCCGCTGACCGCTTGCGGACAGCGCACCGGGCTGCAGGAGGGCGCACCCTCTTCGGTAAGGTCATTGGCCACGTGCCGGACGCCGCCGGCGCGGTGGCCGCGGTTTTCGAGGGAGAGGGCTGCACCGACCGATGACTGGTCTGCTCGAAGCCTCCCTGGCGTTTCCCACCGTCCTGTTCAGCTTCATGCTGGTGGTGGTCGTCGGCTACTGGTTCCTCGTGGTCCTGGGCGCCGCCGACTCCGGCATGCTCGACGGCGACGCCGACCTCGACACCGGCTCCGGCGGCGGCGTCGGCGGAGCCCTGGGCGCCCTCGGCCTGGGCGGCGTTCCGGTGACCGTGGTGCTGTCGCTGATGATCGCGGTGGCCTGGTTCGTGAGTCTGGTGGGGACAGTGCTGATCGACTCGCTGACGGATTCGCCGCCGCTGGCGATCGCGCTCGCCCTGGTCGTGCTGGTGGCGGCGGTGATCCTCGCCTGGGGCGCCACCGCCGCGATCGTGATGGGGCTGCGCCGGCTGCTGCCCGCCGAGCGGCAGCCGCGGGGCGCCGACTTCGTCGGCAAGACCTGCGTCGTGCGCACCGGCCGGGTCGACCAGGGGTTCGGCCAGGCCGAGATCTCCGGGGCCGACGGTTCGTCGTCGCTGATCGAGGTCCGCACCATCGGCGAGGAGCGGCTGAGTGCGGGCAGCACCGCGCTCATCTTCGACTACGACTCCGAAACCGGCGTGTACCGCGTCACCCCCTTCGACCCCGCGCTCGACCCGGGCACATCGGCCTGACGGGCCCTGGCCGCAACCGGCCGACCGGCGTCGTCCCCAGGCCCGACGGTTCCATTGCCCGCGGCGATCGGCGCGCGGTAGGAACGACGGCATGACGACACTCGGCGCCGTGTTCCGCCCCCAGTTGCCCCCCGAACGCCTCCGCTCCGTGGCGCGCACCGCCGACGAGGCGGGGCTGGAGGAGCTGTGGCTGTGGGAGGACTGCTTCCTGGAGAGCGGGATCGCCACCGCGTCCGCGGCGCTGGCCTGGACCGAGCGGCTGCGGGTGGGGGTGGGCCTGCTCCCGGTGCCGCTGCGCAACGTCGCCCTGACCGCCATGGAGGCGGCCACCCTGCACCGCCTGTTCCCCGACCGCGTCACGCTGGCCGTCGGCCACGGCATCCAGGAGTGGATGGCGCAGGTCGGGGCGAAGGCGTCGTCGCCGCTGACCCTGCTGGAGGAGCACGTCACGGCGCTGCGGGCGCTGCTGCGGGGCGAGCGGCTGACCACCGAGGGCCGCTACATCCGCCTCGACGACGTCGCCCTCGACTGGCCGCCCGCGACCGCCCCCCGCCTGCTCGCCGGCGCACGAGGGCCGCGCACCGTCGGGCTGGCGGGGCGCTGCGCCGACGGCACCGTCCTGGACGCCCGAGCCGGACCCGACCGCGTGCGCGAGGCGCGCCGGCTGATCGACGAAGGCCGCGCCGAAGCGGGGCGGACCGACGACCACCGGGTGGTGTCCTACCTGCTCGCTGCCACCGGTCCGGGAGCCGACGAGCGGCTGCGCGCCGAGCTGGAACGCGAAGGCATGGCCTCGGTGCCGGAGGTGGCGGTGTCCGGCGACGCGGCAGCGGTGGCCGAGGCCGTCCGCCGCCGCGCACAGGCGGGGGCGCACACCGTGGTCCTCCAGCCCACCGCCGACGAGCCCGATCCCGAGGGCTTCGTGCGCTTCGCCGCCGCCGAGGTCCGCCCTCTGATCGACTGACCCCTCCCGGCCGGGCCGCGGCACCGCCCGCACCCGGCACCCGCACCGCGTCCTCACCCGCCCGCTCGTCCGCTCCACCGGCCTCGGCCGCGCACGCCCGCGCCGAGGGCCGTCCGGTCGGAACCCGCTCCGCCCGGCCGGCGTCCTACCCATCACATCGGCGCCGCGGCCGGGAGGGGTGCGGCGCCGGCCGATCCCCCATCCGCCGACTCCGCTTCCACCCGCTGCGCACGCGGCACCCGCGGCCCGCGGTCGGCGCCGCCCGCCGGGAGGCGGGTGCCCCGGCGTCCGACTCCCCCAGGATGAAAGAGAACACCGCCTGATGGATACGAGCACCATCACCACCGGAGCAGGCGTACTGCTCGCCGTCGCGCTGCTGATCGTCATCGGCCTGGTCTTCACGATCGCCCGCCTGTTCCGCAAGGTCGAGCAGGGCAAGGCGCTGATCGTCTCCAAGGTCCGCAAGGTCGACGTCACCTTCACCGGTGCCGTGGTCCTGCCGGTCCTGCACAAGGCCGAGACCATGGACATCTCCGTCAAGACCATGGAGCTGGAGCGCAGCGGCACCGACGGCCTGATCTGCAAGGACAACATCCGCGCCGACATCAGCATCAAGTTCTTCGTCCGCGTCAACCCCACCACCGACGACGTGCTGCGGGTGGCCAAGCTGATCGGGGTCGAGAACGCCAGCAGCCAGGACAAGCTGCAGGACCTCTTCAGCGCCAAGTTCTCCGAGGCGCTGAAGACCGTCGGCAAGCACTTCGACTTCGAGGACCTCTACACCCGCCGCGCGGAGTTCCGCGACCGGATCATGGAGGTCATCGGCCAGGACCTGAACGGCTACGTGCTCGACGACGCCGCCATCGACTACCTGGAGCAGACGCCCAAGGAGCAGCTCGACTCCGACAACATCCTCGACGCCCAGGGCATCCTCAAGATCACCGAGCTGACCAAGCCGAAGAACGAGCGCACGCACCTGCTGGAGCAGGACGAGGCCAAGGAGAAGGACCGCCAGCGCACCGAGGCGATGGAGGCGCGCGAGGAGCTGCGCCGCCGCCGCGAGGAGGCCGAGGCCAAGGCTTCGCGCGAGATCGAGACGCTCAAGGCCCGCGAGGAGGCCGAAACCCAGCGCGTGCAGGCCGAGGAGCGCCTCAAGGCCCAGGCCGCCCACATCCGCACCGACGAGCAGCTGGGCGTCCAGCGCGAGAACCAGCAGCGCGAGATCGCCGTGGCCGAGAAGAACCGCGAGCGCGTCATCTCCATCGAGAGCGAGCGCATCGAGAAGGACCGGATGCTGGAGGTCATCGGCCGCGACCGCGAGACCGAACTGGCCACCATCGCCAAGGAGAAGGAGGTCGAGGGCGAGCGGCGCGAGGTCGCCGAGGTGGTGCGCGAACGCGTCGCCGTCGAGAAGACCGTCGCCGAGCAGGAGGAGAACATCAAGCGGCTGCGCGCGGTCGAGGAGGCCGAGCGCGAGCGCCAGGCCACCGTCATCCACGCCGAGGCCGAGGCCCAGGAGAACCTGGTCAAGGACATCAAGGCCGCCGAGGCCGCGGAGCAGGCCGCCAAGCACAAGGCCGCCGAGGAGATGACCCTGGCCGAGGCGCGCCAGCAGGCCGCCGAGCTCGACACCCGCGCCAAGATCCGCCTCGCCGAAGGCCTGCAGGCCGAGGCCGCCGCCGAGGGGCTGGCCGCCGTCCAGGTGCGCGAGCAGGACGCCGAGGCCGTCGAGAAGGTCGGCCGCGCCGAGGCCGCCGTCGAGCGCGAGAAGGCGATGGCTTCGGCCGAGGGCATCCGCGAGAAGCTCAAGGCCGAGGCCGATGGCCTCAACGAGAAGGCCGGCGCCATGGCCGCGCTTGACGAGGTCAGCCGCGAGCACGAGGAGTACCGCCTGCGCCTGGAGACCGAGAAGGACATCCGCCTGGCCGGCATCGACGTGCACCGGCAGGTCGCCGAGGCCCAGGCGTCGGTCCTGGCCAGCGGACTGGAGAAGGCCGACATCAACATCGTCGGCGGCGACGGCATGTTCTTCGACCGCATGGTCAACTCGATCGGCATGGGCAAGGCCGTCGACGGGTTCATGGAGAACTCCGACGTCGCCCAGACCCTGGCCGGCTCGTGGATGGACGGATCCCAGAACTTCGCCCAGGACGTCTCCCGCGCGCTCGGCGCGGTCGACACCGCCGACATCAAGAACCTCACCATCTCGGCGGTGCTGCTGCGGCTGATCAACTCCGGCGGTCCCGACAGCGAGAAGATGCGCGAACTGCTCGACGCCGCCAAGCGCCTGGGGGTCGCCGACGCCCCGGTGGCCTCCCTCGACGGCGTGAAGCGGTGAGACGGTGACCGACGTCGCGACCGAGGGGTCCGCCGGCCCGGCGGACCCCTCCACCGGAAGCGAGCTCGACGCCGGAACCTACGAGGTGCTGCGCTCGCGCCTGGCCACCCAGGCCGCGGAGCTGGCCCGCCGGGCCGAGGCTCTCAACAGCCGCCGCGTGGAGGTGTTCGGCGGCAACGAGCTGTCCCTGGTCGGCACGGCGCGGATCCGCACCGAGAACAACTGCGTCCCCCGCGACATCATCTCGGTCAACGGGTTCATGCTCTTCGGCTACAACGTGTTCATCGGGCTCAAACCCGAGACGGCCGTGGGCGACGTGTTCTCGCTGCACACCTTCATCCGCGACCCCGAGGGCGGCTCGGGCGCCTTCCGCTTCGACACCGCCGACTTCGCCGAACTGCCCGAGCTGCTGGCCGATCCGCAGTTCCAGCGCGATTTCGGCGAGCTGTACCGCTACTACCGCGAGACCCGGCTGATGCAGCTGCGGCGGGTCGAGGAGAAGCTGCTCGCCGTCTTCCAGACCGGCCCGCGCACCGCGGACGTGCGGGTGCTGCGCTGGGAGATCGGCGCCACCGGGGCCATCACCTACCTGGACAACCGGGGCGAGCGCGACCACGTGTTCCCGCCGCCCTACGACTTCGAGTGGACCGCCGCCACCCGCGACGACCACGTGCTGGGGCGCCACCCGCACATCTCCATCCTGGGCGAGCTGTTCGTCGAGACGGTGGGCGGCACGCTCACCGTCAAGATCGAGAACAACACCGAGGTCGGCGAGGGCATCTACAGCGAACCGGTCGACGAGCCGCTGCAGAGCCTCGCCGACGCCGAGGTCTCCTACGCCCGGATCGGCGCGCTCATCCTGCTGCGCGTGCTGCCCTACAACGAGGCCGAGGCCCGCTACCTGGTGTTCAACACCCGCACCAAGGACGTGGTGCGGCTGGACGGCATCGGCCAGGCGTGCCGGCGGCTGCCCGAGGACCAGGGCGTGATCTTCCCCGGCGGCTACTACCTGGCGACCGGCACGGTGAAGACCTTCGACACCGAGCTGGAGGAGCTGGAGTTCGAGAAGGCGGTGCGCTCGCCCAACGGCGAGGACGTGCTCTACGTCTTCCACGCCCGCCGGGAGGGCCGCAGCCTGCTGCTGCCCTACAACGTCATCCGCAAGGAGGTCGCCGCGCCGATCCCCTGCCACGGGTACTCGCTGTTCGACGACGGCACCCTGGTGGTGTTCCGCGCCGGCTCCGAGGAGCCCACCCGGGTGCACCCCATGCAGGTGTGGCAGACGCCGTACGTCTCCGACGACTACGCCGCCGCCCAGCCGGTGGGCACCGGGCCGCTGGAGCGGGTCGGCAACGCCGAGCTGGTGCGGGGCGTCTCCGACTGCCTGTCGGTGGCGCGCATGGTCGAGGAGATGACCCCCTCCACGGCCGTCTTCGAGGCGCTGATCGCCAACTGCCGGCGGGTGTTCGACCACTACCCCTGGCTGGACGACCCGGAACTGGGCGACGTGCACGCGCCGCTGGCCGACGTCCGCGCCACCGCCGAACAGGTCCTCGACGAGTTCGAGAAGGTCCAGGCGCTGACCCTGCAGGCCGAGCGCGCGCTGGAGGAGGCGGCCGAGCACGTCGCCTCGCTGGTGCGGCGCTCGCGCGGCGAGACGCCGCGCTCGGCCGAGGCGTGGGTGGGCCGGCTGGCCGAGCTGCGCCGCGCCCAGGGGCACCTGGTCACACTGCGGGAGATGCGCTACATCGACACCGACCGCGTCGGGGAGCTGGAGTCCTCGCTGACCGGGGAACTGGGGTCGGCCGGCCGGCGGGCCGTGGAGTTCCTGCAGGGCGAGGACGCCTTCAGCGCCTACCACGCCGAGGTCGACCGGCTCGTCGCCGACGCCGAGGCCATCACCGCCGCGGCCGAGGCCGAACCGGTGCGCGAGCGCATCACCGAGCAGACCGAGGGCCTGGAGATCGTCACCGAGGTCGTCGGCTCGCTGGAGATCGCCGACGCCCGCGTGCGCACCGCGATCCTGGAGCGCATCGGCGAGGTGCTGGGCGGCGTCAACCGGGCGCGCGCCACCCTGGAGGCCCGCCGCGGCGAGCTGCTGGACGCCGAGGGGCGTGCGGAGTTCGCCGCCGAGTTCGCACTGCTGGGCCAGGCCGTCACCGGCGCGCTCGCGGCCGCCGACAGCCCCGCCAAGTGCGACGAGCAACTGGGCCGGCTGATGCTGCAGCTGGAGAACCTGGAATCGCGGTTCGCGGAGTTCGACGACTTCCTCGGTGAGCTGGCCGCCAAGCGCGACGACGTCTACGAGGCGTTCTCCGCCCGCAAGCAGGCGCTGCTCGACCAGCGGGCGCGCCGCGCGGAGCGGATCGCGGAGTCGGCCGAGCGGGTGCTGGCCACCGTCGCCCGCCGCGTGGCGGGCCTGGACTCGCTGGAGGAGGTCAACACCTACTTCGCCTCCGACGCGATGGTGGCGCGGCTGCGCTCCAGCGCCGCGGAGCTGCGCGAGCTGGGCGAGACGGTGCGCGCCGAGGAGCTGGAGGGACGGCTCAAGGCCGCGCGCGAGGAGGCCGGGCGGGCGCTGCGCGACCGCGTCGACCTCTACGACGGCGGCGACGCCATCCGGCTGGGCCGGCACCGCTTCGCCGTCAACACCCAGCCGCTGGAGCTGACCCTGGTGCCCGGCGACGGCGCGATGTCGCTGAGTATCACCGGCACCGACTTCCGCGCGCCGGTGACCGACCCGGACTTCCTGGCCACGCGCCCGCTGTGGGAGCAGTCCGTGGTGTCGGAGAGCCCGCAGGTCTACCGCGCCGAGTACCTGGCGGTGTCGATCCTGGCCGACGCCGAGGCGGGCGCCGGCCCGGTCTCGGCGGCCGAACTGCACCGGGCGGCGGCCCGGGGCGAGGACGACGCCGCCGCCGGGCTGCTGCCGCTGGTGCGCGCGGCGGCCGAGGAGCGCTACGACGAGGGCTATGAGCGCGGGGTCCACGACCACGACGCCGCGCTGCTGCTGGCGGCCCTGCTGCGCCTGCATACGGGCGCGGACCTGCTGCGCTACCCCGCGCCGGCCCGCTCGGCCGCCCAGCTGTTCTGGGCGTTCGGCGCCGCGCGGGAGGCCAAGGCGGCCTGGTCCACCCGGGCGGCCTCGCTCGCGCGCGCACGCGACGCCTTCGGCGGGCACCGCTCCCCGGCGATCGGCGGCCTGTGCGCCGAACTGGAGGACGCCGTGGCGGCGTTCCTCGCCGAGGCGGGACTGGGGCACGCGATCGGGGACGGTGCCGCGGACGCGGAGTCCGGCGGCGGGTCCGGGCTGGCGGGGGAGTACCTGTTCGAGGAGCTGGCCCGCGGCGGCGGTTTCGTCACCGGAGCCCAGGCGCGCACGCTGCTGGACCGGTTCCGCCGCGCGCTGAGCGGCACCGCCGCGGCCTCGCAGCAGGAGTTCGAGCGCGATCTCCGCTCCTTGGGCGCCGACCTGGCCGCGCGCCATCAGCTGGTGACGGCGTGGCTGGAGTCCTACCTGGCCTCGGCGGGCGCCGACGCCGGTCCCGACCTCGCCGAGGCGGTGGCGATCGAGCTGTGCGGTACGGCGGTGGACCGCCGCGACTCCGCGGCCGAACTGAGCACCGAGGTCACCGGGCTGCTGGGGGCCCATCCCCGCGTCGCCGACCGCCGAATGCGGCTCCGGCTGGACGAGACCCTGGCGCGCGTGCGCCGCTTCCGCACCGAGCGGGTCCCGGCCTTCCGCGACTACCAGCGGCGCCGGCACGAGCTGCTGGCGCGCGAGCGCTCCCGGCTGCGGCTGGAGGAGTACCGCCCCTCGGTGATGAGCGGGTTCGTGCGCAACCGGCTGCTGGACGAGGTGTACCTGCCGCTGATCGGCGACAACCTGGCCAAGCAGATCGGCGCGGCGGGCGACGACAAGCGCACCGACCAGAGCGGGCTGCTGCTGCTCATCTCCCCGCCCGGCTACGGCAAGACCACGCTGATGGAGTACGTGGCCGACCGGCTGGGTCTGGTGTTCGTGAAGGTCAACGGCCCCGCGCTGGGGCACGCGGTGACCTCGCTGGACCCGGCCGACGCGCCGGACGCCACCGCGCGCCAGGAGGTCGAGAAGATCGGGTTCGCGCTGGAGATGGGCTCCAACGCGCTGCTGTACCTGGACGACATCCAGCACACCAACCCCGAGCTGCTGCAGAAGTTCATCTCGCTGTGCGACGGCCAGCGGCGGATCGAGGGCGTGTGGGAGGGCCGCACCCGCACCTACGACCTGCGGGGCAAGCGGTTCGCGGTGTGCATGGCCGGCAACCCCTACACCGAGCAGGGCAGCCGGTTCCGCGTGCCCGACATGCTCGCCAACCGCGCCGACGTCTACAACCTGGGCGACGTGCTCTCCGGCCGGGACGAGCTGTTCGCGCTGAGCTACATCGAGAACGCGCTGACGTCCAACCCGGTGCTGGCTCCGCTCTCATCGCGCGAGCGCGGTGATGTCGAGCTGCTGGTGCGCATGGCCAGGGGCGACGACTCGGTGCGCGCCGACCAGCTCTCCCATCCTTACTCCCGGGTGGAGCTGGAGCAGATCCAGGCGGTGCTGGCCAAGCTGGTGCGGGTGCAGGAGGTGGTGCTGGCCGCCAACCAGGCCTACATCGCCTCGGCGGCCCAGGCCGAGGAGTCCCGCACCGAGCCGCCGTTCCGGTTGCAGGGCTCCTACCGCAACATGAACCGGCTGGCCGAGAAGATCGTCCCGGTGATGAACGACGCCGAGCTCGAGGCGGCGATCGACGACCACTACCTGGGCGAGGCGCAGACGCTCACCTCCGGCGCCGAGGCCAACCTGCTCAAGCTCGCCGAGCTGCGCGGCACGCTCACCGCCGAGCAGGCCCGGCGCTGGGAGGAGGTCAAGGCCGCCTACCGGCGCGCCAAGGCCCTGGGCGGTGACGGCGACGACCCGCTGACGCGCGCCGTCGGGGCGGTGGGGCTCCTGGCCGACCGCGTGGGCGCCGTCGAGACGGCCATCGACAGGGCGGCCGGACGCCTGAACTCCCACGGCGGGCACTGAGGCGCACCCCGGACCCCCGCAGCCGGCGGGGCGCGGCACGGCGGCCGCGCCCCGCCGCGGCTCATTCGGCCTGAAGCTCGGCCACGGCCGCGTGCAACCCGTTGCGTTGCAGGTTCGCGAGGACGTCGGCGACCGTTCCGGGAGGCCTGCGCCACGAATCGGCGATCTGCTGCGCGCAGGACCAGACGACCTTTCGATCCAGATGGATCTGGTCCAGGACGAACTCGTCGGCGCTCTTGGCCTCGATGTCCCAGTCGCCCAGCACCGATGCAGGAAAGTCGGACAGGTTCTCGGTGACGACGACCTGGGCCCGTGCACGGATGGCGGCCGCCAGTACGTGGCGATCATCGGGGTCGGGCAAGCGCAGGGATTCGATCAGCGGCTCGTATCCCGTGATAAGGCAGTCGCGGACGGCTGTGATCATCAGTTGCCGTGTGCGACGCAGGGCATCGGCAGGCAGATCGGGGCGGTTCGCCGCGAGACTGTCGAAAACCTCATCGAGGATCCGATGCGTCCACTTCGCTTGGACGAGCCCCGCCTGCGCCACTCGGATGAGCAGGTCCCGCAGTGTGCTCGGGTAGAGGACGTTGGCGTCATAGACGACGGTGAAGGGCATCTCAGTCCAGGCCCAGCTCCCGAGTCACCGCGGACAGGTCATCGGCGGCTTCGCGGCGGCGCTGGTCGTCGGCGCGCATGTACTCCAGCAGCGAAGCCGCACGCACTCTTCGATGCGTGCCGACCTTGCGATACGCGATCTCGCCGGCTTCGAGAAGGCCGACCAGGTAAGGGCGCGAGACGTTCAGCATGTCCGCGGCCTGCTGAGTCGTCAGTTCCGCGTGTTCGGGAACGATCGAAACGCCGCGTCCTGCCGCCATGTGCGCGAGCACGGCGGCGAGCAACTCGACGGCCGAGCGCGGGAGCACCAGTCCCTGGCCGCTGTCCTCGGCGACCACGGGGACGCGGGTCAAGGGCTCGGGGTGCTCTTCCAGGTAATGGCGGATCCGGGGGAGTGCACTCGCGGCCGCCTCGACCTGCGTGGAGTCCGGGTGCGACGACAGTACAGCCATGCTTCCTCCTCGTCGTTCCTCAAACCGTTCCCCCTCCTTAGTGAATTATCCGAAGCAAATGAAATAACCGCAACCACGTCGAGCTGTTCTGTGCTCCGAGAGAGCTGAGTGTCCTTGCGGTAGGTCCGGCTGGCCGCCGCCTCCTACCGGGTAGTAACATGGGTTTTGTTACCAGTCAGTAGATCGCGTGTGCACACACAGCGGCCGGGACGAGCGGAGCGCGCGAATGACGCACTACAAGAGCACTTTCAGTAGTCTGCGCTCCGCAACGGGTGAGGTGTCTGACCTGGGAGGAGTCGCAGACGGTAGCCGTTTGCGCTCCCGGTGACCCGTTCGTTTTGTGATTACACGCTGACTGTAGGCCGGAGCGGTCAGAGTTGCAACCGAAGGTTGCAATCTCAGCGGGTTAGGATTGCATACTGTATACGCGAGGGATCTGCGGACATCTCCCGTACTTCGCAGGTCAGCGCAATGGGGGTCACATTATGACCCCCTTCGACACGACAAAGGGGGACACCCGACGTCGGGTGTCCCCCTCGAAGTCGCAGCGGTCAGAGGTCTTCGAGACCTTCGAGGAACGCTTTCCATTCACCAGCGGGGAACGTCAGGTGTCCCTTGTCGCGGTTCTGCGTGTCGCGGACACGTGTCTCGGGACCCTCCGACACCTCCACACAGTGGGAACCCGACTCGCTGTAGCTGGACTTATGGAACCCATCGGGAGAACGCATCAAAGCATCCCTTCAAGCAACTTCACGGTGTGAGCTTCCGGGAGCGCGCGGGTCAGTGCGTCCCGGATGAACCCGTCTATCCTCGCAGCCTGAGCGGGTGTGTCGTACACCAGACTCCCGTTACCGTGTTCGCTCGCAGCGACGATCGTTCCGTCACCCAAGCGGTAGACGTGAACCGCAGCCGTCAGGGACAGCAGCAACGTGCCATCGGGGACCACGTGTATCGAGGTCCGTTCCCGCTCAGCGAAGGCAAGTAGAGCCTTGACCTGATCGATCCTGACGGCTTCGGGAGTCCAGCGGAGAGCGAACTCCGGAAACACCGCAGTGACGAACGGGTCATTGCTGCGGGTCAGCCGTTCGTAGCGCTCGACCCGCAACCGAGCTAGCTTGTCCAGCTCCTCAGAAGTCGCGGACGGTCGACCCGCGCGGAACACCTCACGAGCGAAGGCGTAGGACTGGAGGAGTCCCGGAACGGTCGACACAGCGACGGTGTCAATCGACACCGCTTTGTCTTCGAGCTTCCCAACCGAGCGCATCCACGGGGGAAGCTGTGACCCTGACGTCTCGCTCTCCCAGGTCCGTAGAAGCCGACCGCCGGCATGTAGAGCCGAGTCGAGTTTTTCGACGTCAGACCGCCTCGGAGTGATGGTTCCCGATTCCCATCGGGAGATGGAAGAAGCCGACCCGTCTACGCGGTTGGCTAACTGCCGCTGTGTGAGTCCTGACAGTTCGCGGAGCTTTGCGAGGTTCGCCCCGAACCCTGTTTCATCCACGCGTCAAGCCTATGCAGCAACGTGCAACCGCCACCATTGCTGTGCGGGAAGACTGCGGTTGCTGTGAAACCGCTCAGGCGACCGTGACCGTTGGTGTATGGACTCAATGCATGTACTGGAGCTGCTGCTGATGGAAGCGCGCTCCCGTGGTGTCGCGGTGTCACGGGGTCGCGGGATGTCGGTGATCATCGCGGGTGTCACGGTGACCGCCTCAGAGAACCTCGCTTCCTTCCAGATGTCGACCGGAGGGACGCGACACATTGCGGTGATCGATGACGAGGGGGTCTGCAAGACCGTTGACGTGGTGGTCGCGGACGCGAACCCCGGTGACGTCTTCCCGAAGGGGTTGAACGCGGGGATGACGCTGGGGTGAGAGTCGCGGACTGGAGAAGCTGACCCGGTGAACAGGAGGGGCGTTCACCGGGTCTTCTCTTGGTCACGCTCGTGCAATTGTGAAAACCCTCTGACAGCCCGCAAGCAACTGTAAAGAGTCTTAACGGTTCCGGTACCTGAACTGTGACAACGACTGTTGTAACGGTCGCGCATTACCCGCAGCCGACCGGGTCTAGTTGCGGCCTTCGTGGTCCGAAGAAGGCGACGGCTCAGCCGTCGCCTTCAGTCATGCTGCCGGACACCTCGGAGAATGCAACCGCTCCGTTTTGCGCCACGGAACACAGCAGAAGAACCGAGCGGGAAACTCCACCCCTTGAAGGATCATCACCGCATGGTCCTTCTTCTGCGCGTTGCATGACGCATGCGCCAACTGAGCATTGACCGGACTGTGTCCCGGATGCGGACCGATGTTCGCCGCTAACGGCATCATGTGATCCATTACCGGGTAACCCGGACAGTCTTCGCCGCGAATCCACGGGGTGTCCATATCGACCGGTTCAAGGCAGATACCGCACAGCGGTTCAGCGTAGTCGTAGACTTCCTCCCGCAGGAAGTACACCACGGGAAGTCCGCGTTTTTTCGCCTTGACTTCGTGCTTCTTGATCTTCGAGTATCCGGAGTAGCATTCACCGCAAGCGGGAGCGCTACGATTGAACGGGACACCAGCGGGACGCTTCCCGCAGTAACGACATTCCATGATTCTCCTTATCAACGCTCTGACCTGGGGTGGACATAGTTTCCCCAGCTCAGGGGATTATGTCCACCCCGGTGGACCTTATTTTCGCAGGTCAGCGACCGTGGACACCGTGGACAAAAAGTCCACGGTCGCGCGCGGAGGAACGAAAATCCGTCATCTCTCCGCTCTCTAGCCCTATAACTCTGTGACCTGCGTAAATATAGTATTGAACGTAAGGACTAGAGGTTTATACTTGGGTTCGTTCGCGAGGGACCGTGGACTTTTTGTCCACGGTGGTCCACCCCTACTGACCTGCGGTTTTAGGGGTGGACAAAAAGTCCACCGTGGACTTTTTTATGGCTTCGACTCTCCGGGGTAGAAGACCCGTTCGTTTTCGTCGAAGACCACCCAACCCTGTTCGTCCGCGTAGTCGGTCGCCTCAGCAAACAACTCACGCGTGTCGGAGCGAAGGGTCTTGCGCAGCTCTCCGACCGGGAAGCGTCCCTTGTCGTGAACTTTCTTCGCCAAAGCCTTAGCGGTCTTCTCCAGCTTGGGTCTTGCCTGCGTCCGCGCGACTTCAAGCCGTCGCTCGGTTTCAACCCGCTTGCGGGTCGCGGCTTCCTCCCGCTTGGTCTTCTCAGCGAGGTTGTAAGAGACGACCGAATCCCGTACCGCACACGACGTCTCCCAGACGACACCGGAAAGGTCCCAATCCTCACGGGTGACCTCAACCCGACCGTCCAAGAGTGCGAGCAACGCCGCGACCTTCGCCCGCATCAGCGACCGGTGCGAATCCAGCGGGTTTTCAATGACTGCCTCACCCGTGGCGTACGAACGCATCTCCCGGAACATCTCGTCCTTGAGGTCTTCGGGAAACTCCAGCGTCAGCGGTCCGGTATCGACAAACGAGTTGTCCGGTCCCAGCAGATAGCCGCTCAGCTCTCCCGGATGCGGGATGCGCTTGTCCGGGATGCTGGGGTCGGTCGCGGAGCAGAACAGGAACCGCTGAGGTGTCCCCGCTGCGGAGTCGTCCAGCAGCGCCGCTGCGGTTTCCTGCTGATACCCGATCAGCGCGCCGAGCGCGTACTCACCCCGGGGCAGTACCCGTGTGGTCTCCTGCCGCGCGTTGGCCTGCCCCAGCAGATCACCGACCCAAGCGCTCCGCAGCGTCGGACCGATCGTGGTACCCGAGCGCTCCAACTGCTTCGTGAGGTTCTCGCCTTCGTCCAGGGAGAAGAAGCAGTTCCACCGCACTTGCTTGCGGACGGAGACCACCTTGGGAGTCCCGTCCTTCTTGGTCCCGCCGCTGGGGTCTTCCTCCCACACGGTCCCGTAGTACGCCTCTGCGATCCCTTCGCCGCTACCCATGGGAAGACCGTCGCGAAAGTCCAGGTCAGCCGGTGCCGGCATCAGCTTTCGCACCCCGGAAACACCGGAGGTCTTGCCCGCTCCGGAGCTGCCGACCACAGCGACGAAAAGGTTGAGCGAAGCCGGTTCCTTCACTCCGGTGTCCACACGGGTGCGGTAGTCGACCATGGCGGACATGCGCGCAAGGGTCGCGTAGAAGACCACGTCCGCACTGGAGGTCCGGGAGTGTGCAGCCTGACGGATGTGTCGCAGCGACTCCCGCGACTCCCAGAACGAATCCGGGAGGTTGGTCTGTGCACCGTCGCAGTCGCACCCGAGCGCTTCGGGGTCGTCCGCCAGCCGCAGCGCACCGTCTAACGCGGTGTCCCATTCGCGCTGTGCTTCACGACTGCCGCCCTTGCGGTCGGCCGACACCTCCGGGACGAACACCGACTCCAACGTGTCGATTGCCGCACCGACTCCGGGGTGTCCCTCCGACCCGAGCTGGATCAAGCGGTACTGTGCGGCGACCATCGCGTCATGACGGCTGGAACCGTCCTGTACCCGCTTCTCATAGGCTTCCAGAGCGTGTGTGACGCTGCCGCAGGGGTTGCCTTCGCTCAGCGAGTCCGAAGCGCTCTCCGTCCGCTTCAGTGGCTTTCCGGTATTGGTCGCGCGCAGCCCTTCAAGCCAGGAATCCGGCAGCTTGGGAAGTGCTTCGACTCCACCGAGCACCATCAGCGAATCACCTACCGGTTCCCAGCGGTACGCCTTGCCGGTAACGGGGTGCGTGCTCGGTTCAACGACCATGTAGCGGTGATGGTGCTGGATCAGCTCGATACCGGGGAGTGCGGTGATCGCCTCGAAGTCGTCCGGGACTCGGTACAGGTAGATCCCGCTGGGGGCTTCCCTAGAACCGCTGCGGTCGGTTGCGGGAAGCTTCCCCCACTTCCTTTCGCAATCCTTCAGCGTTTCCGCACCGGGCTTGTCGCCGTAGGCGTCGACGTCGATACCGATAACGCCACGGGGAAGGCGAAGCGCTACGTTCTGACCCTTCTTAGGCGGGACGGATTCGGTGTGTCCGTCGCGTCCGGTTGCACCCTTGACCGCAAGGGTCTTCCCGTTGACCGGGACGATCTGCCAACCGGCTTCGGTGTACTTGCTGTAAGCGTCTTCGACGCTGATGAACTGTGTACGTGGTATACTCATTTGTAAGGTTACTTTCTTGCGTGGGCGTGTACATAAGCGGGTTCCTTTCCTGAGTACTTCGGGTTGTGGTGGTCCTGAGTGCTTACATAGTTGTTCTCCAATCGAAAACGTTGCTCTTCGTTAGGGGCGATCTCTCAGCCGGGAGATCGCCCCTCTCCTATTCTCCCATAAATCACTCTCGGCAATACGCTTGTATTGTCCTCGACGTGTGATCGGGAAGTTTTCACTGCTCCGCAACAAGCTTCGCCTTGTGTCCCCGGTCCAACCGCTGCTTATGCATGTCGACTCTGGGAGAGCTGCATTCCTCTCCCGGTGCAGCTCGACAACCCTTCGCAGGACACATGAAAGCGAGTGCGTAATGCTGATCGTCGGTTCCCCCGATCGGGGTCACGGTCTTCCGTGGCTTGCTGGGGACTTTCGCCTTAGCTACACGGTTCCGCAGTGTCGCAACCGCAGCGTCCCACCCTTCCGCGCGCTTCTCACGGTCCCGGTGCACCTTGCGGTCCCAGAACATTGGACCGCTACAGGGAGAACCCTTCTCAGCGGAACAGGTAGGGCAACGGAAATCGATCGGGTCATTCATCCTCGCCCCCCGCGCGGTTGTGTAGTCGGTCGCTCCCGACGTCTTCGGGACGGCATACCCCTTCGTAGGTCGCTCCGGTCGATTCGTCGACCGTCACGCGAACGTGGGTGTAGTTCAGTCCACCATCCCAATCCTGAAAAGAAGGATCGTAGCGGGACGGTTCATAGACCTGTTCAGGGGTCAGCTCTACTGCTCTGTATTCGTGATTCACGGTTACTCCAATCGGCTGTATCTGTTGGTAAGGGTTGGGGTCTTGCTCTGTTTCGCGTATAGACGGTTGTGTCTGCGAGTTAGGGTCACAGCGGACCATAGGACTCTCCGCGTGTGTCCAGCTCAGAAAGAAGACCGTCAATGGTCTCCCGGATCGTCTCGGAGTCGATGTATCCGAGACGTTCACTCATCTTGTCCCAAGCAAGCGCGTAGTGAACCGCATGGAACTCCGCGCGGAGTTCCTCAGTCCTTGGATGGTTGTTTCCGTATGCACGTACCGCACCCGCAAGCCGCGCGGTGCAACGCTTCAGTTCTGACTTGGATTCAGACATAGGTACCTCCCGTGTATCGGTTTTTTACAGTTAGAAAGGTTGAAAGGAAGCGGTCACACGAG
Source organism: Streptomonospora sp. PA3 (assembly GCF_009728995.1). GTDB lineage: Bacteria > Actinomycetota > Actinomycetes > Streptosporangiales > Streptosporangiaceae > Streptomonospora. The sequence continues at coordinate 97,583 of NZ_VTZW01000006.1, read as the reverse complement.
TGACCGCACAGACCTTCAGGGGGAACTCGGGTGCCGACTCACGTCCCGTTACGGAGCGGACTATGGGGTAACCACCGTCTACGCTCAGCCGTTCTCTCGTCTCTCCGACGCTCGCTCATCCAAGCGGACCGGTGACGCTGCAATGAACGTCTCGTCAGTCGGTCGGGTTACTCAGTCTCATCTCTCGCGCGTTCCTACTCGCGCTGTCTCCGAGTCACACCCTTCCGGGTGAACGTGGGGGCGATCCTCTCTGAGGTCTTCCACGTTGCTCGGAGCTTTCGTCTCCGGGTCTTGCTGACCCGGTACATCTATTGTCCCACGGCGCTTCCCGCCGAGTTGGCATTCATAGCCGACCTCCGCCGGCATCCGTTGACCTGGGGTTTCTCGGGAGCTGTCCAGCTTCAACCGAGGGGTGTCCGGGCGAAGGGTCGCCGTCCCGCTACGGCAACCCTTCACCCCGACGCGCGGGTGAGAGAAGCCCGCCTTAGGGATCGCGCTCGACCGATTCCACGGGAGCGCGCTGAAAGTCTGTCAGTCCTTCACCGGTCGCTGGTGTCCACCAGCGTCGGTGTATGTCTTGGTAGCGGCGCTGCGCTTGATCGCGTCCTGTAGACGATCGGAAAGCTGCGAAGAGCGCTCCGAGTTGGCGCGTACCGCTTCGTAGTCGCGCCGCTTCTTCTCCTCAGCGTGCTTCTGGGCAACAGCGTCCTTGTTCTCCTTCTCAGCGATCTGTAGCGCTCGGGTCATGGTTAGGTCGCGCTCTTCGACAAGCTCTCGCGCACGGGAGCGGATTTTGTCCTGAGCGTCCTTCGCTGCCTTCGCGGATCGCTCACGCTGCTGCTTTTCTTCGTTGGGGTTGCGTCCGCGTAGTGCTGCGGCAATCTGGTCACGTGTGCTCATGTCGTCTCCTTTAGGTGGTTCAAGACGAACTCGCGTTCGTCGTCGGTGAATGGTTCTTGGTCGGCAAGCTTCTTACCAACCCTGTTCGCAAGCTTGTTACGCTCGCTTCTGGCGTTACTCGCTTCTGCCTTCTCGTGAAGGCGTCGAGTGTCGTCGTATGCGCGCTGAGCCTCAACGCGAAGACGCTCAGTCCGGTTGTCTTCCGCGACCAGCTTCCCCGCTTCGAAAAGCGCTTGGTGGATCAAGGTGACCCCGTCAAGGTCTTCGGATAGCCCGAAGCGCTTGACCAGCTTCCCGACCGGTACGCCGCTTCGGGAAAGTCGATACAGCTCCCGAAGCTCATCCTCGGAGAATCCCGAGTCCTTCTTAGGCATTACTGCCTCCTGTACTGTTTGGCGGTACGGGACGCGTCCCGTTCTCTTTTTCGTATCGCTCGAAGTACTTCCCTACGGAGTACCGATTCGCGAGTCCCTTCACACGTCCTCGAAATCCCTCGCTGTATACGGATCCGGTCCGCTCAGCGGCTTCTCTCCAGTGCTTGTCGTCCAGCTTCGTGAAAGCTTCCAGCATCGCGCTTTCGGTATTCGGACCGTAGACACCGTCGACAAGGATTCCGGAGCGCTGCTGAAACGACCTCAGCGCGCTTTCTGTTTCATCCCCGAAGATCCCGTCTACGCCGTACTCCGTAAGCTGAATCCCGAGTCGCTGCAAAGACCTCTGCAATCGCTCCACGCGCTTTCCCGCGTGTCCTTTAGCCAACAGCTTGTCGGACGGCGGGACAACTCCGGAGGGAAGGTTCTTCAGGATTTCGGCACATGCTTCCGGAGTAAGCTTTCTCATGGTCCATCATTCTCCGGAGCAACATCTAGCAGCTCGTTACCCCTTGCAATGCGGCGGTAGATCGTCGCGCGGGAGCACGCGAAACCCTTCGTAAGCTGTTCGATTGTCGCGCCGTCGCGGTGAAGCGCCGCAATAGTCATATCGCGGAAGTCGTCGACATCGCTGGTGTCTGGTCGCGCCTTCTGGAATCCCTGAACACCTGGGATGGAAAGTCCGGGCATCGGGTCACCTCCTGTCCGTCTCATGTGGGTATCAACCCTTATGTCCTATTGTACCACACTTCGTGGTCAGGCGTTTACGCAGCGTATTGAAGGTGTCTCGCAGTCGTCTCGGGTCACCAGGTGGGAAGCGCTACGGCTGACCCTGCGGTCTAAGTACGTGCGCAGCACTGAGAGTTAGCCGTAGGGTTGTGAGCTGCGAAAAGTCGCCGGTAGGCTTCAAAAATGCTGCGCTGTAGCGCGCGGGGTCTACGCCCCTTCGCCCCTCCGCTGAGTGGCTACCTGGTGTGTTCAACCAGTGACGCTGTGCACGTAGCCGCTGGCTGCTGGCAGTCGACGGCTGCCCGCTGCCACCTCAATTCCGCAGTAGGTTCATTGTTATGAACAGTTGAGGATTACTCGCTGTCGACGTCTCGGGTACACACAGTCACATCGGAGGGTGACGCACGGCACATGAGCAAGTGGGAATAAAACCAAGATCGTTGTTGTTCTCCAAGATTAGGCGTTTGACGTGTCGGCTGCGATAACCGAATGGCATTCTGATTGCGGCCTTGACCTGCACCGATACACCCGCTGCTCCGGTAGGCAGCAGCAGGGTTAACCGCTACAGCTACCCGTGACCTGCACTGAAGCTCTCAGATCGAATCTAAGCGGTCGGGTATCGGACCTAGGGGATTACACGCGACGCTCTGAGTTAGGCCGGGAGCGTTGATCTCAGCGCTTTGTATGCCGCTGTCCGGACGTAATCACGCTGCCCCAGCGGGCAGCAGGGACGCGCGTCGACCTGCGACCCCCAGCGGAGGTGACCCCCAGCGGCTCTACCTGCGCAGGTCACGCCCAGCGGGTGACCTCGGATGTCGCGCGCGCGTACCTGCGCATGCGCAGTGAATTACATAAAAGGCGGCGGGCAGCAGGCGGCGGCGGGTATCTCGATCATCTCGAACTGAGCAAAACCGACCTTCACTGCCGCGCGCGCACGCCTGCGCATGCGCACCTTGATTCATTAATGGCGGCGGGCAGCGGCGGCGGGTATCTCGATCATCTCGATCGTGAACAAAAGCGCTGGTCACGGGATGCCGGCATCGGGTTTGGCGGTCGACCGGGACCGTCAGGGCATCGGGAGACGTCGACCGGGACCGTCAGGAAGCGGCTCAGCCTCGACCGTCAGGGCATCGGGAGACGTCGACCCGCGCGGTACACCGGAGAGCGTCAGGAAGCGGCTGAGAGCGACCCGGACGGTCGACCGGGACGGCTGAGGGTCTACCGGAGTCGGGACCGTCAGGGAGCGTCACCGCGACTCGGGAGAATCGATCAGGTGGATCACTCAGCCGCTACTCGCCCCTACCAACACATACATGTGTATTTAACACACACGCTCCCCCGTACAGCTTGGTGGTACCTGATCCACATCATCGACTAGCTTTTGCGAAACCGCAGGTCACATAGACCATAGGGTTTTTGGGAGTCGATTTGCACGGGACCGGTTCGTGTAAAGCGGGATCACCGGATTCATCCCATCACCGGAGGGGTGGGGGTCTTCGGGTTTGATCTTGAAAGCGGGTTACCGGAACCCCACCCATAGGCGGTAACACCGTCGAGGGGTCGAGGAAGGGGTTTCCGGGATACCTCCGCCGCCCCTTACCCCTGCTGCACTACACGTGTGTTAATAACACATGTGTTGCTCTAGGGAGTCGGGCTAGTAGCTCATCCCGGAAATCCCTTAATCCCGTTGCCGACTGCGTCAACTTTGGTTGACGGAGGAAGACAAAGAGAAGCGGGGACGGTCACCGTCCCCGCTTCCGTCCGATGTCAGCCGTTCAACCTGTCACCCGGCGACAGTCGACGATGGGCAAGGATCGCACGGTCACGCTTACCCGCTATCCCGTAGCGGTTCATGATCTGCTGCGGCGACGCGTGACCGCAGAGGTACTGCACATCCAAGACCGTTGCCCCGGCAGACAGCATGGAATCCACGTAGCTGTGACGGAACATGTGCGGGTAGATCTTCCCGATACCCGCGCGCTTCCCGTACTCACGGATCATGTGAAGAACGGTCCCTTCCTGCGTGGAACCCTTCGACCCGATGAAAACCCGGTCGCTACCGCTACCGGGATGGTACTGACGGCGACGGATATAGCGTCGAAGGGCAACCGAGCACGTCTTACCGAAGGGGATCGTCCGCTCTCCGGTCTTGCCCCGGACGGTCAGCATTTGGGTATCAAAGTCGATATCGTCAAGCTTCAAGTTGCACAGCTCTCCGACACGGATACCCGTGTCGTACAGAAGGTGGAGAATGCAGCGGTTGCGCACCGTGAGGAACGGGGTTCGCGCTTCGATCTTCAGCAGCGCTGACATGTCCTCTGCGGAGACCAGCGGGACCGGCTTGACCTTCTCACGGGGACGCGTGACCTTCTTCACGACGTTGTCGGAGACTTCTTCTTCCTCGATAAGCCATGACCAGAAGACCGACAAGGACGCGTGACGATTCGCAAGGGTGGTGACAGCCTCACCCTTCGCGCGACGATCCGCGAGAAAGCCTTTGATGTCGCGGCGGGTCACCTCGGAGGGATCCGTGTCCGGTCCCATGTACGCGGTGAAGTGGGTCAGCGCTTGGGAGTAGCTACTGACAGAGTGCTTCGACAGACCCTCTGCGGCGCGATCTTCAAGGAACTCTGTGACCAGGGACTTCAAGGTTGGCACGACCCGTCTCCGTTCCGGATTACACCGGGTCACCGGTCGCGGTTGCGCAGCGTCAGGAAGCACCCTCCAAGATCCGCACCCTTGGGGACCGTCGTGTGACCGTCCCCGCTGGCCGCCGCCTCCTACCGGGTAGTAACATGGGTTTTGTTACCAGTCAGTAGATCGCGTGTGCACACACAGCGGCCGGGACGAGCGGAGCGCGCGAATGACGCACTACAAGAGCAATCTGCGCGACCTCGAGTTCAACCTCTTCGAGGTCTTCAAGCGCCAGGACGTGCTGGGCAGCGGCCCGTTCGAGGAACTGGACGAGGACACTGCCCGCACCATCCTCGACGAGGTCAACCGGCTGGCTACCGGCGTCGTCGCCGAGTCCTTCGAGGACTCCGACCGCAACCCGCCGGTCTTCGACCCGGCGACCAGCAGCGTCACCCTCCCCGAGAGCCTGAAGAAGTCCTACCGGGCCTACATGGACGCCGGCTGGTACAACCTCGACCTGCCCCAGGAGCTCGGCGGCCTCAACGCGCCCCGCTCGCTGGCCTGGGCCGCCGCGGAGCTGATCCTGGGCGCCAACCCCGCTGTGCACATGTACGCCGCCGGGCCGGGCTTCGCCAAGGTGCTCTACCAGGAGGGCAACGAGACCCAGAAGCGCATCGCCCACCAGGCGATCGAGCGCGGCTGGGGCGCGACCATGGTGCTCACCGAGCCCGACGCGGGCTCCGATGTGGGCGCGGGCCGCACCAAGGCCGTCGACCAGGGCGACGGCACCTGGCACATCGAGGGGGTGAAGCGCTTCATCACCTCCGCCGAGCAGGACATGACCGAGAACATCTTCCACCTGGTCCTGGCGCGCCCCGAGGGCGCCAAGCCGGGTACGAAGGGCCTCTCGCTGTTCCTGGTGCCCAAGTTCCTCATCAACGAGGACGGCTCGCCCGGCGAGCGCAACGGCGTCTACGTCACCAACGTCGAGCACAAGATGGGTCTGAAGGCCTCCACCACCTGCGAGCTGACCTTCGGCGCCAAGCACCCGGCCATCGGCTACCTCGTCGGCGACAAGCACGACGGCATCCGCCAGATGTTCCTGGTCATCGAGCACGCCCGGATGATGGTGGGCACCAAGGCCATCGCCACGCTCTCCACCGGCTACCTCAACGCGCTGGAGTACGCCAAGGAGCGCAAGCAGGGCGCCGACCTGACCCAGATGGCCGACAAGACCGCGCCGCGCGTGCCCATCACCCGCCACCCCGACGTGCGCCGCAGCCTGATGACGCAGAAGGCTTACGCCGAGGCCCTGCGCGCGCTGGTCATCTACACCGCCACCCAGCAGGACGCGGTGCAGATCGCCCAGCACGAGGGTGCCGACTACAGCGCCACCGACGCGCTCAACGACCTGCTGCTGCCCATCGTCAAGGGCGTGGGCTCCGAGCGGTCGTATGCGCTGCTGGCCGAATCGCTGCAGACCCTCGGCGGCTCCGGCTACCTGCAGGACTACCCGATCGAGCAGTACATCCGCGACTCCAAGATCGACACCCTCTACGAGGGCACCACCGCCATCCAGGCGCAGGACTTCTTCTTCCGCAAGATCGTCAAGAACAACGGCGAGGCCTTCGGCCGGCTCATGAGCGAGATCAAGGAGTTCGCCGCGGGCGAGGCCGGCAACGGCCGCCTCAAGGAGGAGCGCGCCGCGCTGGCCGAAGGGGCCGAGCACGTCGAGAAGATGGTCGAGACCATGGTCGGCGACCTCATGCGCTCCAGCGAGCAGACCGAGGAGCTCTACAAGGTCGGCCTGAACACCACCCGCCTGCTGATGAGCGCCGGCGACCTGGTGCTGGGCTGGCTGCTGCTGCGCCAGGCCGAGGTGGCCCTGGCGTCGCTGGACGGAGCCGGCGACGCCGACCGCGACTTCTACACCGGCAAGATCGCCGCAGCGCGCTTCTTCGCCGACCAGGTCCTGCCCCGCCTGGCCGCCGAGCGCAAGATCGTGGACGACACGACCCTGGAGCTGATGGAGGTTCCCGAGTCGGCCTTCTAAAGTCCACTCGACCTCCGGGAGCGGCACAACCGCCCCGGAAACCCCGGCCCGGTGCGCACGACCCCTGCGCACCGGGCCGCCGCCGTTCGCGCCGCAGACTCAGGCCGCGGCATCCACCCGCTTGGCGAGCGCGACGTACTGTTCGAGCGCACCGGGCAATACGTCCAGACGAACCACGGTGCCGCTGGGGTGGGGAGTCAGGTCCACCACGACGGCGACGGCGGGTGCATCGTCGTCACCCGCAACCACGAGGGCACCGGGCACGATGATCGACGGATCCCGCGCCTCGTCCAAGAACGCCCATACGTACCCGGTCTGGTCCTCGGTGTTGAGGTCGGCGGCTATGTCTACTGCGACCATTCGTGCCACCTTCTTCGTCGCCTCGTTTCACCATATCCAGAGGCCGGTTGGGGATCCCGATTCCGAAGAGCCTGTCGACACGGGTCGATTGCGGCGGCCGCGCGGGCGGCGGGGTGTGAGATCGGACCGATCGGGGACCGGGCGGGCGTTTCCGGGATGTCGGGGCGCCAAACGGGTAGATGTAGCCAACGGGACCCAACTGATGCGGTGCGGAGGCAGCGAATGGGAATCGGACTCGGCATCTTCCTGGTGGTCATCGGGGCCGTGCTGGCTTACGGCATCACCGCCGACGTCGCCGGACTCGACCTGGACGCCATCGGCATGATCTTCATGGTCGCCGGGGTGGCGGTGGTCGTCCTGACCATCATCCTCATGATGGTGCGCCGCGACCGCACCCGGCAGTCGCTCCACGACGACTCCGACGTGATCTGAGCAGAGGCGGCGCACCCGCTCGGGCGGGCGACCGCGCCGCACGCCTACCTCGACACGACGACGGCCCCGGCGCGGGATCGCCGGGGCCGTCGTGAGTGTGCGCCCCGGTAGGGGCACCCGATCCCGCGGGTCAGGCCGGGGCGGGTTCGGGCTCGGCGCGGCGGACGCTCAGGGCGTCCCTGTTCTCGTCGAGGTCGACGAGCACGGTGTCGCCCTCCGAGAACTCGGCCGACAGCATCGCCTTGGCCAGCGGGTCGCCGATCGCCGCCTGCACCAGCCGGCGCAGCGGCCGGGCGCCGTAGACCGGGTCGTAGCCGGTCAGCGCCAGCCACTCGCGCGCCGCCGGGGTGACCTCCAGTCGCAGCCGCCGCTCGCTCAGGCGCGCGGCCAGCCGGTCCACCTGCAGGTCGACGATGCGGGTCAGCTCCTCGGTGGACAGCGCCTCGAAGACGATCAGGTCGTCCAGCCGGTTCAAGAACTCCGGCTTGAAGGTGCTGCGCACGGTCGTCATCACCCGCTCCCGCCGTTCCTCGCTGGCCAGCGAGGGGTCGACGAGGAACTGCGAGCCCAGGTTGGAGGTCATGATCAGCAGTGTGTTGCGGAAGTCGACGCTGCGGCCCTGGCCGTCGGTGAGCCGCCCGTCGTCGAGGACCTGCAGCAGGGTGTCGAAGACCTCGATGTGCGCCTTCTCCACCTCGTCCAGCAGCACCACGGTGTAGGGCCGGCGGCGGACCGCCTCGGTGAGCTGGCCGCCCTCCTCGTAGCCCACGTAGCCGGGGGGAGCGCCCACCAGCCGCGAGACCGAGTGCTTCTCGGAGTACTCGCTCATGTCGACGCGCACGATCGCGCGCTCGTCGTCGAACAGGAACTCCGCCAGCGCCTTGGCCAGCTCCGTCTTGCCGACGCCGGTGGGGCCCAGGAACATGAACGAACCGGTGGGCCGGTCGGGGTCGGAGATCCCGGTGCGCGCGCGGCGCACCGCGTCGGAGACCGCGGCCACCGCCGCGTCCTGGCCGACCAGGCGCTTGCCCAACTCCTCCTCCATGCGCAGCAGCTTGGCGGTCTCGCCTTCCATCAGCCGGCCCACGGGGATGCCCGTCCACGACGACACGACGTCGGCCACGTCGTCGGCGCCGACCTCCTCCTTGACCATCGTCGGTTCGTCGGCGTCCCCGGCCTCCTCCTCGGCGGAGGACGCCTCGTCCAGCTGCTTCTCCAGCTGCGGGATCTCGCCGTACATCAGCCGCGACGCCTCGGTGAAGTCGCCGTCGCGCTGGGCGCGCTCGGCCTGCGTGCGCAGATCGTCCAGGCGCTCCTTGAGCTCGCCGACCCGGTTCAGCCCGGCCTTCTCCTGCTCCCAGCGGGCCACCAGCGCGGTCAGCTCCTCCTGGCGGTCGGCGAGGTCGGCGCGCAGCCGCTCCAGCCGCTGCACGGAGGCGGCGTCGGACTCCTTGTCCAGCGCCATCTCCTCCATCTTCAGCCGGTCGACGGTGCGCTGCAGCTCGTCGATCTCCACCGGCCGGGAGTCGATCTCCATCCGCAGCCGCGAGGCGGACTCGTCGATGAGGTCGATGGCCTTGTCCGGCAGGAACCGGGCGGTGATGTAGCGGTCCGACAGGGTGGCCGCGGCCACCAGCGCCGAGTCGGCGATCTGCACCTTGTGGTGCGCCTCGTAGCGGCCCTTGAGCCCGCGCAGGATCGCGATGGTGTCGGCCGCCGACGGCTCGCCCACCTGCACCTGCTGGAAGCGGCGCTCCAGCGCCGGGTCCTTCTCGATCCGCTCGCGGTACTCGTCGAGCGTGGTGGCGCCGACCATGCGCAGCTCGCCGCGGGCCAGCATCGGCTTGAGCATGTTGCCCGCGTCCATGGCGCCCTCGGCCGCGCCGGCGCCGACCACGGTGTGCAGCTCGTCGATGAAGGTGATGACCTGGCCGTCGCTCTCCTTGATCTCGTTGAGCACGGCCTTGAGCCGCTCCTCGAACTCGCCGCGGTACTTGGCGCCGGCCACCATCGACGACAGGTCGAGCGCGATCAGCCGCTTGTCGCGCAGCGACTCGGGCACATCGCCGGCCACGATGCGCTGGGCCAGCCCCTCGACCACGGCGGTCTTGCCCACGCCGGGCTCGCCGATCAGCACCGGGTTGTTCTTGGTGCGCCGGGAGAGCACCTGCACGACCCGCCGGATCTCGGAGTCCCGGCCGATGACCGGGTCCAGCGCGCCCGAGCGCGCCCGCCCGGTGAGGTCGATGCCGTACTTCTCCAGCGCCTGGTAGGTGTCCTCGGGGTTCTCCGTGGTGACCCGGCCCGGGCCCCGGACCCGGTCGAACGCCTCCAGCAGCGCCTCGGGAGTCGCGCCGGCGTCCTTGAGCAGCCGGCTCGCCTCGCCCCCGTCAGCGGCCAGGCCCACGAGCAGGTGCTCGGTCGAGACGAACTCGTCCTCCATCTGCTGGGCCCGCTGTGCCGCGGTGTTCAGCGAGACGATGAACTGGCGCGCGCTCTGCGGTGCACCCACCGTGCTGCCGGCGGCCTTGGGCAGGCCCGCGATCGCCTGGTCGGTCTTGGCCGCGAGATCGTCGGGGGCCGCGCCGACCTCCTTGAGCAGCGGGCGGATGATCCCCTCGCCCTGGCCGAGCAGAGCGGCGAGCAGGTGCACCGGTTCGACCTGCGGGTTGCCGTCGGTGGTGGCGCGCCGCACCGCCGCCGACACGGCTTCCTGGCTCTTGGTGGTGAGTTTGTAGTTCATGCTTCGCCGCCCCCTTCGCGCGTGATCGCTATGCGGTTGTCAGTGGTGTGCCGGGTGCCGGCGCGGAAGCTCCGCCCGGCCCGCCGCCGGCCCGGTGGGCCCGGAGCGGCACAGGCCGCCCGTCCCGACCGCCCCGGGACGGCCGGCTCTGCCCGGCGGGCCGCTACTGATCCTGCTCGGGCGGCGGAGAGGTGTTGAAGATCGTCACCCGGGTGCGCCGCACCGGCAGCAGTTCGCCGCCCCCGGTATCGCCCGCCGAGCGCCGCGCGACCGCCGACCGGGCCGCGTCCAGTTCGTTGCGGAGGTGGAAGACGTGCTCGCGCAGCTTCTCGACCTCGTCCTCCAGCTCCAGGATGCGCTTGATCCCGGCGAGGTTGATGCCCTCCTCCTGGGAGAGCCGCTGCACCTCCCGCAGTGTCCGGATGTCGCGCATCGAGTAGCGCCTGCCCCGCCCTGCGGCCCGGCCCGGCGAGACCAGGCCGAGGCGGTCGTACTGGCGCAGGGTTTGCGGATGCAGCCCGGACAGCTCGGCGGCCACCGAGATCACATAGACCGGGATGTCGTCGCCCAGTCCCGGATTGGTCATGACATTCACATCCCCTTTGCGCGCGTCTCCAGACCGCTGCGCGGGTCCTGGTCCGCGGTCGCGGCGCGGAACTTCTCCAGTGCCTCGCGCGCATCGTCGCTGAGGTGCGCGGGCACCGCCACCTCGACGGTCACGAGCATGTCGCCCGCGGTGCCGTCGCGCCGGGCCGTGCCCTTGCCGCGGACGCGGAACGTGCGGCCGTTGGGCGTACCCGGCGGGATCTTCACGGTGACCGGCAGGCCGTTGAGCGTCGGCACCCGCACATCGGCGCCGAGCACGGCCTCGGGGAAGGTCACCGGAACGGTGATCGTCAGGTTGTCGCCGGACTTGCCGAACACGGGGTGCGGCTGCACATGTACCACCACATAGAGGTCTCCGGCCGGTCCACCGTGTTCGCCCGGCGCGCCTTTGCCTTTGAGCCGGATCCGCTGGCCGTCGGAGACGCCCGCCGGGATCCGGGCCTGGATCGTGCGGGTGCTCTTGCCGCGCCCGCTGCCGCTGCACGTGGGGCAGGGGTCGTCGACCACCAGGCCGCGCCCCTTGCACTCGCTGCAGGGCTCCGACAGCGAGAACCCGCCCAGGTTGCGGTTCTCGTGTCCGGTGCCCGAGCACTTCGGGCACACCCGCGGCGCGGTGCCCGCCTTGGCGCCGGTGCCCCGGCACGTGGGGCAGGCGGCGTCGCTGCTGAGCTGGAAGGACCGGGTGACGCCGGAGGCGGCCTCGCCGAAGGTCAGCCGCGTCTCGGTCTCGATGTCGGCCCCGCGCCGGGGCTGGGTCGTGGTGCGGCCGCGGCCCCCGAACAGGCCGCCGAACAGGTCGCTCAGCCGCTCGCCGCCCCCGCCTCCGCCGGTCGGCGCACCCTGGCCGAACAGGTCGCCCAGGTCGAACCCGCCCGCACCGGTGCCTCCGCCGGGCCGGTAGGAGGAGCCGAAGAGGGAGCGGGCTTCGTCGTACTCCTTGCGCCGCTTCTCGTCGCTGAGCACGTTGTAGGCCTCGGAGATCTCCTTGAAGCGCTCCTCGGCCTTGGGGTCGCCGGTGTTGGCGTCGGGGTGGTTCTCACGCGCGAGCTTGCGATAGGACTGCTTGATCTCGTCCTGCGAGGCGGTCTTTGAGACTCCGAGGACCTTGTAATAGTCCTTCTCGAGGTAGTCCTTCGTGCTCATCGACGTCTGCCTTCTCCCGCTTCGCGCTTGTCGAATGGTCCGGGCCCCGCCCCCTCCCCGCCCGCGGGGAAGGGGCCGGCGCCCGCGCGCCCCGGGCGCCGGCGCGGCGCCCGGGGCCCGGCGGTCTACTGCTTGTCCTCTGCCGCCCCGCCGGAGGCGTCGGGACCGGACTCCTCGCCGGAGGTGTCCTGCCCGCCGGGCTCCGGTGCGGACTCGGCGGGTTCGGCGGACTCCGGCGCCTCAGCGGCATCGTCCCCCGGACCGGCGACCACCACGCGTGCCGGGCGCAGAACCCGCTCGCCGATCGTGTAGCCGGGCTGGAAGACCTCGACGACGGTGGGCACCGCGTCGGGCGAGGGCACCATGGTCAGCGCCTCGTGGACGTTGGGGTCGAACTCGTCGCCCGTCTCGCCGTACTTCCGCAGCCCGAGCTTGTTGACCAGCGCCTCCAGGGCCTCGCCGACCGACTTGAACCCGCCGGTGAGCTCGTCGTGCTCGCGGGCACGGCCGATGTCGTCGAGGATCGGCAGGAGGTCGCCCACCACCTGGGCGGTCGCCTGCTCGCGCAGGGCCACCCGATCGCGCTCGACGCGCTTGCGGTAGTTGGCGTACTCCGCCTGGATGCGCTTGAGGTCGTTGGTCAGCTCCGCGATCTGCTCGCGGGCCTTGAGGAGTTCGCCGCCCGCGGCGGTGTCGTCGACGACGACGGGCTCCTCGTCGGCCGCGACCTCGGCCTCGGGGGAGTCGGGAGCGGCGTCCGCGGCTCCCTCGGGCGTGCGGAGCTCACCGGTCTCGGGATCTATCCGACGCTTGTCGCGGATCACCGGTCCCTGCTGCTCCTCGCCGTTCTCGTTCTCCGGCAGCGCCATTGGCTGCGCCTCCCTTGCCTTGCCTCTCGGCCGATCAGGCGTTGCCGTCCTTCTTGTCCTCGTCGACGATCTCGGCGTCCACGACGTCGCTGTCGTCGCTCTGGTCCGAAGGGCCGGCCGAGGCGTCCTCACCGCCGCCCTGCTGGTCGCTCTGGCCGTAGATGGAGGAGCCGATCTTCTGGCTGGCCAGCGCGACCTTCTCGCTCGCCTGGCGGATCGCCTCGATGTCGGTGCCCTCCAGCGCCTTCTTCAGCTCGCCGACGGCGCTCTCGGTCTCGGTCTTGACGTCGGCCGGGATCTTGTCCTCGTTGTCCTTGATGACCTTCTCGGTCTGGTAGACGAGGGACTCCGCGTTGTTGCGGACCTCGGCCTCCTCGCGGCGCTTGCGGTCCTCCTCGGCGTACTCCTCGGCCTCGCGGACCATCCGGTCGATCTCGTCCTGGCTCATGGCCGAACCGCCGGAGATGGTGACCGACTGCTCCTTGCCGGTGCCCATGTCCTTCGCGGTGACGTTCACGATGCCGTTGGCGTCGATGTCGAAGGTGACCTCGATCTGGGGGACGCCGCGCGGCGCCGGCGGAATGCCGGTCAGGTCGAAGACGCCCAGCTTCTTGTTGTACTGCGCGATGTCGCGCTCGCCCTGGTAGACCTGGATCTGCACCGACGGCTGGTTGTCGTCGGCCGTGGTGAAGATCTCCGAGCGCTTGGTCGGGATGGTCGTGTTCTTCTCGATCAGCTTGGTGAACACGCCGCCCTTGGTCTCGATGCCCAGCGACAGCGGGGTCACGTCCAGCAGCAGGACGTCCTTGACCTCGCCCTTGAGCACACCCGCCTGCAGCGCGGCGCCGATGGCCACGACCTCGTCGGGGTTGACGCCCTTGTTGGGCTCCTTGCCGCCGGTCAGCTCCTTGACCAGCTCCACGACCGCGGGCATACGGGTGGAACCGCCGACCATGACCACGTGGTCGATCTTGTCGACGCTGATGCCGGCGTCCTTGATGACCTGGTGGAACGGCGCCTTGGTGCGGTCCAGCAGGTCGGAGGTCAGCCGCTGGAACTCCGCCCGGGTCAGCTTCTCGTCGAGGTGCAGCGGGCCCTCGGACGAGGCGGTGATGTAGGGCAGGTTGATCGCGGTCTCGCTGGAGCTGGACAGCTCGATCTTGGCCTTCTCAGCGGCCTCGCGCAGACGCTGCAGCGCCATCTTGTCCTTGGACAGGTCGACGCCGTTGTTGTTCTTGAAGCGCTCGACCAGCCAGTCGACGATCGCCTGGTCCCAGTCGTCGCCGCCGAGGTGGTTGTCGCCGTTGGTGGCCTTCACCTCGACCACGCCGTCGCCGACCTCGAGCAGGGAGACGTCGAACGTACCGCCACCGAGGTCGTAGACCAGGATGGTGGCCTCGTCCTCCTTCTCCAGGTGGTAGGCCAGCGCCGCGGAGGTGGGCTCGTTGATGATGCGCAGGACGTTGAGGCCCGCGATCGTGCCGGCTTCCTTGGTGGACTGGCGCTGGGCGTCGCTGAAGTAGGCCGGAACCGTGATGACGGCGTCGGTGACCTCTTCGCCCAGGTAGGCCTCGGCGTCGCGCTTGAGCTTCTGCAGCACGAACGCGCTGATCTGCTGCGGGTTGAAGTCCTTGCCGTCGATCTCGGTCTTCCAGTCGGTGCCGATGTGGCGCTTCACCGAGCGGATGGTCCGGTCGACGTTGGTGACCGCCTGACGCTTCGCGACCTCGCCGACGAGCACCTCGCCGTTCTTGGCGAAGGCAACGACGGACGGGGTGGTCCGGGCGCCTTCGGCGTTGGCGATGACCGTGGGCTCGCCGCCCTCCAGGACCGAGACGACCGAGTTCGTCGTCCCCAGGTCGATTCCGACCGCACGTGCCATGAGTACGTTCCTCCGTCAGAGTTGAGTCTTACAGACGTAAGTTTGCTTCGCGGCTCGCCTACTGTCAAATCACTTGAGCCTCGGCGACTCAATGTGGGTTTCCGCCCCTATAACGGCTCGGACCACGGCGTTTGTTCCCGAGCCGGGCACCCGAGTGGCGGACTCCGGGTGGGTTCAGGGGGAACCCGGGGGTGCCTCAGGGCCCGCCCGTCACCCCCCACCGCCCCAACGGTGGCGCTGCGCGCCGCGTATCCCTTGCCCGTCGCCCCCCACCGCCCCAACGGAGACGCTGCGCGTCGCCCCCTTGCCCGCCCGTCACCCACCGCCCCAACGGGGGCGCTGCGCGTCGCGTCGGTGTCCCTGTCCGCCCACCGGGCGAGACGGCGGCGAGCGGGTGCATCGTCCGGGGGAAAACGCAGGTGAACCCGCCGATACGCGAGGGGGCGGGGTCTTCTACCGTTGAGGGTGCGGTCTCGGCGGCGCCCGTGTCAGGGGCGATGGATCCACCGGCCATTACTGGCTAGTAACATTTGGGGGACCTCCGATGTGTGGCGCATCGGGGCACTACAGCAGGATGGGAGGCCGCGGGCGATGCTCTACATCGTTCTGGGGATCATCACGACCCTCTTCGCCGTGGTCGGGGTCGCCATGTTCGCGTTCGGCGTCCGCCGGATGGTGCAGACCGTGCGTCTGGGCCGGCCGGTGGAGGACGGGCGCACCGGGCCCTTCGGCCGGCGACTCACGACCACGCTGATCGAGGTGCTCGGGCACACCCGGATGCTCAAGCGGCCGTGGGTGGGCATCGCCCACTGGTTCGTGATGGTGTCCTTCCCCTTGCTGGTGTTCACCGTGGCCGAGGCGCACGGCGAGGTGTGGGACCCCCACTTCCACCTGCCCGTCATCCACGACTGGACGGTCTACGGGCTGGCCATCGAGGTGATCGCCGGGCTGGGGCTGGCCGCCATCGCGGGCCTGGCCGTCTACCGGCAGATCAAGGGTCCGCGCCGCCTGGGGCGCGGATCCCGGTTCGCCAACTCCGTGCACTGGACGGCCTACTACGTCGAGGCCTACATCATCGCGCTGCTGGCGGCCATCTTCGTGATCCGCGGCTTCAAGGTCGCCATGGACGAGTTCCCCTTCCCGGTGTGGGCCACGCCGATCTCCCACGCGCTGGGTGCCGTGCTGCCGGCCAGTGAGCCGGGCCTCGCCCTGGTCGCCGCGTTCAAGCTGATCATCTCCTGGCTGTTCTTCATGGTGCTGGCCGCCGTGGTGACCATGGGCATCGGCTGGCACCGCTTCACCGCGCCGTTCAACATCTACTTCAAGCGCGACCCCGAGGGCTCTCCCGCGCTGGGCGCGGCCAAGCCGATGATGGACAAGACCGGCAAGAAGCCGCTGGACTTCGAGGAGGCCGACCCCGACGAGGACCCCTTCGGCGTCGGCCGGGTCGAGGACTTCACCTGGAAGGGCCTGCTGGACTTCAGCACCTGCACCGAGTGCGGCCGCTGCCAGTCGCAGTGCCCGGCCTGGAACACGGGCAAGCCGCTCTCGCCCAAGAAGCTGGTCATGGACCTGCGCGACCACGCCTACGCCAAGGCGCCGTACCTGATGCAGGGCGTGACCGCGGAAACGCTGGAGGAGAAGGCCGCGGAGGACGCCGCGCACGCCGACACCGACGTGCTCGCGCTCCTGCAGCGGCCGCTGGTGGGCACCGAGGAGGAAGGCGGTGTCATCCACCCCGACGTGCTCTGGTCCTGCACCAACTGCGGCGCCTGCGTCGAGCAGTGCCCCGTCGACATCGAGCACATCGACCACATCATGGACATGCGCCGCTACCAGGTGATGATCGAGTCCAGCTTCCCCTCCGAGGCCAACACCCTGCTGAAGAACCTGGAGAACAAGGGCAACCCGTGGGGCATGGCCGAGGACCGGCGCATGGACTGGATCGCCGAGCTGGACTTCGAGGTCCCGGTTGTCGAGGACAAGCTGCCCGATGGCACCGAGTACCTGTTCTGGGTCGGCTGCGCCGGTGCGCTGGAGGACCGCGCGAAGAAGACCACCAAGGCCATCGCCGAGCTGCTGCACACGGCCGGGGTTAAGTTCGCGGTGCTGGGCGGCATGGAGGCCTGCACCGGCGACCCCGCGCGCCGGCTGGGCATGGAGTACGTCTTCCAGATGCTCGCCCAGCAGAACGTGGAGACGCTCAACGAGGCCGGCGTCACCAAGATCGTGGCCAGTTGCCCGCACTGCTTCAACACGCTGGGCAACGAGTACCCGCAGCTGGGCGGCGAGTACGACGTGGTCCACCACAGCCAACTGCTGGCCCGGCTGGTGGAGGAGGGCCGCCTCACCCCGGTCCAGCCGATCGAGGAGAACATCACCTACCACGACCCCTGCTTCCTGGGGCGGCACAACAAGGTCTACACCCCGCCGCGCGAGATCATGGCGCAGGTGCCCGGCATCACCACCAAGGAGATGCACCGGCACAAGGAGCGCGGCTTCTGCTGCGGCGCGGGCGGCGCCCGGATGTGGATGGAGGAGCGGATCGGCAAGCGCATCAACACCGAGCGGGTGGACGAGGCGCTGACCACCGACCCCGACACCGTCTCGACCGCCTGCCCGTTCTGCCAGGTGATGCTGGGCGACGCCATCAACGAGAAGAAGTCGCAGGGCCAGGCCAAGGAGACGCTGGAGGTCGTCGACGTCTCCCAGCTGCTGCTGCGCTCGGTCAAGGGCGGCTCCGCCCCGGCCGAGGAGGGGGAGAAGGAGAAGGCCTGACGAAGGCCGCGCCCCGCGGTCGTTCGCTGCGGACGCGATTCGGCGGTGGCCTGGAGCGCCTCCGCCGAGAGCGGCGGCGCGCCCCGGCGCGCCGCCGCAGGCGTCGCCGGCCCCGGCTCGGCAGGGTCGCGCTCCGGGAGGCCGCCACCCGGGGCGCGGCCCTGCCGAGCCGGTCGCGGTGCCGCGGGCGGCGGGATCAGCCGAGGTGGCGGGTGCGGACCGGGCGCCCGCGCACGCGGCGCCGCGTCTGCTCGGGGACCGCGCGGCGCACGCCCAGCACGATGTCGATCTCCTCGTAGGTCAGCCGCCGATCCGACCCGGCGACGGCGATCAGCAGCTCGGCGTAGAGCTCGATCTCCGCCATCGCCACATGATCGTGGAGGCGCACGTCCGGATCCATGCGCGCCCACCTCCATCGACAGCACCGCGGGGGCGCGACCCGCCCGGGACAAGGGAACGCGGGAGGCGGTCACACGTATCCCCGGGTCGGACCACCGACCTTCGTGGGATCCCGCCGGGGACATCCCGCTCTACGAAGGCTACGCCCGGGTAGCCCGCCGTCGCATGACCCAGACGGGCCATTCTCAGAACCACGTTCGAGTAGTCATCCGGCGGTATACACGCACGGTCGCCGCGGGCCGACAGGACTAGGAGCAGCGGTCGGTACCACCGCGCGCCGGGCGCTGCGGGAGCCGGGTGTCCCGGTGGCCAGGCCGCCCGCCGCGTGCGAACATCGGCACGTGCACTACCACGGGTACTTCTGGCGCGGATCCGACGAAGAGCGCTCGCGCAAGGCACGCGACACCCATATCGACGGTCCCCAGTTCACGACCGCGGACGTGCCTCCCGTCAAGATGTGCTGGTGGCTGCGCAAGCCCGCGGACAAGGTCGCGGGCACCTGGGGCGAGCCCGAAGGCGCCGCGGAGTGGATGGCCGCCCAGTACGAGAAGGTGCGCACCGAGATCGACGGCCCGGACGCCTTCTGGGCGCCCGCCGGCGGCCGGTACGCCGCTGCTCTGCGCGACCTGGCCGACGGCCGCGACGTCACCTGGCAGTACCAGCTCGGTGGCGACGAGCGCGCGTTCGTCTCGGTGGTGGCCTGCTCACCCAACGGCTGGGACCGCGAGGCGCCCTGCCCCGTGGAAGGGCGCGGCCAGGCGTGCTGAGAACGGCGGCGGTGCCGCTTTCCAGGAACCTCCGCGTGCCGCCTGGGACGGACACGACGTAGTCGGGAACACGGGCGGAACCGCGCCCGGCCGAGGGCTCAGGACGGCTCCTGCCCCACCGACCGGCGCAGGATCCCGCAGGTGCTCTCGAACTCCTGGCGCAGCCGCGACGCCTCGATCAGCATGGTGCCGTACGGGCTCGCCGGGTCATCGACGAGCCGCCTCGGGGCCTCCTCGGCCTCGGCGGTCTCGGTCAACCGTTGGGCGCACTCCGCCGCCCGCCGGGTCAGCGACGCCAGCTGATCGGTCTGCTCGGCGAGCCGGTCCTGCTCCACCTCGCTGAGCTGCCGGGCGACCTCGGCCAGAGCGGCGAGGAAGTCCCCGTAGAGCCCGAAGAACTCGGTGCGCCGCGGTCCGTCCTCGGTGGCGGACACCGACTGGTCGAGGGTGCGCGTGACGGAGGCCAGCTGGTAGGAGACCCGCTCCAGGGCGGCGACCACGCCCGCGTAGCCCGAGAACGAGCGGGTGCCGTACCGGTACCGGCGCAGCAGGCGCCGCGGGTTGTAGTAGACGCTCTCCTCGGCGGTGCGCACCGCGCTGCGGGCCTGGGCGACGGTGCCCTCCATCGCGGCGGCGCGGTGCCGCCACTGCCCGGTCCGCTCCTGGTCGAGCTCGACTTCGCGAAGCGCCGGGTACATGTCGGAGAGCAGGTCGCACATCGCGTGCGCGAGCGAGCGGACCCCGTACTCGGCGCTGCGGAAGCGCATGGGCGGGACGACGAGCACGTTGACCGCGACTCCGATCCCGCAGCCGATGGCGACCAGCAGGATGATCTGGCCCAGCTGGGAGGCGCGCTCCACGGTGCTGGTGGCGGTCACGTACAGGGCGAAGGCGAAGAACGCCGCGGTGACGACCTGCGATCCCTGCGAGCCCAGCCGCGGCCACCTGCCGATGACCAGTGCGATGAACGTGACGAGCGCGAACGTCAGCAGGCCGGCCCCGGTCAGGAAGCCGACCAGGCCCTGCACGGCCACGCCGGCCGCGACCGCGGCGAGGTAGCGCACGGACTGGGCCAGCGACTGGTAGACGGTCACCTGGATCATCAGCACCGCGGAGAACGGCGCGAACGCGGGCGCGGTCGCCTGCATGGCGGTGTAGGCGACGGCCCAGGCGATGGTGCCCGCCAGGGTGCTCTTGACGATCAGCAGCAGGGTCGTGCGTTCGGCCCCCTCCGAGCGGGCGCGCCGGAACCACTGCCCGATCCGCGCCCAGCGCCCCAGCGGCGCGGGCCGCCTCTTCGACCCCTGTGACGGCCCCATCGCCGATCGCTCCCTACTGAACGCTGTGACGTCCTCACCCGGCCGTTAACCGGAATGCGGACGGTCATGTGCGGGTGGAGGGATCCGTGCGGCGCCGCGTCGGGCGGCGGCGAACGGGTGGCGCGCAGCGCCTCCGTGGGGGTGGCGGGTGTCGGGCGGGCGCCGCGGCCGCAGAAGGCGGGGGACGGCCGGCGCCTCCTCAGTCGCGCCGATGCGAGCTGAGCCAGGTGACGTCGCGGTGGCGCTCGGCGTAGCGGGCGTACTTCTGCGGGGTCTCGGCGAAGCCCGCCCGGTCCTCGTCGGTGAGCTCGCGCACGACCTTGCCCGGCAGGCCGGCCCACAGGGTGCCCGCGGGGACCTCCTTGCCCGGCGGCACCAGCGCGCCGGCGGCCACCAGGGCGCCCTCGCCCACGCGCGCGCCGCCCAGCACGACCGCGCCGATACCGATCAGCGCGCCCTCGCCGATCTCGGCGCCGTGCACCATCGCCTTGTGCCCCAGGCTCACGCGGTCGGCCAGCACGGCGGGCTCGCCGGGATCGGAGTGCAGGCCGCACTGGTCCTGAATGTTGCACAGCTGCCCGATCACGATGTCCTCGGTGTCGGCGCGCACGACCGAGCCGTACCAGACGCTGCTGCGGGCGCCGATGCGGACCCGACCGACGACGACCGCCCCGGGGGCGATCCAGGCGTCGGGGTGGATATCGGGCTCACCGAACGGGGCGTCTCCGACGAGCGGAGCGGACACGTGACCTCCCTTGGCTCGGGCGGGCGGGTGAGACGCGCCGTGCAATCGGCGCACTCGGGCTCCGCGCCGCCGGGAACGGGCATACCTTAGTAGTGCAGTGAGCACGGCGGCCGCGCAGCCGCGCCGCACGCGCGAACGATCCGTCCAGGCTATTGAGCGGGAGGTGTAGGGGCCATTACCGTAGTCGCCTCCCCCCGTGTTCACTACGTCACACTTCGCACGCGATTCGGGTCTCTGTTGCGGTTTCCCATCACACCGCCAAGCTTGGGGAATGAATGTCATTGACGTGTTTTCCGGGTGTTATGGGAATGATAGGCAGGGAGTCCGGCCACCATCCCATTGGCAGCCAACCTGGTTGATTAGGACATGAACGAGCACAGCGCAGAGATCTTGCCGAACTTCCTCCGCGAGGAAGCCTTCCCGACCGAGAAGCGGGGCTACAGCAAGCGCCAGGTCGACGACTACGTGGTGCGCACCCACAACCAGACCCGCGACCTGCAGGAGCGGCTGGCGCGCGCCCACGACGAGCTGGAGCAGCTCCGCCGCGAGCTGGCCGAGGCCAAGGAGCAGGCCGCGGTCAAGCCCGAGCACGAACAGATCAGCGAACGCATGTCCACGATCCTTCGCATCGCCGAGGAAGAGGCGAAGGAGAAGCGCAGCAAGGTCGACAGCGAAGTCGAGGCCATCCGCGGCAAGGCGGAGGAAGAGGCGGCCAAGCGGGTCAAGGACGCCGAGGAGCACGCCGAGCGCGTCGTCTCCAGTGCGCGCACCGAAGCCCAGGAGATGGTCTCGGCGGCCAAGCAGGAGGCCGAACAGCTCCGGTCCCAGGCCGAGGAGGAGACCCAGCGCCGCGTCGCCGACGCCGAGGCCAGGGCCAAGAAGATCAACGACACCGCCGACCGCAGGCTGGCCACGCTCACGGCGACCCACGGCGAGGCCGTGCGCCGGCTCAGCGACATGCACGGCACGCTGGCCGAACTGCTCAACGCCGAGAAGAAGGCGGGGCCGCTGGAGACGGGGCTGTCCCAGGGCGAGTTCGCAGCCGAGCAGGAGGGCTCGGGCGAGTCCGGGCAGCAGGCCGACCAGTCCGCCAAGCAGCAGGGCGGCCGCCCGCAGCAGGGCCGGCAGGTTCAGCAAGGGCAGCAGGGCGGGCAGGCCCAGCAGAAGCCGCGTCCGCAGCCCGCCGAGCAGCAGGCCGCGGCCGCGTCGCCGCAGCAGCCGCCCGCGGCAGCCGGGGCGCGCGGCGACTCCGGTCCCAACGCCCCGGTAGGCCGGCAGCAGGCCGAGTCCGGCGCGCAGGTCGGCCCCGCCGGCCGGCCGCTGGACGTGGCCGACGAGTCCACGGTCCGCCTCGACCCGCAGCCGCCCGCCGGCAGGCAGGGCGAGGGGGCCGCGGCGCAGCCGGTCCGCCAGGCGCCGCAGCCGCAGGGCCAGCGCTATGCGGGCCCCGCACCGCAGCAGCAGCCGACACAGCAACCGCAGCAGCAGAACCAGAGCGGCCGGCCCCAGCAGGGGGGACAGGCGCCGGCGGCTCCGGCCAACGATCCGGGGATCACGGCGATCCACCAGCGGCCCGAGGCGGCACAGGCCCCGGGACCCGACGAGGGGGACGCCTCCGAAGGGGTGCGCATCATCAAGCCGTGACCCGGGGTCGGCGCCCGGCGGAGTGTCCGTCGCGTGCGCACGCCGCCTGCGCCGACCGCCGGCCGGGTCCGCCTGGACTCGCTCATGTCGTACGCGGAGCGGGATGCTCGAAAGCGTCCCGCTCCGCGCCGTTTGTCCAGGCCTGAGGGGCGACGTCGGTCTTCTGCCCGGTGTCGGCTACGATGCCGGAAGCCATGATTATCCGCTCGGCCATCCGGTCTGACCTCGGTGCGATTCTGCGGCTGTTACGCGAACTGGGCGACACCACCCCTGCGCAGAGCAGCACCGTCCGCATGTCCTCGGCGGCCGTGCGCGCCTGGACCCGGATGGAGAACGACCCCGACCGCTCGGTCCTGGTCGCCGAGCGCCGCGGCCAGATCATCGGGACCCTGGACCTGCTGGTGGTCGCCAACCTCACCCACGACGCGCAGTCGTGGGCGATCGTCGACAACCTGGTGGTCGATCCGGCCTGCCGCCGCGGCGGTGTGGGCCGTGCGCTGGTGGAGGAGGCCGTCGACCGCGCCTCCCGCGCCGGCTGCTACAAGATCGAGCTGCTCTCGCACGAGAGCCGCACCGGCGCCCACGCGTTCTACTCAGCGGTCGGCTTCGCCAACTCGGCCGAGGGCTTCCGCCGCTATCTCTGAGGCCGCGGCCCCGCAGCCGCCCTCCGCCGGCCGGCGGCCGCGCCCCGGGGACGCGGTGCGCGCTCGCCGGTCCGCGCCGCTCAGCGGCCCGAGCGCAGCGGGATCTGCTTGAAGAAGAGCACGATCACGAATGCCGCCGCCGCGATCGGCATGCCCAGGACGAAGACCGTGTGCATCGCGTTGCTGAAGGCCGTGATCACGGCGTCCTGGGCGGCCGGCGGCAGGGCGTGGATCGCATCGGGGGAGCCGCCGGCCGAATCGGCCAGGTCCGCCGTACCCGGTGCGGCTCCCATGGCGCGGGCGGACTCGGCGAGCTCGTCGTGCAGCCTGTTGGCCATCACCGAGCCGAAGGCGGCCACCCCCATCGCGCCGCCGAGGTTGCGGAAGAACGAGACGGCCGAGGTCGCCGAGGCGAGGTCCGCGCGCTTGACGGCGTTCTGCGTCGCCAGGATGAGGATCTGCATGCACAGCCCCAGGCCGAGCCCGATCTGGCAGACGCCGACCCCGACCAGCACCAGGCCGGATTCGGCCTCCAGGCGCGTCAGGGTGAAGAACCCGGTGCCGATCAGCACCGTGCCCACGACCGGGAAGACCTTCCACTTTCCCGTGTGGCTGACGAGGAAGCCCGATGTGACCGACGCCGTCAGCAGGCCGAGCACCATCGGCAGCGTCATCAGACCCGACGCCGTAGGGCTGAGGCCCTGCACGATCTGCAGGTACTGCGGCAGGTAGATCATCACGCCGAACATGCTCATGCCCACGGTGGCCGAGGCGAGCGAGCCGAGGACGAACGTGCCGTTGCGGAACAGGTGCGGAGGCAGGATCGGGTCCCCGGCGCGCCGCTCGACCAGCACGGCGGCGACCAGCAGCACCGCCGCGGCGGCGATCAGCCCGTAGGAGGGCGCCGAACGCCAGGCGAACTCCTGCCCGCCCAGGCTCAGCAGCAGCATGACGGCGCTGGCGGCGCCGACGATGCAGGTGGCGCCCCACCAGTCGATGCGGTTTGCGGTGCGCGGCCGCGCCGGCAGCTTGAGCAGGCGCTGGATCACGATGAAGGCCACCACCGCCAGCGGCACGGTGATGAAGAAGCACCAGCGCCAGCCCAGCGGGCTGTCGACCAGGAAGCCGCCCAGCAGCGGGCCGCCCACGGTGGCCACGCCGAAGACGGAGCCGAGGAAGCCGGAGTAGCGTCCGCGCTCGCGCGGTGCGACCACGTCGCCGAGGATGATCTGGGGCAGCGCGGCCAGCCCGCCGGTGCCGATGCCCTGGAAGAAGCGCGCGGTGATCAGCCAGGTCATGTCGTCGGCGAAGCCGGCGGCGACCGACGAGGCGATGAAGACGACCAGCGCGATCTGGAACAGCAGCTTGCGGCCCCATACGTCGGAGAGCTTGCCCCAGACGGGGGTGGACGCGGTCATGGTGAGCAGGGTCGCGCTGGCGACCCACGAGAGGCGGTCCTGGCCGCCGAGCTCGCCGACGATGGTGGGCAGCGCGGTGCCCACGATCGACGTGGTGAGCATCGAGGTCAGCATGGCCAGCATCAGCCCGATGAGGATCTCGACGATCTGGCGCCGCGAGTAGTTCACCTGCGCCTCGTCGGCGGCCTCCGCGGCGGCCTGCTCCCCCGGCACCGCCGCGTCGTGGGTGTCTGCCGCCCCTAAGCGTCGTTCCACGTCCGGCTTCTCCTGTTCCCTCGCCCCGTATCGCGCTGCGCCGCCGGCCCCGGGCCTGCGCGCTGGAGCGGCCCGGGGCGGACAGGACGGACCATCCCCTGGTCGGACAGTCCGGTGGATTCTCCCTCCAGGTATAAGTAAACAGTGTTGACTTGTCAAGGCGAGGGGTTATAGTGCGGGGAACCGCGCACGAGAAGCCGCGCTGAGCAGGGACTCCGCGACGGCGACAGCATGGGAGCCCGGATGGACCGACCGGACACCGACACCTGCCAGGGGCGGGTGCGCGACCGCGAGGCCACGCGCCAGCGCATCCTCGACTGCGCCCGCGACCTGTTCACCCGGGAGGGCTACGCGCAGGTGTCCTCGCGGCGGATCGCCGCCGCGGCCGGTGTCAACGTCGCCCTGATCAACCGGTACTTCGGCGCCAAGCGCGGCCTGCTCGCCGAGGTCATCGCCGAGGACGCCGCCTTTCCCGGGCTGTTCGAAGGCGACCGCGCCACCCTGCCCCGGCGCATCGCCGAACACGTCGTCCACCGCACACTGGGCGAGGGAACGCCGCTGCAGCGCGCCCTGATGCACTCCATCGGCGACCCCGATCTGCAGTCGGTGTTCGAGGAGCGGCTGCAGAGCGCGATCATCGGGCCGCTGGCCGCCTACATCGGCGGCGCCGAGGCCCGCACGCGCGCCACCCTGGTGGCCGCCCTGCTGATCGGCGTGGGCAACGTCCGCCGCATGGGCGGGGCCGACTCGCTCATGGAACAGGATCCAGCCGCGCTGACCCGGCGGCTGACGGGGATCATCGAGCGCTGCCTGGAGGAGTGAGCGCGGACCGCCGGGCTCTCCGGCCCCTCGGCACGCCGGAAGAACCGCCGGAACCGCTTGGAACCGCTCGGAGCCGCCCCGCGGGGTCTTCGGCGCGTGCCCGGTCGGCCGTGCATCCCCGCCGCGCGCCCGCCGCTGCCTCCAGGGCGCTTCGCGCGGTTGTTGTCTGCTGCGTCAGCCGCTGGAGATGCGGGCCTTACGTGCGGGTCACCTCGGCGGGATTGGCTCGCCCCTGCCCGCAAGCTCGTCGAAGGAGGGGCCGATGCCCGACAGTATCGACGCACGTACACCCGGTGTGAACCGCAGACGCTTCCTGGCGGGAACCGGCCTGGTGGGTGCCGCGACCGCCCTGCAGGGCCTCATGGGACAGACCGCCGCCCACGCCGCCGGCCCCGGCCGCGGCAACAACCGGGGCACCGCGGCCCCCGACAACGGCGGATACGGTCCGCTGCGCCCGGCCGGGCCCGAGGGGGAGCTGCTGCTGCCCGCCGGATTCTCCTACGTCGCGTTCGGTCGGACCGGGACCCCCATGCGCGGCGGCCTGCCCACCCCCGGTCGGCACGACGGCATGGCCGCCTTCGAGGGCGACGACGGCACCCTGCGCCTGGTGCGCAACCACGAGCAGAGCGGGGGCGCCGCCTTCGCCTCCCCCAGCTACGATCCGCAGGCCGCGGGCGGTACGACCACGCTGGTCTTCGATCCCGAGCAGATGCGCCTGGTCGACTCCTTCCCCAGCCTCGCCGGGACCATCCGCAACTGCGCCGGCGGGCCCACTCCCTGGGGATCGTGGCTGTCGTGCGAGGAGACCTTCACCGGCCTGGACGCCGACACCCCCCACGGCTACGTCTTCGAGGTCCCCGTGGACGCCGACGGCCCGGTGGACCCGGTGCCCTACAAGGCGATGGGCCGGTTCACCCATGAGGCCGTCGCGATCGACCCCGCCACCGGTATCGTCTACGAGACCGAGGACCGCGGCAGCTCCGGCTTCTACCGGTTCGTGCCCGATGCCCCCTCCCGCCTGGGCGAGGGCGGCAAGCTGCAGATGCTGGCGATCAAGGACCGCCCCCGCTACGACACCCGCACCGGGCAGCGCGCCGGCGAACCGCTGGCGGTGGAGTGGGTCGACATCGACGACCCCGATCCCGACAGCGGGGACTCGCTGGCCGTGTTCAACCAGGGGCGCGAGAAGGGCGGCGCGGTGTTCGCCCGCCTGGAGGGCGCCTGGTACGGCGACGGCGCCGTCTACGTCAACTCCACCAGCGGCGGCGACGCCGGACTGGGGCAGGTGTGGGAGTACCGCCCCCGCGGCCGCTCGGGCGGCCAGCTGATCCTGGTCTATGAGTCGGTCGACCCGGACCTGCTGCAGAGCCCGGACAACATCTGCGTCTCGCCCAACAGCGGCGGGCTGGTGCTGTGCGAGGACGGCTCGGGCGGCGACATGCTGCGCGGTGTCACCGACCGCGGCGAGATCTTCGACTTCGCCGCTCTGAACAGCGGAAACACCAGTGAGCTCGCCGGCGCCACATTCAGCCCCGACGGGCGGGTGCTGTTCTTCAACGTGCAGAGCCCCGGTATCACTTACGCGGTCACCGGGCCGTGGGGCAAGGGCGCGCTGTAGACCGCGCCCGCGGCTCCGTCCCTTCGGACGGATCAGGCGGCGGGGCGGTCCGGACCCCCGCTCCGCCGCCTGCCGGCGGATCCGCGTCCTGCCCCCGTCACCGGGCGCACCGGGCCGGGCCGCGGCGATACCGGCAGCAAGACTCGGAAACCCCGGAAATATCGGCAAACTCGGCAAACCGCATTGAACTGTCCGGTACCGCCCGGAATTCCCGCGGTCGGCGATGCTTGCGGCGCCTCATCCGCCTGCGGTGCCGGGGAATCCAGCGCGACACGCCAATGCGGCGATAAGAACAAGTCCGGCCGAAACCCTGTGTTTCCCTATGGAACTGTGTCCCGGAGCACACCGCTTCGGGGAAGCGGAAACACAGGGGGTAGAAATGAACGCGCCCACAGGATCCGTGCGCCTGAAACGGGGAAACAGACCGCGCCTGGCCAGGACGGCGCTGACCTTATCGTCCCTGGCGATACTCGGCGCACTCGGCCTCGTTCCCGCAACTCCGGCGGTCGCCGAGGAAAGAGTGCAGCAGGCTTCGAGTGTCGCCAGGGAAGCAGTCGCACACGCCAAAGACCAGATAGGCAAGCCTTACCGGTGGGGCGCCGAAGGGCCGGGATCCTTCGACTGCTCGGGGCTCGTCCAGTACGCCTACAAGAAGGCCGGCAAGAGAATCGGCCGCACCACCTACACCCAGTTCGATCAGGGCCGCTCGGTTTCCCGTTCGAAGCTGCGCCCCGGCGACCTCGTCTTCTTCTATTCCGGACCCGGACACGTCGGAATGTACGTCGGAAAGGGCCGGATGATCCACTCCCCGAGTTCCGGGAAAAGGGTCAAGATAGTCAAGATGTCCGGCTACTACAACCGGCATTTCGTGGGGGCGCGCCGTATCGCCTGAGACTCCGCCCGGAGCCGTGCGCCCGGGCGTCGAGACCTGACCGCGCCGCCCCGCGGCCGCCACTCCGATGCGCAGCACGGCGCCGATGCCGAGCCGTGCCCGGCGCGCGCCCGTGCCCGAGTGGCGGCCGCCCGCCCGCACCGCCGCGCCCGCCGACCTGCGCGCGAGAGCTTGAACACGCGCGCGTCCGCCGCGGACGCGGGGAGTCCCGGCGCGCCCGCCGAGCGGCCGGCGGCGGTCGGGCGGAGCAGGCCGGGCGCGGGTCGGCGCCGGCTTCATGGCCTGCGGGAACCGTGCGTGCTGCGGGAAAGGAGACGAAGGCATGAGGCGGTGTTTCGGCGATCGGGTGCCGCCGGCCGGTGCGGCTCGGCGTGCGGGGCGGGCGGGCGGGCGGTCGGTGTCGCAGGCGGCGGAGCCGGTGACGGGGGTCAGCCGAGTACGATCGCGCCGGCCAGCACGGGTTGGCTGAAGGTGACCGATCCGCGCCCCGAGGTGATCGCCCGGCCGCCCTGGCAGGTGTCGCCGGCGAACAGCGCGTACTTGGAGCCGGGGCCGGTCTCGATGGCCACCACGCCGCCCTGGTCGCAGGCCAGCGCCCGGCAGCCGCCGGCGTCGACCACCTGCCGGTGGCCCGACTCGAAGGTCACCGTGACGGGCCGGACGGACTCGTCGCGCGCCGGGCGCATACCGGACAGCGCCCCGGCGATGGTGGCGGACATGGTGGCGAGGTTGGCAGGGCGGATCGGCACGGCGCGGCTCTCGTTCCTCGGGTGCTTCTCAGGGGACTCGAACGTGCATCACTGTCGGTAATTAGACGTCATCGGGGCGTGATGATCGCGGATTCCGTGCGGTGTGTCGTCATCCGCCGCCGTTCCGGCGGACGCGCTCCGCCCCCGCCCCGCACCGATCGGCGCGCGATCACCGCCGCGCGGGACGTTCGCCGCGGGATAGAGTGAGGCTCGACCGCGGGCCCGCGAACCGGGCGTAGCCCTGCCCCGGCGGCGGACGAAGGGAGTGCCGATGCCCCTCCACTACGCGCTCGGGCACGTGCTCCTGTTCGGCTTCGACGCCGGCCTGCCGCAGCTGCCGTTCGCCGGCCCCGCTCTGGGCGCGTTCGCCGTGCTGGCGGCCGCGGCCCTCGGCGCGGCCCTGGTACGGGCCCTCCGCCGCGCGTGCGCCCGGCCGGCGACCGATACCGCCGAGAACAGCCGCCGCGACTTCCTGCTGCGCAGCACCCGGTGCGACTGCGAGCCGCCGGTGCGCGCCCCCGACACACCGGGAAAGCCGCTCCCCAGGGCGCCCGGCGCCGCGCCGGCGACCGGCTGAGCCGTCCCCTGCCGGCCCCGCGCCGGTGCACGGGCGGGCGAAGCCCCGGACGCCCCGCTAGGCCCAAGAGGGAGGTACCACCGGGCCGCTGGAGAAGAGCGCGTCGCAGTCGTTGGTGTAGCGCTCGCTGAAATCGACGGGCCGGTCGCGCCAGGTCCCGGTGATGCGGACCGCGACCGGGTCGTCGAGCGGCGGGCAGAACACCGCCCCACTGCGAAGGCGCTCGAAATCGCCCTCGACCGCGCGCAGCCGGTCGCAGGCGGCCAGGGGCCGCGGGTGGGTGCCGAAATCGGGGTCGCAGTTGAGCCAGAAGCGCTCGACCGACCCCGCCTTCGGGCGTTCGACGGTGATCTCCAGAGTCGAGGACAGCTCCCGGGCACCGGCGGATGCGGTCGGCGCCGCCGAGATCAGGACGGCCGCGCCGACGGCTCCGGCCCAGGCGGCGGTTCGACGAAGCATGGCGCTCCAATCACGGTGAGTGGCGAGCTGCCTCGTCGAGTCTGGATCATCGGCGGAATCGCCCGCAAACCTCGGCATGCCTGGAAACCCGCTTGTGACCTGGCCGTATACCGGTTCGCGCCGATATGCCGCCGCGGGTCGGGGCGGGTGCTCCGCTAGCCGCCGGACCGACGGAAACCGTCACGCCGCGTCGCCGCCCTCGAAGCAGCACTTCCGCCCCGCCGGCCGTCCGGAGACGACCGGCGCCGCCGCGGTCGTGCCGCACCCTTTCCGGCTTCCTTCCGCACCTGTGCACAGAACCGAGGTCCGCGATGACTCCGTTCCCGCAGCCCCACTCGATCGCGACGCTGAGCGTCGCCTCCCTTCCCCTTCTCGGCACCGCCGTCGATGCGGCCCGTACCGCCCTTATCGCCCTCACCCAGCTGCTCGACCCCGTCGCCGGCCCGGCCGCCGCCGCGCTGGCCGTCGTCGTGCTGACAGTGCTCGTCCGTTCGGCGCTGCTGCCGCTGAGCATCCCCCAGGTCCGCGGAGAGAAGACGCGGGCGCGGCTCGCGCCGCGGATGCGCGAGCTCCGGCGCCGGCACCGGGATGACCCCCGCCGCCTGCTCGACGCGCAGCGCCGGCTCTACGCGGAGGAAGGGGCCTCGCCGATGGGCGGATGCCTGCCCGCGCTGGCCCAGCTGCCGGTCTTCACGGTGCTCTACGGCGTCTTCACCGGCCCGGCGCTCGGCGGAACCGGTGGCGGCTCACCCTCCCACACCCTCGCCGGGGTGCCGCTGACCTCCGCGCTCGGCGACGTGCTCGCCGGAGGCGCCGGAACCGGTCTGCCGGTGTTCGCGGTGCTTTTCGCGGTCATCGCCGCGGTCGCGTGGGCGACGCGCCGGTGGCTGACGCGGCCGGCCCTGGAAGGCGCCGCCCAGGCGGGGGCCCCGCCGGCGCCCGGGATGGGGCTGATGTCGTTCCTGCCCTACGCGACCGTGGCGGTCGCCGCGGTGGTTCCGCTGGCGGCGGGCCTGTACCTGGCGACAACCACCGTCTGGACGCTCGCCGAGCGCCTCGTGCTGCGGCGGCTCGTCGCCGGCTGACCCGGCACGCCGCGCACGCCCGCGGGAGGAGGCCACGGGGGCCGCCTGCCGCGGGCGGCCCCGCGCCGGCCGGCTAGATCAGGATGTTCACGCAGGCCAGGCGGGTGCCCGCTTCACCCGCCACGCCCGGCTCGGCCTTGGTGTGCTCGGAGTGGATCACGATCGAGCCCGCCTCGCCCTTGCGGGGGTGCCACTCGACGTCGGCGTTGGAGGTCCCGGCGCCGTCGGCGTTGGTGGTGAAGTCCAGCCAGACCTCGTTGTCGGGGTTCACATACGCCGGATCGTGCGAGGTCTTCGTGGGCGCCGGGTCGTTCTGGTAGTGCGGCCCGGCGTCGGCGGGATCCTCGCCGCAGGCCATGGTGTGCACGTGGGCGCCGTAGGTCTCCTCGGGCTTCAGGCCGCTCACCGCGAGGTGGAAGTCGGTCTCCGCGCCGTCCTTGGTGACGTGCACGCCGGCCGTGGAACCCACGGGGACGGCCTCCTTGTCGTAGGTGACCGCCTCGGCCTCGGGCGAGTACTCCTGGAACTCCGCGTTGACACGGGAGAGGTCGGGAGCGCCCGCTTCGGCGGTCTGGCCCGCTGAAGGAGAGGGGTCGGCAGCGCCTTCGTCGTCGCCTTCGAAATCCTCGCCGCATCCAGCGAGCAGCAGCGATGCGGCGGCCAGGGCGATGATGCCTCGGGTCGCGGACACGTTGGAACCCCCCGATTCCCGCGGTCGATGTCGGGGCGCCCGCTACCCAAAGCCACCCGGCCATCACGTGCCTTCGCGCCGCGGCGCGGACGGCGGGGCGGCCCCGGGCGGTCGGGCGGATCAGTGCCGCGGAGGTGCCGCAGGCTCGGGCGCGCCGGCGGCTTCGGGCGGCGGGAACGAGGTGGTGAAGGTGAACGCCGCGGCCGTGGGCCCGTCGGCGCGCAGCCGCTCCAGCCGCCGGCGCGCTTCGTCGAGGGTGGGGATGTGCCCGGCCGGGATCCACCACATCGCCAGGTGCATGTCGCTCATGCGGGTGAACCAGGTGCGCCGCCGGCGCAGCAGGTCGAGGTGGTCGCTGCGGTAGGTGAAGTTCCACAGCGACTCGCGGTCCCGCCAGACCGAGAAGTTCACCAGGATGTCGCCGCCGAACGGGCGCGCCGCGGTGGCGTCGTTGCTGCCTTCGTCGGTGTAGCGCCAGACGAAGCCGGGGCTGGACTCGGCCAGGGCGTTGACGGGGTCGAGGAGGGACGCGAACTCCGCCATGGAGGGGTCGTCCAGGGGCGCCTTGAGGACGCCGACGTTGAGTTGGGCCAGCCAGTGGTCGCTCATGCGGCTCAGCATGAGCGGCCGGCGGTTCTATGTCAATCGGAATTGGTTTTGGAATCCGGCGCGACGGCGGAGATCAGGACGCAGCAGCCCTCCACCGCCGGAGCCATGTCCGCGCGGAAGGAGTCCGCGCCGGCGCCGCGAAGCAGTCCGCGCAGCAGCTCCAGGTTCATGCCGCAGGCGACCGGCGGGTGGCTGCGCGCCACCGCGTCGAAGGGGCAGTTGCGCAGCCGCAGCACCGGGCACGCGGCTGCGGGCATCGGCCGGTGGGCGGGGGGATCGGCCGCGTCGGGGCAGCCGGCCGAGCGCGCGGCGCGGTCGCCCGGCGGGACCGGGGCCGGCTCGTAGCCGTAGCGCTCCAGGACGCGCGCGAGATCCGCCTCCGTCGCCGCGGTACCGGCCCGCGCGGCGCCCCGGCGCTCGCCCTCCTCGCGCGCGGCCGCGTACAGGGCCTCCTCGGCGCCCGCCCGCTCCACGGCTTCGGCCAGGAGGGCGGCGGCGCCGCCGTAGTCGCGCGGCGGCAGGTGGACGGCGTGCTCGCGCCCGGAGCGCCGGTAGACCTTGGCCGGGCGGCCCGAGCCCGGGCCCTCGCGTCCGGAGACCTTGCGCCGGCTGACCTCCAGCAGCCCCGCCTCGACCAGCTTGTCCAGATGGAAGGCCGCGAGGTTGCGCCGTGCGCCCACCGCCTCGGCGGCCTCGGCGCGGCTGACCTCGCCGCCGTGCCCCGCGACGTAGTCGTAGAGCCTGCGGCGCAGCGGCTCGGCGAGGACGCCGAGGGCGTCGATACCGGATCCGGTCATACCCCCATTGTGCTGCGGCCCGGGCGGGCGCCCGCAGTGTGCCGCCTCCGCGGACGCGTGGACGGGCCCATCCGATGGCGGTCCGCCCGATTCGTTGCCGCTTCGATACCGCGGAGGAGATTCCGCGGACGCTGCGAAGGTAGAAACCGCGTGACGCATGTCATCCGTGTGATTCGACTCCGAGGACATCCCATGGCGACACCAACCGGACCCGAGCCGGGACCGGCCCCTCCCCAGGGCGCGGCCGCCCACGGCTCGTCCACCGCCCCCGGCGATACGGCCGAGGCCGAGAGCGGCCTGACGCGCAAGAGGATCGGCCTGGCGGCGGGAGTCGTCCTGGCGGCGGTCCTCTACCTCGTGCTGCCCGATTCGCTGTCCTACGAAGGCAAGGTGACCGCGGCCGTGGCGGCGCTCATGGCGGCGTGGTGGATGACCGAGGCCATCCCGCTGCCGGCGACGGCCCTGCTCCCGCTGGTGCTGTTCCCCGTGCTCGTCGGCGTCGACATCGCCGACGTGGCGGCGCCCTACGCCGACGACGTCATCTTCCTGTTCATGGGCGGATTCATGCTGGCCATGGCGATGCAGCGGTGGAATCTGCACCGCCGCATCGCGCTGGCGGTGGTCGCCGCCGTCGGCACCAGCCCGGTGATGCTCGTCGCCGGGTTCATGCTGGCCACCGGCTTCATCACGATGTGGGTGAGCAACACCGCCACCACCGTCATGATGCTGCCGATCGGCCTGTCGGTGCTCGGCCTGGTCAACCAGCTCGGCGACGGCAAGGGCGACGCCAACTTCTCCACCTCGCTCATGCTGGGCATCGCCTATGCCGCCTCGATCGGCTCGGTCTCCACCCTCATCGGCACGCCGCCCAACGCCTTCATGGCCGGCTACCTCTCGCAGAACCACGGCATCGAGGTCGGCTTCGGCCAGTGGATGATGGTGGGCCTGCCGCTGGCCGCCGTCTTCCTCGTGGTGGCCTGGTTCCTGCTCACGCGGGTGATCTACCCGCCCGGGATCCGCACGCTGCCCGGCGGGCGGCAGCTCATCCGCGACCAGCTCCACGAGATGGGGCCGATGTCGCGCGGGGAGTGGACGGTGCTCGCCGTCTTCGTGTGCGCGGCCGTCTCCTGGGTCGGGATCCCCCTGCTGGCCGACACCGCGCCCATCGCCGAAGCACTGCCGTGGCTGGCCGACATCTCCGACGCGGGTATCGCGATGGCGGTGGCCGTGGCGCTGTTCGTCATCCCGGTGAAACCGCGCGAAGGAGTCGCCGCACTGGACTGGCAGACCGCCCTGCAGCTGCCCTGGGGAATCCTGCTGCTGTTCGGCGGCGGCATCTCGCTGTCGGTGCGCTTCGAGGAGTCCGGGCTGAGCAACTGGATCGGCGAGCAGGTGGGCCTGCTCAGCGCCGTGCCCGCATGGGTGGTCGTGCTGATCGTGGCGGTGCTGGTTCTGCTGCTGACCGAGCTGACCAGCAACACGGCGACGGCCACCATCTTCCTGCCCGTCCTGGCCGGTGTCGCGGTGGGCATGAACCTCGACGTCCTGCTGCTGGTCGTGCCCGCCGCCCTGGCCGCTTCGCTGGCCTTCATGCTGCCGGTGGCCACCCCGCCCAACGCCATCGCGTTCGGCTCCGGCTACATCCGCATCGGCCAGATGGTGCGCGCGGGCGTCTGGCTGAACGCCTCCGCGGTGGTGCTGATCATGGCGACCATGTACGGCGTCGCCTACTGGGTGTTCTCGATGGGCGGGTGACACCGGCCGCGGCGCGGATCGCCGTGCCGACGGCTGCGGGCGTCGGCACGGCGATCGGCCCGCCGGCGGCGAACCCCTGATACGCAGCGACTCCACCGAGCACTCCCGCTCGATCCCGGAGCGCTCCGGCATGGTCGAGGTCTTCACGACGACGCCCTACCACTGGCACCGCGGGCCGCAGTGAGACCTCCTTCGGCGGCCGCCTCCCGGGGCGCCTTACGATCGGGAGCGGACATGCGGACGATCAGCCAGGGCGGCGAGCACGAGCTGCTCATCAAGAAGTCCCGCTTCATCTGCGCCCTGGCGCGGGTGGCCGGCGAGGACGAGGCGCGCGCGTTCATCGCCGAGCGGCGGCGCGCGCACTGGGGCGCTGCGCACAACTGCACCGCCTACGTCCTCGGCGACGAAGGCGAGGTGCAGCGCTCCAGCGACGACGGGGAGCCCTCCGGAACAGCGGGGGTGCCGATGCTGGAGGTGCTGCGCAACCGCGGCGTCACCGGCACGGCGGCGGTGGTCACCCGCTACTTCGGCGGCATCAAACTCGGCGCCGGCGGGCTCGTGCGCGCCTACGGCGGCGCCGTCGCCGCCGCGCTGGACCGGGTCGGGCTGCTGGAGCGGCGCACCCTGGCCGTGGTCACGGTCCGGGCCGACTACCTGCTGGCCGGAAGGCTGGAAAGCGAGCTGCGCGAGTCCGCGTACCCGGTGCGCGAGGTTCGCTACGAGGCGGATGTGGCCTTCGACGTCGCCGTGGCCGATTCCGCGCTCGCCGGATTCGGCGCGTGGCTGGCCGAAGTCACCGGCGGAAAGGCCCACTACGAGGTCAGCGGCAGCACCGTCGTCGAGGTCGACCCGGCCTCGGGCTGATCGCGGCCGGGCGGCGGCTCCGGCGGCTCGGCTCCGGTGTGTCGCCGCGCGGCCGGCGTTCTAGGATTCCCCTACCTGATGTCGTCGTAGGGAGTGAGCGGCCATGCGCACCTGGCGACGGGCGCCGCTGGCAGCGGCCGCGGGCGCGGCACTGCTCGTCGCGGGGACCGCCTGCACGGCCGAGGAGCAGCCCCCGGACCGCCCGGATGACTCGCCGCGCCCACTGCCCACCGCCTTCGAGGGCGAGCCCCCGCCGGGAGTCGGCGGCGAACCGCTGCGCCACCTGCACGGGCCCGGCGGCGAGGGGCCCGCCATCCTCGACGACGAAATGGGAGTGCGGATCTCCTCGGTGGGCGACGCCTTCCTGATCAGCTCCAACAGCCAGGAGCGCCACCTGCTGCTGGGCGCCGAGGACGGCGCGACGCTGTGGCAGGGCAAGCGCCACATCCAGCGGTTCGGCGCCGACACCCGCGGGTCGCCGGTGCTGATCGTCGACGGCCGCGGCGGCGGCACCCGGGTGATCGGCGACGACGGCGAGACGGTGTGGAGCGGATCGGGCCCCCGCGAGACCTTCATCGGCGGCGCCGTGGTGCGCCGCCCCGCCGACTGGAGCGCCGAGGACCCCTACGGCGACTACACCGTCCTCCAACCCGGCGGAGCGAAGCGGTGGGAGTTCACCTTCGCCGCCCCTGAGGAGGAGCCGACCCCGACCGCCTCGCCGGAGGACGGCGCCCCCGACCCCGACCGCAACGGCGTCCCGGTGGCCGCCCGCGACGGCGTACTGCTGCTCGACGACGGCACCGGCCTGCTCCAGGCGCGCGGAATCGGCGACGACGACGCGGGCGAGCTGCTGTGGAGCTTCTCCGGGGACGACCCCGGCCTCGCCGGAGGCACGGACGTGCAGCGCCCCCGCCCCCAGGTCGTCGGCATCTACGAGGTCCCGGCCCACCAGGACGGCGGCGGCGCGGACACCCCCGGCGCCTCGCCCGAGTCGCCGCCCCCCACGCCGTCGGACACGCCGCCGTCCGCCTCCCCCGAGGCCGGCGAGGGCACCGCGTCCGCCTCTCCGGGCGAGGGGACGGCCGAGGAACCCGCCCCGCCGAGGGTCCTGGTGCGCTGGAGCGTGCCCGAGGAGCCCTCGGTGCTGTCGCTGCACGACCTGCACAGCGGCGAACTCCTGTGGAGCTTCTCCGAGCCCGGCGCCAACCCCCCGAGCGACGAGTTCTCGCCGCCCCCGCTGCCGGGCGCGCTCTACGAGTCGCGCACGGGCACGCTGCTGCTGCCGCAGGCCACCGGGGAGACGCCGCTGATCGCGGTGGACCTGGCCGCCGGCGAGGTGCGCTGGACGTTCGAGGACGAGTTCGAGCAGGCGATCTCGCCCGCCCTGACCCTGGGCGGCTACATCTACGGCGACACCCGCGGCGCCGGCGACACGCCGGCGGGCCAGGTGGTGCTCGCCGCCGAAGACAAGGAGATCGCCGCCGAAGGGCTCGACGCCTACGTGGAGGCCGCCACCGACGAGGGCTACAGCATCGTCGTCAGCGACCGGCAGCGGTTCGTCTTTCCGCCCGCGAACGGGCCCGCGGACGGCTCGGCGAGCCCCACCGGGTAGTCCCCGGAGATGTGGGCGGGTTCCCCGCCCTGTGCGGTTCTGTGCCGCCTCTTCGCCGATCCGTCCACAGGTTCGGACCCGCTTTGGCCGGAGACCGGTGCCGTTGCCTAACATCCGGAATATGGAAAAGCCGGAGAGCGGTCCGCAGACCGCGCAAGCGGAGGGCGCCGCCGAGCTCGCGTCGGCGGAGTTTCCCGAGGCCACCCCGGAGCAGTGGCGGCGACTCGTCGCCGGGGTGCTGAACAAGACCGGCGTGCAGGTCGGCGACGACGACCCCGAACCGGAGGCGGCGCTGGCCACCACCACCTACGACGGCATCCGGCTGCGCCCGCTCTACACCGCCGACGACGACCTCGACTCCGGCTACCCGGGCCTGGCGCCCTTCACCCGCGGCGGTCGGCCGCAGGGCGCCGTCACCGAGGGCTGGGAGGTGCGCCAGCAGCACCGCGACCCCCGGCCCGACCGCGCCCGCTCGGCCGTGCTCGCCGACCTGGAGAACGGCGTGGGCGCGCTGTGGCTGGTCTGCGGCGACTCCGGCATCCCGGTCGGCTCCATCGGCGAGGTCCTGGCCGACGTCCACCTCGACTTCTGCCCCGTCACCCTGGATGCCGGACCCGACTACGAGGCCGCGGCCCGCGAACTCGTGCGCGCCTGGAGCGATCGCGGCCTGCCCGCGAGCGCCGTCACCGGCGGGTTGGGCATCGACCCGCTGAGCCGGGCGGCCCGCACGGGTGAGGGGGCCGACCTCGACCGGGCCGCGGCCACCGCGGTCGGCTTCGCGCCGCGCCACCCCCGGCTGCGCCTGATCACCGCCGACGCCACGCCCTACCACGAGGCCGGCGGATCCCACGCCCAGGAGCTCGGCGCCGCCATGGCCGCGGGGGTGGCCTACCTGCGGGCGCTCACCGCCGCCGGCCTCGCACTCGACGACGCGGCACGCCGGCTGGAGTTCCGCTTCGCGGCCGACGCCGACCAGTTCGGCACGATCGCCAAGCTGCGGGCGGCGCGGGCGATGTGGGACCGGGTGCTGGAGGCCTGCGGCCTGGAGCCCGCCGCCCGCCCCGCCATGCACCAGCACGCGGTGACCTCGGCGGCAATGGCCACTCGCCGCGACCCCTACGTGAACATGGTGCGCACTACGCTGGCCTGCTTCGCCGCGGGCGCGGCCGGC
Organism: Streptomonospora sp. PA3; assembly: GCF_009728995.1. Taxonomy (GTDB): domain Bacteria; phylum Actinomycetota; class Actinomycetes; order Streptosporangiales; family Streptosporangiaceae; genus Streptomonospora. The sequence goes on along the minus strand of NZ_VTZW01000006.1, from coordinate 59,191 downwards.
GCCGACGCGGTCACCGTGCTCCCTTTCGACTCCGCACTGGGGCTGCCCGACGGCTTCTCCCGGCGTATCGCCCGCAACACCCAGACCCTGCTGGCCGAGGAGTCCCATCTGACCCGGGTCATCGACCCCGCGGGCGGCTCGTTCTTCGTCGAGCGGCTCACGGCCGACCTCTACAGCGCGGGCTGGGCGTTCTTCCAGGAGCTGGAGGCGGCCGGCGGCATGGCCGAGGCCCTGTCCGGCGGGCTGGTCGCGGCCAGGGTCGAGGAGGTGTGGCGGCGGCGCCGCGACGCCCTCGCCCACCGGCGCGATCCCCTCATCGGCGTCAGCGAGTTCCCGGACCTCGACGAGCCGCCCATCCGCCGCGAACCGCCGCCGGCGGCCGACACCCCCGCCGCCGGCACGGCGCTGCCGCGGCGCCGCTACGCCCAGGACTTCGAGGAGCTGCGGGACCGCTCCGACGCCCACACGGCCGCCACCGGGCGGCGCCCGCGGGTCCATCTGGCCACCCTGGGCCCCATCGCCGCACACACGGCGCGGTCCGCGTTCGCCGCCAACCTGCTGCGCGCCGGCGGGATCGAGCCCGTGGGCGGCGACTCCACCGGCGGCGCCGCCGAGGCCGCCGCCGGCTTCCGCGAAAGCGGTGCGCGCATCGCCTGCCTGTGCGGCAGCGACTCCCTCTACACCGAGCACGCCGCCGCGGCCGCCGCGGCCCTGAAGGATGCCGGCGCCGAGCTGGTGCTGCTGGCGGGCCGGCCCGAGACCGCGCCCGAGGGCGCCCCGGTGGACGCCTTCTGCTTCGCCGGATGCGACGCGCTCAGCCTGCTGGCAGACCTGCACGAGGCCCTGGGGGTGGCCCGATGATTCCCGACTTCAGCCGTATCGGCCCCGGCACCGCCGCCGAAGGCGAGGCCACCGCGGGCGGTCCCGGCGCCGCCGCGTGGGCGCGCGCGTTCGAGGAGGCCGCCGGCAAGAGCCCCGAGTCCCTGACCTGGGAGACGCCCGAGGGCATCGGCGTCAAGCCGCTCTACACCCCGGCCGACCGCGAAGGACTGGGCCTGGCCGGCCACTACCCCGGCGTGCCCCCCTACCTGCGCGGGCCCTACCCCACCATGTACGTCAACCAGCCCTGGACCATCCGCCAGTACGCGGGGTTCTCCACGGCACAGGAGTCCAACGCCTTTTACCGGCGCAATCTCGCCGCCGGGCAGAAGGGGCTGTCGGTGGCCTTCGACCTGGCCACCCACCGCGGGTACGACTCCGACCACCCGCGGGTCGCCGGCGACGTCGGCATGGCGGGGGTGGCCATCGACTCCATCTACGACATGCGCCAGCTCTTCGACGGCATCCCGCTGGACCGGATGAGCGTGTCGATGACCATGAACGGCGCGGTGCTGCCGGTGATGGCGCTGTACATCGTCGCCGCCGAGGAGCAGGGGGTGGCGCCCGAACAGCTCGCGGGCACCATCCAGAACGACATCCTCAAGGAGTTCATGGTCCGCAACACCTACATCTACCCGCCGCAGCCCTCCATGCGGATCATCTCCGACATCTTCGCCTACACCTCGCAGCGCATGCCGCGCTTCAACTCCATCTCGATCTCCGGCTACCACATGCAGGAGGCCGGGGCCACGGCCGACCTCGAACTCGCCTACACGCTGGCCGACGGCATCGAGTACATCCGCGCCGGCCGCCGGGCGGGCCTGGACATCGACGCGTTCGCGCCGCGGCTGTCGTTCTTCTGGGCCATCGGCATGAACTTCTTCATGGAGGTCGCGAAGCTGCGGGCGGCCCGCCTGCTGTGGGCGCGGCTGGTCAACGCCTTCGAGCCGCAGAACCCCAAGTCGCTGTCGCTGCGCACCCACTCCCAGACCTCGGGCTGGTCGCTGACCGCCCAGGACGTGTTCAACAACGTCGTGCGCACCTGCGTCGAGGCGATGGCCGCCACCCAGGGCCACACCCAGTCGCTGCACACCAACGCGCTCGACGAGGCGCTGGCGCTGCCCAGCGACTTCTCGGCGCGCATCGCCCGCAACACCCAGCTGGTCCTCCAGCAGGAGTCGGGCACCACGCGCGTCATCGACCCCTGGGGCGGCAGCCACTACGTCGAGCGCCTCACCGCCCAGCTCGCCGAGCGCGCCTGGACCCACATCAGCGAGGTCGAGCAGGCCGGGGGCATGGCCGCCGCCATCGACGCCGGCATCCCCAAGATGCGCATCGAGGAGGCCGCGGCCCGCACGCAGGCGCGCATCGACTCCGGTCGCCAGCCGGTCATCGGCGTGAACAAGTACCGGCCCGAGGCCGACGACGAGATCGATGTGCTGCGGGTCGACAACAGCCGGGTGCGGGCCGAGCAGCTGGAGAAACTCGACCGGCTGCGCGCCGAGCGCGACGACACCGCCGTGCGCGGTGCGCTGGAGCGCCTCAGCGCCGCGGCCGCCGCCGAGCCCGGCGGCGCCGGGCTGGAGAACAACCTGCTCGCCGCGGCCGTCGACGCCGCCCGCGCCAAGGCCACCGTCGGCGAGATCTCCGCGGCCATGGAGCGGGTCTTCGGCCGCCACGCCGGGCAGGTCCGTACCATCCAGGGTGTGTACCGCGAGGAAGCCGGGTCGTCGTCCGACGCCGAGACCGCCATGGCCGCCGTAGCCCAGCGCGTGCGCGCGTTCGAGGAGAACGAGGGCCGCCGTCCGCGCATCCTCGTGGCGAAGATGGGCCAGGACGGCCACGACCGGGGGCAGAAGGTGATCGCCACCGCGTTCGCCGACCTGGGATTCGACGTCGACGTGGGCCCGCTGTTCCAGACGCCGGCCGAGGTCGCCGCCCAGGCCGCCGAGTCCGACGTGCACATCGTCGGCGTCTCGTCGCTGGCCGCCGGGCACCTGACCCTGGTCCCGGCGCTGCGGGCGGAGCTGGCCGCGCTGGATTGCTCCGACATCCAGATCGTGGTGGGCGGGGTCATCCCGCCGGCCGATTACGACGCCCTCTACGAAGCCGGCGCCGCCGCGATCTTCCCGCCGGGGACCGTCATCGCCGAGGCGGCGCTGGGCCTGCTGACCACCCTCGAATCCGAGCTGGGCCACACGCCGTGAGGGGCGCCGGGGGCGGTGCGGCCGCCGGGGGGCGCCGATGAGCCGGCCGATCGACGTCGACGCCTACGCCGAGGGGGTTCTGGCCGGGCACCGTCCCACACTGGCCCGCGCGATCACCCTCGTGGAGTCCCGCCGGGCCGACCACGCCGAGCTCGCCCAGCAGCTTCTGGTGCGGCTGCTCCCGCACGCCGGAGGGTCCCGGCGCGTCGGCATCACGGGTGTTCCCGGAGTGGGCAAGTCCACGTTCATCGACCACCTGGGCACCCTGCTCACCGGGCAGGGCCACCGGGTGGCGGTGCTGGCGGTCGATCCCTCGTCGACGCGCAGCGGCGGCAGCATCCTCGGCGACAAGACCCGCATGGGGCGGCTGTCGGTGGATCCGCAGGCGTTCGTGCGGCCCTCGCCCACAGCGGGCACGCTGGGCGGCGTCGCCCGCGCCACCCGCGAGACCATGGTGCTCATGGAGGCGGCGGGGTTCGACGTCGTGCTGGTCGAGACCGTGGGGGTGGGGCAGTCCGAGGTCGCGGTGGCCAACATGGTCGACTCCTTCTGCCTGCTGACCCTCGCGCGCACCGGCGACCAGCTGCAGGGCATCAAGAAGGGCGTGCTGGAGCTGGTCGACGTGGTCGCGGTGAACAAGGCCGACGGCCCGCACGAGTCCGACGCCCGCAAGGCCGCGCGCGAGCTGTCGCGCGCGCTGCGGATGCTGCAGCCGGTGCACCCGGCGTGGCGCCCGCCGGTGCTGACGTGCAGCGGCCTGAGCGGCGACGGTCTGGACGACTTCTGGCAGGCGGTCGGCGACCACCGAAGCGCCATGGAGGAGGCCGGGGAGTTCGCCGAGCGCCGCGGCCGCCAGCAGGTCGACTGGATGTGGGCGCAGGTCCGCGACCGCCTGATGGACAGCCTGCTCGCGCACCCGCGGGTGCGCGAGGACGCGCCGCACCTGGAGGCCGGGGTCCGCGCCGGCGAGCTGACCCCCACACTGGCGGCCGATCGGGTCCTCGCGGAGTTCATCGGGGGGTACGCTCGGCCGGGGCACGAGCCCGCCGCACCCGGCGAGAAATCGGACGAAGCGCAGGATTCATCACATCCTCCGCGGACCCCGTGATCGAGGCGTTGAACATCGGACGTGAAACAGGCCACAATGGCGGCGCGTCTGGATTGCCCGATATGTGGAGAGAATAGTTCCGCGACGGCATTCCCGCCGAGCGGCAGGGCTAATACCGTATGTGGTCAAAGGCTTACGGGAACAGGGGGCCGTGACCCGGCGGCCCCGTCCGTCGGCGTCGGCCGCAGCACAGCGCGCTCGCGATCGGCCGCCGCCGCAAGGGAACGCGGATCGACCCCTACCGAAATCCGCTGTTTTCCGTAGGGTGAGCAAGGGGACCCCTCATCGACACGTGGGGCTGGGAGGAGTGAACGTGCACAGGCTTGGGCTGAGCACCCGGGTCGACAACCACAGCGTGATCGTGAGCGTCGAGGGCGACCTCGACATCGCGACCGCCGACGACCTCCACGAACATGTCCTGTCCGCGATCGACAAGCACGGGCCGTGGTTGATCCTCGACCTGACGGGGCTGGAGTTCATGGACTCCAGCGGCCTGAACGTCGTCATCAACGCCTACCGTGCCGTCAAGGAGCACGGTGGCAGCCTCGCGCTGGCCGCGCCGAACGAACGGGTGACCAAGGTCGTCCGCCTCGTCGGCCTGCACCGGCAGGTTCCGGTCCACAATTCCGTTTCGGCGGCGGTCAACGCCATGGAGCTGCTGGAGAGCAAGCAGCAGGCGGGGTGAGCCCCCGCCGTCCCGCCCCCATGGCCGCCCCGCCGCGGCGCGCAGCGGCGCCCCGGGTTCCCCGGGGCCGCCGCGGTGCCGCGCGCCCGAAACGCGCGCTGCGCTGACCCGGAGCCCTCCCGTGGATCTCTCGTGGAACCACAACGCCCACTACCACGACCATCTGCTGCGCCAGGTGCCCGACCACTGCGTGCGTGCACTCGACGTCGGATGCGGCATCGGCCGGTTCGCACGCCTCCTCGCGGGCAGATGCGCCCGGGTCGAGGCGATCGATCCCGACCCCGCCATGATCGAGCAGGCGCGGGAGCGCACGCCCCAGCGGCTGGGCGTCCACTACTCGTGTGCGGCCCTGGCCGACTACGGCATCGCGGCGGGCGCCTACGGCTTCATCTCCGCCATCGCCAGCCTGCACCACATGGACTTCGCCGAGTCGGTGCGGGCCATGGCCCACGGCCTGGCGCCCGGCGGGGTCCTGGCGATCCTCGGCCTCTACCGCGAGGAGACCCTGGCCGACTACGCCGTGAGCGCCGCCGCTCTGCCGCCGGAATGGGCGATCGGCGCCGGCCTGCGCGCCGCACGCGCCGCCACCGGGGTCGCCAGCCCCACCGCGGGCCTGCGCTCGCCCGTCCCCCTGCGCGAGCCCCGGATGAGCCTGCGCCAGATCCGCGCGGCGGCCCAGCGCCACCTGCCGGGCGCGCGTGTGCGGCGGCTGCTGTTCTGGCGCTACTCCCTGGTCTACACCCGCCCCATCCCGCCCTGAGCGGGGCCGCCCGCGCGCACGCCGCGCCTGGGTAGTGTCGATGCCATGCCCACACCCGAGTTCATCCTCCGCCTGCGCAAGCACGTGGGCCACGACCTGATCTGGTTGACCGGGGTGACGGCCGTGGTCATCGCGGAGTCGGGGGAGGTCCTGCTGCACCGGCGCGCCGAGGACGGCAGCTGGAGCACCCCCGGCGGCATCGTGGAACCCGGCGAGCAGCCGGCCGTCGCGCTTGTCCGCGAGGTGGCCGAGGAGACCGGTGTCGAGGTGGTGCCCGAGCGGATCGCCAGCGTCGTCACCGAACCGCCGTTCACCTACCGCAACGGCGACCGGGTGCAGTTCATGGACGTGGCCTTCCGCTGCCGCCCGGCGGGCGGACACGCGCGCCCCGACGAGGAGGAGTCCCTGGAGGTCGGCTGGTTCGCCCCCGACCGGTTGCCTCCGATGAACGACCGGATCATGCGCCGCATCGCCCACGCCCGCGAAGACGGGCCGGCGTTCTACGTCGAACCCTAAGCCGCGCTCAAGAACGCGGGAGCGCGGCTTTCCAGGTACCCACCGACCACCCGGGGCGCCGCCGTCTGGGTTGCGGCAGTGGGTGCGCCTCGCGAAGCGCGGTCGGCCCGCCCGTCAGCCCGCCACCGCTGAGCATTGGCCGATGGCGGGCAGGCACTGCGCCCGTTTCAGTCCCATCGCCCGCGGCGTCGGCGGTGCGCGACTTCTTGACCAAGGCTCAGCTTGCCGGCGCCCTGGTCGCGATGCCGTCAGGGCGCCCCTCCCGCCCGTCGGTGGCATGGTGGATGCTGGAGGCATGAGCAGCGGACCGGCGGACAAGGAGCCGGCGGCGGGCGCGGACATCGAGCACCTGGCCGCGGTCCTGGCGCGCCGGCGGCGGGAGCTGGCGGGCGGCAGGGCCACCATCGGCTCGTCGTCGGTGGTCCACGCCGTCGAGGACGCGGTCTGGGTGGGCGTACGGGTGCCGGCGGTCGTGTGCCGGGCCGCCGCCGACCCGCTGCGCCTGCGCCCGGCCGAGGGGCCGGTGACCTGCCGCCGCTGCCTCAGAAGGGCGATGGCCGGACGCGGCACCCGCGTGGCCCAAGGGCAGACCGAGCTCGACGTCTGAACCGGCCGCACGGCCGCGTCCGCGGCGCGCCGCCCGAGCGGTTCGCCCGAGCGGCGCGACGGGTTCGCGCCTCAGCCCCACAGGCGGCGCATGGTCCAGTCGCCGGTGGCGGCGTCGCAGGTGAGATCGGCGATGCCGAGCTCGCCCTCGGGAGACTCGGCGGCCACGCGGACCAGCCGTACGTCTGCGGCCGCGGCCCGGGCACCGGGCTCGTCCGGCGGCGACCACGCGCCGATGACGCGCCGGACGCGGTAAGTGCGGTCGCGCCAGGCGAAGAACGCCGGGTGGCCGCCGGTGGTCGATCGGACATCGATCCGTTCGTTGTAGAGACTCACCCGGGCAGTGTATCGAACACCCGTTCGAATCGGGATCGGGGGCGCGGCGTGTCGCGGCCGTCCACCACCTTAGGATCGCGGCCGTGCCGCCGCCCGCGCACGCGCCGCCGCGCAGGAGGATCGGATCGCGTCGAGGCGGCGATGGCCTGCACGGTTTCCGTTCTGCGCGGCCTCGGTCGACCGCGTGTTCTCGGCGTGTCGCGCTGCGGGCGGGCCGCCCCGTGCACTCGGGCGCCCGGCGACCGACCGGATGGTATGTCTATGCTGGAACCGGCTCCACGACGCGGCAGACCGGAAGACGGGAAGACGCATGCAGAACACGGACGGCCGCAAGCGGTCGGCGACCGCCCCCGACCGCGGCACGGCGGTCCCCGACCGGCTGCTGTCGGCGGCCACCCGGCTCTTCGCCGAGCAGGGCTTCGAACGCACATCGGTGCAGGAGCTGGTCTCCGCCGCCGGGGTGACCAAGGGGGCGATGTACCACTACTTCGCCTCCAAGGACGATCTGCTCTACGCCATCTACCAGCGCGTGCTCGCCATGCAGATGGAGCGGCTGAACGGGTTCGCCGGCGCTGAGGGGCCGGTGCGCGAGCGGCTGCGCCAGGCCGCGATCGACGTCGTGCACACCACTGTGGACAACCTCGACGACACCCGGATCTTCTTCCGGTCGCTGCACATGCTCTCCGCCGACCGGCAGATCGCCGTGCGCAAGGAGCGCCGCCAGTACCACGAGCGGTTCCGCGCCATGGTCGAGGAGGGCCAGCGCCAGGGCGTCTTCCGTGCCGACGTGCCTGCCGACATCGCCGTCACCCAGTACTTCGGCGCCGTGCACCACCTCAGCACCTGGTACCGCACCGGAGGCGCGCTCACCGGCGGCGAGGTGGGCGCCTACTTCGCCGACCTGTTCCTGGCCGGTCTGAGCCCGGTCGAGTCCGCCGATTAGGCCGCGAGGCTCACCGGCCCCGTGCTCCCGCGGCCCGGGCGGCGCCGACGGGCCGGCTTAGAGGAACACCCGGCCCGGGCGTGTCCTGTCGCGCAGGGCCGCCATGCGCTTGGTGTTGGCGGGCCGGCTGGAGAGCAGGTTGTACAGGAGCAGGAACGGACCTCTGTCGGTGCGCGCCCGCTCGGCCATCTCGCTCATGTTCACCTGCGCGTACAGGTGCGCCCCTCCGGCGAGCATGCGGATCGCGTGCACCCCCTCGGGGCAGTGGGCGTGCGCGTGGTTGTCGGCGGTGTACTCCATCGCCCGCGACAGCGAGGCTCCCAGCACGGGCACCGCCCGGCCCGCCGCCGTCGCCGCGCGCAGCCAGAGGGCGGTGTGGCCGGCGGCGATGTGGCCGAGCTGATGGGCGACGACGAAGCGCAGAGCATCGGGGTCGCGCAGGCGGCCGCCGCTGTCGAACAGGTCGCCGGAGACGACGACGTAGCCGCGTCGGCCGTGTCCCGCGGCCCAGCTCCGCGGGCGGTCCGCGGCCGGATGCACGTAGGCGTCGGGAGCGCAGGCCAGGCCCATCTGAGCGCTCAGGCGGCGGATGGCGTGGTGGGCTTCGGGGAACTGCGTCGGCGAGATCCGGACCGACTGCGCCCGCTGCTTCGCGTGCTGCAGCCCGCCCTCCGCCCAGCAGCCGGCCGGGACGCCGGCCAGCACGAGTCCCGCCGCCCACACCGCGGCCCCCTCGCCCGTCAACAATGTGTGGATGACCGCGGCGAGCAGGCAGGCGGTCACCGCGGCGGCGGCCGCTGCCAGCGGCCACTCCCAGGGGTGCCGCGCCACGGGCGCGAACTCGGTCAGGGCGGCTCCGCCGACCCGGGCCCCCGGATCAGCCGGCGCCCGAACGGAGCCGGTGCCGACCCTCGCCGGGCGCAACTGCGGCTCGCGGCGGGGAAGCGCGGCCGCGGCCCGGGCCGCCGCGGTGTGCGGCGTCCGCGGCCGCGCGGCGGAACGTAGCGGCTGCAGGCGGTGCGGACCGCCGTCGGAGGCCGCGGTGTGCGTCATGGTGCTGCCCTCCTCCGTACTGCCGTGCAGGCCGCGACACGCGTGTGCGCGTCAAGTTATCGCATATTACTTTCTGTATCGGATGGAAGTCGCGGAGATTTGGGCGTGTCCGGAGGGTGGATCTTTTCGGCGCGACCGATTCGGCGGACCGGCGGAGCGGGCAGTCGGCGGGGCCAGAGCGCGGGAGCGCGGCGGTGCCGTCTCCGCCGCCGCGCTCCCGTGCCCTGGCCCGGATCATTGCGCGCCTTCGTAGTACCGGAACTCCTGGGCGAGGAAGTCCAGGAACGCGTCGACCTGGGCCGGGTCGTAACCGGGGCGCGCCCGGGTGGTGGAGAACTTGACGCGGTCGACCGCGGCCGCGGTAAGCGGCGCGTTCTCGCGGCGGCCGTGCATCAGGGCCTCCAGCGTGGCCTCGGCGCTGTCGAGGAACGCGTCGACCTCCTCCTCGTTGTATCCGGTGGTGAGCCGGGTGGTGGAGAACTGCTGGTTGCGGATGTCCTCCGGGCGCAGCGGCGGGCGCCCGCCCTGCGCCGAGGGCGGCGGCCCCGTGGGCGGCTGGGACGGCGGCGGCATGGGAGGTCCGGGAGCCACCGGACCGTACGGGTCCGGCGGCCCGTAGTTGCCGGGCGGACCGGGCGGCGGCTGCGCGCCGTAGGGGCGGGCGGGAGGGGGCCAGGCGGCCTCGGAAGGGCGGGCCAGGCCGTGCGAGCGCAGGTCGGCGGCGATGACGTCGAGGAAGTTGTCGACCTCCTCCTCGTCGTATCCCGGACTCAGCCGCGTGGTCCGGAACTTGGCGCCCTCCACCTCCTCGGCGGTGATCGGCCGCCCGCTGCGAGGACCGCCCTGGAGGCCGGCGATCGTGGCCTCGACCCGATCGAGCAGCGTGTCGACGTCTTCCTCGTTGTAGCCCGGGCGCAAGCGGACCGTGTTGAACTGCTTGTTGCGGATGTCGGCCGGTGTCAGAGGCATGGGTACATTGTGCCGATTCCGCGCCCGGACGTGGGTAAAGGCTCCCCGCCTGTATCCGCCGGTAACAGATCCGGTGCGCCATGCCTTGACAAAGCGGTCCTCCGTAAGGGCACCGGCGCCCGGGTCGTGGCGCCGCATGTCGGCGCGCCGCAGGTCACCGCGGTGGACGGCCGGAGGCCGGTGGCCGCACGGCCGGCGGGGCGCGCAGCCGCGCGGCAGTCGGCCGACCGGTCGGTCCGCGGCCGGGGCCGCCTCCCGGAGACGACGCGGGCACGCCCGGGCGGGGGGTGAACCGCCGTACTCCACGGAATCCGCATCCCGTCGGCCGGGTCCGGCCGAAAGCGTCCGGCGTGTCTCCACCGTCCCGAGCGGGCAGGGCGGACGCCGGCCGAGGGCGCCCGATGAGCGCGGGGCGCATCGAGCGCCTGTGCCACGCCTGCGGGGAGGCGACAGGGTGGCCCCCGCGCGCGGCTTCCGCACGTTCGCGGCCGTTCGACCGCGTCCCCGCCCGTAGGGGTACGTAGCTCTGCCGCAAGCAGGGACCCGGCTCGGACAGGAGCTGCGTCCTGTTTAGGGAGTCGGTCACCACAGGAGGTTGCGGCAATGGGGCTGGATTGCGCGACTCCCACCCGTCACCCGCCGCCGCCCCTAACGGAGGCGCTTCGCGCCACGTACTTGTTCTGCGCCGGCTTGCCGCCGAGCGCACGGCGCACCTTTGCGCCGGAGGACCGCCACCCATGGCACAGCTCCACCCGCCAAGCTCAGCGTGCGCTCGGCGGCAAGCTGCGACCGCGCTACGCGAGGCGCGCCCATTGCCGCAACCTTGATGGTGGCCGCCCCAGGTGGTGCCCGGGGGGTTCCTGGCAAGCGGCGCCCCCGTCGTTCTTAGACGCGGCCTACGTCCTGTTTAGGGAGTCGGTCACCACAGGAGGTTGCGGCAATGGGGCTGTGATGCGCGAAGCGCTGCGCGCCAGCTTGCCGCTGAGCGGCGGTGCACTTTCGTGCCGGAGGTCCGCCACCCATGGCACGGCTCCACCCGCCAAGCTCAGCGTGCGCTCGGCGGCAAGGAAACACGTGACGCGAAGCGTCTCCGTTGGGGTGGTGGCGGGCTGACGGGCGGGCCGCGCTAGGCGAGGCGCGCCCATTGCCGCAACCTTGATGGTGGCCGCCCCAGGTGGTGCCCGGGGGGTTCCTGGCAATCGGCGCCCCCGTCGTTCTTAGACGCGGCCTACGTCCTGTTTAGGGAGTCGGTCACCACAGGAGGTTGCGGCAATGGGGCTGTGATGCGCGAAGCGCTGCGCGCCAGCTTGCCGCCGAGCGGCGGTGCACTTTCGCGCCGGAGGTCCGCCACCGGTGGTGCGGCTCCGCCCGGCAGGTGCAGCGTGCGCTCGGCGGCAAGGAAGCACATGGCGCGCAGCGTCTCCGTTGGGGTGGTGGCGGGCTGACGGGCGGGCGTATCGCGCTACGCGAGGCGCACCTATTGCCGCAACCCCGATGGCGGCCGCCCCCGTCGGTACCCGGTGGGTTCCGGAAAGCGGCGCCCCCAGCCCCCGCCGTTCTTAAACGCGACCCTGGCCCTCCGCTGGTTCAGCCCGCTCCAGTTCGGCGCAGAGGGTGTCGACGGCGAAGTCCACTTGGCCGGTGTTGTAGCCGCGGAACGTCTTGGGCAGGGCGGCGCGGCCGCGGCGGAGGGCCTCCGCCGCGGTGCGCGCGGCCGAGTCGTCCGTGCCTCCGCTGAGTGCTTCCCGGAGTGCGGCGAGGCCGGAGTCGACCAGCTCAGTGGCGGCGCGGGGGTCGTAGCCGCGTGCGGCCCGGTCGAACTCGAACTCCCACGTCCGGGGGTCTGCCCACTGCTGGGCCCCGCCCTCGGCCCAGGCCGCGGACAGGCGCTCCAGCAGCCGGTCGTAGGCCGCCCGGACCTGGGCGCGGTCGTAGCCGCGCAGGACCACGTCGAACTCGGCGCGGTCGCGGGCCTCCGCGGGACTGAGGGCGCCCGGCGTCCCCGGAGCCGCGATGCTCCGCTGCATCGTCTCCAGCAGGGCCTGGACCTGGGCGCGGTCGTAGCCGCGCAGGACCACGTCGAAGTCCAAGGGGCCGTCGACCGCGTCGGGGGTGTCCGGTGCTGCGGGAGGGGAATCGGGGGATGAATCAGTCATTGCGCAATTATCGGGCACTGCGGGCGCTTCCGCTTCCCCGCCGCATGCGGCCATCGCGCCCCGGCGGGCGTTCCCGCTGGACAGGCCGGGTGTCCGGAACCGGTCAGCGGGTGCGGGCCGCAGCGGGAGCCGCCCGCGGCGGGAGGCGGCCTCCTCGGGCCCCCGGTTCGCACCGCGCGGTGTCCGGGCCGACTGCGCGGCGCCGCGCCCGCGTCGCCCCGCCTCACCCCGCGTCGGCCTGGCCGGCCGCGCCGTCCTGCTGCTCCTGGAGGTAGCCGCTGATACCGGCGGCGACGGCCTCCGCGGCCTTCTCCCGCCACTCGGCGTCGGCCATCCTGGCGGCGTCCTCGCTGTTGCTCATGTTGCCGGCCTCCAGGAACACCTTCGGCACGTCGGAAAGGTTCAGCCCGCCCAGGTCGGTGCGCTTGTCCAGGCCGTCCTCGGCGATGTAGTCGGCCCGCGGCTGGCCGGTGCCCTCCTCGAAACCCTCCCGCAGGTGCAGCGCCAACTGGTAGGAGCGCTCGGCGATGTCGTCGGTGTAGCCCTCCAGCACGCCCGGTGCGATGACGTGGAAGCCCCGGCCGCTCGACGGGCCCCCGTCGGCGTGGACCGAGATCGCCGCGTCGGCGCGGGCCTCGTTGCCGATCTGGGCGCGCTCGGTGATGCAGGGGCCGACGCCTTCGTCGCTCTCGCGGGTGAGGACCACCTCGGCGCCCTGCTCCTCCAGGTGATCGCGTAGCCGCCGCGACAGGTCCCAGTTGAAGGCGTGCTCGGGGTACCCCGCGTCGGTCTCGGCGCCGACGGTGTCGCAGGCCTTGCGCCCGTGCCCGGCCTCGACGAGTTCTCCGATCCGGTCGGGGGCGTCCTCGTTGCCGCCGTTGTGGCCCGGGTCGATGACGACGGTCGTGCCCGCCAGCGGACCCTCCGGCGCGGCGGTCTCCCCCGTCCCGTCGCCGGAGCCCCCCTCGCCGGGCGCCGCGGGCGCCGATGCGTCGGCGGAGGGCGGCGGGGCGGCGGAAGGGTCGGGCGGGCCGCCCCCTGCGACCGCCGAGCAGGCGGGCAGAGCCAGGACGGCCGCCGCCACAAGGGGCGCGATTCGCGGCATCGTCCCTGCTGCTGCGGTTCTCGTGCGCATGATGGTCCGAGGCGTCCTTGCGTCGGGGGTGGGAGCGCTGACCAACCTAGCCGCTCCGTGGAACTTTTTCCGCCCCCGGACGCGTCATATCGTGAGTAGGGCGGCGGTCGGGCCAGCGTGCCCGGATCGCCGCCGCCGCACCGAGCCGAGGTGAAGTCAATGCGCAAGAGCAATCGCGCCGCCGCCGGGGTCGCGGCTTGGCAGGCCGTGCAGACCAGCGCGCGGCCGGGCACTCCCGGACTGGCCGAACGCGCCGCCGCGCTTCCGCGCATGCTGTGGTCGCGCCTGCGCGGGCGCTACGACGGACTGACGGTTCCCCGGTTGCTGATGTTCCTGCTGGGGATCGCCTACGTCGCCTCTCCGATCGATCTGGTGCCCGAGCTGTTCGTGCCGGTGCTGGGTCTGGCCGACGACGTCGGTGTGGCGGTGTGGCTGGCCACGAGCCTGATGAGCGAGTCCGAGCGCTTCCTGCAGTGGGAGGGGAGCGACGGCTACGTCCAGGGGCGCGTCGTCGACTGACCCGCCTACCCGCGCCGGGTTCCGCCTGGATCCGCGTCAACGGCGACCGGTACCGGTGGGGCCACGAACGGAGGCGGCGTCGTCCACCGCGACGCCGGGCCGGACCGGGACCCCGACCCGTGCCGGTGCGCCACCGGTCAGGAGGCTCCCTCGTCGGCCGCCGCGACACCGCCCGCTCGCGGCGGGGGCAGCGGCAGCCGCCCGCTCTCCATGGCGTCGACCATCGCCACCGCGCCGCCCCGCGCGGCCGCGCTCAGGCCCAGCGCCGAGGTCTCGACCAGGCACCCGCCCGCCTCCGGCGCGAACGCCAGTTCGCGCACCGCGGCGCGGCAGGAGGGCAGCAGCCAGGGCGCCAGCGGGACGAAGTAGCCGCCCAGCACCACGGCACCCGGGTTGACCAGATTGACCAGGGTCGCCGCGCCGCGCCCCAGCCAGGCGCCCGCGGTCTCCAGGGCGTCCACGGCGACGGGATCCCCGCTGTCGGCACGCTCGACCGCGGTGTCGACCAGGTCGGCTAGGTCGGCGCGGGTGAGCGCGCTGCCGGGGAAGCGGTCGGGCAGCGCCGCGCGCAGGATCGCCTCGATTCCGGCCAGCGCCTCCAGGCAGCCGTGCCGACCGCAACCGCACTCGGGGCCGTCCTCGACCATGCGCACGTGCCCGATCTCGCCGGCGAACCCGGCCGAGCCGCGCAGCAGTTCGCCGTTCATCAGCACGCCCGCCCCGATGCCCACCTCGCCGGTGATGTAGACGAGGTCGCCGGTGCTGGCGAGGTGGCCGCCGCGGTACTCGGCGACCGCGCCGAGGTTGGCGTCGTTGTCGACCAGGACCGGCAGGGGCGCCAGGCCGCCTCGCTCCAGCAGCTCCTCCAGGCGGGCGCGCAGCGGGGTGCCGCGCCAGGCGAGGTTGGGTGCGCGGGTGACGACGCCGGCGGGGGAGTCGACCAGGCCGGGCACCGCCACGCTCAGTCCGATGAGGCTGCGGCGGCGCAGAGCGGGGTCGGCCGCCACCGACTCCACCGCCGCCGCGATGCGGCGCGCGCAGGCGTCGGGACCGGCCGAGCGGGCGTCGAAGGCGATGTGCCGGGTCACCAGGTCGCGTTCGAGCAGGTCCACGGCGACCACGGACAGGTAGTCGACGTTCACCTCGACGCCGATCGCGGCGATCGTCAGGTCGTCGAGCGCGAGCATCACGCCCGGGCGGCCGACCCGGCGCTCGGCGGACTCGCCGGTCTCGCGCAGCAGGCCGCGGGCGATGAGGTCGGCGACGAGGCTGGAGACGGTGGTCTTGTTCAACCCCGTCGCGGCGGCCACGGCGGCCCGCGAGCAGGGGGCCAGCGTACGCACGGCGCGCAGTACCACGCCCAGGTTGGTCTCGCGTACGTCGTGGAATCCGGTGGGGCGGGCGCGCATGTCCTTCACTCCCTCCGCCCCCCTCATGGCTCGGAACGCCGCCGCCGCGCCTTCGCGACGGTGCGGCGGCGCGGATCGGCGACCTCCGGTTCATCCGAGAACATACCGACAGCTCCAGTGCGGCGGCAAAGCTCCCCCACCCCTGAACAGCGGGGACGACGCGGGCGACGTGCGGGCCCGAGCGTGCACCGCGCATGCGAAGGGCGGGCCGCGCAGCGGCCCGCCCTCAGTCTCCGAGGAGCGCTGAGCCCCCCGGTCGATCCCCCCGGATACGGCACAAGCCGGGGGAGATCACTCCGTGCGCTGGTTGGGGATGCCGGCCAGCAGAGCGCGGACCTCGGTCTCGCGGTAGCGGCGGTGGCCACCCAGGGTCCGAATCGAGGTCAGCTTGCCCGCCTTCGCCCAGCGTGTGACGGTCTTGGGGTCCACGCGGAACATGGTGGCGACCTCGGCAGGGGTCAACAGGGGCTCCGCCTCGGGCGTGCGAGTTGACATGTGTACGGCCTCTCCTCCTGGATCTGTGTGCCGATCCTGAGCCTTATCCTGGCACTTGGCCCGGATGTCCAATATTGCCCTCGTAGGTCTATATTGGCATCACCCGAGGTGATTACGCGACCACTTACCGCGACTTTGTCGGATGGGAGGTCCCAAAGCCGCCCATGGGCCGCGTCACGCTGAGTGATTCTAGCGACACGTTTAGTGGCATGTGGCGTATTCGGTCAAAACTTCGTTCTCCGGCCCTGTTTTTCTCGATCCGGTGAACCGGAAGTGCTACAGAGGGTCGGACTGAAACCCGCAGCGCGGCGCCTGGCAGGTGTCGGCGCCCCGGTCGTGGCCAGGTCTTTCACGGGTGCGGGCGGCGCAGTCGAGGTACGTGTCTTCTCTCATCGACGGCTCTCCCCTGTCACGTACATCCTCGGTGTGCCCCGGGTTTCCGGTTACGCAGAGTGCAGTGTGTGACCGGCTCGACACAGTCTATGTCGATCTCTATGCACTGGTATGCCCAGTTTCGTCAATGTTGATGTCGACTGTGAACCTCGTCCTGACATATCCGCCTGTCAGAAAGCGATAGACCGACCGCACTGGGTGAGAAACCTGGCCGCCAGGTTGGCGCCCGGCGTGGCGGCGGGCCCCTGAGGCGCGCGTGAGCGACGTGACCGGCGCCGACCGGCCCGTGACCCTCAGTTGGCGTGCTGCAGGGCCTGGATCTCCTTCCACCGCTGAGTCACCCGCTGGTACATGGCCGCCGCGAGCTCCTCCTGGCCGGTTTCCAGGCCGCTGAGCGCCGCGGCCACCTCGGCGACCGACTGGTCCCGCCGCAGCTCCTCGTCGCCCACCAGGTGCACGAGTCCGCCGTAGTCCAGCTCCAGCAGCGCGCGGGGGTGGGCCACCCCCAGGAGCCAGTCCTCCAGCCGCTCGGCCGCCGACAGCGCGGAGCTCTCCCCGACGTGCTCGCGCAGGACGGCGATGGCGCGCTCCAGCCGGCGCCGGGCCTCGGGCATCCGCGCGACATAGAGCAGGGTCCGCGGCGCGGCGCCCTGCCCGCCGGCCGGATGGCGGGCGCGCGTGGCGCCCTGCTCGGCCGCCGCCTCGGCCGCGTCGGCCGGCTGCTCCGCGCCGCCCAGCACCAGGCAGCGCTCCTCGGGGTCGAAAGGAGCGAACCAGGACATCGGCACGGTCCAGGTGCTGGTGAGGATCTGGGTGCGGGTGGGTTCGCCGCGTTCGCGCCACTGCTCGAAGCGCTCCTCAGCGGACGCCGCGACAGGTTCGGGCATGAAGGCGGGGCTCAGCCGCGCCGGGGTTTCGGCGCGGAAGTCCCGCAGCCCCAGCCACGACCGCAACCGCGTCTGCCACGGGCAGATGTAGACCTCTCCGTCCAGCCGCCGCACATAGGCGTCGCCGCTCTCGCGTTCGGGGACCGGGATGGGCGGGGTGGCCACCAGGCGGCGCAGGCTCTCGCTGTGCTCGGCCGCAACCGCCCCGCTGCGCCGGGGCCTCCGCGACGACGCGGCGTAGGCCCTCCAGTAGGCCTTCTCGCGGTTGGAGAACGCGATGAGGGGCTGGTAGACGCGGAGATAGGCGGTGTAGGGCAGCACGCAGGCATCGTGGCACAGATCCAGGTAGGCGGCATGTCGCGGCGCGAACCGGGAACAACCCTCGCGCGCGGAGGCGTTGGCACCGGTGAGGGCGCAGGCTCCGGGCACGGTTGGACCCCGGCGCTCCTGGGCAGCCGTCACAGCGGCGGCACGGGCGGACACGCCCGGGCAGCCGGACCCGCCGACCGCTCGCCTCGCGCGGCTCGTTAGGCATGGGCGGCGTAGGCAGGTAGGGCCCAAAGCGGGTACGGTTGTATCCGTACGTAAGCTGGCGCCTGTCGTCAGTGCGGTGACGGCCGTCAGCCCGGCATTGCGGTTTTGCTAGTGATCTGGGGTTTGTCCGAACCCAATCGTTGAGGGGGTCGAGCCATGGGGCGCGGCCGAGCCAAGGCCAAGCAGCAAAAGGTCGCTCGGAGGCTGAAGTACAACTCCGGCCACACCGACCTCGAACAGCTGCGGGCAGAGCTGGGTGTCGCTGAGGATGACGGGGCAGCGGCGAAATCGCCGGACCAGTCCTACGAAGACCCTTACGACGACCTGGTCGACCGTTATGCGGACCTCGCCGAGGAGTATCCCAGCGGCGACAAACCGGCGGAGGAGTCCGACCGCTCGGACAGCCTGCGCTGATCCGTCGCATCGGGAACCTGCGACATCCGCATGACCGGGTCTGCTGAGCCCGCTGATACGCATACTGTGCTTGCAGTGCTTATAGACGTAGCCGGTTCGCGCCGCCGCGGTGGCGCGGACCGGCTACGTTTTGCGCCTCGGTCCGCCTCCGCCGCTCCCCCTCAGGCATAGGCGCCCTCCAACCGCGCCGTTCCGCTTCCGGCCTCGATCGAGCCCGCGCGCCAGGCGGGCACGCCGCGCTCCTCCAGCAGGTCGAGCGCCCGCTGCGCCGATTCGGCGGGCACGACGGCCGCCATGCCGACCCCCATGTTGAACGCGGCCTCCATGTCGGCCTGCGCGAGTGATCCGCGCTCGGAGACGAACGAGAACACCGCCGGCGGGGTCCAGGTCGCGCGGTCGACGACGGCGTCGAGCCCCTCGGGCACCGACCGCGCCAGGTTGGCGGCCAGCCCGCCGCCGGTGATGTGGGCGAAGGCGTGCACCTCGGCGGCCTCGGCCAGGGCCAGGCAGTCACCTGCGTAGATCCGGGTGGGCGTCAGCAGCTCCTCGCCGAGTTCGGCGCCGAACTCGGCGACGCGGGCGTCCAGGCGCAGCCCCGCCTCGTCGACGACCCGGCGCACCAGCGAGTACCCGTTGGAGTGCAGGCCCGAGGAGGCCATCGCGATGACCGCGTCGCCCTCGCGGACCCGCTGCGGTCCCAGCACCGCGTCCTCCTCCACGATCCCGGTCCCGGCGCCGGCCAGATCGTACTCGTCGGGCCGCATGGCCCCCGGGTGCTCGGCGGTCTCGCCGCCGATGAGCGCGCATCCCGCCTGGCGGCAGCCCTCGGCGATGCCCGCCACGAGTTCGGCGATGCGCTCGGGCACCACCTTCCCGCAGGCGATGTAGTCGGTCATGAACAGCGGCTCGGCCCCGCATACCACCAGGTCGTCGACGACCATGCCCACCAGGTCCAGGCCGATGGTGTCGTGGCGGTCGCAGCGCTGGGCGATGAGCGCCTTGGTGCCCACGCCGTCGGTCGAGGTGGCCAGCAGGGGCGCGCGGTACTTGGCGGTGTCGAGGCGGAACAGCCCGGCGAAGCCGCTGGGATCGGCGACCTGCTCCGGGCGGCGGGTGCGCGCGACGTGCTCCTTCATCAGCGCGACCGCGCGGTCGCCGGCTTCGATGTCGACGCCGGCGGCCGCATAAGCCGGCGTGGTGTTGGCACCCTCTGCCACGCGATACCTCTCAGCTCGTTGCACTCGTGTGGGCGGCGGAGCACTCGGGCCGCCGACCGGGCGGCCCCGAGTCGGCGCGGTCAGCGCCGACCGCGCGCCAGCGGCCGCTCGGCGGCGTTGCCGCAGGACTTCTCCAGCAGGTACTTGCCGCGGGCGGCCTCGTCGACCTCGATGGGGTAGACGCCGTCGAAGCAGGCGCGGCACAGCCGCTCCTTGGGCACCTCGGTCGCCTGAACGAGCTCCTCCAGATCGATGAAGGCCAGCGAGTCGGCTCCGATGGAGGCGCGGATCTCCTCGGTGGAGAGGTTGCCCGCGACCAGCTCGGCCTTGGTGGCGAAGTCGACGCCGTAGTAGCAGGGCCACATCACCGGCGGGCTGGAGATGCGCACGTGCACCTCGGCGGCTCCGGCCTCCCGCAGCATGCGCACCAGCGCCCGCTGGGTGTTGCCGCGGACGATGGAGTCGTCGACCACCACCAGGCGGCGGCCTTCGATGACCTCGCGCAGCGGGTTGAGCTTGAGCCGGATGCCCAGCTGGCGCAGGGTCTGACTGGGCTGGATGAACGTGCGGCCCACGTAGGAGTTCTTCACCAGGCCCTGGGCGAAGGGGATGCCGCTGCCGTCGGCATAGCCCACCGCCGCGGGCGTGCCCGACTCGGGGACCGGGATCACCAGGTCGGCCTCGGCCGGATGCTGCTTGGCCAGGCGGCGGCCCACCTCCACGCGGCTGGAGTTGACGTTGCGCCCGGCGATGGTGGTGTCGGGCCGGGCGAGGTAGACGTACTCGAACAGGCAGCCCTTGGGCGCGGCCGGGGCGAACCGCTGCGAGCGCACGCCGCGCTCGTCGACGGTGATCAGCTCGCCGGGCTCGATCTCGCGCTCGTAGGTGGCCCCGACGATGTCCAGCGCGGCGGTCTCGCTGGCCACCGCCCAGCCGTTCTCCAGCCGGCCCAGCACGAACGGGCGGATGCCCTGGGGGTCGCGGGCGGCATAAAGGGTGGTCTCGTCCATGAAGGCGAGCGAGAAGGCGCCCTGCACCTTGGGCAGCAGCTCCAGGGCCGCCTCCTCGGTGCTGCGATCGGGGTTGTCGGCGAGCAGGCCGGTGAGCACCTCGGTGTCGGTGGTGGCCCCGCGGCGGTCGTCGGGCAGCATCGCCGCGAGCTCGGGGGTATTGATCAGGTTGCCGTTGTGCCCCAGCGCCAGGCCGCCCGCGCGTGCGGTGTAGAAGGTCGGCTGCGCGTTCTCCCACACCGGTGAGCCGGTGGTGGAGTAGCGGCAGTGTCCGATGGCCAGGTGCCCTTGCAGGGAGTCCAGGGTGGCCTCGTTGAAGACCTGGGAGACGAGCCCCATGTCCTTGTAGACCACGATGCGCTCGCCGTCGCTGAGCGCGATGCCCGCGGACTCCTGGCCGCGGTGCTGCAATGCGTAGAGGCCGAAATAGGTGAGCTTGCTGACTTCTTCGCCGGGAGCCCAGACCCCGAACACCCCGCAGGCGTCCTGCGGTGCGCGCTCGTGCGGGTCGAGGTCCGTGGAAAGTCGGCCGTCGGGTTGCGCCACGGTTTCAGCTTAGTCGCTGACCCACCGAGGAGTGTCCACCGCCCTCCGGCCACAGCGGCAGCAGCGCCGAGAGGTCGGCGCGGGCGCCGCTGGCGCTCACCGCGTGGGCGTCCACGGCCTCGCGCCAGGAGACCGTGCCCAGGGCCAGGGCGAGCCAGGTCAGCGGGTCGGTCTCGACGACCCCGGGCGGTGTGCCGCGGGTGTGCCGCGGGCCTTCGACAACCTGCACGGCGCCGTAGGGCGGCACCCGCACCTCCAGGCTGTGCCCGGGCGCGCGCTCGGCGAGTTCGGCCAGCGTGCCACGCACCGCCGCCTTCACCGCGGCGCGTTCGGGGGCCGCGCCGCTGTCGCGGGCGCGCAGCACCGCCTCGGCGCAGGCGCGCAGGAGAAGGGCGGGGCGGTCGGGGCCGGAGTAGGGCGCCTCGCCCAGCGCGGCGAGCTGGGCGTCGAGTCCCGCGCGCAGCGCGGCGCGGCGCCGCTGAGCGGCGGTGGGCTTGGTCGGCATGCGTCCGAGGATAGGCACCGCCGCGCGCCGCCCGCTCCGGGCCGCCCCCCGACGCGCGGAACCGGCTGCGGCGGCGGGCATTGCGGGCGAAAGCTTGCCGAAACCCGCGGACCCGGGGAAACTGTCGGTCGGGGGAAGACACGTCGACCTGGATGTGAACACGCCGTTCCGGCGCGGTGACGCGGGGGTACGGCAGCGGGGTGAGAGATCGCCCCGATGTGATTCGCATCCCGTTCGCGAAGTTCGCTCCCCAAGGGTCCGCCGCCGGGCCGCAGCCGGCGCCAAGCCGTGCGCCGGGGCGGGATGGATAGGATGAATGCTCCACTACGTCGGCTTTCGCAGCCGCTGATGCGGTTCAACAGAACAAGGGAGGGGACGCCCCCGGGACTCGGTGCGGGGGCGCCGCGCGGTCACGCCTGTCGTGCGGTTGTGACCTTTTTGCCGGATTAGTGCCCATAGCATCCCTGAGGACGATCACCGCACTTCGGGAGATTGATGTGCGTCTGCGCCTGACCCCGCGTGATGACAGCTACTTCGAGATGTTCGCCGACTCCGCGAACAACCTCGTCATCGCCGCGCGCCTGCTGGTTGAGCTCATCAGCGAGGGCGCGGACCGCGATGCCATCGCCGAGAAGATGCGCGCCTGCGAGCACGCCGGCGACGAGCGGACCCACGCGATCATGCGGAGACTCAACGAGAGCTTCGTGACCCCCTTCGACCGCGAGGACATCTACCGCCTGGCGTCCTCGCTCGACGACGTCATGGACTCCATGGAGGCCGCGGTCGACCTGGTCGGCCTCTACAGCCTGGACCGCCTCCCCAAGGGCATCATCGACCAGATCGAGGTGCTGGAGCGCGCGGCCGAGCTGACCGCCGAGGCCATGCCCCGGCTGCGCTCCATGAAGGACCTCACCCGCTACTGGATCGAGATCAACCAGCTGGAGAACCAGGCCGACCAGATCTACCGCCGCCTGCTCGCCAAACTGTTCAGCGGAGATTACGACGCCCTCACCGTGCTCAAGCTCAAGGACGTCATCGAGGAGCTGGAGGCCGCCGCCGATGCCTTCGAACACGTCGCCAACACGGTCGAGAGCATCGCGGTGAAGGAATCCTGACACCTCCCTCCCCCGACTCTTGGCTGCGACGTGCCCCTCGAAACCGCTCCGCTGATCGCGGTAGTCGTCACCGCGCTGGTCTTCGCCTATACCAACGGCTTCCACGACGCCCCCAACTCCCTGGCCACCGCCGTCTCGACGCGGGCGCTGGGGCCGCGCGCCGCGGTGATCATGGCCGCCTGCATGAACGTGATCGGCGCCTTCCTCGGGGAGGGCGTCGCCCGCACCATCAGCCGCGACATCATCAACCCCCCGGAGGGCCCCGGCGGGGTGGCGGTGCTGCTGGCGGCGCTGATCGGCGCGATCGTGTGGAACGTGGCCACGTGGTACGCGGGCATGCCCTCCTCGTCCTCCCACGCGCTCATCGGCGGGATGATCGGCGCGGCTCTTGCCTCGACGACCACCGTGCAGTGGCGCGGAGTGGGTACGGACGTCGCCCTGCCCATGGTGCTCTCCCCGGTGATCGGCGGGCTGCTCGGCTTCCTGGCGATGGTGGCGATCATGTGGGCCTTCCGCCGGGCCAACGTGCGGCGGATGACCCGCGGATTCAAGATCGCCCAGAGCGCGTCCGCGGCCGCCATGGCGCTGGGCCACGGGCTGCAGGACGCGCAGAAGACCATGGGGATCGTGGTGCTCGCCCTGGTCGCCACCGGCTACCAGAGCACCTACGACGTCCCGCTGTGGACGGTCTGCGCCGCCGCCCTCGCCATGGCGCTGGGGACGCTGACCGGGGGCTGGCGCATCATGCGGACCCTGGGCCGGCGGGTGATCCAGCTGGACGCGCCCCGGGGCTTCGCCGCGGAGAGCACCGTGGCGGCGGTCTCCTACGCGACCTCGTTCATCTGGCACGTGCCCATCTCCAACACCCACATGATCACCTCGGCGATCGTGGGCGTGGGCGCCACCCGCCGCCTCTCGGCCGTGCGCTGGGGCGTGGCAGGCAACATCGTGGCCGTCTGGCTGGCCACGGTGCCCGGCGCGGCCCTCATCGCCTGCGCGGCCTACGTCCTCATCGGCACGGCCCTGCCGAACTGACCGGCAGCGGGCATGATGGGGCGCGTCTGCGTCGTGTCAGGAAGTCGGTCACCACAGAACACAGGGGTTGCGGCAATGGGGCTGGATTGCGCGAATCCCACCCGTCACCCGCCGCCGCCCCTAACGGAGGCGCTTCGCGCCACGTACTTGTTCTGCGCCGGCTTGCCGCCGAGTGCACGGTGTACGTTTGCGCCGGAGGCCCGCCACGGGTGGTGCGGCTCCGCCTGGCAGGTGCAGCATGCGCTCGGCGGCAAGCTGCGACCGCGCTGCGCGAGACGCGCCCATTGCCGCAGCCCCGGTGGTGGCCGCCCGGGGTGGTGCCCGGTGGGTTCCTGGGGAACGGCGTCCCCGCCGTTCTTGAACATGCCTAGGCGCCGCACCCCGGAGGCCCGCGGGAGACACGAGCGCCGGCGGAGCCCCGCTCCGCCGGCGCCCGCCGACCGGATCTTCTTCGACCGGAGCCGCGAACAGCCCCGTCGACCGCCTGCTAGCCGAACCGGCCGGTGATGTAGTTCTCCGTCTCCTTCTGGTCGGGCTTGGTGAAGATCTTGTTGGTGTCGCCCATCTCGATCAGCCGCCCCGGCTGGCCGGTGCCCGCCAGGTTGAAGAAGGCGGTGCGGTCGCTGACGCGGGCCGCCTGCTGCATGTTGTGGGTGACGATCACGATGGTGTAGTTCTCCTTGAGCTTGGCGATCAGGTCCTCGATCGCCAGCGTGGAGATGGGGTCCAGCGCGGAGCACGGCTCGTCCATGAGCAGCACCGCGGGCTCCACCGCCGTGGCGCGCGCGATGCACAGGCGCTGCTGCTGACCGCCGGAGAGGCCGGCGCCCGGCTTGTGCAGCCGGTCCTTGACCTCTTCCCACAGGTTGGCGTCGCGCAGGGACCGCTCGACGATCTCGTCGGCGCGGCGCTTGCTCATCCGCTGGTTGTTCAGCTTGGCTCCGGCGATCACGTTGTCGTAGATCGACATCGTGGGGAACGGGTTGGCGCGCTGGAACACCATGCCGATCTCGCGCCGGACGGCCACCGGGTCGACAGAGGGGTCGTAGACGTCCAGGTTGTCCAGCATGACCTTGCCCTGGACGCGGGCGCCGGGCGTGACCTCGTGCATGCGGTTGAGGGTGCGCAGGAACGTCGACTTGCCGCAGCCCGACGAGCCGATGAAGGCGGTTACCGATCGGGGCTCGATGGTCATGGTCACGTCCTCGACCGCCTTGAAGTCGCCGTAGTAGACGTTCAGGTCGGAGACGTCGATTCGCTTGGCCACTTGATGTCCTCAGGTGAGTCAGGTTGGTCTGCTGTGGAGTCGGTGCGGCCTTCAGCCCCGGCTGTTGGGCGAGAAGAAGCGCGACACCAGGCGGGCCGTGAGGAACAGCAGCATCACGACCAGGATCAGCGTCAGGGCCGCGGCCCACGCCCGCTCCTCCGCGTAGGCCCCGGCTTCGGCGGAGAGGCCCAGGTTGCCGACCTGCTGGTAGATGAAGACCGGCAGGGTCATCATGTCGCCGTCCAGCGGGTTGGCCTGGATGCGTGTCGAGGCCATGCCCGCGGTGAGGATCAGCGGCGCCGTCTCTCCGATAACACGGGCCAGCGCGAGGATGATTCCCGTCGTCAGGCCGGCCACGGCGGTGGGCAGCACCACCTTCACGATGGTCAGCCACTTGGGCACCCCCAGCGCGTAGGAGGCCTCGCGCAGCTCGTTGGGCACCAGCCGCAGCATCTCCTCGCTGGAGCGCACCACGACGGGGATCATCAGCACCGACAGGGCGACCGCGCCCGCCAGGCCGTTGGTCTGGCCCGGCCCGAAGACCATCATCCACAGCGCCACCACGAACAGGCCGGCGACGATCGAGGGGATGCCCGTCATGACGTCGACGAAGAAGGTGATGGCCTGCTTCAGCCGGCCCCGCCCGTACTCGACCACGTAGATGGCGGTCATCAGCCCGATCGGCACCGAGATCAGCGTCGCCAGGCCGGTGATGACCAGCGTGCCCACGATGGCGTGGTAGACGCCGCCGGCGTCCATGCTGGGGATGACGCCGTTCATCGAGACGCTCAGGAAGTACAGGTTGAAGCGCTCCAGGCCGTAGACCACGACGGTCGACAGCAGCGAGACCAGCGGCACGACGGCGATGGCGAAGCAGCAGTAGACGATGCCCGTCACCAGCCGGTCCTTGGCGCGGCGGCTGTTCTCGATCACCGCCGAGGAGACGGTGATCGCCACCAGGTACAGCAGGGCGGCCACGACCGCCACCGGGACCGGGTGGAATGCCCCGAGCAGGGCGAACACGGCCGAGACGACGACCGCGCAGATAGCGAGCAGGGCGGCCGGGAAGTACTTCGGCAGTTGCCGGGTGTAGAAGCCCTGGTTCTCCGTGCGCGGGCCTTCGCCGGAGCTGCCGGAGGCGGTGCGCTGGGTCGTGGTGGTCATTCGGTGAACTCCTTGCGCCGCGAGACGACGAACCGGGCGGCCATGTTCACGACCAGGGTGATCGCGAAGAGGACCAGGCCGATGGCGATCAGCGCGGAGACGCCGGTGCCGGTCGCCTCCGGGTACTGCAGGGCGATGTGCGCGGCGATGGTCTGGTTGCCGCTCTGCAGCAGGTTGAACGAGATCGCGATGGAGGGGGAGAGGATCATCGCGACGGCCATCGTCTCGCCCAGCGCGCGGC
Organism: Streptomonospora sp. PA3; assembly: GCF_009728995.1. GTDB lineage: Bacteria > Actinomycetota > Actinomycetes > Streptosporangiales > Streptosporangiaceae > Streptomonospora. The sequence goes on along the minus strand of NZ_VTZW01000006.1, from coordinate 33,087 downwards.
CCATGCCCAGCATGGCGCCGCCGATGACGCCGGGCCGGCCGAAGGGCAGCACCGCGGTGCGGATCATCTCCCAGCGGGTGGCGCCCAGCGCCAGCGCGGCCTCGCGGTGGGCCTGGGGCACCTGGGCGAACACGTCGCGCGACATGGCCGTGATGATCGGCAGGATCATCACGGCCAGGACGATCCCCGCGCTGAGCATCGTCCGGCCGGTGGTGGAGACGGGGCCGGCGAACAGCGGGATCCAGCCCAGGTACGCGGCCAGGAACCGGTAGATCGGCTGAAGCTGGTCGACGAGGTAGACCAGGCCCCACAGGCCGTAGACGACGCTGGGGATGGCGGCCAGCAGGTCCACCAGGTACCCCAGCAGCGCCGCGAGGCGGCGGGGCGCGTAGTAGACGATGAACAGGGCGATCCCGATGGCGACGGGAGTGGCCAGCACCAGCGCGATGGCCGCGGCCAGCACGGTGCCGAAGGCCAGCGAGGCGACGCCGAACCGCACGGCGTCGCCCGGCCCCGACTCCGGACTCCACTCGGTGCTGGTGAAGAAGTTGGCCTCGTTGGCCGTGAGCGAGCTGAGGGACTGCACGACCAGGAAGATCGCAACCCCCGCCAGGATCGCCAGGATCAGCAGGCCCGCCCCGCGGGCGGTATTGGCGAAGGCGATATCGCCCAGCCGGCGCCGGCCCTTGGGGACTTCGGCCGTCGTAGACGAGTCCGTGGTTGTCATGTATGGCTCCGGTCGAATTCGGTCATGGATCGCCGCCGGGCGATTGGAGCGTGCCGTGTGCGCCCAGTGCAGCCGGCATGGGGTGACGGTGCGCGGCGCCGCAAGACATTGTGCTTGTTGTGACGGCATGGTCCGACACCCGGCCACCCGGCCACCCGGCCCGGTGGGCGGCGGTGCGGCGCGCACCCTCGGACATGCCGAAACCGCCGACGGCGGGGCCCGCACCTGGTGCGTGCCCCGCCCCGGCGGACGGCATCGTCAATGTGGTGATCAGGAACCCGCGGAGATCTGCTCGATGGTTCCCAGCAGGTCCTCACGGGTCTGGTCGCTGATGGGAGCCGAGCCGGCCTCCTTGGCGGCGGCCTGCTGCCCCTCTTCGCTGACCACGTAGTTCAGGAAGCTCTTGACCAGCTGGGCGTCCTTCTGCTCCTGGTACTGCATGCAGGCGATCTCGTAGGAGACCAGCACGATCGGGTAGACACCGGACTCGTCGGTGGTGTAGTTCAGGTCGATCGCGTGGTCGTTCTCGGTGTTGCCCTCGCGGGGGTCGGAGGCGTCGACGATGGCGGCGGCGGCCTCGGGGCTGTACTCGACGAACTCGTCGCCGACGCCGACGGCGGCGGTGCCCAGCTCACCCACGTGGGAGGCGTCGACGTAGGTGATGGTGCCCTGCCCGCTCTCGACGGCCTGGACGACGCCGCTGGAGCCCTGGGCGGCCTCGACCGGCTCGATCGGCCAGTTGCCGCTGACTTCGTGCGGCCAGGCGTCGCCGGCGGCCTCGGAGAGGTAGGCGACGAAGTTCTCGGTCGTGCCGGACTCGTCGGCGCGGTTGACCGGGATGATCTTCTGGTCGGGGAGGTCGGCGTCGGGGTTGAGTTCGGCGATCGCGTCGTCGTTCCAGTTGGTGATCTCCTGGTTGAAGATCTGGGCGATGACCTCGGGGGACAGGTTGAGGGAGTCGATGCCCTCCAGGTTGAACGCGACGGCGATCGGCGCGATGTAGGCGGGGAGGTTGACGACCTCGGAGCCGTTGCAGCGCTCGGTGGCGGCCTGCGTCTCCTGCTCGTCGAGGGCGGCGTCGGAGCCGGCGAAGGTCACGGCTCCGTTGATGAACTGCTCGCGGCCGGCACCGGAGCCGACCGAGTCGTACTGGACGATGGACTCCGCGCAGGCGCCCTCCCATGAGGCCTTCCAGGCCGCCATGGCGTTCTCCTGGGAGCTGGCGCCCGCCCCGGAGAGCGTGCCGCCGCCGTCGACGCAGTCGACGTTCCCGGCGGCCTGCTGGTTCTCGGGAGACACGGCCTGGTCGCTGCCGCAGGCGGTGAGGGCAAGAGCGCCGGCGAGGGCAATCCCCGCGAACTGGCTGTACTTGGAGAGCTTCACAGCCCCGATGTCCTTCCTTTGGACTTCGTCACCTTTGGGCGAGCCCGGTCGATGACCTCGCCGAATGCGAAGGTAGGCACGCGAAGTGACGAGTTCTCCCAAGCAGGGTGAACGCAAAGTGAACTGGGGCGTGAGACTGCGGGAAGAGAAACCGGCTCTTCGATGGATGTGAGGTGAACCACGCCTCGGTCACGCTCATGTCACGCCGACACGCCGAGTGTGACCAGGAATCGTGACCCCCAATGGGTGACTGATCACCCTGTGTGGGTGAATTCGCAGGTAGGAGCGGTGGGGCCGGCGGGCCGCCGCTCACAGTGCGGCGTACATCACATCGGCGTCCCACACGGAGAAGCCCAGCGACTCGTAAAGCCGGACGGCCGCCCGGTTCTCCTCGTCGACGTAGAGCAGCACCCAGGGCAGCCCCCGCTCGTGCAGATGGCGCAGGCCGACCAGCGTCAGCGCGCGCCCCAGCCCCGTACGCCGCCACTCCGGCGCGATCCCCACCACATAGACCTCGCCCACCGGCTCGTCGGCCAACCCGGCGCCGTCGGCGTGCACCTTGGTCCAGTGGAACCCGGCGATCGCCCCGGTGGCGGTGTCCTCGGCGACGAAGAAGCCCTCGGGGTCGAACCAGTCCTCGCCTTCGCGTTCGCGCAGGTCCTCCAGCGTCAGCCCGCCCTGCTCAGGGTGGTCGGAGAACGCGGCGGCGTTGGCCGCAAGCCACGCCTGCTCGTCCGCGCCGGGCCGGAACGTGCGGACCACCACCCGCTCCCCGACGGCCTCGGACAGCACCGGCTCGGGCAGCGCCGCGCCCGCGCCGGGCCGCTGCGCCTCGGCGGGGCCGCCGCGCAGCCGCAGCCGCATCTTCAGCAGGCCGCGCACCTGGGTCCACCCCGCCGACCGCGCCAGCGCCACCGCGCCCTCGCTTCGGCCGTGCGCCCACACGCGCAGCCCCGCCGGCGGAGCGTCCCCGCTCAACGAGCTCAGCAGCGCGGCCCCGTGCCCGCGGCGCCGCCACGCGGGGGCCACCACCAGCTCTGCGGAGTCGGGCTCGCCCGCGGTCCGCGCGGCGAAGGCGAAGCCCACCAGGCGCGTCCGCGCCCCGTCGGAGGCCCCCGTCGGGTCCGCGGAGGGCAGCGGCTCGGCGGCCAGGTGGAACCGCGCGGTCCCCGGCCGGGCGCCGTGGCGGATCCGCAGCAGCGTCTGCTCCGACAACGGCGCCACACCGTCATGGGCGCCGGCCTCCTCGGCCAACGCGATCACGGCGGATGCCTCGTCGTCGGTCAGGGTCTCGGTGGTGCGCACATGGGTCATGCCTTCGAGCTTAGGCCGCACCCGCCCGCCCCGGCGGCAGCACAGGGGGCGGCGGGGGCGGGTGGTCGGGCCCGCGCGGCGGGTTCGGGACGGGCTTGCGCCGCGCCTCGGCGCTACTTCCTGCGGCGGCCGCGGTAGGCGGAAGGGCCGATGCGGACCCGGCGCGAGGGGGCGAGCGGGGTGGAGAAGAGCAGGAGCAGCAGGAGGAACAGCACCAGCACGGCCGGAGTGACCATCGACGTCGGCGACTGCTCGCGCGCGGCCACCTCGGTGGTGCGGGAGGAGCGGTCGCCGCCGCTTTGACCGGGTTCGAGCGTGGGCAGCTCGGCCAGCGGGCCGTCCTGGGCCGGGGAGTCGAGGCCCGGTAGGCCGGGGGAGCCCGGGGGCAGTTCCGGGAGGTCGGCGTTGCCGCCCGCGCCGAAGCCCGGATCGCCGTCGGTGGTCACGGGGCTGTGCGGAGGCGCGGTGGCCCCGGGGCGGTCGCCGCCCGAACTGGAGCCGCCGGTGTTGCCGCCGCCGCTTCCGCCGTCGCCGCCCGAACCGGATCCGCCGCCGCCATCACGCTGCGACTGCTTTCCGCCGCCGTCCCCGTCGCCGTTCTGTCCGCCGTTCGGGCCGCCGCCCTGGCCTGCGGTCGACTCGGGCGTGTCCGAGCCGGAGGGCGACGTGGTCGGTGCGGAGGTGTCCGTGGCGGTCGGCGACGGGCTGGGCGTGGGGTCGGAGGTGGGCGTGGGATCGGGAGACGTGGTCGGAGTCGGCGTGGGCGTGGGCGTCGGTGTCGGCGACTCGGTCGGCGTCGGTGTCGGGTCCGGGGAGGGGGAGCCGGTCGGCGGATCGGTCGGCGACGGGGTGGGCTCGGGCTTCATCGTCACCACGAACGGCGCGCCGGTGCTCGCCTCGGCGAGTTCCGCTTCCGCGGGGTCCTCGGGGCAGGCGGCCTTCTTCTCGACCTCGGTATAGGTGACCGTGGCGGTGACCTCGGTCGGCTCCGACGCGGTGCCGCTGATCTTCGCTCTTGTGGTCGGGATCCGCCCGGGCTGGGAGTCGACGGTGAACCCGCTGTCGACCGTCAGTTCGTACAGGCAGATCGTGCCGTCGGAGGCACCGGCCTCGATCACGACCTCGGCCACCGCGGTCGCGCCCGGCTTGATCTGGGCCGTCGCGGGGCTGAACGTGAGTACGGGGGCACCCGGGTCCGATGCGGCGGCGGGGGCCGGCAGGCCCACCAGCCCGGAGCCGACGAAGAGCGTGCCGAGAGGGATGGCGGCGACCAGGCGCAGCGGCAGGGGGAAGCGGGCGGAAGAGAGCCGCTTTCCGCTGGACATGGGCGTTGGCCTCCTTGTTCGGGCGCCGCGGTGCGGACCGGCGATAGGGCGACCACACGGAGCATCCGAGCGGTCACCACGCGCCGCCTGCATCCTAAACAATCGGGCGCCTCGGCACGAGCCCCGGGGCCGGGACGTTTCCGGACGAGGCAGAAACGATCCGAGCATATCCGCGGATGCCCGGCAAAGCCCCGGATCGGCGGAGCGGTTCCGCCCCGCCCGCATCGGCGCGGCCGCCGTCTGCGAGCAGGCCGGAAGCCGCACCCCCGGCCTCCGGTCCCGGAGGCGGAGGCCGGGCGGAGGGCGCCGTCCCGCCGGGCCCGCCGGTCAGCCCTGGGCGGGCGCGCTGGGTGCGGACCGGCGCGACGGCGCCGGGTCCTCCGCGGCAGTGGCGGGCTCCCCGCCGGACTTGGTCGCGGGATCGGGCACGAAGCGGTAGCCGACGTTGCGGACGGTGCCGATCAGCGATTCGTGCTCGCTGCCGAGCTTGGCGCGCAGCCGCCGCACGTGCACGTCGATCGTGCGGGTGCCGCCGAAGTAGTCGTAGCCCCAGACCTCCTGGAGCAGCTGAGCGCGGGTGAAGACGCGGCCCGGGTGCTGGGCCAGGAACTTCAGCAGCTCGAACTCCTTGAACGTGAGGTCGAGGATGCGGCCGCGCAGCCGGGCGATGTAGGTGGCCTCGTCGATGACGAGGTCGCCGCGGCGGATCTCGTCGGGGTCGTCGGATCCGGAGTCGGCCTGGCCGATGGCCAGCCGCAGCCGGGCCTCGACCTCGGCGGGCCCGGCCGAGGTCAGCAGGAAGTCGTCGACCTGCCAGTCCGGCGCGAGGGCCGCCACGCCGCCCTCGGTGAGGACCGCGAGGAGCGGGCAGTCCAGGCCCGTGGTGTCCAGCAGGCGGCACAGGTTGCGTGCGGCCGCGAGGTCGCTGCGCGCATCGACGAGAATGGCGTCGACGGGCGTGTTCGACGAGCGGTCGGGGCCGGTGGTCAGCAGTGCGCCGGCTTCGGCGGGGGAGACCCGCACCGAGTGCAGCAGCAGTCCGAGGGCGGGCAGGACATGATCCGACGGTTCGTTGGAGTTCGTCAGTAGGAGCAGGTGGCTCATGCGTCTCTTCCCGTCAACCCGCGCGTGGCGGTGGTCGAAGGCGTCATTGCCCCCGCCGGAGAAATAATGAAGTGATTGCCTCCGAGACCAACAAGGATAATCAACCGATGGTGAACGGAACCATCAGGTACTGGGCCGCGGCCAAAGAAGCCGCGGGAAAGTCCGAAGAGCCGGTGAGCGGATCCACCCTGGCCGAGGTGCTGGATTCGGTGCGTGCGGCCTACAGCGGCGACGACCGCCTGCTGCGGGTGCTGGACCGCTCGTCCTTCGTCGTGGACGAGTATCCCGTGGGAACGCGCCCGCACGCCGAGGTGCCGCTCGACGAGGGATATGTCATCGAGGTGCTCCCGCCCTTCGCCGGCGGCTGAGCACCCGCACGCCGCAGGGGTCGCAGGCGGGCCGCGCGGGCGGACGGAGACACGGACGAGGGAGGGACACGCGATGGCCGATGGCGCCGGCGGAGACGCCGCGGGCCGCACCGTGACCATGCTGGGCAGGTCGGGCTGCCACCTGTGCGAGGAGGCCCTGGAGGTCATCGAGCGGGTCTGCGCCGAACTGGGCGCGCGGGTGGAGGTCCGCGACCTCGACGCCGCCCCGGCGAAGGAGCGCGACGACTACTGGGACAAGATCCCGGTCACCTTCGTCGACGGCGCCCAGCACGACTTCTGGCGGGTCGACGAGGACCGCCTGCGCGCCGCGCTGAGGCGCGCGGACTGACCGGCTCCGGCCGCGCTGCGCGCTCGACCCGCCGCGCGGGACCCGGCCCCGGGCGGGCGGTGCCCCTGCTCACCCCGGGCGCGGCCCGCCGCGACCGCCCATCGGCGGAGCGTACGGGCGCGTCGGCGGTCGGCACCCCACTTTGTGCGCGTGTTCACAAGGGCGTAATCTGAATGCCGACTCGGATCCGGCCGGGCGCGGGAGCCCGTCCGCGCGGCCCCCGGCCTGCGCCGGCCCCGAGCCACCGATCCGGCAGTGACGATCGCCGTCCAGGAGCGCACGCCAGTGACCCCCCCTGAACCACGGCCCCGCGATCGGGGAATCCCGGAGGCGACCGTCGCCCGCCTCCCCGTGTATCTGCGTGCGCTGCAGGCGCTCGACGATCGCGGCATCCTCACGGTCTCCTCCGAGCACCTGGCCGAGACCACCGGCGTCAACTCCGCCAAGCTGCGCAAGGACCTGTCGCACCTGGGGTCCTACGGCACCCGCGGTGTCGGCTACGAGGTGGAGTACCTCATCTACCAGATCTCCCGTGAACTTGGTCTCACCCAGGACTGGTCGGTGGCCATCGTCGGAGTGGGCAACCTGGGTCGCGCCCTGGCCAACTACGGCGGGTTCGGCACTCGCGGCTTCCGCATCGCCGCCCTGCTGGACGCCGACACCGCTGTGCTGGGAGACACCGTCGCGGGCCTGCCGGTCGGGCATATCGACACACTCGAGGACGTTGTCCGCAAGGAGAAGGTCTCGATCGGGGTGATCGCCACGCCTGCGGCGGCCGCGCAGGAGGTCTGCGACCGGTTCGTCGAGGCAGGGGTCACCAGTGTGCTGAACTTCGCCCCGGTGGTACTGAATGTGCCTCCGGGCGTCGATGTGCGTAAGGTCGACTTGTCCATCGAGCTGCAGATCCTGGCCTTCCACGAGCAGCGCAAGGCCGACGGGTACGCCGGCCTCGACCCGTTCGGGAAAGGGCCGGCGTGAGGCCGGCGGAGCCGGGGGCAGCGGAGCCACAGCAGGGGGCGCGCCCGCGCGTGCGGAAGCGCCGCAGGTACGACAGCAGCGCGATGCAGCCCGCATTGGAGTGCAGATGAGTGTCCTCGCCGTAGGAGTGAGCCACCGCAGCTCACCCGTGGCGCTACTGGAGCGCGTCGCCTTGGAGGGGCAGGCGCGGCTGAAGGTCATGTCGGAGATCGCCGCCGCCCCCTCGGTCAACGAGGCGCTGATGGTCTCCACGTGCAACCGCACCGAGGTCTACGCCGACGTCGACAAGTTCCACCCGGCCGTCGCCGCCGTGACCGAGCTGCTGTCCTGGCACACCGGCGTCCCCCTCAGCGAGCTCTCCCAGCACGCCTACGTCCATTACGAGGAACGCGCCGTCCAGCACCTCTTCTCCGTCACCTGCGGGCTGGACTCCATGGTCGTGGGCGAGGGCCAGATCCTCGGCCAGGTCCGCAACGCGATCAAGGACGCGCAGCAGGCCGGGACCCTCGGCCGCGTCCTCAACGACCTCGGCCAGCGGGCGCTGCGCGTGGGCAAGCGCGCCCACACCGACACCCACCTCGACCACGCCGGCGCGGACATGGTCGGCCTGGGCCTCGACGTCGCGCTGCGGCGGTTCGGCACCGCACCCGAACCCGCGTCGGCCGAGCCCACGGTCGCCCAGGCCGCCGGCTGCCCCGTCGGCGAGTCCGGCGGCGCCGACGCGGTCGCCGCCGCCCTGCCCGAGCCGCAGCGCCTCACCGGCCTGCGGGTGCTCGTGCTGGGCGCCGGCTCGATGAGCGCCCTCGCCGCCAACACCGTGGCCCGCCAGGGCGCCGGGCAGGTGACCGTGGCCAACCGCACCCACGAGCGCGCCCTGCGCCTGGCCGAGTGCCTGACCGAGGCCTACGAGACCATCCGCAGCCGTGCCGTGCCCTTCGACTCCGCCGCCGAGGTGCTGCCGGAGGCCGACCTGGTGATCTCCTGCACCGGCGCCCAGGGCCTCGTCCTCACCCGCGACCAGGTCGCGGCGGCGGCCCGCTCCGCCGCGCGCCCCCTGGTGTTCCTCGACCTCGCGCTGCCCCACGACATCGATCCGGCCGTGCGCGAGCTGCCCGGCGTGGATCTCGTCGACATCGAGGACCTGCGCCAGGCGGCCGCCGAGGCCTCCGCCGAGTCCGCCGAACGCGCCGGCGCCATCGCGCTGGTCCGCGGGATCGTCGACGAAGAGGTGGCCGAGTACCAGAGCGTGCGCCGCGCCGAGCTGGTCGCGCCCACCGTGGTGGCCCTGCGCGACAAGGCCCGCACGGTCATGGAGTCGGAGCTGACGCGCCTGGAGGGGCGCCTGCCCGAGCTCGACGAGAAGACCCGCGGCGAGGTCACCCGGGCCATGCGCCGCGTCGTCGACAAGCTGCTGCACCAGCCCACGGTGCGCGTCAAGGAGCTGGCGGCCGGCCCCGACGGCCACTCCTACGAGGCCGCGCTGCGCAAGCTGTTCGATCTCGATCCCGGCGCCGCCGACGCCGTCACGCGCGTCGAACCCGCACCCGGCGAGGAGGCGTGACCGTGTCCGACCGCCCGGCCAAGCTCGGCACCCGACGCAGCCCGATGGCCACCTCCCAGTCGCAGGGCGTGGCCGACGCCATCACCGCGCGCACGGGGGTCCGGGTGGAGTTGGAGCTGATCACCAGCTTCGGCGACGTCACCCAGGCCCACCTCACCCAGCTCGGCGGAACGGGCGTGTTCGTCAACAGCCTGCGCGAGCAGTTGGCCGAGGGCGGCGTCGACTTCGCGGTGCACTCCCTGAAGGACCTGCCCACCGCACCGGCCGAGGGCTTGACCGTGGTCGCGGTGACCGAGCGCGACGACCCCCGCGACGCGCTCTGCGCCCGCGACGGCCGCAAGTTCTCCGACCTGCCGGCCGGATCCGTCATCGGCACCGGATCACCGCGCCGGGTGGCGCAGCTCGCCGCGCTGCGACCGGATCTGACCTTCGTGCCCATCCGCGGCAACGCCGGAACCCGCCTGGGCAAGATCGCCGAGGGCGAGGTCGACGCGGTCGTGCTGGCCTACGCCGGCCTGGAGCGCGTGGGCCGCCTCGACGACGTCACCGACGTCTTCGAGCCCGAGCAGGTGCTGCCGGCCCCCGGCCAGGGAGCGCTGGCGGTGGAGTGCCTGACCTCGCGCGCCGGCGGCGACCTCGCCTACCTCGCCGCCGTCGACCACGCGGACACCCGCGCGGCGGTCACCGCCGAACGCACGGTGCTGGCCGAGCTGGAGGCCGGCTGCGCCGCTCCGGTCGGGGCCTACGCCGAGGTCGACGGCGACCGGCTGCGGCTGCGTGCCGCCGTGGTGGCCCCCGACGGCCGCCAGGCGGTGCGGCGCGAGCGGTCCGCGGCGCTCGGCGGCGCCGACCCGGCCGGGGCCGCGGCGTCGCTGGGGCGCGAACTCGCCCGCGAGATGATCGGCGAAGGGGCCGACCGCATCGTCGCCGAGGCGGCCGAAGACTAGACGACCAGGGGACCAGCGGTCCCGAGAAGAGCGGCATTCGATGAGGGAAGGAGGCCGCAGGGCATACGCGGGCCGTGCCGCAGCGCGGCGGACGGCACCGATCGACCGCGCCCAGCACGGGCGCACCCTGCGGCCGCGGCGCTCCACGCGGGCGCCCGAGCGCAACGGCAAGGAGCGATCGCACAGTGAATCCGCAGAGTGGTAACCAGGAGCCGCCCCCCAACGCACACGGCGCGTCCCAGCGCGGGCACGTGGCCCTGGTCGGGGCGGGTCCGGGCGACGCCGAGCTGCTGACTCTGCGGGGCGCGGCGGCGCTCGCCAAGGCCGACGTCGTCGTCAACCTCCGCGAACCCGGGCCCGAGCTGGCCAAGCACCGCGAGGCGCTGCTGCGGCACTGCCGCGAGGACGCCGCCGTGATCGACCCCGCCGAGTGCGGCGGCGAGATCGACGCCGTGGCCGTGGGCCACGCCCGCGAGGGCAAGCGCGTGGTGCGGCTCTACAGCGGCGACCCCCTGCTGGGCTGCCGCGGCGCGGAGCTGGCGGCGGCCTGCCGCCAGGCCGGGGTCGAGTACGAGATCGTGCCGGGGCTCTCCTCGGTGACGGCCGTGCCCGCCTTCGCCGGCGTCCCGCTGCTGCCCGACGACGTCAGCGAGGCCCGCATCGTCGACGGCAGGGACCCGGGAGTGGACTGGGAGCGGGTCTCCCAGGGCGACGCCAGCCTCGTCGTCATGTTCCCCGACGCGCCCGAGGGGCCCGACGCGCGCCACAGCGGCCCCGGCTTCGACCGGCTGTGCAAGACGCTGATCGCCGCCGGCAGGCCCGCCGACACCCCCGTCGCGGTGGTGCGGATGGGATCGACCACCGAGCAGACCACCGTCTCCTCGACGCTCCAGCGGCTGACCGCCGACATGAAGGCCGCCGACGCCAAGGGGCACAACGTCACCGCTCCGGCGCTGTTCCTCATGGGCAAGGGCGTGACCGGCGACAAGGAGCCCTCCTGGTTCGAGGGCCGTCCGCTGTTCGGCTGGCGCGTGCTGGTGCCCCGCACCAAGGAGCAGGCGGCCGGGCTGTCGGACCAGTTGCGCGGCTTCGGCGCCGTGCCCGAATCGGTGCCGACCATCTCGGTGGAGCCGCCGCGCACGCCCCAGCAGATGGAGCGGGCGGTGCGCGGCCTGGTCACCGGCCGATACCAGTGGGTGGCCTTCACCTCGGTCAACGCCGTCAAGGCCATCAAGGAGCGGTTCGAGGAGTACGGCCTCGACGCCCGCGCCTTCGCCGGGGTCAAGGTGGCCGCCGTCGGCGAGCAGACCGCGGCCGCGCTGCGCGAGTTCGGCATCCAGCCCGACCTCACCCCGCCGCCCGAGAGCCAGTCGGGGGCCGGGCTGGTCGAGGTGTGGCCGCCCTACGACGCCGAGCTGGACCCCATCGAGCGGGTGCTGCTGCCGCGCGCCGACATCGCCACCGAGACCCTCTCGGCCGGCCTGACCGACCTCGGCTGGGAGGTCGACGACGTCACCGCCTACCGCACCGTGCGCGCGGCGCCCCCGCCCGCACCGGTCCGCGAGGCGATCAAGGGCGGCGGCTTCGACGCGGTGCTGTTCACGTCGTCCTCGACGGTGCGCAACCTGGTGGGGATCGCGGGCAAGCCGCACAACACCACGGTGATCGCGGTGATCGGGCCCGAGACCGCCAAGACCGCCCAGGAGTTCGGACTGCGCGTCGACGTCGTCGCGCCGAAAACCTCCGTTTCCGCCCTCGCCGAGGCCCTGGCGGAGTACGGTGCGACCCAGCGCGCCGAGGCGGTCGCCGCCGGCAAGCCGGCCCTCAAACCCAGCCAGAAGCGGCGCGGGCGGCGCCGCAAGACCGTGTGACCAGGGAGCCTTGGATGAACGCGAACTACCCCGCGGCGCGGCCGCGCCGCCTGCGCCGCACACCGGCGCTGCGGCGACTGGTCGCCGAGACCCGGCTGCGCCCCGAAGAGCTGATCCTGCCGGTGTTCGTCAAGGAGGGGATCAGCGAGCCCAACCCGGTCGCCTCCATGCCCGGCGTCGTGCAGCACACCCGCGACAGCGTGCGCAAGGCCGCCCAGGAGGCCGCCGAGGCCGGCGTGGGCGCGATCGTGCTGTTCGGCATCCCCGAGTTCAAGGACGAGCGCGGCTCGGGTGCCGACGATCCCGGCGGCGTGGTGCAGCGGACCCTGCGCGACCTCTCCGGCGACCTCGGCGGCGACGTCGCCGTCATGGCCGACCTGTGCCTGGACGAGTACACCTCCCACGGGCACTGCGGGCTGCTCACGCCCACCGGGGAGGTCGACAACGACGCCACCCTGGAGCGCTACGCCGCGATCGCCGTCGCCCAGGCGGCCGCGGGCGTAGAGGTCGTGGCGCCCAGCGGCATGATGGACGGGCAGGTCGCCGCCATCCGCGCGGCGCTGGACGGCGCCGGCTACACCGATGTGGCGATCCTCTCCTACGCCGCCAAGTACGCCTCGGCCTTCTACGGCCCCTTCCGCGAGGCCGCCGAGGGGGCGCCGCAGTTCGGCGACCGCATGGGCTACCAGCAGGACCCCGCCAACGCCCTGGAGGCGCTGCGCGAGGTCGAGCTGGACATCGCCGAGGGCGCCGACATGGTCATGGTCAAACCCGGCCTGGCCTACCTCGACATCGTCGCGAGGGTCGCCGACCGGGTGCAGGTACCGGTATCCGCCTACCAGGTCAGCGGCGAGTACGCGATGATCGAGGCCGCGGCCGAGAAGGGCTGGCTGGACCGGGAGCGGGTGATCATGGAGACGCTGCTCTCCTACCGCCGGGCCGGCGCCGGCCAGATCCTCACCTACTGGGCGACCGAGGCGGCAAGACTGCTCCGCTGAGCGGGGGACCGTTTCCCCGCCGGATCGCGGTCGAGGCCGGGGGGATGCGGAAGCACCACTGGCATCGACCGGCGACAGGCGAACGGGGAGGCATACGTGGCCCAGGTCCTGCAACGGCGGAAGCGCCGACGTTCGGTGGACGGCGTGCTGAGCGCCGCACTGCGGTATGCGGCGCTGGGGTGGCCGGTGTGCCGCGGCGCGGCCCCCTCGTCGACGGGCGGGCGCGCCTGCGGCTGCGACCGCGTCGGCTGCCCCGACCCCGGCGCCCACCCGGTCACGGCCACCTGGGGCCTGGAGGCCACGACCGATCCCGAGACCATCACCCGGTGGTGGAGCGCGACCCCCGACGCCAACGTCATCCTGCCCACCGGGCGCGTCTTCGACGTGTTCGACGTCCCGGCGGGAGCGGGCGTCATGGCGCTGGCGCGGATGGGCCGCGCCGGAGTGCGCCCGGGCCCGGTCGCCGCGGTCGACGCCCAGCGCTACCTGTTCTTCGTGGCCACCCGCTCGCCCGTCGACGAGGACGAATGGTGGTCCTGCCACCTCGACTGCGTCCCCGAGAGTATCGAGGAGAGCCCCGGGCTGCGCTGGCACTGCCGCGACAGCTACGTGCTGGGCGCTCCCTCGCTGCTGCCGTCGGGCAACCCCGTCGCCTGGATCAGACCACCGGAGGAGGACCCGGGCGAGCCGGCTCTGCCGGACCCCATCACCGTGCTCGACGTCATCTCCGACGCCTGCGAGGAGTTCCCGGCGTCCTAGGGAGGCCGAAAAGGTGCGGTTAGTCCGGCGCCGGTACCGAGCGCCGGATGGCCGCGGTGAGTTCGGGCCAGGTGTCGGCCCGTTGCGCCCAGGGCGGAAGCTCGGCGGGGGCGTCGGCGGCACCGCCTCCGCCGGTGAACAGGTAGCGGTGCGGTACCGCGGACAGGTGGCGCAGCACGTCCAGGCGGTCGTCGACGAAGTGGGTGACGCCCAGCCGCTCGCATACGGGGGCCTTGTCGGCGCGTTCGGGGACGAAGTGCAGGTGGCCGTCGGACAGTCCGGTGCGGTCGGCGAAGGAGTGCAGCGCCAGCCAGCGCCGGGTGCGGTAGGCCGTCTCCGGCTTGGCCTTGGACACCACGTGCACGCGGCCCTGGAACGGGTCCGCCGCCAGGGCGGCGATCGCCTCGAAGGCCCCGGCGACGGCCGGGGTGCGCATCGGGGTCTCGCCGAAGAAGGACGTGTCCTGGTCGTCGCAGGCGCGGTCGATGATCACGCCGCCGATGTCCACACCCAGCACCGGCGGCCGAGCCGCCCGGTCCGCCCGGTCTTCCCGGTACCCGTGCACCGCCACCCGTCCTCCCGCTCGCCTCGGTCCCGGGCCGCGGGTGCGCTCGCGGCCCCGGCCGCCTAAACCGGCACGTCCAGCTTCTCCTCACTGATCACGATGCCGTCGTCGTCGCTGTAGAGCCAGGTCTCCGGGGCGAAGACCACGTTGCCGAACGCCACGGGGGAGTCGAGGACGCCGGCGCCGGTCTTCGCCGATTTGCGCGGGTTGGTGCCCAGCGCCTTGATCCCCAGGTCCACCTTGGCCAGCTCGGCGGCGTCGCGCACCGCCCCGTTGATCACCACGCCGGCCCAGCCGTTCTCCTGGGCCGACTTGGCGATGAGGTCGCCCATCAGCGCCGTCCGCAGCGAGCCGCCGCCGTCGACCACCAGCACCCAGCCCTCGCCCGGCTGGCTGAGCTGCTCCTTGACCAGCGCGTTGTCCTCATGGCACTTCACGGTGGCGATGGGACCGTGGAACGCGGTGCGCGCACCGAACTGGCGGAACTGCGTCTCGCAGCTGGCCAGCGCGTCGCCGTGGGCGTCGATCAGGTCGGCGGTGGCGAAGACCTCGGTCATCGGGACATCCTTCTCTGCGGTTCTGCGGCCGGTGCCGTCACAACCTACTCACCCTGCGGCGCCCGCCGGAAACCCGGGGCGGCCCACGCCCCGCGCTTCCACCGGGCGGCACCGCCCCGCCGCCCCGTCCTCATGCCCGGCTCCGGCGCAGGTGGGCGCGCAGCACCGCGGAAAGCCCGGTCCGCTCGGCGCAGTTCTCGAACCGGAACGACGCCGCGAGCCGCTCGGCCTCCTCCGGCGGGACACCGGCGAACGCGGCGCCGAACCGCTCGACGAGCGGCTCCGCCAGCAGGATGTGCCGGATCAGGCCCGCGATGTACTGCCGGCGCCCCCACGGGTAGGGCTCGAAACCGGGGAACTCGCGGTCGAAGACCTCGTCGACGGGGTCCAGGATCGCGCGCACGCCGGCGTCGGAGCCGCCCCAGGAGTCCGTGCCAAGGCGGTGCTTGGCCGCCAGGACGTCGGCGATGCGCGAGACGTAGGGGCTGTCCGGGCGGGCGTGGACGAGTCCCTGCAGCCCGAGGTCCTTGTAGGTCCACAGCGACCAGCTCGCTCCGTGCTCGCGGTAGATGTCGAGCTGGTCGGCCAGCAGCGCGAGCCGCCAGTCCTCCAGCGGCCGGTCGGTGGGGTAGACCGGTCCGAACTCCCCGATCCACACCGGGGTCCGGGTGCGGCGCATGTACTCGGTGCGGCGCAGGAAGGTCTGCTCCAGTACAGAGCGATCGAAGTACTCCCCGCGGGTGGTGCCCGGGTAGCCGGTTCCGCCCGCGATGCCGGGCAGCGCGTAGTCGTGGGTGGAGTAGACCGTGTTGGGGAGGGGTTCGGTGAACGCGCTGAAGTCCGTGGCGTAGCGGTTGCCGTCCAGGAACAGGATGTGCCGGGGGTCGACGGCCCGGACGGCGCGCTCCAGCCGCTCGTAGAAGGGGCCGATCAGTTCGCCGGTGGGGTCGGCGGGCTCGTTCATCGGGTTGTAGCCGGCGACCTCGGGGCGGTCGCGGTAGCGGTCGGCGATGGCCTCCCACAGCCATACCGCGCGGTCCTGGAAGTGGCGGTGCTGCCAGAACGCCGCGACGTGGGTGGGGTTGTCGCTGTGCCAGTGCTGGTTCTGGCAGCCCGGCAGCGCGTGCAGGTCGACGATCGACCACAGCCCGTGGCGCGCCAGTTCGGCGATGACCCGGTCGAGGTGGGTGAAACCGCTTTCCCGAAGCTCGAAGGGGCGCAGGTCGTCCTCGAAGTGCCGGTAGTTCACCGGGATGCGCACCGAGTTGAACCCGAGTGACGCCAGGTGGGCCGCATCGGCCTCGGCGAAGAAGCCGCTCAGGAACCCGTCGAAGAAGCGGGCGCAGCCCTCCTCGCCCAGTGCCGATCGCAGCGCGGCGCGCTGCTGCTGCTCCGCGCCGGGGTAGCCGGTGATGAAGTTCTCCATGTTCAGCCAGCCGCCGATGCCGACGCCGTGCAGCGTGACGGTCCTGCCGTGCTCGTCGGCGATGCGGGGGCCGTCGACACGCAGCCAGGGCAGTGCGCCCATGCCATGTCCTCCTCTACGAGGTAACCGGTTACCCTAACGTAAGCCGGGGTGCGGCCAGCCGTCCACGGCGGTGGAAGCGGGGAGGGCGCGGTGTGCGGCCGGTCCCGATCGAGACGTCCCGGAGGTGGCCGGCGGTGCCTGTGACGATGCGCGACGTGGCGCGGCGCGCCGGGGTCTCGGTCAAGACCGTCTCCAACGTCGTCAACGAGTTCCCGCACGTGACCCCCGCGACCAGGGCGCGGGTGCTCGCCGCCATCTCCGAACTCGGCTACCGGATGAACTTCTCGGCGCGCAGCCTGAGCCTGGGCCGCACGGGGATGATCACTCTGGCGGTGCCGGAGCTGCGGCTGCCCTACTTCGCGGAGCTGTCCGACGAGGTCATCGCCGTGGCCGCCGAACGCGGCTACACCGTGCTGGTGGAGCAGACCGGCGGGGTGCGCGAGCGCGAGCTGGAGGTGCTGACCAGCGACCGCCGCCGGATGACCGACGGGCTGATCTTCTCCCCGCTGGGCCTGCGCCCCGCCGACGCGCGCAGCCTGGAGGTGGACTACCCGCTGGTGCTGCTGGGCGAGCGCGCGCTGCACGGCAGCGTGCACCACGTGGCGATGGGCAACGTCGAGGGCGCGCGGGCGGCCGCGGAGCACCTGCTGGAGCGGGGGCGCCGGCGCATCGCCGTCGTCGGGTCCTACGACGAGCGCGGCGCGGGAGCGGGCTCGCTGCGCACCCGCGGCTTCACCGAGGCGCTCGCCGACAGCGGGATCGAGCACGACCCGCGGCGCACGGGCGAGGCGCTGGAGTGGACCCGCACCACGGGCGCCCAGGCGATGCGCCGGGTACTCGAGCGCGGGGCGGACGTCGATGCCGTCTTCGGGCTCAACGACGTGCTCGCGCTCGGCGCGATGCGGGTGCTGTTCGAGCGCGGGCTGCGGGTGCCCGGCGACGTCGCGGTGGCCGGCTTCGACGACATCGAGGACGGGCGCTTCTCCTGTCCGAGCCTGACGACCGTGCAGCCGGGCCGGGCCCAGATCGCGCGCACCGCGGTGTGGCTGCTGGTGGACCTGATCGCGCGGGGGGAGCCGGCGGGCGCGGGCGGCCGTGAGCTGGTGGTCGCGCCCGAGCTGATCGTGCGGGAGTCCACGGGCGGCCCGGACGGCTCCGGGGACGCCCCGAAGTAGGCGCTTCCGGCACGGCGGACATTTCCCGATCCGAGGGATTGACCCCCGCCAGGCGCCGTGTTGCAATTACACCGGTGTAAAGATGTGTTACACGCCACATCGGTCGCGGCGTCCTGCCGCGGGCGGTAGGGAGTGGGGCGCTCGTAGCACTCTCGGCGACCTCATCGGCGTGGCGAGGGAGACAGCTCATGCGGCAACTACCGACCACCGGCGGGCGGGGCGTCCGCCCCCGGACGACCTTCCGCCTGGCGGCGGCCCTTACCGGCGCCGCGATGATGACCACGGCCTGCGGCGGGGGTTCGGGCGACAGCGGGGAGGTGACGATCCGCTTCTCCTGGTGGGGCAGCACCGAGCGGGCCGAGATCACCAACCAGGCCGTCGACGCGTTCGAGAAGGCGCACCCGAACATCACCGTCGAGACGGAGTCGATCGACTTCGAGTCCTACTTCGACCGGCTCTCCACATCGGTGGCGGCGGGCGACGAACCCGACGTGATCACCATGGGCGGCGCGTACCCGCGCGAGTACGCCGAGCGCGGCGTGCTCCTCGAACTCTCCGAAGTCTCCGACCACCTGGACCTCGGCGCGCTCGATGAGAAAGCGCTATCCAACGGCGAGTTCGACGGCGAGAACTACGGCGTGCCCACGGGAGTGAACACCTTCTCGGTCGTCGCCAACCCCCGGATCTTCGAGGAGGCGGGGGTCGAGCTCCCCGACGACGACTCCTGGAGCTGGGAGGACTACGCCGCCATCGCCGAGGAGATCTCGGCCGGCACCCCCGACGACGTCTACGGCTCCGAGGACCCCACCCAGCCCGACACGCTCGACCTCTACGCCAACCAGCACACCGGCCAGGGCCTCTACTCCCCCCAGGGCGGGGTCGCCATCGAGCCCCCGACGGTGGAGCGGTGGTTCGGCCTGACCACGGGGATGACGGACGCGGGTGCCACCCCCTCGGCGAGCATGACCGCCGAACTCGCGGCGCAGGCGGCACCGGAGCAGACGCTGCTCGGCCAGGGGCGGGCTGCGATGAAGCTGGCCTGGTCCAACCAGCTCGCCGCCTTCCGCGAGGGCTCCGGCGACGACCTGGTGCTGCTGCGCGCGCCCGGCGAGACCACGGCCCAGGGCACCGGCATGTGGCTGCAGGCATCCCAGCTCTACACGATCAGCAAGCGCAGCGAGCACCCCGAGGCCGCGGCCAAGCTCGTGGACTTCCTCGTCAACGACCCGCGCGCCGCCGACTTCATCAAGTCCGACCGCGGCATCCCGGCCAACCCCGAGATCCGCGCCCACCTGGAGGGCGATCTCACCGCCTCCCAGCAGGTCGAGTTCGCGTTCGTGGACCGCATGAGCGGGCTCGTCGACGGCGACTTCGTCATCGGCCCGACCGGCTCCACCGAGTCCGTCGACCTGCTGCAGCGGGTCAACGACGCCGTCCTCTTCGGCCGGCAGTCGCCCGAGCAGGGCGCGAAGCAGTTCGTCACCGAGCTGAAGAATGCCGTCTCCTGAGCCGGCCGGCGACCTCTCCGGCGGCCCGCGCCCGAGGGCCGCCGGAGGGATCGACCGGCGATCCGTGGTGGCGCGGCACCGCGTCGAGACGGCGGGCATCGACCCCGACGCGGCGCTGTCGGTGGGCAACGGCGAACTGTGCATGACCGTGGACGCCACCGGCCTGCAGACGTTCCCCGGCCGGTACCCGGTGGCCGACCCGGCCGGCGGGGTGCCGGGCACGCTGCTGAGCACCCAGTCCCAGTGGGGCTGGCACAGCACACCCCGCCCCGCGGGCGCCGACCTCTCCCGCACCGTGCGGCCCTATCGCACCCCGCGCGGCGATGTCGGCTACGTGGACTCCGCGCCGCTGGACGGCTCCGACGACTCCGCGCTCGACGAGGGGACCCGGTGGCTGCGTGCCAACCCTCACCGGTTGGACCTGCTGCGGATAGGCCTGGTGGTGCCGCACGGAAGCGGCCACCGCGCGCCGGAGGCGGCGGAGCTGGGGCGGTGCCGTCAAGATCTGGACCTGTGGACCGGTGTGGTCCGCAGCTCCTTCACCCTGGCCGGTCGGCCGCTGCGGGTGCGCACGGCCTGCCACCCGGGCGAGGACACCCTGGCGCTCCGCATCGAGCCCGTCGGGCACGACCCGGCGGAACCCGGCGTCGCCGTCCGCCTGGCCTTCCCCTACGGATCGCAGTCGTGGAGTAACGCTGCCGACTGGTCGCGCCCAGGCGCCCACTCCAGCGACGTCGAGCGGGTGCCCGGCGGCGTCCTGGTGCGGCGGCGCCTCGACGGGCGCCCCGACCCGCTCTACCGCGTGCGGGTGCGGACCTCGCCGCAGGCCGCCGTGGACCGAACCGGCGAGCACGAACTGCTCGTCATCGCGCAGGACGGCGTACTCGAACTGGCGGTGACCCTGGCCGAGGGCGGGGGCGGCGATCCCGCGGGTGCGGACGCCGGCGCCGTGTTCGCGGCGAGCCGGGCGCACTGGCCGGCGTTCTGGGACCGCGGAGCGGCGATCGACCTCGCGGGCAGCACCGACCCGCGCGCCCAGGAGCTGGAGCGCCGCGCGGTGCTGTCCCAGTACCTCACCGCGATCCAGTGCGCCGGCTCCCTGCCGCCGCAGGAGACCGGGCTGACCTGCAACAGCTGGCGCGGCCGGTTCCACCTGGAGATGCACTGGTGGCATGCGGCGCACTTCGCGCTGTGGGCGAGGCCCGATCTGCTGCGTCGCAGCATGGGCTTCTACCGGCGGATCCTGCCGGCGGCCCGGGCCACCGCCGCGTCGCAGGGCTACCGCGGCGCGCGCTGGCCCAAGCAGGTCGGTCCCGACGGCCGGGAGAGCCCTAGCTCGATCGGGCCGTTCCTGCTCTGGCAGCAGCCGCACGTCATCCACTTCGCCGAGCTGCTGCGCCGGGCCGGCGGCGGGGACGCCGCCGAGTACGGCGACCTGATCGAGGAAACCGCGGACTTCATGGCCGACGTCGCCGAGCCCGCGGCCGACGGGTTCTCGCTGGGCCCGCCCCTGGTGCCTGCGCAGGAGTCCTACGCCGACCTCCGCGACCGGGCCCACGACCCTCCGTTCGAAATCGCCTACTGGGCGTGGGCGCTGGGCGTGGCCCAGCAGTGGCGGGTGCGCGCCGGACTGCCGCCCGAGCCCCGCTGGGAGGAGGTCCGCACCCGGATCCGCCGCCCGCTGGTGCGCGGCGGCCTTTACCCCGCCATCCCGATCGAGCCGTTCACCGTCCGCGCCGACCACCCGTCCATGGTCTACGCGCTCGGCCCGGTGCCGGACACCGGACTCGCCGATCGAGAGGCGGTCCGGGCGACCCTGCACGACGTGCTCGCCGACTGGGACTGGGCCAGCACGTGGGGTTGGGACTATCCGGCACTGGCCATGACCGCGGCCCGCCTGGGCGAACCGGAGACGGCGGTCGACGCCCTGCTGCGCGACACCCCGAAGAACCGATACCTGCCCAACGGCCACAACCGGCAGACCGGCACCCTGCCGGCCTACCTGCCCGGAAACGGCGGCCTGCTGGCCGCCCTGGCCCTGATGGCCGGGGGTTGGGACGGCGACGGCGGCGCGCACGCCCCCGGGTTCCCGCGCGACGGGACGTGGTCGGTGCGGCACGAGGGCTTCGTGCGATCGCCGTGACGACCGTCCCCCGAACCGCCGCGCAGAACATCCACGCCGACATCTACCGACACCGCTACGTCACCCCGAGGACGCAAGGAGCAGCATGACCCAGATCCGCCGGTACGCAGTGGTCGGCACGGGCGCGCGGGCGCGGTTCTTCATCACCGCCCTGGCCGGGGAGTACGCCGACACCGCCGACCTGGTCGCCTGGTGCGAGCCCAACCCGGCGCGGATGGACCACGCCGACAGCCTCCTCGCCCGACACCGCCCTGACGCGCCGCAGCCCGCGCGCTACGCCCCCCGGGACCTGGAGCGCATGGTCGCAGAGCAGCGGGTGGACGCGGTCGTGGTGACCAGCCCGGACTGGACCCACGCCGAGACGGTCGCCCGCGCCATGCGGGCCGGCGCCGACGCCGTCCTGGAGAAGCCGCTGACAACCTCGGTCGAGGGCTGCCGCCTGATCGCCGCCGCGGCGCAGGAGACCGGCCGCTCCCTCGTGGTGACGTTCAACTACCGCTACTCGCCGCGCAACGCCGCCCTGAAGGAGGTGCTGGCCTCGGGCCGCATCGGCGACGTCACCTCGGTCCACTTCGAATGGGCGCTGGACACCATGCACGGTGCCGACTACTTCCGCCGCTGGCACCGCGACAAGACCCGCTCGGGCGGGTTGGCCGTGCACAAGGCCGGCCACCACTTCGACCTGGTCAACTGGTGGCTGGCCGACGCTCCCCGATGGGTGTTCGCCAGCGGCGGCCTGCGGTTCTACGGCGATGCCAACGCCCGCGCCCGCGGGCTGGGCGAGCGCCCCGCCCGCGGCACCACCGACCCGCCCAGCAGCGATCCCTTCGCCCTCGACCTGCGCGACGACCCGGTGCTGCGCTCGCTCTACCTCGACGCCGAGGTCCACGACGGCTACATCCGCGACCGCGACGTCTTCGCTCCGGGCATCACCATCGAGGACAACGTGGCCGCCATGGTCTGCTACGGCCGCGGCGCGGTGCTGACCTACTCCCTGAACGCGCACAGCCCGTGGGAGGGCTACCGGGTGACGGTCAACGGCACGGCCGGGCGCGCGGAGCTGGAGGTCGTCGAACGCAGCGCGGTGCTGCCCGGCCCGGACGGGCGGTTCGTGCTCGACGCCAGCTCGGTCGAGGACACCGCCGACGGCGACGAGCGCCGCAGGGGCGCACGCCTGACCGTGCAGCGGCACTGGGAGAAGGCGCAGCCGGTGCCGATCGCCGAGGACGGGCCCGGCGGGCACGGCGGCGGCGACGCACTGCTGCTGCAGGACGTGTTCGGCACCCCCGCCGCCGACCCGCTCGGCAAGCGGGCCGGCTTCGGCGACGGCCTCGCCTCGGTCGCCATCGGCCTGGCGGCCAACGCCTCGATGGACTCCGGCCTCCCGGTGCGCATCGCCGAGCTGGGGCTGCCCGAGCAGGCGGACCCCGCCCCCGCGGGGACGGGCGCGGAAAGGGGGCACCGTGTCGGCGATCGGTGAGCTCGCGGCCCTGCGGCGCACCAAGTCCGCCCGAGCCAACCCCAGCCCGGCCGAGCGCGGCGACAACAAGGCCGCCGCGGTGTTCCTCGCGCCGTGGTTCGTCGGCCTCGCCCTGATCACCGTCGGACCGATCTCGGCGTCGCTCTACCTGTCGTTCACCGACTACAGCCTGTTGGATCCGCCGGAATGGACCGGCCTGGACAACTACGCCGCGATGGCCGGCGACCCGCGGCTGTTCACGTCGCTGCGGGTGACCTTCACCTACGTCTTCGTCTCCGTCCCGCTGCAGCTGGCCGCCGCGCTGGGACTGGCGCTGTTCCTGGACCGCGGGCTGCGCGGGCTGGCGATCTACCGCTCGGTGTTCTACCTGCCGTCGCTGCTGGGCGCCAGTGTCGCGGTCGCGATCCTGTGGCGCCAGATCTTCGGCAACGCCGGACTGATCAACCAGCTGCTGGGCGTCTTCGGCGTCAACGGCCCCGGCTGGATCGCCCACCCCGACTACGCGCTGGGCACACTGATCGTGTTCAACGTGTGGACGTTCGGCTCGCCGATGGTGATCTTCCTGGCCGGGCTGCGCCAGATACCCAAGGACCTCTACGAGGCCTCCGCCATCGACGGCGCCGGAAAGCTCCGCCAGTTCCGCGCCGTCACGATCCCCCTGCTGACACCGATCATCTTCTTCAACCTGGTCCTGCAGATCATCTTCGCCTTCCAGGCGTTCACCCAGGCCTTCATCGTCAGCGGAGGAACGGGCGGCCCGATCGACTCGACGCTGTTCTACACGCTGTACCTGTACGAGGAGGGCTTCGGCAACCTCCACATGGGCTACGCGTCGGCGATGGCCTGGCTGCTGCTGGTGATCATCGCGGCGCTCACCGCGGTCAACTTCTTCGCCTCCAAGTACTGGGTCTTCTACAATGACTGAACCCGACCTGCTGGGAGCAGGCACCCCGGAAACCCGCGGCCCGGCGCGCAAGCCGGCCGCGCGCAGCCGCCCGTCGGCGCCCGCGGGAAGCGCGGGCGAGGCCCGGCGCCCGATCGAGTGGGGCCACCTCCTGCGCCGCATCGCCAAGCACGCCCTGCTGATCACCGCCGGGCTCGTCATGATCTATCCGCTGCTGTGGATGGTCGCCAGCTCCGTCAAACCCAACGCGCTGATCTTCCGCGACCCGTCGCTGATCCCCACGCAGCTCGACCTGGGCAACTACACCGAGGGCTGGAACGCGCTGGGCCACCCGTTCACCCACTACCTGATGAACTCTCTGGTGATCGTGGCGGGCGCGGTGCTGGGCAACCTGGTCTCGTGCTCGATGGCCGCCTACGCCTTCGCGCGGCTGAACTTCCGCGGGCGCAAGCTGTGGTTCGCCATCATGCTGATGTCCATCATGCTGCCGATCCACGTGGTGATCGTGCCCCAGTACATCCTCTTCTCGTCGCTGGACTGGATCAACACCTACCTGCCGCTGGTGGTGCCCAAGCTGCTGGCCACGGACGCCTTCTTCATCTTCCTGATGGTGCAGTTCTTCCGCGGCATCCCGCGCGACCTGACCGAGGCGGCCCACATCGACGGCGCCGGGCACGGGCGGATCTTCCTGCAGATCATGCTGCCGCTGTCCACTCCGGCGCTGGCCACCACGGCGATCTTCACCTTCATCTGGACCTGGAACGACTTCTTCAGCCAGCTCATCTTCCTGACCGACCCGGAGATGTACACGGTCCCGGTCGCGCTGCGGACATTCGTCGACTCCACCTCGGACAGCTCCTGGGGCTCCCTCATGGCGATGTCCGTGGTCTCCCTCGTCCCGATCTTCCTGCTCTTCCTGTTCGGCCAGCGGTACCTGGTCCGGGGCATCGCCACGACCGGCCTGAAATAGCGCCGCGCCGCGGTCCCCGGACCGGCGGCGGCGCGGGAGGCGCACGACGAGCCGGGGTGCCCGCCGCCGCGGGGACACGGCGGGCACCTCCTGTGGACAGGGCGGCGGCAGCCGGCCGCGGCTGCCACACTTGGGGGCGTGGGTACACGAGACACTTCCGCCGAGCTGTTCCAGCGAGCCAGCGCCGTCGTCCCCGGTGCGGTCAACTCCCCCGTCCGCGCATTCGGAGCGGTGGGGGGCACACCCCCGTTCATGGCCTCGGGCCGGGGGCCCTACCTCACCGACGCCGACGGCAACACCTACGTCGACCTGATCTGCTCCTGGGGTCCGCTGATCCTCGGGCACGCCCACCCGGCCGTGGTCGAGGCGCTGACCGAGGCCGCGGCCAAGGGCACCTCCTACGGCACGCCCACCGCCGGAGAGGTGGAGCTGGCCGAGGAACTCGTCGCCCGCGCGCCCGTCGAACAGGTCCGGCTGGTCAACTCCGGAACCGAGGCCACCATGTCGGCGATCCGGCTGGCCCGCGCCGCCACCGGGCGCGGCAAGGTCGTCAAGTTCGCCGGCAACTACCACGGGCACGTCGACGCGCTGCTGGCATCGGCGGGATCGGGCGTGGCCACGTTCGCGCTGCCGGACTCGCCGGGCGTCACCGGCGCCTCCGCCGCCGACACCGTGGTGCTGCCCTACAACGACATCGCCGCCGTGGAGCGCGTCTTCGCCGAGCAGGGCGAGGACATCGCCTGTGTGATCGCCGAGGCCTGCCCCGCCAACATGGGCGTGGTTCCGCCCCGCGACGGCTTCAACGCGCGGCTGAAGGAGATCGCCGCGGCCAACGGCTCCCTGCTGGTGCTGGACGAGGTCCTGACCGGGTTCCGCGTCAGCCGCTCGGGCTGGTACGGCCTGGAGGGCGTCGCCCCCGACCTGGTCACCTACGGCAAGGTCATGGGCGGCGGGCTGCCCGCGGCCGCCTTCGGCGGGCGCGCCGAACTGATGGAGCTGCTGGCTCCGGCCGGGCCCGTCTACCAGGCGGGCACGCTGTCGGGGAACCCGCTGGCCACCGCGGCGGGGCTGGCCACGCTGCGCAACGCCACCGACGACGTCTACGCGCGCATCGACGCCGCCGCCGACCAGGTCGCCTCCGCTGTGGAGCGCGAGCTGAGCGCCGCGGGGGTCGAGCACCGCGTCCAGCGGGGCGGCAGCCTGTTCACCGTCTTCTTCACCGGCGATGAGGTCACCGACTTCGAGGGCGCCCGCGCACAGCACCTCGGCAGGTTCGCCGCCTTCTTCCACGCGATGCTCGACCAGGGCGTCTACCTGCCGCCGGCCGCATTCGAGGCGTGGTTCCTCTCGGCGGCCCACGACGACGCCGCGATCGACCGCATCATCAGCGCACTCCCGCGGGCGGCCCGCGCGGCGGCCGAGGCGTAGGCCGGGACCTCCCCGGGGAAAGTCCGGTCGCCGATCCCTCCGGTGACAGCCCTGCGCGGTCGCCGGAGGGATCCCGGCACCGCGAGGGGCGGAGCCGGCGCGTCCCCGTGAGCAGGCGGCGGGTGTCCGGTGAGCCTCCGGCCGCCGGGGCTCGATAGATTGGATCTCGACACCCCGTACGGCGACGCCCGGCCTTTCGTACCCGTCCGAGGGACGTGTCCGCGCCTCGGACGGCCGCGACTGCTGCCCGAACAGCGCCGCCCCCGGAACGAGCTGAAGGGAATCGGTCGCCCGCACATGAGTACGACCACCGTTGTCCATCTCCTCAGGCACGGCGAAGTCCACAACCCGGACGGGATCCTCTACGGCCGGCTGCCGGAGTTCCACCTGAGCGAGAACGGCACGGAGATGGCCGTGCTCGCCGCGGAGTGGCTCGCCGGACGCGACATCGCCGCGCTGTACTCCTCGCCGCTGGACCGCGCCAAGGAGACGGCCCAGGCCGTTGCCGACGAGTTCGGTGTGTCCATCCGGCTGGACGAGCGGCTGATCGAGGCCGGCAACACCTTCCAGGGGATGACCCTGTCCTCCCGGTCGGTGCGCGACCCGCAGGTGCTGCGCCGCCTCTACAACCCGTTCCGGCCCTCCTGGGGCGAGCCGTACTCGCGCATCGTCGCCCGCATGGTCGACGTGATCAAGGTGGTGCGCAAGGAGGCGTGGGGCCGCGAGGCGGTCTGCGTCAGCCACCAACTGCCCATCTGGATGGCGCGCCGCGCGGCCGAGAAGAAGCGGCTGTGGCACCGCCCCGACCGGCGGCAGTGCAACCTGGCCAGCGTGACGTCGCTGACCTTCGAGGAGCACCGGCTGGTCAGCGTGGGCTACGCCGAACCGGCCGCCGACCTCTACCGCAGGAGCGGCCCCCTCGTCCCGGGAGCCTGAGCCGGCGCCGCGCGCTTGAAGGCGGTGGTGGGTGGCGGAGCGCTTGCGTTAGGGGTGGTGGTGGGTGACGGGCATGTGGGGGAGTGGCGCGGAGCGCTTGCGTTAGGGGTGGTGGTGGGTGACGGGCATGTGGGGGAGTGGCGCGGAGCGCTTGCGTTAGGGGTGGTGGTGGGTGACGGGCATGTGGGGGAGTGGCGCGGAGCGCTTCCGTTAGGGGCGGTGGTGGGTGACGGGCGGGAATGCATACCCCTCCCCCCGTGTTCCCCCCGAGGCGGACCGGCGAAGGGGCCACCTCTGCGCCGAACGCATTGTGCGTCGCGGTAGGCTGGTCCCTCGGGTGCGGCGTATTTCATCGGCGCGCGGTCCCGCGCGCTTCGTCCTTGCGACGGATCCCGCCGCATTCTTCCGCCGGTTCCGCACGCGCGCTGCCGCCTGAGCAGTGTGCGAGGCGGGCCG
The DNA here is from genome assembly GCF_009728995.1 of Streptomonospora sp. PA3. Taxonomy (GTDB): domain Bacteria; phylum Actinomycetota; class Actinomycetes; order Streptosporangiales; family Streptosporangiaceae; genus Streptomonospora. Next base: position 5,753 of record NZ_VTZW01000006.1, on the reverse strand, counting down.
TCATGTCATCAGGTCCGCTGGCGAGAGGTGAGCCGTATGGGTTCCGTCATCAAGAAGCGCCGCAAGCGTATGGCGAAGAAGAAGCACCGCAAGCTGCTGAAGAGGACCCGGGTCGCGCGCCGCAACAAGAAGTAGTCGCCAATCCGGCAGAGGTCGGCCTCTCCGCGGGCACCGGACGCAGCAGCCGCGGCTGCAGCGCTGCGGAACGGTCGCCGCGGAGGCCTCTCTGTTCCCCGCCGGAAATCCCCGACTCGTGGAGGCGTTGATGGGCCGCGTCGTTCTGGTAACCGGGGTCTCCCGCTATCTGGGGGCCCGACTGTCGGAGGCCATGGCGGCCGAGCCCGGGGTCGACCGGGTCGTCGGCGTCGACGCCGCACCGCCGCGCCATCCTCTGGACCGTGTCGAGTACGTGTCCGCCGACCTGCACGGCGGCAACCTCGCCCAGGCGGTCGTGGACTCCGGCGCCGACACCGTGCTCCATTTGGGGCTGACCCCCGCCGGCGCCGACTCCGGCGGCCGGCCGGCGTCGGTCGCGGGCAACGGCAACATCCTGGGCACCATGCAGCTGCTGGCCGGCTGCCAGCGCTCCCAGGCGGTCTCGCGCCTGGTGGTGCGCTCCAGCGCCGCCGTCTACGGGCAGTCGGCGCACGACTCGGCACTGTGCACCGAGGACCGCGAACCGCGCAGCATGCCGCGCTCGTCCTACGCGCACAACGCCGCCGAGGTCGAGGAGCACACCGGAATCCTGGCCCGGCGCCGGCCCGACATGTCGGTGGCCGTGCTGCGCTTCGCCAGCTTCATCGGTCCTTCGGTCGACACCCCGCTGACCCGCTATTTCGGGCTGCGGCTGGTGCCGACAGTGCGCGGCTACGACCCGAACATGCAGTTCATCCACGAGGACGACGGCATCGAAGCGGTCCGCCGGATGGCGCTGAGCGAGGTCTCGGGCGTGTTCAACGTCGCGGGATCGGGCTCGCTGCCGCTGTCGCACTGCCTGCAGCGAGTGGGGCGGCGCCGGTTCGCCATGCCCGAGCGCGGACTGCGCATGCTCGGCGGCCTCGCTCGGCGCGGCAAGTTCGATTACTCGCCCGATCAGCTGCGGCTGCTGTGCTCCGGCCGCGTCGTGGACTTCAGCAAGCTGGAGCGGGTGCTGGGCTGGTCGCCGGCCTACACCTCCCAAGAGGCGTTCGAGGCCTACCTGAGCGAGCGCGGCGGCGGTCCCCGCGAGCAGGGCGCCGCTTCCTCGCACGGCAGCCCGCAGCGGATCCGGCCGGCGCTGGGCGCCTGAGCCCTTCCGCCGGGCTTTCGCCGCGGTGCCGACCGCCGTCAGCGGCGTGCGCGGCGGCGCAGCACGCTCATCGTCACACCCCCGGCCACGGCCCCGGCCAGCGCCGCGGGCACGCCCACGCGCAGTGCGGTGCGGTGGGTGCGGAACTCGTGCACCGGCCAGCCCCGGGCGTGCGCGTGGTCGAGCAGGGCGTCATCGGGGTTGACCACGTTGGGGCGGCCCACCGCGCACAGCAGCGGGAGATCGTTGCTGGAGTCGCTGTAGGCGGTGCAGGAGTCCAGGTCCACACCCTCGTGGCGGGCCAGCGACTCCACGGCCGCCGCCTTGGCCGGGCCGTGGAGCAGGTCGCCCACCAGGCGGCCGGTGTAGACGCCGTCGACGGTCTCGGCGACGGTGCCCAGCGCGCCGTCCAGCCCCAGGCGGCGCCTGATGATGTCGGCCAGCTCCACCGGCGTGGCGGTGACCAGCCAGACGCGCTCGCCTGCCATGAGATGGCGGCGGACCAGGTTCCGGGTGCCGTCCCAGATGCGGTCGGCCATGGTGTCGTCGTAGATCTCCTCGCACAGGTTCACCAGGTCGTTGACGTCGTGGCCGGCGACGAAGGCGAGGGCCGCATCCCGTGCGGCGTCGATCTGCTGGGGGTGCTCGGTGCCGCTGGCGCGGAAGAGCAGCTGCCCCCAGGCGAAGCGCAGCAGGTCGCGGGTGGTGAACAGGTCGCGGGCGGCCAGGCCGCGGGCGAAGTGGTAGATCGATGCGCCGCGCATCAGGGTGTTGTCGACGTCGAAGAAGGCCATGGGGGCGCCCGTGCGCGCCGCCGCGGCCGCAACGTCGGCCGTCAGCGGCCGCACGTACGCGCCGCGGGCGCGGTCGTCGCCCCGCCCGGCCTCTGCGGCCGCGGCCGACGCTTCCCCGGCGAGGGCGGCGCGGCCACGGTCGTCTCGACGGAGATAGCGCCACATACCTCCGAGCCTAAGACGTCGGTGCGCACCCCCGGACAACCGAGCGGAAACCGCGGTGTGTCCGGTGAGGTAACTCACATGTCAAACGCCTGTTTCCGTGCAAACGGAGGTGAGTGCGGCAAAACGGTCAGGCGATATCGGGTCCGGATTCACGCCCGGGGCCGCGAGTGCACCATCATTAGCGGGATGGTCGAGGTTGGACTGGCATTCGTCTGCGCCTTGGTGGCCTGGAGCGCCACCGCGGCGCTGATCGCCCGCGGCTCCCGGCGCCCGCGGCTCTTCACGGCTGCCTGGGCGGCGTCGGCGGTCGCGCTCGCGATCGCCCTCAGCGCCGCCTTCCCCGGCGCACTGCTCGGATTCTCCGAATCCACCTTCCGCGCCCTGCAGATCGGGGTCGGACTGCTGGGGCCGCTGCTGACCGGCTGGGGCGCCGTCGAGTACGCCGTGCACTCGCCGCGCGCCCGCTTCGGGACCCGCCTTGTCGTGACCACCCTGGGCGTCGTGCCGCTCGTGGTGCTCACCATGGACCGGCTGCGGGGGAACTTCGACAACAGCTACCCGGTCATGAGCGACCACTACGACACCATCCCCGCCTTCGCGCTGGGGCTGGTGCACATCTTCGCCGTGGTGGCGCTGGCGGCCTGCGCCATCGCGGTGTCCCGGCGGCTGCGGGACAACCCCCGGCGCGCCCAGCACGACCTGTCGGTGCTGGCGCTGATGGGACTGGCGGTGCTACTGGAGATCATCGTCAGCCGCTTCGGCCTGGGCATTCTCGGCCAGTTGCTGATGATGGGCGCGATCGCGGCATTGTGGGTGGGCTTCCTGCGGGCCGTCGACCCCCCGCGCGAGCGCCCGAACCGGCGGGCCCGCGGCCGCTCCCGGTCGGCCCGCGGCGGTGCCGGTGACGAGCGCGACGGCAGCGGCGCTGCCGACGATGAGGAGGACGGTGTGTGGGGCAGGCGCCGGCGGCGTGACCGCGACGACTACGACGATTACGCCGACTACGACGATTTCGGCGAGCCCGACGGCGGCGCCGGCGACCGCGACGAGCGCGGCCCGGTGGCGGGCCGGGCGCCGGCCCCGCGCCAGCAGCGGCTGCTCGGCGTGATCACCATCTACACGCTCGCCGACGGCCGCGCGGACGCCTTCGACGAGGCCGCCGAGGAGGTCGTCGACGAGGTCGCCCGGCGGGAACCCGACACCCTGCTGTTCGCCTGCCACACCGTGCCCAGTGCGCCGCTGCAGCGCATCGTCTATGCGATGTACCGCGACGAGCTGGCCATGGAGGAGCACGAGCAGCAGCCGCACGTCCTGGAGTTCGGCCGCCGCAGCGCCGCCGCGGTCGTGGCCACCAACGTGATCGAACTCTCGCTCTCCGGGGCCTCGGCCACCGACAACCTAGCCAGCATGCTCATGCCGCGCTAACCTCGTCGTCGGCGTGCGGCCGGTGCCGCCCGTTCGGCCCCTTTCCTCCCCGGCCCGGCCCCGGCCCTGGGTACTCCCTCAGAGTTCGCTGTGAGATCCCCCTGGGACCCGGAGTGACGAAACGGGTGAAGTACCCTTCCATGCAAGTACCGAGCTTTGGGCGCCCTCCGACGCCGCCGTGGCGTGCCCGCCGGCCGGATGTCGGAGCCGGGCGGGGCGCCGGAACCAACAGGAGCGTGCTGGTAGCCCGATGCGTAAGTTCCTCGTCTTCGTGATCTTCGTGCTGATCGTGGTGGCCGTCGCCGACCGCGGGCTGCACTACGCGGCCGAGAGCGAGATCGCCTCCCGCGTCGAGCAGCAGTACGAGATGACCTCCGAACCGGAGGTCACCATCGGCGGCTTCCCCTTCCTCACCCAGGCGATCAGCGGGGAGTACGAGGAGATCCGGATCGTCACCGGGGCGATCGTCGTCGAGGACGTCCAGCTGGAGCGGGTCGACATCACCGCCCTCGACGTCAGGGCGCCGCTGTCCGATCTGATGACCCAGCCCAGCGTGGTGGCGGGCACGGCGGAGGCGAAGGTCATGCTGCCCTACAGCGAGCTGCAGAAGCGGCTTCCCGAGGGCATCGTCATCGAGAACGAGAACGGCCGCCCGCGCATGGCCGGCGACCTGGCGATGGGGCAGTACAGCACGCCCGTCTCGGCCGACCTGAACGTCGCCGTCGAGGGCGACAGCATCGTCGTCTCCCCCTCCGACATCGAGATCGGCCAGACCCAGTTCGGTGGCAGGGGGCTGGTCGACGACCTGCTGTCGCTGGAGGTCCCCGTCCCCGAGATGCCGTTCGGCCTGCAGGTCGAGGGCATCAAGGCGCTGCCCAACGGGGTCGAGGTCACCGCCGAGGCCAGCGACGTCCAGCTCGTCGGCGGCTCCCCCCTGCAGGGGTAGCCTCGTGGACGCGGGTGCACCGGGCACCGAGGCCCTGGCCGGCGCCGCGGCCCTGGCGGCGGTGCTGATCGTGGGAACGGCCATCGGCCTGCTGCGCCGCCGCCTCGACGGCCGCTTCCGCGCCGTCGGAAGATCGGCGCGCGGTGCCCGCGGGCAGCACCCGCCGCAAGCGCAGGCGCAGTCGGTTCACAAGGAGGCGGCCGGCATGGACGCGCAGCACTCCGGCGGGCAGACCGCGCCCGGGACGGACGCGCCGCCCGGCGCGCTGACCTCCGCCGACCTGGGTGCGGGGCTCGGCGAGCGCGCGACCCTGGTGCAGTTCTCCACCGCCTTCTGCCAGCCCTGCCGCGCGACCCGGCGCATCCTGGCCGACGTGGGCGCCATGGTCGAGGGCGTGGCCCACGTCGAGATCGACGCGGAGTCCCACCTGGACCTGGTGCGCCGGCTCGACATCGTGCGCACCCCCACCGTTCTGGTGCTCGACGCCGCTGGGCGCATCACCGAGCGGGCGAGCGGGCAGCCCCGCAAGGCCGACGTGATCGCGGCGCTGGGCGAAGCCATCCCGTAGACCCGATGCCGTTCGTTCGGGTCCGGGAGTGGTAGCCCTCGGAAGCATTAGCCCTCCGGGAGTGTGGCGGCGAGGGCGGTGGTGGGCTCGGCCCGCGGGGATCGGTTGGGGTGCTCGCCGGTGGCGGTGGGCGACGGGGGCGGCGACGGCGGGGGTTCGGGTCGGCGGCCACCGGCTGATGACTGCGTATGGCCCGATCACCCGACGAAGCGGCGACGACAGCGCAGGGCTTGGCCCGCGCGCATCGGTTCGGGTGCCCGCCGGTCGGGCTTGCGACGGGGCGGCGATGGCCGGCGGGGCCTGGGCTGGGCGGTGACCGGTTGCCGGCGGCGGACGGCGGGCCGCCCGACGGGGGCGGCGAGGGCGGTAGTGGGGCGGCCTACGTCGTGTTCAAGGAGTCGGTCACCACAGGAGGTTGCGGCAATGGGGCTGTGATGCGCGAAGCGCTGTGCGCCAGCTTGCCGCCGAGCGCACGGTGCACTTTTGTGCCGGAGGTCCGCCACCGGTGGTACGGCTCCACCTGGGAAGAACCGCGTGCGCTCGGCGGCAAGCTGTGATCGCGCTTCG
>NZ_VTZW01000020.1 GCF_009728995.1 Streptomonospora sp. PA3 | reverse complement strand
GTCCGGCAACCCCTCTGCCGGAGTCCGCGGCCTCATCGCCTCGAACCAGGGCTTAGCACTCCTCGTGTCAGAGTGCCAGCGAAACCATTATTAGCACTCTCCATATGCGAGTGCAAACGCCCTCACCACAGTTCCCCGCAGGGTTACCCGCAGGTCAACGACTCCTCACCGGCCCGGACGCGCGAAAGCCCGCGCCCCGCCCCCCGGGGGGCGGCGGGACACGGGCCCGGCCGCGCCGCGGACGCCCGAGGCGCCGGCGGCGCGGCCGCGGGATCCGACGGCCGGCGGCGGGCTAGGTGTGATGTCCCGGGAGGTTGGTAACGCGGCTGGCGGGAGTGCGGCCGCCGATCCCGGTGTGGGGCCGATGATAGTTGTACCAGTCGAGCCAGTCGCCGAATGCGGCCTGGCGCTGGGCTTCGCAGGTGTAGGGCCGCTGGTAGGCCCATTCTTCGAGCAGGGTCAGGTGGAAGCGTTCGACCTTGCCGTTGGTCTGGGGCCGCCAGGGCCGGGTCCAGCGCGGGCCAATGCCCAGCTGTCGGCACGTGGTGCGCCAGGTGGTCTTGGTGTAGGCCCAGGCGTTGTCGGTCAGGACCCGCCGGGCGGTGACGCCGCGCCGGGCGAACCACGCCACGGCGCGGCGGAGGAACCCGGCGCAGGTGGGGGCGGTCTCGTCGGTCAGGATCTCGGTGTAGGCCAGGCGGGAGTGGTCGTCCAGGGCGGTGTGTAGGAACAGGTACCCCCGGCCGCGGCCGTCGGTGTCTTTGTTGCTGCGGCCGGCGGCCCGGCCCAGTACCTTGTGGCCGCCGCTGTCGGGGATGCGGCCGAGTTTCTTGACGTCGATGTGGACCAGGTCGCCGGGGCGGGCGCGTTCGTAGCGGCGCACCGGCTCGCCGGTGGCCCGGTCGCAGGCCGCCAGCGGCGCCATGCCGCGGCGCGTGAGGATGCGGTGGCAGGTGGCGGGCCCGATACCGGTGCGCGCGGCCAGCCGCAGTGGCCCCAGGCGGTGCTCGCGGCGCAGGTCGAGCACCTGCTGTTCGGTTGCCGCGGGGGTGCGGGCCGGGCTGTGGTGGGGGCGGCTGGGGCGGTCGCCCATGCCGGCCTCGCCCTCGTCGCGGTAGCGGCGTGCCCATCTGTGGGCGGTCCTGGGTGAGACGCCGAAGCGTTCGGCCGCCTCGCGGCGGCTGTAGCCGTCCTCGACGACGCACCGGGCCAGGCGGAGTCTGCCGGTAGGGGTCAGTGGCGCGTTACGGTGGCACACGAGGGCCTCCTGAGCATCGGTGCAGACTTGTCATCCACACCGGGATCAGAAGGCCCTCTTCTTGTTCAACCGCTGTCGGGGGCGTGTCGGCTGTTACCGACGTGCCGGGACATCACATCTAGGCCGTGTTTGGTGGGTCGCTGTCCTACTGCGCGGCGCCCCAGCACCGCTCTCGCTGCTCGCCGCGCAGACATCGGGGCTTTCGTCCCCTTCTCGGCCGGGTAGGCGGCACGCGATCATGCCCGAGCGTGCGGGCGATGCCGTGTGCCGCCCTCTCCCCGACGGCGACGGCGCCCCGCGTTATCCGGCTGAGAATGGATATCCGTTCGCGTACGGTAGTTCAGCACCGATGCGGGAGGAGCCCCCATGCCCCAGTCACACACCGACCCGTTCGGCACGGCCGAACTGCGGCGGCGTGTCCTCGACGGCTGGGCCGACGCCCCCGCCCGGTTCCGTGAGGACGCCAACGCCGAGGAGGACTACGCGCTCGGCGCCTACCGCGACCGCGTCGTGGTCGAACTGGCCCAGAACGCCGCCGACGCCGCGCGGCGGGCCGGGGTTCCGGGGCGGCTGCGGCTGGAGCTGAGCGGCCGGAGGTTCGCCGCAGCCAACACCGGCGCCCCGCTGACGGCAGGGGGCGTGGAGTCGCTGTCCACGCTGCGCGCCTCGGCCAAGCGCGACGAGGGCGCCCCCGGCTCCACCGGCCGCTTCGGCGTGGGGTTCTCCGCGGTCGCCGCCTTCAGCGACGACATCACCGTCGCCTCCACGACGGGCGCCGTGCGCTGGAGCCGCGACCTCGCCCGCGCCGCGCTCGACGCCGAACTCGCCGGCGGCCGTGCCCCCGGCCTCGCCGAGGAGCTGCAGCGGCGCAGCGGCCATCTGCCGCTGCTGCGGCTGCCCTTCGCCGCCGGCGACCGCCCCGCCGACGGCTACGACACCGAGGTCGGGCTGGTGCTGCCCGACGCCGAGGCCGCCGACCGGCTGCACCGGCTGCTGGAGGCCACCACCCCGGCGCTGCTGCTCGCGCTGCCGGACCTCGCCGAGATCCGCGTCGCCACCGGCGGGGGAGAACGGGTGCTCACCCGCGAGCCCGGTCCCGACGGGGACGTCGTCACCCGCGTCGAGCACACCGGCCCGCGCGCGGCCTTGGACGGCGAGACCCCGCCGCCCGCCGGCGGCTCTCAAGCGCGCACCGTCCGCTGGCGCACCGCCACCCGCACCGGCCGGTTCGACCCGGCGCAGCTGTCCGACCGGCCCAGCGAGGAGCGCGACCGGCTGGACTGGTCGCTGACCTGGGCGGTCCCCGTCACCCCCGACGGCGGCACCGCCCCGCTGCCCGACGACGTCGCCGCTGTCGTGCACGCTCCCACGCCCACCGACGACGCGCTCGCACTCCCGGCGCTGCTCATCGGCACCTTCCCACTGGGCCCCGACCGCCGCCGCGTCGCCGCGGGCCCGGCCGCCGAGGCGCTGATCGCCGAGGCCGCCGACGCCTACTGCGAGCTGCTGTGCGCCGTGGGCGCCCGCGCAGCGCTGGACCTCGTGCCGCTGTCGCTGATGGGCCGCGGCGAGTTCGACGGGCGCTTCCGCTCCGCGGCCGCCAAACCGCTGCTGGACACCCCGTTCCTGCGGACCGCTCGGGGCGAACCGGTGCGCCCGCGCGACGCCGTGGCGCTCGACGGCGGCCCCGAGGTCGTCTCCGTGCTCTCCGAGGTGGTCGGCACCGCACTGCCCGGCGACTGGAATCCCTACCACCCCGCGCTGGCCCAGTTGCGGGTGCGCCGCCTGGGCCTGGCCGAGCTGGCCGACCTGCTCGGCGACCTCGACCGCGAGCCCGCCTGGTGGGCCCGGCTCTACGCCGCCCTGCGCCAGGCCGGGCAGCACGGCGCCGATCTGGGCGACCTCGGAGCGCTGCCGGTGCCGCTGGCGGACGGCAGGCTGGTGCGCGGGCCCCGGGGCCTGCTCGTGCCCTCCGCCGACACCCTCGGCGGCGCCGCGGCCGCGCAGCTGGCCCCGCTGGGACTGCGCATCGTGCACCCCGAGGCCGCCGACCCGATCCTGGAGCGGCTGGGCGCCGTCGAGGCGGGTCCGGCCGCCGTCCTCGCCGACCCGCAGACCCGCGCGGCCGTGGAGAACTCCCTGGACGCCGACGACCCCGACACCGTCTGGAGCCCGGTGCTCGACCTGGTGGCGCTGGCCGGGACCACGGTGGAGGACGCCCCGTGGCTGGCCGAGCTGGCGCTGCGCGACGACGAGGGCGGCTACTCGGTCGCGGGCGAGCTGCTGCTGCCCAGCAGCCCGCTGCGCGGCATCCTGGTCGCCGACGCCCCCTTCGGCGTCGTCGCCCCCGACCTCGTCGAGCGCTACGGCGAGGAGGCCCTGGCCGCGGTCGGGGTGCTCGACTCCTTCACGGTGGTGCGCGCATCCGACCTCACCCTGGGCGCCGCGCTGGAGGAGGCCCGCAGCGGCACCCGGCTGGAAGGGCTCGACGGCCTGGACGAATGGGCCGAGGAGGTCGCCGAACGGCTGGGCGGTCCCGACCTGCCGCCCGTGGTGACCGAGTTCGCCGCGGTCGCCGACCTGGAGTTCGTCCGCGAGGACCGCTGGCCCCAGGCCATGGAGCTGCTGTCGGGCCCGCGGCTGCGCGAGACCGTCACCGCGCCCGCGCGCGTCCTCGGCGAGCACGGGCAGGTCGCCGACGTCCCCTCCTACACCGCCTGGTGGCTGCGCACCGGAGCGGTGCTCGACGGGCGCCGCCCCACCGACCTGCGCACCGCCGACGCCGACCCGGTGCTCGCGGGACTCTACGACCCCGCACCGAGTGGGATCGACGGCTCCCTCGCGGCCGCGCTCGGCGTCCGGTCAAGCCTGGCCGGCCTGCTGGCCGAGACCGACGGCCCCGACGACCTGCTGGAGCGCATCGCTGATCCCGACCGCCACGTCCAGCGCCCTGCCCTGCGTGAGCTGTGGACCGCGCTGGCCGGCGTCGACCCCGATCGGGTCACTCCGCCCGAACGGGTGCGCGCCGTGCAGGGCGGCGCCATCGTGCTGGCCGACGCCGAGGACGCGGTCGTCGTCGACCGCCCCGACCTGCTGCCGCTGCTGGGCGGCCGGCCGGCGGTACTGGCCCCGGCGCGCTCGGCCGCGGCGCTGGCCGACGTGCTGGATCTGGCGCTGGCCGGCGAGGAGATCGACGCCGAGGTCGAGACCACGGGCCAGGTCCTTCCGGTGCCCGACGAGGTCGGCGCCTTCCTGCCCGGCGGTGTCCTCACCTACGTCCACCACGAGGAGCTGACCGTGGACGGCACGGAGGTGGAGTGGTTCTGCGACGGGCAGACGGCGCACGCCTCCACCACCGACGGCCTGGCCCGCGCGCTGTGCTGGCTCGCCGACCGCTGGGAGGCCCGCCATCTCATCGCCGCGGTGCTGCGCGACCCGCGGGCGCTGCCGACCCTGCTGGCGGAGGCCGACCTGGACTGAGCCGGTGCCCTGCGGCCGGTCAGCGGGCCACGCGGAAGAACCCCTCGGCGATCAGCGAGCGCAGCACGCCGGGGGTCTGGGTGCGCAGCTCGCCCGGGTCGCGGTCGGTGAGCTCGGCGATCGCATCCAGCAGCGGCCCCACCGGCATGGTGCCGTCGCACACGCTGGCCAGCGCCGCCTCGATCGTGCCGACCTGGGCCACCCGCCGCAGGCCGCCGCGCTGGCGCAGCAGGATGCGCTCGGGATCGGGCGCGCCGGGCACCGCGATGCGCTCCTCGACCACCTCGGGCGCCAGCGCCACGTGCGCCGAGAGCAGCGCGGCGTCGGTGAGCCGGTTGGCCGTCATCGCGCCGTCGACGACCTCGGGCAGGTAGCGCCCCACCGGCTGCTCGACGTCGTGGCGCAGCTCCTCCAGGCGCACGGCCGCGTCCTGGGCGACGTCGTTGCGCAGGCTGATCCAGCCGAACCCGATCCCCTGGACGGCCTCCCGCTCGAAGTAGTCCAGCCAGGCGTCGTAGCGCCGCGTGTACTCGGGGCTGCCGGCCTCGCAGGAGTCGCGCAGCCACAGCTCGACGTACTCGGCGGGGTCCTGCACGTCGCGCTGGACCACCCACCCCGAGCAGCCGGTGCCGGCCACCCATTCGCCGACCCGGTCCCGCCAGTCCTCGCCCTCCACGTGCAGCCAGTTGGCCAGGATCTGGCACCAGCCGCCGTCGGTGAGGTGGCCGGGCGCCCGGCGGACCAGCTCGGCGCAGACGGCGTCGCCGGCCAGGCCGGACTCCCGGTAGGTGTAGCGGGTATCGGGGGTGATCACGAACGGGGGGTTGCACGCGATCAGGTCGAACCGCTCGCCCGCGACGGGCTCGTAAAGCGAACCCTCGCGCGGGCGCACGTGGGGCACGTCCGACAGCGCCCAGGTGATCTCGGCCAGGTGCAGCGCTCGCGGGTTGACGTCGGTGGCCGTCACCTCGGCGGCGCGTGCGGCCAGGTGCAGCGCCTGCACGCCGCAGCCCGTGCCCACATCCAGCGCGCGCTCGAAGGGGCCGTCGACCAGCAGCCGGGACAGGTTGGCTGAAGCCCCGCCGGCGCCGACGACGTGGTCGGGCCGGGGGGTGCCCTGCCCGGGGCGCACGGTGGGGTCGGAGACGACGAAGCCGGGGCGGCCCTCCTCCATCTCCCAGGGCGCCAGGTGCACCAGCGCGCGCACGCCGTCCGCACCCGCGGCGACCAGGCCGGCGTCGGCCAGGTCGTCGATCGGCAGCACGGCGCGCGCGGCGGACTCGGCCACGGGTTCCTGCAGCCACCACAGGCGCAGCAGCACCCCCAGCCGCTCCTCGCCGCCCGTGGCGCGCAGGGCGGGAGTCAACTGCTCGCGCGCCAGCGCGCGCGAAGCCATGTCGCCGAGCCGGTCGCGCACGCCGGAGACGGTGTAGTCGGCGTCCAGCAGCGTCTTGCGGAGCCGGTCGGCGAGTGCGTGCGGAAACGGGCGAAACGATTCAGACACGCGCCCATTATCAAGGAGTGCCGCCTGTGGCTCGTGCGTTCGGCCGCAGGGGCCGCGGCGGGTCGTGCGGCCGGCGGCGCGCGCGTCCGGCGCCGGCTCACGCCCGGTCGCCGCCGGAGTCGCCGGGCGCGGGGAGGCGGTCGCGGTCGTCCGCGGAATCACCGGTCGGCGCGGCGGCCGACTCGTCGCCGGCGGAGGGGGTGCTGCGCTGGGCGGGGGGTTCGGCGCCGGCCGCGGAGGCGTGCTGCGCGTCCGGTCGGCCGGTGCCCTCGCCGGCCTCGGCGGGGTGGTCCCCACCGCTCTTTTCGCGGCTGCGCAGGTGCCGGGGGATGTAGACGTAGCCGAACACGCCGAAGGCGATCCCGGTCAGGCACACCCAGCGCCACCAGCGGTCCTCCGCGGGCAGTTGGTCGCCCATCGCCAGCAGGACGACCAGCGCCGCGGTCCAGGCCGCCGTGCCCAGGGCCGTGGGGATGCGGTAGTCGCTCTCCATGACCTCGGGATCGGGCTTGCGGGGCTGGCGCACGCCCTCAGGCTAATCGATGGGCGCGTGCGGGCCCGCTGCCGCGCTGTGCGGCCGGCGGCGGGGCCGAGGGACAGAGCGGGGGCTTGCCGCCGCGCGGCGGCGTTCGTATGATCCGCCTAACACCGTGCGGAGAACGCTGTGCCGTTTTGTGCGAAGCTGCAACTAGGCTGAGCTCGTACCTTGATTCCCGTCTGCCAGGGTCGAGCAACGTGAACCCAACGCCACAGCCCGATGAGGACCGGATCGCCCAGCGCCCGAGCGGCCTAGCGGGCCGGCTCGACCGCTACTTCCACATCCGCGAGCGCGGATCGACGTTCCCCCGGGAGATCCGCGGCGGCCTGGCGACGTTCTTCGCCATGGCCTACATCATCGTCCTCAACCCGCTGATCATCGGCACCGCCGAGGACATGAACGGCGACACCCTCGGCATCACCCGTGTCGCGGCGACCACGGCGCTGGTCGGCGGTGTGATCACCATCCTGATGGGCGTCGTCAGCCGCTACCCGTTCGCGATCGCCGCGGGCATGGGGCTCAACGTCATCGTCGCCTACTCGCTCGCGCCGCAGATGACCTGGGCCGACGCGATGGGCGTGATCATCCTCGAGGGTCTCGTCCTGCTGCTGCTGGTGCTGACCGGGTTCCGCACCGCCGTCTTCCGGGCCATCCCGCCCGAGCTCAAGAGCGCCATCGCGGTGGGCGTGGGCATGTTCCTGACGCTCGTGGGCTTCGTCAACGCCGGATTCATCCGCCGCATCCCCGACGCCGCCGACACCACGGTCCCGGTGCAGTTGGGCAACGGATCGCTGTCGGGCTGGCCCATCCTCGTCTTCGTCATCGGCCTGATCCTGACCATCGCGCTCATCGTGAACCGGGTGCGCGGCGCGATGCTGATCGGCATCGCCGTGGCCACGGTCGTGGCGATCGTCATCGAGACGTTCGCGCAGGTGGGGCCCATGGACGACGGCCAGGGGCCGGTCAACCCCGAGGGCTGGTCGCTGACCGTGCCGTCCCTGCCGACCTCGTTGGGCGACATCGTCTCCCTGCCCGACTTCAGCCTGATCGGGCAGTTCAACCTGTTCGGCAGCTTCGCCAACGCGGGGACGATCGCGGTCATTCTGCTGATCTTCACGCTGCTGCTGGCCGACTTCTTCGACACGATGGGCACCATGGTCGGTGTGGCCGGGCAGGCGGGCCTGCTCGACGAGCGGGGCAACGTCCCGCGCGCCCGCGAGGTGCTGATCGTCGACTCGCTGGGCACGATCGCCGGCGGTGCCGCGCCGTCGTCGGTCAACACCGTCTTCGCCGAGTCCGCGGCCGGTGTCGGCGAGGGGGCGCGCACCGGGCTCGCACCCGTCGTCACCGGGGCGCTGTTCCTGGTGGCCACGCTGTTCTCGCCGCTGGTCGAGCTGGTGCCGTTCGAGGCGGCCACCCCGGTGCTCATCATCGTCGGGTTCATGATGGTGACCCAGATCACCAGGATCCCGTTCAGCGACTACTCCATCGGCATCCCGGCGTTCTTGACCATCGTGATGATGCCGTTCAGCTACTCCATCGCCAACGGGATCGGCGTCGGCTTCATCAGCTACGCCGTGATCAGGGTGGCCCAGGGCCGGTTCCGCGAGATCCACCCCCTGCTGTGGATCGTGGCGGGCGCCTTCGCCGTGAACTTCGCCCTGGGGCCGATCAGGCAGCTGCTGGGGCTGTGACGCCCGCGCGGCTAAGCTGCGGGCATCGGCGAGCGCGGCCGCGGTGCCCGCAGCCGCCGCGTACGGGCGGGATCCGGGCGGCGGAGACGCATGGGGCTGGCCTCATGGTCAGGCCGCGCCCCGCACGCCCGCGAAAACAGCCCGACTAGGCAGCGGGTGTGCGGGGCGCGGCGCCGTCTGGACTGACGAGCGAGGGAGCGAGGAACGAGCGACAGAGCGAGGAGGGAAGACGGCGCCTCAAAGCGGCCCGCACACCCGCGAAAAAACCCGACACAGTCTGGTCTTCCAGACAGGCGGGGAATGCTGCCGGCGCGTTGTATCGTTAGCAAAGGTAATGAGTTGTGCTAATGAAGAAGTCTCCGCTGTCCCAACAGACCAGGACCGACGCCGGGCTGGCGGCGGTGCTGCGCGTGACCGTGGGCAGGTTGGCCCGGAGGCTGCGAGCGCAGCGGCTCGACGCGTCCCTGTCGCTGGGGCAGGGCGCGGCACTGTTCACCCTCGCGCGCCACGGGGAGATGACTCCCGGCGAGCTCGCCGACCACGAGAAGGTCCAGCCGCCGTCGATGACGCGCATCGTGGCGGCACTGGAGGAGCGGGGGCTGGTGCGGCGCACCAAGCACCCCCAGGACCAGCGCAGGCAGCTGGTGGCCCTCACCGAGGAGGGCCGGGAGCTGGTGCGGGTCGACCAGCGGCGCCGCGAGGCGTGGCTGGCCCAGCGCCTCAAGGAGCTGAGCCCCGAGGAGAAGGACACGTTGCGCCGCGCGGCGGAGATCCTGGACCGGCTGACCCAGTCCTAGACCCGCCCGATCCCCAGCCGCCGAGCCGTAGAGCAGACCAGGGGGGAACGGGCGCGGCAGCCGGCGGCACCGCGTCCCGGCAGGCCATGAGCGAGCGCGAGCCGCGGGAGGAGTCCGACGACCGGTCGCAGGGGGACGCGGAGTCCGCGCCCGCTGCCGAGCCGCGTGCCGAGCGGCCGCGGCCCCGCTCCGCAGCGCGCAGCGGCATGTTCCGCTCGCTGGCCATCCGCAACTACCGCCTCTTCGCCGCCGGGCAGGTCGTCTCCAACTCCGGCACCTGGATGCAGCGCGTGGCCCAGGACTGGCTGGTGCTCCAGCTCAGCGGCGGAAGCGGCCTCGCCCTGGGACTGGCCACGGCACTGCAGTTCCTGCCTATGCTGCTGTTCGGGCTGTGGGGCGGCACGATCGTCGACCGGCTGGCCAAGCGCCGGCTGCTGATCGCCACCCAGGCCGCGATGGGCGTCCTCGCCGCCGGACTGGGCGTGCTGGCCGCCGCCGGTCTCGCCGAGGTGTGGCACGTCTACGTCTTCGCCTTCGCGCTGGGCCTGGTCACCGTGGTGGACAACCCCGCGCGCCAGACCTTCGTCGTGGAGATGGTCGGCGACCGCGAACTGCCCAACGCCGTCGCTCTGAACAGTGCCAGCTTCCAGTTCGGCCGGGTCGCCGGCCCCGCTGTGGCCGGGCTGCTGATCGCGGCGATCGGCAGCGGGCCCGTCTTCCTGATCAACGCCGCCTCCTTCCTGGCCGTGCTGGGCGGCCTGTGGCTGATGCGGCCCTCCGAGCTCCAGGTCACCGAGCCCGCACCGCGCACCAAGGGCCAGACCATGGAGGGCGTGCGCTACGTGCTGGCCCGCCCCGACCTGGTCCTGCTGCTGGTGATGACGATCTTCGTGCAGATGTTCGGCGCGAACGTGCAGAACCAGATCGCGCTGATGGCCAACAACGTCTTCCAGACGGGCGCGGCCGCGTTCGGCACGGCCGCCACCGCTCTGGCCGTCGGCGCCCTCGCCGGAGCGCTGCTGGCCGCCCGCCGCGAGCGTCCGCGGCTGCGCCTGGTGCTCAGCGGCGCGCTCGCCTTCGGCGTGCTGCAGGGGGTGTCGGCCCTGGCCCCGGGCTATGCGGCCTTCGTGGCCGTGCTGGTGGCCATGGGCGTCGCGTTCATGACCTTCACCACCTCGCTCAACGCCACCTTCCAGCTCAGTGTGGACCCGCAGATGCGGGGCCGGGTGATGAGCATCTACATGCTGGTGTTCCTCGGTGTCGCCCCGATCGGTGCGCCGATCGTCGGAGTCATCGCCGACGCGTTCGGCCCGCGTGCCAGCCTGGCGACGGGCGGTGCGGTGAGCGTGCTCGTGGTCGCCGCGGTGGCCGTGCTGCTGGCCCGCCACCTGCGGGTGCGCATCCGGCTGTCGCCGCTGCGGCGCCCGTTCGTGCGCGTCTCGCCGCGGCCGGAGCGCGCGCAGGCGGCCGGGACCGCCCACGGCACCGGCTGAGGCCGCGCGGTGGAGCCGGTGGGTACGGCGGGTGCGGATTCCGCGGCCGAAAGCCCTATCCACCGCCCCCGGCCGGTGGCATGCTCGACACGCACGGTCATCGGGAGCGAGACGATGCGGGGTGGTGCATGAGGCTCTTCGTCGCGGTATACCCGCCCAAAGAGGTCCTGGACGAGGTGGCGCGCTCGGCGGAGGCGCTCGGCGCCGCCGAGCGCCTCGCCGTCGCCCGCGGCGTGGTGCAGGAGGACCCCTCAGGCGAGCCCCGCACGCAGCTGCGGATGGGCAGGCGCCTGAGGTGGCGCGAGCGCGAGGAGTGGCACTTCACACTGCTGTTCCTGGGCGAGGTCGCCGAGACAGGGCTGCCGTCGCTGCAGCGGAGGCTGGCCGCCGAGGTCGCGCGGCACCCGCGCCCTTCGGTCGCCGTGCGCGGCGGGGGTACGTTCCCCGGCGACACCGCGCAGGCGTCGGTGCTGTGGGCCGGGTTGGAGGGCGACGTCGAGGGCGTGATCGCGCTCGCCGACGGGCTGCGCAAGGTGGCGCGCAAGGCCGGCGTCCGCCTCGACCGGCGCGCGTTCGTGCCGCACCTGACACTGGCGAGCAGCCGGCCGCCCACCGACATGACGGCGCTGCGCTACGGCCTGAACGCACTGGCCACACCGTTCTGGACCGTCGACGAGGCCCACCTCGTCCGCAGCCACGCGTCGGGAAGGCCCCGTTACCAGACCCTGGCCACCTGGCCGTTAGGCTGATATCGCCCCGCGCGCAACCGCCGAAGCCTCTCGGGGAGAGGACTCGGGCGCGCCGACGCGGCACCGGCCCGGCGGAGCCCGCCAGGGACCGCGGCCGGACGCCCCACCCCGCGACATCCAGGACGCGAGTAAGGCCGGACGACGATGAGCATGCTCACCAACAACCGCAAGCAGCGCTGGCTGCTGCCGACGGTGCTCGCGGCCATCGTGCTGATCGTCGTCATCGGCGCCGTCGTGTCGTAGGGCGCGGCGCACCGCTCGTCAGGCACCCGCCGGGACCACGGGGTCAGCTACCACTGACGTGCGGAAATGGGGCTGGGGTGTGCGACTCCCGCCCGTCACCCGCCACCGCCCCTAACGGAGGCGCTGACGCGCCGCGAGTTCATCGTGCCCGTCACCCGCCACCGCCCCTAACGGAGGCGCTGACGCGCCGCGAGTTCATCGTGCCCGTCACCCGCCACCGCCCCTAACGGAGGCGCTGCGCGCCACGTCCTTGTCTGCCCGCCGCCCGTGACTGCCGCTGCGTCCTGTTTAGGGAGTCGGTCACCACAGGTTGCGGCAATGGGGCTGGGATGCGCGAAGCGCTGACGCCAGCTTGCCGCCGAGCGCACAGTGCACTTCTGCACTGGAGCCCCGCCACCGGTGCTGCGGCTCCGCCCGACAAGTTCAGCGTGCGTTCCGCGCAAGCAAACAAGTGCCGCGAAGCGCGTCCGTAGGGGGGCGGCGGGCGGACCGCGCTACACGAACCGCGCCCATTGGCGCAACCCCGGTGGCAGTCGGCTTCCTGAATGCGGCTTACGCCGCCGCCGACGTCCGGGCGGTGGCCGCCGCGACCAGGGCCGCGTTGTCCTCGGCTTCGCGGTTCTCCGGGTCGCGCAGGGTGTCCTCCAGGCCGATGCGCACGTCGCGGCCCGCGGCCACGGCGGTGTCCAGGATCGGCCAGGCGGTGGCGTCGCGGCCGTGCAGGAGGCGGGGGATCTCCAGGCCGGCCCGGTCGAGGACGCGGTCGATGGCCGAGGCGTTGGCCAGCGCCTCCTCGGTTGTGGCCTGCGTCGGCTCCACGAGCACGCGGGCGAAGTCGCCCGCCAGGCCGGAGGCGACCAGGATGCGGGCGGCCTCGACGCTCCATACGCCGGCCTCCACGTCGACTCTGCGGTCGATCAGCAGCCGGGCGACCTCGACCGACCCGGGCTCGTGCAGGTTGACCGAAGCCGAGTCGGGCAGCGCGCTCCAGCGCTGGACCAGGTCGTAGCGGCGCACGGGATCGGGTTCGGCCGAAAGGGCGGTGGTGAGGCTCACGGCCACGCCGGGGAGTTCGCTGCGCAGCAGCTGCAGCAGCGGCGAGACCACCTGCGGCTCCAGCGACTCCGCGCCCGCGCCGTCGCGCGGGTGGATGTGCACCTCGTCGGCTCCCGCGTCGACCGCTGAGCGAGCGTCGCCGACGATCTGCTCGGGCGACACGGGCAGCGCGGGATGCGCCCCGGGCCGGCGGTCCCCGTTGAGGCAGGCGACGATCCGCATCTGGCATCCTTCCGCTCAAGCGCGTGTGTAAGCGGAGCATGCCCACCGAGCGGGGGTCGCAAGCCACGCAGCAGCGCCGAGGATGGCAGGATTGCGCACATGAGGAGAAGCGCCGCGCTCGCGGTCGCGTTCGCGCTCGCGGTGCTCCCCGCGGCTTGGGCCCGAGCCGCCGCGCCCGGTCCCGCGGCATCCCTCTCGGGCGGCGCCGGCACTCCCGCGTCCGCCGAACCCCGCTTCCGGATCACCGACGAGCGCATCCAGGAGTCGAGCGGCCTGGCCGCGTCCCGCCGGCACGACGGCGTCTACTGGACCCACAACGACAGCGGCTCCTACGGGCCGCAGATCTACGCCGTCGACGAGCAGGGCCGGACCGTGGCCACCGTCACACTCGCCGGCGCCGGAGTTCAGGCGCGCGACTGGGAGGCGATCGCACTCGGCCCGGGCGAAGGCGGCGAGCCCGCCGTCTACGTCGGCGACATCGGCGACAATTTCCAGGGCGGCTGGCCCAGCATCCGCGTCTACCGCTTCCCCGAGCCGCGCGACCTCTCCGACACGACGGTGCGGGCCGCCACGTTCACCTTCGTCTACGAGGACGGCGGCCGCGACGCCGAAGCGATGATGGTCGACCCCCGCGACGGCCGCGTCTACATCGTCAGCAAGGAGGTCGCCGCCGGCGTCTACGCGGCGCCCGAGCGGCTCGACCCCGAGCAGGCCAACACCCTCACGCGCGTGGACTCCGCCCCGCTGTACGCCACCGGTGCCGCGTTCTCGCCTGACGGCGCCTACTACGCCGTGCGCACGTACTGGGCGGCGACGGTCTACGACGCCTCGCAGGGGGTGCGCGGCCGCATCGTCGAGCGGGTGCCGCTGCCGGAGTCCGACCAGGGCGAGTCGCTGGCCTTCTCCCACGACGGGCGCTCCCTGCTCGCGGGCACCGAGGGGCCGGGCAGCCCGGTCTGGAGCATGCCGCTCGACCCGGGGCACGCGACCGGCGGGTCCGGCGCGCCCGAGGCGACGCCCGGCGACGGCGAAGGCGCCGCCGGCTCGGGCGGCGCAGCGTCGGGCGGGGCCGGCGGCGAGTCGGGGACCGGAGCGGCGGTGCTGATCTGGACCGGGGCGGGCCTGGCCGCGGTGGTGATCGCCGGCATCGCGCTGCTGGCCCGCCGCAGCTGAGCCGCCGACGTTTTCCACAGTCTTCACGGCTGTTGTCCACAAGAATTCGCCGTTCCTGTGGATAACTCTGTCCAGGGGTGAGTTTATGCAGCGTAGGGGCTATGTCGGTGGTGTGGGTATGCGGGGTGAAAGGCTGCGCACGCGCCGCGTATCGCTGTTCCGCCCACAACCGCCCACAACCGCCCGCAACGGCCGAAAGCCGCGCCCGCGCCGGGTCGGCTTACAGCCCGGCCACGTCGGCGAGCACGGCGGCCTGGGCGAGCTCGGCGTCGCCCGCCGGGCCGTCGCCGATGTTGAAGCGGTCGAACGCCGACTCCACCGCCCGCGCCATCGACCAGGCCGTCAGCCGGTCGGCGGGCTCGCCGAGGATCTCGGCGGCGAGGCCGAAGCGGCGGCGCAGCGCCGGGCGCGGGTCGATCAACCGCAGCGGGGGATCGACCTGCATGATCAGCGGCCACACGTCGTAGCCGGGATCGCCGACCATGGGCTTGGGGTCGATGGCCAGCCACGGGGCGCGCCGGGCGGCGAGGATGTTGCCCGGGTTGATGTCGCCGTGCAGCACCACGCTCCGCTTCGCCGTGCGCGGCAGCGAGCCCAGCAGGTCCACCGCGGTGCGCACCAGGTGCGCATCGGCGCCGGGGCGCAGCCGGGGCCAGCGCTGGGCGACCAGCCCCGACCAGTCGTCGGTGACCTCCTGCAGGGGCTCCAGGTCCATGCCCGGCGCCGGCTCCCTGCTCCACAGCCGCGCCAGCACCTCCAGCCCCGCGGTGAGCAGGTCCTCGGGCTCGCCGGCCGCGTCGCGCAGGGCGCCGCCCGGCTCGCAGGCCTCGAGCAGCAGCCCGAACCCGTCGGGGGTGGAGCGCAGCAGCCGCACGGTCCCCGCGCCGTCCCAGAACCGCAGCGCCTCGGCCTCGCCGCGGGCCTCGCGGTGGGGGAAGGAGACCTTGAGCACGGCGTGCTCGCCGGACGCGGTGCGCGCCGGAGCCGCCCAGGAGCAGCTGCCGCCCTTGAACGGGGACTCCAGCTCCAGGTCCCAGGCATCCTGCAGCGCGGCGAGCGTGTCCGGCAGCGACTCCAGCCACTCCCGCCCGCCGTTGAGCGCCTCGACGTTGCGCGCGACGGGTGCGGGCAGCGGCTCGGGCGCCGCGTCGCCGTGGCGAATGCTCCTCATGCCTCTTCCAGGTAGATCTCGCGGGCCAGGAAGGCGTGGCGCGAGTGGTCGGTGAACACGCCGTCGACCCCGGCGGCGAAGAACGCCTCGTACTCGGCGGCGAACCCGCCGAAGTCGCCGGGGCCGCCCCCGCTGCGCAGATCGGTCGGCAGGAAGCGGTTCTCGCTGCGGAAGGTCCAGGGGTGGACGAGCAGGCCGGCCGCGTGGGCGTCGCCGACCAGCGAGGTGGGCTCACCGAGGTTGCCCTCGTCGTCGCGGGGGACCACCAGGTCCTTGGCCGGGCCGATGGCCTCGGCGAACTCCGCGACCTGCGCCAGCCCATCGGGGGTGAGGAAGGGCCGCCAGTGCTCCTCGGTGCCCAGCAGGAAGACGCGGGGCACGCCCGCGTCGGCGAGCTTGCGCAGGCTGTCGCTCTCGAAGGACTGCAGGAACACCGGAAGCTCGGGCTCGGGCCCGGCCAGCCCGTTGTCCAGCAGCGCGGCCAGCAGGGGCGGCTCCAGGTCCAGGCCCAGGCCGGAGTGGTAGGCCGGGTGCTTGGTCTCGGGGTAGACCCCGATGCGCCGGCCCAGTTCCTTGGTCATCCGCTTGGCCAGGTCGATGATCTCCTGGAGCGTGGGGATCTCGTAGGCGCCGTCGTGCGCCGCGTTGTCCGGGCGGATGTCGGGGATGCGCTCGGTGGCGCGCAGTGCCTTCAGCTCGTCGAGGGTGAAGTCGTGGGCGAACCAGCCGGTGTACTCCCGGCCGTCGACGGTGCGGGTGGTGCGGCGGTCGGCGAACTCGGGCCGGTCGGCGACGTCGGTCGTGCCGCCGATCTCGGCCTCGTGCCGGGCCACCAGCACGCCGTCGGCCGTGGCGACCAGGTCGATCTCCATGAAGTCGCCGCCCACGCGGGCTCCCAGCTCATAGGAGGCCAGCGTGTGCTCGGGGCGGTGCCCGGACGCGCCCCGATGCGAGATGATCTTGAGCTCGGGCTCCTGCTTGTTTCTGCGCACAGCCGCATCCGTTCTCGATCGCCGCGCCGCCGCGGCACCCGCTCGCAAGTGATGGCCTGCCCGGACGCCGCGTCCGGGCAGGCCATCAGGTGTACCGTGTCGCGTCCGATCGCGCGAACCGGCCGCACCCGCGCCGCAGGGCGCACGTGCGGACCGGCGCGCGCCGGTCGCCGCTTAGGCCAGCTTGCCCACGACGTGCTCGATGCACTCGGTGAGCGCCCGCACGTCGTCGGGCTCCACCGCCGGGAACATGCCGATGCGCAGCTGGTTGCGGCCCAGCTTGCGGTAGGGCTCGGTGTCGACGATCCCGTTGGCCCGCAGGGTGGCGGCCACGGCGGCGGCGTCGACGCTGTCGGCGAAGTCGATCGTGCCCACCACCTGGGAGCGCTGCGCGGGCTCGGCCACGAAGGGGGAGGCGTAGTCGACCTTCTCCGCCCAGGAGTACAGCACCGACGAGGACTCCGCGGTGCGGGCGACGGTCCAGTCCAGGCCGCCCCGCTCGTTCATCCACTCGACCTGCTCGGCGAGCAGCATCAGCGTGGCCACGGCGGGCGTGTTGTAGGTCTGGTCCTTGCGGGAGTTGTCGACGGCGGTGGTCAGGGAGAAGAACTCGGGGATGTAGCGCCCGCCCTCGGCGATCTCGGTGACGCGGGCCAGCGCCTTGGGCGACATGATCGCCACCCACAGCCCGCCGTCGGAGGCGAAGCACTTCTGCGGGGCGAAGTAGTAGACGTCGGTCTCGGAGATGTCGACCGGCAGGCCGCCGGCCCCGCTGGTGGCGTCGACCATCACCAGCGCGTCCTCGGCGGCGCCGGGCACCCGGCGGATGGGCATGGCCACGCCGGTGGAGGTCTCGTTGTGCGTCAGCGCATAGGCGTCGACGCCGTCCTCGGCGACGGGCTCGCCGTGGGTGCCGGGGTCGGTGCTGATGACGCTCGGCTCGTCGAGCCACGGGGCGCCCTTGGCCACCTTGACGAACTTCGAGGAGAACTCGCCGAAGGACAGGTGCTGGGACTTGCGGCGCAGCAGTCCGTGGGCGGCGATGTCCCAGAAGGCGGTGGTGCCGCCGTTGCCGAGGACCACCTCGTAGCCCTCGGGCAGGTCGAAAAGCTGCGACAGACCGGATCGCACCCGCGCCACCAAGGACTTGACCGGCTTCTGCCGGTGCGAGGTCCCCATGTAGCCGGCGCCGGACGACGCGAGGGAGGACAGTTGCTCGGGTCGGACCTTCGACGGACCGCAGCCGAAGCGGCCGTCGCTGGGCAGCAGGTTCGCGGGAATCTGAATGTCGGTCACCTGCGCCAGGGTAGTGGCCGACGCGTCGGCGGTGCGGGTAAGGGGGTCGGGTTAGGGGCGTTTGCGCAGCGAGGGCGGCGGTTGAGGGTGCCGCGGGCGGCTGTCAAGGGGTGAAGACGTCGCGGGCGGTGGCGGCGTTTGCGGCGCGTTTGAGCCAGATGTTGAGTTGGTCGAGGTCGGTGCAGGTGAGGACGGTCTCGCGCTGCTCGTCAGTGAGGTGGACCCCCCTGACGTCGAGGACCTGGATGATGGCGTTGGCCTCTCCGCGGGCCTCTCCCTCGGCGATGAATCCCCGCGCGATCTCGCTCTGCCAGCTGTACTGCTCGGTCTGCATCTGTTCCCTCCAGTACCGCGACGCCTCTTTGTCGAGGTGCGCCTCGATGAATTTATGGTACTGCCTCATGTGTTCTTTCGGAACGCTGTCCAGAGCCGCCTGTGTGGCATCCAGAACGCGGTGGTTGTCGTTGTGCATGACAGCGGACAGTACTGACAATCCGGGCAGCCGGCGCGCCTGTTCGATGTCGTCGACCACCGGGGCGTTGTCGGGGCCGAGGACGGATACGTGCAGGCGGAGGCTGTCGTAGACACCGCCGATGGGAGTGCTCGCCCACTCGGCGACCTTGCGGTCGACGCAGATCACCAGCAGATGCACTGGGCAGCCCAGTCGCTCGCGGATCGTGGCGACGTAGAGCGGCCACGTGTAGTGCTTCTCGTCGTCTTTTCCCTGCTGGACCTCGGTGACGATCGCCGTCACCACGGTGCCGTCGTCGGCGCGCAGGACGCTAACCTGGTCCGCCTTGGTCGGCTTGAGCGCGAACGACGTGGAATCGCCGCAGCCGGTATGGGCGTGCGCGTAGTCGGGGAGGTCCATGCCGAACGTGTCTCGCCAGGAGGATCGGGGAGATCTCCGGCTGGTCCTGGAGAAGGAGGACTTGGGCCTCATGGTTGTGTCCGGGCATGGCGTGGACGTTAACCGGATTCGGAACAGGTAGGGAAACTCGCTCTCCGCTTTCCTGTTCCTTTTTTCGGGTTCCGGGTGACTTCAACGAGGCTGTCGCCGGAATCCCATCGGGAGATCAGGTTTTTGTCTCTTTTTGTGACTTCGTCTTTGTGGTGAATCGGGCGAAAGGAAGGATCCGCGATCGCGTCGCCGCGGAGCCTTTTCGGACGTGTGTTCGGGTGTCCGGAGGTGCTGTTCGCCGCCTCACACCCCCTGCGCCAGGGCCTCCCGGGCTCCCGGGACGTCGTGGATGTCGCGGGCGGTGGGGCCGGTGTAGCGGGCGCTGGGGCGGACCAGGCGGCCGGTCTGCTTCTGCTCCAGGATGTGGGCCGCCCAGCCCGCGGTGCGGGCGCAGGTGAACATGGCGGTGAACATCTCGGTCGGGATCTCGGCGCAGTCCAGGACGACCGCAGCCCAGTACTCGACGTTGGTGGCCAGCACCCGGTCGGGCTTGCGCGCGTGCAGCTCCTCCAGGGCGGCATCCTCCAGGGCCGCGGCCGCCTCGAAGCGCGGCGCGCCGAGCTCCTCGGCGGTGCGGCGCAGCACCCGCGCCCGCGGGTCCTCGGCGCGGTAGACCCGGTGGCCGAAGCCCATCAGGCGCTCGCCCCGGTCCAGGGCGCGGGTCACGAAGGTGCGCGCGTCGCCGATGCGCTCGGTCTCGTCGAGCATGTGCAGCACCCGCGCCGGCGCGCCGCCGTGCAGCGGGCCGGACATGGCGCCCACGGCGCCCGACAGGGCCGCCGCGACGTCGGCGCCGGTGGAGGCGATCACCCGGGCGGTGAAGGTCGAGGCGTTCATGCCGTGCTCGGCGGCGGAGGTCCAGTAGGCGTCGACGGCCCTGACGTGCCGCGGGTCGGGTTCGCCGCGCAGCTGGATCATGAACCGCTCGACCACCGAGGAGCCCTCCTCGATGCGGGCGCGTGGCACCTCGGGCAGGTCTCCGCGCGCGGACTGGGCGGTGACCGAGAGCACCGCCGCGGCCGCCCGCGCGAGGTCGTCGCGGGCCTCCTCGTCGTCGGAGTCCAACAGCGGTTTGAAGCCCCACAGCGGGGCCAGGGCCGCCAGCGTGCTCTGCACGTCGACGCGGATGTCGGCGCTGCGCACCACCTGGGCCACCGGCTCGGCGAAGGGCAGTCCGGGGTAGAAGCCGTCGTCGACCAGCAGGCCCCAGACGCGCCCGAAGGCCGTGCGGCCCACCAGGTCCTCGATGTCGACGCCCCGGTAGCGGAGGG
The DNA here is from genome assembly GCF_009728995.1 of Streptomonospora sp. PA3. Classification (GTDB taxonomy): domain Bacteria; phylum Actinomycetota; class Actinomycetes; order Streptosporangiales; family Streptosporangiaceae; genus Streptomonospora. Next base: position 166,302 of record NZ_VTZW01000020.1, on the reverse strand, counting down.
CGCCGCCCTCCTTGTCCGGTTCGGCGATCTTGGTCTCGAACGCCACGACTCCTTCGAGCCCGGGTTTGAAGTCCGACATACCGGCGTCCTCCGTAGTGTCGCGGTCCGGCCGGATCCGGGTGAGTCCGGCGGCCCGTGCTGTCAGGTTACGATCGCACGCGGTGCCACTGGTCGGGCGGTTCTCCAGCTAGCGCCTACCCCGCAGACCGTGTGAGGATGCTCCCTTGTGAACGACTGCGATCCGGCGGGGCTGCGGCAGCCCTACGAGGGCCCGCCCCTGCGCAGGGCCGACCTCGCCGCCCACCCGATGGAGCAGTTCCACAGGTGGTTCACCCAGGCCCGCGCCGCGGGGCTGACCGAGCCCAACGCCATGGTCGTGGCCACGGTCGAACCGAGCGGCGCGCCCCGGGCGCGGACCGTCCTGCTCAAGGGCTACGACCGCTCCGGTCTGCGGTTTTTTACCAACTACGGTTCCCGCAAGGGCCGGGCGCTGGACGACGAGCCGCGCGTCTCGGCGGTGTTCCCCTGGCACGCGATGCGCCGCCAGGTGCAGGTCGCGGGCCGTGCCCAGCGCCTCACCGACGCCGAGAACGACGCCTACTTCCACTCCCGGCCGCGCGGTTCGCAGATCGGCGCCTGGGCCAGCGAGCGCCAGTCCCACCGCGTCGCCGACCGCGCCGCGCTGGACGCGCTCTACGCCGAATTCGCGGACGTGTGGTCGGGCGTGGAGGAGATCCCCCGGCCCTCCTACTGGGGCGGCTACCGCATCCTCGTGGAAGAGGTCGAGTTCTGGCAGGGCCGGGCCGACCGGATGCACGACCGCTTCTGCTACACCCTCGCCGCCGGCGGCCCGGCCGAGGGCGATTGGGAGCTGGACCGGCTCGCGCCCTAACCTGGTCCGGGCGGCGAGGGCGATCGCGGACCCGGGTTCCGGTCGCCCCGCCGGGTGTGGTACTCGGCACATTGCGGCGAAGTGGGTTGTCCGTTGCCGGGGTATGATGATGGGCATCGGTGGCCGCTCCCGCGGCCAGGGCGCAGCGGTCGGTTTCCCATCCGGGCATGCTCCGGGGGCAGCCGGAATCCCGTGCGGCCGGTCTGTGTTGAGAGTCTGCCGTCGTCGACTCTCGACGGCCCATGAGGGGAGGGGGAGCCTTGACCGCACACGGGCTTATCGACACGACGGAGATGTACCTGCGTACGATCTTCGAGCTGGAGGAGGAAGGCATCGTGCCCCTGCGGGCGCGCATCGCCGAGCGCCTCCAGCAGAGCGGTCCCACGGTCAGCCAGACCGTCGCCCGCATGGAGCGCGACGGCCTGCTGCGGGTCGAGAACGACCGCCATCTGGTCATGACCGACGAAGGCCGCCGCCTGGCCACCCACGTGATGCGCAAGCACCGCCTGGCCGAGCGGCTGCTGGTCGACGTCATCGGCCTGCCCTGGGAGGACGTCCACGTCGAGGCCTGCCGCTGGGAGCACGTCATCTCCGAGGCCGTCGAGGAGCGCCTCGTCCGCCTGCTCAACGCGCCGTCGGTCTGCCCCCACGGCAACCCCATCCCCGCGCTGGAGGAGCTGGGCCTGGCCGACTACGCCCCCGAGCCCTTCTCCGGCGAGTCCATCGTGCCGATGCTCGACGTCGCCAACGGCACCGAGACCCGGGTGAAGGTCCGGCGCATCAGCGAGCAGCTGCAGAGCGATCCGGAGGTCATGCTGGATCTCAAGCGCGCCGGGGTACAACCCGAGCAGGAAGTGGCTCTCGTCGAGAGCGACAACGGCGTACAGGTGATTGGTGGTACCGGCAAGGATGGCGAGCCCAGCGAACTGTCCCGGCAGATCGCCAGCCACATTTTCGTCACCAAGCCCTGATCGCCCCCGCCCCCTGCGCACGCGGGGGTCGCGGGGCCGAAATGTCACGTTGCTCTGCAGATACCTGCGAGGTCGGGCTATGCTCTGCCAATGGCGCGCGGTTCCCGGCGCGATCGGGGCCGCCGCGCCGGGGCAGAACGGACCGTACGGCGCGGCATCGTGACCGCGGCCGGTGAGGTCGAGGTGGCGGCTGAATGAACCGACGGGGGGAAGCCTTCTACGACGACGACGCCCTCACCGGGGACGCGGTCTTCGAGCAGGCGCAGATCGCCGTCCTCGTGGCCGACCGCGCCAGTCGTCTGCGCTACGTCAACCGCTTCGCGCGCGAGCTTTTCGGACTCCCCGACGACGCCGACCCGCGCGGCATCACGCTGATGGACCTGGGCATCCAGGAGTCCGACCTGGAGCGTGTCAACCAGCTGGCCCGGCGCACGCTGCGGGGCGAGACCTGGGACGGCACCTTCGCCGTCATGCGGCCCGACTCCTCCTGGCTGCACGTGCGCGTGAACGCCGTGCCGATGCGCGACTCCGCCGGCGACGTGCAGGGCTTCGTCGCCTTCGTCGGCGAGGCGCTGCGCAGCGGCCGCGTCGAGGACCTCTACGGCCTGCTGGAGCGCGTCAGCAACCGCCTGGCGGGCTCGCTGGAGTTCGACTCCACCATGAAGGCCGTCGCCGAGATCCTCGTCCCGCAGTTCGCCGACCACTGCTTCATAGACCTCTTCGACCACGACCGCCTCATCCGCCGCACCTCCGTGCACGCCGAGGGCTGGACCCCTCCGCCCGGCACCTGGTTCGACGTCGGCGAGGAGGTCCGCTACCCCGACCGCCACTTCGTCTACACCGCGATGCGGCGCATGGAGACCGTCCTGGTCGGCGACTACTCCTACGCCGCCGAGACCGACGACAAGCGCTCGTCCCGCGTGGCCGAGCAGGTGGGGGTGACCTCGGCCATCGCGGCGCCGCTGCGCGCCCGCGGTGAACTCCTGGGCGTGCTCACGCTCGCCCTGTCCCGGCTGTCCCCGCGCCAGAAGACCCGCTACGGCGACTTCGACCGCGACCTCGTCGGCGCCCTCGCCTCGCGAGTGGCCCTGGCCATCGACAACGCGCGCCTGTTCGAGGAGGAGCGCAGCACCGCGCTGGCCTTCCAGCACAGCCTGCTTCCCCGCTCGTTCCCGCCCTTCGACGGCCTGTCCATCGCCCACCGCTACGTGCCGGCCAAACCGCTGGAGGCGCACGGCCACGGCATCCAGACCCAGGTCGGCGGCGACTTCTACGACGTCATCCCGCTCTCGGCCGGGCGCGTGGGCATCGTCATCGGCGACGTCGAGGGCCGCGGACCGCACGCGGCCGCGGTCATGGGCCAGCTGCGGGCCGCGCTGCGCGCGTTCGCCCAGGCCGACCGCGAACCCGCCGACATCCTGCGCGAACTGGACGAATGGGTGCGCCGGCTGGGCCGGCCCGACGGCTCCGGCGGCACCTGGGTGCCCAGTGTGAGCTGCCTGTACCTGGTCTACGACGCCTGGTCGCGCCAGTTGTCCTATGCCAACGCCGGGCATCAGGCGCCGCTGCTCATCTGCGAAGGCAGCGTGGAGGAACTGGCGCTGGAGGTCTCCGACACCCTGCTGGGGGTCAAGCTCCGCGGCGCCCCCTACGACGACGCCGTCTACCACCAGGCCGAGCTGGAGCTGCCCGCGGGGGCCACCCTGCTGCTCTACACCGACGGCCTGGTCGACCGCCGCCCGATCGGCGGCTCCATCGACGTCCAGCGCTCGCTGGAGCAGCTGCGCACGCGCGTCACGGAGGTCGCCGGCAAGGACGTCGAGCAGATCGCCCAGACCGCCGTCACCGCCGTCCCCGGCGAGATCGACGACGACACCGCGCTGCTGGTCGTGCGCACCCACCCCGGCGAACTCGCCATGGAGGAGGGCTGGTTCATCGCCGAGGCCCCCACCGTCGGCGATGCGCGCCACCTGGCCTCCAGCACGTTCAAGAACTGGGGGATGGACCGCGACCAGGCCGAGCTGGCCTGCCTGCTGGTCTCGGAGATCGTCACCAACGTGGTCATACACGCCACCCCCCACCCCGTGCGCCGCGAGTTCACCGCCGACGGAGTGCGCGACTCCGCGGCGGCGCTCGACCGCGGCGACTTCGGCGACGACGCCGAGGGCGACGACTTCGACGAGGACTGGTCGGACCTGCTGGAGGAGGCCTCCGAGGACGACGGCGAGGGGCCCCAGCCCAGCGAGTTCCTGCTGCGACTGCGCCGGGGCGCCGCCTCGGTGTGGGTCGAGGTCTTCGACCGCGACCTGCGGCTGCCGCGCATCCGCAGCGCCGGCGCCGACGACGAGGGCGGGCGCGGGCTCTACCTCGTCGACCAGCTCGCCACGCGCTGGGGATCGCGGCCCACCCCCGACGGCAAGGCCGTCTGGTTCGAGATCCCGCTGAAGTCGGAGTAGCCCCGGCCGCACCGCCGCCGGGCGGTTCGCCTCAGCGGTTGGACCACGCCCACAGCAGCAGCACGACGAAGATGAAGCACACCACGATGCCGCCCGTGGTCCAGGGGATGTGCATGCGCGGGCGGAGTCTGCGGATGCCCAGTACCAGCAGGATGATCAGGAGTCCGAGGACGATCAGCCCGTCCCACGCGCCGCTCATCGTGACCCTTTCGCCGTGACCCGTCGGAGGGTGGCTACAGGCCCAGCGAGCGCCCCACGATCTCCTTCATGATCTCAGTCGTGCCACCGAAGATCGACTGGATCCTGGCGTCCTGCCATGCCTTCGCCACGGGGTATTCCATCATGTAGCCGTACCCGCCGTGGAGCTGAAGGCACCGGTCGATGAGCCGATTCGCCAACTCCGTCGTCCACCACTTGGCCTTCGCCGCGTCCTCCACGGTCAGCTCGCCGCGGTTGAGCAGGGTGATCGCCCGGTCGACGTAGGTGCGCGCCAGGTCGACCTCGGTGGCCAACTCCGCCAGCACGAATCGGGTGTTCTGGAACTTGCTGATCGGACGTCCGAAAGCGGTGCGGTTCTTGCAGTACTCGATGGTCTCGGCGAGCACCGCCTCGGCCCCGGCGGTGGCCGCGACGGCGATCGACAACCGCTCCTGCGGCAGGTTCTCCATCAGGTGGACGAACCCGCGGTTCTCCTGCCCGATGAGGTTGGCGGTCGGCACGCGCACGTCGGTGAACGACAGCTCGGCGGTGTCCTGGGCCTTCAGCCCGATCTTGTCCAGGTTGCGGCCGCGCTCGAAGCCCGGCGCGCCCCGCTCCACGGCCAGCAGCGACAGCCCGTGCGCCCCGGCGTCGGGATCGGTGCGGGCGACGACGATCACCAGGTCGGCGTTGATCCCGTTGGTGATGAACGTCTTCTGCCCGTTGAGCACGTAGTCGTCGCCGTCGCGCACGGCGGTGGTGCTGATGCCCTGCAGATCGCTGCCCGCGCCCGGCTCGGTCATGGCGATGGCCGTGATCAGCTCGCCGGAGGAGAAGCCGGGCAGCCACCGGCGCCGCTGCTCCGCGGTGGTCAGCCGCACCAGATAGGGCGCGATGACGTCGTTCTGCAGCCCGAATCCCAGCCCGCTGGCGCCGACGCGGCAGATCTCCTCCGAGACCACGGCGTTGAACCGGAAGTCGGTGACCCCCGAGCCGCCGTAGTCCTCGGGGACGCCCAGCCCGAGCAGGCCCATCCCGCCCGCCTTGGTCCACACCTCGCGCGGGACGATGCCGTCCTTCTCCCACTGCCCGTGGTAGGGGACCACCTCGCGCTTGAGGAACTCGGCGACCGACTCGCGGAAGAGGTCGTGCTCGGTCTCGAAGAGCTCCCTGTGCATGGCCGACTCCTTGGTCTTCTAGCAGGCACCGCCGTCCGCGCGCCCGCGCCCCGCGCGCAGCACCACCGTAACCGAACACCATTCGGTCTGGCACCGATGAAAGTTCCGCAAAGTCGGCGGCGCCCCTGCCCGGCGGCGCGGCGGGCGGGGCGGGCGCTGCCTAGGCTGCTGGCCACGATCGATCCCGCACGCAGCATCCCGGGAGCCGAACGGGGGCCTTGGCCGATGGGCAAGCACGCAGTGCACCAGCGCGAGCGCAGGGAGCGGGGTGACGGCGGCGGCGTCGTGGCGGTGATGGCGGCGCTGCTGCTGGCGGTGCTGCCGGCGGGCCTGGACCAGACCGCCGTCGCCGCGACTCTGCCCGCCGTCGTCGGCGACCTCGGCGGGCTGAACCACCTGTCCTGGGTGATCACCTCCTATCTGCTCGCGGTCGCCGCCGGGGTCGCGGTGTGGGACCGGGTCGGCGACCGGTACGGGCGCAAGCGCGTCTTCCTGTGCTGCATCGCCGTCTTCCTCGCCGGATCCGCGCTCTGCGGCGCCGCGCAATCGATGCCGCAGCTGATCGGCTTCCGCGCGCTGCAGGGCATCGGTGCGGGCGGAGTGGTGACCCTGGCCCTGGCCGTCGCCGGCGACGCCGTGCCGCCGCGCGAGCGCGGCCGCTACCAGTCCCTGATCGGAGCCGCGTTCGGCGCGGCCTGCGTCGCCGGGCCGGTGCTGGGCGGGCTGTTCGCGGACCGCCTCACCTGGCGGTGGCTGTTCTACATCAACCTGCCGCTGGGCGCGATCGCCTTCCTCGCTGTGCTGCTGGCCCTGCCCGCCATCCACGCCCGCACCCGGCGCCGCATCGACTACCGGGGCGCCGTCCTGCCGGCGGCCGCCGCCGTGTGCCTTACGGCGGCCGGTGCCTGGGGAGGCCGCTACGGCTGGACGTCGCCGACCGTGCTCGCGCTGGTCGGCGCGGCGGCCCTGCTGGGCGCGCTGTGGTGGCTGAGCGCCTTGCGCACCGCCGAGCCCGCCCTCCCGCCGCGGACGCCGGCCCGCCCGACCGTGGCGGCGGGCGCGGGCGTGCTGGCCTGCGCCGGGTTCGCGATGATGGGGGCGACGGCCTACCTGCCGCTGTTTCTGCAGGCCGTGCAGGGCTACTCGCCGACCGCATCGGGGCTGCACCTGCTGCCCATGGCGCTGGCGATGCCGGCGGCCGCGGTCGCCTCCGGGCGGCTGGCATCGCGCACCGGCCGCTGCAAGCCGCAGGCCGTCGCGGGGACGGCCGCGGTGGCGGCCGCCCTCGGGCTGCTGTCGCCGCTCGGTCCGCAGACCCCGATCGCGCTGATCAGCGTGTCCCTCCTGCTGCTGGGAGGCGGGCTGGGTGCGGCCATGCAGGCGGTGCTCACCGCGATGCGCAGCGCCGCGGGGTTCCCGGGCCTGGGGGCGGCGACCGCGGCCGGCGCCTTCACCCGATCCGCCGGCGCATGCCTGGGCGCCGCGGTCCTCGGTGCGGTGCTCGCCGCACGGCTCGCGCCGGATCTGCGCGAGCGGGCCGAGGACGTCGACCTGCCCCGGGGCCTCTCCGCCGCCCGCCTGGAGGCCGACCCGCGGGCGCTGGACGCGTTGCCGGCGAACGCGCAGGCCGAGCTGCTGCAGCCCTACGCCGCCGCGATCGGCACCGCGTTCCTCTGCGCGGTGCCCGTGGCGCTCGCGGCGGTCGTGCTGGCGCTGCTCCTCAAGGAGACGCCGCTGCGCACCGCGATCTCGGCGCCCGAGCCGGACGAGGTGCTCGCTCCGGCGGCGATTGCGCGCGAGCCGCTGACCCGGGTCGAGAACGCGGCCTACGGTGCGGTCGGCGGCAGGGGGCCGCGGTGGATGTATGAGCGGCTGGCCGCCGCGGCCGGCTTCGGCCTCTCCCCGGCGGCATGCTGGACGATCACCCACATCGCCGCCACGGGCTCGATCACCGGCGCGGACCTGGCGCGGATGTGCCACCGCCCGACCACCGCCCTGGTGCCGCTGCACGAGGAGCTGCACCGCGCGGATCTGCTGTCCGCGGACTCCGAGGCGGCCGGGGGCGTGTGGCGCCTGAACGCCGGCGGGCGGGAGGCGGCCCGGCGGCTCTTCGACGCCCAGGAGGGCGCCGTGCGCGACGCGCTGGCCGGCCTGTCGCCGCGGGAGCACCCGGACCTGGCCGAGGTGGAGCGCCGCGTCGCCCGGAACACGCTCGGCGACGAGGAGGACGCTGAGCTGGCCGCCGAAGGGCCGCAGCTGCGGTACGCCTGACACCGGCGGGCGGCCGGTCCCTCCGCTCCGCCCGGCGAGGGTCGGCCGCGAAGAGCCCCCGGCCCTTGCCTGTGCCCCGAAACCGAATATGGTTCGGTTAAGGATCGACCCGTTGCGGACACCGCAGGCTCCCCAGGAGGGCACAGTGGCTGAGGCATACATCGTCGGGGCCGTCCGGACCCCGGTCGGCACCAAGAAGGGCGCTCTCGCGGGCGTGCACCCCGCTGACCTGGGTGCGCACGTCCTCAAGGAGCTGATGGACCGCACCGGGGCCGACCCGGCGGCGGTCGAGGACGTCGTGATGGGCTGCGTGAGCCAGGTCGGCCCCCAGTCCCTCGACCTGGCGCGCACCGCGTGGCTGTCGGCGGGTCTGCCCGAGACGACCGCGGGCGTCACCATCGACCGCCAGTGCGGCTCCTCCCAGCAGGCCGTGCACTTCGCCGCGCAGGGGGTCATGTCGGGCACCCAGGACCTCGTGGTGGCCTCGGGTGTGGAGAACATGGGCATGGTCCCCATGGGCTCCAACGTCCAGTACGCGATCGACGCCGGCCTGCCCCTGTTCGGCGAGGGCTGGGGCAAGCGCTACGGCGACCAGGAGATCTCCCAGTTCCGCGGCGCGCAGCTGATGGCCGAGAAGTGGGGCTACAGCCGCGAGGACCTGGAGCGCTACTCCCTGGAGAGCCACCGCCGGGCGGCCGCCGCGCGCGACGCGGGCCGCTTCGAGAAGCAGATCGCGCCCCTGGCCGGAGTCACCCAGGACGAGGGCGTGCGCCCCGACACCACCCTGGAGAAGATGGCCGGGCTGGACCCGCTGCGCGAGGGCTGGGCGCTGACGGCCGCCGTGGCCAGCCAGGTCTCGGTGGGTGCCGGCGCGCTGCTGATCGCCTCCGAGCGCGCGGTCAAGCAGCACGGGCTGACACCGCTGGCCCGCATCGTCCAACTGGCCCTGATGGGCGACGACCCCGTGTACATGCTCACCGCACCCATTCCGGCCACCCGCGTGGCACTGCAGAAGGCCGGGCTGGGCATCGACGACATCGACGTCACCGAGATCAATGAGGCCTTCGCCCCGGTGCCGATGGCCTGGATGGACGAGCTCGGCGCCGACCCGGCCAAGACCAACCCCAACGGCGGCGCCATCGCCCTCGGTCACCCCCTGGGCGCCACCGGCGCCGTGCTCATGACCAAGCTCGTGTACGAGCTGGAGCGCACCGGCGGCCGCTACGGCCTGCAGACCATGTGCGAAGGCGGCGGCCAGGCCAACGTCACCATCATCGAGCGGGCCTAGCGCGCGAAGAGCACCGTGCCGCCCGTCCGCGGCGGGCGGGCGGCACCGGGGGTTCAGCGGGGCCGGTTGCGTTCGGCGGTCGCGCGGCGATCCCCCGGCGCGGCGGGCACCGGCCGCTGGCGATGGTCCGTCGGCGGGCGGAGGCGGCGGTCGGCGGCGCAGTAGAGTGGCCGGTGACCTGCGAGCGAGAGGGGGCGGGGTGACGGTCGACGAGCGAGCCGCGGCCGGCGGTGCGGGCGGCTGCGGCGCACCGCGGTTCCGGGACGCCGGCGAGGCGGACGTGCCGGCGCTGGTGGAGCTGGTGAACTCCGCCTACCGCGGCGACGCCTCCCGCCGAGGCTGGACCACCGAGGCCGACCTGATCGGCGGCCAGCGCGTCGACTCCGGGCAGATCGCCGACCTGCTGGCCCGCCCCAAGACCCGGGTGATCCTCGCCGAGCGGGACGAGAGCCTGCTGGCCTGCTGCGAGCTGGCCGACGGCGGCGACGGGACCGCCTACTTCGGCATGTTCGCGGTACGGCCGGGCGCCCAGGGCGGCGGGCTGGGCCGGCGCGTGCTCGCCGAGGCGGAGCGGGTGGCGGCCGCGGAGCTGGGCGCCGCGAGCCTGCGGATGACGGTGCTGCGCCAGCGCTCGGACCTCATCGCCTGGTACGAGCGCCGCGGCTACCGGCGCACCGGCGCCACGACCCCCTTCCCCTACGGCGACGAGCGGTTCGGCCTGCCCAAGCGCGACGACCTGGTCTTCGAGGAACTGGCCAAGCCGCTGGGCGGCTGAGGCCCGCGCCGCACCGTCCCGAGCGGCCGGGAAGCGCAGGATCTTCGGCGGCGGGCGTCCCGCATGTCCGCGGGAAAGCCGGAGACGCGTGCGCCACTACGTCCTGTTGAAGAAGCCGGACACCTCAGCGGCTGCGGCAATGGGGCTGTGACCGCGCTACGCGAGACGCACCCATTGCCGCAACTCGATGGTGGTCGCCCGGGGTGGTACCCGGTGGTTCCTGGAAAGCGGCGCCCGCCGTTCTTAAACACGGCCTAAGCCGGATCGGTGGCCTCAGCCCTCGTAATGCACGCCCGCGGCGAGCCCCAGCCACGCGGCCATGGCCTCCAGCTCGGCGCGGAGTTCGCCGGCGGTCTCGGGCGGCGCGTCATCCTCCAAAGTGGTGCGGCGCACGAGGAGCCGGCCGGTGGGTCGGTCGGCCTTGAGGTCGACACGGGCCACCAGGTCCTCGCCGAGCAGGAATGGCAGCACGTAGTAGCCGTGGACCCGCTTGGCCCGGGGAACGTAGATCTCCAGCCGGTAGCGGAAGCCGAACAGCGCCTCGGTGCGCGACCGCTCCCACACCAGCGAGTCGAACGGGCTCAGCAGGGCGCGGGCACCGACCGCGCGCGGGACGCGGGCGTCGCGGTGCAGAAAGGCGGGCCGCTGCCAGCCGGCGACGCCGACCGGGACGACCTCGCCGGACTCGACCAACTCGGCGAGCGCCGTGCGGGCCTCGGCCGCGCCCAGGCGGAAGTAGTCGCGCAGGCACTGCTCCGTGCCGACTCCGTGGGCCCGCGCCGCGATCGCCATGAGCTCGCGCCGGGCGTCGGCCGGATCGGGGTCGGGGGCGTCGACCACGTCGGCCGGCAGGACGCGCTCGGTCAGGTCGTAGCGCCGTTCGAACTGAGCGGTGCGGCCGTCGGTGGTGATGTCGCCCGACCAGAACAGCAGCTCCAGCGCCCGCTTGACCAGGGACCAGTTCCATCCCCAGTGCTCGCGCGGGCGCGCGGAGTCGTGCTCCAGAGCGGCCTCGATCTGCCGTGCGGTCGCCGGCCCGATGCGTTCGACCTCGGCCCGGACCGCCTTGACCAGGTCGGGGTGGTCGGTGGCCATATGCCGCATGAACCCCCACGCCTCGCTGCGGGCGCGCTCCATGCGCCAGCGCAGCAGCCGGTGGGTGGCGGGCGGGATCAGGCTGGCCTCGTGTGCCCAGTACTCCACGAGCCGACCGCCGCGCCGCGTTGCCGCGCGGTCCAGCAGCGCGGGGTCGTAGCGACCCAGGCGCGCGAAGACCGGCAGGTACTGGCTGCGCGTGAGAACGTTGACGCTGTCGATCTGGATGGCGCCGACCCGGTTGACGACCCGCTGCAGGTGGCGGGCGGTGGGCACGCCGGCAGGAGGGGGATCGGCGAAGCCCTGGGCGGCGAGCGCCACCCGGCGGGCCTGGGCGGCGGAGAGGGTGGAGTCCCGCCGGGGGTGCGGCGGCGCTGATTCGTACACGAGTGCCGAGGCTAGTCGCGACCTGAGACGGTTTGCCACGGCCCGCGGTGCTGCCGGGGCCGCGCGGGGCGGCCGGCGGCGGGGTCAGCCGCCGCCGTGGCGCTCGTGAAGGCGCTGCCACAGCTCCAGGGCCTCGCGTGCGCTGTCGGGTGCGAACTCCTCGGGCGGGTGGTTCGGCGGCAGCCGCGTGGGGAGTTCGGGAGGCGGCACAGGGGCGTCCGGCGCCCCGTCTGGCGCGGTCGGCGCGGGGGCCTGCGGAGCGTCGGGAGGCGGTACCGCGGCGGGAGCCTCGGCCTCCGGGGCGGGCGGCCGCCGCTGGGGGGCCGCGCTGGGAGCCCTCATGCGCACCGGGGGCGCGGTGGCCCGTGCGGGCCTGCCGACGAAATCGCCGAAGCGCTCCGCCGAGGGGTCGATGTCCTCGGCGGTCGCGGCAGGGGCGGTGCCGCCGCCGTGGAGCGCCGTCGCGGCCGTGCCCACGCCGTAGGCGGCCGCGGCCACCATGGCGGCGCCCAGCGCGGCGAGTATCGGCCGCCGCGGGGCGGCGGGGCCGGGAGCGGAGGTGGGCGCCGCCGCGCGGCGGTGTCTCGCGTTCGCGGGCCGGGGCGCGGAGTCGCCGTCGCGGATGGGAGCCGGGGGAGGGGGCGCGGCTGGGCGTGAGGGGAACCACCAGGGCACAGGTGAATTGTGGCAGGGTGTTGCGACATGCGGGCGGAAAGTGACCGATTCCCCGCGCCCCGCGGCGACTCGCCGGAGGCGCGGCGCAGACGCGGCCCCGGGCGGCCCGATCCGGCGACCGGAGGTTCGCGCGGGGTTCCGGCCGAGCGTCAGCCCATCTTGCGGTGGACGTCCTCCTTCTCGGACGGTCCCGGTTCGACCGCCGCGATGAGCGGGCCGGGCGTGGACGGGTCGAGGACGCCCTCCTCCAGCCAGGTGTAGCGGTCGTCCATCACGCGGCGGCTGAGCTTGCCGTCGATGTCGTCGGTGTTGGCCCACAGTGCGGTGAACAGCGAGTCGACCCGAAGCCGGGACTGGCGGCAGAAGGCGTCGGCGAGCTCGTAGGCGCCCTGGCCGCGCTCGGGGAAGTCCTCGCGGTCGCTGTGCGCGCGCACCACCACGGAGCTCATCGCGAACAGCTCGGCGCCGATGTCGACCACCCGGCTGAGGAAGCCCTGCTTGGTCTCCATCCGCCCCTGCCAGCGCGACATCCCGTAGAACGTGGACCGCGCAAGCTTGCGGGCCGCGCGCTCGACGTAGCGCAGGTGCCCGGCCAGCGGGCCGAACTCGCTGTAGGAGCCCGGCCGCTGCCCCTCGCCGACCACCAGAGTGGGCAGCCAGGAGGCGTAGAAGCCGCCGGCCTTGGCGAAGGCGCGGGCCTTGGCCGCGGTGTCGGCCTCCGGGTCGATGATGTCCCCGGCCACGGACAGGTGGGCGTCGACCGCCTCGCGGGCGATGAGCAGATGCATGATCTCCGTGGAACCCTCGAAGATCCGGTTGATCCGCAGGTCGCGCAGGACCTGCTCGGCGGGGACGCCGCGCTCGCCGCGGGCCGCCAGCGACTCGGCGGTCTCGTAGCCGCGCCCGCCGCGCAGCTGCACCAGCTCGTCGGCGACCTGCGAGGCCATCTCCGAGCACCAGAGCTTGGCGATGGCGGCCTCGATGCGGATGTCGTTGCGCTCGTCGTCGGCGAACTGGCTGGCCAGGTCGAGCATGGCGGTCATCGCGTAGGTGGTGGCGGCGATGAAGGAGACCTTCTTGGCGACCTCCTCGTGTTTGCCGACGGGGCGGCCCCACTGGACCCGCTCGCGCGACCACTCGCGGGCGATCTTCGTGCACCACTTGCCCGCACCCACGCACATCGCCGGCAGCGACAGCCGCCCGGTGTTCAGCGTCGACAGCGCGATCCGCAGGCCCTTGCCCTCCTCGCCGATCCGGTTCTCGGCGGGGACGCGGACCCGGTGGAACCGGGTGACGCCGTTCTCCAGGCCGCGCAGGCCCATGAACCTGTTGCGGTTCTCGACCGTGATCCCCTCGGAGTCGCCCTCGACGACGAAGGCCGTGATGCCGCCGCGGTGCCCCTCGCTCTCGGGGACCCGCGCCATCACCACCAGCAGGTCGGCGACCACGCCGTTGGTGGTCCACAGCTTCACGCCGTCCAGCAGGTAGGCCGAGCCGTCCTCGGTCGGCGTCGCGGTACTGCGCAGCCGCGCGGGGTCGCTGCCCACGTCGGGCTCGGTGAGCAGGAACGCGCTGATGTCGGTGGTGGCGCAGCGCGGCAGGAACGCGCGCTTCTGCTCCTCGGTGCCGAACATCCGCAGCGGCTGGGGGACGCCGATCGACTGGTGCGCCGACAGCAGCGCGCCGATGGCGGGCGAGACCGAGCCGACCATCGTGAGCGCGCGGTTGTAGTACAGCTGGCTGAGCCCCAGTCCGCCGTAGGCGCGGGGGATCTTCATGCCGAGCGCGCCCAGCTCCTTGAGGCCGCGCATGACCTCGTCGGGGATGCGCTCCTCGCGCTCGATGCGGGCGGCGTCGACGGTGGAGCAGAACTCGCGCAGCCGCGCGAGGAACTCCTCGCCCTCCCGCACGCTCTCGTCGGCCGGTCGGGGGTAGGGGTGGACCAGGTCCAGCCGGAGCCGGCCCAGGTACAGCTCCTTGCCGAAGCTGGGCTTGCGCCATTCGGTTTCGCGGGCGGCCTCGGCCACGGCGCGGGCCTGCCGCTCGTCGACGTGCTCGGGAGCGGTCTCGCGGTTCACCGCGGTCATGTCTCGGATCACCTCACCAGCACAGCATCGCGCCACGGGTTGGTATGGCCTGCCTCACACTCCTACCCGTGGGTAGCCGCCGTGAAGCATGGCGTCCGACGAGGGCGGTGCGGCGGGCGTGCGGCGGGTCAGTCCTCGCTGTGCAGCGGGATGCGCACGGTCACCGCGGTCCCCTCGCCCGGCACCGAGTGCAGGTCCACGCCGCCGCCGTGCGCGGCGGCGATGGCCTGGACGATGGACAGGCCCAGGCCGCTTCCGCTGCCCGGGGTGCGCGTGCCGCGGTAGAACCGGTCGAAGGCGCGCCGCAGGTCGTCGGGAGCCATCCCGGGGCCGTCGTCGGCCACCTGCAGCACCGCGCTGCCGTCCTCGGCGCCGAGCCTGACGGTCACCCGCGTGCGGGCGGGGGTGTGCTCGCGGACGTTGGCCAGCAGGTTGGCCAGTATCTGGCGCAGCCGCGCCTCGTCGACGTCGCCCCGCAGCTCCTCGGGCGCCTCCAGCGCGATCTCCCGCTCCGGCTCCAGCGCACGCGCGTCGCGGACCGCCTCGTCGGCGACGACGGTGAGGTCGGTCGCGGCCCGCCGCAGCGACCCGGTGCGGTCCAGTCGCGCCAGCTCCAGCAGCTCGGCGACCAGCCGACTCATCCGCTCGGACTCGTTCTCGATGCGCCGCATCGCCCCCGGCAGCTCGTCGGCCGGGATGGCCCCCTGCCGATACAGCTCGGTGTAGCCGCGGATGGTCGTGAGCGGGGTGCGCAGCTCGTGCGAGGCGTCGGCCGCGAACGCCCGCACCCGCTCCTCCGAGGCGCGCTGGGCCGCGAAGGCGTCCTCGATGCGCTGCAGCATGGTGTTGATGGCGGCCGCCAGGCGCCCGGCCTCGCTGTGTGAGCCCGATCCCGGCATCCGCACCGACATGTCCGAACCGATGCTGATGCGGTTGGCGGTGGTGGCCATGTCGTCCAGCGGCTGCAGCCCGCGCCCGATCAGCCAGCGGCCCGCCAGGGTCAGGCCGCCCAGCAGCAGCCCGGCGGTGACCAGCTGGGTCAGCACCAGCTGCCAGGGATACTGCTCGCGGTCGCTCGTGGGCACCCCGGCGACCATGATGGCGTCGGTCCGCAGCCGGACCGTCGCGCGGTAGGGCGCCACGGCCGGATCGACGCCCGTCAGCTCGAAGATCTCCCCGGTGGCGCCGTAGTCGCGCCACCGCTCCAGCGGGATGGCGCGGATGCGGTCCAGGACGACGTCCTCGCGGTAGCTGTCGCCGAAGACCTGGCTGATGCGTCCGGTGTCGTCGTCCAGCAGCACCACGAAGTAGGGGGACGGGCTCGGGGCGTCCACGCCCGCGGGCGGGGTGTCGTTGTCCAGCCGCACCATCGCCCGCTCGGCGGTGAGCTGCAGCTGGGCGTCGATGCGCTCGGTGATGAAACTGCGCAGGGTCAAAAACCCCACGACACAGGTCACCAGCAGGCCGGTGCCGGTCACCGCCAGCAGCCCCACGAGCAGCCGGCGGCGCAGTCCTCCGCGCTGGGTCATCTAGGAGCTGTCCCGGGTCCGCAGTGCATAGCCCACGCCGCGCTGGGTGTGGATGAGGGCGGGCCCGAGCGGGTCGAGCTTGCGGCGCAGATAGCTGACGTAGGTCTCCACGATCTGGGACTGCCCGGCATAGTCCCAGCCCCACACGTTCTCCAGCAGCTGCGCCCGGGTCAGCACCTGCCCGGCGTTGCTCATCAGATAGGCCAGCAGGCGGAACTCGGTCGGGGACAGCTCGATGGGCACGCCCGCCCGCCGCACCGTCCAGGTGCGCTCGTTGAGCTCCAGGTCGTCGACCCGCAGCACGCCCTCCTCGTTGCGGTCGGACTCCGCGCCCGCCTCGTCGCGACGGGCGCGGCGCAGCAGCGCATGCACGCGCGCCACCAGCGCCTCGACCGAGAAGGGCTTGGTCACGTAGTCGTCGCCGCCCAAGGAGAGCCCGGTGACGGTGTCGGAGGGGGTGTCGCGCGCGGTGAGGTAGATGACCGGCACCTCGTCGCCGGAGTCGCGCAGCTGCCGGCAGACCTCGAAGCCGCTCACGTCGGGCAGCAGCACGTCGAGGACGATCAGGTCGGGGCGCTGGTCGCGCACCTTGGCCAACCCCTCGTCCCCGGTCTCCGCGCTGTCCACGCTGAAACCGTGGAAGCGCAGCGCCGCCTGCACCAGGTCGCGGATGTTGGGCTCGTCGTCGATCACCAGTACGTGCGAGCGGGTCGCGGTCTCGCGCATGCATTCCACCTCTGAGCGGTTCCGGAGCGGCCTCCGGCCTGGTCTTCCATGATGCCGCAGGCCGCCGACACGGTGGACACACCGAAAGCCCCGCGCGCGTGTGCGTGCGGGGGCTCGTCGAAAAGGCGGCGGCGCCGGGGGCACGGGCGCATGGCGCGGCGGGGGCGCCGGAGCGCGCCTGCCCGCCGCCCCCGCCGTCGTCTCGCGCCGGCGATCCGGGGGCGCGCCGGCGCGAGACGACGGGCCGCATCCGGTCGCGTCCAAGCGGTCGCCGTGCGGCCCGGCGCCAGCATGCCGCAGCGGGCTGGGATGCCGCAGAGCACAGGCTGGGAAATCGCTGAAACCGCCGGCGGAGTGCCGCCGAGGCGGGCGGCCGCGCCGCGCCTGCGGCGGGCGGATCGGCACGGCCGCCGTCTTGACCGATCTTTTGCCCGGATCGGGCGAACCGGCGGCGCGGCCCGGCCGTCCCATCACGCGACGGGAAACGGACGCCGCGGGGCGTCCACGGCACCGCTTGCGGCGCCGTGCGCGACGAAGGGGTCTCGGTGCGGAGGACGGCCGCACCGAGACCCCTTCCGTTGCCTTGTCTTACCCTTCGCCCGCCCCTCTTCACTCACCGCGAGCCGAGCGCGAGAGGAGGGGGGTTTCCCGCGGGGGCGCGGGGCGCTTCGACGCGCCGTCTTCCCTCCTCGCTTAGGCGTGTTCAGGCGAGCCGCGCTGTCGCACCCGCGCGTTAGCCTGGGCTCGTGCGAATCGCGACGTGGAATGTGAACAGTGTCCGGGCGCGCGGCGAGCGGATCGCCGCGTGGCTGCAGCGCAGCGACGTCGACGTCGCCGCCGTCCAGGAGACCAAGTGCCGCGACGACCAGTTCCCGACCGAGCTCTTCGCCGACCTCGGCTATGAGGTCGCCCACCACGGGCTTTCGCAGTGGAACGGGGTCGCCGTCCTGTCCCGGGTCGGCATGCAGGACGTGCAGATCGGCTTCCCGGGCCAGCCCGGCTGGGGCGATCCGGAGGCGCCCGAGGCCCGCGCGCTGGGTGCCACCTGCGGCGGGGTGCGGGTGTGGAGTCTGTACGTGCCCAACGGCCGCGAGGTCGACGACCCCCACTACACCTACAAGCTGCGCTGGCTGGAGGCCCTGCGCGCCTACGGCGCCGCGTGCCTGGACGAGGATCCCCGCGCCCAGCTCGCGCTGTGCGGCGACTTCAACGTGGCGCCCCGCGACGAGGACGTGTGGGACATGGCCGAGTTCGAGGGCAGGACCCACGTGACCAAGCCCGAGCGCGACGCCTTCACCAGCATCGTCGACTCCGGCTTCACCGAGGTGGTGCGCCCGTTCGCCCCCGGGCCGGGCGTCTACACCTACTGGGACTACAAGCAGCTGTCGTTCCCCAAGCGCAAGGGCATGCGGATCGACTTCGTGCTGGCCTCGCCCGCTCTGGCCGAGCGCGTCTCCGGAGCCGTCATCGACCGCGAGGAGCGCAAGGGCAAGGGCGCCTCCGACCACGCGCCGGTGATGGTCGACCTCGACCGCGGCGCCGGAGAGGAGTCCGCGGCCGCCGACTCCGCCGGGCTGGCCGGGGCGTGATCGCCGCGGCCGCCACCGCGCCGGCCGCGGCGGGAGGCCGATCCGGGCGCGGCCCGGCCGATATGGTCGGGGTGTGAGCTCCTCCAGCACCTCCGCGGCGCCGCCGCGCATCGCGGTCTTCGGCAGCGTGAACATGGACCTGGTCGCCTACGTCGGCTCCGCTCCCGGCAGAGGGGAGACGGTGACGGGGACCCGGTTCCGCCAGGTCCCCGGCGGCAAGGGCGCGAACCAGGCCGTCGCCGCGGCCCGTGCGGGCGCCGATGTCGCCTTCCTCGGCGCCGTCGGCGACGACGCCTTCGGCACCCAGTTGCGCACCAACCTCGTCGATTGCGGCATCGAGGTCTCGGGGCTGCGCACGGTGGGCGGCGCCTCCGGCGTGGCCCACATCGTGGTCGAGGGCGACGGCGCCAACTCCATCATCGTGGTCCCGGGAGCCAACGGCGAGGTCACCGGGCTGCGGGAGGGCGACGAGACGCTGATCCGCGGCAGCGCCGCCCTGCTGCTGCAGCTGGAGCTGCCGATCGAGGGGGTCGCCGCCGCTGCGCGCGCCGGCCGCGCCGCGGGCGTGCCGACCGTCCTGACTCCGGCGCCCGCGCGCGAGCTGCCCGCCGACCTGCTGGACAACGTCGACCTGCTGGTCCCCAACCAGCACGAGGCCGCGGCGATCACCGGCGAGACCGACCCGCGCAGCGCCTTGGCCGCGCTGCTGCGCACGGTGCCCGAGGCGATCGTGACCCTGGGCGAGGACGGTGCGCTCCACGGCGCCCGCGGTACCGATCCCGTCCACGTGCCGGCGCGCCGCGTGGCCGCCGTCGACACCACAGCGGCCGGCGACACCTTCTGCGGCGCGTTCGCGGCCGCCCGAGCCGGGGGCCGGTCCCCCGAGCAGGCGCTGCGCTTCGCCGCGGCCGCCGCCGCGATCTCCGTGCAGCGCCACGGCGCGGCGCCCTCCATGCCCGAGCGCGCCGAGATCGAGGAGCTGCTGGCCGCCGGTTGAGCCCGGGCGCCCGCCGGTGCGGAGCGGGTGCGGGAGGGTGCGGGCGCGCGGTGGCGGATCCGTCGCGTTGGCGCCGCCCGTGGACCCGATGGACCTAAGGCCGAGTCCGGGTTGCCGCTATGCCTTCAGCAGGCTGCTGCGCCCGGCCCGGGGCCGCCGCCGGCCGGGGAGACCGGCGCGAGAGGGGAATGCGTCGTCCGACGCCGCGGTGTCAGGAGACGTGGCCGATCTGGCGCAGGAAGTGGATCGGGTCGGTGTCCTGCACGCGCAGCTCCAGGACGATGTCGACGACGTCGCCGACCAGTCGGCCTCCCCAGGGGACGGGGCCGCCGTCGCCCACCCCGAAGTCGGAGAGGCGGATCTGGGTGTTCCCGGCGAAGAAGTGGCCGTAGGTGTCGTCGGGGTTGGCGTAGTCGGGGGCTTCCCCCGCCCACTGGCACTCCAGGGTGATCGGCAGCGTGGTGCCGTGGACGGTGAGGTCCCCGTGCAGGTAGAAGGTGCGCTTCTGCACGGAGCGCTCCTCGATCCGGGTGCTGGTGAACCGGATCTCCGGGTGGTTCTCCACGTCCAGGAAGTCCGGCGAGCGCAGGTGGTCGTCGCGCGCCTGCACACCGGTGTTGACCGAGGCGGCGCGGATGCTGACGTCCACCTTGGACTGCATGGGGTCCTCGGCCACCATCACGGCGCCCTTGGCGTCGCTGAACGTGCCCTGCACACGGCCGAAGCGCAGATAGCGGGCGACGAAGATGAGGCAGGAGTGGATGGGATCCAGGTACCAGTGGCCTGGCGCGGGACCGAAGTCGTAGCCTCCGGATGGGAGTGGGTTCATGTCTGCTTTCCCCTCGTTTGGATCTCTCTCAGGCTAATATCCAGTTCCGATGCTGTTCCGCACCGCGTCCCCGGTGGGGCGGTCGGAGGTGTCGCCCCCGCCGCCGCCCGCGCGCGGTTTCGCGCCCCCGGTCCGCGACGGTCAAGGGGTATCGGTCCCGGATGAAAGGCCGCTTTCGGTCGCCTTTCACGACCGCGGATGTCGCGTTCCTCACACGCCGACAGGACGTCGCCACCGCCGGTGCGCCCCTCTGCGGAAGGGCCCGATCCGGCCCCCGCCTCCGCATTCGCCGCGAACGCCCGCGATGTACTCTTGTGGAGCCTGTGCGCCATGGGACCCCTGCACCCTACGGAACCCGGCGCCCGGACGCCCGTCTCCGAGAGGTCAGCCATCCGCATGAGCAGCGACACTCCCGACACCGAGCCCGTTCTCACCCGGACCGCTCGGCGCAGGCGGGAGCGGCTGCGCAGGCGCCGCCTCATCGCGGCCGGCGGCCTGACCGCCGGTCTGGCCCTGGGCGGTGTGCTGGCCGCGGGGCTGCTGCTGTCGGGCGGCGGTACCGAGGTGGAGGCCGACGACCCGCCTCCGCCGCCGGGCGGCGTCAGCGCGAGCCCCACGAACGCGCCCGTGGCGGAGGGGGCCGGGGAGATCTCGGCGACGGCCCAAGCTCCCTCGGAGGCGCCTGCGGGGAAGCCGGAGCAGCCGCAGGGCGGATCCGGTGCCGGAGGCGCCGACTCCGCCGGCGGCTCCGGTGCGACCGCCGAGCCCGATGCGGGCGGTGGGCAAAACGGTCGGCCCGGGCTGCCCGACCGCGAGGAGTGGCGCGACTGGGACGGTGACGGGGACCTCCCCGGCGGCCCGCCGCACGGCTCGCGTCCCGACGGGGACTCCGCCCCCGGTGCACCGCCGTGGGAGGAGGGCGACTCGGCCACGCAGGAGTGGAGCGACTCCGACGAACTGCCCGGCGACGACCCTTACGAGGGCTTCGGCGGCTAACGGCGGCGGCGCCTACCGAGCCGCCCCGGTCAGCCGGGCGGCGCAGGTGGCCCGGCGGCCCCCGCGCCGGCCACCGGATGCTGCGCTACATCTGCTCCGGTGCGCGCACGCCGAGCAGGTCCAGGCCCGCGACGAGCGTCTGCAGGGTGGCCGCGATCAGCGCGAAGCGGGACTCGCGCACCGCCGGATCGGCGGCCTGCAGCACCGGGCACTGCTCGAAGAACGCGGTGAACGCCTGCGCGAGGTCGAAGAGGTAGGAGCACAGCCGGTGCGGCTCCAGTGTCGCGCCGACCGCGGCCACCGCCGGGCCGAATCCGAGCAGCGCCAGCGCCAGTTCGCGTTCGGCGGGCTCGGTGAGGACCACCGGGCCCTCCGCGGAGGCGGGGTCGACGCCGCCCTTGCGGAAGATGGAGCGGATGCGCGCGGCCGCGTACTGCAGGTAGGGGCCGGTGTTGCCGGTCAGCGCCAGCATGCGGTCGTAGTCGAAGACGTACTCGGTGTCGTGGGAGACCGAGAGGTCGGCGTACTTGACCGCGCCGATGCCGACGTCGCGGGCGATCGACGCCCGGGTGGCCTCGTCCAGGTCGGGGCGGTTGTCGGCCACCACCGTGGTCGCGCGCTCGACGGCCTCGTCGAGCAGCTCCATCAGCCGGATCGGCTTGCCGCTGCGGGTGCGCAGAATCTTGCCGTCCGAGCCGAGCACGTTGCCGATCTGGACGTGGACCGGGTCGACGCCCTCGGGCAGCCACCCGGCCTTGCGCGCGGTCTGCCACACC
This sequence comes from Streptomonospora sp. PA3, assembly GCF_009728995.1. Taxonomy (GTDB): domain Bacteria; phylum Actinomycetota; class Actinomycetes; order Streptosporangiales; family Streptosporangiaceae; genus Streptomonospora. The sequence continues at coordinate 144,587 of NZ_VTZW01000020.1, read as the reverse complement.
ATCCGCAGGTGCAGGGACTGCGGGGCGCCGATGACGTAGAGGAGGCGCCGGGCGCCCAGCTGCTCGACCCGGTACTTCACGGTGGCGAGGTCGGTGGTGCCGTAGCCGTACCCGCCGTCGCTCTTGCGCACGATCAGCGGTACCGGCCGGCCCTCGCGGCCGGTGAAGCCTTCGAGGAAGACGCACAGCGCGCCCTCGCTGATCTCGGCGATGCCCGTGCGCTCCAGCTCCTCGCAGATGCCCGGCAGCATGGCGTTGTAGGTGCTCTCGCCGGCGAGGTCGGAATCGGTGAGCGTGACGTCGAGCTTGGCGTAGATCCGGTTGAAGTAGACCTTGGAGAGGTCCACGAGCTCCTGCCAGAGCCGCAGGGTCTCGGGATCGCCCGCCTGGAGGTCGACGACGCGCTTGCGCGCCCGCGCCGCGAACTCCGCGGAGTCGTCGAACTTCTCGCGCGCCGCCTGGTAGAAGGCGTTGGGGTCGGTCTTGACGAGCTCGGCCTCGGGGGAGTCCTCGCCGGCGTCGAGCAGGTGCTCGATGAGCATGCCGAAGGGCGTGCCCCAGTCGCCGATGTGGTTCTGGCGGACGACACGGTGCCCCAGTGCCTCCAGCACCCGGGCCAGGGCGTCGCCCACCACGGTGGTGCGCAGGTGGCCGACGTGCATCTCCTTGGCCACATTGGGCGCGGAGTAGTCGATGGCGACGGTCTCGGGATCCTGCTGCGGAACGCCCGCCCGGGGGTCGCTCAGCAGCGCCTGGGCCTGCGCGGCGATCCAGTCGTCGCGCAGCGTCAGGTTGATGAAGCCGGGACCGCTGATCTCGACCTCTCGGCACAGGTCGTCGACGTCCAGCTGCGCGACGATGTCGGCGGCGACGTCGCGCGGGGCACGGCCGATGCGCTTGGCCAGCGCCAGGGCGGCGTTGGCCTGGTAGTCGGCGAACTGGGACGGACGGATGACGGGGTCGGTCTCGGCGAATTCGGCGCCGAGCGCGGCGCCGAGTGCGGACTGGACCCGTGCTGCGAGGATCTCCTGCGGGTCGGCCATGCCGTAAGCCTACCGAGCCGCCGCACCGCCCGAGTTCGGTTTCCACAGCCCTGAAGAGGGGCGGCGCTGCGCGGAGCACCCCGGGTGCGGGCACGGCCGCCCGGCCGTCCCGGCGACGCCTCACCGCGCCTGCTGCTCCTCGCCCGGGCTGCGGCGGGACAGCCAGGTCGAGCGGGCGGTGGCCTGGACTCTGCTGCGCACCTCCTCGCCGATGCCGCCGGCGGTCAGGTCGTGGGCCAGGCGGCAGGCGCGCTCGATCGCGGGCGCGCGGCTGGCGCCGTGGGCGATGACCACGCTGCCGTTGAGGCCCAGCAGCACGGCGCCGCCGTAGGTGTCGCTGTCCAGCCGCTCCCGCAGCTCCCGCAGCCGCCTGCGCTGCAGCAGCGATCCGGCCTTGGCCAGGGTGCTCGACGTCATCGCCTCGACCACCGCCTCCATGGTGAAGCGCACCGCGCCCTCGACCGACTTCAGCGCGACGTTGCCGGTGAAACCGTCGGTGACCACGACGTCCACCTCACCGGAGAGCAGGTCGTGGCCCTCGACGTTGCCGCGGAAGTCGAGCCGGGAGACCTGCGGCGCCTGGTCGGCCGCCGCCGCCAGCAGCTCCGCGGTCTTGCGGGCCAGCCGGTTGCCCTTGCCGGGCTCGGAGCCGATGGTGAGCATCGCCACGCGCGGGTGCTCCACCCCGAAGGCGCTGCGGGCATAGGCCGCGCCCAGGTGCGCGAACTGCACGATCATCTCCGGTTTGGCGTCGGCGTTGGCGCCGGCGTCGAGCAGGATGGTCGGCCGCGGCCGGGTGGGCAGGGCCACGGCCAGCGCCGGTCGCAGGATCCCCGGCTGGGTGCGCAGGCGCACCGTCGAGGTGGCCACCACGCCGCCGGTGGAGCCCGCCGACACCAGTGCGCTCGCCTCGCCCTGCCGGATGAGCTTGCAGGCCACCGCCACGCTGGAGCGCGGACGGCGCCAGCTCGCCAGCGCGCCCTCGTGCATGGCCAGCGCGTCCTCGGCGTGCAGCACCGGCATGGCGCCCACGGCGTCCTCTTCGGCCAGCAGCGCGGCGACCTCGGCGCGCCGGCCCACCAGGACCACGCGCAGCCCGTGTTCGCGCACGGCCCGGACGGCGCCGCGCACCGCCTCCTGCGGAGCGTGGTCGCCGCCCATGGCGTCCACGGCGATGACCGGTCCGCTCACCCCGGCGCGCGCGCCCGTCTGGGGTGTGCTCACCCCGACCCCCCTCGTTCTCCGCCGGCGGCCCGGACCGGGCCCGCCTCCTCGCCGCGGGCGCCGGCTCGGGCGCCGCCATCGGCGGCGGCGCCCCGTCCACGGGCACCGCTGACCGTACGGGGCTCAGGTTACGCGCAGGAGTGCCCGCCGGCGCGGTACGGACGGGCTGGGGCGAAGAACACCTGCTCAGCGGTTGTTATCGGGAAAGTGGGTAGGAAGGACGGAAGTACGGGTATGACGGTTTTCCGGCCGGTTTGGGCTGATCGTCCTTGCCGGTGCACAACCGCACTGTTCATCTCCGGGGAAGCCCGCCGACCGCGGGCGCCCCGACCGCCGCCTGCCCTGCTCCCCCCGCACGGCGGGCCGATCGCCCCCAGGAAAGGAGACACGTGAGCCTGACGCACGACGCGGCACTGTCCCCGTCCCCGTCCCCGACAAGCGGGCGTCGGTTTCGTGCCTACACGACCAAACACCTGGACGAGCTCACGGCTCGCGCCGGGCTGGGCGAGGCTGAACGCCTCGCGGTCCGAGCGGTCGCCACGGTGCTGCCGTTCCGGGTCAACAGCTACGTCGTCGACGAGCTGATCGACTGGGACGCCGCGCCGGACGATCCGATCTACCGGCTGGTCTTTCCGCAGGCGGACATGCTGCCCTCGGCCGATGTCGCGCGGATGGCCGACCTGCTGCGCCGGGAGGCGCCCAAGGGCGACATCAACCGGGCGGCCAACGAGATCCGTGGGCGGCTGAACCCCCACCCGGCCGGCCAGATGGAGCTCAACGTCCCCACCGCCGACGGCCAGGACCCCCTGGAGGGCATGCAGCACAAGTACCACGAGACGGTGCTGTTCTTTCCCAAGCAGGGCCAGACCTGCCACGCTTACTGCACCTACTGCTTCCGCTGGGCGCAGTTCGTGGGCGAGCCGGACCTGAAGTTCGCCTCCAGCGAGATCGACCACCTGGTCGCCTACCTGCACCGGCACCCCGAGGTCACCAGCGTGCTGCTGACCGGCGGCGACCCGATGATCATGGGCGAGGCGGTGCTGCGGCGCTACATCGAGCCGCTGCTGGGCGTGGAGACCCTGGAGTCCGTCCGCATCGGCACCAAGTCGCTGGCCTACTGGCCGCAGCGGTTCACCACCGACCCCGACGCCGACGACACCCTGCGCCTGTTCGAGCAGGTCGTCGCCGCCGGCAAGAACCTCGCGTTCATGGCGCACTTCTCCCACCCCAACGAGATGGCGCCCGACCTGGTGCAGCAGGCCGTGGCCCGCATCCGCGACACCGGGGCCGTCATCCGCACCCAGGCGCCGCTGATCCGCACGATCAACGACGACTCGGCCACCTGGGAGAGCATGTGGCGCACCCACGTCCGCCACGGCATGGTGCCCTACTACATGTTCGTCGAGCGCGACACCGGGCCGCAGGACTACTTCGCCGTCCCCCTGGCCGAGGCCTACGAGATCTTCCGCGACGCCTACGCCAACGTCTCGGGCCTGGCGCGCACCGTGCGCGGCCCCTCCATGTCGGCCACGCCCGGCAAGGTCTGCATCGACGGCGTCACCGAGGTCGCCGGCGAGAAGGTGTTCGTCTGCCACTTCATCCAGGCCCGCGACCCCGAGCTGGTCGGCCGGCCCTTCTTCGCCCGCTACGACGAGAAGGCGGTCTGGCTCAGCGACCTCGAACCCGCGCTCGGGGCCACCCGCTTCCCCTTCGAGCAGGCGGAGAGCACCGACTCCACCGTGCTGATCGGGACGGCCCACCCCTAGGCGCGCCGGGGTCGTTCGGAGGCGGCCGAGCGCACGGGCTCGGCCGTGCTCCGGCCCCCGCGGCGTTCGCGGGTGTCGCGCACCAGCAGCGCACACAGGAAGGTCGCCGCGAGCGCCGCCACCGGCAGCAGTCCGACGACGTGCGCGGTGTCGACGAACGCGTGCCGGAACACCTGGCCCGCCAGCCGCCCCATGTGGGCGGCGACCTCGTCGGAGACCCCCGGCGGCGGCTGCGGCCGCACCGCCGCGGCGCCGCCGACCTCCACGCCGCGCCGGGCGCCCGCGACCAGCCCGGACACGAACGGCTCACGCACCTCCGGCGGCAGCTCCCCGGCCCGCCGCTCGGCGCGATCGGCCAGCCGCGCGGCGAGCACCGCCTGCATCACCGCGGCCACGACCGCCGTCCCCAGCACCGACCCGAGTTGGCGCACGGTGTTGAGCACCCCCGAACCCGCGCCCGCCATGCTCGGCCGCACCCGGTACATGGCCAGCGTGTTCATCGGCCCGAACACCGAGCCGACGCCGAGCCCCATCACCAGCAGCGGTGGCAGGTAGGTGAGCCAATCGCCCTGGACGCCCAGCAGCCACACGAGCCAGCCGACCCCTCCGGCGAACAGCGCGCTGCCGCCGGCCAGGAAGTGCTTGCCGCCCAGGCGGTCGATCAGGCGGCCCACCACCGGCGCCGTCACCATCGACACCACCGACATCGGGGCCATGGTCAGCCCCGCCTCCAGGGCGCTCATCCCCGCCACCGACTGCAGGTGGATGGAGAACATCAGGAAGAACCCGAGCATGGCCACCGACACCAGCGCCGCGGCCAGGCTCATCAAGCCGAAGTTGCGGTCGGCGAACAGCACGAACGGGATCAGCGGATCCCGCGGCTGCCGGGCGCGCTGCTGCACCGCCAGCACGGCGAACAGCACTGCGGAGGCCGCGAGCAGCAGCGGAATGCTCAGCGGTCCGTAGATGCGCCCCCAGTCGAACCGCTCGCCCTCGATCAGGCCGAACGACAAGCACGTCAGCGCGGCCGTGGCCAGCAGCACGCCGGTCAGGTCCAGCCTGGCGCGCCCGCTCGCCGAGGGGTCGCGCGGGATCAGCGCCCAGGCCAGGGCGAGTGCCACGGCGCCCAGCGGCACGTTCACGAAGAAGATGAACCGCCAGTCGAACGCGCTCACCAGCAGCCCGCCCAGAGTGGGGCCGGCGATGGTGGCAAGGCCCGCGACCGAGCCCCACACGCCCAACGCCGCCCCGCGGCGGTCGGCGGGGAACACCCGCACGACCAGCGCCATGCTCTGCGGCATCAGGATCGCGGCGCCCACGCCTTGCAGCACGCGCGCGGCGATCAGCGTGTAGACCCCGACGGCCAGGCCGCACAGGGCGGAGGCGGCGGTGAACACCGCGACGCCGATGAGGAAGAGCCGCCGCTGCCCGAACAGGTCGCCCAGGCGCCCCGCGGTGATGATCAGCACGGCCAGCGCGAGGGTGTAGCCGTTGATCACCCACATGATCAGGTCCAGCGGCGCGCCCAGCTGCCGGGTCATGTCGGGGATGGCGATGTTGACGATGGTCAGGTCCAGCAGGGTCATGAAGAACCCGGTGCACAGCGCGAGCAGGATCGCCCACGGGTTGCCGCGGAGGCGGTTCACGATCCCGCCCGCACGTGGCGCGCAGCGCCTCCGTCAGGGGTGGCGGCGGCTAGCGGCGCGCTCCTGTGCCCGTCACCCGGCGCCGCCGCCGGCGAATCCCCGTCTCCGTGCGGTGTCCCTCGACCGTTGCGCGGCCGTCGGTCGGTGTGCATGGCAGCGATCCGCCCCCCGCCTAGCCTTGGGCACGTAGTGTTAACCATGGCCCACCCCCTCTACCCCTGCGGGCCGGTATCGCACTCGAGGAGTCCGATGGCTGAGTGGTTCGGCAGCACCGTCGTGGCGACGGGCCGGCTGCCGCTGTTCTGCTTCTTCGTCGCCTTCGTGGTCGGCTTCCTGCTGATCCGGATGAGCGTGCGGATGATCCGCGCAGGGGTCCGCTGGTGGCCGGGCAACCTGCGGCCGGGCGGTCTGCACATCCATCACGTGGTCTTCGGCGTGGGGCTGATGCTGGTCGGCGGAGTGGCGGCGCTGCTGATCCCCGACCGCCAGGGCGTACCGATCGCCGTGGCAGCGGGGCTGTTCGGCCTCGGGGCCGCGCTGGTCCTCGACGAGTTCGCGCTGATCCTGCACCTGCGCGACGTCTACTGGACCGAGCAGGGCCGGGCGTCGGTCGACGCGGTCTTCGTGGCCGTCGCCCTGACCGGACTCCTGCTGACGGGGTTCCGGCCCTTCGGGTGGGACTGGTTCCAGACCGCGGGACCCGGCGGCTGGCAGACGGGAGCCCAGGCGGGGCTGCTGGTGCTGGTGCTGGTGAACCTCGCGGGCTCGGTGGTCAGCCTGCTCAAGGGCAAGATCTGGACTGGCCTCGCCGGGGTGTTCCTGCCCGCAGTCTCGGTGGTGGCGGCCGTGCGGCTGGCGGTCCCCGGATCGCCGTGGGCGCGCTGGCGCTACCCCGCGGACTCGGCGAAACTCCGCGAGGCCCAGCGCCGCGACCTGCGGATCCGGCGCCCGCTGATCAAGGCGAAGATCCGCGTCCAGGAGCTCATCGCCGGGCGCCACGACCTCGAGCCGCCCGCCGACCCGGCCGCCGTCGGAGTGGCGGAGGATCCGGCTGTGCTGACCCGGGCGAGTTGACTCCGGCGGCCGCGGCCCGCCGCAGCCCGCCGCGGGCCGGCTCGTGGCGGCACGTTCCCGTGCTCCCGCCTCGCGCCCGTACTCCGCCCGGAATCCCGCCCGGGCTCCAGGCGTCCCTGGCAGCCCCGAAGGCGCCGCCGGCACGGCGGCCGGCGGCAGCCGCACGAGCGGCGGGAACACCAGGCCGGTGAAGGTTAGCGGCCGCCCCGTTAGAGTGGCCGGACGATGGCTTCTTCGCGTGAGAACGCCGCCCGGATCCATCACCGCGGGCTGGTGATCGGCGTCGACATCGGCGGCAGCAAGATCGCCGCCGGCGTGGTGACGCCCGGCGGCAGGATCCTGGCGCGCTGCCGCGCCGAGACGCCCGACCGCAGCAAGAGCCCGAAGGTCGTCGAGGACACCATCTGCGATGTCGTCGCCGAGCTGCGGCGCGACTACCCGGTGCGGGCCGTCGGCGTGGGCGCGGCGGGCTTCGTCGACGAGCAGCGCGCAACGGTGCTGTTCGCGCCTCACCTGTCCTGGCGCGAGGAGCCGCTCCGCGAGGCGCTGCGCACCCGGTTGCAGCTGCCGGTCGTGGTCGAGAACGACGCCAACGCGGCCGCGTGGGCCGAGGCCCGCGTGGGCGCCGGCCGCGACTGCGCGGACACGGTGGTGGTCAACCTGGGCACCGGGATCGGCGGCGCGGTCGTCATCGGCGGGGAGCTCTACCGGGGCCGCCACGGCATGGCCGGGGAGTTCGGCCACATGACGGTGGTCTCCGGCGGGCTGCGCTGCGAGTGCGGCAACCGCGGCTGCTGGGAGCAGTACGCCAGCGGCAACGCGGTCACCCGCGAGGCGCGGGAGCTGGCCGCGGCCGACTCGCCGGTGGCGCGGGGCCTGCTCAACGCCGTGGCGGGCACGCCGTCGCTGATCACCGGGGCGCTGGTGAGCGAGCTGGCGCGCGCGGGGGACCTGGCGTGTACGGAGCTGCTGGAGGAGGCGGGCGGCTGGCTGGGCCTGGGGCTGGCCAACCTCGCCGCGGCCTTCGACCCGGAGCTGTTCGTCGTCGGCGGCGGAGTCTCCCAGAGCGGCGAGCTGCTGCTGGCCCCAGCGCGTCGGGCGTTCCGGCGCTCCCTGACCGGCCGCGGCTACCGGCCAGAGCCGGGGATCGTGGCGGCCGAGCTGGGCAACGAGGCCGGCCTGATCGGCGCGGCCGACCTGGCGCGCGACGCGCTGCCCCGCTGGCGCCAGGGCCGCCGCCAGAGCCGCATCGGCGGCCCGATCCGCATCCGCGGCCGCTCGCGCTAGCGGGTCGCCGGCAATCCTTCCGGGCCGCCTGCTCGTGCGGCGGCACCGCATGGCCGGTGCGGCTTCGCGGCCGCGGCACCGGGGCGCGGGCACCGCCTGACCGGCGGCGGGAACCCGTGCGCCGAAAAACCGAACCTCGTTCTAGTCGGCGTCCTCCGTGGTCTGTAGAGTGCCGCACATGGAGCTGAATGGAGTTGCCGCCCTGGTTTCCGGCGGCGCAAGCGGGCTGGGTGAAGCCACGGTCAAGGAACTGGTGTCCGCGGGGGCGGCCGTCGTCATCGCCGACCTGAACGCCGAGCGCGGCGAGGCGCTGGCCAAGGAGGTCGGCGGCACGTTCGTCACCACCGACGTCTCCGACGAGGAGCAGGTGCAGGCGGCCGTGCGCGCCGCCGTGGACACCGGCCGTCCGCTGCGGGCGGCGGTGTCGTGCGCGGGCATCGGCTGGGCCACCCGCACCGTCAACAAGGAGGGCGTCCCCCACGACCTGGCCAGCTACAAGAAGGTCATCGACGTCAACCTGATCGGGACGTTCAACGTGCTGCGGCTCGCGGCGGCGGCGATGTCGGCCACCGAGCCGGCCAACGAGGACGGAGAGCGCGGCGTCGTCGTCAACACCGCCTCCGTCGCCGGGATCGAGGGCCAGATCGGCCAGATCGCCTACTCGTCCTCCAAGGGCGGGATCATCGGCATGACGGTTCCGGCGGCCCGCGACCTGGCCGCGGCCGGCATCCGGGTGAACACGATCGCGCCGGGCATCCTGGACACCCCCATCTACGGCCAGGGGCCCGAGTCCGAGGAGTTCAAGCAGCGCCTGGCCGCGCCGGTGCCGTTCCCCAAGCGCCTGGGCACCCCCGCCGAGTTCGGGCGGCTGGCCCGCGCCCTGGTGGAGAACGGCTACATCAACGCCGAGGTCGTCCGGCTCGACGGCGGCCTGCGGATGCCCCCGAAGTAGTGCCTCACGGCGGGCCGGGCGGCGCGGGCGCGCTCGCCGGGTCCGCCCACCGACCCGAGTAAGGAGCGCGATGAGCGACGAGGTGAGCTTCACCGCCGAGGACGGCGTCGCCGTCATCACCATCAACCGCCCGCAGGCCAAGAACGCCGTCAACGCCGCGGTGGCCCGGGGCATCGCCGAGGCGCTGGACGAGCTGGACTCCCGCAAGGACCTCGTCGTGGGTGTCCTCACCGGCGCCGGGCAGACCTTCTGCTCGGGCATGGACCTCAAGGCGTTCATGCAGGGCGAGGTCCCCACGGTCGAGGGGCGCGGGTTCGCCGGGTTCGCCCAGCGGCCGCCGCGCAAGCCGCTTATCGCCGCCGTGGAGGGCTACGCGCTGGCCGGCGGGTTCGAGGCGGTGCTCGCCTGCGACCTGGTGGTCGCCGCCGAGGACGCCAAGTTCGGCATCCCCGAGGTCCAGCGGGGCCTGGTGGCGGGCGGCGGCGGACTGCTGCGCCTGCAGCACCGCATCCCCCGCAACATCGCCATGGAGTTCGCGCTGACCGGCGACTTCGTCGAGGCGCCGCGCATGGCCGAGCTGGGCCTGGTCAACAGCGTCACCGCGTCGGGCGGCGCGCTGGAGGGGGCCCGCGAGCTGGCGGCGCGCATCGCGGCCAACGCTCCGCTGTCGGTCGCGGTCTCCAAGCAGGTCATCACCGAGTCCGACGACTGGCCGAGCACCGAGATGTGGGAGCGCCAGGACGCCATCACCGGGCCGGTCTTCGTCAGCCACGACGCCATGGAGGGCGCGGCGGCCTTCGCCGAGAAGCGCGCGCCGCAGTGGAAGGGCGAATAGCCCCGCCTTCCGGGCGGCAGCGCGGCGGGCGCCGGACTCCCCGGCCGCCCGCCGCGCGCTCGTGCGGTGGTACGCGGGCCGCGGCCGGGGGCGGTCCGCGGCGAGGCGGCGCTTACTCCGGCGGCAGCGGGACGCGCAGTGCGCGCAGCAGGGTGGCCAGGAACTCGTAGTAGCCGACCAGGGTGATCAGCTCCACCGCGCCCGCCTCGCTGAAGTGCTCCCGAACCGCCGCGTGGCAGGCGTCGGAGGCGTCGCGGTCGCGCAGCAGCGAGCGGCTGAACTCCAGGGCGGCGCGGTCGGCCGGGCCGAACGTGTCCGGTGTCGCGTGGCCGCCCAGCGCCGCGATCTCGGATTCGCTCAACCCGGCCGCCCGCGCCAGCGGCCGGTGTGCCGACCATTCGAAGGCGCTGGCGCGGGCGGTGGCCACGGTGAGGATGACGATCTCGCGGATCCGCGGCGGCAGCGAGGTGTGTGCGCCCACCGCCGCGCTGAGCTGCTGCAGGGACGCGCCGACACCGGGCGCGGCCAGCATCGCGTTGAACGGGCCGTGCAGCCGGCCCTGCTCGTCGAAGAGCTCGAAGGGCGGCTCGGTGCCGTACTTGGCCACTACGCCGTCGTAGATCGCCCGCTGTTCGGGGGTGAGCTCGTCGGGGGAGTACCAGTGGATCCGGCCGTGGCGCATCCGACGATTATGCCGCGCGGGGCCCGGCGCCCCTCCCCGTCGGCCCCCGCGCGTCGGGGAGGGCGGGGCGCCGGGTGCGGCCGGCCGCTCAGATGCGCTGCCAGGCGCGGGTGAGCACGTCGCGCAGCACGGACTCGATCTCGTCGAAGTGCTCGGGTCCGCAGATCAGCGGCGGGGAGAGCTGGACGACGGGGTCGCCGCGGTCGTCGGCGCGGCAGATCAGCCCGGCCTCGAACAGGGCGGGGGACAGAAAGCCCTTGAGCAGCCGGGTGGCCTCCTCGTCGGTGAAGGTCTCCCGGGTTTGCTTGTCCTTGACGAGTTCGATGCCGTAGAAGTAGCCGTCGCCGCGGACGTCGCCGACGATGGGCAGGTCGTGCAGGCGCTCCAGCGCCGAGCGGAACACCGGCGCGTTGCGGCGCACGTTCTCCAGCAGCTTCTCGTCCTCGAAGAGGTCGAGGTTGGCCAGGGCGGCCGCGGCGGCGACGGGGTGGCCGCCGAAGGTGATGCCGTGGGCGAACATGCTGCCGGGCTCCCGGAAGGGCTCCACCAGCCGGTTGCGCGCGATCACCCCGCCCATGGGGACATAGCCCGAGGTCACGCCCTTGGCGAAGGTGATCATGTCGGGCACGTAGTCGAAGCGCTCGGCGCCGAAGTACTCGCCGAGCCGGCCGAAGGCGCAGATGACCTCGTCGGAGACCATCAGGACGCCGTGGCGGTCGCAGATCTCGCGGACCCGCTGCAGGTAGCCGGGCGGCGGCGGGAGGCAGCCGCCGGAGTTCTGCACCGGCTCGACGTAGACGGCGGCCACGGTCTCGGGGTCGTTCTGCACGATGGCGTGCTCGATCTGGTCGGCGGCCCAGGCGCCGAAGGCCTCGGGATCGTCGCCGTGCACGGGTGCGCGGTAGATGTTGGTGTTGGGCACCTGGACGGTGCTGGGCACCAGCGGCTCGAAAGGCGTCTTCAGGGCCTGCACGCCGGTGATGGACAGCGCGCCCAGGCTGGTGCCGTGGTAGGCGACCTCGCGGCTGATCACCTTGTGCCGGGTGGGCTGCCCGACGGCCTTGAAGTACTGCCGGGCCAGCTTCCAGGCGCTCTCGACGGCTTCGGATCCGCTGGTGGTGAAGAAGACGCGGTCCAGGTCACCGGGTGCCAGCTCGGCCAGCCGCTCGGCCAGGCGCACGGCCGCGGGGTGGGCGTAGGTCCAGATCGGGAAGTAGGCCAGCTCGCGCGCCTGGGCCGCGATCGCCTCGGCGATCTCCGCGCGGCCGTGGCCGGCCTGGGAGACGAACAGCCCGGAGAGCCCGTCCAGCAGGCGCCGCCCCCGGGAGTCGTAGACGTAGGCGCCTTCGCCGCGGGTGATGACGGGGATCTCAGCGTCGGTGTAGGCCGCCATCTCGGTGAAGTGCATCCACAGGTGGTCCTGGGCCGCCTGCTGGAGCGCGCTGGAGGTGTCGTACTGGCGGGCTGTCACTTGGTTCCCCCTGAACGGGTCGTGATTCGCGGGGACCGTTTGGTCGACCCAGTGAAATAGTCGCAGGCTTAACTACTCTGTCAAGTATCCGCTGAGAAGCATGATCTTTACAACGGAATCCCTTGTCGCTGCCCATGGGGTCTGCCATCGTACGGAAGAGGCACCAGCCGTGCGTCAGTCATTCGACCCGGAGGAACCCCCCGTGCAAGAGCAGTCGAGCCGCCCCAAGCGGTTGCGCAACTTCATCAACGGCGAGTACGTCGACGCCGCGGACGGGCGTACCAGCGACCTGATCGACCCGGCGACCGGCGAGGTGTTCGCGCAGGCGGCGCTCTCCGGCCAGGCCGACGTCGACGCGGCTTTCAGCGCCGCACAGGCCGCCTTCGACGGCGGATGGCGCGACAGCACCCCCGCCGAGCGGCAGATCGCCCTCAACCGCTTCGCCGACGCGGTCGAGGAGCGCGCCGACGAACTGGTCGCCGCCGAGGTCGCCAACTGCGGCAAACCCGTGCAGCTCACCAGGGACGAGGAGCTCTGGCAGGTCACCGACGCGCTGCGCTTCTTCGCCGGCGCGGCCCGCAACCTGGAAGGCAAGGCGGCCGGCGAGTACATGGCCGACCACACCTCCTGGATCCGCCGCGAGCCCATCGGCCCCGTCGGCCAGATCACGCCGTGGAACTACCCCATGGCGATGGCCTCCTGGAAGATCGGCCCCGCGCTGGCGGCCGGCAACACCGTCGTCCTCAAGCCCTCCGACACCACCCCGGTCTCCACGCTGCTGCTGGCCGAGATCGCCGCCGAGTTCCTGCCGCCCGGCGTGTTCAACGTCGTCACCGGCGACCGCGACACCGGGCGCGCCCTGGTCGACCACCCCGTGCCGCGGCTGATCTCGCTGACCGGGTCCACCCGCGCCGGGCTGGAGGTCGCCCGGGAGGGCTCCAAGGACCTCAAGCGCCTGCACCTCGAGCTGGGCGGCAAGGCGCCGGTCATCGTCTTCGACGACGCCGACGTGGAGAAGGCCGCCGAGGGCATCGCCGAGGCCGGCTACTTCAACGCCGGCCAGGACTGCACGGCCGCCACGCGCGTCATCGCCGGCCCCGGGGTGCACGACGACCTCGCGGCGGCGCTGGCCGAGCACGCCGCCAAGACAAAAACGGGCTCCCCCGACGACACCGACGCCGCCTACGGCCCGCTGAACAACGCCGCGCAGCTGGAGCGCGTCACCGGGTTCGTCGAGCGCGCGCCCGAGCACGCACGGGTCATGGCGGGCGGGCGGCGCGTCGGCGCCCAGGGCTACTTCTACGCGCCCACCGTGGTCTCCGACCTGCGCCAGGGTGACGAGATGGTCACCGACGAGATCTTCGGCCCGGTGATCACCGTGCAGCGCTTCAGCGACGAGGACACCGCGGTGCAGTGGGCCAACTCCGTCCGCTATGGTCTGGCGTCAAGCGTGTGGACCCGCGACCACGGCCGCGCGCTGCGGGTCTCGCGCCGCCTGGACTTCGGGTGCGTGTGGATCAACACCCACATCCCGCTCATCGCCGAAATGCCGCACGGCGGATTCAAGCACTCCGGCTACGGCAAGGACCTCTCCCTCTACAGCCTGGAGGACTACACCCGGATCAAGCACGTCATGAGCTACATCGGCCGTGACTAGCACACCCGTGAGGAGCCGCCCCATGGCCACCGCCACCGAGGAGTCGCGCGCCCGCCAGGGTGCCGGCGCCCCCTCAGGCGCCGCCGCCATCAGCCTGGAGCAGATCGTCAAGACCTACCGCTCCGGCGGCGAGGACGTGCAGGCCGTGCGCGGCGTGGACCTGCGCATCGAGCAGGGCGAGTTCTTCTCCCTGCTCGGCCCGTCGGGCTGCGGCAAGACCACGACGATGCGCATGGTCGCGGGCTTCGAGGACCCCACGTCGGGGACGGTGCGCCTGCACGGCGACGACGTCACCGGGATTCCGCCCCACCGGCGCGACGTGAACATGGTCTTCCAGAGCTACGCCCTGTTCCCGCACATGACGGTCTTCGACAACGTCGCCTTCGGGCTGCGGCGCAAGGGCGAGGCGGCGGGCGAGATCCGGCGCAAGGTCGCCGAGTCCCTGGAGCTGGTGGAGCTGAGCGGGCGCGAGCGCACCAAGCCCGGCAGGCTCTCCGGCGGCCAGCAGCAGCGGGTGGCCCTGGCGCGCGCCCTGGTCAACCGGCCCAGCGCCCTGCTGCTGGACGAACCGCTGGGCGCCCTCGACCTCAAGCTGCGCCAGGCCATGCAGATCGAGCTCAAGCGCATCCAGCGCGACGTCGGCATCACCTTCGTCTACGTCACCCACGACCAGGGCGAAGCGCTGACCATGTCCGACCGCATCGCGGTGATGAACGGCGGCCGCGTCGAGCAGCTGGGCACGCCCGCCGAGATCTACGAGCGCCCGGCCACCCGGTTCACGGCGGGGTTCATCGGCACGTCCAACCTGCTGAGCGGGACCGTCGACGGACACCGCGGCGGCTTCGCGGAGATCGGGATCGACGGGGCCGGCGAGATCCTCGCCGAGTGCGACTCCCCGGCCGGCTCACGGGTCGACCTGACCGTGCGCCCGGAGAAGATCGCACTGGATACCGCCGAGCCCTCCGCCGACCGGGCGCGGCTGCCCGGTGTGGTCGCCGAGGTGGTCTACCTGGGCTCGACGACCCACTACACCGTCCGGCTGGGCGACGGCACCGAGATCGTCGTCTTCCGGCAGAACTCCTCCGACGCCGCGAGCGCCGCCGACCGCGGCGACACCGTCTGGGTGTCGTGGCGTCCCGAGCACGCCTACGCCCTGCCGGGTACCTAGGAGCGGGAGCGGCGCCGCTCCGGGACCCGGTGCGGCGACCGCGCCCCGCACGGCTCACCACCACCCGCGGCATCCGATCCCTGCCGGTGACGCTGCCGCCGCACCCCCCGTCCCGACCCCCCACAGCAGGAAGAAGCCAACCGCCGTGACCCGACGCCTCACTCCCGCGCAAGCCGCATTCGCGCGCGGGCTCACCCAGCCACGACTCAGCCGACGCTCCATGCTCGGGCTCTCCACGATGACCGCCGCCGGCCTCGCCCTCTCCGCGTGCGGAGTCGAGGGCCAGGGCGGCGAGTCCGCGACCGCGGAGGGCTTCTGGGACGGCAAGGAGAGCAACGGCCGACTCACCTTCGCCAACTGGCCGCTGTACATGGACCCCGACAAGCCCGAACTCAAGGCCTTCACCGAGGAGACGGGCATCAAGGTCGACTACGACGAGGCCATCCAGGACAACCCGTCCTTCTTCGGCAAGATCCAGCCCATGCTCGCCCAGTCCGAGCCCATCGGCTACGACCTGATGGTGCTGACCAACGGCATCGAGCTGAACAAGCTCATGGAGCTCAACTACCTGGCGCCGCTGGACCACGCCAAGCTGCCCAACTTCGCCGAGCACGCGGCCGACATCTACAAGAACACCAGCTACGACCCCGGAAACCGGTACACGATCCCCTACGCCTCGGGCATCACCGGCATCGCCTACAACCC
This sequence comes from Streptomonospora sp. PA3, assembly GCF_009728995.1. GTDB lineage: Bacteria > Actinomycetota > Actinomycetes > Streptosporangiales > Streptosporangiaceae > Streptomonospora. Next base: position 129,077 of record NZ_VTZW01000020.1, on the reverse strand, counting down.
CGAGTACGTCGACCGCGAGATCACCAGCATCAAGGACCTGTGGGACACCGCGTTCAAGGACAAGGTCGGCATGTTCGCCGACCCGCAGGAGCTGGCCAACTTCGGGCTGTTCTACAACGGGGTCAAGCCTGCCGACTCCACCGAGCGCGACTGGATCGACGCCGCCGACGCCCTGCAGGAGCAGCGCGACAAGGGCCTGGTGCGGCGCTACTACTCCCAGGACTACATCCAGCCGCTGAGCAACGGCGACATCTGGATGTCCATGGCCTGGTCCGGCGACATCTTCCAGCAGAACGCCGAGCAGGGGACCAACCTCCAGTTCGTCGTCCCCGAAGAGGGCGCCACGCTGTGGAGCGACAACATGATGATCCCGTTCACCGCGAAGAACCCCGTGGACGCGCTGATGCTGATGGACTTCTTCTACGACCCGGAGATCGCCGCCGGTCTGACCGAGTACATCAACTACATCACCCCGGTTCCGAAGTCGCGCGAGGTGCTGCGCGACAAGGCGGCCAAGGCCTCCGGCGAGGACAAGGAGTGGCTGGAGCGCGTCATCGACAGCCCTCTGGTCTACCCCACTGACGAGGACTACGAGAAGCTGCACAACTACGTGCCGATCACCAGCAACAACGAGGAGAAGTTCGCCCCGCTGTTCCTCTCCGTCTCCCAGTCCTGACCATGGCGGCGACACAAGCGGGCAAGCGCGGGCGCACCGGCCGGTTCGCGCCCTACGCCCTGGTCCTTCCCGGATGGGTGTGGCTGGCGCTGTTCTTCGTGGCACCGATCGCCAGCGTGGTGTCGATGTCGCTGATGACCGGCAGCCTGGGCGCGGGGTACTCGTTCACCTTCGAAGTGGGCAACTACACCCGCGCCCTGGGCCTCTACTGGGAGCAGATCCTGCGGTCGCTGCTCTACGGCGGACTGGCCACGCTGCTGTGCATCGCCATCGGCTACCCGGTGGCCTACTGGATCGCGTTCAAGGGCGGGGCCTACAAGACCACCTACCTGCTGCTGGTGCTGCTGCCGTTCTTCGTGTCCTTCGTGCTGAGGACGATCTCGTGGGGGTTCATCCTCTCCGACAACGGCGTCATCCTCGGCGCGCTCAAGGGCCTGGGTGTGCTGCCCGCCGACTTCGGGGTGCTCAACTCGGCCACGGCGGTCGTCTTCGGGCTCGCCTACAACTTCCTGCCGTTCATGGTGCTGCCGATCTACGCGGTGCTGGAGCGCATGGACCACCGCGTGGTGGAGGCGGCCCACGACCTCTACGCCGGCCGCGTGCAGGCGTTCGTTCGCGTGGTGCTGCCCATGTCGCTGCCGGGCGTGTTCGCCGGCGTGATCATGGTGTTCATCCCGACCAGCGCCGACTACGTCACCGCGACGGTGCTCGGCGGCACCGGCAACACCATGATCGGCAAGGTGATCCAGACGCAGTACCTGGTCAACAACGCCTATCCGCTGGCCGCCGCGATCACCTTCGTGCTCATGGCGGTGCTGCTGATCGGGATCTTCAGCTACGCCAAGGCGCTGGGGACCGAACAGGTGATGGAGGTGCAGGCCCGATGACGACCGCGACCGAGACCGGCCGCACCCCGGGCGGTGCGGCGGCCGAGCGCTCCGCGCGGCGCCGGGGCGGCGAGCGGCGCCGGCCGGACTGGGGCAAGTACTTCACCTGGGCGGTGCTGTGCTGGCTCTTCGCGCCCATCGTGTTCATGGTCGTGTTCAGCTTCAACGACATCAAGGGGCGGCACAACGTCACCTGGGAGGGCTTCACCCTCCGCTGGTACTCCGACGCCTTCGCCTACCCCGACCTCAACGTCGCGCTGCTGAACACCATCACCATCGCGGTGCTGACCATGCTCATCGCCGGGTTCCTGGGGACCCTGCTGGGCCTGGCGCTGGGGCGCTACCGGTTCTTCGGCCAGTCGGCCACCAACCTGGTGATGTTCTCGGCGATCTCGGCGCCGGAGGTCGTGCTGGGCGCCTCGCTGCTCTCGATGTTTCTGACCATGAACATCGCCGTGGGCTACTGGACGATCCTCATCGCCCACGTGATGTTCTCGGTGTCGTTCGTTGCCATCACCGTGCGGGCGCGGGTGCTGACCATGGACCCGAGCGTCGAGGAGGCGGCGCGCGACCTGGGAGCCACGCCACTGGCCACGTTCCGCCTGGTCACGCTGCCGCTGCTGGTGCCGGCGATCACCTCGGGCGGGCTGATCGCCTTCGCGCTGTCGGTCGACGACTACATCATCACCTCGTTCGTCTCCGGCAGCACCCAGACGTTCCCGCTGTGGATCTGGGGTGCCACCCGTGTGGGGATCCCGCCGCAGGTCAACGTGATGGGAACGCTGATCTTCGGCATCGGCGTCCTGCTGGCCGCGGGCAACATGGTCCTGGCGCGCCGGCGCAGCCGCTGACCCGCCCGGCGGGGCCGCCGCGCGCCGTCCCCGCCGGGCGGGCCCCGCCCCCGGGCGCCCCTGCGCGGCCGCCCCCGCACGAGCATCCCCGTCCGCTACGAACGGAAGTTGGTCACCGTGTCCGCGTCCGCTCCCGGCCGCCCGCACCCGGCCGCACCGGCCTCCCGGGCGCTGGCCGGTGCCCGCCCCCGCACCTTCTGGCTCGACCCCGACGTGGTCGGCCACGACGTCCCCGAGGCCGCCCCCGCGCTGGAGGGAGCCGAGCGCGCCGAGCTCGCCGTCGTCGGCGGCGGGTTCAGCGGGCTGTGGAGCGCACTCATCGCCAAGGAGCGCGACCCCGGGCGCGACGTCGTCCTGCTGGAGGCGCGCACCGCCGGCTGGGCGGCCTCCGGCCGCAACGGGGGATTCTGCGCCGCCAGCCTCACCCACGGCCACGGCAACGGCGCCGAGCGCTGGCCCGAGGAGATCGCCGAACTGGAGCGGCTGGGCCGACAGAACCTCGACGCCATCGAGGACACCCTCCGCCGCCACGGGATCGACTGCGAGTTCGAGCGCACCGGCGAGCTGGCGGTGGCCACCGAGCCCTGGCAGGTCGACGACCTGGCCGACACCGCGGCCGCGCTGCGCGGGCTGGGCCAGCGCGTGCGCACCCTCACCGGGGCGCAGACGCGCGCCCTGGTCGACTCGCCCACCTACCTGGGCGGGCTGCTCGACCCCGACGGCGTGGCCATGGTGCACCCGGCCAAGCTGGTGTGGGGGCTGCGCGAGGCCTGCCTGCGGCTGGGCGTGCGCATCTACGAGAACAGCCCCGTGCGCGGCATCCGCCGCGAGCACGGCGGGCTGCGGCTCCAGCTGCGCACCGGATCGGTGCTGGCCGAACGCGTGGCCTGGGGCAGCGGCGCCTTCCCCGGCCCGCTGCGCCGCATCCGGCACTACGTCGCGCCCGTCTACGACTATGCCCTGGTCACCGAACCGCTGACCGCCGAGCAGCTGGCCTCGATCGGCTGGCAGGGCCGCCAGGGTCTCAGCGACTCCGGCAACCGGTTCCACTACTACCGGCTCACCGCCGACAACCGCGTCCTGTGGGGCGGCTACGACGTCGTCTACCACTACGGCGGCCGGGTGCGCCCCGCCTACGACCAGAACCCCGAGACCTTCCACCGCCTCGCCGGCAACTTCTTCGCGACCTTCCCGCAGCTGGAAGGGCTCTCCTTCACCCACAGCTGGGGCGGGGTTATCGACACCTCCAGCCGCTTCTGCGCGTTCTTCGGCACCGCGTTCGGCGGCCGGCTGGCCTACGCCGCCGGCTACACCGGCCTGGGCGTGGGCGCCACCCGCTTCGGCGCCCAGGTGATGCTCGACCGCCTCGACGGCGCCGACACCGAACGCACCCGGCTCAAGCTGGTCCGCAGCCGCCCCGTCCCCTTCCCGCCCGAGCCGCTGCGCTACGCCGGAATCGAACTCACCAAACGCTCCCTCGCCGCCGCCGACCGCAACGGCGGCCGCCGCAACCTCTGGCTGCGCACCCTGGACGCCGTGGGCATGGGCATCGACAGCTGATCGTTCGGACCGGAAACCGGGTCCGGCGAGGTATGACACCTGTCATGGGCGGGGCCGGGCGGATCTCACGGGCGGGCGGTGACATCGGGGTCTGGGGGCGCTGCGGGGCCGGGCGGGAGAATCGGGGGTATGAGCACAGCAGAACCGCCGGCGGCCGAGCCCGGCGAGCACGCGATCAGTGTCCGGGGCCTGCGGCAGAGCTACGGCGACTTCGAGGCGGTCAAGGGCATCTCCTTCGAGGTGGCCAAGGGAGAGTTGTTCGCGCTGCTGGGCACCAACGGCGCGGGCAAGACCACCACCGTCGAGACCCTTGAGGGGTTCCGCCGGCCCACCGCGGGCACCGTGCGCGTCCTGGGCAGCGACCCCTACGGCCGCCCCCGCGAGCTGCGCGAGCGTGTCGACGCCGTGCTGCAGCACAGCGGGCTCTTCCCGGAGCTGACCGTCGCCGAGAGCATCGACCTCTCCCGCGACCTGGCCGCCGACCCGATGGACCGCGGCGCGGTGCTGGAGCTGACCGGCCTCGCAGACAAGGCCGGTGTCCAGGTCCGCCACCTCTCCGGCGGGCAGAAGCGCCGCCTCGATTTGGGACTGGCGGTGCTCTCCCAGCCCGAGGTGCTGTTCCTGGACGAGCCCACCACCGGCATGGACCCCGAGGCCCGGCGCGCCACCTGGAGTGCCGTCGCCGAACTCGTCGAGCGTGGGATGGCCGTCCTGCTCACCACGCACCACCTGGAGGAGGCCGAGTTCCTCGCCGACCGGCTGGCCATCATGCACCGCGGCGAGACCCGGATCGAGGGAACCCTGCGCGAGGTGGTCGTCGAATGGGGCGACCGCATCGCCTTCCGGCTGCCCGCCGACGTGCGCTTCGCCGACCTGCCCGAGCTGCCCGGCTCCACCGCCGCGGTCGAGATGCGCGGCGGCGAGGCCTGGGTGAACTACACCGTCGGCGGCGACGACGCCGACGGGCGCGCCTACCGGGCGATGGGGCCGCTGCTGGACTGGGCGCGGCAGCGCGGCACGGCCCTGGAGCGCCTGGAGCTGCGCAGCGCATCGCTGGAGGACGTCTTCCTCAGCGTCGCCGAGGGAGCGGCCGAGGTCGTCTCCGGCCGCCCGGACGCCGGATGAGCCGCCGGGCGGCCCGCCGGGCGCGCAGCCGCCGGCGACCGCCCGCCACCGCCCCTCACGGAGGCGCTGTGCGCCCCCTTTCCACTCGCCGCCATTCGCAGAGGAACCGACGATGAGCCCCACCACCGAGCAGGCCGCCGAACGGCGGGACGGGATCGGGCAGGCCCCGCCGCGCAGCCCTGTCAGTACCGTCCGCCAGGCGCTGCGGCTGACCCGCACCGAGTTCACGCTGATCCACCGGTACCGCACCGCGCTGTTCTTCGTGCTGTTCCCGCTGTTCTTCGTCGGCATCGCGGTGATCTCCCAGGGGGAGTCGCCGGTCCCCGGCGTCGACCTGGCGGAGCTGTCGCTCGCCGGCACCCCGGCCGTCATCGCGATGATGATCGGCGTCATGCACGTCTCCAACATCTACGCGGCCCGCCGCGAACAGCTGATCCTCAAGCGCTTCCGCGCCAGCGGGGTCGCTCCCGCCGCCCTGTTCGGGGCGACCACGCTGTCGGTGGTGGCGGTGGTCGCGGTGCTGACGGCCGTGGTCGCCGCGGTACTGGCCGCCGGGTTCGACCGGCTGCCGGCCGACCCGGTCATGGTCGCGGCCACCGTCCTGGTGACGACCGTGACCATGGCCCTGCTGGGCGCCGCCTCCACGCGGTTCGCGCGCAACGCCGAGAGCGCCCAGATGATCAGCATGCTCCCCTTCCTGGTGCTCTACCTCTCCAGCGGCCTGATGCTCCCCTTGGAGGTGCTGCCCGAGGGCCTGGCGACCGCAGCGCGGCTGCTGCCGATGGCCCCCGCGGTGGAGTTGCTGCGCGCGGGCTACCTCGGCCTCGACGTCTTCGGCGGAGTCCCGGGGGCGGATCCGGCCTCCGGCATCGAGCTGTGGACGGCGGCGCTGCCGTCCGCGGCGGTGGTCCTGGTCTGGGCGGCGCTCGCGGTCCTCTCGCTGCGCTATTTCCGCTGGGATCCCCGCCAGCCCAAGTGAGCGCCGCGCAGACTCCGCAGGCGGGCGGACGGGCGCGCACCCGCCTGCGGAAAGCGCGGCGGCCGGCCGGCCACCCGGCCGTCCGCCGCGCACCGCCGTCCGCGCGCCGCACGACGCTTAGTGTGTTCGGGTCGGAGGGAGGGCGGCGCGTCGAAGCGCACCGCAGGCCCTTCCAGGCCGGCACGCGGAGACCGGCACGGCAGGCGAAGGGGGTGGGCGCGTGACCGGAGACGGCACCGCCGCGCTGGGCGACACGGACCGGATGCGGCGCAGGATCGACCTCGCGCGGCGCATCGTGCTGCTGATGTCGCTGTGCACTCCGCTGTTCTGCGTGCTCAGCGCGTTGATGGCGGTGGTGGCGGGCATCGATATGCAGACCTCCGAGCTGGCCTCTTTCGCCAGCCGGGCGCCCGGGGCGCTGAGCGGCGTGCTCGCGGCCGCCGGCGTGGCGTGCTCGGTGCTGCTGGCCTACCTTTCGATGCGGGTCATCCGCACCCGCATCGACCGGCCGGATACCGGGCTCCGCCGCGACGTCGTGCTCTCCTACCTGGCGCTGCTGGCCATGGTCGGGCTGCTCGGCCCCAACCCGTTCGCGCTGGGCGCGACGCAGTTCTGGGCCGCCAGCGTCGCCGTCACGGGCCGGCGCCGGCACAAGGCGGGCTATGCCGCGCTGATGATCGCGGCCGGCCTGCCGCCCTTGCTGCTGGCGACGCGGGACGCGCCCACTCCCGTGCAGGTCTTCCTCGCCTGCTGGCTGGCGGGCGTCCAGCTGATCGTCTGGCTCGTCATGCTGGCCAGCAACGCCGCCGTCATCCTGCTCTGGGACGTCGTGACCGAGGCGCACGCCGCCCGCGAGGCCCAGGCGCGCCTGGCGGTCTCCGAGGAGCGGCTGCGCTTCTCCCGCGACATGCACGACCTGCTCGGCCACAGCCTCTCCGCGCTGGCGGTCAAGAGCGAGCTGGCCGCCCGGCTGGCCGCGAAGGACCCCGAGGGCGCCGCTCGGGAGATGAGCGCCGTGCAGCACCTGGCCCGCGACGCGCTGCGCGAGGTGCGCGCGGCCGTCACCGGCTACCGCGACGTCGATCTGGCCGCCGAGACCGCCGGCGTCCAGGCCGTCCTCACCGCCGCGGGGGTGCGCTGCACGGTCTCCGGCGCCGACGTCGACGTCCCCGCCGAGCAGCGCGCCATCGCGTCCTGGGTGGTGCGCGAGGGCACCACCAACGTGCTGCGGCACAGCTCGGCCCGGCGCTGCTCGGTCGCCCTGCGGCGGGACGGCGCCACGCTGGTCACCGAGGTCTTCAACGACGGGGCCCAGCGGTCCGGCGAGGCCGCCGCGTCCTTCGGCAACGGGCTGAGCGGGCTCTCCGAGCGGGTCGCCGCCGCCGGGGGAGCGCTCACCGCCGGCCCCACCGCCGGCCAGGACGGCTTCCTGCTGCGGGCGGTGCTGCCGCTGCCGGAGGGGCCCGTACGCGAGGGGGAGCACGAGCCGGCCGGCCTGCCGGGCAGAGAGGACGTGACCGCGTGATCCGAGTCGTTCTCGCCGACGACGAGCACCTGGTCCGCGGCGCGATCGCGGCGCTGCTCGGGCTGGAGCCGGACCTGGAGGTGGCCGCCCAGGTCGGGCGGGGCGACGAGGTGGTGCCGGCGGTCACGCGGGAGAACGCCGACATCGCCGTCCTCGACATCGAGATGCCCGGCAAGGGCGGGCTGGACGTCGCCGCCGACCTGCAGCGCGAGGCTTCCGGGTGCGGCGTGCTGATGCTGACGAGCTTCGGCAGGCCCGGCTATCTGCGCCGGGCCCTGGCCGCCGGCGCGCGCGGCTTCCTGGCCAAGGACGCCCCGGTCGACGAGCTCGCCGGCGCGATCCGCAAGGTGCACGGCGGCGGCCGCTACATCGACACCGAGCTCGCCGCCGCGGCCATGGCGTCGGGAGAGAACCCGCTGACCGCCAGGGAGACCGAGGTGCTGCGCGCGGCTTCGGAGGGAAGGCCGGTGGGCGCCATCGCCCGGGCGCTGCACCTGAGCGAGGGCACCGTGCGCAACTACCTCTCCAGCGCCATCACCAAGACCGGCGCCGGCAACCGCCTGGCGGCCATCCGCACCGCCCAGGAGATGGGCTGGCTCTAAAGGCCGGTTCTGCGGAGGGCGCGCGACCGCGAACCGCGCCCCTTCACAGGAACCGCAGCACCAGCATCGCCGTGTCGTCGGTGTGCCCGCCGGGGGCGAACTCCTCCAGGTCGCGGTCGATGCGCACGATCACGGCCTGGGCCGTCAGCCCCGAGCAGTTGGCGAAGATCTTCATCAGTCCTTCGTCGCCGAGCATCTCCGTGCCGTTGCGGCGCTCGGTCACGCCGTCGGTGACCGCCAGCAGCACGTCGCCGGAGCCGATCTCCAGTGTCTCGGTGAAGAAGTCCACGTCCTCGAACGCGCCCAGCAGCGGCTGCGAGGTGCCCATGGAGTCGACCTCGCCCTTCTGGTTGAGCCGCAGCGGCAGCGGGTGGCCCGCCGAGACCAGGCGCAACCGCATGCCCTGCCCCGGCGCGCCCAGCGGCGTCAGCTCGCCGTAGAGCATCGTCAGGAACCGGGTGCTGGTGTTCTCGTCGAGGATGGCCTTGTTCAGCCGGTCCATGATGTGGGCCGGGGAGAACCCCTCGCGGGCCAGCGCACGCAGGGTGTGCCGGGCCAGGCCGGTGACGGCGGCGGCCGCGGGGCCGGTGCCGCACACGTCGCCGATCGCGAAGCACCACCGGCCGTCGGTGGCGAAGACGTCGTAGAAGTCGCCGCCCACCACCGTGCGCTCGTCGGCCGAGCGGTAGAACACCGCGTGGTCGACGCCGGGGATGGCCGGCTCCTTCTCCTTGGCCGGCAGCAGGCTGCGCTGCAGCGCCTCGCTCATCGAGGTCTGGCCCGCATACAGCCGCGCGTTCTCCATGGCCGAGGACACCCGGCGGGCGAGGTCGTCGACCACGTCGACGTCGTCGCGGGTGAAGTCGGCGTCGGCGTCCTTGCCCAGCGTCAGGCGGCCGAGCGTCTGGCCGTGGGCCACCAGCGGCACGCTTATCGCCGGTCCCTCGGCCAGCTCCATCAGCAGTTCGTCGACCAGCCCGGCCGCCGAGAGCATCTCGCGGCTCCACAGCGGGCGGGGTTCGCGCTGGACGGGCGGCGGCAGCTCGGTCAGCAGCGTGCGCAGCACGTCGTTGTAGTTCTCGTTGCGGTGGATGGTGTGCATCAGCCGCGTGGAACCCAGTTCGCTGGTGGAGTGCACCGCGCACCAGCTGCCCAGCCGCGAGGCCACCAGCTGGGCGGCCAGCGCCGCGGTCATCTGCTCGTCGAGCGTTCCGGTGAGCAGGTCGCTGGCCTCGGCCAGGAAGCTCAGACTCGCGCGCCGGGCCAGCTCGACCTCGGCCAGCCGCGCCCGCTCGATGGGCAGCGCGATGCGGTCGGCCCCGTCCTGCAGGCGCTTGGCGGCGGTGTCGCCGAAGTGCCGGATGCGCCGCGAGGCCACGCCGATCAGGCCGGTGATGCGGCCGTCGACGATCAGCGGCGCCGTCACCAGGGAGCGCATCCCGGCCTGGGCCAGCTTGCCGCGGTGGGCCCGCGCGATCATCAGGTCGTCGTTGATGATCGCCCCGGGCGCCGGTGCCACGGAGGGGAAGGTCTCCTCGGTGCGGCTGCGGAAGGGCCGCCAGGGCTCGTCGGTCAGCCCCGTGGCGGCGCGCAGGTCCCACTCGGTCTCGTCGGTGGTGGCCAGCGCGATGTAGGCGGCGTCGCCGCCCAGCGCCGAGCGCGCGTACTCCACGATGCGGTCGAGTAGTTCGGGCATCGGCAGCCGCGCGGACAGGGCCGCGTCCAGCGCGGCCCAGGGGTTGGGCCGGCTGGGGCGCCGCCGGGTCGGGCGCACCGGCGCCGGCGGCTCCAGCGCGCCCCCGGAGGCGTCCGGGCTCTCGGCGGTCTCGTCCTGGATGCGGAACCAGACGGCCTTGTCGTCCTTGCTGTAGCTGACGCCCCAGCTGGTGGCGATCGCCGCGGCCAGCGCCAGGCCCAGCCCGCCGCTGCGGCCGGGGTCTGCGGCGGGGGAGGTGTCCACCGAGAGCGAACCCGCCTGGGGGACGGCGCGCTCGGGGACCCGGTCGGCGACGACCACCTCGACCGCCTCGGGCAGGCGGCGCACAACCAGCTCCAGCACGCTCTCGGCGTGCACCACCGCGTTGGTGACCAGCTCACTGACGAGCAGGACGATGTCGTCGGCGGACTGGTCGGCGCCCCATTCGCTGAGGGTGTCGCGCACGAAGCCGCGGGCCTCGCCCGCGGTGCCGGGGGTGGGCGAGAACTCGCGCCGGGCGACCTTCATCGTCTCATCTGGCATCGTGAAGCCGTACGGTTGGGAAGTCGAGGGAGGCGGCCCGCGAAGACGCGACCACCGCGGTGCCGGCCCCCCGGCCGTTCGGCCGGCGACCGCCCGCGGTGTCCGCAGGAGCCCCCTGGAGCGGGCACAGTGGGAAGAGCAACCAAGTCATGATCTCAGAACGTTCGTCTAGTGAGCGGTCGGGCCGCATAACCTGGAGCATCGCGGTCCATCTCGGCTGACGTCTGGTACGGCCATCGTCCATCACGGTACGGTGCGTCGATGACCACGGGCGACGATCCTGCCACCTGGGATCACGCCCCGACCAGGCGGCCCCGGTCCCCCACCGGCCGAGATGCCCGTAGTGAGCAGTATGAGGAGGGGATCAATGCCCGAGGCCACGCGGGCGCCGGACAGGCACGAAGCGCAGCTCGACGAGCTGCTCCGCGCGCTCTACAGCATGCGAGACGGCGATTTCAGTGTACGGCTGGACTCGCGCGGCGAGGGCCGCTCCGGTGAGATCGCCTCCGTATTCAACCAGGTCCTGGACCACTGCGAACAGCTCAGCAGCGAACTGCAGCGGGTGGGCGGAGTCGTCAGCACCGAAGGGCGGCTGAACGAGCGTATCGCGGTCAGCCCCGCACGCGGCGCCTGGGGCAAGAGCGTCCGGGCGCTGAACCAGCTGCTCGACGAGGTCAGCGAGCCGGTGACATCCGTCGCCCAGATCCTGGACGCGGTCGCCGGGGGCGACCTGTCCCAGCGGGTCGACCTCACCAGCCGGCACGGTTCGCTGCACGGCGACCTGCTGCGCCTGGCCACCTCGGTCAACCGGATGGCCGACCAGATGAACGGGTTCACCAACGAGGTCACGCGGGTGGCGCGCGAGGTGGGCACCGAGGGCAAGCTCGGCGGCAGCGCCAAGGTCGACGGGGTCTCGGGCGCCTGGCGCGACGTCACCGAATCGGTCAACCAGATGGCGTCGCGGCTGACCGCGCAGGTGCGCAACATCTCCGAGGTCACCACCGCGGTCGCCGAAGGCGATCTGAGCCGCAAGGTGACCGTGGACGTCCAGGGCGAGATGCTGCAGCTCAAGGACACCGTGAACGGCATGGTGGACCAGCTGTCGACCTTCGCCGACGAGGTGACCCGCGTGGCGCGAGAGGTGGGCACCGAGGGCAAGCTGGGCGGCCGCGCCAACGTCAAGGGCGTGTCGGGCATCTGGAAGAACCTGACCGACAACGTCAACTCCATGGCCGACAACCTGACCAACCAGGTGCGCGACATCTCGCAGGTGACCACGGCCGTGGCGCGCGGTGACCTCAGCCGCAAGGTGACCGTGGACGTCCAGGGCGAGATGCTGCAGCTCAAGGACACGGTCAACACCATGGTCGACCAGCTCGACTCCTTCGCCGACGAGGTCACGCGGGTGGCGCGCGAGGTGGGCACCGAGGGCAAGCTGGGCGGCCGCGCCAACGTCAAGGGCGTGTCGGGCATCTGGAAGGACCTGACCGACAACGTCAACTCCATGGCCAACAGCCTCACCTACCAGGTGCGCAACATCTCCCAGGTCACCACCGCGGTGGCCAAGGGCGACCTGTCCAAGAAGATCACGGTCGACGCGCAGGGCGAGATGCTCGACCTCAAGGACACGGTCAACACCATGGTCGACCAGCTGGAGTCCTTCGCCAACGAGGTCACCCGCATGGCCCGCGAGGTGGGCACCGAGGGGACGCTGGGCGGCCAGGCGCACGTGCGCGGGGTCTCGGGGGTCTGGAAGGACCTGACCGACAACGTCAACTCCATGGCCAACAACCTGACCCACCAGGTGCGCCAGATCTCCATCGTCACCCAGGCGGTCGCCCGCGGCGATCTCACCAAGAAGGTCACCGTCAACGCCAAGGGCGAGATCCTGGAGCTGAAGGACACCATCAACGTCATGGTCGACCAGCTCTCGGCATTCGCCGACGAGGTGACCCGGATGGCCCGCGAGGTGGGCACCGAGGGCCAGTTGGGCGGGCGCGCCGACGTCAAGGGCGTCTCGGGGATCTGGAAGGACCTGACCGAGAACGTCAACTCGATGTCGCAGAACCTCACCACCCAGGTGCGCAACATCTCCCAGGTCACCTCGGCGGTGGCCAACGGCGACCTGAGCAAGAAGATCACGGTCGACGCCCAGGGGGAGATCCTGGAGCTGAAGGACACCGTGAACATCATGGTCGACCAGCTCTCGGCGTTCGCCACCGAGGTCACCCGCGTGGCCCACGAGGTCGGCAGTGAGGGCCAGCTGGGCGGCCAGGCCAAGGTCGACGGCGTCTCGGGCACCTGGAAGCAGCTCACCGACAGCGTCAACGAGCTGGCCGGCAACCTGACCACCCAGGTGCGCGCGATCGGCGAGGTCGCCAGCGCGGTCACCCGCGGCGACCTCACCCAGAACATCCAGGTCGACGCCCGCGGCGAGATGCAGAAGCTCAAGGACAACATCAACCTGATGGTGAGCAACCTGCGCGAGACCACCGCCGCCCAGCGCGACGAGGACTGGCTGAAGAGCAACCTGGCGCGCATCTCCGGCCGCATCCAGGGCCACCGCGACCTCAACGAGCTCGCGCGCCTGATCATGACCGAGGTGACGCCGCTGGTCGAGGCCCAGCACGGCGCCTGCTACCTGCCCGAGGAGAAGGACGACGAGGAGGTCTTCCTGCTCTTCGGCAGCTTCGGCTACCAGCCCGACGAGTCGCGCCGGCGCGTGCGCTCGGGCACCGGCCTGGTCGGCGAGGTGATCGCGCAGAAGCGCGAGATGATCATCCACGACGTCCCGCCGGGCTACGTGAGCATCGGCTCCGGGCTGGGCGAGGCCGCGCCGCTGACCATCGCGATCTTCCCGATCATCTCCGAGGACCGGGTCCTGGGCGTGGTGGAGCTGGGCTCCTACGGGCGCTTCCGCGAGGTGCACCTGGACTTCCTGCGCCAGCTCATGGCGCAGTTGGGCACCACGGTCAACACGATCCTGGCCAACTCCAAGACCGAGTACCTGCTGCTGCAGTCCCGCCAGCTGACCAACGCGCTGCAGGAGCGCTCCAACGAGCTGCAGCGCCAGCAGGAGGAGCTGCGCCGCAAGAACGCCGAGCTGCACAGCAAGGCCGGGCAGCTGGCCAGCCAGAACCGGGCCATCGAACTGCAGAACCGGCAGATCGAGCGGGCTCGGCGCTCGCTGGAGGACCGCGCCCACCAGCTCCAGGTCTCCTCCAAGTACAAGTCGGAGTTCCTGGCGAACATGTCGCACGAGCTGCGGACGCCGCTGAACAGCCTGCTCATCCTGGCGCGGCTGCTGGCCGACAACAGCGAGCAGAACCTCACCTCCAAGCAGGTGGAGTTCGCCCAGACCATCCACAAGGCGGGCAACGACCTGCTGCAGCTCATCGACGAGATCCTGGACCTGGCCAAGGTCGAGGCCGGCCGGGCCGAGGTGCAGGCCGCCGACGTGTCGATCAGCCAGCTGGTCGACTACGTCGAGGCGTCGTTCCGGCCGATGACCGCCGAGCGCGGCCTGGCCTTCGGCGTGGAGGTCTCGCCGGACATCCCGAGCTACCTGTGGACCGACGAGCAGCGCCTGCAGCAGATCCTGCGCAACCTGCTGTCCAACGCGGTCAAGTTCACCAGCACCGGCGAGGTCCGGCTGCTCATCGAGCCCGCGTGGGCCCTGGAGGACGCCGATCTGGACATGTTCGGCGAGAACGACGAGATCATCGCCTTCTCGGTGGCCGACACCGGTATCGGCATCCCCGACGACAAGCTGCAGGTCATCTTCGAGGCGTTCCACCAGGGCGACGGCGGCACCAGCCGCCGGTTCGGGGGCACCGGGCTGGGCCTGTCGATCAGCCAGAACTTCGCCCGGCTGCTCGGCGGCGAGATCCGGGTGCAGAGCGTCCACGGCGAAGGCAGCACGTTCACCCTGCTGCTGCCGGTGCGCGTGCCCGAGGGCACGGCCGAGCGGCTGGAGGCGTCGCTGGACTCCCCGCCCGAGCCGGTCACCGGGGCCCGCGCCGACATCGAGCCGCTGACCGAGGTCGACCTGCGGGTGCCCGACAGTCCCGCCGACCTGGGCCCGGTCGAGCCTGTCGAGCCCACCGAGGTGGAGGAGGAGGCCGACCCCGGTACCGGCGTCGAGCCGGTGCAGGTGCCCGCCCTGGCCGAGCCCGCCGAGGGCGCGCCCGAAAGCGAGGCCGGGGGCTCCTCCGAGACCGGGGCCTCGCCCGACCCCGACCGCGACGCGGTGCTGGCCGGGCGCGAGGTACTCATCGTCGACGACGACATCCGCAACGTGTTCGCGCTGACCAGCGCGCTGGAGGCGCACGGGCTGCGGGTGCACTACGCCGACAACGGCCACTCGGGCATCGAGAAACTGGAGGCCAACGAGAACGTCGAGCTGGTGCTGATGGACATCATGATGCCCGAGCTCGACGGGAACGCCACCACCCGCGCGATCCGGGAGATGCCGCAGTTCGCGGATCTGCCGATCATCTCGCTGACCGCCAAGGCGATGCAGGGCGACCGCGAGCGCAGCCTGGAGGCGGGCGCGTCCGACTACGTGACCAAGCCGGTCAACCTCGACCACCTGCTGGACGTGATCCGCAAGTGGTTGGACGGCGACGGCGAGTCGGACGGGGCGGACAGCCCGGACAGCACGGATTGAGAGCAGGAGCAGAAGACGTGCCGCAGAAGGCCAACATCCTCCTCGTGGACGACCGCGACGAGAACCTCACGGCCCTGGAGGCCATCCTCACGTCCCTGGACCAGAACCTGGTCCGGGCGAACTCGGGAGAGGCGGCCTTGAAGGCGCTCCTCGAGGACGAGTTCGCGGTCATCCTGCTCGACGTTGTGATGCCGGGCATGGACGGGTTCGAGACCGCCTCCCACATCAAGCAGCGGGAGAAGACCAAGGACGTCCCGATCATCTTCCTCACCGGTGCCGGCATCGACCGGCACCGGGTCTTCCGCGGGTACGCCTCGCGGGCGATCGACTACCTGACCAAGCCCTTCGATCCGTGGGTGCTGCGCTCCAAGGTCGAGGTGTTCGTGGAGCTGCACCAGATCAAGCAGCGCCTGCGCACGCAGTCGCAGATGCTGCAGCGCGACCTGGCCGCCGAGACCGGCGAGGCGGCGGCGCCGGTGGCCGAGCAGCTCTCCCGCCGGGTCGCCGACATCACCGCCAACCTGGAGTCGCTGCGGGAGCGGATCGTCACCGAGGAGCACGACTCCGACCCGAGCACGATCGAGGCGGTCCGCGACCTCGACCGGTCGGTGGCGCGGCTGACCACCCTGGTCGACGCGATCCGCGGGCCGCAGTAGCGGGGGCGCGGGTGGCGGCCGGGCCCCGGGGCGGCCGGGGCCGCCTCCGGCCGTCTCGCGCCGCCGGGCCGGGTGTCCCGCGAACGGGGGGAACCGGTCCGTGCGCGGCGGCGTCTGAGTCGGTGAAGAACGGACAAGCCGCCGGGCGGCTGCCCGGGAAGCCCTGGGACCTGCGGTCTCGTGTGTGTAACGAAGGGCGAATCATCCCTTTTCGGGACAACCGATTCGCTTAGCATTGCACTTCGTGACAGCGCCGGGCCGCGAGGGCCCGCTGCGCAGCCCGTGGTAGCTTGACCCGGTCTTCCTGCCACATACCGCATACTTCGCCGCCACTGTCAGGACCGCTCGGTTCCCCGCCTTGGTTGAGTCGCTACACGTGGTGCGGCGCGGATTCCAGTTGCCACTTCCCTCAGACTCATTGGAGCGACAACCGTGTCCCGTACGATGTCCCGCACAGCCCTCGGGCTCGCCGCCGTCTGCCTGGGCCTGGGATACTCACTGAGCGCGACGGCCGCCGCGGCCGACAGCTTGGAGGGCTCGTCGGCCACCTACAGCTACACCTGCGACGACCAGGCCGGCGACCTCGCGGAGACGATGGACATCGAGATCTACGTCGCCGCTCCCGCAGAGGCCGAGGTCGGCCAGGAGATCGAGTTCCAGGTCGAGCCGAGCGACTACAACTACTACTCCTACACCGACGGCGGCGAGATCACCTCGGGCACGCTGACCGCCGACGTCACGCTGAGCGGCGACGCGGCCCCGTCGCTGACCGCCTCCGCCACCACCGAGGCCCAGGGCGGATTCGGGACCAACAACGAGGAGACCTTCGACGAGACGGCGCTGCGGGGCACCTTCACGCCCACCGCGCCGGGCGAGGTGACGCTGGCGCCGGGCGACATCACCATCGACGTCGAGCAGAGCGCCGGACCCTCGACCACCATCTGCTCGCCCGACAGCACCACCGACTCGCTGGCCACGGTCACCGTCACCGGCGAGGCGGTGCCCACCGAGACCCCGGCCGAGGAGACCCCCGACAACGGCGTCACCACCGACGAGCCCGCCGCGGGTGCCTCCGACGGCGGCATGGCGCAGCCGCTGCTGATCGGCGGCGCCGTCGCCGGCGGCCTGCTGGTCATCGTCGGCATCGTGATGCTGGGCCTGATGTTCTACTTCATGCGGCGCACGTAGCGCTCGGCCGCGGCCCGCCGGGCGGGCGCGCGGGCGGGGGCGCCGGCACGGCCGGCGCCCCCGTTTTCGCGTCGGGTCCCGCCGCCCGCTCAGGCGGTGGGCACCGTCAGCGTGGACGGGGCGGACTCGGGGGAGCCGAAGACCACCCGCTCGCCCAGGTCGGATTCGTCGGTGTAGCGGGCGTCGCGGGTGTCGACGACCAGCGCCAGGCGGTGCCCGGCCGGGACGTCCCACACGACCGGCTCCAGCTCCACCCGCACCCGCTGCGGCTCGCCGGGCTCGGCACCGCGCAGGGTGACGGGCTTGTGGGTGACCAGCGCCCCGGTGCCGTGCCTGTCGACGGCATAAAGGTAGGCGTAGAGCGACTGCTCGGTGTCCGTGGGCGTCACCGTCAGTCGGGCGCGCGGCGTGCCGCTGACGCGCACTCCCTCGGAGTAGGGCTCGCTCGTCCACACGCCCGCGCGGCGGCGGTCCACCAGCGGCAGCGCGACCCCGGTGGGGATGTCGGCGAACTGCTGCAGTGCGCCGCTGAGCATCAGCGTGCCGCTCTCGGCGGTGGTGCCGATGCCGCTGCGCACGCCGTAGTCCCAGCCGGTGCGCGGCTCGGCCTCCAGCCCGCCGGTGGCCTGCCAGTTGCTCCAGGAGCGCTCGGGTTCGCCCAGGTGCAGCGTGGTCTCCTGCTCGGTCACCGCCTGCCAGTCGGGGTAGGCCCTCCAGTCGCCGCCGCTGTTGGGCTTGACCCGCACCGGGTCCTCGGCGGCGATGCCGTTGTCAGCGCCGCGCAGGTGGTGGTCGAACCAGCGGGTCAGCGACTCCCAGGTCTCGTTGGGCAGCCCGAACGCGCCGAAGGCCTCGGGGGTGGCGTGGTCGCCCGGCGAGAGCATCAGCCGCTTGGGGCCGGTGTAGGCGGAGTAGAAGTCGGTGAGCTGGCTGGGCGGGAAGATGCCGTCGTTCCAGGCGTGGCCGATCATGATGGCGGGTCCGCTGGCGTTGAGGGCGGCGAGCTTGGTGGCCGCGGAGCGCTCGGGGGCCAGTTCCAGCGCGGGCCGGACGTCGCCCCGGCGGTAGGCCGACTCCATCTCCAGCAGGTCGTCGCCGGGCCGCCCGGTGAGGTGGGCGGAGGTGAGCAGCAGCTCCACGGCCTGGAAGTTGATGGTCTCGCCCGGGTAGAGGGAGGCGGCCAGGTCGCTCCAGCCGCTCATGGCGCCCACGGCGCGCACGCGCTCGTCCGCGGCGGCGGTGAGCAGGCTGATCCCGGCGCCGTAGGAGATGCCGGCCATGCCGATGCGCTCGGGGTCGGCGTCGGTCTCGCGCAGCGCCCAGTCGATGACCGCGCGGGCGTCGGCGACGTCCTGGGGCCCGGCGACCTCGATCTCGCCGCCGGAGTCCCAGAATCCGCGGGAGGTGTAGCTGACGACCTGGTATCCCGATTCGTAGGCCAGCCGCTTGGCGGCGCCGACGTAGAGCAGGTTGTTGGTGGACCAGGCCGCAGGCATCACCAGCAGCGGCCGGGGGCCGTCGTAGCCGGTCGGGGTGATGACCATGGCCCGCAGGTCGATGCCGCCGTGGCCGGGGATGGTGCGGTAGGCGATCCGGGCGCCGGTCGCGGTGTCGGCAAGGGCGGTCGATGCGGGCAGTGACAGGGAGAGCACGAGGAGTATCGAGGCGAGCGCGGTCGCCAACAGGGTGCGGGATGCGTGCATGCTGACCTCGGACGCGGTATCCGGCCCGCGGGCCGGCGGGGGCGGGGAGTCGTAGGGACGGGGGACTGCTGCGCGGCGGCGGACGCGCCTTCCGCTCGGCCGCGCTCTCTACTCGGGGGTAAGTTACTAGAGAGTTAAATTAAACCGTCGGCTCGGCTGTGTAAAGGGCCACCCGGAAGGCGAGGAATGGGCCCCGCAACGACGCCGCGGCCGGCCGGCGGCCCACGCCTCGGGGGCGCCGCCGCCGACCGGCCGCGGGAAAAAGGAGCAGTGGCCGGGTGGGACCGGGCTCAGGCCAGCGCGGTGAGCCGGTCGACCTCCTCACCGCTCAGGCCGATCTCGGCCGCACCGAGGTTCTCCTCCAGGTGCGCGGTCGAGGACGTGCCCGGGATCGGCAGCACCACCGGCGAGCGGTGCAGCAGCCACGCGAGTGCCAGCTGGGCCGCGGACGCGCCGTGGTCGGCCGCCGCCGAGGCGAGCACGCTGCCGGGGCGCGCCAGCTCGCCCGTCGCCAGCGGGAACCACGGGATGAACCCGATGCCGTTGCCCTCGCAGTACTCCAGCACCTCCTGCGAGCCGCGCTCGGTCAGGTTGTACAGGTTCTGCACCGTGGCGATCGGCGCGATCACCCGTGCCGCCTCGATCTGGGCCACGCTCACCTCCGACAGCCCGATGTGGGCGATCTTGCCCTCGGCCTGCATCTCGGCGAGCACGCCCACCTGGTCCTCCAGCGGCACCTGCGGGTCGATGCGGTGCAGCTGGTAGAGGCCGATGCGCTCCAGCCCCAGCCGGCGCAGGCTCATCTCCACGCACTGGCGCAGGTACTCCGGTCGGCCCACGGGCAGCCAGATGTCGGGGCCGTGCCGGGTGAGCCCGCCCTTGGTCGCGATCAGCAGGTCGTCGGGGTAGGGCGCCAGCGCCTTGGCGATCAGGTCCTCGCTGACGAAGGGTCCGTAGGAGTCGGCGGTGTCGATCAGCGTCACCCCCAGCTCCACGGCGCGGCGCAGCACGCGCACCGCCTCGTCGGGATCGGAGGGCACCCCCCAGATCCCGGGACCGGTGAGCTGCATGGCCCCGTATCCCAGGCGGTTGACGGTCAGGTCGCCGCCGATGTCGAACGTCCCCGCGGCCGCGGCGGGCCGCGCGGTGGACTGCGTCATGTCGTGCTCCTCGTGGTGTAGGCGTGCGGGTCAGCGGCGGCGGGCGGCCGGCTGCAGCTCCGGCGGCGTCCAGCCCGCGTCGGCCGGGTTCAGGTTGGTGCCCGGCGGAACGATCTCGTCGATGCGGTCCAAGACGTCGGTGGACAGGCGCACATCCGCCGCGCTGAGCTGCGACTCAAGCTGCTCCATGGTCCGCGGGCCGATGATCGCCGAGCTGACGGCCGGGTGCTCCAGCACGAAGGCCAGCGCCAGCTCGATCAGCGTCAGGCCGCTGTCCTCGGCCAGGCCCACCAGCTGCTCGACGGCCTCCAGCTTGGCGGCGTTCTGCGGCTTGGCGGGGTCGTAGCGGTCGGGCAGCCGCTGCATCCGCGGGCTGTCGACCTCGGCGCCCTTGCGGTACTTGCCGGAGAGCCACCCCCCGGCCAGCGGGCTCCACGGCAGCACGCCCATCCCGTACCGGCGCGCGACCGGCAGGACGTCGGCCTCGATGCCGCGCGCGAGGATCGAGTAGGGCGGCTGCTCGGTGACGAACCGCTCGCGCCCGCGCCGCTCGGCGACCCAGTGCGACTCCACGATCTGGTGCGCCGGGAACGTCGAGCATCCGGCGTAGCGGATCTTGCCCGCCCGGACCAGGTCGGTCAGCGCGCCCAGCGTCTCGTCGAGATCGCAGTCGGGGTCGGGCCGGTGGATCTGGTAGAGGTCGATGTGGTCGGTGTTCAGCCGGCGCAGGCTGTTTTCCACCTCGCGGACCAGCCAGCGGCGGGAGTTGCCCCGCATGTTGGGGTCCTCGCCCATGGGGGCGTGGGCCTTGGTGGCCAGCACCACGTCGTCGCGGCGCCCGGCGAGGGCCTTGCCCACGATCTCCTCGGACTCCCCGGCCGAGTAGACGTCGGCGGTGTCGATGACGTTGATGCCCGCGTCCAGGGCCCGATGGATGATGCGTACCCCGTCGTCGTGGTCGGCGTTCCCCCAGGAGCCGAAGTTCATGGCGCCCAGCGTGAGCGGGCTGACCTTGACGCCGGTGCGGCCCAACGGTGCGTATTCCATGGCCGGCGGCCTTTCGTGACGTCCGTTCAGCAATCGGCGGGCACACGGTCCGCCTCCAGCCAACGTATGCGACCGTCCCGAAGGTCTCCGCTCCCATGCCGGGGCCGACGATTGCCGACCGTCAACTATCGACTCGAAGTCGAGGGTTCGGACGACGTCCTGTTTAAGAAGCCGGGCACCACAGACGACCTCTTGGCCCAGTGCGGTGTAGTTGAGCGTGCCCCTCGTGTGTCACATCGCCGGCAAATCGGACGGAGCTCCTGCGCCGCCCCGCCGCAGGCACCGTTCCTCCTGAGGAGTGGAACGGGCCTGTCACCCCTCCGTACGGGGCGGCAGGGCCAGGCCGATGTGTTCGCCGATCTCCTCGATCAGGCCCAGGTCGGCCAGGCGGAAGCCGCCGCGGTTGCTGCGGCGGATCAGTGTCAGGGCGCCGCGCACGCCGCGGCTGCCCTTGAGGGGGACGCACATCAGCGAGCCCGCTCCCAGGGCGCTGAGCAGCGGTGCGCCGCCGGCGGCCGCGCCCAGCACCGTCTCGTCCTCGATGAGCTGGTTGAGCACCGACTTGCCGTTCTTGAGCACGTCGCTGGGGATCTCCGACCGCAGCGGGTCCAGCGACTCCACCAGCGCCTTCTGCCCGTCCTCGCCGGAGGGCCCGGCCACCACCGCGCGGCGGGCCTGCTCGGCGCTGTCGGGAAGGTCGCACACGTCGATGACCACCCAGTCCGCGTAGGAGTCGGCGAGCAGCGCCGCGGCGTCGTCCAGGGCCAGGGGCCGCCCCGCGCCGCCCGGCCCCGCGCTGGCCAGCAGCAGCCGCGTCATCCGCGTCAGCACGTCCAGCCGCCGCGCCGCCAAGACGACGACCTGGTCCTCCACCTCGGGTTCCAGCGGCGCCGGCCCCTCGTCCTCGCCGCTGGACAGCGGCGGCGACATCACCACCAGCACCAGCGGCGCGGCCTCGGTGGGCACGTCCAGCCGGGTCAGCGTCAGGTGCACGTCCTCGGCCCATCCGCGCTGCGCCAGCCGGGAGTCGAACGAGGCCGACTCCCCGTTGCGCAGGACCGCCGCCAGCCGCGAGCGCATCGCGGCCCGGCGGCGCAGGTCCACGAAGTTGGCGAACGGCTTGCCCGAGAGATAGCCGCTGGAGCTGCCCAGCCGGTCGGCGCCGATCGCGTTGATGCGCCGGATGTAGCCGTCGTGGTCGAGCAGCACCACCGGCACGCTCAGCTGCGTGAACACCGCGCGCAGCACCGCGCGCTCGTCGTCGCCGTTGGACCGGCGCGGCGCGGCGGACTCGGCCGCGGCCAGGCGCCGACCGCAGTCCTGGAGCAGCTCCTGGGCGAAGCCCAGCTCGGCCAGGGCCGCCTCCGCGGTCTCGGCGGAGTCGTCGGGGTAGGCGGTGTGCGTGCTGCGCAGCGCCGCGACGCGGTCGCTCAGCTCGGCGATCTCGCGCTGCAGGTCGGCGAGGTTGTCCGGCACGCTTGGACTCCTGACGTGGACGGGCGCGGGCCGCCGGGAGAGCCCGACCCCCGCCATGACGCTAGCGCATGGAACAGGCGCGGTGAGATCACGGTTACCGTTGAGTCACACGGTCCGCCCGCCAGGCCATTCCCGGCCGCCGCGGCGGCGCTGGGACCGGGAAGGGGGACGTGCCCATGTGGGTCGACCGCCTCGCGCGCGAGATCGGCGCGCTGGGCCAGGCGGAGACCGCCACGCCGGAGCGCGCTTTGGACCGGATGAGCGCGGCCGCGGCCCGCGAGGTGCCCGGATGCTCCGCGGCGCTCGTCGTCATCTGGCACGACGTCGCGCCCGGCGACGACCGCTCCGAGGAGTCGGAGCAGGTGGCGGGCCGGCACGTGGTGGTCGACTACGGCGCCTCCCACCCCGACCTGGCCACGGCCTTCGAGCACCAGTACACGATCGACGAGGGGCCCGCGGTCGAGGCCGTGCGCGAGATGCGCCCGGTTGCTGTGGGCGACGTGCTGCGCGAGGAGCGCTGGCCCTCCTATACCAGCATGGCCGTCCAGTGCGGGGACCGCTCCTCGGTGACCTTCCCCTGCGAGCTGGAGGGAGAGGTGGTCACCTTCGGGGTGCACGCGGGCCGGGCGGACGCCTTCGACGAGGCGGCGGTGACTCCGCTGATGGCGCTGCTGGCCGAGCACGCCGCCGTCGCGCTGCACAGCGTCGGCCGCTACACCGACGTCGCGCGCGAAGCCGCCCACATGCGCCGCGCCATGTCGGTGCGGGCGGTGATCGATCAGGCGAAGGGCATCATCATGCACGCCCGGGGGTGCGACGCCGACGAGGCCTTCGCGGAGCTGCGCCGGGTGGCCCAGCGCAACCGGCTGAAAGTGGCCGACGTGGCGCGCAGCCTGGTGGCCGAGCACGGCGAGGCCGGCGGCCGGTAGCGGCGGCCGCCCCGGCGCCGGCGCGCGGCCGGGTCCGACTACGATGAGGCGGCCCGTCCTCCCGCCGCTCGGCAGCCTGGGGACAGCCCGGGACACGGTGCGGCCACGGACGGGCCAAGAGGCGGGTACCGCGCCGTATCAGTGCGGTGACGCTGCGCTGCCGGCTCTGTATCGCCCGCTGTCACCGGGCTAATGTTGGCGGTACCGCACCCCCGCGGGCGCGTTCGCGCCGACCGGGGAACCGCGGCCCGCCCGCCTTCGTTGCGAGGGCGACCCGTCGGCCGCGGCGCGCAGCGTCTGCCGTCGAGGGCGGTGAGTGAGGATGGATCAGTCCGCGGCGCGAAGCGCCTCCAGCGGGAATCGAGGAACTACTGTGGCGACGGATATCCCGGTCCGGTCGGAGGGCGACGTCGTGGTGGTCTCCCCCGAGGGCGAACTGGACGCCGTGACCTCGCCCGGCCTCGCCGAGGTGCTGGACCGGATCCTGGCGGCCGAGCCCCTGTGCCGGGGGATCGTCATCGATCTGTCCGGTGTGGGCTTCTGCGACTCGCGCTGCATCGGCGTGCTGGTATCGGCCTACCGCCAGGCGCGCGACCTCGGTGTGGGCCTGGCGGTCGCGGCGCCGCAGCGCAGCGTGCTGCGGCTGCTGGTGATCGCCGGAATCGACCAGGTGCTGCGGATCGAGGAGGACACCGGCCACGCCGTGGAGACGGTGCTGGCCTGAGGCGGCCCGGCCGCGGGTGTTCCGCGCCTCACACGCGGAAATGCGCCCGGACCAGCGTCCCGTTCGCCCCGCCGCTGATCTCCATGAAGTCGCACACCTGCCGGGTGATCCACAGGCCGTAGCCGCGCGGGCTGACCGGCTCGGTCGGCCGGTAGCCGCAGAGCGGGTCGAGCAGTCCGCCGCCGCGGTCGGCGACGTCGCACACCACCCACCCGGGGCTGCGCCACAGCGTGAGCGTGCCGGTGCCGCCGCCGTGCTCCACGACGTTGGCGGCCAGCTCGTTGGCGGCCAGCACCAGATCGCCCAGCCGCTCCCGGGGGACCTCGGCCTTCTCCGCCAGTTCGCCGACCGCCGTGCGCAGGGAGGCCAGGTCAGGGCCGATCCGCAGGCTGCGCTGCTCGCCGGCGGGCGCCGGCAGTGGGCGCGCGGCGTCGGGCGCGCTGAAGGCCGCAGGGTCGACGTAGTCGGGGCTGCCGTACTCGTCGCCGCGAGCGAGCAGTACCGGGTGGGTGCGCCGCACGTCGCTGCGTACGCGTTCGGGCAGTACGCGCTCGTCGTGCAGGCACAGCAGCCGCATCCGGGTACCGGCCAGCGCGTGCGTCAGCACCGAGTCCAGCCGGTGCCACTCGCGCAGCCGCATCGGGTCCTCGACGGGCATCGGGGGCTCGCCGACCACGAGCACCGGGCGGGGGTGCTCGGCGCGGGCGCGGCGGTGCAGGGCGGCCAGCGTGCGCCCGGGAGCGTCGTAGAGGTCGCGGCGATCCACCCGCTCCACCGCGGCCGCGTCGGCGGCGGGCAGGCCCGCCAGCAGCGCGGCCCGCGTACGCGGCGCGACCGCCAGGATCGCGCGGTCGCCGCTGTCCAAGGCCGCGCGCAGCCTCGGCAGGACTCGGCCGCGCAGCTCCTCCGCGGAGGAGAAGAAGGCACCGCGGTGCTGGAAGTCCCCGGTGCGGCCCGCGTCGGTTCCGGCCGACTCCGCGCGCGACGTCATGGCGTCATCCCGCAAGCCCTCCAGCCGGAGCACCTGCCCCGTCCGTTCGGCGGTGTGCGCCGGCGCACCCGCGTGCGCCCGATCGGCGACTAGTGTGCACCATCGCCCGCGGCGTAGGGCAACGCGCCCTCCCGGTCCGGGAGTGCCTGCTGGTAGACGCGCTCGGTCTCGGCCGCGACGCGCTCCCAGGTGTAGCGGGAGGCCGCCCGGTCGGCACCGGCGATCCCGTAGGCGGTGGCCATGGTCGGCTCGGCGGTCAGCGCGTGCACCGCGCGGGCGAGCGCATCGGGGCGGGCGGTGCGCAGCAGCGTCCCGGTGGTGCCGTTGAGCACGGCCTCGTTGACGATCCCGGCGCCGCGGGCCACCACCGGAAGCGCGCAGGCCATGGCCTCCAGGACGGCGCCGCCGCAGGGCTCGTAGGCGGAACCGGAGACGTAGACGTCGGCGGAGCGCAGCAGCCGCGGCAGCTCCTTGCGGTCGACGGGGCCGGTGAGGCTGATGCGGTCGTCGACGCCGGCCTCCTTGGCGAGCAGCTCCAGCCGCTGCGCGTCGGCGCTGAGGGGCAGCTCCACCTGGGCCGGACCGGCGACGACGGTCAGCTCGGCGCCGGCCAGCCGGCGCAGCGTCCCGATCAGCGTCTCCGCGCCGCCGCCTGCCAGGTCGGTCACCGAGATGATCCGCGTGCGGCCGTTGCGGCGCGGACTCCAGGTCTCGGCTGTGGTTGCGCCCTCGGGCGTGAAGTGGTCGGTGTCGACGCCGAAGGGGACCACGCTGACGCGGTCGCGGGGCAGGCCCATCCGCGCCAACTCGAAGCGCTGGTCGGCGGAGCTGACCGCGACATGGTCGGCGCGGCCGGCGATCGCGGCCTCGATGCGGGAGCGGTCGCGCTGCTGGGGCAGGCCGGCGCGGCGCTCGGCGGCGTTGAGCGAGTGGAACGTCTGCACGATGGGCGGCGCGCCGCCGTCCTCGGCGGCC
Source organism: Streptomonospora sp. PA3 (assembly GCF_009728995.1). Lineage (GTDB taxonomy): Bacteria > Actinomycetota > Actinomycetes > Streptosporangiales > Streptosporangiaceae > Streptomonospora. Next base: position 103,115 of record NZ_VTZW01000020.1, on the reverse strand, counting down.
GAGACGGCGGCGAGGCCGCTGGTCCAGCCGAAGGCGTGCAGCACGTCGGGGCGGTCCTCGGCGAGCCGGCCGCCCAGCGCCGCGGCGAAGGCGCCGGTGTGCTCGGTCGCGGCGCTGTCCTCAAGGCGGCGCTCGGGTCCCGCTGACAGGTACTCGACGGTGACGCCGCGCCCCATGCGCGATCGTTCGGGCAGGTCGGGGGCGTTGCGGCGGGCGTAGACGGTCACACGGTGGCCCGCCTTGGCCAGCTGGCGGGAGAGGGTGGCGATGTGGACGCTGTCGCCGCAGGCGGGCTCCCCCTTGTGGGCGGGAAGCGGGTTGGCGTGCTCGGCGACCATGGCGATCTTCACGTGTGACTCCTCACGACGAGACGGCGACCCGATGCGTAGGCAGGAGCCGGGCCGCAGGGGTGCGGTACCGCGCGAGCCGCGGCGCCGGACGGGGCGGCGGGACGCGCGGCGTCGCGAAGCCCTCCGTCGGCGGCGGCGGTGAGGGATGAACGGTGGCCGGGTGGCGCGTGGGGCCCCGTCTCCTGGAAGGAGGAGGACCCCTCCGCCGAACCGCACGGGACCGGGACCACCGGGGTTGCGGGATCGGGGCCGCGTGGCGCGCGCAGCGCCGCGGAGCGGCGGCGCGCGCCGCCTCCGTTGGTGGAGGGGGTGCAGCAGGAACGGGGCAGACGCATGGAGATCACACCTTCGAGCGTTCGCAGAGATACGAAAAGCGCTCGCTGGAACACAGGCGCGATGATGCGCCGCGGCGAGCGCGCGAACGTCGGTGTGTCTGCGTCTTAGACACCCAACGAGTCCGATTATGCCAGAGCCGCGGAGTGGTGGACAAGGCGCTGCTACCTGCGGCTACGCGGCGGGGCGACGCGTGCAACGCCTGGTGCGCGTTTGGCCGGTGGTCCCACGGGCACGGTTGCCGCGTAGGCGTCGCCTGTGACCGGAGAGCGAGGAAGCGATGACTGCGCGGCCACCCCGGAGCGCCCGCGCGGCGGGCATCCCCCAGGGGAGGACCGCCGAAGTGCGGGACCCGCTGCCGGACTACACACCCTCCGGGTCCCTGCACGGCTGCCGGGCCCTGGTGCTCGGCGGGCTGGCCCAAGACGGCTCGGGCAGCGCCGTCGCGGCGGCGCTGGCCAAGGAGGGCGCCGCCGTGGCGCTGGCCGACAACACCGGCCTTCCCGGCCGGGCGGCGGGGGCGCGCCCGGTGCCCAGGCGGCGCCTGGCCGACGACCCGGTGGTGCTGGCCGCCGGGCTCGTCTCGGCGCTGGGCTCTTGGTCGCTGCCCATCCACTGCGACCCGGCCAGCGAGAGCGACGGCCGGGCGGCGGTCGCCTACACGGCGCTGGAGTTCGGTCCCCTCGACCTGCTGGTGGTCCACGCGGCGGCGGGTGCCGCCCGGGGAGCGCAGCGCAGCGGCGGTCTGGGGGCCGCCGTAGCCTCGACCGCCCCGGCGCCGCGTCCGCTGCGAGGGCCTCCCGAGCTGGGGTCCGCGCTGCGCGCGGTCCGGGCCGCGCGTCCGTTCCTGAGTGAGGGCGCCGCCGCGGTGGTGCTGGGCGAGCGGTCCGCGCCGGGCGCCGGCCGGCCGCGGGAGAACGCGGCGCTGCGCTCCCTGGCGGGATCCCTGCGGGAGCGGGGAGTGCGGCTGAACTGCCTGGTGCCGCGGCCCGCCGACACCGATGCGGCCGTCGCGGCCGCCGTCGCGGACCTGGCCGCCGACGACGGGCGCACCGGAGAAGTGGTAGGAGTAGCCCAGGTTCCGCATCCGCGGTAGCGGCGGAATCCGAGCGTATAGGCGGGATTCGTCGTATCCGGCGGACGGATGCTCGCCGAAGCGGCGGGGCGGCCCGTACTTTGGGTGCGATGAACCGATCGGGAACTGCGTATGAGGGCGATTTCCGCCATGATGTACGCGGATTTTGACCACGATCAGCGGTGCCCCGATACGGTTGCATGATCAACGCGCCGCGGCCTCCCGAACGGCCAGGCGCCGCTTGGACTGTTCGGCAGGTACTGCCGTTGAAACAGGAGGTTGGGCGTATGGGTGTCGCTGGTGGGGAAGTCACGGTCACAGCCCTCACACACCGGGGCGCCGTACGCTCGGCCAACGAGGACGCCGTGGTCATGGGTGCGCTCACCATCGCCAGCGCCAACATGACCTTGCCGGTGAGGTGCGTACTGCCGGTCAGCGAGCCGGTGATCCTCGCGGTCGCCGACGGGCTGGGCGGGCACGCGGCCGGCGAGATCGCCTCCGAGCACGCCGTCCACCGCATGGCCGAGATGAGCCCGCGGCTGGCCGGCCCCGACGACGTCGACGTCCTGCTCAAGAACATCGACGAGGAGATCAAGGACCACGCCACCCAGCACACGGAGTTCTCCGGGATGGGCACCACCGTGGCGGGCCTGCTGCTCAACACCGACGGCAACTACTGGTTCAACGTCGGCGACTCCCGCACCTACCGGCTGGAGGGCACCCGGTTGCGGCAGCTCTCCCAGGACGACTCGCCGCCGCTGCCCCCCTCCGACGACGGCAAGCCGGTCACCACGAACTTCATCACCCAGTCGCTGGGCGGCAGCGGCAGCACGGCGATGGTGCCCCACGTCGGACGCGACCACGAGCCCGACCCCGGCACCTGGCTGATGTGCAGCGACGGCCTCTCCGACCTGGTACCGCTGGAGGAGATGGAGCGCATCATCGCCGAGGCGGGCAGCGACGAAGGCGCCGTGCACGGCCTGTGGCAGGCGGCCATGGAGGCCTCCGGCCGCGACAACATCAGCATTCTGCTGGCCCGCCGCGTCTGAGGGGTGCCGGGGGCGGGCGCCGCCCGCCCCCCGGCACCCGCCTGCGGTCGGGGCGCTAGCTGTCGCCGCCCCCGTCGCCGTCCGCGCCGTCGCGGCCGCCGGGGCGGTTGCGTATGCGGATGAGCAGGATGGCGATCAGCGCGAGGACGGCGATCGCCGCGATCACGCCGCCGACCGGCCCGAGCAGGGACGACATGGGGTCGGTCGGCGACTGGGCCGCGGGAGCCTCCTCGGCGTCGGCGCCGCCGGTCTCGTCGCCGCCGGTCGGCGGGGCCGAGGGCGACTCGGCTTCGGGGGAGGGGCTGGGTTCGGGCACGGCCGCCTCGGTGACGGAGAAGGCGATCTCGTCCTCCAGCGTGTGGCCGTCGGAGGAGACCACCCGGTAGGCGACCGTGTATTCGCCGGCGGCCGGCAGTTCCTTCAGGCCGACGGCGGCTTCGGGGCCGTCGATCTCGACCGGGCCCTCCTCGTGGGTCTCCCCCTCGGGACCGGTGACCACGATCGCGTTGCCGCCCTGGCCGATGTCGTTGCTGAAGGTCAGCACCACCTCGTCCGGCGCGGTGTCCAGTTCGGCGCCGTCCTGGGGCGAGGAGTCGATGAGGGTGTCGTGGGCGAGCGCGGCGGGAGCCGTCGCGGTGGCGAGCGCCAGGGAGCCCAGCAGCGCGGCGGCGGCGACGCCCGGGCGCCGCGCCGCGCGTCGGCGCCGCTGTGCTGGGGACGCGGCTGCGGGGTCGGCCAGGTTCATCGGCGGGTCCTTCGAGGGGTGAGCGTGTCCGGTGGGCGGGCTGGAACCGGCGCGCACACGGCCGGTCGGCCGCGCGGCCCGGTACACGGCTGCTGCCGCGGGCCCTGCGGCGCCCGCGCGCCCCAACCCTCGGCGCGGAGGCGGTTCGCGGAGCCGGGCGCGTGGACGCCGCACGACTCCTCAACCTAGCCGACGCCGCCTGAGGGACCGCGCGCACCGGTGCGTCCGGCGCCGCCTCGGCGGACCGGTGCCCCGGGAATCCGGTCGGCGGAAGGGCAGGAGGCTAGGAGGCCATCGGCAGCGGCTGGCGCCGCATGTAACGGCGGTCCTCCGGCGTGGTCCCGCCCCAGACGCCGTGCGGCTCGCCCGCGCGCAGCGCCCAGCTCAGGCACTCTGAGCGCACCGCGCAGGTGCGGCAGATGGCCTTGGCGAGCTCCGCGTCGTTCTGCCCGGGGCCCGTCGTGCTGACGGGGAAGAAGAGTTCCGGGTCGTACTGCCGGCATGCGCCCTGCGCGACCCAGTCTTCGCTGTCGTGGTAAAGGCGGTTCACCAGGAGCCTCCGTTCCCTGGCCGGTCCCCCGCGCGGGGCCGGTCGGCCGGTGCCGCACGCGGGACGTGTCTGGTCGCGAGCCGGAGGGCGGTGGCCGCCGCTCCATCGCGATGCGACCCATCGTAGTACTACGTGTGGTCGTACTACGAAAAGTCTGCCAAAATTTCGGGCTGTGCTTCAAGTTCCGCCGCACCTGCGGCGCCGCCTTCGAGCCCGCACCGGCGAGCGGGCTCGGCTCCCGCGGCCCGCTACCCCGAAACCGCGCGGAGTCCCGTTCTTCGTGGGCTTTCGCCCGCGGCGGCGGGCCTTGCGGCACTCGCCCGAGGGACGCGGGGGCGGGGGGCACGGGGTCGATGTCCGTAATCGGGGTGGAATGTCGCGAGCTTTCATCCGAATCGGTGTGACTTAACACACCCTTAAAATCGGCTGCGAGTCCCTCTATGTTGGCCTGGTATCAGGAACAATCTCCGCTGGCCGCAGGCGCCGCCGCCCTCTCGGGCCGCTCCCGGACGCCGCCCCGAACCTCCTGGTGAGCATGGCGTAGAGGGCAGTCTCCGTAGGCGCCCGCGCGTCTCCCGCGCTGCGACGCAAAGTAACCGCTGTGACAAACCCGCGGGTCATACCCGGTGGCATCGGGCTGAAACATTCGCCGTCGGCGCGCGGGACACGCAGCTCAGGAACGTTCGCTATGTTTCTTCGACGTGCCTGACCAACAGACCGACGACGAGACCAGGACCGTGCCCGGTGCTGGAGATGAGCCCGCAGTAGTCGGCGGGCGGGCGGCTTCCGACGGCATCAGCCTGGCCGAGCCGACCATTGCCGACGGCCCCGACCTGTGGCGGCTGGCCCGCGACACAGGGCTCGACATCAACTCGCCCTACGCCTACACGCTGTGGGCCCGGGACTTCGCCGACACCAGCGTCATCGCCCGCGACGAAGCCGGGCAGCCGCGCGGTTTCGTCACCGGTTTCATCCGCCCCACACGCCCCGACACCTACTTCCTGTGGCAGGTGGGCGTCGACCCCGGATTCCGCGGGCGGCGGCTGGCGCGCCGGATGCTCGACCACATCGGCGAGCGGATCGCCGCGCGCGGGCTGGTCCACCTGGAGGCCACGGTGACCCCGGACAACGCGGCATCACGCGCGCTGTTCGAATCCTTCGCCCGTTCCAGGGAATGCGAAGCGGTGTGGACCCCGCTGTTCGGGCGGGAGCATTTCCCAGCCGACGGAAGCGAGGAGCACGAACCCGAAGACCTGGTCCGGATCGGCCCCCTGGGTCGACCGGGCACCGACGACAAGCACGTCCGCCGACACACCTGACACCCGATCCTGACCGACCCGAACCCCAAGCGCCACACACGTGAGCCCATGAAACTGGGGAAAGGACTCAAGGAACTCACGATGGAGATCTTCGAACGCCTCGAATCCGAAGTCCGCAGCTACTGCCGTAGCTGGCCGGTCGTCTTCAACGAGGCGCGGGGCAGCTACGTCTACGACGAGTCGGGGCGACCCTACCTCGACTTCTTCGCGGGTGCTGGTTCGCTCAACTACGGGCACAATCACCCGGAGTTGAAATCCAAACTCATCGACTACCTGATGAGCGACGCGATCGTGCACAGCCTCGACGCGTACTCCACCGCCAAACGCGACTTCCTGGCGACATTCGGCGAGACGATCCTCGGCCCGCGCGGACTCGACTACAAGGTCCAGTTCCCCGGCCCTGCAGGCAACAACGCCGTCGAGGCCGCCCTCAAGCTCGCCCGCAAGTACACCGGCCGCGAGACGGTCATCAGCTTCACCAACGGCTTCCACGGCATGACGCTGGGCGCCCTCGCGGTCACCGGCAACTCCATGAAGCGCGGTGGAGCGGGCGTGCCGCTGAGCCACTCGGCGACCATGCCCTTCGACCGCTATATGGACGGCCAGACGCCCGACTTCCTCTGGCTGCGCAGCCTGCTCGAGGACAGCGGCAGCGGTCTGGACGCGCCCGCCGCGGTGATCGTCGAGACCGTGCAGGGCGAGGGCGGCATCAACGTCGCCAGCGCCGAGTGGCTGCGGGGCCTCCAGGAGGTCTGCCACGAGTACGACATGCTGCTCATCGTCGACGACATCCAGATGGGCTGCGGCCGTACCGGCCCGTTCTTCAGCTTCGAGACCGCCGGCATCGAGCCCGACATCGTCACCCTGTCCAAGTCCATCAGCGGCTACGGCCTGCCGATGGCGCTCACGCTGTTCAAGCGCGAGCTGGACGTGTGGGAGCCCGGCGAGCACAACGGCACCTTCCGCGGCCCCAACCCGGGCTTCGTCACCGGCGCCGAGGCCATGCGGCTCTTCTGGCGCGATGACGCCCTGCAGAAGGGCACCGAGGCCAAGGGCGAGCTGCTCGACCGCGGCCTGCGCGCCGTGGCCGAGGAGCTGGGCCCCGACGAGGCCCACGTGCGCGGTCGGGGTATGGCCCGCGGCCTGGTGCTGGAGCGCCCGGGCGCGGCCAAGGCGCTCAGCCGCGAGGCCTTCGAGCGCGGCCTGCTCCTGGAGACCTCCGGGCCCGAGGACGAGGTCGCCAAGCTGCTGCCCGCGCTGACCACGACCGAGCAGGAGCTGGAGGAGGGCCTGGAGATCATCGCCGACGCCGCGCGCGCCGCGATGAAGACTCCGCAGCCCGCATGACCGGCGCTGGGCGCGGGGCATAGACGCCCCCACAATTGGCAGTGAAGGAGTACCGGGGTCCCGGACGGCCCGTTCGGGACCCCGCCTTCGGCCACACGAGTAAGCAAGAGGAGTAGGCACCTTGATCGTGCGCAGTCTGAGTGACGTCGACGGCACCGACGCCGACGTCCGGACCGAGACCTGGCGCAGCCGCCGGGTCGTCCTGGCCAAGGACGGAGTGGGCTTCTCGTTCCACGAGACCGTCCTCTACGCGGGCACCGAGACCAGCATGTGGTACGCCAACCACATCGAACTGGTGCACTGCATCGAGGGCGAGGCCGAGGTCACCAACGACGAGACCGGCGAGACCCACCTCATCACTCCGGGCACGCTGTACCTCCTCAACGGCCACGAGCACCACACGGTGCGGCCCAAGACGGACTTCCGGGTGCTGTGCGTGTTCAACCCGCCCGTCACCGGCCGCGAGGTGCACGACGAGAACGGTGTGTACCCCCTGCTTTCCGAGACGGGGGAGCGGCTGGACACCCCGCCGCAGTAGGACCCGTGCGGGGCGCGGCCGCGGCCGCGCCCCGCACGCTTGGGACCGGCACGCCCGGCGCGCCGGTCCCCGCCCCGCGCGAACCCGCGGCAGCGCCGCGGGCCGCGGCGCGCGAGCGCCGCACGGCAAAAGGTCGAAAATCCGCACAGAAGCGAGGACGAACGACGGCGCGGCCACCGGACGCCGCGCGCACACCGAAAAGGAGCGAATCCCTCCGGGGTATGGCCATGACTGCGTTGACCATTCAACAGCCGACCATGGACGACTACCCGACCCGCAAGGACCAGGCACCGGCCCTGCTCTACCGCAAGGACCCCACCGTCTGGGGCGAAGCGGCGAGCGGCCCGATGGACGCCGCCACCCTCGACTCCTACGACGCCAAGGGCTACCTGCAGTTCGAATCCCTGATCACCCGGGACGAGCTGGAGTCCTTCCGCGCCGAGCTGACGCGGCTGAGCTCCGACGACGAGCTGAAGAAGGACGAGCGCGTCGTCGTGGAGCGGGCCAGTGACGAGGTGCGCTCGGTCTTCGAGGTGCACAAGATCAGCCCGGTCTTCGCCGATCTGGTGCGCGACCCCCGCCTGGTCGACCGCGCCCGCCAGATCCTGGGCTCCGACGTCTACATCCACCAGAGCCGGGTGAACTACAAGCCCGGGTTCTCCGGCACCGACTTCTTCTGGCACTCCGACTTCGAGACCTGGCACGCCGAGGACGGGATGCCGCGGATGCGCGCGGTGAGCATCTCCATCGCGCTCACCGACAACTACGAGCACAACGGCTCGCTGATGATCATGCCGGGCTCGCACAAGACGTTCGTCTCCTGCGTCGGCGAGACGCCCGACGACCACTACCGCGCGTCGCTGAAGAAGCAGGAGATCGGCACGCCCGACCAGAGCAGCCTGTCGATCCTGGCCGACCAGCACGGGATCGACGTGCTCACCGGGCCCGCCGGCGGGGCCGTCATGTTCGACTCCAACTGCATGCACGGCTCCAACGGCAACATCACGCCGTTCCCGCGCTCCAACGTGTTCATCGTCTACAACAGCGTCGAGAACACCTGCGAGGCGCCCTTCGCCGCATCCAAGCCGCGGCCCTACTTCCTGGGCGCCCAGGACTTCACCCCCGTGAAATAACCCCGCAACACCGAATCGACACCGCGAAGCTAAGGCTTCCGTGGCCTGATCGTTACGGGGCCGGTCCCGGCCAAGTATCGGGATAACCAGTGCATAACGTGCTATTCCGACGCCGTTAGCCCTGGGGGATCGTGGGCACGGAGTCGGCAGGCACCGGTTGGTGCCGGGCGCCGCGCGTGACCGGGGGTACTGAGACGTCCCGATCCCTGCTCGACCGGGGACCGTCCCAGGGGCCGCGCATGTCCGTACCACCGCACGGCGCTTCCTCCCGCGCCCCCGCGCGGGGGGAGGCGCCGCGCTTTTCGCCTCCCCCCTTAGTTTCGCGACGAGGAGAAACCAATGAGCAACAGCAGTCCCCTGAGCCACCTCGGCCGCCGCGACCTGCTCCGCGTCGGCGGCGTCACCGCCGCGGCGCTGGCCGCGGGGCCAGGGCTGGCCGCGTGCTCCCGCACCGAGCCCGCCGAAGGGCAGACGCTGCTGGAGAGCCTGCGTGAGAAGGGCTCCATCAAGGCGGCGATCAACAACGAGCCCCCGTTCGGCTTCATCGACGACAACGGCAAGGTCACCGGCGAGGCGCCCGAGCTGCTGCGGGCGATCGTCAAGGAGATGGGCATCGACAAGATCGAGGCCGAGACCGTCAGCTGGGACGGCCTGATCCCCGGACTCAAGGCGGGCCGCTACGACGTCGTCGCCGCCGGGATGTACATCACCCCGGAGCGCTGCCAGGAGGTCGCCTTCGCCGAGCCCGACTACAAGGTGCTCGAGGCCTTCATGGTGCCCAAGGGCAACCCGAAGAACATCTCCGACTACAAGTCCGTCGCCGAGAACCCCGACATCAAGATCGCGGTCCTCAACGCCTCCGTCGAGCAGAACTACGCCGAGGGCAACGGCGTCACCAAGGAGCAGATGACGCTGGGGGACAACGCCGTGCAGATGCTCGACCTGCTGGAGCAGGGCCGCGTGGACGCCGTGGGGCTGAGCACGTTCTCCCTGAACTACCAGATGGAGCAGCGCGGCATGCAGGACGACTACGAGGTGACCGAGGGGTTCACCCCCGTCGTCGACGGCGAGGAGGTCATCCCCGCCGGCGGGTTCGCCTTCCGCAAGGAGAACGACGAGTTCCTCAAGGAGTTCAACAAGGTCCTCGCCGACTTCAAGGAGAGCGGGCGGCTGACCGAGATCGGCAAGCCGTTCGGCTTCGACGAGGCCGCCCACCCCGGCGACCTCACCACCGAAGAGCTCTGCTCGCAGTAAGGCCCCGGCGTGGAATTCTTCCTCAACAGGTTCCCGCTCTACCTGGACGGGGCCCTGATCACACTGCTGATGACCGTGCTGGGTTCGGCGGTGGCCTTCGTGCTGGCCATGGTGATCGGCATCCTCGGCACCCTGCGCAACCCGGTCGCCCGCGCCGTCGCCACGGTCTACACCGAGGCGTTCCGCGGTGTGGCGGCGCTCATCCTGCTGTTCTGGTTCGCCTACGCGGTCCCGCAGATCACCCCCTACCAGCTGTCCCCGATGTTCGCCGGCGTCCTCGCGCTGGGGCTGAATGTGGGCGCCTACGGCGCGGAGGTGGTGCGCGCGGCGATCAACGCGGTGCCCAGGGCTCAGACCGAGGCCACCATCGCGCTGAACATGTCGTGGGCGCGGCGGATGTGGCTGGTGGTGCTGCCACAGGCGTGGGCGCAGATGCTGCCGACCTTCGGCAACCTGATCATCGAGCTGATGAAGGCGTCGGCGATCGTGTCGCTCATCGGGGTCGCCGACCTCACCCAGGTCGCCGAGGAGCAGCGCTCCAGCTCGGGTGAGACGGTGCTGGCATTCGGCAGCGCCCTGGTCATGTACTTCGTCATCGCCCAGGTGCTGATCTTCGGGATGCGGCTGCTGGAGCGCCGGGCCAACCGGCGGCTGGGCAGGGCGCCGGCCGGCGGCGGGCTCCTGGACCTGCTGCGCCCGCCGACACCCGGAACGAAAGTGGGGGCGGCCAAGTGACCTGGGACACCGAATTCGCGATCAGCATCATCCCCCGGCTGCTGGAAGGCCTGGCCGTCACCATCCAGGCGACGGTGATCGGCTACCTGGTGGCCGTCGTCCTGGGGCTGTTCGTGGCCATCCTGCGCCGGATCGACTACATCGGGCCGGTCGTCTTCGTGGTCTTCGAGTTCATCCGGACCACACCGGTGCTGGTGCAGCTGCTGTTCGTGTTCGCCCTGGCTCCGGCGTCCGTGGAGCCGCTGACCATCGGCGTCGCGGTGCTGGGCGTCCACTACGCGGCCTACACCGCCGAGGTCTACCGCTCGGGGATCGAGGGCGTGGCCAAGGGCCAGTGGGAGGCCTGCCGCGCGCTGAGCCTGCCGCCCTGGCGGGTGTGGGGCGCCGTGGTGCTGCCCCAGGCCATCCGCAAGGTCGTTCCGGCCCTGGGCAACTACCTCATCTCCCTGTTCAAGGACACGCCCTACCTGTTCGCGATCACCGTGGGCGAAATGCTGTTCGTGGCCAACGCGATCGGCACCGAGGCCTTCCGCAGCATGGAGGCCTACACCCTGGCAGGGCTGTTCTTCCTGGCCGTGAGCGTGCCCTCCGCGGTCATCATCCGACGTCTGGAGCGCCGTTATGCAGCAGTCTGAGAGTACGCACAGTACGGAGACCGCCGGCGTGCAGTCCGCACAGGAGGCACCCGGCGGCGAGATCATCCGGTTCGACAAGGTCGTCAAGCGCTACGGCAGCAACGTCGTGCTCAACGAGCTGGACTTCTCGGTCGCCCCGGGCGAGCGGGTCACGCTCATCGGGCCCAGCGGGTCCGGCAAGACCACGATCCTGCGCCTGCTGATGACCCTGGAGGACATCGACGGCGGCGTCATCTGGGTCAACGGGGAGCCGCTGTCGCACATGCGCCGCGGCGACAAGCTGGTCAAGGCCAACGAGGCCCACCTGCGCAGCGTGCGCAAGAACATCGGGATGGTCTTCCAGCAGTTCAACCTGTTCCCGAACATGAGCGTGCGCAAGAACATCACCGAAGGCCCTGTGCACAGCCTCGGCGTCTCCAAGGACGAGGCCAACCAGCGCGCCGAGGAGCTGCTGGATCTGGTCGGGCTGAACGAGAAGATCGACGCCCACCCGACCCAGCTCTCCGGCGGGCAGCAGCAGCGCGTGGCGATCGCCCGCGCGCTGGCCATGCGGCCGCAGATCCTCCTGCTCGACGAGGTCACCTCGGCGCTGGACCCCGAACTGGTGGCGGGCGTGCTGGACGTGCTGCGCAACATCGCGCAGACGACCGACATCACCATGCTGTGCGTGACGCACGAGATGAGCTTCGCGCGCGACGTCTCCCACCGGGTGCTGATGTTCGACGCGGGCCAGGTGGCCGAGGAGGGTCCGCCCGAGCAGATCTTCGGCGACCCCCAGGAGGAGCGCACGAAGTCGTTCCTCAAGGCCGTGCTCGAACACGGCTGACCCGGCCGGCCCCCGGCGCGGCTCCCTACGCCCCCTCCCCGCAGGGAGCCGCGCCCGTCCCGCCCCCTCGCCGCCCCGGCGCCGCGCCCTGCTGCGCGCCGCGGCAGGCCCGCGCCGCGGCTGCGGCGCCCGCGGCCCGTCCTCCCCTTTGCACCTGCCTTGCCGTTGACGGCCGCCGATGGCGCCGCCAACTCCACTTTCCTCTGCGGAAAGTAAAAAAACGGAGAGTAACGACATACCGTTGCCATTGCGTCACCTTTCCCTTCGCACAGGAGAGACTGAGGCCCTGAGCTGGGGGGAGGCCGGTGGCGAAGTCATTGGAACCATTGCTGAAATGGGGCGTCGCCGTGGCGGTGGCGGCCCTTGCCGCCGTGTTCATGCTGAATCCGGCCATGCATCCGGAGGCGATCGCACCCGGGGCGGACGCGCGCAACCACCTGCTGGTGCCGCTGGCGGTCGGCCTGGTGCTGACTGCCCTGGTGACCGACCGGCGCAAGAGCAGGCGGCTCGACCAGCGGGTGCGGGCGGCGTTGGAAGGGCACTCGATGCCCTACGAGCTGACCTGGCTGCTGCTGCTCCTGGTGCTCTTCCTCATCGCGACCCTGGGGGTCTCCTACTTCGCGGAGACCTTTCTGCCCGGGGTGAGCTGGGAGGTCATGATGCCTCCCGTCCGCATCCTGTTCCTGTTCGTGCTGCCGCTGGTCGTGGTGGACCTCGGGGGGTTCACCATCGCCGGCTACAGCACGGTGATGCCGAAGATCGCGATGAACGTGAACGAGCCCTGGCGCTGGATGGGGCTTGTCCCGGGCGGGGCGGTTCTGGGGCTGACGGCCTTGGAGGTCTTCCCGGGGCCGGTGCCCAACCCGGCGATCCTCATCGCGGCGGCGGTCGCCATCGTCGCCGCCGTGGCCGTGCCCGAGGAGATCTTCTTCCGCGCGCTGCTGCAGACGCGGCTGGAGCGGATCCTGGGGCGCTGGCCCGGCATCCTGCTGACGACGGTGCTGTTCACGGTGGTCAGCGTGTTCCTCTCGGAGTACGGCGACTTCTCCTCGGAGTCGGAGCTGTTCGAACTCGGTCCCGCCTACGCGGCGGTGTTCTACGTGGCCGTCGGGCTGTTCCACGGCTATGTGTGGGCGTGCTACCGAAACATCTGGCTCAACGTGCTGCTGCGCAGCGGGGTGCTGCTGATGCGGGTACTGCCGACGCTGCAGTTGCTGTAGACGCCGCGCCGCACAGCCCGGTGGCCGGATCCGGCTGTAGGCGCCCGGCGGCGGTACTGCGATACTCCTGGGGCGAGTCCAGGAGAAGGGCAGGAGGCCGATGACCCCCCACGCACACCCGCGGATCCTCACCGACGACCTGCTGCTGCTGGCCTACCGGCCTGACACCGGTCGCCCCCTCGTCGACGGCAACCGCCTGCAGTGCGCGCTGGCCGGGGCGCTGATCGCCGAGGCCGTCCTGGCCGGCCTGGTCGCACTCGACGGCGGCGGGCGGCTCCAGGCGGCGGGTCGCCACCGCACCGGCGACACCGACGTGGACGGCCTGGCCGCGCGGGTCGCGGCCGAGCCCAAGCCGCGCAAGATCAAGTGGTGGGTGCAGAAGCTGAACAAGGGCGCCCAGCGGCAGCGCCTCCTCGGCCGGGCCGTGTCCGTGGGCGCGCTCTCCCGCGAGGCGAGCCGGGTCCTGGGGATCTTCCCCGTCGACAACTACCGCCCAGCTCAACCGGGCAGCCGGGACGAGGCGGCCGGGCGCGTGCGCGCTGTCCTGCTCGGCCATCCCGCGCCCGACGCGCGCACGGTCGCCCTGCTCGCGCTGGTCGGTGCGGCAGGGCTGGACGGCAAGCTCTTCGCCGACGTGCCCCGCGGCGACCGGCGCCGCGCCATCAAGGCGGTCGTGGCCCGCGACGACATCGGACGCGCGGTGCGCGAGGTGATCCAGTCGATCGAGGGCGCCGTGGCCGCCACCATCGCCGCCAGCGGGGCCGCCGCTGCAGGTGGAGGCTCCTGAGCGGTCACCTCGCCCGATGCCACCCGATATGCCGGAGAAGCGGGCCGGTGACGGTCATGCCGGAGTCCGCGCCGCCCTGAGCGGGAACAAGGACGGCATCAGGCGGACGGCGGGCACCGGCGCTGCGGCGATCCGGGCGGTGTTACCGGGCGGACACCGCGCGGCCGGAGCCCGTTCAGGGGGATGGGGGAGTCTGCGACCGTGACTGCGGAATCGGTGATTACGGGACAAAACAGCGAACCCCTGCCCGCCGATCGCTTCCTGGACCGCGAAGTGGGCTGGCTGCGCTTCAACCAGCGGGTGCTGGAGCTGGCCGAAGACGCCGACATCCCGCTGCTGGAGCGCGCCCGCTACCTGTCGATCTTCTCCGGCAACCTCGACGAGTTCTTCATGGTCCGCGTCGCCGGGCTCAAGCGGCGCCTGGCCACCGGCGTGGCCGTCACCTCCGCCACCCGGCACCACCCCGACGACCTGCTGCAGAACGTCTCGGAGGTCTCCCGGGGGCTGATGCTGCGCCAGGCGCGCTGCTTCCACGAGTCGGTCGCGCCGGCCCTGGTCGAGGCCGGAATCCGCATCGTCCGCTGGGACGACCTCGACACCGGGGAGCGGGAGCGCATGCGGTCCCTCTTCCACGCTTCGGTCTACCCGCTGCTCACCCCGTTCGCCGTCGACCCCGCCCATCCCTTCCCCTACATCTCCGGGCGCTCGCTCAACCTGGCCGTCACCGTCCGCGACCCGCGGACCGGCCACACCACGTTCGCCCGCGTGAAGATGCCCTCGGCCCTTCCCCGGTTCATCGACCTGGGCGGCGACCGCTTCGTGCCCACCGAGGACGTCGTCGCCGGGCACCTGCCCGTGCTCTTCGAAGGCATGGAGGTGCTGGAGCACCACGCCTTCCGCGTCACCCGCAACGCCGACCTGGAGGTCGACGAGGACGAGACCGACGACCTCGTGCAGTCGCTGGAGAACGAGCTGCTGCGGCGCCGGTTCGGCCCGCTCGTCCGGCTGGAGGTCGAGGAGACCATCTCCGACGACGTGCTGGCCATCCTGCGCCGCGAGCTGGGCGCCGAGGAGCGCGAGATCTACCGCGTGCCCGGACCGCTCAACCTCGCCGGACTCGACCAGATCGCCGACCTGCCGCGCCCGGAGCTGCGCTACCCGCCCGTGGTGCCCGCCGAGCCGCAGGCCCTCGCCCAGGACGGCTTCTTCGACGCCGTGCACAGCCGGGAGCTGCTGGTCCACCACCCCTACGAGTCGTTCACCACGACCACCGAGCGGTTCCTGGCCCTGGCCGCGGCCGATCCCCGGGTGGTCGCCGTCAAGCAGACCCTCTACCGCACCAGCGGCGACTCCCCGATCGTGGAGTCCCTCATCGACGCCGCCGCCGCGGGCAAGGAGGTCGTCGTCCTCGTCGAGATCAAGGCCCGCTTCGACGAGCGCAACAACATCGTGTGGGCGCGCAAGCTCGAAGCGGCGGGCTGCCACGTCGTCTACGGCGTCGTCGGCCTGAAGACCCACTGCAAGCTCGCGCTGGTGGTGCGCCAGGATGAGGACGGCGTCCTGCGCCGCTACTGCCACGTCGGCACGGGCAACTACAACCCCAGCACCGCGCGCGTCTACGAGGACTTCGGCCTCTTCACCGCCGAACCCGAGGTCGGCGAGGACCTCAGCGACCTCTTCAACCACCTCACCGGCTTCTCCCGCAAGTCCGAGTACCGCAGGCTGCTGGTGGCGCCCTCGGGGCTGCGCGACGGGCTGATGCGGCGCATCCGCCGGGAGATCGACAACCACGAGCGCGGCGCGCCCGCCCGCATCCGCATCAAGGTCAACTCGCTGGTCGACGAGGAGATCGTCGACGCCCTCTACGCGGCCTCGCGCGCCGGAGTGCCCGTGGACCTGTGGGTGCGCGGCAGCTGCGTACTGCGGCCGGGCCTGGAGGGGGTCTCCGAGACGATCCGGGTGCGCAGTATCCTCGGACGGTTCCTGGAACACTCCAGGATCTTCGTATTCGAGAACGGAGGGGAACCGCAGGTGTGGATCGGCAGCGCCGACCTCATGCCGCGCAACCTGGACCGGCGGGTCGAGGCGCTCATCCGGATCGAGGACCCCGGACAGCGCGCCCGCCTGGTGGAGCTGATGGACCTGGCCATGGCCGACGGCACCGCCTCGTGGCGGATGGCGCCCGACGGCACCTGGCAGCGGGCCGCCCAGGGGACCGCGGGCGAGAGGCCCCTGGAGCTGCAGAGCGCTCTGCGCGGCGACCGCCGCCTGCGGGCCGTCGATGGCTGAACACCCGGACGACCCGATCACCGTCACCAGCGCCTTCCCGCCGCGCGACACCGCGCCCGGCGGCTACCTGGAGCCCATCCGCGCGGCCGGCGCCGTGCTGTGGCGCGGCGACCCGACCGCGTGCGAGGTCGCGCTGGTGCACCGGCCCGACCGCGACGACTGGAGCCTGCCCAAGGGCAAGGTGAAGAACAGCGAGCACCTGCTCACCGCGGCCGTGCGCGAGGTCGCCGAGGAGACGGGCCTGCACCCCGTGCTCGGGCGGCGCCTGCCGCCGCAGCGCTACCTCAAGGACGGCTGGCCCAAGCAGGTCGAGTGGTGGGCCGCCACCGCCTCGGGGGAGTCCGACTTCGTGCCGGGCGACGAGATCGACGCGGTGGAGTGGCTCCCCCTCGCCCGGGCGCGGCGCCGGCTCACCTACGGCCACGACATCCAGGTGCTGGACAACTTCGCCAGCGGGCCGGCCGAGACGTTCCCGCTCATCCTGCTGAGGCACGCCTCGGCCGGCGACAAGGGCTCCTGGGACGACGACGACCTGCTGCGCCCCCTCGACGCGACCGGCCGCGGCGACGCCCGCGAGCTGGCCCGCGTGCTGTCCTCCCTGGGAGCCCCGCGCGTGGTCAGCTCGGCGGCCGCGCGCTGCACCGAGACGATGATCGCCTACGCGGTGGCCGGCGGGGTCGAGGTGCGCACCGAGCGCGCCTTCACCGCCCAGACCGCCGGTGCGGAGACGGTCTTCGACACCGAGGCCGCGCGAGAGGCGTTCACCGCGCTCATCGAGGAGGCCGTGCCCACCGTCGTGTGCACCCACGGCGAGCTGGTGCCCCGCCTGATGCGCGCCGCGCTGGAACGCCTGGATGCCCCGGTCTCCCAGCAGCTGTCCCTGCGCAAGGGAACCTTCTGGGTGCTGCACCTCTCCCGCGCGGACCTGCGCCTGGCCGCCGTCGAGCGCCACAGCGTCCGCGGGTGAGTGCGCGCCCGCCGACGGCCCCCGGCCACGTCGGAAGGGAGGGTCGGAGCGGACGGGCGGAGGCGGACGTCGGGCAGGCGAACCGGCGCCGGACGTGGGTGGAATGATGCCGGTATGGCCAAGCATCAGGTATCGCGCAGCGTCGTGATCGACGCCCCCGCCGAGCGCATCTTCCGCATCGTCAGCGACCCCCGGCGCCACCACGAGTTCGACGGCTCCGGCACCGTGCAGCAGGCACGCGGACCCGGCGAGCGGCTCGGTCCCGGCTCGACCTTCGGCATGGACATGCGCATGGGCCTGTCCTACCGCACCGCCAACCGGGTCGTGGAGTACGAGGAGAACAGGCTGATCGCCTGGCGCCACGTCGGCCCGCACATCTGGCGCTGGCGGCTGGAGCCCTTGGAGGACGGCACCACCCGCGTGACCGAGACCTTCGACTACTCGCGGGGGACGCTGTTCTACGTCCTCGTCGGCTACCCGGCCCGCAACGCCCGCGGCATCGAGCGCACCCTGCCCCGGCTCAAGCGCCTGGCCGAGGAGGGCACGCCGGACAAGGACACCTCCGAGGGCTCGGAGTAGCTCCGGCCGACCGGGCCCCCGCCGGGAGCCTCGGCGCCGGAAACACCGGGGCCGCGCGGCCCGCCCGCCGCCGAACCCGCGCAGGGGTCGGCGGGTGGAACCGCGCCCGCAGCACGCTGCACCGATGGGCGCGCCGCGGTCGGATCGGCGTGCCAGACTTGAAGCATGCCATCCTCGTTCGCCGAAGCCCGCGTCGACCTGGGCGCGATCAGTGAGAACATCGCCGCCCTGGCGCGGCGCGCACGCGGCGCCGCGGTCATGGGTGTGGTCAAGGCCGACGGCTACGGCCACGGCATGCTTCCCGCCGCCCGCGCGATGCTGGCCGGGGGCGCCGAGTGGCTGGGCACCGCCTTCATCGAGGAGGCGCTGGAGCTGCGGGAGGCGGGGTTCACCTGCCCCGTCGTCGCCTGGATCCTGCCGCCGCGCGCCCCACTGGCGGCGGCCGTCGCCGCCGACGTCGACCTGGGCGTCAGCGCCCCGGGGCTGATCGCCGACATCGCCGCGGCCGCCCGCGAGACCGGCCGCCCCGCGCGCGTGCACCTCAAGGCCGACACCGGGCTGAACCGCGGCGGCCTCACCGCCGAGCAGTGGCCCGAGACCGTCGCGGCGGCCGCGCGCGCCGAGGCGGCGGGGCTCGTCCGCGTGGCCGGGGTGTTCTCCCACTTCGCCTGCGCCGACGAGCCGGGCCACCCCTCCATCGCCGCCCAGATCTCCGCCTTCCACGAGGCGCTGGAGATCGCCGAGAAGGCCGGACTGGACCCCGAGGTGCGCCACCTGGCCAACTCCGCGGCCACCCTCACCCTGCCCGAGACCCACTTCGACCTGGTGCGACCGGGCATCGCCGGCTACGGGCTGAGCCCCATCCCCGGCCTCGCCGACACCGGCCTGCGCCCGGCCATGACCCTGCGCGCGGCCGTCGCCCTGGTCAAGCGCGTTCCCGCCGGCAGCGGCGTCTCCTACGGGCACCGCTACACCACCGACAGGCCGGCGAACCTGGCGCTGGTCCCGCTCGGCTACGGCGACGGCATCCCCCGGGCCGCCACCAACACCGGCCCGCTGCTCATCGGCGGCAGGCGCCGTACCGTCTCCGGCACCGTGTGCATGGACCAGTTCATGGTCGACCTCGGCGACGACACCCTCGGCGACGAACCCGAGGCGGTGCTCTTCGGCCCGGGCGACCACGGCGAACCCACCGCGCAGGACTGGGCCGAGGTGCTGGGGACCATCCCCTACGAGATCGTCACCCGCATCTCCCCGCGCGTCCCGCGGGTCTACGACGGCGCCCCGTAAATCGGGCCGCCGAGCCGTCCACGCACCCGGGCGGCTCCTGTGGACGCGTCAGCGCCGGTGCTCCGACCGGCCTACCCTGGATACGTGGACGGATCCACCGCCGCATCAGACCCAGACACCTGCGAGCCCATGACCGAGACCACCAGCGCCGCCGCAGCGGCGGCCGGCACCGGCACGGACGCCGGCACCGCGGACGCCGCGGCGAACACCGCCTTCGTCACCGCCGAGACCGACACCGCGATGCGCGCGCTGGGCCGCCGCATCGCCGCCCGGTTGCACCCCGGCGACCTGCTGATCCTCAGCGGGCCCCTGGGCGCCGGCAAGACCACCCTCACCCAGGGCATCGGCGAGGGGCTGGGGGCCCGCGGCCCCATCACCTCGCCGACCTTCGTCATCGCCCGCGTGCATCCCTCCGAGACCGGCGGCCCCTCCCTCGTGCACGCCGACGCCTACCGCCTCGGCGGCGCCGAGGAACTCGACGACCTCGACCTCGACTCCGGACTGGGCGAGTCGGTGACCGTCATCGAGTGGGGCGAAGGGCTCGCCGAGCACCTCGCCGACGAGCGGCTGGAGATCACGATCGCGCGCCGCCCCGACGACACCCGCGGCATCACGCTCACCGGCATCGGCGCCCGCTGGGCCGACCTCGCCCTGGAATAGGCTGAACGACCGTGCTCCTACTGGCTTTCGACACCGCCACCCCGGCCATCACCACCGCCGTCTGCGAGGCCGGCGACGACGGCGTGCGGGTGCGCGCCGCCGCCTGCACCGTGGACGCCCGCCATCACGGCGAGTTGCTGAGTCCGCAGATCAGCGACGTGCTGGCGCAGGCCGGCGCCGCCTTCACCGACCTCACCCACGTCGCCGTAGGCATCGGGCCCGGCCCCTACACCGGCCTGCGCGTGGGTCTGGCCACCGCGCACGCCCTGGCCGAGGCCCTGGGCATCCCCTGCCACGGCGTGGCCACGCTCGACGCGCTCGCCTGCGCCTCGGGACGCGACAAGCCCTTCGTCGCCGCCACCGACGCCCGGCGCAAGGAGGTCTTCTGGGCGCGCTACGCCGACTCCTGCACGCGCGACTCCGACATCGCCGTCGACCGCCCCGCGGCGGTGGACACCGCGGGCCTGCCGGTGATCGGCCACGGCGCCCACCTCTACGCCGAGGTCTTCGGGCCCCAGGCCGCAGACGCCGAGCCCCACTACCCCCGCGCCGAGGCGCTGGGCGAGGTGGCGCTGCGTCGGCTGGCCGCCGGCGAGCCGCTGCCCGAACCCCGCCCGCTCTACCTGCGCCGCCCGGACGCCGCCGAGCCGGGCGCGCCGAAGAAGGTGCGCCAGTGGCAGGCGTGAACCCCGGCTTCCGCGTGCGGCCCATGAGCGAGTTCGACGTACCGGCCGTGATGGAGCTGGAGCGCGCCCTGTTCCCCGACGACGCCTGGACCGAGGACATGATGCGCTCGGAGCTCGCCGAGCCCACCCGGCACTACGTCGTCGCCTGCCCCGGCGGCGGCCCGGCGTCGGAATCCGGCGACGGCGCCTCCGGCGGCCCCGTCGTGGCCTACGCGGGCCTGCGGGCCGTCCCGCCGGAGGGGGACGTGCAGACGATCGCCGTCGATCGGGAGTGGTGGGGCCGCGGCATCGCGACCGCGCTGCTGCGCGAGCTGCTCGGCCAGGCCTACACCCGCGGGGTGCACGAGATCTTCCTGGAGGTGCGCTCGGACAACCCGCGCGCCCAGGACCTCTACCGCAGGTTCGGCTTCACCGACATCGGCGTCCGGCGCGGCTACTACCGCGACGGCGTCGACGCGATCGTCATGCGCTGCTCCGCGCCGGCGGCCGCGATCGCGCGCACGGGCGGGGGCGAGCAAGGCGAAGTGCTGGAGTTCACGGAGCCGGACGACGGAGCCGGCGGCGACGAGGAGAGGCTGTGATGAGTGCGGCGGAGCTGCCCCTGATCCTGGGGATCGAGACCTCGTGCGACGAGACCGGGGTCGGGCTGGTGCGCGGCTGCGAGCTGCTCAGCGACGAGGTCGCCTCCAGCGTCGACCAGCACGCCCGCTTCGGCGGCGTCGTGCCCGAGGTCGCCAGCCGGGCGCATCTGGAGGCGATGACCCCGACCGTGCACCGCGCCCTCGACAAGGCCGGGCTCACCCTCGCCGACGTCGACGCGATCGCGGTCACCGCCGGACCGGGCCTGGCCGGCGCGCTGCTCGTGGGCGTCTCGGCCGCCAAGGCCTACGCCATGGCGCTGGGCAAACCGCTCTACGGCGTCAACCACCTGGTCGGTCACGTCGCCGTGGACCAGTTGGAGCACGGACCGCTGCCCAAGCCCACGATCGCGCTGCTGGTCTCGGGCGGGCACACGTCGCTGCTGCTGGTGCGCGACCTGGCCACCGACGTCACCCCGCTGGGCGACACCGTCGACGACGCGGCGGGCGAGGCCTACGACAAGGTCGCGCGGCTGCTGGGGCTGCCCTATCCGGGCGGCCCGCCCATCGACCGCGCCGCACGCGAGGCCAACCGGGCCATCCGCTTCCCGCGCGGCAAGTGGGGTGACGGCACCTACGACTTCTCCTTCTCCGGGCTGAAGACGGCCGTGGCGCGCTGGGTGGAGGACGGTGTGCGCGACGGGCGCGACCTGCCGGTCGCCGACATCGCGGCCGGGTTCCAGGAGTCGGTGGTCGACGTGCTCACCCGCAAGGCCGTCGACGCCTGCCTGGAGCACGGCGTGGAGCACCTGGTCATCAGCGGCGGCGTGGCGGCCAACTCCCGCCTGCGCGCCCTGGCCGAGGAGCGCTGCGCCGACGCCGGCGTCACCCTGCGCGTGCCCCGGCCGCGGCTGTGCACCGACAACGGCGCCATGATCGCCGCCCTGGGAGCCGAGGTGGTGGCCGCCGACCTGCCCCCCTCCAGCCTGAACCTGGCCACGGACACCTCCCTGCCGGTCGACCGCCCGCTGGCGGCGTAGGCAGGCAGACCACGAACGGCGGCCGTCCGCGGTGCGGGCGGCCGCCATCGGGGTTGCGGCAATCGGTGCGCTTCGCGTCACGTGCCCGCCCGTCAGCCCGCCACCGCCCCATCGGAGACGCTTCGCGTCACCTGCTTGCCTGCCGCCGAGCGCACGCTGAACTCATCAGGCGGATTCGTACCACCGGTGGCGGGGATCCGAGGGAAGGGTGCACCGCCGCTCGGCGGCAAGCCGGCGCAGAACAAGTACGTGGCGCGAAGCGCCTCCGTTAGGGGCGGTGGCGGGTGACGGGTGGGATTCGCGCATCTCAGCCCCATTGCCGCAGCCGCTGTGGTGCCCGCCCTGGGTGGTCCCCGGAGGGTTCCTCCTGTCGCCAGGGCAGAGGAACCCACCGGGTACCACCTGGGGCGGTGAGCATCGGGGTTGCGGCAATGGGCGCGGTTCGCGTAGCGCGGCCCGCCCGCCCGTCAGCCCGCCGCCACCCCAACGGAGACGCTGCGCGTCACGTGTTTCCTTGCCGCCGAGCGCACGCGGTTCTTCCCAGGTGGAGCCGCACTATCGGTGGCGGGCCTCCGACGCAAAGGTGCTCCCGCTCGGCGGCAAGCCGGCTCTGAACAGGTACGTGGCGCGAAGCGCCTCGGTTGGGGCGGTGGCGGGTGACGGGTGGGCGCTTCGCGCAATCCGGCACCATCGCCGCAGCCATTGTGGTGTCCGGCTTCTTAAACAGGATGTAGGCCCTGTCTGAGACGTCGCGACGGTGGGGCGGGGGCCGCGGCTGCGGTAACCACCGGCACGGGAAACCACTGCGGCCGCGGCAATCGGTGCGGTCGGCCGGCGCGGCCCCCTCAGCACAAACCAAGGGCGGGGCGGGAGCCCCGACGGACTCCCGCCCCGCCCTTCAGCCCTGCCGGTCGCCCTGCGGCCTACTCGTCCTCGTCGTCCTCGTCGTGGCGGCGCTTCTTCTTGCCGTCGCGGCCGGGGCGCAGCAGGGCCTCGGCGAGGGCGAGCATGGTCTCCTCAAGGGCGGCCAGGCGCTTGGTGATGTCGTCGTGGGAGGTCTCGACGGCCTCGGTGATGGCCTCGTCGAACTCGTGGCGGTCCGGGCGGGCCTGCACCTCGCGCAGCAGCGGGTCCAGCCCCTCCTTGAGGCGGCCGTCGAGGCCCTCCAGCTTCTCGGTGGGGTCGATGACCGGGCGCTCCAGCAGCTCGGTGAGGCGGCGGTGCACCTCGCTGAACTCCAGGGTGGCCGGGAGCTGGGCCAAGCGCTGGTTGAGCGCCTCAAGGCGGTCGTCCACCGCCTCCAGCCGGCCGTCGACCCCGTCGATCTGGCCGTTGATCCCCTCGAACTGGCCCTCGACGCCGTTGACGCGGCCCTCGATGCCGTCGAGGCGCCCGCTGACCCCGTCGATCTTGCCCTCGACGCCCTCGAAGCTGCCTTCGAAGTGCCCCTCGAAGGTGTCGAAGCGGTCGGTCAGGCGGCCCAGGCCGTGCTCGAACTGCCCGTTGATGGCCTCCAGGTGGCGGTCCACCCGCTCGGCCAGCTCCTGGCGGGCCTGCTCCAGCCGGGCGTCGACGGCGGCGCGCTGCTCCTCGGCGGCGGTGGTCAGCGCGCCGTGGCGCTCGTCGCCCTGCTCCTGGAGGGCGGTGATGCGCTCGTCCACGGCGCCGCGCAGCTCGCCGATGCGGGCGTCGACGGCCTCGCGAAGTTCGCCGGTGCGCTCCTCGACGGTGCCCCGCAGCTCCGACAGCGCCGCGGTGGTGGCGGCCAGGTCCTCCTCGGTCTTGGCGCGCAGGCCCTGGGCCGCCTCGTCGAGCTTGCCGGCCAGTTCGGTGCGGTGCTGGTCGTCGCGCTCGCGCAGCTCGGAGCGGTGCAGCTCCAGCTGCTCGTGCAACTCGGCGAGCCGGTCGCGGACGTGGGCGCGGATGTCGCCCAGGCGCTCCTCGGTGGACTCGGCGAGCTTGACCACGGCGCTGTTGGCGTCGGCGACCGCGGCGGTGGCCTCGACGTGGTTCTCCTCGGCCTGGCTGCTGAGCCGGGCGACGCTCTCGCTGAGCTGGGCGGTGACCTCGGTGTGGTGCTCGGTGGCCCGGCCGTCCAGGCGCTCGATGCCCTCGCGCAGCTCGCCGGTGCGCTCCCGGGATGCGGTGTCGAGCCGCTCGACGCCCTCGGACAGGGCGCCGGTCACGGCGTCGCGGCTCTGCTCGGTGGCGCCGCGCAGCGACTCGGCGGTGGTGTCGAGCTTGCCGCTGAGGGCCGTCTGCTGCTCGCGCAGGGCCGATTCGATGCCCTCGCGGCTCTCGCCGATGGCGGCCGCCAGGCTCTCGCGGCCCTCGGACACCGCGCGCTCGATCGAGGCGCGGCCCTGCTCGACGGCCGTGGTGAGGGCCTCGCGGCCCTCGCTGAGCTGGGCGGTGACGGCCTCGTGCCGCTCGGCGGCGGCGCCCATGGCGCTGTCGTGCTGGGACTCCAGGCGCTCGGTGATCGCCGACAGCGACTCGCGCAGCTCCTGCGTGCCGGTGCTCAGGCCCTCGACGGCCTCGTCGATGCGGCCGAACCGGGCCTCGGCGCCGGCGGCCAGTCCTTCGATGCGCTGGGCGAGCGCGTCGATGCGGCCGGAGGTCTGCTCGCCGGACTCCGACAGCTCCTGCAGCCGCGACAGCGCGGTGTCGAGGTGGCCGGTGATGGTGCGGATGTCGGCCCGCAGCGCGGACATCTCCGCCAGCGGCTTGACGCGCTCGCCGACCAGCGCGATGTGCTCGGCCAGGGTCTCGGCCCACTCCGGCGGACGCGAGGAGAGCTCGTCGACCCGGGCCTGGACGCCGGCGACCGACTCCGCGAGCGTGGCGAACTCGCGTTCGCGGAACTCGCGCAGCAGCCACTCCATGCCTTCCAGGCGCTGGCGCATCTCCTCGTTGACCGCACCTTGGGACTTCTGCTCGGAGATCTGGTCCTGCGCGGCCCGTGAGAGCAGGTCCCGCATGCGGTCGGAGATCCCGGTCTGACCTCCCCCGTTGAGGAAGTTGTGGTTGGTCTGTTCCACCGAGGTGCTCCTTAAGATCTGGCGCCCCCACCCGTTTCGGCCGTGGATGGGCGGTTTGCTCCCGGATCACCGGCACGGCGCCGAGGGGCGGGCGCAGCCGAGCCGCCGCAACGTACGGAGGTGCGGCGAGCACGCAGGGTGACATTCGAGGCACGGAGGGAGTGCAGGCGAATCGGCGGTCGCCGACCACCCTGGCGCGTCGCCGGTGGAATCCAGGACAGGGAGGAAGGGATTCAGCGGGGATCAGTTTAACGACATGAGCCTCGTTCACCGTGTTCAAGTGGCAAAGATGGCGGAATGCGGCATGACCGGTCTTGCTGCGTCACGCTAGTACTGATCGCGGCCTTAGTCACCCCTGATGCGGGAGTTCCGCATTGCCCGATTGGTGCGGTGTGTCTACGGCAAAGCCGTGACCTCGGAACACAGCAGGCACAACGGGTGATCCCCCACCCGGGTGAGCACCACGACAACGGATTCCGAGCCCTTCGGCTTGAGGTCGCGGAGCAGTTTGTCGACGTCCACGGCCGATCCGCGTTTCTTAATCGTTACCGACCCCGCGTCTTTGGCACGCAGTGCGGAACGCAGCCGCTTGAGTGAGAACGGCATGGTCTCGTGCACCTCGAAGGCCCGGGCGAACGGTGTGGCGACGAGTCGGTCGGAGGTGATGTAGGCGATATCGGGGTCGAGCAGCGCGCCCTCGACCCGTGCCGCCGCCTCGGCCACCAGGTGCGCGCGCACCACGGCGTTGTCGGGCTCGTAGAGGTAGCGCGCCGGCGGGCCCACCGGCGCGGTGGGGGCGCCGGGGTCCTCGGCCAGCACCGCCGGGGCCGAGCCGTCGCCGCGCAGCAGGACGGCGGCCCGGCGCGGCCGCGCCTCGGCCAGGCCCTGCCACAGCGCCGTCTCCTTCAGTTCGCCGTCCACCGAGATCCACTCGGCGGCGGCCTGTGCGGGGATGCGCTCGTGCGGGATGCCGGGAGCGGCCTTGACGCAGGACGCCGGCGCCCGCGCGGCCAGGTCCGTGACCGCGTCCCAGGAGGGGGAGTAGGCGTCGGGGTCGAAGACCCGCCCGCGCGTCGTCCGGCGCGCGGGGTCGCAGAAGACGGCGTCGTAGTCCTCGGGGCGCACGGCCGCCGCGTCGCCCTCGCGCACGCGCATGCGCTCGGACAGGCCCAGCGCCTCGGCGTTGGCCGCGGCGACGGCGGCGGTCAGCGGGTCGGCCTCGACCGCGTCCACCGTGAGGCCGGCCTCGGCCAGGCCGATCGCGTCGGCGCCGATTCCGCAGCCCAGGTCGGCCACCCGTGCCCCCGGTCCCAGTGCGGCGGCCATCCGCCCCGCGCGGTAGGCCGTGACAGAGCGGCGCGTGGCCTGCTCCAGCCCGGGGGAGGTGAAGAACATCCGCCCGGCGCGCTCGCCGAACTTCCCGCGCGCCCGCTCGCGCAGCCGCGCCTGGGTCAGCGCGGCCGCGGCGAGGTCGGCGGGCGCCACGTCGGGGGCGCGGTCCGCGGCGGCGGCCGCGAGCGCCTCCTCGGCTTCGCGGCGCAGCGCGGTGGCGGCTTTCAGCGGGTCGGCGGGAGCCGAGCCGGCGGCGGTCAGCACCCGGCGGCCCGCGGGGGTGGACAGGGCGGCGAAGGCCGCGGCCGCGTCAGCCGCGGTTTGCCCGCTGGACACCACAACGTCCCCCTGTGACCTGTTGTTTGACGCGCCCTCAGGGCCCGACTAATGTTCCATACTGGCACTCTCAAAGGTAGAGTGCTAATCGCGACGAGGCCGGTCTGGCACCCGCGACGGCAGGCCGCCGTGGTCGCCCCTTTACCAAGCATGCCGTTTCGATGGATCGAACCTGAAGGGGGAGGTCACAACCGTGTCGACCGCCACCAAGACTGTGCTGAAGCCGCTTGAGGACCGCGTCGTCGTCAAGACCCTCGAAGCCGAGCAGACCACCGCCTCCGGCC
This sequence comes from Streptomonospora sp. PA3, assembly GCF_009728995.1. GTDB lineage: Bacteria > Actinomycetota > Actinomycetes > Streptosporangiales > Streptosporangiaceae > Streptomonospora. The sequence continues at coordinate 76,137 of NZ_VTZW01000020.1, read as the reverse complement.
TTGTCATCCCCGACACCGCCAAGGAGAAGCCCCAGGAGGGCGAGGTTCTCGCGGTGGGCCCCGGCCGCTGGGACGACGAGGGCGAGAACCGCATCCCGCTCGACGTCAAGGTCGGCGACGTCGTCCTGTACAGCAAGTACGGCGGCACCGAGGTCAAGTACGACAACGAGGAGTACCTGGTGCTCTCCGCCCGCGACCTGCTCGCGGTCGTCGAGAAGTAGGACCTCGACTCTCGAAGCAACCTCCCGCCCCGGCCGGCACGCTGCCGGGCGGGGCGGTTTTCACATCCGCCGTAGCTGTACGGACAGGGGAAGCTCACCATGCCCAAGATCCTGGAATTCGAGGACGAAGCCAGGCGCGCACTCGAGCGCGGTGTCGACCGCCTCGCCGACTCCGTGAAGGTGACGCTGGGCCCGCGCGGCCGCAACGTCGTCATCGACAAGAAGTTCGGCGCCCCCACCATCACGAACGACGGCGTCACCGTCGCCCGTGAGATCGAGCTGGACGACCCGTACGAGAACCTGGGCGCCCAGCTGGTCAAGGAGGTCGCCACCAAGACCAACGACGCGGCCGGCGACGGCACCACCACCGCCACCGTGCTCGCCCAGGCCCTGGTCCGCGAGGGCCTGCGCAGCGTGGCCGCCGGCGCTTCGCCGATGTCGCTGAAGAAGGGCATCGACGCCGCCGCCAAGAAGGTCGCCGACGTGCTCGTCGAGCGCGCCCGCGAGGTCGGCGAGCGCGAGGACATCGCCTACGTCGCCACCAACTCCGCCCAGGACGCCCAGATCGGCGACATGATCGCCGAAGCCTTCGACAAGGTCGGCAAGGACGGTGTCATCACCGTCGAGGAGGCCCCCACCATGGGCCTCGACCTCGACTTCACCGAGGGCATGCAGTTCGACAAGGGCTATGTCTCGCCCTACTTCGTGACCGACCAGGACCGCCAGGAGGTGGTGCTGGAGGACGCGCTCATCCTGATCAACCAGGGCAAGATCTCCAACCTGAACGATCTCCTGCCGCTGCTGGAGAAGGTCGTCCAGGCCAAGAAGCCGCTGCTGATCATCGCCGAGGACATCGAGGGCGACGCGCTGGGCGCGCTGGTCCTCAACAAGATCCGCGGCGCCCTCAACGTCGCCGCGGTCAAGGCCCCCGGCTTCGGCGAGCGCCGCAAGGCCATGCTGCAGGACATCGCGACCCTGACCGGCGGCCAGGTCATCGCCGAAGAGGTCGGCCTGACCCTGGAGAACGCCGAGGTCGACGTGCTGGGCAGCGCCCGCCGCGTCACCGTCACCAAGGACGACACCACCATCGTCGACGGCGGCGGCGAGCAGAGCGAGGTCGACGACCGGATCAACCAGATCCGCAAGGAGATCGAGAACAGCGACTCCGACTGGGACCGCGAGAAGCTGCAGGAGCGCCTGGCCAAGCTGGCCGGCGGCGTCTCCGTGCTGCGCGTGGGCGCGGCCACCGAGGTGGAGCTCAAGGAGAAGAAGCACCGCCTGGAGGACGCGATCTCGGCCACCCGCGCCGCGATCGAGGAGGGCATCGTCGCCGGCGGCGGCGCCTCGCTGGTGCACGCCGCCGCGGAGCTGGACGACCTCGGCCTCAGCGGCGACGAGGCCACCGGCGTCAAGATCGTGCGCCAGTCCCTGGTGGAGCCCGCCCGCTGGATCGCCGAGAACGCCGGCGCCGAGGGCTACGTGGTCACCTACCGCATCGCCGAGATGCCGGTGGGGCAGGGCTACAACGCCTCCACCGACTCCTACGGCGACCTGATGGCGGCCGGCATCCTCGACCCCGTCAAGGTCACCCGCTCCGCGGTGCAGAACGCCGCCTCCATCGCCGGCATGCTGCTGACGACCGAGGCGCTGGTCGTGGAGAAGCCCGAGGAAGAGGAGTCCGAGGAGGGCCACGGGCACGGCCACGGCCACTGACCCGCTTCCAGCTCGGCTCTGAGCCTTCGACCCCGCGCCCGCAGCCCTGCGGGCGCGGGGTTTTCACTATCATCGGACCCCGGTTTTCGGCAGGCAACGCGCGCCACGTATCGGGCTTTTCCGCCAAATGTGATCATTCTGTAGCCGCGGTCGGTGACGTGTAAACCCGCGCTGCGGGGCATGATGCGATACGTGACGGATCTACGCGCAGCGGGGGGCGCGCTCGCGAGCCGAGCCGAGGCCCTGCGCAGAGCGAACGAGACGGAACTGAACTATCTGACCTCGCTGGCCGTGCAGGGCGACGACGGCGCGGTGGACTCCCTCATCCGCGAGGTCCGCCCCATGGTGCTGCGCTACTGCCGCGCCAAGCTCTCGCGTGTCTCCGGCTACGTGCACTACTCCGACGACGTGGCCCAAGAGGTCTGCATCGCGCTGCTCGCCGCGCTGCCCCGCTACGAGGACAAGGGGCGCCCGTTCGCGGCGTTCGTCTTCAAGATCGCCTCCCACAAGGTCGCCGACGCGCTGCGCCGCTCCACCCGCGCCGACGTGCCCACCGACGCCGTGCCCGACTGCCCCGACAGCGATCCCGGCCCCGAGGAGTCGGCCGTCCGCACGGCCGAGGCCGAGCGTGCGCGCGCCCTGCTCGACGAACTGCCCGAGCCCCAGCGCCGCCTGCTGGTGATGCGGGTCATCGCCGGCCTCTCCGCCGACGAGACCGGCCACGCCCTGGGCATGTCACCCGGCGCCGTGCGCGTGGCCCAGCACCGCGCCCTCGCCCGTCTGCGCAAGGTCGCAACGGCCAACCGGCTGATCTGAGGCCCGCGTGCGCAGGGCTGCGCGTCCCGCCGCCGAGGAACCCCCCGGGAACCACCGGAGCCGGGGACCACAGCGGTTGCGGCAATGGGGCTGTGATGCGCGTAGCGCCCGCCCGTCACCCGCCACCGCCCCTAACGGAGGCGCTGACGCGCCGCGAGTTCATCGTGCCCGTCACCCGCCACCGCCCCTAACGGAGGCGCTGACGCGCCGCGAGTTCATCGTGCCCGTCACCCGCCACCGCCCCTAACGGAGGCGCTGACGCGCCGCGAGTTCATCGTGCCCGTCACCCGCCACCGCCCCTAACGGAGGCGCTTCGCGCCACGTACCTGTTCAGAGCCGGCTTGCCGCCGAGCGCACGGCGCGCTATTGCGCCGGAGGCCCGCCACCGGTGGTGCGGCTCCACCGGGGAAGGACTGCGTGCGCTCGGCGGCAAGCTGCCAGACACGCTTCGCGAACCGCGCCCATTGCCGCAACAACGATGGTGGCCGCCCCGGGCGGTGCCCGGTGGGTTCCTGAAAAACGGCGCCCCCACCGCTCTTAAGCGCGCCCTAGGATGAAACAACACGCGCGAGTGGTTGGGAAGAAACATGACGCAGCTCTTCACGGGGGACGGCGGCAAGGTGCTGCCGCCGGGGCTCACCTACGACGACGTACTGCTGGTCCCGTCCTACTCGGACCTGCAACCAGGCGAGGCCGACACCACGAGCAGGCTCTCGCGCAACATCGAACTGCGCATACCGCTGCTCTCGGCCGCCATGGACACGGTCACCGAAGCCCGGACCGCGGTGGCCATGGCCCGCCAGGGCGGCGCCGGCGTGCTGCACCGCAACCTCTCCGCCGAGGACCAGGCCTCCCAGGTCGACCTGGTCAAGCGCTCCGAGGCGGGCATGGTCACCGACCCGGTCACCTGCAAACCCGACGACACCCTCGCCGACGTCGAGGCGCTCAGCGCCCACTACCGCATCTCCGGCGCCCCCGTCACCGACGACGACGGCCGCCTGCTGGGCATCGTCACCAACCGCGACATGCGCTTCGAGCTGAACCGCGAGCGCCCCGTCCGCGAGGTCATGACCCCGATGCCGCTGATCACCGCGCCGGTGGGGGTCAGCCGCGACGACGCGTTCCGGCTGCTGCGCGAGAACAAGGTCGAGAAGCTCCCGCTGGTCGACGCCCGGGGCCGGCTGCGCGGGCTGATCACCGTCAAGGACTTCATCAAGAGCGAGCAGTTCCCCGACGCCACCAAGGACGCCGACGGCCGCCTGGTGGTCGGCGCGGCCGTGGGCGTCGGCGACGACTCCGAGCTGCGCGCGCGTGCGCTCGTCGAGGCCGGCGCCGACTTCATCGTCGTGGACACCGCGCACGGCCACTCCTCCGGTGTCGCCGAGATGGTCGCCAAGCTCAAGGCCAACTCCTCCGCCGACGTCGTCGCGGGCAACATCGCCACCCGCGCGGGCGCCCAGACGCTGATCGACGCCGGGGCCGACGCGGTCAAGGTCGGCGTGGGCCCGGGCTCCATCTGCACCACCCGCGTGGTCGCCGGCGTGGGGGCGCCGCAGGTCACCGCCGTGATGGAGGCCGCCAAGGCCGCCGGCCCGGCCCAGGTGCCGGTCATCGCCGACGGCGGGCTGCAGTTCTCCGGCGACATCGCCAAGGCCATCGTGGCCGGCGCGAGCACGGTGATGCTGGGCAGCCTGCTCGCCGGCGTCGAGGAGAGCCCCGGAGAACTGGTCTTCATCAACGGCAAGCAGTACAAGACCTACCGCGGCATGGGCTCGCTGGGCGCTATGCGCGGGCGCTCCTTCTCCAAGGACCGCTACTCCCAGGCCGACGTCGCCACCGAGGAGAAGCTGATCCCCGAGGGCGTCGAGGGCCAGGTGCCCTACCGCGGGCCGCTGTCGGCGGTGGCCCACCAGCTCATCGGCGGGCTGCGCCAGTCGATGTGGTACGCGGGCGCGCGCACCGTCGACGACCTGCGCGAGCACGGGCAGCTCATGCAGATCACCATGGCCGGCCTCAAGGAGAGCCACCCCCACGACGTCCAGATGACCGTCGAGGCCCCCAACTACCACGGCCGCCGCTGAGGCGGCCGTCGGCCGGCGCGTCGGCGGGACCGCTCGGACCGCGGGGCCCTGCGCACGGCCGGGATCCGGGAGCGGGTGCCGCGGTCGCGGGGCGCGGCGGCGGCGCGGCGGTAAACTCGCCGCTGGTATCCGCCGGCGGTTCGCATCCGCAGCCGGTGAAGCACGCGAGAGGGGACCCAAGCGTTGGCTCAGCTGGAGATCGGGCTCGGCAAGAACGGGCGGCGCGCCTACGAACTCGAGGAGATCGGGATCGTGCCGGCCCGCCGCACCCGTGACCCCGAGGAGGTGTCGATCACCTGGCAGATCGACGCCTACCGCTTCGAAACGCCGCTGATGGGCAGCCCGATGGACAGCATCGCCTCGCCCGAGACCGTGATCGCCATGGGGCGGCTGGGCGCGCTGGGCGTACTCGACCTCGAAGGGCTGTGGACCCGCTACGAGTCCCCCGAGCCGCTGCTGGCCGAGATCCGCGAGCTGGGCGACGAGGCCGCCACCCAGCGGCTGCAGGAGATCTACGCCGAGCCGGTCAAGGAGGAGCTGATCGGGCGGCGCATCGAGGAGATCCGCCAGGCCGGCGTGGTCACCGCCGCCCGCCTCTCGCCCCAGCACACCGCCCAGTACCACAAGGCGGTCATCGACGCCGGGGTCGACCTGTTCGTCATCCGCGGCACCACCGTCTCCGCCGAGCACGTCTCCGGGCGGGCCGAGCCGCTGAACCTCAAGCAGTTCATCTACGAGCTGGACGTGCCCGTGGTCGTGGGCGGCTGCGCCACCTACACCGCCGCCCTGCACCTGATGCGCACGGGCGCCGCGGGCGTGCTCGTGGGCTTCGGCGGCGGGTCCGGCCACACCACGCGCTCGGTGCTGGGCGTGTCGGTGCCCATGGCCAGCGCGATCGGCGACGTCGCCGCCGCCCGCCGCGACTACCTCGACGAGTCGGGCGGCCGCTACGTGCACGTCATCGCCGACGGCGGCATGACCCGCTCCGGCGACATCGCCAAGGCGCTGGCCTGCGGCTCCGACGCCGTCATGATCGGCTCGCCGCTGGCGCGCGCCGCCGAGGCGCCCGGCGGCGGCTACCACTGGGGCAGCGAGGCCCACCACGGCGAGCTGCCGCGCGGCGAGCGGCTGCAGGTGGGCACCATCGGCTCACTGGAGTCGATCCTGCACGGTCCCTCCGCCACCAGCGACGGCTCGATGAACCTGACCGGCGCGCTGCGCCGCACCATGGCCACCGCCGGCTACAGCGACCTCAAGGAGTTCCAGCGCGTGGAGGTCGTGGTCAACCCCCACCGCTGACACCGGCCGCGCGACCCGGCCGGGTGGCCCGGCCGGGTGGCCCGGCCGGGCGCGTCCGCGCCGTCGCGGCAGCGCGCTGAGCTGCGGCGACGGGCGGGTAGTTGACTCGGTCCCCGATGATCGGGTGCACTATCACGTCGGCGCCCCATGCGCCCAGCCGACACACGTCAATCCGGCTGATCGTTTCCGCGACGTTAATGAGGTGTCCGTGAGCGGTCCCCCCGTCATCGATTCCGAGGCCCCCTCCGCCTCATCCGGCGACTCACCGAGCCCCGCCCCCTGGAAGCGGGCCGCCGCTGCCGGCGCAGCGGTGGTCGCGACCCTCGGGGTGGCGGCGGGAGTGGCCGGGATCGTCGGCACGTTCGAACCGGCGCCGGCACCCGAGCTGCCGCCGGGCCCGGACCAGGCCGCGGGCAGCATCGACACCGTCCCGGGTACCGGGGCGGCGGGCTCTGCGGCCCGCAGCGCACCGCCGGCCGACGACCGGCCCTCGCCCGACGCCGCCGCTGGAATCGCCGACCCCAGCCCGCAGTGGCTGGACACCGTCTCCGAGGCCACGGGCGTGCCGCGCCGGGCGCTGGAGGGCTACGCGCGCGCTCAGCTCACCCTCATGCAGGAGCAGCCCGACTGCCTGATCTCGTGGCCGACGCTGGCGGGCATCGGGGCGATCGAGTCCGACCACGGCACCATCGCCGGCGGCGAGATCGGCTCCGACGGGCGCACCACCGAGGACGTCATCGGCATCCCGCTCGACGGCACCGACAACACCGCCGCGATCTCCGACACCGACGGCGGATCCCTCGACGGCGACGAGCGCTGGGACCGCGCGGTCGGGCCCATGCAGTTCATCCCCAGCACGTGGGACCGGTGGGGCACCGACGCCGACTCCTCCGGCGCGGCCGACCCGCACGACATCGACGACGCCGCCCTGGCCGCGGCGCGCTACCTGTGCGCCGAGGACCGCGACCTCACCAGCGACAGCGGCTGGTGGGATGCCATCCTCACCTACAACGAGTCCCGCAGCTACGGCGAGGACGTGCTGGAGGCCGCCGACCGCTACGCCAGGGCCGCCGCCGACGCGGTGTGAGGCACGGGAGCCGCACCGGGGCGGCCGGGGCGGGTCCGGTACGGATCGGCAGCGGGTGTGCGGCACCGCCCGCCCCTGCGGCCCGCGATACAGGCGCGCGCCAGGCGGGTTGGCCCGGGCGTGTCGGGTTAGCCTGACGGTGGGACGTCCGGGCGCTCCCCGGCAAGGCACCGGTCTGAGGAAGGCGTGTGATGACTGCAGCGCGCATGGGGCCCGAACAGCGAACCGAGGCGCTTGCGGCCATGGCAGGGGGTGAACTGGACGTTCTCGTCGTCGGCGGCGGCATCGTCGGGGCGGGTGTGGCCCTGGACGCGGTCTCCCGCGGGCTCTCCGTCGGCCTGATCGAGGCCCGCGACTACGCCTCGGGCACCTCCAGCCGCTCCAGCAAGCTCATCCACGGCGGGCTGCGCTACCTGGAGCAGTTCGACTTCGAGCTGGTCCGCGAGGCGCTGGTCGAGCGGGGCCTGCTGCTGCACCGCATCGCGCCCCACCTGGTCCAGCCCGTGCCGTTCCTGTACCCGCTGACCAAGCACTGGGAGCGGCCCTACATCGGCGCCGGCGTCACCCTCTACGACGCGCTCTCGATGTCGATGGGCAGCGCCCGCGGGCTGCCGCGCCACCGCCACCTCACCCGCGGCAGCGCGCTGCGGCTCGTGCCCGCCCTGCGCCGCGACGCGCTGGTGGGCGCGGTGCAGTACTGGGACGCGCAGGTGGACGACGCCCGCTACGTCCTCACTGTGGTGCGCACGGCCGCGACCTACGGGGCGCACGTGGCCTCGCGGGTGCAGGCGGTGGGCTTCCTGCGCGAGGGCGAGCACGTCACCGGCGCCCACGCCCAGGACCTGGAGACCGGGGAGCGGTTCGACATCCGCGCCAAGCAGGTGGTCAACGCCGCCGGTGTGTGGACCGACGACATCCAGGAGATGGTCGGCGGGCGCGGGCAGATCCACGTCCGCCCGTCCAAGGGCATCCACCTGGTGGTGCCGCGCGACCGGATCCAGGCGTCCTCGGGGCTCATCCTGCGCACGGAGAAGAGCGTGCTGTTCGTGATCCCGTGGGGCAGGCACTGGATCATCGGCACCACCGACACCGACTGGAACCTGGACAAGGCCCACCCCGCGGCCAGCCGGCGCGACATCGACTACGTGCTCGACCACGTCAACGAGGTGCTGCGGGTGCCGCTGACCAGGGACGACGTCGAAGGCGTGTACGCGGGGCTGCGGCCGCTGCTGACCGGGGAGTCCGACGAGAGCTCCAAGCTCTCGCGCGAGCACACCGTCGCCCACCCGGTTCCGGGGCTGGTGCTGATCGCGGGCGGGAAGTACACGACCTACCGGGTGATGGCCAAGGACGCCGTGGACGCGGTGGCCCACGGGCTGGACGGGCGCATCCCGCCGTCGGTGACCGACCGGCTGCCGCTGGTCGGCGCCGAGGGGTATGCGGCGATGTGGAACCAGCGCCGCAAGCTCGCCAACGAGTCGGGGCTGCACCGCTCGCGGATCACCCACCTGCTGCGCCGCTACGGGACCATGGTCGAGGAGATCCTGGGGCTGATGGAGGAGCGGCCCGACCTCAAGGAGCCGCTGACCGGCGCGGACGACTACCTGCGGGCCGAGGTCGTCTACGCCGCCGCCTACGAGGGCGCCCGGCACATCAACGACGTGCTGACCCGGCGCACCCGGACCTCCATCGAGACGTGGGACCGCGGGATCGCCGCCGCCGAGGAGGCCGCCCGGCTGATGGCCGACGTGCTGGGCTGGAGCGAGGAGCACATCCAGCGCGAGGTCGCCTACTACCGCAAGCGCATCGAGGTCGAGCGCGCGGCCCAGGAGCAGGACAACGACAACGAGGCCGACGCCATCCAGCACGGAGCCCCGGAAATCGTCCCGGCGGCGGGGCTGCACGCGGGAGTGCACTGACGGCCGGCCGGCGTTGAGGAACCCACCGGGCAACCGTCCGGATGCGGCGGCCCACCGAGGAGGGGGTGCACTGGCGCCTCCCGGCGTTGAGGCACCCACCGGGCAGCCGTCCGGCTCCGGAAACCACTGGGGTTGCGGCAATGGGGCTGTGCTGCGCGAAGCGCCGATGCCAGCTTGCCGCCGAGCGCACGGCGCTCCTTCGCGGCCGGGCTGCACCACCGGTGGCGCGGCTCCGGCGCAAAGGTATTGCGTGCGCTCGGCGGCAAGCTGGCGCACACGCTTCGCGAATAATGCCCCATTGCCGCAGCCTCCTGTGGTGGCCGCCCCACGTGGTTCCCGGTGGGGCCTCGCGGACTTGCGGAGAACTGGCTCAGAGGCGGTCACCCTTGAGGTCGGCGAGGAAGGCGGACCACTCGGCGGCGGGGAGGGAGAGGTGCCCGGCGTCGCGGTGCTTGGTGTCGCGGATCTTGACCTGGTGGGGGGATTCGGCGACTTCGACGCAGTCCTGGTGGACCGCACCACTGTAGCTGGATTTGTGCCATTCTCCCATGTCGCTCATGCTCCATACCCTTCGATCGTCTTCATGATGAGTCGCTTGGACTCCTGCGGCGACAGCGCAGCCGCTTGGACGGCACCATAAACCAGGCGGAATCGGCGGACATCGTCGGGGGAGTCGATGATCTGTCCGGAGTGTGCGGATTCCGCGTACACGACGTCCGGTGCTCCATCCGGCGAAATGATCTTGAAAGATCCGAGGAGCCCAGGGTGCTGGCCGCGAACGATCTGTAGTGAAACACGACCGCGTTCGGTCAAATCGGCCACGTGCTCCAGCTGAGCTTTCATCAGGTCATGGCAACCGACCTCGCGGGCGATCACAGATTCGTCGATTACAGCCCAGTAGATCGGGGTTTTTGATGAAGTGAACCATTCTGTCCGCTTCTTTCTAAGTTGAACGCTCGCTTCGATCTCTTCAGTAGTGGCCCAAGGCGACAGAGTGGTCATTACCGACTTCGCGTACTCCTCCGTTTGAAGGACGGAGGGAAGTATGGAGGTCTGCGACTCTACGATCGAGACGGCCTTGCGTTCGATATCGGCCAACTCTTCCAGCCACGCTGACCGGCCGCTGCGGGTGAGGTCTTCCCAGAGTCGGACAAGCCGTCCCTCTGCGTTGAGCGCCTTGTCGAGTCCGCGGATCACCGGGGCCTTGGGGGTTCGGTAGCCCCGCTCCAGGTTCGAGAGATGCGAGGAACTGATCCCCAGCTGACTCGCCAATTTTCCTTGGGTGATTCCCGACATTTCACGCAGACGCGTCAGTTCGCGCCCGAACCGGCGCGATGCTTCTTGAATTTCTTGTCCCATGCACCACATGTCAGCACGGATCTATTCGTCCTGCCCCATGCTTTCCCAACATTGCCCGGTATCCAGTTCGCTATAGATTTCTCACCTGCTGGGCCTCAATGTGGGTGGACATGAAAGACCCCGGCGACGGCGGGCACCGTCCCGGGGCTTGGCCACCAGCTGAAGTGGAGCTGATGACATGTCCGACCCTATCCGGCCTGCCCTGACGGCGGATCCGAATCCATCCCGCACTCCCGACCGCACCCGCCCCTACCTTCCCGAGCCGCCCGTGCCTCCCGACTACGGGCGGTTCTGTGAGGTCCACACCCGTCACCGGCAGAACTGGAGCCTCACCTACGCGCCCGGGCAGCCGGCCCCCTACCGGGCACACCACCGTCAGTGCGACGGCATCGCGCTCGCCGCGGCCGACCTCGATTCGCTCGATCTCGCCCTCACCGCTTTCGCTCCGCCGCCGCGTACACGGCCCTACCTGCCGACCCCCGACAGGCCCGCCGCGCCCCTCGCCGCGCCTCGGCCCGCTCGGGTGGTCGACTCCCGCGACGCCCGGTGCCTGCACCAGTTGGCCGACGACCTCGCCGCGAGCACGTCTGAGCACTCCTACTGGACCTCCGCCGTCCGCGACGCCTCCCTGGAGATGCTGGCGCGCATCGCCGCCCTGCTCGGCGACGCCTGCGCACTCCCCGTGCCCGAGCCCGCACCGGCATCGCCCGCCTGCCCGACCGCCCACCACCCGCTCTGCCTGCGCCCGGCCGCACACGACGGGCACCACCTCGACGCCCTCGGCCGCACCTGGGCCGCCGACAACGCCGACGACGCCGAGGAGAACGCCCGATGAGCATCGCGACGCGGCCCGCCTACGCCCGGCGGCAGCCCGCCACCGTTCACCCCGGCGCTCTGCGGCTGCGGCGGATCTTCCCCGGCGCGACCGCCTGGTACGGCACCCACACCGGCACCTGGTGGGCCATGCTCCCGGGACACCCGCACCTGCTGGAGGCGGCCACCGCCGCGGACCTCGAACTGCTCCTCGCCGCGCTGGTCCTCGGTCACCCGCGGCCGCCCGCGCCGCCGCCCGGCCACGCCGCGCGACCGGAACCGGTCGCCGGACGCACCGGTACCGGAGCGCCGCGGCCGGTCACCGGTGCCGGAGCGGCGGGATGGGCGCCCGGTTGTCCACAGGGCGGGAAAAACGCATCGAATCCCGCCTTAGGGGTGCACCACACTTGGTCCCGTGCTGCTCACGATCACCACCACCCGCGAGCCCGCCACGGACCTCGGCTTCCTGCTGCACAAGCATCCTGACCGGGTCCAGCGGTTCACCCAGTCCTACGGCACGGCCCACGTGTTCTACCCCGAGGCCGTGCCGGAGCGCTGCACCGCCGCGCTGCTGCTGGAGGTGGACCCGCAGGAGCTGCTGCGCACCCGCAAGCCGGGGTCGGGCGCCGCCGACTTCTCGCTGGCGCAGTACGTCAACGACCGCCCCTACGCGGCCTCGTCGCTGTTCGCGGTCGCGCTGGGCGACGTCTTCCGCACCGCGCTGCGGGGGCGCAGCCAGGCGCGGCCCGATCTGGCCGCGCAGCCGCTGCCGCTGCGGCTGAGTCTGCCCGCCGTGCCCTGCCGCGGCGGGCCGGACCAGGCGCGCCGCCTGTTCGAGCCGCTGGGCTGGGCGGTGGACGCGAAGCCCGTGGCGCTCGACCCCGGCCTGCCCGACTGGGGCGACTCCCGCTACATCGGCCTCACCCTCACCGGCGAGGTCCGCGTGGCCGACGCGCTGAGCCACCTGTACGTGCTGCTGCCGGTGCTCGACGGCACCAAGCACTACTGGGTCGGCCCGGACGAGATCGACAAGCTGCTGCGCGCGGGCGAGAGCTGGCTGCCCGGACACCCCGAGCGCACCTGGATCACCCGCCGCTACCTCGCGCGGCGCGGTCGGCTGGTGCGCACCGCCATCTCCCGGCTGAGCGAGCTGGACGACCTCTCCGCCGCCGATCCCGCCGACTCCGCCGACACGGCGGCCGTGGCGACCGAGCCGGGGGAGGAGGAGCCGCCGCCCGTCGAGTCGGCGGCAGCCGGGCAGGGGGGTGCCGACGCCGGCGCCGGCGCCGGCACCGGCGGCGAGGCCGGCGAGTACGAGCCCTCGCTGGCCGCGCGGCGGGCGGGCGCGGTGCTGTCGGTCCTCAAGGCCGAGGGCGCCCGCTCCGTGCTCGACCTCGGCTGCGGGTCGGGCAAGCTGCTGGAGCGGCTGCTGGCCGATCCCGCGTTCGAGCGGATCGCGGGCGCCGACGTCTCGGCCGCCACGCTGGAGCACGCGCTGCGGCGGCTGCGCCACGACCGCCTGCCCGAGCGCGACCAGCGGCGCCTGGAGGTCTTCACGGCCTCCGCGCTCTACGGCGACCCCCGGTTCCGCGGCTACGACGCCGCCGTGCTCATGGAGGTGATCGAGCACATCGACCCGCCGCGGCTGCCCGCCGCCGCCCAGGTCGTCTTCGGCGACACCGCGCCGCGCACGGTCGTTGTCACCACGCCCAACGCCGAGTACAACGCACGCTACGAGTGGCTGCCCGAGGACTCCTTCCGGCACACCGACCACCGCTTCGAGTGGACCCGAGCCGAGTTCCGCGCCTGGGCCGAGGGCGTCGCCGCCGCGTACGGCTACCGGGTGCGCTACCTGCCCGTCGGCCCCGAGGATCCCCACTGCGGGGCATCGACCCAGATGGGAGTGTTCACGAGGTGAGCGCCTTCGACCCCACCGATCCGGCGGCCCCTCCCGCGGCCGATCCCGGCCCCGGTCCGGCGGACGCCCGCGCCGCCGGTCCCGGCGACTCCGGCGGTACCGGTGCCGATTCCGGCGGGCGCGTGCTGTCCGTGCCGGAGATGGGCCTGGTCGTGCTGATCGGCGTGTCGGGATCGGGCAAGTCCACCTTCGCCGCCCGGCACTTCCGCCCCACCCAGGTCGTCTCCTCCGACTTCTGCCGGGGGCTGGTCAGCGACGACGAGAACGACCAGAGCGCCACCGGCGACGCGTTCGAACTGCTGCACCACATCGTCGGCACCCGCCTGCGCCGCGGCCTGCTGACCGTCGTCGACGCCACCAACGTGCAGCAGCGCGCCCGCGCCGAGCTGGTCCGCATCGCCAAGAAGCACGACGTCATCGCCACCGCCATCGTTCTGGACGTGTCCGAGTCCGTCGCCCGCGAGCGCAACGCCTCCCGCCCCGACCGCGACTTCGGCCGGCACGTCATCCCGCGGCAGCACCGCGAGCTGCGGCGCGGCGTCGGCAAACTGAACAAGGAGGGGTTCCGCCGGGTGCACGTCCTCGACGGCCCCGCCGAGATCGACTCCGCCACCGTGGCTCTGGAGCGCGGCTGGAGCGACAAGCGCCACCTCACCGGCCCCTTCGACATCGTCGGCGACGTGCACGGCTGCCGCGCCGAGCTGGAGGAGCTGCTGTCGTCGCTCGGCTACGCGATCGCGCGCGACGATCAGGGGCGCGCGGTGGGCGCGCACCACCCCGAGGGCCGCACCGCGGTGTTCGTGGGCGACCTCGTCGACCGCGGCCCCGACACCCCGGGCGTGCTGCGCCTGGTCATGGGCATGGTCGGCGCCGACGACGCCCTGTGCGTGGCCGGCAACCACGAGGACAAGCTGGTCCGCGCGCTCAAGGGCCGCAAGGCGCAGGCCCGCCACGGGCTCGCCGAGACCCTGGAGCAGCTCGGCGCCGAGTCCGAGGAGTTCCGTGCCCGCGTCCGCGCCTTCTGCGACGGCCTGCTCAGCCACTACGTCCTCGACGAGGGCCGGCTCGTGGTGGCCCACGCCGGGCTGAAGGAGGAGTACCACGGGCGGGCCTCGGGCCGGGTGCGCTCCTTCGCGCTCTACGGCGAGACCACGGGCGAGACCGACGAGTTCGGGCTGCCCGTCCGGCTGCCCTGGGCGCGCGAATACCGCGGCTCGGCCGCGGTCGTCTACGGCCACGTGCCCACGCCCGAGCCGGAGTGGATCAACAACACCATCTGCCTGGACACCGGCTGCGTCTTCGGCGGGCGGCTCACGGCGCTGCGCTACCCCGAGCGGGAGCTGACCGCGGTGGCGGCCCGGCGCGTCCACTACGAGCCCGTGCGCCCCTTCCCGGCCTCCGGTGGCGGCGACGGCGAGCGGTCCGGCGCCTCCGGCGACGGGCGCGGGGCGGCGCTGATCGGGATTGGCGACGTCCTGCCCGACGGGCCGGTCGGCCGCATCCAGACCGGTTTCGGCACGGTGTCGGTGCCCCGCGAGAACGCCCTCGCGGCGCTGGAGGTGATGAGCCGCTTCGCCGTGGATCCGCGCTGGCTGCTCTACTTGCCGCCGACCATGCCGCCCGCCCCCACCGCCGCCGACCCGGGCGTGCTGGAGCGCCCCGACGAGGCGTTCGGCAGTTACCTGGACCAGGGGATCGGCCGCGTCATCTGCCAGGAGAAGCACATGGGCTCGCGCGCGGTGGCGGTGGTCTGCCGCGACTCCGCCGCCGCCGAGCGCCGCTTCGTCCCGGGCGCCGAGGGGGCGGTGTTCACCCGCACGGGGCGCGCGTTCTTCCCCGACCCGCAGGTGGAGGCCGCCGTGCTGGCCGAACTGCGCGCGGGGATCACCGCGGCCGGGCTGTGGGAGCGATTCGGCACCGACTGGATCGCCTTCGACGGCGAGATGCTGCCCTGGTCGGCCAAGGCCGAAGGGCTCATCCGCGAGCAGTACGCGTCGGTGGGCGCGGCCGCCCGCGCCGCGCTGCCGGCGGCCCGGCAGGTGCTTGAGGCCGCGGCCGAGCGCGGCCTGGACGTCGCCGACCTCGCCGAGCGCACCGAGCGGCGCGACCGCGACATCGAGGCGTTCAGCGCCGTGTACCGCGGCTACGCCTGGCCCACCGACGGCGCCGCCGGACTGCGCTACGCCCCCTTCCAGGTGCTGGCGGCCGAGGGGCGCGAGTTCTCCGCCGAGGACCACCTCTGGCACATGGGCGTGGCCGAGTCCCTGGCCGAGCACTGCCCGATGGTGCTGGTAACCCGGCACCGCACCGTCGACACCACCGATCCCGAGGCCACCGCCGCGGCCGCCGCCTGGTGGCGCGACCTGGTCGCCGAGGGCGGCGAGGGCATGGTCGTCAAGCCCGTCGGCGGCCCCCGCGCCACGGGGGCCAGGGGGCTTGCACAGCCGGGCCTCAAGGTGCGCGGCCCGGAGTACCTGCGCATCATCTACGGCCCCGACTACCTCGCCCCCGACCGCCTGGCCACCCTCCGCGACCGCCGCCTGGGCCGTAAGCGCCGCATGGCCCTGAACGAGCACCGCCTCGGCCTGGAGGCCCTGGCCAGACACGCCTCGGGCGAGCCGCTGTGGCGCGTCCACCAGCCGGTGTTCGGCGTCCTGGCCCTGGAGTCGGAGGCGGTGGATCCGCGGCTGTAGGCGAGGCGGGTCCGGGGCTGCCGATCTCAGGCCCGTCCGGCTTCGGGAGCGGCCCAGGCCCTGAAGACGTCGAGCTGATCGACCACCACTGAAGGAGGCGCATGACGGTCGACAAGGCACATGAGCCGATCACTCCCGGAGAGATCCTTCTGCCGGACTTCCTCGAACCCATGGGCGTCTCCCGGTACCGACCGGCTCAGGCGATCGGATTACCGCCTCGCCGGATCAACGAGATCGTGCACGGCCGGCGCCGGATCACGCCGGATCACGCCGGAGACCGCCCTGCGGCCGTCCAAGGCGCTCGGTTTGAGCGAGCGGTACCGGCTCAACGTCCAGGCCGACTACGACATCGAGGTGGACAAGGACCGCCACCAGGCCGAGATCTACGCCATCACCCCGCTCACCGCCTGACAGGCACCGCCGCGCTTCCGCCATCGGAGAGCGGGACATCGTGCCTGGTCTCCGGATGCCCGGCCGGACGGAAAGGGGCGCCGGGGAACGGTCTCGCGGACGGGACGAGGCCGGTCCCCGGCGCGTTCGGGGGTGGTTGTGCGGGCGCTCAGGCCGGTGCGGGCCGGGCGCCTGAGATCTCTTCGGGGTGGCGGGCGGGTCGGCGCGGCATCGGGGACGGGAGCGGGCGCCGCCGGCGGTGCGGATCGCGGCGGCCCGCGTGCGGGTTCGGGTCGTGCGAAGGGGCTACCCGGATACGCGCCGGTATAGCCGATTCGGTCCGCCGTTCTGCGGCGAAAACCGCCGGATGCCGCGAATGAGCAGGTGAAGCGGTATAAATCGGTTCGGGAAAACCCGGGCGCGCGATCGCGCGGATGCCCTGTTCCGGTCCCGGCCGCCGATCGCCGTCCCCCGCCATGTCGCAACCGCTCCTTTTCGTCCAGTCGCGGGCTCGGCCGCTTCGGTATCCGCTATCGCAGGTGTGAGGCGCCGTTGACGTCCAGGACCGCGCCCGAGGTCCATACCGCCTCCGGCGACGCCAGATAGGCGACCGCGTCGGCGATCTCGGCGGGTTCGGCCACCCTGCCGAACGGGCTCTGCGCGTGGATCGCGGGCCCCTCCTCGGCGAGGCGCGCCTCGACGCGCTCGGTGGCGGTGAAGCCCGGCGCGACCGACGCCACGCCGATGCCGTAAGGCCCCAGCGACACCGCCAAGGACTGGCCCAGGGAGTGCAGGGCCGCCTTGCTCGCGCCGTAGGCGGGCATGCCGGGTTCGCCGCGGTAGGCGCCCCGCGAGCCCACGTTGACGATCCGCCCCGCTGCGCCGCGCTCGATCATGTGCCGCGCCGCGCAGTAGCTCAGATTCGCGGCGCCGACCACGTTCACGCCGATGATCCGCTGCCAGGCGGCCTGCCAGTCGGCGAAGGAGGTCTCCGGCAGCGGGTGCGGGATGACCGCGGCGGCGTTGTTGACCAGGACGTCCAGGCCGTCGAGCCCCTCGACGGCCGCCGCGGCGACGGCTTGCGCGGTCTCGGGCTCGGCGATGTCGCCGCGGACGAGCACGTGCCCGGTGCCCTCCAGGGACGCCAGGGTGGCCTCGCCCTCCTCCTTGCGCGACGCGTAGTGCACGGCCACCCGATCGCCGTCGGCGGCGAAGCGCTGCGCGATCGCCCGCCCGATACCGCCCGAGGCCCCCGTGACCAGGACGCCGCGGCCTCCCCCGCCGCTCACGCGGCCCTGATCCGATGGCCGAGGGCGGTGGGTGGCGTCCTGTTCACCGGCTGCCGTCCTTCCTTCACGGAACCCCCGCGGAGACCGTGCTCGCAGTGCATGCGGCGACCATCGTTGACCGCCTGATGTCCGAATGTCAACATTCCGCACATGACCGCATTCGGCAACGCACTGCGCAAAGCGGAGCGCCGAGGGCTGGGCCAGGAGGCCGCCGATCGGATTCGCGACGCGATCTTCGGCGGTGTCTTCCCGCCCGGCGCGGTGCTGCGGGAGGTGGAGCTGGCCGCCGGCCTGGAGGTCAGCCGCGGATCGGTCCGCGAGGCCCTGGCGCAGCTGGAGCAGGAGGGCCTGGTCCGCAGCGCCTGGCACCGGGGCACGCGGGTGATCGACCTCTCGGTCGCCGACGTCGACGAGGTCTATGCCGTGCGCGCCGCCCTGGAGCGCCTCGCGGCGACGAGCGCGGGCCGGCGGGTCGACGGCGAGGCGCTGGCCGCACTGGAGGACCTGGTCTCCGAAATGGACAGCGCACTCCGGGCCGGCGCCGCAGGGTCCGACCTGCTCGCCCTGGACATCGCGTTCCACGACCGGATCTACGCGGCCGCGGGCAACCGGCGCCTGCTGGACGCCTGGCACGCGGTGCGCTCGCAGGTGTACCTGTTCCAGCTGACGCGCGTGGCCCGCGACGACGCCGACTACCGGTCGATCCTGGTCGAGGAGCACCGGGAGCTGCTGGCCCTGCTGCGCGCCGGCGACACCCCCCGGCTGGCCGAGGCCGCCGAGGAGCACGTCGACTCCGCCCGCCGCCGGCTGGTGCGGATGCTGGCCGCCGCCGAGTCCTGAGTCCGCGCTGCGAGCCGCTGCCGGGCCTGTGCTCCGGGTGCCCGCAGGCGCGGCGCCTGGCCGGGCGGGCGGTGGGAGGGGGTGGTTCAGTCGTGCCCATCGGTGCGGGTGCTCGCGGGTTGGGCGTGTGACGGGGGCGGCGAGGGCGGTAGGTGGTTGGGCCCGCGCGGATCGGTTCGGGTGCCCGCCGGTTGGGCGGGCGGCGAGGGGCAGCGACGGCCGACGACGGCTGGGCCGAGCGATCACCGGTTGCCGGCGGCGGACGGCTGATCCCCCGGCGGGGCGGCGAGGGCGGCACGGGGTGGAGCCCGTGCCCATCGGTGCGGGTGCCCGCCGGTTGGGCGAGCGACGAGGCGGCGAGGGCGGTGCGGGGCTGGGCCTGCGCGGATCGGTCCCGGTGCCCGCCGGTTGGGCGTGCGACGGGGCGGCGAGGTCGGCGGGGGGCGGGGCTGGGCGGTCATCGGTTGCCGGCAGCGGATGGCTGATCACCCGGCGGGGCGGCGAGGGCGGCACGGGTGGAGCCCGTGCCCATCGGTTCCGGTGCCCGTCGGTGGCGGCAGGCGACGGGGCGGCGAGGGCGGCGGGGGGTGCAGCCTGCGCGGATCGGTCCCGGTGCCCGCCGGTTGGGCGTGTGACGAGGGCGGCGAGGGCGGCGCGGGGTTGGGCCTGCGCCCACCGGTTCGGGTGCTCGCCGGTGCGGCAAGTGACGAGGGCGGCGAGGGCGGCGCGGGGTTGGGCCTGCGCCCACCGGTTCGGGTGCTCGCCGGTGCGGCAGGCGACGGGGCGGCGAGGGCCGCCGGGGGTTCGGCTCGGCGATCACCGGTTCGGGAGCGCGGTGGTTGCGCACGCGACGAGGCGGCGACGGCCGGTGGGGGGGGTTGGGCCGGGCGGTCGCCGGTTGCCGAAGGTGGGTGGCGGGCCGTGATGCGCGAAGCGCTGTGCGCCAGCTTGCCGCCGAGCGGCGGTGCACCTTTGCCTCGGGGGCCCGCCACCGGTGGTACGGCTCCACCTGGGACGGGCTGCGTGCGCTCGGCGGCAAGCTGTGACCGCGCTTCGCGAGGCGCACCCATTGCCGCAGCCCCGGTGGTGGCCGCCCCGGGTGGTGCCCGGTGGGTTCCTGCAAAGCGGCGTCCGCCGTTCTTAGACACGGCTCGGGCGGGATGTTTCGGGCATTTCGCCTCGCGTTGGGTCGACGATGCCCGCCGATGGTGCGCGGTGGGCATGTGCGGCGCACCGGAGCGCCGGTTCTTCCGTGATGCGGAAGGAAACCGGGGTGGTTTGCCCGGAATGCCCGGATGCGGCGGGGGGTGGGAGTGGCCGGTGTGCCACGCGGTGCGCGTTTGGATCGCTTCGGGTGCGGATCCCCGGTCCAAACGCCATGATCATCGCCGATCCGGGCCGTGCGGGCCGTCCCGGCGCCCCCGCATACCGGACATCGCGGGAGGATTCGACGCCGCGGGCGGCCCTCCGCGCGGCCGGACCCCGCCCGGGCGATCGCGCGGCGCTTCTCGTCACCCCATCGCCGCCCCGAAGGCGCCGAATGTCGGGGTTCCGTGCCCGGCTTCCGCGTCGAGGGTGTCGGTGGGGCCACACTCGGCGCCGAGTGTGGCCCCACCGACACCCTCGATGCAACCGGGGGGCGGTCCGGCAGCCGACCCGGCGGACGAACCGGGACATCGGAGGCAGACCTTCGCGGTCGGCGCTCCCAGTGGCGGCGATCTTGTACCCGTGGTCACTTGTTAACGCTCACAACGACCACAGGTACAAGATCGCCGATGGAGAGTTAGATTAATTCGGGCGTTCCGGGTTTCGGGTTGGGCGCGCAGGGTGGGTGGGGCGCACCGGAACGCCACCCAGACGCGCCGCCTCCGTCGCTCACCGCCACCGGCCCCCACCCGGACCGATCCATGCCGCCCGAGTCCACCGCGGCCGTCGCCGCCTCGTCGGGTGACCGGCCATCCGAGGGCGGCAACCGCTGATCGCCGACCCGAGTCCCGCGCTGTCCTCGCCGCCCTCGTTGCATGCTCAACCGGCGGGCACCGGGACCGATCCGTGCGGGCTGAGCCCTGCGCCGCCCTCGCCGCCCCGTCGGGTGATCAGCCATTCGCCGCCGGCAACCGGTGATCGCTCAGCCCGGCCCCCGCTGTCCTTGCTGCCCTCGTCGCCCACCGCCGCCGGCGGGCACCGGGTCCGATTCGCGCGGGTCGAGCCGTTCGCCGTCCTTGCTGCCCTCGTCACCGGCCGCCATCGACGAGCATCGGAACCGATCCGCGCAGGCCCCGCCCCTCCACCGCCTTCGCCGCCTCGTCGCCGACCGCCGCCGGCGGGCACCGGGACCGATTCGCGCGGGCCGAACCACCCACCGCCCTCTCCACCCCCGCCGCCTGCCCCCACCGCCGGGCACTTCAACCGATCCCCGCGGGCCCGGCCGTCCTCGGCCGACTCAGCTCCCAGGGGCTATCCGAACGTCATGACACCTGGACCGAGGCGCCTTCCCAGGACGGGCAGCCTCCCTGGAGTCACTGCGACGCCACGAGCTTCCGCAACAGGTCGCGGAAGGATTCCTGCTCGGCCGGAGTGAGCGGGGCCAGTGAGGAGTACGCGCTGAGCCGCTGGAGCACGTCGTCGCGCAGGCGCATGCCGTCCCCGGTGAGGACGATCCGTTTGGCGCGCCTGTCGCCCGGGTGGGGGCGGCGCTCGATCAGGCCGTGCTGTTCGAGCCGGTCGAGGACGAACGTGGCGTTGGACGCCTCGCAGTTCATCCGGGCGGCCAGCTCGCGCGCGGTGATCGGCTCGGACAGCTCCCGCAGGGCGACGACCTGGCTCGCGGTGATCCCCAGTTCCTCGGCGACGCGGCGGACCTGCACGTCGAGCGACTGGGTGAAGCGGTGCACCAGCTTGCACACGTCCCGGTCGAGCTGGGCGTCGGCCGAGAGGTCGGGCTGGCTAACCATGGCCCGAGTCTAGCGCCTGCGTTTCGAGTCATGATAGTTCTAGTTCGGATTATTCGAACTAGAACTATCTGGTGGTTCCTCGCCCATGCGACTCTCCGTCTTCTCCCTCATGCTCGTGGTCTTCAGCTTCACCACGGGCGAGTTCGTGATCGCCGGCATCCTGCCCGATGTGGCCGCCGGCCTCTCCGTGTCGATCCCCGCCGCCGGGCTGCTGATGAGCGCCTACGCGCTCGGCATGATCGTCGGCGGCCCGGTGGTCACCGTGCTGACAGCCCGGCTGGCCCGCAAACCGCTCATCGTCGGCCTCATCCTCGTCTCGGTCGGCGCGAACCTCGCCTCGGCGCTGGTGCCCGGCTACACCCTCCTGCTGGTGTCGCGGTTCGCGGCGGGTCTGGTCGTGGCCACGTTCTTCGCCGTCGCCATCACCGTGGCCGTCTCGACGGCCCCCGCGGGCAAGCAGGCCTCCACGGTGGCGAAGCTGACCCTGGGAATGAACCTGGGCATCGTGCTGGGCGCGCCCATCGGTACGTTCATCGGCCAGAACCTCGGCTGGCGGGCGACGTTCGCGGCGATCGCCGCCTTCAGCGCCGTCGCCCTCCTGCTGGTGCTGCGCTCGGTGCCCGCACAGCCGGCGGTGGCCGGCGGGTCGCCGCTGAGCGAGCTGCGCGTGTTCGCGAGCCGCGACGTCCAGCTCGCGATCGCGCTGACCGTCGTGGGCAACGTCGGCGTCGTCACGGTGTTCGCCTACATCGCGCCCCTGCTGACCGGTGTCAGCGGGTTCGGTGCCGCCGCGGTCCCCGCTCTGCTGCTGGTCTACGGCCTCGGCGCGATCGCGGGGAACCTCCTCGGCGGCCGGCTCGCCGACAAGGCCCTGATGCCCTCGCTGGCCGGCCTGCTCGCCGCGCTGGCGGGCGTCCTCGTGCTGTTCTGGCTGCTCGGCGGGTTCCAGGTGGCCGCTGTGGTCCTGACGTTCGCCCTCGGGTTCCTGGCCTTCGCGATCATCCCGGGCATGCAGACGCGCGTCATGACGACCGCGGCCGCCGCCCCCACGCTGGCCGTGGCGGTCAACGCGTCGGGATTCCAGATCGCCGCGGCCGCCGCGGGCTGGCTGGGCGGGCGGATCATCGACGGCGGGCTGGGCGCGCAGTCGATCTACCTCGCGGGCGCATTGCTCACCGCAGCGGGCCTGGGCATCGCGCTGTACTCGCTGCGCCGCGACCGCCGCCCGGTCCTGCACCCCTCCCGGGCGTGAGGCGGCCGCGCCCGGGGGCGGCGCTCGGCGTCGCGGCTACTCCAGCACCGCGGTGGCCTCGACCTCGACCAGGAGGTCGGGCTCGCCCAGCGCCGCGATGCCCAGCAGGGTGATCGGTTTGACCGGGTCGATGCCCAGCCGCTCCGCCGCCCGCTGCACCCCCTCGCCCAGCGCGGCCATCTTGTCCGGACTCCAGTCGACGACGTAGACGGTCAGCTTGGCCACGTCGTCGAAGGAGCCGCCGACCTCGGCCAGGGCGGTGGCGACGTTGAGGTAGGCCTGCTCGACCTGGGCGGCGAGATCCCCCTCGCCGACCGGCCGCCCATCGGCGTCGCGGGCGACCTGCCCCGCCAGGAACACCAGCTTGGAACCGGTGGCGATCGACAGCTGCCGGTAGACCTCGGGCTTGGGCAGGCCCTCGGGATTGACCAGCTTCACGGACATGGTTCCTCCACGGCGTCGCGGCACGGCCGTTCCACCTTAGACCGGTCGTGCCGCTCCCGCGGGGGGATCGCGGGCGCGCCGTGCACCCGGCCCGGACGCCGCCGCCTAAGCGGGCGGGCCCGCGCCGCCATGGGCGGGCGTGGCCACCGCGGCGCTGCGGACGTGTTCGGGGCGCAGGCCGTACATCATCACGCGGGCGATCACTGCCGACCACGGCCCGGTGCCGCCGATCGCGCGCAGCAGCAGCGGCAGCTCGGCGTCCGCGGCCAGCGCCCTGCTGATGACCTGTCGCTGCAGCAGCTGCTGCACCGCCTGGGTGCCGACCGTGGGCATCCGGCGGCGGCGCTGCACGCGGGCCAGCAGCTCGGGGTTGAGCGTCTTGGCGAACCGGTCGGGATCGCTCTGGGCCTCCAGCAGGGGGCGCGACAGCAGGTTGGCCGTCGCCACCGCGTCCTGGATCGCGAGGTTGATGCCCACGCCGCCCACCGGTGTCATGGCGTGCGCCGCGTCGCCGATCGCCAGCAGGCCCGGCCGGTACCAGCGCTCCAGCCGGTCCTGGGTCACGTTGAGGAAGGCGACCTTGGACCAGTCGTCGATCTCGCGCACGTTGTCGCCGAGGAACGGCAGCAGCCCCAGCAGCGTCTCCTGGAAGCTCGCGATCGGCTCGGCGCGGACCGCCTCGAAGCCGCCCTTGGGGATGAGGAACGCGATCTGCCAGTACTCGCCCCGGTCGATCGCCACTGCCATCGCGCCCTCGCCCAGGCTGCCGTTCAGGCCGCTGGGGTCGGCGGAGCCGCGGGGCACCCGCAGCCACAGCACGTCCATCGGCGCGCCCAGCTCGGTGGGGACCATGCCCGCGGCGTCGCGCAGCCCGGAGTCTCGGCCGTCGGCCGCGATGCTCAGCACGGCACGCAGTTCGTGCTCGCGGCCCCCGCCGTCCTCGCCCTCGGTCCGCTCCCGGTAGCGGATGCCGCGCACGGCGCTGTCCTCCTCGGCGATGCCCACGGCCTCGGCGTTCATCAGCAGCCGGAACCCGGGGTAGGCGCGGGCGTGGTCGGTGAGCATGTCGAGGAAGTCCCACTGCGGCATCATCGCGACATAAGGGAACCTCCCCGGCAGGGAGGCCAGGTCCGCCTGGACGATGGGGTCGCCGCTGCGGCCGACCGTCAGGGACGTGACCTTGCGGTGCGGGCGCTTCTCCAGCTCCTCGGCCAGGCCCAGCTCGTCGAGCACCTGCAGCGTGGAGGGGTGCACCGTGTCGCCGCGGAAGTCGCGCAGGAAGTCGCGGTGCTTCTCCAGCACGGTGACGTCCACCCCAGCCCGCGCCAGCAGCAGGCCGAGCATGATCCCGGCGGGACCGCCGCCCGCGATGGCGACGGTGGTCTTATCGGTGTGCGACATCGCAACCTCCAAGGAAAGGGCGATGCGGGAGCCTCCGAACGCCCCGGGAGCCGGCTGGGTCGGGTGCGATCCGGCTCCGCGCCCGGCAGCGCGTCAGCCGACCGCCAGTCCCTTCGTCCCCGGCACCGGGCCCGGTAACCGGCCCCTCGGTGGTTACCCGCGGGTAGCCAAGGCGGCGTGACGTGGATTACCCTCCCGCCATGGACACCGCTACGCAGACCTCCGGCAGCTCCGCGTCGCCGACGGAGCCGCGGGACGTCTCCCCCCGCCTCACCCGGCGTGTGGCCGCAGCGTCGGGCAAGACCGCGACCACCACGGCTCCGTTCACCGGCGCGCCCCTCGCCGAGCTGCCGGAGTCCACGGCCGACGACGTCGCCGCGGCGTTCGAGCGCGCCCGCACGGCGCAGCGCTCCTGGGCCGCGCTGTCGCCGCGCGAGCGCGCCGAGCCCTTCCTCAGATTCCACGACCTGGTCCTGGACCGCCAGCGCGAAATCCTCGACATCATCCAGTGGGAGACCGGCAAGGCCCGCCGGCACGCGTTCGAGGAGGTCTACGACGCCGCCGGCGGCACCCTGCACTACGCCCGGCGCGCGCCGCGCCTGCTGCGCCCGCAGCGCACCGCCGGGGCGGTCCCCGGAGCGACGCGCACCTACCACCGCCGCATGCCCAAGGGCGCCGTCAGCGTGATCACCCCCTGGAACTACCCGCTGGCGCTGCCCGTCGCCGAGGCCGTGCCCGCGCTGCTGGCCGGCAACGCCGTCGTCGCCAAGCCCGACACCCAGACGGCGCTGACCGCGCTGTGGGCCATGGACCTGGCCGTCGAGGCGGGGCTGCCCGAGGACCTGTGGATCCCCGTGCTCGGCACGCCCGGAGAGATCGGCGACGCGCTGATCGACCACGCCGACTACGTCTCGTTCACCGGGTCCTCGCCGAGGGGCGCCGAGATCGCCCAGCGCGCCGCGGGCCGCCTCATCGGCTTCTCCGCCGAGCTGGGCGGCAAGAACCCGGCCGTCGTCTGCTCCGACGCCGACCTCGACTGGACCGTGGAGGGCCTGCAGCGCGCCTGCTTCAGCAACGCCGGCCAGCTGTGCATCTCCATGGAGCGGATCTACGTGCACGACTCCGTCTACGACGAGTTCGCCGAGCGCTTCACCGATGCGGTGCGCGGCATGGAGCTCAACGCCCACTTCGACTACTCCGCCGACATGGGATCGCTGACCTACCCCCGGCAGCTGGAGCGCGTCGCCGCCCACGTCGACGACGCGCGCGAGAAGGGCGCCGAGGTGCTGGCCGGAGGGCGTGTCCGCGACGACCTCGGCCCCCTCTTCTACGAGCCCACCGTGCTGTCCGGAGTCGCCCCGGACATGGACGCCTGCGCGGCCGAGACCTTCGGCCCCGTCGTGTCTCTGTACCGCTTCTCCGAGGAGGACGAGGCCGTCGAGGCGGCCAACGCCACCGACTACGGCCTCAACGCCAGCGTGTGGACCCGCGACACGGCCCGCGGGCGGCGGCTGGCCGAGCGCATCCACTCCGGCACCGTCAACATCAACGAGGGCTACGGCGCCGCCTGGGCCAGCTACGGCGCCCCCATGGGCGGCATGAAGCGCTCCGGGGTGGGCCGGCGGCACGGCGCGGAGGGGCTGCTGCGCTACACCGAGTCCCAGACCGTCGCCAGCCAGCACTTCGTCGGGCTCGGCGGCACACCGGGGATGAGCGCCCAGACACTGTCGTCGGTGATGACCGCCAGCGCGCGGCTGATGAAGCGGTTCCGCATCCGCTGACCCGCGCTCCGCGCCGGCGCACCGCGCGCAGGCGGGGGTCGTGCCCCCGCCCCCGCCTGCGCGGATGACACGCGGTGACACCGTGCACGGCCGCGGGTGCACACGGTGAATTTCGACACTCCGTTCCGCTGCGGCAAAAAAGCGAAAACTCCTGCACCGGATGCCGCGTGGGCGTAACGTGCGCTTCATCCGTCCGCCGTACGCCCCCTCAAGCTCCCTCGAAGCGCGACGGCGGTTCCCGCGGAACCAACGGAGTGACCATGCGAGAAGCCGATGTCGGCATCCGGCTCGGCGGCGCCCGAGCGCGCCGCCCCGCCACCGGGACGGCACGGGTGCACCACGCGGCCGTCCAGGACCCGCCGCCGGGCGGCGCGGGCCGCGGTGAGCCGTGCTAGCCGGTGAGGTGTTCGGCTCGATCACCCGCGCCGTGAGCGAGCCGATGCTGCTGGTCGGGGTCTCCGGCGAGATCCTCGGCCGCAACGCGGCCATGCGGCGGCTGTTCCCGGCCGCCGCCACCGGGGCGAACCTCTACGGTCTCAGCTGCGACGGCCCCGACCGGGTGGGCGAAACCCTCCGGCGCTGGGCCCGCGCCGGCGAACCCATGGCCGGAACCCTCGCCCTCCTCGGCCCCGAAGGCCGGCCGCACCACTGCCACGGGTTCGGCAGCCGCGCCGCCTGGGCCGACACCGGCGAACCCGCCGTGCAGATCCGCCTCGTCTGCGCCTCATTCGACGGCGGGCTCGCGCCCGGCCCCGGCACAGGCCGCGAGCGCCCCCTGCGCGCCGGCCTGGAGCGCGAGCACGAGACCGCCCTCAGTCTCCAGCACGCCCTGCTGCCCGACCGCGTCGAGGGCACCCCGCTGAAAGTCGCCGCCCAGTACGTGCCCACCGCCTACGGCGCCGAGGTCGGCGGCGACTGGTACGACGTCCTGCCCATCCCCGCCACCGACCGCGTCGGCCTGGTGATCGGCGACGTCGCCGGGCACGGCCTCTCCGAGGCGACCGTCATGTCCCAGCTGCGCAGCGTGCTGCGCGCCGCCGCCCTGGAGGAGGGCGTCCGCCCCGACCGCATCACGGCCCGGCTCGACGCCTACGTCGACACCTACCTGCCGGAGAACATGGCGACCATGTGCTACGCGGTCTACGACCCCGCCGGCGACGAGCTGTCCTACGCCAACGCCGGCCACGTTCCGCCGATGCTGCTGCGCGCCGGCGGCACCTGCGAGCGGCTGGAGGAGGTCGTCGACCCGCCGCTGGGCTGCGCCCTGGGCAGCGCGCACCGCACCGCGCGCGTCGCGGTGCACCCCGGGGACATGCTGGTCTGCTACACCGACGGCGTGGTCGAGCAGCGGCGCGAGGCCCTGGACGCCGGGCTGGGCCGGTTGTCCGCGCTTCTCACCGGGTTCGAGGCGCCCACGCCCAAGGACGTGTGCACCACCGTCATGGCCTGGTCCGCGCCCAGCGGCCACGCCGACGACCGCGCGGTGCTCGTGGCCGGGTTCTGAGTCCGCCGCGAGGAAATAGACTGCGGGCAAGCGGTCCGATCCCCGTGCGCTGCACGCTTCTACCTGCGGGAAGGTTCCTCCGTGTCCCCTGCCGACGCCGGCGAAAGCTCCTTCGACACCGTCCTCGTCGTCGACTACGGCGCGCAATACGCCCAGCTCATCGCGCGGCGGGTACGCGAATGCCACGTCTACAGCGAGATCGTGCCCTCGACCATGCCCGTCGAGGAGATGCTCGCCAAGCGGCCCAAGGCCATCATCCTCTCCGGCGGGCCGTCGTCGGTCTACGCCGAGGGCGCTCCGCAGGCGCCCGCGAGCCTGTTCGAGACCGGCGTGCCGACCCTCGGCATCTGCTACGGCTACCAGGCCATGGTGCAGTCCCTGGGCGGCACCGTCTCCCGGACCGGCCGCAGCGAGTTCGGCCGCACCCGCATGGACGCGGGCACCGACACCGTGCTCTTCGCCGGCCTGCCCGCCGTCCAGACGGTGTGGATGTCCCACGGCGACTCCGTCTCCGCGGCCCCCGACGGCTTCCGCACCATCGGCAGCACCGACAGCACGCCGGTCGCCGCGATCGAGAACCCCCAGCGGGGCCTCTACGGCGTGCAGTTCCACCCCGAGGTGCTGCACACCGAGCACGGCCAGGCGGTGCTGCGCCACTTCCTCTACAACGGCGCCGGCTGCCGGCCCACCTGGACGATGGTCAACATCGTCGACGAACAGGTCGAGCGCATCCGCGCGCAGGTCGGCGGCAAGCGCGCCGTGTGCGGCCTCAGCGGCGGCGTGGACTCCGCGGTGGCCGGCGCCTTGGTCCAGCGCGCCATCGGCGACCGGCTCACGTGCGTGTTCGTCGACCACGGGCTGCTGCGCAAGGGCGAGGTCGAGCAGGTCGAGAAGGACTTCGTCGCGGCCACCGGCGCGGTGCTCAAGGTGGTCGACGCCCAGGAGCGCTTCCTCGACGCGCTGGCGGGCGTCAGCGACCCCGAGGAGAAGCGCAAGATCATCGGTCGGGAGTTCATCCGGGTCTTCGAGCAGGCGGCCCGCGAGGTCGTCGCCGAAGGCGGCAAGGACGGCGACGACGTCGAGTTCCTCGTGCAGGGCACGCTCTACCCGGACGTGGTCGAGTCGGGCGGCGGCACCGGCGCCGCCAACATCAAGTCGCACCACAACGTCGGCGGCCTGCCCGAGGACCTGCGGTTCTCGCTGGTCGAGCCGCTACGCGAGCTGTTCAAGGACGAGGTCCGCCGCGTCGGCGAGGAGCTGGGCCTGCCGCCGGAGATGGTGTGGCGCCAGCCCTTCCCCGGCCCCGGCCTGGCCATCCGCATCATCGGCGAGGTCACCCGCGAGCGCCTGGACGTGCTGCGCGAGGCCGACGCGATCGCCCGCGAGGAGCTTTCGCGCGCGGGTCTGGACCGCGACATCTGGCAGTGCCCGGTGGTGCTGCTCGCCGACGTGCGCTCGGTGGGCGTGCAGGGCGACGGCCGGACCTACGGCCACCCGGTGGTGCTGCGCCCGGTCAGCAGCGAGGACGCGATGACGGCCGACTGGTCGCGGCTGCCCTACGACGTGCTGGCCGCCATCTCCAACCGCATCACCAACGAGGTCCGCGAGATCAACCGCGTCACCCTCGACGTCACCAGCAAGCCGCCCGGCACGATCGAGTGGGAGTAGGGGCCTCCTGGGGCGTCGACGCAGACGCCGCGCGCCGCCTCCCGGCCGGCCGATGAGCGCACGCCGCATGCTTCCGGCGGCTCGCGATCGAGGCCGCTGCCGGCCGAGGCCGCCTGCGGCCATGCACGACCGGTGAGGCAGGGTTGGCGGTGCTCGGCCGGTTCCCCTAGGTTTGTCCGACGACGATCGCAGGGAAGAGTGGGAACCAGCCGTGGACCTCGTGCAGACGTTCATATGGAACGTGCCCTACATCCTGTTTCCCCTGCTGGCGTTCTTGGTCCTGTTCTTCGCCCCGGTGGGCCGCCGCCTGCTGCCGGCTCTGGGGCTCGTGCTGGTGCTGATCGACGGCGTGGGCGACCTGCTCCTCGGTATCAGCCTCCACGCGGGGCTCATGTGGGAGTTCCCCATGCTCGACCCGACCGCGTCGGCCGTCGCCAGATACGTGCTGAACTTCATCTACGCCGCCGGGCTCCTGTTGCTGGTCCTCGGCGTCGTCCGGCGCGTTCGCACCGGACCCGCCCGCGTCCCCGACCCCGCCTGGTCCGCGCCGCCGCCTACGGCACCGGGGCATCCGCAGCACCCGGGCGGCCACGGGGCCCACGCCGCTCCGCCGAACCACGCGGGACACCCCGGTCCGGGTGCCCGCCCCTCGGGCCCGAACCCGGGCATGGGGGCGCCGCCCGCCTCGGAGGGCCGCCCTCCGGGACACGGAGCCGTTCCGGGCGCGCCGCCGGCGGGCGGTGACAGCGGTCCGCATCCGTCGGCCGCGCCGCCGCCCTCGTCCCCCGGTTCCGGCGGTCCGCACCAGCCTCCGCCGGGCACCCCGCCGCAGACCAACGGTTGAGCCCCTCCCACTTCACGGAGCCCTGTGATGTTCTCCCCGGATCCCACGTCGCTGCTGATCAATCCGGCTGTCGCCGCGGTGTTCGCCGCGCTGCCGGCCGTCGTCGGCGTGATCGCACTCGTCCTGGGCGGACGCGCGCCTTCCGGCTCCACGCGGTGGATGACCCGGATCGCGGGCGCGGTCCTGATCCTGGACGGGATCGTCAACGGCGGCCTGATGCTGCTGATGTACAGCGGCGCCGTGGACGGCGAAGCCCTGGAGGCCCTCAACGTGGTGTGGAGCGTCCTCGACGCCGTCCTGATGATCGCCGGTCTCGGTCTGCTCCTGGTGGCCCTGGGACTCACCGGCAGGGCCGCGGCGGGAACGGGCGCGAACGCCTCCGCGCCGCCCCCCGGCCGACCGGGCGCCCCCGCGGCGCCGGGACCCGGCGGCCCGGGGTGGGGCGGCCCCGCCCGACCGGGCGGGTACGGCGAGCCGGGGGCACCCGGCGCTCCGAGCGGCCCCGGCGGTCCGGGCGGTACGCCTCCGCCGGACGGCTCGGCGGGCGGACCGCCGCAGCCGCCCGCGGGTCCGCCGCGGTCCTGATCCGCCTAGGCCGGGTGTAGGGGGGCGGAGGCGCCGCTTTCCAGGAACCCCCCGGTACCACCTGGGGCGGCCACCATCGAGGTTGCGGCAATGGGCGCGGTTCGCGTAGCGCGGTCGCAGCTTGCCGCCGAGTGCACGCTGCACCTGTCAGGCGGAGCCGTACCACTGGTGGCGGGCCTTTGCGGCAAAGTGCACTGCTGCTCGGCGGCAAGCCGGCTCTTTAAACAGGACGTAGGTCGTTGATGCCCTCCGGGCGGGCGGCACCTTCGGAGCACTCGGGGCGCCACTCGCCCCCGGCGGCCGTCAGCGGATCAGCTGCGCCAGCCGGTCCAGCTGCGGCAGCACGGTGTCGCGCCCGGCCGAGTCGACGCCGAAGAACACCCGGCCCACACCCGCCTCGGCGTAGGCGTCGATGGTCTTCTCGTCGGGCACGGCGTAGTACATCGACACGGGGATCGTCCCGCGCCCGGCGTCGGCCGCCAGCTGCTGCAGGCGCGTGACCCGCTCACCGAACTCGGCGACGTTGTCGAGCGTGATCCCCTGGGGCATCCACTCGTCGCCGAAGTCGACCACCCGCTCCTCGGCGGTGGGCCCGTTGCCGCCGACGATCACCGGCGGGTGCGGCTTCTGCACGGGCTTGGGCCAGGCCCAGCTCGTCTCGAAGTCGACGAACTCGCCGTGGAACTCCGCCTCGTCCTTCGTCCACAGCTCCTTCATCGCCTTGATGTTCTCGGCCATCCGCCGCATCCGCGTGCGCGCGTCGGTGCCGTGGTCGGCCATCTCCTCGCGGTTCCAGCCGGCGCCCACCCCGAACAGGAACCGGCCGCCGGAGAGGAAGTCCAGGCTCGCGACCTCCTTGGCGGTGTGGATGGGGTCGCGCTGGATCACCAGGCACACGCCGGTGCCGATGCGCAGCGACGTCGTCGCCGAGGCCGCGTAGCTCAGCGCGACGAACGGATCGAACGTGTGCACGTACATCCGCGGCAGCTCGCCGCCACCCGGGTAGGGGGACCGGCGGCTGACCGGGATGTGGCTGTGCTCGGGGAACACCAGCGACTCGAAGCCGCGGTCCTCGACCTCGCGGGCGAGCGTCGCCGGATCGACGGCGTCGTGCGTCGGGAACATCAGAATGCCGTACTTCATCGTCAGCCTCCGTCTCCTCGGTTCCTCTGGGGTCCACTGCCCATCAGCCGCGTCCGCCGACGGTTCATTCCCACGGCCGCGGCACCCTCGCGGCACGGCGGAGACCGGGCGCAGCCCTCGGCCGACGCCCGGATTACCGGCGCGCGGCAGTTGGTACTACAGTCTGTCGTAGACATCCGCGGTCCGCCGCCGACGCGCCCGACCGGCACCGGCGGAGCCGGCCGCACCGCACCAACCGGGGTGGAGGAGACCCGTGGTCGAAGCACTGACCACCACCATCCAGGTCGCATCGCTGATCCTGGCCGGATGGTGCCTGATCTCGACGTTCCGCGACCAGCCGATGGTCGTTCCCCACCTGGTGGCGGCCGCCGTCCTGTGGCTGCTCGTGATCGCGCAGGCGGTGGTCTCCGCGGTGCTGATGGCCCGCGGCGAACACCCCGCCGAGACGCTGGTCTTCATCAGCTACCTCGCCACGATCGTGCTGATCCCGCCGGCGTGCGCGGTGTGGGGCTTCATCGAGCGCAGCCGGTGGGGCCCCGCTGTCATCGCCTTCGCCTGCCTGATCCTGCCCGTGATGATGGTCCGCCTCGAACAGCTCTGGGATCCCGCCCGTGTCTGACCCCGCCGGCCGCAGCGGCCCCGGCCGCGTGCTCGTCGTCATCTACGCGATCTTCGCCATCGGGGCGACCTCCCGCGCCGCCGTGCAGATCCTCACCCGCTTCGACCAGGCGCCGCTGGCCTACACGCTCTCGGCGCTGGCCGGGGTCGTCTACATCGTCGCGACCGTCGGCCTGATCATGGGCGGCCGCACCTCCCTGCGGGTGGCCGCGGTCTCGTGCACCGTGGAACTGGTGGGAGTGCTGGTCGTGGGCGCGTTCAGCGTGCTGGATCCGGCGGCGTTCCCCGACGACACCGTGTGGTCGCGCTTCGGCAGCGGCTACCTGTTCATCCCCCTCGTCCTGCCGGTGCTGGGGCTGCTGTGGCTGCGCCGCATCACCCGGTCCCGCACGGCAGGGGAGCCCGTCTGACGCGCGCGGCGTCCGGGTAGCTTGCAGCCATGGCATCCGATGACAACAACCGCCCCGCGCTGCCCGTCGTCGTCGAACCGGAGTGGGCGGCCCGGCACCGCGGCGACGTCCTGTTCGCCGACGTCCGCTGGTACCTCGACGGCCGCTCGGGATATGCGGCCTACCTGGAGGGCCACCTGCCGGGCGCGGTGTTCGTCGACGTCGACACCGACCTCGCGGCGCCCGCGAGCGAGTCCGGCGGCCGCCACCCGCTGCCCGACCCGCGGGACTTGGCCGCTTCCCTGGCCCGGCTCGGGATCGGCGACGACACGTCCGTCGTCGCCTACGACGACAGCGGCGGCTCCACAGCGGCGCGGCTGGTGTGGATGCTGCGCGTGCTGGGCTCGCCCGCCGCGCTGCTCAACGGCGGGATCGACGCCTGGCCCGGCCCGCTGGAGCAGGGCGGGGTCGAGCCGGTGCACCGCGAACGCACCCCGGTGCCCTGGCCCCCCGACCGCATCGCCGACACCGCCGCCGTGCGCGCCGCGACCGGCGACCCGAACCGGCTGCTGCTCGACGCCCGCGCCCGTGAGCGCTACACCGGCGAGGCACCCGCTCCGGTCGACGCCCGGCCGGGCCACATCCCCGGGGCCCGCAGCGCCGCCTGGGCGGGCAATCTGACCGAGGACGGGCGAATCGCCGCGCCGGAGCGGCTGCGCGAGCGTTTCCGCGCCCTGGGCGCGGACTCCGCCGAGACGATCACCGCCTACTGCGGCTCCGGCGTCACCGCGTGCCACGATCTGCTCGCCCTGGAGTACGCGGGATACACCGGAGCGCGCCTCTACCCGGGGTCGTGGAGCGCGTGGGGGGCCGATGCGGGGCTGCCGGTGGAGACGGGGGAGGGCGGCGGATCCGCATGAACACCGCATGGCCGAAGGACCCGGGTCAGTGGGCGGCCACGCGGCTGACCAGGAGAGAGGGGCGAAGAGGGATCCAGGGCCGCACCGCAGTCCATGATGCGGCAACCTGCGGATATTCCGTGCGCGACGCGCCGATGTCGCCTTCCCGCGTGGAATGGGCAGCGGATACCACATGACCTCGTTCGCCGCTACGAGCCGCCCCGGCGTGTGTTCGGCGTCCGCCGCCACTTCCGGGTTCCGGTTCTCGGAAGGGTTGAGAGGAACCCTCCGGGAATCCTCTGCGGCGGCCACCCGAGAGGCTGCGGCAATGGGTGCGGTTCGCGTAGCGCGCCTCACTGCTTGCCGCCGGGCGCACGGAGCACCTTTGCGGTGGAGGGCTGCCGATGGTGCGGCTCCACCTGAGCGGCACAGCGTGCGCTCGGCGGCAAGCTGGCGCACAGCGCTGTGCGCATCACAGCCCCATTGCCGCAGCCTCCGTGGTTGCCGGCTCCGGTGGTTCTCGGAGGGTTCCTTTCAGCCCTCTCCACCTCAACCGAGCTCCGTCCACCACCCAACGGAAGACGCTTCGCGTCTGCCTTTTGCCCGCCCGTCGCCCACCGCCACCCTGACGGAAGACGCTTCGCGTCCCATTTTTTCGTCTGTCTCACCGCCTTCTAACCTCAGGCTCCGATCGTTGTCGGTAAGCAGGTCGAGTATCCGGAGGAGTAAATGAGTGCCAGTGACCCCAACAAGGGATTCCCCACCGGGGACCAGGACGGCGGTGGCCGTCCGGCGGAGCCGGCCGAGGCGTCCGCGGACCCCGCCCGGTCCGGCGCCGACCCCGCCTCCTCGGCCGAGCGTGCCGACCACGAGCCGCAGACCGGCGGCAACCCGCGCGATGCTGAAGGCGGAGAGCCTGTAGGCGGCGCCGCGGAGACCACCGCACGCTGGCGGTCGTCGGTGGCCAACCGCCCGGCGCGATCGACGCCCCAGGGCGCCGCGGAACAGGGCGGCGACGAGGCCCCCGCCGCGGACGAGAACCGGCCCGAGCCCCCTCAGGACCCCCGCGACGGAACCCCCTCTCAGGACGCCCCGTCTCCCTACGCGCCCGGCGCCCACCCCGCCGATGCGCGGCAGCCGGGCGGCCACGAGCAGCCAGGAGACCGCGCCCCCTACGGTCCGCCCCCCGGACCGGGCGGTCCCGGCCACCCCGGTCACCATGGTCACCACGCCGGTCCGGGCGGCTACGAGGCCGCGGCCTGGTCCGGAACAGGCGCCGGCGCCCCCGGCTCCTACGGCCCCGGACCCGAGCACGCCGGCTCCGCGCCCGGGGGCTGGCACCCCGGCTCGGGAGGCCGTCCCGGCGACCCCGGCTACGGCGGATACCCGCCGCCCCCGCCCGGTGAAGGCCACCCCGGCGGGCCCTACGGCGAGCAGCCGCGCAGGCCGTCGTTCCTCCGGCGGAACAAGGTCCTGCTCGTGGCCGCCGTGACGGCCCTGATCACCAGCCTGATCGTGGGCCCGGCCGCGGCCGCCGTCACCGCCTTCTTCGTCGAGGGCGCCGGCTCCACCTCGGCGCTGACCGGCGACTCGGAGGGCTCGGTCTCCAGCGGCGACGTCAGCAAGGTCGCCGACCGCGCGCTGCCGAGCGTGGTCTCCATCCAGGCGGGCCAGGGCGCCGGCAGCGGGGTGATCATCAGCTCCGACGGCAACATCCTCACCAACGCCCACGTCGTCGCCGCGGCCGAAGGCGACTCCGTCACCGTGTCCTTCCAGAACGGCGACGAGGCGCAGGCCGACATCCTCGGCTCGGACCCCGTCTCCGACCTCGCCGTCATCAAGGCCCAGGACGTGAGCGGGCTGAGCGTCGCCGACCTGGGCAACTCCGACAAGGTCGAGGTGGGCGCCGACGTCGTCGCGATCGGCTCGCCGCTGGGCCTGCAGGGAACGGTCACCTCGGGCGTGGTCAGCGCGCTCGACCGGCCGGTCAACACCGGCGCCAGCGCGCCGGAGCAGCAGCCGCAGAACCCCTTCGCGCCGCCCGAGCAGCAGCAGGAGCAGGAGCTGCAGACCTCCACGGTCATCAACGCGATCCAGACCGACGCCCCCATCAACCCGGGCAACTCCGGCGGACCGCTGATGAACATGAGCGGCGAGGTCATCGGCATCAACACCGCGATCGCCTCGACGGGGGCCTCGGGCCAGGCCGGCTCGATCGGACTCGGCTTCGCCATCCCGATCAACCAGGCCAAGCCCATCGCCCAGCAGCTCATCGAGGACGGCCAGGCCAGCTACGCCGCCATCCAGGCCACCATCACCGACCAGCGCCGCGCCGAGGGCGCCACGATCGTCGAGACCACCGACGGCGGTGCCGCGGCCAAGGCCGGGCTGGAGCGCGGCGACCGCATCACCCACGTCAACGGCAAGGAGGTCGAGGGCCCCAACGCACTCATCGCGGCCATCCGGGCCCACCAGCCCGGCGACACGATCACGATCGGCTACGTCCGCGACGGCGAGCACCACGAGACCGAGGTGACGCTCGCGGCCCAGTCCTCCGACAGCCTCAACGGCTGACGGCCCGCCGACGACGGCCTCCCGGAGCGGGGACCGGGAGGGGACGGGGGGACGGGACCCGGCGCTCGCGCCGGGTCCCGCGGGCTCGGCGGCCCGCCGCGGGCGCACGATGTGCGACACGACCGGCGCGCTCGGTGAATCGGGCGGGGCCGGGGTATCGTTCGCGGCACCGTGCGGCAACCGGCCGTACGCCGGCTGTAACGGCGCCGGCGGCGGCGACCGACGGAGAAGGCCACCGCAATCACGGCGCGGTCCCGCTCAGCCGCGCCTCGATCTGGAGACGTGACCATGGGCCACACCCTTCCCCCCGCACCCTCGGGCCGACATCGGCGGCAGGAGCCCCCACGGCGGAACGGCGGCGGACCGTCCGCGCGTCTGCGCGTGCTCATCGGCTCCGACACCTTCCCGCCGGACGTCAACGGCGCCGCGCTGTTCACCTCGCGCCTGGCGCGGGGACTCGCCGAGCGGGGCGGCGATGTGCACGTGCTGTGCCCCTCGGCGCAGGGGCCGCCGCATATCGCCGAGGCCGGCGGGGTCGTCGAGCACCGGCTGCGGTCCGTGCCGTCGGTGGTGCACGAAACCGTGCGCCTGGCGGTCCCGGCGGGCCTCACCGGCCACATCGACCGCCTGCTCGCCCGGCTGCGCCCCGACGCCGTGCACATCCAGAACCACTTCATCGTCGGCCGCCTGCTGCTGCGCGCGGCCCGCCGCCACGGCATCCCGGTGATCGCCACCAACCACTTCATGCCGGAGAACCTGTTCACCTACCTGCACTGCCCGCCGGCGCTGCGCTCGGCGATCGGCGACCGCGCCTGGCGCGACTTCGTGCGGGTCACCTCCGCGGCCGACCACGTCACGACCCCGACGGCCATCGCCGCCCGGTTGCTGCGCGACAAGGGCTTCCACCGGCCCGTCGAGGCGGTCTCCTGCGGCACCGACCTGGACCGGTTCCGGCCCCTGGCGGGCGGCGCCGCGCAACGCGCGCGGATCCGGCGGCGGCTGGGGGTGCCCGACCGGCCCACCCTCGCCTTCGTGGGGCGCCTGGACGCCGAGAAGAACATCGGCGACCTCGTCGAGGCACTGGCGCACATAACCGTTCCCGGCACCCAGCTCGTGGTGGCCGGCGCCGGACCGCAGCGGCCGCACCTGGAGGAGCTGGCGCGCAGCCGCGGCGTGGACGACCGCGTGCACCTGCTCGGGTTCGTGCCAGACGCGGACCTGCCGGACGTCTACCACGCCGCCGACGTGTTCGCCATCGCCGGCACCGCCGAGCTGCAGAGCATCGCCACCTTGGAGGCGATGGCCAGCGGGCTGCCGGTCGTCGCCGCCGACGCGCTGGCGCTGCCGCATCTGGTCCAGACGGGCCGCAACGGCTACCTCTACCCGCCGGGGGAGCCGGGCGATCTCGCCAAGTACGCCGCGGAGATCCTCTCCAGCGAACAGGAGCGCGACCGCATGGGCGAGGCCAGCCGCCGGCTCGTCTCCCAGCACGACCACCAGGCGTCCCTCGCCCGATACGAGGAGATCTACCGCGGCCTCGCGCCGCGCTGATCCCACTGGGCGGCCAAGATCGGCCGGCGGATGCGGAGGGCGCCGCCCGGCGGCCCCGTGCGTGGGAGGCTGGAGCCGCGGTGCACCGGCCGCGGGTGCCGGCCGTCAGACCGATGAGTTCGGGGCCCGCCCGCAGTCGACACCTCGACCACGATCGCGACTGCGGAGGCAGCGATGCGCAACCCGAGTGTGGAGAAGCTGGACGGTCTCATCGGCCGATGGACGCTGACGATGTCGGACGCCTGGTTCCTCGAACCCCCGGGCACCGAGGTGCACGGCTCGACGACGTTCGAGTGGATCGGCGACGCGTTCATCCTCCAGCGGTGCGACTTCGGCGGGGAATCGGCCTACGAACTCGCCATCGGGCACAGCGACGCCCGCGGCGGGTTCGCGGCGTTCTACCACGACGACCGCGGGGTCTCCCGGCTGTTCCACATGGCGTTCGACGGGACGGATTGGACGCTGACCCGCGAAGACCCCGACTTCCACCAGCGCTTCATCGCCGAGGTGGGCAAGGACGTGATCGCGGGCCGCTGGGAAGCCTCGGAGGACGAGGGGCGCACCTGGCGCAAGGACTTCGACCTCACCTTCGTGCGTACCACCGAGCGGCCCTGACGGCGTGCCGCGGCACCCGGATCACTCCAGCGCCGGCTTCGCGGGCCGAGTGCGGTGCCGGCCGGGCGGGGCGGCGCTCCTGCCGCGCTCGGCGACGTGCCCGGCCCGTCCCGGGGGCTCGGCGCCGGGTCTGACCTGATGGCCGGTCGAGTCCCGGTCGCGGTCGCGCCCGCCTGCGGTCCGCCGCTCCGGCGCCGTGCCGCGCGGCGGCCCTTCGGCCTCGGAGGCGGGATGCGGAACGTCGCGGCCGTCGGCCGGGCGCAGCCGCGCCGCGGTCGGCCGGGAGTCGGGCACCCCCGTATGCGGCGCCGGCTGGCTGGAGCGGGCGAGCATGATCACACCCGCGACGAGCAGGACGGCGGCAGCGGCGGCGATCGAGCCGTCCACCGGCCCGGTGGGGATGCGCTCGTCGAAGAAGGCCACGCCGATCACGGCGGCCGACAGCGGGTCGCTGATCAGCAGCGTCGCGTACGCGAGCGCGAAGTGCCCGCTGCGGTAGGCGTTCTGCACCACCACGGCGCCGGTCAGGCCGATCGCCAGGCCCACCAGCGTCAGCGGCTGCAGCACGGCCAGCAGATCGGTGGCCGCCTCCGACCCGATGACGCGCGCGTAGGCCGACGTCGCCCCGTAGGCCACACCTCCGGCCAGCGCCAGCGTCCAGGCCCGGGTGACCGCTCCGGTGAACCGGGCCGCCGCCACGCACACCACGATCACGCCCGCGCACACCACCGGCATGAGGATCGTCTCGGCGCGGGTGGGCACCGGCGCCCCTGCATGGCCCGGCAGCGTGGCCAACAGCCCGGCCAGCGCGATCGTCACCGCCAGCGAGCCCACCACCTGCGCTTTCGTCAAGCGCTGCCGGCGGAAGAAGGCGGAGAGCATCACCGCGAACAGCAGCCCGCTGACCCCGATCGGCTGGATGATGATCAGCGGCGCGTAACTCAGCGCCGCCATGTGCGCCACGACGCCCGTCACCGTGAGGAACGTGCCCAGGCACCAACCGCGGCTGCGCACCAGGAACGACAGCAGGCGCAGCTGGCCCAGCCGGGGCGCCCTGATGACCGACCGCTCCTGGAACGCGGCCCCCGCCGCGACAGCGAACGCACCCGCGATCGCGGCGACCACTGGCAAGGTCATGTGCTGCTGCGCCCTCCTTGCGGGGCACCCGCTGCGGCGGGTGCGGCTGGTACGTCGGGTACCTCGATGTGCGTGCGGGTCCGGCGGTGCGGTGCGGGACGGGCGCCGGCGAAACGGTGCCGGGTCGGGGACGGTTGCGCGCGCTGCGAAGGCGGAGAACCCGCCGGGCCCCCGACCGCCCGCCGCCGCGTACGGCCGAGGCGGCCGCTTTCGGGCATACCGGACGCCCCCGCCGAGTGTGACAGGTCGCACCGGTGACCGATGAACCGCGGGTGCGGTGTGTGCGTGGAGCCACGGTCCGACTACCGCCTGGGTCCGGCGCCGCCTGCGGAGCCGACCGAAGTGCGGCCTCCCGTGGACAACACTGTTGGCCTGGGAATTCTCCTAGAGAAAAGATCAAGATCCGATAAACATCGGACAAAGCCGACCGCAGGGCGGGGAGCCGCGCGGCCGCCGTCCGACCTGACTCCGGCCCACCCTCCGGGTGGCACCGCCCGCCCTACTGTATGTGCGGCGGCAGCCAGAAACCGACGACGGCTCCGCCGTCCGGACGGTTGCTCGCGAGCACGCGGCCGCCGTGGGCCGCGACGATGTCGTGGACCATCGACAGCCCCAGACCCGATCCGGGCATGCCGCGCGCCGAGGGCGCGCGGTAGAACCGCTCGAAGATGTGGGACAGCTCCTGCTCGTCGATGCCGGGACCGCGGTCGCGGACCTCGACCCGTCCCTCGCGTACGACGATCTCGATGGGCGCCTCGCCCTCGGGATCGAACTTCGCGGCGTTCTCCACCGGGTTGGACAGCGCCCGCTCCAAAGCGCCCGGCCGGCCGTGGACCACGGTGTCGTCGGCGTCGACGGTGACCTCGCGCCCCGTGCGCCGGCTGGTGCGCGCCGCCACCCGCTCGGCCAGCTCGCGCAGTCCCACGTCGGCGGGCTCCTCGTCCTCGCGGCTCTCGGTGGCCAGCTCCACCAGCTCGTCGACCAGGTCGGCCAGCTCCCGTGTCTCGCCCTGGAGGTCCTCGACGAGCTGACGGCGCCCCTCGGGCGGCAGCTCCTCGAAGCGCCGCATCACGCTGACGTTGGTGCGCAGGCTCGTCAGCGGCGTGCGCAGCTCGTGGGAGGCGTTCTGCACCAGGCGCCGCTGCTCCTCCTTCGCCCCGGCCAACCGGGCCAGCATCGCGCTGAACGCGCTGCCCAGCCGGTTGACCTCGTCGCCCGAGTGCTGCGGGCCGCTCCAGCCGCCGCCGGGCACCGGATAGTCCAGCCGACCGGTGGTGCTGACGTACTCGGCCGCCTCGGTCAGCCGGACCAGGCGCCCGGTGACGCGCCGGCCGATCAGCCAGCCGGCCGCCCCCGCGCCGATGAGCACCGCCACCCCGACGCCCAGCAACTGGGTGGCGAGCCGGTCCAGCATGTCCTCGGTGGGGGAGAGCCGCTGGCCGACCTGGATCGCGCCGCCGCCACTCCCGAAGGACACCGTGGCGATGCGGTACTCCTCGCCCTCGGCGCTGTCCTGGCGGGTGTGCACCACGCCGGCCTCCTGCGCCGCCGCGATCTCGTGGTCCTCGGGGGTGACCGGCAGCAGGCGGACCCGCTCCCCGCCGCGCACCTGCACCTGCACCCCGCCGTCGGGGGAGATGAGCTGGAAGGTGAACGACTCCGAGTGCAGCACCGCCGGTGTGCCGTCACCGTCGAACGGATCCAGGGGCGGGCCGCGCAGGTCCTGCACGAGGCTCTGCACCGTGGTCTCGAACTCCTGCTGCTCGTCGGCGCGGATGAGGAACGCCGCCGTGTTGTAGGCGAGGGAGCCCACCAGCGCGATCACCACGGCCGCCACCAGCGCGAACGACACGGCGAACCGGGTACCCAGCCGCCAGTCGCGCATCGGGGGGATGCGGCCCCGCAGCCGGGAGAGGGCGTCGGGCATCACCGGCTCACCTCGCCCCCTGCGGGCGGACGGTGTAGCCCACGCCCCGCACCGTATGGATGAGCTGCGGCGTCCCCTGCGGCTCCAGCTTGCGGCGCAGATAGCTGATGTAGACCGCGAGGTTCTTCGACTCGGGGCCGAAGTCGTAACCCCAGATGCGGTCGTAGATGGTCGAGTGGTCCAGGACGATCCCGGCGTTGCGCATGAGCAGCTCCAGCAGGTCGAACTCCGTCTTGGACAGCTCGACCTCCTGCCCGCTGCGCCACACCCGGCGCGAACCGGGGTCCAGCCGCAGGTCGCCCACCTGCAGCGGCGGTTCGGCGACGCCGTTCTCGTCGGTGGGGGCCGCGCGGCGCAGCAGCGCCCGCAGCCGCGCGAGCAGCTCCTCCAGCTCGAAGGGCTTGGGCAGGTAGTCGTCGGCGCCCGCGTCGAGGCCGGCCACCCGGTCGGAGGTCTCCACCCGGGCCGTCAGCATCAGGATCGGCGTGCGGTCGCCCTCCTTGCGCAGGACCCGGCAGACGCCCAGCCCGTCGACGCCGGGCATCATCACGTCGAGCACCAGCAGGTCCACCGGCTCGCTGTGCACCTCGGCCAGCGCTTCGACGCCGTCGGCCGCGGTGCGCACCTCATAGCCCTCCAGGCGCAGGGCCCGATCCAGGGAGTCGCGGATGGCCCGGTCGTCGTCGGCGATGAGGACGCTGCTGGGTCGGCTCATGGTCCCCATGGTGGCCCACGCGGGTTAGCCGCTGGTAAGAGAACCGGAGGCGGGTCGAAACGGCGTGGGGTGTTCCCGCGGGTGTGCGGGGCGCTTTGAGACGCCGCCTTCCCTCCTCGGGGGCTCAGGACCGGCGTGCCGCCGCCCACATCGCGGCCGTGGCGACCACTCCGCAGACCAGCAGGGTCACGCCGGAGAGCACGCCGCTGACCAGGGGGATGAGTGGCACCAGGGAGACGGCGGCCAGGGCGAAGCCCGCGACGCCCAGGAGCGTCAGCACCGCGCCGGGAACGAGGATGCGCGCGTCCTTCCAGACCCGTGCCAGCACGATGAAGTGCAGGCCCACGACGATCGCGATCCAGGCGACGTTGGTCTCGACGGGCGCGTCGAACACGCGGATGGCGCGGAGCCCGCCGATGATCAGCACCGCCTCGGTCAGGACGACGCCCAGAAACCCCCGGCCGAACATGGGCGGCCGCCGGCTTGTCCCGGGGCGGTTCGGCTTCGGAGCGGTCGAGGCGCCGGCGGGCGCGGTGCTTCGAGCGGCCAGGAGGCCCAGCACCGCCGTCGCCGCCAGGGCGGCCACCGCCGCGATGCGAGCGGCCGGCACCAGCTCCGCGGGCATCGGGTCGCCGGCGTTGACGAATACGAACACGGTGCCGAAGACCGAAGCGATCAGTACGCCCGCGAGCTGCTGCTTCACTGCCGAGGTCGCCGCCTTTTCATCGTTGGTGGGCGTCTGCGTTACCAAGCCGCGGATTCTCAGCCGTCGTCGCGGCCGCCGGTTTCGCGGCCGTTTCTCGGGGAGTCGGAGCCCCCGCCACCGCCCTTGCCGGCCTGCTGGAAGGCGAGACCGAAGGCGATGCCGATACCGATGCCGATCCCCACACCCGCGGCGATGTTGTCCATGGAGACGCCCAGTGCGACGCCGACCGCCACTCCCAGAACCAGCCCCGAGAGGGCGGATGCGTTCCACTTCATCGGCGTCGGCCTCCTTGTCGTATGCGACTGTGAGCGGTGCCGCTACCCACTCCGACGGGCGGCGCCACGCGGCCGTTCCCTCGCCTGCGCGTTGGGCGCCCCGCGCGCATCGCCGTGCCTTTACAGGTCCGTCTCCCACACCTGTGCGGTGAGGTCCCGGCCGAAGGCCCGCTCCGGCTCCGAGGAGACCAGGCGGAACCCCGCGGCCTGGTAGAGGCGGCGCGCGTCGGCCAGCACGGAGTAGGTGGACAGCACCATGGCGCGGTAGCCGGCCGAGCGGGCGAAGTCCAGGCACCGCTCGATCAGCGCCGTGCCGACGCCGCGGCCGCGCGCGCCGGGCTCGACCAGGAACAGCCGCAGCCGCGCGGTCCGCTCGTCCTCGCGGGAGCAGGCGATGCATCCTGCGCGGGCACCATCGGCCTCGGCGATCCAAAGCGCCTGGCCGGGCCGGTCGCTCGGCAGCCCGTAGTCGGCGACCAGGCGCGCCACCCACGCCTCGAACGCGGAGTCCCAGCCGTACTCGGCCGCGTAGAGTGCGCCGTGGCGCTCGACGACCCAGCCCAGGTCGCCGGGACGGGGTTCGCGCAGTACCGGGCCGGGCGGCGGAGCGGTCGCCGCCGGCGCCGCCTCCTGACCGTCGGCGGCGCGCGCCTCCGGAGCGTCGAAGAGCCGGCGCACGGTGGCCATGGCGTCGATGAGCCGGCTCCGCTCGGCGGCGGAGAGGTGCGAGACGAGGGCCGTGACCTGTTCGTTCGCACGGTCGTCCAGCGTCTGCGCCGCCCGCCGGCCCTCCTCGGTCAGCTCCACGATCTGCCTGCGCCCGTCCTCGGGAGAGGGGGAGCGGCCGATGAGCCCGTTGCGCTGGAGCCGGCTCAGCACGCGGCTGAGCTGCCCGGCGTCCATGTCCAGTTCGCGGCGCAGGTCCAGCGCCCGCACGGAGGCGCGGTGCCGCAGTTCGTACAGGATGCGGACCTCGGTCAGCGACCAGG
This sequence comes from Streptomonospora sp. PA3, assembly GCF_009728995.1. Classification (GTDB taxonomy): domain Bacteria; phylum Actinomycetota; class Actinomycetes; order Streptosporangiales; family Streptosporangiaceae; genus Streptomonospora. The sequence goes on along the minus strand of NZ_VTZW01000020.1, from coordinate 31,728 downwards.
GCGAGTCGAGCAGGCCGGGTTTGAGGACCCCGACGCGGCGGGTGAAGAAGCGGTTGAACGCGCGGATGGCGGAGACGTCTTCGGGCGGGATGCGGCTGGCGGATTCGGGCGTGCTCATGGTGTCCCCCACGGCCGTGCCGCTCCGGGCGCCCCCCGACCTGCGCTCGGAGCAGGAATGTTTGACTTAGACAAACAATTTACCGCGAGAACGGCCGATGCGGGAGGGGAACGGGCGAATCTGCCGGGCCGTGTTTAAGAGCGGCGGGCGCCGTAGGAACCCACCGGGAAGCCCCGGGGCGGCCACCATCGTTGTTGCGGCAATGGGCGCGGTTCGCGAAGCGCGGACGCAGCTTGCCGCCGAGCGCACGCAGTTCTTCCCCGGTGGAGCCGCACCACCGGTGGCGGGCCTCCGGTGCAAGGGTGCGCCGTGCGCTCGGCGGCAAGCCGGCTCTGAACAGGTACGTGGCGCGCAGCGCCTCCGTTGGGGCGGTGGCGGGTGACGGGCACGATGAGCTCGTGGCGCGTCAGCGCCTCCGTTAGGGGCGGTGGCGGGTGACGGGTGGGATTCGCGCATCTCAGCCCCATTGCCGCAGCCGCTGTGGTGACCGGCTGTCTTAAACAGGACGTAGCCGTCAGCCCCCGGCTCCGGACCCGGGACTGCGCCGCAGCCCGGCCGCCCGGCCCTTGCCCGCCACGGCCAGGGCCATCTTGCGCGACGCCTCGTCCAGCATCTCCTCGCCGAGCATGACCGCGCCCCGCCGCTCCACCGTCGTGGCGTGCTCGTAGGCCTCCAGAATCCGCTCGGCGTGGTCGTAGTCCTCCTGGCTGGGCGTGTAGACCTCGTTGGCGGCCTCCACCTGGAGCGGGTGCAGCACCCACTTGCCGTCGAAGCCGAGGGCGGCCGTGCGCCCCGCCGAGCGGCGGAACGCGTCGACGTCGCGGATCTGCAGGTAGGGGCCGTCGATCGCCTGAAGGCCGTTGGCGCGTGCGGCCAGCAGGATCCGCATCAGGATGTAGTGGTAGGCGTCGCCCGCGTCGTAGCCCGGCGGCTGCTCGCCGACCACCAGGGTGCGCATGTTGACCGACGCCATGAAGTCGGCGGGCCCGTAGACCAGGCTCTCCAGGCGCGGCGAGGCCGCCGCGATCTCGTCGGCGCGCGTGGCGCCGCGGGCATCCTCGATCTGGGCCTCGATCCCGATCCGGCCGGGTTGGAGCCCGTTGGCGGCCTCTATCTGGGTGAGCAGCGTGTCCAACCAGCGCACCTGGTCGGGACCGGTGACCTTGGGCAGTACCAGGCAGTCCAGCTCGGCGCCGGCGCCTTCCACGACCTCGATGACGTCGCGGTAGGTCCAGGGGGTCTCCAGGTCGTTCACCCGCACCGTGCGCACCTTGGCGCCCCAGCCGCCGGCGTTGAGCGCGGCGACGGCGCCGGCTCGGGCCGCCGCCTTCTCGGCCGGGGCCACGGCGTCCTCCAGGTCCAGGAAGAAGGCGTCGACCTCCAGGCCGCGCGCCTTCTCGATGAACCGCGGATTGGACGCCGGCACGGCCAGCACCGAGCGGCGCGACCGGGATGCCACCGCACTCATACAACCTCCCCTACCTCGACCGGACGACGGCGCTCCTTGGGCCCGCGGCAGCGGCGAGCTGCGAGGATCACCGCGGGCCATCTTTGCAAACGTCCACCCGTCACCCCCCGCCGCCCCGACGGTGACGCTGCGCGTCGCGTGCTCTCCCCGTGTCGCCCACCGCTGCCCCATGTCCGGGGTTAAGAAGCCGGTCACCACAGGAGGCTGCGGCAATGGGCGCGCTTCGCGTAGCGCGGTCGCAGCTTGCCGCCGAGCGCACGGCGCACCTTTGCACTGGAGGCCCGCCACCGGTGGTGCGGCTCCACCTCGAAAGAACCGCGTGCGCTCGGCGGCAAGCTGGCGCACAGCGCTTCGCGCAATCCAGCCCCATTGCCGCAGCCCCGATGGTGGCCGCCCCGGGTGGTGCCCTGTGGGTTCCTGGAAAGCGGCGCCCCGCCGTTCTTATACACGGACCAACGGTGACGTCGGCTTACCACGCCCCCGGCGGGGAAGACCGCGCACCCTCGGATCGTTGAAGACCTGCGGAAAGCCGGTGCACTCGAACGGCCGGGGATCCGTCAAACAGTGCATAGAGTGCGAAACGGACACGATTGAACGCAGAGCCGCGGCGCGACGGGCGGGGCGCCGCGGCCGGTGAGGGAGGGCGACGATGGACGGGCACGGCGAGCAGGCGGTCGGCGTCTCCACCAGCTCGCACTGGGGCGCCTACGACGTCCTGGTGTCGGGCGGGCGCGTCGTGGGCGTGCGTGCCGACGACCCCGACGCCGCGCCGCTCAGCGGCAACGTGCCCGACGCCCAGCACCACGCCACCCGCGTCGCCGCCCCGGCGGTGCGGCGGCGCTGGCTGGAGAACGGTCCCGGCTCCGACAGCCTGCGCGGCGCCCCCGGCGACGAATACGTGGAGCTGGACTGGGACACGGTGCTGGACCTCCTCGCCGCGGAGTTCGACCGCGTCCGCAGCGAGCACGGCAACGCCGCCATTTACGGGGGCTCCTACGGCTGGGCCAGCGCCGGCCGGTTCCACCACTCCCAGAGCCAGATCCACCGGTTCCTCAACACCATCGGCGGCTACACCCGCTCCCGCAACACCTACAGCCACGCCTGCGTCGAGGTCCTGCTGCCCCACGTGATGGGCCTGGGCGGCACCGCCGACCTGCTCGAACGCGCACCCACCTGGGATGCCGTCGCCCGCCACACCGACCTGATCGTCACCTTCGGCGGGTTGCGGCTGTCCAACACCTGGAACACCTCGGGCGGGCGGGCGCGCCAGAGCGCAGCCGCGGGCATGCGCGCCGCCGCCGAGAAGGGCGTGCAGACGGTTTCCATCAGTCCGCTGCGCGACGACACCGTCGACGAGATGGGCGCCCAATGGCTGCCGGCCGACCCCGGCACCGACACCGCGATCCAGCTCGCCCTCATCCACACCCTGTTCGACGAGGGACTGGCCGACTTCGACTTCCTCGACCGCTACACGGTCGGCGCCGACGTCCTGCGCCGCTACGTGCGGGGCGAGCACGACGGCGTCGCCAAGACCCCGGAATGGGCCGAGGGCCTGTGCCGCCTGCCCGCCGCGACGCTGCGCGACCTCGCCCGGCGCATGGCCGGCGGGCGCACGCTGGTCAACGTCGGCTGGTCGGTGCAGCGCACCCGCTTCGGCGAGCAGCCGCTGTGGGGCGGGGTGGCCCTGGCCGCGTGCCTGGGCCAGATCGGGCTGCCCGGCGGCGGGTTCGCCACCGGCTACGGGTCCACGGGCAACTACGCGGGCGGGTCCACCCCCTCGGGGCTGCCGCGCTTCCCCCAGGGGATCAACCCGGTGGACTCCGCCATCCCCGTCGCCCGGGTCGCCGACATGCTGCTGAACCCCGGCGAACCCTACGACTACAACGGCCGGCGCCACGCCTACCCCGACATCCGCCTGGTCGCCTGGTCCGGCGGCAACCCCTTCCACCACCATCAGGACCTCGCCCGGCTGACGCGCGCCTTCTCCCGGCCCGAGACCGTGCTGGTCGTCGAGACCCACTGGACGGCCACGGCCCGGCACGCCGACATCGTGCTGCCCTCCACCACCTCGCTGGAGCGCGACGACATCGGCGCCAGCCAGGGCGACCTGCGGGTGCGCGCCATGCCGCGCGCGGTCCCCGCCCACGGTTCCGCCCGCGACGAGTACGACGTCTACGCCGACCTGGCCGAGCGCCTGGGCGTGCGCGGGGAGTTCACCGAGGGCCGCACCTCGGCCCAATGGCTGCGGCACATGTACCGGCAGTGGCGCAACCGGTACCGCACCCCGCTGCCCGACTTCGACGCCTTCTGGGCCGCCGGCGGCGTGGACATCCCCGACCGCGTCGAGGACACCACCCTCTTCGGCGACTTCCGCGCCGACCCCGGCGCCCACCCGCTCGGCACGCCCAGCGGCCGGATCGAACTGTACTCGCAGACCATCGCCTCCTTCGGCTACGACGACTGCCCCGGCCACCCGGCGTGGCTGCCCGGTCCCGAGCGCATCGGAGGCGAGCGGGCGCGCCGGTGGCCGCTGCTGCTCATCGCCAACCAGCCGCGCGGCAGGCTGCACAGCCAGCAGGACATGGGCGCCTACAGCCGTTCGCAGAAGGTCGCCGACCGGGCGCGGCTGCGCATGCACCCCGACGACGCGCGGGCGCGCGGCATCGCCGACGGCGACGTCGTCCGGGTGCGCAACGACCGCGGCAGCCTGCTGGCGGGCGTGGAGACCAGCACCGCCGTGCGGCCCGACGTCGTGCAGCTCTCCACCGGCGCCTGGTACGACCCGTCCTCGTCCGAGGCGACCTGCGTCCACGGCAACCCCAACGTGCTCACCGCCGACACCGGCTCCTCGGCGCTGAGCCAGGGCACCACCGGCCAGCACGTCCTGGTCGAGGTGGCCCGCTACGAGGGCGAGCCGCCGCCGGTCCGCGCTTTCGAGCCGCCTCGGCTGGGCGCTCCCTGGATCCGGCGGTGACACGGCCCCACGGTCGGCGGTCCGGGGCCCACTTCCACCCGAACGGGGGATAGGTTAGCCTTTACTAAGTTTGAGTGGATTCGCGGACCCGACCGGAGGAACAGTGCCGCCCCTGCACACGCGCCGCACGGCCGCCCCCGCCGGTGGAGCGCGATGAGCCTGGAACGGCCCTCCGCCCCCGCGCTGCTCGGGGAGGACGCCGACACCGCCGACTCCGCGGTCGCCGCCCAGGAGCTCGATCACCGCACCAGTGCCACCGCGCGCACCCACGCCCTGCGCAGCGCCGGCCTGGTCGTGCTGCTCGCCCTGCTGGCCGGGTGCGCGGTGCTCAGCATCGCCGTCGGGGCCAAGGCCATCCCGCTTGGCACCGTGGTCGACGCGCTGCTCAACCCCGACGGCAGCTACAACTCCAGCGTCGTGTGGGAACTGCGCATGCCGCGCACCGTGCTCGGCGTCTTCGTCGGCGCGGCGCTCGGCCTGGCCGGAGCGCTCATGCAGGCCCTCACCCGCAACCCCATCGCCGAGCCCGGCATCCTCGGCATCAACTCCGGCGCCGCCGCCGCGGTGGTCACCGCGATCTTCGTCTTCGGCATGACGGGCCCCAGCGCCTACGTCTGGTTCGGGTTCATCGGCGCCGCGATCGCCGCCGTGCTCGTCTACGCGCTGGGCTCGCGCGGCCGCAGCGGCGCCACACCGGTGCGCCTGGCGCTGGCCGGTACCGCGCTGGCCGCGGTCCTGCAGGGCTTCGTCTACGGCATCACCGTCCTCGACGAGTTCGTCTTCGACCAGATCCGCTTCTGGCAGGTCGGCTCCCTCGTCGGCCGCGACCTGGAGATCTTCCTGCGCATCTGGCCCTTCCTCACCGCCGGCATCCTGCTGGCCGTGACGCTGGGCCCCGCGCTGAACGCCGTCGCCCTGGGCGAGGACCTCGCCGCGGCCCTCGGCGCCCGCGTCAACCGCACCCGCGCGCTGGTGGCGCTGGCGATCGTGCTGCTGTGCGGCGGCGCCACCGCCGCGGCCGGCCCCATCTGGTTCGTCGGCCTGATCGTGCCCCACCTCGCGCGCACGTTCACCGGTCCCGACCAGCGGTGGGTGCTGCCCTACTCCGCCGCCATCGGGGCGGTGCTGCTGACGCTGGCCGACACCGCGGGTCGCGTCATCACATCCGGCGGGGAGCTGGAGGTCGGCATCGTCACCGCGCTGATCGGCGCTCCCGTGTTCATCTTCCTCGTGCGGCGGAGAAGGATGGCCCAGCTATGACGCTCACCCCCGCGCGCTCCGGCACGAGTCCCGGCGCGCCGGCCGCGGGCGCTCCCGCGCCCGGCGGCGGGCGCGGCACCCGCTCGGCCCGCGTCCTGCGCCTGGCGGGCGGCCGCCTCAGCTTCGCGGTGCGCCCGCGGACGGCCGCCGTCTACGGCGCGCTGCTCGCCGCCACGGCCGCGGTCTTCGCCGTGTCGCTGTCGGTGGGCGAGTACACGATCCCGCTGCCGCGCGTGCTGTGGGCGCTGGCCGGCCAGGGCGAGCGGCTCGACCTGTTCTTCGTCCGCGACGTCCGGCTGCCGCGCGCCTGGGTGGCGGTGCTCGTGGGCGCGGGCCTGGGCGTCGCCGGCGGCGTGTTCCAGAGCATCTCGCGCAACCCGCTGGGCAGCCCCGACATCATCGGGTTCACCGGCGGGGCCTCCACCGGCGCGGTCGCGGTCATCCTCGTGCTCGGCGGCAGCATGGTGCAGGTCTCCATCGGCGCCATGGTCGGGGGCGTCGCCACCGCCGTGCTCGTCTACCTGCTCGCGCTCAAGCAGGGCGTGCAGGGCTACCGGCTCGTCCTGGTCGGGATCGGCATCAACGCGCTGCTGCTGGCGGTGCGCGACTACCTGATCACCCGGGCCGAGCTCACCGAGGCGATGACCGCCCACATCTGGATGATCGGCAGCCTCAACGCGAGCGGCTGGGGCGAGGTGATCGCGGTGGCGAGCGCCATGGCCGTGCTCCTGCCGGTCATCCTCGCCCTGGGGCCGCGGCTGCGCCTGATGGAGATGGGCGAGCAGGCGGCGCGCGGCCTGGGCGTGCCCGTCCAAGGCACCCAGGTCACGGCCATGCTCGCGGCGAGCGCGCTGACCGGTGCGGCCATCGCCGTCTCGGGCCCCATCGCCTTCATCGCCCTGGCCGCGCCCCAACTCGTCCGCCGCCTGGCCCGCACCGACGGCACCGCGCTGTTCGGCGCCGCCCTCATGGGCGCCCTGCTGCTTGCGGCGGCCGACCTGGCCGCCCAGCACGCGCTCGCGCCAACCCAGCTTCCGGTGGGCGTGGTCACCGCGGTCATCGGCGGGAGCTACCTGGTCTGGGTGCTATACCGGGAATGGCGCACCGGACATGCCTGATTCCGGCTACGCGACGCACCAAGGAGACACGATGCCCGAACCGTCCCGGCTGTGGGGAGAGGACCTCACCCTGGCCTACGACCAGAGCGTGGTCTCCCGCGACCTGCAGATCACCATTCCGGACAACTCCTTCACGGTGATCGTCGGGCCCAACGCCTGCGGCAAGTCGACTCTGCTGCGCGCGCTGTCGCGGATGCTCAAGCCCAGCACCGGCGCGGTGCACCTGGACGGGCGGCTGATCGGCTCCTACCCCTCCAAGGAGGTCGCGCGGCGCCTGGGGCTGCTGCCGCAGTCCTCCATCGCCCCCGACGGGATCACCGTCGCCGACCTGGTCGCGCGCGGGCGCTATCCGCACCAGAAGTTCCTCAAGCAGTGGTCGCGCGCCGACGAGAAGGTCATCAACGAGGCCATGGAGGCGACGGGGGTCCTGGATCTGGCCGGGCGCATGGTCGACGAGCTGTCGGGCGGGCAGCGTCAGCGGGTGTGGCTGGCCATGGTGCTGGCCCAGCAGACCCCGCTGCTGCTCCTCGACGAGCCCACGACCTACCTGGACATCGCCCACCAGATGGACGTGCTCGACCTGTGCGCCGAACTGCACCACGATCGGGCCTACACGCTGGTCGCGGTGCTGCACGACCTCAACCACGCCTGCCGGTACGCCACCCATCTCATCGCGATGAAGGACGGCCGGGTCGCCGCGGAGGGCGACCCCGCCGACATCGTCACCGAGGAGCTGGTGGAGGAGGTGTTCGGCATGCCGGTGCGCGTCATCCCCGACCCCGAGACGGGCACTCCGCTGGTCGTCCCCGTGGACCGCGGCGGCCGCATCGCCCGCCGCGCGGGTGCGGGAGGAGCGCAGTGGGGCGCCGCCGAGGGCGAGGAGGCCCGCAGCGCGTAGGACCGAGCGCCGGCGACCCGCGAGCCTTCGCCGGAGAATGCGTCCGGGGACGATGGCCGCGGGCCGGCGAAGCCGCGCGCTGATCCTCCGGCGGACATGCATCGGGGCGGAGCGCCCGATCCGGTTCCGCCCCCGGCCTCACTTCAGCCGCACGATGTCCACGCGCTCCGGCGCGCCGACGGCGCCGCGGTAGCAGGCGCCGAGGACGACGCGGTACGCCGGGTCCGACCACTCGTCCGCCACGACGGGCGGCATGCGGCACGTCCATTCCCCGACCTCGGCGACATGGCCCGCCAACCGGAGTTCGGCTTCGGGGATCGCGATGAACTCCTCCACCACGGGGCGGACCTCGGAGCAGGCCATGTCGGCGCGGGTCGGCACCAGAAAGGCGCGCCGCGCCTCCGCTCCGACGTCCGCGGTGCCGCAGACGCGGTTGTCGAGGCCCTCGAAGCCGGAGTACTCCCAGGTGTGCTCGATCCCCCCGACCGTGTAGGAGAACCGGAGGGGGCGGCCGTCGGCGGCCGTCCAGATGTCGAAGGGGGCGGAGACCGGTTCCTGCTCCTGCGCCTCGCCGAACTCGTGGAGGTAGGCGTTGGGCAGGTAGTCGAAGGAGCCGCTGACGTGCAGCGCGTCGGTCCCGTTCAGGTTCCCCTCGATCCGCTGGTCCACCCGCATCGACGTGTGGAGCTGATCGAGAGGGGCCTGCACCGCGGCGGGGTCGGTGACCGTGTCGGCGTATTCGGTCGACAGGTGGTGCAAGCTGTATTCGCCTTCGACACCGCCCCCGTACTCGCGGTAGATCATGCGGTCGCGGGAGATGTCCCCGTGCGCCGGCCGGTAGATCCAGTCGCTGCTTCCCGGAGCGGGGTCCTCGGTGTCGCCCATGAGGGTGACGGCCATGTAGTGCCGCTGCCCGTCCAGATTGGCCTTCACGTACTCCCTGCGCACCGGGATCCGGGGGCCGCCGCCGGAGAGGTCCTCGACCGCCCGGTAGGTCGGGGCGTCCTTCAGGGCTCCCACGGCGCGGGCGATCTCCTGCTTGGCCGAACCGAAGGGGGACGTGGGCGACTCGCTCGGCGCCGCCTGCGGCTCGCCGACGAAGGAGGCGGCGGCGACGAAGCTCCCGGCGCCGATGACGATCACCGCGGCCATACTCGCCGCCGTCACCACCGCGGTCGCCCGCGCCCCCGCCGGCGCGGTGGCGGGCGCGCCCGCGGGGCGGTCGCCCTCCGGCGCGCCGCCGGAACCGCCTGGGTGGGCCGGAGCGTCGGCGGGCGCCTCCTGCCGCGCGGCGGGGTCGGCGTCTCCGCCGCGCTCGGAGCCGACGCCGTCCCAGCCGGTCGCGAGGATCGCGCGCAGCCGATCGGCGAGGTCGCGGGTGGGGACCTGGGAGGTGTCGTCGGTGGAGGCGAAGGCCACCAGCCCCCGGTAGGCGCTCTCGGCGGTCGGCCGGGCGCCGGGCTCGGGAGCCAGGGCCAGCTTCACCAGCGGGACCAGTTCGGTGGGGATGCCGTCGAGATCGGGACCGGTCTCGCGGGCGCGGCGGCGCATCTCGGCGGTGGTGGATGCGCCACCGGTCGCGAAGGGGTGCCGCCCCGTCGCCGCGTAGGCGACGAGGCAGCCCCACGAGAACACGTCGCCGGGCGCGGCCGGCTCCGCGCCGTCGGCGGCCTCGGGGCTCGCCCACTCGGTGGCAGCGGCAGGCCGCGGGGCCGGGGCGAAGGCCGATCCGCCCGCACCGCCGACGGCGTCCAGGCCCAGGATCCGCGGCCCGTCGGGCGCCAGGACGACGTCGTCGGGCGAGATGGTGCCATACGCCAGCCCCGTCGGTTCGACGGCCGCGAGCGCCTCGGCCGTGCCGGCGGCCAGCGCGAAGAGGGCCTCGTGCGGCAGCGGCCCGTGGAGCTCGACCCGGGAGCGCAGCGTCGGCCCCGAAGGAAAGCCCGTGGCGATCCACGGTCTCTCGGCGTCGGAGTCGGCGGCCAGGACGGGCGTGGCGCAGACGCCCGCCACGTTGCGCAGGGCCGCGAGCCGGCGGGTGAAGGAGGAGCGGAACCATGAGTCGGCGGCGGTGCGCTCCCCGGCCACGCGTACGGCGACGGGGGCGCCGTGGGCGTCGAGCGCCTCGTAGAGGACGCCGGTCTCGTCCTCGGCCAGTCGGCCCGCGAGGGTGTAGGGGCCGATCGCCCCGGGGTCGTCGGCGGCCGGCTGTCGCGGGTGCGGGGAATCGGGCACGTCACCGGGCTCGGACTGCGCGCTCATGCTCTGCTTCTTTCTGCTCACAGACCGGCGTGCGGCCTGCTGCGGGGTTGCCCGGCGCCGCCGGCATGGACCGCGTGCTGCTCGCCGCGGCGGCGGGAACCCGCATCGGGGGTGGGGTGCGGTGGCCCGCGCGGAGACGCGGCTCCACGAGGGCAGGGGGAGCGGTACCGCGGCACCGCCGCAGGCGGTGCTCGGGCCGTGGGGGAGTCCGGTGCCGCCGCCGGCTGAGGATCCGCGCGCAGGTGATCGCGCAGGGGGTGCGGCTGTTCCGGCGGCCGATCCGCCCGCCGGCGGCTACGAGGGGAGCACCGGGGATTCCCTCCGGGGCAGCGTATTCGCTAACGCACACGCTCGGCGACCCCGGCCCCCGGTTCCGTGATCGCCCCTACCCCGCCGCAGACGGCGCCGCAGTCGGCGGCGGAGCCGGCAAGCGCCGCTCACGTGCGCGTTCGGGCCTGCGGTGAATCGCGCGGGGGGACGCGGGCGGATGCGGAATCGGGCCGGAACCGGCGGCAGGATCCGAGGCGGCGGGCGGAGCGCGGTCACCGGCGGGGCATGCGGGAACCGCGGCGCCTACCGCTCGCGCCAGCCGGCCTGCCAGGCGGCGAGTGCCGCCTCGACCCTGTTGCGCACACCCAGGCGCGCGAACAGCGCCGTGGTGTAGCCCTTGACCGTCGTCTCGGTCACCCGCAGGTCGCCGGCGATCTCGGCGTTGGACCGTCCGGCGGCGATCCCCCGCAGGACCGCCTGCTCGCGCGGGGGGAGGCCCGCCAGCCTGCCCTGCGCCGACTCCCGGTCCGCGTCGTCGTGCTGCCTGCTGCGGAGGTCGGAGACCACCATCGCGGCCACGCTGGGCGACAGGCAGGTGCCTCCGGCGGCGACGGCGCGGACGCCCTGCAGCAGCTCGTAGGGGTCGCCGGACTTGAGCAGGAAGCCGTTGGCGTCCAAGGCGACGGCGCGCAGGACGTAGTCCCGCTCGCCGTAGGTCGTCAGGATCACCACGCGCTGGGCGGGATCGCGGCGCCGCAGCTCGGCCAGGGCCGCGAGCCCGTCGAGCACGGGCATGCGGATGTCCAGCAGGACCACGCCGATCCGGTGGCGAGCGAGGAGGCCGAGGACCTCGCGGCCGTCGGCGGCCTCCGCGGCCACCTCGATGCCGGGATCGGCCGCGAGGACGGTGCGCAGCCCCGCGCGCACGCCGGGCTCGTCGTCGGCGAGGAGGACCCGCACCGGCGCCGGGGTCACCACAGCGGCACCCTGCGCAGGTCGGTGATCTCGACCACCGAGGCGCCGTCGTGGCAGATCCGGAAACTGGCCAATCCCAGCGGGAAGTTGCCGTCGGTGAAGTGCACGCACCGCGCTCCGGGCGGTTCGGGAACGCCGACCGCGAACCGCATCGGAGCCTCGCGCGCCGGCAGCAGCGGCCGCACCCGGTCGTAGGGCTGCCCCGGCGAGATGCGCTGGAAGTCGGCGGTCTCCAGGGTGCTGCCGTGGGTCGCCCACAGGTGGAAGCCCGCTGTGAGTACAGCCATCACCAGGGTGGGCAGCAGCGCCCAGCGCAGCGTGGCGGCCAGGGGGCGGGGCCGCGGACCGGGCTCGTCTCCGGCTCCGGGCGCGGCGGTGGCCGGCTCCCCCAGCGGGAGTTCGGCGCGGACCAGGTGCCGGCCGTCGCGGTCGCCGGCCTCGAAGGCGCCGCCGATCGCCTCGACCCGGCGCCGGAGCCCCGCCAGCCCGGTGCCGCCGCCTCCGGGGGCGCCGCCGTCGCCGCCGTCGCCGCCCGCACCGGCGGAGACGGCGATCTCGGCGCGGTCGCCGCGGACGCGGATCCGCACCTCGGCCCGCGTCTGGGGCGCGTGCCGCAGGGCGTTGGTCAGGCCCTCCTGGACGACGCGGTGGGCGGTCAGGCGGACCGGTGCCGGAAGGCCGGCATCGGAGTCGCCGTGCAGTTCGACCTCCAGCCCGGCGCCGCGCGCCCGCGCGACCAGGGCCGGGATATCGGCCGCGGCGGGCGGGGAAGCGGAGGCGGCCGTGCGGTCGTCGCCCAGGAGCACGACGGTCTGGCGGAGCTGGAGGACCGCCCGCTGCGCGTCGGCCCGCAGCGCGGCCGCCTCCTCGGCCTCCGCGCCGCTGCTGTGCACCTGGACGGCCCCGGCCCGGATGGCGAGCAGGCTGAGCTCGTGGCCGATGAGGTCGTGCAGGTCCTCGGCGAGCCGGGCGCGCTCGCGCATCCGCTCGCTGCGGGCGTACTCGGCCCACTGGCGGCGCCGTATGCGCAGGTAGCGGTCCCACACGACGGCGAGCACCGCGCCCGCGACCAGCAGAGTCTGGACCAGCAGGGCCAGTACGGCGGCCCCGGTGGCCAGCCACCCGCCTAGCAGGGCCAGTTCGGCCGCCGCCAGGACGGCGGCGGCCCACGGGAGGAAACCGTCCCGCACACGCATGGACATCATCGTAGGCCGCCTCATGCGTCGCGGCGCTGGATCGTCCACAGGGCCAGGCCGAGCAGGACCGCAGCCCATGCCGCCACCACCAGCAGGCCGACCGGAGCGGTGTAGGGATCGCCGTCGCCCGAGAGGAGCGTCGACGCGGCCTCGCCGGGGAACCACCGGCTCGCGCCCGCGGGAAGCACGAGCGTGCCCAGGAGCAGGACGAACGCCGCCGACAGGGTCGCCGCGGCGCTGCGGAGCAGAGTGCCGACGGCGACGACGAGGACGCCGGCGACCGCCAGCAGGGCCGCGGAGCGCAGCGCGACCTCCAGGTAGGGGGCCGGCGGTTCCGCGAGGGCGTCGCCGAGGACCAGCCGCGCCACCAGCGCGGCGCCGGCTCCCGATACCGCGCCGACCGCGGCTCCGGAGGCGGCGGCGATCGCGCCCTTGGCGGCGACCACCGTGCCGCGATCGGGGCGGGCCCGCAGCGTGGAGCGGATCTCCCCGGTGGAGTACTCGGAGGTGACGAGCAGCATCGCGAAGGCCGCGAAGCCGACCTGGCCGAGAAGCAGCGCGGGGCCCACCGCGTCCATCAGCGGCATCGTCGCGCCTTCGGGGACCTCCCCGATGGAGGCGCCGTGCAGGAAGTCGTTGGCCAGGCTCGACGCCGTGGCCAGGACCAGCACCACCGTCGCCGCCAGGCAGATCCAGGGGGCGCGCACCGACCAGGTCTTGCCCCATTCGCTGTGCAGGGTGCGCAGCATGTTCAGCTCCCCTCGGGTGCGCTCGGGCGGCCCGCGTACTCGATGTCGTCGCCGACGAGCCGGAGGTAGCCGGCCTCCAGAGTGCTCGGGCGCCGGGCGAGGTGGTGGACGACCACCCCGCGCCCGTGTGCGGCCTCGCCGACCTGCCGCTCGTCGGCACCGGTCACGTGCAGCTCGCCCGGATCGTGCCGCGCCGCGGTGACGGCGGCCGCGGGCAGCGCCGCGCGCAGCCGCTCCGCCGCGTCGGGATCGGGCGAGCGCAGGACCACCGTGTCGTCCGCCCGGTCCGCAAGCTCCTCGGTGGCGCAATCGGCCAGCTTGCGGCCCCTGCCGAGCACGACCACGTGGTCGGCGGTCTGGTGCATCTCGGCCATCAGGTGGCTGGAGACCAGCACGGTGCGCCCCTCGTCGGCGAGGCCGCGCAGGAGCCCGCGGATCCACCGCACGCCGTCGGTGTCCAGGCCGTTGACCGGTTCGTCGAAGACGAGGATCCCCGGATCGCCGAGCAGCGCGGCGGCGATGCCCAAGCGCTGGCCCATGCCCAGGGAATAGGTCCCGATCCGGCGGCGGGCGACCGCGGCGAGGCCGACCTGTTCGAGGACCTCGCCGACCCGGCGCGCGGCGATGCGGTTGCTGCGCGCGAGCGCCAGCAGGTGGTCGCGCGCCGAACGGCCCGGGTGGACGGAGCGGGCGTCCAGGTGGGCGCCCACGGTGTGCAGCGGATCGGCGAGGTCGGCGTAGCGGCGGCCGTCGACCAGCGCACAGCCGGAGGTGGGGCGGTCCAGCCCCAGCAGGACGCGCAGCGCGGTGGACTTCCCGGCGCCGTTGGGCCCCAGCAGCCCGGTGACGCGCCCGGGCCCGACCACGGCGCTCAGCCCGTCCACGGCGAGGGTGCCGCCGTAGCGTTTGGACATGCGGTTGAACTCGATCACGCCAGGAGTCTGGCCGCCCCGCCCGCTCGGCCGACACCTACGAAAGTGCGGACCCGCGCCGGTTCCGCCCGGGCCGGCGCCGCCCGTCAGTCCAGCCGGAGGAAGTCGACCCGCTCCGCGGCACCCAGTTCGCCGGCGTAGCAGGTCCCGGCGTTCTCGCTGCGCCGCTCCAGCACCTCCGCCGTGGTGCTCAGGCCGCAGGTCCAGCCCCCGCTGACCTCGGCGATGTAGCCGGTGCCCTCCTTCTGCTCATCGGGGATCGCCAGGTACTCCTCCACCGCGGCGCGCGCCTCGCCGCAGGCGATCTCGCCGACCGTGGGCACCAGCAGGGCGCGGTCGACGCGGGGGACGCCCTCGATCGCGCCGCAGAGGCGGGTCTCCAGCCCGCCGAATCCGCTGTAGGTCCAGCTCCGCGTGAATCCGGCCAGGGGGTCGTCCTCGGGGGCGTACTCGTAGTCGAGCCGCAGCGGCAGGCCGTCCAGGCCGGTCCACAGCTCGAACCCGACCCGCGGCGGACTTTGCGCGGCGGCCCCGGTGACGGGAAGGTCGAACGTCCCGGCGATGCGCACGGACGGCGTCCCGTCCAGATCGGTTTCGGTGCGCTCGGTCGCCTCCATCGAGTCGGCCAGGCCGGTGAACGGTGCGAGCACGGGGTCGCGCGAGTGCCGGGAGACGGTGTCCTCCTCCAGGGGCCCCGGAACGGCGGTGTGGGACGCGCTGCTGTCGCCCGCACCGCCGGTCCACGTGCGCTCGATCAGGCGCTGCAGCTCCGGGCGGTAGATCCGGTCCGTGGCGAACTCCGGGTCGTCGGGGGTGCCCGCGATCTCCACCGTCTGGAAAACCGGCTCGCCGCCCACCGCCGTGTGGACGTACTCGAAGGTGCCGGGGAGCCCGTCGTTGTACACCGTGGACTCGACGGCGCGGTAGCTGTCCGCGGATTCCAGGTTCTCGACGATCCCGGCGACGATCTCCGCGGGCGGGCCCAGCGTCGGCGAGGGGGACGGACTCGGCGACGGCTGGGGCGCGCCGGAATCGGCGAGCATCGGGGCGGCGAGGTAGGCGCCGGCGCTGACTCCGCCGACGACCAGGACCGCCGACGCCGCGACGGCGGCGATCTTGGTCCCGCCGGCGATGCCCGCGGCGGTGACGGCGCCCCCGGCACCCGCGCTGCCCGCCGCGGCGGCGCCCGCACCGCCGGCCGCCGCCGCGCCGCTGCCGGCCGTGCCGGCGCCGGCGAGCGCCGAGCCCGCCGCCAGACCCGTGCCCGCCGCGGCGACGACGGGAGCGGCGGCCACCCACAGCGCGGGGTCGTGCCAGCTGACGTCGATGCGGGGCCAGCTGCGGGCGACGATGCCGCGCAGCCGCCCGCCGAGGTCCCGCGTCTGCATCTGCGAGGTGTCTTCGGGCGTGGCGAAGTCGATCAGCCCGCGGTAGACGCTCTCCGCTGTCGGGCGCTGCGCGGGATCGGGGGCGACCGCCATTTCGACGATCGGCCGCAGTTCACCCGGTACGCCGTCGAGATCGGGCCCGGACTCCAGAACGCGGCGGCGCAGCAGGTCGGCGCCGCCCCTGCCGAACGGCGGACGTCCGGTGGCCGCGTAGGCGACGAGGCAGCCCCACGCGAACACGTCGGCCGGCGGTTCGGGCTCGGCGCCCCGGTAGCGCTCCGGGCTCACCCACCCCGGGGAGCCGAACGCCCGGCCGGCGGCGCGCCCGGCGGCGCTCCGGCTTGCCGGGCGCGCGATCCCGAAGTCCAGAAGCCGCGGCCCGTCCGGGGTCAGCATCACGTTGCCCGGCTTGACGTCGCAGTGCACGACCCCGGCCGCGTGGACGGCGGTGAGCGCTTCAGCGGTGCCGGCGGCGAACGAGAACAGCACGTCCGGAGCCAGCGGCCCATCGCGCTCCACGTGCGCGCGCAGCGTGACACCCGGCACGAAATCGGTGGCCACCCACGGCCGGGCCGCCTCGGTGTCGGCCGCGTGCACGGCGAGCGCGTAGACGCCCTGGATGCGGCGCATCAGCGCGACCTCTTGAGCGAAGGCCGCGCGGAACGCCTCGTCGTGGGCGTACTTGTCGTGGACGACCTTGACCGCGATGCATGCGCCGGTGTCGTCGAGGGCGCCGAAGACCGTCCCCATCCCGCCGGCGCCGAGCCGGCCGACGACGGTGTAGGGGCCGATCCGCCGTGGATCGGCGTCGTCCAGGGGCCGCAGTTCTGGGGGAAGGGGCGCACCGGCCCCGGACTGCGCACTCATCGATGGGGTCCATTCCGTTCGCCGACCGATCCGCGTGGCGATCCTAGTGCGCGGCGGGGATTCCGCGGATGCGGCCGTGGCCCGGGCGCAGGCCGCGCGCCCGGACCACGGGAGGCGGAGCGGTCGTCACCAGGCGAGCATGACGCTCTGGGCGTCCGGTATCAGGTAGGGGATGGCCTCTTCCTGGCCCGCGTTGTCGATGACGGAGCCCGTGCAGCCGGGCCCCGAGTAGAGCAGGGCCGCGGCGGGGATGCCGGGGCTGCCGTAGGTGTTGGCGATCGAGCGCAGCGGGGCCTTGGGGGTGACGCAGCCCGCACCCGCCGGCAGGTGGATCGTTTCGCCGGTGAAGCCGTAGCCGGTGTAGCCGCAGATGCTCCCCGGCTCGCAGTCCGGGGGCCGCTGTGTGAAGGAGTCGTCGGCCGAAGCGGTCAGCGGAGCGGCCGCGAGAGCGGCCGCGAGAGCGGCGGTGGCGGCGGCGAGGAGAGCCGCACGAAGGTGTCCGCGCATGGGGGTTGCCTTTCGCTCGGGCGGCCTCGCAGCCAGCGTGCCCCATGCGCGCGGCCGTGTCGACGGGTCAGCGGCCGAATGCCGGATCCGGTCACGGCGGCGCTTTCGGAGAGGGTTCCGTTCCCGTCTCCGCCGCCGCGGGCGCCACCGGGACCGCTATCGGCGCCGAGAGCGGGCCCGGCCCCTGGGAGCGGCCGGGGCACGATTCGGCGCGGACCGGCGGACGCATCGGGGCGTGGGAGCTGCGGGGGCCGGTACGGCTCTCCCGGCCGTCGCCGTCCTCATCGCCTGCCGGTCCCGGCGGGCACCGGAACCGAGCCGCGGGGTCCCGGCTCTTCCCGGCCGAACCCGCCGGAGGAGGGGCCCAACGGCGGCGGGCCCGGCCGAGACCGCCGTATCACCTGTTCCTTCGGCGCCTGCGCAGCCAGCTGAAGACGACGGCCAGCAGGGCCAGGACCCCGACCACCGGTAGCGCGCGCTTGAGGACCGGGATGCCCACGGTGGAGAACAGGTCGATGCTGTCGTCTCGCGGGCGCATCTCGGGGGCGTCCGATCGGGAGTCCGACCTCGACCCCTGGGACCGGTCGGCCTCCGCGGTGCCGCCGGACCGTGCGGCGCCGCTCGGCTCGCCCGCCTGCGGCGGCACGACCGCGTCGGCCGACGTGCCCGACTCGGCCCCGGACGCGCCCGCCGGTGCCTGCCCGGACGACGACCCGCCGCCGCCCTGGGCCGCGGCCCCCTCGGCGCCGGTGCGGCCCGCGGTCACCTGCTCGCGCTCGGGGCCGACCAGCTCGGCGGCGAGGTTCTCGGCGAACCTGTCCACCAGCTTCGCGCTGACGTCGGCCATGACACCGCGCCCGAACTGGGCCACGCGGCCGGTGACGGTGAAGTCGGTGTCGACAGTCACCTCCGTGGTGCCGTCCCCCTGGTCGTGCAGCCGGGCGGTCACCGTGGCCGACGCGGTGCCCGATCCGCGCGCCTCCTTGCCGCCCGCGTGCAGCTCCACCCGGCGCTCGTCGGCGTTGACCTCGGTGAAGTGGGCCTCGCCCCGGTACGTCACGGTGATCGGGCCGACCTTGACCCGGACCTTGCCCGTCATGCTGTCGCCCTCGACGGACTCGAGGGTGGCCCCCGGCATGCACGGTGCGACCCGCTCGACGTCCAACAGCACGTCCCAGGCCTGGTCCACAGGCACCGGTACCGTGAACCGGTTGTTCAACCGCGTGCTCATTCGCAGCGCCGCCTTCCTGCAGCGTTCGACGTCATCGGCTCCGCTCTCCATGTGCCCCGCGCGCGTGCGCCTCGAACGGGGTTACTACCCGCCCGCCCCGCCCCTAACGAAGGACGCGGGCGCGCCGCGTCCCCCAGGCCCGCAACCCGCACCGAACAGGGCGGGCCGACCGCCTGGGCGGTCGGCCCGGTCCGGCGGGCGGGCTTCGCCGCCCGCGGCGTCAGATTCCCGCCGCCTTGGCCAGCGCCCGGCCGGTGAGGACGCGCGCCAGGTGGCGCCGGTAGTCGGCCTGCGCGCTGAGGTCGTTGGGCGGATCGGTGCCGGCGTCGGCCGACTGCGCGGCCTCCCGCAGGGTTTCCAGCCGCGCCGGGACGCCCCGGCAGGCCGCCTCGACCTCGCTCGCCCGCACCGGCGTGCTGCCCATGTTCGTCAGCCCCACGCGCGCCTCGGTGACGGTGCCGTCGTCGCGCCGGACCGCCGCCGCGACGCCCACGACCGCCCACGCCTGCGCCGCCTGCGAGAACTTCTCGTAGTGGAAGCCCCAGCCGCCCATCTTGGGGAACCGCACCGCCGTCAGCACGTCGCCGACGTCCAGCGCCGTCGTCAGGTAGTCCAGGAAGAACTCCGACGCCGGCACTGTGCGCTCCCCGTCCTCACCGCTCACCAGGAACTCCGCGTCCAGGGCGAGGGCGACCGCGGGCAGGTCGCCCGCGGGGTCGGCGTGGGCCAGCGAGCCCCCGATCGTCCCGCGGTGGCGCACGGCCGGGTCGGCGACGGTGCGGGTGGCCAGGGACAGCAGCGCGCAGTGCGCCGCCACCATCGGGTTGTTCATGACCTCGTCGTGCGTGGTCATCGCGCCGATCCGCAGCCACTCGCCGTCGTCGGTGACGCCGCGCAGCTCGGTCAGCCCGCTCAGGTCCACCACCACGTCGGGGTAGGCCAGCCGGAACCGCAGCAGCGGTGTCAGGCTCTGCCCGCCCGCCATCACCTTGGGCTCGTCGCTGTCGGCGAGCACCCGCACCGCCTCGGCCACGTCGCCGGGCCGCACGTAGTCGAACTGTGCCGGGATCATCGCTGTCCTCCCTCGCTCCGGGCCGCCTCGCGCGCATCGGCGATGGCCCGCCACACCCGCTGCGGCGTGCACGGCATCCGCAGGTCCTGCACCCCGAAGGGCCGCAGCGCGTCGACGATCGCGCCCACCACCGCCGGCGTCGAGGCGATGGTGCCCGCCTCCCCGACGCCCTTGGCGCCCAGCGGGTTGGTCGTCGACGGGGTGACCGTGCGATCGGTGGTGAAGTCCGGCAGGTCCGCCGCAGTGGGCACCAGGTAGTCGGCCAGCGTCGAGGTCACCAGGTTGCCGTCGGCGTCGTGCACGGCCTCCTCGTACAGCGCCTGGGCGATGCCCTGCGCCAGCCCGCCGTGCACCTGCCCGTCCACGATCAGCGGGTTGACGACCGTGCCCACGTCGTCCACCGCCGTGTAGGCGCGCAGCCGCACCTCGCCGGTCTCGGTGTCGACCTCGACCGCGCACAGGTGCGTGCCGTGCGGGAAGGAGAAGTTCTCCGGATCGAACGTGGCGTCGGCGTCCAGCGACGCCTCGGCGCCCTCCGGCAGGTCGTGCGCGGCGAACGCCGCCAGTGCCACCTCCTGCACGCTGGTCGCGGGGCTCTGGGTGCCGCGGACGGTGAACCGCCCGTCGGTGAACTCCAGGTCGTCCTCGTCGGCCTCCATCATGTGCGCCGCCAGCTTGCGGGCCTTCTCCAGCACCCGGTCGCAGGCCTCGACCACGGCCGTGCCGCCCACCACGAGCGAACGCGAGCCGTAGGTGTCCATGCCCTTGGGCGAGACCCGGGTGTCGCCGTGCAGCACCTCGACGTCCTCGAAGGGCACCCCGAGCTTGTCGGCGACGATCTGGCTCCAGGCGGTGACGTGCCCCTGCCCGTGCGCGCTGGAACCCGTCACGACCTCGACCTTGCCGGTGGGCAGCATCCGCACCGATGCGTTCTCCCAGCCGCCGGCGCCGTAGGACAGCTGGCCCAGGACCCGCGAGGGGGCCAGGCCGCACATCTCGGTGTAGGTGGAGACGCCGATGCCCAGCTGCACCGGGTCGCCGCTCTCGCGGCGCCGGCGCTGCTCGGCGCGCAGGTCGTCGTAGCCGAACAGCTCCATCGCCCGGTCGGTCGCGGCCTCGTAGTTGCCGGAGTCGTAGGTGAGCCCGGCGACGCCGGTGTGCGGGAACTCCTCGTGGGTGATCCAGTTGCGCCGCCGCAGCTCGACCGGGTCCATCCCGATCTCGTCGGCGAGCTCGGTGACGATCCGCTCGATGGCGTAGGTCGCCTCGGGGCGCCCCGCGCCGCGGTAGGCGTCGGTGGGCATCTTCGTGGTGAACACTCCGGTGCAGCTGAAGGAGTAGGCGTCCATCTTGTAGATGCCCGGGAACATGAACGCGCCCAGCACCGGAACGCCCGGTGTCACCAGCATCATGTAGGCGCCCATGTCGGCCAGCAGGTCCACCTTGAGACCGCGGATGCGGCCGTCGGCGTCGGCCGCGATGGACACGTCCTGGATCTGGTCGCGCCCGTGGTGGGTGGTCTGGAACCCCTCCGTGCGGGTCTCGGTCCACTTGACGGGCTTGCGCAGCCGCCGGGCCAGCAGCAGCGCCAGCACCTCCTCCGCGGTCACCTGCAGCTTCGACCCGAAGCCGCCGCCCACGTCCGGCGCGATGACGCGGATCTTGTGCTCGGGGATCCCCGTGGTCATGGCCAGCATCAGCCGCAGGATGTGCGGGATCTGGGTGGCCGACCACAGCGTGAACGCGTCGCCGTCGGGACGGCAGACCACCGAGCGGGGCTCCATCGCCGCGGGGATCAGCCGCTGCTGGTGGTAGCGGCGGGTCAGGACGACGTCGGCGCCCTCGAACGCGGAGTCGACGTCGCCGGCGGTGAACGGCCACACGAACGCCTTGTTGCTGCCCTGCCCCTGGCCCGAGCCCTCGTGCACGAGCGGAGAGCCCTCGGCCAGTGCCGCCTCCATGTCGACGACGGCCGGCAGCGGTTCGTACTCGATGTCGATCGCTTCGAGCGCATCCGCCGCCGCGTAGGAGTCGCGGGCCACCACGCACGCCACGGCCTCGCCGACGTAGCGGACCTCGTCAACGGCCATGGGCGGGTGCTCGGGCAGCGCCATGTCCTCGGTGACCGGCCACGCGCACGGCAGGCTGCCCTGCTCGCCCGCGAAGTCGGCCCCGCTGAACGCCGCCACCACGCCGGGCTGCTGCCGCGCCGCCGAGGTGTCCACCGAGGTGATGCGGGCGTGGGCGTGCGGGCTGCGCAGGAACGCCACGTGCAGCATGCCCGTCTGCTGGATGTTGTCGGTCCAGTTGGTCTGCCCGGTGATCAGCCGGGCGTCCTCCTTGCGCAGGCGCGGACTGCCGACCTGGTCGGTGCCCGGGGCCTCCGGTGCCGTGGTCATGACGCAGCACCTCCGCTCGCGGTCTGCCGAGCCGGTTCCTGGTCGGGCGTCACCTGGGGCGGGACCCCGGCGCGCGGCTCGGACCCGGGCGCCGCGGCCTGGGCGCGCAGCACGGCCGCGGCGTCGCGCACCGCCCGCACGATGTTGACGTAACCGGTGCACCGGCACATGTTGCCTTCGAGGCCCTCGCGGATCTCGTCGTCGCTGGGATCGGGGTTGTCCCGCAGCAGGTCGAGCGCGGCGATCATCATGCCCGGCGTGCAGTAGCCGCACTGCAGGGCGTGGTTCTCGTGGAACGCCCGCTGCATCGGGTGCAGGTCGCCGTCGGAGGACAGCCCCTCGACGGTGGTGATGTCGTGGCCGTCGGCCTGGCAGGCGAGGACCGAGCAGCTCTTCACGGACCGCCCGTCCATCAGGACCGTGCAGGCTCCGCAGTTGGTGGTGTCGCACCCGACCGGGGTGCCCACCTTGCCCAGCTGCTCACGCAGATAGTGGACGAGGAGCCGGCGCGCTTCGACCTGATCGTCGTAGCTGACGCCGTCGACTGTTACGCGGATGTGTGGCATGGGGCCAAGACCTCCTCAAGTAGTGGCCTCATCAGAACTACTGGTCATGGGAGGTCCGACCACGGTAAAACACGGGGTCTGGGCTATCCAGGCCCCTTTCCGCAACTTCTTCGGAAAGGACTCCCGGGCCGCGCGCACGGCCGGGAGCGGGGGCGCGGCCCGGCGCCCCGGCGTGTCGGGGGCCGGCGCGCAGCGGTGTAGGAGGGCGGTCGAATGCGGCCGCAGGGGAGGATCAGTCGTCGGCGCCGCCGTGCTCGCGGAGCCGGCGGCGGTCGCGCGACGCCGACAGCGCGCGGGCGATCCCGGCGACACCGAGGCCCACGGCCAGCACCGGAATGAGCCAGACCGCGTCGAAGCCCCAGCGCGAGGGCCCGGCGACGATGAACGACGCCCCCAGGGCGACGAACAGGATTCCGGCGATCAGCGATCCCCAGTCGGTCCTACGACGGCGCACGCCGCACCTCCATGTCGCCAACACGGGAGACCAGATCGACCACGAGTACCGGCGGCTCACCCGCCTCCTGCTCCCGGTCCCCGCCCGAGGGCCGCTCCCGGCCGCCGTCCGCGCCGCGGTCGATCCGCTGCCCGCCGGCGCCGCTGCCCGCCGCCGCGGAGGCGCCCGCCGGTTCCAGCGTGCGGCGCACGTCCAGTCCCGTACCCCAGCGCACCGTGTCGCCGATGCGGATCTCCCCGAACGCGGCCCGGCCGCGCACCTCGACCCGGGCGTCGCGGGGAACCAGCACGGTCATCCCGCCGAAGGCGACCTCGGCGCCGACCTCCACCCGCTGCCCCGGCTCCAGCGGCAGCCGCGTCAGGTCCAGCCGCCCATGGCCGCCGGTCAGCGCATACGGGCCTGCGGCCGCCGCCGCGGAGTCCGGGCGCCAGTGCGTCGCACCCAGGCGCAGGCTCGACAGGTCCACCGCGGCCGAAGCCACCAGCAGCACCGCCGCCACCGTCCCGACGGCGATGAGGCCGCGCGGGTCGCCGACCCAGGTCCCCACTACGGCGGCGATCCCCACGATCACGACCACACTCCCGAGGAAGATCGGACCGGTGCTCGGGCCCAGCAGCGCCTCGACCACCGGGGTGGACGTCGCGCCGAGGGTGATCGCGGCCGCCGCGACGATCGCCCACCACACGAAGCCGAGCAGCCGCACCCCCCGTGCGGCCCGGCGCCGGTACCTGCGCTGCCGGCGGCGCTCCCGCGCGGCGAGCCTGCGCTCCAGCCGGCCGGTCCCGGCGAAGGGCGGACGGCAGGCGGCGCCCCCGCCGCCCGCGGTATCGGCCTCGGGCGGCGCGGCCTCCTGCCGCGGTGCCGCGTCCGCACCGCCCGCGCGCTCGCCGCCCGCCACCACCGCCAGGTCCACCGGACCCGGGGGAGCCTGCGCCCAGGGCTGGGCCGGGTTGTAGTAGGCGGGCTTGGGCTCGGGCGCCGGGGTGGCCGGCGGCGGCTCACCCGACTTCAGCAGCCCCGGGAGCTCCCGGTAGACGCGGCGCAGGTCGACGCCGCGGTTGTGGGCCACCAGTGCCCCCAGGATCAGCGGGGTCGCGAGCATGAGGGTCCCCCAGCCCACCCCGCCGATCAAACTCAGCGCCACGGCCCCGGCCACGCCCAGGCCCAGCAGGGCCGGCACCGCCCGGTCGTCGATGCGCCGGTTCAGCAGCTGCTCGAACATCGCCGGGCCGCGCTCGGAGTCGCGCATCGCCATCCACGCGCCCACATACAGCAGCACACCGGTGAACCCGGCCAGGCCGGTGATCGCGAAGCCCACCCGCCACACGACGGGGTCGATCCCGGTGTAGGCGCCCAGGCCGGCGCACACCCCGGTGACCAGGCCGCGCTCGTTGTCGCGGGCCAGCTCCCGGCGCACCGGCGCATCGCCGGGGCCCGGCGGCGGAGGCGGGCCCGCGGCGGGACCGACGGGCGCTTCCTCCGACGCAGGGGCGTCCGCCGCCGCGGAGTCCTCCGCACCGGAGGCGCGCGCCGCGCCGTCCTCTGCTCGCCCGCTCTCGTTCACCGCGCCCTTTCCGTCCCCGGCCGACAGGTCTGCCGCATGCTCCCATCTTCCCCGCTCACCTGCGTCGGCGCCCATCGGGAACGACCCTGACCCCACCCTGAGACGCCGCTCGGCAAGACCGGGGGCACGTCCCTGATGCCGCGCAGACGCCGGGAGAGGCATCCTGGAGTCGAACGGGCGCGCACGGCCGCGCCGCCTTCCGCAGGAGGCGCGGCCGGCACCGCCCCGAACGCGCGCGTCCGGCGCGCGCACGCTCGTAGGGGGAAGGCACGGACACGGTGACCGAGACGGCGAGCCGCCCAGCGCAGACGCCGCGGCTGGTGCGCCCGCGCCGCGGACGCCTGGTCGCCGGCGTTGGCGCGGGCCTGGCCCGGCACCTGGGCATCGACGCCGTCGTGACCCGGCTGGCGCTGCTGGCCCTGTGCTTCGGCGGGGTCGGCATCGCCGTCTACATCGTCCTGGTGCTGTTCGTCCCCGTCGAGGACGCCGAGGACGCCGATGCGCCGGCGGCCGGCGAGGACCCGCAAAGCGAGGCCGGGCGCAAGGGCCGCGACATCAGCCAGTTGATCGCCTACTGCGCACTCGCCGGCGGCCTGGGCATGCTCGCCCTGCTCTTCGGCGGCTGGTTCGAACCGGTCCTGTGGTTCATCATCTTCGGCGCGATCGGCGCCACCATCCTCTGGCAGCAGGCCAACCCGGCGCTGCGCGAGGAGTGGATGTCGACCTCGGTGCTGGCCCAGAGCAGCAAGAGCTGGGCCCGCACCGGCGCCGGAATCCTGCTCGTCGTCATCGGCGCCATCGGCTTCCTCGTCTTCCAGCAGCAGCTCAGCGAGGCCCGCGCCGGACTCACCTTCGCCGCCACCATCATCGCCGGGATCTCCCTGATCGCCGCGCCGTGGATCATCGGACTGGTGCGCGAGCGCGACAAGGAGCGCCGCGAGCGCATCCGCAGCCAGGAGCGCGCCGAACTGGCCGCCCACATCCACGACTCCGTGCTGCACACCCTCACCCTCATCCAGCGCCGCGCCGAGGATCCGCGCGAGGTGCAGCGCCTGGCCCGGGTGCAGGAGCGCGCCCTGCGCAGCTGGCTCTACCAGCGGCCCGCCGACGCCGAGACCACGGTCAAGGCGGCGCTGGAACGGGTGGCCGCCGAGGTCGAGGAGACGCACGGAGTACCCATCGAGGTGGTCTGCGTGGGCGACTGCCCCATCGACGACGGCATCCACGCCGAACTGCGCGCCGCCCGCGAGGCCATGGTCAACGCCTCCAAGTACGCCGGCAGCGACGCCATCTCGGTCTTCGGTGAGGTCGATCCCGAGGAGGTGCTCGTCTTCGTGCGCGACCGCGGCGCCGGATTCGACCTCGACGCCGTCCCCGAGGACCGCATGGGCGTGCGCGGCTCCATCCTCGGCCGCATGGAGCGCCACGGCGGCAGCGCCCGCATCCGCACCGCGCCCGGCGAGGGCACGGAGGTGCAGCTGCGGATGCCGCGCCGCCAGGAGCCGGCCGGGTAGCGGCGGGTAGCGGCCGCGCACGGCCGGGTGTGGCCGGACCCGGGCACGTGATGCCCGCGGCGGGGGCGCCGTGGGTAGAGTCCCTGGTGTGGCAGACGAGAGCACCGGCGAGAACATCGGCGAGAACATCGGCGAGAGCACGGGCGAGAACCCCCCTGGATTCGCCGAGTCCGGCACCCCGCCCCGCGTCGTGATCGTGGACGACCACCGGCTGTTCCGCAGCGGGGTCCGCGGCGAGCTCGGCGACGCCGTCGACGTCATCGGCGAGGCCGGCGACGTCGACAGCGCCGTCGAGGTCATCACCGAGAAGCGGCCGGACCTGGTGCTGCTGGACGTCCACCTGCCCGGCGGGGGCGGCAGCGAGGTCCTGCGCCGCATCCTGCCCCGCAACCCCGAGATCCGGTTCCTCGCGCTGTCGGTCTCCGACGCCGCCGAGGACGTCATCGGAGTCGTCCGGGGCGGGGCCCGCGGCTACGTCACCAAGACCATCTCCGGCCGCGAGCTCGCCGACGCCATCGTCCGCGTCGCCGACGGCGACGCCGTCTTCTCCCCGCGCCTGGCCGGATTCGTCCTCGACGCGTTCTCGGCCACCGACGCCCCGCCCATGGACCCCGAACTGGACCGGCTCACCCAGCGCGAACGCGAGGTGCTGCGGCTCATCGCCCGCGGCTACGCCTACAAGGAAGTCGCCAAGGAGCTGTTCATCTCGGTGAAGACGGTCGAGACCCACGTCTCCTCGGTCCTGCGCAAACTCCAGCTCTCCAACCGCCACGAACTCAGCCGCTGGGCCACGGCGCGCCGGCTGGTGTAGGCGGCCCCCCGATTCGGCGGCGATCCTGTACCTGGAGTCGCTTGCGATCGCTCACAATGACGCTGGGTACAAGACCGCCGCCAGGTAAGGGGCTCAGCGCAGGGCGTCGGTCATGCGTTTGAAGAACGCGTCGCCGTCGACGCCGCCCACCAGGGTCACCGCCGGGCGCTGGTCGCCGAGGTCGCGGTTGGGGCGCAGGTCGGCGATGGTCTGGCCGCGGGTGTACTCGCCCCGCAGCTCCACGCGCACCGGGATCTCCTCGGCGTCGGTCACCAGTTCGCGGTCGAGCAGGACCGCGGCGGCCAGCGGGTCGTGCATGGCGCACTGGCGCACCCCGAACACCCGCGTGTACCAGTCGGTGTAGAACCGCAGGAACTCCGCCGTCGTCTGCGCCCGGCGGCCGGCGATCCCCGACAGCCCGTCCAGCCAGGCGCCGGTCGCCACGGTGCGCATCGTGACGTCGAGCGCGACCAGTGCGGCGTCGAACCCGGCCCCCAGCACGGCCTCAGCGGCCTCCGGGTCGGCGGCGATGTTGGCCTCCGCCCAGGGCGTGGTGTTGCCGGGGTGGCGAACGGCCCCGCCCATGATCACCACGCGCCCCAGCAGCTCGGGCAGCGCCGGCTCGATGCTCAGCGCCAGGGCCAGATTGGTCAGCGGCCCCAGTGCCAGCACGTCGACGGTTCCCGGAGCCGACCGTGCGCGATCCACCAGCAGTTCGGCCGCCGACTGCTCCACCGGTGCGGCGGCGGGCTCGGGCAGCTCCACATCGCCCAGCCCGTTCTCGCCGTGCACGGCCTTGGCCGCCCGCGGCGGCTGGGCCAGCGCGCGCCCCGTGCCGCGCGCCACCGGCACCTCCGGGCGGCCGTAGAGTTCGAGCAGCCGCAGCGCGTTGTCCGTGGTCGTCTCCACGAAGTTGTTGCCGAAGACCGAACCCACGCCCACCAGCTCGACGTCGGACTCGGCCGTCAGGTAGGCCAGCGCCAACGCGTCGTCGATCCCCGGATCGCAGTCGACGTAGATTCGCACCCCTGTAACCCTTCTGCCGCGCGTCCCGCCGCGCCGGCCGTCACCCGATGCGCACGGCCGAAGCGGGCATTTGCACGGACAAGCCTAGACAACACCGGCGGCGGGCCGCGCCTGCGGTCAGCGGACACCCGATACGGCGGCGGCCGCCGTCTGCGCGGCCCGCTCACCGCGCACCCGCGCCAGGACCCGCTCGGGCGCCGGCGCGCCCAGCAGCCGGTCGAGGGCCACCAGCACCGCACCCAGCGCCAGGAACGCGGTGCCGTAAGCGAGCACGCTGCGCAGCAGCCCGGCGTAGCCCAGCAGCGATACGTCGACGAAGAAGTAGGGGTAGCCCGCTCCGGGGAGGAGGGCGCCCCGGAGCGTGGTGAACACGGCGTAGGCCAGCGGATAGGCCAGCCACACGGCCGCGTGGTACCAGCGCATCCGCCCGTGCCGGTCGAACAGCAGGAAGTCGGCGGCGGCCATGATGGGCGTCACCGCATGCAGCAGGTCGCTGGAGTCCACGGTCCACCACGACTCGCCGGCGATCCGCCCGGCGCCGGCGGGCGGCGCCTGCGTGGGCGCGTCGGCCAGGATCAGGTTGAAGACCAGGCCGGTGATGAGGATGTAGAGGGTGACCGCGCCCTTGAGGCCGCCGGGCGGGCCCGCCCGGCGGCGCCAGGCCGACCACGCGGCGAACGCGAAGCACACCGCCAGCAGGGCGTTGCTCTGCACGGTGAAGAAGACGAAGGGGTGCGGCGACTGGGAGCGGGCCAGCTCCAGCGCGATCCCGGCGGCGGCAGCGAGCACCGCGATGGCCCGGTACAGCCCGATGGCGGCCGGCATCGGCGCGTCCCCCTCTCCTCTCGCGCTCCCTCGCCCGACGCTACCGACGGCCCGGCGAGCGGCCGACCCGGCCCGGGAACCGGCGCACCCGGGAGCGGATACGGACACCGGTCGACCGCCGTAACCTGGGGGACGTGTCGTCCTCCCAAGAGCAGCTTCTCGAAGGTCTCAACGCCCCGCAGCGCGAAGCCGTCACCCACGCCGGCAGCCCGCTGCTGATCGTCGCGGGTGCGGGCTCCGGCAAGACGCGGGTGCTCACCCACCGCATCGCCTACCTCCTCGCCGCACGCGGAGCCCGTCCGGGCGAGGTCCTGGCGATCACCTTCACCAACAAGGCCGCCGCCGAGATGAAGGAGCGCATCGAGGCGCTGCTGGGCGGCCGGATCGCCGGTGCCATGTGGGTGATGACGTTCCACTCCGCGTGCGTGCGCATCCTGCGCCGCGAGGCCGGGCGGCTGGGCTACCCCAGCGGGTTCACCATCTACGACGCCGCGGACTCCCGGCGGCTGATGCAGCTCGTGTGCAAGGAGCTGGACCTCGACCCCAAGCGCTTCCCGCCCAAGTCCTTCTCCGCGCAGGTGTCCAACCTCAAGAACGAGCTCGTGGACTACGACACCTTCGCCGAGCAGGCGCAGAGCGAGCAGGAGAAGAAGCTCGCCGAGGCCTATGCGCTGTACCAGCAGCGCCTGCACGAGGCCGGTGCGATGGACTTCGACGACCTGATCATGGTCGCCGTCAACCTGCTGCAGATGTTCCCCGACGTCGCCGAGCACTACCGGCGGCGCTTCCGCCATGTCCTGGTCGACGAGTACCAGGACACCAACCACGCTCAATACGAGCTGGTGCGGCTGCTGGTGGGCGAGGACGACCCCGGCGCGGCCGTGCCGGCCTCGGAGCTGTGCGTGGTGGGCGACGCCGACCAGTCGATCTACGCCTTCCGCGGCGCCACCATCCGCAACATCCTGGAGTTCGAGCGCGACTACCCGCAGGCCCGGACCATCCTGCTGGAGCAGAACTACCGCTCGACGCAGAACATCCTCACCGCGGCCAACGCCGTGATCGAGCGCAACCCCGACCGCCCGGCCAAGAACCTGTGGTCGCAGCAGGGCGAGGGGCCGTCCATCGTCGGCTATGTCGCCGACAACGAACACGAAGAGGCGGCCTTCGTCGTCGAGGAGATCGACAAGCTGACCGACGAGGGCGCCGTCACGCCGGGCGAGGTGGCGGTGTTCTACCGGACCAACGCCCAGTCCCGCGTCTTCGAGGACGTGTTCATCCGCACGGGGCTGCCCTACAAGATCGTCGGCGGAGTGCGCTTCTACGAGCGCAAGGAGATCCGCGACATCCTGGCCTACCTGCGCGTACTGGCCAACCCGGAGGACACCGTCAGCCTGCGGCGGATCCTCAACGTGCCCAAGCGGGGCATCGGCGACCGCGCCGAGGAGACGATCGAGTTGTTCGCGGCGCGGGAGCGGATCTCCTTCGCGCGTGCACTGCGCCGGGCCGACGAGATCGGGATGGCCAAGCGCTCGCTGAACGCGGTCCAGGACTTCGTGGCGCTGCTGGAGGACCTGCGCGGCGTCGCCGCGGACGGCTCGCCTTCGGAGGTGGTCGAGGCGGTGCTGGAGCGCACCGGGTACCTCTCCGAACTGGCCAACTCCAAGGACCTGCAGGACGAGAGCCGGGCGGAGAACCTGGAGGAGTTCGTCGAGGTCGCGCGCGAGTTCGAGAACACCTTCACCGGGCCGCTGTACGAGGAGGAGCCCGCACCGCAGGAGGCCGCGGCAGACGACGAGCCCGGCGCGCCGGCGGGCGGCGCGGCCGGCGGCGAGGGCGCCCGGGAGGAGGGCGCCCAACAGCAGGCGGCGGTGCCCGAGCCCACGCTCGTCGACTTCCTGGAGCAGGTGTCGCTGGTGGCCGACACCGACCAGATCCCCGACGCGGACGACTCCGGCGGCGTCGTGACGCTGATGACGCTGCACGCCGCCAAGGGACTGGAGTTCCCCGTCGTGTTCCTGACCGGCATGGAGGACGGCGTCTTCCCCCACATGCGCACGCTGGGCGAAAAGGCGGAGCTGGAGGAGGAGCGGCGCCTGGCCTACGTGGGCATCACCCGCGCCCAGGAGCGGCTGTATCTGACCCGCTCCGCCGTGCGCAGCGCGTGGGGCGCACCGTCGTTCAACCCGCCGTCGCGCTTCCTCGACGAGGTCCCGGCCGAGCTCGTCGACTGGCGCCGGGCGGCGTCGGCGATGGCGGCGGCCGCGGCGCATCCGCGCGGGCGGGCCGCCCCGGCGCCCTCGCGCAAGGCGAAGAGCGAGGTGCCCTCGCTCAGTCCCGGCGACAAGGTCAACCACGACTCCTTCGGCATGGGCACCGTGCTGCTCGTCGACGGCGTGGGCGGGCAGACCCGGGCGCGCATCGACTTCGGCGCGGACATCGGCGAGAAGGACCTCGTGGTGAAGTACGCGCCGATCGAGCGGCTCTGAGGGCGCGGTTCGCAGGGCGTCGCACGGTTCCGCGCGGCTGTGCCCGGCGCGGCCCGGAGGCCGGGGGCGCGGCAGCCGGGAAGACCGGCCGCCGGCGGCCGGGTCGGGATCACGGAACGTACCGGGCACCGTCTCGGGGCCTGTACGATGGAAACACCGACGCAACGAACGCCGACAACGATCGGCGGGCGGGTCGGGCCTCCACTCGACTTCGCCGGAACGGTCACGAGCACTCGCGGCAGCCGGTAGAGTGGAGAAAGAACGCGGAACGGTCCGGTCTTCTCCACGGGGAAGGCGACGAAGACCGAAATCCGCGGGGAGATTCCGTCTCTTGGGAAGAGCCTGGGGAGCCTGCCGGTTGGCGGGTTCGGGCTTGTGCCGGATGAGCGGTTGCTTCTTGAGAACTCAACAGCGCGTGTTCAACTTTGTGCCAAGTTTGTTTTGGCCCCGTGGGACCAGCCCCCCTGTGTGGGGTGTGGTTCCGGGGTTCCTTTGATGGGCCCGGGTTCGCCTCTCGGTCGCGGTTTGCGCGGTCGGGTGGGTTTTTCCGGGTCGTGTCAGGGTTCAGACCTTTGATGGAGAGTTTGATCCTGGCTCAGGACGAACGCTGGCGGCGTGCTTAACACATGCAAGTCGAGCGGTAAGGCCCTTCGGGGTACACGAGCGGCGAACGGGTGAGTAACACGTGAGCAACCTGCCCCCGACTCCGGGATAAGCCGGGGAAACCCGGTCTAATACCGGATAGGACGCCCTGTCGCATGGCGGGGTGTGGAAAGGTTTCTTTCCGGTCGGGGAGGG
>NZ_VTZW01000004.1 GCF_009728995.1 Streptomonospora sp. PA3 | reverse complement strand
GGGGGCGGCGGGCGGGCGCGGCCGGGAGGGCGAGCGGGCGGCGGCGGCCCCGGACACAGCGGAGCGGGGCCCGCCGGAGGAGAGGCGGGCCCCGCTTGCCTGGGCGTCCGGTCCTGGGGGCGGGATCGGACGCCCGTCCCTACTCGGTCGAGGGGGTCAGATGTTGCCGGGTCCGGCGCCGGCGGTGACGACGGCGGGCACGTCCTGGGCCGCGTCGGGGCTGTAGGCGTAGGGCACCTCGGCCACGCTGCCGGCGGTCTCGGGCCGCCCGGAGTCGTCGAAGACGTTGCCGCGGGCCACCAGCCGGCCCGGATCGGAGTCGGCGTAGCCCACGTGGGTGGGGTTCTCGACGTTCTCGAAGTAGTTGTCCTCCACCAGCACCCCGGCGTCCATGGTCGAGGCCACCCCGTAGCCGCTGTTGCCGCGGTAGTAGTTGTTGTAGACGTGGACGGTCTCGCCGAAGCGCACCCGCGGATGCCGGCTCTGGGAGCCGTCGAAGTAGTTGTGGTGGTAGGTCACCCGCAGGTGGCCGTCATCGGCGGTGTGGCCGTCGGAGTGGCCCAGCAGCATCGACTTGCCGTGGTCGAAGACGTGGTTCCAGGAGACGGTGACGAAGTCGGACTCGCGCTTGATGTCCACCGCGCCGTCGGAGCCGTTGGTGAAGCTGTTGTGGTCGATCCAGACGTTGGTGGAGCCGTCCTGGACGTTGATGGCGTCGTCGTCCCAGTTCGCGAAGGCCAGGTTGCGGATGACGACGTTGTGGGCCTCGTCGACGTCGAGGCCCCCGCCGGTGACGGTGGCGCCGGAGCCGGCGCCGATGATGGTCTTGTCCGAGGTCACGTCGTTCATGCCGGACAGTTCGATGCTGCCGTGGACCTCGATGACGGCCGCGCCCTCGGCGGCCGCGGCGCGGGTGAGTTCGGCGGCGGTGTCCACGCTCACGGTCGCACCGCCGACCCCACCGGTCGTACCACCGTTCTCGGTGGCCCAGCCGACCAGGTCGGTGGAGGGCTGCGGATCGGTGCCGCCGTCGTCGCCGTCGTCACCGCCGCCGTCATCACCACCGCCGTCGTCGCCGCCGCCCGTGCTGCCGTCGCAGACGGTTCCGTTGAGGGTGAAACCCTCCGGTTCTCCGTTCGCACCGGAGTGGGTTCCCTGGAAGCCGAACGAGACGGTTCCGCCGGCGGGGATTCCGGCGTTGTAGGAGACGTTTCCTGCGGTGACGCCCGAGCCCGACTGGTCGATCTCGGCGCTCCACGCAGAAGTGACCTGCTGGTCGTCGGGGAAATCCCATTCCAGCGTCCAGCCGTCGATGGGATCGCCGAGGTTGGTGATCTCCACATTGGCGACGAAGCCGTTGTTCCACTGGCTTACGGTGTAGTCGACTTCGCAGCCTTCGGCCGCGGCGGCGGGTGCGGCGGCGAGCACGGCCGAACCGAGCGCCAGCGCGCAGCCCGCCGCCAGGCCGGCCGAGCAGCGCGACAGCAGAGCCGCGCGCAGAGGGGGATGCGACATGGGGGTACCTCCTTGGTCAGCCGCCGCCGCGACGACGGGCCTCCTAGCGGCCCGCCTGGGGGAATCGCGGCGGCGGACGCCCCGGCCGCGGAAACACGGAATTCCGCGATCGGCGAAGCCGCCGTTTCCAGGTGTCCGGAGCGACCGGGCCCAAGCACCGGACGACCCGAATCCCTTTCCACGTGCGACCAATGGAAAGCGCTTTCCATTTAACCAGGATATTACGCAGCAAAGTCACCCGGTGTCAATCGGCGATTCCCCGGTTTCTTGGAGTTCGACGGGATTCGATGGAGATTCGACGCGATTCGACGGTCATCCGATGAACCCCGGACCATGCCTTTCCGCGGCAGTTAAGCGGAATGCGGTCCTCGCATCGGGCCGGCTGGGCGAACCGCTGCCCGGGCGCCCGTCCGCTCCCGGCGGTGGTGCCGGATCACCGCCGCCGGGCGGTCCGCAGCGCGCACTCGGCCGCGGTCAGCGACATCGGCAGGAGCGGCGTGGTCGCCCCGATCACCAGTTCGCGGGGAAGTGTCGAGGGGCCGTCGAGGAACTCCAGCACGTCGGTCAGCCGGTTGCGCGCGAACAGCCGGGTGAAGAACCCGGCCCCGTCCACCCGCCCGGTGTCCAGCGCCCGCAGCAGCACCGCGTCCATGGCCAGGTGCCGGCGGCGGTGCGGCACCGGGGGGACGGGTGTGCGCCCGCGCGCCAGGGCCGCGGCGACCGCCGCGGTCTGGCGCTGGATCCCGGCGAAGGTGTAGCCGGTGGAGGGGCGGGTCGCGCCGCCGGCCGCGCCGATGAGGAAGACGCGGCGCCCGACGCGGGTGGGCAGGCGCGCGTCGGTCATCGGGATGGCCCCCTGCTCGGCGGACACCACCTCGAAGTCCGCCAGGCCCAGCAGCCGGCCGGTGTAGTCGCGCAGCGCAGCCTCGTAGGCGGCTTCGCCGATGGCCTCGCGGGTGAACTCGGTGTACTCCACCAGGGCCTCGCGCTCCGACAGCGGCAGGATGTAGCCGAAGGAGACCCCGCGGGCCGGCTGCGGCGTGCGCAGGTCCATCAGCACGGCTGCCCGCGGGTCGAAGGCTGCGCGCGGCGCGCGCACGAACCAGCCGCGGAAGTGCTGCAGCAGCGCGGTGCGGCTCGGCGGCCGCGGCCGGGGCCGGGAGTCGAACACCCACCTCGCGCCGATCTCCACCGGCTCGCCGTCCTCGTCCACCGCCCGCACCACGGCGCGCTGCGGGCCGTCGGCGATCTCCTCCACCCGCGCCCGGTAGCCGGTGACTCGCCGCGCGGTCTCCGACCGCACGCGTGCCTCGAAGTCGGCCGAGCGCAGCATCTTGTAGCGGAAGGGCGCCGTGGGCGAATCCCGCTCGGCCGCGTCGGCCCCGACCACCCGCAGGCGGTCCCAGGAGGCCGCCAGGAGCGGGTCCCACCGGCCGGCGCCGCGCTCCCAGTAGCACCAGGTACGCTCGGGCGGGCGCAGCGGGCCGGGCGGCGCGTCTACCAGCGCGATCGACGGCCGGCTCCCGCCCGCCCGGTTCACCACCGCCAGTCGGTGGGTAAGAGAGAGCCCAGCCGCGCCCCCTCCGACGACCGCGACGTCGAACTGGCGCATGGCGCAAGCATCCCACGCGCCGCGGCGCGGTTCCACGCAGCACGACAGGGGTGAGATGGACAGTCCCGTACAGGCGATGAAGACGGGCGCGGTGACCGAGGAGTTCGACCTCGCCGCCGCCGACTACGACCGCATGGTGGGCGCCAACCCCGGCTACCACGACCACCTGGAGATCTCGGCGCGGCGGCTGGCCGAGGGCGTCGGCGACGGCGGCGCCGGGCTGCGCGTGGTCGACCTGGGCTGCGGGACCGGCGCCTCCACGCGCGCCCTGGCCCGGGCGCTGCCGCAGGCCGAGATCGTGGGCGTCGACTCCTCCGCCGGCATGCTCGCGGTGGCCCGGACCAAGAGCTGGAGCCCTCGTGTGCGCTTCGTGCACAGCCGCGCCGAGGACGCCACCGCCGCACGGCTGGGCGGGCCGGCCGACGCCGTCTTCGCCGCCTACCTGCTGCGCAACTGCCCCGACACCGACGCCGCATTGTCCGCCGCGACCGCCCTCGCGCGGCCGGGTGCCCCGGTCGTGCTGCACGAGTACTCCGTGGCCGACTCGGCGGCGGCGCGGGCGGTGTGGACCCTGGTGTGCTGGGGGGTCGTCATCCCGCTGGCGCTGGCCTGGACGCGGCGCACCCGCCTGTACCGCTATCTGTGGCGCAGCGTGCTTGAGTTCGACGGCGCCGCCGCCCTGCGCGAGCGCATGTGCGCGGCAGGGCTGGAGGACGTGGCCACCCGGCCGCTTCCGGGATGGCAGCGCGGCATCGTGCACACCTTCGCGGGCCGCATGCCCCCGGCCGGTCCGCAGGCCCCCGACCGGGACGGGGTGTGAGGGCGGCGGGGCGCGACCCGCGCGCGGTCCGGATCCCGCCCCCGGCTCCCACCGGCGGACCGCCCGACCCGGCGCCGCGGGTCGCCGTGGTCGGCGGCGGGATCGCGGGACTGGCCGCCGCGACGGCGCTGGCGGAGCGGGGCGTGGCCGTCACCGTACTGGAGCGCGAGGAGAGCCTGGGCGGGCGGCTGCGCGGGTGGCCCGTCCGGCTGCGCGACGGCTCCGCGGCCACCATGACCCGCGGCTTCCACGCGTTCTTCCGGCAGTACTACAACCTGCGCGGGCTGCTGGCCCGGGCCGACCCGCAGCTTGCGGCGCTCACGCCGCTGGAGGACTACCCGCTGGTGCACGCCGACGGCGGCCGCGACGGCTTCGCCGGGCTGCCGCGCACACCGCCGTGGAACGCCTTCGCCCTGGCCGCGCGCAGCCCGAGCTTTCCGGTTCGCGAACTGGCCGGGGTGAACATCGCGGCGGCGCTGCAACTGCTGGACGTGGACGTGCCCGGCGTCTACGAGCGCCTGGACGGCATGGCGGCGCCGGCGCTGCTGGAGGCGGCCGGATTCCCCCGCAGCGCCAGGCACCTGGCCTTCGAGGTGTTCTCCCGCAGCTTCTTCGCCGACCCGCGGCGGCTCTCGGCCGCCGAACTGGCGGTGATGTTCCACATCTACTTCCTGGGGTCGAGCGAGGGCCTGGTGTTCGACGTACCCCGCTCGCCGTTCCCGCAGGCGCTGTGGGATCCGCTGGCCGAGCGGCTGCGGTCGCTGGGCGCCGGGGTGCGCACCTCGGCGCGCGTGGAGGCCGTGGCCGCGGGGCGGCGGCGCCGGTTCGCGCTGGCGTGTGCGCAAGCGCCGGCCGAGGAGTTCGACGCCGTGGTGCTGGCCGCCGATGTGCCCGGGCTGCGCGAGCTGGCGGGCCGCTGGGAGTTCCCCGCCGACGCCGACTGGCTCGCGGAATTGGCGCGCCTGCCCAGCGCGCCGCCGTTCCTGGTGTCGCGGCTGTGGCTGGACCGGCCGGTGCACGCCTCGCGGCCGGGATTCCTGGGCACGGCGGGCTACCCGACGCTGGACAACGTCAGCGTGCTGGAGCGCTTCGAGGACGAGGCGCGCTCCTGGGCGCGGCGCAGCGGCGGCTCCGTGGTGGAGCTGCACGCCTACGCCCTGCCCGAGGGCTGCGACGCCCAGCGGGAGCACGAGCGCCTGGTGGAGCAGCTGCACCGGGTGTACCCGGAAACGGCCGCCGCCGGGATCGCCGACGAGCGCCGCGAGCTGCGCGCCGACTGCCCGCTGTTCCCGCCGGGCGGCTACCGGCGGCGCTGCACGGTGCAGACGCCCGACCCGTACCTGGTGATGGCCGGCGACCATGTGCGCGCCGAGCTGCCCGTCGCCCTGATGGAGCGCGCGGCCACCACCGGCATGCAGGCGGCCAACGCCCTCCTGGCCCGCTGGGGCCTGCCCGGCCACCCGCTGTGGAGCGTGCCGCGCCGGGGCCGCAGCGCCGCCGCGCGCAGCCTGGCGCGCTGGGCGCGCAGCGGGCGGGGGTAGGGACCGCTTCCGCCGGAGCTCCCGGCCGGGCTCTTGTGCCGTCCCGCTCGCCTACCCCGGCCAGCGCCCGGTGGTGCGCAGCAGGTAGCGGCGCTCGGCGTAGGCCAGGTCGTCGCGCCAGAGGCGGCGGGCGGCGGCGCGCATCAGCGGGCGGACGACGGGGGCCGCGCGGCGGGCCAGGGCGAAACCGGGGCGGTCGGAGGCGGCGACCGCGGCCTCGATGACGGCGGTGCTCGGCACGCCGCCGCGCACGCCCAGCGGGGTGGCGTGGGTCTCGACCACGCTGCCCCGCCCTTCCCCCTCGATGATGC
The DNA here is from genome assembly GCF_009728995.1 of Streptomonospora sp. PA3. Lineage (GTDB taxonomy): Bacteria > Actinomycetota > Actinomycetes > Streptosporangiales > Streptosporangiaceae > Streptomonospora. Next base: position 214,767 of record NZ_VTZW01000004.1, on the reverse strand, counting down.
GCATGACCACGGTGCGCGGGTCCGGGCACTCGAAGGCGGCGCGCACGGGGACGCCCCAGCGGCCGGCCACCTTGAAGGCGACCTCGGCGACCAGGCGGTCGGGGTCGGGATCGGCGCCCGAGGGGATCTCGGTGACCCGCAGGCCGACGAAGGAGTAGGGGTGGAACCAGGAGCCGTGCCAGGGGTCGAGTCGGTTGGCCACGACGTCCTCCGGAGCGCAGCGGCCCGCGAGGCTCTCGACGGCGGCGATGGCGCCCGCGCCGCGGGGGCGCTCGGGGACGACCGGCCGGGGCAGGGGCTCCTCTCCCCCGGCTCCGTCCAGCCGCACCCAGGCGAGCACGCCGTCGTCGTGCGCGGGGAAGGGGGTCCACCCGGGGAACCCGCCGCCGTCCAGGGCCAGTCCGTGCCAGCGGCAGACCAGCCTGCCGTCGGCGACCGCGCCGCGGCACAGGGGGGCGCCCAGGTGCGGGCAGGCTCCGGGCGCGGCGCGCAGCGCGCCCTCGGCGTCGCGCCAGGCGACGATCTCGGTGCCGGCGACGACCCGGCCGAAGGGGCGGTCGCGGCGGACCTCGCGGCTGGCGGCGAGCACGAACCAGTTGCCCGAGGGCCGGGCCAGCGCCCGCTTGAGCGCCGCCTCGATCACGCCGGGCGCGGCCTCGCGCCACGTCGGGCGCTGGCGCTGCCAGGTCGTGGCGGGCAGGCGGCGCAGCGGGAGCCGGCGCGGTCGGGGATCGAGTTCCATGGGTCGGTCCCTTCGTCGGAAGGCGGTGGCGGGCGGTGCCCTGCCCGGCCGCGGCGGGCGCCGCGGCCGGGCGCGTGGCGGATCACCGCGCCAGTGCGCGGGCGGTGAGGGCGCGCCCCAGGGCCGGCAGGGCGACACGCATCCGGCGGGAGTTGGGGACGCGGTGCCGCCGCGTCCACACGTCGAAGTCGGCGGCCTCGATCTCGTCGAGGATGCCCCGGTACAGCAGCAGGGCGGTGCTGATGCAGGGGCGCGAGACCGGGTCGAGCATGGCACAGCCCGGCTCGGCGCGGCGGTAGATCCGGCGGTTGATGGCCGCGCATTCGGCCAGGGCGGCGCGCACGCGCGGGTCCTGGGCACGGGTGGCGCGGCAGTGCTCCAGCAGGGCGCGGTCGGCCCCGTGCGCGGCGAGCACGTCCTGGGGCACGTAGACGCGCCCGCGGTCGAGGTCCTCGGCGACGTCGCGCAGGAAGTTGGTGAGCTGGAAGGCCTCGCCCAGCGCCGCGGCGTGCGGGGCGGCCCGCTGCCGGGGCACGACGGTGCCCAGCACCGGCAGCAGTTGCAGCCCGATCACCTGCGCGGACCCGTACATGTAGCCGCGCAGGTCGGCGTAGGTGGCGTAGTGGCCGACGGTGAGGTCGGCGCGCATGGAGGCCATGAACGCGCGGAAGTACCGCGCGGGGATCGCGTAGCGGTGGGCGGTGTCGGCGAGGGCGCGCACGACCGGTTCGCCGGAGGTGTGTTCGGCGTCGGCCAGTGCGGCGGCGACCTCGGCCTCGATGGCGTCGATCCGCCGGCGCCGCTGCCCGGTGCCGGGCGGTTCGCCGTCGCCGCCGGGGCCGTCGACCACGTCGTCGACCCAGCGGGCGAACCCGTAGAGGGCGTGGACGGCGGGGCGGCGGGCCGCGGGCAGGACGCGGGTGGCCAGGTAGTAGGTGCGCCCGTGGCGGGCGTGCAGGGCCCGGCAGCGGGTGTAGGCGTCGCGCAGGCCGGGGTCGGCGATCCCGGCGGCGTCGAGTTCGGCGGCGGTTCCCATCAGCGTGCCTTCCGTCGCACGGCCGCGGCGCCTGCGATGCGCGCGGCCGCGAGCTTGCCTGAGATCACGGCCGTGGGCAAGCCCACGCCCGGAGTCGTGCCGCAGCCGGCGAGGACGGCGTTGGCGGTGCCCGCGACCGTGTTGCGCGGGCGGAACGGCCCGGTCTGGGCGAAGGTGTGGGAGGTGGCGAAGGGGGTGCCGAAGGCCATGCCGCGGCGGGACCAGTCCTCGGGGGTGATGAGGTGCTCGGCGGTGATCGCCGAGCCGAAGCCGCTCAGGCCGCGGGCTTCGAGGGTGTCGACCAGGTGGTCGCGGTAGGGGCGGGCCGCGCGGCGCCAGTCGGTGGGACCGGTGCGCAGGTTGGGGCAGGGCGCCAGCACGGACATCAGGTGGCGGCCCGCCGGTGCGAGGTCGGGGTCGGTGGCGGTGGGGCGGGTGATCAGCAGCGACGGGTCGGTCATGGTGGCGCCCCGGTGGATGATCTCGTCGAAGGTCCGCTCCCAGGCGGCGCCGAAGGAGACGGTGTGATGGGCGAGCTGCGGCCAGGTGCGGTCGGTGCCGGCGTGCAGGACCACCGCCGAGGGCGAGAACCGCAGCGGTACGGGCCGCCAGGGGGTGCGGCCCAGCAGCCGGTAGGCCATCGGCAGGTCGGCCGTGAGCACGATCGCGTCGCAACCGACCCGGTCGCCGTCGGCGGTGACGGCGGCGGTGACGCGGTCGCCGCGGCGTTCGAGGCGGCGCACGTCGCATCCGTAGCGGATCTCGCCGCCGGCTTTCACCGCCGCGTCGGCCATGACCGTGCCCAGCGAGCGCATCCCGCCCTTGGGGAAGTACACGCCGGCGACGGTGTCCATGTAGGCGATGACGGCGTAGGCGGCCAGCGCGCGCTGCGGCGCGACGCCGGCGTAGAGGGACTGGAAGGAGAAGAGGCGGCGGAGCCGCTCGTCGGAGAGGAACCGGCCGATGGCCGGCGCCAGTCGGCCGAAGCCGCCGATCGCGGCGAGGCGGGCCAGTTCGGGGCAGAGCAGCTGCAGCGGGGAGTCGAAGTTGGTGTCGATGAAGCGGCGCAACTGCAGTTCGTAGAGGCGGCCGAGCCAGCGCCGCAGCCGCAGGTAGCCCTGCGCCTCGCGGTCTCCGGCGACCCGGCGCACCTCGGCGGCCATGGCCTCGGCGCCGGTGTGCACGTCGATCACCGAGCCGTCGGCGAAACGGGCGCGGTAGGCGGGGTCGAGGCGGACCAGCTCCAGGGCGCCGCCGGCGGAGGCGCCCACCGCAGCCAGCGCCTCGTCGATCAGCTCGGGCATGGTCAGCACGGTGGGGCCGGTGTCCAGCCGGAACCCGCCGATGTCCAGCCGGCCGGCGCGTCCGCCGGGGTGGGGGTCGCGTTCGAGGACGGTCACCTCGCGGCCCGTGCCCAGCAGGTGCAGGGCCGCCGCCAGACCGGAGACGCCCGCTCCCACGACCACGACGCGGTCGGTGGGACCGGGGACGGTGCGCGCTCTCGCCGCCGGCGGTGCGGTCACGGGATCACTCCGCTCCTTGTGCGGGGCCTACCGGGTGCGTGTCGCGGCCTGCACGGCCATGGACTCCAGCGCCCGGCGGGCCGCGCCGGGCATGGGGGTGTCGCGGATGCGGTCGAGGCCGGACTCCACCAGCCGCGAGATGCGCTCCTCCACGGCGGCGCGGGCGCCCAGCTCCTCCAGCAGGGCGGCCAGGGTCGCGACGGCGTCGTCGCCGAGGGCGGTGTCGCCCGCGCAGGCCCGCAGCACCGCCGCCGACTCGGCGTCGCCGCGCGCCCGTGCCCGCTCGACCCCCAGCGCCCACAGCAGGGTGGGTTTGCCTTCGCGGATGTCGTCGCCCACGGGCTTGCCGGTGACGGCGGGGTCGCCGTAGAGGCCGAGCAGGTCGTCGCGCAACTGGAAGGCGGTACCGACCTCGGCGCCGTAGCCGCGCAGCGCCGCGGTGAGCACGTCGTCGCCGCCGGCCATCGCCGCGCCCAGGTGCAAGGGCCGCTCGGCGCTGTAGGCGGCGGTCTTGAGCCGGTCCACGCGCAGCGCGGCGTCGGGCGAGTCGTCGCCGGAGGCGCGGGCGCGCAGGTCGAGGAACTGGCCGGTGATCAGCTCGGTGCGCATCCGCTGCCAGGGCACGCGCGCCAGGCGGCGTGTGCCGAGGCCGTCCAGAGCCTCGTCGAGCATGTCGTCGGCCCAGGCGAGGGCGAGATCGCCGGCCAGGACGGCGACGGATTCGCCGTAGCGGCGGGCGCCGCCCGCCCACCGGCGGCGGCGGTGCTCGTCCTCGACGGCGATGTGGACGGCGGGGCGGCCGCGGCGCAACGTGGAGGCGTCCATGACGTCGTCCTGGATCAGGGCGCAGGCGTGCAGCAGCTCCAGGGCCGAGGCCGCGCGCAGGGCCGACCGGGCCGCCGGACCCTCGGCCGCTCCACCGGCGGCGCGCCAGCCCCACCAGGCGAAGGCGGGGCGGATGCGCTTGCCCCCGGAGAGGACGAAGTCCTGGAGGCGCTGGACGGTCTCGGTGTCGAACCCGGTGTCGGACTCGCCGGTGGCGGCGCGGCGGTCGGCGAAGAACTCCGCCAGCAGCCCCTCCACCACCGCGCCGAGGGAGTCGTCCGGCGCAGCGGTGCCGCCCACCGGTGCGACCGCGGCGCCAAAGGCGGGATACGGGCAGGTCCGTGCACTCTCGGCCATCGCAGACGCCTCCAGTCGGTCTCCGGCGGTTGCCATTCTTCTCTGATCGCCTCGCGCCCCCTACCCCCCATCGGCCCCCGCACTCGGGAAAACGCTTCGCGCCGCCCCGCCCTCTGGTAGGTTCCGAGCGGATGATCTTCGAGGCCGGGGAGGGCGCGTGCCGGACACCCAGGGCAGCGGCGCCGACCCGCCGGACCGCGAACGCGTCGTGCTGCTCGACAGCGGCAACCGCCCCGCCGGCACGGCCGACAAGCGCCTGGTGCACGGCCCCCGCACGCCGCTCCACCTCGCATTCTCCTGCTATGTGTTCGATCCGGCCGGCAGGCTGCTGGTGACACGCCGCGCACTGGGCAAGACCGCCTGGCCGGGGGTGTGGACCAACTCCTTCTGCGGGCACCCGGGGCCGAGTGAGCCGCTGGAGGAGGCCCTGCACCGGCGGGCCCGCCAGGAGCTGGGGATCGAGGTCGAGGACGTCACGGTCCTGCTTCCCGAGTTCGCCTATCGCGCGACCGACGCCTCGGGAATCGTCGAGAACGAGTTCTGCCCCGTCTTCCGCGCCGCGACGAGCCAGGCCCCCTCGCCCGATCCCGCCGAGGTGGTCGAATGGGAGTGGGCGGACTGGGAGGACTTCGCCGCCGTCGCCCGGCGCGCGCCGTGGGCCCTCAGCCCGTGGGCGGCCCGCCAGGTCGCGCTGCTCGCCGGAGACTGAGCGGCGGGCGGGGGCGCCCCCTCCCGGACGGCCGGGCGGCGGCTCACTCCCCGGGGATCTCCCCGGTCTCGACGGTCCTGCGGGCGATGTCGCGGAGCTTGGTGTTGGAGTTCATCGAGGCGGTGCGCAGGACGCCGAAGGCCTCGTCGCTGGTGATCCGCTTGCGCTCCATGATGATGCCGACGGCCTCGCCGATCTCCTGCCGGGTGGCGTAGCCCTCGCGCAGGGTGGCCTCGCGCTGTGCGCCGGCGATGGCCACGGCGGCGTGGGAGGCGAACACCCACCCGATCTGGCGGGCGTCCTCGCCGAAGGCGTTCGGCGAGCGGGAGTACAGGTCGAGCGCGCCCAGGTTGTCCTCATGGGTGTAGAGCTCGAAGCCGAGCATCGACCGGATGCCCAGGTCGAGCGCGCGGGGCCGGTAGCAGGGCCAGCGCGACTCTTCGGCCAGGTCGTCGACCCGGAAACTCTGCTCCTGGCGCGAGGCGTCCAGGCACGGCCCCTCGTCGCACTCCAGCTGGGCGCGATCGGAGGCACGGACCAGGTCGCTGGTCGCCGCCGGGGTCTCGAAACGGCGGTTGCGCCGGTCGATCAGCAGGATTCCGGCTTCCTCACAGCCGTCGACGGCCTCGACCGCCATCTCCACGATCCGCTCCAGGACCTCCTCTGTGGAGTCCCGGGAGAACAGCTCCCGCGCCATGTCGGCGAACAGGCGGTGGTAGGCACCGAGCCGTCCGCCGCCACCGTTTTCGGACATCGATCGCCTCCCGCGCTCGCACACTACACAACCGGATGCCACCGCGACATCACCGTGTGTGCCTTTCGCTCACAACCGAGACGGCAGACTTGGAAGACCGCACGGACCTCCGCCGCCCGGCACTCGGCGGCGCCGCCTGCCGACCCACTTCCCGCCGCGCGGTCGTCCCTCACCCGGCCGCCGCGCAGACGGCGGCGGACGCCCGCGAACCAGAAGCAAAGCACAGCCCGCGGCACCCGCGGTAGAGGCTGATGGCAGGCACGGTGGTCTGCGGGAATGCCCGGGCCCGCGAACGCGGCGCCGCAGTGGATCGGGAGGGCGTTCAGCGGCGCCGCCGACGCACCCGGGCAGGTCGGCGGCGCGGTCCGCGCGCGCAAGTGAAGAAGTAGGGCGGGCGGGGCTCGAACCCGCGACCCAAGGATTATGAGTCCTCTGCTCTGACCAGCTGAGCTACCGCCCCGCCACGGGGCGGGATTGAGTCCCGCCGATGGCTGCCCGGCCGGGTGACTCGGTCGGGAACCCCGTTATCTTAACAGCACCGTGCACCCGGCCATTCTTCCGCAAAACCGGGCCGTTCCCTCGCGCGTGCGCGCCCGCGCGGCGCGGCGGGCGCGCAGGTGGGGCGGGGCGCGGCGGTCGAGGGCGGCGGGGCTAGGGTGGGATGCCGCGGCGCCGTTCGCCAGCGCCGGCGGGGCGCTGCGCGGGGCGGATGCCGGACGGCCGCGGGGCCGTGGATAGCATCGCCGGTCGCACATACGTCATCAGGAGAAGAAGGTCATGGCCCAAGTACCTGTCAACGTCACCGTCACCGGGGCAGCCGGGCAGATCGGCTACGCGCTGCTGTTCCGCATCGCCTCGGGCCAGCTTCTGGGCCCCGACACGCCCGTCAAGCTGCGTCTGCTGGAGATCCCCCAGGCGGTCAAGGCAGCCGAGGGCACCGCGATGGAGCTGGACGACTGCGCGTTCCCGCTGCTGAAGGGGATCGACATCTTCGACGACGCGCGCCCGGCGTTCGAAGGCGCCAACGTCGGCCTGCTCGTGGGCGCGCGCCCGCGCAGCAAGGGCATGGAGCGCGGCGACCTGCTGGAGGCCAACGGCGGCATCTTCAAGCCGCAGGGCGAGGCGATCAACGCCGGCGCCGCCGACGACGTGCGGGTGCTGGTGGTGGGCAACCCCGCCAACACCAACGCGCTGATCGCCCAGGCCCACGCCCCCGACGTGCCCGCCGAGCGCTTCACCGCCATGACGCGCCTGGACCACAACCGGGCGCTCACCCAGCTCGCCAAGAAGCTCGGCGCCTCCGTCACCGACATCAAGAAGCTGACGATCTGGGGCAACCACTCGGCGACGCAGTACCCCGACATCTTCCACGCCGAGGTCGGCGGCGCCAACGCCGCCCAGGCGGTCGGCGACGAGGCGTGGCTGCGCGACGAGTTCATCCCGACCGTGGCCAAGCGCGGCGCGGCCATCATCGAGGCGCGCGGCGCCTCCTCGGCGGCCTCGGCCGCCAACGCCGCCATCGACCACGTCTACGACTGGGTCAACGGCACCCCCGAGGGCGACTGGACCTCCGCGGCCATCACCTCCGACGGCTCCTACGGCGTGCCCGAGGGCCTGATCTCCTCCTTCCCCGTCGTCTCGCGCGGCGGCCGCTGGGAGATCGTGCGGGACCTGGAGATCGACGCGTTCTCCCGCGAGCGCATCGACGCCTCCGTCCAGGAGCTCACCGAGGAGCGCGACACCGTCCGCAAGCTCGGCCTGATCTGAGCCGGTCCCCGGCGGATCCGCGCGACACAGCGGGCGCGCCGCGCGGCGCGCCCGCTTTCCCGTGTCCCGGGCCGACTCCCGGCGCGGCCCCGGGGAAAGCGTTTTCTAGTATTGCCGCCATGCCGATCACCGATCTCCCCGCCGACCAGCTCCGCGAGTACCGCGCCGCCCCCACCGCCGCCGAGGACTTCGACGGGTTCTGGGCGGCCACCCTGGACGACGCCCGCCGCCACGACGCACCTCCGCGCACCGCCCCCGCCGCCTCGCCCCTGACCACGCTGGAGGTGCTCGACGTCGCCTTCCCCGGATTCGGCGGCGAACCCGTCAAAGCCTGGCTGCTGCTACCGCGCGAGCGCCGGGGCCGACTGCCCTGCGTGGTGCAGTACCCCGGCTACGGCAACGGGCGCGGCAAGGCGCTGGACGCGCTGCACTACGCCTCCTGCGGCTACGCCCACCTGCTGATGGACGTCCGCGGCCAGGGCACCAACTCCGCGCGCACCGGCGACACCCCCGACCCGCACGGCTCGCCGCACCCCCACTACCCCGGCTTCATGACCAAGGGGATCCTCGACCCCGGCGCCTACTACTACCGCCGCGTCATCACCGACGCGGTGCGCGCGGTCGACGCGGCCCGCCGCCTGGACGGCGTCGACCCCGACCGCGTCGCCGTGGCCGGAAACAGCCAGGGCGGCGGGCTCGCGGTGGCCGCGGGCGCCCTGGCCACCGGGGTCGCCGCGGTGATCGCGGAGGTGCCCTTCCTGTCCCACTTCCGCCGGGCGGTGGAGATCGCGGCGCAGCGCCCCTATACCGAGATCGCCGAGTTCTGCCGCTCCTACCGCGACAGCGCCGACCAGGTGTTCGCCACCCTGGCCTACGTCGACGCGCTGAACTTCGCGCCGCGGGCCGGGGCACCCGCCGCGTTCAGCGCCGCCGCCATGGACGACGTCACGCCGCCGTCCACCTGCTATGCCGTCTACAACGCCTATGCCGGGCCCAAGCAGATGCGGCTGTGGGAGTTCAACGGCCACGAGGGCGGCCAGGACTTCGCCACCGAGCGCAACCTGGAGTTCCTCGCCCGCACCCTGGGCTGAACCGGGGCTCGGCACGCCTCGGCCGCGCCGGGGCGGCGCGGCCGAGGCGTGCCGAGCCGCAGAGCAGGGCCTGTGGAGGAGTGGACCGGGCGGTCGCCGGGAGCAGGCAGTATGGAATGCGTGAGTCTCATCGATCAGCTTCCCGCCCGCCCCGAACCCGACTCCCTCTTCGAAGCGTTCGCGTCCTGGGCCGAGGAGCGCGGGCTCACCCTCTATCCCCACCAGGAGGAAGCCCTCATCGAGGTGGTGTCGGGCTCCAACGTCATCCTCAGCACCCCCACCGGCTCCGGCAAGAGCCTGGTCGCCTCCGGCGCGCTGTTCGCCGCACTGGCCCGCGACGAGTGCGCGTTCTACACCGCGCCCATCAAGGCCCTGGTCTCGGAGAAGTTCTTCGAGCTGTGCGCGGTCTTCGGCACCGACAACGTCGGCATGATGACCGGCGACGCCAGCGTCAACTCCGACGCCCCCATCGTGTGCTGCACCGCCGAGGTCCTGGCGCAGATCGCGCTGCGCGACGGCGCCGACGCCGACATCGGCACCGTCGTGATGGACGAGTTCCACTTCTACGGCGACCCCGACCGCGGGTGGGCCTGGCAGGTGCCGCTGCTCGAACTTCCGCAGGTCCAGTTCCTGCTGATGTCGGCCACCCTGGGCGACGTCAGCCGGTTCGAGGACGACCTCACCCGGCGCACCGGGCGCCAGACCACCGTGGTCAGCTCGGCCGAGCGGCCGGTGCCGCTGTACTACTCCTACCGCACCACCCCCCTGCACGAGACCCTTGAGGAACTCCTGGAGACCCGCGAGTCCCCCGTCTACATCGTGCACTTCACCCAGGCGCAGGCGGTCGAGCGCGCCCAGTCGCTGACCAGCATCAACATGTGCACCCGGGCCGAGAAGGACGCGATCGCCAAGGAGATCGGCAACTTCCGCTTCACCACGAAGTTCGGGCGCAACCTCTCCCGCTACGTCCGCCACGGCATCGGCGTGCACCATGCCGGCATGCTGCCCAAGTACCGCCGACTGGTCGAACGCCTCGCCCAGGCCGGGCTGCTGAAGGTCATCTGCGGCACCGACACCCTGGGTGTGGGGGTCAACGTCCCCATCCGCACCGTGCTGTTCACCGCGCTGAGCAAGTACGACGGCTCGCGGGTGCGGCGGCTGAGCGCCCGCGAGTTCCACCAGATCGCCGGCCGGGCCGGGCGCGCCGGATTCGACACCGTGGGCAACGTGGTGGTGCAGGCCCCCGAACACGTCGTGGAGAACGAGAAGGCGCTGGCCAAGGCCGGCGACGATCCCAAGAAGCGGCGCAAGGTGGTGCGCAAGAAGGCGCCCGAGGGGTTCGTCGGCTGGGATCAGAACACCTTCGAGAAGCTCATCGCCGCCGAGCCCGAGCCGCTGAAGTCGCGGTTCCGGGTGAGCAACGCGATGCTGCTGAGCGTCCTGGCCCGCCCCGGCGACTGCTTCGCGGGCATGCGCCACCTGCTCACCGACAACCACGAGGACCGGCCCGCCCAGCGGCGCCACATCAGCGAGGCCGTCGCCATCTACCGCTCGCTGATCGACGGCGGCATCGTGGAGCGACTGGAGGAACCCGACGAGAACGGCCGCGTCGCCCGGTTGACCGTCGACCTCCAGCCCGACTTCGCGCTGAACCAGCCGCTGTCGACCTTCGCGCTGGCGGCGCTGGAGCTGCTCGACCCCGCCGCGCCCACCTACCCGCTCGACGTGCTGACCGTGGTCGAGTCCACCCTCGACGACCCCCGCCAGATCCTCGGCGCCCAGCTGAACAAGGCGCGCGGCGAGGCCGTGGCGCAGATGAAGGCCGACGGCATCGAGTACGAGGAGCGCATGGAGCGGCTGGAGGAGATCGACTACCCCAAGCCGCTGGAGGAGCTGCTCGACCACGCCTACGAGGTCTACCGGCGCGGCCACCCGTGGGTGGGCGACCACCCGCTGCGGCCCAAGTCGGTGGCGCGCGACCTGTTCGAGCGGGCGATGACGTTCACCGAGTACGTGGGCTTCTACGAGCTGGCGCGCTCGGAGGGGCTGGTGCTGCGCTACCTGGCCGGCGCCTACAAGGCCCTCAGCCAGACCGTTCCCGAGGACGCCAAGACCGATGAGCTGCGCGACCTGATCGAGTGGCTGGGCGAGCTCGTCCGCCAGGTCGACTCCAGCCTGCTGGACGAGTGGGAGCAGCTGACCAACCCCGAGGAGCCCGAGACCGCCGAGGACGAGGCCGAGGAGCGCGTCAAACCGGTCACCGCCAATCCCCGGGCGTTTCGGGTGCTGGTGCGCAACGCGATGTTCCGCCGGGTGGAGCTGGCCGCGCTGGGCCGCTACGCCGAGCTGGGCGAACTGGACGCCGAGGACGGCTGGGACGCCGAGGCGTGGGAGGCGGCCATGGACGACTACTTCGAGGAGCACGACGACCTCGGTATCGGCCCCGACGCGCGCAGCCCGGCCATGCTGCTCATTGAGGAGCACGGCGACAGCTGGCAGGTCCGCCAGATCTTCCACGACCCCAGCGGCGACCGCGACTGGGGCATCAGCGCCGAGGTCGACCTCACCGCCTCCGACGAGGCCGGCCACGCCGTCGTCCGCGTCACCGACGTCAACCGGCTCTGACCGGCGCTGCCCCGCGTCGGGGTGTCCGGGGCCGCCGAGCGGGAGGCGGGTGGTCTCAGCCCAGCAGGTGCGCGTTGACCTCCCGCGCCTCCTCGGCCAGGGCGGCGTACTCGACCACGGTGCGGCCCGCACGGCGCAGCCGCTCCACGCCCTCGGCGCGGACGAACAGCGCCGGCTCGCGCCAGGCCACGACCACCCGCGGGATCGGCGTCGCCAGGATGAGATCGGCGCACGGAGTGGGGCGCGAGGCCCGCTGCGAGCAGGGCTCCAGCGAGCTGTAGACGGTCGCTTCGGCGAGCCGCGGGTCCCGCGGGTCGATCCCGCGCAGCGCGGCCTCCTCGGCGTGGTCGTGCGGGTCGTCGCGGCGCGAGTAGCCGTCGGCGAGGACCTCGCCCCGGGCGTCGACGATCACCGCGCCGACCGAGAACGCGGTCTGCGAGGGCGGGCACCGGCGGGACAGCGCGATGGCCGCGCGCAGCCAGTGGCGGTCGGCGCCGGTGGGTTCGGCTCCGGTGCCGGGCGGCGGGCCGGGGGCGGAGGGGGTGGTCATCACGCGGTCTCCGGGGTCTGGGGCAGGTAGCGCAGGATCGCCATGTCGCCGAGGGCGCGGGCCTCGGCGAGCCGCATCGGTGCGGCGGGCCCGTGGAGGAAGGCCCCCGGGGCCACGAAGCGCGGGGCGGCGGGGTCGCCGATGAAGAACGGGGCGACCGCGACGCGCAACTCGTCGGCGAGCCCGGCGGTGAGGAAGCGGGTGTGCACGCCGGTGCCGCCTTCGACCAGCAGCCGCCGGACGCCGCGGGCGGCGAGGTCGGCGAGGACCGCGGCCGGGTCGGAACCCGCCTCGACGACCTCCGCGTCGCTGCGGGCGGCGGCGAACCGCCGCGCGGTCGCGGCGCGGGCGGCGGCGCCGACGTAGACCAGCTTGGCCGCGTCGCCGGTGGTGAACACCCGTGCGGCGGGATCGACGCCGCCGCTCTCGCTGAGGACGACCTTGACCAGGTCGGCCGTGTGCCCCTGGGAGACCCGCCGCGCCCGCCGCTCGGGCGAGCGCACCAGCAGCCGCGGATCGTCGCTGCGCACGGTGCCGGCCCCCACGAGGATGGCGTCGCACCCCGCCCGCAGCTCGTCGACCTCGTCGAAGTCCTCGGCCGAGGACAGCCGCAACCGCTCGGGCCCGCCGTCGTCGATATACCCGTCGAGCGACATGGCACAGCTGAGCAGCGTGTAGGGGCGGGGCATGGGGCCAGCTTAGGGCGTATTCAACAACGGCGGGGCGCGGCTCCAGGCGCTTCATGCCACGAACTTGTACAGAGCCGGCTTGCCGCCGAGCGCACGGATCACCGTTGCGCCGGACGCCCGCAACCGGTGGCGCGGCTCCGCCCCACAAGCTCAGCGTGCGCTCGGCGGCAAGCTGCGACCGCGCTACGCGAGACGCGCCCATTGCCGCAACCCCGGTGGTGGCGGCTCCCCTGCGGTTCCCGGTGGAATCCTCTGCCCTGGCGACCGGAGGACCCTCCGCGAACCGCCCAGGGCGGTCACCACAGCGGCTGCGGCAATGGGGCTGGGGTGCGCGAAGCGCCGTGCGCCAGCTTGCCGCCGAGCGCACGGATCACCGTTGCGCCGGACGCCCGCCACCGGTGGCGCGGCTCCGCCCCACAAGCTCAGCGTGCGCTCGGCGGCAAGCTGCGACCGCGCTACGCGAGACGCGCCCATTGCCGCAACCCCGGTGGTGGCGGCTCCCCTGCGGTCCCCGGTGGAATCCTCTGCCCTGGCGACCGGAGGACCCTCCGCGAACCACCCAGGGCGGTCACCACAGCGGCTGCGGCAATGGGGCTGGGGTGCGCGAAGCGCCGTGCGCCGGCTTGCCGCCGAGCGCACGGATCACCGTTGCGCCGGAGGCCCGCCACCGGTGGCACGGCTCCGTCTGACAGGTGCAGCGTGCGCTCGGCGGCCGGCAAGGAAACACGTGACGCGCGGCGTCTCCGTTGGGGCGGTGGCGGGCTGACGGGAGGGCACGTGACGCGCAGCGTCTCCGCTGCCGGTGTCCCGGCGATTCCACCGCGGGAAGGCCCACGGCCCCGGGCGAACCGGGACGGCGGTTCGGCCGGGGCCGTGGGGGCGGGGACGCGCCGCGGGGCGGGATGCCGCCTAGAACGGGTAGCGCTGGATCTCGCTTTGCATGGTGACCCACTGGGTCTCGGTGAACGCCTCCAGGTTGGCGCGGGTGCCGCCGAAGCGGGCTCCGGTGCCCGAGGCGCGGACGCCGCCGAAGGGGGCCACCGCCTCGTCGTCGACCGTCTGGTCGTTGATGTGCACGATGCCGGTGGGGATGCGGTCGGCCAGCTCCATGCCGCGCATGGGGTTGCCGGTGAGGATGCCCAGGGACAGGCCGTAGTCGCTGGCCGCGGCGATCTCGGCGGCCTCCTCCAGGGTGGAGAAGCGGATGACCGGGGCCACCGGACCGAAGACCTCCTCGTGGAAGGCGGGGGTGTCGCGGGTGACCTGGTCCAGCACGGTGGGCCGGTAGAACTGGGCGTCGTAGGTGCCCCCGGCGCGCACCTTGGCGCCGGCCTCCACGCTGCGGGTGACCAGGTCGTGGATCCTGTCGCGCTGGCCGACGTCGATGATCGGGCCCAGGGCGGTGCCCTCCTGCTCGGGGTCGCCCACGGTCAGCGCGTCGGCCTTGGCCGCCAGCTTCTCGACGTAGGCGTCGGCCAGCGACTCGTGCACCAGGTGGCGCCCGGTGGTCATGCAGATCTGGCCCTGGTGCAGGAACGAGCCCCAGGCGCCGACGGAGGCGGCGCGGTCGACGTCGGCGTCCTCCAGCACGATCAGCGGCGAGTTGCCGCCCAGTTCCAGGTGGGCGCGCTTGAGGTGGCGGCCCGCCGCCTCGCCGACCTTGCGGCCGGCGGCGGTGGATCCGGTGAAGGAGACGACGGCGATGTTGGGGTCGGCCACCAGCTGCTCGCCGGCCTCGGCGCCGCCGGGCAGCATCTGCAGCACGCCGTCGGGCAGGCCGGCCTCGCGGAACACCTCGGCGATCACGGCGCCGCCCGAGACGGCGGTGCGCGGGTCGGGCTTGAGCACGACCGCGTTGCCCAGGGCCAGGGCCGGCGCGACCGAGCGCATGCCCAGGATCAGCGGGAAGTTGAACGGGGCGATGACGCCGACGACGCCCACGGGCACCCGCCGGGCCAGGCTCAGCCGCGGCTGGGCACTGCGCAGCACCTCGCCGTTGGGCTGGGAGGCCAGCGCGGCGCTCTCGTAGGCCTCGGTGACGGCCAGGTGTACCTCGAAGCCGGCCTTGCCGGCGGCCGATCCGGCCTCCTGGCGCAGCCAGGAGGCGATCTCGTCGGCCTCCTCCTCGAACTTGGCGCCGGCCCGGCGCAGCACGGCGGCGCGCTCCTCGAAGGGGACCGCCGCCCAGTGCCGCTGCGCCTCGGCGGCGCGCTCGGCGGCCTCGGCGACGTCGGCGGCGCCGGCCGAGCCGATGCGGCCCAGCTCGCTGCCGGTGGTGGGCGAGGTGACGGGGGCGGTGCCGCCCTGGGCGGGCCGCCAGGATCCGGTGAAGACGTTGCCGCGCCATTCGCGGTCGTTGAGCAGTGTCATCGTCGCTCCTTGCGTCGAAGGAATGGGGGGCCGGGCAGGGCCGCGGCGGCAGTACCGCCGCCCCGCCCGCTGTGGTTGGGCCGGCGGGCGGCGGCGCCTGTCTTCGGACACCGCCGCCCGCCGAGTCTGTGTGCGGCCGCCCGGCCCGCCGCTTCGGCGCCGTGCCGCGGGGGCGGCTACTCGGCCGCGGCCGCCTGCTGCTTGCCGGCCTCCTGCGGCTGGGAGGCGTTGCGGATCTCGGCGTAGATGCGGGTGCGCAGCTCGGCGAAGCGGTGCTCGCCGCGGGTGCTGATCTGGTCGCGCTCGTCGGGCAGGTCGATGGCCACGTCGTCCTGGATGATCGTCGGCGAGGACGACATCACCAGGACCCGCTGGCCCAGGTAGACGGCCTCGTCGATGTCGTGGGTGACGAACAGGACGGTCATGGAGAACCGCTTCCACAGCGTGCGGATGAGGTCCTCCAGGTCGGCCCGGGTCTGGGCGTCGACCGCGGCGAACGGCTCGTCCATCAGCAGCACCCGCGGCTCGTAGGCGATCGCGCGGGCGATGGCGACGCGCTGCTGCATGCCGCCGGAGAGCTGCCAGGGGTAGGCGCCGGCGGACTTGAGCAGGCCCACGGCGTCCAGCGCCTCGTCGCTCAGCTCGCGGCGGCGCGCCTTGGAGAGCCGCTTCTCCTTCAGCGGCAGCTCGACGTTGTCGCGCACGCGCAGCCACGGGAACAGGCTGCGGCCGTACTCCTGGAAGACGACGGCCATGTCCCGGGGCGGCCCGGTGACCTGCTCGCCGGCCAGTTCGACGCTGCCGGAGGTGGGGCGCATCAGCCCGGCGATGCACTTCAGCAGCGTGGTCTTGCCGCAGCCGGAGGGACCGACCAGGCATGCCAGCTCCCCGTCGCCGAGGTGAAAGGTCAGGTCGCGCAGCGCCTCGACATCGCCGTGCTGGCCGGGGTAGATCTTCTGCAGTCCGGTGACATCGAGCATGTGGGCCTTCTTGTGCGAAGCGGTGGTCTGTGGTGCCGGTGCGGTCGGTGTCGTCGCCATGGTTCTCGCTTCACT
This sequence comes from Streptomonospora sp. PA3, assembly GCF_009728995.1. Classification (GTDB taxonomy): domain Bacteria; phylum Actinomycetota; class Actinomycetes; order Streptosporangiales; family Streptosporangiaceae; genus Streptomonospora. The sequence continues at coordinate 198,674 of NZ_VTZW01000004.1, read as the reverse complement.
CCCCGCGCGCCGCTGCGCGCACGCCGTTGTACCACTTCAGCACCTTGCGCTCGGCGAAGCCGAACAGGACGGAGAGCAGGAAGCCGAGCAGGCCGAGCAGCAGGATGCCGCTCCACATCTCCGGGATGGCGAAGGTGCGCTGGAACTGGATGATGGTGTAGCCCAGCCCGCTGCTGCTGGCGAACATCTCGCTGATCACCATGAGGATGATCGCGATCGACAGGCCCTGGCGCATCCCCGCCATGATCTGCGGGCTGGCCGAGCGCAGCACCAGCGTGGTCAGCCAGCGCCGGCCCCGGATGCCGTAGCAGCGGCAGGTGTCGATCAGCACCGGGTCGACGGCCCGCACGCCCTCGATGGTGTTGAGCAGGATGGGCCAGATGCAGCCGGAGACGATCACCGCGAGCTTCATCGTGGTGTTGACGCCGACGAACAGCATCAGCAGGGGCACCAGCACCGGGGGCGGGATGGCCCGGAAGAACTCCAGGACCGGCTCCAAAACGGCGCGGATGCGCGACGAGAGCCCCAGGACGATGCCCAGGCCCACGCCCCCGACGGTGCCCAGGGCGAAGCCGCCGAACAGGCGCCCGACGCTGGGCAGGACGTCGTCGGCCAGCCGCTGGGAGCCCCACACCTCGACGAAGGTGGCGGCGATCTCTCCGGGTGTGGGCAGGTAGTACACGCCCGAGGCGATGCTGGCCGCCCACCACAGGCCGATGAGCAGGATGGGAAGCAGCACGATCTGCAGGGCGCGCAGCGCGGTCCGGCCGGCCCCTCCCGGTTTCGCGGCTCCCGCGCCGGTGCGTGCGGGGGTGGTTGCGGCGCTCACACGATCTCCTCTCCGCGGACCGACGCGTGCCAGCGCAGGGCCCTGCGCTCCAGGGCCCGCACGCCGACGTTGACGGCGACCCCGAGGGCGCCGGTGGCGATGATCAGCGCGTAGACCAGCGCGGTGGCGTTGCTGTTCTTGGCGATGGCGATCTGCTGGCCCAGGCCGGGGGTGCCGATGATCAGCTGTCCGGTGATGGTCAGGATCAGCGCCACGGCCGCACCCAGCCGCAGCCCGGTGAGGATGTAGGGCAGCGCGGAGGGCCAGGCCACGTAGCGCAGCCGCGCCAGGCGGCCCAGACCGTAGGAGCGGGCGGTCTGCTCGGCGACGGGGTCGATGTCGGCGACGCCGTAGAGCACCTGGATGTAGATCTGCCAGAACGCCGCGTAGACCACCAGCAGCAGGGTGGAGGCCATGTCGGTGCCGTAGAGCAGGATCGCCAGCGGGATGAGCGCCACCGAGGGGATGGGCCGCAGGAACTCCACCGTGGAGGAGGTGAAGGCGCGCAGCACGGGGACCGATCCGATGACGAACCCCAGCACGCCGGCGGCGGCGAATGCGATCCCCAGGCCGATCCCCCAGGTGACCACGGTGTCGCCCACCGCGGTCCAGAACTCCGGCAGCACGAGCCGCGTGCCGAGGGTGGCCAGCACCTCCGACACCGGCGGCAGGAACCGGGCCGGGACGAGCCCGAGCCGCGGAACCGCCTCCCACAGCAGCAGGAAGCCGACGACGCCGGCGAGTCCCAGCAGCGCGCGGTTGGGCGGGCGGCCCGCGACGCGGGGGCGTCCCCCCGCCCCGGAGGGATGGGCGGGGGGACGCGCGGTGCCGGCTTTGGCGGCGTCAGTCGTCATTTGAACAGCTTGTCCATGTCGGGCTGGTCCTCGACCACGCCGTCGTGGACGAGCAGTTCGCCCACGGCCTGCGCGGACTCCTGGTTGTAGCCGTTGGGCCAGCGGGGAAGGCGGATCTGCTCGATGACCTCGGGCTCGATCTCGGTGTACTCGCCGAGGATGCGCCGGACCTCGTCGGGGTGCTCGTCGGCGTAGGTCATGGACTCCTCGATGGCGGCGGTGAAGTTGTCCACCAGCTCGGGGTCCTGGGCGACCACCTGCTCGGTGGTGAAGTAGTAGGCCACCGAGAGGTTCTTGTGGGCGTCGACGAAGTTGGAGGCCACCTCGGTGGCGCCGTTGTTGAGCGCGGAGGTCAGGAACGGCTCGACCAGCCAGGCGGCGTCGACGTCGCCCCGCTCCAGGGCCGCGGGCATCTCCGGGAAGGGAAGCTCGACGAACTCGATGGTGTCGGAGTCGCCGCCGGCCTTGCGCACGGAGTTGCGCACGGTGGTGTCGCCGATGTTCTTGAGGTTGTTGACGGCGATCGTGCTGTCTTCGAGCCCCTTGGCGTCGGTGATGTCGCTGCCTTCGGGCACCACGACGGCTCCGAAGTCGTTGCCCTGCTCTCCGGTGCTGGTCACGCCGTTGGCCACGATCGTCAGCGGCAGGTCGTTGTCGCGGCCGACCATGATCGAGGTGATGTTGCCGAAGGCGAAGTCGAACTCGCCGGAGACGACGCTGGGCACGGCCTGGGCACCGCCCGTGGTGTTCTTGATCTCCAGGTCGATGCCGTGCTTTTCGAAGATGCCCTGGTCCAGCCCCAGGTGCAGGGGCGCGACGTCGACGATGGGGATCGCTCCGACGGTGATGGACTGCGTGCCGCCGCTGTCGCCGCCGCCGCCTTCCTGGCCACCGCCGCAGGCCGTACTTGCGAGCAGGGTGACCACAGCGGCCACGGGGAGGATCATCCGGCGCATGTTGGATCTCCTGGTGGGTGAATTGTCGGGCATGCGCCCGCGAACGGGCGCGGGTGGGGTCATCCCCAGACTTCGGCGGCGGTCTCGACGATCAGCCGCAGCTTGGCGACCTGCTCGTCGTAGGTCAGATCGTTGCCTTCGAAGGTGCTGGAGAATCCGCACTGCGGTGCGAGGCAGAGCTGCTCGAGCGGGATGTAGCGGCTCGCCTCCTCAATGCGGCGCTTGAGTTCGTCCTTGCTCTCCAGTTGCCCCCGCTTGGTGGTCACCAGGCCGAGGGCGACGTACTTGCCCTGCGGGACGAAGCGCAGGGGCGCGAACCCGCCGGAGCGGGCGTCGTCGAACTCCAGGAAGTAGCCGTCCACGCCGAGGGAGCCGAACAGCTCCTCGGCGATGTAGTCGTAGCCGCCCTCGGCCACCCAGGAGGAGCGGAAGTTGCCGCGGCACATGTGGGTGGTGATCCGCATGCCTTCGGGGCGGCCGGCCAGGGCGGCGTTGATCTGGGCGATGTAGCGCCGGTGGATGCTGTCGCCGTTGTCCCCGCGCTCGTCGATCATGGCGCGCTGGCGGGGATCGTTGAGGTAGGCGAGGCTGGTGTCGTCGAGCTGGAGGTAGGTGCAGCCCAGTTCGCCCATGCGGCGGATCTGCTCGGCGTAGGCGGCCGAGAGGTCGCTCCAGAACTCCTCGATGTCGGGGTAGACCTCGCGGTCGACGGCCGCCTGCCCGCCCCGGTAGTGGACCATGCTGGGCGAGGGCATGGTCAGCTTGGGGGTGGCGGTGGTGGCGGTGTCCCGCAGGAAGGCGAAGTCGTCGGCGAAGATCGTGTGTTCCAGCCGGACCTTGTCCTTGATCTGCAGGGCGGCGGGGGTGAACTCGATGTCGCCCTGCTCGTTGTGGAAGGTGACCGTGATGTCGCCGGCGGCCTTGGTGATCCCGCCCAGCTGGTAGATGAAGTCCATGTGCCAGGAGGAGCGGCGGAACTCGCCGTCGGTGGCGGTGGAGAGGCCGACCTCCTCCTGCATGCGCACGACGTCGCGGACGGCCTCGTCCTCCAGGCGGCGCAGCTCCGCCTGGCTCAGGGCGCCCTCGGCGTGGCGGGTGCGGGCGTCGAGCAGGTGCCGCGGCCGCAGCAGGCTGCCCACGTGGTCGGCACGGAAGGGGGGTTCGTCGCGGCTGGTGACGGCTTCGGTCATGGTCTCGCCGGTTTCCCTTCGGTCCTCGGATGCGAGCCGGCGCGGACGGTGTCCGGCGCTCGGCGCTCGGGCCCCCCGCCGGCGCCCGGTTCGGCGCGTCGGAAACGGGGATCGTCGGTGCACTGCGCCGGGCACCGCCCGGCTGTGCGCGGCCTTCTGTGGAACGCGGGAGCCGCTCGCCCCGGAGAGGCGAACCGCGCGCCAGTGCCTGGGCACCGTATCGCAGCGGCCCCATGTACGAAATACGAACAAGCGTTCTTCGAGCGAACATAAGTGAGGGCGATCACCCACGTCAAGCCCCAGATTCCGGATACCGATACCCACGGTGTACGGCTTTACCTGCGGAGTTGCTTGTTCGGTATGAGAACATCGCTCTAGGCGCATGACGCGGGTCACCCGCAGGCCCCGGATCCGACGCGCCGCAGCAACCGAAGGAGAGACATGAGCACGGACCTCACCGAGCCCGGCACCCCGCCCAAGGGCGAGCACTACGTGCAGTCGCTGGAGCGCGGTCTGGCCGTGATCCGCGCCTTCACCGCGCAGAGCCCCACGATGACGCTCAGCGAGGTGGCCCGGGTGACCGGGCTGACCCGGGCCGCGGCACGGCGCTTCCTGCTCACGCTGGCCGACATGGGCTACGTACGCACCGACGGCCGGCTGTTCTCGCTGACGCCGCGGGTGCTGGAGCTGGGCTATGCCTACCTGTCCTCGGCCGGGCTGCCCGAGGTCGCCCAGCCGCACCTGGAGCGGCTGGCCGCCGAGCTGCACGAGTCCTCCTCGGTCTCGGTGCTCGACGGCGGCGACGTCGTCTACATCGCACGGGTGTCCACATCGCGCATCATGAACGTCGCGATCAACGTCGGCACCCGTTTCCCCGCCTACGCGACGTCGATGGGGCGGGTGCTGCTGGCGGGCCGCTCGGCCGCGGAGATCGACGCCTACCTGGAGAACACCGAGCTCACCCGGCTGACGGCCTTCACGGTGACGACGCCCGGGCGGCTGCGCGCCGAGATCGACCGGGTGCGCAACCAGGGCTGGGCCCTGGTCGACCAGGAGCTGGAGGAGGGGCTGCGCTCGGTGGCCGCGCCCATCCGCGACCGCGACGGCCGGGTGGTCGCCGCGGTCAACGTCTCGGCCCACGCCAGCCGCTCCTCGGTGGAGGACATCCGGCGCGACCTGCTGCCGCCGCTGCTGGCCGCGGCCGCCCGCATCGAGGCCGACCTGGAGATCTCCCAGCGCGCCGCCGGCCACGCGTAGCGCTCCGCGCCGCCGCCGGGCCGCCCGGGCCTTCCCGCCACCGCCCTTGACCCGTGGGATGACTGTGGGCAATTATGTGCGTATTAAGAACAAGCATTCGGCATACGAACAGATTTGGACCCGCTTATGATCGTGCCGCTGGACGAGGGTGTACGCGAACTCGTCGGCGACGGAGACACGGTCGCGCTGGAGGGTTTCACCCACCTGATCCCCGTGGCGGCCGGCCACGAGATCATCCGGCAGGGCCGGCGTGACCTGACCTTGGTCCGGATGACCCCCGACATCGTCTACGACCAGCTGATCGGCGCGGGCTGCGCAGCGCGCCTGGTGTTCTCCTGGGGCGGCAATCCCGGCGTCGGCTCCCTCCACCGCTTCCGCGACGCCATCCAGCACGGCTGGCCCCGCCCCTTGGAGATCGAGGAGCACAGCCACGCCGGCATGGCCAACCGCTACGTCGCCGGCGCCTCCGGCCTCCCCTTCGCGGTGCTGCGCGGCTACGCCGGCACCGACCTCGTCGGCCAGACGGAGACCATCAAGACCGTCGAATGCCCCTTCACCGGCGAGCACCTCGCCGCCGTCCCCGCCCTCAACCCCGACGTCACGATCGTGCACGCCCAGCGGGCCGACCGCGCCGGCAACGTCCAGCTCTGGGGCATCACCGGCATCCAGAAGGAGGCCGTGCTCGCCGCCCAGCGCTCGCTGGTCACCGTCGAGGAGGTCGTCGACGAGCTGAAACCGGTCGCCGGCCAGGTGATCCTTCCCGCCCGCGTGGTCAGCGCCGTGGCCGAGGTGCCCGGCGGCTCCCGCCCCTCCTACGCCCACGGCTACTACGCCCGGGACAACAGCGCCTACCAGGACTGGGACGCCGTCAGCCGCGACCGCGAGAGGTTCGCCGAGTGGCTGGAGAACGAGGTGGGCGCCCAGGCGCCGCTGCCCGGAAAGGCAGGATGACATGACGACAGCGACGGGCTACACCTCCGACGAGATGATGACGGTGGCCGCCGCGCACGCGCTGACCTCCGAGATGGCCTGCTTCGTGGGCATCGGCCTGCCCAGCACCGCCGCCAACCTCGCCTGCCGCACCCACGCGCCGGGCCTGTGGATGATCTACGAGTCGGGCACCCTGGGCACGCGGCCAGACACGCTGCCGCTGTCCATCGGCGACGGCGTGCTCGCCGAGACCGCCGACACCGTGGTCTCGGTGCCCGAGGTGTTCAACTACTGGCTGCAGCCCGGCCGGATCGACGTCGGCTTCCTCGGCGCCGCCCAGATCGACCGCTACGCCAACATCAACACCACCGTCATCGGCGACTACGCCGACCCCAAGGTGCGCCTGCCCGGCGCCGGCGGCGCCCCGGAGATCGCCGCCTCCTGCCGCGAGGTCGTCGTCATCGTCCGGCAGAACACCCGCGCCTTCGTGGAGCGGGTCGACTTCGTGACCTCCCTCGGGCACGGCGGCGGCCCCGGCGACCGCGAGCGCCTGGGACTGCGCGGCTTCGGCCCCACCCGCGTCATCACCGACCTGGGCGTGCTCAAGCCCGACCCGGCCACGCGCGAGCTGACCCTGGTCCAGCTGCACCCCGGCGTCACGGTCGAGGACGCCCGCGCCGCCACCGGCTGGGACCTCGCCGTCTCCCCCGAACTGGCCACCACCCCCGAGCCCACCGCCGAGGAGCTCTCCGTGCTGCGCTCGCTGACCGGGCGCGGGTAGACCTGATGCGAACATGGGACGCGGCCCCGCGGCCGGCGGGCGAGCCCCGGCCGGCCCGACCGCCGAATCGCGCGGCGGCCCCGCCCGCAAGCGACTGAAAGGCCCGCAATGACCGACGTATTCGTCCTGGACGCGGTGCGCACCCCCTTCGGCAAGCACGGCGGCGCGCTGGCCGGCGTGCGCCCCGACGACCTGGCCGCCCACGCCGTGCGCGGCCTCGTCGAACGCAGCCCCGGGCTGGACCCCGCCGGAATCGACGACGTCTACTTCGGCGACGCCAACGGCGCCGGCGAGGACAACCGCAACGTCGCCCGCATGGCCGCGCTGCTGGCCGGGCTGCCCACCTCCGTGCCCGGCGCCACCCTGAACCGGCTGTGCGGATCGGGCCTGGAGGCGGTCATCGCCGCCAACCGCGCGGTGGCGGTGGGTGATGCGTCCCTGGTGCTGGCCGGCGGTGTGGAGTCGATGAGCCGCGCCCCCTGGGTGCTGCCCAAACCCGCCAAGGGCTTCCCCGCCGGGCACGAGACGCTGCACTCCACCACGCTGGGCTGGCGCATGGTCAACCCCGCCATGCCGCAGGAGTGGACGGTCTCGCTGGGCGAGTGCACCGAGCAGATCGCCGAGCTGTACGGCATCGAGCGCGCCGAGCAGGACGCCTTCGCCCTGCGCAGCCACACCAAGGCGGCCCAGGCCTGGGAGAAGGGCGTCTTCGACGCCGAGATCGTGCCGGTGCCGGGCGTGGAGCTCGCGCGCGACGAGAGCATCCGCGAGACCTCGCCGGAGAAGCTCGCGGGTCTGAAGCCGGCGTTCCGCCCGGACGGCACGGTCACCGCCGGGAACTCCTCGCCGCTCAACGACGGCGCGGCGGCGCTGCTCATCGGCGACGAGAACGCCGCCGCCACCACCGGCGCCACCCCGCTGGCGCGCATCGTGAGCCGCGGTGCCGCCGCCGTGGAGCCGCACCGCTTCGGCATCGGCCCGGTGGAGGCCGCCGAGACCGCGCTGGCCCGGGCCGGCATCGGCTGGGAGGACCTCTCGGTCGTCGAGCTCAACGAGGCCTTCGCCGCCCAGTCGCTGGCCTGCCTGCGGCGCTGGCCCGCCCTGGACCCCGAGATCGTCAACCCCAACGGCGGCGCGATCGCCATCGGCCACCCCCTCGGCGCATCGGGCGCGCGCATCCTGGGCTCGCTCGCCCACGAGCTGCACCGGCGCGGCGGCGGCTGGGGGCTCGCCGCGATCTGCATCGGCGTGGGCCAGGGCCTCGCCGTGGTGCTGCACGCCTGACGGCGCGCAGCCGGGCCCGCAGCGGGCCCGAGCCGCATGTGACCGCCCAGACGCAAGGAGGCAGAGAAGCCATGAGCACCGACCCGGACACCGGCGCGGTCCCGCTCGCGGCCGGGTACCGGCGCGACCACGGGGTGCACCCGCCGCTGGACTACCCCGGATACCGCAGCACCGCGCTGCGCCACCCCAAGCGGCCGCTGCACCTGCTCCCGCACCTGCTGACGGAGGTCACCGGGCCGCTGCTGGGCGAGGACCGCATCGGCGAGACCGACAACGACCTCACCCGCCAGCACGACGGCGAGCCGCAGGGCCAGCGCATCATCGTCCACGGCCAGGTCCGCGACGGCGACGGCCGCCCGGTCCCCAACACTCTGATCGAGATCTGGCAGGCCAACGCCGGCGGGCGCTACCGCCACACCGGCGACAACTGGCCCTGCCCGCTGGACCCCAACTTCACCGGCGTCGGCCGCACCCTCACCGACGACCAGGGCCGCTACCGCTTCGTCACCATCCGGCCCGGCGCCTACCCCTGGCGCAACCACGACAACGCCTGGCGCCCCGCCCACATCCACTTCTCCCTGTTCGGCCGCGCGTTCACCCAGCGCCTCGTCACCCAGATGTACTTCCCCGGGGACCCCCTGTTCTTCCAGGACCCGATGTGGAACTCCATCCCCGACGAGAAGGCCCGGGAGCGCCTGGTGGCGCGGTTCGACTACGCCAACACCGCGCCGGAGTGGGCGCTGGCCTTCGAGTGGGACATCGTGCTGCGCGGGCGCGAGTCCACCGTCTTCGAGTCTGAAGTGGACGACGACTGATGAGCACAGCCGGCGAGACGACACCTTCCCAGACGGTCGGCCCCTACCTGCACATCGGGCTGCCCTGGCCCGACGGCCCGTTCGCGCTCGCCGAGGGGGCCGAAGGGGGCTTCTGGATCCGCGGCACCCTCTACGACGGCGCCGGGGAGCCCGTCCCCGACGGGCTGATCGAGACCTGGCAGGCCGACCCCGACGGCCGGTTCGACCACCCCGACGACCCCCGGGGCGCCAAGGCCTGGCCCGGCTTCCGCGGCTTCGGCCGCTGCGAGACCGACGCGACCGGGGAGTTCCGCATCCGCACCCTCAAGCCCGGTCCGGTGCCCGGCCTGGGCGGCGCGATGCAGGCGCCGCACATCGACGTCTCGGTGTTCGCCCGGGGGATGCTGGACCGCACGGTCACCCGCATCTACTTCCCCGAGGAGACCGAGGCCAACGCCGCCGACCCGGTGCTGTCCTCGATCCCCGAGCCCGAACGCGCCACGCTCGTCGCCCGACCCGCCGAGGACGGCTACCGCTTCGACATCCGGCTCCAGGGCGAGGATGAGACGGTCTTCTTCGACATCTGACCCGCGGGGTCGGGTGCGGCGGAGAGTGCCTACGCGCAGATGAGAAAGGGCGGGGAGGCGTGATCGACGACACCGGCGCCGCCGGCGGCCTCTACGGCGGGATCTTCGGCCGGGGCGGGATCGGCGCGCAGACCGGCGACCGGGCGTGGCTGCGGGCGCTGCTGGACGCGGAGGCGGCGCTCGCGCGCGCCCACGCCCGGATCGGGCTGGTCGCGCCCGAGCACGCGGCGGCGATCACCGCGGCCTGCGTCCCGGAGAACTTCGACGCCGACGCGCTGGGAGCGGCCGCGTCCGGGTCCGGCAACCCGGTCGTGCCGCTCGTGGCGGAGCTGACCCGCCGGGTCGGCGGCGACGCGGCCCGCCACATCCACTACGGCGCCACCAGCCAGGACATCATGGACACCGCGGCGATGCTCGTCAGCCGCCGGGCGGGCGCGGTCATCGCCGAGCACGCCGACGCGGCGGCCGATTCCCTGGCCGCGCTCGCCGCCGAGCACCGCGAGACGGTGATGGCCGGGCGCACCCTGCTGCAGCAGGCGCTGCCGACCACCTTCGGCCTGGTGGCGGCGGGCTGGCTGGAAGGGCTGGACACCGCCGCCGGCCGACTGGCCGAGGTGCTTGCGGAGCGGGCCGCCGCACAGCTGGGCGGGGCGGCGGGAACGCTCGCGTCGCTGGGCGCCGACGGCCGCGCCGCCGCCGCGGCCTTCGCCGAGGAGGTGGGCCTGGCCGAGCCGGAAGTGCCCTGGCACACCGAGCGCGGCCGCGTCGCCGACATCGCCGCCGCCCTGGGCCGGGTCTGCGGCGCCGCGGGCAAGGCCGCGGGGGACATCGTCCTGCTGGCCCAGACCGAGGTGGGCGAAGTCGAGGAGGCCGGCGGATCGGGTGTGGGCGGCTCCTCCACGCTGCCGCACAAGCGCAACCCGATCGCCGCGGTCTCGGCACTCGCGTGCGCGGAGCAGGCGCCCGGACTGGTCTCGACGCTGTACGCCGCACAGGTGCAGCAGCACCAGCGGGCGGCCGGCCCCTGGCACGCCGAGTGGCCGGCGCTGACGCGGCTGCTGGAGGCGACGGGATCGGCCGCGGCCTGGCTGCACGCCTCCCTGGAGCGGCTGGAGGTGCGGCCCGGTGCCATGCGCGCCAACCTGGCGGCCTCCGGCGGCTTTCCCATGGCCGAGCGGGTCACCACCGACCTCGCCGGCGAACTGGGCCGGTCCCAGGCCCACGAGCAGGTGCGCGATGCCTGCGCGGAGGCGGCCCGAAGCGGCCGCGACCTGGGGACCGTCCTCGCCGAGCACTTCGGGGACCGCCGCAGCCGGACCGAGATCGACGCGCTGCTCGATCCGGCGGGCTACCTGGGATCGGCGCCCGACCTGGTGGACCGGGCGCTGAGCGCCCGTGCGCGCCGGTCCCGGCCCGACCGGCACGCGGCCGGGAGGCCGGCCTGATGCCGGCGCCCGGACGGCCGCGCCGCGATGACGTCGCAGAAGGGATGGAGAACAGGTGAGCGTCGACGTGCACCACGTCAGCCGCGGGCCGACCGATGCGCCGCTGCTCGTGCTCTCGGGGTCGCTGGGCAGCACACTTCAGATGTGGGAACCGCAGGCCGCGGCGCTCGCCGACCGCTTCCGCGTCGTCTGCTACGACACCCGCGGCCACGGCCGCTCGCCCGTTCCGCCCGGCCCCTACAGCCTGGCCGACCTGGGCGGCGACGTGCTGCGGCTGCTGGACCGCCTCGGCGCCGAGCGCGCCCACTTCGCCGGGATCTCCCTGGGCGGGATGACCGGGATGTGGCTGGCCGCCCACGCTCCCGAGCGCATCGACCGCCTCGCTGTGCTGTGCACCGCGCCGCGGATGGAGCCCGAGGCGTGGCGGCAGCGCGCGGCGACCGTGCGCGAGCAGGGCGTCGCGTCCATCGCCGCCTCGGTCGTGCAGCGCTGGTTCACCTCCGGCTATGCCGAGCGCGAGCCCGAGGTCGCCGAGCGGATGCGCGGCATGGTCGCCGGCACCCCCGACGAGGGCTACGCCGGCTGCTGCTCCGCCATCGAGAACATGGACCTGCGCGCCGACCTCGGGCGCATCGCCGCCCCGACCCTGGTCGTGGCCGGCGCGCAGGATCCCGCCACCCCGCCCGAGCAGGCCGAGGCCATCGCCGCCGCCGTGCCGCACTCGCGGCTGCACGTGCTGGAGGGCGGCGCGCACCTGGCCAGCTGGGAGCGGGCCGATCAGGTCAACGGCCTGCTGGACGCGCACTTCGGCGCCGAGGGCCCCTTCGGCGCCGCCGGCACCGGCCGGGAGTAGAGACCCGCAACCGAAGGAAGAGACATGAGCACGCAGGACACCCGCGCCGACGGCGCCTCGCGCCGCGCCGAGGGCATGCGGGTTCGCCGCGAGGTGCTGGGCGACGCCCACGTCGACCGCGCCGAGGACGCCAAGACCGCGTTCACCGAACCGTTCCAGGACCTGATCACCCGCTACGCCTGGGGCGAGATCTGGACCCGCGAAGGGCTGGACCGCCGCACGCGCAGCTGCATGGTGCTCACCGCCCTGACGGCCAAGGGCCACTGGGACGAGCTGGGCATGCACGTCCGCGCCGCCGTGCGCAACGGGCTCACCCGCGACGAGATCGCCGAGGTGTTCCTGCAGGCGGCGATCTACTGCGGCGTGCCCGCCGCCAACAAGGCCTTCGGCATCGCCCAGCGGGTGCTGGACGAGGTCGAGGAGTAGAGGGACCGCGGCGCGCCCTCCCGCCCGCGCCGCGGTCGCGGCCGCAGCTGCCCGGGCGCTCCGCGCCCCGAAGCGGCACCCCGCCGACTCGACATTCCCCGCACGTTTCTCCTGAAGGGAGGAAAGCGGCGCAGTACTCCCGGCCCTTCGGAACCGCCGAAGGACCACGCGCCGCGGACCCGATCATGCGCACCACCGTAGGAATCATCGGAGCAGGCCCCGCCGGGCTGTTTCTGTCGCACCTGCTGCACCAGAACGGCATCGAGTCGGTCGTGCTGGAGCGCCGCGACCGCGCCTACTGCGAGCGGCGCCAGCGCGCCGGCGTGGTGGAGCACGGGGTCGCCGAGGCGCTGCGGGACACGGGCCTGGGCGAGCGCATGGACCGCGAGGGCTTCCGGCACGACGGCATCGAACTGCGCTTCGACGGGCGCGGCCACCGCATCGACTTCCCCGATCTGACCGGGCGCCACGTGATGATCTGGGCGCAGACCGAGATCGTCAAGGACCTGATCGCCCGGCGCCTGGCCGACGGAGGGCGGATCGTGTTCGAAGCGGAGGCCACGGGGATCGAGGGGATCGAGTCCGACCGGCCGCGCATCCGCTTCGCCTCCGGCGGCGCCGAGGACGTGCTGGAGTGCGACTACGTGGTGGCCTGCGACGGATTCCACGGCATCGGGCGCACCAGCCTGCCCGAGGAGGTCGTCCGCACCTACGACAAGGTCTACCCCTTCGCGTGGCTGGGCATCCTCGCCGACGTGCCGCCCTCCTGCGACGAGCTGATCTACGCCCGCCACGAGCGCGGGTTCGCGCTGCACAGCATGCGCTCGGAGACGGTCAGCCGCCTCTACCTGCAGGTGCCCGCCGACACCGACCCCGCCGACTGGTCCGACGACCGCATCTGGTCGGAACTGGCCGCCCGCTTCGAGCTGCGGGAGAGCGACTGGAAGCTGGGCACCGGGCCCATCACCGACAAGAGCCTGACCCCGATGCGCAGCTTCGTGACCGAGCCGATGCGCCACGGGCGCCTGTTCCTTGCCGGGGACGCCGCCCACATCGTGCCGCCGACCGGCGCCAAGGGGCTCAACCTGGCGATGCGCGACGTGATGCTGCTGGCCGAGGGCCTGCGGTCGTGGTACGGGACCGGGGACGGCGCCGGGCTGGACGCCTACTCCGACACGGCGCTGCGCCGGGTGTGGCGCGCGGAGCACTTCTCCTACTGGATGACGTCGCTGCTGCACATCGATCCCGCGGCCACGCCGTTCGACAAGCGGCTGCAGCAGTCCTACCTGGAGCACATCGCGGCCTGCCGGCCGGCCGCGGCGCAGCTGGCCGAGAACTACACCGGGCTGCCCGCGGTGTGAGCGGAGGGGACGGCTCCGGTCGCGGCCCCGGTATGCACGGTGACGATCTCGGGCGCAAGGGGAATTCGGTCCCCGTCGGTCACCGAACGCCGTGAAACGGTGACCGACGCAGCCGCGGGGGCATAGACTCCGAAAACCATCGGCCGACTTCCCCCCTGAAGAGGATGACGATGCCTCGATTCGAGTCACCGAAGTTCATGAAGCGCGCCGGCCAGGCCTACGACCCCGTCCCTCCCGACATCGACACCGACAAGGCGAGTATCGCCCGCGTCTACTCGTATTACCTGGGCGGCAAGGACCATTTCCAAGCGGATCGGGAAATGGCCGACTACGCCGAATCGGTCGTCCCCGGCGTAACCGACCTGGCCTTGGGCAACCGGGCGTTCGTCCAGCGTGCCACCCGCTACCTCGCCGCCGAGCGGGGCATCGACCAGTTCCTCGACATCGGGTCTGGGCTGCCCACCGACGGTAACGTGCACGAGATCGCACACGAGTCCATCCCCACGGCGCATGTGGTCTACGTCGACAACGACCCGATCGTGCTCGCGCACGGGCGGGCCCTGCTGGACGACAGCGACACCACCGTCGTGCTCCAGAACGACCTCACCCGACCGCAGGAGGTGCTGGACGCGGCTCAGCGGACGGGGCTGATCGATCTCGACCGGCCCCTCGCGCTGATCCTCGGCGGCATCCTGCACCATCTCGCCGACGACCAGGACCCCGGCGGCATCGCCCGGCTGCTGCGCGACGCCCTGGCACCGGGGAGCTGCCTGGTGGTCAGCCACTTCTGCGAGCCCGACGCCGCGGAATCGCCGAAGGACGCCGAGCGGGCTCGCCGCCTGCAGGCGGCCTTCCTGGAACGGCTCAAGACCGGCAGGTGGCGCACGCCCGCGGAGATCCGCGACTACTTCGGCGACTGGGACCTCGTCGAGCCCGGCGTGGTCCCCCTGAACAAGTGGCGCCCGCTGCCCCCCGACGCCAAGTCCAACGGTTCCTACACCATGCCGCCGCGCAACGAGAGCCTGATCCTCGGCGGCATCGCCGTCAAGCCCTGACCCCGCCGTCCGCCGCAGCCCTCCCCCGGCCCGGGCCCCCGCCGGGCCGGCCCCGCATTGGCCCCGCCGACCGATCAGCGCCGCAGCCCCTTCCCGCGCGGTCCGCGGTGCGGCGAGGGGCGGAAGCGGAGCCGCTCACCGTGCGCCGAGCGCGGCTTTGCCGCCACCTCGACGAGCATCCGGCGCAACACGAGCGCCTGCGCGGCCTGGGCCCCACCCCGGCGGAGCCCAGGCGGCGGCGCGGCCGGCCTCAGTCCTCCCCGCCCGCGGCCAGCGCACTCCGCAGCAGCTCCAGGAAGCGGACCTGGCCTTTGACCAGCTTCTCCCGCGCGGTCTCCAGGTCGAACCAGGCGGCCCGGTCGATCTCGGGGAACTCCGCCCTGCGGCCCGACCGCGGCGGCCACTCCATCTCGAAGGTGTTGCCGTCGATCCGCGAGGCGTCGAAGTCGCCTTCGAGCGCGAAGCACGTGACCTTCTTGCCGCCGGACTGGCGCACCTCACCCAGCGCGAACGGCACCCCCTCCGGCGCCGGCCGCCCCGTCTCCTCGGCGAACTCCCGCAGCGCCGCGGCGAGCGGATCCTCCTCGGCCGTGTACTCCCCCTTGGGCACCGACCAGGCCCGCTCGTCCTTCTTCGCCCAGAAGGGCCCGCCCATGTGCCCGAGAAGCACCTCGATCCCTGCCGCACCCCCGCGCCGGTAGAGCAGCAACCCGGCACTCGCCCTCGCCATACGCGCCCCCTGTCGCCTCGGCAGTCAGTCCCCTTACCGCAGCCGAAACCGCCTAGTCGAGCAGCTTCGCATCCCGGGCCCAGGACTCGAAGCCTCCGCGGGGGAACGGCAGGCGCATCCCCGTGTCGCGGAGCGAGTCGGCGAGAACGGATGCGCTGGCCACTGTGTAGTCCGAACGGCGGCATGCGTCGGCCAGCAGACCCATGGTGCCGCGAACAGTCAGTCCGTGGAACTCGGCGACCCTGCGAGCGTCGCGGTCGTCCATGATCACCGTTCCGCCGCGGCAGTCGGCATAGGCGCACAGCGTCGTCGCGCCGATGTTGTGGTCGTCGGTGAGACCCATGCGAGTGCCCCATCTGCCGAACGCGGCGAGGGTTTCCAGGGAGTCGCAGTCGACGACCGCCCTGGTGGTCACCGAGGAGAATCCGCAGACAAGGCTCCCGAGCACGTCCAGGCGGTCGGCTCTCGCGGAGTGCAGCAGCGGGGAGGCGTCGAACAGGAGACGATGGGAAGCGGTGAGTCTACCGCTTCCTCGGTGAGTTCGCGGGCGGACACCTGGCCCCGCATCATCTCCACCGCACGCGTCGGCGTGATCGCTCCCGCCCGCATCGGCCAGAGCATGCTGAGACATCCCGGCGGCAGCCCTGGCCTGCCTGACCCGCTCGCCGATCTGCGCCCAGCCCAACGTCCTCCATATGTGCGATCACCGCACACCCGGGTGGGTCTGTGAACGAGGATTTCCGCGAAAGCAGCACGAGAGCGCCATCGAGAGGTCGGCGACGACGCTCATGCGCGCCCGGACGTCTCGGGCACAGGGAGTACACGGCGCATGAGAAAAGCCAGGCCCGCTCGGACCTGGCTTGGGAGCTCCCGCGACTGGACTCGAACCAGTAACCTGCCGGTTAACAGCCGGCTGCTCTGCCGATTGAGCTACGCGGGATCGGACCCCGCCGCATGTCGGCGGGGGACCCCTGCCGCAGCGACACGAATAGACTAGCGCATACGCAGGCGTGCTCGTGACAGGTTTCCGGGCGGCCGGGGTAACGTCAGGGGCAGGGCAGCACCGTCGACGGAAGAGGGACCTATGCGCTACCGGATCACGTTCGTCGCCGGCCTGGCCGTGGGGTATGTGCTGGGGGCCAAGGCGGGCCGGGCCCGCTACGAGCAGATCGTGCGCGGGGCCCGGCGCATCGCCGAGAACCCCGCCGTGCAGGAGACCGCCGGCGTGGTGGGAGCCCAGGTCAGTGGGGCGGGCAAGGCCGTCTACGGCAAGGTCGCCGAACGCATGCCCGTCTCCTCGCTCAAGGACTTCCTCGCCCGGCCCACCGATGAGGAGGCCGCGCACCTGAGCGGTACCGGGCCCGACGGCGCCGCGCGCAGCGGCGAATCGCGCTGAGGGCCATGCGCCTGAGGCGACGCACCGCGCTGCCCGAGGACCTGCGGTCCCGGCTCTCCCTCCAGCGCGGGGAACGCGTCCTCGCTCTCACCGGCGGGGGCGCGAACGCCCTGGTCGCCACCGACCGGGCGCTGCACCTGCCCGACGGCCGCGCCGTGCCCTGGGAGCACATCGACCGGGCCCGCTGGTCGGACGAGGGCTTCACCTTCACCGAGGAGGGGCGCGGCAGGCAGGTCTTCCGCGTCGAGGAACCCGGGCGGCTGGCCGAGGTCGTCTACGAGCGCGTCACCGCCACGATCGTCGTCACCCGGCATGTCTCCATCGAGGACGGCGAGGACTCCCCCCGCGGCTTCCGGCTGGTGGCGCGGCGGCGGCCCGGCGGCTCGGAGATCTCCTGGCAGGTGCACGTCGACGAGGGCGTCGACCCGCAGGATCCCCGCGTCGCCGCCCGCGCGGCCCCCGCCCTGGCCGCGCTGCGGGAGCAGATGGGGGTCTGAGCGCCCGCTCCCCCGCTTCGCCCCCGAACCCCGGCGGCCGCGACCGAAGGCGCGCGGAGCCGGTTCCGCGCGCTTCCCCGTCCTCTTCCTCCGCCCTGCTGCGGCAGTCGAGTCCGCATTCACGCAGGGGCCCCGGCCGCCGCGGTAGCTGACGCAGCGTTTCGGCACCGGACCGGCGGACCGACGGTGCAGGAAGAAACTTCTCCCGCCCTGCGCCGATCTCTACCGTGACACGGGAATCACCGGCTGCATCGGTGTCTTCACGGCGGAGGCCACCAGCGCGAAGCGGTGCCCGTGACCCGGGACGATCGCGACTCGCACGGCACCGCCGACACGCGGGCGGCCGCCGGCACGGGGGCGATCCCACCGTACGACCATGCCTAAGGGGCGCATGTGCTTCGAACAGAGCAACGCACGACCAGTCGGAAACCCATCGGCCCCGGCATCGTCGTCGCCGCCACCGGTGTCGGCGCCGGGGACATGGTCACCGGCCTCGTCGGAGGAGTTCCGTGCCCACCTGCTCTGGCTGACCTTCCCGCCGATGCTGCTCCCGGCAGCGAGAAAACCGATGCAGCTCGTCATCGCCTACGGCGAACTCCAGTCGCACTCCACCGCAGTGGCGCGACGGCGCCGTCAGCAACGCCGGACTCGCCCGCGCGGGCGGGCTGTCCCTGCTGCTCTGCGGCAGGAGGCGCTAAGCCGCATCGGCGCCACCTGAACGGGACCCCCAGGCGCGCGCACCGGCCGGACGGGGCCCCTCACGCCGGCGGGCCGCAACACCGCTCCGACGACGGCCCGCCCCGCCGGCTCCCATTCGGACACGGAATCCGATAACACGCCAACCCCGTGCGGCCGAGCGGTTTCCGAGCAATCCTTCGCACCGCCCGGACGCCGATCCGACATGCCATTTTCTACACCCGGAAAACCGATTCCATTTATCCCGAACAACCCCGCACAACCCCTTGACCGCGGCACCGGAAATGGTAATTTCGTGCCGCACCGCCAGATACACGGAAAACCAGGAAAGGAAAATAATTCGATGGCGATCATGAGCGCTGTTTCCCGGATCGGCGACCGGATGCTGGAGAGCGTCGTCCCCCAGACCACGGCTCGGGCCGACCAGTACGAGTGCACCTGGCAGCAGTCGTGCCGACTCCCCTACTGCGGCTCCAACGTGTTCCTCACCCTGTGGAACCGGCAGGTCTGCGCCGGCCACAGCGAGCCCAGCTACAGCGACTGGGAGCGCGTCGGCTGCTACTGCTAGCCGGTAGCCGACCCCGACCCCGCCGCCGCCGGGCATGCGAAACGGCCCCCTCCGCCCGGCGGCGGCCCCTCTTCCCGGATTCGGGTCCGCACCCCCCGCACCCGAATCCGGTTTCCGAATTCGCAAACTTTGCGTGCGGGCCCCCGGAAACGCATCGGGGACCGGTACACCGAAGAGAGAACGAGGTTCCATGCTGCCCCACGCGGCCCTGGCATTGCAGATGGCGATAGCCGGAGTGTTTCTGGTTTCTGCGGCGGCCAAAGTCCGATCGGCCGCGAACGAGGAGACGTGGTCGATCCTGTTGGGACTGCTGCCGTGGAAGGGGATTCCGATCCGGGCCGCGTCGCGGTCCCACGCCGCGGCCGAGCTGGCGCTGGGGCTGGCACTGCTGGCCGGCGTCGTCGGCCTCACCGGTCCCGTCGTGCGCGGCGCGGCGCTGTCGGCGGCCCTCCTGCTGTTTCTCGCGTTCACCGGCCTGGCCGCCTACTCCGCGCAGTCGCAGACGGCGATCCCCTGCTCGTGCTTCGGACGTTCCGGCTCCCCGCTGGGTTGGCCGCACGTATGGCGCAACCTCGCACTCACCGGCATGGCGCTGGCCGGCCTGGTCTGCACGGTCGCGATCGGGCCGGGGGCCCACGTCCGACCGGGCGGAGCCGTGATCGCCGCCGCGGCCGCACTGGTCGTCACGCTGGTGACCGCGTTCTACGACGACATCGTCGACCTGTTCGGCACGGACCGGCTGCGGCGCGTCTAGCCGCCAGAAGAGAGTGGAAGGCACCATGGAGATCCTCGTCGGATTCGTCGTACTGATCGGCGCCGTCGCGCTGCTCAACCTGCTGCTGACGATGGCGGTCGTGCGCAGGCTGCGCCAGTTGGCCGAGCAGCCCGCCGCGCGGGGCTCGGCAGGGCCCGAACTGGAGGAGGTACCGGCCGGCAGCCCTGTTCCGTCGTTCCGCAGCCGCACGCTTCCCGGCGAGCCGGTGACCTCGGAGAGCCTCCTCGGCCGTGAGACGGTCTTCGCGTTCTTCGACACCGGGTGCTCGGTGTGCAAGTCGGCGATCCCCAAACTGCTCGCCCACGCCGCGGAGAAGCGGCTCACCCCCGGTCAGGTCGTCGTGGTCGTCGGCGACCAGGGCGGTGAGTCGGGCGAGTACACGGGTCGATTGGACGGCGCCGCCACGGTGATCCTGGAACCGCGGCTGGGCCCGGTCGCCCAGGCGTTCGGCATTCAGGGGGTTCCGGCGTTCGTGCGGGCCGATGCCCGCGGCACCGTCGTCACCTCCGGAAACACCGTCGACGCGCTCGCGCCGGCACGCGTCTGATGGCCGCGGCGGAATCGGGGGCGGGTGAGCGCGCCGGTCTGCGCGAGAGCGTACTGCGGACCGGCCACGCGCTCTCGCTGGCGTGGCGCGCCGGTCCCGTCTCGGCGTCGCTCTATCTGCTCACCACGATAGTTCTGGGACTGATTCCGGCCGGGCTCGCCCTGGTGACCAAGTGGCTCATCGACGCCCTTCAGTTCGCGTCCGC
The DNA here is from genome assembly GCF_009728995.1 of Streptomonospora sp. PA3. Taxonomy (GTDB): domain Bacteria; phylum Actinomycetota; class Actinomycetes; order Streptosporangiales; family Streptosporangiaceae; genus Streptomonospora. Next base: position 178,658 of record NZ_VTZW01000004.1, on the reverse strand, counting down.
GGCGGCGCCCGCGCCCCCGCAGCCGACGCCTGCCGGTGCCGATCTTCCTCCGTTGCTTCTGGTCCTGATCATCGGCTTCCTGGGGCTGGTGCAAGCGGTCGGGTCCTATCTGTCGACCTATCTCAACTCCCGTATCAAGCGCGGCGTGACACTCGTGGTCCAGCACCGGCTCTACTCGGCGGTGAACCGGCTCGACGGCGTGCGGCGGTTCGAGGATCCCGCCTTCCGGGACCGGCTGCGGCTGGCCCAGCAGGCCGCGGGCACCGCACCCGACGCGGTCGTCCAGGCGCTGTTCGGGGCTTTGCAGCGGCTCTTGACGATCACCGGCTTCCTGGGCGTGCTGGTCGCGATCAGCCCGGTGATCACCGCGATCACCGTCGCCGCCGCGGCTCCGGCCCTGTTCGTGCAACTGTCGATCAGCCGCCGGCAGGCGTCGATGATGTGGAGCGTGAGTCCGCGCACCCGGCGCCGGTTGTTCTACCAGACGCTGATGCTCGACCTGGCCGCCATCAAGGAGACGCGGCTCTTCGGCACGGGCGGCTTCCTCCTCGGGCGGATGCGCGACGAGACCGTGACCGTCAACCGGGCCGAGGAGCGGCTCGACCGCAGGGTGCTGCTCACTCAGGGGCCGCTGTCGGTGCTGGGATCTGTCGTCGCCGCGGGCGGATTGATCTGGATGATCGCCGCGACCGTGCGGGGCGAATTCACGATCGGCGACGTCTCGGCCTTCATCGCGGCCGTGGCCGGCGTACAGGGGGCGATGGCCATGATCGTCACCGACATCACCCGCGGATACCACTCCCTGCTGATGCTGGGCCACTACATGCAGGTGATCCGCGTACGCAGCGACCTTCCCGTCCCGGCGGAACCGCGCCCCCTTCCCCCGCTGCGCGGTGAGATCCGTGTCCAGGACGTGTGGTTCCGCTACACCGACGACGGGCCGTGGGTGATCCGCGGACTGTCGATGACCATCCCCGCAGCCGGAACGCTCGCGATCGTCGGCCTCAACGGGGCGGGCAAGAGCACCCTGGTCAAACTGCTATGCCGGATGTACGACCCCACCTTCGGCAGCATCCGCTGGGACGGCGCGGACATCAGGGACGTCCGAGTGGACGAACTGCGCGCCCGGATCAGTGCGGTCTTCCAGGACTACATGTGCTATGACCTGTCCGTCCGCGAGAACATCGGCATCAGCTCCCTGGACCACATCGACGACACCGACCGGATCCGCGCCGCGGCGAGGGACGCGGGGGCCGCCGACTTCGCCGCCGCCCTGCCCCGCGGCTACGAGACCATGCTCTCCCGCGTCTTCTTCCAGGACGAAGGCGACGACTCCGACGGTGTGACGCTCTCCGGCGGGCAGTGGCAGCGCCTGGCGACCGCGCGGGCGCTGCTGCGCCGGGGCAGGGATCTGCTGTTCCTGGACGAGCCGACCTCCGGACTGGACGCGGCGGCCGAGCAGGACCTCCACGACCGCCTGCGGGAACTGCGCGCGGGGACGACGACGGTCCTGATCTCGCACCGGCTCGGCACGCTGCGCCACGCAGATCGCATCGTCGTGCTGCAGGACGGCCGGATCACCGAGGAAGGCGGGCACGACGAACTCATGGCGGCTCAGGGAGAGTACGCGCGCCTGTTCTCCCTCCAGGCCGCCGACTACCTGAACGGCGGCCACCCGGACGGCGAAGCGCCCGACCGCGGTTCGGCCACGGCGCTTTCACAGTAGAGACGGGGACGGGCATGCTGGACGTGCTGCTTGCCGGGATCGGCGCCGCAGTGCCGGCGGTGGCGGCCTCGGCCTGGTGGACCGCGCGCCACTACGCGGCGGTCACCGTCGAAGGAGAGAGTATGAGCCCGGCTCTGCACACGGGCGACCGGGTACTGATCCGACGCGGCGCCCGCAGAGCGGGCAGGGGCGCCGTCGTGGTGGTGGTCCGCCCGCGGATAGAGAGCGGGTGGCGCAACGACGCGCCCGCGAGCGGGGGCCTCGCCGGAGGCGACTGGTCCATCAAGCGCGTGGCGGCGGCGGCCGGCGATCCTTACCCGGAGTCGATGCGGCGCGCGGGGACGGTCCCCGAGGGCCACATCGCCGTCCTCGGCGACAATCCGGTCAGCGTCGACTCCAAGCAGCACGGGCCCTGCCCCGAGGAGCGGGTGCTGGGAGTCGTGATCAGGCGGCTCGGCTCCCGGCGCCCGGTGCCACCGGCCGCCCGCACGGGCCCGGACTCGCTGCGGGGCGCCGGCGAGCACGGCGACGGCCCTCGACCGCGGCCGCGTTGAGAGCGGGGTGCAGATGAGACTCGAGACAGCGCATGGGACCGGCTCCCCGGGTCCCCGCGGGCGCGAGCCGGCCGAGGCCGCGGACCTGCGGGACATGCAGCGTGCCGCCGGCGGGGCGGACGGCGTGCGCCGGCTCCTGCGCTGGCTGGGTCGCCGGTTCGACGCCGAGGCCGCGCTCGTGGACGCCGACGGGCTGGTGCGGCGCGCCTTCCCGGCGGAGGCGTCGGGGCTGCCGTGGTCGTCGTTCGCGCCCGTCGCCGGCGACGCGAGCACACTGCGGCGGCCGGGGCAGGGTGTGCGCGCCGTGCTGGAGCGGCGGACGCGCTCGGCGGTACTCGAAAGCCGCCCGCACGAGATCCACGTCGTCGCCGTCAACGACGACCGGCCCGGCCCTGCGCTCCTGGTGACCGTGCGCGGTCGGCTGCCGGCCGGCGCGAGCACACTGCTGATCGACGCGGCCGGACTCCTGGGCCTGTGCTGGCAGGCCGAAGAGGCGGAGCGGCGGCAGCGCGCCCTGGCGACGGCCGACAGCCGCGCCAGGGAGGCGGTCGTCCAGTTGCTCATCGTGGGCGCCGCGGACGGGGCTTCGCGCGTCGCGGAGGTGCTGACCCCGTCCCTTCCGGAGCGGGTGCGCGTCATGATCGTGGACTCGCCGCCCGAGCGCCGCAAGGAGGTCTTTCAACGCTGCCTCACGGAGTCCGGCGGGACGGCGTGGGTGTACCGCTGCCGGGTGTACAAGCGGCACACCATCGTGATCGCGCCCGGCGGCGACGGCCCGGCCGCGCCGTCGTCGCTGTCCGGTGTGCTGCGCAGCCTCGTCCGCGAGACCGCCGACATCAGGATCGGGGAGAGTCCCGGGGTTGCGCTGGGCGACGTGGGGATCGCCTACGAGCGGGCGTTCCACGCGGTGGCGACCCAGCCGGGAGCCGAGCGCCACTCGGTGTTCGACCCGCGCGAAGAGCTGTCCCTGGTCCTCGGCGAGCGCGCGCACCCGTGGGCGCGAGCGCTGCTGGGTCCGCTCCTCGACTACATTCCCGAACGCCGCCAGGACCCCGGCAGCGGGGACCTGCTGGTGACGCTGCGAGCCTGGCTCGACTTCCGCAGCCGCGCCGGCCGCCAGCTCAATCTGCACCGCAACACGGTCAACGCCCGCCTGCGCCGCATCGAGGCACTCCTGGGAGTCCACCTGGGCGACCTGGGGACGGCGACACGGCTCCACGTCGCCCTGCGTGTCCTCGCCGAGCACCGGACCCGTCCCTTCGACGCCGGCGCAGCGGCGCCCCCCGACCTGGCGGCGCTACTCGACACCGCCCCGGTGCGCCGATGGGCGGATGATCTGCTCGCCCCGGTCCGCAGCGAAGCGACCGCGCACCTGGAACCCACCCTGCGTACCTGGCTGGCCTGCGACGGCAACCTGGACACGGCCGCGGCCGCGCTGGGCGTGTCCGTCACCGGCGTACGCAAGAGGCTGCTGAAACTCGAGAAGGCGTTCGGCCGATCCCTGCTGAACGGCCCTTCAGCCCGCTACGACCTGGTGATCGCGATGCACGTCGCCGCCAGAGCCCGCGAGCGCGCCTGAACCGGACGCCCTCTCGCCAGGCCGTCGGCAACGGATCGCTCGTGTCCCGCGAGGGTCCGGAGCGGGCGCGGTCCGCCGGGACAGCGCCGACGCTGCGCCCGGTCCTGTGACGGGCTCCCCTACGGCTCGGCAGACTCGTCGGGCGCCTCGGACCGCTTGCGGGCCAGCCCCCGGGCCAGGACCTCGGCCAGGTGAAGGGCGGGGCGGCCCGCCTCCTGGTCGATCTGGGTGCGGCAGCTGAAGCCGTCGGCCAGGACCAGCGTCTCGGGGTCGGCCTCGCGCACCGCCGGGAGCAGCACCCGCTCGCCCACCGCCTTGGACACCTCGTAGTGCTCGGCCTCGAAGCCGAAGTTGCCGGCCAGCCCGCAGCACCCCGATTCCAGCACGTCGCCGTCGATGCCCGCCCGCTCCATCAGCTTGCGGTCGGCGTCGAAGCCGATGACCGCGTGCTGGTGGCAGTGCACCTGGCCGATCGCCCGCGCGTCGACGCGCGGGGGCTCCCAGTCGGGGGCGTACTCGTTGAGGAACTCGGCAAGGGTGTACACCGACGCGGCCACCCGCTCGCTCGCCCGGCCCGGCAGCAGCTCTACCAGGTCCGAGCGCAGCGCCGCCGTGCAGCTGGGCTCCAGCCCGACGACGGGCACCCCGGCCTCCACGTGCGGGGCCAGCGCGCGCAGCGCGCGGCGCATCACCTGGCGCGCGACCCCGAGCTGGCCCGTCGAGACCCACGTCAGGCCGCAGCAGACCTGCCCCTCGGGCAGCACCACGCGGAATCCGGCGTCCTCCAGCACCCGCACCGCCGCGGCGGGCACCTGCGGGGTCAGGTAGTTGCCGAAGGTGTCGGGCCACAGCACGACCGTGCCCCGGTCCTGAGCGGGCGGCGCTGCGCCCCCGCCGGAGCGCGCCGCCGCCCGGCCCCGCCGCCCGAGTACGCCACCGAGCAGCCGCTTGCCGCGGGACTCCGCGCGGCCGGCCGTCGCGCGCGCGGCGCGGCGGCGGAACCAGCGGGTGAAGGTGGTGCGCGCGAACTCGGGGATGCTGCGCTGCGGGGCGATGCCGCCCGCGCGCTTGAGGGCCTCGCCCAGCACGCGCGCACCGCCGGCGCGGTTGACCTCCGCGGGCGCCACCGCCGCCAGTCGCGCCCACACCGGCAGCCATCCCATCGAGTAGTGCGACGCCGGCCGCACGCGCCCCCGGTAGTGGTGGTGCAGGAACTCGGCCTTGTAGGCGGCCATGTCGACGTTCACCGGGCAGTCGCTGCGGCAGCCCTTGCACGACAGGCACAGGTCCAGGCTCTCGCGCACCTCCTGGGAGGCCCAGCCGTCGGTGATCACCTCGCCGTTGACCATCTCGAACAGCATCCGCGCCCGCCCGCGGGTGGAGTCCTTCTCCTCGCGGGTCACCATGTAGCTGGGGCACATCACGCCCGGCCCCTCGTGGCGCCGGCACTTGCCCACGCCGACGCAGCGGCGCATGGCGCGGGCGAAGTCCCCCTTGTCCTCGGGGTAGTCGAGCACGGTCAGCGGCCCGCTGGTCACCGCCGCCTGGCGCAGGTCGGCGTCCATCGGCAGCGGGTCGACGATGATGCCGGGGTTCATCCGGTTGCGCGGGTCCCAGATGGACTTGAACTCGCCGAACGCGCGGATCAGGCCGTCGCCGTACATGCGCGGCAGCAGCTCCGACCGGGCCTGTCCGTCGCCGTGCTCGCCGGAGACCGACCCGCCGTGCTCGGCGACCAGGTCGGCCGCGTCCTCCATGAACGAGCGGAACCGGGCCCGCCCCGCGGCGTCGCTCAGCCCGAAGTCGACGCGCACGTGCAGGCAGCCCTCGCCGAAGTGCCCGTAGACGACGCCGCGGTAGCCGTAGTCGTCCATCAGCCGGTCGTAGGAGCGCAGGTAGGAGCCCAGGCGCTCGGGCGGGACGGCGGCGTCCTCCCAGCCGGGCCAGGCCTCCGTGCCGTCGGGGGCGCGGGTGGCCAGGCCCGAGCCCTCCTCGCGGATGCGCCACAGCGCCCGGGCGTGCGCGGGGTCGGAGACCACCGCCGAGTCCAGCGGGCGGGCCGCGCCCGTGAGCCCGCGCAGCATCGCCCTGCCGCGCTCGGCGGCCTCGGCGGTGTCGGCTCCGCCGACCTCCACCATCAGCCAGGCCGCGCCCGAAGGCAGCTCGGTGCGCCCGCCGCCCGGCCGCCGCACGCGCGCGACGAGCTGCTCGTTGAGCCCTTCGACGGTGAGCGGGCCGTGCTTGAGCAGCTCGGGCACCGCGTCGGCCGCCGCGGGGGCGTCCGGGTAGCCCAGCACGACCAGGATGCGCGAGGGCGGGGACTCCACGAGCCGCACGGTGGCCCCGAGCACGGTCACGCAGGTGCCCTCGGTCCCGGTGAGCGCGCGGGCCACGTGGCCGCCGTTCTCCGGCAGCAGCCGGTCCAGCGAGTAGCCGGAGACCCGCCGCGAGAGCTGGGGCATGCCCGTGCGCAGGTCGCCCATGTGGGTGTTGACCAGGTCGCGCAGCGCCGCGTAGACCTGCCCCTCGCGCGTGGGCAGGGCGGCCAGCCGGTCCAGTTCGTCGCGGCCGGTGGCGCCGACGGTCATGCGCGTTCCGTCGTGCAGCAGCACGTCCAGCGACTCGACGTTGTCGGCGGTGGTGCCCCAGGCGACCGAGTGCGAACCGCAGGAGTTGTTGCCGATCATGCCGCCGATGGTGCACCGGCTGTGCGTGGAGGGATCGGGGCCGAAGGTGAGCCCGTGCGGCGCGGCGGCGGCGCGCAGGTCGTCGAGGATGACGCCGGGCTGGACCCGCGCGGTGCGCCGCCGGGGGTCGACCTCCTCGATCGCGGTGAGATACCGGGAGGTGTCGATGACCAGCCCCTGCCCGATCGAGTTCCCGGCGATGCTCGTCCCCCCGCCGCGCGGTGTCAGCGGCACCCCGTAGGCGTCGCACGCGGCGACGGCGGCGACGACGTCGTCGACCGTGCGCGGCAGTACCACGCCCAGGGGGACGTGCCGGTAGTTGGAGGCGTCGGCGGTGTAGAGGGCCCTGGCGCCGGAGTCGAAGGCCACCGTCCCGGAGACGTCGCGGCGCAGGGCGCGCCGGAAGCCCTCGAGGTCGATGTCGGCAGGGGCCGCTGGGGAGGTCGTTTCGGGCATGCTCCCAGCGTGGCGCGGCTCGGCGGGAGAGACAAGCTGAAAGGGGCCGTGATTCCTGACGAAAGGTGGCAGGTTCTGCAGCGACAATGGCGGCATGAACGCGACACCGGCGAAGACGCCGCCCACAGGCGCAGCGGCGGCCCTACCCTGGCGGGAGTTCGCCGCCGCCGAACCCGGATTCGCGGCCGAGGTGCGCACCGCTTTCGGCGCCGCCAAGCACCACGTCCTGGCGACACTGCGCGCGGACGGTTCGCCGCGGGTCAGCGGCACCGAGGTGGACATGCGCGGGGACGAACTGCTGCTGGGTTCCATGCTGCGCGCACGCAAGGCGCTCGACCTGCGCCGCGACGGCCGCTTCGCGCTGCACGCCAACCCCGGCGACGGGTCGATGGACCCCGGCGACGCCAAGGTCGCCGGAATCGCGGTGGAGGTCACCGACCCTGAGGCGGCGCGTGCTCTGGTCGATCCCGGTGCCGATCCGGGCGGCTTCCACCTGTTCCGCCTCCTGCTCACCAAGGCGGCGCTGACGTCCGTGGCCGGCGACCGGTTGCGCATCCGCCACTGGCACCCCGGCCGCGGCCTCGTCGACGAGTACCGCGACAGCTGAACGCGGCTACGTCCTGATTGAGAAGCCGGTCACCACAGGAGGTTGCGGCAATGGGGCTGTGAGGCGCGAATCCCACCCGTCACCCGCCACCGCCCCTAACGGGGCGCTTCGCGCCACGTACTTGTTCCGGGCCGGCTTGCCGCCGAGCGCACGGCGCACCTGTGCGCCGGAGGCCCGCCACCGGTGGTGCGCCTCCACCTGGGAAGAACCGCGTGCGCTCGGCGGCAAGCAAGCAGGTGACGCGCAGCGTCTCCGTTGGGGTGGTGGCGGGCTGACGGGCGGGCGGGTCGCGCTACGCGAGGCGCACCCATTGCCGCAGCCTTTGTGGTGCCCGTCCCGGATGGCTCCGGAGGGTTCCTGAAAGCGGCGCCCCGCCGTTCTTGAACAGGACCTACGCGAACCGCACCCGTTGCCGCAGCCCCGACGGCGGCCGCCCCGGGTGGTGCCCGGGGGATTCCTGGAAAGCGGCGCCCCCGCCTTCTTGAACACGGACTACGCCCGCGCCCCCATCTCCGCTCCGAGGCCGACGGCCATCGCCCGCACCAGCTCGCCGGAGGGGTCCATGTCCAGGTTCCACATCATCAGCCCGCCCAGGCCGTACTCGCGGACGTAGTGCCGACCGGGCACCGGCCTTGTGACCTGGGAAAACTCCACTCCGCGACCGGTTCTTGTCGTGTCTGTCCCGACTACTCTACCCATGAATAACCCCCGGCCCGTGGCCCGTCAGACGCTCCACTACGTCAACGGGGCCGGGGGCCGGGGGTCGGAGAGCACACCGCCGTGCTCTTGCTACACGACGGCTGGCAGTAGCGCTCTCTTTTTCCCAGTAGGAGGGGTTTGGTCTAATACCCGTCGCCGCCCTTGTGGGGATCACGAGGGGGAAGCGGTTTGCTGACATCCGGGCCGGTGGCCGGAGGATTCTTGGAACCGGGCTTGCCTTTGTTGTTTCCAGGGCCGGAGGTGTTGATTTTCTGCGGCTTGTGTCCGCCGCCGTCTCCGGACGTGGGTCTCTTTGCCATGGTTACTCCTAGACGGTCTTCAGCTCGGTAACCGCCGCCTCGACGACGGATTCATAATGACCGGCCGGGCCGACGCGGTAGTCTGCATCGTTGGGTTTCGGGGTTTCACTGTTCCCCTCGGCCGCTGCGTCGACAAGCCGCTTGAGGACGGTCTGGTCGTCGGTAAGGGCAAGGCGGAGGGCCGTGTAAAGATTCTCGGAAGCTGCCATGATTACTCCTTCGTACCGAATCGCTGCTTGAGTCGGTATTCGATCTTTTCGTCGGTATTCATCTCCGACCACGTTTTCGCCGGTTTGGGCGGCCGGTAGTCGCCGCCGAGAAGCTTGGACTGAGCCTGGGCCCAGAGTTTTTCCTCGGTGGTCATGCTTTGGGCATCCTCGTCGGAAACGGGAATGAAACGCCGGGCCTGCGCCGCGTTGTGCTCCGCAAGCCATTCCGCGTTTCGCCGCTGACGTTCCCGGCGTTCGGCCTCCAAAGCTTGTTCGGCCTGTTCCCGCTGCGCTTTTCTCTCCGCCTCTGACATCGCACCGTAGGACTTAGTAACAGGTGGTTCGGTGAATGCTCCCGCCTGCTCTCCGGCCTGCCGGAGCTGTTCCGCGATAATGTCTTTCGCGTCCATCAGAACTCCTCATCTCGAAAGTGCGGGGGCAACGGGCCCTCGGTGGAGACGACGCCCCTTTCACGCCGGTAAAGCTCGCGGTCGGCCTCTTCCTCGGTGATCCCCTCGCTTTTAGCCAGTCTTTCGACCTCGATAAGTCGCCGGAGGTGGTTGTGATTAAAGCCAGACACTTTGGCCACCGCCCATGCGCACAATGATGTTTGAAATGCTCGAAACATGCTTTTGGAGTTCTGTAAGCTCGGTTGATCGCCGAATCTCTCGGCCGCGCCGCACCAGATTTCCAACAGTGTTTCGATGAACGCCCAGTTCAGCGGCAAGTTCGCTGAAAGTCGCTCCCCGTTCGTGCCGCCGGAGCACTTCCTCGGGGTCTAAGTCGACCGGTCGATATGCCATGGTTAACCTCCATAAATACTGTCTCAACCATTGTACCATGCACAAAGAAAAAGCCCCGCCGACATTGTCGACGGGGCTGGTAGTGCTCCCTGGACGAGTCGAACGCCCCACAGTGCAGTTAGAAGCTGCCAGGCCGGTTATCCGCCGGAGGGAGCGGTGCGATTACAGCCGGAGGGTCGGGAAGTATTCCCGCAGCACTATCTCGGCGGCCTCGTAAGGGGTCAGATCACCCCTGATGAACTGTTCTCCGACGTCGTCGCCGTCTTCCCACGTGTACCGCCAGACATCGCGGCAGAACCCCGACGACTGCGGGGGGAAGTAGTTCCTCACCAGTTTCAAGCACGGCATTCCCGGTTCGTCGGGAAGAATGCTTACACATCCCTCCGGCAGTTCGGGCGGCTCGGTATCGAAGTCGCGTTCCACGTACAGCATGGTTCTCCTTTCCTCGCTCGCTAGAACGCGCGGCGTCGTGGCGGTCTTCCCGGTCGCGGGTAAAAGAATTGCTGTCATGAAAGCTTAAAGAAGTAGTAAGCGAACCTTGGCCCGGCACCCGGAAGCGGGGCGGGGGCGGCGGTGTTGGGGACGGGTGATGCTCCTTCTCAACTCAACAGTGGCCGGGACATGGAATGTGGACACGCGGGACACGGCGGGACACGCCTGGATCCCTTGCCACATAGGGATGGGACACGCGGGACAAATTTGTCCACATGGTCTCAGAGAAAGCTTATATATATACAACTACAACTACTTTTATGACTTGGGAGTCGTGTAGAGAGAAGTCAGAGAGAGCATGTGGACAAATCCGTCCCGCGTGTCCCATCCCTGCCACATAAGGGATCCAGGCGTCCCGGGGACGTGTCCCGCGTGTCCACATTCAGCTCAAACCGAGCAAGTCGCGGGCACACTCCCGGTCGCGCGAGTTGAGACGCCGGACGATCTCCCGGTCGCTCACACCACGCTCCCGGAAGTCGTCAATGCGTTTCTGCACCCGCAAGCGCTGGGCTTCCTCCTCGTGTGCCGCCCTCTTGTCCCGCAGCGCCCCAGCGGCTTTCTCACGCTCTTCTGCGGCCTTGCCGGCAATCGCGACCTGTTCGTCGCGGACGTTGGCGGAGGTGTCCACGGCGACACCGGCCAAGAGCCAATCCTCGATATCGACTTCGGTCCGGTGGTTCCACAGTGCCAGAATCGCGGCGACCTTGCACCGGGTCAGCATGTGGTGGGCATAGAACCGCTTGTACTCGCGCTCGCCCCGGTTCCGCATAACCTGGATACGCCGGAGGTCCTCCGTGATCGACTCCGGAAAGGTCACCACGGGCATGGGCATCCAACCGGCATGATCCCAACCGAGAAAGGGCTGCGGGACCTCGGGTTTCTCCGGAGGAACGTCGGGAATGCTCGGGTCGGTGGTTTTGCAGAAGAGAAAACGCTGCGTCGTCCCCGCGCCCTCGTGCGTCTCGGTAAGCAGGCGCCGCACGATGACCGGCTGCAAACCGATGACCGCACCGAAAGCATACGACCCTTTATCGAGGCTTCTGGTGGTCTCGACCGTGGCATTCTTGGCGCCGGTCTTGGCACCGCTCCACATGGAACGCAGGGTAGGGAAGATGCTGGCGCCTTTCCGGTCGCCCGTGGCGAAAAGCTGTTCGCCCTCGTCCTGGAAAAAGAACGCGTTGGACCGGACCTTCTTCTTTTTCTTGACGGTCTTGGTTTTGCTCCCCGCACCGGGGACGGTTTCCTCGACCCATTCGAAGTAAGCTTCGATCAGACCTTCGCCCGAACCGATCGGTCCCGTGAATCTGTTCGATTCGGGGATCTCGTCGAGCGCGTTGTCGTTGGAAGACTTGCCGTCGCCGCTTTCGCCGACCGGGCACACGATGAGATTCAAGGCCGCTTCGCCCTTGATTCCCGTAACCATCTTCAAGTCTTTGTGGACGGACCCCGCAATTTCGGCAAGGGACGAGTAGAACGCCACGTCGGCAGAACTGGCCTCCGCGTGCGCGTGGTCGCGCAGCGCTCTCAATTCCGGGCGCGCCTCGAAGAACTGCGGAGGCAAGTTCGTCCCCGTGGCCTTGTAATCCCAGAACATAACATCACTGGGAAGCTGGGCCGGTTTCTCACGCCCGTACGCAAGCCCGTCCTGCACGGTCTTGTCTCGGTTGTTCCGGTTGGGAATGCCGTAGTTCTCACGCCATTCGTCCAGAAGTTCCTCGGCCATGCCGTCGGGAAGCACACCCGCCTCGTCGAGACTTCCCATGATTACAGCAGCACTCAAGCAGGGGCCGTGGTAGTTGCCCTCGTAGGATTTGGCGATAGTTCTCTCTGCGAGCTGTACTTGCTCGCGGACGTAATCCGCATTCTCCGGGATCGAAGCAAGCCAGGGGTCGTATCCAGCGCGGGATTCACCCCTCGGCCTTTCAGCGGTCACTGAGGTGGCGACAATGGCATCTATAAGCCACTGGGGAGGGTTTACTCTGGGGATGTCCAGCTCGACTTCATAGACGCCGTGCTCCGTCTCTGAACCGGGGAGCAAGACATAGTTACCGTTCGCCCGGATATCGACGTTGGCAGCGATCTTACTCACGCTACCGCGCAAATCCACGCCCTCGGGCATGTTGAACTCGAAATGCTTTCCGCCGCGAGGTGTGCGAACCGTTCTCGTCTCGGGCACTCCGCCGTTGGCCGTGACCAGTTCCGTCCAACTGGCCAGGTCGTCGGCATCGACCGTGAAAAAGCCGTTTACATGTCCGGTCGGAGCACCGAGGTTCTCGCCCCTCTTCTCGACACGCGAGAGCCAGTGTTCATGGTCTGCGGTGGCGTCGTGCAGCCCATTGGGGGTCGCAGGCTTTTTGTCTCCGGCCCGGACTGCGAACACCGCCAGGTCTGTATTCCTGATATAATCGAAGCGTGTAGACATCAGTAGCCTTTCTGTGTGTCGGTTGTCATCACCCCGTTCCGGTCTCGCTCGCATGCTCGTGCTCGGGGTTCTGGCCCTCCGGTTTCTCCTTGAACCGGGGGGCTACTTCTTTTTAGCGCCGCCGCTTCCCGGCGATGCCCAGAATGTCGTCCTCGTAGAAGAGGAAAATTCCCTCCTTCGTGCGGAAATGCGGCAACTGTTTCATGTGGGCCTGGGTTCTCACCCAGTTCCGGGTGCACCCCAAAATCCGTGCAACAGTTTTAACAGTGATAATCTCTCTCCTCGGGCCCATTGCAAAACTCCTTTCTCGGGTGTCATTTGACAATATCATAAATCCCGGTCGAGTGAATTCTAAGGTTCGGGATTACGAAAGGACTCACCCCTGCCCGCCCTCCGCCGTTCCCACAACCCGTGGCGCGGGAAAGGTCAGTCGCACACATCAGTCTTTCAATCTCCCGAGAGAGAGCAAGAGCTTGCCGTTCGCCGAAAGCGATAGAGAAAGCGGACGAGAATGGGAATAAATCGGACGTCACTTTGCCGACGAGGATGTTCAGACTGCGGCCGAGGATGTTCAGACTGCCTCCGGCACGCTTTCACCATACGGAAACTTCGCCACCGAACCGAAAAGCTTGGAAACCGGCCGACCCAACCCCTGCCGGAACGCCGACGACCGGCCCGGCCGTACCGCTTTCCGTCCCGGCAACCGGCCGACGAGGATGTCCCCGCGCCGACGAGGATGTTCCACATAGCGGAAAACATCCTCGTCGCCGCTCACAAGCTCTCTGCCGCCCCGACCCCCCGCCCGCGTGTGATCGGACCTGGGAAGCGGTGTTCGTCGCTCTCCGGCCGTCTCAGAGGGCTTGACCGTTACAGAAAGACCCCCGGCACGGTGGCCGGGGGTTGGTCGGCAAGCTAGTCCGCAACCGCCGGTAGACGGTGGCGCGGCTCAAACCGGTCTCGGCCACCAGCTCCGCCACCGATGCCCCGTTGCGGTAGCGCTCCCGCAGTCGCCGGTCTTCGGCCGTCGGCACCCGTGGCGGTTTGCCGAGACGAACACCGCGTTGCCGGGCCGCTGCCAAACCTTCTTTCGTCCGCTCGCTTGTCCGGTCCCGCTCGAATTGCGCGAACACCGAGAGCATTCCTACCATGACGCGACCCGTGGCACTGCCGGTATCGATGTCTTCCCGCAAGCTCCGGAGCGTGATCCCCGCCCGGTTCAATTCATCGATCAATACCAGCAGAGAACCAGTGCTGCGTCCCAGTCTGTCTAGAGAAACGATGACCAGTTCGTCGCCCTTGACCAGTTCGTTCAAGAGCTTGCGCCCACCCGGCCGCTGATTGAACGGCACACTCCCGCTAATCTCATCCGTGATCACCCGGTCGCAGTCCGCCAGTTGCTGGCACTGCCGGTCAAGTGACTGGTCTTCGGTGCTGACTCTTGCGTATCCGTACCGCATGCCTGCCCCCCGTTGTCCGTCCTCACAACCCATTCAATCTCACATAACGATCGTCATGCGAGACTTCGGAGGCAAAGCTTGGGTTTGCCGGACTTGACCTCCTCGACCGCATCGCCGGTACTGCCTAGGTTCATTGGCAAAACAAGGGTCCACACATGAGACTCTGCCGGAAAGGGTCCAAAGGGGACCCCCTGGAAAGGGTCCAAAGGGGACCCCCTGGAAAGGGTCCAAAGATGGGACCCTACGGAAACATCCTCGACGGCAAGGAATCCGTTACCGGTAAGGAATCCGTTAACGGATTCCTTACCCGGTCCGGGGAAAGGGATCCGAACGTCCTCGACCGGGTTTTGAACGTGCTCGTTGCCGACGACCGGTTGCCGCTACGACGTCCTCGACGGCAGATCACTAGCTAATCCAGAATCGTTCCCGGACGTGCACACCCCGGTGCCTCGTGTAGATATCATTTTTGGCGAGAAGCTTTTCACTTGCTCCGGTTGGCAATTGGAGAACGGCCGTCGAGGATGTTTTCGCCGTCGAGGATGTCGTCGAGGAGCTTTTCCGGTAGAAAAATCCGGGCTTGGGAGAATTCGCCGGTAGAATCCCTTACCCCGACGCCAATCTATCGCCAGGAGAGTACCGGGAATGCGCGGCTGCTGCTCTCTCCACTTTCCCGGCCGCTCCGTAGCGTTCCAGTTGCCGTGGCGACGACCACCCGCCGAGATACATCAGGTCCGAATCCGAACCGCCCGCCAACCGAAACTCATGGGCAAAACTATGCCTCAAAGCGTGCGGGAAAACGCGCTCGACGCCTGCTTTTCGACAAGCTTGGGTTAGCATCTTGCGGACGCCCGAATCGGTGACACGCCCCTTTGACCCGACCCAAAGGGCAGGGCCGCCGGGATGGATCCGCAGATACCGACGCAGCGCGATACTCGCGGCCTTGCCCGTGGGAACGGTCCGGGGGCCGCCCTTCTTCGCCCCGTGGATCGAAAGCATCTTCCCGTCGTAATCCTCGGTGTTCATCGCCGCCAGTTCCGATACGCGGACGCCGGTGTCGAGGAGAACAAGAATCATCGCCCGGTTTCTGCGGGCCAGAAAGCGGGTCGGCCATTCCACGGCCAAAAGCTTTTTTATCGTCTCCGCGTCGGCCACGGCCACCGGTGGTGTCGGGTTCTCCGGTGCGGTGGTTTTCCGGAACGGGTTCGTGCTGATCTCTCCCTCGGATTCCAGCCAATTGAAGAAGATCCGCGCGTCCGTGTAGAGACGGAATACCGTTCCGGGGGCTTTCCCCTCGGCTCGGTATGACGAGAGACAGCGGTTCAAATCGCGGTGCGTCGCTTCCGTGAATTCCTTGTCGAGAAGCCTTTCGAGAGTCGCCAGCGATCGCCGGTAATTGCGCAGCGTATAGCGCGACAAGCCTTTCAGCTCGCCGGTGTCGAGAAAGTCGCGAACGAGGGCATCCATGGCGTACTAGTCCCTCCGGTCTCACCGGTCACGGAGAGCAAGCCCCCCGGCCATCGCCCGCACCAGCTCGCCGGAGGGGTCCATGTCCAGGTTCCACATCATCAGCCCGCCCAGGCCGTACTCGCGGACGTAGTCGCCCTTGCGCCGGACCACCTCGGGGGTGTCGTAGGACCACCACTCGCCGCCGTCGATCAGCGCCTGCGCCACGCTGCCGGAGTCGAAGACGCGGCGGCCGTCGCGCTGCTCCAGCCGCTCATAGGAGGCGGCGCCTTCGCCGTAGTCGCCCTCGGCGGGCCCCTCCACCGGCGCGCCCGGCTCCCCGGCCCGGCCCGGGTCGACGCCCCGCCAGCCGCGGCCGAAGGCGGGAAAGCCCACGACGAGCTTCTCCGCGGGCAGGCCGTGGTCCAGGTAGCCGTGCACGACGTCGTGCACGTTGGGCGCGTCCGGCCGCTGTTCGGACGCATACAGCTGGGCGTGGTGCCCCGTCACCTCGCTCCACGGGCCCGCGAGGTCGTAGCCCTGGACGGTGGCGAAGTCCAAGGGCCGGAACGCCTCGGGCTCGTAGCCCTCGCGCATCCGCTCGGGGTCGCCGGGCAGCGAGGCCGACAGCGTGTACTCCCTGCCGGTCTCCTCCTCCAGGGCGTCGAGCTGGCGGCGGAACTCGCCGACGAGCAGGGTGAAGTTGCGCCGGTCGGCGGGATGCTCGACGTTGTGGCGGTGGCCGTCGCCGCCGGGCCACTCCCAGTCCAGGTCGATCCCGTCGAAGACGCCGGCCGCCGCACCCGGCCCGCCCTGGGGCTCGCCGCCGCGCACCGGCAGATCGCCCCGGAGCCACAGGTCCACGCACGAGGAGACGAACTCCTCGCGCGACTCCTCGGTGCGCGCGGCCGTGGAGAAGTGCCTGGAGGTGTTCCAACCGCCCAGCGAGATGCTCGCGCCCAGGTCGGAGTACTGCTCACGGAGCTTGCGCAGTTGGTTGAGGCCGCCGGCCAGCCGCTGGTCGTAGGAGTCGGCCTCGGCGTCGACGCTGTCTCCGGCGCCGTAGCGCCGCTGGTAGAGCTGCCAGGCGCGGTCCGGGGGGATGTGGCACCGGCCGGACGCGCTGATCTCGCCGAAGGCCCACATCAGCCGGGTGAGCCGGGCGGCCGCCCCGCTGTCGGCGACGTCGGCGACCCGGTAGCCGCGGGAGGCGATGTTCCAGTCGGCGAAATAGGCGATGCGGTGCACCGTGCCCGGTCCGCCGCGCACGGCCTCGACCGCGGCCAGGACACCGGCCGCCAGGCACGCGGCCAGCGCCGCGGCGGCCACCCCCAGCAGCAGTCCCGGACGCCTGCGCGCAGCACGCGGCCCGTCCCGCCACCGCCGGTGAGCTCTCCCCAGGGCCATCACACCGCCAACGTAGCGGCATTCACCGGGTCGGGACAGGCCCGAGCGCGCGCGGCGGGCCGCGGCGGCGGCCCGCCTTCAGGATTCCAGGAAGTCGCGCAGGGTCTTGGCCAGCGAGGGATGGCGCAATTTGGCCAGGGTCTTGGCCTCGATCTGGCGGATGCGCTCGCGGGTCACCCCGAACTCCTGCCCCACCTCCTCCAGGGTGTGCACGTGGCCGTCGCGCAGGCCGAAGCGCAGCTGGATGATGCGCTGCTCGCGGTCGGAGAGTCCGCCCAACAGGGCCAGCAGCTGGTCCTGCAGCATGGTGAACGCCGCCGCCTCGGCGGGCACGACCGCGTCGGTGTCCTCGATGAAGTCGCCGAAGTCGGAGTCCTCCTCGCCGATGGGTGCCTGCAGGGATACGGGTTCCTGGGCGATGCGCTGGATCTCCTGCACCCGGTCGCCGCCGAAGCCGAGCTCGCGCGAGATCTCGACCGGGGTGGGCTCGCGCCCCAGCTCCTGGTGCAGCTGGCGCTGCACGCGCATCAGCCGGTTGATGGTCTCGACCATGTGCACCGGAATGCGGATGGTGCGCGCCTGGTCGGCGATGGCGCGGGTGATGGCCTGCCGGATCCACCAGGTGGCGTAGGTGGAGAACTTGAATCCCTTGGTGTAGTCGAACTTCTCGACGGCGCGGATCAGGCCCAGGTTGCCCTCCTGGACCAGGTCGAGCAGCAGCAGGCCGCGGCCCAGGTAGCGCTTGGCGATGGAGACCACCAGCCGCAGGTTGGACTCGATCAACCGCTGCTTGGCGCGCTCGCCCTCGTCGACGATCAGCTCCAGGTCGAGCGCGTCGGCGGGCGCCGCGAGCGGGCCGGCCCGGCGCAGCTTGTCCGCGGCGAACAGGCCGGCTTCGATGGATTTGGCGAGGTCTACTTCTTCTTCTGCCGTGAGCAGCGGAACGCGGCCGATCTCACGCAGGTAGATGCGCACCAGGTCGTTGGCGGGTGCTCTGGGCCCGAGCTCGGCGGCGGGCACGGGGTCGTCCTCGGCAGCGGGGTCGACGACGTCGACGCCCTGCTGCGCGAGTCCGCGCACCACCTGGTCCAGGGACTCGGGAGGGGCATCGAGGCGGTCCAGGGCGGCGGCGACGTCGGCGACGGTCACCAGCTCCCCGGAGCCTGCGCCCGCGACCAGTTGCGCCACCTGGGTGATCGGTGGCATTTCGCCGGGCAGCACCGTTAGAGCCACGCCTACAGTGTGCCCGATATGGCCGGTGAATAGTGAGGACTATTTTTGTCACCTGCGTGCTACGTGGCACCGCCCGAACGCTCACGCATCAGGCGTCTCTGCTGCTCAACGGCCATCAGCTCGGCGAAGACCTGCTGGTACTCCGCCGCCTGGCCGACGGGGTCCAGCCGCCCCAGGCGCGATTTCAGGTTTGCCACCCGGCGGTTGATGGAATGAATCTTGATTGTGCCCAGAATTTCCTGGGCGTAATGCTCGTCGAGTTCTCCGTAGACCTCGATCGGCTCGACCGCCAACCGGGTGAGGAACGTCCGCTGGGCTTCGTCGGGCGCGGCGTCGCACAGGCCCGCCACCCACTGCTGGGGCTCGCCGGCGGCGCGCACCCCGCCCCGGCCGCTGATCAGCTCGTAGACGGCGCGGTGCTGGGGGACGGTGAACGACTCGGCGCCGAGGTCGTCGAACTCCCCGGCCAGGGCCGGGTACTGCACGGCGATCTTGAGGGCCTGGCGCTCGCGCTGCAGCGAGGGGTCGCGCAGGTCGTAGGGGGCGGTCTCCGCCGCACCCGGCGGCGCCTGGGGTGCCGCCTGGCGCCGCCCGGCGGCCGCGGTGGGGCGGCCGCGGCGCGCGGCCACGTGCTGGGCCACCCGCCGCTGCACGAACGACTCGTCCATGATGCCCAGCCAGTGGTCGAGGTTGACGCCGTAGAGCTTGCGCACGCCCTCGTTGCGGATGCTGGCCACGATCTCGGCGGCGGCGTCGAGCCCGGCCATGCGGCCCTCGGCGGTGTCGAGGTCGTACTGCTCGATGACCGTGCGGATCATGAACTCATACAGCGGCTTGCGGTCGGAGACCAGGTCGCGCACCGCGGCGTCGCCCCGCTGCTGGCGCAGCTCGCAGGGGTCGAGGCCGTCGGGCTGGACTGCCACGAAGGTCTCGGAGGCGAATCCGTGCTCCTCGGCGAAGGCGCGCACCGCGGCCTTGCGGCCGGCGGCGTCGCCGTCGAAGGTGAACACGACCTCGCCGCCCTGGTTGGAGCGGCCCAGCAGCATGCGGCGCAGCACCTTGAGGTGGTCCTCGCCGAAGGAGGTGCCGCAGGTGGCCACGGCGGTGGGCACCCCGGCCAGGTGGCAGGCCATGACATCGGTGTAGCCCTCGACGACCACGGCGCGGCGCTCGCGCGAGATCTCGCGCTTGGCGAGGTCGAGGCCGTAGAGGAGGTGCCCCTTCTTGAAGATCGGGGTCTCGGGTGTGTTGAGGTACTTGGGGCCGTCGTCGGCGGGGTCGAGCTTGCGCGCACCGAAGCCCACGATCTCGCCGGTGACCTCGCGCACCGGCCACACCAACCGGTTGCGGAACTTGTCGTAGGCCCCGCGCCGGCCCTGCCCGGCCAGTCCGGCGGTGATGATCTCCTGGTCGCTGAATCCCTTGTCGCGCAGGCGGCCGGTGAGGGCCTCCCACCCGCCGGGGGCGTAGCCCACGCCGAAGTGCTCGGCGTCGGCGCGGCCGAACCCGCGTTCGCTGAGGAAGCGCCTGCCCTCCTGGGCGGCGGGGGACAGCAGCTGCTCGGCGTAGAAGCGCTGGGCCTCGCGGTGGGCCTCGATGAGCCGCTGGCGCTGGCCCTGGTCGTTGCGCGCGGTGTAGCCGCCCTGCTCGTAGCGCAGCCGGATGCCGGCCTGCTGGGCGAGCGACTCCACGGCCTCGACGAAGCCGAGGCTCTCGATCTGCTGGATGAAGCGGATGACGTCGCCGCCCTCGCCGCAGCCGAAGCAGTAGTAGAGCCCGCGGGCGGGAGTGACGTTGAACGACGGCGACTTCTCGTCGTGGAACGGGCACAGCCCCTTCAGCGAGCCGCCGCCGGCGCTGCGCAACTGCAGGTACTCCCCCACCACGTCGGCGATGGGTGAGCGCTCGCGCACGAGCGCGACGTCTTCGTCTCTGATCCGACCGGCCACGGTCCCCCAGCGTAGTTCCCGCCCCGGACACCCGGCCACGCAGGATCGGCCCGCTGTGGAGGGCCGGGCGGGCGCGCGGCACCCGGTGCGCCGCGCGCCCGGTCCTCAGCGCGGCGGCCCGGGGGCGGCCGCCTCGGCCGTATCCTCCTTCGCCGGCTCGGCCCGCTCCGGCGGCAGCGTGCCGCCGCCGTCGCCCTTCTTCTTGGCGGTGCCGCCCGCGCGGCCGGTTCCGACGCGCTGCTTGTTGTAGATGTCGAAGGCGACCGCGGCCAGCAGCACCAGGCCCTTGATCGCCTGCTGCCAGTCCACGCCCAGCCCGATGATGGACATGCCGTTGTTCATCACGCCCATGACCAGCGCGCCCACGATCGCCCCGATGACGGTGCCCACACCGCCCGAGGCCGAGGCCCCGCCGATGAACGCGGCCGCGATCGCGTCGAGCTCGAACATCTCGCCCGCGCCCGGGGTCGCGGCGTTGAGCCGCGCGGTGAACACCAGTCCGGCCAGCGCCGAGAGCACGCCCATGTTGACGAACACCCAGAACGTGGTGCGCCGGGTTTTGACCCCGGAGAGCCGGGCGGCCTTCTCACTGCCGCCCACGGCGTAGATGCGCCGGCCCGCGGTGGTGGACTTCATCATGAACGAGTAGCCCACGATGAGGGCGAGCAGCAGCAGCCCCACGATCGGGATCCCGTTGTAGTCGGCCAGCATGTAGGCGAACAGCATCACCACGACCACCGTCGCCGCCGACTTGGCCGCGGTCAGGCCCGCCGAGAGGGCCGGCAGGCCGTAGTGCAGGTTGCGGGCCCGCACCCGCCACTGGATCCACACCAGGATCGCCGACCCGGCGACGCCCAGCGCGAGCGTCAGCAGGTGCGGCCCGTCCTCGGTGAAGCCGGGGATGAACCCGCTGGCCCACATGCGCACCGACGGCGGCAGGGGGCCGATCGAGCGTCCGCCCAGCACGACCAGGGTCAGGCCGCGGAAGATGAGCATTCCGGCGAGGGTGACGATGAACGCCGGGATGCGCACATAGGCGATCCAGAACCCCTGCCAGGCGCCGATGAGGCCGCCCATGGCCAGGGCCAGGGGCACCACGACCAGGGGCGGCAGGCCCCAACTGGTCATCAGCACCGTCGAGACCGCGCCGGTCAGCGCCACCACCGAGCCCACCGACAGGTCGATGTGCCCGGTGATGATGACCAGCATCATCCCCACGGCCAGGATCAGCACGTAGGAGTTCTGCATGATCACGTTGGTGATGTTCAGCGGCCGCAGCAGCAGGCCGCCCGTGAGGATCTGGAACAGCACGACGATGACCGCCAGCGCGATCACCATGCCGTACTGCCGCGCGTTGTTCCGCACCAGGTCGCGCACTGTGTGCAGAAGTGGTGTCGATTGCATGGCCCGTCACGCCTTCGTCATGGTCATCAGCTTCATCAGTGACTCCTGGTCGGCCCGTTCGCGCGGGATCTCCCCGGTGATGCGGCCCTCGCACATCGCGTAGATGCGGTCGCACATGCCCAGCAGCTCGGGAAGCTCCGAGGAGATCAGCAGGACGCAGGCGCCCTGGGCGGCCAGGCGCTGCACGATCAGGTAGATCTCGTACTTGGCGCCGACGTCGATGCCGCGGGTGGGCTCGTCCAGGATGAGCAGGTCCGGTTCGGCGAACAGCCACTTGCCCAGCACGACCTTCTGCTGGTTGCCGCCGCTGAGGTCGCCGGTGGTCTGGTAGACCCCGTTGCTCTTGACCCGCATGCGGGTGCGCATCTCCTCGGCGGCCACCGCCTCGCGGGCCGGGTCGATGACGGCGCGCCTGCTGACACGGCCCAACCCGGCGAGGGTCAGATTGCGCCGGATGTCGTCCTCCAGGATCAGCCCGAGCTCCTTGCGGTCCTCGGGCACGTAGGCGATCCCGGCGGAGATGGCGTCGTCGACGTCGTGCAGCCGCAGCGGCGCTCCGTCCTTGTACACGGTGCCGTGCACGTAGCGCCCGTAGGACCGGCCGAACACGCTCATCGCGAGCTCGGTGCGGCCGGCGCCCATCAGCCCGGCCAGCCCCACGATCTCGCCGCGGCGGACTTCGAGCCCGGCACCGTCGACCACCCTGCGGCCCACCTGAGTGGGGTGGTCGACGGTCCAGTCGCGCACCTCGAAGCGGACCTCGCCGATCTCGGCGCTGCGTTCGGGGTAGCGCTCGTCGAGGTCGCGGCCGACCATCCCGCGGATGATGCGGTCCTCGTCGACATGGCCCGAGGCCGTCGACAGGGTCTCGATCGTCCGGCCGTCGCGCAGCACGGTCACCGAGTCGGCGACCCGGGTGACCTCGCCGAGCTTGTGCGAGATGAGGATGGAGGTGATCCCCTGCTCCTTGAGCTCCAGCAGCAGCCGCAGCAGGTTGTCGCTCTCGGCCTCGTTGAGCGCCGAGGTGGGCTCGTCCAGGATGAGCAGGCTCACCCGCTTGGACAGCGCCTTGGCGATCTCGACGAGCTGCTGGCGGCCCACGCTCAGTGTGGAGACGGGCGCCGTGGGGTCCTCGTCCAGGCCAACGCGCCCCAGCACGTCGCGCGCCATGGCCGCGGTGCGGCCCCAGTCGATGAGACCGGGGCCGCGGGTGCGCTCGTTGCCGAGGTAGATGTTCTCGGCCACCGACAGCTGCGGGACGAGGGCCAGCTCCTGGTGGATGATGGCGATCCCGGCCCGCTCGCTGTCGGAGATGCCGTGGAACGCGCACACCTCTCCGTCGAGCAGGATCTCCCCGGAGTACTCGCCGTGCGGATAGACGCCGCTGAGCACCTTCATCAGCGTCGACTTGCCGGCGCCGTTCTCGCCCATCAGGGCGTGGATCTCGCCGCGCTCGACCCGCAGGTCGACGTTGTCGAGCGCGACGACTCCGGGGAACTCCTTGGTGATGCCGCGCATCCGCAGCAGCACGTCGCTCATTTCGGGCACCGCCTCACGACAGCTCCGACTCGCTGTAGTAGCCGCTGTCGATGAGGACCTCCTTGTAGTTGTCCTTGTCGACCGAGACCGGCTCCAGCAGGTAGGCGGGCACCACCTTCTTGCCGTTGTCGTAGCTCTCGGTGTCGTTGACCTCGGGCTTCTCGCCCTTGAGGACGGAGTCGGTCATGTTCACGGCGACCTCGGCGAGCTCGCGGGTGTCCTTGAAGACCGTCTGGGTCTGCTCGCCGGCGATGATGGACTTGACCGAGGCCAGCTCGGCGTCCTGGCCCGTGATCACCGGCAGCGGCCGGTCGTCGCTGCCGTAGCCCACGGCCTTGAGCGAGGAGATGACGCCGATGCTGATGCCGTCGTAGGGCGAGAGGACCGCGTCCAGCTGCTCGTTGGAGTAGTGCGAGCTGAGCAGGTTGTCCATGCGGGACTGGGCCTTGGCGCCGCTCCAGCGCATGGTGGCGATCTGGTCCATCTCGGTCTGCCCGCTGCGGACCTCGAGCTTGCCCTCGTCGATGTAGGGCTGGAGCACCGACATGGCGCCGTCGTAGAAGAAGTAGGCGTTGTTGTCGTCGGGCGAGCCGCCGAACAGCTCGATCGTGAAGGGGCCCTCCTCTTCCTTGAGGTTCAGCGCCTCCTCGATGTAGGAGGCCTGCAGGACCCCCACCTGGAAGTTGTCGAAGGTGGCGTAGTAGTCGACGTTCTCGGTGCCGCGGATCAGGCGGTCGTAGGCGATGACCGGGATGTCGTTGTCGGCGGCCATCTGCAGCACGTCGGTGAGCGCCTCGCCGTCGATGGCGGCGATGACCAGGGCGTCGACGCCGCGGGTGATCATGTTCTCGATCTGGGAGACCTGGTCTTCGACCACGTCCTCGGCGTATTGCAGGTCGGTGCCGTAGCCGGCCTTCTCGAACTGCTTGACCATGTTCCGGCCGTCGGCGACCCAGCGGTCGGAGGACTTGGTCGGCATGGCGATGCCGATGGTGCCGTTCTCGCCCTCCTGCTGGGCGGCGTCTCCGACACCGCCGCAGGAGGTCAGCGCCAGTGCCATGACCGCGGCGAGCGCCGCGGAGAGGATGGCGGCGGGGGTCCGCTTCATCGTGTGCTCCTTGTGGATGGGGGTTAGGCGGGGGATGGGTGGAGCGGTGGGCCCTCAGGCGCGCGGGAGCGCGAGCTTGAGCACCGTCCACGAGACCGGCGGGAGCACGGCGCTGAGGCGGCCGTCCTCCAACCGGACGTCTTTGTTCTCGCGCGGCACGACGCGGTCTGGGTTCTCGCGGGTGTTGGCCGCGTAGGCGTCGTCGTCGTGCAGCGTCAGGCAGGAGGCGACGCGGTCGGCCCGCAGGCCGCGCAGGTCCACCTCGACGGTCACGGGCTCGTCGGTGGCGCGGTTCACCAGGAAGACGGCGGCCTCCCCGTTGTCGGGGTCGTGGGTGGCCACGGCGTCGACGACGGGCACCGGGCCGTAGCGGGCGGTCTCGCGCACCGGGCTGTTCGGTTCCACCCGCAGCACGGTGCCCGCGGCGTTGGCGGCGGTCAGCGCGAAGGGGTGGAAGGTGGTCTGGCGCCAGGCGGGACCGCCCGGCTCGGTCATGATCGGTGCGATGACGTTGACGAGCTGGGCGAGGCTGGCGGCGGTCACCCGGTCGCTGTGGCGCAGCAGCGAGATGAGCAGACCGCCCACAACCACGGCGTCGGCCGCGTGGTAGCGGTCCTCGATGACGCGGGGGGCCACCGGCCAGTCGCTGCGCGGCTCCTCGGCGTGGAAGCGGCTCTGGTACCACACGTTCCACTCGTCGAAGGAGAGCTGGATGCGCTTGGTGGCACCCAGCTTGGCGCGCACGGCGTCGGCCGTGGCGACCACGGACTCGATGAAGGCGTCCATCTCGGCGCCGGAGGCCAGGAAGCTCGCCAGGTCGCCGTCGCGCTCCTCGTAGTAGGAGTGCAGGGAGATGTAGTCGACGTGGTCGTAGGTCTCCTCCAGCACCTCGGCCTCCCAGGCGCCGAAGGTGGGCATCTGCGGTCCCGAGGAGCCGCAGGCGACCAGCTCCAGGCCGGGGTCGCTCATCCGCATGGCCCGCGCGACCTCGGCGGCCAGCCGGCCGTATTCGCGGGCGGTCTTGTGGCCGATCTGCCAGGGGCCGTCCATCTCGTTGCCCAGGCACCACATGCGGATGCCGTGGGGGTCGGGGCTGCCGTTGGCGATGCGCCGGTCCGACCACGCGGTGCCGCCGGGGTGGTTGGCGTACTCCAGCAGGTCGATGGCCTCCTGCAGGCCGCGGGTGCCCAGGTTGAGGGCCATCATGGGCTCGATGCCCATCTTGCGGGTCCAGGCGGCGAACTCGTCCAGGCCGAACCGGTTGGTCTCGGTGGAGTGCCAGGCCAGTTCGCGCCGCACCGGGCGCTGGTCCTTGGGCCCCACCCCGTCCTCCCAGCGGTAGCCGGAGACGAAGTTGCCGCCGGGGTAGCGCACGGTCGTCACGCCCAGCTCGCGCACGAGGTCGGCGACGTCGGTGCGGAACCCGTCGGCGTCGGCGGCGGGGTGGTCGGGCTCGTAGATCCCGGTGTAGACGCAGCGGCCCATGTGCTCGACGAAGGAGCCGAAGGTGCGGCGGTGCACGGGCGAGACGCGGAAGGCGGGGTCGATGGTCATCGACGCGCGGAGCATGTGCGGTTTCCCCCTGGGTGTGGCTGGGCTGGTGGGTCTGGGCCGCGGGGCCGGGCCCCGGCCCCGCGGCGCGGGCGGGTCAGGGTTCCAGGCGGGGCCAGCCGTCGGGGCCCCAGTGGATCCTGTCGATGGCGAACACGAAGTTGCCGGGCCGGTCGTAGGGACCGTAGGAGTGGTAGGCGATGTGGTCGCCGGAGACCGACTGGCCGCCGTTGGCCACCGATTCGCCGCGGTCGGCGAGGATGACGGTGGCGCCGCCGTCGCGCATGGGCACGCCGTCGCGGTCGACGTAGGGGCCGGTGACCGACTCCGAGCGCCCCACCGCGATGCGGTAGGTGCTGTCGAGTCCCGAGCAGCACTTGCCCAGCGAGACGAACAGGTAGTAGTAGCCGTCGCGGCGGACGATGTAGGGGGCCTCGATGGCGTTGCCGCCGGGCTGGCCGCCGGCCAGGTGCAGCGGTTGGTCCTGGCCCGGCGCCGGCTTGCCGCTGGGCCACTCCAGCCGGAGCATGCGGATGCCGCTCCAGAAGGAGCCGAAGGCCATGTAGGGGGTGCCGTCGGCGTCCTCGACGATGCCGGGGTCGATGGCGTTGAAGTCGCCGCCGGAGTGGCTCTCGAAGACCTTGCCGCGGTCGACCCACGCGTAGTCGGGGTCGTCCGGGTCGAGGGCGGTGTTGGTGGCCAGCCCGATCAGCGAGTGGTTGGAGCCGAACGTGGAGGCGGAGTAGTAGAGGTAGTAGGTGCCGCCGTGCTCGAAGACCTCGGGCGCCCACAGGTTGGTGACGCCGGGGATCTCCTCGCTCAGCCACGCGGGCTTGGTCTGCCAGACGTGGCCCGCCGGCTCCCAGTTGCGGCCGTTCTTCGACGTGTGGATCGTGATGTTGCCGTCGGCCACGGCGGGGTCGCCGGTGCCGAAGACGTACCAGTCCTCGCCGCCGCCTCCGGCCACCAGCGCGGGGTCGTGGACGGAGATCGCGGCGGGCGAGGCCGGGTTGACGGTGTCGGCCGCGGCCGGAGCGGCCAGGCCGCCCGCGGCCAGCAGCGCGGCCGCGGGCAGCGCGGCCAGGCGCCCGAGGGCGGTGGGGGGCGTTGGCATGGGGGGTTCCTCCTCGCGGAAGGGGCGGGGGAAGCGGTGGGCGCGGGCCGCGCTCACTTCAGGCCGGCGTCGGTGACGCCGCGCACGACCTGGCGCTGGAAGAGCATGAAGACGACGATCAGCGGGAGCGCGCCCAGCACCGAGGCGGCCATCTGCTGTGCGTAGAGGATCCCGTAGGCGCTCTGGACGGTGCCCAGGCCGACCGGCACGGTCATCAGCGCCGGATCGGTGGTCGCCACGAAGGGCCACAGGAAGTTGTTCCAGGCCTGGACGAAGGTGAAGATCCCCACGGCGGCGAGGATGGGCACCGACATGGGCAGCACCACGTTCCACAGCACCCGCAGGTGCCCGGCGCCGTCGATGCGCGCGGCCTCTTCGTAGTCGCGCGGGATCGCGTCGAAGAACCGCTTGAGGATGAAGATCATCACCGGCGCGACGACCTGGGGCAGTGCGACGCCCCAGTAGGTGTCGACCAGGCCGAGGAAGGTCATCTCGTCGAACAGCGGCACGATCAGCGCCTGGGGCGGCACCAGGATGCCGGCGATGAACAGCGCGAACAGCCACTTGCGCCCCCAGAACTCGGTCTTGGAGAAGGCATAGGCGGCCATCACACACGTGACCAGGGTCAGCGCCGTGACCAGGACGGAGACGATCACGCTGTTCATCAGCCACTGCATCAGCTCGCCCTGGGCGATGACCGTGCGGTAGGCCTGGAAGGTGGGCTCCAGCGGCAGCCAGCGCACCGGAACGGCCGTGGTCTCCGGCTCGGGCTTGAGTGAGGTCAGCACCGCCCAGACCAGCGGCATCAGCCAGACCACGGCGAGGAACAGCGCCAGTACGGCGATGGCGGCGCCGCCGGGGGTGACCTTGAAGCGGCGGCGGGGCTGCGGCGAGGCGGGGCCGGCGGGGGTACCGGGCCGCTCGGCGGTGGTGAGGGTTGCGGTGGTCATGCCGCGTCCTCCTTCCGGGAGAACAGGCGGAGCTGCAGGACGGAGACGATGATGATCACGGCGAAGAACAGGTAGGAGATCGCCGAGGCGTAACCGATGCGCAGCCCGGTGAACCCGGTCTCGAAGACGTAGCCGATGATTGGCCGGGCCGCGTAGTTGGGCCCGCCCGACCCGTTGGTCATCAGGTAGGCCTGGTCGAACAGCTTGAGCGAGGCGACCATCTGCAGCAGCACGATCAGCGCGGTGGTGCGGCGCAGCAGGGGCAGGGTGATGGAGGTGAACCGCCGCCAGGCGCCGGCGCCGTCGAGGGCGGCGGCCTCGTAGACGTAGCGGGGGATGCCCTGCAGTGCCGCCAGGTAGAGCAGGTAGTTGAATCCGACGGTCCACCACACGGTCGTGATGGCGATGGCGAGCAGCACCGTGTTCTCGTCGGTGAGCCAGGACACCCCGGGGATCCCCACCGTGGCCAGCAGACCGTTGATCATGCCGAACCCGGGCTGGTACATCCACTCCCAGATCAGCGTCACCACGGCCACCGGCATCAGGAAGGGCGCGAAGTAGGAGAACCGCAGGAACCAGCCGATACGGGCGGTCGCGCGGTGGGTGAGCAGCG
This sequence comes from Streptomonospora sp. PA3, assembly GCF_009728995.1. Taxonomy (GTDB): domain Bacteria; phylum Actinomycetota; class Actinomycetes; order Streptosporangiales; family Streptosporangiaceae; genus Streptomonospora. The sequence goes on along the minus strand of NZ_VTZW01000004.1, from coordinate 150,336 downwards.
CCATCGCCAGCGCGATCGCCACCAGGGGCGGCGTGGTGAACAGGGTGAACAGCAGCGTCACCCACAGCGACTGCCACACGGCGGGGTCGCCGAACATCTCGATCCAGTTGGCCAGCCCGACGAAGGAGGACTCCTCCTTGGCGAGGCTGCGGTCGGTGAAGCTGGCCCACAGTCCGGCGATCAGCGGCCAGACCAGGAACGCGGCGAACAGGACGGTGAAGGGCAGGACGAACCAGAGTCCGGCCGCGGACCGGCGTGCGGTTCCGCGCGCTGGAGGGGGCGATGAGGAGCGGGGCGCCGGCGCGGCGGCCGGCGTCTCCGCGGTGTTCGCGTGCAGTGTCATTTCACGCTCCGACGAAACGGGAGATGGGGGGCGGGCACGGCTTACACCGGCGAAGGGGTGTCGATGAGGTTCTGAGCGGCGCGCTTGAAGCGGTCCAGAGCGGTCTCGGGTGTCACCGCACCGGTGTGCACGCCGGTGAAGATCGCCCCGGCGTCCGCTTGCAGCTGGGCCGCCGATCCGCTGAACCACGCCTGCGGGTCGAACTGCACGTCCTCGGCGGCGTGCCGGTAGTTCGCCTGCGGCTGGAGGTCGGCGTACTCCTGGCTCTCGGTGACCGGCGTGTAGGCGGGGATGTGGCCGCCGCCGGCCCAGGTGATGCTGTTCTTGAGCATCCAGGCCGCGTACTCCACCGCGGCGGCGACGGCGTCCTCGTCGGGTTCGCGGCGCACCGGCAGGACGAAGCAGTGGGAGTCGCCCTGGCCCAGTTCCTCGCCGTAGATGCCCGGGAAGGGGCGCATGCCGAAGGCCATTCCGGCGTCCTTGAGCGTGGGCAGCTCCCAGTTGCCGGAGAGCATCAGTCCGGCGATCCCGTTCTGGAAGTTGGCGGGGGTGGCCGCCCCGTCGGACGCCTTGGGCGCCAGGCCCTCCGCGGAGAGGCGGCGCAGGAGGTCCAGGGCGCGCAGCGCCTTGTCGTCGTCGATCCCCAGTTCGCCCTCCAACCGGAGCTCCCCGCCGAGCTGGCGGTAGAGCGACCAGAAGGGGCGCCAGGCGTGCGTCGTGTCCGTCACGACACCGAACTGCCCGGTGACCTCCTTGACGGCCGCGCACACCTCGAACAAGTCGTCCTCGTCGTTGATCTCGACGAGCTCGCCGTCGGAGTCCAGTACCCCGGCCTCCTCGCAGACGGGCCGGTTGTAGTAGGTCACGATCAGGTGGGTGTCCAGCGGAATGGCGTAGAGCTCGCCGTCGATCGTGCACTTGTCCCAGATGTTGGAGAAGACGGTGTCGCGGGTGATGCCGTGCTGGGCGAGCAGGTCCGTGGGCACCGGGGAGATCAGGGTGCCCACACCCAGGCCGCGCAGGCGCGAGACGTGCAGGGTGGCGATGTCGAAGGCGCGCCCGCCCGCGGCGCCCATCGTGAACTTGGTGTAGTAGGGGTTGCCCCACTGGAACGTGGAGGGCTGGAAGTCGATGCCGGGATGCTGCTTGCGGTAGGCGGTGTGCATCTCCACCATGCGGGCGCCGTCGCCGCCGGTGAAGAGGTTCCACTGCCGCAGCCGCTGCCGATCGGTGAGGACGGTGTCGGCGGGGCCGCAGCCGGCCAGGACCGTCCCGGCCGCGGCCAGGCCGCCGGCCAGGAACGCGCGGCGTCCCAGGGCGGGGGCCGGCCCGGGGCCGGGGGTGTGTCGTCTGCGCATGGCGACTCCTCTGCTTTCGCTGCGCTGGTGCGGCCGTCCCCCGTTCGACCGCGGGTCGGGAGGCGCGCGTGTCCGCCGCCCCCTGCGGGCCGGTCGCGGGCGAATGGGGCGCCTGCGCCGGCCTTCGCGCGAGACTCTCGCGCGCTGCGGGTGTGCTCGTGGTGTCCGGTGCGGTGCGTGGTGTAGGCGGGTACGGGTGTGCGGCGGCGCCGCGGCGGCTGACCGCGTGCGCCGTCGGATACCGGGCGGCCGCGGGGATCGGCCCGCGGCCGCGCCGGGGTTCCTCAGACCTGGACGAACTCGATTCCGGCCAGGTCGCAGAAGACCTTCCAGTCGGCGGCGGTGCGGCCCAGGTTCATCACCATGTGGTGGGTGCCTCCCGCGCGCAGCCAGGCGTCCATGCAGCCGCGCACGCCCGAGGCGGGGCGGAACTGGCCGTAGGGCATCTCCAGCGCCGGCAGCTCCTGGGAGTCCAGGACCTCGCCTTCGGCGACGACCAGCCGGAACCGCTCGCCGCCCAGGGCGACCAGGGACGCCAGCGTCGCGGGCCCAGGCTGGATGCGGAACAGCAGCGTGGGCGGGTCGTCCAGCCCGCCGATGGGCAGCGGGCGCTTGATCAGCCGCACCGGCTCGTCGCTTCGGGCGACTTTCCAGTTGCCCTCCCCCATGTGGCTCATCAGGATGGAGTCGCTGGGGAAGTCCATCGCATACATCTCGGTGAAGTGGCCGTCGCCGGCGAGCTGGTGGCCGGCGTAGACGATCGAGGCGGCCAGCACGTCGCCCTCGCCGGCGAACCCGTAACCCTGGGCCATCAGGCTGGAGGCCGCGGCCATGGGCAGCCGGGCGAACCTGCCGTCCTCGCCGATGGCGTCGAAGTGCGTGGAGTAGGCGCCGCACCCGTGCTCGGTGAGCAGCTGCTCGATGGCCAGCTGCATGCGCGCGTGGTCCTCGCGCTCCTCCTTGGACAGCCGCTCGTCGACGGCGAAGCGCTCGTCCTCCTCGGCCATCAGCGCGTCCACGGCCGATTCGGGCAGCTCGGCCATGGCGCGGTGCAGCGCGCCGGGCGCGATGACCTCGATCTCGGGGCCGAGCTTGCGCATCCAGGCCGTCTCGTCGACCCGCGCGTCGCCCATGCCGTTCATCGCATAGCCGAAGACGCCCACCTTCAGCCGCTTCCAGGCGGTGACGGCGCGGGCGGCGCGCGCCCAGCGGCCCACCCGCTCGCGGAACGCGTCGCTGGGCCACTCCTCGGTGATGACGTCGAAGGCGCGGCCGGCGCGCACCATGGCGTTGGCGGTGTCCTGCGCGCCGTGGATGCCCTGGTTGTAGGTCATGTCGTCCATGTCCCACTCCGGTGTCACCACCGGGTCGGGCTGGATGTTGGCCAGGCACAGGGGCACCCGCGCCTCGTGCAGCACCCGCGTCACCCGCAGGGACGGGCCGTAGGTGAGCATGACGATCAGGACGCCGTCCAGGTCGTCGTTCTCGAAGCCCCGCATGGCCCGCTCGGCGTCGGCGCGCCCGCGCACCGGGTCGGCGACCACGCAGTCGGCCACGTCGGCCAGGCTGTCGGCGATCCGGCGCGCGTAGCCGGCCTGCCGGTCGGTGATGCCCGGGATCATGTCGTCGTAGAGGGGCTGCATGATGCCGAGGATCCCGATGGTGGGAAGGCGTTCGCTCACTGGTCGGTACCTTCTCTCTGGCCGTAGACGTTCTGGTAGCGGTCGTAGAGGGCGTCGATGTCCTTTTGGGGCAGGCGCTCGACGGGGCCGTGCTGGCGGGCCAGGTGCACGGTGCGGGCGACGTCCTCGCACATCACGGCGGCCTTGACGGCGGACTTGGCGTCCTTGCCGATGGTGAAGACGCCGTGGGAGGCCATCAGCACCGCCGGGGAGCGGTGCCCGCTGAGGGTCGCGACGATGCCGCGGCCGATGTCGTCGCCGCCGATGAGCGCGAAGGGGCCGACCGGGATGTCGTCGCCGAACTCGTCGGCCATCGCGGTGATGGCGCAGGGGATCGACTCGCGGCGGGCCGCCCAGGCGGTGGCGTAGGTGCTGTGGGTGTGCACCACCGCGCCGACCTCGGGCATGTGCCGGTAGACGTAGGCGTGGGCGTCGGTGTCGCTGGAGGGGGAGCAGCCCTGCTCGACCGGCGTGCCGTGCAGGTCGCAGACCACCATCGAGGCCGGTGTCAGCTCCTCGTAGGTGACACCGCTGGGCTTGATGACGATCAGGTCGGTACCGGGCACGCGCGCCGAGATGTTGCCGCTGGTCCAGGTGACCAGGTTCCAGCGGGTCAGTTCGGCGTGCAGGGCGCAGACCTCGTCGCGCGTGCTCTCCAGCGCGGCGGAGTGCGTGGACAGTGCTGTCATGGCGTCCCTCACGGGGTCAGGCTCTGGTTGCGGATGGTGCGCAGCCGGTGCAGCGCGTCGCTGCCGCCGCGGCCGAAGTGGTCGTGCAGGTCGGTGTAGACGGCGTAGAGCCGGTCGTAGGCGGCGGCGCGGTCGGGGTCGGGCAGGACGGCGTCGCGGGTGGCGCCCCCCATGGCGGCCGAGGCGGCGCGGATGTCGGGGTAGGCTCCGGCGGCCACGGCGGCGTGGATGGCCGATCCCAGGGCGGGGCCCTGGTCGGAGTCGGTGATGTGCAGCGGCCGGTTGAGCACGTCGGCGTAGATCTGCAGGACGAACGCGTTGCGCTTGAGCCCGCCGGCGACGGTGAACTCCTCGACCGGCACGCCCGAGGCGGCGAACGCCTCCAGGATGGTGCGGGTGCCGAAGGCGGTGGCCTCCACCAGCGCGCGGTAGACCTCCTCGGGCCGGGTGGCCAGGGTCAGTCCGCACACGACGCCGGAGAGGCCGTGGTCGACCAGCACGGAGCGGTTGCCGCTGTGCCAGTCCAGTGCGACGAGCCCGTGGCCGCCGACCGGCTGGTCGGCGGACTTGCGGGAGAGCAGCTCGTGCACGGAGATGCCCAGCTCGTCGGCCTCGCGCCGGTACTCCAGGGGCGCATACCCCTCGGCGAACCAGCCGAAGATGTCGCCGACGCCGCTCTGGCCGGCCTCGTAGCCCCACATGCCCGGCGCGATGCCGTCGCGCACCGCCCCGCACATGCCCGGCACCTCGGCGAAGTCCGCGGCGTTCATGACATGGCAGGTGCTGGTGCCCATGACGGCCAGCATCCGGCCCGGTTCGACGGTCTGCGCGGCGGCCGCGGTGACGTGGGCGTCGACGTTGCCCACCGACACGGCGATGCCCTCGGGCAGGCCGGTCAGCGCCGCGGCGGCGGCGCTGAGCCCGCCTGCGCGCTCGCCCAGCTGCATGAGAGGGTGGGCGATCTTCTCGTCGGCGAACCCGGCGAACTCGGGGTGGAGCGCGGCCAGGTAGTCGCGGCCGGGCCAGGCCCCGTCCTGGTAGATGCCCTTGTAGCCCGCGGTGCAGACGTTGCGCGTCTCGGCGCCGCAGAGCACCCACACGATCCAGTCGGCGGCCTCGATCCAGCGCTCGGTGCGGCGGTAGACCTCGGGGTCCTCACGCAGCACCTGCAGGCCCTTGGCGAACTCCCACTCGGAGCTGATCTTGCCGCCGTAGCGCGCCAGCCACGGCTCGCCGCGCTCGGCGGCCAGTGCGTTGATGTCGTCGGCCTCGCGCTGGGCGGCGTGGTGCTTCCACAGCTTGGGGTAGGCGTGCGGGCGGTCGGCGAACTCCGGCAGCTCGCACAGCGGGGTGCCGTCGGCGGTGGTGGGCAGCACGGTGCAGGCGGTGAAGTCGGTGCCGATGCCGACGACGCGCTCGGCGGGCACGCCCGCCGCGGCCAGGGCCTTGGGCACGGCGTTGCGCAGCACCGCCCGGTAGTCCTCGGGGATCTGCAGTGCGGTGTCGGGGGCGAGCGGGGTACCGGATCCGGGCAGCGCCTGCGAGACCACGCCGTGCTCGAATTCGTGCACGGAGCTGGCCAGTTCGGCGCCGTCGGCGACCCGGACGACGACCGCGCGCCCCGACAGCGTCCCGAAGTCGACTCCGATCACGACATCGGGTTTGTGAGCGCTAACATTCTCGTTCACGAGCTCCTCCAAGGGGCGGCCGGCTAAGCGCGGGCGGGTGCGGTGCTGACTCGGGTGACCAGGCGGGCAGGCACCACGCTGCGCGCCGGGCTCGAGGGGGCGGTGGCGGGTTCCTCCAGCAGGTCGATCAGCAGGCCGATCCCGCGGCGGCCCACTTCGCTGAAGTCCTGGGCCACCGTGGTCAGGGGCGGAGTGAAGAACTCGGACTCGGGGATGTCGTCGAAGCCGATGACGCTGACGTCGTCGGGCACCCGCACGCCCGCCTCGCCCAGCGCCCGCAGCGCACCCAGCGCCATCTGGTCGTTGGCCACGAACACGGCCGTGACGTCGGGGTCGCCGGCCAATTGGGCGCCGATCCGGTAGCCCGAGCGGGGCCGCCAGTCGCCGTGCAGCGGGGCGGGGACCGGCGCGCCAGCCTCCTCCAGGGCCCGGCGCCAGCCGGCGATGCGGCCCTCGGCCTCCAGCCAGTCGCCGGGGCCGGCGATGTGGTGCACCGTGCGGTGGCCCAACTCGAGCAGGTGGCGCGTTGCCAGATAGCCGCCGCCGACCTGGTCGACGCAGACGACGGGGACATCCGGGGCCTCGCCGCCCTCGACCGCCACGACCGGGCGCTCGGCGGGCTGGCCGGCCAGGCCCTCGACGACCGCGCGCTTGGGCGCGATCACGATGTAGCCCTCGACCGACTGCTGGGCGAGGTAGTCCATCGCCTCGCTGACGGCCTCGCGGGTGACGGTCTGCAGCGTCACCACGCTGAGGAAGTAGCCGTCGGCGCGCGCGGCGTGCTCGATGCCCGACAGCGTCTGGGCGGGGCCGTAGTGGGTGGTGTCGAAGGCGACGACCCCGATCACGCCGGTGCGGCGGGTGACCAGCGCCCGCGCCGAGGAGTTGCGGCGGTAGCCCAGCTCCTCGATCGCGGCCTGCACCCGGGCCTGGGTCTCCGCGCGGACGTTGGGGTGCCCGTTGAGCACGCGCGAGACGGTCTGATGGGACACTCCGGCCAGCCGCGCGACATCGGCCATGACCGGACTGCGCCCAACGGGTACCGACATGCGTGCTCCAGGTTCTGCGGTCGAGGTCTCACGTCCAGGTGACGTGAGCAACATTGTTAGCGCTAACATTCACCCCCGTCAAGGGGACCGCGTAATCCGGATCACAACGGATGCGCAACGGACCGCGCCCGCCGGGAGCGGAACCGCGCCGGCCGCGGCGATGCCGGCCGTGCGGACACGGGGATGTCAGCCGTTCGGAGCGGTGGCGACGTGGGCGGTGGCACGCTCGTACCGAGGCGATGAGCCGTCCGCGGCGCGGCGACCGCGGCGGCGCGGTACCGCGCTCGCGCCCCAGAGCGTCAGCCGTTCGGAGCGGTGGCCACCACGACGGCGGTGTCCGCCTCCTCGTCCGCGGCCACGCGGACCGCCAGGCCGTCGGCCGCGGCGATCGCCGCGGCCGCGGGCGCCTGGCGCACGCTCGTCTCGGACAGCAGGAGCCCGTCCGGCGCGAGCCAGTCCGCGGCCGCGGCGCTCACCCGGCGCAGCACGTCCAGGCCGTCGGGGCCGCCGTCGAGGGCCGAGCGGGCCTCGTGGTCGCGCGCCTCGCCGGGCAGCAGACCGATCTCCCCGGTGGGCACGTAGGGCACGTTGGCCGCCAGCACGTCCACCCGCCCGCGCAGACCGCGCGGCAGCGGGTCGTAGAGGTCCCCCGCATAGACCCGGCCGCCGAGCCCGGCGAGGTTGCGCCGGGCGCAGGCCACCGCGGCCGGGTCGGCGTCGGCGGCGTGCACCTCGGCTCCGGGCCGCAGCGCGGCCAGTGCGGCACCCAGCGCCCCCGTCCCGCAGCACAGGTCGACGACGACGGGCTCAGCGGGCGCGCGGGCCGCCGCCTGCCGCACGAGGAACTCGGTGCGCCGCCGCGGCACGAAAACGCCGGGATCGACGGCGATGCGCAGTCCGCAGAACTCGGCCCAGCCCACGACGTGTTCGAGCGGCTCCCCGGCGGCGCGGCGCTCGACCAGCGCATCCAGGTCCGAGGGAGCGGATGCGGCCGAGAACAGCAACCGGGCCTCGTCCTCGGCGAAGACGCACCCGTCACCGCGCAGCCGATCGACGACGGCGGAGAACGCCGAGGACGACGGCGAATACGGCGATGAAGCCGGCATGAAGACCTTCCGTAAGGACACCGGCGCGGCGGTCCACCCCCGCCAGGAGCATGAACCGCAGGCGGCGGGCGCGCGGTTCACCACAACGGAGATCGCGTCACCTCACCGCGCAGGCGGCGCCGCCACATTAGCACCCGGACCGCGACCCGCCCGGCGGATCCGGTCCGCAGCGGTGGAGGAAGGACGCCGCACCGGGCCGGCGCAGCCGGCGCGAAAACCGTCGGTGCCTACCTGTATACGGATAGTCGACAATCCGTCAGTCGACAATCCGTCGCGGTCGGGACCGACAGTGCAGGCGACTCACCCGGCCGCCAAGCACCGGAGGAGCTATGGCGACGAGAACCTGGTCCGTGCCCGTTCCCGCCGAAGGCATCGCCATGGTGAGCGTGGTCATCCAGGGCAGCGGCAAGGACCTCGACCTGTACCTGCGCCGCCAAGGGCGCCCGGCCCTGAAGTTGCCGCTGGCCGGCGTCCGGGTCGGCGCCGCCGACGACGTCGAGCTCGACGTCACCCCGCTCGACGACGTGTCGCTGTCGTTGACCTATTCGGCTCCGCGGCTGCTGCTGACCGCCGCGCGCATCAGCTGGACGGAGGACGAGTGGAACGCCGAACTCGAGGAGGAGCTGACCGCCCTGTTCGACGACACGGCGGACGACGACCGCACCCGGCACGAACTCAGGGATTGCTTCCATGTCGAGATCTCGCTGGCTTCCCGTCCCGTTCCCCGGGCCTGAGGACGTCCGAACGGCCGGCGATGAGGCACCCGCCAGCCGGCCCCGGCCGGTCGGTCGCCTCGCCGGCTCCCGCCTACCCCGCCAGCCGCTCGTGCCAGGCGCGGGCGGAGGTGTCGGTGAGGGAGGCGATCTGGTCGACGACGACGCGGAGGGCGGCGGTGTCGTCGGGGGCCTGCTCGTAGGCCGTGCGGAAGGGGCCGTCCAGGGTGGCGGGGGCGCCGCGGCGGACGGCGTCGACCAGTTCGGCGATGATCTCGCGTTCGCGGGCCTGGTAGGCCACCGCCTCCGTGCGCCCCATGACGTAGTGGGCGGTCAACGCCTTGAGCAGGGCGCATTCGAGCAGGCTGCGGCGCGGGACGACCAGGTCGGCGGCGTAGCGGGTGATGGGCTCGGGGCCGCAGACCCGGCGGGTGGCCTGTTCGGCCGAGCGGCACAGCCGCCCGATCAGCTCGCTGGTGAGGTTCTTCAGGGCCGCCAGCGAGCCCAGGTCGCCGCAGAACTCCTTGGGCCAGAAGGGCTCGGCCATCAGCTCGGCGAAGACCTCCTCCAGCTCGGCCGCACCGGCGTCGGTGTAGCGGCGCGCGGCCACCGCGCACACCGCCGAGCGCTCGGCGCGGCTGTGCAGCGCGGGCAGCCGGATCATGCCCGCGTACAGGGCGTCCTCCAGGTCGTGCACGGAGTAGGCCACGTCGTCGGCCCAGTCCATGATCTGGGCCTCGAAGCACACCGGAGGCGGCCCGCCGCCGCGCGGCGCGGGCGCGCCCTCGCGGATCCACGCGAAGACCGCCAGGTCGTCGGGGTAGCAGTTGAACTTGCGGCCGTCTCCTCCGCCGCGCGGCCACGGGTACTTCAGGGTGGCGTCCAGAGTCGCCCGGGTCAGGTTCAGGCCGGCGCTGGCCGCCTCGGCCGCGGGGTCGTCGCCGACGACGACCTTGCCCTCCAGGCGGGTGAGCAGCCGCAGGCTCTGGGCGTTGCCCTCGAACCCGCCGCAGGCGGCGGCCGCGGCGTCCAGGGCCTTCTCGCCGTTGTGGCCGAAGGGCGGATGCCCCAGGTCGTGGGCCAGGCAGGCGGCCTCGACCAGGTCGGGATCGCACCCCAGCGACCCGCCCAGCTCGCGGCCGATCTGGGCGCACTCCAGGGAGTGGGTGAGCCGAGTACGCGGGAAGTCGCTGGCGCCCGGCTGAACCACCTGCGTCTTGGCGGCGAGCCTGCGCAGCGCGAAGCTGTGCAGCACGCGCGCCCGGTCGCGCTCGAAGGGGCCGCGCGCCCGGCTCTTGGCGGGTTCGGGGGCCCAGCGCCGCCGGTCGTGGGCGCTGTAGCCCCGCGGTGGGGTCTCGTCGCTGGCAGCCATGGTTGCAGTCGACTCTATGCAACGCCCGCCCGGGCGCGCGGCGCGCGGGGGCGGGCGCGGCGGGATCAGGCGGCGGTGACCTCGATGTCGCTGCTGTCGCCGAAGATCCAGTAGTACCAGAGGGACGCCGTCTCGCGGGTGATGTACCACAGCTGGGTCTCGCGCTCGATCACGGCGGGTCCCGACCGCGACGGCGAGGTGGCCGCCTCCATGCCGTGGTCCTCGGCCATCAGGCGCGAGCGCAGGCTGTGCCAGGGGTCGGTGACGATCACCATGCCGGACCAGCCGCGCCGGTCGTAGACGTCCTGGACGGCCCGGATGCTCTGCAGGGTGTCGTCGCCCTCCTCGATGGCGACGACGTCGCCGGCGGGCACGCCGTGCTCGACCAGCCAGTCGCGCCCCGAGCCGCCTTCGGTGTAGTTGTCGCCGGGCTGGTTGCCGCCGACGGTGACCAGAACGGGGGCGACGCCTTCGCGGTAGAGCTCGTGGGCGTGGGCGAGCCGCGCCTCGAAGACCGGCGAGGGGCGGCCGTTGTACTGGCTGGCACCCAGCACCAGGATCGCGTCCGAGGGCGGCCGCTCGTCGGCGCGCGCGGTGTACCACACCCAGGCCCACGTGCCGGGCGGAGTCGCAAGCGCGAGCAGCAGCACCGCCGCCACGATCCAGCGCAGCCGAAAGCGGCGCCGCCGCCGCGGCGCCGGGCGGGCGGCGCGGCCGCCGCGCGGGCCCCGGCCCTCCGGCTCGGCCGCCGGCTCCGGCGCCGCCGCAGGACGGCGCATGACGCGCGTCCGCTCCCCGCCCGCGTCCTCGGCGGCCCCGGCACGGGGCCAGGGGGCGGGGTCGCCGCCCGGTTCGGCGGGCCGGGTGCCGCCGGGCGCGCCGTCGCGGGACAGCGGCTGGGTGCGGTCGGCCGCGACGCCGCGGGTGAAGACCCGCGTGGCCTCGGCCGGGTGTCCGGCCGCCTCCCGCGGCCAGGCGGCGTCGCCGCGGTCCTCCCCCGCTTCTGGCACCGGTCACCCCCGGGTCTCGATCGTCGGATACGCCCGACGATAACCGACTCCGCGGCCCTCCCGGCGCTGCTCCGCGGGCGCGCGGCCGCCGGGCGGCCCGGGGCGCGCGGAATCCTCTACCGCGCGCCCCGGGCCGGTGCCGGGTGTGCCGATCAGCCGCGGGCCGCGGCCCGCCCGGCCTCCAGCCTGGCCACGGGTACGCGGAACGGTGAGCAGGAGACGTAGTCCAGTCCGGCGCGGTGGAAGAAGTGCACGGATGCGGGGTCGCCGCCGTGCTCGCCGCAGATGCCGAGCTTGATCCCGGGCCGGGCGGCGCGCCCCTCGGCGACGGCGATGTCGATCAGCCGGCCCACGCCCTCGGTGTCCAGCGACTCGAACGGGGACACGCCGAAGACGCCCTTCTCCAGGTAGGCGGAGAAGAACGACGCCTCGACGTCGTCGCGCGAGAATCCCCACACCGTCTGGGTCAGGTCGTTGGTGCCGAAGGAGAAGAACTCGGCGCTCTCGGCGATCTGCCCGGCGGTCAGCGCCGCGCGCGGCAGCTCGATCATCGTGCCCACGGGGAAGTCCAGCTCCACGCCGTACTCGGCGCCGACCTCGCGCAGCACGCGGTTGGACTCGTCGCGGATGATCTCCAGCTCCTGGACCGTGCCCACGAGCGGGATCATGATCTCGGGCCGGGGGCGGCCGCCCTCGCTCAGCAGCTGCGCGGCGGCCTGGGCGATGGCGCGCACCTGCATGGTGAACAGGCCGGGCACCACCAGGCCCAGGCGCACACCGCGCAGGCCCAGCATCGGGTTCTGCTCGTGCAGCTTGTGCACGGCCTGCAGCAGACGCAGGTCGTTCTCGTGCTTCTCGCCGCGCGACTCGGCGACGGCCACGCGCACCGAGAGCTCGGTGATGTCGGGCAGGAACTCGTGCAGCGGCGGGTCGAGCAGCCGCACGGTCACCGGCAGGCCGTCCATGGCCGAGAACGCCTCGGCGAAGTCGTCGCGCTGCAGCGGCAGCAGCCGGTCCAGGGCCTCCTGCTGCTCGTCCTCGGTGTCGGCGAGGATGAGCCGCTCGACGAGCTGACGGCGATCGCCCAGGAACATGTGCTCGGTGCGGCACAGCCCGACGCCTTCGGCGCCCATGCGGCGTGCGCGGGCGGCGTCCTCGGCGTTGTCGGCGTTGGCGCGCACCCGCAGCCGCCGCGCGGCGTCGGCGTAGTGCATGATGCGGTCCACGGCGCGGACGAGGTCGTCGGCCTCGTCGGAGGCGGGGTCGATCTCGCCCTCGAAGTAGCGCACCACCGGCGAGGCCACCACGGGCACCTCGCCGAGGTAGACCCGGCCGCTGGTGCCGTCGATGGAGATGACGTCGCCCTCCTCGACGACCTCCCCGCCCGGCGCGGTGAGCCGGCGGTTCTTGGTGTCGACGGCCAGCTCCTCGGCGCCGCACACGCAGGTCTTGCCCATGCCGCGCGCCACCACGGCCGCGTGGGAGGTCTTGCCGCCGCGGCTGGTGAGGATGCCGGCGGCCGAGAGCATGCCCTCCAGGTCGTCGGGGTTGGTCTCGCGCCGGCACAGGATGACCGATTCACCGCTGCGCGCCCATTTGATCGCGGTGTAGGAGTCGAAGACGGCCTTGCCCACGGCGGCGCCGGGCGAGGCGTTCATGCCGCTGCCGAGCAGATGGCCCTCCGCGTCTTCGGCGAAGCGGGGGAACATCAGCTGGGCGAGCTGGTCGCCGGTGACGCGGGAGACCGCCTCGTCCAGGGTGATCATGCCCTGGTCGATGAGCTGGTCGGCGATGCGGAAGGCCGCGGCCGCGGTGCGCTTGCCCACCCGGGTCTGCAGCATCCACAGCTTGCCGCGCTCGATGGTGAACTCGATGTCGCACAGGTCGCGGTAGTGGTTCTCCAGCGTCTCCATGATCGACAGCAGTTCGGCGTAGCTGTCGGGGTCGATGCGCTCCAGATCGGCCAGCGGGACGGTGTTGCGGATGCCGGCCACCACGTCCTCGCCCTGGGCGTTCTGCAGGTAGTCGCCGTAGACGCCCTGGCGGCCCGAGGCGGGGTCGCGGGTGAAGGCCACGCCCGTACCCGAGTCCATGCCCATGTTGCCGAACACCATCGCGCACACGTTGACCGCGGTGCCCAGGTCGACCGGGATGCGCTCCTGGCGGCGGTAGAGCACGGCGCGCGGCGCGTTCCAGGATCCGAAGACCGCGCGGATGGCCAGGTCCATCTGCTCCCGGGGGTCGGCGGGGAACTCCCGGCCGGTGTGCTCGGCGACGATCCCCTTGAAGAGGTCGACGAGCTTGCGGTGGTCGGCGGCGTCGAGATCCAGGTCGTCGGTGACGCCCTTCTGCCGCTTGACCTCCTCGAACGCGTCGTCGAACAGCTCGCCGCCGATGTCCTGCACGGTCTTGCCGAACATCTGGATCAGCCGCCGGTAGGAGTCCCAGGCGAAGCGCTCGTCACCGGACTGGGCGGCCAGACCGTGGACGGACTCGTCGTTGAGGCCGATGTTGAGGACGGTCTCCATCATTCCCGGCATGGAGAACTTGGCGCCGGAGCGGACGCTGACCAGCAGCGGGTCGTCGGGCTGGCCCAGCCGCTTGCCCATCGCGCGTTCGAGGGCGCTGAGCTTGGCGTCGATCTCGGAGTCGAGGCCCTCGGGCACGGCCTCGTGGGCCAGGTAGTACCGGCAGGCCTCGGTGGTGATGGTGAACCCCGGGGGCACAGGCAGGCCGAGATTGGTCATCTCGGCCAGGTTGGCGCCCTTGCCGCCGAGCAGATCCTTGAGGTCCTTGCTGCCCTCGGCGAACTCGTAAACGTACTTGGGCACGGTGGCTCCCTGCTGTCGGAAACGGCTTGCGACCGGCCGCACGCCGCTCGTCCTCGAATGCCGGGGACTCTACCCAGCAGACCGCTTCCGACTACTCACCCCACCCTACTACCGGCGTTTCTGCAGGCAGGAGCATTGCAATAGGTCTAAACCAATGGTCTGGACGAATTCGAGCCTCATCCGGCGCAGGGTGCGGCCGCATCCGGGCCGATCGAAGTCGACGCGCAGGTGGTTGCGGGTGTGGCTGGTGTGGCACCGCCCCGGGCACGGCCGCGGAGGCGGCGCGGCCGCACTGGTCCACTCCGCCCCGGAGCACCGCTGCGGCGCGATCGGCCCGCCCTGCGGGCACCGGGCCGCGCGGACCCGCCGGCGGCACCGGGCGGGCCGGTGGAGAAGTGGCGCATCACCCGCCGGGGATACTGCACACGGCCGCGCGGCGCTGGGAGTATGCGGGTATGACCGAATCGAGCGATCTGGTGCCCGCATCATCCGACGCCGAACGCCAGGAGCGGATCATCGCCACCCTGGTCGACGCGTTCTCCGAGCTGATGGAGGCCGCTCCCGACGCCTTCAGGACCAAGTTCCGCAAGATGGCGGCCGATCCCTTCGCCTTCTACCGCGGCAGCGCCTGCCTGTTCTACGCCGACGTCGTCGGCATGGCCGACCCCTGGGCCGACGAGCGCACCTCGCGCGTCTGGATCCAGGGCGACCTGCACGCCGAGAACTTCGGCACCTACATGGACGCGCAGGGCTCGCTCATCTTCGACGTCAACGACTTCGACGAGGCCTACCTGGGCCACTTCACCTGGGACGTGCGGCGGTTCGTCGCCAGCGTCGCCCTGCTGTGCTGGCGCAAGGCCTTCTCCGACGAGGACATCGACGCGCTGGTGGCGGCCTACGTGCGCTCCTACGTCGAGCAGGTGCGCTGGTTCGCCGAGCACAGCGGCGACGAGGCGTTCTCGCTGCGGCTGGACACCACCCGCGGCGTGATCCGCGAGGTGCTCCGGCGCAGCCGGATGAGCAGCCGCGTCTCGCTGCTGGACTCCATGACGCACATCGACGGCTACGACCGCCACTTCCGCGAGGACTCCGGCGTGCGGCGGCTGGGCGACGACGAGCGCGAGGCGGTGGCCGCGGCCTTCGACGCCTACCGGGCGACGATTCCCGCCGACAAGCGGTACGGCTCCATCGCCTACCGGGTCAAGGACGTCGTCGGCAAGTCCGGGTTCGGCATCGGCAGCGCCGGCCTGCCCGCCTACAACGTCCTCATCGAGGGCTTCAGCGAAGCCCTGGACAACGACATCGTGCTGTCGATGAAGCAGGGCAACGTGGCCGCTCCCGCCCGGGTGGTCGACGACGCCCGCATCACCGACTACTTCCTGCACCACGGCCACCGCACGGCCGTCTCCCAGCGCGCGTTGCAGGCCCACGCCGACCCGCTGCTGGGCTACACCGAGCTCGGCGGCATCGGCTTCGTGGTCTCCGAGCTGTCCCCCTACACCTCCGACCTGGAGTGGGGCGACCTGACCGAGCCGGACGAGATCGGGGAGGTACTGGCCTACCTGGGCCAGGCCACGGCCAAGGCGCACTGCGTCTCCGACCGCGACTCCGACCAGTCGCTGGTGCCCTTCCAGACCGAGGAGGCGATCATGAACGTCCTCGACGGGCACGAGGAGGAGTTCGTCGCCTGGAACACCGAGTTCGCCCGCCGCTACGCCGACCAGGCACGCAAGGACCGCGCCCTGTTCGTCGACGCGTTCCGCAACAACGCCGTCCCCGGTGTGCGCTCCACCGGCGCCGCGCGCTCCTACGGGTGACCCCGAGGGGCGAGCGGCGGAGGCGCCGCCCGCCGCTCTGTGCGCAGCACCATACCGCTACCGACCAGTAACCTACGGGTGCGTAGGTTAGACTCGCCGCTGGAGGGCCTCACCTGCGGCGCGGCGGTCCGGCCGCCCGGACTGCGCGCCGCAAAAGGCACGCAGGAGGACGGAGGAGCAGGCGTGGGTTCACAGCGACCCGAGGACACGGCGCGCCCGGACCCCGCACCCCCCGACCAGCAGCACGAGGGCGCGCTGGGCATCGCCGCCGACATCGTCGAGGCGGTCAAGCCGCGCCTGCGCGGCTGGCTGCACCTGGGCACCGCGCCGCTGGCGCTGGCGGCCGGAATCGTGCTCGTCAGCCTGGCGCCCACGGCTCCCGCCCGCATCGCCGCGGCCGTCTACGGGGTTTCCGCCGTGCTGCTGTTCGCCACCTCGGCCGTCTACCACGTGGGCAACTGGTCCCGCCGCCCGATGGCCGTGCTGCGCCGGATGGACCACGCGAACATCTACCTGATCATCGCCGGGACCTACACGCCCTTCGTGGTCCTGGTGCTGAACGGCGGCCTGCAGACCGCCATGCTGTGGCTGATCTGGACGGGCGCGATCGCCGGGGTGCTGTTCAAGGTGCTCTGGGTCAACGCGCCGCGCTGGCTGTCCACCGCCCTGTACCTGGCGATCGGCTGGGTGGCGGTGCTGTTCGTCCCGCAGCTCATCGGCGGCACCCACCCGGCGGCCTGGATCCTGGTGCTGGTGGGCGGTCTGCTCTACAGCGCCGGCGCCGTGGTCTACGCGCTCAAGCGGCCCGACCCCGCGCCGCGCTGGTTCGGCTTCCACGAGGTCTTCCACTCGCTGACCGTGGCGGCCTACGCCTGCCACTACATCGCGGCCTCGTTCGTCGTCTACACGGCCGGCTGAGCGCCGAACGCGACCAAGCGCCCTGCCCGTTCCGCGCCCGCAGCGGAGGGGAACACGTTCTCCTCCGGCGGCCGGCCGCGGCCGCCGCGGACCCGCCGCGACGGTCACGATTCGCTTACACCTGAGGGAGATCCGGGCCACAACCGCCTCTCGCGGCGGTCCCGCAGATAGCGTGAGAACCGGTTCCGCCGGGTGTGTGCATCCGGCAGATCGAACGAGGCGGCCGGAAACCACATCCCCCCGGGTCCGGTCGCCTCTTTCGTGTCCCGGGGCCGCGCGGCCCTGCGCGCGGGTCCCTGTGCGCCGGGCGGGGCCCCGACCGGCGCACAAGGCGCGAAAGAGCGGCTCAGCAGCCGGGCAGGCGCTCCACCAGGTACATCTCCACCTGGTCCAGCGAGACCCGCTCCTGGGACATGGAGTCGCGCTCCCGCACGGTGACCGCGTTGTCCTCCAGGGTGTCGAAGTCGACGGTCACGCAGAACGGGGTGCCGATCTCGTCCTGGCGGCGGTAGCGGCGGCCGATCGCGCCGGCGTCGTCGAACTCCACGTTCCACCGCCGGCGCAGCCTCGCCGCCAGGTCGCGGGCCTTGGGCGAGAGGTCGGCGTTGCGCGACAGCGGCAGCACGGCCGCCTTGACCGGCGACAGGCGCGGGTCCAGGCGCATGACCGCGCGCTTCTCCAGCTTGCCCTTGGCGTTGGGGGCCTCGTCGACGTTGTAGGCGTCGAGCATGAAGGTCAGCACCGCCCTGTCGACGCCGGCCGCGGGCTCGATGACGTAGGGCACGTAGCGCTCGTCGGCCTCCTGGTCGAAGTAGGACAGGTCGACGCCCGAGGCCCGCGAGTGGGTGCTCAGGTCGAAGTCGGTGCGGTTGGCGATGCCCTCCAGCTCGCCCCACTCCGAGCCGGCGAAGTTGAACCGGTACTCGACGTCGACCGTGCGCTTGGAGTAGTGCGAGAGCTTCTCCTGCGGGTGCTCATAAAGCCGCAGGTTGTCCTTGGAGATGCCCAGATCGGCGTACCACTGCATGCGGCTGTCGATCCAGTACTGGTGCCATTCCTCGTCGTCGCCGGGGCGGACGAAGAACTCCATCTCCATCTGCTCGAACTCGCGGGTGCGGAAGATGAAGTTGCCCGGCGTGATCTCGTTGCGGAACGACTTGCCGATCTGGCCGATGCCGAACGGGATCTTCTTGCGCGCGCTCTGCTGCACGTTCAGGTAGTTGATGAAGATGCCCTGGGCGGTTTCGGGGCGCAGGAAGGCCAGGCCCGACTCGTCGTCCTGCACGGCGCCGAGGTAGGTGCGCAGCATCGCGTTGAACATCCGCGGCTCGGTGAAGGACTTCTTCGCGCCGCAGTTGGGGCAGGCGAGGTCGTCCAGGCCGTTCTCGGGCGGGCGGCCGTGCTTCTCCTCGTAGGCCTCGACGAGGTGATCGGGGCGGAAGCGCTTGTGGCAGGACTGGCACTCGGTGAGCGGGTCGACGAAGGCGTTGACGTGGCCCGAGGCCTCCCACACCTCGCGGGCCAGGATCACGCTGGAGTCCAGGCCCACGATGTCCTCGCGCTCCTGGACCATGGAGCGCCACCACTGGCGCTTGACGTTGCTCTTCAGCTCCACGCCCAGCGGGCCGTAGTCCCACGAGGCGCGCAGACCCCCGTAGATCTCGCTGGAGGGGTAGACCAGGCCCCGGCGCTTCGCGAGGTTGACAAGGGCGTCCATTGCCTCTGACTTGGCGGCCATAAGCTCTCTCGATTCTCCATCCGGCTGGCGGTCGGCGGATCGCGCAACGCGATGTACCTACGGTGAGTGCCCAGCTTAAGGGACTGGTGAGGGGGGACGTGCACCCGCGGCGATACGCGCGGAAACCGTACCGCTGCGACGGGTTCTTCGCCCGCAGCCCGCTTGCGCCGGGACGGTGCGTGCGCGGGTCAGGCCGAGGAGCCGGACGCGCCTCCGGAGCCGGCGCCCTGCGGCGCGCCGTCGCGGCGCGAGACGACCTCGTAGGCGCTGGGCTCGTTGTAGGCCGTCGACAGCAGCGGCACCGCGGCCACGCGCACGTCGAAGTTCGACAGCGCCCGGCGGTAGGCGCCGGGGCCCTCCCATTCGGTGACCACCGTCCACAGCCGCGGATCGTCGGCGGCACGGCCGATGCGCGAGCCGCGGAACCCCGGGCGGCGAGCCATCGCCTCCACGGCGGCCTCGGCGCGGGCGACGAACGCGTCCTCCTCGCCCGCGGGAACGGTGAAACGGGTGATCACGACCACGCGCCCATCCTCTCACCCCGGCGGCACCGCGCGGACCCGGCGCCGGCGGGCGGCTCAGCCGGCCCCGAAGACCCGGTCCACCACGCGCGCGGCGGCGTTGCCGTCGTCCAGGGGGCAGAAGCGGTCGGTGAAGGCCTTGTACTTGTCGCCGTAGCGCGCGGCCACCTCGTCCACGTCCAGCAGGGCGCCGATGACGTCGTCGGAGTGCTTCAGCAGCGGGCCGGGGGCCGTCTCCTCGAAGTCGAAGTAGAAGCCGCGCAGGTTGTCCCGGTAGCTCTCGATGTCGTAGGTGAAGAACAGCATCGGGCGGCCGGTGTTGGCGAAGTCGAACATCATCGACGAGTAGTCGGTGACCAGCACGTCGGTGATCAGGAACAGCTCCATGATCTCGGGGTAGAGCGACACGTCGTAGACGAAGTCGCGCCCCACGATCGGCACGCTGTCGACGACCCGGGGATGGCGGCGCACCAGCAGCACGTGGTCGTCGCCGAGCTTCTCATACATCCGCCGCAGGTCCAGGTGCAGGTCGAGCTTGTGCTTGCCGCGGGTGTAGTACTTGTCGTCACGCCAGGTCGGCGCGTAGAGCACCACCTTCTTGCCCTCGGGAAGGCCCAGCCTGCGGCGGGTGCGCTCGGCGATCGCCTCGCGCCGGGCGGAGAAGAAGATGTCGTTGCGCGGGTAGCCGGTCTCCAGGATCTCGCCCTCGAAGCGGAACGCGCGCCGCAGGATGGGCGTGGCCCACGGACTCGGCGAGACCAGGTAGTCCCACTGGCGGGTCTCCCAGGCCAGCTTCTCGTGGTAGTCGCGGGACTTGCCGCGGATGTTCTCGATGTCGAAGCCGATGCGCTTGAGCATCGAGCCGTGCCAGGTCTGCACGACGACCTGGCCGGGGCGGCGGGTGAACCAGGCCGGCTGGCGGGAGTTGGTCACCAGGTGGGAGCTGCGGGCCAGGGCCTCGTAGAAGTCGCGGCCGTTGTGGCGCACCCGGGTCAGGTCGTCGGGGAGGTTCACCTGGCCGTCCTTGACCAGCCACGACATCGGGTGGTCGGCCCATTCCTCGCGGGAGCGCAGCTCGGCGTAGATGCTGTGCGGGCTGTCGGAGAACTGCCGGCCGGTGTAGCTGTCGAAGAGGATGTCGGGCCGCAGGGGCTCGTTGCGCAGCGCCGGATAGACGGTCTCGCGCAGCAGCGTCTGGGCGTAGGTGCCCTTCTCCTCGGGGCGCAGGTCGCTGCTGACCCGCAGCACCGGCATGTCGCTGCCGGTGTCGGCGAAGGCGTAGGAGCGCTCGGGGGTCTCCATGCGCAGCGGCAGGCGGTGCAGCAGTTCGATGTCGACCTCGGCGCCGATGTCGGTGGAGGTGCCGTCCTCGCGGCGCACCCGCGCCCACAACTGGTAGCTGCCCGCCGACAGCGGCAGCGTGCCCGAGAGCGTGGGGATGTCGGCGGGCGTGAAGGTGGCGCGGAAGGAGGTGCCCTCGCGCGTCAGCGCGACGGGGTGCTCCTCGTCGCGGCCCAGGGCCTTGAACACCAGCTCGGCTTTGGCCTGGGCGGAGTAGTAGCCCTCCAGCACCAGGTTGCGCCCCGACCAGGAGACGTCGCGCACCACCGGGTGCGCCCAGCCGCCGCGCAGGCGGACGTGGCCGCTGCTGGTGCGCTGCACGGCGACCTCGTGGTAGCCGTCGACGGCCGCGTAGGCGGCGGACTCCACGTCCTCGGGCATCACCACCGCGGCGGTGCGGTCGTCGGGGGTGACCAGCTCCACCTGCCACAGCTCCTGGCGCAGCATCCGGGTGCCCTCGTCCACCGCGTTGTCGACCAGGTCGTCCACCGGCACCCGCACGCAGAAGCGCGCGCCGTCGACCTCCAAGGGGTACTCCAGCCGCGCGGTCCCCGGGGAACGGGTCAGCCGCAGCCGTCGCGTCTCGGCCGCGGGCGGGGCGACGAACTCCCCGCCCAGCACCAGCTCCGGCCGGGCCCCGACGCGGGTGACGCGGTGCTCGCGCAGGCGGGCCTGCACCGGGGAGACCGCGATGGACAGCTTCTTGTCGCGGTCCCAGGTCGGGCGGACCCACACGTCCTCGGCGACCTCGCGGTAGGGCGGGCGTTCGGGCTGACCGCTGACGGGGTTGCCCACGATGCGGCGGCGCACCAGGCCGCGGTTGATGACCACCAGTTCAAGCTGCCAGCGGGCGCTGTGCCAGCCGCCGCCGCTCCGCAGCCGCGCCGGGTCGACGCTGATCTCGAAGCCGCCGAAGTCGTGGCGGGCGGCGGTGGGCACGTCGGGCAGGCGGTACTCCGCGGCCCGGCGCACCTTGACGGGCACGGGGATGCGCCGCCCGGTGTCGGCGTTGAGGGCGAAGGCGACCACCTGCTGCTGCCAGCGGCGCGCCGCGCGCAGGTGGACGATGCCGACCCGGCCGGAGACGACCAGCCGCCCGTCGCGCCACTCGACGCACTCCGTCTTCTGCCGGACCTTGAGCTCGCTGTCGGCCCGGTAGACCTCCCGCGGCACGCCCGCCTCGGCGTCCTCGAAGAAGGGGTAGCGGATGTAGTAGTGCAGGCCGCGGCGGACGACGGGGGCCTTCTTCAGCTCGACGCTCTTCTGGAAGGTGAGGGCCTCCAGCAGGCGCTCGTCCTGGCGCTTGCGCACCAGGAAGTAGTTGAGCCGGTGCAGGGGGGCCAGGCCGTCCAGGACGCTGCGCGAGACCGTGCCCAGATAGGCGTTGGCCAGGTCCATGAAGACCTTGCGCGCGGCGTCGTCGGCGTCGTCCAGGCGCAGCAGGACGGAGCGCACGTCGCTGCGCAGCGCGCGGGAGTCCCACAGGTCCCGGTCGGGGCCGCTGAGCGCGCTGGACAGCTCGGTGAGCGCGGCGAGCCGGCGCGAGATGCCCGCCGCGGAGGTGAGGTCGTCGCCGACGGCGCGGTCGCGCAGCAGCAGGACGGGAGCGGCGAGCACGTCGATGCTGCGTACCGCGAACAGCGCCCGCACCACGTCCAGATCGGTGTCGAGGTCGGGGTCGTGGCCGGATCCCGCGGCGGGGGCGAAGGTGCCCGCGGGCAACCGGTCCCACAGCGACCGGCGCCAGAGCTTGTTGCCGTAGCGGCGGTCGGACAGCAGCGCGGGCAGTCCGTGCACGTCCAGGCCGGTGCGCGTTCTGGAGAAGACGCTGCGGTGGGCGTTGGAGGGCCGGGTGCCCAGGTCGTTGAACCGGTAGACGTTGCCGGCGGCGACTTCGGAGCCCGAGGCGTCGAGACTGCGGCCCAGGTAGGACAGGGCGTAGCTGCTCAGCCGGTCCCCGCCGGCCACGAACATCAGGTACTCGCCCGACGACGCGGCGGCGCCGCGGGAGCGGGCCGCGCCGTGGGACTCGGCGGCCTCCTGCACCAGCGACACCGCGAGCCCGGCGGGCGGGGCGGCGGCGAACTCGCCGGCCGCGGCCAGCCCTTCGGCGCGGGCGGTGTCGACGGCCTCGTCGCTCTCCTCCTCGGGCGCCTCCCGCAGCTGCTCGGAGGCGTCCTCGCCCTCGTCCGCCTCGTCGGCCTCATCGGGGTCGTCGTCGGCGTCGACGCCCTGCCCCCCGGCCTCAGCCGAGGAGGGCTCGCCGGAGGCGGGCGGGCCCGCCGCCGTGAGCTCGTGCTGCGCGTCGTCCGCGGAGGCGGCGTCGGGAGGAGCCACCGGCACCAGGACGACCTCGACATCGTCGCGGCCCTGGTCCTGGTGCGCCAGGGAATCGAGACTGCCCTGCAGATGCGGTTCGGTGACGTCGAAGGTCACGATGACGCTGAACTTCGGCACGGAAAAACTATCTCCCGACGTGTCTGCTGCGGAGCACGAAGATCGGACGGCGCTGTCCTGCGGCGACTTTCGGCCAACCTAGGTCACCGTGTGTAAGTGACCGGTAAATCTCCGCCGCGACCGCCGGTCCTGCGGTGTGAGTGCTCCTACAAAATAACGCGGTCGGCGAGTCCCCACCGCACAGGCCACCCGCCGTCCGGCGTTTCGCACCCGCGGGCGCTCCCCCGGCCGGCTCGGGGGGGGGGGCGGGAGCCACCGGCGGCCCGCGCAAGCCCGCCCACCAGGGGCGGCGCACCCGCCGTCGCCGCACAGGGGACTGCGGGGCCCCTGCGCGAGTATGCGGGGCGCGGCGCCGTCTGGACCGACGAGCGAGGAGGGAAGACCGCGCATCGAAGCGCCCCGCACACCCGCGGGAGAAGCGGAAAACCCGCGCTGCCGCTTTCGACGGACAGGGCCTAAGCTTTTCGGTCAGGAGCCGCCGCGGAGGGATGCGGGGGCAGTCAGGGCGGAGGAGAAGGTGGCGGCCAAGCGCAGGGACGCAGCGGGAGCGGCCGGGGGTTCGCGGCCGCTGCCGCAGGGCGACGCGTTCTACACACCCGGTGCCGGGCGGCTGCGCCAGGAGATCGAGCGGCGCAGCGCGGTGCCGCTGATATGGCTGCACAACGCGCCGCGCCTGCTGCTGCCTGCGGTGATGGGCGCCGTGCTCATCGCCGGCCTGGTGCTCGCGGGCGTCGTCGGCGCACTGCTGCTGGGACTGCTCGCGCTGTTCTTCGCCTGGCTGGCGTTTCTGACCTGGCCCCGCCTGCGCGGCGCCGAGCGGATCACCCGGGTGGCCGCGATCGCCGTGCTGCTCGGCCTGGGCCTGCTGCAGAGCGGCCTGTTCTGAGCCGCTGTCCGCTGCCTCCTCCAGCGGGCGCGGTCCGCCTTCGCCAGTTTTGACAATCGTTTTCGTTTTCTCCATACTTTCAGAGTGTCCACGCTTACCACCGGAGTGCCTGCTCGCGGCCGGACCTCCCCCGGCACCGCCCCTGCCGTCCGCGTGGCCGACGCCTCGGTCTCCTACGACCGAACGCCGGTGCTGACCGGGGTGAGCATCGAGGTCCCCGCCGGCGAGGTCCTGGCCGTCCTGGGCCCAAACGGTTCGGGCAAGTCCACGCTGATGCGGGCGATGCTGGGCCTGACGCCGCTCGCCTCGGGAAGCGTCGAGCTGCACGGCACGCCGCTGCGCCGGTTCCGCCGGTGGGACCGGATCGGCTACGTCCCCCAGCGGCTCTCGGCCGGAGGCGGAGTCCCCGCCACCGTGCGCGAGGTGGTCGCCTCCGGGCAGGTGGTCCGGCGGCGCCGGCTGCACCGCGCCACGCGCGCCGAGCGCGCCGCGGTCGGCGAGGCGCTGGAGGCGGTCGATCTGGCCGACCGCGGCCGCGACTCCGTGCACGAACTCTCGGCCGGACAGCAGCAGCGGGTGCTCATCGCCCGCGCGCTGGCCGCGCGGCCCGACACCTTCTTCATGGACGAGCCCATGGCCGGCGTCGACGCCGCCAACCAGCGCGCGCTCGCCCGCACCGTCACCCGCCTCAGCGAGCAGGGGGCCACGATCGTGCTGGTCCTGCACGAACTCGGTCCGCTGGAACCGCTGATCGGGCGCAGCGTCGTCCTCTCCGGCGGCCGCATCACCCACGACGGCGCCCCGCCCCGCCCCGAAGGCGAGTGCGCGCGCCCCGGGCACGAGCACCTGCACCCGCACGCCGACACCGGGCCGGCGGCCTCCGCCCTTCCCGACATCGAGGTGCCCCGCCGTGACTGAGATGCTCCAGCTGGACTTCATGCGCCGGGCGCTGCTGGCCGCAGTCCTGGTGGGCATGGTCGCGCCGGTCATCGGCACGTTCCTGGTGCAGCGCCGACTCGCGCTGCTGGGCGACGGCATCGGCCACGTGGCGCTCACCGGTGTCGCGCTGGGCTTCCTCACCAGCACCTCCCCGGTCGTCACCGCGGCGATCGTCTCCGCGCTGGGGGCGGGGCTGATCGAGCTGGTGCGGGTGCGCGCGCGAACCAGCGGCGACATCGCCCTCGCGCTGCTGTTCTACGGCGGTATCGCCGGGGGCGTGCTGCTGATCGGGCTGGCGCCGGGCACCTCCACCGCCACCCTGACGGCCTACCTGTTCGGCTCCGTCAGCACGGTCACCAGCGGCGACATCGTCGTGGTCGCGGTGCTGGCGGTGCTGGTGCTGGGCACGGTGGGCTACTTCGGCCGCGAACTGTTCGTGCTGTGCCAGGACGAGGAGGTGGCCCGCGCCCACGGTCTTCCCGTGCGCCTGCTGAGCCTGGTCATCGCCGTCACGGCCGCACTGACCGTCGTCCTGGCGATGCGGGTCGTGGGCGTGCTGCTGGTCAGCGCGCTGATGGTGGTGCCCGTGGCGGCGGCCCAGCAGCTCAGCCGCAGCTTCCGGATCACCCTGGCGCTGGCCGTGGCCATCGGCGTCGCCGCGTCGCTGGGCGGGCTGTCCACCGCCTATTACGTCGACGTCGCGCCGGGGGCGGCCATCGTGCTGCTGACCCTGGGCGTCTTCGCGGCGGCCGTGGCGGCCGGGTACCTGCTGCGCGGTGCACGCGGGGCCGTCCGCGCCCCCCGCGGCGGCGCGGACGCGCCCGCGCCGGGTACGATTCCCCAGACCGAGCAGGGGGGCGTAGCACCATGAGCACACGACGCGAGACCGTACGCCAGGCCCTCAACGAGAGCACCGGGTTCCGCAGCGCCCAGGACCTCTACGCGGACCTGCGCTCGGAGGGTTCCAAGATCGGCCTGACGACCGTCTACCGGGCGCTGCAAGCCCTCAGCGACTCCGGCGAGATCGACGTTCTGCGCACCGACGACGGCGAGGCCGTCTACCGCGCCTGCATCACCGACACCCACCACCACCATCTGGTCTGCCGCACGTGCGGCAAGGCCGTGGAGGTCGAGGGCCCGCAGGTGGAGCGCTGGGCCGACGCCGTGGGCGCCCAGCACGGGTTCACCGACATCACCCATACCGTCGAGGTCTTCGGTACCTGCGCCGCCTGCGCCTCCGGCGAGTGACCGGCTGAGCCGCGGGGCCGGGCGCCCGCGGCGCCCGCCCCCGATGTGCTCGCGTCAGCGTCCGCGCGGTGCCGGCTGCAGCGGCTCCAGCTCGGGGCGCTTGGGCGTGCGCCCGTCGCCGGAGGAGCGCCCGGTCAGCCGCCGGCCGATCCAGGGCACCAGGTGCTCCCGAGCCCACAGCAGGTCCTGCTGGCGGGCGGCGCTCCAGGGGCGCGGAGCCTCGGCGGGCCAGGGCTCGCGCCAGTCGGCGGGCGGGCAGGCCTCCAGGATCTCGCACACCCGCAGCGCGATGCGGCGGTGCCCCTCGGGGGAGAAGTGCAGCCGGTCGCTGCTCCAGGCCCGCTGGTCCTGCAGCACCCGCATGCTCCAGATGTCGACCACGTCGCAGCCGTAGTCGTCGGCGATCGCCCGCAGGTGCATGTTGTAGGTGGCGATCTTGCCGCGCAGGTGGCGCATCACCGGCTGGAACGCGGTGTCCATACCGGTGAAGACGACGATGCGCGCGCCGGTGGCCGACAGCCGCCGTACCGCGGTCTCGAAGATCCGCGCGGTCAGGTCGGGGTCGCCGCCGGGGCGGATGATGTCGTTGCCCCCGGCGCACAGGGTGACCAGGTCCGGCCGCAGCTCGACGGCGCGCGGTACCTGGTCGTGCACGATCTGGCGGATGAGCTTGCCGCGCACGGCGAGGTTGGCGTAGCGGACCTCGCCGCAGGTGGCGGCCAGGTGCTCGGCGAGCCGATCGGCCCAGCCCCGGTAGCGCACCCGGCCGGTGCCCTCCGACTCGGGATGGGGGTCGTCCAGACCCTCGGTGAAACTGTCGCCCAACGCGACGTAGGAAACGATGTCGCGCCCCGTGGAAAACCCGCTCATGGTTTCCGATGATGCACCGCGCCCCCGGGGTTACGCGACGGTAGGTTCGGGGGTCCGCGGGCGCTGTAACGACTCTCACGCGCGGCGGGCGGTGCGCGCCCCGACCGCGCGCCTCGAGCTCAGCCGTCGGAGCGGTCGGCGTGCTCCCGGGGGATCACCGGCGCCAGGTCGGGGCGCTTGGCGCGCACGTCGTCGCCGGAGGAGCGCCCGGTCAGCCGCCGGCCGATCCAGGGCACCAGGTGCTCGCGGGCCCACTGCGCGTCGGCGCGGCGCGCGGCGCGGCGGTCCAGCGGCGGCGCGGGCGGCCAGTCGTCGTCGCCGCTGCCCTCGACCGGTATCCCGAGGGTCGCGCAGACCTTCAGCGCCAGCCTGCGGTGGCCTTCGGAGGACATGTGCAGGCGGTCGGCGTCCCAGGCGCGCGGGTCGGTCAGGGAGCGCATGGACCACTGGTCGACCAGGTAGCAGCCGTGGCGGTCGGCGATGGAGCGGATGTTGAGGTAGTAGCGGGCGAACGTGCCGATGCGCAGCCGCATGAAGCCGCCGCTGAAGTTCACGCCGGTGAACAGCACGACGTCGGCGCCGGCCTCGCGGAGCCGGCGCACCGCCTGCTCCAGGACCCGGGCGAGCCGGTCGGGGTCGCCGCCGGGACGCAGCAGGTCGTTGCCGCCCGCGGAGATACTCGCCAGGTCGGGGGCCAGCTCGGCGGCGCGGGGCAGCTGGTCGGTGACGATCTGGCGCATGAGCTTGCCGCGCACGGCCAGGTTGGCGTAGCGCAGCCCCGGCGCGTGCTCGGCCAGGTGCTCGGCGACGCGGTCGGCCCAGCCGCGGTAGAGCACGCGCCCGCCGGTCTGCTCGGGCGGGTAGGGATCGCCCACCCCTTCGGTGAAGCTGTCGCCCAGCGCGACGAAGTCCAGGGCGGTGCGGTCGAGGTCGAGCGGGCTCACCGCGCCTCCCCGGCGTCGTGAGGGGCGGGTTCGACCGGGTTGGGCACGGCTCCGCCGTAGCGGCGGTCGCGGCTGGCGTAGATCTCGCAGGCGTGCCAGAAGTGCCGCCTGTCGAAGTCGGGCCAGAGGGTGTCCAGGAACACCATCTCGGCATAGGCCGACTGCCACAGCAGGAAGTTGGAGGTGCGCTGCTCGCCGGAGGAGCGCAGGAACAGGTCGACGTCGGGCAGCTCGGGCTCGTCGAGGTACTTGGCCAGTGTGGCCTCGGTGATGCGGTCGGGGTTGATGCGGCCTTGGGCGGCCAGGCGGGCGATGGCCGCGGCGGCGTCGGTGATCTCGGCGCGACCGCCGTAGTTGACGCAGAACTGCAGGGTCAGCGCGGTGTTGTCCTTGGTCATCTCCTCGGCGTCCTCAAGCTCGGAGATGACGCTCTTCCACAGCCGCCCGCGCCGCCCTGCCCAGCGGACCCGCACGCCCATCGCGTGCAGTTCGTCGCGGCGGCGGCGGATCACCTCGCGGTTGAAGCCCATGAGGAAGCGCACCTCCTCCGGCGAGCGCTTCCAGTTCTCGGTGGAGAAGGCGTAGGCCGACAGGCAGCCCACGCCCAGCTCCAGGGCGCCCTCGACGACGTCGAACAGCGAGCTCTCGCCGGCCCGGTGGCCCTCGGTGCGCGCCAGACCGCGCTCCTTGGCCCAACGGCCGTTGCCGTCCATGACGATCGCCACGTGGTCGGGGACCAGCTCCTTGGGCAGCTCCGGCGGCCGGGCCCCGCTGGGGTGCGGGTTGGGCGGCCGGTAGGCCCGGGTGGCGGCGGAGGTGTTGAACAGGCTCAAGAGCGCTCCACAAGACGCAGCGATCGGATTCCGTTCTCCAGGTGCCACTGGAGGTAGGCGGCCACCAGTCCGCTGCACTCGTTGCGGTGGCGCTCCTCGCTGGCGTCGGCCGCGGGCCAGTCGCCGCCGAGCAGGGCCAGCATGAGTTGGAGGGTCTGTGCAGCGGGATGGGTGGCGCCGTGGGGGCGGCACACCGTGCACACCGAGCCCCCGGCGTGCACGGCGAAGGAGCGGTGCTCCCCGCGCGTGCCGCATTTGGCGCACTCGTTGAGGGCGGGCGCGTAGCCGGCGACCGCCAGGGAGCGCAGCAGGTAGGCGTCCAGCACCAGGCGGGAGTCGTGGCTGCCCTCGCCCAGCGTGCGCAGCGCCCCGATGAGCAGCAGGAACTGCCGCAGGGCCGGGTCCTTCTCGACGACGACGATCTTCTCGGCGGTCTCCAGCATCGCGGTGGCCGCGGTGTAGCGGGAGTAGTCGCCGACGATGGACTCGCCGTAGGCGCGCACGGTCTCGGCCTGGGTGATCACATCGAGCGTGCGGCCCGTGTAGAGCTGCAGGTCGACGTGGCTGAAGGGCTCCAGGCGGGCGCCGAAGCGCGACTTGGTGCGCCGC
This sequence comes from Streptomonospora sp. PA3, assembly GCF_009728995.1. Lineage (GTDB taxonomy): Bacteria > Actinomycetota > Actinomycetes > Streptosporangiales > Streptosporangiaceae > Streptomonospora. The sequence goes on along the minus strand of NZ_VTZW01000004.1, from coordinate 121,374 downwards.
ACCCCCTTGCCCACCGCGCGGACCAGCCCGGTGCGCCGGGTCAGCAGCGTGACGATGCGGTCGGCCTCGCCCAGCTTCTGGGTGCGCAGGACCACGCCTTCGTCACGGTAGAGACTCACCCCTCCATTGTCGCGGATGCCGGACACGAACGCGCACGTCGTCCACAGCCGGCAGGCGGAGAACGACGTGTCACGCCCGGGGATGATGCAGAATCCGCGCCCGGTGCCCCGACGCCTTGGCGATCTTCGCGTCATCAGTCAGGAGCGGAAGATCCAATGCTTCAGCAAGCGCGACGTACATGGCGTCGTAAGCGGTGAGGTTGTGGCGCAGTTCGTAGCAGCGGAATTGCAGATCGACCATGGGGTAGCGGGTGATGTGCAGTTCCCGATAGCGCGTCAGCATGGTCCGTGCGCGCTCGTCGGAGATCCGCGTGGCGGGCTTCGCAGTCATGGACAAGCCGCGGATCACACTGGAGACTTCCGCATCGATCAGTTCGGGAGCATGGACTCGCCGCGTGAGGCGACGGCGCAGCAGCTCGTCCTCGCGATGCGCCGCGAGCAGCCGGATGACGATCGAGCAGTCGACGACGCAGCTCATCGGCGGCCGTCGTTCATGAACTCCCGCAGGTCGTCCATGGAGTAGTCGATCGGGTCGTCGTTCGCCAGGCGATCCATCACCTCGGCGGGGTCCGGATGTCCTGCTTCCTCGATGATCAGCTCGCGCAGATAGGCGGCGAACGACAGTCCTCGGCGAGCTGCTCGCGCCTTGAGCACGTCCACCGCCTCTGAGGGGACGTCCCGAACTTGGACAACCGATGTCTCACCCATGCGCCCAAGGCTAGCATGCACGGCGCATGCACGCATCGTGCACCACGGTCGTGTGGGACCGCGGCCCAGGCCGACCATCGAGCCTGGCCAGACAAATCCGGCAAATCACGTCCAATGCTCCCCTTCCGTCTCGATTTGCTCTACGATCACGCGCGAGTCACGACGATCCCGAACGAACGGGGGCTCGACGCCATGGCAGGGAGACGGCGCGGACAGCGGAGGAGGAGCGGGCGCCGCGGGCGCGGATGGTCTTCTCGCGGGGCCGCGCGGCCGCGGCGCGGGTCCGGGCTGCGGCGGGCGCTCGTGGGAGCGCTGGCGGCCGTACCGGTGGGCCTGGGCCTGGCGGCGGCGCTGATCGTGGCCGCCGGCCCGCCCCCGTCCAATCCCCTCGTGCAAAACCCCCAGGCCGGTGCGGACTCCGCTCCGGGCGCCGCGGACGAGGCGCTGCCTCCGGCACCCGACGACTTCTTCCCCTCCCCCGAGGACGGCGGCTCCCCGCAGGGGCAGCAGGACGGCTCGGGCGCCGGCGGCGGGGCGGGCGGCGCAGGCGAGCCGAGCGCACCTGCCGGTCCCCCCGATGCGGTGGCCGAGGGCGCGGCCACCCTGGCCCCGTCCCAGCGGCCGGAGGAGGACGGGCAGGACGGCTCCGGATCCGACGCGGGATCGCAGGAGCCCGGCGGCTCCGAAGACGGCTCTGCGGGCTCCTCCGGGGGCGGCGCGGAGCCCTCCGCGGCGGCCCGGCAGGTGGTGGCGCTGGCCAACGAGGAGCGCGCCGATGCGGGATGCCCCCCGCTGAGCGTGGACCCGCGGCTGACCGCGGCCTCAGAGGCCCACAGCCGGGACATGGCCGCCCGCGACTACATGGCCCATGAGAGCCCCGAAGGCGAGGGCCCCGCCGAGCGCGCCGAGGAGGCCGGCTACCACGCCTGGTCGGGCGAGAACGTGGCGGCGGGCTACACCTCGCCCGAGGCGGTCATGGAGGGCTGGATGAACAGCCCCGGCCACCGCGCCAACATTCTCAACTGCGCCAACACCGAGGTGGGCGTCGCCGAGACCGACACCAAGTGGGCGCAGAACTTCGGAACCGGGTGAGATGGCCGATACGCCGCGGCGGCGCAGGTGCGCCTGCGCCGCCGCGGCCGCGTCCGGGGCGGGCACGCCCGCCGGGCCGGTCTCAGCCCTCGGCCGCCGCCTCGGCGTGGGCCCGGCCGATGGCGCTGCACACCGCCCTCAGCGAGGCCGTGGTGATGTTGTGGTGGATGCCCACTCCCCACACCGTGCGGCCGTCGATCTCGGCCTCGACATAGGCGGCGGCGCGGGCGTCGCTGCCCACGTCGAGCGAGTGCTCCACGTAGTCCAGCACGCGGACCTTGGTGTCGACGTCGGTCAGCGCGTCGCAGAACGCCGAGATGGGGCCCTGGCCGGTGCCGGTGATCTCGCGGATCTCGCCCTGGGCCCGGACGTCGGCGCTGATGCGGTAGCCGCCGTCCTCGGAGGTCTGCGAGCGGTGCGCCAGCACGCCCACGGGGCCGTCCTCGCCGAGGTAGGTCCGCGAGAAGATCTCCCAGATCCGCTCTCCGGTGAACTCCCCGCCCTCGGTGTCGGTGAACTCCTGGACCTTGTGGGAGAACTCGATCTGCAGGCGGCGCGGGATGTCCAGCGCGTGGTCGCGGTGCAGGATGTAGGAGACGCCGCCCTTGCCGGACTGGCTGTTGACCCGGATCACGGCCTCGTAGTTGCGGCCCACGTCCTTGGGGTCGATGGGCAGGTAGGGCACGTGCCAGGGGTAGTCGGAGACCCGCGTGCCCTCCTGGGCCGCGTCCTGCTCCAGCGCCGCCAGGCCCTTCTTGATGGCGTCCTGGTGGGAGCCGGAGAAGGCCGTGTAGACCAGGTCGCCGCCGTAGGGGTGGCGCGGGGCGACCGGCAGCTGGGTGCAGTGCTCGACGGTGCGCCGGATGGCGTCGATGTCGGAGAAGTCGATCATCGGGTCGACGCCCTGGCTGAACAGGTTCATGCCCAGGGTGACCAGGTCGACGTTGCCGGTGCGCTCGCCGTGGCCGAACAGGCAGCCCTCCACGCGGTCGGCGCCGGCCATCACGGCCAGCTCGGCCGAGGCGATGCCGGTGCCGCGGTCGTTGTGGGGGTGGACCGACAGGCACACGTGCTCGCGCCGGGACAGGTTGCGGCTCATCCACTCGATCTGGTCGGCGTAGACGTTGGGCGTGGACCGCTCGACGGTGGCCGGCAGGTTGAGGATGATCTCGCGGCCGGGACCGGGCCGCCACTCGTCCATGACCGCCTCGCAGACCTCCAGGGCGAAGTCCAGCTCGGTGTCGATGAAGATCTCGGGCGAGTACTCGTAGCCGACGTAGTGCGCATCGCCCAGGTACTGCTCGATGCAGCGCATGACCGTGCGGGTGCCGTCGACGGCGATCTGCTTGCAGCCCTCGCGGTCGACACCGAAGACGACGCGGCGGAACTCCGGTGCGGTGGCGTTGTACAGGTGCACGGTGGAGCGCTTGGCGCCCACCAGGCTCTGCACGGTGCGCTCGATCAAATCCGGGCGGGCCTGGGTCAGCACGGAGATCTGCACGTCGTCGGGGATCAGGTCGTCCTCGATCAGGCTGCGTACGAAGTCGAAGTCGGTCTGGCTGGCGGAGGGGAAGCCGACCTCGATCTCCTTGTAGCCCGTGCGCACCAGCAGCGCGAACATCTCGTGCTTGCGCTGGGGGTCCATCGGCTCGATCAGCGCCTGGTTGCCGTCGCGCAGGTCGGTGGAGAGCCAGCGCGGGGCGGCGGTGATGGTCGCGGAGGGCCATGTGCGGTCGGGCAGGTCGACCGCCGGAAAGGGGCGGTAGCGGTGGAAGGGCATGCCACTGGGTTGCTGATTGGGCACCATCGAAAAGGCTCCTCGAAAAGACTGTGCGGCATCCAGCGTCTCCGCGCCGGGAATGGGGAGACGAGCTGGGAGCGAGCGGTGTAGGCCGACCTGTACACGCCGAAGCCCCGCGGCGAGGGAGTCGACCTTGTCAGCGACCCCCGCCGCGGCCGCTAAGGAGGAGCAGCTCGCACAGCATGGTGATTGCCACCGTAGCAGAACCCCGGCACCGCCGGGGCGAGGGGCCCGCCCGGACGGTGCGGCGCCGGTCCGCCACCCGGCGCCGCACCGCCGGCTCAGGCCGTCGCGCCGGGCAGCGGCTCGAACTCCTTGACGGCGTCGATCGCCGGCCCGTGGGGCGTGTTGGCCTCGCGTTCGATCATGATCTCCACCAGCACCGGGCGCGAGGTGCGCTGGGCCTCCTTGCGCGCCCAGTCGATCGCGCCGCGGATGTCGCCGGGCTCGGTGACCCGGCGCCCGGTGCAGCCGTAGGCCTCCATGATCTTGACGTTGTCGGTGCCGTACTCGTCGTAGTGGATGTCGACCTGATAGTTCATGCCGTAGGGGATCTCGGCCTGGCGGATCAGCCCCAGGTACTCGTTGTTGAGCATGACGAGCACGAACGGCACGTCGTACTGGGCGGCGACGGCCAGTTCCTCCACGGTGTACTGGAAGCTGTAGTCGCCGACGACGCCGACCACCTCGGCGTCGGGGTCGGTGTGCTTGAGGGCCTTCTTCACGCCGATCGCGGCGGGGATCTCCCAGCCGAGCGGGCCGGCCTGGCCGCAGACCTGGTAGTGGCGCGGCAGGTGGGCCTTCTGGTGCTGGCCGCCCCAGATCTGGTAGAGGCCGATGGCGGTCACGAAGTAGGTCTCCGGACCGAAGGCCTCGTTGATCTCCTTGTAGACCCGCGGCGCCTTGATCGGGACGGCGTCGAAGTCCTCGCGGCGTCCCAGCTCCTCCTTGAGCCGGTTGACGCGGGCCACCCACGGTCCGGGGCCCCGGGCGGGGCCGCGGCGGGCGGCGCGGTCGGCCAGCGCCTTGAGGAACAGGCCGGCGTCGGAGACCACGCCCAGGTCCGGCTCGAAGACCTTGCCGATCTGGGTGGGTTCGATGTCGACGTGGATGAACCTGCGGTCGCCGCGGTAGACGTCGAGCGCGCCGGTGTGGCGGTCGCCGAAGCGCGCGCCCACCGCCAGCACCAGGTCCGACTCCAGGAACGAGGCGTTGCCGTAGCGCTGCGAGGTCTGGATGCCGGTCATGCCCGCGAACAGCGGGCTGTCCTCGTCGAAGGCGCCCTTGCCCATCAGCGTCGTCTGCACGGGCACGCTCAGGTACTCGGCGACCTCGCGCAGGTCGCCGGCCGCCTCGGCGATGACCACGCCGCCCCCGGCCAGGATGAGCGGGCGCTCGGCCTCCAGCAGCATGTCCAGCGCCCGCTCCACCCGCGGCGGGTGGGGCGCGACGGGGTGGATCGGGAACGGGGCGTCGATGGCCGGGTCGTACTCGATGGTCTGCTGGGCGATGTCCAGCGGCAGGTCGACCAGCACCGGGCCGGGGCGCCCCTCGCGGGCGACGCGGAAGGCCTCGCGGAAGATCCACGGCGCCTGGCCGGCCTCCTTGAGCTGGACCGCCCACTTGGTCACCGGCGCGGCGATCTCGACGATGTCGACGGCCTGGAAGGCCTCCTGGTGCAGTTTGGTCGAGACGTTCTGGCCGGTGATGCAGACCATGGGGATGGAGTCGGCCATGGCGGTGTACAGGCCGGTGATCATGTTGGTGCCGGCCGGGCCGGAGGTGCCGATGGCCACTCCCACGGCGCCGTTGGTGCGCGCCCAGCCGTCGGCCATGTGGGTGGCGCCCTCTTCGTGGCGGACGGTCAGGTGCTCGATGCCGCCCACCTCCTCAAGCGCCTTGTAGAGCGGTAGGACGGCTGCTCCCGGGCAGCCGAACGCCGTGTCGACGCCCTCGGACTTGAGGACCTCGACCACCGCGTTCATCGCGGGCATCTGTACCATGTTCGCTGAACCCTTACTGTGTTAGCCGCTAGTGGGGTTTCAGGGGCCGTCGGCGGAACGCCGGGTGCGGCCAACACCCGGGCGCCCCTTCGCGGTCGCACGCGAGGCGGGGCGGGTTTCCGCCGGCGGGCCCGTTCGCCGGGGTCTACTTCTGCTCGGTGGCGAGCTGGTCGACGAGCTTCAGCAGCGCCGAGTGGTCCAGGCCCCCGTGGCCCTGGGCCTTGAGCGCGCCGATGAACTGCGCCACCAGCGAACCCATCGAGATCGGCACGCCCGCCTCGCGGGCCGCGGCGGTGACGATGCCCATGTCCTTGTCGTGCAGCGCGATGCGGAATCCGGGCTCGAAGCGGCGGTGGCGCATGGCCTCGCCCTTGCGGGTGAGCACGGTGCTGCCGGCCAGGCCGCCGTTGAGGACGCGCAGGCCCGCCTCGGTCTCGACGCCGTGGGCCTCCAGGAACACCAGCGCCTCGGCGACGAGCTGGATGTTGCCCGCGACGATGAGCTGGTTGGCGGCCTTGACGGTCTGGCCGGCGCCGGAGGGCCCCACGAGCACGGCCGTGCCCAGCGGGGCGAACACCTCGGCGGCGGAGTCGAAGTCGGCGGCGTCCCCGCCGACCATGATGGACAGCACGCCCTCGACCGCCCCGGCCTCCCCGCCGCTGACGGGCGCGTCGAGGACCCGCAGGCCGCGCTTGGCGCCCTCCTCGGCGACGGCGCGCGCGGTGTCGGGGCGGATGGTGCTCATGTCGACGACCAGGGTCCCCGGCGCCGCGCTGTCGAAGACGCCGCCGGCGGAGTACATGACCTCCTCCACGTCGGGCGAGTCGGGGACCATGGTGATGACGACGTCGGCGCCGGCGACGGCCTCGGCGGGCGAGGCCGCGGGGCTGCCGCCCGCGCCGGCGAGGCGGTCGTTCTGCTGGGGACTGCGGTCGTAGCCGCGCACGGTGAAGCCCGCGGAGACGAGGTTGGCGGCCATGGGCAGGCCCATGATGCCGAGCCCGATGAACGCGATCGTCCGGTTCTGGGACATGGATGTTCCCTCCTTGCACAGGGCGGTCGGGATGCAGGCGCGGGGTGCGCCGGCGGGACGGGGCGGGCGCCCGCGCCGGACGCGGGGCGCAGCGGGGTGGCGGTGCCGAGCGGGCGCCGCGTGCGGCAGGGCGGCGCCCGGGCGGCGCGGGTGTCCGCAGCGGCCGCGCTCAGCCGCGCAGCCAGCCGAAGCTGTCGGCGGTGGCGCCGGTGGGCTTGTACTCCAGCCCCACGTACCCGCTGTAGCCGCCCTCCTGCGCGGCGGCGAGCAGGTCCATCAGGGGGAGTTCGCCGCTGCCCGGCTCGCCGCGGCCGGGAGAGTCGGCGATCTGGATGTGGCCGAACTCGGCGGCGTGGTCACGCACGACGGCGGCGACGTCGTCGCCGTTGACGGCCAGGTGGAAGAAGTCGGCCAGCAGTGCGACGTTGCCGGCGCCCGCCTCCCGCGCGGCGGCGACGAAGGCGCGCCCCTGCGCGGCGGTGAGCAGCGGGTAGTCGGCGGAGCCGCTGATCGGTTCGATGAGCACCGTGCCGCCGACCGCCTCCAGGGCCTTGGCGGCGGCCAGGGTGTTCTGCAGGGCGGTCTCGTCGTGCTCGGCGGGGTCCACGCCTTCCTGGCGCAGGCCGTAGAGCGCGTTGAAGGCGGTCGTGCCGGTGCGTTCGGCGATCCCTGCGACGACGTCGAGGTTGTCGCGGAACTCCTGGACCCGGTCCGGGTGGCAGAGGACGCCGCGGTCCGGTCCGGGCAGGCGCCCGGCGAACAGGTTCAGCCCGGTGAGGCTGACGCCGGCGTCCTCGATCGCGGCGACGAACGCGTCGACCTCGGCGTCGCCGGGTGCGGCACTCTCGAAGGGCCACCAGAACTCGACGGCGTCGAACCCGGCCCGGCGCGCGGCCGCGGGGCGCTCGTTCACGGGGAGCTCGGTGAACAGTAGGGAGCAGTTGACGGTGTAGGGCAGCGAGTGGCTCATGGCTCGCCTCCGGGTGAGAGCGGGAAGGGGCGGTGCGGTCGCGCAGCATCCGGGCGGGGTCCGGGCCGCGGCGTATGGCTGGAGACCCGTGGGAGGGGTCGATGAAGCAGCGGGGTGGCCGTGTCGGCATCGCTGTCGCCGCACGGGTTCTCGTGCTCGACTTTCACGATGCAGAATAAAGTTTTCACTTGAAGGAATAACTGTGAGTTTGCGCCACGCCCATGGGGTTGTCAACCACCCCTGGCGCGCTACTTCGCACCCGCACCCCGGCCGAAGGCACCGGCACCGCCTCGCCACCGCTGCCGCTGAGCACCTCCGCTCCGAGCCGGGTACGGTCGCATCCGCGCACGGCCGCGACCGCCCCGCCACGTGCCGCGGATCCGCCGGCACCGCACCCGGCACCGGATCCCGCCCATGTGCTTCCATATAGCGAACTCAGACTTCTACAATTCGAAACCGAGGCGCGAGTGGGCGTGGGGGGCGCGCCCCGCACACCCGCGGGAAAGCCCGAGCGGGTGTGCGGGGCGCGGCGCCGTCTGGACTGACGAGCGAGGAAGCGAGGCCCCGAGCGAGGAGGGAAGGCGGCGCCTCAAAGCACCCCGCAGGCCCGCGGAAAACACCCGCGACCGAGCGAGGAGGGAAGACGGCGCGTCGAAGCGCCCCGCACACCTGCGGGAAAATGGAGTCGGTGGGACGCCGCGCCCCGAGCGCCGCGGCCGCCGCACGACGATGGGAGCAGCAGACTTGGCTACGTCACAGGAGGCGGTCGGCGCCCAGGCCGAACCCCGGGTGCGCTCGGGCGGCGTGCAGTCGCTGGACCGCGCGTTCGCACTGCTGGAGATCATGGCCGACGCCGGAGGCGAGGTCTCCCTGAGCCAGCTCGCCGAGGCGTCCGGCCTCCCGCTGCCCACCATCCACCGCATCATCCGCACCCTGCTGTCCAACGGCTACGTGCGCCAGCTCCCCTCGCGGCGCTACGCGCTGGGCCCCCGCCTGATCGGCCTGGGCGACAGCGCCTCGCGGATGCTGGGCACCTGGGCGCGGCCGCACCTGACCCACCTCGTCGACGAGCTGGGCGAGACGGCCAATCTGGCCATGCTCGACGGCGACAAGGTCGTCTACGTCGCCCAAGTGCCCTCCCCGCACGCGATGCGGATGTTCACCGAGGTCGGCCGGCGCGTGCCGGCCCACTCGGCGGGCGTGGGCAAGGCGCTGCTGGCCCAGCTGCCCGAGAAGGAGGCGCTGGCCACCCTGCGCAGGACCGGCATGCCCGCCGCCACCGACCGCACCATCACCACCACCGAGGCGTTCGTCGCCGAGATGAACCGCATCCGCGAGCGGGGCTATGCCATCGACGACGGCGAGCAGGAGATCGGCGTGCGCTGCCTCGCGGTTCCCGTACAGGGCGGGCCGGCGATGACGGCGGTCTCGATTTCGGGCCCCGAAGCCCGGGTGAGCTGGGACTTCGTCGCGCGCGCCGCCCCGATCGTGCGCCGCATCGCACTGCAGCTGGCCGGCGATCTCGACCACCGCGACTAGCCGGGCAGGGCCGCGGCGCCGGCCGGCCGCGGTTCAGGTCTGCTGGTCGAAGCCGAGCCGGCGCAGCTGCTTGGGGTCGCGCTGCCAGTCCTTGGCCACCCGCACCCGCAGGTCCAAGTACACCTTGGTGCCCAGCAGCGCCTCGATGTGGCGGCGGGCGACCGAGCCCACCTCCCGCAGCCGGGCTCCCTTGGCGCCGATCACGATCGCCTTCTGGCTGGGGCGCTCCACATACAGCGACGCGTAGACGTCGATCATCTCGCGGCCCGCTCGGGTGTCCTCGCGCGGCAGCATCTCCTCGACCACCACCGCGATGGAGTGCGGCAGCTCGTCGCGGACCCCCTCAAGCGACGCCTCGCGGATCAGCTCGGCGACGAGCATCTCCTCGGGCTCGTCGGTGAGGTCGCCCCCGGGATACAGCGGCGGCCCCTCGGGAAGGTGCCCGCACAGCACGTCGGCGACCGTGTCGACCTGGAACCCGCTCTCGGCGGAGACGGGGACGATGTCGGCCCACTCCCCCAGTTGCTCGACGGCCACCAGCTGCTCGGCGACCGCGGCCCGGTCGGCGCGGTCGGTCTTGGTGACCAGCGCGACGACCGGGGTCTCGCGCTGCGCGGCGAGCTCGCGGGCGATGTAGGTGTCGCCGCGCCCGATCGGCTCGTCGGCGGGGACGCAGAAGCCGATCACGTCGACCTCGACCAGGGTCGAGCGCACCAGGCTGTCCAGCCGCTCCCCCAGCAGTGTGCGCGGCTTGTGCAGGCCGGGCGTGTCCACGATGATCAGCTGGGCGTCGTCGCGGTGCACGATCCCGCGCACGGTGCGCCGGGTGGTCTGCGGCCGGGTGCTGGTGATGGCCACCTTCTGGCCCACCAGCGCGTTCATCAGGGTCGACTTGCCCACGTTGGGGCGGCCGACGAAGCAGGCGAAGCCGCTTTTGAAGCCCTCCGGGTAGGAGGGCATCGCCAGCGGCGTCCGCAGCTTGTCCAGGTCGAGGTCGTCCATCTCTCCAGTCTCGTCTGCTCCCGCGGCGGGCGCCACCGCCGCGGTGTCGGGCGCTCGCGCGCTCAGGCGCGCAGAGCCGCCGTGGGGGTGCCGTCGGGGGCGGCGAGCAGCACCAGGGGCGTCTTCATGTCGGCAGCGACCGCCCGGTCGGCCTCGGCGGCCTCGGCGGCGCCGGTGACGATCGCCGCCGCCTCCAGGGCCGCGGCCTCGCTGGAGACCGCGGCCGCGACGGCCGCCTGCAGCGCCGTCAGCTTCAGCGACGGCAGAGCCACCGTGACGGCCGTGTAGGTGCGGCCCGTCTCGTCGCGCACGGCGGCGCCCTCGGCGGCGCCGGTGCGGGCGCGCGAGGCGCGCGCGAGGGTGATCAGCTTCTCGTCCTCGGGGTCGAGCGGTTCCGGCGCGGCGGTCTCGGTCACGGGCACTCTCCTCCAGCTGTCTCGTCGGTCTGGGCGGCCGGGTGCGCACCGGGCGAGCGGCCGGACCGCGGCTCACTCCTCATCGGGCGGCTCGGGCTCCAGGGCCTCCACCAGGACCGTGGCGGTCTGGTTGCGGCGCCCCACCGTGTCCTCGGCTGTCAGCCGCAACCCAGCGTAGACGGCCTGGGACCCGGTGATGGGCACCCGCCCCAGCGCGTAGGCGAGCAGGCCGCCGACCGTCTCGACGTCGGGCACGTCCAGCTCGATGCCGAACAGCTCGGCCAGCTCGCCCAGCGGCAGGCGGGCGGTGACGCGCGCCCGGCGCTCGTCCAGGCGCTCGATGGGCGGGATCTCGTCGTCGTACTCGTCGGTGATCTCGCCGACGATCTCCTCGACGATGTCCTCGATGGTGACCAGCCCGGCGGTGCCGCCGTACTCGTCGATCACCACGGCGGCGTGGATGCGGCGCTGCTGCATGTCGCGCAGCAGCTCGTCGATGGGCTTGGAGTCGGGCACGTAGGAGGCGGCGCGCATCACCTCGCCCACGGTCCGGGCCTCGCCCGCGCCCCCGTCCTGCACGCCGCGCGCCCACTCCTGGCGCATGCGCGCGACCACGTCTTTGAGGTAGACGATGCCCACGACGTCGTCCTCGTCCTCGCCGGTGACCGGGATGCGCGAGAAGCCGCTGCGCAGCGCAAGGGAAAGGCCGTCGTCCAGGGACGCGTCGCGCTCGACGAAGACGATGTCGGTGCGCGGGACCATGACCTCGCGCACCGAGGTGTCGTCGAGCTTGAACACCGAGTGAATCATCTCGCGCTCTTCGGCGTCGATCACATGGCCGCGCTCGGCCAGGTCGACCAGGCGGCGCAGCTCGCTCTCACTGGTGAAGGGGCCGCTGCGGTCCCCGATGTTGCGCGGGGTCAGCGACCGGCCCAGGCGCACCAGCAGGTGGGAGACCGGCCCCAGAACGGGCGCCAGGGGCGCGAGGGCGGTGACGCTCGCCGCGGCCACCGAGGGCGCGAACTGGCGCCCCAGGATGCGCGGAGTGACGCCGACGAACACGTAGTCGACGGCGGTCATCACCACCACCGCGCAGGCGGCGGCCCACCAGCCCAGACCCAGCCAGCCGAGGAAGCCCACCGCCAGCGACACCGCCGCCAGCGCCTCGCAGGCCACCCGCAGCAGCAGCACCGCGTTCAGGTGCGGGGTCGGTTCGGCCAGGACCCGGCGCAGGCGCCGGGCGCCCGCGCTGTCGTCGGCGGCCTGCTCCAGTTCCATCCCGGCGGTGCGCGTGACCGCGACCTCGGCGCTCACGAAGAACGCCGCGGCCAGGGAGAACACCAGCGCGGCCGGGAACGCGTAGAGCGGGTCGAGGGTGCCTTGGCCCGCGGCCGCGGCCAGGATTGCCGGGTCGGCGACCGCCACCGGTCCCGCACCCGGCGAGCCGGGGCTCATCGGGCCGTGTCTTCTCTCTCCTGCGGCGTGCCGGCGATCGAGCCCTCAGCGGCGCGCCAGCCCGAGAGCAGTTCGCCCTGCAGCCCGAACATCTCCTTGTGCTCGTCGGGCTCGGCGTGGTCGTAGCCCAGGAGGTGGAGGATGCCGTGGGTGCACAGCAGGTCGATCTCCTCCTGGGCGCTGTGGCCGGCCTTCTCGGCCTGGCGCGCGGCGACCTGCGGGCAGATGATCACATCGCCCAGCACGCCCGGTTCGGAGGGGCGGTCCTGGCCGCCGGGGCGCAGCTCGTCCATCGGGAACGACAGCACGTCGGTGGGTCCGGGCTCGTCCATCCAGCGCACGTGCAGCTCGGTCATCGGCTCCTCGTCGACGAGGACGACCGACAGCTCGGCCAGCGGGTGGATCCGCATGGCGTCCAGCACGTAGCGGGCCAGGCGGGAGAGGCGTTCCTCGTCGGCCGGGACGCCGGACTCGTTCGCGACGTCAATGCTCATTGCTCAGCGCGCCTTCATCTCGTGGTCGGTGTCGGGAGGCGGCACGCAGGCCGCCGCTCCCGCCGGGGGCGGGGCGGCGGCCTGCTGCGGTGTCATCCGGTGGTGCCGGTGCTCTTGCGGGGCGCTCCCGGCCGTCCGCGCGCGCCCTGGGACCCGTTCTGCTGCATGTCGTACCGACCATAGGCGTCGACGATGGCGCTGACCAGCTTGTGCCGCACCACGTCGGTGCTGCTCAGGCGGCAGAAACCGATGTCGTCGATGCCGTGGAGGATGTTCTCGATGGTGCGCAGCCCGCTGGTGGTGCCGTCAGGCAGGTCGACCTGGGTGACGTCGCCCGTGACCACGATCTTCGAGCCGAAGCCCAGCCGCGTCAGGAACATCTTCATCTGCTCGGGCGAGGTGTTCTGCGCCTCGTCGAGGATGATGAAGGAGTCGTTGAGCGTGCGGCCGCGCATGTAGGCCAGCGGCGCGACCTCGATCGTGCCCGCCGACATCAGCTTGGGGATCGACTCCGGCGCCAGCATGTCGTGCAGGGCGTCGTAAAGCGGGCGCAGGTAGGGGTCGATCTTCTCGTAGAGGGTGCCCGGCAGGAATCCCAGCCGCTCGCCGGCCTCGACCGCGGGCCGGGTCAGGATGATCCGGTTGACCTGCTTGTTCTGCAGCGCCTTGACCGCCTTGGCCATGGCCAGATACGTCTTGCCCGTGCCGGCGGGGCCGATGCCGAAGACCACGGTGTGGCGGTCGATGGCGTCGACGTAGCGCTTCTGGTTGAGGGTCTTGGGCCGGATCGTGCGCCCGCGCGCCGAGAGGATGTTGTGCGTCAGCACTTCGGCGGGACGCTCGCCGTCGCCGCTGGAGCGCAGCATGCCCAGCGTGCGGTCGATGGCGTCGGGGGTGACCACGGTGCCGTTCTTGACCAGTTCCAGCAGCTCTTCGATCAGCCGCACGACCACCGAGGTCTCCTCGGGACTGCCGCTGATCGTGATCTCGTTGCCGCGGACGTGGATGTCGCTGTCGAACGAGCGCTCGACGCTGTGGAGCAGCTCGTCGCCCGAGCCCAGCAGGTTGACCATCATGTGCTCTTCGGGCACCACGATCTTGACCTGAGTGCTCTGTTGTGTTGACTCGACCATGATGTGGCCTTGCGGCCGTCTCGCCCCTGCCTCTCGCGTGTACGGAGTTTCGGGTTCGCCTGACGCGCGGCCCCGCACCGGGGACGTGATCACCGTGGCCGCAGTGATCGAAGCGAACTCTGTCGTCGATTCCAGTCTACCAACGGCGCCTGGTGAGCCCGAGCGGTTTGTGCTCCGCCCTCGGCCGAAGCGCCGCGCCGCCCGAGGTCCCCGCCGAAGCACTCCGCACCCTGCTTGTCCGCCGTATCCCGCCTCATCCGGGAGGCCACTCCATGCCGCGGCCGCCCAGCAGGTGGCAGTGCAGGTGGAAGACCGTCTGACCGGCGCCGGAGCCGGTGTTGAAGACGAGGCGGTAGCCGGTGCCCGCGATGCCCTCCTCCTCGGCGAGGGCGTGCGCCTCGGCGACGATCTCGTCCACCAGGCCGGTCTCGGCCCGGGCGGCCGATGCGACGTCGGGGTGGTGCTCGCGCGGGATGACCAGGATGTGAGTGGGCGCCTGCGGGTTGATGTCGCGGAAGGCCAGCACGCGCTCGCCGTCGCGGACGATCTCAGCGGGCACCTGGCCGGCGGCGATCTTGCAGAACAGGCAGTCGGACTCGGCTGTGGTCACCGTTGGGCCCCTCCGTCTCCGTTGTCGAACGCGGTCGCTGCGGCGGCGGGTTCGCCGGTCCGCACGGGCGCCCCTCCATGATGCCCGAGGTGCGGACGCATGATGCCCGTGGTGCGCGCGGGGCGGAGCGGGCGGGCGGGGAGATTCCGCCGCGACTGCGGCCATCCGGCTGCCGAGCGTCCCCGCAATCTTCTACGGTTGCGTCGTGCCCCTCTTCATCGGTGTGCCTCGTACCGTCGTCCCCTCAGCAAGCGGTGATTCCGTGCGGTCTCCCCACCCCCTCGCGCCGCCGCCCGCAGTACCGCCGCGGCGCGTTCCCCGCCGCGCCGGGGGCTATCCTTACCCCAGGCGGGACGGGCGTCCCGCCGCCCTGTACTGTCGGCCCCCCATCGCGGGCAGCGCAGGCAGCGGGACAGCCGGGGGCCGCACCATCCCGGCGACGACGAGGCGGAACGAGAAGTACAGGTATGCCCTTTCGTAAACCGGACGACAAGGGCGCGCGTCAAACCGACGTGACTGAAACGATGGTCGCAGGAGCCTCAGCGCCACCGGTGGACATCGACTGGGACGCCGATCAAGCCGTCACCCAGCTCTACACCACGCAGTACCGACCGCTGGTGCGGCTGGCCACCCTGCTCGTTCGCGACTCCGCCACCGCCGAGGAAGTGGTGCAGGACGCCTTCGTCGCCATGCACGGCGCCTGGCGGCGGCTGCGCGATCCGAACAAGGCCCTGTCCTACCTGCGCCAGTCGGTCGTCAACCGGGCCCGTTCCGTACTGCGGCACCGGGCCGTGGTCGAAAAGCACGCGCCCAAGGCCCTGCCCGACGCTCCCAGCGCCGAGCAGGGAGCCATGGGCGAACTCGAGCGAGCGGCCGTCATCGAGGCCCTGCGCGAGCTCCCCACCCGCCAGCGTGAGGCGATCGTGCTCCGGTATTACGGTGATCTATCGGAGGCGCAGATCGCAGACGCGATGGGCATCAGCCGCGGCGCCGTCAAAAGCCACACCGCACGGGGGATAGCCGCGCTCCGCTCGGTTCTGGAGCAGACGACATGACCGAACCACCCGAGGACCCGATCGAAGAGCGCCTCCGCGCCATCCTGCGCGCCGAGGCGGACTCCGTCGATCCCTCCCCGGAGGCGCTCAACGCCATCCGGGCCCGCACCCAGCGCACCAGTTGGCTGACGGCCCTGGTCAACGCCTCGTGGCTGCGCCCCTCCCTGGCAGTGGGAGCCGCCGCGTTGATCGCCTGCTCCGTCCTGCTGGGCACTCCGCAGGTACGCGACCAGATCCTGCCGCAGTCGCTGACCACGCCGACCGAGGACACGCAGACTCCGCCCGAGGACGGCGGCGGCTCCGAGGGAGCCGAAACCGAACCCGGCCGCGTCCCGCCCCGGCCCGATCCCGCCGAGCGCCCCAGCGGCGGCGCCGATCCCACATCCGGCCCCGCCGCCCCCGATGAGCCCGACAGCAGCGCGGTGCCCTTCGGCACGACCGAGCACTGCGCCACCGGGTCCTCGCCCGCGCCCGATCCCCAGCCCAGCGCCACGGCCGGCACCGGCGGCACCGGGGACGGCCAGACCTCCGGCGACGAGTGCGCCTCCAGCGGCGACCCGGTCGAGCCCAGCGAGGAGCCGCCACCGCAGGATCCGGGTGACGGATCCACCGGCGACTCCACTCCGCCGCCCGCCGGCGGCGGCGACACCGGCGGCGACGGCGGGGACACCCCCACCACGGCGCCCGACACCTCCGCCGGCGCGGGTGCCGACACCGGCGACACCGTTACCGAGACCAACTAGGCAGGGCGGCGGCCCGCACGCGGCCCAAGCACGCGCGCGGGCCGCCGGCCCGCGCGCGGCCTCACCACCGGCCGCAGCGCGCCTGCAGTACCGCCAGGGCGGCCACTCCGGCCGTTGAGGTGCGCAGCACCGTGGGGCCCAGCAGCGCGCGGACCGCGCCCGCGGCGTCCAGGGCGCGCAGTTCGCTGTCGGAGAACCCGCCTTCCGGGCCGACCACGACGACGATCCCCCCGGCGTCGGGCCGCCCGGCGTCCCCCTGCGCCGCGGCCTCCAGTACCGGCGCGGGCAGCGGCACCGACGACAGCCGGGAGCCGGCGTCCTCGTGCAGCACGATCCCCGCACCGGCGGCCGCCACGTGCGCGCAGACCTCGCCGGTTCCGGCCAGCTCGGCCACCTCGGGCACCCGGCTGCGCCGCGACTGCTTGGCGGCCTCCCGCGCTGTCGAGCGCCATTTGGCCAGCGCCTTGGGGGCGCGCTCGGGCTTCCAGCGGGTGATGCACCGCTCGGCCGCCCAGGGCACGATGCGGTCCACGCCCGCCTCGGTCATGACCTCCACCGCCAGCTCGCCGCGGTCGCCCTTGGGCAGCGCCTGCACCACGGTCAGGTGCGGGTGCGGCGCCGGCTCGACTCCGCGCTCCTCCACCGCGCAGACGACGCGGTCCTTGCCGACCTCAAGCACGCGGCAGCGCGCCCGGGTCCCGGCTCCGTCGACCAGGTGGACGGTCTCGCCCGCGGCGATCCGCCGCACCGCCGCGGCGTGCCTGCCCTCGGGGCCGGACAGCACGACGGTGTCGGCGTCGAGTTCGCCCGGTTCACTGAGGAAGACCAGTGGTGTCACATGTCACCCGCTTCCACGGTCCGCGGCCCGACACAGGCACGGGCCGGCGCCGCGACGTGCGCGGCACCGGCCCCGCCCGCGCCGATCAGCCGGTCGCGGCGATGTCGATGGTGGGCGGCGGCTCAGCGCGCGCCGAAGGCGTCGCGCAGCCGCGAGAACAGGCCGCCGTGCCCCGGGCTGAACTTGCCCGGAGGCTGGTCCTCGCCGCGCAGCTCGGCGAACTTGCGCAGCAGCGCCTCCTGCTCCTCGTCCAGCTTCGCGGGGGTCTCGACGTCGACCTGGATCATCAGGTCGCCGCGCCCGGCACCGTCGAGGTGGCGGGTGCCGTGCCCCGGCAGGGTGATGACGTGGCCGGAGCTGGTGCCCGGCCGCAGGTCGATCTCCTCGGTGCCGTCGAGGGTGTCGAAGGTGAACGAGGCGCCCAGCGCCGCGGCGGTCATGGGAACCGTGATCGTGCAGTGCAGGTCGTCGCCGCGCCGCTCGAACGTGGGGTGGGGACGCTGCACGATCTCCAGGAAGATGTCGCCGCGCGGACCGCCGTTGGGGCCGACCTCGCCCTCGCCGGCGAGCTGGATCTGGGTGCCGTCCTCGACGCCCGCGGGGATCTGCACCTTGCGGGTGACCTTCTCGCGCACGCGGCCCTCGCCGGCGCAGTCGGCGCAGGGGTCGGTGATGATCGTCCCCTGGCCGGAGCACTGCGGGCACGGCCGCGTGGTCATGACCTGGCCGAGGAAGGAGCGCGCGACCTGCGAGACCTCGCCGCGGCCCTGGCACATGTCGCAGGTCTGGCGGTGGGTGCCCTTGGCCGTGCCCTCGCCCTGGCAGGTGTTGCACAGCACCGCCGTGGGAAAGGTGACGTCCTTGGTGACGCCGAACGCGGTCTCGGCCAGGTCCAGCTCGATGCGCACCTTGATGCTGCGGCCGCGCCGCACCCGGTCGCGGGCGCTGCGCCCGGCGCCGGGCTGGCCGCCGCCGAAGAACGCGTTCATGATGTCGTCGAAGGGGAACCCGGCCGCGCCGAAGCCGCCGGCTCCCGCGCCGCCGCCTCCGCCGGAGGGTGCGAAGGGGTCGGCGCCCATGTCGAACATCCGGCGCTTGCTGTCGTCGGAGAGGACCTCGTAGGCCTGGGTCACTTCCTTGAAGCGATCCTGGGTGGCCGGATCCGGGTTGACGTCCGGGTGGAGTTCGCGGGCGAGCCGCCGATACGCCTTCTTGATCTCGTCCTTGGATGCGTCGCGCCGCACCCCGAGGATCTCGTAGTAGTCTCTCGCCACTTACTGCCCCGCAAGTATCTGTCCGAGGTACCGAGCCACAGCGCGTACCGCTCCCATCGTTCCTGGGTAGTCCATCCGGGTAGGACCCACAACACCGATCTTGGCCAGAGGCTGGTCGCCGATTCCGTAACCGGCCGAGACGATCGAGGTGGATCGCAGACCCTCGTGAGAGTTCTCGGCGCCGATGCGCACCGTCAGCATGGAACGGTCGCCCATCTCTCCCAGCAAACGGAGCAGGACGACGTTTTCTTCCAACGCCTCCAGTACCTCCCGCAGGCTAGCCGAGAAATCCATAGCGGCGAGATTCGCCGTACCACCGAGGACGATCTTCTCGTCGTGGCGCTCGACGAGGCTCTCCAGCAGCACCGACAGCACGGCCGCCGCCAGGGCGCGGTCGTCGGGCGGCAACTGGGCGGGCAGGTCCTCCACGGCGTTGGGCACGTTGGTGAGCCACTTGCCCACCAGCGCCCGGTTGAGCATCTGGCGGAGGCGGTCGACCGCCTCCTCGCTGACGTCCTCCAAGCCGTCGATGACCCGCTGCTCGACGCGGCCGGTGTCGGTGATCAGCACCATCATCACGCGCTGCTGGCCCAGCGGGACCAGTTCCACGTGCTGCACCGAGGAGCGGGTGAGCGACGGGTACTGGACCACCGCGACCTGGCGGGTGAGCTGGGCGAGCAGCCGCACCGTCCGACCCACGATCTCGTCGAGGTCGACCGCGCCGCCGAGGAAGGTCTCGATCGCGCGGCGCTCGGCGCTGGAGAGCGGTTTGACCGTGGACAACCGGTCCACGAACAGCCGGTAGCCCTTGTCGGTGGGGACCCGCCCCGCACTGGTGTGCGGCTGGGCGATGTAGCCCTCCTCCTCCAGCGCAACCATGTCGTTGCGGATGGTGGCGGGAGATACGCCCAGGGTGTGGCGGTCGGCGAGCGCCTTGGATCCCACGGGCTCGTTCGTGGACACGTAATCCTCGACGATCGCACGCAGAACCGCAAGCTTCCGGTCGTCGAGCACGTGCTCACCTCCTGGCACTCCATGGTCCTAAGTGCTAATTCTATGCCGTCGCGCAAGGACAGGCGGAGAGCGGGGCGGCCGGGTTCCGCGCCGGCGGCCACGCGGCACCCGGCATTCGGAGGCGTGCGCCGCTACAATCCCCGCCCGTGCACACCAACTCGGGAAGCTCGGGCAAGCGGTACGGCGAGGACGTGCTGGCCGGGGACTGGCGCCGGCCGCGCAAGGGCGCCGTCGCCGAGGTCGCGCTGGAGCACGGGCTCGTGCTGGAGTCGGCCGACGAAGGGTTCTGCGGCGCGGTCGTCGGCTGGGACAAGCGGACGGTGACGCTGGAGGACCGCCGGGGCCGCCACCGCGTCTTCGACCTGGAACCCGCGGCGTTCCTGCTCGACGGCCGCCCCGTGACCGCGGTGCGGCCCGCCCCGGAGCAGGCGGCGGGGACCGGACCCGCCCGCAGCGCCTCCGGTTCGATCGCCGTGCGGGGCGCGCGCTCGCGGGTGGCGCGGGAGAGCCGCATCTACGTGGAGGGCGTGCACGACGCCGAACTGGTCGAGAAGATCTGGGGCCACGATCTGCGCATCGAGGGCGTGGTCGTGGAGTATCTGGAAGGCGTGGACCGCCTGCCCGCGATCGTCGCGGACTTCGCTCCGGGCCCGGGGCGCCGGCTGGGCGTCCTGGTGGACCACCTCGTGCCGGGCTCCAAGGAGAGCCGGATCGCCGAGGAGGTCTCCTCCCCGCACGTGCTGGTGACCGGACATCCCTTCGTCGACATCTGGCAGGCGGTGAAGCCGTCGGTGCTGGGTTTCTCCGCGTGGCCCGATGTGCCGCGCGGGGTCCCGTGGAAGGAGGGGGTCCTGCGGGCGCTGGGAAGCGGCGAGGAGCCCGGTGAGGCCTGGCGGCGCATCCTGGGGTCGGTGCGCACCTACGCCGACCTCGAACCGGAGCTGCTGGGCCGCGTCGAAGAGCTCATCGACTTCGTCACCGCGCCCCTGGCAGTGCAAGACTAGACCTGTCCGGGAGTGTCGCGCGCCGCGAGCGCGCGGTGGCCTGCCGGGGCACCGGATGGCACTATCGGCCCAACGCAATCGGCACAGCCAAGGGACAAGATGAGCGAGACCCCGCCCAACCGACCACAGCCCCAGGAGGGGCCCTCCGGTGACCAGTCGGCACCAGGCCGCGCACCCTCTGACGGGCAGCCCGGCCAGGGGCAGGCGGGCACCGGCGAGCAGCAGCCCGGATATCCGCAGCCGGGAGGCGGGCAGCCCGGTGAGGTCCACCCGGGCTACGGGCACCCCGATTACGGGCAGCCCCCTCAGCCGGGCTACGACCAGTCCAGCGGCGGCCAGCCGGGGTGGGCCCCCCCGGGGTACGCTCAACCCGGCCGTGAGCAGCCCGGCTACGGCCAGTCCCCGCAGCCGGGATACGGCCGGCCCGAATACGGATATCCCTCCGGGGGCCAGCCGGGCTACGCCCAGCCCGGCGGAGAACAACCCGGATACGGCCACCCCACCGGAGGCCAGCCCGGATACGCCCAGCCCAGCGGCGGCCAGCCCGGTTACGGCCACCCCACCGGCGGCCAGCCCGGATACGGCGCTCCCGGCGGTGACCAGCCGGGCTACGGACAGCCCGCACAGCCCGGATACGCCCAGCCCAGCGGAGAACAACCCGGATACGGCCACCCCTCCGGAGGCCGGCTCAGCGCAGAGCAGCCCGGCTACGCGCAGGCGGGCAGCGGGCAGCCCTACCAGCAACCCCAGCCGGGATATGCCCAGCCGGGCTATCCCCAGCCGGGTTACCAGCAGCAGCCGGGGCAGCAGCCCCCATCGGCCGGGTACCAGCCCCCGGGCGCCGGCCCTCAGCAGCCGCAGGCGCCCCAGCCCGGGTACGCCCCGCCGCAGCCCCAGCCGGGGATCCCCCAGGGCTACGAGCAGCAGCCCGCGGGATACCCGGGCACCCCGCAGGCGCCCGGTCAGCCGGGTTACCCGCAGGGCTACCCCCAGCAGCAGCCCAGCGGTCCCCAGCCCGACTTCGGCCCCCAGCCCGGCGCCGCCGACGACGCCACCTGGGCGATGATCGCCCACCTCTCCGGGGTCATCCTGTCCTGCTTCGGCTGGCTGCCCGCCCTCATCATCTACTCGGTGAAGCGCAAGGACTCCCCGTTCGTCCGCCACCAGGCCGGCGAGGCGCTCAACTTCCAGCTCACCCTGCTCATCCCGTACTTCGTCGCCTGGGCGGTCTACATCGGGCTCGGGGTCTTCGCGCCGCCGATCTCCTGGATCGGTTCCGTGCTCGTCGCGGTGATCTGGGTCGGCTCGATCGTCCTGGGCGTGCTGGCCGCGCTCAGCGCCAACCGGGGTATCCGCTACCGCTACCCGGTGTCGATCCGCATGGTGAAGTGACCCTCGGGGCGGAGGCCGGCGCGTCTCGAACGCCTCCGCCCTGTGGGAACCCCGCACTCCGTGAAAGAGTCTCATCAGCGAGGCCTTTCCGCAGCCGGGCGCTCGGCCGATTCCCGATCCCCGCCGCAGCGCCGCCGCACGTGATGCGATCGCAGCGCCCCGGCGCCCGCCGGGGCCGACCCCACAGAGGAGACCACGAGAGATGAGCTACCCGCCCCAGCCCGACCAGCCCTACGGCGGCGGCCAGCAGCCCGGCGGCTACCCGAACCACCCCGGCGGCTACAACCCGCCGCCCGGGTACGACCCCAACTACGGCCCCCCGTCGGGTCCGCAGCCCGGCTACGGCCCCCAGTCGGGGCCCCAGCCCGGCTACGGCCAGCCGCAGTATCCGGCGCCGGTGCCCTACCAGCAGGGCTACGGCCAGCCCGGCGGCTATGGCGCGCCCAGCTCGGACGACCGGACCATGGGCATGGCGGCCCACATCGGCGGGCTGTTCACCGGGTTCCTGCTCCCGCTGATCCTCTACTTGGTCAAGAAGGACGAGTCGCCCTTCATCCGCCACCAGTCGGCCCAGGCGTTCAACTTCCAGGTGACGATGGCCATCGGCTACATAGTGTCGAGCATCCTGATGATCGTCATCATCGGCATCTTCACGCTCTTCGCCGTACTTATCTGCAGTGTCATCTTCGCGATCATGGCGGGTGTAGCCGCCAACAAGGGCGAGTGGTACGAGTACCCGAAGTGGCTGGCCTTCCCGATGATGAAGTAGGCGCCGGAGTCTGCGGCGCGGGAGTCCGGGCGGCCCGGCCCAAGCGTCCTCAGGTGAGCTCGCGCACGACCGCGTCGGCCAGGAGGCGACCGCGCCGGGTGAGGACGGCGCGGCCGTCGGCGTGGGCTGCGGGCTCCAGCAGCCCGTCGGCGACGGCGCGAGCGGCGGCGGCCCGCCCGCTCGCGTCGAGCAGCTCCAGCGGGCACCCCTCGGCCAGCCGCAGTTCGAGCATGATGCGCTCGAAGCGCCGGTCCTCGGCCTCCAGCACCTCGCGGGCGTGGCCGGGCGAGCGCCCCTCGGCCAGGCGGGCGGCGTAGGCGGCCGGATGCTTGACGTTCCACCAGCGGGTGCCGCCGACGTGGCTGTGCGCGCCGGGTCCCACCCCCCACCAGTCGCCGCCGGTCCAGTAGAGGCGGTTGTGGCGGCTGCGGGCGGCGGTGCCCCGGGCCCAGTTGGAGACCTCGTAGGGGTGCAGGCCGGCGGCGGTGAGGGCGTCGTCGGCCATGGTGTAGCGGTCGGCCAGCACGTCCTCGTCCGGTTCGCTCAGCTCGCCGCGGCGTACGCGCGCCGCCAGGCGGGTGCCCTCCTCGACGATCAGCGAGTAGGCCGAGATGTGGTCGACCCCGGCCTGGACCGCCGCCTGCAGCGACTCCTTCCAGTCGGCGTCGGTCTCGCCGGGCGCGCCGTAGATCAGGTCCAGGTTGACGTGGCTGAACCCGGCCTCGCGGGCCCACTGGACGCACTGCTGGGCGCGGCCCGGGGTGTGCGCGCGCTCCAGGACGGCCAGCACGTGCGCAGCCGCGCTCTGCATGCCGAAGGAGACGCGGGTGATGCCCTGTTCGCGCAGCCGGGCCAGGACCGCCGGGTCGACGGTCTCGGGGTTGGCCTCGGTGGTGACCTCGGCTCCGGGCTCCAGCCCGAACTCGGCGTCGACGGCGGCGAGGATGCGCCCCAGGTCCTCTGGGGGCAGCAGCGTGGGGGTGCCGCCGCCGAAGAACACGGTGCTTACGGGGACCTCGGCGGCGCCCAGGACGCGGCGGGCCAGGCGGATCTCGGCCACGGCGAGATCGGCGTAGCCCTCGCGGGTGGCGGTGTGCCCGCCGTCGCGGGAGCGCAGTTCGGCGGCGGTGTAGGTGTTGAAGTCGCAGTAGCCGCAGCGGGTGGCGCAGAAGGGCACGTGCACGTACACGCCGAAGGGGCGGGTGCCCGCTCCGGCCGCGGCGCCGGCGGGCAGGGCGCCGTCGGCGGGTACGGGCTCGCCGTCGAGAGGCACGGAAGGCATGCCTCCAGTGTCGGCGATGGCGGCGACCGGACGGTCCCGGCCCGGTCTCAGCCCTCCGCCGCCCCGACGGCGGCGGCCGCCTCCTCCCACACCGCCGAGCGTCCCGGGATCGCCAGCACGCGGCGCAGCAGCTCGCGGTCGGGCTCGTAGCGGGCACGGAAGGCGGCGGCGACGGCGATCCCGTGCTCGGGCCGGTGCACGACGCGGACCTCGTCGCCGGCGCTGATCTCCCCCTCGGCCAGGACGCGCAGGTAGACGCCGGTGCGGCCCTCCTCGGTGAAGCGCTTGACCCAGCCGGTCTCCTCCATCCACGCGCGGAACACCCCGCAGGGGGTCCGCGGCAGGGCGGCCTCCAGCAGCACCGTCCCCACGCGCCAGCGCTCGCCGATGAGCACCGCGTCGAGGTCGAACCCGCGGGTGGTGAGGTTCTCGCCGAACACGCCGTCGCGCAGCGGCCTGCCCAGCCGCTCCTGCCACAGGTCCAGGTCCTCGCGGGCGTAGGCGTAGACGGCCTTGTCGGGGCCGCCGTGGTGCTCGCGGTCGGCCTGCTCGTCGCCGGCGAGGCCGTGTGCCCGCACGGCCACCGGGCCGGGCACCGGCCGCTTGTCGATGGCGGTGCGCTTCAGCCGCCCCGCCCACGCGGCGGAGACGGCCGTTCCCGTGTTGACCGAGGCGATGCGGGGCATGGCGGCAAGGCTATAGGGCGGCCGCGCCGGCGAGGACGGCGGGGCGGGGTTCGACGGCCGGGCGCGGGCCGCGACGCGGCCGCGCGGTTCAGGAGACTCTGACGGCGCGGGAGCGGGCCGCGGCCGCGGGTGCCGCGGCGGTCGAGCCGCGCACGACCAGTTCGGGGTCGAACAGGTACTCCGTGCGGGAGACGTTGTGGCCGGCGATCTCGTCGCACAGCGTGCGCACGGTGGCCATCGCCATGGCCTGTATCGGCTGGCGCACGGTGGTCAGCGGCGGATCGGTGAAGGCGATGAGCTGGGAGTCGTCGTAGCCCACCACGGAGAAGTCGCCGGGGACCGAGAGCCCGTGCTGGCGGGCGGCGCGCACCGCGCCCAGCGCCATGAGGTCGGAGCCGCAGACCATGGCGGTGACCCCGCGCTGCAGCAGCCGCGACGCCGCCGCGTGGCCGCCCTCGACCCCGAACAGCGAGAGTTCGACGAGGTCGGTGCAGTCGAGGCCGTGCGCGGCCATGGCCGCCCGATAGCCGATGAGCTTGCGCTGCACGGGCACGTAGCGCTCGGGACCGCTGGTGAACCCGATCCGGGTGTGGCCCAGTTCGGCGAGGTGGTTGACGGCCAGCCGCCCGGCCTCGCGGTCGTCGCAGGAGACGAACGCCGCCGGCACCTCCTCGGCGAAGCCGTTGACCAGCACGATCGGCAGCTTCTGGGCGATCAGGCGGTGGTAGCGGCCGTGGTCGGCGGTGGCGTCGGCGTGCAGGCCGGAGACGAAGACGATGCCCGAGACGTTGCGCTCCAGCAGCAGTTCGACGTACTCGTCCTCGACGATGCCGCCGGGCGGGCGGGTGCACAGCACCGGCGTGTAGCCCTGGCGGGCGAGCGCGCCCTCGGCCGCCTGGGCGAACATCGGGAAGACCGGGTTCTCCAGCTCGGGCACGACCATGCCGACCAGTCCGGCCGACCGCCGCCGCAGCCGCTCGGGGCGCTCGTAGCCCAGCACGTCGAGCGCGGTGAGGACGGCTGCCCGGGTGTCGGAGCCGACACCGGGCTTGTTGTTCAGCACTCGGGAGACCGTCGCCTCGCTCACCTCGGCATGGCGGGCTATGTCGGCCAAACGTGGACCCATGGGAGCACTCTAATGCAGTTTGCCCCACGCTCCTTGCAACCGATAGGTAATCTTGCGCAATAGCTTGCACGGACCCACTCGGCTGACCCGCTCGGCCAGGCACACGGAGGGACTCCTATGCCCACGCCCCCACAGCACGCGCCCGCACCGCCCACCGCCGACCGGGAGTGGTGGCGCGACGCGGTCATCTACCAGGTCTACGTCCGCAGCTTCGCCGACTCCGACGGCGACGGCGAGGGCGACCTGCGCGGGGTGCACGACCGGCTCGGCGAACTCGCCTCGCTGGGGGTCGACGCGGTGTGGCTGACCCCCTTCTACGTCTCTCCGCTTGCCGACGGCGGCTACGACGTGGCCGACTACCGCGACGTCGATCCCCGCTTCGGCACGCTCGCCGACTTCGACGCCCTCATCTCCCGGGCACACGAGCTGGACCTGCGGATCATCATCGACATCGTGCCCAACCACACCTCCTCGGCCCACGCCTGGTTCCGCGCCGCGGTGGCCGCCGAGCCGGGCAGCCCGGCGCGCTCGCGCTACATCTTCCGCCCCGGCCGGGGCCCGGGCGGCGACCGTCCCCCCAACAACTGGAAGTCGATCTTCGGCGGCCCGGCCTGGACCCGGCTGAAGCGGCCGGACGGCACGCCCGAGGAGTGGTATCTGCACCTGTTCGACGCCGAGCAGCCCGACCTGGACTGGACCAACCCCGACGTGCACGCGGAGTTCGACGACGTGCTGCGCTTCTGGCTGGACCGCGGGGTCGACGGGTTCCGCATCGACGTGGCGCACGGCATGGTCAAGGACCCCGAGCTGCCCGACCTGCCCGAGGGGCAGAAGGCCGACCTGCTCGACGGCTCCACGCAGCTCCCCTATTTCGACCAGGACGGCGTGCACGAGATCTACCGCAGGTGGCACGGCATCGTCGGCTCCTACCCGGGCGAGCGCGCGCTGGTGGCCGAGGCGTGGGTGGAGGACGCCGACCGGGTGGCCCGCTATCTGCGGCCCGACGAGCTGCACCAGGCGTTCAACTTCCAGTACCTGACCGCGGGCTGGGACCCCGCGGTGCTGCGGCGGGTCATCGACGGCTCGCTGGCGGCCAACGCCGCGGTCGGGGCGCCCACGACCTGGGTGCTGTCCAACCACGACGTCACCCGGCACCCCACCAGGTTCGGCGGCGGCGAGCGCGGGCTGCGCCGGGCGCGCGCGGCCACCCTGCTCACGCTGGCGCTGCCGGGCTCGACCTACCTCTACCAGGGTGAGGAGCTGGGCCTGCCCGAGGTCACCGACCTGCCCGAGGACGCGCTGCAGGATCCGACCTGGCTGCGCTCGGGACGCACCGAGCGCGGGCGCGACGGCTGCCGGGTGCCCCTGCCCTGGGAGGGCGAGCGGCCGCCCTTCGGCTTCTCGCCCGAGGGCGGCCGGCCCTGGCTGCCGATGCCCGAGGAGTGGGCGCGCTACACCCGCGAGTCCCAGCGGCGCGATCCCGACTCGACACTGGCGATGTACACCGTGGCGCTGCGTCACCGGCGCACGGCGATCGAGGCGGCCGCCGGCCTGGACTGGCTGGAGGCCGGCGAGGGGCTGCTGGCGTTCCGCCGCGGCGCGGGGTTCGCCTGCGCGGCCAACCTCGGCGGCGCGCCGGCAAAGGTCCCCGCGGACGCCCTCCCGTCCGCGGCGCGCGTGCTGCTGTCCAGCGGGGAGGTCCGGTGGGAGGCGGGGGCGCTGGTGCTGCCGGCCGACACCGCGGTGTGGCTGGTGCCCGAGGGGGACTGAGCCGACCGGGCGGCCCGGCGACCGGGTACCGTCGCCTGACGGTGCCGGGCCGCCCGCCCCGCTGCCTGCACGAATGCGGGCGGGACCACCGGCGCGGGCCGCGCCCGGCGGCGTGCGCGTGCCGCGGGGGTGTCCGCGGCGTTTCCACATCGTGACCGGTTTTCCCTGCAAGTGCTTTCAGTTCTTGCAATGAATTGCTAACGTCACCTCACCTGCCAACAGACAAGCCGGGACAGATCGGGGGAAACGTCCGCGGCACCAGCCCCTAGAGGGAGCCACATGAGAATCCGCAGCGCCGGCCTGCTGGCCGCGACCGCCGCCCTCGCGCTGACGACGGCGTGCGGAGGCGGCGGCCAGGAGGCCGCCGACCAGCCCAAGGGCACGATGGTCATCTGGGCCGACCCCGAGCGCACCGAGGTCCTGCAGCCGTTCGCCGAGGAGTTCGGCTCGGCCAACGGCATCAAGGTCGATGTCCAGGAGGTCGCCGCCGACACCATCCAGTCCGACTTCGTGACCGCCCACGAGGGCGGCTCAGGCCCCGACGTGCTCGTCGGCGCCCACGACTGGATCGGCAACCTGGTGCAGAACGGCGCCATCGACCCCCTCCAGCTGCCCCAGGAGAAGGTCGACGCCCTCAACGAGGTCGCCGTGGAGGCCACCACCTACGACGGGCAGCTCTACGGCGTCCCCTACGCCATGGAGAACCTGGCCCTGATCCGCAACACCGAGCTCGCCCCCGAGGCCCCCGAGACCTTCGAGGACCTCGTCGAGACCGGCAAGCGGCTGAAGCAGGACGGCGAGGTCGAGGAGGTCCTGGGCCTGCAGGTCGGCCAGACGGGCGACCCCTACCACATGCAGCCCTTCTACACCTCGGCCGGCGGCTACCTCTTCGGCACCGACGACCAGGGCAACCCCGACCCCGCGGACCTGGGCGTGGGCACGCCCGAGTCGGTCGCGGCCTTCGAGAAGATCGCCGAGTTCGGCGAGGAGGGCGAGGGCGTCTTCAAGCGCTCCATCGACGCCGAGAACGTGGCCAGCCTGTTCCACCAGGGCAAGACCGCCTTCTTCGTCACCGGCCCGTGGTCGCTGGGCGCCGTGCAGGAGGCCGGCGTCGAATACGACGTCTCCCCCGTCCCCGGCTTCGCCGGCGGTGAGGAGCCCCGGCCCTTCGTGGGCGTGCAGGCGTTCTTCGTGGCATCCGGCAGCAAGAACAAGGTGCTGGCCGAGGAGTTCGTCACCAACTACGTCACCGACCCCGAGCTGGCCACCGCGCTGTATGAGGCCGACCCGCGCCCGCCCGCGCTGACGGAGGTCATGGAGAAGGTCAGCAAGGACGACCCCGCAGTCGCCAAGTTCATCGACGCCGGTGCCGACGGCCGCCCCATGCCGGCCATCCCCCAGATGGACGCGATCTGGGACCCCTTCGGCAAGGCGCAGGCGGCCGTGATCGGCGGCGCCGATCCCCAGAAGGCCGTCGAGTCGGCCGCCGAGACGATCCGCGAAGAGATCGGCTGAGCCGTGGCAGGCAACCGCCCCAGCGGTGCGGGCGCCCCCGGCGGGGCGCCCGCACGCCCGCCGCTGCCCGGAGGATCGCTGGCCCCGCGCGGGTCGGCGGCCGGGCAGGCGGCCAGGATCGGCATGCTCGGCCTCGCGGCGGCCGTCGCCCTGTGGGCCGTGTTCCCCCTGTACTCGGCCGGGAACTGGGCGGGCGTCGGAGCGGTGGTGGCCGTGACGGGGCTGATCTTCTACGTCTACCTGTCCAAGCGCGCGGTGCCCGCCAAGTACCTGGTGCCCGGCACGCTGTTCCTGGTCGCCTTCCAGATCATCCCGGTGCTCTACACGCTGAGCACCTCGGTGACCAACTACAGCGACGGCCACCGCGGCACCAAGGAGGAGGCCGTCGAGCAGATCGAGGCCTCCTCGGTCCAGCGGAGCCCCGACTCCACCTCCTACACCCTCACCGTGGCCGCCCGCGGCTCCGCGCCTGGGGGCGAACTGGTGTTCCTGCTGACCGCGCCCGACGGCAGCGCCTACGCGGGCGATGCCCAGGGGCTGCAGCCGCTGCCCGGCGCCACCGTCACCCCGTCGGGAAAGATCACGGCCGCGCCCGGATACACCGTCCTGCCGCCCAGCCAGGCCAACGCGCGCAGCGAGGAGATCACCGGGCTCGCCGTCCCCAGCGGATCGGGCACCGGGATCCGCTCCAGCGGGTTCTCCACGGCCTACGAGGGCCGCTCCACGCTCACCTACGACGCCGGCTGCGACTGCATCACCGACGCCGAGACCGGCCGGGTCTACACCGCCGACGACGAGCGCGGCGCGTTCGTCGCCGACAACGGCGACCGGCTGCCGCAGGGCTGGCGGGTCGGCGTGGGCATGGCCAACTTCGCGCGCTTCCTGACCGACCCCGACATCCGGTCGTCCTTCCTGGGCATTCTGACCTGGAACATCGCCTTCGCCGCCGGAACCACGGCGATGGTGTTCGCGCTGGGGCTGTGCGTGGCGCTGACCCTGCACACCCGGGAGCACTTCACCGGGCGCACCGCCTACCGCCTGCTGGTGGTGCTGCCCTACGCCATGCCCTCCTTCGCGATGTTCCTGCTGTGGCGGTCGATGTTCAACTCCGACTTCGGGCTGCTGAACCGGATGCTGGGGCTGGATACCGACTGGTTCGGCGAGCCCTGGACGGCCCGGGCCGCGGTGCTGATCGTCAACATCTGGCTCGGTTTCCCCTACATGTTCCTGGTGGCCACCGGAGCGCTGCAGTCGATCCCGCGCGAGCTGGTGCAGGCCGCCCGCATCGACGGTGCCGGGGCCTGGCAGGCGTTCCGCCAGGTCACCCTCCCCCTGCTGATGGTGGCCATGGCGCCCATCCTGGTGGCCACGTTCGCGTTCAACTTCAACAACTTCAACGCCGTGTGGCTGACGACCGAGGGCGGCCCCTTCCCGACCGACAACCCGATGGCGGGAGCGACCGACCTGCTGATCACCTACACCTACCGGCTGGCGTTCGGCGCCAGCGGGGCCCAGTACGGCTACGCGGCCGCGCTGTCGGTGTTCATCTTCCTCATCGTCACGGTCATGTCGGTGGTCAGTCTGCGCAGAAGCGCGTCCCTGGAGGAGGTGCACCGGTGATGGCCCGATCCGCCGCCGCGAAGGCGCCCGCGCGGCACGGCAGGGCTCACCCCCTGTCGCTGTGGGCGCGCCGCACCGGGTGGCGGCACCTGGTGATGCTCGTCTTCCTGGTCTTCGCGCTGTTCCCGATCCTGTTCGTGGTCTCGGCGGCGCTGAACCCGCTCGGCACGCTCAGCTCGTCCACGCTCGTCCCCCGCTCCGCCGGGTTGCAGAACTTCCTGCAGCTGCTCGGCGGAACCCACTTCGGGCGGTGGTACGCCAACTCGCTGCTGATCGCGATGGCCAACGCGGCGGCGACGGTGTTCCTCTCGGCGCTGGCGGCCTACGTCTTCAGCCGGTTCCGCTTCGCGGGGCGCCGGCTGGGGCTCTACGGGCTGCTGGTGATCCAGATGTTCCCGCAGTTCCTGGCGATCGTCGCGATCTACCTGATGTTCAGCACGGTCAGCGACTACTGGCCCGCCGTCGGATTCAACACCCCCTGGGGGCTGATGCTGGTCTACCTCGGCGGTGCACTGAGCATCAACACCTGGCTGATGAAGGGCTTCTTCGACACCATCCCCGCGGCGCTGGACGAGTCGGCCCAGGTCGACGGCGCGACCCACGCCCAGGCGTTCTTCCGGATCATGCTGCCGCTAGTGACCCCGGTGCTGGCCGTGGTGGGGCTGCTGGTGTTCATCGCCACCGTCAACGAGTTCCTGATCGCCAGCGTGTTCCTGCGCGATCCCGAGGCCAAGACCGTTGCGGTGGGGCTGTACGGCATGGTCGCCGACCAGCGCGACGCCAACTTCGGCATGTTCTCCGCGGGCACCCTGCTGCTGGCGGTGCCGGTGCTGTCGGTGTTCTGGTTCCTGCAGCGCTACATCGCCGAGGGCCTCACCAGCGGAGCGGTCAAGGGCTGAGGCCCGGCCGGATGCCGGCCGCACCACGGTGCGGCCGGCCGCCCCGGTGCGGTCGCGGCGGTCCTCGGCCGCACCGGGGCGGCGGGCCGCGGCGGCCCTGAGCGGGCGCCGCGGCCTCAGCGCTTCTTGGAGTCCTTCTCGGAACCGGAGTCCTCGGTCGACAGCGCGGAGATGAACGCCTCCTGGGGCACCTCGACGCGGCCGACCATCTTCATCCGCCGCTTGCCCTCCTTCTGGCGCTCCAGCAGTTTGCGCTTGCGGCTGATGTCGCCGCCGTAGCACTTGGAGAGCACGTCCTTGCGGATGGCGCGGATGTTCTCGCGGGCGATCACCCGCGAGCCGATCGCGGCCTGCACCGGCACCTCGAACTGCTGGCGCGGAATCAGCTCGCGCAGCTTCTTGGTCATCTCCACGCCGTAGGAGTAGGCCTTCTCGCGGTGCACGATCGCCGAGAACGCGTCGACCATCTCGCCCTGCAGCAGGATGTCGACCTTGACCAGGTCCGACACCTGCTCGCCCGAGGGCTCGTAGTCCAGCGACGCGAACCCCTTCGTGCGCGACTTGAGCTGGTCGAAGAAGTCGAACACGATCTCGGCGAGCGGCAGGGTGTAGCGCATCTCGACGCGGTCCTCGGAGAGGTAGTCCATGCCGTCCAGGGCGCCGCGGCGGGCCTGGCACAGCTCCATGATCGGACCGACGAACTCGGCGGGCGCCAGCAGCGTGCCCTTGACGATCGGCTCGTGGACCTCTTGGATCTTGCCCTCGGGGAACTCGCTGGGGTTGGTCACCGAGTGCTCGGTGCCGTCCTCCATGATCACCCGGTAGATGACGTTGGGGGCCGTGGAGATCAGGTCCAGGTCGTACTCCCGCTCCAGGCGGGCGCGGGTGATCTCCAGGTGCAGCAGCCCCAGGAATCCGCAGCGGAAGCCGAAGCCCAGCGCCGCGGAGGTCTCGGGCTCGAATGCCAGGGCGGCGTCGTTGAGCTGCAGCTTCTCCAGCGCGTCGCGCAGCACCGGGTAGTCGCCGCCGTCGATGGGGTACAGGCCCGAGAACACCATCGGCTTGGGGTCCTGGTAGCCCGGCAGCATCTGCGAGGCCCCGTTGGCCTGGGAGGTCACCGTGTCGCCGACCCGCGACTGGCGCACGTCCTTGACACCGGTGATGAGGTAGCCCACCTCGCCCACACCCAGGCCCTCGACCTTGGTGGGCTCGGGTGAGATGACGCCCACCTCCAGCATCTCGTGGGTGGCGCCGGTCGACATCATCTGGATGCGCTGGCGGGTGCCCAGGTGGCCGTCGACCACGCGGACGTAGGTGACCACGCCGCGGTAGGTGTCGTAGATCGAGTCGAAGATCATCGCCCGGGGAGGCGCGTCGGCGTCGCCGACCGGCGGCGGGACCTGGCCCACGATCTCGTTGAGCAGCTCCTCGACGCCCTCGCCGGTCTTGGCGCTGACCCGGAGCACGTCGGAGGGCTCGCAGCCGATGATCCCGGCCAGCTCGGCGGCGTACTTCTCGGGCATGGCCGCCGGCAGGTCGATCTTGTTCAGCACCGGGATGATGGTGAGGTCGTGCTCCAGGGCCAGGTAGAGGTTGGCCAGCGTCTGGGCCTCGATGCCCTGGGCTGCGTCGACCAGCAGGACCGCGCCCTCGCAGGCGGCCAGCGACCGCGACACCTCGTAGGTGAAGTCGACGTGGCCGGGGGTGTCGATCAGGTTGAGGACGTAGGTGGTGTCGTCGAGCGCCGTGAACGGCAGCCGCACCGCCTGGGACTTGATGGTGATGCCGCGTTCGCGCTCGATGTCCATGCGGTCGAGGTACTGCGCGCGCATCAGGCGGTCCTCGACGATGCCGGTCAGCTGAAGCATGCGGTCGGCCAGCGTCGACTTGCCATGGTCGATGTGCGCGATGATGCAGAAGTTGCGGATCAGCGCGGGATCGGTCCGGTTCGGCTGAGGCACCGTGCTCCGTTCGGATAGCTCGCTGGTTGGCCAGGATGGCAGGGGCGCTGGGCCGCGGCGTCGCGGCGAAGCTGCGCGGTGGTGCCGTCCATGATCCCACCCGCCCGAAGCGGCACCGCAGGGCGCGTCGGGGCGAGAATGGCTCACGCGGCATACATCAGGTTATGTGAGATCGGAGGACGCTCGTGAAGTGGTTCCTGCAGCGCGTGCTCGCAGCGGTGGCCGCCGTCCTCGTCGTGGCGCTGGGCGCGGCGGTGCTGGTGCGCGTGCAGTACACCGGCGAGCCCGCCTCCTGGGCGGTGTCCGACGGCACCAACGCGCTGTGGATGGGCCACGCCTGGGTCGACGGGCGCTACGGCGAGCAGGAGCTGGCCGAGCTGAAACCCCGGATCGACGAGGGCGGGATCAGCGACGTGTACGTGCACGTCGGACCGCTCGGCTACGACGGGCGGCTGGATCCGGCCAAGCACCCCGAGGCCGCGGCGTTCCTGCGCATGTTCCGCGCGGAGCTGCCCAAGGTGCGGGTCTCGGCGTGGGTGGGCCAGCGGGTCGAGGTGGGGCGGCTCGACCTCGGCGACGAGGCCGTGCGCACACGCGTGGTCGAGGCCGCCGACCGCCTCGTGGGCATGGGGTTCGACGGCGTCCACTACAACTTCGAGCCCGTGCCCAACAACGATCCGGGCCTGCTCGCGCTGCTGGAACGCACCCGCGCGGAGCTGCCCGCGGACGCGCTGCTCTCCAGCGCGGTGCCCACGGTGGAGCCGCTGGCGGGGCTGGCGTTCACCCTCGGGCTGGTGCTGCCCAAGGACCCGTTCTGGTCGAGCGGGTACCTCGGGCGCGTCGCCGAGCACCTGGACCAGGTGGCCGTGATGTCCTACGACACGGGGATGCCCACCGAGGGCCTGTACGGGGGGTTCGTGGTGCGGCAGACCACCGCGGCCATGGACGCCGTCCCCCAGGACGTGCACCTGCTGATGGGCGTGCCCGCCTATCCCGACGACCACGCCGGGCGCAACCCCGAGGCGGAGACGACCGCGGCCGCGGTGCGGGCGGTGCGGCTCGGGCTCTCCGACGGCGGCGAGCGGCGCGAGCGGTTCGGCACGGCCCTCTACGCCGATTTCTCTGCGACCGGCGACCAGTGGAGCGCCTACCTGGACGGGTGGGCCGGGCCGGACGGCGAGGCGGGCCGGCCGGGGTGAGCAGCGGGCCTCGGGCGCCGGTCGCGAGCACTCCCCCGCGCAAGGCATAATGGTAGTCCCGTGTCTCGAACGTTCCACGTTCAGTTTGAGCCCTTCGGACTCACACCCTGGCGTCGGCGCGCGACCGGCCTCCCCGCGGAACGGCTGCCCGCGGCAGGGGCACGCGCGCCCGAGCCGCAGATCAGAAGCTACTGGAGCACGTTTTCGCATGGCGAACATCAAGTCGCAGAAGAAGCGCAACCGGCAGAACGAGCAGCGCCGGCAGCGGAACCAGTCGGTGCGCTCCTCGCTGAAGACGGCCATCCGCAAGTTCCGCGTGGCCGCCGAGGCCGGGGACGTCGAGCAGGCCGTCGTCCTGCAGCGCTCGGCTGCGCGCCAGCTCGACAAGGCGGCGAGCAAGGGCGTCATCCACAAGAACCAGGCCGCCAACCGCAAGAGCGCCATCGCCAAGCGGCTGGAGAAGGTGCAGAGCGCCGGCTGAGACCCGACCGGGCATTCCCGGTCGAGCCGAGACTCGGCGCGCCAAGGCCGCCTTCCGCATCGCGGGAGGCGGCCTTCGCCGTGCGGCCGGCGCCCCACCGTGCGCGCTGCCGCGCCAAAGCGGCGTCCGCCGCCCCGCAAGGCGGAGATTAGCGTAGTGGCCGTGGACTTCACCGACCTCCGACTGAGCCTGTGGGATGACCCCGATCAACGCGACGAGCTGCATTCCTGGGTCCGGGCGTGCCTGGCCGAACGCGGCGAGCGGCTGCTGGCCGACCCTCCGCGGGTGCGAGTGCGGCCGTGGTCGACGACGGCCCGCTTCTCCTCCACCGCGGGGCCGGTCTGGTTCAAGGCCAGCGCGCCGGGAGGGGAGTTCGAGGCGGCGCTGCACGGGGCCCTGTACACGTGGGTGCCCGGCAGTGTGCTGACCCCGCTGGGCATGGACGTCAAGCGCGGCTGGTCGCTGCTGCCCGGCGCCGGCGTCCCCCTGCGCGAGCAGATGGCCTCGATCGACGACTTCGCGGTGTGGGAGGCCATCCTCGGCGCCTACAGCGAGACGCAGCGCGTCCTCGCCGGGCGTGTGCGCGACCTGCTGGCGCTGGACGTCCCCGACCTGCGCCCTGCGGCGCTGGGACGGCTGCTCGACGGGTTCCTCGCCGATCCGGGCGTGACCGCGGCGCTCGGGGACGGCGCCGACCTGCTGCTGCGCCACCGTTCGGCCTTCGACGCCGAGTGCAAGGCACTGGACGACTCCGGCCTTCCGCCGTCGCTGGACCACTCCGACCTGCACGTGGGCAACGTCTTCGTCCTCGACGGCCGCTACCGCTTCGCCGACTGGGGCGACGCCGTGGTGGGCCACCCGTTCTTCAGCCTGCTCGTGCCGCTGCGCATCGCCGTCCGCGAGCTCAACGCCGACACCCGCACCCGGCAGCGCCTGCGCGACGCCTACCTGGAGCCCTGGACGGAGTCGCATCCGGCCTCGGCCCTGCGCGCCGAGGTCCCGCGGGCCACCCGCCTGGCCGCCCTGAGCCGGTCCCTGGCCTGGAGCCGCGCGTTCTGCGAACTGCGGTCGGCGGTGGCCGGCGACCAGCACCGGGAGATCGCGGCACTGCTGCGAGGCATGATCAGCGACATCACCGCCGCAGAGGACGGCCCGGACGCAGACGCCGGAACCCGCTGACCCGGCAGCGGGAGGCACGGGGATGTGCAGCGGGGCGGAGCGGGAGCCGCCCACGCGAGGGCCTGCGCGCAACGAGCCGGCCGAAGCACCCGCCGCAGACTCCGAGCCGAACGGCCCGTCCCCCGCGGGACGGGCCACCCACGCTGGGCGCCGCGCGGAACAGACGCTACGCGCGACCCGGCCCCATTGCCGCAGCTTTTGTGGTGTCCGACTCCGGGTGGTTCCCGGAGGGTGCCTGCTGCGGGCGGGATGAGAAGGCCCTCTCCGGAAACCTTCTGGGGCCGGTCACCGGGGGGTGCGGCCATGGGCGCGGACCGCGAAGCGCGGCCCGCCCGTCAGCCCACCACCACCCCAACGGAGACGCTGCGCGTCACCTGTTTCCTGGCCGCCGAGCGCACGGGTGCCTTTCAGATGGCGCCGCGCCCCGGGGGGCCGGGTTCCAGCGCAA
Source organism: Streptomonospora sp. PA3 (assembly GCF_009728995.1). Lineage (GTDB taxonomy): Bacteria > Actinomycetota > Actinomycetes > Streptosporangiales > Streptosporangiaceae > Streptomonospora. Next base: position 84,744 of record NZ_VTZW01000004.1, on the reverse strand, counting down.
TGGGTGCTGCGTGCGTTCGGCGGCATCTGGCGCACAGCGCTTCGCACATCACAGCCCCATTGCCGCAGCTTTTGTGGTGTCCGATTCCGGGTGGTTCCCGGAGGGTGCCTGCTGCGGGCGGGACCGGAGGGTGCCTGCTGCGGGCGGGATGAGAAGGCCCTCTCCGGGAATCGTCCGGGGCCGGTCACCGGGGGGTTGCGGCAATGGGCGCGGACCGCGAAGCGCGATCGCAGCTTGCCGCCGAGCGCACGCGTTGTCTTTCAGATGGGGCCGCGCCCCGGGGGGCCGGGTTCCGGTGGAATGGGAACTCCGTGCATTCGGCGGCAAGCCGGCCCGCAGGCCAGCCCGCGTCCGCGCGGTGATCGGCCGCGCCGCCCTCGCTCAGCGAGACAAGCGAACCTCTGCCGGGCGGCGAAACCGCAGCACGCCGCCTCCGCACGATCACCGGCGCGGTCGCGCGCGCGGAATCCCGAGGGCGGTGCCCTGGCAGGGCAGGGGGTCGCGTGCCGACAGCGACGGCGGTCGGGCAGTGCGTCCGGCTCCGGGTTTTCCACAGCCGCGGAATCCGGGGGGACGACCGTGGGTGCGAGTGCCTAGCTTCGTGGCTATGTCGCCGATTCTGCGCTCGCTCCGTCCTTCCGCCCATCCGACCTCCACCGCCGACTCCGCCGCCACCGACCCGGCAGCCGTCAGCGCCCTGCGCCGTCTGCAGGCCCTGTCGAATCGATCGGCCCGCGGCCCCGCCGCACAGCCCGCCACCGGCTCCGTTCCCACCGGCGCTGCGCGACCGCTCGACGCCGAGCACGCGGCGCCCGCGCCTGGTGCCGCCGAACCCGGCACCGACCAGAACCCGCGCGTGCCCGCCCACCCCGCCCCGCACCGGCCGGGTTCGCATGCCGCGAGCCCTCCCGACGAGGACGGGCGGGCCGCCGTCCCGCCGGTACCCCCCGCAGGCTCCGCCCGCGCTGCGCCGACCGGCACCGCCCACCCCAGCGACGGCTCCCCGGGCACACCGCCGCACGACCCCGGTAGCGCACCGAGTCCTACCGCGGACGGCACCGCCCCCGCACTCCCGGCCGGCGCCGAGGAGCCGCCACCGCCGCCTTACGCCCACCAGCCGGTGGCGGGCCGAGGCGGGCCGCCCGGCCCCGGCCTCATCGCCGAGCAGTACCGGCCGACCGGCGTTCATCACCCGCTCCCCGGACCGCCGACTCCGCCCGCCTTCAGCGCCCCCGAGGCACCTCCTCCGCCCTACGCGTCCCCGGAGGGCGACGACACGGCCGAGCCCGCACGGGCCGCCGAGGGGATCCCACCCCCCATCGACGAGGCTGCGCCCCCGCCCTCCACCACCGGGACCGGTGGCGCACAGCCCGCACGGCAGCCGGCCGACCCGCCCGGGACCGGCCGCCACCTCCCAGCGGCTCCGCTCCCGCCCTACAAAGATCACCACGGCGACGCCGGCCGGACGGCACGGTCTGCCGGGGAGTCCGTTCCCCGACCCGGCGAGGCTCCCGCCCCGCCCGTCCCGATGAGTCCGAGGCCGCAAGGGCCGGGACACCGCGTGGCGGGGGCCGGTGAACGCGCTACGGAACGGGCCTGCCGAGACGATGACGGCGCCGTGCCGCCCGGACCGGACGGCGCGCAGCCACCGGCCGTCGTCGGACCCGGTGCGCCGGCGGCGGGCGGCGGGGCCGCCGGGGGCGGCGTTTCCGACTCCCCCGAGCGGGATGCCGGTGTCGGCCGGCACCGGCGTCCCGCGGAGGAGGGCGCTGCGGCCGAGCGAGGCGGCGGGAACGGTGCGAATCGGCCGCCGCCGCGAACCGCGCCCCGCGGCAAGCACGCGCGGATCGGCGGTCGGCGGGAAGAGCAGGCACGGGCGGGCCGCCGACCGCCCGATGTCCCCGGCAGACGCATGGAGCCGCCGGGGCAGCGGGGCGATGGTGCGGCACCGCACGGACACGGCCGCTCCTCGCGGACCGGCGGCCGGGACCCCGCACCGTCCGCGGCACGGCGCGCGCATCCGCGACCCGGTATTCCCGCCCCGGACGAGGAACCGCCACCTGCCGTCCCCGACCCTCCGCGCGGCTACGAGCAGGTCGGCCCCGGCCTCCTCCGGCGCCAGCGCTGGTCCTCCGTCGTAGAGCTCCTCGTCCCGGGACTGGCCGACCAGCCCCGGCTGGGCCGCTCGGGACTGCGGGCGCTCATCGGCGTGTGCGCGGTGGCCGCCGCGGTGACGGTCTGGTTCCTGTTCCAGTCGCGCCCGGCACCGGAACCGCCGCCCGCGCTGCAGGCCGACGCCTCGCCCTTGGCCGCCGGCGGATCCGCACCGCCGCCGCCGACGGCCGCGGCGGCGTCCACCCCGGCAGCGGAGGTCACCGTGCATGTCGGCGGGGACGTCCGCTCCCCCGGCCTCGTCACCCTGCCGTCCGGATCACGCGTCGCCGACGCCATCGAGGAGGCCGGCGGCACCACCCCCGATGCCGACCCCGGAAACCTCAACCTGGCGCGGCAGCTGGTCGACGGCGAACAGATCCTCGTGGGCGCCCCGGCGCCTGCTCAGGCGGCGCCGGGACCCGCTCCCGGGTCCTCGGCTCCGCCCGCACCGGTCGACCTCAACACCGCCACCGCCGACCAGCTCCAGGAACTCCCCGGTGTCGGACCGGTGCTCGCCGAGCGCATCATCGCCTTCCGCACCGAGAACGGCGGATTCGCCGCGGTCGAGCAGCTCCGCGACGTCAGCGGCATCGGCGAGCAGCGCTTCGCCGAACTCGCCGACCTCGTCCACGTCGCAGGAGTCACCGGATGACGGCTCCCCCGCCAAGGCAGCGGTCTTCCTCTGCAGGCCGAACCCCGGTTGCGCAACCCCCGCCGACGGCCCGAGGGCGGTCCCGTTCGGGCATCGCCCGCGCCGGGGGCGCGGCGCCGACTCCGTTCCGCCGCCGAACAACGCGTCCGCTCTCCGGCGGTCCGGCACCGTTCTCGGCTCGCTCCGCAGGGGCCGGTTGTCCTGCCCCCTCGGGAGCGAGCCGGCGGCCGACCGTGATGAGACGAGGACACCGCGGCCGGCTCCGCGGCAGGAACGTCCACATCGCGCCCGCCGCCTCCGTCGGCGAACAACCGGAACTTCCTGCAGGGGGTTCGGCGGGTCCGGCCCCCGCCGAGCGCATCGCATGCTCCGCCGCCGGTTCGCCCTTGCCGACTGCCCGCTGTGCCCCCCGGGAGCCCAGGCACCGCGCGCGCCCCTCCGGCGGCTGACGTGGTCTACCTGGGCACCGACGCACCCGACTACTCGGCGGCGCCCGACCTGCGGCTGGTGGCGCCCGCGGTGGGGACGTGGTGCTGCATCGCCGCGCTGCTGGGCGGCTCGTCGGGGACCGCGTTCCTGGTGGCGGGGCTGCTCGTGGTGGGCGCGGCGCTGGTGTGGAGCGCGGCGCGGCGGCGGGCGGGCCCGTTCACGACGATGGCCGTGGCGGTGCTGGTCTGCGCGGGCGCCGGCGCGCTGGCGACGGGCGGGCGGCTGGCGGCCGTCGAGTCCGGTCCGCTCCCCGAGCTGGCCGCAGAGCGCGCGTGGGCAGAGCTGGAACTCGTCGTCACGGCCGATCCCCGCCGGCGCAGCGGCCCGCCCGCCCCCGGCCGGGCGCGGCTCGTCATCGAGGCCCGCGCGGAGCTGGTGCGCGCCCGTGCCAGCGGCCATTCGTCGGGCGAGACCGTACCCACGCGCACCCGGGTGCCCGTGGTCGTGCTGGCCTCCGGCGACGCCTGGCGCCGGCTGCTGCCCAGCCAGCGCGTGCGCGCCTCCGGCACCGTGCTCCCCGCCCGGGGCGGCCTGGTGGGCGGCCTGCTGGTCGTGCGGGGCCCGCCCGATCACGTTCAACCGCCGTCGGCCTGGCAGGAATGGGCCGGCCACGCGCGGGCGAGGCTGCGCGACGCGTCGGCGGCCCTGCCTCAGCCCGCCTCCGGCCTGCTGCCGGCGCTCGTGGTCGGCGACACGTCGGGGCTGCGGCCGCAGACGGTCGCGGCGTTCGAGGACAGCGGCATGAGCCACCTGCTCGCCGTCAGCGGCTCCAACCTCGCGATCATGACCGGGGTTGCGCTCGCCGCCTGCCGCGGGCTCGGGCGGCCGGCCTGGGTGGCCGCCGCCGTCGGCGCGCTGACCATCGCGGTCTTCGTGCTGCTGGCGCGGGCGGAGCCGAGCGTGCTGCGGGCGGCGTTCATGGCCGCCGTCGCCCTGGCCGCGCTGGCGCTGGGGCGGCAGCGCGTCGGGCTGACCGCTCTGGCGGCCTCGGTGCTGGGTCTGCTGCTGTTCGATCCCGGCCTCGCCAGGTCGTTCGGATTCGCGCTGTCCGTGCTGGCGACCGGCGGGATCATGGTGCTCGCCCCCGGCTGGCGCGACCGCTGGTCGGCGCGCATCCCGCGCTGGGTCGCCGAGGCCGTCGCGGTGGCGCTGGCGGCGCACGTCGCGTGCCTGCCCCTGCTCGCCGTGCTCTCCGCCGAGGTCAGCTGGGTGGCGGTGCCCGCGAACGTGCTCGCCGCGCCCGCGGTGCCGGTGGCGACGGTCGGCGGGTTCGCGATCGCCGGCCTCGCCCTGGTGTGGCCGGCGCCTGCCGCGGTGGCCGCCTGGGTCCCGGGCGCGGCCGTGCTGTGGATCGGCGGCGTGGCCTCTGCCGCGGCGCGGCTGCCCGGACGCGCCCTGCCGTGGCCGGCCACGGCGGCGGGGGCGCTGACCCTGGCCGCCGTACTCGTGCTGCTGCTGGTGCTGCGCGGCCGGGTGCGCCTGGTGGTCTGCGCGGCGGGTATGGCGGTGGCGCTGACGGCGCTCACCGTGCACTGGCTGGTCCCGGCCTGGCCACCGGCGGGATGGGCGCTGGTCGCCTGCCGCATCGGCCAGGGCGACGCGCTGGTACTGCGCGCGGACTCGGGGCGGGCGATCGTGGTCGACACCGGTCCGGATCCGGTGGCGGTGTCGCGGTGCCTGAACGATCTGCGCATCAGACGGGTCGGCCTGCTGGTGGTCACCCACGGCGACGTCGACCACGCCGGCGGCACCGCCGGGGTGCTGGCGGGCCGCGGTGTCCGTGCGGCGCTGCTGCCGCCCGGATTCGACCATCCCCCGACCGCGCGGCTGCTGCGCGCCGCCGGGATACCGCTGCACACCGGAGCCGCCGGCCAGCGGTGGAGCATGGCGCCTTGGACCCTGGACGTGATATGGCCCGAGCCGCACTCCCCGGGCGGCAACGACGGCAGCATCGTGCTGCTCGCGCGCTGGACGCCGCCCCCGGGCGGCGGCGCCGCACCGATGCGGGTGCTGCTGACCGGCGACATCGAGGAGCCCGCGCAGCGGGCGCTGCTGCGCAGCTCGCACGCCGTCCGGGGCGTGGACGTCCTCAAAGTCCCCCACCACGGCGCGGGCACCCAGGAGCCCGCGTTCATCACCGCCACCCGCCCCGACATCACGCTCACCTCGGTCGGTGCCGACAACCCCCACGGCCATCCCGACCCGGCCACCTGGTCGCTGCTGCGCTCCGTCGCACCGGCCAACTACCGCACCGACGTGCACGGGGACATCGCGGTCGTTCCCGGCTCGCCCGATCCCGGCGTCGTCTGCCGCGACCCCGGCCCCCGCCGCGGCACGCGCCGCCGACCGCCGCCCGGCCCGGCGCCGCGCGGTCCGGTCCCCCTCCGCCTCCACGTTGACCTCGATCAAAGTTGAGGTTCTAGCGTGGGCACCGCGAGGGCCGCGGCCTTGAGCGCGGCCGAGTTGTGGACACCCGCCCGGCCGCGAACACGGGGGCACCCGTCGAGGCGCGACCCGAACTCGCGGACGGGCGCCGTGCCGGCCGCCCGGCGGACAAACACGACCGACCTTGGAGTCCCGATGCGGATCAGCACCAGCCTGCCCACGACCGGCGCCGGGATCGTGGACGTCTCCATGGTCGGGCATCTGGAGGACCTCGGCCTGGACGGAGTCTCGATGCCCGACCTCCTCCTCGGCGAAGGGACACCCGGACTGGACCCGCTGATCGTTCTTGCCGCGGCGGCCCAGCGCACACGCCGGATCAGCCTGGAATTCGGCGTGCTCAGCCTGCCCCTGCGCCCTGTGGCGCTCGTCGCCGCCCAGATCCAGGCGCTCCAGCACCTCTCCGGGGAGCGGGTCGTCCTGGGCACCGGGCTCGGCGGCTTCCCCGGAACCCCCTTCTGGCGTGCCGCCGGCGCCCCGCGCACCGAGCGCGGCCGGCGCGCGGACAGGGTGCTGGCGGCTCTGCCGGGACTCGTCGGGGGCGATCCCACGGAGGTGGACGGCGAGCTCGTCACCCTCGCGCCCTCGGCCGCCGTTCCACCGATCCACGTCGGCGGGAACTCCGAGGCCGCCATGCGCCGCGCTGTCCGCTACGGCGACGGCTGGGCGCCGTCGCTTGTCACTCCGTCCGCTCTGGCCGCGAAGGTCGAACGGCTGCGGGAGATCGCCGAAGAGCTCGGCCGACCGGTGCCCGCCGTCAGCGTGGGCGGCCACGCCGTGCTCAACGGCTCCACCGCGGCTGTGCAGTCTTTCGTCGACAACGTGGTCCGCATGCAAGGCATCCCCCGGGAGGAGGCCGCGCGGCTTCCGGTGACCGGAGGGCCGGCCGAGGTCGCCGAGCGCATCGCGTCCTACGCCGACGCCGGCGCAGGGGCCGCCACGCTCAGCCTCGACGGCGGTTCATGGGCCGAGCAGGCGGAAACCCTCGCCGACGCCGCGTCGCGGCTGAGGGCGGGCCGCTGATCCCGGTCGCCGCCGTCGGGCTGTGAGCACAACGGTCTCCGCGGCATGGCATGCTGCAGCCATGACCTCCGTTCCCCTGCTGTCCGTCGTCGTCGGCGACGAGGAGCTGCTCGCCGACCGCGCCGTCGCCGAGATCGTCGCCGCGGCCCGCGCCGAAGAGCCCGGGGTCGACGTGCACGACCTGGTACCCGCGCAGGTCACCTCGGGGAAACTGGCCGAGGCCACCTCGCCCTCGCTGTTCGGCGAGCGGCGAGTCGTAGTGCTGCGCTCGGCGCAGGACCTGACCAAGGACCTGGCCGCAGAGGTCACCGGCCTGCTGCAGAACCCGGCGGACGACGTCATGCTGGTGCTGGTGCACGCCGGCGGCGCCAAGGGCAAGGCGCTGCTGGACGCCGCGGTCAAGGCGGGCGCCCGCCGCATCGACTGCGCCAAGCCGACCAAGGCCGCCGAACGGATCCAGTTCATCAAGGGCGAGTTCTCCCGTGCGGGCCGCCAGATCACCGGCGACGCCGCCCAGGCGCTGCTGGACGCGGTCGGCAACGACCTGCGCGAGCTCGCCGCGGCCTGCACGCAGCTGGTCGCCGACACCGAGGGCCGCGTCGACACCGCCGCCGTCGCCCGCTACCACAGCGGCAAGGCCGAGGCCACGGGCTTCACCGTCGCCGACCGCGCCGTGGAGGGCCGCCTGCCCGAGGCCCTGGAGCAGTTGCGCTGGTGCCTGGCCGTGGGGACCGCTCCGGTGCTGATCAACAGCGCCTTGGCGGGCGCCGTGCGCGGGCTGGCGGTGGTGGCCCAACCGCAGCGCGGCGCCCCCGATGCCGAACTCGCCAAGCGCGCCAAGATCCCGCCGTGGAAGCTCAAGACGCTGCGCCAGCAGGCGCGCGGGTGGTCGCCGCAGGGAGTGGCGCGCGCGATGGCCGTGGTCGCCGAGACCGACGCCCTGATCAAGGGGGCCGGCCGCGACCCCGCTTACGCGCTTGAACGCGCGGTCATCGAAATCGCCACCGCCCGCAACCAGCGCTGATCACGGTCCCGCGCCGCGGCCCGACTCCGCCCGGGCCGGCCGGTCGGGGACGGACGGGTTCGTGCACCAGTGGGCGGTCGGCTCCCGGCTGGTCCTCGCGGTTGGAGGCGCGGTGGCGGTTCCCGATACGGCAGGCACCGCGGACCTGGTCCGGGGCCTGCAGGAGCGCGCGGCTCGGGCCCTGCCCGCGCAGCGCTCCGACGATACGGGCGGATGGCTGGTGCGCCACTCGCCGGGCTGCGCCTGGTGGGTGAGCGCGGCGCTGCCGCACGGCGGTCCTGCGCGCCACGAGGAACTGGAGCAGGGTCGCCCTGGCGGAGGAGTTCTACACCGGCCGCGGCGCACCTCCTCGCTTCCAGATCACCCCGGGAGCATGCCCCGAACGGCTCGACGCGGCACTGGCCGGGCGGGGCTACCGCCGCCGGGGGAGGCTGTCGCTGCAGACCGCCCCGACCGCGCGGATCCGCGAGCGCGTCCCCGCGGGACCGCTGCGCGTCCGGGTGGACGAACGGCCGACAGACGGCTGGTTCGCCGCCTGGTTCGCCGTGCACGGCCGTGAAGGGCTCGCCGAACCCGAAAAGGCGCTGCTCGGCCGCGTGCGCGGCCCGTCCGCCCATGTCCGGGCGATCGCCGGAAGCGCCGTCGTCGCGGTCGGCCGCGCCGTCGCCGACACGGGCTGGGCGGGGGTCTTCGGGATGGCGACGCTGCCCGAGGCACGCGGCCGGGGCGCGGCCGGCGTCGTCCTCGCCGCGCTGGCACAGTGGGCCCACGCTCGGGGAGCCGAGCGAATGTACCTCCAGGTCGAGCGCGACAACACCCCGGCCCTGCGCCTTTACCAACGCGCGGGTTTCACCGAGGCCTGCCGCTACCACTACCGCACCCTCGATTGATCTCGATTCCGCCGCGGGCCGGGGCGGCGGTGGGTTGAGCCGGCGCGGATCGGTAGGGGTGCTCGTCGGTGGCGGTGGGCGACGGGGCAGCGAGGCCGACAGGGGTTCGGGCTGGTGCGCCTCCCGCCCGTCACCCGCCACCACCCCAACGGAGGCGCCTCGCGCCACGCACCTACTCCCGTCACCCGCCACCACCCCAACGGAGGCGCCTCGCGCCACGCACCTACTCCCGTCACCCGCCACCACCCCAACGGAGGCGCCTCGCGCCATGTACTCGTTCTGCGCCGGCTTGCCGGCGAGCGCACCGTGCACTCTTCCCGCCCGAGCCTGCCGCGGTGCGGCTCCACCCGGCAGGTACCGCGTGCGCTCGGCGGCCAGGAAACAGGTGACGCGCAGCGTCTCCGCTGGGGTGGTGGCGGGCTGACGGGCGGGCCACGCTTCGCGAACCGCGCCCATTGCCGCAGCCTCTGCGGTGCCCGCCGGCGCGGGGTTCCGGAGGCCCCTTGAGCGGCGGCGGCCCAGCCCGCGACCCTCGCCGTCCTCACCAATCTCGTCGGGTGCGGCGCCATGCGGCGGCGGGACCACATCGCAGGATCCCCCGCTCCCGGCAACCCGGTAGGCGTTCTAGCGGATCGTCTCGCCGCCCCGCCAGACGCGGATGGTGTTGAGGCCGTAGGACCAGGCGAACGCGCCCTCGTGGTCGGCGTCCCACTGGACGATGTCGGCGTAGTGACCCGGAGCCAGAATGCCGCGGTCGTTGAGCCCCAGCGCGTAGGCACCGCCCACCGTGGCCGCGCGCAGGGCCTCCAGAACGCTCATGTTGAACATGGAGATGGCCATGGAGATCGCCAGCGGAAGCGACATGGTGCCCGACTGCCCGGGGTTGTGGTCGGTGCCCAGCCCCACGGGCACGCCGTGGTCCAGCAGCGAGCGCACCGGCGGGGTGCGGCGCTCGTGCAGCGAGGTGGTCGGGCACACGACCACCGGCGTGGTGGTCTTGGCCAGCGCGAGGACGTCGTCCTCGTCGGTCTCGTGCAGCAGGTCGACCGACGAGCACTGCATGTCGGCGCCCATGCGCACGGCGCCGTGGCGGGGCTTCGCGCAGGCGTGCATGTGCGTGGCCAGCCCCACCGCGCGCCCGGAGGACAGCAGCCGGGCGGCGTCGTCGGTGGTGAACTGCTGGTTGTCGCAGTAGACGTCGACACCGTCCGCGCCGGCCTGGGCGGCGTCGCTCAGCCAGGAGGCCACCGCGTCGACGTAGTCGCGGGGGCGGCCGAAGTACTCGGGCGGCACCGCGTGGGCGGCGAAGAAGGTCACCTGCAGCCGCGGCATGCCCGGCTCCTCCTCCAGCGCCCGCAGCAGCCGCACGTCGGCCAGCTCGCCGTCGCGGGTCAGGTGGTAGCCGGTCTTGGCCTCGACCGTGGTGCAGCCCGACAGCACCCAGTGCCGCAGCCGTTCGCGGACCGCGTTGCACAGGGTCCAGGGGTCGGTGCCGCGGGTCACGGTGACGGTGGAGGCGACGCCTCCGCCCGCGCCGGTGATCTCGGACTTGGAGGCGCCGCTGGCGCGCATGGCGACCTCGGCGTAGCGGTTGCCCGCGTAGACCGGGTGGCAGTGGGCGTCGATCAGCCCGGGAGTGACCAGGCCGCCGCCGATGTTGTCGACCTCGTCGACGTCGACGATGTCGTCGATGACCCCGGGCAGGCTCTGCGGGAGGTCGGCGGCCGGGCCGACCCAGGCGATGCGGTCGTGGTGCACGAGCATGGCCGCGTTACTGAGCAGATCGGTTCCGGTCCACAGCCGCCCGATGTTGGTCAGCAGTCGTACTGTCATCGTCTCACCGGCCCGCCCCAGTACTCATGGCCGCCGGATCGCGGGTGCGGACCGGTACGCGCGAGCGGACATAGGCGACCTCGTTCTCGACTCAACTGGCGGGGGGAGGTGGTGCGGCCGGGGAGGCGGGCAACTCACGGGGCTGGGTGCCAGTGGCTCAAAACCGTAGTTCATCCTCCGACGCCGTGTACACCTCTTCGCCGTCTCATTCACCCATCGCGGAATACAACGGCGGAACCCCGCGCGGGGTTCCGCCGTGTGGGTGACGTCCGCGGCTCAGATTACACTGCGGCGTACTCGTCGAGCTTGCCGGCGAGCAGTCCGGGAACGTAGGCGTGCAGCCGGGTGCCCTCGCCGGTGTGCTCCTGCTCGAGGATGCGGCCCTCCTCGTAGACGCGGGAGACCAGGTCGCCCCGGTCGTAGGGCAGCATGACCCGCACTTCGCGATCCAGGCTGGGCAGCGCGTCGGCCACGGCCGCGACCAGTTCCTGCACACCCGCCCCGGTGCGCGCGGAGACCTCGACGGCCCGCGGCTCCTTGGCGCGCAGCTGCTTGAGCACGAGCGGGTCCGCGGCGTCGGTCTTGTTGAGGACAACGACCTCGGGCACGCCGCCCGCGCCGATCTCGGCGAAGACCTCGCGTACCGACGAGAGCTGCTGCTCGGGGTCGGGGTGCGAGGCGTCGACGACGTGCAGGATCAGGTCGGAGTCGGCGACCTCCTCCAGCGTGGATCGGAACGCCTCGACCAGCTCGTGGGGCAGGTGGCGGACGAACCCGACGGTGTCGCTGAGCGTGAAAGCCCTGCCGTCGGGCGTGCGCGCCTGCCGCACGGTGGGGTCGAGGGTGGCGAAGAGCGCGTCCTCGACCAGCACTCCGGCGTTGGTGAGCCGGTTGAGCAGACTGGACTTGCCGGCGTTGGTGTATCCGGCGATGGATACGGCCGGCACCTGGCGGGCCTGGCGCTTGTCGCGCTTGACGTCGCGGGACGTCACCATTTGGCCGAGCTGGCGGCGCAGCTTGGCCATGCGGGCGTTGATGCGCCGCCGGTCGGTCTCGATCTTGGTCTCACCGGGGCCGCGCAGACCCACGCCGCCGTTGCCGCCGCCGGCGCGGCCGCCGGCCTGGCGGGAGAGCGTGGCGCCCCATCCGCGCAGTCGGGGCAGCAGGTAGCTGAGCTGGGCGAGTTCGACCTGGGCCTTGCCCTCGCGGCTGCGCGCGTGCTGGGCGAAGATGTCGAGGATGAGCGCGGTGCGGTCGATGACCTTGACCTTGACGATGTCCTCGAGCTGGCGCAGCTGGCCGGGCGCCAGTTCGCCGTCGCAGATGAGGGTGTCGGCGCCGGTGCTCTCGACGATCTCCCGCAGCTCCTCGGCCTTGCCGCGACCGATGTAGGTGGCCGGGTCGGGCTTGCGGCGGCGCTGTGTGACGCCTTCGAGGACGACCGCGCCCGCCGTCTCGGCGAGCTGCTTGAGCTCGGTCAGCGAGTTGTCGGCGTCCACCTGGGTTCCGCTGGTCCACACGCCCATCAGGACGACGCGCTCCAAGCGCAGGGCGCGGTATTCGACCTCGGTGACGTCGGTGAGCTCGGTGGAGAGCCCTTCGACGCGGCGCAGCGCCTGGCGCTCGGCGAGTTCGAGTTCCCCCTGCTCGGGCGATCCGGTCGTGTGCTCAGCGATCTGCGGCCCGGTTGCGGCCGCCCGGTCCGGCGACTCCGCGAAGACCTGCTCGGCGGAGTCCAGCGAACCGCGATCAACGAATGTATTCATATCCCTCCGGATGCTTGAACGCCCAGGCGGCGGGAACTTGTTCCCGCGATCGATAGTGGCACGCCCTGCTGACATGCGGCACCCCTTTTCTTCCCGGCCCGGTCTCCAGTTCGGATTCCCCGACCCGCCGGCGGGGCGGTGCTCGTCCCGCGGTCCTTCGGACCGGTCGGTCCCCGAGCGGTTGGGTAGCGGCCACGGAAGCGGGCGGCGCGCCGGCGCCTCCGTCAGGGGCGGTGGTGGGTGACGGGCACACAAGCACGCGGCGCGCCGGCGCCTCCGTCAGGGGCGGTGGTGGGTGACGGGCACACAAGCACGCGGCGCGCCGGCGCCTCCGTCAGGGGCGGTGGTGGGTGACGGGCACACAAGCACGCGGCGCGCCGGCGCCTCCGTCAGGGGCGGTGGTGGGTGACGGGCACACAAGCACGCGGCGCGTCAGCGCCTCCGTCAGGGGCGGTGGTGGGTGACGGGTGGGCAAATTGCCCCAACCTTTCCACCAGGGCAAAGAGTGCCCCCACGTCCGGCGCGCCCTCCGTTGACCGTGATCGAACCCGTCAGTAACGTAAATTCCACATACCAGAAGTTACTTCCGCTTCGCGAAAGGATTCCGATGGCCGCCACCACCGGGGTCGAGATCACCGGCCCCATGCACGAACGCTTCGACCAGATCCTCACCGACGACGCACTGGCGCTGGTCGCCGAGCTGCACCGGCGGTTCGAAGGGCGGCGCCAGGAGCTGCTGGCCGCGCGCGTCCGCCGCCAGGAGCAGATCTCCGCCGGCACCGATCTGGATTTCCCGCCCGAGACCCGCCACATCCGCGAGGACACGTCCTGGCAGGTCGCGCCGCCCGCGCCCGGAATCACCGACCGGCGCATCGAGATCACCGGCCCCACCGACCGCAAGATGACGGTCAACGCCCTCAACTCCGGCGCAAAGGTGTGGCTGGCCGACTTCGAGGACGCCAACACCCCGCTGTGGGAGAACATGATCGGGGGCCACCTCAACCTCCGCGACGCCCTCGACCGCACGATCGACTTCACCACCCCCGAGGGCAAGACCTACGCACTCAAGGACGACTCCGAGCTGGCCTCGATCATCGTGCGCCCCCGCGGCTGGCATCTGGACGAGAAGCACATCCTCGTCGACGGCGCCCGCACCGCCGGCGGCATCGTCGACTTCGCGCTCTACCTGTTCCACTGCGCCCAGCGCCAGCTCGACAAGGGCAAGGGCCCCTACTTCTACCTGCCCAAGCTGGAGAGCCACCTCGAAGCGCGGCTGTGGAACGACATCTTCGTCGCCGCCCAGGAGCACCTGGGCATCCCGCGCGGCACCATCCGCGCCACGGTGCTCATCGAGACGATCCCCGCCGCCTTCGAGATGGAGGAGATCCTCTACGAGCTGCGCGAGCACTCCGCCGGCCTCAACGCCGGGCGCTGGGACTACCTGTTCAGCATCATCAAGGTGCACCGCACCCGCGGCCGCAGCTTCCTGATGCCCGAGCGCAACGCCGTCACCATGACCGCCCCGTTCATGCGCGCCTACACCGAACTGCTGGTGAGCACCTGCCACCGGCGCGGCGCCCACGCCATCGGCGGCATGGCCGCGTTCATCCCCAGCCGCCGCGACCCCGAGGTCAACGAGCGCGCCCTGGCCAAGGTCCGCGACGACAAGGCGCGCGAGTCCGGTGACGGTTTCGACGGCTCCTGGGTGGCCCACCCCGACCTCGTCCCGGTGGCCAAGGAGGTCTTCGACGGCGTCCTGGGCGAGGCGCCCCACCAGATCGACCGCAAGCGCGAGGACGTGTCGGTCAAGGCGGCCGACCTGCTGGCCGTGGACTCCGCCGAGGGCGGCATCACCGAGGCCGGGCTGCGCGGCAACATCAACGTCGGCCTGCAGTACCTCGCCTCCTGGCTCGGCGGAAACGGCGCCGCGGCCATCCACAACCTGATGGAGGACGCCGCCACCGCCGAGATCTCCCGTTCGCAGGTCTGGCAGTGGCTGCACAACGACGTGACCCTCGACGACGGCCCCCGGGTCACCCGCGACCTGGTCCGCCGGCTCATCGACGAGGAGATGGCCGCCATCCGCGAGCAGCACGGCGACGCCTACGACGCCCGGCTGTTCGAGCAGGCCAAGGAACTGTTCGCCGAAGTGGCGCTCGCCGACGACTACGTGGACTTCCTGACGCTGCCCGCCTACGAGCGCATGCCGTGAACCCCTCGGGCGCGGCGGCATGCGGTATACGAAAGACCGCCGCGCCCGGTTCCCTTGCCCTTGTGCGGGGAATCGAGAGAGAGTACGGACCCACCGCGGCGACCCGCCGCGGTGTTCGACGAGGGGGAGGGCGAGCCCCGCATGCCGCAACCGCTCACCGCGCTGATCCCGCGACTGCGCGAGATCTGCGGCGACGACGGCGTCATCACCGACCGCACCCGCCGCCGCACCTACGAAAGCGACGGCCTCACCTACCACGCCAGCACGCCCGGGGTGGTGGTGCTGCCCACCACCACCGACCAGGTCGCCGCCGTGGTCCGGCTGTGCGCCGACGCCGGGGTGCCCTTCGTGCCGCGCGGCGCAGGCACCGGCCTGTCGGCGGGTGCGCTGCCGCACAGCGAAGGCGTCCTCATCGTCACCTCCAGGATGCGCCGCATCCTGGAGATCGACGTCGCCAACGAGCGCGCCGTCGTCCAGCCCGGCGTGGCCAACCTGGAGGTCACCCGCGCCGCCGCGCCGCACGGCTACTACTACGCCCCCGACCCCTCCAGCCAGCAGGTGTGCTCGGTGGGCGGCAACATCGCCGAGAACTCCGGGGGCGCGCACTGCCTCAAGTACGGATTCACCGTCAACCACGTGCTCGGGCTGGAGATCGTCACCCCGCAGGGCGAGGTGGTGCGGCTGGGAGGCAAGGCGGCCGACGCGCCGGGCTACGACCTGCTGGGGGCGTTCGTCGGCTCCGAGGGCACCCTGGGCATCGCCACCGAGATCACGGTGCGGCTGCTGCGCGCGCCGCAGAAGGTCCGCACACTGCTGGCCGCCTTCGAGACCATGGACGCCGGAGGCGCGGCCGTCTCGGCCATCATCTCCGCCGGAGTGCTGCCCGCCGCGGTGGAGATGATGGACGCCCTCTCGATCGAGGCCGCCGAGGCGGCGGTGGCCTGCGACTACCCGCCCGGCGCCGGCGCGGTGCTGATCGTGGAGCTGGACGGCCCCGCCGCCGACGTCGACGCCCAGTTCGAGCGCGCGACCCGGCTGTGCCGCGAGTCGGGGGCCTTCGAGGTCCGCACCGCCGACGACGCCGCGGAACGCGCCCGCATCTGGAAGGGCCGCAAGTCGGCGTTCGCCGCGGTCGGCCGCATCAGCCCCGCCTACATCGTCCAGGACGGCGTCGTTCCGCGCACCGCGCTTCCCGACGTGCTGCGCCGCATCGCCGAGCTGTCGGCGGCGTCGGGCATCCGGGTCGCCAACGTCTTCCACGCCGGCGACGGCAACCTCCACCCCCTGGTGCTGTTCGACGACGCCGAGCCCGGGGCCTCCGAGCGGGCCGCCGAGGTATCCGGCAGGATCCTGGACCTGTGCATCGAGCACGGCGGCTCCATCACCGGCGAGCACGGGGTCGGGGTCGACAAGGCCTGCCAGATGCCGGAGATGTTCTCCCCCGCCGACCTGGAGACCATGGACCTGTTCCGCTCGGCATTCGACCCGGCGGGCATCGCCAACCCCGAGAAGCTGCTGCCCACGCCCCGGCTGTGCGGGGAGCGGCCGGGAGTGCGCAAGGGCGTGCACCCCCTCGTGGCCGAGGGCGCGGCGGAGCAGTTCTGATGCGGGGTGAAAGCCGGACGGGGCGGCGGGCCACCACCGCCGGCACCGCGCCCCACACAGCGGGAGCACATCAGTGACACAGGACGAGACGATCACCACCCCCCTGGCCGAGGAGCTGGGCGCCGGCGGGGCGCAGGTGCGTGAGGGCACCCCCGGCGACGCCGTCGGCGGCCGCGTCCCGCGCTACGTCGCCCGGCCGCCCGACACCGCGGCGGCCCAAGCCCTGCTGGCGGCCGCCCACCGCCGCGGCCTGGCCACCGTCGTGCGCGGCAACGGCACGGCGTCCGACTGGGGCGCCCCGCCGCGGCGCTGCGACCTGGTGCTGGAGACCGCCGCCCTGACCGGCATCGAGCACGCGGCCGGCGACCTCGTCGTCCGGGTCGGCGCGGGCACCCCGCTGGCCGACCTGCAGGCCGAACTCGCCGCCTCCGGGCAGCGGCTGACGCTGGACCCGCTGGTGGCAGGCGGCACCGTCGGCGGAGCCGTGGCCACCGGGCTGTCGGGACCCCGCCGCCTGCTGCACGGCCCGCTGCGCGACCTCATCATCGGGATGACCGCCGTCCGCGCCGACGGCGTCGCCGCCTCCTCCGGCGGGCGCGTCGTCAAGAACGTCGCAGGCTATGACCTGGGCAAGCTGCACACGGGCGCGCTGGGCACCCTCGGGCTGATCACCTCGGTCACCTTCCGGCTGCACCCGCTGCCGGAGGCGCTGCGCACCGTCAGCGCCGGCGCCCCCAACCCCGAGACGGCGCAGCGCTGGACGCACGCCGTTCTGGGCTCGGGCGCCGTGCCCGCCGCGGTGGAGCTCGACTGGCCCGAAACCGGCCCGTTGACCCTGCGGGTCCTGCTGGAGGGCGCGGAAGGCGGTATCGACGCCCGAGCCCGAGCCGTGGCCGAGCTGATGGAGGGCTCGGGGATCAGCGAGGGGGCTCCCGCCCAGTGGGGGGCGCTGCCCGGCGCGGCCGGGGACACCCTGCTCAAGGCCGCCGTGCCCATCGGGCAGGTCGCCGAGGCCGCGCGGCTGCTGCACGAGGCCGCCCAGGACCAGGGCACCACCGCCGCCGTCGCCGGTTCGGCGGGCGCCGGCGTGCTCTTGGCGGCCCTGCCCGCCTCGGCGGGCGCCGCGTCCGTCAACGGCGTGGTCCGCAGGGTGCGCGCGGCCGTGGAGGGCGGCGTGACCGTCGCCCGACCCGCGCCCGCGCTCGCCGACGCCGAGTTGGACCTCTGGGGCGAGGTGCCCGGGTTGGAGCTGATGCGCGCCGTCAAGCTGCGGTTCGACCCCCGCGGTCTCCTGGCACCCGGCCGGGGTCCCGGAGGGATCTGATGAGGGCGGCCCGCGCACAGCGCCCGGATCGGCGGCTGGGGCCCCACGCACGGCCGCGGCCGTGCGGCCCCCGCCCTGAGCGGCGTCCGGCACCAGGCGACATCCGTTGGGAAAGGCAGGAACCGTGACCGACAGCGATACCGCACCCGGCGCCGGCGAGGGCTCGCGCTCCTTCGACGATCTGCTCGGCGACTGCGTGCACTGCGGGTTCTGCCTGCCGACGTGCCCCACCTACGTGCTGTGGGGCGAGGAGATGGACTCCCCGCGCGGGCGCATCCACCTGATGGGCCAGATGCGCGAGGACGACGTGCTCAGCGAGGCCGCGGCGGGCCACTTCGACAACTGCCTGGGCTGCCTGGCCTGTGTCAGCTCCTGCCCCTCGGGCGTGGCCTACGACGCGCTGATCGAGTCCACCCGCGCCACCGTCGAGCAGGAGCACCGCCGCCCCGCCGGGGAGCGGCTGCTGCGGGCGGCGGTCTTCGCGCTGTTCCCCTACCGCAGGCGGCTGGAGCTGATGCGCGGCCCGCTGAAGGCCTACCAGGCCAGCGGGCTGAACCGGCTGGTGCGGCGCACGGGCGTGCTGGAGCGCATCTCCCCCTCGCTGGCGACGATGGAGCGCATCGCTCCGCCGCTGACCGGCGCCGTGCCCGCCCTGCCCGAGGTGGTTCCGGCGCGCGGGCGGCGCCGCGCCGTGGTGGGCATGCTGACCGGCTGCGTGCAGGGAGCGTTCTTCCCGCAGGTCAACACGGCGACGGCGCGGGTGCTGGCCAGTGAGGGCTGCGACGTGGTCATCCCGCGCGAGCAGGGCTGCTGCGGCGCGCTGTCCGCCCACACCGGGCGCGCCGCCGAGGCGGCCGGCTTCGCGCGCGCCACCGCGGCCGCCTTCGCCGACGCCGGCGTGGACGCGGTCGTGGTCAACTCCGCCGGGTGCGGGGGCACCATGAAGCACTACGGACGGGTGCTGGAGGAGGCCGGCGCCGCCCCCGAGGAGGTGCGCCGCGCCGAGGAGCTGTCGGCACGGGTGGTGGACCTGTCGGAGTACCTGGTCCAGCTGGGTCCGCGGGCGCCGCGCCACCCGCTGCCGGTGCGCGCCGCCTACCACGACGCCTGCCACCTCTCCCACGGCCAGGGCGTCACCTCCCAGCCGCGCGAGCTGCTGCGCGCGATCCCCGAACTGGAGGTGGCCGACCTGCCCAACCCGGAGATCTGCTGCGGCTCGGCCGGGGTCTACAACCTGCTGCGCCCGCAGGCGGCCGGCGATTTGGGCGAGCGCAAGAGCGAGGACGTGCGCTCGACCGGCGCGGAGCTGCTGGTTGCGGGCAATCCCGGCTGCTCGCTGCAGATCGCCTCGGCCATGGACCGCGCCGGGGAGCCGATCTCCGTGGCCCACACCGCCCAGGTGCTCGACGCCTCCATCCGCGGCCTGGATCCGGCGGTGCTGCTCACGCGCTGAGCGGGCGGGCCGGGGCCGGTTGCGGGCCGTGTCGAGGTCGGGCCCACCGGTTTGCGCCCGGTGCCACGCGCGCGGCCGCCTGCGCACTGCGCGGGACGTCCGCACAGCTCATAGCAGGAGAGACCGGGCGGCGGCCATCCGATCGCCCACCTGGCGCCACTGCGGGGCCCCGGAGGCGGGCGCCCTCGCCGGGTGGCGCCCTCGCAGGGCGGAGTCGCCGCCGCCGCGACCGCGGCGATGCCCCGCCGCTCACCGGCGGGTCGCGACGAGGGCGGGCAGACGGCCGGAGTCGGCCAACCGCGGCCCGTAAAGGGACGCCCGACCCGGTTAACACCGGACATATGGCACAATAACTGTTAATCCCCCAAACAGTATCTTGAGGAGCACCCCCACCTCCCATCCACGCCGCATCCCCCATCCCCCGCATGACCGCGCTTTAGGCCCGATGAGCAGATCATCCGCTGATCGGGTCTAACACCCATGCCCGCTTGGCGCGCACTGTCCCCGCTCGGCACTCCGCGCGTGTCCACCACGGAGTCACCCCACCTTGCGCATCACGTTTCTGCTGCACAACGCCTATGGCATCGGCGGCACCATCCGCTCCACGGTCAACCTCGCCACCGCGCTCTCCCAGCGCCACGACGTCGAGATCGTCAGCATCCACCGCCCCGTCGACACCCCCAGCCTGCCCGCCGGCCCGCGCGTGGCCCTGCGCTCACTCGTCGACGTCCGCGACGACACCGGACCCGCCCGCGACGAACGCGAGCAGCGGCTCCTGGAGCAGCCCAACACCGTCTACCCCGACTCCGGTGTCGACGGCGACCGCCGGATGCACTACACCGCGCTGCACGACGAGCGCATCGGCGCCCTCCTCGACGAGAGCGAGGCCGACGTCGTCATCGCGACGCGCCCGATCCTCAACGGCTACCTCGCCCGCCACCGCAAGCGCGGCCGGATCCACATCGGGCAGGAGCACCTGTCCATGGACGCCCACGACGACCGGCTGCGCGAGGACCAGAACGCGGCCGTGGCCCGCTTGGACGGCTTCGTCACCGTCTCCGAAGGCGACGCCGCCCAGTACCGCGCCGCCCTGCCCGACGTCGCCACCCGGATCCTGTGCATCCCCAACGGAGTCCCGGCGCCCGAGGTCGAGCCCTCCACCCTGGACTCCAAGACCATCGTTGCGGCCGGCCGGCTGATCCAGATCAAACGCTACGACCGGCTCCTGGACGCCTTCGCCAAGATCGTCCCGCAGTACCCGGACTGGACCCTGCGCATCTACGGGCGCGGACCGGCACGCCTGCAGCTGCGCAGGCGCATCGACGAGCTCGGCCTCAACGACAGCGCGATGCTGATGGGCCCGGCCTCCCCCATCGAGACCGAGTGGGCCAAAGGCGCCGTCGCCGCCGTCGCCTCCGACCGCGAATCCTTCGGCATGACCATCGTTGAGGCCATGCACTGCGGCGTCCCGGTGGTGGCCACCGACTGCCCGTTCGGCCCCGCCGAGATCATCTCCCACGGCTCCACCGGCCTGCTCGTGCCCCTGGAGGGCGGCGCCGACGCGTTCGCCCAGGCCCTGACACGCCTCGTGGCCGACGAGGACGAGCGCCGCGCCATGGGCAAGGCCGCCCGCGAAGCGGCGCCGGCCTGGGCCCCCGACGCGATCGCGCGCCGCTACGAGGCTCTGATCGAGGAACTGGCGCCGCGCCGGCGACGGCTCACCCGGCTGCTTGGGCGCCGCAGGCCGGCCCCTGCCGCCCGGCAGGAGACCGCGCCGGCGCCCAAGCACCCCGAAGCGCGGGCGCGCGCCCGCGAAGACGGCCGGGTCGAACTGACCCTTTCCGCGGACATGCTGCCCGCGGGCGCGTGGGACTTCCTCACCCGCCTGCGCCGCGGAGAGCGGGAACTGCGCCTCCCCCTTCCCGCCGCCGACAGCACCGGCCGCGTGCGGCTGCTGCTCGCGCCGCTGGAGGAGGACTTCACCGAAGGGCGCTGGGACTGCTGGATCCTCCCGCGCGAAGGCGAGGGCAAGCGCCGCCGGATCAAAGCGGCGCAGGTCGAGCAGGCGCGGCTGCTGCGCAACCCCGAACCCGCCGCCGACGGGCGGCGCACGCGGCACTGCATCCCCTACACCACCGCCGACGGGTTCCTGGCGCTGCGGATGTGGAACCGCGCCGCCCACGCCGAGGTCGCCGCCGCCCGCCCGGACGACTCGGGAATCCGCATCACCGCGCGGATGCTCTCCGCACGCCCTCTCCCCCGGGAGGGAATGCGCCTGCAGGCGGTGCACCGCGCGGAGCCGGAATCGTCCTTCGACGTCGAGGCCCTACCCGACCCGGACGATCCGAACCGCTTCCACGCCCAGGTGCCCCACACCGTGCGACGCACCGGCGACGACGGCATCTGGGACCTGCGGCTGCTGCCGGGCCCGGACGAGCCGGCCGTGCCCCTGGGCCGGATCGGCGGCGACCTCGCCGACCGGAAGAAGGCGCACGTCTATGCGCCCACCCGCCTGGACCATCCCGAACTGGGCCGCACCCGCGTGCGCCTGTACTACACGGTCGACAACCACCTAGCGCTGGCCCACCGCACCGATCCCGGGTAGCGGCCGCGCGCCCGCGAGCGGGTGTGCTCGGCTGGGCGGCCGGGGTCAGCCGCCCAGCCCCATCAGCACCTCGCCCTCGGCGACGAGGGCCGCGGGGCCGCGGAGGCGGGCGCCCTCGGCGTCGAGGAAGACGATGCACTCGCCGCCGGGCACGCGCACCCGCCAGGTGGCGCCCTCGCCGGGCGGAGTCGCCGCCGCCGCGACCGCGACGATGCCGGTGCCGCAGGAGCGCGTCTCGCCCGAACCGCGCTCGTTGACGCGCATCTCCAGCGTCCCGGGCGCGGCCGCGGCGAACACCTCGACGTTGGCTCCGTCGGGGAACTGCGCCGGGTCCAAGCGCGGGCGGCCGCTCAGATCCACCTCCGCGGGGCTGCGATCCACCCGGCAGGCCAGGTGCGGGTTGCCCACCCACACGCGGGTCCCCTCGACCCTGCCGTCGGCCAGCTCCGCGCTGCCCTCGCCCAGCAGTTCGGGACGGCCCATGTCCACCGTGACGTCGCCGTCGTCCTCCAGCACGACGCGGCGCGCACCGGCCCGGGTGCCCACCGCCAGCTCCTTGCCGGAGACCAGGCCGCGGTCGGCCAGGTAGCGGGCGAAGACCCGCACGCCGTTGCCGCACATCTCGGCGACGCTGCCGTCGGCGTTGCGGTAGTCCATGAACCATTCGCAGTCGGCCGCCGAGGCCGCGGGCCCGGTCAGCGTCTCGCCCAGGGCCGCTGTGCGCACCACGCGCAGCACCCCGTCGGCCCCGATGCCGGCGCGGCGGTCGCACAGTGCGGCCACCGCGGCCGGGCGCAGGTCCAACGCGCCGTCGGGGTCGGGGAGGATCACGAAGTCGTTCTCGGTGCCGTGCCCTTTGGCGAATCGCATGGGCCTCATCCTAAGCCGGTGCCACCGGCCGCCGGTGCCGCTGAACGGCGCGGACTCCGTCCCGCCGGCCGCCGCGGGCCGGCCGGTCCGGCGCAGGGCACCGGCACCCGCGGGCCGCCGCCGCTGCCACACTGGAACCACGGCGCCGGCGCGTCCGGCGGCCACGGCACGGCAGCGGCACACGAGGAGGCGGATCCGTGGACGGGCGGCAGGACGGCGCGTATCCCCCGGTGATCGCCGTGGTCGGGGCCACCGCCGCCGGGAAATCCGACCTCGCCGTGGAACTGGCGCTGCGGCTGGGGGCCGCCTCCGGCGGCGCCGAGGTCGTCAACGCCGACTCCATGCAGCTCTACCGCGGCATGGACATCGGCACCGCCAAGCTCACCCCGCAGGAGCGCCGCGGCGTCGTCCACCATCTGCTCGACATCTGGGACGTCACCCGCACCGCCAACGTCGCCGAGTACCAGGAGCTGGCGCGCGCCCGCATCGACGGCCTGCGCCGCCGCGGCGCGGCGCCCGTCCTGGTGGGCGGGTCGGGCCTGTACGTGCGCGCGGCGCTGGACGAGCTCGACTTCCCCGGGACCGATCCCGCCGTCCGCGCCCGGCTGGAGGCCGAACTGGCCGAACGCGGCCCCGCCCCTCTGCATGAGCGCCTGGCAGAGCGCGACCCGCGGGCGGCCGGGGCCATCCTGCCCGGCAACGGCCGGCGCATCGTACGCGCGCTGGAGGTCATCGAACTGACCGGACGCCCCTTCACCGCGACGCTGCCCGAGCACACCTCGCGCTACCCGTGCGTGCAGATCGGGGTGCACGTACCGCGTCCTCGCCTGGACGCCCGCATCGAGGACCGGGTGGACCGGATGTGGCGCGCCGGGCTGGTCGAGGAGGTGCGGGCCCTGCGCGCGCAGGGGCTCGCCGAGGGACGCACCGCCTCGCGCGCCCTGGGCTACGCCCAGGTGCTGCGCTTCCTCGCGGGCGAGTACGACGAGGAGGCGGCTCGCGCCGAGACCGTGCGCGCCACCCGCCGCTTCGCCCGCCGCCAGGAGTCCTGGTTCCGCCGCGATCCGCGCGTGCACTGGCTCGACCACGACGACCCCGAGCTGGTCGAGCGAGCACTGGAGCTGGTCCGCACCGCCCAGGCGGCCGCCCGCACCGGCTGAGCACGCCCCGCTCGGGTCCCCGGCGCCCCCGGGGAGCCGAGCGGCGAATGCGGGTTTGCGAACACGGGTACGAACCCGCCATGACGACTGCGGTGGAGTACCCGGCGGGCGCCCCCTGCTGGATGGAGATCTCGGTGCCCGAGCTGGGCCGCGCCAAGGAGTTCTACGGCGGGCTGTTCGGGTGGGAGTTCGACGACCGCCCCTACACCCTGGCGCGCCTCGGCCCGCGCCGGGTCGCCGGCCTCAGCGAGCAGTGGGGCACCGACACCGACCCCGCCGAGCCCGCCGCCTGGACGGTCTTCCTGTCCACCCGCGACCTCGACACCGCCCTGCGCACCCTCACCGAGGCCGGCGGGCGCCTGCTGGCGGCCCGCCAGGACATCGGCGACCTCGGCGCCATGGCCCTGGCCCGCGACCCCACGGGCGCGGCGCTGGGCCTGTGGCAGCCGGACACCCTGCGCGGCTGCGAGGCCTCCGGCCCCGGGGCTCCGGTGTGGACGGAGGTCGCCAGCGCCGATATCCGCGCGACCACCGCGTTTTTGGTCCGGGTCTTCGGCTGCGAGCCCGAGCGGGTGGATGGCTTCGACTTCGTCACCCTCTACAGCGGGGGCTCCCCGGTGCTGGGGGTCTACGGCGACGACGACCGCCCCCGCCGAGACCACGCCGCCTGGCTCACCTACTTCGCGGTGCGCAGCGCCGACGCCGCGGCCGAGTACACGCGCAGCGCGGGCGGCCGGGTCCTCCGGCCCGCCGCCGACTCCCCCTACGGCCGCTGGTGCGTGCTGTCCGACCCCTTCGGCGCGCGCTTCGCCGCGGTCGAACCCGACGAGGCGGCCTGACCGCGGCCTCCCCGCCCGGTCACCGCCACAGCGCCGCGAAATAGCCCACGCCGTAGGGCGCCTCGTGGGCGAGCAGCTCACCGCGCAGCCCGGCGCCCTTGGCCGCCCCCGCGAGCACCTGCCAGGCCGCCCGGCCGCCCGCCATCAGCTCCACGGCCAGGGCGGGATCCACCCGCTCCAGCGCCGCGGTGTCGGCCGCGGCCAGCGCCTCGGCCACCGCCGCATCGAACCCGGGGGCGCGCTCGTCGGCGGGCCCGGGCGCGTGCTCGCCGCGGCGGGCGCTGCCGTCGCCCATGACCAGCAGCGCGACCCGGCCCGCGGAAGCGGCCAGAGCCGCGCCGCGCTCGCCGCACCGCCCCGGCCCGGCCTGCGGATCCACCTCGACGTAGCGGTTGGGCCGCAGCCCCGAGCGCTCGCACAGCCACCGCCCCACCGTCAGCGACAGGGGAAGCTCGGGCGGCCCCTCCCCCACGCGCACCGCGACGCCGTAGCCGTCCAGACCACCGGCGGCGCCGGGGCCATGCGTCCGGTCGGCGTCCCCGCACCCCACGACCGCGATCGCGTCGGGACCTGTTGCGGCCAGCCCCGCCAGCACCCGGTCGCAGGCCGCGCGCAGCCCGTCGAGCTCGGCGGCGGCCCCCTGCGCGACCTGCGGCACAAGCAGCGGCGGATGGGGGCACACGGCCGCGGAGATCAGCACAGGGGCGAGGCTATCGCGCCCGCGGCGGCTCTTTGCGGATTCCTAGCACCGGCAGGGCCTTGCGCCGCGGGCAGCCGGTGCTACCGTCGAACCATGACCGTTTGACCAGATGCCTAATCCGGTCAAACAGTCAGAACAGTGTCCCCGACCACCAGGAGCAGCAAGCCCGTGCCCCTGCCCGACCCTCCCGCGACCTCCCCGCACACCGACGACGCCGAGCGCGACGCCCGCGCCGAACGCATCCTCGACGCCGCCGCCGAACTCCTCGTCTCCTGGGGCTACCGCCGCGTCACCGTCGAGGACGTCGCCAAGCGCGCCGGCATCGGCAAGGGCACGGTCTATCTGCACTTCCACACCAAGGAGCTGCTGTTTCTCACCGTGCTGCTGCGCGTCCAGGCGGCCATGGTGGAACGCCTCATCCGCGCCTTCCGCGACGACCCCGAGCAGGTGCGCCCCAGCGCGCTCGCGCGCACCAACTACCACATGGTCGCCGAGGACCCCATCGCCCGAGCCATGCTCTTGGGCGACAGCGAAACCCTCGGCTCCCTGACCAGCAGCGGCGTCCGCGACCTCGGCGACTTCATGCAGGCCCGGATCACCCTGATGACCGAGTACTTCCAGACGCTGCACGACCACGGCATCCTGCGCGCCGACGCGCCGCTGGAACTGCAGATGCACGCCTACTTCCGCATCTTCTTCGGCTACATCGCCACCGAACCGGCGACCGAGTCCCTGCGCAGCGACCCCCTGCACCGCGTCGCGGCCGACGCCGACATGCTCGCCCACATCATCGGCGCCTCCCTGGAAGCGCCCGGCGACGACCCCGACCGCGCCCGCGCGGCCGCCCCCCGCATCGTCGCCCTGTTCGAGCGGCTGCTCACCCGCATCCGCGAAGAGATCGCCAACCAGAAGCAGACCTGACGCCCGAAGGAGGGCCCAGCCGTGACCGCCTCCACCCGCGACGGCTCCGCACCCGACTCACCCGACGTCGACTTCATGGACCCCGCGCTGAGCCTCGACCCCTACACCGGGTTCGGCCGGCTCCGCGAGGAACGGCCCGTGGCGCGCACGCGCAACCTCGACGGGTCCGCGATGTGGATCCTCACCCGCCACGACGACGTGCGCGCGGTCCTGGACGACCCGCGCTTCGCCAACGACCCGCGCTCCGTACCGGGCATCGACACCGACAAGCGCGCCGACATGCTCGTCCGGCTGGGCATGCCCGAGGACTACGTCGGCTACCTCGCCGACAGCATCCTCGACACCGACCCGCCCGACCACACCCGGCTGCGCAAACTGGTCTCGCGCGCGTTCACGGTGCGCCGCGTCAACCGGCTCCGCCCCCGCGTCGAGGAGATCGCCTCCGGGCTCCTCGACACCCTGCCCGCCCGCGCCGGCGAGGACGGCACCGTCGATCTCATCGAGCACTTCGCCTACCCGCTGCCCATCACGGTCATCTGCGAGATGGTCGGGGTGCCCGAGCAGGACCGGCCGCTGTGGCGCCGGTGGGGCGCCGACCTGGTCCGCATGGAGTCGCCGGAGCGGATGCGCGACGCCACCGTCGAGATGGTCGAGCACATCCGCGAGCTGATCGCGCGCCGGCGCGAGGCTCCCGGCGACGACCTGATCGACGCCCTCATCGCCGTCCGCGAGGAGGACGGCGACCGGCTCACCGAGAAAGAACTCATCACCATGGTGCTCACCCTGGTGATCGCCGGCCACGAGACCACCGCCAACCTCATCGGCAACGGGACCGCGGCCCTGCTCACCCACCCCGACCAACTCGCGCTGCTGCGCGGCGACGCCGATCTGGCGCCGCGGGCCGTGCACGAGCTGATGCGCTGGTGCGGCCCCATCCTCGCCACCCGGGCGCGCTGGGCCACCGAGGACATCGAGCTCGGCGGGCAGCTCATCCGGCGCGGCGAACCGGTCATGGCGATGATCGTCGGCGCCAACCGCGACCCGCGCCGCTTCCCCGACCCCGACCGCCTCGACATCACCCGCACCTACGAGACCCGCGGCGAGCAGCACACCGGGTTCGGCCACGGCGTGCACTACTGCCTGGGCGCGGCCCTGGCCCGCCAGGAGGGGGAGGTGGCGTTCACCCGCCTGTTCGAGCGCTACCCCCGCCTGGAACTGGGCACGGCAGCCGACGAGCTGGAGTGGATGCCGCGGCCGGGCATGCGCCGACTCGCGCGGCTGCCGCTGCGGCTGAACCAGGGGGAGTGAGCGCACCCGGCGGGCGGCCCCGGACCCGCCGCGGCCGCCCGCCGGGGCCTCAGCCGATC
This sequence comes from Streptomonospora sp. PA3, assembly GCF_009728995.1. GTDB lineage: Bacteria > Actinomycetota > Actinomycetes > Streptosporangiales > Streptosporangiaceae > Streptomonospora. The sequence goes on along the minus strand of NZ_VTZW01000004.1, from coordinate 57,415 downwards.
CCGCAGCCCCCGGAGGCGGCCGGCTGCGCCTCGGGCGCGCCGACCGTGGGCATGCCCAGCAGCACCCCCGGCTGGGCGGGCTCGCGGCCGTTGCGCGCCGCCCAGGCATCGCCCGCACGCGTGCGCCGCACCGCGCGCACCCCGGAGTCGGCCACCAGGTGGTGCGGCGCGGCGTAGGTGACCTCGACGGTGGCGAAGTCGCCCGGACGCAGGCCCGCGGCGGTGTCGTCGTCGACGGCGAAGTGCACCAGCCGGTTGTCGGGCGCCCGCCCCGACAGCCGGCGCCGCTCGCCGTCCTTGCGGCCCTCGCCCTCGGCCACCAGCAACTCGACCTCGCGGCCCACGAGCTTGCGGTTCTCTTCGGCCGAGATGGACTCCTGCAGGGCCACCAGCCGCTCGTAGCGCTCCTGCACGACCTCCTTGGGCAGCTGGCCCTCCATCTCCGCGGCGGGGGTGCCCGGCCGCTTGGAGTACTGGAAGGTGAACGCGGCGGCGAAGCGGGCCTCGCGCACCACGTGCAGGGTCTCCTCGAAGTCCTCCTCGGTCTCGCCGGGGAAGCCCACGATGATGTCGGTGGTGATCGCGGCTTCGGGCATGGCCTCGCGCACCCGGCGCACGATCCCCAGGAAGCGCTCCTGGCGGTAGGACCGCCGCATCGCCTTGAGCACCCGGCTGGAGCCCGACTGCAGCGGCATGTGCAGCTGCGGCATCACGTTGGGGGTCTCGGCCATCGCCTCGATGACGTCGTCGGTGAAGTCGCGCGGGTGCGGCGAGGTGAACCGCACGCGCTCCAGCCCGTCGATCTCGCCGCAGGCCCGCAGCAGCTTGGAGAACGCCTGCCGGTCGCCGAACTCGCTGCCGTAGGCGTTGACGTTCTGCCCCAGCAGGGTGACCTCGGCGACGCCCTCGCCGACCAGCGCCCGCACCTCGGCCAGCACATCGCCGGGGCGGCGGTCCTTCTCCTTGCCGCGCAGCGCCGGGACGATGCAGAACGTGCAGGTGTTGTTGCAGCCCACCGACACCGACACCCAGGCGGCATAGGCCGACTCGCGGCGGCTGGGCAGGGTGGAGGGGAAGGTCTCCAGCGACTCCTCGATCTCGACCTGCGCCTCGCGCTGCACCCGGGCGCGCTCCAGCAGCACCGGGAGTGAGCCGATGTTGTGCGTCCCGAAGACCACGTCCACCCACGGCGCGCGGCGCACGATCTCGCCGCGGTCCTTCTGGGCCAGGCACCCGCCCACGGCGATCTGCATGCCGGGATGGGCGTCCTTGACCGGGCGCAGGTGCCCGAGGTTGCCGTAGAGGCGGTTGTCCGCGTTCTCCCGGACCGCGCAGGTGTTGAATACGACGACGTCTGCGGTGGTGTCCTCGGCTGCGCGCTCGTAGCCCGCGTCCTCCAGCAGACCGGAGAGGCGCTCGGAGTCGTGGACGTTCATCTGGCAGCCGTAGGTCCGCACTTGGTAGGTACGACTCTGGCTCACGGCTCCCAGGCTAGTGCCTGTGCCGCCTTGCGCCGTCCGCCCCGGCGAAGGCGTGGAAAAGGCGGCCGCCCGGCCCTCGCGACGCGGGCCGGGACGGGCGGTGCGGGCCCGGCGGCGCTCAGCGCGCCGGCGCGGGCGCCGAGCGGGTGAAGCCGGCGACGCGCGGATGGAACGCCACGGGCGCCCCCGACTCCCGGGAGAAGGAGTCCAGCCCCTCGCGCACGGCCGCATCCGGTTCGCCGTAGACGTCCAGTCCCAGCACGGTGCTGTACTCCATGACCTCGCGGATGTGGGGATCGGAGATCCGCCAGTGCTCCAGCACGGCCGCGGAGTCCGGGTAGAGCTGGAAGCTGTAGGCCAGCGAGCGGTCCTCGTCGAAGTAGACCTCCACCATGAGCTGCGGCGCGTGCCGCTCGGTGAAGGCCGCCGCCCGCTCGACCGCGGCGCGGAAGCCCTCCCGGTGTCCGGGTTCCACCCGCATCGTGTTGCGGAACATGATCGGTGACTGCGGTGTCGATGCCATGACCCGATCCTGCAACCTCAACCATAGTCGAGGTCAACGGCCGCCGCCCCCTCCTCGGCCGAGGCGGCGGCCCGCCGGACTACGGCACCGCCGGGGCCTCGCGGCGCTCCTGACCCGAGCCCCGGCCCGGCCGGTACTGCCAGGCCAGCACCGCCGCACCGGCCACCAGCCCGAACACGTCGCTCTCCCAGCCGGCGTGCAGCATCGCCAGCCCGGCCGCCGCCACGAGCAGGCGCAGCGACCAGTGCAGCCGCGTGCGCATGTAGCCCACGACCGCGACGCCCACCAGCCAGATGCCCAGCAGCGCGGTCGCCACCGCCCACGTGCCCGTCAGCCACGTCACGTCCTGCAGCAGCAGCTGCGGCGAGAACACGAACATGTAGGGCACCAGGAACCCCGACACCGCGATCCGCACCGAATGCACGCCCGTCATGATCGGGTTGCCGCCGGAGATGCCCGTGGCCGCATACGCCGCCAGGCACACCGGCGGGGTGATGTCGGCCAGGACACCGAAGTAGTACACGAACATGTGCGCCATCAGCAGCACCGCGACGGAGTTCTGCGGAACCCCCGGCTCCAGGATCGCCATGATCGCCGGCGCCGCCAGAGTCGCGGTGATGACGTAGTTCGCCGTGGTCGGCACCCCGATGCCCAGGATCAGGCACGCCAGCATCGTCAGCACCAGCGTGCACACCAGCAGCCCGGTGGTGGGGTCGACCGTCTCGAAGGTGACCGCCTGCAGTGCCGGCGCCAGGAAGTCCCGGGCCACGCCCACCAGGCCGTCGCTGAGCTTCTGGCCCAGCCCGGTCAGGGTGATGACGCCCGCGATGATGCCCGCGGCCGCACACGCCACGATGATCGGCAGCGCCACCCGGGCGGCGTCGACCAGCCCGTCCAGCAGGCTCCACAGCGTCAGCCTGTCCTCCATGCCGCGCCAGCGCCGCAGCGCGAACATGACGATCTGCGTCAGCAGGTTGACCGCGACGGTGAGCCCGATCGCGCCCATCGCCGAATAGATCGGCGAGTAGCCCACCGACAGCAGCGCGAACAGCCCGATGATGGGCACCAGCAGGTAGCCGCGCGTGGCCAGCAGCAGCCGCACATTCGGCAGCACGCTGCGCGGCATCCCCCGGATGCCCATCCGCTTGGCGTCGTAGTGCACCACCACGAACTGAGCCACGAAGAACAGCACCGCCGGGATGATCGCCGCCTGGATGATCTGCAGGTAGGGGATCCCGGTGAACTCGATCATGATGAAGGCCGCCGCCCCCATGATCGGCGGCGCGATCTGCCCGCCCGTGGAGGACGCCGCCTCGACCGCGCCGGCGTAGTTGGCCGGATAACCCGACCGCTTCATCATCGGGATGGTGAAGGCGCCGTTGCTGACGGTGTTGGCCACCGAGCTTCCGGTGATCGTGCCCGAGAACGCGCTGGTGACCACCCCGACCTTGGCCGTGCCGCCCGTGGCGCCGCCGGTCAGCCCCAGTGCCAGGTCGGTGAAGAAGCGCTCCATCCCCGTGCGGGTCAGCATCGCCGCGAAGATCAGGAACAGGAAGATGAACGTCGAGGAGATCGCCAGCGGCGTGCCGAACACGCCCTCGGTTCCCAGGAACAGCTCGGTGACGATCCGGTCGATCGTGTAGCCGGAGTGGTGCAGGAACCCGGGCAGAATCGGGCCGAAGAAGGCGTAGGCCACCATCAGCGAGGCCAGCAGCACCAGCGCCGCGCCCAGCGTCCGCTGCGCCGCCACCAGCACCAGCAGGGTCCCCACCGTGCCCACCGCCACATGCGCGGGGTCGATGACCCCCTGGGTGCGCACGATGTCCTCGTAGAACACGAACAGGTACAGCCCCGAGCCGATGCCCAGCAGCGCGAGCACGACGTCGGCCGCCGGGATCCCCAGCGGCCGCAGCGGCACATACCGCGCCGCCTGCACCAGCCCCAGGATCGCCACCGCCGGCGCCAGGACGTACCACTCGGCGATGCCCTCGACGATCGTGTAGACGACGATGCCGATCCCGCCGGCGGTCAGCGCCCAGCCGTACCACTGCTGGCGGCGGGTCTCCTGGGGGGTGTACGGGTAGAGCAGGAACACCATGCCCAGCCCCAGCGCAAGGTGGAACGAGCGCTGCTGCAGCCCCGGCAGAGTGCCGAAGTAGCCGGTGTAGAGATGGAACAGGCTCAGCGCCAGCCCCACACCGAAGATCACCCACCGCCACAGCGCGCGCACGTCGCGGCGGGTGCCCGCCGTCTCCGCGGCGACGTTGTACTGCTCGAGCTCGGCGACCTCCTTCTGCGCCTCGATGTCGCTGAAGTCGGGTCCCTCACCCGGCGGTGCCGCCGACCGCGAGTCGCTCGTCATCGCCAATCCCCTTCTCATCCGTCGTGCGGCGCGGTGCGCAGGGCAGCGCCCGCCGCCGTCAGGGCCAGGCCCCCGGCCCGCCCTCCACGCTCCACTTCAGCCGAGTGCCGTACTCGGCGACGTCCAGCAGCCGCACCCGCCGCCCGCCCGGCAGCAGCAGCACCTGCCCCGACCGGCGGCTGTTGACCATCAACTGCACCTCGCCCAGCACCCGCCCGTGGTGCAGCACCCGGTAGCCGTCCTTCCCGCGCAGGAACGTGGTGGTCGTCGCACCGATGTGCTCCGGCCCCACCGGCAGGTTCGCCCCGAAGGTGTCGAAACGCATCTCCTCCATGGCCAGCCGACCGGGCGCGGCGATCGAGAACTCCTCCTCCACCGGCCGCTTGCTCACCGAATGGGTGTAGCGCAGCGTCAGATGCTCGCCCACGGCCACCGGCTGGGACACCACCACGCGGCCCCGCTCGGCGTCGGTTATCACCAGCCGCAGCCGCCGGCCCGCCGGCGGTGCGCCCGCGGCGGCGGCACCCACCAGCCCCGCGGCCAGCACGGCCCCGCCCGCGCGCAGCACGCGGCGGCGCACGAGGACCGGCCCGCGCGCCGCCGTCGACCGCTGCTGCTGGGGTGCCCGAGCGCTACCCGAGGACGCCCTCCTCCTCGTAGTAGCGCCGCGCACCCGGGTGGAGCTCGATCGGGCCCTGGCCCTCGAGCGCGGTCTCCAGCTTGATCTGGCTGCCGACGTCGTGTCCGATCTTCCCGGCACGCTCGTACATCTCCTTCACCAGGTTGTACGCCGTGTCCTCGCCCAGGTCGGCCGTGGTGTAGAGCGTCGCCCAGTTGGTGACCGTCTCGGCCGGCTCCTCCTGGCCGCTGTAGGTGCCCGCCTCGATCGTCAGCGGGCTGTAGCTCGGGTTGTCGGAGGTCAGCTGCTCCAGACCGTCGCCGGTGATGTCGACCAGCCGCACGTCGGTGGTGGTGGCGACCTGCTCGATGCTGCCCGCCGGCAGCGCGAGGATCGCGAAGGCGGCGTCGGTCTGGCCGTCGCTGAGCTTGGAGGCCGCGTCCTCGAACGTGCTGTTGAAGACCTCGATGTCCTCCAGGCTCATCCCGTAGGCCTCGAGGATCTGCTCGGCGGCCACGGCCGTGCCGCTTCCGGGCGGGCCGATGTCCACGCGCTTGCCCTCGAGGTCCTCGATCGTCTCGATGCCGGACTCCTGGGTGGCGACGATCTGCATGACCTCGGGATAGACGTTGCCCAGCATGCGGACCTCGCCGGGATTGGACAGCGGCTCCTCCTTGAAGTCCGCCTGGCCCTGGACCGCGCTGGCCGCCACCCCGTTGACCGCCATGATCAGCTCGTTCTCGCCCTGGTCGAGCAGGCGCATGTTCTCCACCGACGCCCCGCTGGACTGGGTGCTGACGTTGACGCCCTCGATGTTGTCCGACCAGATCTTGGCCAGCTCGGCGCCGAGGGGGTAGTAGGTACCGCCGGTGCTGCCCGTGGCCATGGTCAGCTCACCGCCGGCGCCGGCGTCGCCGACCCCGCAGCCCGCGAGCGCGATGACCCCTGCGGCGGCGGCCGCGGTGACGCCCGCCAGTCGCCCGGTCCTGAGTCCCGTCCTCATTGCGCGAGTCCTCCTTGAAGAGTGCGCTGCGGCGGTGCTGTAGCACCGGCGCGAGCCCTTGACGTGTCTAGCGTGATCACCGGCCTTGAACACTGGCTGGACTATAGACACGGCGGTGATACACCGTCGCGCCCGCCGGATTACAACTAGGGAACGAATGCGCTGTTCCGGCAGCCCGCAGCGCCTGCCCGGCGATACCCCGCTCCGCCCCGTACCCGCACCGCCGCCCGCGGCACACCCTCTCCGACCTACTGCACACACGGCCGTATACCACTAAGGTCGACATGTCATCCATCCAGCCATCCGAGTGCGAAGTTTCCACATGACCGACCGCGTGACGGCCCCCTACGGCGCCTGGCCATCGCCGATCACTGCGAGCGACGTCGCCCGAGGAGAACGACGGCTGGGCCACCCCAGCGTCGCGGGCGAGGAGATCTGGTGGGAGGAGTCCCGCCCCGAGGAGGGCGGACGCACCACCGTCATGCACCGCGACGCCGAAGGCGCGGTCACCGAGCTCCTCGGCCCGGCATGGGACGTGCGCACCCGCGTCCACGAGTACGGCGGACGCTCCTACCTGCCCGTACCGCGCCGCGACGACAAGGCCCTCACCCGGTACGGCATCGTCTTCGCCAACCGCGCCGACCAGCGGCTCTACCTGCTGGAGAAGGGCGCCGCCGCGCCCGTGCCCATCAGCCCCGAACCCGAGGCCCCCTGCGGCCTGCGCTACGCCGACCTCGCCCTCGGCCCCGACGGCAAGAGCATCATCTGCGTCCAGGAGCGCCACCCCGCCCCCGGCGGCGACGGCGGCCCCGACGCCGACGCGCGGCGCCCCACCCGGTCGATCGTGTCCCTGCCGCTGTCGGGCCGCGCCGCCCACGACCCCGGCGCCGTCACCGAACTGGTCACCGGCGCCGACTTCTACGCCGCCCCCACCCCCGCACCCGACGGGCGGCACCTCGCCTGGATCGCCTGGAACCACCCCCGCATGCCCTGGGACGGCACCGAACTGCGCGTCGGCACGCTCGAAGACGCCGCAGACGGCGCAGGCCGCGCCGTCACCCACGCCTACACCCTCAAGGGCGGCGTCGCCGAGTCGGTGCTCTCCCCCCTCTGGCGCGACGACAACACCGTCGTGTTCCTCTCCGACTGGTCGGGGTGGTGGAACCTCTACGAGATCGGACTGACCGGACCGGCCGCCGCGCTCTACCCCGCCGAGGAAGAGTTCACCCACGGCTTCTCCCTGGGCCTGCAGCCCTACCGGCGGCTCGACGACGGCCGCATCGTCGCCCTGCACGGCCACGCCGACCTCACCCCCGGCGTCTACGACCCCGGCACCGCCGAACTCACCCCCTTGGACACGGGCCTGGAGAGCTGGCAGACCCTCAGCAGCGACGGACGCACCGTCGTCGGCCTGGCCGCAGGAACCCACACCCCCCAGAGCCTGGTCCGGCTCGACCCCGCGACCGGCCGCATCGAGGTCCTGCGCCGCGCCCTCGACGACCCGCCCGAACCCGGCTACCTGCCCACCCCGCGCAGCACCACCTTCAGCGGGCGCTACGGCGGCACCGTGCACGCCGCCGTCTACCCGCCCGCCAACCCCGCGGCCACCGGCGAGGGCCCTGCGCCCTATGTCGTGTGGGTGCACGGCGGGCCCGTCGCCAAGGCGCTCACCTCGCTCGACCTCGCCAAGGCCTACTTCACCAGCCGCGGGATCGGCATCGTGGACGTCAACTACGGCGGTTCGATCGGCTTCGGACGCACCTACCGCGAACGCCTGCACGAGCAGTGGGGCATCGTCGACGTCGAGGACGCCACCGCCGCCGCCCGGGCCCTGGTCGAGGAAGGCTCCGCCGACCCCGCGCGCCTGGCCGTGCGCGGCGGCAGCGCCGGCGGCCTCACCACCCTCCTCGCGCTCTGCGGCGACACCTTCGCCTGCGGCACCTCCTCCTGGGGGGTGACCGACCTGCTGCGGCTGGCCGCCGAGACCCACGACTTCGAGTCGCGCTACCTGGACGGGCTGATCGGCCCCCTGCCGGGCTACGCCGCCACCTACCGCGAACGCTCGCCCATCAACCGCACCGCCGAGATGAACGCACCCGTCCTGCTCCTGCAGGGCACCGACGACCCCGTGGTCCCGCGCGACCAGGCGCGCGCGCTCGCGGCGGGCCTGGCCGAACGCGCGATCCCGCACGCGCTGCTGGAATTCGAGGGCGAGGGCCACGGGCTGCGCTCGGCGGCCAACCAGCAGCGGGCCCTTGAGGCCGAACTCGCCTTCTACGGCGAGGTCTTCGGCTTCACCCCACCCGACGTGCCGCCGATCGAACTGGTCACCGAGGCACCGCCGGAGCGCCCGGAGACGGAGAGCGGAGACGACGGGACGAGCGGCGCCGACTCGGAGGAGGACTCCGACGCCGACCTGGTCGCCGAACCGCTGCCGCCGCTGGAGCAGACCGGCGCGGCCGGCGTGAACAGGGAGAACGGAGAGAAGGAGAAGGCCGCAGAGGCCGAGGCGACCGGCAGCCACCGGGCCGACGAACAGGCGGGCCGCGCCTGATCAAGGGCCGCTGGACTCCGCCCGCGCCCGATCACCCGCCCCTTCGTCCGGCTTCGACGTCGGGGGTGTCCGTGCGGTCGCGCTCGGCGCCGAAAGCGGCCGCACGGACACCCCCGGCGCGACCGGGACGGGAACGAGCTGCATCGAACGCCGCGGCACAGGTTCCCCCTGCCCGAACCCCGCATCGGCGCCATGGCCACATCCGGACATCTGCGGCCCCGATGCCACCGCACGCGCGGCCATCAAGGCAAACAGGGCCTTCTGACCCGAAGAACGGGGATGAAACGCCCTTGCGCGGAAATGTCCCATCGTCCCCGGACACGGGATCGGCGCCGCAACGGCGGAACCCCCGGTTCTGCACCAGGCGCCACCGCCCCGCCGCAATCACGGGCCGACCGCGCGCACACCCGGCTCTTGTGGCCGCCTGCGCCCGTCCGTAACCTCACCGTTGCCGCCGCACTGTCACAGTCCCCCTGGTTCTCGACAGCGCGGAATACGCGGTTCCGGCCCCGCGTCACCGCCACAGCCCTCGGCGGCGCCGCGGGGTGCCGCCACCGCCCCGGCACTTCCCTCCCGCCGCAAAGGGCGCGACCACCGATCCGACACATCGGAGCCCGCGGCCGACCCGCCTCCCGCCCAGCCGCGCAGCCGCGCCGCCGCCGCACCCGACCCGTGCCCGCAGTCGGCCGGCCGCTCCTCCCGCCTCGACGGTGATCGGCACCGCCGCGCACTCCGCCGCCCGGCTACCCTTCACCCCGGATGCCGCAGCGCGGCCGGAGGACGCAGCACCCTCCCCGGCCGCCCGAACACCACACGCGAGGGGGAGTCCGCGATGCCCACGACACGGCTGTTCACCTCTGCGGACGCACCCGAGCTGGCGGCGCTGGTGCGGCGCAACCGCGACTTCCTCGCCCCCTGGGAACCCGAGCGCGACGAGAGCTACTACGCCACCGAGACCCAGCACGCCCGCCTCCAGCACGCGTTGCGGGAACACGCGGCGGGCCGGATGGTCCCGCTGGCGATCCTGGACGACGCCGACCGGATCGCCGGAGGCGTCACCGTGAACTCGATCGACCGCGGCGCCTTCCAATCCGCCGCCATCGGCTACTGGGTCAGCGAATCCCACAACGGCCGCGGCCTGGCCACCCGGGCCGTCGCCGAAACCGTCCGGATGGCGTTCACCGACCTCGGCCTGCACCGCCTCCAGGCCGAGACCCTCCCCCACAACACGGCCTCGCAGCGGGTGCTGCTCAGCAACGGCTTCACCCCCTACGGCAGGGCACCGGAATACCTGCGCATCGCCGGCCGGTGGCAGGAGCACATCCTCTACCAGGCCATCACCCCGAGCAGCTGACCTCCACCCCTCCCCCGGCCCGCTCCCCGCAGGCGCGCCCGCCGGGAACGGGCCGCCCTCACTCCTCCCGCGGTGCCGCGGGTCCGCCGTCGCGGGTGAGAAAGGCGTGCAGCAGCCCCGCACCCCGCAGCATCTCCCGGGTCCGGCGGTCGTGGGAGGCCCGGCGCTCGGCGATCGCCTCACGCAGCGCGCCCGTACCGCCCGTCCGCCTCAGCTCATCGAGCACCGGGCGGATACGGTCGAAGGAATACCGGCCCTGCCGCAGCATGCGGATGATCCGAGCATCGCGCACCGCCTCGGGACCGTACCTGCGGTACCCGGTGCCCGCCTCGCGCGCCGGCGCCAGCAGCCCCGCCGCCTCCCACACCCGCAGCGCCGACGTGCGCACCCCCAGCAGGCCCGCCAACTCGCCGACCCGCAGCGCCGGACCTCCCGGCTCCGGGCGCCCGTCCAGGTAGGACGCAGCGGCCTCCGCCACCGCCTCGCTCACCGCATCGGCCGCCACCCGCTGCTCGTAGACCTCCGCGTGTCCCGCATCGACCGACCGCAGGGCCAGCGGCTCGTCGCCGGCGTGAACCGCACGCATGATCGCGCGCGCCCGCTCCGGCCCGAATCCCGCGGCCAGCGCCCGGTAGGCCAGCAGCGCCTGCAGATGCCCGCGATCGTAGACCCGGTAGCCGGACTCCGTCCGCGGCACGGGCGGCAGCACGCCCTCCTCCTCGTGGTTGCGGACCTGCTGCGTCGAGATCCCCGCCTCCCGGGCCAGGTCGACCGTGCGCAACCGTGCCACCACACACTCCACCCATCCACCGGGCGCAGACGCCGCAATCCGGCCACGCCGCCCGACCGCCGCGCCGAACCTCGTACTCGGGGCGCCACCACCGCAGCGCCGGACCCGTTCGACTACTCCATGTCGGGATCGGGAAGCTCCACCTCGGCGCCCTCGGCCTCCAACTCCTCGCGGACCACGCGGTAGGCCAGACCGGCCGCGTACCCCTTCCGCGCCAGCATGGCCAGCGCACGGCGCGCCCGCGCCGCCGCATCCAGTCCGCGGGAGGAAGCCAGCTTGCGCCGCGCCAACCGCCGCGCCGTCTCCTCCTCCTGATCGGGGCTGAGCTCCTCGACGGCGTCGCGCACCGTGACCTCGTCCACCCCGCGCCGCCGCAGCTCGGCCGCCAGCGCCTTGCGGCCCAACCCCCGCCCAGCGTGCCGGGAGTCGACCCAGGCGTCGGCGAACGCCGCGTCGTCGATCAGCCCGACCTCGCTGAAGCGGCCCAGCACCGACTCGGCCACGTCGTCGTCGACGCCCCGCCGCCGCAGTGCCTGGGCGAGCTGGGCCCGCGTGCGCGGGGCCGAGGTCAGCAGGCGCAGGCAGATGCCGCGCGCCCTGGCCTCGGGATCCCCGCCGTCAGCGGACCCGCCCGCCCAGGAACCGGAGTCGGCGTCGCCGAACCCCTCGTGCTGATCAGGCATCCGCCGGCGGGGTGGTCTTGGCCCTGCTCGCCCGCTTGGCCGGCGCGGCCGCGGCGTCGGTGTCCTTGCCCGCGGCGTCCTTGGCACCGGCGTCCTTCGCGCCCGCGCCCTTGGCGGAATCGGCCGCCTTGGCATCGGACGCCGAGGACTCCGCGGAGTCGTCGCCCGCACCGGGCACGCCCAGCTTCTCCTTGATCTTCTTCTCGATCTCGTTGGCCATGTCGACGTTCTCGCGCAGGAAGTTGCGGGCGTTCTCCTTACCCTGCCCGAGCTGGGTGCCCTCGTAGGTGTACCAGGCACCCGACTTGCGCACGACGCCCTGCTCCACCCCGAGATCGATCAGCCCGCCCTCGCGGGAGATGCCGACGCCGTAGAGGATGTCGAACTCCGCCTGCTTGAACGGCGGCGCCACCTTGTTCTTCACGACCTTGACCCGAGTCCGGTTCCCGACCGCGTCGGTCCCGTCCTTCAACGTCTCGATCCGCCGCACATCCAGCCGCACCGATGAATAAAACTTCAACGCCCGCCCGCCGGTGGTGGTCTCAGGGCTGTTGTGAACCATGATCCCGTCGGCGAAGTAGTTGTGGGAGCCCTCCACTTCGATGTCATAGCGGCCCGCGCGCCCCGCGGTCGGAGCCTTCGGGGTGATATCCCGCACAACTGCTGGGCTGGGTCGCAGGACGGGTTCGGACAACTCGGGCTCGATATCGAAATACCCACGGAACCCCGGAAGGAGTTTGTAGTCCATAGATGGATGCACGTAAGGCGCAATAAGTTCTTGGAATTTCTTGGACGATTCCGCGGTGAACGTCAGGTACCAGACCTTCCGCGCCCCTCGCGGACGCAACTTCACATCGAATTCGAAGGTATCGCGAAGGTAGTCGGCGATCCTCTGCCTCGATCCGGGACTCATAGCTTCGACGCAGATCTCGACACGCCCGCTTCCCCCCTCGGTGCGGGCCTGGCGTCCATCGGTTCGCAGCGCGAATGAACCATCATCCATGTACCAGACGGCCAGTGCAAGCGGTGTCAAGCTCTTCAGGTAGTCCCACGTTATATGCTTCTGACCGTCTCCGGCATAGACCGTCCGGCGAAGCTCGCCCAGTTCCGCCAGCGGGGTGAAGTCAGCGAATACAGCGCCCTTGGTGTTCGAGGTCAGCGAATGAGGAATGTTCTCCAGCATCGCGACCTTCCAGTTCAGGTAATCCGCCTGCTTGGCACCGTGTCCCATCCGGAAACGACCGCTCTCGGCATCCCTCCGCACGGGCGCTGAAAGGCAGCCGTCCCCGAGCAGCGAGCCCAGGACGACCTGTTTTTGAGTGTCGTTGAGATAGTAAGGTTGAGCCAGCATGACTCGGTCGCCCACCATGAGCTCACCGGCCTCGCGCCAACCGCCTGGAGTTCGCACGAGGTGGTTCGGCGTCAGCTCCATGTGGGCGTAACCGTGGCCCCTTCCGCCACCTGCTCGCTCGACCTTGAAGTGCAGAAATTCTTCTGTCCGGCCGTTGTCGAACCAATTAGTGATGCGCCGAGGAACGATCTCTCCGAGTTCTGGGTCGTACGAAAGTACATCGACATCCATCTTCTGATTGACGATCTTTCCGATCCGCTCACGAGAACCGTCGGAAAGCGTCACCCAAGTATCCCAAGATGCGCATCCGAACATTACCCCGACCTTCTCCCTCAGCTGATTAATGAAAATCGCCGTGGTTCCGGTCTGGTGCAATGCACCCGCGATTTTTCGGAGTGCCTGGGACATCAGGCGGGCCTGGAGACCGACGTGGCTGTCGCCCATCTCGCCCTCGATCTCCGCGCGCGGGACGAGGGCCGCCACGGAGTCGACGACCAGAATCGTGACCGCGCCGGAGCGGATCAGCATGTCCGCGATTTCCAGGGCCTGCTCACCGGTGTCGGGCTGGGAAAGCAGCAGATCGTCGGTGTTGACGCCGATCTTCTTCGCGTATTCCGGGTCGAGCGCGTGCTCCGCGTCGATGAATGCGGCGATCCCTCCGGACTTTTGCGCATTCGCCACGGCGTGCAGCGCGACACTCGTGTTGTGCGAAAGCATGCCCTCGGCCAGGAAGCTGTGGGTGTCCGGCAGCATCAGGTCGAAGGTGGGCTGGAGTCCGCCGTCCTCGATGGCGGCGACCGCCTCGTAGGTGTAGGGCGCGTTGGAGAGGTAGCGCAGGTAGTCCAGAATCGGCTGGACGGACGGACCGATCAGATGCGGGCGGTCCTCGGCCCAGCGGACGATGTTGCGCAGGGTCTCGCGGTCGCAGGGGAGGTCCATGTCGGTGCGGAAGAGGTCGCCCGCGATCTCGTCGAAGTAGCGGTCGCCGCCGAGGGCGTCGCGCAGGCTGCGCACCAGGCCGCTCAGGTGCGGAACGCTCTCCAGGCGGGCGTTGTGCAGGGTCAGCCGGAAGTTGCGCTCGACCTGGGCGGCGCGGCGCTCGGAGCGGAATCCGACCTCTTCGAGGAAGCGGTGGGCGACCGTCGGGTTGACGATGACGCTCCAGTAGGTGCGCTTGTAGTCGGCGTTGTACTTGCCGTACACGGAAGCCGGGACGCCCAGCCCGTAGAGCATCAGTTGGACGTCGCGGGCGAGTTCCTCGGAGGCCGTGCCGAGTCCGATGGTGGAGCTGGTGTCGATCCAGCCGTCTCCCTCGAAGAGCGCCGAGAGGAACGCGCGCTGGGCCTTGTCGCCCGCCGTTCGGACGCAGTGGGGCACGGTCTTCTTGGCCGCACCGCAGTAGTCGAGGCCGTAGGTCGCGGCCACGTGCTCGCGGGTCGCCTTGCCCGAGATGATGTACTCGGTGCAGTTGCTGCCTGCGTATTCGCGGACTTCGGTGTCGAGCAGCCAGCGGGCGAGGCTGCTGAATTCGGCGCCGACTTCCGGGTTGCCGTTGGTGAACCGCAGCGAGTACTTCTCGCCCAGGGTTCCTTCGGCGACGAGGTAGCCGAGGAATACGGCTTCGTCCTCGCTCAGGCCGCCGCCCGAGGCCGCCTCCTTGGCCCCGAACCGGGCGGAGACGACGGTGTCGCCGGGAGCGAGGTCGCCGGCCTTGCGCCAGACGATGTAGCCGTCGGTGTTCATCACCCGCAGCGGGTGGTTGTGTGTCACCGAGACGCGGCGCCCCGACTCCAGGGTGATGCGCAGGACCGGCTTGCGGTTGTTGTGGGTGAGTGCGGCGACGGGTTCGAGTTCGCCGCGCTCGTTGACGGCGCGGATTCCCAGCTCACGAACGTCGGTGGTCCTGCTGGTGCAGCTGGTGCGCTGCCCGGCGCGCTCGAACAGCTCCTCAACGGTCTCCAGACCGCGGTCCGTCCACACGCGGGTGTCGGCGACGAGACACTTCCCCGACGATTCCGGTCCGTATACCTCCACAATGCGGCCGCGCGGGATTCCGCCGATCCCAAGGGCGACGTCGAGGGAAATGGATCCGGTGGGAATGGATTCGATCGGCGGGCGGTCGTCATCGCCGAGGCGCATGACGGAGCCCTTGCCGAATTGGCGCTCGATCTGTGCGAGCGCGGTTTCGAGAGCCTTCTCTCGATCAGCAGCAGCCACGGGGAACCCCTGTTGGGTCGACGTCTTCTTGTTCATCTTGGGTGCGACGCTACGCGGCGGCGGGGACAAACCTCGACCGCGGTGGTGCGCCTGTGGACGGGCGCGGCGGCCGCGGGCCGACCGCCGGGTGCGCGTCCACTCGCAGACGCCCGACCGAGGGGCGTCGTGGTCCGCCGGAGGCCGAACGGCGAGCACGGCACGCCGCACCTCGTCGGCCCCGGATACATCGCAAGCCTACCCGAACCTCTGTTCGACCGCCCGCCGTACCCGGCGATCCGGGCGCGTCGGCCGGGGCGGCGGGCGGTTGCCGCGGGCGGGGCGGCGTTTCCCTCTCCGGTGCAGGTCGGCGGCGCTCGCGCCGACCCGTCGCCGGGTTCTCGGTGTTCTCAGCGTGCGTTGGCGGGCAGGTCGAAGGTGTCGCAGACGGCTCGCCACACCTCCTTGGCGCTGATGCCGTCGGCGAGGGCCTGTTCGACCGTGCGGGAGCCGAGCGCTTCGATGACGTGGTCGCGGGCGAGGCTCTCGGCGTAGGCCTCGCCGAACTCCTCGTGCATGCGCTCCCAAAAGTGCGAAAGTCTCATCACCACCAGTATCGACCGCCGCGGCGGCTCTGTCACCTCCGCAGACGCGGTTGTGGACGGGCGCGGCCCGGCCGGGCGGCGGCCTGCTCGGTTTCGTCACAGGCGCGTTGCAGACTGGGGCCATGTCCTCGGCAGGCGATCCCGGCACCAGCGGCTCCGGAACCGGTGGCGGCGACCCGCTGGGCCGCTTCTCGCGGGCCACGCGCGCGTGGTTCGAGCAGGCCTTTCCCGCGGGTCCCACGCCGGCGCAGACCGGCGCGTGGGATGCCGTCTCGCGCGGCGAGAACACGCTGGTGGTGGCTCCGACCGGGTCGGGCAAGACGCTCTCGGCGTTCCTGTGGGCGCTGGACGGCCTGGCCGGGCGGCCGGTGCCCGAGGAGCGGGCGCGGCGGTGCCGGGTGCTGTACGTCTCGCCGCTGAAGGCGCTGGCGGCCGACATCGAGCGCAACCTGCGGGCGCCGCTGTCGGGTATCCGGCGGGCCGCCGAGTCGGCCGGGATCGCGGCCCCCGAGTTGTCGGTGGGGCTGCGCACCGGCGACACCCCGGCCGACGAGCGGCGCAGGCTGGCCACCCGCCCTCCCGACATCCTGATCACCACGCCGGAGTCGCTGTTTCTGGTGCTGACCTCGCAGGCGCGGGCGGGGCTGTCGGGTGTCGAGACGGTGATCGTGGACGAGGTGCACGCGCTGGCGGGCACGAAGCGGGGCGCGCATCTGGCGTTGAGCCTGGAGCGGCTGGACGCGCTGCTGGCGGCTCCGGCGCAGCGGATCGGGCTGTCGGCGACGGTGCGTCCGCCGGAGGAGGTGGCGGCGTTTCTGGGCGGACCGCGTCCGGCCGCGGTGGTGGCGCCGCCGAACACGCCGTCGCTGGATGTGCGGATCGTGGTGCCCGTCGAGGACATGACCGAGTTGGAGGCGTCGGTCCCGGCGCCGCGGGCGGACGACCGCGCGTCGAAGGCGCGCGCGTCGATCTGGCCGCATGTGGAGGAGCGGGTGCTGGATCTGGTGGAGCGGCACTCCTCCTCGATCGTGTTCTGCAATTCGCGGCGGGTGGCCGAGCGGTTGTGTGCGCGGTTGAACGAGCTCGCCGACGAGCGGCGCGCGGCCGCCGGAGGTTCGGCGGGCTCCGGTGCTCCGCCCGGCGCGTCTTCCCCCGTGCCGGGCGGTTCGCCGGGGCCGCGGGTGTCTCCGGCGGAGCTGATGGCCGAGGCGGGGCAGACCTATGGGGCCGAGGCGGGAGTGGTGGCGCGGGCGCACCACGGTTCGGTGTCCAAGGGCGAGCGCGCGGTCATCGAGGCGGACCTGAAGGCGGGGCGCCTGCCGTGCGTGGTGGCCACCTCCAGTCTGGAGCTGGGCATCGACATGGGGGCGGTGGATCTGGTGGTCCAGGTGGAGTCTCCGCCGTCGGTGGCCAGCGGGCTGCAGCGTGTGGGCCGTGCGGGGCACAGTGTGGGCGAGGTGTCGCGGGGGGTGGTGTTTCCGAAGTTCCGGGGGGATCTGCTGGCGGCGTCGGTGGTGGTCGAGCGTATGCGCGGGGGGCTGATCGAGGAGCTGCGGATGCCGCGCAATCCGCTGGATGTGCTGGCGCAGCAGGTGGTGGCGATGGCGGCGATGGACGAGTGGGAGGTGGCGGGGCTGGGTGCGCTGGTGCGGCGTGCGGCTCCGTTCGCGTCGCTGCCGGATTCGGCGCTGGCGGGGGTGCTGGACATGCTTTCGGGGCGTTATCCCTCGGATGAGTTCGCGGAGCTGCGGCCGCGGCTGGTGTGGGATCGCGAGGACGGCGGGTCGGGTTCGGGCGGCCGGGTGCGGGGGCGGCCGGGTGCGCAGCGGCTGGCGGTGACCAGCGGCGGGACGATTCCGGATCGGGGCATGTATGCGGTGCATCTGGCGTCGGGGGGCGGTTCGGGGCCGTCGCGGGTGGGTGAGCTGGATGAGGAGATGGTCTATGAGTCGCGGGTGGGCGATGTGTTCGTGCTGGGTGCGAGCGCGTGGCGGATCGAGTCGATCACCGCGGACCGGGTGATGGTGTCGCCGGCTCCGGGGCGTCCGGGGCGGTTGCCGTTCTGGAAGGCGGATGCGTTGGGGCGTCCGGCGGAGTTGGGGCGGGCGATCGGCGGGTTGGCGCGGGAGTTGCGCGGGCTCGGGGAGCCGGCGGCGGTGGAGCGTGCGCGGGATGCGGGGTTGGACGCGTGGGCGGCGGCCAATCTCGTGGGTTATCTGGATGAGCAGGCGGAGTCGACGGGGTGGGTGCCCGACGACCGGACGATCGTGGTGGAGCGGTTCCGCGACGAGTTGGGTGATTGGCGGGCGGTGGTGCATTCGCCGCTGGGTGCGCGGGTGCACGCGCCCTGGGCGCTGGTGGTGGGGGCGCGGTTGCGCGAGCGCTATGGAGTGGATGCGCAGGTGGTGCACGGCGATGACGGGATCGTGGTGCGGTTGCCGGATGTCGAGGACGACGGTGGGGCCGGGCCGGGCCGGGGCCGCGGCGGTCCGGGCGGGTTGGCGGAGTCGCTGCTGGTGGCTCCGGACGAGGTCGAGGACGCGGTCGCGGCGGAGCTGGGTTCCTCGGCGCTGTTCGCGGCGCGGTTCCGGGAGTGTGCGGCGCGGGCGCTGCTGCTGCCGCGGCGGCGTCCGGGGCGGCGGATGCCGTTGTGGCAGCAGCGGCAGCGGTCGGCGCAGTTGTTGTCGGTTGCGGGGCGGTTCGGGTCGTTTCCGATCGTTTCGGAGGCGGCGCGGGAGTGTCTGCGTGATGTGTTCGACGTGGGCGCCTTGGCGGAGCTGATGGCCGATGTGCGGGCGCGTCGGGTGCGGGTGGTGGAGGTCGAGACGCAGCGGGCGTCGCCGTTCGCGCAGTCGTTGCTGATGGGGTACACGGCGGCGTTTCTGTATGAGGGGGATGCGCCGGCGGCGGAGTTGCGGGCGCAGGCGCTGACTCTGGATTCGCAGTTGCTGGCGGATCTGCTGGGGCGGGCGGATCTGCGGGAGCTGCTGGATGGCGAGGCGGTGGCGGAGTACGAGGCGTGGTTGCAGCGGTTGGCGCCGGAGCGGCGGATGGATCCGGCGTGGGGGCGCGAGGGGGCTGCGGATCTGCTGCGGGAGTTGGGGCCGCTGAGTGCGGCGGAGGCGGGCGAGCGGGGGGTCTCGGCGGAGTCGCTGGCGGAGCTGGGTGAAGCCGGGCGGGCTGTGCTGGTGCGTGTGGGCGGTGAGTGGCGGTGGGCGGCGGTGGAGGACGCCGCTCGGCTGCGTGATGGTGCGGGTGTGGAGCTGCCGGAGTGGTTGGCGGCGCCGGAGGGGTCGGGCGGCGGTGCGTTCGAGGGGGCGGCTGAGGCGTTCGCGGCTGCGGTGGCCGATCCGCTGGGGGATCTGGTGTCGCGGTATGCGCGGACGCACGGCCCGTTTTCTGCGGGGGAGGCGGCGGCGCGGCTGGGTGTGGACCGGGGTGCCGTGGTGGAGGTGCTGCGCCGGTTGGCGGGCGGCGGGCGCGTGGTCGAGGGCGAGTTCCGGCCGGGCGGTCAGGGCGCGGAGTGGTGTGATGCCGATGTGCTGCGGGCGCTGCGGCGGCGGTCGGTGGCGCGGTTGCGGCGCGAGGTGGAGCCGGTGCCGCAGCGTGCGTTGGGGCGGTTCGTGCCGGCGTGGCAGCGTGTGGGGCCGGGGCGGCGGTTGAGCGGTGCGGACGGCGTTTTCGCGGCGGTGGAGTCGTTGCGAGGGGCGCCGGTGCCGGCTTCTGCGCTGGAGTCGCTGGTGCTGCCGGCGCGGGTCGAGGGGTATGCGCCGGCGCTGCTGGACGGGTTGACGCATGCGGGCGAGGTGCTGTGGGTGGGGGCGGGTCCGCTGGCGGGCAACGACGGGTGGGTGTGCCTGGTGCCGGCCGATGAGGCGGAGGTGCTGCTGCCGGAGCCGGCGGTCGAGGACGCGGGGGCGTCGGGGGTGCATGCGGCGGTGGTGGCGGCGCTGCGCGAGGGGGGTGCGCTGTTCTTCCGGGATGTCGCCGATCGGGTGGTGCGGGCCGAGGGGGCGGCCGCGGTGTCGGATGCGGCGGTCGTGGCGGCGTTGTGGGATCTGGTGTGGGCGGGCCGGGTCGGCAACGACTCTCTGGCCGGGTTGCGTGCGCTGCTGGGCGCGGGTGGTACGGCGCATCGGAGCCGGTCGCGCCGGGCGGTGATGCCGAGCCGGACGGGTCCGCCGACGGCGGCGGGGCGGTGGTGGCTGCTTCCGGAGCGGGAGCCGGATCCGACGCGGCGGGCGGCGGCGGGTGCGGGTGCGCTGCTGGACCGCTACGGGGTGGTCACGCGCGGGTCCGTGGTGGCCGAGCAGGTGCGGCGGGGCGATCGCCGGTCGGGCGGGCGCGGTGCTGGGGGTTTCAGCGCGGTGTATCCGGTGCTGCGGGGGTTCGAGGATGCGGGGCGTGCGCGGCGGGGCTATTTCGTGGAGGGGCTGGGGGCGGCGCAGTTCGCGCTGCCGGGTGCGGTGGATCGGCTGCGTTCGTTCGGAGGCGGGGACGCGCGTACGGGGGCGGGCGGCGGCGAGGCTCCGCTGGTGCTCGCGGCGGCGGATCCGGCCAACGTCTACGGTGCGGCGCTGCCGTGGCCCGCGGTGGCGGAGTCGGCGGGGCGGCCGGGGCGCAAGGCGGGTGCGCTGGTGGTGCTGGACGGCGGTGTGCCGACGCTGTATCTGGAGCGGGGTGGCCGTTCGGCGGTCACGTTCGGGTCGGGTGCCGCGGAGCTGGAGCGCGCGGCGCGGGCGCTGGCGGAGCTGGTGCACGCGGGGAGTGTGGCGTCGCTGACGGTGGAGCGCTGCGACGGCGCGGGGGTGTTCGGGTCGCCGTTGGATGCGGCGCTGGCCGGCGCCGGTTTCCACGCGACTCCCAAGGCGCTGCGGCTGCGGCGGTGAGGGGCGGCGTGGCCGCCGTGGTGCGGGCCGCGGGGTAATCGGCTCGCGTCGGCGGGTGGCGGCCGGTGAGGATGGGTGCGTCGGGTGGCGTCGTCGCCGGGAGGCTGTGGCTGTGGCGGGTTCGGGTCGTGGTGCGGTGCGGGTTCGCTCGTTGCGGCCGGCCGATGTGGATGCGGCGGTGGAGGCGAGCCTGGCGGCTGATGGGCTGCTGGCCGAGGCTGGGTTGGTGCTGCCGCCGGACGACCCGCGGGAGGTGCTGCGCGGGGCGCGCTGGGTGCTGGTGGCGGGCGAGCCGGTGCGGGGGTTGGCGGCGGTGGGTGTGTTGGACGGTGCCGCCCATCTGGAGCAGTTGGCGGTGCACCGCGAGCACGGTCGGCGGGGTGTGGGCACGGCGCTGCTGGAGGCGGTGTGCGGCCTGGCGCGGTCGGAGGGTTTCGGGGCGGTGACGCTTACGACGTTTCGCGATGTGGTGTTCAATGCGCCGTGGTACGGGCGGCGGGGGTTCGTCGAGTTCCCGAGGCCGGAGTGGGGGCCGCAGCTGTGTGCGCAGTGGCGGCGTGAGGAGGAGGCGGGCATCGCGGTGGCGCCGCAGGTGGCGATGCGCCGCGGGCGGGGTGCCGCAGGCGCGTGAGCGGCCGCGGTCGCGGGCCGCCCGAGCTGCCCGCCGGGGCGGGGCGGCCCGCCGCGCGGTTCATTCGACGGTGGAGTCGAAGACGTCTTCGCGGGCGTGTTGGAGGGCCGACAGCAGGGCGCCGCGCAGGACGGGCGACTGGACGCGGCCGACGCTGACCTGGGGGGCGTTGGGTCCGATGCGGTCGGCGGCCGCGGCGACGCGCTGGGCGAGGCCGTCGCCGCCGCTTTCGGCGACTTCGCCGCCGAGCACGACGAGGCCGGGGTCGAGGACGACGCATACGGCGGCGACGCCGCGGGCGATGCGTTCGGCGAGTTCGTCGAGGAAGCCGTCGCCGGCCGGGCCCGCTTCGGCGGCGGCGGTGAGGACGTCGCCGACGGTTTTGCCGGTGAAGCCGTGGGTCTCGCCGAGTGCGCGGATCTCCTGGGCGCCGACGAGCGCTTGGAATCCGTGGGCGATGGTGGGCCGCTCGGGTGTGCGGCGCAGCGACTGGTAGCCGCCGGGCAGGCCGACGTCGCCGGGCAGGGGCGCGCCGGGGACGGGTAGGTAGCCGATTTCGCCTGCGCCGCCGGTGGCGCCCCAGTGGATGCGGTCGTCGAGCATGATGGCCATGCCCACGCCGCCGCCTCCGCCGAGCCAGATGAGGACGAAGTCGGAGGCGTCTTCGCCGGCGCCTTCGGCGTGTTCGGCGAGTGCGGCGAGGTTGACGTCGTTTTCGATGCGGACGATGGGGCCGAGTTCGGTGCGCAGCGCGTGGAACGCGTCTTCGAGCCAGGTGTGCAGGTCGAAGGAGAACCGCACGGCTCCGGTGCGGGGGTCGACGACGCCGGGTGTGCCGATGGTGCAGGCGCTGAGGCGTTCGAGGGGGACTTCGCAGGTCTGCAGCAGCCGCAGGACGGCGCGGGTGATCTGGTGGACGGGGTCGGCGGTGTCTTCGGGGTCGAGGGTGAACTCGCCGACGACCTGGCCGGTGATGTCGGCGAGGGCGCCGGTGACTTCGGCGGCGCGGATGTCGAGGGCGAGGGCGTAGGCGCTGGAGGGGACGACGGCGTAGAGGGCGGCGTTGGGTCCGCGCCCGCCGGCCTGGCTGCCGACGACGTGGACGAGCCGCCGCTCTTCGAGCCGGGCGAGCAGCTGTGATGCGGTGACCTTGGACAGGCCGGTCTCCTGGCCGAGCTGGGTGCGGGTCAGCGGCCCCGAGGCGAGCAGGAGCTCCAGAGCGGCCCGGTCGTTGAGTTGGCGCAGCAGGCGTGGAGTTCCCGGACGTCGAGACATAACCGTGACACCCCGTTCTCTATCAATTAGGAAAGTTTGTTGTTAGTTTAACGGCCAATCCGAGGGGCGCCTCACCGGCGCCTCTCACGTGCAGGCCCTCCGCGGCGCCCGCCGGGGCGGGGTCCGAGCACACCGCTATCCCAGCACACTTCCCGACCGACCCAGAGATGGCCGGGGGCGTCGTCTCGACGCAACGTCGCGCGTGGCAACGCGTGAAGGGAGATACCAGCATGAGATCCCTGAAGACCGCAGCCTTTTCGACCGCGGTGCTGCTCGCCGCGACCGCCTGCGGCGGAGGCGGTTCCGAAGGCGGCGCCTCCGAGGCTCCCGACAG
This sequence comes from Streptomonospora sp. PA3, assembly GCF_009728995.1. Classification (GTDB taxonomy): domain Bacteria; phylum Actinomycetota; class Actinomycetes; order Streptosporangiales; family Streptosporangiaceae; genus Streptomonospora. The sequence goes on along the minus strand of NZ_VTZW01000004.1, from coordinate 34,768 downwards.
CCTGACGGTGTGGGTGATGGGCACCGCCCAGGACCCGATCCAGAAGTACTTCGACACCGTGGAGGAGCGGTACCAGCAGGACCACCCCGGCACCAAGGTCGAGGTGGAGTTCATCCCCTGGCCCGACGCCCAGCAGTCCATCAACAACGCCCTGGCCGGCGGCGACGCCCCCGACGTGCTGGAGGTCGGCAACGACCAGGTCGCCAACTGGGCCTCCCAGGGCGCGATCATGGACGTCACCTCCCGCACCGAGCAGTGGGACGCGGTGGCCGACATGGACCAGGCCGCGGTGGACTACGGCAAGTACGACGGCTCCCAGTACGGCATTCCCTGGTTCTCCGGGGTGCGCACCCTCTACTACCGAGCCGACTGGCTCAAGGACATCGGCATGGACCCGCCCCAGACCTGGGACGAGCTGGTCGAGGTGGCCAAGGCAATCGAGGAGGAGAAGGGCGTGCCCGGCTTCGCCGCCCCGACCGACTTCACCAACGGCATCGCCAGCTTCATCTGGAGCAACGGCGGCGAGATCGCCGTCCGGCAGGACGGCGAATGGCAGGGCCGGCTGACCTCGCCCGAGACCCGGGAGGCCATCGAGTTCTACGCCGGGCTGACCACCGGGGAGAAGGTCTCCCCGCAGTCCTACGTCGGCGAGAACGAGCTGGTGCCGCTGGCCGACATGGCCAACAGCGAGGTCGGCATGTACATCGACGGGGGCTGGGCGCTGACCTCCATGGAGGAGCAGGCAGAGGACCCCGCCGTGCTGGAGAACATCGAGGCCGCGCCCATCCCCGGCGCCGACGGCACGGCCCCCGCCTTCGCGGGCGGGTCGGCGCTGACCGTCTTCGCCACCACCGAGCACCCCGACGCCGCGTGGGAGCTGCTCACGGTCATGGGCGACAAGAAGGGCGGCAAGGGCTACGCCGACGCCGCCGGCTACTTCCCGGCCTACCCGGAGATGCTCGACGACGAGGCCTACCAGTCCGACCCGGTCACCGCGGCCGCGGCCGAGCAGATGAAGAACACCAAGTTCTTCCCGACCACGCCGAACTGGAACGCCGCCGACCAGGACGGCAAGATCCTGCCCGGCGCCGTGCTGCGGATCGTCAAGGGCGAGGACCCCGGCAAGGTCCTGGAAGAGGCGAACACCGAGCTGACCGAGACGCTGAACAAGCCGGTCGCCTGACCCTCCGCGCCCGGCGGGGTCCGGGCGGCGGGTCTCCCCTCCCGCCGCCCGGACCCCGAGTCCCCCGTCAAGCCCCTCGGTGAGCGCCGGGGCGGCGCACCTCTCCTCCCGCCGCCCCGGCCCCGACCTGATTGCGAAGCCCCATGGCACAGACCGCCGAAGCGGTGCGGGCCGAGCCCTCGCCGCAGCCGCCGCCCGCCGGCCGCGGCAGCCCCGGCCGAAAACGCCGCCGCATCGTCCCCGCGCCCTACCTGCTGATCGCGCCCGCTCTCGCCATCCTGATCGCGGTGCTGGTGTGGCCGGTGGTGCAGATGGTGTGGAACTCGCTGCACGACTACACGATCCGCAACCTGCTGCCCAACGCCCCCGCACCGGAGTGGAACGACTTCGCCCACTACCGCCGGCTGCTCAGCGACCGGGAGTTCTGGACCATCCTGCGCAACACCGTGGCGGTGTGCGTGCTGATGGTCGGGATCACCATGGTGCTGGGCACCCTGGTGGGCATCCTGCTGCACAAGCTGCCGCGGTGGTTCTCGGTCACGGTGTCGGTGGGCATGATGCTGGCCTGGGCCACCCCGGCCATCAGCGCCTCGCTGGTGTTCCGCTGGCTGTTCCTGCCCGAGCGGGGCCTGGTCAACGTGGCGCTGGACCGGATGCCCGACTGGCTGGTGGGCGGCGGCTGGCTGAACTACAACTGGTTCCTGGAGCCGCTGCCGCTGTTCAGCGTGCTGATCGCGGTGATCGTGTGGCAGTCGTTCCCGTTCATCGCCGTCTCGGTGCTCGCCGGGCTCAAGAGCATCCCGCACGAGCTCTACGAGGCCGCCCGGGTCGACGGCGCCGGCGGCTGGCGCTCGTTCTGGAACGTGACCTTCCCGATGCTGCGCCCGCTGTTCGCGCTGCTGCTGGTGCTGCAGATCATCTGGGACCTGCGCGTGTTCACCCAGCTCTACATCCTGGCCAACAGCTTCCAGAACAAGTCGGTCTACCTGCTCTCGTACTACATCTACCAGCAGGGCTTCTCGGCGAGCCCGGCCAACTACGGCATGGGCTCGGCGATCGCGGTGGTGATGACCGTGATGATCCTCGCCGTCACCGCCTACTACCTGCGCATCATGATCCGCCAGGGGGAGACCCGATGACCGCGACAACCGGGGCGGCCCCGCACGCGGCGCCCCGCCGCCGGCGCCGCGCACCCGCCGGGGTGCTGCTGCGCAGGGCCGGCCTGTACGCCTGCGGAGCGGCCGTGTTCCTGTTCGCGGTGTTCCCCGTCTACTGGATGGTGGCCACCGCGTTCAAACCGGTCGGCGAGATCTTCTCCAAGGACACCCGGCTGTTCCCGGGCACCCTGACGCTGGAGCACTTCGACCGGGTGATCAACGGCGAGCTGATCCCCGGCGTGAACTTCTGGGAGTTCCTGGTCAACAGCCTGCTGGTCACGCTGGGCTCGGTCGCCGCAGGCGCGGTGCTGTCGCTGCTGGCGGCCGTGGCGGTGGCCCGGTTCCGGTTCCGGATGCGCAGCGCCTTCATCATCCTGCTGATGGTGATCCAGATGGTGCCCGCCGAGGCGCTGATCATCTCGATCTTCATCAACTTCCGCCGGTTCCAGGACGCCACCGGCCTGCAGATGCTGGGCAACCTCTCGGGCATCCTCATCGTCTACACCGCCGTCGCGCTGCCCATCACGATCATGATGCTGCGCGGCTTCGTGGCCGCGGTGCCCCGGGAGCTGGAGGAGGCCGCCGCCATCGACGGCGCCGGTCCCTGGACGGTGTTCTGGCGGATTCTGATGCCGCTTGTCGCGCCGGGCCTGGTCGCCGCCAGCATCTTCGCCTTCATCACCGCCTGGAACGAGTTCATCGTCGCACTGACGTTCCTGGGCCGCAGCACCGAGGAGTACACACTGCCGCTGTCGCTGTCCTACTACTTCGGCCGCTTCGGCACCGAGTGGGGAGCGATCATGGCCGCCTCCACGCTGTTGACCCTGCCGGTGATGGCGTTCTTCCTGTTCGTCCAGCGCCGCATGGTCACGGGCCTGACCATGGGCGCGGTCAAGGGCTGAGCCCGATCCGCCGATCCGCCGACCGGGCGGGTGCGGCGCCGCACCCGCCCCGGCGCGGCGCCGCCCCGCGCGGTGCCGCCGCACCGCTCGCCATCGTTCCTGAACGGAGTCTCCATGCCCGCTGATCCGCACCTGGATCGCCTCGCCAACGCCACCCTGCTGGTGCCGTTCGAGTCCTACGACGCTCCGCGCTGGGTGCTCGACGGCCTCGCCGCGGGGATGGCCGGCGTCTGCCTGTTCCACAACAACATCGCCGAGCCCGAGCAGGTGGCGCGGCTCAACGGCGTCCTCGCCGAAGCCGCCGAGTCTCCGCTGATCTCGCTCGACGAGGAGGGCGGCGACGTCACCCGCATCGGGCAGCGCCAGGGCAGCCGCTACCCCGGCAGCGCCGCGCTGGGCGCGGTCGACGACACGTCCCTGACGCGGGCGGTGCACTGCTCGCTGGGCGCGGAGCTGCGCGGGCTGGGCTTCACCATGGACCTGGCGCCCTCGGCCGACGTCAACACCGTCGCCGAAAACCCCGGCATCGGCACGCGCTCCTTCGGCGCGGACGCGGAGCTGGTGGCCCGCCACACCGCGGCCGCGGTGGCCGGGCTGCAGGAGGGCGGCGTCGCCGCGTGCGCCAAGCACTTCCCCGGCCACGGCGCCACCCACCAGGACTCCCACCTGGAGCTGCCGGTCGTAAGCGCCGACCGGGACCTGCTGTTCGATCGCGAGCTGCGGCCGTTCCAGGCGGCCATCGGGGCGGGGGTGCGCAGCATCCTCACCGCCCACATCCGGCTGCCCGAGCTGGGCCTGTCCGGGCCGGCGACGCTGGCGCCCAGCGTGGTCGGCGGGCTGCTGCGCACGGAACTGGGGTTCGACGGCGTCATCGTCACCGACGCGATCGAGATGGAGGGCGTCAGCGCCCGCATCGGCATGCCCGAGGCCGCCGTCCGCGCGCTGATCGCCGGGTGCGACCTGCTGTGCCTGGGCCGGTTCGTCTACGCCGACGGCGTGGCGGGGATCCGCGCGGCCATCACCGAGGCCGTCGCCCAGGGGCGGCTGAGCGGGGAGCGGTTGGAAGAGGCGGCCTGGCGCACCTCGCAGCTGCGGGCGTGGACGTCCGACCGCCCCGCCGCCGAGGTGGTCGAGCGCATCGGGCTGGACTCGGCCCGGCGGGCGGTGCGGGTCGACGGCGAGCTGGCGGAGCTGCGCGACCCGGTGGTGGTGGAGGTCGACGCGCCGCCCGGCATCGCGGTGGGCGAGGTCCCGTGGGGCCTGTCGCCGTGGTTCCCCGGCACCGAGCGGCTGGACGCGGCCACGGCGCGCCCGGCCGACGTGCTGGCCTCGGCCCGAGGGCGGGACCTGGTGGTGGTGGTGCGCGACGCCCACCGCTACCCGGCCACCCGGGAGTTCGTGGCCGAGCTGTGCCGGGCCCGCCCCGAGCTGGTGGTGGTCGAGATGGGGCTGCCCGCCTGGCGGCCGCAGTGCCGGGTGCACATCAGCACCTACGGCGCCGCGCGGGTCAACGGGCAGAGCGCGGCCGAGGTGCTGGGGGCGCCCGCCGTCGCCTCGGTAGGCTGAAGGGGGCGGGCGCGGACGGCGTCCCCGAGGTCCGGCGCCGCTGAACCCGTCGCCGGCCCGCAATCCGCATAGGAGAGGGACAGATGCAGCTCATCGCGGCCACCGCAGGACTTCTTCACGGCCCCACTGGCGCGCCGGCTCCGGCCGTCGCGGCATAATCGCAGCATGCGCCTTTCTGCCCGGGTCGACTACGCACTGCGTGCCGCGGCCGAGCTCGCCGCCGCCAGCGGCGGCCCGGTGACGGCCGAACAGCTGGCGCGCGCCCAGGCCATCCCCGGCAAGTTCCTGGAGAACATCCTCACCCAGCTGCGCCGCGCCGGTCTCGTGCGCAGCCAGCGGGGCCCGGTGGGCGGCTACTGGCTGGCGCGCTCCCCCGCCGACATCTCCCTGGCCGATGTGATCCGGGCGGTGGACGGCCCCCTGGCCAACGTCCGCGGGGAGCGTCCCGAGCACGTCGACTACGACGGGGCCGCGCGCAGCCTTCAGCAGGTGTGGATCGCGCTGCGGGCCAGCGAGCGCTCGATCCTGGAGAGTGTGACGCTGGAGGACGTCTCGACCGGCAGGCTCCCGCCGACGGTGCGCACCCTGTCGGAGGATCCCGACGCCTGGGCCAGCTGAGGCGGGGAGGAGCAGGCGAGAAGGGCACCTCTCGCGGGGAACCTACTGGGAACCCAGCCCAGGGCCCCCGCCGAGGCTGCGGCAATGGGTGCGCCTCGCGAGGCGCACCCATTGCCGCAGCCGACCCCCTGGGCGGCTGCAGGAGTGGAACGTAGCGGCCGGCGGCAGGGCCGCCGGCGTCGCCGCGGGCCGGGCGGCCGGCCTCAGCGCATGGCCTCGAACATCCAGTGCTGCTGCTCGAGGTCCTCGGCCGCCTCGATGAGCATGTCCTGGCTGACCGGGTCCGACTCCTCGGTGGTGCTGATGCGCTCGCGGAAGCGCGACACCACGCCGCTGAGGGCGTCGGTGACCGCGGCGATCACCTTGTCGTCCTGCAGGTAGCCCGGGTCGGGCTGGGAGATGCGGGTGTCGGCGGCGACCTTCACCGAGCGGCCGTCAGGGGTGACTCCGATGGCGACCGCCCGCTCGGCCAGCTGGTCGGTGTGCTTGCGCGCCACATCCACGAGCTCGTCCAGCTGGAGGTGGACCGAGCGGAAGGAGCGCCCGATCACGTTCCAGTGGCACTGCTTGGCCATCAGCGAGAGGTCGATGAGGTCCACGACCGATCCCTGCAGCGCCTCGCCCGTGGTCTTGCGAGCACTGTCCTCAAGCGGTCCGTGAATCTTCGTCATGTCGATCATCCCCCGATGCGGAGTTCGGCTGTCTCCACTGTTCCAGCTGCCCCCGCGGGCCCCTGGAAAAACACGCGGCGCGAAGCGTCTCCGTCGGGGCGGCGGCGGGTGACGGGCGGGCACGTGGCGGCTCCCAAGCGCCCCCGCCGGCAGCCGTGACCGCGGGCACACGGCCGGTGGGGGGCGGCGCGGTGCCCTCCCCCGCTCCCCCGCCGAACAGAGGGGCGTGCGGCATCGGCACCCGGCCGGGGCCGGGTGCGAAAAAGCGCCGACCGCGGGGATTCGCGGTCGGCGCCTTCGCCGTTTGCGCGCCGTGCGGGTCACGGGGCGGTCGGTAAGTTCAGGGATCGGGCGGGCGTCACACACCCACCATGTCGACGACATCGGGAACGCGGTCGGGCACCGAGTCGATGCCGAGGTGGTCGTGGGAGGGGACGGAGTCGGCCGGAACCGATCCACTGAGCAGCGCGGCCTCCTGCAGCTCGGCGAGAGCCAGCTGGTCGGCGACCTCGCGCAGTACCTGGGAGAGCGGCACACCCAGGGCACCGCAGATCGAGGAGAGCAGTTCGGAGGAGGCCTCCTTCTGCCCGCGCTCGACCTCGGACAGATACCCCAATGACACTCGAGCATCGGCCGACACCTCGCGGAGGGTGCGGCCCTGTCGCTGCCGTAGCCGCCGTAGCACGTCACCAGTCAGGTGACGAAGCAGGACCATCATTCGCGCTCCCTCCCACCGGTAGCGACCTTCATGAAAAACACCGTACCTGCCTCTTGCCCGATCGTCGCACCTCACGGCTTCCTGTTCGCTGCAGGGGTAACACGATCTTGGTGACGGTTTGTTCCCTCGAATGGCCGGTTGGAACTGCGCAAAGGCCGTTATCTGCCCGTGATAGCGGCCACCTCGGAGCGCAGCAGGCGAAGTGCCTGTTCAGTGGTTGCCGCCCGGATCTCGGCCCGGTCGCCGGTGAGGAAGAACTCGCTCACGCGGGACAGGCCGCCGGTGCCGTGGACGGCGGCGAACACGGTGCCGGCGGTGCGACCGTCCTGGGGCTCGGGCCCTGCGACACCGGTGACGGCCAGCCCGAAATCGGCCTCCAGTACGGCGGCCGCACCCCGGGCCATGGCGCTCGCCACGTCGGGGTCGACGGCGCCGCGGGCCTCCAGCAGCTCGCGGGGGACGCCGAGCATGCGGGCCTTGAGCTCGGTGGCATAGGCGACGGCCCCGCCCCGGTAGACGGCCGAGGCGCCGGGGACGCTGGTCAGGGCCGCGCCGATCAGCCCGCCGGTCAGCGACTCGGCGGTGGCCAGGGTGGCGCCGGCCGCCTCCAGGGCGCGCAGCGCCGCCGCGGCGTCGGCGGCGCCGGGCAGCGGCGGCCGCTCCGGGCCGCTTCGGCCGCTCATCCGGCGGCGGCGCCGGATGAGCGGCTGCCGCGCAGCCGCACCGCCTGGATGACGTAGTCGCCGCCGGTCCACAGGGTGACCGCCAGGGCGGCGGCCATGATCGCGTGGGCGACGATCATCATCGGCTCGGGCAGCGGGAACAGGTAGACCGAGATCGCCACGACCTGCAGCACGGTCTTGAGCTTGCCGCCGCGGCTGGCCGGGATGACGCCGTGGCGGATCACCGCGAAGCGCAGCAGGGTGATGCCCAGCTCGCGCACCAGGATGGCGATGGTCACCCACCACCACAGTTCGCCCAGCATCGACAGCACGATCAGGGCGGCGCCGGTCAGCGCCTTGTCGGCGATGGGGTCGGCGACCTTGCCGAAGTCGGTGACGAGGTTGCGCCGTCGGGCGATCTCGCCGTCGACGCGGTCGGTGACCGCGGCCACCACGAACACCGCGAAGGCGGCGAACCGCCAGGCCGGGTGGTCCAGGAACATGAACGCCACGAACAGCGGGACCATCACCAGCCGGCTGGCGGTGAGGACGTTGGCGATGTTCCACAGCGGAACGCGGCCCGGGGCGGGGCCGGGCGCGGAAGGGCCGGTGCTCATCGCGGTGCCGCACCCGGGGTGGCGGCCTCGGCGACGAGGTCGGCACCCATCGCCTCGGTGACGGTCGCGGTGACGACGTCGCCGGCGGCCAGGCCGGTGCCGTACACCACCGTGCTGCCGTCGACCTCGGGGGCCTGGTGCGCCGATCGGCCTTCGTAGGCGCCCTCGCCCAGCTCGGATTCGACGAGGACCTCCACGGTGGAGCCGACGCGCTCCTCGGACCGTTGCGCCATGAGTTCCTCCGCTAGCCGGTTGAGCCGGTCGACCCGTTCGGTAATCGTCTCGTCTGGGAGCTTGCCGTCAAGCCCCGCCGCCTCGGTGCCCTCCTCGTCGGAGTAGCCGAACACCCCCACGGCGTCCAGCCGCGCCTCCTCCAGGAAGGAGGTCAGCTCGGCGAGGTCGGCCTCGGTCTCGCCGGGGAACCCGACGATGAAGTTGGACCGGACGCCGGCCTCCGGCGCGCGGGCGCGGACGGTCTGCAGCAGCTCCAGGAACTGCTCGCGCGAGCCGAAGCGGCGCATCCGGCGCAGCAGCGGGCCGCTGGCGTGCTGGAAGGACAGGTCGAAGTAGGGGACGACGCCGGGGGTGGAGGTCAGTACCTCGATCAGGCCGGGCCGCATCTCGGCGGGCTGGAGGTAGCTGACCCGCACCCGCTCGATGCCCTCGACGCCGGCCAGCCGGGGCAGCAGTCCCTCCAGTGCGCGCAGGTCGCCCAGGTCCTTGCCGTAGGACGTGGAGTTCTCGCTGACCAGGAACAGCTCGCGCACCCCCTGGCCGGCCAGCCACTCGGCCTCGCGCACGACGTCGTCGGGGCGGCGGGAGATGTAGGCGCCGCGGAAGGCGGGGATCGCGCAGAAGGTGCAGCGGCGGTCGCAGCCCGAGGCGATCTTGAGGTTGGCGACCGGTCCCCCGGTCAGGCGGCGGCGCGGGATGCGGGGCCCCGACGCGGGCGCCAGGCCCTCGGGCAGCGGGTCGGGGGTGTCGAAGGGCGCGTGGCCGGGGACGTGGGCGTGCTGCCGGTCGGGCCGCTCGACCGGGGTGATCGGCAGCAGGGTGCGGCGGTCGCGGGGGTCGTGGGGGGTGAGGCTGCGGCCGGCGAGGACGTCGTCGAGCCGGTGGGAGATCTCGGCGTAGTCGTCGAACCCGATGACCTGGGCCTCGGGCAGCGCTTCGGCCAGTTGGGAGCCGTAGCGCTCGGCCATGCAGCCGGCGGCGACGACCTTGGCCCCGTCCGCGGCCGAGGAGAGCAGCGCGTCGATGGAGTCCTGCTTGGCCGCGTCGATGAACCCGCAGGTGTTGACGACCACGACGTCGGCCTGCTCACCGCCTTCGGGGTCGACCAGGTCCCATCCGTCCGATTCGAGGCGTCCGGCGAGCTCTTCGGAGTCGACCTCGTTGCGGGCGCAGCCGAGGGTGACGAGCGAGACTTTGCGGCGCGATGACATGGCTTCCAAGGTTAGGGGAGCGGTTCACGGGCGGCGGGACTCCCCGCCTCTCCCAGGGTAGATCCTCCCGGCGGGGGCTTCGCCCGCGCCCGCACCCTGTGCCGCGCCGTTCGGTCCGGGCGCCGCGACCGTCGCGGCGCCCGGAGCGGCCCGTGTCAGACCAGGTCGGTGGCCGAGAAGGTGAAGTGCGCCACGCGGGCGACGTCGTCGGGTGTGCCGCGGTGCTCGCCGTTGACGCTTATGCGCACCGCCGAGGCCTTGGCCACGTGCAGCCGCAGTTCGTCGCGGTGGGTCCAGGCGCGCAGCTCCCCCTTGCGCAGCACCCCGGTGAAGCGGTTGTCGCCCTCGGCGTCGGTGACCCGCAGCCAGACGCGCTCGGTGGCGCTGACCGTGAGGTGGACCTGCTCGGCCTTGCGCTCGCCGGTGAGCATGCCGCTGAGGTTCTCGCCGCGCTCGGCGGTCTTTCGCGGACTGGGCGAGCCTTCGGGCTGCTGGGACTCCTGGGCCTGCCCGGGCTGCTGCGAGGGCGGGGCCGCCGCGGCGGGCTGGGACTCCTGGGCCCGCCCGGGCTGCTCGGCCTGCCCGGAGGGGCCGTCCTCCTCGGGCGCCGGTGCGGCGTCGGCGGAGGGTTCCTCGCTGCGGACGATGGGGCCCGCGCCGGCTCGCTGCTCGGTGCGGCCGTCGGGCCAGGCCAGCAGGGCGGCCACCACGGCGGCGCCGGCCAGGAGCGCGAACACCGCCAGCGGCCAGGAGCGGCGCGCGGCGGCGATGGTCGCCGCCAGCAGGGAGCCCCGGCGTCTGCGCCGCCGGGTGGGCGCGCGGCCGGTGCTGGGCGCGCCGGCGGCGCCGGTTTCGCGCTCGGCGCCCTCGGCGCGGGTGCGGGCGCCGCCGCGGCCGCCGTCGGCGTCGTCGCGCCGGCCGTGCCTGCCGCGGGGACTGGGGACCGCGCCGTGTGCGGCGGAGTCGGGCGGCGGCGCTGCGGGTGAGGTCGGCGGTGGCGCCGGTTCGGACCTGGGGGCGGGCGGGCCGCTCCAGGGCTGCCGGTCGCGGGTGTCGTCGTCCGGTGCGGGCGGGCGGGGTGCCGCGGCGGCCTGCGGCGCTCCGGCGTCGCCGTGGGGCGCCCGGGGGCGCCCGGCCGCGGCCTCGGGCCGCCCGCGGGCTCCGGCGGCGCTGACGGCCTCTTCAGCGCCGCTGTCGGCGCGACCGCCGGCACCGGTGTGCGGTGGCGGCTGCGGGGCGCCGGCTGCGGAGCCGGATTCGCCGTCGCGTTCGGTGATCGGCTTGTCGGTGAATGCCGGGACGGTGCGCTCGCGGGCGTGCTCGCTGTCGTAGAGCTCGATCAGCTCCGCCGGGTCGATGCCCAGTTCGCGGCAGACCGAGCGGATGTGGCCGCGGGCGTAGAAGTCGCCGCCGCAGCCGCGGAAGTCGTCGGCCTCGATGCCGGCGAGCACCGGCCGGCGGATGCAGGTGCGGGCGCTCAGCTCGGCGAGGGTGTAGCCGGCGCTTTCGCGAGCGGCGGCGATGGTCCGGCCGATCGTGGTCATGGTCGTCCGCCCCTTCCCAGGGTGAGGGTACGGTCGCGGTGCCTCGCGGGCCGGGAAGCGCCCTCGGGCGGCACCCCGGCGCGCGGTGCGCCCGACTGCGCCACACCGCAGAGTAGGTCTTTCACCACTGTGCGTGTTCGCTGGTGGAAAGGCACTCTGACACACCCCATGAAGCGGTTAAAACTGCGTCAATGCCCCGAGACCGCCGCAGAGCGGGACCTCCGGACGAAACCGCACTCCTGTGCCCGCCCCTCAGAGCGCCGGCCTCAGGAGGCGGTCCTCACTCCGTGTCCCCCGCCCCGCGGACGCGCGCCAGGACCTCGGGCAGGTCGTCGGGTTTGACCAGGACGTCGCGCGCCTTGGAGCCCTCGCTGGGGCCGACGACGTCGCGGCTCTCCATGAGGTCCATCAGCCGACCGGCCTTGGCGAAGCCCACCCGCAGCTTGCGCTGCAGCATCGAGGTGGAGCCGAACTGGGTGGTGACCACCAGCTCGATGGCCTGCAGCAGCAGGTCCAGGTCGTCGCCGACCTCCTCGTCGATCTCCTTCTTCTTGGCCTCGGCCGTGCCCACGTCGTCGCGGTAGGTGGGTTCGGCCTGCTTCTTGCAGTGCTCGACGACCCCCCGGATCTCCTTCTCGGTGACCCAGGCGTTCTGCAGGCGGATCGGCTTGCCGGCGCCCATGGGCAGGAACAGCGCGTCGCCCTTGCCGACGAGCTTCTCGGCGCCGGGCTGGTCGAGGATGACGCGGCTGTCGGAGAGGCTGGAGGTGGCGAAGGCCAGCCGGGAGGGGACGTTGGCCTTGATCAGCCCGGTGACGACGTCGACGCTGGGGCGCTGGGTGGCCAGCACCAGGTGGATGCCCGCGGCGCGGGCCAGCTGGGTGATGCGCACGATGGCGTCCTCGACGTCGCGGGGAGCGACCATCATCAGGTCGGCCAGCTCGTCGACGATGACCACCAGGTAGGGGTAGGGCTCGTAGACGCGCTCGCTGCCGGGCGGGGCGGTCAGCTCCCCGGCCCGCACCGCGGCGTTGAAGTCGTCGATGTGGCGGTAGCCCGAGGCGGCCAGGTCGTCGTAGCGGCGGTCCATCTCGCCCACGACCCACTGCAGGGCGTCGGCGGCCTTCTTCGGGCTGGTGATGATGGGCGTGATCAGGTGCGGGATGCCCTCGTACATGGTCAGCTCGACCCGCTTGGGGTCGACCAGGATGAGCCGCACCTCGTCGGGGGTCGCGCGCATCATGATCGAGGTGATCAGCCCGTTGATGCAGGTCGACTTTCCGGCTCCGGTGGCGCCGGCCACCAGCACGTGCGGCATCTTGGCGAGGTTGGCCACCACCGTGGAGCCCTCGATGTCCTTGCCCAGCCCCACCAGCATCGGGTGCTCGTCGGAGGTGGCCGGGGCCGAGCGCAGGATGTCGCCGAGGCTGACGATGTCCTTGTCGGCGTTGGGGATCTCGACACCGATGGCCGACTTGCCGGGGATGGGCGACTGGATGCGCACGTCGGCGCTCTTGACGGCCAGCGAGATGTTCTTGGTCAGCGCGGTGACCTTCTCGACCTTCACCGCCGGGCCGAGCTCGATCTCGTAGCGGGTGACGGTGGGCCCGCGGGTGAACCCGGTGATCTCGGCGTCGATGTTGAACTGCTCCATGACGCCGTTGAGCGCCTCGACCACGGTGTCGTTGGCCTTGGTGCGCGGCTTGGGCGGGGTGCCGGGCTTGAGCATGGGCGGCGGGGGCAGCTCGTAGTCGCCGTCGACGACGCGCGGCGGGATGGACAGCTGCTCGGCGGCCTCGGGCGGCGGAGTGTGGTCGGGGGTGGCGGCAGCGGGCGCCTTGTCCGCGGTGCCCACGACGGGGGTGTCGTAGGGGCGCTCGTTGGCGCCGGCCACGCCTGCGGTGTCGTCGTCGGCGGCCTTGGCGCCCGCCGTCTCGCGCGGTTTGCGCTTGGTTTTGGGCCGGGGCTTGTCGTCCTTCCCGGCGGGGGTGTCGAGGATGTCCACCCCGGCGTCGGGACCGCCCTCGCGCTCCATCAGGCCGCCGAAGAGGGTGCGCATGCGCTCGGGGATGCGGTGGACGGGGGTGGCGGTGACCACCAGCAGGCCGAACAGCAGCAGCAGCCCCAGCAGCACCCCGGTGACCCACGGGGTGATGAGCAGGCTGAGCGGGCCGGAGGCGGCGAAGCCGATGATCCCGCCGGCGCGGCGCACCGCTTCGGAGCCGTCGGCGGGCCAGGGGATGCCGTGGCCGATGTGGATGAGCCCGAGCAGCCCCACCAGCAGCGCGGTGGAGCCGATGAACAGCCGGCCCACGTCGGTCTCGTCGCTGCCGGGAGTGCGCATCAGCCGCCAGGCGAAGGGCAGGAACAGCAGCGGCAGGACCGGGGAGAAGGTGCCGAAGGCGCCCACGACGACGGTTCGGGTGGCCTCGGGCAGCGGGCCCTGGGTGTCCCACCACACGGCGGCGGCGATGAGCAGCCCCAGCGCCAGCAGCACCAGGCCCAGCCCGTCGCGGCGCAGGTCGGGGTCGAGGTCGCGGGCGCTGCGCCCGGCGGCGCGGGCCAGCCCGCCGACGGTGTGGGCCATCAGCCGCCACACCAGCAGCAGGCCGCGGCCCGCCCAGACGAACAGCAGGGCGATGGGGCCCTCGGCGGCGGCGGGCCTGCGCTTGGCGGAGGAGGAGCCGGGGCGCCGCGCGGAGGCCGCCGAGGTCTTGCGCGCCGGCGCCTTCTTCTTCCCGCCGGTGCCGCCGCCCCTGGACGCTCCGCCGCCTGAGCCTCGGGGGGTTTTGGGCGCACGGGTGGCCATGGTGGGCAGCCTACAACCGGACCGGGCCCGAGGTGGGCAGCGCGGATCCGGCGTGTCGCCCGCCGGCGGCCGGGCCGCCTCGTGTCGCCGAGCAGGGCGCGGTGTGCGCTCGGCGGGCGAGGAGGGCCGACGGCGGGCGGTGCCGGGGCGGGCGCGGTCAGATCTCCACGATCACCGGGACGATCATCGGCCGGCGCCGGTAGGTCTCGTTGACCCACCGGCCGATCCCCCGGCGCACCAGCTGGCGCAGCTGCGTGGGGTCGGTGATGCCGTCGGAGGCCGCCTGCTCCAGGGAGTCCTGGATCTTGGGGATGACCTCGTCGTAGGCCTCGACGTCGATGCCGGCGCCCCGGGTGTGGATCTCGGGCTCGCCGACGATCTTGCCGGAGGTGGAGTCGACGGCCACGATGACCGAGATGAACCCCTCCTCGCCGAGGATGCGCCGGTCCTTGAGCGCGGACTCGGTGACGTCGCCGACCGAGGCGCCGTCGACGTAGACGTAGCCCGCCTGCACCTTGCCGGTGATGCGCGCCCGGCCCTTGTGCAGGTCGACGACCACGCCGTCCTCGGCCAGGCAGATGCGGTCCTCGTCGATCCCGGCCAGCGCGGCGACGCGGGCGTGGGCGCGCATGTGCCGCCACTCGCCGTGCACGGGCATGAAGTTGCGCGGCCGCACCATGTTGTGCACGTACAGCAGCTCGCCGGCCGGGGCGTGCCCGGAGACGTGCACCAGCGCGTTGCCCTTGTGCACCACCTTGGCGCCCCAGCGGGTCAGGCCGTTGATGACGCGGTTGACCGAGTTCTCGTTGCCCGGGATCAGCGAGGAGGCCAGCAGGACGGTGTCGCCCTCCTCGATGCGGATCTGGTGGTCGCGGTTGGCCATGCGGGTCAGCGCCGACATCGGCTCGCCCTGGGAGCCGGTGGAGACCAGCACGGCCTCCTCGGGGCGCATGTCGTCGAGTTGCTTGACGTCGACCAGCAGGTCGCCGGGCACGGTCAGGTAGCCGAGGTCGCGCGCGATGTTCATGTTGCGCACCATCGAGCGGCCGACGAAGGCGACCTTGCGCCCGTGGGCCTTGGCCGAGTCGAGCACCTGCTGGACGCGGTGCACGTGGGAGGCGAAGCAGGCCACGATGATGCGCTGGTCGGCCTGGTGGAAGACGTTGTCGATGACCGGCGAGATGTCGCGCTCGCTGGTGACGAAGCCGGGGACCTCGGCGTTGGTGGAGTCGGCCAGCAGCAGGTCGACGCCCTCGCTGCCCAGGCGGGCGAACCCGGCCAGGTCGGTCAGCCGCCCGTCGAGCGGGAGCTGGTCCATCTTGAAGTCGCCGGTGTGCAGCAGGGTGCCGGCCTCGGTGCGGATCGCCACCGCCAGCGCGTCGGGGATGGAGTGGTTGACCGCGAGGAACTCCAGGTCGAAGGGCCCGAAGGAGCGGCGGTCGTCCTCGGCCACCTGCACGGTCTCGGGCTTGATGCGGTGCTCGCCGAGCTTGGCCGAAAGCAGCGCCAGCGTCAGCCGCGATCCCACCAGGGGGATGTCGGGGCGTTCGCGCAGCAGGAACGGCACAGCCCCGATGTGGTCCTCGTGGCCGTGGGTGAGCACGAGGGCCTCAACGTCGTCGAGCCGGTCCCGGATGTAGTCGAAGTCGGGCAGGATCAGGTCGATTCCGGGCTGCTCCTCCTCGGGGAAGAGCACACCGCAGTCGACGATCAGCAGTTTGCCCGCGTACTCGAAGACCGTCATGTTGCGGCCGATCTCGCCGAGGCCGCCCAGGGCCACGACGCGGAGCGTGTCCGCGCTCAACGGGGGCGGCGGGCCGAGCTCGGGGTGGGGATGACTCATGCGGATCCTTCCGTCAGCCGTTCGACCCCCACCACGCTGGCCGGCACCGCCTGGTGGGGGGCCAGTCCGATCGGTCCCTTGACGCCGGCCGCGGCGAGGTCCTCGCGCAGCAGTGCCTGCAGTTCGGGCGAGGCGTCGGCCAGCGGCGTGCGCACCGGGCCGCCGGGCAGGCCGAACATGTTCAGCACCGCCTTGGTGGTGATGACGCCCTGGGTGCGGAAGATGCCGGTGTAGACCGGGGTCAGGCGCCGGTGGATGGCCAGGGCGCGCACGACGTCGCCGCTCTGGTAGGCGTCGATCATGTCGTGCAGGTCGGAGCCGACGATGTGGCCCACGACGCTGACGAAGCCGGAGGCGCCCACCGACAGCAGCGGCAGGTTGAGGATGTCGGAGCCGCAGTAGAACGCCATGTCGGTGCGCTCCATCACCCACGAGCTGGCGCCGAGGTCGTCCTTGGCGTCCTTGTTGGCGACGATGCGCGGGTGCTCGGCCAGCCGCACCAGGGTCTCCGAGGCGATCGGGGTACCGGTGCGCTGAGGGATGTCGTAGAGCATCACCGGCAGCTCGGTGGCGTCGGCGATGGAGGTGAAGTGCCGGATCAGCCCCTCCTGCGGGGGCTTGTTGTAGTAGGGCGTGACCAGGAGCAGGCCGTGCGCACCGGCGCGTTCCGCGCTGCGGGCGAGGTCGATGCTGTGGCGGGTGTCGTTGGTGCCGACTCCGGCCACGACCACGGCCCGGTCGCCGACCGCTTCCAGCACGGCGCGCAGCAACCGGTCCTTCTCCTCGTCACTGGTGGTCGGCGACTCTCCAGTGGTACCGCTGATGATGAGGCCGTCATTGCGCTGCTCATCGACCAGGTAGGTGGCGAGGCGGGCGGCGCCGTCGTAGTCGACGTCGCCGTTCTCCTGCATGGGCGTGACCATGGCGGTCAACATCTGGCCGAAAGGCGCGCTCGGCGAAGTGCTGCCTGACATAGGGAAAACGTACCGCGCCACGACCCCGACTGCGCCCATGCGACCCTCACCGAAGTGGATTTTCCGCCTGATTCACCCATCATCCGACCTCTGGCGGCGGGGGCCGTGGGACGCCGGCGCCTCGGAACGGCTCGGCAGCCCCCGCCGCGCGAGCGAACTGCGCTCCGCGCCTCTCCGCGACCGCCGCGTGCGCCGATGCGCGCCGATGATCTTGACGCCGCAGTGACCCGCGTTACACACTTCGACCGCACATCGGCGGCGCCCCCGGTCCCGGCGGCGCCTGCTCCCCGCCCCCCGCGGCGGCCGCGGCGACGACCTCGCCCGCCCCCGCTCCCCCACTCACCCGCTCCCGCTGGAGGGTCCCTTGCGCCGGATCGGCAACGCCCTCGCCGCGTTCAGCACGCGGTGGATCCCCGACGCGTTCGTCTTCGCGATCGCGCTGACGGTACTCGTCTACCTGCTGGCCCTCGGGTTGACCGACCACGGGCCGCTCACCCTCGTCGACGACTGGTACGCCGGCTTCTGGGGTCTGCTGGAGTTCGCCATGCAGATGTCGCTGGTGCTGGTGACCGGCTATGCGCTGGCCTCGTCCCCGCCCGCCAAACGCGGCATCGCGGCGCTGGCCCGGCTGCCCCGCGGCCCCCGCTCGGCCTACGTGCTCACCGCGGCGGGCGCCGCGGTCCTGGGGATGATCCACTGGGGCCTGGGGCTGATCGCCGGTGCGCTGCTGGCGGTGGAGGTGGCGCGCTCCTGCAGGGCGCGCGGCATCAAGGTCCACTTCCCGCTGCTGGCGGCGGGCGGATACGTCGGCCTGATGGTCTGGCACAGCGGCCTGTCGGGCTCGGCGCCGCTGCTGGTCAACACCGAGGGCCACTTCCTGGAGGGCGAGATCGGCGTGCTGCCGCTGAGCGAGACGCTCCTGCAGCCGTTCAACCTCGTCTTCCTCGCGGCGATGCTCATCGGGGCCCCGCTGCTGATCATGAGCATGCACCCGCGCGCCGAGGACGCCGAGGAGATCGCCGAGGAGCGCGAGACCGCCGCCGCGGCCCACAGCGGCAACGGGAACGGTGCGGGCGCCGGGCCGCTGACCGGGGCCCAGCGGCGCCGCGAGCGCAAGAAGCAGCTGGGCCGCAAGAACGGCTCCGGCGGCTCCTCGGCCGGCGCCCGGTCCCTCGCCCCGGCCGAGCGGCTGATGCACAGCCGGATCCCGGTGCTGATCGTGGTGGCCGCGGGCGCGGTCTACCTGGTTCCCGAGCTGGTGCGCAGCGGGATCGTGGGCATGGACCTCAACCTGCTCAACTTCACGTTCCTGATGCTGGGCCTGGCACTGCACGGCACTCTGGCGAGCTACTCCGCTGCCGCGGCCGAGGGTGCCCGCAACGCCTCCTCGGTCATCGTGCAGTTCCCGTTCTACGCCGGGATCATGGGCATCATGGAGCACTCGGGCCTGCTGGCGACCATCGCCGAGTGGTTCGTGTCCTTCTCGACGCCGCTGACCTACCCGTTCTGGGCGATGATCAGCGCCTGCCTGGTGAACCTGGCGGTGCCCTCCGGCGGCGGCCAGTGGGCGGTGCAGGGCCCGATCGTCACCCAGGCCGCGTCCTCGCTCGGCCTGGAACCGGGCGTGGGCGTGATGGCGGTGGCGATGGGCGACCAGCTGACCAACGGCATCCAGCCGTTCTGGGCCCTGCCGCTGCTGGCGCTGACCCGGTTGCGGGCGGGCAGGGTGCTGGGCTACAGCGCCGCGGTGATGCTCTTCGGCATCGTCGCCGCGTCGCTGTGCATCACCTTCCTGCGCTGAGGCGCCCGCCGAGCGCGCGAAGCGGCGGCCCGGCCACTCCCCGGGCCGCCGCCTGGGTCGTGCTCAGTCGTCGTCGCGACCGGGCAGCAGCAGGCTCAGCAGCCAGCTGACGACCGCGACGACGATCGCGCCCAGCAGGGCGGGCCAGAAGCCGTCGATGGTGAAGGGCAGGCCGAGGACCCCGGCGATCCATGCGGTCAGCAGGAGCAGCAGGGCGTTGACGACCAGCGAGATCAGGCCGAGGGTGAGCACGTAGAAGGCGCACCCGACCGTCTTGACGATCGGCTTGATCACCGCGTTGACCACGCCGAAGATGGCGCCGAGGGCGAGGTAGACGACGATCGTCTCGCCCGTCGACGCGGAGTCGACGTTGAGCCCGTCGATCAGGAAGACCGCCGCGGCGAGGGCGACGGCGTTGACGAGGATTCTGATGATGATGCTCACCTGCACGATGCTGCCATGCCCGCGGCGCCGGGTGAACGCGGAAGCGGGGTATTGCGGGTCGGGGCAGGGTTCTCCCCGAGCCGGGGCCAGGGTGCGCACCGGGCGCGCCGCGCCTGTTTTGCCGGAGGCGGCGGCCTGCTGAAACCATGCCCGGCAGGAGGTCGGACCGCGCAGGCGCGCGCCGGCCGGTGGAGTCGAGGACGGGATCGGGGTCGCAGCGGTGTCGACAGAGCGCTTTGTCAGGTCCGCCCGGGCGGCGGACATCGACGCCGTCGTGGACGTGCAGGTCGCCGCCTGGCGGTCGATGTACGGTCCGGTGCTGCCCGAGCCGGTGCTGGCCGAGATCGGCAGCGGCGAGGCCGCCGACCGCTTCCGGGAGCAGTGGCACGACGCGCTGGCCAACCCGCCGACCTCCCGGCACCGGCTGCTGGTGGCCACCGACCGGCGCGCGGTGGTGGGCTTCGCCGCGCTGGGTCCGGCCGGGGATCCCGACCTCTGGCCGGCCACCGACGCCGAGGTCTACGCCCTGCACGTGCACCCCGATCACCTGCGCAGCGGGCACGGCAGCCGGCTGCTCAACGCGGCGGTGGACCACCTGGTCGACGACGGTTTCCGCACCGCGGTGCTGTGGGTGCTGGAGGCCGGAAATCCGCTGCGGTCCTTCGCCGAGGCGGCCGGGTGGCGCCCCGACGGCGCGACGCGGGAGCTGGACGTGGGGGCGCCCCTGCCCATGGTCCGGATGCACGCCGCGATCGGCGAGTGAGCCCGCCGGGCCCCGGGCGGGCGCGGTACCGGACGGCGCTAACGTGGATTCCCGGCCTTGAGCGCACCGCTTGAGGCGGTCGGCACGAGCAGGAGGGGCCGAGGGGTGGCCACGGTCAGCGAGTGGGTGGCGGGGGCGCGTCCCCGCACGTTGCCGAATTCGATCGTCCCGGTCGCGGTGGGCACGGGGGTGGCGGTGGGCGCCGGGGCCGCCGTGTGGTGGAAGGCGCTGCTGGCGGTCGGGGTGGCGCTCGCGCTGCAGGTGGGCGTGAACTACGCCAACGACTACAGCGACGGAATCCGCGGCACCGACACCGAGCAGCGGGTGGGCCCCACCCGGCTGACCGCCGCCCGGCTGGCGGTGCCCAAGCGGGTGCTCTCGGCCGCCTGGGTGTGCTTCGCGGTGGCGGCGGTGCTGGGATTGGTGCTGGCGGCGACGACCGCGTGGTGGCTGGTGCTGGTGGGCGCGGTGTCCATCGTCGCGGCGTGGTTCTACACCGGCGGGCGGCGGCCCTACGGCTACCGGGCGCTGGGCGAGCTGTCGGTGTTCGTGTTCTTCGGGCTGGTGGCCGTGGTCGGCACGGTGTTCGTGCAGATGGAGGCGGTCCCCTGGCAGGGGTGGGTGGCGGCGGTCCCTGTTGGGCTGCTCTCCTGCTCGGTGCTGGTGATCAACAACCTGCGCGACATCGGCACCGACGCCCAGACCGGGAAGAACACGCTGGCGGTGCGGCTGGGCGATGCGGGCACGCGGCGGCTGTACGCGGGGTGTGTGGCCGGGGCGTTCGTGTGCGCGCTGGCGACCGCGGCCGCGAGCTGGTGGGCGGCGCTGGTGCTGCTGGCGGTGCCGGCCGCGGTGCCGCCGCTGCGGCGGGTGCTGGGCGGCCAGGTGGGCCGCGACCTGGTGGCGGGACTGGGCGAGACCGGCCGGCTGCAGCTGCTGTTCGGTGCGCTGTTCACGGCGGGCCTGGGCCTGGGCGCGGTGGGGTGAGCGCGGGCCCGCCCGGCCGGGGCGGGTCGTGCCCGAGCGCCGGACAGCGGCCGGATCGCGGCCGGCCCGCGCGGCGGTCGCGGCCGCCGACCGCCCCAGAGGGCCGTTTGACACACGGCGCATCCGGAAATGCCTATTGCGCCGGACTTCCGCGCGATGTCCGCTGGACACGGAACGATCGTTGACATTCAGTGTGACCTGAATCACACTCTTTCCAGCGTTCCGCACCGGCCCACCGCGTGCGGGTCCGCTGCGGCCGCGGGGCCGGCCACCATGCCGCCCTCGCTGCCGGTTCCGCGTCCCACCCGGCCGCGGCGGCGTCACGGCGGAGGTCCTCATGATTTATCTGGCCGAGTTCGTCGGAACGGCGATCCTGACGCTGCTGGGCTGCGGCGTCGTCGCCGGAGTCACCCTCGCTCATTCCAAGGCCGCCGGCGGCGGCTGGATCGTCATCACCTTCGGCTGGGGCCTGGCCGTGGCCATGGCCGTCTACACCGTGGGGCAGTACAGCGGCGCCCACATCAACCCGGCCGTCACCCTGGCCATGGCGTCCATCGGCGAACTGCCCTGGACGCAGGTGCCGGGCTACATCGTCGCGCAGATCGCCGGCGGCCTGTTCGGCTCCGTGATCGTGTTCCTCGCCTACTACCCCCACTGGCGCGACACCCCCGACGCCGCGACCAAGCTCGGGGTCTTCAGCACCATTCCCGCTGTGCGCAGCATCCCGGCCAACTTCCTCACCGAGGTCGTCGGCACCTTCATGCTGATCTTCGGGATCCTGGGCATCAACGCCAACATGAACCCGCTGACCGAGGTCGGCAACGGCACCCTGGCCGACCTGTTCGCCACCGGCTTCGCGCCGCTGCTGGTCGGGTTCCTGGTGCTGTCCATCGGGCTGTCGCTGGGCGGACCCACCGGCTACGCCATCAACCCGGCGCGCGACCTGGGGCCCCGCATCGCCCACGCGCTGCTGCCCATCCCCGGCAAGGGCGGCTCGGACTGGTCCTATGCCTGGGTGCCCGTCGTCGCCCCGATCATCGGCGGAGTGCTGGCCGCCCAGACGTTCGTGCTGCTGGGCTTCACCGTGTAGGGCCGCCCGCGCGTGCGCTTCAGTCCAGGCCCAGCAGCGGTTCCAGCCCCAGGGTCACCCGCTCGGGCAGCTCCGCCACGCGGCGCACGCCCAGCAGGACGCCCGGCATGAACGACTCGCGGTTCATGGAGTCGTGGCGGATCCGCAGCGTCTCGCCGTGGGTTCCGAAGACGACCTCCTGGTGGGCGATCATGCCGGTCATGCGCAGCGCGTGCACCCGCACCCCCTCGACGTCGGCGCCGCGGGCGCCGGGAACCTCGGAGGTGGTGGCGTCGGGCATCGGCTCGGCGCCGGCCCGCGCACGCGCGTCGGCCACCAGCTCGGCCGTGCGGTAGGCGGTGCCGCTGGGCGCGTCGGCCTTGTTGGGGTGGTGCAGCTCGATGATCTCGGTGGACTCGAAGTAGGGCGCGGCCTTGGCGGCGAAGTTCATCATCAGCACGGCCGCGATGCCGAAGTTCGGGGCGATCAGCACGTTGGGGCCGGGGTTGGCGGCCAGGATCTCGCGCACCTCGGCGACGCGGGCGTCGTCGAAGCCGCTGGTGCCCACCACGGCGTGGATGCCGTTCTCCGCGAGCCAGCGGAGGTTGCCCATCACCTCGTCGGGGTGGGTGAAATCGACGACGACGTCGGCCCCGCGCACCCGGTCGTGCTCGGCCGCGTCGTCGACCGCGGCGACCAGTTCGGTGTCGTCGGCCGCCTCGACCGCCTTGACGACTTCGGACCCCATGCGCCCTCGGGCGCCGAACACTCCTACCTTGATCACGGCCATACCGTACCGGAGCCCGCGGCGGTGCGACTCCGAACGGGGCCGGGCGCCGGGAAACGCCGGCGCCCGGCCCCGCCGAGCCTGCGGGGCGGCGGACGCCCCGAGCGGTTCGCAGGCGGGTGCCTTCCCCGCGGCCTCAGGGCCGCGCCAGCAGCACCGCGAAGTCGCCGGCGGAATCGGTCCACCAGGTCTCCAGGGTGAACCCGGCGGCGCGCAGCTCGGCCTCGATCCGCTCGCGGCGGAACTTGGCGGAGATCTCGGTGCGCATCTCCTCGCCCTCGGCGAACTCGACGTCGATGTCGAGGGCAGCGAGCCGCACCCGCTGACGCGCCTGCGAGCGCAGCCGCATCTCCACCCACTCGGCCCGGGCGTTCCACACCGCCGCGTGGTCGAAGGCGGCCGGGTCGAAGTCCGCGCCGAGCTCGCGGTTGAGCACGTGCAGCACGTTGCGGTTGAACTCGGCGGTGACCCCGCGCGCGTCGTCGTAGGCGGCGACCAGGCGCCCGGTGTCCTTGACCAGGTCGACGCCCAGCAGCAGCGTGTCCCGCTCGGTGCACCCGCTGTGCAGGTCGCCGAGGAAGGACACCCGTTCGGCGGGCGGCTGGTTGCCCAGCGTCGAGCCGAGCACCGCGACCAGCCGCCTCCCTCCCGCGGGCAGCAGGTGCAGGTGCCGCTCGAAGTCGGCGACGACCGCGTGCACCTCCAGACCGGGGTAGGCGGCGCCGATGCCGGCGGCGGCCTCGCTGAGGAAGTCGCCGCTGACGTCGACGGGCACGAACCGGCGCAGGGTGCCCGCTGCGCCGAGGGCGTCCAGCAGCAGCCGGGTCTTCTCCCCCGAGCCAGACCCCAGTTCGACGAGCGTGTCGGCGCCGGTGGCGGCGGCGATCTCGCCGGCGCGATCGCCCAGGATCTCCCGCTCGGCGCGCGTGGGGTAGTACTCCTCCAGTCGGGTGATCTCCTCGAACAGCTCGCTTCCCCGCTCGTCGTAGAACCACTTCGGCGGCAGCGACTTGGGGTGTGCGGTCAGCCCCTCCACGGCGTCGCGTCGCAGCGCCTTGGAGAGGTCGTCGGCGGTCAGGTGGTGGTCGATGCGCAGCATGGACGCTCCGTCCTAGTGGGCCGCGGTGATCGGGCTGATGTGCAGGCCGCCCCGGTCGGCGGTGACCAGGGAGCCGTCGGGCACGGGCTGCCAGTCGGGGTCGTCGTCCAGCGGTTCGGAGGCCAGCCACACGCCGCCGCGCCCCTGGCGGGCGTAGAGGGTGTCGCCGTCGGCGGTGGCGGCCAGGCGGTGGCCGTCACCGGCCAGCAGGTTGTAGCGGCCGGGCGAGCAGGCGCGGGCGTCGGTGACCACCCGGGCCAGGGCCTCGCCCAGGCCGGCGCCCGAGCGCCAGTGCCGCAGCGCGGCGGCGAACAGCGGGGCGGAGTCCACGGGCGTGCGGGCGTCCAGCGCACCGTGGGGCGCGGGCGCGCCCAGGTGCGCGGCGAGCGCCTCGTCGTCCTTGGCGGCGCCGTTGTGCGAGAACAGCCAGGTGTCGGCGCGGAAGGGCTGGGCGCAGGACTCGTCGGTGCCGAAGCCGGGCGTGGCGTCGCGCACCGCGGCGACCACGCAGGTGGCGGTGACGGCGCGGGCGGCGTCGGCGAAGGAGGAGTCGGCCCAGATGGGCATCGCCCGGCGGTAGCGCAGCGGCTCGCTCCGGCCGCTGTCGTACCACCCCGCCCCGAATCCGTCGGCGTTGACGGTGCCGTGGCGCTGCTCGCGGGGTGCGTAGGACTGGGTGTGCAGCGAGTACGGGTCGGCGTAGAGCAGGTCGTAGAGGGTGCGCGGGGCGCCCAGGTAGGCCAGGTGGCGGCACATCAGCGCACCCCCTCCCGGTCCGCGCCCGTTGCGGCCGCCCGGCTCACCGCCGGCTCCCCTCGGCGTCGCGTGCGCAGCGGAACCCGCTGAAGATCTGCCTGCGGACGGGGTGGTCCCAGTTGCGGAAGGTGGTGCGCACGGCGGTGGGGTGGGTGGCCCAGGAGCCGCCGCGCAGCACCTTGTAGTCGCCGCCGAAGAACACCTCGGAGTACTCCCGGTAAGGGAAGGCTGTGAAGCCCGGGTAGCCGGTGAAGTCGGAGGAGGTCCACTCCCACACGTCGCCGAGCATCTGCAGCGCGCCGCAGGGCGCGGCACCCGCCGGGTAGCACCCGGCCGGTGCGGGGCGCAGGAGGCGCTGGCCGAGGTTGGCGTGGTCGGGGCCGGGCTCCTCGGCTCCCCACGGGAAGCGGTGGCAGCGGCCGGTGGCGGGGTCGAGGCGGGCGGCCTTCTCCCATTCGGCCTCCGTGGGCAGCCGCTTGCCGGCCCAGCGGGCGTAGGCCTCGGCCTCGTGGAAGCACACGTGCTGCACCGGCTCGTCGGGCGGCAGCGGCTCCACCCGGCCCAGGCGGCGCCGCAGCCACTGCCCGCCGTCGCGGATCCAGAAGGCGGGTGCGCGCTTGCCCGAGCGGGTGCGCCAGTCCCAGCCGCGCTCGCTCCACCAGCGGGGGTCGTCGTAGCCGCCGTCGGCGACGAAGTGCTGGTAGCGGGCGTTGGTGACCGCCCGGGTGTCGATCCAGAAGGCGGGCAGGTCGACGGTGTGGGCGGGGCGCTCGTTGTCGTAGGCCCACGGGTCGGCGGAGGTGCCCATGGTGAACGGCCCGGCGTCCACCAGGACCTCCTCGGGGCCGGTGAAGGGGGGCGCCGCCGGCGGCGCGGCCGCCTCGGCCAGCACCGGGTCTCCGCGGCGCAGCTGGTGGGTGGCCAGCATGGTCTCGTCGTGCTGGTGCTCGTGCTGGATGACCATGTGGTAGACGAACCCGTCGCCGAGGAGCGGATCGGGGCCGTCGAACGCGGCCCGATCCAGGGAGTCCAGCACGCGGGCGCGGACCCGGGCGTTGTAGTCCTGGGCCTCGGCGGGCGAGAGCAGCGGCAGGCTGATGCGATCGGCCCGCGGGTTCTCGAACGCGTCGTAGAGGGTGTCGATGTCGGGGCGCAGCGCGTCCTGGCCGGCCGCCGTGCGCACCAGCCACTGCTCCTCGTAGTTGCCGACGTGGGCCAGGTCCCACACCAGCGGGGACATCAGGGGCGAGTGCTGGGCGACGAGCTCGGCCTCGTCGAGGGCCTCCAGGGTGAGGCCGACGCTGCGCTCCCGGCCGCTGTCGAGTTCGGCGGCGATGCGTTCGCGCAGCCGCTCGGCCGCGGCGCGGTCGCCGGTGGTGTGCTCGGTCATGGGTGGTCTCCCCTCGTGCCCGGCGCCGCCCGCAGCGGGGTGCTGCGCGCGGCGCGCCGCGCTCGCCGCCTGTGGTGGCGTTCGCGGGAGGCGCTGCGCGCCGCGTGCCTGCTGCCCGGGGTCTGCGGGCGGGCGCGGTCGCTTCCGAATGGGGCGGCTCTAGGCCGCGATCTCCAGGTGCTGCAGGTCGGCGGGGCAGCGCCCGCGCTCGACGAAGTGCTCGCGGTAGTCGTCGACGACGCCGGCCAGTTCGGCGGCGTCCATGCGGCCCAGCCCTTCGGCGGCCGCGGTGAAGCAGGTGCGCGCGCAGGCCGCCAGGTCCGAATCGGCCAGCGCTGCGCGGGCGGCGCGCTCCCAGAGCCCGCGGTCGGGCTCGGCGCCCCCGGCGAGGCGGTCGAGGGCCTCCTCGGCCGCTGCGGATGCCGCCGGATCGTCCAGCAGGGCGGCCGCCACGGCGATGGGCACCGGCCACCACCGCGCGGGCAGCGCGTCGATCATCCGGAACTCCAGCCATCCCCGCGGCCGCACCGGCGGGAACAGGGTGCTCAGGTGGTAGGCGAGGTCCTCGCGGGTGGGCCGGCGCGGCCCGCCCCGGGCGATCCACTCGCCGAACGCCATACCGGGGTCGATGACCCAGGGGCGGGTGTCGTCGCGGATGGTCATCAGCCGCGCGCCGAGCGCGTATCCGGTCCAGGCCGCGACGGGGTCGCCGCAGGCGGCGGGGCGGGTTCGGGTCGGGTCGATGGCGTCCCAGATGGCCCAGCGGGTGGAGCGCCAGCCGGTGGTGCGGCCCCGGTGGATGGGCGAGTTGGCGAATGCGGCGACGAACAGCGGTCCGAGCCGGTTGGCCAGCCGCCAGCGGCGTGCGGCGTCGTCGGCGTCGGCGCCGATGTCCAGGCACACCTGCAGCGACGCGGTGCTGCACATCATCAGCGGGCCGGTGTCGCATCCGGCGGAGTGGAAGTAGCTCTCCATCGCGGCGTAGCGCGGGAGCGAGAGCTGGCGGACGGGTGGCCGACGCGGGTCCAGGCCGTTGCCGTCCAGGAGAAGTCCGGCGGTGCGCAGCCGGGTGCGGATCAGGGCGATGTCGGCGGCCAGGGCGGCGTGTGCGGCCGCCGGGCCGGGGAGGGGCGGCGAGCTGAGCTCAAGCTGCCCTCCGGGTTCGTAGGTGACGGCGCTGTTTCCGGGAAGCGGGCCGATCTGTTCGATCAACGCCGAGAGGCGGGCCAGTGGGACGGGTTCGCGGGGGCGCAGCGGGTCGCGGACGAGCCACTCGGTCTCGGCGCCCACCCGTCCGGGCGGGCCGGTCTTGAAGCAGATGCCGTTGATGTAGTCCTGCACGTCGTTCTCGGTGAGGTAGGCCAACGCTGACTCCTCGGCTCGCGGACGTAGCACTATCTCTGCCCCGGCCGGACCGCTTTGCAACATCGGTGGTGCGGCGGGCGGCGGAAAACGACGGCGAACTTTGGAAGACATGGCTCCGAACGCGCCGCGCCGCCCCGCGCAAGCGCCCTTTCCTCGGTCGGGGATCGGGCGAAAAGCTCATCACCGCGGGTGGTCGGACGGTAACTTTGGGCGCAGTTCCGACATGGTGGGAGCCCGAGTGCGTGAACTGCACGAGTTCGAGATCGAGCCAGAGGTGCGTGACTGGCTTGACAGTCTGAGCGACAGTGACTTCAAGCGTGTGGACGAGGTGGCCGGGATGCTGGCCGAGCGAGGCACCGGGCTTGGGCGGCCCTTGGTCAGACCACCTGCAGGGCCCGGTTTGGGAGTTGCGCCTTCGGTTGCGCGGCGTGGCCGCGCGTGTAACGTACTGGTGTAAGCCGGATGGCAGGATCGTGCTGCTCACAGTCTTCCGCAAGACGAAGCAGCATGATCAACGGCAAATCGACAGAGCGGTCCGGGCGCAGAAGCTCTGCGCCGGCGAGCACGATGGGCCGGTCGTCGAGCGCTATGAGAGGCGGGTGTGATGTCCGGATACCACACGCGTTGGGTGCGTCCGGCTCCTCAGCCTGAAGATCCCGAGCGGGTCGCGATCCGGGAGAGCCTGGCGTTCGGCAAGGCACTGCACGATCGGCGGACGGCTCTGGAGATGTCCGTTGAAGACCTGGCCGAGCGGGCAGGCATGACGACCGATGACATCGAGTGCATCGAGGAGGGCGGCACCCCTCCGACGGTTGCTCTGCTGCGCCGGCTGGCGGACGCCCTCAACGCTGATGTTCGGTTGACGGCCGGGCACGACCTCGACTCCGTCTGGTTCGAGCCGCATGCAGCCTGATCGGTAGTCGAGGAAGGACCCCGGGACGGCATCTGGGTGGCCTCCCTCTCTGCTGCCGGCCGAACGGACTGCGACCGTGGGTGGAACGGTGAGCAGCATCGTGCAGGCGGCGACCACCGACGCGCGTACCCCGGACCGAGGTTCCCGCAGCTCGGTGATACGACGGTGGAAGGATCCGATCAGGTTCGCCAAGGCCCCGGCCCGACAAGGGGGACCCGCATGACCGACGCCGACGAGCGCACCGGCTACCCGCCCGAACTGCGCACCCTGCTGGACGGCCGGTGGCGCGACATCCGCGAGCTCGCGCGCGAGAAGTTGCGCGGCGAGCTGTTCCGGCCGGTGGCGGGTCTGGGCATGGAGGAGCACCGCGAGCGCGTGCTGGAGCAGCTGCGGACGATCGCGGCCACCGAGATGGCCGGCCACGGCTTCTCCGCCGACTACGGCGGCAAGGACGACGTGGGCGGATCGGTGGTCGCCTTCGAGATGCTGGTGTGCGACCTGTCGCTGATGGTGAAGGTCGGCGTGCAGTGGGGGCTGTTCGGCGGGGCGATCCAGGCGCTGGGCACCGAGCGCCACCACGCCGCCTACCTGCCGCGGGTCATGTCGATGGAGCTGCCGGGCTGCTTCGCGATGACCGAGACCGGCCACGGCTCCGACGTGCAGGGGCTGCGCACCACGGCCGAGTACGACCCGGCCACCGAGGAGTTCGTCGTCACCACGCCCGACGACGCGGCCCGCAAGGACTACATCGGCAACGCCGCCCGCGACGGGCGCATGGCCGTCGTCTTCGCCCAGCTGATCACACAGGGAACCGGTCACGGCGTGCACGCGCTGCTGGTGCCGATCCGCGACGCGGACGGCAGCCCGATGCCCGGGGTGCGCATAGCCGACTGCGGGCCCAAGGCCGGGCTGAACGGCGTGGACAACGGCCGCATCTGGTTCGACTCGGTGCGCGTGCCCCGCGAGGCCCTGCTCAACCGCTACGCCGACGTCGCCCCCGACGGCACCTACTCCAGCCCCATCGACAGCGACAACCGGCGCTTCTTCACCATGCTGGGCACGCTCGTGCGCGGGCGCATCAGCGTCGCCGGCGGCGCCGGCAGCGCCACCAAGGCGGCTTTGGCGATCGCCGTCAAGTACGCCGCGGTCCGCCGCCAGTTCGACCGGCCCGACACCGGCGAGGAGGTCGCGCTGCTGGACTACCGGGCCCACCAGCGGCGGCTGCTGCCTGCGCTGGCGCGCACCTACGCTCTGCACTTCGCGCAGGAGGAGCTCGTCTCGACGCTGCACGAGCGCCACAGCGGCGAGGGCACCGGGGGCAGCGACGAGCGCGGCCAGCGCGAGCTGGAGGCGCGCGCCGCCGGGATCAAGGCGCTGTCCACCTGGCACGCCACCCGCACCATCCAGACCTGCAGGGAGGCCTGCGGCGGCGCGGGCTACCTGGAGGAGAACCGGCTGCCGCAGCTCAAGGCCGACACCGACGTCTTCACCACGTTCGAGGGCGACAACACGGTACTGCTGCAGCTGGTGGCCAAGGGCCTGCTGACCGATTACCGCCAGGAGTTCGGCGATCTGGACCCGCTGGGGATGGCGCGCTTCGCCGCCGGGCAGTTCCTGGGCGCGGTGATCGAGCGGACGGCCGCGCGCTCGCTGATCGAGCGGTTGGTCAGCGCCGCGCCGGGCCGCGGCGACGAGTCCGACCTCTACGACCGCGGGTGGCAGCTGCGGCTGCTGGAGGACCGGGAGAAGCACGTCCTCGACGGGCTCGCGCGGCGGCTGCGCCGGGCCGGCTCCTCGGGTTCCGACGCCTTCGAGGTGTTCAACGCGGCCCAGCCCCACGTGCTGTCGGCCGCGCGTGCGCACATGGAGCGGGTGGTGCTGGAGGCCTTCGTCGCCGCGATCGACCGCTGCTCCGACAAGGAGACCAGGGACCTGCTCGACCGGGTGTGCGACCTGTTCGTGCTTTCGGCCGTGGAGGAGGACCGGGCCTGGTTCCTGGAGCACGAGCGGCTGACCGCCACCCGCGCCAAGACGGTGACCCAGCAGGTCGACCGGCTGTGCGCGCAGCTGAGCCCGCGCGCCGAGGCGCTGGTGGACGCCTTCGGCCTGCCCGACGAGTGGCTGGCGGCGCCCATCGCGCTGGGCGAGGAGGAGCGGCGCCGGAGCGGGCAGCGCGCAGCCGCCCGGCGGTGAGGCCCGCCGGGCGCGCGCCGCCCGGCCCGGCCTCAGGGCTGCCAGGTCCAGTCCCGGATGTCGGGCGCGTCCTCGCCGTACCGGCGGGTGTGGGCGCGGCAGCGCAGCCGTTCGTTCTCCATCCGCTGGCGCAGGTGCGCGGCGCTGACGCCCAGGCCCGGCATGCGGTCGATGACGTCCATGACCAGGTGGAAGCGGTCCAGGTCGTTGAGCATGACCATGTCGAAGGGCGTGGTGGTGGTGCCCTCCTCCTTGTAGCCGCGCACGTGCAGGTTGAGGTGGCCGTTGCGGCGGTAGGTCAGCCGGTGGATGAGCCACGGGTAGCCGTGGAAGGCGAAGATCACCGGTTTGTCGGTGGTGAAGATCGCGTCGTAGGCGCTCTCCGGCAGCCCGTGCGGGTGCTCCTCGGCGGGCTGGAGCCGCATCAGGTCCACCACGTTGACCACGCGCACCCGCAGCTCGGGCAGGTGCTCGCGCAGCAGTTTCGCGGCCGCAAGCGTCTCGACCGCCGGAATGTCGCCGGCGCAGGCCAGCACCACGTCGGGTTCGACGCCGGCGTCGGTGCTGGCCCACTCCCAGATGCCCAGGCCGCGGGTGCAGTGGGCGACGGCGTCGTCCATGGGCATGTAGGTCAGCGCCGGCTGCTTGCCCGCGATGATGACGTTGACGTAGTCGCGCGAGCGCAGGCAGTGGTCGGCGGTCGACAGCAGGGTGTTGGCGTCCGGGGGCAGGTAGACCCGGATCAGTTCCGGCTTCTTGTTGACCACGTGGTCGATGAAGCCGGGGTCCTGGTGGCTGAAGCCGTTGTGGTCCTGGCGCCACACGTGCGAGCTGAGCAGGTAGTTCAGGGACGCGATGGGGCGGCGCCAGGGCAGTTGGCGGGTGACCTTGAGCCACTTGGCGTGCTGGTTGAACATCGAGTCGACGATGTGGATGAACGCCTCGTAGCTGTTGAACAGGCCGTGCCGGCCGGTGAGGAGGTAGCCCTCCAACCAGCCCTGGCACAGATGCTCGCTGAGCGCCTCCATCACGCGGCCGTCGGGCGCCAGGCCGCGGTCGGTGGGCAGGGTGGCCATGTTCCAGGCGCGGCCGGTCTCCTCGAACACGGCGCCCAGCCGGTTGGAGGCGGTCTCGTCGGGGCCCACGATGCGGAAGGTGCGCGGGTTGGCCCGCATGACGTCGCGCAGGTAGCCGCCCAGCACGCGGGTGGCCTCGGCGTAGGCCGCTCCCGGCGCCGGCACCTCGACCGCGTAGTCGTGGAAGTCGGGCAGGACCAGGTCCTTGAGCAGCAGCCCGCCGTTGGCGTGCGGACTGGCGCTGATGCGCGCTTCGCCCTCGGGCACCACCTGCACCGCCTCGGAAACGGGAGCGCCCGCGTCGTCGAAGAGCTCCTCGGGCCGGTAGGAGCGCAGCCACTCCTCCAGCCGGCGCAGGTGGTCGGGGTCGGAGCGCACGGCCGCCAGCGGGACCTGGTGGGCGCGCCAGGTGCCGGCCACCGGTTCGCCGTCGACCTCATCGGGGCCGGTCCAGCCTTTGGGGCTGCGCAGCACGATCATCGGCCAGCGCGCCGCGGTGCGCGCGCCGCGGCGGGCGGCGGCCTTGATCCCGGCAATCTCGTCGAGGACCTCGTCGAGGGCTGCCGCCATCGCGTGGTGCATGGCCGCCACGTCGTCGCCGGCGACGATGCGGGGGCGATAGCCGAACCCTTCGAGCATGGAGACCAGATCGCTCTCGGGGATGCGGGCCAGCACGGTGGGGCCGGCGATCTTGTAGCCGTTGAGGTGGAGGATGGGCAGCACGGTGCCGTCGCGGCGCGGGTCGGTGAAGTGGTGGGCTGTCCAGCTGCCGGCCAGGGGGCCGGTTTCGGCCTCGCCGTCGCCCACGACCGCCGCCACCACCAGGTCGGGGTTGTCGAAGGCGGCGCCGTAGGCGTGGGAGAGGGCGTAGCCCAGTTCGCCGCCCTCGTGGATGGATCCGGGCGTCTCAGGCGCGACGTGGCTGGGTACGCCGCCGGGGAACGAGAACTGCCGGAACAGCTTGCGCATGCCGGAGGCGTCGCGGGCGACCTCCGGGTAGGTCTCGGTGTAGGTGCCGTCGAGCCAGGCCGTGGCCACCGCCGCCGGACCGCCGTGGCCCGGTCCCACGATCCACATCATCTCGGTGCCGCGCCGCTTCACCTGGCGCGAGAGGTGGGTGTAGAGGAAGTTCAGGCCGGGCGTGGTGCCCCAGTGGCCCAGGAGGCGCGGTTTGACGTGCTCGGCTTGCAGGGGTTCGCGCAGCAGCGGGTTGTCGAGCAGGTAGATCTGGCCGACCGAAAGGTAGTTGGCCGCCCGGAAGTACAGGTCGGCCTGGCGCAGTTCCGTGTCGCCGAGCACCCGCGCGGCGGCGTCCCCGGCTCGTGGCGTGGTGTCCGTCATTGGTGATCCCCCTGGCGATGCGGATGTCGCGAAGACGTCGTCGCGGCGTTCGCCCTGCCCCCGGCCGCGATCGCGCCGCCCTTCACCTACCCCCGGCGCGCGGCCCTTAAGAGGCGGGCGCGGTCTTCCTTCCTGGTCACGCAGCAGACCGACCGCGGGCGCCTCGGCGCGCCGCACGGGGAGCGGGCGGGCCGCGGCGTAGGTTGGCGGCCATGGAGACGCCGTCTAGCAGGGACGACCGGTCGGAGGAGCCCGAGGACCGCGGCCAGGGCCCCGAGCCCGACCGGTCCCGCGGCGACGCGCCGCAGGAGGAGGAGGCGGGTACGGCTCCCCGTTCGGCCGAGGACACCGATCGCGACCCGTTCGCGCCCCTCATCGCCGAGGAGGACGAGGACGAGGACCCGCTCGACGCCGAGGAGGCCGCCGAGGTCGAGGAGGGCGAGGAGTCCCGGGAGCGCCGCGGCGCCGGTGCGGCGGGCGGCTCGGCCCACTGGGCCGGGCTGCTGTCCACCGAGACCTTCGCCGCCGCCTCCGTGCTGGCGGTGGCGGCGGCCCTGGTGGGCCCCCGCCTGGTGCAGATGTTCGCCACCGTGACCGCGCCGAACCAGGTCGCGGTCGCCACGGGCACGATCGTCGGCGACACCGTGACGGCCCTGTTCGGGGTGGTGCTGGGCCTGGTCGCCCTGGGGCTGGCGGAGGAGGACACCCGCCCCTGGGCGCGCTGGTGGGCCGGCGCGGCCGTGCTCATCGGGCTGCTGTTCACGGTGCTCTCGCTGATCGCCTTCACGCTGGTTCCGCCGCCGGCTCCGGCGGGACCACCCATGTAGGGCGGCCCGGGCCGGGGCACCGAACGGCGGGGGCACCTCGGGCCGTCGGGCCGGAAGGGGTTTCGCGCCGTCCGATACCCCGTACGCACGGCGAACGAGATCGCAGCGTGATCGACCGGCGACATGGCGTTGACACCGCAGTGGCGCTCCCGTACGTTACCGAGCATTGGAAAGCGCTTCCCAGCCTCCGTGACGGAGGATCGCCGGCCGTACACGGCGCCCGGCGGCCCCCTGGGACACCGTGCCCGGGGTCACCTGAAGGACGGTTCCACACCAACCGGGAACCGTCAGGCCGGCCCGGACGACCGGGCCCAATCCCTCCCCGCTAGGAGACCCGAAGCATGCACAGCACGAGCAAGCACCGCCGCCCCTCCCGCACCCGGGTGTTCGCCTGCGCCGGCGCGTTCGCCGCTCTGGGCGCCGGAGCCGCACTGATCGCCGCCGCCCTTCCCTCCTCGGCCGCACCCGGCGCCGAGGCCGCCGCCGTCTCCGCCGCCGCGCAGGCGGCCGATTCGCCGATGGGGTGGGCGAGCCAAAACGGTGGTACGACCGGTGGGGCCGGCGGTGCGACCGTGAGCGTGGACACCGCCGCCGAACTCACCCGCGCCGCGGCCGCCGAGGGCGCGGCCGTCATCGAGGTCCACGGCAGCATCGAACTGTCCGGCATGAACGACGTGACCTCGGACAAGACCATCATCGGCGCCGGCTCCGGCGCCACCGTCACCGGCGGGGGCCTCGACGTCGACGAGGCCCACAACGTCGTCATCCGCAACCTGGCCTTCGCGAACTGGGACGACGACGCCATCAACGTCCAGGACGGCTCCACCAACGTCTGGATCGACCACAACAGCTTCACCAACGGCTCCGACGGCGCGGTGGACATCAAGCGCGAGTCCGACTTCGTCACCGTCTCCTGGAACCACGTCTTCGACCACGGCAAGTCGATGCTGCTGGGCCACTCCGACGGCCACACCGCCGATGACGGCCACCTGCGGGTGACCTACCACCACAACTACTTCGACGGCTCCCAGAGCCGGCATCCGCGGGTGCGCTTCGGCGAGACCGTCCACGTCTACAACAACTACTACCGCGGCAACAGCGGCTACGGGGTGGCCTCGACCATGGACGCCGGGGTGCTGGTGGAGGACAACTACTTCGAGAACGTCGAGAACCCCACCCACGTGGGCTACGCCGACTCCGATCCGGGCCGGCTGGTGGCCCGCGGCAACGTCTTCGACGACTCCGGGC
>NZ_VTZW01000009.1:872486-873704 GCF_009728995.1 Streptomonospora sp. PA3 | reverse complement strand
GTCGCGCCGATCGCGTGGAGCGACTTCTGCCACTCCTCCTCGGTCCCTTCCACATGCCAGCCGTTCTTGGCCAGCCAGCCCAGGTGGATCTCGAAGATCTGTCCGACGTTCATGCGGCCGGGCACACCCAGCGGGTTGAGCACGATGTCGACCGGAGTGCCGTCCTCCATGAACGGCATGTCCTCCTGCGGCAGGATCTTGGCGATCACACCCTTGTTGCCGTGCCGGCCCGCGAGCTTGTCGCCGTCGGTGATCTTGCGCTTCTGCGCCACATACACCCGCACCAGCTCGTTGACCCCGGGCGGCAGCTCGTCGCCCTCCTCGCGGCTGAACACCCGCACCCCGATGACCTTGCCCGACTCGCCGTGGGGCACCTTCAGCGACGTGTCGCGCACCTCACGCGCCTTCTCACCGAAGATCGCCCGCAGCAGCCGCTCCTCGGGCGTCAGCTCGGTCTCGCCCTTGGGCGTGACCTTGCCCACCAGGATGTCGCCGTCGATCACCTCGGCCCCGATGCGGATGATGCCCCGATCGTCCAGATCGGCCAGCACCTCCTCGCTGACGTTGGGGATCTCCCGGGTGATCTCCTCGGGCCCCAGCTTGGTGTCGCGCGCATCGACCTCGTGCTCCTCGATGTGGATCGAGGAGAGCACGTCGTCTTGGACCAGGCGCTGGGACAGCACGATGGCGTCCTCGTAGTTGTGGCCCTCCCAGGACATGTAGGCCACCAGCAGGTTCTTGCCCAGCGACATCTCGCCCTGGTCGGTGGAGGGCCCGTCGGCCAGCACCTGGGCGGCCTCCACCCGCCGGCCCTCCTCGACGATCGGGCGCTGGTTGAAGCAGGTGCCCTGGTTGCTGCGGCGGAACTTGCCCAGCCGGTAGGTGGTGCGGGTGCCGTCGTCGGCCATCACGGTGACGTAGTCGGCCGTGACGTCCTCGACCACCCCGGCCTTGTCGGCCAGCACGACCTCGCCGGCGTCGGTGGCGGCCCGGTACTCCATGCCGGTGCCCACCAGCGGCGACTCCGCGCGCAGCAGCGGCACCGCCTGGCGCTGCATGTTGGAGCCCATCAGCGCCCGGTTGGCGTCGTCGTGCTCCAGGAACGGGATCATGGCCGTGGCCACCGAGACCATCTGGCGCGGCGAGACGTCCATGTACTCCACCTCGTCGGTGGAGACCGCCTCGAACTCCCCGCCCTTGCGCCGAACCAGCACCCGG
>NZ_VTZW01000009.1:2500-872186 GCF_009728995.1 Streptomonospora sp. PA3 | reverse complement strand
GGTGTCCGGAGGCACGTCGGTCGCGCCGATCGCGTGGAGCGACTTCTGCCACTCCTCCTCGGTCCCTTCCACATGCCAGCCGTTCTTGGCCAGCCAGCCCAGGTGGATCTCGAAGATCTGTCCGACGTTCATGCGGCCGGGCACACCCAGCGGGTTGAGCACGATGTCGACCGGAGTGCCGTCCTCCATGAACGGCATGTCCTCCTGCGGCAGGATCTTGGCGATCACACCCTTGTTGCCGTGCCGGCCCGCGAGCTTGTCGCCGTCGGTGATCTTGCGCTTCTGCGCCACATACACCCGCACCAGCTCGTTGACCCCGGGCGGCAGCTCGTCGCCCTCCTCGCGGCTGAACACCCGCACCCCGATGACCTTGCCCGACTCGCCGTGGGGCACCTTCAGCGACGTGTCGCGCACCTCACGCGCCTTCTCACCGAAGATCGCCCGCAGCAGCCGCTCCTCGGGCGTCAGCTCGGTCTCGCCCTTGGGCGTGACCTTGCCCACCAGGATGTCGCCGTCGATCACCTCGGCCCCGATGCGGATGATGCCCCGATCGTCCAGATCGGCCAGCACCTCCTCGCTGACGTTGGGGATCTCCCGGGTGATCTCCTCGGGCCCCAGCTTGGTGTCGCGCGCATCGACCTCGTGCTCCTCGATGTGGATCGAGGAGAGCACGTCGTCTTGGACCAGGCGCTGGGACAGCACGATGGCGTCCTCGTAGTTGTGGCCCTCCCAGGACATGTAGGCCACCAGCAGGTTCTTGCCCAGCGACATCTCGCCCTGGTCGGTGGAGGGCCCGTCGGCCAGCACCTGGGCGGCCTCCACCCGCCGGCCCTCCTCGACGATCGGGCGCTGGTTGAAGCAGGTGCCCTGGTTGCTGCGGCGGAACTTGCCCAGCCGGTAGGTGGTGCGGGTGCCGTCGTCGGCCATCACGGTGACGTAGTCGGCCGTGACGTCCTCGACCACCCCGGCCTTGTCGGCCAGCACGACCTCGCCGGCGTCGGTGGCGGCCCGGTACTCCATGCCGGTGCCCACCAGCGGCGACTCCGCGCGCAGCAGCGGCACCGCCTGGCGCTGCATGTTGGAGCCCATCAGCGCCCGGTTGGCGTCGTCGTGCTCCAGGAACGGGATCATGGCCGTGGCCACCGAGACCATCTGGCGCGGCGAGACGTCCATGTACTCCACCTCGTCGGTGGAGACCGCCTCGAACTCCCCGCCCTTGCGCCGAACCAGCACCCGGCTGTCGGTGAAGTTGCCCTCGGCGTCCACCGGGGTGTTCGCCTGGGCGATGACGTAGCGGTCCTCTTCGTCGGCCGTGAGGTAGACGACCTCGTCGGTCAGCTTGCCGTCGACGACCTTGCGGTAGGGAGTCTCGACGAACCCGAAGGAGTTCACGCGGCCGTAGCCCGCGAGCGACCCGATGAGGCCGATGTTGGGGCCCTCGGGGGTCTCGATCGGGCACATGCGGCCGTAGTGGGAGGGGTGGACGTCGCGGACCTCGAAGCCCGCGCGCTCGCGGGAGAGGCCGCCCGGACCCAGCGCCGAGAGGCGGCGCTTGTGGGTCAGACCCGCCAGCGGGTTGGTCTGGTCCATGAACTGCGACAGCTGGCTGGTGCCGAAGAACTCCTTGATGGAGGCCACGACCGGCCGGATGTTGATCAGGGTCTGCGGCGTGATCGCCTCGACGTCCTGGGTGGTCATCCGCTCGCGGACCACCCGCTCCATCCGAGCCAGGCCCAGCCGGACCTGGTTCTGGATCAGCTCGCCGACGGTGCGCAGGCGGCGGTTGCCGAAGTGGTCGATGTCGTCGGTCTCGATCGGGCGGGTGCCCTGGCTGGTCTCCAGCTCTTCCTCGCCGGCGTGCAGGCGCACCAGGTAATCGATCGTGGCGACGATGTCCTCTTCGGTCAGCGTCCCCTGCGTGAACTCCGTCTCCAGCCCCAGCTTCTTATTGATCTTGTACCGGCCCACCTTGGCCAGGTCATAGCGCTTGGGATTGAAATACAGGTTCTCCAGCAGCGCCTGCGCCGACTCCTTCGTCGGCGGCTCACCCGGACGCAGCTTGCGGTAGATGTCCAGCAGCGCGTCGTCGGTGCCCGCGGTCGGATCCTTCTCCAGCGTGTTGCGGATCGACTCATAGGCCCCGAACCGCTCCAGGATCTGATCGGTGCTCCACCCCAGCGCCTTGAGCAGCACGGTCACACCCTGCTTGCGCTTGCGGTCGATGCGCACCCCGACGAAATCGCGCTTGTCGACCTCGAACTCCAGCCACGCCCCCCGCGAGGGGATCACCTTGCAGCCGAAGAGGTCCTTGTCGGAGGTCTTGTCGACCTGCCGGTCGAAATAGACACCCGGCGAGCGCACGAGCTGGGAGACCACCACGCGCTCGGTGCCGTTGATGATGAACGTGCCCTTGGCCGTCATGAGCGGGAAGTCGCCCATGAACACCGTCTGGCTCTTGATCTCACCGGTGTCGTTGTTGATGAACTCCGCCGTGACGAACATCGGGGCGGAGTAGGTCATGTCCTTGTCCTTGCACTCCTCTTCGGAGTACTTGGGCGGCTCGAACCGGTGGTCGCGAAACGACAGCGACATCGTGCCGGAGAAGTCCTCGATGGGACTGATCTCCTCGAAGATCTCTTCGAGACCGGACTGCTCCGGAACGTCCTTGCGGCCGGCGTTACGAGCCGCCTCGACTCGGGTACTCCACTTCTCGTTACCCAGCAGCCAGTCGAACGACTCGGTCTGCAGGGGCAGGAGGTCGGGAACTTCGAGTGGCTCCCGAATGCGGGCGAAGGAAACGCGGTTCGGACCAAGGTCGTTAGCGGAGGCGTTGCGCGAGGCTGCCAACAGGGGTCCTTCCGAAGGCTTGTGGCGGTTGATGCGCGCGCACGCCGGACGATCCGGAATGTCGAACGGAGACCCGCCGACGGATATCGGTCGGGATCTCTTCAGTGGAGAACGTACGGTGGGGTCCGGGAACACCGAGGGATCCTCGGAATCCGGCCGCGGAGCACGGACACCGGCACACGGATCGTCAATGGGCAGCGCAAAAGGGCAGTGTAGCCGAATACTACACCGCTGTCCAACCGCAGCCCCCGAAGTCAGTCACGACACCACGCAGCATCGCCCCAACAGGCGGATCCGTCAAGCCCGGGCCCCCTCGCGCGCAGGTTTCGCGAGCCGTGAGAGGCCCCACAGGACATATGGGGTGTGAACGGCTCGCCATAAGGGAACGTACCTTCTTTCCGGGGGTTCTGGAAAGCGCCCCCCGCGCTCGCGCCCCAGCGCGGTGGCCGGTGCCGCTCACTCCGCCCCGGACGCTCCGCGCTTCCCCACCGGTCGGGTATGCGGACACGGCGCAAGCCCGGTTCCGGACACATCCGCAACGTCGCTCCAATCGGCCGGGCCCGAGGTCTGCCGCCGGGCGCGCCGCCGGCGCACCGGGCGGCCCGGTTCGGCGCCCGCCGCCTCCCGCTCGGGTCGCCTCCCGGCATACCCGCCGCCCTCACCGCGCTGCCGAGGCACCTCGTGTTCCGTCCGCACCGCCCGCGACACGCGCGAGGGCGGCCACCCCCGGGGGTGGCCGCCCTCCTCACAAGCCCGCCGAGCCGCGAACGCGGCCCGTTCGGTCCTACTTGACCGTGACGGTGGCGCCGGCGCCCTCGAGGGCGTCCTTGGCCTTGTCGGCGGTCTCCTTGTTGACGGCCTCCAGCAGCGGCTTGGGAGCGTTGTCGACCAGGTCCTTGGCCTCCTTGAGGCCCAGGCTCGTGAGGCCGCGGACCTCCTTGATGACCTGGATCTTCTTGTCGCCGGCGGACTCGAGGACGACGTCGAACTCCGTCTTCTCCTCTTCCTCCTCGGCAGCGGCACCGCCGCCGCCACCGGGGGCGGCCACGACGGCGGCGGCCGGGGCGGCGGCCTCGACGTCGAACTTCTCCTCGAACTGCTTAACGAACTCCGAGAGCTCCAGGAGGGTCATCTCCTCGAAGGCGCTGAGGAGCTCTTCGGTGCTGAGCTTCGCCATGATTGCGGTCTCTCTTTCTCTTCAAACACGCACGCCCTGCGGCGGCGTGCCGAGCCTGACACCGGCGCGGGCACGCCGGCGGGTTCGTCGCTAGCCCTCGGCGCCCTCTTCGGAGCGCTTGTCGTGCAGCGCCTGAGCGAGCCGCACGGCCTTGAGGGGGAGCGCCTGGAACAGCGCGGCGGCCTGGCCCTGCTTGGACTTCAGCGCACCGGCCAGCTTCGCGAGGAGAACCTCGCGGGACTCCAGATCGGCCAGCTGGGTGATCTGCTCGGGCGACATGACCTTGCCGTCGATGACGCCGCCCTTGATCACCAGCGGCGAGTTCGCCTTCGAAAAGTCACGCAGGCCCTTGGCGGCCTCGACCACGTCCCCGCGGACGAAGGCGATGGCCGAGGGGCCCTCGAGCAGGTCCTGGACCTGCTCGTCAAGACCGGCCTCAGTGGCCGCGATCTTGGTCAGCGTGTTCTTGACGATGCGGAAACGCGCGTTCTGGCCGAGGCTGCGGCGCAGCTTGGTAACCTGCGCCACGCTGAGCCCCCGGTATTCGGTCAGCACTGCGCCCTGCGAGCTCTCGAATTCCTCTTTGAGCTCGGCGACCGCGGCTGCCTTGTCCGGCCTCGCCATGGGACTCCTTCCAACTGTGAACGCCGGTCTGGAGCAAAGGCCCTGGCGATGGGGAGGCGGGAGGCATGAAAAAAGCCCCGGCGCAGGGGCACGGGGCGCGACAGCACAGCAGCCGTCGCTCTCAGCACACCTGCGCGGGCCGCCCATTCGCATGGGACCTTAGGCCACCCCTGGGGTGGCGACCGGCGGTCTTCGGCACTGTCCAGTCTAGACGACGCGTGGAGTGGCGGCGCCACTCGTGAAGCGAGCGGGCGACCGCAGGGCGCAACAACCGGCGAAGGCGCGGATTCGAAGCGATACCGAAACCGTGTCATTCGCCCCAAGACGCACCGATTTACGGTGTTCTGTCCCTGGTGTGCGGCACGATGGGCATCCGCGAGCACCCCGGCTCACCTGCGTGCTCATCCCCCTGCCGATCCCCCGGAGAAGAAAGCCGTTCGCGTGCAGATCCCCCGACACTTCCTGTCCTGTGCCGCATTGGCCCCGCTGGTGGCGCTGACCGCCTGCGGGCCGGCCGAGGTGGCGCCCGAGGCCGCGCCGCAGCAGTCCGTCTCGCCCTCCCTCTCCCCTTCACCGAAGAAGAGCCGACTGGCCCTCCTCCTCGACGACGTGGCCGAGAGCACGAGCGAAGCCGGCGGCAATTACACGGTCGACGTGACCGCGACCGCGCTCGGCGACGCGGCCGACATCCCCTTCCCGACCGCCACACACACCTTCGAGATCCAGGGGCCCGACAAAGCGGTCCGCGTCACCTCCTACCTGCCGGGGTCGGGCGAGATGCTGCTGGACAGGCTGCGGGATACGGGTGCGGACGTCTCCGGCCTGGACGCCGACCGGCTGAGCACCACGGTCGCTCTCGTGCCCGCCGACGGCGGGGAGATCCTCGCCTCCAACCACATCGGCCGGTACCCCGTCGACGCCCCGTGGGTCCGCGGGGTGCTGACCGAGAACAACGTGCCCGCGGAACCGGAACCGACACTGGACGGAATCGCGCCCCTGTTCAGCGAGCTCGCCGCCGCGGACGCGGTCGCGCTGAAGGGCACCCGGATGTACGAGGGGACCGAGGAGGTCGAGGACTTCGAGGCGACGAAGGTCGCGGGCGAGGCCGCCGAGACCGACATCACGGACCTCGGCGACGACGCCCGCGCGACGGTCGAGCACCTGCTGGCGGGCCCGCCCGAGGGGATGGTCGACATCGCGCTGTGGGTCGGCGAGGACGACATGCCGCTGCGCCTGGAGGTCTCGGACAACAAGGAGGAGTCGACACTCGTGTACTACGACTTCGGCTCCACGTCCTTCGATGTCCCCGATGAGGAGCAGATCGGCGACCTGGAGATGCCCTCTTAGGCCAATCTTCCCCTCCGCCGCTGATCTTGTACCTGTGGTCATTGTGAGCGATCACAAGTGACCACAGGTACAAGATCACCGCTTCCAGGAAGCGAAAACGGCGCCCCGGCTCCTGCGAGGAGCCGGGGCGCCGCTGCGCTGCCGTCACACGGCCGCCGTCAGGCGGCGGCGGGCCGGGTGATGTTGGGGTCGACCGGGATGCCCGGACCCATGGTCGTGGTCAGCGTGACCTTCTTGAGGTACCGGCCCTTGGCGGCGGAGGGCTTGAGCCGGACCACCTCGTCCAGCGCGGCGCTGTAGTTCTCCACCAGCTGGGCCTCGTCGAAGGAGAGCTTGCCGATGATGAAGTGCAGGTTGCCGTGCCGGTCGACGCGGAACTCGATCTTGCCGCCCTTGATGTCGGAGACGGCCTTGGCGACGTCGGGCGTGACGGTGCCGGTCTTGGGGTTGGGCATCATGCCGCGGGGGCCGAGGATGCGGCCGAGGCGCCCGACCTTGCCCATCAGGTCGGGGGTGGCCACGACGGCGTCGAAGTCGAGGAAGCCCTTCTGGATCTCCTCGACGAGGTCGTCGTCGCCGACGTAGTCGGCGCCGGCCTGGCGGGCCTGCTCGGCGCGGTCACCGGTGGCGAAGACCAGGACCCGGGCGGTCTTGCCGGTGCCGTGCGGCAGGTTCACGGTGCCGCGGACCATCTGGTCGGCCTTGCGCGGGTCGACACCCAGGCGCAGGGCGACCTCGACGGTCGGGTCGAACTTGACGATGCTGGTCTCCTTGGCGAGCTTCACGGCGTCGAGGGGCGCGTAGAGCTTGCTGCGGTCGACCAGCTGGCTGGCCTTGCGGTGGTTCTTGCTGCGCTTCACTGCTTCTCCAAATCGAGAGGTGTGGTGGGGGCCAGCGCGCGGCCCTTCCACGGTTGCCCTGAGTCGTCGGCCTCGCCGGCTACTTGATCTGGATGCCCATGGAACGGGCGGTGCCGGCGACGATCTTGGTCGCGACGTCCAGGTCGTCGGTGTTGAGGTCGGGCAGCTTGGTCTGCGCGATCTCGCGGATCTGGTCCTCGGTCACCGAACCGGCCGACTTGCGGCTGGGGTCGTTGCTGCCCTTGTCCAGGCCCGCGGCCTTGAGGATCAGCTTGGGCGCCGGCGGCGTCTTGGTGATGAAGGTGAAGGAGCGGTCCTCGTAGATGGTGATCTCTACGGGGATGACGCTTCCGCGCTGGGCTTCGGTGGCAGCGTTGTACTGCTTGCAGAAGTCCATGATGTTGACGCCGTGCGGACCGAGCGCGGTACCGACGGGCGGCGCCGGGGTGGCCTGGCCAGCGGGAAGCTGAACCTTGACCAGCGCGGCGATCTTCTTCTTCGGAGGCATATCGGGTCCTTTGCCTGATCTGCTGTGTGTCGTGGATCCCGGACGGCCGGCCCGCGGGCCGGGCCGCAGCGCGGAGGCTTCGCGTCCGCGGTGGAGGCCACACCTGCGCCGGATCCGCGCTCAGGCGTGGGGCGCCCCGGCGCGGCGGCGCAGTGGGGCGCGGCGGGTCCGCCCGGCGAAGGGCGAACCCGTCAAGTCTACGCGCCGGCGGCCACCGGTGGTGCGGCGGCCGCTCGGCAGGGTCCTGCGGAGGAGCCGCTAGATCTTGGAGACCTGGTTGAAGCCGAGCTCCACCGGGGTCTCGCGGCCGAAGATCGACACCAGCACCTTGAGCTTCTGGGTGTCGGCGTTGATCTCGCTCACCGTGGCGGGCAGGGTCGCGAACGGCCCCTCCATCACGGTGACCGACTCCCCGACCTCGTAGGCGACGTCGGAGCGCGGCTCGGCCTTCTCCTTCTGCGGTTGCTCGGGCTGCTCCTCGGCCTCGGGAGCGAGGAGGTCGGCGACCTCCTGCAGGCTCAGCGGAGCCGGCTTGTTGGACAGCCCCACGAAACCGGTCACGCCGGGGGTGTTGCGGATCGCGGCCCAGGACTCGTCGGTCAGCTCCATGCGCACGAGCACATAGCCGGGCAGCACCTTCTCGGTGACCTGCTGCCGCTTGCCGCTCTTGACCTCGGTGACCTCCTGCGTGGGCACCTCGACCTGGAAGATGTACTCCTCCATGTTGAGCGACTGGGTGCGGCTCTCGACGTTGGCCTTGACCCGGTTCTCGTAACCGGCGTAGGTGTGCACCACATACCAGTCGCCGGGGAGCAGCAGCAGCTCCTGCTTGAACTCCTCAACGGGGTCGACGCGGGGGGCCTCGGCCTCGCCGGCTTCGCCGGTCTCCTCGGCGCCGGCCGCGTCGCCGCCCTCGGCCTCCTCGCCCTCGGGCCGCCCGCCCGCGGACTCCTCGGCGCCGCCCTGCTCGGGCTCGGCGCCGAGTGCGGAGCCGTCAGCGGGGTCGATGTACTCGGCGCGCGGACCGGCCTCTTCCTCCGACGACTGATCCAGCTCCTCGTCGGGGAGGTCGCCGGGGCTCAGTGGGGACTCGGACACGGCTGCTCTTTCTCTCGTCGGTTGCGCGCTGGACGGTGCGCTTCGATAGCGCCGCCGCCGGTTACTGCCAGCTTACGGGCTAGTCGGGCGCACCTTGGCCATGCGACCGGCCGCCGCGCGCGCCGCTACTGGCCGGGGACGGCAGCGCCCCCGGTGGTGTCCGGGGTGAACTGGC
Source organism: Streptomonospora sp. PA3 (assembly GCF_009728995.1). Lineage (GTDB taxonomy): Bacteria > Actinomycetota > Actinomycetes > Streptosporangiales > Streptosporangiaceae > Streptomonospora. The sequence continues at coordinate 863,550 of NZ_VTZW01000009.1, read as the reverse complement.
CGTAGAGCCAGGTGACGGCCTCGCCGAACCCGAAGTCGAGCAGCGAGATGTAACCGACCATGATGAGCACGAACACGATGACGACGATCGTGTAGGTGATGAGCTCGCGCCGCGTGGGCCAGCGCACCTTGCGCAGCTCGCCGACGACCTGCTTGGTGAAGGTCACCGGACCGGTACGACGCTTGCGCTCCTTCTCCGGCTTGGCGTCCGCGTCAGTCTGTGTCACCTGAGGTCCTTAGGAGTCGACGGTTCGGCTGGACTGTTCCGGCGGAACTGCCTCGATCGAGGACGCCTGGCGCGCGTACGCGATGCGCCGTATCTCGCCCACGTGTCCTTTGCAGGGCAGGAGGGACTCGAACCCCCAACCGCCGGTTTTGGAGACCGGTGCTCTTCCAATTGAGCCACTGCCCTTCAGCGGATACCGCGGTACCCACAATAGCCGCGGATCGGAGTGCCGCGCACCGAGTACAGCATTCGGCGCCCGGTGTCCGGACCATCGGTTGCACGAGTGTATGCCCAATCGCGCTGCGGCACCAACCCGGATTGCCCGCGGACTGCCCGCCGCACGCTCCGAAACGGTTTCGGTTGCCTCCCGGCCGTTTCCCGGCGGACCCGGAAAACGACCGGCCCGCGCGTGTAAGCATGGAGGCATGACTGACCGACCTCGCATCTCCGCACGTATCGGCGGCATCTCCGAGTCAGCGACACTGGCCGTGGACGCCAAGGCAAAGGCAATGAAGGCGGCCGGGCGCCCCGTCATCGGTTTCGGCGCCGGCGAACCCGACTTCCCGACCCCCGACTACATCATCGAGTCCGCGGTGCAGGCCTGCCGGGAGCCCCGGTTCCACCGCTACACGCCGGCCGGCGGGCTGCCCGAGCTGAAGGAGGCGATCGCCGCCAAGACGCTGCGCGACTCCGGCTACTCGGTCGAACCCGCCCAGGTGCTGGTCACCAACGGCGGCAAGCAGGCCATCTACGAGGCGTTCGCCACACTTCTCGACCCCGGCGACGAGGTGCTGGTCGTGGCGCCCTACTGGACGACCTACCCCGAGTCGATCAAGCTGGCCGGCGGCGTGCCCCGCTACGTGGTCACCGACGAGTCCACCGGCTACCGCGCCTCGGTCGACGACCTGGAGGCCGCCCGCACCGAGCGCACCAAGCTGCTGGTGTTCGTCTCGCCGTCCAACCCCACCGGCGCGGTCTACCCGCCCGAGCAGGTGCGGGCCATCGGCCGCTGGGCCGCCGAGCACGGGCTGTGGGTGCTCACCGACGAGATCTACGAGCACCTCGTCTACGGCGACGCGCGCTTCAGCTCGCTGCCGGTGGAGGTGCCCGAGATCGCCGAGCGCACCGTCGTCGTCAACGGCGTGGCCAAGACCTACGCGATGACCGGCTGGCGCGTGGGCTGGATCGTGGGCCCCGCGGACGTGGTCAAGGCGGCGGGCAACCTCCAGTCGCACGCCACCTCCAACGTCGCCAACGTCTCCCAGGCCGCCGCACTGACCGCGGTCTCCGGCGACCTGGCGGCCGTCGCCGAGATGCGCGCGGCCTTCGACCGACGCCGGCAAACCATCGTGCGCATGCTCAACGAGATCCCCGGAGTCGTGTGCCCTGAGCCCGAGGGCGCCTTCTACGCCTACCCCTCGGTCAAGGGGCTGCTGGGCCGCGAGATCCGCGGCCGGCGCCCGCAGACCTCCACCGAGCTCGCCGAGGTCATCCTGGAGCAGGCCGAGGTGGCGGTGGTCCCCGGCGAGGCGTTCGGCACACCCGGCTACCTGCGGCTGTCCTACGCGCTGGGCGACGCCGACCTGGAGGAGGGCGTCAGCCGCATCCAGAAGCTCGTCGGCGAGGCCGGGTAAGGGCGGCAAGGCGCCCTGGGCGCCGGCGCCCGCCCGGCGCGCACCGGCGGCGGTGCCGGAGGTTTTCGAAGGACCTCCGGCACCGCCGCCGCCGTCTGAGGCACCCTTGGGTCATGGCACGTCCCATCTCCCGACTCCCCAAGGCGCACCTGCACCAGCACTTCACCGGTTCGATGCGGCACTCGACCCTGGTCGAACTCGCCGAGCGCTACGGCGTCCACCTGCCCCACGCGCTGGCGGCGGAGTGGCCGCCGCGGCTGCGGGCGACCGACGAGCGCGGATGGTTCCGGTTCCAGCGGCTCTACGACATCGCCCGCTCGGTGCTGAGCACGCCCGAGGCCATGTACCGGCTGCTGCGGGAGGCCGCCGAGGACGACCGGGCGGCCGGGTCGGGCTGGCTGGAGATCCAGGTCGACCCCAGCGGCTACGCCTCCCGCTTCGACGGGCTGACCTCCACGCTGGAGCTGATCCTCGATGCGGCCGGTGCCGCCGAGCGCGAGACCGGCGTGGGCATCGGGATCATGGTCGCGGCCAACCGCACCAAGCATCCGCTCGACGCCAAGGCGCTGGCCCGCCTGGCCGCCCAGTACGCCGGGCGGGGCGTGGTCTCCTTCGGGCTGAACAACGACGAGCGGCGCGGGCGGGCCCTGGACTTCGAGGGCGCCTTCCGCATCGCGCGGCGCGCCGGGCTGCTCTCGGCGCCGCACGGCGGGGAGCTGCTGGGGGCCCGCAGTGTGCGGGAGTGCCTGGACGACCTGGCCGCCGACCGCGTCGGCCACGGCGTGGGGGCGACCGAGGATCCCTATCTGCTGGAGCGGGTCGCCACCCAGGGCGTCACTCTGGAGCTGTGCCCCAGCTCCAACGTAGCGCTCGGGGTCTACAGCGAGATCGGCCACGTACCGCTGCGCCGGCTCTTCGACGCGGGGGCGCCGATCGCGCTGGGCGCCGACGACCCGCTGCTGTTCGGCCCCCGGCTGGCCGAGCAGTACCGGATCGCCCGCGAGGTGTTCGGCTTCACCGACGAGGAACTGGCCGAGCTGGCGCGGATGTCCGTCCGCGGATCGGCGGCGCCCGAGGCGCTGAAGAAGGAGCTGCTGGCGGGGATCGACGCGTGGCTCGCGGCACCGCCGGGCGAGGGCGCGGCCGGCGAGTAGGCGCACGAGGAGCAAGCGGGGCGGCCGGCGGGTGAGCACCTGGGAGCCCGGAGGAAGCCGGTGAAGCGGCGGGGCGGCCGGGCGGCGGGTCGGGGTCAGCTCGCGACCGCGCGCACGCCCTGGAACACCATCGCGCCGCCCGCGAGGAAGAACAGCAGCGCCGCACCGATCTGGATGGCCCGTTCGGGCAGCTTCTTGCCGAGGAGGGCCGCCAGCCCGATCGCGAGCGCGTCGGCGACGACCATCCCGGCCGTCGACCCGATCCACACGGGAAGCCAGTCGTAGCGGGTGCCCACGGTGATGGTGGCGAGCATGGTCTTGTCGCCCAGCTCGGCGATGAAGAACACCACGGCCACGGTGACGACACCGGAGCGGATCCGTCGCGAGGCCGCGCGCTCCTCGTCCTTGTCGGTGAGCTCGTCGCCGAGCAGGGTCCACACCCCGAAGCAGACGAAGGCGATCCCGGCCGCGAGGGTGATCCAGTCGGTGGGCAGGGCAAGGCCGAGCACCTCGGCGATGAGCACGCTCACACCGTGCACGGCCAGGGTCGCGGCGGTGATTCCGAGCAGGACGGTCGCGGCGCGGTAGCGCGTAGCGAGGGACATCGCGACCAACTGCGTCTTGTCACCCATTTCTGCGACGAACACCACACCGGTGCTGGCCGCGATGGCGAGCAGGAATTCCATGCGTCCTCCGTCGTCTGTGCCGGGCGGAAGCGGGAAACGGCGCCTCGCCCCGGAGTTGCCTGCCGGGACGAAGGTCTCGTCCGCCTGCTGCCAGCACAGGCCCGCGCGCCGGGCGGATCCGGGCGGACCCCGTGTCCGCGAAAGATCCACCGGTATGTCGACCGCGCGAATCGAGGACTACTCCCCTTCGACGTTTTCCACGGTAGCAGGGAAATACGTTTCCGCAATTCTTGGGAATGGCGTCCGACGACGGAAAGAATGGCGAATAAAAGAGTTGGGGACGCCGAATAAAAAGGTTTGGACCGGGAGCCGCAGACTGGGACTCGGGTCGGCCGGCGGGGCCTCGGGCCCGCAGACGGGGACTCGGGTCGGCCGGCGGCTACTCGGGCCGGCCGAACGCCGGTGCGGCGGCGCACCGGCGAAGGCGGCGGGTGGCTGGGCCCCAGCCCAGCGGACCCGGTGCCCGCCGGTTGCGCCTGCGACGGGGCAGCGAGGGCGGCGAGTGGTTCAGCCCGCGCCTAACGGTTCGGGTGCCCGCCGGTGCGGCATACGACGAGGGCAGCAAGGACGGCGCGGGGCTCAGCCCGCGCCCACCGCACCCGGTGCCCGCCTGTGGCCCACCCGACGAGAGCAGCGACGACGACGCAGGGTTGGATCGGGGCTAAGAACGGCGGGGGCGCCGCTTTCCAGGCACCCACCGGGAACCACCCGGGGCGGCCACCATCGGGGCTGCGGCAATGGGTGCGCCTCGCGAAGCGCGATCACAGCTTGCCGCCGAGCGCACGCAGCCCGTCCCAGGTGGAGGCGCACCACCGGTGGCGGACCTCCAGCGCAAAAGTGCACCGTGCGCTCGGCGGCAAGCTGGCTCTGAATAGGTACGTGGCGCGAAGCGCCTCCGTTGGGGCGGCGGCGGGTGACGGGCGGGCGCTTCGCGCAACCCAGCCCCATTGCCGCAACCTCCTGTGGTGCCCGGCTCCTTAAACAGGACGCAGACCCGCGCGGATCGGTCCCGGTGCTCGCCGACTGCGCCTGCGACGGGGCAGCGAGGGCGGCGGACGGCCGGGCCCGCGCGTATCGGTTCGGGTGCCCGCCGGTTGCGCGTGCAACGGGCGGCGAGGACGGCGGGTGGCCCAGCCCGCGCCCACCGACCCGGTGCCCGCCGGCTGACCACCCGACGAGTGCAGCGACGACGGCGCAAGGTTGGGTGGTATTGGAGAAGGACGGCGGCGCCGCTTTCCAGGCACCCACCGGGAACCACCCGGGGCGGCCACCATCGGGGCTGCGGCAATGGGTGCGCCCCGCGAAGCGCGAGCACAGCTTGCCGCCGAGCGCACGCAGCCCGTCCCAGGTGGAGCCGCACCACCGGTGGCGGACCTCCAGCGCAAAAGTGCACCGTGCGCTCGGCGGCAAGCTGGCGCACAGCGCTTCGCGCAACCCAGCCCCATTGCCGCAACCTCCTGTGGTGCCCGGCTCCTTAAACAGGACGCAGACCCGCGCGGATCGGTCCCGGTGCTCGCCGGTTGCGCATGCAACGGGGCGGCGACGGCCGCGGATGGCCCGGCCCGCGCGTATCGGTTCGGGTGCCCGCCGGTTGCGCGTGCAACGGGCGGCGAGGACAGCGGTGGGTGCGGCTCGCGATCATCGGTTCGGAAGGATGTCGGTCGCGGTGGGCGACGGGGGCGGCGGCGCGCCGGTCGGGTTTCGACCAGGCCAGTCCGCCCTCCGCCCCTCGCCCGGAACCCCGAATGCCCGATTTAATCTAACTCTCAGGAAACGATCTTGTACTTTTAGTCAGTGTTAGCGGTCACAAGTGACCACAAGTACAAGATCGCCGACAGAAACCGCGTGGTCGGCGGCCGCGCACCCGCCGGGCGCGGCCGATACCGGAGACGGAATCGGGCATCGGGGGCATATGCCGCGGCGGGCGGGCGACGATCATCACCGATGGTTCGCGGGGGCGGCCTCCGGCCGCGCAGCGGGCGATCCCGGGCGTCGACTCGTCCCGACATGTCCGGTATGCGGGGCCACCGGGGCCGCCGGTGCAGCCCTGGACAGCGATGATCATGGCGTTTGTAGCGGAATTCGCGCCACAAGCGATCCATCCGCGCACCTCGTGGCGCCGCGGCCGCTCCCGGCGCCGCCACAGACCGGCATAACAGACGAACCACCCCGCCATTCTTCCGCATCCCGGAAGATCGGATGCTCCGGCGCACCAGGCAAGGACACCGCGCCACATGGGCGGGCATCGTCGCTTTCCCCGAAGCGATATGCCCGAAATGCCCCCCGCCCTCGCCACCCACCGCCGTCGCGGCCCCTCGGGCGACCTGCCATCCGCCGTCGGCAACCGATGATCACTCAGCCCGACCCCCGCCGCCCTCGCCGCCCCGTCGCATGCCCAACCACCGGGCACCCGAACCGATGAACGCCGACTCAACCACCCGCCGCCCCGCCGCCCCCGACGCACGCCCGACCACCGGGCACCCGAACCGATGGCCACGGGCCACGGCCACAACCCCCGTCCCACCGCATCACCCCGGCGGTCACCCCCGCCTACAGGGCCACGCCCACCATCACCGGCTCGTTCACCAGGGTCACTCCGAATGCCTTGGCCACGCCCGCGCGGACCTCGCGGGCCAGGGCCAGCAGGTCTTCGGTGGTGGCGTCGCCGGGGTTGGTCAGGGCGAGGGTGTGCTTCGTGGAGATGCGCGCGGGAGATCCGTAGCCGCGGGTGAAGCCGGCGTGGTCGATCAGCCAGGCGGCGGAGAGCTTGGCGCGGCCGTCGGCGTCGAAGTGGGCCGGCGGCTCGACGCCGGGGCCGAGCAGGTCGGCCGCGCGGCGGGCGAACTCGGCGTACTCCGGCGGGTCCAGGACCGGGTTGGTGAAGAACGAGCCCGCGCTGCGGGTGTCGGGGTCGTCGGGATCCAGCACCATGCCCTTGCCGCGGCGCAGTTCCAGGACGGTCTCGCGGGCCTGGTCCAGCGGGACGCGCGAACCCGCCTCGGTGCCCAGCGCGCGGGCGACCTCGGCGTAGCGGATGGGCCGGCTCACCTGCGAGCGCTCCAGCTCGAAGACGACCTCGCAGACGACGTAGCGGTCGTCACCCTTGAAGACGCTGTCGCGGTAGGCGAATCCGCAGTCGGCGTTGCCCATGGTCCGCCGCTCGCCGGTGCGCCGGTCGTAGACCAGCACCTCGACGATGGTCTGGCTGACCTCCTGGCCGTAGGCGCCCACGTTCTGGATCGGGGTCGAGCCCACGCGGCCGGGGATTCCGGACAGGAACTCGATGCCGCTGAGCCCTTCGGCGACGGTCCGCGCGACCAGCGGGTCCCACGGCACCCCGGCGCCCGCCCGGATCCGCACCCGGCCCTCGTCGGCGTTGCGGAACTCCACGGAGCGGGACTCCGCGTGCACGACCGTGCCCGGAAACCCCTGGTCGGAGACGACCAGGTTGCTCCCGCCGCCCAGGACGAGCAGCGCGTCGCCGGCCGCCTCGGTCTCGGCCACCGCGGCGATCAGCTCCTCGGTGTCGGCGGCGACGCGGAAGCGCGCGGCGGGGCCGCCCAGGCCGAGTGTGGTGTAGTCGGCCAGCGGCACGTCCGCGGCCACCTCGGGCGAGCGCGCCGCGGCGCCGCCCGGCGCGGGGCCGGACGCGGGATCGGGTTCGGGACGTGACACGGGCAACCCCTGCTGGACGGGTGTGCCGGCTTCCGCCCGCGCGGGCGGAAGCCGCTGGACTCAGGCCAGGCGGACGAGCGCGGTGGAGCGCGCCAGCACCTTGGCGCCGCCCGAGCGGGCGGTCAGGGCGATGCGCACCAGGTTGTCGTCGAGCTTCTCCTTGACCACGCCGCTGACGGTGATCTCGGCGCCCTTGTCGTCGTCGGGCACCACGACCGGGGCGGAGAAGCGCACCTTGTACTCCACGAGCGCGCCGGGATCGCCCGCCCAGTCGGTGACCAGGCGCCCGGCCTGGGCCATGGTGAACATACCGTGGGCGATCACATCGGGCAGGCCCACCGACTTGGCGGTGCGCTCGTTCCAGTGGATGGGGTTGAAGTCGCCCGAGGCGCCGGCGTAGCGGATCAGGTCGATGCGGCGCACCGGGTAGACCTGCTCGGCTATCTCGGTGCCGACCTCGACGTCGCGGTAGCGGACGGTGGCGGTCATGCGCTGCTCCCCTGCCCCTTCGCGCCCTGGGCGCCGGCTTCCTCGGCCGCGCCGCGCACCACGAGCATGTTCACGGCGGTCACCACGAGTTCGCCCTCGGCGGTGCGCATCTCGCTCTCCAGGGTGAGCCGCTCGTTGCCGCCCAGCGCGGCGATGTCGGCGATGCGGGTGACGGTCTCGACGACGTCGCCGGCCTGCAGCGGGCGCTGATAGGCGAAGCTCTGGTCGCCGTGGACGACCATGGAGAAGTCCAACCGCAGTTCGGGATCGACGACCGCCTGCGACATCCCCTCCATACCCATGATGACGGGGAAGGTCGGCGGAGCGATGACGTCGCCGTAGCCGGCGGCGCGCGCGGTGGCGGTGTCGATGTAGATCGGGTTGGGATCGCCGATCGCCTCGGCGAACTCCCGGATCTTGCCCCGGGTCACCTCGTAGGGTTGGGGGGACCGGTACTCCCGGCCCACGTGCTCGCGGTTGATCCCCATCGGCTCCCTCTCACTGTGCTCTGCGCCTGCGCACGGGCGCGCGGCGGCCGGTCGAGTCTGGTGGAACACTAATAGCCCAGCGAGCGGAAGTGCTCGCTGGGCTGGTGCTCACGTGCCTCTATGGTGCCGCCGCCCACCGGGTGTGCCGGGCGCCCGCTCGCGCGACCGGCTAGCGGGTCTCGCGGTGCTCGCGGTGCTGCCGGCAGTTCGGGCAGAACTTCTTCAGCGAGAGACGGTCGGGGTTGTTCCGACGGTTCTTGCGCGTGATGTAGTTACGGTGCTTGCACTCCTGGCAGGCCAGGGTGATCTTCGGCCTGACGTCAGTGACAGCCACGTCGGAGTGCCTTTCTCGCTGGTATCGGTGGACACAACTTCAGAACCCGCGCAGCACCCTGCACGGGCAGGGGCGACGAGGGCAGTAGCGGAGGCCGGACTCGAACCGACGACACAACGATTATGAGCCGTTTGCTCTGCCAACTGAGCTACTCCGCCGTAGAACCCGGGCGAACCGGGAACCCGTACTGAAGGTTACCCGAACCCGGACACACCGGGGAACAAGGATTCCTCCGGTGTGATTCCCACCTGAGCGGTTCGCAACCTCAATCAAGTGGTGGAGCCCCTTTACGGAATCGAACCGTAGACCTTCTCCTTACCATGGAGACGCTCTGCCGACTGAGCTAAAGGGGCACGCCCCGCGCGGTGCGACCCGGTTCCCGGTGCTTTCCGCCGTTCGCGTTGGTCATGACTATACAGGGATCCAGGGGTGCTCTGCCAAATCGGCGCCCGCGGCGGGCCTCGGGCGGGGCTGCGGCACCGCCGCGCTGCCGCCCCGACCGGCGGTTCGCCGCGCTTCGCGGACGCAGCGGCCGACCGGGGCTCAGGCCAGTCCCGAGTACGGGCCGGGCGGCGGCCCGTAGCCCTGCCAGGGCCGGTCCCCGCCGGCGGGCGCGCCCGCGGCCTCGCCCCCGTACGGCCCTGCCGGAGCGGGCGCCTGCGCGCGGGCGGGCGCGGAGTCGCCCGCGGCCGCGCGGCTCCCCTCGCCCGCCCAGGCCGCCTCGCCGGTGCGCCCCGACTCCGCCACCCACACGTTGGACATCGCGTCGCGCTGGATCCGCCGGATGTCCGCGCGCAGGCCGAGCCGGTGCAGCGCGTCGGGCAGCCGGGTGTCGTGGGTGAACACCACGAGCTGGCGGTGGCGGCCCACCTCGGCCAGGACGCCCGCCAGCCCTTCGACGGTCTCGGTGTCCATCGCCTGCACGGGGTCGTCCAGCAGCAGGAAGCCGAACGGGTTGTCGGGCACCATGGTGCGCGGCAGGCAGATCGACAGCGCCAGCGCCTGGAACTCCCCCTGGCTGAGCAGGCCGGGGGCGTTGCCCTCGTTCTCGGAGCCGTCGACCGCCACGTCGACGGCGACGCGGCGCCTCGCACCCCGCCCGACCAGGCGCAGCGCCTCCAGATCGATGCGGCGCTCCTGGCGCAGCCGGTGCCAGACCTGCTCGGCGTGCGAGGCGAGCGGGCGCAGCCGCTCGGCACGGATCTCCCGGGCGATCGCGGTCAGCCACTCCAGGGCCCGCTCGGCCGGCCCCAGGGTCTCGCCCGCGCTGACCGCGGCCCTGGCGTCCTCGACCCACGCCCGCAGCTGGTCGGCGAGCTCGCCCCAGCCGTCGGTGGGGTCGTCCAGCTGCTCCCCCGCGGCCTTGCGCGCCGCGATGGCGGTCGAACGCAGCCGGCGGCCCACCGTCTCGATGTGCTCGGCCAGTTGGGTCAGGTCGCCGATCTCGGTGCCGGCCTCCCACTCGGCCCACACCCGGCCCAGCTCGCTGTCGGGCGGCAGCCACGAGGGCATCGGCGCCATGAGGAACCGCGCTTGGTCGCGGGCGTTCTCGGCGCGCTCGTAGGCCGCGGCCGCGCCGGCGGCGACCGGTTCCAGCGCTCGGATCTCGGCGCGGGCGCGCCGCTCCCAATCGGGCCCGAACGCGCCGCCGGTGCCGCAGGTGGGGCAGTCGGTCTCAGAGGGGTGGCGCTCGCGGTGCTCCAGGGCGCGGCGCAGCAGGTCGACGACGCCGCGGGCGCGGTCGCCCTTGGTGCCGGCCGCCATCGCCAGCTCCATCGCCGCTCCGCGCAGCTCGTTGACGACGTCGGTGAGCAGGCCGCGCTCGGGCACCGACAGGCGGCGCAGGCGGCGCAGCACCAGGTGCCGCTGGGGGTCGGCCGGGCCGTCGTCGGCGGCGATGGAGGCCAGCCGGTCCAGGTCGATGTTCTCGGCGCCGAGGAGGTCGGCGGCCATGGCTGCGCGCCGGTCGCCGCCGGCGCGCAGCCGCTGCACGAGGTAGCCGTGCTCGTGGCCGGGGCGGTCCCGCTGCTTGGCGAGGCGGTCGCAGGCCTTGGCCAGGCGGCGCTCGGCGTCGGTGAGGTCCGTGAGCCCCAGCAGCGCCGTCAGCGTGTCGTAGAGTTCGGCGGCGCGGCCGGTGACGGCCCGGCCCAGCTCGTCGTAGGACAGAAACGGCCGGTACCTGGCCAGTTCGGGGTCCCAGCCGCGGCTGCGCAGCGGTGCCGCGGTTCCGTCGGGAGCGACCACCTCGCCGCGGGCCGAACGCACGCTCTCGCCGGTCCAGGTGCGCGTGACGCGGGTGGGGCCGGGGTCGCCGGCGAGCTGGAGCTCGACGGTGATCTCGGTGCGTTCGTCGAAGTGCAGGTTGCGCCAGCCGTCGCGCCAGCCCTCGGGCATCGCGTCCCAGCGCAGGTTCCGGCCGGTCAGCGCCGCCTCGGCGGCCTCGGCGAAACTGGACTTGCCCGAGCCGTTGCGGCCCACGATCACGGTCAGGCCCGGCCCGGGGGCGAACTCCAGGGAGCTGGGCCGCCCGATACCGCGGAAGCCCTGCACCTCGATGCGGCGCAGGAAGCTGCGGCGGGCGTGCGCCGGGGCGGCGCCCGAGGCGTCGCCGGCCTCGGGCGGCTCGGGCACCTCGTCGCCGCGGGCGCAGGCCGCGACGGCCTCGTCGCCCTGCAGCGCCGCCAGCACCCACCGGCGCGCGGCGGGGTCCAGCCCGGAGTCGGCCAGGCGGTCCAGGAGCGAACGCGCGGCCACCGCACTGCTGTCGTACCGGCGCGGGACTGCGCCGGAGGTCGCAGGACCCGTCGTCACTGTCCTCACCACACCCGCTCAGTTGTCGGCCTCGCCCTGCAGACTAGGACAGGTCGGGTCAAAGCAGTAGCACGACCCGTGGCTGAGCGGCCGCGCCCCGAGGCGCTCCGGCCGCCGCAGGGGCGGTGCCGCCGGGTCCTCACACGCCCACGAGCCGGCGTCTGCTGCCGTCCCAGGTGAAGTGCAGGGTGGCGATGCCGGGTACGGCCGGGTCGCGCAGGCACTCGTAGATGTGCAGGCTCGGCACGCTCTCGAAGCAGCCCCACACGCGCTCGGACGTCAGCACGAAGTCGAGGTCGAGTTCGACGAGCAGCCCCAGCAGGCGGCCGTGGGTGGGTTCGTCGACCTTGGCGAAGGCGTCGTCGAGCAGGATCAGCCGCGGCGCGGCCGGCGCCTGGGCGGCCAGCGCCCCGAACTGGGCCGCGGCGGCGGCGAACAGCACCAGGTAGGCGACCACCCGCTGCTCGCCCTGGCTGAGAGCGGTGCGGTGGCTGAGCCGCCGCTCGCGGTCGGGGTGGGCGGCGTCGGTGACGTAGACCGTGAAGGCGAACCAGGAGCGGTAGTCCAGGGCGGCCCGCAGCTGCGCGCCGCCGGTGGCGGTGGGGTCGAGGCGGCGGATCGCCTCGATGCAGCGGCGCAGCGCGTCGCGCAGCCGGGTGGTCTCCACGCGGGTGCGCTGCTCGGGCGGCCGCGCCAGCAGCGGTACGACCGCCTGGATGTCCTCGTCGGCGTCGGGCGCCAGCTGCCAGTCCAGCCGCACGCCCAGGCCCTGGGAGGTGGTGGTGTCGCCCAGCACGTCGTTCATGGTGGAGATGAGCGCGCGGGCCTCCTCGATCTGCCGGCGGAGGTGTCCGGCGAGCTCGCCGAGCAGGTGGCGCTCGAAGGCCTCCTCCTCGCGCAGCAGCGCGTCCTCCTCCGCGGCGGCGACCGCCTCGTCCAGGTGGTCGGCGTAGGCGGTGACGTCGTGGCCGCCGTCGTCGCCGTGGACCGTGAGCCGCTTCAGGCCGGCGGGCTCGGTCAGCTCGGTCCAGGCGCCGACCGCGTCGCTGGCGGCGAGCATGCTGTGCAGCTCCTCGCGGCGGCGCAGGATTCCGCTGTCGTCCAGTTCGCTCTCCGACGCCTCGTCCAGGCCCTCCTCCAGGGCGGTCAGCAGGGCGTCCAGCGCCGCTACGCGCTCGGCGAGGACGTCGTGGTCGCCGTCGCCCGAGTCGGCGTCCTGGTCGGGCTCGCCGCCGGCGGCCCCCGCCGCCGGGGCCAGGTGCTCGGCGAGCTGGGCCAGCCCGGCCGCGGAGAGCAGCGCGGCGTCGGCGCCGCCGTCCTCGCGGGTGAGCATGGCGCGCAGCCTGCTCCCGGAGTCGAGAGCGCGGCGGGCCTGCGCGGCGCGTTCGAGCACCGCGGTGTCCAGCCGTGTCTCGGCGGCCACGCGGTCGTCGCGGGCGCGCTGGGCGGCGCGTTCCACCTCGGGCAGGCGGTCGGCGGCCTCGTCCATCCGTTCGCGGACCTGGTCGACGGCGGTGGAGATCTGGTCGGGGGCCGCCGCGCGGGCGCGGTCGGTCAGTTCGATCTCGCGCCGCACGGTGATCATGTCGGTGATGGCGGCCGTGCGGGCGTCCTCGGCGAGGATCCGCCCCGAGCGTGCGTCCTCCCAGGCCGCGGTGTGGCGGCGGTAGTCCTCCAGCAGGACGGCGAGGTTCTCCAGGTCGCGGTGGGCCGCCGCCAGCTCGGTGCGCATCCGCTCCACAGCGGTGCGGGTGGCGGCCAGGTGCTCGGGGGAGGTGGGCAGGCCGTACCGGGTGGCGGGCTCGGCCAGCTCGGTGCGCAGGCTCAGGGTCGTCTCGCGCGCCCGGTCCAGTTCGTCGCGGGCCGCGTTGTGCGTGCGCTGGGTGCCGGCCAGCCAGGCGCGGGCGTTGTCGAGGGCCGACCAGGCGGCGAGCACCGCGCAGGGGTCGGGCAGCGAGCGGTCGGTTTCGACCAGGGCCGCGTGCAGGCGCTCGATGTCGCCGCGGCGCTCCTCGGCCTCGGCCAGCAGCGCCTCGGCGATGGCGATGCGGCGGTCGATGTTGGCGAGGTGGCGGTCGCTGGTCTCGGCGCGGGCCTCCTTGCCGATGTACTCGGCCCCCGACTTGCTGTGGGCACCGGCGGCGGCCCCCAGCCGCCAGCGGCCGTCCAGGGAGACCGCGGTGGCCGCCGGCGGAGGGCTGTCGCGCCGGTGGCGGGGTTCGGGCTCCTCCTCGCCGGGTGGCGGCAGCAGCGCGATGGAGTCCAGCAGCGCCGAGACGGCGCCGGGGGTGATGCCCTGGGGCAGGGGGTCCGCGGGCGTGAGCGCCTCGCGCAGGCTGCGGCCTTTGACGGGGCGGCCGGGGGCGAGCAGCAGGTCGCGGGTGATTCCGTCGGTCAGCGAGCCGTCGGCGGCGATCCAGCCGGACAGCAGGCCGGACGCCTCCAGGGCGGCTTCCAGGCCCGCGCGCTGGGACTGGGTCAGGTCGGAGGCGAAGTCCACGGCGAGGTAGAAGGGGGCGCCGGCCGCGTCGTCGCGCGCGGCCGTGGCCCAGGCCGGCCGCTCGGGTTCGATGTGGCCCGAGGCGGCGCCGCGGCGCTCGGAGAGCTCGTCGAGCTCGGTGGACAGCTCCCGCTCCTCGCCCACGGCGGTGTCGCGTCGGGTGCGCAGTTCCCGCAGCAGCGGGTCGACGATGCCGTGGGCGTGGCGGGCGACGCGTTCGGGCACGTCGGCGTCGAGGACGCGCAGGCTGCCTTCCAGCGGCAGTTCGACCAGGGACTCCAGTTCGCCCAGCTGGGCGCCGAGGTCGGCGTCGGGCGCGGTCTCGCGCAGGCGGGCGCACCAGGAGCGGACCCGGTCGGCGTAGTCGGCGCTGGCCGAGCGGACCGCCTCGACGGCGGTGTGCTCGCGTTCGCGCGCTCGTTCGAGGGCGGCCTCGGCGGTCTCGGCCTCGCCGGCGAGGGCGGCTTCGCGCTGCTCGGCGGCGGCGCGGCGCTCGGCCCGCTCGATGAGGTCGGCGACGGCGGCCTCGCGCTCGGCGGCGGCCGCATCGGCGGCGGTGAACATGTCGTGCAGCTCGGCGAGGCGCCCGCGCAGGTCGCCGACGTCGATTCCGGAGACGGGTTCGCGCTCGACGGCCTGCTCCAGGCCCTCCAGGTTCACGCGGGTCACGCTCTCGCGGGGGGCGAGGGTGGTGGGGACGGGGTGAGGTACCTGGCCGAGGCCGGCGGGGTCGACCCCGGCGTCGCGGGCGGTGGTGCGCAGCTGCTCGTGGTGGCGGCCGAGCCCGTCGAGGGCGCGCCCGATCGCGGCGATGTCGGCGCCGACGCGGTTCTTGGCCTGCTCCTCGTTGGTCACCGCGTAGCCGGCGGCGGCCGAGGCCGCCTCGGCCGCGCGGATGTAGGCGGAGACGGCGGCGTCGCGGGCCTGCTGCTCGAAGTCGGAGGCCTGCTCAGGCGCGTCGCCGCTCCTGGAGAGGGTCGCGGCGTCGGAGGCGGCGGTGTCGCGGGTGCGGCGCAGCCGGTCGCGCTCCTCCTGGACGGTGCTTTCGGCGGTGACCAGCTCCTCCAGCTCGCCGGTGAGCCGCTCGACCTCGGCGTCGCGGCGCCGGTAGGCCCCCACCTGCTCGCGCACCGCCTCGGCCTGGATGCGCAGGGTGCGGTGCAGGTAGCCGCGGTAGTCGGCGAGGAAGCCGGACACCTGTTCGCGTGCGGCGCGCAGCGCGTCCAGCCGCGCGCGCGCCTGCTCCAGGTCGGTGATGTTGCGCGCCATCTCGTCCAGGACGGTCTCGTCCATGGGCGGCAGCGCCTCGGCGAGCACGGAGACGAGTTCGCCGGCCTCCAGGCGCTCGCCGATGGTGGGACGGCGCAGCCGGTACAGCAGGTGGACCAGGTTGCGGTAGCGGACCGGGTCGTCGATGCCGAACAGCTCGCGCATCACGCGCGCCCGGTAGTGCACCGGGGAGTCGTAGCAGTTGTCCGGACCGACTTCGCTGCGCAGCCGGTCGATGGGCATGGGGCGGCCGTCGGCGATCAGCCGCAGCCCGGCACCGATCTCCCGGTCGGTGATGAAGAACACGCTGCGGGCGTCGGCGCCGGGTGAGGCGGTGACGGCCGCGCCCAGGGTGATGCGGTCGGGGGCGGCCGCGGCGCCGTCCGCGGGGGATCCGCGGTCGGCCTCGGCCGGTGCGCCGTCCGCGGAGCGGGTGAACTCCACCCACAGGTAGCCCAGGGGCGCGGCCGGCCCCTCCTCCTCGGCGGGCGTGCCGCCGGGGGCGGTCTCGGCGGAGGCGCCGGCCGGCGCGTCCTCGGTCTCCGCGCCGGTGGTGCCGTCGTCGCGGCGCCGCCCGGTGCGCGGCGTGTCGCCGCGGCCTTCCAGCAGCAGCCAGCGCAGGCTGGTGCGGCTGCTGCCGGTGGTGTCGAGCCTGCGGGCGTCGCCGTCGAGCAGGAACGGCAGCAGCATCTCCAGCGCCTTGGACTTGCCGGCGCCGTTGCGGCCGCGCAGCAGCAGGCGGCCGTCGGCGAACTCGAAGACGTGGTCGTCGTAGTGCCAGACGTTCTGGATCCCGGCGCGGTTGAGGCGGTAGCGACCGCGGCCGGCCGGATCGCCGCCGTCCTCGCGGTTCGCGTCCTGGGGGCCGGTGTCGGCACCGCTGTCGGCGGCGGTCTCGGCACCGGATGCTGCGCCGCTGAGGGGGCCGGTCGGGGACGCGGCGGCCATCTCGCTGAGCAGGTCGCCGGCCGGCGTGGTGCTGCCGCCGTCGGCGCGCACCGCCGCGCCGGGCAGGCGTGCGGTGTCCCCGTGCTCCGGCCCGCGGGCCGGTGGGGACTGCCGGGCGCCGGTGGCGCCGCCCGGCAGTTCGGTGCCGCCGCCCGGTGGCGACGGCTCCGTTCGCCCGTGGGCGTTGGCGACGGTCATCGCCCGTCCTCCGCTCTGTACCGTCTCGCGCCGCGCCGCCGGAGTCTCCGGTGACGGGCGATCCTGCCATTCTTGCGGATGCCGCGAGTGCCCGGCGCGGGGTCCCGGCCTCGCGGGACACCGGGGCGCGCGGTCACCGCGGGGGGGTCGCGGGGGTCTCCGCGGCGCCCTGTTCCCGGTCGTGGCCGCCGCCTCCCGAAGGCCGGCCGCCGTAGCGCGCGGCGGCGGCCCGAAGGCGCCATCCCGAGCGGTCTGCGCCCGAGGGATCGGGATGGTGCATCAGTCCGGTGTCGTGCAGCAGGCGCAGGGCCCGGGCCGCGAGGGTATCGGGGTCGGGCTCGTGGCGCAGCGCCGACCGCGCGCCGAAGCCGGGCCGGGACCGGGTCTCGGCGGCGAGCACTTCGGCGAGCTCGCCGGTCAGTACGTCCTCGGGCACCTCCACGGCGCTTTCGGGAACCGACGCGGGGCTCAGCCTGGCCACCAGGCGCTCCAGCAGCAGCAGCGCCGCCTGCGCGACCGGGTCGGAGGCGGGGAAGGCGGCGCCCCCCTCGGCGGCGGCGTCGCCGGGCATGATCAGCGCGACGCCCTCGGCGCGGATCTCGGTGTCGCAGCCGAGCAGGTCGCCCAGTTCGGCCGCGGCCCGCCACTGGTGGTTGGCCAGCCGCCTGCGCTGGCGCTCGGAGAGGTCGGCGCGGTAGACGACGGCGGTCTCGGCGAGCGCGCGGCGCAGAGCGATCTCGCCGGCGTCGTCGCCCGCGGGATCGGCGGTGTCGTGCTCGTCGACGAAAGCGCGGGCGTCGGCGGTGGCGTGCGGCGGGTGGGCGACCACGCGGCGCACCACCTCCTGGTGCACGCTCAGCAGCGCCTCCTCGGCCGGGTCGTCGGCGTAGGCGGACAGGCTGCCGTGCGCCTCGCCGACCGCGCCCCATTCGGCGAGCTTGCGCAGTGCGGCGGTGAAGGCGCGGCGCTCGCCCATGCGCTCGCGCGGGGCCAGGGCGAGTCCGGCCTCGGCGGCGGCCGCGCCGACGTCCTCGGCCAGGCGCGCCACCGGGAGGGTCGAGGGGGCCTCGACGAGCACCGCCAGGCACAGCGCGAGGTAGCTGTAGGTGCGGGGCGTGAAATGCGCGCCGCTGGGGCGGGTGAGCGGGCGGGCGGCGGGCCGCGCCAGGCCGGTCTTGGCCAGCCGGGCGTGGTCGGCGGCGACGGTGAGGTCGTAGCCGAGGACCCGGCGGAAGCGCTGGATGAGCCAGTCGGAATGGGCGCGGATGAGGGCGAAGTCCTCGGGGTGGGTGCGGTCGGTGACGATCGGGTCGGCCAGCAGGCGCCGGGCCGCCGCCTGGCGCTCGCCCGTCAGGGCGATGTCCTCGGACGTCACGGTCGTCGCCACCTCCTGCGTCGCTGTCGGTCGCTTGCTCGGGGCCGCCGGTTCGCGGCGGCCCGGTCGAGGGGGCGGGCCGGCGTGGCGGTCGTGGGGCGGTGTGCTCACCGCCGGCCGTGCCGGGGTCGGGTCAGGCTTCGCGCGCGATCGGCAGGGCGGAGCCGGCCTCGTCCGCGGCGGGGTCGTCGGGATCGGTGCCAGGGGTGCCGGCGGTCTCGTCGGCGGCGTCGAAGGCGGTCACCCGCAGGCGCAGCCCGTCGAGGTTGAGGTCGCCGCCGCTGGCACGGAGGGCGATGGCGGCCTGCGGATCGTGGCGGACGTGCAGGCGGACGCCGAGTTCCAGATCGCCCGCCGAGACGGGGCGGCGCGTGGCGTCGCCCGATCCCAGCGCGGCGGTGAGCAGTTCCATCAGCACCTCCATGGCGGGGTCGGAGAGCCGGATGCGGGAGTCGTCGCCGGTGGGCTCGGCCAGCACGCGGCGCAGTTCCTGGGCGGCCGAGCGGCGCCAGTGCGCGGAGGACTCCGCGGCGTCGCGCAACCGGGAGCGCTGCGCGCTGTGGTCGCGCGCCGGTTCGGCGGGCAGTGCGCTGGCCAGGCGCGCGGCGGCGACGCTGGCCAGGGGGGCCTGCCACCAGCTGACCGTGGCCCCGGCGGGCTCGTCGCAGGGGCCGCCGAGGTGGGTGGCGCCGTAGACGGCGAAGGCGGCGGCGCAGATCTCGTGGGCGGCCCGGGGGTCGGCCTCCTCGAACCAGGCCGCCAGGCGCAGCAGGGCCGCGCGGCCGTGCCGGGGGGCCGGGCCCTCCGCCCGCGCCCGCCCGTCGGACAGCCGCTGCCAGGGGCCCGCGGTATCGCCGTCGGGCCCCGCCGTCCTCACCTGATCCGCTGAGACACCCACAACTCAGCAGACTAAAGACCCCCGGCCACCGTCGCGCACCGAACGGGGATGCCCGGCCCCGCGATCCGCCGGATTTTATGCCTCTGACCTGGAGCTATCGGACATCGGTATTTCTTAGGCGAGGGGATGTGAGGTGATCGGCGCGGGCGTACGGGCCGGTGCCGCCGTCACCACGCCGACGGCAGGGTCAACAGGCCGCTGCCGACCTCGCGCACGCGTCCGCGCATCCCCTCGGGGAAGCCTTCGCGGCCCCGGAAGGAGTAGCGGGTGTAGAAGGCCGTGCCGTCGACGATGTCGGCGCCGGAGAGTTCGACGGTCACCGGATAGGGCTTCTCCTGGCACTCGGGCAGGCACCAGGTGCCCGATACTTCACCGGTCCCGATCGCGGGTCCGCCGCCCCAGGTGGCCCACTGCACATCGGTGAAAGTGGTGGAGGGCGAGGCGACGAGGTTCTCGGGGCGCCGGTCGGCTTCGCCCTGCTCGTTGCCGTGGGTGTTGAAGACGAAGATGTCCTTCGGCGGCGCGGTCGGCTCGGTGCTCTCGGCGCCCATGCCGCCGGTGGCCGACGGCGGGGGCTGCACCGGCGACGGGCTCGCGCCGTCGGGCTCCTCCGCCGAGTCGGGCGCCGCGCCGCACCCGCCGAGCAGCGCGAGGATGCAGAGTGCGGCCGCCGCCCCTACCGGGCCGGCGGCGGGTTCGCGGGCTGGCATGGCACTCTCCTGGGCTGGTGGGCCGGCCGGCTGCGGATCGGTGAGCCTCTTGGCGGCGGTGTACCCGCGTGCGGCGCGGTGCTGCGGGCCTGTGCACAGGGCCGGGCACACAGCGGTCCCCCGGCACCCGCGCGCGTTCGAGTACCGGGGGACTTCGGCTTTGTGCGCCGAGCGGCGTTGCGGCGCCGCCACGGGGCGGATGCCTCGGGCGGCGCCGCGCCGCACGGTTAGTGCTCGTACCCCGTGCCCTTCGGGATGGCGTCGTAGGCGTCCTGGGAGTCCAGGTTCACCACGGACGGCCCGTTGGTGCAGTCGCCCGTGGTCTGCGGCGACAGCACCGGGACGGTGGCTCCAAGCACGGACAGGTTGGCGTTGCAGACGGAGATCGGCAGTACCTGCAGGTTCTGGTTGAACTGCTGGTCGCCGCCGTGGGTCTGCGCCTGCGCGGGACCGGCCAGCAGCAATGCCCCGAGGGCGGCGCCGGCGATGGTCCCGGCTGCGACGAGTTTGCGCAGCATGCCCGACCTGCCGCTAGTCGTCGACGTTGGCGGAGACGGGCCCGTTGGTGCAGTCGCCCGTGGTCTGCGGCGACAGGACCGGCACGGTCACACCGATCAGCGCCGAGACGTTGGTGTTGCACAGCTGGGCCGCGACGCCCTGCAGGTTCTGGTTGTACTGCTGGTCGCCCCCGTAGCCGCCCGCGTGGGCGGGAGCGGCGGCGACGACGGCCCCGAGGGCCGCGCCGGCGATCATGCCGGTGATTCCGAGCTTGCGCAGCATTGTGCTACCTCTCCTAGTCGACGTTGGCGGCGACGGGGCCGTTGGTGCAGTCGCCCGTGGTCTGCGGCGACAGGACCGGCACGGTGACACCGATCAGCGCCGAGACGTTGGCGTTGCAGGACTGCGCGGCGATCCCCTGCAGGTTCTGGTTGTACTGCTGGTCGCCCCCGTAGCCGCCCGCGTTCGCGGGAGAGGCGGCGACAACGGCCCCGAGGGCCGCGCCGGCGATCACGCCGGCGATTCCCAGCTTTCGCAGCATGGGGAATTCCCTTCTGACTGTGGAACGTACGGAAAGAAGAAGCGGGTCAGCGCTGTCAGTCGACGTTGGCGCCGCGCGGGCCGTTGGTGCAGTCGCCCGTGGTCTGCGGCGACAGGACCGGCACGGTCACACCGAGCACCGAGGCGTTGGTGTTGCACAGCTGGATGGGCACGACCTGAAGGTTCTGGTTGAACTGCTGGTCGCCCCCGTAGGACCCGCTGGCGTGCGCGGGACCAGCCATGAGCACAGCGCCCATCGCGGCACCGGCGATCAGACCGGCAGCGGTCAACTTCTTCATCACGATTCCCCCGGAATAATCAATACGAGGTGCTGGAGAAAGACGCATCGAGGCGCCCGTTGTCGCGGTGGACGGGAGCAATCATCGACGCACCCAAACGTTTTTGTCAACGCCAAAAACCGCGGATTCGATATGTCCATTTCGTCCACTCATTCGGCTTTGGTAACGAGACTTCGTAAACACGCGCAGATAAATTTGCCGGATTTTCCGGATGGTTTGGAGTGTCCGTTACCGCACGCCATCGGACCGCGGTCCCGTTTGTCCGGGGCATTCCAGACGTATTTCCGGCGGACGCGCCGACACGCCGGTCCGAGTCGAGCGGGGGCCGGTCGGCAGGGATCTGCGACACGCCGGAGCGGCAGCGTGCGGCTCTGAAGGGAATGCCGCGGCATCGGCACGAGCCCGATTCCGGGCATGACGAAATACGCCCCGCACGACCACAGCCGGCGGGGCGGTGAAAGAAGAGGGAACAGCCGCCACGCGGACGGCCGACACGCCGCCCCCGCAACCCGGAGCGGCCACCCCGACCCTAGCCCACCCGCCCCCGAAACGCCGGGGATTCCCGCCATTGCGGTGTTCCCGGCGCGCAGTGAAGGAACCGGCCTGCCGCGCCGGGGCGGACGCGGGAACAGCCACATGTCTTCATGGGGCGGTGGCGGGCGCCGGCGACCGACAGCGCCCCCAGGTCCGCATCGACGGAGCCGGCGGGTGAGCGGCAGCCAGAACAGGCGTCGGCCGAGGCCGCCGTCAGAGGCAGCGGGTGACGGGCAGGCGGAGACGCGGCGCGCAGCGCCACCGTTAGGCCGTGCTTAAGAACGGCGGGGGCGCCGCATTCCAGGAACCCACCGGGCACCACCCGGGGCGGCCGCCATCGAGGCTGCGGCAATGGGCGCGTCTCGCGTAGCGCGGTCGCAGCTTGCCGCCGAGCGCACGCTGAACTCATCGGGCGGAGCCGTGCCACCGATGGCGGGCCTCCGATGCGAAGGTGTTCCGTGCACTCGGCGGCAAGCCGGCTCTGAATAAGTACGTGGCACGAAGCGCCTCCGTTGGGCGGTGGCGGGCGACGGGCGGGCCCCGTGCCGCGGACCCGTTCCAGCCCCGCACCCCCGCCCCGCACACGAAAACGCCCCCGTGACGGCGGCATGGCCGGTCACGGGGGCGTTTCCCGCGGGTGGCAGGTCAAGGATTCGAACCTTGGAAGGCTGAGCCGGCGGTTTTACAGACCGCTCCCTTTGGCCGCTCGGGCAACCTGCCTGGGCTGCGGCGACTCCTCGTCGCGACGCACAAGTGAGAATAGCGGACATGCGCCCCGGATACGAAATCGGTTTGCTGCGCCGCCCTGCGCGCGGTGGCGGGCGGGGGCGTTGCGGGCATGTCGCGCGGAGGCGCGGCGGGCCGGGCTAAGCTCGGGGCCTGATCGCAGCCCGCAGCCGTCCGGCAGGGCAGGGCTGCGCCGACGACAACGCGGGCCGCGGACCCTCGCGGCCCTGGAACCGCATTTTCGAAGGTGTGAGCGCACGTGGCCGCTGAATCCAGTTTCGACGTCGTGTCCAAGCTCGACCGGCAGGAGGTCGACAACGCGCTGAACCAGGCCGCCAAGGAGCTCTCGCAGCGCTTCGACTTCAAGGGCACCGGTGCCACCGTCGCCTGGCAGGGCGAGCAGGCGGTGGAGATCCGGGCCAACTCCGAGGAGCGGGCGAAGGCCGCCCTGGACGTCTTCAAGGAGAAGCTCATCAAGCGCGGCGTGTCGCTGAAGGTCCTCGACACCGATGGCGAGCCCAAGGCCTCGGGCAAGGAGTACCGCCTGCCCGTCTCTCTCAAGGAGGGGATCTCCACCGAGGACGGCAAGAAGATCTCCAAGATCATCCGCGACGAGGGCCCCAAGGGCGTGAAGGCCCAGATCCAGGGCGACGAACTGCGGGTCAGCTCCAAGAAGAAGGACGACCTGCAGGCGGTCCAGTCCCTGCTCAAGGAGAAGGACCTCGACATCGCCCTGCAGTTCACCAACTACCGCTGACGCACGATCCGCCGGGGCGGCCGTCCACCGACCGCCGCCCCGCGGGCGCGCGCTCCTGAGGCTTGCGGCCGGAACCTCGTCGTAGTCGTAGGCGATCTCATCGAACAAGGTCCACGACGGCGCTTGCATGGCGAGAGACGATGCCGCACCCTCCGTACGCGGGCAACCGAATAACCTGCCCCATCCCGACCGGCGCCGCCGGCTTCGCCGGTCAGTAGGTGCCCCAGCGCTGGGCGAGGCGGCGGAGGCGGTGGATGCGTTCGCGGACCGGGGGGTGGGCGGCGAAGAGGCGGTTGATGCCGCGCTGCGGGAACGGGTGGGCGATCATCAGGTGGCCGGCCGCCAGCAGCGGGCGTTCGCAGGGCAGGGGGTGGGTGCGGGTGCCCATGTCGATCTTTCGCAGGGCACTCGCCAGCGCCAGGGGGTCGCCGGTCAGCTCGGCGGCGGCGCGGTCGGCCCGGTGCTCGCGCGCGGGGCGCACGCCCAGCCTGATGACCCCCGCCGCCAGCGGGCCCAGCACCAGGAACAGCAGCGCGCCCAGCACACTGGGGACGTCCTCGTCCTCGGAGTCGCCCAGCGGCAGCAGCAGCGCGAGCGCCGTCAGCGACACGATGGCCACGGCGATGGCGCCCGCAACCGAGCACACCAGGGTGTCGCGGTTGCGCACGTGGGCCAGTTCGTGGGCGATGACGCCGCGCAGCTCGCGCTCGGTGAGGATGCGCAGCAGGCCGGTCGTGCAGCAGATGGCGGCGCGGCGCGGGCTGCGCCCGGTGGCGAAGGCGTTGGGCGCCGGCGTGGGCGAGAGGTAGAGCCGCGGCATCGGCTGGCGCGCCTGTGTGGCCAGCTCGCGCACGATGCGGTAGAGGTCGGGCTGCTCGATCTCGCTGACCGGGCGCGCCCGCATCGCGCGCAGCGCCATGCCGTCGCCGAAGAAGCAGACGACGGCGTTGAGCCCGACGACGGCGACGATGCCGATCTGCAGTCCCTGCACGCCCGCGATCACCCAGCTCACCGCGACGATCAGAGCCGAGAGCCCGGCGAGCAGGGCCCCTGCGCGGATCGTGTTGAGCTGCACGGCTCACGGCCTCCCTCGGTCCAGGGCCCCCTCCAGGCCACTTCTGGGTAGCAAACGCGCGAATCGCGCCCCGGCGTTCCCGTTTCGGCAGGCGAACACGGCGCGACCCGGTTCCGGTCGGCCTCGACCCGGACTTGAGGACGCCGCTTCCTCGGTTCCGCAGGCGGTTCCGCCCCCGGTTGCGCGCGGGGCCTGTGAATTCCCCCACTCGGTTCCATCGCGGCGGGAGCGACCGCCTATAGTGCGAGAGTGGCCGCTTTTCCTTCGACGACCGCCGACCCGGGAGCTCCGCTCACCGGGCGGCGGCACGTGGACCTCGTGCGCATCGCACGCGAGCCTTGTTGTCCTTGACGCAGCGCCCATCCACGCACCGGCCACCGCCGACCGGACGGTCCCTCGGCCCCGCTGCCGAACCCGCTCGGATCCGTGACGCGCCGCCGTCCGGCGCGCCTGGGGCGCGCTCGTCGGAGCCGCGGCACGGCCGCGGGCCGGTGCCCAGGCCAGGTCCCCGCTCGAAATCCCATGTCCGGCCACCCTCCGGCTCCGCCGGGCCACAACGTGGTGGTGAGGACTCTGCCAACCTGAACCGCCGTTCGCATAGGGCGGTTCGACGAGGAGGTCGGCGATCCCCGTGACCAAGCAGGTCCAGCAGATCGATCGCGTCATCATCCGCTTCGCAGGCGACTCCGGCGACGGCATGCAGCTGACCGGAGACAGGTTCACCCAGGAGACAGCGTCCTTCGGCAACGACCTGTCGACCCTGCCGAACTTCCCCGCGGAGATCCGCGCCCCGGCGGGCACGCTGCCGGGCGTATCCAGCTTCCAGCTCCACTTCGCGGACCACGACATCATGACCCCCGGCGACGCGCCCAACGTCCTGGTGGCCATGAACCCCGCCGCGCTCAAGGCAAACGTCGAAGACCTGCCGCGCGGCGCCACCGTCATCGTCAACACCGACGAGTTCACCAAGCGCAGCCTGGCCAAGGTCGGCTATGACAGCGACCCGCTCTCCGACGGATCGCTGTCGGAGTACAAGGTCAGCCAGGTGCCGCTGACCTCGATGACGGTCAAGGCGCTGGAAGAGTTCGACATCTCCAAGAAGGACGCCCAGCGCGCGAAGAACATGTTCGCGCTGGGGCTCCTCTCGTGGATGTACAACCGGCCCACCGAGGGGACGCTCGGCTTTTTGAAGTCGAAGTTCTCCGGCAAGCCCGAGATCCTGGCGGCCAACGTCGCCGCGTTCCAGGCCGGGTGGAACTTCGGTGAGACCACCGAGGACTTCGCGGTGTCCTACGAGGTCAAGCCGGCCAAGCTGCCCTCCGGCACCTACCGCAACATCACCGGCAACCTGGCGATCTCCTACGGGCTGATCGCCGGCTCGCAGTTGTCGGGCCTGCCGCTGTTCCTGGGTTCCTACCCGATCACCCCGGCGTCGGACATCCTGCACGAGCTCTCCCGGCACAAGCAGCTGGGCGTGCGCACGTTCCAGGCCGAGGACGAGATCGCCGGCGTGGGCGCGGCCCTGGGCGCGGCGTTCGGCGGTTCCCTGGGTGTCACCACGACGTCGGGCCCGGGCATGGTGCTCAAGGCCGAGTCGCTGGGTCTGGCGGTGATGACCGAGCTGCCGCTGCTGGTGATCGACGTGCAGCGCGCCGGGCCGAGCACGGGCATGCCCACCAAGACCGAGCAGGCCGACCTGCTGATGGCGATGTTCGGGCGCAACGGCGAGTCGCCGGTGCCGGTGCTGGCGCCGCAGTCGCCGTCGGACTGCTTCGACATCGCGATCGAGGCCACCCGCATCGCCACCAAGTACCGCACCCCGGTGATCGTCCTCTCCGACGGCTACCTGGCCAACGGCTCCGAGCCTTGGCGCATCCCCGAGGTCGGCGGGCTGCCCGACCTGTCGGTGGACTTCGCCACCGAGCCCAACGGCGCAGACGACTCCTTCCAGCCCTACCTGCGCGACCCCGAGACGCTGGCCCGCCCGTGGGCGGTGCCGGGCACGGCCGGGCTGGAGCACCGCATCGGCGGCATCGAGAAGAGCGACGGCACCGGCAACATCTCCTACAGCCCCTCCAACCACGACCTGATGGTGCGCTCCCGCCAGGCCAAGGTCGACGGGATCGCCCGGGACATCCCGGAGCTGCAGGTCGACGACCCCACGGGCGACGCGGACGTGCTCGTCCTCGGCTGGGGCGGCACCTACGGGTCGATCGGTGCCGGCGTGCGCCGGGTGCGGCGGGCCGGCGGGAAGGTGGCCCAGGCCCACCTGCGCCACCTCAACCCCTTCCCGGAGAACCTGGGCGCGGTGCTGGGCTCCTACGACCGCGTGGTCGTCCCCGAGATCAACCTCGGCCAGCTGTCCATGCTGCTGCGCAGCAGGTACCTGGTCGACGTCATCAGCTACACGAAGGTCCGCGGCCTGCCGTTCAAGGCTGAAGAACTGGCGGGCGTGGTTCAGGAGGTCATCGACCGTGTCTGAGAGCAACGGCAACGGCGCGGACGCGGGGTTCAAGAGCCTGCGGCTGGTCCCGCGCACCGACACCGAGTACAAGATGAAGGACTTCAAGTCCGACCAGGAGGTGCGCTGGTGCCCGGGCTGCGGTGACTACGCCATCCTGGCCGCCTTCCAGGGGTTCCTGCCCGAGCTGGGCGTGCCCCGCGAGAACATCGTGATCGTCTCGGGTATCGGCTGCTCGTCGCGGTTCCCCTACTACCTGAGCACCTACGGCATGCACTCCATCCACGGGCGCGCGCCGGCGATCGCGACCGGCCTGGCCGCCAGCCGGCCCGATCTGTCGGTGTGGGTGATCACCGGTGACGGCGACGGGCTGTCCATCGGGGGCAACCACCTCATCCACGCCCTGCGCCGCAACGTCAACATCAACGTGCTGCTGTTCAACAACCGCATCTACGGGCTGACCAAGGGCCAGTACTCGCCGACCTCGGAGACCGGCAAGGTCACCAAGTCCTCGCCGATGGGGTCGCTGGACACCCCGTTCAACCCGGTGTCGCTGGCGCTGGGCGCCGAGGCCGGGTTCGTCGCGCGCACCGTCGACTCCGACCGCAAGCACGTCACCAGCGTGCTGCGCGCGGCGGCCGAGCACGAGGGCGCGTCGTTCGTGGAGATCTACCAGAACTGCCCGATCTTCAACGACGACGCGTTCGAGCCGCTGAAGGACCCGGGCGAGCGGGACATGCGGCTGCTGCGCATGGAGCACGGCGAGCCGCTGCGCATCGGCTCCGACCGCGGCGTGGTCGCGGGCGACTACGGGGAGCTGTCGGTGGCCGACGTCGCCGAGGTGGGCGAGGACGCGCTGCTGCGCCATGACGCGCACCGGGCCGACCCCGGCTACGCCTTCGCGCTGTCGCGCATGGACTACCCCGCCTTCGAGCACGTGCCGATCGGCGTCTTCCGCGATGTGGACCGGCCCACCTACGACGGGCAGATGGCCGACCAGCTCGCTGCGGCCCGCACGGAGCGGGGCGGCCAGGCCGAGCTGGCGGCGCTGCTGTCCAGCGGCGACACCTGGACGGTGGACTGAGCCGGTCCGACGCGCCGGATCCACGGGGCGGGCGGCTGCGCGGACGCGCGGCCGCCCGCCCCGCGTTTGCGCGGGCCCGGCGATGTGCGGGCGAGCCGGCGGGGGCCGGGCGCCTCGGGTGCTCCGATGCGCCGGCGCGGCACCGGTCCGCCCGGGTCGGTCGTCCACAGGGCCGGTGCACATCTGGTCCAGCGGCGGCCCGGCGGCCTAGGTTGGTGTCGTGCGCCATGCCGCAGGAGGGGCGGCACGGGCGCCCGACGCATGGCGGGAGGCGGTATGGGAGCCGGTGACACGGTACTCACCAGAGCGAGCACGGTCGACGGAATGCTGCGCAGGAGCGCGGCGCGCACGCCCCACCGCGTGGCGCTGCGCTTCGGCGACCGCGAGTGGACCTTCGCCGAGCTCGACCAGGGCGCCACCCGAGTGGCGGCGTGGCTGCTGGGCCTGGGGCTGACGCGCGGCGACCGGGTCGCCTCCTACGGCCACAACTCCGACGCCTACCTGCTGGCGTTTCTGGGCTGCGCCCGAGCGGGACTGGTGCACGTCCCGGTGAACCAGAGCCTCGGCGGCGCCGAGCTGAGCTACCTGCTGTCGCAGTCGGGCAGCATCGTGGTCCTGACCGATCCCAAGCTCGCCGGGCGCGTCGAGGAGGTCCGCTCGCAGATCCCCGCCCGCGAGGTGCTGGCGCTGCGCGGCGCCGAGGAGTCGGTGCTGGAGGTCGCCCGCGACCCCGACGCGCCCGAGGAGGTCTTCACCGACGTCGGCGACACCGACCTGGTCCAGCTGCTCTACACCTCCGGCACCACCGCCCACCCCAAGGGCGCCATGATGACCCACCGGGCGCTGGTCCACGAGTACATCAGCTGCCTGCACGCCCTCGACATCACCGCGGACGACCGCATGCTGCACGCCCTGCCGCTGTACCACTCCGCGCAGATGCACGTCTTCCTGATGCCCGCCCTGGCCGCGGGCGCCTACAGCGAGCTGGTCGAGACCCCCGAGCCCGCCGACCTGCTGCGCCGCATCGAGGAGAACGGCATCACCTCGTTCTTCGCCGCGCCCACGGTGTGGGCGGCGCTGTCCAACCACGCCGACTTCGCCACGCGCGACCTGTCGGGGCTGGCCAAGGCCTACTACGGCGCCGCGATCATGCCGGTTCCGGTGCTGGAGAGGATCAGGGCCCGCCACCCGGGCATCGGCTTCTACAACTGCTTCGGCCAGAGCGAGATCGGCCCGCTGGCCACGGTGCTGCGTCCCGAGGAGCACGTCGAGGGGCGCATGGAGTCCTGCGGCCGCACCGTGCTGTTCGTCGAGGCGCGGCTGGTCGACGAGCAGGGCGCCGACGTCGCGCCCGGCGAACGCGGCGAGATCGTCTACCGCTCCCCGCAGCTCTGCGAGGGCTACTGGAACAAGCCCGAGGAGACCAAGGAGGCGTTCCGCGACGGCTGGTTCCACTCGGGCGACATCGCGCGGCGCGACGCCGAGGGCTACTTCACGATCGTGGACCGCGTGAAGGACGTCATCAACTCCGGCGGGGTGCTGGTGGCGCCCCGCGAGGTCGAGGACGTGCTCTACCAGCACCCGGCCATCGCCGAGGCGGCGGTCATCGCCGTCCCCGATCCCACCTGGGGCGAGGCCGTGACGGCGGTCGCGGTGCTGAAGGAGCCCGCCACCGAGGACGAGCTGATCGCGTTCGTGCGCGAGCGCCTCGCCGGGTTCAAAACGCCCAAGCGCGTGCACATGGTCGACGACCTGCCGCGCAACGCCAGTGGGAAGCTGCTCAAGCGCGTGCTGCGGGAGCGCTTCAGCACCGGCTGAGGGAACACCCGGGCGGGCCTCGGCGGGCGCCGTGCGCCGTCTGGCGGAGTGCGGGGCGCGCCGGGCCGCGCCACGCGCCGCCGCCCTCGATCGAGGCGGTCCGCGGCGCCGGTTCCCTGAGGGAATAGCCTGCGGGTATGCGAATTGTCATCGCCGGAGGACACGGCAAGATCGCGCTGCGCCTCGAACGGCTGCTGGCCGCGCGCGGCGACACGCCGGTGGGCTTGATCCGCAATCCCGACCACGCCCCGGATCTGCGCGAAGCCGGAGCCGAACCCGTCGTGATCGACCTGGAGAACACCACGGTCACCCAGCTCACCGAGCAGGTGATGGGCGCCGACGCGGTCGTCTTCGCCGCGGGCGCCGGCCCGGGCAGCGGGGCGGAGCGCAAGGCCACGGTCGACCGCGACGCCGCGCGGCTGCTGGCCGACGCGGCCTCGCTGGCGGGCGTGCGGCGCTACATCATGGTCTCGGCCATCGGGGTGGACGACGGTCCGCCGCCCGGCTCGGAGCCGGTGTGGGCCGCCTACGTCGAGGCCAAGCGCGCCGCCGACGACGACCTGCGCCAGCGCAGCCTGGAGGCCGACTGGACGATCCTGCGCCCGGGGCGGCTCACCGACGAACCGGGAACCGGACAGGTGTGGCTCGCGCCGAAGGTGGAGCGGGCGGAGATTCCGCGCGAGGACGTCGCGGCGGTCATCGTCGCCCTGCTCGACGAGCCCGCCACGGTCGGCCGGGTTCTGGAGCTGGTGAGCGGGACCATGCCGATCAAGGAGGCGGTCGAAGCCGTCGGATCGTAGCTGTTCGGGGGTTTCTGGCTAGAAGTCCCCAAAAGAAGGCATGATGGGTGCGGACGTGCCCGGCGGAGTGGCTCCTCGGCCGACGTGATGGTGGGCAACGCTCAACGGGCAGGCGAGTGCCGCACAGAGCAGATAGGTACGGTTGACAAATGAGCGTCACGCAGGTCGTGAGGGACAGCACCGTCGTCGAGCACGCGAAGGTCGCCGCGCAGCAGAAGCGCCGGATGTTCATCGTGCAGCTGGACATCAACAGCTACGACGAGGCGTCCAGCAAGGTCCGCCCCGGCCTGACCCGCATCCTCGAAGGGATCGAGGAGGCCGGATGGCGGCTGGACCAGATCACCCCCAGCGCGGGCGAGGAGGGCGAGTCCGCGCGGCTGTTCATCTTCCGGCCCGACGCCGCGGGGGGCGCCCAGCAGCCCGGCGGCCAGGAGGCGGTCGAGCACAGCACGGGGCAGCAGCAGGCGTATCAGCAGCACCCCACCGGCGCTCAGCCGCAGCAGGACCCCTACGCCGGCTACCAGTACCCCAGCGGGCAGCAGTACAGCCAGGGCTACCAGCAGCAGTATCAGCAGCAGTACCCGGGCTACGGCCAGCAGCAGTACCCCGGTTACGGACAGCAGCAGCAGCCCGGTTACGGACACCAGCAGCCCGGCTACGGGCAGCAGTACCCGGGGTACGGCCAGCAGGGCTGGTGACCGCTTCTCCGGCCGGAATCGGCTGCCGCACCCGCGATCCGGCCGGAACCGGCCCGACGCGCCGACCGATCGGTCCCCGCGGCCCGCGTGCGGAGCACGCGGGCCGTTCGCATGTCGGGGGGACGGCGCTCGCCGGCGGGGCGGGGAGAGCGGCACGCCCCGCCGCAGCGGGGCCTCCGGGGCCGACGGAGCGGCCGCACACCCGGGGGTGAGACGTCCGTTCTGCACTGAAAGCCGGATCTTCGCAGGTCATGGACAAAATAATCGTCGGCGTTTTGCCCATAATCACGTGACGCGCTGCTGCGACTACGTTAGGTTACTTGTCGCGGGGCGGAGAGAACCGCCGCCCTCATGAGCTTCCCGTACTTCCGAGAGGATTCCCATGAAGCGCATCGCCACGGTTTCCGGACTGATCGCCGCGACGGCCCTCGCCCTCGGCGCCATGACCGGCTCCGCCAGCGCCGACAACAACGCCGAGATCCAGAACATCACCGTCCCGATCTGCGTCGACGTGCTGCAGGCCTCGGGCATCGCCCCCGACGGCTGCTCCAACGTCGACGTGCACAAGGAGAAGGGCATCGGCGTCAGCTGACTCCGGCACCGGCACGTTCGGGCCCGGGCGGAATCGGCCGCCCGGGCCTTGCCGTATCCGGGGCCGAACGGCGGGAGAATCCACCCCGAACCCCCGCAAGCCGGGCACGTCCACAGGGAAATCGCAGCGTACTCGCCCGTAACCGAACACGCGTCTGAACACTGGTCTCCATGCGTCCAAGGAGGCAGTATGACAACCATGAGCATCGGCGAGACCGACCCGCGTCCCCTGACGGTCGACGACCTGGAACGCATGCCCGACGACGGCAGGCGCTACGAACTGGTCGACGGGCGGCTTGACGTGTCCCCCTCGCCCATGCCCATCCACGCCCGGATAGAACACCGCCTCTCCGTGCACCTCGAAGCGCAGTGCCCCGATGGGTTCGAGATCTTCGAGGGAGCCGGAATCGATCTGAACTCCAGGCGGACTCATCACCGGATCCCGGATGTGTCGGTATTCGAATCGGAGCGAATCCCGCACCGCCACTTCGAGACCCCGCCCCTGCTTGCGATCGAGGTCGTCTCCCCCGAAAGCGTGCTTCGCGACAGCCACACCAGGAAGCGCGAGTACGCGGAGTTCGGCATCGAGTCCTACTGGATCGTGACCCCCGGTCCTACGGGCATCGGCATAGCCGAGTTCCGTCTGAAGGGGGGCGAATACCAACCCGCGAACGAGGCCGTCGACTTCGACGTGTTCGTCACCGACGCCCCCTTCCCCGTCCGACTGGTCCCCCACTGGCTGATCGCCGACGGGTCGCAGTGGAAGACGCGGCTCGGAGGCGAGTAGACCTGGCCTGCCGCGACGCGGACGCTACTCCGGCGTGTGGCAGACGGCCTCGACGTTGTTGCCGTCGGGGTCGCGGACGAAGGCGCCGTAGTAGTGCGGGTGGTACTCCGGCCACACTCGCGGCGCGTGCAGGACCTCGGCCCCTGCGGAGACCGCGGCGGCGTGGAACGCCTCGACCGCGGCGCGGTCGGGTGCGGTGAAGGCCACGTGCGTCTCGCGCGGCTGCCGGGCGTCGGCCGCCGGCCCGACCCAGAAGTCCGGTTCCTCCCTGCCGTAGCCGACCGCGTCGTCGCCGAAGTCCAAGATGCGCCTGGCGCCGATGGCGGCGAGCACGGTGTCGTAGAAGCGTGTGCCGGCCGCCATGTCGGCGACCTGGATACCCAGATGGTCGATCATGTGAGAAGTGTCGCACCGCCCTCTGACAAAGCGGTGCGCCCGCCGCGCCGGGATCCGCGCGGGATTTCCTTTGCCGACTCCTGGACATCCCTCCTGACGGAAGGTGTCAGTTTTCCGCGGCACAATCGCCGCCATGCATGAGACCCGCGCCGAACTCGATGAACTGCAGCGCCTGCTCGCCCGCTCCCTCGACGGGGCGAGCGGCCATCTTCGGGCCGTCTACCAGGCCGACAGCGAGCGGCCGCACACACTCGACGCCGAGCAGCTCGTCCGCGTCCTGACCGGAATGTGCACGCTCGCCGTATCCTCCGTGACCGCCCGGGGCGAACCCCGTGTCAGCGGCGCCGACGGCCACTTCCTGCACGGCCGCTGGATCTTCGGCACCGACAGGTCCGCGGCGAAGGCGCGCCACCTGGCGGCGCGGCCGGGGATCAGCGCCGCGCACCTGCGCGGCGACGACCTGGGCGTGTTCACGCACGGCACGGCCGTGCCCATCAGCCCTCCCGACGCCGACGGCCCCGATGCGGCGGAGTGGCCCGCCGTGCACGAGCACCTCATCGCCCACTACGGCGAGTCGCCGATGAACTGGGGAGAGGTCGTCTACTACCGCATTGAACCGCGCTGGATGACCGCCTACTGCTCCGACCCGGCCAAGCTGCTCGCCGAGGCCTAGCTCCCGAGTCCCCCGCGGGCGCCGGCCGCAACGGGTTTCCGCGGCCGGCGCCCGCGGTACGGGCCGCCGGCCGCGGCCATCGGCCCACCGGCGGTCCCACCGGCGGCGCCGCGCCCATCGTGTCCGATCGGTCCCGGCTCGCAGACGGTTGACCTGGAGTGCGCTCCAGCTACAAGACTCAGGGCATGGACACCTCCCAGTACACCCCCGGCGAGGTCGCGGCCCGCTTCGGGCTCAGTCTCGACACGCTGCGCTACTACGAGAAGGAGGGGCTGCTCACCGAAGTGGAGCGGACCCCGTCGGGGCACCGCCGCTACCGGCCCTCCGATGTGGAGCTGCTGGACCTGGTGCGCTGCCTGCGCGACACCGACATGCCCATCGCGCGGCTGCGCGAGTTCGCCGAGCTTGTCCGCGACGGCGACCACACCGTCCAGAGCCGCCTGGAGCTGCTGGCCGACCACGACGCCCGCCTCACCGAGCGCATCGCCCAACTGCGGGAGCGCCAGCAGGCCATCCGCCACAAGATCGACTACTACCGCGGGGTGCTCGCCGCCCGCAGCGGCGAGGAGGATCCCCGATGAGGTACCGCACCATCGGCACCGGCGCCGCCCGGCGCCGCGTCAGCGCCCTGTGCCTGGGTGCCATGAAGCTCGGCGGCGTCATGGACGACTCCGCCTCCTTCGCGATCCTCGACCGCTTCCTGGAGGCGGGCGGGACGTTCATCGACACGGCGAACAACTACCGGTTCTGGGAGCCGGGGTGCACGCCCGACGACTCCGAGGCGCTGCTGGGGCGCTGGCGCGCCGCCCGCGGTGCGGACCTGCCCGAAGAGCTGGTCATCGCCACCAAGGTCGGCGCCCGGCCCACCGTCGCCGGAGGAGGGGCCGAAAGCTGGGAGGGGCTCTCCCGCTCGGCGGTGGCCGCCGCCGCGGAGGGCAGCCGCAGGCGGCTGGGCGTGGAGCGCATCGACCTGTACTACCCGCACGTGGAGGACCGCGCTGTCCCGCTTGAGGAGACCGTGGACGCGCTCTCGGAGCTGGTCGAGGCGGGAACCGTGGGCCTGCTGGGCGCCAGCAACCACGCGGCCTGGCGCCTGGAGCGGGCCCGCGGGCTCGCGGAGGCCCCGGGGCGGCACCGCTATCAGGTGCTGCAGCTGCGCTACAGCTATCTCCAGCCCCGCGCGGACCTGCCGCTGCCGGAGGCGGCGCACGTGCACGCCACGCGCGACCACCTCGATTTCGTCCGCGAGGAGAACGCGGCCGGCCGCGACACCGCCGTGGTCGCCTACACCCCGCTGCTCATGGGCGCCTACACCAGCGCGGACAAGCAGTTGAGCCGCGCCTACGACCATCCGGGCACCCGCGCGCGCTTGGCGGCCCTGGACGAGGTGGCCGCCCAGACCGGGGCCACACGCAACCAGGTGGTGCTGTCCTGGCTGATCGACCACGATCCGCCGATCATCCCGCTGGTGGGGGTCAGCCGGACCGCCCACGTCGACGAGGCGGTCGAGGCCGCCGACCTGCGGCTCACCGCCGACCAGCGCCGGATCCTCGACGAAGCGGAGTAGGCACCGGCACCCGTCCGGGCCGCGGGCCCGTGCCCGGCGAGGACGGCCCCGGACGGCGCCGGCCGCCTCGCGGCGGCTCCAATCGTCGTTGACGACGCAGCGCGCCAGGCGCAGGCGCCCGGTGGGGGTCAGCGGGGCGTTACGGTGGCACACGAGGGCCTCCTGAGCATCGGCGTAGATGTCGCAATCCGCACCGGGACCAGGAGGCCCTCCTTGTGGTCAACCGCTGTCGGGGGCGTGTCGGCTGTTACCAACGTTCCGGGAAATCACACCTAGGGCTCCGGGGCCGCCCCGCCGTGGCCGTGCGATGCGGCGTAGGCGAGGACGCCGTCGACGATCCGCGCCAGGCCGAACTCCAGTTCCCGCGCGGGATCGCCGGCCGCCTGGTAGGCCTCGCCCGCCGCCTGGCCGACGCGCGACGCCAGCGGGTAGGACCGGCCGGCCATCAGCTCGCCGAGGAGTCCCGCATTGGCGTCCCACCATTCGAGCTCGGTCATCCCCGACTCCTGTTCGGCGCGTCGGACCCGGTGCTCGGCTCGGGCCGTGTTCGAGGCGAACCCGACCAGCAGCGCGACGGTCTGGTCCATTTCGACGTCGCCGAGCCCGAGTCCGTCCACCGCCGAGAGCTGCCATTCGTAGCGGTCGGCCGAATGCGGCCCCAGCCACGGCCGGACGCCGGCGACGTCGAGCAGCCAGGGCCGGGCGCGGCAGTCGCCGTAGTGCACCCGGGCGACCAGCTCCAGGCGGCGCCGGGGGTCGGCGGGCAGCTCGGGCAGGGCCGTGCGCCCGAGGGCCTGATCGACCATCAGCACGATCAGGTCGTTGCGGCTGGGGACGTAGCTGTAGAGCGTCATCGCGGCGAGGCCGAGCCGCCCCGCCAGCCTGCGCATGGTGACGGCGTCCAGCCCCTCGGCGTCGGCCAGCTCGATCGCGGCGTCCACCACCTGGTCCACCGAGAGCCGCTGCTTGGGCCCGCGGCGGCGCGGTTGCGGCTGCTCGGGCGCGGCGTGCCGCCAGAGCAGCCGCAGCGAGGGATCGGGATCGTGGGGCACGGCATCCACCTTACTTCTTCTTACACCGTACGAAAAAAGTGCTACACTCGGCGGCAACCATTCCTCGTACTACGTACGAAGTTAGGAATTCGATGCCCGCCAGCCCTCCCCTGCTCGCCCGTGACGTGCACAAGCGCTACGGCGCCACCCGGGCCCTCGACGGCCTCGACCTGGAGGTGTCCCCCGGGACCGTGCACGCCCTGCTCGGTCCCAACGGGGCCGGGAAGAGCACCGCCGTCAACGTCTTCACCACCCTCACCCGCCCCGACTCCGGAGAGGTCCGCGTCGCCGGCCACGACCTCCGCCGCTCGCCCCGCAAGGTGCGCGCGGCGATCGGCCTGGTCGGCCAGACCAGCGCGCTGGACGAGGTGCTCCACGGCCGCGAGAACCTGGTGATGTTCGGCCGCCTCCACGACCTGTCGAAGCCGACCGCCCGCGCCAGGGCCGGCGACCTGCTCGACGCCTACGGACTCGCCGATGCGGCGGACCGCAAGGTGTCGACCTACTCCGGGGGCATGCGCCGCCGCCTCGACATCGCCGCCGCCCTGATGACGCGGCCGCACCTGCTCTTCCTCGACGAGCCCACCACCGGCCTCGACCCGCGCGGGCGCAACGAGGTCTGGAAGGCGATCCGGCGCGTCGTGGGCGAAGGGACCACCGTGCTGCTCACGACCCAGTACCTGGACGAAGCCGACCAGCTCGCCGACCGCATCACCGTGCTCGGGGCGGGCCGGGTGATTGCGGAGGGCACGTCCGCCGAGCTCAAGGACGCGCTCGGTGGGGACCGGGTAATAGTGACCGCGCGCACCCCCGATGAGCTCGCCCGGGCGGCCGAGGTGCTCGGCGGAACCCCGGACCCCGAGACACTCCAGGTCGCGGTCGAGGCCGGGCCCTCCGGCGGCGCAGCGGCCATGGTCGCCGCGATCCGCGCGCTCGACGCCGCGTCCGTGGACGTCGGCGGCGCCGTCCTGCGCAGGCCGACCCTCGACGAGGTCTTCCTCCACCTCACCGCCGAGAGCGACGAACCGCAGACCCGGGGAGCGGCCCGATGACCGTCCAGACACTCCGCCACGGCTGGATCCTCACCCTGCGGGACCTCAAGCACTGGCAGCGCGAGCCGTGGACCCCGATCGTGGGGATCGCCTTCTCGGTGATGCTGCTGCTGATGTTCGGCTACCTGTTCGGCGGCGCGATCGAGGTGCCCGGCGGTGGCGACTACCTGCCCTACCTGCTGCCCGGCATGTTCACCCTCACCATGCTGTTCGGGATCGAGAGCACGATGGGCGCGATCGCCGACGACACCAAGCGCGGGATCACCGACCGGTTCCGCTCGATGCCGATCGCCGGCGTCGCCGTCCCCCTCGGCCGCGCGGCCGCCGATCTGGCGAACTCCGCCGTGCAGCTGGCCGTACTGATGGCCGGCGGCCTGGTCGTCGGCTGGCAGGTCGACGGATCGGTCGGGGCGGCGCTGCTCGCGGCCGGACTGCTGCTGTGGCTGCGGCTGGCGATGCTGTGGGTGGGCATCTACCTCGGGCTGGCGCTGCGCGGCGAGGGCGCGCTGATGTCGGTGCAGATCCTGGTGTGGCCGTTCGGGTTCCTGTCCAACATCTTCGTGGCGCCCGAGACGATGCCCGGCTGGCTCGGCTTCCTCGCCGGCTGGAACCCGGTGTCGGCGACGGCGGCCGCCTGCCGGGAGCTGTTCGGCAACCCGACCGGCACCACCGGCGGCGTCCTCGCCGACCACGCGGTCGCACTCGCCCTCGCCTGGCCGGCCCTGCTGCTCGCCGTTTTCGTCCCCCTCGCGGCACGGGCCTACCGCAACCTGGCCCGCTGACGGCGGAGTGGGCGGGCCCGCAGCATCGGCGCCCCGCCCGCTCCGCAGTGCAACCGAAATCGGAGCCTTCCGGCCGGCCGCGCCCCCTGGAGGCTTTCGGCGGTCGCCGGTTGAGGGGCATGCCCGGCCCCAGCCCGGACCGGGCGGCGGGCTACTCCGCCGTGCGGGCCACCCCGATCGGGCAGGTGGCGCCGGTGCCGGCGACTCCGCAGTAGCCGTTGGGGTTCTTGGCCTCGGAGAGGTACTGCTGGTGGTAGTCCTCGGCGAAGTAGAACGGGCCGGCGGGGGCGATCTCGGTGGTGATGGCGCCGTAGCCGGCGTCGGTCAGGACCCGCTGGAACGCCTCGCGGGAGGACTCGGCGGCGGCCTTCTGGGCCTCGTCGCGGTAGAAGACCGCCGAGCGGTACTGGGTGCCCAGGTCGTTGCCCTGACGCATGCCCTGGGTGGGTTCGTGGTTCTCCCAGAAGGCCTTGAGCAGGTCGCTGTAGGAGATGGCGCGGGGGTCGAAGACTACGCGGACGGCCTCGGTGTGGCCGGTGCGGCCGGTGCACACCTCTTCGTAGGTGGGGTTGGGGGTGTAGCCGCCGGCGTAGCCGACGGCCGTGGTGATGATGCCGCTCTCGGCGCCGATCTCCCAGAAGGTGCGTTCGACGCCCCAGAAGCAGCCCATGCCGAACTCGGCGATCTCGCTGCCCTCGGGGTAGGGCGGGGCCAGTGGCGTGCCCAGGACCTCGTGGCGCTCGGGGACGGGCATAGGGGTGTCCCTGCCGGGCAGGGCCTGCTCCGGAGTGACCATGGTCATCTGCTTGCCGAACATGCCTCCAGGTTACCCGCGGGGCAAAGGATCGGCCGAGGCCCGGCGGCCGATCGGCAGGAGCATTCGGATACTCATGGGATGAATCTTGGCTTACGCTTGCGCGCGTGCCTGAATCGAACCGGGGCGTGCTCTTCGGAGCCGGCGCCTATCTGATGTGGGGTCTGTCCACCCTCTACTGGCCGCTCGTCTCCGCGGCCGGAGCCGCCGAGGTGATCGCCCACCGCATGGTGTGGTCGCTGCTGACCGTGCTGGCGGTGCTCGCCCTGCGCGCGCACTGGCGCTGGATCGCCGACCTGCTGCGCCGCCCCCGCCGGATCGCCGTCCTGGCCGGGGCCGCCGCCGTGATCTCGCTGAACTGGGGGCTGTTCGTCTACACCGTCAACAGCGGGCAGACCAGCCAGGCGGCGCTGGGCTACTTCATCAACCCGCTGGTGAGCGTGCTGGTGGGGGTCGTGTTCTTCGCCGAGCGGCTGCGCCGGGCCCAGGTCGCCGCGGTACTGCTCGGCGCGGCGGCCGTGGCGGTGCTGAGCCTGGCCTACGGCGGGGTGCCATGGCTGTCACTGGGGATGGCGTTCTCCTTCGCCACCTACGGCGCGCTGAAGAAGATCGCGGGGCTGGACGGGGTGGAGAGCCTGGCGGCGGAGACACTGGTGCTGTTCCTGCCCGCCGCGGGTTTCATCGTGTTCCTGCAGGCGACCGGCTCGGGCACGTTCACCGGCGTCTCGGCCTGGCACACGGCCGCGCTGGTGGGGTCGGGGGTCGTGACGGCCCTGCCGCTCCTGGCGTTCGGAGCCGCGGCCCGCCGCGTACCGCTGAGCATGCTGGGGCTGTTGCAGTTCATCGTGCCGGTGATGCAGTTCCTCTTCGCCTGGCTGGTGTTCGGCGAGGAGATGTCGCCCAGCCGGTGGATCGGCTTCGCGATCGTGTGGACCGCGCTGGTGGTGTTCGTCACCGACATGCTGCGCCACAACGCCCGCGGCGGGGGGCGCCGCGGGGCGGCGGAGCGGTCGGCCGCGCCGCCGGAGACCGCGGCCGATCCGCGCCGCCCGTAGCGGCGCCAATGGCTAACGCCGGCCTTCGCCGCCCGGGTGGGGCTGAGGGGGTTGGCGGTTCGACTCCCAGACGCCCCCGGAATCCGCCTCCTCCGGCCGCGGACCCGCCCGGTTCGGCTCCCAGATGCGCTGCTCGCTCTCGGGCTCCGGAGAGCGGGCGGCCGGCCCTTGGGGCGCTGCGGGCCGCTCCTGCGGCTCCGGGCGCGCGTGCTTGCCGCGCGGGCGGGCGAACTGCTCGGGAATGCGCTGACCGGGGATCTCCGGGTTCAGGCCGTAGTGCGCGTAGACGCTGTCCTCCTGCTCGACGGAGATGTGCTGGTCGACGTCGAAGCTGGGCGCGCTTTTGATCTTGCTCTTGGACCATGGCACCTGCAGCGCGTCGTAGACCATCTCCGCGCCCACCAGCGGCACGAGGTTCTCCCGGGAGCCGAACAGACCCGTACGCACGGTGATCCACTTCGCCACGTCGGTCTGGTCGTCGTAGAAGACCTGGCCGATCTTGCCGACAGCCGCCCCGTCCTTGTCGACCAGGCGGTGCCCGATCAGCTGCTGGGTCCCCATCTGCGGTGCCACGGCGACTCACTCCCCCCGTATCGCCTGCGAGTCTGCGGTCGGCACCCGGAGCGCGGTGTGCGCCGGGTGCCGCCAGTCGGCAGATTCCCGCAGGTGAATGGGGGCATGCGACCGCCATGGGACCATTGCCCGCAGATGACCGATTCGGTGACAGCCCTTTACGCCCGCGGCACGGCGGGTGGGCGCCGAGCCGCCGGGCGCCGCAAAGGCCGAGGTCAGCCGGTGCGCCGCACGACGTAGTCGCACAGCGCCTCGAAGGCCGCGCGCGGCGGCCCGGCGGGCAGGGTGGCCAGCTCGGCGCGCGCCTGGTCGGCCCACTCTCGGGTGGTGCGGCGCGCCTCCTCCATGGCGGTGTGGGAGCGCAGCAGGGCCAGGGCCTCCTCGGTCTCGGCGTCGTCGAGCGGGCGCCCCAGCAGCTCGCGCAGCCGCCCGTCCGCGGCACCGCCGGCATCGGCAGGCCGCAGGGCGTAGAGCATCGGCAGGGTCAGCACCCCTTCGCGCAGGTCGGTGCCCGGCACCTTGCCCGACTCGCTGGACTCACCGGCCACGTCGAGGATGTCGTCGGCCAGCTGGAAGGCCATGCCCAGCGCGTCGCAGGCGCGCGTGATCGTCCGGGTGATCTGCGGCCCCGAACGGGAGAACATCGCACCGAACTCCGCGGAGGAGGCGATGAGCGAGGCCGTCTTGTCGGAGATCACCCGCAGGTAGTGCTCCAGAGGGTCGGCGCCGTCCTGGGGCCCGGCCGTCTCCAGGATCTGGCCCTGCACCAGGCGCCCGAAGGTGCGCGCCTGCATCCGCACGGCGTCGGTGCCCAGGTCGGCGAGGATCTCCGAGGCGCGGGCGAACACGTAGTCGCCGGTGAGGATGGCGACGCTGTTGCCCCACCGCTGGTTGGCGCTGGGCTCGCCGCGCCGCAGCTCGGCCTCGTCCATCACGTCGTCGTGGTAGAGCGTGGCGACGTGCGTCAGCTCCACCACGGCCGCCGCGCGCACCAGCTCGGGCGCGTGCGGGTCGCCGAAGTGGGAGGCGAGCAGGACCAAAGACGCGCGGAACCGCTTGCCTCCGGCCGAGAGCAGATGGGAGGCCGCCTCGGTGAGCAGCGGGTCGCTGGAGGACACGGTCTCGCGCAGCAGCTTCTCGACGTGGTCCAGAGCTTCCTGGACCTCCTTGGCGAGACCCGCGTCGATACTCGGCTGAGCGAGGAAATCGCTCGGGACAGCACCGCTCACCTGGAAGCTCCACACGTCAGCAGGCGCGCGATACCTCCTGAACCGGACGTATCGCGCGCTCTCGGGATGAACAAAACCGACTAGCCAAGTTATCTGACCCTGATTCGGCTGCCAAAGCCACCCACCGGGTGAATCCGGCTACCGTGCGCCGCCCTCGGACGTGGCCAGCAGCGACTCGTCCTGCGGCTGCCCGGGCTGAGGGATGAGGTTGTCCAGCACCGGAGAGGGGAACACGCCCAGCAGGAAGGTCGCCGCCACCCCGACTGCGATCGCCGAGCCGGTGAACGCGCCCGCCCGCACGACGGTCGGCCCGCCCTCCGACGGCTCCGCGAAGAACATCAGCACGATGATGCGCACGTAGAAGAACGCCGTCACCGCGCTGCTGAGCACGCCGACCACCACCAGGGGGGTCGCCCCCGCCGCCATGGCGGCCTGGAACACCGCGAACTTGCCGATGAACCCGCTGGTCAGCGGAATGCCCGCGAAGGCCAGCAGGAACAGCGCCAGCGACCCCGCCAGCAGCGGCGAGGTGCGGCCCAGTCCGGCCCACTGCGACAGCTCGTTGGCCTCGGGGCCGTTCTCGTGCGTGCGCACCAGGGTGACCACGGCGAACGCACCGATCGTGGTGAACCCGTAGGCGGCCAGGTAGAACATCGCCCCGGCCAGGCCCTCGGGGCTGGCCGCGATGACCGCGGTCAGCACGAACCCGGCGTGGACGACCGAGGAGTAGGCCAGCAGCCGCTTGATGTCGCGCTGGGTGACCGCGATCACCGCCGCGAGCACCATGGTCAGCACGGCCACCACCCACAGCATCGGCGCCCAGTCGGCGGCCGAGGGGCCGAAGGGCACGTAGAAGACCCGCAGCAGCGCACCGAAGGCCGCCACCAGGGTGCAGGAGGCCATCAGCGCGGTGATGGGGGTCGGTGCGCCCTGGTAGACGTCGGGCTTCCAGTTGTGGAAGGGCACCGCGCCGACCTTGAACAGCAGGCCGACTCCGACCAGCCCGATCCCCAGCAGCAGCAGCGGCTGCCCGCCGCCATCGGCGAACAGCGGCCCGCCGCCCTCCTCGATCGCGCGCGCCACCTCGGCGAAGCTCACCGAGCCGGCGTAGCCGTAGACCATGGCGATCCCGAACAGGAAGAACGCCGAGGAGAACGCCCCCAGCAGGAAGTACTTCACGGCCGCCTCCTGGGAGAACAGCCGGCGCCGGCGGGCGAGCCCGCACAGCAGGTACAGCGGCAGGCTCATGACCTCCAGGGCGATGAACATCGTCAGGAAGTCGCCGGAGGCGGGGAAGAGCTGCATGCCCAGCAGGGCGAACAGCACCAGCGGGTAGACCTCGGTGTGCTGGGACCCGGCCAGTACGTGCTCGCGCTCCTCCTCGCTGCCGGGCACCGCGGCGGCCTGCGCGGCGAACGCGCTCTCACCGCGGCGGTTCTCGGCGATGAGCAGCAGGCTGATGAACCCGAGCACCAGCACCGTGCCCTGGATGAACAGCGAGACCCGGTCCACGGCGACGCTGCCGAACGCGATGCCCGCACCCGCCTCGCCGGCGGGCAGCGAACCCGCGACCAGGACGGTGAGCACGAACGCCGCGGCCACCGAGGCCAGCGCCAGGCCCAGCTGGATCGTGCGCCGCCGCGCCGCGGGCACGAACGCCTCGATCAGCACGCCCACGACCGCGGCGCCGAAGACGACCAGCATCGGCGACAGCAGCCAGTAGTCGATCTGCGGCGGGTTCTCGGTGATGGCCGGAGAGGCCAGCACCGCCTGCGCAGAGGACGCCATCGACGCCATCAGTGCCCTCCTCCTTCTTCTCCTTCAGCGCCGTGCCCCGACGACACCTCGGCCGCGTCGATCTGCGGTGCGGGGTCGGTGGCGCCGACGGACTGCATGGTCGCCTCGACGGCGGGGTTGATGACGTCCAGCAGCGGCTGCGGGTAGACCCCGAACACCACCAGCAGCGCCACGAGCGGCGCCACCGCGAGGGTCTCCCTGCGGGACAGGTCGCGCAGCCGCGCCAGCCCCTCGGGCAGCGGCCCGGTCATGGTGCGCTGGTACATCCACAGGATGTAGAGCGCGGCCAGCACCACGCCGACCGAGGCGATGACCGCCGGCACCGGGTGGAAGGCGTAGGTGCCGATGAAGACCAGGAACTCGCTGACGAAGGGCGAGAGCCCCGGAAGCGCCAGCCCGGCCAGCCCCGAGACCAGGAACACCCCGGCCAGCACCGGGGCCTTGCTCTGCACGCCCCGGTAGTCGGCGATCGCCGAGGAGCCCTGGCGGGCGATGAGGAACCCGACCACCAGGAACAGCGCTCCGGTGGCGAACCCGTGGTTGACCATGTACAGCGCCGCACCGGACTGGCCCTGGGAGGTCATGACGAACACTCCCAGGGTGATGAACCCGAAGTGCGACACCGAGGTGTAGGCGATCAGCCGCATCATGTCGCTCTGCACCACGGCCAGGACCGCGCCGTAGACGATGCTGACCAGGCTGAGCACCACGACCGGCCAGACGAACCAGGTGGCCGCGCCGGGGAACATCTCCAGGCAGTAGCGCAGCATGCCGTAGGTGCCGACCTTGTCCAGCACGCCCACCAGCAGTACCGCGGTGCCCGGCCGCGATGCCCCGGCCGCCGTGGGCAGCCAGGTGTGCACCGGCCACATCGGGGCCTTGATCGCGAAGGCCACGAAGAAGCCGAGGAACAGCCACCGCGCGGTCATGGGGTCCAACTCCGCCAGGGCGCCCTGGCCGCCCACCAGCTCGCTCCACAGGAACGTGCCGCCGTAGACGTAGACGCCGATGACCGCCACCAGCATCAGCAGCCCGCCCAGCAGGCTGTAGAGCAGGAACTTGACAGCCGCGGCCCGGCGCTGCTCTCCGCGGCCGTAGCGCCCGATCATGAAGTAGACCGGGATCAGCATGGCCTCGAAGAAGACGTAGAACAGGAAGACGTCGGTCGCCGCGAAGACGCCGATCATCATCGCCTCAAGGGCGAGGATCAGCGCGAAGTAGCCCTTGCCGCCGTCGGGCGCGTCGTCGTTCTCCCGCCAGGCGGCCAGCACCACCAGGGGCACCAGCACCGCCGACATCAGGATCAGCACCAGGGCGATGCCGTCGACGCCGACCGCGTAGTTGACGCCGAAGCGCGGGATCCACGGATACACCTCGGTGAACTGCAGCCGGTCCCCGGACGGGGCGAACTGCGCCGCCATCGCCGCGACCAGCACCAGGGTCGCCGCGGTCACGCCCAGGGCCGCCCGCTTGGCCGTCTCGGCCCGCTCGCGCGGGAGCAGCGCCACCGCCGCCGAGCCCAGGGCGGGCAGCGCGAT
Organism: Streptomonospora sp. PA3; assembly: GCF_009728995.1. Classification (GTDB taxonomy): domain Bacteria; phylum Actinomycetota; class Actinomycetes; order Streptosporangiales; family Streptosporangiaceae; genus Streptomonospora. Next base: position 818,960 of record NZ_VTZW01000009.1, on the reverse strand, counting down.
GGCGAGGGTGAGCCAGGGGAAGTCGGTCATCTAGATCCTCACAGCCAGCGTTGCGACGACGATGGCGGCGCCGAACAGCATCGTCAGCGCGTAGGTGCGGGCGAAGCCCGTCTGCGCGCCGCGCAGGCCCCGGGAGCCGTCGCGCACGCTCGTGCCGACACCGTGGACCAGGCCGTCGACCACCTTGGCGTCGAAGGCCGACAGCGCCGCGGCGAACGCCTGTCCGGGACGCATGAGCAGCCCCTCGTTGAGGGCGTTGCCGTAGAGCTCGTTGCGGGCGAAGGCGGTGACCGGGCCCGGCCGCGGCGCCGTGGCCGGCACCTCGCGGCGGCCGTACATGAACCAGGCCACGGCCGCCCCGGCGACCATCAGCCCCAGCGCCGCGAGGCTCGGCAGGCTGGTGAACATGGCGGCCAGGTGGAACTCGTGGGCCTCCTCGGGCGCGCCGACCGCCGGCTCCAGGAAGTGCGCGAAGCGGTAGCCGAACACCAGCACCGCGCCGAGGAACACCGAGCCCGCGGCGAGCACGATCATCGGCGCGGTCATGGACGCGGGCGACTCGTGCGGGTGCGCGCCCTCGGCCCAGCGCCGCTCGCCGAAGAAGGTCATGATCATCACCCGGGTCATGTAGAACGCGGTCAGCCCCGCGCCCGCCAGCGCGGCCACGCCCAGCCCGGTGCCGACGGAGCCGCCGGAGGAGAAGGCGGCCTCGATGATGCCCTCCTTGGTCCACCACCCCGACAGCAGCGGGAACCCGATGATGGCCAGGTAGCCCAGCCCGAACGTGGCGAAGGTGATCGGCATGGCCTTGCGCAGCCCGCCGTAGCGGCGCATGTCGACCTCGTCGTTCATGCCGTGCATGACCGAGCCGGCCCCGAGGAACAGCCCGGCCTTGAAGAAGCCGTGCGTGATCAGGTGGGCGATGGCCGCGGCGTAGCCGATGGGCCCCAGGCCGGCCGCCAGCGTCATGTAGCCGATCTGGCTCATGGTCGACCCGGCCAGCGCCTTCTTGATGTCGTCCTTGGCGCACCCGATGATCGCGCCGGCCAGCAGCGTGGCGGCACCGACGATCGCGACGGTGGTCTGGGCGGCGGGGGCCGCCTCGAAGACCGGGCCGGAGCGCACGATCAAGTAGACGCCCGCGGTGACCATGGTCGCGGCGTGGATGAGCGCGGAGACCGGGGTGGGGCCCTCCATGGCGTCCAGCAGCCAGGACTGCAGCGGCAGCTGGGCGGACTTGCCGCAGGCGCCCAAGAGCAGCAGCAGGCCGATCGCGGTCATCAGCCCTTGGCCGGCCTCCTCCGCGGCGCCGAAGACGCCGGTGAAGGCGACCGTGCCGAAGGTGGTGAACATGAGCATGATCGCGATGAGCAGGCCCATGTCGCCGACCCGGTTGACCAGGAAGGCCTTCTTGGCGGCGACCGCGGCCGAGTCCTTGTGCTGCCAGAACCCGATCAGCAGGTAGGACGCCAGGCCGACGCCCTCCCAGCCCAGGAACAGCAGGACGAAGTTGTCGGCGAGGACCAGTACCAGCATCGCCGCGACGAAGAGGTTCAGGTAGGCGAAGAACCGGCGCCGCCGCTCGTCGTGGGCCATGTAGCCCACCGAGTAGATGTGGATGAGCGAGCCGACGCCGGTGATCAGCAGCGCGAAGCTGATGGACAGCGGGTCCAGCAGCAGCGCCACCTCGGCCTCGAAGGCGCCCGCCGAGAACCAGGTGTAGACGGGGACCGAGAAGCTCCGCTCCTCCGGTGCGACGGCCAGGATCTCCGCCAGGGCCGCCACCGCCCAGCCGAAGCTCGCCAGCGGCAGGGCGGTGCCCAGCCAGTGGCCCCAGCCGTCGGTGCGCCGGCCGCCCAGCAGCAGAATGGCGGCGCCGACCAGCGGAAACGCGATCAGCAACCAGGCGTTGGACAGGATCGCCCCGCTGGCCTGGGAGGTGACAGCGGTCGTGTGCTGCTCGGCGGCGAGGGTTAGTTCAGACACAGCCACGTCGCCTTCTAGTGCTTGAGCAGGTTGGCGTCGTCAAGCGAAGCCGACCTGCGGGTCCGGAAGATCTGCATGATGATCGCCAGGCCCACCACGACCTCGGCCGCGGCCACGATCATCACGAAGAACGCGATGACCTGGCCCTCGATGTCGCCGAGCATGCGGGCGAAGGCGACGAACGCCAGGTTGCAGGCGTTGAGCATGAGCTCCACGCACATGAACACGATGATGGCGTTGCGCCGCACCAGCACGCCGATGGCGCCGATCGTGAACACGATCGCGGCAAGCACGATGTAGTTCATCGGGTCCATGAGTGCTCGGCCTCCTGTCCGTTGGCGTCGCCGTCGGCATCGCCGCTGCCGTCGGCGCCGTGCCGGGCCTCGTCTGCTCCGCGGTCGGCCTCCGCGTCGTCCGGGGCGGCCCCCAGCGGGTCGGCCTCCTTGGAGGCGGCGGAGTCGGAGGCGCCGCCGGCCTCGGGCACCGAACCCAACTGGAAGTCCTTGGGCACCCCCGACTGCAGGCTGGGATCGCGGGCGGTGAGGACCGGGTTGAGCGACAGCTCCGAGACCGAGCCGTCGGGCAGCAGCGCGGGCATGTCGATGGCGTTGTGCCGCGCGTAGGTGCCCGGGCCCGGCAGCGGGGTGGGGTGGTCGCCGCGGACGCGTTCGCGGGCCAGCGCCCGCTGCGTGCGCCGCTTCTTGAGCCGGTTGACATGGGCGAGCACCAGGGCGCCCAGGACCGCGGTGATCAGCAGCGCGCCGGTGGCCTCGAAGGCGATGATGTAGCGGTAGATCACCTCGGCGGCGATCCAGGGGACGCTGCCGCCCGCGGCGGCGATGCCCGCGCCCAGGCCGACCGGGTCGGCCACGGTGATGCGGGTCAGTCCCGTCGCGAGCGCGCCCAGGAAGCACAGCGCCACCACCGCGGTCAGCAGCCGCTGCCCGCGCAGGGTCTCCACCAGCGAGTCCGCCGAGCTGACGCCGACCAGCATCAGCACGAACAGGAACAGCATCAGCACCGCGCCGGTGTAGACGACGATCTGCACGACCATCAGGAACGGAGCCTGGTTCATGCCGTAGAAGACGGCCAGGCCGAGCATGACCATCGCCATCATCACGGCCGAGTGCACGGCCTTGCGGCTGAAGACCACGCCGATGGCGCCGAGCACGATGACCGTGCCCAGGATCCAGAAGGCGGCGGCCTCCCCGCCGCCGATCGGTGTTCCCGGCGCCGCGGCGGCGCGGGTGAGGATGTCGGTGCTCACCGGCTCGCCTCACCCTCGGGCCGGGGAGCCACGGCGGCTTCGGCCGGTGTGGCGCCGCTGCGGTAGTACTCCTCCTCGGTGTCGCCCAGGCGCATGGGGTGCGGCGGCGCCTCCATGCCCTCCTTCAGCGGCGCGAGGAGCTGCTCCTTGGTCCAGATGAGGCTCTCGCGCTCGTCGTCGGCGATCTCGTACTCGTTGGTCATGGTCAGCGCCCGGGTGGGGCAGGCCTCGACGCAGAGTCCGCACAGGATGCACCGCAGGTAGTTGATCTGGTAGACGCGCCCGTAGCGCTCGCCCGGGGAGTAGCGCTCCTCCTCGGTGTTGTCGCCGCCCTCCACGTAGATGGCGTCGGCCGGGCAGGCCCAGGCGCACAGCTCGCACCCGATGCACTTCTCCAGCCCGTCGGCCCAGCGGTTGAGCTGGTGCCGGCCGTGGAAGCGGGGCGCGGTCGCGCGCTTGACCTCGGGGTAGTTGGTGGTCGGCACCTTCGTGAACATGGTGTGGAAGGTGACGCCGAACCCCTTCACGGGGTTGAGCCAGTCAAGCACCGGTAACCTCCTCACGCTTGTCGTCGGGGGCACGGGGGGCGTATCGCGGCCCCTCGGCCGGCACGCTGCTGCCGTAGTGGGGGGCGCTGGCGGGTGGCACCGGGAATCCTCCGTAAGCCGAGTCTTCGCGCATGAGCCGCAGCTCCTCCCTGCGCTCGGCGGCTTCGGCGGCGCGCTTGCGCCGCGCCGAGCGGGACCAGGCGGCCAGCGCGGCGACGGTCGCCACCGCGAACCCGGCCACGACCGCGGCCACCGCCCAGGCGGGGGCGTCCTCGTTGACGAGGATGCGCACGAAGGCCACCGCGGTGATCCACACCAGCTGCACCGGGATGAGGACCTTCCAGCCGAGCTGCATGAGCTGGTCGTAGCGGATCCGGGGCACCGAGCCGCGCACCCAGATGAACAGGAACATGACGAACATGAACTTCAGCAGCCACCACAGCGCGGGCCACCAGCCCTCGGCCGCGCCCGGCCAGAACGCGGTCAGCGGAGGCGGAGCGAGGTAGCCGCCGAGGAAGAAGGTCACCGACACCGCGGCGACGGTCACCATGTTCACGTACTCGGCGAGGAAGAACATGGTGAACTTCATCGACCCGTACTCGGTCATGAACCCGCCGACGATCTCACCCTCGCCCTCGGCGAGGTCGAAGGGCAGCCGGTTGGTCTCGCCGATCATCGTGACCAGGTAGATCAGGAACGACGGCAGCAGGATCACCGCGAACCACACGTTCTGCTGCGCCTCGACGATGCCGGAGGTGGTCAGCGTGCCCGCGTACATGAACACCGCGACGAACGACAGGCCCATGGCGATCTCGTAGCTGATGACCTGGGCCGAGGCGCGCAGCCCGCCCAGCAGCGCGTAGGGGGACTGGGAGGCCCAGCCGCCGAGCACGATGCCGTAGACGCCCACCGCCGCGGTGGCCAGCACGATGAGGGCGGCGATGGGCAGGTCCGTCAGCTGCAGCCGGGTGGTCACCCCGAACATGGAGACCTCGGGCCCGACCGGGATCACCGAGAACGCGATGAACGCGGGCACGGCCGCGATCACCGGCGCGGCGATGTAGACGGCCCGGTCCACGCCGCGGGGGATCAGGTCCTCCTTCAGCGACAGCTTCACACCGTCGGCCAGGGACTGCAGCAGCCCCAGCGGGCCGAAGCGGTTGGGGCCGTGGCGCTGCTGCATGCGGCCCATGACCTTGCGGTCGGCCATGATCATCATCAGCACGCAGACCATCAGGAAGACGAAGATCGCCAGCGCCTTGATCAGCGTGATCCACCAGGGGTCGGTGCCGAAGGCCTCCAACTGGGCCTCTGCGGCCACGGGCACCGCCGCACCGGCCAGCGCGGTCGTCATGACTGGTCGCTCCCCGCACTCGTCGCGGTCATCTTGGCTTGCACGTCACCGCCGGGGTCGTGGCCGGCGCCGGCGTCGGGGGCGATGGAGACCACCGCTCCGCCCGCGGCGCCCAGGTCGCGGTGGACGTCGCAGTCGCGGGCGTTCTCCGGCAGCCACACCACCCGGTCGGGCATCGGGGTGACGACGGCGGGCACGCTCACCGAGCCGCCGGGCCCGCTGACGCGGAGCCGGCCGCCGTCGGCCAGGCCGATCTCGGCGGCCGTGGCGGCCGAAACGCGGGCCAGGGCCGGGCGCGCGGTCCCGGCCAGGTAGGGCTCGCCGTCCTCCATGCGGCCGCGGCCCAGCAGCTGGCGCCAGGTCGACAGGACCGCCTCGCCCTTGCCGGGCTCGGGGCGCGCGGCCGAGCGGGTCAGCGGGTCGGGCACGCGCTCGCCCGCCCAGGAGCCCAGCTCGTCCAGCTCGCGCAGCGCGGCGGCGTCGTCGGGCAGCCCCAGGTGGACGTCCATCTCGTCGGCCACAGCGGAGAGCACCCGCAGGTCCGACAGCAGGCCGGGCTTCTTCAGCGCGTCGCCGAAGGGCCGGCGGCGGCCCTCCCAGTCGACGAACGTGCCGCTCTTCTCGGCCACGGCGGCCACCGGCAGCACCACGTCGGCCCGGTCGGTGACGCTGCTCGCCCGCATCTCGACGCTCACGATGAAGGGCACCCGCGCCAGCGCCGCCCGCGCGGCGGCCGGGTCGGGCAGGTCGTCGAGGTCGACGCCGGCGATCAGCAGGGCCTCCAGTTCGCCGGAGGCGGCCGCCTCGATGATCTCGGCGGTGGAGCGGCCCTCGCGCTCGGGCAGCGATCCCACCCGCCAGGCGCGGGCGACCTCGGCGCGGGCGGTGGCGTCGGCGACGGGGCGCCCGCCGGGCAGCAGGTTGGGCAGCGCCCCGGCGTCGGCGGCGCCGCGCTCGCCGGCCCGGCGCGGCACCCAGGCCAGGCGCGCGCCGGTGCGGTCGGCGAGCCGGGCGGCCGCCGACAGCGCGCCGGGGACGGCGCCCAGCCGCTCGCCGACCAGGATGACGGCACCGGTCTGGCGCAGCGCCTCGATCGCCTCGGCGTCGGCCTCGGCGAGCTCGCCCAGCACCTCGGGTTCGGCGCCGGGGGCGGTGGGGATGAGCCGTCCGCCCGCCTTGGTCAGGCCGCGGGTCTCGTGGGAGGCGACGGCGAAGACGCGGGTGCCGTTCTTGCGGTGGGCCTTGCGCAGCCGCAGGAACACCACCGGGGACTCGTCCTCGGGCTCGAACCCGGCCAGCAGCACCGCCGGGGCCGTCTCCAGGTCGCTGTAGGTGACCCCGAGCCCGGTGCCGGCCACCCGGGCGGCCAGGAAGTCGGCCTCCTCCTCTGAGTTGGGGCGCGCGCGCATGTCGATGCTGTTGGTGCGCAGCGCGACCCGGGCGAACTTGGCGTAGGCGTAGGCGTCCTCAAGGGTCAGCCGCCCGCCGGTGAGCACGCCGACGCGTCCGCCGCGGTCGCGGGCCTGGGCCAGGCCCCGCGCGGCCGTGGTCACGGCCTCCGGCCAGGACGCGGTCTCCAGCGCGCGGGACTCCTCGTCGCGCACCAGCGGGTGGGTGAGCCGGTCGGGCTGGGTGGCGTACTTGAAGGCCCACCGGCCCTTGTCGCAGTTCCACTCCTCGTTGACCTGCGGGTCGTCGCCGGCGAGCCGGCGGGTGACCTTGCCGCGCCGGTGGTCGGTGCGCTGGGCGCACCCGGCGGCGCAGTGCTCGCACACGCTGGGCGTGCTGACCAGGTCGAAGGGCCGGGCCCGGAACCGGTAGGCGGCGCCGGTGAGCGCGCCCACCGGGCAGATCTGCACTGTGTTGCCGGAGAAGTAGGACTGGAAGGGCTCGCCCTCGGCGATGCCGACCTGCTCGTCGGCGCCGCGCTCCAGCAGTTCGATGAACGGGTCGCCGGCGATCTGCGCGGAGAAGCGGGTGCAGCGGGCGCACTGGATGCAGCGCTCGCGGTCGAGCAGCACCTGCGTGGACAGCGCGATCGGCTTGGGGAAGGTGCGCTTGGTGTCCAGGAACCGGGTCTCGCCGCCGCCGTTGGACATCGCCTGGTTCTGCAGAGGGCACTCGCCGCCCTTGTCGCAGACCGGGCAGTCCAGCGGGTGGTTGATGAGCAGGAACTCCATGATCCCGCGCTGGGCCTTGTCCGCCACCGCGGAGGTGAGCTGGGTCTTGACGACCATGCCCTCCATCACGGTGATGGTGCACGAGGCCTGCGGCTTGGGCATGGGCCGCCCGTTGCCGGCGTCGGGGATCTCCACCAGGCACTGCCGGCAGGCGCCCACCGGGTCCAGCAGGGGGTGGTCGCAGAAGCGCGGGATCTGGATGCCGAGCAGCTCGGCGGCCCGGATGAGCAGAGTGCCCTTGGGCACCTGGATCTGGAAGCCGTCGATGGTGACGGTGACGAGGTCCTCCGGCGGTACGGCCGGCGTGCCGCCCGAGGCGCTGTTGGTCGTGACGGTCACTGCTCCTCCTCTCCTGCCGGTACCGCCGGCGCTGCCGGCGCGGACGCCGTGGTCATGCCGTGCCTCCCCACACCGTCGACTTGCGGTGGTCGAACGGGCAGCCGCCCTGGGTCACGTGGTCGATGTACTCCTGGCGGAAGTACTTGATGGAGGACATCACCGGGCTGGCCGCGCCGTCGCCGAGCGCGCAGAAGGAGCGGCCCAGCAGGTTGTCGCAGATGTCCAGCAGCTTCTCCAGGTCGGCTTCGGTGCCCTCGCCGTGTTCGAGGCGGTCGAGCACCTGCACCATCCAGTAGTTGCCTTCGCGGCAGGGGGTGCACTTGCCGCAGGACTCGTGGGCGTAGAACTCGATCCAGCGGCCGACGGCGCGGACCACGCAGGTGGTCTCGTCGAAGATCTGCAGCGCGCGGGTGCCCAGCATGGACCCGGCGGCGCCGACGGACTCGAAGTCCAGCGGGGTGTCCAGGTGCTCGTCGGTGAAGATCGGGGTGGAGGAGCCGCCGGGGGTCCAGAACTTCAGCCGGTGGCCTTCGCGGATGCCGCCGGCCATGTCCAGCAGTTCGCGCAGCGTGATGCCCAGCGGCGCCTCGTACTGGCCGGGCCGGCGTACGTGGCCCGACAGCGAGAAGAAGCCGAACCCGGCGGACTTCTCGGTGCCCATGGAGGTGAACCACTCGGCGCCGTTGCGCAGGATGCTGGGGACGCTGGCGATGGACTCGACGTTGTTGACGACGGTGGGCGAGGCGTACAGCCCGGCCACCGCCGGGAACGGCGGCTTGAGCCGGGGCTGGCCGCGGTAGCCCTCCAGGGAGTCCAGCAGGGCGGTCTCCTCGCCGCAGATGTAGGCGCCGGCGCCGGCGTGGACCACCACGTCCAGGTCGAAGCCGCTGCCCAGCACGTCGGGGCCGATCAGGTTGGCCTCGCGGGCCTCCTCGACGGCCTGCTTGAGGCGGCGGATGACGTGCAGCACCTCGCCGCGGACGTAGATGAACGCCTGGGAGCTGCGGATGGCGTAGGCCGAGATGGCCACGCCCTCGATGAGGACGTGCGGGTTGGCCAGCATCAGCGGCACGTCCTTGCACGTGCCGGGCTCGGACTCGTCGGCGTTGACGACGAGGTAGCGCGGGTTGGGGTTGTCCTTGGGCAGGAAGCCCCACTTCATCCCGGTGGGGAACCCGGCGCCGCCGCGGCCGCGCAGGCCCGAGGCCTTGACCAGGTCCACGATCGTGTCGGGCTCCATGGTCAGCGCGGTGCGCAGCGCCTCGTAGCCGCCGCCGTCGCGGTAGGCCTGGAGGGTGAAGGAGTCGGGGCGGTCCCAGTTGTCCGACAGGACCGGGGTCAGGGTGGTCACTTCGCGCTCCCTTCGTCGCCGGCGGCCTCGGTCGCCGCGGCACCGGGTCGCGGCGCGACCCAGCCTCGCTCGCGGGCGAGCCGCAGGCCCTGCAGGGAGGGCTCGCCGGCCTGGGTGCCCTCGCCGGCGCGCCCGTCGGAGAACCCGGCGAGCAGGCGGCTGGCCTCCTTCCAGGTGCACAGCCGCTCGGGGCCGCGGGTGGGGCGCACGTCGTTGCCCAGGCGCAGGTCGTCGACCAGCCGCTTGGCGGACTCGGGGGTCTGGTTGTCGAAGAACTCCCAGTTGACCATCACCACCGGCGCGAAGTCGCAGGCGGCGTTGCACTCGACGTGCTCGACGGAGACCCGGCCGTCCTCGGTGGCCTCGTCGTTGCCCACGCCCAGGTGCTCCTTGAGGGCACTGAGGATCTCGTCGCCGCCCATGACCGCGCACAGCGTGTTGGTGCAGACTCCGACGTGGTACTCGCCGGTGGGCCGACGCTTGTACATGGTGTAGAAGGTGGCCACGGCGGTGACCTCGGCGGTGGTCAGGCCCAGCTGCTCGGCGCAGAACCGGATGCCGGCCGTGGAGACGTAGCCCTCCTCGGCCTGCACCAGGTGCAGCAGCGGCAGCAGGGCCGAGCGCTCGCGCGGGTAGCGGGCGATGATGTCCTTGGCGTCGACCTCCAGCCGCGCGCGGACCTCTTCGGTAAAGGTGCTGCTCACCTGTCCACCCCTCCCATCACGGGGTCGATACTGGCCACCGCGGCGATGACGTCGGCCACGGTGCCGCCTTCGCACATGGCCGCGACCGACTGCAGGTGGTTGAACGAGGGGTCGCGGAAGTGCACGCGGTAGGGGCGGGTGCCGCCGTCGCTGACGGCGTGGCAGCCGAGCTCTCCCTTGGCGCTCTCCACCGCGGCGTAGGCCTGCCCGGCCGGCACCCGGAACCCCTCGGTGACCAGCTTGAAGTGGTGGATCAGCGCTTCCATGGAGCCGCCCATGATGTGGGCGATGTGCTCGGGCGAGTTGCCCAGGCCGTCGCCGCCCAGCTCCAGGCGGGCGGGCCAGCCGATCTTGGCGTCGTCGACCATGATCGGGCCGGGGCGGAGCCGGTCCAGGCACTGCTCGACGATGCGCAGGCTCTGCTCCAGTTCGGCCATGCGCACCCGGTAGCGGGCGTAGACGTCGCCGCCGTCGGAGACGGGGATGTCGAACTCGTAGTTCTCATAGCCGCAGTAGGGCTTGGCCTTGCGCAGGTCCCAGGCCAGCCCCGAGGCGCGCAGCATGGGGCCGGTGACGCCCAGCGCCATGCACCCGGCCAGGTCCAGGTGGGCCACGTCGCGGGTGCGGGCCAGGTAGAGCGGGCTGGCGTCGAGCAGCTTGCGCATCTGGGTGATGCGCTTGGGCATCTCCTTGAGCAGCTCGCGGATCTTCTCGACCGCGCCGTCGGGCAGGTCCTGGGCCACGCCGCCGGGGCGGATGTAGGCGTGGTTCATCCGCAGGCCGGTGATCAGCTCGAAGATGTCGAGCACCATCTCCCGCTCGCGGAACCCGCTGGTCATGACGGTCGTGGCGCCGAGCTCCATGCCGAACGTCGCCATCGCCACGAAGTGCGAGGACATCCGGTTGAGCTCCATCATCAGCACCCGGATGACGTTGGCCCGCTCGGGGATGCGGTCGGTGATGTCCAGCAGCCGCTCCACCGCCAGGCAGTAGGCCACCTCGTTGAAGATCGGCGTGAGGTAGTCCATGCGGGTCACGAACGTGGTGCCCTGCGTCCACGTCCGGAACTCCATGTTCTTCTCGATGCCGGTGTGCAGGTAGCCGATGCCCACCCGCGCCTCGGTGCAGGTCTCGCCGTCGAGGGTGAGGATGAGCCGGAGCACGCCGTGGGTGGAGGGGTGCTGCGGGCCCATGTTGACCACGAGGCGCTCGGCGCCGCTGCTCTGCGCCTTGGCGATGACCTCGTCCCAGTCGCCGCCCGAGGCGTCGATGTAGTCCTCTGTGACGTTCGTCATTGGTATGACCTCCGCTCGTCCGGCGGCGGGATGGTGGCACCGCGGTATTCGACGGGGATCCCGCCGAGCGGGTAGTCCTTGCGCTGGGGGTGCCCGTGCCAGTCGTCGGGCATCTCGATGCGGGTCAGCGAGGGGTGCCCGTCGAACACGATCCCGAAGAAGTCCCAGGCCTCGCGCTCGTGCCAGTCGTTGGCGGGATAGACCGAGACGACCGAGGGGATGTGGGGGTCGGCGTCGGGGCAGGCGGTCTCGACCCGGATCTCGTTGTTGTGGGTGAGCGAGCGCAGGTGGTAGACGGCGTGCAGCTCGCGCCCGGTGTCGTCGGGGTAGTGCACGCCGCTGACGCCCGTGCACAGCTCGAAGCGCAGGTCGGGGTCGTCGCGCAGCATCCGGGCCACCTCGCGCAGGTGCTCGCGGCGCACGTGGAAGGTGATCTCGCCGCGGTCGACCACGACCCGCTCGACCGCCCGGGTTCCGGGCGCGCCGTCGCGGCCCAGAGCGCGCTCCAGTGCGTCGGCGACCCCGTCGAAGGACGCCGTGCGGGGGTCGTCGGGGTCGGTGAAGGGCCGCTTGGACGACGCGCGCGGCGTCTTGCGCACCAGCAGCCGGCCGTAGCCGGAGGTGTCGCCGGTGGTCTTGGCGCCGAACATCCCGGTGCGGGCGACGGGCGCGTTGAGCCGCTCCTCGCCGGCGCGTGCCGGGAGGTCGGCCTCCTCCTCGCGGCGCTCCACGTCGTGGCCCTGGCCGCCGTTGCCGTTGAGACTCACCGGCTCGCCACCTCGCTCGGGTCCAGCAGCGGGAGCTCGCGGCGCAGCCGGCGCTCCTCCTCTTCCTCGATCTCGCGCTTGCGGTGCGCGCCGAGCTTCTCGTTCTGCACCTTGTCGTGCAGCTTGAGCACCGCGTCGAAGAGCATCTCGGGGCGGGGCGGGCAGCCGGGCAGGTACATGTCGACGGGCACGATGTGGTCGACGCCCTGCACGATGGCGTAGTTGTTGAACATTCCGCCGCTGGAGGCGCACACGCCCATGGCGATGACCCACTTGGGCTCGGGCATCTGGTCGTAGATCTGGCGCAGGACGGGGGCCATCTTCTGGCTGACCCGGCCCGCCACGATCATCAGGTCGGCCTGGCGCGGCGTTGCGCCGAACTTCTCCATGCCGTACCTGGCGATGTCGTAGTGCGGTCCGCCCGCCGACATCATCTCGATGGCGCAGCAGGCCAGCCCGAACGTGGCCGGCCACATCGAGCTCTTGCGGACCAGGCCGGCGATCTGCTCGACCGTCGTCAGCATGATGCCGCTGGGCAGTTTCTCCTCAAGCCCCATCCGGCGAACCCCCTTTCTGGTCCGTGGTGCCGTCCGTGGTTGTGCGGTTGGTCGGTGCCTGGGCGCCGGGCCGGCGCGCCGGGGCGGTCACTCCCACTCCAGTCCGCCGCGGCGCCATTCGTAGGCGTAGGCGATCGACACGTTCACCAGGAACAGCACCATCGCGATCAGGCCGAAGACACCGAGTTCGTCGAAGTGGACGGCCCACGGGTAGAGGAAGATGATCTCGATGTCGAAGACGATGAACAGCATCGCGGTCAGGTAGTACTTGATCGTGAAGCGTCCGCCGCCGGCGGGCTGGGGCGTGGGCTCGATGCCGCATTCGTAGGACTGCAGCTTGGCCCGGTTGTAGCGCTTGGGACCGGCGATGGAGCCGACGACCATCGAAACCCCGACGAACGCGGCGCCGATGGCTGCGAGGACGAAGACGGGTGCGTAGAGCTCCATTGCTAGGCGTTCCCCTCGTGGCCGGCGCGCGCCTGCGCCCGCGCCCCCTGCCGGGGCGCGGCGGGCACGCTTGTGAATGCGTTCACGTACGAGCGCGAGCGATCGTGCGGTGGCTGAACGGTGTGCATGTGTCTGCCTTTCGCCTCAGGCCGCCGGCGCCATCTTGGACAGGCCGTTGATCACACGGTCCATCGCGTCGCCGCGGCTGGGCTCGGTCAGGTTCGCGAGCATCTTCAGCGCGAACTGCATGAGGGTGCGCTGCGGCAGTCCGTACTTGGTCGCGTACTTCATCAGCTCCGGATTGCCGATCATCTTCACGAAGTAGCGGCCCAGCGTGTAGTAGCCGCCGTAGGTTTCGCGCAGGATCTGCGGGTAGCGCAGCAGCGTGCGCTCGCGGGTCTGCTGGGTGGGGCGGGAGTGCGCCTGGGCGATCACGTCGGCGGCGATGCGGCCGGCTTCCATCGCATAGGCGATGCCCTCGCCGTTGAACGGGTTGATCATGCCGCCGGCGTCGCCCACCAGCATCAGGCCGCGGGAGTAGTGGGGCACGCGGTTGAACCCCATGGGCAGCGCGGCGCCGCGGATCTTGCCCTGCTGGTTGTCCTCGGTGAACCCCCACTCGGCGGGCATGCTGGAGGTCCAGCGCCGCAGCAGCGAGCGGTAGTCCACGTCCTGGAAGGAGGAGGTGGAGTTGAGGATGCCCAGGCCCACGTTGCTGGTGCCGTCGCCGACGCCGAAGACCCAGCCGTAGCCGGGCAGCAGGATGTCCCGTCCCTCGCTGCTGTCCCACAGCTCCAGCCAGGACTCCAGGTAGTCGTCGTCGTGGCGCGGGCTGGTGAAGTAGGTGCGCACGGCCACGCCCATGGGCCGGTCGTCGCGCTTGCGGATGCCCATGGCCACCGACAGCCGCGAGGAGTTGCCGTCGGCGGCGACCACCAGGGGCGCGCGGTAGGTGACGGGCTCGCGGTCGGGGTTCTTGGCGGTGACGCCGACGATGCGGTTGCTGCGGGGGTCGACGACCGGGCCGGTGACGTTGGTGCGCTGCAGCAGCCGGGCGCCCGCCGCGACCGCGCGGTCGGCCAGGATCTGGTCGAAGTCCTCGCGGGTGCGCACGAGGCCGAATCCGGGGTACTCCGCCAGCTCGGGCCAGGGCAGCTCGATGCGCACCCCGCCGCCGATGATCCGCAGCCCGTGGTTGCGGATCCAGCCCTTGTCCTCCAGCGAGACGCCCATCGCGGCGAGCTGCTTGACCGCGCGGGGGGTCAGGCCGTCGCCGCACACCTTCTCGCGCGGGAACGCCGTCTTCTCCAGCAGGAGGACGTCGACCCCGGCCTGCGCGAGGTAATAGGCGGCCGTGGATCCGGCCGGCCCGGCTCCGACGATGATGACGTCGGCTTCCTCCTCAGGCCGGTCCCGGACGGACAGGAGGGCGGGTGCTGTCTCGCTCACGAGTGGTCCTTGGCTTGCATGGCGCGGGTGTGTGCGCCTCGGGGGTGCGCCGTTGGCGCTTGTGCGGCTGACTTGTGGCTGGTCAGGGGTGTTATGTACGACTCGTAGGCTTGTGAAGGGCTTCACAAACCCCGTGCGATCCAGAGTCTAGACCTTTCGTGCTGCTGGGGCGACCCCCAGGGTGCATTCATCTTGTTTCGCCGCTTTCGCCGACAAAAGCGGCGTTCAGCCTGTTACCAGGAGAAGTAAGGCATACCTTCGTCCGCTTTGTAGCCATTCGTCCCGGTTCTCCGAAACGCGAAAAAGCGCCGCGAATGGAGCATTCGCGGCGCTTGATGCGTGTGGGGCGGGAGGGTCAGCTGCGGCGGTACCCGCGGTGCAGGGCCACCACACCGAAGCTGAGGTTGCGCCAGGCCACCGACTCCCAGCCGGCCGCGCGCAGCCGCCCGGCCAGGGCGCGCTGGTCGGGCCAGTCCATGATGGACTCCGAGAGGTACTCGTAGGGGGCGGTGTTGTCGGTCACCAGCCGCGCGATCCGGGGCAGGGCGCCCATCAGATAGGTGCCGTACAGGCGGTCCACGGCGCCGACGGGGATGTGGCTGAACTCGCACACCACCAGGCGGCCGCCGACCTTGGTCACGCGGTGGAGCTCGCGCAGCGCCTGGTCGCAGTCGTTGGTGTTGCGCAGCCCGAAGGACACGGTCACCGCGTCGAAGGTCTGGTCGGCGAACGGCAGGGCGAGCGCGTCGCCGGCCACGAAGGTGACCCCGCGCCGCGAGGCTCCGCCGCGGCGGCGGGCGCCGACCCGCAGCATTCCCTGGGAGAAGTCGCAGGCGATGACCCGCGCGCCCTTCGTGGTGAAGGACTCCGAGGACGTGCCGGTCCCCGCGGCCAGGTCGAGCACCAGTTCGCCGCTGTAGGCGTCGACGGCCTGCACGGTGGCGCGCCGCCAGGCCCGGTCCTGTCCCAGGGAGATGACGTCGTTGACGAGGTCGTAGCGGTCGGCGATGCCGTCGAACATGCTCGCGACGTCGGCGGGCCGCTTGTCGAGCTCAGCGCGGGTCATGCCTCCACCTTAGGGCTAGCGCGGAGCGCGCGGGCACGCGCGCACGCGCGCCGCCTCCAGGGCTCAGCGGGCCTGCTGCGGGGTGCCGCCGGGCCGGGCGTCCTGCCCGGCATCGTCCTCGGTGTCCTGCGCGGGCCGCTCGGCGTCCGCGGGCGATGCGGCCTCGTGCCGCTCGGCGCCGGGCCCGGCCGGAGCCTCCGCACCGGCGGCCTCGGCGTCCTGCACGTCGTCCTCCTTGGCCGCCCCGGCCTCCAGGCGGGTACCGATTCCGCGGAGCCGGTCGATCCCGTGGGCGATGGAGCGGGACATCATGTCGCGCTGGCGGGCGAGCAGCACGTAGCTCACCAGGCCGCTGATCAGCACCGCCATGGCGGCGGCGAGGAGCCCGCGGGCGCCCAGCAGGTAGAGGAGAGCGAAGGTCACCGCGAACAGCAGCAGGCGTGCCGCGGTATAAGCGAGGACGCTACGCATGAAAACCGCCTCACAACGGATGATTCGGCAATAGATTGAGGTCTGGGCGAGGGCGGCCGGAGCGCGGCGCACCCGCGACAGGGGCGCCGCAGACCCTGCGGCCCGGCTCAATGCCAGGGTACGGGCCGTTCGCCGGTGTCCTGCCGCACCCCCGGGGCGGCAGGCGTCGCAGCCGCGGATCGCCGGATTGCACCGGTCATGGGATCGATGTGATCCGGCCTTCCGAATTGGAGGTTACGTTCCGGTCACATATCGCGTGCTCACCCCCAGTTCCTCCCTGTTTTTACGAAAACTAGGGATGAAACTGGCTAACTCATGCACACTAGGGGATCAAACGCCCGCCTCCCCCCAAGTCGACTGGCGGGCCCGAAGGGGGATTGTGAAGGTGGAAAGAGGAAGCGAACGCTTGCTGACCCCTGGAGAGGTTGCCTCCCTCTTCCGAGTCGACCCGAAGACCGTGACGCGGTGGGCGGCGTCGGGGCGGATCAGCAGCATCCGCACCCCCGGCGGCCACCGCCGGTTCCGAGAGTCCGAGGTACGCGCACTCCTGCACGGAGAGCCGACCGAGTCCACACACTGAACGCCGCCCACCCACCGCCTATCGCGTCGGAGCCGTCTCGGTGGCCCGCTCCCCCCGTGGCCGGGCTCCCTCGTCGACTGCGCGTGCGCGGACGATCCCGGATAGGCTGAAACCATGGTGTGGCTCGCTGGCCTTATCACGCTACTCACGATCGTGCTGTGGGTGTACGCGTTCTTCGACGCGCTCACCTGCCCCGCCGCTGAAGTACGCAATCTGCCCAAGATCCTCTGGCTGGCCGTCATCGTGCTGTTCACGCCGGTCGGCCCACTGCTCTGGCTCTTCCTCGGCCGCCCTCGGGAGACGGCCGTCCCCGAACCCGAGGCGCCGACCGCCCAGACCTCGTCGCTGGACCGCCTCGATCCCGCGGATTTCCAGCAGGAGTCCGACCGCGACACGCCGCTCGGTCCCGACGACGACCCGGAGTTCCTGCGCAAGCTGAACCGGCGCATCAACCCCGAGGACTAGCGCGCACACCCGCACAGAGCGTGCGGCGCCCCGACCGGGCGCGCCGCACGCTCTGTGCGTTCTGTGCCTACTTTCCGCGGGCCTCCAGGGTGCTTTGAGGCGCCGCCTTCCCTCGTCGCTCGGTCGCGCCGGTTTCCCCGCGGGTGTGCGCGGCGCCTAGGCACGTTCAAGAACGGCGGGGACACCGCTTGCCAGGAACCCACCGGGAACCGCAGGGAACCCGCCACCACAGGAGGTTGCGGCAATGGGGCTGTGATGCGCGAAGCGCTGTGCGCCGGCTTGCCGCCGAGCGCACGGTGCACGTTTGTGCCGGAGGCCCGCCACCGGTGGTGCGGTTCCACCTGGGGAGAACTGCGTGCGCTCGGCGGCAAGCTGCGTCCGCGCTTCGCGAGACGCACCCATTGCCGCAACCTCCTGTGGTGGCCGATCTCTTAAACAGGACGTAGACGCGCCCCGCGCACGGGCCATGCGGGCCGTGCAGGCGGCTCAGGCATAGCTGTGCAGTCCGCTGAAGATGAAGTTCACCGCGAAGAAGTTGAACAGCAGGCAGGTGAACCCGGCCAGCCCGATCCAGGTGGCCTTGGAGCCGCGCCAGCCGGCGGTGGCACGGGCATGCAGGTAGGCGGCGTAGAGGACCCAGGTGATGAACGACCACACCTCCTTGGGGTCCCACCCCCAGAAGCGCCCCCATGCCTCGTCGGCCCAGATCGCCCCGGCGATGATCGCGAACGTCCACAGCGGGAACGCCAGCACGATGAAGCGGTGCGAGACGCGGTCCAGCAGTTCGGAGGCGGGCAGCTTGGCGGCGACGCCCGCGACCCGCTGGCCCGCCGCCCGCTGGAGCTCGGTGCGGCGCGCCAGCAGATAGGCCACCGCGGCCGCGCCCGCGACCATGAACCCGCCGGTGGCGATGATGGCGGCCGAGACGTGGATCGCGATCCAGTAGGAGTGCAGGGCCGGGATCACCGGGCCGGCCTCGCTGTAGAGCCACCGCGCGGCGATCCCCAGCAGCAGCACCACCGGGACCAGCACGAAGGTGCCCAGGAAGCGGGCCTGGTAGCGCAGTGCCGCGAAGAGGAACGCCCCCACGCTGCACAGGCAGATCCCCACCACGAACTCGAACATGTTGCCCCACGGCCACCGGTCGGCGGCCAGCCCGCGGGTGGTGATCTGCGCGGCGTTGAGCAGGAAGCCCAGTGCGGTCACGACCAGGGCCACCCGGCCCACCGCGTGCTGGGCCGCGCTGGCCTCGGGCTCCTCGCGGCGCACGCTGACCGCCATCGCATCCGGCCCGGGGGCGTCGAGGTCGACCCCGCCCGCTCGGACTTCCGGCGGCGGCGCGTAGCCGCCGACCGTCGCGCCCGCCGCATCGGCTGCCGAGGCGCTCGGCGCGTCGACGGTCCCGGCGCCGGCGGCCGCGGGCATGAGCCTGTTGGCCCGCAACCGCCGCCGGCGCCCGTAGGCGGCCTCGATGGCGAAGAGGAACAGCGCGACCGCATAGACCACGATCATCGCGATGATCAGTCCGTCGCTGATCGAGGACATCCGGCCGTCCAGCGCCGTGTCTGCGGCGAGCGTGTGCATCACCGGCTACTCCTTCGTGCCTGTTTCGGTCGCGGGGCCGTCCCGCAGTCGGTCTCTCAGCGAGGTGGCGAAGCGGTGGAAGTCCGCCGTCAGCGCCGCGTTCTCGCTCTTGCCCAGGCCCGCCACCTCGACGGCGGTGCGCCCGTCCGGGCGTGGGGTCGCCCGCACCCACACCCGGCGCGGCCGCACGAACAGCGTCGCCAGCAGGCCGAGCACGGCCGCCGACGCCGCCGCCAGCGCCGGAACGCGCGCGGGGTTGCTGTTGACCTGCATGCTGATGTAGTCGCGGTAACCGGTGAACGTGATCGTCCCGGCGCCGTCGGGCAGCTTCCAGGACTCGCCGGGCCGCAGCTCGGGCGACTCCCCCAGGCCGGTCATGTCCTCGGTCTGCAGTTCGAATACCGACTGAGAGGAGCCGTCGCCCAGGCCCAGGTCGCCGCGGTAGCCGGTCAGCGTCACGACCGGGTCGCGGGGCGCGGGAAACTCCGAGACCAGGTCGCCCTGCGGACCCTCGGCGGCCGAGGGGAGGAAGACCCCGGTGAAGCCGAGCTGCTGCTCGCCCGCGTCGGGCACCTTGACCACGCCGTCGGAGGTGAAGGTGCGCTCCTCGCGGGAGATGAACGGCACCGGCTGGTCGAACACCACCTCGCCCCGGGCGTTCTCGACCCGGAACTCGGGCGCGTAGCCGTGGCCGAGGAGGTAGACCTGGGCGCCGCCCACCGACAGCGGTTTGTTGACCTCCAGCGTGTGCCGGCGCTCGGGGGCCTCGGGCGAGGCCCGGTAGGCGAGGTCGGCCGAGAAGGAGGCGGCCTGACCGCTGAGCCGGCCCTCCTCGACGTAGGTCGCCTGGAACTCCTCCAGGGTGAACGAGAACGGCTGGAGGTCGGCCGGGTCCACGGCCGTGCCCGGGAAGTAGGAGTCGTAGGAGGTGACGGCGTTGGCGAACCCGTCGCCCTCGACCACGAGCATGTTGCCGCGGTAGCCCAGGAACGACCCGGTGGCCAGCGCCGCGAGCAGGCCCAGCAGCGCCAGGTGGAACAGCACGTTGCCGGTCTCGCGCAGGTAGCCGGTCTCGGCCGAGAGCGCCGCGGCGCCGGTCCGGCCGTCGGTCTCGGTCTCGGTGCGGTGGCGCCGCAGCAGTGTGCGGGCCTCGCCGAGCACCCGCGCGGGTGGGGCCGATGCGGTGAAGGTCGCCGAGTACGGCAGCCGGCCCAGGTTGCGCGGGGTGCGCGGCGGGCGGGCCCGCATCGCGCGGTAGTGCGCCAGCGCCCGCGGCAGCACGCAGCCGGTCAGCGACACGAACAGCAGCAGGTAGATCGCGGCGTACCAGGGCGAGGAGTAGACGTCGAAGAGGTAGAAGCGGTCCAGCCAGGGCGCGAGCTCGGGGTGCTCCAGGAAGTAGTTGCGCACCTGCTCGACGCTGACCCCGCGCTGGGGCAGCATCGAACCCGGGATCGCGCCCACCGCCAGCAGGAACAGCAGGATCAGCGCCGTGCGCATCGAGGTGAGGGTGCGCCAGGTCCAGCGCGCCCAACCCAGCGCCGACAGCGCGGGCGGAGGCGGGTCGGCGGGGCGGCCGCGCTCGGCGGCGGCCGCCTCGGTCGCTGAGGTCTGGTCGGAAGCCACTGCTATATCACCGTCGAATAGTCGGCCACCCACCGCTGCATGAGCGCGGTGATGTCGGTCCACAGGCCGGTGGCCAGGAGGAGCCCCACCGCCACGAGCATCGCGCCGCCGGCGACGGTGATCGCGCGGTAGTGGCGCTTGAGCCGGTCGAAGGCGCCCAGGGCGCGCCGGTAGAGCAGGGACGCCGCGACGAACGGCAGCCCCAGGCCCAGGCAGTAGACCAGCGAGAGCAGCGCGCCGCGCCCGGCGCTGCCCTCGGTGAAGGCGAGCGTCTGCACCGCCGCCAGGGTCGGCCCGATGCAGGGCGTCCACCCCAGCCCGAAGACCACGCCCAGCAGCGGCGCGCCGAGCAGGCCGGCGTCGGGCATGCGGTGGATGCGGACCTCGCGGTTGAGCCCCGGCAGCACGCCCATGAACATCAGGCCCAGGACCACGGTCACAACGCCCAGGACGCGGGTGATGGGCTCGGCGTAGTCCAGCAGCAGGCCGCCGACTCCGCCGACGAACACGCCAACGGACACGAACACGGCGCTGAACCCGGCGATGAACAGCAGGCTCCCGGCGAGCATGGTGCCGCGGCGGCGCTGCAGTTCGGCGTCGACGGTGCCGGCTCCGGCCGGGGCCGGGGCGCTCGCCGCACCGCCGGGCGCCGCGGCGGCGGCGCGGGCGCGGCGGCGGGCGGCGATGTCGGCGCCGCTGAGCCCGGTGACGTAGGACAGGTAGCCGGGCACCAGCGGCAGCACGCACGGGGACAGGAACGACACCAGCCCCGCGGCCAGCGCCAGCGGGACGGCCAGCAGCAGGGAGCCGTGCTGGACGGTTTCGGCGATCATGCCGGGTCCGCGGTGCCGGCGGGGCCGCCGCCCGCGGCCGCCCCGCCTTCCTCGACGACGGTCTCGACCAGGCCGCTCAGCTCGTTGTAGCTGGTCTCGCCGATCACCCGGGCGGCGATACGGCCCTTGCGGTCGATGACCAGGGTGCTGGGGATGGCGGCCGGCGGCACGGTCTCACGGAAGGCCTGGGGGACCCTGCCGGGCTGGTCGAAGAGGCTGGGGTACTCCACGTCCTGGTTCTTCTCGAAGGCCTTGGCCGCGGCGGCGTTGTCCTTGATGTTCACGCCCAGGAACGCGACTCCGGAGTCCTTCGTCTCGGCGTGGACCTCGTTGAGGACGGGGACCTCGGAACGGCAGGGACCGCACCAGCTCGCCCAGAAGTTCAGGACCAGGACCTCGCCGCGGTAGTCGGCCAGGCTGACTGGGTCGCCGCCGAGGGTCTCGCCGCTGACCTCGGGGGCGGCGGTGCGCTCGCCGGGGGCGAAGGAGGTGCTGGAGCCGTCGCCGGCGACGTAGCGGTCCTCCTGGGCGTCGCCGCTCGACCCCGACGTCTCGGACGCCGCTCCCCCGGCGCAGCCGGCGGTGAGGATCGCCAGCAGGGCCGCTGCCGCGGCTGCGGAGACTACCCGGGCACGGGTCTTCCAGGGCATCGGCGGAACCTCAAACGGGGAGGTGGCAAGGTGACAGGTGCATCAACGACGAAGTGTAGTAGACGCTCCTGCACCGCCACGGTCACCCCGACCCCAGTTGCGCCCGGGGCCGCCGCTGCCCGCACCGCGCGCCCACCCGCGGGGCGATGGGCGGGTGACACCGCCCCCGACGGGTGACGACGCGGCTAACCCGCTTCGACGAACGCCTCGCGGAGGTAGTCCTGCACGGCGCGTTCGGGTACCCGGTAGGAGCGCCCCACGCGGATAGCGGGGAGCGCACCGGAATGGACCATTCGGTAGACGGTCATCTTGGACACTCGCATGACCGAGGCGACCTCCGCCACGGTCAGAAACCGGACCTCGTCGAGAGGAGCCTTACTCCCGTTCATCTTCCGACGCCCTCACTTCCGGACGTGAGCGTGGATGTCCCTGCCTCTTCCATCCGCCGCGGCGACCCCATCACCGCGCCGGCGTGTCGTTCGGTAACTGCTGGCACGTCCGATTTCAGGGTAGATCCGGGTTCACGGCATTGAAAGGTCGGTTTTGCTGTCTCTGCAGCTACATGAGGGTCGGGGGTCGCGTGAGGTTTAGGGGATGGGTATTACCGCGTGCGCTCAGGCGGCGTCCGGGGCGAGCCCGGCCCTCGCCAGGACGTATGCGGCCAGAGGGCGGTACTCGGGGGGCGCGTAGCCGTCGTCCAGCGGCACCGTGGTCAGCAGCTTGCCCTCGTATTCGGCCAGGAACAAAGCTGGATCGTTGCAATCCGCAAACCCGATCGTGGGCACTCCCGCCTCACCCGCCGCACCGGCGAACCCGTGATCGGCGATGACCAGCTGCGGCCACTCCCGCTCCTCGTCGGACAGCGCCTGCAGTGCGGCGCGCATGGCGAAAGGGTGGTGGCTGTGCCGCGGGCTGCCCCCGTCCATCACGAATCCCACGCCGTCCTTCCACACCAGGACCCGGCGGTTGGGCGGGTGCTCGGTGGCGACCTCGTAGGAGTAGCCGGCCGCCGCGGTGACGATCTCGCACCCGCGGCCCTCCAGGGCCGACTTCCAGGTGCGGTAGGTCTCGGCGAGGCTCTTGGGGTGTCCGGTGGCGAACATGACCCGCTCCCGGCGGCTCGCGGCCTGGGCCAGGCGGTCGGCCACCGCGTCCAGGGCCTCGACGGTGCGGTCGGGGTCGATGGTGTCGATGCCCCACTGGTGGGCCTCGTCGGCGACGACGCCGCAGCTCTTGGCCATCAGCGCGAGCACCTCGTCGAACTGCCACTCGTGCTCGAAGGTCAGCCCCAGCTGGTAATAGGGGTCCTTGTGGCACAGCCGCCGGTAGTGCCGCAGGTTGTTCTGCCGCGGCGTGTCGACGTGGCCGGCGATCCCGGTGCGCACGAGATAGGCGACGAGTTCTGCGCGCGATGGCGGCGTCACCAGTTATCCCCTTCCCCTCCGACCCGGTGGCCCGGTGGTTGCGACGCCCTTCCCCGTGGGGCGGATGAGGGCGGTGAACGGTCTTGGCACCCGGTCATACCCCTTTTCCCGACATATTCAACTCTGCCGCCGGTCGGTCGCCGGGGCCCCGACCACCCGGCTGCCCAGCGGTTGCGCGCGGTGAGGGCGGCATCCGCCCGCGGCGATCGGGTGGCTGGGGCCGCGTGGGGTCGCTCACACCGGGCGCCCGTAGGAGACCGGTTCCGGCGCCGGTGCGAGCACGGGCCTACAGGCTGGGATCCATCCCGTGGCTGGGGAACACCGCCCGGCGGGTGGCCTGGATGGCCTGGTCGACGGAGTCGTCGGGGTCGAACCCGGCCTCGAACGGCGTGACCTCCACGGTGCGGCCGTCGGTCATGTACAGCGGCGGGACCTCGCCGGTGCGCTCGCGCACGAAGTCGCGCCAGGCCTGGGGGGTGTCGACGGCCGGGTCGATCCCGGCGCCCGAGGCCTCGGCCAGCAGGTGGGTCCAGGCCCGCGGAACCACCTGGACGAGTTCGTAGCCCCCGCCGCCCAGCACGACCCAGCGCCCGCCCGCGGTCTCCTTGGCCAGGCGGTGCAGCGCCGAGTAGATGTGCCGCTGGCCGTCGACGCTGAGCATCAGGTTGGCCAGCGGGTCCAGCGCGTGGGTGTCCGCGCCCTGCTGGGTGACCAGCACCTCGGGCTGGAACTCGCGAAGCAGCGGCGGGACGACGGCGTCGAACGCCCGCAGCCAGCGGGAGTCGTTGGTGCCGGCGGGCAGGGCGACGTTGACCGCGTACCCCTCGGCCCCGGGGCCGCCGGTCTCGGTGGGCCGGCCGGTGCCGGGGAACAGGGTCATCGGCGACTCGTGCAGGCTGATGGTGAGCACCCGCGGGTCGTCGTAGAACATGGTCTGCACGCCGTCGCCGTGGTGGACGTCGACGTCGACGTAGGCCACCCGCTTGGCGCCCTGCTCCAGCAGCCAGGCGATGGCCAGGGCGGCGTCGTTGTACACGCAGAAGCCCCAGGCGTTGGCGGGCATGGCGTGGTGCAGACCGCCGGCGATGTTCGCGGCGTGCTCGGACTCGCCGTTCCACACCGCCGAGGCCGCCCGCACCGAGGCGCCCGCCACCAGGGCGGAGGCGTCGTGCATGTCGGGGAAGACGGGGTTGTCGGAGGTGCCCAGGCAGTAGGGGTCGTCGGGCTCCAGGGTCTTGCCCGCGCGCTTGACCGCCTCGATGTAGTCGGCGCGGTGGACGAGGCCGAGTAGTTCCTCCGATGCCGGCTCGATCGCGTTCAGCGCCACGTTGGGGCGGTCGAAGACCCCGTACTCGCGGCACAGCGCCATCGTCAGCTCCACCCGCACCGGTGCCAGCGGATGCTGCGGGCCGAAGTTGTAGGAGGTCAGCCCGTCATCCCAGGCAACGTGCAGCGAACAGGCCATGTGCCCCTCCCGCCGAGCGGATCGAGTCAACGGATGTGTGGGGAGTCACCCGCTTTTCTTCCAGCCTAGTCAACCGCGCACGGGAGGCCCGGCGGCGGGGGCGCCAGGCGCGCGCCTGGGCGCCGGCGGCGGGACCCGGCCCGCCCGCTGCGGCCCGCGGATCAGCCCTCGGAGAGTTGGCGGCTGCGTTCGCGAGCGGCCTCGATGGCGTCGGTGAACGCCGTGCGCACGCCGTGGCGCTCCAGCTCGCGCACCGCCGCGGCGGTGGTGCCGCCCGGCGAGGTGACCGCCTCGCGCAGCACGACCGGGTGGGCCCCGGCATCGTCCAGCATCGCGGCGGCGCCCCCGATGGTCTGGGTGACCAGCTTCTTGGCCGCCGCGCGGGTCATGCCCATGGCCACGCCCGCCTCGATCATGGTCTCGGCGATGAAGTAGAAGTAGGCCGGGCCGCTGCCGGAGATGGCCGTGACCGTGTCCATGTGGCGCTCGGGCACCCGGACGACCTCGCCCACCGACCGCAGCAGGGATTCGGCGTGGTCGAGCTGGCCGTCGGCGGTGTGGGCGCCGCCGGCGAGCGCGGTCATGCCGCGGCCCACCAGCGCCGGGGTGTTGGGCATGGCGCGCACGACCGCGACCTCGCCGGAGAGGTGCTTCTCCAGCAGCGAGGTGGTGATTCCGGCCGCGATGGAGATGACCAGGGTGTCGGCGCCGATGTCGCCGTCGAGTTCGTCGAGCAGGTCGACCATGTCCTGGGGCTTGACGGCCAGGATCAGGGTGGAGGCGCGCCGGGCGGACTCGGCCAACGGGACGGCGGCGACGCCGTAGCGCTCCCGCAGCTCCGCGGCCCGCTCCTGGTTCGGCTCGGTGACCACGAGCTGGGTGGGTTCGTAGCCGGTCGCCAGCAGGCCGGCGAGCAGCGCCTCGCCCATCTTGCCGCCGCCGATGATCGCGATCATGACCTCACCTCATAGCCTTCGCCGTTTCCTCAACGCTATCGGGGCCGCGGCCCGTGCCGCACCCGAGGCAGGGCTGCCTGTGGACGGGCGCCCGGGCGGCGGGGCTCAGCCGCGGCGCACGACGGCCCGGGCGGCGAATGCCGCGTTCGCCGGCCGCTCGGCCATGCGCCGCACCAGGTAGCCGTACCAGTCGCCGCCGTAGGGCACGTAGACCCGGACCCGGGCGCCCAGCTCGGCCAGGCGGCGCTGCTCGTCGGGGCGCGCGCCGTAGAGCATCTGGTACTCGAATCCGTCGTAGGTGCGCCCGTAGCGGCGGGCCAGGGTGGTGGCGATGTCGATGAGCCGCGGGTCGTGGGTGGCGACCATCGGGTAGGCCTCGCTGTCCATCAGCCTGCGCAGTGAGCGCACGTAGGCGGCGTCGACGTCGCGGCGCTCGGTGTAGCCGGTGGCGCGGTCGGGGGCGTAGGCGCCCTTGCACAGCCGCACCCGCGAGCCGGGCTCGGCGGCCATGGCGGCGGTGTCGCCCTCGGTGCGGCGCAGGTAGGACTGCAGCACGCAGCCCAGCCAGGGATAGTCCGCACGCAGGGCGGCGACCAAGCGCAGGGTGGGGGCGACGTAGCGCTCGGCCTCCATGTCGACGGTCACGGTGGTGCCGGCCTCGGCGGCCGCGGCGCAGATCCGGGAGAGGTGGTCGGTGGCCAGCTGCATGCCCTCGCCGCCCAGTCCCAGCCCCAGGGCGGTCGGCTTCACCGACACCTCGGCCGAGGAGGTCAGCTCGGCCTCGGCGAGCAGCCGCAGCAGGTGCAGGTAGCCCTTGGTGATGTCCTCCGCCGCCGAGGGGTGCTCGACGTCCTCGCCCAAGTGGTCGATGGAGGACAGCAGGCCCTGCTCGGCCAGCTCCCCGGCCGCGCGCACGGCGTCCTCGGCCCGCTCGCCGGCCACGAACCGGTCGACCACGCCGCGCGTGAGCCGGGTCCCCGAGACGAATGCGCGCAGCCTGCCGCTGCCCGAGGCCGCCAGAAGTGTCCGCCGCAGAACCATCCCGCACTCCTCACTCGCCGTGCTCGCCTCTTGCGCCCCGCTGCCCGCGCGGATCCGCGGACACGTGCCGCGCCGCCTCCGAGGCTACGCCGTCGCGGCCCCTTCTCCCCGGGACGCGCTGCCGGCACGGCCCGTCCGCCGCCGGTCAGGGCGTGCGGCGCCGCAGTGTGGCGGCGCCCAGGACGAGGGCCAGGACGGCGCACGCCAGGACGACGCCGGTGTTGACCACAAGGTCGCCGGTGACGTCCGCCGAGCGCGTGGCGTCGGTGATGGCCTCGACCGCGTACGACAGCGGCATCGCATAGGACACCGCCTCCAGCACCTCGTGCATCTCCTCACGCGGCGCGAACAGACCGCACAGCAACACCTGCGGCATGATGAACGCCGGCATGAACTGCACGACCTGGAACTCGGTGCGGGCGAAGGCGCTGGCGAGCAGCCCCAGCGCGATGCCCAGCAGGGCGTCGGCGAGGGCGATCGCGCCCAGGGTCCACAGTTCGCCCTCGACCTCCATGCCCAGGGCCTGGGCCGCCGCCACCACGGCGGCCACCTGCACCACGGCGACCAGGCCGAAGGCGGCGGCGTAGCCGAACAGCAGGTCGAGCTTGCCGGCGGGCAGCGTCATCAGCCGCTCCAGCGTGCCGCTCTGGCGTTCGCGCAGCGTGGCCATGGAGGTCACCAGGAACAGCACGACGAAGGGGAAGACGGCCACCAGCTGCGGGGCGATTCGGTCGAAGAGGCGTTCGTCGTCGAAGACGTAGCGCAGCAGGAACAGCAGCACCGTGGGCACGGCCACCAGCAGCACGACGGTGCGGGGATCGTGCTTGAGCTGGCGCAGGATGCGCGCGGCGGTGGCCGCGGTGATGGCCGGATTCACGGCCGGCTCCCGGTGCCGGGCTCGGGGCCGGACGGCGGGTCGGGATCGGCGGACGCCCCCGGAGGCCGGCGGCGCTCGTGGCGCCCACGCGGTTCGGATTCCCGGGGTGCTTGGGGCGGGGGCGGGCGCACGCCCGCTGCGGCGCGGCGGGATTCGTGGCGGCCGGCGTAGCATCCGTCGCCGGGACCCCGATCGGCGGGTGCCGCCGCGGCGGCGCCGTCGGCGCGGGCCGTGGCGTGTCCGCGGATCAGCCGCAGGAACGCCTGCTCCAGGTCGGCCGTTCCGGTGCGCTCGCGCAGCGCGGCGGGGGTCTCGACCGCGACGATGGCGCCCTCGCGCATGAGCAGCAGGCGGTCGCAGCGCCCGGCCTCGTCCATGACGTGGCTGGAGACCAGCAGCGAGGTGCCGCGGTCGCGCAGGGTGTGGAACAGCCGCCACAGCTCCTCGCGCAGTACGGGGTCCAGCCCCACGGTGGGCTCGTCGAGCACCAGCAGCTCGGGGGCGCCGAGCAGGGCGACGGCGAGGCTGGCGCGGGCGCGCTGCCCGCCGGAGAGCCGCCCGACCTCGTGGCCGGCGTGATCGGTCAGCCCGGTCTCGGCGAGCACGCGGTCGGCGTCGGAGCGCGGCGCGCGCAGCACCGCCGCGAAGTAGCGCAGGTTCTCGATGACCGAGAGGTCGGCGTAGACCGACGGGGTCTGCGCGGCGTAGCCGACCCGGCGCCGCAGCGCGGGATGGCCCGCCGGGCGGCCCAGGACCGTCACCCGGCCCTCGGCGACCACTTGGACGCCCATCACGGCGCGCATCAGCGAGGACTTGCCGCAGCCGCTGGGCCCCAGCAGGCCGGTGATCTCGCCTGGAGGTATGCGGAAGTCCACGCCGCGCACCGCGTCGCGCCCGCCGCGGACGATGCGCAGTCCTTCGGCGGCGACCGCGGGCCCGGATCCGTCCATGCCCCGAACCTAGCCCGCGGCGCTATGGGCGGACAATGCCGTGCGCCCGGCTTGTGGACGGCGGCTGCCCCTGCGCCGCGGCGCGCACTCCATCCCCGCCGACCTCCGCGAATGCGGGTGAAGTAACCTTTGTCGTCGTTCCGCCGAGCCGGGTCCGGGCCGGCGAGGCCGCGGCGGTCGCACTCCCACTCACAGCAAGGACGGCAGGCAGGCATCCCATGGAACTCGTCCACTCCGGCAAGGTCCGCGACGTCTACGCCGACGGCGGCGACCTGATCCTCGTGGCCTCCGACCGCGTCAGCGTCTACGACGTGGTGCTGCCCACACCGATCCCCGACAAGGGCCGGATCCTCACCCGGCTCTCGCTGTGGTGGTTCGAGCGGCTCGCCGACATCATGCCCAACCACGTCGTCTCGGCCGACGACGTCCCCGCCGAGTGGGCGGGGCGGGCCATCCGCTGCCGGCGCCTGGACATGCTGCCCGTGGAGTTCGTCGCGCGCGGCTACCTGGCCGGCTCGGCGCTGCAGGAGTACAAGAAGCGCAAGGCGCTCTCCGGAGTGCCGCTGCCCGGCGGCCTGGTCGAGGCGTCGCGGCTGCCGGAGCCGGTCTTCACCCCGACCACCAAGGCGGCCGAGGGCCACGACGAGCCGATCACCTTCGACGAGGTCGCCGCCGAGATCGGTGCCGAGACCGCCGAGCGGCTGCGCGACGCGACGCTGCGGATCTACGCGCACGGCGCCGAGCTGGCCGCCGAGCAGGGAATCGTGATCGCCGACACCAAGGTGGAGTTCGGCCGCGCGCCCGACGGCACGCTCGTCCTCGCCGACGAGGTGCTCACCCCCGACTCCTCGCGGTTCTGGCCCGCCGACCAGTGGCGCCCCGGGCGCCCGCAGAACTCGCTGGACAAGCAGTTCCTGCGGGACTGGAGCAGCACCATCGCGGGCTGGGACCGCACGCCGCCGGGGCCGGAGATCCCCGAGGACATCGTCGAGGCGACCCGCGCGCGCTACGTGGAGTGCTACGAGCGCATCACCGGGCTGCGCTGGAAATAGGACCTCGGCCGACTCCCGGCCCCCCGGCTCCCCCGCAGCGCGGGCACGGCGAGAGCACGACGAAGGGGCGGGCGCCCGATCGGGCGCCCGCCCCTTGCTGTGCGCCGCCTCCGCGAGGGGTGGCGCGCCTACTCCTCGCCGGCGGCCGGAGCCGTCTTCTTGCGGCGGGTGAGGTACAGCGCGGCACCGCCGCCGCCGACCGCGACCACGCCGGCCGCGACGAGACCGGACAGCGCGGCGCCGGTGACCGGCAGACCGCCTTCGGCGCTGTCGTCCGCGGGCGGTGCGGCGCCGCCGTCATCGGGGGCCGCGGACTCCTCGTCGGGAGCGGGGGTCTCCTTGTCGTCGGCGGGCGGGGTGGCCTCGCCGTCCTCGGGAGGCGTGCTCTCGCCGTCCTCTGGCGGGGTGCTCGGCTCCTCATCCGGCGGCGGGGTGGTCTCGCCGCTGTCCGGCGGAGGCGTGGTCTCACCGTTGCCGGGCGGGGTGCTCGGCTCCTCCTCCGGCGGCGCGGTCGGCTCGTCCTCTTCGCAGTCGACCCAGAAGACCTTGTGCTTCTTGCCGGGGAGCTGGGGCTTGCCCTCGAACTCCCACTTGGCCTTGTAGTGCCCGTCGGGCAGGACGATGTCGTCGGTGCGGCCGTTGCCGTCCTCGTCGAGGGTGAGCTCGCCCTCGGCGACGACGTTCCGCTCGCCCGTGGGCGGAATCTCCTTGATCTTCCAGGAGACCGCCTGGGCGGAGTCGAACTTGTGGCCCGCCAAGTAGAACTCGCAGACGTGCGGCTCGTTCCTGGGCAACTCGAGGGTGGTCGAGGAGTCGTGGACCTTGATCCGCCCGTTGTTGCCCTTGTGGTTGCCGTCCAGCGTGGTGGCGTCCGCGGCCGCCGTGCCGCCCAGGGCGAACGAGACCGATCCGATGAGCAGCGCACCTCCGGCGAGGCGCGCGGTGTTCTTGAGCCAGTAGCCGTGTGACAAGTGAGTCCTCTTCGAAAGTGCGGGGATGACGAATACGTCGCGACTCACCCGTCTCCGCCTGCGGCGGTAGCGGGGGGACGGGAGTGACCAGAGTGAACATAGCGGCTGGCCGTGGATTCGGACACCCATAAACATCACAGCTACGCAACGGCTCGCTGCGGCTTGACCCGGCGGATCCGCCCCCCTACGCAGGGCGATAAGGAAGAGGCGGCCCCCGGAGAACGGCGCGATTTCTCCGCGCCCCAAGGCCGCAACCCGGTTTTCGGTCCGGCTCAGGCCGTGCGGTCGACCGTCCCCTCGGAGGACACCGCGAAGGTGCGCGGCGGCACCGTCTCGGCGGCCTCGCGCAGCAGGGACGTGCGCTCGCGGCGCGGGCCGCCGTCATTGGCGGGATCGGTCCTCACCCCTGCGAAGTGCAGCCGAGTGAAGGCGAGCGCCTCGGCGAGCTCCAGGTGGCGCGTCTCGGTGTCGGCGGCCTTGCGGGTGTTGACCTCCAGCACGATCTGCCCGCCGTAGCCGGTGGTGGCCAGGTGCTCCAGCACGGCGGCGCAGGGCTGGGTGCCGCGGCCGGGGATCAGGTGCTCGTCGAAGTTCTGCGTGCCGGTGCCGTCGGCCAGGTGCACGTGCGACAGCCGGTCGCCCAACTGCTTGGCCATCTCCAGTCCGTCGGAGTGGGACATCGCCGCGTGGGACAGGTCGAGCGTGACGTCGGGGTAGTCGCGTTCGATCGGGTTCCAGCTCGGGGCGTAGGGAACGACCTCGCGGTCGCGCATGCGCACCGGGTACATGTTCTCCACGGCGAAGGCGACGTCGGTCTCCTCCTGCATCCGGCTGATGCCGGTCTCGAACTCGCGGGCGTACTCGCGCTGCCAGCGGAACGCCGGATGCACCACGATGGTCGCGGCACCCAGCGCCTCGGCCATCTCCTTGGACTTCACCAGCTTCTCCCAGGGGTCGCGGCCCCACACCCACTGGGTGAAGATCAGGCACGGGGCGTGGACCGCGAGAATGGGCACGCCGTGGTAGTCCGAAAGCCGGCGCAGCATGTCGGTGTCCTGGCTGACCGGGTCGGTGGAGACCAGCACCTCGATACCGTCGTAGCCGAGCTTGGCCGCGATCTCGAAGGCCGCCGGGGTCTTCTCCGGGTAGACCGACGCCGTCGACAGCACAACGGGCGCGTCTGGGACCTGGACGGAACTCACTCCACCAAGATATGCGCTGTCGGCTCATGCCGGATCGGCCCCCCGCGCCGCCCGCGCGCCGCATCCAGCGCGCGGCGGCCCGGGCGCGCGGGTGCCGCACCGGACCCGGCCCCCGGGACGCCTATCCTTCCCCGGGTGAGCGCAGCACTGGCGGGGGCCGTGCCCAGCCCCAACATCTGGCACCACCCCCGCGTCTACGAGCTGGAGAACGAGGCCGCCGACCCCGACGGGGTCATCGACGCCGCGATGCGCGCGGTGCGCGGCACGGCGGGCGCCCATGTGCTCGACATCGGCTGCGGCGGCGGCTACCACCTGCCCCGCTTCGCCCGCGAGGCCGCCCGGGTCACCGGCGTCGAGCCGCACCGCGGGCTCGCCCGCGCGGCGCGGCAGCGCACGGCCGGCACGCCCGGCGTCGAGGTGCGCACCGGGGTCGCCCAGCGGCTGCCGGTCCCCGACGCCTCCGTGGACGTCGCCCACGCGCGCCTGGCGTACTTCTTCGGCCCCGGCTGCGAGCCGGGGCTGGCCGAGCTGCGCCGGGTCGTGCGGCGGGGCGGGGTGGCGTTCATCATCGACAACGACGCCACCCGCAGCACCTTCGGCGGCTGGTTCCGCCGGTCCCTGCCCGGCTACGACCCCGAGCGGGTCGAGCGGTTCTGGTTCCGGCAGGGGTTCGCGCGCACACCGCTGACGATGCGCTGGCGCTTCCGCAGCCGGGCCGACTTCGAGGCGGTCGTGCGGATCGAGCTGTCGCCCACGGTGGCCGATGAGGTCATCGCCGAGCACACCGGCCTGGAAGTGGACTACGCCGTCAACCTGTGGTGGCGCGAGTACTGACTCCCGGGCCGGCGGCCCGCTCCGGCTCAGGCCAGCGGGCTGCCCTGCTGCACCGGCTCCGCGCCCAGGGCGCCCAGCACCCGGTCGGCGACCTCGGCCATGCCCGCGGCGTTGGGGTGGGCGGGAGCCGCGGGGCGGTTGGGGAAGACGCCCTCGACCCACCGCTGCCCGGGCGGGGCGCACATGTCGTGGCCCGGCCCCGAGGTGTCGACGAACACGGCGCCGGCATCGGCGGCCTCCTTGGCGACGACCGCGTTGAGCTCCGACCACACGCCGTAGAGGTACTCGATGTCGTCGTCGGCGAAGGGGGCGTTCAGGCACGGCTCCTCGGGGGGAAGCAGCTCCAGGTAGCCGACGACGGCGATCGTGGCCTCGGGGCTGCGTTCGCGCGCGGCGTCCAGCACCCCGCCGATGCGCTCCCCGACCTCGGGCAGGCGCTCGCGCAGCCGGTCGCCGCCCGGTCCGGTGTAGTGGTCGCGGCACGGGTCGCCGTCGAGATCGGTGGCGGCCAGGGCCAGGCACTTCAGCGCGATCTCGGCGTAGCCGAGGTCGTTGCCGCCGATACCCAGGGTGACCAGCGTGGTGTCGGGCGTCAGCGCGTCGAGCTGGGGCGGGTTCTCCGTCAGCGCCAGGTTCTGGGGCTCGCTCATGTGCCGGGTTTCGGCGCCGATGCAGCTGGCGTCGGTGAACTCGGCGGCGCCCAGCGCCTCGGCGACCCGGTTGGGGTAGTTGGCGCGCGAGCGCAGGCACAGGGCGGGGTCGCCGTAGGTCGGCGGGATGAAGGGGCCGGCGGTGAACGAGTCGCCGAGTGCCACGTACTCGGCGGCGAGGCCGCCGTTCGCGGAATCCGCGGTCGCGGCGGTGGCGGGCGCGGCCGTGAGCACGAGTGCGCCGGTGGCGGCGAGAACGAGTGCGGGGGCGCCGCGGCGGGTGGCGGGTGCTGCGGACACGGGCGGCTCCTGGGTGCGTGCGGGTGCCGGACCGGGCCGGCGGGGTGGGGCGGTCGAACGGCGCGCCGCTTCTCTATGTCACCACTCGAATGCATGCGGTAAACGACACTGGCCGCAACCGGCCAGGAGTCGGGAGCGGCAGGGACGTGACCGAGCGTAACCGCAGGGGCGGCCGGATTCCACAGGCCGCGCCCGCGCCGGTCCGCGGTGTCGTCGCCGACCGCTACGGTGCAGCCATGGCCAAGGCTGCGAAGACCACCTTCCGCTGCAGTGAATGCGGCTGGACCACCCTCAAGTGGGTCGGGCGCTGCGGTGAGTGCCAGGCGTGGGGCACCGTCGAGGAGTCCGGCGCGCCCTCCACCACCGTGATCGCCCCGGCACGGGTCACCACGGCGGCCCGGCCCATCACCGAGATCAGCGTCGAGACCGCGCACGCCTCCCCCACCGGGCTGGACGAGCTCGATCGCGTCCTGGGCGGCGGCGTCGTGCCCGGCGGCGTCATGCTGCTGGCGGGCGAGCCCGGCGTGGGCAAGTCCACGCTGCTGCTGGAGGTCGCCGCCCTGTGCGCCGACTCCGGGCCGGTGCTCTATGTGACGGGCGAGGAGTCGACCGGACAGGTGCGGCTGCGCGCGGACCGCCTCGGAGCGCTGTCGCCCAAGCTGTACCTGGCGGCCGAGACCTCGGTGGCGTCGCTGGTCAGCCACGTCGACGCCGTCTCCCCCGCGCTGCTGATCGTCGACTCCGTGCAGACCATGAGCTCGCCGGACGTGGCGGGCGTGCCCGGCGGCGTCACCCAGGTGCGCGAGGTGGCGGGGGCCCTGATCCGGCTGGCCAAGGAGCGCGGCATCGCCACGGTGCTGGTCGGCCACGTCACCAAGGACGGCTCCATCGCCGGGCCCCGGCTGCTGGAGCACCTGGTCGACGTCGTGCTGCAGTTCGAGGGCGACCGCCACTCCCAGCTGCGCATGCTGCGCGCGGTCAAGAACCGCTACGGCCCCACCGACGAGATCGGCTGCTTCGAGCTGACCGACTCCGGCATCCTCGGGCTTCCCGATCCCAGCGGCCTGTTCCTCACCCGCCGCAACGAGCCGGTACCCGGCACCTGCGTCACCGTCACGCTTGAGGGCCGGCGCCCGCTCATCGCCGAGGTGCAGGCGCTGGTGGCCTCCTCCAACCTGCCGCAGCCGCGCCGCGCCAACTCCGGGCTCGACTCCGCGCGGGTGAACATGGTCATGGCGGTGCTGGAACGCCGTGCGCGGGTGCGCATCGCCGGTGCCGACGTCTACGCCTCCACCGTGGGCGGGGTGCGGCTGGGCGAACCCTCGGTCGACCTGGCGCTGGCGCTGGCCGTGGCCGGCTCGGTGCGCGACGAGGCGCTGCCGCGGGGCCTGGTCGCCATCGGCGAGGTCGGGCTGGCCGGCGACGTCCGGGCGGTCACGGGGGTCCAGCGGCGGCTGGTCGAGGCGCAGCGGCTGGGCTTCACCCGGGCCATCGTGCCGCGCCACAGCGAGGAGCCCGTCGAGGGCCTGGAAGTCGTGGGCGTCGACGACATCGGCGGCGCCCTGCGGTCGGCCTTCCCGGCGCCGCAGGCCGGCTGACGCCGTGCCGCCCCGCGAAAGCGCCGACCGGGCTGGCCCGGTCGGCGCGGAGGTCGTATCGGGGGCGGGTCAGTTCAGCCGGAACACCTGCGGCTCGACGCCGTGGTCGTAGTCGCTGTGCAGCCGGACCACATAGGTCCCCGGCCGCTTGGCCTTGACGTCCCGGTCGGGGCAGTCCTTCCAGGAACGCGAGCGGTCCCAGGTCACGGTCGTGGTGAAGGGGACCCCGCGCTGGAGCCGCTGCTTGTCGGAGGCCGAGCCCTTCGCGCAGTCGGCGGTGGAGAAGATGCGGTCGTCACCGGAGGTGATGACCAGCTTCAGGGTCTTGGGCCCAACGTCGACCGTGCAGGTCTGCTCCTCGGTGTTGACCAGGGTGAGTTTGAACTCGGGCTTGTCGTTCCAGTCGTAGTCGCTCTTGTCGGTCTTGAGGGTCACCACCACGTCGGAGGGGCGGCAGGGGTCGTCGGGGTTCTCGGGGGCGGCGTAGCCCTCGGAGTCGCCGGAGCCTCCCCCGTCGTCCTCCCCGGAGCCGCCGCCCGACTCGTCGCCGGAGTCGCCCGCGTCCGCTCCGCCTCCGGATCCCGTGCCGCCGCCGGCCGATCCGCCGCCGCCTTCGGCGTCCTGGCCGGCGCCGGCGGAAGGGCTGGGGGAGGCGCTGGGGGGCGGGGATGAGACACTGGGCGGCGACGACTCCTCGGGCGTCGGGCTCTCGGATGTGCCGGATGCCTCGCCGCCGTCGGGTGACGACGGCCGGGTGCACGCGTAGGTGATCAGCGCCACGACAACGAAGAGACCCACCAGCACGAAGACACGCCTTCTCCAATATGTCTCGGGACTCACCGGCCCCGGTTGTCCAGCACTTGACGCCATGGGCGCAGTATTCCGGGTTTCCCGGCGCCGCACCTACTCAACCCGCCGATCCGCATATCGATTGACATGTTCGACAACCCTTACAGCACAGCCGTTCTCGCGTGGTACGAGACCAATGCCCGCGATCTGCCCTGGCGGCGCGACGACGCCACCCCCTGGTCGATCCTGGTCAGCGAGATCATGCTCCAGCAGACACCCGTCGTGCGGGTGCTGCCCGCCTGGGAGGCGTGGCTGGAGCGCTGGCCCGCGCCCGCCGACCTCGCCGCCGAGCCTTCGGGCGAGGCGGTGCGGATGTGGAACCGCCTGGGCTATCCGCGCCGCGCGCTGAACCTGCACGCCGCCGCCTGCGCCATCGTGGACCGCCACGGCGGCGAGGTCCCCTCCTCCCACGCCGACCTGCTCGCGCTGCCCGGCGTGGGCTCCTACACGGCGGCGGCGGTGGCCAGCTTCGCCTTCGGCCAGCGCCACGCGGTGCTCGACACCAACGTGCGCCGGGTGCTGGCACGGGCCCACACGGGCGTGCAGTATCCGCCGAAATCTCAGTCAAAGGCCGAGGTGGCGCTGGCGGAGTCGCTGGTGCCGCCGGATCCGGCCGTGGCCGCCCGCTGGGCCGTGGCGGTGATGGAGCTGGGCGCCCTGGTGTGCACCGCGCGCTCGCCCGCCTGCGCGGACTGCCCCGTCGCCGCCCAGTGCGCCTGGCGGCTGGCCGGAAAGCCCGCCTACGACGGCCCGCCGCGGCGCGGCCAGACCTACGCCGGCACCGACCGCCAGGTGCGCGGCAGGCTGCTGGCGGTGCTGCGGGAGTCGCCCGCGCCGGTGCCCAAGTCGGCCCTGGACGTGGTCTGGCAGGAGCCGGTGCAGCGCGAGCGCGCGCTGGATGCGCTGGTGGCCGACGGCCTGGTGGACCCGCTGGAGGACGGCACCTACGCCCTGCCCGGCTGACGGAGGGCGGCACGGCCCCGGCGCGGCCGCCGCGCGCACGCGCACCGGCCGCGCGGTATCGGGCCGTGCCGCCCTCCCGCGCAGCGCCCGTCAGGCCGTGTCCGTCTCCAGGGTGGCGCCGGTGCCGCCGCTGCAGGGGGCTCCCGGCTCGGGGGTCTGCGGCCCCTGCACGTAGGTGTTGAGGAACTCCACCAGGCGCGGGTCGTCGGGCTCCTCGACCACGAGCCGCTTGCCCCAGGCCACGGCGACGACGTTCTCGCGCTGGAGGGTGTGTCCGGGGCTGATGAGCAGGTAGTCGCCCTCGCGGTAGAGCTCCTGCAGCGTCATCGCGTAGTCACCGGGCAGGTCGTCCTTGTAGGAGATCCACACGGCGCCGTGCTCCAGCGAGTGGACGGCGTGCTCGGGCATCAGCGGCTCGGTGTAGACGCCGCAGTTCTGCCACACGGGGTGGTGCTTGCCGCCGGGCGGCGGATGGAGGTCGTAGGGGACGTACTCCTCGGTGTGCGCGGCCGACAGGTTGTCGAAGGTGCGCACGCCTTCGATGTCGCCGGGTTCGACGCGGCCGGGCAGGTCGCCCTCGGCGGTGGTGGATCCGCCGCTGTCGCCGAGTAGCAGATAGGCGGCCACTCCGCCGCCGACGAGCACCAGGACGAGTACCAGTGCGCCCGCGCCCAGGATCCACCACAGGGCGCCCGAGGAGCGGCGCTTCGGCGCGGCGCCCGCCGGAACGGGGCCGTAGGGGCCGTGGGGCGGCTGGTTCGGGGGGTGTCCGGGCGGCCCCGGGGGCGGACCGGGCGGGCCGGGCTGCCCCGGCGGCGGTCCGTGCGGAGCGGCGCCCTGGGGGCCGTAGCCCCCTTGGCCCTGCTGGGGCCCGCTGCCCTGCTGCCACGGCGGCGGGCCCGCGGGCTGCGGGCCGGACGGGGCCCCGTGCGGCGGGGGCGGCCCGCCTGCCGCGGGCTGCTGCTGGTGCTGGGCGCTGTCATCGGGAGGAACCACGGCCGGAACTCTATCGGCCCCCGGCCGGGTACGACAGGCGCGGCCTCGGTCCACAGTCGGCCGTGCGAGGCGCTTAGGCCGCGGTTGAGAACGGCAGGGGTGCCGCTTTCCAGGAACCCACCGGGAATCATGCGGGGTCGGCCACCACAGAGGTTGCGGCAATGGGGCTGGGTTGCGCGAATCCCGCCCGTCACCCGCCACCGCCCCTAACGGAGGCGCTGCGCGCCACGTACCTGTTCAGAGCCGGCTTGCCGCCGAGCGCACGGCGCACCTTCGCGCCAGAGTCCCGCCACCGGTGGTGCGGCTCCACCTGGGAAGATTCGCGTGCGCTCGGCGGCAAGCAAACAAGTGACGCGAAGCGTCTCCGTTGGGGTGGCGGCGGGCTGACGGGCGGGCACGTGACGCGCAGCGTCTCCGTTGGGGCGGTGGCGGGCCGGCGGGCGGGCACGTGGCGCGAAGCGTCTCCGTTGGGGTGGTGGCGGGCTGACGGGCGGGCACGTGACGCGAAGCGTCTCCGCTGGGGTGGCGGCGGGCTGACGGGCGGGCGGACCGCGCTACGCGAGGCGCACCCATTGCCGCAACCCCGATGGCGGCCGCCCCAGGTGGTACCCGGTGAGTTCCTGCGGAGCAGGCCCCGCGCTTTCAGACGCCGCGAGACACCAAGGGGGGCGGCCCCGAAGGACCGCCCCCCCTTGAGGTCGGGTGCTACTCGCCCTTGCCGGCCGCGGTCTCCTCCACAGCGGGAGTGTCCGGGACGGAGTCGGGCTTGGGCACGCCCTGGAAGGTGAACTTGCCGTCGGTCCCCTCGCCCTCGGCGTCGATCACCACTATCTGGCCGGGCTTGAGGTGGCCGAAGAGGATCTTCTCCGACAGGGCGTCCTCGATCTCGCGCTGGATGGTCCGGCGCAGCGGCCGGGCGCCCAGCACGGGGTCGTAACCGCGCTCGGCCAGCATCTTCTTGGCCGCCGGGCGCAGCTCCAGCCCCATGTCGCGGTCCTTGAGCCGCTCGTCGAGCTTCTCGACCATGAGGTCCACGATGTCGATGATCTCCTGCTCGGTGAGCTGGTGGAAGACGATGACGTCGTCGACGCGGTTGAGGAACTCGGGCCGGAAGTTCTGCTTGAGCTCTTCCTGGACCTTGGCCTTCATCCGGTCGTAGTTCGTCTGGGCGTCGTCCTCCTTGGCGAAGCCCATGGCCGCGCCCTTGGAGATGTCGCGTGTCCCCAGGTTCGTCGTCATGATGATGACGGTGTTCTTGAAGTCGACGTTGCGGCCCTGGGCGTCGGTGAGGCGCCCTTCCTCCAGGACCTGCAGCAGCGAGTTGAAGATGTCGTTGTGGGCCTTCTCGATCTCGTCGAAGAGGACCACGGAGAACGGCTTGCGGCGCACCTTCTCGGTGAGCTGGCCGCCCTCCTCGTAACCCACGTAGCCGGGAGGCGAGCCGAACAGCCGCGAGACGGTGTGCTTCTCCATGAACTCGCTCATGTCGAGCTGGATCAGCGCCTCTTCGTCGCCGAAGAGGAACTCCGCCAGCGTCTTGGACAGCTCGGTCTTACCCACACCGGACGGGCCGGCGAAGATGAACGAACCACCCGGGCGCTTGGGGTCCTTCAGCCCGGCGCGGGTGCGCCGGATGGCCTGCGAGAGCGCCTTGATGGCGTCCTCCTGGCCGATGACCCGCTTGTGCAGCTCCTCCTCCATGCGCAGCAGCCGGGAGGACTCCTCCTCGGTGAGCTTGAAGACCGGGATGCCGGTGGCGGTGGCCAGGACCTCGGCGACGAGCTCCTCGGTCACCTCGGCGACGACGTCCATGTCGCCGGCCTTCCACTCCTTCTCCCGCTGCGCCTTCTGGTTGAGCAGGTTCTTCTCGTCGTCGCGCAGCGACGCCGCCTTCTCGAAGTCCTGGGCGTCGATCGCCGACTCCTTGTCCCGACGGACCTTGGAGATCTTCTCGTCGAACTCGCGCAGGTCCGGCGGGGCGGTCATGCGGCGGATGCGCATCCGCGAGCCGGCCTCGTCGATCAGGTCTATGGCCTTGTCCGGCAGGAAGCGGTCGCTGATGTAGCGATCGGCGAGCTGGGCCGAGGCCACCAGGGCGCTGTCGGTGATCGACACCCGGTGGTGGGCCTCGTAGCGGTCCCGCAGGCCCTTCAGGATCTCGATGGTGTGGGAGATCGTGGGCTCGTCGACCTGGATGGGCTGGAAGCGCCGCTCCAGCGCCGCGTCCTTCTCCAGGTGCTTGCGGTACTCGTCGAGCGTGGTGGCGCCGATGGTCTGCAGCTCACCGCGGGCCAGCATGGGCTTGAGGATGGAGGCGGCGTCTATCGCGCCTTCCGCCGCTCCCGCGCCCACGAGGGTGTGCAGCTCGTCGATGAACAGGATGATGTCGCCGCGGGTGCGGATCTCCTTGAGGACCTTCTTGAGCCGCTCCTCGAAGTCGCCGCGGTAGCGGCTGCCGGCAACCAGGGCGCCGAGGTCGAGCGTGTAGAGCTGCTTGTCCTTCAGCGTCTCGGGGATCTCCCCCTTGACGATCTTCTGGGCCAGCCCTTCGACGACGGCGGTCTTGCCGACACCGGGCTCACCGATGAGCACCGGGTTGTTCTTGGTCCGGCGCGACAGCACCTGCATCACGCGCTCGATCTCCTGGTCCCGCCCTATGACCGGATCCAGCTTGCTCTCGCGCGCCGCCTGGGTGAGGTTGCGCCCGAACTGGTCCAGCACCAGGGAGGTGGAGGGGGTGGACTCCGAGGAGGCACCCGTGGCCTGCGGCTCCTTGCCCTGGTAGCCGTGCAGGAGCTGGATGACCTGCTGGCGCACCCGGTTGAGGTCGGCGCCGAGCTTGACCAGCACCTGGGCGGCCACGCCCTCGCCCTCGCGGATGAGGCCGAGCAGGATGTGCTCCGTGCCGATGTAGTTGTGCCCGAGCTGCAGGGCTTCCCTGAGGGAGAGCTCCAGAACCTTCTTAGCGCGGGGGGTAAAGGGGATGTGGCCGGAGGGGGCCTGCTGGCCCTGGCCGATGATCTCCTCTACCTGCTGCCGAACCGCTTCGAGGCTGATACCCAGGCTCTCCAGAGCCTTCGCAGCGACGCCCTCACCCTCGTGGATGAGGCCGAGCAGGATGTGCTCTGTACCAATGTAGTTGTGGTTGAGCATCCTGGCCTCTTCCTGGGCCAGGACCACCACGCGCCGCGCGCGGTCGGTAAACCTCTCGAACATGTCTCGTCGCTCCTCACAGAGCGGTCAGGCAGGGACGGAAGTTCCGACCCTCGCTTTCCGCATTACGGCCCCTCAGGGGAAAGCCCCGTGGAGGCGCTTCCGCACCCGTCCACCAAGCGAGCGGCTTCGCACCGGCTCACCCGACGAACACATCCCGCACGGACGGCTGCTGCCAACCCTCCGTGCCAGAGACTTTCCCCGACGATAGGGCGTTCATCCTCATCCAACTACCTATCGGGGGCTGAGTGTTCCGACTACGCCGCAAGCGAACGGCCCGTGTGCCCCGATACTGCGAGGGCACACGGGCCGTGAACGCGCATTCGCGCGCGGATTTGCTCTCAGCGAACAAGGGCCGGCCGCGAGGTGTCCGGCAGGTAATGGCCTTGCGCGGGTCTCCCGGGTCCGGAGAGCTCCGCGCAACCGCCACTCGCAAGCCGGCGCCGAAGCGGGGGCTCAGCGCTGGGCGGCCTCGTACTCGGCGACGATGGCCGCCGGGATCCTGCCGCGCTCGTTGACCTGCTTTCCCGCGGCCTTCGCCCACGCCCGGATCTCGGCGCTGCGCTCGCGGCTGGGGGCGTTGCGCTGCTGGCGCTTGCCGCCGCGCCCGCCGCTCTTGGACGGGGCCTTGCGTGCGGCCTCGACGTAGGGGGCGAGAGCTTCGCGCAGCTTGGTGGCGTTGCCGGCGCTGAGGTCGATTTCGTAGGAGGAACCGTCAACCCCGAACGAAACGGTCTCCTCGGCCTCGCCGCCGTCCAGATCGTCGACGAGAAGCACCTGAACCTTTTGTGCCATAGATAGAACCTTTCCAGCAGAGCGGTGCGATGGCACCTGAATATAAAGCTATCCGGAGAGAACGCAGAAGACAATTCTCCACGCGGCCGAAAACCTGTCCAGCCTATGCCCGGGCCGCGCGCCCGGAGCAAATCCCAACTCGCCGGCCATACAGACCCGCGCCCCCTGCGACCGGGCGGAGTCGTTAAGGCCGGGGACGCGCCGCCCCTTTCACGCGCGTCGCCGGTTAGCGGTCTGCCTGGTCCGGTCCATCTCCGGGAAGTTCCGGTCCGGAACCGTCTGCGCTCTTTGCCCCGTCTTCCTCCGCAAGGGCGTCCGACCGCGGCCGCGACGCCGTTGCGGCGTCTGCGGATGCGCGACCGGAAGACTTGTCGGACTCGCTGACCAGTCGCCCGTCAGACGTTCTGGGAGCCATCTCCTTGCGGAGCAGCTTCACCACGAACGTGCAGAAGACGGCCGCGACGACAGCCGGGGGGAGCAGCGCCGACAAAACGTCCCCCATCGCGCGCACACCCCTTCCTTGGCGTCACTTTATGCAGCAATTGCCCCACGGAGGGGCGCCGCCGACTCGGATCGGCGGCCGGCCGGTACGGCCCCGCATACAACGAACGCGGACCCCGACATCATAGACACCTTTCACACCTGTGCGGCCCCTGCCCCGGGGATCGCTGCCTGCCGATCCCAAAAGCCCGCCGCATAAGGGGTTCCAGGCGTCCCGAGGCTCGGCGGACCTCCTCCGCGGACTCGGCCGCGACCGAATCGCCATAGAAATGACAGCGCCCCGCGACCCGATGCGGCCGGGATTGCGGCCGCCGGCGATCGCGCATATGGATGAGCGCCGCCCCGCGGCGGGCCGGCGGAAGAAGCCCTGCCCCTACCTCGGAGATCTCCTCCGCAATGCATACATTACCTGGTCGTATACGGCTCTCCCACCCCGGTCGGCATAAGCTTCGACAGGCGCACCGGCAGTTGTGGGATCGTGGCACCCTGACCGAGAGCGAGTCGGACATCGGCGGGCGAGAGAGCCGACACGACTTCCGCTTCCGCGCGTTCCCCCGCACGGCCCGGTCACCGTGGGCATTGAGAGGACCTCACCGTGGAGTTCCACGCAGATCTGCATATTCACTCCAAGTACTCGCGGGCCTGCAGCAAGGATTGCGACCTGGAGCACCTGGCGTGGTGGGCGGCGCGCAAGGGCATTGGGGTGGTCGGCACCGGTGATTTCACTCACCCCGCCTGGCGCGAGGAGTTGCGTACCAAACTGGTCCCCGCCGAGCCCGGGCTGTTCCGGCTGGCCCCCGATATCGAGGCCGAGGTGCTCCGCACTCTACCGCCCGCATGTCGGAATCCGTCGCGCTTCATGCTGTCCGTGGAGATCTCCACCATCTATAAACGGGGCGAACGGACCCGAAAGGTGCACCATTTGCTGTACGCCCCCACGATGGAGGCGGCCGAGGCCATCACCGCGGATTTGGCCCGGATCGGCAATCTCGGCTCCGACGGGCGCCCCATCCTGGGCCTGGATTCGCGCGACCTGCTGGAGATCACCCTCGCCAGCGACCCCGGCAGCTATCTCGTCCCGGCGCACGTGTGGACGCCCTGGTTCGCCGTTCTCGGCTCGAAATCCGGATTCGACGCCATCGGGGACTGCTACGCCGACCTCGCCGACAACATCTTCGCGATCGAGACGGGCCTCTCCAGCGACCCCGAGATGAACTGGACGGTGTCCTCGCTCGACTCGTACACGCAGGTCAGCAATTCCGATGCGCACTCGCCGCCGATGCTCGCCCGCGAGGCCACCCGCTTCGACACCGAT
The DNA here is from genome assembly GCF_009728995.1 of Streptomonospora sp. PA3. Lineage (GTDB taxonomy): Bacteria > Actinomycetota > Actinomycetes > Streptosporangiales > Streptosporangiaceae > Streptomonospora. The sequence goes on along the minus strand of NZ_VTZW01000009.1, from coordinate 775,489 downwards.
CTCGATTACTACGCCATGCGCCGCGCCCTGGAGACCGGCGACGGATTCCGCGGCACCGTCGAGTTCTTCCCGGAGGAGGGCAAATACCATCTCGACGGGCACCGCAAATGCGGCGTGCGGATGGAGCCGGACGCCACCCGCGAACACTCCGGCCGCTGCCCCGTCTGCGGCAAGCCGCTGACCGTCGGGGTCTCCCACCGCGTCTTCGAGCTGGCCGACCGCCCGATCGGCCACCGGCCCGCCGGCGCCGCCGGCTTCACCAGCCTGGTGCCGCTGCCGGAGATCGTCAGTGAGATCAAGGGCGTGGGGCCCAAGAGCAAGCGCGTCCAGGGCGAGGTGGCCCGGCTGGTGGGCGAACTGGGCTCGGAGCTGGACATCCTCACCTGTGTGCCCCTGGACGAGGTCGCCCGCGCGGGCGGTACCCTGCTCGGCGAAGCCGTCACCCGGCTGCGCGCGGGCGCCGTCGTGCGCGACGCCGGCTACGACGGCGAGTACGGCACCATCCACATGTTCGCTCCCGGCGAGCTGGCCGCCGCCGATTCCGCACCGGCGCTCTTCGACACCGGCGACCTCGCTCCGGGTCCGCGGCAGGGCTCGCCGCGCCGGCGCGGGACCGCCCCGCGCACCGGGGGCGGTGCCGGATCCGAAAGCGGCGGCCGCGGCGGTGCGGCTCCGGAATCCGGACCCGGCGGCGCTGACCCCCGCTCCGGCGGCGACGACTCCGCTGCGGGCCCCGGCGGGCCGCGCGCGGCCGCCCCGAGCGGCGGCGCGCTCGCCGATCACACCCCCGTACCCGCGGCGATCGCCGCGCGGCCCGCAGCGGCCGTCTCAGCGGCCGTGGACGCCCGCCCCGGCGCCGCGCCGGAGGCGGAGCCGGCCGAACCGCCGACCCTGTTCCCCGGGGAGGCCGGCGCCGGCACCGCGCGGGCCGCCGTCCGCAGCGTGCTCGACGGCCTCGACCCCGAGCAGCGGGCCGCCGCCGCGGCGCCCGGCGGGCCCCTGCTGATCGTCGCCGGACCGGGCACCGGCAAGACCCGCACGCTGACCCGGCGCATCGCCCACCTCGTCGCCGAACAGGGGGTGCCGGCCGCCGGCTTCCTGGCGATCACCTTCACCCGCCGCGCCGCCGAGGAGCTGGCCGAGCGGTTGGCCGACCTGCTGGGCGAGGGCGCCGGCGACATCACCGTCGCCACCTTCCACCGCCTGGGCCTGCTCATCCTGCGCGAGCAGCACGAGCGCGCCGGACTGTCGGCCGGCTTCGGCATCGCCGACACCGCGCGCCGCGAGGAGATCGCGGCCGGGGTCGCCGGATCCCCGCAGGAGGGGCGGCGGCTACTGGCCCGGCGCGATTCCGGCGAGGCCGCCGAGGCGGAGGAGGCCGCCTACGAGCGCAGGCTGCGCGAACTCGACCTCGTCGACTTCACCGACCTGGTCGCCCTGCCGGTGCGCCTGCTGGGCGCCGACGCCGAGCTGGCCGAGCGCTACCGCCGGCGCTGGCCCTGGATCAGCGTGGACGAGTACCAGGACGTCGACGAGCGGCAGTACGCGCTGCTGCGGCTGCTGACCGGCCCCGGCGGCAACCTCACCGCCATCGGCGATCCCGATCAGGCCATCTACGGATTCCGCGGCGCCGATGTGGGTTTCTTCCTGCGCTTCACGGCCGACTTCCCCGGCGCCTCGACGGTGCGGCTCGGCCGCAACTACCGCTCCAACGCCGCCATCGTCGACGCCGCGGTGCAGGCGATCGCCCCCTCCTCGCTGGTCCCGGGCCGGGAGCTGCGGGCGGTGGGCGACTTCACCGACCCTCCGCGCATCGGGGTGCACGTGGCCGCCGACGAGCGGGCCGAGGCGTCGTTCGTGGCCCGCTCGATCGACCGGCTGCTGGGCGGCACCTCCTGGCACTCCCTCGACAGCGGCCGCGTCACCGGCGACGGCGACGGCGGGCTGTCCTTCAGCGACTTCTGCGTGCTCTACCGCACCGACGCCCAGTCCGAAGCCGTGATGCGCGCGTTCAACACGGCGGGAGTGCCGTATCAGAAGCGCTCGCACGACCGGCTGCTGGCGCGGCCGGGCGTAGGGCTGCTCGCCGACGAGCTGCCCCGCCATCCGGCCGGTCCGCTCGTCGACCGGGTGCGCTCGGCGGTGGGACTGCTGTGCGAACGGCACGCGGCCGACGCGGAGCTGTGCGCCGATCTGCGCACCGCCGGAGAGCTGGTCCTCCCGCTGGCCCGGGAGTGCGGCGCCGACCTGGGGGAGTTCCTGTCGGCGCTGGCCCTGGGCGCCGAGGTCGACGCGCTGGACCCGCGGGCCGACAGGGTCGCGCTGCTGACCCTGCACGCCGCCAAGGGCCTGGAGTTTCCGGTGGTGTTCCTGATGGGCTGCGACGACGGGTGGCTGCCCTTCCGGCTGCCGGGCGCCCCGCGCGAGGCGGGCGACGCCGGCGAGGCCGAGGAGCGGCGGCTGTTCTTCGTGGGGCTCACCCGCGCCCGGCACCGGCTCTACCTGTCGCGGGCGCGGCGCCGCACCCGCCGGGGCACGGCCGCGGACACGGTCGCCTCGCCCTTCCTCTCGGCGATCGACCCGGGCCTGACCATGCCCGTCGACGAGGAGTCGGCCGCCCGCCGGCGGCCCCGCGACAGGCAGCTGCGGCTGCTGTGACGGGGCGGCGCCCCGGCATCAGCGCATGCGCGGGGTGCCGGGCTCGTTGAGGTGGACCAGCATCCTGGTGTTGCCCAGGGTGTTGGGTTTGACCCGCTCCAGGTCGAGGAACTCGGCGACGCCTTCGTCGTAGGAGCGCAGCAGCTCCTCGTAGACCCGCGGGGAGACGGGGGCGCCCTGGATCGGCTCGAATCCGTGCCGGGCGAAGAAGTCGGTCTCGAAGGTCAGGCAGAACACGCGGCGCACGCCCAGCTCGCGGGCCCGGTCCAGCAGGGCGGCCACGATGCTGTGCCCCACGCCGCGCCCCTGGGCGGCGGGGTCGACCGCCACCGTGCGCACCTCGGCGAGGTCCTCCCACAGGACGTGGAGTGCGCCGCAGCCGACGACGGTGCGCTCCGTGCCCTCGCCGAGCTCGGCGACACAGAACTCCTGGATGTCCTCGTAGAGGTTGACGGTGCTCTTGCCGAGCACGCGGCCCTCGTCGCTGAAGCAGTCGATGAGCCGCCTGATGTGCGCGACATCGCGGGTGCGGGCGCGGCGGACGGTGATCTGGGTGACGGCCATGACCGCAACAGATTACTCGTCCGCGGCGCCGCGCTGCCATGAAGCGGGGGCGGGGCCCACCGCCCCGTCCCGGGGGGATCAGGACGGTGCGCCGCCGCGGAATCGGTTTCTCGAGGGTGTGTTCAGCCGGACCGGAGGGCCGGTCCTGGTCGCGGTGACTAGATCAGCTGCTTGCGCGCGGCCCAGACGACCGCCTCGATGGGGGTGTTCACCCCCAGTTGGTCGCAGATGGCGCGGAGCCGGCGGCGCAGCGTGCGCGCGCTCAGCTCCAGTCGCCGAGCGGCGACGTCGGTGGTCACTCCGGTGGCGATCTCGGCGAGCAGCTGGAGCTCGTCGTCGGTCAGGCTGACCGGAAGGTTCTTTCCCCCTTCGGGAACCGGCACCGGCGCCGGCATGATCCCCTCGCGCATCAGCGGGGTACCGGGGTCTTTCGCGGCACGACGTACGAGTGTGGCCTGTTCCACTCCGTCCTCCCTCATCCGTGGTGAGTGCGGAACATCAACTCGTCGCCGCAGGAACCTCCGACGGGCGGAGGCGCGTGCCTCTGGTCACGCGGACGCCGACGTTCCCCGGTCCCGTTCCCCCTGCTCCCGGATACGCGGCCTTTCTGGCACAAAGGCGCACGCCAGGCGAGCAGGAAGCGCGCGGTCCCGGTCGGTGCGGTCTGGGACGGACAGATCGCACGTGGGCGCACACGGCCAAGGATGGTCGGACCCCGGCTCAACCGCGGTCGGCCATCCTCACTCACCGTCATCTCGATCCACTACGGCAAACCTGCGGAGCAGCGCTCCGCTTGTGTCGAAACGCTAGGCCGATGCGAACTGCCCGTCAAGGTCGGTTTGACTACTTTGCGTGATGTCCCGATCATCGCTGGTCACAGGCTTGTTCCAGAGGAAACCTTAGACAACTGACTGACCTGCGCAAAGAACCTTCACTCAGCTGCCTGAACCACCGGCCCCGCAGGCCGAACGGCCTTCTGCAGGCGGCCTTGGAGACAGGGCCTGTGGCCTGGGATTTTCCGAAATCGCGGAACATCACGATCCCGCAACGAGATTTCGCGGGCGTGGCGGCGAGTTGTGTTCCCCGCGGGCCGGAGGGGCCTCGCTTCCTCGCTCGTCAGTCCAGACGGCGCCGCGCCCCTCCGGCCGGCTCACACCCCGCCGGGCGCCGCACTCACTCCGGCTTGACGATCGGGAAGAGGATGGTCTCGCGGATGTTGCGCCCGGTCAGCGCCATGAGCAGCCGGTCCACGCCCACGCCCACGCCGCCGGTGGGCGGCATGCCGTACTCCAGTGCGCGCAGGAAGTCCTCGTCCAGCTGCATCGCCTCGGGGTCGCCCCCGGCGGCCATCAGCGACTGCTCGGTCAGCCGGCGCCGCTGCTCCACCGGGTCCACCAGCTCGGAGTAGCCGGTGCCCAGCTCCATCCCGAACCCGATCAGGTCCCACTTCTCGGTGACCAGCGGATCGTCGCGGTGCTGCCTGGTCAGCGGACTGGTCTCCAGGGGGAAGTCGCACACGAAGGTGGGCTGCTGCAGGGTGTCCTCGACCAGCTCCTCGAAGAGGTGCTCGGCCAGCTTGCCCTGGCCCCAGTCGGGGCTCCACTCGACGCCGCGGGCGTCGGCGACCTTGCGGACCGACTCCAGCGGCGTGCGCGGCGTGATCTCCTCGCCGACCGCCTCGGACACCGCGTCGTAGAGGCGCACCGCGGGCCAGGTGCCGCCGAGGTCGTATTCCGTGCCGCCCCGCTCGACCACCGTGGTGCCGAACGCGGCGCGCACCGCCTCTTGCAGCAGCTCGCGGGTGAGGCGTGCCATCACGTCGTAGTCGGCGTAGGCCTGGTAGAACTCCAGCATCGTGAACTCGGGGTTGTGCGTGGAGTCCGCGCCCTCGTTGCGGAAGTTGCGGTTGATCTCGAAGACCTTCTCCATGCCCCCGACCACGAGCCGCTTCAGATACAGCTCGGGCGCGATGCGCAGGTACAGGTCCAGGTCGTAGGCGTTGATGTGGGTGGTGAAGGGGCGCGCCGTGGCGCCGCCGTGGACCCGCTGCAGCATCGGGGTCTCGACCTCGGTGTATCCGCGCTCGTGCAGGCCGTCGCGCAGCGCGCGGATGGCGGCGGCGCGGCTGCGCACCATCGCCCGCGCATCGGGGTTGACGATCAGGTCGACGTAGCGCTGGCGCACCCGCGCCTCGGGGTCGGTCAGGCCCTTGTGCTTCTCCGGCAGCGGCCGCAGGCACTTGGCCGTCAGCTTCCAGGAGTCGACCATGACCGACAGCTCGCCTCGGCGGGAGGTGATGACCTCGCCCTCGACGCCGACGTGGTCGCCGAGATCGACGTCGCTCTTCCAGGCCGCCAAGGAGTCGGCGCCCAGCTTGTCCAGCGACAGCATGACCTGCAGGTCGCCGGTGGAGTCGCGCAGCGTGGCGAAGCACAGCTTGCCGCCGGTGCGGTAGAGCATGACGCGCCCGGCGATCCCCACACGCTCGCCCGTGGCCGAATCGGGGGTGAGCTCCCCGTGTTTGTCGCGGACCGCGCCGACCGTGGTGGTGCGGGGGAACCCGAGCGGGAAGGGGTCGATGCCCTCCGCGCGCAGGCGGTCCAGCTTCTCCCGCCGGACCCGCATCTGTTCGGGCAGGTCGTCGTAGGATTCGTCCAGTCCTTCGCTCACGCAGTGAATCCTATCGGCCCTGGACGGGTGGGCCCGACGCACGGCGGCGCCGGGCCGTCAGGAGTTGCGCTCATAGACCAGGCGCAGGCCGATCAGGGTGAGCCAGGGCTCGTGCACGTCCACCGTCTCGCACTCGTCGACCACCATCGGCGCCAGACCGCCGGTCGCCACCACGGTGACGTCGTCGGCGTCGTCGGTCAGCTCCTGGGCCATGCGGTCGACGATCCCGTCGACCTGGCCGGCGAAGCCGAACACGATCCCCGAGCGCAGCGCCTCGGTGGTGTTCTTGGCCACCACCGAGCGCGGCTTGACCAGCTCCACCATGTGCAGCTGGGCGCCGCGCCGCGACAGCGCCTCCACCGAGATGTCGATGCCGGGGGCGATCGCACCGCCGACGTACTCCCCCTTGGCGCTGACGGCGTCGAACGTCGTCGCGGTGCCGAAGTCGACCACCACGGCCGGCCCGCCGTACTGCTGCACCGCCGCCAGGGCGTTGACGATGCGGTCGCTGCCGACCTCCTTGGGGTTGTCCATGCGCACCGGCACGCCGGTCTTCACCCCCGGCTCGACGATGACGGCGGGTACGTCGCCGAAGTGGCGGCGGAACATCTCGCGCATCTCGTGCTGGACCGAGGGCACCGAGCAGCACAGCGAGATGCCGTGGACCTCCCCGCTGCCGATGATGGAGCTGCCCCCGATGAGCCCGTGCAGGACCACCGCCCACTCGTCGGCGGTGCGGCGCGCCTCGGTGGAGACGCGCCAGTGCTCGACCAGCAGCTCGTCGTCGAAGAGCCCGAGAACCGTGTGCGAGTTGCCGACGTCGATCGCGAGGAGCATCTGGGGCCTCTCCTGGTGAGTTGTGGAGGATCTCAGCGAATGTCCCGAAGATCGAGTGCGATGTCCAGAGCCGGACTGGAATGTGTCAGTGCGCCCACGGCCAGGAAGTCCACTCCGGTGGCGGCGACGGCGGCGGCGTCGGCCAGCCGCAACCCGCCGCTGGACTCCAACCGCGCGCGCCCGGCCACCAGCGCCACAGCCTCCCGCAGCTGCTCGACGGTGAAGTTGTCCAGCAGGATCTCCTCGGCACCTGCGGATACGGCCGGCTCGATCTGGTCGATCCGGTCGACCTCCACCTCCAGGGGGACGCCGGGGAACGCGGTGCGCACCGCGCGCACGGCCTCGGCCACGCCGCCGGCGGCCAGCACGTGGTTGTCCTTGATCAGCGCGGCGTCGGCCAGCCCGAAGCGGTGGTTGGTCCCGCCGCCGCAGCGCACCGCGTACTTCTCCAGCGCGCGCAGGCCCGGGTGCGTCTTGCGGCTGTCGCGGACGCGCGCGCCCGTGCCCGCCGTCGCAGCGACCCAGGCCGCGGTGGCGGTGGCGATTCCGGAGAGGTGGGTGAGCAGGTTCAGCGCGGTCCGCTCGGCGGTGAGCAGGTCGCGGGTGCGGGCGGTGATGCTCATCAGCACGTCGCCGCGCGAGACGCGGTCGCCGTCGGCGGCGCGCCGCTCCACCTCCATGACGCCGCCCGTCACCTCGGCGAAGACCAGCTCGGCGACGGGAATCCCCGCCACGACGCCGTCGGCGCGCGCCACCACGTCGGCGGTGCGCAGCTGAGCGGCCGGGATCGTCGCGACGGTCGTGACGTCGGTGCCCTGCCCGCCCGAGGGCAGGCTCAGGTCCTCCCGCAGCGCGGTGCGCACCCGCTCCAGCACCCCGGCCGCTCCGCCGCCGCGGTGCCCGCCAGAGCGCGCGGCCCTGTCGAGTTCGCCGCCGAGCGGACCGGAGAGCGGGTCGGGTTCGATCGCGACCGCCTCGGGTTCGACGCCGAGCCCCACGCGCACGTTCACCCGGGCCGGGCCGGGGGCCGCACGGCCGGACTCCGCGAGCGGGGCGTCGGCCCGGACCCGTACCAGCGCGGCCCGGACCAGGGTGGCGGCCACGGTCAGCAGGTTGGCGGCCTCCCAGGCGGCGGTGCCGGGCACGGCCGCATCGTTGGCGGGGTCGGCGGCGACCTCGGCGAGCTCGCCCAGCGCGGCGCGCAGGCCCGCCTCGTCGCGCGCCACACCCGCGAAGCGCGACATCACGCCGCGGATCCGCGCAACGTTGGCGGGCGCCACCAGCCCGCCGCGGCCCTCGGGGGCCGCTGCGGCCGGGGCGGTGGCCAGCGGCTCGGCCGACTCCTCGCCGGTGCGCTCGGCCAGGTCCTCGGCGGCGCGGTGGGCGAAGACCACGCTTTCCAGCAGGGAGTTGGAGGCCAGCCGGTTCGCGCCGTGCACGCCCGTGCGCGCGACCTCGCCGACCGCGTACAGCCCGCTGATGCCGGTGCGCCCCCGCAGGTCGGTGCGCAGTCCGCCGGAGGCGTAGTGGGCCGCGGGCGCCACCGGCAGCAGGTCGGTCACCGGGTCGATGCCGTGCTTGCGGCAGGAGGCGAGGATGGTGGGGAAGCGCTCCTCCCACATCGCGGCGCCGAAGTGGCGGGCGTCCAGCAGCACGTGGTCGGCGCCGGTGCGGGCCATCGCCTCGGCGGCTCCCTGGGCGACGACGTCGCGGGGGGCGAGGTCGCCCAGCTCGTGGCGGTCGCGCATGAAGCGGTGCCCGCGGGTGTCGACGAGGAAGGCGCCCTCGCCGCGCACGGCCTCCGAGATCAGCGGCTGCTGGCCGCGCGCGTCGGCGCCCAGCCACAGCACCGTCGGGTGGAACTGCACGAACTCCAGGTCCTCGGCGACCGCTCCGGCGCGCAGGCCCAGGGCCAGGCCGTCGCCGGTGGAGACCTCGGGGTTGGTGGTGGAGGCGAAGACCTGCCCGAGTCCGCCGGTGGCGAGCACGACGGCCCGCGCCCGCACCCGGCCCACGCCGCCGCGCTCGCCCTCGCCGATGACGTGGACGGTGACGCCGGCCGCGGCCGGTGCGCCACCCGCCCCGGCGGGGCGGGCCGTCAGCAGGTCGGGGGCGAAGGCGTGCTCCATCACCTCGATCCGCGGGTCGTCGGTGACGGCGTGGACCAGGGCGCGCTCGATCTCGGCGCCGGTGGCGTCGCCGCCGGCGTGGGCGATGCGGCGGGCGCGGTGGCCGCCCTCACGGGTGAGTTCCAGCCGTCCGTCGGCCGCGCGGTCGAAGGCCGTGCCGCGCTCCACCAGCCAGCGCAGGGCCCGGGGACCGGCGGTCACCAGCGCGCGCACGGCGGCCGGGTCGCACAGCTCGCGCCCGGCCACGACCGTGTCGACCATGTGCGCCAGCGGCGCGTCGGCCGGGTCGGTCACGGCGGCGATCCCGCCCTGGGCCCAGCGGGTCGAACCCGTGGACAGGAGGTCCTTGGTGACCAGCACCACGCGGCCGTGCGGAGCCAGCTCGGTGTAGCGCAGTGCGGTGCTCAGGCCGGCGATTCCGGAGCCGACCACCACGACGTCGGCCGAGGCCGTCCAGCCCGGGTCCGGCGCGGTCAGCCTGCGCGGCAGTTCCAGTGGCGTGTCCGACACCGCGGATCCTCCTTCGTCCCGGTGCCGCCGCCCGCCGCCCGCGTGGCGGACCCGGGGCTCACAGGGTGAGCGGCACGTTGTCGATCAGCCGCGTCTGCCCGACGCGGGCCGCCACCAGCAGCACGGCGTCCCCGCGGAAGTCGCCGGGGACCTCCGCGAAGGTGTTCGCGTCGACCAGGGACAGGTAGTCCACGGTGACCGGTGGGTCGCCCGCGGCGGCTTCGTCGAGGACGGCGCGGGCCGCACTGAGAATACCGACCGGCCCGGTGACCGAGGCGTCCGCCCCCGACAGCAGCGCGCGGGACAGGGCCAGGGCGCTCCGGCGCTCCTCGGGGGCGAGGTAGGCGTTGCGGCTGGAGGAGGCGAGGTTGTCGGGGTCGCGCATGGTGGGGGCGGCGGCGATGGCGACGGGCATGTTCAGGTCGCGCGCCATCCGCCGCACCAGCGCCAGCTGCTGGGCGTCCTTCTGCCCGAACACGGCGACGTCCGGCCGGACGAGGTTGAACAGCTTGTTGACCACCGTGAGGACACCGCTGAAGAAGCCCGGGCGGAACTCGCCCTCCAGCACCCGGCCCATCGCGCCCGGGTCGATCCGCACGATCTGCTCCCCGGGGTACATGTCCTCCACGCTGGGCGCGAAGACCAGGGCGGCGCCCTCCTCGGCGCACACGGCCATGTCGGCGTCGAGATCGCGCGGGTAGCGCTCGTAGTCCTCGCCGGGGCCGAACTGCAGCGGGTTGACGAAGACGCTGACGACGAAGGCGTCGGCCTGCTCGCGGGCCGTGGCCATCAGGGCGCGGTGCCCGTCGTGCAGGGCGCCCATGGTGGGCACGAGCGCCACGCGGCCCCCCAGCTCCAAGCGCAGGTGCGCCAGCTCCTCGGGGGTGCGGGCGAGCGCGGGCGCGGTCCGCGGCGTTTGGGTGCGGTCGATCATGGGGGTGTCTCCCTGGTCGGCGGGGGATCGCTCACGCCTGGAGGACGTCCAGCAGGCGTTCGGCGTCGTGGGGCTTGAGCAGTCCGGCTTCCAGCGCGCGATCGGCGGTCAGCCTGGCCAGGGCGACGTAGGCGGAGACGCTCTCGGGCGAGTGCCGGCGCAGTTCGCCGATGTGGGCGGCCACGGTCTCGGTGTCGCCGCGCAGGACCGGGCCGCTGAGGCCGTCCATGCCCAGCCGCAGCCCGTTGTCCAGTGCCGCTCCCAGCAGCGGTCCGAGCATGCGCGCAGGGTGCTCCACACCGGCGGCGCGCAGCAGGGACGCGCTCTCGGCCACCAGCGTCACGAGGTGGTTGGCGCCCCCGGCCAGGGCCGTGTGGTAGAGGGTGCGGTGCTCCTCGGCGATCCACACGGGCTCGGCGCCCATCTCGACGACGAGCGCCTCGGCGATGGGCCGCAGGGTCTCGGGGGCCGTGACGCCGAACGAGCAGCTGGCCAGCCTGTCGATGTCCTCGTCGCGCCCGGTGAAGGTCATGACCGGGTGCAGGGCCAGGGGCAGCCCGCCGGCGGCGGTGGCCGGCGCGAGGGCGTGGTAGCCGTGGGCTCCGCTGGTGTGGACCAGGAAGGTGCCGTTGACGTCGGCGCCGGTGTCGACGAGTCCGCGCACGAGCGGTTCGAGGGCGTCGTCGGGCACGGTGAGCAGGACCAGGTCACAGGCGGCGACCACGTCGGCCGGCTCGGCGATGCGGGCCGAGGGCAGCCGCTGGGCCGCGCGCTCGCGCGAGCGTTCGGAGACCGCCGAGGCGGCCACGACGCGGTGGCCGGCCCGCTCCAGCGCCGCACCCAGCACCGACCCCACCCGGCCGGCGCCGACGACGCCGATATCCAGCCGGGCAGGCCGCTGGGTGTTCTCCGCCTGCTGCATCGCACCTCGTTCCAGTCCACCGGGGTACCGGACTTCTGCGCGGCCAGCTTACTTACCGCCGAGCCCCGCGCGTCCACGGCGCCCCGCAGCATGACGCCGGCGCCGCCCGGGGGGCGGCGCCGGCGCTCGGTGGGTGTGCTCCCGCTGCGCGGAAGCCCGGGAGAGTGCTACTCCCAGACCATCGCGCCGGACTTGTGGCAGGCCCCTCCGCCGTTGCCGAGGATGCCGATGCCGTTGCCGCAGACGTTCACCGGGACGTTCAGGTCGGCGACGATCTGGTTGCCCCCGAGGATCGAGCCGTTGCCCGACGTGGTGATGTCGTCGTCGGCGGAGGCACTCGGCGCGCTCGCGAGGATCGCACCGGCCGCGGCTGCGGTGAGGGCACTTGCGACCAGGGTCTTCTTCAGCACGTGGATTCCCCTTATCCAGGCCGGGCGGAGGTCACCGCCCAGCTTGCTCGACTGTGCGTGAGAACACGATTACACATCGCGTTCGTCGACCAATCTAGCCACACACCGGCGGCCGCGTCCCGTTTTTCGGCCAACTCGACGAATGTGAATAACTCACTGCAATCATTCAGGCACATACTGTGGCGCCGATTGTCCGGACATTCCCCCACGAACCACCGGCTTGAGCAGCCCCCGTTCGTCCCACTGGTGACACACATCACACTGCTGACACCGACCATCTTGCGGCGACCTGGCGCACCCGCCTCGGTCTGGTGCACCCGCCCCGGTTCCGGTGCTCGGGGTCCAGCCCGCGCGGATCGTTTCGGGTGGGCGCCAGTGACGGGAAGCAATGGGGGCGGCGAGGGCGGTGCGGGGTTGGCCCCGCACGAACCGGACCCGGTGCCCGCCGGTGACGGTGGGCGACGGGGGCGGCGACGGCCGACGGCGGGCCGGGGCCGGCGGTCATCGGTTCGCGTGTCCGCCGGTTGCTCGCCCGACGGGGCGGCGAGGTCGACGCGGGGTTGGGCCCGCGCGGATCGGTTCCGGTGCCCGCCGGTTGGGCTGGCGGCGGGGGGCAGCGACGGCCGACGACGGCTGGGCCGAGCGATCACCGGTTGCCGGCGGCGGACGGCGGGCCGCCCGACGCGGGCAGCGACGGGCGGCGGTAGAGGCCGCCTACGTCGTGTTCAAGGAGTCGGTCACCACAGGAGGTTGCGGCAATGGGGCTGTGATGCGCGAAGCGCGGTGCGCCAGCTTGCCGCCGAGCGCACGGCCCACCTTTGCGCCGGAGGCCCGCCACCGGTGGCACGGCTCCACCTGGGACGGGCTGCGTGCGCTCGGCGGCAAGCTGTGACCGCGCTACGCGAAGCGCACCCATTGCCGCAGCCCCGATGGTGACCGCCCCAGGGGGTGCCCGGCGGGTTCCTGCAAAGCGGCCCCTCCCGCTCCTGGACACGGTCTGGACAGGGACATTTCGGGCATTTCGCCTTGCGCGGGTCGACGATGCCCGCCGATGGCGCGCGGTGTTGCTGCGCGGCGCACCGTAACCCCGGGTCTTCCGGGATGCGGAAGAAAACCGGGGTGTTCTGCCCGGAATGCCCGCCTATGGCGGGGGGTGGAGGCGGCCGGCGCGCCACGAGGTGCGCGTTTGGAGCGGTTTCGGCGCGGATCCCCGGTCCAAACGCCATGATCATCGTCGATCCGGGTCGTGCGGGCCGCTCCGGCGCCCCCGCATACCGGACATCGCGGGAGGATTCGACGCCGCGGGCGGCCCTCCGCGCGGCCGGACCCCGCCCGGGCGATCGCGCGGCGCTTCTCGTCACCCCATCGCCGCCCCGAAAACGCCGAATGTCGGGTTTCCGTGCCCGGCTTCCGCGTCGAGGGTGTCGCCAGTGTCACTTTCGGCGCCGAGTGTGGCCCCACCGACACCCTCGACGCGACCGATGCGGGAACGAGTTAAATTAAAGGGGGCATTCGGGGTTCCGGTCCGGATGTGCGAGTGGACGAGGCGCCCCGGAACGCCACCCGGGCGCGCCGCCCCGTTGGGCGACCCGCCACCCGCCGCCGGCAACCGGTGACCGCCCGGCCCAGCCCCCGTCGGCCGTCGCCGCCCCCGATGCCCACCGCCACCGGCGGACACCTGAACCGATCCGCGCGAGCCCAGTCCACCGCTGCCGTCGCCGCTTCGTCGGGTGGCCGGCTATCCGAGGGCAGCAACCGATGATCGCCGACCCGAACCCGCGCCGTGCTCGCCGCTCTCGTCGCACGCACAACCGGCGGGCACCCGTACCGATGGGCGCGGGCTCACCCCCGCGCCGTCGTCGCCGCCCTCGTCGGGCGACCCGCCACCCGCCGCCAGCAACCGGTGACCGCCCGGCCCAGCCATCCGCCGTCCTCGCCGCCTCCCGTCGCACGCCCAACCGGAGAGCACCCGAACCGATCCCCGCAGGCCCAACCCCGCACCGCCCTCGCCGCTTCGTCGGGTGATCGGCCATGCGCCGACCTCAGCCGGTGACCGCACAGCCCGAACCCCCGCCGCCCCTCGTCGCACGCGCCACCGGCGGGCACCCGAACCGATCCCCGCAGGCCCAACCCCGCACCGCCCTCGCCGCCCCCGTCGCCCGCCGCCACCGGCGCCCACCCGGACCGATCCGCGCGGGCCCAGCCCACCGCCGCCGTCGCCGCCTCGCCGGGTGATCATCCATACGCCGACCTCAGCCGGTGACCGCCGACCCGGACCCCCGCCGCCCCCGTTGCCCGCCGCCACCGGCGCCCACCCGAACCGATCCGCGCGTGCTGAGCCCTCCGGGCCGTCGCCGCCCCGTCGGGGGACCCGCCACCCGCCGCCGGCAACCGATGATCGCCGACCCAGCCCCCCACCGCCCTCGCCGACCCAACGGCAGCGGTTCTAGCCGAAGTCCGCAGGAGGGACCTCGCTGCGTGTCGCCCAGCGTTCGGGCCCGGCGTTCGCGCGGCGGGCCGCGTGTCCGTAGCGGGCCGTCCCGTCGACGATCCGGCGCGCCTCCGCGATCTCGCGGCCCGCCGCCCGCGCCCGGATCGGTCCGGGCGGCGTGTCGGCCTCGACCGTCGCCACCCCGCGCCGTCGGCTAAGCGGTCCGGCGGTCAGCTTGATGCTCTGCGTCCGGGTGTGCGGGACGATCTCGGTCACCTGGCACACCAGCCCGCGGCGGATGACGAACAGATGCTCGTCCACGCCCAGGGCGCCGTCGGCGGCGCGCCCGCTGCCGGCCGGATGCATGGGCATGCGCGACACGTCGGTGCCCGGGAACAGCTCGCTGACGAGCAGATAGGCGAGCCGCCGCGGGACCACGGGCAGCAGGGTGGAGGAGTCCATCTGCCGCTCGCCGACGTAGCCGGCGACGTTGGCCTCGACGCGCACCACCCCCAGCGCCCGCCACAGCAGCGGCTCGACGATGCGGACGGCCTGCACCCGCCCCGGCGGCACGGTCTGCATGCGCGCCTGGAAGACGCCGTAGCGCAGCCGCAGCCCGTCCGGCGACAGCGACGCGTAGAAGTCGGTGTAGCGCAGCAGGGGGCCCAAGAAGCCGCGCATCAGCCCCAGCAGCAGCGGCACGGCACCGCCGAGGACCCCGGCCTCGAACACGCCGGAAGCGCTGACCACAGCGGCCCCGGCCGCGATGAGCAGCACGAACAGCATCACGCTGCCGAGCACGGGCAGCCGGAACGCCAGCGCGCCCAGCAGCAGGCCGAACGGCAGCCGGTAGAACCGCCATTCCGGGGCCTCCGGGGTGGACCCCGCCAGCCCGGCCGCGTGCGCGAGCAGCGCCGCCCGCAGCCGCTCGGCCCGGCCCCAGGTGAGATAGCGCAGCCGGATCTCGCTGGAATCCCCTCCGGCCAGCTCCACCCGGAGCTCGGCCAGCCCCAGGATCTGCATCAGCAGCGGCCGGACGACGTCCACGGCCTGCAGGCGGCTGAGCGGAATCTCCCGCGAGGACCGGCGCAGCAGACCCGAGTGGACCACGAGGTGGTCCTCGCGCAACCCGAAGGAGGAGTTCCACCAGGCCAGCAGCGTGAAGGCGACGGCGCCGCAGGCGACCGCAAGCGTCATCAGCAGCACCCAGGCCAGCCCGAACTGCACGAGCAGCGTCCCGGGCAGGGCCAGGAAGACGACGACCACCAGGAGGACCTGGAGGGGCACGGAGGCCCAGTGGGTGCGGTGCGCGCCGCGGGCGATGTCGGGTTCGCTCGGTTTCGCCGGCCCGGACGGGGGCTCCGGCGACCCCTGGCCCGCGGGCGCGGGCGGGGCCTCCAGCGTGGGCGGCAGGAAGCGCACGTTCCCGCCCACCGAGCGGACGGGGCCGGGCGGGCCGCCGGGGGCCGCGGCTCCGGGGCCGGGCGGATATGTGTGCCCGGCCGGCGCCGGTCCGGCGGCGGCGTGCCCGCCCGGCGGCGGTCCGGGGAGCGGACGGGGACCGGGCTGCCCGCCGGCCGGGGGTCGGGGCTGCATGCCTGACGGCCCGCCGCGGCCGGGGCCCTGGTGCGGTGCCGGCGGCTCGCGGTGGTCGGGTCCGGGCGCCGGCGGCCGCGCCCATTCCTGCGCCGGTGCATGGGCGGGCGGCCTTGGAGCACTCGGGGGCGGGCCGGTGACGGGCGGTGCGCCGGGCGCGGGCGCGAACCTGGGGACGCCGCGCCGCTTCGCTGAGCCGGCGGGCGTTCCGGCCGATTCCTCGACGGGGACGCCCGCCGGGTCCGTGCCGATGATCCGCACGCCTTCGGTTCCGTCGTCGCCGATACCGCGGTCGTCCTCACTCGCGTCGGCGGGCGGGGTGCGGTCCGCACCGCCGGTGCCGGCGTCGCGCTCCGCCGCGTCGGCGTCTCCCGCGGTCCGCCCGCCGGCCTGGCGAGTGCGGCCGCCGTCGCGGCCGTGGGCCCGATCGGCGCTGGCGCGGTCGGCGCCGGGCTCGCCGAGGCCGCCAGGGCCGCCGGACTCTCCGGGCTCGCCGGGCGCCAGATCCCCGCCGTCGCCGGGGCGGGCGGCCGCGGGCGCACCGGGGGCGCTCCCGGTCTCCGCCGGGTGCGCCCCGGTGCGGGCGTCGTGCGCCTCGCCCGGAGGGGCGTAGTAGGGGCGGTCCGCGGCCGGCGGGGGCGCGACCTGCTCCGAGCGGTGGGTGTCGGTGGGCGCCGTCACAGGGCGCAGTGCGGGCGCCGGCCGCGGTGAGGGGTGTTCGAAGGCCCAGTCGTCGCCGTCGCCGTCGCCGTCATCGTGATCGGTGCCGGAATGCGGCTGGGCACCGCCCCCGGCATCCCGCCCCGAACCCGCATCGCCGGGGTGCTCCATCCGGGGCGGTTCGACGGGTTCGAACGGCGCAGCCGGGTCGCCCGGCTCGGCTGGGGGCGCGTCCTCCTCGGCACCCGCGTCAGGCCGCTCAGGCCCCGCCTGCGGGGTCTCGGACCGCTCCGCTCCAGCCTCACCGGCCGGCTCCCCGGCAGCAGCGGGCCGTGCCTCCTCCCCCGGCTCCGCAGAAGCCGGGACAGCACTGCCCGAACCCGCCGCCGGATCCCGCCGTGCTTCTGCCGGGGAACCCATGACGCCGACTCCCCGTCCAGCCTCCTCGGCGGCGGACCGGCGCTCACTCCCCGGCCCCCGCTCCGCACCCGGATCGCTCGCCGCGCCCTCAGCACCGCCGATCCCGGGCGCGTCCTCCTCGGCACCCGCGGCGCCCCGCTCCGGCTCAGCCCGCGAGGGCTCGGCCGGTCGGGCCGCAGCGGCGCCGGCGCGCTCCCCCGGATCAGCGGGGACGCCCGGCTCCGCCCGCAGATCGGGCGCCGCCTCCTCCCGAGAGCCAGCGCCGCCCTGCTCGTCCTCCTCAGCGGACCGGCGCCCGCTTCCCCGCCCGCGCTCGGCGCCGGGGCCGCTCTCCCGGCTCTCAGCACCGCCGGGCTCGGGTGCCGCCGCGGGGCCGAACCAGTCCTCGGCCGGGTAGGCGGGGTCGGACTCGGTCCGGTGCGGAGCCGCCGGCCGGCGCGGCTCCTCGGCACCCGGCCGGCGGTCGTCGCGGAAGGGCTCGCCGGCGCCCGGGCCGGACTCGGTGCGGTCGGCGTCGCTCACGGATCACAGCCCCGTAGAGAAGGTCTCGCTGCGCGCCGCCAGTCGGTCGCGCAGCTGCACGGCGTCGTCCAGGCGCAGGCCCGGGATGCGGGTGTCGGCGGTCGTGGCCGCCGTGCGCACCTGCACCGTGGCCATGCCCAGCGCCTGCTCCAGCAGATCGGAGGTGACGTCGACGACCTGCATCCGGCCGTAGGGGATCACCACGAGCTGGCGGGTGATCAGTCCGTAGGTCAAGTAGAGGTCGGTCTCGCCTTCGGCATAGCCCCAGCTGCCGCGCACGGCGCGGGCGGCCCACCACCCCGCGGCGCCGACTGCGGTGAGCAGGACGGCCCAGGCGATCGCCCACGGCCAGCCGATCACCCACAGCCCGGCTCCGCCCAGCAGCAGCACGGGCACGAGCACGGCGAGCATGACCAGCCTGCGGTACCAGGTCAGGGCCGGGGAGACGCGGGTCCAGGACGTGCCCGCCGGCGCGGCGAAGGCGGCGTCAATCCGGGCGGCGCGCTCCCCGCGGCCGCTCGGTGCACCGGCCGGCGACGCGCCCTGGTGGGCCTGCTGCCCCCCGTCCTCCCCCGGGCCGGACGCGGCTTGCTGAGAGACTGGCTCAGACGCGGCAAAGTCCACGATTCCAGTCAATCATCCCGATGCCACTCCGCGGCGCCGCCGCGCACAGGGTCGGACGAACCCGGCCACGGCACCGGCTTTCCCGACGTTCCCGGCGTGCCGCCCACGCGGCCGGAAACCGCCCGTGGCGCGGCTGCGGCCGGACGGTCCGGCGGCGCGCGGGGCCGGTGCGGTCACGTCGTCCTGGGGCCGTGCGGATCCTCATCGCCGGGAACGCGGCAGGAGTACTCCAGGAAGAGCGCGGCGGCCAGCAGCACCAGCGCCGACAGCAGCGTCCCGCCCGCGGTGAAGGCGTCGGTGCGGGCGTCCACGGCGTGCAGCCGGTCCAGCAGAGCGGCCAGCATCCCGGCGAAGCCGCCCGCGGCCACCGCCGCGAACAGCACGCTGGCCTTGGCCAGCGCCACCAGCCGGGCGGCGCTCAGCGGCTCGATCGGCACGGTCCCCGGCATCCGCCGGATCCGGCGCCGGGTCTGCACGGCCGCGATCACCTCGGCGGCCGCGAGCAGCAGCAGAGTGGGGATCGCGCTCCAGGGCAGCATCGGGATGCCGCCGTAGACCCGGTCGATCACCAGGTAGGCCACCACGCCCGCCACCAGGGCGATCACCAGCGGCATCCGCCACCCGGTCGGCCGGACGCGGCCCTCACCGCCCTCCGCACCGCCTCCGGCGCCGCCGGAGTCCTCGGGCCGGTCCTCGTTGTCGTCGTACACAGTCCTCACAACCTCAACAGACCTCGCTCGAAGAGCTCGGCGGCCCGGTGCTCAGACGCGCAGCACCAGATCGTCACGGCGGCGCAGCTCCTGGTCCGCGAGGCCGGCGAGCAGTTCGCGCACCGCGCCGCGCCCGGGGATCTCGGCACCGGGGTCGACGTCGGACCAGGGCCGCAGCACGAACGCCCGCTCGTGGGCGCGCGGGTGCGGAAGGGTGAGCCGCGGGTCGTCGCTGCGCTCCCCTTCGACCGCGATGATGTCCACGTCCAGGGTCCGCGGCCCCCACCGCACGTCGCGCACGCGTCCCAGCGCCTCCTCCACCGACTGCGCCCGCTCCAGCAGCACGTCGGCGGGCATCCGGGTATCGGCGGTCACCACGGCGTTGAGGAACGGACCCTGCTCGGGTCCGCCCACGGGCGCGGTCTCGTAGACCGGCGACAGCGACACCGGGTCCAGGCCGGGCGCGTCGAACAGCCCGTCCACGGCGCCCTGCAGCGCCCCCATGCGGTCGCCCACGTTGCTGCCCAGGGAAAGTACCACCCGCCGCGGCGGAATCAGTCCGTTCATCGCCCACCCCCTCGGCCTCTCGGGTACCTCGGGCGGCGCCCGCCGAACGGGGCCGCCCCCGCCGGCGGCTCGGCGCGCCTCATCCGATCACCCGCTGCCGCGAACGATCGTGACGGACACGTCGTCGAAGGCGTGCGGGATCGGCGCCTGGGGCTTGTGCACGGTCACCTCGACCAGGCGCACGCGCCGCTCGGCCAGGCACACCGCCGCCAGCCGCTCGGCCAGTGTCTCGATCAGCCGGACCGGATCCCCCTCGACCACGGCCACCAGGCGATCGGCGAGCTCGCCGTAGTGCACCGTCTCGGCGAGGTCGTCGCTGCGCCCGGCGGCCCGCAGGTCCAGCGCGAGCACGGCGTCGACGACGAACTCCTGGCCGTCGCGCCGCTCGTGCTCCAGCACCCCGTGATAGCCGCGGGCGCGCAGGCCGGTCAACCGGATGCGGTCCAGCTCCGCGGTCACACCACGTCCCCGTCCGGCTCGCCGCCGTCCTCGTCGTCGTCGAGCAGGACCGGCGAGGCGTGGTGCGACCACAGCCGCCAGCCCTCGGGAGTGCGCACGAACATGTTCGTGGTCACCACCTGGCCGCCCGCGACGAATCCGGGGTTGTCCTCCTCGGCGGTGAGCACGTTCTCCTCGCAGGTGACCATGGCCACCTCGCCGCTGACGCCGATGTGGGTCTCGGTGAGCACGTACTGGATGTAGGGGACGTTGGCCATGATCAGCGCCCAGGCGCGCATGATCTCGGCGCGGCCGCGCAGCAGCGGCCAGCCCGGGTTGACGCAGACCAGGTCGGGGGCCTCGTCCTCCTCGGCCCACACGCGGCGCATCAGGTCGATGTCGCCGTTCTCGATGGCGCCGTAGAACTGCGCGTTGGCTTCGGCCACGCGCTCCATGACCTCCTGGCGGGACTTCACACGCCGCTCCGGCCGATGAGTTCGCCGCGCCCTTCGTCGAGTCGGGAGCCGCCGGACAGCCACGCCGCGGCGACCCGCACCGCATCGGCGTTGGGCCGCACGTCGTGCACCCGCACGCACCAGGCGCCGTTGGCCGCGGAGAGCGTGGTCAGCGCGACCGTGGCGTCGTCGCAGCCGGTGAAGTCGCGGGGATTGCCGTCGGCGTCGCTGAGCAGCCGGCCGAGGAAGCGCTTGCGGGAACCTGCGATCAAGAGTGGACGCCCCAAGTCGTTGAATCGGTCCAGATGGGCGAGCAGGGCCCAGTTGTGGGCGCGTTCGGGGAGCTTGGAGAACCCCAGCCCGGGGTCGAGGACGATCTGGCCCGGGTCGACGCCTTCGTCGACCATGGCCGCCATGCGGTCGCGCAGCTCGTCGTGGACCTCGCCGACCACGTCCGCATAGCGCGCGCGGTCCTGCATGAGGTGGCTGTGCCCGCGCCAGTGCATCAGCACGTAGGCCACGCCGGTCTTGGCGAGCAGGCGCGCCATGGCGGGGTCGGCGAGCCCGCCGCTGACGTCGTTGACCAGCCGCGCCCCCGCCTCCACCGCGTGGGCGGCGACCTCGGCGCGCATGGTGTCGACGCTGACGGCGATGCCCTGCCGGGAGAGCTCCCGTACCACCGGCCCCACGCGGCGCAGCTCCTCCTCGCGGGAGACGCGCTGGGCGCCGGGCCGGGTGGACTCCCCGCCGACGTCGACGATGTCGGCGCCCTCCTCGGCGAGGCGGACGCCGTGCTCGATCGCCTTGGCGGTGTCGAACCAGGCGCCGCCGTCGGAGAAGGAGTCGGGGGTGACGTTGACGACGCCCATGACCAGGCATCGCTGCCGGACCGGAAGGCCGGGGAGGTCCCGGCCCGAAGGGAGCGGGGCGGGGCCGGTTCCGGCGCCCTCCCTCGGCTCGGACCCGTTCGCTTCGATAGCCGTGATCGTCTCTTCCCCTCACGTTCCTGGGCCGCCGCGGCCGACGGGCGGATCCTGCGATCAGCCTACGAGAACCCCGGCTCCGGGGGCGACCCGACCTGCGATCGATCATGCCCGGGCGAGCCGCCGCCGCGGGGGTGCCAGGCGTGCACGGCCGCAGGCGCCGGAGCCTCCCGCGTGCCGGATCCGGCAGCGCTAGTGGTTGCCCAGGATCAGGCTCATCGCCTCGGCGCGGGTGCGGTCGCGGTTGCGGAAGTCGCCGCGCACCGCCGAGGTGACCGTCTTCGCGCCCGGCTTGCGCACCCCGCGCATCGTCATGCACAGGTGCTCGGCCTCGATCACCACGATCACGCCCCGCGGATCCAGGTGGCGCATGATGCCGTCGGCGACCTGAGTGGTCAGCCGCTCCTGCACCTGCGGGCGGCGGGCGTAGACGTCGACCAGCCGGGCGATCTTGGACAGCCCGGTGATCTGGCCCTTGCTGTTGGGGATGTAGCCGACGTGCGCGCTGCCGTAGAAGGGCACGAGGTGGTGTTCGCAGGTGGAGTACAGCTCGATGTCGCGGACGAGCACCATCTCCTCGTGGCCCGCCTCGAACACCGTGGTCAGCACGTCCTCGGGCTCCTGGCCCAGTCCGGCGAACTGCTCCTCGTAGGCCCGGGCGACCCGGGCGGGGGTGTCGCGCAGGCCGTCGCGGTCCGGGTCCTCGCCGATGGCCAGCAGGATCTCCCGGACCGCCTTCTCGATGCGCGCATGGTCGACCGCGTGGTGCCCCGGCACGACCAGCGGGATGTCGGTGTCGGGCTCGGGTCCTTCAGCGCTCACGCCTGGTCCCCGGAGTCGTCGGACTCACCCGGCTGCCGCCCGGTGCCGTTCACCCCGCCGGAGGGGCCGCCCTCGGCCTGCTCGCCCCGGCGGTCGGACTCGCCCCAGGGCTCGCCGCCGGAGTAGCCGCCCTGGCCGTTGCCGGAGGACAGCTCGTCCAGGTCGCGCGGGCCCAGCAGGGCCAGCTCCTTGGGCGTCTTCACGGGCGGGCGCGACGAGGGCTGGCGCTTGCCGTAGCCGGTGAAGGAGCCGCGCGAGGGCCGCTTGGTCACCGGCGAGAAGATCTCCAGGACCTCCTCCCGCGACAGGGTCTCCTTGTCCAGCAGATGCAGCACCAGGTCGTCGAGGACATGGCGGTACTCGACCAGGATGTCCCAGGCCTCGTCGTGGGCCGACTCGATGAGGCGGCGCACCTCCTCGTCGATCACCGAGGCGATCTCCTCGGAGTACTCGCGCGAGTGGGACATCTCGCGGCCCAGGAACGGCTCGGTGTTGCCGCTGCCGAACTTGCGGGCGCCCAGCCGCTCGCTCATGCCGTACTCGGTGACCATGTTGCGGGCCAGACTGGTGGCCTTGTCGATGTCGTTGGCCGCACCCGTGGTGGGCTCGTGGAAGACCATCTCCTCGGCGGCGCGCCCGCCCAGCATCATGGCGAGCTGGTCCATCATCTCCGAGCGCGAGGTGAGGAACTTGTCCTCCGTCGGCACGGACATGGTGTAGCCCAGCGCGCGGCCGCGCGGCAGGATGGTGATCTTGTGCACCGGGTCGGCGTGCGGCAGGGCATGGCCGACCAGGGCGTGGCCGCCCTCGTGGTAGGCGATCATCTTCTTCTCGGCGTCGGCCATGACCCGGGTCTTGCGCTCGGGACCCGCCATCACGCGGTCGATCGCCTCTTCCAGGGTCGCCATGTCGATGACGTTGCGGCCGGCGCGGGCCGACAGCAGTGCGCCCTCGTTGACGACGTTGGACAGATCGGCGCCCGTCATGCCCGACGTGCGGCGCGCGATGACGTCGAGGTCGACGTCGTCGGCGATCGGCTTGCCCTTGACGTGGACCTCCAGGATGCCCTTGCGGCCCTCCATGTCGGGGCGGTCCACGACGATCTGGCGGTCGAAGCGGCCCGGGCGCAGCAGCGCGGGGTCGAGGATGTCGGGCCGGTTGGTGGCGGCGATCAGGATGACGCCGCCCTTGATGTCGAACCCGTCCATCTCGACGAGCATCTGGTTCAGCGTCTGCTCGCGCTCGTCGTGGCCGCCGCCCATGCCGGCGCCGCGGTGGCGCCCGACGGCGTCGATCTCGTCGACGAAGATGATGGCGGGCGCGTTGGCCTTGGCCTGCTCGAACAGGTCGCGCACCCGGGAGGCGCCGACGCCGACGAACATCTCGACGAAGTCGGACCCCGAGATGGAGTAGAAGGGCACGCCCGCCTCGCCGGCGACGGCTCGGGCGAGCAGCGTCTTACCGGTGCCGGGCGGACCGAAGAGCAGCACGCCCTTGGGGATCTTCGCGCCCATCGACTGGAACTTGGAGGGGTTCTGCAGGAAGTCCCGGATCTCGTGCAGTTCCTCGATGGCCTCGTCGGCGCCCGCGACGTCGGCGAAGGTGCTCTTGGGAGTGTCCTTGGTGATCAGCTTGGCCTTGGACTTGCCGAAGTTCATCACCCGGCCGCCGCCGCCCTGCATCTGGTTCATGATGAACAGGAAGATGGCGATGATGATGATCAGCGGCAGGAAGCTGAACAGCAGCGACACGAACATGCTGTCCTGCGGGACCTCGATGTCGTAGGACTTGAGGTTCCCGTCCTCTTGGAGGTTCTCGAGCCGCTGCGCGATCTCGTCGCCCTGCCCGGCGACCCAGTAAGCCTCGTAGACCTCGCCGCCGGTGGTGGTCAGCTCGATCCGCTGTTCCTTGTCGATCAGCCTCGCGTTGTCGACCTTGTCCTGGGCGATCAGGTCGAAGACCCTGGAGGTGTCGACTTTCTCCGGCTCCGTGCCGGAGCCCAGTCCGGTGAACTGGAAAACGGCGATCATCAACAGGCCGATGGCCACGATCCACAGCCACGGCCCGCGGTACAAGCGCTTGAGATTCATCTATCCGGAACCCCGCTGGGTCCGTCCCTCCTGACCAGCCGGCTTGCCCCGAAAACCGCAGGGGTCGGCACGGCCTCGGTGCCGGAAGCGGGCGCCTGTGCGCCGTATGCCAAACCCGCACCGCTTGGCCGAGAAGCCCCATGTGGCCGCCGGAAGCGGAACCTATCGGACACGTTTTCCTTCATTCGCTGCGGCTCGCCTGCGGTGTTGTCGCAGCCTTCCCACAGTCTCCCTACTACAACGCCGGGATAATCGACGGTACACCCCGTTCATCACCGAGTGCACTCGCGCTCCCCCGCGTTCGCGGACGGTGGACACCGTCACGACTCAAACGTATGGGGAGGGCCGCTTGTTCCCGCCCGTCGCCCTCCACCACCCCTAACGGAAGCCCTCCGGGCCCGAGCCAGCCTGCCCGTCTCCCTCCACCACCCCTAACGGAAAGCCCTCTGGGCCACGAACCCGCGTGCCCGTCTCCGGCCGCCACCCTTACGTCCTGTTCAAGAAGCCGGACACCACAGGCGGCTGCGGCAATGGGGCTGTGATGCGCGAAGCGCTGTGCGCCAGCTTGCCGCCGAGCGCACGGCGCGCCATTACGCCGGAGGACCGCCACCCATGGCACGGCTCCACCCGACAAGCTCAGCGTGCGCTCGGCGGCAAGCTGTGCTCGCGCTACGCGAACCGCACCCATTGCCGCAGCCTCGATGGTGGCCGCCCCGGGTGGTACCCGGTGGGTTCCTGGAAAGCGGCGCCCCCGCCATTCTTGAACACGACCTAGCGGAAGTCCTCCGGGCTCGAACCCGATGCGCGGCGCGGCGGGGCGCCGGCCGGTCCCCCGTCAGCTCTGGTAGACGTGCGCGGCCAGCGTGCCGATGAAGGGTAGGTTGCGGTACTTCTCGGCGTAGTCGAGCCCGTAGCCGACGATGAACTCGTTGGGCAGGTCGAATCCGACGTAGCGCACGTCCAGGTCGACGTCGAAGGCGAGCGGCTTGCGCACCATCGTGCAGATCTCGACCGACTCCGGGCCGCGCGACTTCAGGTTGCCCACCAGCCAGGAGAGGGTCAGCCCGGAGTCGATGACGTCCTCGACGATGAGGACGTTGCGGTCCTTGATGTCGATCTCCAGGTCCTTGAGGATCCGCACGACGCCCGACGAGGTCGTGCCGGCCCCGTAGGAGGAGACCGCCATCCAGTCCATCTCGCACGGATGGTGCAGCGCTCGGGCGAGGTCGGCCATCACCATGACGGCGCCCTTGAGGACCCCGACGAGCAGCAGATCCCGCCCCGCGTAGTCAGCGTCGATCTCGGCCGCCATCTCGCCCAGCCTGGCGTTGATCTGGCTCTCGGTCGCCAGGACCTTCTCCAGATCCTCGCCCATGTCTTTCGCGTCCACGCTGAGTGACCTCGCTGCTCAGGTCGGGGTTGGCAGAACGTCCCCAGAATAGACGGGTGCCGGAGCGCGCCGCCCGCCGGTGCCCTGGCGCATCCCGCTGCGGAGCAGGGGCCGCCCGGCTCGCCGAACGCGCGGGGAGCGGGCAACGCGGCGCAGCGGGGCCCGCGGGGGCGGGCGCGGCCTTGGCCGAGTGTGCGGCGCATCATCCGCCGGCGTCGGCCCGCGTGCGGTCGGGCGCGCCGTCTTCGGCGCCGGTCCCGGCACCGAGGCCGATCCGCCCCTCCCGGCGCCATCCGCGGACGCCGCCGGGCAGGTCGACGTGCGCCTGCCCGCGCCAGTCGGCGACCAGCCGGTCCAGCTCGGCGACGTGCACCGCGAACAGCGCGCCCGCGGGAGCGCCCGCCGCGATCGCGGCGCGGCGCAGCAGCCTGGTGCGCACCGCGCGCGGCAGCTCCGCCAGCGCCGCGGCGTCCAGGGTGACACCGGGGCCGGAACGGTCGCGCACCCGCCCCTCGACCTCCTCGATCCAGGCGTCGAGCGCGTCGGCGTCGTCGCGCAGCAGGTCGGCGGTGCGGGCCAGTGCCTCGGCGATACCCGGCCCCAGCTCCGACTCCAGTAGCGGGAGCACGTTGTGGCGCACGCGCGAGCGCGCGTAGGCGGGGTCGGCGTTGTGCGGGTCGCCCCAGGCGCTGAGCCCCATCTCCGCGCAGGCG
Source organism: Streptomonospora sp. PA3 (assembly GCF_009728995.1). Lineage (GTDB taxonomy): Bacteria > Actinomycetota > Actinomycetes > Streptosporangiales > Streptosporangiaceae > Streptomonospora. The sequence goes on along the minus strand of NZ_VTZW01000009.1, from coordinate 749,434 downwards.
GTGTGCACCTGTGCGCGGGAGAGCCGAAGCAGCGGGCGCAGGTAGCGGCCGCTGTGCGGCGGCATGCCCGCCAGCGAGCGGCCGCCCGAGCCCCGGGCCAGGCCCAGCAGCACGGTCTCGGCCTGGTCGTCGCGGGTGTGGCCGAGGAGGACGGCGGCGGCACCGAGCCGTTCGGCGGCCCGGTCCAGGGCGGTGTAGCGGGCGCTGCGGGCGGCCGCCTCGGGCCCGCCCTCGGTTCCCACGCGCACGGCCGCGCTCTCGGCCGGGTCCAGTCCCAGGGCGCGCATGGTCGCGGCGACCTCGGCCGCCCGCCGGGCCGAGCCGTCCTGGAGGCCGTGGTCGACGGTGAGACCGCCCGCGCGCAGCCCCTCTCGGGGGGCGACGAACGCCGTGGCGCCCGCCAGCGCGAGGGAGTCGGCCCCGCCGCTGCAGGCGACCAGCACCAGGGAGCCGGGCGCCAGCCCCGACAGCGCGCCGCGGACCGCGTGCCGCACGGCGGCGACGGCGGGGTGGGGACCGGTCACTGCCGCTCCCCCGGCGCGGCGGGGCTCACTCGCCGGACGGTCCGCCCGGGGTCCCGCCCTCGGGCGGCGGGCCGGCGGGCCGCTCGCCGAACTCCTGCGGGAGGGCGGCGGGCCGCACGACGCGGTCGATCCAGGCCTCGGGGTTGCGGATCTCCTTGAGGGTGGGCAGGGTCTCGGGCGACTCCCACACGCGGTTGAAGTCGGCCATGCCGACCTGGGAGACCACGGTGCGCACGAAGGCCGCGCCCTCCTCGTACTGCTTCATCTTCAGGTCGATGCCCAGCAGCTGGCGGATGACCTTGTCGACGCGGTTGGCGCCCTCGCGCCGGCGCTGGAAGCGGCGCCGGATCTCGGCGACGGAGGGCACCACCTCGGGGCCCACCGCGTCCATCACGTAGTCGCCGTGGCCTTCGGCGAGGCTCATGACCGCGGTGATGCGGTCCATGATCTCGCTCTGCTCCTCGGTCTGGAACGCCTCGATGAGGTTGGCGTCGCCGCCGCGGATGGCGTCGGCCACGGCCTCGCCCACCGTGCGCAGGCGGTTCAGCAGCTCGCCGGCGTCGATGTTGGCGGCCAGCAGCATGTCCTGCATCTGCTGCTGGACGTAGTCGCGCAGCCAGGGCGTGGAGGTGAACTGGGTGCGGTGGGTCTCCTCGTGCAGGCACACCCACAGCCGGAAGTCGCGCGGGTCGACGTCGAGTTCGCGCTCGGTGTGCACGATGTTGGGAGCGACCAGGGTGAGGCGCCCGGCGGGCGCCCTGCCGTCGGGGTCGGGCGGCAGGAACAGCTCGTACTGGCCGAGCACCCGCCCGGCGAGGTAGGAGAGCACCGCGCCCAGCTGGACCCCGGTGACCCGGGAGCCCACGGCGGTGGTGAGGTTGCCGGCGGCGCCGCCGCTCAGGCGTTCGCCGCCGAGGCGGTCGAGGATGGGTTCCAGCACCACGCGGAACCCGTCGACGTTGGCCTTGATCCAGCCCGGCCGGTCGACGATGACCGCTGGTCCTGCCGGCTCAAGGGGTTCCATACCGGTGAACTCGCGCACGTGGCCCTGCGCGGTGGTGGACAGCTCGCGCAGCTGCGCCACGGCCTGCCGGGCGTCTGCGAGGCTCACCTGCGGGCCGGGCCGTACGAGTCGGACTCCGGTGTTGACGGCTACGTCCCAGTCGATCAAACTCACGCCTTCACCGTACCCACGAAATCGCCGATCGGGCGTGCGGCACGGGGATTTCCGGGATTCATCGGGGAAGTTCCCGATGGCGGTCTCAGGAGGGCGGCCGGCGCGGGGGCGCGGTGCTCAGCCGCAGCCGCACTCGGCGAGGGCCGCGGCGAAGGTGTCGAGCGTGCTGCCCAGCGCGGAGGGGTCGTTGACCATGAACGCGAACACCAGCAGCCGCCCGTCGGCGGCGTAGGCGGTGCCCGCCAGCGTGCTCACCCCGTTGAGGGTGCCGGTCTTGGCGCGGATGCGGCCGGCGCCCGGATGCGACCCGCTGGCCTGGGAGTAGCGGCTGGTGAGGGTGCCCGTGAAGTGCGCCGTCGGCAGGCCGCTGACGACCGGGTACAGCTTCGGGTGGTCGGGGTCGGCGGCCAGCCGCACCAGTTCGACCAGCGCCTTGGGCGTGATGCGGTTGTTCACCGACAGGCCGCTGCCGTCCTCGACGTGGACGTCGGAGACCCCGAGCCGCTTCATGACCTCGGAGACTCCCTCGCTGCCGCCGGCGAAGGACGCCTCGTGGCCCTGGGCGATGGCGACCTGGAGGAACAGGGCCTCGGCGATGTTGTTGTCGCTCTCCAGCAGCATCCACTCGACCAGGGAGGACAGGGGCGGAGACGCCACGGAGGCGAGGGGTTCGGCGCCGTCGGGGGCCTCGGCGGGGCTCGGGTCGCCGGTGACCCGCACCCCGGCTTCCTCCAGTTGCTCGGCGAAGGCGTCGGCGGCGACGTCGGGCGGGTTGTCGACGCGCTCGCTGTAGTGCTGCTCGGGGTAGACGCGGCCGCCGTCGAGCATCAGGGCGTGCACGGTGGAGGCGCTGCCCTCGTCGACGTAGCCGGGCTTCCAGCCGGGCGGCATGTCGGAGCCGCTGTAGAGGGTGTCGTCGTAGCTGAGCTGGACCGAGTCGGTGCCGGACTCCTTCAGCGCGTCGGCGGTCTCGGCGGCCAGCTCCTGCATCGTGGCCGGGCGCGGATAGTGCTCGAACGAGCCGTCGGTGGTGATGGTGGGGTCGCCGCCGCCGACGAGCACGATCCCGCCGTCGTCGTCGCGGACGACCTCGGTGGAGATGCGGGCTTGGGGACCGAGCGCATGAAGCGCCGCTACAGCGGTGACAATCTTGGTAGTGGAGGCGGGGACGGCGGCCTGTCCGCCGTCGCGGCCGTAGAGGCGTTCGCCGCTTCGGGCGTCGGCCACGTAGGCGTGGAGCCCATCGGCGACGCCGGATTCCGCCATGGGATCATCGAGCATGTCCGCGAGCCGCCCCGGATCCACCTGGGCGGCGTCCTGCGGCGCCGCGTCGGGAGCGTCCTCGGCGAAGGCGACAGGATAGGGCATCGCCGCGGGGGGCCGGGATTCGATGATGTCGATCGCGACTGCTCCCGCCACCAGCACGAATATGTTGAGGACGGCCAACGCGGACAGCGCTCGGGCCCGTACCTGCCGCACCCTGGACCTGCCTTCCGTTGGCATGCGACGACCTTCGACTGCTTGTAGCGACACTAGCCGTAGAGGAAACCGAGAACAGCATGGAATTCGACGTCACGATCGAGATCCCCAAGGGCGAGCGTAATAAATATGAGATGGATCACGAAACAGGACGTATGCGCCTGGACAGGATGCTGTTCACGTCGACGAGCTACCCCGCCGACTACGGGTTCATCGAGGGCACGCTCGGCGAGGACGGCGACCCGCTGGACGCGCTCGTCCTGCTGAAGCACCCCACCTTCCCGGGGTGCCTGATCCGCTGCCGCGCGGTGGGCATGTTCCGCATGCGCGACGAGGCCGGCGGCGACGACAAGGTGCTGTGCGTTCCGGCGACCGACCCGCGCATGGAGCACCTGCGCGACATCCACCACGTCAACGAGTTCGAGCGCCTGGAGATCGAGCACTTCTTCAGCGTCTACAAGGACCTGGAGCCCGGGAAGTCGGTGGAGGGCGCCACATGGGTGGGCCGCCACGACGCCGAGCAGGAGGTCATCGCCTCGGTGAAGCGCGCCGAGGAGGCCGGGGTGCACGGCGACACCTCCCACATCAAGGTGAGCGAATAGGTCCCGGCGGCTGAGTTCGCGACCGGGCGCCCGCGCTGTGCCGCCGTCCGCGGCGCGGTCGGATCCGGCGGTCCGCGCTGCGGTCCGATGCGGCGGCCAGGGGTGCGGCGCCGGGCGGGGGCCGCGGCGCGGTCGGCGCGGAGCCGGGTCCGCGGACCGGGGTCGCGCGGGGTTCAGGCCGAGGAGCGGCGGCGCCGGATCCGCGCGGCGATCAGGCGCGCCTGTTCCGCGGTGAGCACGTCGCCTCGGCCGAGGATGTGCCGCAGGGCGGGTCGCGGGCGGGCCAGCAGCGCCCTTCCCAGCTCGACGACCGCTTCCGGTCGGCGCCCGGCGACCAGGATCACCGGCACCACCCCGGACTCGGGCGGTGCCGGGGAACCGGCCGAGGCGTCGTCCCGGAGGTGCGGCGCGCCGCCGGAGCCCCCTTCCCCGGCCCCCAGCAGCCGGTCCAGGCGGGCGGCCCGTCCGGCGAGGCGCTCGGCGATCCTCTCGGCGGGCACCGGACCGATGCGCCACTCGCCGGAACCGTGCTGTGCGGCCCTGCGGCGGGTGCCGGCGAGCAGGTACACGCCTCCGGGGCCCGCGACCACGTAGCGCCCGCCGCCGTCGGGGACCACCCGGTATCCGCGGCCGCGCAGGGACCGCAGTACCGAGGCCGCGGCGCCCGAGCGGGTGCGGCGGACCGCGCCCAGCAGGAGATAGGTCAGGGCCGCCAGCCCGGCCACCAGCGCACCGGCCCGCCAGTCCACAAAGCCCGCGGCCATCACCCCGGCGGCGGCGCACACCGCCGCGCGTACCGCGATCCGGATCCACCTGCCCTCGGGCGCGGCGGAGGATTGCCCGCTTCCGTCGGGCCGCACCGCTCCGCCGCCCCCCAACGATCACCTCCGGCGCGACCTGCTCGGCAGGCGCGCGCTCGTTTTCGTCCCGCTCCGCCGCGCCGCCTGCCGAGCGGCCGCCGCGGCCGGGTGCGCCGCGCGCGAGGAGGGCGGCTCGCGAACCCGCCTGCCCGCTCGGGCGCGGACGCCGGCGCGGGTTCCGGTCTTCAGCGGTTTCTTATGCCATCACCGAAGCAGGCGGCGCCGCAACGCGTTTACCGAAAATTGGTCCGGACAGATCCCACATTTCCGGGCACTGCCTGCGTGTCCACCCACTCCTCCCCGCCCGCCCCGGTGCACGTGATGCGCGCGACACCCGGTTGCGGTTTCGCCGGCGCGCTTGACACCCCGTGCGCGGGTTGGTGTTCTATTCGGTATGCATCCGCGCACCCGTTCTGATCGGCCCTTCATGGCTCGCAGCGCCGCCGTCGGCGCTCGCCGTGCGGTCGGTGTGCGCTGCCTGTGTTGCTGTCCGCCCTGCCGCGACCACCGCTGAGCCGGTCCGCGCCCCAGCGCCGCCTGACGGCGCCGCTCGCGCTCGGATCCCACCGGCTTCGTCGGCCGCCCGCCATGGGCGCCGCCCCGTGTCACGGCTGTATCGGCCCGATTCCCGCAGTGCCGGTGCTGTGCGCCGAGCGCTCCACGCCCCGAAGGACAGCTTCACCCATGACTTACGACACCGCCGCAACCGCGACCGGACACGCCGAGCACCGCACCGATCACAGCGGGTCCGCAGACCCCGCAAGCTCCCGGACCGCGGACGTGACGCCGACGGCATCGCCCGAGGGCATCGGCGACATCGTGCTCGCCGGGCACCCCGCCCCCTATCCGCACCTGCGTACCGGCGGCGCCCCGACGATCGGGCGGCTCGCCGCCGCCGCGCGGGCCGCCGCCACCGCACTGGCGCGGCCGGCGCTGTGGCCCCGCCGCAGGGGCCGCTGGCAGCCGGCGCCGCGCGCGGCCCGGCGCACGGCGGCCGGGCGGATGCGCGTGAGCATCCTGGTGCTGGAACCCAACGGATTCGCCGAGATCCCGGCCGAGAGCCGCCGGAGCGCGGCCGTCGTGCACCTGGCCCGCGGCCGCGTGCACATGGTCACCGTCGCCCCCGACCGCGAGATGCAGGCGGTGCAGGAGCTGACCGGCGACCGCGCCCGCGTGCTCGGCTCGGCCGACGACCACCAGCTGATCAACACCGGCGGCGAGCCCGCGGTCGTGGTACGCGTCGCCGGCTGACCCCCGCGGCGCACTACCCGGCGCCGCCGGCCGCCGCGCGCAGCGCCTCGTCGACCGCTTCGATCGACCGCAGCAGCGCGGCCATCCGCTTGCCCTCGGCCTGGTAGGCGTGCATGACCTGGTCGACGGCGTGCTGGGGCAGATGGTCGCGGAGGTCCACCCGCGCGGTGCGGTATCCCTGGCGCGCCCCTTCGAGCGAGGACGCGACGTGCTGGCGCGCCAGCCGCGAAAGCGCGACCGGATGCCGCCGCAGCACGCCGTGCAGCCGGTAGTCGGCGGGCACGTGGTCGAACAGCCAAACGGTGGCCGTCTGCTCGAACGACTCGGATCCCGGCGGATGCACGCTTTCCGGCCAGTCAGGAGATATCTGCTGGTCAGGCATGTTTCCAGCATAGCCGAGATCGAACCTGTGTTCGATATCGGGCGCCCTTCGCCCCGGACCCCCGCAGGCACCCGGGGGCGGGGCGGGCCGGCTAGCCGCTGAGCTCCTCCGAGGGGCCCCCGGGCTCCCGTGAGCCCGGCGCCGACTCCGCGCCGCCGGATTCGCCCTTCTCGGCCGCACGGCGCTCCACCTCGACCCGGATCGCGTACTCCGCGGCGTCCACGGCCGCACGTGCGGTGATGGCGTTGGTGTGCGCCCGTTCCAGGTCGTCCAGTTCGATGCAGTCGAACGACACGCGCGCGTCGTGGATGGCGGCTTCGAGCTGGCGTCCTGCCTCGTCCAGGCTCATGGTCTCCCCTTTTCCTACGGCGTGCGGCCGCTCCGACCGCGACGTTCGGCTTCCGGGTGCTCCATACGCGAATCCGTCGCGCGTTGAATCTGTCTACCCCCGTGACCGGGGAGTCATGTCGTGCCCTGCGGGACTTCGCCGCGCAGCGGCGCTCCACCAGGGCCGGCGGCCCCTCCCGCGCACCGCCCGCAACGGCCCGAACCGCCTGTCAGCCCGAGAACGTCGGCACCCGGCGCTAGCATGACCCGGACGTAAAGAAAACTTGGGGAGTTTGGGGAGTACGATGCGCAACCGCTACCCGGGAACCTGCACCTCCTGCGGCACCCCTGTGGCGACCCAAGAGGGTGTCGTGCTCAAGCAGGACGGGCGGTGGCGCACCTACTGCACCGAGCACGAGCCCCGGCCCGAACCCCCGCCGCGCGGCGACCACATCGGCTGGCACACCGGACCGCTCGCCGGCTACGACTGCGAGACCTCCTCGCGCGACCCCCGCGAGGCGTTCCTGGTCTCCGCGGCCTTCGTCGACTCGGCCGGCACCGAGCGCACCTGGCTGGTCGACCCCGGCGAGCGCCGGATCCCCGAGGACGCCATCGCCGTCCACGGCATCACCAACGAGCGCGCCCGCGACGAGGGCCTCCCCGCGCCCAAAGCGCTCGACGAGATCGCCGAGGCCGTCAGCGCCCACCTCGCCGCCGAGCGCGGCCTGGCCGTCTTCAACGCGCCCTTCGACCTGATGGTGCTGGAGGCCGAGCTGCGGCGCCACGGGCTCGCGCCGCTGACCGACCGCATCGGCGCCGAGGCGCTCTCCCCCGTCATCGACCCCCTCGTCATCGACCGCGGCACCGATCCCTACCGGCGGGGGCCGCGCAACCTGGCGGCGATGTGCGAGTTCTACCGCGTCGGTCTGCGCGACGCCCACACCGCCCTCGGCGACGCGGCGGCCTGCCTGGCGCTGGCGTGCGAGATCGGCGCCCGCCGCCCCGAGATCGCGGCGCTGGGCCTGCCGGAGCTGCACAAGCGGCAGATCGAATGGGCCGCGGCATACGCGCGCAGCCGGCAGGAGTGGCTGGACAAGCGCCGCCCCGGCCACGGGCAGGTCGTCGACGGCACCTGGCCCTGCGCGCCCTGCTGACCGCGGCCCGGCGGCGCCTCAGGTGCGCAGGCCGATCGTCGCGCTGGCCCGGCGCTGCTCGGTCGGCAGCCACGACAGCGGCACCAGGTCGGCCAGGAACCCGTAGTCGCGGGCCAGCCTGCGCGCGGTCTCGCCGTGGTCGGCGGCGGTCCGGCCCCACCACGAGGCGATGTCGGCCCATCCCGGCGCCGAGAGCGATCCCCCGGTGTGGCGCAGCGACAGGGCGGCCGAGAGGTTGGCGAACCGCAGCCGCTGCTCCAGCGGCCAGTTCGCCAGCGTCCCGACGATGAACGCGGCGCCGAAGACGTCGCCCGCCCCCGTGGTGTCGACGGCCTCCAGGACCAGCCCCTCCACCTCGGCCGACTCGCCGGTGCACTGGTCCACGGCCAGCGCCCCGCGCGGGCCGTCGGTTACCACCGCCACCGGCACGTACTCGGCCAGCGCCGACAGCGCCGAGGCCGGGCTGCCGGTACGGGTGTAGGACATCGCCTCGATGGCGTTGGGCACGAACGCGTGGCAGTGCCGCAGCTGCTCCAGCACCGAGGGGCACCACGTCCCGCTGTCGTCCCAGCCCACGTCGGCGAAGATGCGCGCCCCGTTGGCGGCCTGGTCCAGCGCCCACTGCGGCACCCCGGTGCCCGTGCTCAGGCTGACGAACGCCGCGCGGGCCTGCGGCAGGCCGTGGGCCATCTCCTCCTGCGGCGTGGGCGAGGGGTGCTCGTGGGTGACCATGCTGCGGTCGCCGCGGTAGGCCAGCGACACGGTGAACGGCGAATGCCAGTCGGGGATGCGCCGCGACGCCGACAGGTCGACGCGCTCCTGCTCGCTCAGCGTCTCCCAGGCGAAGTCGCCGTAGACGTCCTCGCCGAAGGCCGCCGCGACCGCCGTGCGCAGTCCCAGCCGCGACGCCGCGACGGCCAGGTTGGCGACCCCTCCCGGGCACGACCCCATGCCTTCGGCACCGACCTCGGTGCCCGCCGCGGGCGGGGCCGTCAGCCCGGTGAGCACGATGTCGAAGAACACCGTCCCGCTGAGTGCCAGGTCGACCGCCGGGCGGTCGGGCTCCCGGTCGCCCGCCAGGACGTCGTGCGGCCGGCCGACGAGGGGCGCCGACTCCAGGCGGCCGCTGGACTTGGCTCCCTGCTTCCCGCTCACACGTGTCTGCACGCCCATGGTCATCCCCGCGATCGCCGGCCCCCGTGGAGGCCCGTGCCCAAGATTCGTACAAGAGTCCTAGATGTGCAGGCTACGCAAGGACGGCGCCGCCGGCACGGTTGAGACCGCACACATTCGCCCTCTCAGGTGCAGACTACGGTGGTCAGCGGGAACCGCTCCGGCGGAAAGGAGACGCCGACGTGCGACTGGCGATTCTGGGCGGCGGCGGGTTCCGCGTGCCGCTCGTGCACCGGGCCCTGCTCGCCGAGTCGCTGCGCAGCGACGCCGTCGTCTCCGAGGTCGTCCTGTTCGACACCGACGAGCACCGGCTCGGCGGCATCCGCGCCGTGCTGGACCGCCAGCGCGACACCCACCGCGCCTCCCACGGCGAGCCGCTGCTGTCCGTGCGCACCGCCGGCAGCCTGGCCGAGGCGCTCGACGGCGCGGGCATGGTGTTCTCCGCGATCCGGGTCGGCGCGATGCCCGGGCGGGTGACCGACGAGCGCATCGCGCTGTCGGCCGGCGTCATCGGCCAGGAGACGGTCGGCGCCGGCGGCATCAGCTACGGCCTGCGCACCCTGCCCGTCGTGCACCGCGTGGCCCGGGCCGTCGCCGAGCACGCGCCCGGAGCCTGGGTCGTCAACTTCACCAACCCGGCGGGCCTGGTCACCGAGGCGATGTCGGCGGTGCTGGGAGACCGCGTGATCGGGATCTGCGACTCCCCCGTGGGCCTGAGCCGCCGTGCCGCCCGCGCGCTGGGCCTGGACCCGGCCGAGGTCCGCGCCGACTACGCAGGGCTGAACCATCTGGGCTGGTTGCGCGCGCTGCGGAGCGGGGGCCGCGACCGGCTGCCCGACCTGCTGGCCGACACCGAGGCGCTCGCCTCCTTCGAGGAGGGCCGGCTCTTCGGCGCCGAGTGGCTGCGCGCGCTGGGCGCCCTGCCCAACGAGTACCTGCACTACTTCTACATGGCGCGGGAGGCCGCCGCCGCTGCGGCCGACTCCGCCCGCGAGCGCATGACCCGCGGCGAGGAACTGGTCGAGCAGCAGCGCGGCTTCTACCGCGAGGCCGCCGCGCGGCCGGGTGAGGCGTTCGAGCTGTGGGACCGCGCCCGGTTGGCGCGCGAGCGCGGCTACATGGCCGACAACCGCCGCGCCGCCGGAGGCGTCGAGCGCGCCGCGGAGGACCTGGACGGCGGCGGCTACGAGGAGGTGGCGCTGGCGGTGATGCGGGCGCTGGCGCGCGACGAGCCGGCGCGGCTGATCGTCGACGTCCGCAACCGGGGCGCGCTGGCCGGGCTGGACGACGACGCGGTGGTGGAGGTGCCCTGCCTGGTCGACGGGGGCGGCGCCCAGCCGCTGGCCGCCGCACCGCTGGCCGGGCACCAACTGGCGCTGGTGCTTGCGGTCAAGTCGGTGGAGCGCGACGTCCTGGAGGCGGTGCGCACTGGATCCCGCACCGCGGCGCTGCGGGCCTTCGCCACCCACCCCCTGGTCGACTCGGTCACCACCGCCCGCACCCTGCTCGACGGCTACCTGGAGGCGTTCCCCGACCTGGGCGACGTGCTGCCCAACCCGTAAGCGGAACGGGCCGCCGGCCGGGAATCCGGGGAGGGCCGACGGGTGCCGCAGTGCGGTTCAGCAGGGGAGGGGATCAGTTCTCCTCGGCCCAGAGGATCAGGGCGAGGAGGTCGCCGGCGTCGTTGCGTGCGGTATAGCCCTCGACGAAGCCCTGCACCACCACCGGAAACCCGAGGACGTTCACGCCGGAACCCGCATCGGCGATTGCCTGGGGGTAGTTTCCCGGCCTGGCGAGAACCTCATCGGAACCCACCGCCTCCTCGATCCAGGGGATGGAGTCGCTCCCGCTGTCCTTCCAGAGGCCAAGCGCCGCATCCTCCGACCGGTCGGTCCACAGGCACGCGCAGTCTTCGATCGGCGATCCCACACCGTCGTTGAAGCGCTTCCAGTGCGCCTCGGCCACCTGCTCCCACGGCGCAAAGGGCAGGAACACGTGGGTCACCAGAAAGCGCGGGGCCCCGGGCTCGCCCGAATCATGGGCGGCCGCGTAGACCGGATGGGCACCCGGCGGAGCCGGGTAGCGGAACCCGCCGTCCCTCCAGTTGGCGGGTGTATTCAACTTCACCCTGTCGCCGTCGGCCACCACGAGGTCGCCGACCCGGCCCACCCATTGCGAATCGGTGAACTCGAGAGGCAGGCGGCGGAGGGTGTTCCTGACGGCATCGACCGCGACGTCGGGCTTCTCGTTTTCCATGCCGGGCATGGTTCCACACGGACCCGACGTTTCCCGCCGGACTGCGGACCGCGGACCCCGCAGATGCTTGCGACTACGCCGAACGGCGGATCTCCGCGACGATCTCCTCGGCGCGCCGGGCGTCGCAGCCGGTGGCGTCGCGGACGGCGCCGATCGCCTCGTTGCCGCGGCCCTCGGCGAGGAGTCCGCGGACGCGGCCGAGGGTGTCCTCCGGGAGCGCGGGCACGGCGTCGGCGTCCCCTCCGGCGGCGTCGAGCAGGGTGTAGCCGCCGGCGGGCGACTCGGCGGAGGCGGCGACGGCCGGGGCCGCCCCGCCCGGCTCCGTCTCCTGGTAGCGGCCCCGCAACTGCGCCGCCACCCAGGCGCCCGCGCCCAGCACGGCCAGTGCCCCCAGCAGCGCCAGCACCATCAGCAGCAGACTCATACCCCGACCCCTACCCAGTGCGCCGATGTTCGCACGAAGCGTCACTGTCGGCCGGCGGCTGCCGGGCACGCGAAAGGCCCGGGCCGACCGGTGGGGCCGGACCCGGGCCTTCTCCTCGGAGCCGCCTGTCGGAATCGAACCGACGACCTATTCATTACGAGTGAATCGCTCTACCGACTGAGCTAAGGCGGCGCAGCTCCGGCGGTGCGGAGCGGTCACCAGTGTAGCGCCTCCCGACTGCCGACCGGTACGCGCAAGCGGCCCTCACGAGCACACGGTGCCCTCATCGGGCGGCTCGGCGCGCAGCAGGTAGGTGTCGACCGCGTCGTCGACGCAGGCGCTGCCGCGACCATAAGCGGTGTGCCCGTCGCCGTCGTAGGTCAGCAGCACTCCCGACTCCAGCTCCCGGGCCATGGCCTGCGCCCATGCATAGGGGGTGGCGGAGTCGCGGGTGGTGCCCACGACCAGGATGGGCGGCGCTGCGGGGGCGTCCAGCGGCTCGGGCTCGGCCACCGCCTCCTGCGGCCAGTAGGCGCAGGTCAAGCCGCCCCATGTCAGGGCGGCCCCGAACAGAGGGGAGGCCGCGTCCGCCTTGTCGACCGCCTTCTCGAAGGCGCCGATGTCGCGCGGGCTCTGCCGGTCCGAGCAGTTCACCGCGACCAGCGCCGAGGTGTAGTTGCTGTACTCGGCGGAGTCGCCCCGGTTGTAGAGGTCGCCGGCCATCTCCAGCAGCCGGGTGCCGTCGCCCTCGACGGCCGCGGCCAGCGCCGTGCGCAGCCGCGGCCAGGAGCCCTTGCTGTAGAGCGCCGAGTGGATGCCCAGCTCCAGCCAGGAGCGGCCGGCCCGGCGGCCGTCGTCCAGCGTGCTGCGCAGCGGGTCGCGGCCGGCGTCCTCAAGCAGCCCGGTCAGCTTCGCGATCGCCGAGTCCACGCCGTCCCCCGGGCCCCCGAGCGGGCAGTCAGGCCGCCCCAGGCAGTCGCGGACGAAGGACCGCAGCGCGACCTCGGCGCCCTCGGCCTGCTGCATGCCGAGCCGGACGATGCCGGCGGAGGGGTGCAGAGCGCCGTCGAGCACCAGCGCCCGCACCCGCTGCGGGAACCGGTCGGCGTAGTGCGCGCCGAGGTAGGTGCCGTAGGACTTGCCGAGGAAGCTGAGCTTGTCGTCGCCCAGCGCCGAGCGCAGCACGTCCATGTCGCGGGCGACCTCGTCGGTGCCCACGTGCAGCATCAGGTCGCCGGAGTGCTCCCGGCAGCCCTCGACGAACCCCCGGTTGAGGCGGGCGAGATCGGTGAGACCGGACTCGCTGACCTCGGCGGGGTCGGAGTCGCCGGTCGTGCTGGTGTAGTCGACGGCGATGAAGTCGTCCATCTTCACCCCGCGCAGGCAGGTGAGCGGGGCGCTGCGCTCGACCCCGCGCGGGTCGAAGCCGACGATGTCGAAGCGCTCGCGGACGGAGTCGCCGACGCGCAGCGCCGCGGTCTCGGCGTAATCGACCCCCGACCCTCCTGGGCCACCGGGATTGACGACGAGCGAGCCGATGGGATCGGGCCCGGACGCGGGAAACCGCTTGACCGCGATCTCCAGCCGTTCGCCGCCGGGTCGGGAGTAGTCCAGCGGGACCGCGAAGGTGCCGCACTGCGCGCCGTCGTCGCCGCAGTCGCGCCAGTCGATGCGCTGGTCGTAGAACCGGCCGAGCCCGCTGCCGGGAGGGTCCGCGGTGCCGGGCGGTCCGCCCTCGGTACCGCTGCAGCCGGCCAGCGCGGCGGCGAGCGCCAGTACTGCCGCGGCCAAGCGGACCGGGTACCCCGGGTACCTCACGCCGCCCCCGCATCCGCCGCGGCGTGCCGCGGCCCGCACGCAGGCGCGCGGCCCGAGCGGTGCGGCCGGGGCGGGCGGAGGATGCCCGCCGCGACGGGGGGTTCGGCGATCCGGGAGGTGTCCACGGCGCCACTTTAGGCCCTGCGCGCCGCCGCGCGCTGCGCCGTCCACAGCCGGCGGCGGCCCCGGCCGTATGCGGCCGTGCCGGGCGCCCGCGGGGCGGGGCTCAGCCCTGGTACAGCGCCGCCGTCATGGCCTCCATCGCGATCTGGGGATGCACGTTGGCTGCGATGCGCTCGCGGCAGAGCATGATCGCGTCGATACGGCGCAGGGTGGACTCGGGGCCGGAGGCGCGCGCGACGCGGTGCAGGTCGCCCTCGTGGCTCGCGGCGGACAGCTCCACCCGCGCGCCCAGCTGGACGGCCAGCACGTCGCGGTAGAACGCCACCAGGTCCATCAGGGCGGTGTCGTAGGTGTCGCGCTTGATCCTGGTGGCGCGGCGCTTCTGCTGCTCCTCCAGGTCTTTCAGCGCCCCCGAGGCGCCGCGCACGGCCTTGGCCACGCCCTTGCCGGTGGAGCCCTCGCCGAAGGCGGCCTTGAGGTCGGCGCGCTCCTGCTCGTCCAGTCCGGCCGTGGCGGCCTTGGCCTCGGCCTCGGCGAGCTCGTAGAGCCGGGCGGCGGCGGCCACGCACGCGCCCGTGCCGTCCAGCCGGGCCGGTATCCCCAATACCTCCGAGCGCCGCTCCCGGGCCTCGGGGTCGGTGGCCAGCTGCCGGGCGCGTTCGACGTTGCCCGAGGCCGCCCGGGCGGCCTGCGCCGCCTGCTCGGGGTCGACGTTCTCGCGCCGCACCAGCAGGTCGACCACCGCCGACGTCGGGGGCGTGCGCAGGGTGACCTGGCGGCAGCGGGAGCGGATGGTGACGAGCATGTCCTCGGCGGTGGGGGTGCACAGCAGCCACACCGTGCGCGGCGAGGGCTCCTCGACCGCCTTGAGCAGCGCGTTGGAGGCGGCCTCGGTGGCGCGGTCGGCGTCCTCGAACAGCACGATGCGGAAGCGCCCGCTGGTGGGCCGCGAGGCCGCCTGCAGCACCAGCTCGCGGGTCTTGTCGACGCCGAAGGTGAGCCCGCTGGGGCGCACGTAGAGGACGTCGGCGTGGGTTCCGGCGAGCACCTGATGGCAGGCGCCGCAGGCACCGCAGCCTCCGGAAGGGCACTGCAGGGCGGCGGCGAAGGCGCGCGCGGCCTCGCTCCGGCCGGAACCGGGAGGCCCGGTGAACAGCCAGGCGTGGGTCATGCCCTCGCCCGGTCCTCCGGCGAGGAGGTCGCCCGCGGCGCGGGTGGCCGCGCGCAGGCGCTCGACCACGGCCTCCTGGCCCACCAGGGCTTCGAAGACGCCGGTCTGCCCGGATTCGACTTGTTCGCTCACCGCTGCGCCCCGCTGCCGTTGCATCGCCGACTCGGCCCGTGCCCGGTGCGGCGAACGCCGCCCGGGTCCGCGTCCCAGGATAGGCACCGACACTGACACCGACACCGGACCGCGGCCGCCGGAAGGCCCCCGGTCATGACACGGCGCCGGCCGCCGGAGTACGGACTCCGGCGGCCGGCGCCGCGGTGCTCGGCTCGGCAGGCGAGCGCGGTCACTCCTTGATGGTGGGCATCATCCCGGTGATCGCCTCGGCGTCCTGCGGCACGGGATCGGGCAGGATCGGGCGCAGGCGGCGCTGGATCTCGCGGGTGATCTCCTCGGCGGGCTCCCGGGCGTCGACCACCAGGTAGCGCGACGGGTCGCGCTCGGCAAGGTCGCGGAAGCCCTGGCGCACGCGCGCGTGGAACTCCTCGGACTCGGCCTCCATGCGGTCGGTGCTGCCGCCCAGGCGGGCCAGTCCCTCGTCGGGCGGGATGTCCAGCAGCACCGTCATGTGCGGGACCAGGTCCTCGGTCGCCCACTCGTTGACGCGCTCGATCTCCTCGCGGGCCAGGTCGCGCCCGGCGCCCTGGTAGGCCAGCGTGGAGTCGATGTAGCGGTCGCTGATGACGATCGCGCCGCGGCGCAGCGCCGGCAGGACCACCGAGGAGACGTGCTCGGCGCGGTCTGCCGCATACAGCAGCGCCTCGGCCCGCGCCGACATCCCTGTGTGCTCGCGGTCCAGCAGTAGCGCGCGCAGCCGCATGCCCAGCTTGCTCGATCCGGGCTCGCGGGTGGTCACCACCTCGAAGCCTTCCTCACGCAGCCACACCGACAGCCGTCCGGCCTGGGTGGACTTGCCGGCGCCCTCGCCGCCCTCCAGGACGATGAAGGTGCCCGGCAGGCGCTGCTCCTCCTGCGGGTTCTCGCCGGTGGGCAGCGGCACGCCGCGCAGCGCCGCGAACAACTCCTTGAACAGCGGGGCCTCGCCGCCGCGGTCGACGCGCCGGTAGGTGATCAGCGAGGCGAGCAGCACCAGCACGCCCGCGATCAGCAGCACCGCGCCGGTGCCCCGGAACTCGTAGGTCAGCTCGCCGTAGCCGAGCGTGTAGTCGCGGATCACCGCCGCCAGTAGCGGGGCCGCGACCACCGCGACCAGCAGCTCGGCCCGGGCCACCGCGTTGAGGTAGCCCAGCGTGCGGCTGCGGATGTCCTCCTCCAGCTCCTGGTGGAGAAGCGTGATCCCGGTGACCCAGGTGATCCCGGATGCGCCGCCTGCCAGCGAGACCAGCACCGCCGCCATGACCATGTTCGGGATCAGGCCCGCCGCCAGCAGCGCGAGGGCCGCGGCGGCCATGCCGACCGCGAACAGCCGCGGGCGGCTGAGGTGGTGCAGAATGCGCGGGCCCGCCAGCATGCCCAGCCCCATTCCGGCGAAGACTGCGGCGAAGAGCACGCCGAACCCGGCGTTGCCCGCTCCCAGGCTCGCCACGTGCAGCCGGGCCACGCCGGCCACGGCCGCGACGGCGGGGAAGACGCTGACCATGCCGGCCAGCAGTCCCCGCACCAGGGGCGTGGTGCCGGCGAACCGGCCGCCCTGCCACAGCGTGCGGAGCAGGTTCTCGGGCCGGTAGCGGCGCGCGGCCGGGCGCGGCGCGGCGGCGGGGCGGTCGGTTGCGTCCGGCTTGGCAGCGGGCTCGGCGGGAGGCGGCTCGGGCGCGGGGTGCAGCTGCGCCGTCGCGTCGGTGTCCGCGGGCTCGGGTGCCGGAGACAGCGGGGTGGTGCGCTCGTTCTCGGTGTGGGCCTGGCCGGCGGTCTGTGTGGTCGGCAGTTCCTCGGTGGCCTCCGACGCCAGCGGAGCGGTGCCCTCGGTGGTGGCGAGCGGGGTGGTGCGCTCGTTCTCGGCGGCTGCGCCCGCTGCGCCGGGAGGGCCCGCCGGGGCGGCCGTGGGCGGGGCCTCGGCGGCCGTACGGCGCGGCTTGGGCAGCAGCAGAGCCGCCAGCGCCGCCGCGAGGAACGCCGCCGCGGCAGCGTACAGGGCCGCGTCGGCCTGGGGTGCGAGGAAGGCGCCCTCGGCGCGGTCCCCGCCGCCGGGCAGCAGCGCGCCCACCAGCCAGCTCAGCGACGCTAGCGCCGCGAAGACCAGGCCGGCCGCGGGCGCGGCCCCGTAGGCGGTCAGCAGCCCCACCCGGGTGGCCTGGGCCAGCTTGCGCTTGGGGACCAGCTCGGTGAGGGTCGCGTCCTTGGCCGAGGTCCAGGCCAGCGCCGCGATCTCGGCGAGGAACCCGGCGATGAGGAGCCAGTCCAGGCGCCCCACGAGCGGAATGGACAGGTAGAGGAGGGCGCGCACCGCGTCGGCGGCGACCATGGTCAGGCGCCGGTCGAACCGGTCGGCCAGCAGGCCCGACAGCGGGCTCAGCAGCACCGGCGGCGCGAGCTTGACGGCGGCGGCGCCGGCGACCGCGTAGGCCCGCATGAGCGGGTCCGCGTCGGCGGTCAGGGCGGCGGCCAGCGCGAGAAGGGCGAGCAGGCCGAGCCAGTCGCCGAGGCTGGACAGCGACAGCGTGGCCCACAGGCGGCGGAACGGCTTGCTGGACAGGACGCCGCGCGCCTCGCCCGGCGCTCCTAGGGGGGCAGATCTGCTCATAGCGATGAAGGTATCGACTGTTCTGGTGCTGGGAAGTGGGCGTTGGGCCCCGATCGGGCCGGGGACAGCGAACCGGCCGTCCTGCGGGCGCAGTCGCCAGCCTAGTGCGAAACGTGAGAAAGGCGATAGCTCACTCGGCAGTGCGGGATCAGTACCCCCGCCCCTCGCGCCGCGCAGGCGGTCAAGGAGCCGTCGCGGCACTGTAGCGCCGGGCGCACCAGGGCGCCACCCCCGCGGCCGCCTGAGCAGGGTGGTCGCGCGCCGCCGGGGGGCACGGGCGTCCGCCCCGACCTGGAGGTGGCGCGGCGCGGGCGGCGGGCGTGACGTTTCGGTCACACCGCGCGGCCGCAGCCGCCGGCTTCCGCCGCGCCGCGGCCGTTCGCGGGGCGGCCCGCGGCGACGGGTGACCGCGCAACCCGCTCGCCGCAGCCTCGGGGCCGGCCGCCGGAGGGGGCCGGCCGGCCCCGGCCCGCACCGCCGTACCGACCGCGCGTCGGCCTTCGCGGACCCGGCGCGGCGCGGCCGGGCGCGGCCCGCCCGCCCGGATCAGGACTGCGATGCGCCGCCCTTGGGGGTGCCGTCCTTGGCGCCGGAACGCGCCCCGCTGCCGGCGGTGCTCTTCTTGGCCGCCGCCTTCTTCGTTCCCGTCGACTTCGTTCCCGTGGACTTCGTTCCCGTGGACTTCGTTCCCGTGGACTTCGAACCCGCCGACTTGCCCGAGCTCGACTTCGCCGAGGACGATTTGGCCGACGACGACTTGGCCGCGGACTTCTTCGCGGGAGCCTTCGCCCGCCGCTCGGCCAGCAGTTCGCCCGCCCGGGCGTCGGTGATCGACTCCACCTCGTCGCCCTTGCGCAGCGAGGCGTTGGTCTCCCCGTCGGTCACATACGGCCCGAAGCGGCCGTCCTTGACGACCATCGGCCTGCCGGTCTCGGGGTCGTTGCCCAGCTCGCGCAGCGGAGCCGAGGCCGCGGCACGCCGGCCGCGCTGCTTGGGCTGGGCGAACAGCTCCTTGGCCTGCTCCACGGTGACCGTGAAGATCTGCTCCTCGGTCTCCAGCGAGCGGCTGTCGGTGCCCTTGCGCAGGTAAGGGCCGAAACGGCCGTTCTGGGCGGTCACCTGCTCGCCGTCGATCTCGCCCACCACCCGCGGCAGGGACAGCAGCTTCAGCGCGTCCTCCAGGGTGATGGTGTCCAGGGACATCGACTTCAGCAGCGACGCGGTGCGCGGCTTGGGCGCGTTCTTGGACTTCGACTTGGACTTGGCGCCTGAGGCCGAGCCGTTCTCGGACTCCTCCAGCACCTCGGTGACATAGGGGCCGAACCTGCCGTTGCGGGCCACGATCGGCCGCCCGGTCTCGGGATCGGTGCCGAGCTCCCGGTCGCCGCTGGGCTGGGCGAACAGCTCCTCGGCCTTCTCCGGAGTCAGCTCGTCGGGAGCGAGGTCCTCGGGCACGTTGACCCGCTGGCCGTCACGCTCCATGTAGGGGCCGTAGCGCCCCACGCGGATCATGATGTCGGTGCCGGCCAGCGGGAAGGAGCTGACCTCCTTGGCGTCGATCTCGCTGAGCTGGTCGCCGACGAGCTCCTTGAGACCGGGCTGCTCCTCGGCGCCGTAGTAGAACCGGCGCAGCCACGGCACGCTCTCGGCCTCGCCGCGGGCGATGCCGTCGAGCATGTCCTCCATGCGCGCGGTGAAGTCGTAGTCGACCAGGTTGCCGAAGTGCCGCTCCAGCAGCTGGACCACGGCGAAGGCCAGGAAGGAGGGCACCAGCGCCGAGCCCTTCCGGAACACGTAGCCGCGGTCGAGGATGGTGCCGATGATCGAGGCGTAGGTGGAGGGCCGCCCGATCCCGCGGTCCTCCAGTTCCTTGACCAGGCTGGCCTCGGTGTAGCGCGCCGGCGGGCGGGTGCTGTGCCCCTCGGCCTCGATGTCCTCGGCCTTGAGCGGGTCGTCCTCCTCCAGCGGCGGCAGGCGGCGCTCGCGGTCGTCCAGCTCGGCGTCGGGGTCGTCGGAGCCCTCGACGTAGGCCTTGAGGAAGCCGTGGAAGGTGATGACCTTGCCGGTACCGGTGAACTCGGCCACCTCGCCGGCGGTGGAGGTGCCGGTCACCTTCACGGTCACCGACTCGCCGACCGCGTCCTTCATCTGGGAGGCGACCGTGCGCTTCCAGATCAGCTCGTAGAGGCGGAACTCCGCACCGCTGAGCCCGGTCTCGGCGGGGGTGCGGAAGGTGTCGCCGGCCGGGCGGACGGCTTCGTGGGCCTCCTGGGCGTTCTTGACCTTGCTGGAGTAGGCGCGCGGCTTGTCCGGCAGGTAGTCGGCACCGTAGAGGCGGGTGGCCTGGTCGCGGGCCGCGGCGATCGCGTTCTCCGACAGCGTGGTGCTGTCGGTACGCATGTAGGTGATGAACCCGTTCTCGTACAGCCGCTGGGCCACCTGCATGGTCTGCTTGGAGGACAGGCCCAGCTTGCGCGACGCCTCCTGCTGCAGCGTGGTGGTGCGGAAGGGGGCATAAGGCGAGCGCTTGTAGGGCTTGCGCTCCACCGAGCGCACCGCGAAGTCGCTGCCGGCCAGCCGCTGCACCAAGCCGCGCGCCGCCTCCTCGTCCAGGTGCAGCACGCCCGAACCCGAGCGCAGCTCGCCGGTGGAGGTGAAGTCGCGGCCCACCGCCACCCGGGCGCCGTCCACGCTGGCCAGCGCCGCGGTGAAGGTCGTCGGGTCGCCGTCGGAGCCGCGGCCCACCGCGTCGAAGACCGCCTTGAGGCCCCAGTAGTCGGCGGAGACGAAGGAGATCCGCTCGCGCTCCCGCTCGACGACCAGCCGCGTGGCCACCGACTGCACCCGGCCCGCCGAGAGCTTGGGCACCATGACCTTCTTCCACAGCACCGGCGAGACCTCGTAGCCGTAGAGGCGGTCGAGGACGCGCCGGGTCTCCTGGGCGTCGACCAGCCGCAGGTTGAGGTCGCGGGTGTTCTCGGCCGCGTGGCGGATGGCGTCCTTGGTGATCTCGTTGAACACCATGCGGCGCACGGGGATCTGCGGCTTCAGCTCCTCGAGCAGGTGCCAGGCGATCGCCTCGCCCTCGCGGTCCTCGTCTGTGGCGAGGTAGAGCTCATCCGCCTCGGCGATCAGCTCCTTGAGCCGCTTGACCTGCGGCTTCTTATCCGGCGTGACGATGTAGAGGGGTTTGAAGTCGTGCTCGACGTCCACCCCGAGCCGCGCCCACGGCTCGCCCTTGTAGCGCGCCGGGACATCGGCGGCCTTGGTGGGCAGGTCGCGGATGTGGCCGACGCTGGACTCCACGACGTATCCGCGGCCGAGGTAGCCGGCGATGGTCTTGGCCTTGACGGACGACTCGACGACGACCAGCCGGGTGGTGCCGCTCCGCTGCCCAGTGTCCGTGGAGCCGTTCTCGCCGGCGCTGCCCTTCTTGGGTGGCACGCTTTTCCCCTACATCTCGCCTTGCGCTGTCTGTGCGACCGGTCAACAGGTCCGCCAGCCATCGGAATTCCCAGCCACTGACGGTAACCGACGGCGACGGGATTCGCTCTCCCGAGACGGCGCGAACCGGCCTGCCCGCCCTGAGCGGGTCCGCTAACCGGTCGGGCCGGTGGTTCACGTGTACGAACGGTATGGCACGAACACCGCCGGCGGTCGCAGAATAAGAACGATGCTTGAGTACGAATACCGGGAGATCCGCTTCCCGCGCGGCACCTCGCGCAGCGCCACACGCCAGGCGCTGACCGAGCAGGCCGAGTATGGGAAGTGGGAACTTGCCCGGGTACGCCTGTTCCCCGACGGAAGCCGCAGAGTGACGCTGCGCCGGAAGATCCTCCGGCAACTCCGCCTGATGTGATTTCCGACACACCGCCGGCGCGCCGCGGCCGCCGGACCCTGGGTGACCGGATCCGGCCCCGGCCGCCCGACGGGCGGACCGCCCGCCGCCTGGCGCCGCGGCGGCGATGAGCCGCGCCCCGCAGTGCGCGGACGTGCCTGTGCACACACGCAAGCGGCGAGCCCCCTCGGACGCTCCGAGAGGACCGCCGCCACGGCCGGCCGGCCCCCGCCTGTCCACCACGACATCCTTGCTGCGGGAAAGCTCGGTCCGGCCGCGCGCCGGTCCGTCACGGAAGCCCCGTAAGGACTCGCCGCTTCAGCGCAGCGGCCGCCCGTCCCGCTCCCCGCCCGTCCACCACGACATATTGCTGGCGGGAGAGCACCGCGTCGACCGCGCGCCGGTCCATCGGATTCCGCGGCCCGAGTCCGCCCGGTCTGCACCGGCACGGGCCGCGCGTCGGCCTACAAGCCCAGGTCGGCGCCGACCTGCTCCTCGACGGCCCCTGCCGCGCCGGACGTCGCGTCCGAAAGGCCGCTCAGCTCCGCGGGAGTGGAGACGTCGGCGGGCACCTGGGCCTCGACGGCCTGCGTCCCCGGGACCTCCGCGTTCAGCGGAAGCACGCCGGAGGGGTCGGGCAGCTCGTTGCGCAGCGGCAGCTCCGCGGTCACCCGGTCGGCGACGTCGGAGGGCGCCGGCAGCTCGCTGCTCATCGGCACCGTCTCGGCCGCCCCGGACTCGTGGGAGGTGTGGTGGACGTCGCCGCCCCCGCCCTCGACCACTGCGGCGCCGGTGCCGTGGGCGGCGGCGCCCGCGGTGCCCAGCACCGCGCCCACCGCGTTGCCCGAGACGTTCACCGGCACGTCGCCGTCCAGCACCGCCTGGTTGCCGCCCAGCAGGGAGCCGTTGCCCGAGGTCGTGATGTCGTCGCCGCCGTGGTCGGCCACCAGCGCACCGGTGTCGTGGGCCGCCGCTCCGGCGACCCCGCCCACGGCGCCGACCGCGTTGCCGGCCGCGTTCACCGGGACGTCCAGGTCGGCCACCAGCTGGTTGCCGCCCAGGATCGAGCCGTTGCCCGAGGTCCTGATGTCGTCGCCGCCGCCCGCGCGCTGGTGCACGATGGGTCCGGCGTCGACCGCGTGGGGGCTGAGGTGCAGCGGGCGGCCCAGGTTGAGCCGGTTCAGCAGCCCCTGGCGCTGCTCGCCGGGGGCGGCCTGGTGGACGCGGCCGTGCGCGCCGTCGCCCTCGGACACCAGCGCACCTGTGTCGTGGGCCGCCGCTCCGGCCACCCCGCCCACGGCGCCGACCGCGTTGCCGGCCGCGTTCACCGGGACGTCCAGGTCGGCCACCAGCTGGTTGGCGCTGGCCAGCGCCCCGTTGCCGCTGGAGCTGATGTCGTCGCCCATGTGGTGGTGGCCGCCGTCGCCCTGGACGACCGCCGAGCCGCTGCCGTGGGAGGCGGCGCCCGCGGTGCCCAGCACCGCACCCACCGCGTTGCCCGAGACGTTCACCGGCACGTCGCCGTCGAGCACCGCCTGGTTGCCGCTCAGCAGGGAGCCGTTGCCCGAGGTGTGCGGACCGCTGTCGCCGCTGTCGAGGACCGCGGCGCCGTCGTGGTGGGAGGCCGCGCCGGCGATGCCGCCGACCGCGCCCACCGCGTTGCCCGAGACGTTCACCGGCAGGTCCAGGTTGCCCACCAGCTGGTTGCCGCTCAGCGCGGAGCCGTTCCCGGTGGTGGTGGGGTGGCTGTCGGCGAAGGACACGCCGGCGCCCAGGGCCACGAAGCCGGCCGTGAGCACGGCCGCCTTTGCGGATGTGCGAACCCACTTGTGCATGTGGGATTCCTTTCGAAACGTATGTGCAGCTGAGTGAGATGGGTGTTGCGGACCGCGGCGCCTGCGCCCCTGGCGGGGGCGCCCGCTGCTGCGGCCGGGGCGTCCCGCGGCCGCGCACCTGGGGGGTGCGGGCCGCGCGGAGCGCGAGAGGCGTGCCCCCGTCCGGCGCCGGAGCCGGCGCCCGGACGGGCGGAGCGCACCGTGCAGCTCCCCTCGGGCTGAGGAGAGGCTGACGTGAGACCCGCGGCCCGGCCGAGGCCGCGGGGCTCGCGTCAGCCCCCCGGTCGCGGCGACCGGGGAGCCGGACGGGTCAGGACCGGCGCCTGCCCCTGCGCCGGGCGACCGCCACCAGGCCCAGGCCCGCGATCAGCGCGCCTCCGGCGGCGGCCAGCAGCGGGAACAGGCCGAGGCCGGTGCGGGGCAGGTCGCCGGCCGTCTCGGTCATGGGCGGCGCGCCGCCGGAGTCGGCGGGCGGGGTGTCCGCCACCGGCTCCGACGGTGCGGGCGTGGGCTCGCCGGGCTGCTGCGGCTCCTCGGGCGTGGGCGTGGGCTCGCCGCTCGGCTCGGGGTGCTTGTGGGGCGGCTCGGGCGTCTCGGGCGGCGGCGAGTCGTGGCCGTCGGGCGGCGTGTGCTTGTCCTTGTTCTCGCAGTCGGCTCCGGCGTTGCCGAGCACGCCGACGGCGTTGCCGCACGCGTTCACCGGGACGTCGGCGTCGGCGCCGACCTGGTTGCCGCCGAGCAGCGAACCGTTCCCGCTGGTGGTGGTGTCGCCCCCGGACTCCGAGACCGAGGCGCCGCCGCCGGAGGCCGCGGAGTCGCCGGTGGAGGCTCCCGAACCCTCGCACTTGGCGCCGGCCGTGCCCAGCACGGCGACGGCGTTGCCGCACAGGTTGATCGGGACGTCGGCGTCGGCGATGACTTGGTTTCCGCCGCCGATGGAGCCGTTGCCACTGGTCGTGGTGTCGGCGTAGGCGATGGGGGCGGCGGAGAAGAATCCGGCCGCCAGGAGGGCGGCGAACGCCGTGGTGGTTTTCCTGGACATAAGGCGATTCCTTGCGAAGAGTCGTGCTGATACGGGTCAGTCGAACGGCAGAGCGTGCGGCGGCGCGGAAGCCGTGGGCCGCGAAACGGGCGCGAGCGGGGCGCGCGCCGGCGGCGGCAGCGGGCACACGAAGGGCGCGCCGCGGTCAGGCGTGCGCGAGGGGCACGCCCGAGCGGCGCGTACTAGTCAGGCGAGAAAGACGGGTCGTCGGCGGTGTAGCGGACGACCACGGCCGGGGAGTCCGGCAGGGCGACGCGCTGGGCGACGAGGCGCAGCGTGTGGCTGCGGCTCATCAGGAAACCCGCGGGCGCGCCGGGGACCGGCGAGGACGACACGGCTCCGGTGGAGTCGGAGGCGTCGTGCCAGGCGGACCCGTTCAACGGCTCGGCCGCGTCGGCGGAGCCGGAGGAGTGCGCGGAGCCGGCCTGGGCCGCCTCCGCGGCGGCAGCGGCCAGTGCTTGGACCGGTGCCTGCGGTGCGGAGCGCGCGGAGCCGGCCGCCTTGGCGGCGGCGGACTCCTGCTTGGTGGAGTCCGCGGCCTCGGGCCGGACAGGGTCCTCGATCCGCTCGTCGGGCCGCGGCGGCACGAGCGTCGCGGCGACGCCGTCGAGCCCGGCCTGCGGTCCCTCCTGGATGGTCTGCTCCAGGTGGTCCTGGAGGCGGCCGGCGTCGTCGGCGAGGCCGTCGGAGACCGCGCCGGCGAGCCGGGAGTCGCCGAGCGACGCGTCGGCGAACCCGCCGACCTCGCGTCCGGCTTCGCGGCCGGCGCGCACGGTGTCGGTGAGTACCTCTCCGGTGCCCTGCGCGGTGGTCCGCACGACGCCGCGAGCACCGGCTCCGGCGGCCTCCGCGGCCTCGGTGACGCCGCGGGACTCGGCCGCCGGGGCGAGCGCCGGAAGACCGGTCTCTGCGGCGGCACGTCCGGGTTCTGCGGCGTCGGCCAGGGCTCCGGCGGCGGACTCGGGCGCGGTCTTGGCGATGCGCCCGACCTCCTGGGCGGTGGTGCCGCCGGTGGCGGCGTCTCCCGCGTCTGCGGCGCCGTCGCCGGTGGCGGCGAGGTCGGACCGGCCGATGCCGGCCTCGGCGATGTCCGCGCCGGCCTCGGAGGCGACCTCGGCGACGGGCGCGAGGCCCGGGCCGGGAAGCTCGTCGGCCGCCGCGGGCGCCTGACCCAGGAGCCATCCCGCGGCGGCGAGGCCCGTCAGCACACCCGCCCGGCGCAGGACACGCGCCATGGAGCGGCAGCGCGCGCGAGCGGGGCGGACCCGCCTCGTGCGACCTGCGAGCACCATGGACAGCCCTTCGACGAACTCCGGTACGGGTGTGGCTCGGCCCGCCACCAGGGCGATCCGCAAAGCCGAAGCCCTGCGAACCGAAAGTCACCGTAACATCACCGAGGGCGATGGGAAGCGGTGAAACCGGGAACCCGCCGAGGATTTTTCCCGGTCGGGCGGTCACGGGCCCGCCAAGGTGCCGCAAAACCGGGCGAAGGGGGTGCCCCGCCGGGGCGGCGGTCGGCGGTCGGCGCCGACCGGGCCGTCCGGGGGGCGGGGACTGCGGGGCGCGGGGGCGTGCCCCGGTCAGCTCATCCCGATAAACCTGTCGAGGACCCGGACGCCGAACCGCAGGCCGTCGATCGGCACGCGCTCGTCGACACCGTGGAACATCCCGGCGAAGTTCAGCTCCGGGGGGAGCCGCAGCGGCGCGAACCCGTAGTTGCGGATGCCCAGGCTCTGGAAGCTCTTGGCGTCGGTGCCGCCCGACAGGCAGTAGGGCACGGCCTTGGCGCCGGGGTCCTCGGCCAGCAGCGCTTCCGACATCGCGGTGACGATCCCGCCCTCGAACTCGGTCTCCACCGAGGGCAGGTGGTGGATGAACTCGCGGCGCACCTTGGGGCCGAGGAGCCGGTCGATCTCGGCGAAGTACTCCTCCTCCAGGCCCGGCAGGAACCGGCCGTCGACCTGGGCCGTGGCCGTGCCGGGGATGACGTTGGCCTTGTAGCCGCCGTCCAGCACCGTCGGGTTGACGGTGTGGCGCAGCGTGGCGCCGATCATGGTGGCCACCGAGCCCAGGCGGGCGACCGTGTCCTCCACGTCGTTCTCGTCGAACTCGATGCCGAACTCGGCGCAGACCTCCTCCAGGAAGGTGCGCACGGTCTTGGTCAGGCGCACGGGGAACCGGTGCCGCCCGAGCCGCGCGACCGCCTCGGCGAGCTCGGTGACGGCGTTGTCGTCGTTGGTCATCGACCCGTGCCCGGCGGTGCCGCGCGCCACCAGCCGCATCCAGGCGATGCCCTTCTCCGCGGTCTCGACCAGGTACAGCCGCCGGTTCTCGCCCACTGTGACGCTGAATCCGCCGACCTCGCTGATCGCCTCGCTGCAGTCGGCGAACAGGCCGGGGTGCTGGTCGACCAGCCAGCGTGCGCCCCAGGTGCCGCCGGCCTCCTCGTCGGCGAGGAAGGCCAGCACGATGTCGCGCGGCGGCCGGCGGCCCTCGCGCATGCGCTCGCGCAGCACGGCCAGGACCATGGCGTCCATGTCCTTCATGTCCACGGCGCCGCGCCCCCAGACGCACCCGTCGACGATCTCGCCGCCGAAGGGATCGTGCGTCCAATCCGCGGCGTCGGCCGGAACCACGTCCAGATGCCCGTGGACCAGCAGCGGCGCGCGCCCGGGATCCTCCCCGGGGATGCGCGCCACCACGCTGGTGCGCCCGGGGTGGGACTCGTACAGAGCCGGCTCCACCCCGACCTCGTCGAGCTTCCCGGCCACGTACTCGGCCGCCGCCCGCTCCCCGGGACCCGAGTGGTCGCCGTAGTTGGACGTATCGATCGCGATGAGCTCCCGGCAGAGGTCCACGACCTCACGCTCGGCCGCACTCGCCCCATCACCGACACCCGCCATGACGCGGACCACTCCTCTCCACCAGACGCTTGACCCGACCCTTCCATGCTCCCCCCGCCCCGGGAAACGATGTCCGACCGGTCCCAGACCTTTGCTATGGTTAACCCAGCCCGCGCACCACGCGCAGGGCCGCTACGTCCGGGTGGCGGAATAGGTAGACGCGCTAGCTTGAGGTGCTAGTGCCCGTTTAGGGCATGGGGGTTCAAGTCCCCCCTCGGACACTTAGGTATGCATGAGACCGCATAAAGTTGCATGGTGACGTAATCCCAGGTCCTGGTGTCCTGGGATTTTCTTTGTCCCATGTGATCTGGATGCGCTCAGTATCCAGCCATACTGCACAACCTTCCATGGGGGGTCGTCTCAGCGTGGTTCGTGTGGTGCCGATGCGTTGGAAGGCTCACAGGCGGATCACGATTTCCTCGGCGCCGTCTGGTGTGCTCAGTGCCCGCTCCATGGGCTCGTAGGTGAACGTCAGTCCCCGGTCACGGCACGCGGAGACCAGCGCGGCCGACTCGTGGGGGACGTCGACTTCCTCGAAAGGGACACCCGGCCGCGCCAGGAAGCGGACCAGGAACGTCCCGAGGTGGGCGGTGACGGCGTCCTCCCGGACGAAGACGTTGCGCATCTTTCCATCGACCACGTGCTCCCGGGCGTGCCAGGCCTGCAGCGGTAGTTGGCCCGCCCGTTGTTCCACGCACCCTCCATCGCCCGACCGCACAACCCGCACCGCAAGAGACCGCGCAACAGGTAAGTGCGCGGCCGACCGCGTACGGCCGGGGTGGTCTGGGGGCGGCGCGGAACTCGGCTCCGCTCACGATCGCCGGATGGGCTGTCTGCTGTGAGTAGATCCATTTCTCGTCCGGGTTCCACCGCGACACGGTCCGCGTACCCAGCCCCACGTTGTGGACGTCGAGGAACCGTTCGGACTTGGACTGCTCGTTCCAGACCTGGTCCGTCGATACCCGCCCTGCCAACGCAAACCGAGGCATGGCTCCCCCTCACCTGCACGAATACGCTCTCCGGCTAGCGTCTCCCGCCGCGGCGGCTCTCGGTAGTGCGGGGAGCGGCCGGCCAAGCGCCGCCGCAGAAGTGTCTGCGCCGGCGCGAATCCCAGCGGGTATGCCCGGCCCAGACCGCAACTGCGTTCTATAGCTCCCCCGGATGTTCCGCAGCTCTCTTACCCGAGAACCTGCAATGCGACGCACTAAGGCTATAGAATGCAGTCATGCACCGCTCGCCAGCCATCGCGCCTCTAGCGGACCTGGCCGAAGAACAGTGGGGGCTCTTCACCCGGCGCCAGGCCGAGTCCACCGGGATGGCCTGGAGCACCCTGTCGCGCATGGCCACCGACGAGACCACCGCACAACGCGTCGCCCACGGGGTCTACCGCCTGCGCGGCGCCCCGCCCACAGACCACCTCGACCTGCGCGCCGCCTGGCTGCAACTCGCACCCGCCGTTCCCGCCTGGGAACGCACCGCCGACACCGGCGTGGTCTCCCACCGTTCAGCGGCTTCCCTCTACGAGCTGGGACATCTCCCCGCCGACCTCCACGAGTTCGTCCTGCCAACCCGCCGCCAGACCCGGCGCCCCGACGTCCGCCTGCACCGCGCCCGCCTGACCGACGACGAACACACCGTTCTACGGGGCCTACCGGTCACTCGACCTGCCCGCACCGCAGCCGACCTGCTCACCGATAACGAGGACCCCGGCGCCGTCGGACACGTCCTTACCGACGCGCTCAGAGTCGGCCACGAACACCCGACCACCGTCGCCCAAGCTCTGGCCCCGCACGCCGCGCGCTTCGGACTGCGCCGCAGAGACGGAGCCGCACTGCTGCGCTGGCTCCTCGACCTCGTCGGTGCCCCGGAACGGCGCGACTGGCTCGACGCAACGCTCGATCAGGAAGGCAGCACACCGCCGCCGTGACCCTCCCTTACACCACTCCGGCAGCGTTCCGCCGCGCCCTGACCGAGCGCCTGCGCGCAGCCGCCAAACCCAACGGTGCGTGGCCACTGGCCGAACTGCAGCGCCAGTTCGCCTACGACCGCCTACTCGCACGGCTCTACCACCTCGACAGCGAATGGATCGTCAAAGGAGCCACAGCGCTCCTCGCCCGCGAACTCGCCGTCCGCCGCACCGTGGACATCGACGTCTACCGGCCCGGCGACCGCGGACAGGCAGAACACGACCTCCGGCGAGCCGCCGCCCTCGATCTCGGGGACTGGTTCATATTCGAAACGGGCGGCGCGACCCCGGTCTCCGACGGCGCCAACGGTGTTCGGATACCGACGACCGCCCGGATCGGAACCACCGAATGGGTGCGCTTCCACGTCGACGTGGTCGCGGAGGACATCCGCATGACCGGCTCCCCGGAGGACGTCCCACCATTGCCCGCGGTCGCTATCCCCGGCCTGGACCGCCCCGGCTACCGGGTCTACCCGCTTGCGGACCACATCGCGGACAAGACCTGTGCCATTCTCGAACGGCACGGGTCGGAACAGCGCCCCTCCACCCGCTTCAAAGACCTCGTCGACATGCTCTCCGTCATCGGCAGCCAATACGTCGCCGCCGACATCCAACTCGACGCCCTGCGATCCGAGGCCCAACGCCGGGGCCTCACGCTTCCCCCGCGTTTCACGGTGCCCGACCGCCAACTGTGGGAACGCGGCTTCGCCGCCGAAGCCCGCCGCGCCGTGGCGCTCCTGCCGACAGCCACCCTGGACGGGGCCCTCGCAATAGCAGCGCCCTTCCTCGACCCACTGCTGGACGGGACCGCCGCTGGGACCTGGAATCCGCGCACTGCCTTGTGGGAGCCTTCGGCATAGGGAAGTCCGGAGATACAACAAAGCTAAAGGGGCTGCTGGCGTGGGCGCGGGGCCGAATCCCGATTGAACGCGCTCTCGTCCTCGCTCTCTGCGTCATGGAGCACGTCGGCGGAGTCGCCATCCCCCGCGCGGGGTGCGCCGTCGGCGCCTTGCTGTGGCCGCCCGTTCCGCTGCGCGGCCATGCGTCCGCGGGGGTCAGGCGTGCCAGGTCGGGTCGCGGCCGATGAAGGCCATGAGTTTGTCTTGCGCCGAGGCCGTCGGGGCGACGGGGACCGCGGGACCGAACTGGCCGCTGTCGCGCAGCATCCGTTCTACCCGCTGCATGGCCGCCAGCGCGGCGGCGGCGCGTTCCTCGCCGAGGTCGGGCTCGCGGCCGAGCGCCTTGGCGAGGTCCCAGGAGTGCATCCAGACATCGGGTGTGTAGAACTCGTCGATCGCCTCGTCCACGGGCTTGTCGCCGGTGTGCGGATTGCTGAGCATCCGCCCGGCGGGGTCGTCGAGGACGGCTTGGATTTCGGTGGTGTGCCGCTTCCAGGCAGCGGCCGGTTCGGCGGCGACGTCCAGCTCGCCGAGCTCGATTCCCGCTCCGCCGAGGAAGCCGCGGGACCATTCGACCAGGTGCTTCACGATGTCCAGAGCCGTCCACTCCGCGACCGGGCTGAGCCGTGCCCAGTCCCCGGCCGAGGCGGACTCGACCAGGTCGGTGAATCGGGCCGCGTCGTGGGCGTGCCGCTGGGCCGGGCTCGTGGGCGTAGATGTCATCTCTGGTCCTCCCTGTCAGGCCGGCCGGGTCACCCGGTCGCGCCGGATGGGGTCGGCCGGTGCCGAACGCCCGATCGAGCCGCTCCGCGCTGTCCGTGCTGTCCGTGCTGTCGGCCACTGTTCTCCCGCACCGTAGCGGTCGGCTAAGACACTCGGCCGCCGATCGAGCCTCGGGTCGGCGCCGGTCGACCGCAAGGGCCGCCTCCGGTTCGCGACACGGAACCATGGATCCACACTTCCGAGGATCCACGGATTCTTGTATCGTCGGGTTCATGCTGACCCTCGCCACCGACATCGACGCCCTCTCCCGCTTCGGCCGGGCCCTGGCCGATCCGATCCGGTGCCGGATCCTGCTGCTGCTGCGCCAGGCACCGGCCCACCCGGCCGATCTCGCCGATTCCCTGGGCATCAGCCGCACGCGGCTCTCCAACCACCTCGCCTGCCTGCGCGACTGCGGGCTCGTGGTCGCGGTCCCGGTGGGGCGGCGGGTGCGCTATGAGATCGCCGATGCCCGGCTGGGCCACGCCATCGACGACCTGCGCTCGGCGGTGCTGGCGGTGGCCGACGACAACAGCTGCGCCGAGGCCGAGGAGAAGGACTGCTGCTGATGGCCTTCCGGATCACCCCGCACGTCTCCGAGCGGCGCAAGGCGGTGCTGACCCGGCGGGTGCGCCTGCTCGTGGCCGCCACCATCGCCTACAACGCGGTCGAGGCCGTCGTGGCCATCACCGCCGGAGCGCTCGCCTCCTCCGCGGCGCTGATCGGCTTCGGCCTCGACTCGGTCATCGAGGTCTCCTCCGCCGCCGCGGTGGCCTGGCAGTTCTCCGCGCGCGAGGCCGATGTGCGCCAGGCCCGCGAACGCCGGGCGCTGCGCATCATCGCGGTCTCGTTCTTCGCGCTGGCCGCCTACGTCGCATTCGAAGCGGTGCGCTCCCTGATCGGTGCGGGCGAGGCCGAGACCTCGGTGCCCGGCATCGTGCTGGCGGCGCTGTCGGTGGTCGTCATGCCGGTCCTGTCGCTGGCCCAGCGCCGCACCGGCCGCGAACTCTCCTCGGCCTCGGCGGTGGCCGACTCCAAGCAGACCCTGCTGTGCACCTACCTGTCCGCGGCCCTGCTGGTCGGGCTGCTGGCCAACGCCCTGTTCGGCTGGGCCTGGGCCGACCCGCTGGTGGCCCTGTTCATCGCCGCCGTCGCCGTCAAGGAGGGCCGGGAGGCCTGGAAGGGCGACAACTGCTGCGCCCCCGGCGGCATGGCCGTCGCCGTCGGCGCCGATCCGCAGACCGGGTCCGACGGCGACTCCTGCGGCTGCGGGCCCGACTGCTCCTGCTGCGACGACTGAGGCGTCCAGGGTCAGCGGTTCCCGGCGGCCGCGGCCGCCGGGAACCGGGCTGTGCGGCCCGATCGCCGCCGGCTGCGGATCACCCGAGGCGGGTGCACACGGCGGCGAAGACCACGAAACCCGAGGTGGGGGCGAAGCCGTCCAGGCGGCTTCGCCCGGCGGTTCCCGGGACGGGAGCCCTTCGACCGCCGGGCGGAGCGCGGACTCCTTGCTCAGGCGGCGGGTCGGGTGACCCCCAGGTCGACGCCTCCGGGCTCCTCGACCGCGGTGACGGCCGCCAGGGAGATCACGCACAACGCCATGATGTAGGCCCCGATGGAGAACGCGGTTCCGGTGCTCTGCACCAGGGCCTCCGCGATCGTGGGGGCGAACGCCCCGCCCAGGATGGCGCCGAGCGCGTAGCCGATCGCGACGCCGGAGTACCGCACCGAAGCGGGGAACATCTCGGCGTACATGGCCGACATCGGCCCGTAGGACAGCCCCAGGCCGACGGTCAGGACGAGGACCGCCGCGGTGAACAGCCAGATGCTGCCGGTCTCCATCAGCAGGAAGAGCGGGATCATCCACGCGAACACCGCCGCGTAGCCGATCTGGAAGGTGCGCACCCGCCCGATCCGGTCGGAGAGCACCCCGCCGTACAGCGTGAAGACCAGCCAGCTCCCCGCCCCGGCGACCGTCGCGAGCAGGACCGAGGACCGGGACAGCCCCAGCGCGCCGGTGCCGTAGCTGATGAAGTAGGCGATGAGGAGATACCCCGCCGCGTTGTTGGCCACGAAGATCAGCGCGGTGAGCACCACGTTCCTGGTGTTGCCGCGGAAGAGGTCGCGCAGCGGCGCCGATGAGGTCTTCGTGCGCTGCTGCAACTCCTGGAACACCGGGCTCTCCTCCACGGCCCGGCGCACCAGGTAGCCGATGACGATCAGCGCCACCGACAGCAGGAAGGGCACCCGCCATCCCCACGCCTCGAACTGCGCCGGGGTGGTGAGCGTACTCATGAGCCACAGCACCCCGGTCGCCATGATCAGCCCGATCGGCACGCCGATCTGGGGGAAGGCGCCGAACAGGCCCCGGCGACCGCGCGGCGCGTGCTCCACGGAGAGCAGGGCGGCGCCGCCCCATTCGCCGCCCGCGGAGAAGCCCTGCAGGATGCGCAGCAGGATGAGGACGACCGGTGCGGCCGCGCCGATCTGCGCGTAGGTCGGGAGCAGCCCGATGAGCGTGGTCGCCGCTCCCATGAGGAGCAGGGTCAGCACGAGCATGCGCTTGCGGCCCAGCCGGTCGCCGAACCGGCCCGCGAGGATCGCGCCGAGAGGGCGGAACAGGAAGCTGATACCGATCGTGGCCAGCGAGATGAGCGTCGCCAGTCCGGGGGCCTGCTCGTTCACCGGGGCGAAGAAGCGCGGCGCGAACACCAGGCCCGCGGCCTGGGCGTAGATGAAGAAGTCGTACCACTCGATCGTGGTGCCGGCGAGCGTGCTCGCGAGGACCTTGCGGTCCTCACGCGACATGGACGGGGCTTGCGGGGGTTCTTTCGTCACGGGGAACTCCGTCTGTGCTCCTCGGGTCTGTGGCGCGGTCGAGCACCACGGGTACGGAACCAACCTGCCCGGCCGGCGACCGACGAGATAGGGGGGTCCGATCACCCGTCGACACCCGTTCCGTCGCGGGAGCGGCTGCCGCGGTCAGCGGTCGCTTCCCGAGCGGTCCGGCGCCGCGGGGAGGAACACCCGCATCGCCGAGCTCCCCCGCTGCGCCCACCGGTGGTAGGGGACGAGGGGCACCTCGCGCCACGCGGGCGCGGTGCTCTCCTGCTGCGGTGCCGCCGACGACCGGTACGGCGGGTACCCGGCGGCGCCCGGCGGGGTCGGCGGCGGCCGCAGCGCGGTCATCCGCACGACGGCGCCGTCCCCGTCGGCCCGCGGCGGGTGCGCGGTGTCGATGCGGACGGCATCCAGCGACCACGACCGCGGCAGGTCGACCGACTCCGCGCACAGCACGAGCGGCCCCCGCTCGACGGCGACGCAGCCGCGCACCGCGTCGATGCGGGGGTCCGGCCAGGTCAACCGGGGTTCCACCGGCAGCTGAAGGCGGAGGACCGATCCCGGGGCGAGGACACCGCGCACGTGCGCCCAGCCCGGTGCCACGCCCCGTTCACCCGCTCGATCGGTCAGCGTGGCGCCGTGCGCCCAGTGCGGCACCCGCAGCCGCAGCCGAACCTCCCGCTCGGGCGCCTCGACGACCTCGATGCGCACCGCCCCGTCGTAGGGGTAGCCCGTGCTGATGCGCAGGGCGAGGGCGCCGCCGTCCAGGGCCGTGCGCAGCTCACCGGCGGCGTACTGCAGCAGCGACACGGTGTCGCCCTCGACGGAGGCGGCGTAGCCCTGCCAGCCGGCGAGGGTGCGGGCCAGGTTGGTCGGGCAGCACGAGACCTCGAACCAGGGCGCGCGCACCCCGCCCTCGGCGCGGGGGTTCACCCGGTCCGGCCGGATGCCGACCGCGGCCGTGCGCTGATGCAGCGGGTTGGCGTAGAAGAAGGCGCGGCCGTCCGGGCCCGGCGAGGCGGCGACCACGTTGTAGAGGGTGCGCTCCATGAGGTCGGCGTAGCGGACCTCGCCGGTGGCGAGGTAGAGCCGCCACGAGACCATGATCGAGGCGATGCCCGCACACGTCTCGCAGTAGGCGCGGTCGGGCGGCAGCTCCCAGTCCTCCCCGAACCCCTCGTCCTGGTGCCGCGACCCCATTCCGCCGGTCAGGTACGTGCGCCGCTCCACGGTGCGCTCCCACTGCCGCTCAAGGGCCTCCAGCAGCCCCGTGTCGCCTGTGTCCGCGGCGACGTCGGCGGCTCCGGCGGCCAGGTACAGCGCCCGCACCGCGTGGCCGCGCCACACCGCGGCCTCGCGCACGGGGACGTCGTCCTGGAAGTAAGAGGCGTCGAGCAGCGCGATGGGGCGCAGGCTGCCGTGCCCGCGCCGTTCGACGAACAGCCGCGCCTGCTCGGTGTAGCGCGGTTCGTCCAGCGCGCGCCCCAGCTCGGCCAGCCCCAGCTCTATCTCGGGATGCCCGCACAGGCCCGCGCGGCCCTGGGGACCGAACTCGCGGCAGACGTGATCGGCGGCGCGGCGGGCGATCTCCACGAGCTTGTCCGGGCCGGCGGTCCGCACTCGGGCGACGGCCGCCTGCAGCAGGTGGCCCGTGCAGTACAGCTCGTGCCCGGATTCGAGGTCGGTGTAGCGGGGCGGCCGGCCGCCGTGTCCGAAGCAGGTGTTGAGGTAGCCGTCGTCGTCCTGCGCCGCGGCGATGCGGTCGACGAGCGACTCCAGCACCTCGTTCGCCCAGCCCTCGCCCGTACGGCCGTATTCCCAGGCCAGGGCCTCCAGCAGCTTGTAGATCTCCGAGTCGGAGAACTGCCACCCCGGCCGGGGTCCGCCGGTCGCGCCCTGAGCGACCCGGTCGAAGTTGGCGGTCCAGCCCAGGTGCTCCATCCAGTCGAGGCAGTGGCGCAGGGTGGTGCGGGTGTTCGTCCGCTGCATCCGTCGCCAGAAGCCGTCGGCCAGGTGCAGTTCGTCCAGTCCGATTCCGCGGCGCGGGCCGGCGGCGGGGGCGACCGGAACGACGCGGGAGCGGGTGTCGTTGTCCACGTGTCAGTCCTTCACGGCGCCGGCGGTGACTCCGGCGGCCACGTAGCGTTGCGCGACGACCAGCAGGATCGCCGCGGGCAGTGACGCCACCACGGCCGTGGCCATGATCGCGTTCCACTGGGTGGTGTTGTTGCCGATGTACTGGTAGATGCCGAGGGTGATGGGGATGAACTCGCCCGCTCGGTTGAGGGTGGAGGCGAAGATGAAGTCCGACCACGCCCACAGGAACGCGAACAGCGACACGGTCACGGTGGAGTTCCTGCTCACCGGCAGCACGATCGAGCCGAAGATGCGCCAGGTCCCGGCGCCGTCGATGCGCGCGGCCTGGACGAGTTCGCGCGGGATGCCCGCCATGAACGTCGAGTACAGCAGCACGCCGAAGGGGACCGCGATCGTCGAATCGGCCACGATCAGCCCCCAGACCGTGTTGAGCAGGCCCAGGCGCACGTAGACGGCGTAGAAGCCCATCGCCATGACGACCGCCGGGATCATCTGCGCGACCAGCAGCAGGAAGCTCAGCGTGCGACCGCCGCGCAGGTTCAGGATCGCGAGCGCGTAGCCGGCCGGCGCGGCGATCACGACGGTGAGGGCCACACAGCCGAATCCGATGACCAGGCTGGTGCCCAGCGCCGGCAGCTGCTGACCCAGTGCGGCGGTGTAGCCCTCGAAGGTCGGGGCGGTGGGGAACCAGCGCGGGGTGCCGCGCAGATCCGCGGTCCGCGTCAGCGACACGTTCACCATCCAGTAGACGGGGAACAGCATGAACGCGGTCAGCAGCGCGCCGAGCGCCGTCTTCCACCAGGGGCGGGCGGTCATGATCTCTCCCGGTAACGCTGCGTCCGCAGATGGACGAATCCGAACACGAGCGCGATGACGATCAGCAGGTTGCCGATCGCGGCGGCCGGGGAGAACTCCGGCTGGCCGGTGCCGAACGCCTCGCGGTAGGACCACACGGCGAGGATGAGCGACGCGTCGCCCGGCCCGCCGGTCGTCATGATCCATACGACGTCGACCACTTTGAGTGTGTAGATGAAGCCGAGCAGCAGGGTGATCGCGGTGACCGGACGCAGCAGCGGCAGCGTGATGTGCCGGAACCGCTGCCAGGCCGTGGCCCCGTCCAGGGAGGCCGCCTCGTAGAGGTCGGCGGGGATCTGCTGCAGGCCGGAGTACAGGATCACCAGGTTGAACGGGATGCCCAGCCAGATGTTGGCGATGATCACCGAGATCAGGGCGGTTTCGGGCGAGGTCAGCCAGTTGATCTGCGGCCCGCCGAACGCCTCGACGACCGAGTTCACGATCCCGTTCTCGCTGTTGAGCATCCACGCCCACGTCGAGGAGGAGACGATCAGCGGCAGCAGCCACGGCACGAGGAACAGTGCGCGCAGCACGCCCGACAGCCGGAAGTTGTCGCGGAAGAACACCGCCAGCGCCAGCCCGATCGCGTACTGGAACGCGATCGAGACGAAGGTGAACAGCGCCGTGTTGACCAGGGCGGTGCCGAAGGTGCCGGAGGTGAACACCTCGGTGTGGTTGGCGAACCCGACGAACTCCGGGTCGCCCTGCACGAAGGCCCGCACGGTGTAGTCGTGCAGGCTCAGCTCGATGTTGCGCCACAGCGGGTAGGCGTAGAACGCCGCCAGGTAGACCAGCAGGGGCGCGGAGAAGCCGATCGCGCTCCACTGCTGCGGCCGTCCGGGGAACCGTCGGCGTGCGCGCCCGCCCGGTGCGGCGGGCGCCCGGCCCGCCGCACCGCCGCCGGACGCACGCCCCGCCGCTTCGACCGAGGTCGTGGTCATGAGGGCAGGACTCCTCGTCACTCGCCGGTCGCGGCCTGGGCGTCGGCCTGGGCCTGCTTGAGGGCCTCGGCGGGTGCGGCCGACCCGGACAGCGCCTTCTGCACCGCGGTCCACAGCGGCTCGGAGATCTTCGGGTAGTCGGTGCCGAGGTTGTCGCTCGTGCGGCCCTTGGCGTCGCGCACCGCCTGGACCCACGGTTCGAGGTCGGGCTCCTGCTCCAGCAGCGCCTCCTGGCCCTCGGCCGTCGGCGGTATGTAGTAGGCGAACGTGGTGGCGGTCTCGACGAAGCCCTTGGGCGTGGTCATGCACTCCACGATCTGACGGGTGACGTCGTAGCGGTCGGACTCCGTCTGCAGCGGGGCGACGATGAACTCGCCGCCGGTGGGCGCGGGGGCCACTCCCCCGTCCTGGGCCGGGATCTGGATGACGCCGGTCTCGAAACCGGCCTCGGCGGCGCTGTTGACCTGCCAGGTGCCGTTGACGCCGAAGGCGAACTCGCCGGTCAGGAACTCCTCCCAGGTCGTGTTCTGGGAGTTGGTCAGCACCGAGTCGGGGGCGTAGCCCTTCTTCAGCCAGCCGTTCCACAGCTCCAGCGCCTCGACCGCATCGGGCGAGTCGAGGTCGCGCAGGTCGGCTCCGGAGCCCCAGAACCACGGGAGGAACTGGAAGGAGCCCTCCTCGGTGCCGATGGCGGCGAAGGTGATGCCCTTGTCGCCGTTGCCGGTGACCTTGTCCAGCGCCTCCGTCAGCGACGCCCAGTCGGTGACCGACTCGGGGTCGACGCCGGCGTCCTGGAGGATCTCGGCGTTGTAGTAGATGGCCAGCGTGTTGGCGCCGATCGGGATGCCGTAGGTCTTGCCGTCCACGACGCCCGGCGCCAGGAGGTTCTCGTCGACCTCGCCCACCTCCAGGCCGAGTTCGCCGACGGTGGCGAGCATGCCGGTGTCGGCCAGCGTGGGCACCGCGGGGTTGTCGAGCAGGATGATGTCGGGGCTCGTGCCCTCCTGGGCGGCCAGCAGCGCCCGGTTGGTCAAGTCGGTCGTGTCGGAGGGCGTGCGCTTGATCTGCACGCCGGCCTTCTCGCCGCAGGCGCTGACGCGCTCGGCCCAGGCGGAACCCTCGGTGTGCTGCGGGTAGGGGTCCCACCAGGTGTAGGTTTCGGCGTCCTGGCCGCCGGCGGCGCCGGCGCCGCCGCCCGAGGAGCACGCGGTGGCCAGCACGACCGATGCGGCGACGATGCCCGCCGACACGGTGCGGGCGGCGGGTGTGCGTCTGGTGTGGTGCATGGGGGGGTTCCTTCCTGAACGAATCCCGGCGGCGGCGCGGCCGCCCGGGAACAGGCGCGGTCAGTCCGCGGGCGGCGGGGCGGTGCTGCCCCGGTCCACCAGATCCGGCGAGACGAACCGCACCACGTAGGGGGCGTCGGCGGCGACCTCCCCCTCGATGCGGCGCACGAGCTGGCGCACGGCCATGCGCCCGAGCCGGTCGGGGGCGCTCTCGATCGAGGAGAACGGCAGCGAGAAGGTCCGGGCGAACTCGTCGGAGTAGCGCCCGATCACCGACAGGTCGTCGGGTGCCGACAGGTTCCGTTCGTGCAGAACGGTGGGCAGGGCCGCCGCGGCGGCCTCGTTGTTCAGCAGCAGGCCCGTGGCGTGCGGATGGGCGTCCAGCAGGGCGTGCAGCTCGCGCCCGATCTCGGGCTGGGCCGAGGAGCCGAAGACCGCGTGCAGGGTGATGCCGCGGGCGGCGGCGGTCTCCAGCGCCGCGTTCTGCAGGCGCCAGACGTAGGCTCCGCCGCGCTCGATGACGTGCTCGGGTTGCGAGACGAGGATGAGTTCGCGGTGTCCGCGGGCGTGCAGGTGGGCGACCATGGTCCGGCCCGACTCCTCGAAGTCCAGGTCGAACACGTCCACGCCGGTGCAGTCGCCGGGCAGGCCCACGAGCGCGCCGGGCTGGGGCGCGGCACGCAGCACGGGCAGGCGGTCGTCGTGCTCGGCGACGTTGAGCAGGACGACGCCGTCGACCATGCGCGAGTCGGTGATGCGTTTGAGCGCCGCGGGCCCCTCCGGATCCGAGCTGAGCAGGATGTCGTACCCGGAGTCGCGAGCGGTGTTCGCGACGCCCTGGATGTACTGCAGCATGGCCGGCGCGAACTCGTCGGGCATGAACTGCGCGAGCAGCCCGATCACCCTGGTCTGGGAGGTGGCCAGCGCGCGGGCTCCGGCGTTGGGGGCATAGCCCAGCTCGCGCGCCGCCTGCCGGACCCGCTCGCGCACCTCGTCGGAGACGGCACGCCTGCCGCTGAGGGCGTAGGAGGCGGTCGAGCGCGCCACACCCGCGGCGTGGGCGACGTCCCCGATGGTGACCATGGCTTACTCCCTTGCTCCTGCGAACCGGTTCGAACCTTAACCGTGCGCGCCACGGACGTAAACCCTGCACAGACACATTTCCCCTGATAAAAACCTCGGAGCAGAAGAGGGCTTGTGGCGAACAGCGTTCGAAACTAGCGTCTGCGGCCGACAGGATTCGTCGAACCGGTTCGTTTCCAGTACGGGGATTGCATACGGGGAGTCACAGCAATGCGACACAACGTCCGGCAAGGAGTCACACCATGCGTCGCACCGCCCATCGAACGCTGACCCGCCTGTCCGTCCTCGCCCTCGCCGCCGGCACCGTCACGGCCGGTCCGGCGGCCCCGGCCTCCGCCGCGGGCCTGACCCTGACCGTCGACGTGGGCCAGGTCGTGCGCCCGGCGACCCAGGTCGCCTCGGGCGGCCTCTACGGCGTCGGCTCCGACACGCAGCCGAGCACCGACATGCTGCTGCCGCTGAACCCCACGAGCTTCACCCAGCCCCCGCCCGGCACCACCCACCTCCCCAACGGCGCCACCGAACCGTGCTGCGGCGCCCTCGAAGTGGGCCGCAACATCACGCAGGCCGGCGCCAAGCAGTTCATCCGCCTCCCGGACATCTACCCCTCCTTCCCCTACCAGTGGGAGGGCTGGAGCGACTGGGAGCAGAAGGTCACCACGATCGTCGACAAGCGGCTGGCCGCGACCGGCACCACCAACATCCACGGCTACGAACTGTGGAACGAACCCGACTGGACCTGGGACACCGAGGCGGCCGGCTCCTTCCTCGACGGCTGGACCCGCACCTACCGGCTCGTGCGGTCCCGGGACGGCGTCACCCCCATCGTCGGCCCCAGCTGGGCGACCTACGACCACGACCGGATGCTGGAGTTCATGCGGCACGCCCGCGACACCGGCACCCTGCCCGATGTCATCGTCTGGCACGAGCTGGGCGACATGGACTGGGACTCCTTCGACGACCACGTCGCCGACTACCGGGCGATCGAGGAGCAGCTGGGCGTCTCGCCGCGCCCCATCGCGATCAACGAGTACAACAGCAGGAACCAGATGGACATCCCCAGCGTGGCCGTGCACTGGATCAGCGTGTTCGAGCGCCACGGCGCGCGCGAGGCCCACCGCGCGTTCTGGTACGAGGCCGGCACGTTCGACGGGCTGTTCACCCTGGACGACCGGCCTACCGCGTCGTACTGGGTGTACCGCTGGTATGGGGCCATGACCGGCACCGTCGTCGAGACCACGCCGGAGAGCTGGATCGACGGCGTCGCCTCCTACGACTCCAGCAGGCAGATCGTCAACACGGTGTTCGGCGGGGACTGGGGCGACAACACCGTCCGGGTCGAGGGACTCGGCTCGTTCGGCCCGCGGGTCGACGTGCAGGTCCGCTACACGCCGGGCTCGGGCCGGCACACCCACGTGCCGGCCCCCACCCTGGTGACCGACACGACGATGCGGGTCGACGGCGGCTCGATCACCGTCCCGGTCGACGACATGAACGCCGAGGGCGCCTACCAGCTCCTGGTCACCCCCGAAGGCGGTCCCACGACGTCCTGGCAGCAGGTCTACGAGGCCGAGAACGCCACGGTCGCCAACGCCGAGACCCTCTCCTCGGGAGGGGCCTCCAACGGGTACTACGTCGGCCGGATCGACGGGGACGCCGACATGCGCTCGGACTCCTTCGTGGACTTCACCGTGAACGTGCCCGAGAGCCGCGACTACACGATGACCATCCGCTACGCCAACGGCACCGGGGCGACCTCCACCCACGGACTGGCCTACAACGGCGGGGCGTGGTCCACCGTCTCCTACGCACCCACCGCGGGCTGGGGCGAGTTCGCCACCACCGACGTGACCGTCTCGCTGGAGCAGGGCTACAACGTCATCCGGCTGGCCAAGGGCTCGCCCAACTTCGGCGGCGGCACCGGATACGCCGAGCTGGACAGCATCACGCTGTCCTGACCGCCCACTCGAAAAAGGGGGCCGGGCCCGCGCGGGCCCGGCCCCCGGCCGGCGATGGGATGAGAAGCGGTCTGGTCCGGCCGGTCCGGCACCCGACCCCTACCCGTCGGCGGCTTGCCGTTTCGAGGCGTCCGTGTCCTCGGAAGCGGCGTCATCGCCCTCCGCCCGCGTCGCGGCGAGCGGTGCGACACGGCCTGTCAGCGCTGCAGTGTCAGCAGACCGGGCCGATACGGCAGAAGGCCGTAGTCGCCACCTGAGTCGGGGGAGCGCCCCTGGTAGAGGAACTGCATGTTGCAGGCATCGATGGACATGGTCTGGTCGGGGTTGGTGCGGATCAGTTCGCCGTGGCTGATGTCGTCGGTCCAGGTGGCCCCGCTGTTGGCCTGACCGGCGAAGGGGTTGCTTTCGGTGGTGGCCTGCGGTGTCCACGTGCCGTCCAGGCTGTCGGCTGTGAACGAGCGGAAGTAGCGGTCTCCTTGCGCGCCGATCGCTTCGACGATCATGAGGTACTGGTCCTGGCCCTCGACGTTGTAGACCTGCACCGCTTCGAACAGGTCATAGGTGCCCTCGGACATGATCGTCGTCGTGGTCGAGCCGAAGCTGCCCGGGAAGTCGCCGATGGGCATGCTGCTCCGGTAGATCCTGCCGTTGTCTCCGGCGAAGAACAGGTACATGTGGGTGCTGTCGCCGATGAGCGCCTGATCGATGGGGCCTGTGGAGGAGTCGGCGATGCTTCCCTCGAACAGGGGCTGCTCCTGCGACCAGCTGTTCACGTCGGCCGGATTCGTCGACGTCCGGTAGGAGAAGGCGGATCGGCCCCACTGGTAGGCGAGCACCCAGATGTCGCGGGGGGCGAAGTAGAAGAGCGTCGGTGCGACGGCGGAGAAGGGCATGGGGTTCTGGTTGGCCGAGTCCATGCCGGACCAGTCGTTGAAGAGGTCGAAGTTCATCGAGCCCCAGGACGATCCCGTGTCATGATTCGTCGCATAGACGAGGTGCTGTCCGTTGTAGCGGGCGTGCGTGAAGTCCTTGAGCGAAGCCCATCCCTGCCTCGGCTGGGCCAGCGGGCCGGTCGAGGTCCAGTTGTACGTCGATGGAAGAGCGCACGTGTTGCCGTCCGACCCCTCGTCGCCGTCCACGCGGACGAGTCGCCACTGCTGGTGGGCGGCACCCGAGTCGTCGCCCTGAACGATGTCGGCACCGTCGGCGTGCGAGGCGCCCTCGACCTCGACGGCCTTGCCGCTGTGCCGGTTGATCAACCGGATGTGGCCGTCGGGCGAGTCTGCCAACCGGAACTGCTGGTTGGCCTGGTTGTAGTCGGTCCATTGGACGATGCCCGCCCCGTTGGCGGTCGACCAGTTGTAGACGTCCAGCACCTTGCCCGAGTGCCGTGATTCCACCCGGTAGTAGCCGTTGCCGGAGTCGACGAACCGCCACTGCTGCTGGTGCTGGTCGTTCCGGGGCCACTGGGCGATCCGCGCGCCGTTGTCGGTGGCCAGGTTGTACACGTCCAGCGCCTTGCCGCTTTCGCGGTTCACCAGCACGTACCACGCGTTCGTGTCGACGGTCGCCGCCGCGGCGGGCGTCGGTACGACCGCGGCGCCGGCACCGCCGACCACCATGGCCATCACGCCGGCGATGACGACTCGCAGGAACCACCCTCGCAGCCGCAAGGACGGCGCGATCGGAGACTTACTCAACGTAGACATGGTCCTTCCTCCAGGGGCCGGAGCTGCACGGTCCGCCCGAGGGGCGCATCGTGAGCCCTGAACCCGCGATTGTTAGCGCTAACATTTGGCGGCCCGGCGCACCTGACAAAGTTCCGATACGACAGGCCCGCCCGGAGAGTCAGAAAGGTTGTTGCCTTTGCCGTTGAATGTGAGCGACAACACGTCCGAAGTCAAGCGACTTCCGGAAACTTTTCGGAACTTGGGGAGTTCGTCGGTCGAAACACCTGGTGGCACAGTTCTCGGTGCCACCCAAAACATTCAGCTCGACCGCCGCAGATCGCGCGGACCGAGTCGGGTTTGGGCGTCGTCCGGTTGGCCAAGGGCACCCCGAACCGCCCGGGCGGCACCGGATACGCGGAACCGGACAGCATCACGCTGTCGTGATCGCCCGCCGCCGAACGGGGCCCGGGGGCCGGTTCGCGCCCGGCCCCCGGGCCGGCTGATCAGCGGCTCGCTGGAGCACCGGCCGTCCGGGCCGCTACCCGGTTTCGGCGGTGCAGGCGGTTTCGGGGACCGCGGAGGTTCCGGTGGCGGTGAAGCCGAACGACGCCGACGAGCCGGGCTCGATCCGGCCGTTCCACGACGCATTGTCGACGGTGACCGTCGAGCCGTCGGCGGTCAGCGAACCGTTCCAGAGGCTGTCGACCGACCACCCGGCCGCGGGCCAGCTCACCTGCCAGCCGTCGATCGCGGCGTCGCCGGCGTTGCGCACCGTGACCTCGGCCTGGAATCCGCTGCCCCAGTCGTTGGCGACCCGGAAGTCGGCCTCGCACCGGGCCGCCGGGTCCCCGGGGTCCGGGTCGGGGTCCGGGTCGGGGTCGGGGTCGTCGGAGTCGCAGGGCGAGTTCGTCTGGGTGAGCAGGCCCAGCCGCCACGGAAGCTGCGAGTACTCGCCGCCGGCCGAGGGGTCCATGC
Source organism: Streptomonospora sp. PA3 (assembly GCF_009728995.1). Taxonomy (GTDB): domain Bacteria; phylum Actinomycetota; class Actinomycetes; order Streptosporangiales; family Streptosporangiaceae; genus Streptomonospora. Next base: position 705,004 of record NZ_VTZW01000009.1, on the reverse strand, counting down.
CCTGGTACAGGTAGCGCATGTCGCAGGGGTCGATCCGCATGGTCTGGTCCACGCCCGCGCGGAGCATCTCGCCGTGGCTGATGTCCTCGGTCCACCGGCCCGACGGGAAGGTGACGTTGGCCGCGCCGGCGAAGGGTTCGCTCTCGGTCGCGGCGAGCGGGGTCCAGGACCCGTCGATGGAGTCGGAGGTCCAGGAGCGGAAATAGCGCCGGCCCTCGGCCCCGATGGCCTCCACGATCAGCAGGTAGGTGTCCGAGCCCTTGACGCGGTAGACGTTGGAGGCCTCGAACAGGTCGTTGCGATCGTCCTCCAGCGCGATCTGCGTGTTGGAGAAGCCGTTGGGGAACTCCGCGACGCTGGTTTCGGCCCGGTAGAGGTGGCCGTTGTCGTCGGAGGAGAACAGGTAGCACATGGCGGCGTCGCAGGTGACCCAGAAGTCCACCCAGTAGCCGTCGCCGATGTTGTCGGCGATGATCGGCGGCATCTCCTCCTGGAAGTTGCGCGGCGCCGACCAGCTGTCGGGGTCGCTGATGTCGGTGGTGGTGGAGTAGGACGGCACCCCGGTCTGGAACACCAGGTACCACCGCTGCTCAGGCTCGAAGTAGAAGACCTGCGGCGCGGCGCGGTAGCCCTCGCCGATGGCGGTGGTGTCCAGGTGGTGCTGCTCGGCGGTGTCCGCCTCGTCCCAGTCGGTGAAGCTCAGGTACGTGAGGTTCCAGCCGCCGCTGGTGTCGGCGACGGTGGCGAAGACGTGCCACTTGCCGTCGTGCCGGACCACCGTGGGGTCCTTGATGGAGACGATGTCGTGCTGGGCGTCGGGCTGAGGGCTGACCAGCACGCCGCTGGAGGACCACTCGAAGCTGGAGGGCAGACCGCCCGGCGCGGCCTGCGCCGCGGTCGCCAGTCCCAGCGTGAACAGGAGGACCGACGCCGCGAGGGCGAGGCCTCTTTTCACTACTGCAGTCATGATGTTCCTTGCCGGTTGGGGGATGTCCGCCGACTGCGGCGTCGGCGGCCGTAGGGAACACGGCGATCGGCCACCACCGCCGGTCCGCCGACCTGCGCGGCCCTGCGCCGATGTCTGCCGATGCGGAAACGGATCGGAGGGAACCGGCCGTCCGGCTGGATGTGAGCGCTAACATTCGACTACGGCCCGCCCCCTTCCGGAAACGTTCGGTTGAGTAGACCACGGCGCTATCGGAGGGTCAAGGGGAGCGAACGCACCGAGTCACCCCCGAGGCACGGAGCGTCGGTCGCGGGAACCGGCAGAACGGCACCCGGCCTACTCGGCCGCCATGCCCGCGATGAGCAGGTCGACGATCCGGTCGGCCAGGTCCTCGATCTCCGCGGCGGGCTGGCCCTCGATCTTGCGGTACCAGATGTCAACGGCGTTCAGACTGCTCAGCAGGGTCCGGGCGGCCAGGGATCCGTCGACCGCCCGGAGCGAGCCGTCCGCCATGCCCTCGGCCAGGACACCGCGGAACATGCGCTCGTAGTCGCGCCGGAGCTCGTTGAGCGCGGTCAGCGCGTCGCGCTGGCGGATCTTCAGCTCCGCGGAGTCCTGAGCGCGCACTCCCTGGTGGACCACGTGGTGGTAGGCGAGGTCCGTCATGAGGTTGAGGAGATGAGCGCGCGACATCGCCTCCAGCCGCTCGCGCCCGCTGCCGCCGGCGGCCGCGTGCGGCTCGACGCGTTCCCGGACTCGGCGCATCCCCTCCTCGTACACGGCCAGAAACACGTCGAACTTCGACCGGAAGTGGTAGTAGATCAGCCCTTTGGTGGCCCCTACCTGGTCGGCGATGTCATCGAGCGTGGTGCCGGCGAAGCCGCGCCGCATGAACGCCTCGGCCGCCGCATCCAGAATGCGGTGCCTGGCCTCCGGCGACTTCCCGACGGCCCCGGTGTCGTGAGCGCTGATGCTCAACGATTCTCCTCCTCGCGCGCTGCGGTGAGCCCGCATCAGTCTCACCGCCGGCAGTTCCCCGACTGCCCACCCTGTTGACTGTTGTGTCCTGACTCACATAATACTGCGTAGTATGACAGCACGGGGGAGTTCGGGCCACAGAAGGAGAGCCGCATGGACTCAGCGATCGTGTTCATCCTGATCTACTTCGCGCTCATGCTCGGTATCGGTTACTGGGCGAGGTCGAAGGTGAAGTCGTCGAGGGACTTCCTGGTCGCCGGCCAGACACTGGGCTTTCTGGTGATGGCGGTCGGTACGTTCGCCTCCATCCAGAGCGGTTTCGGCATGATCGGCCACACCGCCAACACCTACGCGTGGGGCGTGCAGGCGATCGTCGCCGCGGCGCTCTTCGTGCCCCTGGCCTTCGCGCTGTCCTGGTTCCTGCTCGGCAGCCGGCTGTTCCGGCTGGCCCGGGAGCACGAGGTCTACTCGATCCCCGATGTGATCCGGCTCCGATACCCGGGCCGCTCGGCGCATCTGGCCATGTCGGTGGCCATGTTCATCGGAGCGGTCGCCTACATGACCGCCCAGGTCACCGCGATCGGCGTCATCGTCGCCCTGATCTTCGGCACCTCCACGACCACCGGCGCCCTGATCGGCTCGGCCGTGGTCGCCCTCTACACGATCGTCGGCGGGATGCTCGCCGGCGCCTGGACCGACTTCATCCAGGGCCTGCTCATGGTGGCCATGTCCGTCGGCATCTTCTTCCTCGCCACCAGCACCCTCGGCGGCTGGGGGCCGATGCTCGACAGCATCGCCGCCCAGGACGCCTCGTTCCTGCGCATCGACGGCACCCAGCCGCTGACCTGGATCTGGACCTTCGTGCTGCTGGCCATCCTCGGCGCCGCGGCGCAGCCGCAGCTGATCACCAAGTTCCTGATGCTGCGTTCGGCCTCCGAGCTGAAGTGGGGCGCCCTGGTCGCGGGAGTGGCCTACGCCGTGACGACCCTCTTCGCCCTCGGCGTCGGGATGGCCACGCGCGGACTGACCATGGACGGGCGCGCGCCCGAACTGGAGAACATCGACAACACCGCCACCTGGTTCCTGGACAACATGGTCTCCCCCGCGTTCGCCGGCTTCGTCCTCGCCGGACTGCTCGCGGCGATCATGTCCAGCGCGAACTCCTTCATCGCCGTGGGGGCGTCGGCGCTGATGCGCGACGTCACCGGGGCATTGGGGATCCGGGTCAGGCGGGAGCTGCTGTGGGCGCGCGTCGCCAGCGCACTCGTCGTCGCGTGCTCCCTGGTCTTCGCGCTCTACCTGTCCCAAGTGGTCTTCATCCTCGGCGCGATCGGCTGGGCGGCGTTCGCGGCCGCCATCTTCGGGCCGCTGGTCCTGGGCCTGTACTGGCGCCGCGCCACGGCGCCGGCCACCACCGTCGCGGTGGTCTTCGGCATCGTCGCCAACCTCGCGCTGACCGTCCTGACCGCGGAGGGCGCGGTCACCCTGCCGGCGTACCTGCAGTCCGGCGGAGCGGTCATCTGCCTGGGGATCCTGCTCTTCGCCGCCGTGTCCGTCGCCGCACCCTCCCGGACGTCGGCGGCGCGGTTCGCGGAGCTGACCGGTGACGGCGCGCTGGGCGGCGGCCGCGTCGACGCCCTGGTCGCCGCCGCCTTCGCCACCCTGGCGGCCGCGACCGCCGGGATGCTCTTCGACTGGTGGTTCCTGGTGTACTACGCCGTGCCCGTGCTGACGACGGTGCTGATGCTGATGGGCGCGCTCAACCGGCGCGATCTGTGGTCGCGGGCCGCGGTGGGCCAGGTGGCGGCCTTCGGCGCCGTACTCGCGGTGCTGTTCGCGATCGCCCACGCGACGCTGGGCGGCCAGGGCACCCTCGGCGGCCTGCCCACCTCCACTGCGCTCTTCCTCTACGTGATCTGGCCGGTGACCGCGGTGGTGGCGCCGCTGCTGTACACGGGCCTCTACCAGACCTGGCTCCGCCACGACCTGGACGCGGGCGCGGTCGGCGAACCCGTGCGGCCCGCGCGCCCGGCCGAGGAAGGGGACCGGCGGTGAGGCCCGGGGGGAAGGCGCGCGCATCGGCCGCGGCGCGCACCGGCCTGGTGACGGCGGTGGCCGCCGCCGTGGTGGGCACCGCGGCGATCGCCCCGCCGGCGGCGGCCGACCCGGCCGAGCAGGCCGGCAGGCCGACGCGGTGCGCGGGGCTGGACGGGCGGGAGATCCCCGCCTCCGCCATCACCCTGCCGACGCGGGGCGGCGACGTCACCGCGGCTTCGGTGGTGACAGAGGACGTCAGCGGCCAAAGCGTGCGCTACTGCCGCCTGGACGCCGCGCTGCACCCGATCGACCGCTCCGCTCCCGACATCCGGATGCGCCTGGCCGTACCGGTGGACTGGAACCGCAAGGCGATGATGTTCGGAGGCGGCGGCTACAACGGCACCGTCCCCGACGTCACGGCGAACGTGGCCTTCGGGCCGGCGGACGAGCCGAGCCCGCTGGCGCGCGGGTATGCGACCTACGCGAGCGACTCGGGGCACCAGGCGGACCCGGCCGCCCACCCCGTCCCGTCGCTGGACGGCTCGTTCGCGATGAACGACGAGGCGCTGCGCAACTTCGCGACCGGCGACGCGCTGAAGAAGACCCATGACGCGGCGCTGTACCTGATCCGCCGGACCGGGCGCGCCAAGCCCAAGCACACCTACTTCGCCGGCGGCTCGACCGGGGGGCGCGAGGCGCTGGCCGTGGCCCAGCGGTGGCCCAAGGCCTTCGACGGCGTCATCTCCGCCTACCCGGCGTGGAACAACCTGGCGGAGGTGCTCTACCTCGGCCACGCCACCCGCCTCCTGGCGCAGCCCGGCGCCTTCCCCGGGCCCGAGAAGCAGGGCCTGCTCTACGACAGCGTCATCGCGTCCTGCGACGGCCGCGACGGACTGGAGGACGGGATCGTCTCGAACGTGTCGGCCTGCGACTTCGATCCCCAAGAGCTGCGGTGCCCCGGCGGCGAGGACACCGGCGCCGCGTGCCTGTCCGACCGCCAGATCGACGCGGTGCGCGCCATCTCCTCGGAGTGGTCCTGGCCCTACGGGATCGCCAGCGGCGAGCAAGGCTACCCGGGCTTTCCGTTCCTGTCGGGCGCGGACATGCGGACGCCGCTGCTGGGATTCGGCAGCACCGCCCCCGCGGATCCGATGCCGCTGACCAGCGGCTACGGGATGCAGTACTGGGACCAGTGGGTCAAGCACTTCCTGACCCGCGATCCCGGCCGCGGCGCACTGTCCGTCGACCCCGCGCGGCCGGGCAGGTGGCGGGAGCGGATCAGCCACCTGTCGACCCTCCAGGACGTCAACGACGCCGACCTGCGCCCGTTCCAGCGCGCCGGCGGAAAGCTCCTGCTGATCCACGGGGCCGCGGACGAACTCGTCTCCCACCGTGCGACGAACGACTACTACGAGCGGGTGGTCGAGGCGGTCGGGCCCAAGCGGACCGAGCGGTTCCTGCGCTACTACGTCGTGCCGGGCGCCAACCACGCCAACGTCGGCGATCCCGCCTTCGCCGCGAGCTGGGACTCGGTCACCGCGCTCGAACGGTGGGTGGAGGACCGGCGCCCGCCCGCCGATCCGGTCGCCGCCGACGCGGGCGGCGACAGGTCCCGGCCGCTGTGCGAGTACCCGCTCTGGCCGCGCTACCGCTCGGGGGACCCGAGCAGTGCCGACAGCTTCGTGTGTACACGCTGACACCAGGTCCCCGCGGCCGGGCGCGGCAGGCGCAAGCGGTGGGGCGGCGGGCCCGCTCCGGCGGGCCCGCTTAGCGTAAGGCCATGACGAAATACGCCTGGATGTACCGGTTCGGCATCACGCCGTGGGAGCGCTACGGCCCCGTGGCCGGGGCCCGGCTCGGCGCTCTGCTCGACCGCGAGGTGCGGCAGCGGCCGGACGGGCCGGCGCGGGCCCTGGACATCGGCTGCGGCCGCGGGGGGTTCACCCCCGAGCTGGCCCGGCGCGGGTGGGAGGCGGTGGGCGTCGACGTCGTGCCGCAGGCGATCGAGGCCGCCCGGAACAAGGGCCCGGCGGAGGTCTCCTACGTCGTGGGGGACGCGACCGACCTGGAGTCGGCCGGCCTGGGCGTGTTCGACCTCTTCATCGACATCGGCTGCTTCCAGGGGCTGGATGCGCGGCAGCGGGCGGCGGCCGGGCGGGGGGTGACGGCGCTCGCCGCGCCGGGGGCCGTCCTGCTGATGCTCGCCTTCGGGCCCTCGCGGTATCAGCGGCTCGTGGAGGGGGTGTCGCGGGCGGAGGTCGAAGCCGCGTTTCCGCAGTGGGAGCTGTCCTCGGTGGAGGATGCGGACACCGCCCATCTGGGATGGCCGATGAACCGGACCGCACCGAAGTGGTACCGGTTCAGTCGTACCGCCGCGTGATGCGGGATCGGCGCCGCATTCGCGCACGGCGGCGATAGGCGAAGCGCGCCGCGGGTAGCGGGCCCGCATGTCTCGTATCGCTGATGTACTGCGCACCATCGCAAACGCCATCGCGTCCGTCATAGGCGCCATCGCCCATGCCGTCGTCACGGTGGTCACCCTGCCGTTCCGGGCGCTGGCCAAGCTCTTCCGCAAGCGCTGACACCGGCGCCCGTCTCCGGCGGCCCCCTCCGCGACCGCCGCGACCGGGCGCGCCCCGTCCCGCCGCCGCGCGGGCGGATCGGCGCGCCCTACGGGGTCTGCCCGATGTAGACGGTGTTGGCGGCGTCGCGCTCCTGGAGGGGGTTGGGGAAGGTTACGACGTCGGCGCGCACCTCGGCGAAGACCGCGCCGAGCTCGGCGGAGAAGCGCGCCTCCGGCGGATCGTTGGACCACAGCGCGAAGACGCCGCCCGGGTGCAGGAACCGCGCCAGGCGCCGCAGTCCCTCGGCGCGGTAGAAGCCGGCGTGGCCCTCGGCCAGCAGGTGGGCCGGCGAATGGTCGATGTCGACCAGGACGGCGTGGAAGCGGCGTTCGGGCTCCCGGGGGTCCAGGCCCGCCTCCGAGTCGGCCAGCGCGAAGAAGTCCCCTTCGACGAACCGGCACCGCCCGTCGGCCGAGAGCTCCTCGCCCGCGGGGATGAGTCCGCGTTCGTGCCACTCGACGACCTCGGGCAGCGCCTCCACGACCACTAGGGACTCGACACCGGCGTGCTGGAGCACGGCCTGCGCGGTGAACCCGAGCCCGAGGCCGCCCACCGCCACCTCGACACCCTCCTGCCGGGGCACCTCGGCCAGCGCCAGCCGGGCCATCGCCTCCTCGGCCGCCGTGAACGCGCTGGACATCAGGAACTCCTCGCCCAGCTTGATCTCGTGCACGTCGCAGCCCAGCACAGGGTCCCACCTGCGGCGCAGCACAAGGTCGCCCATCGGCGTCGGTCGCCAGTCCAGTTCCTCGAAACGACGGCTCACGACCCGCTCCTTTCACGATCGGCCCGGCGCGTGCACCGGCGCGGCGCGGGGCACCCGAGAGTCGGCGCCCCGCGGCACGGGCGGGGCCGAACCGTCCTCGCCTCCACTGCCGCGGGCCCTCTCGGCTGTCGAAACGCTACCCGCACACAGCCGGCTGCGGGCGATGAGTTTCGCCTCCGCGGCCGGTCGTAATCGTCGGACGCCCCAACCGGTGCGGAATCGACCGGAGGGCGCCCTGACCGCAGCCCCGCCCGACGGAAGGAAACGCGATGTCGGACCTCATGGTCGATTTCATCATCTCCCTCGACGGTTACGGCGCCGCCGAGGGCTGGCCGGGCCTGTGGGGCATGGAGGTGCCCGAGTATCTCGCCTGGACCGAGAAGGGGGCCGAGACCGAGCACGTCGCCCTCATGGGAGCCACGACATACCGGCTGATGTCCGCCTTCGCCGCAGATATGCCCGACGACCCCTCCTTCGCCATGCTGACCGCGCTGCCCAAGGCGGTGTTCTCCTCGACCCTGGAGAGGCCGCTGTCGTGGGCCAATTCCGAGCTGGTCGAGCAGGACGCGGTCGAGGCGGTGCGGGAGATGAAGCGGCGCGAATCCCGCCCGCTGCGTACCATCGGCAGTCTCAGCCTGTGCCGGTCGCTGCTACGAGCCGGGGTGGTGGACCGCTTCCGCGTGGTCGTCTTCCCGGTCATCACCGGCGCGACCGGTAGGGACCGCATCTTCGACGGGTATCCCGACGTCGCCCTCGACCTGGTCGACAGCCGCACCTTCGACGGCCGCCTCCAGCTCCTCGAATACGTGCCCCGAGTGCTCGACGGGCCTCCCGGCGCCGGCGCCTGATCCGCCGGTCCCGCTCCCGGCTCTGCCGCGCGGGTCTGCGCAGCCGGTCCGGTCCGGAGCGGGTGGGGCAAGCGCGACGCCGCCTCCTTCCGCATCGCGGGAGGAGGCGGCGGTGCGCGCCCGTGCGTTAGCGGGCGGGGTCGCGGTTGTAGAGCCGCTTGGCCCAGACGTAGGAGACCAGTGCGATGCCGGCACACCACGCGAGCGCCACGACCGCGCTCTCACCGACCTGGGTGCCCATCAGCAGCCCGCGCAGGGTGTCGCTGATCGGGGTGAAGGGCTGGTACTCCGCGATCCACCGCAGCCCGGTCGGCAGCGTGTCGGTGGGCACGAACCCGCTGCTGAGGAACGGCAGGAACATCAGCGGCATGGGGGTGTTACTGGCCGTCTCCACGCTGTCGGCGACCAGCCCCAGCGCCACGGTCGTCCAGGTCAGCGCGAAGGTGACCACCAGCAGCAGGCCCAGCGCGGCGGCCCACTCCACCGGGCCCGCATCGGGGCGGAAGCCCAGCAGCACGGCCACCCCGGTCACGATCGCCAGCGCCAGCAGGGTCTGGACCAGGGCGCCGACCACGTGGCCGGTCAGCACCGAGACGCGGGCGATGTCCATGGTGCGGAACCGGGCGATGATCCCCTCGGTCATGTCCGTGGCGACCGAGATCGCCGTGCCCTGGGCGACCATGGCCACGGTGAGCAGCAGGATCCCGGGGACGATGTAGTCGAGGTAGGCGGCGCGGCCCCCGGTGCCGCCGGGGCCCTCCAGACCGTCGCCCATGGCGCCGCCGAAGACGTAGACGAACATCAGCAGCAGCACGATCGGCATGCCGGCCAGCATCAGCGTCAGGGACGGGTAGCGGCGCATGTGCCGCAGTCGGCGGCCCAGCATGGTGGCCGAATCGCTCGCGGTGCGGGTCAGGGCGGTCATCGGGAGCCTGCTTTCGTGTCGTCGCCCTCGCGGGCGTCTCGTGCGTCGTCGCCGGTGGTGGTGGAGTGGCCGGTCAGGGCCAGGAAGACGTCGTCGAGGTCGGGGGTGTGCACGGACAGCTCCTGGACCTCGATGGAGGCGCCGTCAATGCGGTCGAGGAGCGCCCTCAGCGAGTCCACACCGCCGTCGCCGGGCACCTGCAGCGCCAGCGCGTCGTCGTCGCGCGTCCCGCCGAGGGCGCGCTCGGCCGAGTGCAGGGCTCGGGCCTCGGCGAACCGCAGGCGGATGTGGCCGCCGGGGATCCTGCGCTTGAGCTCGTCCGCCGTCCCCTCGGCCACGATGGAGCCGCGGTCCAGCACCGCGATCCGGTCGGCGAGCCGGTCGGCCTCCTCCAGGTACTGGGTGGTGAGGAAGACGGTGACCCCGCCGGCCACGAGTTCGCGGATGATCTCCCACATGCCGCGGCGGCTGCGGGGGTCGAGTCCGGTGGTCGGCTCGTCGAGGAAGATCAGCCGGGGGGCGCCCACCAGCGTCATCGCGAGGTCGAGCCGGCGGCGCATGCCCCCGGAGTAGGTGGAGGCCGGCTTCCCGGCCGAGTCGGCCAGGTCGAAGCGCTCCAGCAGCTCGGCGGCGCGCTGCCGGCCGCGGCGGCGGCCCAGGCGGTTGAGGCCGGCCATCAGCATCAGGTTCTCCTCGCCGGTGAGGAGGCCGTCGACCGCCGAGTACTGGCCGGTTACGCCGATCGCGGCGCGCACGGCGTCGGGGTCCTGCTCCAGGTCGCGGCCGAGGATGCGCGCCTGTCCGCCGTCGGCGCGGATCAGGGTGGACAGGATCTTGACGGCGGTGGTCTTGCCTGCGCCGTTGGGGCCGAGCAGCGCGAAGATCGTGCCGGCGGGGATGTCCAGGTCGATGCCGTCCAGCACGACGTGGTCGCCGTAGGACTCGCGCAGCCCGGTGGCCGCGACGGCCGGTTGCGGGGTGTGCGGGGTGGTCATGTCTGCCTCGTTCTCTCCTGCGCCGCGGGCGGCGCTTCTTCAGGGGCGGTAGCGGGTGCGGCGGGCGAGCGGCCGCGGCGATCAGGTGCGGCGGACGATGATGTCGCCCCAGGTGCTGCGGGCGCGGACCTCGGCGGTCTCCTCCGCGTCGCCCGGGCCCTCGGCCTCTGCCAGGGAGCTGCGGACGGTGCCCTTCTTGGAGCCCACGTCCAGCCAGGCGGCGGTGCCTTCGCGGATGCCGATCTCCAGCTCGCCGTAGGACGTCTCCAGGTCCACGCGGCCGCGGACGACCTCGCCGATCCGGACGGTGCCGTGTGCGGTCCGGGCCTCGACGGAGTCGAGGGTGCGCTCGACGGCGATGGCGCCGTGCGCGGTGTTCATGCGCAGGGGGCCGGTGACCGTGCCGAGGGTGATGGCGCCGCTGGAGGTCTTGACCGCGGCGCCGCCGTCGATCTCCTGGGCGCGGACCCAGCCGTACCCCGAGGTGAGCCGGGCGTCTCCCGTCAGCCGGTCCAGGGTGATGCTGCCGTTGGTGGTGGTGATGTCGGAGGCGCCCAGGCGTCCCTCGCAGCGGATGTTGGCGTCTCTGGTCTCGGCCTGAATCCGCGATCCGGCCGGCAGGTCCACGGTCACGTCGATCACGCCGTTGCGCACGAGCAGCCGGCTCGCGGTGCTGGGCTCCTCGACCAGCAGCCGGCCGTCGGTGCAGGAGACGCGGACCTGTTCGGCGGCGCGCACGTCGACGTCCTTGGCCGCGTCGCGCGGGCGGACGTCGACGGCGGTGTCGGAGCGGTCGCCGGCGTTGATCTGCAGGGTTCCGACGAACATGTGGATCTCGGCGGTGATCGGTTCGGGCGTCTCGAAAGTAGGCATGGCTGTCTCCCGGTCATGGCGGTTGGCGACGTCTCCGCTGGTGGGAGACGTGGTGGTGGAGGTAGTTGCAGAGCTTGGAGTTAGCGGACCCAGCCGGTGTAGCCGCGTCCGACCCGCCGGCTCGCGCCCCGGCCGGTCCGCCGGGTGCCGGTGTCGAGCGCTGCGGACACGGCCCGGACCAGCCAGGCGTTGACCGAGAGCCCTTCGCGGCGGGCGGCCTCCTCGACCTGGGGCTTGAGGTGCTCGGGCAGGCGCAGGGTGATCCGCGCCGTGCCGCCTTCCTCGGCTTCGGGCGGAGGGGGTCCCGTGAACGGCCGGCCCTCCGGCTCGGTGCCGTGCGCACGGTCGTCCTCGTCGGTGGCGTCGTCGGACGACTCGCCGACCGGGGGTGACGTCACGATGAAGTCAGTCTGACCACCCCGCAGCCGGACCTCGACGGACCCTGGAGCGAAGTCGCGGGTGATCTCGTCCGCGGCGTCGGACAGTGCGTCCATCAGGGCCAGCCGGGCAGCCGGCTCCAGCGCTGCGGTGAGGCGCGCGGCGGTCTCCCGCGTCTCCTCGCTTCCGGCTTCGGCGGCCGCCATGAGCTGGCGGCGAAGGTTGTCGACGTACGGCAGTAGATCCATGACTTCACTATGACGCCTCTATGACGTCACGTCAAGCCGTATTCGATGCAATTTGACGCCAGTGACATCATCACGACGTCAGAGCAGGCGGCGAGGACCGAGGCGGGCGGCCGCGGCCGCTACTCCCCCGCCGCCGCGGCGAGCAGACGCTGCAGGTGCAGGCCGCGGGCCGCGTCGAGGGCCGGGGAGCGTCCGGAGCGGACCGCGGCGGCGAACTCGCGGCGCAGGACGGGATGGCCCTCCGCCGGGTCGAGGCCGAGGCTGTCGTAGGACAGCTCGGTGTCGGGGCCGTAGAGCTCCACGCGGGTGCGCGGCCGGGCGACGCGTACCGAGCCCGACAGCGACGCCTGGCTGACGGCGCCGTCGCGGTGCAGCAGGGTCAGCTCGCACCACCGCCTCGGGTCGCCCGCGGAGCGCACCTCCGCGATGGGGCCCACCGCCGCCTCAAGCAGGTCGAGCAGGTGCGGGCCGAGGTCGAGCAGGGCGCCGTGCTCCAGCCGCCACCCCGTCGCGAGGTCCCCGCCGAGGAACGCGCCGTGGAGGTAGCAGGAGCGGGCACCGGAGACCGCCGTCTCCGCGGCCCGGGCGAGGAACGCGCGCGTGGCGGGGTGGTAGCGCTTGGTCAGCACCATCTGGGAGACCACGCCGGCCTCGGCGACCGCGTCGGCGATCCGGCGCGCCCCCTCCAGCGTGGGCGCCAGGGGCTTCTCCAGCAGGACGGCGCGGCCCGCACGCACGACCCCCGGCGCCAGTTCCGCCTGGACGGCCGGCGGCACCGCGAACGCGACGGCTTCGCAGCGCTCCACGAGCTCGGCCGCGGACTCCGCCGCGACCGCGCCGTACCGGTCGGCGAGAGCGCGGGCGGCCTCGTGCCTGCGCGCCCACACGGCCGCCAGCCGGGTCTCCGGACCGGCGGCCAGCACCGGCGCGTGCATCGCCGCGGCCCAGGGCCCGGCGCCGATCAGACCGATGTCCACGGGTGCGCCGGCCGTCATGCGGCGCCCTCCTCCAGTCGGGCGTCGACCTGGGCGGGCGCGTACAGGTGCTCGACGACGAGGTGGCCGATCCCGCACAGCCCGGCCCGGTCGCCCAGCTCGCCGGTGACCACCCGCAGGTTGCGCGTGATCCGGGGCAGCGCGCGCTGGTAGAGCAGCTCGCGCACCCCCGCGACGAAGGGGGTGCCCGCCAGGTCGCCGGTGACCATCAGCACCTCCGGGTTGAGCAGGGAGACGACGGTGGCCAGCACCTCACCGACGCGCTGCCCGGCCTCGCGGGCGAGGCGGACCGCTTCGGGCTGGTCGGCCTGCAGCCGCTCGCGCACCCCCGACCCGGAGGAGGTGGGCAGGCCCATGCCGGTCAGGGCCCGGGCGATGGCCCTGCCGCTGGCCACGGCCGCCAGGCAGCCGTAGGAACCGCACTGGCACAGCGCGTCGTCGGCGCCGCTGATGCGCACGTGCCCGATGTCGCCGGCGCCGCCGTCGATCCCGCGGTAGACCCGCCCGTCGACGATGACGCCGGCGCCGATGCCGGTGGAGACCTTGACCAGGACGAAGGCCGGCGACTCGGGGTAGCCGGCCGCGTGCTCGCCGAGCGCCATCATGTTGGCGTCGTTGTCGACGAGCACGGGCAGGCCGGGCGCCCCCAGTTCCCCGCGCAGGTGGGCAGCGATGTCGTAGCCGTCCCAGCCGGCCATGATGGGCGGGCGCACGACCCGGCCCGTCTCGAACTCCACGGGCCCGGGCACCGACAGCCCCGCCCCGCAGACATCCCCCATCGGCCGCCCGGCGCGCTCGACGAGCATGCCGAACCATTTCGCGAGGGTGTCCAGGACCGCGACGGGGCCGTCGGAGACCGCCAGCGCGCCGGTGTGCTCGGCCAGGGGGCGCCCCGCCAGGTCCAGGACGGCCGCGCGGGCGTGCGTGGTCTCCAGGTCGGCGGCCAGGACGACGGCGTGGCCCTCGTCGAACTCCAGGCGCGTGGGCGGGCGTCCCCCCGTGGAGGTGGTGACGCCGCGTTCGCGCACCCACCCGGCCTCCAGCAGCAGGTCGAGGCGCTGCAGCACCGTGGTGCGGGCCAGCCCGGTGACGCTTTGCAGCTCGCGCCGCGTCCGCGCCTGCCCCGAGCGGATCAGTGCCAGCATGTGCCCCGCGCTCATCGGTACAGCGGCCATCGAACTCCTTCGTCCCCGTGCGGATTCCGCCGGCTCAACTCTTGTCGGCTCCCGTGGTCAGTCCCTCGGTGAGCATCCGTTCGGCTAGGTAGAAGAGAACCACCACGGGCACGGTGAGGACCACCGAGCCGGCCATGAGAACGGTCTTGGGGACCTCGATCCCGCCGGCGAGCTGCTGCAGCCCCAGGGAGACCGTCCACACCTCGGGGTCGGCGGCCAGGAACAGCAGCGCGAAGAGGAACTCGTTCCAGGCGATCATGAAGACGTACAGGCCCGTCGCCATCAGCGACGGCGCGGCCAGCGGCAGGACCACCCGGACCACGATGGACACCCGGGAGCACCCGTCGAGGGCGGCGGCCTCCTCCACGCTCTTGGGGATGGTCGCGAAGTAGTTGCGCAGCATGTAGATGGAGACCGGGACGGTCTGGGCGATGTAGACGACCGCCAGGCCCACGAGGCTGCCCTGCAGCCCGATCTTGGCGAAGATCACGAAGAGCGGCACGGCCAGCAGCGTCGCCGGGAACAGGTAGACGGCCAGGAAGAGGACGCTGACGTTGCGCGCCCCGAAGAAGTTGAGCCGGCTCACGGCGTAGGCGCCCGGCACCGCCGCCAGCAGCGTCAGCGCGACCGTGCCCAGTGAGACCAGGGCGGAGTTGCGCAGCAGCCGCAGGAAGCCTTGGCCGCCGTCTTCGGTGGGGGTGAGCACGGTGCGGTAGGTGCTCAGCGTCAGCTCCTGCGCCGACACCCACAGCCGCTCGGGGGCCATGAGCAGCGACTCGATGGGGCGTATCGACAGCATCAGCATGTAGTAGAAGGGGAAGAGCGTGATCACCGCCAGGAAGGCGATCACCACCCAGCGCAGGACGCCGAGGATCCTGGTTTCGAGTTGCGCGCGGGTCACTGCTTCTCCTCCTGGACCTTGGACGCGAAGAACCGGAAGTACACGCCGAGCAGCGCCGCGAGGACGGCGGCGAGGACGAGCGCCTGCGCGGAGGCGGCGCCGACGTCGAACCGGGCGGTGAGGAAGTTGTAGACGCGGACGGCGACGACCTCGGTGCCGGCGCCCCCGCCGGTAAGCAGGTAGACGTCGTCGAACTTGTTGAAGGTCATGATCACCCGCAGCACCGTCAGTAGGGCCATCACGGGCATGAGCTGCGGCAGCACGATGTGGCGGAAGCGCTGCAGCGGTGTCGCGCCGTCGACCATGGCCGCCTCCTCCAGGCCCCGGGGCACGGCCTGCAGGCGCGCGAGCAGGAACAGGAAGGTGAAGGGGAAGTAGCGCCAGCTCTCGAACACGATGACCGTCACCAGGGCGATGGGGACGGGCACGGTCAGGCCGAGGACCTCCACGTCCAGCGAGCGCTGCGTGAGGAACCCGATCGGGGCGTCCCAGTTCAGCAGCCGGACGCCCCACGCGTTGACGATGCCGTACTCGGGGCTGAGCATGACCTCCCAGACGAAGGCCATGGAGACCACCGGCGCCACGTAGGGCAGCATCATCGAACCGCGCAGCACGGCCCGGCCCTTGAACGGGCGCCGCAGGGCGAGGGCGGCGACCAGGCCGAGCGCGATGGAGCCGATGGTGGTGCCGGCCGTGTAGACGACCGTGGTCCACAGCGACGTCCAAAAGCCCGGCGACAGGAAGACCTGCTCGAAGTTGCGCAGCGTCCATGCGCCCATGAGCCCGGTGGTCTGGATGTCGACCAGCCGTGTCCGCTGGAACGCCAGGACGACGGTGCAGGCGATGGGGACGACCACGACGGCCGTCACCACCAGGAGGGTGGGTGAGACGAAGGCGATGCCGGCGCGGTTCTCGCGGGCGGCGAGCGTGGCCCGCCGGTCGGGCCGCCGGGAGCGGGTGCCGCTCGGGGGGGCGGTGAGCGTCGTGGTCATGCGGAGCTACCTCGGTCGGAAGACGTGCCGCGGGCGGGGGAGCGCGCCGCGCGGCTATTGGAGCGAGTTCTGGATGGCGGCGACGTCCTCGTAGGCCTGGCCGGCGGCCTCGGCGGCGGCGATCTGGCCGCTGGTGTGGGCGTTGACGGCGCGCGGGACCGGCAGCTCGCCGAGCGTGGCGCCCACGAGGCGGCCCTGGCCCTGGGGGATGCCCCACCGGTCCATGCGCGTGATGCCCGCGCTCAGTTGGTCGCTGATATCGGCGGAGAAGGCCTCGGAGAGCGGCATCCGGGTGTCGACGCCGATGTCGCTGTCCTCCCACGCCTGCTGGAAGCGGTCGGGGTCCTCGGGGGTGCCCTTGCGGGCCGGGAACTTGCCTTCGGGTGCCATACCGAACCAGTCGGTGTAGCCCTCGCCGAGCATGTAGTCGACGAACGCCCGGGACCGGCGGGTGTCCGCCGTCGTCGTGACCGTCCACGACGTCAGCTCGCCGAACTGGGCGGGCCCGTCGCCGCCGGGGCCCTGGACGGCGTTGACCACTCCGCTGTTGTCGGCGAGCCACTGCGGGTGCCGACCGCACCGGGGGCAGCTCGGCAGGGCGTCGTCGCGCAGGCCGGCCAGCTCGTCGAGGATGAACGAGGACCAGACCACCATCGCCGAGCGGCCGGCGAAGTAGGTGGCGCGCGTGGAGTCGACGGTCTGCGATCCGCTGGCCGAGTACCGCGTCGCCAGGTCGCCGTAGAAGGAGAAGGTCCGGCGGCACCGGGGGCTGTCGAGCGCCACCTCGCCCGACGGCGTGGCGAGTTCGCAGCCGTTGGCCAGCGCCAGGTACTCGAAGCTCTGCTGGGTGAAGGCGTCGCCGGGGTCGGTCGCCAGCGAGATCCCGTTCATCCCGGGGCCCTCCAGGGTGCGCGCGGCCTTCTCCAGCCTGGCGTAGCTGGTGGGGGCGGCCAGTCCCGCCTCCTCGAAGAGGTCCTTGCGGTAGACGATCAACTGGGTCCATGCGCTGGAGGGCACGGCCAGCTGCCGCCCGTCCTCCTGCGTGAGGCCCAAGGCGCGCTGGTGGAAGGTGTCGGGGTCCAGTCCTTGGACGATCTGCTCGGCGCTGCGGGTGTCGAGCAGGTCGTTGGAGGCCATCTGGTGCACCGAGGCCAGCGGGACCGCGCCGATGACGTCGGGCAGCCTCCCGGCGGCGGCCGCCGACATGACCATCTGGCCGAGGTCGTCCTCGGCCACGGCCACGAGCTTCACCTCGATCCCGGTCTCCTCGGTGAACCGGTCGGCGATCTTGCGGGTGACCGCCATCCGCTCGGTGAGGTTCTCCAGGCTCCAGACGGTGATGGTGGACTCGTCGTCGCTCGGCTCCGAGCAGGAGCTCAGGGTGGCCGCGAGGGCCAAGCTCACGGCCAGCGCCCCCAGCCGGTGAAACCTGCGCATCAGCTCCCCTTCGTGGCAGTGGTGTCGTGGGCCGGCGGTCAGGCGTGTGCGGCGCACCACACGGCGTCGACCGTGGAGGCATGAAACCATTACTTATGTCTGATTACAAGACTGAAGTTGAGTATCAAGTGGGCTAAACTTCCCGACTAATGCCCGTCGGATGGTCGTTACATCCGACGCCCTGTATCGCCTACCTCTGGGAACCGCCGTGGAACGAGTCGTCCAGTTCACCGGACCCCGCCGGGTCGAGGTCGCCGACTGCGAGCCCGCTCCCCTGCCGCCCGGCCACCTGCGCGTGCGCACGCGCTACTCGGGCATCTCCGCAGGCACCGAACTCACCGCCTACCGCGGCAGCAACCCCTACCTCAACCGGACCTGGGACGCCCGGACGCGGCTGTTCCAGGAGGGCGGAGCCCAGACGGGCTACCCCGTCGTGGGCTGGGGCTACTCCGAGGTCGGCGAGGTCACCGAGATCGCGCCCGACGTCGCCGGCCTGCCGGGCCTGCCCGGCGTCGGCGACCGGGTGTGGGGCATCTGGGGCCACCGCAGCGAGGGGGTCGTCCCCGCCGAGCGCATGGTCGGCCACCGGCTGCCCGAGGGCCTGGACCCGCTGTCGGGCTCCTTCGCGCGGGTGGGCGCCATCGCCCTCAACGCGGTCCTGGCCGCCGGCATCCACCTCGGCGAGCGGGTGGCCGTCTTCGGGCAGGGCGTCATCGGACTGCTGGCCACCCGCCTGGCCGTGCTCAGCGGCGCGTCGGTGACGGGCGTCGACGCCCTCGACGTGCGCCTGCGGGAGGCGGCCCGCTTCGGCGCGCAGGCGACCCTCAACCCCGGCACCGACGCGGTCGCCGAGCGGATCCGCGAGCTCACCGGCGGCGCCGGGGCCGACTCCGCGATCGAGGTCAGCGGCGCCTACCCCGCGCTGCACGAGGCCCTGCGCTCGGTCGCGGTGGGCGGCCGGGTCGTCGCCACCGGCTTCTACCAGGGCGAGGGCGCCGGGCTGCGGCTGGGCGAGGAGTTCCACCACAACCGCGTCGAGCTGGTCTGCTCCCAGATCGGCGGCGTCCCCCCGGCACTGGCCGGGCGGTGGTCCGTCGAACGCCTCCAGCAGACCTTCCTCGACCTCGCCGCCTCCGGCCGGGTCGAGCCGGCCTCCCTCGTCAGCCACCGCGTCCCCGTCGAGGAGGCGGAGTCCGCATACCGCCTGCTCGACGAGCGCCCCGCCGACGCCCTGCAGATCGTTCTGGAGTTCTGAAAGCCCATGGCCGTGCACCGCCCCCTGAAACTGGCCTGCCAGGAGCAGCTGCTTCCCGGCGACACCCTCCAGCGCAAGTGGGAGTTCGCCGCCCGCGCCGGCTACGACGGCATCGAGCTGCGCGGGCGCGGGGACTTCGCCTTCCGCGACCGGCTTCCCGAGCTGCGCGCCGCCCGGCGCGACGGCGTGGTGATGCCGACGGTGTGCGTCGACATGCGGCACTTCTTCGGCGCCTTCGACCCCGAGCAGCGCCGCGACGCCGTCGCGCAGCTGAAGTCCCAGCTCTCCGTCATCGCCGAGATCGGCGGCGGCGCGGCGCAGACGCCCGCCTCCTACGGCATGTTCTCCCGGCGCCTGCCGCCGTTCGAGCCGCCCCGCAGCGAGGCCGAGGACCGCGAGGTCCTGCTGGAGGGCCTGGCCGAACTGGGCGAGCACGCCGCCGCCGAGGGGGTCGTCCTGCTGCTGGAGCCGCTCAACCGCTACGAGGACCACATGGTCAACCGGTTGGACCAGGCCGCCGACCTGATCCGCGAGGCCGGCAGCCCGGCCGTGCGGATCGGCATCGACACCTACCACATGAACATCGAGGAGGCCGACCCCGCCGCCGCGGTGCTCGCGGCCGGCGAGTACATCGGCCACGTCCAGGTCAGCGACTCCAACCGGTTCCAGCCCGGAGCCGGGCACATCGACTGGCCCGCCGTCCTCGCGGCGGTCGACGCCATCGGCTACACCGGCCACCTCGCCCTGGAGTGCCGCCTCTCCGGAGATGCCGAGGAGGCCGTCGCCTCCGTCCCGCCCTTCCTGCGCCGCGCGGCGCCCTGATGGCGGCGCCGCCAGGCGCGCGGCGCCCCGCACACCCGCGAAGAAACACGCAGCACGCACCGAAGTAGGGACCGATGACCAGCCCCACCCAGGCAACCGCCGCGCCGCGCCATGCCGGCGCACGCGACCGCGCCGAACTGCGCCGGGCGGCCGTGCGCGTCCTGCTGCGCAACTGGACCGGGCGCTCCACGCTCCCGTCGCGATCCCTCTACCCGCACCAGTGGAGCTGGGACTCCGCCTTCATCGCCCTGGGCCTGCGGCACGTCTCGCCGCGCCGGGCGCAGCAGGAGCTGGAGTCCATGCTCGGCGCCCAGTGGACGGACGGCCGGCTGCCCCACATCGTCTTCGACCCGGCCACCCCGCCCGACGCGTACTTCCCCGGCCCCGGTTTCTGGACGCCGGAGACCGCCGCCGCGCAGACACCAGCGGGCACGAGCACCACCGGCATCGTCCAGCCGCCGGTGCACGCCTTCGCGGCCTGGGAGACGCACCTGGCCGACCCGGGCGAATCGCGGCGCCGCGGCTTCCTCCGGCGCGCCTATCCCCGGCTGGCCGCCTGGCACCGCTACCTCGCCCGCCACCGCGACCTGGGAGGAAGCGGGCTGGCGGCCATCGTGCACCCGTGGGAGTCGGGCATGGACAACAGCCCGCTGTGGGACGGCCTGCTGGAGCGGGTGACCCCCTGGCCGCCCGGCAGCTTCCAACGGCGCGACCTCGACCACGCGGCCGGCGGCGACCGCCCGACCGACCTCGACTACGGCCGCTATCTGCGCCTGGCCGCCGACTACCGGGACCACGGCTACGACGACGCGGCGACCCCGCACGCGTTCGCCGCCGAGGACCCCTCGTTCAACGCGCTGCGGATCGTCTCGGAGCACGCGCTGGCCCGCATCGCCGCGGAGACCGGGCACGACCCCCAACCCCACGAGTCGCGCGCCCGGGAACTGACCCGGGCGCTCACCGCCTCCCTCTACGACCCCGGCGCCGGCCTCTTCCTCGCGCGCGACCTCGTGGGCGGCGAGCCGGTCCGCGAGTACGGGGCCGCCGGGCTGGTCCCCCTCGCCGTACCCGGGCTGCCCGTCGCCGGCGAACTGCTGGCCACCGCACGCGGGGAGCGGTTCCGGCTGGGCGCCACCCGCCTGGTGCCCAGCTATGACCTGACCGGGCACGCCTTCGACCCGCACCGGTACTGGCGCGGGCCCGGCTGGTTCAACGTGTCCTGGGTGATCCACCGCGGGCTGATGCTGCACGGGGCGGCCCAGGACGCCGCCGCGCTGCGCGCGTCCCTGCTCGCCGCCGCGTCGTCCACCGGATTCGCCGAGTACGTGGACCCCTACAGCGGAGAGGGGCACGGCACCCGCGACTTCAGTTGGACCGCGGCCACCGCTCTGGACCTGCTGGCCCAGGAGGAGGCGGCGGCGTGAGCGGACGCAGGGTGCTGGTCCACCGCGGGACCTTCGCGGTCCTCGACGGCGCGGGCGACGTCAACGGCACCGGCGGCAAGAGCCCCGACGGCCTCTTCACCGGCGACGCCCGCCACCTCAGCCGGTGGCGGCTGGACGCCGGCGGCGCGCCCTTGGCCGTGCTCTCGCCCGGCGTGCTGGTCCACGAAGGCAC
Organism: Streptomonospora sp. PA3; assembly: GCF_009728995.1. Classification (GTDB taxonomy): domain Bacteria; phylum Actinomycetota; class Actinomycetes; order Streptosporangiales; family Streptosporangiaceae; genus Streptomonospora. Next base: position 684,192 of record NZ_VTZW01000009.1, on the reverse strand, counting down.
GCGCGACCGGCCGCCCGACTACGCCGTACTGCGCGAGCAGGCGGTGGGCCCCTCCCTGCTGGCCGAACGGGTGCGGCTGGTCAACCACACCGCGGCCGACCTGGCGGTGGAGGTGTCCTACCGCGCCGACGCCGACTTCGCCGACCAGTTCGAACTGCGCGCCGACGACCGCGAGTACGCCAAGCCCGGCGCGCACCGCTCCTGGGCGCCCGCCCCGGGCGGTGTCCGGTTCGAGTACCGCCGCGGCGACTGGTACGCCGCGACGCACGTGCTCGCCGAACCGGCGCCGCGGGAGGCGACCGGCCGCCCCGACGGGGTGTCGCTGCACTGGACGCTGCACGTGCCCGCCCACGGCTCGGCCGCGCTCACCGTCAACGTGCGCACCCGCCACGGCGACAGCGAATCCGGCGCGGAACCCGACCGCGTCATCACCCAACCGCAGGCCGTCCGGGACGCCGCCGCGGCCGACTCCCGCGCCCTGCTGGAACGCGCGCGCGACCCGCGCGACCTCACCGGCTCAGCAGCGCTCGCCCGGGCGTGCGAGCAGGGCCTGGCCGACCTCGCCGACCTGCGCGTCCCCGCCGCCGGCGCACAGGGAGAGGCGGTGCTGGTCCCCGGCGCCGGCGTGCCGTGGTTCCTCACCCTCTTCGGCCGCGACGCGCTGCTGGCGTCCTACTTCGCCCTGCCGTTCCTGGAGGAGCCCGCGGCGGCGACGCTCACCGCGCTCGCGGCCGCCCAGGGGCGGCGCCGCGATCCCCGGCGGCGGGAGGAGCCCGGCAAGATCGTGCACGAGGTGCGCCGCGGCGAGCTGAGCCGGTTCGGCCAGGTGCCCTACGCCCGCTACTACGGCACCGTGGACGCCACCCCGCTGTTCCTCGTCCTGCTGCACGCCTACACCGAGCAGACCGGCGACACCGCGCTCGCGACCCGGCTGGAGCGCCACGCCCGCGCCGCGGCCGACTGGCTGTTCGCCGACGGCGGCCTCGACCGGCACGGGTACCTCGTCTACACCCCCGACCCCGCCGGCCTGGCCAACCAGTGCTGGAAGGACTCCGGCGACGCCGTCTGCACGGCCGAGGGCGCCCCCGCCGCCGCGGGTCCCATCGCCGTCTGCGAGGTGCAGGGATACGCCTACGACGCGCTGCGGCGCACGGCGCGCCTGGCGGAGCGGGTGTGGCGCGATCCCGCCTTCGCCGACCGCCTCGACGCCGCGGCCGAGGGCCTGCGCGCCCGCTTCCGGCGCGACTTCCCGATCGCCTCGGCCGAGGGGTTCCCCGCGCTGGCGCTGGACGGCGAGGGAACCCGCGCCGACGCGCTCGCCTCCAACGCGGGGCACCTGCTGTGGTCGGGGATCCTCGGCGCGGAGGAGGCGGCGGCGGTCGGCCGCCGGCTGCTTGAGCCCGACTTCTTCTCCGGCTGGGGCGTGCGCACGCTCGCCGCCGGGCAGCCCGCCTATCACCCGCTCAGCTACCACCGCGGGAGCGTCTGGCCGCACGACAACGCGGTGATCGCGCTGGGGCTGGCGCGCTACGGGCTGCGGGAGGAGCTGGCCGAGCTCGCCGGCGGCCTCGCGGAGGCGGCGGAGCGCTGCGGCCACCGCCTGCCGGAGCTGCTCGCGGGCTACAGCCGCGGCGAGCACCCGGACCCGGTCGTCTACCCGCACTCCTGCTCCCCGCAGGCCTGGTCCACCGCCGCCCCGCTGGCCATCGCCACCGCCCGGACCGACCGGGTTCCCTAGGGCCGTGTTTAAGAACAGCGGGGGCGCTGACTTTTCCAGGAACCCACCGGGCACCACCTGGGGCGGCCACCATCGGGGCTGCGGCAATGGGTGCGCCTCGCGAAGCGCGGTCACAGCTTGCCGCCGAGCGCACGCCGTCCTTCCCAGGTGGAGCCGCACCACCGGTGGCGGGCCTCCGGCGCAAAGGTGCACCTCCGCTCGGCGGCAAGCCGGCCCAGAACAAGTACGTGGCGCGAAGCTCCTCCGTTAGGGGCGGTGGCGGGTGACGGGTGGGATTCGCGCATCACAGCCCCATTGCCGCAACCTCCTGTGGTGACCGACTCCTTGAGCACGAACCCCCACCGTCCTCGCCGCCCCGTCGCGTGGGCCACCCGCGGGCACCGGGACCCGTCCGCCTCGCCGCAGCGGGCGCTCGCCGCTACTCCTCCAGCTCTATGGCGGCGGCCGGGCACACGCTCGCGGCCTCGCGGACGGCCGCGTGCTGCTCCGCCGGCGGGTCCTCCTGCAGGACGGCGACGATGCCGTCCTCCTCGCGCTGGTCGAACACCTCCGGCGCGATCAGCACGCACTGCCCGGCGCCGCAGCACTTGTCCTCGTCGGCACTGACCCTCATCTCATCCCCATTCTCGGCCGCCTCCGTCGTCGTCGCCCCCGGTGCGCTCGGCGGCGTATGCCCGGGCGGGCCGCTCGGCCCGGTCGGCGGGGGTGGCCGGCGCCAGCCACAACCCCGTGATGGCGTCGACCAGCCCGACGGCGGTGCCGTGCCAGTCGGTCCTGGCGGTTGTGGCGCCGCGGGCGAGCCGGCGTTCGCGGTCGGCGCAGGTGTGGATGATCAGCTGACCGGCCATCTCGCCGCGCTCGATGTGCACCTCCAGCGGCAGGTCGGGCGCGCAGCGGTTGAGGCCGTCGAGGACCTCGCCCAGCGAGGGGGTGGTGAGGGCCTCGGAGACCATGATCGCCCGCAGTCCGGGGTCGGTCATGAGCTGCGCGCCGAAGCGGGCGAACCAGGAGGGCGCGCCCAGCTCGGCCAGGTGCTCGGTCACCGGGTGCACCAGGCAGCCGATCCAGTCGCGCGCGTCGGCGGACGCGCCCGCCTCGCCGAGCCTGCGCCGCCGCGCCCGCTCGATCGGCTCGGCGTGCCTGCGCAGGACGGCGCGCACCAGTTCCTCTTTGGAGCCGAAGTGGTAGCTCACCGCGGTGTTGTTGCCCTGGCCCGCGGCCTCGCTGATCTGCCGGTTGGACACTGCGACGACACCGCGCTCGGCGAACAGCCGCTCGGCCGCCGTGATGATCCGCTCGCGGGTGCCGCTCGCGCGCGGTTCGGGTCCTCGTCCCTGCGTCGTCATGATCATGTCGTCACCATCGCACAGGCACTTCACTCAGCCCGCCGACGATCAGTCCCTCGACCCGGCGCAGCTCCGCGGGGCCGAGTGCGAGCTCCAGGCCCGGCAGCCGGCGCAGCAGCACCTCCAGGACGGTCTGCAGCTCGGTGCGGGCCAGCGCCTGCCCCAGGCAGGAGTGCGCGCCGGCGCCGAAGGCCAGGTGCGGGTTGGGGCTGCGGCCCAGGTCCATCTCGGCGGCGCCCTCGAAGGCGCGCTCGTCGCGGTTGGCCGCGGCCATGCTGCAAACCACGGTGGTTCCGGACGGCAGGGCGCTGCCGCCGACCTCGACCTCCTCGCTGAGGTAGCGGGGCATGCCGAACCCCTGGTTGGCGTCGAGCCGCAGCGTCTCCTCGACCGCGGAGCGGATCAGGGTGCGGTCGTCAAGCAGCCGCTCCCAGTGCCGGCGGTCGGCCAGCAGCATGGCGGTCATCTTGCCGATCATGTTGGCCGTCGTCTCGTGCCCGGCGACCAGCAGGCCCATGCCGGTGGCCACCAGCTCCGCGTCGGTCAGCCCCGCGCCGTCCTCGTCGGTGGCCCGCGACAGTTCGCTGAGCAGGTCGTCGCCGGGATCGGCGCGCCGGTCGCGCACGTGGCCGGACATGTAGGCGACGAACGCGGTCTGCGCGGCCGCGATCTCCTCGTCGCTGTAGCGGGTGAGGTTGAGCAGGGTGTCCGACCAGTACGAGAACCGGTCGCGGTCGCTGTCGGGCACGCCGAGCAGGTCGCAGATCACCCACACCGGCAGCGGGAACCCCAGGGCGGCCTTGAGGTCGGCGGGCTGTCCGCTCTCGGTCATCCGGTCGATCAGCTCGTCGGCCATCGCCTCCATGCGCGGCCGCAGGGCGGCCATCCGCTTGGCGGTGAACCACTTGGCGACCATCCGCCGCCAGCGCCGGTGACCCTCGCCCGTCTGGGGGAGGGTCGAGGCCATGGAGCTGTTGAAGACCCCGCCGGACTCGTTGTCGGAGATCCGCGCGGCGTCCCCGGCGTCGAGCTCCCGGGTGAATCGCGGGTCCGAGAGCACCTGGCGCACGTCCTCGTAGCGGGTCAGCAGGAGGGCGCGGTCGCCGCTGGGCAGCCGCACCGGAGCCACCGGGCACCCGTCGCGCAGCTGCGCCCACTCCGCCGGCGGCTCCAGGGCCGCCGGAGCGGGAATCGGGTAGTCCAGCATCCGCGCGTCGGCGCCTTGCTCCATGACTGCCTCCTCGTGTCGGCGTCGGCACGGCCAGTCAAGGAGCCCCCCAAGATTAAGTCAAGTGATTGACCCAGACCGGCCCCGCCGTGACGCCCGGTAAGGGGGGTTTCCTCCTCCGCGATGGCGGTTTATCTTCACGGGAAGCGAACCAGGCATGGCACGCCGGCGGTACGGCTGAGACGCGGGGCGCTCACGCCGGCGCCCCCATCGAGATCCGGCGCCCCGCCCGCCCCCACCGATTCGCGACCTTCGGAGTGCTCCGTGCCCATGCGATCCTCCCTCCCGCCCCTCGCCCCCGCCGCTCCCACAGCCCGCGCGGCCCTCGCCGCCCGGGGCGCCGCCTGATGGCCCGCTCACTGCGCGCCGAGCTCGACACCGGCGCGATGTCCGGCTTCCAGTGGACCGCGGTGGCCGCCTGCTGGCTGCTCAACGTCCTCGACGGCTTCGACATCCTGGTCATGGCCTTCACCGGCACGGCGGTGCAGGGTGAATGGGACCTGTCCGGCGCCCAGCTCGGCATGCTGCTCAGCGCCGGGCTGGTCGGCATGGCCGCCGGGTCGATGCTCCTGGCGCCCTGGGCCGACCGGATCGGCCGCCGGCCGATGATCCTTGTGTGCCTGGCGCTGGCGGCGGCGGGCATGCTGCTCTCCGGTGTCAGCCAGTCCGCCCTGCAACTGGGCGCGCTGCGGGTGGTCACCGGAATCGGAATCGGCGGCATCCTGGCCAGCAGCAACGTCATCGCCAGCGAGTACGCCTCCCAGCGCTGGCGCGGTCTGGCCGTCAGCCTGAACTCCACGGGCTATGCCATCGGCGCCACCGGCGGCGGCGTGGCCGCGGTCGTGCTCATCGACGAGTTCGGCTGGCGCTCGGTCTTCCTGTTCGGCGGCGCCTGCACGGCGGCGCTGATACCGCTGGTGCTCCTCCTCCTGCCCGAGTCGCTGGACTTCCTCACCACCCGCCGCCCGGCCCGCGCGCTGGAGCGCGTCAACGCCCTGGCCCGCCGGATGCGGCGCGAACCGCTGGAGGAGCTGCCGGCGGCCGAGGGCGCTCCCGCCAACATGGGCGCCGGGTTCGTGCGGCTGCTGGCGGCCGACCACCGCCGCACGACGCTGCTGCTGTGGCTGCTGTTCTTCCTGGCGATGGCCGGCTTCTACTTCATCACCAGCTGGACGCCGACGATGCTCACCGAGGCCGGGCTCAGCGCCGATCAGGGCATCACCGGCGGCACGCTGCTCAACGTCGGCGGCATCCTGGGCGCCGCCGCGCTGGGACTGCTGGCGGCCCGGTTCACGCTGCGGTCGGTGCTGATGAGCTATATGGTGCTCACCGCGGTGCTGCTGGCGGTGTTCATCGCCTCGACCTCGGTGCTGGCCGCGGCGTTCGTGCTGGGCGCGTGCATCGGGCTGTTCGCCAACGGCTGCATCGCCGGCCTCTACGCGCTCGCCCCCACGGTCTACGGGCCCGGCGTGCGCACGACGGGCGTGGGCACCGCGATCGGGATCGGCAGGATCGGGGCCATCATCTCCCCCACCGCCGCCGGAGCGCTGCTGGACATCGGCTGGACGCCGCAGGCGCTCTACATCGTGGTCGGCGGGATATTCGTGGCCGCCGCGGCTCTGCTGCTCCTGGTGCGCCCTGTCACGGCCGGCTCCCCCGATCCGCGGGCCGCCGCGGCCGGCACGGAGTGAGGGAGCCGGGCGAAGGGCTCCGTGGTACCGGACTCCGTCCTAGTCCGGCACCACAGGTCTTTCGGCGGCCGCCTCGATCTCTGGCGGCCCCTGTCCGCGGGAGTGCGAGCGGCGGGCCCTCCCCGGCCCCCTCAACCGGGGACGGCGCCCCCGTTCCACCGGTTTCCCGGCCGGCTTCCGCCGATGCCGGGCGCAGCAGACAGTAAGGGGACGGCGGGTCCGAGGCAATGCGCACGGTGCTCAACCCGCGGTCTGCGACTAGTCACGATGCACAGTCGGTGACGCGCAGGGCGTGGACGAGGTCGTGTGTTCCGGGCCCCGGGGCCAGCAGATCGCGGTTGAACAGCCGCTCGGCGGTGCGCAGGTGGGCCCGGACCGTGGTGCGGCTCATATCGAGCGTGCGCGCCGTGCGCTGGGCGTCGGTGTCGCATTCGATCCAGGTCCGCAGGGTGGGGACGAGGTGCCGGTGGGCGTCGTCGTCCAGGGGACGCAGGAAGGACCGCGCCCAGGTGGCGGCCTCCTCGGTGGCCAGCAGGACCTCCAGGGACGGGGGCGGATCGGTGCCGAGCGGCACACCGCCGTCCGGGTCCGGGAGGCCGGCGACGGTCATGGCGAGGGTGAGGTCGGCGCGGGTGTGCACGTCGTGGAGGTCCAGGCCGAGGGTCTCCTCCACGCGCCGCAGGTGGGCCGTGACGGTGTTGCGGCTGATACCCAGCAGGCGCGCGACCCCCGATCGGGGGAAGTTCAGGGCGAGCCGGGTGACGTCGACGGTCAGCCGGGGCAGCGCCCCGATCGGCGCGAGGAACGCGCGGGCCCAGGCCAGGGCCTGCGAGCGCGGCAGGAGCCGGGCCAGCGGGGCGTGGCCGTGGTAGTGGGCGGTGCGGTCGGGCGTGTGGCGGGCGGCGGCCAGGGCGTGGCGGGCCTGCTCGTAGGCGTCGGCCGTCGCCTGGAGGGACTGCGGCTCGCTGAGGCCCAGCGCGTAGCGCGGCTCGTCGCACACCAGCGAACGCAGCAGGGCGCCGAGGCCGCCGTCGCCCTCGCCGTCGTCGGGCACGAGGCAGATGAGGTGGGAGTCGTAGGCCGGGCAGCGCAGCATCAGGTTGCGGCCGTGATAGCCCGATGCGTCCTGGTACTTCTCGGCGATCCGGTCCCGGTCCGGCGGCGGGCAGTGCAGGAGGTGGATCCGGATGCTTTCGGCGTCCAGCACCGGGGGGACGGAGCCCACGGTCATCCTGCGCGCCAGCGTCACATCGCCGGCCATGAGGGCCATGAACACGGCGACGCGCAGCCGGCCCGCCGCGTGGTTGTAGCGGTGGGCGAGCTCGTCGGCGCGGTGGACGCGCCGCAGCGCGTCGATCACGGTGCCCGTGTGCGAGGCCAGGGTGATCGCCTCGCGGGTCAGCGGCGGCGGGGCGGCGACAACCAGCACCGACCGCGGCGGGTCGCGCCTGAGCACCTCGCACCGGACGTGCAGGTCGCCGGCCTGCGTGGCGGCCGCGGCGAGCCGCCCGCCGACCAGGTCGGCCAGCACCGGCCGCAGGGCGGCGAGGACGTCGCCGGTGATGCCGGCGGTGGCCAGCTCGATGTCCCCCTCGGCGTTCACCAGGGCGATGTCCGCGCCGACCTGCCGCCGCAACCGGTCGGCGAGGCGCCGCGACTCCGCTTCGATGTCGGCCGACGTGCCCAGCCTCAGCTGACGCAGTAGGTCGTCGAGTAGCTGAGGTGTCGGCACGGCGCTCTCCAACCCGTCGGCCCGCCCGGCGGTCTGCCGGCTCTGCGGACGCCCGGTCCCGGGTTCCGTCGGCGGGGTTTTGGGGGTCAATCGTACTGAATGCGGAGAATCCTGGGGCGCCCCAGGGGCACCCGGGCGACCGCATCGCGGCGGCGCCCTATGTCGGGTTCACGAAGCCGGTCACCACAGCACAGAGGCTGCGGCAACGGGGCTGGATCGCGCTACGGGAGGCGCACACATTGCCGCAATGCCAATGGCGGACGCCCAGGGAGTACCCGGTGGGCTCCTGGAAAACCGCACCCCTCCGACCTCTGACGCACAGCACGGCATTCGGGACATCTTACTCCTCCTGTCATAGGAGGGGTTGACGTGACCAAAGTAGATATTTAGTGTCCCACTATACGAATAACACATCCCGCAATGCGGAAAACCCCCTGGCAGCCACCCTCTCGTTATCCAACCGACCTCCCAGCCCCGCCTTCCCTGGCACGCCCCCGTCCCCCCGAGCATTTCCGGGGATCGTTCCGCGCGCCTGGAGACCAGTCGACCGCCGCGGTGCCGGCACCGCGCGGCCCCCCCGAGAGGACTGGACAGTTGGAAGAAACGATCACGGACCAACCTGTCGTCGCCCTGGTCGGATTCGTCGCCGTAATCGTCGTTCTGCTTTTCCTCATCGCCCGCTATAAATGGCACGTCTTCGCCGCGCTGCTGCTTCCCATCGTGCTGCTGGGATTCGCCCCCACCGTCGACCGCACCGTCTTCATCGAGGCGTTCGAGAAGGGATTCGGCGAGACGATCCAGTCGATCGCCGTCGTCATCGTCCTGGGCACCCTGATCGGCGAGTCCTTGCGCAACACCGGGGCCGTCGAGCGCATCACCCATTCGATGCTGCGCCTGGTGGGCAAGCGCAACATGTCGCTGGCGCTGACCCTGGCCGGCTTCATCATCGGCCTGGCGGTCTTCTCCGACGTCGGCTACGTCATCCTGAACCCGCTGGTCCACGTGGCCGCGCTGGAGACCGGGGTCACGATGAGCGCCATGGCCACGGGACTGGTCGGCGCGATGCAGTTGACCCACGCGGTCGTGCCGCCGACGCCGGGCCCGCTGGCCGCGGCCGCCGTGGTCGAGGCCGACATCGGGCTGATCATCCTCTACGGGTCCATCGTGACACTGTTCGGCTCGGTCATGGGGTGGGTCTACGCGCGCATCGTCGGCCCCCGCATCCCCTCGCCCCCCTCCGAGGAGTACCGCGGGCAGCGGATCGAGGGCGGCGCCGACCGGGCACTCCCCCCGCTCGGCTGGTCCTACGCCCCGATCCTCGTCCCCCTGGTGCTGATCGGCGGCAGCAGCGCCGCGGACTTCGCCCTGCCCGAGGGCCACGCCGTCCGCGACCTGGCCATGTTCCTGGGTTGGCCGGTCTTCGCGCTGGGGATCGGCGTCGTGCTCGCCTACATCCTGGCCTGGCGGTCCAACAGCGTCGACGACTCGCACACGCTGCGCGAGACCTGGGTGGAGAACGCCCTCAAGGGCTCGGCCATGATCATCATGGTCACCGGCCTGGGCGGCGCGCTCAGCGAACTGCTGCAGGCAACCCCCACCGTCGACATGATCGCCCAGAACACCCTGGATCTGGGCATCCCCTCGATCCTGCTGCCGTTCATGCTCGGCGTCCTCGCCAACCTGATCACCGGTTCGACCACGGTCGGCGTGATCACCGCGGCCTCCCTCACCGCGCCCATGCTGGGCACGCTCGGCCTCTCGCCCGAGGCGGCCATGCTCTCGGCCGCGTGCGGGTCGGTGATCATCAAGTACGTCAATTCCAGTTATTTCTGGGTGTGCACAACTCTGTCCGGAATGTCCCTGCGCGCCGCGCTGCTCTCCTACGGCGGGGTGACCCTGGTCGGCGGCACCTCGTCCATGGTGGCCGTGGTCGCCCTCTGGGGGATGGGGCTGATTTGAGACCGATACCGCACCGGTGCGTCCGGGGGCGGGGCCGCGCCCGCCCCCGGAGGCACCGCCGCCCGGGTTCCGGGGTGCTATGCCGCCGTGTCGGCGAGGTGCTCTGCGGCGGCGGTGGCGCCGCCCGGGCGGTAAGGGATGCCGACCAGCCGCATCCCCGCCTCGATGGCGCCCAGGGTCCCCAGCAGCCCCGGCTCGTTGAGGTGGCCGAGGTGGCCGATGCGGAACACGCGCCCGCTCAGCTTGCCCAGTCCGGCGCCGAGGGAGACGTCGAAGTGGTCCAGGATCGCCGTGCGGAGCTTGTCGGCGTCGTGTCCGTCGGGCATCGCCACCGCAGTGAGGACCGGGCTGTACTCCTCCTCGACCCGGCACTGGACCTCCAGGCCCCAGTCGGCCACGGCCGCGCGGGTGGCCGCGGCGAACCGGCGGTGCCGGGCGAAGACCCGCTCCAGGCCCTCCTCGTGCAGCATCGCGACGGCTTCGCGCAGCCCGAACAGCAGGTTGGTCGCCGGCGTGTAGGGGAAGTACCCGCCGGCGCCGGAGGCCAGCATCGGCCCCCAGTTCCAGTAGGAGCGCGGCAGCCCGGCCGACTCCGCGGCCTGCAGAGCCTTGGCGCTGATCCCGTGGAAGGACAGCCCCGGCGGCAGCATCAGCCCTTTCTGGGAGCCGCCGATCGTGACGTCGACGCCCCATTCGTCGTGGCGGTAGTCCACCGACCCCAGCGAGGAGATGGTGTCGACGAACAGCAGCGCGGGGTGGCCGGTGCGGTCCATGGCCGCGCGGATCTCGGGGATTCTGCTGGTCACGCCGGTCGAGGTCTCGTTGTGCACCGCGGCGACGGCCTTGATGCGGTGCTCGGTGTCCGCGCTCAGGCGCTCCTCGACCACCGCCGGATCGACGCCGCTGCGCCAGTCGCCGGGGACGAAGTCGACCTCCAGTCCGAGGTCGCGCGCGACTCCGGCCCACAGGGTCCCGAACTGCCCGGTTTCGAACATCAGCACCCGGTCGCCCGGCGAGAGGGTGTTCACCAGGGCCGCCTCCCACGCCCCCGTACCCGAGGCGGGGTAGATGACGGCCTCGGACTCGGTCCTCATCACCGATTTCAGCTTGTCGAGGACGTCGAGCCCGAGTTCGGCGAACTCCGGGCCCCGGTGGTCGATCGTGGGGTAGCTGATGGCGCGGAGCACCCGGTCGGGGACGTTCGAGGGCCCCGGGATCTGCAGGAAATGACGGCCGCTTGACATGACCCTCCACCTCGGCATGATTCCGCTATCCGGAATCGTTTTGTCGTATAATGGAAGTCTTTGCGTTTTTTGTCGCCCTGTCAAGGTCGGTGACGTTTCCGCGGCCTTCCGCCACTGTACGACCGTCCTTTCACATTACAAACTCTTGATTTCGCCATATGGAAGTGCCTAGTGTCGAGGCCGCCCCGCCAGGCGAGCCGGAGATGGAGAGCTGCCGTGGCCCGAACCCACGAACTGTCGGCACCGGAACGCGGACACAGCGATGACCTCGAAGCGGAACTGCGCCGGGCCGTCGGCGGGGAGGTGCGGTTCGACGTCTACACGCGCCACATGTACGCCACCGACGCCAGCATGTACCAGATCACCCCGCTGGGCGTGGTCTTCCCCCGCGACCCCGACGACGTCGCGGCGGTGATGGAGACCGCGCGCCGCTTCGGCACCCCCGTGCTGCCCCGGGGCGCGGGCACCAGCCACTGCGGCCAGACCGTGGGCGAGGCGGTGGTCCTCGACTTCTCCCGCCACATGAACAGGGTGCTGGAGCTCCGCCCGGAGGAGCGCCGCGCCCGCGTGCAGCCCGGGCTCGTCCAGGACGAGCTCAACGCCGCGGCCGCTCCGCACGGGATGTTCTTCGCGCCCGACACCTCCACCGGCAACCGCGCGACCCTCGGCGGGATGATCGGCAACAACTCCTGCGGATCCCGCTCGGCGGCCTACGGCATGACGATCGACCACGTGCACACCCTGGACGCGATCCTGGCCGACGGCGCGCACGTGCGGCTCGGCCCCGCCGACCCGGGCGTCGTCGCGGCCAAGGCGGCCCGGAGCGACCTGGAGGGGCGCATCTACCGGGAGCTGCCCGCGCTGGCCGAGCGCAGCCGGGCCGCCGTCGAGGCCTGCGAGCAGACCTTCTGGCGCCGCGCCGGCGGCTACCGCCTGGACCGGCTGACCGCCGGGCCCTTCGATCCCGCCGCGTTCACCGTGGGCTCCGAAGGCACGCTGTGCCTGGTCACCGAGGCCGAGGTCGCGCTGACGCCCAAGCCGGCCGCCACCGTCATGGTGATCGGGCACTTCACCTCGACCGTCGACGCCATCGCCGCCACCGACGACGCCATGGCCGCCGGAGGCGCCGCGATCGAGCTGGTCGACAACTTCATCCTGGACCTGTCGCGCAAGTCCCCCGAGCACCGCCACCTGGCGGGCCGGCTGTCCGGGGAACCGGCCGCGCTGCTGTTCGTGGAGTTCTACGCCGACGAGGCCGGCGAGGCCGAGGCCGGAGCGGCGCGGCTGGAGAAGCTGTGGCGCTCCCACGGGCACGGCTACGCCGCGATCCGCGCCGCGACGGCCGAGCAGCAGCGCCCCTTCCGCGCGCTGCGCAAGGCGGGGCTCGGCCTGCTGATGGCCGCCGGCAAGCCGGAGGAGCGGTCCATCGCCTTTGTGGAGGACACCGCGGTGCCGCCGGAGCACCTGGCCGAATACACCACGCGGTTCGCCGAGATCCTCGACCGCCACGGCCTGCGCGCGGGCTTCTACGGGCACGCCTCGGCGGGCTGCCTGCACGTGCGCCCCTTCATGGACCTCGGCCGCCCCGAGCAGGTGGCCACGATGCGCGCGGTCGCCGAGGAGGTCTGCGACCTCGCCCTGTCCTACGGCGGGGTGAACTCCAGCGAGCACGGCGACGGCCTGGCCCGCAGCGAGTTCAACGAGCGGATCTTCGGGTCCGAGCTCTACGGCGCGATGCGCGAGGCCAAGGCCCTGTTCGACCCCGAGCGCCTGCTCAACCCCGGCAAGATCGTCGACGCCCCCGCGATGACGGAGAACCTGCGCACGCCGAACCTGCCCACCGCGGTCCCCGTGCCGACGCACTTCGACTTCAGCGAGCACGGCGGCATGCGCGGCGCCGCCGACCGGTGCATGCGCATCGGCGCGTGCCGCAAGCCGGCCGGGTCGGGCGGGGTGATGTGCCCCTCTTTCATGGCCACCCGCGAGGAGGAGCACTCCACCCGCGGGCGCGCGAACGCACTGGTCAAGGCGCTGTCCGCGCCCGATCCCCGTGCCGCGCTGGCCGACGAGCGCGTCCACGAGGTCCTGGACCTGTGCCTGGAGTGCAAGGCGTGCAAGAACGAGTGCCCGATGTCGGTGGACATGGCGACGTTCAAGAGCGAGTCGCTGGCGGCCCACCACAGCGAGCACGGGACCCCGCTGCGCGCGCGGGTGTTCGGCGGGATCCGCCGGCTCAACGCGTGGGGGTCGCGGACGGCCCCGCTGTCCAACCTGGCCGGTCGGATCGCGCCCCTGCGCGCGCTCGCGCACCGGCTCGTGGGGATCGACCGCCGCCGGCCCCTGCCGGTCTTCCGGCGCGACAACCTCATGCGCTGGTTCCGCCGCCGCCCCGCCCGCGAGGCCGCGCAGCCGGTGGGCGACGCCGTGTTCCTCGCCGACTCCTTCACCAGCTTCACCGAGCCGCACATCGGCAGGGCCGCCGTCGAACTGCTGGAGGCCGCGGGCTGGCGGGTGCGCATGGAGCCCGACGTGTGCTGCGGCCGCGCCCAGATCTCCAAGGGCCTCCTGGACGACGCCAAGGCGGCGGCCGGCAAGCTCGTCGACCGGCTCGCCGGCGACGCCGAGCGGGGCGCCGTCATCGTCGGCTGCGAGCCCTCCTGCGTGGCCACGCTGCACGACGAGCACCGGCAGCTCGTGGGAGGCGAGCGTGCGGCCGCCATCGGTGCGCAGGCCCGCCTGGTGGAGGACCTCCTGGCCGACGCGCTGGACGACGGGCGGCTGCGCGTCCGCCGGCCGGCCGACGGCGCCGGCGCGCAGGCGGAGCTGCTGTTCCACGGGCACTGCCACCAGAAGGCGGCGTTCGGCACCGAGGCGAGCATGCGCCTGCTGCGGCACCTGCCCGGCGCCTCGGTCCGCGAGCTCGATGCCGGATGCTGCGGCATGGCCGGGTCGTTCGGGTTCGAGGCAGAGCACTACGACCTGTCCATGGCCATCGGCGGCCAGCGCCTCTTCCCGGCCATCGCCGCCGCGCCCGGCGCGGAGGTCTGCGCCACGGGGGTGTCCTGCCGCCAGCAGATCGCCCACGGCACGGGCCGCCGGGCGCGCCACCCCGTCGAGCTGCTGCACGAGGCGGTCTTCGGTCCGCAGTCCCGGCGGGGGAGCGGATCCACCGAGCAGCGGTGACCGGGCGGCCGTGACCGTTCAGGTCCGAAAAGGCGCGGCGGCACCGCTCGCCGAAGGCGTACCCTCGGCCTGCCCCGCCGCCCCCTTGCACGTGCGTCCGAAAACTTCCGGAAATTTATTGACAACTCTCGGCAACCGGAACGACACTGTCAGGCGTCGACGGTGAATACACACCGTCGATCCGGGTTCACCTGCCGTGACCCGGACCGCCGACCGCAGGACAGCCGGACCCCTCCGCGCCGTCCGAGGTCGATCCGGCTTTGCGCCGGCCTTCCCGAGGAGGAAGCACGCACATGGACACATCCCCCAACCGCCCCGCCATCAGCAGACGCGGCCTGCTCGCCCGCTTCGGCGGCGCCGCGGTGGCGGCGGTGGCGGTGACGGCCCTGCTGCCCGGCACCGCCGTCGCCGACATCACCTCCAACCAGACCGGCAACCACAACGGCTACTTCTACTCGTTCTGGACGGACGCCCCGGGCACGGTCTCGATGCAGCTGGGCTCCGGCGGCAACTACAGCACGTCCTGGCGCGACACCGGCAACTTCGTCGCCGGCAAGGGCTGGAACCCCGGCGGCCGCCGGACCGTCTCCTACTCCGGCAGCTTCAACCCCTCCGGCAACTCCTACCTCACGCTCTACGGCTGGACCCGCGATCCGCTCGTGGAGTACTACATCGTCGAGAACTGGGGCAGCTACCGCCCCACGGGCGAGTACCAGGGCACCGTCACCAGCGACGGCGGCACCTACGACATCTATCGGACGATGCGCTACAACGCCCCGTCCATCGAGGGCACCGCGACCTTCCCGCAGTACTGGAGCGTCCGGCAGTCGCGGCGCACCGGCGGAACCATCAACGCCGGCAACCACTTCGACGCCTGGGCCCGGCACGGCATGAACCTGGGCCGCCACGACTACATGATCATGGCGACCGAGGGCTACCAGAGCAGCGGCAGCTCCAACATCACCGTGTACTGACGCCCCCAGCCGCTCCGGCCGCACCCGCAAGCCGCCGGAGCGCTGTCCCCGCCCCCGATCCCCGGTGGCGCGGCGGCCCTTACCCGCCGCGCCACCGCCGGGCGGGCGCGCGGGAGGGCCGCCGACCGCCCCGCGGCGCGGGTTGCGCGAGACGGCGGCCCGCGGCCCGTTGTGCGGCGGGACGCGGCTGCTTAGGCTCGGGGTGCCCGGCTGCGGGGGGGTGCGCCCGGATTCGCGGGTGCGGGCCGGGGCGGTGGCCGCTGTCGGAAGGAGAGGGCCGTGCTTTTTCCCACCTCGCTGGTCGGGAGCTATCCGCAGCCGGACTGGCTGATCGACCGCGACAGGCTGAAGGGGCGCTTTCCGCCGCGCGTGCGCGCCCAGGAGCTGTGGCGCGTCGGCGAGGAGTGGCGCGAGGAGGCCTTCCAGGACGCGACCGCGCTCGCGGTGCAGGCGCAGCACGAGGCGGGACTGGACATCGTCACCGACGGTGAGGCGCGGCGCGAGAGCTACTCCAACCACTTCGCGACGGTGCTGGAGGGGGTGGACATCGACAACCCCGGCACGGCTCTGGACCGCAGCGGGCACCCCAACCCGGTGCCGCGCGTGGTGGGTCCGATCCGCCGCATGGTGGGTGTCACCGCCAAGGACGCGGCCGCCCTGCGCCGACTGACCGACCGCACGGCCAAGGTGACCGTCCCCGGCCCCTTCACGATGGCCCAGCAGGCGCAGAACGACCACTACTCCGACACCCGCGCGATGGCCCTGGACTACGCCGCGGCCGTGAACGAGGAGGTGCACGAGGCCTTCGCCGCCGGCGCCGACATCGTGCAGCTGGACGAGCCCTACCTGCAGGCGCGGGCCGAGGAGGCGCGCAAGTACGGGGGCGAGGTGCTCACCCGGGCACTGGAGGGCGCGCCGGGCACGACCGCGGTGCACATCTGCTTCGGCTACGCCGCGATCATTCACGAGCGCCCGGAGGCCTACTCCTTCCTGCCGGAGCTGGCCGACTGCCCGGTGGACCAGGTCTCCATCGAGACCGCGCAGTCGGGCCTGGACTGCGCCGTCCTGGAGCGCCTGCCCGGCAAAACCGTGATCCTGGGCGTGCTCGACCTGTCGGACCCGGCCGTGGAGACGCCGCAGACCGTGGTCGCCCGCGCCGAGCGCGCCCTGGAGTACGTGGCACCGGAACGGCTCGTGCTCGCCCCCGACTGCGGCATGAAGTACCTGCCGCGCGAGTCGGCCCTGGGCAAGCTCCGCTCCCTGACCGCGGCGGCGGCCGAACTGCGCCGCCGCCGCTGACCCGCCGCCCCGCCGCCGGCGTCCGCCCCAGCGGGCGCCACCCGGTGCACCGGCAGCGCACCCCTGCTCGCCGGGTTTTCCCTCATCACGCCCGGGGTAGCCGCCGCCCACGGAACCCGACGGGGCCGAGGCGAGAGGGGAACGGACATGACGGCGACAGCAGGGCCCGAGGCGCAGGTCCGCACCGGGCTGCTGATCGGCGGCCAGACAGTGGAGACGCCGGAGTCCACACCGGTCCACGACCCGGCGGCGCCCGACCGGGTCGTCGGCTACGCCGCCGCGGCGACCCCGGAGCACACGCGCCGGGCGGTCGACGCGGCGCAGGGGGCGTGGCAGGACTGGAGCCGGCGCGATCCGCAGGACCGCGCCGGCATCCTCACCGAGTCACTCGGCGCGCTCGACGCCGACCACGACGAGCGCACCGACCTCCTCGTGCTGGAGAACGGCAAGGTGCGCGCCGAGGCCGCGGTGGAGATGGGGGTGTTCGCGCAGCGCTGCCGGCTGGCGGCCGGACTCGCCGACGAGCTGCGCCGCGTGCGCCGCCATTCGTGGGCCGGTCATGCGGACATGGTGTCCACCACCGGCGCCGAAGGGGGCGGCGGCGACGAAAGCGTCGCGCGGTTCAGCAGCGAGGTCTCGCTGATGCCGCTGGGCGTGGTGACGATCATCATCCCCTTCAACTGGCCGCTGGCGATCCTCGCGGCGAGCCTGCCCTATGCGCTCGTGGCTGGGAACACGGTGATCGTCAAGGCGCCGCCGACAACCCCGCTGTCGGTGGTGCGCACGCTGGAGCGGCTGGCCGAGCGGCTGCCGGCGGGTGTGCTCAACGTGGTCACCGGCGGCAACGAGGGTGTGGCGCCCGCTCTGGAGGACCCCAGGGTCCGCAGGATCGTGTTCACCGGCAGCACGAACGCGGGGCGCAAGATCATGGCGGCGGCCGCCGGGAACATCACGCGCGTGACGCTGGAGCTGGGCGGCAACGACCCCGCCGTCCTCCTCGACGACGTGGACCTCAACGACGTCACCATCACCCGGCTGGTCGAAGGCGGTTTCATGACCACCGGCCAGGTGTGCATGGGGATCAAACGGGTTTACGCGCCCCGCTCCCGCTTCGACGAGCTGGTCGCGCGGATGTCGGAGTCGCTCGACCGGTACCGGATCGGCCACGGGCTGGCGCCGGAGTCCACGATGGGGCCGCTCAACAGCGGCAAGCAGCGCGACTACGTCCGCGAGCTTTTGGACGACGCCCGCGCGAACGGACGCGAGGTGCGCGAGTTCGGCACGGTCGGCGACGAGGTGAACGAGGCCGGCGGCCACTTCCTGCGCCCGGCGCTGGTGCTGGACCCTGCGCCGGACGAGCGCATCGTCAACGAGGAGCAGTTCGGCCCGGTGCTGCCGATCATCGCCTACGACGATCTCGACGAGGTCGTCGAGACCATCAACAACGACTGGTCGGGCCTGTGCTCGTCGGTGTGGACCGCCGACGACGCCCGAGCGGCCGATCTCGCCGGGCGGCTGCGCACCGGTACGACGTGGGTCAACGACGCCAACGCGGTGGCTCAGGACGACCGGGCGCCGTTCGGCGGGTTCCGGCAGAGCGGCATGGGCCGGGAACTGGGCGTCGACGGCCTGATCGAGATGACCGAGGCCCACACGGTCACCTACACCCGCCGCCCGTGAGCTCTCCGCGGCCCCGGCCGGCGGCGCCTTGCGCGGCCGCCGGCCGGGGTTTCGGCCGGTTGACCTGAAGCCGGAGCCGTGGCCGCGCCCGCTCGTCCGTGGTAATTTGTAAACAGTACCGTTCTGTATACAAAAGGGGACGCCATGGGCGAGGCAATGCCCGACTCCGCCGACGTCGTGGTGGCGGGAGCGGGGCCGACCGGGCTGGCGCTGGCGTGCGGGCTGCGCCTGCACGGGGTGTCGGTGCGCGTGGTGGACCAGGCGGCGGCGCCGGCCACCACCTCGCGGGCGAACATCCTGTTCGGGCGCGGCGTGGAGGTGCTGCGCAGGCTCGGCGCCCTCGGCGACCTGCCCGAGCGGTCGGTCACCCCGGGCCGCCTCACCACCTACGTCAACGGGCGGCCGCTGGTGTCCATCGGGCTCGCCGACCTGCTCGGCGGCGATGAGCCGGGGCACCGCGGACTGTACGTCTCCCAGGCGGAGATCGAGGCGGCGCTGCGGGACCGGCTCGCCGAACTGGGCGGGACCGTCGAATGGAGCAGCCCGCTCGTCGGGGTCGAAGAGGACTCCGCGGGCCTCACCGCGGCCCTGGGCGGCGGGCGCACGGTGCGCGCCCGCTGGCTGGTCGGCTGCGACGGTGCGCGCAGCGCCACCCGCAAGCTCGCCGGCATCGGGTTTCCCGGCGCACCGGTGATCGAGCGGTTCCTGCTCGCCGACGTCCACGCAGACTGGGCGCACGACCGCGAGGAGGGCTCGATCTACCTGCACCGCGACGGCGTGCTCATGGCGATCCCGATGCGTTCGCCCGAGGGCTCGGCCGACCTGTGGCGGCTGATGGCCAATGTCGCCGACGACGGCGAGACCGAGCCGGGCGACGACGCGATCACCGAGCGGTTCGGGCGGCTGCTGGCCGAACGGGCCGGCGCGAGCGGCGTGCGGCTGCGCTCCGCGGAGTGGACGTCGGTGTTCCGCATCCACCGCAGACTGGCCGACCGCTACCGGCGGGGCCGGGTCCTGCTCGCCGGCGACGCCGCGCACACCCACAGCCCGGTCGGCGGGCAGGGCATGAACACCGGCTTCGGCGACGCCGAGAACCTGGCCTGGAAGCTTGCGCTCGTCGTGGCCGGCCGGGCCGACACAGCGCTGCTGGACACCTACGAGGCGGAGCGGCGGCCGCTGGCGGCGGGCGTGCTGCGCGCCACCACGGCCAACACCAAGCTGCTGGTGAGCGAGGATCCGGTGCGGCGGTTCGTCCGCGACCGGGTCCTGGTGCCGATCGGCAACCTGCGCCCGCTGCAGCGCCGCAACGCCGCGGCGGCCTCGCAGCTGTCGGTGAGTTACCGCCGCGGACCGCTGGGGGCGCGGGGGCGGCCCGGCGGCCGGCCGCGCCCCGGCGACCGGCTGGCCGACCGGGAGTGCCTGCGGGAGGACGGCGGCCGCACCCGCCTGCACAGCGCGCTCGGCGGGCACTGGGTGCTGCTGGTGCCCGAGACCGGGGCCCAGGGCAGTGCCCGGTCGGCCGCCGACCGCCTCGGCGACTCCCTGTCCGTCCTGGTCCGCACCGACGGCACCGGCGAGGTCTGGCTGGTGCGCCCCGACGCCCACCTGGCCTGGCGGGGCCGGCCCGGTCCCGCGGAGCCGGGCCGGTGGCTGGAGGCCGCGCTGCGCCGCGGACAGGCGGGGCGATGACGCCGGCCGGCCCCGGGCGCCCCCGCGACGCCGACGCCGACGCGGCCATTCTCACCGCGGCCCTGGAGCTGTTCATCGAGCGGGGCGCGGACGGGACGAGCTTCGAGCAGGTCGCCAAGCGGGCGGGCGTCGCCAAGCTGACCGTCTACCGCCGCTGGAGCTCCAAGGAGGACCTGCTCGTGGCGGCCGTGGAGTCGGCGGTGCAGGACGTCGAGGTCCCCTCGGCCGAGGACGCGGCCGCCGTCCCGCTGCCCGACCTGATCGAACGGGTCCTGCCCGCGGCGGTCGACGCCGTGACCGACCCGGACTACCCGGCCATGATCGCCCAGGCGCTCGGTTCGGCCGTGCGGTACCCCAGGCTCATGGCCGCCTACTGGGAGCGGCACATCCTGCCGCGGCGGCGGATCCTGCGCGCGATGCTGGAGCGCGCAAAGGACGAGGACCGCCTGCCCGCGGACACCGACGCCGAGGTTCTGGTCGACATGATCGTCGGCGCCGTGATGTACCGCGTACTCCAGCCGGGCCCCTTCGAGCCCGCCGAGGCGCGCCGCTACCTGCGGGCGCTCTACCGCAATGCCGGCCTGCTCCCGGGGGAGGAGCGGTGATGCCGGCCGCGGCGGCCCGCCCCGGTGCGCCCCGGCCCGCTCCGCGCGGTCAACCGGAGCGGCGCGATCCCCACGGCACGGTCGGCTGGAGGACGGCCTCGGCCAGTGCGCCCGAGCGCAGGTGGGTGATCTCCTGGTATCCGGGGTCGGCGACCATGCGGCTGAACGCCTCGCGGCTGGGGTAGCGCACGACCAGCACGGCGTCCCAGTCCTGGCCGTCCTCGGCCACCAGCGGCGGGGCGCCGTCGCCGGCGTAGAGCACCTCGCCCCCGTACTTCCGCAGAAAAGGCGCCGCCTGCCGCGAGTACTCCGCATAGGCGGCGCGCCCGCCCGGCGCGAACCGCAGCAGGTTGAGCATCACCACCGGACCGCCGGGGTCCTCCTCCAGCATGCGCGCGAGGTCGGACCCGGAGGGGTCGACTGCCATCACTGCCTCCTCGCCGTCGTCGGCCGCCGCGCAGCGGCGTGTGCCCGCGGCGGAGCGAAGCGCCGGGCCCCCGGCGCACCGCCCAACATACCGTCCGGTTGGTATTCGCGCGGTTCCGGGCCGTCCCCGGCCCCCACCCCCACTCCCGCCCGGCCTGCACGCCTCCTAGAGTGGCCTCCGTGACAGCGGATGCGGCTCTGCCCGCAGGGCACGACGCGGAGATCGCCGCCGCGCGCGAGGTGTGGCGGGGGCTCGGGCTGCCGGGCCTCATCGACGTCCACACGCACTTCATGCCCCACAACGTGATGCGCAAGGTGTGGGCCTACTTCCACGCCCTGGGCGAGGGCGTGTGGCCGATCACCTACCAGCAGAGCGACGAGGAGCGCGCCGCCCTGCTGCGCGCCTTCGGGGTGCTGCGCTTCACCGCCCTGGCCTATCCGCACCGGCCGGGTATGGCGCAGTGGCTCAACGGCTGGGCGGCCGACTTCGCCGGCCGCCACCCCGACTGCCTGCGCAGCGCCACCTTCTACCCCGAGGACGGGGCCGCCGAGTACGTGGCGGCGGAGATCGCCGCAGGGGCGCGGATCTTCAAGGCCCACCTGCAGGTCGGCGCCTACGATCCGCGCGACCCCCTGCTCGCCGGCGTCTGGGGCGCGCTGGCCGACTCGGCCACGCCCGTGGTGGTGCACTGCGGCTCCGGCCCGCAGAGCGGCCCGTTCACCGGCCCCGGCCCGTTCGCGGAGGTCCTGGCGCGCCATCCCCGGCTGACGGCGGTGATCGCGCACTTCGGCATGCCCGAGTACACCGAGTTCATGGATCTCGCGCAGCGCTACGAGCGCGTGCACCTGGACACGACCATGGCCTTCACGCCCTTCACCGAGCGCCTGGCGCCGTTCCCCGAAGCGGAGCTGCCGCGCCTGAAGGACCTTCGGGACAGCATCCTGCTCGGCACGGACTTCCCGAACATCCCCTACACCTATGCCGAGCAGCTGCGGGCCCTGCAGGGGCTCGGCCAGGACGACGACTGGCTCCGCGCGGTGCTCTACGGCAACGCGGCCCGCCTCTTCGGCCTCTGAGCAGGCGCGGCCCGCGTGGCCGGGTTCACTCCTGCGGCGGCTCCAGCAGGCCGGCGGCCAGGCTCGTGCCGAGGGCCTGGGAGGTCTCCTCGGCCAGGGCGGCGGCCCGGCGGGCGGCGGTGCGCAGGGCGTGCAGACGCTGGAACGCGGCCCCGTAGCGCTGCTGTTCGGCGGCCGGCAGCAGCGGCACCCGCAACCGCCGGGGGTCGATCCGCACGACGGACGTGCCGGTGGTGGAGGCCCGCACGTTGCCCCGGTCGGCGAGGAACCCGGCGAGGAACCAGGGGTGGAAGCGGTCGGGATCGGGGCGCAGCAGCAGGATGTGGCGACCGAGCAGGCAGCCGGCGTCGTCGGCGCCGGCCACCCGGGCCTGCACGGGGCCGCCGCGCACGATCTCGGGCAGGAGCACGTCGCCCGCGCGGATCTCGACGGCTTCGGCGCCGGCGAGGTCGGAGCCGCCGCCCGAGGCCGGACCGCTGCGAGCGATGTCGTCCTCGGTGAGGACCGCGGCGCCGGCGGGCGCGGCGGCCTCGCGCTCGCCGCCGGCCTGCCGCCCCGGCGCGGTGGCGCGCAGCACGTGCAGCGCTCCCCCGCGCACCAAGTCGTCCACGGTGGCCCGGCGCCAGTCGCGGGGCCCGCCGTCGGCCGGCGACCAGGTCGCGCCGTCGGTGAGGCGGGCGAACTCGGCCGCGGCGCCGCGCAGCCGCTCCCCCGCCTCGCGGGCTCCGGCCGCGGCCTCCTCGGGTGTGGCGGGAGCGGCGCCCAGTGCGGTGTGGCGGGCCGGGGTCAGGTCGATCACGTCGTCGAGCAGGTCGACGACGGCCGCGGCGCGGGCGGGCACCGGCGCCGAGCCGAGGTCGCCGCCCGCCCCGAACAGCCGCCAGGTCTCCAGGATCCCGGCGCGCAGCGCCTCCCAGTCGATGCCGGCCGCGCCGGATGCGGCGGTGGCGCCGGGCCCGGCCGCGGCCTCGTCGGCCAGGGGCGCGGTGTCGGCGAGCAGCAGCGGCGCGGGCGTGTGGCCGTCGGTCTCGGCCGGGCGGCGCAGCACCCACAGGTGCAGGCCGACGTGGGCCGGCGCCGCCGCGCCGGCGGGAAGGGCGATGACCGCGCACACCGCCCCGGCCCGCAGCATCTCGGCGCGGATGCGGCGCCCGGAGGGCCGCGCGGCCACCGCCGGCGGCAGCAGCAGCACGGCGAGCCCGCCGGGGCGCAGGTGGGAGATGCAGTGCTGGATCCAGGCCAGCTCGGGCTCGCCCTTGGGCGGCAGCCCGAACAGCCACCGCTGGTCGTAGGCGAGCTCGCGGTGGCCCCAGCCGCGGTCTCCGTAGGGTGGGACGCACAGCACGGCGTCGGCGGTTTCGCCGGCGAAGGCGTCGTCGCGCAGGCTGTCGCCGGAGCGCACGGCGACCGCCGCACCCGCGGAGGCCGGACGCACCCGCGCGGCGGCAAGGGCGGCCAGCCCGGGGTGGAGTTCCTGGCCGAGCAGGCGGGCGGCACCGGCCAGGGCGGCCGCCGCGAGGAGCGAACCGCTGCCGCAGGCGGGGTCGAGCACGGTCTCGGGCGCCTCGCCCAGCAGCTCGGCCATCACCCCGGCCAGCGGCTCGGGCGTGGTGTGGGCGCCGCCGGATCCCGCATCGAGCTGCTCGGCGGCGACGCCCAGGGCCGCCCGCCTGCCGTCGGCGGCGAGGCAGCGCAGCAGGGTCCGCGCGAGTTCCGCGCCCGCGGCGGTGTCGGGCAGGGGTCCGGCTCCCGGGATCGCGGTCGCGGGGTCGGTCGCGGCGGCCCGCGCCCAGGCCAGCAGGTCGGCGTCGCTCGCGTCCGCGAGCTTGGCCAGCTCCGCCTCGGTGCGGTCGGCCGCGGCCACGGTGCACGGCAGCAGGGCCGCGGCGGCGCCGGCGCTGTCGGGGGCGGCGCGCAGTGCGGTGCGCAGTTCGTCCGCCGGGGAGTCCTCGGGCAGCTGCCCGCGTGCTTTCAGCCAGGCGCGCACGGCGGCCAGATCGTAGGTGGGGCTGGACTCGGTGCCGCCGGAGGGGGCGGGGAAGCCGGCGTGGCGGCGGCGCCAGTTGCTCACCGTGGCACGGGTGACTCCGGCCAGTCGTGCGATGTCGGCGGCGGTAACTGAGGCGTCGGCCTGCGGACTCATGGACTCCTACCGGGCGGAGAGGAACGAAGCTGCTACCCGGAGTTTATACACCCCCCGGCTTTCGCCAAATAGATTGACAACGCTTTCACTCACTGCTCTACTTGCCTTGCTTTCAACCCGAGGATGCGGCGTTCGGGACCGGCGGAGCCGGAGGGGGCGCATTCCCCATCGGCCCGGGCCGCACGCCTCCCGGCCGCCGCCCCCGCGCACCCGCAGTTCGAATGAACCAAGGAGAATCCCGTGTACCCACAGCAACCGGCGCACTCCGGCCCGCCCCGGCAGCAGAAGGGCAAGGGGTGGCTCTACGGCTGCCTCGGCTGCGGCGGCCTGGCCGTCCTGGTCCTCGTCGTCGGCGGCATCATCGCCACGGCCTCCTCGGGCGGCGGCGGCCCGTCCGAGGGCACCTCCGCGGAGGCCGGCGACACCGGTACGGACGCCGGAGCCGACTCGGGAGGAGGTGGGGACTCGGGAGGAGGCGGCGGAAGCGAGCAGGAGGCCGCCGCCATCGGCGAGACCGTCGAGTCGGGTGCCTTCGCCTTCACCGTCACCGACGTCGAGACCGGTGTCACCGAGATCTCCGACGAGAGCGGCTTCCTCACCGAGACCCCCGACGGCCAATACGTGGTCGTGCACGTCACCGTCGAGAACATCGGCGACGAGTCCGGCACGTTCGACGCCTCGGCCCAGACCCTCTTCGACGCCGAGGGCAAGGAGTACTCGGCCGACACCGAGGCCGCCATCATGACCGGCGACCAGGACGCGTTCCTCAACGACATCAACCCCGGCAACTCCGTCGACGGCCGACTCGTCTTCGACGTGCCCGCCGACGTGCAGCCCACCAGGATCGAACTCCGCGACTTCATCAGCCTCGACCGGTCGGCAGTGGTGAAGCTGTCGTAGCCGGCCGCCCGGAAGGGGACGGCCCTGCCCCCGCCGTCCCCGCGGGCGCCCGTCCCCCCTTCCGGCGGCCGGCGGGCATACCCGCCGCCGCGTGGGTAGGCGCACGCGGGTGCGCCTTCGCGGAGGAGGGCGGGCGCCGACGGGGAAAGGGGGAGGTATCCGATGGCGGAGCAGACCGCCGGACAGTCGGGGACCACCCGGGTCGCCGGGTCCTGGGCGCGTTTCAAGCGGCATCTGCATCGGGCGCATCAGTATCCGGGCCCCGAGCGCGCCATGCTGCTGTTCATCCTCAAGGGGACGGTGGCGGCCACCATCGCCTGGCTCATCGCGGAGTACGTGCTCAAATCCCAGTCGCCGGCCTTCGCCCCCTTCGCGGCGGTGGTCATGGTGCAGATCACGATCAGCGAGTCGTTCCTGCGGTCTCTGCGCTTCGCCCTCGCCGCCAGCGTCGGGGTCTGCCTGGAAGGCCTCCTGGGCTTCTGGCTCAACCCCCACGTGTGGACGTTCGCCGTGGTCGCCTTCCTCGCGCTGGTGCTGGGGCAGTGGCGCCGCCTGGGCCCCCAGGGGCACCTGGTGCCCACCTCGGCCTTCTTCGCGTACTCCGTGTTCGTCATGCCGACCGCCGCCGGCGACCGGTTCATGCTGCTGGGGCAACTGGTGGTGCTGCTGGGGTGCGCGGTCGGCATCGCCGTCAACGTCGCCCTGCTGCCGCCGCTGCGCCTGCGCGACGCCCGCTACGCGCTCGACAACATGGTCTACACCCTGCGGGACCTGCTGGGAGACATCTCCGCGGTCCTTCGGGAACGGGCCCCCGACCCCGGGGAGACCCAGGACTTCTGGCAGCGCGGCCGAAGGCTCGAGGCGCTGAGCAACCAGGCGCGCGACACCATCTACGAGGCCGAAACGAGCCTGCGGTGGAACCCGCGCCGTTTGCTGCTGCGGCGGCTGCCGCCGATCATCGCCTACGACGCCCTGGTGCACCACATGGCGCGCATCGGCGAGGGCATGCGCAGCGTCACCGACATCATGCGGCGGCTGCCGGACCGCCCCGGCTCCGGCGAGCAGCGGATGCTGGGACGCTACGGCGACGTGCTGCAGGAGGTCCGCTGCGCCGTCGAACAGCTCGCCGACCTCGATCCCGAGGAGCTCGACTCGGTCCGCGAGCGGTTCCGCGACCACCTCGACCGCGCCCGCTCGCAGCACGAGGAACCCCTGCCCGACGGCGACTCCGGCGCGCACGACGGCAACGGCGAGCGGCTGCTCTACGGCGGGCTGCTGCTGGAGGCCGAGCGGATGCTCAACGAGCTGGAAGCCGCCTACGACGCGCTGCGGGTATGACGCGGAAAGCCGCCCTGCGGACCTCTCCCCGGATCGGCGGCCACCCGGGGCAGCGCCACGCAGCGGCGGCCCGCTCGGGCGCGCCCGAGCGGGCCCCTTCTCCGAGCCTCCCCCGGACCGCGTCGCCGAACTGTCGTCCCCGCGCTCTACCTTCGGGCAGATGCCTGGTCTCACATTCACCGACCTGAACGCGAAGCTGTTCGTGCTCGAGGAGCTGTGCTACGGGCAGGGCCTGCTGCCGCCCTACGAGTCGCCGCACACGCCTCCGGACGAACCCGAGTACGATCCCGCCGCGGCCGATTACTACCGCCGGCTGGAGATCCCCGAGGAGGCGGCCGCCTCCATCACCGAGCTCGCCATCGACTACGGCCTCCAGGTCCAGCTCGACATCAGGCCGCTGTGGCACGGCGAGGACGACGCCTTCGAGGTCACCGCGTGGGATGAACTGGCCCGCCTCCCCGCGCTGCGCCTCGTTCGCGCCGCCGCCCTGCCCGACGCCGGCCGGGCGGCGTTTCGCTCCCGCGGGGTCTTCGTCGACACCGGCCCCCGGATCACCGCGGCCCGGATCTCTCCCTTCGACGTCCACGGCCGCCGGGTCCGCCTGCCCCGCCCCCGCGGGGACGACCGCCGCTACACCCTCATCCGGGAGCGGCTGAGCGCCCTCGACGCCGAGCACGTGTTCAGCGGCGCGCCTCTGGTGCAGGTGGGCTGGAACCGGCTCCGCCTGCAACCCGACGAGCGGCGCCGAGACGAGTGGCGTGCGGTGGTGCGCAACCTGCCCGCACCCCCCGACCACCCCGCTGCCTGGGATGCCACCTGGGTCGCCGACGCGATGGAGGACGCCGACCGGCAGGACCGGCTCTGCGCCGCCGTCCTGTCCGCGCGCGACGGCGCTCCCCTGCCCGCCTTCGTCGACGATCCGCTGCACGTCGAGGAGGGCGCCGACACCGCCGTCGCGGTGGAGCTGGTCCGCCGGCCGCCGGGCCGCGACGGAGTCGCCCCCTGGTTCCTGGGCCACCAGGGGTCGGGGGTCTACGGGCCGACCCGGCCGGTGCGCACCGCCCGGCTGGGCGAACTGCAGCTGATCCGCCCGGGAGCCGTACCCGCGCTCGCCCTGCCCCCGGGCTTCCGGGTCTCGCTGGAGATCGACGCGATCACCTCGGTCATCGCCCCCGACGGCCGGCGCTGCGAAACGCCGGCCTGACAGCCTCCGAGAGGCGCCGAGCGAGCGGGCCGGCGGCCAAGCACGCCGACGGCACGCGGCGGGGCGCCTCTCGCAGACGGCCGGTCAGCGGGGCCGGCGGCGGGCTCTCCGGCGCCCCCTCATTCGGCCGCCAGCAGTTCGTGGAAATGGGCGAGCATGCGGTCGCGGTCGGGGGCCAGGCCGGTGAACAGCTCGAAGGCGTCGGCGGCCTGGAAGACCGCCATGCCGCCGCCGTCCAGCGTGGCGCACCCCTGTTCGCGTGCGCTGCGCAGCAGTTCGGTGCGCAGCGGACGGTAGACGACGTCGGCCACCCACAGCGGCGGCCGCAGCAGGTCCGGCGGGACCGGGACGCCCGGGTGGTGGGCCATGCCCACCGGTGTGGCGTGCACCAGGCCGTCGGCGCCGGCCAGGAGCCGGTCGGGCGCGGCCGCGTCGGCGGCCGCGCAGCGGGCGCCGGGAAAGCGGCGGGCCACCCGGTCGGCCAGCTCCGCGGCCCGCTCGGGGTCGAGGTCGGCGACGACCAGCTCCCGCACCCCCGACACCAGCAGCGCGTGGGCCACCGCCGCGCCCGCGCCGCCCGCTCCCAGCAGCACCACGCGGTCGCGGGGCGCGTGGGGCAGGCCGCGCTCCAGCGAGCGGGCGAACCCCGACCAGTCGGTGTTGTGGCCGATCGCCGATCCCCCGGCGAAGACCACGGTGTTGACCGCCCCGATGGCCTCGGCGTCGGGGGTGAGCCCGTCCAGGACCGGCAGCACCAGCTGCTTGCAGGGGTGGGTGATGTTCAGCCCGTTGTAGCCGAGCCGCCGCGCGGCCGGCACCAGCTCGGCCACCGACTCCGGCGGCAGGTCCAGTTCGGTGATGTCGATGGTGCGGTAGATCAGGGGCCGCCCCGAGGCCGCGGCCTCGCGCTCGTGCATGGGCGGGGTCAGCGAGGGGCCGACTCCGGCTCCGATGAGCCCGACGAGGAAGGAGGGGGCGGTGCCGCGCGCCGCCGAGGTCAGCGCGGCCTCGCCGCCGAGTGCGCCGGTCACCTGGTGCGCTCCGCTCGGTGGGCGGCCATCCGGATCGGGGTGTTGGCCGCGCCGTAGCCCTGGTAGCCGCCGGTGCGCTGCACGACCTCGAAGAAGAGCCGGTTGTCCAGCATCGGCGTGTAGAAGTGGAAGAACTCTCCGGCGCCGGCGCTGTCGTAGAGGATGCCGTTTGCCCGCATGCGCTCGCGCATGGCGGGGGCCAGGTCGGTGCGGGCGGCCAGGTCGGCGTAGTAGTTGTCGGGGATGGGCAGCGGCCCGACGCCGGCGGCGCGCATCGCCTCGGCGGCGGCGAAGACGTCGTCGCAGGAGAAGGCGACGTGTTGGGCGCCGCCGGGGGCGTCGGACGGGGTTCCGCGCCCCAGCACCGAGACGTTGAGCGCGATGCGCAGCCCGCCGTCCGCCGCCGCCAGGGCCCGGCTGCGCACCAGGCCGTCGGGGGCGGCGACCTCCAGGCTGGCGTCGGGCGTGAGGCCCAGCACCGAGCGGTAGAACAGCGAGGCCTCGTCGAAGTGGTCGAAGGGCTGGAACAGCCCCACGTGGTCGATCGCGGCCCGCCCCGCGCCGGCGCCGGCGTGCCGGTCGCGCACCGCCTCCGCGCTGAAGTCGGCCAGCCACTCCCGGCCCTCCTGCCGACCGGGGCAGAAGAAGACGGCCGTGCCGTCGGGGGCGGCGACCGCGTTCAGGCGGGACTCGGCGGGGTCGCGCCGCCGCGGCAGGGTCGGCGCGAGGAGCCGGTCGGCGCGCTGCGCGGCGCGGTCGGGGTCGGCCACCTCCACGCCCAGCGCGGTGACGGCGGCGTCGCCGCCCCAGGTGTGGCCGAGCCGGGGATCGGTGGAGCTGAGCAGGACGCGGGCGCCGCCGCTGCTCCACAGCTGGACGGGTTTGGACCGGTGGTCGTTGGTGTGGGCGAAGCCGAGCGCGGCCAGCACGGCGCGCACCCGCTCCGCGGCGCCCTCCTGCGCGGCGACCTCGACGAAGGCGTAGCCGGTGTCCTCGGGCGGGTCGGGCAGGCGGGCGAGGGAGACGCGGGGCCGTGCGCCGCCGGCCCCGGGCCCCTCGTCGGCCCGACCGCCATCCCGCTCGCGGTCGAGCGCGTCCTCCAGCACCGACAGCGACCGCAGGGCGTCGGCCGCGGTGCGGGCGGGGTCGGAGGCGCGGAAGACGTCGTTGAACACCTCCAGCGACAGCGGGCCGGTGTAGCCGGCCGCGAGCACGTGCCGGGTGAACGCGGTCAGGTCGAATCCGCCCTGGCCGGGGAAGCACCGGTAGTGCCGGCTCCACTGCAGCAGGTCCATGGCCATGTAGGGGGCGTCGGCCAACTGCAGGAAGAAGATCTTGTCGCCGGGGATGTCGCGGATGCCGGCGGGGTCGCCGCGCCTGGACAGGATGTGGAAGCTGTCCAGGCAGACGCCCAGGCGGGGGTGGTCGGCATCGGCGACGATGCGCCAGGAGTGCTCGTAGTCGTGGACGCGGCGGCCCCAGGCCAGCGCCTCGTAGGCGATGCGGACGCCGTAGGGGGCGGCCGTCTCGGCGAGGCGGTGGAGTTGGGCCGCCGCGCGGGCGTCGTCGTCGATGGCCTCTTGTGAGGCGTTGGAGCAGACGAGCAGCGTGTCGGCGCCGAGTTCGAGCATCAGCGCGAACTTGGCCTCGGCTCGGCGCAGGTTCCGCTCCAGGAGGTCGTCGCCGACCCCCTCGAAATCGCGGAACGGCTGGTAGAGGTCGATGCCCAGGCCGAGGTCCGCGGCCATCGCGCGGATCTCGCGCGGCGGCATCGGCGAGGCGACGAGGTCGTTCTCGAAGATCTCGACCCCGTCGAACCCGGCCGCCGCGGCCGCCCGCAGCTTCTCCTCCAGCGTGCCGCTGAGCGATACGGTGGCGATACTGCGCCGCATGTACGTTGCTCCGCTCCGTCGTGTCCGGTCCGCTTACCTGGCCTCTTGGAACGCCTGGTAGAGCTCCAGCGACTCGCCTTCGAGATTCTTCTCGAAGTAGTCGCGGGCCCGGGCGCGGAAGGCGTCCACGTCGACGTCGTCGACGATCTTCACGGTGTCCTGGGCCTTCCACTCGTCGACGATCTTCTGCTCGGCCTTCTCGATGCACTCGCGGTTCTTCGCGCGGGTCTCGCTGACGGCCTTCTGCAGGGCCTCCTGCTGCTCGGCGGAGAGCTTGTCCCAGGTCTTGCCCGAGACGACGATCATCTGCGAGCCGATCTGGTGGCTGGTGAGGCTGACGTGGGACTGCACCTCGTCGAAGTTCTTGCTGTCGATGGTGGGGATGGGGTTCTCCTGGCCGTCGACGGTGCCCTGCTGCAGGGCCAGGTAGACCTCCTCGAAGGCGACCGTGGTGGCGTCGGCGCCCAGGGCCTTGGCGTTCTGCAGGTAGATCGGGGAGTCGGGGAACCGCATCCGCAGGCCCTTGAGGTCCGCGGGCTTGCGGATGGGCTTGTTGGCGGTGAAGTGGCGGTCGCCGAAGTACCAGACGTCGAGGATCTTGGTGTCGGTGGCCTCCTCGAAGTCCTTCTTGATGGTCTCGGAGGCCTCGGAGTCGAAGAAGCGGAACAGGTGGTCGGCGTCGTCGAAGGCGTAGGCGGCGTCGAACACGCCGATCGGCTTGTAGGTCGACCCGAGCGCGGCCGAGCCCTGCACGTCCATGTCGATGTCGCCGGACATCACCGAGGAGAACGTCTCGGTGTTCTCGCCGAGCTGGCTGTTGGGGAAGGTGTCGACGGTCATGCCGACGTCGGCCTTCTCGACCTTGTCGGCCACCAGCTCGATGCCGCAGCGGGTGTGGGGGTGGTCCTGGGTGTAGCTGTTGGCGAAGGAGAGGGTGATTCCGGAGTCGCCGGATCCGCTCCCTCCGCCGCAGCCGGCGAGGGTGAGCGCGGCCACGGGGAGCAGGGCCGCCCAGCGAAGACTGGTGCGCATCGTAAACGCCTCCTAATGGGGGAAGGTGGGACGGTGCCGCCTGGCGGCGGGACGGGGTCGGGTCGGGGTCGGGGGAAAGGTGCGGGTCCGGGCTAGAGGTCGAGGTGTTCGGGAAGGAACAGCACCAGCTCGGGCGCCACGGTCAGCAGGGCGAGGACCGCCAGCAGGGGGAGCAGGAACGGGGCGGTGCCGCGGAACACCTCTTGCATCGGGGTACGAGTGGCCGAGCCCAGGACGAACAGCACTCCGCCGATGGGCGGGGTGAGCAGGCCGATCATCAGGTTGACGATGGTGACGACGCCGAAGTGGACAGGGTCCACGCCGAACTGCACGGCCACCGGCAGCAGCACGGGGACGGTGATCACCAGCGCGGCGACCGGCTCCAGCACGGTGCCGATCAGGATCAGCACGACGTTGACCAGCAGCAGGAAGACCACCGGGCTGTCGGTGAGCCCGAGTAGGACGGTGGCGATGTCCTGGGGCACCTGCTCGCGGGCCAGGATCCAGCCGAGCAGCCCGGAGGCCGCCAGGATGATCGCGATGGAGGCCGCGGTGGTGGCGGTCTCCACCGCGATCCGCCACAGCGTCCGCAGGTCCAGCTTGCGGTAGCAGAAACCCAGGACGAACACGTAGGCGGCGCCGACCGCCGCGGCCTCGGTGGGGGTGAACAGGCCGCTGAGGATGCCGCCCAGCAGCAGCACCGGCGCGCCCAGCGGGCCGAGCACCCGCAGCACGGCGCTGCCGACCTCGCCCCGCTCGGGGCGCCGGCCGGCGAGGTGGTGCTGGCGGCGCCCCCAGATGAAGACCGCCACCGCGAGTCCGCTCGCGATCAGCAGGGCGGGCACGACCGCGGCGGCGAACAGCGCCGCCGTCGAGACCGTGGCCACCGAGGCGTAGACGATCGCCGGGATGCTGGGCGGCATCACCGGACCGATCAGGCTGGAGGCCGCGGTGAGCCCGAGGGAGAACCGGCGGGAGTAGCCGCGGTCGGTCATGGCCGGGACCGTCATCTTGCCGACGCCGGCGACGTCGGCCAGTGCGCTGCCGCTCATCCACGCGAAGCCGAGGCTGACGCCGATGTTGACGTAGCCCAGGCCGGCGCGGACCCGGCCGAAGAGCACCTGGGCGAAGGCGAAGATGCGGTCGGCGATGCCCGTGTGGTTCGCCGTCACCCCGACCAGGACGAACAGCGGCACGGCCAGCAGGGGGAAGCTGTCGATCTCCTGGGCGGCGGTGCGCAGGCTCAGCCCGGTGGACTGGTCGGTCAGCGCCATGTAGGCCATGCAGGGGCCCAGGATGGCGAAGGCGATGGGGACCCGCAGCACCAGCAGCAGCAGGATCCCGGAGACGACCAGGAGGGCGTTCATCGGGCGCCCTCCCCGGTGTCGGCGGGCAGCGCCTCGGCGGCGTGCGGCGGGCCGGCCAGGAAGGCGTTGGCGGCGGCGCGCAGGGCGGCCAGCACCAGCCCGACGAGCGGGATCACATAGACCCAGGCGGTGGGGATGCCGAGGGCGGGCGTGGTCATCGGCGAGCCGCCGAAGACCAGTTCCACCGCCTCGGCGACGAAGGCGGCGCAGACGGCCGCCACCACCAGGTTGGCCGCGATCCACACCCCGCGGCGCAGCCAGGCCTGCGGCGCGAAGTCGATCAGCTTCAGGGTGATGTGCTCGTCGCGCCCCAGGAGGTAGCCGACCAGCGAGAAGCTCAGCCACACCAGGCCCAGCCGGGCGAGTTCGCCCGTCCACACCCACCCGGACACGGGCAGGTGGCGCTGGAGCGCCTGGGTCAGCATCAGCGCGAAGATCATGGCCAGGAGTGCGACGCCCGCGGTCAGCTCCGCGGCCTCCAGCCACCGCAGCGCCGCCGGGCGGGCGCGCGGCGGCCCGTCGCCGGGCGCTTCGGGGGTGTCGGTCATCCGGGGCTCCACTCGATGAAGACGTAACGGTGCTGCTCAGGACGGTAGGGCCCGCCTGGAGCAGGAATGATGTGAACCCTAGGTTTCCGCCGCGAAACATGGCAAGCGATTGCCAAATGTTGCCATCGCGCGTACAACGGACACCATGAGCTCCCCCAAGCGCACGACCGTCTACGACGTCGCCCGCGAGGCCGGTGTCGCCGCCTCCACGGTCTCCCGCGCCTTCAGCAACCCCCGCCGGGTCAACGCGACCACCCGCCGGCACGTGCTGGCCGTCGCCGAGCGCCTGGGCTACCACCCCAGCCCGCTGGCCACGGCGCTGCAGTCGGGGCGCACGGCGACCCTGGCGATGCTGGTGCCCGACATCGCCAACCCGCACTTCTTCGGCACGATCCGGGGCGCGGAGCGCCGGGCGACGGCGGCGGACATCACCTTCATCCTCGGGTTCACCGAGGAGTCCGCCGACACCGAGCGCGACCAGATCGAGCGCCTGGCCCGCTCGGTGGACGGGTTCGTGCTGGCGTCGAGCCGCATGCCCGACTCCACCACCGCCGACCTCGCGCGCGAGCACAACCTCGTGCTGGTCAACCGGGAGGTCGACGGGCTGCCCAGCGTGGTCGTCGACAATGCGTCGGGCAGCGCGCAGATCGTCGACCACCTGGCCTCGCTGGGGCACCGCTCACTCGTCTACCTCTCCGGCCCCCACCAGTCCTGGCTCGCGGGCGAACGCTGGAGGGCGCTGTCGGCCGGGGCCGGGCGGCGCGGCATGGGCGCGACCCGGCTGGGCCCGTTCCCGCCGCAGGTCGCGGGCGGGGGCGCGGCCGCCGATGCGGCGCTGGTGTCGGGGGCGACGGCCGTCGTCGCCCACAACGACCTGCTGGCGATCGGCATTCTGCGGCGGCTGGCCGAGCGGGGGGTGCAGGTGCCCGAGCAGATCAGCGTGGTCGGCTACGACGACATATTCGGCGCCGACTTCTGCGTGCCGGCGCTGACCACCCTGGCGGGCCCGCAGGAGGAGGCCGGCCGGTCCGCCGTGGAGATCCTGCTGACCACGGGGTCGGCCCGCGCCGACCCGGAGTCCCCGCGCCGCGTGGTCCTCCCCTCCCACCTGGTCATCCGCGACTCCACGGGCCCGGCGCCCGACCCGGGCCGCTGAGGGCGGGCGCGGCGTCACCCGCGGCCGGGGGCGGGGCGGGTGGCCAGCGCGGCGACGGCGCCCAGGCCGCCGATCGCGGCCAGCGCGGCGAACAGCGCCGGATAGCCGCCCAGCGGCCCGGCGAGGGCGGCGCCGGCCCAGGGGGCCAGGGCGATCGCCAGCATCAGCGGCGTGTGCAGGATGCCGTTCAGCGTGGCGTAGCGCTCGGTGCCCCACCGGTCGGCGACCGCGGTCGCCTGCAGCAGCGTGAAGGCGCCGCGCGCCACTCCCGCGAGCAGCCCCAGCAGCAGGACGGCGGCCGCGGGGCCCGGGACCGCGGCCAGCAGTCCGGTCGTCGCCGCGCATCCGGCGAGCACGAGTACCGCGCGGCCCCGCGCACCGGTGCGGGCCTCCAGCGGGAGGTAGGCGAGCCGGCCCAGCACCTGGCCGATGCCGCCGACGCCCAGCACCCAGGCCGCGGTCGCCGTGTCGAACCCGCGCGCCTGCAGCAGCGGCACCTGGTTGACCACCACCGCGTACACCCCGAAGGCGCCCAGCGTCAGGGCCGCGGTCAGGGCCAGGAACCGCCGCTGGGCGATCGTGCGGACGATGTTCGGCCCGCCGCGGGACCGTGCGTGCCTGCTCGCGGCGGGCCAGGGCGGCGTCAGCGCGAACCCGTGCAGCGGAGCCACCACGACCAGCAGGATCGCGGCCAGCACGAGGTAGGCGCCGCGCCATCCCAGCCCGGCCTCCAGTGCGGCGGTAAGC
Organism: Streptomonospora sp. PA3; assembly: GCF_009728995.1. Lineage (GTDB taxonomy): Bacteria > Actinomycetota > Actinomycetes > Streptosporangiales > Streptosporangiaceae > Streptomonospora. The sequence goes on along the minus strand of NZ_VTZW01000009.1, from coordinate 648,963 downwards.
GGGGCGAAGACGGTGCTGGACAGCCCGGCGACCAGGGTCAGGACCGTCACCGCCGTCGTGCGGGCGGCGCCGAACCACGCGGTGAGCGCGGCGAACGCCGGCGGGTAGAACAGGCCGGACATCGCGGCTCCGGCGCACAGCCAGGCGGCCGCGAAGCCCCACAGGCCGGGAGCCAGCGCCATCCCCGCCGTCGCGGCGGTGCCGATCAGCGCGGCGGCGGTCATGACCGTCCGCGGTCCCACCCGCTCCAGCAGCCGGCCCACCCCGGCCCCGGCCACCGCCGTCACGACCTGGGCCGCGGAGAACGCGGCGGTGACCGCCCACAGCGACCAGCCCGTGTCGGCACTGATCGCCGGGGCCAGCACGGGAAACGCGTAGTACAGCACGCCGTAGCTGGTGGTCACGGTGACGCAGAGAGCGGCCAGCGCGCGGCGCCGCCGCGGATCAGCCAGAACCGCGGCGGCGCCGGTGCCGGGCCGCGGCCTCAAGGCAGCGGCACGGCGGCCGGGCGTTCCACCTCCACCGGAAGCGGTGCGGGTCCGCAGCAGCCGCCCGCCGCGGAGTCCTCCGGAGCGCCGGTCTCGTCGGCGAGCCCCGATCCCTGGCACACGCCGGTCTCGGGCAGGGTCAGCTCCACCCGCGCCGCTGCGGCGTGGTCGCCGGCGAGCGCGGCGGCGATGCTGCGGACCTGCTCGAACCCGGTCAGCGCCAGGAAGGTGGGCGCGCGGCCGTAGGACTTCATCCCCGCCAGGTAGAAGCCGGGCTCGGGGTGGGACAGCTCGGCGGCGCCGTGCGGGTAGACGGTGCCGCAGGAGTGCACGTTGGGGTCGATGAGCGGGGCCAGCTCGACGGGCGCCTGGAGCGCGGGGTCCAGGCCCAGGCGCAGCTCCCCCAGCGGTGCCAGGTCCGGGCGGAATCCCGTCAGCGCGATCACCTCGTCTACCGGGTCGAGCGCCCGGCCCTCCTCGTCGGCCAACACTACGCCGGAGTCGCCCGCGCGCACATCGGCGGTGGCGAATCCGGTGGCCGCCTCGATGCGACCGGAGGCCATGGCGGCTCGGGCCCGCTCGCCGAGGGCGCCGCGGGCGGGGAGGCCGTCGTCCTGCCCGCCGCCGAACGCGTCGCCGACGGCGCCGCGGCGCAGCACCCACAGCGCGCGCGTGCCGGGCGCCTCCTCGGCGAGTCCGGCGAGGGCGACCAGCGCCGTCAGCGCCGAGTGGCCGCTGCCCACCACGGCCGTGCGGCGGCCGGCGTAGCGGGCGCGGAGAGCGGGGTCGGCGAGGTCGGGGATCCGGTAGGCGATGCGGTCGGCGGCGGCCGCCTCGCCGAGGGCGGGCAGGCCGTCGCCGCCCAGCGGGTTGGGGGTGCCCCAGGTGCCCGAGGCGTCGACCACGGCGCGAGCGGTGATGCGCCGCTCGCCGCCGCGCGAGTCGCGGACGCGCACGGTGAAGGGCAGTTCGGCGCGGTCGGCGTCGACCACCCGGTCGCGTCCCCGCCGGCACACCCCGACGACCTCGGCGCCCAGGTGCACCCGGTCGCCGAGCGCCGCGGCCAGGGGCTCCAGGTAGGTCTCGGCCCACTGGGCGCCGGTCGGGTAGCCGACCGGGTCGGGGCGGGTCCACCCGCGCTCGGCCAGCAGCCGCTCGGCGGCCGGGGAGACCAGGTCGCGCCAGGACGAGAAGAGCCGCACGTGTCCCCATTCGCGCACCGCGGCGCCCGCGCGGGCGCCCTTGTCCAGGACCAGCACCGGCAAGCCCCTCTCGGCCAGCTCCGCAGCGGCGGCCAGTCCCACCGGGCCCGCGCCGATCACCACGACCGGATGCGCCTCAGACATGGAGACCCCTTTCATTGATGTTCGTCGATCTATGTGCGTGAAGGCGAATTTATCGACTCCCATCAATGAAATCAACCATCGATCAATGTCGATCCACGCAAAAGCAGTGCCTCGTCCCGAGCCGCCGGCGAAGCGGCGCCCCCTGTCCTGGACCGTCGTTTCTCACGTACGGGTAGAGTCGGACCCGGGAGGTGCGTCCATGGGCGCCGAGCACATGCAGATCGGCCAGGTCGCCCAGCGCACGGGCCTGTCGCTGCGGACGATCCGCTACTACGGCGAAGTCGGGCTGGTAGAGCCCTCGGCCCGCTCGCGCGGCGGATTCCGGCTCTACACCGAGGCCGACGTCGACCGGCTGCTGCTGATCAAGCGGATGAAACCGCTCGACTTCAGCCTGGAGGAGACCCGCGACCTGCTGCAGACCCTCGACGGCCTGGCCGAGCCGGGACTGGCCGAGGACCGGCGGGCGGCCCTGGCGGCCCGGCTGGACGCGTTCGAGCAGGCGGCCGACGAGCGCTGCCGCGTGCTGCGCGAGCAGTTGGCCATGGCCGAGGAGTTCGCCCACCGGCTGCGCCATCGGCGGCGCACGCACCCGGCCCCGATCGACCACAGGTGAGGAAACAGCAGCAGCGGTGAGTACCACGGCCTCAGAAACCGACACCAAGACCAGCGCGGAGGTCGCCGAGGAGGCGGCCCGGCGGCGCACCTTCGCCGTCATCTCCCACCCCGACGCCGGCAAGTCCACCCTCACCGAGGCGCTGGCCCTGCACGCCGCCGCGATCACCTCGGCCGGCGCCGTGCACGGCAAGGGCTCGCGCCGGGGGGTGACCTCCGACTGGATGGAGATGGAGCAGGCGCGCGGCATCTCCATCACCTCCGCCGCCCTGCGCATCGACTACGGCGACTGCGTGCTCAACCTGCTCGACACCCCCGGCCACGCCGACTTCTCCGAGGACACCTACCGGGTACTCTCGGCGGTGGACTGCGCGATCATGCTGCTGGACTCGGCCAAGGGCCTGGAGCCCCAGACCCTCAAGCTGTTCGACGTCTGCCGCTCCCGCAACACCCCGGTCATCACCTTCGTCAACAAGTGGGACCGGCCCGGCCGCGAACCGCTGGAGCTGCTGGACGAGATCGAGCAGCGCATCGGCCTGCGGCCCACCCCGCTGAACTGGCCGGTGGGCATCGCCGGCGACTTCCGCGGCCTCATCGACCGCGCCGAGGGCTCCTACACCAAGCTCTCCCGCACCCCCGGCGGCGCCACCCGCGCCCTGGAGGAGCGCATGGACGCCGAGCAGGCCGCCGAGGTCGAGGGCGAGGAGTGGGTCCAGGCCACCGAGGAGCTGGAGCTGCTGGAGGAGATCGGCGCCCACTTCGACGAGGAGTCGTTTTTGGCCGGGCAGTCCTCGCCGGTGCTCTTCGGCGCCGCGCTGCCCAACTTCGGCGTGTCCCAACTGCTGGAGGCGCTGGTGCGGCTGGCGCCGGCGCCCCACGACCCCGCCGACGCCCGCGGCGGGCGGCGCCCCATCTCCGCGCCGTTCTCCGGCCAGGTGTTCAAGATGCAGGCCAACATGGACAAGGCCCACCGCGACCGCATGGCCTTCCTGCGCATCGCCTCGGGCCGCTTCGAGCGCGGCATGGTCCTCACCCACGCCGCCACCGGCAAGCCCTTCGCCACCAAGTACACCCAGGCCGTCTTCGGCAGCGAGCGCTCCACCATCGAGACCGCCTACCCCGGCGACGTGATCGCGCTGGTCAACGCCGCCGCGCTGAGCGTGGGCGACACCCTCTACGCCGGGCCCAAGGTGGAGTTCGCCCCCATCCCCAGCTTCTCCCCCGAGCACTTCGCCGTGGCCCGCGCCAAGGACTCCGGGCGCTACAAGCAGTTCCAGCGCGGCATCGCCCAGCTCGACGCCGAAGGCGTCGTGCAGGTGCTGACCTCCGATGTGCGCGGCGAGCAGGCGCCGGTGCTGGCCGCGGTGGGCCCGCTGCAGTTCGACGTGGTCGCCCACCGCATGTCCGAGGAGTTCAACGCCCCCATCGACCTGGCGCACCTGGAGTACTCGCTGGCCCGGCGCACCGACGCCGACTCCGCGCCCAAAGCTCACGCCCTCTCCGGCTGCGAGGTGCTCAAGCGCCGCTCCGACGGCGAGCTGCTGGTCCTGCTGCCCAACAAGTACCGGCTGCGCGTGGTCGAGCGCGACAACCCCGACCTGGTCCTGGAGCCGCTGCTGGCCGGAGGCGTCGACACCGACGCCTGATCCGGCTCCGCGCGCCCGATCCGGCCCCTGCCCCGGTACGGCCGATCACGCCCTACCGCAGGCGCAGCGCGTCGTAGAGGTCGAGTGGGGCGGGCGGCGGGAGGGGCTCGGACGGGGCGGTCCTGTCGGCGCGGAAGGCGTCGAGCAGGTAGGCCACGAGCCGCCTGGACGCGGCCCGCGCCGCCTCCGGCGACCGGGCCGAGATCCCGCTGTTGGCCATGACCAGCAGCGTGAAGTCCTCGGGGGCGAAGTCGGCGCGCAGCCGGCCGGCGTCCTTGGCGCGCCTGGTCAGCTCGGCCAGGCCCCGCATGACGCGGTCCAGCTCCCCGCCGACTCCGAACTCCTGGAAGTAGGCCGCGACGAACGCCGCGTTGAAGCCCCGGTCGCCGGCCTGCACGGCGCAGACCTGCTCGACGGCGGTGCGGAAGGCGTCCCACGGATCGGGCCCGGAATCGGCCAGCGCGTCGTCGATCGCCGCCTCGCACGCGGCGAACCCGTCGGCGAAGACCTCGCGGAGGAGGTCCTGCCGGGTGGGGAACCGGCGGTAGAGGGTCGCCACGCCCACACCCGCGTTCCTGGCGATCGCGGCCATGGGCACGTCGATCCCGCGCTCGGCCAGCAGTTCGGCGGCGACCTCCAGGATCCGGTTGCGGTTGTGCCGGGCGTCGGCACGCAGACCCGGGCCTGCGGCCGGAGCGGCGCGGCCGGGCGCCATGCGAGAGTCCTCGGCGGCCATTCCTCTCACTTCCGTGCAACCGGACGGGGGTCTCCACTTATCCGGCTAGTGTGGCGGCGGACCCGCGTCCGCGTCCACCCGCACGGGTCCCGCCGCCGCGGCGAAGCCGGCCGCGCCCGGCGCTCACGCACCGCCCGCCCACCCCACGCCTGGAGGCCCCGTGCGATACAAGGGACCGCTCCCCCGCCGCCTGACCCGCCCCGTCAACGCCTGCGTGTCCGCACTGCGCCACTCGCCGCGCTGGGGGCGCTTCATGCGCAGGCGCCTGACGGTCGTCACCTATACCGGGCGGCGCTCGGGGCGCACGTTCTCCACCCCCGTGGGCTACCGGCGCCAAGGGGGAACGGTCGCGATCAGCGTCATGATGCCCGAGCGCAAGCAGTGGTGGCGCAACTTCACCGGCGCGGGAGGCCCGATCTCGCTGGACCTGGACGAAGGTGTCCGCACCGGCCACGCGGTCGCCGAGACCGACGCCGCAGGCCGGGTGACGGTCACCGTCCGCCTCGACGGCGGCGACCCGCCGGCCCGAGGCGCCGACTGAGAGGGCACGCGGCGCCGCACGCCGCCGAACTCTGCCCCCCGCCGACCGGCCTCGAAGACCGGTGTGGAATCCGGGCCATCGCCGGCGCACGGCTGACTGCATGCGCGTAGCCGCCTGGTCGCCCCGAGGCCGGCCTCCGGCCCTCCCGCCGGTGGGGCCGGGGGTGCGCACCGCCCCGGCCCCACCGCGGACCGCCCGGTTCAGCGCCCGCTGCCGGCCGCAGAGCTTGCGGCGCCCGCCCCGGGCTCCGGCTCCCGCACGGGGGCGTCCCAGTCGATCCGGTACCTCTGTTCGGCGCCGAAGGTCCTCTCCGGCCTGAGCGCCGTCCGCAGGAGGAGCCGCATCAGTACCGGCATCAGCACACGGGCGGCGGGGCCGGGGGCCTTGAGCGTGTTCGTCTTGGCCGCGCGGGCGGCGACCTTCTCCACCCGCGGACGGCGCAGGCGCTCGTAGGCGGCGAACGCGCGGGGGGCGTCGGGCAGGTCGCGCAGGCAGCGGGCCAGCTCGACGGCGCTCTCCACGGCCAGGGACGCGCCCTGGCCGGAACTGTTGGACGGTGCGTGCACCGCGTCGCCCACCAGCACCATGCGATCGCTGTGCCAGTGCGGCACATGCGGCAGGATGTGCAGCGACCCGGCCGCCTGCAGCCGATCGGCCGGAGTGCTGCGCACCAGCCGGCCGCCCGGGTCGTCGTCGCCGTAGATCTCGCGCAGCCGCCGCGCCCACGCCTCGGGCCGGACCTCGCGCGCCTCGGTGAGGGTCATCGGCCCGTCCTGGGGGAGGTTGGCGCCCCAGCCGGTGCGGCCGTCGGGGAGGGGCCAGTAGAGGTAGTAGGCCCGTTTACCGAAGGCGAAGTTCAGCGAGCCGGGTTCGCGCCCCACGCGGTGGTCCGCCACCCCTTCGAGACCCAGCACGCCGGTGTGGCCCGGGTCGGGCGCCCCGGGGTCGATCAGCTTGCGGACCGCGGAGTGGATGCCGTCCGCGCCGACGAGCACGTCCGCGCCCGCCGACGTGCCGTCGGCGAAGCGGGCCGTGACACCGCCGGGCCCCTCGTCGGCCGCCACGAGGCGCTTGCCGTACTCCACGCGGATTCCGCGGGAGAGCGCGAGGTCGTGCAGTGCGCGATACAGCCCGGCGCGCTGCACGAGCCGCATCGGCGGCAGCCCCGCCAGGTGCGGCAGTTCGACCTCGGTGCCGCCGAACGACAGCGCCGAGCGGCTGATCGGCACCGAACCGTCCTCGGCCGCGTGGCGGGCCCCGACCACCTCCAGCGCGGCCTGGCCGTTCGGCGCGATCGCGAGACTGCCTCCAATGCCGTCGGCGGTGGAGGGGTGCGCCTCGTAGACCACCGCCTCGATTCCCGCCTTCTGCAGCGCCAGCGCGGCGACGGGGCCTGCGATGCCGCCGCCGATCACCAGCGCGCTGCGTGTTCCGGACATGACTCTCCTCAGGATTCTCCGCGGCACCGACCGTTCGGTGCCTTCAGGGGTTCGGTGGGTTTCTCGAACCGCACCCCGCGAGGCGAGCCGGATATCCTGCGTCTGCCACGTCGCGACCGGACTCGCTTGTTCCGGGTTTCGGTTCGAGGGCGGGGCCTCGGCGGCGGTGCTGCAACACCTCCGCCGGGGCCTTTCGGCTATCGGTCGGCCTCCCCTCTGTCGGCCGGGCTCGGCGCCCCCGCCTGCCCGGCGCCGCCGGTCGGCGCTCCGCCGGCGGCGTGCCAGCGGCGCCACTCCTCCAGGCCGGGGAAGCTCCCGGAGGACAGTTCGCCCACGAGTGAGCGCACCCACTCCGCCTCGGCCTCGCGGACGGCGATCTCATACTCGTCCTCGACCAGGAACAGCCGCGGCACCTCCCGGCGGTGCCGGTCCAGCGCGGCGCGCAGGTCAGCGATGCCCGCGTCCAGGGCGTGAAGCCGGCGCCGGAGCATCTCCAGGGCCTCATCGGGCTCAAGGGCGGCGAGCACCGAAAGGCCCGCCTTGAACCTGGGCCACTCCGGCTGCGGCGTCGACACCAGCTCGCTCGCCCAGTCGACGAGTTCCGCCCGGCCCGCGTCGGTGATCCGGTAGATCGTCCGCTCCGGACGGGCGCCCGCGCGCTCGCTCTCGACCGCTTCCACGAACCCGTGTTTGGCGAGGTTGCCCACCACGGTGTAGAGGGAGCCCCACTTGATCTCCATGTCCTCGCCCTTGCCGCGGGAGCGCAGCACGGAGGCGACCTCGTAGGGGTGCATCGGGCGCTGCACGACGGCCGAAAGGACGGCGAGCGCGAGCAGGTTGCCCACTTTGCGGCGACTGGCCATGTGTATCCCTCGTATACGATTACTCGTTTGCGAGCATACGGCGCCGAGTGATCGTCGGCAATGCTTCCCCGTCGCCGACACCCGCGGCGCGGGTTGCGGCACCAGCGAAGGCGGCGGGCGCGACAGGCCCGCCGGCCCTGCGGACGGCGTATGCTCGGTGCTCCGCGAACCCCACGGGGGCACGATGTTCACCTGGCGCAGGATCGGCCCGCAGGACTTTCCGCTGCTGTGCGAGTGGCTGGCGCAGCCGCACGTCGCGCGGTGGTGGAACCACGAGACCTCCGCCGAGGCGGTGGCACGCGACTTCGGCCCCGCGGCGCGCGGCGAGGAGCCCTCCCAGGACTGGCTCGCGCTGCTCGGCGGCGCTCCCGTCGGCCTGGTGCAGCGGTCGCGCCCGGCCGACTACCCCGAGGAGTTCGCCTCGCTGTCGGCGATCACGGCGGTGCCCGAGGGCGCCGTCGCGATCGACTACCTGATCGGGCCGCCCGACCGCATCGGACGCGGCATCGGCACCCGGATGATCCGGACGTTCGTCGACAAGACCTGGCGCGACTGCCCGGAGGCGCCGGCGGTCATGGTCGCCGTCGTCGCCGCCAACGCCGCCTCCTGGCGCGCCCTGGAGAAGGCCGGCCTGGAGCGCGTGGCCAGCGGCGCCATGGAGCCCGACAACCCCGACGACGAACCGCTGCACCACATCTACCGGATCGACCGCCCGGCCGGGGTGTGACCCCGCCGGCGCACCGCGGACGGCTCCCTGTCGAACAGGGCCGAGGAACCCCGATCGCCGCACGGTGGCGGACAGCAGGCGGCCGCGACCGTCGCTAGCTTCGGCACCGAGGCGAAGGGAGTTTGCGATGACCGTCCTCGTCACCGGCGCCACCGGAAATATCGGGCGCCCCCTTGTACGGCGGTTGCTCGCCGGCGGGCACCGGGTCCGTGCGCTGACCCGCGATCCCGCCCGGGCCGACCTCCCGGCCGGCGCCGAGGTCGCCGCCGGGAACCTCAGCGACACCGCGAGCCTGGAGGCGGCGTTCGCCGGGGTCACTGCGGTCCACCTGATCGGTTTCGGCGACGACTACCGGCCGCTGGAGAACGGGCCGCAGATCGTGGAGCTGGCGGTCGAGGCCGGTGTCCGCAAGGCCACCGTGCTGCGGGGCGAGCTGGAGGAGACCGGCTTCACCCGCGCCGTCAAGGCCGGCGGGCTGGAGTGGACCGACCTGATGCCGGTCGAGTTCATGTCCAACACCCTCGAATGGGCGGATTCGGTGCGCGGCGAGGGCGTCGTCCGCGACGGCTTCCCCACCGCCAAGAGCGCGATGGTCCACGACGCGGACGTGGCCGCCGTGGCCGCGGCCGTGCTGACCGGCGACGGCCATGCGGGCAGGCGGTACCTGCTGACCGGGCCGCAGGCCCTCACCCCGCCCGAGAAGGTGCGCGTCATCAGCGAGGTCCTCGGCCGCGAGGTCGGCTACGTCGAGACGAGCCGGGACGACATGGTCGAGCTGTGGCGCGGCCAGGGCTTCGGCGACTCCGACATCGCGTTCTTCCTGCAGATGCGAACCGATCCGCCCGAGGCGGGCTACACCGTCCTGCCCACGGTCCAGCAGGTCACCGGCCGCCCGGCCCGCACCTTCGCCCAGTGGGTCGGCGAGCACGCCGCGGCGTTCACCGGCTGAGGGGCCGGCGGCGGGCGGGCCGGGCCGCGGGAAGGCCGGCGCGGTGCGCGGCGCCCCTCCCCGCCGGGCATCGGCGGTGGGATAGTGGTGGCTGAAGGAGCGGGACGAGGGGGAGGGCGGCTGTGGCGAACGCTTACTGGGAAGGCCCCGGATCCGCCAAGACCTTCACCCATCCGGTTCCGCTCCAGGCGATCGCCGCGCGGCTCACCCCCGACGCCCGGGTTCTGGACTTCGGTTGCGGATACGGGCGGGCGATGCGCGACCTCGCTCGGGCGGGCTACCGCGACACCGTGGGGACCGACCCCTCGGCGGCGCTCATCGCGCGCGGCCGGCGCGAGTCGCCCGACCTGCGGCTGGAGCACGCGCCCGAGCTGCCGCTGGCCCATCCCGACGGCGCCTTCGACGCCGTCCTGCTGATCTCGGTGCTCGCGGTCGTCCCCGACGACGGCGACCAGCGCCGCATCGCCGCCGAGGCCGAGCGGCTGTGCGCGCCCGGCGGCCTGGTGTTCCTGTGCGACTACCCCCTGCAGAACAGCGAGCACTACCGTGCCGTCTACGCCGCCTCGCCCCATCCGGTCCACGGCGTCTTCACCACGCCCGACGGCGGCGTGTTCCGCCACCACGATCGGAGCCACCTGACCGCCCTGTTCCCGGCCTGCGAGGTCGTGGCGGCCGAGGAGTCGGAAACCACCAGTCTCACCGGCCGCCCGATGCGCGCCCTGCAGTGGGTCCTGCGCCGCACCCCGGCCCCCGGCGCAGGCGGGTAGCGGCCCGGCCCCCGCCCACCGGCCCGGTGCCCGCCGGTACAGCACGCGGGCGGCGCACCTACGTCGTGTTCGAGCACGACGGGGACGCCGCTTCCCAGGAACCCACCGGGCACCACCTGGCGCGGCCACCACCGAGGCTGCGGCAATGGGTGCGCATCGCGAAGCGCGATCCGCCCACCCGTCAGCCCGCCACCACCCCAGCGGAGACGCTTCGCGTCACGTGTTTGCTCGCCGCCGAGCGCACGCTGAACCTGTCAGGTGGAGCCGCACCACCGGTGGCGGAACTCCGGCAAAAAGGTGCACCGTGCGCTCGGCGGCAAGCCGGCTCTGATTAGGTACGTGGCGCGAAGCGCCTCCGTTGGGGCGGCGGCGGGTGACGGGCGGGCGCTACGCGCACCACAGCCCCATTGCCGCAACCACCGTGGTGACCGGCCACTTAAACAGCACATAGAGCCATTCAGAGACGCCGCTTCCCAGGAACCCACCGGGCACCACCTCGGGCGGCCACCACCGAGGCTGCGGCAATGGGTGCGCATCGCGAAGCGCGAGCACAGCTTGCCGCCGAGCGCACGCGGAACTTGCTAGGTGGAGCCGCACCACCGGTGGCGGGACTCCGACACAAACGTGCACCGTGCGCTCAGCGGCAACCCGGCTCTGATTAGGTACGTGGCGCGAAGCGCCTCCGTTGGGGCGGCGGCGGGTGACGGGCGGGCGCTACGCGCACCACAGCCCCATTGCCGCAACCACCGTGGTGACCGGCCACTTAAACAGAACGCGGAGGCATTCGGGGACGCCACTTCCACCCGTACACCTGAACCGGAATGCCGAACGCCCGGCTTGACTTGACTCGCTCCGCCCGCGGTCGCGTCGCGCAACCACCCTCAGCGCAGCGCCGCGTCCTCCTCGGGTGTGGCCGCGGCGGTCTCGGCGGCGGAGTCCGCGCCCGCGCCGCCGAGGCGCAGGTGCTCGACGTGGTAGAGCGCGTGGTCCAGCAGGGCGGCGACGTGGTCGTCGTGCAGGTCGTAGACCACCGAGCGGCCCTGCCGCGTGCCCATCACCAGGCCGAGGTTGCGCAGCAGGCGCAGCTGGTGAGAGCAGGCCGACTGCTCCATGCCCACCTCGGCGGCCAGGGCCGTGGCGGGCAGCGGTCCCTCGCGCAGGCGGGCGAGGATCAGCAGCCGCGAGGGGGTGGCCAGCGCCTGGAGGGTCGTGGCCACCTGCTCCGCGTCGGCCGCGTCGAGCCGGGTGCGGAGGGCGTCCTCGGCGGGGGTGGTGACTCGGTGACCCATGCGGCCAGTCTATCCCCAGGACTCATGAACACTTGAATTGTTGTTCATGTGTTCCTGTAAGGTGGGATCCGCACATCCGCAGGTTCGTGTGGAGGGACCCCCGTGACCGCTGTGCTCTCGCCGCCGGCGCCGCCGGACACCGCCCGCCCGCCCGGGCGGCTCGCCCGGATGCTCGCCCTGTCCGAGGTGCGCTGGGCCGCCGCCGCGCTCGCCCTGTTCGCCGCCGCGCTGCCGCTGCACCTGCTCGGCGCCCCCGCCTGGACGTGGGGGGCGCTCTACGCGCTCACCTACGCGGCCGGCGGCTGGGAGCCGGCGCTGGAGGGGCTGCGCGCGCTGCGCGAGAAGCGGTTGGACGTCGACCTGCTCATGGTCGCCGCCGCTCTGGGCGCCGCCGCGATCGGCCAGGTGCTCGACGGCGCGCTGCTCATCGTCATCTTCGCCTCCTCCGGCGCGCTGGAGGCCGTGGCCACCGCCCGCACCGCCGACTCCGTCCGCGGTCTGCTCGACCTCGCCCCGCAGCGCGCCTGCCGGGTCCGCGCCGACGGCGCCGAGGACGTCGTGCCCGCCGCCGACCTTCGCCCGGAAGACGTGATCGTGGTACGTCCGGGCGAGCGCGTGGGCGCCGACGGCCGCGTGGTCGCCGGTGCGGGCGAGGTCGACCAGGCGTCCATCACCGGCGAGCCGCTGCCCAAGGCCAAGCAGGTCGGCGACGAGGTCTTCGCCGGCACCGTCAACGGCACCGGGGTGCTGCGCGTGGCGGTCGAACGCGACCCCGCGGACTCGGTGATCGCCCGCATCGTGGCCATGGTCGAGGAGGCCGCGCGGACCAAGGCCGACACCCAGCTCTTCATCGAGAAGGTGGAGCAGCGCTACTCGGTGGGCATGGTCGCCGCCACGCTGGCCCTGTTCACGGTGCCGCTGCTGTGGGGAGCCGCGCTGGAGCCGACCCTGCTGCGGGCGATGACGTTCATGATCGTCGCCTCTCCGTGCGCGCTCGTGCTGGCCACCATGCCGCCGATGCTCGCCGCGATCGCCAACGCCGGGCGCCACGGCGTCCTGGTCAAGTCGGCCCGCGCTCTGGAGCGGCTCGCCCGCTGCGACCGGGTGGCGCTCGACAAGACGGGCACGCTGACCCAGGGCGCGCCCCGGCTGGCCGACGTGCGCCCGCTGCCCGGCTCCGGCCTGGACGCGGACGGGCTGCTGGGCCTGGCCGCCGCGGCCGAGCACCCCAGCGAGCACCCCCTCGCCCGCGCCGTCGTCGAGGCGGCCCGCGCCCGCGGATTGGAGATCGCGCCCGCCGCGGACTTCTCCTCGGTCCCCGGGCGCGGCGTGGCCGCCACCGTGCACGGCCGCCGGATCGAGGCGGGTTCACCGGCGCGCCTGCTGGGGCGGGGCACACCCGGGGCGGCCGCCGCCGAGGCCGCGTCGCTGGCGGAGCGCGGCCGCACGGCCGTGCTCGTGCTGGTCGACGGCAGCCCGGCGGGCCTGCTGGGCATCTCCGATCGGCTGCGCCCCGACGCCGCCGCGGCCGTCGCCGGCCTGACCGAGGAGACCGGCGCCCCGCCGCTGCTGCTGACCGGCGACAACCCCCATGCCGCCGAGCACGCGGCGGCCGAGGCCGGCATCGCCGACGTCCGCTCCGGGCTGCTGCCCGCGGACAAGGTGGCGGCGATCCGGGCCGTCGAGGCCGACGGCCACCGCGTGCTGATGGTGGGCGACGGGGTCAACGACGCCCCCGCGCTGGCGGCCGCCCACACCGGGGTGGCGATGGGCGGCGCCGGGGCCGATCTGGCCCTGGAGAGCGCCGATGCGATCGTGGTCCGCGACGAGCTGGCCGCCGTGCCCGCGGCCGTGCGGCTGTCGCGCCGAGCGCGCAGGCTGGTCGCGCAGAACCTGGTGATCGCCGGGGTGTTCATCGCGGGACTGGTCGCCTGGGACCTGGCGGGCACCCTGCCGCTGCCGCTCGCGGTCGCCGGCCACGAGGGCTCCACGGTCCTGGTCGCGCTCAACGGCCTGCGCCTGCTGGGCGAGGGCGCCTGGCGCCGGGCCCGCGGCCGGTGAGGGTCCGCGCGCCGCGCACCCGACACACGTGCGCGTCCGCCGGAGCCCGGACTGCGGCGGGCTCCGGCGGACGCGCGGCGGGTGCCCCGGCTCACCCGCCTCCGGAGACCTCGTGCCGCCGGGCGTCCTCGGGTCCGCTCCCGGAGTCGTCACCGGGAGTGCCCCGCGGCCCGTCCGTCCCGGCATCTCCGGCATCCCCGGATTCCCCGGTGCCTGCGGCGCCGGCGGGGCGGCGTGCCCGCACGAACCCGGCCGCGGCCCGCTTGAGCGGCGCCCCCAGCAGGGGCGCGCACAGCACCAGCACGAGCACGGCCAGCAGCACCAGCGAGGGCGTGCGCTGCACGAAGACCTCCATGCCGCCGTCGAGCAGGAGCGTCTGGCGCAGGGTCTCCTCGGCGATGGGCCCCAGCACCAGTGCGATGACCGTCGCCGCGGGGGTCAGGCCGTACATCCGCATGAAGAACCCCAGCACGCCGCAGGCGAACATGATGCCCACCTCGACGACGCTGCCGTTGACCGCGAACGCGCCGAACGCGCACAGGATGATGACCAGCGGCCCCAGGGTGCGGAACGGCGTCTTGGTGACGGCGGCGAACAGCGGGATGCAGAACACGCTCACCAGCAGCAGCATGACGTTGCCCAGGTACATGCTGGAGATCAGTCCCCAGGCGAACTCCGGCTCCTGGGCCATCAGCAGCGGCCCCGGCTGCAGACCCCACATCAGGAACCCGCCCAGCAGCACGGCGGTGGAGGCCGAGCCGGGGATGCCCAGGGTCAGCAGCGGCACCATCGCACCGGTCGCCGCGGCGTTGTTGGCCGACTCCGGGGCGGCCAGGCCCTCCACGGCGCCCTTGCCGAAGCGCTCGGGGCGCTTGGACAGGCCCTTCTCCAGGCTGTAGGCGATGAGCGAGGCGACGGTCGCGCCGGCGCCGGGGATCACGCCCAGCACGAACCCCAGCGGGGTGTTGCGCGCGATCGGTCCGCGCGCCAGGCGCCACTCCTCCCGGCTGGGCCAGAACGGGCCGGTGCGCCGGTCCAGCCGCATCGGCGTCGCACCGCCGCGGTGCCCGCCGCGGTAGAGGGTCCACAGGATCTCCCCCAGCCCGAACAGGCCGATGGCCACGGGGATGAAGTCGATCCCGTTGATCAGCTCGGTGGAACCGAAGGTGTAGCGCTGGGTGCCGCCGCCCACGTCGATGCCCACGGTCCCGATGGCGAAGCCGATCAGCACCGAGATCAGCCCGCGCTGCCAGTTGCGGCCGACGAGCACGACGAGGGTCAGCAGCCCGATGACCACCAGCAGGAAGATCTCGGGCGGACCGAACGACGCGGCCATCCCGGCCATCAGCGGCGCCGTGATCGTCAGCAGCACGACCGCGATCGTGCCCGCGACGAACGACGCGGCCGCCGCGATGACCAGCGCCGGACCGGCGCGCCCCTTCTGGGCCATGGGATGGCCCTCCAGGATGGTGGCCACCCCGGCCGAGTCTCCGGGGGTGTTGATCAGCACCGCCGTGATCGTGTTGCCGTACATCGCGCCGTAGTAGACGGCGGCGAGCATGACGATCGCCGTGGTGGGGTCCAGGCCGAAGGTGAGCGGGAGCAGGATCGCCAGTCCCGCCGAGGCGCCCAGGCCGGGGATCGCACCGACGAACATGCCCACGAGCACGCCGATGCACAGGAAGAGGAGGGTGGTGGGCGAGAGCACCCCGATGATGCCGTTCACCAGGTTGGCGAAGATGTCCATACTGGGCTCCGAGGTCTGCGGCGGCTTGCGAAGGGCGCTCTGGTCAGAGCGGCAGGATCCCGGGCGGGAGCTGCGCGTTGAGGCCGTAGACGAACACGGCGTACAGCACCACCGGGAAGGCCGCCCCGATCACGACGGAGCGCACCGGGTGCGACCTGTCGCAGACCAGCAGCGCCGCGATGAGCGCGAGCGAACCGGTGATCACGGCGCCCACCGGCACCATCACGGTGACGAAGAGCGCGAGGATCCCGCACAGCGCCGCGACGGCCCAGGGGTGGCGCCGGTGCTCGTCGTCTGCGGGGGCGCTGCCGCCGGCGGGCGGGGCCGCCGGAGCGGGGGCGGACGCGCCGGCCCGCTCGGCCTCGGCGGTGTCCGCCTCACCCTGCGCGGTGGATGCGGCCGCCCGGGCCCCGCCGGCCTGCTCGACCCGCTCGGCCTGCTCGGAGCCGCTCCGCGCGGACTGCTCGGCCGGATCGGCCGCGCGGGCGGCGCGCATGCTCTGCACGACGCACAGCGCGCACGCGGCCACACCCAGCACGCCGATGATCCGCGGGAAGAGCCCGGGGCCGACGCGGCCGGCCGTCGTCTGCCACTCCATCCCGAAGGCCATGGCGGTGTACCCGGTCAGCAGGGCGCCAAGGACGAGGTAGAAGACCGTCTGCCCCGACACCGCCGGCCGCCGCCCGGCGGCGGATCCGCCGGACCCGCCGCCGGTCTGAGCCCGGGCCCCGTCCGGCTCCCCCCTGCCGTCCCCGGCACCGTCCGCTTCCTGCTCGGCGGATGCGCGCTGGAACGGCAGGCGCACCCGCGACGTCGGCGTCTTCGCCATCAGATGGCCCCCTGCTCCTTCAGCTCCTTCTCGAAGCGCGCCGAGGTGTCCTCCAGATAGACGGTGAAGTCGTCGCCCCACCGGACGTCGGCGGTGAGGTGGTTCTTGTCCAGGTAATCCTGCCAGGCCTTGGTCTTGACCACCTTCTTCATGGTCGCGATCCACCATTCCCGGGCGTAGTCGGGAGCGTCGGGCGGCAGGATGAGCCCGCGCGGCATGGAGACCAGGCCCTCATAGCCCTTCTCCTCGCCGGTGGGCACGTCGGGCAGCGCCTTCATCCGCTCGGGGCCGGTGAACAGCAGCGGGTTCACGTCGCCGCTTTCGACCTGGCCGAGGATGGAGCCCGGGTTGGAGACGATCGCGTCCAGCGAGCCCGAGGACAGGGCGGTCTGCAACTGCCCCTCCTCGTTGAAGGGGATGTACTCGATCTCGTAGCCGGCCTGGTCGGCGAGGGCGGCCTGGATGATGTAGTCGACGTTGACCGTGCCGATGCCGCCGACCGAGACCTTGCCCTTGTCCTTGGCGTGGTCGACCCAGTCCTCCCAGGTCTTCAGGCCGCTCGACTCCGGGGTCACGAAGAGCATGTCGTCGGTGGCGAACAGCCCGATGTGGGTGAAGTCGGCGTGGGTCCACCCGGTGTCGGCCTGCAGCGGCGTGGTGATGAACGACCCGGACGTGGTCGAGATGACGTAGGGGTCGCCGGAGTTGCTGAGCAGGTGGCCCCAGCCCTTGGCGCCGCTGCCGCCCTCGCGGTTCTCCACGACGATGTCCTGGGGGTAGAGCTCCTCCTGCTTGAGGATGTCGACGATGGTGCGCGACATGATGTCGTTTCCGCCGCCGGGCCCGAACGCGACCGTCCAGTCGAGTTCCTTGCTCGGGTAGTTGTCGGGGTTCTCCTGGACCGCCGTGCCCGCACCGCAAGCGGTGACGGTGGCCAGCAGCGTGGCCGAGGCGAGTAGGATTCCGGTCTTCTTGAGCGGCATGGCGGTGCCTCCTTGCCGGCGCGATGCGCGTTTTTCCGGTTGGGGGGTTGGCGTCGGGGGGATGCGGGCCGCCGGAGCGGCGCTGGGTGCGGGGCGGGAGCGGGCCCGCGTCCCGCTGGTGCGGATGCGACCGGTCGTGCGGGCAGCGGAGGCGCGCCGCCGTCACGACCAGGTGAACTCGGGAGCGCGCTTCTCCAGGAAGGCGCGCACGCCCTCGGCGTAGTCCTCGGTGTCGAACGAGGCGTTGCGCAATTCGGTGGTCTCGGCGTCGTCGCGGCGCTGGCCGGCGACGATGCGCCGGACGATCTCCTTGGCAGTACGGACGCTGTACTGGGCGCGCCCGCTGACCAGCTCAGCGAAGGAGTAGGTCTGCTCGGCCAGGTCGTCGGGTTCGGTCACGACGTCGACCAGGCCGGTGCGCAGCGCGTGCTCGGCGTCCATGCGCTGGCCGGAGAACAGCACCCACTTGGCCTGGGCGGGCCCGACCAGGTCCACCAGCCGCCGGGTGGACTCCAGGCTGTAGACGAGGCCGAGCTTGGCCGGGGTGATGGCGAACTTCCCCGCGGTGTCGCTGAAGCGCAGGTCGCAGGCCAGGGCCAGGCCGCAGCCGCCGCCGACGCAGTAGCCGTGGACCATGGCGATGGTGGGCTTGGCCATGCCCTCCAGCGCCTGCTCGGCCGCCGCGACCTGCTCGTTGTAGGAGCGGGCGCTCTCGGCGTCGGCGCGCACTTCGCGGAACTCGCTGATGTCGGCGCCGGCGGCGAAGGCCTTGGTGCCCGCGCCGCGCACCACCAGCACCTTGACGCGGGGATCGTCGTCGATACCGCGCAGGACTCCGGGAAGCTCGCGGTACATCTCCAACCGGATGGCGTTGCGGGTCTCCGGCCGGTTGAGAGTCAGGGTCGCCACCGCGCCGGAGCGCTCGACCTGGAGGTCGTCGGACATGCTGCCTACTTTCCGTGCAGTTCGGGGTGCTCGTCGAAGGCGACGCGCTCGGCGTAGAGCGCCTCGATCTCGTCCTCGCTCAGACCGGCGTCGGCGAGGACGTCGCGGGTGTGCTGGCCCAGCCAGGGCGCGGGGCCCTGGATGCCGAACTCGGCCGAGCCGAACTTGGCGGGCGGGGAGATGGTGCGCATTGGGCCGATGATGGGATGCTCGACCTCGCTGATCATCCCGCGTGCTGTGACGTGCGGGTCGTCCAGCGCCTCGGCGTAGGTGAGCACCGGGCCGCCGGGGACGCCGGCGCGGTCGAGGATCTTGATCCACTCGGCGGTGGTGCGGGTGGCGGTGACCTCCTCGATCTCCTCTTGGAGCTCGTCGATGTGCTCCATGCGCGCCGTCAGGGTGGCGAAGCGCTCGTCCTCCAGCCAGGCGGGCCGCTCCAGGGCGTCGAGGACCAGGCGGCGCCAGAGCCGGTCGTTGTTGGCTCCGATCGTCACATAGCCGTCGGCCGTGCGGTAGGCCTGGTAGGGCGTTGATCTGCGGTGGCGGGTGCCGGTGGGGGCGGGTTCCTCGCCGCTGCCGAAGTAGGCGCCCGACTCCCACACCGTCCACGCTAGGCCCGCATCGACGAGGGAGATGTCGATGTAGTCGCCTTCGCCGGTGGCGCGCCGGTTCAGCTCGGCCGCCAGGATCGAGTAGATGGCGGTGGCGCCGGCGGCGATGTCGTTGATGGCGATGCCCACCTTGGTGGGGCGGCCCTCGGGGTGGCCGGTCATGCGCATGAAGCCCACCGCGCCTTGGGCCATGATGTCGAAGCCCGGCCGGTCGCGGTAGGGGCCCGTCTGGCCGAACCCGCTGATGGAGCAGTACAGCAGAGCCGGGTTGATCTCGCGCAGGGAGTCGTAGTCGATGCCCAGGCGCTTGACCACTCCCGGGCGGAAGTTCTCGATGACCAGGTCGGCGCGGGCGGCCATGCGCAGGAAGGCATCGCGGCCGCGCGGGTCCTTGAGGTCGAGGGAGGCACTGCGTTTGCTGCGGTTGGGCATGCCGAAGGGGTAGCTCTCGCCGTTGACCTTGGGCGCCAGCCGGCGCGAGTCGTCCCCCGTGACCGGCTGCTCGACCTTGACCACGTCGGCTCCCAGCTCCGCCAGCACCATCGTGCAGTACGGCCCGGAGAGGAAGCGGGTGAGGTCGAGAACCCGGAATCCGTCGAGCGGCTTCATCCACGCACCTGTTTCTTGGATTTCCCGTATAGTGGGATGCGATCCCGTATATCAGGAACGTACGATTGCAAGCACGTTAACGTCAATGGGTTGGGCCGAATTGAGCGAGACGACCGAAGGCCGCGCCGCCGCCGGCGCGAAGGGCAACGGGGCTGCAAGGCCGGGTGTGCAGGCGATCGACCGCGCCGTGGCGATCCTGAAGTGCTTCAGTCCCCGCCGACCGGAGATGGGTATCAGCGACATCGCCCGCGCGACCGGGCTATCGACCAGCACCACTCACCGCATCCTGGCGTCGATGCAGGCCAACGGGCTCGTCCGGCAGACCGCGCAGCGCCGCTACGCCCTCGGCCCGCTGCTGGTGCAGCTCGCCCGCAGCGGCGCTTTCCCCACGACACTGCGCGATGCTGCCCTGGGCGCCATGCGCGAGCTGCGCGCGCTGGTCGACGAGACCGTGGGGCTGCACGAGCTGCTGCCCAGCAACGAGCGCGCGGTCATCGACCAGGTCGAGAGCCACCACGCGCTGCGCCGCACCTATACCGAACTGGGCGTGCCGATTCCACTGGTCTACGGCGCGCCGGGCAAGGTGATGCTGGCGTTCCTGCCGCCGGCGGCGGCCGAGGAGCTGGTGACGGGCCCGATCGAGGCCGTGACGCCGGCGACCATCACCGACCCCGCCCGGCTGCGGGAGGAGCTGGAGAACATCCGCAAGCAGGGCTACGCCCTGTCCTTCTCCGAACGCACCCCCGGAATCCGCACCGTCGCCGCCCCCGTCTTCGACCACGAGGCCCGCGTGGTCGGCTGCCTCAGCGTCAGCGCCCCCGAGTCCCGCATGCCCGAGGAGCGCATGCGCGACCTGGGCCCCGTGGTCGCGCGCACGGCGGGGGAGGTCTCGGAGGTGCTGGGCTGCGCCCGCGGATGAGGCGGCTGAGGCGGACGAGAAAGGAGGGTGGTGTCGGTGCAACGCTCGGCGGCAGGAGGTGGCGCTGGCGCCACCTCGGGGCGGAACCGGGGTGTCCCAACGGCCCTGACACGCCGAAACCCCCTCGGCCGGAGCCGAAGGGGTCGCGATGTCAGGGGAAGGCGGGAGGTCTCTACAGCTCCGCCGACTTCACCGCCCGCAGGAAGGCTGTCCACTCTGCAGAGGGCAGTGCGATGAACCCGGCTCCTCGATTTTGGGTGTCGCGCAGTGCTCCCCCTCCACAGGTGGTTATAGCCATCTCGACGCAGTTGCTTTCCGCATTGCTGTACGACGACTTATGCCAGGTTTCATCATTGGGTTTCACGAGAACTCTCCTCTTGCTCGTTCGATGAGCGTGCGGGACTGGTCGGGAGGCAGGGCCGCACCTCGCAGGTCCCCCAGAAGGGAAACATGCTCGTCCACCGTGGCGGAGTCGATAAAGATCCCTCCGGTGGCCCTGGTTTCCAGGTAGAGGACGGTACCGGCGCCAGGAAGCCTAAGAAGTCGAAACCCACCATCCAAGCCAGGATGGTTCCAGGTAGGGTGCGGGACCACGAGTATTTCGACATTGTCCCAGTACGACGCTTTATGAAGGTGCTCCAGCTGCTTCCGCATTATCTGGACACTGCCAAGTGGCCGCTGCAGTACCGTTTCACATATGACGACGAGCAGAAACGGCGGATCCGGCTCTCGCTGCAATACCTGCTGACGTTCGACCCTCTCCGCTGCACGAGCAGCGAGTTCGTCCGCTGAAACTGTCCGATTTCCTGCGCGAATGGTGGCCTTGGCATACTCCTCGGTCTGCAGCAGCCCAGGAACGAGGAGCGGATGGTACTGCTGAATCTCTGTCGCAAACCGCTTCGCGAACTGGTCGGACGAGCACCGCATGCGCCGATGGCTGGAAGCCCAGGCCGAGGCCCTGAAGCGCTACCGCGACATCCACCGCACCCCCTAGTGCTCAAGAACGGCGGGAGCGCCGCTTTCCAGGAACCCACCGGGCACCACCCGGGGCGGCCACCACCGAGGCTGCGGCAATGGGTGCGCCTCGCGAAGCGCGAACACAGCTTGCCGCCGAGCGCACGCAGCTCGTCCCAGGTGGAACCCCACCACCGGTGGCGGGCCTCCACCACAAAGGTGCACCGCCGCTCGGCGGCAAGCTGGCGCACAGCGCTTCGCGCAACCCAGCCCCATTGCCGCAACCTCTGTGGTGACCGGCTTCTTAAACAGGACGCATCCCGCCCCCGACGCGGTTCGGGAAGCGCAGCCTCCGGGCCAATGACACCCGACCGCACCCGGGCACCCCCGCACGCCGTCCCAGCAGCATCCGTCCCTGGGCGGGCGGGGGCCACCTCGCCCCCGCACACGACGGGCCGTCCCGGAATCGCCCTCCAGGACGGCCCGCAACGGCGCGCCCCCGACCGCTTCCACACGCCGGGGCTGTTCCACCCACACCGTGAATGGAGTACCGCGATGCGAGCCTATCCGCCGACCAACATCTGCCCCGGCTGCAAAAAACCCTTCCCCGCCTGCCAATGCAACCGCCTCAGCCCAGAGGTCCTGGCCGAACTCGCCCGCGCCGCGGCCCACCTGCAGGGCGCCCCCGGCCACAGTTGGGCCACCGCCATCGACCACACCGGGGCCGCCGCATGAGCACCGCCGGCCCGATCGGCCCCGACGAGGCCACCGCCTACCTCACCGCCGCCGAGGTCGCCGAGGTGTTCCGCGTCCGCCCCAGCACCGTCGCCAAATGGGCCAACCGGGGACACCTCGGCTGCATCCGCACCCTGGGCGGCCACCGCCGCTACCGCCGCGACGACATCGACGCCTGGCTCGACGGCCGACCACCGCAGACCGGCGGTCCCGCCCAGACGGAGAAGCCCAAGACGGGCTGAGGAGGATGGTGTCAGCGCCACGCTCGGCGACGGGAACGGCTCTGACACCACCCTCGGCGCGGACCGGTGGTGTCCCCCCAGGGCCGACCCGACGGCACCGGCCTCAGCGGTCGGAAGCCGTGTCGGCAGCGGGACCGGCGGTCGCCTTCGCCGCGGCCAGTTCGGCGCGCAGGGTGCGGACCTCCTCGGTCAGTTCGGCCATCTGCTTCTGGGTGGCCGCCGCGTTCTCCTGGCCCTCGTTGAACTTCTCCACGAACCAGGAGGCCAGCGTCGCCGTCACCACACCCAGCAGGGCGATGCCCGCCGTGAACAGCACGCCGGCCACGATCCGGCCGCCGGCCGTGACCGGGTACATGTCCCCGTAGCCGACCGTCGTCACGGTGGTGGCGGCCCACCACAGCGCGTCGGGGAAGGTGCGGATGACGGCGCCGGGCGCGCCGCGTTCGGCATCCAGTACGGCCAGCGCGGCGCAGAACACGATCAGCAGGGCCGCCGCGATCGAGTACTTGGACACGCTGGCGCGCATCGTCATCGACGCCCGCTTGTTGACCAGGCCCAGGACCATGATGACCTGCACCAGCCGCAGCGACTGCAGCATCGGCGCCAGCAGCACCAGCAGGTCGAACCAGTTGCGCCGGACGAACACCCAGCGCCGCGGCGCCAACCACAGCCGGACGGCGTAGTCGGCGGCGAACAGCGCCCACACCGCGGCCAGCAGAGCCGCGCACACCCCCTCCCACACGGCGGGCAGTCCGGGGTCGATGATCGGCCAGGCGTAGGCCGCCAGGAAAACGGCGGCGGCCACCACCATGGGCACGACCGTCCGACTGCGCCACTCCTCCAGGCGCGCCTCGCTGCGGCGGCTCTCCGCCTCCGCCTTGCTCATCTCCCGTGCCTTTCGTCCGCGTTCAGGGGCGGTGGCCGACACCGCTCTGCGGCACCGGCCACCGAACCGACCAGCGGCAACGCTAGCCGAGGACACGCGGAGCAGGCCACGCCGGGCAGCGCCCGGGCTACTTCACCGCGCCCGCCGACAGCCCTGACACCAGGTGCCGCTGAACCAGGATGAACGCGACGATCACCGGCAGGGAGATCGTCAGCGACGCGGCCAGCAACTGGTTCCACAGGGTGTCGACCTGGCTGGTGTAGAGCTTCAGGCCGATGGAGAGCGTGCGGGTCTCGGTGTCGGTCAGCACCGAGGCGAACAGCACCTCGCCCCAGGCGGTGATGAAGGCGAACACCCCCACGGCGAGGATGCCGGGCCGGGCCACCGGCAGGATGACGCGGAACAGCGCGCCGATGCGGCTGGTGCCGTCGATCATCGCTGCCTCCTCCAGCCCCTCGGGGATGGCCTGGAAGTACCCGGCCAGCATCCAGATCGAGAACGGCAGGGCGAAGGTCAGGTAGGTGATGATCAGCCCCGTGTAGGAGCCGGTGAACTGGATGCCGAGGATCTCCTCCAACTGCACGAAGATGAGGAACAGCGGCAGCAGGAACAGGATGCCGGGGAACATCTGGGTCGACAGCACGGTCATGCTGAACACCCGCTTGCCGCGGAAGCGCAACCGCGCCAGAGGGTAGGCCGCCAGGATGGCGATCATCAGCGCCAGGACCGTCGCCGTCACGGTGACGACGAGGCTGTTGGTGAGGTACCTGGCCAGCGGGATGGTCGACCACATCTCGACATAGGGCCGGAAGGTCAACCGGTCCGGCAGCCAGGTGAACAGCCCCCGCACGTCCTCCAGCGGCTTGACCGAGGTCACCACGAGCACATACAGCGGCATGACCGTGAAGACGGTGAGGAAGGTCAGGGTGATCCGGCGGAACCAGCGGAAGCCGGGTGTCTCAGTCATTGCCACGCCCCTTTGGCAGCACCAGCCGGACATAGACCGCCGAGGCGATGATCAGCGCGATCAGCAGGAGCACGCTCATCGCGGCGCCCAGCCCGAAGTTCCAGTTGACGAAGGAGTGCTCGTAGATGAACGGCGAGATCAGCCGTGCGCTGTCGGGAGAGGTGTCCCCGAACAGCAGGAAGGGGATGTTGAACTCGTTGAAGGTCCACAGCCCCATCACCAGCAGCACCACGGCGTTGGCCGAGCGCACCATCGGCAGGGTGATGCGGGTGAACCGCTTCCAGGTGGAGGCGCCGTCGATGGCCGCGGCCTCGTACATGTCCTCGGGGATGCTCTGCAGCGCGGCCAGCAGCATCAGGAACGCGAACGGCCACAGCCGCCACACCGACACGATCACCAGCACCCAGAACGCGTTCTCGCCGATCAGCCAGAACGGCCGGTCGTCCACGAGCCCCAGGTCCTGGACCAGCAGCCGGTTGATCATGCCGTCGCGCTGGTTGAACATGAACGCCCAGATGATCGCGGCGACGTAGACCGGCAGCGCGTAGGGCACCAGGAACAGGGTGCGCAGCACGCCGCGCCCGCGGAACCGGGTGTTCAGCGACACCGCCGCCGCCATGCCCAGCGCCCACGACAGGCCCACCACCAGCGCGGTGTAGACGGTGGTGCGGAACAGGCTCTGGAACAGGTCGCTGCCCAGCGCGCCGCCGGGATCCAGGCCCTGGACGAAGTTCTCCAGCCCCACGAACGGCGCCGACGTCCAGTTCCGGATGGTCAGCTGCGTCAGCGAGGTGAACGCGATGTAGATCCCCAGGATCATGGGGACGATGTGGATCAGCAGCTCAAGCGCGGCCGCCGGCAGGATCATCCCATAAGGAAGGAACGACCGGCGCGGACGCCGCTTGCGGGCGCCGGACTCCGCCCCGGATTCGGGGCCGGCCGGCTCGGTCGCCTCCTGAGCCGCACGGTGCCGCGGCTCTTCAGTGGTGGACATCGGGTGCCTCCATCGGTCGGCCGCCCCGCCGCAGGGAGGCGGGGCGGCCGGCGATTCGCGGGTGTGCCTAGTTCGCGGCGTCCATCTGGGTCTCGGCTTCCTTCAGTGCCTTGCGGATGTCGGCCTTGGTGACCTCGCTGCCGGTGGCCGCGTCGGCGAAGAGGCCGGCGATCGACTCGCCGAGGACGGTCTCCATCTGCCCCTCCTCGGGGATCAGCGGCATCGGGGAGGCGTGCTCGGTGAGGATGGTGCGGAAGGTCTGCATCTGCTCGCCCTGCAGCTCCTCGTTGTCGTAGGCGTCGACGGCCACGGGCAGCGTCTGGAACTCCTGGGAGAGGTAGACCTGCTCCTCGGGGCTGGTCAGGTGCTCCACGAGCTGCAGCGCGCCCTCCTTGTTGTCGGTGTCGTTGAAGACGCTGATGTTGATGCCGGCCGCGTGGCTCTGGATCGGCTTGCCCGGCAGCGGGTCGAGCATGGGGACCTGGGCGATCTCGTAGTTGTCGAAGTCGCGGGAGGCCAGGGTGGTGCGGGCGCTGCCCTGCATCATCATCATGGCCGCCTTGCCGTCGACGAAGTCGGCGATGGACTGGGTGCCGTCGCTGAACTCGGCGTTGCTGGGATCGACGACGCCGTGCTCGGCCATCATGTCCAGGCGCAGCTTCACCGCGTCGACCACCTCCGGGGAGGCGAAGTTCGGGCCGTCGCTCCACAGCTTCCCGCCGTACTGCTGGGCCAGGATGTGGGCGAAGTGGGAGTTCTGCCGCTCGCTGCCGGCCTCCAGGGCCACGCCGTACTGGTCGGGCTGGCCGTCGCCGTCGGTGTCCTTGGTCAGCTTCTCCGCGGTGTCGATGAACTCCTCCCACGTGGAGGGCGGCTCCTCGATACCGGCCTCCTCGAACATGGTCGGGTTGTAGAACAGCGCGTAGGACAGGCCGTAGAGCGGGACCGACGTGGGCGGCTCGCCCTCGACTCCGCCGGTGGCGAAGCTGGTCTCGACGAAGCGGCCCTCGCCGCCGACGGCCTCCAGGTCGGCGCCCTCATAGGGCACGAACGCACCGGTCTCCTGCAGGCTGGCCGCCCAGGTGTTGCCGATGTTGAGCACGTCGGGGCCGTCGCCGCTGCTGACAGCGGTGAGGATGCGGTTGTACAACTCGCTCCAGGGGATCACCTCGAGTTCGACCTCGATGCCGGTCTCCTCGGTGAAGCGGTCGAGGGTGGGTTTGAGGACCTTCTTGTCCTCCTCGACGCTGGCTCCCTGGTTGCTGGCCCAGTAGGTCAGGGTCTGGTCGCCGGACTCCTCGCCGGAGCCGCAGGCGGTGAGCGCGGCGACGAGGCCGAGCGCGGTGGAGGCGGACACTACTGCTTTGGCGGGGATCTTCACGACCATCTCCGTTCCTCATTGTGGTCATGCGAGCCTGCCGCCGCCGGCGGTGACAGGGCGGGTGCGGCCGAGGTGAAGCCGCTGGCATGTCGCTGAAGTCGGGGGCGGATGGGGCTGGGGTGGCGCCGCTTCCCAGGGCGGACTGGGAGAAGCATGCTAAGTAAACCGGTTTACCGCCAGAGTGTAGGAGAGATCACTCTCGTACAGGAGAGGTGGTTATAGAGTCGTTACCCTGCGGATTCCCGGAGCTGCAGTTCGCCGGAGAGCACGGTCGAGGCCGGCGGCTCCTGCCCCTTGAGCATGTCCAGCAGGATGCGGGCGCCCGAGCTGCCGAGTGCGCGGTGCTTGCTGCGGATCGTGGTGAGCGGCGGCGAGGTGAAGGCGGCCAGGGCGATGTCGTCGAATCCGGCCACGGCCACGTCGCCGGGCACCTCCAGCCCGGCCTCGCCCAGCACCGAGTAGCCGCCGATGGCCATCAGGTCGCTGCCGTAGAAGATCGCCGTGGGGCGCTCGGGCAGGGCGAGGATGCGCTCGGTGGCCTGGGCGCCGCCGACGATGGTGTAACCGCCCAGCTCCACCGGCCCCGGCTCCAGGTCCAGCTCGCGCATCGCCTCCTCCCAGTGCCGGCGGCGCTGCAGCGCGTGCAGCATGCGGGAGTCGCCCTGGACGTGGGCGATGCACCGGTGCCCGCCGGCGGCGAGGTGGCGGACCAGCCCCCGGATCGCCTCGTGGGAGTCGTTGGTGATCGTGGGGAAGTCGGAGGAGCCCTGGGGAGCGCCGACCACGACGGCGGGAGCCCCCAGGCGGTGCAGCATCGCCGGGCGCTCGTCGTCCACCCGCAGGTCGGTGACCAGGAACCCGTCGACGAAGCGGTCGTTGAACAGCCGCTCGTAGGTGGCGGCCTCGGTGAGCGCGTCGGGCACGAACCGGATGACGGTGGCGTGCTCCTCGCCGGAGAGCACCGACTCGATGCCGGAGAGGAATGAGGCGAAGAACGCGTCGAAGTCGAGGATCTCGGGCGAGCGGCGGACGACCAGGCCGATGGTGCCCAGCGGCTTGCCGTTGAGGGCGCGGGCGGCGTAGCTGGGGCTCCACCCCAGCTCCACGGCGGCCTGGCGGATGCGGTCGCGCGTCCCGGAGCTGACGCCGGTGCCGCTGTTCAGCGCACGCGACACAGCGCCCTTGGTCACGCCGGCGCGTCGGGCGACGTCGCTGATCGTGGGGCGCTTGCGGCCCGT
Source organism: Streptomonospora sp. PA3 (assembly GCF_009728995.1). Classification (GTDB taxonomy): domain Bacteria; phylum Actinomycetota; class Actinomycetes; order Streptosporangiales; family Streptosporangiaceae; genus Streptomonospora. The sequence continues at coordinate 621,459 of NZ_VTZW01000009.1, read as the reverse complement.
GTTCCCGGCGGTCATGGCAATGATGGTAGTCCGCCGGGGGCGGAGGGCCGGCGGGCGCGAGCCCGGTGCGAGGGGGTGCGGGCGCCGCGCAGACCGGCAGGGCGGCGGGTTCCCGCAGGGAGGCGGCTTGGTGGGGAGGGCGGGTGTGGGGGCGGCACGGGCGCCGCCGCGGGTCGCCGTCCACAGGGGGGCGCGGAGGCGGCGGACGGGCCCAGGCGCGGATTGTCGGTATCGCGGCGCAGGCTGGTGATCGAGACACAGCCCGCGGGGCGAGCGCGCGAGCGAGGGAGCGGGCGGGCGGGTGAGCGCGGGCGAGCGCGGCGGGCCGAGCGCGAAGGCGGGCGCGCGGGCGAGGGAGCGGGCGCGGGCCGAACGCGAAGGCGGGCGCGCGGGCGAGGGCCGCGAAAACGCGGGCGCAACGGGGCGGACGCACGGATGAACGCCGAGCCGCGCGGCGCGGGTTCCACGGCGATCGACGGCGCAGCGGCGACGATGAAGGCACCGGGCAGGGGGCCGAGTCCTGGCGCCCGCCGAGCGATGAGTTCCGGCCGCCGGCGGAGTCGGCACCGGTGCGGGACGGCCGCAGCCGCGCGCGAAGCCGCACCCCGGGGACCCGGGACCCGGTGACCCGCGATTCATCTCCGATGCAAGGTCAGTCAGGTCAGTCGATGCAAGGGAAGGAACCGCATATGCAGCAGCCCACCTCCGAGGCCGGCGAGTTCGAGCCGAGGATCGTCTCGGCACAGCCGGCCGCGACCGCCGTCATCCGCGGCACCGTCGAAATGGCCGACCTGGAGTCGTTCTTTGACCACTCCTTCACCACCCTCCCTCAGGCGATCGCCGCGCAGGGCGCGAACATCACGGGTCCCGCGTTCGGGCTGTACCACGGGGAGGTCGCCGACCCCGTCGACATCGAGGTCGGCTTCCCGATCGACCGCCAGGTCGAGCCCCAGGGTGACGTCGTCCCGAGCACGCTGCCCGCGGGCCGCGTCGCCCGGATGACCCACGCGGGCGCCTTCGACGGCCTGTCGGTGTCGTGGGAGCGCCTGAGCACGTGGGTCGACGAGCAGGGCCTGGTTCCGGCCGGGTTCCTGTGGGAGGTCTATGTCACCGAGCCGTCCCCCGACATGAATCCCGACGACCTCCGCGTGGAACTCAACGTGCCGCTGCGGGACTGAGCGGCGGGACGGGCCGGACGGGCGGGGGTGCCGACGCCGGACTCTCCCGGAGACGCGGGCGCACGAATGGCATCAAGCATCGAAGACGGTCGATAATAGGGGCATGACAGCGACCGCACCCGCTTCTCCGGCCCCCGCCGCACTGCTCGACCCCGACGAGGCGGCCCGCTACGCCTCCTGGTTCGCCTGCCTGGCCGAGCCGATGCGCGTCCGCCTGCTGCACGCCGTCGCCGCCCGCCCGGGCACGGCCGGTGTCGGCGAGCTCGCCGACGACCTGGGCATCCGCCAGCCGACCGTCTCCCACCACCTGCGCAAGCTCGCCGAGGTGGGGTTCGTGACCCTGACCAGGGAGGGCACGTCCACGCGTGTGGGCATCAACCCGGCCTGCTGCACGGGCCTGCCGCACGCGGCCGACGCCGTGATGGGGCTGCTCGCCTCCCGGCCCTGCTGCCCCACCGACCTGCCGGAGGATGTGTCCGTGCGGGCGATGGACGACGCCGATCTGGACGCTGTGCGCGCCATCTACGCCGAAGGCATCGCCACCGGCGACGCGACCTTCGAGACCGAGGCCCCCGACACCGCGGCCCTCGCTCGCAAATGGCTGCCCGGACACCGCTGGGTCGCCGAGATCGACGGCGAAATCGCCGGCTGGGCCGCCGCCGCACCCACCTCCAGCCGCCCGGCGTATGCGGGAGTCGCCGAAACGTCGGTCTACGTCGCCCAATCCGCCCGCGGCCGCGGCGTGGGCAAAGCCCTCCTCCACAAACAGGTCACCGCCGCCGACACCGGCGACCTCTGGACCCTCCAAACGTCCATCTTCCCCGAAAACAAACCCAGCCTCGCCCTCCACCACAGCGCCGGCTTCCGCACCGTGGGCCTCCGCGAACGCATCGCCTGCCACCACGGCAAATGGAGGGACACGGTCCTGCTGGAGAGGCGGAGGGACGACACCGCATGCGCCGAGGCATCGGGGGGTTGCCGTCCGTGAGGGTACTGTCCTTGACTTAGCGCTCCTCTCGGTTCGCTGAGACCGCAGCATGTGACTGCTCTCAGGGGGCGACGTGTAGGCCGTCACCATGTAAAGTCCTTACTTCGTTGGTAGGACCTCTTGCACCCGGGTCTAGATACTGGTGAGGGCAAATGCATTTGCGCAAGTACTTGCTGGAGATTGCCACAAAATATGATCGCCATGCTCCGATGAGTTCACTTGCCCAACAACTACTTCGCAATGCCCATACCCATCTGACTGGATGCACACCCGCCGGAATCGAGATCATTGGGAGTGGCGGCAAGGGGTCCTCCACGTTCACCCCATGGATCGGATTTTTCGATCCAGACGAGACAGTGTCTCCGGAGCATGGACTCTACGTCGTCTATCTCTTCGCCCAGGACCTTCGCAGCGTCACACTGATGATCAATCATGGCATCACACGCCTACAGAAGAAACTGAAGGCGGAGTTCTCTGGAAACAAAGAACAGGAAATCCGGAGACGCCTCAGCCTATCCGCGGAGACCCTGAGAAACCGGCTATCTGACCCTCATATCCATCGGTGGGATCTTTCGGTGGATCTCGCATCAAGTGGACGCAGACAACGCGCATACGGAGCGGGGTGTGTGGTCGCTCGTCGTTACGACCTAAGCGCCCTACCTTCAGAGGAGGAGCTGCGCAGCGACCTCTGGGACATCATCGGTGTCTATCAGCGCTGCATTCTCATCCGCCAAGACCTCGATGCGATAGGAGCTGACCCCCTGGGTGTTGACCCTGAAGCCAGCCCGATCGAACAACACTTCAACGCTCTTGATGACTTCAAACCGAAGGACTCGACCGAATACCTCTCCCAGATTCAGGGGCGAGAGCTTGTAAAGCAGCGTCGCCATGAGTCCTTGATCGCGGAGTACGTTCCGTTGGCACAACACGCGGGATTCAATGCATCAAACAACCACCACCCCCGTGATCTACTCATGTGGAGAGACGATAGCCAATGGCTTGTTGAAGCCAAAGTTGTCTACAATGGAAATGGAGCCAAGGCTACACGAGAAGCAATCGCGCAGCTCCTTGATTACCGTTACTTCTTCCACCCTGAGCCTAAAAAACCGAGACTCGTCGGGTTGTTCACCGAAAGTGTTGGACAGGGTTATATCGGCTTCTTGAACAGCATGGACGTCGCCACAGTCTGGAAATCGCCAGATGGTTGGCAAGGCTGCGAGCTTGCCACTCGTGATGGCCTGGTACCGCAGCTCTGACCAGGACCCGCGATCGTCTACTCCGTGGGAGACGCACGAGACGTAAGCGCCTCCCCGACTTGGTCCACGTGCTCGGCGGCCCCTGACGACGACAGCAGCCCCTTACGCCAATCCCGCATCGTGTGCCAGCAGGGCTATCTGCGTGCGGTTGTCCAGGTCCAGCTTGGTGAGGATGCTCGACACGTGGGCCTTGACCGTGGCCACGCTCATGTACAACTTCGTGGCGATCTCGGCGTTGGAGTGGCCTTCGGCGATCGACAGGACGACTTCGCGTTCGCGAGGGCTCAGGGCTTCCAGGGCGTTGCGGGCCTGTTCGTAGGCGCCGGCCTGGGTGGCGGCGCGGTCCATGAGGCGGCGGGTGATGCGCGGGGACAGGATCGGGTCGCCGGCGGCGACCTTGCGGATCGCGTCGACGATCTCCGGGGGCGGGGTGTCCTTGAGCAGGAAGCCGCTGGCTCCGGCCCGCAGGGCGTGCAGGATGTTCTCGTCGCTGTCGAAGGTCGTCAGCACGACGACCTCGGGCGGGCGCGGGCGCGCGCGCAGCTTGCGGGTGGCGGCCATGCCGTCGACCCGCTTCATGCACAGGTCCATGAGGACCACGTCGGGGGTGTGGGTCTCGACGGCGGCCGGGACCTCGTCACCGTCGGCGGCCTCGCCGACGACGGAGATGCCCTCGATTCCGTCGATCATCATGCAGAGCCCGCCGCGTACCAGGGCGTCGTCGTCGACGATGAGTACTCGCAGCGCCCCGCTCATGCGGGCCATGGTAGCCGCGCGTGCAGCCGGAACCGGTCGCCGGCGGGGCCGTGGTCGAGCCGGCCGCCGGCCAGGCGCACCCGCTCGGTCAGTCCGACCAGACCGGTGCCGCTGCCGGGGACGGCTGCGGGCGCCTCGGCGACCGCTGCGGGCGGCGCGCCGCCCACCCCGCCGCCCGCCCCGCCGCCCGCTCCGCTGACCACGCCACCGCCTGCGCCGCCGACCGCCCCGCCGGCGGCGCCGCTCTCCGCGCTCCGCTCGTCCCTCCCCTCGTCGGCGTCGACGCCGACCGGACCGCCCAGCGGGTTGGTCACGGTGACGGCCAACTCCTCCCCCGGCCGCCCCGCCAGCTCGACGTCGACCGGCCGGCCCGGCGCGTGCTTGCGCGCGTTGGTCAATCCTTCCTGGACGATGCGGTAGGCGGTGCGTCCGGCGGCGGCCGGCAGGGCGTCGGGGTCTGCCACCTCGTCGCGCAGCCGCACCCGCACCCCGGCACCGCGGGACTCCTCGACCAGGGCGGGGATGTCGGACAGCCCGGGCTGCCGCCCGGCCGCGGAACCGAAACCGGCGGCGGCGTCCTCGTCGCGCAGCACCAGGATGACCTCCCGAAGCTCCTCCAGCGCCTCGTGCACGCCGGTGCGCACCACGCCCGCGGCGCGGGAGAGGCGCTCCGGCGGGGAGTCCGGGCGGTACTCCAGCGCCCCGGCGTAGGTGGCGAGCAGGGACAGCCGGTGGGCCAGCACGTCGTGCATCTCGCGGGCGATGCGCGTGCGCTCGGCCATGCGCGCCTCGGCCACCCGCCTGCCCTGCTCCGCCTCGGCGCGCCGCGCCCGCTCGCGCAGCGACTCGACGAGCGCGCGGTGCGCCCGCGCCAGGGCGCCCCAGCCGACCATCGCCGCGTATCCGACGGTGATCAGCACCAGCCACCAGCCGTAGGAGAGCCCGCTGTTGGGCTGCCACAGCCCCTGCACCGCGTGCGCCGCGACGCCCGCGGCGGCCACGGCGACCGCGACCGGGAGGCGGTGGCGATGGGCGACCTGCAGGGCCGCGAGCGTGGCCGGGGGTGTGGCGGCCGGGGAGAGCGCGGCCAGCACGACCAGGCCCAACGCGCCGGTGACCGGGCGCCACAGCAGCAGGGGCGCCAGGGCGCAGCCGAGGGCGCCGACGGCGATGTCCAGCAGCAGCGGTGCGGCGTCGGGCTGGGCGCTGTAGCGGCCCCAGATCGTCACGGCGACCAGCACGGCCGTCGCGGCGGCCACGGCAGCCGCCGTGCGCGGTCGGGGCGCCGGGCGCCGGAGCGTGTCCGCCGGGGCGGGGCTGACCTCCTCGTTCACCGGGCAAGGCTAACCGCCGCCGGCGCGCCGCCGACACCGACCAAAGTCGAATACGGCCGCTACCGGAGGCGGGAGCGGACTGGCCGCGCGCCCGATGCGGCGCCGGCGGCCCACCGGAAACCCTGAAGAGGTCAACGGGCGGATCCGGCCGCACGGCCGCGGTCCGCCACACGCCGCTCCGCCCGAGCGGGCCGCACGGTCCCAGCGGGCCGAAAGGGGATACGCATGTCCAGCCCGGCCGAGTCCACGACCGCCTCCGCACAGCACCCGTCCACCGCCCCCGATGCAGGCGGCGGCACCCGGCGCCGCATCCTGCTCCGCGCATCGGGGCCGCTCGGAGCGGCCGCCGCGGCGCTGGTGCTGTGGGTGCTGGCGGTCCCCGTCGCGGGTATCGACGTCGCCGGCTTCACCGGCGCGACCGTCGGACCGGTCGGGCCCGGGGCGATCGCCGCGTCCGCCCTGGTGGCGGGGCTGGCGGGGTGGGCGCTGCTGGCGGTACTGGAACGGCTGATGCGCAGGCCGGGGCCGGTGTGGACCTCGGTCGCGGTCGCGGTGCTGCTGGTGTCGCTCGCTGGCCCGGTGGTCTCCGCCGCGGACACGGCGAGCATGTACGTGCTGCTGGCGATGCACGTGGTCGTGGGCGCCGTGGTCATCCCCGTGCTGGCCCCCACCGCGCGCCGCCGGTGAACTCCACCCGCCCCGGCCCGCCGGCGGCGCCGCCCCGGCCGCCCCCGCCCCGCAGCCGGCGGGCCGCTCGGAGAAGCGCTCCCATCGCCCTACCCCCGCTCCCGCCTGGAGGCGACATGCCCTACGGCTACCTCGTGACCGCCGCGATCGCCGCCGCGTGGACCGCCCGGCCGAGCAGAGCCGGGCCCCGCACACCTCCGGCGCCGCATCCGCGGTCCGCGGAGAGCCCGCTCCACCCCGGCGCCCCCGCTGCCCCGGCTAAGCCCGCAACTCCCGCTACCGCCCATCGGCGGCAGGCCCGCGCCGCCGGCGCCCCCGGCCCCGCCCGACCGCTCGCGGAAGCCCCCCACCCGGCACCCGAACAGGAGGCGGCATGCCCTACGGCTACCTGCTGACCGTCGCGATCGCCGCCGTGCACACCGCCCTCGCGCTGGCGCCGGTGCGCCGCCCGCGGTGGGCGGCGGTCGTGAGCTTCCACCTCGGGCTGGTCGTCAACGAGACGCCCGTGTTCGTCCTGTGCTGGCTGCTCGCCGCGACCCTGCCCGCGTGGGCCCAGGAGGACCTCGACACCCCCGCGTCCTGGGCCGGGCTCGCCCTGGCGGTGCTGACCGCGATCGGGCTCGCGGTGATCGCGCGCCGCGCTCTGGACGCCCGTCCGGCACTGGAGCGGGCACTGCGCAGGGACCTCGGCGCGGGGCGGCCCGGCGCCGTGGACGCCCTCCTCGCGGCGGCGCGCCGCCGCGCACCGTCCTACCTGCGCACCCTGCTCTTCCCGTTCCGGGTGCGCCGCGCCGACGTCGAACGCATCGCCGATATCGCCTACGGCGACGCCGGTGTCCGCAACCGGCTCGACGTCTACCGCCGCCGCTCGGGGACGTCGGGCGGCCCGATCCTCGTCTACGCCCACGGCGGCGGGTACTTCAGCGGTCGCAAGAACCGCGAGGCGCGCCCGCTGCTCTACCGGCTGGCGAGCCGGGGGTGGGTGTGCATCAGCGCGAACTACCGGCTGCGCCCTCGCGCCGGCTTCGACGAGCACCTCGCCGACTTCAAGAAGGCGATCGCCTGGGCGCGCGAGCACGCCCCCGACTACGGCGGCGACCCCGATGCGCTGTTCGCCGCGGGCAGCTCGGCGGGCGGCCACCTCGCGGCGCTCGCCGCGCTGACGCCCAACGACCCCGCCTTCCAGCCGGGCTTCGAGGACGCCGACACCTCGCTCACCGCGGCCGTGTCGCTGTACGGCTACTACGGCCGCTACTACCGCCGCCCCGGCGAATCGGAGCGCCCCACCTCGCCCGCCGACCACGTACGCCCGGACGCCCCGCCGTTCTTCGCGGTCCACGGCGACCAGGACTCCCTCGTCCCCGTGGAGGACGCCCGCGCGTTCGTCGCCGCGCTGCGGCGCGCATCCGCCAACCCGGTGGTCTACGCCGAACTCCCCCGCGCCCAGCACGCCTTCGACCTCTTCCGCTCCCCGCGCTTCGAGGCGGTGATCGACGCGGTGGAGGTGTTCGCGGCGCGGGTGCTCGCACGGGAGCGGACGTAGGTTGGGTTTGAGAACGGCAGGGCGCCGCTTTCCAGGAACCCCGGGTACCAATCGGGGCAGCCACCATCGAGGTTGCGAGGTTGCGGCAATTGGCGCGCCTCGCGTAGCGCGATCCGCCCGCCCGCCACCGCCCCATCGCAGGCGCTGCGCGTCACGTGCTTGCTTGACGCCCAGCGCACGCGGTTCTTCCCAGGTGGATCCGCACCACCGGTGGCGGGCCACCGGCGCGAAGGTGCACCGTGCGCTCGGCGGCAAGCTGGCGTCAGCAGCGCTTCGTGCGCCCCAGCCCCATTGCCGCAACCTCTGTGGTGACCGGCCTCTTAAACAGGACGTAGCCGGGGCCGGGCGCCGCCTGGCGTGCCCCTTCGGCCGACCTCGGCCCCGGCAGGGGGCATCAGTCCGCCGAGTCCGCCGGCTGCTGGGGGCCGTGGCCGATCGCCGGGAGGATGGCCTGGTCGACGATGGCGGCGATGTAGTCGTCGTCGGGGACCTCCATCGCGTCGATGCCGTACTTGATCAGCAAGGCCTCGCCGATGTCGACGACGACGGGCGTGAGGCGCGCCGGGTCGACGCGGCCGTGGTCGGCGTAGTGCTGCAGCACGGTACGGGTGAAGCGCCCGCCGCGAGCGTCGAAGACTTCCGCGTACAGGCGTTCGTGCAGGTCGGGGCGGCGCTGCGCTTCGCTGAGCAGGGAGGACATCACCAGGCCGTACACCGGCTGGACCATCGCGTCGCGCATCAGGGTGAGCGCCGCGATCAGGTCGCCGCGCAGGTCGTCGGCGCCCGGCGAGGGCTGCTCGACCGGATGGATCCGGTACAGCGCGCCGAGCACGATGTCCTCGGGCGACGACCAGCGCCGGTACAGCGAGGTCTTGGCGGTCCCGGCCCGGCGCGCGATGCCCTCCATGGTGACGCGGGGCAGGCCGAGCTCGGCCGTTTCCTCGAGGGCGGCCGTGTAGACGGCCTCCTCCAGCTCCGCCCCTCGGCGGCGCCGGGCGCGCGGCGGCCCTTCGCCGCCCTCTGACCGGTTCCGGTCACTCACTCTGCCCCACCCATTAGAAACGTTCCCGTAGCTTATCAAGGGAAACAGCTACGCCGCCGTAGCTTAGCTCCCGGTTCCTGTGAGGCCGCGCCCATGTCCCAGAACACCGCCGCACGCGGCGAGCCCCATTCCGATCCCCGACCGCTGCCCGCCGACCAGCGCTCCCTCGCTCCCGACCTGGGCCGGGGATTCATGTTGCTCATCATCGCGACCGTACACGCGCACCTCTTTCGCGAATTCACCGGTGCGGCCGGCTTCTCACTCGACGGCCCGGTCGACGTCGGCACCACCGCGGCGATGGCGCTGTTCGGCGAGAACCGCGGCTATCCCATGTTCGCCGCCCTCTTCGGCTACGGCCTCGCGCAGATCTACCTGCGGCGCACGGCGGAGGGGCGCGAGTGGCCGTGGGTCCGCCGCCTGCTGCGGCGGCGCGGGCGCTGGCTGGTGATCATCGGCGTCGCGCACACGGTCCTGCTGTTCTACGGCGACGTGATCGCCGTCTACGGCCTGATCGCCCTGTTCTTCACCGCGGTCCTGCGGATGAGCGACCGGCGGCTGCTCGCCCACGCGTTCGCCTGGATGGCTGTGGGCAGCCTGCTCTACAGCCTGGCGAACACGGCGCTGTTCGCAGCCGGGACGCAGGGCGCGGCGGCCGACATCACCTGGCTGTCGGACCTGCTCACGCGCATCGCGGTGCTGCCGTTCTTCCTGCCGCTGATGATCGTGATCTCGGTGTTCCCGTTCCTGATCGGCGTGTGGGCCGCACGGCGCCGCCTGCTGGAGGAGCCCCTGCGCCACCTCCCCCTGCTGCGGCGGGCGGCGGCCGGCGGCATCGGTGCGGGAGTGGCCGGCGGCGTTCCGCAGGCGCTGATCAACATCGAGGTGTGGGAGGCCGCACCGGCCGCCGAGGCGGCGGTCTTCTGGCTGCACCTGCTCACCGGATACGCGGGCGGGTTCGGCTACGCGGCGCTGATCGCGCTGGTCGCGGTGCGGCTCGACCGGCGCCGCAGCGGCCGGCGCGGGCCCGTCGTCACCGCTCTCGCGGCGACCGGGCAGCGCTCGATGACCTGCTATCTGCTGCAGTCGGTGGCGTGGGCGGCCCTGGTCCCGCCCTATGCGCTGGGTATCGGCTCGGAGCTGAGCGATGCGCAGGCGGTGGCGCTGGGCGCGGCGGTGTGGCTGGCCACTGTGGTGCTGGCCGAAGCCATGCGGCGCGCCGGGTTCCGCCAGGGCCCCGCCGAATGGGTGCTGCGGCGGATGACCTACGGCCGTCCGCCCGCCGTCGCGTCCGGGTGACCACCCGAGGCTCCGGGTCGGGTGGGGGCTGCGGACCGAGCCGATTCGGCGGCCGCACCCGGCCGAAGGCGCGTCACCGGCGCGAAAGGGGCGGCGGCGGAAGACGACCGCGGGGCGTGGACGGCGCCCCGCGGTCGCCGCTGGTCGGGTGGGCGGTCAGCGGCGGCCGGTGTCGGGGCCTTCACCGCCGCGGCGCTCTTCGGGGGCGGGGCCGGCCGAGTCGCCGCGCAGACCCTCGGTGAAGCCGCGGGCCGTGTCCTTGGCGTCCTCGGTGGTCTCGCGGACGTTGCCGCGAGTCTGCTCACCGCGGCCTTGGCTCTTCATGCGCTCGTTGCCGGTGAACTTCCCGGCGGCCTCCTTGAGCTTGCCGCGCATCTGCTCGACCTTGCTCTCGCGCTTCTCGCCGGTGCTCATGTCGTCCTCCAGACTCCGCCGAACCCGCAGGGCTCCGGCGGCATACGAGAATCCGGCTCTCCTCTCCCACTGCCGCGATCCGGGGCCGACTATGCACCCGCATACGCCCCCGGCGCGCCCATTGCGGAATCGGCGACGACCGCGGCCGGCGCCCGCAACCCCGCCGCGGGCGCCGGCCGCCTCACTCCTTGGCGAGGGCCGCGTCGAGGGCGTGGCGGAGGTCGGGGGCCAGGAGGCGGGAGTAGGTGGCGGTGAGGTGGTGGCTGTCGCGGTAGACGAGCACGTTGCCGATCACCGGCAGGCAGGTGTCGCCGGTGCAGAGGGAATCGGTGAGGTCGACGACGGCGGCGTCCGGATCGTTGCGGGCGGCGAGCAACTGTGGGTCGGTGTTGGCGAAGGCGTCCTCGGGCGCCCGCGCGCACTCCGACAGCGAGCCGGCGTGGCGCGATACGCACTCGGGCAGGCGCTCGGCCATGCGCGGGGTGTCGCGGATGGCGACGACGTGGCTGCCGGAGTCCTCCAGCGGTCCCCACAGGCGGGTCATGCCCACGGCGATGTCCAGGGAGCTTTCGGACTCGGTGGCCGAGCCCGCCGCCCGGGCGTTCGCGCTGGAGCTCGTCAGCACCACATCGGGCCGGACCTGCGTGGTCAGCTCGTGCTGCACCTTCTCGTTCCACCGCACGCACTCGGTGTAGTCCCGGCCGTTGCGCTCCAGCGTGGTCAGGGTGTAGGCGCAGGAGGACTTGGCGTAGACGTGCAGCCGCCAGCCGCGGTCCTCGGCGATGCTCCGCAGCGCCGGAATCCATTGGGCGGCGTGGGAGTCGCCCACCAGGGCGACGGTGGTCCCGGCGCCGGCGGGGCCGTAGACGCAGTCGAGCGTGTCGAGCGTGGATGCGCCTCCGCACTCCTCGTAGGTGTCGGGTACGTCCTCGCCCGCCACCACCGGCGAGGGGTAGATCGGCACGCCGGGCGATCCCTCGGGCTCGGAGGTGCCCATCGCCGCGGGCCCGACGTGCTGGACCGGGTCGAATTCGACACTGCCCAGCCACTGGTGGCGCACGTACTGGCCGACGCCCACCAGCGCCACCAGCAGGGCCGCCGCCACCGCGAAGATCCCGGCCGCGCGCCCGGTGCGCAGCCACCCGTAGCGGCGCACCGGGTCCTCCACCGCCACCTTGGTCCCCCATGCCAGAAGCACCGAGACGGCCACCACCGGCACCGCCCACAGCGGCGGCAGGGAGTCCGACTCGGCCATGCTCAGCGCGAACACGATCACCGGCCAGTGCCACAGGTACAGGGCGTAGGAGATGTCTCCGCCGAAGCGCGCCGGGCGGCCGGCCAGCAGCCGGTAGGTGGACCAGCGCGCTCCGTTCTCACCCGCCGCGATCACCGCGGCCGCCCCCAGCACCGGCACCAGCGCCGCCACGCCGGGAAAGGCGGTGGCGCCGCTGTAGGTCCAGGCCGCCCACCCTATGGCGGCCAACCCGGCCCAGCCCAGTACCCAGCGGACCCACAGTGGACCGGCTCCCCAGCGCGGCAGCAGGATCGCGAGCACGCCGCCCAGCGCCAGCTCCCACATCCGCGTCTGCGGCAGGAAGTAGGCGGGCTGGGGTTCGGTGGCGGTGAGCACGACCGAGAACCCGAAGGAGACGACGAGGACGGCCCCGGTGGCCGCCAGGACCGCGCCCTCCCCGCCCAGCCGCCGGTCACCGCGCAGACCCAGCACGGCCCAGCCGGCGAACAGCAGCGGCCACAGCAGGTAGAACTGCTCCTCCACCGCCAGCGACCAGTAGTGCTGCACGGGGCTGGCCGCGCTCTCGGCGGCCAGGTAGTCCACCGACTTGTCGGCGAGGAACAGGTTCTCGACGTAGAACGCCGATGCCACCAGCTCCCGGGCGGTCTCGGCCAGGCGCGGGGAGGGCAGCGCCCACAGCGACACCAGGCCGGTCACCGCCAGCACCAGCCCGGCCGCGGGCAGGATGCGGCGGATCCGGCGGACGTAGAAGGCGCCCAGCGCCACCCGCCCGGATCCGCGGGCCTCGCGCAGCAGCAGCGAGGTGATCAGGAACCCGGAGATGACGAAGAAGACGTCCACGCCCACATAGCCGCCCGGCAGCAGGTCGTGGTCGACGTGGTAGACCAGCACGAGCGCCACCGCCACGGCCCGCAGGCCCTGGACCTCGGGCAGGAAGCGGCGCGCGGAGCCGGTGGAGGTGGAGGTGGAGGGGGCGGCGGCAAGGGAGGATGCGGAGCGTAGATTCGTCGACACGGAGAGCATTCCTGGTAGGGCGTGCGGCGTGAGGTCCGATGGAGGGCGGATCGGATGCTTCCATGGTGTCGTGACGTCCTTGTTACAACAAGGCGTTATCGGGATTTTATGTGAATCCTCTCAGAAAACTGGGAGTGCTCTCAGCCGGGGTGGGTTCGCGGCACCCCCCCAACGCGCCCGCGGCGTCGCCGCGCGGCGGTCGCGGGCGGTCTCGGGGCGGCTCGCCCCGTCGCCGGGATCTCCCGCCCTCAGCCGTTGCCCTTCGCCCCGCCGCGCTTCCTGCTCGACGTCCATCTGGGTGCGCTCGCCCGGCGGCTGCGCCTGGTGGGCGTCGACACCGCCTACAGCAACGACCTCGACGACGACACGCTGGTGGCGATGGCCAACGAGCAGCGGCGCGCGCTGCTGACCCAGGACCGCCGCCTGCTGCACCGCCGCGCCCTGGAGGCGGGGGCCTTCGTGCACGGGCAGGATCCCGACGAGCAACTGCGCGACGTGCTCGACAGGTTCGCGCCCCCGCTGGCGCCTTGGAGCCGCTGCACCGCGTGCAACGGCCGGCTGGCACCCGTCGCCAAGGAGGCCGTCGACCACCTGCTGGAACCCGGGACCCGGGCGACCTACGACGTATTCGCCCGCTGCCGCGCCTGCGGCCGCGTCTACTGGCCGGGCGCCCACCACACGCGGTTGGCCGAGATCGTGCGAACGGCGCAGACGGTGGTCGCGGCGGCGGAGTGAGCACGGGCGCTGGGCGGCGCGGCCGCCCAGCGGGCCGGCGGGCCGGCGGGCCGGCGGGCCGGCGGACGAGCCTCGGCGGAATTCGGCCTCGCGCTGCCACTCCCGCGGCGGAGAATCCACCTGAAGGCGGCCATCCGCGAAAAACAGCCCTCATCGCCCGAATTTTTGCCGCAGGAACGTTCTCACCCTGCATTGCCCCGTTTTCGGATGCCTCCTCACCACCGCGGCCTGCGTTTCCACGGCGGCACAAATCCGCTCGCAGCAATATCGGATATCCAGGAATCCCCCGAGCGTGCGCCGATAAACTCGAAGCGCCGACGGCGCCGGTCCGCAGCAGCGGGCTTCCCCTGGGGCGGTGGTTTTCGCCTGTTCCGTTCCCTTTCTCGGACTTCCCTCCTTTCCCGTTACGCGGCGGCTCCGGGCGGCTCCCCTCCTTCGAAAGGCCAGCCATGCCCGCAGCGACCACGTTTGCCAACCGCCAGGCCACCGCGGACCTCCGCGGGCCGGCACGCGTCCCCGGCACGCCGGACGGGGTCGGCGACCCGGATTCCGTCGACGCCGCGCAGAACGCCGAGCTCGCCGCCCTCATCCGGCGCCTCGCCGATACCCGACCGGAGATCTTCTCCGAGTGGAACCCGCGCCGGGCCGCTCCACCACCCGCTGCGCAGCGGTCGCAGACCCCGCCCCCGAGCCCCGCCGAGCCCCCGCGTGCCGCGGGCGGCGGTGCCGCGCCGGAACCGGCGCCCTCCTCCGGTTGTCCGCACGGCTGCCGGCACGCGCTGCCGCCGCGGGCGTTTCAGCCCGGTCCCCTCCACACACCGCCCCGACCGCCCCTGCAGGGCGGCGAACCGGTGGCGCCCGGGTGGATGCAGGCGCTCTGGCACCTCTGCGCGACCATCGGCGCGGCCACCGTCGCGCTGGGAGCGACCGCCGCGCTTGCGCACGTCCTGCCCGTGCCGCCGTAGCGGAAGCCGACCGGCGGGCATAGCGGACACTTCCGGGCGATCGGGGACCGAAACTCGGCCGCATCGGCGTTTTCGGTCCCCCGGCGCTCCCTGCCGGAAAGCGGGTCTGCCATCGGCGTCCGACACATCGGTACAGGTGGCGGCGCACGTCGCCGGTCTCCGGCCTTGACCGCGGGATGATCAGCGGTTTACCGCACCTCCGCCGGGTAGCCAAGGATCGAAGCCTCATCGGGCCCGCAGCGGGCGGAGCCCGGACAGGAACGAGGAGGCCGATCGACATGAACACCGGCCTGATCGTCGCGGTCGCCGTGATCATCGTCCTGGTCGCCGCCGTTGCTCTCGCGGCGGCCTTCGCCGTGCCGTGGCAGCGCAGCCGCCGGCTGCGCCGGCGCTTCGGTCCCGAATACGATCGCGCCGTCCAGGAGCTGGGCGGCCGCCGCGCAGCGGAGCGCGAGCTCGCCGAGCGCGAGAAGCGCCATGCCAAGCTGGATCTCAAGCCCCTCTCCGAGGATTCCCGCCGGCAGTACCGAGCGGAATGGGACCGCATCCAGGAGCGGTTCGTCGACAGCCCGCCCGAGGCCGTGCGCGAGGGCCACGAACTCCTCTCCCGGCTGATGGCCGACCGCGGCTACCCCACAGAGGACGACGACCAGCGCATCGCCGACCTCTCCGTGGAGCACGCCGGAACCGTCGACCGCTACCGCAAGGCGCGCGCCATCGGCGAGCGCAGCGCCGCCGGCGAGGCCACGACCGAGGACATGCGGGCCGCGATGGTGGACTACCGCGCGCTGTTCCACGAACTCCTCGGCAACGGCTCAGCCGCGTCCACCGAGCCCGAGACCGCCGACCGCGGCGACTCCGCCGCGCGCTGACACCCCCATGCCGCTCCCGGGCGCCGCCCGGGCGTCCCCCGCCGAAGGGAGTCCCCCGACATGGACAACCCGTTGAAGCGCAAGAACGAGGCCGCAGCGGACGCCGGCGGCGACGGCGCCCGGTCGGCGCCGGCCGGATCCGACACCGTTGCGCAGGAACGCGGCCGCACCGCGGCCAAACTGGTCGGCCGGGCCAGCCGGCGCTCGGCCAAGTCCCCGGACGAGGGGGCCGGGCCCGCGGAGCGTCCGGCGGGTCCGCCCGCTGAGCAGCCGGCCGCCGAGCACACCGCCCAGGCGCCGAAGCCGGCGGCCGCCTCCGACCCCTCGGGCTCCGGACCCTCCGGCGGCGCGGGAGAGACGTCCGCCTCCGCCTCCGGCGCGTCCGGCGAGTCCGGCGGCGCCGCACGGAAGTCCGCCGCCGGCGGTGGCGGTTCGTCCGGCCACTCGGGCGGCGCGGGTGAGGAGTCCGCGGCCGGCTCCCGCCCTTCCGGCGGCGCTGTCGAGAAGTCCACCGCCGCGGGCGTGCCCGCGCAGGCCCCTCGCGGCGGGTCGGCCGCGCTGCGGCCGGCCGCCGGCGGCGCCGACACCGAGGAGCAGGGGGCGGTGCTGTTCTCCGAGGAGGAGGCCCGCCGCCTCAAGGAGAGGTGGCGCGACGCCCAGAGCGACTTCGTCGACGATCCGCGCCGGGCCGTGGGCAGCGCCGACGAGCTCGTCGACGAGGTGCTGCGCACCCTGAACGAGAAGCTCGCCGCGCACAAGCGCAGCCTCGAGGACCGGTGGTCCGACCGTTCCGAGGCCGACACCGAGGCCCTGCGCCGGACCATGCGCGGCTACCGCGCTTTCTTCCGGCAGCTGCTGCGGCCGGAGGACTGAGCACGCGGGGCCACCGGCGGGGCCGCGGTCCGGGGCGGCTCCGCCGGCAGGCGGCCGGTCACTGCACGGGCCGGCCGGGGATCCGCGGGCCGCTGCCGTCCTTGGCCTCGGAGGGGTTGAGGCGGCCCCGCTCGTCGGGTTGGGCCGTGTGCACGCCCAGACCCGTGCGGCCGGGCGCGCACTCGGGATCGAGCACCAGGTCGTCGTCGTAGTCGGCGCTGTTCTCGTGCCGGTAGGCGATGGGCTCCGCGGTGCCCAGCTCCGCGAGCCGTTTGCGCAGCTCGGCGGCGTAGTGGGCGAAGACCCCGTCATCGGCCCGGTCGGCTCCGTAGACCACGAACGGCGGCAGCGCGGCGGCGCCGGTGTACCAGAACGTGCCGTGCAGCAGCGGGAAGAGCACCTCCTCGGCCTCGCCGTGCACGCCGCGCGCCCCGAACCCGGATTCGCGCGCCCCCACCGACGTGACGATGAGCGCGCGCTTGCCCACGAGCCCGCCGTCGCCGTAGCGCCGGGTCCGCCCCCGCGCGTCCTTGAGCCCGAAGGCGAAGCCCTGCACGAGCACGCGGTCGAACCAGCCCTTGAGGATCGCCGGCGGGCCGAACCACCACAGCGGGAAGTGGCACACCAGCACGTCGGCCCACTCGATCTTCTCCTGCTCGCCGCGCACGTCCTCGCCGAGCCGCCGCTCCCGGTACGCGCGCTCCTGGGCGTCGCCGACGAACAACCGGTCGCAGCCGGCGCCCCCGACGCCGCGGAAGTCGGCGGCGTCCACCACGGGTTTGAAATCCATCGCGTACAGGTCGGAGACGCGGTACTCGTGCCCGAGCGCCTCCAACTGGGCCAGCCCTTCGTCCATCAGGGAGCCGTTGAGGGAGCGCCGTTCGGGGTGGGCGAACACCCAGAGGATCTTCATGGGTCGATACTGCCTCATCCGCGGCGTTCGGTACCGTACATACCAATCGGTATGTCGCAACGGAGACGGGGGTGGCCGGTGGACGCGGCCCAGACGCCTGCGGGTGCCGGCGGAGCCGAGGGCGCCGGCCCCGACTACGCCCACTGGACGGAGATCCCCACCCGGTGGGCCGACAACGACGCCTACGGCCACATGAACAACACCGTCCACTACGCGTTCATGGACACGGCCATCAACACCTGGCTCATCGAGGAGGGCGGGCTCGACTACCGCGGCGGACGCGTCATCGGCCTGTGCGTGGAGTCGCAGTGCTCCTACACCGCCGAGATCGGCTTCCCCGAGGTGCTCGCGGTCGGGCTGTCGGTGGTCCGCCTGGGCACCTCCTCGGTGCACTACCAGGTGGGCCTTTACCGCCGCGACCGGCGCACCGAGGTGGCCGAGGGGCGTTTCGTGCACGTGTTCGTCGACCGCGAGACCCGCCGGCCGGTGCCCGTCGAAGGCCGGCTGCGCACCGCCCTGGAAAACCTGCGGAGGAGCCAGTGAACACACCCGCGCCCGTGCGCGCCGCCGTCCTGGAGGAGATCGGCGCCGCAGGCCCCTACGCCCGATCGCGCCCCTTGCGGGTGCGCGAGTTGGAGCTGGCCCCGCCCGGCCCCGGCGAACTGCTGGTCCGCATCCGCGCGGCCGGACTGTGCCACTCCGATCTGTCGGTGGTCAACGGCGACCGGCCGCGCCCGGTGCCGATGGTGCTGGGCCACGAGGCGGCCGGGGAGGTCGTCGCGCTGGGTCCCGGCACCGAGGAGCGGTTCTCCGCGGGCGACCACGTGGTGCTCTACTTCGTCGCGCCCTGCGGCGGCTGCCCCCGCTGCCTGGAGGGCCGTCCCGCGCTGTGCGAGCGCGGCGCCGCCGCCAACAACGCCGGCGACCTGGTGGGCGGGGGCCGGCGCTGGCGCGACGCGCAGGGCGGGCAGCCCGCCCACCACCTTGGCGTATCGGCCTTCGCCGAGTACACCGTGGTCTCGGCCGACTCCGCGGTGCGGGTGGACGCCGACCTGCCCTTCGAGGTCGCCGCGCTGTTCGGCTGCGCGGTGCTGACGGGCGTGGGCGCCGCGCTCAAGGCCGCCGAGGTCCGGCCGGGCGAGCGGGTGGCGGTGTTCGGTCTGGGCGGCGTGGGGCTCTCGGCCCTGCTGGGCGCCAACGTGGCGGGCGCCGCGCAGATCGTGGGCGTCGACCCGGTGGCGGCCAAGCGCGAACTGGCGGGGCGGCTGGGCGCCACCGACCGGCTATCGGGCGGCCCGGACGCGGTCGAGGCCGTGCGGGAGCTGACCGGCGGCGGCGCGGACAAGGTCGTCGACACCACGGGCAGCGCCGAGGTGCTGGCGCAGGCCTACCTCGCGGCGCGCCCCGGCGGCACGACCGTCACCGTGGGCCTGCCCCACCCCGACCGGCACGTGTCGCTCCCGGCGGTGACCTTGGCCGCGCAGGAGCGCACCCTGCGCGGCAGCTACCTGGGCTCGGGTGTGCCCGCTCGCGACATCCCCGCCTACATCGCCCTCTACCGGCGCGGCCTGCTTCCGGTCACCGAACTGCTGTCGGGCCGCCTGCGCCTGGACGAGGTCAACGAGGGCTTCGACCGCCTGGCATCGGGCGAGGCCGTGCGCCAGGTGGTCGAGCTGTGAGGGGGTGAGGGTGGCGCGGGGTACGGCCTGCGCGGATCGACCCCGGTGCCCGCCGGCTGAGCATGCGACGAGGGCAGCGACGACGGCGCGGGGTTGGATCGGGGCTAAGAGCGGCGGGGGCGCCGCTTTCCAGGCACCCACCGGGAACCACCCGGGGCGGCCACCATCGGGGCTGCGGCAATGGGTGCGCCTCGCGAAGCGCGAGCACAGCTTGCCGCCGAGCGCACGCAGCCCGTCCCAGGTGGAGCCGCACCACCGGTGGCGGACCTCCAGCGCAAAAGTGCACCGTGCGCTCGGCGGCAAGCTGGCGCACCGCGCTTCGCGCATCACAGCCCCATTGCCGCAACCTCCTGTGGTGACCGGCTCCTTAAACAGGACGCAGACCCGCGCGGATCGGTCCCGGTGCCCGCCGATTGCGCATGCAACGGGGCAGCGAGGGCGGCGGACGGCCGGGCCCGCGCGCATCGGTTCGGGTGCCCGCCGGTTGCGCGTGCAACGGGCGGCGAGGGCGGCGGGTGGCTCAGCCCGCGCCCACCGCACCCGGTGCCCGCCTGTGGCCCACCCGACGAGAGCAGCGACGACGGCGCGGGGTTGGATCGGGGCTAAGAGCGGCGGGGGCGCCGCTTTCCAGGCACCCACCGGGAACCACCCGGGGCGGCCACCATCGGGGCTGCGGCAATGGGTGCGCCTCGCGAAGCGCGATCACAGCTTGCCGCCGAGCGCACGCAGCCCGTCCCAGGTGGAGCCGCACCACCGGTGGCGGACCTCCAGCGCAAAAGTGCACCGTGCGCTCGGCGGCAAGCTGGCGCACCGCGCTTCGCGCATCACAGCCCCATTGCCGCAACCTCCTGTGGTGACCGGCTCCTTAAACAGGACGCAGACCCGCGCGGATCGGTCCCGGTGCTCGCCGATTGCGCCTGCGACGGGGCGGCGAGGGCGGCGGACGGCCCGGCCCGCGCGTATCGGTTCGGGTACCCGCCGGTGCGGCATACGACGAGAGCAGCAAGGGGTACACGATCGCCGGCAGAAACCGCGCGGTCGGCGGCCGCGCACCCGCCAGGCGCGGCCGATACCGGAGACGGAATCGGGCATCGGGGGCATACGCCGCGGCGGGCGGGCGACGATCATCACCGATGGTTCGCGGGGGCGGCCTCCGGCCGCGCGGCGGGCGATCCGGGGCGTCGACTCGTCCAGAGATGTCCGGCATGCGGGGGCACCGAGGCCGCCAGTGCAGCCCTGGACAGCGATGATCATGGCGTTTGGAGCGGAATTCGCGCCCTAAGCGATCCATCCGCGCACCTCGTGGCGCCGCGGCCGCTCCCGGCGCCGCCACAGACCGGCATTCCAGACAAATAACCCCGATTTTCTTCCGCATTCCGGAAGATCGGCTGCTCCGGCGCACCAGGCAAGGACACCGCGCTACATGGGCGGGCATATCGCTTCCCCCGAAGCGATATGCCCGAAATGTCCCCACCCCCGGCCACCCACCGACCTCGCCGCCCTGACGCACGCCCAACCACCGGGCACCCGAACCGATGCGCGCGGGCCCAACCACCCACCCCCGTCGCTGCTCCCGTCGAGTGACCAACCGGCGGGCACCGGTTCCGATGGGCTGGGGCTGAACCACCCACCCCCGTCGCTGCTCTCGTCGAGTGATCAACCGGCGAACACCCGAACCGATGCGCGCTGGCCTGTGGCCGTCGGTCCCGCACGGAAGGCCGCCGCCCTACCCCCGTCCGGTCAGGACCGCCTCGGACCGCGAGCGCAGCAGGTCGGCGACATCGCCGGGCGCCTTCTGGGGTGCGCCGGCGTCGTAGGGAGGCTGGGGGTCGTACTCCGTGGCCAGCTGGATGATCTGGGCGAACTCGTCTCCGGCCACGCGCCCGGTCAGGTGCAGGGCCATGTCGATGCCCGAGGACACCCCGGCGGCGGTGACGTACTTGCCGTCGAAGACGACGCGTTCCCCGGTCGGCCGGGCGCCGTAGGCCGGAAGCCGGTCCAGCGCCAGCCAGTGCGAGGTGGCGCGGCGCCCGTCGAGCAGGCCCGCGGCGGCCAGGAGCAGCGATCCGGTGCATACCGAGGCCGTCCAGGTGCTCGCCGCGTCCGCGGCGCGGATCCACTCCAGCATCGCCGCGTCCTGCATGTGCTCGGCCTGCCCCGGCCCGCCGGGCACCAGGAGGATGTCGGGCGCGGACACGTCGTCCATCGCGGCATCGGCGACCAGCGCGAGCGATCCGCTGTCATTGCGGACGGCTCCGGGCCGCTCGGCGACGAAGGACACCTCCGCCTCGGGCAGTCGGCTGAGGATCTCGTAGGGCCCCACGGCGTCCAGTGCGGTATAGCCGTCGAACAGCAGTATGGCGGTGTGCATCTCGTTCTCCCTAGGAATGGGCCGGTTATCGGCCCGGGTATCGGCCCGCCCGGGCGCAGGGGCTGAGTTCGGGTCCGGCTTCGGTTCCGGTCAGCCGGTGGCCGCGGGCTGCCGCGGCCGGAACCGGCGCCGGTATTCGGACGGGCCGACGCCCAGGGCCCGCAGGAACGCGCGGCGCATCGCCTCCGGCGTGCCGAAGCCGCAGGAGCGCGCGGTCTCCTCGATCCCAGCGCCGGTGTCCTCCAGCAGGCGCCGCGCCGCCTCCAGGCGGGTGCGGGCGACGTAGCGGCCCGGCGGCATGCCGACCTCGGTGGTGAAGGCGCGCGCGAACTGGCGCGGGGAGAAGCCGGCGCGCTCCGCCAGCGCCTCGACCGACAGGTCGGCGGCGGGGTTCTCCACGATCCACTGCTGGATCTCCCGCAGCGGTTCGCGCCGGGCGGCCTGCGCGGCCAGTTGATTGCTGAACTGGGCCTGGTCGCCGGGGCGGCGCAGGAAGACCACCAGGTGGCGGGCGATGATCAGGGCGGCCTCGCGGCCCGCGTCCTCCTCGACCACCGCCAGCGCCAGGTCGATGCCCGCGGTGACGCCCGCGGAGCTGATGAACTTGCCGTCGCGCACGTAGACGGGCTCGGCGGCCACGTCGACGTCGGGGAACCGCTCGGCCAGCGCGGCGCACCGCGCCCAGTGCGTCGTGGCCCGCCGCCCGCTGAGCAGCCCGGCTTCGGCGAGCAGGAACGCCCCCGTGCACACCGACATCACCCGGCGCGCGGACGGCGCGCACGCGGCCAGCCAGGCGACGACCTCGGGCTGAGGGCTGCGGGTGCCCTCGCCGCCGGGGACCAGCACCATCTCGGGGACGGGCACCGCCTCCAAGGCGGCGTCGGGGGTCAGCAGCAGCCCGCTGGACGTGCGCACCGGCGCCCCGCCCGGGGAGGCGGTGCGGATGTCGTAGAGGGGGAGCCTGCCCCGGCTCGCGCAGTAGGCGTTGGCTCCGGTGAAGACCTCCAGCGGTCCCGTGACGTCCAGGCTTTGCACCTGCGGAAACAGCGGGATGAGCAGGGTGGGAGCGGTCATGCTCCTCATGCTCGCCGCAGCGGCGGGCGTCTGCAACGCCGAGTTTCCCACCTTTTCTGCCATGCGCGGCGGCGCGGCCGGTGGCAGGGCGTTCGCTACCGTGGATTCGCACACGGCCGGGGCCGGCGACGGCCCGACGGCCGGCGGTCCGCCCCGCACCGACCGGAGAGGCGCACATGGCACGCAGGACGGGCACACGCGCGGGTCGTCGCGAGGGCGCGTGGCAGTGGAGCCGCACCGCCCACACCCGGCGGGTCCTGCTGGAGGCCGCGCGCGACGTCTTCACCGAGAAGGGGTTCGCCGAGGCCGGCGTCGCCGACGTCGTCGAGCGGGCGGGCTCCAGCGTGGGCAGCCTCTACCACCACTTCGGCGGCAAGACCGAGCTGTTCCTGGCGTTGTGGGAGGACCAGCAGAACGCGGACGAGGAGCAGGCCTCCAGCGCCGTCGCGCGGGCGCGCGCGGCGGGGCAGGACGACCCGCTCGAACTCTTCGTCGCGGGAGCGCGCGCATTCTTGGAGGGGTCCTGGGAGCGCCGCGACGTGGGCTTGCTGCTGCTCGCCGGCGACGGGCCGCCGGGGTTCGACGTGCTGCGCCGCGGACGCAGCCGGGAGTGGGTGCGCCAGAACTCGGTGCTGCTGCGGGCCGGCGAGTCCGCGCTGGACCGGCTCACCGTCAGCGTGCTCACCGCGGTCATCGGCGAGGCGCGCCGCGAGATCGTCGTCGCCGATTCCCGCGAGGAGGCCGACAAGCTCATCGAGGCGGCCATCGGACTGATCCGCCGCCTGGGGGCCTGAGGCGGGAGGGCGGGGGCCCGCGCCACCGCTGCATCGTCGCGCGAGCCCCCGGCGAGCCTCCGTGCCGAAGAACCGGGGGCAGGCCTCGCCGTCGCCGCCCGCGGATGATCGGCCGTCCTTCCGCAGCTACCGGCGCCCGGCGGCGTGAGGGCGGGCGGACGTCGACCGTTCTGGCCCTGGGCGGTCGGGAAGGGGCGCCCCGGCCCGTCCGCCCGGGGCGCCCGGGAAAGGTCACTCCTCCCGGAGGTTGTCCGGGCGCATGAGCCTGACCAGGGCGGGCAGGCTGAGCACGGTCACCGCGAGCACGACCGCGGCCGCGGCGCCCACGGTGGCGGCGATCGCGGACGCGTCGAAGTCGGCGTGCAGGCCGAGCATGCGCATCAGCAGCCTGCCCAGCAGCGTCCCGGTCGCGGCGGCGACGGACAGGCCCACGGCCAGCGGGATCGCGGACTGGTACAGGACCGACAGCGCCAGCGTCCGCCTGCGCACGCCCGTGGCGGCGAGCACCGCCAGGGCCTGCCTGCTCTCGCGCAACTGCTCGACGGTGGAGATCAGCAGGCCCAGTCCGATGACGGCCAGGGACGCGGTGACGGCGGCGGTGAGCAGCGCCCGGAGCGCGTCGAGCACCCGTTGCGCGCCCGGCGCCCCGTTGGTCACGGTATCGGCGAGCGGGTTGATCTCCCGGACCGCCGTGCGGACCTCCTCGACGGCGCGGGGGGTGGCGGGAGCGATGTCGAAGAACGCCTTGGCGGGGGAACCGGGCAGCCCGGCCGCCGCGATCGCCCCCGGTGTCGCGAGCACGCTCGCCGCCGACCGCTGCGGATCCCCTTCGGCGGCGTCCGACAGCGGGACCGGGCGGGTGGAGGCGGGCAGCGTCCATGACGCCGTCTCCCCCGCGCCGGGGATCCGCAGCCGGTCGCCGCGGGCGGGACGCGCATCGGGCGCCGAGGTCTCGACGACGAAGGCGTCCCCGTCGGAGCACGCGCCGATGTCCGCGTAGCGGCGCAGGGCGTCGCAGCCGCCGACCCGCATCGGCAGTGTCCCGGACGGGGCCTGCACGCGGGGGTACTCGACGACGGTCCGCACGTCGCGCGTCTGCGGAAGGGACCGCAGCCGCTCGTCGGTCGCCTCGACCTCCGCCGGGTCGGTGCCGGGGATGCGGGCGCCGAACTGGGGCGTGCCCTGGCCCAGCAGGTTCAGCTCGGCGGAGCGCTCCGCGACTCCGGTGAACAGGCTCTGCAGAGCGATGACGCCCGCGACGGCCACCACGACCCCGGACACCACCCGCGTCTCAGCCGCCCCGTCGGCGCGCAGCCGGCGCACCGCCAGCAGCCAGGCCGCACCGCCGCGGCGTGCCCGGGACACCGCGACCTGGAACAGCCACGGCGTCAGCGCGCCCGCGCCCAGCAGCAGCAGGGCGACTCCGGCAACCGCCAGCAGCGATGCGGACTCCGACTCGAACCCGCCCGGACCCGTCACCATCGGCAGCAGCAGCGCGGCTCCGGCCGCGGCCACGGCCGCCCGCCACCACAGCCTGCGGCGCGGCCGGGAGGCGCGGCGCGTGACGCCGAGCGGGTCGGCGGCCGCCCGCGCGGTGGAGACGACGGTGACCCCCACTGCGAGGGCGACGACGCCGACGGAGACGATCCCGGCAAGTACGGGATGCGGCACGACGTCGGCGGTGAAGACGTCGATGCCGCCCGGCCGCAGCGGCGGCACGGCCTCCCGCAGCGGCAGGAAGAGTCCGACGCCGGCAGCGAGCCCGGCCAGGGCGCCGACGAGGGTCTCGCCGCAGGCGATCCGCCCCGCCGTCCACCGGTCGGCGCCGAGCAGCCGCAGCGCCGCCAGCCTGCGGTCGCGCTGGTCGGCGCCGAAGCGCAGCGCCGCTGCCACGAACACGCCCAGCGGCAGCAGCGCGACCACCGCACCCACCAGCACCAGCAGGAGCGCGGCCGGGTCCGTCCCGGATTCGGCGCGCTGCTTGCCGAAATCGTCGATCCGCGTGACCGAGGTCATCCGCGGGTCGAGCGCACCGTCCTGCTCGACCGCATAGAAGGCGAGCTCGTGCGGGCCCAGCAGCCCTTCGTCCCCGATCGTTCCGGCGACGCGGTAGTCCAGCCGCTCGCGCAGCAGCCGGTGGCCGGGCTCGCCGAGCAGCCGCTCCAACGCGGGCGAGACCAGCATCTCGCCGGGCGCGGGGAGTTCGTCCACTCCGGGCGGCAGCGGCGCGCGCGGCCCCTCGGGGACGAGGACGCGGCCGAAGACGCGCCGGTCGCGGTAGTCGGTGTCGGCATAGCCGATGAGGAGGGTGTGCGCGGAAGGCCGGGGCTCCGGCTGCACCAGGTCGTAGGAACGCGCCTCATCGCGCTGGGTGCGGGCGTCCATCAGCGTCGGCGCCGAGGCGGCGCCCAGCAGCAGCGCCACCGCCGCCCCGACGGCCGTCGCCATCAGCGCGATCCGCACCCAGGCGACGCGGCCTCCCGACACCGACATGCCCGCCCCCAGAGCGACTTCCCGGCACCAGCGCAGCGGTGCCGCCCTCCGCTCGGGCGCCCCCGGTCCGCTCATCCGGCGGCTCCCGCCGCGAGGTCGCGGGTCATGCCGTCGCGGACGGTGATCTCGCGGTCGGCGTAGGCGGCGACGCGGGCCTCGTGGGTGACCAGCACGACCGCGGTGCTGCCGCGCTGAACCACGTCGACCAGCAGCCGCATGACCCTCTCCTCGTTGAGGGAGTCGAGCGCACCGGTGGGCTCGTCGGCGAACAGGATCGCGGGCTCGGTGATCAGCGCGCGGGCGAGGCTGACGCGCTGGCCCTCGCCGCCGGAGACCTCGCCGGGCCGCTGGCGGGCGGTGCCGGCCACGCCCAGGCTCTCCAGCCGTTCCAGGGCGCGTGCTTCAGCGCTCCTGCGGCCGACGCCGTTGAGCCGCAGCGGCAGGGCGGTGTTCTCCAGGCAGGTGAGTTCGGGGACGAGCCCGCCGGACTGGAAGAGGAATCCGAAGTCGCTGCGGCGCAGCCCGCTGCGGGCGCTCTCCGGCATCGCGCACAGGTCGCGGCCCTGGTAGAGGATGAAGCCGCGGTCGGGGCGGACGATGCCGCCCAGGCAGTGCAGCAGCGTCGACTTGCCCGACCCCGAGGCGCCCATGACCGCCACCATCTCGCCGGGGTCGATGTCGAAGGACGCGCTGTGCAGCGCCGTGGTGGGGCCGAAGGACTTGGCCAGGCCGCGGGCGGCCAGCAGGGTCCCGCCGGGGGACTCGCCGGCGGCCGGCGAGGGCGCGGCGGCGCCGGCGGCGCTCACGTGGTCACCTTCTCGGCGAGCTCGTCCAGTCGGGCGGCGGTCAGCTCCAGCCATCTCAGGTCGGCCTCCAGGTGGAACAGGGCGTGGTCGCAGATGAGCTGCTCGGCGAGGTCGCCGCCGGCCTTGCGCCGAGTGAGTTCGCGCATGGTCTTCAGGTGAGCGCCGCGCTGCACCTCCAGCACGTCGGCGGCGGGGCGTCCGGCCAGCAGCGCGAGGACGACCTTGGTGTAGAGGGTGCTCTGCAGGTACTGCTGCGGCGCCTCGGGAGTGGACAGCCAGGAGTTCAGGTCGGTGACCCCGGCGTCGGTGATGGCATAGCGCTTGCGCTCGGGCCCGCCGCCGGCCTCGGTACCGGCGACCTCGATCAGGCCCTTCTTCAGCAGCCGCGCCAGTGCGGCATAGACCTGCCCGTAATGCAGCGGCCGGTCCAGGCCGAAATGCTCGTCGTAGACCCGCTTGATGTCGTACCCGTGGGCCGGTCCGTTCTCCAGCAGCCCGAGGACAGTGTGCGCGAAGGACATGGGAAGCACTATACACGCGGTCTATACACCGTGTGTATAGAGAACCGGGAAGACGTCGCACCCGCAGGGAAAGACGCGGCAGGCGGGAGCGCAGGGGCGGGGCGGTGGGTGGTGTGCGCGGGCCCTGCGGCGGCGAAGCCGGCGTCCCGGCCTCAGCCCTCCGGGGGTTCCAGGCGTTCCAGCACCGACTCGGCGGCCTGGCGGCGATTGCGGCCGAAGTTGTCCTTCGCCTGTGCCGCCCGCACCGCGGCGGCGAGCCGGCGGCGCTGTTCGGGGCCGAGGTCGCCGGCCATCTTCTCGGCGAGCACCAGCGCTTCGTACTGCTCGAACCTGCTGGCCGCCTCCTCGACCAGCGGCAGCAGCGCCTCGAAGTCGCCCAGGCGGGGATCGGCCTGCATCATGCCCAAGGCGGTGACACGCCGCTCCTCGTCGGAAGAGCGCAGCCAGGCACGCACCTGCTCGGGCTCGGAGGTCCCCGAGCGCGCCAGGTCGCGTGCGCGCTCGACGATCCCCTGCAGCACAGCGGTGCGGTCCGGTCCCGCTGGCATGAGGCGCCGCGTCGAGCGGTACTCGCCGGCGATCGCGCCCGCCGCCTCGATCAGAGCGCGCGCCTCGCTTCGCAGGCGCTCGCCGGTGCCGGTGTCGCCCCGCAGGTCGGACTCCTCGGCCATCCGGTACTTCTCCGCGGCGGCCGCACGCATCCGCAGGTTGGCACCGCCGAACTCCACCGTGTCGATGCGGTCGCCGAACAGCCCCAGCACCAGCAGCACGCCGCCGAACACGATCAGCGCGGCCGCGCCGGTGCCGTTCTCGGTGGTGAAGACGGCGACGGCGCCGAGCGCGGATCCGCCCAGGCCGAGCGCGGTCAGCAGCAGGCGCATGCGGCGGGAGACAACAGGCTGGGGGGATGACACGCGCGGTTCCTCGCAGACGGCGGTGAGGGGCGTTCCATCTTCTCACCGCGTCCCCTCACCCGCGGCCGCCGTGACCGGGACCGGTCGGCCGCTCCGGTGCGGGGATCAGCACAGGAGTCAGTACAGGAGGTGCTTGCCGCCGTCGATGATCAGGGTCTCGCCGGTGACGGCGTCCATCTCCAGCATGGACAGCAGGCACCGGGCCACCTGGTCGGGTTGGGTGGTGGCGCGCAGCGGGATGACCTCGCGTTCCTTGCGGCTGAACGCGGCGAAGCCCTCCTCGCCGTGGAGGCCGGTCTGCCAGCGGGTGGCGACCGTGCCCGGGGCGACCGCGTTGACGCGCACGTCGGGGGCCAGCGTCGCGGCCAGGGAGCGGGTGAGCTGCTGGAGCGCGGCCTTGCTCACGCCGTAGGCGATCGATGAGCCGCCCGCGCGGAAGGCCGAGATCGACGAGGTGCTGACGATCGCCCCGCGCGACTCCCGCAGCGGGTGCTCCAGGGCGCGGGCG
Organism: Streptomonospora sp. PA3; assembly: GCF_009728995.1. GTDB lineage: Bacteria > Actinomycetota > Actinomycetes > Streptosporangiales > Streptosporangiaceae > Streptomonospora. The sequence goes on along the minus strand of NZ_VTZW01000009.1, from coordinate 593,178 downwards.
CAGCGGAAGGCGCCGACCACGTTCACGTCGAGGATCTCGTGCCAGACGTCGTCGGTGAGCCCGGCGAGGTCGGCCGCCGGCACGGCGCGGGTCGTGCCGGCGTTGTTGACCAGCGCGTCGACGCGGCCGAAGCGCTCGACCGCCTTCGCCGCCATGTCCTCGACCTGGGCGGTGTCGGCGACGTCGGCCCGCACCGGCAGTGCGGGCACGTCCAAGGACGCGACGTCGTCCGCGGTCTGCTCGGCCTCCGCGGCCGATCGGGCGTAGGTGAGCACGATCCCGGCTGCGCCGCGCCGGGCGGCCTCCAGGCACACCGCTCGCCCGATGCCCGTTCCGCCGCCGGTCACGACCACCACGGCGCCCTCGATCCGCATTCGCGTCCTCCTCGCTGGTCGATCCGTGTCCTTGTCCGAAGTCCCGGGTAAGCGGTGCCGCCCGCCCTCAGCCGGCCGCGTCGCGCACCACGGCGCGTGCGCCGCGCACCTCCAGCATGCGCAGGGCCTCGGCGACGCGGTCGCCGACGTCGGGGCGCGCTTTTGACTCCTCCGACAGCCCGTGCAGGCGGCCGCGCAGCAGGTCCACGGCCTCCGCGGCGTATCGGGCGCCGGCGAGCCGCTCCGCGAGGTCCTCCGACTCCGGGTCGAGCCGGGGCCGGGCGCCCGCGGGGATGCGCAGCAGCCGCACCCAGGCGGCGATCGCCAGGCACGCCAGATGCGGGTCGCCGCCCTGGCGCACCTGCTCGGCGGCGGGCGCGACGAGGCGCTGCGGCAGTTTGCCCAGGCCCTGCTGGGCGATCTGGGCCAGCCGGTGGCGCAGGTTCGGGTTGCCCAGGCGTACGAGCAGGTCGTCGACGGCGGGCGGCCGCCCGCCGGCAGCGGCGGCGCCGGGGGCCAGCTCCTCGCGGTAGAGCGCACGCAGGAAGCGGCGCAGGTCCAGCCGGCCCACGGCCTCGGCGACGGTCTCGGCTCCCAGCAGCAGCCCCAGGCAGGCCGCGGCCGTCTGGGTGGCGTTGACGCAGCGCAGTTTGACCGTCTCGTGGGGGCCGACGTCGCCGGTGAACAGGGCTCCGGCCCGCTCCCAGGCCGGACGCGGGCCCGCGAATCCGTCCTCGATCACCCAGGAGCGGTGCTGCTCGCCCACAACGGCGGCGGCGTCGGCCACGCCCAGCTCGTCGGCGACCCGGTCCAGGTCGGCCCGGGCCGTGGCGGGCACGACCTGGTCGACCACGGTGGAGCAGAACGCCACCCGGGCGCCGATCCACTCCAGCAGCGGCGCGCCCTCGTTCTCGGGCAGCATCGCGCAGAACGACTCGACGAGCCCGCGCAGCAGCCGCCCGTTGCGCGGCAGGTTGTCGCAGGACAGCACGGTCAGCGGCTCGGCACCGGCTCGGCTGCGCGCCTGCAGGCCGCGCACGAGCTGGCCGACGGCGGTGCGCGGCGCGCGCCCGCACGCGTCGGCGGCGGTCTCGGGGTCGTCGGGCCGCAGCCGGCCGGTGGCGGGGTCGTGGCGGTAGCCGCCCTCGGTGACGGTCAGCGTGACGACGTGGGTGCCCGGCGCGGCGACGGCGGCCGTCAGCCGGTCCGGTTCGTCCAGCGCCGCCACGCTGTCGGTGATGGCGCCGACCGCGCGCATCCGGTCGGCGCCGTCGGCCGCCCGCTCGGTGACGGTGTAGAGGTGGTCCTGCTCGCGCAGGGCGTCGACCACCGACCGGCCGCGCGCCGCGACGGCGCAGATCCCCCAGTCGCCGGGCTCGGCCGCCATGGCGCGCTGGGTGTAGACCGCCTGGTGCGCCCGGTGGAAGGCGCCCGGGCCCAGGTGCACGATCCCGGTCCCGGTTCCGGGCGGAGGCAGTCCCTCCACCGGCTCGGCGGGCAGCCGGGCGCGCGTGGCCCGGCTCAGACGCGGCGCGGCCGCGTTCATGGTCACCTCCCCGTTCCGCTCGGTACGAGGCGCCGGGGTGCCGCGCGGCTGCGCGGCACCCCGACCTCGCAGGGCTAATCGGCAGCGCGCTCGCGATCGCGCCAGGACGCCGAGACGATACTGCCCTGGTCGGTGTCGAAGGCGGTGATGTCGATCTCCCGTGTCTCCCGCGAGGCGATGAAGGCCACCAGGGAGATCGCCGACGCACCGATCATCAGCAGTGCGACCAGCCACGGATCGCCGCCCGAGGCCGCCAGCAGCGCCGTGGCTGCGACCGGGGAGAACCCGGCGACGGCCGCGCCGATCTCGCGGGAGGCGGCGAAACCGGTGTAGCGCACCCCGGCGCCGAACAGCTCGGCGTAGAACGCCGGCTGGACCGCGATCATCGGCGCCACGCCCAGTGTGGTGGCGATCAGCAGGGCCAGCCAGATGACGACGGGCTCGCCCGTGTTGAGCATCAGGAAGAACGGATAGGCGAACGCGGCGGTGAACACCACGCTGAAGATGTTCAGCGGCCGCCGCCCGATGCGGTCCGACAGCGCGCCGAAGACCGGTTGGAGCAGGATGACGGCGATCCCGAACGCGATCACACCGGTCAGCGCCACCCAGCGCGGCTGGTCCAGCTGCGTGGTCAGGTAGGAGACGCTGAAGGTCGCGTAGATGTAGACGACCGCCGTGTCGGCGATGTGGGCCCCGATGCCGACGAGGAAGCTGCCGGGGTAGTTGCGCAGCGCCTGGATGATGGGCAGCTTGACGGTGCTGCGCTTCTCGGCCGCCCGCAGGAACACCGGCGACTCGGCGACGCGCAGCCGCAGGTACAGCGACACCCCGATCAGCAGGAAGCTGAGCAGGAACGGCACCCGCCAGCCCCACGACATCAGCGCGTCATCGGGCAGGAAGCCGACGATGAGGAACACCACGGTGCCCATCACCAGGCCGATCTGCACGCCGGTCTGGGCGAAGGAGCCGAAGAATCCGCGGCGTTCCGGCGGCGCGTGCTCGGACAGCAGCGTGGAGGCGCCGCCGAACTCCGCTCCCGCGCCCAGGCCCTGGCAGATGCGCAGGAGGGTGAGCAGCACCGGGGCCCAGATCCCGATCACGGGGTAGGTGGGCAGCAGTCCGATGATTCCCGTGGACACCCCCATCACCAGGGTGGTGATGACCAGCGTCGTGCGCCGGCCCACCTTGTCGCCGATGTGGCCGAAGATGAAGCCGCCCAGCGGGCGGAAGACGAAGCCCACGCCGAAGCTGGCGAAGGCGACGAGCGTGCCGACGGCCGGCGCGGCGTCGGTGAAGAACAGGGCGTTGAAGACGAGGGCGGCGGCCGTGCCGTAGATGAAGAAGTCGTACCACTCCAGCGCGGTGCCCACCAGGGAGGCGAGCACGACGCGCCTCATGTGCTCGCGAGACGTTGCGGGGATGTTGTCCGGGGTGGTCACCCCGTCCTTTTCGGTCATGGCGGTTACTCCGTCTCTCCCCCGTATTCGATCGTGGCCGGGATCGGCGTTCGCCGACCGGGGGCGCCCGCGGAGCGGGCGCGGCGGGCCGACCGGGCACCCGGTCGGCCGGTGGTCACCGGGTGGGCCGCGCGGCCGGATCGGCGGCGGGTCCGCCCGGCGACTGATCGTCGGGACGGTCGGGCAGCAGGCCGGTCAGCGCGCTCCACACCGATGCGGGAACCGGGACGCCGGTTTCGGCCCGCTCGGCGCGGGCGCGCCGCTCGGCGTCGCCGGGCACGAGCACTTCGTCTCCGCCCTCGGCGGGGGGCGTGCGGCGCAGTTCTTCGCAGAAGTCCTCGACCTGGGCGCGGAAGGCGTCGGCGGGCATGAACCGCGCCGGGTCGACGCCGATGAGCACGGTGCCGTTGCCGCCGTCGTAGCCGGGCAGGCAGGACACCCCGCCTCCGGAGAGCAGGCCGCCCACGGCCTCGATCATCACGCTCAGGCCGTAGCCCTTGTGCCCGGCGAAGGGCAGCAGCGCCCCGCCCTGGTAGAAGTCGGCGGGATCGGTGGAGACGCGGCCGGAGGCGTCCATGAGCACCCCTTCGGGTGCCTGTTCGCCGCGGGCCCGGGCCATGGCGAGCTTGCCCTCGGCGATGGCCGAGGTGGCCCAGTCCATGACCACCGGCCCGTCGCCGGCGGGGTCGTCGGCCGAACCGCACGGCAGCGCCCAGGCCAGCGGGTTCGTGCCGAGCCTGCGCTCGCGCCCGCCGAACGGGGCGACCGTGGGGTCGACGTTGCACAGCGCGATGCCGATGAACCCGGACTCGGCCAGGGACTCCACGTACTCGCCGAGCCGGCCGATGTGGTTGCACTCGCGCACGGCCGCGATGCCGATGCCGTGGTCGGCGGCGGCCTCCTTGAGCGCCCGGACGGCGGTGGCCGCGGCGACCTGCCCGAAGGACCGGTTGCCGCGCACGGTCACCACCGCCCCGTCGCGGCCCTCGACCTCGGGCAGCGCGGCGGGGTCGATCCGCCCCAGTTCCACCGCGCGGGCGTAGACGGGCAGCCGGCGGACGCCGTGCGAGTCGTGGCCGACCAGGTTGGAGTCGACGAGGGACCCCGCGACCGCGAGCGCGATGCCCGCGGGCGCGCCCATGCCCCGCAGCACGGCCTCGGCCGTCTCGGTGAGTTCCGCGGGAGCCACCATGCGCGGCGGCTGGTCGTCGGCCTCCGCGCGAGAGGCGTCGCCGTCCATCCAGTCGGCCTGGTGCGGCCGCTCGGGCTGGCTGTGCACTGGCCTTCCGTCCCTTCACTGAAGGTGTGTTTCATTCAGTGAAACGTCGTTCCATTGTATTTCACGCATAATCGCACAGGTGTGAGGGACTGTGAAGGGGGTCACACGAAAGAACGTCGGATGTCCTGGCCCAGCCATGGCGCAAGATTCAGGCCCACGGTCGGCGAGGGGGTCTCGGCCCACACTCCCACCCACGGTCGGCGAGGGGGTCTGGGCCCACACTCCCACCCACGGTCGGCGAGGGGGTCTGCTGCGGCAATGGGTGCGCTTCGCGAAGCGCGATCACAGCTTGCCGCCGAGCGGCGGTGCACCTTTCGCTGGGGCCGGTCACCGGTGGTGGGCGCCGCCTGGAGGGCGCGGCGTGCGCTCGGCGGCAAGCTGGCGCACAGCGCTTCGCGCATCACAGCCCCATTGCCGCAGCCTCTGCGGTGACCGGCCCCGCACGGTTCCCGGAGGGTTCCTCGGGCACAACTCCCGCCGAAAAGAAGCACACCCACCACCGCAGCCTCTGCGGTGACCGGCCCCGCACGGCCCCCGGAGGATTCCTCCACAACTCCCGCCGAAAAGAAGCACACCCGCCGGGAACCGAGCCCATCCCATCCCGAAAGGGCTCACGCCGAGTTCTCCGAGCCGGCGCCTACGGCGCGGCCCCCAGCAGGGCGGAGATCTCCTCGGCCGCGGCGGCCACCTGCTCGCCGCGCCAGGCCGCCGTGCCCTCGCTGGGCATGTGCACCAGCGCGGCGGCGCTCACGCCGCCCGCGACCTCGCCGGTGTAGTCGGTGATCGCGGCGCCCACAGCGCCCACGCCCGTCTCGTTCTCCTCGCGGTCCTCCGCGTAACCGCGGGCGCGAACGACCTCCAGCTCCGCGAACAGCCGGTCCTCGTCGCAGATGGTGTTGGGCGTGCGGCGCGGCATTCCGGTGCGCTGCAGCAGCGCGTGCACGCGGTCGTCGGGCATGCGCGCCAGCATCGCCTTGCCCACCGAGGTGCAGTGCAGCCCGAGTTGCATCCCCACGCGGGAGGCCAGGTGGTAGGGCTTGGTCCCCTCCAGCTTCGCGGCGTAGACGGCTTCGTCGCCGGTGAGCAGTGCCAGGTGCACCGTCCACTCCGTGCTGTGCTGCAGGCGCGAGAGCACGGGGTAGGCGTGCTGGGGCAGGTCGAGGCGGCGCATGTAGCGCCCGGCGAGCGAGAGCACCCGCGGTCCGCCGGTGTAGTGCCCCTGCCCGTCGGTGCGCACGAAGTCCCGCGCCACCATCCGCTGCAGGATCCGGTGCACGGTCGGCTTGGGCAGCTCGGTGGCCGCCGCGATGTCGGCCAGCCGCGAGCTGTGCGCCAGCGCCTCCAGGACGTCCAGCGTCCGGTCCGTCACCGTCTCCTTTTCACGCCCCTGCATACCCCGATTATCCGCGCCTGGGGAAACACCCGCCGCCCCGCCCCGCTGCGCACCTCGCGGGATGCGCCCGCCGCACCGGGGCGGCGCGCGCCGGAGCCGTCCGGTCAGCCCTCGTCGTCGCGGTCGCCGACCAGGCCCGCGTCGTGCACCAACAGCGCGATCTGCACGCGGTTGTTGAGGTCGAGCTTGGCGAGGATGCGCGAGACGTGTGTCTTGACCGTCGGCACGCTCAGATGCAGAGCCGCGCTGATCTCCGCGTTGGAGCGGCCCTCGCCGACCGCGACGGCGACCTCGTGTTCGCGCTCGTTGAGCGCCCGCAGCCGCTCGCGCGCACGCTCGCGCCGCCTGCCGCGCCCGTCGCCGCCGGTGGCGCGGGTGATCAGGCGGCGGATCACCGAGGGCGACAGCACCGGCTGCCCGTGCGCCACGCGCCGCACCGCCTCCACGATCTCCGCGGGCGGCGTGTCCTTGAGGACGAAGCCGGCGGCGCCCGCGGCGAGCGCGCGCAGCACGTGCTCGTCGGCGTCGAAGGTGGTGAGGACGACGACCTCGGGCGCCGCGGCCCGGGAGCGCAGTTCCTCGGTGGCCGAGAGCCCGTCCATCGACGGCATCCGGATGTCCATCAGCACGACGTCGGGGCGCCGGCCCGCTACCAGCTCGGCGACCGCCGTGCCGTCGCCCGCCTCCCCCACGACCTCCAGGTCGGGGGCGCCGCCGAGCATCATGGCCAGCCCGGCGCGCAGCAGCGGGTCGTCGTCGACGATCAGCACGCGGATCGCGGGCGCATCGGGGGCCGTCATGCCCGCCAGCTTAGATCCGCCGCATGTTTCTCCCCGCCCTCTGGACCCCGACCGGGAATATGGTTTAAGATTCAACTGTTTCCAGAGATATAGTCAAAACGTAAACAACAGCGGAGGGGGAGACGATCATGGATGTGCGTCCGGCAGGGATCCACCACGTCACCGCGATCGCCAGCGACCCGCAGGCCAACGCCGACTTCTACCTGAACGCGCTGGGCATGCGGCTGGTCAAGAAGACGGTCAACTTCGACGCCCCGGACACCTACCACCTGTACTACGGCGACCGCGCCGGCAACCCCGGCACGATCATGACGTTCTTCCCCTGGCCCAACGCGCCCAAGGGGCGCCTGGGCGCCGGGCAGGCCACCACCACTTCGTTCTCGGTGCCCGAAGGCTCGCTCGGCTGGTGGCAGCGCCACCTCGCCGCGCTCGGCGTCGAGACCTCCCGCCCCGTCGAGCGCCTCGGCGAGGACGTGCTGACCCTCCACGACCCCGACGGGCTCGTCATCGAGCTGGTCGCCGCCACCGACCACCACGACACCGAGCCCTGGGACGGCGGCGGAATCCCCGCCGAGCACGCCATCCGCGGCATCCGCGGGGTGACCCTGACCGAGCACGACCTCGACCGCACCGCCGGCATGCTCAACGGCCGCCTCGGCTTCGAGCTCGCCGCCGAGCTGGGCAACCGCTACCGCTTCCACACCGACGAGGCCGGCGCGGGTGTCGGCACCGTCGTCGACGTGCTGGCCGAGCCCCGGGCCCGCAGCGGCCTGGTCGCCGCCGGCACCGTGCACCACGTCGCCTACCGCGCCCCCGACCAGCCCACGCAGATCGACTGGCAGCAGCGCCTTGCCGACGACGGCGTGGGCGTCACCGAGATCCGCGACCGCTCCTACTTCACCTCGATCTACTTCCGCGAGCCCGGGGGCGTGCTGCTGGAGATCGCCACCGAGGGACCGGGATTCGACTACGACGAGCCGCTGCTCCAGCTCGGCCGGGCCCTCAAGCTCCCGCCGTGGCTGGAGCCCCAGCGCGCCGAGATCGAGCGGCACCTGCCCGAGCTGGTCGTCGGCGAGCACGAGCGCACGGCGCCGCAGTCGGCCGGCGCCGCGAACAGCGAGGAGGCCGGAAAGTGAGCGCGGTCAACGACTTCCACCACATCTTCGTCCCCGCCGAGGAGGAGGGGCGGCCCACGCTGCTCCTGCTGCACGGCACCGGCGCCGACGAGCGCGACCTGCTCGGCCTGGGCCGCGCGCTCGTGCCGGGCGCGGCGCTGCTGGCGCCCCGCGGCAAGGTGGACGAGCACGGCGCCAACCGGTGGTTCCGGCGGCTGGCGGAGGGCGTGTACGACGTCGAGGACGTCATCGCCCGCTCCGGCGAGCTGACCGGCTTCATCGAGGACGCCGCCGCCGAGTACGGGTTCGCCCCGGAGGGCGTCATCGCCGTTGGCTTCTCCAACGGCGCCAACATCGCCGCGGCGACCCTGCTGCTGCGGCCCGACGTGCTGGCGGGCGCCGTGCTGTTCGCCTCCGCCGCTCCCCTGCAGGACCGCGAACCCGACCGGGTCGACCTGTCGGGCACCCCGGTGTTCATGGGCGCCGGCCGCACCGACCCGATCACCACGATCGTGGAGGCGCGGCTGCTGGCCCGCCAGCTGCGCGAGCGCGGCGCCGACGTCGTCCTGCACGAGCACTCCGGCGGCCACGGGCTGCCCCAGCCGGTGTTCGCGGCCGCGCGCGACTGGCTGGCCGCCAGCGGGCTGGACTCCTGGCCCGCGCGGCAGGCCGGTCCGCGCCCTTCGGTGGGGGCCCGAGAAGCGGACCAGGGTGAGCTGAAGTGAGTACGATGGCGCCCATGGCAGCGGTGGACGACGAAATACGCTGGCTCGACGCCGAAGAGCAGGCTGTATGGCGCACCCTGCTGCGAGCGCAGTCGCGCATCGAGGAGGAGCTCGACCGCGACCTGCAGACCCGCAACGGGATCAGCCTGGTCGAGTTCGGCATCCTGGTCGCCCTGTCGGAGGCGCCCGGCATGCGCATGCGGATGCGGGTGCTCGCCGACAGCGTCATCGTCTCCAAGAGCCGCCTGTCCCATCAGATCACCCGGCTGGAGCGCGCCGGCCACGTCCGCCGCGAACCCTGCGAGGAGGACCGCCGCGGCTTCTGGGCGATCCTCACCGACCAAGGGCTCGGGGTGCTGCACGACGCCGCCAAGGGGCACGTCGACCTGGTGCGGCGGCGCGTGTTCGACCGGCTCACCCGCGAGCAGGTGCGCCAGCTCGGCTCCATCATGCGCGTCCTGGAGCCCGAGGGCGGCGCGGACGCCTGAGCCCCGGGCACACCGCCGTGCCGGTGCCCCCGTCCGAGGCACCGGCACGGCGGCGGTTGCGCCCCCGGGGTCCCGTCAGGGGCGGCGGCCCAGGAAGGCCAGCAGCCGGTCCTGCTCGGAGGCGGTCTCGGGGACGCCGACCTCGGGGCCGCAGACCCCTTCCATGCGCAGGTTGTCGCCCAGTCCGCGCGCCATCTCGAAGACGCGGTCCAGCTCATCGGCGGGCAGGGTCTCGTCCTGCCCGGTGGCGCGCGCCAGGTCCCAGGAGTGCACGAGCAGGTCGAAGCCGAGGAAGTCGTTCACCGTGGCGGCCAGGCTGGTGCGGCCGAAGTAGCCGTCGTACTCCTTGCCCGCCTGGGACGGGTCGTCCAGCACCTTCTCCAGGGCGGTGCGGGCCTCGTGCCAGGCGGCCACCGGGGCGTCCTCGACCGACTCCGACAGCTCCAGCTCGATACCGACGTGGCCGGCGGCGTTCGTGTGGTTGTCGATCATGTGCCGCAGCAGGTCGCGGGCGGTCCACCCGGCGCACGGCGTGGGCGACTCCCAGCCGTCGGCGGGCACCCCCTCGACGCGGCGGGTGAACTCAGCGGCAAGCTTGCGATAGCGCTCTGCGATCTTCGCGGTGTCCATGGGGACCAGCCTGCCTGCGGCGGTGGAGCGGCGTCGTGTACGGATCGGACGCGGGCGGGTCGTACAGGGGCGCGGGCCCGAGTCCGGCGCCCAGCGCTGCCGCGGGCTCCTCGCCGCCGGGCGCGCCGGCCCGCCGCGAGGGCCTGCCGATCAGTTCGCGCGGCCCGGCTCCGCCGAGGTCGCGGCACTCCCGGTACAGGTGGGCCTGGTCGGTGAACCCGGCGGTGTGCGCGAGGCCCGCCAGGTCGACGGGCGCGGCCGGGTGGCGGGCCAGGCGCAGGAACCGCTGCAGGCGCAGGATGCGGCGCAGCACCGAGGGCCCGTAGCCGAACGCGGCCGTGCAGCGCCGGTGCAGCTGGCGCTCGCTCAGCCCGGTCTCGGCGGCGAGCGCGGCGACCGGCGCAGCGGGGTCGGCGGTGAGCATGCCGACGACCGCTGTGATCGCGGGGTCGGCGGGCGGCGCCTCCTGCCGCCGGCGGCGCACCAGGTCCTCCAGGACGGCCACGCGCTCCCGGTCGGTGCGGGCCTCCTCCAGGCGGTCGAGCAGCCCGCGCTGCGCCGCCGGGCCCAGCACGTCCTCGACGGGCACCCGCCGCTCGCGGGCGTCGGCGACGTCCATGTCCAGCACCGGGCCGACCCGTCCCGGCCGGAACCGGACGCCCACCGCGGCGCTGCCGGGCGGCAGGGAGAACGTCCATCCGGTGGTCTCCGGCCCGCAGACCACGAGGCGGCCGTTGTCGATCCACAGCAGGTCGACGCACCCGTCGGGTACCAGGCGGTGTCGGCCCTCGATGCGTGCGGTCCAGCGCAGCACCAGGTCGCCGGCCAGGTCGGGTGCGGCGGGCGCGGGCGTGTACCAGGTCATCGACTCCCCCTCTGCGCTCCGGCCGCGGCCGCGCACGTCGGCGGGACCGAAGCCGCCGGAGCCGCGCGGATCCCGCTCGGGTGGAGGCGGATCCGCACGTCAACCGGATAACCGAGCCTACCCCGGCCTCCGCGCCGCGGTCCGGGGCGCGGGGTCCCGCCGCTCCCTGGCCGGAGCGCGGGCCGAGTACCCGGGCGCGGTCCCGCGCGGGTGTGTCGGACCCGCACCCGACCGCCGGGCGGCCGGAGCCGGTCGCGGACGGCCGGAGCCGCCCGTGCCCGCCGCACCCGGGGGCGGCCGCGCCTTCGGTAGGCGCGGTAGACCAGACTGTCCGGGTGGCGCGACGGACCCGGCGGAGCCGATGCGAAGTGGAGGGCTGATGGCCGAACGAACCGCGGGCGACACAGCGGAGCCCGACGCCCAACCCCGTCTGCTGGCCATCAGCGATCTGCACGTGTCGCACCGCGGCAACCGCGAGGTGCTCGACGAACTGCACCCGCACACCGGCGCCGACTGGCTGATCGTGGCCGGCGACGTCGCCGAGACGCCCGCCGATGTGGAGCTCACGCTGCGGCTGCTGCGCGAGCGGTTCGCCGAGGTGGTGTGGGTCCCCGGCAACCACGAGCTGTGGACCACGCCGCGCGACCCCCTCCAACTGCGCGGCGTCCAGCGTTATGAACAGCTTGTGGAGATCTGTCGCGGCCTGGGCGTGCACACCCCGGAGGACCCCTATCCGGTGTGGCGGGGCGCCGGCGGCCCGGTCACCGTGGTGCCGCTGTTCACGCTCTACGACTACACCTTCCGCCCGCCCGGCACCTCCACGAAGGAGGAGGGGCTGGCGTATGCGCGCAAGACGGGCGTGGTCTGCACCGACGAGTTCATGCTGCACCCCGACCCCTACGCCACCCGCGAGGAGTGGTGCCACGCCCGCCTGGAGTACAGCCGGCAGCGCCTCTCGGCCGTCACCGGGCCCACCGTGCTGGTCGACCACTATCCGCTGGTGCGCGACCCCACCGAGGTCCTGTACTACCCCGAGTTCGCCCAGTGGTGCGGCAGCGTGCACACGGCCGACTGGCACACCGCCTACGACGCCGTGGCCGTGGTCTACGGACACCTGCACATCCCGCGGGTGACCCACCACGACGGGGTGCGGTTCCAGGAGGTCTCCTTGGGCTACCCGCGCGAGTGGCGGCGCCGCCCGATCCCCGCCGACCGGCTCTACCAGGTGCTTCCCGCTCCCGCGGCGCCCTGAGGCGCCCGCGCGGCCCGGGCGGGCGGCGGACGGCGGTCCTGGTCACCGGGCTGTGGACGGCGACTGGACATGTAATCGAACGTGTGTTCGTATTATTGCATGCGATGGGAAACCTTGCGCGACCAGCACGACGAGCCCGCGCTGTTCGAGCGCGCGGCGGTCGCCCCCGAGCCCGAGCGCGGCACCGGCAGGGCCGGGCTGGCCGCCCCCGGCCCGGGCCCGGTGCTCGCCGGCGACGACGGCGGCGCCGTAGCCGTCGAGATCCGCGCCCGGTCCGTCATCAACCGCGTCCCCGGCGAATCGGCGGTGCCGTTCCGCTGGACGATCAACCCTTACCGGGGATGCAGCCATGCGTGCGTGTACTGCCTGTCCGGCGACACCCCGATTCTCCTGGCAGACGGCCGGACCAGACCGCTGGCGGACATACGGGCCGGCGACCGGATCTACGGAACCCGGCGCGAGGGCAGCTACCGGCGCTACACACCCACGACGGTGCTGGCGCATTGGGTGACGGTCAAGCGTGCCTACCGCATCACATTGGCGGACGGCACGACACTCACCGCCAGCGGCGACCACCGGTTTCTCACGGGCCGCGGCTGGAAGTACGTCACCGGAGGCACGTCCGGCCGCCATCGCCGCCCGCACCTCACCGAAGGGATCGGGTTGATGGGCACGGGCCACTATGCGGCTCCCCCCGAGAACTCCGCCGCCTACCGGCAGGGATACCTCTGCGGGATCATTCGCGGGGACGCGCATCACGGCGAATACAGCTACCGCAGAGCAGGGCGTTCGGCCGCTGCGTCCCGCATGTTCCGATTCCGCTTGGCACTGGCCGACGATGAGGCCCTGGATCGAGCCGCCGGCTACCTCGCCGACTTCGGCGTGAGCACGGACCGGTTCGACTTCTCCCCCGCAACCGCGAACCGGCGGCCGATGGCAGCGATACGGAACTCGCAGCGCGCCTCCTTCGAGCGCATATCCGAGATCACCCAATGGCCGGTGGCACCCTGCGATGAATGGCGCAAGGGATTCCTCGCCGGGATATTCGACGCCGAAGGAAGCTGTTCCCAGGGGGTTCTTCGCATCTCCAACACCGACCCCGAGATCATCACCGCGATCCTGCTGAGCCTGAAGCACTTCGGCTTCGAGCACACACTCGAATTCCGCGCCACAGCACCGGGCATGCAGATCGTGCGGCTCACCGGAGGGCTGCGTGAGCGGCTTCGCTTCTTCCATACGACGGACCCCGCGATCACCCGGAAGCGCCGGATCGACGATGTCGCCCTGAAGTCGGAGGCCCCCCTCGACGTCGTGTCGATCGAGGACACCGGCGAGGAACGCACCCTCTACGACATCACCACCGGTACGGGCGACTTCCTCGCGAACGGGGTGGTGAGCCACAACTGCTTCGCCCGCCGCACGCACGAATACCTCGACCTCGACTCCGGCCGCGATTTCGATACCAAGATCATGGTCAAGGTCAACGCCGGCGAGCTGCTGCGCCGCGAGTTGGCCGATCCCCGGTGGTCGGGCGAGCCGATCGCCATGGGCACCAACACCGATCCCTACCAGCGTGCCGAAGGGCGCTACCGGCTGATGCCGCAGATCATCGCGGCTCTGCGCGACTTCGCCAACCCGTTCTCCATCCTCACCAAGGGGCGGCTGATCCTGCGCGACCTCGACCTGCTGGAAGAGGCCGCCCGTGTCACCGACGTCGGCCTGGCGGTCTCGGTGGGCTCCCTCGACGAAGCCGTGTGGCGCTCCGTCGAGCCCGGCACTCCGCGCCCGGCCGCGCGCCTGGACGTCGTCCGGCGCTGCGCCGACCGCGGGTTGGACTGCTCCGTGCTGATGGCGCCGATCCTGCCCGGCCTGACCGACTCCGCAGAACAGATCGAGGCCACGGTCGCCGCGATCGCCGAGGCCGGCGCCACGAGCCTCACACCCATCCTGCTGCACCTGCGCCCCGGTGCTCGGGAGTGGTACATGCAGTGGCTGGCCCGCGAACACCCCCGGCTGGTGCCGCGGTACCGCGATCTCTACCGCCGCGGCGCCTACGCGCCCAAGCCCTACCGCGACCTGGTCTCCGCCCGCGTCCGCGACGCCGCCCGCCGCCACGGCCTCCTGCGCCCCGGCGGCGACGACATACCGCGCCACCGACCCGCCCCGCCCGAGGCCCCCGCGGCACCCGGCACTCGCGGCGAGCAGTTGTCGCTGCTCCAGCCGTGACGAGCACCCGAGCGGCCCGGTCCGGTCCCGGCCGGTTCCCGAGGCGCAGCGGCGCTCACCACCGCATCCGGGTTTACCTGCGGCGATGTCCGCTTCAGGCCGGTACTCGGCTCCGTTCCACCGAACCCCCTCCCCGGCGCCCGTATCACACATGGTGACACCAGGATGACCCGCACGGGGCATCCGCGAAGGAGGACCCATGTCAGTCTTCACCTCGACGACCACCACCGCACACGCTCTGCGCACAGCGGCCGTAGCGGGGGCGGCACTGCCCGCCCTCCTGCTGGGAGCGCCGCTCGCGGCAGCCGGCACCCCCGCGTCCGCGGGCGCCGCGACCGTACCCGCCTGCGGTTCGCACCACCTCAAGCTGATCGAGAACGACCGCGGCGCGGCGGCGGGCACCATGGTCGTCGACTTCGCGCTCGTGCGCATCTCCGACGGCGACGGCGCCTGCCTGATACCGGGGTCGCTGGAGGTGCGCTGGGTCGACGGCGACGGCGAGCAGGTCGGTTCGTGGGCGCGCCAGCGCGGCGAGCCCGGCGAGCCGTTCGTGCTGGCCGAGGGCGACGCCGCCGAATTCCGGCTGTTCCACGCCAACCCCGGCAACTACGACCCCGCCGACTGCGAGCCCACCGAGGTCGCCGGCATCGAGTACTTCGTCGGCGAGGGCGCCGGCTCCTACAAGGGCATGGGCGAGCACCAGTACGCCTGCGCCAACCCCGAGATCCGCGGCACCAGCCTGTCACCGGTCACGCCCGGCCCGCACAACTGACGGCGCCGCCGTCGCCGCGCCCGCCGCCCGCTCCGCGCCCCGACCGGAAAAACCGGTTGCCGCACAGCGGGCGCAGGCGGACGATGGCAGGCATGTTCCGCCACGCCGCTCCGCAGACGCCCGCGACCGCGGGCGCGGCGGAGCGTGCGCGGGTCCGGACCGCGATCTCGCTGCGCGACCTGTTCGACGGCGCCGAGCGCTGACCCCTTCCCGCCCCGTCCCCTGCGGCCCGGTGGGAGGGGGTGGGCACGGCGCGGGCCGCTTCCGCAGCGAGCATCGAGGGAACCACCATGGCCAAGCAGGCCTACGTGCGGACCAAACCGCACATCAACATCGGCACGATGGGCCACGTCGACCACGGCAAGACCACGCTGACCGCCGCCATCACCAAGGTCCTCAGCGAGTCGGCGGGAGCCGACTACGTGCCCTTCGACCGGATCGACAGGGCGCGCGAGGAGGCCGCGCGCGGCATCACCATCAGCATCGCCCACGTCGAGTACGAGACCGCCACCCGGCACTACGCGCATGTCGACATGCCCGGACACGCCGACTACGTGAAGAACATGCTCACCGGGGCGGCCCAGCTCGACGGCGCGATCCTGGTCGTCTCGGCGCACGAGGGCGTCATGCCGCAGACCCGCGAGCACGTGCTGCTCGCCAGGCGGGTGGGTGTCGGGCACGTCGTCGTGGCGCTGAACAAGGCCGACGGCGCCGACCCGGAGCTGGCCGACCTCGTCGAGCTGGAGGTGCGCGAGCTGCTCGCCGAGCACGGCTACCCGGACCCGCCCGTCGTGCGCGTCTCGGGGCTGCGCGCCCTGGGGGGCGACCCGGAGTGGACGGCGGCGGTCCGCGAGCTGCTCCGGGCCGTCGACGAGCACGTGCCGGTACCGCAGCGCTACACCGGCGCCCCGTTCCTGCTTCCGGTGGAGGGCGGGTTGACGGTGACGGGCCGCGGCACCGTCGTCACCGGCTCCATCGAGCAGGGCACGGTGGCGGTCGGGGACACCGTCGAGGCGGTCGGCGCCGGTCCGGGCTTCACCGCCGTGGTCACCGGTGTGGAGACCTTCGGCAAGACGATGGAGCGCGGGGAGGCCGGCGACAACGCCGCGCTGCTGCTGCGCGGCGTACGCCGCGACCAGGTGCGGCGCGGGCAGGTGCTGGCGGCCGTGGGCACCCAGA
Source organism: Streptomonospora sp. PA3 (assembly GCF_009728995.1). Taxonomy (GTDB): domain Bacteria; phylum Actinomycetota; class Actinomycetes; order Streptosporangiales; family Streptosporangiaceae; genus Streptomonospora. The sequence continues at coordinate 577,077 of NZ_VTZW01000009.1, read as the reverse complement.
CGGCCCATCGGCGCTTCGCCGCCCGGATCTCCCTGCTGACCGCCGAGGAGGGCGGGCGGCACACCGCCGTCGGCGACGGCTACCGGCCGCAGTTCTACCTGCGTACGGCCGACGCGCCGGGCCGGCTGGTGCTGCGCGCCGCGCCCGCGGTCGCCCACCCCGGCGAGACCGTGGAGGTGGAGGTCGAGCTGGGCACCGCCCTGGCCATGCGACCGGGGCTGGGCTTCGCGATGCGCGAGGGCGGCAGGACGGTGGCGGCGGGGACGGTCACCGAGATCCTGGACTGATCACCGTCCCGGACCGGGGGGAGGGCCGCGGCCCTCCCCCTTCCCGTGCGGCGCGGGACGGCCGCCGCGACTCACCGGAGCAGGGGCAGGCGGCCGACGAGCTTGTCCACCTTGTTGCGCGGACCGACCAGGGCGACGCCGTTGTAGCGGATCTCCTCGGCCCCGGTGTCCGCGAGTGCGTCGAGGTAGCCGCCGTAGACCCGACAGACCTGGGCGAGCATGGGCATGTCCACCACGAGCAGGGCGGACTTGGCCACCGCATTGTCGCGGACGGAGCGCACCGTGGCGGCGTCGCCGGCCAGGATGGTGCAGCCCGTCCACGGCAGTCCCCGGTGCACGCCGCCGGAGGCGTCCGCGCCCCCGGGACCGATCAGCTCGGGCACTTCGCGGCCCACGGCCGCGGCCAGGCAGCTCGCGGTGTTGGCGGCGGCGCCGGGACCGATGTCGGGATCGATCACCATCACCCACTTCACGCGCAGGTTCCGGGTGGGGGTGTCGATGTCGATGTCGCCGGGTTCGAGGCGGAAGGGGCTCGTGTCCACCGGGTCGGGTCGGGTGAGCTGGTCGGTCATACGTCTTCCTCGGCGTCGGGCGCCGCTGCTGCGGTGCGCGGAGGGTGGTCGGTGTGCGACGTACGCGTACTATGCATGAAGCTAGTCATACGTGCGCGGTGAGGAAAGCACCGCCGAACTTCGTTCGGCAGGAGGGCGGAAACGGTGGATCTCGACGAACTCGACCGGGCGATTCTGCGGGAACTGCAGAAGGATGCCCGGCGCACCAACCGCGACCTCGCGGCGGCGGTCGGCGTCGCGCCCTCCACCTCGCTGGAGCGGGTGCGGTCACTGCGCGAGCGCGGCGTGCTGCGCGGCTACCGGGCGGAGGTGGACCTTGAGGCGATCGGTCGCGGCGTCCAGGCGATGATCGCCGTGCGCATCCGGCCGCCGTCGCGGCGCAACATCGAACTGTTCCGCGAGTGGGTGGCCCGCCTCCCCGAGACCGTGGGCGTCTTCGTGACGTCGGGCAGCAAGGACTTCCTGATCCACGTCGCGGTACCGAACACCGACGGGCTCTACGCGTTCGTCATCGACCGGCTCACCGAGCGGCCGGAGGTGGCCGACGTCGAGACCAGCGTCGTCTACGAGCACATGCGGACCCCTGCGGTGGAACCGGTCCGCCCGGCGCCGAACCCCCGAGCCGGCGGAAAGGCCGGGGGGCGCTGAAAGGGTCCGGTGGCTGCCGATGCGGCGACCGTCCATCCACCGCGTCGCTCCCGTCCACCGCCCCGCCCCCGGAGCACCCTCTCCCCCATTGCCGGGCGGAGCCCGCTGTGATCCACTCTAACGTGGATACACCAACCCCTGTATAGAGATCGGACGGCTCCCATGGCTGCCTGGATCGCACTGGGCTACTTCGTCGTCCTGCTGGCCGTGGCGTTCGGCGGGCAGGTGTGGCGGCACTACCGCAGGACCGGTGACACCGGGCTGCGCGTCGGTGCGCCGGCCGGGAGTGCGCAGTGGTGGGTGGATCTCGCCTTCGCCGCGGCGCTCGCGGTCGGGTTCGCGGCGCCCGTCGCGGCGCTTCTCGGGGCGGATCCCCTGTTCGAATCCGGTGTCGCGGCCGCCGCCGGGATCGCGCTGCTGACGCTCCTGCTGGTCGCCGTCCCCCTCGCCCAAGGGGCGATGGGCGCCTCGTGGCGGATGGGTGTCGACACCGGCGAACGCACTCGGCTGGTCACCGGCGGACCGTTCCGCCTGGTGCGCAACCCCGTCTACACCCTCGTCGCGGCCGCCTTCGCCGGCCTGCTGCTGCTCGTTCCGAACGTGGTCGCGGCGGCCGGGCTGCTCCTCGCCGTCACCGCGGTCCAGGCCCAGGTCCGACTGGTCGAGGAGCCCTATCTGCTGCGGGTCCACGGCGACGCCTACCGCGACTACGCCGCCGCGACCGGCCGGTTCGTACCGCGCCTGGGCCGTCTGCGCCGAGAGCGGCACCCGCTGCGCTGAAGCGCGCCGACCCGGACCTCGCGATCGGCTAAGGCGACCGGGAGCGGCTTAGCATCGTCGTGTGGCCTCATCACGACCGGATTCCGACCCGCGGCCCGAACCGGCGCCGGCCGCGGCCGCAGCCGCAGCCGCAGCCGCAGCCGCAGCCGAAGTGTTCGCCGCGGAGCGCCCCCGGCTGCTCGGCCTGGCCTACCGCCTGCTCGGCTCGGCCGCCGAGGCCGAGGACGCGGTGCAGGACGCGTTCCTGCGCTGGAACGCCGCCGACAGCTCCGCCGTGCGGGTGCCCGCGGCCTGGCTGACCAAGGTCGTCACCAACCTCTGCCTGAACCGGCTCGCCTCCGCGCGGGCCACCCGGGAGAGTTACATCGGCCCATGGCTTCCCGAACCCGTGCTGACCGACGAGGGCGCGCTGGGCCCGATGGAGACCGCGGAGCAGCGCGACTCCGTGTCGGTGGGCGTGCTGGTCATGCTCGAACGGCTCACCCCGCCCGAGCGCGCCGTTTTCGTGCTGCGCGAAGCCTTCGGCCACACCCACCGCGAGATCGCCGACCTGCTCGATGTCGACGAGGAGCACTCCCGCCAACTGCTGCGGCGCGCCCGCGAGCACGTCGGCACGCCCCGGCGCCGCTTCACCCCCGACACCGCGCAGCAGCGGCGGATCCTCGAGCGGTTCTTCGCCGCCGCCGTGGAGGGCGACGTGGCGGCGCTGGAGCGCCTACTCGCCGAGGACGCCGTCGCCTGGACCGACGGCGGCGGCCGTGTCCGCGCCGCAGTCCACCCGATCGCCGGCCGCGGAAAGGTGGTGCGCTTCGTCGCCGGAGTCACCACGACCCCGCAGGCGGCGGGAATCGAAGCCGAGATCAGGCCCGTCAACGGCGAAGCCGCGGCGGTGCTCCGCATAGGCGGCGAACTGATCGGCGTCCTGTGGCTGGAGACGGTGCCGGACGAGCGGGTCTCGGGGGTGCGCGTCGTGCTGTCTCCGGAGAAACTGGCGTTCCTGCGAGGCCAGACGGGCTGACCGTTCCGCCGCCGAGCCCTCGCCGGCACGGTCGGCGCGGACCGGCGGCGAGGTGTGGCGCGCATCACCCTGCACCGGTGTCACGGCTCGTGCGCGATACCGGTTCAACCTTCGCGGACCACCACAGACAGGGACGCGGAAAGAGGGAACCATGTCAGACCACCGCCACCGCATCGTCGTCCTGGGCGCGGGATTCGCCGGCCTGTCCGCCGCCAAGCGCGCGGCCCGGCGGCTGCGCGCCGCCCCGGCCCGGATCACCCTGGTCAACGCCGCCGAGCACTTCGTCGAGCGCACCCGCCTGCACCAGACCGCCGCCGGTCAGCGCATGCGGGACATCCGCATCACCGACCTGCTGGACGGGACCGGCATCGAGCCGGTCTTCGCCGAGGTCACGGGGATCGACCCGGAATCGCGCACCGTGCGGCTGAAGGGGGCGGTCGACGGCAGGCCCGGACGCATCCACTACGACACCCTCGTCTACGCCCTGGGCAGCTCCTGGGACACCCGCGGCGTGCCGGGCGTTGAGGAGCACGCGTTCGCGGTCGCCGATGCCCGGCAGGCCGACCGACTGCGCGACCACCTCGCCGAGCGGCTCGCGGGCCGCCCCGGCGGTGCCGGCGCCCCGGCTCCCCTGTCCGAGCCCGTCCCGGCCCTCCAAGGCGCAGGAGCCGCCGCCGAGCCGGAAAGCGGCGGCCCGGCAGCCCGCGGCACCGCCGCGGGCGCAGCCGCGCGCCACCGGATCGTCGTGGCCGGCGCCGGGCTGACCGGCCTGGAGGCGGCCGCCGAGCTGGCCGAGTCCTACCCCCGGGCCCGGGTCGAACTGCTGTCGGCGGGGACCGTCGGCGACTGGCTGCCGCCGCGCTCCCTGCGACACCTGCGCCGATCACTGCGGCGCCTGGGGGTGTCGGTGCGGGAGCACGCCCCGGTCAGCGCCGTGGAGGCGGGTCGGGCGCTGCTCGACGGGGGCGAGGCCGTCGGCTTCGACACGCTGGTGTGGACGGCGGGCTTCCGGGTCCACCCGCTCGCCGCCGAAGCGGGCCTGGCCGTGGACGGCGGCGGCCGCATGCTCGTCGACGAGGCCCTGCGGTCGGTCTCGCACCCCGATGTCATCGGCGTGGGGGATGCCGCCGCGGCGGCTACGCGGGGCGGCGTGTCGCGGATGACCTGCCAGACCGGGCTGCCGATGGGCTTGCAGGCCGGGGAGGTGGTCGCCGACGTCGTGCGCGGGCGCACGCCCCGCCCGGTGCGGCTCCGCTACGTCGCGGTGCACATCAGCCTGGGCCGCCGCGACGGCGTCAGCCAGTTCCTGCGGGCGAACGACGCCCCCGTGCGGGCAGCGCTCACCGGCCGGTCCTCGGCGGTGCTGAAGGAGGCGGTCACCCGCGGCACGGTCATCGCGCTCCGGCACCCCGGCCCCTACCTGCCGCGCCTGCGCTAGCCCCGCGGCCGGACCCGGCCGCGTACCGGCCCGGTCCCCCGACGGAGGGGCGCCGGGCCGGTGAAGTTCCGTGTGCAAGCATGGTGCGAGCGCAGGCGGTACAGCAGGAAGGCGGGAATCCGGTGAGCGACGACACGCTGTTCGACGAGTTGTTCGCCCGGTGCCGGGTGATGGCCATCCTGCGCGGCATGTCGCGCGAGCGCACCCTCGAACTCGCCGAGCGGGCCTGGGACCTGGGCGTGACGGCGGTGGAGGTGCCCGTGCAGACGCCCGAGGCCGTGGAGACGCTGCGCGCGGTGGCCGCGGCGGGCGCCGCACGCGGCCGGCTCGTCGGCGCCGGAACGGTGGTCTGCGCGGACCACGTCCAGGCCGCCCGAGAGGCGGGCGCGGTCTTCACAGTCGCCCCGGGCTTCGACGCCGAGGTCTCCGACGCCTCGCTGGCGGCGGGCCTGGCGCACCTGCCGGGGGCCGCGACGGCCACCGAGATCCAGCGGGTGCTGCGGCACGGCCACCGGTGGGTGAAGGTGTTCCCCGCCGCGCCGCTGGGCGCGGAGTGGATCGCGGCGATGCGCGGACCGTTCCCCGACCTGCGGGTCGTGGCCACGGGAGGCATCGGCGCCGACAACGCCGCCGCGCACCTGGACGCGGGAGCCGACGTCGTCGCCGTCGGCTCCGCCCTCGCCGACCCGGAGCGGTTGGCCGACCTCATGAAGGGGGTCGGCGACGGCGCATAGGCGCCGGGACGCCGGTCGGCGGGATGGCGGCCCACCTTGCGTTGCGGCCCGACAGTCCGCGGCAACCGCCCGGCAGTCGGCTCCCGGGAGCGCATTTACCTGCGGTTTTCGGGTGAACGGCCTCCCGGACGGTCGGCTGCGGCTGCCTCGCTGCGGCGGGGATGGGGATCGGGATCCGAATTTTCCCGACTCGGCGATGAGATCCCGACTCCTCCGCGGTCTATGTTGGTGTCCCACTGAACGCGGCGCGGCCGCGTAGACCGAAGGAGACGGCCATGGCCGACACCCGCAGCACCGAAGCCCAGGAGAACAGCTACACCGTCAGCCGCGAGTTCGACGGTCCCGTCAGCGCGCTGTGGGCCGCCTGGACCGAGCCGGAGGCGTTCGCGAAGGTCTTCAACGCGGTCCCCGAGTCGATCGTGCTGGACGTGCGCCCCGGCGGCGAGTTCCGCGCCGACATCAAGACGCCCACCGGCGACGTGCACCCCGTCAGCGGCACCTACGAGGAGGTCGTCGAGCACCGCCGCCTGGTCGAGACCATGGGCGCCGCCGACTCGGCCGGCCTGGAGCCGCAGCGGATGACCATGGACTTCACCGACCTGGGGAACGGCCGCAGCGCCATCACCGTCCACCAGGTCTGCGACAGCCCCAAGACCGCGAAGATCTCCCGGCAGGGCACGGAGTACCTGCTGGAGAGCTGCGCCTCCTACCTCGCCTCCTCCTGAACCGGCTGCGGGCCCGGCACGCCGAGCGCGACCGGGCGAGGCACCGAAGGACGGATCCGGGCGGGCGGCCACCGGCAGCGGCGGCCGCCCGCGGACCGACTGCGGGGGTTGGGCAGCCGACTGTGACCGCCGGGGGCATTCCCAGGGCCGGGAACATGCGGTACCCATTGACCTTGGTCCGAGGAGGCCCCGAAGACCCCTGGGGGTGATGTGGCCGAGCGATCCGACGGACGGGGCGGCGACTCCGCCGGGGGCCCGCCCGGCACCGAGGCCGCGGATGCGACCGGTTCGGCCGAGAGCGCCGATGCCGCCACCACGGTCGAGACCGCGCAGGGGCCGACCGGCGGATCCGGCGCCTCCCGGCGGTCCGCGAGCGCCGGCACGAGAGGCGGCCCGCTGCGCCGGTTCGGCTTCTTCCTGCTGCGCGCGCTCGCCATCCTCGCCGCGTTCGCGGTGATGGTCGCCTTCGCCGCGGTGCTGGCCCGGCTCACCCTGACGCCCGTGCCCGGCGCGGTCGGCGAGACCCACACCAACCTGCAGCCCGGCTGGTCGCTGCGCTTCTACCTGGACGCCCCGGCCCGGGTCGCCATCCAGCAGGTCGGCGGCAACGTCCTGCTGGGTGTGCCGTTCGGCGTCCTGCTGCCCGTGCTGTATCCCGGCTTCCGCCGCATTCTGCGCACCGTCGTGCTGACGGCGGTGGCGATGCTGCTCGTGGAGGTCGTGCAGGGCACGCTCATCACCGGGAGGGCCTTCGACATCGACGACGTCATCCTGAACACCACGGGCGCCCTGTTCGGCTACCTGCTGCTGGGCCGCCGCCTATCGCGCGCCGTCCACGGGTGGGGGCGCCGCTAGCGGGGAAGAATCCGTCCCGGCCTCCCTGGGCCTGCGCCCCCGACAGCGCCGTGCTCGGAGGCGGCGCCGGTTGTCGTCGGCGTGGCGCGGCGGTGGTTGTAAGACCGGCGCGGCACCGGCCGACCCGCGCCGCCTCACTCGTCTGAGCCGTCTGCGGGCCGGGTGCGGCGCCAGTACTGGCTCTTGCGCTCGTCGCGCACCACCAGCCCGAGCCTACCGAGTTCCGCACGCAGCGCCTCGGCGTCCTGGGCGCTCTCCGAGCCGTCCTTGCGCAGCGCCCGCGCCCGTGCCGCGAGCAGCGCGTGCTCGTTCGCGGACAGGTCCGGCACACCCTCGACCCACCGCCGGTACTCCGCGGCGCAGGGGTCGCCGCCCTCGTGCCAGGGATAGCCGTGTGCCCGGAAGGCGGCGGCCAGCCGGCGCGCGTCCAGGTCGGTCTCCTGTCCGGCCAGCTCCTCGGTCCCCGGTCCCAGCGCCACCAGCCGCTTGCGGTCCTTGAAAACGGCACTGACCTGCGACCGGGAAAACCACACCCGCCGCTCGCCGCGCTCGATCGCCGTCCCGTCATCGTCGACCGTCACCGTGACGGACTCGCTCTCGGCGATGGCGGCCAGCACCGCCCCCGCCACCAGGCCGACCACGGCGCCGCCGATGCGCGTGGGCAGGTCGGGCAACGAGGCGAGCAGCTGCGCCGGGCCCTCGAACGGCGCCCAGGGCCAGGTCACAACCCAGTCGGCCAGGCTCTTCAGCAGGGCGCCGAGTACGCCGCCCAGCAGCGGCAGCCCACCCCACACCAGGACGCGCTCGCCCTTGCGCGGCGCGACGACGGTCGCCCCGCCGGGTGCCGACGCATCCTGTTTCATGCCAGCTCGCTCCTCAGCCATTGCGTGTCCGAAACTCCTCCAGTCGACGGCCTGGCCCGCCGTGGCGGGGCACCGGGGCCGATAGCGGTCAGCGGCCGCGGATCCGCGCCGCGGCCACCAGCACCGCGGCTCCGGCTATCAGCAGCGACGCGTTGGCGAAGACCGCGTAGTCGGTGAGCCACGGCAGCCGTCCCAGGACCGAGATCCGCTCGGCCCAGCGCCACACTCCCGCGCCCAGCTCCCCGGCGAGTCCCGCGGCACCCTGGAGGCAGAGCACCAGGCCCGCGGCCGAGCAGGCGAGTCGCGCGATCCGTGCCATGTCTCGACGCTAGGCCGCGCGGGCGCTCCGGCGCGTCGGCCGCCGGTATCCGGCACCGCGACTTCGGTATCGGATCGCCGGGGCGGCGTCAGCCGAAAGTATCCGCCGCGGCGACGCAGGTCGGCGCCGGGACCGCGGGACGGCGCCGGAGGGGGATCGGCGAGTAGGTTCGGTCCCATGGAGGGCGCGCCGGCTTCTGTCCGTACCGCGGCACCCGCGGGTCCCCGCCGCAGGCGCGGGCCGCGCGAGTGGGCCGTCGACATCGGCCTGTTCCTTGCGGCGGTGGGATACGGGCTCGCCTGGGCTGTGGCGCTGTCCGAGGACCCCGAGGTCACCGAGACGGCATTGCTGCGCGAGCAGGTCGTCTGCGCGGCCGCCTGCGCGGCGGTGTGGCTGCGGCGGCGCTGGCCGGTGGGGCTGTCGCTGGGGCTCATACCGCTGTCTGCCTACGCCGCGCTGGCCGACGGCGCCCAACTCGTCGCGCTGTTCACTGTCGCCGTCCACCGCTCCGCACGGACGTCCGCCCTCTGCGGCGTCGCCACGGTGGCCGGGCAGATGGTCTACTTCGCCCTGTTCAGCCTGCTCGCCTCCCCGCAGCGCCGGCCGGACGACGGCGAACTGCAGTGGATCACCGCGTTCACGGCGGTGATGGTCGCGGCCGTGCTGGGGTGGGGCGCGATGGTCCGGCACCGCCGCCAGCTCGTGCTGTCGTTGCAGGAGCGGGCGGCGCGGGCCGAGTCCGAGGCCCGGCTGCGCGCCGAGCAGGCGCAACTGCGCGCGCGGGAGCAGATCGCGCGCGAGATGCACGACGTGCTCGGGCACCGGTTGTCGCTGCTGAGCGTGCACGCCGGCGCCCTGGAATACCGGCCCGACGCCCCGGCCGCGGAGGTCGCCCGCGCCGCCGCGGTGATCCGGGACAGCGCGCACCGGGCGCTGCAGGACCTGCGCGAGGTCATCGGCGTGCTGCGCGCTCCCGTCGGCGAGCTCCCGCAGCCGACGCTGGCCGACGTCCGCGGCCTGGTCGCGGAGTCGGCGGCGGCCGGGATGCGCGTGGAGCTGCACGAGGAGGTGGCGGGCCGGGCACCCGACACGACCGGGCGCACGGCCTACCGGATCGTGCAGGAAGGGCTGACCAACGCCCGCAGGCACGCGCCCGGCGCGCGGGTCCGGGTCGGCATGCGAGGCGCACCCGGGGACGGCTTGTCGGTGGAGGTCGGCAACGATGCGCCGCCCGCCGGGAGCAACGCGGCGGAGACGCCGGGGACGGGCGAGCCGCCGCGGCCGTCCGCCGGCGATCGCGGGGGGACCGGCGGGCCGGCCGGCGCGGCCCCGCTGGAGAGACCGGAGAGCGGCCGGAGGGGGCGGAGCGGCGCCGGTGACTCGTCGCAACCGCCAGGCCCGAGTTTCGATCCAATGAGGGAGGGCGAAGCGGCACCACCGGAATCCGCCGAGGAGACGGCGGGACCTCCCATCGGCGGCCAAGGGCTCGTCGGCCTCGCCGAACGCGTCTCCCTCGCCGGCGGACGCCTCGGCTACGGTCCGGGCGGCTCGGGCGGCTTCCACCTGCACGCCTGGCTGCCGTGGGAGGAAGAGGCCGAGTGACGGGCGGACGAGCCGCCGGGGAACCGCCGGGACCTGTGCTTGCGCGGCGGCGGTGCGGAACCCGCCGCGAGCCGTCGGGACCGGAACCCGCCGAGGACGCGGCGACGGTCGCCCACCGCGGAACGCGGTCCGCCCGCCCGTCGGCCCACGGCCACACCGGCGGCGGCGCTGCGCGCCACGTGCCTCTCCCTGCCGCCGAGCGCACGTAGCAGGTCTCAGGCGCGTTCGCGCCCGCGGCGGGCCGCCGGCGCGAACGCGTGCCGACTCGGGCCGCCCGCGGGCGCCGAAGTCTTCTCCTCCCCGCCGGGCGCTACCTCCGCTGCGGCACCGCGTTCCAGTCGGTGAGGACCGGGCGGCCGTGTTCCCGGCCGAGGCGGGCCGTCGCGGCCGTTTCCAGGCGGAACAGCGCGCCGCGATCCGGAGGGAGGCCCAGGCGGCGAGCCGTCAGGACGCGCAGGAAATGTCCGTGGGCGACCAGCGCGGCGTCGTGGGCGTCCGGGTCGTCCAGGATCGGGCGCAGCCGCTCCAGTACGCGGTCGGCACGGGCACCGACCTGCTCGACGCTTTCGCCGGGGTGGTCGGCGTCGCCCGGCACCACACCGTCGCGCCAGACGTACCAGCCGGGCCGCTCCTGCTGCACCTCCGCGGTGGTACGGCCCTCGTAACCGCCGTAGTCCCACTCCTTCAGGTCGGGATCGGTCTCGATCCCCTCCAGCCCGATCAGCTCGGCCGTGCGCAGGGCCCGCTGCAGTGGGCTCGCCAGGACGCGCGACAACGGGTAGGAGGCGAGCAGCGGCCGCAGCCGGCGCGCCTGCTCCTCGCCCTCCTCGGTCAGCGGCACGTCGGTGAGCCCGGTGTGTCTGCGCGCGGTGCTCCACTCGGTCTGGCCGTGGCGGATCAGCAGCAGTCCCCCCACGCGGCTCCCTTCCTCGTCTCGGTCCGGCGTCTGCTCGGTTCCCCTGCTCTCAGCGGCGCTCCGCGCCGCACAGCTCCCGGTCCCCCCGCTCCCGGCCCCGCGGTGCGCAGGCCCGGGAGCAAAGGATGGCTGCCGACCGCGCGGTCACCCGTTCAGCGCCCGGTAGCGGCTCACCAGCGCCGCTGTCGAGGAGTCGAGACCGGGCACCTCGGCCCCCTCGGTCAAGGCGGGTTCGATGCGCTTGGCCAGCACCTTGCCCAGCTCGACGCCCCACTGGTCGAAGGAGTCGATGTTCCAGACCGCACCCTGCACGAACACCTTGTGCTCGTAGAGGGCGATGAGCTGCCCCAGCACCGCAGGCGTCAGCTCGGGCGCGAGGATCGTGGTGGTGGGGCGGTCGCCGGCGAACGTGCGGTGCGGCACCTGCTCGGGCGCCGCCCCCTCGCCGACGACCTCAGCCGAGGTCTTGCCGAACGCCAGCGCCTGGCCCTGGGCGAACATGTTGGCCATCAGCAGGTCGTGCTGGGCCAGCAGTTCCGCGGTCATGCCGGGCACCGGGCGCGCGAACCCGATCAGGTCGGCCGGCACGAGCTGGGTGCCCTGGTGCAGCAGCTGGAAGTAGGCGTGCTGCCCGTTCGTGCCGGGGGTGCCCCACACGACGGGCGCGGTGGGCCAGGTGACGGGACGTCCCGCGCGGTCGACCGACTTGCCGTTGGACTCCATCTCCAACTGCTGGAGGTAATCGGGAAAGCGGGCGAGGTAGTGGCTGTAGGGCAGCACCGCATGCGACTGGGCCCCGTGGAAGGCGCCGTACCAGATGCCCAGCAGCCCCATCAGCATCGGCGCGTTCGCCTCGATCGGCGCGGTGCGGAAGTGCTCGTCGACCGTCCGGAACCCCTGCAGCATCTCGCGGAAGCGCTCCGGCCCGATGGCGACCATCAGCGACAGCCCGATCGCCGAGTCGAGCGAGTAGCGGCCGCCCACCCAGTCCCAGAACTCGAACATGTTGGCGGTGTCGATGCCGAACTCGGCGACCTTGTCGGCGTTGGTGGAGACCGCCGCGAAGTGCCGGGCGACGGCCGAGACGTCGCCGTCGAGCCCCGACAGCAGCCAGGCGCGCGCGGAAGTGGCGTTGGTGATGGTCTCGACCGTGGTGAAGGTCTTGGACGAGACGATGAACAAGGTGGTCGCCGGGTCCAGGCCGCGCAGGGTCTCGTGCAGGTCGGCGCCGTCGACGTTGGAGACGAAGCGGACCTCGATGCCCGCCTCCCCCTCCAGCTCGGGCTCGGTGAAGGGCAGCAGGGCCTCGTACGCCATGGCGGGGCCGAGGTCGGAGCCGCCGATCCCGATGTTGACGACGTGGGTGATGGGGTCGCCGCGGTGCCCCACCCACCGGCCGGAGCGCACCCGCTCGGCGAAGTCGGCCATGCGGTCCAGCACCTCGTGCACCTTGGGCACCACGTTCTCGCCGTCGACCTCGACGACGGCGTCCCGCGGCGCGCGCAGGGCGGTGTGCAGGACCGCGCGGTTCTCCGTGTTGTTGATGCGCTCGCCGCGGAACATGGCGTCGCGCAGCCCCGCCACGTCGGCGGCCTCGGCCAGGTCGCGCAGGAGCCGCAGCGTCTCGTCGGTCACGAGGTGCTTGGAGTAGTCCACGTGGAGGTCGCCGACCTGCACGGTGTACCGGCCGCCGCGTTCGGGGTCGGCGGCGAACAGGTCCCGCAGGTGCGCCTCCCCGAGCTTCGCGCGATGCTCGCCCAGCGCCGCCCACTGGGGAAGGCGGTCCGGGCGCGCGCGGTCGGTCGCGGTCGTGTCGGGCATCGGTTTCGCTCCTCGCATGTCCGTTTTCGGTGTGGTGCGGCCTGCCGCGGGCCGGTGCCGGGCTCAGCCGCGCCGGCCCCGCGCCACCGGAGCACACTCCTACCCGGAATGATGCACGCTTCCCGCCCGAAGCGTTCCACACCTGCGGTCGTACAGGGGGTCGGCTGCGGCAATGGGGCTGCGATGCGCGAATGGTGGCGGCGGGCTGACGGGCGGGCACGTGACGCGAAGCGTCTCCGTTGGGGTGGCGGCGGGCTGACGGGCGGGCACGTGACGCGCAGCGCCTCCGTTGGGGTGGCGGCGGGCTGACGGGCGGGCACGTGACGCGAAGCGTCTCCGTTGGGGTGGCGGCGGGCTGACGGGCGGGCGGGCCGCGCTACGCGAAGCGCACCCATTGCCGCAACTCAGTGGTGACCGCCCCACGTGGCTCCCGGAGGGCGCCTGACAACGACTAAGGGATACTGGAACTTCCGCCCGCACGGCGCGCCGGGCGCCGTCAGGTGCGCCGATCGTGGCATACCGGACGAGGAGCCGCCCCGTCCGCGGCGGATCCGCAAGCGCGTCCCGTGCGCGGGCCGCACCGGCGAGGACAGGGAGTGTGCACATGGACGCGCAGTACGACGCCGTCGTCATCGGCATGGGGCCGGGCGGCGAGGTGGCCGCGACCCAGCTCGTCCAGAACGGCAAGCGCGTCGCCGTCGTCGAACGCGAACTCATCGGCGGCGAGTGCGGCTACTGGGCCTGCATCCCCTCCAAGACCCTGCTGCGTCCTCTGGAGGCCGCCGCGGGCGCCGCCGGGGTGGCCGGGCTGGACGCGCCTGCTCCCGACTGGGCGGCCATGCGCGACTACCGCGACACCATGATCCGCCATCTGGACGATTCCAAGCAGGTCGAGGGCTACCGCTCCCAGGGCGTGCACGTCTACAAGGGCACCGCGCGCTTCGTCGGCCGCGAGCCGTGGGAGGTGGCGGTGGACGAGCACCGGCTGACCGCCGACCACGTGATCGTGGCGACCGGGTCGGCGGCGGCCCTTCCCCCCGTCGACGGGCTGGAGGAGATCGAGGTCTGGACCAACCGGCAGGCGACCACGGTCGAGGAGATCCCCGGCCGCGCGGTGGTCGTCGGCGGCAGCGCCGTGGGCGTGGAAATGGGCCAGTTCCTGGCGCGCATGGGGTGCTCGGTGACGCTGGTGCAGCGCGGCCCTGCGCTGATGGACCGGGAGGAGCCGCGTGTGGGCGAGCTCGCGGCCGAGCACCTGCGCGGCGACGGAGTCGACGTGCGCACCGGGACCTCCCCGCGCAGGGCGCGGCGCAGCGGCCGCGACAGCGTGCTGGAGCTGGACGACGGCACCGAGGCGGTCGGCGACGTGGTGCTGATGGCCACGGGGCGCCGCCCCCGCCTGGAGGATCTGGACCTGGAGCAGGTGGGGATCGGTCCGGGGGCCAAGGGCCTGGAGGTCGACGAGCGCTGCCGGGTGGCCCCGGGGCTGTGGGCGGTCGGCGACGTCACCGGTACCGCGCTGTTCACCCATGTCGCCAAGTACCAGGGCGGCATCGTCGCGGCCAACATCCTCGGCCGCGAGCGCACCGCCGACTACACCGGCGTGCCGCGCGTCGTCTTCTCCGACCCGGAGATCGCCGCGGTGGGCCTGACCGCGGAGCAGGCGCGCGCCCAGGGCTACGACCCGGTTTCGGCGGAGGTGGACCTGCCGCGAGGGCTGGCCCGGCCTTGGACCTACGCCACCTCCCCCGCCGGGCGGATGGGCGTGGTGGCCGACCGCACCCGCCGCACGCTGCTGGGCGCCTGGGCGGTGGCCCCGCTGGCGGGCGAATGGATCCACACCGCGGCGCTGGCGATCCGCGAGGGCATCGGCATCGACCGGCTGCGCGACGGCGTCTTCCAGTTCCCCACCTACAGCGAGGGCTACCTGCTGGCGGTCAACGAGCTGGAACTGTGACCCGCGTTCGCGCCGCACCTTGGAGCCCGGCCGATCAGGGCCGATACTGGCATGTGTAATCGGTGCCACAGCCGGGCAGGAGAAGACGTCTGATCGCGGTCCATGCCCGGCCGGGTGTGCACCGCCCGAATCGGCGGGGGTACCGCGCCGGAGTGAGCCGGCGGGGCGCGTGCTGCGCTTCCCGGCGTAGCGGCGGATCCGCCCGCTGCAGGACGACACGCCATCCGGCACCGGGCAGACTCTGCTGCCAAGAGCCGACGGCACGAGGGGCGGTCCTCATGGGAGCCGACACAGCCGGCCGAGCGGGCCGCCGGGCTGCACGGCGCGCGGCCTCCCGCGCCGCGGGGGCGCCGGTGCCGGCGCCCGCGGCCGAGGGTGCGCGCCTGTTCCCGCCGGGTCTTCGCGGCCATCCGGCGACCGCGCCCGCCTCGACCCCGTCCGCGTTTTCGGCGCTGTCAGCGGCGGCGGCCCCGCTGCGGTGGGCCCGCGCCGCGCTGTCGGCCCGATCCGCGCCCCGGGGCGGTGCGGCGGCCGCCCCCGCTGCGGTCCAGGCGCCCGCTGTCCGGGTTCCGGACCCGCGCGGGCCCGCGCTGCCCGCCGCGCCGCAGCGGGCGCCGCTGCCACGGCCGCCCGCGCCGCGGCCGGCGTCCGCGCTGCCGCGGGCCGGTGCGGCGGCCGCTCCCTCGGCGGCCGCGCCCGCACTGCGCCCACCCGCTCTGCGGAGCGCGTTCGCGGCGCGGCTGCGCAGCGGGTGGCGCCCCGTCGCGCTGTGGACGCTGCGCATAACCGTGCTTGTGCAGGTCGCCGCCATACTGCTGCAATCGGTCTCGGTCGGGGCCGCCGCGGCTCCGGCCCAAGAAGCCGCACTGCCCTACGGAGCACCGGTCGCGCCGGTACTGTTCCTCGGCGCGGTGCAGGCGGCAGCGGCGGGGGCGATCGCCGCGACCGCCCGGACCTCCTGGTGGCCGGCGCTGTTCAGCCTGCTGCTGCTGGTCGGCGGATCGCTGCAGGGCCGGCTCGCCGCAGCCGAACCGGTCTACCTGCTGATGGGAGCGGTCCTGGTGGCACCGGGCCTGTGGGTCGCGCTGTGGGCGTGGGGCTGGCGCTGGCCGGAGGGGGGAGCCGCCGACCGCGCCTGAGGCGGAGGCCGCGGCCACACGCAGCGGGGGACCACAGAAATCCCGCCGATCCCGCAGCTACCGCCGCGCCGCCCAGAGCGGCGCCGGCGGCAGGATCGGCGCTACCGGAGGGCGCGGCGACCGCGGGCGGGTGCCGTCAGGGTGACCCGTCGGGTCTTCAGCCCTTCCAGGCGGGGTCGTAGTCGGGGTGGGCGGCGTAGACGGCGGCCAGGTGCTCCAGGGCGCGGCGCCAGGCGTGCAGCGCCGACCAGGCGCCGTCCTCGTCGGCGGCGGTCCTGTCGCCGTTGTTCAGCGTGTCCATGCATTCGCGGTAGGTGGCGGTGTACTCCTCGACGATGCCGCGCTTGGCGCTGACGTCGGCGCGGGCGCGCTCGGGCCCGCCGGTGCCCGGGGACGCCGCATGCGCGGCGTTCTCGTCCTCCGCCAGGCGCGCGTTGAGGAACTCGACGATCGTCACCCTGCTCCACTCCTTCCGCCGGAGTCCACTTCCCCATCGACGCCCCCCGCTGCCTGTCCGTTCCCCGGTTTCCACCCGCTGTCACCGGCGCGCGCCCACCGAGACGCTACGCGCCTTTTGCCGCCATGGATCCATCGCGGGACCGATCCCTCCGTCCCTCCTTCCGGCCGACCGCTCTCACGTGCACCCCTCGAACTGGGGGACGCTGGTGTTGACGTCCAGACCGCTGTCGCCGAACCACTTGCGCAGTAGCCAGGCCGCGGTGCCGTCCTGGTACATCCGGGTGATGGCCCGGTTGACCGCCTCGCAGCCGGCGATGTCCTCCTTGGCGATCCCCACCCCGTACTTCTCGCTGGTGAAAGGCGCGTTGACCAGGTGGAACGACTCGGGGGCCGCCTCCAGGTAACCGGCCAGGATCAGGTCGTCGGTGGAAACGGCGTCGACCTCGCCCTCGGCCAGGAGGTCGATGCAGTCGCTGTAGCTGGGGCGCTCGATCCGCACGGCGTCGACGCCGCGCTCCTCGATCACCCGGTTGGCGGAGTTGGACCCCGCCCCTTGGCACAGCAGCTTGCCCTCCAGGTCGGCCACGCTCCGCACCGTCGTGTCGCCCGCCCGGACCAGGATGTCCTGGCGCGCCACGTAGTAGGGACCGCCGAAGGCGACGACGGTCTTGCGCAGCTGGGTGATGGAGTAGGTGGCCAGCACCAGGTCCACGTCGCCGTCGATGAGCACGTCCTCCCGCTCCTGCGAGGTCACGCCGACGAACTCCACGCCGCTGCGGGGCACGCCCAGCTCCTCGGCGATGTAGAGGGCCACGTCCACGTCGAACCCGGCGAAGTCCCCGTCCTCGGTGCGCAGCCCCAGGCCGGGCTGGTCGGCCTTGACGCCGATCACCAGGCGGGTCGCGTCCGCGATCGAGGGGCGCCCCACCGCCTCGGTGCACGCCCCGGATCCGGCCAGGACCAGGGCCGCCCCCGCGGCGAGGGCCACCCGGCGCAGTCCCATCGGCGCCCGCCTCCTCTCCTGCCGGACCTGCTGTGGGAACCGACCGCGCCCTCCCGCGCCCGCGCTCAGCGGTACTCCGCCAGCCGCGGCCGCACGCCCAGCACCACCAGCGCCGCGAAGCCCAGGCAGGACCCCAGCAGCGCCGCGTCCCATCCGCGCAGGCCCGCCTCGGCTTCGGCGACGGCGGTGTCGAAGGTGTTGCGGTGCAGCGCGGTCAACTGGACCAGGGACCGCTCGTAGCGGTCGAACACATCCTCCACCGAGTCCTGCCCGGACATGTGCGCGTCGACGGCCGCACCGATCCGGCCCTCCTCGGCCAGCTTGCGCATCTCCTGGTCGGCCTCCAGGTAGGCGCTGTAGAAGCGCAGCGTCTCGCGTTGCACCTCCTCCCGGCCCTCGACGCCGCCGGGGCGGATCTCCTCGCCCAGCAGACCGAGCGTCTTGCCGGGGTAGGCCGTGGGGTCTGGCACCGCCTTGGCGACTTCGCCGGTGTAGCTCTCCAGGTCGCCGGGCAGGTGGCCGTTCTCAGGCACCAGGAACAGCACCGTCTCCGCGTCCTCCAGAAAGTTCTGCTCGTAGGTGTGGGCACGGCCGGGGTCCATGAGCCACCGGCTCTGGTCGGCGTTCATGCCGGTGCTGATGGCGTGTGCCCGCGACAGGGACAGCACCGAGGCGAGGCCGTCCTCCTTGGCGGTGCGCAACAGCGCCGCCTGCTGCTCCAGCATGCCGATCGCGCCCAGGCCCAGGACGACCACGCCGGCCGTCGCCGCCGCCAGCGGGAGGTTGTAGCGGCGCCGGAACCGCTTGCGCAGGAAGAGCTGGAGGGCGATGAGCGCCGCGAACAGCGCGGTCGCGGCGGCCGCGACGAGGGCCGTCCCCACCGACGCGGCGGCACTGTTCTCCTCGTAGGTGCTGCGGACCGTGGCGCCGCTGTCCAGGGTGAGGTTGTAGGCCTTGGGCAGGATGTCCTGCCGCATCAGCTCGCCGGCCCTCCGGTACAGCTCGACCACCTCGTCGGGCGGCTCGCCCGCGGGGCGGCCGGCCTCGTCGTTGAGCAGGCGCGCCTGGGCCACCAGGTTCTCGTAGCGGTTCATGCCCTCCATGACCGCGCGGACGTTCTCCTCCTCCACGGGATCGCCCGCGGCCAGTTGGGCGGCGTGCAGCAGCGCGTCGGTGGCGGCGGCGCGGCGCTGCTCGTAGCGGATGAGGGCGTACTCGCGCCCGTCGCCCAGGGAGTGCTCCGAGCCCATCAGCAGCACGTTGGCCATCTGGGCGTCCATGTCGCTCAAGGCGAAGTACAGGTCGGCGGTGGCCACCACCTTCGGGCCCTCGCCACGGCCGATCACCTCCAGCCCCTCGCGCGCGCGGGAGATCGCCGAGCCGGTGACGGCGAACAGGACGCCCGTAAGCACCAGGCACAGGGCGCTGAGCAGCCACAGCCGGCCGCGGGTACCGGGGCGGCCCACCCACGGGGGCAGGCCCATGCGCCTGCGCGCCCGGTCGGCGGCCCGGGTGGCGAGCCGGTCGGCGATCTCGGGGGCCTCGGTGCTGCGCTTCACCAACGCCCCTCACCCCGTCTGCCGGTGCAGGGTGATGGCGGTCCAGGCGCCGACGTAGATGCGGTCGGCCTCATGCAGCGGCACCTCCGTGTCACGGGCGATGGGGCGGGCGGTCCCGTTGAGGGTCGTCCCGTTGGTGGACCCCTCGTCGACCAGGGCCCAGTCGCCGTCGGGCAGCGCGAGCAGGGTGGCGTGGGCGTGGGACACGGCCGGATCCTCGGGCGGACCGGCCAGGTCGATCTCCGGGTGGATGCCCAGGCTGAGGCTGCGCCGGCCGATCCTCACGCGCCGCCTGTTCAGCGGCACGCGGCGCAGCGGCGCGTGCGCGGGGAAGGCGATGGCGGCGGGATCCAGCAGTCCGAGGTCGGCCATGGCCTGGTAGTAGGCGGGGTCGGCGGAGACGATCGCCCACCAGGTCGGCCGGGCGCGCGCCGCATCGGCGCCGTCCGGGCGCGGTGCGGCCGGGCCCGCGGGCCCGGCGGCGCCGGCGTGCTCGGCGGCGCGGGCGCGCAGGCCGGCCGGCAGCGACAGCGGCGACGCCTCGGTGCGGGCGGCGGCGGCGAAGTCGTGGCCGCAGGCCTCGCAGAAGCGGCCGGCGCGCTCGGCGCCGCAGTCGGGGCAGTGCTCGTCGGGTGCGGGGTCGGGCTGCCCATGCCCGGGCCGCCCGGTCGGCGGCGCGGGCATGGGCAGCCCGCACAGGTCGCATCGGTCGTGGTCGGGCGAGAGGTGCCCCGCCGGACACGTCGGCATGATCGGCCTCTCCTTCCTCTCACACGGCCCCCGGTTCGCGGTTTCCCGCGCGTGTGCGCACGGTCGCGGTCGAGTGGGCTCCCAGCGCCGCCTCGTCGGCCCGGGAGAGCGCCGACCGCAGCCGGACGGTCCCTGCGGCCGCGTCGACGACGTCGACGACCCGGTGGAGCAGTTCGGCGGCGGCCTCGTCCTGCCAGGCGTGCGCCAGTGCCACCGCGCGCCCCAGTCGGACGGTGGCCGTGTGGTGGTCGCCGTCGCGCCGCGCCCGCAGCCCCTCCCGGACGGCGCGCGACAGCTCGGCCCGGCCGGTGCGGCGGACCACGCCCGGGTCCTCGGCCGCGGCCCGGTCGGGATCGGCGGCCCATTCGGCGAGGACGTCGCCGCTGGCGGCGCGGCCCGGGTCGGCGCCCGCGGGCAGCGGCCGCACCCGGCCCGCCCGCATCCGCCGCCCGGCCTCCGCGGGCGGCACCAGCACGTGCAGGTGGTAGGCGCGGCTCTCGGCGCCCCACGGCCCGGTGGGGTAGTCGCCGGTCAGCGGCCCGGCGGGGACGCGCCGCGCCGTGAGGTCGCGCACCTCCGGCGACACCTGCACCACCGCGGCCACGGACGCGCCGCGGGGGGTCCACAGCCGCAGGGCGACGTCGGCGGCGGCTTCGGCCGGATCGGAGCCGACCGGGCCGCCCGCCGCGTCGGCAGGACGGCAGGTGACGCGCACGACGGCGTGCACATCGCCGCCGCCCGGCGGCAGCCACCGGTTCTGGTCGACGTGCACGGCGAACTCCGGCTCGCCGCACGCTGCCGGCGCGGTCATGGCACCTCCCCCGCCGTCCCGGCGGCCGGCACGTCGATCACCACGGCCGTCACGTTGTCGCGGCCGCCGCGCCGCAGCGCGTGGCGGACGCAGGCGCGCGCCGCGGCGAGCGGGTCGGGGCCCGCGCTCTCGACGAGTTCGGCCAGCTGCTGCGGGTCGGGAACGTAGTTCCACAGCCCGTCGCTGCACAGCACCAGCCTGCCCGCCCCGCCGGGGTCGAAGGAGGCGACCCGCCCGGCGCCGTGGCCGTAGTCGGCGCCCAGCCACGCGGTCAGCGCGTGGGCCTGCGGCGAGCGCGCCGCCTCCTGCGGGCTCAGCATCGACATCGCGACCATGGCCTCGCTCCAGGAGTCGTCGCGGGTAAGCAGGGACGAGGGGGCCGCGGGGCTGCCGCCGCCGAGCCAGTAGGCGCGGCTGTCGCCGACCCACCCCACGGCCAGCGGCCCGCCCGCGGCCGGCACGGCCGCCCCGACGAAGGTGCAGGCGGGAGCCCGGCCGGCGGAGTCGGCGAGGGCCGCGACGGCGCGGGAGGCCCGAAGCAGGGCCGCGCTGAGGGCTTCGGGGGCGGCGACCCCCTCTTCCAGCGACTCGGCGAGCGCCGCCGACCCGGCCGCGGCCGCCGCGGCGGCGGCGGAGTCGGGCTCGGGCGAGGAGGACACCCCGTCGCAGACGACGGCGGCGACGGTCGAGCCGGCGTCCCCCGCCCGGCCGCCGGCCGCGGCGCCCGCGACCCGCAGCGCCATGGCGTCCTCGTTGCGTTCGTGGTGCAGGCCGCGGTCGCTCACTCCGGCCGCGGCCGCCAGCGACAGCTCGCTGTGGTCGCCCGGGCGGCGGCGCAGCCCGCACGCGGTGCAGGTGCCGCCTTCCAGCCGCGCGCCGCAGCGGGCGCAGGGAGCGGGGTCCGCGCCGGCAGCGGCGGAGGCGGCATGGGCCGCCGGGTGCGCGGGCGCCGCGGCGGCGGCGCCGTTCCCGGTTGCGCGCAGGGCATGGCCGCAGTGCTCGCAGAAGAAGTCCTCCGCGGCCACCGCCTCACCGCACACCGGGCAGGTCAGCACGCTGCGCCTCGCCTCCCCTCTGCCGCGCCCGCGCGGCGGCCCGAGACTCGCGGCGATGCGCCGCGGCACCGGGCACCGCCCGGCCGCGGCGGCCGCACTGCGGCGCTCCCCCCGCCCGCGTGCGCTCGGACCGCGTCCCCCCTCCGGTTTCCCTACCCCCGAGAAGGGTGGGTAGGCCGGGTTCGCGAAGATCGGCGCGGTTCGTCGGCTCCGCCGGATGCGACGCGCCGGATCTCGCCGGCGCGGACGCCGGCGTGCGTCGGGCTGCGGGGCGGGGCCTCACAGCAGCGTCCTGGGGCGTACGGCGTTGGCGCGGTCGACGAGTTCGCGGCGGCGCACGGGATCGGTGGTGATACGGGCGCGTTCGCGGTAGCTGCGCTCCAGGTTGGTGCGCAGGCCCTCCTCGGTCAGCGGCGCGCCCAGCAGCCGGGTCGCGGGGGACTCGGGGCCGTAGCCGGCCAGGACCCAGTCCAGGGCTGTGCGCAGCACCCGCGCGTTGAGCCGGTCGCGGGCCTCGCCGCGCAGGCCCAGGCGGCGCAGCCGCGCCACGGCGTCCAAAAGCTCCGCCTCCGACAGGGCCTGCGGGTCCCGGTCGGTCACCAGCACGCTCACCGCCGCCATCTGCGCGGCGATGTAGACGCTGGAAAGCTCGGGCACCATATCCAGCACGGCCACCGCGCCGGCCGGGTCGCCGTAGGCGAGCCGGATGCGCGCCAGGCCGAAGGCGGCGCTGACGTAGGAGCGGTCGGTGAGCCATACCGTGCGGTAGAGCCGCTCGGCGTCGGCGAGGGCGCCGGTGAGCTCGCAGGCGGCGGCCAATCCGAGCTTGGGCGCGGCCTCGCCGGGAAGGTGGTCGAACAGCTCCTCGAAGCGCTCGTGGGCGTCCTCGCACCGGTGGGCGCCCAGCGCCATGACCGCCCAGTACCAGAACGGCCGCCAGTCCCCGGGCGCGCAGGCGCCGAACTCCTGCAGCTGGAGGGCGGCCTCCTTGCGGCGGCCCACCCGGATCAGGGCGCGCGCCAGCAGCAGCCGCGTCTCGGGGGTGGGGTCGGCGTCGCCCTCCAGCGTGGCCACCAGGTCGGCGTCGGGCAGCGCCGAGAGCCCGGCGAGTTCGGCGGCGGCCTCGTCGGCCGGATCGATGAGCGGCAGCGGCAGGGCGGCGGCGACGCGCTCGGGGACGGGCGGGCCCAGCAGACTGTCGGTCTCGTCGATGACCCGCACGAGGTTTCCCGAGGTGAACAGGGGGTGCTCGGCGCCGAACAGTGCCGACTGGGCCGGGTGCGGGCGGCCATGCAGCTCCGAAAGCACCTCGCGCAGAACCCCGGTGAGCTGCTCGGCCATCTCGGCGGCGTCCTGGAAGCGCAGCTGGGGCTCGCGCTGCAGCGCGCGGCGCAGCAGCCTGTCGAAGGACGGGTGGCGCCGCAGCACGGGCACGGAGGCGGCGTCGGGCAGGTCGTGGCGGTAGGTGTGCCCGTAGTCGAACCGGAAGCTGAGCACGGCCAGGCAGCGCGCGACGGAGTACAGGTCGGCGCTGACCGAGGGCCCGAGTTCGCGCAGCTCGCGCTCGGGGACGCGGAAACCCGCGGTGGTGTAGACGGGCGAGACCAGGTCGTCTATGCGGCGCACCGCTCCCAGGTCGATGATCTTGATCTGCTCTTCGCTCTGGATGACGTTGTCGGGTTTGAAATCGCAGTAGAGCAGCCCTTTGCTGTGCAGGTGGCCCAGTGCGCGCAGCGCCTCCAGCCCGTAGGCGATCACCCGGTCCACCGGGAGGCCGTCGGCGGCGGGGTTGCGCCGACGGTGCTCGATCAGCAGGTCCCACAGCGACTTGCCGCCGACGTACTCCATGACGATGTGGCCGGTGGGCACGCCGGTGCGCGGGTCGGGGTGCTGCACGAAGTTGTAGATCCGCACGACGTTGGGGTGCTCGACCTCGGCCAGGACGCCGCGTTCGGCCGCGGCGGTCTTGTGGGCCTCGGCGTCGCCGACGTTCAGCAGCCCTTTGAGCACCACCCACCTGTCGTTGACGTTGTGGTCGCGGGCGAGGTAGATCCAACCGAGCCCGCCGTGGGCCAGGCAGCCCAGCACCTCGTACTGGCCGGCGACCAGGTCGCCCGGCGCAAGCTTGGGAGTGAAGGAGAACTCCGTGCGGCAGGAGCGGCAGTAGCCCTCGGTGCGGCCGGGCCGCCCATTGCGGGAGCGGCCCACGCTCTCGCCGCAGTGGCCGCAGACCCGGTTCTTCTCGGCGACGACCGGATCGCTCAGCACCGCGCTCGCCGGGTCGCGGTAGGGCACGGGCGGCACCTCGACCATGCCCAGTCCCAGCAGTCCCCGGGAGGAGGGGGAGCCCGGGCGGCTCGCGGTGCCGCCGGCGGAGTCCGGGCGCGACAGCGGCCGGGGGGCCGACAGGCCGGAGGAGCCGGAGGAGCCGGAGAGGCGGGACTCGCGCAGGCTGGGCGAGCGCCCCGAGGTGCCGGCGGCGTCCGGCGGGCCGGACCGCGGGCCGTCGGCGGAGGCGCCGGCCTTCTCCGCTTGGTGGGGCCGAGCCGGGCCGCCCCGCCCCTCGGGCCCGGCGCCGCCCTGCCCGGGCGGAGCAGCAAGGCGCCCCGGCGCGGGGACGGTGGGCAGCGCCGCGGCGCTGCGGGCCGCCCGCGGCGCGGGGACGATCATCTCCGAGGTGAGCGGGGCCATGCCGCACACGTCGCAGTAGCCCTCGTCGATCACACCGGTGCAGTCGGGGTCGGTGCACTGGGTCATCGGCACGCTCCGGTGGTCTGAGTCGGCACTGCGGCCCCGTCGAGCCGCCTTCCGCGCGGGCGCGCCGCGGGGAGCGTTCCCGGCCGCGTGGCTGCGGGCAGACCGGCAGGTCTTCGTTCCCGAGTCTTACCCCGTTGCGGAGGCTCTACAAGGCGGCCGGGGTCCGGCGACCGTATCCGGCCGTTGACGTGTTCCCCGTCCTAAAGGGCGGGGATTCCGGCCTGGGTCGTCTGACCCTTCCGGGGACTTCCTGCTTCAACGCGCTGCGCCGGGACCTTCGTCCTGGTCTTACCTGCGCTCAGCGAGGCGTTTAGCCGGTCCGCTCGCCCAGCGGCTCGGATGTTGCGTGCGGCGTTCACATCGCGATCGTGGACGGCCCCACACTCCCGGCAGGTCCATTCTCGGACGCTGAGGGGCTTGGGGCCGTCCTTGATCCCGCACGCGGAACAGAGCTGGGAGGTCGGTTCGAAGCGTCCGACCCTGCCGACGTACCGGCCGCACTTGACGGCCTTGTATTCGAGCATCGCAACGAACATCGACCAGCCCGCGTCGTGCACGGACTTCGCCAGGCGGGTACGGGCCAGGCCCTTGACTGCGAGGTCTTCCACATAGATCGCTTGGTTGTCGCGGATCAGATCGGTGGAGAGCTTGTGCAGCCAATCGCGTCGCCGATCCGCCACCTTGGCGTACTGGCGTGCGACCTCGGCCCGCGCCTTGGCGCGGTTGCTGCTTCCCTTGGCCTTACGGCTCAAGGATTTCTGCATCCTCTTAAGCTTCTTCTCAGCCCGACGCAAGAAGCGCGGGCTGTCGACCTTCGTGCCGTCGGCGAGCACCGCGAAGTGGCCCAGGCCCAGGTCTGCGCCCGTGTCGGTGTCCAGCTCGGGAAGGTGCTCGGGTTCGGTCTCCACGACGAAGCTGAGGAAGTACCGGCCCGCGCTGTCCTTGACCACAGTCAGGGAGGTCGGGGCGGCCGGAAGGGTGCGCGACCACCTCACCTTGAGGTCGCCGACCTTGGCCACATACACCGCGCCGTTCTCCCGGAGACAGAAGGCGTTGCTGTTGACGCGGATCGACTGCCGGGTGTCCTTCTTGGACTTGTACCGGGGCGGACCCGATTTCGGGCGCCTGCCCTTGAGGCCGTCGAAGAAGTTCGTGAACGCCGTATCGAGATCGCGAAGAGACTGCTGGAGGACCACGGCGGACACATCGGCCAGCCATGCCCGCTCGGGGGTGCGCTTGGCCTCGGTGATGTGGGTCCTGGACAGCTCCGCCGACCTCGCATACGGCAGTCCGGCCGCGTGCCTTTCCTTGCGGGTGCGCAAGCAGTCGTTCCACACCACGCGGGCGCACCCGAACGCCTGGGCCAGCGCACGGCGCTGGCCGGCGTCGGAGTAGGCCCGGTAGGAGTAGCGGAGCCGCATGGCGACGAGCATACGACGATCGGTCTTATGGTTCGCACAGATGAGTTCCGCCGCGGCAGGCACGTCGATTCGGCGATGCATGTGCGCTTGGTCCTCGTGAAAAGCCGTGCGGGCGCCGGCGCATCCGGCCGGTCGGATGGCCGGTTGCCCGGCGGGGCGGTGAGGACGGGGGAGGGCTGGGCCCCGCGCCGACCCCACCGCCCCCACCGCCTCCGTCTGAAGTACTACGAGAGCCACCCCGGCCGCACCATGCCGGTCTCGTAGGCGATGACGACGAGCTGGGCACGGTCGCGGGCGCCGAGTTTGGTCAGTACGCGGCTGACGTGGGTCTTGGCGGTGGCGGGGCTCAGCGTCAGGCGCCGGGCCAGTTCCTCGTTGGACAGGCCGGCGGCCACGGCCGCCATGACCTCGCGTTCGCGCTCGGTGAGGGAGTTGAGGCGGGGCGCCGGCGGCGGCTCCTTGAGGCGTCCGGCGAACTCGCCGATGAGGCGGCGGGTGACCGAGGGCGCCAGCAGGGCGTCGCCGCGGGCGACCACGCGCACGCCGTGGATCAGCTCGGCGGGCTCGGTGTCTTTGACCAGGAAGCCGCTGGCGCCCGCCTTCAGGGCGCCGTAGACGTACTCGTCGAGGTCGAAGGTGGTCAGGATGACGACCTTCACCTCGCGCAGCCGCTCGTCGGCGACGATGCGCCGGGTGGCCTCCAGGCCGTCGAGGCCGGGCATGCGGATGTCCATCAGCACGACGTCGGGGCGCTCGCTGCGGGCGGCGCGCACCGCCTCCTCGCCGTCGCCGGCCTCGGCGACGACCGAGATGTCCTCCTCGCCGTCGAGCATGGACCGAAAGCCCGCGCGCACGAGGGTCTGGTCGTCGGCGAGCACCACCCTGGTCATGTGCGCCCCGCTTCCGTCGTCGCCGCGGCCTGCCGCCGTCGCCCCTTTCCTACCAGGCGGCGGCCGCACCGGCAGCGCCGCGGCACCGCTCATCCGGACTCGGGGCCAAGACGCCCGGTGGCACCACCCTCCGGGGTAGCGGAGGCGCTACCGCCGGGTGCGGGCAGCGGGAACGCGGCGCGGACGGCGAACCCGGGCGCGTCGGTGCGCGGGCCGGCGCAGCAGGTGCCGCCCGCGGCGGCGGCGCGCTCGCGCATTCCGCGCAGGCCGTTGCCCTCGGGCGCCTCCTGAGCGCCGCGGCCGTCGTCGGTCACCGCCACCCGCAGTTCGGTGTCGCCGTAATCCAGGGCCACCTCGGCGTGCGCGGCCGCGGAGTGCCGCAGCGCGTTGGTGAGGGCCTCCTGCACGATGCGGTAGGCGGCCACGTCTACGCCGGCCGGCAGCGGCCGCGGGGAGCCGCGGACCTCCAGCCGCACCGGCAGCCCGGCGGCCGCGGTCTGCTCGGTCAGCTCACCAGCGCGCGTCAGCGAGGGGACGGGGGCCGTGGGCGCGCCGTCCTCGTCGACCTGGCGCAGCACGCCCAGCGTGGAGCGCAGCTCGCGGAGGGTGTCGCGGCTGGCGGTCTTGATGCGGTCGAGAGCGGCGTAGGCGGCGTCCGGGTCGTCGCGGCGGTGCGCGGCGGCCCCCGCCTGCACGTTGATCAGCGAGATGCTGTGGGCGACGACGTCGTGCAGCTCGCGGGCGATGCGCAGCCGCTCCTCGATCGCGCGGCGGCGGGCCTCCTCCTCGCGGGTGCGTTCGGCCTCGATGGCGCGCTGCTGGACCGCGCGGACGTAGGCGCGGTGGCTGCGGGCGATCTCGCCGGCCAGCAGCACCACCAGGACCCAGGCCAGCACCGACAGCGCGCGCCCGGCTTCGAAGTCGAGGACCTCGACGACGCCGGAGATCGCGAGCACGACCCCTACGGCGATGAGCGACGCGGCCCGGTGCCCGGCGGCGCTGAGCCGCACCACGGCGGCCACGAACCCCAGCCAGGCCACCCAGATGTCGGCGTCGGCGGTCATGTAGTAGGCCAGCAGGCTCGCCCCGACCACGACCGCCGCGGTGCGCGGGATCCGGGTCACCGCCGCCAGGGCCGCGTTGCCGACCGCCAGTGCCGCGAGACCGGGTTCCAGGCCGTCCTGGCTGGAGGCCACGAGGAGCTGGAGCGCGGTCACGGCCAGGGCCAGCAGGGGGTCGGTCACCCAGGCCGGCATCCGCGCGCGGCCGATCAACAGGCCCCCTCCGGCCGGCGGCGGCTGCTCATCCGCGGCGGAACCGCGCGTGCGCAGCACGGCCGGGGCGCGCCGGATCACCGGGCGCTCCGGCGGCCGGGTCCGCGGCGGTCACGCCGCTCGTGTGCGCGGTCCGCAGGTCCTCCACACCCCATCCCCCCATTCAACTACGGCCGCCCGGATCGGCGGAGGGGCGGCGTCGCCAGGATGGGGTGCGGGCGCGGGCGCGCGCATCCGCCGCCGGATGCAGCGGTGCCTGCCACCCGCGATGTAGGTGCGAGGCGCGGGGATACGGCTCAGGCCGTGCCGCCAGGCTGCGCGGGGCCGCTGCGCAGCGGGCTTCCCCGGCCGTAGCCGCGCATCCGCAGGCTCAGCGCGATCAGGGCCGCGCCGAAGACGATGGCGTAGGCGCCGATGGCGAAGGACATCGCGATCGCGCCGCCGAAGGGCACGATCCAGATGACCAGGCCGAAGGCGACCGAGACGGCCCCGCTGAAGATGTAGAGCCATTCGCCGCTGATGTCGCGGCGCAGCCGGTAGGCGGTGAGGATCTCGAACACGCCGGTGACGATCGCCCACAGGCCCAGCAGGATCGTCAGCACCAGAACGGTGGCCAGCGGCCAGGCCAGCACCACCAGCCCGACCACCACGCCCAGGATGGCCTCCCAGATCAGCGGCGGGCGCTCGCTCTCCTGGGCGCGCGTGGCGGCCCAGCCGGCGAACACGCCGTCGACGAGGGCGTAGACGCCGAAGACGGTGGCCAGTGCGACCGCTGTGATTCCGGGCCACAGGACGGCGACGAGCCCGAAGACGATCGCCGCGGCGCCCCGGACCGCCAGGACCCACCAGTGCTCCGCCAGGTAGTCGAGCATGTCTCCCCCGATCGATCGACCACAGTGACGCCCTGCCCGCGTGCGGGCGCTGCGATGGTCGCGGGGGCGGAATTATTACCCGGCGGGGAGCGATCCGATACCGGCGGACGACCCGGCGGGCCTATGCCGTCACCGGTTACCCGGTCGCGCCGGCGGGGCGGCACCGCCGGCGCGGCCGGGTGCGTGGGGGCGGCCGGCGCCTCAGCCGTTGTAGGAGCGTTTGGCCGGGCCGACGTAGAGCTGGCGCGGCCGGGCGATCCGGGCGGCGGGGTCGAGGCGCTGCTCGCGCCAGTGCGCGATCCAGCCGGGCAGCCGGCCGATCGCGAAGAGCACCGTGAACATGGTGGTGGGAAAGCCCATCGCCCGGTAGATGACGCCGCTGTAGAAGTCGACGTTGGGGTAGAGCTTGCGGTCGGTGAAGTAGGAGTCGGCCAGCGCCTGGCCCTCCAGCCGCAGCGCCAGCTCGAACAGCTCGTCGGGCTGCTCCTGGCGGTCGAGGATCTGGGCGGCGAGCCCCTTGATCTCCTTGCTGCGCGGGTCGAAGTTCTTGTAGACGCGGTGCCCGAAGCCCATCAGGCGGGTGCCGCTCTCCTTGTCCTTGACCTTGGCCAGGAAGGAGTCGACGTCGCCGCCGAGGCCGCGGATCTCCTCCAGCATCTCCAGCACCGCCTGGTTGGCGCCGCCGTGCAGCGGGCCGAAGAGGGCGTTGATGCCGGCGGAGACGCTGCCGTAGAGGCTTGCCTGGGAGGAGCCGACCACGCGCACGGTGGCGGTGGAGCAGTTCTGCTCGTGGTCGGCGTGCAGGATGAGCAGCAGGTCCATGGCCTTGGCGTAGAGCTCGTCGAGCTCCTTGCTGCCGCTGTCCCCGCCGAAGGTCATGCGCAGGAAGTCCTCGACGTAGCCGAGGCTGTGGTCGGGCTCCAGCGGCTGCTCGCCCACGGAGTTGCGGTAGATGCGGGCGGCGATGGTGGGCAGCTGCGCCAGCAGCAGCAGGGTGGCGCGGTCCACCTGGTCGGAGTCGCCGGGGTCGACCGTGTCGGCGTAGAAGGCCGCCATGGTGTTGACCGCGGCGCCGAGCAGGACCATGGGATGACCGTCGCGCGGCAGGGCGTCGATCATCGCCCGCATCTCCACGGGCAGCGCGGCGTTGGCGCGCAGCTGCTCGGAGAAGTCCTTCAGCTCGCCGGGGCCGGGAAGCTCACCGTGGATGAGGAGATAGGCGACCTCCAGGAAGGAGCTGCCGGCCGCGAGGTCCTGGATGGGGTAGCCGCGATAGCGGAGGATGCCCGCTTCGCCGTCGATATACGTGATCTTCGACTGGCACGCGGCGGTGTTGGCGAACCCGGGGTCGAGGGTGACCATGCCGGCGTGACTCAGCAGGGTCTTGGCCTCGAAGGCCTTGTCGCCCTCGGTGCCGGTCAGCAGCGGCAGGGCGTGCGCCCCACCTTCGTACCGCAGCTCTACCGCGCGCTCTTTGCCGTCTTCGCTCATGCCTGAGCAACCTTTCCAGGCGGGGATGCGGGGGATCAGGGAAAGCCGCCGTCCCGGCTCGACCATGTCTTGAGTTCAGTTCTTATTAAACTCCAGAGCAGCAAAACAGTACAATTGTCGCGCAATGGCGAAGCGGTGACATGGGACACACCATAAAGCAGGCAAACAGTTTCCCCTGAGCTAAAGAAGTACTGTTTTTCACGCCCGTCGGAAGTGTACCCGTTTACCTTGTGGACATAGTCGTTGCCCCCCGTGTAACACCCGAATCCCCTGCCGCACGGGGCTTCCCGCCGCCCCGGCCCACCCCCGGCGGCCCGGGCGCCGCGGCCGGAGGCCGGCCCGGTCGCGCGGCGCCGGCGGCGCCGCTCAGTCGCCGCCCAGGGCTCCGCGGATCCGGGCGAGCACGTCCTCGCCGGGAGCGTCGGCGGGGTAGACCGCCACCAGGACCGACTCGCGCGCCGCGCCGCCGCCCGGCGCGGCGCCGGGGTCGCGCAGCAGGGCGCCCAGGGAGTCGGTGACGAACGCCATGGCCTCGTCGAAGCGGCGCCAGGGCACCGGTTCGTGCGGAGCGCGCAGCCACGAGCGCAGCACGTGGTTGTGCGCCGCGATCACCGCGGCGGCCAGGGCCTCGCTGGTCAGGGCCCGCCCTCCGGAGGTCTCGCCGCGGGCCAGGAAGCGGCTGAAGGCGCGCTGGTACCGGGCCGTCATGGCGATCTCGCGGTCGCGCAGCCGGGGCACTGCGCGCACCAGGCGGAACCGGGGCACGGTGACCTCGGGAGAGCGCACGTACTCCTGGAAGACCATGCGCGCCGCCGCGCGGACGGTGGCGACGGGGTCGTCCTCGGGGGCCGCGTCCAGGAAGCGCTCGACCGTCTCGAACAGGTCGTCGTGCTCGGCGAAGAGGATGTCCTCCTTGGAGCCGAAGCGGCGGAAGAGGCTGCGGCGGCTCATCCCCGCGGCGGCGGCGACGTCGTCCATCGTGGTGGCCTCGTAGCCGGCCTCGGTGAACAGCCGCACCGCGACCGCCACCACCGCGCTCCGCGCCTGGCCGCCCGGCCTGGCCCGCTCGCCGTCCGTGCGTTCAGCCACCTCGGGTGCCCCGTTTCCGCGTCGATACCGGCCGTGTCCTCCGTGCCTCCCATCGAGTATCGGCCGTCATTCCGTTCTCCGCACGCGAGTCGTACCATGACACTAGATGCCACGCTCGGACACGCAGTGCCAGCGCGGCGGCGCCAGGAGATGCCGGGGTGCCGAGACCGAGGAAAGGCGGGGAGCGTCGATGAGCGACTTCGACCTGTTCAGCATCAGCGAGGAGCACAAGGAACTGCGCGAGGCGGTCCGCGCCGTCGCCGAGGACAAGATCGCGCCGCACGCGGCGGAGGTCGACGAGCGCTCGGAGTTCCCCAAGTCCGCCCACGACGCGCTGGTGGGCACCGACTTCCACGCCGCGCACATCCCCGAGGCCTACGGCGGCGTCGGCGCGGACGCCGTGGCGACCTGCATCATCATCGAGGAGGTGGCCCGCGCCTGCGCGTCCTCCTCACTCATCCCGGCCGTCAACAAGCTCGGCACCATGCCGCTGATCCTGGGCGGCTCCGAAGAGGTCAAGCAGCGCTACCTGCCGCCCGTGGCCAGCGGGGAGGCGATGTTCTCCTACGGCCTGTCCGAGCGGGAGGCAGGCTCCGACACCGCGAGCATGCGCACCCGCGCCGAGGCCGACGGCGACGACTGGATCCTCAACGGGCAGAAGTCCTGGATCACCAACGCCGGCGTCAGCAAGTACTACACGGTCATG
Source organism: Streptomonospora sp. PA3 (assembly GCF_009728995.1). Lineage (GTDB taxonomy): Bacteria > Actinomycetota > Actinomycetes > Streptosporangiales > Streptosporangiaceae > Streptomonospora. The sequence goes on along the minus strand of NZ_VTZW01000009.1, from coordinate 545,266 downwards.
GCCGTCACCGATCCCGACGGCAAGCGGGGCGCCAACGTCAGCGCGTTCGTGCTGCACGCCGACGACCCCGGCTTCACCCTCGGCGAGCCCGAGCGCAAGCTCGGCATCAAGGGCTCGCCGACGCGCGAGCTGTACTTCGACAACGTGCGCATCCCCGGCGACCGGCTCGTCGGCGGCGTCGGCGAGGGCCTGAAGATCGCGCTGCGCACCCTCGACCACACCCGCGTCACCATCGGCGCCCAGGCCGTGGGCATCGCCCAGGGCGCCCTCGACCACGCGGTGGCCTACGTCAAGGAGCGCAAGCAGTTCGGCACCGCCATCGCCGACTTCCAGGGTGTCCAGTTCATGCTCGCCGACATGGCCATGAAGCTGGAGACCGCGCGCCAGATGGTCTACGTGGCCGCGGCCAAGTCCGAGCGCCACGACTCCGACCTGCCCTTCTTCGGCGCGGCGGCCAAGTGCTACGCCTCCGACGCGGCCATGGAGATCACCACCGACGCCGTCCAGCTACTCGGCGGCGCGGGCTATGTCAAGGACTTCCCGCTGGAGCGCATGATGCGCGACGCCAAGATCACCCAGATCTACGAGGGCACCAACCAGATCCAGCGCCTGGTGATGGCGCGCCAGCTCCTCAAGTAGTCCGCGCGCCCTCCTCAGCGGTCCGCGCGCCCGCCGCCGGCCCGGTCAGCCGGGCGACCAGCCCGACCAGCGGGTGACGTCGATCAGCACGACCGGGCCGGCCGGCGGGGTGTCGCGGTACTGGGCATAGCGCTCCTGGAGGTGGCGCACCGCCGTGTGGTGCTCGGGGGGCGCCTCCTGCGACTCGGTCCCGGGTTCGACGATGCGCGCCCGGCCGTCGGCCCGCACCCACCACAACTGCGCCCAGTCGTCGGCGTACTCGTCGGCGAGCAGGCACACCCGGTCGTTGGCGGCGATGTTGGCCAGGCGGCGCAGCCGGGTGGTGCTCTTGGGCTTGTGATCGACGGCGAACGCCACCGTGTCCTCCGGCTGCCCCACCGAGGTGATCAGGGCGAAGGTCACCGGCACCAGGTGGGGCCGGCCGTCGGCGTCGGCCGTGGCCAGCCGCGCCACCCGCGCGGCGGCGAAGCGGTCGCGGCACTGCTGTGGGTTCCAGCGCATGCCTCCGACCCTGCCACGGGCGGCGCCCGCTCGGTCTCCGCCCCGCCGGAGGCAGCCCGGCAACTGTCCGGGGCCCGACCGCAGCGACCAGCAGAGGCGCTTGGCGCCACGTACCTGTTCCGAGCCGGGTTGCGGCCGAGCAGCGGTAGACCTCGTTCTGAACCCGGTCACCGGTGGTGCGGCTCCGGCTGAGAAACGCGGCGTGCGCTCGGCGGCAAGCTGCGACCGCGCTTCGCGAGGCGCGCCCATTGCCGCAGCAGACCCCCTCGGCAACCGCGGGCCCGGAGGGCACACCAGAACCCCCTCGGCAACCGCGGACGCGGAGGGTGCCTGACAACCCTCGCCAACCGGGGCGCCGAATCCTTTGTGGCTACTCCGCGGGCTCGAAGGACTCGGTCATCTCATCCAGGATCGCCTGGTTGCGAGCGAAGTCCTCCTCGGTCGAGACCAGGAAGAGCGCGTAGCCCTTGTCCTCGGTGTGGAAGGCGCGGTTGACGGCGTGCATGCGGCCGCTGGAGCCGTCGAAGGTGAACTCCCAGTCGGCGGCGCTGATGTAGTCGTCGGTGTAGGGCTCGCCCAGGGCCTCGATGCCCACCAGTTCGTAACCGGGGAAGTTCTGCGAGAGCGTGGGCTCCTGGTTGTGCCAGTCCTCCTCGGCGTTGCCGGCCGGGGTGTCGGTCTGGTCGATCTGCAGGTAGCCGCCGGAGGGGATGTCGAAGAAGACGCTGGTGCCCTCGCGGCGGTCGTAGGACCAGGTCTCGGGGATGTCGACGGAGAAGCCCGTCTCGTCCTCGTACTCCTCCATATCGGGCAGCTCGGGCTCGTCGTCGCCGTTCTCGCCGTCGGCGCCGGTCTGCTGGCCGGCGCCCTCGCCGGTGTCGGCGGAGGGCCGGGCGCCGCTCCCGTCCGTGCCGGCCGACTGCTGTGCCGTGGGCCGCTCAGGGCTGGGTGAAAGCGTTTCGCCCGCGACACCGGCCTCCTCGGGTCCGCCGCCGAGCGTACCCAGCCAGAACACCAGGGCGGCGACGGCGGCCAGCGCGACCAGGCCGCCCAGCACCGCCAGGGGTGCGCGCCGGCGTCCGCCGCCGTGCCCGTCAGCAGGGTCGGCGGGCGGAGCCCAGGCGCCGCCGGACGCGCCGCCCGCCGGGCCCGCGGCCATCGCCGCCTCCGGCTCCGGCGCCGCACCGGATGCGGTCGCGCCCCGGGCGGGCGGCTGCTCGCGCAGGGTCGCGGCGTGGTCGTCCTGCGGCTGGGCCGCGGTTCCGGCGGCTTCCTGCAGCATGCGTGCGGCCTCGTGCACCGGCGGCCGCTGTTCGGCGTCCTTCTGCAGCAGCCGCTCGATCACCCCGGCGAGCGGCCCGGCTGCCTGCGGGGTCGGCACCTCGGCGGTGACGATGGCGGTCAGTGTCGCCATGGGGGTGTCGCGGTGGAAGGGCGTCACGCCCTCGACGGCCTGGTAGAGGGTCACTCCCAGCGACCACATGTCCGTGGCCGGGGTCGCGGGCTTGCCGTGCGCCTGTTCGGGCGCGAGGTAGCTGGGCGAGCCCACGAGCAGGCCGGTCCGGGTGAGGTGGCTGGAGCCCTCCAGGTGGGCGATGCCGAAGTCGGTCAGGACCGCGCGGTCGCCGCGGGCGATGAGCACGTTGGCGGGTTTGATGTCGCGGTGCACGATGCCGCGCTCGTGGGCCACCGCCAGCGCGGCGGCCACCTGGACGCCGATGCGCGCCGCCCGCTCGGGCGGGAAGACCCCCTCGCGCTTGATGAGGTCGCCCAGAGACGGCCCCCGCACCAGCTCCATGACGATCCAGGGGCGCTCGTCGATCTCCACCACGTCGAAGACGGTGATGATCGAAGGGTGGCTGAGCTGCGCCGCGTTGCGCGCCTCCCGCAGCATCCGGGTCCGCAGCACCTCGACCTCGGAGTCGGGCAGCTGCGGTGGGATGATGAGCTCCTTGACGGCGACGGGGCGGTCCAGGAGCTCGTCCACGCCTTCCCAGACGCGCCCCATGCCGCCTTCGCCGATCAGCTCCGTCAGGCGGTAGCGGCCGGACAGCAGGCGCCCCGGCTCACTGTTGTCGTTGGTCATGGGTGGGGATTCCTCGCGTCGTCGGGGCGGCGGGGCCCGCGGCAGGGCCGCCGTCAAGGCGAGTGTAAGAGCAGCAGGCGCGCTCCACGGGCGGAAGGGGGCGCGGCGCCGCACCCCCCCGACGGCGGCTCGGGCGCCCTGCCCGCGATTCTCGCGCCGGTGGGCGCCGCCTGGTGCGCCGATGCCGGGTTCCCTGCCCAGTGGCCGAAAGCGGCCGAGTGGGCCGTGAGGAAGATCGCCCGGTTTTACCCGCGCCACAGCCCCCGCGGCTATCGTGGGAGCGTGATATGCCCCAAGTGCCAAAGCCCGATGCAGACGTTCGACCGCATGGGGATCCACCTTGAGCAGTGCCAGAGCTGCCGGGGGATCTTCCTCGACCGCGGCGAGCTCGAGCAGATCATCGCCGCCGAGCAGCGCCACTACGGTGTCGCGCCCGGCCAGCCGGCCGCTCCCCCGCCCTACCCCGGCGGCACCCCCGCTCACCACGGCGGTTACCGCGACTCCCCCCGGCCCTCCTACGGCTACCAGGACTCCCCGCGGCCCTACGGCCACGGCGGCTACGGCGACTCCCCCCGCCCCTACGGCGGCCACGGCAAGCCCCGCCGCCGCAAGAGCTTCCTGGAGGACCTCTTCGATTAGGGCCCGTCCCATCGCCGCGCCCCGGCGGCACGACGCGGCAGGCGGGAGGGCGGCGTGAACCCGCTGATCTGCGCACGCTGCGGCGAGTACACCGACCGCCCCGCCGTCGACACGGCCGACCCGGCGGGCGCGGTGCTGTGCTGCGCCCGATGCGGGCATCGCGAACCGTTCCGGCGGCTCCCGCTGCTGTGTGTGACCGGCCCCAGCGGCACGGGCAAGTCCACGGTGGCGCGGCTGCTGCTGGAGCGCCTGTCGGACCGCTTCGTGGTGCTGGAGCAGGACCTGCTGTGGACGGGCGCTCTGCGCGACTCGGGTACCGAGCACCCGCTGTTCCGCACGACCTGGCTGCGCGCCGCCGCGATGATCCAGCAGAACGGCAGGCCCGTCGTGCTGTGCGGCACCGTGGTGCCGCCCGAGTTCGAGGACCTGCCCGAACGCGTGCTGTTCTCCGAGATCCGCTATCTGGCGCTGACCTGCGATCCCGATGTGCTCGCCGCGCGGCTGCGGGCGCGTCCCGCCTGGCGCCAGTGGGACGAGCCCCGCATCGCCGAGATGCTCGACTACGCCCGCTGGGTCCAGGACACCGCGCACGAGATGGACCCGCCCGTCGACCTGCTGGACACCACCGGCGTCCCGGCCGAGCGCACCGCCGAGGAGGTCGCCCGCTGGGTCCAGGAAGCCGTCCGACCGGCGCCGGCCTCGCCGTAGCGGCGCCCGCGCAGGCGCGGCCCCCGCCCGACCACGGTGATCTTGTGCCTGCGGCCATCGTGCGCGATCACATGTGAGCGCAGGTACAAGACCGTGGCCGGCGAGCGGGGGAGGCAACCGCGGGACCTAGCCGGCGGCCGGTGCTCCGGCGGGCTCGTCCTGGTTCAGCAGGACCGGCAGTGCCGTGACACCGCCGGAGACGATCGAGGGCAGGTCCTCCAGCTCCCCGCCGGCCAGGCTGAGCCGGGGGAAGCGCTCGAAGAGCATCGGCAGCACGATCCCCAGCTCCAGTCGCGCCAGGTTGGCGCCCAGGCAGTAGTGCGGGCCGTGGGAGAAGGACAGGTGCGTCTTGTCCGCGCGGGTGATGTCGAACAGGTGGGCCGTCCCGCCGTAGCGGTCGGGGTCGCGCCCGGCTGAGCCGTAGCCGACCAGGATCGCCTCGCCGGCGCCGATGCGCACCCCTTCGATCTCCAGGTCCTCGGCGGCGTAGCGCAGCGGGACGTTCTGGATGGAGGTCTCCCAGCGCAGCGTCTCCTCGATCACGTCGTCCCAGGAGTACTCGCCGCTGCGGACCATGCGGAGCTGGTCGGGGTGGGTCAGCAGCGCCCGCACCGCGTTGACGATGAGGTTCATGGTGGTCTCGAACCCGGCGCCGATGATCAGGATCAGCGTCCACACCAGCTCCGACTCGCTGAGCCGGTCCTCGTCCTCCGAGCGCGCCTGGATGAGCGCGGTAGTCAGGTCGTCGCCGGGCTCGTCGCGCTTGGCGGAGACCAGTCCGGCCAGGTAGGCCTGCACCTCCAGGTGGGTGCGCCCGGCGACCTCGGGCGGGGTGTCCTGGTTCATGATCAGCCCGATCAGGCGCGCGAGCTCGGCGCGGTCCTCGGGCTCGGCCACCCCGAACAGGTCGGCGGTGACGGTCATGGGCACCGGCCGGGCCAGCGCCTCCTTCAGCTCGACCTCGCCGCCGGAGGCCGCCATGTCGTCGAGCAGCGAGCGCACCAGGGCGGTGATCCGCTCGCGCAGCCGCTCGACCCGGCGCGGGGTGAACGCCTTGGAGACGAGCTTGCGCAGGCGGGTGTGGTCGGCGTCGTCGCGGGAGAGCATGTTCTCATTGGCCACCCAGGAGATGAGCTGCCAGTCCGGGGGGATCCGGCCTTCACGCCAGTCGCGCCAGTGCTTCGGGTTCTTCTTGACCGAGGGGTGGGCCAGTACCGCCGAGACCGCCGCGTGCCGTGTCACCGCCCACGCCGGAACATCGCCAGGAAGGCGGACAGGGACCACCGGGCCGGTGTCTCGGAGTCGTCGGGCCTGCTCGTGGAGGTTTCCGGGGACGAGGGGGACTGCTGCCATGGCGTCTCTTCCTGAGTGGGGGTCTGGGGGACGAAGGAGACGGGCAGTCGGGTCAGCGACCGCGAGAACGGGGAGGTGCGCCACTCGAGTTCATCGGCGTCCACGGCCAGGCGCAGGCCGGGCAGCCGGCGCAGCAGCGTCTGGATCCCGGTCGTCGCGATCATGGTGGCGAGATCCTGTGCGGGGCAGCGGTGCGGGCCGACGCCGAAGGCCAGGTGGGCCCGGTTGGCGAAGCCGTCCACCTGCGGACTGTGCTCGTCGGCCACGGCGTGGTTGGCGGCGGCGAAGCCGAGCAGGAGGGGCGAGCCCTCGGGCACCACGCCGCCGTTGGGCAGGGGGACGTCGGAGACCGGGTACATCACCGGGTATCCGATCAGCGGCGGGTCGTGCCAAAGCACGTAGTCGACCGCGTCGGCGACGTCCATGCGCCCGCCGGAGATCTCGTCGCTGAACTCGGAGTCGGTGAGGATCATCCGCATGGCGTTGCCGATGAGGTTGGCGGTGGGCTCGTTGCCCGCGCCCACGATCAGCACGAGGTTCTGCAGCACCTCCTCGTCGCTGAGCCCGGCCCGGTGCTCCATCAGCCAGGAGGTGACGTCGTCGCCCGGCTCCTTGCGCTTGCGGGCGATGACCCCCGAGACGACGCGCTCGATCTCGGCGTTGGCGCGCTCGGCGTCGACGGCGTCCATCATGGCGGCCAGGGCCGTCATGAACCGCCGGCCGCTGTCCTCGTCGAAGCCGAACATGCGGTTCATGACCAGCAGCGGCAGCAGGCGGGCGTACTCGTCGAGGAGGTCGGCCTCGCCCAGCTGGCAGAACCCGTCGACCAGGGCCTCGGCGACGCGTGCGGTGTAGTCGGCGATCTCGGCGGAGTCGATCCGGCCGAGGCTGTCGGTGACGGCCCGGCGCAGCCGCTGGTGCTCGGCGCCGTCGGCGTAGAGCACGTTGGGGCGGTACTCCATCATGCCCAGCACCCCGGCGTCCTCGGAGACCAGCCCTTCACGCCAGTCGCGCCAGCGCCGGGAGTCGCGGCTGAAGGTCGTGGAGTCGCGGCACCAGGAGATGATCGTGGCGTAGTCGACGACCAGCCAGCCGCGGACCCCGGGTTCGAGCATGGCCGGCACCACCGCCCCGTGCGCCTCGCGCATGCGCTGGTAGACGCGTTGCGGATCCCGGTGGAACTCGGGCTTGTACAGCTCGGCGTACGGGCATCCCTCAGTCACTCGGTCCGTCCTCGGGCTCGCAGGGCGTGGCGCAAGGCGGTGCGGCGGCACCCGTGCCGGCCCACCGCGCCCTCGATGCGCCGAAACTCCCGAAGGAGGGGGTTTCGGCGTTGCACCCTATGACAAGCCCGGCCCCGGGGGGAAGCGCTGTGCTACTGATTGGCGACACAATGTCCGGAATGATGGGCGTTCCGGGTTGGCTCGGGATGATTCGGATGGAGAAGACGCCCCGATCCGGACGGCCGCATACGGCGGAGGCGGCGCACGGCCGCCCCCGCTGCGCGTTCCCCGGTGATCAGCGCGCCGGTTCGGCCGGGCGCGTCCGCCCGGCGTCCGCGGCGGCGCCTTCAGCACCGCCGCGATCGGCCTGTGCCGAGCGCGCCAGCGGGCGGAAGGCACGCAGCCGCAGGCTGTTGCTCACGACGAAAACGCTGGACAGCGCCATCGCCGCACCGGCGATCATGGGGTTGAGCAGTCCGGCCGCCGCCAGCGGGATCGCCAGCACGTTGTAGCCGAACGCCCAGAACAGGTTGCCGCGGATGGTGGCCAGCGTGCGCCGGGAGAGCCGGATGGCGTCGGCGGCCACCCGCAGGTCGCCGCGGACCAGGGTGAGGTCGCCGGCCTCGATCGCGACGTCGGTGCCGGTGCCCATGGCCAGGCCGAGGTCGGCCTGCGCCAGCGCGGCGGCGTCGTTCACCCCGTCGCCGACCATGGCGACCGTGCGGCCCTCCTCCTGCAGCCGCCGCACCACGGCCGCCTTCTCCTCGGGCAGCACCTCGGCGACGACCTCGTCGATACCGACCTCGGCCGCCACGGCCTCGGCCACGTCGGCGGTGTCGCCGGTGAGCAGCACCGGCCGCAGCCCCAGCGCGCGCAGCCGGGCCACCGCCTCCGCGCTGGTGGGCTTGAGGGTGTCGGAGACGGAGAGGACGGCACGCGCGGCGCCGTCCCAGCCGACCGCCACAGCGGTGCGGCCCTGCCGGCGCTCCCGGTCGGTGGCGCGCTCCAGCTCCGCGGGCAGCTCCATGCCCCGCTCGGCCAGCAGCGCGGGGCGCCCGACCAGCACCCGGCGGCCCGCGACGGTCCCCTCGACCCCGCGTCCGCCGATGGCCGCGAAGCCCTCCACTCCCGGCAGGTCGCCGACGCGCTGCACCGCGCCCGCGGCGACGGCGCGGCCGATCGGGTGCTCCGAGGCGTCCTCGACCGCCCCGGCCAGCCGCAGCACCTCCGCCTCGTCGGCGTCCTCGGCGGCGGCCAGACCGGTCAGGGCCATGCGCCCGGTGGTGACGGTGCCCGTCTTGTCCAGCACGACCGTGTCGATGCGGCGGGTGTTCTCCAGCACCTCGGGCCCCTTGATGAGGATGCCCAGCTGGGCCCCGCGCCCGGTGCCCACCAGCAGCGCGGTCGGGGTGGCCAGCCCCAGCGCGCACGGGCAGGCGATGATCAGCACGGCGACGGCCGCGGTGAACGCCTCGGCGGTGCCCCCGGTGGCCAGCCAGAAGACGAGGGTGGCCGCGGCCAGTGCGATGACGACCGGCACGAACACGCCGGAGACGCGGTCGGCCAGGCGCTGGATCTCGGCCTTGCCGCTCTGCGCCTCCTCCACCAGCCGGGCCATCTGCGCGAGCTGGGTGTCGGCGCCGACGCGCGTGGCCCGCACGAGCAGCCGACCGCCCGCGTTGACGGTCGCACCGGCCACCGCCGATCCCGGGCCCACCTCCTCGGGCACCGACTCGCCGGTGAGCATGCTGCGGTCGACCGCCGATGTGCCCTCTTCAACGACGCCGTCGGCGGCGAACTTCTCGCCCGGCCGGACGGCGAACACGTCGCCCACGCCGAGCCGGTCGACGGGCACCCGCTCTTCGCGGCCGCCGCGCACCACGGCGACGTCCTTGGCCCCGAGCTCCAGCAGGGCGCGCAGCGCGTCGCCGGCGCGGCGCTTGGAGCGGGCCTCGAAGTAGCGGCCCAGCAGGATGAAGGAGGTGACGCCAGCGGCGACCTCCAGGTAGATCTGGCCCGCGCCGCCCCCGCGCTCGACCGTCAGGGAGAAGCCGTGCATGGCACCCGGCTCGCCCGCGGTGCCGAGGAACAGGGCGTACAAGGACCAGCCGAAGGCGGCCAGCGTGCCCATCGACACCAGGGTGTCCATGGTCGCCTGGCCGTAGCGGAGGTTCTTGGCGGCGGCCCGGTGGAAGGGCAGGGCGCCCCAGACGACGACCGGCGCGGCCAGGGCCAGGGAGGCCCACTGCCAGTAGGTGAACTGGAGGGCCGGGATCATCGCCAGGGCCATGACCGGCGCCGACAGCACCAGGCTGACGAGGGTGCGGGTGCGCAGTGCGCGCAGCGGGTCCTGCTCGTCTTCGGCCGCGGCCAAGGCGCCGTCGGCGGCGGGCTTGGGCGGGGTGGCGGTGTATCCGGCCTTCTCGACCTGCGCGACGAGGTCGTCGACCGTCACCCCGTCGGCGTAGGTGACGCCGGCCTTCTCGGTGGCGTAGTTGACCTCGGCGGTGACGCCGTCGAGCTTGTTGAGCTTCTTCTCGACCCGGTTGGCGCACGACGCGCAGGTCATGCCGCCGATGGCGAGTTCGATCCGGTTGGCCGAGCCCTCGGGTACGCGTGCGAGCCCGGTGCTGTCCCTGCTCATCGTGGTCCTGCCTCCTCCGCTGCCGCCCGCCGCGAGAGCTGTGGGCCGGCGGATTCTCCCTCTCGCAGCCTAGTACCGATACCGGCCTGGGGTATGCGCGCCGCCCGGGCGGCCGACCGGCGCGACGCATGGATACTATACCCCCCTAGGGTATCTGCCACGCAAGACTGCGCCACGGTATCCGCCCGGCACCGCCCCCGCCGGCGGACCGGAAGGGGCGGACGGCGCAGCGCGATCGGCGGGAAGCGCGGATGCGGGCGGGGGTCGGAGGGCGGGGGTCGGGGGGCGGAAACCGGAGCGGACTAGGGGCTCAGTCGTCCTTGAGGGTGAGCCGGGCGATGGGGCGCCCGCTGCCGGGGTGGGCGGAGCAGGTGAAGCCGGCCTTCTGGAACATGCGCACGGTCCCGGTGTACACCTCGGCACTGGGCGCGCGGCCGCCGGCCGTGTCGACCGGGTAGGCCTCCAGCACGCGTCCGCCGCTGGCGCGGGCGTGCTCGATCGCCCCGTCCAGCAGTTGCGACCCCAGCCCCTTGCGGCGGCGGCGCGGCGGCAGCCAGAAGCACACCAGCGACCACACACCGGGCTCGTCGGGATCGGCAGGGCGCAGCGAACGCGAGCGCGCCAGCCGGATGAAGTCCTCACGCGGCGCCACCGAGACCCATCCGCACGGCTCGGCGCCCTCGTAGGCGATCAGCCCGGGAACCTTTCCGTCCAGCGTCACCCGGCGCAGCGCCTCGCGGTTGCCGTCCCCGCGCTCGGGCGGAGCGCACGAGACGCTCGCGGTGAAGTCCTTGGCTCTGCGCCGGAAGTAGACGCACCAGCAATGGCCGTAGGCACCGGTCGGCCCGAACAGCCGTTCCAGGTCTGCCCACCGTTCCGGGGTGGCGGGCTCTATCGCGACGATGGTCATCTGGCCCCCTCGAACACGGGCGGTTGTGACCTAGAACACTAGCGACTCCCATCCCGAGAAGGCACCCTCACGGCCCGCGACTTGCGTCCTGGGTCACACCGGGAGCCGGCCGGGACCGGGGTTCACGCCGCCTCGCGGTCGCGGCGGAGTTCGGCGACTTCCGCGCGCAGGGCGCGGAGTTCGGCGAGGATCTCCTGCTGAGGGTCCTCGTCCTCCTCGCCGGCCGCGCGGCGGCCGGCCTTGTCGTGCTCCAGGGCCTCGACCGCAACGGCGATGAACAGGTTCAGCGCGATGAACGTCGAGGCCAGGATGAACACGACGAAGAACACCCACGCCGCGGGCTGCTCGGCCATCACCGTGCGGGCGATGGCGCCCCAGCTGTCGCCGGTCATGATCTGGAACAGGGTGAACAGCGACGTCAGGATGTCGCCGAAGTGCTGGGGCACGTTGGCGCGGAAGAGGTTGGTGGCCATCACCGCCGCCACATACAGCAGCAGCGCGACCAGGAACGAGATCGAGGCCATGCCCGGCAGCGCCTTGAACAGACCCGTGACGACGTGGCGCAGGGTGGGCACGACCGAGAGCAGGCGCAGCACCCGCAGCACGCGGAGCACGCGCAGGACGGAGAACGGCCCCGAGGCGGGCATCAGCGCGATCAGCACGATGACCAGGTCGAACCAGCTCCACGGATCGCGGAAGAACCGGCCCCGGTAGGCGAATATGCGCAGCCCCAGCTCGACGACGAACACGGCCAGCACCAGCATGTCCACCCGGTGCAGCAGCATGCCGTGAGCCCGCAGGACGCGCGGGGAGGTCTCCAGTCCCAGCACCGCGGCGTTGACGAGAATGACGGCGATGACGCTGTACTGGAACCACCGGGCCTCCACGATCCGTGTGACGCGGGCGCGCACGCTCACGGGAAGGCTCTCCCCTCACGCTCTCCAGTTGGCCGTGATCACGGCAGCCTATCGGTCGCAAAGCCCCGCACGGCCGGGCTTTGCGACCGCTTCCGGCCGCCCGTGGCCGTCGGTGCGCGCGCCGGCGCTACTGCGGGGTGCCGCGCAGTTCGGCCGCGATGAGCACGTTGCCGTAGAGGTCCGCGAAGTGCAGCGAGCGGTGGTCGGCGTCCTCGCGCTCGGCCCAGACCCGCACCCCGTTGGCCGCCAGCCGCGCCCGGACGCGGTCGAGGTCGTCGGTGTAGAGCACCAGCAGCGGCTGATCGCCGCTCTGCCGCCCGACCAGGGCCCGCTCGGTGTCGCCGGTGGCGGGCATGAGCCACAGACCCGCGGTCGGCTGACCGGGCGCGCCGACGTGCAGGTAGCGGTACCCGCCCGCCGCCTGGTCGAAGAGCACGTCGAACCCGAGGACGTCGCGGTAGAACGCCAGCGCGGCGTCGGGATCGTCGACGAGCACGACCATGCGGCCGATTCCGGTGAAGACGGGGGCTGTGCTGTTCGCGGTCATTGCGCAGACATTAGCCCGCGGGACCGACAGAACCCGCGGAACGGGACGCCGCACCTCCCCGCGGGGGCGCCAGGCCCGGCTCCCGCGCTGAGGGTGTCGGTGAGGACACTTTCGGCGCCGAGAGTGTCCTCACCGACACCCTCAGCGCGACCGGGGCCGGAGCGAGACCGCACTGCGCAGGCGTGCCCCGCAACGGTGGTCGGCCTCCTCGCGTGCTGCGGCCTCCGAGGGGTGCTAAACGACGAAGGTGCCCTTCGCCGGAAGGGTAGTGACCCGCCCGCGGTCACGAAGTTCCTGGATCGCCCGGCGCGCCGTACCGAGGGCGACGCCGTACTCCTCGGCGAGGTCCCGCTCTCCGGGCAGCCGCGCTCCGCTCGGAAGATCGCCGGCGTCCATCCGCGCAACCAAGTGGTCGGCCACGGCCGCATAGACGTAGCCGATATTCGGTACCTCGAACTCTGGAACCTCACTCACAGTTCCACCGTAGAACGGCCCTACGCTGCAGAAACGTGCCGAACGCGGCGTAGTGCGGTATAGAGCGGTCTGACGCGGTGTACATTAGGAGAGTGAATGATGAAGCCCCGCGACGGTGGCCGCCGTCCGGGGCAGTGGCCTACCAGAGGAGACCTGGCAGACATGAAAATCCTACTGTCCGTCTTGCCGACCCTTGTCCAGCTCATCCGCCCGCCGGGCACTGACGGCTTCCCGCAGCCCCAAGGGCAGACGGGCATGGCCGGCACCGCCCGACCAGGGCTGATCGCCTCAGCGCCCACGGCGCGCGTCCGCCCCTACATCTTCGCGGTCCGCGCCGAGGAAACCCCTTCTTCTGCAGGCGGCTCCTCCGCCCTCTCCCCCGTCCCTCCCCACGTTGTCCACTGGGAACGCAACCGCGCCGCCGTGCACCGGGAGCAGCGCCTGGGCATCGCCGTGCTCGCCGGATCCGCCGGAGGTGTGCGATGACCTATTCCAGCGAAATCCACCGCCGCCCCGACGAGGCGCACGCCGACGCGCTGTACGACATGCTCAGCGACGCCCTGAAGGAGCGCGGCCGGACTCCTGCTCAGCGCGCGCGTGCACAGGACAACGCCGACGCCGCCTTCAGCGTGCTGGACATGTGGCTGCGGTCCGGAGGCGAGCTGCCCACCCCGTGGCGGCGGCGTCCCTTCACCTGAGACCCCGAAGGCTGACCGCCACCCGTTCTCGGCGGACGGGCCGCGCCCGACTCGTCCGCCGAGGACCGGCCCGCCTTCCTCACTCCGGCGCCGTCCCGTTCGTCTCCGCCGAGGAGCGCACACCGCACTCCCGGGCCCAGTCGGCCAGGCGCAGGACGGCCGCGTGGTCGGGGGTCCCGGGGGCGGCGCTGAGGAGGCCGATGTGCTGCTCGTCGTCCTCGACCGCGGCGAGCACCTCCCATTCCAGCGCGAACTCGCCGACCGCCGGATGGGCCACGCGGGTGGCGCCGAAGGGCCGCAGCGAGACGAGGTGCTGGTTCCACCACCGCCGGAAGTCGTCGTCGCGGACCGAAAGCTCCCCCACCAGCTCCTGCAGCCGCGGCTGGCCGTTGCGGGCGCCGCTGTTCATGCGCAGGAACGAGACCGCCTCACGGGCGCGTTCGCGCCAGTCGAGGAACACCGCCCGGGTGGCGGGCTCCAGGAAGACCATCCGCACATAGTTGCGGCGGCGCGGGGCCATCGCCGCCAGGTCGCCCAGCAGCGCCGCGGCCAGGCTGTTCCAGGCCAGGATGTCCAGGTAGCGGCCGAACACCAGCGCGGGCATGCCGACCAAGCCCTCCAGCAGGCGCTCGACGCCGGGACTGACGCGCTGCTCGTCCTCGGCGGCGCCCATGTCGATGTCGGGGTTGGCCAGTTTGAACAGGTGCAGCCGCTGGTCGGCGTCCAGGCCCAGCGCCTTGCCGATGGAGTTGAGCACGGTCCGGGAGGCGGTGCGCAGCCTGCCCTGCTCAAGCCGGGTGTAGTAGTCGACGCTGATCCCGGCCAGCTGAGCGACCTCTTCGCGCCGCAGGCCCGGCACGCGCCGGGTCGGGCCTCCCCCGGTGAGGCCCGCGTCGCGGGCGGAGACGAGCGCACGGCGCGCGCTGAGGAACTCGGCCAGCGGCCCCCGGTCCTGGTGCTGGTCGCCCTGCATGAGGCCCGATTATCGCACCGCCGGTACCCCGGGAGGGAAGATCTTTCCCTGGAACAACCCGCCCTTCTCCCGCACCCGTGCGGGCGGGCAGGCTCTTCTCCGAGAGGGCGGACCCGCTCCGCTGGCCGACCGCAGTCCGACAGGCGGTCTCGGGGGAGGGGGCAGCGGAGCGGTTCGGTGAAGGCGGTGCGGTCCCTTCCGTGGGGGGACCGCACCGCCCTTGCCGTGCGCACACGCGGTGCGAGCACCGTCCCCGCCGGCTCGGCCGGAAGGCGGGGCGTCCGGCGGGCCGGCACGGTAGCCGGTGCGCCGGGCGCCCCGCTGCTGCTTAGCGGCCCGACCCGCCGGCCGACTCGGCCGCGGGCTGCTGCTCGCCGTCCCAGCACTGGACGCCGCGCAGCTGCGGGAACCGGTCGCGGGTGAATACCGGGTCGATCCCCTGCTTGCGCTGGGCCATGTAGTCCTTGAGCACCAGGCCCACGGCTCCGGCGAGCGGCGCCAGGGACACCAGGTTGACCAGGGCCATGAAGCCCATCGCGGTGTCGGCCAGGCTCCACACGATCTGCACGGTGCCGATCGAGCCGAGGAACGTCGCGATCAGGAAGACGACCTTGAAGCCGGTCATCACGGAGCGGTTCTCGGTCAGGAAGGCGACGTTGGCCGTGCCGTAGTAGTAGTTGCCCAGGATCGAGCTGAAGGCCAGGAGCAGCAGCACGATGGTCAGCGCGTGCAGCGACCAGCCGCCCAGTCCCGTCTCCAGGGCCTCCTGAGTGAGCACCGGGCCGCGCTCGGCCCCCAGGGTCGGGTTGGTGCTCAGGATCAGGAACGCGGTCATGGAGCAGATGATGAGGGTGTCGAAGTAGACCCCCAGGGTCTGCACGAGGCCCTGCTTGACCGGGTGGGTGACCGCGGCGGTGGCGCCGGCGTTGGGCGCCGAGCCCAGACCGGCCTCGTTGGAGAACATGCCCCGGCGCACGCCCTGGATGATCACCGTGCCCAGGGTCGCACCGGCGAACTCGCGCAGGCCGAACGCGCTCTGCACGATCTGCGTGAAGACCGCGGGGATCTGGTCGAAGTTGAGCACGACCACGACCGCGCCCATGATCAGGTACAGCACCGCCATGAACGGCACCAGCGTCTCGGTGACGTGGGCGATGCGGCGGACGCCGCCGAAGACGACCAGCGCGGTGACGGCCACCAGCAGCAGCCCGACCACGGCGGTCACCCAACCGGTGGTGGCGTATCCCAGCTCCTCGGCGGAGTTGGCGATCGCGTTGGCGATGGTGTTGCTCTGCACCGCGTTGAAGATGAACCCGAAGGTGATCGTGATGGCGATGGCGAAGATGACGCCCATCCACCGCGCGTTGAGGCCGTGCTGCATGTAGTAGGCGGGACCGCCGCGGTAGCCCGTGCGGTCGCGGACCTTGTACAGCTGGCCGAGGGTGGACTCGACGAAGCTGGTCGCCCCGACGAACAGGCCGGCCACCCACATCCACAGCACCGCTCCGGGCCCGCCGATCGCGATCGCGCCGGCCACGCCGACGACGTTGCCGGTACCGATCCGGGCGGCGGCCGAGATCGAGAAGGCCTGGAACGACGAGATCGCCCGCTTGCCGTCGGGGGCGATCTCGGGCTTGCTGCGCAGGGTCCGGAACATCTCGGGGACCAGGCGCAGCTGGACCACGCCCAGCCTGGCCGTGAAGTGGATGCTCAGAACGGCCAGGATGGGGATGATCACCCACGCCCAGAACGCGTCTGTGAACGTGGTGACGAGGTCGTTGGCGAGTTGGTTGAGTTGTTCCACTGCCCGTGGTGCTCCTTTGCTACGGGGGACGGCACCCGACCCTGCGTACCCGATATGGGCACTTGTTCACGATTCGGAACGACCCGTTATGCGATGACTACCGTTCCGTTACGCCGTCTGCTCCTGACCTGCGCCTGAGCCGGGTCGGTCCCGCGCACCGCCGCGCGCGGGACCGCCGCCCTGTGCGCCGCTCCGCTACCAAGCCTCCACGGCGGCGGCCCTCTCGCCGCAGCGGCGCGCCGAAGAGCGGGGGGCCCGCGGCCGCGGATGCACCGCGAAGCGGCACGCAGCGGGCGGCGAGCAACGGGAGGCCGGCCGGCTCAGCGGCGCGCGGAGTCGGCCGCTGCCGTTCCGTGCGGGGAGGGCTCCGGCGCGGGCGGGGAGGGCTCCGGCCCCCGGGCCTGCATCGGCACAGCGGGGATCCCCGCGCCCGCGCGCCCGCCCCAGCGGCCGTCGGCGAGGACCAGGCGGGCCGCGGGGCGCTCGGGCGCCGGCAGCGTGGCCCGCACCGCCTCCAGCACCCCCGCATAGGGTGTGCCGCGCTGGGCCAGCGCCGCGCGCAGCCGCTCCAGGCCCGGCCGCAGGCGCGCCAGCAGGCGCTCACCGCGCTGGGCGTCGGCGCGGGCGGCGAACTCCAGCACCACCGCGAGGTGGTCGGGCGGCTCGGCTCCGCCGATCCGCCAGCCGCGGCCGGCGTAGACGTCGGCGATGCGGGCGCGGATGCGGCGCCGCCGCCGCGCGTCGCCCCCGGAATGGTCGAGCAGGTGCAGACTCCGCCGCGGCCCGAAGGTGCGGGCGTGGTGTGCGCGCAGCGCGGATTCGGGTTCGGCCGCCGCGTGGTCGCAGAACGCGGCGAGGGCGCGGCGGGCTGCGATGGCGGGCAGGTCCAGCAGCGCGCGGCGCACGAGCGGAAGGCGCTCGTAGAAGCGCCCGTCGGGTGGTGCGAGCAGCACCGATGCCGCCCGCCGCAGCACGGCCTCGGCCGCGGCCTCGTCGAGGAGCACCGCCGCGGGGCCGCGCCCGAGCCCGGCCTGCCCGCTGCGGGCCGGAGCAGCGTCGCCCGGGGCACGGTGGGGATTTCCGCACTCGCACCGCCCTGATAACGGCCCGGAAATCCCGTTCAGCGGTGAACAATACAGGTCGCCGGTTCCCGGTGACCGGCTCAGATATGCATCGAAGCGAAGTAGAAGATCGGCGGCTTCAAATCTATGACCTGCCTGTTTACCGCAATTATCCACTGTCACCACTCGCTTTTTGCGTCGCCGTGGACCCGATGGAGCGCAGCAGTACCTCGCGAGCACCGAACACGCCCCATTAGCCGGAAAGATACCCAAGCAGGGAGCTTCACCCCACACGATATGCTTTCCGGATTTTCGGCCGCGGGAAGTCCGCGGAAAACAGCCCGTCCCGCGGAGGGCCCGGCCGCGGTGCGCGGCCGATTCAGCGCCGCACGTCGCCGGCGCGCACGAGTGCGGCCGCGCGGTTGCCCGCGCGGACCCGCTCCAGCGCCCGAACGCCCTCGGGCAGGGCGACCTTGCGGGTGCGTGCGGTCACCGCCAGCACGGCGTGGTCGGGCAGGACGGCACAGAGCGCGCGCAGCAGCGCGGGGACGGGCTCGCCGGCGGCCGGAGCGTTGGCGAAGGCGGTGAGACCGCCGTAGGGGACGTCGGTGAGCACGAGGTCGACCGGCCGCTCCGGCTCGGCCGGAGCGAACACGTCGCCCGCGCGCACCGTGTGGCCGAGGTCGCCGCCGAGCCCGCGCAACCGCTCGGCCAGCCGCGCTGCGCCACCCGCCCGCTCCAGCAGGGCCGGCTTGTCCAGTTCGGCCGCGCCGGTGCGGAGCTCCCGCTCGCGTTCGGCCAGGCCCTCAACGGTGAGCAGGGCCAGGTTGCGTTCGGCCAGCGACAGGGCGGCGGGGTCGGTGTCGGTGGCCAGCAGCCAGCCCAGCCGGTCGCGGTGCAGCAGTCCCGCGGTGGCCGCGAGGTGCCCGCTGCCGCAACAGGGGTCCCACAGCGCGAGCGGTCCGGCGGGAAGGCGGGCGGCGGCGCGCTGGAGCAGTTCGTCGGTCAGGCGCACGGGGAAGCCGGGGTGGCCCGGCGCGGAGCGGAGCACGTTGCCGCCGGCGAGATCGGAGTGGTCGCGGCGCTCGGTGGCGTATCGGTAGGCCACGGGGTTTCCTTCGCGACCGCGTCGGGCGGCGGTCCGCCTGCACTCGTGCGGTGAATGGTGTTGCGGGATATGCGGTCCTGACGGGATTTGAACCCGCGGCCTCCACCTTGACAGGGTGGCGAGCACTCCTAGCTGCTCCACAGGACCCCGGCGCATCCGCCCGCCGGGGCGGCCGCGCACTCGTACAACTCTAGCGCCACTCGCGAGCGCTCCGCACCATGGATTCCGCCGCCCACCGCCGGCGGCCCCGCCGGCCCGGACCGCCCCCTCCCAGACGTGCCGTATCCCGGTCGGCGCGCTCGGAGCGCTCGGCCGGCAGCCGATCGACCACCCCCGGCAGCGTCCTCCCCCGCGCCCGCCTGCCGAGTCGGGCTACAGTCGGGCAGAGGGCTCGGCGCCGCCGGGCCACCGCAATCGGCACAGCAGCGCCGCCGGCGGCCGCGGTCGCGGCGGCGGTCGGAGGGACAGCAGGTGAACGACCCGGATCGCACCGACCCGCCAGCGCAGCAGGGCGAGTCCGCGGCCCAGTCCGATCCCCGGATGCCGCAGGGCCACCCCAGCGGCCGTGTGGACCGCTGGATCTGGGCCGTGCGGCTGGCCAAGACCCGTGCCGACGCCGCCCAGGCGTGCCGCGGCGGGCACGTGCGCGTCAACGACCGCACGGCCAAGCCGGCGACGACCGTGCGCCCGGGCGACGAGGTGCAGGTGCGGCTGCACGGCGTCACCCGCATCGTCGACGTCGCTCTCGTGATCGACAAGCGCGTGGGCGCGCCGATCGCCCGGCGCTGCTACACCGACCGCAGCCCCGAGCCGACCCCCCAGCCGCCCGGCGCCGTCCTGCGCCGCGACCGCGGAGCCGGCCGCCCGACCAAGCGGGACCGCAGGCAGATCGAGCAGCTGCGCCGCCAGGGGTTCTGAGGTCCGGGTGCCGCGTGGGACACGCCGGTCGCCGGGCGGGCGCCCCGCCGATCGCTCCCGCGGTCAGGACGGGGACTCGGAGCCGCCCTCAGGTGAGCCGGGGCCTTCGAACCTCTCGAGGAGCGCCTGCATCGGGTCGACCAGCGGCCACCGCTGCAGGCGGTTCTGCCACTCGGGGTCGTGCTCGGGATGGTCGCCGTAGGGCTGGGCGAGCAGCAGCAGCGTGAAGCACGGGAAAGGCTCGGGGACCGCCGTGCCCTCTTGCCAGGTCACGCACTTGGGGCAGGTCGGGTCGCCGCGGGAGGCGCCGCCGGTGGGGGTGTGCGCGGCCACCATGCGCCGCTTGGCGTCGATGTCGGCCACCACGTGCACGGGGTCATGGCGCACGATGTGGTCGGCGACCGCCTGCTTGACGGTGAGGTGGCCGTTCCGCACGTGGAGTACGTGGCCGGGCGACGTGCCCATGGCCGACTGCATCGGGTACTCCTGCTCACTGCGCAGCAGCGCCCCGTTCTCGACGCGAAGCATGTCCTGATGCAGGTTGCGCGGCGGGCGCTCCCCGGTGGCCGCATCCACCCACACCCAGCGCTCGTAGCCGGAGACGCCCTCTCCCCCGCCCGGCCTGCTGCGGTAGTCGGCGGCGCGCCGCGCCGTGGTCTCGTCCTCGTCGAGACGGCGGAACAGGAAATCGACGATGCTCACCGGTGCCCTCCCGAGATCGCGGTGTCCGTGTGCGGCGCGCCCGGCAGGCCGCCCCCGGCCCGTGGACTCTACGGCACCGCGGGCCGAGGCGGGCATCCGGCGTCGCGGCGATGTCCCCGGCCCACCCGATGCGCCCTTCCAGCCGGTCCGCGACGCTCCCCCCCCACGGCCGAACAGGCCCGCCCGCCGGGCGAGCGGATCGCTCAGCGAGACGGGTCGATTGCTTTGAAGGAGCGCAAGGCGGCGATGAGCTCGCCGGTGAAGCCGCCGCCCCCGTGGCCGGCATCGTCGACGACGACGAGTCGGCTGCCCGGCCAGGCCCGGTGGAGCCGCCAAGCGGTGTCCAGCGGCCCGGAGACGTCGAAGCGTCCGTGGACCAGTGTCGCGGGGATGCCGCTCAGCCGGTCCATCGCGTCGATGACCTGATCATCGGCCAGGAAGCAGCCGTGGCTCCAGTAGTGGGTCACGAGCCGGGCGAAGGTCATGCGAAACGCCGGGTCCGCATACCTGGGGTTCGGTGTCCAGCCCGGCATCAAGGACACGTGCGTGTCCTCCCAAGCGCACCACTGCCGTGCGGCCTCTTCCCGGGTTTGGGGATCGGGGCCGGCCAGCAGCCGGGCGTAGGCGGCGCAGAGGTCCCCGTCGCGTTCGTCTGCGGGTACCGCCGCGACGAAGCGCTCCCACTCGCGCGGAAAGACCCGTCCCATGTCCCGAGTGATCCAGTCGATCTCACGCCTGGTGCCCGTCGTCACCGCGCCGAGCACCATCGCCAGGACCCGCTCCGGATGCCGCTGGGCATAGACCAGGCCGAGCGTCACACCCCAGGAGTTCCCGACGACGATCCACCTGTCGATGCCCAAGTGCTCGCGCAACCGCTCGATGTCGGCCACCAGATGCGCGGTGGTGTTTGCGGAAAGGTCCGCATCCGGCTCGCCGGCCGGCGGCCGGCTCCGCCCGCAGCCGCGCTGATCGAAGAGAACCGCACGGAAGCCGCCCAGGCCGAACAGGCGCCGAGCGCCGCGGGTGCAGCCCGCTCCCGGGCCGCCGTGCAGGTACACCGCCGGTGTACCCGCCGGGTCGCCGACGGTCTCCCAATACAGGACGTGCCCGTCTGGAACCTCCAGCAGACCGGAGTCATAGGGCTCGACAGCAGAGTTTCGATCTTCCATGTACCCGAGCATCCCCCGTGCGCTCAGCACGTCGAAGCGCGCGGGGACGGAACGCGGCCGAAGCCGGCGTGAGGGCGAGCCGCTCACGCGCAACCGCGAGCGGCAGGCAGGGAGCGATCGGCACCGGAGCGGCCGGCGCCGCATCGACAACCGGCTCGACCGGTACTTCCGGCGGGATGACCGCGAGCGCCCGAAACGAAAACAGCCCTCACCGTGTTCGGTGAGAGCCGTTTCCATCAGCCTTGACGTGTGGCCAGGGACGGGGTCGAACCGCCGACCTTCCGCTTTTCAGGCGGACGCTCGTACCAACTGAGCTACCTGGCCCCAGGGACACCTCGCGGTGTGTGAGGCGGTCCTGACGGGATTTGAACCCGCGGCCTCCACCTTGACAGGGTGGCGAGCACTCCTAGCTGCTCCACAGGACCTTGCTGTGTTCTGTTGTCGCGCGGCTCGACGATGTCCGATTGGTCGGGATCTTCGTGCTCCGCGCTCCGCGTCTTATTCTGCCAGACCTTCGGCAGTGGTTTGACCGGAGCCGTACCCCCAACCGGATTCGAACCGGCGTTACCGCCTTGAAAGGGCGGCGTCCTAGGCCACTAGACGATGGGGGCCTCGACGACGAACGCGGTCGCCACTTCCCACTTCGCCAGTCGTCGGGACGGCTCAAGCATAGGGGAGATTCCACCCCGGTGCCAAAGCGGTTCGCCGCGGACGGGTCACTGAGGCGAGTCGGCCGGCGACGGGGTCGGCTGCTCGGGCCGCGCGGCGGGTGCCTGGGTGGGGGTCGCCTCGCCCGAGGCGGGCGTGGTCGGCGCCGGCGGCGTCGGCGGCTGCGGGCTGGTCGTGGGCGGGGTGATCTCGCGGTCGGGGTTCTCCGAGATGTGGCGCTCGATCTGCGCCGACGTCAGGCCCAGGCCGCCCAGCGTGACGGCGTCCCAGGCCTGGAGCCGCTTGGACTCGGGGTCGAAGTACAGCACCGAGGCCTGGTAGGGCGTCGGCGCGTCCGAATCGCCGTCCAGCGCGCGCAGGCCGGCGCCGCCGGTCGAACCCTGGACCATGTAGCGGGTGCCCGTGGGCTTCAGCTCGGTCCACCGGTTCTGGCTGTTGCCCGCCAGCACCAGCGGGACTCTGCCGCTGAACGCCTGGCCCTGCCGGGCGTCGTGGAACACGGCGACGTCCACCGGCCGATCGCGGCCCTCGATCGAGGCGACCTGTTCGGCGCCGATCGCCGCGAGCTCCTCCTCGGTCGGGTTGTCGAGCGTCTTGTCCGGGGTGAAGCGCGGGTCGCCCGCACCGTAGAAGACGAGGCCCTCCACCTTCTGCACCTCGTCGTCCAACACGACGGCGTTCTCCTGCTGGGCCACCGCCCGCTGGGTGCCCATCGAGTCGTGGTTGCCGCGCACCCACACGTAGGGCACCTCAAGAGACTCGATCTCGTCGACGAAGGCGTCCTCGGCCGCGCTGCCCCTGTCGGTGATGTCGCCGGTGTCGACGATGAGGTCCACCTGGAACTGCTCGCGCAGCGACCGGATGACGTTCCACGCGGCCGGATTCAGGTGCAGGTCGGAGACGTGCAGGACGCGGACGGTGTCCTCGTCGTTCTCATAGACCGGCAGCGTCGAGGTGGCCTCGTAGAGCTGGGAGACGTTGCCCACCAGGCTCGCCAGCTGCTCGCGGTACTGCGAGAACCGGCTGACCGCGCTCTCCACGCCGCCCACCACCTGCGGCGCGCCCGCCAGCAGACCCGTGTAGCGGGGTTCGGCGATGGCCGCCGGGTTGAACGTCGCCGCGCTGAGCCCGCCGGCGCCCGCGAGCAGGAGCAAGGCCGTCAGCGCGCTCAGGCCCGCGCGCCGCCAGTCGCGGAACAGGACGAGCGCGGTGATTCCCGCCCCCGCCACCGCGGCTCCCACCGCCTGCGCGAACAGCCGGATGACGCCGTCGCGCAGCTGGTCGCCGATGCTCTCGGCCATGCGGTTGATCGCCTGGGGGTTCTGGAACATCTCCTGGGCCGCCGACAGCCGGATCTCGTCGATGGAGGCGCGGAAGCTCAGCGGCGCCGAATGGGTGTCGAACGCCAGCCTGCCGAGCGGCGAGACATCGACGACCGTCTCGCCGTCCCAGTCGGGGGACACGCTGAACTCCACGTCGGCGGGCCCGATCGGCGTCACGATCTGGCCGCCGAGGGACAGCCCGAGCCAGCCGCCCAGCAGCGCGGCGACCACGACGGCGGCGACGCGCCAGGTGCGGCCCCGGCGGATGCGTGCGAACCGGGCGGGGGCGGCTCGCCCGGCCTCGACGAGGCGGGATCTCACGCGCGACAACACCTCTCCATCATGCCCGTGCATACGGCGTGCCAACGCAGTCCCGGCGCCTGCCTGCGGCGCGCCCCGCGCCGGCGGGACGGCTCCGGCCCCGCCCCTGTGGACGGGCGGGATCGGACTCGTCACCGCCTGGGCCATGACGCACAATGCGAGACGTGGTCGAACTAACGCGCGCACGATTCGAGGAGCTGGTCGCCGACGCCCTCGACACCATTCCCGAAGAGCTCACCGGCTATATGGACAACGTCGTGATCGTCGTGGCGGAGGATCCGCCCGAACCCGGTCTGCTGGGCCTGTACGAGGGCGTGCCGCTCACCGAGCGCGGCGACGGCTACTTCGGCGTGCTGCCCGATCAGATCTCCATCTACTGGCGCGAGATCTGCGCGGTCTGCGCCGGCCCCGAGGACGTCGTCGAGGAGGTCCGCATCACCGTGGTGCACGAGATCGCCCACCACTTCGGCATCGACGACGAGCGCCTCCACGAGCTCGGGTGGGGATGAGGCCGGCGCCGCCCGGGGCCGCGGCGCCGAAACGCCCCGGTCACCCGGCGCAGTCGCCGCACCGCGCCGCAGTACCCGCGGACTCCCTGGTCAAAACGGGACTTCCGCAATATGAAGCGCAGCGGGTATCTACGCGGCTACAACGAAACAGAAACGAATATGCCGCCATGACTTGCGGAAAAGCGTACACATCAGGAACGGTAGGTCATCATCCAACAACTTAGCGTGACACCTTTGTGACCCAGTAAGGGAGTCGCCGAGTGGGCGATCCGCACATGGACAGCCGCGAAGCAAGCGTCCCCCCTCAGGCTCGCGGACAGGCGAACCCACCGCGCCCTGAAACCGACGCAAGCGAGTCCGTTCCCGAGGAGGGCGCCGAGCCGCCGCTGGAGGGCCAAGCGCCGACCGCGCTCGCCGCGACCGCCGAGGAGACCTCCCCTTCCGCCGGCGGCTCCGGCCCCGGCACCCCCGACGACACCGGCGGTCCCGGCGGGGCCGACGGCGACGACCCGGCCCAGCCCTCCGACTGGCGGCGCAGCTACCGCGAGGTCATGGGGGTTCCCGAGTTCCGCGCCCTGTGGGCGGCCCAAGCCCTGGCGATCACCGGGAACTTCCTCCTCAACATCGCCGTCACCGTGCTCGTCTACCAGCAGACGTCCTCGGCGCTGGCCGCGGGGATCACACTCGCGCTCACCTTCATCCCCCAGGTCGTGGGCGGGCCGCTGCTGTCGGGCCTGGCCGACCTCTTCCCGCGGCGCCGGGTGATCGTCGTCTGCGACATCGTCCGCGCGGTGCTGGTGGCCGCGATGGGCATCCCCGGCCTGCCGATCTGGGCCATCTGGGGACTGCTGTTCCTGTCGATCCTGCCGATCGTGCCCTTCAGCGCCGCCCGCGCCGCGCTGATGGCCGAGATCGTGCAGGGCGAGCGCTACGTCGCCGGATCGGCCATCCTGCAGCTGACCTCGCAGACCGGAACCCTGGTCGGGCTGGCCGCCGGCGGCTGGATCGTCTCGGCCATCGGGGCCAACTCCACGGTGATGTACAACGGGCTGACGTTCCTGGCCTCGGCGGCGATCGTCTACCTCGGCGTGCGCCACCGCCCGGCGGCACACGAGGAGGGCGACGCCCGCCCCTCGCTGTGGCAGGTGACCCGCGACGGCACGCGACTGGTGTTCGGCGATTCCCGCCTGCGCACCCTGGGCCTGCTGGCGTGGCTGGCCGGGATCTACATGATGCCCTACGGCCTGGCCAACCCCCTGGCCGACGAAGCCGGGGGCGGCGCCACGGCGGCGGGCTTCATCATGGCGGCTCCGTCGCTGGGGGCCGTGGTGGGCGGCTTCGTGCTGACGCGGCTGATCAACCCGGCGACCCGCATGCACATGCTCGGACCGCTGGCCGTGGCCGCCTCGGCGCCGCTGCTGGTCTGGCTCGCCGACCCCCCGCTGTGGGGGATGGTCGGCCTGATGGTGCTCTCGGGCGTGGCGGCGTCCTACCAGTTCGTCGCCAACGCGGCGTTCGTGCTGTGTGTGCCGGGCGAGGGACGCGGCCTGGCGTTCGGCCTGGTGGCGGCCGGACTCCAGGCGGCGCAAGGCGTCGGGATCGCCCTCGCCAGCCTGCTGGTGGAGATCACCAGCACGCAGGTGGTCATCACCGCCGCCGGCGCCGTGGGCGTGGTGTGCGCCCTGGGGCTGGCGGTCCACTGGTCGCGGATCTCACGCAGCGCCATCGAGCTGATGAACACGCCCGCACCGGCCGCCACCTGAGGGACGCGGGGGCGGCGCGGCACGCAGATGGGCGGTCGCGTTCCGGACGCGCTCGCCCCCCGGCGAGCGGCGGAGCGGCGCCGCCGCTAGGAGGCGAGCGCCGTCTCCCCCTGGGTGGCGGACGCCCCCGTGCGACCGCCCGGCCGTGTGTCCTTGCGGGCCGCGGCCTCGCGCTGCCCGGCCGGCTCCCCCTTCGCCTGTTCGAGGGCGCGGGGGAGCCGTGCCACGAAGCCCGGCCTGGCGCGGAGCGACCACATCAGATGTCGGACTTCTTGCCTTGGAAGTTGCGGATGAGGTGTTCGAGCATCGACGCCTGGCCGCCCTCCTCGGGCATCACG
Organism: Streptomonospora sp. PA3; assembly: GCF_009728995.1. Classification (GTDB taxonomy): domain Bacteria; phylum Actinomycetota; class Actinomycetes; order Streptosporangiales; family Streptosporangiaceae; genus Streptomonospora. The sequence goes on along the minus strand of NZ_VTZW01000009.1, from coordinate 519,270 downwards.
AGCCAGGCGATGACGTAGAGCAGGACCCCGCTGCCGCCCATCAGCGTGAACACCGCGAAGGCCAGTCGGACGAGATTGGCGTCGACGCCGGCGAACTCCCCGATACCGCCGCACACGCCGGTGAGGAGCCGCTGCTGGCGGCTGCGCCTGAGCTTCTTGCTGCCGAAGTTGTCGTTCATGGTTCCAGCCTGCCCTCCCGGCGCGCGCTTTCCCATCGGGAACGCCCCTGGCGCTCCCCTGACCGCAACCCTGACCCGCCGGGGGCCTCCGCAAACGGGTCGCGGCTCGACCATGGTCCGCGGGCCCCCGCCCGGGCCCCGGGATCCCGGATCCACTGCTGCGCCGGATTTCCAGACGAGTCGCCGCAGGCGGCGAAGTGCCCCTTGGCCGCCGGGGGCCCTCGGCGCGTGAGGCGCCGCGCCGCCGACCGCGGGACCCGCTCGGGCCCGGCCCCGCCGCCGCTACTCCGCCGACGGGTCGAGGGCGAGCACCGCCTTGATGTCGTCGGGCTGGGGAGTGAACGCCTCCTGCGCGCGGTCGATCGGCACGCGGCGGGTGATGATGCGCTCCAGCCACGCCCTGTCGGCGGCGGCCAGCGCGTCGGCCGCCTGCCGGTAGTGGCGCAGGTTCGCGTTCACCGAGCCCACCACCGCGTCGTTCTCCAACACGATGTCGCGGTTGAGGCTGCCGGCGTCCACGGTGATGCGCCGACCGGCCGGCGAGACGCCGGTGAGGCAGACGATGCCGTAGGCGGGGGTGCCCGCCATGGCCTCGAACACCAGCCGGGCGGCTCCGGTCGCCTCGATGACGATGTCGGGGTCCACCTCGGACATCACGCGCTCGATGTCCTCGGTGTGGTACTCGGCACCGAGATCCCGCACGAGCGGCGGTTTGGGGCCCTCGGTCACCCGGTCGAGCACGTGCACGTCAAGGCCGCGCTGCTTGCCCAGCAGGGCGGCGAGCATGCCGATCGGTCCGGCGCCCGTGACCAGCACGCGCCGCGGATCGAACCAGGAGCGGCCGCCCACGCGCTCGATCTGCTCCCAGGCCTTGGCGACCACGGTGGTGGGCTCCATGAGCACGCCTACACGCTCCAGCCCGGGGTCCAGCTTCACGGCGTACTCGGGTTCGATCGTCCAGGCCTGCGCGCCGAAGCCGTCGATCGCCTTGATGCCCCGCTCGGTGTAGCGGCCGTTGCGGCACATGTCGAACTCGCCCCGCGCGCAGGCCCCGCAGGGCACGGGGTCGGGTCGGCGGACGACGCCCACGGCGAGGTCCCCTTCGGCGAACCCGCTGCCCTCGGGCGCGCGGCGCACCCGACCCAGCGACTCGTGGCCGAGGACGAGCCAGTCGCGCCCTTCGGGCAGCGCGCCGTGGCCGCCGGAGATGATCTCGCGGTCGGTGCCGCAGACGCCCAGGGCGAGCCCTTGGACCAGCAGCTCCCCCGGCCCCGGCTCCGGTTCGGGCAGCTCGCGCACCTCCAGCGGGTCCTCGCGGTCCGGGCTAACGGTGACTGCGCGCATGGTCTGCCCCTTCGTCGGCCGACTCCACCACGGTTCTCACCCATGCTTAGCCGCCCCGCGACACCGCAAACCCGTCGGCGCGGAGGGTCCGCAGGGCCCGGTCGGGCCGCCAGGCCAGGCCGGCTCGGCGAGGCGGAGTCGGCGCGCCTGCCGTGGCCGGTCGGCCACCGTGCGGGAGCGCGGTGGTGGTGCCCGCGGCCGCGTCCGCCGAGACGGGACCGGCCGCGGGGCGCCGCGCGCTCGCGGGCCCGGTGGCACCGGGCGGGCGCTGCGAGCGCCGATGATGCGCACCGGGGCGCCACGCTCACGGCCGGGCCCGCCCGACCGCTTCGGGAACGCAGCCGCGGGCGGGTCTGTAGAATCCCGCTTCATGGCCGAGCAGCTTGCGCAGGCGTGGGAACACCGGGCCGCCGAATGGATCGCGTGGACCCGCACGGCAGGCCATGACGTGTACTTCTCCGAGCTCAACTGGCCTTCGTTCACACCCCTGCTGCCGCCTCCGGGACGGCTCACGCTCGACCTCGGCTGCGGCGAAGGGCGCGTCGGCCGGCTCCTGGCATCCGCCGGCCACCGGGTCATGGGGGTCGACAGCTCGCCTACGCTGGCCCGGCGCGCCCACGAGGCAGGCGGCTACGAGCGCGTACTCCACGGCAGCGGGACCGCGCTCCCCGTCCGCACCGGATCGGCCGACCTGATCGTGGCGTTCATGAGCCTGCACGACATGGACGACCCCGCCGCCGCGATCTCCGAATGCGCGCGCGTCCTCACCCCCGGCGGCCTGCTCTGCGCGGCGATCGTCCATCCCCTCAACCGGCCCGCCGAGCACCTGACTCCCTACTTCGCCCAGCACCGCCTGGCCGAGCACGTCGAGACCAACGGCCTGACGATGACGTTCGAGGCGATCGACCGCCCGCTGGACACCTACACCCGCGCTCTTGAAGCCGCCGGCTTCGTCATCGAGTCCCTGCGCGAGCCGCGCCCCGATGAGGCCGCGGTCCGCTCCGAGCCCAGACTCGCCCCAGCGGCCCAGCACCCCTTCTTCCTCCACCTACGCTGCCGCCGCTGACCCCCCACTGCCCCGCCCCACCCCGCCCGCGCCCATGCCCCGCCCCCCGCCAAAACCCGTTACCCTGGTACCCGCGCGTGTGCCATCCTCATGACCACGCCACGGGGCCATTAGCTCAACTGGCAGAGCAGCGGACTTTTAATCCGCGGGTTCAGGGTTCGATCCCCTGGTGGCCCACCTTGTTTTCGCAGGTCAGTGGGTCTGTGGGGGCGGTTCGGGACCTCCTGTCGAGGCCGATGTTGCTCCGTCGGTGCTCTTTTGTCGGGACCGAGTCGTCGACGCAGGTCAACCGCCCTCCCGGCGCCCGCCGGCGGCTCGCGCAGCGGTGCCTACGCCGGCCTCGCTGGAGCAAACCGGAGCACCCGTCACCTTCCGGCACAGCAATCTCGGACCTCATGCGCGTGGCCGCCCCACATGCCGGGAGCCCCATCGCCTCACCCACGCACCGACCTGCCCTCCCCCACCAGCGGAGTCGATCCTCGCCGGGCACCCGAGGGGAGCGTGCAAGGCTGCACTGGACCGCCGAATCCCGGCCCGGCCTCCAAGGACGACACGAGAACGTGTCCCGGGCCGAGCGCCACCGCGGGAACCAACGCCAGGCGATCCAGGTCCAAGCGGGCCCATCGCGCATACGGGGGCGCTCGCCGCCCTGCCAGCCTGCGCCGAAGAGCGACGTGGACGACCCCCTGGGGGCCGTGAACACCAGCGGGGTCGCCTCCAGCGGCCACTCATCGGAGACCCTTCAACGTGGACGGCTCTCCCGAAGCCGTGGACACCCGATCAGGTGGGTCGTGGGGTCGAAGCCAGCAGCCCTTCAACGTGGACGGCTCCCTCGGAGCCGTGGACACTCGACACCTGCCCCGACTCCCCCTCGTCGGTGCGCTCCCTTCAACGTGGACGGCCCCCTCGGAGCCGTGGACACGGGCGTGCTCCTCGCCGACGTCAAGGTCGCCCAGGTCCCTTCAACGTGGACGGCCCCTCGGAGCCGTGGACACCCGACACCGATCCCGAATACCTCTGGGACCTGGCTCCTTCAACATGGACGGCCCCTCGGAGCCGTGGACACGCTCATGACCTGGACAAACCTGGAGACGGGTACTGGGAGCGAGCAGGGCCCCCCATTCCGCTGCGTGTTTTATGGCGGTTTCTGCTTCGGAACCTCCCCGGGTTTCGATGGGCACCGGAGGTTCGCGGCCACCGGCGAACCGTGGCGGTGGCGGTCACCGGAGTTGCACCGGCAGCGGAACCAGGACGCCGGCGGACTTGCCGCCCGGGATCGGGCGACGCTGGGCCGCGCCCAGGGTCACAACCTCCAACGGCGCGAGCCGACGGCGATCGGCCGTCACCGCGGGCTCGTGCCCGGTCACGTCCAGGTCCGGGCGCAGGTGGGGGTGGCCCAGCAGCGCCTGCACGGCATGCGCATCCAGGGCGGGTTCCCAGACCGGCCACGCCATGATGCGCCGCCGACCGATGCGGTGCCACAAGGTCGCGGCCGCTCCCCGCGTATCGCCGGTCAGGCGCAGCAGCGGCAGGGCCTGGGTGGCCAGCCAGGTCGCGCCGGGCACCGAGGCATGGGCGGCCTCGCCCAGCGGTGTGTCGCCGGCCATGCGCAGGGCGCGGTGGTCGAGGTACTCCCCCGTGGTCCCCTCCACGCGCCGCCACGCCCGCAGCGCTTCCTCGAGCACGCCGGGACGGTTGCGGACCTCCATCAGCGGGGCCTTGAAGAAGGTGGCCGCGGTCTGGCGCCCGGCCGGGGCCATGAACGGGGTGAGGGCCGCACGGCCCTTGTCGTCGACGGCCAGGTCGGTGACCAGGGCCGGCAGCCATCGCCGCACCGCGGCCTGCTCAGCAGGGCCACCGGCGGCGGCCAGCGATGCGGCGATGAACGCGGGCAGACAAGCGCGATCCTCCCGCAGCGGGTCCGTTGCCCGGCCGGGGGCCTGCTGGGGCGGCCAGCGGGGTGGGGCGCCGGGCAGCAGCCGTGCTATGCCGAGGTCGATGATGAGGGCGTGCACCTGGTGGAAGAGGGCCTCGATGTCGGGGAGCGGGCTGGTGAGGTGCGCGGTGGCGGTGGCCGGGTCGAACCCGAGCGCGGCCGCATGGTCGGTGTGGTCGCTCAGCAGGCGCAGCAGGCCCAGGGCGGCGAGGAACCCGAGGGGGTCGCGCCCGTCCAGGGCGGGCAGGGCCACGGTGTGTTCCCGTCGCGGTTGGGCGGGCGTGTGCGGTGGGCGTCGGGGGATGGTGGGGGCCGGTTGGGTGGTGGGGGTGTGGCCGGCCGAGCACCAGATGTCGGCCATGCGCACCACCGCCTCCAGCAGGCACAGGTGCCAGGGCCCGTAGCGCTGCTGGAGCCGGGCGAAGCGCTCCGGCTGTTTCCGGTCGAGGCCGCTGGCGGGGGTGATGGGCTCCAGGCCCGCCGGTAGGGGGACCGGGGGCGGGTCGGGGTCGGGCACGGGGGTGATCAGGGGGCGTGCGCGGCCGTGGTGGGCGCCGATCAGGTGCAGCACGAGGTCGCGGTCGACGTCGTAGCCGTGCTGGTCGAGCAGGGCGGCGGCGATGCGCACCGACAGGGCCTCATGGCGCAGGCCGGGCGGGTACCCGGAGCGGGCCAACGCCTGGCGGTAGGCGGCGCGGTCGGCGGGGTTGAGGCCGGACTTGGCCAGCACGGGCAGCCCGTCCAGGGCGTCGGCGGGCAGGCCGCGCAGCATGGCTTGGAACCGGAGGTCGCGTTTGCCCTCGTCGTGGTGGCGCCCGGCCAGCCAGAGGGCGTGGATCGTGTGGTCGGCGAAGCCGAGGGCGCGGGCGAAGGCGGCGGCCTGGTCGGCCACCGCGCGCTGGTGCGCGTCGAGCTCGACGGGGGCCGGGGCGGTGGAGGCCGAGGAGGTGTCGTCGTCGCCGGCGCCGGCCCCGGCCGCCGAGAGCACGACCGTACCGGTCTGCTCCGTCTCGCTTCCGGGGTCGGTGAGGAGGGTGGCGTTGAGCCGGCGGGGGCCGGGCGCGGCGAGGTCGGCCAGCACCTGCAGCAGCCGCTGTGCGCGGGTGGCAAACAGCGGCTCGGCGTCGGCAGCCGGGGGCGGGGTGAGCGCGTCGGCGTAGTCGGCCCCGCGCACGGTGGCGTCGGGGTCGCGCTCCTGCACCGCCTGGATCAGCCGCTGGATGCGGGCCAACGCATCGGCCTCCTCGTATCCGGCGACCTGCGCGGGTTCGCCGGGTGAGGGCTGCAGCACGGTGCCCAGGCCCGCGTGGAGGCGCAGGTGGGGGCGGTGGCGGCGCAGCGCCAGGTCGCCCACGTCGACCACCGGGGTGCGGGAGCCGGGGTTCCACCCGTAGGCGTCGCACCCGCCCGCGGATGCGGGCAGGACGATGGTGTCGCCGGGGCGGATCGCCGAGGCGGGTATGACCGCGATGTCCTCGCGCCCGCGGTAGCGCACCACCCCCATGGTCGCCGCGTTGCGGGGGTCGGGCTCGGCGGGGGCGCGGGCGGTGTCGACGTCGGCCACGTCTTCGGCGGCGGACCTCCCGCCGGCCCAGCGGCGCAGCGCCGGGGCGGGCAGGCTGAGCATCTCCTCGGCGGCTGGAGGCAGGGCCTGCAGCCGCTGCTGCACCGCCTCGGCGACGGCGACGTCGCCGCCCTGGGCCTGGTGCACCTGGGCGGGGGTGATATCGGCGCGCCAGAGCACCTGCACGTCCGGCTCGCGACTCTCCAGCCCGTGCAGGTACGGGGCGACCGGGGGGTCGGGGTGGGGGCGAGGGCCGGTGTTGGCCCACGCCTGCAGAGTGGTCTCCCACACGCGGGGAACCAGCGGGGCCGGGGGTGCCAGATTCGTCCGCTCCTCGTCGGTGAGGTCGGCGAGCATGCGTTGCAGCGCGACGGGGGAGGCGACGATGTGCTCATCCAGCAGGTCGGCGCTGGGGCTGGTTTTGGGGGTGGGGCGGGTCGGGGTGGCGTGGCGGCACAGCAGCTCCCAGGCGGCCGCGCGGGCGGGCCCATAGACCGGGTCGTCGTTCGTGGTGGCGGTATCGTGCACCACCACCGCGCGAAACACCGGCGGCCTCGCCCCGGTGGGGCGTTGGTCGGGGGCGCGGCCGATGCGGCCCAGCCGCTGGATCAGCGCGGCCATCGAGGCCGATTCTGTGACCAGGTGGTCGGCGTCGATGTTGGCGCCGACCTCCACCGTCTGCGTGCTGACGATGTAAAACGGCGGGGCCGGAGCATAGCTGCGCCGGCCCAGCAGGAACGTGTCGGCGGTGCGGGCGAGCAGGTGGTCGCGATCCAGCGGGCGGATCCGTCCGGTCAACAGGATCCGCTGCTCGGCGGGCACACCGGCATCAGCCAGGGCGTTGAAGACCGCGCGAGCGCGGGCCACGGTGTTGCACACGCTCAGCACCACCCGGCCGCTGTCGGGCCCACCGGCCAGGTGCTGGGCCCAGCCGGCCATCTGGGCCACGACCGCCCGCGCCGCTTGGGCCGCGGTGGCTTTGGGGTGGATGAGGTGGAGCCACCGGGGCGCGTGCAGCCGGGCCGCCGCCACCGGGTGGGTCTCGTCGGCGGCGGTGATGGTGTGGCGCGTGCCCTCGGCGCCGTTGGTGGTGGCCGACATGGCCACCACCGTGGGGCGGTGCAGCCGCCCCGGCCCGCCGGCGAACTCGGAGGCCGCCTGCAGGGTGGTCAGAAACGGTTCGGCCAGGTGGGCCTCGTCGCAGACGATGAGGCTGTCGGTGCCCACCAGGGCCGCGTCGATCGGCGCCAGGTTGGCGCTGAGACCGTAGCCGCGCATCAGCAGCCGGGAGCCGATCTGGTCGACGGTGCCGGCGATGACGGCGTGGATATCGGGCCGCTCCACCCACCGCCACGACCAGGTGGTGCCCCCGCGCATCCGCCCGGCCTCCACCACCGGCCCATCCTTGCCTTCGGAGGGGCGCAGCGCCTCGGCGACGGCCGCCACGGCCTCGCTCTCGGGCGCGGCGAGCGCGTCGGCGATGGTGCGGGCGTGGGTGTGGGCCTGGTCGACCACCAGGCGCCGGTCGACGACGAAGAACACCCGCCGCCGCGCCGCCGGCGCCCCGGCGGCCGAGGCGAACAGGGCGATGTCGATCAGCGCGGTCTTGCCCAGCCCGGTGGGCACATCGACCTCCTCCGGCCAGTCGTCTCCGTTGAGAAGGCGCTCGGCCAGGGCCTGCTGCCACGGCAGCGGCGCGAACCCGTGCACGTCGGCGAAGAAGCGCGCGAAGCCCTCACCGTCCCAGCTCATGCGCAGCCTCCCGCACTCGCCCGTCTTCGTCGTCGTGGGTGTGGTGGTGGGCGGGGGCCGGGGCGAACAGGCCCAAGCCGAGGTAGCGCAGCGACCCGGCCGCCACCGGTCCCCGCACCGGGCGGGGGAAGGTGATGCGGGCGTGCAGCATCTTGCGGCGCGGCCGATTCGCCGGGAACGTCTTGGGGTTCATGCGGTGCGGCGCCCCGGCTAGCAGGGGCGCATCGCCGACCTCCACCCGGACCGGTTCCGGATAGCCCGCGGTGACCAGGCACCGGGCGACTTCGGCCGCCCGGTCGGTGTTGGGGCGGATGTAACGGTCCAGCATCAGCGGGGTGGCGCTGGACCAGCAGCAGGCCCCGCCTGCCCCGGCCGACCAGTAGCCGGGGGTGAGCCGGCGCGGGACCGAGGGCCAGGGCTCATAGGTCAGGTCGAGGTGGCCGGCCCGCCCCATCTTCACCCGCACCCCCTCCTCGCCGGTGAGCGCGTGGCGCAGCTGCACCGCCGCCTCGGCATCCAGGTCCTCCGGCAGCAGCACGCCCATGCCGACCAGGTGGCCGCGGGCGTTGGCGTGGCCGACATCGACCAGGCCGACATAGCCCACGTGGCCCCGGCCCGCATCGGTGTGGCCGGTGATCTGGCCGGCCGCGGTGTCGCCGATGCGGCTGAGGACGGTCGCCCGCAAGGTGTGCGTGACGCGCAGCAGGTCGATGCCCTCGGGGCGCACCGTGCCGCCCGGTAGGGAGAAGACCAGCATCCGCGAGAACGGGCCCGCAGCCGCATGGTCGGCTTCGGGGGCGGGGGCGTCGTCCTCGCGGGTGTAGGCGAGGGTGCGCGCCTCCTCCCAGGCGCGTCGCCCTTCGTCGAAGGCCGCGTCCAGTGCCTGCAGATAGCCGGGGTAGCACACCCGCAGCGCGATGGTGTTGACCGCGTCCAGCCTGGCCGGGCGATAGAGCGCCCATCCCTCCCGGCGGGTGGGGGCGGTGTGCACGCGCAGCGCCGCCGGGTTGGAGGCCCGCCCCAGATACGGCACCCGCCAGGCGACCTCGCCCAAGGCCGCCAGGACCCCGTCGGGGGGTTCAGCCCTCTCCCACACCAGTGCGAAGCCGTCGTCGGCGGGGATACCGGCCACCCGGGTGCGTTCGGTGGCGGTGCGGCCCGGCCAGTGCTGGCTGCCCGGCTTCTTACGGGTGTGGGTCTTGTTGGTGACCACATAGGTCGTCACCGCCGTGTCGCCCTCCAGATCGGGCGCCCACACCTGCGGCGGCGGCTGGGCTTCCAACCACTCCAAAGCGTCCCGCTCGGCGCGGGAGCGGGCGGCGGCCACCAGCGCGCAGAACACCCGGGCCGGATGCGGGGGCCACTCGACCCGGTCGCCGCGCTGGGTCGCGGCCTCATAGCGCCCCGACAGCAGCCGGGCCTCGATTGCGACTGCCATGTGGCCTACTCCGCCTCGCCCGTGTCGGCCCGGCTCAGCGCATAGTCGATGGCCTGCGCCAGCGCCGGGTTGGGCGCAAGGGCGACGGTGTCGGTGGCCATGGGGATGCCCGCCTGCCCGGCACGCTCGGCCAGCTCGTGGAAGGCCGCGATCGCCGACTCGGCGTCCACCTGTAGGGGTTCGCGCCGTGTGCCGGCATCCAGCGCCACCTCGTCCTCGGTGCGCACCAGGTCGCAGCCCGAACGCAGCCGCAGCGACACGGTATCGAAGGCCAACCGGTCGGCCGCCAGCGCCAGCGCCGCCAACGCGGCCCGCGCCAGGTGGGCGGCCTCGGCGCCGGCATCGCCGAAGCGCAGCTGGGCCAGCCCGGCCAGCGACAGCCACCCGGAGCGCTGGGCCTGGCTGATCACCACGCCGCCGTGGTCGACGCCGGGAGCGATGTTGCCGTGGCCGACCTCGCTGAGCCGCTCCCCCTTCTTCTTCTCCCCGGAGGCAACGAAGGCCCAGTCCGTGCCGTTGTGGCCGGGCTTGACCGCACCGGAAAGGTTGTTGGGGTCCATCCGCCCCGAGCGGCGCTGCCCCACCTGCGGGTCCATCCCGATCACGCTGGAGGAGTAGGAGCGGGCGACCTTGAGGGAACGGCCCTTGCGGTGGGAGTCCCAGGCCCCGAAGATCAGCGACTCCGGCGAGTACGCGAACAGCGGGCGCACATCGTGGGCGGTGGCCGAGCGCAGCCGCTGTCCCACCGGAGTCCGGTCGAAGGCCACGCCGTCCAGAAGGCTGTCGCGCAGATAGGCGTCGGCGAAGCGGTGCGGGAACTCCAGCGACGTCAGCCGCATCGGGATGCCGTCGGAGGCGGTCATGGTCAGCTCGAACAGCGGCAACCGGATCCGCCCGGCATCACGGGCCGCCAAAAGCGCGGCCTCCATGCGGTTGGCCTGGCTGGGCACCTGGTCCAGCACCACGATCTCGCGCGTCTCACCCGCGATGCGCCGCGGCTCGATCAGGTACTGGACCTTGTCATCCGGGCTGCGGCCGATCTCGTGCGGCTGCTGCTCACGCACCACCATGTAGCGTTGCCCGTGCTCGTCGGTCAGACGCTGGCCCACCAGGGCAGGCGTCGGCGCGTTGGTCCCGTCGAGGGGGAAGGTCGGCGGGAACACCTTCTCCCCCTCCGGAGGGCGATACCGGGCATGCGTGGCGATCCCGGCCAGCGTGCGTTTCTCGTCCACTGCGCCCAACAGTGTCTGCACGAGTTCCTCGGACATGGGTCCCCTCTACGGCGTCGACCGCCGAGCGGCCGATGCGGGCCAATTCGGCGCGTTGGTGCGATCGGCACCGTATAAGCGGGGGGCGACAAATGTGGCCCAAGCCCGGAAGTGGACAAGATGGGTATCCGACGATGCGGCACGATCGAAACGACAGAGGGCACTACTATGCTCGGGCGATCTCAGGCGCCGGTGACCGGCGAACCTCCGGTGCCCATGAATTCTCCGGGAGGTTCCTAAGCTGAAAAACAGACACGAGGCCACAAATACCGCTCTCGCGGGCTGCAGCAACGCGGCGAGCAACCGCATTTCAGCTGGTGAAGTGCTGTGTCCACGGCTCCGCAGGAGCCGTCCCCGTTGAAGGTTCGGTACCACCCTGCTGGGGCACGGCTCGCGGGGGTGTCCACGGCTCCGCAGGAGCCGTCCCCGTTGAAGGGACGCCGTCAAGGTGCTGATCGGCGACGCGCTGCGCAAGCGTCCACGGCTCCCCAGGGGCCGTCCCCGTTGAACGGTCCTGAGCTTTCAGCAACACTTCGCCGCTGTCCAGGTGTCCACTGGTCTGCAGGACCTTCCTCGTTGAAGGCTCGCCCACGCCCGGGAGGATGCGCCCGGCCTGGTGTGTCCACGGCTCTGCAGGAGCCGTCCGCGTTGAAGGAACAGGTACGTGCGGGAATGAGCGGCCACGAAGGGGCGCTGGGCCGCGCCCAGCGTCGTGACCTCCGGTAGCGCGAGTCGGCGGCGATCGGCGGTCACCACGCTTGGGCGCGGTCACGTCGAGATCGGCGCACGCTGAGGGGCTAAGCAACGCGTGCACGGCATGGGCATCGAGCGGCGGCTCCCGGATGGGCTACGCCATGATGACCCGTCGGCGGATGCGACCGCGGCTCACTTCTGCGGGAACTCCTGCGCCAGCATCTCGGCCCACTCCTCTTGGCTGTTCCGGCCACAGTGGAAGTCCTTCAAGCGAAGCACAAGCAACTGCGGGAACTCATGCAAACTCTCCCGGATAGGTTTCGGCGACCACTGGATCGCTAGCTCCAGCAGTTCACGGGGCTCAGTGACGATCTGCAGTAGAACACCGTTGCGCTCCAGGCTCTTTTGGCTTAGGACGCGAGTGCCGAGATCGGGCTGGTTCGGGTCGAGGGCGGCGTAGACTCCTTTGTCGATCCCCGCCGCGGCGAGACGCTCGACGAATTGCAGCACCTCACTTGGGGTGACGGGTTTTTGCTTGGCCTCGGCGCTCAGCACAATCCCCGCTGATGGTCGCGCAGCAATGTCGGCGGCCCCGATAGTGTCCCCCGAAGACGTGACCGCTGCCTCGACGGCCACATCCCCAGGCACTCTGCGGCTGGGGTCGTTGATCGCATCAGCACGGACCTTGCCGGGGAACATCACGTCCAAGCAAGCCGCAACGAATGCCTGCCCTCGTCGGCCGCCCTCCCGATTGACGTTGATGAACTCTGTGGACAGTTGCGCAAGCTCGTACAGTCCCAGCTGCCCCGCCTCGAGTTCCAGGAGGGTTGCTTTGTCCCCGTCCTCGATACGTACCCGGAGGAACGCTGCAAGGGCGGCGACCGCGTCCTCTCCTTCGAGGAAGTCGGCCTTCTCCAGGCAGGCGATCAGGTACTCGAGCTCTTTACGCGCGGTGGGGTCGGTTTCGGGGACCAGTTCCTTGATGATCTTCGGTTGAGCGAAGAAGGGCTGGTTATTAAGCGGCTCCGCGCCTTTCGTCCGCAAGTCGATCCCGTGCTCCACGCACAGCGGCACGAGGACTTCCTTGGCGAGTCCGCGGGCGGAGTAGCCGCGATGGATGTTTCTCTGCAGGGCGAGCGCATCAACGTCGCGGTTCGTCGCCTTGGCCAGCAGCGCCGTTCCGAGGATCGGAGTATGGGTCATGCTGCTGCTGCGCCCCACCTGGCGCGAGCGCTCGACCCACTCCTCAGGCAGAGGCCCGCCTGATGTCGCCTGTTCCAAGGCCGTGAGGAAGTTCTCCCGCGCCTTCGCCTTGTTGACCTGCAGATAGGTCTTACCCGTGCTGCCTGATGCCATGACCGCCGAAGCTCTCAGATCGACCTCTGGACAGCAGCCAAGGTTTCCATATCCGCTCGGACACGGCTAGTTGCGGATTTTGCCGATACGCGCAGGTTGCAAGCCGCCCAGCCTATGGCAGAGGTAGGGGCGCGCGGCTGCCACCAGATGTTCTCAGGGCGCTGGCGGGGGAGACTCCCCGGCTAGGACGGCGTGTGCGGCCGCCTGCGGATCCTTTCGGACTGTGCACTCCCACACACGCACGACAGTCCATCCCGCCTCCTGTGCCAAGTGGGAGCTGCGGACGTCCCGCTCCTTGTTCCTGGCCATTTTCTCCTCCCACCGTTCCGCGTTCGGGCCGGTGAAACGCCTTTTGCGGCCGTGAACGGGGCAGGAATGCCAGTAGTCGCCGTCGACGAACACTGCCAGGCGGCGCCCTGGCAGAACGAGGTCGGGGGTGCACCCCTTAGCCAGCCGGCGGTGGAGGCGGAACCGGGCCCCCAGCGCATGCAGCGCTTTGCGAAGCAGGATCTCGGGCTCGGTGTCCTCCTTCTGACGACCGCGCAGATGCTGTCCACGGGCTGTGCTCGTCCAGGAGTTCACTGTGGGCCCGTGTCGGGGTGTGGCCGCTCGGCGAGCAGCGATCGAACCACCTTTTCCGCTAGTAGCGGAGGTACCGAGTTGCCCAGTTGAGCTTGGATTGAGTTGCGTGTGCCCACCAGCTCGAAGTCGTCGGGGTAGCTGAACAGACGCTTGATCTCGGGAACCCGCAGGCGCCGGTTCTCCCAATGGAAGGGGCCGATGTAGGGACCGGGCTGGGCCTGGATGGTTGGCGACGGCTTGTCGGGAGAGAGCTTCAGCAGGAAGGACCAGTACTTACCGCGCCACTTGAACTGGGGGTCCGGGTGGCCGCGCTTCTCGGTGTAGAAGAGGTAGTTGTCCCCGGGGGGAATGTCGGGCAGCAGATGCCCGTAGCGCCCGCCGACATCCTCGCCGGGCTCGGGGTCAGCGATGAGACCCTCTAGCGCCTGGCCTGCCGTTACATGAGGAGTGGCCTCGTTGCCGGTCGCTCGGCGCTCCCACTTTCCTCCATGGGTCGGTGCGGGCAGCTCGGGCGTCGGTTCGCCCTTGCGCGCACCGATGATGAACAGTCGCGGCCGCGACTGCGGAACCCCGTAGTCCGCCGCGTTGAGCACCTTCGCGCTGTAGGTGTAGCCGGCTTCCTCGATCTCTCGCAGCAGCCGCTCGTAGGCCGGACGACTTGCCCGGTTGTTGTAGGTGAGGGCGTAGACGTTCTCCAGCACGAAGTGGCGAGGCTGGGCCTCAGAAAGCACGCGCGTGTACTCCTGCAGCAGCGACGCGTCGGCATCCAGGCCGTTGCGCTTCCAGTCCAGCCAGAAACCGGACTTGGAGAAGGGAGTACACGGTGGCCCGCCCACGAGAAGGTCCAGGCTCTCGCCGACACCCAGGCCTGCTGCCTCAAGGATTTCGTCAGTGGGGGTCTGGAGGATGTCCTTGCGGATGACGGGCGCGTGGAGGGCGAAGTTCTTGTCCATGGTGTCGGCGGCGTCGCGGTTCCATTCGAGGGCAGCGCGAACGTGGTATCCGGCCCGCTCCACCCCGAGGTCCAGACCGCCGCACCCGGCGAAGAGGGAGATCGCCACCCCGTGCATAGTCATAGCTCCCATCCTTGCAGGTGTCACTGACGAAACAGTGGAAACGCAAAGCCCTACAGTACTGTCGGAGATCAATGAGGACTCCAGGCGGAGCGGCCGAAGGTTCCCGTCCACCGGCTTGGACAAGGTCCGTCCGCGGATGCCTCCCCATCAGCTTGTCCCCCGCCCATCGGCCTCATCTCATTGCCCGCGGAGCTTGCCTCCGGCCCTGTCGCCGTAACTGCTGCCGGGCATTAGCAGCAGGAAGTCCTCGAAGCTGTGGCGGATGAGCCGCTCAATCTCATCGAGGCTGGGCCCGTTGCTTCGGCCGTAGGGGCCGATCAGGGCGGCATACCGGGGGATCCAGGTGTAGTCGGGCTGCAGGCGGTCGTTGACGTGGGCGGTGAACAACCACGCCAGGGTCTTCAGGAGCCGGTCGGAGGGGTGGCCGGCGATGGAGTCGGCGAGGTTGGCCAGCAGCACGTCCTGGCTGAGGACGGGGTCGCTGAGGTGGACGCTGCGGGACTCGGCAGACACGGGCGGCTCCTTCCACGCGGAAACAAGCGGCGGGGAGATGCGGGGCGGCGGCCCTGCCGTTGGTGCGGCGGGGCCGCCGACGGCGCGGGGACCCGGTGGTGAGTGTTCACGCCTGGTGGGCGCTACGCCCGGTGATCAGGTCGGCGGTGGCCTCGGCTGCCTGGCGGGCCACCTGGGGAAACACGCTCTGATAGACGTCCTGGGTGAAGGTGGTCGTGGCGTGGCCCAACTCGGCGGAGACGATCTTGACGTCGACGCCGGCGGCCAGGCTCAGCGAGGCGGCGCCGTGGCGCAGGTCGTGCAGGCGCACGGGCGGCAGGTCGGCCTCCTGCTGGAGCCTCTGGAACAGCAGGGTGACCTGGGCCGGGTGCAGGGCACTGCCGTCGGGGTGGGTGAAGGCCAGGCCGGTGTCGCAGTAGTAGGGGCCGGCGGCCAGGCGTTCGCGGTTTTGGCGCCTGCGCCAGCGTTTGAGCACCCGGGTGGTCTCGGCGTCGAGGGTGATGGTGCGCTGGCCGGCCTCACTCTTGGGGGTCGATTCCGTGGTCTCCCAGCCCAGCTGCACGATTTGGGTGCGGATGTCGATGGCCTGGTCCTCCAGGCGTGTGTTGCTCCAGGGCAGACCGACGGCCTCGCCGCGGCGCAGGCCCTTGAAGGCGATGAGGTGGAACAGGGCGTAGAGCCGGTCGCGTCGGGCCCGCTCCAGAAACGTGCGGGTCTGCTCGGGGGTCCAGACCATGACCGGGCCGGGGACCTCGCCGCTGCGGCGCCAGCGCTGCACGCGTTCACGGGTCCAGACCAGGGGGCGCTGGCGCGGGCAGCTGGGCAGCACCAGGTGGGCGGCGGGGTTCAGGGTGATGGGCAGGTCGGGTCGGGAGATGGCGACGTTGAGGGCGCGGCGCAGGGTGGCGCGGATGCGGTGCTGGGTCGCCGGCGAGGCGATGCGCTGGCCGCGCACCGACGCACGGGTCTTTTCGTCGTCGGACGCGCGGCAGGCGCGGATGTGGGCGTTGCGCTCTTCGAGGGCGTCGAAGCAGGCCTGGATGTGGACCAGGCGGAGTTTGTCCAGGGGGATGGGGCCCAGGTGGGGCTCAAGGTGGGTGCGGATGTGCTGGCGGTAGCTGCGGCGGGTGGAGGCGGCGATGTCGGCGGAGGCGACCCAGCTGTGCAGCCACTCGCCCACGGTGGGCACCTCGTCGGTGACCGCCCCGCCCAGCAGGCGGGCGCGGACCTCCTCGACCTGGGGCAGGGGGGCGCGGGTGCGGTGGATGCGCTGGATGAGGTCGGCGATCTGGGTGCGGGTGTAGTCGTCCTCGGCCAGTTCCAGCAGCGCGCGGATGCGCTCCAGGGCCGCGGCGGCGGCCTCGTGGGAGGCCAGGCCGGTGCGGCGGGCCTGGCGGCGCTTGCCGGGGGAAGCAGGCGGTAGCTCGATCTGGTAGGCCCAGGAGCCGTGGCCGGGGTTCCAGCTGCCGTTGCGGCGCTTGAGCTTGGGGCAGGCCGCGCCCAGGCGCTTGCCGGTGGCCGGGTCGGCGCAGCCGCAGCGTTTGAACGTGGTGCCTTCACTGATGCGTGTCATCAGCCTCCTCCTCATGGGACTCGGATGTTTCACGGGCGGGCGGGGGCGGGTAGGCGATGCCGAGTAGGTGGCACACCCCGGCGGTGGGGATGCGCCAGCGTTTGCCGGCCCGAAACGCCGGGGCCGGGAACGCCCCGGCGGCCAGCAGGGAGTAGGTGGTGGTGCGGCCGATGCCCAGCAGCCGCCCGGCCGTGGGCGGGTCCAGCACCGGCGGCAGCTTCTCCAGCTCCTGCCTGGTCAGCGGTGCGCACGTCATCGGCACCACCCCCGTTGCGTTGCGGAGCGGACGGTTGCGGGCCCCCGGGCGGGGGCCGGGTGGGATTCAGGCGCGACTCGGGGGCGTGGGGCAAGCGGATTCGCGAGAAAACTCCGTGCCCCGGGACGGGTGCTGGGGCGGCGGGTGAGCGGATCGGTGACAGGGGTCATGGGTGCGTGCCTTTCTCCTTGGGTTCCTCCGTGGTGATGCGTTCGAGGATGCGCTGGCCGCTGCGTGGGGCCACGCCGAGGCGGCGGGCGAGTTCGGCGCCGGTGATGTCGGGTTCCAGCAGCAGGATCGAGCGGGCGCGGGCGTCGGTGCGCTCCCGCCGGCGGCGGCGCGATTTGGCGGCTGTGGCGGGCTCTGGCGGGGGCGGATTGAGCCCGAAGGCCGGTGCCAGCGTGGCTGCGGTCCTCGGTTGTGTGAGGCGACGTGCGGCCGCACCATCGTGCGGCGAATCGTGCGCAGCGGGGTCGGCGTCCGCAGTGGCACCGGGGCGTGCGGAGCCCTCCTGTACCGGTGCCGTCGGAGATTCCGGACGGGGATGCCGGTCGTCCTGGAAGCATTCATCCCCGACGGTCGAGGGCGGCTGGGGCGTTGGCGAAGCGGTCTGTGCGGTGAGGTCGGCGGTGATGGCGGCGAAGGCCGCACGGTAGCGGGGCGCGGCCTCGGCCAGCAGGATCAGCAGAATCGGGGCGATGGCGTGCAGCAGGATCCCGGCCGGATCCGGCGACAAGGCCAGGTGGCGGCCAGTGCCGGCGAACACCGAACTCCAGATGTTCAGCGTCAGCGTGGCCACCCCGGCGAAGGTGCGCAGGCCCCAGGCCCAGCCTCCGGCGCTGCGCCCGTAGCGCGAGAGGACCGCGTCCGAGGAGAGTACGGCCCACAGCGCCACCCCGACGAGGGGTTCCAGCAGCCAGGCGATCCAGGCCGGCACCCCGTGGGCGATGGCCAGCAGGGCCACGTTGACCGTGGAGAAGGCCAGCGCTCCGGCGGCCACGGCCGTGAGGGCGTAGTCCAGGGTGCGTCCGGCGCGCCGGATGCGCCGCAGTTCCGCCTCGGTGGCCACACCACTCCCCTTTCGCACACCTCACCGGTCGTCGGTGACGCCCCCGGCGGCCCGGCCCTGCGGCCCTCGTCCGATCACGATGGGTGCCGCAGGCGGGTGGGGCGGCCGGCCGCTCAGGGGAGGATGGCCACGGCGCGCTCGATCAGCCGGTCGGCCAGGGGTGCGAGCTCGGCCCGGGCGTCGAGGCTTCGGGCGTGGGGCTCGGCGGTGGCGCCGTGCCAGTCGTCGGCCTCGACCTGGGTCAGGTGAGTCCAGGTGAGGGCGTCGCTGAGGACCTCGGCGACCGCGTGGCTTTGGAAGGCGTAGTAGTCACGGCGGATTCGGGCGCGCACGCGGCGCCCGGCGAGGTCGACGACGCGGGTGTAGGTGTAGCTGTGGGGTCGGGCGCATCCGGCGGTCTCGTCGATCGTCACAGGGGTGGGCACAGGTTCCTCCTTCACGGCGCGAAACGTGGCGGCCACGGGCCGGACGGGCCCAGCGCGGCGGGACCGCCCGGCCCGGGATGGGAGCGGCAGCGGAGGATGGCGACGGCGCATCAGGGGATGACGTTGTCGCGGTAGCTCATCAGCGCCTCATGGCGACGCTTGTGCAGGTCGGGAATGGCCACAGCCCGGTAGGCGGCGGCGCCGATGCGCAGCTCGGCAACATAGTGCTCGCCCCACCAGCGGGCCACCGTGCCCAGCAGCTCGGCCGCGCGGTCGACCTCGACGATCTGCTCGCTGTCGGTGCCGGAGGGGAAGTAGGTCACGGCGAGTTCGGCGATCTCGGGCACGGGCACCGCGGGCCGGGCGTCCAGGTCGTCGGCCAGCGCGCGCAGGTCGGCGATGATGCGGGCGCGGGTGTCGGCGTCGGCGATACGCATGCAGGAATCCCTTTGCGGTCGGGGCGGCGTCCCGGCGGGCGTGGGCTCACCGTCGGGACCGGGTGCGGCGGATACGCGGCGGGCGTCGGGGTGGTGCGGCTGCGGCGGAGAGGAACCGGGCGCATCGACGCGGATGCGTGCTCACGGGTCCTGGGCCTGGGCTCGGTCGTGGAAGAGGAGGCCGAAGGCGTGGGCGGCCTGCTGGGGGACGACGCCGTTGCCCAGGGCCCGAAGCTGGGCGGCGCGGCTGAGCCCGAGGTCGGGGTCGGTGACCCAGCCGGGTTCCAGGCCCATCATCCATTCGACGAAGGCCGCGCTCAGCCGGGGTCGGCCGGTGCGGCCGGGTTCGGTGGGCGCCGGCGCGGGACGGCCTACCACCGCCGCCCAGCGGTGGATCGCCTCGGCGTAGGCGCCCCACCGCGGGTCGGCTCGGGTGGTGTGTGCGCCGGCGGCGCGGTCGGGGCTGGTGGTGGGGCCGGTCAGTGTGCAGTGGGGGTGGGCAGCAGTGCCACGGCGGCGGGCAGGGTCAGATCGCCCCGTGATCCGCGTCGGCTCGCGCTGCCCTTGGTGGCGTCGTTGGCCAGCGGTGTGGGCAGCAGGGGCGGCGGGGCACCCGCCGGTGGGGTCGGCGGCCGGGTGTCCGCGCCTGCCGCCAGGTCGCAGGCCGTGTCGCTCAGGCGCACCTGGTGTCCGCCGGCACGGCGTCGGCGTGAGGGTGTTCCCCGTCCGTTGTCGCTGGCCGCGGGGGTGGGCAGCAACGAACACCCGGTCGCGGCGGTGGCAGGCGCCGACGTCGCTGGCGCGAACGCTGCACCAGTGCGCGTCATACCCCGTCTGGGCCAGGTCTGCCAGTACGGTGTCGAGGCCGCGCCCCTTCCACCGCAGGGCGGCCACGTTCTCCAAGAGCACGAGTCGGGGTCGAAGACGGCGAACGGCACGAACGACGTGTTTCCAGACACCGGATCGGTTTCCTTTCACGATTCCGGCGCCGCGACCGGCGGCCGAGATGTCCTGGCAGGGAAAGCCGGCGGTGATCACATCCACCGCAGCGGCGCGGTCCCAGTCGGCGGCGGCCAGCTCGCCGAGGTTGGGCACCTGCGGGAACCGTGCGGCCAGCAGGCGGGCGATGTCGGGGTCGGTGTCGGCGACCCAGGCCAGGTGGGCGCCTCCCAGGGCCGCGGCTGCGCCCAGGTCCAGGCCGCCGTAGCCGCTGCACAGCGACCCGATCCTCGGCCCCTCGGCGGCCACGGCGACCGGTCCGGCCGCATCGGGCGGCCCGCCGCGGGTGCCGGCGCCCCTGCGGGTGGAGACGTGGAAGCGGGTGGTGGTCATGCCGGGCCCTCCGCGGACTCGGGGTTGGCCAGGACCAGGACGTCCTCGTGGGCGATGACGGCCACCGGCCAGCCCTCCCGCCGCAGCCGGCTGGTCTCGACCATCTGGAAGAAGCTGGCGCGGCTGACCAGGCGGCCCTCGCGGATGCCGCACAGCAGCGCCACGCACCGCTCCACCGCCACCAGCCCGGCCGCCTCGGCGGCGCGGGTCACCTGGCCCGGGAAGTCCACCAGGCGCCCGCGCAGCCGGTAGGGCCGGGTGGTGATCACCACCCGCGCCCCGGGGCGCAGCAGCACCCGGGCCGCGGCCAGGATGCGGGTGAAGGACTCCAGCAGCACGGCGGGTTTCTGATAGGCCAGCTGGGCCGCCTCGGGCACGGGGCTGTAGCGGTGGGACCACTTGTCGACCTTGCCGGCACCGTCGCGGCGGGTGCGCACCCGCCCGTGGGTCATGGCCCCATAGGGCGGGGAGGTCACCAGCAGCGCCGCCCGGCCCGCCCACCCCTGCTCGGCCAGCCGGGCGGGCAGGTCGCGGGCATCGCCGGTGTGCACCCGGGCGGTGCCGGGCGCCCCGTGCCGGGCGGCCAGCTCCAGGTTGGTGCGGGCGATCTCGGCCCAGGACGGCTCCAGTTCGATGCCCAGGGCGTGGCGGCCGGTGTGGGCGGCCTCGACCAAGGTGGTGCCGATGCCGCACATCGGGTCCAGCACCCACTCCCCGGCTCGGGTGTAGGCGGTGATGGCGTGGGCGGCGATGGCCGGCAGCATCTTGGCCGGGTGGTCCACCGAGGTGGGGTTGTAGCGGCCGCGCCGCTGCAGGGCGGCGGGCCGGTTGCCGGTGGCCCACACTGACGACCGCCCCGGACCGCACCGGGCGGGTGGCTCGTGCTCGCGGTGGGTCATCGGCGCTCTCCTTTCTTGTGCTCCTCGGGACTCGGGGCGGGTTTGGTGAACACGAGCAGGTGGAGGTGGGCCGGGTGGTGGCCATCCGCGGCCGCGCCGGGGGCGGGGTCGGTGGTGATGGCGGTGCCGCGCAGCGGCCGGGTCAGGGCGATGATGTGCTGGCGGTAGTCCAGCCCCGCGTCCACACCCGCCTGGACCCAGCCGGGTAGGCCGGCGGCGAGGCGGGCTGGCTCGGGTCCGGGGGCGGCGATCAGGACCAGGCGGGCGCCGGGGCGCAGCCGCACCGCGACCGCGGCCACCGCGTCGGTGAGCGCGCGGGTGTAGGCGGCGCCCGAGAGCGCGGCAAGGTTGGACTCGGCGAAGTCGCCGGGAACGTGTGGGGCGCCGGGGGCGGGCGGGTCGAGCACGGCCAGGTCGATGCGGTGGCCGGCCAGCAGGCCGGTGGCCAGGCGCGCATCGCCCTGGATCAGCTCCAGCACGCGGCGGGCGGTGGGGGCCTCAGTCAGCGCGAGGTGGGCGTGGGTCTGGGCCAGGCATTCGGGTTCCAGGTCCAGCGCCAGGACGCGGCGGTGGGCGCGGGCGGCGGCCAGGGTGAGCGCGCCCGAGCCGCACATCACATCGGCCACGAGCTCGCCGGGCGCCGACAGCTCGGCCACCAGGCGCTGGGCCAGCACCGGAAGCAGGGCCGGGGCAGCCGGGGCCACCGGCGGGGTCAGGCCGCGCTCGCGGCGCTGCTGCTCGGGTGGAGTCTGGGCGCAGGGCCACACCGCCAGCGGCGGCGGCTCCTGCTCATGGGCGGAACCGTGGGAATCGGGGGCGTGGGGCATCGGCGGGTGCCCGCAGCCGGACGTGCTCAGTGCCCTGACACCGAAAGAACCTGCCCGCACACACCGCGGGAATCGACATCACGGGTGGGCGGCATCGTCGGGAACCGGGGGCGATCCGCCAGGAGACCTCCGCCGGCGGAATGCCCCCCGGCTGCGGATCCTGAACTGCTGAGCATCGGTGGTCTTCCCCGTCAGCGGCCGGATCCGTATTGCCCCGCCCTCATTCACCACGGATCTCCGTACGGATTCCGAACACGATAGCTATTCGCCCGACCCGAGCATAATATTTCTCAGACGAATAGCTTGACGCGAATACCTTTTCCGGATAGAAAAGCCGTATAGACAGTGATGGGACACAGCCGTTAGGCGAAGGGGTCGGCGAATACCCACGCGCCCCACTCACCACGGGGCAAAGAGACCCCCTCCCTGGTCCTCTGCGGGTCAGCGCCGGGTCGGGCCACGCTTGGCTGAATCGTTCCACCGAGCAATTGCCTGTATTTGATTGCATCCATCCAAGGAGGCGCAGTGGCACAGCAGGTGCAGGTTCTGTACGTCGACGACCTCGACGGCGGCGCGGCCGAGGAAACCGTGTCGTTCTCACTCGACGGCCGGTCCTATGAGATCGATCTCAATTCCGGTAACGCCGAGAGCCTGCGCAAGGCGCTCGCGCCGTTTGTCGAGTCCGCCCGCAAGGCACCGAGAAGGAAAAGCGCGGCGGTGTCGCGCCCGAAGACGCGCAGCGGGGATCGGGAGCGCACCGCCGCGATCCGTGCTTGGGCCAAGCAGCAGGGCAAGCCGGTCAACGACCGGGGCCGGATCCCGGCCTCGATCATCGCCGAGTACGACGCCGCCCATTAGGCCGCTCGCCCGTCCGTGGCGGGTGGGCCGTGGGTTCGGCGAGGCGGGTTTACGGCTCGTGGGGCTCGGGCGGCTCGACTTCGGTGACTCCGCCCAGGAGGCTGCGGGCCAGCTGGAAGGCGAGGGTGTCGGGGTAGGCGTCGAAGAAGCCGCGGCACCAGGCGTTGGGGGCGCCCGTGCCGGCGGAGTTCAGGGTCTGGTGGCAGGTGAGTCCGGCGCCGGCGCGGCGGTTGTGTTCGACGAGGTCGGCCAGGCGGCCCGGCTCCAGGTGCATGCGGTTGCCCGGATGGAAGACGCATGTGGAGCAGCGGCGGCTCAGCAGGCGGGGGCGTCCGGTTGCGGGGTCGAGGACGTCGGTGTCGTCGGACATGGTTGTTGGCTCCCTTCTCTGGTGAGAGTGGGTGTCGGTGTGAGCGCGCCCGTCCCCCGGCATCGCAGCCGGCGGTACAGGCGGGGGGTGCGCAGAAGGCGGGCGCCCGCGGTCGGGTGAGCTGAGCCCCCGGCTCTGACGTCGGACTGTCGGCCCTGTCGCGGTTCGTTGTCGGGAAACCCGAGGGACTGGGTGCCGACCTCCCACGGGTGGCGTCGACTTTCAGGGCGCATCGTCGCCGGGCCCGGTGGGTGTGGGTGACATGGCGTCGATCGCGGCGGCGAAGTCGCGCAGGAGCGCGGCCCGCAACTCGGGCGAGGCCCCGCCGGCTGGGCGGGTGTCCGCCTCGGTTTCG
Organism: Streptomonospora sp. PA3; assembly: GCF_009728995.1. GTDB lineage: Bacteria > Actinomycetota > Actinomycetes > Streptosporangiales > Streptosporangiaceae > Streptomonospora. The sequence goes on along the minus strand of NZ_VTZW01000009.1, from coordinate 496,102 downwards.
ACGGCCGCGGCCCGCTGGCGCAGCGCCGAGGCCAGGGCCCCCGACGTCGGCCGCGGTGGGGCACCGCCGGCCGCGGGGACCGCCCCTATCGGCGCGCGCTGCGCGCGCCACCCCGACCGTTTCGACGCCCGCGTGACCGCGCCGTCGCGGTGCAACCGCGTGAGATGGGCGGCCACAGGGACTGCGGGGCCCAGGATCCGGGCCAGTTCCGTGGTGGTGCTGTGGGGATGGTCGACGACGCACTGCAAGACCCGCTCGCTGGGCACCAGCCCCGCGTAGCGGTCGGTGTCCTCAAGGCCGCCGCCCTCCTCCTCGGCGGGCACCAGCCGCCACAGGCCTGGGGATCCGCGCCCGGGCTGGGCCGCTTCGTCGATGCGCTGGGCGCGTCCTTCCGCCATCAAGACCCGTAACCATTTGTAGACCGACGTCCGGTGCTGGCCGGTAGCAGCGGCGATGTCGCTCACGCGGCAGCCGGGATGGTCGTCGAGGTAGCTGATGACCAGGCGAGTCACGGTGGTGTGGCGGGACGCGGCGGGTGGGCCCGGGGCCTGTCGATCAGCGGGCGGATGCCAGCGGGTGAATCCTGGCGGGCCGCTCGCCGACAGCGCGCCCCGATCGACCAGGCGCGCCAGGGCGGGGCCCGCCTCTTCGGGGGTGAGTCCCGCTTCCTCGGCGAGCATCGGCAGAGTGGCGCCAGGGGCGGCGTGCACAAGTGCGAGGAGTCGGTCCTGGAGGGCGCAGTCGCCTCCTTCATCTGCTGCTTCGGGTGGTTGGTTCATCATCGCTCCAATCGATCTCGGCGGATACGGGAAACGGGAAAGGTGTCGGCCGACCACCGTCGTCCGGAGCCAGCGGTGGTGTGGGCGGCGGGTGACGCCGCGCCGGGGGTCAGCCGTCGTGATCCGGGTCGCGAAGGGTGGTGACGACGACAGCGCGGGTATCGGCGAAGATGTCGGTGCAGGTCGACTCGCAGACCGCCGCGAAGTCTCCGGCTATCGCGCCTTCGAAGCCGGGGTTCCCAGGGATGGTCGGCCCGTGGTGGGGGCTTTGCTGAGGATGTCGGTGTGCATGCGGGCGCCGGGGCCGCGGCCCGGTGCGGGTTCGTGCGCCGGACCGCGCGACGGGGGGCGCAGGCGCCGGCTGCGGGGCGTGGGCGGTGATCAGGTGTCGGCCAGGGCGCGGCGGGCTGCGTCGCCGATCACCCGCGGCGCGTGGGCGCCCTCCTCCAAGACGGTGACTTCGCAGCCGTCCAGAGCCTCGGGGCGGGTGGCGATGGCCAGCCATACCAGGGCGCACCCGGCCGCGCGTAGCCGGTCGAGGCGTTGTTGGGCGCGGATGCGCTGGTGGTCGTGGAAGCGGCCGTCGGAGACGATGACCAGCAGCCGCGCGGCCCCGGGCCGCGACAGTCCCAGCGCGGTGTCGAGGGCGTCGGTGGCACCGGCCAGGTCCTCATCGGACCCGGCGACGGCGAACTCGGTGACGCGCGTGGGTGGGCGGCGGGGATCGCCGACGGCGTGGAGGTGCTCGTTGAAGGCGACGGTGGCCGCGGCCGAGCCCTCGGGCAGGTGGGCGCAGGCGCGGCCGCAGATGTAGGCGGCGCCGGCCACCGGTCCCACGGCCGCGTGCATGGAGCCGGAGACGTCGCAGGCGATGCCCAGGCGCAGCGGCGGGTCGGGCACGCTGCGGCGGCGGGTGCGCACGAAGGGCTCGGCGGTGGGCAGGGCGCCGGCGGCCTGCTGGGCCTGGCGGGCGAGCACGGCGCGCATGCGCAGCCGCCCCGGCGGGACGGGGCTGGTTGTGGTGGTGGTGACCGGTTCGCGGTGGGCGGCCCGGCCCAGTTCTTGGGCCAGGCGGCGGGCATCGGCCTGCTCACCGGCGGTGGGGGCCCGGGTGCCGGTGATCACGCTGCCGCTGGGGGGCGGGGTGTCGAAGACCGGCAGCTTCCCGCCGGGATCGCCGGGCGGTTGTGCGGGGGCGCCCCCGGTGGGCGGGGTGGGGCGTGTGGCGGCCACCGCTGCCGCGGCGGCGTCGACGGCTGCGGCCAGCGCCGCCGCCTGCGGGGCCTGGGGGCCGGTGGCGTCGCTGGCGGTGGTGATGGCCGTCCAGGCCCGGCCCAGTTCCATCATCGTCGCGCCGTCGTCGTCGGCCGCGGCGTGGGCGCGGTGCCACAGGCCGGCCAGCGCCCCCAGCCGGGAGGGCCCCAGGAGTGCCACCACCGCCGCGCGGACCGGGCGGGTCTCCTCGGTCGTGAGGACGCCGGCGTCGGCGCGGGCCAGCAGCAGGGCGGCGGCCTGTGCGGCTTCGGCCAGCGAGGCCGGGTGGCGGGCCTGGCCGGTCGCGGGGTCGATGAGGTCCTCCAGCAGGAGCTGGTGCATGGCTGCGCGCAGCCAGACCCGGTCGGCGGGGCGCCGCGCGAGGTGGGCGGCTTCGATGCGCGACTCCTCCAGCAGCAGCGCCGCGTGGGTGTGGGCCCGTGGCGCGGCCGGGTCGGGGTGCCAGCGGGAGTGGTGGGCGTGGGCGGCCTCGTGGCACAGCACGCCCCACAGGGCCGGGTAGCGGGTGCGGTCGGCGGCGCGGTGGGGGGTGCAGGTGTCCGGGTCGCAGCCGAGGTGGTCGCCGTCGAGTTCGATGGCGGCCCGCTCGGGGATGTAGCAGCCCGGGGCGCCGCCGCCGGCGCCGGGGGCGCAGGTGACGACGAGGTCCTCGCGCTCGGCCAGATCGCCCACCTCGGCGGTGAGCGCGGCCGAGAGCCGCTTCCAGGCGCCGGCGGCGGTCGCGGGTGCGCGGGCGGGGGCCAGGTGGGTGGCCACGGGTCGGCTCCTTTCGGGTTGCAGGGGGTCAGAGTTGGGGGCCCAGGGCCAGCGGGGCCACGGGTCGGCCGAAGGCCGATTCCAGGACTTCGATGACGGTGTCGCGGTCGGGCTCGGGGGCGATCCCGGCGAGGTTGGCCAGGGCCGCCTCCAGTCCCAGCACCTCCTCCAGGCGGGCGAAGGCCAGCAGTTCACGCAGTTGCGGGGCCCAGCCGGTCTCGCCGGCCTCGAGTCGGCGGGCGAGGTTGCGCGCGGCGCGCACCGCGCGGGAGTCCACGCCCAGGTGGCGGGCGAGGTCGTAGTCGGTGGAGACGTGGATGTGGGCGGCCAGGCGGGAGGCGAGCGCGTCGGTGAGCACGGCGCCGTGCACGCCGGGGTTGTGGCCGCAGACGACGTGGAAGCCGGGCTGGGCGGTGACGACTTCGCCGGCGTGGGCCTTGATGGTGATCTCGCCGCGGCCGTCCATGGCCGGATACAGCACCGCCAGCACCGGCGGGGAGATGAGGGTGGCGTCGTCGACGAACAGACACCGGCCTTCGCGCATGGCCCGCACCAGGGGGCCGTGGACGAAGGTGAAGGTGCCGTCGGGGTTCTGGGTGTATTCGCCCACCAGGTCGGCCACGGCGGTGTCGGCGTCGCCGGCCACGGTGACCAGGTCGGGGTGGGCGGCCTCGACCAGCGAGGTCTTGCCGGTGCCGGGCGGGCCGTAGAGCAGGGGGCACAGCCCGGCTTCCCGCAGGCGGCGCAGCACCTGAACGTCGGGGGCATCGGCCAGGGCGCGGGGGTGGTAGAGGTTCCCGCCGGGGCGGGCGACGGGTTCGGGGCGGGCCGGGCGCGGGCGCTGCCGCCCCGGCTCCGGGGGCGGGGGTCCGGTTGCGGCGTGGGCGATGGCGGTGGTGGCCTCATAGCGCATGGGCCGGCCCGGGGCGGCGCGGGCGTGGCCGTCCTCGGCCAGGCGGCGCAGGGCGTTGCCGATGGCGCCGGAGGAGCGGTCCAGGGCGCGGGCGATCTCGGTGGGGGTGTGGTAGCCGGGGTGGTCGGCGAGGAAGGAGGCGACCAGGCTCCGCAGCTGGCCGGAGCCCAGCCGCCCGGGCGCTTGGGGCGTGTCGGGGGTGGGCGCGGGCACGAGGAAACCTCCTGTTCTGCATGGGGTCGAGCGGCGCGGTCCGCGGCGGCGGCGCACGACCGGGGGCCGGTCATCGGCGCGGGCGGGGGCCGAAGCCGCAGTGGGGGGTGCGGATGTGGACCTGGGGTTCCTGGGGGCAGGGGCAGGTCTGGGCGATGGGGGCACACGGCGGTGCGCCCCACCGCAGCGGCGCCGGGGCTTGGTAGATGAAGGCATCCAGGTCGTTGCTGGTGCTGGCGAAGACGGCATCGGCGCAGGCGCGGTCGAAGTCGTCGAAGAACTGGCGGTGGGTGGTGCCCAGTTCGGAGTCGTCGAAGATGATCACGGTGTACACGGGGGCTCCCTCCGGTGAGGCGGCAGCAACGGGTGGCGGGGCGGTGGTCTCAGGTGGGGGCGGGGATGTCGGCCCATCCCCGCCGCGGGCCCATCCACAGCTGGGCGCGCACGGCCCGCGCCGGCGGCGGCAGGCGTGTGGCGGCCTCGAGCGCGGCGGCGTAGTCGGGAGGCCCGGTGCCCGGGACGGTCAGGGTCTGGACGGTGGGGATGCCGTGGTCGTCGAAGCCGCGCACGAGGTAGCAGCCGCGGGCTTCGGCCTCGGCGACCTCGCGGGCGTAGTCGTACTCATCCGCCAGCAGGTCGAGGACGCGGTCGGTGGACAGGGCGGCGCCCTCGGGGCTGCGGCATCGGGCGGCGAACTCCTCCACGACGCGCTGGGCCTCGCCCGAGGACGGGCGGAAGTGCGTCTGTGAGCCGCGCCCGTCGTCGACCAGCTCGCCCAAGATGGTGGATCCGTCGCACAGCCGGGCCGACCAGGCGATGCCGAATCCCAGGTCGACCTGCTCCAGCCGGGTGATGCGGATGCGGTCGGTGGGCACCCGCAGGCCGGTGTGCACGAGTGTTTTCATCGCGGTCCTTTCTGCTCGGGTCGGGCCCCGCGGCCCGGTGCCGGGAGGAGATGGGGCCGGGGCACGGGGGCGGGGCGCCGCCGGACTCCCGGCGGCGCCCCGGGGAAGGCGGGCTTCAGATGCGCGGCAGCACCTCCACGGCCGCGTCGATCGCTCCGGCGACGGGGTAGGCGGCCATGCCAGGGCGCTGTGTTCCGGGGTCGATGCGGAACCGGTAGACCTCGCGGCGCCCGCGGACGGTCAGGATGCGCACCAGCGTGGAGGAGGTATGCATGAAGGCGGTGGTCACCCTGATGGCCAGATCGGTCCGCTCGCTGCTGCGGTAGGTGTCGGTGATGGTGTACGTGCTCAGGGAGCGGTCGTGTTCGGGCCGGGCGGCCAGGTGCCAGGACCGGCGGGCCATGTCGGTGCGCAGGTCCAGCACGCAGGGGGTCAGCGCCTTGACCTGGGGCCATTCGGCCAGGATGTCGCCGCCGATGCTGCCCAAAGCCGCCGCGGCGTAGGTGTCGGTGTATTCCTCGCCGTCCTCCTCGGCCTGGGCGGCGATGCCGTCCAGGTCCTCGACTCCGGCGATGACCATGGCTTCGTCGCCGGGCACGTGGCCCGGCGCGACGGCCTCGACCCGGTCGGCGGCTTCTCGCCAGAGGAGCAGGCCGCCGGGGCCGCCTTCCCGTAGCTGGGCTACCTGGAGGGGGTCGACGTCGAGGATCTCGTTGTGACGCATGATCGGTGTGCACACTCCTTTTCACTGTGGGTGGCGGATGTGTCCCATGCCGGTACCGGCGCTGCGGTCGACGGCAGGGCCGGGACCGGGCCGCGGAAGCGGGAGGGGGTGGAGACAGGCGGATGGCTCGCCCCTTGGCCCGGCCCGTGGGGGCGGGGCCCTGCCGGGGAAACAGGGGCGGGTCTCGCCGCGCAGGGCCGCGGGCACGCCGCGGCCCTGCGCGGGCGGAGGCGGCGGTCAGGGCTGCCAGCCCAGGACTTCGCGGGCGTCGCCGGGCAGGTAGCCCACCTGGTCGCTGTCACCGAGGTAGAGCACCAGCGGGGAGTCGCACAGCCGCTCCTGGTCCTGCTCCCAGCGCTCGACGACGCAGATGTCGCCGAGGGCGTGTTCGAAGGGCCAGGTGGGCTGGATGGCCAGGCGCACCGGGGCATCGCCCAGCCCGGGGCCGTGCTCGGTGACGGCGTCCTGCAGTGCCTCGATCAGGTCGTTGACGGTCGTCACGGTGGTGTCATCCCTTCTGCATGAATGAGCGCGCCGACCCCGAAGGGCCGGCGCGCCGGATACGGACGGGTGGCGGGTGTGCGGGTCAGGTCAGGGCCGCCGCGGCGCGGGCGGCCAGGTCGGCGGCTGGGGCGGCCGCAGCGTGCAGGCCGCGCAGACCGGCCGGGCCGAGCAGGTCGGCGGCGCGGCCGAGCCGACGCATCTCCGGGGCGGGCACGGTCTGGGCGGTGGCGACCAGCTCCGGCGGGCCCAGGCCGAACCACCACACCAGCAGCCGGTGGCCCGGGCGGGTGTCGATCACCAGGCCGGTGGCCACACCCGCCGGGCCGGCCGGGCGCATCGGCGCGGCCTGGACGAGGTCGCCGCACCGGGGGGCGGGGGCCATGTCACTCCTCGGCCGTGTCGGGGGCGGCGGCCTGGTAGCGGCGCGGGGCCGCACAGGTCCGGCGGGCCTCGCCCGTCTCGGCCAGCTTCTCCAGGGCGTTGGCGATGGCGCCCGCGCTGCGGTTGAGCACCTTGGAGATCTCGCCGGGGGTGAACTCGGCGTGGGGGTGCTCGATGAGGTGCTGGGCGACCATGGCGCGCAGCTGCCCGGGGCGGGCCACGGGCCGGCCGCTTTGCGTCCGGCGCTGCGGGCGCTCGGCGGCCTCGGCCGCGGTGGGCGCCGCGTCGGCGGGCGCGGCCCCGACTTCGGTTTCGGTTTCCGGGATGGTGTCCTCGGCGGGCTCCGGGCCCGGCGGCGGGGCGCTGGGAAACCAGGTGTCGGGCAGGGGCCGGGTCGCCTCGGTGGCGTCGGGGCGCCGGCGGCGGGCCCGGCCGGACTTCTCCAGGGCGGACAGGGCCTTGGAGACCGAGGCGCGCGAGGCGCCGGTGGCCTCCACCAGGGTGACGGCCGTGGTGCCCTCGGGCCGTGCGGCCAGCGCCTGGGCGACACGGTCGCGCACGGGCACCGCTTCGGTGGTCTCGACGGTCATGTCGGTGTCTCCTTTCTTCGAGGCTCCGCCCCGGGGCGGAAAACGGGGTCGGGGCGGGGTTTGCGGGGGCCACGGGCGGGGTCCGCCCGTGGCCGGTTTCAGTGCAGGTGCAGGTAGCGGTCGGGGTCGTCGGGCCAGCCGGGCTCCCAGGGCGGGTCCTCGCGCGGCAGGTAGGTCAGCGACTGGCGGATGAGCACGGCCACCAGCTCCCGGGCTTCGTCGGCGTAGTGGCTCCAGGCTTCTCGGGCCTCGGCGTCGTCGCTCTCCGCGGCCGGTGGCCGCAGGTCGTGCAGCAGCTCGGGAGCGAAGACCAGGCGCGACGGCGAGGGCGCGTAGATGCCGGTGAGGGTGAAGCGGAGGTGCACGTCGTCGGGGTCGGCCCACTCGTGGGCGGGGGCCAGGAGGTCGGGGAAGTGGACTTCCAGCAGGGCCGCGGTGGGCCAGATGTCGCAGATCAGGGCGGCCAGGTGGGTCCGGGTGGCCTCGGTCAGGTGCGCGCGGGTGAACCGCGGCGAGGGCACTGAGGTGGGCATCGCGGCTCCTTGAGAGGCGGGCGGGAGGGGCATCGGCGGGTGTGCACGGCGCCGCGTGCGGCGGTGTGCCGGACACAAAGGAGGGGTCGGCGGGCGCAGGCCGCCCCGCCCACCAGCGGAGTGGGTGGGCGGGGCGGCGGATCCGGTCCTGGGACGCGATGGTCAGGGGCAGGCTTTGGCAGCCCTTTCGGCGGCGGTGCGCATGACTTGCAGCGCGTGCGGGTGCTGCTCGAGCCATCGCTCGGTCTCGATGCCGGGCACCGCCGGATGCGTGGGGGCGTGCAGGCACACCAGGCGGCGCGCGGCGATGAAGACCCACTTGCGGTGCGCGTCCACGACGGGGACGGGCTTGGCCACGTTGAGCTTGTCGCCGATGAGATGGGCGAGCACGGGGGCGTCCCGATAGGTGGGGTCGCCCTCGGAGCAGGCGCGCTGCAGCCAGTCGGCCACCCCGTTGAGGGTGTGGCGCAGGCTCGCGCGCAGGTGGGGGGTGGGCTCGACGGTGCGGGGCAGGACGAACGCGTCGATGCGGTCGAAGGCGCGCCGGGCCTCGTCCAGGTGCTGCCAGGCGAGTGTGTGGGCACGGTATTCGGCGGGCGAGGGGATCAGCCCCTCAGGAAGCGTGGGCATCAGGGCTCCTGTTCTCTCGGGGGGCGGACATCCGGGTTTCCGCATAGGGGGCCGGTTATCAGTCGAGGAGCAGGCTGCGGGTGGCGGCGCTGAGGGCCGTGGCGGCCGTGCTCAGTGACAGGGCGCTGGCGTCGACGGCCAGCTCGCGGCGCCGTCCGCGGGCGCTGGTCACACGCACGCGCACCGGGGCGGCATAGCCCAGGGGTGAGGAGATGTGGGCGCGCCCGCCGGTGGCTGGGTGCCGGTAGATCTCCTCCAGCTGCGGGAACCGGTGCCCGCGCAGGTGCCAGGCGCCCACGGTGCGGCACAGGTGCAGTCCCCAGGCGGCCAGCGCCTGGCGCAGCGGCTGGGCGGTGGGGGTCAGCGCCCGGATGAGGGGCCATTCCTCGCTGACCTCCTCGGCCAGCTCCTGCAGGGCGGGCACCAGGCGGGCCGCGGGAAGCGCGGCGGGGTCCTGGGCCTGCGGGTCGGCGTCGGCTCCGGCGAAGGCGAGCTGCTCGTAGCCGGCCACGACCAGGGTGTGGGCGCCCAGCTGGTCGGGGCGGGCGGCGTCGGCGGTGCGGACCGCGCCGGTGGTCTCCTCCCAGACCAGCAGCGATCCGGATCCGGCCTGTTTGAGCAGGTCGACGTGGTCGGCGGTGATGTCGATGTTCGGGGGCAACGCTCCTCCCAACGCGGTGGCGGTCGGTGATCAGGGCTGGGGGCCGCGGTGTGCGGCGGCGTGGGCGGCCGCGGCCACGGCCGGGGCCGCAGGCTCGGGGCGGCCGGTGTCGAGGGTGAAGGCGGCCTGCAGGTGGTCGGGCGGTGCCAGGACGCGCACGTAGGTCGCGCCCGGCGCCTCCACGTCGGTTACGGTCACCACCCAGGTGCCTGCGGGGTGGTGGTAGCGCTCGGCCAGCACGCGCGGCGCGAACCGGTCGCGGGCGCGGGGGTCGGGGGTGCGGATGGGCGGCCCGTCCAGGTACAGGCCGTGGTGGGCCATGGCCCGGCGCAGCGCGGCCACCTCGGCCACATGGGGCCGCACGTGGGGCCATTCCTCGATGACGGCCTGGGCGAGGCCGCGCAGGCGCTCCAGGACGGCGTCCTCGTCGGCGCCCGCGGCGGTGGCGGCCTCGGCCTCGATGGCCTCCAGGGCGCTCGCCCCGGCCAGGACGGGGGTGTGGCGGTTCAGCCAGGCGACGGCCTCATCGGCGCGGGCCACCTGGACGCGGTGGTCGTGCTGGTCCCAGACCAGCAGGGCCTGGGTGCCCACCGCCCGCATCCGGGCGAGGTGGGCGGGGGTGATGGCGTCGAACACGGCGGCTCCTTGTCGTTGGTGCCGGGCACGAAGGGCACGGCGGGCGCGCTGACGGGCGGTTCTCGCCGACCGTCAGCGCGCCGGGGCGGGCGGGGCGGGGTCAGGTCGCGGCGCCGCGGGTGAGCTCGTGGGCGCCGGGGCCGCCCAGGAGTTCGCTGATCTCGGCGGCGACGCGGAAGGCGCTGTAGGCCGCTTCCAGCGCGGCCGCCTGGGCCGCGCGGTCGCGGTGGCCGCCCGCGTCGGGGCGACCGGCCGCTTCGACCTCGGCCCATTCCCGGCGGGCGATCTGGATGACGGCCTGACGCTCAGCGGGAGTGCTCATGGCAGGTCTCCTTTCGGTCGAGGGAGGCGAGAGGGCGTGCGGCCGCAGCCCGGCGCGGTGCGGTGCGGAGGGCGGGCGCGGCGGCCGCGGGGCTACATCAGGTAGGCCGCGGCGTGGGCGGCGGCGGCCACGATGTCGGCCGCCTGCAGCAGCGAGGCGTGCTCCACCTCGATGGCGAGGGTGTGGAGGGGCTCGCACGCCGCGTCGTCGAAGACGAGGATGCGGGCGGGGGCCGCATACCCCAGCGGGGTGGTGACGGCGACGACGGCGTGGCCGGAGTCGGTTTCGTACTCCTCGGCGATCTCGGGCAGGTCCTCGCCGGTGGCGCCGATGATGTCGGGGGCGCAGCGCAGGTGCAGGCCGCGGCGGCGCATGGCCACGCGCAGCGGCGCCACGGTGGGGGTCAGGCCCCGCTGCAGCGCGTGCTGGCGGGCCCGGACCGCCCACCGCTGGATGGCGGCTTCCGTGTCGTCGGCGTCGGGCAGGTCGCGGTATCCGGCGATGATGATGTCGGCATACCCCAGCACGTCGGGGTCGTCGTCGCCGCCGGTCAGGGCGGTCACGCGCAGCCGGTGGGCCTCCTCGTGCCAGACGAGCAGGCTGCCGGGGCCGCCGTCGCGCAGCTGGGTCAGGTGGGCGGGCTCGATCGGGATGTCCATAGGGCGCATGGCTCCTTCGCACGGGTCGGGGTCGGGTCAGGGCCATCGGCCCTGCACACAGCACCGGCCGCGGGCGCGCTCGCAGCGCACCCGCGGCCGGCGGGTCATCGGCGGTGTCGGCGCCTCAGGCGGGCGCTTCGGTGTAGGGCGCTCGGCGGGCGGCGCAGTCGGGGCAGACCTGGCCCAGGTGGCGGCCGTGGCCGCACCGGGTGGGGTCGGCGCCGTTGCACCAGTACTCCAGGGCGCTGTGCAGCACGAAGCCGGTGCTCAGGCTCCAGTCGGACTCGACGAAGTCGTCCCAGGTGTCGCTGAGCCACGCGGCGAAGGCGATCGCGCTGGGTGGCGGCAGGTAGCCGCGGTCGGTGACGAAGGCCAGGAACTCCTGCTCGGCGGCGGCGCGCGCCGGGCCCCGCAGGGGCTGGCGGGCCGCGGCCGGGGCGTCGAGGTCCAGCACGGAGGTCTCCCTTCAACGGGGGCGGGTGGGCACACGGGTGTCCGGAGGGTGCGGTGGGCGCGGCGCTGGGCGCCCGGCACCAGCCCGGGGCGGGCCGGGCCTGGCCCGGCGGTACCGGCTACTGGATCGGCTGCCAGGCCGACCACCGACCGTCGGTGAACTCGCGGCGCACCGAGAGGGTGCAGTTCTCGCAGTGCCAGGTCTGGACGTCGTGGTTCCACATGCGCTGGGGGACGACGTTGAGGTCCTTGACCACCAGGTGGCCGCAGCGCGGGCAGGTGTGCTTGTTGGTCATGGGGTCGGCTCCCTTCGCGGTGGAGGGCGGTCAGGGCTGGTCGGCGTCGCCGCGCTGGTCCTGCTGGGCGGCGTCGCAGCCGGGGCAGGAGTCGCTGGCGCGGTAGCCGTGGGCGCAGAGTCGGGTGGGGTCGTCGCCGCCGCACCAGTCCACGAGCGCGCCGTGGATGACCTGGGCGTTGGTGTAGCCGGGGTCGCCGTCGGGGAAGTCGTTCCACTCCTGGTGCAGCCAGGCGGCGAACGCGTGGGCGCCGGGGGCCGACAGGTAGCCCTGGGCCAGGACGTACTCGGCGATCTCGGCCTCGGTGACCTCGACCCGGTCGGCGTCGATGTCGGCCTCGCCGGTGGTGGCCGGGGCGTGGGGGTCCAGCACAGATGTCTCCCTTCGGTGGCGCCCCCGCCCGCGGGCGGGGGCGGTGGTGGGCACACGGGTGCCCTCAGGCCGGCGTGGGGTGGCTAGACGCGCATGGCCGCGCGTCCGGCACTCAACTGGTCGCGGAAGTTGGCGTAGTGCTCGCCCGAGGCGCGCAGCGCGCGGTGGAGCTCGTCGTGGACGTAGTCGACGAACCGGCGGCGGGCGCCGCTGAGCTCGGCCTTGGCCTGGAGCATGCCGATCAGGTAGGTGACGGCGTCCAGGCACGCGTTCTCGCCGGTGAAGGTCTTGAGGACGGGGTCCTCGCCGCTGCGGCGGTGGGTCTGGTCGTCGTTGATCAACGAGGTGACGGTGTAGGTCCACATCTGCTTGGGCCCGTGCTTGGTGCAGGCCGGGCGGGGGCAGCTGGGCGGGCACGTGCTGCACCCGTGGGCGGTGCAGGCCCGGAGCTTGCACAGCCGGTTGCAGCGCAGGCGGCGCGTCTGGCGCCGGGCGTGGACCCGGTAGATGCCGTAGGTGTAGTCGTCGAGGTAGGCGCCCAGTTCCCTGACGGTCTCCGGGCGGACTACGGCCGGGATGCGCATGGCTCTCCTCCTGGGTTGTGAGGGAACGGGTCGGGCTGCGGGTGGCGACGCGCGCCACCGCGCCGGGCGGCGCCGCTGGGCGCACGGGCGCGGTTGCCCCTCCACCTGCGGGGATGGGAGCGCGCGTCGCTGCGGGAGCGCATGTGACGGCAGCCGGGCATCGGGCGCGCCGGGCGGAAACCGCGCCGCAGAATCGCTGGGAAACGGGCGGCGGATTCGCGCGCCGTATCGCGCGCTCGTTCAACACGGCCTGCCGTCGGCCGTCCGCTATTGAGTTTTCAAGGAACAGGCACATTCCCGCTTTCAGTGCCGCCCGGGGCGGGTTCGGGGGAATCCCCGTGCCGGGTTCGCGATGCCCGCGCCGGTTTTTCTCGTGGCGCTCTTTTGGGCATGGCTGGCCCGCGCTATGGTGTGGCTTAGGCGTTCCCGAGCGGGTGGCTGCGGCGGGTGTGACTAACCGCGGTTGCGCGGTTCACCCCGGTTCCCGCGGCGCGCGTCACCGCTGGTGACGCGGCGTGCGGGGGCTGGTATCCGGCCCGGTTGCGGCCGGTCGGCATTCGCGCCGAAACGGGTGCGCTTTGTGCGGGTGAATCACCGTCCTTTCGTGTGCGGTGGTGTTTCGTTCGGCGTTGCGGCTTCAGGTTTGCTTGGGCGTTTTCCGGGTGTCAAGCCCTTTTCTGATTTATTTTTCGGCGCCGGGTGTGTTTCCCGTTCGCCTGGCGTTGCGAGCCCAGATCACCTTGGGCGCGCCGCGGGTGTCAACGGGTTCGGCGGATTTTTTCGAGGCGGGATTTTTGCTTGCCTTGGGCGACCGTAGAGAGGTATATGCGCGCGGCCGCGCCGGGGGCGGGTGCGGCGTTTGCCCGCGGGTTATACCGGGTGATCTCCGCGGTTTTCCTGTGGGCGATCAGCCGGCCGGTGAATCGCAGAACAGGAACGCGGGTGGAGGAGCTGCGGTCAGGGCCGGAATGGCCGAAAACCGGAAGCGATCGGGTGGAATGAGAATCGCACCGCCACGGCTACGGGGATGGTTACGGCGCCGATCATTCGGCACGACGCCACTGTCGTGGCGAGTCGGGGCGGCGAGTGGACCCGGTGTCGGCGAGATGCGCTGGGCCGCCAGCGCGGGGGTGGGGGTCCACTCTGGAGTGGACCCCCCAATGGACCCCCCGGTGGACCCCCTGGCACGTCCGTTTCAGGAATAGCGCCGGTGCGAATGCGTGGAAGGCGCACCGCATGCGGTCTTAGCGCCGACGCGGGCGGGCTGCATCGGATTTGAATCCGGCACAGCGGTCAGTCAGAGAGGTATATGGAGCAGGTTCGCCGAGGCGGAAGTGGGAGCGGCGCAGCGGTAGGTCGTGGTCTCGGCCAGCAGTTCGTAGGTGCGTTAACTGCATACCGGTGCCGAGCGCGAGCGTGAGCCCGCAGCGGGTCCCGTAGACGGCATGTCCGACGCACTCTGCCACGCCGGCGCCACGACCGTCTCGACAGGCGCTCAGGCGGTCATCCCTCCTCGCCGGGCAATCCTGGAGGCTGATCACCCGCCGTGGCCCCGGCAGCGTCTGCCACTCAGACCCGCCGATGCATGCTGTAAGTGTCCGGATGCGGACAGCAACACCACTCCTTGGGTTCTTACCAGATCACAGACGTAGCCCTGCGGGTGGTGACGTGTACCACTTCAGTCGTCCATTGTCACCAGCGAGCGGGCGACATTAATCTCTTTCGAGCCCACAAGGCGTCCATTCTGGAAGGTCAATAAGGTTTGCGAAGGATTGCTCTCGCCGCCGCATTGGTGCTCGCTGTATCGGCCTCAATAGGCGCATCCCCCGCGTCGGCCCAAGAAGCCACACAAAGCAGAGTTATCTACGAGCAGGAAATCATCCTGACCGACGATCATCGACTGCTCGAAGTAGGCGAAGGCAAGGACGTAGAGAGCCTCGAACAATACCAGGAAGACGTCGCCGAGGAGCGAGGCGACGATCCTGAAGCGACCATCCTTGACACCGGGTACGGCTACCTGTCAAACGGAACGCTGCGGATTGAAGCATCGTCCTGCAGCCATGTGGCAGTTGACTATTTCAAGGATTCCGGGTCCACAATCGTCGCCGAATTCGGCGTCAGGTGGGGGAACCAGGACCGCTGGGGTGGCCAGCGCTACACGATCGCTCCCGGTGGACGTGCCGGGCAAACCTTCCGGTCAACGACGACACCCAAGTCGTATCAGGGACTGATGCGAGTATCGGGCAACGTCTACCGGACAGAGTTCGCTGCTTGCTACTAACCTAGATCCAGCACACGAAGTAGAGGGCGGGGTCGTCGCCTATTGCGGCGGCCCCGCCCCTAGCACTGCCTGAGCCGGACACCCGATTTCCGCTGAATGGGTTCTCCGGCGCTGCATCGTTACCTCTCTAATGAAACCGGGAAGGCCGCCTCCTTCACATGTGGATGGTTCTACTCTTCGTCAACCCGCTGACGATTTCGCTTGTCGCCGCCACCCTTTTGGCCGTCGCGTGGCTCGTGGCCCGGTTGCTCTACCGACGACCCCGACCAACTGTCCAGTGGGCGCGTATATGCCTTGGTTGCGCAGCGGTACTGTTCTTCGCGGTGCTCGTTCAGCCGGCCAACGCCGGTTGGGCGGCTGCAGGAGAGCGGGGAACTCGATTCGAGGTCAATCCCCTCGCAGGCTATATGGAGGAGTTCAGCCCCACAGACTCCTTTGTTATCGAGACAGCGGAAGGGCGCAGCGTATACTTCAACGGGCGAGAAGATCTCACACACAAGCAGACACGGGAAATCGCTAAAGAGAAAGATTCCGGAACAGGTTACTTTGCTTATCGCTTCGAAGTCGATGGGGAGGCTGTGTGGCTTGACGGATCAGGAAAGCCACTGGGGGGACGAGAAACAGATTTTCTGAAACAAAATGGAGTCTATTACACCAATCCTGACGACTACCTTGATTCAACAGACGGCGACGGAAGCGCGACTCTCGTCGTCGAGGAACTTATCACGAACCTTCTTCTGTTCGTGCCCGTCGGGATCGCAGCAGCCGCCGCTTTCGCACCTCTTATACTCCGCTTCTTCACCGGTACGCTTTTGTCCTTGGCAATCGAGGCGTCCCAACTGGTGATTGGAACAGGCGGTGTGGCCGGCACGGGCGATGTGCTCGTGAACACCACCGGAGGAGTTCTGGGAGCAGCATCCGTGGTGGGATTCTACGCTTTGACGGCGCGGCGGCATGACGCACCTGCCCTCGCCGAACGGGCCCGATAGTTCGATCCTACATATTCACCGGGTTCACCGATTACTGTTCCGCACGGCTGCTACGCAGGTCCGCTCGCTGCCGCAGGGGCCCGCCACGACCTCGACCGTTCCTATACTTTCAATCCCCTGCGTGCGCATTGACCCCCATAGCTGGTGCCATTCCTCTGTTCTGGTTCCTGAATTTCTAGGAACTTATGGAGACTCTCCCGAAGCCGCTCGTAGACGCGCGTGACTTCGTCGGGGCGGTCGTTGCGGGCGTGGGCGCGCATCAGCTCCTGGTAGATGGCTTCGTTGTGCTCGTCCAAGTCGCGGGCGCGCTCCAGCCACTCCAGGGCCGCGGGGGTGTCCTCGCTGAGGTGGGCGGCCTCGACGCAGACCGAGGAGGCCAGGCGGCGGCGGTTCTCCCGTTCGGGCTCGATGATCGGGCGGTCGGCTTCGCCCAACGGCGGCCCGGTGTAGGCCTCAAGGGCGGTGCTGAGGTGGACGGGGCGCTGGTGTTGCTCGGCGGTGCGTTCCGATGTTCGCGCCGCTGACGGGCGACCTGCGGCTGCCCCGCAGTCGGGGGCGCCCACGCACCTGCCCGAACCGGGTGCGATAAGGCCTACTCCTCGGCCGCGGTCCCGTCCCACCTGCGCCGACGCAACATCGTCGCGACGATCGCCCAGCCCGTCGGGCGGCAGGCCCCGGCCTTCGACCGGCGGGCCTCCCGCGGCCGCAACACCGTGGAGCGGGCCATCAACTTGCTCAAGCAGAACCGCGCGGTGACGACCAGGTACGACAAGCGGGCCTCGATCAATGACGGCACGGTCCAGCTCGCCGCGATCCGGATCTGGCTGCGCCACCTCGCCCGTTCAAAAAACAGGCTTTCGCGCTACGCCATTCGGGCACGGTGTCGGCAACCTCGCAGTCGCCGACATCTCTCAGCCGTGGCCCTCACGCGACGGGAGCAAAACCGCAGGTGAAAGGTTGCTTGGAGACCATCGACGGCGCAGACTGAGATTCAGGTGATCTGATACCGGGCCTGCTCGATCGGGGTCCGGCCCGCACCAGCGGAGAGGCTGCGGCGATGGACACCACCATGCAGATTCACGTCTCCTGTGACGCTCACGCAGAAGACCTGGAGCAGCTGGTCGCCAGCTTGCACGGCGAGCTTCTGCACCTGGATGTCGAGGATGTGCGGCCACTGCAGACGGGACCCCCGCCGGCCGGCGCTCGCGCGGATTGGGGTCTCGATCTAACCGGCTTGGCCGTCGTTACCGACGCCTCCATGACTATGCTGAGCAGGCTCGTGCGCAGCCTCCGGGCATGGTGTGACCGCACCCAGCCGCGGCCCTCTCTTCGACTCGAGATCGACGGCGACGTGCTGGAGATCTCCGAGACCTCCACCGAGCAGGCGGACCGGAGTCTGCAGTTTTTCCTGCAACGCCACGGAACTTCCCAGGGAGAGGTGTGAGTGGCGCGCGTCGGGCGCTGATCGTCGCCCAGGACACCTACGAGGACCCGGGCCTGACGCGGTTGCGTTCTCCCGCCCAGGACGCCATGGCACTGGCCGAGGTGCTCGGCAATCCTGACATCGGCGGCTTCGAGGTTTCTGTTGTGCACAACGAACCCTCGCCGGCGGTGGCCGCGAAGGTTGAGGAGTTCTTCGCCGAGGGCCGACGCGAAGACGCTCTGCTCCTGCACTTCTCCTGCCACGGGCTGAAGAATCTGTCAGGGGAGCTGTTCTTCGCCGCCCGCGACACCACACCGCGGCTCCTGAGATCGACGGCCGTCTCGGCGTATTTCGTCCGCAAGTGCATGGGTACGTGCCGGGCCCGCAACACCGTCTTGCTTCTCGACTGCTGCTTCGGTGGGGCGTTCCTCGAGGGCATGGGCCTACGCAGTGCCGGCGACGCCCACGTACTCGATACGTTCTCCGGCCAGGACATGGGAAGCGGTAAGGGCTGGGCGGTAGTAACCGCATCCAACGCCATCGAGTATGCGTTCGAAGGTGACCGCCTGGCCGAAGACGCCCCCCACACACCTTCGGTATTCACCAGCGCCCTGGTCGCCGGCCTCACGACTGGAGAGGCCGATCTCGACGAGGACGGGCGGATCTCGCTCGACGAGCTCTACGACTTTCTCTACGACCGCATCCGCAGCGAGAACCCTCACCAAACGCCCAGCTGCAGCGTGCATGTGCAGGGCGACGTCTACCTCGCACGCAGCACACGGCGCCACCGCGCCCTGGCCCAGCTGCCCGAACCACTGCGCCAGGCCCTGCTCAGCCCGAACCCGCAGACACAGCATGGGGGGTTGCTCCAACTGGAAGCCGCGGTGACCGGGGACGACATCACTGCAGCCGCAACCGCCCACGAGGTCCTGCTGTGGCTGACCCGCCAACCCCCCAGCCCCATCCGCGCTCAAGCTCACCGGGTGCTGGAAGGCGTACGGCTCACGCCCGTACCGAGCGTCGTGGACTTCGGCCGCATCATCCAGGGCACACCCGCACCCCGACGACTGCTTCACCTGATCGGTCCGCCTCTGGCACGACAATGCACGGCCCGCCCCCGCACCCACAGTGTCCGGGTAACGCCGACGTCGGCCGCCGATGGCGCGTGGGAGATCCATCTCGACACCGACCGGCCGGGACCGGTCGATTCCACGGTCTCGCTGTCCGGTCGCCTCGGCGACGTCCACGTCCCCGTGACGGCTGAAATCGTCCCCGCCACGGACATCGAAGACACGCACCCGCCACAGGCGGCGCCGGACCCAGCGGAGGGTTCCGCGGACGCGCAGGCGGCCGATCCGCATCCACCGGCGGCATTCCGCTACTCCCCCACCGGCCCCGAGCCGTTGCCGCGGATGAGGCGCCGCGTGCTCGCTCGCCTGATCGACTTCGCCGTCGTCGGGCTGGGCGGTTGGGCCTTGCTGATCATTGCCATGGCGCTGGGCGAGGCCGCCGGCTGGAACACCAGAGCCGACGGCACGCTGGTCACGGTTGTGACGGCTTTGTCGATCTTCGGCTGGGGTCTGCTGATGTTTCTTTACGACGCGCTGCTGCTCGGGGCATGGGGCCACACGGTAGGCATGGCCGTGGTACACGTACGGGTCGCCAACGCATCCGACGCCCGTCGGCCTCGATGGCCTCAGGCTCTGACACGCGCGGCCGTGTTCGGACTCCCGCAATCGCTCCCGGTCCTTGGCCAGGTCTTCGTCCTGCTCGAATGCCTGGTCGGACTTTCCGACGCCCAGAACCGGCCACTACACGACGCCGCGGCCAAGACCGTCGTGCGCAGCGTGGCTTCCGGTGTCCCCAGTGGACGCTGACTCGCCCGGCTCACCGACGGGGCCGCGGTGCAGGGCGGGACGTCAACGGTCTCACCGCCGGCGGGGGCGGTGCCGTACCGGTTTCTTCTCGCCTCGCGGTGCCAGGGAGGTGAGTTCTTCGACAAGCCGCGTGCTGGCCGGACTGGGCGTGGCGCCGATGGCGTCCAGGGCCTGTTGGAGGAGGCCGTAGACGCGCGTGACCTCGTCGGGGCGGTCGTTGCGGGCGTGGGCGCGCATCAGTTCCTGGTAGATGGCTTCGTTGTGCTCGTCGAGGCCGCGGGCGCGCTCCAGCCACTCCAGGGCCGCGGGGGTGTCCTCGCTGAGATGGGCGGCCTCGACGCAGGCCGAGGAGGCCAGGCGGCGGCGGTTCTCGCGTTCGGGTTCGATGAGCGGGTGGTCGACCTCGCCCAGCAGCGGGGCGCGGTAGAGCGCCAGCGCGGCGTGCAGGTTACCGAGGCGATCGTGGTCCTGAGCGGTGCGGGCGGCGGCCAGGGCGTCGTCGAAGTCCCATACGTCGCAGGCCAGGGTGTGCTCGTCGAGGCGGTAGCGGCCGGCGCGGTGGGTGATGACCTCGGCCTGGGGCCGGTTCAGGGCGGTGCGGATGATGCTGCGGGCGTTGCTGACGGCGGCGGTGCGTTGGGCTTTGGCAGCCACGGGGTCGGTCTCGAGCAGTTCGGTGATCTCCTCGGTGCCGGCGCCGTCGGCCCGGCGCAGCGCCAGCAGCCCCAGCAGCAGGCGGGCGCTGCTGCGCAGCCCGGTGGCGATCTCCTCGCCGTCGGGGGTGAGCACGACGGGATGGGGCGCGAAGACGCGCAGCCGCACGCGGGGCGAGGCCGAGGCATCCGCGCCGACGGTCTCGGCGGGTGCGCGGGTGTCCGGCTCGGCCGGGTGCGGCGGTGCGTGCTGCTGCCCAGGGTGCTCGGCCGTCTGGGTCGTGGTGCTCGATGGCGGCGTCGGTGAGGGCCCAGGGGGCTGGTCGGCGGGGTGGCCGTTCTCGCCGGGCTGGGATCGGTCCGCGGCATCGGCGGCGGTGTGCTCCTCGGCGGGTGCCGGGTCGGGCCTTTCTTCTTCCGCGCGCCCGGCGGCGTCGGTCGGGGCGGGGGTTGTTTCGGCGCCGGCTGTTGCGTCTCCACCTCGTGACGGGTCGCCGCTGTCGGCGGGCTCGGGTGCGGGGGTGTGCTCGGCCAGGCGCTGGGCGGCCTCTTGTGGGGTGAGGGTGGGCACGTGGAGGTCGTCGAGGCGGTAGGTCTCGGCGTCGACGGTGACCTGCAGGACGTCGTCGCGGTCGCAGACCACCGTGCGTTCCAGGTCGGCCTCGCCCAGCACGAGCAGCACGATGCCGGCCTCGGCGGCCAGGGCGCGCAGGCGGGTCCGCGCGCCGGGGTCGGTGGGGGCGTCGGCCAGGACGACGAGCACTCCGGGATCGGGCTCGGCGACCGGGGCGGCCTCTTCGGCGGCGCGGCGGGCCCGGCCCAGCAGGTGGGCCTCGGCGTGCAGGAGCAGATCGGCGGCTCCGGTGCTGCAGTGCAGGTTGGGCGCCGTGCTGCGGTCCAGGCCCAGGCGCTGCGCCAGCTCCTCGGTGAGAGCCACCGGGTGCTCCTCCTGCAGGCAGTCCAGGGCGAGCGCGGCCGCCATGTGCTCGGCACAGCGGCCCTGCAGGCACAGGCCGCCGCGGGTGGGCAGGCGCACCGGGTCTGCGGTGGCGGTGGTGGCCAGGCGCAGCCGGTGCTGGGCATCCAGGACCCCCTCGGTGTCGCCGGCCCGCTGCGGTGTCGGGGGGTTGTGGGGCGCTGTGTGGGCGCGCGGTGGGGGCGGCTCGCCCTGGCGGGCGGGGGCGCCCCGTTCGCGGGCGTTTGGGGCCGGTGCGGGGGTGCGGCGGCGGGTGAGGCGTCCGGCTCCGGCGCCGAGGGCAGCGGAGGTGGCGGCCACACCGCCGATCACCGCGGCCGCGGGCCAGTCGGTCGCGGCGGTGCCGTCTTCGGCCTCGGGCGCCGAGGTGGGAGCGGCGTCAGGGGTGGACGGGCGGGCGGTGTCGTCGGGTTTGGAGGGGGTGGGCGGGGCGAGGGTGTAGGTGATCTCGACGCGGCGCTGGGCTGCCGGCGGGGCCAGGGTGTCCTGCTCGTAGCGGGGGTCGTCTTCGCCGCGGGCGGCGACGGTGATCTCGACGCCCGCGGGGGCGTGGCGGCCCAACACCTCGGCGACGGCCTCGGCGCGCTGGCGGCTGAGCTTGCGGTTGTAGTCGGCCGGGCCGGAGGCGTCGGTGTGGCCGGTGACGGTGATGCGGCTGTGGGGGGCGAGGTAGGCGCCGACCAGGTCGGTCAGCGGGGCGAGGTTGGCCCGCATCCGCGTATCGAGCTGCGCCGAGCCCAGCGCGAACCCGGAAAGCACTCGCGTGCGGTGCTGGGCCTGGGCGTCCGCGGCGCCGGCCTCCGGCAGTTCGTCGTCGGGGGCCGGGTCCTGCGGCGCCGGGGCGGCGGCCTGCTCCGCGGGGGCCGGGGCCGAGACGGCGCCGGCCGAGGACGGGCTGGCCAGCACCGTGGAGATCGAGGTGAGGGCGAGCAGCCGCAGCGGCGTCAGGCGCGGGGCGTGCCCGCGCGCCAGGGCCACCACGTCGGCCAGGGTGAGCACGGCGAAGGCGCCCCAGGCGGCCCAGCCCACCGCCACCCATCCCGCGGTCAGCACCGCGGGCGGCAGGCTCGCGCTGCGCACGGCCAACCACACATAGCCCACGTCGTAGCCGCCGAGGGCGGGCCAGCCCAGGTCGAGCAGCACCACGGGCGGCACGGCCAGCATCAGCAGGGTGGCCGCCAGCGCGGCGGCGGTCCGCACCCAGTTGGGCACCTCAACCTCCCAGCGAACCCCCGGGGGGCCGGGCGCCGGGCCCGGCCGGGGTGGTGGCTTACCTCGTCTTGGCCGCCGGTCTCAAGTGGGGGCGCGTGCGGCGGCGGTGGCTTGGGCGGCGGCGGTGCGCACCCCGATGGGCAGCAGGACCGAGTCGTAGTCCAGCCGCGCGGTCACGGTGATCCGGGCGCCCTGGACGCGCACGCTGCCCCGGGCGCCGGCCCGGGCGAGGTAGGTGCGGGCGGCTCGGGCGGCCGCGGCCGGCTCCAGGGTGCGCTCGCCGGTGGCGCGGAAGGCGGCCAGATCCAGCTGCTGGGCGCCGGTGCGGGCGGCTTCGGCGGCGATGGTGCCGGCCTGGCCGCGGGTGATGAGCATGCCGCCGGCGTCCCACACCAGCCCCACACACGCCAGCACGGCGACCATGATCGCGATGACGAAGGCGGTGGCCTGGCCCGCATCCTCCCGGCGGCGTGCGGCGCGGCAGCGCAGGGGACTCATCGGGGGGCCTCCTGGTAGGTGTCGATGGGCACGCGCGCCGCGGCGGTGATGGTGCGCCGCCCGGAGGAGAACAGGCCCAGCCCGTCCATGCGGGTGGTGCAGACCAGGCGGGCGGTGACGGTGCCGCCGGGGCGCAGCCCCTCCAGGTCCAGGTGCAGGCGGTGCCGGCCGCAGGCCAGCCCGGATCCGGCCAGGGTGTCGCGCACGGCCTGCTCGGCGGCGGCGCGGGCCGCGGGGGCGCTGTCCTGCAGGGAGGCGGCGCGGGCGGCGGCGTGGGCCACCGGGTCGGCGGCCAGCTGGGCGCTGACCTGGCGGCCGGCCACCACCAGCAGCAGCGCGGCCACCAGCAGCACGGGGGCGATGAGCAGCAGTTCGACGGCGCCGCCGCCGCGCTCCCCGCGGCCGCGCCACCGGCGGCTCCGGGCGCGGCTCATGGGGTGCCGGCCCGTTCGACGGGGCCCGACAACCGCACCCGCACCGTCGGGGTCCAGCCGGGCAGCAGGGCGGTGGTGCTGGCCGCCACGACAACGCGGGCGCGGGTGGGGCCGCGCTGCAGGTCGATGTCCACGTCGTGGAGCAGGGCGCCGCCCAAATCGGTGCGGATCTGCTGGGCGCGGGCGCGGGCGGTGGCCGGGGTGGCCTCGGCGGCGCGCAGCGCGGCCAGGCTCTGCTGGGCGATGGCCTGGGCGCGGTGCTGGGCGTGGGCCCACAGCGCGACCTGCACCACGATGAGCACCAGCACCAGGGTGGCGGCCAGGCTGATGGCCGCCTCGGCCGCGCCCCGATCGCCCCGCCCCCGCAGCCGACGCGGCCGGTGGGGGCGGGTCATTGGTTGAGTCCCAGATCCAGCGACTCGGCGCCGGAGACGAGCATGTCGGTGAGGATCGCGCCGATGGTCAGCGCCACGCTGATCGCCAGGGCGGTCAGCAGGATGTACTGGGCGGAGAAGTCGCCCCGGTCGCTGCGGCGCGGGCGCAGGCGGATCCGGGCGCGGCGGCGATGCAGGTGGGACACGGTGTCCTCCCCCATTTCTCAGGTGTGCGGGGTGAATCCGGCGGCCACCGACGCCAGGGCGGGGTAGCCGATCAGCAGCAGGAATCCGGCGATCAGCAGCATCACCGGCAGGCTCATCCGCTCGGTGGCGGCCTGGGCGCGCGCCTCGGCGGCCGCGGATTCGCGGGCGCGCAGCGCGCCGGCTTTGGCGGCCAGGGAGGCGCGCACCCGGGCCCCGTCGGTGCCGGCGATGCGCAGCGAGGCGGCGATCTCACCCAGTTCGGCCACGCGGGTGGTGGCGGCCAGGTCGGCCAGGGCTTGCCAGGCCGGGGTCTGGTCCAGGGCGGCGCTGTGCAGGGCGAGGCGGATCCGCAGGAAGGCGCGGGTGGGGCTGGCCGCGGCCGAGCGCGCCAGGGCACCGGAGACGCCGGCGCCCCCGGCCAGGGCGATGACGACCAGGTCGGCCAGCACGCTGGCGGCCGAGGCCAGTTCGGCGCGCTGGGCGGCGGCGTTGGCGCGCACCGCGGCGTCGGGGGCCATCCAGCAGGCCAGGCCGCAGCACAGGCCGCCCGCCAGGGCCGCGGCCGGGGGCAGGTCGGCCAGTGTGGTGGCGGCGGTGCCCAGCAGCAGGGGTGCGCCCGTGGCGGCGGCCGCCGCCACGGCCTTCTCGGCCAGGTAGTCGTGGTGGTCGCGCTCCAGCACCGCCAGGTCGGCGCGGATGCGGCGGGTGGGCAGCCCGAGTGCGGCCATCAGCCCCACACCGGCGCTACCCCACCGCACCAGGACCGGCTGCGGGGCCGCCTGCGGGCCGGTACGGGGCGGGGGCGGGGCGGGCAGGTGGAGGCGCTCGCCCAGGCTGGGGCGGCGCAGCCCCCAGGCCAGGGCGCACAGGCCGGCTCCCACACACGCCCCCGCGACCACAAGCGTCAGCATCAGCCCACCTCCACTGCGGCGGGGCGGGGGGTGAGCAGGCGCCGCCCCAAATCCGGGCGCGACATGCGCTCCAGCCACACCAGCGCGGCGGCCCAGATCGCCCCGGCCGCGCCCAGCACCAGCTGCCCGCCCGGGCCGGCATAGGGGGCGAGGAAGCCCGGATCCAGCAGCAGCAGTCCCAGGGCCAAGGCGATGCTGGTGGCGACGATGATGCGCACCGAGGTGCGCAGCCGCGCCCGGCTGGCGGCGATGCGCTGCAGGGAGGCGGCGCGCTCGCGGGCGGCCTCGGCCATGCGGCCCAGCACCGCGCCCACGTCGCCGGTGTGGCCGGTGTGGGCGTGGGTCAGGGCGATGGCGACCAGGTCGCCGGTGGGCACCGCCACCGCCTCGGCGAAGGCGGCGAAGGCCTCCTCGGGGGTGGTGTCGCGGGCCTGGAGGTCCTGGTGCAGGCGGTGGACCTCGGCGCGGATGGGGTCGGGGGCCAGCGGGGCGGTGGTGGCGATGGCGTGGGAGAGCCCCGAGGCGCCGGCGATCATGTCGCGCAGCATCTCGGTCCAGGCGGCCACCGCCTCGATGCGGGCCACGGCCGCCGCGGTGGCCCGGTCGGGGCCCAGCACCGGCGGCAGCCACCACGCCCCGGCCGCGGCCAGCAGCCCGGCCACCGGCCACCCGGTGGCCACAGCTAACACCAGGCCGGCACCGGCGGCCGGCACCGCCCGGCGGAAGCCGGCCGTGCGGGCGCGCCGCGCCAGCCGCTCGCGGGCCGGCGCCCAGCCCCCTGCGGCGGCCGCGGCGGCCACAAGGAGGAGTCCGGCGGCGATGGCGGCCCCGGCCAGGCCGCGCAGCAGCAGCTCCGGGCTCACCGGCCCCACCCCCAGTCGGCGAGGTCGCCCACCAGGGCGGCCGGGTCGAACCCGGCCCGCTGCAGCGCGGCCGCGGTGGGCGGGCTGGGCGGATCGGCCGGGCGCACCTGCCCGCTCTGGGGGTCGCGGGCATAGATCTCGTTGGAGACCACCTGGGTGCCATCGGCGCCCACGACCTCGCGCACGCTGGTGACCATCCGCCCGGCCTCGGTGTTGGCGATGTGGACGATGAGCGGGGAGGCGGCGGCCATCAGCAGGCAGGAGGCCTCCAGGCTGAGGCGCTCGGCCGCCTGGGCGGTGTAGGCGGCGATCTTGGCAAACACCCCGGCGCTGCTGCTGGCGTGGATGGTGGTCATGGACCCGTCGGTGCCCATGCTCATCGCGTTGAGCACCGCCAGCGTCTCCGGGCCCCGGGTCTCGCCGACGATCACCCGGTCGGGGCTCATGCGCAGGGCCTGGCGCACCAGATCGGCCAGCTCCACGGCGCCGTGGCCCTCGATGTTGGGCGGGCGGCCCTGCAGCGCCACGCATTCGGGGTGGGCCCGGCCCTCATCGAGCCGGTCGAGGTTGAGTTCGAGGGTGTCCTCGATGGTCACCAGCCGCTCGGCGGGATCGATGTGGTCGGCCAGCGCCCGCAGCAGGGTGGTCTTGCCGGCGTTGGTGGCGCCGCTGATGATGAGGTTGCGCCGAGAGCGCACCGCGGCCGCCAGCAGGTCGTGGGCCCGGTCGCAGACCATGCCGGTGCGGCGCAGCCGCGCCAGGCTCAAATGGCTCAGCGGGTGGCGGCGGATGGTGACCGAGGGGCGCCGGGCCAGGGCCACCACCGCGTTCAACCGGGCCCCGCCGGGCAGTTCGACGTTGAGCATGGGCGCCGAGGCGTCCCACCGGCGCTCCCCGGACTCGGCCTCGGCGGCCAGGCGGCGGATGAGGTCCACCAGCGCCTCGTCGGAGTCGGCCAGCGGCGGATGCTCCTGCCGGTGCCCGCCGGTGCGGCGCACCCACACCCGGTCGGCGCCGATGCAGGTGATGTTCTCCACGCTCTCATCGGCCAGCAGCGCCTCCAGCGGCCCCAACCCCGCCACCCGCGCCAGCACCTGGCGGCGCACCTGCTCCTCTGTCGCGGCGGGCATCACCGTCCGACCCTGGGCGAGCTCGTGCTGGGCGCGCTCGTCCAGCAGGGCGGCGACGATCTCTTCGGCGCGCTGGTGCAGGGCGGCCCCGGCCGCCGGCGCGTGCCCGGCCGCCGCATCGGCGCGGGCGGCCTCCTGCAGCCGGCGTGTGGCCTGGGAGGCCAGCATGCGCACCAGCTCGGCGGTGCGATCGGACGACGCCGAAACCGTCATCGGGCACCTCCGGTCGGTTGGGCGGCCGCGGGGCCGCCGGCGATACGTTCGCGCAGCTGCTCCTGGCGCGCCTGGTGCTCGGTGTGGGCGCGCCGGCCCAGCGCGGCGGCGGCGAGCAGCAGCGGCCGGCGCGCCATCCGCTCGGCCCGGCCCAGCCGGCGCCCGGCGATGTAGTCGGCCGCGACCCCATCGCGCGGGATGCGCCCCCACACCTGCAGGCCGGTGTGCTCGGCGATCTCGGCCGTGCTCGCGCCGCCGCCGACCACCGCCAGACCCAGCGGCACGTTGCGGCGCCCGGGCAGAGCGGCCAGGATCTCGGTGCAGTCGGCCAGGCGGCGGATCTGGGCGACCTCGGTGGCCGTCACCACCACGACGGCATCGGTGCGGGCCGCCAGCCACGCCCCCGAGGTGCCCGGCGCCACGCGCCCCAGATCCAGCACGATGGCCGAACGCGGTGGGCGCAGCACCTCCACCGCCTGGGTCAGCTGCCACACGCTGGGCGCCGCCCGGTGCGGGGCGGCCGGCGCCAGCACCGCGGCCACCCCGCCCTGCAGCGGCCGGGTGTGCTCCCACAGCAGGTTGTGGCCCTCCGGGCGGGGCGTGCGGGCCTGGGCGGCCAGCGACACCAGCCCCACCTCGCTGCTGCGGCCACGCCAGGCGGCGACGTCGCCGCCGGCGGCGTCGGCCTCGACCAGGATCGGCTGGTCGGCGGTGGCCTGCCAGGTGGCGGCCAGTCCCAGGGCCAGCGTGGTGGCCCCGGGCGATCCGCCCAGCGAGCAGACACCGATCAGCATCACAGCCCTCCCTCCGCCTGGGAGACCACCGCCAGCCGCAGCCGCTCCTGCCCGGCCGCGCGGGCCACCGCTTCGGCATCGGCCGCATCGACGAGCAGCTCCACCACGGTGGAGGTGCCGGTGGCCGGGTCGGCCTGGCGCACGCGGTGGATGCGCGCCGGCACCGACCGCCCCTCCTCGCCCTGCGCCTCCGCGCTCGCGGGTGGGGCCGTTTGGGTACCCGCGGCCCCGGCTGCGGCCGGGGTGATGATCACCGCGACCGGGCTGCCCTGCTCGGCGGCGCCAGGCAGCACCCCGGGCCCCACGGCCGCCGCGACGATCGCCCGGCCCTCGGGCGGATAGGCCGCCGCCGACCCCAGCATCCCTTCGGTGATCGGGGCGCCTTCGGTCACCGGCACCGCCAGGCGCGAGCCGATGGCCTGCCCCGAGCGGGCATCGACCAACTGAAGACCGCCCGCGGCCCCATCCCAATGCACGATGCGCACGTCCTCCTCGCTCAGCACGTGGCCGGCGGGCAGGTCCCGCGAGGCGGCCAGCACCGCCGTCTGCTCCTGCTGGCCCATGCCGATCGCGACGTTGGCGCCCGCGCCCAGCGCGATCAGCAACACCCCGGCGCTGATCCAGCGCCAGCGGCGCCGCCGCACCGCGCCCAGCCGCGCGGCCTGCGCCCGGGGCGGAGATTCTGTGTTTTTCCGGTCGTCTAAGAGGGTTTTCGTCACCAACACTCGCCCCTTCTGTTGCGCGTCCCCGCTACCGTTGCCGCACCCGGCCGCTTCACCAGCGGCGGTTCGGATTCAGCCTCGAGTCACCACCCCGTGGGACTCGGTGACCACCACCTCCTCCACCGCCCGGGTGGCCAGCGGGTCAAGCTCTCCGCCCCCGCCTTCGCTTGTGGACCACGCCACCTGCCAGACCACCTCCACCGCCACCCGGAACGCCCCACCGGGCGCCCCGGCCGAGGAGCGGGAGAAGGTGTGCCCGCAGTCGGGAGAGGCCTGCTCGGGATCATGCACCGCAGGGTCATAGGGAGTGCCCGGACCCGCGCACTCGATCCGCGCCCCCTCCCCCACCTCCCACACCGCGGTGGTGGGCGTAGCGGTCACCTCCACCCACCCGCCCGGCACCGAAGCCCGCGCACGGACGGGCTCCCACCCCTGGGCATCCACCCACAGCCACGTGGGCACCCCCACCAGCTGGTCGGTATCCAGCGCGGGCGAGCCGCCCATCCGCGGGCGGGGAAGCTCCATCGACGCCCGCTGCGCATAGGCCACCGCCACCGGATCCACCGCCGCACCGCCCGACGACTCCGGCGCCGACCCCGAAGCCAGCGTGGCGCAGTCCTCTCCGTTGGGCTGCCACGCCGGCGCCCCGCTGTCGGTAGGCACCCGGACCCGCTCGGGCACACCACACCCCGCACCACCAGCCGCCGCCTGCCCGCTGCCGTCCCCGGCCGCGGCAACCCCACCGCCGCCCGACTGCGGCCGCGGCCGCCCAGCAGACCCCGAACTCCCCGGCGCCGTCTCCGTCGACCGCGCACTCACATCACACCCCGGACCACCGTTTTCACCGCACGTCCACGAGCTGTAGAAACCGTTGTCGTCGGCGACCGATGTTCCCATCGAGGAGAGAACGAAGAGGCTGGTGAGGAGGGTCAGAGTGCTGCCCCTCAACATGTTTCCGGGCCCCAGTTCCGCATGTCGGTCACCTGCCACGACAATGCGTCGCGGGTAATGGTGGCGTCGATCCGGATGTTTTTCTCATCGGAAGGCGGCGATCCCTCTTCGACCCATTGCGAGCCGTCCTGGCAATCACGGATTTCGACGGCGGTGGGCTCAGCCGAAAGGACCTCGATGTCGTGTGTCGGAGCCCCCTGCAAAGGGCGTTCGATACCTTCCAGCCCTTGGCGCATCAGCTCAGCCGCGTCGCCGGCGGCGTACTTCTCTAGCTCTGCAGGGTCGGTCTCGGCCTCATGGGAGGCCTCCACCACCACATCCCACATGGCCCTGTAGGCCGCGAGGGCCTCTTCTTCCGGGCTGGACGAGGCCGATGGCGCGCCCTGCGGCGCACTCGGTGTCGGCGAAGACGGAGCGTGCGCCGAAGGCGAACTACATGCAGCCACCAGCAACAAGGCACACGCCCCCGCAAAACGCGGCAGGCTGATCACGCGCAACCTTCCCGGTCGTGACTAACCCTGTTCGAAGAGTGACATTAACAAGGGGAACCACGGGATCCAAGAGGTTTTCGGATACGCCCGAGACCTATTGCGGCCGCGATCTGGGTGTCGACCGCGTTTCCAAAGGTCACAGCGGAGGTCCACCGAAAAATGATCACCTGATGACTGTCGGAGGCGACACTAGCGGCCCAGCCGGGCGAGCAACCAATTGCGCTACCCCAAGCCCTGGTCTCCCCCTCAGATCCGATTCGCACCGGTGCGCCACAAATGGCGCCTATGCCTGCCTCACGTCCGCACCAGGCGCTACAGCAGGCGCGATACCGCCGAAATGCGCAGCTCGAGGCGCTCCGCCTTTTGTCCGAGAGACACACAAGCCCGTGTCGTTTCTCGACTCGCCCCCGCCTCTGCCAGGAAGGTGCCCAATGAAAAGGAACCCGCAGGATTTGCGCCCGTGGGGACTCGGCCGCATGGCCCCATACCCGCCCTCCGAGCCGCTGCCCTACGCTCACGCGGAACTGGATCCTCATACGCAGACAGGACGCTACTTCGACGCTTCCGGCCGCCCCCTCGAAGCCGGCAAACACGGCACCAACGTCTCCCAGCAGACCCAATCCCAGACCCCGGTCGGCGGCGACGGTTCGGGCCCCGGAGCGACCCGCACCGACACCACCACCGACTATGTCCAGGACTGACTGTGGACGGGGTCGTCCTGGTCGTCACCGCCTCCGACGACCCTGCCGCCGACCTGGTCGTGGACGTGCTCAATGAACGCCGCGTGCCCCTGGTCCGGCTCGACCCGGACGACTTCCCCCACTCCCTCGATCTGGCTGCGGAGCTGGGCCCTCGCGGACTCGGCGGGACCGTGACCCCCGCCCACACTGAGCTCCCTGCAGACAACGTGCGGTCGGTGTACTGGCGCCGCCCCTCTGCCTACACCGCCCCACCGGGGATGGACGACCAGGACGCCCGATGGGTGATCGACCAGTCTCGGTGGGGGCTGGGAGGCGTCTTGGCGTGCCTGCCCGGCGCCCTTTACCTCAACCATCCCTGGCGCAACCGCGACGCCGAGTCCAAGCCCGCTCAGCTCGCCGGGGCCTCTGCCTGCGGGCTGGCGATCCCCCCGACCCTGATCACGAATCAGCCCGACCGCGCACGCGCCTTCGCCCGCCACCACGCCCCCATCGTCTACAAGCCGCTGTGGCCCAGCCGGTACCACGCCCCCGACGGCACCGGCCGCGCGATCTGGGTGCGCCCCGTGGACCCCAGCGAACTCGACGCCTCGGTCGCCGGCGCGGCC
The DNA here is from genome assembly GCF_009728995.1 of Streptomonospora sp. PA3. Classification (GTDB taxonomy): domain Bacteria; phylum Actinomycetota; class Actinomycetes; order Streptosporangiales; family Streptosporangiaceae; genus Streptomonospora. The sequence goes on along the minus strand of NZ_VTZW01000009.1, from coordinate 465,611 downwards.
CACCTGTTCCAGGCCTGCGTCGACAAGGACGCCGACATCCGCCTCACCGCCGTAGGAGACCGGGCCTTCGCCGTGCGCATCGACGGCGCGCCGGTCCTGGACTGGCGCGAGGACTACTCCCGCCTCACCTACACCCCCGTGGCCACGCCCAAGCCGGTCGTCGAAGCCGTGCGCGCATACCTGGCCCGGTTCAACCTGTCCTTCGGCGTCTTCGACTTCGCACTCGACCGCACCGGGCAGTGGATCTTCCTGGAATGCAACCCCAACGGCCAGTGGTCGTGGTTTCCTGACCACATCACCGCACCCATCACCCACGCCCTGGCCGACCTGCTGCAGAAGGGCCGGAGATGACCACCAGCGATGCCGCGGCTCTGCGCAGGGAGCTGGCCGACCGCCTCGCCGCAGAGGGCTTGCTGCGCTCCCCGTCTTGGCGTGCGGCGGTGGAAGCGGTCCCGCGCGAACTGTTCCTCGGCCAGGCCGTCTTCCGGTTCGAGACCGACGAGACCAAGCCGCCGTGGACGCCGGTGCGTCGCAGCGACGCCGATGAGCCGGCCTGGCTGGCCATGGCCTACGCCGACCGGACCTGGGTGACGCAGGTGGAAGATGTCCCGGCCGACCGAGCCGAGGGGCCATTGGACGGCGCCCCCACATCCTCCTCCTCGCTGCCGGGACTCGTGGTGGGGATGTTAGAAGACCTCGACGTACACGAGGGCCACAGCGTGCTGGAGATCGCCACCGGAACCGGCTATTCGACCGCGCTGCTATGCCACCGGCTGGGTGCCGAGGCGGTTACCTCCGTCGAGATCGATCCCCGCGTCGCCGAGCGCGCCCGCCGCGCCTTGCATGCGATCGGGCAGCATCCCCGCCTTGTGGTCGGCGACGGCTTCGGCGGTGCCGACACCGGGGCCGACTACGACCGCATCATCGCCACCTGCTCCTGGCGCTACCTCCCCCAGCCCTGGCTCTACCAGGTCGATACCGGAGCCAAGATCCTGCTGACGCTATCGGGGTGGATGGACGCCAACGCACAGGTGATGCTGGAAGTCGACGAGGCAGGAACCGCCCAGGGCCGGTTCCTGCCCGGCTACCGGTCTTTCATGATGGCCAGGTCCCACCAACCCCCGCCCCACGGCCCGGTGTTCTTCCCCCCAGGCGCCGACGAGCATCCCACCGATGTGGGGCCGGAACTACTCGACGACTGGACGGGCCGGTTCCTGGCCCAGCTCGCCGCGCCCGCCGCTCAACACATCGGAAACGCCGCCGAGACCCTGCTGTGGGATGTGGTTACTGGCTCCCAGGCGCGGGTGCGCGCCGACGCCCAGGGCCCGCGTGTGGCCCAGCACGGACCCGTGCGGCTGTGGGACGCCGTCGAGGAAGCTGCCGCCGCCTGGCGCTCCGCCGGCCGACCGCACATCTCGGCCTTCGGCATGACCGCAACCCCCAGCGAGCAACGCGTTTGGCTGGGGTCGCCGGAGGGGCCCACCTGGCGCCTTCCCGTGTGAGCACGGCATCGCCATGGGTCAGCCCATTGGCGCTCAGGGATAGCACGATGCCGTTGACGCCGTTCAGGCGGCGAGGTTTTGTTGGCCCCATGCGACCTTTTATGGCCATCCCCTCGGCGTCGACTGCGGTTTTGCAGTCAACGCATCCGAACCAGGAATGATCTTGGTGGGAGCCAAAACAGGGGACTAATGTTATACAACCAGGCTGCAAGCGATCAGCACGGTGACCTGCGAATTGAAGATGCCTCTGGGCGGCGGCCGCGGTAGCGGACCGATGATGGCGGTCGACTATAAGCAGCGGCTGGGAGTCCGGTGTGAAGGGCAGCACTACAGATCGGCGGATACGTTCGGGCGCATCCGGGGAGTTGAGCATCTACGGACGCCTGCGCTTGTTTACGCCGAAGGCGGCCGTCGCAGTGGCCGGCCGGGAGCGCGCGCCCCGTCACACGAGGCGAGCTTGGTTCGCCGCTGTGATCGGGCTTGGGCGCGGTGGGCAGACCACTCTAGAGTTGGACCATGATCCGAAGCGCGGAAGCCCAAGGCGGATTGCCCTCCCCGCTTACCGTTCTGGAAGACGAGCGGCTCGGCGTCCGCGGCATCCGGTTGCTACTCAAACGCGAGGACCTTATCCATCCCGAAGTCCCCGGCAACAAATGGCGAAAGCTGAGGTTGAACCTCGCCGATGCCGCACGCGGGGACCACACGACTCTGCTGACGTTCGGGGGTGCCTACTCGAACCACCTTCGGGCTGTCGCTGCCGCGGGGAGGATGGCGGGGATGGCCACCATCGGAGTGGTACGGGGAGAGGAACTCGGCGACAAGCCCTTGAACTGGTCCCTCAAATCGGCCGCAGCCAACGGCATGCATCTCGTGTTCATGGACCGGGCCACCTACCGCCGCAAACACTCCGCCCAGGTCTTGGACCGACTGCGCGCCGAACACGGCGACGTCTACGTCATACCTGAGGGCGGGTCGAACGCTGCGGGAGTCCTCGGAGCCATGGACACCCCCGGCGAGATCACCGAATCCTATGACGTGATCTGCTGCCCGGTGGGAACCGGTGGCACTCTCGCCGGCGTGGCCGCTGGCGCCCGCTCCGGTGCCCTTGCCATCGGCTTCAGCGCCCTCAAAGGTGGCGAGCCGCTCGCGAAGGACGTCGCTCGCCTGCAAGCCGAGGCAGGGGTTCCAACAGGCAACTGGCGCATTGAGACCCGGTACCATTTCGGCGGATTCGCCAAGCGACCGCCGGAGTTGGCCGAGTTCGCCGCAGACTTCGAACGAAGACACGGCATTGTGCTGGAGCGGATCTACGTGGCGAAGATGCTCGCTGGCCTCTTCGACATGGCTGCCCAGCGGGAGGTGCCAGCGGGTACTACCGTCGTCGCCGTGGTGACCGGTCCCGCTGAGGACCCGCATGACGGAGCAGTGGGGCGGGTGGGACTTGAACCCACGACCCACGGATTATGAGTCCGCTGCTCTTACCGGCTGAGCTACCGCCCCGCACGAGAGAGTAGCGGCCGTGTGCTCGTCACACCCTCAGGTGGTACTCACGAACCTTACGCGCCGAGCTCGCGTGGTCGACCCAGACGATCTCCCACTCCCCTGTGTTGATCCGAAAGTTCTTTCCGAACCCGACCCACTTGCCGGCCATGTCACTCCGCATCGGGCTGATGAGCATCTGCAGCGTGCCCTGGTAGAGCGCACCGCGGTAATACCCGCTCGGAGACGTACGCTCCGACCAGTGCCCCCCAACCACCGCGCCGTCGATCGTCAAGTCGAGTTCCAGCCGCGACCCCGTGGTGTGGGGCAAGCTCTGCCCGCGCAGGGAGGTGCCAGTCTGGCGGAGCACTATGTAATGCTCCCCCGCGAACTCGGCCTCCCGCTTGTTCGAGTAGTACAGGTAACGACTGTGCCAGATCCCTGTGTAATCCGGTATTCCGGGCGTCGGCGCCTCCGGAATCGCGGACTCGTCCTCTGGCAGGCTCGCGGCCAACGACAACCCGGCACTCACTTTGAGGAAGAAGGATCGCAGGTCGACCTCTGCTCCGAGTCGGAGTGACCATTCGCGGGCGGTTCGCGCAATATCAGTGACGTCCATCCTTTGCGTGTGCTCAGCCAGCTCCGCCAGGCGCTGGTGCCGTGAATCGCTTGCGGCCAGCGCCGCCAGTTCGTCGCTGTCAACCCGGGCGCGGTGAGCAGTATCGGCGTCGCGATGGTCGCCGATATCCGCCACCAGGTCAGCAACAGCGCACTGGTACAACTCCGACAGCCGGGCTAGCACGTCAACCGAGGGAGCGTGCCCGGTCGCCGCCGGCCACTGCTCCCAGTAAGACACCTGCTTGTCGGTCTTCGGCTCCGCTGGCCACCGTTGGTTCCACTGTTCGGCAACCTGGCGCTGGCTCCAGCCGTGGGCGAGGCGCATCGCAACACGCGGGTTCACTCGGTAGTCGCTCTGGATATGCCGGGCTACCTCCGGCCACGTCCGCCCCTGTTGGCGCAGCCGGCGGACCAGCTCCTGCTGCTTCTTACGAAGACTCTGCCTCCGTGCGGCCATTCAATCCTCACTCGGCTTTCGGGGAACGTCACGGTAGTCCACCGGCACATTGTGGCAAACCTCCCAACCGCGTTGGGAGAGATGGCGGCCCAGCTTCACATCTGCGATGGGTGGGATTTCGGCCATGCCTCCTTCAAAGTGGTTACACCTGCCATCCCCGAGGAGCGCGGACATGGTCACCCGAACGGCTGTCGGATATATGCGGCCCGCTAATGGCGACGGCGCGTCGCTGGACTCAGCGATGCGGGAATACGCCGAGGCGCACGGTTACGTACTCCTGGGTGTATTTGTCGAGGATTTCGACAGCGCCAACAGCGGATTCTCACATCTGATGAACCGACTGGAGACGCTTGACGACGCCGTGGTAATCGTTCCTAACCTCGGCCACCTGGCCAGCATGAAGAGTCTCCAGGAAGCCGTACGCCAGGTCATTGAAGACCGGCACACGTTGGTGGTCATGTACCCCGCGACTAGCCAGACGTCATAGCTGACGTTTACTCGCATTGCGTTCCCGAAGTCCGTGGAAAAATGGGAGAGCAAAAACGTGAGCAAAGCCGACGCCCTAGAAACGCATGCCGACGATACGGGTACTGAAATGGCGCCTGCCTATAAATCTTGTGAAGACCCGGGCCCAACCACGGGTTGGAAGCCGGCCAGGGCCCAGAGCTCGAATCGAGTATGCCGTCGACGGTCCTGGCCGCCGGCCTCCCATGAGTCCCGTGCTCTGGAGCAGCTACGGGCGGATCACCCCGACCGCGTCATCTCCTGGAGCGTGGCGACACCTGGCCACCGCGGCGGATGGCTCTCCCTCAGCTTCGCCCTGACCGACCCGGCCTTCCAGGAAATCGGGCTTTCACACGCCGTTTGGGCGCCCACCGCCGACCAGCTCGCCGAGCGTATCGCCGCCCAGGATGCCCTGGCCGCCGGCGTGGCCACGGCGATGAGCCTGCACCCACCCGCCCACGGCAGCGCCGACCCGCTTGCCGACGTGCGCGCCGAACTCGCACCGCTGGCCCGCGACGTCGCCGTGCGAGTCCTGTGCCAACGCGCCGGGATCTACACGAGCTGACACGCCCCCGGTCCGTCACGCACACCGTCGCGCGCACCTTCGATCACCCAAAGCACCGAAACCAAAACACACAGCCGCGAATGCGAGCGGCTTGCGGCGCCCCGCCCCCGCGCGGGGCACCTCCTTCGCCCCCTGAACCCACCGGAACTTCCGATGACCCATGGACCTGCCACGCCGCGTCTCATCCGACTCGACGACCCCGCCGTACTGAGAGACCCCGACCCCGTCTGGGACGACCTGCTGGCCACCTATCCCAAGGGCCTGGCCCCCGTGCTGCTGGAAGAGGGGGTGCCGGCGTATCTGATGCTGACCTGGCCCATCCACCGACAGGTCCTGTCCGATCCCCAGGCCTACAGCCGCGACGTCACCTACTGGCGCGACTGGCACAACGGCGTTCTGCCCCCCGACTCGCCGCTGCGGCCCATGTTCGCGCGCCGTCAGAACCCCCTGTGCGTCGACGGTGAGGAGCACGCCCACTACCGCGCTGTCCTGTCCGAGGCTCTGCACCGGATGCGCAGTGAGCACGTCACCAGCCAGATCCACGAAATCGCCGACCGCCTCGTCGACTCCTTCTGCGGCGACGGTGAGGCTGACCTGGTAGGCCGCTATGCCGCGGTCCTCCCGCTGATCGCGCTGTGCCGCATGCTCGGCATGTCCGAGTCCGACGGAGTGCTGATGTGCACGACCATGGCCCGGATCTGGCGCGGCGACGACGGCCAGTGCGCCTACGTCCAGTTCGAAGAGTTGATGCGGCGCCTGGTCACCCAGCGCCGCGCCGCCCCCGCCGCCGATCTCGCTTCCGAACTGATCGCGCAGGGGCTGAGCGACCAGCAGGTCCTCGACCACCTGACCCTGGTCATCGCCGCCGGGCACGAACCCGTGTGCAGGCTGATCACCACCGCACTGCGGATGGTTCTCACCGACCGCAACGCGCGGGTGAGCATGGGCTCCACCTGGCTGATCAGCCAGACCATCAACCGGTGCCTGTGGAAGCACCCGCCGCTTCCCCACCTGGTCGGGCGCTATGCCACCCGCAACACCGACCTGGGCGGCTACCCGATCCGCGCCGGCGACTGCCTCGTCTTGGGGTTCGGGCCGACCCAGCGCCAGATGATCACGACCTCCCCGCGGCTCGACACCGGAGACAACCGCTCCCACCTCGTTTTCGGCGGCGGTTCCCACCGCTGCCCCGAACGCGGCCGCGACCTGTCGCTGTGGCTGGCCGAGATCGGGCTGGTCCGCATTCTCGACCGCCTGCCCGACCTTTCCCTGATCGACGCCCCCGACGGTGTGGCCGGCTCGGCGCCCACTCTCAGCGCCGGGCTGGCCTCGCTTCCCGCCCGCTTCACCCCCGCCCCGCGCCGCTACGAAGGAGAACCGTGGAACCTGCAACCGCCGTCCCCGTCGACGCCGCCGACCTCGACCGCGAGCACACAGCCGCCGCACTCCACCAGGCTGGCCCGGTTGTTCGCGTGGATCTTCGGGGGCTAGAAGTCCCCGTGCTGGCCGTAACCCGCGACGCCGAGTTGCGCCAGGTGCTGGCCGACAAAAGCGACACGTTCGTGCGCGGCAACGCCGCGGCCAACTGGTGGGCGCTGCGCGAGGGTCGCGTGGATCCCGCCAGCTCGCTGGTGATCCTTTTGACCCAGGTCGGCAGTCTCCTCGCCAAGCACGGGCCCGAGCACACCCGCTGTCGCGCCCCGCTGCAGCGCCACTTCACCCCCAAACGGGTGCGGGCCCTGGAGCCGCGGGTGTCCTCGCTGGCCGCACGCCTACTCGACGACCTCGACGGGCACGACACGGTCGACCTGAAGGAGTCTTACGCCTGGCCGCTGACAGTAGGAGTGCTCACCGGGCTGCTCGGGGTCGAGGACACCGACGCGCCCGTGCTGGGCGACATCGCCCGCCGCCTGTTCGAACTTCAGGACCCCGGGGTCTACAGCGACGCCTACGCCTTCATCGGCGGCCTCATCGAGCACAAGCGCACCCGCCCGGGCGATGACCTGGTCAGCGCTCTGGTGATCGACCACGGCCCTGGCCCGATCACCGGTCAGGCCCACGCGGAGCTGTCCCACAACTTGTTCTTGCTGGTCATCGCCGGGTTCGAGACAACCATGGGCGCCCTGACCAACGGGATCCAGGCGCTGCTGAACCACCCCGACCAGCTCGCAGTGCTGCAAAAGGGAGCTGTGCCCTGGCAGGAGGGCATCGAGGAGATCCTGCGCCGCTACTCCTCGGTCAGCCTGCTGCCCGCCGTCTACACCACCCGCGACACCACCCTGGGCGGTTGCGACATCGGCGAAGGCGAACTGCTCCTCCTGGCTTATGCCGCCGCCGCCCGCGACCCCGGCGCGTGGGAGCAGCCCGAGGTCTTCGACGTCGCCCGCGGCAGCCGCGGCCACCTTGCCTTCGGCCACGGCCCCCACTTCTGCCTGGGCGCCCCACTGGCCCGGCTGGAATTGGAAGTGGGCCTGCGGTCGCTGTTCACCCGCTACCCCCGCCTATCCCTGGCTCCCGGCCACGAGGCCGGCGCCGCGCCGGTGGCCAGTTGGATGATGCACCACCCCCGGCGCCTGCGGGCCTGCCCGGGCGCCTCCAGGCTCCCCGAGTGACGAGATGGGATGCACTCCGATGTACACCAGCACGCCCGCTCCTCTGCCCACGCGATGCGCCCGGGAGGTGCCGTGAGCATGTCAGCCGCCGTGACCGCCGCCGTGGTCATCGGTGTCGTCGTCATCGGCGCGTTCGCGGGACGCCCCCGCCATGACGGCGCCGACAAAGCCGCCTGGGCCGTGGTCTTCTTCGCCAGCGCCGTCGTGGTGGGCACCATCCTCGCCCTGATCCAGCAGGCCGGCCGGTTGTAACGGGACTGTGGCCATCCCGCCGAGGAAGGACAGCGATGAGGCTTTTCGGCCAACTGGAGGCCGCCATCATGGACACGCTGTGGCGCGCCGAGCGCCCGCTAGCCGTGCGTGAAGTCCGCGAGTCGATGAACTATGAACGCGATGTCGCCTACTCGACCGTCATGACCGTGGCCACCATCCTCCACCACAAGGGGCTGCTCGAGCGGGAGATGGACGGGCGGGTGTGGCTGTATTGGCCGCGGCACTCCCGCGCGGAGCACACCGCCCTGGTGATGAGCGAGGTCTTCAGCAGCTGCGGCGATCGCCGCAGCTGCCTGCGCCGGTTCATCGAAACCGTCAGCGAGCACGACATTGCCCTGCTGAGCGAGGAGATAGCACGTCGCCAGCGCTCGATGAGCCGCTCACAGCCCGACCAGCACCCCATGGCCGCCAAGCGCGAACCCATCCGACCCTGACCCCGCCCCGGCGCCCGCAGGGGCCGCGGCCCACCCGCACCCACGACCAGCGAGATTGCCATGACAGGCTTCTATTGCCCGCCCCCGCCCGACGTCGACACCGCCGTTCCCAGCGCCGCCCGCCTCTACGATTTCTATTTGGGCGGCAAGGACAACTACGCCGCCGACCGCCACGCCGGCGGACAACTGCTGGAGCGCGTCCCCGAACTGCGCAGCATGGCCCGAGCCAACCGCATGTGGCTGCGCCGCGTCGTGCGCTACCTGACCGCCGAGGCGGGCATCCGCCAGTTCATTGACATCGGATCCGGACTGCCCACCCAGGACAACGTCCACCAGGTCGCCCAACGCCACGCCCCCGGCGCCCACATCGTCTACGTCGACAACGACCCCATCGTCGGCCGCCACGCCGAAGCGCTGCTGGCCGAAGACCCGGCTACCACAACCGTCGTCCAAGCCGACCTGCGCCACCCACAAACCATCCTCGACCACCCCGACACCCGCGCACTGATCGACTTCACCCAACCCGTGGCGATCCTGCTCATCGCGGTACTGCACTTCCTCACCGACGAGCACCGCCCCTACGAGGTCGTGCGCACGCTGCGCCGATCCCTGTGCCCGGGCTCCTACATGGCGATCTCCCATGTGGAGAACGAGACCCGCCCCGACGGCGCCGCCTTCATCGAGGAAGTCTACGCCCGCTCCTCAGCCCCCGCCCAGACCCGCAACCACGCCGAGATCGCCGCGTTTTTCGACGGACTCGACCTGGTCGAACCCGGGGTGGTACCGGTCGCCGACTGGCGCCGCGATTTCAGCGAGACCTACTGGCCACCTGAACAGGCCTGGGGCGACGCCGGGCTCGGACGCGTCCCTGTGATGTCAGTATGAGGCGCGCTGAGCCGACCCGGTTTGGAACCGCCCGAGGAAACGTGCACGCGTCGCGCGAGGCCCGGCGCTCCGGTCTCAGCCCCTGACAGGGCGGGCTGAGCCACGGCCGAGGCCGGGGACCCGCAGGGGAGCGCCGCCGATGAGGCGCGCCGCATCGGCTCAACCGACCCAGCCGAGCACGAACAGGCGCTGGGCGATCTCAGAGGCCTTCTTCCGATCATGCGGCGCCTCGCGCGCCATGACCACCAACACCAGCAGCAGTAGGACGGGGACGAGCGATGACGGCTTTGACGATCATGTCGCAGAACCTCAAGCACGGCGGCATCGGCGACGGCGAGGGAAACCCCGAGGACCGCTGGCCCCGACTCGCCGAGACCATCACCGCCGTCCGGCCCGACATCCTGTGTCTGCAGGAATGTCACGGCTGGTCCGACCACCTCCACCATCAGACCTACCGGGCCGAGAAGGACCTGGGCATGCGCTTGGCCGGGCTTGCTCCGGGGCGCTGCGGCGGCGGCAACGCCGTCTTCTACCGGCCCTCGCCCCACCTGGCCCAGTGCGGGTGGGCCGACGCCTATGCCCAGGAGCTCTACACCGGCCTAGGCATCGCCCTGTTCCACGTGGCGGGTCTGCCCGCCCGGTTGGCGGTGGCCAGCACCCATCTGACGACCACCAGCGCGGAGGCCGCCCTCGACGAGGCGATGCGGGTCGAAGACCGCGTCTGCCGCTACGGCGGCTACGGGGTGATGATCGGCGACATCAACGCCCACCCGCTGCACGACGGCGGCCGCGCGCCGGATCCGGCCACCATCAAGCAGCGCGATCGCGCCTGCCGCTACGACGAGAACGAGCAGCCCGATCGGCGCGTGGCCCGTCGCCTGCACCGGGCCGGGCTGGTCGATGCCGCCGACCACCTGGCCACCCGGTCACACAACTACGACCTCTACGCACCCACCGGGCAGGGAAGGATCCGAGTCGACCAGGCCTGGCTCAGCCCGCCCCTGGCCAGCCTGCTGACCGGCTACGAGCGCATCCCCACCGCCAGCGACCACGACGCGATCACCATCACGCTCGCCCTGCCCACGCAGATCACGCTGTATCCGCCCGCTGAGGCCGCCTCACTGTCAGCCGCCCGTGCCCGCTGAGGTCGACCTCTCGTGTCTTGGAGTGCTATGAAACGGCGCCGCCCACGCCGCCCCGCCCCGACCACCCCCGCCGGACTGCCCGAACTGGCCGCCAGCCGCTACCACCCCTGGTTCTCCGACCTCCAGGGGCTGTCGCTGTGGCGCATGCTCACCCGCCTGCCCGCCCTCATCACCACCGCCCTGCGCTGGAGCTGGAAGGCCAGTCCCCGCGACACCGTCCTGACCATCGGGCTCAACGTCGCCGCCGGCGCCTTCTCCGCCGTCGTCCTCACCGCGGTCGTCGGCATCCTGCAAGGTCTCTTCGCCGAAGGCCCCACCCCCCAGCGGCTCCAAGCGGCTCTGCCCTCGCTGCTGCTGGCCGGCGCGGCCATGGTCACCCGCGCCGCCTTGCGGTCCGCGGCGATCTGGGCCCAAGGACGGCTCACCCCGATGGTGGAGCGGGCCGTGGAGGTCGAACTGGTCTCGCTGACCACCGCCACCCGCCTGGAGGCCTTCGACGACTCCGACTGGTGCGACCAGATCCACCGCGCCCGCACCCTGGGCACCTACGAAGCCGGGCGCATCACCGGCCACGCCGCCGACATCGCCACCGAACTCGTCAGCCTGCTGGCCGTGGCCACCGTCGTCACCGTGCTCCACCCCGTCCTGCTGCCGCTACTGGCACTGACCGTCGCGCCCGTGGGCTGGGCCGCGGTGCGCTCGGCGCGGATGCGCTATGAGCGCATGCGGGCGCTGAGCACCTCCAACCGGCTGCTGTACATGTACACCCACGCCATGACCGAACGCGACTCCGCGGCCGAACTGCGGGCCTACGCGATGCGGCCCATGCTCTTGGAAGAGTTCGCCCGCATCTCCGACCACGTCCGCGATGCGCTGCTGGCCGTGGTGAGCCGTCAGAGCGGCTTGCGCGCCGTGGGCGACGTGCTGGGCGGAATCGCGACCCTGGCCACCTACGCCGCCCTGGTCGCTCTCCTATTGGCCGGGCTGATGCCGCTGGCGGTGGCCGGCGCCGCCTACCTCGCCCTGGGCCAAGGCAAAGCCGCTCTGGACCGGCTCATGAGCGCCGTCAACTCCTGCTACGAATCCGGGCTGTACCTGTCCGATCTGCTGGAAGCCTTCACCGAAGCCCGCCGCCGCACCCCCGCCACCACCGCAGGCACGAAGCCGGAGCCGCTGGAGAAGCTGCGAGTGAAAGGGGTCAGCTTCGCCTACCCCGGCGCGCAGACCAACGCGCTGACCGATGTAACCATCACCGTCGGACGCGGACAGGTCGTGGCCCTGGTCGGAGAGAACGGCTCGGGCAAGTCCACCCTGGCCACCCTCATCTCCGGGCTTTATGCCCCCGACGCCGGGACCATCACCTGGAACGGCACCGACATCACCGACCTGGACCCGACCGGCCTGCACGCCCGCATCGGGCTGATCCGCCAGCAGTACCAGCAGTGGCCCTTCTCCGCCGAACGCAACATCACCATGGCCGCCCCCGAGGACACCGACCCCGACCGCCTGCAGCGGGCGCTGCGCCTCAGCGGAGGAGACCAGGTCGTGGCCGACCTCGCCCTGGGCCTGAACACGCCCTTGGACACCCGGTTCAAAGACGGCGAGGACCTCTCCGGCGGACAGCGCCAGCGCATCGCCGCCGCCCGCGGCCTCTACCCCCACGCCGACCTGGTCATCGCCGACGAGCCCACCGCCGCGCTGGACGCCCGCGCCGAAGAACGCCTGTTCGCCACCTTCCAGGCCGCCGCCGAAGGCGCCGCGGTCCTGCTGATCACCCACCGCCTGGCCAGCACCCGCACCGCCGACTGGATCTACGTGCTCGATCACGGCCGCGTGGTCGAACAGGGCACCCACACCGACCTGATCGCCACCGGCGGGCTCTATGCCGAGCTGTATGGCATCCAAGCCGCCGCCTACAACGGAGGCGCTGTGCACCGGCGCCCCGAAGAAGTCCCCTAACCCACCATGCGGCCGCGCGCATACCGCGACGCCCCGACTATCGGGATCGGTGCCGTCCGGCCGCGCTGCGGTGTGCTCCCGTGCCAGGAGAAAAATGTTCCCCGCGACATACGCGACCTTCCAGCAGCTTTACACATCCGTCCTGCACGAAATCGCCGATGCCTACGAATACACCGTCGCCCCCCGCGGCAACGCCAGCCGCGAGATCACCGACGTGACCCTGCGGCTGAGAAACCCGCGCTCGCGACTGGCGTTCCTCAAGCAGCGGCCGGTCAACATCGTCTTCAACGTCGCCGAAGTGCTCTGGTACCTCGCGGGCCGCGACGGCCTCGACATGATCGCCTACTACGCGCCCCGGCTGCGCGACTACTCACCCGATGGGCGCCGCCTGGCCGGAACCGCCTACGGCCCCAAACTCTTCGCCCCAGACAACGACGGTTCCACGCAGTGGGCGCGCGTCATGGATCTACTTCGCCGCGATGCCGACACCAAACGCGCGGTCCTCACCTTCTTCGGCCCCGCCGAACTCGCCGATGCCGCCAACCCGGACGTGTCCTGCTCCGTCAGCGCCCAGTTCCTCCTGCGCGAGGGCCACTTGCACCTGAGCGTGGCGATGCGCGGCAACGACGCCTACACCGGTCTGGTCTCCGACGTCTTCGCCTTCACCTTCCTCCAGGAGTTCGCAGCCGCCCAACTGGGCGCCCGTCTCGGCCACTACACCCACCACGTGGTGTCCATGCACGTCAACGACACCGACGCCCACCGCATGGAGCGCATCGTCGACGCCGACCGCAACGGCAGCATCACCGAGGCCGCGTTCACGCCCGCCGCGATGCCCACGAACGCCTCATGGGAGGACATCGCCACCGTCCTGGCCCAGGAGGAGAAGCTGCGGGCCAACACGGCCGCCCACGACCCCGACAGCGTCACCGCGCTCGGCCTCGCGCCCTACTGGCAGCACATCGTCCTGCTCCTGGAGGCCTACCGCCAGCTCCACCACAGCAGCGCACCGGTGAGCCCGTACCTGCTGGCGGCGCTGGATCCGGCTCACCGATGGCTGGTCGAGCACCGCTGGCCCCAACGCATGCCGACGGGAACACGATGAGCGCGCCGCCGGGCGGGTGGGAGTACTGGAGCGTGGTGCTGTGCAAGCCCGACGCCGTGCGCCGAGGGCTCGTCGACTCGATCCTGTTGCACATCGGCCGCGCCGCCGAGCTGGTCGCCCGACGCGACGTGCAGGTCAGCCACGACCAGATCCTCACCCACTACGCCGACATGCTCGCCCTCGACGACCGGTTCGGCTTCGACGTCGCCGCCGAACTGCGCCGCAACTATGTCGGCAGCCGCGTCGTCGTCGCCCTGGCCCACAGCGAGACCGCCGGCCTTCCGCAGCGGCTGCGCGGGCTGCTCGGTCACTACGACCCCGCCCGCGCCCGTCCCGACACGATCCGGGGGCGGCTGGGCATCGACAGCGCCGCCCGCGCCCGCGCCGAGGGCCGCTTCATCGACAACCTCGTCCACACAAGTGACGACACCGCCGGAGCCGAACGCGAGTTCACCGTGTGGTTCGGCCCCGCCTACCGACCCGTGCTTTCCCTCGACCACGTGCAGGAGTCGCGATGACCGCAGAACCCGTATTCGTCGCCTCGACCATTCCCACCGGCCCCTCCACCCTGCCGGTGATGCCCGATGATCAGCAGGCCGGCCTCGACCCCTACATGGCCCAGATCGTCACTAACCGCAAGTCGGGCCTCTCGCTGAACCACATCATCGGCTGCCCGCTCGACTGCGGGTACTGCGTGCGCCACTTCTGGGGCAACTTCGAGCAGAAAACCCCGCAACTGCTGGTCCCCACCGGCGAGGCCGTCGCAATGCTGGTGGGCCATGAGGCATTCCGCCCCCACGCCACCCCGATCCAGTTGTTCAACAAGGCCACCGACCCCATGCTGCCCGGGGTCAAGCCCCACACCTTCGCCGTCCTCAACGAGCTCGACCGGCGCGGCATGACCAACCTCGTTCTGATCATCACCCGCTTCCACATCACCGAACAGGACATGGCCGCGCTGGAGGCGCTGCAGCATGTGCGGGTGAGCCTACTGTTCACCTACTCCGGCATCGCCGACGCCCGCGTCGAGCCCATCGCCAAGAGCCGCACCACCCTGAAGTCCATCGAAACCGCCGCCGCCCACCGCGACCGCACGAAGGTGATCCTCTACTGGCGCCCGATCGTGCCGGGCTGGAACGACGACCCCGCCACCATGGCCGGCGTCCTCGACGTCGCCGACGCCGCCGGCCTGGACGCCCTGGTGTTCACCGGCTACTACCACAAACAGGAGAACGCCGCGTTCCTGCGCGCGGCGGGCGTTGAGGTGCCCTACGGCGAGGACTATCAGCGCCGCAAGATGCTGCCCGCCGAGCTGGACGCCAAGGTCGTCCAGGCGTGGAGGGACTCGGGTACCGCCGTCCCGCTGTTCCGCAAGACCTCCTGCGGCATCGCCTACGCCCACCAGGTGCCCGACTACAACGGCCATTGGGGTGTGCCCGAGCTCTGCGACATCTGCCCCGCCGCCCAGCGCCGGCGCTGCGCCGCCGACCACCGCTCGCCCACCGAGGACGAGTTCCGCCAGGCCCTGGCCGACCTCGACTACGCGGCCGACACGCCGTTTTTGATCGAGGACGGCCACGTCCTGACCCACGCGCTGGGCGAGCAGCGCCGTTATGCCCTCCAGCACCGGCTGCGCCACCAGATCTGGGAGGTCGACCATCCCCATGTTCACGCGGCGCACGGACGCGCTCTGCAAGGCTATGAGCTGAGCCGGGAGGAGCACCGTCGGCTCAGCCAGGCACGTGAGCGGCTGGCCGAGCACGCCCGCTTCGACGACGATTGACCACCACGCCGGGAGCCCGCGATGACCGAGCAGCAGCCTTGGACCGATGCCCCCCTGGTCGCCCTGGACCTGGAAGGCACCGGGGCCCAGGACCGCGAGAACGAGGCCATCCTCGAAATCGCCGCGGTGCCGCTCGCCGGCGGGCTCCCGGCGATGGCGCAGGCTTACGAGACGCTGATCAACCCCGGACGCCCGGTTCCCCGGCGCCCCTGGATTTCGCCGGGGTTGACGGACGCCGTCCTGGCCCAGGCGCCGTCGCCCGGTGTCGTCGATCCCGATCTCGCTACCCGGTTGGAGGGGCGCTACCTGGTCGGCCACAACGTAGGCGTCGACTGGCGCCTGCTGCACCGCCGCTTCCCCGACGTCCACCCCGCGGGCATGATCGACACCCTTCGCCTGGCCAAACGCACCGGAGCCACATCCCGGTCGCTGAGTGCCCTCGTCGAGGACTACGACCTGACCGGACGCGTCAGCGAACTCGCACCCGACGGGCGCCCCCACCGGGCGCTGTGGGACACCGTCGCCGCCGCACTCCTCTTGAAAGCGTTGGTCACCGAGCAGTGGTCGTCGCCGCCCAGCTTGGCCAGTCTGCTCGCCAGCGCCGGCGAGCGATTCGGCCGACACGACGATTGTGAACAGCAGACCCTGCTCTAAAACACGGAACCCGCCGGATCGCTCAGCGGCATCCGGCGCCGCCCGCCCACGGCCACCCCAGCACCCCCGGCCATTACTCCTAGAAAATAGGTGTGACGCATGATCGCCACGATTCGTGTGGGGTCGCGCGGCAGCCACCTCGCCAAGGTGATGGTCGCCGAGGTCACCGCCCCGCTCCGCGCCGCCCACCCCGACATCGCTTGGAAGCAGCACACCGTGATGACCGCGGGCGACCACGACCGCACGTCCCGCCTCGCCGACCTCGCCACCTCCGAGACCTCCCTCTTCGCCGGCGCGCTCGAAACCGCGCTGCTGGCCGGCGACGTCGACGTGGCCGTGCACAGCCTCAAAGACCTCGCCACCACCCCCACTCCCGGCACCCGGATCGCCGCCCTACCCCGACGCGCCGACCCGCGCGATGCGCTGTGCGGAGCCCGGCTCGCCGACCTGCCCACCGCAGCGCGCATCGGGACCGGGTCACCGCGGCGCATCGCCCAACTGCGCGCGCTGCGCCCCGACATCACGACCAGCCCGATCCGCGGCAACGTCCCGCCGCGCCTGCGCCGCAGCCGCGTAATGGGGCTGGACGGGCTCGTGCTCGCCGCCGCCGGACTGCACCGGCTCGGTCTCAGCGGGGAGATCACCGAGACGCTCGACGCCGGCACCTACCCGCCCTCGCCCGCTCAGGGGGCGATCGCCGTCCAAATCCGCGACGGCGAAGACCGACTGCGCGACCTCCTCGCCCCCTTGCATGACGAGGAGACAGCGGCCGCCGTCACCGCCGAGCGGGCGATGCTCGCCGAGCTGCACGGCGGGTGCAGCGTCCCCGTCGGCGCGCTCGCCACCGCCACGAACGGCCAGCTCCGCCTGACGGCCCAGGTCACCAGCCTCGACGGTACCACCGTGATCCGCACCGCCCAGACCGGGCCCCGCACCGACCCCGCCGACCTCGGCCGACGCTCCGCCGCCGCCCTGCTCGACCAGGGTGCAGAACACATCCTCGCCCAGATCAGGGAAACACCCACACCGTAGGGAGAACCACCGGGGCCAGCCACCGGGCCTACGCCGACGTCGACGTCACGGCGACGGTGTTCCAGCGGCTCATCAGTGCCGCAGACCAGAGCACCCAGATCAGCGATCTCGCGGCGCTGGTGAAGTTGGCGGGGCGCACCGCAAGGTGCAATCGGCCCACCCAAGAAGGGCTGTTCGATATCTAGACGGCCGAGGAAAGGGAGCAACATGCACGCGCGGCCGCAGCGAGGACGGTGCTCGTTTCAAAGGGGCGGGCTCTCCACGGTGGCCTCTCGGACGCAGGATGTGGAAACAAACTTGTCGCACACCGCCTTCCAGTCGGGGTGGCGGTCGGCGAGTGTGTATCCCTGCGGCGGGTGGAAGCCCACCACCATCTGCTTGAGGTCCTCAGCCGCGAATCCCTTGAACTCCCGGATCCGGCGGATCGGCATCGCGTACCCGAGTTCTCTGCCGTCGCGGGCGAGATAAGAGCGCACCGACGCCCCGTTACCGGGACGCATGCGCTCGGCGATTTCGGCGAGTTGTTCGGGGGTGCCGGCGATCGCCGTATCCAGGTCGATGACCGCGCACAGCCGGCTGGCCGGAGCCGTCAGGTAGACGAACCACTGCACGGGAGTGTCGGTGAGGAACCGGCGCCGGAACTCGTGGGTCTTCTCCCCTTTCCACATCAGCTCATACCACTCGGCATCCAGCGACATCACCACGCGCACGGGCGGGGCGTTGGTGTCCAACGGCGAATCGGTGCGCACCGCTCCTGCATCCCTTCGGCGACACGGTGTTCGGTCTCAATCGTGAGGCCACCGTAGCGCCGGCGACCACGACGCCATTGCCATCACGCTCCAGCTGTAGACGCGTCCCGATGGGCGGCGTCGGCCGCTCCGCGGCGGAGCGGCCTTCCTACGTTGCGGTGGAGTCTGCGGCGGGTCCGTCCCAGCGGCCCACGCCGCAGACCGCCCAGACCTGCTCGGGGTCATAGCGCGGCTCGTCGGAGCGGGGGCGCCAGTCGGCCAGGTGCACCACACCCGGCTCCAGCACGGTGAGGCCGTCGAAGAACCGGCGGATCTCGGCGATCGAGCGGATCTTGCCGGGCGAACTGGTGGACTCATACAGCTCCTGGACGAACCGCGCCCGCTCGGGGTGGGTGTCGGATTCGGTGTGGCTGATGGCCACATAGGAGCCGGCGGGTAGTTGCTCCAGATAGCGCCGCACCAGCGCATGAGGGTGCTGCTCGTCCTTGAGGAAGTGCAGCACCGCCACCAGCAGCAGCCCCACCGGGCGCGAAAGGTCCAGGCGCCGCGTCAGCTCGGGATGAGCGAAGATCGTCTCCGGATCGCGCAGGTCGGCCTCGACCACACCGGTGATATCGGGCCGCTCGGCCAGCAGCGCTTCGGCGTGCACGCGCACGACCGGGTCGTGGTCGACGTAGACCACCCGGGCATCGGGGTGGTGGCGGCGGGCGACCTCGTGCACGGGGTCCTGGGCCGGTAGGCCGGCACCGATGTCGAGGAACTGGTCGATGCCGTTCTCGCACATCACTTCCACGGCCCGGCCCATGAACGCGCGGTTGGCGCGGGCCCACATGCGGACTTCGGGGACCGCGGCCAGCAGTTTATCGGCGGCCTCGCGGTCGGCGGCGTAGTTGTTCTTGCCGCCCAGGTAGTAGTCGTACAACCGGGCCGAGCTGGGCACGGTGGGATCCACCCCGGGCGGGGTTCCGGGCGCGGCGGGGGACACGTCATGATTCACAAGGGGCCTCAAGACTGTGGAGGAGAGAGGGCGGAACCCGGCGATGTTCCGGCATTCCCGGCACAGGCGGGCGTCTCGACCCTATCGGTCGCAGGAGCGCTCACCAGAGCCCAAAGGCCGTGCCATCCGGTTCAGCGTCAGCACCTGAGGGTGCGCCCATTCCACGGTGGCCGGATCCGGCAAACCGGCGTCGGCGCCCTGTTCCGGCGGCTACCGTCGCTGCCCTACCCGGGAGGTTCTCCATGCGCCCGATCCTTGCCGTCGCCGCGCTGACCCTGGTCGTCGGCTGCTCGGCTTCTGTGGAGACGGTGATTCCCGCCGCGCAGACCGACCGATTGTCCGGGCCCTCGCCTTCACCGTCTGCACCAGCTGCCCACCAGCCGGACCGGGAGCGGTCGGCGTCGGCGCAGATGTCGGAGCCGCTGCTGGAGCCCGAGCCGGCGCCGGATCCCGACGGCGACCCGTTCGCCGACCCGGGTGACCCGTTCTACCGGCCGCCGGGGCTGGATCCCTGCGAGCCCAACGAGTACGGGTTCGAAGACAACGACGCGTGCCTTCAGCAGCACGGCTACTAGCCATGACCCTCGCCCTTACCGCTATGGCCGGCCGGTGGTGACGCGCCCCCTCGCCCCCCGCCGTAAGCCGTGGGGCCGGGCACATCCGCTCTCCGTAGCGCCTCGGCAATCCACGAGGCACCGCCCAGGCGGCGCCGGTGTCGGGGCGGGGCCGCCTGCCCCCGCCCCGACACCGGCGACCGTGGTACCCGCGTTGCCTCGGCCCAGGCTGATCTCAACCGCGCTCACGATGGTTCTTGCCCTCACCTGGAGTGTCGGGCCACCTCGGGTGAGGCGCCGCGGCGAGCGCTCCCTACCAGCTGCTGCAGTCACCGGTTGCGAAAAAGGTGACCAACGCAGATCCGGCCTTTCGCAGGCGGATCTCGCCGTGCCCGCCGGCGACGAAATGCAGCGTGCAGTGGGGAGTTTCGCCGGGGTGGGGGCGGCGCGTGGGGGTCAGCGAGGGCTATTCGGGCTGGTGTGCTTCTAGCGTGTCCGGGGGTGGGCTATTCGCTGCTTTCGGACCGGCTCGGGGGCGGAGGCGGTGATGGTCGCACCCCGCCGTCGCCGATTCTTCCCCCGGCTCGACCGCGGCCGCTGTTCGGGCCCTGCTGAGGAACGCGCCTGGCCATACCGGAACGCCTCTCCCGTCGAATATCGAAGCTGTCTTCGGGTATATCGCGGCCTGCGACGATCGCGGCGCGCAAGCGTCGCATCGGCGGGGCCTCGGGATCGTTCTCCATCATAGTCAGCACCACCTCCAATAACGTTTCGTCGTCGAGACCTTCCAAGCGGATTCGATCGGTTTCCACCTTTCACCTCCGCATTGACACGGCCAACGGCCTCCTCCCAGAGCACTCGGCCCTGGAAGCCGTTGTGGTTCCCACCAGGCGGCCGAACAATCATCGGGGCCCGGTGTGGCCACACACGTTTAAGCAGCGATTGTGAAGGGAGAGACCGGGCGGCTCAAGCGGGCACGGCTCGCGGTTCACGGTCCTGGTCGCTGCGGCCCGGTACCTCGGAGCAGGCTGGCCGCCCGCTGGAGGATGGTGCGGCCATAGCACGCCTCCCCTGGGCAGGTTGGTGGTCTGTCGCCGGCCGAACCCGCGTATCGACAGCGGCCGTGCGGGTCGGCGGGCCAGGCAACGGTTCCGGTGACCTTGCTCCCGCGCAGACGCCCGCATGCGGGTTGACGGGCGTCGGATCTCGAAGGGAGCGCCAGCCGGCCCCCGGGTCTCGCCACCCGTTCGCCCGATGCGGTCTGGCCCGTTTTCTCGGGGTGCCATCCGGGGTGTCGTTCAGGGACGCGACAGAAACGAGCCCCCGGCAGAAAGGTGGGCAACCACGAACACCGGCTTCCGCCGAGGGCTCTGCCGGAATCTCTACCCACCCGAATGCGCGGGATGCAGCTTCCCCGGGAATTTCCAACGGACCCTTGGGCGGCTCTTCACACCAGCGTTTCACCGGATTCAGGAGTAGAACCCATAAAGGATCACGACCGCTCCCATTTCGGAGCGTGGGCCGCTTATGGGGCCGGTGCGGGGCGCGGACACGGGTCCGCACCCCGCAGGGGGTGGTTGCGCCGCGCTCAGGACCCGAGCCGGCGGGCTCCGCCTCCACTGTCGCTGACGGCGATTTTGCGGGGCTTGGCCTGCTGGGCCACCGGGATGCGCAGGGTGAGCACGCCCTCGGCGTACTCGGCGCTGAGGTTGTCGGCATCGAGCATCTCGCCCAGCAACAGCCGGCGCAGGACCGTCCCGCGCGGGCGCTCGGCGATGACCGCCTCACGCTCCTGCTCGGCACTGAGCCCGGGCCGCTCGGCCTTGACGGTCAGCACATCGCGCTCGACCTCCAGATCGATGGAGTCGGCACGCACCCCGGGCAGGTCGAAGGACACCACGAACTCCCCGTCCTGGCGGTAGGCGTCCATCGGCATCGGCGTCTGCCGCGCCGAATCGCCGAGCAGGCTGCGCGTCAGCCGGTCGACGTCGCGGAAAGGATCGGTGCGCATCAGCATCATGCCTCACCTCCCACGTCCTCGGCATCCTGAGGGCTTGGCACTCAACTTTCTTGCCGGGCCAACGGTCGATAAACCTCCGCGGTAAGCAGAGCGAATGTCGATACCCGCTGACCAGGGACGACGGCCGCCTGTTGCGCCGGCACGCGGGCCGCATCGGCGGCGAGCCCAACGGTCGACGGCGGGGCGCTGCGTGTGCGCGGCACGGCACACCTCGGCGCAGCCGCGTCCCCAGCCCACGGCCGGGGCTGCGGACGCCCCGTATCAGGGGGTCTGGTCGGGCAGGCTGCCGGTGTGGACGAGGTCCTCGGCCAGGTCGACGAGTTTGATGTTGAGGTTCTGCGACGCCTTCGACAGCAGGGCGAACGCCTGCTGCTCGGTGATCTTGTAGCGCTCCATCAGGATCCCGGTGGCCTCCCCGATGCGCTGGCGGCTGCGCACGGCCCGGGTGAGGTTGTGCGTGGTCTGGGCCTCGGCCAGGGCCACAGCGGCGTGGGCGGCGAAGATCTCGCCGAGCTCCACCGCCGCAGCGTCGAAGGCCTCGGGTTCGGTTGCATAGAGGTTGAGCGCGCCCAGGACGTCGTTGCGTGTGAACAGCTGGAAGGAGGCCATGCTGGCGATACCCAGCCGCGCGGCCTCGGCGCTGAACTCGGGCCAGCGCGTCTCCTGCTGCACATCCTCGATCGCGAAGCTCTCGCGCACCCACACCGCCTCGATGCAGGGCCCCTGGCCTTTGCTGTGCTGCAGCGCATCGAGCTTGTCGACCACGGAGGCGGTGGAGGCGTAGGTGGTCAGGCGCTTCTTGGACTCGATCAGGCACACGCCCGCATAGGCGCACCCCGGGATCTCAGCAACGGCCAGGGCGGTGATCTCCTCCAGTGTGACGGGCAGGGTCTCGCTCGCCTGCAGGTCCCGCGCCACCTCGGCGAAGGCCTTGGCTGTGGTGAGACCCTCCACCGAGTCGGCCTGGGCGTGGGGTCTGTTCTCCTCGCCGGTCCCCTCGGGACCGGCCGTGGTGCCGACCACGGTTCCTCCTTGGTTGGTCGTTCTCCCCGCGCTGCGACGATGCGGGCGCCTGGCCGCGGCTGATCGGTGAGTGTCTGTGCGGGAAAGCACACCCCGCGCCGTTGGCGTCGGGGCATGCCTACCTCGCGCCCCCGCACAGCGCGCACGCGCGGCACCGGCCACGGGCGCTTCTGCGATCAGCTGACGACGGGAGCACGGCTTCTGCCTCGCCCGGGGACGGGTGTGGGGTATGGCCGCCGCGGTGCGCGGCGGCGATCGGGCGCCGACGGGGCCGACTTCGCGATGAGCCCCAGTGTAGCCACACCGGATTCCCGGTGGCCGCGCAGCCGACCAGCGACGATCGCGAAGATGAGGCCGGACGGCGCGCCTGTGCCCGCGCCGGCCCCGCCGACGGCACGGCGCCCGGGACACCCCCGTGTGCAACGGGTCGCATCAGCGCGGATGCATAAACCCACAGTTCAGGGTTAACAGTAGGACAGCCCCGGTACGCGGCCGGTCGCCGGCGGAGTCTTATCCGCAGGCTTCGCCTCGCGTGGTGGCCCCGCGATCCCCCGGGGGACCGCGGTCGGTTCGCGTCTCCGACACGAGGGGCGCGAACCGGGAGCATCCGGCGACGCGCCTGCCACAGCACTCGCCCCGCCGAAGGCGAGGGCGGCCGCCGGGAGGCGCGCGATCGTCTCGGCCTTGCCCCAAGGCGCGAAGGCACCCCAGGACAGCATCAACACTGATGCCGGTGAACCGCCTGCTGACGCGCCGCAGAGTCGACCGTGTCGGCAGCGCGCAGCTCGGCTCAATCGGTGGTGCCGCCTTCGGGGTAGTACCGCTACACCGATTCCTGCGGCCGGACGGCGCCCATGTAGCGGCTGGCGTAGGTCGGCGAGTCCACCGGCTGGACGCGTACGTTCTGCCCGGTGGAGGGGGCGTTGATCATCTGGCCGTCGCCGACGTACATGGTGACGTGGCTGGGGGCGGGGCCGGGGGCGCCCAGGTCGGTGGTGTCGTAGAAGAGCAGGTCGCCGGGGCGCAGGCCGCTGAGCTCCACGCGGGTGCCGGCCCGGTACTGATCGGTGGTGACCCGGGGGATGTCCACACCGGCGGCCTGCCAGGCGCGCATGACCAGCCCGGAGCAGTCGAAGCCGGCGGGGCCGGTTCCGCCCCAGATGTAGGGTTTGCCGACCTGGTCCAGGGCCCAGGCGACGGCGGCCTGGCCCTGCTTGGTGGCGGGGGCATCGCCCAGGTCGGGGGCGCGTTGGTCGAAGTCCTCGATGGCGGCCAGCACATCGGCGACATAGGCATGGGAGTGGTTGTAGCGGTACAGCGCCGCCGACAGCTCGTCGCGGTCGGTGAGGTCGGTGCCCTGCCCGCCGCTGAAGCACAGCTCGCGGGCGCTGGCCAGGGCGGAGTCGTAGGCGTTGTGCGGGTCTTTGACGCCGTCTGCGTTGCCGTCGGCGCCGTAGGTGTCCCACCCGGAGGGCAGGTGCTGGTTGGGGCCCACCGCGCGGTCGTAGGCGGTGTCGTGGTCCCAACGCCCGTTGTCGGTGTCGTAGTGGGGCGTGAGGTTGCCGCCGATACCGGAGCCGTCCAGGCGCGGGCCGATGATGGGCGGGGTGATGTCGCCGTCGGGGGCGATGGTGTGGCCGGCGGCGAGGTCGGATTCGACTTTTCCGATGCCGGCGAGGATCTGCCAGCGCATGCCGTCGCAGTCGCCGGATGCGGCCAGGTGTGCGGCCGCCTGAATGTAGGCCTCCAGCAGGGTGTCGTCGATGCCGGGGACGCGGGCCGGGGCCTGGGTGGGGGTGCCGGTGGCGATCGCCCCGAGCAGGACGGGCACGGCGATCAGGGCGGCCACGGCGGCGATGAGGAGTTTGAGCACCCGGCGCTTCTCCCCTTTCGGCTCAGTGCAGGTGGGTGAGGCTGCGGCGCGGGCCGCCTTCGGTGGGGCGCCAGATCGCCGCGGCGGGTCCGGGCTCGGCCACAAGGGTCGTGGTGCTCAGCCGCACCGGCACCTGAGGGGCCGGTGCGGCGGCCAGGCGCTCGGCCAGGTGGGCCTCGCGCGCGGAGCCGGCGGTGGTGATCAGCAGCGGGGTGGTGATCTGGGTGGCGTCGGCCAGGCGCTGGTAGCCGGCCAGTTTGGCCGCCACGCGCCCGAGGGGTTCGGTGCCGGTGTCGTATTCGAGGAATGCGTCGGTGGCGCCGTGGGGGTGGCGGTAGCGCAGGAAGGCGTCCGGGCGCACATAGGCGCCCCACTCGTGGGCGCAGCGGGTCTCGTCCCACCAGATCTCCAGGCGGTGGCCCGGCCGGGTGCGCCCGGCCAGGGTGGTGGCCACCAGCACCTCGCCCACCCCGATGTGGTGGTGCAGCCGGGGCGAGTGGGCCAGCGCCAGGGCGCGTTCGGCGCGGTGCGCCAGCTCGCCGACGGGCTGGTCCCGGTGGCGGGCCAGGGCGTGGACGCCGGCCGAGCCCAGTACCCAGCACCAGGGGGCCGAGCCGGGGGCGGTGCGAGGGCGGAAGCGCTCCAGCACGCCGAGGCGGTGCAGGGTGAGCAGGCGGGTGCGGGCCCGGCGGGAGGCGCGGTCGCCGAAGAACAGGGCGCCGATCTGGCGGGTGGTGAGCATGCGGTGGGTGTGCAGGGTCTCCAGGAGGGCGTAGTCGCGGGGGGTGAGGCGGTGGGCCAGCGCGACCAGCAGGCCCGGGCTCAGCCGGGGCGGCACAGGCGCTCCTTTCCCGGGGTGCCGGCAGGCGGGGTGTCAGAGGCGGGTGCGGATGTCGGGCAGGTGCGGCCGGGGTCCCGGTCGGGGGGTGGTGGGGGCGTGGTGGCGGGCGGCTTTGCGCACCGCGGTGGCCCGCCCGGGGACGGGCGGGGGCAGGGGGCGGGTGCGCAGGGTGTGGACGGGGCGTTCGAGGGCGCCGACGAGCAGGCGGGCAGCGACCTGGTACTGGCCGAGGTGGGTGAGGTCGTGGGCGCCCAGGCCGGGCAGGGTGTGGGCCTCCAGGGCGGTGGCGTCCTCGGGTGAGCAGGTGAAGAAGATCTTGGAGCGGGCGTTGGCGGCCAAGGCTTTGCGCAGCTCGGTGGGCAGCTGTCCGAGTTCCTGGTGGGCCAGGGTCATCGACAGGCGGTAGCCGCGGGCTTCGGCGAGCATGTCGGCCAGGGAGCCGGGTTGCAGTAGGAAGTTGTGGGCCTCGTCGATGTAGGCGGCGACGTCGGCGCGTTCGTGCTCGGGCTGGTGGATGCGGGCGGTGACGGCCTGCCAGGTGGCGGCGAGCCCGAGGGCGCCGATCAGGGAGCTGGTGTCTTCGCCGAGGACGCCTTTGGGCAGGCGCATCAGCACCAGGTGGCCGGTGTCGAAGGCGCGGCCGAGGTCGATGGTGGAGGGGCCGGAGGCGATGACGTGGCGCACCCAGGGCCGCAGCAGGGCGGTGCGCAGTTTGTTGAGGACGGGGCCGGTGGCCGCGGCGCGGGCGGGGGTGGAGAGCTGTTCGTACCAGTCCCAGAACCCGCGCAGCACAGGGTCGCGGACCCCGGCCACCAGGTGGTGGCGGTAGGGCTGGTCGGTGAGCAGCCGCGGGATCTCGCCCAGGGTGAGGGCGGGATCGCCCGCGCGGGCCAGGGTGAGGGTGGCCGCGCGCAGGATGTCGTCGGTGCGGGGCCCCCAGGAGTGGGCGTAGATGCGGCGGAAGATGCCCACGACGGTGTCGGAGACGAAGTCGGCGTCGCTGCCCTGCAGGAGGTTGAGGCGCGGGGGTGGGGCGTTGTCGTCGGGGTCCAGCAGCACCGTCTTTTCGGCTGCCGTTTCGGGGAGGCGGGCGAGGATGTCGGTGACCAGGTCGCCGCGGGGGTCGATGACCAGCCCGGCGCGGCCGGCGCGGGCATCCTGCAGGGCGAGGTGGGCCAGCAGGGTGGATTTGCCTTTGCCGGTGGCGCCGATGATGTGGGTGTGCTGGCGGGCCTCGGCCACCCCGAGGGCGATGGGGCGCTCGGGCCCGGCGTCGGCATCGCCCAGCACCCGCGCCGGGTGGTCCTCGCCGGTGGGCACGGCCGGGACCGGGGGGATGCTGCGGGCCCCGGCCCGGGCGAGGCCGGGCACCGCCGCGTCGGTGGGCAGGTGGGCCAGGGCGGCCAGTTCGCCGGTGCTCAGCAGGTAGCCGCGGGCGAGGTAGCGGTGGCGCGCCCAGATCCGCGGCGCCCACATCCGCCCGCTGATGAGTCCGCGGCGCAGATGGTTGGGTCCGGAATACAGGGCCAGCGCGCCGGCCACGGCGTGGGCGCGCCCGCGCAGCTGCTCGGCGGCCTGGGCACCGGTGCGGGTGGTGGCCAGGTGGTAGGAGACCTGGCAGGCCAGGCGCGGAGACTGGGCCTTGCTCAGGATCGCGCGGACGTTGTCACCGGTATCAGGCGGCAGGACACCCCGGCGCCCCCGCTGGGACCCGGCCAGGGTTTCAGCCCACAGAGCGGTGTGGGCGCCGCGCAGGCGGGCGGCCGCGGCGCGGGCGCGGGCCAGGCGCGCCCCGGTGGCGGGGCGGGCACAGATGCGCACGCAGGCGTAGGTTCCCGGTTCCAGGGCGGACAGCGCGCCCAGCAGGCCGCGCAGCGGGTCGTCGGTGAAGCGGGTGCGCAGGGGGTATTCGTCGCCGCGGGCCAGGCGCATCCACCCGCCGGTGGCCGCCGTCCCGGCGGGCACGGCGGGTTCGGCCGCGCGGGTGGTCGTGGTGGCGCCGGGCCAGGCGGAGGCGGCGGCGCGGGCCACCAGGGCGGGCGGGAGGCTGCCGGGCACCCACACCCGGATGGCGATGCCGGCGGCGGAGGCGGTGTATTCCCAGGCGAGGTGGGGTTGGGTGAGCAGGCGGGCCCAGCGGGGCCGCAGCAGGCCGGGCATCTGGGCCCAGAACGCCTCGGCCCCGTCCAGGCTGGCTTCGGGCGGGGGGAAGATCTCCACCAGGTGGGCGCCGCGGGCCAGCAGCCGGTAGCGCACCCACCGGGCCCCGACCACCGCGGCCACGGCGCTGAGGGCGACGGCTGCGGCCACGCCTGCGGCCGGCCCGGCCAGGGCGGCGGCCTCAACCGGCAGGGGCATCACGGGGCCTCCTCTCCCCCGGTGTGGGTGTGCTCGGAGGGGTGCGACGTCAGGACCGCGTGTTCCTGGGGTGAGGCCAGGGGGTGGACCCCGACGCGTTGGTGGCCGGCCAGCAGCAGGGCCTGCCCGCGACCGGCGCCGGCCACGACCTGGCGCTCGCCCTGGGAGAGCTGGAAGGCGGCGGTGACCGCGTCGAGGTTCTGCGGGGCTTGGCGCAGCAGCACCTGGGTGGCGGCGTTGGCGGCCACGGCCCGGCCCGTCTCGGTGGCCAGCACATCGCCCACGTCCTGGGTGATCAGGGTGAGCCCGGCCCAGTGCTTGCGGGCGGCCTTGGCCATGCGCTGCAGGTATGTGGCGGCGACGGGGTTGTGCAGCAGCAGCCAGGCCTCGTCCACGGTGACCAGGCGCGGCCGGGGGCGGGGGTCGTCGGCGATGCGGCGCCACAGGCGGTCCAGGATGAGCAGCATGCCCACGTCGGCGGCCTCGGCCGGCAGGTGGCGCAGCGAGTACACGACCAGGTGCCCCTCCAGCCCGGTGCTGGTGGGGCCGTCGAACAGGGCCGCGTAGGCGCCGTGGGTGTAGGGGTGCAGCTGCTCGGCCAACCGGTGGGCCTGCGGCTCCTCCTGGGCGTACAGGGCCTCGGCGAGGTCGGCCAGCACCGGCGGGGTGCGCCTCCAGGTGCGCGCATCGGCGGTGATGCCGGCCCGGGCATAAGCGGTGAGGATGGCCCGGTCGAGCACGGCGGCGGTGGCGGCGTCCAGCTCGCCGACCATGGTGGCGATCAGGGTGTGGACGAACAGGGCGCGGCGCATCAGCCCCTGCCCCCGGCCGTCGCCGTCGCGCTCATTGTCGCCGTCCGTGTCGGGTTCGGGCAGGTCGAAGGGGTTGATGCGCCCGGCGGGGGTGCCCAGGGCCACGCGGGCACCGCCGACCGCATCGGCGAGGGCGGCGTACTCGTCCTCGGGGTCGATGATGGCGGCCTGCACGCCGACCATGAGCGAGCGCAGCAGTTCGAGTTTGGCCAGATACGACTTTCCCGCCCCTGAGCGGGCGAGGACGACCATGTTGTGGTTGTCGATGTGGGGGGCGAAGCGGTCCCACAGCACCAGCCCGGCCGAGTGGGTGTTGGTGCCCCACACCACCGTGGTGGAGCCGAGCCCGTCGGTGTCGAGGTCGGGGGAGGTGAAGGGCAGCAGGGCGGCCAGGGCGTCGGTGTCCATCGTGCGGGTGGCGCCGAGGGCGTCGGTGCCCAGCGGCAGGGTGGAGATCCAGCCGTGCAGGGGCCGGAAGGTGGCCGGGGCGGTGTCGATGAGCAGGCTGGAGGCCAGCGCGTGCAGGTGGGCGACCTCGTCGGCCAGCTCGGCCTCGGTCTCGGCGTAGACGGTGAGGTAGAGGGCGAGGGTGAACAGGCGGCCGCCGGTGGCCAGGCGCTGGGCCAGCGCGGCGGCGTCCTCGGCGGCCGCACCGGTCTGGGCGTCTTCGACCCGGCCGCGCACGGCGTCGTGGCGCCAGGTCGATTCCAGGCGGGCGCGGCGCCGCCGCAGCCGCTCGGCGGCCACCGGCGGGGGCAGCGGGGTGATGTGGGCGGCGATGTCGCAGCGGCCGGGGTAGGCCAGCAGGGGTTCGGCCCAGCCGGCGGTGACATCGCGCGGGTAGCCGGTGACGATCAGGGTCTGGGCCCAGGTGTCCTCGATCAGCAGCCGGCGCGGCCCGATCGCGATGGCCGGGCCGCCCAGCCGGGTCGAGCCGCGGGGCCGGCGCAGGCGCGACAACACTCTCATTCCGCCACCTCCGAGGGGTCGGCGGTGCGGGCGGTGGTGGCGGGGTGGGGGTGCAGGCAGGCGCGCAGGTGGTCCCAGGTCTGCTCGCCATCGCACAGGCGGGCGCGCAGCCCGAGGGCCTCCAGTTGGGTGGCCACGTCCTCGGCGCGTTCGCGCAGCGCGCTGGTGGGCCCGGTGGTGGTCAGCACCAGCAGGAGGCGCCGCTGCAGCAGCAGGCGCCTCGCCTGCAGGTCGGCGAGCCAGGCGGCGTGGTCGCGGGCGGCCTGCTCCAGGGCGGGGTGGGCCAAATCCGGTGCGTGGTGGTGCAGCAGGGTGATGAGCGGGTCCAGGTCGTGGCCCACGGCGCGCACCAGGATCTGGGCGGGTTCGGTGAGGGTGTGCAGCAGGGCCGACATGGCGCCGACGGCGGCGTCCTGCTCGCCGGCGGCGGCCAGGGCGAGGTTGAGGGTGGAGCACTCCACCAGCAGGGCGCGCTGGTCTCCCAGGTCGATGACGCCGGTCTCGTCGACGGCGCGGGCGGGCAGCCGCAGCGGCGCCAGCGCCGGGCTCCCCGATGCCCTGGGTGCCCAGGCGGGCAGGTCCGGCAGGCCGCCGGGGGCGCCCACGCGGCGTTTGGGCCCGCGCAGCCAGGCCAGGCCCGCCCAGGCAAAGTGATCCAGGCCCATGGCATCGCGGCGCCCGAGGACCACCGCCGCCCCGGCGCCCACCAGCGGGGCCGCCAGCAGCCCCAGCGCCCACAGCGGCAGGTGGGGGCGCAGCAGGATCAGCAGCCCCCACACCGCCGCGCCCAGCGGCGCCAGCAGCAGGAGTTGGCGCGCGCTCAGCCCGGCGATGATCGGGTCGGGCCGGTCGATGTCGGTGGGGATCTGGGCGCGCCACCGCCCCGGGGTCTCGGTGGTCATTCCCCCTCCTCCTTTCGCCGGTTGGTACGCCGCGGCGGGATGGGCCGCGGCGGCCGCTCGGACCCTGCCTTCGTCGCGGGGTGGTGGGGCGCCGGCTGCTGGGTGGGCGGCTCCGAGCGCGCATGCGGGCGCGGGTGGGCGAACAGCGCCAGCTGGCCGCGGCCGGGGCGGGCGGGCTCCCGGCGGGGCGGATCCGCCTCCACCTCACCCCAGCGCTGGGCGGTGGCCCGGCGCGGGCCGCGCGGGGGCGGCGGCGGTTCCTCAGCGCGCGGCCGGCGCCGCGGTGCCGGAGGTGGCGCGGGTGCGGGGGCGGGAAACAGGGCCTGCTGGCCCGGTCCCGGCGCGGCCGGCTCCCGGTCGCTGGGGGGCGGGGTGTCGCCCCAGCGCTGGGTGGCGCGGCGCCCGGGCACCCGGGTGGGCGGCGGGGTGGGCAGCACGCCCTGGCGCCAGCGCCGCGCCGGGGCGAACAACCCCGGCTGGACCGGGCGGCCACGGGCCGCCCCGGCGCCGGTAGAGGACGCGGCCGGGGGCGTGGTGGTCGGGGTCTCGCTCCCGCCCTCGACGGGCTCCCGATCGGGGCCGGTCACCGCGCGCCCGCGGGCGGGGCGGCGGGCCGGGGCGGGCGCGGTCTCCGACGACCGGGCTGCGCCGTGCCCGCCCGAGCCGCCGCGCAGATCTCCTTCTCCGACCGCGGCCCCTGAGGGCGACCGGCCGCGCCGGGATACGGCAACCGGCCGCGCCCGCGCCGCCCCGCCCGGGCCGCCGCGGCGCGGGCCCGGGCCACCCGCCGCAGCACCGGCCCCGCCCCCACCCCCGGCCGCGCCGGCCGGGGCGGCGCGGCGCCAGGGCAGCAGACGCCGCACCACCAGCGCCATCACCGCGGTGCGCACCGCCGCGGCCAGCGGCGACGAGCCGGGATTGTCGCGCCAGACCAGCCGCATGATCCAAAACGGCACCCGGACCTGCAGGTAGAGCACCGTCAACAGCAGCGCGGGGTTGACCAGCCAGTCCTCGTTGTTCTCCTCGATCACATAGGCCTCGCCCTGGAAGGCCAGGCGCATCAGCGCCGAAAACGCCAGGCTCTGGGCGACGGGCATGGCCAGCACCCCGGCCATGCACCGCCACCACAGCGCGGCCAGCCGCTGGGTGTAGGGCAGGGCGTGCAGGGCCAGCAGCAGCGGGGCCGCGATCACCAGGGTGGTGGTCGCGGCGATGCGCACCGCCTCCATCACACACCACACCACCAGCAGCACCACGACCACCACGAGCATGAGGACGATGAAGACGGTCGCGTCCATCAGCAGCGTGTCCAGACGCTGCTGGAACCGGGCGGCGGCCCGGTCGGCGTCGATGCCCAGCGCGGCGATGCCGGCGGCGATGCCGTTGGCGCCGCGGATCATCTCGGTGGCGATCCACAGCGAGGCGTGGGCGGCCACGAAGCCGATCACCAGCCGCGGCAGGATCTCCCGGGCCGAGTAGCGCTGCTGCAGGGACTCCTGGGTCATCACCACGATGCCGCCGGCCAGCACCGCCAGCACATACAGCACCGTGGTGGCCTCCAGCACGCCCTCCCACAGCGACGCCACCCCGTCCCCGGGCAGCGGGGTGTGGAAGGCGCGCGAGCCCAGCCAGCCCATCAGCGGCTCCAACGCCCCGGTGACCAGGTCGTAGAACCAGTGGGAGACGTGGCAGGAGACCTCCAGCGCCCCGCAGTCGGCGATCTCGGCCGGTACCCCTGCCCCATCCCCCGACCCCGGGCCGGACCCCGGGTCGCCGCCCGAGGGCGGCTCGGGTTCGGGCCCGGGCGAGGGCTCGGGTCGGGGCGAGGGATCGGGCGACGGCGCGGCCGGCGGGCTGGGCTCGGCGCCGGGTTCGGGCTCGGGCGGGCGCGGCCGCAACGGCAGCACAATCATGGGCACCATCGGGTTCACCCGGCCCCGCCCGCATCGCCCACGATGAACTCCAGGACATCCAGCAGCACGGTGGCCAGCAGCGCGATCAGATACCCCAGGGCCGCGCCCATCAGCGAGCGCCGCGCCTTGTCGACCTCGCCCGGATCGCCGCCGGCCAGCAGCCACCGCAGCCCGCCCACGGTCAGCAGCAGGGTGGCCAGCGCGGCCAGCAGCGCCACGATCACCTGGCGGATGCGCTGGACCACTTGCACCAACTCCTGGGTGCCCTGGCCTCCGGTCCCCTGGGCCAGGGCCGCCTCGGCGCCGGGCACCGCCAGCACGGCTCCGGCGAGCAGGCCCACGGCCAGGCCGCGCCTGAGCAGGCGGGGCCGGCGGCCACATCGCAGACGGGTCACAGTGCACCTCCGCGTACGGCTCGATGACGAGGAGCCGAGTCCGGCGCCGCCCGCGCGGGCGTCCTCCCTTCCACACAGACAGGGCGGGCGGGTCTCGGTCAGGGCACACCGAGCAGCACCCGAGGGCGGCGCCGAACTCACCCGGAAAACTCGCCCCGCCGCCCCCGGGAATCGACACCCCGCCCCGAAACCGCGCCGCCCGACTCACCGCCCGGTGGTGGGGGCGGTGACGCCGGCGCCGACTTCGCCGGCGGACAGGGCGGCCACCAGGCGGGCCTCGGCGCGGTGGCGGCGCTTGTGCACGGTCTTGTAGCCCACGCCCAGGTCGGCGGCGATCTGGTGCAGGGTGGCCCCGGCCAAGCGGGTCTCGGCGATGAGCTGGGCCTCGGCCGCGGTGAGAACCCCGGCCGCGACCGCATCGGCCAGCACCAGATCCGGGTGGCCCCACGGCGGGCGCGGCACCGCGGATTCGGCCACCTGCTCGGGCAGGCCCGGGTGGCGCTCCTCGCGGTGGCGCGCGCGGATCCCGGCGCGCTGGGCGCGGCAGCGCAGCCGCCACACCAGCCGGGTCCACTCCAGGTTCACCTCGCCCACGGCGGTGACGAACCCTGCCAGGATCTCGGCCTCCACATCGGCGGCCGCAGCCGCGTCCAGGCCGCGGGTACTGCGGCGGGCGGCGGCGCGCAGCGCAGGCATGGCCAGCCCGATCGCGGCCACCATCCAGTCCTGCTCGGCACGGGCGCGGGTGATGATGCGCCGCCAGGCCCCGTCTCGGTCGCGGTGGCCGAGTCCGGGCTGCAGCAGCCACGTCCGGACCTGAAACAGGTCCATGGGCACCGGCGGAAAGAGTCCGCCGGTGCCCGATGCGTCGCCGACCGGTTCCAGGTGCAGGCGTCCGGCCAGGTCGGTGAAGGCGTGCTCGGCCGCGCGCAGCGGCGCGGCACCCGGCGCGATGTCCATAGCGGTGCGTCCTCCCAGAGGTGAGCAGGGATGCCGACACCGCCCACCCCAGAAGCCCCGGGAAACACACCACCGACACGACGGCCACACCCCGCGGCCGCCCCGCGCACGCGGCACCGACACCGCGGCGACGCACCGCCTCCCCGCCCGCGATGCCTGCTCACACAGTCGCCGCGCTGACCTGCGCTGACATCGTTGTGTCTGCGTGAGGACAGCCCGACCGCATCCGTACTCGAAAAAAGTCGCCTCGGCACCCTCCGACCTCCGCGCGGGTGCCGGCGACCGATACGACCGCACACCCACCCACCACCGCGCATGGCTCCCGGCGGGTCCGGTCGTCGCAGCGGCGACCCGACACCCCCTGCGACTCCGGGAGCCGTCGACGACACGAAAAGTCCGCCTCTCGGCCGCGAGGCGGACGCGCACAAGTCGGTCGCTGTCTTCCGGACACCACCGCCAGCAACGTCCGAACCCGCCCGGACTCGCTTCCGCGCCGGTTTCGCCGCCGCGAGCCGCCCCTACCCGACACTCCCGGGGGCTTGCCGTCATGAGGCCCTCACCCGCTGATTTCGAGGATGCGGCGTAACCGTGTGGCGACGTTTTCGCCGCACTCCGCAAAATCCCGCCGTCGGCCGTCATGATTTCGCCGCCTGCACAGGGCGAGGAAGGAGGCGCTTGCCGCCACGCCCGGCGGATCCTAGCCGCGCAGAAGGCGATCCGCGACGAACCCGGAATCCTGGCCGACTCAGGCCACACAAACAATCCGGGAGGGCGTCGATTCTAGAGTTCCGGTGTGAACGAATTCCTCCTCCCGACACTGTCGGGGATTGTGGCCACCCTCGTGGCCACAGGGATCATCTACGGGTGCGGCGCCGCCATCAAGCACGTCAAAGAGCACCCCGACCGCTACACCGACCAGTTCGCCCGCCTGGCCGCGGCGCTGACGGTCGTGGTGTTCGTCCCGGCCCTGGTCGGGGGAGGATGGCTCCTGCACCAGATGCTCCTCGCCCTCATGGGCTGGGGAGCACAGGTGGCGGCGAGCTCCGCTCCCGGGTTCGCGGACATGCCCGAGGACACGCGTGCGGCCCTCTTCGGCTCCTCCTGGCCGTGGCACTACACCTGCGCCGCGTTCGTTCTGCTGGCGCCCGTGGCCGTGACCGACCTGATCGCCGATCGGATCAAGGAGTCCGAAGGGCTGGGATTCCTCCGCCACGCCTTCGCACGCATCCTTCTCGCCGGCCTGGCCCTGCTTGTGGTCGCCGCCCTCGCCGGCCTCGTCATCGGCGCACACGTCCTCATCGACGCCGCTTCGGCGTGGGCCTTCGCGACCGAACCCGCCTACTTCCCCGGGCTCGACCAGGCGTGGTCACTTCCCTGGGGACGGGCGTGGACCACCCTCGCCGCGGCCGCGGCCGCCGCCGGCATCGTGCAGTACTACGGCTTCCTCGCCTACCTCCACCTCGAACGCACTCCCTGACAGTGATCCCGCCGGGGGTGACAGATCGGCGACACAGCGCGGACACATCGCCTACACACCCCCGCTGACCTGGCCGGGGATCGGCCTCAGTCGGCGGGGACCACAGCATGCTCCGCCTGGTCGAGCAGCAGGGACACCGCGGCGTCGACCTCGGAGGCCAGGATGTGCACCCGCCGCCCCCACACATCGCGCCAGGACAGCGTCCCGCCGCGGCACCACACGGTCGCCTGCGGCGTGGAAACCACCGACACCCGCGGATCCGCGACCCCATAGACCCGCTCCAGCCCCCGCGCCCGCAACGCGCGCGCCAGGGCACGCGCGCTGACCGCCGCATCCGGCACCGCGCGTCCGCGCGGGATGCCCGCGGCCACCGCGTGTGCGGTAGTCCGGTCCCCGACCGCCCGGCGGCCCCGCCGGCGGGAACGGCTGCGCAGGCCCATCACCGCCGACCACCTCCCACGCCGAAGCGGGCCCACACCACCATCCAGGACCCGACCGCGTTCCACCCCCATGCATCGGCCACCGCCTCGACCAGCAGCAGGCCGCGGCCGCTCTCGGCCTCGCCATCGGGACACCGGGCCGCCATCTCGACCAGTTCCGGGCGGCGGCTCCACACCCGCACCTCCACGCAGGGCGGAGTCTCCACGAGCCCGAGCAGGGCCACCGGAGCCCCGGCCGCTCGGGGCCGGGGTGCGTGCTGAAGGGCATTGGCCAGCAGTTCACCGACCACGAGTTGCACGTCGTCGATGCGGCCGGTGCAGGAAAGCCTCCCAGCCGCCCACGTGCGCGCCCGGGTTACCTCGACGGGATCGACCGAGGCGATGGATTTCGGAAATTTTTTCTTTCGCTTCGGGAACGGCGGGGGCTGGCATGCATTCATGGCTACTGCTCCTCAGGTAGTTCCACAGAGGCACGGCAGCCACCATCCATGCCCACCTCCGACGATGGAGGCAATGTGTTCACCTGAGTTTTCTCCACACCGCTTGCGGCCGCCTGCGCGTTCCTGGCCGGCAGGCGGTGGTCCGTCACCTATCCCGCTTGAGGCAGGACCTGACTCAGCGTTTGAGGCCGACACGACACTCTCGCATGGTCCATCACTTACAGGCAATTGCACACGTGGGATTTTGGCCCACGCACGCGAATGCAGCGGACTTGACGAAAGTTGCTTCTCTATCCGCCGCAACCGGATTCGTCCGGTTTTGCCGGCGACCACAAACGAGCAGGAGAGAAGAGCCTCTTGCGATCACTGTTTTCCGCAGCGACAGTTGTCTCGACCCCGCACGGGGATCTGTTTTCGGCTTGCTTTTGGAAAGGATCTAGATGAACCGCCGCGTAACTACCGCCCTGGGAGCCGTCATCGGCGTTTGCGCGTTTGCGCTGAGCGCCGCCCCCGCCCAGGCCGACGCCGCACGCAGCACCCAACTGGTCATCCACAATGACACCGACTGCAACTTCCGCCCGGCGGAGCGAGGCGGCAGCACAGGCATCTTCATCACCCCGTTCGCCGAGTCGGCCCTGCCAGCCTCCCAGACCCGCTCGATCTACACCGAGTCCGACGGCATCTTCTCCGGTCTCGACAAGTGGCAGTCTTGGGCCTCGGAGAACTGCAGCAGCGCCGTCTACAACAGTCGCAGTCTGCGCCTGCACTGGGTCAACCCTTACGTCGGCTCCAACCACTGGGACTCCGCCGGCACCGACGCCGCCTTCCAGGTGGACTGGTCGGGTGGCGGCGGAGACAACTCTGTCCTGCACGCCCGCATCAGCGAAAGCACGTAAGCTCCGCAGCCCGTAGGGCCTGGGAATCGTCCAACAGCGGCCACAGCCCCACGGATCTCGCAGCCCCGGCCCGCTACTGCCCTCGTGGCGGGTCGGCGGTCACAGGATTCTGGATACGCCGAAGCAATTTACATCGCCCCCCGAAACTTCTCCGGCCGACCGCCCGCATACGACCGAATCGCAGGCGGCGCCGTCGCCGCCCCGCAGCGCTCGGCCCGCGCCCGCGCGATCGCCGTCGAAGCCACGTCCTCCCGATTCCAGGGTCGAAAACACCGCCACGAACATGGCGGGGAGCCGCGAGAAAAAGCGCGGCGATCGAAAAATCGCCCCATACAGGAACACGCTTCTCACGGATCCTCGGAATCTACCGGGCAAAAAGCACGACCGCCACGACAAGCACGGACCAAGTGGACGAGACTGCCGAGGTCAACGAACCCCCATACCCGGCGCCCCCTGGACCGAGCTCAGCGTACCCACCGGCGACCACCGGGAATCCGGGGCGCCCTGCGGTGTGCACTGTAAGGTGAATGGGACCCACGGTGGGGCGCAGTCGGATCCGTTGCAGCGGGACGGCGTCGCGCGGGTCTTCGAGCAGGGTCTGAGCGCCGCCCCCGCCCTGGCCGGATTCGTTCGGCAGCACCACGACGGGGCATCCTTTGCGTTCTTCGGCCACAGCCTCGGCGGGATTCCTGACACCATTCGCGATACCCGCGCCGTCCGCGTGTGACGCATCGGCGACCGCATCCTGCTCTCGACCTGCTCGCCCTGATCGACAAGGGCTACAGGGGCGGTTCGCCGGTGGTGGCCACGCCGTTCAATGGGCGCGATCTCGTAGCGCAGGGCAATCTTGTCGAACCGCGTAGCTGCCGACCCGGGCGCCCGCGGACACATCCGGACCCGGGTCCTGGCGGATAAGGCTTACTCTCCGCGGGACGACCAGGCCCATCTGCGGCGGCTGTCTGCATCAGCGAGTACGAACGCTCCGCCAATCACCGAGCCGCACGCCACACCCCAGAAAACCGCCTCTCGCTCCAGCGCACTTTGAAGGCGAGCCCCGGAGGCGTTTTGTCGCCGCCGCTGCGCGATGGGCGTGGCCGCGGTGGTCTCGATACTGCTGTTCAGCCTCCTGCACCTCACCTCTACCGAGCCGTATACGGTCGGCGTTGTCGTGTCCGGACTCGTCCATGTCGATCTCTTCGTGGTCACAGGGCACCTGACCGCTTCGGTACTCAACCACGGCCCATGGAGCGCAACCGCCGTGGCGACGGCGCTCGCCCTGTGCTGCGGCGGCAGTCCGGGGCACGACCGACTCGTGCCGATAGACGGGCGTTACTAGCCTGTCTCCTCCAATCGCAGTGCGACGCCCAATGCGAAGAACGTGGGTGCCCATTCACCGATGAACATCCCCCACCGGTCTGCACGATCGGTGCCGGCATTCTCTTTTGCCTTCGAGGCCGACCAGGCCAAGATGCTCAGGCCGATGGAGGCTGCCCCTGCGGTGTAGGCCATGTCTGAGGTGACACCAGCCCGGACCAACTTCTCGATCATAGTGTCCACCTTCTATCGCAGTTCATCGTTTCCACCAGCACGAGTTGCCCCAATACACGTCAATGCAACCCGAGAAAGAGCCCAAAGCGGCTTCAACAAGAGGACCGGCCGACCACTCACACTCGGACGGTCCGCACCTCTCAAACGCTCGCGCGCGTGCAGGGTTTTCGGGCACCGCTATCGCCGTCGGTGTGTCGTTATCGTGACGAGCCAACGTCGAGCCGCGTCTCCCTGAAGCTGGTACGTGCGTGCCGTTCACCGGTTCGCGGGCGACCAGACGCTCCCGACACGCCGCCGACCGCGGACACGCCTGCGGTGCAAAGATCCCGACACGGGCACTACCCGGCGATGCCGCAGCGGTGCGGCCCCCTAGCCACGATTGTGAACGACTGCGGCCAACTGCCGTCCTGTTCGGAAACGGGGGCGGTGACCGCGGTCGTGTTTGTCCATCCCGACGGATTCGACGCGCAAGCACGGTTACCGAACGCATCCGAGGAAAGTAGGTCTCCACCGGGCTCCGTCCGGACTAGTCGAGAAGTGCGAGGAGGTAACCATGGCCACCGCACATTCCAATCGGGCGTCCGCGGGATTCACCCGTCAGCCGGTCCGTCTGTTCTCCGCTGTCGTCGGGCTGGTGTTCCTCGCCGTCGGCGTGCTGGGGTTCATCCCCGGAGTCACCACCGACTACGGGCAATTGGGGTTGATGGGCCACGAGTCCGAGGCCTACCTGCTCGGCGTTTTCCAGGTGTCGGTCCTGCACAATGCCGTCCACCTACTCTTCGGGATAGCCGGACTCGCCATGGCGCGTTCCAGGGGCGCGGCCGTGGCTTTCCTCGTCGGCGGCGGCGTGGTGTACCTCGTGCTCTGGTTGTACGGACTCTTCGTAGGCAGCGAAAGCGCCGCCAACTTCGTGCCGCTCAACAGCGCCGACAACTGGCTGCACCTTGGACTCGGGATCGGAATGATCGCCCTCGGCGTCATCGGTCCCCGGCTGGCGAAGACAGGGGCGTAGTATGCGGCGCGGGTGTATGCGGGCATCGCCGTGATGGCACTGCCCAAGGGCTGCTGACGTCCGCACCCATGATGAACGCCCTCTTCCACACACCGCGCCCTGTTGGTTGGGCCTGGACGCTGATCCTCGGTGTGGGGGCGGCCGGATACACCGCCGCGGAGATCGACAGGGCTATCTGGCGCCGCTTCGCCTTCCGACGCATGTGGGGGCGCCCCCGGTCGGCGCGGTGGGCGAGGCTCCGGCCGAACGCCGCGGGCCCCGTGGCCGCCCACTCGTGGCCCGGTTTCGCCGGACCCGGGTTCTCGCCGCAGCCCGAGGGCGAAGGCCACGGGCACGAAGACGGTTCCGATGGGGATGTCCACTCCACCGGAGGCAGGACGTTCGCGCCGACCGCACAACAGTGTGCTGCGGTACCTCCCCGCAGGTGAAGGCGGCGAAGGCGGCGATGGTGGAGTCACCGATGGCCGCAAGCGTCTCGCGGGTGAAGAACGCCTGGTGGCCGGTGACGAGGACAGCCCATCGGCCCATCCGGCATCGGGTCAGGCTCATTCTCTGGCGGCGTCCGCCGGCTCTTCAGCGTCGAGCAGCGCGGGGCCCACATTTCCATGCTCGTGAACCGACCTCGCCCCGCTCATCCGCGCGCGCTCCATCGGCGGAGCCCGCGCCGACTGCGCTGCGGGTCGGGGTCCTCGGCCAGCGAGTAGTATCCCTCTTCCTCCTGCGTGAAATGGAGTTCCAGAAGTGCGTGCAGCTCCACCAGCTCCCGTTCCAGCTCCCGCCGGGCCGGCGCGTTCGCCGCCCCCGCCCGCAGCCGCGCGGTCAGGTCGCCGAGGCGGCGCAGCCGGGCCGCGATGTCGGCATGCGCTCGGCTCATGGTTCCGGTGGGGTCCCGGCCGCCGAGTACTCTGGCGACCTCGGGGTAGAGCAGCCGCTCGTCATCGCGCTCATGCTCGGCCAAATCTCGGGCGAAGGCGTCGATCTCGTCGAGGACGGTGACGGGCGGGACCTCCCCTTCGGCGACCGCACCGGCCAGGTGCGGCAGTCGGCGCACGCGCGGCCGCAACCGGCGGTGTTCCTCGTCGAGGCGGCGAGCGAGCTCGGCACTGTCGCCGGTCAGCCGCGGAACGAGTCCGCCATCGGCGGGCCCGCCCAGGGAGCGCAGCGCGTTGACGATCACGGCGACGTCGATGCCCTCCTGCAGCAGCGCCCCGGCTGCGGGCGGCAGCCAGCCGACGGCGGCGGCCAGCATGGCCGCCAGCGACATCCCCATGCCGACGAGGGCGCTCTGCCGGGCGATGCCGCGCGACCTGCGGGCGATCGTCAATGCTTCGGCCAAGCGCTCCAGGCGATCCACCGTGATCACGACATCCGCCGCCTGCGACGACGCCGCCGCGCCGCGCGCGCCCAACGCGACCCCGACGCCGGCGCCGGCCAGTGCGGGGGCGTCGTTGACGCCGTCGCCCACCATGACGGTGGCCGCCCGTTCGCTCTCGCTGCGCACGACCGCGACCTTGCCTTCGGGCGTCTGCTCGGCGTGGACCTCGTCGGCCCCGACGACCTCGCCGATCGGCCCGGCGACTTCGGCCCGGTCGCCGGTGAGCATCACGGCGCGGTCGATTCCGGACCGGCGCAACAGCCGGAGGGTCCGCGGGGCGTCGCGACGCAGCGGGTCGTCCAGCATCAGCGCCCCGACGACGCCCCCGTCGACGGCTACGAACACGCTCGTCACCCCGGCCGCGGCGGTCTCACCGCGGAAGTCGCGGATCCAGCTCGGCGGCGGGCGGCCGCCCGTCACCCACGAGAGCCTGCCCACCGCGACTTCACACCCGCCCACATGTCCGCGCAAGCCTTGGCCCGCGACCTCGGAAACGCCGACGGGCATCTCCAGGCGCAGTCCCGCCTCTTCGGCGGAGGCGACGACGGCCGATGCCAGCACGTGCGCCGAAGCCTGCTCAAGCGAGGCGGCGAGCCCGAGCACGTCCTGCTCGGTCGGCGAACCGCCGGGCCCGACCGCGACGCCGCTGAGCCGCGGTCGGCCGACCGTGACCGTTCCCGTCTTGTCGAAGAGCAGGACGCGGGCACGGGCGAGGCGCTCGAGCGCGCCCCCGCCTTTGACGATCACCCCGCGGCGCGCCGCCCGGGACAGCCCGCCGGTGAAGGCGATGGGAGCGGCGAGGATCAGCGGGCAGGGGGTGGCCACCACCAGCACCGCGACCGCCCGGGTCGGATCCGCCGACACCAGCCAGGCGGCTCCGGCCAGGATCAGTGTGGCGGGAAGCAAGAGAAGGGCGTAGCGGTCGGCCATGCGAACGAAGGGGGCGCTGTGCGCCTGGGCCTCACGCGCCATGCGGACGATACCGGCGT
This sequence comes from Streptomonospora sp. PA3, assembly GCF_009728995.1. GTDB lineage: Bacteria > Actinomycetota > Actinomycetes > Streptosporangiales > Streptosporangiaceae > Streptomonospora. The sequence continues at coordinate 424,061 of NZ_VTZW01000009.1, read as the reverse complement.
AGGTGCTCGCCTCGGCGTCGGCGTCGGCTCGGAGGGTGAAGGGGTCCCCGGCGTTGACGGTGCCGCTGGCGACGCTGTCTCCGGCGGATCGCTCAACCGGCAGCGGTTCGCCGGTTACGGCGGATTCGTCGATGAGGGCGACCGCCTCGCCGGCGTCCTTGCTCCCCCGCCCCTCCATGCCTTCCGGCCGTTCCGGTCCTTCCCGGAGCTCGGCCGCTGCCAGGACCCGGCCGTCGACCGCCACCGCCTCGCCCGCGCGGACCAGCAGCAAGTCGCCCGGGCGCACCGCCGCGACGTCGACGGTGGTGAGCCCTCCGTTCTCCCTCCTGTGGGCGGTCCTGGGCGCGCGGGTGAGCAGAGCGCCGAGGTCGCGCCGGGCCCGGCCGTCGGCGTGGCGCTCCAGCATCCGGCCGCCGGTGAGCATCACCGCGATGACCGCTCCCGCCAGGTACTCCTGCACGGCGACGGAGCCCAGGAGCGCCAGCGCGGCGATCACGTCGGTGGCCCCGCTCCGCGCCCGTATCCCCTGGATCAGCCACCACACCGCCGGCACCAGCGCGGTCGCGGTGGCGGCCAGCCACGCCGCGCGGGCGATGGACGGGGCGAAGGGCCACACGGCGGCGCCGACGGCGAGGCCCAGCAGGCACAGGCCGAACAGGACGAGGGTCGGCGCCAATGCCCGCCGACGGGTCCCTGGCTCAGCGGGCTCCGAGGTCTGCCCGGGGCCCGCGGCCCTCGCATCCGAGCGTGACGAGTCCGGCATCATCGGCACCCCTTCTGCTCGGAGGGCGCTCCCCACCCTCGGCCGCGCGGTCCCCGCCCCCGGTGATGCCCGCCTTCTTCCAGCGCACGGGTTTCCTTTTCAACCACTGACCTCGAACCCGCGTGACTACGCCTCACCGCTCCCCCTCACTCGGGCTGATGGCGCAGGCTGCGCAGGTGGGGATCCCATCTGGGCTGCGGGCGGATCCGGACGCGGGCGTCTACGGCGGCGGCGCCCTCGAAACGGGCAATGATCGGGTTGAGGTCGAGCTCGGCCACGTCGGGGTGGTCCTCGGCCAGGCGGGAGAGGCGCAGCAGCACGTCGGTGAGGGCGTCCGCGTCGACCGGGGGCGGCCCCTGGTGCTCGGGCGGGCCGAGCAGCATCGGTGTGATGCGCACGGCTTTGAGGAGTTCGTCGGCGTCGACGTCGGTGAGCGGGGCCAGCCGCGCGACGCGGTCGTCGAGCGTGTCGGTGGCGGTGCCTCCCGCGCCGAAGACGATCAGCGGGCCGAACACGGGGTCCTGGACCGTGCCGCACAGCACCTCGACGCCTGGTGCGGCCATCGGCTGCACGAGTGCGCCGCGCATGCGGGCGCCGAAGCGGTCGGCCAGGCGGGCGTAGGCCTCACCGGCCTGCCCGGCGGGCACATCCAGTTCCAGGGCGCCGACCGCCCCCTTGTGCACGACGTCGGCGACGTCGGCCTTCAATGCGACCCGCTGCCCCAGTTCGGCGGCGGCGTGGGCCGCCTGCGCCGCCGACTCCGCCCAGCGCCAGGCGGCCAGCGGGATGCCGTAGGCGGCGAGAAACTCCATCGCGGCCGCGGGCGGCAGCCATCCGCCCTCCTCCTCGCCGGTGAGGAAGGTACGGATGATCGCGGCGGCGCGGTCGGCGTCGACACCGGTCGCCTCGGGGACCCGGCCCTGGGGCCGGTCGAGCCACTGCCGGTGGCGCCAGGCGTGGGACAGGGCCCGCACCGCGTCCTCGGGGTAGGCGAACGCGGGCACCGCCGCCCCGTTGGAGCCGCGGCGCACCTCGATCGTCTCCGGCTGGTCGAGCAGGACGGCCGCCAGGGGCTTGCCGTATGTGCTGATCCGGTCGGCCCAGTCGACGCCGGTGGACAGCTCCCCGGCGGCGGTCGGCACCGCCAGCGCGAGTACGGCGTCGATGCCGGGGTCGGCCGCCAGGGCGGTGACGGCGTGCTCGAAGGCGTGCGGCGCCACGGCGGCGGTGGTATCGACCGGATTGGCGGTGGCCGCGCCCGAGGGCAGCAGGCGCGCCAACGCCTCGCGCGTGTACGGGCTCAGTTCCGGGACGGTCAGCCCGGCGTCGGCGCAGGCGTCGGCCGCGAGGACGCCGGCCCCGCCGGCGTTGGAGACGACGGCGACGTTGGGGCCGGCCGGGATGAGCCGGTGGGCCACCAGCGCGGCCACGCTGATGAGGTCGCCGAGGCTGTCGGTGGCGATGACGCCGGCCTGGCGGAACAGGGCCTCCTGCGTGACCGCCGGGGTGGCCGCGGCCGCGGTGTGGGAGGCGGCGGCGCGCCGGCCGGCGGCCGAGCGTCCGGCCATCACCGTCAGCAGCGGTGTGGTGCGGGCGACGCGGCGCGCGGTGCGGGAGAACTTGCGGGGGTTGCCGAAGGACTCCAGGTAGACGATGCCCAGGCGGGTGCGGGGGTCGGCCTCCCACCACAGGGCCATGTCGTTGCCGCTGACGTCGTACTTGTCCCCGACGGAGGCGAAGGTGGAGATCCCCACGCCGAGCCGGGAGAGGTGGTCGATCAGGGCGATCCCGACGCCGCCGGACTGCACGACGACGCCGGCCCGCCCCGGCGCGGGGTGGTGTGCCGCGAATGTGGCGTCGAGTGCGGTGCCGGGCTCGGTGTTGGCCACACCCAGGCAGTTGGGTCCGACCAGCCGCATTCCGTAGCGGTGGCAGGCGTCGATCAGGGCCCGGCTCGCCTCGGCCGTCAGCCCGGAGGTGACGACTACCAGCGCCTTGGCTCCGCGGCGTCCGCATTCGACCGCCTCGGTCGCGACGGCGGGAGCGGGCACGGCGAGCACGGCGAGGTCGGGCGCCTCGGGAAGGTCGGCCACCGAAGCCACCGACTTCACGCCGGCGACCGAGCCCCGGGCGTGCGGGTTGACCGCGTAGAGGCTGCCGGCGTAGCCGCCGGAGGTGATGTTGCGCAGGATCGCGTGGCCGATGGAGGAGGGTCTGCGGCCGGCGCCGACCACCGCCAGGGTTTCGGGGCGCAGCAGGGCGGTCAGGCTGGCCACGTCGGCGCTGCGCTCGCGCTCGGCGACCGCGTCGAGGTAGTGCTCTCCGGCGTCGAGGGGGATCTCCAGTTCGATCACCGACCCGCTGGTACGGCGGCGCACATCCAGGCCCGCGTCGGCGAAGACCTCCAGCATGGCGGTGTTGTAGGTGAGGACGTCGGCGCTGAACGCGCGGACACCGCCGGCCCGGGCCGCTGAGGCCAGGTGCTCCAGCAGGAGGGTGCCCACGCCCCGGTGGTGCATGTGGTCGGCCACCGTCACCGAGACCTCGCACACGTCGGCTTCGGTTGCGGGTTCGCAGGCCGCGACCCCGACGAGGTCGTCGGAGAGCCAGGCGCCGAGGGCGAGGCGGCCGCCTGCCGGATCGCGGCAGAGCTTGGCGGCGATCTGTTCGGCGACTCCGCGGGTGAACCCGAAGAAGCGCAGGTAGAGGTTCTCGGGCGACATGTGCTCGTGCATGCGCCGCACCGCGTCGGTGTCCTCGGCGCACAGGGGGCGGATCGAGATCTGGGTGCCGTCGGTGAGCAGCGCGTAGGCCGGTCGGGGTGCGAGCGGTCCGCTCATGGGTGTGGCCTTTCCTCGGTCTTCCGGGCTTCCGGGCCCGGCGGTGGCGGCCGCTTAGCCGCGGGGGCCGGGCGCCCCTGGGTCAGCGGGCCGGTGTCTCGGTGTCCACGTCGATCCGGACGTCGGGAGGACTCCGGAGGGAGTTGTGCACGGTGCAGTGGTCCACGACGGCCAGCAGTGCCTTGCGGCGCGCCTCGGTCAACTCCTCGGGGAGCGCGATCCGCATCCGGACGCTTTGGACGCGGGCGGGCGGATCGGGGCTCATCGCGAAGTCGGTTTCGACGGTGAGCCCGTCGTGTGCCAGGCGGTGGCGTGCGAGGTAGCGGTGGGCGTAGTGGGCGACGCATCCCGCCAACGCGGCGACGAAGACTTCGACCGGGGTGGGCCCGGTGTCCCCTCCGCCTTCGGCGTGCGGCTGGTCCATCGTGAAGCGTTGGTCGCCGACGGCGACCGCGAACGCGTCGCCGCCGCGGTGCGTCACTGCGATCCGGTTCATTGCGGCCTCCTCGTGAGTGCGGGAAGTCCGACGGGGTGGCGCCGGTCGCTCGGGTGGCTGCCCCGGCGCCGTCCGCGGTTTCCGTCTCCCTTCCACAGTGGCGAGTGCGAGGGTGGTGTGGCGGCGCGCTTCGTCCCGGTCGCCGGGGACCAAGGCCCCCTCTTGCGCGGTCCGTCCGGACGTGCCGCAAAAGGGCCGCAGGCGGTGCCAGAGGGCAGGGCGGGAAGCACCCGCCGGCGGAGGGCGGACCCCCGTCTCCGTGACGGCGGGCCTCGCGGCTGGACCGGCCGCGTGCCGTGCTCCGCCCTCCGCTGCCGGGGCGGTCGGCGGGATGCGCGTTTCCGTCCGACCGGCCCGGACACCGGCGGGTGCCTGATCACAAACGTAGTCGCGGCCCCATCGGGCGGGCAGGGCGCTTTCTCCCGGTTCGACGGGACCTTCGGTACGGCGGCGCTTCGAGGGCGCGATCGGGCCGGGTGGCGGGTGCGTGACCGACCGGGGGGCGGTAGGTCCCGCGGGGTGGGGACCTCCGTCCCCGCTTTCGCGGGCCCCTGCCACCGGCGCATAGGGCGGTTCCCCTGTCTTGCCCGGTGGGAGGCGGCGGCCGCGCGCCGCCGCGGTCGCCCACTCCCCCGCCGCGGCAGGTGCCCGCACCCGCCACACCGGGTAGGGGCGGGTGGAGGAAGGCGGGACATGCGACACTGGCGCCGCCACCGGCGCGGCCGATCCGCGACCGCGCGGTGCCTGGGCGGCACTGCCGCAGCCGAGCGAAGGGACCTGCCATGGCCGAGAACGACTCCATCCGGGTGTTCCTGGTCGACGACCACGACGTCGTACGGCGCGGGGTCGGCGCGCTGCTGGGCGACGAGGCCGACATCGAGGTCGTCGGCGAGGCCGCGAGCGCCGCCGAGGCGACCGCGCGCATCCCCGCGGTCCAGCCGGACGTGGCGCTGCTGGACGTGCGCCTGCCCGACGGCAGCGGCGTCGAGGTCTGCCGCGAGGTGCGCTCCCGCCTGCCCGACCTGGCCTGCCTGATGCTCACCTCCTACGCCGACGACGACGCGCTCTATGACTCGGTGATGGCCGGGGCCTCGGGCTATGTCCTCAAGCAGATCCACGGCTCGGACCTGGTCGGCGCGATCCGCACCGTCGCCGCGGGAGAGTCCCTGCTCGATCCGCGCAGCACGGCCCGGATGATGCGCCGTATCCGCGAGGACGCCGAGCGCAAGGACCCCCTGGCCGCGCTGTCGGACCAGGAGCGGCGCATCTTCGAACTGATCGGTGAGGGGTTGACCAACCGCCAGATCGGCGAGCGCATCTTTCTGGCCGAAAAGACCGTGAAGAACTATGTCTCCAGCGTGCTCTCGAAGCTGGAGATGCAGCGTCGCACGCAGGCGGCCGCCTACGCCGCCCAGTTGAAGTCCCAGGAGCCGCGCCGCCGCGGCTCCGAATGACCAGCCGCACCCCGGTCATCCCGAAGGTCCACCTTCGTCCGGGTACAACGTCCCCCATGCCGTGGCCCTCGGCCGCTGCCTTTGGCGGCGCCGTCTGCCTAGCGTCGGCACTGAGCACTCAGGCGATGGCGGGAGGCTGTGATGAGCGAGAGAGCGGACGCGCCGGTTCTGGCGGCGGTCGACGGTACCGAGGCGAGTCTGCGTGCCCTGGACTGGGCGGTGGACGCGGCGCTGCTGCGCCACCGGCGGCTGCGCGCCGTCTACGCCTTCGACTGGCCGAATTACCACACGGTGCCCGCGGGCATACCGGACTTCTCGCTCGATGAGTTCGCCCGCCGCGTCGTCGAGCACGCCCGGGACCGAGTCCGCGAGCGGGCGCCGCACCTGCCGGTGGAAGCGGATTTCGTGGTGGGCGACGCTGCACCGATCCTGCTGCTGGAAGCGGCCGAGGCCGAACTGGCCGTCATCGGTTCACGCGGCCGCAGCCGCATCAACGCGGTGCTGCTGGGCTCGACCGGGATGGAGTTGGCCGCCACCGCGCGCTGCCCCGTTGTGGTGGTCCCCGACCGCGACCCCAAACCCGCGGCGGACCGGATCGTCGTCGGCGTGGACGGGTCGGCGTCAGCGGCCGCCGCGGCAGCCTGGGCCTTCGCCGCAGCCGCCGAACGCGGCGCGGCCCTCCGCGCCGTCGCCGCCCACGGCCCCTTCTCCAGCGGCCGACTGGGCTCATTCGAGGCTCCGGTCTACTACGGATTCGACTCCGCTGAGGCCGCGGCCGCCGCAGAGGAGGCCCGCCGCCGACTCTCGGAGTCGCTGGCAGGCCTACGCGAGCGCTTTCCGCAGGTCGCAGTGGAGGAGGCCGTGACCGCCGGGCATCCGGCCCGCGTGCTGGCCGACGCGGCCGAGGACGCCGATCTGCTGGTGGTGGGCACCCGCGGGCGCGGCGGATTCGCGGGGATGCTGATGGGCTCGGTGAGCCAGTCGGTGCTGAGCCACAGCCCGGTTCCGGTGGCGGTGCTGCGCGCCGAGGAGCGATGAGCCGCATTTGTGCCCTGCGGGACGGGGCCGCGCCCGGGCGCGGCCCCGTCCGTCGTTTCGGCTCTCGGCCCCCGGTCCGAGTCGTCCGAGTCATCGCGGTCGGCCTTAGGTCGCCGCACATCGGTACGAACGTCCGCCCGCTGCGGGTCCGCGGCCACTGTCGGGCGGATGGCAAACGGCGGAGTCTGGAATCAGGCAACGGAACGAAGGGACGCAGGTCATGACGACTTCGCACACACCCGCCGTACTGGTCACCGGCGGCGCCCGGGGCATTGGAGCCGCGACCGTGCGCGCCTTCTACGATGACGGCGCCGCCGTCGTCATCGGCGACGTGCTGAACGAAGAGGCTGCGCAACTGGCCAAGGAACTCGGGCGACGCGCACTGGCCGCCCACCTCGACGTCACCGACGCCGACAGCTGGGCCGCCGCAGTCCGCACCGCGGAGAAGGCTTTCGGACCGCTGAGCGTGGTTGTCAACAACGCCGGAATCCTCACCATGGGGCCGATCGCCGACCAGACCGAGTCGGATTTCCGCCGGACGCTCGATGTCGACTTGGTGGGCTGCTGGCTGGGCATGCGCGCTGCGCTGCCGAGCCTGCGCCGGGCCGGCGGCGGGGCGATCGTCAACGTCTCCTCGACGGCGGGTCTGCAGGGCTATGCCGGCCTTTCCGCCTACGTCGCCTCCAAGTGGGCCGTGCGCGGCATGACCAAGACTGCGGCACTGGAGTTCGCTGCCGATGGAGTGCGCGTGTGCTCGGTTCACCCCGGGCCGATCCGCACGCCCATGACCCAAGCGATGGACGACTCGGTCGCCGCCGGCCAACCCCTGCCGCGGTTCGGCCGCCCCGAGGAGGTCGCCGACATGGTGCTGTTTGCCGCACTGCGGGCGACGTACTCCACCGGGTGCGAATTCATCGTCGACGGCGGAGCGACGACGGGGGCCGTTGTCGCACTTCCCTCTCACTGACGCGCCCCGCATTGGGGACACGGTTCCACAGACCGAGCGGAGGCCCGCCATGCGCCAGATCGGCGAAGACTACCCACCGCCGCAGGCGTCGGCCCTCGAAGTCCGCGTGCAGCGCCTGGAGACCGCCGTCGCCGAACTCTCCGCCGCCGTGGAGCGACTCGCGTCCCGTCCGGGCGCCGCCGCGGCCCCGGCGAGTGAGGCGGACGCCGAAGCGGCGGACCACCCGCCGTACCCATGACCGAAGGAGCAGGGACAATGCTGGTGCACGAGATGATGTCGGTGCCCGAGGTGCTGTTGACCCCGGACACCCCGGTGCGCGAGGCGGCGCGGCTGCTGGCCGAGACGCGCTGCGACAGTGCCCCCGTCGTCAGGTCGGACGGCGCGCTGGCGGGCGTCCTCACCGAGAGCGACTTGCTCACCGACCACTTCGACGCCGACGAGGACGCTTTCGCCCGGGGACTGAGCGAAGCACCCGCGCCCGCCGTCCACAACGTCGGCGCAGCGATGACGCGTGCCGTGGTGACCGCTTCCGAGGGCGAGGACGCCTGCGCCCTGAGTCGGCGCATGTTCGAGACCCACATCCGGTGCGTGCCGGTGCTGCGCTCAGGGACAGTGGTCGGCGTAGTGCGCCGCCGCGACGTCATGTGTCTGGTGCTGCGCCCTGACGCTGACATCCGCGCCGACGTCCACGCCGCGATCGGCCGACGCGTGCCCGAGGCCCAGGGCCTGAAGGTGACCGTCCACGACGGGACCGTCGAGATCATCGGCCCCGCGGCGCCGCCCGCACGCCGCACCATCGCAGAGCTGGTACAGCAGCTCCCCGGCGTCCGCACCATCGAGTTCTCGGGACCCTCTGCCTCCGTGCACCACGACCGCGCCGACCAGCAGACCAGCGCAGCCGACGCGGTCTAGGACTCCGAAATCGCGGCGTATCGCTGGGGCACGCCGAAGTACTACTCACACAAGACAGGCACGGATCAAGGAGAAAACGATGCGAACGACGGTCGCCGACGTCATGACGGACGAGGTCGCTTCAGTCACCGAGGACACCGGCTACAAGGACATCGTGCACGCGCTTCTGGAACGGCGGGTCAGCGCGCTGCCGGTCCTCGACGGAACGGGCCGCGTCACGGGCGTGGTCTCCGAGGAGGACCTCCTGCACAAAGAGGAGTTCAAGGACACCGACCGCGATAGCAACTACTGGCCGCCCCTGCGCGCGCGTCTGCGCGCCAAGCTCACCGGCGTCGGCATGCTGGTCGAACGCTCCGACGAGAAGGCCATGGCCACCACCGCCGCCCAACTCATGACCAGCCCCGCGATCACCACCACTCCCGACGCCTCGGTCGTGGAGGCGGCCCGGATGATGGAGCGCCGCGGCGTCAAGCGGCTGCCCGTCGTCGATGTCAACAACAGGCCGGTGGGCATGGTCGGCCGGCGCGATCTACTGCGGGTGTTCCTGCAGAACGACGATGCCATCGCCGCCGCCGTCCAAGAGGAGATCGACTTCCTCGCCGGCACGGTCAAAGGCACCGACATCACCGCCGCGGTCGAGGACGGAGCCGTCACCCTGACCGGCACGGTCCACCACCGAAGCACGACGCACACTCTCACCCGGCTGATCAACCGAATCGAGGGCGTGGTATCCGTCGACAGCAAGGTCACGTGGGAGACCGACGACCTCATGCCTCCCTACGTAGGACTATGAGAACTGCGGCCGGTCCTCCGCCGCCGGGACCGGTACTCCGGCGGCGGAGCGGACGACGGCGCCCCGCGCGGACGGTCTACGTCCGCGCGGCACCGCGGCTTTGGGTGAGCGGGCGATCGACGGTGACCTTGGCCCCGACCGCCGCCGACCTCCGGTTCCTGACCCGGGCGGCAGCGCCGCGGTGAACTGGACACGCTGCCTTCGCGGGCGCGTCCGCATGCCCGACGAGGCAAGAGCAGCGGCGACCGCACCGAACAAGGACGGACCCCATGCCACCGACCGCCCCGGCGTTCACGCCCTATACAGCCGTCCACGAGACCCACGCGGGCGTGGTCTTTCTCGTTGGAGACCGCGCCTACAAGATGAAGAAGCCCGAGAACTTCGGGTTCCTCGACTACAGCACCCGCGAACGGCGCCTGGCGGCCTGTCATCGCGAGGTCGAACTGAACCGCCGGCTGGCGCCCGACGTCTACGTTGGCGTGTTCGACGTCAGCGATGCCGAGGGACGCGCGGTCGACCACCTGGTGGCCATGCGCCGCATGCCCGACGCGCGGCGACTGTCCACCCTGGTGCGCGACGGCTCCGATGTCGGTGCCCAACTGCGGCGCGTCGCCCGCGTCCTCGCCGCCTTCCACGCCGACGCCAACCGCGGCGATGAGATCTCCGCTCACGGAGCAGCTTGCGCCCTGCGGGGACGCTGGAGCGACAGCTTCGCTCAGGTGCGTGCGTTCCCGCAGGACGTGCTGGAGGGACGGACCGAGGAGATCGAGCGCCTGGCTCTGCGTTTCATCGACGGACGGCACGCCCTGTTCTCCTCCCGTATCGACCAGGGCCGTGTCGTCGACGGCCACGGCGACCTGCTCGCCGACGACGTTTTCTGCCTGGACGACGGACCGCGCATCCTGGACTGCCTGGAGTTCGACGACGCCCTCCGCTTCGTCGACGGCCTCGACGACGCTGCCTTTCTGGCGATGGACCTCGAACGGCTCGGAGCCGCCGAGGCCGCCAACTCCTTCCTGGATCGCTACGCCGACTTCGCCGGCGATCCCGCACCGACCGCCCTGTACCACCACTACATCGCCTACCGCGCGTTCGTGCGCGCCAAGGTGGCCTGCCTGCGCGCCCAGCAAGGCGGACAAGGCGCCGCCGAGGAGGCCCGCCTCCTTGCGGACCTCTGCCTGCGGCGCCTGCGTGGTAACGCGGTCCGACTGGTCGTCGTCGGCGGCACCCCGGCGACCGGCAAGTCCACGCTCGCCGGGCAGATGGCCGACCGCCTGGGCATGGTGCGTCTGAGCAGCGACCGGGTCCGCAAGGAACGCGCCGGGGTCGACCCGATGCAGTCGGCGGCCGCCGCCCACGGCGAGGGCCTCTACAGCGCCGAGAACACCGACACCGTTTACCGCGACCTGCTCGACCGGGCCCGCCGCCTGCTGGCCATGGGCGAGTCGGTGGTGCTGGACGCCTCCTTCGCCGACACCCGGCACCGCCGCGGCGCCCGGGGACTCGCCGAGGAGGCACGGGCGGACCTGGCGGAGATCCGCTGCACCGCACCCGACGAGGAGATCGATCGGCGTTTGGATCGGCGTGCACACGAGGCCTCGGTCTCGGATGCCGACGCCCGGATCGCCCGACGAATGGAGGCGGCCTTCGCCGAGTGGCCCGAGGCGGTCGTCGTCGATACCTCGAGGCAGGATCCCGCCGCTCCGGAAGACGTGCTCCCCGGAGCGCCGAAAGGGGACACTCGCCGGCGGCGCGTGACGATACGACCGAGCGCTGAGGAAACCGAGATCTTCTAGGAGTCAAACATGCTGGTCGCAGACGTGATGACCGCGCCGCGCGCGGTGCTCGCCCCCGATACGCCGGTGCGCCGGGCCGCCCGGCTGTTCGTGGAGCGCGGCGCGGCGGCCGCCCCGGTGCTCGACGAGGACGGCGTCCTGCTCGGCATCGTCACCGAGATCGACCTGCTGCGCGAGGGGTACGAATCCGATCCGCGCGCCTCCGCGTCGCCGGTGGCTGAACCCGACGTGCCTCTGCCGGAGCGTGTCGCCGACGTGATGACTTCCGACGTGGTCACGACGGCGGAGAACGCCGACGTGGCCCGACTGGTCGAAATGATGGTGCGCAACCGACTGCGGTGGGTGCCGGTGGTGCGCGACGGGCGCGTTGTGGGCATGGTCGGCCGCGGCGACCTGCTGCGCTTGCACTGTCGGCCCGACACCGAAGTCGGCGCCGACCTGCGCGCCGCGCTGGAAGCCGGTGCCCCCTACATGAAGCCGTGGAGCGCGGAGGTGCACGAGGGAGTCGTGCACCTGGCGCGTGCGGGAGCGACGTCGAAGCAGCGCCGTACGGCCGCGAACATCGCGCGGACGGTTCCGGGAGTCAGCCGTGTTGTCTTCGACCAGTCCTGAGGAGGGCCGATGCCGCGCTTCACAGGCGAACGGGGCCGGCAGCCGACTCGGACGGGACCTCCGGCACCCTTGGGACCAGCATCGGACCCTGCCGGTCCGGGCGCCGATGGGGTGTGCTGGAGGTGACAGACCACGCCGAGCACGGCAACCGCCCGACACCCCGCACGAGAGCGCGTCGGTCCGACCGCTCACGCTTGCAGATGCGCGAGCCGCAACCGCCGGCACTGCCGCAGACCGGAGCTGATGAACGATGAACTCACCCGACCTTTCCGCCACCGGCCACGAGGCACTGCAGGCCGCGCTGCGAGCCGGGGAGCGCGCCCCCTCGGTGTGCAACAGCCGTCCCTGGATTATCAGCGACGAGCGCGACCGCCTCGCCGTGATCGCCGACCCCGACAGCCGCTTGGACGTCGCCGACCCGCAATCCCGAGAACTGGTTCTCAGCTGCGGCGCGGCGCTCTACAACATCCGGGCCGCCTTGCGCGCCGAGGGCGTGATCCCCGAAGTCGCGATCCTGCCCGACCCGGACCGCCCCGGCCGGCTCGCCGAGGTCGCGGCGGGCCGCGCCGCCGAACCCGACGACGATACGCGGGCGCACGCCGCGGCCATCGCGCGGCGCCACACCCACCGCGGCCTCTTCACCACCGATGTCGACGACGTCGCCCTCGTGCGCGACCTGATCGCCGCCGCTGCTACCGAGGGCGCAGCCCTGCTTCCCCTAACCGACGAACCGCTCGTCCGCTCCCTGGCGGGGCTGGTAGCGGCCGCCGAGCACCTGCACCGCCACGAACGCACCCGATCCGACGAACTCGCCCGCTGGGTACGGCCCTCCGGCAGCCCTTCGCCTGAGGGAGTGCACGCCGAAGACTTCCCGGCCGACCCCGATGGCGCCCTCTTCGCCGGCCGCGACTACGGGCAGAAGCGCATCCGGGGCCTGCTCGACGCGCCGGGAGCGGTCACAGGCACCGTCGCGCTGCTGACCACGGCCGAGGACACCCGCAACGCCTGGCTGGCCGCGGGGCAGGCGCTGGAGCGGATCCTGCTGGCGGCCACGGCAGAAGGAGTGTCGGCCGCATTCCACACCCAGCCGCTGGAGGAGCCCCTCCTACGGTCCTTCATCGCCGAACGGCTCTGCGAGGATGCACACCCGCAGATGATCCTGCGGCTCGGGCGGCCGACGCCGCACGGCGCCCGACCCGCCGATTCCCCGACGCCGCGATGAGTCCGCGGCCGCACGTCCCCGGCAACCGCGCGGGAAATGCGGATATGAGGCGACACGAGCCGACCGGCCGAGCGGACGAGGGAACCGTACCGGATTCGGCCACGGGGCACGTGCCGGAGGCGGCCCGGCGCTACCTCGCCCACGCGATCGCACCGGGGACTCCGCCACTCCGTAGCGTTCGACTGCGCATGCACGGCTGGATCCGCGCCGGGATGTGGCTGCCCTTCCGCGCCGAGCAGGTGATCGACGCCGACCGGGGCTTCCTGTGGCAAGCGACCGTAGCCGGAGGGCTGCTGCGGGTCGCCGACCGCTATGACGACGGCCGCGCCTGGTTGCGCGTCGACCTGCTGGGCCTCATACCACTGCTCCGGGCGAAGGAGGGGAACCTGGCGCGCAGCGCGCTGGGGCGCGCCGTCGCTGAGCGCGTGTGGCTGCCGACTGCGCTCGTGCCCGACAGCGATATCGTCTGGAGCTCACCCGCGCCCGACTGTGCCGTCGCCACCGTGCCCACGTCCCACGGCGATGTGCCGCTCACGCTGCTGACGGACCACGACGGAGCGCTCCGCTCCGTCTCGCTGCCTCGGTGGAAGCAGGAGCGCGGACGCTGGTCGGAGGTTCCGTTCGGAATGGAGGTGCTCGCCGCGGCCACATTCGGCGGCGTGACCGTCCCTTCCCGGGGACGGGCGGGCTGGTGGTTCGGCTCCGCACGATTCAAGCAGGGCGAGTTCTTCCGCTTCACCGTCGATGCGATGGAGTTCGCGCCGCGAGGATGACGCGTCGTCACTCACTGATCTCCTCGTCCTCATCGAGGCCGGAAGACCGTTTCCCAGGGTGGACACCCCCACCCTAGAATCGGCACCAAGGGCACGGCCGCGGCCCTGTCTCGCGGCGCGCACCGGCGTCTCGGAGGTGAAACGTGTCCGGCGATGATTCCGAGACGGAACGTATGCGGATGCTGATTCCGCAGATGCAGCTCGACCAGCTGCTCTCCGAGCTGCAGAACCGCCTCAGCGCGGTGATGCTGACGCGCGACCGGGTGCATTCGCTGCTCAACGCGGTCGTCATGATCGGCACCGGCCTGGACCTGGAGACGCTGCTGCGCCGCATCGTCGAAGCCGCCATGGACCTGGTCGAGGCCCGCTACGGCGCGTTGGGCGTCATCGGCGACGACGGGGAGCTGGAGCAGTTCATCCCCGTCGGCCTCACTGAGGAGCAGATCGCCGCCATCGAGCACTGGCCCCAGGGGCGCGGCATCCTCGGACTGCTGATCAAGGAGCCGCAACCGCTGCGCCTGCGCGAACTGGCCGACCACCCCGAGTCCCGCGGGTTCCCCGCGGGTCATCCGCCGATGCGCGGGTTCCTGGGTGTTCCGGTCCGCGTGCGCGACGCGGTCTTCGGCAACCTCTACCTCACCGAGAAGACCGGCGGCGCCGACTTCGACGAGGACGACGAGGCCATCGTGGTCGCCCTGGCCACCGCCGCCGGCGTGGCCATCGAGAACGCCCGGCTCTATGAGGAGACCCGGCGCCGTGAAACGTGGCTGGCCGCCTCCGACGAGATCACCACGCGTCTGCTGACCGGTGCCGACCCCGATGAGGTGCTGCACTTGATCGCACGCAGGGCTCGCAGCATGTCCGACGCCGACCTGGTGGCCATCGCCGCTCCCGAACAGGCGGGCGAACGGTTGGGCGTCCGGGTGGCCGACGGGCCCGACGCGCCCTTGATCCGCGGACGCACCGCGGTGATCGACGGCACGCTCAGCGGGCGGGCGTTCCGCAGCGAAGAGCCCCTCGGCACCGACATCAGCCGCCCCGGAGGCGAGCCCGCACCCCTCCTGGAGGGACTGGGCCTGGGGCCTGCGCTGCTGGTGCCGCTGGGCGCCGGCGACAACGCCCGCGGAGTACTGATCATGGGCCGCAGTCCGGGCGCGGCGCCGTTTCCGCCAACCACCGTGCGGATGCTGCATACCTTCGCCGGCCATGCGGCGGTCGCACTGGAGCTGGCCGAGGCGCGCAGCGACGCCGAGCGCCTCAGCGTCCTGGAGGACCGCGACCGCATCGCCAAGGACCTGCACGACGTCATCATCCAGCGGATGTTCGCCATCGCCATGTCGCTGATGGGCTGCGTGCGCCGGATCGAGGCCCCGGAGCCCGCCCACCGCGTGCAGCAGGCGGTCGACGACCTGGACGACACCATCCGCCAGACCCGCTCGACCATCTTCGCGCTGCAGCACGCCAACGGCGACCGCCCCTGGCTGCGCAACCAGATCCTGGACGTGGTCAACGCCGCCACCGAGCCGCTGGGGTTCTCCGCCGACCTGCGGCTGGAGGGCCCCATCGACAGCCGCGTACCCGAGGAGGTGGGCGAACACCTGCTCGCGGTGCTGGGCGAGGCACTGTCCAACGTCGCCCGCCACGCGGCCGCCTCGCGGGTGCAGATCCGCGTCCTGGTCGACGACGCCGTCACCGTCGAGGTGACCGATGACGGCGTGGGCCTGACCGAGGGGGGACGCCGCAGCGGGCTGGCCAATCTCGCCGACCGCGCAGCCCGCTGCGGCGGCGCGTTCGAGGCCGAGCGCCGCCCGGGGGGCGGCACCCGCCTGTGCTGGAGCGCCCCCCTCGGCGAGGACGACCTCGCCTGACCGCGATCCGCGGTTCAGCGTTGGGCGCCGCCTTCGGGCCGCCGGCGGACCACCGCCACCGGGACCCGAGCGTGGTGCAGCACCGTCTGGCTCACCGAGCCCAGCAGCAGGCCCGCGAATCCGCCGCGCCCGCGCGAGCCCACCACGATGAGGTCGGCGCCGGCACCCTCGGCCAGCAGAGCGTGGGCGGGATGGTCCTCGACCACGGCTACGCGGACCGGGACGTCGGCGGTGTCGGCGGTGCGCGTCTGCTCCACCAGCGCGCGGACGTGCTTGTCGGCGCGCACGGCGGCGTCCTCGCGGTCGGTGACGTAGGCCGAGACGGCGAACGCCGTGGCGTCGAGGGGGGCCGGGATCATCCAGGCTCCCACGGCTACCAGTTCCGCGTTGGTTCGTGACGCCTCGTCCAGGGCGAAGCCCAGCGCGGCCTCCGCTCCGGCGGAACCGTCGACCCCTACGACCACCGTTCTGCCGGTCTCGTATCTGTTGGCCGCCTCGTCGTCCGCCGCCGCCACAGGATCGGGCACCACCACGACGGGGCAGGGGGCATGTGCGCTGACGCGGACGCCGACCGCGCCGAGGAACACCGATGCGACACCGCCCAAGCCGCGCGACCCCACGACCGCCATCGCGGCACGGCGCGCGGCGGCGAGCAAAGCATGGGAAGGGTCCAGTAAGGAGACCTCGGTGCGCACCGCCAAACCGGGGCGGGTCCGGCCGAGGTGTTGGACGCAGTCCTCCAGCAGGCGCTCTGCGTGAGCGGCGCTTTCGGGGGTGGGCGTCATGCGCACGGTACGGCCCAGCGGGACCGCGAACAGGGGCATGCTCAACGCGTGCAGTACGAGCAGGCCCAGCCCGCGGTCGGCCGCAGCCCGGGCAGCCCAGTCCAGCGCCGCCCGGCTCGCGGGCGAGCCGTCGACGCCGACGACGATCTCCGCCGCAACGTCCGGTGCGGGGACGGGTCCGCCGGGTCGGTCGGTTTCGGTGCCGGTGGTCATGATGTGGTCCTCTCATCCGGTGCCGCAGCGCCGTCGACCGGCCCGTCGGCTCTATGGGGCTGAATGACCGCGACACGCATGACGACGTGCTCGCTCCCGGTTTCCACGACCGCCTCCTCGGAGAAGCACCGAGCCGTGTGGTCGCGGTGTCGCCACCAGTCTCCGCGCGGCACCTGTGCCGCGTCAGCGCCATCGTTCCTGCAGCCGGAGGGCCTACGTCCCGAGCTCTCGGGCAGCGGGGACCTACGGCCCTCGCCGAGGGGCGCGACGCCCCATGGCGTGCCCTCCGCCACCGGCGCGACGATGCAGTGGAGGCCACGTTGAGCTGCAGGAACGGTGAAGGCAGAGGTAAGGCGATGAATGAAGGACGCAATGCAGACGGCGGAGACAGGTCCCGCCGTATTGCTCACCGCCGCTCCGAGCTGGGGTTGACCCGGGCCGAGGTGGCCGCGCGCGCCGGCATGGACCCGGGCTATGTGCGATATCTGGAGGAGCACCCGGCGCGCCCGAGTCGGGAGTCGCTGTACCGCCTGGCGCAGGCGCTGCACACGTCCCCTGACCACCTGCTGGGCGCCGACACCGACACCCCGCCCGGTGCCGCCTCCACCGCCGTGCCCCGGCCGCAGATCCGCGCGCTCTCCGCCGGCGAGTGCCGGGAGCTGATCAGCGTCGGCGGAGTCGGCCGCGTGGCGTTCGCCGAGGCCGCCGGCGCGGCTCCGCTCGTTCTTCCGGTGAACTACGGGCTCAGCGGCGACGCGGTGGTCTTCCGCACCGCCTCCGACGGAATCATCGCCCAAAACGCCTCAGGACCGATGAGCTTCCAGGTCGACCGGCTCGACGCCACCATGAGCGAGGGCTGGAGCGTGCTCGTGGCGGGGCGAGCCCGCCTCGTCGAGGACGCGGCCGAACTGGCCGCCCTGCGCGAGCACCACTCCCTGCGTCCATGGGCGGGCGGCGATCGCGAAGCCTGGGTCCGCATCGAAGCCGAGCAGGTCACCGGCCGCCGCGTCGGCGGACGCGCTTCCCACACGCCGAGCGGTCCGCTGTCCGCCACGGCGCCGCCCCGGCCCCACGGGGCGGGCAAGGGGCCCATGTCTCGGCGCTGAGGGGACCTCGGTCCCGCCGCGACGGTGCCCTCGCCCCTGCCGCCCCCAGGGGGATCCGGCGTTCTATGGAACCACCACCGCAGGCCCCCGAAAGGACAGGGACATGGCCTCCTACAACATCCACCGGACACCCGCCACGGCCCGCGCGGCCGATGCGGCCCGCGACATCGTCGACTCCCCGGCGGCCCGCGCCGTCTTCGCCGCCGCCCGGCTGGCGATCGGCTGGACCTTCCTGTGGGCCTTCCTCGACAAGCTGCTCGGGCTGGGGTTCGCCACTCCCGTCGCAGGGTCCTGGGTCGAGGGCGGAAGCCCCACCCGAGGGTTTTTGGCCGAGGCCACCGCGGGCCCACTCTCCGGGATCTACCAGTCCTTCGCCGGCGCCGCCTGGGCCGACTGGCTGTTCATGCTCGGCCTGCTGGGCATCGGCCTGGCCTTCCTGCTAGGCATCGGCATGCGCATCGGCGCGGCTTCGGGAGCGCTGATGCTGGTGCTGATGTGGAGCGCTGTCCTGCCGCCGGAGAACAACCCATTCATGGACGACCACCTCATCATGGCGCTGACCATGGTCGGCCTCGCCCTGATCCACGCGGGCGACACCGCGGGACTGGGCCGCCGGTGGGCCGCACTACCCATCGTGCGCCGCTACCCGGCCCTGCGCTGAACCAGGCGCCATACGGGCAGGGGCCGCCCGCCTCCGCCCGGATCATCACCGCCGGACCCCGCAGACCACTCGGCCAGCGGGGTTCGGCGCCTCCCTGGGGCGAACCGTCCACTCATCCAGGCGTCGCTCACGCGGTGAGCAGGCCGGGCGCCGTGAGGGCCGCGGCGGCCACGCCTCCGGCGACGGCCAGCACCAGGACGGCGAAGGCGCGCCGCAGGGGCGCGGCCGGGACGTTCCCGGCCACCCGTCCCGCGGCCAGTGACGCGGCCACGGCGGCAGCGGCGAAGACGGCGATGGTCTGGTAGTCCAAGCCGGAGACCGCACTTGCGTGGGCCGCCAGCCCCGAGGCGGCGTTGACGGCGACCACCACCAGCGAGGTGGACACGGCCTCGCCCGCGGTCAACCCGAGCAGCAGCGTCAGCGCCGGGACGACGACGAACCCGCCGCCGACCCCGAACATCCCGGTCAGGAACCCGACCCCGGCACCCGCGGCCAACGCCTTGGGCAGGCAGCTGCGCCAGTCGACGCCCCCGGCACGGGTGCGGCAGGCCCCGCCCTCTTGGGACCCGCTGCGCAGCATGCGCACGGCCACCACGACCATCAGCAGCGCGAACGCCAGCATCAGCCACCGGTCGGGCACCAGGCGCCCGGCCGCGGTCCCGACGAACGCGGCAGGCAGCCCGGCGCCGCCGAAGACCAGGGCGACCCGCCAGCGCACGCTGCGCTGCCGCAGCCGCGGAACCAACCCCGCCAGCGCCGAGGCCCCGACCACCACCAGGGACGCAGGTACGGCGGTCGCCATCGGCAAGCCGACGCCCACAACCAGCGCGGGCACCGCCAGGATGGAGCCGCCTGCGCCGAGCAGCCCCAGCAGGACTCCGATCACCAGACCGAACGCGAGCGCCGCGGCCATCGCCGTCACCTCCCGTCCCCCGCCGCGGTGATGGCGCGCATCTCAGCCCCGTTCGCCGGCGGGCGCGGTCAGCGCGCTCAGCGCCGCCGGATCGCCGCCGGCCGCCGCCCGGTTCCACGGCAGCAGGGAGAGCGCCCGCGCCATGGCACAGGTGTCGGTGACGGCGGCGACGACCAGCCCGGCACCGACGGCGGCGGCCAGCCACTTCACCGGCTCGGCGAGCAAGCTGGCCACCACGGCCAGCAGGACGATCGTTCCGGCCGCCAGCCGTACCTGGCGCTCCATGGCCCAGGCACCGCGCCCCCGCACCAGCGGCGCGTCGGCGCTCTCCCAGGCCGCGATGCCGCCCCGCAGCACGTGTACGTCCGCCAAGCCCGATTCGGCGACCAGCCGGCGGGCCTCCTCCGCGCGCGTGCCGCTGCGGCAGACCAGGACGACCGGGTCGCCGTGGGCGGCTCGAAGCCCCCGGCGGTGCTCGCGCAGCAACTCGAGCGGGACGTTGCAGGACCCGGTGATGCGGGAACCCGCGAACTCGCCGGGCGTGCGCACATCGATAAGCCGTGTGGCGGCGTTGTGCGCAAGCAAGGTGCGGGTCTCGTCGACGCCGATCTCCGCGCCGGAGCCGTGTGACATTGACGGATGTCCTTTCGGTGCGGTGCGGAGGTTCAGGCCTGGGCCATGGGCGCGCCGCTCGGTGCGGCGTTGGCGAAGAAGTCGTCGATGAGCACGACGTCGCGGCCGGCCCCGTCCAGCAGGGACGCCGCCGCTGCGGCGCGGTAGCCGCTGCCGCAGTGCACCCACACGCGCCCGGGCGGGATCTCGTCGATGCGGCGGGCCACCTCGGGCAGCGGGATGTGCACGGCGCCGGCGATGTGGGAGGCGTTCCACTCGTTGTTCAGCCGCACGTCCAGCACGACCTCGCTCTGGCGCGACGGCTCCTCGGTGCCCTCGGACAGGACCGCGGCCAGGTCGGTGAAGTCGGCGGAGGCCAGGTGGCGGATCTGGCCGGGGTCGGCGGCGAGGTCCTCGGGCGAACCGCTCGCCGCGGCCTCGATACGGTCGATGCCGATGCGTACCAGTTCGCGCTGGGCGCGGGCGATCTGGTCGGGGGAGTCGCCCAGCAGGGTCAGCGGGGCGCCCCAGTCGATCATCCAGCCCAGCCAGGTGGTCATCGGGCCGTCCAGACCGAGGCTGACGGTGCCGGCCAGGTGTGCCTGGACGTAGGCCGTGCGGTGGCGCAGGTCGACCACCCATTCCCCCTTCTCCAGCCGGCGGCGCAGTTCGTCGGGGGCCGCGCGGTCAGGGGAACGCAGGTCGACGGGTTCGGGGCCGGTCAGGTTGGCCACGCCCATGTGCGCGTAGTAGGCGGGATAGGCGTCCAGCCCGGCCAGCGCCTCGGTGACGAACTCCTCGGCGGCCAGGCGCAGTGCGGGGTTGGACCGCTTCTCCTGCCCGAGGGTGGAGTCGTCGGTCTCGGCCGGGGCGGCGGTGCAGAAGCTGCCGAAGCCGTGGGTGGGCCAGATCGCTGCGCCGTCGGGCAGCACGTCGGCCAGCCGGCGCGCCGATGCGTGCTGGTGGCGGGCCAGCGTCTGGGCGTGTTCCTTGCCGAGGAGGTCGGTGCGCCCGGTCGTACCGAACAGCAGGGACCCGCCGGTGAACACTCCTTGCGCACCGCGGGGGCTTTCCAGCACGTAGGAGAGGTGGTGGAAGGTGTGGCCCGGCGTCGCCACCACGCGCAGCCGCATGCCTCCGGAGACCTCGACGGTGTCGCCGTCGCTCAGCGGGGTGTGGCGGAAGGGCACGTCGTCGGCCGCCGCGACGCCGTAGTCGGCGCCGGTGAGCCGCGACAGCTCCAGCCCGCCGGAGACGTAGTCGTTGTGGACGTGGGTCTCGACCACGTGGGTGATCTCCACACCCAATCGGCCGGCCAGGGCGAGGACGCGGTCGACGTCGCGTTGCGGGTCGACGACCACCGCCACGTCGCCGTCGGTGGCCAGATAGCTGCGATCACCCAGCGACGAGGTCTCGATCACCTCGACGCGGATGGCGTCCGGGTTCATGCTGATCACTTCCTTACGGTCGTGCCGCCGGTGGGCGGCTGCTCGGCGCGCGGGTAGGCGGCCCCGGGGATGAAGCGGGCGGCTCGTCCGACTTGCGGCGCAGTCCTCGCCGCGCGGCGGCGACGCTCGGCCCCCGGAAAACCACCCAGCGCTCCACACCCCCGGGGGTATGTAAAAGGCAAAAGAGAACGCGGCGTGCCCACACGCCGCGTTCGCCTCAGGCCAGCGCGAGGAAGAGCTTCTCCAGTTCGTCCTCGGTCATGGGCGGCTCGTCCCCCTGCTCGCGCGCGGCTTGGCAGTGCCGCATCCCACTGGCCACGATCTTGAATCCGGCCCGGTCCAGCGCCCGCGCAACCGCCGCGAGCTGGGTGAGCGTCGCCGCACAGTCCTCACCGTTCTCGATCATCGAGATCACACCCGACAGCTGGCCCTGGGCGCGGCGCAGCCGGGTGAGCGCATCGCCCACCAGGGCAGGGGACATCTCCATGGTTCTTCACCGCCTTTCGCCGGGTCCAACGATACCCCCGCCCGTATCTATTCCCGACGCTTCCGCACTCGGGTTCCACCGCCAGGTGAACGGAAACAGGCGTCGAACGCGTTCCCGGTTCCCTCGCGGCCTCGCGTGCTGGGTTTCGACCCGTGGGACGGAGGTCCCGTGCTCACAAGTGCAGAGGTCGCGTGTCTGCGGGCGTGCCGCCCCTGTCAGCGAAACCCGGCACCGGCGGATCGTGGAGACGTGGAAGCGATAGGCCACGGACGCCCGAAGGACTTCCGTGACAGAAACGGGGGGACCCGATGGACAGCACAGTCGGCGACGTCATGACGACCGACGTCGCCACGGTCGATGAGGCCGCAGGATACCGGGATACTGTCCGTACGCTGGTGGAAAGGCGGGTCAGCGCCTTGCCGGTGCTCGACGCGGAGCGCCGCGTGGTGGGCATTGTCAGCGAGGAGGACCTCCTGCACAAGGAGGAGTTCGCGGACAATGGCGGGCTCCGGGCCTACCGGCCGCCGCCCCGGGCCCGTATGCGTGCACGGCTGGGTGGCGGCGGCGTCCTGGCCGAACCCGCCGAGGAGAAGGCGGCGAGCACGACCGCCGCCGAGCTGATGACCCGCCCGGCGGTTACGGTGGCGCCGACCGCGTCGGTGGTCGAGGCCGCGCGGCTCATGGAGAAGCACGGTGTCAAACGCTTGCCGGTGGTCGACGACGACGGCCGGATCCTGGGTATCGCCGCCCGCCGGGATCTGCTGCGGGTGTTCCTTCGAACAGACGACGACATCGCCGACGCGGTCGAGCGCGAGATCGGCGTGGCGACAAGCGCGGTCAGCGGCACCGCGGCAGCCGCCTCGGTCCACGACGGCGAGGTCACACTCACAGGCTCTGTCCTGCATCGCAGCACTGCCCAGTGCCTGACCCGGATGACCGCGGGACTGGAGGGCGTGGTCTCGGTCGACAACCGGATCACCTGGCAAATCGACGACGTCCTGCCGCCCTACATCACCTGGCGCACACTCTGAGGGGCTTGCGACCCCGCCGCGTAGCGCCGGAGCGCGGCGAAGCGGGCGGTCTCGGCCGCCACGGCGAAGGTACCAACGACCCCGACTCGACGGGCCGCAAGGCCGTGCCGACGCGGGGCTTACGACGCCCTGCCAGCCGTCCGATGTCCCTGGTCGGACGCCCGGAGTTTCAGTCGAATGGAGAAGGAGGGCGTGCGGCGGTCATCGGATCGGCGGCCGGCGCAGCGACGCCGTCCACCAGGAGGACCGGGGTGAGGGAAGGCGACGTGGGGCACACGAGTGACGCTGTGATCGCGTTGGAGGAGGTCACTGCGGCGGCTTTCGACATGGACGGCGTCCTCACCGACACCGCCTCCGTCCACGCCGCCGCCTGGAAGCGCACTTTCGACGACTTTCTGCGCACCCGGCAGAGCAGCGAGGGCGGGCGATATGTCCCCTTCGCGTTGCGTGAGGACTACCTGGACTACGTCGACGGCCGCTCACGGCTGGACGGCGTGCGCACCTTCCTCGCTTCGCGCGGGATCGTCCTGCCCGAAGAGGGGACCGCCGATGCGAGCTCGCTGACCGTCGCCGCGCTCGGCGACCGCAAGGAGCGCTACTTCCTGGACTGCATCCGCACCTACGGGGTCAGCGCCTACCCGTCGACGATCGCGCTACTCAAGACCCTGCGCCAGGCGGGTGTACGCACGGCGGTCGTCTCGGCCAGCCGCAACTGCGCGTTGACCGTCAAGGCGGCCGGCGCCGCCCATCTCTTCGACGTGCGCGTCGACGGCCGCGACGCCGAGCGGCTGCACCTGCCCGGCAAACCCGACCCCGCCCTGTTCCTGGAAGCCGCCCGCCGGATGCGGACGCCGCCCGCCCGCACCGCCGTGTTCGAGGACTCCCTGGCCGGAGTCGAGGCGGGTGCGCGCGGAGGCTTCGGCCTGGTCGTCGGGGTCGACCGGGCCGGGCAGGCCGCACAGCTCCACGCGCGCGGCGCCGACGTCGTGGTCTCCGACCTCGCAGAGCTGAGGGCAGCCAGGCGGAAGGAGGGCGAGTGGACTCCTGGACGCTGACCTTCGAGGGGTTCGACCCCGCTCGGGAGGGCCTGCGCGAAGCGCTGTGCACACTCGGCAACGGCTACCTCGCCACGCGCGGCGCGGCCCCCGAGTCGGCGTGCGACGGCGTGCACTATCCCGGTACCTACATCGCCGGCTGCTACAACCGCACCACCTCTCGGATCGCGGGCCGGGAGGTGGAGAACGAAGACATGGTCAACGCCCCCGACTGGCTGCCGCTGACCTTTCGCACGGACGGGGATCGATGGCTGGGCGAGGACGGCGCGGAGGCGACCGACCAGCGCCTCGCGCTCGACATGCGCACGGGTGTGCTCACCCGGACGTTCCGCTACCGCGATGGCGCCGGCCGCACCACCCGCGTCCGCCAACGCCGCCTGGTCTCCATGGCCGAGCCGCACCTCGCGGCCCTGGAGACCGAGTTCACCCCGTTGGACTGGAGCGGAACCCTGCAGGTGCGCTCGGCGCTGGACGGGACCGTGACCAACGCCGGTGTGCTGCGCTATCGGCAGCTCAACGGCCGCCACCTCCTGCCCTGCGGGACCGGAGGCTCCGCGCCGGCGGAGACGTGGCTGCGTGCGGAGACGACCGCCTCGGGGACCGGTATCGCATTGGCGGCGCGCACCCGCGTGACAGGCGGGCCCCAGCCCACCGCGGAGTCCGTGGAGCGCCGACCCGACTGGATCGGCTGCGACCTGAAGATCGAGGCCGTCCGCGAACGCCCGGTGACCGTCGAGAAGACCGTCGCGCTGCACACCTCCCGTGATCGCGCCATCAGCGACCCTCTCACCGCCGCGCGCGCCGCACTCGCCCGGGTGCGCGGATTCGCCGACATGCTGCAGGCCCATACGCTGGCCTGGCGCCACCTGTGGCAGGAATTCGCGATCGACACCGGCGGCGCCGACGACCGCCGGATCCTGCGCCTGCACCTGTTCCACCTGCTGCAGACCCTTTCGCCGCACACCTGCGACCTGGACGTCGGCGTACCTGCGCGGGGCCTGCACGGCGAAGCGTATCGGGGCCACGTGTTCTGGGACGAGCTGTTCGTGTTCCCGCTGCTGAACCTGCACCTGCCCGAGACCGCGCGGGCGCTGCTGCGCTACCGGTGGCGCCGGCTCCCCCGGGCTCGCGCCGCCGCAGCCGCCCACGGCCTGCGGGGAGCACTGTTTCCCTGGCAGAGCGGCAGCGACGGCCGCGAGGAGACGCAGCGACTGCACCTCAACCCGCGCTCGGGCCGCTGGCACGAGGACAACTCCCACCTGCAACGCCACGTCGGCATCGCGATCGCCTACAACGTCTGGCAGCACTACCGGATCACCGGCGATGCGGCCTTTCTGGAGGAGTTCGGCGCGGAGCTGCTGCTGGAGACCGCCCGGGGGCTGGCCGGCCTCGCGACCTACGACCGCCGCCTGGGCCGCTACGTGATCCGCGGGGTGATGGGGCCCGACGAGTACCACGACGGCTACCCCGACAGCGACCAGCCGGGGCTGGACGACAACGCCTACACCAACGTCATGACCGTGTGGGTGCTGCAGCGGGCGCTGGAGGCCCTGGCGGAGCTGCCCGACACGGCGCGCCGGCGGCTGAGGGAGCGGGTCGGGCTGACCGGGGCCGAGACGAGGCGCTTCGCCCGGATCACCGACCGGATGCGGGTGCCCTTCCACGACGGCGTCATCAGCCAGTTCGCCGGTTACGAAGACCTGGCCGAACTCGACTGGGCCGCCTACCGCAGCCGCTACGACGACATCCGCCGCCTCGACCGCATCCTGGAGGCCGAAGGCGACACCTGCAACCGCTATCGCGCCTCCAAGCAGGCCGACGTGCTCATGCTGTTCTACCTGCTCTCGGCCGAGGAGCTGCGGGCCCTTCTGCGAGGGTTGGGCTACCGCGACCGCGCCGACGATCCTGAGCTAATCCCGCGCACGGTCGGCTACTACCTCGCCCGCACCTCCCACGGCTCCACACTCAGCGCGGTTGTGCACGCCTGGGTGCTCTCCCGCACCGACCGGGCGGCCTCCTGGGGCTTCCTGCGCGAGGCCTTGCACTCCGACATCGACGATATCCAGGGCGGCACGACCGCTGAGGGCATCCACCTCGGCGCGATGGCCGGCACTGTCGACGTCCTCATCCGCTGCTACACCGGCCTGTCCTTCCAGGACGGGATCCTGCTCCTGAGGCCCGCTCTGCCGCCCGAACTGCCGCGGCTGTCCTTCTCTTTGCGTTACGCGGGGCATCGCAGCGTGCGCCTCGACATCGACGCCGCCCGGGTGCGGGTGACCGTCCCCCCTTCAGCGCTGCCGCCGCTCACGGTCGAGTGCCGCGGCCGATCGGCCAGCGTGACCCCGGGGACCACACGCGTTGTGCCCGTCCGGTGACAACGGCTCCCCGCACAGGCGCCGCGGGGCGCCTTCGGCGGCAAGGGAGCGGTACCCCGTCTTCCCCGGCTTTTCCTGCACGAAGTGGAGCTGCTCAGGGAGCGCCTGCAGCTGGACCAGCCGCTCGAGTGCGCCACCGCCATAGGTCCCGCGCCCCGGTCGGGGTAGGAGTCGCGGTCCATCAGGCGCTGGGCGCCCGGCCCTGAACGCCGCGGAATGCGCGGGAGGTGTACAGCGCCACGGCCAGTGCTGCGCAGGCCAGCAGGATGAACCCGATCGTGTAGGCCCCGGTCAACTCCAGCACGCCCCCCATCACCATGGGCGGGAAGTAACCGCCCAGTCCTCCGGCGGCCCCCACCATGCCCGTGACCGTGCCCACACGCTCGGGCTCCACGAGTCGGGCGACGAGCGCGAAGACGCCGCCGGTGCCCAGCCCCAGGGCGAAGGCCGTAAGCACGAAGACGGTTCCGGCCGGGATCTCCGCGGGAGGCTGGAAGGCCAGGACCACGGCCAAGGCGGCGGTTCCGAAGAAGGAGATCTGGCAGACCCGTACAGGGCCGATCCGGTCCGACAGCACCCCGCCCAGGGGGCGGGCGAGGATGGCCGTGAACGAGAAACCCGCCGTGCGCAGCCCCGCCTCGGTCTGGGCGAAGTCGTAGGCGGTGTTCAGCAGGGTGGGCAGGTAGGTGGAGAACGCCACGAAGCCGCCGAAGGCGATCGCATACAGCAGCATGTTCTGCCAGGTCGCCTTGATGCCGAGCGCCTGCTTCATCCGCGGCAGCACAGGGGCCGTGCTGGGCCGCCAACCGGGCGGGTCGGTGCTGAAGAGCAGCATGACGAACCCCATCGCGGCCAGGGCCGCCGCCATCAGAACATGCGTGGCCGTTATCCCGAGGAGTCCGGCGAGGTAAGGGGTCAGGAAGGCCGACAGGGCGGTGCCGCCCATACCGGCGCCGAAGACGCCGGTGGCGAAGCCGCGCCGCTCGGGCGGGTGCCACGCCCCCACGAATGGAATGCCCACCGCGAAGGAGGTCCCGGCGACGCCGAGGAAGAAGCCGAGTGCGAGCAGTGCCGCGTAGGAGTCTCCGAAGAAGCCGAGGAGTAGGACAGGCACGATGGAGACGAAGCAGACGGCGGCCATCATCGCCCGCCCGCCGTAGCGGTCGGTGAGGGCGCCCACGGGTATGCGCCCCAGCGAACCGACCAGCACGGGGAAGGCGATCAGCACCGACGTCTGGGTGGGCGTCAAGCCCAACCGTTCGCTGTAGGCCGGCGCCAGCGGTCCGACCAGGTTCCAGGCCCAGAACAGCAGGGTGAACGCGGCGGTCGCCAGCGCGAGGTTCGCTCCGGCCGCGCGCCCTCGGGCAGCGGGACGGGTCGCGTCGGTACTCATCGCCGTCCACCTCCAGGTCGTTCGTTGTCGTGCGCGGACCGCGGAGCGGCCGGCGGCATCGCGGATCCCGCACCTCGGGCCGGCGCGGGGACGGGCATGGGCGCCGTCATCGGCGGTACCGCGCGCCCACGCGGTCCCAGCCGCGGCGCGGCGCCTGACCGCCGAGCCGATCCTCGCGGCTGCGGTAGACGATGTAGGGGCGCCACAGGTAGCCGACGGGCACGCTGAATACGTGCACCAGCCGGGTGAAGGGCCACAGCGCGAACAGCAGCATCGCCGTCAGCCCGTGGGCCTGGAACGTGAACGGGGCCTCGGCCATCAGCGCGGGGTGCAGGTCGAAGAGGAAGACCCCGCGGAACCACACCGAGACCCCCTCGCGGTAGTCGTAGTGGCCGACGATGTTGCCGACCACGGTGTTGGCCAGCCCCAGCAGGATCACGATCGCCAGGACGAGGTACATGAGCTTGTCCATGCGCGTGGTGGCGCTGAAGACGGGGCCGACGGTCCGGCGCCGGTAGATGAGGATTGCCATCCCCACGACGGTGCAGAAGCCGGCCACCGCCCCGACGCCTACGGCCATGACGTGGTACAGCGCCTCGGAGACGCCGACGGCCGCGGTCCAGCTCTTGGGGATGCCCAGTCCCATGACGTGCCCGAGGAACACGGCCAGGATGCCGAAGTGGAACAGCGGGCTGCCCCACCGCAGCAGCCGGCTCTCGTACAACTGGGACGAGAGCGTGGTCCAGCCGAACTTGTCGTAGCGGTAGCGCCAGTAGTGGCCGACGGCGAAGACCGCGAGGCAGGCGTAGGGGACGACGACCCACAGGACGAGGTCGAGGGTTGTTGTCATGAGCGCGCTTCCATGTAGTCCGGTGGGGCGAAGGGTTCGAGGCCGACCTCCTCGTCCGGCGGACCTTCGGCGGCCAGCCGGGCCACCGCCTCGCGCAGGCGCTCGGTCAGCGGCGGCAGGGTGGCGCTCACCGCCGACAGCGCGCCCGCATACGGCGATCCGGCGTCGGTCAGGGCCAGGTGCAGCAGTTCCAGCCCGGCCCGGTGCTGGACGAGCAGGCGCCCGCCGGCGTCGGGATCGGCGGTGGCGGCGAACTCCAGCACGACGCACAGGTGGTCGGGCAGCTCCTCGGTGTCGACGTCGAAGCCCGAGGCGTGGTAGGCGTGGGTGAACCCCAGGAGCGCGGTGCCGCGCTTGCGGGTGTCGCCGTAGGCGTAGTAGGTCAGGTGCAGGCAGCAGCGGCGGCGCAGGTCGAACGTCTCCACATACTCCTCGGCCAGGCTCCGCTGCGGTGTCCGCTCCAGGTGGTCGAGGAGCCCGCCGAGGTGTCCGCGCACCGGCTCGGGCAGCTCCGCCGCCGCTGTGCGCAGGTCCGGCAGGACGGCGACGAGCCGCTCGTCGGGGTAGTCCAGCGCGAAGGCGGCGACCCGGTGGGTCAGCGCACGCTGGCGCTCGGTGATCGGTTGGCGGCGCAGGGCGCGCAGGATCCGGCTCATGGCTTGGGGTCCGTCTCGCCGCCGGGGTCGGTGCCGTCCATGCGCTCGGGCGCGCCGCGCTCGTTTCCGGGTGCGGGCGGGAACAGCCCTTCGGGCCGTCCCTTGCCGTCCCAGTTGAGCAGGTTGACGCGCTTCTCCTTGTCCTCGGGGTCGGCGAGTGTGTTGGTGGTCTGGCGCTGCTTGAGCGCCTGGAAGTTCTCCACGGCGATGGGCGTCGTCCCGCCGGATCCCTCGCCGAAGGGTCCCCAGCCGCCCATCCCCGGGCCGCCCTCGTAGTCGAGGCTGCACTCGGTGGCGAGTTCCTCCAAGCCGTGGGCCTGTTCGGCGTGGGCGGGCGGGATGACGTAGCGCTCCTCGTATTTGGCCAGGGCGAGCAGCCGGTACATGTCGTAGACCTGCTCGCCCTCCATGCCGACGGAGGCGGGGATGGACTCGTCGGGTTCGCGGCCCAGGTTGATGTCGCGCATGTAGGAACGCATCGCCGCCAGGCGCTTGAGCACGGCGGTGACCGGAGCCGTGTCCCCGGCGGTGAACAGTTCGGCGAGGTACTCCACCGGGATGCGCAGGTGCTCGATGGCGGCGAAGAGGTTGCCGCTGTTCTCGGCGTCCTCGCCGGTCTCGGAGACGGCGTCGACGACCGGCGACAGCGGCGGGATGTACCAGACCATGGGCATGGTGCGGTACTCCGGATGCAGTGGGAGCGCCACCTCGTAGCGGTTGATCAGCGACCAGATGGGCGAGCGCTGGGCGGCCTCGATCCAGTCGCGGGGGATCCCCGAGCGCTCGGCCTCGCGGATCACCTCGGGGTCGTCGGGGTCCAGCAGGACGCTGCGCTGGGCGTCGAGCAGCTTGCGGTCGTCCTCGACGGAGGCCGCCTCCAACACCGCGTCGGCGTCGTAGAGCACCAGGCCGATGTAGCGCAGCCGCCCCACGCAGGTCTCGGCGCACACGGTGGGCAGCCCCACCTCGATCCGGGGAAAGCAGAAGGTGCACTTCTCGGCTTTTCCGGTGCGGTGGTTGAAGTAGATCTTCTTGTAGGGGCATCCGGTGACGCACTTGCGCCAGCCGCGGCAGGTGTCCTGGTCGACCAGGACGATGCCGTCCTCGCTGCGCTTGTAGATCGCCCCGGACGGGCAGGAGGCGGCGCACGAGGGGTTGAGGCAGTGCTCGCAGATCCGGGGGAGGTAGAACATGAACGTCTGCTCGAATTCGAGCTTGACCTTGTCCGACACCTTCTGCAGCACGGGGTCGGACGGAGCGAGTTCGGTGCTGCCGGCCAGGTCGTCGTCCCAGTTGGCGCTCCAGGAGATGCTCATCTCCTTGCCCGTGATCAGCGACTTGGGGCGGGCGACGGGGGTGTGCTCCTGCAGCGGGGCGTTGGTCAGGGTCTCGTAGTCGTAGGTCCAGGGCTCGTAGTAGTCCTGGATGGAGGGCATCTTGGGGCTGGAGAAGATGGTCATGAGGTTCTTCAGCCGGTTGCCCGCCTTGAGCTTGAGACGGCCCCGCTTGTTCAGCGTCCAACCGCCCTGCCAGCGTTCCTGGTCCTCGTAGGTGCGGGGATAGCCCTGCCCGGGCCGGGTCTCGACGTTGTTGAACCAGACGTACTCCATGCCGCTGCGGTTGGTCCACGTCTGCTTGCAGGTGACAGAGCAGGTATGGCACCCGATGCATTTGTCGAGGTTCATCACCATCGCCATCTGGGCCATGACGCGCATCAGTACTGCACCTCCTGGGAGCGCCGGCGGATCACGGTCACCTCGTCGCGCTGGTTTCCGGTCGGGCCGATGTAGTTGAACGCGTAGCTGAACTGCGCGTAGCCGCCGATGAGGTGGCTGGGCTTGATCAGCAGGCGGGTGGCGGAGTTGTGGATACCGCCGCGCTTTCCCGAGGTCTCCGACCTGGGGACGTCGATGAGCCGGTCCTGGGCGTGGTACATGTACACGGTCCCCTCGGGCATCCGGTGCGAGACGATCGCGCGGGCCACCACCACGCCGTTGCGGTTGACCGCCTCGATCCACTCGTTGTCGGACACCCCGACCTTGGCGGCGTCGGCCACGCTCATCCAGATCGTCGGGCCCCCGCGGGACAGACTCAACATCAGCAGGTTGTCCTGGTACTCCGAATGGATCGACCACTTGTTGTGCGGAGTCAGGTAGCGCACGGCCACCCCCAGCTCCCCGGTGTCCCCGATCGCCGGCTCGCCGAACAGGGCGTGCATGTTCAGCGGCGGCCGGTAGACCGGCAGGTTCTCGCCGACCTCGGCCATCCAGTCGTGGTCGAGGAAGAAGTGCTGGCGTCCGGTGAGGGTGTGCCAGGGCTTCTCGCGCTCGACGTTGACGGTGAAGGGCGAGTACCGCCGTCCGCCGGTCTCGCTGCCCGACCACTCCGGGGAGGTGATGACGGGGACCGGTGCGGCCTGGACGTCGGCGAAGGTGATCTGCTTGCCTTCGTGCTCGGCCGCGAGGTCGGCCATCGGCGTTCCGGTGCGCGCCTCCAGAGTGCGGAATCCCTGGGCGGCCAAGTGCCCGTTGGTGGTGCCCGACAGCGCCAGGATCGCTTCGCACATGTGGACGTCGCGGGACAGCGCGGGGCGGCCGTCGGCGGGCCCGCCGCGCACAGTTCCGTTCTTGTGGGAGAGGTGGTCCACCTCCCGGGAGACGTCGAAGGTCACCCCCTTGGTGGTCGCCCCCAGCCGGTCCAGCAGCGGGCCGAGCGCCCCCATCCTGGCCGCCACGGCCGGGTAGTCCCGCTCGACCGCAACGAGCTTGGGCATGGTCGATCCGGGAACCGGCTCGCATTCGCCCGTCTTCCAGTCCCGCACCCGCCCGTGCGGGGTGGCGAGCTCGTCGGGCGTGTCGTGGGTGAGCGGGGCGGCGACCACGTCCGTGCGCACCCCGAGGTGGTCCGCTGCCAGTCTGCTGAAGGCGCGCGCGAGTCCGGAGAAGGCGTCGAAGTCGGTGCGGGTCTGCCACGGCGGGGCGATGGCCGGGTTGAACGGGTGGACGAAGGGGTGCATGTCGGTGGTGTTGAGATCGTGCTTCTCATACCAGGTCGCCGCCGGCAGCACGATGTCGGAGAAGACCGTGGTGCTGGTCATCCGGAAGTCCAGGGACAGCAGCAGGTCGAGCTTGCCGGTCGGGGCCTCGTCGCGCCAGACGACGTCGGACGAGCGCGCCTCCGGCGGAGTCTCCTCTGCCCGCACGGACGCGTCGGTGCCCAGCAGGTGCTTGAGGAAGTACTCGTTGCCCTTGGCCGAGCTGCCGAGCAGGTTGGCGCGCCACACCGTCAGCACACGCGGGAAGTTCTCCGGAGCATCGGGGTCCTCGCAGGCGAACCGCAGGCGGCCGGCCTTGAGCTCCCGGGGGACGTATTCCGACACCGGGAGGCCGGCCTTCTCGGCATCGTCGGCCAAATGCAGCGGGTTGCGGTCGAAGGTCGGGTAGGAGGGCATCCACCCCAGGCGCGCGGACTGGGCGATCACATCGGCGGTGGACTTGCCCGAGAGGGCGCCCCGGCCGTCGGCGGCGGCCAGCGTGTCGGCGCCGAAGGCGTCGTAGCGGAACTGGTCGGTGTGCAGGTACCAGTAGGCCGTCTGCACCATCTGGCGCGGCGGGCGCGACCAGTCCAGCGCGGCGGCGAGCTGGGTGTAGCCGGTGATCGGGCGCACCTTCTCCTGGCCGACGTAGTGCGCCCAGCCGCCGCCGTTGACACCCTGGCAGCCGGTCAGCGTCGTCAAGGTGAGGAAGGCCCGGTAGATCGTGTCGGAGTGGAACCAGTGGTTGGTTCCCGCCCCCATGATGATCATCGAGCGGCCGCGCGACTCCTCCGCATTGGCGGCGAACTCGCGGCCGATGCGCTCGGCCTTGTCGGCCGCGACACCGGTGAGGGACTCCTGCCAAGCGGGGGTGCAGGGCTGGCCGGCGTCGTCGTAGCCGCTGGGCCAGCTCCCGGGTAGGCCGTCGCGGCCCACGCCGTACTGGGCCAGCAGCAGGTCGTAGACCGTGGTGACCAGGTGCCCGCCGACCTCCCGCACCGGAACGCCGCGGCGCGTGGTCGCGGCCTCGCCGCCGGGCCCGTCGAATCGGGGCAGGTCGAGGGGTGCCGTTTCGCCGCCCTGCCGGTAGAGGGTGAGCAGCGGTCGGGTGTCGCCGAGAGCCAGATTCCACCTGCCGGCTCCCCCGTCGCCGTAGCGGAAGCCGAGCGAGCCGTTGGGCACGACGGGCTCGCCGGTGCGCTCGTCGATCAGCACGGTCTTGAACGCCGCGTGCTCCGCGCCGGCGCCGTCATCGGCACGTCCGCCGACGCCGTCCAGGTCGGCGGCGGTGAGGAACTTTCCCGGCCGGTAGGAGTCGCCCTCGGGATCGAGACGCACCAGAAACGGCAGGTCGGTGTAGCGCTTGACGTAGTCGTCGAAGTAGGGCGTCGTGCGGTCGACGAAGAACTCCTTGAGCACCATGTGGCCCATGGCCATGGCCAGGGCTCCGTCGGTGCCGGGTTGGGCGGGCAGCCACTCGTCGGCGAACTTGGTGCTGTCGGCGAAGTCCGGGGAGACGACCACCACCTTCTGCCCCCGGTAGCGCGCTTCGGCCATCCAGTGCGCGTCGGGGGTGCGGGTGACCGGAACATTGGAGCCCCACATGATCAGATAGCCCGCGTCCCACCAGTCGCCCGACTCGGGGACGTCGGTCTGGTCGCCGAACACCTGCGGCGAGGCGACGGGCAGGTCGGCGTACCAGTCGTAGAACGACAGCATCGCCCCGCCGATCAGCGAGTAGAAGCGGGAGCCGGCCGCCTGGGAGACCATCGACATCGCCGGGATCGGGGAGAACCCGGCGAGCCGGTCGGGACCGAAATCCTTGATGGTGTGCACGTGGGCGGCGGCGGCCATCTCCTCCGCCTCTTCCCAGGTGGCGCGCACCAGTCCGCCTTTGCCGCGGGCGGCCTTGTAGCGGCGGGAGCGCTCGGGATCGGAGACGATGTCGGCCCAGGCCAGGACCGGGTCGCCGGTGCGCTGCTTGGCCTCGCGGTACATTTCCAGCAGCAACCCGCGCACGTAGGGGTAGCGCACCCGGGTCGGCGAGTAGGTGTACCAGGAGAACGCCGCTCCCCGGGGGCAGCCGCGCGGCTCGTACTCGGGGCGGTCCGTGCCCACCGACGGATAGTCGGTCTGCTGGCCCTCCCAGGTGATGATCCCGTCTTTGACGTAGACCTTCCACGAACAGGAGCCGGTGCAGTTGACTCCGTGCGTGGAGCGCACCACCTTGTCGTGGCTCCACCGGTCCCGGTAGAAGGTGTCCGCATCGCGGCCGCCGCTGCGGTGCGCCGTGCGCAGATCCGCCGAGACCTCCCGCGGGCGCAGGAACCTCCGGGTCCGCAGCAGGGTTTCGGTGACAGGGCCGTCCAATCCCGGATCGGTATCGCCCGCAGTGTCGCCGCCTGACTGCTTTGTCACGTTGAGACCTTCCTGCGTCGCCTGAACCGCTCCCAACCGCCGCACTCAGGGAGCGCCGTAGATCGTCTGAAACGCATCGCCGTGCACGGCGGAAGCCGCTCCCGGCGCGGCCGTCCGGCCGATCTCTGCCACCTCATCAGCTCACCGGCACCGGCTCACAGGGCCGATCGTCCGTGGCGGCAGGACGAAGGTCCCGTCGCCGCGCCGGGAGCCGTGCAGGTGGAGCCGCAAGTGACTACGGTCGGCTTGGGGCAGAGCCGCGCCGACCAGATGCAAGCGACAAGAAGGAGATCGGACACACGCTGGACCGAGCATGCCGATGGCCGCGGCGGGGCCCGCGTGCGATCCGGACTCGCCTCAGGCAGGCGGCGCCTATCGTGAAGCATGCGCTTGACCGAGAGGTGCCCGAGGACTGCGGACATCAACATCTGCGGCCCGCTGCCCTTCATTCGCGACCTCCGCAGCCGGTTGCTGAGCGCACCCGTACCAGCGCGCGCCGCCCACTATGAGGTGTTCTGCCCAGATCTCTGCATACCCGACAACGCAAACGCGCGCCCGGCCACCGCCGATCATCCCGAGAGAGTCGACCGGTGACGCGCGTGGCGGCCACCGGCCCAATTTTCCAGGTCCTGAACATGTGGGCGTAGGCCGCAGTGATCGTGGCAAGCAGGCAGACGGTCGCGACAGTCGCTCCACCGCGGCATCGGCGAGTCCTGAAAGGCGCGGTCACCCGCAGCGTCCCGTGATGGGCGGCGCAGCCGCATTCTCAGGGGCGTTTTCCAACGGGCGGCGCTTGTTGATTGGGTGGGCTTTCCTGGATCTCTACGGGGTGGTGACCAGCACTATCACCCGCTGCGAGTTCCGGACCTCCCCGGCTTGAGCCCACCATTACCGCAGGTTCGTGACGCCTTGGTAATGGGCGGTGCGGGCGCTACCCGTCGTGGGGTACTCGAGCAGCACCAGGCCCTGTGCCGTAGCTTCGTGCTGGACGAGCCGCAGGCCTGCCGCCGGGCTCGGATGTGTGAGCAGGCGCCGCCCCGAGCCGATCACTACGGGGGCCATCACGAGGCGCAGGGTGTCGACGACGCCCGCGGAGAGCAGGGTGCCGGCGAGGCGGGCACTGCCGTGAACCTGGAGATCGCGTCCTGGCCGCTCGGCGATCTCGCGGACGGCCTTCGCGGGGTCGCCGCGAAGTACGGTGGTCGGGGACCAGGTCCCGGTCGCTATCGTGTTCGACACGACGTATTTGGGAAGGCGGTGCCGTCTGCCGTGCAGACTTGCATCGGACCACGACTCCTAACGCAAGGCCCTGCGCTCTATTGCTCGCGGCACTTCGAGTTGCGGATTCAGCCGTCGGCGAAACGGGGAGTCCGCGCGGGCCACCACGTGCGGGCTCCGATGTCCAGCGCCAAGGCAGGCAGCAAGATCGACCGCACAACGAGGGTGTCCAGCAAGACACCGAATGCCACAAGGAACGCGAGCTGGACCAGGAACAATAGCGGGATCACCGCCAAGGCGGCGAAAGTCGCGGCCAGTACGACGCCGGCGGAGGTGATGACGCCCCCGGTCACGGTGAGAGCGCGTAGCATCCCCGCATGATTGCCATGGCGGAGGACCTCCTCCCGCGCTCGGGTCATGAGGAAGATGTTGTAGTCGACTCCCAGGGCTATGAGGAACACGAACGCATACAGCGGGACGGCCGGATCGACCCCGGGAAACGCCAGCAGGTGGTCGAACACCAACGCTCCGACGCCCAGCGTGGCGGCGAAAGATAGCACGGTAGTGGACACGAGCAGAATCGGCGCGACGATCGAACGCAGCAGGGCGATAAGCACTGCCAGGACGACGGCCAGCACCAGCGGCACGATGACCACGAGGTCGCGCTCGGCGCTTTCCAGCGTGTCCAGCTTGGTCGCGCTGCTCCCACCCACGAGCGCATCGGCCCCCTGCACCCCGTGGACGGTACCGCGCAGGTCGTCGAGGGTGTCCAGGGCCCGCTCGGATTCGGCCGGTGCGGCCAGGTCGGCCTCGATCAGGACCGTACCGTCGACGACCATCGGCTCGCCGTTCGGAGCGACGGCCTGGGGTCCGACGACGCCCTCCACCCCTTCTGCCGCTTCGACAACCTCGGTCCGATCCTCGGCGTCGGCGGTGATCAACGCGGGTTCGGCCGAGGCCGTCTCCCCGAAGCCGCGCTGGAGCACCTGCCGTCCCTCGACTGCCTCCACCTCGGTGCGGAAGACCTCGGACTGGGCGGTCCCCTCGGCTTCGAACTGCACGGTGAAGACCGCGCCCAGCGCCAGTACCGCGGCGGTGCCCACCCACCACGTGCGCGGGCGCCGGCCGAGCACCGCCGCGACGCCGCCCCACATCCGGTGGCGGGCCAGCACGTCGCCGGTGGAATCGGAGTCGGTGCCGCCCCGGTAGCGAGGACGTACCGGCCAGAACGCCGCCCGCCCCGTCAGCAGCAGGACCGCCGGCAAGAATGTCAACGCCGATGCCAGGGCACAGGCGATCCCCACTGCGGCAACCGGGCCCAGGCTGCGGTTGGAGGACAGTTCGCTGGCCAGCAGGCAGAGCACACCCAGGATCACGGTCACCCCCGAAGCTGCGATCGCACCCGCGGAACCGCGCAGAGCCGCGCCGATGGCACGCGTCGGCCGACGGTAGAGGGAGAGCGCCTCACGATAGCGGGCCACCAGCAGTAGTGCGTAGTCGGTGCAGGCGCCCACCACCAGAATGAACAGGATGCCCTGGCTCTGGCCGTTGAGCGTCAGCCACCCGGCATCGGCCGCAGCGTAGATCAGGGCGCCAGCCAATGCGAGGGCGAGCACCGACGATGTGATCACCAGCAGCGGCAGTGTCGGGGAGCGGTAAACCGCGACCAGGATGGCGAAGACGGCGCCCAGAGCGACCGCGAGCAGGGTCGTGTCGATACCCGCGAAAGCCGCCGACAGATCGGCGGCGAAACCCGCGGGTCCCGTGACATACGCCCGCGGTTGCGCACCTCCGTGTTCCAGCGCCGAGCGCAGGTCGTTCACCGCCGCCTCGGTATCGGCGTCCTCGGAGACTGGCACGACGAGCTGGGCCACACTCGGGTCCTCGTCACCGGGAATCGGGCCGGCGACCGTGCCCGACGTCCAGTCGAACTCCGAGATCCGCTCGCCGTCCTCGGCGATCGCGGCCAATTCCGCGCGTCCCAGATCGGCAGAGCCCTCGTAGACCACCACCGCGGGGATTGTGTCCGCCCGAAACCGCTCGGCGATGTTCTGCACCTTCGTGGATTCAGCGCTGACGGGGAGGAAGGCGGAGCTGTCGTTGATCTGCACCTCGCCGAGCCGTCCGAGGAAGGAGCCCAGCGACCCTGCACCGACCAGCCACACCAGCGCCAGCAGGGCGGCCATCGCGTATAGGAAACGCGCTCGCCTGGAGCCCATTCAGGTCTCCTCTTGCCTCGGATGCACTGAGAGGCCTCTACCCCGAGCCGCATACAGGTTCTGCACCCTGTCGACTCCCGATGCGACCATCGGCTGAACGAGCACGCCGCGCCCCCGGGCTTCGAAGCAGCTCGTAAACCGCACCGCGCTCTGCAGGGGCCCACCCGGGAGGCGCCGAAGCGGCGGCCGGAACGTCACACGTCGCAGATCCCGGGATGCCGAGCTGGCCCTCGTCCTCCTCATCACACCGCGTCGCAATCGCGTCATCCCCGCACCCGCGGGGGTCTCCCGATGCGGGAGTCCTGCAGCACCTCGATGAGGTTGTCGTCCCCGCATGCTTCCGACTTCCGATAAGTCCCAGTTACCGAGGGTCAGTGGTTCGCCCACGAGAGACCGGCGAGCGGAATTTCCCCTCCCCCCACCTCAACGCTTCCGCCACAACCAGCCGTCTTTCAGTGCCCCGGCCTCGTCCAACAGCCGCACCCGCTGACCCGAAACCGCGATACGCCCGGCCGCCAGCGAGCGGCTACCCGTCGCCCTCGTGTCCGTTGTGGCAACGATAGGTGGCCGGAGGCCCTTTGACCGTGCTCGTCGACTATCGCCAACACCTGGTCACCCAGCCACTACTCCGAACCACCATTGACTGCAGGCGCACGGTCGCCATGGTCCCGGCCTCGGGGTCTGGAAGTGGCCATACCTGAGGACGACGGCCACGAGGCCTCCGCCGAAGAGCAGGACACACTACGCCCTTCGGCGCCCGCCGAGCAGGAGCGAGGCGCCCGACTGAAAGCCATCAGACAAGGGCAAGGACCCACGGCGCGCACGGCGCGGCGACTCGCCCCTTCCGCCAGCGTGGGCCAATCAGGAGTCAGGACGCACCCCATCGTCACACGCCGGGCAGTCTTCGATCTCAATGTCGTTGACGGTTCTGCAGTCGCGACAAGTCCAATGAATCGGTGCGGGAAGCGCTTTACGTGCATCCTTTGGCCGGACGGACAAGTCGGCGTCTCGGTACAGCGAATCCCTGATCGATCCGTCAAAGTCGAGTTCCGAAGCCACCGAGATCGTCATTTGTGCGGCGTAGCGGTAGTCCGCCGAATCGGAGTGAGCGGCTTGCGCCAACAGCCGCTCACTCTCGTCCCCAGCGGTGAGGATCGCCACCGTGTACAGCAGCCCTGCACGCTGCAAAGGCCAGTCCGACATGTCCTTGTCGAAAAGTTCCCGACTATTCAATAAGGGCGGGTTCACGTTGACCAAGACGTTCGCCGCCGAGTACGCGATCCAATTGGAATCTGCTTCCAGACATGACAGCAACGTTCGCTGCTGCTCGGCCCTGAGCGCCGGGCCTGGATTGGTTGACAGCGACAGTTTAGCCAGTGGTCTTGTGGAGGCGACAAACCAGTCGTCACTCACAGGGCTGGTTCCGTTTTCCTCTTCACTGACCCGTTGGAGATGTTGGGCTTGGCTCGCTACCACTGACTTGTCGATCCCGTAGGCGTCAGCGATCGCGTCGAGCCAGGAACGTCGAGTCTGCGGGCTGTCATGGACGAACGCTCGATCAAATTCGCGGGCCGCAATCTCAGGGTAACCGGTCGCTGCGAGTAGATCACCCAAATCGGTGAGTGACCAAAATCCGCCGCCGACCGGATCTGGGCCCGGGTCAGCGAGCGAGCTGAGGTCGGCGACAAGTGCGTCCTTGCGCTCTTCCTGGGTCGACATCCAGTCGCGGATTGCGCCAAAGTTTCGCCACCGCCGGCTGGTCTCGATGCCCGCACGTGCAAGTGCGGCGACAATCTTGTCGCCGACGCCGTGAGTGGCGTGCATCGCGATCTGAAACACCCGCTCACCCGAATCCTCGGCAAGTTCATCAAGGCGGCTGACTGCAGCCAACGCGACCTGAGCCAGTCCAGGTGCGAGTTGACCTCCACCGACGAATGCGGCCCTTCGGCGGCTCTCTTGGACTATCTCCGCCTCTGGCGGCATCGGGATGGCTAGTGCGGCGTGGACAGCGGTGATACCCGTTTCGCCCAATGGGCGGTTGTCTGTCGTCGCGTCGGTCAGCTCGCACAGTGCTGCCGCGATCGTCTCAGCACGGTCATCAAGCCCAGCCTCTGCGATCAGGGTGGCACGCTGGTGTCTGTACTCGGCCGGAAGTGCGAGCAGGCAGGCGGCTTGAACGAAGGGCCATGGGCCGGGATCGCGTGTCTTGTCCCAAAGCGTAGGAAACTTACTCGGAGGGGTCCGAGGACCGCGCCGTGCCGGTAGGCCGCTTTCGCGCGAGTTGACTACTCCAGTGGTGAGCTGATTGAGCGTACGTTCCGATTCGCGGGGTGTGAGCATCACGATTCCACGGCTCGCGAGATCGGCCGCCATGAGAGTGGCTTCCTGTCGGCCGGTGGCCCCGACGTCGAGGAGTGCTCCGAGAGTTCGCGGGTCGAGTCCGGCGGCGAGTGCGATGGCGCCATCGGAATCGGTGTGGACGAGGGCGTCGCTCAGCCAGTTTGTGAGTTGCTCCTGCTCGCACGTGGTCGTCCACATCGCGGTGGCGATTTCGGCGAACACCTTGCTGCGAGTCGTGAGTTCGTCTGCGGCGTTGACGACAAAAACCGCGACATGTTCGTCCCAGAAGCGGAGTATCTGTTCTGCGATCTCCTGAGCTTGGGCGGGTGGCATCGCCCAGTGGTCGGGGTCTCTCAGCATCTGGCTCACGGATTGCAGGGCGTCGGCGCGTGAGGGAGTCGTCCCGCCGTCGAGGATGCGTCCGAGCACAATGAATCCCTGGAGCAGCATGGTCGCGGACAGTACGGGAGACCACGGTCGGGTCGGGTCCAGAGTCCCGCGCGTCTGCTCCCATCTGTGGACAGATTGTTCGACCGCCCGGTGCAGCAGTGTGGCGCGCCCCTTCGGAAGGTCGGCGTCCGAGGCATCGGCACAGATCAGTGCCAGCAGGATGGCCAGAAGCGGCACCGTGAGGAGATGGTCGTGCTGATCCTTGGCGTCTCTTATCCACGCGCGCCGGGTTTCCAACCAGGCGTCCCGGTCGGCCTCCGCGACGCGCGCATCAGCGCACGCCACGAGGACACGGTCGACGGTTTCGCTGAGGTCTCGTGGAGGGGCCAGATCCACTCGCGGGAGTCCGAGACGGGTGGCGGGAATCCGGGCGTTGGCCCGTGTTGCCAGAACGAAGCCGGCTTTGGGGTGCAGGGAGTCAAGAAGGTCGGCGAGCTGCTGGGCGACCCACGGGGCGTGAGCGCCGCACTCATCTAGCCCGTCGCACAGGAGGATGGCGCGGCCAGCGGCGAGTTCTCTCGACAGGTATTCGGCCAGCGGAACGCGCTGGTCGAGGCTGACCACGGGGGCTGTGGCCCCGTCGATGACGCCGTCGATTGTCAAGCGCTCGGGCTGCTGCTTCATCAAGCGGGGCAACGACACCCGTATCGGGATGGGGGCGTGCGGGTGGATAGCGCAGTGCGCGGCGATCTCGCGCAATGCGACAGACTTGCCGGATCCCGGCTGTCCCACAATCAGCATGCGTCGCCAGCGCCTCACGTACCGCAGCAGGTCCTCAGGCGTTCGTTCGCTCTCCACGTCAATCTGGAGATTGTGGATGAGGCCGTCGATGACGACAGGGGCAAGATCCTCGGCGAGCAGACTAAGGTCGATTCGTCCAGCATCTGCCTTCAACCGGTTGCAGTAGGTGCGGACGGCGGCCAGCCGAGACGCCGCCCGCATGCCAGCCGGCCCGCCTTGGTCGGCTACTACCGTCAATCCAGCGTTGTTCAAGGCCGTGACCCAGTCGTCAATGCCGCTTCCCAGTGCCTCGCCAGCCTGTCGATGAAAGAAGTCGGATAGGGTGTTCACCGCCAACGGCCCTTTATTGTCGGCAACGGCAAGATCCATCAGCGCCACCAAGAGGGCTCGGGACGTTTCTGATCGGGTCGAATCAGGCAGGTGCAGGACACGTGCCCGGTCTAGGACCAAATCGCGAATGTTCTCAGGGAGTAGGTCGTCAAGGGCCTTGAGGGCATCGCGCTCGTCCTTCGTCTCCATCTGCAGCCCAGCCCTGTGTCGCCGCAGTACTCGCTGGAGATCCTTGGCAGCCCCGGTGAAGTCTTCGCCCGCGATTACGAGCAAGTCACCGGGACCCAACGAGGGGACCTGCGCGACCCAGCCGGCGACGGTCTCATTGAGCGGTGGGCCCTTGGAAACGTTGCGTTTTGCGGACACATACGCGCGGCGCCCATCGGAAAAGGTGACTCGGATGTCATCGGTCGGGTCGCTGGTCTCGAAGTCGAGCCGAACGGGATCAATGCCCTCCGGGAGATCCAGATCGGAGACCGAGCGGCTTCGGAGCCCGTGCACTGCGAAGTGTGTAGCTACGGTGCACCGGAACACACTGCCGACCTCGTTAGCTTGTCCTGCCCGGCTCATCACGGCCCCCCTGAAAGCGCAGGGTCGGTATCTGTATGTCCGGCCTCGCGCGAACGCAGTTTGCAACAAGTCGTTGACCAAGTTGGACGCCAGTCCCCCTCGGCGCAAGCGCGCCCAGGAGGATTTACCTCGGGGCCCACACGACAATGCGGTGCTTCACGGGCAGCCCTCAGAGTGGGAACGAATGCGCACGGCAGTGGCCACCCGTCCAGGATTGCCCGGCGCGCCGAGGAGCTATGCGGCGGGCTTGATCCGGAGGCCATGGCGGCGGGGTTGCCGGAGGCGCTGTTGGACTGGGTGGACGAGGCAGATCCCGAGGAGTGTCGTCGAGTTCGTGGCTGACCTGGGAAGCGGGTCGATGCCGCACTCAGCGGCGCCTGACCTATGGGCGGAAGACCCAGCACGTTCCCAGCTTTCCTCGGGTGTCACTCCTCGATGTCGTCGCCCTCGAAGACGAAGTCGGGGTCCGCGGCCTCGAACACAAGGTTCTGGATCAGTTCCCACTTCGCGACCCGGCGGGCCAGCATCTTGCGGAATTCCTCGGGGCGGTTGCGCTCCTGCGAGCGCCGCATCATCTCCTCGGGGTCCATCGTCTCGGCGTGCTTCGCCAGGTACGGGATACGCGCGATCTCGGCGCGCACCGCCTCGGCCTCCTCCACGCTGGCGTACACGTCGTCGGCGTTGCGTTCGTGGTTGCATCCCCAATGCGCGATCTGCACGTTGTCGCGGGTTTCGGTTCCGCCCCCCGCGATGGAGCGAATGTGGTCGACCGAGGCAGCACGCGGGTCGGGATACCGGTACGAACGGTCGATAGGGTCGCGGCACAGCCCGCACACCCACCCATCCCGGTCCCCGATCTCGGCGCGGTCGATCTTCTCGACGGGGCCGTTGGCGCGCTTCCGCTCTTCGCGGAGCTGCTTCTGCCGGCGCCGGTGCTCGGCGGGGGTCATCTCCGGGTCGGCCACGGCATTTCCCCACTCCATCACGCTGACGAGCCACGCGGATACTTCGAGCTACACCCACGCGATGCCGCCGCGATCCGACGAGTCCACCACCATGATAGCGGCCAAGGCCAGGGCGGCGAGGGCGACGATACGACGGACGGCACCCTGCCACCCGTCGTCGTGGGGATCAGCCCGTCGGGGTGATTCACATGCGTCACCGTCCTTGGCGTGGTCCAGCTCCGGCCGGTATCCGGGGTCCCCGGTGTAGAGCGGGGCGGCGCCAGCGTCGCGCGCGTCACCGCACTAGTACACCGCCTTACCACCATCAGGGTCAGGCTCAGGCAGGTCCGATCTGTATCGAATGACGCGCCCGCGTCATCACCGCCGTCATTGGTCTCGCCAACGCCGTCATCGTGACCCAACGACTACTGAGCCTGGACCACCGACCGCTGGGTCGACCGGCCAGTCGGTCGACCGGAGAACCCCTTAGGCAACTCGAAGTGCCACTAGCTACGTGGCAGTGGCCAAGTAGGGTGGCTGTGCGGGGTGCTGCCGGATATTCTGCGTGCACTTGCTGAATCTGTGTTGCTCGAGAGGATCCACATGAGGATCGCTGTCTCCGTCGTGGCAGAGCCCAATGAAATCTTCGCTCGTCGGCGGGCGGCTGAGGGGGTCCTCGAGCTGGTCGGGTATACGATCGACCACGATCTGCCGCAACTTCGGCTCATGCCGCCAAGGGGGCCCTTCGGATCCACCATGGAAGCTCCGAGTGAATCACCTCGGGCCCGCGACGTGCGGATAGAGAACTTTTCAGTTGGCTTACTCGGCGTCAACGACGAGCCGTCGACCTCGCTTTCGTTGATGACCATGCGAGATGCTATTCGCGCTCACATCGCGTACATCGAAGCGCTACCCGGCGCCGTCTTCGACGACTCGATTGCCACATGACACCAGAGCTGTCCGGGGTTCCGGTGGTGGTGTTGGCCCTCGGAGTCTCGCTGCTCAGCTTCGGCGTCGCATTGGTCGCGCTCGGCTGGCAGATCACAAAGCATTTTCTTGACGGCGGCCGCGTGAATGTGTATCTGAACACTGCGGTCTGGGAGCCGGAGTTCAAGCTGGTCACGAACCACTCTGGCCGGCACCAGCTACAAGATGACGCCTCAGCCCGAAGCGTCACACACGGCAGGGCGCTCGAACTGGCGCAGCTCGTGGTTGAGAACCCTGGCCGAGTGCCGGTGACGATCTATTCTCCGGGGCTGAGCTTCAGCGGCCACGGAAAGAAGAAGCACTCCGTCGTGCCTCGGATGCTCGCGACGGGCGACTCGTTTGGCCCCAATAACGCAG
This sequence comes from Streptomonospora sp. PA3, assembly GCF_009728995.1. GTDB lineage: Bacteria > Actinomycetota > Actinomycetes > Streptosporangiales > Streptosporangiaceae > Streptomonospora. The sequence continues at coordinate 379,334 of NZ_VTZW01000009.1, read as the reverse complement.
TCACGGACACTGTCGTTCGTCTGGACCCCTACGATCGTGTGACGTTTCTTCTCGACTACTGGAGCGTTACGCCCAGCCTCCTGAAGGACGCGCCGACCGGCCGTGTCGTCGTGCGAGGTTATGTCGGTGTCGCTGGCCGGACGAGCCGACCGCAGAAGTCGAGTTGGAGACGGCGGTGGCGCATTACGCGCGGTATGTATACCGCGATCGAAGGGACGCCCGCGTTCACACCGCTAGCTGTGCTGTGGCGCGAAATGTACTTCCGCTTGCCGGAGCGCAGCGAAGGCGAAGCGGATCGTCACCCAAAAGCGGGCGCGCCGATTACTCGTGGGCTTGCCAACCACATCCTCGACAGTGCGATGTCGCGCTTCGAGCATCGGCCCGAACGCGATGAGCTGAAGAATGCCTTGGACGAGATCGCGAAGGAGCACGGCGATCGATTCCCCACACTCGGCACCATCCTCCTCGAGGGCTATGAAGCACTCGATCAGATGGAGGGCCACCTGACGGCGTGGACTGAGGGCCTGTTCTTCTGGAAGGACTGGCAGCGGCGCCATGGGGCGGAGACGGAGGAAGACGAGAATACGTAGGGCGTGGGGGACCGTTGCCAGCGGGTCGCGTCGGTCGACGACGCACGCCTTCTTGCGGAAAAGCCGGGTTTTCCACCAGGATGCGTGGACTGCTTGGTCTAGACGGGGCTGCGTGATTGCGGTGGATGGCCATCGACCGACACACCGGAAAGCTATCGTCACATGATCGCCCCCTTCCCGTCACTACTTCGCAGGCAGGGCACCATTCGCGTGGGTACGGTCGGTTAGTCGAGGTCCACAGCGACCAGGAAGCGGCCGTTGTCGTAGCGGTAGTAGGTGGGGCCCAACAAGCCCTTACGGGGATCGCCGCCCGGCGCGCCGAACATGATCTCGGTGGGGTATTCCACTCGGCGCAGATCGGCCACCAGCGCATCCGCCCCCGCGCAGCGGCCGTCGATGCCGGGCGGCAGGTGCTCGTTCGCCTCTTCGGCGGCGACCGGGTCGACCTTGCGGCGCCCTCCCCACTCGAAGAAGCGCTCGGAAAACGCCTCCGCGAAGACGTGGTTGTCACCGTCTGCTGCGACGCCGACCGCGTAGCGCACCACTTCGGCAAGTTTGTACAACCAGGTCGACAAGTCGGAAGCGACCAGTCCGGCGTCGGCCTCCCGGTGGAAATAGAACACCCTGCCCCATTCGCCCGTCTGCGGATCGACATCGACGTAGTACGTCATGGCGGCCGCGTTGGTGTGCACGACGCGGTAGGTCCCCGCCGCACCGCATCGGTCGGCGCCGGTGGCCTCCGGGGCGTCCCGGTTCATGTCGTGCAACGGACCGAACAGGTCGAGTTCGTCGTTGCTCCAGTCCCGCAGCCAGAACCCAGCGGTCTGGCGGAACACGGCTCGTAGGCGCTCGGGCGGCGGGGCCGTCCAGGCGTCCATGGCCGCGTCGTCCACGCCGGGCAGGAGCACGACCTGCTCGGGGCGTGCTGCGGCTGCGGCACGCAGAGCCTCCACGACGTCTTCGGCGGGACGAGGGTTGTCCTCCATTGTGTGGCGCCTATCTTCCGTGGTGCCTCGGTGTCGGGCCGCTGTTCGGATAGCATTGTTTCATCCGTTGCAGGCACCGAGATGCTGCTCGAGTAGCGTTGACGCGCGGGCTGAGCCCGCATCTCACAAAACGGCGCGGAGTCGTGCGCTCCGTCGGTGCTCGGCGGTTGCGGCCGCGAGCGGGACAGCGCGGCGCAGAATGGCATTGACCTGCATCATCGAGTGGATAAAATAGCAGGTAGTGGCGTTTTTGGGTGCCACCCGGCGACAATAGAGCGCGCTTTTAATCCGCGGGTTCAGGGTTCGATCCCCTGGTGGCCCACCTAGTTTTCGCAGGTCAATGGGCCCGTGAGGGCGGTTCGGGGCCTCCCGTCGGGGCCGATGTTGCTCCGTCGGGTGCTCTTCCGTCGGAACCGAGTCGTCGACGCAGGTCAACGGCCGTCCCGGCGCCCGCCGACGGCCGGATACGCCCCGGCTCCGCCGCCCCTCCTGGAGCCAACCGGAGTACCCGTCACCCTCCGGCAGAACCATCCCGCACCTCACGGCCGGGGCCGCCCCACATGCCGGGAGCCCCAGCGCCTCACCCACGCACCGACCTGCCCTCCCCCACCAGCGGAGTCGATCCGACGCGTCCTCGCCCCAGGTCCGTGGGCGGTTGCGGTCCAGCCGCACGGCGGAGCGGGGTCTGTCTGGGCGCGAATATGGTAGTCCGACAAGGACGTCCTCGGGCGGGGGACAGCTCCGGAGTTCTGGCTACGTCGAGGACGCCGGCTTATGGTGGGCTCGACCCATGGCGGTCTCCGCACTGCGAGAGCGAAGCTGCACGCGCCCCAGCCGTTATGTCGAGCCAGTGGACTCACTGCACCACAGGGCAAGCCCGCCAGCAAGGTCCTACTGACGGGCTAACCGACATCGGAAAGCCGCCACAGTTGCATTCAGGCTTCAGCCGAGAAGCAACCGGGTCCTCGACATCTTGCCGTCACGCTCACCCCACCGGCGGGTAGGGATCGTTCTAGTAGGGGCTCTCGAACTCGACCGTGCCGTCTGCACGCACGACCTTCAGCTGGCTCGGCGAGTTCTCGCGGGGGTATTCGGAGACGACGTCGGCCTCACTCTGGGGAAGCCGGGGGCTGCCGACCGACTTTCGGCAGCTCCGCACCATGGTCGAGGACCGCTGCGCCCGGCCTCCACCCCGGCCGCCGTCAATCACCTTGGCCGCCGCCTGAGACCGGACCACCGCACCGGGCAGGTTCATCCACGCGCGAGTGCGTGCGCGTACATGGGCCGTCCGCCGGGGTAGTCGCCCGGCGGTTCGGGCGGGTCAGCTATAGGACTCCCGCATACACGGGAGCCTTATGTCCAAGTGCGAGCCGCACCTCACTCACTGGGATGTCGCGGCGCGAAAACCGGAGCGAAGGTCGGGGACGAAGAGGACGTGGCTGGGGGCGTGGGCGCGGGCAATCATGACGATGCTGGCGACAAGTGCATCCCGTAGTTTCGGAGGCGTATTGCGGCGTTCCGGTGTCAGGTTGTGTTACCGCGCCCGAGGGCCTCGCCGATGACCTTTGCACCCTCGGAGAAGGCTCCCGGATTGGGGCCGGAATAGTTGAGCCTCAGGAAGGGGCCGGTGGGCTCGGCGGGAAACCACTCATCGCCGGGGGCCACGAGGACCCCGGCGGCCTCGCAGGCGCCCATGAGGCGGGCCAGGTCGGTCGCCTCCGGCAGCCGAACCCACAGATTGAGCCCGCCCCGGGGTACCGCTTCCACGTTCGCCGCGGGAGCTTGGGCGCGCAGGGCCTCGATGAGGAGGTCGCGGCGCGCGGCCAACTGCTGGCGCAGGGAGCGCAGGTGCGTGCGCCAGGCGGGCTGGGTGACGACGTCGAGCGCAACCGCCTGCAGCAAGCCGCTGACGTACAGAGAGTCGGCCTGAACGTGGGCCAGGATGCGTCCGCGGGCGGGGCCGCGGGCGACGATCCCGGCGACGCGCACCGACGGGGACACGCTCTTGGTCAGCGACCGCAGATAGATGACGTGTCCGCCGTCGTCGCGCGCGGCCAGGGGCGCCACCTCAGCCGCTATGCCGAAGTCGTGCGCCCAGTCGTCCTCGATAAGAAACGCCCCGTAGTGGCGCACGGTCTCCAGCACCTGATCGGCCAGGTCGGGCGGCCACTGGGCGCCGGTCGGGTTGGCGAAGTTGGGCTGGGCGTAGAGGGCGCGCGCCCCGGTGCGCTCGAATGCGCGGGTCAACTCGTCGGGATTCGGTCCGCCGACGCCGCTGGGCACGGGCACGATCTGCACGCCCGCCTGGGCGGCGGCCAGGATCGCGCCCCAGTACGTAGGCGACTCCATCAGCAACGGTCGCCCTGCCCCGACCACGGCGCGAAAAGCCGCGTTGAGCCCGCTCTGGCTTCCGGGGAGAACGATGGCGTCGCCGGGGGTCGGCGGCGCGGTGCCGAGGGGCGCTGCCGCACCGAGCTCGGTGGCGAACCACGCCTGCAGCTCGGGCAGCCCGGCGGCCGGCGGGCGGCTAACGGTGGCGTCGCTTCGCGCGGCGCGGGTGAACGCGGCGCGCACCAGGCGTTCGGGCAGCAGGTCGCGGTCGGGATAGCCGGAGTGCAGCGCGATCGCGTCGTTGGGCGCGGTGCGCAGCGCGGTGGATACCTGCGGGATGGGGGTCTGCGGTGAGCCGAGCGCGCCGGTCTGCCAGCCGTAGTCGCTGATGCGGGCGAGGCGCCCCGGGCGCACGAACGTGCCGACACCAGGGCGGCTTTCCACCATCCCCTGCGCGGCTAGCGCCCGCAGCGCCTTCTGCACCGTGACCGGGCTCGCCTCGTACTGCGCCATCAGGGCTCGGGTGGAGGGAAGTTTCGCGCCCGGCGGAGCCTGCGAAATCCACTCGTGCAGTCCCGCGACAATCCGTGAACTGCTATCGTTATGCATGAATAATTACGGTAGCGCTACTCTTCTGAAAGCGCCAGTGCTATCCCCTCGGGCGGGTCTGGGATGGGGATTTCTGGGCGTCACGGCGTTCTCCTTCACCGTCCCGTTCACCCGTGTCGTCGTCGAGGGCGGGGGCATTTCGCCGCTGTTCGTCGGCTGCGGTCGAGCGGTCGTCGCCGCACTGCTGGCCGCCGCGGCGCTGGCCATCACCCGTCAGCGCCTGCCCCGCGGCATCCAGTGGGGTCGGTTGGCGCTGGTGGCTGGCGGCATCGTGGTGGGCTTTCCTGTGCTGACATCGTTCGCTCTCACCACCGTGCCGGCCAGTCATGGCGCCGTTGTGATAGCGCTGCTGCCGGCCGCCACCGCGGTGCTGGCCGTGCTCCGCACTCGCGAGCGGCCCCCGATGTCGTTCTGGATCATGGCCGCCGTGGGCGCCATCGCCGCAGTCGTCTTCGCCTCGGTGCGGGCCAGCGGTCTTGGCGGTCTGCATTGGGCTGACCTGCTGCTGTTTGGCGCAGTCGTGGCGGCGGCGGTCGGATACTCCGAAGGCGGGCTATTGGCGCGTGAGCTGGGCGCGTGGCAGACCGTGTCCTGGGCTCTGGTTCTATCGGTACCGTTGATGGCCGTGCTCACCGGTGTCTCGATGGCCCAGCAGCTCCCGAGCGGCGCCGCGATCGAGTGGGCCGCGTTCGCCTATCTGGCGGTGGTGAGCATGTTCCTCGGGTTCTTCGCCTGGTATCGCGGGCTCTCCATCGGGCCGATGACCCAAGTAAGCCAGGTCCAATTGACCCAACCTGTGATGAGCATCTGCTGGGCCGCGCTGTTCCTGCGCGAGTACCTCACCTGGCCGACCATACTCGGCGGGATCGCCGTGATCGCCTGCGCCGCAATCGCCGTGCGGATCCGGCTCGGACAGGCCGCGCGGGCAAGCGGGAGGTAGGGCGCCATACCCCCGCCACCGGGCGCGCGTTTCCTCGCCAGGCCGAAACCAGGGGAAGGCATGGCGACGCTCGACCCGCTGGGCGTGCCGCTGCACCATCGTGCGTGCATGCGCGGCGCCTCACCGAATTCCGCGGGGCCTTCGTATCGGACCGCTTTTCTCGGCGGATCGTGGCTTGGCAGGTGGCCGACCATCCGCGCCCCGAGGTTGAACCGTCCCGGATCTCATGACAGGAGCCAGGACTCGATCCGCGGACGGATTGCAGCACCGCTGTCCCGGGAGCAGCCGCTCGATGCGGGCGGCCACCAGGTCGAGGAGTGTGGGGGTCGACGACTGCCGTGTCGGCGGGCACGGGGTTGCCGCCCAACGTGTCGCCCGGGGGAAACACGACATGCTCGAGTGCATGGAAGGAGTCGAAGCCCAGATCTTCAACATGCTGTGCTACGGCCGTGATGCCATCGGGATCGTCGCCGTAGGCCGCGGTGTTGTGGGACAGTCCGCACTTCACCACTCGACTTCCTCGCGCCAGTGACTATACCGATCCCAGATGCGGCGCCCGGGGAGCGACGCCTGGGTGCGCGGCGGACCCCAGACCGGGCACAAGGAGGACGACCTTGCCTCGAACGTGCCCGGTCTCAACGGCGCGGTGCGCGGAAGCCGCCTCCCCCAGAGGGAATGTGCGTACAGGCAGGGTCAGACGATCGGCGGCGGCCATGTCGGCGACCTCGCGCAGCGCGGCGTGCGATCGGCCGCCGACCCGCTGCACGCCGTGCTCCTCGACCGCCTTCCGGTCGACGGTCGTGCCGATGCGGCGCCGGTCCCCGACAAGGGCGAGGCTCGTGGTGACGGCTTCGCCGCCGACCAGGTCCAAGGCCGCGTCGATGCCTTCCGGTACCAGGGCGCGCACGCGCTCGGTCAGCCCGGGGCCGTAGGCGACCGGGACCGCACCGAGTCCGCGCAGGTAGTCGTGGTTGGCTTCGCTGGCGGTGCCGATCACCCGTGCGCCCAGTTCGCGCGCGAGTTGCACGGCAATCGTGCCGACGCCGCCTGCTGCGGCATGCACGAGCACGACGTCGCCGGGCCGCACATCCAGTCGGAGCAGAGCGGTGCGGGCGGTTTGCCCGGCGGCCGGCAGTCCGGCGGCCGCCTCCCAAGGCACCGAGGGCGGTTTGACGACAAGCCCGGCGGTGTCGACGACGAGGGTTTCGGCGTAGGCCTGTGCCGAGGCCGAACCGAGCACGTCGGTACCAACGGCCACGGCACTTTCGGCGGGGTTGTCGGGGCCTAGTTCGACGACGGTTCCGGCGAACTCGTTGCCGAGGCGCTGCGGGAAGCGTCGGGGTTCGGCGCCGGCGAATTCGCCGCGTCGGATCTTGCAGTCGACCGGGTTCACTCCGGCCGCACGGACGCGTACGAGCGCTTGGCCCGGGCCGGGGCGCGGGGTCTCGATCTGGAGAGGGTGGAGAACTTCCGGGGCTCCGTAGCGGGAGAACCCGATGGCGGTCGGCATTGCACTCGCTCCTCGTGCGGTGTCACGGTTATCGGCGGTTACGTGACCGGGGCGTAGGGGACAGCTTTGCGGGCGTCGCGGAGGGCAGTGCCCCACCAGGCCAGTTGGTTGAACAGGGTTCGCCCGGCGGTTTCGGCGGCCTCGGCGGTGGCGGGGTCGTTGACGCGCCCGTCAGCTTCGATATGCGTGTGGGGGAAGTGGAAGCTGACCGTGTCGCGAACAGTGACGGCGTGCAGTTCGGCAAAGACCTGGCGCAGTTGTTCGACTGCGCGCAGACCGCCGGCGACGCCGCCGTAGCTGACGAAGCCAACGGGTTTGGCGGCCCACTCCTGGCGGAGGCTGTCGATGGCGAGTTTCAGGGAGGCCGGATAACCGTGGTTGTACTCGCAGGTGACGATGAGGAACGCGTCGGCGGCACCCACGCGCTTGGCGAGGTCCCCGACGTCGGCGGAGCCGCTCAGATCAGAGGGCAGGACGAAGTCGGCTAGGTCGATGATGTCGATGGCGTACTCGGGCCGGCCGTGCGCGAGGCCGGCGGCCCACTGGCCGACGGCTCCGCCGAAGCGACCCTCGCGCGTGCTGGCGATGATCAGTGCCAAGCGGAGCGGCTGGGTGTTCACGAGCCTTCTCCCTTCTGCGCCACGTGGGCTCGCGCGGCGTCGCGGACGGTGCCCAGAGCCGAGGCGAGCTCGGCGCGTTGCCGCTGATCGAGGCATCCGAATGTGAGTCGTTCCAGTTCGGCCCATGCGGCGCGGATGCGGGGGCACAGCCCGCGCCCCGCCTCGGTGAGATCGACGTCCATGGCGCGCCGGTCGGTCTGCGACGGTGTCCGCTCGACCAGCACGGCGCGCTCCAAGGTCTGCAAGGTGGCGGTCACGGTGGAGCGGTCCCGACCCAGGAACCGGACGAGCTCGGACTGCGGGACTCGGCCGTGGTCCTGGAGATAAAGCAGGACCACCTCCTGCGGCGCAGCCAGACCGAGGTCGGCCAGGAGCGAGGTGGCCAGGGCGGCGTGGGCCCGCACTACCTGGAGCAGCAGGGAGCCGATGGGGGCTTCGTCGACCTGGATCCCCGGGTGCGGCTTCTCCTGCCGCCGCCCATCATCTGTTGGCATGCCAACAGAATATCGCCCACAATGTTGGCATGCCAACAGAATGCGGGGACTCCGACCGACTGGATCCGAGTCTGATCCGCCTGGCCGCGACCCTTATGGTCGGCGGTCTGGCCTGCCTGCTGAATACCACGATCGTGGGGGTCGCCCTGGACGACGCCCGGGCCGACCTGGGGGCCGACACGGCGCAGATCCAGTGGGTGGCGACCACCTACCTCCTTACGCTGGCCATCGTCGTCCCGACCATGCCCTGGGCGCTCGGCCGCCTCGGCGCCGGTCCGCTGTGGCGGCTCAGCCTGGTGATCTTCGCGGTCGCCTCACTGCTGTGCGGGGCGGCGTGGTCCACCACCAGCCTCGTGGTCTTCCGGATCCTCCAAGGGGTGGGTGGCGGTCTGATCCTGCCGCTGCTGCAGACGATCCTCGCGACGGCGGCCGGGCCCCGCCGCCTGGGCCGGACGATGGCTCTGGTCGCCGTACCGGGCCAGCTAGCGCCGCTGGCCGGGCCGCTGCTGGGAGGGGTCCTCGTCGACGGCCCGGGATGGCGATGGGTGTTCTGGATCAGTGTCCCGCTCAGCGTCGCCGCCCTCGCCCTGTCGTGGCGTGGGCTCCAGGAGCGGGTGCCCGCCGATCGGCATCAGCTCGACGTACGCGGGCTTCTCCTCTTCTGTCCAGGGCTGGCGATGCTGCTGTATGGCTGCACTCAGATCACCGCATCGGCTCCTGTGCCGCTGGCATGGGTGCCGATTACCGCCGGCACGGCGCTACTCGGCGCCTACGTCGCGCACACGCGCAGGAGCGACCGCGCCCTGATGGAGCTCCGAATGTTCGCCAATCCCTCGTTCGCCTTGGCCGCAGGGCTGATGGCGGTCGCCGGAGCCTCGATCTTCGGCCCGATGGTGCTGCTGCCGCTGTTCTACCAGCAGGCACGCGGAGCCACGGCTGCGGAGACCGGCCTGCTGCTGGCACCGTTGGCTCTTGCCACCATGGCCGCCCTGCCACTGGCCGGCCGACTCACGGACCGCCTCGGCCCGCGCCCTGTGCTCCTCGCCGGCACAGCCGTCGCTAGTCTTGCCACCCTGCCTTACGTCATCGTCCCCGAGACGGGTGACCTGGGGCTAAGCGCGGCTTTATTCGCACGCGGCGCGGGCCTCGCCTTCGCCACCGTCCCGATTACGGTCGCCGCCTACTCCCGGCTGGCCGCGGAGGACATCCCCGGGGCGACCGCGCTCCTGAGCGTCATCCAACGTGTCGGCGGCTCTTTCGGCACAGCCCTCCTCCTCACCGTCGTGGGCCGCCAACTGGCCGCCGGCGACTCGTCCCTGCAGGCGTACGGGGTCGCCTTCGGCTGCACTCTCGTTCTGTCCTTGGTCGCCCTCGTCCCAGCAGCCTTGCTGCCGCGCCGAGCCAACGGTTGAGAGGCCGCCGGCCAACCGACTCGGCGCTTGACCGGTCCAGGTACCGCCGAGCCCGACCCCATCAAAACTGTTGAAGTATTTGTACGCGCATGCAATGATCGTCACATAACTTTCCGAGGCGACGAGCGAAGAGAATCATGCCGCCGCCTCAGGCCACCGTGCTTTTCGGCTACGTGTGCCGCTGCCGAGTGGCCGAAGAGTCCGTCACCGCCGGCCAAGCGCTACGGCACCGTGCCCACCTCGACCGGCGCGACGGCTCCCCGGCCGCCCAAGCACTCCCCGATCGGCACCCCGCCTGAGACCCGCCTTCGATTCCCCATCTCTCACAGAAGGGACAACCACCATGCATTGGGTCTTTCTCGGAATCGCCATCGTCTTCGAGGTCGCGTTCGCGCTCTGCGCCAACGCCTCGCAAGGATTCACTCGGCTCTGGTACTCCGTCTTGACCCTGGTCATCGGTGCCGGGGGGACTTTCTTCCTCAGCCTCGCCCTGGTGACGCTCGACGTCGGCGTCGGCTATGCGCTCTGGACCGGCCTGGGGGCTGTCGGCATCGTGCTGCTCGGCGTCCTGCTGTTCCAGGAGCGCCTGGACTGGCGCAAGCTCCTGGGCATCGGCGCCGTCGTCGTGGGCGTTGTCGGCCTGCAGCTCTCCGGCGCCGGGGCTTGATCCCCCCACCGCCCCGCTCATGGTCAATCCGTCCGCAGAAGGGAACTCGAAAATGACCGCATCGTCGAAGTCCTCCCACGCCACCGGCGCCGTCCGCCGCCGAAACGCCCGAGCCTGGGTCGTTCTGCTGATCGCCGGCGTGTTCGAGATCGGTTACGCCGTCAGCACCGGCGGGAGCGAAGGGTTCACTCATCTGTACTGGTCGCTCGCCGCCGCGGTGTTCTTCCTGTTCACAGTCCTTACGCTGGCACTGGCCCTGAAGACACTCGATGTCGGCGTCGGCTACGCCGTCTGGACCGGAATCGGCTCCTCCGGGGCTGCGGTCGTCAGCTCCGTCGTGTTCGACCAACCGCTCACTCCGCTGCGAATCTTCTGGCTCGCGGTGATCATCGCCGGCGTCGTGGGCATCAAGCTCGCTTCCAGCCCGAAGGTCGATGCGGCCGCTGCACCGGCCCGGCAGACGTGAACAACGATCATGGCAGCACCTGTCGGCGAAGCGGCCTGACAACGATGACTGCCATGGACCGGCGCTCAGCGATGAGCAGGTCACCGGCCGCACGCGCGATGCCGTCGCGGTGTCGCCGACCGAAATGCAGCGCGGCGGGATCCCGTTGGCGGGAATCATCGCCGGTCTGTATGCATCCCTCTACATACAAACCGCATAGACTGTTCCGGCGATCACGACTGCCGTAGTCATCGACGCCCGCCCCACTCCTCCAGGCCGAGGGCGGGGCGGGCTCGGCCGATACGAGGAGGCCAGTCACCATGGCGCAAGACGGCTCCGCAACCACACCCCCCGCACCGATCGAGTTCTCAACGGCCGGGATCATGTGGAGCCGCCTCGTGGCTCTGCACAGCCAAGTCGACTCCGTCGTCGAGCGAGCGCTGCACCGGCAGTTCGGCATCGGCCTGTCCGAGTTCCTCGCCCTCGCCTCCTGCGCGGCCGCCCCGGACGGCGAAATGCGCATGCAGGACCTCACCGAGGCCGTCTACCTCAACCAGAGCTCGGTCAGCCGCATGGTCAATCGTCTGGAACGCACAGGTCTGACAGAGCGCCGCATCTGCGAACACGATCGGCGCGGCGTCTACACCGGCATCACCGAGCACGGCCTGGCGGTTTTCCGCGACGCCGTCCCGGTCTACGAATCCGCCCTCCGCCAAGGGCTCGACCGCAGTGCCGCCGATCCCCGGCTCGCCCCCCTGGTCGAACAGCTGAACGCCACGCGGGACGAGATGTGATGCTCGGGGAGGTTGGTAACGCGGCTGGCGGGTGTCCGGGCGCCGATCCCGGTGTGGCGGCGATGGTAGTTGTACCAGTGCAACCAAGCGGGAAACGCGGCCTGGCGCTGGGCCTCGCAGGTGTAGGGCCACCGGTAGGCCCATTCCTCCAGCAGGGTCAGCTGGAAGCGTTCGACCTTGCCGTTGGTCTGGGGCCGCCAGGGCCGGGGCCAGCGCGAGCCGATCCCTGATCCGCGGCAGGTCGTGTGCCAAGTGGTCTTGGTGTAGGCCCAGGCGTTGTCGGTCAGGACCCGYYGGGCGGTGAYGCCGCGCCGGGCGAACCACGCCACGGSRCGGCGSAGGAACYCRGCGCAGGTGGGGGCGGTCTCGTCGGTCAGGATCTCGGTGTAGGCCAGGCGGGAGTGRTCGTCCAGGGCGGTGTGYAGGAACAGGTACCCCCGGCCGCGGCCGTCGGTGTCTTTGTTGCTGCGGCCGGCSGCCCGGCCCAGTACCTTGTGGCCGCCGCCGKCGGGGATGCGGCCGAGTTTCTTGACGTCGATGTGGACCAGGTCGCCGGGGCGGGCGCGTTCGTAGCGGCGCATCATGCGCCTCCACCTCAGGAGCCTCGCAGACTCGATTCCCCGGAGTACTGCGGCCGACCACGAGCGGGGCTGCCGGGCTGCTATGAAGGCCGGCAGCGCACAACTTGGGACCGGCAGGCCGCTGGAGGGGTCTGCGGTGATCTGTCGCGTCGCGCGGCGGCGCGGGCGGCCTCCGGCCGCACGGCCGGCGATCCGGTGCGGGCGCGTCAAAGGGTCGGCGGTAGCTCATGACGCTGCGCGCAGGCGCTCGGTTACGGCCTGGGTGAGACCGAGTTCCGCGACATCCCACTCGCCGGCCGCGGTCGCCCTGTTGGACGCCCAGAACACCGCGAGGTCATCGTCGAGATGCCGGCTGAACTCGGCGTAGGACCGGCCGTTGCCGCCGTTGTGCCAGACGGTGGTGCGGCCGTCCCCGCCCTCGACGACCCATCCGTATCCGTAGTAGGAGCCGCCGCCCTCCGGGACGTGCGGGGCGAACAGCTTGCGCTTGGCCGCCCGCGTCAGCACGGCGCCGGACGCGAGCGCGCGGTGCCAGCGGTACATGTCGGTCGCCGTCGAGAGCAGCCCTCCGTTGCCGCGCAGGTTCCAGTAGGGCCCGTCGACGGCCCAGGGGCGGTCGTTCGGGCGGCCCTGCGCGGCGCCGTCGGAGTCGTACTCCACCGCGATCTGCAGCGGGTCCCACCGCGGCAGTACGTAACCCGTCCGCTCCATCTGCGCGGGGGCGAAGAGGCTCTCGGCGAGGTACTCCTCGAACCCGGCGCCCGTTGCCTTCTCGATGACGGCCGCCAGCACGCTGTAGCCGGCGTTGGAGTAGTGGTATTTCGCGCCGGGGTCCGAACGAAGCTCGGAGCGGGCGACGGCCTCCAGCATCTCCTCTCGCCCAAGCGGTGCGTAGTCGCCGCCGAGCGTGTCGACCAGGCCCGCGGTGTGGGTCAGCAGCTGATGCAGGGTGATTCCGCGCTTTTCGGCGGGAAGACCGTCGACGAAGGCGCGCAGCGGGTCGCCGGTCGACAGCGCGCCGTCCTCCTCCAGGCGGAGCACGGCCGCCGCGGTGAACTGCTTGGTGATCGAGCCGATGTCGTAGACGGTGCCGCTGCCGGCCCCGATTCCCGATTCGCGGTCGGCCAGGCCCGTGCCGCGGCAATACACCATCGCGCCCCGCCGGACCGCCAGCACGGTCAGACCCGTGCCGTCGGGGACCGCGTCTTCGAGGAAGTCCCCGATCGACGCTGCGCTACCGTCGGCGGGCGCCGAGCAGCCGGTCAGGGGCGCCGCCGCGGCGGCCGCTGCGGCACCCGGAAGCAGGGCCACCGCCTGAGCGATGAATCGGCGTCTCGTCGTCATGCGGCAAGGCCTCTCGCGATTCCATCCGCCGCGCGGCTCCCTTGGACGCCGCGTTCTGTCGTGCGCTTCGACGCACCGGGCGCCGAGGGGGTTCGCAGTATCCTGGGCGATGGCCGCCCCGATGCCCCTGCTGCCGCCGGTGACCAGGGCGGTCTTGCCGTCGAGCGAACCCATCGTGTCCTCCTGATACAGGGGTGTCCCCGTGCCGCTGTATCGTCGGCGATCGCATACAGTCGCGCAGATCGTCGGGCAGGGCCGGGCCGAGGTCGCGTTCCGCCTCCTCCAGCCCCGCGGCCGAAGCGGGCGGGCCGCGTCCGCCGGCGCCGAGCCTGCCGTCCGCCGATCACGGGATGGACGCGGTGTTCCGGCGGTGCTCGGTGGTTGGCGCCCCCACCGGCAAGCGAGGGGAGGAGGCGGCGAAGCGCTGTCCCGTTCGGACGGTGCCGCGCTCGGCGGCGCCGTCCGGGCTCCCGTCCAGGTGGAGGGTCTGGGCGTTGCCGACTGCGGTCAGGGGGCTGGATGCCGCCCGGCGGCTCCCGTACCCTGGAACCGCTCCCACGCCGGGCTCGCCCCGTGGCGTATCACCCCTTTACGGGGAGTCCGCATTCGCTTACCACGTGTCCGCGATCACGGTGGCGGTCCATGCCCGGCGCACATCCCCCGTCCGGCGCGCAGCGGCAGGGAGCGCATACGCCGACAGCGCGCCTCCGGTTGGAAGAAGCCATGCTTACTCGCATCCGCGCGGCCGTCGCACTCGGCGCGTCCGCGACCGTCTTAGCCACGACCGCCGTGCTGCTCACCTGGGCACCGGCCTCGGCTCAGGCCGCCGAAACGATCACCAACGTCGCCTACGCACCCGCCCAGCCCGCCGACAGCCGGGGACACCTGCTCGACCTGTATCTGCCTGAGGGCGGCCAGGACCGGCCGCTCGTAATCTGGAGCAGCGGCTCCGCCTGGATGAGCGACGACGGCAAGTCCGGCGCCGACGCGATCGCCGACGCCCTCAACCCCAAGGGCTACGCCGTGGCCGGCGTCAGCGTCCGGTCCAGTTCCCAGGCGCAGTTCCCGGCCCAGGTGCACGACATCAAGGCCGCGATCCGCTTCCTGCGCGCCAACGCCGACCAGTACCGGCTCGACCCAGACCGCTTCGCCGTCATGGGCACCTCCTCGGGCGGCTGGGTGGCAAGCATGGCCGGGACGACCGGAGGCGTTGCAGAACTCGAGGGCGATCTGGGAACCACCGGTGTCTCCAGCAGCGTGCAGGCGTCGGTACCGTTCTTCGGTCCCAGCGACTTCCTCCAGCTGAACGCCCAGAGCCCGCCGAGCGGAGGGATAGACCACGACGCCCCCGACGCTCCCGCGTCGCGGCTGATGGGCTGCGCGATCCAGACCTGCCCGGACAAGGTCGCCAAGGCCAACCCGATCACCTACGTCGACGGCGGCGATCCGCCGATGCTGCTCCTGCACGGCCAAAGCGACAACATCGTGCCGCACGGGCAGAGCACCATCCTCTACAACGCGGTCCGCGACGCATGCGGCGACGCCCGGTTCATCTCGGTTCCCGACGCCGGCCACAGCAGGACCGACGTCATGAGCTCGGCGCACTTCGGCACCCAGACCGTCCGCACCGCCGCCGACTGCCAGGAGACCGTCACCACGGGCACGCCCGACCCGACGTGGGACACGATCGACGCCTTCCTGCGCAGGGCCCTGGACCTCGGCGGCACGCCCGATCCCGATCCGACCCCGAGTCCGTCGCCATCCGATCCGCCGGAGGGCGACACCGCCTGCGAAATCGCCTACACCGCCAACACCTGGAACAACGGGTTCACCGCCGCGGTGACCATCACCAACACCGGCCCCACGCCGATCGACGGGTGGTCTCTGAGTTGGACCTGGCCGGGTGACCAGCGGGTCACCAACGCCTGGAACGCCACAGTAAGCCAGTCCGGCGCCGAGGTGACCGCCGGCAACGTCGGCTACAACGGCACCATCGCCCCGGAGGCGAGCGCCGACTTCGGGTTCCAGGCCACCCACAGCGGCTCCAACCCACCACCGACCGAGTTCGCGCTCAACGGCTCCTCCTGTACAACCGGCTAGTCCCCGCAGTGCGGCGGTGTGGGCCGGACAACCGGTCCACACCGCGTCGGCCGCAGTCGGGTCCATGGCGCCTCTTCCTGTCGTTCTCGCACCCTGGCAAGGAGTGGGACGAGACCGTCCATGTACGCACGGCCTGCGGAGCCATCGACGAGCCCTACTAGCCGACGAGGGCGCGTTCGGCGGGCGGCTCGGAGCGGCGGCTGGTGGTGGGCAGCGCCAGCGCCGTGGCCCAGGTGGTCGGGTCCAGGCGCCGCTCGATGAACATCAGTGCGGTGGCGCTTCGGCGTGCACACGCACCACCGGGTCGTGGTCGACCTGCTGCACGGCCCGCTCGATCATCACCCTGCTCCCATCGGTCCGCACCGCCGACATCATCGCGGCAGCCGACGACAGAGGGGCTGGCCGCGTTCGTTCGTGCGGCGCCGCCCTCGTATTCCGGAACGGACGGCACCAATGACACCGGCCTGCAAGGACCGGTGGCGAGCCGGACGGACGCCCCTGAAGTTTCATACCTGCGGAGCAATGTAGCCGAAGAGCCAGAAAATCGCACTGCCGGCAGTGAATACAGTCAGCACAAGAATCCCGTTGGGGCGGAACTCGCGCTCAACACCCGCCATCCCCGCCCTTCGCATCCCACGGCGATGGCGACGCACATACTGGTTTATTTGGGCGGCAGCCCGCTGGTGTGCCCGATTCCCGAACATATCCGCGACCAAACTTCCGGACATGCCCAGGCACACATAGGACCGACCGTCGATACAACGCACTTCCAATGGGCCGTCACCCCATACATGCTGCACCCTGTGCACCGGAATATGATGGCGATACACAAACCCATGCACCTCTATGAATCCTGAGCGCAAGCGCATACTGGACAGAAACACGCACTTCAGAATCATCCATACGACCACCGCAAGACCGGCCGGACAGACAATAGAAACCACCACGAATCGTGGCCACGGCAGGTCTCGAGCTTCAAACGAGATCCCCGAAAATATAAACAATAGGAAAAGAATACAGAGAAACGAGAACAGACTGCCCGCCTTGTTTCTGAATACCTTTCCCTCGAGTTCGCCGCTCACCCTCGCTCCGTCCTCTGAGGTAGGAAATCACCCCGGTGGCGCCATCCCGGGGGGGACCCGCAGCAGCAGTTTCGCGCCGGCGGGGACGGGTCCTACGAGGAACTCCGAACGCGGCGCAGAATGCGCCTGCGCGTGCGGGCGAGCTTGCGGATGCCGCGATTGATCAGTTCCCGGGCGAGGCGGCGGGCCGTCACGTTGGGCAGGCGGTCCGGATCGCGGAGCCTGGCTCGTTCGGCGGCCTTGGCCGCCTTCTTCCGCTCTGCCTCGGCGGCTTTCTTCGCCGCGGCGGCGGCCGCTTCCTTGGCGGCCTTCCTTGCGGCCCTCTCCGCGGCCTTCTGCTGACTCTTCTCCCTGTTCTCGACCGCGACGAGCGTGCCCAGCACGGCGTGGGCGGCGGCCTCGACGGGAATCGCCTCTCCTCCGGACGGCGTGCCCACCCGGTTCTCGGGGATCTCGCTGAGCTTGGCGAGATCGCCCATGATCCGCACCCCCAGCGCCGAGACCGTCGCCGCGGACTCGACACCTAGCTTCGCGGCGCGCTCCATAGCCCAGGCCGGGGTGCGAATCACCGAGTCCTCGCGTGAGGGCCGGTGGTGGTACTTCAGGTGCGGGGCGAGGCCCTGCCGCAAGTAGCGGCCGTACATCAGCCTGTCCAGGTCGCCGGCGAGGAATTCGCGGTTGAACCGCCGGAAGAACTCGGCCTCGGGGTAGGAGAGCGAGCGGTTGGCCTGAGTCTCGTCGGGAGCCAGGAAGCCGTCGGGCAGGTCGAGGATGTCCTCGAAGCTGCGCAGCAGCATGCCGGGGTCTGAGTCGTCGACCGCGATCACGGTGAGGTTCTCGGGGCCGACGATCTCGGCCCACCGGCTGATCAGCGTCCCGTGATCGTGGCGCCGCCAGAAGGTGGGTGTGGGTATCTCGGCGGGCGGGCCGTTGAACACCGCCTCCAGCCACTCCTCGTAGGAGTGCAGCAGCCCGGCCTGTACATACTGCTGCCACTGGGCGGGGAGGATCTTGGCGAGCGGGCGCAGCGTCACGACGAGGTGCACACGCGGACCGCCGAGGTCCTCGACGATGCGGCGCGCCGCATCGTCGTCGGCCTCGCAGAAGAACTCGCTGCTGATGATCGGCCGCAGCGCGCCCTCGGCCTCGACCTCTTCGAGCAGCTCCTGCCAGTAGGTGTCGCGCTTGTGCGCCGAGCCGAACATCGGCGGAATGCCGGCGGCCTGCTGCGCCGCTCCGGCCGGCTGGCGGTTCTTGCCGATGTAGACCAGGCCCTGCTCCCGCAGGCGGGCGCGCGCCTGGTGGAACGCGCCCTGGATCGCGGTCGTTCCCGTCTTGTACGGGCCGATATGCAGAAATCTGGTGTCGCCGCGCAGACCGCCCATGCCTGAGGTCAAGGTTGTTCCTTCGAGCACGGAATTGGGGGATCCGCGGCAAATTACCCCAAATCTTCACCATTCGGCAACTCCTGCCGTGGCACCGTGTTCAACCTGTTGTGCCGCCGCCGTGGCTTTCGCTGGACGAAGGCGAACCGGTGGCCGGGGACCGGGCCTGCCAGAGGTCGTGCTGGGTGCCGGCCTGCTCCCAGAGGCGGGTGAGGCCGTCGTCGCCGAGGTCGTCGACCGCGACGAGGAGCCGATCGGCGAGGGTCTCGGCGAATTCGTCGATGGTGCGCAGGGTCTGGGGCGGTCCGGGGTTGGCACCCACGTGTCTCAGCGTGCGCGAGAGCAGCAACAGCGTGGTGTCGTCAGCGAGGGGCCGGGCAGCGATGAGGGTTGTGACATATGCCGAGTCCGGCGAGGTCGACAGCTCCCGCGAGCAGTCCGTGAAGTCGGCGAGTTCGCGCGGGCGGAGGCGGAAGTCGTAGGAGGCGACGGATCCGCCCGGGTGGTGGTGGAACCGCCAGGTGTCCGGGCCGAGTCGCTCCAGCCGGTAGATGACCCCGCCTTGGTTGTGGTGCCCCTCGCGCAGGGGAAGGGGCTCCAGGAATCCGTCGCCGATGCCGGCGTCGGCGAGCCAGCGCCGGCCGTCGAGGTCGACGAGGAGCACGTTGTGGTTGCCCCACATGGCCTCTCCCCGCTCCTGCCGGAGTACGGCACCTTCGGCCATGGTCACCTCGAAGCCGACCGCGCGCAGGAGTAGCGCGAGCCCGCCGTTCTGTTCGTAGCAGTAGCCACCGCGCCGACGGCGCACGAGCTTGTCGAGCAGAGCGTCCGGTCCGAGGTTGATCGGGCGTCCGAGCTGGATGTCGAGGTTTTCGTAGGGCACGTGGGTCCGCCATGCGCGGTGCAGGCCGCGCAGGGTCTGCTCGTCGACGCGGACGGGGTGCGGGTAGTCGATCCGGTCCAGTAGCGAGTTCACCATAGAACTTAGACTAGCTCTAAAATTAGATGTATTATAAGTTCCATGCCGGAACCGGGTCTTCGCGAGCGGAAGAAGCAGCGCACGAGGCGGACGCTGATCGAGAGCGCCTACGAGCTGTTCGAACAGGAGGGCTACGAGGCCACCACCGTGGCCCGGATCGCCGAGGCCGCCGAGGTGTCGGTGGCCACGTTCTTCAACTACTTCGCGAGCAAGGACGACGTGCTGTTCCCCGATACCGGCGACGTTCTCACCGCGGGTCTGGACGCGATCGCGGCTCGCGCCGCGGACGACGGCCCGATCGACGTGCTGGACCGCGCGATCCACGCCATGATCGACTCGACCAGGAGCGGGTCCCGCGACCCCGCCGGACGGTTGGAAACGCGGCGACTGCGGCTGATCATGTCGACGCCGCAGCTCCGCGCGCGGATGCTCGACCACGCCTTCACCGCACTGCGGCGCCTCGCCGGCGCACTCCATCACGCCTACCCGGACGACTTCGACGAAGCGGATGCGACCGTCCTGGTCGGCGGGGTGTTCGGCGCGGGCCTCGCGGCGGCCTCCGTCGCCGTCGAGCACGACCAGCCGTCGGACCGCACCCTCACCCGTTCCGTCGACCTCATCACCACTGCGCTACGGAACCTGCCGCCTTCCGGCCGGTGGCGGGCGGCTCAGGAGGGTGAACGCTAGCCGCCGCCGCCCTGGTCTCAACGTGGCGCATGAGGGGGCGTGTACTGCCTGCGGCCTCCCCTCGGCCAGGCGAGGTGTGTGTGCGGCCGGCGGGCGGACGAGGCGAGCCCACAGGCCCTTCAGCACCTGTACCGGTAAGCGTGCTCCGGCCGATGTGTTCACCGGAGGTACTCCTCAAGCAGCGCCGGGTGCAGGCCCGAGCGGTCGGCCTGCCTCACGAACTCCGCCACATTCTCCCGGAAAGCGCCCCCGAAATGCATGAGGACGATGTCGCCCGGCCGCAGGCGGTCGGCGGCGGCGAACGACATTTTCCCGTCCTTGATCTCTGCGCTCCACAGGACGACATGGGAGACGCCGCATTCAACGGCCGCGCGGAGTGTCGTTTCGTCGTAACTGCCGTACGGCGGCCGGAACAGGCGCGGCCGCTGTCCGAACATCTTCGTATAGGACCGGGCGGGCCGGCAGATCTGCCGCTTCTGGTCGGCGAAGCCCTGTCCCTTCAGATCGGAGTGGTCGATGCTGTGGCCCTCGATGCGCGCTGTCGCCTCGTCGCGCAGCCGGCGGAAGAACCCGGGGTCATCGACGGCGTAATCGCCGGTGAGGAAGAGAGAGGCCGGTACCTGGGCCTTCTTCAGTACGGAAATCATCGCGGGATCGCGCACCGCGCCGTCGTCGATCGTCAAGAACACGACCGGATCGTCGGTTGCGGCCCGGAAGACGACGGGCGCGCCGGCTCCCGTCTGTGAGCCGGACGTGTGCACGGACTGCCCCGGCGAGCACGACGCGAGCGCGAGAAGAACCACCGCGGCCAGCAATACCGGTTGCGGATATCGAATTCCCATTTTCCTGCCTCCTCGGTGTTCCCACCGGAGGCTAGAAAGCGGGTTTCTCGGTCCCGCTGACGCCGTATTGCGGTCTCCCGGAGGAATTTTGTCGATCGTGTAACAGCGGCCCGCACGGAGGTAGCATCGCGGCGATGCTAGATTCCACGAGAACGGCGGCCTTTGTGCTCTGCGCCGCCGCCGGGATGGCGGCCGCCGCCGGCTGCGGCGTGGTCGACACCGGGGTCCGCGTCTCCGGAGCGGCGCCGACCCCTGCCACGCCCGCGCCCCAGAGCGGAGACGCCACGACCACGCGCACCCTCGACGCGGTCGAGGTGCTGCGCGATGACCCGGGGGTGAGCGACGCCGTCAAGGACGCGATCGCGCGGCCCTGCACGGAGGGGTACGGCGCGGGCTGGTACCCGGTGTACGTGCGCTACCACGAGCTCCCCCGCGCCGGAGTCCCGGTCGCGCTGGTCAACGTGCAAGGGTGCGACGGCGAGGCCGCCTGTCCGGCACGCCTCGCCGGTTACGTCTTCCGGCTCTGGGAGGACCGTGCCGAGCGGGTCTACACCACCGCGGACGGCGCCTCCAGGGTCGCCTGGTACGACGGCGGTCCCGTGGTCGAACACGCGGACTGGGCGGCGGACTCGGATTCGCAGACGTGCCCCCGAACCGTCACGCGCACGTTGCTGGAGTGGGACGGCACGCGACTGAGCGAGGCGGCAGACGGGGGAACCGCGAGGTGACCGGGGCGCACGTGCTGTTCGTCGAGGACGACGATGTGATCCGCGAGACCACCGGCCTCAGCCTGGAGCGGGACGGCTTCCGCGTCACCCCCGCCGCCGACGGCCGCGAGGGGCTGGCCCTGTTCCGGGCGCGGCCGCCCGACGCGGTGCTGATCGACGTGGTGCTGCCGCACCTGAACGGCGTCAGCCTGTGCCGGCGCATCCGGGAGGAGAGCCTCGTGCCGGTCCTCATGCTCTCCGCGCGCGACGACCCGGTCGACATCGTCGTGGGCCTGGAGGCCGGGGCCGACGACTACGTCACCAAGCCTTTCGACAGCGCTGTGCTGACAGCGAGGCTGCGCGCCGCCCTGCGCCGCGCCGAGCGATTCTGCGGCGACGGTCCGCCCGAGGGCGGCGTGCTGCGTTTCGGAGACGTCGAGATCGACCCGCACGGCGTGCGAGTGCTGCGCGGCGGCCGAGAGGTGAACCTGACCCCCACCGAGATGCGGCTGCTGCTGCGGTTCGCGCAGTCGCCCGGCACCGTCCTCAGCCGCGACGTCCTGCTGGACGACGTCTGGGACTACGCGTGGGGCGGTGACACCCGCGTGGTCGACGTGCATGTCCAGCGGCTCCGCAACAAGATCGGCGCCGACCGGATCGAGACCGTGCGCGGATTCGGCTACCGGCTCGCGGGCGGCGACAGGTGAGCCTGCGCCGGCGGATCACCGCCACCATCGCGGTGGTGAGCGCGCTGGTCGCGGTCGCGCTGAGTCTGACGGTGCATTACGCCTATGCGTTCCAGCAGGCCGAGGAGGCCCGCGAACTCCAGACCGAACGGGTGGAGCTCGCGCTGCGCGCCTACGAACGCACCGGCAGCCCCGCGCTGGGCAGCCGCCTCGACTCCGCCGAGGTGCCCGCCCGGTTGCGCGACGCCGCCGACGACGGCTACACGGCCACCGCCATAACCGGCGGCGACGGCGTGGCGGCGGTCTGGGCGGCTGTGCCCACCTCGGACGGCCGGATCCTGTCGCTGCGCAGCTCCTACGCTCCCCGGCTGGACGATCTGGCCGCGCTGGACCGGGTGCTGCTGGCCGGCTCCGCGGTGGTGGTCGCGCTGGGCGCGGGCGCCGGGGTGGTGATGGGGGCGGGTCTCTCGGCGCGCCTGAGCCGGGTCGCCGCCGCGGCCGGGCGGGTGGCCGCCGGGGACCGGGACACGCGGGTAAGCGAGGCCGTGGGAGGTACCGCGCGCGACGAAGCCGGCGACCTGGCGCGGGCGGTCGACGCGATGGCCGACGCGCTGCAGGCGCGCATCGCGGCCGAGCAGCGGGTGACGGCCGACATCGCCCATGAGCTGCGCACGCCCCTGACCGGGTTGAGCACCGCCGCCGACCTGCTCGGTGACGGCCGCCCCGCGGAACTCGTCCGCGACCGGGTCGCCGCCCTGCGGGCGCTGGTCGAGGACGTGCTGGAGGTGGCGCGGCTGGACACCGCGACGCAGCGTGCCGACCTCAGCGACATCGCGCTCGCCGAGTTCGTCCGCCACCGGGCCGCCCGGTTCGGCCCCGATGTGACGGTGCGGTCCGTCTCGGAGCGGGTGGTCTCGACCGATCCCCGGCGGCTGGAACGCATTCTGGTCAACCTGCTGGTCAACGCGCTCGGCCACGGCGCACCGCCGGTCACTGTGGAGATCGACGGGGCCCGGGTGCGCATCCACGACCTCGGGCCGGGATTCCCCGAGACCCTGTTGCGGGAGGGGCCCGGCCGGTTCCGCAAGGGCCCGACGCCACCGGAGGGCGGCGGTGGGCACGGCTTGGGGCTCACCATCGCCCGCGGCCAGGCCGAGGTGCTGGGTGCTCGGCTCTCCTTCGCCAACCATCCCGACGGCGGGGCCCTGGCGGTTCTCGACCTGGCACCCGGCGACACGAGAGAGCAGTCGCGCGCCTGATCGGCCTGCTCGTCGATCAGCGCACCGGCTCGTCGTCGCGACCCAGTTCGGTGCAGACACAGGCGTTGTTGCCGTCCGGGTCGGCAAGCACGATGAAGGCGGGCGTATTGCTGTCGTCGACAATGCGTCCGCCTGCGGCGACCGCTGCGGCGATCCGCCGGTCGGCGGATTCCGGCGGGATCGTGACATCGAGGTGGAAGCGCTGCCGATCGGGCGCAGCGGAGTCGGTCCTTTGAAACCACAACGGCGGGAGCTCTCCTGCCGGGTCCGTGACGTCCCCGCCTGTCTCACCACCCCCCAGAAGGGCTGCCCAGAACGGCCGCACCACCTCCGGCTCGGGTGTATCCAGAGCCAGCTCGAGCACCTCCACCTGCTCGGGACGCGGGACCAGGCCCCGGGCGGACGCGAGCGCGCTGATCCGCTCGGCGAGCTGGACGTCCCGTTCGGTGACGCCGCCCACGTCGTGGCTGCGCAAGGCGACCTGGACGTGTCCCGTCCGCACATCGACGTCGGGAGGATGGTCGACCGCATCGGCGAGCCGGGCTACAGCCGCGACGAACTCGGCTCCTGTTCCGAACGAACCGGTTTCGAACCGAGTGCGCAAGGCCCCCAGCAACCATCGCCAATCCGCGAGGTCCACCTGCCCGACCCCGAGACGGCGCGACTCCTGTTCCACACCCGCCTCCTCTCCCGGCCTCCGACTGCGCGGCTACGGCCGACCCTCGCACCGATTAGCCGAGATCGGCGAGCGTGAAGAAGCCGGCGGCCGCGCTTTCGGTCGCCCCGCCGCGCCACGCCACGCCATCCGGTCAGTCCACCTGCATGTCGATGACCCAGGCACCGTCGATGTAGGGGAAGCGGAACCCGTCCACCGCCATGCCCTCCTCGCTGTGCACGCCGTCGGGGTAGGCGACCTCGGCGTGGGCCGTCGGCCCACCGCCGGTGTCCGCCCAGCCGTCCGGATGGACGGTGACCTCGCGGACCTCCATGCCTCCCACGCCCGGGCGGCCATCGGCGTAGGCCGCGAACCCGGCTGCACACGAAGCCGGACCGGCCTCCTGGGCGACCGACTCCGCCAGCGCCGCCTTCATCTCGGCGGAGGCGACGCTGCAGCCGGCGGAACCGTCGCCCTCCTCCAGCGCGGCGACGTAGGTCGCGGCGGTCTCGGTCGCGGCGGCCTGGGCCTCGGGACCCGTGCTCGGCTGCACGGCCGGCGGGGGCTGCTGGTCCTCCGCCCCCTGGGTCTGGACCGGCTCGCCGGCGGAGCAGCCCGTCCCAGCCGCGAGAAGGACGACCAGGGGGATCAAGGCGTGGTGGATCGGTCGCACGGAGGACTGCCTTTCGGTTCGCTTGTGCGGGGGAGCGCCGGTCGCCGTTCCGGCGTGCTGCCGCTCCCTACGATGACCACGCGGCGCCCGCAGTTCGCCCCGAATACACCCGGATGTCCGCCGGCAGGCGACCCGGTGCCGTCGCCCGCCCCCGCCCGGCTCCCCATCGGTTCGCCACCGACGGACTCAGAGCACTCCGCGCGGCCGAGGCCACGCTCTCGGCCCAGCTGGCCGACCGGCTATCCCGGCCGCGTGGCCTGTGCGTGCAGGCCGCCGGCCCCGCGGTTCCGCCCCTGCGCGCAACCCGCTGCCGGGCGGTCAGGAGCGCACGTAGCGCCGGAAGAGGGCTCCCGAGGCGAAGGAACGGTGCTCGACCAGGCGCAACCGCAGTTCGCTGCGGACGGGCAGGTACGGCTTGCCGCCTCCGACGATCACGGGGAACGCGTACACCCAGAACTCGTCGATCAGGTCCACTAAGGAGGCGGCCAGCTCGGAACCGCCGAGCTGCATGGTGCCGTCGACCTCCTTCTTTAGGCGCGCCACCACGGACGCGGCTTCGTCGCGGCGGACGAGCGTGCCGCCTTCGTGGACGGTCTGGAGGGTGTCGGAGAAGACGTAGCGCGGCGTCTCCTTGTAGAGCCGGGCGAACTCGCGCTCTTCGGCGGGGGCGTCCTCTTTGCCGAGGTCCTGCGTCCAGGGCTTTTCCATCGCCTCATACAGCCGCCGCCCGAAGAGGAAGGCCGCGAACCGGCGAACGTGGTCGTTCGCCGCCCGATGGAAGTCCCCGTCCGGGTCCGGAAAGTCGATGCCGCCGTCGCGATCCTCGATGTAGCCGTCGATCGAGGTGTTCATCCAGTAGATGACCCTGCCCATGAAGTCCTCCTCGGCCGTAGCGGTCCTCCGACAGAAAGACCCGCCGAAGCGCCGCAACTCATCGGACACGAGCGGATCATATGAAGCGGGTCTCGATCAGTCCTACGACCTCCTCCGCCGCCTGGGCGGAGTCGTAATCCGGGTCGTGGAGTTTCTCGACCACGATCGCGTCGATGGCGCCGCCGATGATGAGGGCGTCGGTGCGGTCGTCGCGCCGGTCCCGCCCGCTCTCGCGTGCCTGGCGGGCCGCAGCGAGGAGGTCGGCGAGCGGCCGCCAGCGTGCCGACGGGTCGGCGTCGTTCCCGATGCGGGTGAGCGCCTCGATGCTGGTGCGTATGTGGAGGGGGTGCTCACTCAAGTGGGCGATCATCGAGCGGACGTATGCGGCCGGTCGGTCGGCGACCTCCGCCGCGTCGACAGCGGCCCCGACCTCGGTGACCAGCGCGGTGAGCACGTGCTCGTAGGCGGCCCGCACGATGTCAGCCTTGTCGGAGAAGTGGTACAGCACAGTCGGTTTGGTGACACCGGCCCGCTCGGCGATCTGGGAGAGGGAGACGCCTGCGTATCCGTGTTCGGCCAGGAGTCCGATCGCAACCCCGATGATCTGGTCACGCCGCGCGCTTCGTGTGAACGTCTGCCTGCCCGTCTCGCCTGTCGGCGTCCGCGTCTTGCCCACGCCAGTACCCTACCGTACGGTTGAATCACTGACCGAACGGTAGAGAGGCGGCATTAGCATGCCACACACCGAGCCGGGCGCCGTCCACGCCCGGCCGGACGCAGCGGTGAGGTCGTCTCGCCGGCGGTTCCGGCGCCGGGGGTTGCGCATCGCGGCAGTGGTGGTCGTGGTGGGAGTCGGCGCGGCCGCGATCGGGCTGCGCAGCCCGTCACCGGTCGGGCACTGGGACAGCGCTGCGGGGCAGGACGCCTACCTCGCCGCCTACGACGAGGCGTTCCAGGACATGCCCGAGGTCGCCGCCGACCTCGACATCCGCACCGACTTCGGTGTGGTCCGCGTCTACCGGTTCGACGGCGCCGGCGGCAGCGCTCCGATGCTGTTGCTCCCGGGCAGGGCCTCGGCCACCCCCGTATGGGCCGACAACATGTCCTCGCTGCTCGAGATCGGCGATGTATACACGATCGATCTGCTCGGCGAGCCGGGGATGAGTGTGCAGGCACGCCCCATCACCAGCGCCGAGGACGAGGCCGCCTGGCTCGATCAGACCCTCTCCGCGCTGCCCGAGCAGCAGGTCAACCTCGTCGGCCTCTCGATCGGCGGCTGGACCGCCGCCAACCTCGCCGTCCGCCGCCCCGAACACGTCGAGACGCTGACGTTGATCGATCCGGTCTACACCTTCGACGACATGCCCTTGGAGACCGTCGCCCGTTCGATCCCGGCGTCGGTCCCCTGGTTCCCGAAGTCGTGGCGGGACGGCTTCAACTCCTACACCGCCGGCGGCGCGCCGGTCGAGGACGTACCTGTCGCGGACATGATCGAGACCGGGATGCGGCACTACGCGCTGAAGAAGCCGCAACCGGCCCGCCTCACCGAGGATCAGCTCGGGAAGTTGGAGATGCCCGTGCTCGCGATCATCGCCGGCCAGTCCGTGATGCACGACTCGACCACCGCGATCGCAACCGCCGAACGCGCGCTCCCGAACGCCACCGTCAGCGTCTACGACGACGCCTCGCACGCGATCAGCGGCGAACGCCCCGAGGAGATCGCCGCCGAAATCGCGGAGATCGTCGAGAGCTGACGGCTCGCGTCCACAATGCCGCCGGGGCTGGGCGACCCGTTCACCCGGAACCGATAATCGTGCGGGCGCCGGTCCCGAGACTCTCGCGGGGCTCCTCGCGGAGGCGGTAACCGCCGTGGAGCGGACCACGACCGGGGAGGTCTGTCCGGGCTTAAGGCGGCACGGCCGGTCGGCCGCATCGCGGGGAACCTCCGTGCGGTTGCGTTCGTTCCCCGGGAGACGCGACATGTCGCGTCCCGAGGGCGTGCCGGGGGACGCACGCTCTCCGGCGGTCTTCACATCGGAGGCGGCACCATGGCCAACCTGCAACGTCTGCTCCGGCAAGCGATCCGGTTCATCCGCAGGAATCCCGCAAAGGCCGAGCGGCATCTGCACACGGTCGGCGAGACGCTGAAGAAGCGCACCGGCGGCAGGTACAACCGGCACATCGACAAGGCCACCGGCGCGGCGTCGCGATACCTCGCCAAGCAGAGCGGCCGCCGCGGCTACGGCGCTGCCCGCGATCGGGGCTACGGGGCAGGGGGCGCGGTGCCGCGGTACCGCGCCGACGGCCGCGATCACCGGCGATACCGCTGACCGGAGCCTCGCAGGGGCCGCCGCGGTGACCGCCCTCGGCCACGCCGGCGGGAGTCGGCGGGCGCAGACAGGCGGAGCCGGACCGACCGGGCGCCGATGAGGCCGCCGGGACGGGCCCGGGCGCCGAGCCCGCCGACACGCCCCGGTGCTCCCTGCTGATTCGAAAAATGCTGCTCAGGTCGGCGGCGTTCGCGACACTTCATGGCGAGTCCGAACCCGCCGTCGGGCCGTGACCTCCGGCAAGTGGCCGGGGTAGCCGGTGGGGCCATCACCGGCGGCCGGGGCTTGACCCGCCCCATCAAGAGGGCCCCAGTCGGAGCTCCGCACGGCGACCCGACGCAGGACGATCCGCGGACGGGAGGCGCCGTGGCGCGAGCCCAGGCCCGCGCCACGGCCGGATTCTCTACGAGCCCCTGCACTCGAACCCGGGATGTGCGTGCAACCGCTCGGCGGCCTCAGCGGAAGGCATCGGCGTTGTCGGACACCCACTCCCGGAACGTCCGCGCCGGGCGGCCTGTGACCTGCTCGACGGTCGGCTGCACAGGAGCCTCGGTCTCGACCATGGGCTCGAGCATGTTCAACAGCCGGTCGACGATCATCTCGGGGATGTGCTGAGACGTCAGCACGTGCCGCGCCTGCTCCTTCGACAGTTCATGGAAGGCGATGTCCGCACCGATGACCTCCCCGATGATCCGAACCTGCTCGGCCTGGGTCAGCGACTCCGGGCCCGTCAGCGGGTAGGTCTTCCCGGCGTGCCCATCTTGGGTCAGCGCCGCCGCTGCCACCGCCGCGACGTCGGCCTCGTGTATGGGGGACAGGCTGGCGCCGGGGTACACCCAGTAGACGGCGCGCTCTGCACGAATGGTCGGGGCCCACCAGTCCAACGCATTGTTCGCAAACGCCCGGGGCCGCAGCACAGTCCAGTCGGCGCCGGATCCCTGCACGGCCGACTCGATGACGTTGACGACATTGCCCTGGTCATCGCGCTCGTCGAGCATCGCTGAGGCGAGCGTCACCAAACGCTTGACGCCGGCTTCCCGCAATTGCGCCACGACGCTGTGGGCGACGTCGGGATCCGCAAGGAGATATGCACGCTCGATCCCCCGCAAGGCCT
Source organism: Streptomonospora sp. PA3 (assembly GCF_009728995.1). Classification (GTDB taxonomy): domain Bacteria; phylum Actinomycetota; class Actinomycetes; order Streptosporangiales; family Streptosporangiaceae; genus Streptomonospora. Next base: position 350,639 of record NZ_VTZW01000009.1, on the reverse strand, counting down.
CCCGCATGCTCTCCGGCTTACGGAAGTCGCCTTCCCGGACTTCGACTCCCGGCGGAAATCCGAGGTCCCGGCCGGCGTCGCGGGTCAGCGCCTTAACCGACTCTCCGGAGGCAGCCAGCTTGGCGACCAGGCTCCGGCCGACGGTCCCGGTCGCACCCATGACGAGAATCGACATTCCATCCCTCCTGACAAACCTTGTGTTGGTTCAGGGCGCCGGCGATCCGTCCCGGCCTGCCCTCGACCGATAGAGCCGCTCCGATGAGGCCCCGCGGCGATCCGCGGGTTCGCCGCCCCGGTAGGTCCCCCACCTGAGGGCGGCCGGAGATCGCCGGGTGCGGTACCCGAAGACGCCGAACGGCCAGCCAAGACCGTGCCCGTCCGAGCGCCCGCCAGGCCGGCGGTGTCCGGCCGGAGGCAGGCGACCGGACGACCACCGGACCGGTCATGACATCCGGACAACAAGCTTCCTGTAGGAAAATAGTTCCTATGGTCAACTTTCGTCCCTTGGACGCAAACTGTCAAGGCGCATGCACACGCAGCTTCCGCAGACTCGGAAGGCGGCTCTCGCCGCTCGGCGTGAGTCCCGACGCCATCGCCGACCGGGTCCTCCGCGCCACGAGCGGTCAGAACCGAAACCGAAACCCGGTTCCACGAACAGAGGGAGTCAACCCCGAACGCGGGCGCCCCGGAGGGCGGTGACCGAGCCCCTTGCCGAGACCTCGCTGAGAGCCCTGAGCAGCAGCCGGATCATGAACCGAGCGCTTCTTCAAGCTTGATGTCGAGACTGAAATCCGCGGAGATCAGATCTGCGAGACCCGAGAGAAGGGTGGAGAAGTCCTCATGGGGCGCCTGGACCTTGTCAGGGTCGATGATGTCCTGGGCTTCGGCCCAGTAGTCCTCTCGGGTCTTGTCCGTCTTATAGAAGAACCGGACGAAGTCGAGTACGGCTCTGAGGAACTCTCGGTAGCGGGCTTCGTAGACGTCGAGCACTTCGGCCTGTGCCTCCGGGTTGCGCAGCGCCACTTCGACCGCCTTCGAACACGACCGGGCCCCGCGCATCGCCAGCGTGACCCCGGTCGAGAAGAGCGGGTCGACGAACGCGCCCGCGTCGCCGACCAGCACCCAACCCGGGCCGTGGAACCGGCGACTGGTGTAGGACCAGTCCCGAGCCGTCCGGAACGCCCCGACCGGCTCCGCCTTCGTCATGAGGCGGAGTACCTCCTGCGAGGACCTCCGCTCCGATTCGAACAGTTCCTCCGGACTGCGCCCGGACTCCTTCATGGCTTTCGTCGAGGTGACGTATCCGATGCTGACGGTGCCGTCGTTCAACGGGATGAACCAGAACCAGCCCTCGGGCCGGTGCTCGATCAGGACGTCGCCGGCCTTGTCGCCCTCCAGCAGGTCGCAGCCCTGGTAGTAGTTCCAGACCGCGATGTTGCGCAGGTCCTCGTGCCACTCCACGAGGTCGAGCTGGCGGGACATGATCCGGCCCTGGCCCGATGCGTCGACGACCATGGCGGAGTGGAGCCGCTCGACCTCGTCGTTCCCCTTTCGGGTGAATGAGACTCCCGTCGCGCGCTCGCCGTCGAATTCCACCCGCTTGACCACGGCTTCCTCGATTACCTGGGCACCGAGCTCACGCGCCCGGGTCATCAGCAGGGAGTCGAAGTCGGCCCGGCGCACCTGGTAGGAGTATTCGAAGGCCGTTCCGTCGGCGAAGCGGAATCCCCACGTCGAATCCTCTTCCCCCCACAGGAGGGTGGCGCCGTACTTCTTGGTCGGCTGAGAGTCGGCCAAGCGGTCCCACAGCCCGAGGTCGCGGACTACCGGGAGGCATCCGGGGATCAGCGATTCGCCGATGTGGTACCGCGGGAATTTCTCGCGTTCCAGCACGACGACACTGAACCCGGCCTCGGCGAGAAAGGCCGCGGTCGTGGATCCGGCCGGCCCTCCTCCGATCACGATGACGTCGACACTCCTGTCAGGACCGATCATCGCACGTGCTCCTTCCAATCAGAGATCGCGATCGGCGGCGCCGGAATCCGTCCCACTCCGGGACTCCCGCCCATGGCCGGACTCCCGGATCTCCTTCGAGCCGACGAATAGAGACGACTCGGTCCCCCTTTGCCGATCCCCCAGTACGGAGCCCGAGAATCCCTGGGCATATCGGGTCCCCTCCCTCACCGGAAAGCACCAGTCGGGGGATTAAGGCCCCTGACGGCCATGTGGTAATTGCTGGACGCGGAACGGCGCCACACTGGCTCCGATGGTTCACCGCTGCACTGGAGTCCCGCTGGAATATTTCTGGACTGTGGCGCATTGCGCAGACCCGCTGAGGGCCGGACGACGCAAGGAGCCCACCGCAGCCGAATCAACACCCGTTCGGGTGGCGTGTGGAAGAGGCGGAATCCCCGGGCACCGCGCCGATGCGGAGCCGTTGGCACCGGCCGGCCTCCTGCGTGCCCAGCGCCGCTCCAGGCGGATGCGAGCCGCGGTCAAGATCGAACCGCCACGATGTCGGAGCCTCCCGATGCCGCACCTCAGTGGAGATCAGAGGTTCGAAGCCGCCACCGCCTCGCAGACGCCGCCACGCAAGCGGCCGCTCCCGGAACACGGGTACGGCGGTGCGTCAGCATCCATACCGAGTTTCCGGAGGGACCATGTCGGCATTCGTCCCGCATCGCTTCGCACACAAGACCGTCCTCGTGACCGGCGCCGGCGCGGATTTCGGCGCTGAGATCGCCGTACGGGCCGCTGAGGAGGGGGCGGATGTCGTCGTACACTTCCGTTCATCGAAGGATGGCGCCGAGGCGACCGCGGAAAGGATCAGGGCGGTCGGCAGGACGGCGCACCTCGTCCAAGCCGACCTTGCGGAAGGCAAGCAGATTCAGCGCATGGCCGAGGAGGCCTGGGCTCGTTTCGGCCGTGTGGACGTCGCAGTCAACAACGCCGCGGAGGCGGCGCGCGAGCAACTGTCTTGGCGGGACGTTACCGAGGAATCGGTGGATCAGGTCCTCGGCGTGGGCGTGAAGGGCACTCTACTCGCCACACACGAATTCGGTAGCCGGATGCTGGAGCAGCAGAGCGGTGGGGCGATCGTCAATATAGGTTCCACGGTCGTTTCGCGCGGCAGCGCCCGAGTGCCGCAGTACGCAGCCGCGAAGTACGGCGTAATCGGGGTGACGAAGTCCTACGCTCAAGCCTTCGCCCCCCGCGTCCGGGTCAACACCTTCGCTCCCGGATTCATCGAGACGGAGTCCACAAAACGCAGAACGGACTGGCAGAACGGCCACCGCGAGCGGCTGATCGAAGTCACGCCTATGGGACACGTCCCGAGTCCCGGCGAGTTGGCCGGCGCTGCCCTTTTTCTGGCGAGTCCGGAGGCCGGTCACATCACTGGTGCCTTTCTCGCCGCGGACGGCGGATACAACATGCCCGGCGCCTGACAACGGTTCCACCGCACCGGCGCAGACTCCGTCACGGGGCCCGCGCGAAGCCGAGGTGGAACGGGCCGCAGCACACGACGCTGCTACGCCAACCGGCGAGTGTGCTGCGTCATGCGCGGGGCTTCGCGGGTCCGATCGGGCCGTTTTGGTGGGAGGTGGTGGCAGCTGCACCCGCAGCCTCGTCCCGCCCGGCCCGACCCGGTACCGTCCCGGGCCGGACGTGCTGCGGCTCGCCGCTCCGCCCGTCAGCCGATCGGAACCATGTCGCCGTCGTCCCGGAGGATCTCCAACTGGAGTCGCTGGATCTCGTTGGAGGGCTCCAGCCCGAGCTCGTCGCCCAGAATAGTGCGCAGTCGCTGATAAGCGTCCAAGGCTTCGCTTCTGCGGCCCGAGCGTGTCAGTGCATACATGAGTTGACCGTGGAACCACTCGTTCAGCGGATACTCCTCGGCCAGAGCGCGCAGCTCCGGTATGAGCTCATGGCAGCGGCCGAGCTCGATCTTCGCCTTGATCCGCAGCTGCAGGGACTCGATGCGCAGCTCCTGCAGCCGGAGCGCGTGGCTCTGCAGCCGGCGTGAACTCTGCACGTTCTCCATCACGTCCCCGGACCACAGCCCGATCGCCGCCGTCAGCGTTTCAAGAGCCTCGGCCGGGCGCCCGCTCTGCAGCAGCAGCCGTCCTTCGCGCGCCATCCGCTCGAAGGCGGTCGCATCGATCCGCTCCGGAGGCACGGCCAGCTTGTACCCCGGCGCCCGGGTCACCAGCGCGTTTTCCAGAGCATCTCCCGGGAATTCGCGGACGAGGTCCTTGCGGAGCTTGTAGATGTATGTCTGCAACGTGGTATGGACGCTGCGGGGCGGGTCGTCCCCCCACAACTCCTCGGTGATCGAGTCGGTGCTCACTACCGAGTTGGCATTACTCAACAGTAAGGCGAGCATCTGCCGCATCTTCGTTCCACTCGGCGTGTAAAGTCTCTCCCCCGACGTGATCTCAAGCGGCCCCAGGGTCTTTATCTCCATGCTTCAACTCCGAATGAGATAGAAGCTCCGGCGAGCGGACTCGCCATTGGGCAAACCGGTTATCGGCATGCCCGAGAGCCGGAACTGTCAGCCCGATCCTGCATGCCCCTGCGCGCTGCGCCGCATGCCCGATACGTGGGCGCATATCCCCGTGAATGGAACCGGACCGGTCGGCTGCCAACCTTCCGAATCACCCTTTCGCGAGCAGCCGCGGCACCAGGTTCATATTTTCTTCGTGTACCAACCAGATCCCATGTGATGGCTTATTCGGCTCGGCGCCTTGATACCAGGTTCCAACAGGAACCTAGTTCCGCTTGGAAGCTACTTCATGATGCTACCGAGGCAGGTGAGACCAGGCAACAGGGGCCTTCCGGCACTGGACGAGCCGACATAACGGTAGGGCGCTCTCGAATCTGCTGATCACACGCTCACACGGCCCTCGATCGCGAGTTCTCGCCTACCGCAGCGCCTAGGATTGGATCTGGCCTATCTTGGCCAGTTCAGCCCAATGACATGAATGGGAAGACAAGCCATACTGCCCCGCCGAGCAAGGAGGATGGGACGGCCTAAGTTAACCCAGTTTTCATCGCCGCCTCCTGCGGCTGTATAAACGGGCAGCTATCGGCTGCACTGCGCCTGATTATCGGCGCAATCACCGCGTGTAATTACGCTGGCACTCTCCATGGAAACCGCAAAATCGCAGAAGCTGCCGGTTTCCGGCTACCGCACTTCCTTGTGCCCCGCGGAATACTTGAACCGCCTCAATGCGCACCACCACGGATTCGCGCCCGCTGCCCGGTGCGCTGCTCTTGAAGAGCGCTGGTGATCTCCTTGAGCTCCTCGGTGGCACGCAGCAGAAAGTCGAATATTACGGCGCGGTGCTCGTCGGAGTAACTCGAGATGAGATCGTCCATTCGCCTGGCGATAGGGCTGAACAGACTCGCCCCTTCGCCGATGTTGCGTGTGGCTTGCTCCGTCGTGGTCAGCCAGACACGCCGGCGGTCGTCGGTGTCGTGGGTTCGCTGAACGAGACCGAGGCGCACCAGGCGGTCGACGAGCTTGGTTACGGCTCCGGTGGTCAGGGCCGTGCGCTGAGCCAGCTCTCCGGGAGTGGATCGGCCGTCGATGTCGAGAAGGTTCAACACATAGAGGTCCACGGGGCGCAACCCCGATACCTCGGCGGTGACCTGACCGTTGAGCACCAGAGCGGTGATGAATTCACGCAAGCCGCGGGACTCCTCCGGAGTAAGCTTCCAGCAGTTCCGCGTCTCGTCTCGTATGGACATGGTCGGCCTTCCACTTCGCCTTCCGGGGTGCTGCGTCCGCTTCTACTGGGAAGATACATCCCCATCGGAACTATTTCAGCTGCATGGCCCAATGGGTCGTGCGGCGACCGGACTTGCTGCCCGCGCGGTCGGCGCCTACCTCGAGTCGCTGTGCCGGCTCTCCCCGCCGCCGGCCCTTCGGCCGCCGCGCCGCTCCCAAGGCCCACGCGTCGCGGCCGAGTCGGCGAGCGGACTGCACGCTGCCGCCGCCGATGGCCGGGGAATCCGCCCGGCGGTCGGCGGCGGCGCGGTCTCAGCCGACGATCGGGTCAGGACATCTCGTACTCGGCCGGAGAGTCCACAGCGCCGAACGCGCGATAGCGGTCGTATCGACGACTCAGCAGGTCGCCCTCGTCGAGCGAGAGCAGATCCCGCAAAGCCGCGGTCACCGCTTGCCGCAGCCTGTCGGCCGCGGTCACGTGGTCGGCGGCGGCTCCTGCCTCCGGTTCGCGAATCACTGCGTCAACGATCCCCAGTTCCAGCAGCGACCGAGGATCCATCCGCAGGGAGGACGCCGCTTGCGGAGCCGCGCCGGAATCATGCCACAGGATCGAGGCGCAGCCCTCGGGCGAGATCACCGAGTAGACGGCGTTCTCCAAGATGTAGACGCGATCAGCGACCGCGAGGGCGAGGGCGCCGCCGCTGCCGCCCTCACCGGTGATCACGCAGACGACTGGAACCGATATGCCGGTGAGCAGCCGCAGGTTCTCGGCGATGGCCGCCGCCTGGCCCGTCTCCTCGGCACTCCTGCCCGGAAAAGCCCCCGGGGTGTCGACGAGAGTGAGGATCGGCAGACCGAGCCGCTCCGCGGTCCGCATCAAGCGGTTCGCCTTGCGATAGCCGGCGGGTGTCGCCATGCCGAAGTTGTGCTGCGCCAACTCGGCCGCGTCGTGGCCCTTCTGCAGGCCGATGACCATGAGCGGGAAACCGTTGAGGCGCCCGATGCCGCCGACCACGGCCGGGCAGTCGTGGCCGAGGCGATCGCCGTGCAACTCGTCGAATCCGTCGAGGGCCAGGCGCATGTAGTCGAGCGCACTCGGCCGCTGCGGATTCCTCGCCCGTTGTACCACGTCCCATGCGCCCTGCTCCGGGAGCACGAACGGGTCGTCGACCATGACGGCGGGGAGCTCCGGCCGTGCGGCGTCCGGTGGGGTCTTCGGCTTTCGAGTCGCCGCTGATACGAGCCGCCCCAGAGCGGAACGCAGTTCCGCACGGCCGACGATCATGTCGATCGCTCCATGCTGGAGAAGGAATTCAGCGGTCTGGAAATCTGCGGGCAGCGTCTCGCCGATGGTCTGTTCGATCACCCGGCGGCCGGCGAATCCGAGTCGGGCCTGCGGCTCGGAGACGATGATGTCGGTCAGTGTCGCGAAGGACGCTGCGACGCCGCCGAACGTGGGGTCGGTGATCAGGGATACCGTCAGCAGCCCGGCCTGGCGCATCCGGTCGAGCGCCTGGCTCGTCTTCGCCATCTGCATGAGGGCAACGGGCCCTTCCTGCATCCGGGCTCCGCCCGATGCAGTGACGATCAGCAGCGGCATGTGCTCGCGGAGAGCGGTCTCGGCAGCCCCGGTGACCATCTCGCCGACCGCTGCCCCGAGGCTGCCTCCGAGGAAGCGGAAGTCCATGGCCGCCACCGCTAGCGGGCTGCCCTCCAGCGTTCCGGTGGCGCAGACGGCGGCTTCGTCGAGTCCCGTGCGGGCTCGGGCACCGTCGATGCGGTCGGTATAAGGCCGGGTGTCGACGAATCCCAGCGGGTCCCGCGATTCGGTCGGCGGGTCGAGGAACTCCACACTGCCCTCATCGAGGAGCTGAGCGATCCGCTGCGGCGCGGGAACAGCGAAATGGTGTCCGCATCCGGGGCAGACGCCGAGGTTTCGGTCGATCTTGGCGGCGTAGACGAGTTCACTGCACCCCTCGCAGCTGAGCCATCGGCTCATCGCGTTACCGCCAGCGATGCGTTGACGAGGTCGACCAACTGCTGGGGCGTCTCCGCGGAGAGGAACGTGTCGTCGGCGAGACGCACCCCGTACTCTCTTTCGATGCTCGCCGCCACCTCCAACAGGGCCAGAGAGTCGTAGCCGAGGTCGGGAAAGGACACTTCGTCGATCTTCTCGGTGCCCGCGATCTCAGCGCTCTCGCCCGCGACCTGCCGAAGGATGCGGAGGAGGTCGTCCTGGGTGAAGTCGGCCATTTGCTTCTCCTTCGTCGAATACCTGCGGTCCGTGCCCAACGCGCCCGGTCGTTTCCTTCCGAGCCGGCACGCGAGGCGTCCGTCGGCGTCCGGCAGACCGCGCCGATCCGTGCACCTGCGGGGACGCCGCCCCCGCATTCGGGCGCCCGCTCCGTCGCGTCGACGCGCACGAAGCAGCATCGCCGCCTGAGGGCAGGCGGAGGAACGGCGCTCCCTCTTACTCATCCGCAGACTTGATACCGAGGCGGTGTGGCAAACGGCTCGATACAGGCTCGACCCCCGCTCAAACCGGTACCGCCCACCCGCCGTTTTCAGCGCCCCTTGAGATGCATTCGAGGCGGACTCGCCAGAGTGTGCACGTATTCAGCGACGAATGTGGAAGCGGAGCCGAACAAGGGGGCTCAATGAACGAAGGTTCCCGGCTGAAAGTCGCCAGCGCCGACGTCCCTCCCGTGCGGCGTCAGGGAGGGGGGATACGGGCTCTGCTCACGCCCGGAACCGTCGGTGCCACCGCCGGCTTCATGTCGACTTTCACCCTGAGGCCGGGCGAGTACATGGCCGAGCACTACCACCCGTACTCCGACGAGTTCCTGTTCGTTGTCCGCGGTGTCCTCCAGCTGCGGCTGGACGGCACGGACATCACTGTCGAGCCGGAGGACTCGGTGATGGTGCGCCGAGGCATGCGCCACCGCCTGGAGTGCGTCGGTGAGCACGAGGCCATGCTCGTCGCGCACATCGCTCCCCTGGCCCCCCGCCCCGACCTGGGCCACGTCGACACCGAGCCGCTCCCCCATCCCGAAGAGGCGCCACCCCGGGTCGGCGGGATCGTCTGACAGCACGTGGCACCGAAGTGCCCGAGTAGAAGGAGTCCTGATCATGGTCGCCAGAACGGACAACGAGATCGTCATCGGCGCGCCCATGGACCTCGTCTGGGACATGACCAACGACGTCGAGTCATGGCCCGATCTGTTCACGGAGTACGCGCAAACCGAGATTCTGCACCGCAACGGCCCGACCGTGCGGTTCCGGCTGACTCTGCACCCCGATCCCGACGGGACCGTGTGGAGCTGGGTCTCCGAACGCACCGCGGACCCCCGAACGCGGACCGTTCACGCGCACCGCGTCGAAACGGGCCCGTTCGAATACATGAACCTCAAGTGGACCTACACGGAGGTTCCCGGAGGCGTGCGGCTGCGCTGGCAGCAAGAGTTCACCATGAAGCCCGACGCTCCGTTCGACGACGCGGCGATGACCGAACGGATCAACCGCAACTCGCCGGTTCAGCTGGAAGCGATCCGCGAGCGCATCGAAGAACGGTTCCGCGCCTCCGCTTCGACGGCCGCACCGCGTACGGAGGGGAGTTGAGCCCGATGCCCTTCGGGCGCCCGCTGGACTTCGGGAGTCCGCCTGCGCGGTACCGCACCGATCGGCCGAGCAGCGTGCGGTCCGGGGTCTCCTCGTCCGAAGGGGGAGCACGGAATGAGTGAGACGACGCCTCCCGATTCTCTTGCCGTTGATGCCGTTTTCTCCAGTATCGCGCGGCTCGTGGCCGCGTCCGCGTCCTCGGTGAACCGGGTGCGGGTCAGCTCGGGCCAGGTCGAGGTCGAGGTGGAATGGGCGAGCGCCCCCGCGGCCGCCGACCCCGCGCCGATGCCGACGGCGCCGACACCGCGATCCGTCCCCGAGGAGCACGGCGACGAGGACGGCATCTCGTCGGCGCCGGGTCCGCATCACATCACCGCCCAACTCGTCGGCACGTTCCACCACGCTCCCGAGCCGGGGGCCAAGCCCTTCGTGGAGGAAGGCGACTTCGTCGAAGAAGGCCAGCAGGTCGGAATCATCGAAGTCATGAAGATGATGGTCGCCGTCGAGGCCGATCTCCCCGGGCGCGTCGCCGCGATCCTCGTCCCCAATGCACAACCCGTGGAGTACGGCCAGCCGCTCATATCGATCGCACCCCTCGGGGACCGGTGAGCCGCACTACCCAAGGAGGTGAGAACCCTGTTCGACACGGTCCTTGTGGCGAACCGCGGCGAGATCGCGCTGCGCGTGATCCGCGCCTGCCGGGCCCTTGGCGTCCGCACGGTCGCCGTCCACACCAGCGACGACGGGGACTCCGCGGTCGTCAGACTGGCGGATACGAGCGTTCACATCGGCCCGCCCGGCGGGCGGAGCTATCTGAACATCCCCGCCGTCATCGAGGCGGCCCAAGCCACAGGGGCGGACGCGATCCATCCCGGATACGGATTCCTGTCGGAGGACCCGGACTTCGCCGAGATCTGCGGCGACCACGGCATCACCTTCATCGGCCCTCCGTCCCACGTCATGCACAAGCTCGGTGATAAGGCCGTTTCGCGTGCGGTCATGTCCCAAGCGGGGGTGCCACTGCTGCCCGGCAGCCGACACGCGGTCGACAACGCGCGCGAAGCCCGAGAGGTGGCCGACGCCATCGGCATGCCCGTCATCGTCAAGGCCACCGCCGGCGGGGGCGGGCGCGGAATGCGCATCGTTCGCGAGGCCGACGAACTGGAACGCGTCTTCCGGGAAACCCGCAACGACGCCCTCTCCCTGTTCAAGGACAGCCGGGTCTACGTCGAGCGGTTCATCGAGCGCGCTCGGCACATCGAGGTCCAAGTGCTGTGCGACGCCCACGGAAACGGCGTCTCCCTCGGCGTGCGCGACTGCTCAGTGCAGCGGCGCCATCAGAAACTCGTCGAGGAGACCCCTTCGCCCTCTCTTGCGCCGGAGACCGCTGACGCCATGGGGCGGGTCGCGGTGAAAGCGGCACTGGCGGTCGGCTATGTCGGAGTAGGCACGTTCGAATTCATCGTCGACGAGGATGGCGACTTCCGTTTCATCGAGATCAACTGCCGCATCCAAGTGGAGCATCCCGTGACGGAAGCGGTGACCGGTATCGACCTGGTGACCGAGCAGATTCGGGTGGCCGCCGGTGAACGGCTCTCCGTGGAGCAGTCCGACATCGATCGCCGTGGAGTCGCGATCGAATGCCGGGTCAACGCCGAGGACCCGGATCGCGGATTCGTGCCCACGCCCGGGGTGCTGCAGAGATTCCACCCGCCGGGCGGCCCTTTCGTGCGCGTCGACACGCACTGCTATACGGGCTACCGCGTACCACCCACCTACGACTCACTGCTGGCGAAGGTCATCGCCTGGGCCCCCGACCGGGAGCAGGCGCTGGCCCGCCTCGACGGAGCCCTAGACGAGTTCGTCGTGCAAGGCCCGGGGATGCGCACAACGATCGGCCTGCTCCGCGAGGTCATCGCCGACCCCCGGTTCCGCAACGGAACGCACACGACCTCGTTTCTGGACGAACTCGTCCCGCGGAGCGGAACCGGCAAACCGGCGAAGCGGAGAAGGCGGGCCCGTTGACTCGGCCGACATCCGCGGCCGAAGTCGGCACAGTCCCCGGCGAGCCGGACCCCGGTCCCGGCAACCGTTGCCCCCAACGCCCCACAACGCCCGCGCCGGCGGCCGGCCGGCGAAACACGAAGGAGGACGACATGACATACCGGGTGCTCATGGTCAGCAGGATGGACCCCAGCAGCGCCGATACCGTGGCCAAGCTCTTCGGTGAGCATGACGAAACGGATCTGCCACACGAGTTCGGGGTGTCCAGCCGCACGCTGTTCCACTACCAGGGAATGACGATGCACCTCATCCAGGCGGACAAGGACATCTTCGACAATCTCCCCGGTCTGCACGGTTCGCCCGCATTCCAGAAGCTGAACCGGGCCCTGGCCGCCCACATGTCCCCTCTCGTGACCGATTGGCAGGGAATCGCGGATTCGCGAGCGAGGGAGTTCTACCACAGGAGTTGGATCTGACGGCCCGCCGGGGTCGGCCTCGGCCACCTCGAGACGAGCCGGCTGATCGGCCCAGAAAGGATCAGCCTTGATCGAGATCGTTCTCCCGATATCTCAGCTTTCCAGCGCCATGGCCGCCGGCGCTCTGCTGGTCGGCCTCATTGTGATCCTGCCACTGCTGCTCAGTCTCCCCGTGGAGCGATATCCGGAGATCAACGCCTTCGTGCTGAACCGCATGGACAAACTGATGCCCGCATGCACCGGTATCGCCATACTCAGCGGAGGATTCATCGCGGCGGCGACGGAAAGCCGCGTCGCGCAGGTGATGTTCGGCGCCGGCGCCCTGATGCTGGCCGGTGTGTTCGCGGTGTCCCTCATCAAAATCGCGCCGATCAATGTCCTGGTGCAGCGTATCGATATACGAAATCCGCGGCCCGACTGGCAACAGTTGCGGCAAAGATGGCGCAACTGGCACTACGTCCGGGTGGGGTGCGGCCAGGTCGGCGCCCTCCTCTACTGCCTTGCACCCGCGGCCGCGGGCTGATCGCCTGGACCCCACGGCCGCGGAATGCCCCAGGAGCGGGCGAAAGCCCCTGCTCGCCCTACTGGATCACGATGTTCGGACTCCGTTTCCGATCGGCACAGACCCGTCACGGTTCCATGAGGGAGCCGCGCGGCCCCGACCGCAGAACTCGCCGCGAACGAGAGTCGGGTGAACGAACCGACAGGAGCCAGTATGACATCAGGCTATGAACACCGAGTAGTCATCACCGGGATGGGAGTGATCGTCCCCGGCGGGATCGGCACGAAATCGTTCTGGGAACTGATCAGCAACGGCCGCACCGCGACCCGTGGAATCACCTTTTTCGATCCGGCGCCCTACCGTTCCCGTGTGGCAGCGGAATGCGACTTCGATCCGGCACTCGAAGGATTGACGCCCCAGGAGGTGCGCCGCATGGACCGGGCGGCCCAGTTCGCCGCCGTATGCGCTGACGAGTGTCTCACCGACAGCGGGATCGACCTCTCCCGCATCGATCCGGGGCGTGTCGGTACAACGGTCGGGACCGCCGTGGGCTGCACGATGAGCCTGGAGGAGGAATACTCCGTCGTCAGCGACTCGGGGCGCCGGTGGCTGGTCGACCACACCTACGGCGTCCCCCACCTCTTCGACTACCTCGTGCCCAGCTCGATCGCCAGGGAGACGGCCTGGCGTGCGGGAGCTGAAGGCCCCGTCAGCCTCGTCTCGACCGGATGCACCTCGGGACTGGACTCGGTCGGCCACGCCGTCGGCGCCATCCGTGAAGGCTCGGCGGACATCATGCTCGCCGGCGCCACGGACGCGCCGATCTCACCGATCACCTCTGCCTGCTTCGACGCCATCAAGGCCACTACACCCAACAACCAGGCTCCTGAGCAGGCCTCCCGCCCATTCGACAGGGGCCGGGACGGATTCGTCCTCGGCGAGGGAGCGGCGATGTTCGTCCTGGAGGACCGCGACCACGCCATGCGCCGCGGCGCCCACATCTACGCGGAGATCTCCGGAGTCGCCTCCCGGTGCAACGCCTTCCATATGACCGGTCTGCGCCCCGACGGCCGGGAAATGGCCGAGGCGATCAGCGCGGCACTCGGCGAAGCGCGAGTCGATCCGACCGACATCGACTACATCAATGCGCACGGCTCGGGAACGAAGCAGAACGACCGCCATGAGACCTCCGCGTTCAAGAGGAGTCTCGGCGATCACGCCTATCGCACGCCGGTGAGTTCGATCAAGTCGATGATCGGGCACTCTCTCGGCGCGATCGGCTCGATCGAAATCGCGGCCTCTGCTCTGGCGATCGAACACAACCTGCTCCCGCCCACCGCCAATCTGCACGAGCCCGATCCGGAATGCGACCTCGACTACATCCCGCTTCACGCGCGCGAGCAGTCGACCAGCACGGTCCTGACCGTAGGGAGCGGGTTCGGAGGTTTCCAATCCGCAATGGTCCTCACAACTCCAGAGGGGGTCGCATGACCGGCCGAACAGCGGTGACGGGGATGAGCATTGTCGCCCCCACCGGATTGGGCATCGCCGACTACTGGAAGGCGACGGTAGCGGGAGAGAACGGCATCGGTCCGATCAGCGCATTCGACGCCTCAGCCTACCCCTCCCGGCTGGCAGGGGAGGTGCCCGGCTTCGACCCGAAGTCGCACCTGCCCGGCCGTCTTATACCCCAGACCGACCGGCTGACGCAGCTCGCGCTGGTGGCCGCCGACTGGGCCCTGGCCGATGCGGAGGTCGAACCCTCGGAGCTTTCCGAATTCGATATGGGCGTCGTCACCGCGAGCGCTTCCGGGGGTTTCGAGTTCGGCCAGCGTGAGCTGGAGAAGCTGTGGAGCAAGGGCCCCGAGCACGTCAGCGCCTATCAGTCGTTCGCCTGGTTCTACGCCGTCAACTCGGGTCAGATCTCGATTCGCAACGGAATGCGCGGCCCAGGCGGTGTGCTCGTCACCGAGCAGGCCGGCGGGCTCGACGCAGCCGCCCAGGCGCGCCGGCATGTGCGCAACGGCGTCGGCTTGGTCCTCACCGGAGGCGTAGACGCCTCTCTGTGTCCGTGGGGCTGGGTCGCGCAGTCGACTCGGGAGGATCTCAGCACGTGCGAATCCCCGGATGCGGCCTACCTCCCCTTCGACGAAAACGCATGCGGATACGTACCGGGCGAAGGGGGAGCCATCCTGGTCCTGGAGGACGCCGACACCGCAGCGGAGCGCGGGCTCAACCGCTCCTACGGGACTATCGCCGGATACGCCGCGACCTTCGACCCCAAGCCCGGTTCGGGGCGTGAACCCGGCTTGCGCCGATGCGTCGAGCAGGCGCTCGCCGACGCCGGCATTGCTGCGGACGAGGTGGACGTCGTCTTCGCCGACGGTGCGGGCACGCCGGAGGCCGACCGCCAGGAGGCCGAAGCCATCGCCGCGGCGTTCCGAACGCGCGCCACGCCCGTCCCGGTCACCGCACCGAAGTCGGCCACCGGACGGCTCTACTCCGGCGGCTCGGCCGTCGACCTCGCCACCGCGCTGCTCGCTCTTCGCGACGGAGTCATTCCGCCGACCGTCAACGTGCGGCGTCCAGCGCCTGAGTACGGCATGGACCTCGTCGTGGGCGATGCCCGGGAGGCCGAACTGGACACCGCCGTGGTACTGGCCCGCGGACACGGGGGTTTCAACTCGGCGATGGTCGTGCGCCGGGCGGACTGAGGGTCCACGTGAGGGTTTTCAGCCTCACCGACTCGGTCCCCGCCGGAGCTCCGGCGGGGACCGACCCGTTCCGGCCGCCTGGTTCGGCGGGCGGCTTTCACTGAACCGCTGCGGCCGAGGAGACCCCGAGCCCGGAGTCGGTCTCGATGAGGTCGAGGAGGTAGTGCCCGTATCCGCTTTTGAGCAGCGGCTCAGCCAATTCGCGCAACCGCCGGTCGTCGATGAGCCCCTGGCGCCACGCGACTTCTTCGACGCAGCCGATCTTCATGCCCTGGCGCTCTTCGATGACACGCACGAACTCGGCGGCCTGCACCAGGGAGGTGAATGTTCCCGTGTCCAGCCAGGCGGCTCCCCGTCCGAGGGTGGTGACCGTCAACCGCCCCTCCGCGAGGTAGGCGGCGTTCACATCGGTGATCTCCAGCTCTCCGCGGGCACTCGGTTTGAGGCTCTTGGCGACGTCCACGACATCGGGGCCGTAGAAGTACAGCCCTGGAACCGCGTAGCGGGACCTCGGCTTCTCCGGTTTCTCCTCAAGTGACAGCACACGGTGGTCGAGGTCGAACTCCACGACCGCATACCCTTCGGGATTGGCGACCGGATAGGCGAAGACGCGGCCGCCGTCTCCGGGAACCTGGCCGCGCAATTGCTGGCCGAGCCCCACACCGAAGAAGATGTTGTCTCCGAGGATCAGGGCCACCGCCTCGTCTCCGATGAATTCCGCACCGATGAGGAAAGCATCTGCGATTCCGGCCGGCGTATCCTGTCCGGCATACTGGAGCGAGATTCCCAGATGCGATCCGTCACCGAGAAGCCGGCGGAACTGGCCCTGCTCCGAGGGGGTCGTGACTATGAGGATCTCATCGATTCCTGCCATCATCAGCGTGGTGAGCGGATAGTAGATCATCGGCTTGTCGAAGACCGGCATAAGCTGCTTGGACATCGCTCGGGTGATCGGCCACAGGCGCGATCCCGTCCCCCCGGCGAGGATTATTCCACGCACCAGGTTCCTCCTGGAAAATCGTCCATCGGTTTGCGAGCGCCGATCTCATCCACAGGACGGAAGGCACCCGCCGGCACCCCAAATATTTGGCAATACCACAGCGAGGCGCAAAATACGGTAACAGAGGGCTATGGTTTCCACTAGGCAGGGGGCACCAAATTCCACTGGACTTCGAGCACCCTTCGAGACCACACCGGCATGCTGAGTACCGTACCCGGTTTCTTACCGTTTCCCATTCTCCGTGCGTCGCCCGGTGCCGCCTCCTGGAAAATTGAGCCCGCCTGGCGCCACCACGTGTTTCCACGACCCGAGGACTTGGTATGCGCGTTCTACTGAGTGCGGCCCTGCAGCCTTCCCATTTCTTTCCCCTGGTTCCCACGGCGTGGGCGCTGCGCGCCGCCGGCCACGACGTGCGCGTAGCGCATCAGCCGCGGCTCGCGCCGTTCGTCCAGGCGGCCGGCCTCACCTCGGCGGTCGTCGGTCCTGATACCGAGATCGACGCGGACAGGCGCCGCGAGGCCCAGAAGTCCCAAGCGGCCGTGGGACCCGCCGAGGGGACCGGGGGCGAGGCCACGCGGCCGAGTGACGCGGAGAACAGGCACCACATCCGGATCGCGCTCTCGCTGTTCGCGGACTCTGCGGAGCAGATGACGGGGGGCCTCCTCGACCTCTGCCGCGACTGGAGACCCGATCTCATCGTCTTCGAATGGCAGAGTTACGCCGCGCATCTGGTGGCTGAGGTGTTGGGGATTCCCAGCGTTCGCCATCAGTTCTCCGGACCGGACTTCGAAGCCGGCATCAAGGGCTGGCGCGAGATGGAGCGGGACAGCCTCTTGGCGCTCTACCGCGAGTACGGCGTGGACGACGTACGGCCCGACGGGCACGCGACCGTCGACCCGTGTCCGCCGGTCCTGCAGGTGGATCTTCCCGCGGACCGCACCTATCTGCCGGTTCGATTCATTCCCTACAACGGCAGCGGGCGGTTGCAGGAGTGGATGTACCGGCGATCGCAGAGACCGCGGGTCGCTCTCACCGTCGGCAGCTCGTACCTGTGGATGACCGGCAACCTGTCTCCCGTGCAGCGGTTCGCCGAGCTGCTCAGCCGGATGGACGTCGACGTCATCGCGGCGGTCCCCCAAGGCGGTGCGAAGCTGCTCGGTGACCTCCCGGACAACATCCGCCTCGCGGAGAACGTGCCGCTGGAGCTGTTCCTACCGAGTTGCGACGCGATCATCAGCCACGGCGGCACGGGAACCGTCGGCACGTCCCTGGCTCACGGTGTCCCCCAGATCCTCACTCCTCCGCGCGCCATGGGCGATCCCCCCTTCCACAATGCCGAGCGCATCGTCGCCTCGGGGGCGGGAGTCCAGGTCGACGTCCAATCCGATCCCGACGAACGGATCGTGGACGCGATCGAGACGGTCGTCCAGGGCCATGCGTATCGGACCGCCGCGCTCGGGCTCGCCAGGAGTGAGGAGGAGCGTCCGCTTCCGCTTGAGCTCGTCGGCGATCTCGAGGAACTTGCCCGGCTTTGAACCACAGAACCCGCACGAGGGAGAGTGCAATGACCATTCGCGTTTGGGACTACCTGCCGGAGTACGAGAAGGAGAAGGACGACATTCTCGCCGCAGTCGAAAAGGTCTTCGCCTCGGGGCAGCTCATCCTCGGGGCGAGCGTCCGCGCTTTCGAGGAGGCGTTCGCGGACTACCACGGCGCGCGGTTCTGTGTCGGCGTCGACAATGGGACGAACGCCGTGAAACTCGGCTTGCAGGCCCTGGGCGTCGGTCCGGGCGACGAGGTCATCACCGTCTCGAACACGGCGGCGCCGACCGTGGTGGGCATCGTCGGTACCGGGGCCACGCCGGTGTTCGTCGACGTCAACGAAGACGACTTCCTGATGGACGTCGGAAAGGTCTCCGCCGCCATCACTCCCCGCACCAAGGCCCTGCTGCCCGTGCACCTGTACGGGCAGTGTGTCGACATGGCCCCGCTGCAACGGCTCGCCGAGGAGCACGGCCTGAAGATCCTCGAGGACTGCGCCCAGTCCCACGGTGCGCACTACAAGGGGCAGCTGGCGGGGACGATGGGCGACGCCGCCGCGTTCTCCTTCTATCCCACCAAGGTCCTGGGCGGTTACGGCGACGGCGGGGCGGTCGTCACGTCCGACGAAGGGACCGCTGCAGCGCTGCGCCAGTTGCGCTACTACGGGATGGAGAAGGTCTACTACGTCGTACGTTCGCCCGGGCACAACTCGCGGCTCGATGAGGTGCAGGCCGAGATCCTGCTGCGCAAGCTGGGGCGCTTGGACTCCTACATCGCCGGCCGGCAAGCCGTCGCCCGCCGCTACGAGGAGGCGCTTGCGGACCTGACCGAAACCGGCGGACTTCTGCTGCCCAGGACCGTCGCGGGCAACGACCACGTGTATTACGTCTACGTCGTGCGCCACGCCCGGCGTGATGCTGTCCTCGAAGCGCTGAGCGCCGAAGGCATTTCGCTGAACGTCAGCTACCCCTGGCCCGTCCACACCATGTCGGGATTCGAGCATCTCGGCTATGCCCCCGGTTCTCTGCCCGTCACCGAGAAGCTGGCCACGCAGATCTTCTCGTTGCCGATGTACCCCTCGCTCCCGGAATCCGTGCAGGAGAGGACCATCAGCACGTTGCGCGGGGTACTGGCCTCCCTTTGAGAACCGCTCCCGCCGCCGGAAGGGGACAGCGCAGCATGATGGACGACCCGCCACTCCGACCACGGAAGGATGGCCCGGCGCTCGCGGCACGCCTGGCCTCCTCGGCCCGCCGCACCGGCGACGGCCGCGACATGGCGACGGCAGACGTTCCCGGGTGGCTCGCCGACCGTGCTGCCGCGAATCGCTTCACGGTACACCGGGTGGCCTTCAAGGACCTGGACGGCTGGTCCTTCGCGGAGAGCACCGGAAATCTCGTGCACAGCACCGGCCGGTTCTTCTCTGTCGAGGGCCTTTCGGTCCGCTCCGACGACGCGCATTTCCGATACTGGCAGCAGCCGATAATCCGGCAGCCGGAGTCCGGGATCCTGGGGATCCTGGTCAAGGAGTTCGATGGTGTCCTGCATTTTCTCATGCAGGCGAAAATGGAACCGGGGAACCGCAACATCGTGCAGGTTTCGCCCACGGTGCAGGCCACCAGGAGCAACTACCTGAAGGTTCACCGGGGAACCGGCGTCAAGTACCTTGATTATTTCGTCGATTCGGATAAAGGCAGAGTGCTCACCGATACGCTGCAGTCGGAGCACGGTTCCTGGTTCTTCCGCAAGAAGAACCGGAACATGCTGGTCGAAGCCATCGGCGACGTTCCGGAGGACGACGACTTCCGCTGGTTGACTTTAGGCCAGATCGGCGAGCTTCTGCGGCTGGACAACGTGGTCAATATGGATGCGCGCACGGTGATCGCCTGCCTTCCCATGGACTTGGACGGCAGCGGCGCCCGCGCGCTCCACTCCGACGCCGAGTTGCTGGCGTGGATCTCCGCCGAACGCTCCCAGCGCGAGGTCGAGGCCGAACTGCTCCCTCTGGCCGAGGTCGAGGGATGGGAACGCGGCGAGCACGTGCTGCGCCGACCCGACGGTCGCTATTTCCAGGTTGTCGCCGTCTCCGTGGAGGCCGGCAACAGGGAGGTCGCCGCGTGGTCCCAGCCCTTGTTCGAACCGACCGGAACCGGGGTGACGGCGTTCGTCTTCCGCTCGTTCGGCGGCGCTCCGCACGTGCTCGTGCACGCCAGGGCGGAACCGGGCTTCCTGGACACTGTGGAACTCGGGCCGACGGTGCAGTGCACGCCGGAGAACTGGGCCCCTGTCCCCGACTCGGCCCGTCCGCGCTTCCTGGACCTGGTCGCCTCCCGCGGACGCGTCCCCTACAAGGCCCTGCATTCGGAGGAGGGAGGCCGCTTCCTCAACGCCGAGAGCGACTACCTCTTCGTCGAAGCCGACGGACACGAAGCACCGCTCCAGGCCCCGCCCGGCTACACATGGGTGACGCCGGGCCAACTTAACTCCCTGGCCGCGCACAGCCACTACCTGAACGTGCAATGCAGGACCCTGCTCGCCGCCCTGAACTCCGGGGCTCTCCGGCTCGATGAGCCGGCATCCGGTTGAGGCTTTCCACCGCCTCCCCGTGCGCCGTCCGCTGTGTCCTCCGGGCTCCGCGGACGGCGCGACTTCACGGCCGGTGGCCGCCGGGTAGCGGACCTCCGTTGCGGGACTCGGCCCGCCGGGCGGCCGTCATCGCCAGGGCCATACGCGCGGCGTAGCGCAGAGAAGGGCGCACCCAGCCGAGTTGAAGGCCCAGAGCGAGATCGTCGCGGTTGGCCCAGTGCTCGTAGACGACGCCATCGGCCAATCGCCACCAGTGGGTCTGGGTGACCGAGAAGCGCCTACCGGTCGACGGAAAGGCGGTGCGGACGGCGCCTCGTTCGTCATAGCTGAAGAACGTCCCCACCTGCCGACCGGACATCGTCGCGTGGGCGACGACGAGATCACCATCGGCGACGACCTCGTGGACGTCCCAGGTCAGACCGGCGAAAACGGCACGCAACAGGGTGCTCGTCGCGTGGAAGGCCGCCGGCCCGCGGCCGCGGCAGACCAGGGGCTCCTGCACCGCCATCCGATTGGCGCCCTCCGCGTGCACCAGCTCCGCGAAGGCGGAAAACCCTCCCTGACTCATGGCGAAGAATTGCCGATGACATATTTCTGCGGCGTCCCGTCTGTTCACAGCCAACCCTGAACTGGTATGCGGCCCGTCCGATCCAATATAACCGGCGATAGGCTCGCCCCGCTCCCCGAATCAATCGATCGCGACTGAACGCCCGACATGCCACCGACGGCGCAGGCCCTACCCTTTTACTCCGCCGACCGGCGAGATCCGGCGAGCCAGGCACACTCGGGCACCATTCCACTTCCATCCCCGTTCCAGCGCCTGTCGAGAACCGACTGAAAAGCTTACTTCCGCACACACCGCAATGGGCGGAATCTCGCGGCAGGTACACGGGCCCTGGCTGGACCGGTGACACGGCCGCGGCGGCGCCCCGGCTTCTGAAATGCTCTGCGCCGAGTGGAATCACGAAGGCGCTTGCTACCTTCCCCGCGGTTCCCCATCCGGTTCCCTGTCGCGCTTCAGCCCCCGCGTCGAGAGAGCATGTCTTACCTCTTGGAGATTCGATGATCCTCGTCACCGGTGGAGCCGGTTTCATCGGCTCGCATTTCGTACGCTCCCTTCTCTCGGGGAATTACCCGGACCTTCCCGATTCGCCCGTGACAGTGCTGGACAAACTCACCTATGCCGGAAACCGTGAAAACCTCGGCCCGGCGGCCGCCGACTCCCGGCTTTCCTTCGTCGAAGGCGACATCTGCGACAAGCGGACCGTGGACGAGATCATGCCCGGCCACCGACTTGTGATCCACTTCGCCGCCGAATCGCACGTGGACCGGTCCATCCCCGATTCGGGCGCGTTCGTCTCCACGAACGTCCTGGGAAGCCAGGTACTGCTGGACGCCGCACTGCGGCACGGCGTACAGCGCTTCGTCCACGTATCGACCGACGAGGTCTACGGGTCGATCACAACCGGGACGTTCACGGAGAGCAGCCCGTTACGGCCCAACTCGCCCTACGCAGCGTCGAAGGCGGCCGCCGATCTGCTGGCACGGGCGTTCCATCGCACGCACGGCCTGGATGTGGTCACCACGCGCGGGTCCAACACATACGGCCCCTACCAGTTCCCGGAGAAGATCATCCCCCTGTTCATCACCCGCCTCCTCGACGGGGCTTCGGTCCCGCTGTACGGGGACGGCAGCAATGTCCGGGACTGGCTCCACGTCGACGACCACTGCAAAGGGATCGCGTCGGCCGCCGTGAAAGGCCGTGCCGGCGGCGTTTACCACATCGGCGGCGGAACGGAGATGTCCAACCGGCGCCTGACGGAGCTCCTGCTGGACGCCTGCGGGCAGGACTGGTCGAAAGTCGAGTACACGGCCGATCGGGCCGGGCACGACATGCGCTACTCGTTGAGCATCGAGAACACCACCGCGGAGCTGGGTTACGTCCCTCGCATCGATTTCGAGGGCGGTATCGCCGCGACCGTCGACTGGTACCGGGAGAACAGGACGTGGTGGGAACCTCTGACCGTCCAGGCACTCCCCGGCTGAGTCCGGGAAAGACCGAGCCGGGGCGGATCTCCTCCGCCCCGGCTGCGCGGGCCGACGACTCGGCGAGGTGCCTCAGGACCCGGATCCGGCGTAGAGGTCCGCTTCCAAGCGCTTGCATTCCGTGTAGTGCGGTAGCCGGTTCTGCTCCCGCGCCTCGGCCAGCTTCGGCGCGACCGTGTCCCGGGGGGAGCGGATGGGCGTGATGTCCTCGGGCACGGGCAGCCCGAGGGCCGGATCGAAAGCGTCGACGGCCAGCTCGTACTCGGGGACGTAGCTACTGGAGATGAAGTAGGACATCACCGTGTCGTCCTCCAGAGCGATGAACGCGTGCCCGACTCCGAGGGGCAGGTAGACGGCACGAAAGTCCGCCTGGTCCAGCAGTACCGCGTCCCAGCGGCCGTAGGTCGGTGAACCGACGCGGATGTCGACGACGATGTCGAGCGAGCGCCCGCGCATGCAGTGCACATACTTCGCCGACCCGGGAGGAGCCACCGTATAGTGCACACCCCGTACCACTCCGCGGCGGGAACGGCTGTGGTTCGCCTGAGCTACCTGGAACAGGCCGTGTCCCAGCACTTCGGTGAACGCCGGCTCCTGGAAGGGGGCAAGGAAGTATCCCCGGTCGTCGGGGAAGACCTGCGGCGTGAAGGCGAACGCTCCTTCGACCCGGAGCTCTTCGGCGGTCATGGTGGTGTCGGCAGTCGATTTCGGCGAGTTCTCTGTCATGCCCTGGCCCCTGCTTGTTGGCGGCGAATGTGCGAATACCGGCTGCGTCGACCCACGCCCATGGTCAGACGACATCGAGACGCGGGAGTGGGAAGACCAGCTTGCCGCCGGCCTGGGTGAAGCTGTGCTCCCTCTCGATGAAGCCCTCGCGATAGATCCATGGCAGTACCAGGAGCTGGTCGGGGTTGAGTGCCTTGGCCGCCTCCTCGGAGACGATCGGAATCCCGGTTCCTGGAGTGAAGCAGCCGTGCTTCTCCTCGTTCGGTTCGCCGATCACGGTGAGTTCGTCCTCTCCCAGCCCGCAGTACTGGAGGATTACGTTGCCCTTGGTCGACGCGCCGTAGCCCACGGTGCGCCTGCCGGACCTGCGGGAATCGGCCAGGTAGTCGATCAGGCGGTCACGGGACTCGGGAACGCGCTTGGCGAATTCCTCGTACGGAGCCATGGTGTGCAGCATGGCCGCCTTTTCGGCCGCCCTGATGCGCTCGATGCCCTGCTCGTCGATGTCGTGCCGCTCCGGCCGCTTCGCCAGCGTCACATACAGGCTGCCTCCGTAGATGGAGGTGATCTCGGCGCTGATGACGCCCAGACCCACACGCTCGGCCATCCATTCGATCTGCTGGAGCGCGTAATACTCCAGATGCTCGTGGCACATGACGTCGTAGGCGTCTGCGTCGAGCATCGCGGGCATGTAGCTCTGCTCCATGGCCCAGATGCCGTCGTCGTCCAGGATGTCGTACACGTCCTGCATGAACGTCATCGGACGCGGGAGGTCGTAGAACATCCCGAAAGACGTGACGATCTTCGCCTTGCGATCCCCGTACCGATCGGTGAAGAGCTTCTGGTCGAAGAAGTCCGCGATCAGATCGGCGTCCGCCGGATACGATTCTCGGAACTTCCCACCGCTGGGGTCGATGCCGACACGGGTTAGGCCGATCTCCGGATAAGCGTGCAGTAGTGTCCCGTCATTGCTGCCGATGTCGACGACCACGTCGCCGGCTTCGAGATCCACCCGCTTGGTCGCGTCGGCGACTTTTCCGGCCAAGTGCTGGATCATGAAGTTGCGGATGCCGGATCGGTAGCCGTAGTGATCACCGTACATCAGCGAGAAGTCCGCAGTGTGGCGCAGCTGCACAAGTCCACACCCGTCGGGTGAGCACTTCACGAGCTCCAGGGGAACCTTCGGGATTTCCAGAGCCTCGCTCCTGCTGGCCGGGAAAATGCTGGTGACCGCCTGGGGACCGAGGTCGAGCAAGGGGATCAGCGTTCGGTTGCCGCAGATGCGGCAGTCGTCTATTTCCATTTTCACTCCCGATCCGGGTGCGACGCGGTACGGCCTGGTCGTCTACTCGACGATCACAGCCGCGCCTTGAGGCCCGATCGATTCCCGCTCAAGAGCCGGCGGTCGGCGAGAGGACGGGTCAAGCCGGTTTCGAGCCGCTCTCCAGGAGGGCGATGGACGGTGGTGGGGAGGAGCCGAGCGTTCGACGACCGCTCGCCCTACTACCACGGCCCCGCCGAAACCCGGAGAACTTCGCGGGGCGGCCCCTCATCGCCACGCGACCGGATCGGACGGCCAATGGACGCTACTGAAACGCCTTTCATCACCCGCGAATCGCTGTTTGCCATGATGCGCGTCTACAAGGACACCAGCCTGCTCCGCACGGGAATCGAACTCGGTGTCTTTCCGCATCTGATCAGGGGAGACTCCGCAGCTTCCGTGGCCGCCAAGACCGGCACCGAACCGCGGGGCATGCGAATCCTGCTGAATGCCCTCGCCGCCCTCCGGCTCGTGGAGAAGCGGGGGGACGAGTACTTCCTTGCCCCCGGAGGCGCGGAGCTCCTGGATCCGGAGAGTCCCCAGTATGTGGGCGACATGGTGCACGTCTTCGCCAGCGACTGGGAATGGGACGCGCTCAAGCGGCTGCCGGAGGCGGTCCGCAAGGGCGGAACGGTCATGGACGAACATGCGGAGACCCCGGAATACGGGTACTGGCAGCACTTCGCCAGCTATGCCCCGGTCGTCGCCCGCCCGACCGCGTCGACGCTGGCCGAGGCGCTCACCGATTGGGCGAAGGGCCGCGACACGTTGGACGTACTCGACGTCGCCTGCGGACACGGGGTATACGGATGCACCGTCGCCCAGAGGTATCCGCAGGCGCGGATCTGGGCGCTCGACTGGGACAGCGTGCTGCCCTACACCCAAGAGGAGGCCGTACGCGCGGGTGTCGCCGACCGGATGAGCCAGATCGCCGGTGACATGTTCGAGGTGCCTCTGGGCGGTCCCTACGACCTGGTTCTCATCACCAACGTTCTGCACCACTTCTCCGCCGATCGGGCCACGCGGCTGCTGGAACGCGCCCGGTCCGTGCTCAAGCCCGACGGCCGGCTGGGACTCGTGGGCTTCACCGTCTCCGAGGACGCCTCACCAGAAGCGGAAGCGGCGTCCCACCTGTTCTCGGTGCTGATGCTGGCCTGGACCTACGAAGGGGAGGTCCATTCCCAGGAGACCTACGATCGGATGCTCACCGCGGCAGGCTTCGCCGATGCCCGGACCCACAGCGTGGCGGGACTGCCTTTCCGCATCGTCACCGCCTCGCCGGCCTGAGGGGTCGCCCGCCCAGCTCGCTTCCTGGCCGGCGGTTTCGCGGCCGCCCGGCCCGCGGCCCTGGGCACGGCCCTGCGCTGCCGCCCCACAGGTCGGGACCGGTTGCGCCGAGAGCACACGCCGCACCCCGTCCCGATAGCGCGCGGCGGCGGTCAGGTGACGTGGTCGGACAGCGCCTTGGCGATCTCGGTAAGGGCCTGCGGGGGCGACATGCGGCTTCCGTGCCGGTAGGCGGCAGCGTAGGCGGCCTCCCCCAGCCGGGCGCGGGCG
Organism: Streptomonospora sp. PA3; assembly: GCF_009728995.1. Lineage (GTDB taxonomy): Bacteria > Actinomycetota > Actinomycetes > Streptosporangiales > Streptosporangiaceae > Streptomonospora. The sequence goes on along the minus strand of NZ_VTZW01000009.1, from coordinate 324,816 downwards.
GCCTCGGCGGTGCGGGCCGCGTCGAGGGTGTGCGCGGCGCTGCCGCCCCGCAGAGCGGCGGATGCGCCCAGGAGCCGGGCGGCGCGCTCGGCGTTTCCGTCCTCCAGAGCGGCCTGGGCCAGGACATCGGCCGCGAGGGTCCGCTGCGGCGGGTACCAGCGGCTCGGGTCGCCGGCGAACGCGCGCCGGTACCAGCTGCGGGCCTGCGCGGAATCGCCCTCTGCCGCGGCGAGCCGCCCCAGCTCCACCAGGCCGCGCTGCGCGCGTACCGCCGCGGCCCCCGGGCCGCCCGGCGGGGCCGCCTGCCGGGCCCACTCGCACATCCGCCGAGCCGCGATGCGGTCGCCCTGCTGCCGGTACGCTTCGGCGAGTCCGTAGCGGGCCGCCGCCAGAATCTCGGCGGCCGCGCTCTGCCGGGCGAGCTCGGCCGCCTGTTCGAACTCCGGGCGCGCGGCCGCGGGATCGCCGTTGTGCAGGAGCGCCTCGGCGCGCAGACGTACCAGGTCGGCGCTGTCTTCGCGGGCGCCCAGCCGCTGTGTGATCTCCAGCGCCTCACCGGTCAGAGCGGTGGTGCGCTCCAGATCGCCCTGCCACGAGGCGATGCCGGCGAGCCCGGAAAGCGCCTGCACCGCGCCCCATCGGTCGCCCGCCGCGCGGAATCCGGCCAGGCCCGAGGTGAAGGCGGCCTCGGCTCGCCGGGAGTCGCCTCCGAAGTAGCGCAGGTACCCCTCGGCGACGTCGGCGGCCGCGCGCACCCACGGTTCCTCGGCCGTCCGGCAGCGTTCGAGGAAGGCGCCGATGCCCGCCGAGCGGCCCGCCTGTCCGGCGCAAGCCGGCCACAGCAGCGCGAGCAGCGGGCGCCGCAGCGGCGGCGCGACTCCCTCGGCGATCTCCACCGCTGCGTCGATCCGGTCGCCGGGCACCACCGCCCCGTCCGCGGTCGCGTTGGCCACACACAGCAGGAAGTCCTCGGGCGCTCGGCGCGGCTCCCGGGCGTCGATGCGCTCCAGCAGGGCGGCCGCCAGCGGCGCTCCCTCGTCGTGGAGTCCGCGCAGCCACCAGTAGGAGGACAGGGCCGCCTGAAGCCGCAGCGCGGCGGCGGCGTCGTGCTCGACGGTCCAGCGCAGCGCCGCGGTCAGGTTTCCGTGGTCCTCGGAGAGCCGGGCGAGCTGTTCGGCCTGGGCCGGCCCGAGCAGCGCGCGATCGGCCGCCTCGGCCAGCTCGCGGTAGTGGTCGGCGTGGGCGCGGCCCACCCGCTGCTCCTCACCCGCCTCGACCAGGCGCTCCACCGCGAACTCGCGGATGGTGGCCAGCATCCGATACCGCCGGCCGCCGTCGACGGCCTCGACGAAGGATTTCTCCACGAGACCGGTGAGTGTGTCGGCGACCTCGCCGCCCGGATCGCATACGGCGCTGACGGCCGCCAGATCGGCGCCGCCGGAGAACGCGGCGAACCGCCGCGCGAGCCGCTGCTCCGCCTCGTCCAGCAGTCCCCAGCTCCATGCGGCCACCGCGCGCAGCGTCTGCTGCTTGGCCGGGGCGGCCCGGTTTCCGCGGCCCAGCAGGGCGAAGCGGTCGTCGAGGCGGCGGGCGATCTCGGCGGGCGGCAGGGCGCGGGCGCGTGCCGCGGCCAGTTCGATGGCGAGGGGGAGACCGTCCAGCGCCCGGCAGACGGCGACGACGTCGGCCGCGTTGCCGTCGTCGACCGCGAAACCCGGCTGCGCGGCCGCCGCGCGTTCCGCGAACAGGCGGACGGAGGGGTAGCCGATCGCCTCCTCGGCGCCGGCGTTCTCGGGCGGAAGCGCCAGGGGCGCGACCGGGTGCACCCGCTCACCGGTGATCCGCAGGGTCTCCTGGCTGGTGGCCAGGATGCGCAACCGGGGGCATTCCTCCAGCAGCCGCGCCGCGAGCTCGGCCGCCGCGGCCAGCACGTGCTCGCAGTTGTCCAAAACGAGCAGCAGCGCACGATCGGCCAGCGCCGCGGCCAACCGCGCCGACGGATCCGCGCGCGGCGGGCCGCCGTCGGGTACAGGCGAGGAGACCAGTCCCGACTCGCGGATGCCCAGTGCGGTGAGCACCGCCTGCGGCACGTCGCCGCCGCTCTCGGTGCGCGCGAGTTCGACGAAGCAGATCTCGCCGGGCTCCAGTGCCGCCGCCTCCAAAGCCAGCCGGGTCTTGCCGACGCCGCCCGGCCCCGTGAGCGTCACCAGGCGCGAGGCGCGCAGCTTGGCACGGACGCCCTCGGGCCCCTGCTCGGGGCCGCCGCCCGGGACGAACCCGGTGAGTTGGGCGGGAAGCGCCCGCAGCGGCCGTGCGCCGGTCGCCTGGGACGCCGACACACGCTCGCGGGGCCGCGCGGGCGGAGCGGTCTCCTCGCCGCGCAGGATCGCGGTGTGGAGGCGCGCCAGCTCCGGCGACGGGTCGGCACCCAGTTCCTCGGCGAGGCGGGCCCGCCCCTGCTCGAAGACCGCCAGGGCCTCGGCCTGGCGGCCCCCTGCCTGCAGCGCTCGCATCAGCAGGCCGCGCAGCCGCTCGCGCAGCGGGTGGTCGGCGACGAGTTCGAACAGCTCGCCCACCGGCGCCCCGCCCTCGCCGAGCGCCAGCCGCGCCTCGATCCGGCTCTCCACCGCACCCAGCCGCAACTCCGCCAACCGCTGAGCGGCGGCTTCGGCGAACGAGGCGGCGGCGACGTCGACGAGCGCAGGCCCCCGCCACTGACTCAGCGCTTCGTCGAGCAGAAGCACCGCGCGGCCGTGGTCTTCGGCGGCCAGCGCTTCGTGTCCGCGTGCCGCCAGGTCTTCGAACCGGTGCGCGTCGACATCGAGCGGGTCGATCGCCAGCCGGTAGCCGGCCGGGTGCGACTCCACCGGCCCGGGGACCGAACCGCTGCGCAAGGCGCCGCGCAGTCGGGAGATCTGCGACTGCAGGGCGTTGTCGGCACCGGCGGGCGGGGACTGGCCGTAGACGCCGTCGATCAGCCGCTCCTTGGGCACCGGGCGCCCGGCGTCCAAGGCGAGGACGGCGAGCACGGCCCTGCCGCGGACGCCGCCCACCCCCAGGAGGGTCCCCTCCTCGGAGCGCACCTCGGTCGGGCCGAGGATTCCCACTCGCATGCCATCCAGTATCGCCGACCGCGCCGATTCGGTCCCACGCCGGCGGATCCGGTCGACGATCGGGCGCAGCCGCGCCCTCGGTGAGCGCGCGGTGCGCCGGCGGTGCGCGCGCGGTGCGCGGCGCCGCGCAGAGTCGAGCCCATGAAGACCGAACCCCCGTCGGCTGCGGCCGACCTCGCAGGGCGCCGGGAATGGGCCGGGCTCGCCGTACTGATGCTGCCCGTACTGCTCATCGCGATGAGCGTCACGATCCTCAACTTCGCGATACCGCGGCTCGCGGCCGACCTGGAGCCCAGCACGGCCGAGCTGCTGTGGATCATGGACATCTACACCTTCCTGCTGGCCGGACTGCTGGTGACGATGGGCACGCTGGGCGACCGGATCGGCCGCCGGCGGCTCCTGCTGCTCGGTGCGGCCGGGTTCGGCCTCGCCTCGGCGGCCTCGGCGTTCGCGACCAGTCCCGAGATGCTCATCGCCGCACGTGCCGCACTGGGGATCGCCGGCGCGACGTTGATGCCGGCCACCCTGGCGCTGATCCGCAACATGTTCGCCGACCCGCGGCAACGCCAGGTGGCCATCGGCCTGTGGACGGTCGGATTCATCGGCGGAACGGCCGTGGGTCCCCTCGTCGGCGGTGTGTTGCTGGAGTTCTTCTGGTGGGGCTCGGTGTTCCTCATCAGCGTCCCGGTGATGCTGCTACTCCTGCTGGCCGGCCCGCTGCTGCTGCCCGAGTACCGCGACCCGGAGGCAGGGCGGCTCGACCTGCTCAGCGCGGCCCTGTCGCTGGCCGCGATCATTCCGCTCGTCTTCGCGGTGAAGCGGGTCGCCGAGGAAGGCCCCGACGCGGCCGCGGCTCTGGCCGTCGCGGTGGGAGCCGCTGCGGGGGTGTGGTTGGTCCGCAGGCAGCTGCGCCTCGCCGACCCCCTGATCGACGTGCGGCTCTTCCGCGACTCCGCGTTCAGCGCGTCGCTGGTGACCGTGGTCCTCGGCGTGTTCGCACTGGTCGGGTTCATGTTCTTCGTGTCGCAGTATCTGCAACTGGTGCTGGACATGCGTCCCATCGAGGCGGGGTTGTGGATGCTGCCGATGGTGTGCATGTCGGCGATCGGCTCGATGCTGGCGGTGGCGGCCACCCGGCTGGTTCGGACGGGATACATCGTCGGGGCCGCTCTGCTCTCGGGGGCCGGGGGCATGGGGGTGCTGACCCAGGTGACCCCCGATACATCCATCGGGCTGCTGCTCATCGGAGTGGGCATGGTCGGCGCCGGGATGGGCGCGATCGCCGCGGTGTGCACCGACCTGGTCGTCGCCTCGGCACCGCCCGAACGCGCCGGGATGGCCTCCTCCCTGTCGGAGTCGGCGGGTGAACTCGGCGGAGCTCTGGGCATCGCGATCCTCGGGAGTATCGGGATGGGCGTCTACCGCGACGCGGTCGCCGCCGAGGTCCCCGCCGACGCCCCTCCCCAGGTCGCCGAGGCCGCCCAGGAAACGCTGCCCGGAGCGGTGGCCGTCGCCGAGCACCTGCCGGCGGAGGCCGCGCGGGAACTGCTGGCCACCGCATTCGCGGCGTTCACCGAGGGCATGCAGGCCGCCGCGGCCAGCGGGGCCGCGGTCTTGGCGGCCGCAGCGGTCATGGCCGTGATCGCGCTGCGCCGCGTCCCCGTGGGCGGAGTCGAGCGGACCGCCGAACCGGAGGACGAGGACAGCGGCCGCGGCCGCTGAGCCGCCCTACCGGGTTCCGGCGGCATGCGATCGACCGCGGTGGACGATCCCCGAGCAGCGGCCGGCGGCGGGCTTATCCCGGATCCGCGCCGGGTACTGCACAGGCAGGGACGAACACGGCCCTGCTGCTTCGCGCGACTCGGGGAGCGGCTCCGGCGTCGCGGGGACGTCATCGCGGTCCCGCTCACCGCCGGGCCTGGCACCGCGGTATGCGTCCGGCGGGGACCGGCTGGGAACGGAGACGGCATGCTGGATCCCGATCCGCCGTTTCGGCCGGTGCGCCGGCGCGACGGCTACCTGCCCCTGGAGGATCTCGGTCTCATCGGCGACGGCGCGACCGCAGCGCTGGTGGGCCTCGACGGATCCGTCCCGTGGCTGTGCCTGCCCCGCTTCGACTCCGAACCGCCGTTCTGCGGCCTGCTGGATCGCGAGCGGGGCGGGCATTTCACCGTCCAGCCGGATGTGGTCGTGCAGGCCCGGCAGCGCTACGAGCCCGACACGGCGGTCCTGGCCACCGAACTGGAGGGCCCCGCGGGCCGGGTCCGCGTCACCGACGCGCTGGCGCTGCGCTCGGGCGCCGACCTCGCCGACGACGCACCCGCACAGCGAGCGGAGCTCGTGCGTTCCGCCGTGGTCCTGGACGGCGACGTCCGCCTGCGCGTGGCCATGCACCCCCGCGGCGGCGCGCAGGTGCGCCCGGTTTCCGGCGGACTGGAGCTGGACGTCGCGGGGCGGCCGGATCTGCGGTTGCATCTGCGCTCGAACCGCCCCCTCAGCGGCCTGGACGGCACCTACGAGCTGCATCGCGGCGAGCGCCTGGACCTGGTGCTGTCCTGGGGGCGCGTGCGCCGCCACCACCGGGTCGGCGCCGAGCGGATGCTGCTGGACACGGCCGAGGCGTGGCGCCGGTGGATGGCGCGCTTCGATTACCGCGGCCCCGAGGAGGCGCTGGTCCGGCGCGCGGCGATCACCCTGAAACTGTGCGACGACTGGGTCAACGGCGCCCTGGTCGCGGCGCCGACGTCCTCGCTGCCGGCTCCGATCGGCGGGGTCCGCAACTGGGACTACCGCTACACATGGATCCGCGACGCGGCCTACACCGTGTTCGCGCTGCGCCGGATCGGTTTCGCCGATGAAGCCGACGGCTTCCTGGGGTGGGTCCTCGACGCCTTCGAACAGAGCCGGACGCCGCGGATCATGTACCGCATCGACGGCGGCGCGGTGCCCGACGAGCTCGTGGACACCGAGTTGGCGGGCTATCGGGGCTCCGCCCCGGTGCGGTGGGGCAACGGTGCCGCCGACCAGCTCCAGCACGACCTCTACGGCGAGGTGCTGGACTGCGCCGACCAGTGGCTGAAGGCCGGGGGCACGCTGGAGCCGGAGATGTGGGCCCGCCTGAGTGGACTCGCCGACACCGCGGGGGCGGCGTGGCGGCAACCGGACCAGGGCATCTGGGAGGTGCGCAGCGAGGGCAGGGTGTTCACCTATTCGGCCGGCATGTGCCAGGTGGCTTCGGACCGGGCCGCCGCGATGGGTGAACGGCTCGGTCTGCCCGGACCGATCGCGGCCTGGCGGGCGTCCGCCGACAAGCTGCGCCGGCTCGTCCTGGAGGAGTCCTGGGACGAGGACGCGCAGACCTTCCGCGAACACCTCGACGGTAGCGGCGGCCTGGACGCGAGCCTGCTCGCGCTCCCCCTCAGGCAGGTGGTCCCCGCCGACCACCCGCGCGCGGTCGCCACCGCGGCCGCGATCGCCGACCGGCTCTCGGCCGGAGACGGCCTGCTGTACCGGTACCTCCATGAAGCGTCGACCGACGGGCTTCCCGGCGACGAGGGCGCGTTCGTGCTCTGCAGCTTCTGGCTCGTGGACAACCTCGCGCTGCAGGGCCGGGTGGAGGAGGCCGAACGGCTGTACCGGTCGCTGTGCGATCGGGCGAGCCCACTGGGGCTGCTCTCCGAGCAGATCGATCCCTCGACCGGGGATTTCATGGGCAACTTCCCGCAGGCGTTCAGCCACATCGGCGTCGTCGCCAGCGGGGTGAACCTCGCGCGGGCGAAGGCGCGGCTGCGCTGATCGACCGGCGCGGTCCCGGCTCATCATGCGGCGGATCCACCGCGAACCGATAGGCTCCGAACCGGATGACGCCCGCGCCCGAGAGTGCGCTTGTGGGCCGGTGGGACCGCCCATACTCTGCCGCCATGCTCGTGCAACGATTGCAGGCGGCGGCCCTCATCCTGGGCCCGCTGATCTTCGCCGCGTCGCCGTTCTTCTGGACCGGCGGACATTACGGAGTAAACGGCGGAATTCTGATCGCGCTGGCAATGGTGCCGTGGGTGTACGGACTGCTGGGCGAATACGAGCGGTTGCGCGAGCGGATCCCCCGGATCGCCGGGTTGTGGCTGCTGGTACTGCTGATCGGGATGTTCGGCAGCATCGCCTTCGGGCTGCAGGGGTTCTTCGAAGGGGTATTCGGCATGGCGGAACGGTCCGGGCTGGCGCGATTCGGCGACTACCCGCCGCAAAGCCTTCTCGTGCTTTGGCTGCCGGGCCCGGTTTTTCCGTTGGCACTGTTCGTATTCGGCATACTCCTTTGGTGGACCCGGATGTCGCCATGGTGGGTGGCCGCGCTGATCTGCTTGGCCGCCATCACATTTCCGCTGGGCCGTGCCCTTCGTCTCGAATGGGTGGCTTATCTCGCCGACCTGCTGGTGATCGTGCCCTTCGCCCTGCTCGCCTGGCGCGCCTGGCACCGGGCGGCGGCCGTCTCCACAGGGGCTGTCTAGCCGGACGGGGTGCGGTCGCCGGTCGAGGCGGGCGGGGTGCCGCGGAGTCCGGCCGCTGCGCGGACGAGGGAGGCGACCGCCGGCGAGCGGCTGCTCGGCGGCCATGCGATGACCGTGGTGACCTGCGGCGCGTCGACGACGGGCACCGCGACGTGCTCGGGCCACTGCCAGGCGCGGCTGGAGGCGGGGATGACGAGCAGGGTCCGGCCGAGCGCCACGAGTTGGGCGAGCTGCGACTGGGTGCGCACCTCGGGTCCGGGGCCGTCCGGGTAGGAACCGTCGAGCCGGGGCCAGCGGGCGATCGGCAGGTCGGCTACGTTCTGGACCTCCGCCATCGTGAGCCGGCCGCGTGCGGCGAGGGGATGCTGCGCGGGAAGGATCGCGACCTGGCCTTCGACGTCGAGGACCTCGGTGTCGAACCCGGCGAGGTCGTCGAACGGGCGGTGCATGAGCGCCACGTCGGCGTGCCCGCCGCGAAGCAGCCCCGCCTGCTCGCCGACCTCGCACAGCAGGACCTCGACCGGCGCCGCACCGGGATCGCCGGCGACGCCGTCGAGGAGCCGCCGCAGCAGCTCGTGGGAGGCCCCGGCCTTGGTCGCGAGCACCAGCGGCCGCTTGGCGTCCCCGGCGCGCCGCGTCCGGCGTGCGGCGGCCGCGACGGCGTCGAGGGCCGCCCGGGACTCCCGCAGGAGCACCCTGCCGGCGTCCGTGAGCGCCACTGTGCGGCGGTCCCGGTCGAGGAGGCGGACGCCGAGCCGCTGCTCCAGCCGGCGGATCGCACGGGACAGCGGCGGCTGCGCGATCCCGAGCCGTCCGGCGGCGCGCCCGAAGTGCAGTTCCTCGGCGACGGCGACGAAGTACCGCAGCTCGCGGGTCTCCAGATCGTCCACAGGCGCAGCCTACCGTCTGATACCCGGCGAGTATCACAGCGTGCCCAATCGGTCTTGGACGCGCGAGCACGGCTCGCCCAGCATGGACAGCGTGAACAACACGAAGACCGCGCTGGTGACCGGCGCGAACAAGGGGATCGGCTTCGCCATCGCACGGGGGCTCGGGGCGATCGGCTGCACAGTGGCAGTGGGCGCGCGCGACGAGGCCGGGCGCGAGGCGGCCGTCGAGGCCCTGAGGGCCGCGGGCGTCGACGCGTTCGGGGTCGCCCTCGACGTCACCTCCGACGCCAGCGCCGCCGCGGCTGCGGCGAGCATCGAGCGCACGGCCGGACGGCTCGACGTGCTCGTCAACAACGCGGGCATCGCCGGCCGGACCGACGGCGGCGCACAGGACCCCACGACGCTCGACCTCGACGTCCTCCGCACGGTCCTGGACACGAACGTGTTCGGAGCCGTCCGGGTGACGAACGCGATGCTCCCGCTGCTGCGCCGCGCGCCTTCGCCGCGCATCGTCAACATGTCGAGCAACATGGGCTCGCTGACGCTGCAGACCGGCCCCATCATGGCCGCATACGCGCCGTCGAAGACACTGCTCAACAGCATCACGGCCCAGTACGCCCGCCGACTGGCCGACACGGACATCATCGTCAACGCCGCCTGCCCCGGCTACGTGGCGACCGACTTCACCGGCTTCAACGCGCCGCGGACACCGGAGCAGGGCGCGGCCATCGCGATCCGGCTCGCCACCCTGCCCGACGACGGGCCGCGCGGCGGGTTCTTCGACGACGAGGGCGCCGTCCCCTGGTGAGGCGGCCGGACGGGAACGCGGTGGCGGCGGCCGGCACCGCCGCAGCCGGAGGCCGCCACCGGCCTGTCCCGAGGACGGAGCGCGCCGCGGCGGACCGGCCGCATGGGAGGCGACCGGAGCGGCCGACCGGCTAGCTCGTGGCCTCGGGCGCCGTGAGTCCGACGGCGATCGTGCGGATCAGCAGGTCCATGGTTGCGGCATAGGTGTCGGGGGCCAGTTCGTCGCGGTGCAGGGCGGGCAGGAGGGCGGTGCGCAGCACGCCGAGGACGGCCCCGGGCTCGGCGTCGACGATCCGGCCCTCGCTTTGGGCGGAGGCGATGAAGTCGGTCAGCGGCCGCAGCAGCGCCCGGCTCGCGCGGTCGGCCTCCGCGTCGCCCATCCGGGCCTGGACCGCGCGCATCTCCTCGGGGTTGGCGAGCAGGCGGCGGTAGAGCGGGTTGGTCTCCAGCACGGTCAGGATCTCGCGCAGCAGTGCGGCGATCCCCTCGCGGGTGTCGGACGGTCCGGTGGCGGCCGCCGTCAGCCGGGACCCGATCTCCCCGGCCTGCTCCAGCATCAGGTCCAGGAAGAGGGCCTCCTTGCTGTCGAAGAAGGAGTAGAAGCCGGCTTTGGAGATCCCGGCAGGGCCCGTCAGGTCCTCCAGCGTGGTTTTGCGAAGCCCCTGCCGGGCGAAAAGCTCGGCGCCGGCGGCACGCAGTCGGGCGGTGATCCGCTCCCGCTCGGCGGAGCTGAACGAGGGCACGGCACCTCCAGGGAGAACGGTCTGTTCGGCCGGTCATCAAAGTTACTTGACGCCGCGGCCGCGGCATGGTTCGTTGTAAACATAAATCCGAACTGTTCATATGGATACCGGAGGCGGCCCGTGGACGTCGACCTGATCTCCGCCCTTACCTCGCCCGATCGCGACGCCGCGCTGGAGAAGCTGTGCGAAGGGCCCGCGGTCAAGACCGCCTCGTACTTCGACGGCACCTCGATCCACCTGGTCACCGGGCACGACGAGATCATGACGGTGCTGACCGACCCCCGGTTCAGCAACGACGCGAACAAGCAGACCAAGCTCGACCTCTCGGGCGCGGCGGGGATCCCCGAGGACGTCCGCCCCTACTTCATGGCGGCGCTGGGCGCCCAGGACCCGCCGGACCACACGCGGCTGCGCCGGCTGGTGTCCCGGGAGTTCACCTTCCGCCGCGTGGAGCGGCTCAAGCCGCGCATCCGCGAGATCACCGGCGAGCTGCTCGACGCTCTGCCGCAGGAGGCCGACCTGGTCGCCGACCTGGCCTACCCGCTGCCGATCCGGGTCATCTGCGAACTCCTCGGCGTGCCCCTGGAGGACCAGGAGCACTGGCGCCGGTGGTCGCGCAGCCTGGGCGGACCGGACCTGGAGACCATGGCCGCCGGCTCCCGCGGACTGGTGGCCTACATCCGGGAGCTGATCGCGGCCAAACGCGCCGAGCCCGGCGAGGACCTGCTGTCCGCCCTCGTCGCCCACGACGAGCTGACCGAGGCCGAGACGGTGTCGCTGGCGGTGAGCATCCTGCTGGCCGGGCATGAGACCACCGTCGCGGTGATCTCCGCCGGCGCGCTTCTGGTGCTCACCCATCCCGAGCAGCGGGAGCGCCTGACCGCCGAGCCCGAGCGCGTGGCCGATGCGGTCGAGGAGTTCCTGCGCTACAACGGGGCCGCCGACGTCGGCGTGTTCCGCTACACGCTGGAGCCGGTGGAGCTGGGCGGGGTCGCCATCCCGGCCGATGAGCCGGTGATGCCGCTGTACTTCGGCGGCAACCGCGACCCGCGCGTCTTCGCCGAGCCCTCGAAGCTGCGGCTGGACCGCGGGCGCAGCGACCATCTCGCCTTCGGGCACGGCATCCACTACTGCCTGGGCGCCGCCCTGGCCCGCGCCGAGCTGCAGATCGTCTTCACCGAGCTGCTGCGCCGCTTCCCCGGCCTCGCCCTCGCCCACCCCGAGGCGCCCCCCGCCTGGCGGCCCGGACCGGCGCGCGCTCTGGAGAGCCTGCCGGTGCGGCTGTCCTGACCGCCGCGGTCCGCCCCCGGGGGTGGGCCGCAGCGGGCCCCGCTGTGTCCGCGCTTCGAGGGACGCCTCGCCGCCGACGAGCGCGCCGGCGCCGTGCCGCCGTCCCCCGATGGTGGGAGACCGCCGCCACGGACCGCCACGGGTCGATCAGCGGGAGAACGGTCAGTCCATGAGGCGATCGAAGATGGAGCGGGCCTCCGCGTCGGTGAAGTCGGACTCGTATTCGCCCGGCACTATGTCGAGGTAGGGGGAGGTCTCGTACTCGAGCACCGCGGGGCACGGATCGCCGATCTCCGCGCTGTAGTCCGCCACCGGCTCGCCGGTCTTCAACGAGTACGCCTTGACGGTGAACCTGCTGGCATAGAAGTCGACCTTCGCCGACTGCTGGAACGGCGACAGCAGTTGGTCCGCACCGGGATCGTAGTGGCAGGTCTGCTGGTAGCCGCCCTTGTCGGGGCCTTCGACGCAGGTCACCAGGACCGTTTCGGCGACGGCGCCGGCCCGCCAGGAGTCCGGGAAGCCGTACTCGTCGGGGTCCATCCCCAGCGTCCGCATCGCGTGCGGACCGGCGCCCTTGTAGGCCGGCGCGTCGGGATAGGCGGCCGGGTGGTCGCAGTATGCGCCCCCGGCGAGTAGGCCCTCGGTGGCGTCTGCCGCCAGTTCGTGTTCGGGGTGGGTCTGCACCAGGTCCTGGTAGACCGGGCCCGCCGCCTCCGGGTTGGTCGCGGTGAGGGCCTCCGCGCAATCGAACTTGCGCACCGGCACCTGATCGGCCGCCGACGCCATCGGTTCGGCCAGCGCCGGCGACTGCCAGGTCCGCGCGTGCAGCACGCTGTCGATCGCTGTGGCCTTGCACGGCGGGACGTCGGCGAGGTCGGCGAGGAACGACTCCGCGACGGCTCTGACGCGCCGGCTCTCGCCGGGTGTGTCCTCAAGCGTCGCGGAGAGCTGCGTGAACGCCTCATCCACCGTGGCCGGCGCCGGGTCGCCGGCGTCGGGCACCTCCTGCTCCCGCGGATCGGGGTCGCTTCGCAGGACCTCGTCGAGCAGGAGTTCGGCGCGCTTGGGCCCGGCTCCGTCCCACAGGGCGCCGGGATGCTCCAGATACGCGCCGAGCTGCTCGGCCCCCGCCGCGGAATCCGATGCGTCGAGGGCGGCCAGCAGCAGTTCGCAGGCCTCCCGCTCCTCTTGGCCGCGGGCGGTCGCCGAGCCGTCGACCAGACCGTGGGCGGCGCCGAGCCAGCGCAACGAGCCCACCGCGCGATCGCAGTCGCCGCCGGCGTGCGCGGCCGCGGCGTCGCGCGCGATCGCCCAGGTGTCCAAGAGCAGCCATGCCGGCGTGACGAGTACCAGGCAGACCGCCGTGAGGACGCGGTCGCGCCACACCGGGTTCCGCCCGCCGCGCGGGCCCGGCCGCTCACCGGACGCGCGGGATGCCGATCGCCAGGTGTGCAGGACCAGCGCCGCCCACCAGAGCGCCAGGAGCAGCCTCCACACGAGCATGTGGGGGAAGACGGCGACGAGCGCCAGCAGGGCGATCGATCCGAGCAGTGACACGATCGCCGTGCGCGGCCGGCGCATCAGCAGGTAGCCGATGCCGAGCAGGGTGGCGTTGCCCAGCACCGCGGAGATCCGGTCGGGGGTGCGCTGCGTCGAAGTCTCGGCTTGCGGGATCGGAGGGGGGACGTCAGGTGCCATGGGGGGCGTCCGATCGGGCCGGGGGGTGACCGTCGGCGACCAGTCAACCAGCCCGGGGTGACGTGCGGCATCGGATTCGCGCCGCGGGCTGTGGCCGGATGCGGATACGCCCGGCGGACGGCATGGGCGCGGGGACCGGCCGCCTCGACCCCGCGAGCACTCCGCGGCGGAACCCCGGTCGCAGACGGCGGTCCGGGCCGCCGCCGCTACTCGAACACGACCGTGCCCGCGGCACCGTCGACGGTGATCAGCTGCCCGGTGCGGATCCGCTCCGTGGCGCCCGGGACGCAGATCACCGCGGGGATGCCGTACTCGCGCGCCACCGTCGGCCCGTGCGCCATCACCGCGCCGGTCTCGGTGACGAGCCCGCCGGCCGTGAGGAACAGCGGCGTCCAGCCCGGGTCGGTCGTCGGCGCGACGAGGATCTCGCCCGGCTCGATCGCCGCGTCCGCCGGGTCGCGTACCACGCGGGCGCGGCCGCTGACCCGTCCGGAGGCCGCGCCGTTGCCGGTGAGCGTGCGGGCGCCGGTCGCCCGGGCCGGCAGCAGGGTCTCCGCGTCGGTGCCGTCGTCGAGCAGGGCGACGGGAACCCTCCGGCGCCGCAGCTCCCGCGCGTACTCCCTCCGCCGTCCGGCGACCGCCTCGCGCAGGTCCGCGCCGTCCTCGACCACCGTGCGCAGCTCGGCCGGCGTGAGGAACATGACGTCGTCCGCGCGCTGGAGGAGCCCGTCCTCGCGGAGCCGGGCACCGATCAGCAGGAGCCGCCGGCGCCGGTCGCGCAGCGGATACAGCCCGGCGAACTTTCCCGCCTCGCGCAGACCGCCCAGCTCGCGGGCGCGGCGCAAAAAGAAGCCGGCGAGCCGGCCGCGCAGCGGCCGCGTGCGCCGCGCCCGCCGGGCGAGTTCGGCGAGCATCTCCTCGGCTCTGGCGGAGGCGCGTTCGAACCGCCGGTCCGGGGCCTGCTCGGGATCGGTGACTCGCAGGAGGTTGGCGAGCATGGCGAACACCGGTGCGGGATCCTCCGACCAGCGCGGCACGCCGACGTCGACCTCGGCGGCGGCTCGGTGGCCGTAGGCGTCGAGGAACGCGGTCAGTCCGATGTCCGGCAGCTCGCCCGCGAGGTAGGCCGCGGCGAGCTTGTCCGGTGCCGTGTTCAGGAGGAGTTCGCGGTGGGGCGCGGCGCGCCGGGACACCTGCCACAGCGCCAGATCCATCTCGATCGTGACGTTGTGGGGCATGCCCCCGAGCACGGTGCGCACCTCGTCCTCGTCGGCGATGCCCTTGAGCAGCGGTTGCAGCGCCGCCGAGGCCAGCAGTCCGCTGACGACGGGCCAGACGAGTGCGCCGAGGTCTCCGCTCGGGTGGCCGGTGTCCTCGACCAGGTCCAGCAGCTCCGCGGGGGTGGCGGGGTCGGCGGCCGGCTCCCGCCGGAGGCGTTCGATCTCGCCGAACACGCGCGCCCGCGCCGCCGCCGGCCGGGCCAGCGCACCCGCGATGCCGGCCACCGCCTTCGGTCCCATCCCCAGTGCCGCACGGCCGGGCCGGCGAACCCTCTTCCGCGGGGCGAACCGCGGGTCGCGCAGCAGGTGTTCGACCACCGCCTGGGCGCGCGGCCCGAAGTCGACCGCCATGAGCTTCACCAGCCGCCCCCGGGTCGCGGGGTCGAGCATCGCGTCGGTCAGGTCGCCGTAGAGCCGCCCGCCGATGTCCACGATCTCCGCCTTCACACCGACCGCCGCGAGCATGCCCGCGACCAGGGACTTCAGCGTCGACATGCCCATCGGCGTGGCCGGCTGGAGCATGCCCTGGACATGTCCGAACTCCACGTACAGCCGCGCGCCCGGCTGCGGGCCCTGCGGGGGCGCCGGGAAGAGCGTGGTGATCGGCCGGGACTGCAGCAGCCACAGCCGCCCGGTGCGGTCGTAGGCCCATTCGATGTCCTGCGGCGCGCCGAACCGGCTCTGCAGCCTCGCCCCGACCTCGCGCAGCTCCGCCAGCCGGTCCGGGGTGAGGCACCCGCGCTGCGGTGCGTCTGCGCCCTCTGCGCCGTCCAGGACGTAATGGTCGGCCGCCGCCGCCCCGTCCACGAGTGCCGCGCCCACCCCGGGGGCGGCGTCGACGACGGCCCGGCTCCGCGATCCGGTGAGCGGGTCGGCGGTGAAGAGCACGCCCGCGACCTCGGCTTCGACCATCCGCTGGACGACGACGGCCATGCACGCGGTGTCGTGTGTGACTCCGGCGGCCCGGCGGTAGGCGATCGCGCGCTCGGTGTGCAGCGACTCCCAGCAGGCGCCGATCGCCTCGACCAGCTCCTCGGCGCCGGTGACCGCGAGTCGGGTGTCGTGCTGGCCGGCGAATCCGGCATCGGGGAGGTCTTCGGTCGTGGCGCTGGAGCGGACCGCGACCGGACCGCCGCCGAGGCGGTCGTAGGCGGCGAGCACCTCGGCTCGCGGGACCTCGCCGCGCTCGTGGGCCTCGGTCGTGACGCAGAAGCCGTCCGGCACCTGCTCTCCCATCCGGATCAGCGCGGCCAGCCCGGCGGCCTTGCCGCCCACCAGGTCCCGCCGCTCCGGGTCGATCGAGGACAGCTCCAGCACGTTCATACCCAGCGGCTCCCAAGGTGATCGCGGTCAGGCGCGCCCGCCCGGCGCGCCGGGCGGCGGCGGGAGGGCGCGGGCAGCCGGCAGGCCGGCGCGGCGGATGCGGAGCGAAGCATCAGCGGCGCTCCGCCAGGATCTCGATCAGCCGCCGGAACGCGGCGATCTGGGCGGGCGGCAGCTCGCTTAGCAGGTGGTCCAGCCATCCGGCGGACCCCGCGGAGTCGGATGCGTGCTGGGACGAGGCGTACTCGTCCACCATCGCCGAGGCCATCTCGGCCGGGATGTGGCCCGCGAGATCGGCGGCCAGCTCCTCCACCCGGGGGTCGCCGGGGTCGGCGCCGGCGAGCTCGTCGAGGCGCCGGTTGAGGTCGCGGCCGCGTTCGACCGCATCCGGTTCGGTCAGCGGGCGGAACAACGCGAGGAACTCGGCCCGGTGGCCGGGATCCACGCCGGTGTCGATGAGCGAGAGGACCTGCCGGTCGAACGCGGCGAACGCGGAGCCCTCGTCGGGCAGGTCGCGGAGCACGGCCGCCAGTTCCGGCGAGACCGTCGCGTCGGGGTCCGGCTCGGCCTCTGCCAGCAGCGCCGCCAGCCGCTCCCGCCTGGCCGCGATCGCCTCCTGCTGCCGCGCCAGGTCGGCGTCCAGCTCGCCGAGGACTTCGCGCAGCTCCCGGCCCCGGTCGTCGGCCAGCACGTCCCGGATCTCCTCCAGCGACAGGCCCAGCTCGGCGAGCCGCCGGATCCGGGCGAGGGCGACCGCGTCCCGCAGCCGGTAGTCGCGGTAGCCGTTGGCCCGGCGCCGGGGCTCGGGCAGCAGCCCCAGGCGGTGGTAGTGCCGCACCGTACGGGTGGACACCCCGACCAAGGCGGCGAGCTCGCCGATTCGCATGCCTCCATTACAAGCGTTGACGCTGCGTCAAGGTCAATCGGAACGGAACCGAAGGCGCTCCGCTCCCTGAGCACTGGCGGCCATGGACGACGACGTCACCTCGCGTGGCGGAGCCGATACGACGTGTGCGGCGATCGCTCGTGGGCATGACGGATCCAGCCGCACGGGACTCTCGCGGGATTCCCTGCCTGCGGAGGTGTGCGTGCGGCCGCTGTCCGCGCATCCGTGATCCGGTGCCCCGGATCCCGACATCTGGAGAGCACATGTTCCTCCCCCGCAGCTCTGGAACGACGGTCGGGTCCGCGGTGGTGCTGGCGCTCGCCTCGGTCTCGCCCGTCAGCGCCGGAACCTCCGCCGAGGAATCCCCCCGTCCGGCGGATCCCGCGTCCCCGCAGGCGCCGGGGCCGGCCGGCGCCGACAAGAGCATCGGCTTCTACGTCGGCAAGAACCTGACCGCCGACGGCTCGGTCCTCATCGGCGGGTTCGGCCACGAGCCGTCGAGCCACTGGCTGGAGATCGTCGACCGCCGGCGGCATCCGCAGGACGCCATGATCACGGTAGGCGCCACCGAGGAGGCGTCCATTCCGGGCCGGCTTACCGAGATCCCGCAGGTCGACGAGACGGCCAAGTACATCACCATGAACTACTCGGAATTCGCGGGGTTTCCCGCGCCGCTCACCAACGGCGGCCTCAACGAGCACCAGGTGGCCGCCCGCGACATCTGGTCGCCCTCGCGGGAGGAGCTCGTCGAGATGACCCCCACCCCTCAAGAGGGGCCGCAGTACAGCGACCTGTCGCGCATCGCGATGGAGCGCGCCACCAGCGCCCGCGAGGCCGTGGAGATCGTCGGCGGACTCATCGACGAGTACGGGTACACCACCTACGGCGGCAACTCCCACCTGTTCGCCGACGAGAACGAGGGGTGGGTACTGGTGGAATTCGCGGGAGGCGAGGGCCTGTGGGCCGCCGAGCGCCTGGGACCCGACGACGTCCGGGTCTCCTACCCCGGATACATCCGGGACTTCCCGGTCGACTTCGCCGGCGACCCCGACTTCATGGGCTCGAAGAACCTGGTGAGCTTCGCCGAGGAACAGGGCTGGTTCGACGCGGACGGCCGGCAGACGATCGACCTGCAGGAAGTCTACGGCGCTCCCTTCCCGGGACCGCCCGGCAACGACGAGAAGGCGCCGTTCCGCTACCCGCCCCGGCTGGAGGACGAGCTGCGCAAGCTGGCGCCCGTGCGGCTGGAGGACATGCTGCGCATGGTCCGCGACCCACGCTGGTCCGACGACCGCTCCGGCTACGGCCAGGTGGCTGCGCTGCGCGACGACCTGGCGAACCCGGACCTGGCGACGCTGTGGGTCGCGCCGACCGCCGCAGTGACCGCCCCCTACATCCCTTGGCACATCGGTGCCCGCACGATCCCGCCGGAGTACAGCCAGCACCGCTACCTGACCTCGGGGGCCGCCGCGAACTTCATGGATCCCGACCACGCCCACCTGGAGGCCACGCGGTACCCGGTGCGGACGTTCAAGCGGCTCATGTACTACACCTGCGAGCATCCCCGCGTGTTCCTGGGCGAGGTGACCCGCGCCTTGGAGGGATTCGAGGCGCGGACGCTCGATCGGCTCGGCGGGGTGGAGGATGATGCGCGCCGGGCCTATGAGGCGGGCGACGCCGCCGAGGCGCGCGGGCTCCTGACCGACTTCAGCACTACCCGCGCTATGGACGCGCTCGCCCTCGGCGAGTACCTGGTCGACGACGTCGAGCGGCGGACCAAGCAGCGATGGGGCATCAGGATGCCCGATGAGACGCCCCCCGAGGGGTCGACCTCCGAATCCACGAGCATGAACCCGAACCTGGTCGGCGAGGATGTGGTCGTCCCCCGCGACCGCGTCAACTGCGACATGGGCGACGGTTGGGCCGAGGGGTCGACGGTCGACCGCCAGGGCACCTACGGCGACCCCGGCGCGGTCCCGGATTACCGGGTCGCCGATGGCGATCAAGGCGGACCCGCGTGGCCCTGGGGTCTGGGCGGCGCTGCCGGCGGGCTGCTGGTCGGCGCCGCCGCCGTGTACTGGCTGCGCAGGAACTCCGCCTGAGGTGCAGCTCCGGAGTCGGTCGGCCGCGGTTCGCCTCGGCCCCGGTCAGAACACTGCGAAGAACGCGACGGCCGCCGCGATGAGCGCGCATACGGCGCCGACTATCGCGAACGCGAGGAGAGTGGCGTGCCGTTCGGCCCACGGTGCGAGGCCCGGGTGCATCCGGTGGAACTCCTTGGCGGTGACGGGGCCTTCGGGCCCGCTGCACGGCACGCCGAGTGCGTCCACCAGGCGGTCGAAGTCCTCGCGCGTGTATGCGCCGCCGGACACCCGGATCAGCGGGTCGCGGTGGGTGTCGAGGAGGAACAGGCTTTCGCCGGCCGACCGCCCGTTCGCCCCGACGATGGTCACGCGGACCGCCTCCGCGATAGCCGAGCGCGGCCGGCGGTGCCGGCCGAACAGCCCCTGCACGACGAGCTCGTGGGCCGACAGGGTGATCCGAGAGGTGAGGACGGCACCGATCATCAGGACCGCCGACACCGTGAACAGGCCACCCACGATCAGGACGGCCGCCATCGGGGCGCTTCCGGCGATGACCCCACCGACGATGACGATGCCCGCCACCACCGAGACGCCCGGGAGGAGCAGCCCCTTCTGGAGGCCCGGCCGCAGTACGAGATCGCCCTGAACATCGCCCATGCGCGCTCCGTCCCTTCCGTGCAAGTCCCCCAATCCTGCCGTACCGGCGGCGGTGCTCGGGCCGCGCGGCGGCACCGGCCGCGACTGCGGAGACCGTGAAACGCGGAAGCGCCGCACTGAGCGGCGCCGCGCGGGTCCGCCGGGCGGCGCCGCTTCCACTGGAGGATCAGGAGGGGTTCGGCTCGGCCCGGTGGCGCAGGCCGTCGATGAGCAGGGCGACCATGCGCCGGGGGTACTCGGCGCCCGCCTCGGCCACGGGCATGCACAGGTTGGGGACGGCGTGCAGCAGGTCCTCGGGCTCGACGTCGGGGCGGATCTCGCCGGCGGCGGCCGCGGCCTCCAGCAGCGAGCCGAGGGCGGGGCCGAGCTTGGCCATGAAGTAGCCGGGAAGGGCGTCGAACGCCGGGTCGCCGGAGTGGAGGGCCTTGACGAGTCCGCGCTTGGTCGCGAGGAACTCGATATAGCGGTCGATCCACTTCTCCAGCGCCTGCCCGGGCGGGTTCTCGGCGGCCAGCGCCGGCGCCGCGTCGGCGCAGGCGTCGACCTCGCGCTGGAAGACCGACTTCACCAGGTCCGAGCGCTGCGGGAAGTGCCGGTACAGCGTTCCGACTCCGACACCGGCCTTGTCGGCGATCTCCTTGGCGGGCGCATCCACCCCTGAGGTGGCGAAGACGGTCTTCGCCGCCTCCAGAAGGGCGTCGATGTTGCGCTGGGCGTCGGCGCGCAGCCGCCGCGTCCGTCCGGATGCCGCTCCCCGATCCGCCGAGCCGGCCCCGGCCGGCGTTGTGTCGTCTGTCACCGCACTCCTCCGCTTGTTTTCCGGAATGCCTTTCCATATAGTTCTGGAAGGGCGTTCCGCTTAGGTTCAGGATACGACATCGCGGCAGCGCCCGCCATCCTTCGGCCCCATCCAGGAGAAGCCGTATGCAGTACCGCACCCTCGGCCGGACCGGCATCAAGGTCAGCCCTTACGCGCTCGGCGCCATGATGTTCGGATCCGCCGGCAACCCGGACCACGACGACTCGATCAAGATCATCCACAAGGCCCTCGACGCCGGCATCAACGTCGTCGACACCGCCGACATCTACTCCGGCGGCGAGTCGGAGCAGATCGTCGGCAAGGCTCTCCAGGGGCGCCGCGACGACGTCGTGCTCGCCACCAAGGCGCGGCTGCCGATGGGCGACGACCCCAACCGCCAGGGCGCATCCCGGCGCTGGCTGGTGCGCGCTCTGGAGGACTCGCTGCGCCGGCTGGGCACCGACCACGTCGACCTGTTCCAGATCCACCGACCCGACCCCGACACCGACATCGAGGAGACCCTCTCGGCGCTCACCGACCTGGTGCGCGCCGGCAAGGTCCGCGCCGTGGGCGCCTCGTCCCTGCCCGCCTCGGAGATCGTCGAGTCCCACTGGGTGGCCGAGCGGCGCGGGCTGACGCGGTTGCGCACCGAGCAGCCGCCGTACTCGATCCTCGACCGGGGCATCGAGCGCGAGGTACTGCCGGTCGCGCAGCGGTACGGCATGGGCACCCTGGTCTACAGCCCGCTGGCGGGGGGCATGCTCACCGGCCGCTACCGCAGGAACCAGCAGGCCGACACGCACCGGGCCCGCTACGGCTTCAAGCACCTCGCCGACGAGCGCCGCCTCGACGCGGTCGAACAGCTCATCGCGGTGGCCCGGGACGCGGGGATGCCGCTGGCGCACATGGCGACGGCCTTCGCGATCGCCCATCCCGGTGTCACCTCCGCGCTGATCGGGCCGCGCACGATGGAGCAGCTCGACAGCACGCTCGCCGGAATCGGCACCGTGCTCGACGACGAGGTCCTCGACCGCATCGACGCGATCGTGCCGCCCGGCACCGACGTCGGCCGGCTCGACATGGCCTACGACACGCCCGCCGTCCTGCACTCCCCCCTGCGCCGGCGCCCCGTCGGCGAGCGCGCGGCCGCCTGATCCCGCAAAAGCCACGAAAACCTGGAGAGCTTGAAATGCGCCTGCGAACACTGGCCCGGGTGGGGCGGTCGGCGGAGTCGCCGCTGCGCCCCGAACCGCGCTCACCTTCCCCGCACCGCTCCGCCCACCACAGCGATTGGACCGGTCCCATGGCACACCGGCAGCACCCCATCGGAACAGGCTTCACCGCGGCATCGACCGTCGACGACGTCATCGCCGGCATCGACCTGACCGGCAAGAACGCCGTCGTCACCGGCGGCCACTCCGGCCTCGGCCTGGTGACCGCCCGCGCCCTGGCCGAGGCCGGCGCCTCGGTCACCGTCGGCTCGCGCGACACCGAGCGCGCCGAGGCGGCGGTGGCGGGCATCGAGCGCGTCGAGGTCGATCGGCTCGACCTGATCGACCCGGCCTCGATCGACGCGTTCGCCGACCGCTACCTGGCCTCGGGCCGCCCGCTGCACATCCTGATCAACAACGCCGGCTTCCCGGCCACCGCCGAAACAACCCGGGACGCCCGCGGCTACGAGGCGCAGTTCGCGGTGAACCACCTCGGCCACGTCCAACTGACCCTGGGCCTGTACCCCGCACTGCGCGCCGCCGGCGGTGCCCGGGTCGTCACCACGACCTCCGGCGCCCAGCGGCTGTCCGACATCCTGTGGGACGACCCCAACTTCATCGCCCGCGGCTACGACCCCCACCTGGCCTACGCCCAGTCCAAGACCGCCAACGTGCTGTTCACCGTCGAACTGGACCGCCGCTGGGCCGGCGAGGGGATCCGCGCCTACGCCGCACACCCGGGCGTCGTCGCCGCCACGGCCTTCAACAGCTCGGCCGGCGCGGAGGCGCAGCGGGCCATGGGCCTGATCGACGAGGCCGGGCGGCCGATCATCGACCCCGAGCGCGGTAAGAAGACGCCGGAGCAAGGGGCCGCCACGATCGTGTTCGGGGCCACCAGTCCCCTGCTCGACGGCATCGGCGGTGTCTACCTGAACAACAGCGACGTCTCGCAGCTGAACGACGAGCAGCCGCCCGTCACCGTCCACGAGGTCTCGGGCGACGTCGTGTCCCACTCCGTCGACCCGCACTCGGCCCGGCGCCTGTGGGAGCTGACCCGGCAGCTGCTCAAGGCCTGACGTCCCCGCTGCGGTGATCCCGAGCGGTCGGGCCCGCGGTCACTCATCTGTTCTCAGCGAGGCGACGAGGGTGCCGGCCGCGTCGGCGAGGACGTCGAGCGCGTAGGGCAGAGGGCGGCGGAAGCGGGGGCGGACCGCTGATGGCGGTCCTCCTCGCCCGGCACCTGCCGGCCCGACCACCGCCCCGTTCGCCGCCCTGCGGGTCCCGCTGGCGGCGCTCGGCCTGCTGGTACTCACCCTCGGCGGCCCGGCGCTTCCCCTGCGGCGGCGGTGGCGCCCCATCGGACCGGCGTAGCGGAGGACCCCCGCCACTCGCGCATCATCCGACCCGTCCGGTGACCGCATCGGCCGTGCGCGCCGGCGCCCGGCCGCCCGGCGTCGCCGTGCCCCGGCGAGCAAGATCATCGGGTTTCTGCAGGAATTCGGGAATCACGCATACAGAGCCCGCAGCTCCGACTCCGCCTTTCAAGAACAAACCGGTTGCACTCCAAACCTAAAGCGCGGGGCGACTAATGAAGTCGGCGCCCGCCATGGCCGTATTTTCACCCTGAGCCACGACGTGATTACACAGGAACCCGTCACCCCGAGGACAGCCGTCCTTGACACGACCATCCCTCCGACCTATTTTTGGGAGCGCTCCCGGACGAGCATGAAGATCAAATAATAAAAATAATGCAACCTGCGGAGGCCCATGGAACGCTGCCGATCTCGCACGACGCCCGGCACCCCCGCCATCCGACGGCCGCAGCGGCATCGGGGGCGCGCCGCTATCGACCCGCGCGCCGTTCCCGGACCCCGGCCCGGGGCCCGGCAGGGGCCCCGCTTTCCGCCTCTCGAACCCTCCTGCAGAATGGGCGGACACACCCCGCCTCCGGCCCCCGAAACAAACCGGGGGCAGAAAAAACGGATTTCCATCGACCATTCCCGATTATCGATCGCCTACTGCGGCCCACGGCCCCCTGACCACCGCACGCCGTTTCCGCCGCCTTCGTGACAAAAGGCCGGCGACGGCTAATCGGATCGCCGCACCACCTGGAATGCTTGTGACGCGTCGAACGCCTGGATGATCCAAAGGAAAGGTATGACCACCGAAGACATTGACGCGCCCGTTCGAGGAGGAGGCTCCGTGGTCCCGACAGTGCCCGCCTCGGGCCCCGGAGGAGGCGAGCGCGTCACTCTTCTCGATACTCGGATCGTCGTAGCCATTTCCGACAGCGTGTTGCGGCATGGAATGCTGACGCTCCTGCGCGAGCTGCCGCTTCGTTGCCTGGACAGCTTCCCGATGCTGAGGGAGGCCGACCTCGCCGAGGTCCGGGCCGGCCCCTCCCGCCGGGTGGTGATCGTGGCCGGCTCGGAGTCCGACGCGATTCCGTGGACCGACATCCCGCCGGAGGCAAAGATCCTGGTGCTGCTCGCCGAACCGTCCGGAGTCGCGTCCCTGCGCGGTTCGGTCCGGGCCGACGGTTTCCTCCTCCAGGCCGAACTGAACGTCCACACCCTCACGGACGCCCTGTGCAGCGTGCTCGCCGACCAGTTCCCCATACCGCCCGAGGTCGCGCGGCAACTGGTGACCGAGGGGCCGGCTCAGCGGTCGGCGCATCTGCGTGCGGCCTCCCTCACCGAACGCCAGCACGAGACTCTGCGCCTGTTGTCGGAGGGCCTCACCAATCGAGAGATCAGCCGGCGCCTGCGCATTTCTGAGCACGGCGCCAAAAGGCTGGTCGCCACCGTTCTCACCAAACTCGGTTGCGCCAACCGTGCCGGCGCGGTCGCGATCGCGATCCGTGAAGGGCTGCTGCCCTAGAGCGCTTCCGAGCCGCTTTCCCCCTGATCCCGGGATGCGGTCGTCCGCCTCGCACAGCTCCTGTCCGCGAACCGCCCGGCACATCGACGGGCTGGTTCACCCCTGGACGTAAACGCTGTTAGGGGAGAACGTCAGATTCGGGGTGGACCCGGTGGGAATCTGCATCGGATGACCGGTGCAGTCGGAGCTCTGGAACATCGCCGCGGGGTTGCTCCCGGTATTGATCGCCGATTGCGCGGCCTCGCCCCAGCCGTGCTCCACCAGATCGACACACGCGCCCGAGTCACCGGGCAGCGGGGAGGCCGTGAACCGCTCGCCCTCAAACCCCGATTCGCTGTACAGGCACAGGGCGCCCGAGAACGGGCACAGCTCATCCGAACCCTCCGCGAGCGCCGGCGGCGCAAGAACGCCCAGCGCCAGACCGACCGCGGCGGCTCCCACACCGACCCTGACCGAGACCCGAGTGGATTTCCGATGACCGATCCGCATTCCGCATTCCCTTCGCTCTGGGCCCCGGGAATTGATCATCCGCCTTCTTCGGACGGCATTCGCACCCTGGGGGCCGCATATGATCGCCGCCGCCCACTGTGCTGCCGACCGGCCTGACCGGCAATACTCGAACGTGCGACCGAGTCGGCATACCCGTTCGGGCATGGAAACGGCCGGATCTTGCCAACCTGACGAGTGACCGATTGCGGCCTGCGGATTCATGATCCGCCGGGGTACCCTCAAGTGGAGGCGACCCCGCGCCGCGATGCCGGCTCCCGGCCCGCCGGGCACCCGGAAATTCCCGCCCCGTTTCTCCTGAACCCTAAGGAATGCCGGTGATAACCTTCCGGATTCTCGGGCCGCTGCGCATAGAAAGCGCCGGAAGAGACTGCTCCCCGTCCGCACCGAAACTGCGCCAGCTCCTGGCGCTCCTGCTCGTCCACGTCGGTGAGGTCGTCCATATTCATGACCTGGTCGACGAGCTGTGGGAGGAGGATCCGCCGAACACCGCCGTGGGCTCGGTCCGGACCTACGTCTACCAACTCCGGCGCCTGCTGGTCGCCGAAGGTCTCGACGGCGGGCGGCTGTCCAGTAAGCACTCCGGCTATGTCCTCCGCGTCGCGCCCGAGACCCTCGACCTCACCGCGGCCAGGCGGCTCGCGGCCGAGGGCCGGTCGGAGCTGGCCGCGGGCCGGCCCCAGCACACGGCACGCGTCCTGCGCGAGGCGCTGGCGCTGTGGCGGGGGCCGGCACTGACCGGTGTGCCGCATGGCCGATACCTGCGCGCGATCGCGGCCGAGCTCGACGAGCTGCGCAAACACACGTTGGAAGCGAGCATCCGGGCCGACCTCATGCTCGGTCGCCACCGCGACGTGATCGGCGAGCTCCGCCATCTTGTGGCGTCCGATCCGCTCGATGAGGGCGCCAACGCCCTCCTCATCGACGCGCTGAGCCGCTCCGGGCGGCGGCACGACGCGTTCCGGGTCTACGAAGACGTCCGCAAGGGCCTGCGCGATGAACTCGGGGTCGACCCCGGGCCCGAGCTTCAGCAGGTGCGCATGGCCGTGCTGACCAGGCAGCGGACCGATGTGGCGGCCGCGGGGGCCGGCAGCCGCCGCGGCGCCGACGCTCGGGCCGTCCCCGAGCCGCCTTGACCGCGGCTGGGCGCCTCCGCGGCCGGAGATCACCCGATGTGAGCGGAGGGTTGCGCCGGCTCGCCCGAACGCGCCTGCTGGTCGGCGCGCCACCATCGCTGTGCCGCGACCGCGACCAGGGCTCCGGCGGCCACCGTGGCCGCGGCCGTGCCGAACGCCAGCGGCGATCCGCCGTAGTCGACGACGAACCCCGCGACCGCCGTGCCCACGGCCAAACCGAAGGTGAGTGCGGCAAACAGCCAGCCCTGGGCTTCACCGCGGCGGTCGGGGGGAGCATGCGTGTCCACGAGCGCCTGGTGGACGATGTTGGTCGGCGACTGCCATACGCCCGCCACGGCCAGGATCGCGCAGAGTACCGCCCAGTGCGCGCCCCCGTTCAGCACGAGCATGACGGCCGCGAGCCCGGCGGCGAAGCCGGCCAGGGTCACGGGCAGGTGCACGCGTTCGGGTCGGCGCCACTTCCGGCTCCCGTACCAGAGACCGCCCACTGTGCTGCCGGCGGCCGCGCAGGCGAAGAACAGTCCCAGCAGGCTCTCGTTGCGGTAGATCTGCTCGGCTGCGGCCGTGATCGCCACGTTCATCTGCCCCCAGCCGACGGCAAGGCCCAGGCCCGCCAGCATGGTGAGCAGCACCCCCCGCGCGGCCAGGGGGGACCGGCCGCTTCGGCCGTCCGCACCGGCCGGCTTCTCGGGCCGCCAGGAGCGTGCCGCGAACGTGCGGCTGTAGGCCAGGCCGCCTACCGCCATGAGGCATGCCGTCACCAGCAGGGGAACCGCTGCGGGGGCGAAGAGGAGGACGCCGAGCAGCAGGGGCCCGCCGACGAAGATGGTCTCCACGGCGACCGCGTCCATCGCGTAGGCGGTCCGGCGCTCGGCCGTGTCGGCTACGACGGTCCGCCAGGCCACCCTCATGGCGGGCGCGATCGGCGGGAAACTCAGGCCCGCGCAGGCGGCCAGGACCAGCAGCACCGGATCGGACGCGCCGCCCACGGCCGCGGCGGCGATACCCGCCAGGAAGGCCGAGGACGCGGTCGAGGTGGCGCCGATGACCAGCGGCTGCCCCCACCGGTCCATCACGCGCCCCCACAGTGGCGGGGAGACCGCTGTGAACCAGGCGAAGGCGCCCGTGACGATGCCGGCGCTGGCGTAGGAGCCGCGCAGATCCTCGATGAGCACCACCATGCCCAGCGGCGCCATCGCCAGGGGAAGCCGGGCCACGACCGCGAAGACGAAAGGAAAGAACACCTTGCGCCGACGCAGCAGGCGGGCATATTGACTGATCATCCGCACCATCTCCAGTAGTTCGCAACGCCGCTGGACCCGCTTGCCGACCCTGCCGATAGCGCATGGATCGCGATGCGGGCGCGCCCGCATCCCGGCACCGGGCGCCCGCCCGATCCCTCCTCCGGCATGCGAAACGCGGCCCGATGAGCGCTCCGCCGGTCACGGAAACCGCTGCCGCGGCATGTTCGGGTTCAGGTCTTGGCCAGGCCCGAGGTCTCCACAAGCCGTTCGAAGCATTTGATCTTGACGTCCTCGTCCTGGGTGCCGTGCATGGACCCGGGCTGGTTCCGCAGGTCGCTGTGGCGCACGCGCAGCGGCCATGACTCCGGGTAGGCGATCCTCCTTCCGCCGGTCGTGCCGACGTGGCTGGCGAGGTTCTCCCACTGGTACTCGAAACCGGGGTGTCCGACGAAGGTCTCCGGGTGCCAGGCGCCGAGCCGGGCGGCCGGGCCCGCGAACCGCGCGGTGTCGTACATGATGAGCTGGTCCACCGCGCGGTTCACCGACCGGACCCCCGGCTCGATCTCCGAGCCGATGTCGACCAGGGGAGCGTCCCACTCGTCGTGGTCGTCCACCTTGCTGATCAGGGGCACCTCGGGGTGACGGGTGAAGATCCGCTCGACCGCGTCCAGGACGTCGAATTCATCCTCGGTCTTGAGCATGAACGTGTCGTCGGTGAAGGAGATCAGATAGGGCTTCGTCGTCGTGAAGTGGTGCCCGTGGAAGTTGTTGGACGGGGCCCCGTCGAACGCCAGCCGGGCGGTCCGCCGGAAGCGCAGTTCGTCCACGCCGAGATCGCGCAGTCGCGGCAGCAGATCGGCGACGGTGGTGTCGCTTGAGCGGTCCGCGACGAGCACGACCTCGAACTCATGGCGGGTCGGCCGGGTCAGCGTGCGGATCGCGAGCGGCAGGGTGCGCTCAAGCAGCCGGGAGGTGTTGTGGAAGGCGCAAGCCAGGGTGAAGAAGGCCATCGTTTCCCATCTCATCTCTGATCGGCGGGGCGAGGAGTACCGGCGAGCGCGGCCAGCGCCGCGCCGAGTTTGGCGCTGTCGTGGGTTTCGCCGTCGCCTCCGCCGAGATCGGTCATGACCACCTCGGTCGCCGCGTCCCCCAGCGGCAGGCGCGCGCCCTCGCTGAGGAGGGTCACGTCCGGCTCGACGCCGTGGGCGTGCAGCGCGTCGATGTGCGCGGCCACGTCGTAGCCCTCGGACTCCCGGGATTCCGCGCCGAGGTTGCACACGTAGACGGTCTGGGCGGGCGTGCTGCGCAGCGCATGCAGCAGGTCCTCCACCAGGACCGCCGCGAGGACCGAGGTGTAGATCGATCCGGGCCCCAGCACGACCTGGTCGGCCGCCGAGATCGCCGCGGCGAGGCCGTCAGGAGCCTTGACACCCTCGGGATCGAGCCGCACTCGGCGGATTCCCGCGGTCTTGGAGATCGCGTACTGGCCGACGATCTCCCGCCCGTCCGCGGTCGTGGCCCGCAGGCCGACCTGTTCGGCCGTCGCCGGCAGCACCCGCCGGAACGCGGGGTCCATGCCGAGCAGGCGGGCGGTCTCGTCGACGGCCGCCACGAAGTCGCCCGACGTCGCCGCGAGCCCGGCCACGATCAGGTTGCCCAGCGCGTGGCCTTCGAGGTCGGTCCCGGGGAACCGGTATTCGAACGCCTGCCCGAGCAGGTCGGGCGCCACCCCGGCGAGGGCGGTCAGGCATCTGCGCACGTCGCCCGGTGCGGGTAGGTCCATCGCCGTTCGCAGCCGGCCCGTCGAACCGCTGTCGTCGGCGGTGGCGACGACAGCGGTCACCCTTCCCGCATAGGAGCGCGCCGCCTGCAGCGTCACCGACAGCCCGCGCCCTCCCCCGATCGCCACTACCGACGGCCCCGAGGTCATTTCGCCACGTCCCGGTGGATGGGGGTGGCCCGCAGACCGCGTCCGCCGAGGTTGCGGGCGACCTGCTCGACCATCGCCACCGAGCGGTGCCGACCGCCCGTGCACCCCAGCGCGACGGTGAGGTAGGTCTTGCCCTCGCTTTCGTAGGCGGGAAGCAGAGTGGTGAGCATGTCGTCGAGACGGGTGAGGAACGCCGACGCGGCCCGCTTGCCCAGCACGTACTCGCTGACCGGCGCGTCGAGGCCGCTCATGGGCCGCAGCTCCTCGACCCAGTGCGGATTGGGCAGAAACCGGCAGTCGAACACCAGGTCGGCGTCCAGCGGCAGGCCGTGCTTGTAGCCGAAGGACATCAGGGTCACCTGCATCGAACGGCCGTCCTCGGAGACGGAGAACCGGGTGCTCAGGTGCCGGCGCAGCTCGTGGATGTTCACCTCGGAGGTGTCGAGGACCAGATCGGCCGCGGCGCGCAGGGGTGCGTAGAGCTCCCGCTCCCGCTCGATGGCGGCGATGGGGTGATGGCTGTCGCCGCCCTCGGCCAGCGGATGCCGGCGCCGGGTCTGGTCGTAGCGCCGTACCAGCACCTCGTTGGACGCCTCCAGGAACAGCAGGGTCACCTCGGCCGCCTGGGACCGCAGCCAGGCCAGCATCGGAAGCGTCTGGTCGCCGTAGGCGTCGGACCCGAGCGTGAGGACGCAGCGGCGGAGCGGCCGCTGCCCACGCGCCAGTTCGGCGACCTTGGGCACGAGCGCGATGGGCAGGTTGTCGATGGCGAACCAGCCCAGGTCCTCCAGATGGTCCGAGGCCAGACTGCGGCCCGCGCCGGACAGGCCGGCGATCACCAGGAACCGGGGCATGTCAGTGCTGGAGATCGTCGCTCACCGCTTCGGCCTCGAACCGGTCCCGCTGCCCGATCGGCCAGTCGGGCCCCCAGCTCAGCGGCGGGATGTGGGCGTTCACGAGCTCTCCGTCCTCGCGCAGCAGGGAGGACGGCGGGTGGCTCATGTGCAGCAGCCGGTCGTCGAAGGAGTCGAAGGGAGCGGAGAAGTCGAACCGGTAGGCGAAGTCGTTGTCCTCCCCGCCCCAGCCCTCGTAGCGCTCGTCCATGCCGCCGATGCGGTGGAACGTCTGGGCACGCACCCACAGGCAGCAGCCCGGGGGGCGGCGCAGCAGGAAACCGCGCAGGCGCTCGGAGGGGGCCTCCGCCTCGCCGGCGGCGATCCGGTCGCGGATCGCCTGGGAGGTCGCCTCCTCGTCGAGGCAGAACATGTCGCGGTAGGTCAGATGGCCGCCGGTGCCCGGCCGCTGGAAGCTGGCCGCGTTGCGGGCCACGAAGTCGCGGTCGGCCAGCGCGTCCGCGTCCAGGATGCAGACGACCTCGGTGGCCTCGCCGCTCTCCACGACACCGACGTTGACGGCCCAGGACTTGTTGAACATCCCCGCCTTCCGCGCGAACAGGTAGCGGTCGGCGTAGGGCTCGATCACCTCGCGCCGCCGGGGCGCATCGTCGGACTCCACCACGACGACCCGGTACTCGTCGCGCGGATAGGACTGGTCGCGCAGGGATTGCAGGCAGGCCAGCAGATTGCGCAGCCGCCACCCCTCCGCGCTGCGGTCGCGGAACGGGATCACGATGAGGACCGGCGGGGACGCGTCGGCGGGACAGGGATCGCCGACCGGCCTGCCGGTCAACTCCGCGACGGTCACCGGGGCCTGTCCGCGCGTGTGCGCGGAGCCGATGTGGTAGCCGATGCGCGAGTTGGACTCCGCCTCCCAGGCGAGGCCGAACAGCTCGCGGGCCGTCGGCGACTCCGGGGCGAGCTTCACCAGGGCGTCGGTGAACCGGGTGTAGCGGTCGAAGTCGCCGGGATCGTCGAGCAGGGCGGTGCCCAGCGAGCCGATCAGCGGATCGTCGCCGGTGCGCACCGCGTCCACCACGGCCGTGGTCCAGGGCCGCGCCATCTCCCAGTAGAACAGGCCGGAGCGCCGGGCCGCCGGATCGGTGGCGACCACCATGCTGTCGGCGACCGCCGCGGCCAGAACCCGGGGATCGGAAGGGCGAAGGGGCATCAGGCTTCCCTCTCTCCAGATGGGTGGATCGGCGAGATCAGGACCGGTATTCGGCGGCGAACCTCCGCTCGGCCTCCAGGCTCGCCGGGTGCTGCAAGAGCTCTTCGAGTACGGCGCGGGGCGCGGTGACCGCGTCGGCGCCGTCGGTGAACGCCTGGAGTATCTGGGCCGTGCTCTTCACCGACGCGGCGACGATGGGCGTCGCCTTGCGGCGCACCTCCGCCAGTGCTCGCAGCAGCCGGGAATCGGTGTGCGGATCGCGAAGCGCGCGGTCCAGGTAGGGGATGACCGCCGAGCAGCCGATCGACTCGGCCGCGATCATCGCAAGCGGGGACTGCGCGGCCGTCAGCGCCACACGCGCGCCCCGGCTCGCCAGCGTGGCGGCCAGTGCCGCGCCGCTCGCCGTGGCGGGGAGTTTCAGGATCACCCGCTGCCGATCCAGCGCCCAGGCGGACTCGGCTTCCTCGGCCGCATCCCCGTACGCTCCGGTCGGCTGATAGTAGAGCTCGCCGAAACCCGCCGTTGCGAGGATCTTCTCGGCGTGGCCGAGCGGATCCCCGGTTTCCCGTCTCAGCAGCGTCGGGTTGGTGGTGATCCCGCGCACGAAACCCGCACCGCTCGCCCAGGCGGCATCGTCCAGCGCCGCCGAATCCAGCAGGATCCGCCCCATCAGACCGCCGCCTCGGCGATCTGCTCGAACCCCTGGGTCAGCCAGATTCCACGCCAGACCTCGGGGTCGGAGGGCAGGACGAGTTCGACCAGACTGGGCCCCGCCGCTTCGCCCGCCTTCTTCATCGCCCCGGCCAGCCGCACGAGGGCGGCGTCGACGTCCTCGGCCGGTCCGCCGATGGGCACCGCTACCCGCTCCGCGGGGATGCCCATCGAGGCGGCGACCCCGTGGTAGGAGAAGCCGTCGACGTTGTCGAGATAGGAGCGTCGGCCGGGCTGTGCGCCGAAGGACGCGTCGGCCTGCTTGTTGAGCGACACCGACGCGCCGTTGTTGCACACGACGAAGAGGACCCTGGCCTGCTCCTGCAGCGCCGCGACCAGGCCCTGGAAGGAGTTGGTGAACGCCTGGTCCCCGAGCGTGCACATCACGCGGATGCCGTGGCCGGCGAGGGCCGCGCCAACGGCATAGGCCAGGCCGCCGCCGACGAACCCGCCGTGGCCTCCGAAGACCCTCAGTTCCGCGGGAAGGCGGTCGTAATGCTCGGCCAGCAGGCCGCCGAACATCTGGCTGTCATCGACCAGCACCGGGCGGGGCCAGTTGCCGAGCACCTCGGCGAGCACCTCGGCGACGCCCCTTCGCCCGCGCGCGATCTCGGGGGAGGCCGGCTCGGGCGTTTCCCAGGCCGCCGCTCGGATCTCCTCGATCGGCGCCCATACGGCCCGCGGAGGGCCGGTTTCCGCCCCCAGCGCCTCGGCCAGTCCGCGCAGGGCGAGTGCCGGGTCTCCGATGACGAGGGGGTCGTCCGACCCGAGGTACTCGTTTTTCCGCACCTTTTCGGGATCGGTGTTGATCGCGATTTTCCGGCAGTCCGGAAGCCGGCCCGCGACCCGCTGATAGCAGTTGCGGTCCTCCACTGTGATCAGCAGGTCGCATGCGGCGAGCAGGTCCGCGTGCGTGGCGCTGAACCGGTTCATCCAGCCGCCGAAGTTGGCGACGCGGGTCGGCTGGAGCCGCTCGAACAGCATCGGTCCGCGCCGGTAGCGGAGCTGGAGCACCGGCGCGCCGATGGTCCGGCTGAGGCCGTCGAGGGCCGCCTGTACGCCGTCGTACCTGAGGGCGTAGTCGTCGATCAGCACAAGCGGGCGCTCGGCCGCACGTAGCGCCCGCACCGCCGCGTCCAGGGCCGCGCCGTCGGCGCCGGCACGCCGGGGCGGCCCGGGCACGGGCGCCTCCAGCAGCGCCTGCAGCGGTATCCACCGCTGCTCGGCCACGTCTTGGGGAAGGCCGAACAGCGCGGGGCCGTGGGGCGGTTCGGCCGTTGCGGCCAGTCCGTGCCGGAACCGCTCGACGAAGCGCCGTCCCGCCTGCGCCCTCTGCGCGGACGCGGTCGGGACGGCCGGGGACTCCCATGTCCAGTTCGCTAAGGCCGCCATGCCCTGGAGGAGGCCCTTCTCGCCGTGCGGCGGCAGGAAGCGCGCAGACCCCGACGAGGGGAGGCCGACGACGAACATGGTCCCCGATTCGTTGCGCCGGGCATCGGCCAGGGCGCCGGCGGCGTTGGTGAGGCCGCGGGCACCGTGCAGCACGGCCGCACCCCTGTTCGGCCGCAGCAGCGACGCCCCCGCTGCGAAGAACGCCGACTCCTTGTCGCCTCTGCCGTTGACCAGGCGGACCGCGGCGGTGCGCTCGACCGCGTCGCAGAGCGCCAGCTCGGAGGTGCCGGCGTAGGCGAAGACGCTGTGCACGCCGGCGGCGGCCAGCATGACCGCGACCGCCTCGGCGCCGGAGAGCCGGATGCCCCCGACCGGCAGGTCGCCGACGACGGCGCGGGAGATCTCCGCGGAGCGCTCCTCCGCCGCGCCGCGCTCCCGGCACAGCCCGTGCAGGATCCGCTCGGCGCGGACCCGGCCGCCGCTCAGCAGCTGAGCACAGCGGAGAGCGTCCACCCGGCCGTCGCCGCCGCGGAAGAGACCGGCGAGGGACGGGACGTCCACAGGCTGACCGCGCAATGCACTCCGCAGATCACCGACGAACGCCTCGCCGTCCGCAAGATCGCGTTTCCTGGTCTCCGGATGGTCCATAGCGGTGATACTGGGGCACCGCCATCAAAAACCCATCAATTTCCCATCATGCGCGCGTCCACGAAGCCGTTTGGACGAGCATCGCCGCGGACGAAGATGAAACCGTTCCGCGGACTTGTCGCATTCTATGCCCAATGCGAAGCGAGACGATTCCGCCACCGGGGACGGGCGGATTCGGCCCGTGACCGCACTCGGGACGGTCCCGAGCGCGTCGGTCGAGGCGGGCCGAGCGCGCGCAGCCGACCCCGGAGCCGCGGGGATGCCCGCGGCCGGCACCGACGCGGAGCGAGGCGTACCACCCGTCCCGACCGCGCTCGCGCCTCAGGGATCCGGTACACGGCCGGCCGGGATCGCCAATCCGCCCCGCCCGGACCGGTCCCGGGCGGGGCGAGACGGATACCGCTGCCGCCCCGCGCCGGAGTCGTCAGGCGCCGACGTAGGCGGCGAGGTGTTCGCCGGTGAGAGTGGAGCGGGCGGCGACGAGGTCGGCGGGCGTGCCTTCGAAGACGATGCGGCCGCCGTCGTGGCCGGCCCCGGGGCCGAGGTCGATGATCCAGTCGGCGTGGGCCATGACCGCCTGGTGGTGCTCGATGACGATGACCGACTTGCCGGAGTCGACAAGCCGGTCGAGCAGGGCGAGCAGCTGCTCGACGTCGGCGAGGTGCAGGCCGCTGGTGGGCTCGTCGAGGACGTAGACGCCGCCCTTCTCGCCCATGTGGGTGGCCAGCTTGAGCCGCTGCCGCTCGCCGCCCGACAGGGTCGTCAGCGGCTGGCCGAGGCTGAGGTAGCCCAGCCCGACGTCGGCGAGCCGGTCCAGGATCCGGTGCGCGGCCGGGGTGCGCGCATCGCCGGCGCCGAAGAACTCCTCGGCCTCGGCGACCGGCATCGCCAGCACCTCGCTGATGTCGCGCCCGCCGAGCTTGTATTCGAGCACCTCGGCCTGGAACCGCTTGCCCTCGCACTCTTCGCAGGTGGCGGCCATGCCGGCCATCATCCCCAGGTCGGTGTAGACGACCCCGGCGCCGTTGCAGTTGGGGCAGGCGCCCTCGGAGTTGGCGCTGAACAGGGCCGGTTTCACGCCGTTGGCCTTGGCGAACGCCTTGCGGATCGGATCGAGCAGCCCGGTGTAGGTCGCGGGGTTGCTCCGCCGCGAGCCGCGGATCGGGGCCTGGTCCACCGAGACCACACCCGCTCCGGCGGGGATCGACCCCTGCACCAGCGAGCTCTTGCCCGAGCCGGCCACGCCGGTGACAACGCAGAGCACGCCCAGCGGAATGTCGACGTCGACGTTTTGCAGGTTGTGCGCGTCGGCGCCGCGGATCTCCAGCGCGCCTTCGGGCGTGCGCAGCTTCTCCTTGAGCCTGGCCCGGTCGTCGATGTGGCGGCCGGTGAGAGTGCCGCTGGTGCGCAGCCCCTCGACGGTGCCCTCGAAGCAGAGGCTGCCGCCTTCCGTGCCGGCGCCGGGACCGAGGTCGACGACGTGGTCGGCGATCTCGATCGTCTCCGGCTCGTGCTCGACGACCAGCACCGTGTTCCCCTTGTCGCGCAGCCGCAGCAGCAGGTCGTTCATCCGCTGGATGTCGTGGGGGTGCAGGCCGGTGGTGGGCTCGTCGAAGACGTAGGTGACGTCGGTGAGCGAGGAGCCGAGGTGGCGGATCATCTTGGTGCGCTGCGCCTCGCCGCCCGACAGGGTGCCCGCGGGACGGTCGAGCGAGAGGTAGCCCAGCCCGATCTCCACGAAGGATTCGAGGGTGTGCTGGAGCTTGTCGAGCAGCGGCGCCACCGACGGCTCGTCCAGGCCGCGAATCCATTCGGCCAGGTCGCTGATCTGCATCGCGCACGCGTCGGCGATGTTGACCCCGTGGATGCGCGACGACCGGGCGGCCTCGCTGAGCCGGGTGCCGCCGCAGTCGGGGCATTCGGTGAACACGACCGCGCGGTCCACGAACGCCCGGATGTGCGACTGCATCGCCTCGCGGTCCTTGGACAGCATCGACTTCTGGATCTTGGGGATCAGCCCCTCGTAGGTGAGGTTGATGCCCTCGACCTTGATCTTGGTCGGCTCCTTGTAGAGCAGGTCGTGCAGCTCGCGCTCGGTGTACTCGCGGATCGGCTTGTCGGGGTCGAAGAAGCCGCAGCCGCGGAAGATGCGCCCGTACCAGCCGTCCATGGTGTAGCCGGGGATCGTCAGCGCGCCCTCGTTGAGCGAGAGGCTGTCGTCGTACAGCGCGGTCAGGTCGAAGTCGGAGACCGAGCCCCGGCCCTCGCAGCGTTCGCACATCCCGCCCGTGCGGGTGAAGGTCTGCTTCACGGCCTTGCCGGACCCGACGGTGATCGCGCCGCTGGCCCGGATCGACGCGACGTTGAAGGAGAACGCGTTGGGCGGGCCGATGTAGGGCTGCCCGACCCGGCTGAACAGCACGCGCAGCATCGCGTTGGCGTCGGTGGCGGTACCGACCGTGGAGCGGACGTCGGCCCCCATCCGCTCCTGGTCGACGATGATCGCGGTCGTCAGCCCGTCGAGCACGTCGACCTCGGGACGCGCCATCGTCGGCATGAGGCCCTGCACGAAAGCGCTGTAGGTCTCGTTGATGAGGCGCTGGGACTCCGCGGCGATCGTGCTGAACACCAGTGAGCTCTTCCCCGAACCGGATACACCGGTGAACACCGTCAGCCGGCGCTTGGGGATCTCGACGCTGAGGTCCTTGAGGTTGTTCTCGCGCGCGCCGTGCACGCGGATCATGTCGTGGCTGTCGGCGGCGTGCAGTGCGGGGGCCTGCGCGTCCGTCCTCGTGGCCGTGCTCATCGCTTCTCCGTCTCTTGGGCGGGGCCGCATTCGCGGTCGTCGTCGGACGTCGCCCGGCTCGATCCCGCGGCGCCGCGCGCGGGCTCCGCTGCGGCGCCGCCTATGCAGGTCATGGTGTTGCGGCCGGGCGGCTCAGCGCTTCTCCTGGATGCGGAGCAGGTTGCCCGCGGGGTCGCGGAAGGCGCAGTCGCGAACGCCGTAGGGCTGGTCGGTGGGCTCCTGGACGACCTCGGCGCCGCCCTCCGCCAGCCGCTCGAAGGCGGCGTCGACGTCGGAGGTGGCCAGGTTGACGCCGGCGTAGGTGCCCTTGGCCATCATCTCGGTGATGGTGCGGCGCTCGTCGTCGGTGATGCCGCAGCCCTCGACGGCCGGCGGCTCCAGGACGATGGACGTTTCAGGCTGGTCGGCGGGGCCGACCGTGATCCAGCGCATCCCGCCGTATCCGACGTCGTTTCGCACCTCGAAGCCGAGGACGTCGCGGTAGAAGGCCAGGGAGGCGTCGGGGTCGCTGTGCGGCAGAAAACTGCTGTGAATGGTCATGTCCATGGAGGTCACGCTATTTCGGCACGGCGATCGGCGCTTCTCGATTCCTGACCGGTCTGGTGACCTGCTTGGCGACGCAGGAGGGCATGCCCGCCGTAGCGCGCACGGCTTGGCGCCGGTAGACGCTGGGCGGCACGCCGACCAACTCGGTGAAGCGGGTGCTGAACGTGCCCAGCGAGGAGCAGCCCACCTCGAAGCAGACCTCGGTGACGCTGAGGTCGCCGCGGCGCAGCAGCGCCATCGCGCGCTCGATGCGCCGCGTCATCAGGTATCCGTAGGGCGACTCGCCGTAAGCGCGCCGGAACTGGCGGCTGAGGTGCCCGGCCGACATGTTCACGCCCCGCGCGAGCGCCTCGACGTCCAGCGGCTGGGCGTATTCGCGGTCGATCCGGTCGCGGACGCGGCGCAGCAGCGCGAGGTCGCGCAAGTGCTGATCTGCTGCGGAGCTGCTGGTCACCTGCCTATCGTGC
Source organism: Streptomonospora sp. PA3 (assembly GCF_009728995.1). GTDB lineage: Bacteria > Actinomycetota > Actinomycetes > Streptosporangiales > Streptosporangiaceae > Streptomonospora. The sequence continues at coordinate 287,196 of NZ_VTZW01000009.1, read as the reverse complement.
CACGTGCCGCCGACGTTTCCCAGTGCTGAAGCGGACCTGCCGAGTGTCCGCTTTCGGTCCGTCCCCCGGCCGCGGAGCCGGATCCGGCGACGTGCGGTCGCGCCGCCGGCGCAGAGCCCGGCGGGCCGCGCGCCGGCCGGCCCGCGACGTCCGCGGGACGCGGGTGCCGACCGGACGCGGGCGCCCGCCGCACAGGTCTCCCCGTTGGAGGGCGGGCGCCCGCACCACTCGGACCGCTCCCCACTCGTCGGGATCGGAAACGCACCGCGCGCCTTGGCGGGCGTGCGGGCCGGCGCCCACGGGTAGCCCCCGGACAGGACCTGTTGCCCCCGACAGGGAAGGGGTGTACCCCGATGCGGAAGCCGGGCTTCCTCTGGCCCGCTGCGCTCGCGCTGCTGCTGGCCTCGTGCGGCGGAGGGGGCGAACCCGCGTCACCGAAAGGCACGGGAACCGTCGAGACACCGCGCTCCCCGACCCCGGACACCGCGACCCAGACGTCCTCGGCGCCGGCGGACGGCTCCGCCCACGACGACGGCAGCGGGGGTGGCGGCGGAGATGGTGAGGGCAGCGACGGCGACGGCCGGGCCGCGTGCGAGGCGACCGAGAGCTGGACGCTGCGGCCCGATACGCGCGAAGGCCGCTCCGGCGGCCCCGTCGTCGACGTCCGCGCCGGCCGCCACGACTGCTTCGACCGCGTCGTCATCGACATCGGCGGCGCGGCCCGGACCGGGTTCGACGTGGAATACCAGCCCGAAGTGCAGGCGCAGGGATCGGGCAGGCCCGTACCGCACGCGGGCGGCGCCGTCCTGGAGGTGGTCGTGCACGCGCCTGCGCGAGGCACCCCCGGCGGCGGCGTCGGCAAGGAACCGCTGGCGCAGGGCCAGGAGGCGCTGGTGCCCAGCAGCAGGGTCGCCGACTGGCCCGCCCTGCGCTCCGTGCGCTACGGCGGCTCGTTCGAAGCCGTGACCACCTTCGCGGTCGGCGTGCGCGAGAAGCTGCCCTTCCGCGCCCTCTCGCAGCTCGACGAGGACAGCGGCACCCGCGAGGTGATCGTCGACATCGCCCACAGCGCCGGCTGAGATCGGCGGTGCGGGCCGGCGCCGAATGCTAGGGCTTCGGCCGCTTCGCCGGCAGGCCGCGCCTGGCGGCGTGGCGGCGGAGCACGGCGAACAGCGGCGCGGCGTCGGGGATATCGAGTCCGGACAGCACGAGGGTCCGGCCCTCGCGCGTCCACAGCTTGACGTCGCCGGCCCCGCTGCTGCCCGGCGTGTGCTTCAGGGCGACCAAGTCGGCGAACCGCACCGCCCGCGAGCGCCGTCCCGTCCGCAGGACGAAACCGCGCTCGAACAGGTACACGCCCGTGCGCCCGCGCAGGACCGCGGCCGCCCACAGCGCCGCCGGCAGCACCGGCAGCAGCAGGGCCGCCCGCGCCAGGCGGGGCACGTCCGAGGCGGTGGGGAAAACCGAGTCGGCGGCCACGAGCACCGCCGCGGCCGCCGCGCCCGTGGCGAGCACGTAGACGGCGGCGCGCCGGTGGTCGACGTCGCCGTGGGTGTGGACGCTGACGAGGGCGCCCAGCCCGTGGTCGCGGGCGCTGCGGGCGGTGTCCTTCGACACGTCCGGGCCGGATCCGGTGCCGGGCGGCGCGGCCGGCCCGGGCGGCTCGCCGGAGGCGGCGAGCGGCCCCGAAGGGGTGGAGACGGGGTCGCAGAAGAGCTTGTGCACTGGGGGATCCAATCCGTCGCTGCCGCCGGGGGCTCGCGCGCACACGGTGCAGCGGACGTCCGGGCGACAGGCCGTCACCATAACAACGCCTCCGCCGCAGGTCACCCCTGTTTCCGCCCCGCATCTCGGCCCCGTTTCCCCGCGGCCGGAAGACCGCCGGGCACCGGCTCCTAGACTGGCCCGCGGCGGCGGGCGCCGCGGCGGGCGCGGCGCCCGGGTCGATCGGGGGAGAAGGTAGTGGCGGCAGGACCAGATGCGCCTCGGGGCGCGCCCGGACGCGCCGAGCTGCGGGCCGACTGCTCGGCCTGCGTCGGGCTGTGCTGCGCGGCCCTGCCGTTCTCGGCCTCGGCCGACTTCCCGGTGGACAAGGCGGCCGGGCAGCCCTGCACCCATCTGCGCGAGGACTACGGCTGCGGCATCCACGCCCGGCTGCGCGAGCACGGTTACCGCGGCTGCACGGTCTTCGACTGCTTCGGCGCCGGCCAGCAGGTCTCGCAGGCCACCTTCCGCGGGCGCTCGTGGCGCGACGACCCCGGCACCGCCCGCGCCGTGTTCGACGCCTTCGCGGTGCTGCGGCAGCTGCACGAGCTGCTGTGGTACCTGGACGAAGCCCGCTCGCTGCCCACCTCCGCGCCCCTCGACTCCGATCTGCGGCAGGTGCAGGAGGAGACCGCGCAGCTGACGCGCGCCGGCGCCGGCGAGTTGCGCGCGGCCGAACCCGACCGGCTGCGGGAGCGGGCCAGACCGCTGCTGCGCCGCGCGAGCGCACTCGCCCGGGAACAGGCACCCGGCCCCGGCCGCGACCTCGCGGGCGCCGACCTGCTCGGGGCGGACCTGCGCGGTGCCGATCTGCGCGGTGCGGAGCTGCGCGGTGCCCTGCTCATCGCCGCCGATCTGCGCGGCGCCGACCTGCGCCGGGCGGATGTGATCGGGGCCGACCTGCGCGACGCCCGCATCGGCGGAGCCGACCTCGGCAGCGCCCTGTTCCTCACCGGCCCCCAGGCGGCCGCCGCCCGAGGGGACGCCGCCACCCGCCTGCCTCCGGCACTGGAGCGCCCCGACCACTGGTAGGCCGCGGCCGGAGCCGGCACCGCTGGGCTCAGGGCTTGCGGGCGACCGCACCGAACCCGTCGACCTCGGGCGGCTCGCCGAAGGCGCCGGGCTCGGGCCGCCACCGGGTGACCGAGACGAGGCCGGGCTCGACCGGTTCCAGCCCTTCGAAGAAGCCGGCGATCTCCTCGGGGCTGCGCTGGATGTAGGGGTTGGGCGCGGTCTCGTTGTAGCGGCGTTGGCCTGGCTGAAGACGTTGGTGCCGTCGTTGATCGTCAGGTGGCTGCCGGAGGGCAGCGCGGCCACCAGGCGGCGCACGATCGAGCGGGCTTCGTCGTAGTCGGGGATGTGGCCGAGGACGCCCATCAGCATCAGGGCGACGGGGCGGGAGAGGTCCAGGGTCGCGGCGGCCTCGTGCAGGATCCGCTCGGGCTCGCGCAGATCGGCGTCGATGTAGGCGGTGGCGCCCTCGGGCGTGCTGGTCAGCAGGGCACGGGCGTGCAGCAGCACCAGCGGGTCGTTGTCGACGTAGACGATGCGGGCCTCGGGCGCGACCGCCTGGGCGACCTCGTGGGTGTTGTCGGCGGTGGGCAGCCCGGTGCCGACGTCGAGGAACTGGCGCATCCCGGCCTCGCCCGCCAGGTAGCGGACCGTGCGGGTGAGGAACGCGCGCGAGGCGCGCGCCCCCTGCGCCATGCCGGGGAACACCTCGAGGAACCGGTCGCCGGCCTCGCGATCGACCGCGTAGTTGTCCTTTCCTCCCAGCCAGTAGTTCCACACCCGGGCCGAATGCGGCACCGAGGTGTCCAGTCCCGCCCCGGCGGCGGTGCCGCCCGCAGCCGGAGGCGCGGAGTCGTCGTGGGCCACGGTCCCTCCTCGATCGTGCCTTGCGGCACCGCACCGGATGCCGCACGCCCATCATGGCGGCTTGCGGCGCGATCCGCACCGGCCGGTCCCGAGGCTGTGGACGGCCGGGCCGCGGCCCGGCCGCGCGGCCCCGGATTTCCCGGACGCCATCTGCGATGACGCCGACACTGGTGGTTCAACGGATATGCGCCGCGGCGGCGATTGCGGATAGTTACCACATGCCCGCGGACAGCACCGGCCGCCGGCACCGGCATCCCCTATAGGCCGCGGACGCGCCCCGGCGGACCCACCCCCTACCCCCGAACCCGCCCGCAGGCGCTCCGCCCGACACCCCCGGCAACTCACGGCGGGTCCCGGCCCGGCCCGATCGCGGCCGCCCGGCGCCCCGCCACGAGGCAAAGGACATTCCCCATGCTCGATTCGCACGCCACCGCCGAACCCCCCGCGGCGACCGCCGCGCCGGACGCCGCCCCCGCGGCCCGCGGCCCCCTGCGGACCGCCGGCCGCATCGCCGCCGCCCTCACCCTGGCCGTCAGCGGTGTCGGCGCCCTCGGCGCGCCCGCCCACGCCGACCAGATCGGGCCCGATCCCACGGAGGAGGGCCTTGAGGCGTCCAGCGGTCCGTTCGACACCGACGAGGAGAGCGTCTCCTCGCTGGTGAGCGGATTCGGCGGCGGCACCATCCACTACCCCGAGGACGACAGCCACGTCTACGGCGGCGTCGTCGTCGCCCCGGGATACACCGCCAGCTCCACCTCCTACTCGTGGCTGGGCCCGCGCCTGGCCTCCCACGGCTTCGTCGTCTTCCTCATCGACACCAACACCCGCTACGACCAGCCGAGCAGCCGGGGGGAGCAGATCGGCGCCGCCATGGACTACCTGGCCGAGCGCAGCGACGTCGCCGACATCGTCGACGGCGACAAGATGGCCGCCATGGGCCACTCGATGGGCGGCGGCGGCGCGCTGGAGATCGCCGAGGACCGGCCCGAGATCAAGGCGGCCATCCCGCTGACCCCGTGGAACCTCGACAAGACCTGGGGCGGCGTGCGGGTGCCGACCATGATCATCGGCGCCGAGAACGACTCCGTCGCCTCGGTGAGCTCGCACTCCATCCCGTTCTACGAGAGCCTGCCCAGCTCGCCCGGCAAGGCCTACCTGGAGCTGGAGGGGGCGAGCCACTTCGCGCCGAACATCTCCAACACGACCATCGCCAAGTACAGCATCTCCTGGCTGAAGCTGTATGTGGACGGGGACGAGCGCTACCGCCAGTTCCTGTGCCCGCCGCCCAGCACCGGCTGGTTCTCCGACATCTCCGACTACCGCGAGACCAACTGCTAGGACTCCGTCCCGCCACTCGCTGACGGCCGGGTACCGCGCCCGCCCCGCTATCCGGTGACGACCGGGGCGGGCACCGGGGGACGACCGGGCCCGGGCACCACGGCGGCCGCCGCGTGCGGCCGCCGTCGGTGTGCGCACAGGCCCCCGACACGCCGCACGCCCCGCTGCGCACCCGGATTGGGACGTTCGAAATCGGCGCCGCCGATCGCCGCAAACCGCCCTTCGGCCGACCGGGAACCCGATAAAGTTCGGACTGCCGCATCCCATCCCATGCAGTGAGAGAGGCACCCCCGTGTCCGAGAAGGTTCGGTTGATCTGCCCCATGGGCCGCAAACGGGCGGAACTGTGGGGCGGTGCGGCTCTGGCCGCCGCGGGCGCGGGTGCCGGAGCGGCGGGCCTGTGGCTGCCGGCCGTCCAGGGGCCGGCGCGCTGGGCGGTGGCCGCGCTGGGCGCCGCGGCGCTGCTGGCCGGGCTGGCCCTGCTGTGGGACGGGTTCCGGCTGCGGGTTCCGGTCCTGGAGGTCGAGGACGGCGAGTTCCGCTACACGCGGGGCCGCTACATCGTCCGCATCCCCTTCGCCGACGTCGGCTCCTACTACGTGCTGCCCGGGCGCACCCGGTCGCTGGGCCTGTGCGACGTCACCGGCCGCCCGCGCCAGTTCCCCTCGGTCGAGGGGCGCCGCGCCAGCCGCCCCTACCTCCCGCTGACCGGGCTGACCTCGCCGGCCAAGGTCGACGCGTTCATGAGCACCGCGGGCATCCCGCCGCGCGACCGCTCGCTGACGTCGGGGCGCTGAGGACGCCCGCCGCGGGCGGATCCGGCCCAGACAGCGAAGCGGGCCGTGTCCGGCGGACACGGCCCGCGTTTGCACCGCGGGGCCGCGGCCCCGCCTCAGCGGGTGCCGCGGACGCCGGCTAGGAGCTGAAGTCCAGGCCCTTGGCGTCCTCGCCCATGGCCGTCTCGAGGACCTCGGGGTTCTCGGCCAGCCAGGCCTTCGCGCCCTCGGTCTCCTCGCCCTCGTGCTCGGCGATGACGACCTGCTCCAGGTCGCCGATCTGCTCGCCGTCGAGCTTGAAGTTGCCCAGCCAGTCGGCGACCTTCGGGAAGTCCTCGGAGAACCCGGGACGGCCGACGCTGTGCAGCGACTCGGGCTCGCCCATCGCGCCCTTGGGGTCCTCCAGGTCCTTGAGGTCCTCCTGGGCGTAGATGATGTGCGGACGCCACAGCGTCACGACGATCGGCTTCTCGTCCTTGATCGCCGTGCGCAGCTCCTCCAGCATCGCCGGGGTCGAGGACTTGACCAGCTTGTACTCCTCACCGAGGCCGTAGGCGGGGATCGCCTCCTCCTCGGTGGTCTGCACCAGGCCCGAGCCGGACTCGATGCCGATGATCTCGCCGTTGAACTGGTCGGCGTTGCCCTTGAGGTCCTCGATGGAGTTGATGTCCTCCATGTAGGAGGGGACCGTCAGCTCCAGGCTGGCGCCCTCGTTCCAGGCGCCCAGGTCCTCCAGCTTGTCGCCGTACTCGTCCCAGTAGTCGCCGTGGGTGCCGGGCAGCCAGGTGTCCAGGAACAGGTCGATGTCGCCGTTGGCCGTGCCCTCGAAGACGGGGGCGACGTCGACGTTCTTGATCGTGACGTCGTAGCCCTTCTCCTCCAGGACCGCCTTCCACAGGTGCGTGACGGCGATGTCCTCCTCCCAGGGGATGAGGCCGATGGTGATCTCCTTGTTCGCGGCCTCGTCACCCCCCTCGGGGCCCGTGGACACGCCGCCCTCGGCGCCTCCACCGCAGGCGCTCAGCATCAGCGCCAGCGACGCGGTCGCGGCGCCGACTCCGATCAGCTTGGTGGAGCGTTTGCGATCGCTCACGATTCCTCCTCTTGTGCGGGTGTTTCCAGGGGTGCCCCGCCGCCGCGGGCGGCGGCGGGGCGGGGGATGGGGATCAGGCGGACGCGCGCTGCGCGCGGGCCGCGGGGGAGAAGCGGGTGACGGCGCCGGTCAGCCGGTCCAGGAAGATGGCCAGGATGACTACGGCGATGCCGCCTTCGAAGCCCACCGGGACGTCGCCTTGGGCGATGCCGGTGTAGACGTCGTTGCCCAGACCGCCGGCGCCGACCATGCCGGCGATGACGACCATGGACAGGCTGAGCATGATGATCTGGTTGATGCCGGCCATGATGGTGGCCAGCGCGAGCGGCAGCTGAATGCGCCGCAGGATCTGCCAGTCGGGTGCGCCGAACGCCTCGCCCGCCTCGACCAGCTCCTTGTCGACCTGGCGGATGCCCAGCTCGGTGAGGCGCACGCCGGGAGGCATCGCGAAGATGACGGTCGCGATGACGCCGGGCACGATGCCGATGCTGAAGAAGGCGATCGCCGGCAGCAGGTAGACGAACGCCGGCAGGGTCTGCATGAAGTCCAGCACCGGTTTGGCCGCGTTGCTGACGTGGCGGCTCTGGGCCGCCAGCACGCCGATGGGCAGCGAGATCGCCACCGCCACCAGCGTCGCCACCAGGATCAGCGCGAGGCTGCTCATGGCGTTCTCCCAGCTCTCCATGCTGATGATCAGCAGGAATCCCAGGATGCTGAACAGGGCGACGCGCCACCCGGCGACGACGAGGGCGATCGTGGCCAGCAGGGCCGCCACGATCAGGGACAGCTGCACGCCGACGATGAAGTGCAGCGCGAGGATCAGCAGCAGCACCCCGGCCGAGACCCCGGCGAGCACCCATTGGCGGCGTTCGCGCGTGGCCGTGAAGCTGATGGCGACCAGCGCGACCAGCAGCAGCAGCGCCAGGACCAGCGGCGGGTAGACGTACTCGGCCCCGAACAGGTTCATCGCCCACAGGAACAGCGGCGCGGGCAGGGCGGTGATCACCCCTGCCGCCAGGCCCGCCGACACCTCGGCGACGTAGAAGCCGGCCCACACCGCCACCGCGATCAGGGTCGGGACGTAGCGCTTGCGCGCCAGCAGCCCGCCGGCGGTCACAGCGGCGGCCGCCAGCGTGAACTGGGTGGCAGAAGGTGCACTGAACAGGGCGAACAGGGTGTCGACGCACGTCTCGATGATGAGGCCGATGAAGTCGAAGACCGCCTGGAAGTTCACCCGCAGCCAGTTGATCGCCGCGTCGAACGTCTGGCCGACAGGGATGCGCGGCACGGGAACGGCATAGGACGTCAGGCTCACTGCCGGCTCCCTTCGGTGGCGGGGGCGTCGTCGCCCCGGTCGGACTCGGTCTGCGCCGCGCTCTGCGGCCCCTCGTCGGCGGTCTCGCCGTCGGCGGCCGCCTCGGTGCCGGGCGCGGACTCGGCGGCGTCCCCGGACGCTTCGGCGGCCGGCTCGGCCTCCCCGTTGTCGCCCACGCTCGACGCGAGCGCGGCGAGCAGCGTCACGCGGGGGATGACGCCCACCAGCCGCTCCTGGTCGTCGACCACGGCGAGGGGGTAGGAGCTTTCCGCCGCCTGGCCGAACATGTCGGCGACGGGGGTGTCGGGATGGACGCGCTCCACCCCGGTCTCGACGATCCCGTCGATCTCCTTGGCGTTGTCGCGCACGGCCTCGCCGATGGCCGTCTCCCCCACCGCGCCCACCAGCCGGCGGTTGCGGCGGACCACGAACGCCCAGGGCGTCTGGTTCTCGCGCATGGTGCGCAGCGCGGCGCGCGGGCCCTGGCCGGGGTCGACGACGGGGATGGGCGCCTCCATGACCGAGGAGGCGGTGAGCACGCGGGTGCGGTCGACGTCCTCGACGAACTGGGCGACGTAGTCGTTGGCCGGGTCGTTGAGGATCTCCTCGGCCGTGCCGATCTGGGCCACGCGGCCGTCGCGCAGCACGCAGATCCGGTCGCCCAGGCGCATCGCCTCGTTGAGGTCGTGGGTGATGAAGATGATGGTCTTGCCCAGCGACTCCTGCAGCTCCAGCAGCTGGGACTGCATGTCGCGCCGGATCAGCGGGTCCAGGGCGCTGAAGGCCTCGTCCATCAGGATGATGTCGGTGTCGGCGGCCAGCGCCCGCGCCAGGCCGACGCGCTGCTGCATGCCGCCGGAGAGCTGGCCGGGGACCTTGAGCTCCCAGCCGTCCAGGCCGACCAGCGCGAGCGCCTCGCGCGCCTTGGCCTCGCGCTCGGAGCGGGCCACACCGCGGACCTCCAGGCCGTAGGCGGCGTTGTCCAGCACGGTGCGGTGGGGGAACAGCGCGAAGTGCTGGAAGACCATGCTCACCTTCTCGCTGCGCAGCCGGCGCAGGCCCGACTTGCCCAGCTTGGTGATGTCGGTCCCCTCGATCTCGACCGAACCGGCCGTTGGGGGCAGCAGCCCGTTGAGCATGCGGATCAACGTGGACTTCCCGGAGCCCGACAGGCCCATGACCACGAAGATCTCACCGGGCTGCACCTCGAAGGAGACGTCGATGACCGCGGCGGTGACGTTCAGCGACTTGATCTCGTCGCGGTGCCGGCCGTCCGCCAGCAGTTCGACGGCCCTGCCCGGGCGTCTGCCGAATATCTTGTAGAGCTTGTCTGCGCGTACTGCTGGCACGGTCTCCTCTTTGACTCTGTCCGGGGGCACGCGGGAAGTGCGAGCCTCGCTGGCGCGTCCCTCCGCGCGCCTGGGCGATGCGCGTTCGGATTACCTTCAGTGACTGGACTGCGCCGTCCGCCCTTCGGAAGGACCCCGCCGGATCGGGGCGCTTCCACGCGCGTAGCCGTGTCCTCACCGCTCTTTAAATCCCATTTATGGCGATACGAACCATACAGACGAACTGCGAAGACTTGCCCCCGGCATCGTCACGGAGAGATAACACGTTTACCGTTGGCGGGGACCCGGAAAGCGGACGTGCGCACCGGACTTGGGCGCGCGCGGACGCCCCGAGTGTGATTCGCACCACATTCCATTGCGGCGTGACAGGCACCACAATTTCTGCGTCTTGGCAGCTCAAAACGGCTACACACAGGCCGTTCGCGTGTGAGTACCGTGATTCGCCGCCACGGCCGGTGTAGGTGCGATGAGGGTGCCGTCCACAGCCCCGAGCGCCCCTGGGCGCGCGAAGGGGACTCGCATAGAGTCGTAGGGGTGACGCACTCACGGATAGTCGGCTTCCTCACCGTCGCGGCGATGCTGGCCGCGATGTGGGTGTTCGAGATCATCGACACCGTCCTCGGGGGCGCGCTCGACATCGTCTTCGGGTTGCGCTCGTGGACGGTCGACAACGCCTGGACCGTGTTCACCGCCCCCTTCATGCACGCGGGCTTCGGCCATCTGATGAGCAACTCGGTGCCGTTCCTGGTGCTCGGCGCGCTCGTGGCCTTCGGCGGGCTGTGGCGGTTCCTGTGGACCACGGTCATCGTGGTCCTGGTCAGCGGGGTGGGCGTGTGGCTGCTCACGGGGCCCGGCGCGCTGACCGTGGGGGCCAGCGGGCTGGTCTTCGGCTACTTCGGGTACACGGTCCTGCGCGGAATCGTCGAGCGCCGCACTGTCGACATCGTGATCATGATCTGCGTCGTCCTGTTCTACGGCACGCTCATCTGGGGAGTGCTGCCCCAGCAGACGGGAGTCTCCTGGCAGGCGCACCTGTTCGGCTTCCTCGGCGGGCTGTTCGCGGCCTACGTGCTGCCCAAGCGCCGCCGCCAGGCCGAGGTGACCGGGGGCGGCGGCGGGTATCCGCGCCCCGGCGGGTACGGAGGCGGATACGGGGGATACGGCGGCGGGTACGGGACTCCGCGCTTGTAGGCGGGCCGGTGCCGGCGGCGCCGAAGGCGGCGATCGCGGACGGCGTATCGGTGCGGTGCTCGTAGGCGGCGAGACCGGCGCGGCGGCCGGTGCGGTGCGCTTGAGGTCGAGTGCACTCCACCTTCTAGCATCGCGACCATGACCACACAGCACACCGCGCAGCGCCCGATCGGATCGGGCTTCTCGGCCCGGACCACCGCGAAGGAGGTCCTGGAGGGGATCGACCTCGGCGGTCGGCTCGCCGTCGTGACCGGCGGCTACTCGGGGCTCGGCCTGGAGACCACGCGCGCCCTCGCCGAGGCGGGCGCCCACGTCGTCGTCCCCGCTCGCCGCCCGGAGGCCGCCGAGGAAGCGGCCGCCGCATTCGCCGCGCAGGCCGCCGGCGGCGTCGAGGTGGACGAACTCGACCTCGCCGACCTCGACAGCGTCCGCGCCTTCGCCGACCGGTTCCTCGCCTCGGGGCGGAGCATCGACATCATGATCGGCAACGCCGGGATCATGGCCTGCCCCGAGACCCGCGTCGGCCCCGGCTGGGAGGCGCAGTTCGCCACCAACCACCTCGGCCACTTCGCCCTGGTCAACCGCCTCTGGCCGGCCATCGCCGACGGAGCGGGCGCCCGCGTCGTCTCGGTCTCCTCCCGCGGCCACCACCGCTCCCCGATCCGCTGGGACGACATCCACTTCGAGCGGGGCTACGACAAGTGGGAAGCCTACGGGCAGGCCAAGACCGCCAACGTGCTCTTCGCCGTCCACCTCGACGCGCTGGGCGGAGACCAGGGAGTGCGCGCCTTCTCCCTCCACCCGGGCGGCATCCTGACGCCCCTCCAGCGCCACCTGCCCAAGGAGGAGATGATCGCCGCCGGCTGGATCGACGAGCAGGGCCGCCAGATCAACCCCAGGTTCAAGACACCCGAGCAGGGGGCCGCCACGCAGGTGTGGGCGGCGACCTCCCCGCAGCTCACCGGGATGGGCGGGGTGTACTGCGAGGACTGCGACATCGCCGAGCCGGTCGAGACCGGGGACGCGAGCACGCTGTCGGGGGTGCGCACCTACGCCATCGACCCCGACGAGGCCGCCCGCCTGTGGCGGCTGTCGGCCGAACTGACGGGAGTGGACGCGTTCGCGCGGTAGGGGCCGCTTACGGGGCCGTCCCTACCCGTGCGCCGAGCCGCCCTGCTCGCCCATCCCCCACCGGAAGTTCTTGAACGACCGCGACGGGGTGGGCCCGCGCTGGTTCTGGTACCGGGACCCGTACTGCGCCGAGCCGTAGGGGAACTCGGCGGGAGAGGTCAGCCGGAACATGCACAGCTGTCCGATACGCATCCCCGGGTAGAGCTTCATCGGCAGCGTCGCCACGTTCGACAGCTCCAGGGTCACGTGCCCGCAGAACCCCGGATCGATGAAGCCGGCCGTGGAGTGCGTGAGCAGCCCCAGCCGACCCAGCGAGCTCTTGCCCTCCAGACGGCTGGCGATGTCGTCGGGCAGCGCGACCACCTCGTAGGTCGAGGCCAGCACGAACTCCCCGGGATGCAGGATGAACGGCTCGTCCCCGTCCGGCTCGACCAGCCGAGTCAGCGCGGGCTGCTCCACCGCGGGGTCGATGTGGGGGTACTTGTGGTTCTCGAACACCCGGAAGTACCGGTCCAGCCGGACATCCACACTGGAAGGCTGGACGAGCCCGGGATCATACGGATCGATCTTGACCCGCCCGGACTCGATTTCAGACCTGATGTCGCGATCGGAGAGCAGCACCCTCCAGAACCTACCGCCTCACCCCACCGGCCCCCGCGCCGAGCACCGGTTACCCGCTCCCCCGCAACATCCGGTAAGCTGTCCAACGTCGGCGGAGGCCCGAGACCCTCTGCAGCGACGCGGATGTAGTTCAATGGTAGAACTTCAGCTTCCCAAGCTGATAACGCGGGTTCGATTCCCGTCATCCGCTCTGTACGAAAAACAGCCCTGACCTGCGGTATCAAATCGAACAGGCAGGGCTTTTTGCATGCCGAGGGTGCACGCGAGGGTGCACCACCTCGCCGCGGCGGCCCGCTGTGCAGACTCCATCCCGTCATCCGGCCCCATAGCGAGGGTGCACCAGGGTGCACGGGCACAGGAGCGCCGGCCCCAAAGGCGGTCGGCGCCCACCCGGAGCACCCTCGCAAAACGGCCACATTCCCCGATCGCCACAGACGGCGACCGCCATGAGGCATCCCATCGGCCGGCCATCTCGTCGCCGTAGTTGCGATCCTCGGTCGCCGCGGACGGGCCGCCGCTGACTCGTGGCAGATCAGTTCTTCCCTCGGCGGACGTCCGTCCCGTGCTCGGCGAACGCCTTGAAGTCTTCCATGTGCTGCTGCGACTGCTTGCGGAAAGAACCAGGCGCCACAAGCGCCATCAGCCGCACCAGCAATCCGTCGAATCCGAATTCGCTTTCGCTCTCCCACAGCGTGGTGTCCGGACCGGCTGCGATCAGCCGGTCGCGCTGGGCCTGCCACATGCCTTCGCCGACGATCTCGCGGTCGTAGTGCACGACGACTGAGCTGGGGATGTCGTGCAGGTCTTCAGGTTCCAGACGGGTGATGGTCTCGGTGGCCTCCATCCTCTGCTTCCCCATTTGAAACACGACTCGCGAGGTGGTGCCGACCCGGCCGTGCGCTCCGTCCACTGGCTCGTGCAGTACCAGGCCCCGCAGCCACTTCGGCATGTGCGCCGGGTCCGCGAGCATCTGGAGCACCTTCTCCCGCGGCAGGGCGATCTCGATCGAGGTGGTGTACTTCATCAAGCGCTCCCTTCAGGGGCGTAGAAGGCCGTGGTGGCCTTGACGGCGGCCGCCGGGGACCGGGATGTACGCCTGTCCTCGGGGCGACTCCGTGTCCAGGGCATCGAGCCGCTGATCCCACAACCCGCGAAACCGGTCCAACCACCTCGCTTAACGACGTCGGGTCGACGGCACAAAACCGGCGGGCCCCTCGGCCCGGACCGACGCGGCCCCGTTCTCACGCAGAACGCGAAGATGCTGGGGAACGGCCGGTTGGGACAGTGCGGACGCAAACTGGATCACGTCCGTGATCGCCCAGAGGTCTGCTCACCCTCGGCGAGGAGCCCCAGACTGCGCAGACGCACCGGGTCGCCGAGAACACCAATCGCGTGCACGAACTTAAAGTATGCCGGGCCGGGCTTATAAAGCCAGGGCCGGTACTGCCCGCGTCCCCAGTGGCGCTGGAGTCTTCATGTGGATGCGGCATGTGAAGCGCAGAGACCGGTAAATTTCGACGCCGCTCCCTCGCACGGCGATCCGTGATCGGCTGCCAAGCATGACTCGCAGCGCTCACGGTGAAGCTGGACGCTGCTGCGGTACGTCTCGGCGCGGCCGTACGCGGGGTGCGCAGGTGCAGGTCCTATGACCTTCCAACCAGCACTGCTCGCCGACGCCTTCTTCCGCCGCGCCGGCACGCTGGAATCCCTCACCGAACAACGCAACAGGCGGCGCAACATCCCCGTGCTGCGCTACGGGCTGGGCACGATGTTCTTCCTCGTCCCCCGGGCAATGGCGGCGGGGCGCGGCCCGGTCACGCTCGTCGGTCATTCGGGGGCAACTGGCACGTGGCCTTTTCACTGCCCCGAACTCGATGTCCACCTGGTCGGCACGGTCGACCAAACCACCGGGCGCGCTGCCCCCTTCCAGCTCATGGCGCGCTGTCTGCACATCTGGCGGAGGTGACCGGCCGAGGTAGTCGGCGGCGATACTCCTCTGGCATCAGAGTCAGGCAGAAACCCCTCATTCCGTTCTGCGACGCCCCCTCGCGTCAGCGAGCATCCACGGGGCGGCCCTGGCCGGGGCCGGCATGGCGGGGCTCATTCCCCGCCGCCGTCGCCTCCGTCACCGCCGTCGCCTCCGTCTCCGATCTCGGTCCAGCCGCCGTCGTCCCAGTCGCCGCGGACGTCGCCCTCCTCCTCCGCGGCGTCGCGGTCTCGCACCGCGAAGGCCCATTCGGCCCGGTGAGTGTCCTGCACGCGGGCCGGGCCGCGCATCAGCGCCCCGGCGAAGAGCTGCACGGTGACCGGTCCGGCCAGCCGCTCGCCCCAGCCCTCAGCGGTGACGAACAGCAGTTGCAGGCGCCGGGCGGTCCCGCCGTCGCCCTGCCGGACGGGCGTGTCGAGATGGACGGTGCGCATCCCGTAGGTCCCGACCTCCTGGGTCCCCGGGAGCATCGTGCCGCTCAGCGCGAGCGTCGGGCGGTTCGCGGCGGCCCGGCGCCACGCCGGTCCGATGAGGCGCCGCCGGCGGATCTTGCGGCGCACGTCGAGCACGACGAGCGGCACAACCACCGCCAGCATGGCGAGCGGCAGGAGAAACCACGCGTTGCGCAGAGCGAAGGGGGAGCCCGCCGCCGTCGCCTCCAGGGCGGAGTCGACGGTGGCGGCCAGCCCCACCGCCGGGAGGAGCACCATAAGCAGCGCCTGAGTCCCCCACCGCCACGGCGAGGTGCCCTTCTGCCCGGCCTTGCGCGCGGCCTCGAAGCCGTCCCCCTTCGGCGAGAGCGGCATTTGGCGACCGAGGGCCGGGCGGCTGACGCTGATCGAGTAGCCGTCGAGGCTCGGTTCGAGGGGCACTCCGCTGGTCTTCACCTCGACGTCGACCTCGACCGCGGGCTCGATCCCGGCCTCCGCGGCCGTCGCGTCGAAGGCCCAGGCCGCACCGCCGGCGGCGCCGACCCGAACGGGACCGCCGACCTGCTCCCCCTCGAACAACTCCAGGACCACCGGCCCCGCCAGGTGCTCGGCCGCGCCGGGCACGAAGAGCAGGTGCAGGACGGGCAGGACGTCGGGGTCCCGCGTCCGCACGGTCCGCACCACGTGCCGTCCCGCTGCGCGGGTCCCCGGCACGAGGTCGGCGTGCAGCACCCTTGCCGGTTGGCGCCGGGCGGCCCGCCGCCAGGTCGGTGCCGCGCGCAGCCACTTCAGAATGAGCCCCGAGCACAGGAGGAGGAGCACCGGGAGCGCGGCCGCCGCCGCGGCGACTCCTACCAGCAGGCCCAACCCGATGGCGAAAAGGCCCATGAGAGGGGCGGCTGCGGCGCCGCCCGCACCCGTCGCTCCGGTGCCCGAGAAATCGGCGGCGAAGGCCACGGCAGCGGCGACCGCGATCACCACAGCGGTCTCCACCAGCAGCAGCGCCGTACCCCAGTAGCGCGGTGAGGCGAGGCCGGCGCCCGCCCTGCGCGCATCGTGGAAACCCTTGTCCGTGCGGACGCTTACGCCCCGGTTGGCCACTGCGCAAGTTTACAGCGGCTCCTTCTCCGGCTCCGGCGCCGCGGGACGGCTAGCGGCCCGGCGGCCGGGGCAGGGACACCCACCGGCCTCCGCGCCGCCGGGCGCCGGCCGAACGGCTCCGGTCTGAGGAGGCGGCGCTCACTGAGCGGTAGGCGAAGCCGTGTCCGGCTTGCGGCCGACGCCGCACAGGAACACGCGCTGGTCCTCGCTCACGCCCACGGGGCCCTCGGGTCGCCATTCGGGGAGGTGGCAGACGCCGAATTCGTCGAGCTCCAACCCGTCGAAGAAGGCTGTGATCTCGGCGCGGCTGCGGAACCGGCCGCTGCCCAGGCTGGTGAGGACGATCTCCTCGCTGGCCCGGGCTTTGGCCTGTACCCGCTCCCCGAGGGGGCCGGACAGGTCGGAGCCGTCGTAGAAGTGGCTCAGAGCCAGCATCGACCCCGGAGCAAGGCGCTGCAGGTAGGCCCGCACCAGCGCGTGCGGGTCGTCGGCGTCGTCGAGGTGGTGGATGATGCTGATCATCAGCAGACCCACCGGGCGGGACAGGTCCAGCAGGCGGCGGGTCTCGGGGGCGGCGAAGACCGGCTCGATGTCGCGCAGATCGGCCACGACGACGCGGGTGGAGTCGTTGTCCTCGAGCAGGGCGTGGCCGTGGGCGAGCACGACGGGGTCGTTGTCGACGTAGACGACGCGGGCCTCGGGGGCGATGCGCTGGGCGGCCTGGTGGGTGTTCTCCATCGTGGGCAGCCCTGCCCCCAGATCCAGGAACTGGGTGATGCCCGAGCGGGCCATGTGCCTCACCGCGCGGATGAGGAAGTCGCGATTGTCGCGAGCGACCAACCGCGCCTGGGGGACCGAGGCCATGATCGATTCGGCGATTTCGCGGTCGACTGCGTAGTTGTCCTTGCCGCCGAGCACCGCATCGTAGACCCGCGCCACCGTGGGCGTCTGCGGGGGATGCGGCGGCGGGACGGGGACGTCGCTGGTCATGTGTCGAGTCCCTGGGGTCGTGGGCTGGGGATTGGGGTTCCGGTTGCCGACGGGGCGGCGCGGCGGCCTCCGCGATCGCCGACGGATGCAGGCGGCCGATGGGCGCGGTGCGGGACGGCGACTGCGGCAAAGGATATCCCGCCGCCGACGGCATTTCCGAGAGCCCGGTGGCGCCGGGCGGTGGCGGTGTATTCCGCGGGTCACCTGGACAGGGCCCCACCGGCCGTGTTGACTGTCTGTCGATTCGCAGCAACTCTCCGCACCCGCCGGACGACCGTACGTCTCCGGACGGTCCGGCTGCGAACCATCTACGGTTTCCGGGCAGACGGGGGCGTGTGACTATGGGTTCCGCGCCCGATGCGAAGTCGGTGCTCCGAAGTTGGGCCTACGAAAGCCTGCGCGACGAGGAGGCCGTCGAGCGTGCGGCATCCGTGGTCGACATGATGCTCGCGTCCGTCGCGGAGATGACGGGCGTCGAGACTGCAGAGCTCGACCAGCGGGTCACCAGGTTGACCGTCACCTCAGGCACGGGTGAGACCAGGTCCATGAAGATCAACCATGGCCCCATCCCGATCCCGCACGACTGCCACATCACGATCGAACTCTGCTGGCCGTTTCCGGACGAGCAGGGCAACATCTACTGCCTGCAGGTCGAGCTTCCGTGGCCGTGCCCGGACGACACCATCACCATCCCGCCGATCTTCTAGGAATGGCCGCGACCCATCGTCGGCCGTCGCGGCGTCACCACACCCAGGCGACGCACCCGTTCCAGGCCGCCTGAGCCGGCGGTGCGGGCGGAGCGGCGCGGGCGCCCAGCCCGCTGGCTGCGCGGGGCCTTTCTTGCAGCCGCGGCCCAAGGGGGCCGATCTCGGTGCCGGGTGTGCCCGGCAGGCCGCTCTTCAGGCCGCTTCTCACGCCCGGTCCATGAAGAAGAAGTGCTCCGCCCAACTGCCGTTCTTGCCCCAGAACAGGATCGTCAGTCCGCCGTTCTCGGCCCAGAAGCCGGCGTTCTCGTGCGGGCCGCAGCCGGCACCGCTGGTTATCGGCGCCGTCGACTCCGTTCCTGTCGTTGGTGCGGAACAACTCGAAGCTCCACGTGCAGAATCCGTCGCTGGTGGTCATCGAAGCGGTCGAGCCTCCCTCTTCGATGACCAGGGAGTAGTCCCGCGGGGTCTGGTCGGGAAAGGTGCCGTGCGCCACCCAGTGACCCGCAAGCTCCGCGGGCCAGGTCACCTCTTCGAGCTTCTGCAGCCCCTGCTCACCCGAGTCCTCGGGCGAGGGCGGCGAACTGGGCGAGGGAGTCGGCGCGACCTCCAGTTCGGCAGTGCATCAACGCCGGTGTGCTCGACGAGATACGCATCGACCTGGTGCCCCTCCTCATCGGCGAGGGCGTCCGATACCTCGACGGCATCACGCGCGACGGCGTCCGGCTCGACCACCTGGAAACCGTGCAGGGCGACCGCGTCACGCATCTGCGCTACCAGGTGACCTACAACTGACCCCGCCGGATTGCGCCCGCGCCGGCAACACCCTCGAAGAAGACCCGAGACTGATACTCCCGCTGTAGCCGGTAACCCGGCTGGCCGAAGAGGGTGTGCGTATGCAGGCGGCCGCTCCGGCTCCCGCGTCGAGGGAGTCCGTAGGGTCACTCTCGGCGCCGAGCGTGGCCCCACGGACTCCCTCGACGCGCCTCGTGCCGCGGTTGGCACGCCCCGCCGGCGCCGCACACCGGGGCGGCGCCGGCGGGGCGGGGCCTGTTGCGGTCGGCGGAGCGGCCGAACGCAGACCGTCCGGGGCCGGTGCACTAGCCCGACACGGATGCGGCCATCAACGTCGCCGCCGCCGCGCCCGCGAAGAGGGCGCCGAAGACGATGGCCAGGACCGGGCCTGTCGCGGTCCGCCATGCGCCCCCGACCGCGAACACGGTCGGGTCGTCGCGGTGGTAGGTCACGTCGACCTCTCGACCGGGTTCGTGCAGGGGCGCCGACGGGGTGTCGTGCGCGCGGCGGTGCACCTGTCTGCCGTCGGGCAGTTCGAACCGGACCGCGTAGGGGAAGACGCGTTTGGGCCCGGAGGATTCCGATCCGCGGCGGGTCTCGGTCCAGGTCTGGGTGACGACGCCCGTCGTGGTGACCGCGGTGCGCCGCCGCCGCAGGGCCGCTGCCAGACGGTCGGCTCCCCCACCGATACCGGCCGCTCCCACCGCCGCGAGGAGCAGGACCGCGCCCGCGAGCACGGCCCGGTCGTATCCGGCGCTGCCGGCTTCCAGGGCGGACGCCGCGAACACCAGCGCCGCGCCTCCCGATGCCGCGAGGAGGAGCGTCGCGGCGACGAGCGCGCGGATGCACCACGTCCGCAGCGGCGAGGACGGGGCCGCGCGGCCTCCGGCCCCGTGCAGGTACGGGTTCTCCGCGATCGCGGCGTTGTCGGGTTCCCGCGGGTCGAACACCACGGGCAGGGTCCACCCCTTCATGGGAACGATTCCGCCGAAGCCCGCGGTGAACCACCGCTCGTACCGGTTGCCCTGCGCATCCGCGTAGCGCAGCAGAAACGGCTGCTCGATGCCCTCCCCCGGCTCCTGCGGCACCGCGGGCCGGACCTCGACCACCGTGGCCTCGGCCCGGACGCCGTGGACCTCGCGCCGGCGGCGACGGCGCAGGTCGAACACGACCAGCGCGACGAAGCCCACGAGGGCCGAGCCGGCCAGGACTGCCAGGACGATGTAGGCGACGGGCACGGGGAACCGCCTTCGCATTGAATCGCGCGCGGGGGAACGCCTGCGCACAGCACGATAGCGCCGCGCAGACCGGGGATCCCGGCCGTCCACAGGCCGGTCCCGGACAGGGGGCGGGGCACCGGCGGCGAACGGCGTCCTGGCCGACACAGACCCCATGGCAGTTACGGACGCCCCACGCCGTGGGTTTCGGCGGATACAGATCCCGGCACGGCGGGTCGGCCGGACACTTTCCGGGGCCTGTCGACGCTGATGGCGGTCACCCCCTCGCAATCGTCGCGAAAAGGGCGTATCGGGGTCCTCGTCGCGGGTGGCCGCGCAGTAACGGGACGTGTTCTTATGGTCTCCCACCGACATGACAGGACCCCCTCATGCCCCACGCCCTCTCCCCCGCGCGGGGCCGCCGCCGTGCGCGGGGATCCGGGGCGGGGCCTGCTGTCGGCGCTTGCGGACGCGGTCTTTCGAAGCCGGCGTCTGCCACCACCGCACAACCCCGCCCCCACCGTCGGCGCGGCTCCCCGCGCTCGGGGCGCTGCGCGCCGCCGAGCCGCCCGCGCCGGCTATGAGAGGAGAACGGCCCACATGGGACGGAACACCGACACGCCCGCAGAGGACGTGCCCCCCTCGGGATCCGCCCGGCGCGGAGCCTGGGCGGCGCTGCGCCCCCTGATCCTGCGCCTGCACTTCTACGCGGGGGTGTTCGTCGCCCCCTTCATCCTGGTCGCCGCCGTCTCGGGGCTGCTGTACGTGTGGACGCCGCAGATCGAGCAGGTCGTCTACGCCGAGCAGCTGCGCGTCGAGCCCTCCGGCGAGTCCCTCCCCCTGCGGGAGCAGGTCGACATCGCCCGAGACGAGCTTCCGGACGCGGAGCTGGACGCGGTGCGGCCGGCCACCACGGACCAGGACTCCACCCGGGTGCTGTTCGACGTGCCCGAGCTTGAGGGCAGCCACCGGATGACCGTGTTCGTCGACCCCCACGGCGGCGAGGTCCTCGGCGTGATGGAGACCTACGGCACGAGCGGCGCCCTGCCCGTGCGCACCTGGACCGACATGCTGCACCGCAGCCTGCACCTGGGCGACGCCGGGCGCCTGTACAGCGAGCTGGCGGCGAGTTGGATGTGGCTGGTCGCGCTGGGCGGCGCCGCGCTGTGGGTCTCGCGCACCTGGCGCGGGGACGGCCGGATGCGCCGTCTGCTGCTCCCGGGCGCCGGCACCTTCCGGGAGCGCTCCCAGACCCGGTCGCAGGATCCCGGCGCGTCCCCGGCCGCCCGGTCCCGGACCCGCTCCCCAGCCCGCTTCCGTTCCATGTCGGTGCACGGGGCCGTGGGCCTGTGGCTGCTGGTGGGCCTGCTGTTCCTCTCGGCGACCGGCATGACCTGGTCGCAGTACGCCGGCGCGAACATCGGCGAACTGCGGGAGCGGCTGGCCTGGAGCACCCCCGCGGTCACCACGGAGCCGCCGCCGGCCTCGCCGGACGCCGGCGCCGATCCGGCGGCCGGCGGAGGCGTCGGCGTGGACGCCGTGCTGGCCAGCGCGCGCGAGGCCGGGCTGGACGGGCCCGTCGAGGTGGTGGTGCCCGATGCGGCCTCTACCGACTACGTGGTCAAGCAGGTCGACCGCAGCTGGCCCACGCGGGTGGACTCGGCCGCGATCGCAGCGGACACCGGGGAGGTCGTCGACCTGGTCCGCTTCGCCGACTACCCGCTGATGGCCAAGTTCAGCCGGTGGGGGATCGACGCGCACATGGGCGTGCTCTTCGGCCTGCCCAACCAGCTCCTGCTGACCGCCCTCGCCGCAGGACTGATCACCGTGATCGTCATGGGCTACCGCATGTGGTGGCAGCGCCGCCCGACGCACGCGCGGGCACTGAGCGCGGGCCGCCCCTACCCGCGGGGCTCCTTCCGCGCGCTGCCGCTGCCCCTCAAGGCCGGCGTGGTGGTCCTGCCGGCGGTGTTCGGCCTGGCCGTGCCGCTGCTGGGCGCCTCGCTGCTGCTGTTCCTGGCGGTGGACGCCGTCCTGGGGTGGCGGGCCCGCAGGAAGCCCCCGCCCGATGCGAGCGCGGGCTCGCCGCGCGGGGACGCCCAATCGCGGCAGGAGGCCGCGGTGCCGCCCGCGTCCTAGACGGGATCCGCCGGGGTTCCGCGACCCCGCACCTCCCTCCCGGAAGCACTCGGCCCGACCCGCGTACCGGCCGGCTCGGTCCGCACTGCGGATCTCCGCATCCTTGGCGTGCGGAGATCCGGGATGTCCGGGCGGTCGTCCGCATTGGACGGCCGCCCGCGGCACCGTAGCGTCGTGGTCAGGGGCGGAGTCCGCCGAGGCGGCCTGCCCCGCGGTTTCCCGATCCCGCTCGTGCCGTGCCGGCGTGCGCGCCGGCCGGACTCCGGCGGCGGCGCGGCGCCGAGCGGGGCAGTGCAGACGAGACGGAGGTTGCGCGATCCATGCCCACAGCCATCGGCACCCACCTGCTGAACGGGGTGCGCGGCGCCCTGATCGGTACCGCCGAAGTCATCCCGGGCGTCAGCGGCGGCACCATCGCCCTCATCACGGGGGTCTATGAACGGCTCATGACCTCCGCCGGGCACGTGGTCACCGGTGTCGCCGTGGGCGCCGCCGACCTGGTGCGCGGCAGGGGAACGGTCCGTGCCGGGCGCGAGTTCGGCCGGGTCTCCTGGGCGGTGGTGATCGCCGTGCTGATCGGCATGGTCCTGGCGGTGGTCGCGGCCGCCCGCCTGCTGGAGCCGGTGGTGACCGAGCACGAGCAGCAGGCCTCCGCGGTGTTCTTCGGCCTGGTGCTGGCCTCCTTGTGGGTTCCCTACTCCCACTCCGGCGGCGGATGGCGTATCCGGCACTACCTGCTGGCCGCGGCGGCCGCGGTCGCGGCCTTCCTCCTGACGGGACTGCCGGCCACCGAGACGGACCCCGCCCCGCTGGCGGTTTCGGGCGCCGCGGCCCTGGGCGTCTCGGCGCTCGTGCTGCCCGGCGTCTCCGGGGCGTTCACCTTGCAGGCGCTGGGGCTCTACGAGCCCACGCTGGCCGCCGTGAACGATCGCGACTTCGGCTACCTCGGCATGTTCGCCGCGGGAGCCGTCATCGGACTGGCGCTGTTCGTGAAGCTGCTCCAGTGGCTGCTGGAGCACCACCGCAAGATCACGCTGGTGGTCATCACCGGTGTCATGGCCGGTGCGCTGCGGGCGCTGTGGCCGTGGCAACCCTGGGCCGAGGAGTCCGACCGCTCGCTGCTCGCTCCGACCACGGACGTGGCCTCGACGACGGCGCTCATGGCCGCCGGTTTCGCGCTCGTGGTCGTGATCCTGGTGGTGGAGCGGCTCCTGCTGCCGACCGGCGGTGACACCGGCACCGACACCGACCGGCCGGAGTCCGGTCGGCGCGCGCCCCGGCACGGGTCCCGCACGTGATGAGTGCGGCCCCGGCGGGTGCGGGCGGCCGCACGCGCTGCGCCGGAACCCGCCGGGGCGCGGCCATGTCGGCAACGGTCCACCCGGCGATTCTGCGCTACCTCGAAGGATGACGTCCTCGGTGGCGCGCCGGGCGGCGGTCAGGGGTGCTGGGGGTGCGCGCCGGGCAGGTCCGGCAGGTCGCCGGTGAGGTAGCGCTGGAGGTTGGGGCCCAGCAGCGCCACCAGGTCGTCGAAGGGCAGGGACGCGATCGGTTCCACCCGCACCACGTGGCGGGCCACGGCCGTTCCGACGACGTGCGTGGCCGCCAGCACGGCCCTCAGCCGGGTCCGGTCGCCGCCCAGCTGTGCGGCGACCCGCTCGACGATGCGCGCCTGCAGGAAGTCCCGCAGCAGGCCGGCGGCCTCGTCGGTGGTCAGGGCGGTGCGCATCATCGCCTTCAGCGCGGCACCGGTCTCGGGGTCCTCCCACAGTCCCAGGTACGCGCGGGCGAACGCCTCGCCCAGCTCGCCGAGGGGGCCGTCGAGGGCCTCGTGGAGGCGTTCCAGCACTTCGGGGGGCATGTGCAGCGTGGCGGCGAAGAGCTGGTCCTTGGTCCCGTAGAAGTGCCGCACCAGGGCGGGGTCGACTCCGGCCTCGGCCGCGATACCGCGGAAGGTGGCGCCCGCGTAGCCCTTGGCGGCGAACTGCTCGCGCGCGGCGACGAGGATCGCGTCCTTGGTACCGCTCTGGCCGGGCCTGCGCCCGCCGGGCCGTCGGTCGACGCCGTCAGCGTTGCCCGTGGTCATCGCACCCCTCCCAACTATCTCCATGTCCGGGGAATTCTATGGCGGCGACGCGGGTCGGCCGGTCTGCCGGCCGCCGGCCCCGACTGCCGCTCGGCCGATCCGGGTCGCCGCTCCCGTAATTCCACACCCGTTGACATCTACACACGGGGAATTCTACATTTGTGGAATCAGGGAGTCGGGTCCGCCGGTGCCGCACACGGAGGACCGCGCACGCCCCCGCATCGAGGACGAGGGAGTTCAGCGATGAGCGAGAAGACCACCTGCGCGATCATCGGCGGCGGACCGGCCGGGATGATGCTCGGCCTGCTGCTGGCGCGCGCCGGTGTGCAGGTCACGGTGCTGGAGAAGCACGCCGATTTCCTGCGCGACTTCCGCGGCGACACCGTCCACCCCAGCACCCTGGATCTACTGGACGACCTGGGCCTGGGCGAGCGCTTCGCCGCGCTGCCCCAGAGCAGGATCGACCGCGGGGGCGTCGACATCGGTGCGGGACGGCAGCTGACCGTCGCCGACTTCGGCCGCCTGCGGCTGCGCCACCCCTACATCGCGATGGTGCCGCAGTGGGACCTGCTCAACCTGCTCGCCGAAGCCGGCCGGGACGAGCCCGCATTCACGCTGCACATGAGCACCGAAGCCACGGGCCTGCTGCGGGAGAACGGCCGTGTCGCGGGCGTGCGCTACGCGGGCCCCGACGGCCCCGGCGAACTGCGCGCCGAGCTGACCGTGGCCTGCGACGGCCGCGAGTCGATGGCGCGCGCCGAGTCCGGCCTGCCGCTGCGGGAGTTCCCGGTGGCCTTCGACGTCTGGTGGCTGCGCGTGCCCGTCCGCGGCACCGCCCCTGCGGCGCTGACCGCGCGCACCGGTCCCCGCCGGTTCATCGTCCCCATTCCCCGGACGGGCTACATCCAGCTGGCATACCTGGGCCGCAAGGGCACCGACGCCGAACTGCGCGCCCGCGGGATCGAGGAGTTGCGCCGCGACATCGCCGAGCTGATGCCGGAACTGGCCGACACCGTCGGCGAGCTGGCGTCCATGGACGAGGTCAAGCACCTGGACGTGCGGGTGGACCGGCTGCGCCGCTGGCACACCGAGGGTCTGCTGTGCATCGGCGACGCCGCACACGCCATGTCGCCGGTCGGCGGTGTGGGCATCAACCTCGCCGTCCAGGACGCCGTGGCCACCGCGGCCCTGCTCGCCGCACCGCTGAAGGATCACCGGGCCACCCGCCGCAGGCTCGGCGCCGTCCGCCGCCGGCGCCTGCTGCCGACCGCGGTCGTGCAGGGCGTGCAGCGTGCCTTGCACCGGCGGCTGCTGGCGCCGCTCCTGGCGGGCCGCGACGTCGCACCGCCCAAGCCGCTCCTGGCCGCGCTCAAGGCGGTGCCGCAGTTGTCGGCCGTACCGGCGTACCTGATCGGCGTGGGCGTCCGCCCCGAGCGGGCCCCCGCCTTCGCCCGCCGCCCCTCCCGCCCGGCACAGGACCGGCGGCCGCCGTATGCCGAGCAAGGAGACGTCAAAAACCTTTGACATCGTGTCGAGCCCGCTTTACATTGGGCATGTCAAAGGTTCTTTACACCGACCGAGGCGGGGCGATGGCGTTGTCACTCGAGGAGAAGCGCGTGTGGAGCTACGCGGCGGTCGCCCTGGCCGTTCCCGCGGTCTACTTCGCGGTCGTCCTGGCGCGGATGGCGGGCGCGGCGCCGGACTACGACTATGTGGTCCCGATGCTCGCAGCGATCGGCGCCGGGCTCGTGCTGAACATGCTCCTCACCCCGCGCGGCACCGAGCGCAGGGACGAGCGCGACGCCGAGATCCACCGGCGCGGCGAGCACATCGGCTTCTACGTACTGGCGGGCGTTGCGGCGGCGGCGCTGGCCCTGACCATGGCGGCGGTCCCGCACTTCTGGATCGCCAACACGCTCTACCTGGCCTTCGTGCTGAACGCCCTCACCTCGTCGGCGGTGAAGATCGTCGCCTACCGCCGGGGCTTTTGAGGTATGGCCAAGTCCACACGAGTCACCAACTCCATCCGGTCCCTGCGGTTCGCCCGCGGTGAGATGACCCAGGCGGCGCTGGCCGAACGCATCGGCGTCACCCGCCAGACCGTGATCGCCATCGAGCAGGGCCGCTACTCGCCCTCGCTGGAGGTGGCCTTCCAGATCGCGCGGGTCTTCGGCGTCCGGGTCGAGGACGTCTTCCACTATCCCGAAACCCCTGACGGCGGCTGACGGCCACCGGCGGATCCCGCCGCGCGCCCGCCGTGGGCCGTCCGCCGTACCGTTCGCCGACAGAGAGGCACGTCCATGCCGGAACAGCTCTCCGCGCCCGCTGCCACCATGCAGGCCGCCGTCTGCCCCCGCTACGGGCCGCCCGAAACGCTGCGGATCCGCGACGTCCCCCGGCCCAGCGCCGGCGAGGGCGAGCTGCAGGTGCGGGTGCGCTTCAGCGCCGTCACGCCGACCGACTGCGCCGCGCGCTCCGCCGACCCCGCCACCGCTCGGCTCGCGTTCGGCCTGCTCCGGCCGCGCAACCCGATCCTGGGCGGGCTCGTCGTCGGCGAGGTCGCCCAGGTCGGCGGCGGTGTCACCGCCTTCTCGGTCGGCGACGAGGTGATCGCCGAGACCGGCGCCGCGCTCGGCGCACACGCCCGATACGCCCGCGTCCGCGCGGCCGGCGCCGTCGCCAGGCCCGCCGGCATGAGCGGCGAGACCGCCGCCGCCGTCGCCGACGGCGGCCTGACCGCGCTGCCCTTCGTCCGCGACCACGCTCGCCTGGAGCCGGGGCAGAGCATCCTGGTCAACGGAGCCTCCGGAGCCGTCGGCGGTGCGGCCGTCCAGCTCGCCGCCCACTTCGGCGCGCGGGTGACCGGCGTGTGCAGCGGCGCCAACGCCGAGCTCGTCGCCTCACTGGGGGCCGGCGAGGTCGTCGACTACACGAGCACCGAATTCACCCGGCTGAACAGGCGCTTCGACGTCGTATTCGACGCGGTCGGCAAGAGCTCCTACGCGCGCTGCCGCCGCCTTCTGAAGCCGGGCGGCGCCTATCTCACCACCGGACCCGGCGCGGGGATCCTGCTGCACTCCCTGCTGACCGCGGCCCCCGGCGGCCGTAGGGCCCGCCTCGCGTTGACGGGCCTGCGCTCGCAGGAGGCGCGGGCCGCCGACCTCGCCGTGCTGACCCGCCTGGCCGGGGAGGGGCGGCTGGTCCCGGTCGTCGACGGCCGCTACCCGTTGGAGCGCGTCCGCCAGGCCCACGAGCGCGTGGAGACCGGCCGCAAACGCGGCAGCGTCCTGCTCACCCTGTGAGGATCCGAGAACGTGGTGCGGGCCGGGTGACCCGGGGCCGCGCTCGGACGGCAGGGGACCGGGATCGGGCCGACCGCTCCGGGCGCACTCGGCCCGTTCGCCCCGGCGGCGGCCGCACGGTGCCGGGTCAGCCCCACTCGACGCGCACCTGGGTGCGCCACTGCTCCAGCAGTTCGGGCAGGCCGTCGACCTCGGCTTCGGCGCTGCGGTTCCAGAGGGCGAGGTAGAGCTGTACCGCCGTGCCGCCGAAAACCGCGTCGGGGGACTCCGCGGTGCCCGCCGCGCCGACCTCGGTGACCACAGGATCCTCGCTCACGCGCAGCGACCACGCGTGCCCGGTGTCGGCGGTCCGCACCAGGATGCGGCGCGGCTCGGCGGATCGCAGACGACTCTTTGCGCGCGGCAGGAAGCCGCACAGGAGCTCGTCGATCCCGTCGGCGGCCAGCGCCGGCGCGATCGAGGTGTCGGCGGGCGCGGGCGGGGTGCCCAGCGCCGCTGCGAGGGCGTCGACGCTGTGCACCGTGGTCTCGTGCGCCTGCCGGCGCGCCCAGAACAGCCGCGGCCGCGGCGCGTCGCGCAGGAACACGGCCGCCTCCGCGTCGTCCGCGGTCTCCCGCAGAGTCTCGACCAGCGCGTCGAGGCCGGCGCGCAACCAGCCGAGCGGATCGGGCGCCGCCAGTCCTTCGGCGTGGGAATGCCCGGAGTCGTGCGCGGAGTCGCCGCGCAGGTGGGCGGCCGCCCACCGGTGCACCATTCCCTGGTGCGCGACGAGGTCGGCCACCCTCCAGTCGGGGCACGTCGGGACGCGGGCGCCGGGCCCGGCGCGCTCGGCGGCACTGCGCAGCGCGGCTCCGCTGCGCTCGATCACCGAGATGTAGTCGTCGAGTCCGAGATGCGCCGGCATGCGGCCATCTTAGATAGTCCCGGCCGCAGGCCGCTCGCGCAGCCCTCCGCCGCTCGCTCGCGCCCGGAATCCGCTCGCCCCGCGGGGTGCCGGTCTGGGAGCATGCGCGGCATGAGCGAGGGGTTCGTTCCCGGGCTGGAGCTGGCGCGGCGGTTCTACCGCGAGGCCGTCGCGCCCCTGCTGGCCGAGCACGTGCCAAAGCCGGTGCATACGGCCGCGCTGCTGGGGCCGGGCTCGGAGGTGCTGGGGTTCGACACCGCGCGCTCCACCGACCACAACTGGGGTCCGCGCCTCCAGCTGCTGCTGGACAACGGCGACGCCGACCGGTACGCGGGCGCGGTCGCGGACCTGCTCGCCGACCGGCTGCCGGCGGAGTTCCTGGGCTATCCCACGAGCCTGGTGCCCGTCGGCGCCGACGGCACTCGGCACATGCGGATCACCGGCGGGCGGGTGCACCACGCGGTCGAGGTCGCCGGCCTCGACGGCTGGCTCGCCGTCCGACTCGGCTTCGACCCCTGCTCGCAGACGACGCTCTTCGACTGGCTCGCCACTCCCGCCCAGCAGCTCGCGGAGATCACCGGGGGCGAGGTCTTCCACGACGGAACCGGGCGGCTCCGCGCGGTGCGGCGGCGGCTCGCCTGGTATCCCGACGACGTGTGGCGCTACGTCCTGACGTGCCAGTGGCAGCGCATCAGCCAAGAGGAGGCGTTCACCGGGCGGTGCGCGGAGGTCGGCGACGAATGCGGGGCGGCGGTCGTCGCCGCTCGGCTGGTGCGGGACCTGATGCGGTTGTGCCTGCTCATGGCGCGCCGGTATCCGCCGTATGGCAAGTGGCTCGGCAGCGCCTTCGCGCGGTTGCCGTGCGCCCCGTCGCTGACACCGGTGCTGACCGCCGCGATGGCCGCCGCGTCGCGAAGCGAGCGCGAGGACCGGCTGGCCGCGGCTTATGAGTCGGTGGCCGGAATGCACAACGCGCTCGGGCTCACGCCGGAGATCGATCCGCGCACCCGGCCCTACCACGCCCGGCCGTACCGGGTCCTGCACGCCGAGCGGTTCGCGGCCGCGCTGCGCTTCACCATCGCCGACGGAACCGTGCGCGCCCTCCCCCTGATCGGCACCGTCGACCAGTGCCTCGACAGCACCGACGTCCTCACCCGCCCCATGCGCCGCCGCGCCGCGGCCGCCGCCCTCTACCCGGGCTGCTGACCGCCTGGGGGTGCGGTGGCGGTGCCGGGGCCGCGAACGGGAGGTGCGGACGGGTGCCGCCGAAACCGGTCGTCCGCGCTGGTGGGCGGGCGGGTAAACGGAGTGCGCCGACGGTGAGCGGGGCACTACCATCGCCGGCATGTACTTCCACCAGATCTACGGCTAAGAGGCGCGGTCGGCGCGACGCGCTCGTCCTTCCCGGGACCGAGCGCAGGCGTGCCGTACCCGGTGCTACCGCGAACCCTCAGTCCCGTTTCGACGAACCTGGAGAAGTACCCGTGGACCGTCCTGCCCACATCGCCATGGTCGGCGTTCCCGCCGTGAGCCACATCCTGCCCAGCCTGGAGATCGTCCGGGAGCTGGTGCGGCGCGGACACCGCGTCACCTACGCCAACGACCCCCGCATGGCCGACCTCATCGCCTCCACCGGCGCCGAGCTGGTGCCGTTCGCCACCACCCTGCCCCTTGACGACGCGGAGTGGACGGACGATCCGGTCGAGGGGATGGACCTTTTCCTCGACGACGCCATCCACAGCCTGCCCGTCATCCGCGGCCACTACGAGCAGGACCGCCCCGACCTGTTCCTCTACGACATCGGCGGCTACTCCGCCCGCGTCCTGGCGATCGACTGGGGCGTTCCGAGTGTGCAGCTCTCGCCCACCTACGTGGCCTGGGCCGACTACGACGACACCGTGACGGCCTGGCTGCGCTCGCTGCCGGGTGCGGACGCGCACTTTGCGAAGTTCGACGCGTGGCTGGCGGAGAACGGCGTCCACGGCCTGGACCACGCTTCGTTCGCGGGCAGGCCCGACCGGTGCCTGGCGATGATCCCGCGCGAGATGCAGCCGCACGCCGACACCGTCGCCGACAGCGTCACATTCGTCGGCCCCTGCTTCGGCGACCGCGCCGACCAGGGCGCATGGAGCCGCCCCGCGGGCGCGGACAGGGTGCTGCTGGTGTCGCTGGGCTCGGCCTACACCAACCAGCCCGCCTTCTACCGCAGGTGCCTCCAGGCGTTCGGGGAGCTGCCGGGCTGGCACGTGGTGCTGCAGATCGGGCAGTACGTGGACCCGGCGGAACTGGGCGCGATCCCCGGCAATGTCGAGGTGCGCTCCTGGGTACCGCAGCTGGCCGTCCTGCGCGAAG
The DNA here is from genome assembly GCF_009728995.1 of Streptomonospora sp. PA3. GTDB lineage: Bacteria > Actinomycetota > Actinomycetes > Streptosporangiales > Streptosporangiaceae > Streptomonospora. The sequence continues at coordinate 256,733 of NZ_VTZW01000009.1, read as the reverse complement.
CCGACGCGTTCGTCACCCATGCCGGGATGGGCGGCTGCAGCGAAGGGCTGTACACCGGGACGCCGATGATCGCGGTTCCCCAGGCGGTGGACCAGTTCGACAACGCCGACCGGCTGCAGGAGCTGGGTGCGGCCCGGCGCATCGACACCGACGACGCCGACCCCGAGGCGCTGCGGTCGGCTCTGCTGGAGCTGACCGCCGACCCGGAGGTCGCCCGGCGCCTGGCCGGCATCAGCGCCCGGCTCCGGGCCGGCGGCACCGGATACGCCGCCGACCTCATCGAGGCGGAGCTGCCGCGCTAGCTCCGGGGGTGCACGGCCGCGCGCAACCTGCGCCAGGGCTTCGGCGGCGCGGGCGCCTCGCTGTGCGACGTCGTCAAGACGACCGTGTATGCGGCTTTCGCGGAGCGGGCCGACCTCGTCCCAACGCGGGAGGTCGTCAGGGAGCACGTGGCCGAGCACGACGCCCCCGGCGCTCTGCTGGAGTCGCCGTGCTCGGCCACCCGGACCGGCTCGTGGAGGTCGAAGCGGTGGCGGTCGCCATCGGCGGGTGACCGCCGCCGCTTTTTCACTGCTCACGCCGGGACCGGTACGCCCAGTTCCGCGGCGTGGGCCGTGCGGCAGTGCTTGCTGCAGTAGCCGTAGACGTCGCCCTCGTGCTCCAGGGTGATGGCAGCATCGCCGAGGCTCACGACCATGCTGCACACCGGGCAGTGCACGGTCCCCGGCTCCGGGCCGGGAACGGGACCCTGGCCGCGCACGCTTTCGCGCCAGGCGCCGGTGAACAGCTCACCGATGGCCTCGGCCCCCATCACCGTCCCGTCCAGGCCCAAGGTGCCTTCGCGGACGCCGTGCACCTCCACCCACACCTGCGGGTCGGCTCCCTCGCCCAGCACCTCGCGCACCGTGGCGGCGGTGATGCGGGTGTAGCGGTCGACGAACTCCTCCGCGACCGGCTTGACCCACGGCGCGGGCACCCGCACCCGCACGACGTAGCGCTGCGGCCAGTCGGCGCCGACGGCGCGGTCCCCGGCGATCCAGGTGAGCGGCTCGTGCACCACCACCTGGGTGTAGGCGCGCGAGTTCTCCTCGACGGACGGCGGGTGCGCCTCCCCGCGGTCCACGCCGTCGTCCAGCTCCACCAGCCGCCTGGCCAGCAGTTCCCTGCCCTCGGCGCCCAGAGCGCCCCGCGGGGCGAATACCTCGATGAACAGCATGCTCCTGCTCCCTCTCCGCTTACTCGGATCTCTACGGCCGGCTCTGATGCGGTCCGGCCCCTCGCGGCGCCTCAGCCGCGTACGGCTGTCACCACCAGTCCGGTGCCGGGTTGGCGCACCCCGCCCGCCGCCTCGTAGGGCGCGAGCGCCGCCCGCACCGCCTCGCGCGCACGGAGTTCGGTTTCGGGGTCGGTGTGGCGGAACCAGTGGCGCACCGGGCCCCATTCGAAGACGAAGTCGGCGGCGTCCTCCGCGGTCCGGCCGAGCATCGCCTCGGCGCTGCACCGCTCGACGGCCACCGACGTGAAGCCGGCTGCGTACAGCACCGCCTCGACGTCGCCCGGTGTCGACATCGTCGCCGGGGCCCGCTCGGCGTCCTCAGTGGCCAGGACCGGCGGCTCCGGCAGGAACTCGCCCATGATCCGGAACAGGTCCGGAAACCCCGTGTCCGCCGCGTCGCCGGTGCTGTCGGGGGTGCCGATCGCCAGGCGGCCTCCGGGGCGCAGCGCCGAGCCGATGTTGGCGAATGCGGCGGCGGGGTCGGCGAAGTACCAGGTGCCGCCCCGGCTGATCACCACGTCGAACGCGCCCGCCGGGAAGGGGTGCACCTGCGCGTCGCCCTGCTCGAAGGCGGCGTTGGCGATGCCCTTCTCCGCCGCGACAGTGCGGGCGCGCTCCAGCATGGGGGCCGACAGGTCCACGCCCAGAGCGCGGCCGTGCGGGGCCTTGAGGGCCGCGCGGCGGGTCGTCAGTCCCGTGCCGCACCCGATGTCGAGCACCCGGTCGCCCGGCCCGATGCGGGCCGCGCCGAACAGCGGGCGGTTGAACCCGCCGACCATGGCCTCGTAGCGGGCCGGGTTCCGGGCCCAGTGCCGCCCCTCATAGCCGTTCCACGCCTCGTACTGATGGGTGTTGGCGATCGTCCTTTCCATCGGTTGCGGCCTCCCTCAGGCGTGCTCGTGGTCGCCGAAGCCCTCGGGCGCCCGGTCCAGGAACGCGCTGACGGAGCCGATACGGCCGTCCTCGGTGAGCGACAGCACGTCGGTCCCGGTCGCGAACGACGTGCCGTCGGCGAGCCGGATCTCCCACAGCAGCCGGACGCGGCTGTTGTGCCCCTCCGGCTCGCGCCGGGCGACGAACGACGCTTCGCCGACGTGGGAGACGAACTGCGTGCGGAAGTCGATGAGGGCCTCGGCCCCCTGCATCAGCGCGGCGGGCGAGCGGTATTCCACGCCGTCGGTGAAGACCTCGGGCGCGAGTCGGCGCGCCTTCGACGGCTCGGCGTTCCAGAACTCCAGGTAGCGCTCGGTCGCCGAGGCGGTGGCTGCGCCGGTGTCGGTCTCGGTCATGGCTGTGCCTCCCTGCGTGCGGCGGCCGGAGCCCGATGCGGCCCGGCCGGTATGCACCGAGACTGCGCGCCGCCGGTGCGGCCCGTCGATAACCCCAGAGGTCATTGCCGCGCCTGCAGCGGGTGGGCCAATGTGTGTGCATGACGGTCACCACCGAGCCGGTCGGTGCGCTCCTGCGCGGCTGGCGCGAGCGCCGACGGCGCTCCCAGCTGGACGTGTCCATCGCCGCCGACGTGTCCACGCGCCACCTGAGCTACATCGAGACCGGCCGGGCCAACCCGAGCCGGGAGATGATCGAGCGGCTGTGCGACGAGCTGGACGTCCCGCTGCGCGAGCGCAACACGCTGTACCTGGCGGCGGGCTTCGCCCCGGCGCACGCCGAGCGGCCGTTCACCGACCTGGGCGCCGCGGGCGACGCGGTGCGCTCGGTGCTGGCCGGGCAGGAGCCCAACCCCTCGCTCGCGGTGAACGTGTGCTGGGAGCTGCTGGCGGCGAACCGGGCCATGTCGGCGTTCCTGCGCGGCGTACCCGCCGAGCTGACCAGGCCCGCGATCAACGTGCTGCGCGTGACGCTGCATCCCGACGGCCTGGCCCGGCGGATCCGCAACCTCGCCCAGTGGCGCCGCCACGTGCTGCGGCGGGTGCGCAGGCAACTGGACCGGACGGCCGCGCCGGGCCTGGCGGAGCTGCTCGCCGAACTGGAGGGCTACCCGGACGCGCTGCCGGGCGGGGCGAGCGAGTCGAGCGGGCCGGGTGAGTCGGGCGAGTCGGGCGGGCCGGAACCGGCCGCCCGGGCCGGCGGTGCGGACCGCTCGCCGATCGACGACATCGCCGTGCCCATGCGCATGGCGACGGAGTACGGCGACCTCGCCCTGCTCTACACGACCACGGTGTTCGGCTCACCGCGCGACGTGACGCTGGACGAGATCGCCGTCGAGACGTTCTACCCGGCCGACCCCGCCACAGCCGACCTGCTGCGCGCACTCGCCGAGTGAGACCCGGCCGGTGGCCGCGGACGCGGAGTCGGGGCCGATCGCGAGAACGCCCCCAGGCGCCGATGCCCGGCGAGCACCGGTCGTGCCCGGCCCCTGGCGTAGGCGACTGCGCGGGCCGACTGGCCGATTTCGGTCATGTGCTTTGCCGCAGCGCGCGGGCACTCGCTGTTGTCCTGGGGTGACGCCGCGGGGCCGGTGTGCCGGTATTCACTCTCGCCCACGTTCGGACAAAACGCCCATCTCGCGAGCGAATCGGGCTTTAAAGTAATCCGCGACCGACCGGGAACGGCGTGGCGAAGGGGCGAGGAATGAACGTGGAGATCCCGGCGGGACTGGCCGACGGCATCGACGCCGGCGCCATCGCGATCCCCCCTGTCAAGCTCGAAGCCCTCGAAGAAGCCGCCCAGGCCCTCAAGGACGACGGCCAGGACGTCGCCGACATCGGCGGCGACATCAAGTCGGCCTGGGGCGGCCTCAACGGCATCTACCAGGCACCCGAGGACCAGACCCTTTTCGCGGCGATCGACCCGGTGGCCACCAAGGGCGACGAGGTCAAAAGCGCCGCCACCACCGCCGGCGACGCGCTGCTGACGTTCGCCGAGGAGGTGCGCCCCATCCTGGAGCGGTGGCGCTCCCTCAAGGCCGACGCCCAGGCCATGGAAGAGCACATCGCCGCCAACGACGACTGGCGCGAGGACGAGGACAAGGTCGAGGAGTTCAACCAGCTCAACAACGACCTCATCAAAGTCCAGAACGACTTCATGGCCGCCGAGCGCGAGTGCGCCAACAAGATCACCGCGCTGTTCGGCGGCACCACGTTCGTGGCGGCCGAGCCCGGCTCCCAGCCGAACCTGGACGAGGGAGAGAAGGCCTACGGCTACACCGATGCCCCGCAGGACGTGGCCACCCCGTGGGCGATCCCCCAGGAGCACGACGCGCCGTGGTACGAGGACGTGGGCTCGGCCGTCGTCGACCTCACCTGGGGGTCGGTCAAGGACACCCTGGGCATGTTCGGGTTCCACGACGGCGCGGGCGACTGGACGCTCAACCCGGGGACCATGTGGGACAACGCCTCCCAGACCTGGGGCGACATGCTCTCCGGTGCGGCGATGCTGGCCGGCTACAGCGACGGCGAGTGGAGCTGGTCGACCGCCGGGACGGCGTGGAAGGAGGTCGCCCACTCCATGGTGCCGTGGCGGGAGTGGGGCGACCGGCCGGGCTATGTGATCACGCAGGGCCTGGTCAACATCGGCAGCATCGTCGCCGGTGTGGCGCTGACAGCGACGGGCGCCGGTGCCGCGGTGGGCGTGCCGCTGCTGGCGTGGCGGGGCACGCGCGTCATGCGCACGCTGGGCAACCTCGGCGACCTCGGGTCCGGATCCGGCGGCCCGGACGGAAACGGCAGCGGCAGCGGCTCGTCGGACTCCGACGGCTCCGGCAACACGCCCGACCCGAACATGCGCGCGCAGAGCCAGGGCCGGGACGGGCTGCCCACCACCCAGGAGATCCAGGACCAGCTGGCCGACTGGGAGGACATGGCCCGCGAGCTCGGCTGGGAGGAGACCATGCGCCGCGCGGCCGAGCTGAACGAACTCGCCGAGCAGCGCCAACCCGCCCTCGTCGGCGCCGGCGGCCCCGACATCGAGGCCAACGCCGACGGCCCCGACAACCCGCCGTCGACGACACCCCGGCCGACTCCGTCCCCGACCGACTCCCCCAGCCCCAACCCCAGCCCGAGCCCGACCACCCCCACCCCGGACCGTCCCTCCACCCCGTCGCCCACACCCGGCCCTACCGGCGAGGGCGGGGGCGGAGGAGGCGGCGGGCAGCCGCCCACCGGCGGAGGGGGCGGAGACCGGCCTCCGTTCCCCGAGGGGGATGGGGACGGCGAGGGCGACGGCTCCCAGGACCGATCCCAGCCCTCCGGCTCCCCAACCACGGAGGCGTCCGCCCCCCAGAAGACAGAAGGCACCGAGGACCTACGCGTCTCCCCATCCGGGGCCCAGGAAAAGCCCGAACCGACTTCTGCTCCCGCGGAACAGGGGTCTCCCGAGTCGCACTCTGATACGGATCCCGCACCCTCCCAACCGAAGATCCCCCAGGTCGCTGGGGTCGACGTCGAGTACGACCCTTCAGACCCCAGTAGCACCCCGAATCAGCCTGATTCCGGCCAAGCGCCGACGACGGACCCGGCCAGCGAGCAGGTTCCGACGGACGCTGAACGGGCACCTCGGCCAACCGGAGGCATGACGCCCGACCAGGAAGCCAGCGTTGTTCGAGAGATAGGGCAGTTCAATCTCCGCCCGAAGGACATGGACCTGCTGATTCGTCGGCTGAAGAAGTCTGAGTATGGTCACAGTGTTGCCGAGCTCATATCCGAGGGTCATCTGACGGGGATCGCCAACTTCAAGGATGTCGCGGACATGATGAGGGGAAAGGGGATGATGCCCGCTGCCCACATGGCCTTGCGGCACGCGGATCTCCTGTTGGACCGAGGAGTCGATCCTGACAGCATCGCATTCGAGATGAAGGACAAGGACGCCGGCATCGACTTGGACGTCGCGACCTTGGACTCCGATGGGTCAGCCGACTACGGTTATCAGCTGAAAGACGTACAGAGCGTAAGCGGAGTCGAATCCGCACTCAGGAAGATCCGGACCAGACAGCTCACGCCTGGCGCAGCGAACGAAAGAGTCGCCATTCTAGATGTACATGATTCGGTGAATAGCCTGGATAAAAAGCACCTCGAGATATTAAAATATAACCACGAGAACTATGGAATCGCATTCAGACTCCGCTTCAATGACGGATCGGTTACGATTCCCCCGGATCACCCGATATATCCGTAGAGGAAACGATGCCCGCGCTTCTTCGAGCTCCGCAGCCTTCAGGCTCATGGGACTTCAATCTCAATGGCATATCCGAGGGAACGATCGACTCCGCTCTCCAGGCGGCGGACAGGATAGCCGCCGCGCTCTCTCGCCACCGGCTTCTGGCTCCCAAGAGGCTGGAGTTTTCCTGGATGGTGCCGGGCCAGGGAGCCACCGGAATCACTACATCTTTTGCCGTACTGGACGAGCCGCTCGGATCCGGCGATGTTGCGCAGCGGGCCATCGGCAGTCGACCTGTGATGTTCTCCGATGCGAGGGTGGACCTCCTGCACGTCCACGGCAGCGGTGTCTGGATCGACGAGGATTCCGTAGAACGCAGCGAGCCGCGCCTCGTCGACCTTCTCATCGGCTTGGATCCTCCCCATGGGGCTTGGGCGCAGATTGCGGTGCACCACGACGTGTGGACGTGGTTCGACTTCCATGGGAATCCGCATCGGGTTGTATACGAGAACAACGCCCCGAGACTCGAGGCGGCGCTTAAATCCGTTGAAGCGGAGTTGGGGGTCACCGCGGAAGCGGGAGATCCTACTGTGTTCGGGTGCCCCGAGGGATACGGCATCGCTCCTCCTGAACCGGACGAGGAAGTAGGACCGGATCTGAGCAGCCGACTCTAGGCGGTAGGCCGTGAGGGCGCCGGCCGGCGGCTCCCGCCCCCTCCGCGCGGTGGAACCGGCCGGAGGGCTCCTACGTCCGTTCCTGCGGAAGAACGTGTCACGCCCGGACACCAACCAGGAACGGAGAGCCGTGAACGAGCTCTTGAGCCGACTGACCGATCCGCTGATCCTCCTCCCGCTGGTCTACATCGCGTGCGCGATCCCGTTCATGTTCACTCCGACGTGGCGCCTCCTCCGGTCGAGCATCTACAGCCAGGAGTCGGCGTCCTCCGCGAACATGTGGGTCGTACGCCTCTGCCTGATGTCGACCTGCACGATGGCCGCCGTGTTCGTGGTGATGTCCCTATGATGTCGATGCTCGTCGACAAGCTGACAGAGCCCGTCACGTGGTTCGTGCTGGTCGGCGTGGTCGCGCAGACGGCTGTGCTGATCAAACCGGAGATCGTCTGGCGGCAGCGGGGCCGCAACCGACTCGATGCCCTGCCTCCCCGCCTGGCCACGGTGTTCCTGTGGATGTCCCGGTGCGGGGCCGCCATGACCATCGTGGTGCTGATCGTGTTCCTGTTCCTCTGATGCCAGGGCCCTGGGGGCCGCCTCCGCACCGGAGCGGCTCCCAGGAGACACGCCCCCAGCCTCCCGGGACGCCCGGCCGGTAGGACCGGCTCACCCCAGCACCCGCCCGAGGAAGCCCCGCATGTACCCGGCGACGACGTCCAGGTGGCTCTCCAGCAGGAAGTGGCCGCCGTCGACCAGGTGCACCTCCGCGTCCTCGGCATCACGGGCGAAGGCCAGGGCGCCCTCCGGGCCGAAGATCTCGTCGTTGCGGCCCCACACCGCCAGTACCGGGACCTCGCTGCTGCGCAGGTATTCGTGCAGCCGCGGGTACAGCGCGCGGTTGCCGGTGTAGTCGCGGAAAAGCGCCAACTGGATCTCGTCGTTGCCCTCGCGCGAGACCAGGGCCACGTCGTGCTCCCAGGTGTCGGGGCTGACCAGGCTCGGGTCGGGCACGCCGTGCAGGTACTGCCAGCGGATGGCCTCGCGGCTGAGCGCGACGCGGACGGCGGGCTCGGTGGCGGGGCCGGGGTCGGCTCCGTACGCCCAGACGTCGGCCCAGAACGACTCCACGAAGCCGTCCTCGTAACCGTTGCCGTTCTGGGTGACGATGGCGGAGATCCGCTCGGGGTGCTTGAGCGCGAGGCGCCATCCGATGGGGGCGCCGTAGTCCTGGACGTAGACGGCGTAGCGGTCCAGGCCGAGCCGGTCGAGCAGTCCGTCGGTGAGCTCGGCGAGGGCGTCGAAGGTGTAGGTGAACTCCTTTGCACCGGGCGCGGCCGAGTGGCCGAAGCCGAGGTGGTCGGGCGCGATCACGCGGTAGTCGGCGGCCAGCAGCGGGATGAGCTCGCGGAACATGAACGAGCTGGTCGGGTAGCCGTGCAGCAGGACGATCGCGGGGGCGTCGGCGGGGCCGGCCTCGCGGTAGAAGATCTCGTAGCCGTCGACGGTGGCGGTCCGGTGGTGCACCGAGTTCATTTCTAACCCCTTTAAAGCCTTTATGTGGTTAGGTGTTCGCCATGCAAGCATGCACTGACCTAACCTGTCAATAGACTCGATCCGGTTAGAAGGAGTCGCCCCTTGGACGCGCACCCGATCGGCACCCACTCGACGGACACGCTGCTTGACCTGCTCAACAGCAGGCCGCGGGTCGACGGCGAGGACCAGGACGCGCTCGCCGACCCGGCCGGCGGCCGGCGCTGGGCGCGCGAGCACGGCGGCGACGGCGGCCCCGCCGAACTGGCGCTGCTGCGCGAGGCGCGGGACACTTTGCAGGCCGTCGTGCGGGGAGAGGCCCCGCCCACTGCGCTGAGCCCGCTGCTCGAAGGGGTCCGCCAGATCCCCGAACTCACTGCGGACGGATTGCGGTGGAGGGTCGAGACACCACCGCACGCCCGGCTCGCCGTCGCAGCGGTTCTCGCCTGGGCCGCCACCGAGGAGCAACTGCCCGGCCGGCTGCGCCCGTGCGCCAACGACGAGTGCCGGCTGTTCCTGCTCGACCGCAGCCGCGCCAACCGCGCCCGCTGGTGCTCGATGGCCGTCTGCGGCAACCGCGCGAAGGCCCGCCGCCACTACCAACGCACCCGCTGACCGGCCCGCCCCGAACCCGCGCGAGGGACTGCCGCTCGCGCCGAGGGTGGCGCCTGCACACTCTGGACGCCGAGAGTGGTCCCGGTCCACTCTCGGCGCCGCGTCGCCGCCGCGCGGCTGGGAAACCGGGCGCGGCGGATTCCGGCCGGCTGCGATCAGGAAGGCCCCGGCGACCATGGGCGGGTACAGCGACCTCGACTTCGTTGCCAAGACGAACGCCGGGCATGCCCAGATCAGACGTGCGCCGGATCGGCGCGGCCGCGTGCCGCATCCGCAGCAGCGGCAAGCGGCTGCACATCCAACCGCTGCGCACGGACGCGCAGGAGGAGCCGGCGCCCCCGGAAGTCCTGACCAGCCTGAGATACACCACCGAAGAGCTCCTCGGCGAGATCGTCGCCGCCTGCCTTTGGCACAGCGCCGCGGTCGCCTCTGGAGCGCGGGCCCACTACGAGTCCGACGACGAGGACGACCCGCTGGAGACCGAGGACGCGGCCCCGGCCCACCGCCTTGACGTCCGCCTGAACGAGGGCCGGCTGACCGTGCTCCCGGTCCGTCTCGACCCCGGCGACGGGAACTTCCCCGTCCATCCCCCCGACCGCGTCCCCGCCTACGACGGCCCCGTGCCGGAGGACCATCGCCGCCTCGGCACCCTGATCGCGGACGCGGTGGCGACGCGGATCCGGTGACGCGGACCCCGGGTGCCGGGCCCCTCCGCCCCCTCCGCCCCCTTCCGCCAACCCGGCGCCGTCACACGGGCTGGCCCACGGGCCTCACGGTCAGGGTGTTGAGGTCGACGCCTGCCGGTTGGTCGAGTGCGAAGGCGATGGCCTCCGCGATCGGCTGGGGAGGCAGGGCGTAGGAGGGAGCGCCGACACCCTGCCAGAACGGGGTGTCGATCATGCCGGGGTTGACGAGGGTGACACCGATGCCGCGGGTCGTGGCGTGCAGGCGCAGGTTCTCGGCGAGGCCGGTGACGGCCCACTTGGTGGCCGAGTAGAGATTGCCGGGAGAGTTCTTCAGCCCCGCGACGCTGCCGATGAGCACCAGCCGTCCGCCGGTGGACTCAAGGTGGGGCAGGGCGGCATGGGCCAGCAGGGCGGGGCCGAGGACGTTGGCCAGAACCATCGGCGCCCACGACTCCGGGTCGCCGGCCCCGATGGAGTCGCCCGACATGAATCCGGCGTTGGCCACCGCCGCGTCGAGGGCGCCGAAGTGCTCCACGGTGCGGTTCACGACCGACTCGGTGGCCTGCCAGTCCGCCGCGTCCGCTGCGAGCCCAAGCAGTCGGTCGGGGCGGCCGGTCTCGTCGAGGAAGGTCTTCAGTCTGCGCTCGTCGCGTCCGGTGACCGCCACGCGGTGGCCGCGGTCGAGGAGCAACCGCGCGGTGTGGGCGCCGATACCACTGGTCGCGCCGGTGATCAGTACGGTTTTGCCGGCCATGGCCATACTCCTGAGAACTGGATTGAGGACGGCGAACGGCGGTCCGCGGTGCAGGAATTCCGTTCACGTTCGCCGGTCTCATGAAATCGGCGCCGCCAGAGGCGGACAAGGTCGCGCTTATGGGGGGTGTAAACACAACCCCTCTATCGGCGCGGCCCACGGGTAATCTGGACGAATGGACGCTCCGCCCGCGAGCCGCACCGGTGATCACGCCGTTAACCGCGCCGACAACCGCTGGGAGATCCGCGGCTTCCTCACCAGCCGGCGTGCCAGGCTCTCCCCGGAGCGGGTCGGACTTCCCACCAGCCGGCGCCGACGGGTTCCCGGTCTCCGGCGCGAGGAGGTCGCGGCCCTCGCGGGCGTGAGCACCGAGTGGTACACACGCCTGGAGAAGGGCCACATCAGCGGGGTCTCCGAGGACGTGCTGGAAGCGGTCGCCCAGGCGTTGCTCCTCGACGAGGACGAGCGCACCTACCTGCTCGACCTGTCCCGAGCGGCTCGCCCCGCCCGCCGCAGGCCGCACCGCCGCAGGGACGCCGAGGTCCCGCCTTCGGTCCAGTGGATGGTGGACGCCATGACCATGGCTCCCGCCTTCGTACGCGACGGCCGCTTGGACATCGTCGCGAGCAACGCCCTGTGCAGGGCGCTGTACTCCCCGATGTTCGACAGCGACACCACCGCCGATCGGGGGTGCGCCAACTTCCCCCGCTACTTCTTCCTCGATCCGGGCTCCGCCGACTTCTTCGCCGACTGGGAGGAAGGCGCGCGGGCCACGGTCGCGGTGCTGCGCGCCGAAGCCGGCCGCGACCCCCACGACCGGGCCCTGCGCGAGCTCGTCGGCGAGCTTTCCGCGCTCAGTCCCGACTTCCGCGACATGTGGGGCAGTCACGACGTCCGGATCCGCCACGAAGGCGTCAAGGAGCTGGACCATCCCGAAGTCGGCCGGCTGGAGCTGACCTTCCGCTCCCTGAATCTGCCCCTGCCTCAGCGGGCCGCGCACGACCTGGTCGTCTACACGGCCGAGCCGGGGACCCCCTCCCAGGACCGCCTCGAACTCCTCGCCGGCTCGGCGGCACCGCGCTGCTACTCCGCCGCCTTGAGGTAGCGGTCGAGCTCGTCGAGGGTGAGCCGGTGCCTGCTCAGCGGCTCGGCGGCGTCCAGCGCCACCGCGTGCAGGCCGCTGAGGAACAGCTCCAGTTGCTGCCCGATCAGCAGCTCGTTCAGCTCCGAGCCGAGGACGGGTAGCGGGCGGGACAGCTTGATGACGCCGAGCATGATGTCGATCGGGGTGACGCCCCGGCGCAGCTGCCCCTCGTCCTGGGCGGTGCGGATGAGCTGCTCCATCCGCTCCAGCAGCTCGTTGCGCTTGGCCTTCAGCGCTCCCCCGTCGCCGCGCATGTCCTCTTCCAGGCTGCTTGCCAGCACCGGCATGAAGACGCCGATCCGGAGTTCCACCAGGCGGCGCAGGAGCTGCGTCAGCGCGCCCCAGGCGTCGGGGTGCTCTGCGGTGGCGCGCTCCATCTCCGCATCGACCAGCGCCATGTTGTCCAGGGCGACCTGCCGGACGAGCGCGTGGCGGTCGGGGAACCGCCGGTAGAGGGTGGCGATGCCGACTCCGGCGCGCCGGGCGATCTCCTCCAGCGGCGCGTGGATGCCCTGCTCAAGGAAGAGTTCGCGGGCCGCGGCGATGATCTGCTCGCGGTTGCGGCGGGCGTCGGCCCGCAGCCCTGCGGTGCTCTCGGTCAACCGGTACCCACTTTCCCGATGATGTGGAGGGATCCCCTTCGATTGTGCTAGCTTATCCACAGCGACAAACGGAGGTTTTCCCTTCACTTATTTCGGAGAGTCTGATGTCCCAGACCACGCCTCCTGACAGCCCGGCCTTCCCGCTCAAGCGGACGTGCCCGTTCGCCCCGCCGCCGGCCTACGACCGCCTGCGCGCCGAGGAACCCGTCTCCCGGGTGCGCCTGCCCGACGGCGGCGCCGCCTGGCTGGTGACCCGGTACGACGATGTCCGGACCGTGCTGAGCAGCCCGGCGTTCAGCGCCGACGGCACCCGCCCCGGCTTCCCCAAGCTCATCCCCGGGCAGGCGCAGATCCTCAAGCGCCCGCCGTTCATCCGCATGGACCCGCCGCAGCACAGCTTCTACCGGCGCATGCTCATCCAGGAGTTCACGCTCAAGCGCGTCAAGGCGATGCGCCCCGGCATCCAGGCCGCCGTGGACCGGCTGCTGGACGACCTGCTCGCCCAGTCCCCTCCGGCGGACCTCGTGGAGGCGTTCGCGCTCCCCGTGCCGTCGCTGGTGATCTGCCAACTGCTCGGTGTGCCCTACGCCGACCATGCGTTCTTCCAGAGCAGGAGCAGGATCGCCGTGTCCGGGTCGAGCACCGCCGAGCAGTTCGCGACCGCCCTGGGCGAGCTGCGCGCCTACATGGACGGGCTGATCACCCGCAAGCAGCAGGAGCCCGGCGACGACCTGCTGAGCAAGCTGGTCGCCGAGCAGTTGGAGCCCGCCGGCGAACTCGGGCGGGAGGAGCTGCTGATGATGTGCCTGATGCTGCTCAACGCGGGCCACGAGACCACCGCGAACATGATCGCGCTCGGCACCGCGGCTCTGCTGGAGCACCCCGACCAGCTCGCCGCGCTCCGGGAGGACCCCGAGCTGCTTCCGGACGCCGTCGAGGAGCTGCTGCGCTACCTCAGCATCGCCGACGTCGTCACCACCCGGATCGCGGCTGAGGACACCGCTCTCAGCGGCACGCCGATCCGCGCGGGCGCGGGGGTCATCGCCCTGCTGGCCGCGGCCGACTGGGACCCCGCGGTGTTCTCCGACCCCGAGCGGCTCGACCTGCGCCGCGGCAACCGGCACCACGTCGCCTTCGGCTACGGCGTGCACCAGTGCCTCGGGCAGAACCTCGCCCGGCTGGAGCTGGAGATCGCCTTCTCCGCCCTGTTCGCCCGCATCCCCACCCTGCGGCTCGCCGTGCCCGCCGACGAGCTGCCCTACAAGCACGGCGGCCTGCTGTACGGCGTCCACGAGCTGCCCGTCACCTGGTAGGCCGACCATGCGGATCACCGCCGACACCGACGTCTGCATCAGCGCCGGCATGTGCGCGCTCACCGCGCCGCAGGTCTTCGACCAGGGCGACGAGGACGGCCTGGTCCGGGTACTCCTCCCCGAACCCCCGGAGGAGCTGCGCGAGGCCGCGGCTCAGGCCGTCCGGCTGTGCCCCAGCGGGGCGCTCGGCATCAGGTAGGGCGGAGGCGCGCGTGCAGTGCCGCCCCCGGCCGTGTCGGGGGTGTCGCTGAGGCCACTCTCGACGTCGAGAGTGGCCTCAGCGACACCTTCGACAAGGTCATGGACCGGCCGGAGTACCACGCCGACCTCAAGCAGGAGTACGCCGCCCGCAGCGGCGTGTTCTGGAAGCTGGAGCGCGGCCAGTTCTTCGACGAGGTGGGCGACTCCGCGTGGGACGCCTTCAGGGCCGGGGACTGGGAGCGCGTGCTCGCGATCTTCGAGGGCGACCGGGAGCGGGTCAGCCGGGACGTGGCCGCCGAGGCGCAGCGCGGCGTCGAGCTGCGGCGCCTGCGCATCGTGGAGCACCCGCCCAGCGCCTACCTGCGCTGGGAGACGCACAGCCATCTCGTCTTCGCCGAGTGCGGGCGGCCCATTCGCGTGCTCGATGCCGAGCAGGTCGCCGACCTCGAAGGCGACGGCCCGCTGCCCGAGCTGCTGCTGGGCGGCGAGGTCATGTACCGGGTGCGCTACACCGCGGACATGACGCCGGACGGGGCCGTGCGCATCGACGACCGGGAGGCCGTGCAGGAGGCCGAGGCGCTGGTGGCCGACCTGTACGAGCGGTCGGAGCCGCTGGCGGACTACTTCCGCCGCGTGATCGCGCCACTGGGTCCGCCCGCCTACACCGGATGAGCCGCGGACACGCCGATGCGCGATCCCCGCCCGGTTCATTCCCGCCTGGCTCATCCGCGTTCGGGCGTGAGCGCCGGATCGCCGGTTCATTGTTATCGGCCGGAACGATGCGGGCTCGGCGATGCCCGAAAACCCGGCCGACGTTTTGTGCGGCCGAGTCGGGGGCATTTCCAACGTCCCTCCCTTCGCGACCGAGGAGACTCGATGAACCGCCCCTGGGAAGCCGACTCCCGTGCCGGCCTGCGGCGCCGGATCGGCAAGGCGCCTATCGCGCTCGGCGTCACCAAAGCCGGGCCGGAATGCCCCGACATCTGGGAACTCGACAACGGTGACATCGCCGTCATCGGTCGTGACGCGACCGAGGCCTACCGCGGCCGGCTTCCCGACGGTGTCAGCATCGGCGGAGACGAGCGGCTCGTGGTCATCCCGCGGATCACGCTCACCGCTGCCAAGCCGGAGATCCCCGATGCTTGAGCGGCTGCGCGAGCTGCCCGCCGTACCGCTGGAGCGCAAGGACTACCTCGCCCAGTACTGGAGTGCCTACCAAGAAGGCGGGGTGTTCTGGAAACTGGAGCGCGCGCAGCACTTCCAGGAGCCCGGTGACGCCAGTTGGGAGGCGTTCGCCGCCGGCGACTGGGAGCGCGCGCTGGAGCTGAACGAAGCCGACCGGGCCGATGCCGAGGCCATGGCGGCCAAGGATCGCGAAGTCGGCGTGCAGACCCGGCGCATCCGCGTGGTGGAGGACCCGGTCAGCCCCTATCTCCAGTGGGAGATGCAGTTTCTGCGCCTCCTCGCCGAGGCCGGTCAGGCGCTCCGCGTAGTCCCGCGAAGGCAGGTGGCACACCTGGAGCGCGAGCGCCCGCTGCCCGAGATCGTGATCCTCGGCGGCCGGGTGATGTTCCTGGTCCGCTATGACTCCTCGGGCCGCGCCGACGGCGCCTGGCGGATCGACGACCGTGGCGCGATCGGCGAGGCCGCCGACGAGCTGGCCGCGCTTTTCGAGGCCGGCGAGCCCTTGCCGGACTACTTCCAGCGCGAGATCGCGCCCCTGCCGCCGCCCGCCGTCCGCGCCTGAAGGGCCGGGAGTCCCGGTGACAGAGGGATCGAGATCCACGGCGGCGCGCCACGACCGCGCCGCCGTCCGTGTGTTCGTCCCCATCCTGCTCACGCTGCTGGCGGTTTTCGTCGCCGCATCGATCGGCCTCTCGCCGATCGCGCTGGGGGCCGTACGGGGTATCAGCGACGACTGGGAGGGCCTGAGCCTCATCGGGCAGACCTACGGCGCCGCGTCCGCGCTGCTGGCCGGTCTGGCTCTCCTCGGCGTGGTCGCGACGCTGGTGCTCCAGGCGCGCGAGACGCGGATCTCCCGCGAGCTCGCCCTGCGCGACTCCAACAGCGAGCTGCTGCGCATGGCCATGGAGAGCCCCGAGTACGCGCGATGCTGGGGCGCCAACCTCCCCATGACCGACCCGGCCGCGCAGCGCCAGAGCATGTACACCAACATGATCATCTCGCAGTGGGAGATGGCCTACGACTCGCGCGCGATCGGCGACGAGCATGTGCGGGCGCTCGCGGGCAACCTGTTCGCGGGCCGGGTCGGCTGGGAGTTCTGGGGCCGGGTACGTGCGGTGCGGCTGCGCACGGCGGATACCCGCAGGGCGCGCCGGTTCCATCGAATCCTCGACGAGGAGTTTCAGCGGGCGGCGGAGCCGCCGCCCGAGGACGGCGCGGGCGCCGGGACGGGCGGCGGCGGGCGGCGGGTCATGTGGGTGGCCTTGGGGGCCGGGTTGGTCGGGGTAGGCGGAGTCGCGGCTGCGGTGGCGGCGGCGCGGCACCGGTCTCGGGCGGCGACGGCGGCCCCGGTGGAGCGACGGGACGAGCGGGAGGGACCGGCTCGGCGCCGCTGAGCGGGGGCGACGGCCGGGCGGGCCGGGCGGGCCCGGCCGACCGGGCGGGGGCGGGCGCCTCGGCGCGGGTGGGGGTCGTTCCGGCCCACAGGGCGAGCAGCAGCGCGTCGGTGTCGCGGGCCTCGACGAGTCCGATACGGGTGATGGCCCAGTAGGACTGGGTCGCCTCGCCGAACCAGACGGCCGTGCCCGGGTAGCGCGCCTGGATCACGGCCGCATTGCGGTGTTCGGGTGCGAATTCGGCGGTGTGTCCGCGCCTGCGCGGCTGCCGGGCGGCGCGCCGGGTGCGGCAGGGCGGGTGCAGGCACGACCGGCATGCACCGCCCTCATAGGCATTTGTGGCCGGGGGAGCCGCTTTTGAAGTGCAAATATGCGCACTCGGGGCTTCCCGGGCATACTGAAGCGCCTGCTCGGAGGGCTCACGGAATTGGTAAGCACTTTCCTCCGAAGATCCTGCGGAAACGGCTACGGCAGGGGTCGGAGTAGCGCTAATCTTGGACACAGTTCAGCTCCTAAGGGCGCAAGCCGGGGGCGGGACACAGTGGCCCTGACAGGTGGGGGAGCCTTGTCTAGGCCATGTAGGGGGGATAGGCGCGGCGCCTGGGACCGGGGGGCTCAGGCGCCGCGCCATTTGCTTTCCGAGAGGTCGTAGGCCAGGTGGAACCACACGTGTCGGTGGGTCGCCAGGCCGTTGTCGCCCCACCTGGTGGACAGGGCGTCTACCAGCGCCAGCCCGCGGCCCCGTTCGGCGTCGGCCTCCAGGCCGGCGGGATCCGGCGACAGGTGAGCGCGAGCGCGGGCGTCCAGCGCGCGGGTCTCCGGCAGACCGCCGTCGCGGCAGGTGAAGGTCATCCCTTCGGCGCAGCGGTCCACCCGCAGGGTGTACCTGCCGCCGGGTTCGCCCGAGCGCGAGTGCCGGACGGCGTTGGCCGCGAGTTCGGTGCCCAGCAGGTCGAAGAGGTACCGGTAGTCGGGGTCCCGGCCCGCCACGCAGGCGCCGAGGAAGGCGTGGACCAGCGGGAAGAGGGCCGTGTCGCCCCAGAAGGTGAACGCCCGGCTGCGGAAGTTCGCGCGCGGGGCGGCCGGGTCGAAGTAGTGCTGCTTGTGCCAGGGCACGAGGAGTCCGAGCGGGACCGTTACGGACGGTAGCCGGACGAGGGCAGCGCAAGCGGGCATGGCGACTCCTGGTGTGCTGAGGCTGAAGCTGAGGCTGTGTGAAGGGGCGTGCTGCGGGTGGCCGTGTGGTGCCGGTACCGGTCCCGGTGCCCGTGGGTTGGTCCGTTTTTCGGACAGGGCGACGGGCGGTTAGTAGCTTGGGCGTTGGGCACTGCGGGTGATGGTGCAGTGACCGGTTACACACTCACAGTAGCTCGACATTGTCGAGTGTCAATAGAGAACTCGACAATGTCGAGAATTTGGCTAGGCTCTCCCCCATGCACCACTCCCACAGCCCCACTCTTCGCCTCCGTCGGCTTGCCACCGAGCTGAAGCAGGGCCGCGAGCAGGCCAAGCTGAACGTCACCCAGGCCGGACAGGCTTTGGGCTGGACGGCTTCCAAGATCAGCAAGATCGAGACAACAGAGACCAAGCGGATCAGCTCCGCTGATCTCGACAAGATGATGGATCTCTACAAGATCACCGATCCCGACAAGCGCAGGGCCATGCACGCGCTCGCGCGCGATGCCAAGGAGCGGGGATGGTGGTCGAAGTACCGGGAAGTCTTCGGCGATCAGGCCCTACCGGACTTCGAGGCCGAGGCGTCTGTGATCCGGTGCTTCGAGGGACTGGTGATACCCGGCCTGCTCCAGACTCCCGAGTACGCCGAAGCGCTCTTCCAGGGAGGCCGCTACACAGGCCCCGAGGACATCGAACGCCGCGTCCAAGCACGGATCGCTCGACGGGAAATCCTCACGAAGTTCGACCCGGTGCGCCTGCGGGTCGTCATGGACGAAGCGGCACTACGCCGCATGATCGGCGGGCCGCAAATCATGGCGGCTCAGTTGCGACATCTGCTGTACATGGCTGAGCTGCCGAACGTCGACATCCAGGTACTCCCGTTCGACGCCGGCTCTCATGCCGCCCTCGCTGCGCCCTTTAGCATCCTGGAATTCTCAGACCCGATCAATCCGCCGATCGTTCACGTCGACACCATCACAGACTCGGTCTTCTTCGAGCAGCCTGGGGACGTAGAGCGGTATAATGCGACATTCGGTGACATCCAAGGCGCTGCCATCAGCACCTCCCAAGCAGCGAGGTTCATCGATGACCTGGCCAAGACCTTAGAGAGCGCCTCATGAATCATGGTCTGATCTTCAGGAAGAGCAGCTACAGCGGACAGGCACCCAACTGCGTAGAGGTCGCCCACGTCCCTTCGACTTTCCGCAAGAGCACACACAGCGGCCAGCATCAAGACTGTGTGGAAGTCGCCGACCTCCCCGCTGGCGCGGCCCTGCGCGACTCGAAGCACCCGGAGGCCGGGCACCTCACCTTCCCGGCCGCCGAGTGGCACGCCTTCCTCACCGCAGCCCGCGCCGCCGAGCTGTAGCGCGGAGACTCATCCGACACCTCCAAGCGCGCGGCGAACACTGCGCGCACCTGCCGCTACTCCCCCTTCACGACTCCTCTCCCCGATCCGCCTTCCAGAGCGGTTGTTCGGCGTGTCCGGTGTTTCCCGGTGCGCACCGGACGGTATCCCCAGGAGAGCGGATGTACGCCTGACCTCCCGGGCGGCCGGTGGGCGGCCCGAGGGAACGGGGCGGGCGTCGTCCGGACCGTCGGCGGGGGGCCGGCGGATGTCGGCGAAGGGAGCAGCATGGGCGCGACCGAAGGGGGATCGGACGGCGACATCGAAGCCCGGATCCAGGTGATCGCCGGGCTGTCGCTGGGCGCGTTCGCCGCGGTTTCCCTCCTCACGGCCGTCGCCCGAGCCGAGACCGGCCTGGGCGTGGCGGGGGCGGTCGGCGCCGCGCTCGCGGTCGCGTTCGTCGCGGTGGCCGCGTTCCGCCTGCGCAAGATGCACCGGGGCACGGGCGACAGCGGCGAGGGATAGGCCGTCTCCAAGAACGACGGGGGCGCCGCTTGCCAGGAACCCCCCGGATACCACCTGGGGCGGCCACCATCGAGGTTGCGGCAATGGGCGCGGTTCGCGTAGCGCGGCCCGCCCGTCAGCCCGCCACCACCCCAACGGAGACGCTGCGCGTCACGTGTTTCCTTGCCGCCGAGCGCACGCGGTTCTTCCCAGGTGGAGCCGCACCACCGGTGGCGGGCCCCGGCGCAAAGGTGCGCCGTGCGCTCGGCGGCAAGCCGGCGCGCAGCGCTTCGCGCATCACAGCCCCATTGCCGCAACCTCCTGGGGTGACCGACTTCTTAAACAGGACGTAGGCCGTGTCTAAGAACGACGGGGGCGCCGCTTGCCAGGAACCCCCCGGATACCACCTGTGGCGGCCACCATCAAGGTTGCGGCAATGGGCGCGCCTCGCGTAGCGCGGCCCGCCCGTCAGCCCACCACCACCCCAACGGAGACGCTGCGCGTCACGTGTTTCCTTGCCGCCGAGCGCACGCGATTCTTCCCAGGTGGAGCCGCACCACCGGTGGCGGACCTCCGGCGCGAAAGTGCACCGCCGCTCAGCGGCAAGCTGGCGCGCAGCGCTTCGCGCATCACAGCCCCATTGCCGCAACCTCCTGTGGTGACCGACTACTTAAACAGGACGTAGGCCGTGTCTAAGAACGACGGGGGCGCCGCTTTCCAGGAACCCCCCGGGCACCACCTGGGGCGGCCACCATCGAGGTTGCGGCAATGGGCGCGCCTCGCGTAGCGCGGTCGCAGCTTGCCGCCGAGCGCACGCGGTTCTTCCCAGGTGGAGCCGCACCACCGGTGGCGGGCCTCCGAAACACAGGTGCACCGCCGCTCAGCGGCAAGCCGGCGCAGAACAAGTACGTGGCGCGCAGCGCCTCCGTTAGGGGCGGCGGCGGGTGACGGGTGGGATTCGCGCAACCCAGCCCCATTGCCGCAACCTCCTGTGGTGACCGGCCGCATAAACAGGACGTAACCGCGCTGACGGCGGCGGGCGTTGGCACCGGCCGCGCCCGCGGCGACGACCGCGAAGGGACCGCCACCCGCCCGCGGCCGCTCACCTGCGACCGCTCCCCCGCGGCCCACACGCCCTCGGATGACCGGAGGCGGACCGAGGCGCTCCCGCATGGACCCGCTCGCCGGGAACCGGAACGGCTGTGACGTTTGGTGCCTGTGGTAGCTTACGTCCGTTATTCACTATTTATTGAGTCTTAACGTTTTACACATTTTTTATTCAGTAATCTCAGGCGCCATCGAGCCCGCCCGCGCCCTCAGCGTGTCCCTCGCACCGCACGCGGTCGGGCTGGACTGCGTTCTTCGAGGTACAGGCGTTGCAGGCAGGAAGGCGGAGGCTGATGAGCGACCTGCGATCAGGCATCAAGCGCAGGGCGCGGCTGCTGGGTGAAGCGCTCCGCCCGCCGCGGTCCATCGCTGCGAAGGGCGGTGCGGCCGCGCCGGCATCTGCCGGCTCGTCCGCGCAGGCGCCCAAGGCACCCAAGGCGTCGAAGGCGAAGAAGGCCCGGCCGCCCAAGCACACCGTGCACTACGAGTACGGCGTGCCGATCGTGGCCCGCCACGTGCCCTCGCCGGTGTTCGTGATCAGTCCCGTGCGTTCCGGTTCGACGCTGCTGCGGATGCTCCTCAACAGCCACTCGCGCATCCGCGCGCCCCACGAGCTGCACCTGCGCACGATCGAGGTGCAGCTGGCCGAGGACTTCTCCGCCAAGTCCATGGGCGAGCTGGGCCTGGACCGGCTGGAGATCGAGCATGTGCTGTGGGACCGGATCCTGCACCTGGAGCTGGAGCGCAGCGGCAAGGACGTCATCGTCGACAAGACGCCGGGCAACGTGTGGGCGTGGGAGCGGCTGAGCCACGCCTGGCCGCACGCGAAGTTCATCTTCCTGCTCCGCCACCCCGAGGGCATCGTCTCGTCGCTGGCCAACCGCAAGAACAACACCGCGACGCGGGACCAGCTCGAAGCCAACGTGCTGAAGTACCTGGAGCCGCTGGAGAAGGGCCGCAACGCCCTGGAGGGCCACACCGTCCGCTACGAGGACCTCACCGCCCACCCCGAGGAGACGCTGCGCAAGCTCTGCGTCTACCTGGACGTGGACTGGGAGCCGGGCATGCTCGACTACGGCGAGCACGACCACGGCGAGTTCGTTCCCAATCTGGGCGACCGCAGCGCCAACATCCGGTCCGGCCGTATCCAGGCCGCGCGCGAGATCGAGAACGCCGACAAGCTCTCCCCGGAACTGGCGAAGTACGCGAAGCTCTGGGGCTACAGCTGAGCGCGCGCTGAGCGCCCGCCTTCCGACCGCCGCGGCTCCGAGCGGGGCCGTGATCCCTCGGCCGCGATCTACCCGCACCCGTCTTGTATCGGCCCGTCCGCCGCCGGGCAGTAGGCCCCCGGGGACATGTCGGCGAAAGGCGGGGGCATGGCCGAATCCGGGCGCGGATCCCACCTGGTCCTGCGGGTGGGGCCCGAAGAACTGGTGATCCGCCGCCGCTACGAGGCGGCGAGCATCGCCAACGACATCCTGATCGCCCTGTGGTTCATCGTCGGCAGCGTCATGTTCTTCTCCCCCTCCTGGGAGACGTGGGGCACCTGGTGCTTCCTGATCGGCAGCGCCGAGCTGCTCGTGCGGCCGATCATCCGCCTGGCGCGGCTGGTCCACGTGCGCGGGGTGCGGTCGCGGACGGGAGCCGGCCCGGGCGCGGCCCCGCACGAGTCGTCACAGGACTTCTGACGCCGCCGCACCGAGCGGGCGCTCCGGTGGGGAGCGCTCAGGCGGAGAGCTCGCCGAAGACCTGCGTGAAGGCGATCGGGTTGGCGTACTCGTCGACGTGCACCAGCCGGCCCTGCGACCAGTCCAGGCACAGCACGTAGACGTTGGCGTAGGGCCGCCCGTCGGCGGCGGTGAAGTCGCCGTCGGCCTGGACGAACGAGGTCTGGCCGTCGGCGGTCACGCTGATCCGCACGTCCCTGAAGCGGATCCGATCCATGTTGCGGATTACGCCCTCCAGATAGCCCAGCACCTCCCGCTTGCCCGAGAAGTGCCCGGCGGGCTCCTGCGCGCCGGTGAACGACAGCGCGATGGTGAGTCCGGCCTGCTCGTCCAGGGCCTCCGCCAGTTGGGGCAGGTCCTTGTGCTCCAGCGCCGCGAGGAACGCGCGGGTGCGCTCCTCGGCGGCGCGGGCGGCCCCCGTGGAGGCGGCGGGCGCTTTGGCGGTCGGGTCGTCCGTCATGCGGATCTCCTTTTTGATACTGAGTATCGGTTGATGCTTGGTATCATAAGAGTCTGCGTATCGCCTGTCTACAATGAATCCATGGACGGCGGCTCGACTCCCGGTGAAGGCTCTCTGCGCGAGCGCAAGCGGCGGCGGGCGCGGGAGGCGATCGTGGAGGCGGCCTACGAGCTCTTCGCCGAGCGCGGCTTCGAGGGCGTCACGGTGGCCGACATCGCCGAGCGCGCGGAGGTGGGCCGGGCGACCTTCTTCCGCTACTTCGGCGACAAGCAGGAGGTCGTCTTCGGCGGCGACGAAGGCTTGGACGCCGCGCTGGCCGACGAGGCGCGGCTGCTCCCCGCCGCCGCCCCGATCGGCGACTCGCTGCCCGATGCACTGGCCTACCTGCGCCAGACCGCGGCCCTGCTCGTGGCTCGCCTCACCGAGAACCCCGCCGCCTACCGGCAGCACGAGCGGATCGTCGCCGAGAACCCCGACCTGCTCGCGCGCAGCCTGCTGAAGCAGCGCCGCTACGTGGCGGCCATGTCCGGCCTGCTCGCCGAGAAGGGCGCCGACGAGCACACCGCCCGCCTGGCCGCCGAGACGGCGCTCGCCTGTTACTACGCGGGCCGCGCGGCCGCCGGCGACGATCCCGGCCGCTTGGCGGAGGCGGTGGACGCGGCCTTTGCCCGACTGGCGTGAGGGCGGCTGTTCCGGGGTTCGCGGCGCCCGCGTGCGGCGCCGCGAGCGGCTTCGCCGACACCCGCAAGGGGAAAACGCGGAAGGACGGTTTACACACGGGTTAGATCTGGTTACCGTAATTGGGAGCGCTCCCAAGAGTGACGAAGATCATGAAAACTGAAGACCGCCCTTCGCCGAGGTGAGACGCCTCGGCATCCAGGACCCCTGGGAGCGCTCCCAGCCGATCACAGCCCCCAACCCCCACCCGAGACACCATCCCCCATCCCCATCGCGTTCCGTCTCCGGCATCCCCCATCCCGGTAACGGCGCCCGTCGCAGGCGCACCCGTACCCGATCCGCCCCCGACCGCCCCGGCCGGCCCGAAACCCCGGCCATCGCGGCTACGCAGCGTCGCCGCACCACCACCATGCCCACCGCCAGGTTCACCCGCCCTTCACGGGCGCATCCCCCACGTCCCCGCCGCACCGGCGGGGGTTGAAAAGAAACTGGAGGTACTCCACCACCATGGGTTCCCGGCTCTTGACCCGATGGCCGCTGGGGCGGCTCTTAGCGGGCGGACTCGCGGCAGGGCTGGTAACGGCCCTGGCGCCGGCCACAGCCGCGCTCGCGGCGACGGAGTGTTCCGTCGACTACCAGATCACCAACGACTGGGGCAGCGGGTTCACCGCCAACGTCACCGTCAACAACGAGGGCGACCCCGTCAGCAACTGGACCCTCGGCTGGACGTTCCCCGACGGCCAGCAGGTCACCAACGGCTGGAGCGGCGAGTTCAGCCAGAGCGGCGACGAGGTCACCGTCACCCATCCCGGCTGGAACCCCGACCTCGACAGCGGCGAGTCCGCCACGGTCGGCTTCCAGGGCACCACCAGCGGCGGCAACGCAGTGCCGGAGGAGTTCACCCTCAACGGCACCGTCTGCGGCGGCGACGGGGGCGGCACCGAGAACGCGCCGCCCGAGGTCAGCCTCACCTCCCCCCAGGACGGCGCGACGTTCCTGGCCGGCGAGGACATCGAGCTCGCGGCCGACGCCTCCGACAGCGACGGCTCCGTCGCGCAGGTGGTCTTCGAGGCCGACGGCACCGAGATCGCCACCGACGACACCGCGCCCTACACCGCCACCTGGTCGGGCGCCGAAACCGGCCCCTACTCGGTGACCGCCACCGCGGTCGACGACGCAGGCGCCGAGACCACCTCCAGCCCGATCGCGGTCGAGGTCATCGACGAACCGCAGATCGTGGCCACCCCCGCCAGCCTCAGCGTCCGCCAGGGCGACCAGGCGACCTTCGACGTCTCCCTCTCCAACGCGCCCTCCTCGGCCGTGGACGTCAGCGTCGCGCGCACCGACGGCAGCCAGGACCTGAGCGTCTCCTCCGGCGGCGCACTGACCTTCACCGCCGACAACTGGGACACCGCCCAGGAGGTCACCGTCTCCTCCGCCGACAACGGCGGCTCGCTGGCCTCGGCGGTCTTCACCGTCTCGGGCCAGGGATACGGCTCGACCACGGTCGAGGTCACCGAGATCGACGCCTCCACGTCCGACTACGAGGCGGCGTTCCTGGAGCAGTACGAGAAGATCAAGGACCCCGCCAGCGGCTACTTCCGCGAGTTCGACGGCGGTCTGGTCCCCTACCACTCGGTGGAGACCCTGATCGTGGAGGCGCCCGACCACGGGCACGCCACCACCTCCGAGGCGTTCAGCTACTACCTGTGGCTGGAGGCCTCCTACGGGCGCGTCACCGGTGAGTGGCAGCCCTTCAACGAGGCCTGGGCCTCGCTGGAGGAGTACATCATCCCCGAGACCGAGGACCAGCCCACCAACGGCTCCTACGACCCGTCGTCGCCGGCGACCTACATCCCCGAGCACGACACGCCGCAGGGCTACCCCTCCGCGCTGGACGACAGCGTGGCGGTGGGCGAGGACCCGCTGGCCCAGGAGCTGAGCAGCACCTACGGGACCGACGAGATCTACGGCATGCACTGGCTGCTGGACGTCGACAACACCTACGGGTTCGGCTTCTGCGGCGACGGCACCGACGACGCGCCCGCCTTCATCAACACCTTCCAGCGCGGGTCGCAGGAGTCGGTGTGGGAGACCGTGCCGCACCCCTCGTGCGAGACGTTCGAGCACGGCGGTGAGAACGGGTACCTCGACCTGTTCACCGACGACGACTCCTACTCCCAGCAGTGGCGCTACACCAACGCCCCCGACGCC
Source organism: Streptomonospora sp. PA3 (assembly GCF_009728995.1). Lineage (GTDB taxonomy): Bacteria > Actinomycetota > Actinomycetes > Streptosporangiales > Streptosporangiaceae > Streptomonospora. The sequence goes on along the minus strand of NZ_VTZW01000009.1, from coordinate 231,033 downwards.
GACGCGCGCGCGGTGCAGGTGGCCTACTGGGCCAACAAGTGGGCCGAGGAGCAGGGCAACGCCGACGCCATCTCCGGCGTGGTCGACGACGCCGCCAAGATGGGCGACTACCTGCGCTACGCCATGTACGACAAGTACTTCAAGGAGATCGGGGACTGCGTCGGCCCGCAGGAGTGCGCGGCCGGCCAGGGCAAGAACAGCGCCCACTACCTGATGTCCTGGTACTACGCGTGGGGCGGCGCGATGGAGTCCGCGGAGTACCCGTGGGCCTGGCGCATCGGCGGCAGCTCCGCCCACCAGGGCTACCAGAACCCGATGGCGGCCTACGCGCTGTCGCAGAGCGAGGAGCTCCAGCCCGAGTCGCCCACGGGCGCCGAGGACTGGGCGACCAGCATGGAGCGCCAACTGGAGTTCATGCAGTGGCTGCAGTCCTCCGAGGGCGGTCTGGCCGGCGGCGCCACCAACAGCTGGGCGGGCAGCTACGAGCAGCCCCCGTCCGACGTGCAGGCGTCGCAGTTCTACGGCATGTACTACGACTGGCAGCCGGTCTGGCACGACCCGCCGTCCAACAACTGGTTCGGCTTCCAGGTGTGGAGCATGGAGCGCGTCGCCCAGCTCTACTATGAGACCGGCAACGAGCGCGCGGGGCAGATCCTGGACAAGTGGGTGCCCTGGGCCATCGAGAACACCCAGCTCAACGGCGGCGGGGACTTCGCGGTCCCGGCCGACATGGAGTGGTCCGGCCAGCCCGACACCTGGGACGGCAGCTACACCGGCAACCCGGATCTGCACGTCGACGTCGTCTCGCACGGCCAGGACGTGGGTGTGGCGGCCTCGCTCGCCAAGACGCTGCTGTACTACGCGGCGGCCTCGGGCGACTCCGACGCCCTCACCACCGGCGAGGGGCTGCTGGACGCCCTGATGGCCAACGAGGACGACATCGGCATCGCCGTCGAGGAGAGCCGGGGCGACTACGACCGCTTCGACGACGAGGTCTACGTCCCCGAGGGCTGGTCCGGGACCATGCCCAACGGCGACACCGTCGAGCCGGGCTCGACCTTCCTGTCCATCCGCTCCTTCTACCGGGACGACCCGCAGTTCTCCAAGGTCGAGGACTACCTCGCCAACCCTGACGGGGACGCTCCCACCTTCACCTATCACCGGTTCTGGGCACAGGCGGAGATCGCGACGGCCTTCGCCACCCACGACAACCTGTTCGGCTAGCGCCGGCACGCGGGTGCCGCGGTCCACGCGGCCGCGGCACCCGCCCCCGGCACCGCGACCCCCTTCCTTCCCATCCCCTCCCCATCCGCACCGGGCAGCAGGAGGCACGACCGATGCGTACACCCCGCTGGGCCGCGGCCGCACTCGCCGCGCTACTCGGCATCTCCCTCGCAGGGCCGGCCACGGCCCCACCGGCCGCGGCGGCGCCGTCGGAGCCCGCCGGCACCGGCCAGGGCTACTGGAGCGCCGAAGGCGACCAGCTCGTCGACGCCGACGGCGACCCGGTCCGCATGACCGGCATCAACTGGTTCGGGTCCGAGACCGACACCTTCGCGCCGCACGGGCTGTGGGAGCGCAATCTGGACTCGATGGTCGAGCAGATGGCGGGCCTGGGCTTCAACACCATCCGGCTGCCGTACTCCAACGAAGCGCTGGATGCGGGCTCGGTCCCCAACGGCATCGACTTCTCGGTCAATCCCGAGCTCGAAGGGCTCTCCGGGGTGGAGATCCTCGACGAGGTGATCGCGTCGGCGGGCGAGCACGGCATGCGGGTCCTGCTGGACCGCCACCGCCCTTCGGCGTCGAGCCAGTCGGCGCTGTGGTACACCGACGCCCACCCGCAGAGCGAGTGGATCGCCGACTGGAAGATGCTCGCCGAGCGCTACGCCGGCAACCCCACGGTCATCGGCGCCGACCTGCACAACGAGCCGCACTCCACCTCCGACGGCACCGGCGCCTGCTGGGGGTGCGGCGACCCGGCCCGCGACTGGCGGCTGGCGGCCGAGGAAGCCGGAAACGCCATCCTGGAGGTCAACCCCGACTGGCTGATCGTGGTCGAAGGCGTCGACTGCGTCGCCGGCACCGGTGCTCCCGAGTGCGGCTGGTGGGGCGGCAACCTCTCCGGAGCCGCCGAGTACCCGGTGCGGCTGAGCAACCCCGACAAGCTGGTCTACTCCGCGCACGAGTACGCCACCTCGGTGGCGATGCAGGACTGGTTCGAGGACCCGGACTTCCCCGCGAACATGCCCGCGCTGTGGGACCACTTCTGGGGCTACCTGGAGAACGAGGACCGCGCGCCGGTGCTGCTGGGCGAGTTCGGCACCACGCTGCAGGACAGCCGCGACCAGGTGTGGCTGCAGGACCTGATGTCCTACCTCGGCCAGGGCACGTCCGGCATCGACTTCACCTACTGGTCGTGGAACCCCAACTCCGGTGACACCGGCGGCATCCTGCAGAACGACTGGCGCACCGTGGACCAGGACAAGTACAGCTACGTCGAGCCCTACCTGAGCCCGACCAGCCCCGGTGACGGCGACGGCACCGGCGGGGGCGACGGCGACGGCGACGGCGACGGTGGAGGCGGCGACACCGACCCGCCCGCCGGCACCGCCTGCACCGTCGACTACAGCGTCGCCAACTCCTGGGACGGCGGGTTCACCGCCGACGTCGTACTGACCAACAGCGGCGACGAGGCGATCACGGACTGGACCCTCACCTGGACCGCGCCCGACGGGGTGCAGGTCACCAGCGGCTGGGGAGCCGACGTTTCGCAGAGCGGCGACACCGTCACCGCCGCCGCACCCGATTGGGCCTCCACGCTGGACGCCGGCGCCTCGGCGTCGATCGGCTTCCAAGCCACCGGGCCCGCATCGCCCCAACCCGAAGATTTCCGGACCGGCGGGACCTCGTGTTCCGGGTCGTAACGGCGGCGGAGCATTGAACGCCGGTCCGGAAAGGCCGCCGGAGGTCCGACTTCCGACGGCCGCCGTGCCGGGACCCCCGCAAGGGGCCCGGCACACCACCCTCCCCATCCCCATACGGCTCACCGCTCCGGAACCGTCCGGTCGGCGGGTCACGAACAAGGAGGATCAATGAGAGCACAGCCCCGACGCGGGCGCACCCGGCGGTGGCCGGGCCGGGCCGTGGCGAGCGTGTCAGCGCTCGCCATCGGCGCGGCCGGACTCGCCGCGGCGTCCCCAGCACATGCGGCGGAGGGCTGCGAGGTCGAGTACACGGTGGTCAACGAGTGGAGCACCGGCTTCACCGCCAACGTGGCCGTCACGAACCTCGGCGACCCCATCGACGGCTGGGAGCTGGAGTGGGACTTCCCCGGCGACCAGCAGGTCGGCAACGGCTGGAACGGCTCCTACAGCCAGTCCGGGCAGCACGTCACGGTGACCGACGCCGGCTACAACGCGACGCTGGGGACCTCCTCCAGCGTGCAGATCGGCTTCAACGGCACCTACAGCGGCAGCAACGAGGCTCCGGCGGAGTTCACCCTCAACGGGGTGGTCTGCGACGGCTCCACCGGCGGCGGTGACGACGGCGGCGGTGACGACGGCGGCGGTGACGACGGCGGCGGTGACGACGGCGGCGGTGACGACGGCGGGGGTGACGACGGCAGCAACGACGGCGGCGGCGATGACGGCAGCAACGACGGCGGCAGCGACGGCCGCGTCGACAACCCGTTCGTGGGTGCCGACCTGTACGTGAACCCGGTGTGGTCGGAGAAGGCAGCCGGCGAGCCCGGCGGCGACGCCGTCGCCGACGAGTCCACGGCCCTGTGGCTGGACCGGATCGGCGCGATCGCGGGCAACGACAGCCCGACCACCGGCGACATGGGCCTGCGTGACCACCTCGACGAGGCCCTCGCCCAGGCCGGCGACCGGCCGATGACGATCCAGGTCGTCATCTACAACCTGCCCGGCCGCGACTGCGCGGCGCTGGCCTCCCACGGCGAGCTGGGCCAGGAGGAGATCGGCCGCTACAAGACCGAGTACATCGACGTCATCGCCGGGATCATGGATGACGAGAAGTACTCGGACCTGCGGATCGTCACCATCATCGAGCCGGACTCGCTGCCGAACCTGGTCACCAACGTCGGCAGCCGCGAGACGGCCACCGAGAACTGCAACACCATGAAGGAGAACGGCAACTACGTCGAGGGCGTGGCCTACGCGCTGAGCGAGCTGGGCGACATCCCCAACGTCTACAACTACATGGACGCCGGCCACCACGGCTGGCTGGGCTGGGACACCAACCTGGGCCCGTCCGTCCAGGTCTTCCACGAGGCGGCCACCTCCCACGGCGCCACCGTCGACGACCTGCACGGCTTCGCCGTCAACACCGCCAACTACTCGGCGCTGGTGGAGCCGCACTTCGATGTCAACGACACCGTCGGCGGCCAGCAGGTGCGCCAGTCCAACTGGGTCGACTGGAACCAGTACATCGACGAGCAGTCGTTCGCCCAGGCGCTGCGCCAGGAGGCCGTCTCCGCCGGGTTCAACTCCGACATCGGCATGCTCATCGACACCTCCCGCAACGGCTGGGGCGGCTCCGAGCGGCCCGACGGCCCGAGCTCCTCGACCGACCTGAACACCTTCGTCGACGAAAGCCGCGTCGACCGGCGCATCCACCCCGGCAACTGGTGCAACCAGGACGGCGCGGGCCTGGGCGAGCGCCCGCAGGCGGCTCCCGCCTCCGGGATCGACGCCTACACCTGGATCAAGCCGCCCGGCGAGTCCGACGGCAACAGCGAGCCCATCGACAACGACGAGGGCAAGGGCTTCGACCGGATGTGCGACCCCACCTACGAGGGCAACGTGCGCAACGGCAACAGCCCCAGCGGCGCGATGGCCAACGCTCCGGTCTCGGGCCACTGGTTCCCCGAGCAGTTCCAGATGCTGGTCGAGAACGCCTACCCCCCGCTGTAACGAGAGGATGATGCACAACTAGAAACCGCGAAACGCTCGCTGTTCGCACAGCAAGCCGTGCCCCCGGGTCGGTGCCACCCCGGGGGCACGGTGTTTTCGCGGGTGGGTCAAACAGCCCACCGCAGCCACGGGGGGTGAGTTGCGGCAATGGGCGCGCCTCGCGAAGCGCGGGCGCAGCTTGCCGCCGAGCGCACGCGCAACTTGTCAGGTGGAGCCGCACCACCCGTGGCGGGACTCCACCGCAAAGGAGCACCGTGCGCTCGGCGGCATTGAATCGAGCACGCGACGCGCAGCGTCTCATCCGGGTGGCGGTGGGCTGACGGGTGGGCGCACAGCGCTTCGCGCATCACAGCCCCATTGCCGCAACCGCCTGTGGTGACCGACTCCCTAAAACAGGACGCAGGGGCGGTGGCGGGCCACGGGGCAGACAAGCACGCGGCGCGCAGCGCCACCGTTGGATTGCGATAACGACGGCGGGGACACCGCTTCCCAGGAACCCACCGAGTACCCCCTGGGACGGCCACCACCGAGGCTGCGGCAATGGGTGCGCCACGCGAAGCGCGAGCACAGCTTGCCGCCGAGCGCACGCGCAACTTGTCAGGTGGAGCCGCACCACCCGTGGCGGGACTCCACCGCAAAGGAGCACCGTGCGCTCGGCGGCATTGAATCGAGCACGCGACGCGCAGCGTCTCATCCGGGTGGCGGTGGGCTGACGGGTGGGCGCACAGCGCTTCGCGCATCACAGCCCCATTGCCGCAACCGCTGTGGTGACCGACTACTTAAACGGGACGTGGGCGAACCGCACCCGTTGCCGCGCCCGTGCTGCCGCTCCCCGCGGGGAGCGGCAGCACGGGCGCCTCAGCGGCTCGGCGCCTCAGCCGCGCTGCGACCAGGCCGGGGGCAGGCCGTCCTCGGCGTAGGGCCGCCGGTCGGGGTCCATGGGCGCACCGTGGCGCTGCTGGTAGACGATGTCCTCGGGGTCGGGCCCGATTCCGCCGTGCGCGGGCGCGTGCTGGGGAGGGGCCTGCTGCGGGGGCGGCTGCTGCGGCGGCGCCTGCTGGGCGTGCCGCGAGCGGTGCGCCCCCTCGGGCTCGCCCGCGCCGGAGCCGCCGCGGTTCGCGGCGGCCTCCGCGGTGATCTCGCTGAGCCGGGCGATCTCCGTGGAGAACGCGTCGCTGGCCGCCTGCATCTGTATCTGCACCGCCCGGCAGAACGTCTGGATCCAGGCGACCCGGCGCTCCATCTCCTCCAGGTCGGCGTCGTAGGAGGTGCCGGCGTTGGCGCGGTAGCCGCGCGCGGCCTCCTCGGCGGCGGCGCCCGCCTGGTCCCGGGCCTCGACCAGGATGTCCTCGGCCTGCTGGCGGGCCTGGTCGGTGAGCTGGCGGCAGTACTCCTGGGCCTGTGCGACGTAGGCGTCGGCCTGCTGCTGCGCCGCCGAGAGGAGGTTGACCGCGTCGGCCGGCGGGCCCTCGAAGGCGGCGGCGGAGTTGTTCTGCTCGCGGTAGCGCCTGCGGAGCCGGTCGATCTCGGCGCGCAGGCTCGCCTTCTCGGCGTCGCTGGCGGCGATGTCCTCGGCGACGCGGCCGATGAACCGCCGCACCTCCTCCTCGTTGTACCCGCGCCGCCCGATCGGGGTCCGCGAGAACTCCTGGGCACGGACGCGTTCTGGACTGAGCCGTTGCTGGGACCGGTTCATCGGACCCCCGTCCTCGCGTGCGGTCACGGATTTCCTCCGCTCGTGCTGCTGCTGTCGAAGTCCTCGTACCGGATGCGTTCGTCGGCGATCCCCGCCGCAGCGAGGCGCCGGAGGCTTCCGGTGACCATTTCAGGGGAACCGCACACGTAGACGTCCTCCTGGGACCAGGACCCGTAGCGCAGCGCGACGTCGACGGCGTCGCCCGCCTCGACCCCCGGTCGCGCCGGCTCGCGGGACACACACGGCACCACCCGCAGCCACGGGCATTCCCGGGTCATCTCGTGTAGCGCAGGGTAGTCGTAGTGGTCGCGGGCGTAGGGCGCGCCGACGAAGAGATGGGCCCGGCGTTCGGTGCCCTCGGCGCGCATCTGCTCCAGCATGGCCTTGAAGGGGGCCAGGCCCGTGCCTCCGGCGAGCATGAGCACGTCGCGGCGCTCGCCGAGGGTCAGCCGGTTGCCCACCGGCGCCCCGAGCCGCAGGGTGTCGCCCGGCTGCACGCCCTGGACCAGCGCGGTGCTGAGCGGGCCGCCGCCGACCAGGCGGACGTGGAAGTCGATGGTCCCGTTGCGGCGCGGGGCGTTGGCGGGTGTGAAGTAGCGCCAGACGTTGGGCCGCAGGCGCGATTCCACGGCCACGCTCTGGCCGGGCGTGAAGTCGAGTTCGTACTCCGGCTGCACGCACAGGACGGCGACGTCGGCGGTGCGGCGCTCGTGCCGGATGACGCGCGCCTCCCACCAGGGGGGCGTGGTGGTGGCGGCCTCGTCGGCCGCCTCCTGCATCACCTTGGCGACGAGCCCGTAGGCCTCGCTCCAGTCCTCGGCGAGTTCGGGCTTCCACTCCGGGCCGAGGAAGTGCGCCAGAGTGTGCAGCAGCGCCTGGCCCACGGCCGGGTAGTGCTCGGCGACCACGGCGAACTTGCGGTGGTCGCGCCCGAGCTGCTGCAGGAAGGGCACGAGCTCGTCGACCCTGTCGACGTCGGAGACGATCCGCCCGAGCGCGCCGACCAGCCTGTCGCGCTGGCCGGCCATGCTGACCGGGAAGAGCTTCCGAGTCTCGGGATGTGTCAGGAACAGTGTGGAGTAGAAGAAAAGCGGCACCTCATCGCCGTAGGCCGCGACCTTCTTCCAACTGTCCTTCAGCCGCGTGACGTCCACGTATCAGATCCTTACGGAGTGCACCCGGCGGTCGGCGCGTCCCGCCCGGGACGGACCGGACAAGCCGGGGCATATGGCAGTAGTGGTCAGCACACCGCGCCGACCGGCACCGCGGGCCGCGCGGCGCGCGGGTCCGCGGGCGCGGAACGCGCGGTGCTCGGCCGTGGTGCGCCGGAACCTCCCCGAGTCGGCGGTTTCCCGTGGGCGTGAGCGCGGGAGGCCGTCCGGGAGGGTCCGGTCGATAGGGCCGACTCAGCCGACCGCCGAGTCGGTCCTGCCGCCCGAGCCGCCGACGATGTCGTCGGCCAGCGGGGCGACGACGCCCACGATCTCGTCGACGGTGGGGCCGGGGACGCCGGCCGCCTTCAGCGAGTCGACGAGGTGGGCCGCGACCAGGTCGAAGTGGGCCTGCTCGATGCCGCGGCCGCGGTGGACCTCGTCCATGGCGCCCCCGTCGTAGACGTCCGGGCCGCCGAGCGCGGCGCAGAAGAACTCCACCTGGCGACCTTTGAGCTTGGCCAGGTTGGTTCCTGTAAAGAAACCGGCGAGTTCCGGGTCCGCCAGAATGCGCACGTACAGGTCGTCCACGACGGCGGCGATGGCCTCGTGGCCGCCAATGCGCTCGTAGATGCTGTCGGAATCGTTCGTCACGATAGGCACCTCAAAGGAGTGTGGGGAGGGAAGGGAGATGCGCGAGAGAACTCGGTGCTGAACACTACATAGGCCGTTACCGAATCGTCAAAACATGCCGCGAATGTCGACGTTTCCGGTGTTCAGGGCGGCTTTACGGCCTTGCCAGGCTTTGCGGCGACCGACGCTGAAACCTGGTGGTTTGCGCGGATTTGCCCAGTTCGGGACCTCGGGCCGTTATCGTTGCACACCTTGCCGGCAGGCCGCCCTCGTGTGCCCCGCGAGACGGCAGGCGGGCACCCCGGCGGACTATTACGGCACTGAATGACCCGGAGTGTGCACGACCCGCCAGTCGATCACGGAGCGCATTTTACCGAAAGTATCGGAATGCGATCTCCACGACGAGAGAAACACTCCGGTTTGCCATGAAAATCCGATTTCCGGAATGCGGGAAGCGGGTCGGAGAACCGCATGCGCGGACGTGGCGACGATGCGGGCGCCGCGGCTGCTCGCTAGTCGCCGCGGGCGTGCTCGGCGGAGCCTGCGTCGGCGGGGTCGCGGACGCGGCCGGCAGCGGGGCCGCGGTCGGTATCGGGGGCGGCGGGGTGGTGGACGTGGCCGAGGAACCCCGGCGGGGCGAGTCCGAGCAGCTCCGTGTGCTCGCTGTGCAGACCGATCAGCTCGGCCATCGGGACGCTGCGGCGGGAGGTGGCGGCGATGTCGCCGCGCCCCTCGGCCGACCACAGGAACGGCCACACCGACACCCCGTGGGAGGGGCGCAGACCGGCGATCTCCTCGCGCCAGCCGGGCCAGCGCAGGCCCCGGTAGAACGACTCCAGACCGCCGGACAGCGTCCAGGAGACCCACGCTCCGTGCCCGATTCCCAGCGGCTCCCAGTCCAGGGTGTCGGGCGCGAAGTAGGAGATCTCGCCTGGCGCGCCGGGACGGCCGGCCTCGGCGGCGTCGACTTCGTTGACGGCGAACACCCCGCCGAGCACGTCGTGTGCGACGACGAGACCGCCCTCGGGCCGCCAGTCGGCCCGGGCCTCGGCGGGGAAGCCGTTGACCCGCGCCAGGCTCGGCAGCCCCGAATCCTCGGTGCCGGCTCCGCCGAAGATGCGCAGCCAGCCGCCGTCCACCAGCAGCCCGCCCGAGTTCGCCGCGATGGCGCCCAGCGCCGAGCGCACGGTGACCTGCAACTGCAGCAGGCACGAATGCCCGCGGCGCGGCCGGTCGGCGGGCAGCACGCGCACCTGGACCGGGCTTCGCTCGATCGCGTCCTCCAGCGCCGGCCAGGCCGACTCGTCGACGTCCAGGAGTTCGCTGAGCGCTCGCATGTTCCCATCCTCGCACCGCGGGCCCGGTCGCGGCAGGGGGTATTTCGGCGGATTCCGGCAGGGCACAGTTCAAGACCGCCGATCACCGACCGCTCCGCCGTCCGGCAGTCGCCGGATTTGCGGTTAACGCTGCGGTTGATCTCTTTTGCGAAGTTTTCCGTGCCGTTTTACGGGCAGCCTTGCTGAGCAAAAAGATTGCAGCACGCAGGCCCGAGGGGCCCGCTGAGGACGGCATCGGGCGCGGTGGGCAGCGTTAGGAGGATTGCCGCAGAACGGACAAACCATCACAGATTAGTGTCCAGACGAAAATTGCGGTCCGCGTGCGGTGGACCGAGCGGTCTTTCGCGATTCGCCTTGGTCCGTACTTGTCCCCCTGCCCGGGGATCCATGCCGACGCGCGGGCTGTGGACAGCCCCGGCCGACTCTGTCCCGCATATGCCATGATCTCAACCGGACGCACGCAGACCGCCTGCCACCAGGCCCGCGCACGGCGTGCCGGTCCCCCGTCGGCCCCCGGTCGCGCGAAACGGGAAAGGCGGCGCCTGCCGGCGGCCCATTGAAAGGAAACCGGATGCTGCAGAAAACCATCCGCAGGCTCGGGCTCGACACGAACCCGGTGATCTTTTCGGTGTCGGCCGGTTTGACGGTCGTGTTCGTCGTCGCGTCGATCGCGTTCACCGATACCATCGACGCGCTATTCGGCGCTATGTCGGCGTGGCTGCTCACCAATCTCGGCTGGTTCTACATCCTGGGCGTCACGACGTTCCTCGTCTTCCTGCTCGTGCTCGCCTGCACCCGGTACGGACGCGTGCGGCTGGGCGCCAGCGACTCCAAGCCCGAATACGGCACCATGACATGGTTCGCCATGCTGTTCGCCGCGGGAATCGGCACCATCCTGATGTTCTGGGGCGTCGCCGAGCCGATCAGCCATTTCGCGAACCCGCCGCAGGGCGGTGTCGAGCCCCGGTCCGTGGAGGCGGCCGAGCAGGCCATGGGCTACACGCTGTACCACTTCGGCCTGCACACCTGGACCATCTTCACCCTGCCGGCGCTGGCGTTCGCCTACTTCATCTACAAGCGCGGGCTGCCGGTGCGGGTGAGCTCGATCTTCCACCCCTTCCTCGGCGACCAGATCAACGGCCCCATCGGGCGGGCGATCGACATCCTGGCGGTCATGGGCACCCTGTTCGGGGTCGCGGTCTCGCTGGGCCTGGGCACCCTGCAGATCACCAGCGGGCTGTCGGCGCTGTTCGGCACGCCCGAGTCCAAGACCGTCCAGACCATCATCATCGCGTCGATCACCGCCATCGCCGTCGTCTCGGTGGCGCTCGGTCTGGACAAGGGCGTCCGGCGGCTCTCCAACATCAACATCGTCATGGCGATCGGCCTGCTGGTGTTCGTCATGGCCACCGGCGCGCCCCTGTACCTGATGCGGGGGATCATCGAGAGCGTCGGCATCTACGCCAGCTGGCTGGTCCCGCTGTCGTTCTGGAACGACACCTTCAACCACACCGGCTGGCAGGGCGACTGGACCGTCTTCTACTGGGCGTGGACCATCACCTGGTCGCCGTTCGTGGGCATCTTCATCGCCCGCATCTCCAAGGGGCGCACGATCCGGGAGTTCATCTTCGGCGTGCTGGGGCTGCCCACCGCCTTCACGATCGTCTGGTTCAGCGTCTTCGGGCTGTCAGCCTTCAACATCCAGATGGACGGCCCCGGCGGGCTCGTCCGCGAGGTCGTCGAGCAGAACGACATCCCCGGGGCGCTCTTCGCGTTCCTGGAGAACTACCCGCTGACCACGCTGGTCTCGGGCTTCGCCGTGGTGATCGTGGCCATCTTCTTCACCACGTCCTCGGACTCGGCGTCACTGGTGGTCGACATGCTCTGCTCGGGCACCGAGAACGCGGGACCGGTGCGCCAGCGCGTGTTCTGGGCCGTGACCGAGGGGGTGGTGGCGGCGACCCTGCTCGTGGCCACGGGCCAGAGCGGTCTGGACGCCCTCTCCGAGGTGATCATCGTGGTCGGGCTGCCGTTCTTCGTGATGGGCTTCCTGATGATGATCGCGCTCATGCGCGCCCTCGACCACGACTGCCGACAACCCCGGAGCCCGGAGATCGCGCCGTAGCGGGGACCGCTGCGGCCCTCGACGGGCGGGGGCTCAGGACACCGAGTGCTGGGCCGTGCGGGCGGCCTCGGGCGTGCGCACCGATGTGGTGAAGTCCGCCCAGGTGATCATGGGGCCGTTGTACTCGCCGCCGTCCTGCTCGCAGACGGCGTCGAAGATGCTGGTGTAGCCGCGCTCGGCATATCCCCGCCCGCCCTTGACGGGCAGCCGGCCCCACTCCTTTGTCAGGGCCGCCGCCAGGAAGAGGCCGCGTCCGTCAGGGCGTTCGAGGTCGGGCGAGACCACGCGGGCCGCGGTGCGCGGCAGGTCGCTGCGGGGGCCTTCGTCGTGCACCTCCAGGTGCAGCGCGCCCGAGACCAGTCCGACCAGGCTGATGAAGACGGTGCCGCCGGACTCGCCGGAGGCGCTGTGGCGGATGGCGTTGCCGAAGAACTCGCTGACGACGAGTTCCACCGCGTCGGCCACATCGGGAAACGGCCGCATGTGCATGCGTGTCCAGAGCCGGGCCTCGCGACATTCGTCAGGCGTCCCGGGGAATGTGCGGAACGCCTGGAGTGTGTAGATTCCGACGTCGTCGTCCACTCCGTCGCACTGGGCCATGTCGGGCCACCGCCTTAGGGTGCTTGTCGATCCCCGGGCAGGGAGCGCCGACCGGCCCGATCAGGCAGACCGGGACCGTCGCACCGACAAGCCGGGAACGGATCCGCGCTCGCTCCGACCTCGGGCGGCGACCTGGTCGCACCCGCCCCAGAGGAACCACCATCCATCGCCGAATTCTGCCGCACCAGCGGCACTTCGACAACCTTCTGCTCAGATTGTATACACGATTGCGCCGGTTAATCGATCTTCGCGGGATTTGCCCGCGAAAGACCTTCCGGCCTGCGACAAGTCTACGCGGGAGCGCTCCCAAAGGGGAGACCACACCGCCAAGATTTACCTGATTCCGGACATAGACCATTATCCGATGTTTAGTGGAACGGCCGAGCGGCGGCCGCGTCCGCACTTCTCTAGACAGCCCGCTCGCCCCCGGCGCTAGTGTGCCCTGAGCAGACCGCCGCCGTCCTGTTCCCGCGGGAAACCGGACGGCGGCCACCCGGATTGCGGAGCCGCCATGCCCGTCCCCTTTGTCATCGACACCGACACCGCCCAGGACGACTGCGTAGCGCTGCTGGTCGGCCTGCTCGACCCGGCGGCCGATCTGCGCGCCATCACCATGGTGGCCGGCAACGTCGGCTTCGAGCGCCAGTTGCACAACGCCTTCCTCACCCTCAACGCCGCCGGACGGCTGGGCGAGGTGCCGGTGCACGCCGGCTGCCGGCGCCCGCTCATGCGCCCATGGGTCAGCGCGGAGAACGTGCACGGAGACGGGGTCGGCGGCCTGTCCATGGACGACGGCGACCAGGCCGCCGAAGACGAGCACGCCGTCGACACGCTCGTCCGCCTGGCCGCCGAGCGCCCCGGCGAGCTCTCGATCGTGGCGATCGGCCCGCTGACCAACATCGCCTCGGCCGCGCTCAAGGACCCCGCCTTCGCCGGCAACGTCAAGACGCTTTACATCATGGGCGGATCCAACAACGGGCGCGGCAACATCACCCCCGCCGCCGAGTTCAACTTCTACGTCGACCCCGAAGCCGCGAAGGCGGTCTTCGCGGCCGGCTTCGAGATCGTCGTCGTGCCCTGGCACCCGCTGACCCTGCACCGGGCCGTGTTCGGCCCCGCCCAACTGGCCGAGATCGAGGCGCTGGGCACACCGCTCGCGCGGTTCTTCACCCGCATCTGCGCGGCCACCTTGGAGTTCGACCGCACCGTGGGCATCGACGGCACGACCCACCCCGACTCGCTGACCGCGGCGCTGCTGCTGCACCCTGAACTGATGCGCGCCACCGGGCGCTACAACGTCGACGTGGAGACCAGCGGAGAGATCACCCGCGGGTACGCGGCGATGTCGTGGGGCGTGCACGGCCTGGAGCCCAACGCGACGGTGGTGGAGGACGTCGACGCACGCGGCTTCCTCGACTACCTCAAGGGCGTCCTCGCCCGTCCCGTCGAGCCGCGGCGGCCCATCGCCGGCCTGCCGGCCCGACCGGCGGGGTGACCGGGACACCCGGAGCGGAGAGGGGCCGGCTCAGCGCACGCGCACAGCGAGGCCCTCGTAGTCGACCACCAGGCCGTCGCGGTCCACGGTGAGCACGAAGGCGCCGTAGACGGAGTCGGAGTACTCGTAGCGATCGTGGCCGTTCGCGGCCTGCAGGCGGGTGTAGCGCTGCGCCATCCGCTGCACGCGCAGGCTGGGCACGTCGACCCAGACCGCCGAGATGTCGCGGTACTCCCCCGGCCGCAGCCCCAGCCGGCGGATCGGCAGCGTGTTGGTCAGCGGCGTGGCGGCCACGTCCACGTCCACGCAGCCGTCGAGCTCGGGCACCCGCCGCCCGTCCACCGTCCAGCCGCCGGCCCGCCGCTCCAGCTGGACGGAGCTGGATCCGCCGGTGGAAAGCGCCTCCACCCGCGCGCTCGTGCTCGACCAGCCCAGGTCGGCGTGCACGGTGAACCGCGCGGAGAAGCGGCCGTCGGAATCGGCGATCGTCTCGGCGGCCTCCAACCGGAAGCCGCCGGGCTGGGCGACGAGTGCGCCCACCCCGAGTCCGGCCGATACGTCGACCCGTGACCAGGCGACCGGATCCGCGGCTCTTGAGGGCATGAACCCGTTTTACCCCTACCGCCCGTCACACGCCAGCGGCCCCCCGTCAGCGGCGTTCCGCGGACGCGGCGCCCGGTCGACGCTCACCGCCGGGATCCGCATCGGCGAAGCCCCGCCGCTGCGGCACCCGCACCCGCGCTTACTCGGCACCGCGGTTTCCGACGTCCGCGCGACCGGTTCCGGACCCGGAAAACGTTCGGCCGCAGGACGGGAAAAGCGGCGGGCGGGGGCGCACACCGGGTGCGCGCCCCCGCCCGTGCTCGCCGGGCGAGCGGCCGGCTAGCGCCCCGCGGGCGCGATGCCGGGTCCGGCGAACTCGCGCTCCACCCGGTCGAAGTCCTCTTCCATGCCGGGCGTCGCGCGGCCGACGAACTGGAAGACGAAGATTCCGATCAGGCTGACGATCACCGCCGGCACCATCGCATACAGCCCGGTGCCCAGGGGCTCGATCGCGATCGGGCCCAGCTGGATACCGGAGTTGTCCAGGATGTCCCACAGGATGGCGGTCGCGCCGCCGCCGATCATGCCGGCCAGCGCCGCCGCGCGGTTCATGCCGCGCCAGTAGAGGGACAGCAGGATCACCGGGCCGAACCCGGCGCCGAATCCGGCCCAGGCGTAGCCCACCAGGCCCATGATGGTGTTGTTGCCCGACAGGGCGATCACGGCGGCCAGCACCGCGATCGCGATGACCGCGCCGCGGCTGATCCACACCAGCGAGTGGGCGGATGCGTCCCGCTTGAGGAACGCCCGGTAGCCGTCCTCGGTGACGGCCGAGGCGCCCACCAGCAGCTGGGAGTCGGCCGTGGACATCACCGCGGCCAGGATCGCCGCGAGCAGCAGACCGGCCACCCACGGGTTGAGCAGAGCCTGGATGAGCTGGGCGAAGACCTGCTCGGGGTCGTCCAGGGGCTGCTCGAAGTACACAACGCCGGTGAACCCGAGCACCACGGCCATGATCATGGCGGTGATGGCCCAGGTGACGCTGATGGTCCCGGCCTGCCGGACGTCGGCGGCCGAGCGGATGCCCATGAACCGGGCCAGGATGTGCGGCTGGCCGAGGTAGCCGATCCCCCAGGCCAGACCGGAGATGATCACCATCGGCGCCAGCGCGTCGCCGAGCGATCCCTCGACACCGCCCAGCACCTCCGAGAAGCTGCCGGCCTCTCGGCCGGGGTCGGAGAAGACGGTGACGATGCCCGCGATGGGCACGATGAGCAGCGCGATCCACATCATCGCGGCCTGGACCACGTCGGTGAGGCTCACCGCGAGGAAGCCGCCGAGGAAGGTGTAGAGGACCACGATCGATACGCCGACGACGATCGCGACCGCGCTGGAGATGCCGAAGGCCTGCTGGAACACGCCGCCCATCGCCACGAGCCCGGAGGCCACGTAGAACAGGTAGAACAGCAGGATCAGCACCGCCGAAACCAGGCGCAGCACGCCGCTGCGGTCGGCGAAGCGGTTCTCCAGGTAGGAGGAGAGCGTCAGCGAGTTCGAGTCCCCGCCGCTGCGGGCGTCGGTGACCCGCTCGGTGTAGACGCGCAGCCGGCCGGAGACCAGCCACCAGCTCGCCGCGAAGCCGATTCCCAGCCCCACGGCGATCCAGGCCTCGCCCAGCCCGGAGAGGTAGATGGCACCGGGCAGGCCGAGCAGCAGCCACGCGCTGAAGTCACTGGCGTTGGCGCTGAGCGCGGCAACCCAGCTGTTGAGCTTCCGGCCGCCCAGCACGAAGTCCGACAGCGACTTCGTGCGGTTGTACACCGCGATACCGATCGCGATCATGACGATGAAGTACGCGGCGAAGGTGGCGATCGACGCCAGAGTCGACGTATCCAATCGGCTCCCCTTTCTTCAGCTGGCCGGTCGTCGGGCGATGTATGTCGGGCGATGCATGGATACTGACGGCCGGTCAGGTCCCGGGGCAATGTCCGATATGGAAGTGGGGCCGCCTTCGATACCTCGCCGAGTTGTTCACCCGCCACACTTGTCCGATCGCCGCACGGGGACGCGCCGCTCTTGTCGGATCGCACATAGGGCCTGCGGACGTATGCGGGCCGATGACCGCCGAGGCGCGAGCGACAGGGCGCTGACCAGCACAGGAGTGCGGTGGCGGGTGACGGTCGGGCAAGGATGCGGCGCGCGGCGCCACCGTTACGTCATGTAGTTGAACGGCCGGGGCGCGGCCTTCCAGGAACCCACCGGGCACCACCCAGGGCGGCCACCACCGGGGCTGCGGCAATGGGTGCGCCTCGCGAAGCGCGGCCCGCCCGTCAGCCCACCACCACCCCAACGGAGACGCTGCGTGTCACGTGTTTCCTTGCCGCCGAGCGCACGCAGCCCTTCACAGGTGGAGCCGCACCACCGGTGGCGTGACTCCAGCGCAAAAGTGCGCCGTGCGCTCGGCGGCAAGCCGGCGCACAACGCTTCGCGCATCACAGCCCCATTGCCGCAACCTCCTGTGGTGACCGGCTACTTGACAGGACGCAGGGGTGGTGGCGGGCGACGGGCGGGCGAGGATGCGGCGCGCGGCGCCACCGTTACGCCATGTAGTTGAACGGCCGGGGCGCGGCCTTCCAGGAACCCACCGGGCACCACCCAGGGCGGCCACCACCGGGGCTGCGGCAATGGGTGCGCCTCGCGAAGCGCGGCCCGCCCGTCAGCCCACCACCACCCCAACGGAGACGCTGCGCGTCACGTGTTTCCTTGCCGCCGAGCGCACGGCGCACCTTTGCGCCGGAGCAGCGTGCACTCGGCGGCAAGCCGGCAGAACAAGTACGTGGCGCGCAGCGCCTCCGTTAGGGGTGGGGGCGGGTGACGGGCGGGAAAGGGCGCGACACCCCCCTTCGCCCGGTGATAGGACGGGCGGCATGAGCTTCCTACACGTCTTCGACATGGACGGAACCCTCATCCGCGGCACGAGCGCGGCCGTGCAGGTCGCGCGCACCTGCGGGACCGAGGCCGAGCTGCTCGACCTGGAGCGCGCCTTCAGTGCGGGTGAGATCGACACCAAGGTGTTCGCGGCGACGCTGCACGCGCTGTGGTCCGAGCTCACCGAGGAGCACGTCGACGCGGCGTTCTCGGCGTCCCCGTTCATGGAGGACATCGCCGAGGTGTGCGACGACATCCGGGCGCGCGGCGAGCGCTCGCTGGTCGTGACGATGTCGCCGGACTTCTACGCCCGTCGAATGCTGGACTTCGGCTTCCACGAGGTGGTGGCCTCCCCCTTCCCGCCCCTCCCCTTCCGCAGCCCTCTCGACCCCGCCGGGATCCTGGTGCCCGAGGACAAGGTGCGCATAGTCGAGGAGACCAGGCGGCGCGCGGGCATCCCGATCCAGCGGTGCGTGGCCTACGGCGACTCCATGTCCGACGCGCCGCTGTTCGGCCACGTGCACCACAGCGTCGCGATCAACGCCGACCACCACGTGGCGGACATCGCCCGGGCGCGGTACAGCGGCACGAGCCTGATGGAGGCCTACGTCCGCGGCAGGGAGCTTGCGGCCGACCGGACGGCGTGATGATCGGGCCGAGGCGGGCGGCGAGCGCCCGCCGGCCGGGTCTCAGCGGTCGTTGGGGTGGCCGTGGCGGTTCCAGCCGTCCAGCAGGCGGTCGAAGTCGTCCTCGCCCAGCCCCAGGTCCATCCGGATGCGGAACCGGGCGCGCAGGAGCTCCAGCAGCAGGTCGTGGACGTAGGAGGACACGTCCTGGTGGCGGAAGCGCTCGATGCCGATGGTGGCCCAGTTGTGGGCCCCGGAGAGGTCGCCGTGGGCCTGCAGGGTCTCGGCGATGTGGATGAAGGTGGGCAGGTTGCGCGGCCCCTCGGCGCGCAGGCGTTCCAGCTGGGCGTAGGCGGTGTCGATCATGTCCAGCTCCAGCAGCGCACCGGCCTGCAGGGCGCGGGCGTCGACGATGGTCACGCCGCCGTCGTCGATGGCGCGCTGGTAGGCGGCCGTGGCCCGTTCGAACTCCTGGGCCATCTCCCACTGCTCGCCGGCGCGCACGAAGATCTCCGCGCGGGTGATCTCGCTGTCGGCGTCGACGCTGTTGGCCAGGCCGAGGAGTTCCATGGCGACGTCGACATGGTCACCCGACTGGACCGCCCGGAACTCCAGCCGGTCGAGATCGTCCGTCGTCACACGTGTCACTGCCACCCTCCCTCGCTCCCCAACATTGTCGGTCCGCGGCCGGCGCCGCCGCCGGTCATCCTCTGGCCGCACGTTCCAACGCGCTCCAGAACCCCTGGCGCAGGGCCTCGCGGACCTCGTCGCGCAGGAGGAAGTCGATCGGCAGCGCCGATCCCTGGAGCAGGCGCGCCTCCAAGTCGGAGGGCATGCGCGGACGGCGCACCAGAACCGCCTCCATCCACAGTGCGGGGGCGTCGCGGGCTATCGACTCGGCGAAGTCGTTCCCCTCCTGGTGCGCGACATTCACCGCGTCCTCGATCGTGTTCGCCGGCGAGGCCCCGCCGGCGGGGGGCGGCCCGAGGCTGGGCGTGGGGTCGGTGTAGGGACCGTGCTGGAGGCGGTGGTCGGGGTGGGGGCCAGTACCGGCAGCGGACCCGACCGGGTTTCCGCCGCCGCTCCCGAAGCGGGAGTCAACTTCCGTACTGGCCCCAATAGTAGGGTTTGGGCCGGTGTTACCTCCGAATCCCGGATTCTCACCGGTGTTCGGCCCGTACCGGGGATCCGGTGCGGGCGGCGGCGTGTTCCGGCCCGGCGGATTCTCCCGTTCGTACTGGTGGCCCGCCATGGAGGGATGCGCTCCGGTGGGATGCCCCGGCGCCGGATGCCCCCCGGTGGGGTGGGCGTGTGCGGGGTGGCCGCCCGTCGGATGCGCCTGGGGCGGCTGCGCCCCGGTCTGCTGTGCGGGCTGCTGCTGCCCCGGCTGGTGCTGCGGCGGCGCCTGGCGGCCCTGTGGCGGGCCGTAGGGGTGCTGTGCGCCCCGCATCCCCGGGTGGGCCCCCGTGTTGGGCGGCACGCCGTAGCCGGACTCGGCACCCGGAGGCTGGGCTCCGGCCATGCCGGCGTGCGCGCCCGTTCCGCTGACGCGCGGCGGGGTGTGGCCGCCGGAGGGGAACCCGTTGGCGTCGATGGGGCCCGAGGGCGAGCTGCGCTGCGGCTCGACGCCGGCGCCGCCCTGCGGCGCGAGGTGGTCGCCGCCGCGCTGCTGGGCCAGGCTCTGCTGCATGGCGCGCAGCTGGTCCATCGCGCTGCCGGCCATCGCGGGCTGGCCGCCGGTTCCGGCGAATGCGGGCTCGTAGCCCCCGGAGGAGGCCGCCGCGGGCTCGACCCGGCCCGGTGCGGGATGGGAGGCCACGGGGCGGCGCGGCATCTCCGGCGGGCTGTGCGAGCGCCCGTTGCTCAGCGGCGTGGTGGTCTCGCTGGTGTCGTCCTCGCCCACGCCGGCGAGGAGGGTGACGTGCGGACGCAGGTGGCCGGCGCCGATCTCGATCAGATCGTCGCACTCGCGGCGCAGCGCCCGGGAGATGGTCCAGTTCCCCTCGACCGAGATGTGTACGACGGTGACGCGGACGCCGAGGTCCTGCACGTCCGAGACGACCTGGGCCATGTCCTCGTCGCCGCTGACGAGGACCGCCTCGCACAGCACCCCGGTGCGCGCGAGGGTGGTCAGGTCCCGCTGGACGTAGCTCTCGACGCCCTCCCGTCTGCCGGGACGGATGCGCGCGGCCCTGAACTTGATGCCGGGAATGTCCGCGATCCCGTCCTGCTCCTGGGTCCGGCGGCCGTCCGTGGTCGCCTCATACCAGTAGCAGCGCAACAGCGGGAGTTGCGTGCGGTCTCGCGCCACCTCGTTGAGGAGCTGGACGAGACCCGCGTAGTCCCAGGACACGGAATCGCGGTTGCGGGTTCCGTGTACTGCCATCGCACCGTCGGCGAGGAGGTAGCCGGCGTCTACGAATAGCGCGCAGCGATCCACGCGACACCGCCCCTTCCCGTTGGTTGGTCGACCGGGGCGGTATCCGCGCCCCCGGTCCTGCCGGCGTTCGGCACTGGGCCTGTAGACAGGCCGCGCCACAGCCTAACCAAGTCTGCAAAGCTTTGTATGCCGCCCCGCCACCGCCATTGGCCCCGCCCAGGCGAATCCGCCCAGTTCAGCGGGGCGAGGTCCGCGGCACGCGCGATGGCCGACCGGGCGGCCGGGCCCGGCCTCGCGCCTTCGGCCGCGGCCGATCGGGGCGCGCCGAACGAGTCCGGCACGGCCCAGGACACCGATCCGGGGCCGAGCGCGGCGGCCCGGCCGACACCGCGGCCGGGCCGGTCGGCGGGCGGACCGCCGCCCCGGCCGGGCCGCTGCCCCGGCGGTCCGGCCTGCCCCGGGGGGTTCGCGGGAGCCGCCTGCCCCGGGGGACGGCCGCCCGCCGGCGGGGGATCCGCGGGCGGCTGCCCGACACCCGGCGGGTCGAAGCCCCCGCCGTCGAAGGGCGGCGGGTCGGCGGGCGGCTGCGCGTTCCCGGGCGGGTCGAACTCCGGAGGTTCGGGCGGGTTCGGAGGTGCCGGAGGGTCGGGCGGTTCCGGGGCGGGCGGGGGCTCCGGCGGATCGGGGACCTGCGGAGGCGCGGGCGCCGGCTCCGGCCGCTTGGCGGGCGGCGCGGGCTCCTCCTCGGGAGGGGGCGCGCTCTCGTTGAGCTGACGCGCCGGTGCCTGCTTCTGCTCGGCGGGCGCCTCGGGCGGAGCGGGAGGCGCAGGAGGAGCGGGCGGCGCGGGCGGCTCGGCGGCGGGCGGTGCGGGCTGACCCGGCGGCGCGGCGGCGGCCGCGGGCGGGGCGCCCGGCGGCTCACCGGGCACCGGGTCCTCGGCGCTGACCAGCGCGAAGGCGATCGCGGCCGCGGCCGCCGCGGCCGCGCCGCCCGCGGTGGCCTGCTGCGCGCGCTTGGGCATCCGCTGCCACCATCCGGCGATCCCGACCGGGACCCCGCCCGCGGCGGCGAGGTAGCCGGCCGCGGCCGGGCCGGCCACCAGCGGCAGCACGATCCCGCGCAGGCCGACGTTGACGTCCATCAGCTCGGCGCAGACCTCGCGGCAGCTGCCGCACTCGTCGAGGTGGCGGTCGACGACGGCGGTGTCGCGCTTGGCCAGCCCTCCGCGCACGTAGGCGCCGAGCCGGCTGACGGCCGGGCGGCACGCCTCGGCCGCGCCGCCGGCCAGGTGCATCTGCAGATACGCCTGGCGCAGGCCCTCGCGCGCCCGGTAGGCCAGGGCCGCGACGCTGTTGGGGTTCATCCCCAGGCTGGGGGCGGCTTCGGCGGGCTTGACACCCTCGATCTCGGTGTACCAGAGCACCGCCTGCCAGCGTTCGGGCAGCGACAGGTAGGCGCGGGCGATCAGGGACCGCTCCAGCCCGGCCAGAGCGGGGTCGACGAAGGGCTCGCCGGCGTCGAAGACCTCCATGTCGTCGGTGACGACCTGCCGCTTCTCGCCGCGGAACCGGTCGTAGACGACGTGGCGCACCGCGGTCAGCAGGTAGGGGCGGAACCCGTCGGTGGGGCCTCCGCCCCGCCCCAGCACGGCGAGCACGCGGGCGAAGGTCTCGGCGACGGCGTCGTCGACCTCGCTCTCGCTGCGGACGAGCTGGCGGGCCAGGCCGCGGGCGGCGCCGACGTGGCGGGTGTAGAGCTCCTCGAACGCCTCGGTGTCGCCTTCGCGGACCTTCGCCAGCAGCTCATCGTCACCGATGAGCGTCTCTGCGTGATCGCCCTGGGGTTCGCTCATGCGCTGCCCTTCCGCTTTGGGGGCCCCGCCTGCGCACACCCGGCGACCGGGGAGTGCGCGGCGTGGGACGGCGTGGAATGTCCGAATGCGCCGCGGCCTGCCGAGGGGGCTCGCGAACACACGAGCACGGCCGCAGGAAACCGCTCGGAAAAAATGTTCCCGCACTCGCGTCATGGCCGCCACCGAAGTCCGTGAATAGGGGTGAAGGCGCTGCGGCGCCACGCACCGCCGAGCAACGGGAGCAGGGCTGAGATGAGGGGACGCGACACCGGCGGCTTCGAGCTGGCCGACGGCCTGGCATCGGGCCGGCGCCTGCGGGAGCTGTGGGGCCGGCGCAGCCGCGAGCGGCGCGGCGAGCCGCACGAGGACTGGTGGACACCGGCCGTGGACTCCGTCTGCGAGGCGGTGGTCCGCGGACAGGGCCTGGCCGAGGCGTGCGGGCGGCTCGGGCAGGCCCGGGCGCGCGCCGGCATGCCCATCGGCGCCGCTTTGGAGGACCTCGCCGACCTCTTCGCGGCGCTGGGCCGCGCCCAGCCCCCGTTCGAGCCGGTCTCCGCCCTGGCGGCGGGATGGGTGGACGGCGGCCGCTCCCGGGAGGACTGCCGGGACCCGCTCACCGGGCTGGCGACGGCCGCCTACCTGCGCACCCGGGTGAGCGAGCTGTACCGCAGCGCCGCCGATCCGGCGGCCCGGGCCGCGGACCACCGGCTGATCGTCGTCGCGCTGCCCGAGGGGCTGGACCCTTGGCGGCGCACCGCCCGGCTGATCGTGCTCGGCCACGAGCTGGGCCGGTTCTTCCCCAACGGCGAGTCGCTGGCGCTGCTGAGCCGCAGCCGCATCGCCGTGCTGGCACCCGCCACGGCGGATCTGACGGACCGGTTGCGCCTGGTACGCGAAGAGGTGTGCGCCGACCACGGCGCGCGGGTGTGGACGCTGCTGCTGCCCGCCGGGTGCGCCGAGGCGCTGGCACTGCTCGACGACGCGGGGAGATCACCGACCGACTGAGCCTTCCCCGACGCCGCCGGAACCGCGCGGCCCTGCTTGAGGGGGCGGGGCCCGGAACCGGCGGCCCGCCGGCCACGGCGCCCGTTGAGGGGCGGGCGCACGGCCGGCGTGTGCCGGAGCGCTGCTCCGGCGAAGCCACCGGCCGGCGGCGGCCTTCTGGCCCCGAGGAGAAGGGCGGCCGCGGTACGCCGGCCGGTGGCGGGGCGCCACGGCGCCCCGGGAGGCGCGTCCGCATGGGGAGGCGGGCGCGCCTCCGCTTGCCAGGCACCCACCGGAGCCACACCCGACCTGCCACCACTACCGCTGCGGCAATGGGCGCGGACCGCGAAGCGCGATCCGCCCCCGTTGCCGCAGCCGCCGTGGTCGCCCTTCCCCGGGTCCTCGGAGGGTTTCTGAACTCCTCAGACCTTCCACTTCACAGCTTGGACAGGAGTTCCGCCAGGTCACCCGCCAGTGCTGCGGTGCCCTCGGGGCCGGAGCGCGGGCCCGCGGCGGAGCGGTCGAGGACCGGCCAGCCGCGCAGCTCGGCCAGCCGCGCGCAGGCGGGCGGGCCGGCTCCGGTGAGCAGGTACCCGCAGGGCGCGTCGGGCCAGTCGGCGGCCATGGGCAGCGCCTCGGTGTAGAAGGCTGCGGGGCGTTCGCGCGCGGCGGCCGGCTCCTCAGGCTGCGGCGCGCCGGCGCCGAGTTGGGCGTCGCGCAGCTCGGCGCGGGTGGGCGAGCCGGGCTGGGGCAGCAGGGAGTCGACGAACAGGTAGCCGGCCACCGGGCGGTGCGCCGCGCGCTGGGCGGCGCCGATCTGCGGGAGCAGCGGGCCTGCGGCGCCGCGGGCGGCCAGGACGACGGGGGGCGGCGGGTCGAGCCGCCGGATCTCCAGCGCGGCGCGGGCGATGTAGCGCGCGGCGTAGGGCGGGCCGTCGTCGTCGGTGATCTCGGCCAGGTCCGCGCCGATGCCGCGGCGGCGCAGCGCGTCGCGCAGGCCGCACAGCTCCCACGGTTCCTCCAGCGGGCTGTGCAGCAGGACCAGGCCGGGCGGCTGCGCGGTCAGGGCCGGGTCTCCTCGACGAGCCAGTCGAGGTAGGCGCGGTTGCCGCCCTCGATCGGCACGGCGATGACCTCGGGCACGTCGTAGCTGTGCACCGACCGCAGGTGCTCGACGAGGTCGGGGAGGCGGTCGCGGGCGGTCTTCATCACGACCCGCCACTCCTGGTCGGCGCAGATATCGCCCTCCCACCGGTAGTAGCTGGTGATGGGCGCCTCGACCTGGGCGCAGGCGACGAGGCGCCGGTCGACCACCGACCGCGCGAGGTCGTCGGCCGACTCGCGGGTGTCGCTGGTGGTCTCGACGCGCACGTGCGCGCCGGCGTGCTCGCGCTCCTCGGCCATCACTGCCCACTTCCGATCCGCTGTCCGGCTGCCTGCCGCCGCGGGCGCCGGTCTCGGCCCGGCGCTTCGAGCGGTCCCCTCGGCGCTCTAGGCTCGGAGATCATGAGCGACCGCGACGAACTCCTTCGACACATCAACGATAAGGCCGTCGTGCGGGGCCGGGTGACCCTGTCCTCGGGCCAGGAGGCCGACTACTACGTGGACCTGCGCCGGGTGACCCTCGACGGCGCGAGCGCGCCGCTGGTGGGCCGGGCGATGCTGGAGGCCACCGCCGATCTGGACTACGAAGCGGTGGGCGGGCTGACGCTGGGCGCCGACCCGGTCGCGGCGGCGATGCTGCACGCGGCCGCCGCCCAGGGGCGGCGGCTGGACGCCTTCGTGGTGCGCAAGGAGGGCAAGGCCCACGGGCTGCAGCGCAGGATCGAGGGGCCGGATGTGGCCGGGCGCCGGGTGCTGGCGGTCGAGGACACCTCCACGACGGGCGGCTCGGTGCTCACGGCGGTCGCGGCGCTGCGCGAGGCGGGGGCCGAGGTGGCGGGCGTCGCGGTCATCGTGGACCGCGGGGCGGCCGAGCGCGTCTGCGCGGAGGGTCTGGACTACCGGGCGGTGTTCCAGCCGGAGGAGCTGCGCATCTGACGGGGGCGGCCGGGTGGTCAGGGCTCCACGGTGAAGCTGTAGCCGGCGTCCTCGTCGGAGATGTCCCTGTGTTCGCCGTGGACGTAGACCTCCACCTCGCTCGGCCGGCCGATCGTGACGTTGAGGATCCGGGACTCGTCGAAGCTGAGGTACTCGTCGGTCGTCAGCGTGGTGTCGGCCAGGACGTCGCCGCCGGGCACCCGGACCACGACGTCGCTGGACTCCCCGATCACCCGGACGAAGAGGGTTCCGGTCTCCAGCGCCTCGGCCTGGGGGTCGGCCTCCTCGCCCGCGCCTTCGGGCACAGCGGCGGCGTCGTTGCCGGAGGGCAGCGACTTGTAGAGGAAGAATCCGCCGAGGACCACCAGGGTGATGAAGAGTACGATCACCCCGCCGATGGCCACCATCTGGGCGATGCCTCGTGGATCGTTGCGATGTCGTCCCACGATGTTGAATGTAGCGTGTATCACCGGGGACATTCGACGGTAGGTCCCCACATATCTGTCCGAATCACTGCCAGGGGCATCATCGAGCCTGGTAAAAACACATACGGTAACGATCCGCCACAGGCCGCGCCTCGCCGGACACGCCACCGCGCGGCGGCGCGGCGAGACGCTCCGCGGTTTGGTCTAGACCTTTCGTTCCGCCGCCGACTTCGCGATACTTGCTCAGGCAACCCACTGGGTATTTCCGCCAAGAGACGCGGTTCCGCATCGACCGCCGGGGCCGCTCGCAAGACACTCCAGGCCAACCAGGGAGTCAACACCATGCCTATCGCTACCCCAGAGGTCTACACGGAGATGCTGGGCCGCGCGAAGTCGCAGGGCTTCGCCTACCCGGCCATCAACGTGACCTCCAGCCAGACCCTCCACGCCGCGCTGCGCGGGTTCGCGGAGGCCGAGAGCGACGGCATCATCCAGGTCTCCACCGGCGGCGCGGAGTTCCTCTCCGGTGCGACGGTCAAGGACATGGTCACCGGCTCGATCGCCTTCGCCGAGTACGCCCGGATCGTGGCCGAGAAGTACTCGGTCAACATCGCCCTGCACACCGACCACTGCCCCAAGGACAAGCTGGACGGCTTCGTGCGCCCGCTGCTGCGCGAGTCCTCCGAGCGCGTGGCCAAGGGGCAGCAGCCGCTGTTCCAGTCGCACATGTGGGACGGCTCGGCCGTGGAGCTGGAGGAGAACCTGCAGATCGCCGAGGAGCTGCTGGCCGCGTCCAACGCCGCCCGCACCATCCTGGAGATCGAGGTCGGGGTCGTCGGCGGCGAAGAGGACGGCGTCGTCGGCGAGATCAACGAGAAGCTCTACACCACCCCCGGCGACGCGCTGCGCACCGCCGAGGTGCTGGGAGTCGGCGACAAGGGCTACTACATGACCGCGCTGACCTTCGGCAACGTGCACGGCGTCTACAAGCCGGGCCACGTCAAGCTGCGCCCCGAGGTCCTCAAGGACGCCCAGGAGGCGGTGGCCGAGAAGCACGGCAAGGCCAAGCCGTTCGACTTCGTCTTCCACGGCGGCTCGGGCTCGAC
This sequence comes from Streptomonospora sp. PA3, assembly GCF_009728995.1. Classification (GTDB taxonomy): domain Bacteria; phylum Actinomycetota; class Actinomycetes; order Streptosporangiales; family Streptosporangiaceae; genus Streptomonospora. Next base: position 204,174 of record NZ_VTZW01000009.1, on the reverse strand, counting down.
GCTGGAGGAGATCCACGCGGCCATCGACTACGGCGTGGTGAAGATGAACATCGACACCGACACCCAGTACGCCTTTACCCGGCCCATCGCCGACCACATGTTCACCAACTACGACGGTGTGCTGAAGGTCGACGGCGACGTCGGCAACAAGAAGGCCTACGACCCCCGCGCCTACGGCAAGGCGGCCGAGGCCGGGATGGCCGCGCGCGTCGCCGAGGCGTGCCGGCAGCTCAAGTGTGCGGGCAACAAGATGAAGTAGCGGCCCGCCCCCAGACGGGTCCCCGGTTCCCCACGAGCCGGGGGCCTTGCGTGCCCGGTCGCCACCACTTCCACGGGCGGACGCGGCGGCCGGGCACGCCCCCACGTCGGCGCGCGGCGCTGGCAGGATGGAGGCATGGACCTGCAACAGAACCTGCTCGGCGAGCCGCCGCCCACCCGTCTGCCCGACACCCCCGAGGCCGCCCGCGCCATGGCCGAGGGCACCGACCCCGCCAAGGTCGCCGCCCGCTTCCCGGCGTACTCGGCCGCCTGGGCCGCTCTGGCCGAGCGCGCCTTCGAGGCCGGCGAGGACGTCGCCGCCTACGCCTACGCGCGCACCGGCTACCACCGCGGCCTGGACCAGCTGCGCGGCGCCGGCTGGAAGGGCCACGGCCCCATCCCCTGGGAGCACGAGCCCAACCGCGGCTTCCTGCACGCGCTGCACATGCTCGCCTGCGCGGCCGAGGCCATCGGCGAGAACGAGGAGGCCGAGCGCTGCTCGACCCTCCTGCGCGAGAGCAGCCCGGAGGCGGCCGAGGCGCTGGGCGCCTGAGCCCCGTCCGCGCCGGTGGTGCCGCCGGCTCGGCAAGGCCGCAGCTCAGCCGCCCCGCACAGACATCCGTCCCTTAACCGCCTCGCGCGGGTCGTGTACGCTCAATGCGCAAGGGCCCCTGTCGCTTGCTTGCGCCAGGGGCTTGCTCATGTGCGGCGCACCGCGACCATCGACGGTCGGATCGAACGAATGAAGAGGTAGACCCGGATGCCGGCGATCACGCTCGTTGGAGCCCAGTGGGGAGACGAGGGCAAGGGGAAGGCGACCGACCTGGTCGGCAACCGGGTCGACTACGTGGTCCGCTACCAGGGCGGCAACAACGCCGGGCACACCGTGGTGATCGGCGACCAGAAATACGCGCTGCACCTGCTGCCGTCGGGCATCCTCTCGCCCGACGTGGTGCCGGTCATCGCCAACGGCGTGGTGATCGACCCGGCCGTGCTCTTCGAGGAGCTGCGGGGCCTGCGCGACCGCGGCGTGAGCACCGAGCGGCTGCTCGTCTCGGCCAACGCGCACATGATCATGCCCTACCACCGGGCGCTGGACAAGGTGACCGAGCGCTTCCTGGGCAAGGGCCGCATCGGCACCACCGGGCGCGGCATCGGCCCCACCTACGCCGACAAGATCTCCCGGACCGGCATCCGCGTGCAGGACATGTTCGACCCCAAGATCCTGCGCCAGAAGCTCGAACTCGCGCTGCACGACAAGAACCAGGTGCTGACCAAGGTCTTCAACCGGCGCGGGCTGGAGGTCGAGCAGGTCTTCGACGAGTACATGGGCTACGCCGAGGAGCTGCGCCCCTTCGTCGCCGACACCTCGCTGGAGCTGAACAAGGCCCTGGACGCCGGCAAGACGGTCTACCTGGAGGGCTCCCAGGGGACGCTGCTGGACATCGACCACGGGACCTACCCGTTCGTGACCTCCTCCTCGCCGACCGCCGGCGGGGCGTGCGCGGGAGCGGGCATCGGCCCCACGCGCATCACCAAGGTCGTGGGCATCATCAAGGCCTACACCACCCGCGTCGGCTCCGGCCCCTTCCCCACCGAGCTGCACGACGAGTGGGGGGACTGGCTGCGCCAGAAGGGCGGCGAATACGGCGTGACCACCGGGCGCAACCGGCGCTGCGGGTGGTTCGACGCGCCCATCGCCCGCTACGCCACCCGCGTCAACGGCATCACCGACTTCTTCCTGACCAAGCTGGACGTTCTCTCGGGCCTGGAGCGGATCCCGGTGTGCGTGGGCTACCAGGCCAACGGCACCCGCTACGACGAGATCCCGATGACCCAGACGGAGTTCCACCACGCGGTGCCCGTTTACGAGTACCTTGACGGCTGGAACGAGGACATCTCCCACGCCCGGGGCTTCGAGGAGCTTCCCAAGACCGCCCAGGCCTACGTGCGTACCCTGGAGGAGATGGCCGGAGCCCCGATCTCCGCGATCGGGGTCGGGCCGGGGCGCGACCAGACCCTCGAACTGCGCTCCCTGGTCTGACCCCGCGCGCGGCAGTCCCCTGTCCCCCTCGACAAACAAAGGGTCGGTGAAGTGAAAGCCCTGGTCCTCGGCGGCGGTGGCCGCGAGCATGCCCTGGTCCGCGCGCTGTCCCTCGACCCCGGGGTGACCGACCTGCACTGTGCGCCCGGCAACCCCGGCACCTCCGAGCACGCCGACAACCACGTGATCAACCCGGTCGACGGCCTCGCGGTGACCGAGCTGGCCGCCCGGATCGGCGCGGAGCTGGTGGTGATCGGCCCCGAGGCGCCGCTGGTGGCCGGAGTCGCCGACGCGCTGCGCGAGCGGGGCATCCCGGTCTTCGGACCCGACCAGCAGGCCGCCCGCCTGGAGGGCTCCAAGGGCTTCGCCAAGGAGGTCATGGAGGCCGCCGGCGTGCCCACGGCGCGCTCCCGGCTGTGCCGCTCGCCCGGCCAGGCCGCCGAGGCGCTCGACCTGTTCGGACCCCCTTATGTGGTCAAGGACGACGGCCTGGCCGCGGGCAAGGGCGTGGTGGTCACCGGCGACCGGGCCGAGGCCGAGCGCCACGCGCGCGAGTGCGGCCGCGTCGTCGTCGAGGAGTACCTGGACGGGCCCGAGGTGTCGCTGTTCGTGATCAGCGACGGTATCCACGCGCTGCCGATGCTGCCGGCCCAGGACTTCAAGCGCGCCTACGACGGCGACCAGGGCCCCAACACCGGCGGCATGGGCGCCTACGCGCCGGTCCACTGGGCGCCCGAGGGCCTCGTCGACGAGGTCATGGAGACCGTCGTGGCCCCCACCCTCACCGAGATGGCGCGGCGCGGCGTGCGCTACCAGGGCCTGCTGTACGTGGGCCTGGCGCTGACCTCGAAGGGCCCGCGCGTGGTGGAGTTCAACGCGCGCTTCGGCGACCCCGAATGCCAGGTGGTACTGGACCGGCTGGCCACCCCCATCGGCGGGCTGCTGCAGGCCGCCGACGTCGGCGGGCTGGGCACCAACACCAAGCTGGAGTGGCGCGGCGGTGCGGCGGTGACCGTCGTCGTCGCCGCCGAGAACTACCCCGGCGAGCCCGTCAAGGGCGACCCGGTCGGCGGGATCGACGCCGCCTCGGCGCTCGACGGCGCCTATGTGCTGCACGCGGGAACCGCCTGGAGCGGGGTGCGCGACCTCGTCTCGGCCGGCGGGCGGGTGCTCAATGTCGTCGGCACCGGCGACACCCTCGCCCGCGCCCGCGAGCGCGCCTACCAGGCGGTCGAGCGCATCGAGCTGCGCGGCTCCTTCCACCGCACCGACATCGCGGAGCGTGCGGCGGCGGGCGCCGACTAGGCGGAGGGCACTCCTGCCCGCGGAGCCTGCGAAAATGGGCGGGTGATCGAGCGCTATACCCTTCCGGAGATGGGGCGGGTCTTCTCCGACGCCCACAAGTACGAGCTCTGGTGCCAGGTCGAGACCCTGGTGCTCGAAGCCCACGCGGCCGACGGGACCGTGCCCGCCGACGCGGTGGAGCCGGTGCGCAGCGCGCCGCCGCCGACCCCCGAGCGGGTGGCCGAGATCGAGGCCGTCACCCAGCACGACGTCATCGCCTTCCTCACCGCCTGGGCCGACAACACCGAGCCGCGCGAGGCGGCGGCCTGGGTGCACTTCGGCATGACCTCCTCGGACCTGCTGGACACCGCGCTGGCCGCCCAGCTGGTCGAGGCCACCGACATCCTGCTGGCCAAGGCCGACACCCTGGTGGCCGCGCTGCGCGACCACGCGCTGGCGCACCGGGCCACGCTGCGCGTGGGGCGCACGCACGGCATCCACGGCGAGCCCGACGTGTGGGGCCACCGCGTCGCCGACTTCGCCTTCGGCCTGGCCCGCTCCCGCGACCGGCTGCGCCGCGCCCGCGAGGCGGTGGGCGTGATGGCCATCTCGGGGCCGGTGGGCACCTACTCCAACATCGACCCCCGCGTGGAGGCCTACGTCGCCGAGCGCATGGGCCTGCGCCCGGCGGACGTGTCGACGCAGGTGGTGCTGCGCGACGGCATCTCCGAGTGGGTGTCGTGCCTGGCGATCACCGCGACCGTGTGCGAGGCGATCGCGCTGGAGGTGCGCCACGGCCAGCGCACCGAGGTGCGCGAGCTGTGGGAGCCCTTCGGCAAGGGCCAGAAGGGCTCCAGCGCGATGCCGCACAAGAAGAACCCGATCCTCTCCGAGCGGATCTGCGGCATGGCGCGCAACGTCCGGGCCCAGATCGTGCCGGTGATGGAGGGCATCCCGCTCTGGCACGAGCGGGACATCTCCCACTCCTCCACCGAGCGGATCTCGCTGCCCGACGCCGCCATCGCCACCGACTACCTGCTGCACCTGACCACGCGGCTGGTGACCGGGCTGGTGGTGGACGCCGACCGGATGCGCGCCAACCTTGACTCCACCGGCGGCCTGATCTACTCCTCCACCGTCGTCTCCGAGCTGATCGAGACCGGGGCCTCGCGGGAGGACGTCTACGCGCTCGTCCAGGCCGCCGCCATGCGCACCTGGGACTCGGGCACGCCGTTCCGCGAGACGCTGCGCGAGGAGGCCGCCCAGCGCGGCGTCGAGCTGGACGAGGCGCGGCTGGACGAGGTCTGCCGGCCCGAGCGGTTCGTGCGCCGGCTGGACGGGCTCTTCGATCGCCTGGCCGAGCTGAGCTGAGTGCGCCGGGGCCGCGGCCGCGAGCGTGCAGGCGAACGCGCGGGCGTGCGTACGGATGCACGCGCGCGTGGGCGTGCGGGTGTACGTGCGCGCGTCCGCGGCGGTCCCGGACCCGGCCGCGCTCGGCCAAACATTTCCATGGCCGCGGATTGACCGGCGCGATGGTCCGCGGGGGCGCGACACGCCCGGATGCGGCGGTGCGGTCCGGACCACATCGCCCTCCCGCGGACCGCGCCGGCGCGTTCGGCGGCCGAGCGTCGTGGCCGGTCACGGCCACGGCGCCGCAGGACCGCGCCGGAACCGGCCACCCGAGCGCGCGTGATCCGCCCCACGATGGGAGCGAAGGGAACGCGCAGGACATACAGTGGTATCCGTCCTTTGCCCGGACGCCGGTCCAGCCCAGCATTCCGCAAAGGGCGCCCCAACAACCCGCCATCCTCCGGAACCGGCGCGGCGACCTGGCACCACGTCCGCATCACCGCGGTCGGCATGACGACCGCTTCAGCGGGCACACGACACGTAGTGCCAGTCAGCGCCACGATCCCGACTCCGGACACCCTGCGATGGCTACCAGGTTGAGCCCGCCTCGTCGGAACGCTCCGCCTGTCATCCGCGTCTGAGAGCGCACCAGATCCGACGAGAACGACCCCTACACCTAGATCGCCTCACGAAGGAGCACATGAGCATGGGCCAGGAGGTTCGTTACCGCGTCCGTGGCGGCCGTCCCCTCAACGGGACGGCGTTCATCCAGGGCGCGAAGAACGCCGTGCTGCCGATGATCGGCGCCGCCCTGCTCGCGGCAAAGGGACGCACGGTGCTGCGCAACGTCCCCATCATCGAGGACGTCCACCGCGCACTGGAGCTCGCCGAGCACATCGGCGCCAAGGTGGAGTTCCACGAGGCCGAGCGCACGGTGGTGATCGACGCCTCCCAGCTCAACGACCCCGAGCGCGCCGTGCTGCCGGCCGACATCGCCTCGCGCTTCCGCGGGTCCGTGCTGTTCGTCCCGGCGCTGATGCACCGGATGGGCCGGGCCCGGATCGAGGGTGTCGGCGGCTGCAACCTCGGCAGCCGCAAACTCGACTTCCACTACCGCGGCTTCGCCCGCCTGGGCGCCGAGGTCACCGAGGACGACGCCCGCAACCACATCAACGTCGAGGCGGGCAACCTGCGCGGCGGCCACCTCTACCTGGACACCCCCTCCCACACCGGCACCGAGAACCTGATCATGGCCGCCGTGCTGGCGCCGGGCACCACCGTCATCGAGCACGCGGCGCTGGAGCCCGAGGTCCTCGACGTCATCGACTTCCTCACCCGCATGGGCGCCAAGATCAGCGGCGGCGGCACCGGCTTCATCACCGTCGAGGGGGTCGAGGAGCTCACGGCGGTCGAGCACACCATCATGTCGGACCGTATCGACGCCGGCGTCTTCGCGATGATGGCCGCGGCCACCGGCGGCGAGGTCAGCCTGGTCGGCGCCCACCTGGAGCACCTGGGCGTGGCCCGCTGGAAGCTGGAGCAGATGGGCGTGGAGTTCGCCCAGCAGGGCGCGGTGCTGCACGTGCGGCGCGACGCCGGCTCCCCGCTGCGCCCCATCAACGCCGTCACCTCCCCTTACCCCGGCTTCGCCACCGACCTGCAGTCGCCGCTGATGGCGCTGGCCACGCTGGCCGAGGGCGAGAGCTACCTGCACGAGGCGATCTACGACGGCCGCTTCGCGCTGGCCGACGAACTGACCAAGATGGGCGCCAAGATCGAGGTCGACGGCACCCGCGCCATCGTCCACGGCCACACCGCGCTGCGCGGCACCCCCGTCGTCGCACACGACCTGCGCACCGGGGCCGCCCTGGTGCTCGCCGGCCTCGTGGCCGAGGGCGAGACCACCGTGGCACCGGGCTACCTGGTCGACCGCGGCCACGCTCAGTTCGAGAAGCGGCTGGTCGCGCTGGGCGCCGACGTGGTGCGCGAAACCGCCGACTAGGCGCGGAGTCCGCGGCCGGAACCGGGGCGGGAGTTCGGCTTCCACCCGGCTTTCGGCGTTCTGTGTGAAACGATCTTCATTGGCCCCGCACAATGGGTACGATCACGGCAACCATGCCGTGACAGGGAACAGGTTCGGGAAACCAGTGGGCGCACATAGTGAAGAGCGTGGAATGGTAGCGGGGAGCAGCCCGAGGTGAGTGCGCAGCGAACTGGCGATCTGACGATTGGTGTCATCGGTCCCCATGAAGTGGTCGAGCGAGTCATGCTCATGGGATCGGGGTCCACGGGGCCGCTCAACGCCAGACTCATCGCCGCCGCGTATCGAGATGAGCAAGAGGCGACCGACAAGGTGCTGCGCCTGGGTTCGGCGATCGACGCGTATCTGTTCGCCAGCCCCGTCCCCTACGAGTTCGCACGGAAGGCGGGCGTGCTGACCATGCCCGCCACCTACGTGCCTCTGGGAGGAGCCAGCCTGCACGAGGCCCTGCTGCGGGCCACCCTGGACGAACGGCTCGATCCCACCCGCGCCAGCCTCGACGTCCTCAGCCGCACCGACGTCGTCGAGGCCTACTCCGAGGTCGACCTGCCCGTCGACGGCATCCACGTCCACGAGGAGCTCACCAGCACCGCCCAGCTGACCTCCTTCCACGAGGGCCTGTGGCGCCGCAAGTCCACCCGCATGGCGATCACGTGCGTGCGCGGTGTCGCCGAGCGGCTGGAGGCCATGGGGGTCCCGGTGACCCGGCTGCGCCCCACCAACGCCGGGGTGCGCAGCGCGCTGCAGACCGCGGGGCTGCTGGGCGCCCACCACCGGCTGGAGGAGGCCCAGTTGGGGGTGGTCGTCGTCGACGTGCCCACGCTGCGCGACTCCACCCGCCGCTCCACGCCGCGCTACTGGCGCGACGAGCTGCGCCTGTCGCTCCAGCGGCTGCTGCTGCAGGAGGCGCACCGCATCAACGCCACCGCCCACCCGGTCGACGACCACACGTTCATGGTCACCGCCACGCGCGGGTCCCTGGTCACCGCTACCGAGGGGTTCCGCCAGCCGCCGTTCGTCGAGCGGATCAAGGCCGAGCTCGGGATCGCGATCGAAGTGGGCATCGGCATGGGGCGCACCACCCAGGACGCCGAGACCCACGCCCGCGCCGCCCTGAGCCGGGCACAGGCCACGCGGCAGAGCTTCGCGGTCGATCGGGAGGGCCGGTCGCTGGTTCCCGCGCAGCGTGCTCCTCAGCGCCCGTCGGCCGAGCCGCTGCGTACCAAGGGCCGCGAGACCCTGCTGCGGCTGTCGGAGAAGATCGCCGAGGAGGACGGGCCGCTGGTGGTCGACGCCGAGAACGCCGGGCGGATGCTGGGCGTCACCCCGCGAACGGCCCGCCGCCTGCTGCGCACGCTGGTCGAGGAGGGGCTGGCCTGGCCGCTGCCGCCCAACCGCACGCTCCAGCCGGGCCGGCCGCGCCAGCTGTACCGGCTGATCCTGGAGAAGCTGGACAAGGACAAGGCCGGCAAGTAGCCGCCGCGCCGCCCGCGCGCCCGCGCGGGCGGCACTTCGACCTCCGGGCCGGACCCCGCCGCAGGCGGGGCCGGCCCGTTTCGCGTCCGGGTCGGATGCGCGACGCGCAGGGCGCGGTCAGGCGCGGTTGCGGCGCGGGTACTCGCGCGCGACCTCGAGGAAGGCGTCGTTCTCCTCGGGCGCGCCGACGCTGACCCGCAGGCCCTCGCCGGGGAACGCGCGCACCGCCACACCGGCGGCCTCGGCGGCGGCGGCGAAGGCCGCGGTGTCCTCGCCCAGGCGCAGCCAGACGAAGTTGGCCTCGGTCGGCGGCACCTCCCAGCCGTCGGCGAGCAGCGCGTCGCGCACCCGCTCGCGCTCCTTGACGGTGGCGGCCACACGCTCCAGCAGCTCCTCCTCGGCGGCCAGGGACGCCACCGCTGCGACCTGGGCGACGTGGTTGACCGCGAAGGGCACCATGGTCTTGCGGACCGCCGAGGCGATGTGCGGATGGGCGACGAGGTAGCCCACCCGCAGCGCGGCCAGGCCGTAGGCCTTGGAGAACGTGCGCAGCACCGCGACGTTGGGGCGGTCGCCGTAGCGGGTGGCGCCGTCGGGGACCTGGGGGTCGCGGACGTACTCGCGGTAGGCCTCGTCCAGGACCACGAGCACGTTCTCGGGCACCCGGTCCAAGAACGCGGTCAGCTCGGACTCGCGCACCGCGGTGCCGGTGGGGTTGTTGGGGTTGCACACGAAGACCGCGCGGGTGCGGTCGGTGACGGCCGCGGCGAGCGCGTCGAGGTCGTGGGTCTCGCCGCGCAGCGGGACGGTCACGGCCTCGGCCCCGGACAGCCCGACCAGGGGCGGGTAGGCCTCGAAGGAGCGCCAGGCGTAGACGACCTCGGTTCCGGGTTCGGCGGTGGCCTCCAGGATCTGCTGGAGCAGGCCCACCGACCCGGCGCCCAGGGCGATGCGGTCCTCGGTGACGCCGAGCCGGGCCGCCAGCGCGGCGGTCAGCTCGGCGGCCGCGGTGTCGGGGTAGCGGTTGAGGTCCGCCGCGGCGGCGGCCACCGCCTCCAGCACGGAGGGCAGGGGGCCGTAGGGGCTTTCGTTCGAGGAGAGCTTGACCGACCGGCCGCTCGGCGAGACCACCTTGCGCCCGGGTTTGTAGGCGGGGATGGTTCCCAGGACGTCGCGAAGGTATGGCGGATTCGGCTCGGACGCGAACACTGGTGTCCTTCCTCGATACTCTGTGCAATATCCAGGCTACTTTCGGCGATCATCGCCAGGGAGCAGTGCCTGCGGACCTCAGCGGCAATATCGCACAGAAGAGGAATCAGCACCATGGAGCACCCCCTGCCAGCACGAAGGGCGGCGGCGTCGGCACTGGCCGTGATCGCCGTCGCCGCCGCGGCCGCCTGCGGCGGCGCCCAAGGGGCCGAGGGCGGCGACGCCCGGAAGGATCCCGGCGCCGAGGCGGCGCAGCGCCTGCACGAGGCCCAGCTGCTGCAGTTCCGCGAGGCCAAGGTGGTGCCCGAGCGCAGCGAGACGGGCACCTACGCCGAGCTGAGCACCACCAAGCGCACCGACAAGCTGCGCGAGTCCACCGAGCTGGACAAGCCCCAGTGCATGGAGGCCGCCAACCAGTGGGCGGACCTGCCCGAGGTGCGCAAGGCCCCCACGTCGCTGGCCACCTTCGCGCGCGGCGACGACACCCTCACCCACACGCTGATCAAGGTGCCCGAGGAGACGGCCGAGGAGGTCGTGGCGGCCGAGCCGCCGAAGGGGTGCGACAGCTACACGGCGACCATGAAGGACGGGTCGACGACCTCCTACCGGCTGATGAAGGTCGAGACGGAGCCGGTCGCCGACGGCTCGCGGGCCTTCGCCGTCGAGACCTCCCTCGGCGGCGAGACGGTGTGGCTCTACAGCCTCGTCTACCGCAACGGCGGGTACCTGGGCACCACCACCATGCTCGGCCCCGACTCCGAGGACGACTACCGCGAGACCGTGGCCGCCTTCACGGAGAAGGCCGTGGAGCGCCAGGAGAAGGTACTGGCGTAGCGGGTGCGGGCCGGTGCGGCCTGCGCAGGGGGCGGCCGGCTCGGCGCGGCCTGCGGGGCGGGCGGACGTGCCCTGCGACCGGTCCCGCCTGCGCGGCGCACGGGCGCGGGGCGGAGTAGACGCGCGGAGTATCGGGGTGCGCCCCGCGTTTGGCGGACCGGGCGGCCGGCGCGCCCGGTGCCGCCTGCCGGGACACGACGGCGCGTGGAGGGATGTGCACAACCCGCCGCCGCGAGGGTGGCACCGTCCGGCCGCATCCACTAGAGTTCCCTTGATCGAACACACGTTCGAGAAAGGAGTGGGGGGCATGACCACGGCAGCGCACGTCCCAGGTCGGACCGCGCCTCGGCCCGCCGGGGTCGGGCGCGCCCCCCACTCCCCATTCGGCGACCGGCTCGCACTGCGCCGCGTCGACTGGGACGCGCCGTCCTCTGCCGCTTTCTACCGCTCTCTAGAGGCCGCGCTAGAACCGCGTATAGGGTCCGATGGCATGGACCCCGTGCGCAATCCCTACGCCCCCGGCGCCGGCCAGCGTCCGCCCGAGCTCGCCGGACGCGAGCGCGAGCTCCGCCAGTTCGAGGTCGTGCTGGAACGGGTCGCGCGGGGGCGCCCGGAGCGCAGCACCGTGCTCACCGGTCTGCGCGGCGTCGGCAAGACCGTGCTGCTCAACACCTTCCGCTCGATGGCCATCCAGCGCCTGTGGGGCACCGGCAAGATCGAGGCCCGCCCCGACCAGTCCATCCGCCGCCCGGTGGCCGCCGCCCTGCACATGGCCCTGCGCGAGCTGGCGCCGCGCCACCGCGCGCCCGACCGCATCGAGCACGTGCTGGGTGTACTTAAGGCGTTCGCCCAGGCCAAGGCCGACGAACCCGCATCCGGCAAGTCCGGCGCCAAGGCCGCCAAGGGCGGCCCCCGCTGGCAGCCCGGCATCGACGCCCCGGCCGTGCGCGGCAGGGCCGACTCCGGCGACCTGGAGATCGACCTGATGGAGCTGTTCGTCGACGCCGCGTCGATCGCCACGGACCTCGGGGTGGGCATCGCCCTGTTCATCGACGAGATGCAGGACATCACCCCCGACGACGTATCGGCGCTGTGCACGGCCTGCCACGAGCTTTCGCAGAACGGCGGACCGCTGATCGTGGTCGGCGCGGGGCTGCCGCACCTGCCCGCCGTGCTGTCGGCGAGCAAGAGCTATTCCGAGCGCCTGTTCCGCTACACCCGCATCGACCGGCTCAGCCGCAGCGCGGCCGACTACGCGCTCACCGCGCCGGCCGATACCGAAGGCGTGTCCTTCGGCCCCGAGGCCCTTGAGGCCCTCTACCGGGTCTCCGACGGCTACCCCTTCTTCGTGCAGGCCTACGGCAAGGTCACCTGGGACCACGCCCTGCGCAGCCCTATCACCGCCGAGGACGTCGAGATCGCGGCGCCGGAGGCCGAGGAGGAACTCGCGGTCGGGTTCTTCGGCAGCCGCTACGAACGCGCCACCCCGGCCGAACGCGACTACATGCGTGCCATGGCCGCCCTGGGCGACGAGCCCGTGCAGACCACCGAGGTCGCCACTTCCCTGGGCCGCCGCCCCTCCAGCCTCTCCCCCGCCCGCGACAGCCTGATCAAGAAGGGCCTCATCTACAGCGCCGAACGCGGCACCATCGCGTTCACGGTCCCGCACTTCGGACGCTTCCTCCGCCGGCAGCCGGATTGAGCACCGGGCGTCCGGTGCGGGGTGTGTGGGGTTGTATCGGCGACTCTAGTGTTATTCCTAGAGATCGCTAGAGGAGTGAAGACGAGCGTAGCGAGATCCCGACCGGGACCGAGCACCGAAGGCGGACCGTCGGGTTCGTCAAAGCTCGAAATCTCTAACTCTTTCTAGGAATTCCACTAGAAATCATTAGACGTCGGCATAGCCGCCTGCTCGCGGCATCCCCCATCGGCCCCCGAATACGCCGCCCCGGCCTAAGCTCACTCCATGGCACAGGACCTCTCGCCCCGTCTCGCCCTGATCGTGGACGCGCTGCCGCTCACGCCCGGGGCGCGGGTCCTGGAGATCGGGTGCGGACCGGGCGCGGCCGCGCGTGCCGTGGCCGCGCGGTTGACGACCGGGCACATTCTCGCGATCGACCGCTCCGCCAAGGCGGTCTCGCTGGCCGAGGCCAACTCGGCCCGCGAGATCTCCGCCGGCCGGATGAGTGTCAGGCGGGTCCCGATCGAGGAATTCGAGTTGGAACCGGGCGAAGCCCCGTTCGACATCGCCTTCGCGATCCGCGTGGGCGCGCTGGACGGCCGCCATCCGCAGGCGGGCCGGCGCGCGCTGGCGCGCTTCGCCGATGCCCTGGTGCCCGGCGGCCGCCTACTCATCGACGGCGGCCGGCCCTTGCGGGACGTGCCCCTGCCGCCGCGGCGGTGACCCGCCGCACGCGGCGCCGCAGCGCCGCGACGGCTCAGGCGGTCACCTGGGAATCGGCCTCGCGCTCCGGACCGTGCGCGGACACCGCGTCGCCCACGGACTGGACCTCCACGCCCGCGGGGGCCTGCCGGCGGGGGCGACCGCCGCGGCCGGAGTCGGCGAGGCCGCCCAGCGCGTAGAGCACCTCGCCCGTCTCGCGGTCGGTGATCACGGCGCGGATGGCGGGCCGGCGGCCTTCCAGGGGGATGCCGAACACCACGTCGACCGGCCGCCCGCTGCGGCGCCCGGGGAACACGGCGAACCTCCAGCAGCCCTGCCGCCAGACGTCCAGCGGCTCGGTGCCCTCCACCACGGCCGCGTTGCTGCGCCACACGTCGCTGGCCCGCAGGCGGGCGAGCGTCCGCTGCACCGGGATCTCCCGCACCGCGCAGGGCACCGGGCGGGCGGCCCGGCGCGCGAGTTCGACCAGTTCGGGCGAGAGCGCACCGATCAGCACCGCCTCCAGCGCCAGCACCCCGGCATGCCCGAGCGTCGCCCCGGCCGCGACGCCGGCGGCCGAGGAGGGGACGCCGATCGCGGCGAGCGCCGAAACCGCCAGCAGACCGCTGCGGGCGATGCTGCGCCAGTCCACCGGGGTCGTACTGAGTCCGCCGAAGCAGCCGCACCCGGTCTCGGGCGAGCTGCGCCGCAGGACGACGAGCGCCGCGGCCCCGCCGGCGAAGAGCAGGGCGGCGCCGATGCGCGCGGCGTCGCCCGCGATCCCCCACGCGCCGAGCAGCGCAAGGGCGAGGACTCCCTCGGCCGCACCGTGTGCGAGCGTGGCGGGCCGCCGCCACCCGATCGGCAGGAGCACCGCCGGCCCCTGGCCGCGCGGCGAGCGGTCGAGCAGTTTGGCCGCCGCACCCGGCAGCAGGATCACGGCAAGGACGAGCAACTGCGCTTCGCGGACTACGTCGAGCACGGTAACCATCACCCCAGGGTCAAGGTCGCGTTGAAGCAGCCGGATTCGGGCCGGCCGCCGAGCGCGAGGAACGCGCCCAGTGTCAACTGCGCGATCCGGCCCTCCTCGCCGGGGCCGCAGTCGGTGCAGCGGTCGCAGAAGTGCGCGGTGACCGAGGCGCAGTCGACCACCGGCAGCACGGCGGAGTCGCCGGTGCACTCGTTGCGCAGCGAGAGGGTCGTGCCGAGCGAGAGCAGCGGCAGCGGCAGGCAGCCGCGTACGCGGTCGCAGCCGGGGCCGCAGTCGCTGTCGCGGTCCACAGCGGGGTAGGCGGCGCCGAGCAGGCCCGCCCGGTCCGGGTCGCCGACCGCGGGGTCGTACCAGGACACCGATCCCCGGATCCGGTCACCGACGGCCTCGGGGGCCTTTGCCGGCGCGGCGTCCCACACGGGAAACGGCGGCTGCGTGGTCGCGGGCACGACCGCCTGCACCGCGCCGTCCTCAAAGACGCCGATCACGTCGAGCAGGTAACCCGGCTCCAGCACCGGATGGCGCACCCCGATGCGGCCGGAGTAGCGGTAAGGCACCACCACAGAGCGGCGCCCGCCCGTGTGGCCGGTGTCGACCACGAGCGTCTCGCCGGAGCGTTCGGCGATCACGCCGGTCACCCGCGCGAGCCGCACCCAGATCCGCTCGGCGACCGCCCGGCCGGCGCGGCACCTAACGACCACGTCGTCGCCGACGCGCAGCGCCGAAAGGCCCGTCTCGCGCCCGCACCAGAACGTGGTCGCCGCCTCGAACAGGAACCGCTCCTCGCCCTGCGCGGTGGCGACGGCCACCAGGCGCGGGGTGATCTCGGTGACGACGCCGCGGACGACGGGATCGGGCTCGGGCGCCGGTGTGGGCTCCGGCGCGGCGCGGTCTCCCAGCACCACCGCGGTGTGGCGCCGCCGGGCACTCGCATCGACGGGCATCGGCCCTCCTTCCACCGTCCGACCTGTCTCCATTGTCACCGCCGGCGGCTCAGCGGCCGTCTCCCACGCCGACGTCGCCGCATGTCACAGTGCTGGCGTGTTTGCCCGCGGGCTTGCGGGGCGCCGCGCCCGCCGCGGGGCCGCGGCGCCGCCCGGGCACGCAACGCCCGGCGGGCTTGCGGGGGTCCCTCCCGCCCACAAGGACACAGAACGCCCCGTTTGTACAGAGATGGGCCTGATGAGAGCTGCCGATTACTTCCGCCGTGACACAGTGAGAACCACGACGGGGATGTGAACGGGGTTGCGCGCCCGGCCGCCGCCGGGCCGCGACCAGGGAGCCCGGGGCGGTGATCGCGTGACGGGGACGGTGCACAGGTCCAGATACGAGGAGTTCGCCGCCTACGTCGGCGACCGCGGCCCCGCACTGCTGCGCATGGCCCGCTCGCTGGCCAACAACAGCTCCGACGCCGAGGACCTGCTGCAGGCCGCCCTCATCAAGACCTTCTTCGCCTGGGACAGGATCGCCAGCCCCAACGCCCGCGACGGCTACGTGCGCCGTGCCATGGTCAACACCCAGATCTCCGAATGGCGCCGACAGCACCTGACCGTCTACCCCACCGGCGAGATCCCCGACCAGCGCATCGACGACCCCACATGGAAGACCGACCTGGCCGACGTCGTCCACCGCGCCATCGGCCGGCTCCCCGGCCGCCAGCGGACGATGGTGGTGCTGCGCTACTACGAGGACATGACCGAGGCCCAGATCGCCGACCACCTGGGCGTCACGCTCGGCACCGTCAAGAGCACCCTCTCCCGCGCCGTGAGCAAGCTCCGCCAGGACGCCGACCTCACCATCGACCGCGCCACCACCTGAACCGGCACCGGCCGCGGCGCCACCAGGGATTCGTTTTGCACGGAGGACCGCGCGATCGGTACTCTTAACCCAGCCAGGAGGCTTCGCCTAGTCCGGTCTATGGCGCCGCACTGCTAATGCGGTTAGGGTTCACGCCCTTCCGGGGTTCAAATCCCCGAGCCTCCGCAGGTCAGATGGGGTTCCCCGCGCGTATCACCTGCGGGGGACCCCGTTTTTTCGCCCGCTCCCTCCGCCGGCCCACCGACGGCGATCCGCCGGGCCCCGGCCGCCGGTCACCCGTCGGTGCCCGCGAGGCGGCGCAGGCGGTGCCGAAGATGCCGCTGCTCCGCGAGGTTGACGGTGGCGGCGGCGGCTCGCCGGTAGGCCTCAGCCGCGTCGGCGGGCCGGTCGGCCTGCTCCAGCAGGTGGGCGCGCACCGCGTCGGTCCGGGGAAGGCCGGGGTGGTCGGCTTCCAGCGCGTCGATCGCGGCGAGTGCGACGTCGGTGCCTTCGACCATGGCCTGGGCGACGATGCGGTTCAGGCTGATCGTGGGGTTGCGGTGACCGGTCACGATCTCCAGGAGCCGGTAGAGCGCGAGAATCTCGTTCCAGTCCGTGGCCGCGGTGTCGGAGGCTTGGGCGTGCAGGGCCGCGATGCAGCTCTGGAGCAGGTAGGGCCCGGGGTCGGCGCCCGGGGCGGCCTGTTCGACGAGCTCGATCCCCTCGCCGATGAGGTCGCGGTCCCACAGTGTGCGGTCCTGCTCGTCGAGCGGCCTGAGGCTCCCGTCCGGCGCCACCCGGGCCGGGTGGCGGGCCTCGGTGAGCAGCATCAGCGCGAGGAGCCCGGCGGCCTCGGTCGACTCGGGGACGCTGCGGCGCAGGAGCCGGGCCAGGCGGATCGCCTCGGCGGCGAGATCCGCGTCGCGCGGTGGTGCTCCCGCGGTCGTGTGGTGCGCCTCGGTGAACATCACATAGAGCACGTCGAGCACGGAGGCCAGGCGCTCCCGCGCGTGTTCGGGCCGCGGGAGCGGCCGGCCGAGAGCGGCGACCCGGCGCTTGGCCCGCGTGATCCGCTGGGCGATGGTGGCTTCGGGAAGCTGGTAGACGTTGGCGATCTGGGCGGTGGTCAGTCCGGCGACCGCGCGGAGGGTGAGCGCGACCCGCGCCGAGCGCGGCAGGTCGGGGTGGCAGCACAGCTGCAGGACCAGCAGCGAGTCGTCGCTTTGGCGGGCCTCCGGCGTCACCGGGGGATGCAGCATCGCGGCGCGGGTCTCGCGGTTCCGGCGCCGGGCGTCGCTGCGGGCGCGGTCGGCGTACCGGCGGCGGGCTGTCGCGGTCAGCCAGCCCAGGGGGTCGTCGGGGAACCGCGTCGGCCACTGCTGGTACGCGTGCAGGAGCGCCTCCTGGACGGCGTCCTCGCACAGGTCGAACTGAGCGCTGCCGTAGCTGCGCAGCAGGCGGGCGAGGGCCTGCCGCGCGAGTTCGCGCCACAGGCCCTCGCCGACGGGATGCCGTTCGGTCACTCGTCGCCCAGATCGGCGAACATCACCGGCCGCACTTCGAGGGCGAGGCCGGGGATGGCGGCGTCGGGGATCTGCTTGGCCAGCTCCAGCGCCCGGGCCTCGTCCTCGACGTCGACGAGGTAGAAGCCGCCCATGAACTCCTTGCTCTCGGCGAAGGGGCCGTCGGTCACCTCGGGCCCGCTCCCGGAGCTGCGGACTACCTTCGACCGGCTGGGATCGGCCAGGGCCTGGGTGGCGACGAACTCGCCGCTCTCCTTGGCGGCGGCCATGAAGGCGCCGTGCCCTTCCTGGATCTGCCGCTGCTGCTCCTCGCTGAGCTGCTCCAGCGCCGCCGGGTCGACATGCATCAGGATCAGGTACTTCACGGTTTCCTCCTCGGTAGGCGGCCACGCGCGTGGCCGTTCACCCCGTGGTCGCCGCCGACGGCGCTCATCCGACAGGACGCCGAGAAAATCCGCGAGAGTTGTCGTGCGGGGCGCGCCGGTGACGACCACCGGGTACGCGACCGCAGCGGTCGCGGCGAGCCGGTCCAACCATTCGAGGAGGCCGATCATGACACAGCAGGTCCGTGTCCACTGCTTCACCGTCACCCGGGACGGGATCGGGGCGGGCGAGGAGCAGAGCTTCGAGCACCCCTTCGGCCACGCCGATCCCGGCGACCTGTTCGCCTGGGCCGGTGCCACGGCCAATTGGGTCAACCGCACCGATCCCGGCGGTACCCGGGGGCTCGACGACTACGTCGTCCGCGATTTCACGCGCAACATCGGCGCCGAGATCATGGGACGCAACAAGTTCGGCCCCGTCCGCGGCCCCTGGCCCGACCACGAGTGGCGGGGCTGGTGGGGCGACGAGCCGCCTTTCCACACGCCGGTCTTCGTCCTCACGCATCACCTGCGGCCCTCGTTCAAGCTGGGCGATACGACCTTCCACTTCCTCGACACGACCCCGCACGAAGCGCTGAAACAGGCGAAGGCCGCCGCGGGCGGTCGGGACGTGCGGATCGGCGGCGGCGTGACGACCCTGCGCGAGTTCCTCGACGCGGACCTGATCGACGAGATGCACATCGCCGTCGCCCCGTACGAGCTCGGCAGCGGCCTGCGGCTCTGGGACAGCCCCAAGGAGCTGACCGACCGCTACCACCTGGAACGGGTGCCGAGCCCGAGCGGGGTCGTGCACCACTTCTTCTGGCGGCGATAGCGGCGCGGAGGACACGGTGGCCGTCGGCGGCGGCCACCGCCGCAAGCGGCGGCGCGGGCGAGCGCGGCCTCAACCGGGGGTCTTGGTCACCCGCACGGATCCGGTGCCGTCCATGATCTGCCAGGAGTTGGCCAGCACCTGCGCGAGCGGGACGAAGTCGCGCTCGGCGGGGGTGGTGATCTCGCTGTCGCGGTCGAGCGCCGCGAAGACGCACCAGCCCTTGCCCGCGACCTTGCACGCCCACGGCGCCAGTTCCGCGGGCATCTCCGCGGGCGGACCGGTGTCGGGGTCCGGCTCCAGGGCGATACCGCGCCTGTCGGCCTCGCGCTGCATGACGCGGGCGGCGTGCTCGCCCACAGACAGGTGCGTCACTGGTCACTCCTTCGAGGAATCGCGCCCTGACCCGTGCGTCGTCGGGCCGCGGATGCGCAGCGGGCCCGTCACGGGTCGACGATAGCCGCTCCCGCCGAAGGAACGCGCCTTCGAAGCCGCGACCCCGGTGGCCGCCGGTATGCCAGGAGGCGCATGTCCGGACCGGTGCGCGTCCGCTGTCGTCGGCGCGACGCTAGCCGGCCCGCGCGTCTTCGCGTAGCAGGCGGGCGGCCAGGTCGCGGGCCTTCTGGACGCGGCCGTCTCCGCCGTCGATGCCGGTGTGGGCGATCGCGCCCTCGATCAGCAGGAAGACGTGTTCGGCCAGGTCCTCGGCATCGGCCTGCGGGGCGTCCTGCGCGATCAGTTCGGCGAGGCGGGTGCGGACCGCGCGCTTGTGGGCCCGGATGACCTCCCAGCCCGCGTGGCCCGGGGGCAGTTCGGCGGCGGCGTTGATGAACGCGCAGCCGCGCGCCGCCTCCAGCCCCGGATGGGAGACGTAGGCGTCGATGAGGACGAGGGTGCGCGGCGGGGCCGCCGCGGCCAGGCGCTCGTCGAGGTAGGCCCACCAGTCGTCGTGCCGGCGCTGCAGATAGTGCACGACCAGCTCGTCCTTCGACCCGAAGCGGTCGTAGAGGGTCTTCTTCGTCACCCCGGCGGTGTCGGCCACCAGAGCCACACCTACCGCGTTGATGCCCTCGCGGTAGAACAGCCCGCCTGCGGCGTCGAGGATCCGCTTTCCCGCCGGGGTCATGTCGGCTCGTGTCGCCATACCGGGAAGTATACCCACCGGTGGGTTGACCTGTCGGCGAGGCAGTGGGCATCCTGGATGTATACCGATCGGTATAACCAGGGGGGATGATCATGGCGACGCACCGATCCGGCGCAGGGCGGGGCACTGTTCCGGCACTCCGGCTGGCCGCCTCCGGACTCGCGCTGATCGCGGCCTGCTACGGGCTCGCGCGCTTCGCCTACGGGCTGTTCGTGCCGGTGCTGAGCGAGGAGTTCGGCCTGGGCGCGGCAGCGGCCGGCGCCATCGCGTCCGCGAGCTACGCGGGCTACTGCGCCGCGGTCGTGGCCGCATCCACCGCCACCCCGCGCTGGGGACCGCGCGCCGTGGCCGTCGCAGCGGGAAGCGCGGCGACCGCGGGCACCGGGCTGATCGCGACCGCGCCCGGCCCCGCGGTGCTGGCGGTCGGCGTCGTCCTCACCGGGATAAGCAGCGGCGCGGCGTCCCCGCCGCTGGCCGGGGCGGTGGCGCGCTGGGTCGCGCCCGAGCGCGCCGACCGGGTGCAGAGCGTCGTGAACGCCGGCACCGGGCTCGGCGTCATGGTGTCCGGCCCCGTCGCGCTCCTCTTCGCCCACGAGTGGCGCCTGGCCTGGGCGGCGTTCGCGATCGCCGCCGCCGCGGCGACGGTGTGGACGGCCGCGGTGGTCCCGGCGCAGCGGCGCCGCCCCGCCGGCGGTCCGGGCGCCGCCCGCATGCCCTCCCGCGACACCTCCTCCCCCTGGCTGCCCGCCGGCGCCCTGCGGCTCCTCGCGGCAGCGGGGGCCATGGGAGCGGCGAGTTCCGCCGTGTGGACCTTCGGCCGCGACGTGGCCGTCGCGCAGGGAGCCGGAACCTCCTCATCCACAGCGATGTGGATCGTGCTGGGCGCCGCCGGGCTCCTCGGGGCACTCACGGGCGATATCACCGCTCGCGCCGGGCTCGGCCGCGCGTGGGCGGGCGGCATGCTCGCCCTGGGCGCCGCCACCGCCGGCCTCGTGGCGGCGTCGGGCACGGCCCCGGGCATCCACGTCGCCGGCGGGCTCTTCGGCGCCGTCTACATCGCCCTGACCGGTGTACTGCTGCTGTGGGGCACCCGCGTCTACCCCGAATCGCCGGCTTTCGGCGTCGGCGCCGCGTTCCTGGCCATCGCCGCCGGGCAGGCCGCCGCCTCCCCCGCCGTGGGACTGCTCAGTGACGCCTTCGGCCCCGTCGCCGCGTTCACGGCCGCCGCGGCGCTGGCCGCCGCCGGCGCCGCGCTCGGCCCCGCCCGCGGCCGGCGGCGGACCGCGCCGGGCGGCGGGCCGGCACGGCACGAACCGGAACCGGACCCGTCCGCGGAGCCGGCGGCCTGCGGCCGGTGAGCGGGATTGCCGCATTCCGCGCACCCCGGCGGGTAGCGGAACCGGATAAGCGGCGATCCGTCCACAAGCGTGTGGAGGAAGGGGGAGACCGTGTCGCAGCCGCTCGGCCACGAGCCCGAGGACACCCGCGACCGCGAGTTCGCGCCCGTGCTCCGCGAGGACGAGGAGCAGGCGAGCCCCGAGCAGGCCCGCGCCCAGGGCCGCAAGGTCACCGGGACGGGCGTGCCCACCCCCGTGCCCGCCGACGACGGCACCGAGGCCCGCTCGGACCTGGAGAACCCGGAGTCGAGCGGCGAGGAACCGGACCGCTCCCAACCCGGAGAGTCAGAAGGCGGCCGACCGCACTGACCCCGCCCCTCAGCGGCGGCGGATGCGGGCCAGCCAGGCGGGGAGGTCCACCGTGGAGCCCGGTTGGACGTTCAGGAGGGTGGCGCCTCCCTCGTCGGCCACGTAGCAGCGGTAGGTCGCGGTGCGCAGGTCCTCCAGCTCCCAGCCGGCGCCGAAGGCGTGGCGGATGGCGTCGTCGCCGACCTGGGGCCCGAAGCCCGGGCCGGCGTCGGAGAGGGCGAGCAGGTGCACCACGCCGCCGGGCCGGCAGGCCGCGTGCAGGGAGGCGGCGTAGGCGGTCCGGTCGGCCTCCTCGAACATGTGGAACAGGGCGCTGTCGACCACCGTGTCGTAGCGGCGCTCCTCCTCTCCCAGGGCGAAGGCGTCGGCGACCGCGAACTCGGCGGCCACCCCCTGCTCGGCGGCGTTGGCGCGCGCCATCTCCACGGCGCGCGGCGAGAAGTCGACGCCCCGCACGTCGTAGCCCAGGCGGGCGAGGTGGATGGTGTGCTCGCCGGTGCCGCACCCGGGGTCGAGCACCGCTCCGCCGATCCGGCCGTCGCGCTCCAGCGCCACCACCTCGGGCTGGGGCTCCCCGATCACCCAGGGCGCGGTCTCGTTCTCGTAGGCGGCGTCGAAGAAGGACGCCGACGGTGCGGCCATGGTGTGCTCCTCGGCAGTGTCGCGGTGCAGGTCGTGCCGGGGCGGGATCGCGGTCGGGCGCCGCCGCGTCCGCCGACGGTCGCCGCACCCCTCCGGTTCACCGCCACTCTGCTCCCTCAACCACGGTCGAGGTCAACGGGTTTTCCCCCTCGGTCGCCCGGCACCTCGCCCGGCCTCCACGCGCCGCGAAGGCCGGTGAAGTCCGCGGCCGGGTCACTGCGTGCCGCGCTCGCCGTCCGGGTCGAGCAGGTGCGGCGCGTGGGTGCGCACCGCCGCCACGACCTCGTCGGGGTGGGGGTTGACCAGGGCGACGGGGCCGACGAAGACCGTCGGCACGGTCTCGTCGCCGCCGGTGGCGGCGCGCACCCGCGCGGCGGCCCCCGGGTCCTGCCGGATGTCGGTCTCCACCAGCGGCACGCCGCGCCGCAGCAGCCGCACGCGCAGCATGAAGCAGAACATGCAACCCGGCCGCCAGTGGAACTCGACGCCCGGCGGGTCGTACTCGGCCATGGGCGGACTCCGTCGCCGGTCGGGTGGTCGGGGATCCGTCGTCCCCGCACCATCTCCTACCCCGTGCGGCGCCGAACGACAGCACCGCGAGCGGGGAGGTGTCCGGGTGGCCGTGCGCTCACCGCGCCGGCGAGCCGCGGCGCCACCGCCCGGAGCTGACCGGCGCCTAGGACATCGGCTGACGCCGGGCGGACCCGGCCGCGACCGGCGGACTCCGCCGGACCGCCCCGCGGCCCACCTCCGACCCGGTCATACCTACCAGTCGGTATTCTTCTCTGCGACTATGGCATCCGACACACCGGTGCCCCGCTCGCAAGGAGGACCCCCATGCTCAACCTGGCGATCGTGCTGGAGGACAGCGCCCAGAAGAACCCGGACCGCACCGCCCTGGTCTACGGCGACATCCGCATGCCCTACTCCATGCTCGACGGCCTCGCCAACCAGGTGGCCAACCTGCTGACGGCACGCGGGATCCGCCCCGGCGACAAGGTGGCCCTGGCCTGCCCGAACCTGCCCTACTTCCCGATCGTCTACTTCGGCGCACTCAAGGCCGGCGCGGTCGTGGTGCCGCTGAACGTGCTCTCCCAGGCCCGCGAGATCGCCTATTACCTGGAGGACTCCGAAGCCAAGGCGCTGTTCTGCTTCGAGGGCACGCCCGAGCTGCCGCTGGGCGAGCGGGGCAAGGAGGCCTTCGACGCCGCACCGGGCACCGAGCACTTCATCGTCCTTCCGGCCGCGGCGCTGGCCACCGAATCCTCCATCGAGGGGGCCGAGACGCTGTGGGCGGCCCTCGACGGGGCCTCCGACCGGTTCGAGTCGGCGCAGACCTCCGCCGACGACACCGCCGTCATCCTCTACACCAGCGGTACCACCGGCCGGCCCAAGGGCGCCGAGCTGAGCCATCAGAACATGCTGATGAACGCGATGGTCAACGACGAACTCGTGCCCAGCCACCCCGGCGAGGACTCCACGCTGGCGGTGCTGCCGCTGTTCCACTCCTTCGGCCAGTCCTCGATCATGAACGCGGGCCTGCGCCGCGGCGCGAAGCTGGTGCTCATGCCGCGCTTCGAACCGGTGGAGGCGCTGGCGCTGATGCGCAGCGAGGAGGTGACCCTGTTCGCGGGCGTGCCCACCATGTACTGGGCGATGCTGTCGGCGGTACGCGGCGGCGGCCAGGAGGTGCCCACCACCCTGCGTTCGGCGGTTTCCGGCGGCGCGGCGGCGCCGCTGGAGGTGCTCCGCGAGTTCCACGAGACGTTCGGGGTGCAGATCCTGGAGGGCTACGGGCTTTCCGAGACCGCGCCGACGGCCAGCTTCAACCAGCTCCACCGGCCCACCAAGCCCGGATCGATCGGTTTCCCCGTTTGGGGCGTGCAGATGAAGCTGGTCGACGGCGACTGGAACACGATCGAGGGCGAGGGGCCGGGCGAGATCGCCATCCGCGGCCACAACGTCATGAAGGGGTACTACAACCGCCCGGAGGCCACCGCCGAGGTGATGCGGGACGGCTGGTTCCGCACCGGCGACATCGCGCGGCGCGACGAGGACGGCTACTACTTCATCGTCGACCGCGCCAAGGACATGATCATCCGCGGCGGGTTCAACGTCTATCCGCGGGAGGTCGAGGAGGTGCTGATGACCCACAAGGCGGTCTCCCTGGCCGCCGTGGTGGGCGTGCCCCACGACACCCACGGCGAGGAGGTCAAGGCGTTCGTCGTACCCGAGGCCGGCACCGAGCCCACCGAGGAGGAGCTGATCGCCTTCTGCCGCGAGCAGCTGGCCGCCTACAAGTACCCCCGCTCGGTCGAGTTCCGCGACGCCCTGCCCATGAACGCCACCGGCAAGATCCTCAAGCGCGAGCTCCGGTAGGCGCTCCGCCGGACAGGCCCGCGGCGGCCCGCGGCCGATCGCCGGCGGGCCGCCGCGGGTCAGGCGAAGAGGTCGGGCCGGTAGTGGCGGGCGGCGTCCACCAGCGGATTGGGCGGCTGCCTGGTGCCCGCCGCGGTGAAGGGGATGGCGACCAGGGGCCGGCCGGTGTGCGGGTCGCGGGGCTGGGCGGCGAGCCTGCGGGCCATGTGGCGCGGCATCCGGCGCGGCAGGACCCGGTCGCCGTACCCGATCAGTCCGTGGGAGCGGTACTCGGGCGTGCTCACGCGCACCCCGCCCGGCCGGCCCGCCCGCGCGTCCGGGGAGAAGCGGGTCGTCACGTCGCCGACCCGGGCGTCCGGCCAGGCGAGCCGGATCTCCACGCCCAGGTGGTCGCGCAGCTCGACGCCCACCGGCGAGACCACCACGGTCGTCCGCGTGAGCATGCGGTGCACGCGGACCGCCAGCAGCCCGCCCATGGCGCCGGTGGCGACCAGGCCGACGGCGATGCCGGCCACCGTGCCGGTGCCCTCGGCCGCGGTCTCGAAGAAGATCGCGCCGATGCCCGTCGTGACGAGGAACAGCAGGATCAGCAGCGGGGCGTAGGGGCCGATGAAGCGCGCGTACTGGGCACCGGTCGCGCCGGGGCGTAAGACCAGGGTTCCCTCCTGCCCGGGAGCGGGCCAGCCGGGCGCCGGCCGCCAGACTCCCGGATCCGGGGGTTTCGCGGCGTATCGGGACATGGGGCGCAGCGTAGCGATTCCCCCGGGGGATCACGAGGGCGGCCGACGGCGGCGCCGGGCGGGGCGAGAACCGGTCCCGGACCGCGGTGGCCCGGGACCGGCCACGAGACCGGAGTGCGGCGCGCCCTCCCCTCATCGGCGGCCGCCGCCGGTCCGTCCACGTCCCGCGGTCCCCCTCGCCTCCGGCCGATCGCGGGGTTCGCTCGGAGGCACGTCGCAGCAAGTTCATATTCGTTGCGGTCGATGTGTCAAGGCGGGTTCCGGCTGCGATTTGGCATCAGCAGGGGGCGCGCAGGCAGGAGGCGCTTTCGCCGAGACCGGCTGTGGATGGCGGGCCGGCATGGGGCGGCGCGCCGAGCCTCGGTCGAGGGCGGTGGGGCCTAGGAGGCCACGGTGCGCGACGCCCCGTGAGGCCATAGGGACGACTCTCAACAAACTTGACAATCCGCCCCGCGGTCGCGAATGCTCACGGGTCACGCGACGCCGTGTGGAACGGCCCGCTTCCCGTTTCCCCCTCGGAGGTCTGACGTGTACGACATGCTGCTGGTCCTCACGGGCGCGGCCATAAGCCTGGTGACCAGCGTCGTGGTGATCTGGGCACAGGCCCGCCACATCCGCAAGGGCGAGAACCGCGTCGCCGCCCGGGAGTCGACGCGCCAGCTCACCGGCCTGTTCATCGCCGAGCGCGAAGGCTCGGAGGAGTCCGGCGGCACCGAGCCGACGCCGGCGCTCGCCGAGGCCGAGATGGCCTCGGTGGCGATCTCCGACCGGCGCACCCGCGAGCGGATGCGCACGATCATCCGGCTGCTGCGTGAACTCTCTCTGCCCGAGCTTCAGGAGCTCAGCGGCGCGAAACCCGCGGTCATGCGCCCGCTGCTGTGCGACCACGCCCTGGAGGTGCTGGGCGCGCACTTCCGCAACGAGCGGCTGCCCGCGCTGCCGCCGAGCGTGCAGAAGATGCTCGACGTCGAGGACGAGGCGCTGAGCATCCATGCCGGCGGCGCCCCGCGCAGCGTCGCCTCCGCGGTCAAGACCGCGGACACCGGCGCCTCGGGCTCCGTCCGCTCCAAAGGCGCGGCGGGCAAGGGCTCCTCGTCGTCGGCCTCGGCCGCCAAGTCGGCGCCGGCCGCCCCCGACGCCGAGTCCGCCGACGCGCCGGCGCCCCGGGGCCGCATCCGCCGCAAGTCCGCCCCCGCCGAGGAGCCCGCCAAGCCGGCGCGCCGCTCCAAGTCGGGCAAGGGCGCCGACCAGGACGCCGATACCGACGATACGCACAGCGCCTTCTGGAACGACGACGACTGACACCCCCCGAGCGCACGAACGCGGGCGGCCCCGGCGCAGGCAGGTGCACCGGGGCCGCCCGTTCTTCATGTGTCGGGGATCTGGCAGGGAGCGTGGACTCCGACCCGCCCGGGGCTCAGGCCAGGGTCAGGTTCCACCGGTTCAGGATGGGGTTGACCTCCTGGTAGTAGGTGGTGCCGCCGGTGCTGCAGTTGCCCGAACCGCCGGAGGTGACTCCCTGGGCCTGGTTGCCGCTGATGAACGAACCGCCGGAGTCGCCGGGCTCGGCGCAGACGCTGGTGCGGGTGAGGCCGTAGACGATGCCCTGGGCGTAGCGCACCGTCTGGTTGCGGGCCTGGATGGTGCCGCAGTGCCAGCCGGTGGTCGACCCGGAGCGGCAGATCGACGAGCCCACGGGGGCCTGGGCGGAGCCGGTGACGGCCACGGTGCCGCCGGAGTAGTCGTTCACCCGCGGGGTCGGGTTCCATCCGCTGGTGCGGACGTATCCCATGTCCCGGCTGGGGAACACCGAGCCGGCGAAGGACCCGCTGCCGCCGCCGGCACCCTGGACCGAGTCGCCGGTGCCGCCGCAGTGGCCGGCGGTGACGAACCCGGTGGTGACCGCGAAGCCGATGGAGCACCGGGCGGATCCGTTGATGTAGTAGGCGTTGCCGCCGACGATGTCGGCGAAGGTCTTGGGCTGCTCGGTGCTCTGCTTGACCTTGACGGCGTCGGCGTCCACGCCGGCTTCGGCGATGAGCTCCTTGCCCGCCTCGACCGCACCCTTCTCGACGGTCATGACGACGGTGTCGGCCTCGACGTCGGCGTACCAGCCGGTGACACCGGACCCGGCCGCCTCAGCGCTGGAGTTGAGCTCGGAGACGACCTTGTTCAGGGCCTTCTGGCCGTGGTCGACGACCTCGGCCTCGGCTCCGGCGTCCTCGACCTCCTCGACCGCGTCGGCGTCGGTGACCGAGACGGTCAGCTCACCGGACTCGGCGTCGAACACGGCACCGCCGAAGTCGGAGCCGAGGTCGGCGCGGAGCTCGTCCTCCAGGGAACGGGCCCGGCTCTCCTGCTTGAGCAGCTGTTCGGCCTCGGACGCGGTCAGCCCGAGGTCGCGCTGCATGGCCGCGAGCTGCTCGGGCGCCGCCGTGGGGGCGGGGTCTGCCGCCGCGGCGGAGGGGGCCGCCGCCATCAGCCCGATGGAAAGGGCGATGCCGCCGAGTGCCATGAAGTGGGGGGATTTTCGCACGTGCCTTACTCCTTGAGCGGGGGTGGAAAAGGGCAGCTGCGCCCGGCTCGTACCGGACGCAAATCCCCGGCGGGCTGGACCTTGTGGGACCGTCCCGCCGCATCCACCGAAGCGTTCGGTGAATGAGACGAAACGATAAGTGAAGTTAACGGCGAGCGACAGACCCGACACAGACCGGGACACACCCTCCGCCCGGCGCCCGCCGCCGGGCAGCGGCCAGACCGGACGCCCGACAGGGAGGTCTGACGTCGGATTTCACAAATGCGAAATGACGACCAGAACACTCACTATCGCGGACACAAGGGACGATCTTGGCCGGATGCGGCCAATTTTTCGTCCGACGATGAGACGGACGCGGACGACTGCGGCACCGGGCGAGACGATCCGGCCCCTAAGGCGGCCCATCGCCGTACAGAAGGGGTTTGCGGGCTCCCGGCCCACCCCGCGGCGGCCGCGGGCCGCGGCTGATCCGCCGCCGGGCGGGGCGCAGGTGGCGGCGGCAGGCGCCGGCGGGCGGGCGCACACCGCCCTCGACGGCCGGCTCGGACCGGGCGGCCGCTTGCCACCGGGCCGCCCGGTCGCCGATCGGACGCATCCCCGCGCGCATCCGGGAAAGAACAACCTGTGACGGACTACCGAATCGAAGGGGGACCGTCATGGAGATCACCGGCATTTTCACCGCGCTCATCATCGGGCTGGTCATCGGCGTCCTGGCGCGGATCATTCTGCCCGGCAAGCAGAACATCCAGATCTGGCTGACGATCCTCGTCGGCATCGTGGCCGCTCTGATCGGCACGGCGATCGCGAGCTTCGCCGGCTACGCGAACACGCCCGGAATCGACTGGTGGGAACTGATCACCCAGCTGGTCCTGGCGGTCGTCGGTGTCGGAGCGATCTCGGGCATGCGCACCCGCAAGTCCGCCTGAGCCCAGGGGCCCGCCGCGCCGCACCCGGCGGTTCCCACACCGGCGGGTGCGGCGCGCGGGCGCCGGGCCCGCGCCCGAGCCGAGACCGGCACGTGGCGCCGCGTCTCCTGAGACCTCTCTTGGCGCGGGGTTTCGGTCAGAGTCGCCGCGGGAAAAGGTGTTGCGGAAATTACCCAGCCAATTCCGGACACCGGTGACGAACACCCGTAAGTCGCACGCGCGGCCGGACGGGGAATCTCGTAGGATCCCCGTGCACCGCTGCGGTCGCCCCTCCACCGCGGCCGGATCCGCCCCTCTTTCCCTCCGCTTCTCCAGCCACGCGGATCCGCTCGCGCGTGCCCGGGACCGGCGCACCCAGACCCCCTCGGCACGAAGAGATCCCGCATGCCCGACGACTCCCCCGGCGCCGATTCCGGCGCCGCCGAAACCGACCGCCCGGCGGACTCCGGGCCACGCGAGCCCTCCGCCCCGACCCCCTCCTTCGAGCCGGCCGAAACCCGCGGGGATACCGGCTCCGGAGAGACCGGCGGCGCCGACGACTCCGCCGAATCCGCCGATACCGACCGACCGGAACCGCCCCCGACCGAGCGGCCCGCGGAGCCGGGTCCGACCGCCGGTACCGCCCCGCCGCACCGGGCCGGCGGGCGCATCGGCCGACTGCCTCGCCTGGCCGCGTGGGTGGCCGCGGCCGTCGCGGTCGTGCTGGTCGCCGGAGTAGGCACCGCGTACGGGTACTACCACTCCCTCCAGGGCAACATCCTCCGCCACGACCTGGACGAGGCCCTGAACGAGGAGGACCGCCCGGAGAAGATCGGCGACGACCTCAACATCCTGTTCATCGGGTCCGACGGCCGCGAGGGCGGCAACTCCGTCTACGGCGGGCGCGACTTCGTCGGCGAGCGCTCCGACGCGCTGATGCTCGCCCACATCTCCACCGACGGCCGGGTCACCGTCGTCAACTTCCCGCGGGACTCGCTGGTACGGCTCCCCGAGTGCGAGCCCTACGGCGAGACCGACGGCACGCCGGGCTACCACGGCATGATCAACGCCGCCCTGTTCCACGGCGGGCCGCCGTGCGTCGTCAAGACCGTCGAGTCGCTCACCGGCATCCGCATCGACCACTTCGCGCATCTGAGCTTCGGGGGGTTCCGGGAGATGATCGACGCGATCGGCGGCGTGCAGATATGCATTCCGCGGCCGATGCACGACGAGCGCGCACAGCTCGACCTGGAGGCGGGCCGCCAGGTGCTCGACGGGGAGGAGGCGCTGTCCTTCGTGCGGGCGCGCTACGAGATCGGCAACGGCAGCGACATCGGGCGCATCGACCGCCAGCAGATGTTCCTCGGCGCGCTGGCCGACGAGGTCGCGGGAAGCGACCTGCTCACCCGCCCGGGCCGCACCACCGAGATGCTCACCGCGATCACCGAGCACACCGGCACCGACGGCGACTTCACCCTGCCGACGATGATCTCGATCGCCTCGACCCTCGCCGGGACGGAACTGTCCGACATCGCCTTCTACACGGTGCCCTGGCAGCGGGCTCCGCTGGACCCCAACCGCGTGGTCTGGGACGAGAGCGCAGCGGCGCGGCTGTTCTCCGCCATCCGGCACGACCGCCCGGTGGAGGACCGGCTGCTGGTCAGCGGCCAGGAGGGGGCGGACGGCCCGGCGGCGGACCCGGACCAGGCCGGCGCCGGCCACGCCGCCGGAAGGGATGCGCAGCCCCACGGCGGCGGAGCGGCCGAGCCGAGCCCCGCTCCCGGCGCCGGGGAGGCGACCGCAGGGCCCGGCGAGCCCATCAAGGGCCGCGACGCGACCTCCAACCCCTGCGCCAACGGGCTGGGCCACGGCACGCAGAGCGGGGGCGAGTCCGCGGAGCCGCAGCTGTGAGCACCACCGGGGGTGCCGCCGGGGACGGCGGTGGGGCGGTCCGGCCGCGGTGCGTTCTGGGCGGAATCGCGGGCGGCCGACGACTTTGCGAGGAAAATCTGTGATTTAAGCGAACCGCTGCCCCGGTTCGGGCGTCACATCTACCGGGTACCACCGTTCCCGCACCGCATAGTGGCCGACACGCCTCCGCCCCCGCGTCGGTGGCACTACCTCCCTGCCACGTCCGGGACCGTGCCCGCCAACAGTCGACCTGGAGGACCCCCGAAGTGACACTCCGCTTTCCACGCCGGCCGTCGGCCGCGCTGTGCGCCGCGGCCACCGTCGTCTTGATGGCGGTCTCCGCCTGCAGCTCCGGCGGAAGCAACACCGACCTCGCCAACGAAGAGCCCGACGTCGCCGCGGCCGAGGTGACCATCACCCCCGCGGACGGCGGCACCGAGATCCGCCCCGACTCCCCCGTCGTCGTGAGCGCGGACAAGGGCAAGATCACCGACGTGCAGGTCGAGCAGAAGCTCTCCGGGGGCAAGACCGACGAGAGCATGACCGGTACCTTCAACGACGACAAGACCGAGTGGACCAGCGACTGGACGCTGCACCCCGGCAGCGACGTCACGGTCACCGCCACCGCCGAGAACAGCGAGGGCAAGAGCACCGAGGCCATCAGCGAGTTCTCGACCGTCCCGCCGGTCGAGGGGCAGCGGCTGGAGATCGAGACCATCAACGTCGAGCCCGGCAGCACGGTCGGGGTCGGCATGCCGATCATCGTCGACTTCGACCTGCCGGTGAAGAACAAGGCGCAGGTCGAGGCCGCCATGGAGGTCTCCTCCGAGAAGCCCGCCGAGGGCGCCTGGAACTGGTTCGGCGACGAGATCGCCGTG
This sequence comes from Streptomonospora sp. PA3, assembly GCF_009728995.1. Lineage (GTDB taxonomy): Bacteria > Actinomycetota > Actinomycetes > Streptosporangiales > Streptosporangiaceae > Streptomonospora. The sequence goes on along the minus strand of NZ_VTZW01000009.1, from coordinate 172,949 downwards.
TTCCGCCCCACGGAGTACTGGGAGCCGTACCAGAAGGTCACGGTGAACCTGAACCTCGCCGGCGTCGCGGCCTCCGAGGGCGTGTGGGGCATCGAGAACCGCGAGTTCGAGTTCGAGGTCGGGCGCGAGCAGATCACCACGATCGACGAGGACGCCCACCACATGACCGTCGAGCGCGACGGCGAAGTCGTCAAGGAGTTCCCGGTCAGCCTGGGCATGGCCACCCAGCGGAAGTACACCACGACGTCGGGCACCCACCTGACCATGGCCTTCCACACGGACTACCGGATGAGCAACGACACCCTCGGCGTCTCCAAGGACGACCCGAACTACTACGAGGAGTTCGTGGAGTACGCGGTCCGCATCTCCAACTCCGGCGAGTTCCTGCACAGCGCCACGTGGAACTACCAGCTCGGCGAGGCCAACACCAGCCACGGCTGCATCAACATGAGCCTGGAGGACTCCCGGTGGTTCTACGAGGAGAGCCTGCGCGGCGATCCCGTCGACATCACCGGCACCGACCGCCCGCTGGAGGTCGACAACGGGTGGGGCTACTGGCAGCGCTCGGCTGAGGACTGGGTCTCCATGAGCGCCACCGGCGAGGCCGACGACACCTCCGAGCCCGGCACCCCCGGCTCGCCGCACCACCAGCAGTAACCCGCGCGGCGCCCGATCGGGCGGGCGCCCGCTCCTCCAGACGACAGCGGGGCCCGGTCCCACCGAACAGCCGGTGGGGCCGGGCCCCGCTTCGTGCCGGGCGGATGCACGATCGCGGTATCCGGCCGCAGCATGCAGCCCGAAGCCGGTCGCCCGGACTCAGGCCGGGCCGGCGGGCGACACGGTCGGGAGCGCCGCCGGCTTACGGGTCGCCGGGCGGCCGAAGGGCGGCGGCCGGGCCGCGGTCCTCCTCGTCCCGGTCACGCGTACGGCTCCGCCGGTGGGCCCGGAGGAGCGTCCCAGACACCGGTTGCGGCCGCCTCGCGCGCGTAGTCCGCGAAGTCGCGGGGCGGCCGACCGAGAACGCGCTCGACGGTGTCGGTCACCTCGGCCCGGCGCCCGTCGAATACCTCGGCCAACAGGCCGGCCAACTGCGTCGCGTACTCGGCGGGCACGCCCCGTCCGGTCAGCGCCGCGACGAACCGCTCGGGCGTGACCGGCAGATAGCGGACCTCCCGGCGGGCCGCGGCGGCTATCTCGCCGACGGCATCGGCGAAGGTGAGCAGCCGGGGTCCGGTCACGTCGTGGATCCGGCCGGCATGGCCGTCCCCGGTCAGCGCGGCGACCGCGACATCGGCGATGTCCTCGGCGTCGGTGAAGGGCTCTCCGACGTCGCCGACCGGAAGCGCGACCACACCGGCCCGCACCAGTTCCGCCAGGAACGCCTCGCTGAAGTTCTGCGTGATGAACCCCGCCCGCACCACGGTCCACTCCGCACCCGCGTCCCGCACCGCCTGTTCGCACCGCTCGGCCTCGGCGGCACCGCGGTCCGCCAGCAGAACAAGGCGCCGAACCCCGCAGGCCACCGCCAAGTTCGCGAAGGCGCCCACAGTCCCGGCCGCGCCGGGGAACGCCGCGTCCGGATAGAAGGCCACATAAGCCGCGTCCACGCCCCGTAGTGCGGGCTCCCACGTGGTGTCGTCCTGCCAGTCGAAGGGCGGATCGGCGCGCCGCGAGCCGACCCGTACCGGAAAGCCGCGCGCCGCGAGACCGGACACGACGCGGCGCCCGGTCTTCCCTGTCCCCGCGAGGACCAGCGTCCTCGATACCGTCGCCGTCATGCCGCCAGTCCATCGCAACGCCGGGCCGCGGGCCATGATCGAAGCTCGCAGTTCCATAATTCCGCGTCTTAGACTGCGCGGGTGGACCCTTTGTCGATCCTGCTCGACGGAGCCAAGGCCCGGGGCGCGTTCGTGCTGCGGACCGTGCAGAGCTCGCCGTGGTCGGTGCAGGTTCGGGACGGGGCACCGCTCAGCGTCGTGGCCGTGGTGCGGGGGAGGCCTTGGGCCGTTCCCAGCGGCGGCGAAGCGGTCCGGCTCGGCGCGGGCGACATCGCGATGATGCGCGGCCCCGATGCGTTCACCTTCGCCGACGATCCGCGTACCCCGGTCCAGGTGGTGGTCGGGCCCGGCCCCCGGCGGACGACACCGGTCGGTGCGAAGCCGCGCGAGATGGCGGACACCGGTGTGCGCACCTGGGCCAACGGCACGGCGGCCCGCGACGACGGCGCGGGTGGCCCATCGGTGCTGCTGGTCGGCAAGTACCGGCGCCCGGGCGAGGTCGCCACGCGACTGCTCAGCGCTCTGCCCCCGCTCGCGGTCGTCCCCGAGGCCGCCCACCGAGAATCCGCGCTCGTGTCGCGGCTCGCCGAGGAGGCCGTGCGAGACGCGCCCGGTCAGGATCTCGTGCTCCACCGGCTTCTGGACCTGCTGGTGGTCGCCGTCCTGCGCGTCTGGTTCGTCCGGCCGGATTCCCGCGCGCCACCCTGGTACCGGGCCGGCGGGGATCCGGTCGTCGGCCCGGTCCTGCGACTGATGCACAGCCGTCCGGACCACCCCTGGACGGTGGGCGCGCTCGCCGGGCATGCCGGAGTGTCGCGAGCGACGTTGGCCCGCCGCTTCACCGACCTCGTCGGCGTGCCGCCGATGGCCTTCCTCACCGAGTGGCGCATCGACCTGGCCGCCGATCTGCTGGAGAACTCCGACACCACCGTCGACGCCATAGCCCGCCGCGTGGGCTACGGCAGCGCGTTCGCGTTCAGCGCCGCCTTCAAGCGCTCCCGCGGGGTCAGTCCGCGAAGCCACCGCGGCCGGAGGTGACCGCCGGTGCCGGGTACAGGCACCGAGTCCCAGAGGGGGCGGCTTCAGTCCGCCCTCCTCGGCTGCGGGCAGCCTTCGCGAACGCGCTCCTCGGGCTGCCGATCGGCGGCCAGGCGGCTTGGACCCCGGTTCCACGGGCCGAAGTACGGCGCGCCCCCACCAAAGGCGCGCCCGGTCTGCGGACATGGGAAAGGCCCCGGGCGGACGGTGCGGGCCGGGAATCCGACCTGGGAACCCCCACAGTTCCCAGGGCGTCGCGTCCGGCCGGCTCCCCGTCGCCCGGGGCCGGCGTGCACCGCGGCCCCGACGGATCGGCCGCGGTGCACGGTCAGATGGCTTGCAGCGGAGCGCCCGGATCGGCGCGCTCCGGTGGTCGGACCGCGCGGTCGCTTAGAGCGCGGGGGTGCCGACGCCCTCGACGACGTCCACGGCGCCGGTGGCGCCGGCGCCCTCGGCCGCGGCCTGGGCGACGTCGCCGGTCGCCTCGCTGACGTCGACCTTCTCGGTCACCTCGCCCAGGGAGGGGGCCTGCTCGGTGACGGTGCCCACGGTGTCCTGCACCTGGCCGGTGGCGGGGACGGCCGCCTCGACGGCCTCGGTGTCGACCCCCTCGACGGAGACCGGGGTCTCGGGCAGCTGCTCGGTCACGCCCTCGGTGGAGGGGGCGGGCAGCTCGTTGGCGAGGCTGTCGACCTTGTCGGCGGTCTCGGGCAGCGCCGCGCCGGCGGTCTGCTCGACCGCTGTGCCCACGGCCTCCCCGGCGATCTCGGCGGGCGCGCCCTCGATGGAGGACTCGCTGGGCAGTTCGTTGCTCAGCGGCAGCGTCTCGGCGGCGCTGTCGATCGGCACCATGGAGAAGGCGCCGTCGCCGAGCAGGCCGGTCACCTGGCCGGTGGGCAGCATGCCCAGGGGGTCCTGGTCGGGCACGACGTCGTAGGCGGGCAGGGTGGTGGCGACTCCGTCGACCGGCGCGGCCTGGGGGACGACCTCGTTGTTCAGCGGCAGCGTGCTGGTGGCGCCGCCCAGCAGCCCCTTGACCGTGCCCAGCGGCACCACGCCGCCCAGGCCGCCCGGCACCACACCGTTGGCCGCCTGGTGCACCGTGCCCGCGGCCCCGTCGACCGGCGCGGCCTGGGGGACGACCTCGTTGTTCAGCGGCAGCGTGCTGGTGGCGCCGCCCAGCAGCCCCTTGACCGTGCCCAGCGGCACCACGCCGCCCAGGCCGCCCGGCACCACACCGTTGGCCGCCTGGTGCACCGTGCCGTGCGCGGCGCCCCCGGCCTGGTGGAGGGCCCCGTGGGCCTGGCCGACGGCGCCGTGGGCGGTCGGGTGGACCGAGTCCTTGGCCTGCTCGGCCGTGCCCTTGGCCTGGCCGACCGTCTCGTGGGCGGTCTGGTGGACCGTCTCCTCGGCCGGACCGACCGTGCCCTTGGCCTGGCCGACAGCCTGGTGGGCGGTCTCGTGGACCACGCCGTGGTTCAGCGGCAGCGTGCTGGTGGCGCCGCCCAGCAGCCCCTTGACCGTGCCCAGCGGCACGACACCGCCCAGACCGCCCGGCACCACACCGTTGGCCGCCTGGTGGACGGTGCCCGGTGTGACCGGCTTGGTGACCTGGTGGAGGGTCCCCGGCGTGACCGGCTTGGCTGTCTGGTGGACGGTGTGGCGCAGGCCGACGGTGTTGCGGGCGCCGTCGAGCACGTTGTGCACGGCGTCGAGCTGGGCCTGGGCCTGCGGGCCCACCTGCGACAGGTTGCCGACGGGGGTGGTCAGGTTCTCCGTGCCGGGTGCGGGCGCGACGCCCCGCAGGTCGGCCTGCTGCACCTTGGAGACCAGCGACGACGCGCCGCCGCCCAGCCCGGCGGGCAGGTCGGCGTTGACAGGGGTCTGCGGCAGGGAGTCAGTTGCGCTCAGCGCGCCGAGGTTGTCGGCTCCGGCGGTACCTGCGCCGAGAGCGGCGATACCCGCGGCACTGGCCGCCACGAGAACGGCCTTGGCGGACTGGCGAGCGAACTGGAACATGGAACGTCCTTCCGGATCGTCTGGATTTCGGTTGCTTTTGGGGATGGACTTTGTGTGTCCGTATTTCCCGCTTGGGCGCCCTGGCCAGAGGCCCCCACGGCGGGTTCTGGGATGACTTCGGGGACTCCTCCCGGGGGCTCCGCGTCCGTGCGTGGCTGGCAGGGACGGTGGATGCCGGGATCAACCTGAGGATCTGGCGGACCTCGGGCTGACGTGAACCTCGTGCCGGGGGCGAGGAGACTCGCCGCGGATCACGGGCACGGGGCTCACGTCAGCCCCCAGAGGGCGAATGCCGCTGGACCGATGGGCCGGGTGCCAGACGGGGCGTGCGATTCGGGCCGCGGAGTGCGGGGCGATCGCAGAGTCCCGGGCGGGCGGTCCTAGTCGGGAGAGAAGGTCGGCTGCTCGCCGAGGTCCTGCGGGGCGTCGGCGAGAGCCTGGCGGGCGCACAGGAGGCGGCCCGCTGCCGGGGCGGCGGAGGCCGCCGCGGGGAGGTACCCGGCGCACACGCCGCCGCCGGGCTGAGGGGTGTTCACCGCCGAGCCGACAGCGGCGGCCGCCTCGGGGCGGTCGGTGCCGGCGTCGCGGGGCTCGGACTCGTCGCCGCCGGAAGCGCCGTCGTGGTCGGGCTGGGCGAAGCCCGCGTAGCCGACGACGGCCGGGGTGCCGGGGTGCGCGTGTGCGCCGCCCTCGGCGGCCGGCGCCGCGCCGGTGCCGCGCGCCGCCGATACGGAGCCGGCACCGCCCGGAGCGCGCTCGGCTCCGGCGGCGGGGCCGGCCGGGCGGTCGATCCCGAGGTCGGGAAGGATGTCGGCGCCGTCGAAGCCGACCGGGTCGAACGAACCCATGCCGATACCGTGAAGACCGGCGGCACGGGCTTCGGACACGGCGTCCGCGGCACCTGGCGCGCCCGAGGCGGCCACGGAGACGGGAACGGTGCGCCCCGCGTCGCGGCCGACCTTGCCGACGGCCGCCACGGCTCCGCTGAGCCGATCGGCGGCGGAGCCGGCCTCCTGCGGAGCCTCGCCGGAGTCGGCCGGGCGCTGCCGACCGGTTTCGCCGGCGGGGTCGGTGGAGGCGGAGGAGCCGGCGCCGGACGCCGGGGTGCCGAGCGAGTCGGCGGCGAGCGTTCCGACGCCCTCCTGCACGGAGGCCGCGCCGTCCTGCACCGCGTCGCCCGCCGGGCCCGGGCGGGAGCCGGCGCCCTCGGACCCGCCCGGGTCCTGCGACCCGGTCGCGGGATCAGGCGCATCCGCCTTCTGCGCGGTCTCGGCGACCTGCTCCTGGCCCTCCTGGACCGCTGCCGCCGTCTCGCCGAGAACGGCCCCGGTCTCGTCCGCAGAGGCGCAGGCGGCCCCGGCGAACCAGGCGCCGGACAGCAGCCCGGCGACGACCAGCCACCGGCGCGCCGAGGGCCACAGCTTCGCGGGAACCCCGGCCGCACCCGTGACCGCGGCGACGCGTGTTCCGCGTCGCGAGCGGTGTGTGCGCGGCATTGCGGGTTCCCTTTCGACGAGTGTCGACGAGTGCGGCGAAGGGGGCCTGCGACGACTCCGGGCCGCGGGCTGCGGCCCGCCGAACGTACATCGAGTCCCGAGACGGACGGAACCCCATCATGTCCCCGATTACGGACGCGGAGTTCCGCCGCGACCGACTACCCGAAACCCGGGCTCGGCCCCAACAGAACGCGACGGTAGCACGATCACTACGAGAAGCAACCGCCAAACGCGGGGTTTCGTTCGCGCCGCTGTCCCGGATATTCCGGTATGCACCTTTCGCCTACCAGGATTCTTCAGCGGCGGTTCCCCGGAGGTTCCCCGAGCGGCCGAGGGCCGGTCAACGACGAGCGCGGGCCGGGCCGCGGCCCGGCCCGCAGCCGCCTCGCCGCCAGGCCGCGCTCTCCGACGCCCTCCCGCCCCGCCCTTCCATCCACTCACCCTGTTTCCGGTTTCCCGCTGTTTGCGAATGATTCTCCGTCACACGTGCCGTATCCTTCCGGAGACCGGTCTGCCGCGCCCTGCAGTGACAGGGCGCCGCTCGACCACCTCGCCCGGCGGCCGCGACAGGGCACGCCCCTCTCCTGTCTCCCGGTTTCCGCCGATCCCGCAGATTCCACCGATTCCGGCCACGACGATCGCCCTCCGCGATAACGTATGCACCCGGAGGTGTGCATCCGATGTCTGACATCCCGGAACGCTCCCTGCTCCCCAAGATGCGTCTGGACGAGCTCATCTCCGAACTCCACATCCGGCTGGAGTCCGCGCTGTCCACCCGCGACCGCGTGCACTCCCTGCTGGAGGCGGTCCTGTCCATCGGCAGCGACCTCGACCTGGCCACCGTGCTGCGCCGGCTCGCCGAGGCCGCCGCCACTCTTGTCGACGCGCGCTACGCGGGCCTGGGCGTGCTCGACGAGGGCGGGCGCTTCGCCGAGTTCATCCCCGTCGGGCTCACCGACGACCAGGCCGCGAGCATGCACGTCTTCCCGCACGGCAAGGGCATCCTCTCCGTGCCCACCCGCGACCGGTCGGCGCTGCGGCTGAGCGACCTCGCCGAGCACCCCGACTTCCACGGTTTCCCCGAGGGCCATCCGCGCATGCACTCCTTCCTCGGCGTGCCCATCCAGGTGCGCGAGGAGGTCTTCGGCAACCTCTACCTCACCGAGAAGCGCAACGGCGAGGACTTCGACGAGGAGGACGAGGCCATCGTCACCGCGCTGGCCACCGCGGCCGGTGTGGCCATCGAGAACGCGCGGCTGTATGAGGAGACCCGGCTGCGGGAGCGCTGGCTGGCCTCCTCCACCGAGGTCACCACCCGCCTGCTCTCCGGCGCCGACAGCGACGAGGTGCTCGGCTACCTCGCCCAGCAGTCGCGCGAGATGTCCGACGCCGACGTCGCCGTGGTGCTGCTGCCCGAGCCGCGCGAGCGCGACCTCATCGCCGAGATCGCCGACGGCCCGGTCGCCGACCAGATCATCGGCAGCCCGGTCACGATGACCGACACCAAGTGCGGCTGGGTCTACCGCAACGGCGAGCCCGCCACCATCCCCGACCTGCGCCAGGCCAACTGCCCGATGCTCACCCACCGCGGATTCGGGCCGGGCCTGCTCGTGCCCATCGGCACGCCCGAGCACACGCGCGGGGTGCTGCTGCTGGGCAAGATGAGCCCCCGCTCGCCCTTCAACGAGGCCACGCGCCGGATGATCGACGCCTTCTCCGCGCAGGCGGCGGTCGCACTGGAGCTGGCCGAGGCCCGCCGCGACGCCGAGCGGCTGGTGGTGCTGGAGGAGCGCGACCGCATCGCCAAGGACCTGCACGACGTGGTGATCCAGCGGCTGTTCGCCTCGGCCATGACGCTGATGAGCACGGTGCGGCTGATCGGCGACGCCGAAGCCGGCGACCGCGTGCAGCGCACGATCGACGACCTGGACGAGACCATCCGCGAGATCCGCTCCACCGTCTTCGCCCTCCAGCTGCCCTCCCAGCCGCAGCACACCTCGCTGCGCGACCGCATCCTGACCGCGGCCGAGAGCGCGGCCCGGTCGCTGGGCTGCCAGCCGGGGGTGCGGCTGGAGGGATCCATCGACACCTCGGTGCCCGAGGACGTCGGCGAGCAGCTGCTGGCCGTCCTCGGCGAGGCGCTGTCCAACGTCGCCCGGCACGCCGACGCCTCGGAGGTGCACGTGTCGGTGCAGGCCGACGACCGGCTCACGCTGCAGGTCGACGACAACGGCCGCGGCATCTCCGAAAACGGCCGCCGCAGCGGTCTGCGCAACCTGGCCGAGCGGGCGGTGGCCCTCGGCGGCGAGTTCAGCGTCGAGCCCGTCCCCTCCGGCGGCACGGCGCTGCGCTGGAGCGTGCCGCTGCACAGCCGCCGGGAGGGCTCAGGCGCGCGGGTGCCCGCCTGAGCCCCTGCGGACCCGGGCGGGGCATCCCGTGTCGCGCCCGGATCAGCGGTGCCGCACGGGCGGCCTCAGCGCCGCTTGCTGCGCAGCTCCGCGACGAGGATCGCCGCCTGGGTGCGGCGCTTCAGGTCCAGCTTGGACAGCAGGCTGGACACGTAGTTCTTCACCGTCTTCTCGGCCAGGTACAGCCGCTCCCCGATCTGGCGGTTGGTCATCCCCTCGCCGATCAGGTCGAGGATCTGCCGCTCCTGCGGGCTGAGCTCGGCCAGGGGGTCGGGCTCGGGCGGCCCTTCGCGCAGCCGGTCCAGCATCCGCCCCGCGCTGGCGGGATCCAGCAGGGACCCTCCGGCGGCGACGGTGCGCACCGCGCCGACCAGGTCGGCGCCGTGGATCTGCTTGAGGACATAGCCCGCCGCTCCGGCCATCACCGCGTCGTAGAGCGCGTCGTCGTCGGCGAAGGAGGTCAGCATCAGGCACGCGATCCCCGGGTGGTCGGACCGGATCTCGCGGCACACGCTCACCCCGGAACCCCCGGGCAGCCGGACGTCGAGGACGGCCACATCGGGCGAGGCGAGCGGGATGCGGGCGAGCGCCTGCTCGGCGGTGCCGGCCTCTCCGACGATGCGCATGTCCGGCTCGCCTTCGAGCATGGCCGCCACGCCGCGCCGGACCACTTCGTGGTCGTCGACCAGGAAGACGCCGATCGGCTCGGAACCGGGCTCTGCGGTCGGCGCACCTGCCGTCGTCATCACGCCTCGTCTCCCTCGCGATAGCTACCCGGCTACGACGGTAGCCGCAGGCGGCGCGCCGGGAAACGCCGAAGGCCACGAATCGCTCGGGACCTAAGTCCCCGCGGGCGGCGGGCGCGACCGGGCGCGCCCGCCTTCGCACCGAGCGTGGTCAGGGGCGCACGTGCGCCCAGGGCCGCGCCGACTCGAACGCGCGGCAGGCCGCCAGGACCAGGGCGTCGCCGTGGCGCGGCCCGACGACCTGCAGGCCCACCGGCAGGCCCGCGGCGGTGAATCCGCACGGCACGCTCGCGGCGGGCTGTTGGGTCATGTTGAACGGGTAGCTGAAACCCGCCCAGCTCGTCCAGCGCCGATCGCTCCACCCGGGCGGCACCTCCAGCCCCGCCTCGAAGGCGGTGATGGGCATGGCCGGGGTGAGCAGCAGGTCGTAGTCCTGGTGGAAGCGGCCCATCGCCTCGCCCATCGCCATGCGCGTGGCCATGGCCGTCAGGTAGTCCTGCGCGGAGTAGCTCAGCCCCTCCTCGATGATCTCGCGCAGGCCGGGGTCGAGGCGTTCGCGCTGGGCGCCGGTCAGCGCCTCGGTCGCCTTGGCCGCGCCGGTGTACCAGAGGATCTGGAAGTGCTCGCGGCAGTCGCGGATCGGGGGGTCGGTCTCCTCGACGACGGCTCCCAGCTCCTCGAAGGCGGTCGCCGCATCGGCCACGATGCGCGCCACCTCGGGGTCGACGTCCAGGTGGCCCAGCGCGGGGCTGTAGGCGATGCGCAGGCTGCGCATCGGCGTGTCGAGGGACTCGGCGAAGGAGGCGCCGGGCGAGGCGAGGCGGGCCCAGTCGCGGGCGTCGGGCCCGGTGATGACGTCGAGCATGAGCGCGGCGTCGGCCACGGTGCGCGTCATCGGGCCGGTGTGGGCGAGGCTGCCGAACGCGCTGGCCGGGTAGTGCGGGACCAGCCCCCAGGTCGGCTTGATCGCGAAGACGCCGGTGAAGCTCGCGGGGATGCGCACCGACCCGCCGCCGTCGGTGCCGGTGGCCAGCGGCCCCATCCCCGCGGCGAGGGCCGCGGCCGCGCCGCCGCTGGAGCCTCCCGGCGTGGTGGAGAGGTCCCAGGGGTTGCGGGTGACGCCGTAGAGCGGGCTGTCGGTGACGCCCTTCCACGCGATCTCGGGGGTGGTGGTCTTGCCGACGAACACCGCGCCGTTCTCGCGCAGCCGCGCCACCACCGGGGAGTCCTCGGGCCAGGGCTGGTCGGGGTCGGTGTTCAGCGACCCGCGCAGGGTGGGCCAGCCGCGGGTGAGATGGATGTCCTTGACGGAGGTGGGCACGCCGTCGAGGCGGCCCACCGGCTCGCCGCGCCGCCAGCGCTCCTGGGACTCGCGCGCGGCGGCGCGCGCCTCGTCGGCCGCGACCAGGCAGAAGGCGTTGAGGGCGGGGTTGTCGCGCTCGATGCGCTCCAGCACGGCGTCGGTGGCCTCGACCGGCGACAGCTCGCCGCGGGCGTAGGCGCCCAGCAGCTCGGCGGCCGAGAGCCAGGCCGGGGAGTCGGCCCGCGCGGAGGCGGCGGCGCCCTCGTCCCCGGGCTCGGCCTTCGCCCGGTCCAGCCCCTCGAACTTGGTACTCAATCTCAGTCCTTCCTGGCGTCGTCCTGGAGTCGGCGGGTGGCGGGGAGCGCGGCTCCCGGCCGGGCGGCCGGGAGCGGGTGTCAGGGACCGGACACGTAGCCGCGCTGCTTGTCTACGACGTTGCGCAGCGGGCGGTTGGCGAGGAAGCGCTCCAGGTTGTCGGCGAACAGCTCGACCAGCTCGCTGCGCCAGCCGATGACGTCGCCGGACATGTGCGGGGAGACGATGAGGCCGGGGGCGTCCCACAGCGGCGACTCCGCGGGCAGCGGCTCGGTGCGGGCGACGTCGAGCGCCGCGCCGGCGAGCTCGCCGGCGTTCAGGGCGGCCACGAGCGCCCCCTCGTCGACCGACTGGCCGCGGCCGACGTTGATCAGCCGGGCGGTGGGGCGCATCCGGGCGAGGAAGGCGGCGTCGGCGAGGTCGCGGGTGGCGTCGGTGAGGGGCGCGGCGAGCACGACGTAGTCGGCGCGCGGCAGCGCGTCGGCCAGGCCGGGGCCGGCGGTGTCGAGGGAGGCCTCGACCACCGCGCCGAAGTCGGGGTCATCGGGGCGCGCGGTGCGGCCCGCGCCTTCGACGGTCAGGCCGGCGGCGCGCAGCTTGCGGGCGATGGCGCGGCCGATGGGGCCGGTCCCGACGACCAGGGCGTGCCGACCGCCGACGCGCTCGGTCTCGCGGTGGCGCCACTCGCGGCGGCGCTGGTGGCCCAGCGTGGCGGGCAGGTCCTTGGCGAAGGCGATGACCAGGCCCAGGACGTACTCGGAGATCGGCTCGTCGAAGACGCCGCGGGAGTTGGTGACGACCACGTCGCTGCCGACCAGCCCGTCGAACATGAGGTTGTCGACTCCGGCGGTGGCGGCGTGCACCCAGCGCAGGCTGTCGGCCTTGGGCCAGGCGGCCTCCAGCGCCTCGGAGAACAGGTCCCAGACGAACAGCGCGTGCGCGCCGGGCAGGACCTCGCCGAGGCGGTCGGCGGTGGCGTAGCGGACCGGGGCGAGCCGCGGGTGGGTGTCGAGGCGCCGGTGGCCGGGCGGCAGGTCGCCGCCGTGCAGGACGGCGAGGTGTGTCTGCGGCGGGTCTGCGGGTGTCACTGCGAGCGGCTCCCGATTCGACGACGTGGGCGGCCTGGTGGTACGTGCGTATGCCTACCCGCGATCACTGCCGTCCAATGGCCGGGTACCGCGAAGCGGTTGAAACGGTAGGCACAGGCCGTAGGATTGTCAACAATATCCCAGCGCGGACTGCGGCGGTGCGTCACGGAGACGTAACACGCCAATGCCCGCAAGCGTTGCTCCGCCGGGCCCGCCGATCGTATGATTGTCGACAATAGGCACCGTCGAACCCGATGCCCACTCCGCCCGCGCGGCACGGCCATCGGGGCCAATGTTGACAATTCGACAGCACTCGGCAGACTGGCCGCCGCCCGCTGCGGCACAGCTCATCAGCGCAAAGCACGACAAGTCCCATCATCGGCCGTATCGCCTCCCGCGATTCCGATTCTTCCGGTCTCTCCACGGAGGTCCCCCGCCCGGACTCCGCGCCGGCCGGCCCCAGCCACGTCCCACCTCCGCCGGGAACCCGCGATCCGCGATCCCCGGCGGCGCATCACGGTGCCCAGTTAGAAAGGCCCACATCCGACGATGCCCAGGTATATGACCATCAGCCTGGAGAAGCGCGGCGTCTCGTGCGTGGCCGAACTCCTCGACAAGGACGCCCCGCGCACCTGCGACGCGGTCTGGGAGGCGCTCCCCCAGGGCGGCGACGTCTACCACGCCAAGTACGCGCGCAACGAGGTCTACGCCATGGTTCCCCGGTTCGCCGCCGAGGAGCCGGGCCAGGAGAACCCCACGGTCACCCCCATCCCCGGCGACGTCGTCTACTTCTCCTTCCCCGGCGGCATGCTCGACCGCCGGTTCAAGGAGGAGAAGGGCATCGACCACCTGCCCGGGGTCATCGACCTCGCGATCTTCTACGGCCGCAACAACCTGCTGCTCAACGGCGACGTCGGCTGGGTCCCCGGCAACGTCTACGCCACCATCGTCGACGGCCTGGCGCCCATGGCCGAGGCGTGCAACGACGTCTGGCGCTCCGGCGCCATCGGCGAGCGCCTGGTCTACCGGCGGCTGGAGGAGTAGCACCGCTGTTCACCGGGGGCCGCGCGCGGCGGCCCCGAAACCGATGACATGCAGAGAAGGAGGTGAGTGACCAATGCGGACCGATCGGACCGCCGGACATCCGGTGAACGGCGGCGACCAGGAAGAGCGGGTCCTCCTCAAGTACCCCGAGACCGCTCCCGACCCCGAGGCCGAGCCCGCGGACGCCCCCTCGGCGTCCGCCGGCGTGGTGGAGCTTTCCGCCCTGGCCGAGACCCCGTGGCAGTCCGGGGTGGGCATCGTGGCGCCCTACGACTTCGCGCTGGACCGCGAACTCTGGCGCTGGGCGCCCGACGACGTCTCGCTCTACGTCACGCGGCTGCCGTTCGTTCCGGTGCCGGTGACGGTCGACCAGGCCTCGGCGCTCAGCGACGGCGACAACGTCGCCCGCGCCACCCGCGACCTGCTGGCTCCCGAACCCCTGGTCGTGGGCTACGCCTGCGCGTCGGGCAGCTTCGTGCACGGCGCCGAGGGCCAGCGCCGGCTGCGGCAGAGCATCCTCGACGCCGGGGCGCCCGCGGCGGTCACCACCTCCGGCGCGCTGATCCAGGCCCTGGAGGCGCTGGACGTGCGCCGCATCGCGGTGGTGACGCCCTATGTCGACAGTGTCACCGAGAGGCTGCTGGGCTACCTGGCCGAGCACGGCGTGGAGTCCACCTCCAGCGTCGGTCTGGGCCTGCTCGGCCACATCTGGAAGACCACCTACTCCGAGGTCGTCCAAGCCGTGCGCGACGCCGACCGCCCCGACGCCGAGGCGGTGTTCATCAGCTGCACCAACGTGCTGACCTACGACATCATCGCGCCGCTGGAGCGCATGCTCGGCAAACCGGTTATCGCCGCCAACCAGGTGACCATGTGGGCCGCGATGCAGGCGATGGGCCGCCGGCCCGTCGCACACGGCCAGCACCTGGTCGACGCCACCGCCCAGAGCACCGCCGCATGACGGCCGACCGCAACGACCCCAGCGACCCCCGGAAGGGGAGGTATACGCAGATGGCCAGCGTCGGGTTCCTCTACCCCGGCTACAGCGCCGAGGACGACTATCCCGAGTTCGAGCGGCTGCTGGGCGGCGACGTCCGGCTGCACCTGGTGCACACCCTGATGCGCGAGGACGCCCACCGGGTCGACGCGCTGCTGGACGTGGGCGGGTCCGACGTCCTGGGCGAGGGCGCGCGCGAGCTGCGGGCGCGCGGCGTCGACGCCGCCGTGTGGGCGTGCACCAGCGGCAGCTTCGTCTTCGGCTGGGAGGGCGCCCGCGCCCAGGCCGAGCGGGTGGGCGCCGAGGCGGGCGCGCCCGCCTCCAGCACCTCGTTCGCGTTCGTCCACGCGCTGCGGGCGCTGGGGATCGGCCGCGTGGCCATCGCGGCCAGCTACCCCGACGACGTCGCGGAGCACTTCGTGGGCTTCCTCGGCGACGCCGGGATCGACGTCGCGGCCTGGTCGGGGCGCGGCATCGTCACCGCGGCCGAGGTCGGCACGCTGCAGGGGGCCGACGTGCTGGACTGGGTGGCCGCCGGCGACCACCCCGATGCCGAGGCCGTCCTGGTCCCCGACACCGCGTTGCACAGCGCTGCGATCCTGGACGCGCTGGAGGAGCGGCTGGGCAAGACCGTGCTGACCGCCAACCAGGTCAGCGTGTGGGAGGGGCTGCGCCTCGCGGGCGCGGCCGGCCCGCGGGAAGGCCTGGGGACCCTGTTCCGCGCGGGCGCGGGCGCGGGAGCGGCGGCCGCGGCCGAGGGCTGAGACCCGGGTGTGCCCGCAGCGCCCCCGCGGCGGGCACACCGGCGGCACGTGCAGGAGGACGAGAGGAGAGCGGATGCCATGAACTCCCACGGCGGACTCGAACCCGTGCCGCGGAGGTCCACCGCCGCGCTGATCGCCGACCAGCTGCGCTCGGCGATCATGTACGGCCACCTGGCGCCCGGCGACCAGCTGGGCGAGACCGACCTCGCGGCGCGGCTGGGGGTGAGCCGCGGCCCCCTGCGCGAAGCGATGCAGCGGCTCGTCCAGGAGGGGCTGTTGCGCAGCGAGCGCCACCGCGGCCTGTTCGTCCGCGAACTCGAAGCCGAAGACGTCCGCGACATCTACGTGGCGCGCCTGGCGGTCGAGCGCGCCTCCTGCCAGTTGATCATGCGCGGCAACCGCGGCGAGGCGCTGGCACGCCTGACGGCGGCGCTGGACCGCCTCGTCGAGGCCGCCGAGACGGGCGACCGCACCGCCATGAGCGACGCCGACCAGGCGTTCCACCAGACGCTGGTCAGCTGCTCGGGCAACCGGCGGCTGGAGCGCATGGCCCAGACCCTGCTGGTCGAGACGCGCATGTGCCTGGCGGTGATGCAGGACGTCTACCCGGAGGCCGCCGAGCTCGTCGACGAGCACCAGAAACTGCTGGACGCCATAACCGAGGGCGACGAGGAGCGGCTCCTGGAACTCATCGAGTCGCACATGCTCGACACCGTCGAGCGCATCAACGTCAACGCCACCGGCCCCTCCGCGGTGGGGCGCCCGTCTTCCGCGCAGGGCTGAGAGCGCACGGCGGTCGGGACGGCGACGGCCCGCGGCGCCCCCGAGTGGGCATCGCGGGCCGTTTCGCGCGCCCGCACATGCGGGATTCCGAGCGCGGCCCGGCGTTTCGCGGTGCCGAAACCCCCGCGAATCCCGCTTCCCGCGCCCAGCGCGGCCGCCCTCGTCTGCACCGATGTGAACCTCTAGTGGCGCACGCCACGCTCTGTACGTACAATCTGTCCGTACAATTAGTGGAGTTCGACATCCGTGGGGACGGACCCGGTCCCGCACCCACCGGAGAGGAGGAGCCGTGCGCCGAGGCCATGGCACCCTGATCCCGCTGTTCGGGACGATGAACCGGCTACCCGGTGGGCTGATGCTCATCCCGCTGATCCTGGGATCGCTGCTGGGCACCTTCGCCCCCGCGGCCCTCGACATCGGCGGGTTCACCACGGCCCTGTTCAAGGACAGCGCGCTCCCACTCATCGCGCTGCTCATCTTCGCCACCGGCACCCAGGTCACGCTGCGCACCGGTGGCCCGGTACTGGCCACCACCGGAGTCGTGCTCCTCGGCCGGAGCATCATCCCCGGGCTGCTGATCGTCGCCCTCGGCGCGGTCACCGGACCCGGTGGCCTCCTCGGCGTCTCGATCCTCGCGCTGCTCTCCGCCGGTACCAACTCCAACGGCGGTCTGTGGCTGGCACTGACGGGCCAGTACGGGCGCGCCCGCGACCGCGGCGCCTACATCGCCGGCGCGGTCAACGACGGACCGTTCTTCGCGCTGCTGTTCCTCGGCGCCTCCGGGCTCGGCGAGATTCCGTTCACCTCGCTGATCGCGGCCCTCATCCCCTTCGCCCTGGGTGTGATCGTCGGCAACATCGACGACACGTGGCGCGAGACTCTGAAACCGGTGCCCAACATCGTCATTCCGTTCTTCTCGTTCGCCCTGGGCACCGAAATCGACCTCGCCGACGTCGCCTCCGGCGGGCTGACCGGCATCGTCCTGGGCGTGCTGATGACCCCCGTCACCGGCGGGCTGGTCTATCTGGGCTACCGGCTGATCCTGCGCCGCGGCTGCGAGAGCGGAATCGGATTCGCCGCGGGCACCACATCTGGCAACTCCATCGCCACCCCGGCGATCGTCGCCGCCGCAGATCCCTCCTTCCAGACCTACGTCGGCACCGCCACCTCCCAGGTTGCCGCCTGCGTGCTCGTCACCGCCGTGCTCGCGCCGATGCTGGCCTCCTGGGCGCTCAAGCGCAGCGGGGCGACGGGCGCCCGCACCGAGGAGGAGGAGGCCGGCGAGCACAGCGGCGACGCACCGGCCGAAACCGGCGCCGGGCCCCGGCAGGAGGCGAAGCCGTGACCCCCGCGATCGCCGTGGTCGCCGACGACCTCACCGGCGCCAACGACACCGCCGTGCGCTTTCTGCGCGCGGGCTGGTCCACCGAACTGCGCCTGGAGGCCGCCGCCGACAGCGGTGCCGACGTGGTGGCGGTGAGCACCGACTCGCGGGCTCTGCCCCCCGAACAGGCCGCCGCCGCGGTGGCCGACCGCGTGGGCGGACTGCGCGCCGCCGGGCACCTCTACAAGAAGGTCGACTCCACCCTGCGCGGGCAGATCGCGGCCGAGGTCGAGGCGGCACGCCGAAGCTGGGCGGAGGACGCCGTCGCCGTCGTCTGCCCCGCCTTCCCCGACGCCGGTCGCACCGTGGAGGACGGCGTCCTGCTCGTGGAGGGCACGCCCGCCCACCGCACCCAAGTGGGCACCGACCCCGTGACCCCCGTCAGCGAAAGCCACATCCCGACCCTGCTGGGCGCGGCGCAGGCGAAGCTGGACGGCTTCGACGCGGTGGCCGACGCGGCGCGGATCGCCGACGCGGGTCCGGTCGTGGTCGCCGACGCCCGCACTCCGGCGGACCTGGAGTGCCTGGCCGCCGCCATCGCCCACCTGGGACCGCGCGCGGTCCCGGTCGGTTCGGCCGGCCTGGCGGCGCCGATGGCACAGGCGTGGGCGGCGGCTGCCGCGCCCGCGCCGGCTCTGGTGGTCGTGACGTCGCTGCACGCGACGACTCGTGATCAGGTCGACCGCCTCGCCGAACACGCGCCCGTACTGCACTGCACCGCCGACACGTTCGCCGACGAGGACGCATGGCAGGAGTGGTGCGCCGCGGCCGACCGCCGCCTCTCCGTCGCCGGCGAGTCCCTGGCCGTCGTGGCGCCGCAGGAGCGCTCCCCGCGGCTGGACCCCGCCGCGGTCGCGCGGCACCTCGGCGCCCTGGCCGCCGATCTCGCCTACCGCAACGCCGTCTCGGGCTTCGTGGTCACCGGCGGCGACGGCGCACGCGCGCTGGCCGACGCGCTCGGCGCCACCGGGTTCGCGCTCACCGGCGAGGTCGCACCGGGCATCCCCGTCGGCACCCTCTGCGGCGGGCGGCTGCACGGCCGCCGCATCGTCACCAAGGCCGGGGGGTTCGGCGCCCCCGACGCACTGCTCGCCGCCGTCGCGGCGGTCCGACACAGGAGGTACCGGTCATGACCCGACCCACCTTGGCCATCACCCTCGGCGACGCCGCCGGGATCGGCCCGGAGATCACCGCGAAATCGCTGCTGGACCACCCCGAGGTGCGCCAGGTGTGCCGCCCCGTCGTCGTGGGGGACGCCGACGCGCTGCGCGCCGGAGTCCGCCTGTCCGGCGGTGACCCCGAACGGGTGCGCGTGCTCGACTCCCCCGAGCTGGCCGAGGGGCGGCCGGAGGACATCGACATCGTCCAGGTCGGCCCGTCGCTGGCGGACGTACCCTACGGCGAACTGAGCGCGCAGGCCGGCGACAGCGCGGCGCGCTTCGTCATGGCGGCCTGCGACCTGGCGCGTCGCGGACTGGTCGACGGAATCGTCACACCGCCGCTGAACAAGGCCGCGATGCACCTCGGCGGGCATCCCTGGCCGGGGCACACCGAACTGCTGGCCCACGAGTTCGGCGTCGAGGACTTCAGCCTGGTGCTTTCG
Organism: Streptomonospora sp. PA3; assembly: GCF_009728995.1. GTDB lineage: Bacteria > Actinomycetota > Actinomycetes > Streptosporangiales > Streptosporangiaceae > Streptomonospora. The sequence goes on along the minus strand of NZ_VTZW01000009.1, from coordinate 154,183 downwards.
GCCGGCGACCTGTACTTCTTCCACCTGACCACCCACGTGTCCCTGGCCGACGCGATCCGGCTGGTCACCCCGGAACGCACCGACGCCGTGCTGCGGCTGGCGGGGGCGTTCGCTGCGGCGCTGGGCAGGCCGGAGGAGCCCATCGGCGTGGCGGGGCTCAACCCGCACGCCGGGGAGAACCGGCTGTTCGGCGACGAGGACGCCGACGTGCTGGAGCCCGCCGTGCGGCGGGCGCGCGCGGCGGGGATCAGCGCCTCGGGACCCCTGCCGGCCGACGCGCTGATCCCCGCGGCGGTGCAGGGGAAGTGGAAGCTGATCACTGTCTGCTACCACGACCAGGGCCACGCGCCCTTTAAGTCGGTCTACGGCGACGACGGCGTCAACATCACGGTCGGGCTGCCTGTCGTGCGGGTCTCGGTCGACCACGGCACCGCCTTCGACATCGCGGGGCAGGGAATCGCCCGCGAGGCCAGCCTGGTGCTGGCCATCCGCCGCGCCGCCGAACTGGCACCGGGGTGGGGGCACGTCTGGCGGGCGGCGCAGGCCGCGGCCTGACACCGCGTCCGGCCACCTGGGACGGCCGCGGTCCGCATCAGCAGGTAAGCCCTAGAATGCGCCTCATGCCCGTGGACCGGTCCGATCCCCGCCCCCTGCACGCGCAGATCGCCTCGGCGCTGCGTGCCGAAATCCGTGACCGGGCGATCGCGCCCGGCGACACCCTGCCGAGCGAGGCGGCGCTGCAAGAGCGCTTCGGGGTGTCGCGCAGCGTCGTCCGCCAGGCGCTGTCCACACTGGAGTCGGAGGGCTCCATCCGGCGCGACCCCGGGCGCGCGGCGGTGGCCACCGCCGGGGTGGAGCACCGGCGGCTGGTGCAGCGGGTGACCGGGCTGTTCGACCAGTTCTCGCGTAGCGGCCTGCGGCTGGCCACCCGAGTCGTCGAGTTGGAGGAGACCGCCGCGCCGCCAGCGCACGTCGCCCGGCAGTTGGGCACGCGCGCGGTGCTGCGGCTGGAACGCGTGCGCGCGGTGGAGGGCGACCCGCTGTCCTATGTGCGCACCTGGCTGCCCGCGGACCGGGTGCCGGGGCTCCGCGCGGACATGCTTGCCGACGCCTCGCTGCACCGGCTGCTGGAGTCCCGCTTCGGTGCCCGGCCGGTCAGCGGGCGGCGCCAGGTGCGTGCGGTGCCCGCCGATCCCCTGATCGCGGAGGCGCTGGGCGTTCCGGCCGACGCGCCGCTGCTCTTGCTGGAGGGCAGCACCTTCGACCAGGAGGGCGCGCCGCTGGAGTGGTTCGAGAGCTGGCACCGCTCCGACCGGGTGGTGTTCGACATCGAGGCCGACGAGTCCACCGATCAGTTGCGCCTGCAGCCGGGAACGGCGTTCGCCGAGGCGGCGGCCGGCGGCGCGGGTGAGGAGCCCGCGGCGGTCACGAGTGCGGGCGGCCCTCCGGCCGAATCCGGCGGCGCGCCGGAACCGCCCGACCGGCTGCGGCGGGCACGCGAGCTGGCCGGCGAACTGCGCGCCGAACTCGACCGCCTGGCGGCGGAGGAGCCGTAGGCCGGCGCGCGGCCGCCCGCCGGCCGCGGGAGTCCGGATCCATGCGGGGCCCCCGACCGCGGGCGGTCGGGGGCCGCGCATGGCTGCTGTTCTGCGCCTATCGGCGTCACACGCCGCCGATGCCGACGTACTTGGTCTCCAGGAACTCCTCGATGCCCACGGTGCCGCCCTCGCGGCCCAGTCCGGAGTGCTTGACGCCGCCGAAGGGCGCGGCGGGGTTGGAGACGATCCCCTGGTTCAGCCCGACCATGCCGGTCTCCAGGGCCTCCGAGACCCGCAGCGCGCGGTTCAGGTCGCCGGTGTAGAGGTAGCTGACCAGGCCGAACTCGGTGTCGTTGGCGGCGGCCAGGGCCTCCTCCTCGGTGTCGAACGGGATGACGGGGGCGACGGGCCCGAAGATCTCGGTGGTGGACAGCTCGCTGGACTGGGGCACGTCGGCGAGCACGGTGGGCCGGTAGAAGTAGCCGTCGCCGTCGCCGGCGGTGCCGCCCACGAGCACGCGGGCGCCGCGGTTCACGGCGTCGTCGACGAGGCTCTGCACCTTCTCGCGGGCCTTGGCGTCGATCAGCGGGCCGACCTGGACGCCGTCCTCGGTGCCGCGGCCGAGCCGCAGCGCGCCCATGCGCTCGCTGAGCCGGCGGGCGAACTCGTCGGCGACGCCCGATTGCACGTAGAGGCGGTTGGCGGCCGTGCACGCCTCGCCGATGTTGCGCATCTTGGCCTGCATCGCGCCCTCGACGGCGGCGTCGAGGTCGGCGTCGTCGAAGACCAGGAACGGGGCGTTGCCGCCCAGCTCCATGGAGGTGCGCAACACCTGCTCGGCGCTCTGCTCCAGCAGCTTGCGGCCCACCGCCGTGGAGCCGGTGAAGGAGACCTTGCGGATGCGGCCATCGCGCAGCAGGGGCTCGGTGAGGCCGCCGGCCTCGGAGGTGGGCAGCACGCTCAGCACGCCCTCGGGAAGGCCCGCCTCGCGCAGGATGTCGGCCAGGGCCAGGGCGGAGAGCGGGGTCTGCTGGGCGGGCTTGAGGACCATGGTGCAGCCGGCGGCGACGGCCGGGCCGATCTTGCGGGTGCCCATGGCCATGGGGAAGTTCCAGGGCGTGATGAGCATGGAGGGGCCGACGGGCTCGCGCATGATCAAGAAGCGCGACTGGCCGTTGGGGGAGATGGAGTAGCCGCCCTCGATGCGCACGGCCTCCTCGGCGAACCAGCGCAGGAAGTCGGCGGCGTAGGCGATCTCTCCCTTGGCCTCGGCGAAGGGCTTGCCCATCTCCAGGGTCATCAAGAGCGCGAGGTCGTCCTGGCGCTGCATGAGCAGCTCGTAGGCGCGCCGCAGGATCTCGCCGCGCTCGCGCGGCGGGTGCTTGCGCCAGGAGGGCTGGGCCTGCACGGCGGCGTCGAGGGCGGCGAATCCGTCGTCGGTTCCGGCGTCGGCGACCTCGCACAGCACCGACCCGGTGGACGGGTCCTCGACCTTGAACGCCGCACCGCTGCGCGCGTCCCGCCACGTGCCGCCGACGAACAGCTGCTTGGGCACGCGCTCGACGACCTGCGTCTCCCATTCGGCCAAGGTCATAGCGGTACATCCCCTTCTGGGCTGCGGGTAACAGTGCGTTCGCCGGACACGCGGAGGACGCCTTCGGCAACTGCCTCGATCAGACGCCTTCCCAGCTGCGCGCGCGGGCTAACCGCCGCCGGCCGTGTGTTCGCGGAGCGGCGGTGCCCGGGTCCGCGCGGGGGTAGGCACGGACCTGGACACCGCCTCATGTGGGATGATTCCATAGCTCTGTCGATTGTCAACAATCCTACGGAAGAGGTCTGAGCATGGCTGAGCAGTCGGCCGCGCTTTCTCCCCTGCTCAAGCAGGCCACGCCGGTGCTGGCGGCACGGGGCGAAGGCGTCTACATCTACGACGAGGACGACCGCCGCTATCTCGACTTCACCGCCGGCATCGGCGTCACGAGCACCGGCCACTGCCACCCCCGGGTGGTCGAGGCCGCGCAGCGGCAGGTCGCCACTCTCGTGCACGGGCAGTACACCACGGTCATGCACCGCCCCCTCCTCCAGCTCACCGAGCGCCTGGGGAGCGTTCTGCCCGAGGGAATCGACCGGCTGTTCTACGTCAACTCCGGCAGCGAGGCCGTCGAGGCGGCGCTGCGGCTGGCCCGCCAGGCGACGGGGCGGCAGAACGCGATCGTCTTCCAGGGCGGCTTCCACGGCCGCACGATGGCGGCGGCGTCGCTGACCACGTCAGGCACCAAGATCCGCGCGGGCATCGGGCCGCTGATGCCCGGGGTGGTCGTCTCGCCGTTCCCCTACGCCTACCGGCTGGGGATGAGCGAGGACGAGGCCGCCGCCTTCGCCCTGCGTGAGCTGGACTACCAACTGGCCACGGTCAGCTACCCGCAGGACACCGCGGCGATCTTCGTCGAGCCGGTCCTGGGCGAGGGCGGCTACGTGCCGGCGCCGCCGGCCTTCCTGCGGGGCCTGCGCGAGCGGGCCGACAAGCACGGCATCCTGCTGGTCGCCGACGAGGTGCAGACCGGGTTCGGGCGCACGGGGCGCTTCTGGGGCCACGACCACGCGGCGATCCGCCCCGACATCGTCATCACCGCCAAGGGACTGGCCAGCGGCTTCCCGCTGTCGGCGATCGCGGCGCCCAACTCCATCATGGAGAAGGCGTGGCCGGGGTCGCAGGGCGGCACCTACGGCGGCAACGCGGTCTCGTGCGCGGCCGCCCTGGCCACCATGGACGTCATCGAGGACGAAGGACTGGTCGCCAACGCGGAGCGGATGGGCGAGCGCCTCAAGAACGGCCTCGCCCGGGTGGCGGCCGACCACCCTGAGATCGGCGACGTGCGGGGTCTGGGCCTGATGGTCGGCAACGAGTTCACCGCCTCCGACGGCTCCCCCGACACCGAAACCGCCACCCGCGCACACAAGGCCGCGGCCGAGAAGGGCCTCCTCCTGCTCACCTGCGGCCCGCACGGCAACGTCGTCCGCATGATCCCGCCGCTCATCGTCACCGCCGACCAGGTCGACGAGGCGGTCAGCCTCTGGTCCCAGGCGGTCAAGGAGGCCACGGCCTGACGCCGAGCCCGACCGACCCGCCCCCATGGCCGCCCCCGCCCCGACAGCGGAGGCGGCCATGGGACCTCACTCACACACCCCTGCTCCCCGCGGACAATCCGGCGGAACCGCTCCGTTCCCCGTGGTAGAGTCATACACGTCTTCCGCAGGGACACCCCCGGCGGCAGACACACAACCGAACCGGCGCTCGTAGCTCAATGGATAGAGCATCTGACTACGGATCAGAAGGTTGGGGGTTCGAATCCTCCCGAGCGCGCAGAGCTGAGACAGCTTAGAGAAGCCCCGACCTGCACACACAGGCCGGGGCTTTTTCGTTGCCGCTTGGCGATCGGCCGGGGACTCAGCGGCGACGGCTCATCGGAGCCGGGCGGCCGCGGTTGCGTCCGTGCACTGCGGTTCCTCCGGCTCTGACGGAGTCGGGCGGCGGCTGCGGGCCAGCATGACCGCGGGGACCGCGGCGAGGACGAAGAGCACCCCGGCCATTAGGACGTAGAGATGCACGCCGGTCGCCGAGCTGGCCGGGGCGCCGCCGGCGACGGTACCGGCGATGCGCGTCGCCTTGAGAAGCTCGCCGCCGGCGAAGCTGAAGACGACCGAGCCGAGGGCGAACATGACCGACACCAGGCCGGAGACCGTGCCCTGCCGCTCCGGCGGTGCGAGGTCGGTGGCCAGGTTGTAGCCGGACGTCGCGATCGCGCCGGCGGCCGCGCCCACCATGGCTCCGCAGGCGACCGCCAGCGGGAGCAGGGACACTCCCGGCAGCATCAGGAAGGTCCCCGCTGCCCCGACAGCGATGGCCGCGAGGAGGAGCTTCGCGGGACCGAACCGTCCCGCGGCCCACCCGGCGAGCGTGCCGCCCGCGAAGATGCCCGCCTGGGCCGTCGCCAGCAGCACCGCCTTAGCGTCTCCGTCGCCCATGCCGTAGCCGAGTCCCAGGTCGGCGGGCACTTCGGCGATGGTGGCCGTCAGTTGCAGCATGCTCCGGAAGGAGCCCGCGGCCAGCACCACGGCCAGCAGCGTCAGCAGCACCGGCCGGCTCAGTGCCCGGATGTCGATGACAGGCTCGGCGACGCGCAGCGCGAGCACCACCCACCCCGCCAGCGCGGCGGCACCGGCCGCCGCCAGCACAAGCATGCCGGGGGACAGCCACCCGGAGTCCGAGCCGAGGCTGACATAGGCGAGCACCGCGCCCATGCCGCCGCCGAGCAGCAGCGCCCCGCCCACGTCGACCCGGCCCGCGCTGCGGATCGGCGGCTCCGGGATGCAGGAGCGCACGCACAGGGCAGCCGCCGCGGCGAGCAGGGCCGCCGCGACGAACACGCTCCGGTACCCGAACAGGCCGATGATCGGCTGCATGACCAGCGGTTCGACGATCCCGACGATCGCCGAGCCCGACGTCACGAGCCCGATCGCGGGCATCGCCACCCGCGGGGCGCAGAGTCGGCGGATGAGGGCCACCGTGATGAAGATCGAAGCCAGGGCGGCCCCCTGCAGGAAGCGCCCCGCCAAGAAGATCCAGAGGTTCGGCGCGACCAGGCAGACCAGCGCGCCCACGCACGCCGTCGCCAGGGTGATGACGAGCAGCCGGCGCTGGCCGTAGACGTCGGAGCTCTTGGCGAGCAGCGGCGACCAGATGGCCCCGGCCAGCATCGCGCTCTGGCTGAGCCACGCGACCTGGTCGGTGTGGAAGTGTGCGAGCAGCCGGTTGAGGACCATCATGGGCGAGCCGATGGCCACGTCGGCCAGGACGTTGGCGAGGATGAGGACGGCCACCCAGACGACGAGCCGCCAGCTCCAGCGATGCTCCCGGGCACCGGGAACGGGCTCTTCGAGCGTGTCTTTCACTATGTGCTCTCTCTAGCGCAGCAGTGGAAAGGTCTCTTGCGGCGGTTCAGCGGGCGTCGGCCGCCGCTGCTCGCAGGGCCTCGTTGCGGGCGGCGATGGCTGCCCAGCTGGCGGGCAGGATGCGGTCGCGCCCGTCGTCGACGCTGCTCTGGGCGAAGGCCACATAGGGGCGCTGCCGCGCCTCGTACCGTCGGAACGCGGTGGTGTGGTCGCCGCCGCACCGGTCGAGTTCCTCGGCGAGGATGCGGGCCCCGGTGAGCGCGAGCGACGTCCCTCGCCCGGAGAGGAAGGCCGCGCTGTAGCCGGCGTCGCCGACGAGGGCGACGCGGCCGCGGTGCCAGGTGGGCAGGTGGATCTGGCTCGCGGAGTCGAAGAAGAAGTCGGGGTCGGCGCGGAGCGCGTCGAGCAGTTCGGGGATCCGCCACGACCGGTATCCCGCGAACGCGTCGATGACGATCCGCTTCTGGGCGTCGGTGTCGTGGCGGTCGTAGTCCAGCGGCTCCGAGCGGAACTCCAAGACCGCGACGGCCTTGTCCTTGTACCGGAAGACGCCTGCCATCCGCTCGGGGACGTTGTAGATCGCGTTGGCGCCCTCGATCCGCGCCTCGGCGGGCAGGGCGGCGAGCGCGATGTAGACACCGAGGTGACGGGCGTAGTCCTCCTCGGGACCGAACACCAGGCCGCGTATCGCCGAGTGCTGGCCGTCGGCCCCCAGCACCAGGTCGTACCGCCCCGTGCGGCCGGAGGCGAAACGGACCTCGACGCCGTCGCCGTCGTCGGTCAGTGCCGCGACCGAGTCGGCGAAGCGGATGGCCGCGCTGTCCGGCAGCGCCCCGGCCAGGATACGCATGAGGTCCTCGCGCAGGATCTCGATGTCGTCGTCGGAGTCGCCGATCTGAGCCAAGGGGACCCGGGCGATGGGCTCGCCGTCGCCATCGACGAACCAGGCGGTCTCCGACATGCGCAGTCGCTGCCGGCGGATCTCGGCGAGCAGGCCCATCCGCTGTGCTGTTTCGACCGCGTCTCCGCGGATGTCGATCGGCGTGCCGGCGAGCCGGAGGCGACGGTCGTATTCGACGACGGTGACCTCGTGGCCGCGGGTGCCGAGCTCGAGTGCTGCGGCCAGGCCCGCGACACCGGCTCCGGAGATGAGGATGTGCACGGATGTACTCCAGGTGTGGGCGGCTGGACATGCCGTTCGGTCCGGCGGTGGCCCGCCGGCGGGCACGGGGGATGTGCACGGCAGTGCGGTCGGCGAAGGAGAGGCCGCAGCCGCGACCGCCTTCACTAAAGCTACAAACTGTTGCTTTTATGGAGCCTACTTGCACCCGGCTTGCACCGCAAAGTCCGAGGTGGCGACAATCGGTACCCGGGCGGAGACCAGGAGGGGAGTCGGCAGTGGCCAACCGAACCGCCGGTCGAGCGCAGGCGCGGCGCCCCGGCGGCCGCAACGCGCGGGTGCGCGCGCAGATCCTCGCCGCGACCGCCGAGCTCGTGGCGCGCGACGGCATCGCCGGCTTCCGCTACGAGGAGGTCGCCGAACGCGCCGGCGTGCACAAGACGAGCGTCTATCGCAACTGGCCCGACCGCGAGGAACTGGTCGTCGACTCCCTGCTGCGCTACGCCGAGGACCTGGCGTCGGTCGCCGACACCGGCGATCTGCACCGTGACCTGGCGGACTTCCTGATGGGCATCGCCGGCGGCCTGGAGACGCCCTTCGGCCGGACGCTCGAACAGGCCCTCCAGCCCGCCGCCCAGAGCCCCGCGGTGCAGCAGGCGGTCAGCAGGATCCTGGAGCACCGCGTTTCCGCCCTGCGGCAGCGGGTGGACACGGCCGTCGATCGGGGCGAGCTGCCACCGGTCGACAGCTCCTTCCTCGGCGAGATGATCTCCGGCCCGGTCCACCTCGTCGTCAACCGCGGCACCCGCCCGTTCACCCGAGCGGACGCGGAACGCATCGTCGGCGTCGTCCTCGCGGGCATCCGCGCCACGGCGCCGCACGCCTGAACCCGCACGGCCCGCCGCAACGCCCCCCGAGCGGGACAGGTGATCGTCGACAGCGGGTCCGAACTCAGCTGTGGCCCTTCACGGCACGCCCCCCGCGGGGTCGTCGCGGAAGGCGCCGCCGGGGAAGAGGAGCCGGTCAGGCCGATGCGCGCGGTTCCTCTTCACCCCGGCACCTATGCCGTCGGCGCGGCCCGGCTTCCGTGTCGGGGGGGGGGTGTCCGTGAGGCCGCTCTCGACCCGTTGCGCGCGGTGGGCGCCGGACCGGTCAGGAATCGAGAAGCGGGGCGGACCTGCGCTGTCTAGCGTTGGCGGTATGAAACTCGCACTCAAGTACTGCCAGATCACCGTGAACGACGTGGACGAGGCGCTCGTGTTCTACCGCGACGCGCTCGGCCTTGAGCTCCACAGCGACGTCGGCGCCAACACGTCCCGCTGGGTCACCCTGGGCAGCCCTGCGCAGCCGGGGCTGGAGTTCGTGCTCTCGGTGCCCGACGCCGGCCGTTCCGAGGCCGACGCCGACGCGCTGCGGGAACTGCTCGGCAGGGGTGGCCTGCCGATGATCGTCTTCAGCACCGACGACCTCGACGCCACCTTCGAGCGGGTGCGGGCCTCCGGCGCCGAGGTCCTGCAGGAGCCCGTCGACCGGCCCTGGGGCGTTCGCGACTCCGCGTTCCGCGACCCCTCGGGAAACACGGTGCGGATCCAGCAGGCGCTCGAAGGCTGACGCTCCCGCTCCAAACCCGCGCGACGCCGCCCGGCGCGCGTGAAGGACGGACCGACTGGAGGAACCGATGACCCGCAACCAGCAGGAAGGCAGCCGCGAAGGCCGCAAGCCGGGCACGCCCGGCCCACTGTCCCGATGGTTCCAGCAGAAGATGAACGCCCGGATGGCCCGCAAGATCCGCGGCGGCCGCAGCAGCATGATGGGTATGGACGTGCTGCTGCTGAGCACCGTGGGCCGCCGCAGCGGGCAGCGCCGGGAGACGCCGCTGGCGTGGTTCGCCGACGGTGAGGACGCCTGGCTGATCGTCGCCTCCGGCGGCGGGAGTCAGCACCCGGACTGGCACGCCAACCTGATGGCGCACCCGGAGCAGGCGTCGGTCGTACTGCCCGGCCGCGGCGAGGTGCCGGTGACACCGCACCGGCTCGACGGCGCCGAGTACGAGCGCGCCTGGCAGCGCGTCACCGCCGCCCAGCCCCGCTACGAGAAGTACCAGGCCAAATCCGACCGGAAGTACCCGGTCATCCGGCTGACCCCGCGGTGACCGGGCGAGCCGTGAGCCGCGAGGAGCGCGCACAGGCGGTGCTGCCCGAGGGCTCCACGACGCGGGACCTCCGCGCGGGGAAGGGCGCGCCGGGCGCGCCGGCGCCGACCCGCCCCGCTGACCGGACGAAACCGGCGGTCCACCGATCGCGCGCTCGCGCGGCGCTGCGCCGGGAAGGGACCGATCGGCGGTCGGCGGGGACGGCGTTCCGGGCGTCATCGGCGCCGTTCCCGCCCCTCGCCGGGCGCACCGTCCACGCCGGGGCCGCTGACGGCGGGTGCCGCGGCGGAAATGCGGGCGGGCGCGCGCCGGCCGTGCTCGCCGGGTGGTCGGGCGAGGCTCCCGCTCTCGGCCCGATCCCGCGGCGACCCGGCCGGCACGCGCCCGCCCTGCCCCTCCCCCGGGGTCGCATGCACAACCCTGTGGATACGCTTCGCGGCCGCCGCAGAGCGGCTGGTCCGAACCGGCGCCCGGTCCCGGATGCCCGATCGGCCCCTGTCCCCGCCGACGCCCGTTCACGCTGGTCGAAGACGCCGCTGCGGGAGGAGATCGGGAACCCGTGATCGAGTCCCCGATACGTCCCCCTGCCAAGCGCTCGTATCCGTCCGAGATCGCCGGAGCGGCGGCACCGGCACTCGGCCGCACCGCGCCGACTCCCATATGAGCGCCCCGCTGGGCGCACGGAACAGTATCCGCGCCCGCGGTGCGGGTGTCGTTGCCGCGGAGTGCCGCCTGCTGCGCATTGCGCGCCACGTCCGCACCACGCGGGCTCGGCGAGCGGCCCGCGCGAGGGCGCACGCAGCGGGACCGGTCCGGGCGGCACCGCTGCCGCCGCCCGGACCGGCGGCGCACTGCATGCCCCGCGGCGGATTCCCTCGGACGCCGCCCCTTTTTTCGCCGCCTCGGCAGCGGAGATGATGGACCGGAGCGGGCTGAGGAGGAACGGCGTCTGTGCTTGAGTACGTGTTCGACAGCAGGGATCTGGATCTACCGGCGTCCGAGCGGATCGACGCCTGGCGCGACGCCACGGCGAGCGCGCTGATACCCAACGAACTCAGCATCGACCCGGCGGCCGAGTTCCGCGCCTCGCTGAGATCCGCCGAGATCGGCGGCGCCTACGTCAACGCCCTGAGCTACACGTCCATGGTGTCGCGGCGGACGCCGGCGCTCATCCGCCGCTCCGATCCGGAGATGTATGCGGTGGCCCTCATCCGGGGCGGCCGCCAGGTCATCTTCCAGGACGGCCGCGAATCGGTGCTGAAACCGGGCGACCTGGTGGTGTACTCCACCTCCCACCCCTACGAAGCCGTGGTCGACGCCCGCCCGAGCACGTGCGGATCCGTGGTGGTCCAGGTGCCGCGGGCCGCCGTACCGCTTCCCCAAGACGGCGTGCACCGGATATCCGCCGCCCGGATCCCGGGCCGGGACGGAATCGGACGCCTGCTCGCCGGCTTCCTCACCACCCTGGCCGACGATGCCGGCACCTACCGCCCCGCCGACAGCCCGCGGCTGGGCGGCGTCCTCAACGGGCTGATCACCGAATGGCTCGCCCACCACGTCGACGCCGCCGGCCGCTCCCCCGCCGAGACCCGCGAGCACACCCGGTTCCTGCTGATCCAGGACTTCATCCGGCGCAACCTGGACGACCCCGGGCTCTCTCCGACCGCCGTCGCCGCAGCGCACCACATCTCGCTGCGGACCCTGCACCGCCTCTTCCGCTCCCACGGCTCGACCGTCACCTCCTACATCCGCCGGCAGCGTCTCGACCGCGCACGAAGCGACCTCGCCGACCCGCGCCTGGCCGCGCGCCCCGTTCATGCGATAGGCGCCCGTTGGGGTTTCCCCGGAGGCGCCGGCTTCTCGCGCGTCTTCCGGACCGAGTTCGGGATTCCGCCCGGCGACTACCGCAGGCAGCGGCTGGGCGGCCGGTCCGGCACGCCTCCGCGGCAGGGCGACGCTGCCTGCTGAAGGAGGCCCGCCGTCCGGGCGGGCGCCCGCACATCGGCGCCCTCGCCGAACGCGGTGTGCGCCCGCTCGACGCCGGGCTCCCCCCCGGCGGCGGCCGCGGGTCCTCTCCGGGCGCCCGGCCATAAGCGGCGCTTATGTGGGCCGTGGGAACTCGCGTCTACCCAAGTCGGCCGGTGCTCATGTTCCATGGGCGGGTCTGTGTCGCGGGCCACAGGGCGGGGCGGCCCCATGTCCGCCTGCCCGGGTTGCGGTCGCATCGGCCGACCCGGCGGGCGCGTGCGCCGCCGGCGCGGGCCCGGCTCCGCCGCGTCGAGCGCCGCCGCGGATCCGTGCCGCCGCGACCAGACCGCAAGGCCAACCCCCGACGCGGGTCTGAACGGAAACGGGCGAGATGACTGACAGCTTGATCGTGCTGCATACCGCAGTCGCGATTCTCGGGATCGTGCTGCTGATCCTGTGGGCAGGCGTCGAGCCGGTGATCGCGCTGGTCATCGGGTCGATCTACCTGGGCCTGGCGGCAGGACTGGGTTTCGAGAAGACGATTTCCACCTTCGCGCAGGGCTTCGGCGACATCATGGCCGAAGTGGGCCTGCTGATCGGCTTCGGCGTCCTACTCGGATCCCTGCTGTTCTCCATGGGCGCGCTGCAGAAGCTCGTGGAGCTGCTGCTGCGGCTGCTGGGCCCCCGGCGGCTGCCCTATGCGCTCGCCTCTGTGTTGAGCACGATCTTCCCGTCCATCTACGTGGACGTCCAGCTCGTGCTCGCCGCCCCGCTGGCCCGCTCGGCCGCACCGAGCCTGGGCCGCAACGGCATCGGGATGATGGGCGGCTCGCTGACCGCCGGCATCCTGGTCGGCTACGTGTTCGTCATCCCGGGCCTGGGCACCGTCTCCATCGCCGGGCTGCTGGGCGTCCCGCTGGGCAACATGCTGCTGTACGGCTTCGGGGTCGGGCTGGTGACCGCCGTGCTCACCGTGCTCCTCTACGGTCAGCTGCTGCGGATGGGGTTCTGGAACCCGGCGAAGGACGAGCTGGAGCACGCCGGGGTCGGCGAGAAGGAGGAGGCCGTCCACGCCGGGGCGGACCGGAGCGGGCACGCCGCGGCGGCCGGGGCCGGCGGGGGATCGGCGGCCGCCTCCGGCGGCGCGTCCGGCGCCGAGACCGAAAGCCCGCGCACCCCTGCGCTCGCCGTCTCGCTGCTGCCCATCCTCGTCCCCCTGGTCATGATCGCCGCGGGGGCGATCGCCGAAGCCGCCGGGGCCAAGTCGCCCGCGATCGCCTTCTTCGGCGACCCGGTGCTCGCGCTCTTCATCGGCCTGCTCGGCGCCTACCTCCTGGCCCGCCGCGCGATGGGCAACCAGCGCACCAACGAGGCGCTGAACGAGGGGCTCAACACCACCGGGCAGATCCTGCTGGTCACCGGTGTCGGCGGCTCACTGGGCGCGATCATCGGCGAAACCGCGCTCGAAGACGTGCTGGCCGGGCTGTTCTCGGCCGAGTCGGGCACACCGGCGCTGGTCGCCGTACTGCTGGCCTGGCTGATCGCGGCCGTGCTGCACCTGGCGATCGGTTCGATCTCGGTCGCCGCCATCACCGCGGCCGGCATCCTGGCTCCGATCATGGGCGGTCTGGACCTCCCCCACGAGGTGCTCGGCCTGGCCATCGGCGCCGGCGCCCTGTTCGCCCTGCATGTGAACAGCAACTTCTTCTGGATGTTCCAGACCCTGCTGGGAGTCACCACCCAGGGCGCGCTCAAGGCGCTGACCTTCGTGACCGCGCTGGCGTCGGTGGTGTCCCTGGTCATCGTCGCCGGGATCAGCCTCGTGGCGTGACCGCCGGCCTCCTCAGCCCGTTCCGCACGCGAAAGAGAAGGAAATGCAGCCGCTTCGCGGAGTAACCGTCGTGTCGCTGGAGCAGGCGATCGCCGCGCCTTATGCCAGCCGGCACCTCGCCGACCTCGGCGCGCGCGTCATCAAGGTCGAGCGCCCCGGTGTGGGCGACTTCGCCCGCGGCTACGACGCGCGCGTGAACGGGATGAGCTCCCACTTCGTCTGGGTCAACCGCAGCAAGGAGTCCCTGTCGCTCGACATCAAGGACCCGCGCGGCCTCGCGGTCCTGCGCGGCCTGCTCTCCGGCGCCGACGTGTTCATCCAGAACCTGGCGCCGGGAGCGGCCGCCCGGGCCGGGCTGGGCGCGGCCGAGCTCCAGGCCGAGCACCCGGGCCTGATCGTCTGCGACATCTCCGGCTACGGTTCGCCCGGCCCCTACGAGACGATGAAGGCCTACGACCTTCTGGTGCAGAGCGAGGCCGGCCTGCTGTCGGTCACCGGCAGCGGCGAGGAGATGGCCAAGGTGGGCATCTCCGTGTCGGACATCGCCGCCGGCATGTACGCCTACAGCTCGATCCTGGCCGCGCTACTGGAGCGCGGACGCACCGGCACCGGGGCGCACCTGGACGTGTCCCTGCTGGAGGCCACGGCCGAGTGGATGGGCTTCCCGCTGTACTACGCCTACGACGGGGGCGAACCGCCGCCGCGCGCCGGCGCGGCCCACGCGACGATCTACCCCTACGGTCCGTTCGTGGCCCGCGACCGGCAGGTGGTCATGATGAGCATCCAGAACGAGCGCGAATGGCGCGCTTTCTGCGAGCGCTTCCTCCACCGGCCCGATCTCGCCGACGACCCGGACTACGCGACCAACGCCGCACGCAGCGCCAACCGCGAGGCGCTGGGCGCCGTGATCGCCGCGCGCTTCGCCGAACTGGCCGGCGAGGAGGCCACCGCGCTGCTCGCCGCGATCCCCGTCGCCTACGCCCGCGTCAACAGCCTCGCCGAGGTGTGGCGCCACCCGCAGCTGGCCGCGCGCGGGCGCTGGCACGAGGTGGAGACTCCCACCGGGCGCGTCCCGGCGCTCGCACCGCCGGGTATCACCGACCCCGAACCGCGCATGGACCCGGTCCCCGAGCTGGGGCAGCACACCGAGGCCATTCTCACCGAACTGGGGGTGCCGGCCGAGGAGGCCGCCGCGCTGCGGGCGGACGGAGTCGTGTAAGGGAACCGCAGGCGGGAGGCGCGCGGCCCGGTGGTGAGATGATCGACAGGGCCGGTCGCCGAACGCGCCCGCCGCCTCCTGCGGCGTGCAGAGCCCGGGGCCGGGACGTGTAGGCCGGGGGGCAGGGGGCGAGGCGGTGGACATCGCGAGTCTGCGGGACTTCATCGTGGTGATCGACAGCGGCAGCTTCACCCGCGCCGCCGCGCGGCTCTTCGTCTCGCAGCCGGCCATCAGCCAGCGGATGACCCAGCTCGAAAGCGAACTGGGCGTGCGGCTGGTGAAGCGGGGCCCCCGCGGGGTGGTGCCCACACCGGCCGGGCGCAACCTGTACCGCGACGCCCAGCAGCTCCTCCGCCACTTCGACCGGATCGCCGAGAACGTCGCCGAGGACCGCCACAGCATCCACGGGACGGTGGCGATCGGCCTGCCGACGACGGTCGCCGTCTATCTCGCGCCGGCTCTGTTCTCGTGGACGAGGCGGCACTTCCCCGGAGTCCACCTGCAGCTGTTCGAGTCGATGAGCGGCTACATCTCCGAACTCCTCACCGTCGGCCGGCTGGACCTGGCCGTGCTGTTCCGCGGCGACGCCGGACCGCGCCCCGCCGAGACGGCGCTGTATTCCGAGGAGCTGTACCTGGTCGGACTGCCGGAGTCGTTTCCGAACGCGCTGGGCGCGACCGGTTCCGACCCGAGCGGACCCCGGCGCCCGGCGGGGGCGGGGCCGGAGGCCGGCGGGTCCGCGGACGAGGTGCGCCTGGCGGATCTGCAGGGGGTGCCGCTGGTGGCCCCGGGCACCCGCAGCAACCTGCGCGCGCTCATCGACCGGGCCTTCGCCGACCTCGGAGCCGTGCCCGCGATCGCCGGGGACGTGGAGTCGCTGGGCACGATGGTGCGCATCGCCGAGAGCGGCCAGGCCTGCGCCGTGCTCCCGCTGTCGAGCGTCACCGCACTGCGGCGCTCGCCCGCCCTCGCGGTCGCGAGGATCACCGAGCCGGTCGTCGACCGCCACGTCGCGGTCTGCACCGCCTCGGACTACTACGAGCCGCGCGACGCCGTCGCCGCGGTACGCCACGGCGTCGTCGAGGTCACCACCCGGCTCGCCGAGCGGGCCGAGTGGCCCGGCATCCGCCTCGAACCGCACTGACGCGCCGCCCGCGCACGGCAACGGGGGCCGGCCGGTGCGGCGATTCCCGCCTGCGGCGGCCCGCGGAGGGCTAACCGCCCCGGCCCACGCGCGACATGATCGCGGTGTAGGCCGCCGTGACCCCGGTGGTCAGCGTCGGTTCCAGGGCCGGGCCGAACTGCGGCGAGTGGTTGGCCGGCACGGGCCCGCCTGAGTCGACCACCTCGTCGGGCATACCGCCGAAGAACCAGTACACGCCGGGCACGCCGATCGCGTCGGGAAGCACCCCGAAGTCCTCGCTGCCCATCTTCGCCGACCGGTCGGCGACCCGGTCGGCCCCCAGGGCCTTCTGCAGGTCGGCGGTGAGCGCCGCGGTCTCGGCGGGGTCGTTGACCAGCAGCGGGAAGGTGTACAGCTCGGTGACCTCGGGGCGCGGCGCCCCGGAGGCCGCGGCCTCCCCGTCGATGGCCCGGCGCAGCGCCGACAGCAGCCGGTCGCGGACGCCGGCGTCCAGGTTGCGCACGTTGAGGGTGAACTCCGCCTTGTCCGGGATGATGTTCTCCTTCACGCCGGCGTGGAAGGTGCCCACGGTCACGACCGCCGCCTGCTGGGCGGGTACCTCCCGGGCGACGACGCTCTGCACCCGCACCACCATGTGCGCCGCCAGCACCACCGGGTCGATGGTGTCCTCGGGGCGGGACCCGTGCCCGCCGCGCCCGTAGACCGTCACCCGCCACGAGTCGGCCATTGACATGGCGGGCCCCGGAGTGATCTCCACGGTCCCGGCGCGGCCCGACCACACGTGCTGCCCGTAGACGATCTCCGGGCGGGGCGCGCGGTCCCACAGGCCGTCGTCGACCATGGCGCGGGCGCCCACCGCGGTCTCCTCGCCCGGCTGGAAGAGGAAGACCACGGTGCCCGCCCAGGACTCGCGCGCGTCGGCCAGCAGGGTGGCGGCGCCGATGGCGCAGGCGATGTGGGTGTCGTGGCCGCAGGCGTGCATCGTCGGCACCTCGGCGCCGTCGCGGACGCCGCGGTCGGTGGAGGCGTAGTCGAGGCCGGTCTCCTCGGCCACCGGCAGACCGTCGATGTCGGCGCGGAACCCCACGACCGGGCCGTCGCCGTTCTCCAGAACGGCCACCACGCCGGTGCCGGCGCAGGGGAAGGTGCGGTACCCCAGGCCGCTCATGTGCCGGTCGATCAGCTCGGCGGTGCGGTGCTCCTGCATGGACAGCTCCGGGTGGCGGTGCAGGTGCTTGTACAGCTCATGCAGCCGCTCGCGGAGCTCCGGCGCGATGGTCGGTGCGGTGGGGTCGGCGGTCATGCCGGATTCTCCTCGTGGTTTCGCGGACGTGCCGGACAACCGTGGCGCCCCGCCGCTCGCCGGCCCCGAACCGCTTGTCGTACTCCTGCCGTAACTCCGCGATCTCCGCGCCGGGGCGATCGGGGTGCGGCCGGGTCGGCGCGCCGGCCGCGAGGAACGCCACCCCGCTGGCGAAGGCCCCGGCACCGACGCCGGGGTAAGGGGGAACAGCATCGGGTGGCGATGCCCGTGCACCGCCGGGCGAGGGCGCCGGCGGCGGTGGCGCGCCGCCGGAACAGCGCACCCAACGCGGGGACGATGACCGGGGCGGTTCCTTCCGGCGCCGCCGGGCCGACCGCGGCCGGCGGGCCGGGAACGTGGACCGCCATCGGGTAGGGCGTGTCCGCGAGGACGAGGGCGCACCAGCGCCCGACCCACACCAGCCCATGCCGGGGATTCTAAGGGCCGGAAAACGGCTGAACAATGCTCGTCTCGCTGCGCCCGCGGGGCGGCGCCGCGCTGCTGCCCGAGCCGGCCCCGGGCCTTGCCCGCCTGGGCACCGCGGGGCACGCCCCGCGGCCTCCTGGACGCGCCCGTACCCGCGCAGTTCGCCGAGGTGCTGCGGGCGGACCGACCGTATCCGCGCCGGGGCCGACCGTAGTGGCCGGTGGGGCGGTGGGCGTCAGCGGGCTCAGTCGGAACGGCGCATGCGGCGGAGGGCGGCGGCGAGGGTCCAGCCGTAGATGAGGTGCGCCGCCGTGAGGGTGGTCGCGCGGGCGGGGTGGTCCTGCGCCAGCGGCGGGAGCGCGCCGATCCTCGGCGCCCACCCCTGGTAGCCGGCGAGCATGACGGCCAGCGCGTAGGCGACGCCCAGGGTCCGCGGCGGCCTGCGGCGGCCGGTCACGGCACCGAAGAGGGCGCCGGCGACCGTTCCGAAGCCCAGGTGGGCGATCCCCGTGACCGCGTTCTCGCCCTTGCGGGGCCTGCCGGGATGGCCGCCGGGCAGGTGGGCGCGGATCATGTGCTTGGGCGGGTGGCGGTGGCTGCCCTGCTTGCGCCCGGCCTCGAACGCCGCCGTCATGGCCCCCGTCGCCAGCGCTCCCGCCACCGAGCCCTGCAGGGCTGACCGGATCAGCATGGACACTCCCTTCCGCCGCCGCGTCATGCCCTGAGGACTACCGGACGCGGCCCCGCGCAAACGTCTCCCGGCCCGGCGGTGTGCGGCCGCCTGCGCGGCAGCGGCGACTACGGGCGGCGCCAGTCGTCGCTGCCCAGGTGGGAGCCGGCCTGCGGGCCCATCTGGAGCATGCCGCCGTCGACGGTCCAGGAGGCGCCGGTGACGTATCCGGCGTCGGGTCCGCACAAGAAGGCCACGATGGAGGCGACCTCGCGCGCGTCGCCGGGGCGGGCGACGGGAATGCCGGGGCGGCGCTTGCCCTGCAGCACCGACTCGTCCTCCTGCCCGGTCATGGGCGTCGCGATCTCGCCGGGCGCCACCGCGTTGACCGTGATGCCGTACTCCGCCAGCTCCAGCGCCGCGACCTTGGCCAGCAGGCCCGCTCCGCCCTTGGCCGCGCAGTAGGGAGCCGCGCCCACTCGCGGTGCGTGCTCGTGGACCGAGGTGATCACCACGATCCGGCCGCCCGTGCCGGCGGCCGCCATGTGGCGCGCGCCCGCTTGCAGGCAGCAGAACGCGCCGTCGAGGTCGACGGACACGACGTGGCGCCAGGTGGAGTAGTCCATGTCGAGCAGGGGCTCCGCGGATCCGGTGCCGGAGGACAGCACCAGGGCGTCGACGCCGCCCATGGCCGAGGCCGCCTCGTCGACCACCGCGGCGCCCGACGTGGGGTCGGTGAGGTCGAGCCGGTACACGCGGGCCTCGGCGCCCTCGTTGCGCACGTTCTCGGCGGCGCGCTGGACGCCGTCGGAGTCCTCGTGCCAGGTCAGCGCGATCTGGCGCCCGGGAGCGGCCAGTGCCTTGGCGGTGGACTTGCCTATCCCGGAATCGGCGCCGGTGACGATGACGCGCTGCGGCCGGAAGGCCTGGGGCTGCGAGACGGGGCTGGGCTGGGCGCTCATGAGGCGGCTCCTGGTGCACTCGGAAGCGGGTGGAGGCGCGGTACCGGGTGCGCGGCGGGCGGCCGGCACCCGGTCGCGGACCGGCCACCGGGCCGCTTCCCCGATCCGCTCCGCCGAATCGCCGCAGCGCCGGCCGCCCCGCAGTGCCCATCCGGGAGCACGCCGATGCGGGTCCGCGTCCGACCGCGGGGATCACCCGCCGAGAGCCTGCGCGGGCGGCGGTGCCGCGCGTGCCGCGGCGCGCCGCCGGGCGGCGCCCCGCACCACCGCTACAGGCGCTGCACGATGCCGAGGAACTCGTCGGGGGTCAAAACGCCGCGGTCGCGCAGGATCCGCACGAGGTCGAACGACGGCACGTGCGGCAGCGGATCGGCGGGGGCCTGCTGTGGCGGCTGATGCGCGTGCGCGTAGCCCGGGTGCGGGGGCGCCGGCCGTGCCGCTGCCGGATGCGGCGGGGCCGGGGGATGCGGAGCGTGCGCCTGCGGCCACCACTGCTGGGCGGGGGACGGTGCGGGAGCGTGCGGCGGGCCGCCGCCGGCGACGGCGTTGTCGACCGCATCGGCCATGGCCCTGCCGTCGTCCTTCATCACCTTGTCGAAGACCGCCTCGTCGCCCGAGGCGTAGACGGCGAGCTCCCCCGACATGATCCCGCTCGACCACCGCACCGAGGAGATCTCGCCCAGATCGAACGTCCGCGCGGTCCGGGACCCCCACCCTTCGTAGAGGAAGAGCAGCCGCCGGTTCGTCAGCGCCAGCAACCCGTCGTCCGTCCCGTCGTACCGCCCTCCCGCGAGCAGGGCCACCTGCTCGCCCGCCCAGAGGTGGTCGGCCAGGGCGTCGATCTCGCGATTGGGCCGGTAGCTCATGCGGTCCCGCGCGGCCTGGATGTCCGGACGGAGGTCTCGGTCGGACACGTGTACCTCCTGGCGGTATCGGGGGATTCGGGCAAGAGTACACATAGCGCCCGGATCATCCGCGGCGGACCCGTGCACTGCGCGGAAGACTCCCGTCAGGCTGCGACGGGACCGCGCGGCGGCCGCGGACCCGACCTGGCGGCCCGGTCGGGGTGCCCGTCATCTGCGGAATCTGCGGAACGTGTGCGATCGGTCGCCCTGGGGTGCCAGAGTCTTGCCATGACGAGAACAGACAGTGAGGTCGGCATCGTCGACCGGTCGGAGTGGGGAGCGCGCCCGCCCCGCAACCGCGAGTACGTCTCATGGGACGCGCGCACCGAGTTCATCGTGCACCACTCCGCCGGGCCCACCACGCAGTCGGTCCGCGCCATCCAGGACTTCCACATGGACGGGCGCGGGTGGTCCGACATCGGCTACAACATGCTCGTCGACGACTCCGGAACCGCCTACGAAGGGCGCGGCTGGCTGGTCGTCGGGGCGCACGCCGTCGGCCACAACCGCAGCGGCATCGGCGTCTGCTACATCGGCCAGAACAATCCCACCCCCGCAGCCAAGGCCGCCGTCCGCGCGCTCTACGACGAAGCCTGCGAGCGGGCCGGGCGGCGCCTGGCCGCCAAAGGCCACCGCGACGTCAACGAAACCACCTGCCCCGGCGACGAGCTGCACACCTGGGTCCGCGACGGCATGCCCACCCGAGGAGGAGACGACGACATGTCCCTGATCAACCTGCGCAAAGGCGACGGCGAGGCCACCGGGAAGAAGGAGCACGTGATCGCGCTCCAGTCGCTCATCCTCAAGGCCGGCGGCAGCCTCCCCGAGTACGGAGTCGACGGCCGGTACGGCGACGAGACCGCCGAGGCCCTGCGCCGGGTCCGCGCCAGCGTGGGCAGCGAGGCCAAGGAAGGATGGGGCGACCGCGTCAGCGGACACGCGTTCGCGCAGCTGCTGCAGGCCATGGCCCGCCGGCAGGACTAGGTCGTGTTTAAGAATGGCGGGGGCGCCGCTTTCCAGGAACCCACCGGGTACCACCTGGGGCGGCCACCATCGAGGTTGCGGCAATGGGTGCGGTTCGCGTAGCGCGAGCACAGCTTGCCGCCGAGCGCACGCTGAGCTTGGCGGGTGGAGCCGTGCCATGGGGGCGGTCCTCCGGCGTAATGGTGCGCCGTGCGCTCGGCGGCAAGCCGGCGCACAGCGCTTCGCGCAGCACAGCCCCATGGCCGCAGCCGCTGTGGTGTCCGGCTTCTTAAACAGGACGTAGGCCCGGCGGGGTCCGGGCCGGCCCTCACTCGAACAGCGAACGGTGGCCCGGTCCCCGCTGCCTTCGCCGCCAGAGGACGACAGCGATGTCGAGCACGCCGATCAGCGCGAGCACCCAGAGGATGACCGCCACGGCGGTGAAACCGGTGACCCAGGCCGTCACACCCAGCGGGACGCAGATGAGGATGCCCAGCACGGCCAAGGCCAGCCGCAGGTTCAGCGCGCTGCGGGGCCGGTCGTGGCTGCCGCGCGGGGGCTTGTCTCCTTGACCGCGTGTCATCTCCTCCTCGCTTCCTTCCCGCGAATCGCGGCGGCGGCGCGCTCCGGGCGCGCCTCACACTCCGCTGGGATAGGTCTCGGGTTCGCGCGGCGCCGGTTCGGCGCGGTGCAGCGGGTGCACGGCGCTGGTGCGGTCGCAGTGCACGAACGCGTCGTAGCGCCTTCCCGCCACCGTGGGCACGTAGTTGCTCCACGCCTCGTACGCGGGGCGGTAGACGACGCCGATCGCCCGGTGGTCCAGCGTTCGCGCCGCCCACTCCGGCGGCTCGCCCGATTCGGGGAAGACGGCGATCGCGGCGCCTCCGTGGAGGACCCCGTGCAGGCGGTCCTCCAGGCTTCCGGCGCGGGCCGGCGGCACGGTCATCGGTTCGGGGTCGGCGCCCCAGTGCCGGCCGGCGATCACGGTACCGCTGTGAGTGCCGAAACCCACCGCGACCACGCCCTCGTGCGCACGGCGCTCCCGCATCAGCTGGCCCAGGTTGACCATGGACGCCGCCGCCATGTCGGTGGCCCGCGCGTCGCCGATGTGGGTGTTGTGCGCCCAGACCACGGCCTTGGCGCCGCGCCCGTAGTGGTCGACGAGCCGCTCCAGGGTGTCGGCCATGTGGGTGTCGCGGATGTTCCAAGCGCCGGTGCCGCCGCCGATCATGGACCGGTAGTAGCGCTCGGCGTTGGCGACGACCTCGGCGTTTTGCACCGCGGCCAGGCGCTCCGCCGATCCGCCCGCGTCCCCGGCGGTCCCGGCGGAGCCCGTCTCCGCGGCCATGGCGCCCTGCCGCATGCCGGTCAGCAGCGAGGCCACCTCGTCGGCGCATCCGGGCGGGACGAGCGCGGTGGAGCGTGCGTAGGCCCGCTCGTCGCCGGCGTAGGGCTCGAAGCAGCGGTAGGCCGACATCGCGGCGCCGACCTGGTCGGGCTCGTGTTCGCGGAGATAGTCCAGCACGGCCTGCAGCGAGTCCCACAGCGAGTAGACGTCCAGGCCGAAGAACCCGGTGCGCTCCTCGGGCGGCAGTTGCGCGTTGCGTTCGCGCAGGCGGCGCAGCAGGCCCAGGATCTCCTCGTTGGCCCACATCCATCGCGGCCAGCGCGCGAACCCCTCCAGTACCGCGGCGGTGTCCTCCGCCGCGTCGGGGCGGTCGGCGAGGTGGCGGTGGACGTGCAGGCAGTCGGGCCAGTCGCCTTCGACCGCGATGAGCGAGAAGCCCTTCTCGCGCACGAGCCGCTCGGTGATCGCCGCCCGCCACCCGTAGAACTCCGAGGTCCCGTGGGATGCCTCGCCCAGCAGCACGAACCGGGCGTCGCCCACCCGCTCCAGCAGCGGGTCGAGCGCGGCGGCGTCGGGCAGCCGCCGGAACGAGTCGCGGATCGTCGTCGCGGCGTCCATGGTGCCCCCTGGCTCGATCGACGGCGGTGCGGCCGTACCGTTCCACTAACACCCGCGCGCTCGACCATGCGTCCGCCGGGCGGGCCTGCGCCTGAGGGCCGGACGTGCGGAATCCGCCGGATACCAGGCCTTAGGGTTGCTTCCATGCTTGAGGAGTTGGCCGCCGAGGCCGGTGGGATGGCGGCACGGGCGGCGTCGCGGGCGTTCCTCGGGTTGGCGGGGCCGCCGGGAGCCGGCAAGTCCGCGCTGGCGCGGTATCTGGTCGACGAGGTGTGCGCCGCGCAGGGGCCGGGCACCGCCGCCTACCTGCCGATGGACGGGTTCCACCTGTCCAACGCGCAACTGGAGCGGCTGGGCCGCCGCGACCGCAAGGGCGCTCCCGACACCTTCGACGTGCGCGGCTACCTGGCGCTGCTGCGGCGCCTGCACGCGGTCGGCGAGTCCCCCGTTTACGCACCCGACTTCGACCGGACGCTGGACGAGCCGGTGGCCGCGCGGCTGATCGTCGAGCCGGGAGTGCGGCTGGTGGTGACCGAGGGCAACTACCTCGCCGAGGACGCCCCGCTGTGGCGCGAGGTCCGGGCCCTGCTGAACGACCTGTGGTACGTCGATGCCGACGACACCACGCGCGAGGCGCGCCTGGTCGAGCGCCAGATCGCCGGCGGCCGCAGCGCCGAGGACGCGCAGGAGTGGGTGCGCCGCAGCGACCGCGCCAACGGGGAGATCGTCAAGGCCACGCGCGGCAACTGCTCCCGCGTGGTCCGGCCGGGCGAGGCCGAGCGGCTGCGCTGAGCGTGTATCGGGTGTCCCGTGCGCCGCAGCCGAGGCCGCTGCGCGCCACGGCCCGGGCTGCGGGAACCCGCGCCCGGACCGGCGAGTCCCACCATGGACACCGCACCCGGCGAAAGGACCGATCCCCGTGGACCGGGTGCCCAGATCGGAGGAGACCGGCCGTTCCCGGCCCGCCGCCGACGCCGCCTTCGTGAACCTCGGACGCAGCGGAATGGGGCGCTCGCTGGCGGGTACAGCCGTGTTGATCCTGATGACCTGCTGTGCGGCTCTC
Organism: Streptomonospora sp. PA3; assembly: GCF_009728995.1. Classification (GTDB taxonomy): domain Bacteria; phylum Actinomycetota; class Actinomycetes; order Streptosporangiales; family Streptosporangiaceae; genus Streptomonospora. The sequence goes on along the minus strand of NZ_VTZW01000009.1, from coordinate 130,000 downwards.
GGCGCCGCCTGGCCGGAGCGCTTCCTCACGGGCGGCGCGGCCGGCCCGGAACGCACCATCGCCCTCGTCATCGCCATCGCGTGCGGTCTGCTGAGCCTGCCGGCGATCGCCGGCGTCGCCGCCTCGTCGCGTACGCACGGGCTGGCCGCGGACCGGACCGGGCTGTGGTTCGTCACCCGGCGGAGTGCCGAGCGGGTCGACTGGCCGCAGATCCGGGCGGTGGGCGGGAGCTGGCGGGAGAGCAGGCGCACCTTCAAGGCCGGCCTGGGTGCGCGGCTCGGCCAGGAGCTCATGCGCTTCCTCACCACCGAGAACGGCAAGCACATGTATGCCGTCGAGGTGTTTCTGCACGACCCCGGCTCGGTCTCCGGGCAGGAGCCGTTCGCCACCCACCAGCGCCTCACCCGCGACGAACCCCCGCCCGTCCCCGGGCTGCCCGGGTCCCGCCTGCGGTTCAGTGTCAGGGGCATCAAGGACTACCGCGAGATGGCGGCGCACCTCCACCGCTGCGCACCCCACCTGTGGATCGGCGAGTACCGGCGCCACTCACCGCTGTGACGGGCGGTCGGGCGCCGGCGCGTGCCCGGATCGTGCAGTCTGTTCGGGATGACCGCTGCCGCGCTCCGCGGGGCGGGTGAGAGAAGCGAAGGGTGGACACTGTGGGCGGCAGCGGCGAGAAGGGCGGGAACCCGGTCAGGGCTCTGGTGGTGAACCTCGTCTTCACGGCGTTCCTCGCCGGCGCGGCCGTGTACGCCGCCGTCAACGGCGCCACGACCGTGGCCGCCGCGCTCGGTGCGCTGTGCGCCTTCGTCCTGCCGCTCGACATCGCCATGGCGGTGCTGGTCGTGCGCGCCCGCTCCGCTTCGCGGGACTCCTCCGCCGATCGGTGAGGCCCCGCTGTGCTGCCGGCGCGCGGCACCCGCCGAACGTCCGCCGGTCCGCGCGGTCGCAGCCGGCCGCCGGCACCGGGACGCCCCGTCTGCCTGCCCGGACACCCTTGTCCCCCGGTGACCGGATGTTTCCGGCTCTTTACAGAACGCTCCCGCTGCTTTATGGTCCAGCGTGTGGGAGCGCTCCCATTGACGCGGGCGCACCACCGTCCACGGGGGCCGCTGCAACGACGAAGGACTTCGTGCATGTTCCGAAAATCAGTGCGCCCGATACTCGGCGCCGCGCTCGTCCTGGCCGCTGCGGTGGCAGCCGGCCCAACTCCCGCCTCGGCCGCCGAGTCGGAGTTCTACGTCAACCCGGACATGGCTTCGGCGCAGTGGGTGCGCAACAACCCGAACGATTCGCGCGCCGACGTCATCGCCAACCGGATCGCCGACGTCCCGCAGGGCACCTGGTTCACCCAGTACAACCCCAACGAGGTACGGGGCCAGGTGGACGCGCTGGTCGGGGCCGCCCAGTCGGCCGGGAAGACCCCGATCCTGGTCGTCTACAACATCCCCAACCGCGACTGCAGCAACCACAGCGGCGGCGGCGCGCCCGACCACTCCGCCTACCGGTCCTGGGTGGACCAGGTCGCCGCCGGGCTCGAAGGCCGCCCGGCCACGATCGTCGTGGAGCCCGACGTGCTGTCCCTGATGAGCAACTGCATGGACCAGGGCCAGCAGAACCAGGTCATGGACTCCATCGCCTACGCGGGCAAGGCGCTCATGGCGGGCTCGTCGCAGGCGCGCGTGTACTTCGACGCCGGGCACTCCGCCTGGCACTCCCCCGGTGAGATCGCCTCGCGCCTCAACGGCGCCGACATCGCCAACAGCGCCCACGGCATCTCGACCAACGTGTCCAACTACAACTGGACCTCCGACGAGGTCTCCTACGCCGAGCAGGTCATCGCCGCCACCGGCCACTCCCACCTGCGCGCGGTCATCGACACCAGCCGCAACGGCAACGGCCCCCTGGGCTCGGAGTGGTGCGACCCCGAAGGCCGCGCGATCGGCACCGAGAGCACGACGAACACCGGCAACGCCATGATCGACGCGTTCCTGTGGGTCAAGCTGCCCGGCGAGGCCGACGGATGCATCGCCTCGGCCGGGGAGTTCGTGCCCCAGCGCGCCTATGACATGGCGGTGGCCGCCGGAGCCGAGCCGGATCCGGACCCCGAGCCCACGCCCGACCCGGAGCCCACCCCCGATCCCGAGCCGGGTGACGGGTGCCAGGCCGAGTACTCCGTGGCCAACGAGTGGTCCACCGGCTTCCAGGCGAGCGTGACCGTCACGGCCGCCTCCGCCATCAGCGGCTGGACGGTGACCGTCGACTTCCCGGACGGCCAGAGCATCGACCAGGCATGGAACGCCGAGGTCTCCGGCAGCGGCGGCGTGTACACGGTCGAGGACGCCGGCTACAACGGCAGCCTCGGCGCCGGTGAGAACACGAACTTCGGGTTCACCGGCTCTCACAGCGGCGCGAACGGGGCTCCCGAGCTGACCTGCAGCGCCGCATAGCGGCCGCGATCACCGCCGGGGTTCCCGGCTGAGAGGGGGAGGGCGCGCAGGCGGCGCCCTCCCCCTCCTCCTGCTGCAGGAACCGGCGGCCGGGCGCCGGCGCCGCGCGCGGTTCGCCCGGCCGCGGTCACTGCTCCTCGAAGTCGTCGCGGCTGGTACCGGTCTCCTCCATCGCGTCCTGGAGTTCGGCCTCCAGCTCGCGGCGGGTGTCGGGCTCCCCCTCGCTCTGGTCGCCCTCCTCGGGGAGGACCTGGTCGGTGTCCGACGTCTTCTTGCCGGACTCCTCGGGCATCGTCATGGAAACTCCTCGGTCGGTTGCAGCGGCACCCCTCTACCCCCCGGACCGCAGCTCACACGGGGCGGCGGCGCGCCCGGGATGCGCGGCGGAGCCTCACCGCCCGGCGCGCCGCACCGGGAGCAGCCAGGAGCCGACGAGGACGGCCACCACCAGGGCGACCAGCAGCAGCGCAGTGGGCACGTGCCAGTCGAGCATCAGGTGGCTGCCGAAGTAGGCCTGGGCGAACCCGGTGGCCAACGCCGCGGCGCTGAGAACCGCGGGCCACACCGGGCCGCCTCCCGGGCGGACGAGCAGAGTTGCGGCGACCAGCTGCGCGCCCCCGGCGACGTGCACCGCGAGCGCCGTTCCGGCGTGCACGGGCAGGGCGCCCGACCGGTCCATCAGCAACTGACCCGCCGTTGCGAACTCCACGGCGATGAGCGCGGCCTGGACGGCAGCCGTGACGCGCAGCGCCCACAGGAACGGCGCAGCGGAATTCGGCCGGACCATGCTGGTGCCTCCCACTCGGCGAGGGGACCGCTCCCTCACCGGCGGCCCACGGTCGCATGCTACTCAGCCCTGTCGGGGCTCCTCGGCCGGCGGACGGCGCACCGGGCACCGGGACGTGGTGGCCGAACACGGGCGGAGATTCCGTCGGATAGGGGAGGTCCGAATACGGAGCCGCGTGCGGCGCGCCCTGCGCGCCGCACGGGGCGGGTCAGGACGCGCGCTTGCGCGCCCCCGGGGTCGGGCCGCCGGCGCCGGGTGCGCCGCCGCTGCGTCGGGCCCAGTAGGAGGCGGCCAGGGCCCCGGAGATGTTGTGCCACACGGAGAACAGCGCCGCCGGAAGCGCGGCCAGCGGCTCGAAATGCGTGGTGGCCAGCGCCGCCGCCAGGCCGGAGTTCTGCATGCCGACCTCGATCGAGGCGGCGCGCCGGGCGGATTCCGGCAGGCGGACGGCCTTGCCGGCCCCGTAGCCCAAGGCCAAGCCGATCAGGTTGTGCAGCACGACCGCGAGCACCACCAGGGCGCCGGTGGCCAGCAAAGCGTCGGCGTTGGCGCCCACCACGGCGAACACCACGATCATGATGCCCGTGACCGAGACGAGCGGCAGCACCGGCAGCACCTTCTGCACCAGCCTGGAGAACAGCGCGCGCACCACGATGCCCAGCACCACGGGGACCAGGACGATCTGCAGGATGGACACCAGCAGGTCGCCGGCGTCGACGGGCAGCGTCGAGCCGGCCAGCCACAGCACCAGCAGCGGGGTGAGGAAGGGCGCCAGCAGGGTGGAGACCGAGGTCATCGCCACCGACAGCGCCACGTCTCCGCGCGCCAGGTAGACGATGACGTTGGACGCCGTTCCGCCCGGGGCGGCGCCCACCAGCACCATGCCCACCAGCAGCAGTGGAGGCAGTTGCAGCAGCTCGGCCAGCCCCCAGCCCACCAGCGGCATGATCGTGAACTGGGCGACCAGGCCGAGCACGACCGCCTGCGGCCGGGTGAACACGATCGCGAAGTCGGAGGGCCGCAGGGTCAGGCCCATGCCGAACATGATGACGCCCAGGAGCACGCTGATCGCGGGGGTCAGCCGGGCGGCCTGGTCGGGGACGAGCAGGCCCAGCAGCGCGCTCGCCAGGATCAGCAGGCCGAACCAGCGCCCCGCGAACGCCGCGGCCTTGGCCAGAGTTCTCATGGCGGACATTCCAGCACCTCCGGTGGCGCCGCGAAGCAGCGGGGAGGCCGATACCCGCCCGCGGCGCGCGGCCGACGCGAGTGAGCGGGCGTGCGGAGCGCGTCTACGACCTGTTTAAGAAGCCGGTCACCACGGCTCCGCCCGACAGGTTCAGCGTGCGTTCGGCGGCAAGCGAGCATGTGACGCGCAGCGTCCCCGATGGGGTGGCGGCGGGCCGACGGGCGGGCCGCGCTATGCGAAACGCACCCATTGCCGCAACCCCGCTGGCAGCCGCCCCGGGTGATGCCCGGTGGGTGCCTGGGAAACCGGCGCGCCCGCCGTTCTTTAACCCGGCATAAGCGAGGAGGGAAGACGGCGCCTCACGGCTCCCCGCACACCCGCGGGAAGCACACGACGCGGTGTCAGCCGTGCTCGGCGGCGGCCTCGCGCAGCTTGCGGACGGCGGCGGTGATCGCGGGGCGGCGCGCGGCGTCCTTGCGCCAGAAGGCGAAGACCTGGCGGACCAGCGCCGGCTGCACCGGGACCAGCCGCACGCCCTCGGGTACCGGCCCCAGCCCGAGCCGCGGCATCACCGCCGCGCCGAGCCCTGCGGCGATCATCGTCAGTTTGGTCTGGTGCTCCTCGACGCTGTGGGCGATCGTCGGCTCGATCCCGCGGGCGCGCAGCACGCCCTCCAGCCAGTCGTGGCAGATCGACCCCTTGCCCCAGCTGATCCACGGCTCCGCGACGACCTCGTCGAGCTCCAAAAGCTCCCGGTGCGCCAGCGGGTGGCTCGCCGGCAGCGCGACGTCGGCGACGTCGACCATGATCGGCGCCTTGACCATCGACTTGGGCAGCGCGATGGGCGAGCCCTCCCAGTCGACCGCCAGCGCGATGTCGGAGTCGCCGCGCGCCACCGCGGGGATGCTGTCGTCGGGCTCCAGCTCGCTCAGGTGCACCCGCAGCTTGGGGTGAGCCTGGGCGAGCAGGGCCAGTGCCGGGGTGACCAGCCCGCGCGCGCCCGAGGCGAAGGAGGACAGCTCCAGGGTCCCGACGATCTCGCCCCGGTGGGACTCAACGGCGGCCTCGGCCTGCTGCACGAGGGAGAGGATCTGCCCGGTGTGCTCCACGAGGATCCGGGCCGCCTCGGTCAGCCGCACCCCGCGCCCGTTGCGCTCCACCAGCGACTGCCCGACCTCGCGTTCCAGCTTCGACAGCTGCTGGGAGACGGCCGAGCTGGTGACGTGCAGCGCTTCGGCCGCTCCGTTGAGCGACCCGTGGGCCGCGATGGCGTGGAGGGTGCGCAGGCGGTCGACGCTGAGCATGAAGGGATCCTAATACGGTGCCCCGCCGCCTATGAAGCCGAACTAACCCGAAACCAGCCCGATCGGACGCCGGGCGCCGCGGGCGCGCGGCCCGGCGGCGCCGCGGCCTCGCCTCGGGCTCAGCCCGCGCCGAACGGGAGGTCGCGGTAGGTGTGCTGGACGCTCACCCAGTGGTCGCGGGTGAACTCCTCGATCGCCCAGTCGCCGCCGAATCGGCCGATCCCCGATGCCTTCTCGCCGCCGAACGCCGTGTTGGGCTCGTCGTTGACGGTGGTGTCGTTGACGTGGGTCATCCCCGCCTGCACGCGCTGCGCGAAGCGCACGCCCCGCTCGGCGTCGGCCGTGTAGACCGCGCTGGAGAGGCCGTATTCGGTGGCGTTGGCCAACTCCAGCGCGTGCTCGTCGCCCTCGGCGCGCACCACCGTCACCACCGGGCCGAACACCTCCTCGGCGGCCGTGGCGACGTCGTTGCCGCCCACCAGCAGGTGCGGCGGGATCACCCGGCCGGCGGGACCGCCGGGCTCGCCGGAGAGCACCAGGTCGGCGCCGTCGTCCACGGCCCGGGCGACCTTGTCGAGGATGCCGTCGCGCTGGCTGTCGTTGACCACGGGGCCGATGCCGGTCCGCGGATCCGCGGGGTCGCCGGTGCGCAGACTGCGGGCGCGCTCGGTCAGCCGGTCGACGAAGTCGTCGTGGACCGCCGAGTCCACGACGACCCGGTTGGTCGCCATGCAGATCTGGCCCTGGTGGTAGTAGGAGCCGAAGGCGGCGGCGTCGACCGCGCGCTCCACGTCGGCGTCGCCGAGGACGACCAGCGGGCCGTTGCCGCCCAGCTCCAGCGCCCGCCGCTTCAGCGGCGCCTTGCGGGCGATGCTTTCGCCCACGGGCGTCGACCCGGTGAACGAGATCAGCCGGGACAGCTCGTGGGTGACGAGCGGGTCGCCGATCTCGCTGCTCTTGCCGACGACCACGTTGAGCAGGCCGGGCGGCAGGCCGGCCTCCTCGTAGACGCGGGCGAGCAGGAGACCGCCCGTGACGGGGGTGTCGCCGGCCGGCTTGAGCACGACCGCGTTGCCCAGCGCCAGCGCCGGGGCCACCGAGCGGTGCGAGAGCTGGAACGGGAAGTTCCACGGGCTGATCACCGACACGACGCCCAGCGGCTGGCGGTAGACCCGGTTCTCCTTGCCGGGGACCGTGCCGGGCAGGATGCGCCCGGAAACACGCGTCGGGTAGGAGACCACTTCGGCCATGCCGGCGCGCACCAGGCCCCACTCGAACTCGGCGCGCTGGCGCACGCCGCCGGTTTCGGCGACGAGCCAGTCGACGATCTCCTCCTTGCGCGCCTCCATGACCGAGATCGCCCGCAGGAACACCTCGGCGCGCTCTCCGCCGGGGGTGTCGGCCCAGGCGCGCTGGGCCTCCGCCGCGGCGCGGAAGGCGGTGTCGACGTCGTCGGCGCCGGCCAGGCCGATCTCGGTGAGCACGGCGTCGTCATAGGGATTGACGTCGGCGGCCGTCCGCCCCGAACCGCCCGGCCGCCATCGGCCGCCGATCGGCATCGTGTCGAAGCTCGGATAGGGATCGGGCGTCTGACCTGCTGACATGAGTGGCTCCTCGCGAACGGGAGGCGCAGCGGCTTTCGGCGCGGCGGCTACCCGCGGGCGGGTCGGGAAAACCCGGGCGGCCACCGCGCCGGGGCGGCGCGCGGAGCGAACCCGACCGGGCGCCGCAGTCCGGGAGGTGGCTATGCTGTCGCGGAAACCGGCGATTCCGACGCCACCGGCCGCTCGCCGCCGCGGCCCGCGGACCCCCTCGCCGATCGGACCTTGGGATCCCGCCGGGCGGGCACGGCGCAGTGCGCCGCCGACCACCGGGGACGACGCCGCGACCGGCCGCCCCGCCGCACACTCGCACCCGCAGCACGGACGCCTGCCGTGGCCGTCCGGTCACGCAACCGAGACCCGACTCTGCCAGACTCGCGTGGGTTCAGTGCTGTGTGCCCTGATTCGGGAGTTGAGACCTGATGCCTGCGTGGACGTCCCACGTGCCGTGGTGGGTGATCGCCGCGGCCGCGCTCGCCGTGGTGGTGCTCGCCATCGCCGGCCTGCGCGCCCTGCTCGCTCGGCGGACCCCCCGCACCGCCACCGGCTCCGGCCTGCACACCGGCTACCTGGTGGCCACCGCGATCATCGCCGCGACCGCGCTGACGCTGATCACCGTCGCCTTCACGATGAGCTACGCCGCCCTGTACGAGTCGGCGACCTGGCTGGCCGACACCAAGCTCACCGCGATCAACGGCGGCGACCTGCGGTTCCTGTTCCCGCTGGGCATCGACGCCGTCATCGTCTACTTCCTGGCGATGGACCTGGTCATGGAGTGGCAGGGCCGCCGCCACCCGCTCAACCGATGGTCGGCCTACGGGCTCTCGGCGATCACCATCGTGCTCAACGTCGCCCAGGGCGAGGGGACCACCTCCTCCTACCTCGGCCACGCAGGGCCGCCGGTGGTCATCATCCTCATCGCCGAGGGCGTGGCCGCGTGGGTGCGCCACCTGGCCGGGCTCGCCCACGGCGGTCCCGCCGACCGCATCCCGGCCGGGCGCTGGATCGCCCACCCCGTCTCCACCCTCAAGGTCGCCCGGCTGATGCTGGGCTCGGGCATCACCTCCTATCCGGATGCGCTGGAGCGCGAGCAGCAGCGGCAGCTCGCCTACGCGATGCTGCGCGAGCAGTACGCGCGCCGCTGGCGGCGGGCGACCCCGCGCCACCTGAAGTGGATGCTGGACAACGGCTACGACCTGCCCACCGCGTTCCGCATCATCCGCGCCATGACCGCTTCGCGGGTGGCCATGAGCGCCGAGGAGGCCCGCGTCCTGCTCGGCGAGCCGGCCGCGCGACCCGCGGCGCCCGCGGCCGCCGAACCGGCAAGGTGGGAGGCCGTGGCCATCCCGGAGCCTGACGGCGGCGCCGACGGCCACGCGTCCCGGCGACCCGCCGCCGACGGCGAGCAGACCGGCGGTGAGCAGGCCGGCGGCGAGCAGACCGCCGGCGGCGAGCAGGCCGGCGGCCCGGCGACCGCGGCCGGGAGCGGCGAGAGAGCGCACACGCCGGTGTTCCAGGAACCGGGGCCGGTCTCCCCCGCCGCCTCCCGGCCCTCGGAGGCCGGCGCCGCCGAGCCCGCACAGCCGCAGCGCGGCACGCGCGCGGCCCCCGAACCGGCCGCCGCCGAACCGCCGCACGCGCAGCAGGCGACCGAGGAGCCGGCGGCCGCCGAGCCCGCCTTTGCCTCCGCTCCCGAGTCCCGGCCGGAGCCCGAGTCCGAGCCCGCGCAGCGCGCGGCGGACGCCCCGCAGCCCTCTCCGGGCCCCGCGCCGCGGCGCAGCGCCCGCCCCCTGTCCCCCCGCCCCACGACCCAGCAGCGCCGCCAGCAGGTGCGCCACCTGCTGGAGACGATCCCCGACATCACCGAGGAGGAGATCGCCGGGCACCTGGGCGTGACTCCGCGGACGGCGCGGCGCTACCGCCAGGAGATCCTCGACACAGCCCCCGAGGGCGACGGCTACCGCGTCGAGGAGGGGGAGGACGGCCAGCCCCGGCTGGTGCAGACCGCGTACCGGGGCTGAGGACGGATAAGCCCAGCTCACGCGCTGCGGCGCCGCGAAACCCGCACCCGCGTCGCCGCACCCGCCTCGGCACGGCTGCCCGGCCGAGCCTTTGGTTGAGCATCGCTAATGCGGCGGTTAAGCATAATGAAGTAGACCTAATACAGGTGGCGGCGATATCCCTTGACTCATGAGCCTCCACCCCGCGCAGAACAGCGCCGCCGCGGCCGGATCGGCCTCCCCGCCCCGCCGCCCGGCACCCGCCCTCCGCGCCCCGGCCGGACCCGCCTCGCCGCGTCCCGCGCTCGGCTGGCGGCTGAAGTTCCTGCTGCTGGCGGTGCTGTGGGGCACGAGCTTCATGTGGATCGGCATCGCCGGCGAGTACCTTCCGCCCATCCAGATCACGCTCGGCCGGATGCTCACCGGGCTGATACCGCTCGCCGGCTTCGTGCTGCTGCGCGGAGGCCGCCTTCCGCGCGGCGCGCGGATGTGGTTCCACCTTTCGGTGACGGCGTTCATCATCAACGTCGTGCCGTTCACCCTCTTCGGCTACGCCGGACAGCTGATCCCCTCGGCGGTGAACGGCATCTGCAACGCCGCGACCCCGCTCTTCGTCCTGCTGTTCTCGCTGCTGCTGCTCCCCGACGAGCGGCCTACGCGCACCCGGCTGGCGGGCCTGGTCATCGGGTTCGTCGGCGTGCTCGTCGTCTTCGGGGTGTGGACGGGTCTGGAGGGGGCCGGCGCCGCGGGCATGCTGCTGGCCGTGGGCGCGACCGTCGGCTACGGGATCGGCACCCCCTACCTGCGGCGGTTCGTGGCCGGCAGCGGGCACTCGTCGCTGGAACTGGTCACCGCCCAGCTGCTCACCGGCAGCGTGCAGATCTCCGTCGCCGCGCTGCTGTTCACCGACGTGCCGCAGGCGCTGCCCGCGCAGGCCCTCGCCGCCGTCGCGATCCTGGGAGCGCTGGGTACCGGGCTCGCGTTCGTGCTGCAGTACGGGGTCATCCGCGAGGCCGGGGCCACCGTCGCATCGACCGTGACCTACGTCGCCCCGGTCGTGGCCATCGGCGCGGGCGTCGTGCTGCTCGGTGAGGACCTGGCCTGGAACGAGCCGATCGGCGCGCTGATCATCATCACCGGTGCGGCGCTGGCCCAGTACCAGCGCCGCACCGCGGCGGCGCGACCGCAGGCGGCCGAGCCGGCACACGGGGCACCGCCCGCTGCGGCGCCGGAGCGCTGACGCGGCCGGGCCGCCGAGGGCACTACCCCTCTTCGGGGGGCTCTGCCGCACCGCAGGACTCCCCCGCGCCCTTCTCGCCGCTGCGCCGCTCCCAGGAGGCGTGCAGGACCTCGCGGCGCGCGCGTTCGCGATAGCTGAAGGCGGCCTCGCGCACGGAGTCCTCGGTCTCGAACCCGGACCCGATTGCGCCCGCGACCGTGCCCGCGGCGGTCACCAGCAGCGCGACCGCCAGGTAGTCGCCGGCGTCGACTCCGGCCTCGACGTGCCGGCCCAGGACCTCGGGAGCGAGCAGCACCGACGCCGCCGCCAGGTTGACCCCGTACAACCCGCCGAACATGCAGCCCACACCGATCCCCAGGGTCAGCAGCGTCGAAGCGTTGAACAGCGCGGCCTGGTCGCGCTCGCCCGGCGGCCTGCCGCGCGAGGGCTCCCACAGGCCGTGGTACACGATCAGCCACAGGACCATGACGGCCATGGAGCCGAGCACAGCGGCCAGCAGCCGGAGTGCGCCCATGGTGGTGGCCAGCCGCCACACGGTGGTGTTGATCGTGTAGAACGCGCTGAACGCGAACGCGCCCACCAGCGGCCCGGTCAGGCCGAACACCAGCCGCCAGGGCCGGTTGTCGCGCACCATGCCGACCAGCAGCCGCAGCCTGCCGCGGGAGGCCAGGATCCGGGTGTCGATACCCGGCTGCTCGGGGGCCACGCGCTGGAAGCGGCGCGCCAGCACGGGCAGCCGGCGGCCCCGCGCCGGGCGCCCCGGGAGCTGGACGCGCGCCGCCGGGTTGACCATGTCGGCGATGAGCTGGGCGACCACGGCCCGCACGCTGCGGCGCAGCGCCATGCCGCCGAAGGCGGGAAGGGAGACGACCACGATCCGGCGGCTGCGGTTCGCGTCGGCCACGATGGGGTGCCCGGCCGTGCGCAGGACGACGTCGGTGACGCACACCGCGAAGTCCCAGCCGTGGCGGCGCATCCGCGCGTCGGCCACGTCCATCATCGCGGTGTGGGCCTCGTCGCTGGGCGGCAGCTGCTCGCGGCGGACGTCGGCCCGCCATCGGCGGTCGGCGTCGACGTGCTCGGCCAGCAGATCGGGCAGGTCGCGCGCCAGCTGCTCGGAGACCTGGGCGGGGGCCGCCACCGGATCGGCCACCACCCCCACGGTGACCGTCCCCTCGCCCGTCCCCGCATTCCCGCGTGCACCCATGCCGGCGAATCCCCCGTCCGACCTCGTCTGCACCCCCGCCCCCGGCCGCGCGGATGCGAGCGGCCGCCGCCCGGCGCGGGAGCGCGCCCGGGCGGCGGCCGCGGGTCAGCGGGCCGCAGCGCTCGAAAAGGCGAGCGCCGATCAGCCGCCTTCGGCCTGGAGCCGCTGGGCGAGCATGCGCTTGCCCTGCTCACCGGCCTTCTTGTTGTTCTCCTGGATCTTGCGCAGCCAGCCGGCGACCTCGTCGTCGCCCTGCTTCTCCGCGTCCTGGATGTAGGTCTCCAGCCGGAAGACGTTCTCCAGCGACTGCTGGACGACCCAGACGAGGTTGTAGTTCTTGTCCTTCAGCGGGCTGCTCGGTTCCTGCTCTGCCATATCTCTCCTCCTCCGGTCGGAGCGGAGTCTGTTGCCCACGCGGCCCGCTGCCCGAAGCGCCCGTGAACATGCCAACCGGGTGCCGCCGACTGCGCGCCGGCGGTCACCGCTGGCTGAGCGGGCGGCCGTCGCCGGTGCGGTGCTCGCGGCGGGTGCGCACGGCCAGCACGACGGTGGCGGCGATCATGATGCCGACGAGGTTGATGACGAGCTGCTCCAGCGACTGGATCGCCCGCGTCCAGTCGGTCAGGGTCGCCGCGACCACCGCATAGGAGGCGGCGGGCACCGTGGTGACCGAGATGAAGACGCCCACCAGCGCCGACGACTTGGCCGACAGCAGGCTGAGCATGCCCGCGGCGCCGGCGAGCAGCGCGACGATCAGCGAGAAGGGTCCGACGTCGTAGATGAAGTCCACCTGGCTCTCGTCGCTCAGCCCCGGCGCGGTGATGGCCACCAGTCCGGTCCACTCCAGCAGCAGCATGAACACGGTGGTGACGGCCATGGCGACGCCGAACCCGATCGCCGTGGTGCTCGCCGACTGGCGCACCAGGTCCCAGCGGCGGCCGATGAGCCCCACCCCGAAAGCCGCGAGCGGGCCGAAGTCGGGGGCGACGGCCATGGCCCCCACCACGGTGACCGGGGAGTTGGTGACCACGCCGACGGCAGCGATCATCAGCCCCAGGGTGAGGAAGGTCAGGTAGACCCAGTTGAGGTGGGAGTCGTCGTCGGCGCGGGAGATGAGCTCGTCCCAGACCACCGCCTCGTGACCGTGGCCGGGCGCGTCGGCGCGCGCGGTATCGGCGGTGTCGGACAGCGTGGTCTCCAGCGCCTCAAGCGTGATGGCGCCGGTGTGGTCGATGTCGAGTGCGGAGAGCTTGAGCAGCACCGAGTCGACGCACTCGCGCGCCAGGTCGGCCTCGACCGCGTCGCCCGGGGGCTGCACCGCCGCGCTGTTGAAGACGACGACGTGCGCCACCCCGACCTCGTTCTTCAGGACGTCGAGGACGTCGTCGGTGCGCTCGTGCGGTGAGATCACCCTCAGGTGCAGCAACTCCCGGTGCCCTTCCTGACCGTCCGAACAAGAGAAGACACCACCTTAGAGCCTGCATACCGTTGGTATGTGCCGATTTGGCACAGGTTGGCCACTGTCGGCAGCGGCCAAACATTCCGATTCCGCAACGCGGAGCCCTCCGGCGGAGCCGCAGCGAGTGTGAGCCACGCCGTGGCAGCCCCCGGCCGGCCGCGGTTAGTCTCTTCGGGTTCGCAAGCGGGCCCGGGCACGCCGTGGCCGGTCCGCGTCCGGCGGCAGGCGAGCGGAGCTGGGGGGACGCGCCGTGACCGGGGTCGTGATCGGGTTCGGCGTGATCGCGAGCATCGTCGCCCTCGGCTACATCCTCGGCCGGCTGGACGTGCTCGGCGACAACGGCCGCCACGTGCTGACCAACCTCGCCTTCTACGTCGCCACGCCCGCCCTGCTGTTCGAGATCCTCTCCGACGCCGACCTGTCAATGCTGGTGGCCGCACCGCTGCTGGTGAGCGCCCTGAGTATGGCGGTGGCCGCCGCACTGTTCACCGCCGTGGCCCTGCTGCGCCGCTGGGACGCGGGCACGACCACGATGGGCGCGCTGTGCGCCACCTACGTCAACTCCGGCAACCTGGGCATCCCCGTCTCGGCCTACGTGCTGGGGGACGCGTCCCTGGTCGCGCCGGTGCTGCTGTTCCAGCTGGTCGCCGTGAGTCCCATCGGCCTGACCATCCTGGACCTGCGCCGCCGCGATCCGGACTCCCGCACCGGGCCGCTGCGCATCCTGGCGGCGCCGCTGCGCAACCCGGTGGTCATCGGGTGCCTGGCCGGGGTGGCGGTCGCGGCCTGCGGCTGGACGGTGCCCGACGCGCTGATGCGGCCGTTCGAACTGGTCGGCTCGATGTCGGTGCCGGCGGTGCTGCTGGCGTTCGGCATCTCGCTGCACGGCAGCCCGCTTCCCGGCCGCGGCCCGCATCGGGGCCCCGTCGCCCTCGCGGTGCTGCTGAAGTGCCTGGTCCAACCCGCGGCGGCGTGGATGCTGGGCAGCCTGTGCTTCGGCCTGGAGGGCACCGAGCTGTTCGCGGTCGTGGTGATCGCCGCGCTGCCGACGGCCCAGAACATGTACACCTACGCCGTGCTCTACCGCACCGCCCAGGAGATGACCCGCGAGACGGTGCTGCTGACGACGTTCCTCACCCTGCCGGTGCTGGTGGGGATCGCCTTCCTGCTGGGGTGAGGCCGCCGCTCAGTCGCGGGCCGCCGTGCGGAACCCGCAGTTGCCGCTGCTGGAGTCGGGGGTGTTGCCGGTGCGGGCGGCCACCCGGTAGCGGTGGCAGTAGGAGTCGTGGCACAGGTAGGAGCCGCCGCGCATCACCCGCGGCGCCTGCTCGCCGGCCGGCCGGGGGCCCTGCGGGTCGCGGCGCGGCGAACGGGCGTAGTAGGCCGGGTCGAAGGCGTCGGCGCACCACTCCCAGACGTTGCCGGCCGTCTCGAACAGCCCGAATCCGTTGGGCGGATAGGAGCGCACCGGGGCCGTGGCCAGCCATCCGTCCTCGCCGGTGTTGCTGTGGGGGAACCGGCCCTGCCAGATGTTGCACCGCCACCGCCCGCCCGGCGCAAGGTCGTCGCCCCAGGCGAAGCGGCGCCCGGCGAGCCCGCCGCGCGCCGCGTACTCCCATTCGGCCTCCGTGGGCAGCCGCCGGCCCGCCCACGCGCAGTAGGCCTGCGCGTCCGCCCAGGACACGTGTACGACGGGATGGTCGGCCAGCCCGTCCAGCCCGCTGAGCGGGCCGAAGGGGTGGCGCCAGTCGGCTCCGGCGACCTCCAGCCACCACGGTGCGGACGGCGCGGCGCCCAGGACGTCCGATCGGCGGGCGCTGACGGCATGGCGGAAGACGGCCGAGGATCCGAAGCGCTCGGCGTCGGTGCGGTAGCCGGTCGCGTCGACGAAGAGCGCGAATGCGCGGTTGGTGACGGCCGTCGCGCCGATGCGCAGCGGGGAGACCTCCACTTCGTGGACCGGGGTCTCGCCGTCGGCGGCGTAGCCCTCGCCGAAGGCGTCGCCCATGGCGAAGACGCCGCCCGGCAGCGCGACGTCGTCGTGCGGCAGTGCGCTCGCGGCGCATGCGGCGGCGCCGGGCGCCGACACCGGTTCCTGCGGCTTCCGCACCGCACCGCTGCTGCGCGGCGCCGCGCAGCACGGCGCCGGACCGGTCTGCGGCCCGCCCGATTCCTCCGGCACGATCCCCCCATCGCGGCCTCGGCGTTGGCACCGGGGCACTGTGCGCCCCCGCGTCCGGAGCCTATAGGGCCGGCGGCGCCGCCCGGTGCGCAGCCGCGCACGCGAAGCGGCCCCCGCCGCTGGCGGCGGGGGCCGTGACCGGGCCGGCCGGAATGGGGGATGCGGTCCGGCCGGC
This sequence comes from Streptomonospora sp. PA3, assembly GCF_009728995.1. Taxonomy (GTDB): domain Bacteria; phylum Actinomycetota; class Actinomycetes; order Streptosporangiales; family Streptosporangiaceae; genus Streptomonospora. The sequence continues at coordinate 114,409 of NZ_VTZW01000009.1, read as the reverse complement.
CGCGGTCACCCTGCCCGCGGGCACCGGGTCACCGCCGGTGCCCGGGGCGCCGGGCAGGGGTCGAGGGAGTCAGGGCAATCAGGACACGCTGCAGGACTGCCCGTTGAGGGTGAAGGACTCCGGCTCGGCGTTGCTGCCGCTGTGCGAGGCGTTGAACCCGATGCTCACCGAGCCGCCCGCCGCCAGGGTGCTGTTCCAGCTCGTGTTGGTCGCGGTCACGGTGGATCCGGACTGCGACCACTGGGCGTTCCAGCCGTTGGAGAGCTGCTGACCGCTGGGGAAGTCGAACTGCAGCTCCCAGCCGTTCAGCGCGGACCCGCCGTTGTTGGTGACGGTGATCTGGCCGGTGAACCCGGTGTTCCACTCGTTGGCGGCGGAGTAGGAGACGGCGCAGGGACCCGAGGTGCCGCCGCCGTCGTCACCGCCCCCGTCGTCGCCGCCGCCGTCGTCACCGCCGCCGTCGCTGGTGCCGCCGAGCGCCTCGTGGACGGCGTCGTAGGCCGGCTTGGGCTGGTAGTTCTCGTTGAACAGCAGCGGGGCACCCTGGCCCTCGAAGGTGTCCGGAACCCAGGAGTACTGGTCGGAGACGCCCCACACGGTGACGCCGATGCAGCCGTTGACGTTCATGCAGGCGTCCATCACCGCGCGGTAGTCGCGGGCCTGCTGCTCCAGCTCGCTCTGGCTGGCCGGCATCTGGATGCGCACGTCCAGCTCGGTGATGGCCACCTTGATGCCGAGGTCGGCGAAGCGCTGGATGTTCTGCTGCATGCTGCTGGGCACCTGGCCGTTGATGAGGTGCGCCTGCAGGCCGATGCCGTCGATCGGGACGCCCTGGGCGATCAGGTCCTGGATCAGGTTGTAGTAGGCGTCGCTCTTGGCGTTGATCCCGTCGATGCTGTAGTCGTTAAGCCACAGCTCCGCGTTGGGGTCGGCCTCGGCGGTCATGCGCAGCGCCTCGGCCACGAAGTCCGGGCCGAGCGTCCGGTAGAAGACCGAGTCGCGCCACGAGCCGTCGCCCAGGAAGATCTCGTTGGCGACGTCCCAGTAGGCGATCTCGCCCGCGTAGCGGCCGGCCACCTGGTCGATGTGGTTCTCCATGATCGACAGCAGCTCGCTGCGGCTGAAGTTGCCGTTCTCGACCCAGGACGGCAGCTGGCTGTGCCAGACCAGCGTGTGGCCGCGCACCTTCTGGTTGTTGGCCTGCGCGAAGTCCATGAACGCGTCGGCCTGGCCGAAGCTGAACTGGTTGCGGGACGGCTCGGTCACCGACCACTTCATCGCGTTCTCGGGCGTCGCGGCGTTGAACTCGGTGGCGGCCAGGTCCGCGTACTGGCTGTCGTTCTGCAGATGGTTGGGGGCGATCGCCGCGCCGATCTCGAAGCCCTGCTGAGCGGCGTGGTCCCGCAGCGGGGCGTCGGCGGCGGCCGGTGCGGCCGGCGCCAGGACGGCCGCTCCGAGGAGCGCCGCGAACGCTGCGCCGACGACGCGCCTGCCGCGGCGGGTCCGGCGGGGGGTCTCGTGGCTCGCGCGTTTTGCGAGTCTCACTTCAGCACCTCCAGGTGCGGATCCGGTGGGTGGGGGAATCTGAAGCCGGGAGCGCTCCCGCTCATGAGCGTGATGAACGTAACACCGCCTCCGACGGCTCGTGAAGAAGAAGTTACGGACCAATCCGGACGTCGCGACGGAGCCGAGTCCCGCACCTGCGGATTCGTTGCAGCCGACGCGGCAAATTCGAAACTATCGGAGCAAAAGACGGCAATAAGCGCCAGCCGTAAATCGAGAAAACCGCGGACCGTTAACCGGGAACTAGCGGGGGTACGGCTCCGACACCGCTACGACACCCACCGCCAGCAGGTGGAAATACCGATAGTTTCGGGTTGATGATCGCAATAGCGACTAGCCGAAATCGGCCCTAAAACCTCGCCCGTAATTCGTGCGCAGCACGGAAACCGCATCCTGAACAAGGGGCCTCGACCCGGGGGAGCGCGGCCCAGGCGCGCGGCCGCGCGCGGGTCAGCGCCGCGGGACCGCGCCGCGCGCCTGGGCGGCGAGGCGTTCGAGGGCGTCGAGATGGCGCATCAGCGCGGCGCTGCCCTCGTCCGTCAGCCGGATCCAGGTGCGGCGGCGATGGCGCTCGGTCATCTTGCGCACCTCGGCGTAGCCGGCCGACTGCAACGCGCTGACCTGCTTGGACAGCGCGGAGTCGCTGCATCCCACGCTCTCGCGCAGCTGCGTGAACTCCACCCAGCCGGCGCGGGCCAGCCGCGCCAGGATCGCCAGCCGCGGCCGGACGTGGATGAAGTCGTCGAACAGGGAGTCGGTAACCGGCATGCGCTGCCTCCCCTGGCGCGTCGGAGCCGCTCTCCGCCGCCCGCCGCGACGGCACCCGACCGGGGCGACCGGGGTGTTCGCTTACCCGGCTCACACCGGGGGACGGTGAGGCGCCGCCGCGCCGAATCCGGCGAGTGACCTGCTCACTCTCCAGTCGAACACGCGAGGCGGTGCAGCCGTCGGTGCCACGCCGTGCCGCCGACGGCGACGCGGCCCGGGCGGGGTCAGCCGCTCGCGGCCGCTCCGGAGGAGCCGGCCACCAGGCAGAACGGATGGCCGGCGGGATCGGTGTAGACGCGGAAGTCGGAGCCGTCGCCCACCCTGGTCGCCCCGAGGGCGAGCACCCGGGGCTCGGCCGCGGCGATGTCGTCGACCTCGATGTCGAGGTGGAGCTGCTGCGGGTAAGCGGGGTCGGGCCAGCGGGGCGGGACATGGTCGGGGGCGTGCTGGAAGCTGACCTGCACGCCGCCCGGATCGCCGATGTCGATCCACAGCCCGTCGACACGGGTTATGGGCATGCCCAGGATCTCGGAGTAGAACTCCGCCAGCGCGCGGGGGTCCGGGCAGTCCAGGACGACGGTGGACAGGCGGCCGATCATCGAATGCTCCTCACCGGTCGGGCGGTATGGCCGTCCGCGGCCATACCGACATCCTGCACCATCCCGGTGACATGGGGGCCGGACCCGCGCGCCGGTCAGGGCCGCAGCAGCACCCGGTCCCAGCCGCCGTCTCCCGCCGCGGTGTAGCGCAGCCGGATGTGGTTGCGGTCCTTGGCGCCCTGCCAGAACTCCACGTACTCGGGGCGCAGCGTGTACAGCGTCCACTGCGGGGCGACGAGCGAGGGATCGGCGGCGACGCGGCTGCGCGCCTCGGCCAGCTCGTTCTCGTGCTGCTCGACCGATTCCATCGGGGCGCTCTGCCCGCCCACCAGCGCTTCGGCACGCGCCTCCGCGGAGCGGGCCAGGAAGTCGGCGGCGCTGGTCTGCGGGCTCTCGGGGGCGACGGTGCCGCCGACGCGGATCTGGCGGGCCACGCGCGGCCAGTAGCAGGCCAGGGCCGCATGCGGGTTGGCGGCGAGGTCGCGCCCCTTGGGGCTGGTCGAGCCGGTGGCGAACGACCAGCCGCGGGGGCCGGCGTCCTTGAGGATCAGAAAGCGCGAGGCCACCCGGTTGCCGGCGTCCGAGGTGGCCAGGTTCATCACGTGCGGCTCGGGGACACCGGCCGCCACGGCGTGGTCGAGCCACTGCGTGAACAGCTCCACCGGATCGCCGGGGGCCGCCACCGGGTCGAAGGAGGGGATCTCCGCGGCGAACACCGGGATGCTCCGCAGTCTGTCGCGCAGGGAGCCGCCCGCGGGCGCGCCCGCCTTTGCCGGTTCCGCTCCGGTCGAGTCCCGCTCCACCCGAAACCACCCTTCCGCACCGCACGCCGCAGTCCGCCGCTCCGCCCGGCCGCCCGCGCCGAGCCGGCGGCGTCGGCGTCCGAGCGTACCGGCTCGTCGGCCGAGCGGCCGGTACGGCGGCGTCCGCCGCCTGTCGCGGCTCCACCGGCACATTCGACACCCCTCCCGGCCCGCGCTGAACACCGGCCGAACACTGCCGATGGTCCCTTGCCCGACCTACTCCCGGTCAGTATCTTCCTGGCGAAACGGCGCCTTCGCCGATCGCGGACCGAGCCTGCCCCCGCCCAATCCGCGCCGCGGACGCCCCTCCGCGGCCTGCCGCTCCTGGAGACCCCCATGGCCGATTCCGTCTCGATCGCCGCCTTCCCCGTGCCGATGCGCTGGATCAACGCACCGGCGTCCTTCGAGGTCCCCGGCTACGACAGGCTGGTCGTCAGCTCCCCCACCTACACCGACCTGTTCACCGACGCCGGCAGCGGAGCCCGCTTCGACAGCGCCCCCGCGCTCGTGGGCGGACTCGACGGCGACTTCTGCGTCAGCGCGCTGGTGCGCATCGACCTCGCCCAGACCTTCGACGCGGCCGTCCTGCTGCTGTACCACTCTCCCGACACCTGGGCGAAGCTCTGCCTGGAACTGTCGCCGCAGGGAGTGCCGACCATCGTCTCGGTGGTCAACCGCGGGGTCAGCGACGACTGCAACTCCTTCCAGGCGCCGCCCGAAGCCGGCGAAGTCCGGCTGCGCGCCTGCCGGCTCGGCTCCGCCTACGCCTTCCACGCGCGCGTGGGCGAGGGCCCCTGGCAGCTGGTGCGCTACTTCGCGCTGCACGACGAGGTCGAGGCCGGCTTCCTCGTGCAGAGCCCCCAGGGCCAGGGCGCCACCGCCCGGTTCGAGGAGATCGGCTACTCCGCCGAGCGCCTGGCAGACGTGCGCGACGGCAGCTGAGCCGTCCCGCCGGCGCGCCTCCCGCCGCTGCCCTCCGCCCGCGCATGCCCGGTGATCACCACGGGTAGCGGCCCGCGGGGACACCGACACCACCGGTGGAGGAAGCATGCAGATCGGCTACAAGCTCTTCGCCGAGGGCTACTCGCCGCAGGAGATGGTGCGCCAGGCCGAGCGCGCCGAGGCGGCCGGGTTCGACTTCGTCGAGATCAGCGACCACTACCACCCGTGGCTGGAGAGCCACGGCCACTCGGGCTTCGCCTGGTCGATCCTGGGATCCATCGCCGCCCGCACCCGGCGCATCGGCCTGGCCACGGGCGTGACCTGCCCGTCCATCCGCTACCATCCCGCGATCGTGGCCCAGGCCGCGGCGACCGTCGCGCTGCTGTCGGAGGGGCGCTTCGTGTTGGGCGTGGGCGCGGGCGAGCAGCTCAACGAGCACGTCGTGGGCCGGTCCTGGCCTGCGGCCACCGAGCGCCACGAGATGCTTGAGGAGTCCATCCAGATCATCCGGCTGCTGTGGCAGGGCGGCTACCACTCCTTCGAGGGCCGGCACCTGCGCCTGGTCGACGCCCAGGTGTTCGACCTGCCGGAGAACCCGCCGCTGATCGCGGTGGCCGGCGGCGGGAAGGCCGCAGCGAGGCTGGCCGCGGACCTGGGCGACGCGATCTTCGCCACCGAGCCCAAGCCCGAGCTGGTGCGCAACTACCGCCAGGCGGGCGGCAGCGGGCCCCGCTACGCCGAGGTGCCGCTGTCCTGGGCTCCCGACGAGGACAGCGCCCTGAAGTCGGCGCACCGGATGTTCCGCTTCGGCGTGACGGGCTGGAAGGTGCAGGCCGAGCTGCCCAACGTGGCCAACTTCGAGGCGGCGACGTCCTTTGTGCGCGAGGAGGACATGAGCTCGGGATTCGGCTACGGTCCCGACCCCGAGCGCCACGTCGCCGTCGCCCAGCAGTTCACCGACGCCGGGTTCGACCGCCTCGCGCTGGTCAACGCCGGGCCGGACCCAGACGGCTTCTTCGACTTCTTCGCCAAGGAGCTCAACGGGCGCCTGCGCGAACTCGTGCCGGCGGGCTGATCCGGTCACGCGCCGGGCCTCGCCGCAGCGCCGCGGGGAGGCCCGGTCCGGCTCAGCCCCGCTCGGCCCCGACCCGCTCGGGGTCGGGGTCGGGGGCGTCGCCGCGCCAGAGGCTGCGGCCGTACCACGGCCACCAGTAGGCCGTGCGGCCCTCGGGGATCATCCGGTCCAGCCGGATGGTCAGCACCAGGGCGAGCCCACCGGCGACCATGCCCGTGAGCAGGTCGGTGAACCAGTGGAAGTGCAGGTACACCGACACCACCGACTGCAGGATCGCGATCCCCACGATGCAGTACGCCAGCCGGCGCACGATGTGCGGCCGCGCCGCGCGGTAGCGGATGATCAGAAACAGCACCAGCCCGTAGATCAGGATGGCGTTGGCGCCGTGCCCGGACGGAAAGGAGACGCCCGACTCGGCGAAGAACGAGGGGTCGCCGGAGCGCGGATGGCCGCGGGAGAACAGCAGCTTCATCGCCGCGACCAGGCTCATCATGCCGAAGGGGCCCACGGCCCCGAGGATCACCGGCCGCCAGGAGCGGTGCCAGTAGGCGAGCTGGAGGCAGGTCACCCCCAGCACCGGAAGCGCCACGAAACGGGAGGCCACGGTGTCGGGCCACAGAATGAGCGGTTCCCGCAACTGATCCCAGTACGGCCGAGGTGCGTTGTTGATCAGATTGTCGATAGGGTGGAGGGGACCGGCTGAGAGAACTGTCATTATGATCAGTGCCACAGCCAGGAAGATCGCCGTTTTGTCGGAGGCGAGGCCCCACGCGATCTCGCTCACGCTCGGCCACGTGACCTGAGGCGCGTTCTGCCGGCGCCCCGGTGCGGCGCTGTCCTCGGAGGTGCGGGGGCCCGGGCCGGGCGGCCGCCGGGCTCCCAGCAGGGGTATCGAGATCCCGGCAGTCAACGGCGGGTTCGACCGGATCCGCAATGTATGCATCATGTGCTCAGTGCTGTCTCACGCATTGTGGGCTGGCCTGCGGCACGTTTGTGCGTAGGGGGGACGGGCTCGCCGCTCGGTCTGGGGTCTGTGGGAACGCGAAGGGCCAAGGCGCCGGGGACGCGAGGTCAAAGCCTCCCCGGGCGCTGGGGGTTCGGCGCCGCCGCCGGGGTCCGCGGCGCTGCGGACGGCGGGGACGGGCGGGCAGTACAGGGTTGTGCCGCCACCCGGTCGGCCGTGCCGCCGGGGCGGTACACACCGCCACGCTACCCAGCTTTGATGGAACATTTCCGACAGTCGAGCATAGCGTCCCGCCACCCGGCGCGGCACTGACACTCGCAGAAGGCCGAGCCATTCACCTCGGGATTCATTCCCTGGTCAGCGCTTTCCCGGCTACTGTTCACCGCCGCGTCCGCCCCCGGTGGGCGCGGTTCGCCCCGTGCCCGGCTGAGGTCCGGCGGGCGCCGTGTATGGCACTCTTCGTAGTGGAACCCCGACATCCCGACCGCCCGACGCCCTGCCCGGGGCCTGAGCAGAAAGGCCGTTGATGGTCGATCTCCCGGAGTGGCCGGACGACCCCGCCCGCCTGGCCCGCAACCCTCTGCGGGAGCAGATCCGGCACATGCTGGTGGAGGGTCTGCTCTCGGGCCGCTGGCAGCCGGGCGAGCGCATCGTCGAGCGCCGTGTGGCGACCGAGTTCAACGTCAGCCAGGCGCCGGTGCGCGAGGCGCTGCGGGAGCTGGAGACCCTGCGGCTCATCGAGTCGGTGCCCAACAAGGGCGCGCGGGTGCGCGACTTCGGGGTCGCCGACATGGCCGAGATCTACCCGGTGCGCGCCGGCTTGGAGCTGGTCGCGGCCGAGCTGGCCGCCCCGCGCCTGGCCGCCGACCCGCGGCCGCTGGAGCGCGAGGTCGAGGCGCTGCGCCGGGCCACGGCCGACGGGGACGTCGAGGAGCAGATCAAGCACAGCGTGGAGTTCCACCGCGAGATCGTGCGCGCGGCCGACAACAGTGTGCTCTCCCACACCTGGGAGTCGCTGGGCGTCGAGGTGTGGACCCGGCTGTCGGTGCGGTGGCTGAACATGGAGCTGCACGCCAAGGCGGCCGACCACGCCCAGATCACCGACGCGTTCCGCAGAGGCGACGCGGACGTGGGGCGGATGGTGCGCGAGCATGTCCTCAATTATGTGGAGGCCGCGATGAAGACCTACGGCCGCGCCGGCTGAAGCGCGCCCGGCCCCGCCCCTGACTTGCCTGATTCGCGTTTTCCGCGGGTGTGCGGGGTGCTTAGACGCGCCGTCTTCCCTCCTCGCACAGTCGCTCGTCCCTCGCTCCCGCGCTCGTCAGTCCAGACGGCGCCGCGCCCCACACGCCCGCTGGGCTTTCGCGGTGTGTGTCCCGTAAAGTCGTATTGATCGATCATCGATCAGTACGTAGAGTGTGCGCGACGCACATCACACGGTATGTGGGTCGAACGAGCTACGCGAGCCGACCGGAAAGGGTGACCCGGCCCCCGAACCGGGGAAGGGTGACTCGGGAGGCGGGCGGACCGCGAGTCCGGCCACGAACAGCTAACCAGCCACTTGCGCGCCCCGCCGATTGAGCCCGGCGCCGGCGCACCCTCTCCCGGGCCCGGTCCCGACCGCGATCCCGGGTAGCGGCCTCCCCGGATCCACCGGTCCGGGCAGGGCCGCCTCCGCACGTAGAAAGGCACCAGCATGGCTGACACGGCCAAGGCGAAGGGCGGCGGCACCGCCAGGAGCACGGGGGGCCGCCGGCGGAGCCGGAAAGACAGCACCACATCGGCCACCGGCGGCACCACCTCCGGCGTCGCCGACGAGAAGCCCGACGTCCTGCTCGACTACTACCGGCGGATGCTGCTGGTCCGCCGGTTCGAGGAGCGCACGGGGCAGGCCTACACCCAGGCGCGCATCGGGGGCTACTGCCACCTGAACCTGGGCGAGGAGGCCACGGTCGTGGGCCTGATGGAGTCGCTGCAGGAGCGCGACTACCTCTACACCAACTACCGCGACCACGGATACGCCATCCACAAGGGCATGAGCCCGCGCCGGGTCATGGCCGAGCTCTACGGCCGCACCGACGGCGTGGCCAAGGGCTGGGGCGGCTCCATGCACATGTACGACACCCAGACCCGCATGCTGGGCGGCTACGGCATCGTCGGCGGCCAGCTGCCCCTGGCCACCGGCGCCGCGCTGGCGGTCTCCTACCGCGGCGGCGACGAGATCGTCATGTGCCAGCTGGGCGACGGCACCACCAACATCGGCGCCTGGCACGAGGCCCTCAACCTCGCCTCGCTGTGGAACCTGCCCATCGTCTACGCCATCGTGAACAACTTCACCGGCATGGGCACCACCGTCGAGAAGTCGTCCGCGGAGCCCGACCTGTACAAGCGCGGGTCGGCCTACCGCATCGAGGGCGTGCGCGTCGACGGCCGCGACGTGCTCGCGGTCCGCGACGCGGCCGTGGACCTCGTCGAGAAGGCCCGCTCCGAGCAGCGCCCCTACATCCTGGAGTGCACCAGCTACCGGCTCAAGGGCCACTCGGTGGTCGACCCCGCCAAATACCGCACCGAGGAGCAGGTGGCCCAGGCCCGGGCCAACGACCCCCTGGCCGCCTTCGAGGACCAGCTGGAGAAGGCCGGCGTGCTCACCGAGGACAAGAAGAAGGAGATCGCGGACTCGGTCAAGGATGAGGTCGCCGACGCCGCGGACTTCGCGGAGAACAGCCCGCCCCCGGACGTCTCCACGTTGTTCGACTACACCTACGCCACCCCCGTGGCGAACGAGTCGCGACGCATGCCCGCCGACCCGGTGTTCGCCGAATAGACCTCAAGGAGCGGGTACATGTCTGTGATCACTTACCGCCAGGCCCTGCGCGATACGCTGCGGGCCGAGATGCTCCGGGACGACAACGTCCTGCTGCTGGGCGAGGAGATCGGCCTCTTCGAGGGCTCTTACAAGATCACCGAAGGGCTGCTCAACGAGTTCGGCGAGAAGCGCGTGCGCGACACCCCGATCTCGGAGGAGGGCTTCGTCGGCGCGGCCGTGGGCGCGGCGATGATGGGGCTGCGCCCCGTGGTCGAGCTGATGACGATCAACTTCTCCCTGATCGCCATCGACCAGATCATCAACCACGCCGCCAAGATCTACGGGATGTTCGGCGGCCAGACCAGCGTGCCGATGGTCATCCGCACCCCCGGCGGCGGCGGGCAGCAGCTCGGCGCCACGCATTCGCAGAACATCGAGCTGTTCTACGCCTTCGTCCCCGGACTGAAGGTCCTCGCCCCCAGCACCCCTGCCGACGCGGCCGCGATGCTGCGCGCCGCCATCCGCGACGACGACCCGGTCATGCTCCTGGAGAACCTGGGGCTGTACAACTCCAAGGGCGAGGTGCCCGACGGCGACGAGTCGGTCGCCGAGATCGGCCGCGCCGCCGTCACCCGCGAAGGCGGCGACATCACCCTCATCGGATACTCCCGCATGGCCGCCGTGGGGCGCCAGGTCGCCGAGCAGCTGGCCGAGGAGGACATCAGCGTGGAGGTCGTCGACCTGCGCAGCCTGCGCCCCCTCGACAGGCAGACCGTCGTCGACTCGGTGCGCAAGACCGGCTGCGCGGTGATCGCCGAGGACGACTGGCTGACCTACGGGATCGGCGCCGAGATCGCCGCCTCCATCCAGGAAGGCGCCTTCGACTACCTCGACGCCCCGGTGCGCCGGGTCGCCATGGCCGAGGTGCCGCTCCCCTACGCCAAGCCGCTGGAGAACGCAGCCCTCCCATCGGCCGAATCGATCACCACCGCCGTCAAGGAGACCCTGAGCGCTGTCGGCAAGCGAGTCGGGTGAAGGGGACCACACGATGTCTGAGATCTACATGCCGCGCCTCTCCGACACCATGGAGGAAGGCGTCATCAGCTCCTGGGTCAAGAACGTCGGCGACAAGGTCGCCTCCGGCGACGTCCTGGTCGAGATCGAGACCGACAAGGCCGTCATGGAGTACGAGGCCTACGAGGACGGCTACCTGGTCCAACAGGCCGTCTCCGAGGGCGACACCGTCCCCATCGGCGCGGTGATCGGCTACATCGGCGACAGCCCCGACACGGCCCCGCCGGAGTCGGGCGGCGAGTCGGCACCCGCTGAGCAGGAGCAGGAGACCGCAGGGGAACCGGCCCCGGAAACCGGCGGCGGCACCGAGCAGCAGCCGGCCCAGGCCCCGGCCCCCGAGCAGCCCGCCCCCTCCGGCCCCGACGGCAGCGCGGGCACCCGCCCGCGCAGCTCCCCGCTGGCCCGCCGGCTCGCACGCGAGTACGGCCTGGACATCGAGTCCATCAGCGGCTCGGGCCCCAAGGGCCGCATCGTGCGCGCCGACATCGAGGCCGCCGCCAAGCAGCAGCAGGCCGAGCCGGAGGCCGCACCGGCCACCGCTCCGCAGGCCGCCGCGCCCCAGGCGGCTGCACCGGCGGCGCCCGCCGGCCAGGAGGCCTACGACGACGGCCGCGCCTCCTCCGAACTCCAGGTGAGCAACGTACGCAAGGTGATCGCGCGCCGCCTCACCCAGAGCAAGCAGGAGGCCCCGCACTTCTACCTGCGGCGGACGATCGACGCCGAGGCGCTCAAGGCGTTCCGCGCCCAGATCAACACCCAGTTGGAGGAGACCGGCACCAAGGTCAGCTTCAACGACCTCATCGTCAAGGCCTGCGCCACGACGCTGCGGACCCACCCCGAGGTGAACCGGTCGTGGGTGGACGAGAAGCTGCTGCAGCACGGCCGCATCAACGTGGGCGTCGCCGTCGCCGTTGAGGCCGGGCTGATCGTCCCGGTGCTGCACGACACCGACAAGATGGCGCTCTCGGAGATCGCCGAGCGCAGCCGCGAACTCGCCGGCCGGGCCCGCGAGGGCAAGCTGAAGCCGCAGGAGATGAGCGGCGGCACCTTCAGCGTCAGCAACCTCGGCATGTACGGGATGGACAGCTTCTCGGCGGTCATCAACCCGCCGGAGGCGGCGATCCTGGCCGTGGGGGCGATGAAGCAGCAGCCGGTCGTGCACGAGGGCGAGGTCGTGGCCCGCAACACCATCGCGCTGGAGCTCTCCGTGGACCACCGCGCCGTCGACGGCGCCGTCGGGGCCGCCTTCCTCAAGGACCTCGCCGAGGTGCTGGAGAACCCGATGCGGATCGTCGTCTAGGAATCGCGACCCGGCCGCCGGCCGGCCGGAGCGGCGCCCGTCCCCGTCGGGGGCGGGCGCCGCTGTATGCGCGGACGGTGCAGGTTCCACGTGCTTTCCGCGGGCCTTCGGGGTGCTTCGACGCGCCGTCTTCCCTCCTCGCTCAGTCGCTCGTTCCTCGCTCCCTCGCTCGTCAGTCCAGACGGCGCCGCACCCCTCCGGCCCGCTCAGGGCCTCGCTCCCCGCGCTCGTCAGTCCAGGCGGCACCGCGCCCCTTCGGCCCGCTTGAAACCGCGCAGGTCGGCGCGGGTTCGAGCGAGGGGCCGAGCGGCCCGGATCCCGGCCGCCGATCCCCGCCGAACCGGCGCGCCGATGGCGCTGACGACCGCATATGCGCAAGGCTGGTTCCCCGCACGCGGCCGGGCGACCGGCACCAGGCAGAAAGCGCCGACCAGGAGAAGGCACGCATGACGACCTCCGCGCACCCCTCGACCGGCCCCGCCCCGGTGGCGATCGCCGCCGCCATGGTCCCCGGCCCGGAGTGGACCCTCACCTTCGTGCTGGCCAACCGGGGCGTCTACGCGGGCCACTGGCTGCTGCCCGGCGGGCGCGTGGGCCCCGGAGAAAGCGCCGAGCAGGCCGCCCGCCGCGAGGCGGCCGAGGAGTCGGGGGTGCGCCCGGGGCCGCTGGCGCCGACGGGGATCTACGACATCCGCGGCCGCGCGGAGGACGGCGCGCCCTACCGGCTGCGCCTGCACGCCTACCGGGCGCTGCAGGCCGGCACCGTGCCCGAAGGGTTCGCCCCCGATCCCGCCGAGGTCGCCGGAGTCTGCCAGCTCCACCCGCGGGACATCCTGCCCCACCCCACCGACATGGTCGTACTGAACGACGCCGGCCTGGGCGACTACGATCCCGACCTGGTGCGCCGGCTGCTGGCGGCCGACGGCGTCGAGATGGAGCCCCTGGACGCCGCCCTCCCGCAGTAGCGCAGTACGTAGCGCAAGTACACCGCCTCACCCGCCGCGCGCGGAGGAACCGGTGGTCCAGCGCGCTCCCGCCTGATCGATTCGCGCACATCAGGGGGATCACGCCTGCTTTACTGGAGATCATGGGTGAGCGTTGGCAGGAACGGTTCCGCGCGGGCAGGGTCGGTCTTCCCTCGTGGGCGAGGGAGGCGCCCGACCACTCGCTTTTCCGCAGCAACAGCAGCGGCACCTGGGAACTGCACGTCTGGAACCGCGCGACAGGCGAGCGGCGGCAGCTGACCAAGCGCCCCAACGGCACGGAGACCGGTGCGCTCGACCCGAGCGGCGCGTGGGTGTGGTGGTTCGACGACACCGACGGCGACGAGTTCGGCATGTGGCGGCGCCGACCGTTCACGGCGGGTCCCGACGGCCCCGACGAGACCCCGCTGCCCGACCTCGGCCCCTCCTACATCGCCGGCCTGGCACTGGGTACCGGCGGCTTCGCCGTGGTGGGCCGCTCCACCGACACCGGCTTCAGCGCGCACGCCGGAACGGCCGGAGGCCCCGCCCGCACCGTCTACGCCCACCGCTGCGAGGGCTGGGTGGCCGACCTCTCCGAGGACCGGTCGCTGCTCGCGCTGGCGCACAGCGAGCACGGCGACAGCCGGCACATGGCGGTACGCGTACTGCGCCTGCTCCCCGACACCGGGGCCGCCGGCGCCGACACCGCCGCGATCGGCGCCGAGACCGTCGCCGACCTGTGGGACGGTCCCGGCCTGGACCTCACACCGGTCGCCTTCGAACCCGGCGGACACCGGCTGCTGGTGCTGCACGAGCGCCGCGGCCGCCGCGAACCGCTGGTGTGGGACCCGGCCACCGGCGCCCAGCAGGAGATCGAGACCGGACTGCCCGGCGAGCTGTCGGCCGAGTGGACGCCCGACGCCGCCGCGCTGCTGATCGTCCAGGAGCACCGCGCCCGCGTGCTGCTGCACCGCTACGACCTGGCCACGGGCGCGCTCACGTCCCTGGACGTCCCTCCCGGGGTGGTCTCCGCCGCCTCCGCGCGCCCCGACGGCACAGTCGAGTACTCCTGGTCCAGCGCAAAGCACCCGCCCGTCGTGCGCGACACCACCGGAGCCGTGGTGCTCGAACCCGAGGGCCCCTCGGCGCCGCCCTCGGTACCGGTCCAGGACGTGCACGTCGAGGGCCCCGGCGGAACGATCCACGCGCTGGTCTCGCTGCCCGAGGAGGGCGAGCGCCCCTACCCGGCCGTCTTCGTCGTCCACGGAGGTCCGCAGCTGCAGGACTACGACTCGTTCCTGCCCGACGTGGCCGCGTGGGTCGACCACGGCTTCGCGGTCGTGCGCGTCAACTACCGCGGCTCGACCGGCTACGGCACCGCCTGGCGCGACGCGCTCGAAGGCCGGGTGGGCCTCACCGAACTGGAGGACATCGCGGCGGTGCGCGACTGGGCCGTGGACAGCGGACTGGCCGACCCCGGCCGGCTGCTGATCGAAGGCGGCTCCTGGGGCGGCTACCTCGCCCTCCTGGCGCTGGGCCGCCGCCCCGGCGACTTCAGCGCCGGCATCGCGGCCGTGCCCATCGCCGACTACGAGGCCGCCTACGCCGACGAGATGGAGGCGCTGCGCGCGTTCGACAGGTCGATGTTCGGCGGTTCGCCCGAGGAGGTCCCCGAGCTGTACCGGGCGTCCTCGCCCATCACCTACGCCGCCGATGTGCGCGCGCCGGTGCTGGTGCTGGCCGGCGAGAACGACCCGCGCTGCCCCATCCGGCAGATCGACAACTACCTCGCCCGCCTCGCCGAGCTCGGCAAGCCGCACGAGATCTACCGCTTCGACGCCGGCCACGGCTCGTTCGTCGTCGAGGAGCGCATCCGGCAGATGGCGGCCGAGCTCGACTTCGCGCTGAGAGTCACCGGACAACGGGAGGGTGCGGCGCCGGGAGCGTTGTAGCCGTGGGCGGGCAACCGCGCTACCTGTGGGTGGCCGACCTGCTGCGCAGGCCCATCCTCAACGGCGAGCTCGAACCCGGCTCGCGGCTGCCCTCGCGCTCCCGGCTGGCCCGGACCTACGGGGTCAGCGAGCAGGTCTCCCGGCACGCGCTGCGGCTGCTGGTCAGCGAAGGGCTGGTGGAGGCCCGGCCGGGGTCGGGCTACTACGTGCGGTCGGTTCCGCAGATCCACCGGTTCTCCCGCACCGACCGCTCCTCGGGGTCGGGCGTGGACCCGCTGCAGCGCGAGGACCTGGGTACCTGCACCGAGATCGCCTGCGGACTGATCGCAAGGCGGCTGGGGGTGCGCGACGGCGTCCGGCTCTTCCGCACCCGCTGCCTGGGCATGGCCGACGACGTGCCCGTGGCGCTGCACACCGCCTGGGAGCTCTCCGCCCTCACCCAGGGGACACTGCGCACGCCCGCCGACGCCGAACCGGGCACCAGCGTCCTGCAGCGGCTGGGCGCCGCGGGCGTGACCGTCGACCGGGTGGTGGAGGAGGTGGGGGTGCGCCCGCTGCGCGAACCCGAGTCCAGCCTGCTGCGCCTGGCACCGGGACTGCCGGTGCTCGTCGTCGAGCGCACCCACTACCAAGGCCGGCGCCCTGTCGAGACCTCCGACCTGGTGGGCTCGATCGACCACTGCCGGCTCCTCTACCGCCTCAGCCTCGCGCGCTCGCCGCGCAGGTAGGCGGCCGCGGCCGCCGAAACGCGAACGGCCGGGCGGTCCGGCGTGCGGACCGCCCGGCCGCTGGGCGGCGGGCCGTGATCAGGCGGAGAACTCGGCGGCCACGACCTCGGCGATCTGGGCGGTGTTCAGCGCGGCGCCCTTGCGCAGGTTGTCGCCGCACATGAACAGCTCCAGCGACTTCGGGTCGTCCAGCGAGCGGCGGATGCGGCCCACCCACGTGGGGTCGGTGCCCACCACGTCGGCCGGGGTGGGGAACTCGCCGCGAGCGGGGTCGTCCTGGACGACGACGCCCGGGGCCGAGGAGAGCACCTCGCGGGCGGCGTCGGCGCTGACCTCGCTGTCGAAGGTGGCGTGCACCACCAGCGAGTGGGTGGTGACGACCGGGACCCGCACGCAGGTGGCCGACACCGGCAGCTCCGGCATGCCCAGGATCTTGCGCGACTCGTTGCGGACCTTCAGCTCCTCGGAGGCGTAGCCGTCCTCCTTCAGCGAACCGGCCCAGGGCACGACGTTCATCGCCAGCGGCGCCGGGAACGGACCCAGCTCGCCCACCGCGGCGCGGACGTCGCCGGCCCGGCTGCCCAGCGTGCGGTCGGTGGCCGCCTTCTCGATCTGGTCGTGCAGGGTGTCGATGCCCTCCTGCCCGGCGCCCGATGCGGCCTGGTAGGAGGCCACCACCAGCCCGGCCAGGCCGTAGGCGCGGTGCAGAGCGCCCATGGCCACGATCATCGACAGCGTGGTGCAGTTGGGGTTGCTGATGATGCCGCGCGGGCGGTTGCGGGTCTGATCGGCGTTGACCTCGGGCACCACCAGGGGCACGTCGGGGTCCATGCGGAACGCGCCGGAGTTGTCCACGGCGACCGCGCCGCGCTCGGCTGCGACGGGCGCCCACTCCTTGGAGACCTCGTCGGGGACGTCGAACATGGCGACGTCGACGTCGTCGAAGACCTCCGGCGCCAGGGCCTGGACCTCGACCTCCTCACCGCGGACGGTGAGGCGCTTGCCCGCCGACCGCGGCGAGGCCACGAGGCGGATCTCCCCCCACACGTCCTCGCGGGTGGAGAGGATGTCCAGCATCACGGTGCCGACGGCGCCCGTGGCGCCGACAACGGCCAGGGTGGGGCGGCGTGCACTCATCGTCCGGTACCTCCGTACACAACGGCTTCGACCTGCGCGGCGTCGAGCTGGAACTCGGAGTGGGCCGCCGCCACGGCCGTGTCGACCTGGTCCTGCTCCACGACCACGGAGATGCGGATCTCCGAGGTCGAGATCATCTCGATGTTGGTGCCCGACTTCGCGATGGCGTCGAAGAACCGCGCGGTGACGCCCGGGTAGGAGCGCATGCCGGCGCCGATCAGCGAGACCTTGCCGATCTGGTCGTCGTAGCGCAGCGACTCGAAGCCGACCTTGTCCTGCACCTTCTTCAGGGCGGCCAGCGCCGTCTGCCCGGCGTCCATCGGCACGGTGAAGGAGATGTCGGTGCGCGAGGTGGAGGCGGCCGACACGTTCTGCACGATCATGTCGATGTTGATCTCGGCGTCGGCGAGCACCGAGAAGATCGTCGCCGCCTCACCGATCCTGTCGGGGACTCCCACGACCGTGATCTTGGCCTCGCTCCGGTCGTGCGCGACACCGGAGATGATCGGTTGTTCCATGCCTTCGGATTCCTCAACTTCTGAGACGACCCAGGTACCGGGCTTCTGACTGAACGACGAGCGGACGTGCAGCGGAATTCCGTAGCGCCGGGCGTATTCCACGCAGCGCAGGTGCAGGATCTTGGTGCCGCACGCGGCCATCTCCAGCATCTCCTCGTAGGAGATCTTGGGGATGCGCCGGGCCGTGGGCACGATCCGCGGATCGGCGGTGAAGACGCCGTCGACGTCGCTGTAGATCTCGCAGGCGTCGGCGTTCAGCGCCGCGGCCAGGGCGACGGCCGTGGTGTCGGAGCCGCCGCGCCCCAGGGTGGTGATGTCCTTGCTGTCTTCGGACACGCCCTGGAAGCCGGCGACGATGCAGATCGAACCCTCGTCGAGCGCCTCTTGGATGCGTCCGGGGGTGACATCGATGATCTTGGCGTTGCCGTGGATGGACGTGGTGATGACGCCGGCCTGGGAGCCGGTGAACGAGCGGGCCTCGTAGCCGAGGTTGCCGATGGCCATGGCGACCAGGGCCATGGACATCCGCTCACCGGAGGTCAGCAGCATGTCCAGCTCGCGCCCGGGGGGCAGCGGCGAGACCTTTTCGGCGAGGTCGAGAAGTTCGTCGGTGGTGTCGCCCATGGCCGAGACCACGACGACGACGTCGTAACCCGCCTTTTTCTGAGCGACGATCCGCTGGGCCACTCGCTTGATGGCTTCCGCATCGGCGACGGAAGACCCGCCGTACTTCTGCACGATCAGAGCCACGGTCGTTGCTCCTGAGGGTTCGGGATCACGGTAATCAACTGGAAAGTGTAGCTAGCGGGATGTTCGTCATGCCGTCTCACCTGCGAAGCCTTCGGCTTGGGCGGACGGCGGGCCGCACAGGACCGGCGCGGGGACGTACCCGTTCAACGGGCGAATACTCATGGTTGCGCCGAAGTCGTGCCGCCATCTCGGCAAACACCGCGCACCCCGCTGAACGTCCCCGGCAGGGCCCCGGCCGCGGAGTGTGAGCTAAAACTCCAGGCTCCGCCGGCCCTCGAAGGCCCGTCCCAGCGTGACCTCGTCGGCGTACTCCAGGTCGCCGCCGACGGGCAGGCCGCTGGCCAGCCGGGTGACTTTCAGGCCCATGGGTTTGACCAGCCGCGCCAGGTAGGTGGCGGTGGCCTCGCCCTCCAGGTTGGGGTCGGTGGCCAGGATCAGCTCGGTGATCTGGCCGTCGGAGAGCCGGGACATCAGCTCCTTGATGCGCAGGTCGTCGGGGCCCACGCCCTCGATGGGGCTGATCGCGCCGCCGAGCACGTGGTACCGGCCGCGGAACTCGCGGGTGCGCTCGATGGCGACGACGTCCTTGGACTCCTCGACGACGCAGATGACAGCGGAGTCGCGCCGGGCGTCGCGGCAGATGCGGCACTCGCTCTCCTCGGAGACGTTGCCGCACACGGTGCAGAACCGCACCCGGTCCTTGACCTCGATCAGCGCGTCGGCGAGGCGCCTGACGTCGGCGGTCTCGGAGGCGAGCAGGTGGAAGGCGATACGCTGCGCGCTTTTGGGACCGACGCCGGGCAGCCGCCCGAGCTCGTCGATCAGGTTCTGAACCGCGCCCTCGTACATAGCCCATCCACGTGTGTCTTCGCTGCGCCTCCCACGGTAGCCCAGAACGGGCGGCGCCGCCGCCACCGGCGGACCGCCGCAGACCGCTACATTGGCGCGCACTCCGACGCGGACCCGAGCGAGAGGACGAAGACATGAGCGAGACGGCGCCCGAGGGCCGCCGGTGGTTCAGCCCCGGCCTGGAGCGGATGGGCGCGGCCTACGCCGGCTGGGCGATGGAGCAGACGGAGGTCTACAACGCGTACCAGCCGCCGGACGAATGGCACGTCGACATCGAGGCGTCCACCTTCCGGCAGGGAGCGGTGACCGTGCGGATGGCGCCGCTGGGGACCTTCGGCACCGACTCCAGCTGGGTGTGGGCCTGGGCGAACACCTACATGCACCCGCCCGGTTCGCCGCGCCTGGCGGCTTCGCTGGACCTGCGCCGCCTCGGCGAGGAGCACGGCATCCCCGAGCTGGTGGAGCCCCGGCTGGAGCTGGCGGGGTTCGCCGATCCCCGGATGGCCGCCGAGCGGCTGTGCCTCGCCGCCACCGGCGTGCTCGCCGGGTACGGCTACGGGCTCGTGACCGCGAGCACCGGCGCGCAGCTGGCCATGATGATCGCCGACGACGCCGTCCCACGCGCCCAGTGCACCATGGCGACCCTGCCCCGCCGGATCATGCAGGGCATCGAGGTGTTCCCGCACGACCACCGCGCGGCGGTCAGCGGCTACCTGTCGCGGCACGGGTTCCAGGTGACCGCGGTCGATGCGGCGACCCTGCAGGCGGCCCGCGCCGACTGCACGGTGCGCGCCGCCTTCGACGAGCACGGACGGCTTGCCGACCTCTCGCTGAGCAGCGCCGACGCGCGCGCCTGAACGCCCGCGCCCGGCGGCGCGCCCGCCCGCGAGCGCCCCGCGGGCGGAGTCCCGTCGTACTCGAAGGGGCCGGCGGCCCCTGTCAGAAGCCGGGAAGCCCGGGCATGCCGCCGCCGGGCATCCCGCCGCCGCCGCCCAGGCCTTCGGCGAGCGGGCCCATCTTCTCCTGCTGGAGCTCCTCCACCGAGGACTCGGCGTCGCGGATGGCGGCCAGCACCATGTCCGCGACGGTCTGCGCGGTCTCCTCGGCGTCGGCGGGGTCGATGGCCTGGGGATCGATGGTGATGTCCTCGACCGAGCCGCGCCCGTTCACCGTGACCTTGACCAGTCCCCCGCCCGAGGTTCCCTCGACCTGGGCCTCGTCGAGCTGCTGCTGGGCCTCCATCAGCTGCTGCTGCATCTGCTGGGCCTGCTGGAGGAGGGCCTGCATGTCCATTCCGCCGCCAGGGTTCACTGCATCTCTCCTTGCCTGCGCTGTCCGTGCTTGCGAGCGTATCCGCTCGATGCGCCCGGTTCCGCGTGCCCGCCCGCACCGGTCGGGGCGATCGGGCCGCGCCCGCGCGCCGCACGCGCGGCCCCGGGGCCGCGCGCCGCACGCGCGGCCCCGGGGCCGCGCGTCGACAGATCGGCCCGGCGACATGTCGACAGATCCCCCTGTCGCCCGGCGCAGGGACGCGGCGGAACGGCGCCGCCGCGGCGGAATCAGTCGGCCGTGTGGTCGATCTCGCTGATGATCTTGCCGCCGAGCTCGGTCTCGATGAGCGCGAACCCCGAGGCCGCCCTCGCGCCGCCGATGGCGGCCCCCGGCGAGGAGGTGTCCGCGGCTGAGGGGGCCGGCTCGGACGGCGCAGGAGCGGGGGCGGGCGGCGCAGGGGCGGGCGAGGGCTCGGGGCCCGGCGCGGTCTCCGGCGGCGGAGCCTCGGCCGCGTTCTCGAAAGGGTCGGGCGGCGGCTCCTGCTGGTGCGGCAGCGCCGGGGGGCCCGGCGGGTCGCCGGACGCGGCGCCGCCGCCCTGCGGCGGAGCCGCCGGTCCGGTCGGCTCGGAATCGGCGCCGCCTCCCGCAGCGGTGTCGGATCCCGGCGCCTCCGGCGACTGCGGAGCCGGAGGCGTGTCCCACCCCGCCGGCTCTCCGGCGGGCGGCCCGGCAGGCGGGCGCGGAGGCGCGGGAGGCGAGGACGCCGCGGGTCCCGACCCGTTGGCCGGCACGGCGGCCACCCGGACCTCGACACCGAGGACCTGCCGCACGGCCTGGGAGACCACCTGGTCGCTGCCGCTGTTGGAGAACCCCTTGGCGTCGTTGGGCCGGGTGAACCCGAGCTGGACCAGGTTGCCCTCGACACCCACGGGGCGGACGTCGCTGCCGCTGAGCACCATCCAGGTGAACCGGCGGATGCCCTTGACGGCCTCCATGATCTGCCCCCAGGAGGCCTGGATGGCGGCGAGATCGGCGGTGCCGGCGCCGCCCTGCTGCGCCGCCGGGGCGGGGGTGCGCTGCGGCGCCGACGCACCGTCGCCGCCGGGTTCGCCCCAGTCGCCCGCCGAACCGGCCGCGGGCGCCGGAGCCCGGCGCTGCCGGGGCTCGGCCGCCGGATCGGGCGCAGGCGCCGGCTCGGGGGCCGGGGCGGGCCGTTCGGGGCGCTGCGGGGGCGAAGCCGTGTGCTCCGGCGCCGCAGGCACCGGCGGAGCGGCCGAGACCGCCGGGGCCGCGGGCGGCCCGGCGGCCATCCGCTGCTCCAGCTGCTCCAGACGTGCGAGCAGCGCACCTGAGTCGCCCCCGGAGGCGGAGCCCGGCAGCACGATCCGCGCGCACATCAGCTCCAGCAGCAGGCGCGGCGAGGTGGCGCCGCGCATCTCGGTCAGCCCCTGGTTGAGGATGTCGGCGGCCCTGGTCAGCCGGGCCGGACCGAGGCGCTCGGCCTGCTCGCGCATCCGCTCCACGGCGTCGGGCGCGACGTTGATCAGCCCTTTGTCCAGGGCATCGGGCACGGCGGCCAGCACCACCAGGTCGCGGGTGCGCTCCAGCAGGTCGGCGGTGAAACGGCGCGGGTCGTGGCCGCCCTCCATCACCCGGTCGATCAGCCCGAAGACCGCGGCGCCGTCGGCGGCGCCCAGGGCGTCGACCATGTCGCCGAGCAGGCTGGAGTCGGTGTAGCCCAGCAGCGCCACCGCGCCGTCGCGGGTGATGCCGTTCTCGTCGGAGCCGGCCAGCAGCTGGTCGAGGATGGACAGCGAGTCGCGCGCCGACCCCGCGCCGGCGCGCACCACCAGCGGCAATGCGGCGGGGTCGAAGGGCACGCCCTCGCCGGTGAGGATCTCCTCCATCAGCTCGCGCAGGGTGCTCGGCGGGATCAGCCGGAACGGGTAGTGGTGGGTGCGCGAGCGGATGGTGCCGATGACCTTGTCGGGCTCGGTGGTGGCGAAGACGAACTTCAGGTGCGGCGGGGGCTCCTCGACGAGCTTGAGCAGCGCGTTGAAGCCCTCGCGGGTCACCATGTGCGCCTCGTCGATGATGTAGACCTTGTAGCGCGAGTTCACCGGCGCGAAGAAGGCGCGTTCGCGCAGGTCGCGGGCGTCGTCGACGCCGCCGTGGGAGGCCGCGTCGATCTCGATGACGTCGATGCTGCCGGGGCCGTCGGGCGCCAGGGCCACGCAGGCCTCGCAGCTGCCGCAGGGATCGGGGGTGGGCCCCTGGTCGCAGTTGAGGGAACGGGCCAGGATCCGGGCGCTGGAGGTCTTGCCGCAGCCGCGGGGGCCGCTGAAGAGGTAGGCGTGGTTGATACGGCCGTTGCGCAGCGCCTGGCGCAGCGGTTCGGTGACGTGCTCCTGCCCGCGGACCTCGCCGAACGTCGCAGGGCGGTACTTGCGATACAGCGCGATGCTCACGGCGCGCTCACTGCTCCCTCCGCAGACCGGCACGAAGCGGGCCGTTCCGGGGCGCCGATCGCCCCCGGGCCGGGTCCGCGAGTCCATTCAACCCTGTACCTGCGACAGATCGCACGGGGCGGCGCTGGAGAGGCGGGGGCGGAAGGCCTCCCGGAAAGAGAAAGGACCCCCCGCGCACCCGCCAGAGCTTACTTATCCTTGCTGCCTTCCGGCCCTGGGGAGGTTCATAAGGTGACGCCGCACGAGGGGTCTGCCTCCACTGTATCGGACGAAGGCGCCCCGGCGAACCGCCGCGGCGCGGTGATCACGTTCACCCGGGCGAAGGCCCCACGCTGCGGATCGACGTGTCACAGCACGCCGCCGAGTCTTGTAGAGTTGTCTGCGGAGGATTCGCCTAGTGGCCTAGGGCGCACGCTTGGAAAGCGTGTTGGGGGCAACCCCTCACGAGTTCGAATCTCGTATCCTCCGCCGCCTCTATGCAGGCAGTACGAAGGCCCCGACCGGGTGCGCGGTCGGGGCCTTCGTGTGTGCGGGGCGCCGCCGCACGGTGTTCCGCGGTGCGCTCAGGAGCTCTCCGGCAGTCCCTCCAGGCTGCCGCACAGCAGCTCCTCCGCAGCGGCGGCGAGTTCGGATTCGGGCAGGCCGCCGCTTTCCACCCGGCTCGGCTCGACCTGTGCGGTCACGAACAGGTTGCCGACCAGGTGGGTGGCGGTTCCGATGCGGCCTTCGTAGCCGGTGTGGATCTGCCCGCCGCCCGGGCACCGGCTCGCGCTCAGCCCGTTCTGCTCGACGAACGAGGCCGCGTGGCGCTGGGCCCGCTCGGTGCCGTTGTCCTTGGCCAGGCCGGACTGCACGGTCAAGAACACCTCGCTGACCACCTGCGCGTGGTTCCCCGGGCTGTCGGCCCTGTTGTTCGAGCTGCACTCCACGCGCTCGTTGCCCCGGCCGAGCGTCGATTCGTCGGTGAAGAAGTCCTCCTCCTGGGCGATCTCGGCCATGGTGCCGGTGTCGGTGAACGCACAGGTGTCGAGTGGCCGGGTGTAGGTGTCGGCCGTCTCGAACCAGCCGAGGTAATAGGCGCCGCCGACCCCGCCGCCGATGACTCCCACCGCGAACACGCCGGCGCAGCCGATCCCGAGCCAGGCCAGGACTTTGCCCGCCGACCCGGATCCGCGCCGCTCCGGCCGCTTCGTCGAGGGCGGGCTGGCCCCCTCCGATGGAGCGGCCTGTCCGGGGTGCCTGTAGGGGGATCCGGGAGCGGGTTGGGGGTGCCGGCCGGAATGGGGGTGCATGAGGTGACTTTAGCGAGGCCCGGTATGCGCCCACCATCATGTGGACCCGCGAAACGGCGGCCATGTTCGGCCGGGCCCGCCGACGGACCACGCGCACCGGCGGACCCGGGTCGGCCGACTCGGCGACCGGTCGACGTGTCGACAAGCGCGGCCCCGGTGGTTCCGCTGTGCTGGACAGCCCGATCGCCGAACCCGCTGATCACCATGGCGCTGTGCCGACGGATCGGCTTGTCGACACGAAAAGGCCGCGGCGGCCTGCTCGGCCACCGCGGCCCGCTGCTGAAGAGCGCCCGTCAGGACGCCTGGGCGACGGTACCGCGTCCGCGCTGCGAAGGCACCGCACCGGAGGTCTGCCGCTCGCCGGCGGTCTCCTGCACCGCGGCGGGCTCCACGAGTCGGCGCTCGGCATCGGCGCGCTCGGTGTGCGTGGGCAGCAGTCGGAGCAGCCCCGAGTCCTCCAGCGCCCTGGCGGCGGGAGAGCCGGTGTCGATCACCAGCGAAAGCTCGATGCCGCGGGCCTGGGTGCGCGTGTGGACGCGTTCGAGCACCCCGCACATCTCCGCCGCGCAGGAGATGGTCGGCGTGAAGTCGATCACGAGCGCGCTGATGCGCTCGTTGAGCAGCCACAGCAGCTGCTCGCGCAGGCAGCGGGTGTGCCACGGCTCGATGCTCTGCGGAACGGTGACGACGGCACCGCGCCCGATGTAGTCGATCTTGGCGACGATCTGCGTAGGTTGTTTCATAATCACCTGACCGGAAGCTCCGGTCCCCTCCCATTGGGACCTCGCCTAGGCGGATGTCCCCGCCGCTGCGTGCTGGAGTGTGCGGGGGCACCCTCGGGCCGCGCCTCCGGACCCACCCTTTCGCTGCCCCCCGGCTCCGCGCCGCAAACGTGAAAAACATGCGGTCCGAAACACAATAGAAAGGGATCACGTCGGACATGGCGTAAATGGCGGATCCATAACGACGGTTTGCCCCGGCTTGGCAGGCCGGTTGGTAGACATGGGGGCGAACGCCGAGGTCTCCCGGTCCGGCCCAGGGCCTCCTCACAGCCTTCGGTGCAAAGGGACGAAGCCTTATGCCGACAGCATCCACTTCACCGGTGCCGGCAGGCGACCGGTACACCACCGCCGCCATGCCCGCTGAAATCGACATCCACAATCGCGACGTGCTGGTGAAGCGCATGTGCAGGCTGCTCGACGAGGGCGGCGACCTCATCGTGGACATGACCGCGACGACCTTCTGCGACTCGTCGGGCGTCCACGCCCTGCTGACCGTCCGCCGCCGCGCGCAGGCGCGCGGCAAGCGGATCAGCGTCGCGGCTCCGCACCCCAACGTGCGGCGGGTGCTGGAGATCTGCGGAATCGGCCGGCTGATGCCGATCCACAGCACCCTGGCCGAAGCCGCTTCCCGCCGCTCTCCTGCTGCGGCCTGAGAAGGGCGGCTACCCCGGCGGCGGGCTCGCCGCCGGGGAATCGCGTGCCGTTACGGTGTTTCCTGCAGTCTCGAAGTCGGGAAAGGGCTTCACCGATATGACGACAATTCGTTGGGCGCCTTTCCTAATCCGGGCCGCCCACGGAACGCCCAAGAACACGTAGCAGGCGCTCGCGGCCGCTACTCCCGCCGCGGGCAGCGCATCCGCGACCCGGCCGCCGAGCGCGACCAGGCACGCCCATCCGCCCAGGCCCGCTGCGAGGATCCCCGCCGCCGCGAAACCGGAGCGCAACCGCCGAGATTGGGCGAGCCAGTACTCCGCCAACTCCGCGGCGATGCGGTTCACGGCGGAGTCCGGACCGAACTCGCCCCGGCGCACGACCCGCTCGGCCGCATACAGCGCTGCCGGATCGGTGTCGGGCGGAACGACGCTTCCCGAGTCACGCAGCGCTCGCCGGTAGACGACGCCGACATAGACCACGAGTACGGCGGCGCCCACCGCGACGGCGGCGATCCAGACCGTCCTCGGAAGCAGCGGCCAGTCCGCGAGCAGCAGCGCGGAGACGGCACCGGCGGTGTACAACGCGCCGCCGCACAGGCCGGCGAGCCACGAGGGCACTACCGGGCGGCGCGCGCACAGCAGGGCGAAGCGCTGGGACGTGTATCGGGGCACGCGAGCCTCCTCCGCAGAGAGCGGAAGGAGTCTACTGGGCGGACAGCGGGGCGTGCGGCCGTGTTCAGTGGTGGTGCAGCCGCACGATGGGGCGTGTGGAGAGTTCATCGGCGGCGTAGAGGGCGAGGACGCGCTCGCTGTTGCGGTGGTAGCGCGCGAGCATGGGGATGGCGACACCGACGGCGAAGGCCAGCACGGCCGTCAGCCTGGCGAACTCGAGCATGTTGGCGACGTTTCCGAGCGCGATGGCGACGACCAGCCCGACGGCGCTCGGAAGCAGCAGGAAGATTCCGAGGCCGACCTGAAGCACTCGGGCCTGCCTCGGCCTCCACCCCTCGCGCACGGTGGCCCGTGCGAGTCCCGCGGCGATTCGGTTGGCCTCCGGGTCGTCGACGAGTTCCCCGCGCAGCAGAGCCAGCCGCGCGGCCCGCTTCCGCCACGGTTCGGCGCCCGCTGTGCTGCGGCCGATCCGCCTTGCTCGCACGGCCGCCAACGACGCGCAGAGCCCGATCCCCGCTATTCCGCCAAGCACATAGTCCGACTCCGGCGGAAGGGCCGCTCCCAGCGCGATCCGCAGCAGTTCGCCGGCTCTGCCGAGGATTCTCGCCAGCACCGGCGCGGTTGTCAGACTCAGGAAAGCCGTCCATGTCAGCGCTCCCGTCCACCGCGATACCAGCATCCGCTCCAGCGGCGATTCGCGCAGTGCCGCAGCGGCGCGCGTGTCGGCCGTCATGACCACTCCTTGAGCGAGGGGTAGGCACCGTTCGATGCCTCATGCGGGTCCAGAACGGCGGGACCGGCCGGCGTGGTCCCGGGCAGTCGCTCGCCCGCGCGGCTGCACCAATCATCCGCTGCCTGCAACGCCGCGACACGCTCCGCCCGGCGGCGAGACCGCGTGGCTGCCGCCACGCCCACCGTGCCCATCACCGAGAAGAAGAGCACTCCCCAACCGAACAGCACCATGCCCGCGACGCGGTCATCGCCGACGGCGAATACGAAGCAAAGGGCGTCCAACCCGGCCATCCCAAGGAAGATGCACCGGAACAGCCGAGGAGGATGTGGTATCCGCCTCACCTGACGTGCCCAAGTCGCCGCGATCCGGTTCGCCTCCGCGTCGTCGGTGAGCTCCCC
This sequence comes from Streptomonospora sp. PA3, assembly GCF_009728995.1. Taxonomy (GTDB): domain Bacteria; phylum Actinomycetota; class Actinomycetes; order Streptosporangiales; family Streptosporangiaceae; genus Streptomonospora. Next base: position 87,346 of record NZ_VTZW01000009.1, on the reverse strand, counting down.
GCGCTGCAACGCCCGCCGTGCGGCAAGCAGCCGCGACGGATGCCGGTGCAGCTCGTCGGCAAGATGGGCGTTCATATCCCTGGCGAACGCACCGAGGACGACGCCCAGCAGCAAACCGAAGATCCCGCCGAAGAGGACTCCCGGAATCCACAAGTACTCGACAAGCGGGGGCGCGCCGCGTGTTCCGTAAACGGCCGGTACGAAAAACGTTCCCAGAAGCGCTCCCGCTGCGACGCACACTGCGACGCAGTAACCGATCACGAACACCATGGGGTGCCGCCATCGCCACAGGAGGGTGCGCTCCCACGCGCTTGCGCGCAGGGAATCGGGATCATCGGGACCGACGCCGCCGGGGGTCACGAGCGTCTCCAGGTATGTGGGGGATGTCGAAGCAATCGTAATCGGCGTCCCGGATCGCGGACAGCGATCCTCGTTGCCGCATCCGGCCGCCGGCACACCGCCGCGCCCCGGCTGCGGCCGCACCGCAGCACGGACTCCGCGGCCGCCCCCTACACACGCGAGGAGCCGGCCCCCGAACCCTCGGGCGACCGGCTCCGCAAGCTGGCGGTGGAGGTGGGATTCGAACCCACGGTAGGTCTCCCTACACTCGCTTTCGAGGCGAGCGCCATCGGCCACTAGGCGACTCCACCGCGGGTAACTCTACCGGATACGGCGCAGTGAGAAGAACTCGGTGAGAACGGCTCCGCACTCGTCGGCGACCTCGGGGGAGACCAGGTCGGGCGGGACCACCTCGGGGCGGTGGTTGAGGCGGGGGTCGCGGACCACGTCCCACAGGGAGCCGACCGCGCCCGCCTTGGGGTCGCGGGCGCCGTAGACGAGGCGGGCGACGCGGGCCAGGACCACGGCCCCGGCGCACATCGTGCAGGGCTCCAGGGTCACCGCCAGGGTGCAGCCGGTCAGCCGCCACTCGCCGCGGTGCCGGGCCGCCGCGCGCAGGGCCAGGATCTCGGCGTGGGCGGTGGGGTCGCCGCCGGCTTCGCGTTCGTTGCGGCCGGTGCCGACGACCTCGCCCGAGGCGTCCAGGACGACGGCGCCCACGGGCACGTCGCCGCTGCCGGCGGTCCGGCGGCCTTCCTCCAGGGCCCGGCGCAGGGCCGCGTCGATGCGCGCGCGCTCCATGGGGACCGGATCGCCCCCCGTTCCGGTCACAGCCGCAGGGCCTCAAGCGGCTCGCCGAATCCGGCGCGTTCGGCGATCTCGGCGAGGACGTCTCCGGGCAGCATGCCTTCGGTGGTGGTCAGCGACACCAGGTCGCGGGCGGGGGTGCCCAGGTCGTCCAGCAGGCCGGTGTCGCCGCCGGGCTGCGGATAGGGCTTCTGGCCGGTCCCCTCGGCCGGCTCGGGGGCCTCGATCTCGCCGCTGTCGAGCAGCAGCGCCGCGAGGGGGTGTTCGTGCACGACCCGGACGTCGGAGAGGAAAACCCGGGGGTCGGAGTGGTCCTCGACGCGGACGACGGCGAACCACTCGTCGTCGGCCTCCATCAGCAGGACCATGGTTCCGTCGGCGGCGGCCCCCGACACGTCGCGCATGGTGTCGGCGACGTCGTCGATGCTGGCCGCGTCGTCAAGCTCGGTCTCTACGCCCGTCCACTCGTCGGCGACACTGCAGAAGACCGCTGAGAAGATCGACACCGCACGCTCTCCCGTCCTCTCTCGCGGGCGCCGGGCCGGCCGGGGGCCTGCCTGCCTCAATGCTTCGATCCGTGGGGTCCTTACCCCATCGCGTCCACAGCACGCTGGAACGCCTGGTGGAATCCGATGCGTTCGGCGATGCTGGCGAGGACCTCGTCGGGGTACAGGTCGAGGTCGCCGGCGAGGGCGCCCAGCTCCATCTCGTCCAGGCCGAGGTCGGCGAGCACCGACATGTCGCCGGCGGGAAGCACCTGGTCCAGGTCCTCGTCGTCGGGCACGTCGATGTCGAGGTACTCCAGTACGTCGCGCGCCACCTGCCAGTCGACCGAGGCCGTGACGTCGGACAGGAACAGGCTCACGTCGTCGCCGTAGACGCGCACGATGACGAAGAAGTCGTCGCCGATCGCCAGCATGCCGATCGCCCCGCTGATGCTGGGCTGCTGGCGCAGGGCGTGCAGCAGGCCCTTGAAGTCCTGAGTGAGTGCGACCGGGAGCAGGTAGACGTCCCAGTACTCCTCTTCGCGATAGGCGACGGCCGCGAAGTCGCCACCGCCGTCGTCGTCCTCGCCCAGTTCGAGTTCCGTCATCGTCACCCCACCAGTCCGGCTGTGATCGGGCCAGGATCCCAGATCGTCCGGCGCGGCGTCATCGTAGCGGTCGCGGTCGCCCGCGACCCGGTTTCCCCAATGGGAATCTGCCTCGTGATAGAAGTCGGCGCTCACAACCTCTATTACAACGGACATCCGGCGCCCAGCAGAACGCTATGGCCGACCCGATCGGATTACGGATGCCGCCGCACGCCGCGCGAAGCGCCGAATCCCCTGGTGGGCGGTGGGTTCGGCCCCTCTGCACACGGATAGACTCGGACGCCGATTTCCCATCGTTTGCCCAGCTCACTCGGAGTGTTCAATGGAGACCCTGGTCGTCGACCACCCGCTGGTCGCGCACAAGCTCACCACCCTGCGCGACGTGCGGACCGATTCACCCACCTTCCGGCGGCTGACCGACGAGCTCGTGACCCTGCTCGCCTACGAGGCGACCCGCGACGTGCGCGTGGCCGACGTGACCGTGGAGACCCCGCTGACGCCGATGACCGGGGCGCAGCTGACCCGGCCGACCCCGCTGGTGGTGCCCATCCTGCGCGCGGGGCTGGGCATGCTCGACGGCATGACCCGGCTGCTGCCCACCGCCAAGGTGGGCTTTTTGGGCATGGCCCGCGACGAGGAGACCCTGCGTCCGGCCACCTACGCCGACAGGCTGCCCAACGACCTCTCGGGGCGGCAGTGCTACGTCCTCGACCCCATGCTGGCAACCGGCGGCACCCTGGCCGCGGCGATGCGCCTGCTCGTGGAGCGCGGTGCCGACCACGTCACCGCCATCTGCCTACTGGCCGCCCCCGAGGGGCTGCACGCCCTGACCGAAAACCTGGGCGAGCAGAACGACGTGACGCTGCGGGTGGTGACGGCCGCCATCGACGACCGCCTGAACGACAAGGGGTTCATCCTCCCGGGCTTGGGCGACGCCGGCGACCGGCTCTACGGATGCGTCTGAACCGATGCGGACTTCCGGGCATCTGACCCGGTGACCGCGGTCGCTCCGGAGCCCCGCCGGCGGCGTCCGCGGAGTCCGGCGGGCGGCCGGACATGATCGACCTTTTTTGTATCGATCTGGAACGTGATGATTGGACGTCCGAAAATGGGGAACGACGCCATGGTGATCCGGCGGACCCCTGCGCCCGGCGTGGGGTCTCCGCGTTCTGAGCATGCAGAACATACCGATTTGCGTAGGCCGAATTCAGACTGAGACGGAGTCGTGACACAAAAGGCCGATCATGGTGCACAGTCGACCTGCAACCTCGATCGCCGACAACCGCATAGCCTCCCCCGAATCCCCCATCGCCCCCTACTGACGACCCTCGCCACTATGTCCGACCCCTAGTCTTGTACCCAGGGCGGTTACGAAGCGCCCGCATGCGGGTACCCAGCGCAACCGGTCACCCTTTTCCCTCGAAGGAGTGAGATGCCCGAGAAGACCACTACGCCGCGCGACCTCTCCCCCGTCGTCGAGCGCCTGAACTCCGAGTTCACCGGCGTCCACGACACCGCAACCATCGCCCGCTGCGTGGATGCGGCGCGCCAGGGCGCCCTGGACGTCACCGGCCGGGCAACTCCGGAGCTCGTGGAACGCATCGCCCGCCAGCACCTGCAGGTCCTCGCACTGGCCTTCGCCGAACGCCGCTGACCACCCCAGGGGGTGACCAGCGCCACACGGCCCGCTGGGAACGCCACGCCGGTAACGGGCATCTAGCTTTACGGGCCTGTATGTCGGTGTAACAATCACCTTGGGTCAGTGGGTCGTCAGCAGCATTCGTGGGGAGTCGGTCATGGCGAGGTTGAAAAAGTGGTTGGGGTACGCCCTCATCGCTTTCATCGCGTTTTATCTGCTCACACAGCCGGAAAGCGCTGCCGGAGTCATCCAGACCGGTGTCGGGGGACTCATGTCGGCCGCTGAATCAATGTCCCGATTCGTGAACGCCCTGAGCGCATAGGGGTCGCCCGGCCATGAGGCTCGTCGCACCGCCGAACCGGGCGCCGGCATCGGTCAACCGCTATCTTCTGCCCTACGAACAGGACGTCGTCACCATCCGCCGGCACCCGGCGGTGCTGATCGGTCCCGTCGCCGCCGTGCTCGGTGCGCTGATCTTCGCGGGCATCCTGAGCAACACCCCCATCGCCGGCAGCGCGGCCGCACTGGCGGTCATCTGGTGGGTGTGGCTGCTCATCCTCGTCTGGTTCGTCTGGCGCGTGGCCGAGTGGTCGGTCGACTACTTCGTCATCACGTCGCAGCGGCTGCTGCTGACCCAGGGGCTCATCACGCGCCAGGTCAACATGATGCCGCTGGGCAAGGTCACCGACATGCGCTTCGAGCGCTCGATCCTGGGGCGCTTCCTGGGCTACGGCACGTTCGTGATGGAGTCGGCCGGTCAGGACCAGGCGCTGAGCCGGATCCACTTCGTGCCCTACCCGGAGCAGCTCTACCTGGAGGTCGTGGGTCTGATCTTCAAGGATCCCAACGAGTGATCCGCCGCTCGGCCGGCGCGCGAGCGTCCGTCGAGCAGCGAACACACCTCGGCATCGAGGTAACGGCGAGGGCCCGGCCGCGCGGCCGGGCCCTCGCCGTTTCCGGCCGCCCGGCCGCAGGATGGGCACCCCCACCTGCCCGAGCGCCTCGACCGCCTCCCGCCGGCACCCCCGCCCACCGCCGCGCCGCACGCTGTTCACCTTTTGTTCACCTGAATCGCTACCCCCCAGCTCGCATGCCGCGCCGACCTCCGGATAGAGAGACCGGTCTGGGAATCCAGATTGACCACAGGGTGAACGTAGGGTTAACTAGAGTCTTCACTAAGGCGAACGAGGGGGTGCCGCAATGAACCAACCGGTGAGCCCGGCGCCACAGACCAGCCGTACCGCTCCGCCCCGCCGCCGCGCGCGCAGTGCCGTACGACGCCGCAGCGCCGACGCGCCCAGCGTCGCGCCGCGCCCGCGCGAGACCGCCGAGGCCCTGGCCTCCGACCGTCCGCTGCTGAGCTGGCAGCTGGTGACCGACGACAACGGACGGACCCGTCCCGAGGCCCGCTGGGTCTGAAAGACGGGAACACCCGTCCCCCGCTGAGGGGGCCGGCCGCACGCCGCGGCCGGCCCCCTCAGCGCTTTCTCGGGTGCGCAGGCGGAGCACCGCTGACGCCGTGCCGACATGGCGTGTCGCCGACAGGTCCCCGGATCCCTCCGTCCCCGCCTGACCGCCGACCCCGTCCGGCCCTCCGCGGAGGAGGCGCTGCGTGCACGGGCGGCCGCTACCCGCCGCCTTCGGCGCGGTTCTTGATGCTGCGCAGGGTGGTCTCCATGCCGGCGCGCAGCTCGTCGAGACGGCCGACCACGATCTGCTCTTCGAGATCGGGCATGCGGTCGATCGCGGCGGTGAGCCCGGAACGGCCCGGTCCCAGGCGCACCCCGTACCGCAGCAGCGTGCCGCCGCCCTCGGGCTCCAGGGTGTAGCGCCACACCGCCATCGGCTGGTCGGGATCGTCGGCGGGCGGGCCGAAGCGGCCGTCGGCGTCGAGTACCGCCCAGCCGAAGGCGCGCTCGGGGCTGAACTCGACGACCTCGCAGACGGTCCGCCATTCGCCGAGGCGGCGGCTGCGGTTGTGGCCGGCGAAGCGCGCCCCCAGTGCCGGGCCCTGCGCCGCGTCCAGCCACTCGGCCCGCATCAGCTCCGGGCTGTGCTCCGCAGGCAGCGCGATGTCGGTCACCAGTCCCCAGACCCGCGCGGCCGGAGCCGCGATCCGCGCCTCGCACCCGGTCTGCGGCCCGTCCGAAAACCGCATGCCGCCCCTCCTCCAGCACGACCCGTACGGGACCACAGTCTGCCCGAGGCACCGCGGGCCCGATGCGCCGGGCCCCCGGCGCCAGGGGTGACAGGGTGACAGGACGACAGATCGGTTTGTCGGCCAACGGTTTTCGGACGGCCACGGCCCATGCGCACCCCCCGGCTCATCCCGAGCGGTGGCAGGGTTTCGTCGCCTACGTGCGCCGCCGGCCGAGGATGCAGAACTCGTTGTCCTCCGGGTCTGCCAGCACCACCCAGGACTGCTCGCCCTGGCCGACGTCCACCCGCCGTGCGCCATGAGCCAGCAGGCGGTCCACCTCGGCGTCCTGGTCGTCCGGTCGGAAGTCCAGGTGCAGGCGGTTCTTCACCGTCTTGCGCCCCTCGGACCTGACGAAGAGGAGCCCCGGCAGGCGGTCGGGCTCGGGACGGATCTCGAACACGTCGGTGTCGGAGTCGACCACGACCCACCCGAGCGCCTCGAGCCACCACTGCCCCAGCCCGACCGGATCCGCCGCGTCGACGATGACCTGTTCCCATTCCAAAGACATCCGCCGATCTTAGACCGGCACGTGTGAGGGCCGCGACCGAATTCCGCCGCTCCATGCCGATTACCGCCCCGATCCGGCGCCGCCCCGAATCCGGCATCGCATCGAAGACTCCGGCACGGGACCGGTCACCGGCGGGGTCGCCGAATCACCCCGGCGCCATGTCGACAAAGCGGCTGTAGTGGCCCTGGAACGCGACGGTGACCGTGGCGGTGGGGCCGTTGCGGTGCTTGGCGACGATCAGGTCGGCCTCGCCCGCACGCGGGGACTCCTTCTCGTGCACGTCCTCGCGATAGAGCAGGATCACCATGTCGGCGTCCTGCTCGATGGATCCGCTTTCACGAAGATCGCTGACCTGGGGCTTCTTGTCCGTTCTCTGCTCGGGACCGCGGTTGAGCTGGGACAGCGCGATGACCGGGACCTCCAGCTCCTTGGCCAGCAGCTTCAGCGACCGCGACATCTCCGAGACCTCCTGCTGGCGGCTCTCGACCCGGCCGGCCGAGCTCATCAACTGCAGGTAGTCCACCACCACCAGTTTGAGGTCGTGCTGCTGCTTGAGGCGGCGGCACTTGGCGCGGATCTCCATCATCGACAGGTTCGGCGAGTCGTCGATGAACAGCGGCGCGCTGGCGACCTCGCCCATCCGGCGGGCCAGGCGCGCCCAGTCGTCGTCGGTCATCATGCCCGACCGCATCGTGTGCAGCGGCACCCGCGCCTCGGCGGAGAGCAGGCGCATGACGATCTCGTTGCGGCCCATTTCGAGGCTGAAGAAGACGCTGGTGAGCTGGTGCTTGATCGAGGCGGCCCGGGCGAAGTCCAGGGCGAGGGTGGAGTTGTGCGTGGGGATGCGCGCGCGGGTGGCCAGGTACAGGTGGTCGGGGTGGTCGACCTGGACGCAGCGCACCGGGACGCTGGCCACGCGTCGGGCGGCGACGACGCGGTGCGAGTGCGGCTCGGGCGCCGCGGCGCCGTCCACAGACTGGGGATCGAGCAGGGCCGCGGCCGTCGGCGCGGTGCCGGCCGGGGCCGCCCGGCCGGGGGCACGGCCCGGCCGCTGCGCCGGCATCGAATCCGGCGCGGCGACGACGATGTCGGGCGGTGCGTCCCCGGCGGGCACGTCCTCCAGCGCGGCCGCGATCTCGCCGGTCGTGGCCAGGCGGCACACCGGTGCGCCGCCCGCCGCACGCCGCACGGTCGGCCACTGGTGCCGGGCGTCGGCCACCACCGCGGTGCCGTCGGCGAACACCAGCTCGTAGCAGGGCCGCCCGGTCATCACCCCGGTGGCCGCGACCACGCGCGTGGGGGTGCCGTCGGCGGCCACCAGCTCGTCGCCCACGGCCACCCGGCCCATGGTCGTCCAGCCCCGCGGCGTGGGCAGCGGCGTGTCCAGCGCGAGCGCCTTGCCCACCGCCGGGCGCGCCGCGATGATCACCATCTGGCCCGGGTGCAGGCCGTTGGAGAGCTGGTCGAAGTCGGTGAAGCCCGTGGGCACACCGGTCATCGAGCCGTCGTGGGAGGAGATCGCCTCGATCTCGTCGAGGGCCCCCGGCATGATGTCGCTCAGCGGCAGGTAGTCCTCGCCGGTGCGCTTCTCGGCGACGCGGTAGATCTCGGCCTGGGCGTGGTCGACGAGGTCGTCGACCTCGCCGTCGCCGGAGTAGCCGATCTGGGCGATGCGTGTGCCCGCCTCGACCAGGCGGCGCAGCACCGCGCGGTCGGAGACGATGCGCGCGTAGTAGCCGGCGTTGGCCGCGGTTGGGATGGCCTCGGTAAGGGTGTGCAGGTAGGGGGCTCCGCCGACGCGGGCGATCTCGCCGCGCTTGGTCAGCTCGGCGTTGACCGAGATGGCGTCGACCGGCTCGCCGCGGGAGAACAGGTCGACGATCACGTCGAAGACGGTCTGGTGGGCCGGCCGGTAGAAGTCGGCGGATCGCACGATCTCGACCACCTGGGTGATGGCCTCCTTGGACAGCAGCATGCCCCCCAGCACGCTCTGCTCGGCCATGATGTCGTGCGGCGGTGTGCGCTCGAATCCGGTGCCGGTGTCATCCGGCGGGTGTTCGGCGACGCTCACGTGGATTCCCCCTGCTTCACGATCGGCATGTCCAGACATGCCCGAGCTTGGATTCTCGCGACTGCGGCACCCGTGGCGCAAAGCAGCCTGTGGACACAGCTGGGGAGATCCTGTGGACGAGTGGGGAGATCCTGCGGATAGCTTGTGCACAGCACCTGTGGATAACTTCCGCACACTGCGCCGATATGCTGTGTGACCAGGAAATACTTTGTGCACCGGCTGTGCGTGAAAGAAAATTCCCCCGCCGCTGTCCACAAGTTATCCACAGGCTCCCCCGCTGGCGGTGGACAACCCCGCCCAACCAGTCGAACACCTGTCCGCTATCCTGGCAAGGACATGCCCGCTCTCCTCTCCGCGCCGCCCTTCCGCCACGCCCACGACCGCGAGATCTTCCGGCTCGCCGTCCCCACCTTCTTCGCCCTCGTCTCCGAGCCGCTGTTCCTGCTGAGCGACTCCGCCATCGTGGGCACCCTGGGCACAGCGCCGCTGGGCGGCTTGGGCGTGGCCGGCCAGGTGCTGATGACACTGGCCAACCTGTGCATCTTCCTGGCCTACGGCACCACGTCGGCCGTGGCGCGCCGGTTCGGCGCGGGCGAGGTCGCCGCCGGGCTCCGCAGCGGCATCGACGGGCTGTGGCTGGCGCTACTCATCGGGACCGCCATCCTCGCCGTCGGCTATCCCGCCGCCCCATGGCTGGTGCAGGCCCTGGGGGCCTCGCCCGACGTCGCCCCCTACGCGCTGGTCTACCTGCGCATCAGCCTGCTCAGCGCCCCGGGGCTGCTGATCATCATGGCCGGCACCGGGGTGCTGCGCGGTCTGCAGGACGCCACCACCCCGCTGGTGGTGGCGGTCGGGGCGAACCTGGCCAACATCGGGCTCGCGGCGCTGCTGGTGCTGTGGCTGGACTGGGGGATCGCCGGCTCGGCCTGGGCCACCGTCGCCGCCCAGAGCGCGGGAGCCGCCCTCTACGTCGGCGTCGTCTGGCGGGCCGCCCGGCGCCGCGGGATCTCCCCCGCTCCCAGCGCCGCGGGGCTGCGCGCGGCCGCGGGCGCGGGGTTCGCCCTGTTCGTGCGTACCGTGTCGCTGCGCGTCGTGCTGGTCGTGTGCACCGCCGTCGCGGCTCGGCTGGGCGACCCCGAGATCGCCGCCCACCAGGTGGCCACGCAGATCTGGGCGCTGCTGGTCTTCGCGATGGACGCCATCGCGATCGCCGGGCAGGCGATCATCGGCCGCTATCTGGGCGCCTCCGACGTCTCCGGCGCCCGCGCGGCCACCCGGCGGATGGTCGAATGGGGCGTGCTCGCGGGAGTGGTGTTCACCGCGGTGGTGTTCGCGGTGCGGCCCTGGGCGCCGCTGCTGTTCACCGACGACCCGCTGGTGCACCGGCTGCTGCTGGGAACACTCGTGGTGGTGGCGCTCATGCAGCCGCTGAGTGGTGTGGTCATGGTGCTCGACGGCATCCTGATGGGCGCCGGCGACCAGCGGTACCTGGCGTGGGCCGGCCTGTGGACGATGCTGGCGTTCCTGCCCTGCGCCGCCGCCGTGCTCTACAGCCCGGCCGCGGAGTCCGAGGCCGGGCTGGTGCTGCTGTGGTGCGCCTTCGCGGTGTGGATGGCGGCCCGCGGAGTCACTCTGGGAGTGCGTGCGCGCACGGACGCCTGGCTGGTGGCCGGGGCGACACGGCCCTAAACGGCCGCGTCCTGCTAGCGGTCGTCGGGGCCCACGGCCGGCCCGTGGTAAAAGGGCGCACGCCGCTCCTGGGCGGGGACCTGCGGATAGGTGGGCAGGTGCTCCTCAGGGACGGCGGAGTCGTCGCGCAGTCGGATCCGGGCCCGCAGGCCGCGCATCCGCGTCCCGACGTCGCTGCGCAGCCGCGGCAACAGCGCGTAGAGCTCGTCGCCCGGGCACGCGGTGACGTTGTAGTCGCGGTGGCCCACGATCGCCGAGGCCGGGTTGAGGCCGTAGGCCAGGCACAGCCAGGCGCACGTCTCGACGAGCGCGTCCATCAGGTCGCCCGGCGGCTTGGCCGACACGTAGTTGCCCTCGCTCTCGATGCCGATCGTGTGGCCGTTGTGGTTGGCCGTGTGGGCTCCCACGACGTGGTCGCCGTCGCCGATCGCCATCAGCGAGCGGTTGCGGCCCTCCATGATGTAGCCGCCGCGGCTGATCGTGAGCTGCTGGCCGATGTCGCTCCAGCCGTTGGTGTCCATGTGGTACTTCTGGATCGACCGGGAAAGCCGGAAGGCGTGGCTCTTGCTGCGATCGGAGCTGTTGGCGGTGGCGGTGTGGTGCAGCACGATCCGGTCGGGCGGGGAGGACCGCACCTCCGCCCGGCGCTTGGGACTGCGGGCGTTCCATTCGCCGCGGTTGTAGACCCGCGGCCGCGCCGCCGCGAGTGCACCGTCGGCCGCGGCCAGGTCGATCGCGCCGCCGAGCAGCACGCCCCCGGCCGCCAGGGCGGCTCCGTGCAGGACACTCCGGCGCGCGACGCCCGTGTCCGTTCTTTCCGCGTCAGGGCTGGACATACCGGCCTCACCCTTCCTGTGGAGTTACAGGCCCACAGGAAGATAATGTCACCGTTTGTCGTCAAAGCGTTACGAAGTGGATCCGGCGTGTCGCTCGCGCCCGCACCGCACATGCGAAAGGCCCCGATCCCGCCGGTGCGGAATCGGGGCCCGTGTTGCCGAGGCCGCGGTCAGACGCCGACGACCTGGACCGCGATGGTGGCGCTCACCTCGGGGTGCAGGCGGATCTGCACCTTGTGGTCGCCCACCGACTTGATGGGGTTGCGGATCTCGATCCGGCGCTTGTCGACCTCCGGGCCGCCGGCCGACTTCACGGCCTCGGCGACGTCGCCGGCGGTGACCGAGCCGAACAGCCGACCGCCGTCGCCGGCGCGCTGGTTGAGCTTCACCCGCATCGAGTTGAGTCGGCCCGCGATCTGCTGGGCGTCCTCCAGGGTGCGGATCTCGCGGGCGGCGCGAGCACGGCGGATCGAGTCGATCTGCTTCTGCCCGCCGCGGGTCCACCGGATGGCGAACCCGCGCGGCAGCAGGTAGTTGCGGCCGTAGCCGTCCTTCACCTCGACGACGTCGCCCGGGGCGCCGAGGCCGGTGACCTCTTGGGTCAGAATCAGCTTCACGACAAACCTCCCTCGAAAATCCCCGTTAGCGAGCGGTGCTGGTGTAGGGCAGCAGCGCCATCTCGCGGGCGTTCTTGATCGCCGTGGCGACGTCGCGCTGGTGCTGCGTGCAGTTGCCCGTCACCCGACGGGCGCGGATCTTGCCCCGGTCGGAGATGAACTTCCGCAGCAGGGTCGTGTCCTTGTAGTCGATGTAGGTCAGCTTTTCCTGACAGAACAGGCAAACCTTCTTCTTGGGCTTGCGCGCTGCCGGCTTCGCCATCGTGGTGCTCCTTTGCAAGAGCCCCGGGTGTCCCGGGGATGGTCAATCGGACAGGATGAGGCGGATGCGCGGCCGGGCGGCCGCGCGGGTCCGCGTCGGGGGTGAGCGGTCAGAACGGGGGCTCGTCGGAGAAGCCTCCGCCTCCACCGCCGCCGAAACCGCCGCCGGTCGCCCAGGGGTCGTCGGCCGGAGGGCCGGAGCGGCCGCCCTGAGGACCGCCGAAGCCGCCCCCCTGGTTGCCGTAGCCTCCGCCGCCGCCCTGGCCGCCGCCGAAACCGCCGCCCTGGCGCTGCACCTTGGTCACCTTGGCGGTGGCGCTGCGCAGCGCGGGGCCGACCTCGTCGACGTCGATCTCGAAGACGGTCCGCTTCTCGCCTTCCTTGGTCTCGAACGAGCGCTGCTTGAGACGGCCCTGCACGATGACGCGCATGCCGCGCTGCAGGCTCTCGGCGACGTTCTCCGCGTACTGCCGCCACACGGAGCAGGTGAGGAACATCGACTCGCCGTCGCGCCACTCGCCGCTCTGGCGGTCGAAGATGCGCGGGGTCGAGGCGACGCGGAAGTTGGCGACCGCGGCACCACTGGGGGTGAATCGCAGTTCCGGGTCGTCGACGAGGTTGCCGACGAGCGTGATCTGGGTTTCGCCTGCCATGGATTGGCTCCGGATTGAGTAGTCGGATCAGGCGTGCGGGCGGGGAACGCCGGGCGACCGGGCGCCGGTGGTCACGACGGGTGCGGCGCCTCTAGTGCGCCGCGGGGCGCAGAACCTTCGTGCGCAGCACGGCCTCGGTGAGGTTCAGCTGGCGGTCGAGCTCCTTGACCGTGGCGGGCTCGGCGGTCAGGTCGATCACGGCGTAGATGCCGTCGGTGTTCTTGGAGATGTCGTAGGCAAGGCGCCGCTTGCCCCAGACGTCGACCTTCTCGATCGTGCCGCCGTCGTTGCGCACGACTCCCAGGAACTGCTCCAGCGACGGGGAAACCGTACGCTCGTCGAGACTGGGGTCGAGGATGACCATCACTTCGTAACGACGCATGGGCGTTCGTACCTCCTCTGGACTGTCGCGGCCATGGTCTCTCCATGGCAGGAGGGCATTGAGCCAGACGGAAGCCAAGGTTACCAGCCGTCAACCCCTCGGATCGCCCTTCCGCAGGCAATCCACAACCGTCAGGACGCACATCGCCACGACCCCGGCCCACCGGCCCAGCAGCACCAGTGCATAGCCCTCGAACGGCAGCCCGGCGGGCGGGCCGGCGACCGCGGGGTCGCCCTGCTGGGAGACGTACAGCAGGTGCTGCCAGATCCCGAAGAAGTAGCAGACCTCGGCCGCCTGCCACAGAGCGAAGACCGCCGCCGCGACGGCCGGACGCACGGTGCGGGGCCAGGCGAGGGCGGCCAGCGGCAGGAGCCACAGCACGAACTGCGGCGACCACACCTTGTTGGTCAGCAGGAAGGCCGCCACCACCAGGAACACCAGCTGCTCCAGCGGCGGCCTGCGGCGCGCGAGCAGCCCCAGCAGCCCGATCCCGGCGCAGCAGACCACGAGTGCACCGGTGCCGGTGGCGTTGACCAGGTCGAGGTCGCCGGAGTCGAAGAGGCCGTAGCCGCCCAGGGCGTAGTAGAGCGACCCCCAGTCGGTGCCGCGCTCCTGGCTGAAGCGGAAGAACGTCGCCCAGTTGTGCGGGGCCGCCAGATACACCGGCAGGTTCACCGCCGCCCAGGCCGCGGCGGCTCCGGCGAGGGTGCGCAGGAAGTCGGCCGCCTGCAGCCCGCCCTCCTTGCGCCACACCTCGCGGAGCATGAGGACGAACAGCGGGCCGAACACCAGGAACGGGAAGAACTTGGCGGCCGTCGCCAGGCCGATCAGCGCGCCCGCCGCCCACATGCGGCCGCGGGAGTAGCACACGAGCGCGCCCACCACCAGCGCCACCGCGAGCAGGTCCCAGTTGATCAGCCCGGCCAGCACCGCGGCAGGCGCCAGGGCGACGAAGCCCCCGGCCAGCAGCGCGGCGCGCGGGCGGAAGTCCCCGTCCTCGGCGTCGGCGCCCCCGCGGCCGGCCAGGTAGCCGGTGCCCATCACCGCAGCGACCAGGCAGCAGCCCAGCACCACGGCGGTGAAGTCGAAGTAGGCGAACGCGCGGTCCAGGCCCTCCGGCAGCCACGAGACCGCGCGCGCAGCGGCGTACATCAGCCCGCCGGTCAGCACCGGGTACTCGGTGGGGACGTCCAGGTAGGGGACGGCGCCCGAGCCCAGTCCGTCGCGGTAGTACAGCGGGAAGACGTCGCTGTAGCAGGCGTAGGTGTACTGGCCGCCCTCGACCCACGCGCCGCCGAAGCGGCACGGCCACTTGGCGAGGTAGGCCAGGACCGCGCCCGCTATGCCGAGAAGGGCCAGCCAAAGCCGGGTCCGCCCGGTTTCGGGGGCCACATGCCGCGGGCCGGCGGCATTCGCGCCGCCGGCCCGCGATCCGGATGCCGTGGTCATCTACTGGCTGCCAAAGAGGCCGCCGTCGTCCTCGTCGTTCCCGCGGCCGTTGTTGCCGTCGTCCTCGGTAGCCGGATCCTCGGGGGTCGGCGTCGTCGGCCCCGAGGTCTCGTCCTGGCAGAACCAGTCGTCCGGCCGGCAGGGCGGAGTCGGCGAGTTCGACGGCGGCGCGGTTTCCGGCGGGGTCGACGGCGTGATCGACGGCTCCGGGCTCTCCGGCTCCGGCTCCTCGCTCGGCGTGGCCTGCGGCGTGGGAGACGGCGTGGGGCCGTAGCGCTTGGAGCTGCCGGAGTAGACCGGGTCGGCGAACTCCTGGACCTCCTTGCCCGCCATCGCCTCGGTCATGAACGCCTTCCAGATCTTGGCGGAGGTCGTACCACCGTAGATGGCGCTGACGCCGGGGATGACCAGCTTCTCACCGTCGTCGCGGCTCAGCCCCACCGCCGTGACGAGCTGCGGGGTGAAGCCGACGAACCACGCCGACTTGGCGCTGTTGGAGGTACCGGTCTTGCCGGCCACCGGGCGCCCGTCGGGCAGCGCGGCGGCGTCGCCACCGCCGTTCTCGACGACCTGGGTCATCGCGTAGGTGGCGTCGATCGCGGTCGTCTCGCTGAACGCCCGGGTGCCCGACTCCAGCTTGGCGGCGTCCTTGGGCTCGACCACCTCGCCCTCGGCGTTGGTCACCTTGGTGATCATGTGCGGCGGCATGTGCACGCCGCCGTTGGCGAAGGTGGCGAACCCGGTGGCCTGGTCCAGCGCGGAGACGCGGTAGGTGCCCAGCGCGATGTTGGGGCCCATCGCGGCGGTCTCGAACTGGTCCTCGCTGACGCCCGCCGCACCGGCGATGTCGACGACGGCCTGCGGCGTGGTCTCGATCGCCAGCTGCACGAAACTGGTGTTGATCGAGTTCGCCGTGGACTCGACCAGGTCGACCTCGCCCCAGTCGCGGTTGCTGTCGTTCTGGATCGGCTCGGCCACACCCGGGAACTCCTGCGGGGAGTCGCCGTTGAAGGTGCTCTTGAGTCCGATCCCCTGCTCCAGCCCGGCGGCCAGCACGTAGGGCTTGAACGCCGACCCGGCCTGGGCGTCGAGGTTGAGGGAGTTGTTGGGGTCGGAGGTGAAGTCCGTACCGCCGTAGAACGCCTTGATCTCGCCCGTTCGCGGATCGAGTGAGGTCAACCCCTGGACCGTCTCCTCGGGCATGTCGGGGAGGGTCTGGGAGAAGGCCTTGCCCGCCTGCTTCATCAGCTTGGGGTCGAGGGAGGTCTCGACGGTGTAGCCGCCCGTCGACACCTGACTGGGCTCCAGCCCGTAGCGGTTGGCCAGCTCGTCGATGACCGCCGTCATGATGTAGCCCTCTTGGCCCTGGATGTCGCGGCCCGGGTCGTACTCGATGACCTCGGGGAACTCCAGCTTCTCGGCCTCGGCCTTGGTCATGCCCAGCTCGGGGTTGTTCTGGTGCATCTCGACGAGGCCGTCGCGCGCGTAGTCCCAGCGCTCCTTGAGGATCTCCTCCATCTTCGAGCCCTCTTCGACGGTCTCGAAGTTGCCGGGCTGCTGGATGATGGCGCCGATGAACACGCCCTCGGCGGCGTTGAGGTCCTGGACGTCCTTGCCGAAGTAGGCCTGGGCGGCGGCCTGGACGCCGTAGGCCTGGCGCCCGAAGTAGATGGTGTTGAGGTACTTCTCCAGGATCTCGTCGGGGTGCATGGTCTGCCCCGCCTTGATGGCGATCAGGATCTCGCGCAGCTTGCGGGTGTAGGACCGCTCCTGGGAAAGCACGTCGTAGTAGTTGCGCGCCATCTGCTGGGTGATGGTGGAACCGCCGCCGGCCGAGCCGAGGGTCAGCACCGCGCGCATGGTGCCGGTGATCGAGATCCCCGGCTCCTCGTAGAAGTTGCGCTGCTCCGCAGCGAGGACGCCGTTGACCACGGACTTGGGGATGTCCTCGCGCTGGACCATGACCCGGTTGACCTCGCCGGTGGTCACGGCCTCCTTGCCGTTGGCGTAGTTGATGCTCGTGGCGGCGAGCATCGCGCTGTCCTGCTGGTCGATCGTGCGCGGGTCGGGGGTGTTGGCGTAGGCGATGCCCAGCACCGCGACGCCGGTCACGAACATGACCCCGCAGGTGATCAGCGCCGGCTTCCACGCCTTGGCGAAGAAGCGCTTGAGTGGGCCGCGGTCGTCGTACTCGTCGGGATCCTCGCCCCGGTGCGCCCTGCGGCGGCCACCGGAGTGCGCGGCGCGGCGCCCCGGGCCAGCCTCGGCGCGGGCTCCGCCCGCGGCGCCCGCGGCGCGCCTGCCGCCGCCCTGCCTGCCCGGCTCGGGGCGGCGCCTGCGGCTCTCGCCTGCGCCCTCGGCACGGCTGCGCCGCGCGGGTCGCTCGTCGTCCCAGAAACCGTCGCCGCCGCCCGGGCCGCCGTAGCCGCCGGCCCCGCGGCCGCCTCCGCCGTCCCAGAAGCCGGCCGTGTCGTCGTTACCCGGCCTGCGCCGACCTCCGGCGCGTTCGTCCCCCGCCGGGCCGCCGGCCCGGCGCCTGCCGCCGTCGCCGCGCGCGCCGTCGGCCGGGCCGTTGGCCCGGCGGCGCCCGCCGGCATTCCGTCGTCTTTCGGTACTCACGCGTCCTCGATTGCTGTTCAGCGGCCGATAGGCCTTACGACTCGGGTAAGGGAGGGGGATGAGCCCTGCACGAAGGCGAATACGGCCTACGGAACGAACCGCACCAATCGTTTCGGGGGTTCGGCGTCCGAAGTATGGGACGCCCGACTGGCGCGGATGGTTTTCCCGTCCGCTCCGAAGACCTCGTCCTCTGCTTCCTCCTGTCGGCGACCTCTAGGCAAGAATCCCGTTTCAAGAGCACGGCCGGGCATCGGCCTGCGCAGCCGGCCTCGGCTCGCTCCCGCCTCGACCCCCGGGCCCGTCTCGGGGGCGGGCCACAGGCGCACCGGGTCTCACGGGTAAAGCACCCGTCACGGTAGAGCGAGGCCGCCGCGTAGCACAACCCAGGCGGGAGCGTACCGGTTGGCCGACCTCCCTGAGTCGCGAACGGTTACTCCGCGTATGCGGCCGGAAGTCCCCGACCGGTCCGAGCCCCGCCGCGAGGGCCGCGCAGTTCCATTCTGGCGGATGCTAAGCCGCAGGTCGCCCGTGTTCCCTCTCGGACGCGCCGCTGCACCGGGCCGTCCCCGGGGGTGTTAGATAGCCAACATAGGGTTGCGTTATATCGAGGCGATATAGTCATAACGGAAAAACCACCCATTGACCCCATCGTCCCAGAGACCTCCGCATCGGGACCGCGACGGCGCTTTCTCCGGCGCTCCCGCACTCCCGATCGGCGCGGGCGGGAACAGATCCGGCCGCGGTGCGGCTGACTCCCATAGGCGCAAACGAACCAGGAGGTGCACCACGATGAGCACAGGGCGGGCCCGGGTCCTGGAACTCGCCGTCCTCGGGCACCTCGCCTCGGCCCCGATGCACGGATACGAGCTGCGCAAGCGCCTCAACTCCGAGCTCGGCGCATTCCACGCGTTCTCCTACGGGTCCCTCTACCCGTGCCTGAAGTCGATGCTGCGCCGCGAGCTCGTGGCCGCCTCCACACCCGGCGACGGCGCCGTGCGGGGGCGGCGATCGCGCATCGTCTACCGGCTCACCGAACGCGGCCGCGACCGGCTGCACGAGCTGCTCTCCGAGAGCACCCCCGCGGCCACCGACGACGAGTGCTTCGGGGTGCACTTCACCCTGTTCGGCCGCACCCGCTCGGAGGTGCGGCTGCGTATTCTCGACGGCCGGCGCGCACGGCTGCTGGAGCGGCTGTCGGCCCTGCGCGAGCGACTGGGGGAACAGGTGCAGGACCCCTACGCCGTTGAATTGAACCGCCATCGGGCAGCGGCCATCGAGAGCGAGGTCGACTGGCTCGACGCCCTCATCCGCCAGGAGCGGCGGTGCGCCGAGAGGTCGGCGGGTGCCGGTGTGGGCCTGCCACCGCATCAGGGGGCGTCAACGCACACCGACAGCCGGCGCTAGCCGGGGCGGCCCCGGCCGCCGCAGTCGGCGCGTCCGCTCTCCCGGCGCGCGCCGCGACATTCCCAATCAGCAACGAAAAAGGAGCAAGGACCAATGGGTTCGGTACGTGTAGCCGTCGTCGGTGTTGGAAACTGCGCGGCGTCGCTCGTCCAGGGCGTCCACTACTACTCAGATGCCGACCCCGAGGCCCGGGTCCCCGGCCTCATGCATGTGCAGTTCGGCTCCTACCACGTGCGCGACGTGGAGTTCGTCGCCGCGTTCGACGTCGATGCGAAGAAGGTCGGCCACGACCTCGCCGACGCGATCAGCGCCAGCGAGAACAACACGATCAAGATCTGCGACGTGCCGCCCACCGGAGTGACGGTGCAGCGCGGCCCCACCTTCGACGGGCTGGGGCGGTACTACCGCGAGACCATCGAGGAGTCCACCGAGGACGCCGTCGACGTGGTCGCGGCGCTCAAGGCGGCTCGCGCCGACGTGCTCGTCTCCTATCTCCCCGTGGGCTCGGAGGAGGCCGACCGCTTCTACGCCCAGTGCGCCCTCGACGCCGGCGTGGCCTTCGTCAACGCCCTTCCGGTCTTCATCGCCTCCGACCCCGAATGGGCGGAGAAGTTCACCCGGGCCGGAGTGCCGATCGTGGGCGACGACATCAAATCCCAGATCGGCGCGACCATAACCCACCGCGTGCTCTCCAAGCTCTTCGAGGACCGCGGAGTGGTGGTGGACCGCACCTACCAGCTCAACTTCGGCGGGAACATGGACTTCATGAACATGCTGGAGCGCGAGCGGCTGGAGTCCAAGAAGGTCTCCAAGACGCGGTCGGTCACCTCCCAGATCCCGCACGAGCTCAACGCCGGATCGGTGCACATCGGCCCCTCCGACCACGTGCCCTGGCTCGATGACCGCAAGTGGGCCTACATCCGCCTGGAAGGGCGGGCCTTCGGCGACGTGCCGCTGAACCTGGAGTACAAGCTGGAGGTGTGGGACTCCCCCAACTCCGCCGGCATCATCATCGACGCCCTGCGCGCCGCCAAGATCGCCAAGGACCGCGGGATCGGCGGCCCCATCCTCTCGGCCTCCTCCTACTTCATGAAGTCCCCGCCCGAGCAGCACAGCGACAGCGACGGCCACGACCTCGTCGAGCGGTTCATCGCGGGCGAGATCGACCGCTGAGCCCCGGCCGCGGCGCCGACCCCGAGACCGGTGCCGCGGCGCACGGACCGGCTCCCAACACGGCGGCTGCGGGAGGACGGCCCCGCGCTCGGCCGGACCCGGCCGCCGCGACCGGTCGGCCGCCGGGCAAGCCATAATGGCGTTCCCACCGAAGCCGACCCGGGCGATTCGTCCGAGCAGGGCAAGGAGCCTCGATGAGCAACCCCCAGGATCCCGGCGGGCCGCCGCCTTCGGGACCGCAGGGACCGTGGCAGCAGCCGCCGGGCCCCGGCGGCCCGCAGTACCCCGGCCGGCAGCCCTCCGGCGACCCCGGGAGCGGATACGGGACACCGCCGGGGCCGCCGCCCGGCGGTTACCCCGGCACCCCCGGAAGCCCCTATCCCCCGCCCCCGGGAGGGCGGCCCCCGGGAGGCGGCGGCAACGCCGGCCTCGTCCTCGTCATCGCCTCCGTCTGCGTGGCCGTCCTCGTCATCGTGGGCGGAGTCGCGTTCGTGGTGCTGAGCAGCCCGGGAAGCTCCTCCGGCGCCGACGGGCAGAGCGCGGGCGGTCAGGGCTCGGGCGAGGAGGGCCAGGATCCGAGCGGCGGCCTCCAAGCCGTCTACGAGGGCACCTGGGACGGGACGCTCGACCAGTACGACAGCGCCGGCAACACGGTAGGCACCTGGTCGCTCACCGTCGAGATCGCCGGCGACACCATCTCGGCCGAGGAGTACGGCCTCGGCGACACCGAGGACGGCCGCTGCACCTGGGAGATCGCCGACGCGCAGGCCACCGAGTCCTCGTTCACGTTCAGCTACACCGTGGCCGACGACCCGGACTGCGTGGACAACGGCCAGGTCGTCATGGAGCCCGCCGGCGACGACTCCCTCGACGTCACCGTCACCAGCGTCTTCTCCGACGGAACTCAGAGCGAGTCCACGGGCACCCTGCACCGGCAGTAGTCCCGCTTTTCGGCGCCTCCTGCCGGCATCCCGCGGCCGGTCCGCGAGCGGACCGGCCGCGGCTGTTTCACGTGGAACATCGGCCGGGGACGCCGGCCGCACCGCCGTGGCCTGCGCCGCGCCGTAGGCTTGACCGGTGTCCTTCTACCGCGATCTGTGCGACGTCCTCCAGGGACCGCGGTTCCGCCGCCTGTTCGCCACCCGGCTGATATCGCAGTTCGGGGACGGCGCCTATCAGGCCGGCCTGGCCGGATACGTCTTCTTCGCTCCGGAGCAGCACGCCACGGCGGCCCAGGTGGCCGCCGCCTTCGCCGTCCTGCTGCTTCCGTTCTCGGCGGTCGGCCCCTTCGCGGGTGTCTTTATCGACAGGTGGTCACGTCGACAGGTCCTGGTCGTGTCCACCCTCGCCAAGGGAGCCGTGGCCGCCGGCACCGCGGCGCTGGTGTGGTCCGGATCCGACGGCCCCGCCTTCTTCGCCACCGCGCTCGTCCTGCTGAGTGTGAACCGCTTCGTGCTGGCGGCGCTGTCCGCCGCTCTGCCGCACGTGGTGCCCCGGCACAAGCTGATGATGGCCAACGCGGTGACACCGACCTGCGGCACGTTCGCGGCGTTCCTCGGCGCCGCCGCGGGCGCGGGACTGCGCCTGCTGGGCGGGGACGGCTACGCGGGGACGGCACTGATCCTGCTCGGCGCCGGTGCGGCCATGGCGCTGGCCGCGCCCGCGGCGCTGACGCTCGGACGCGCCGAGCTCGGACCCGACCTGGACGAGCAGACCGACAGGGTGCGTACGGCCGTGCGCAACGTCGCCGCCGGACTCGTCGACGGCGCGCGCCACGTCTGGCACCGCCGCCCCGCGCGCTATGGGCTCGCCACTATCGCCGGCCACCGGCTCGGCTACGGCGTCGCGACGCTGGTGACCCTGCTGCTGTACAACAACACCTTCACCGCCGGCGGCGTCGCCGGATTCGCGGGCTTCTCCGTCGCGCTTGCGGCGTCGGCGGCCGGGTACTTCGCCGGCGCGGTGGCGACGCCGTGGGCCACCGCGCGGATCTCGGCCGACGCCTGGATCGCGCTGCTGCTGGGCGCCGGTTGCACGGCGCTGCTGGCGTTCGGGCTGCCGTTCACGCCCGCGCTGTTCCCCGCGGCGGGGTTCGCGCTGGGTGCCGTATCGCAGGGCGTGAAGGTCAGTGTCGACACTCTGGTTCAGCGACATGTCGACGACGCCTACCGGGGGCGGGTGTTCTCGGTCTACGACATGCTCTTCAACGCGGCGTTCGTGGGCGGCGCCGGGCTCGCCGCGGCGGTCGTGCCGCGTTCGGGGGTGAGCGCCGGCGTGGTCGCCGGACTCGCGGCGGGCTACCTGGTGATGGCCGCCTGCTGGGCGGTGCGCGCCCGCACACCGGGCCCTGCGGATACGGGCGCGGCGCAACGCGAAGGCTGAGCGAGCCGCCGTGTCGACATGGTGAGGTGCCGACACGGCCGCATGTCGACACGGCGCGGCGGGGTCTGGCGGTGCGCGGGCTACTCGCCGCCCTCCGGGGCCGAATCTCCGCCGGTGCGGGAGCCGCCGCCGTCGTCGAGGTGGCGCTGTGCCCAGGCGCGCAGCTCGGCGGCCGCCGCCTCCTTGTCCATGGGGCCGTTCTCCAGGCGCAGTTCGAGCAGGAACCGCCAGGCTTTGCCGATCATCGGGCCGGGGCCGATCCCCAGGATCTGCTGGATCTCGTTGCCGTCGAGATCGGGACGGACCTTGTTGAGCTCCTCCTCCTCGGCGAGGCGCTCGATGCGGTGCTCGATGTCGTCGTAGGCGCGCGCGAGCGCGGCGGCCTTGCGGCGGTTGCGGGTGGTGCAGTCGGCCCGGGTGAGCACGTGCAGGCGCTGAAGCTGGTCGCCGGCGTCGCGGGCGTAGCGCCGCACCGCGGAGTCGGTCCACTCGCCCTTGCCGTAACCGTGGAAGCGCAGGTGCAGGGCCACCAGCTTGCCGACGTCGGCGACGACGTCCTTGGGGAAGCGCAGCGCGCTGAGCCGGTTCTTGCTCATGGAGGCGCCCACGACCTCGTGGTGGTGGAAGGTGACCCGGCCGCCGGACTCGAACGCGCGGGTCTTGGGTTTACCGATGTCGTGCAGCAGCGCCGCCAGGCGCAGCACCAGATCGGGCTCCATGCCGCGCTTGCGCTCCAGTTCGATGGCCTGGTCGAGCACCGTCAGCGAGTGGTCGTAGACGTCCTTGTGCCGGTGGTGCTCGTCGATCTCCAGCCGCATGCGCGGGATCTCGGGCAGCACCTGGGCGGCGATGCCCAGGTCGACCATCAGCTCCACGCCCCTGCGGGGATTGTCGCTGAGCATCAGCTTGGTGAGCTCGTCGCGGACGCGCTCGGCCGACACGATCGTCAGCCGGTCGGCCATCGCGGCGGCGGCCTCGCGCACCTCGGGCGCCGGGGTGAGGCCCAACTGGGCCGCGAAGCGCACGGCGCGCATGATGCGCAGCGGGTCGTCGCTGAAGGAGTCCTCGGGCCGGCCCGGCGTGCGCAGGCGGCCGGCCTTGAGGTCGGCGAGTCCGCCGAAGGGGTCGACGAACTCGCGCCCGGGCAGGCGCACGGCCATGGCGTTGACCGTGAAGTCGCGGCGCAGCAGGTCGTCGTAGAGCGAGGTGCCGTAGTGGACCTCGGGCTTGCGGGACTTGGGGCGGTAGGACTCGCTGCGGTAGGTGGTGATCTCCAGTTGCAGGCCGCCCTTGCGCAGGCCGACGGTGCCGAAGTCGATGCCAACGGTCCACACGGCGTCGGCCCAGCCCTCGACCAGGGACAGGATGGTCTGCGGCACGGCGTCGGTGGTGAGGTCGTAGTCGTGGACCTCGCGGCCCAGCAGGGCGTCGCGGACCGGGCCGCCCACCATGGCGAGCTCGTGGCCGCCCGCGGAGAACAGCTCGCCCAACTCCTGGACGACGGAGTCGATGGCGCCGAAGAGCTCGGTTATCGCCGCACGCTGCTTGTCGGTGAGGTCGTCCGGGGCGGTCGGCGCAGCCCCGCCCGCGGGGTCGCGGGGGGACTCACCTGGAAACGCTGTATTGGGCACACCACCAGAGACTAAGTCGCCTCATCGCGTCTCGCGAATCGGCGGGAGCGCCTGTGCACAGGGGGCGGCGGGGAACAGGCCGCGTTGAGCGGGCGCCGCGCAGGGTCCGGGCGGGTGTGCGGGGGGCGGCGCCGTCTGGACTGACGAGCGAGGAAGCGAGGAACGAGCGACCGAGCGAGGAGGGAAGGCGGCGCCTCAAAGCGCCCCGCACGCCTGCGGGAAACAGGGACGGGGCCGCCATCCATTCCGCCCGGCCCGTAATGCATCGGAGTGCGGCCGGTGAGGGGGTATCGTTCTCAGCAGTCCGCCGCGACTCACGCGCCCCCGACGGGTAGCCGACCGAGTCGCGCGATTGCGGCGTCTAACGTTTTCGTTCCCAATCCCCCGCGGGCCATTGTCAACCTGACACGGAAGACCTTCTGGCGTGCGTCGAATCGTCCACATCGGCTCGGTCGTGGCCACGACCGCGGCCGTCATCCCGGCCCTGGCCGCGTTCAGCCCTGCCCAGGTTCCGGCTCCCGCCGACCCCGGCGGGAGCGGTGGCGACACCCCCCCGCTGATCGTCGAGGAGATCACGCCGAAATCCATCGGCGCCAACAGCACGATCCGCATCACCGGCCAGGTCACCAACACCACCGGCGGCGAGCTCGACGACGTCAGCGTGCGGTTCAGCTACGCCTCCTACCCCTTCGACGAGCGGTCCGACCTCGACTCCTTCGCCTCCGGAGACAGCGCCGCCCCCGGGATCAAGGGCGCCTCCGTGGAGCTGCCGGACCCGCTGGAACCCGGCGAGTCCGCCGACTACACCCTGCGCGCCGACGCGGGCGAGATGTCGCTGTCCTCCTGGGGCGTCTACCCCATGGTCGTCGAGGCCCTCGACGGCTCGGGCGAGGACTTCGGCCGGCAGCGGACGTTCCTGCCCTACCGCGGCGGCGGCTCCGCGCCCGCTTCTGTCGACATCGCCTGGGTGTGGCCGCTGATGGACCGGCCCCACCGCGCCGACGACAACACCTTCCTGGACGATTCGCTGCCGCAGAGCCTCGGGCCGCAAGGGCGCCTGGGCCGACTGCTGACGATCGGCGCCCAAAGCGATGAGGTGTCGCTGGAGCCCGAGGACCCCGGCGCGGAGAACTCGCCTTCACCGGCGGCGCCGACGCCCTCGGCCTCGGCGTCGGCCGCGGCCGACGCCGCCCCCGGCGCAGCGGGGTCCGCGCAGGCCGAGGACGCCGCGCAGCCGGACTCCTCCACCGTGCCGGTCACCTGGGCCGTGGACCCCGGACTGCTCGCCGACGTCGAACGCCTCACCTCCCCGTACAAGGTGGTGGAGGACCCGCAGGCGGCCGCCGCCGCCCAGGAGAGCGGCGCCGAAGACGCCGAGGACGACGCGGGCATCCCCAAGGAGTCCGCGGAGCCCAGCCCTCAGGCGCGGATCTGGCTGGAGCAGGCACGCGCCGCGCTGGCCGACGATTCGGTGGCGGCCACGCCCTACGCCTCCGCCGACATCGCGGCCCTGCTGCGCCACGGGCTGTCCGACGACGCCGACGCCGCGCTCTCCCTCGGCCACCAGACCGTCGAGCGGGTCCTGGAGCGCTCCGCCGACGAGACCGTGGCGCTGCCCGAGGGCGGGCTGATGAACGTCGACACGCGCGAGTTCTACCAGCGTCACGGCGCCAGCACGTTCCTGCTGCGCGATGCCGCCATGCCCGCTGAGGACCGGGTGGACCACACCCCCACCGCCCAGGCGCCGCTGTCGCTGGGCAAGGGCGAGCAGGGCACGGCGCTGGTCGCCGACAGCGGCCTGGCCGAGGTGCTGCGCCAGGACGCCTCCGGGCTGGGCGAGGCCGCGCTCGCCCAGCAGCGCTTCGCCGCCGAGACCGCGATGATCGCCGGCGAGGACCCCGGTGAGCCGCGGACGATCGTCGCCTACCCGCCCTCCGACTGGGACCCCGGCCCCGAGTTCGCGCGGGGACTGCTGGAGGCCAGCCGGACGCTGCCGTGGCTGGAGCCCGTGGACCTGGCCGACGTCCGGCCCGGCGGCCCGGCCTCCGGCGAGGCCCGCCAGTCGCTCACCTACCCCAAGCGGGGCACCCGCGCCGAACTGGACGGCGCCTACCTGGACCGGATCAAGGACGTGCGCGGCCGGGTGCGGCTGTTCAACAGCATCCTGGTCGACGGCGAGGACCCGTTCCGCCCCGCGATCCTGCGGCTGGAGTCGGCCGCCTGGCGCCGGGAGGACGACCTGTCCGGGCCGGCGCGGGCGCTGGTCCAGCGGTCGGTCGAGCGCGCCATGGACAAGGTGCACATCATCCCCACCGAGCCGGTGACGCTGGCCAGCGCGACGGGCACGATCGGGATCCTGATCGCCAACGACCTCAACAACCACCCGGTCCGGGTGAACCTGTCCATGCTCTCCGGCAACCCCGAGCGCCTGTCCATCGGCAACTACCAGGACTCCATCGAGATCGGCCCCAACCAGAAGACCACCGTCTACGTCCAACTGTCGGCGCGGGTCAACGGCCGCACGATGATCCAGATGAACCTGCACAACCTCAGCGGCGAGCCCGTCTCCGAGGTGCAGTACCTGTCGGTGAACGCCACCGGCATGGGCAGCCAGGCACTCGTCATCAGCGGGATCGGCGCACTGGTGCTCGTCGCCGCGCTGGCCCCGCGCGCCCTGCGCAAGTGGGCGCGCAACAGGTCGGACGGCGCCGCTGCCGCCGCGGAGCCCGGCGGCACGGGCGAGGACGGCGCCGGCACCGGCACCGGCTCCGCCGACGGCGACGCGCAGGGCGCGCAGGCGTCCGATCCCGACGCGGCTGTGCACCACAATGAGGACCGGTCCGCGGACGCCGCGCCGACCGAGAGCGACGACGGGACCGGCGGCGCCGACGCCGACCGGTAGCCGAGCGGACCCACCGCGCGGGACACCGCGCTCGCAATCCAGACACCCGAAGGGAGCCGCCTGTGGCCACCGAGACCGCCAACGGCAGCGACGACCCGCCTGCCCGCGGCCGCGACCGCGCCGCCGAGGAAGCCCCGGGCGGGGCCGAGCGCGCCGCGGCAGGCTCGGAACCCGCCGCCGCGGAGTCCGGCGGCGCCGAGCAGGACGGCGGCACCGGCGGCATGATGCGCTCCAGCGCGGTCATGGCCGCCGGCACGATGGTCTCGCGTGTCACCGGTTTCGTTAAGGCCGTGGTCATCGCGGCGGCGCTGGGCACCCAGCTGCTCGGCGACGCCTACCAGACCGCGCAGACGATCCCCTTCATCATCAACGACCTGCTGATCGGCGGCCTGATCGCCAGCGTGCTGGTGCCGCTGCTGGTCAAGCGGCGCATGCGCGACGCCGACGGCGGCGTGAAGACCGAGAACCGGCTGTTCACCGGCGCCGTGATCGTGCTGTTCGCGGTGACCGCCGCGGCGATCCTGGGTGCCGAGCCGCTCATCGGGCTCTACCTGGGCGACTCCGCGCCGCAGCAGGCGCAGGTGTCGGTCTACCTGGCGCGCTTCCTGCTGGCCCAGATCTTCTTCGTGGGGCTGAGCGGGCTGATCAGCGGGATGCTGAACACCCGCAACCGGTTCGGCGCGCCGGTGTGGGCGCCGGTGCTCAACAACCTGGTGATCATCACCGTGGGCGGGCTGTTCCTGTGGGTGGCCGGCGCCGGGCGGACCGTGGAGACCGTGACCCAGGGCGAACTGGTGCTGCTGGGCGCCGGCACGTCGGCGGGCATGGCCCTGCAGACGGTGGTGCTGATCGCGGCGGTGTGGCGCGCGGGCTTCCGCTGGCGCCCCCGGCTGGATCTGCGCGGCTCCGGGCTGGGCGAGGCGCTGCGCAGCGCCGGGTGGATGTTCCTCTACACCCTGATGACCCAGCTGGGCCTGCTGATCACCGCCAACGTGGTCAACCGCGCCGGCGCCGCCAGCGCCGGCGGCGGCTACGACGTGGGCGCCGGGCTGACGGCCTACAACTTCGCCTACACCCTCTTCCAACTGCCTTACGCCATCATCGCCGTCTCGCTGATCACCGTGCTGCTGCCGCGCATGAGCGCCCACGCCGCCGACGAGGACTGGGCACAGGTCCGCGCCGGGTTCTCCCGCACGCTGCGGATGTCGGCCCTGGTGCTGGTGCCGCTGGGGCTGGCGCTGGCGATCTACGCCGTGCCGGTGGCGACGCTCGTCTTCGCCCGCGGCAACACCTCCGCGCAGGACGCCGCCAACATCGGCGCGGTGCTGGCCGCCATGGCGCTGGGCCTGGTGCCGTTCACCGTGTTCCAGCTGATGCTGCGCGTGTTCTACGCGATGAGCGACACCCGCACGCCCGCCCTGATCAGCATCGCCAACGTGACCGTGCACGGTGTGCTGGCCTACACCGCCTTCCGGGTGCTGCCGCCCAACCTGGTCGTGGTGGGCGTGGCCGCCGGCTTCATGCTCTCGTTCGTCTCCGGCCTGACCATCGCCGGCTTCATCCTCAGCCGCCGACTGGGCGGTCTTGACGGGCGGCGCATCGGTGCAACATTGTTGCGGCTGCACGCGGCCGCGATCCCCAGCGCCGCCGTCGGCGTCGGTGTGCTCTGGTTCTTCACCGAGCGGTTCGGGCAGGGCCTGGCGACCAACCTCGGTGCGCCGATCGTCGGCTGCCTGGCGGGCGCCCTGCTGTTCCTCCTCTGCGCACGACCGCTGGTGCGGGAGCTGTCGGATGCGGTGGCCCTCGTGCGTGCACGCCTGCGGCGGTAGCCCGGGCGGCCCCCTGCCACCGCGGCCGCCGGCCCTCGCCCCCATCCGCGGCTCCCCCGCCGCCTAATGAGGAAGCCCCAGAACATGACGCAACCGGTGGCCGGCGACCAGCCCGACGAGCGGCCCGGCGGCGGGACGGAGGGACCGGGCGCCGCCCGCAGGCGGCGCCTCGTCATGCCCGAGGAGGTCTTGGAGGCGGTCGAGCGCTCCGAGCCCGCGACCGAGCCCGAGCCCGGACTGCGCGTCGCCCACGACCCCTCCGACTACGGCGACCTGGGCACCGCCGACCGCCCCGGCGAGGAGGGCAACGAGATCGGCGGGGCGGCGCACGCGGCGCCGGGCAACCTGATGCGCTCCAGCGCGATCATGGCCGCGGGCACCGTCGTCTCGCGCGCCACGGGCTTCGTCCGCACGATCGTCCTCGCCGCGGCGCTGGGCACCCAGCTGCTCGGCGACGCCTACCAGACGGCGAACATGGTCCCCTTCGCCGTCTACGACCTGCTCATCGGCGGTCTGCTCGCCAGCGTCTTCGTGCCGTTCCTGGTGAAGCGCAAGAAGCGCGACGCCGACGGCGGCACGGCCACCGAGCAGCGGCTGTTCACGCTGCTGCTGCTGGTGCTGGCCGCGATCACGGTGGCGGCCATCGCTGCGGCGGAGCTGCTGATCCGGCTCTACGCCGGGGAGTTCACCGGTCCGCAGCATGAAGCGGCCACGCTACTCGCCCGCTTCCTGCTGGGCCAGATCTTCTTCATCGGGGCCAGCGGCGTGGCCAGCGCCATGCTCAACACGCGCGACCGGTTCGGCGCGCCGATGTGGGCGCCGGTGCTGAACAACCTGGTGATCATCGGGGTCGGCGCACTCTTCCTGTCGATCACGGGGCCCGGCGCCGCCCCGGGATCGGTCACCGACGCCCAACTGACCCTGCTCGGGGCGGGCACCACCGCCGGCCAGGTGCTGCAGGCCGCGGTGCTGGCCTGGGCGCTGTTCGCCGCGGGTTTCCGCTGGCGGCCGCGCCTGGACCTGCGCGGCTCGGGGTTGGGCGAGGCCGTGCGGACGGCCGCGTGGATGATGCTCTACATCGGGGTCGCGCAGACCGGTCTGCTGGTGACCACGAACGTCGCCACCCGCGCGGGCGTGCGGGCGGCGCAGTCGGGGGAGTCGGCGGCGGGCGCCGGCATCACCGCCTACCAGTACGCGTCCATGCTGTTCCAGCTGCCCTACGCCATCATCGCCGTCTCGGTGATCACCGCCCTGCTGCCGCGGATGAGCGCGCACGTGGCCGACGGGCGCAAAGACCTGGTGCGCTCGGACTTCTCCCGCGGACTGCGGCTGTCGGCGGTGCTCATCGTGCCGCTGTCGGTGGCGATGGTCGTCTTCGCCATCCCCTTCTGCGTGCTGATCTACGCCAACGGCAGCACCTCGGCCGAGGACGCGGCGGGCATCGGGCGGATCCTCATGGTGTTCGCGCTGATGCTCATCCCCTTCACGATGTTCCAGCTGCAGATGCGGGTCTACTACGCGCTGGGCGACACGAAGACCCCGTCGCTGATCGCGCTGCCGGCGGAGGCGGCGCACGCCGCGCTGGCGATCGCGCTGCTGTTCACGGCTCCACCGCAGCTGGTGGTGGTCCTGCTGCCCATCGCCTACGGGCTCTACTACGTGGTCGGCTGCGTCCTGGCCTGGCGCGGGCTGCGCGCCCGGGTCAACGGTCTGGACGGCCGGCGGATCCTGCGCACCCTGCTGCTGCTGTATGCGGCCACCGTCCCCAGCGCGCTGTTCGGGGTGGCGATGGTGCTGGCGTTCGGCGTGCTGCCGGGGACGGTGCTGCCGTCTCTGGCGGCCATGGCGGCCGGCGGCGCGGTGGGCGCGGTGCTCTTCGTACTGGTGGCGAAGCGCTTGGGTGTGACTGAAGTCACAACATTTCTGAACATGGTGCGGAACCGCCTGCTGAGGAGCTGATCACCAGGCGGGCATGACCCTGCGTAACCGATATAAGGACCCAAATGCTCACTGATCCGCCCACACCTGGCCACCGAAGGAACCGCACAGGCGTCCTAGCATGGAACGGCAGTTCTCCACCGCCGTCCACGAGTTTTCTGAGCTGCCCGAAGGGAGGTTGGGGACAGGCACAGACACGGCCGGATCCTCCCCGCAGGCCGCTCCTCGTGAGAGCCTCCCCCTTCGGCCGTCGCGTCCGTCACTCCCGGCATGAGCACCTTCATGATTGAGCCAGGCGCCCGTCTCGCAGGCCGTTACCGACTCGACAGCCAGGTGAGCCACACCGCAGGGGCCACCCTGTGGAAGGCGACCGACGAGACCCTCGCCCGGCTCGTCGCAGTGTGGACCTTCGCCGAGGGATTTCCCCGCACCGGCGAGGTCGTCCGGGCCGCGCGAGCCACCAGCCGCATCGCCGACTCCCGCGTCACCCAGGTGTTCGACGCCGACGACAGCGGACCCGCCCCCTACGTCGTCGAAGAATGGGTCGCCGGGCAGTCCCTGGCCGAGCTCCTCGCCCAGGGCCCCCTCACCCCCGAGCGCGCCGCCGGGCTGGTGGCCGAGGCCGCCGAGACCCTGGCCACCGCGCATTCGGCCGGCCTGTACCACCTCAACCTGACACCCGGAAAGCTCATCTGGAGCCTCGGGGGCGCGGTCAAGGTCACCGGCATCGGAGTCGACGCCGCCCTGCGCGGCATCGGCGCGGACAACCCGGCGGCGGCCGACGCCCAAGGGCTCGGCCGCCTGCTTTATGCGGCGCTGACCGCCCACTGGCCCGACCAGGCGCGCAACGGACTGCCCGCCGCGCCGCTGGTCGCCGGGGCACCGTGCCAGCCCGCCCAGCTGAACTCCGGCGTCTCCCAGTTCCTCAACGACCTCGTGTGCCGCTCGGCGTTCCTCGCGCCGCTGCACGGCGGCCCCCTCGCAAGCGCCCGCGAGGTCGCCGACGCGCTGGCCAACGTCCCCCGCGTGGTCCCGCTGCCGGCCGCCCCGCCGAACGCGCCCGTGCCCCCCGAGCCCGCCCGCGGCACCTCGCGGCGCTCGGGCGAGTTCGCCGCCGCGCCGCCCGGACCCGCGCCCCAGCCGCGCCGGCCCCGCCAGGCGCCCCCGCCGCCGGGACGACGCCGCGGCAAAGGGGCGCCCGCCGGGCTCACCCGCGTGCTGGTCGGAGGGCTGGCCCTGATCGTGTTCGTCGGTGTCGTCGTGGCCGCGTGGAACATCGGCACCAACATGAGCGGCTCGGGCGGCGCCGACCCCGGCCAGACCGCGGCCGGAAACGGCCCCGGCAACGGCGACGCGGCCGACCTCACCGCGCTGCGGCCACAATCGGCCGACGGTTTCGACCCGCTCGGCGACGACGGGCAAGAGCACAACGACATCGCCATGCAGGCCATCGACGGCCAGGCGACCACCGCGTGGAACACCCAGGGATACGAGAGTTCCGACCTCGGCGGGCTGAAGTCGGGCGTGGGCCTGATGGTCGACCTGGGGCGCAGCGCCGAGGTGCACAGCGTGTCCCTCAACCTCGGCGAGGGCCCCCACGACCTGGAGATCCTCGTGGGCGATTCCACCGATCCGGCCGAACTCGGCGCGGGCGGGTCCCCCGCCGCTGTCAAGAGCGGAGTCCAGGGCGAGGTGGAGATCGAACTGTCCGAGCCTGCCAAGGGACGCTATGTCGTCGTATGGTTCACTAGTCTGCCCCAGGACGGGGCCAGGTACAGGGGAATCGTCAACGAGGTCGAGCTGCGCGGGAAAACGTGACTACGGTGATTGACGCGGTCCAGGAGCTCCCCGACAAGGAGCTGTTGTCCAGGCACGCTCAGGGGGACGACCGGGCTTTCGGAGAGCTGGTCCGGCGCCACCGCGAGCGTATGTGGGCTGTCGCGATCCGCGTCCTCGGCGATTCCGAGGAGGCCGCCGACGCACTGCAGGACGCCTTCCTCTCCGCGTTCCGCGGTGCCCACCGCTTCCGCGGCGAGGCCCAGGTCAGCACCTGGCTGCACCGTATCGTCATCAACGCCTGCCACGATCGCATGCGCCGCAAGATGGTCCGCCCGGCCGTCCCCACCGACGACGCCACCCTCGACGTGATCTCCAACGAGCGGACCAGGGCGAGCACCCCCGACCCCACCGGCAGCAGCGACTCGGCGATGGACGTCCACGCCGCGCTGGGCAAGCTGCCCGAGGAGCAGCGCCTGGCGCTGGTACTCGTCGACATGATGGGCTACCGCGTCGACGAGGCCTCCGAGATCCTCGAAGTCGCCCCCGGGACGGTGAAAAGCCGGTGCGCACGGGGACGCGCGAGACTTCTGCCATATCTGTCCCACCTGAGGAACCCTGAGGGTCCCCGAGACGTCACATCCCCGAGAGGAGGTGACAGGGCATCGTGACGTCTCATGTGGACGCGGAGACTCTCGCCTTGTCGGCCGAAGGGCTGCTGGAGGACACCGAGGAGATCGCCGTCCAGCAGCACGTGGCCGAATGCGCGACGTGTTCCGCGCAGCGGTCCGAGCTGGCCGATGTCACTCGGGTCTTGGCGGAGGTGTCCGCTCCCCCGCTCCCGGACTCCGCTGCGGAGCGCCTCGACGAAGCGCTGCGGGCCGAGGCCGAGATCCGCCGCTCCGAGGGCGGTGGTTCCGGTGGTTCCGGTGGTTCCGGTGGTTCCGACGGTTCCGGCGAGGGCGCCGGTGAGTCCGGCGCCGCCGGCGGGGGCCTGCCCTCCAACGTCGTCCCCATGCGCCGCAGGTTCGGATCGTCCAACCGGTGGCTCAACTACCTCGCGGTCGCGGCTGCCGCCGTGGTGGTCGCGGGCGCCGGAACCGCCGTGGTGAGCAATCTGACCGGCGGCTCCGCCGGAGGCGTCCACGAGCCCATGGCCGGCGCTCCGCAGCACTCGGCGCACGGCGACGCGGCACAGGGCTACCGGTCCGTCGTCGTCCACAGCGGGACCGTCTACACGGAGGACCGGCTCGCAGAACAGGCCGCGGCCGTCCTCGACGACGCCGACCCGATGGCCTCAGGCGGCGCTGAGAGCGACGCTGACGGCACGGCGCAGGGCGACCGACCCGACGCCTCGCAGATCCCCTCCGACGTCTCCTCCTGCGTCGAGGGACGCGCGGACGGGGCCGGCGACCCTCCGGTGCTGATCGACCTCGCCCGGTTCTCCTCCGGCGGCACGCAGACCGAGGCGTGGGTGATGTACTACGGCTCCCGGCCCGGCGACAAAGCGCAGGACTCCTACGACGTGGTGGTCCTCTCACCCGACTGCGGCCCGAGCGGCGGCAAGCCCGCCGACGCCGAACTGGCGCGGACCACGGTGCCCGCGCCGTAGCCGCCTCGCCGCCCCACACGCCTTCCCGGCCCCCGCCGCGCCCCGCGGCGGGGGCCGCTTCGTGTGCGCCTACGTTTCACGTGAATCACTGCCGGCGGCGGCGGAACTCGGAGGCGTCTGTCTTTCCAGGAACCCACCGGGTACCCCCGGGGGCGGCCACCATCGGGGCTGCGGCAATGGGTGCGCCTCGCGAAGCGCGACCACAGCTTGCCGCCGAGCGCACGCGGTTCTTCCCAGGTGGAGCCGCACCACCGGTGGCGGGCCTCCGGCGCAAAGGTGCACCGTGCGCTCGGCGGCAAGCTGGCACACAGCGCCTTCCGTTGGGGGCGGTGGTGGGAGACGGGCAGAGGGGTGGTGGCGCGGAGCGCCTTCCGTTGGGGGCGGTGGTGGGAGACGGGCGGGAATTGGACGCCCCTACCATCTGTTGGGAGAGACGACTTTCCCCGCGGGCAGCCACCAGCGTCCTGCCCGCCGAGCCGACCGGAGGGCGACGATCGTGAGCGACGTCCGCAACGTAATCATCATCGGATCGGGACCCGCGGGCTATACCGCGGCCGTCTACGCGGCGCGAGCGGAGTTGCGGCCCTTGGTCTTCGAGGGCGCGATCACGGCCGGCGGCGCCCTGATGAACACCACCGACGTCGAGAACTTCCCCGGGTTCCCCGACGGCATCATGGGCCCCGACCTGATGGACAACCTGCGCAAGCAGGCCGAGCGCTTCGGCGCCGAGCTGATCGCCGACGACGTCACCGAGGTCGACCTGAACGCCTCGCCCAAGGTCGTCAAGGTCGGCTCGGACGTGCACTACGCCCGTACGGTGATCGTGGCGACCGGTTCCGGCTACCGCAAGCTGGGCGTGCCCGGCGAGGAGGAGTTCTCCGGACGCGGCACCTCCTGGTGCGCCACCTGCGACGGCTTCTTCTTCCGCGACCAGGACATCGCCGTGGTCGGCGGCGGTGACACCGCGATGGAGGAGGCCACCTTCCTCACCCGGTTCGCCCGCTCGGTGACGGTCATCCACCGCCGCGGCGAGCTGCGCGCGAGCAAGATCATGCAGGAGCGGGCCTTCGCCAACGACAAGATCCGCTTCCTGTGGAACAACGAGGTCACCGAGGTCGTCGGCGACTCCAAGGTCTCGGCCGTGCGGCTGCGCAACACCGTCACCGGCGAGGAGAGCAAGCTCGACATCACCGGGCTGTTCATCGCGATCGGGCACGACCCCCGCGTGGAGCTCTTCACGGACCAGCTCGAGTTCGACTCCGAGGGCTACCTGGCCGTCGACGCCCCGAGCACCCGCACCAACATCCCCGGCGTCTTCGCGGCCGGCGACGTCGTCGACCACAACTACCGCCAGGCGGTCACCGCGGCCGGCACCGGCTGTGCGGCCGCCCTGGACGCCGAGCGCTTCCTGGCCGAGCAGGGGCGGTAGCGCCTGCCGCTCCTGCGGCCCCACTGCACCACGACACGACCATTGCGACCGATGAGGAGTTCACCATGGCCGACCTGAAGAGCGTCACCGACAGCACGTTCGAGACCGACGTGCTGAAGAGCGATAAGCCCGTGCTGGTCGACTTCTGGGCGGAATGGTGCGGCCCCTGCCGCCAGGTCGCCCCGATCCTGGAGGAGATCGCCGCCGAGCACGGCGACAAGCTGGAGATCGTCAAGCTGAACACCGACGAGAACCCGGAGACCTCCCGGGAGGCGGGCGTCATGTCCATCCCGATGATGAACGTCTACCAGAACGGCGAGGTCGTCAAGCAGATCCGCGGCGCCAAGCCGAAGCGCAAGCTGCTGCAGGACCTCGAGGAGTTCATCGGCTAGCAGCAGGCCCGCCCGCTGCGGCACGTGTTTCACGTGAAACCGGCCCGCGCGGCACCGGCGCACAGCGCCCGAACGGCGGACGAGCGCACCCCTCTCCCCCGCCTCAGCGCAGAAAAGCGTCCCCGAGCCGCGATGGCTCGGGGACGCTTTTCTGCGCTGAGGCGGTCTCCGATGGGATCGGCGCGCGGCCGGCGTGCCGATCAGTCGACAAGCCGTGTCGACACAGCGCCATACCGACTTCGGGGGACGACGCTCACTCCTCGGCCGCGCCGGGCGCCATCGCGGCGATGATGCGCTCCAGGTCCTCCTTCGTGGCGAACTCCACGACGATCTTGCCCTTGTTGCGTCCCTGATTGATCTTCACCCGGGTGTCGAAGGCGTCGGAGAGGCGCCGCGACCACTCCTCCATCTCCGGGCTGGGCGCACTGCGCGCCGGGGAGCGGCGCGAGGAGGCAGGCTTGTCCTCGGTCTCACGCAGCGAGATGATCTCCTCCAGCGCCCGGACCGAGAGCCCTTCCTCGACGATCCTGCGCGCCAGGCGGTCCTGGGTCTCTGTCTCCTCGACCGCGAGGAGCGCGCGCGCGTGCCCGGCGCTGAGGACGCCCGCGGCCACGCGCCGCTGCACCGACGGCGAGAGGTTGAGCAGCCGCAGCGTGTTCGTGATGTGCGGGCGGGAGCGCCCGATGCGCTTGGCGAGTTCGTCGTGGGTGGCGCCGAAGTCGTCGAGGAGCTGCTGATAGGCGGCCGCCTCCTCCAGCGGGTTGAGCTGCTGGCGGTGCAGGTTCTCCAGCAGGGCGTCGCGCAGGAGCTCGTCGTCGCCGGTCTCGCGGACGATCGCGGGGATGCGCTCCAGGCCCACTTCCTTGCTCGCGCGCCAGCGGCGCTCGCCCATGATGAGCTCGTAGCGCCCGGAACCGAGCTTGCGGACGACGATGGGCTGGAGCAGGCCGACCTCGGCGATGGAGGCGCGGAGTTCTTCCAGTGCCTCCTCGTCGAAGTGCTGGCGGGGCTGCCGCGGGTTCGGGGTTACCGCGCCCACCTCGATCTCCTCGAGGTAGGCGCCGCCGACGGCCTCGGGGGGCTGCTGCTCCGCACCGAGGCTGGGCGGAGCGTCCAGGCTCGCTGTGTCGGGCGCTTGGGGTATCAACGCGCCAAGGCCCTTGCCCAGACCGCGCCGCTGCTGGCTCACCGACGTCTCCCTTCACGTCTCATGGTCAGTTTCCGGCGCCCGTCTTCGCCCGGTAGGCGATCTCACGAGCCGCCTCCATGTAGGCGACCGCACCGGTGGAGCCCGGGTCGTAGGTCATGACGGACTGCCCGTAGCTCGGGGCTTCCGAGACGCGGACGCTCCGGGGCACCAGTGTCTTGAGTACCAGATCACCGAAGTGTCCGCGTACTTCATCCGCAACCTGGGATGCCAGCCTCGTCCGACCGTCGTACATGGTGAGCAGGATGGTGGAGATCTCCATCGCCGGGTTCAGGTGCGACTTCACGAGTTCGACGTTGCGCAGGAGCTGGCCGAGCCCCTCCAGCGCGTAGTACTCGCACTGGATCGGGATGAGCACCTCTTCGCAGGCGACCATCGCGTTCACCGTCAGCAGGCCGAGGGAGGGCGGGCAGTCGATGAAGATGTAATCGAGCTCGCTGCTGTCGTAGGCGGAGAACGCCCGCTTCAGCCGGGACTCCCGGGCCACGAGGGAGACGAGTTCGATCTCCGCGCCGGCGAGGTCGATCGTGGCGGGGACGCACCAGAGGTTGTCGATGTCGGGCACCGAGTGGGCGAGGTCGCGGATCTCCTCGTCCTCGACCAGGCAGTGGTAGATGGAGCGGGAGTCGGCGCCGCGGTCCATCCCCAGTGCGGTGGAAGCGTTGCCCTGCGGGTCGAGGTCGACCACGAGCACGCGGTTCCCGTGCATGGCCAGCGATGCGGCGAGATTGACGGTCGTCGTGGTCTTGCCGACGCCGCCCTTCTGGTTCGCGACACTGATGACGCGGCACTTCCCGGGACGCGGCCAGGAGTTGTCCCCGTGCCCGCGCACCGACATCGCGGCTCGGGCGGCGCGGGCGATGGGGGTATCGAGTTCGACCTCTGCGTCGGGCGCGGAGATCACGTCGACATCCGTTTCACGTGAAACGTCGGTAGGCATGGCATGGTCCTCCCAGCGAGGCGTTTCATGTGAAACATAGGTGCCGTCGGACTGGTTCTGGGGCACGAATGACTTCACCTCTTCCGTCCGCGCTTCTTCTTGGAGCCACGTGGGGAGCGTCGCGCCGGGGACGCATGATCGCTCTCAGCGGTGACCGTCACGCGAACAACCGTGGTAGCGGGTTCGACTTTACCGCGCCCGACCCGGATCACATCGGCAACGCAAGGGCGTTGTGCCGACAAATCGCCGCGCGCCTCCGCCAGTTCACTCTCGGCCTGCTCACCTTTGAGTGCGAGGAGACTGCCGCCCTTGCGGAGCAAGGGGAGCGCCCACCCGCCGAGCCGTGCCAGCGGCGCGACCGCCCGTGCAGTGACGATGTCGGCCCGGATCTGCGCGCGCATCTCCTCCGCCCTGCCCCGGCGCACCTCGACGTTGGGGAGAGCGAGGTGGTCGATGCACTCCCTCAGGAACACCGTCCTCCGCAGCAGCGGCTCCAGGAGGGTCACCGAGAGATCCGGACGCAGGATACCCAGCACGACACCGGGCAGCCCGGCGCCCGAGCCGATGTCGACGACCTCGGCTCCCTGAGGAACGAGTTCCTCGATCACGGCACAGTTCATCAGATGCCGCTCCCAGAGGCGGGGCACCTCCCGCGGACCGATGAGGCCGCGCTCGACCCCGGCGTCTGCGAGGAGATCCGCGTACCGGCGCATCGCCGGCAACGCGTCACCGAACAACTGCTGCGCCTGCTCGGGTGGTGCCACCTTCCCCTCAGCACCCGAGGCCATCAGTCACCACCTTGACCCTTTCCGACCGGTCAGCGAGCAATCGACAGGTCGACATGGAGATAAACCGAAGAACACACAAAAGCGCCCCTCACGATCCTATGCGTGAGGGGCGCCTGTGCCGGACGCCGTGTTTCACGTGAAACCGGCGGTGCGGAGGACTCCGTCCGCCGCCGCGGCCTCATTCGGCGGGGTAGACCACCACGTAGCGGTTGGGCTCCTCCCCTTCGGACTCGCTGCGCAATCCGGCGGCGGCGACGGCGTCGTGCACCACCTTGCGCTCGAAGGGCGTCATGGGGGCGAGGGGTTTGACCTCACCGGTCTTCTTGACTTCTGCCACCGCGTCGGCGCCCAGACGCGACAGCGCCTGCCGCCGGGAGTCGCGGTAGCCGCCGATGTCCAGCATCAGCCGGCTGCGGTTGCCGGTGGTCCGGTGCACCGCCAGCCGCGTCAGCTCCTGGAGGGCTTCCAGCACCTCGCCGTTTTCGCCGATGAGCTCGTCGAGCGTCGCGCCCACGACCGACACCAGCGCACGGTCGCCCTCGACGTCCATGTCGATGTCGCCGTCGAAGTCGGCG
The DNA here is from genome assembly GCF_009728995.1 of Streptomonospora sp. PA3. Taxonomy (GTDB): domain Bacteria; phylum Actinomycetota; class Actinomycetes; order Streptosporangiales; family Streptosporangiaceae; genus Streptomonospora. The sequence goes on along the minus strand of NZ_VTZW01000009.1, from coordinate 48,205 downwards.
ATGTCCAACAAGCCCTCGATGTAGTCGGCCGCGATGTCGCCCTCGCGCTCCAACGCTTCGATGTCGACGGCCTCGTCGGCCGCCTCGCCTTCGGTCTGCGGCGCCTCCGCCACGGCGACGCTTCCGCGCTCGCCCGCCCCGTCCTCGTTGCCGTTGCTCACAGCGACCTGTCTCCTAACGTCTGAGCGGGAGTCGGGAAGCCGCGCCTCCAGGGCTTGCTTCCGCCTGCGCGACCCCTTACCCGATAGTCCTGCTAGCCCTTGCGCTGGTTGCCGCCCGAACGCTTGGCCCGCGGCTGCTTCCTCGGCTGCTTACGCTCGATCTTAGGCTCTTCGACCGGTTCTGGCGCGCTCTCTTTGCGCTTGCCGAGAAGCCCTTTGGCGGATCCGTTCGGGGAGGCGGTCTTGGCGGCGTCGCCCGCGCCCTCTCCGCTGCCCTCGGCGGGCTTGCGGTACAGGAAGTGCTGCTGGCCCATGGTCCACACGTTGGAGGTCACCCAGTAGATCAGCACACCGATCGGCATGGCCAGACCGAAGAGGCCGAAGGCCGGCGCCAGGTACATCATGATCTTCTGCGACTGCGCCATGGGGTTGTCGGGCATCTGCACGGTGCTGCGGTTCATGCTCTGGCGCATCGTCAGGAAGGTCGTCGTGCCCATGATCACGCAGGCGATGACGATGACGGCCTTGGCGATGATGGGATCGGCGCCGTAGCCCTCCAGCTCCCGGTTGCTCATCAGGAACTGCGCGGCCAGCGGAGCGTGGAAGATCGCCGCGTTCTGCGCGCTCTCGACCAGCTCCGGTGTGAAGCCGTAGCGGGCGTGGCCTTCGGCGACGTTGCGCAGCACGTTGAACAGCGCGAAGAACACCGGCATCTGCAGCAGCAGGGGGAGGCAGCCCATCAGGGGGTTGGTGCCGCTCTCCTGGTAGAGCTTCATCTGCTCCTGCTGCAGGCGCTGCTTGTCGTTCTTGTAGCGCTCCCGCACCTTCATCAGCTGCGGCTGCATCTCCTGGATCTTGCGCTGCGTCTGCATCTGCTTGACGAACAGCGGAACCATGATCAGCCGCATCAGGACCGTCAGGGTGACGATGGACAGGCCCCATGCCCAGCCGCTATCAGGGTTGAGCCCGACGCTCGTCAGGGCCGAGTGGATCTCGATCAGCACCCAGCCGACGATGTTGTAAAGCCAGTCCAGCACCGGCCAACTCCCTCTTCCTTCGGTTCAGCTACTGCCCCGGTGGTTCCGGTGCGGTGCCCGGTTCGAACGCCGCCGCCCCCTGCCCGGCGGCACCCCCGCGCGGGGGAACGGGATCGAGGCCGCCGGGGTGGAACGGATGGCAGCGGGCGATCCTGCGTGCGGCAAGCCACAGCCCGCGCAGCGCACCGTGCGTGTGGAGTGCCTCCACCGCATAGGCGCTGCACGAAGGGTAGAAGCGGCAGACGGGGGGCAGGACGGGACTGATGAAGCGCTGGTAGCCGCGGATGGGCACCACAAGCGCTCTCGCCGCCCGGCTCGGTCGGTCCTCGGTCATGAATCCGCCAGATCCCCGCTGCTGCGCGTATTCGCCGGTGCACCGGCCCCCTTGCGACGGCGTGTCGCATTCTTGCGGGGGCGCATCGCCGCTGCGATGGCGCCGTCGAGCTGCGCGGCCAGCGTGTCGTATCCCAGGGACGCGGACAGGGGTTTGGCCCGCACTACTAGCAGGCTACCCGCCGGGAGCTGTGCCAGCCGCGCCCGCATGAGGTGGCGGAGGCGGCGCTGTACGCGCTTTCGGACCACCGCGTTGCCCACCGGCCTGCCCACGGCGAAGCCGACGCGCGGCGGCGCCTGCCCCGCCGCGCCGCCGGCGGACGGCGGCAGGTAGGCGACGCTGAGCGCCTCGCGGCCGGCGCGCCGGCCGGACCGCAGCACGGAGGTGAACTCCGCGCTGCGGCGCATTCGGTTCTGGGGCGACAACATCGGATCGGTCCTCGGCGGGCTGAGCGCACAACGAAGGCCGGCTGCCGCAAGGGACAGCCGGCCCGCAAGTCGATCGGTCGACCGTGGCCGTCAGTGGCTCACGGTCAGCCGCGCGCGCCCCTTCTTGCGGCGCGCTGCGATGATCGCGCGTCCGGCACGGGTCCGCATGCGCAGCCGGAAACCATGAACCTTGGCGCGGCGCCGGTTGTTCGGCTGAAACGTACGCTTGCTCACTGCAGGGCTCCAGGGGCGTGTAATCGAAGTACAAGTACCACGGCTGCCCCACGGCAGCGGGGCACTCAAGTCTGCGCTCTCCGGCGCCGCAGGGCGAATGCGAAGGTCCGCACGGGCCCTCAGGGAGGGCGCGCCGACGGCGCCGCAGGCCGCCGGACGGATACGCCGGGGCGGTGCCGCAAACGCAGACCGATGGCGACCTAAGCATATCGAAGATACGGGCCGCCTCAGCACCGGTCAAATCGCAGGTCGCGCCCCGGAGCCGTGTCGGCGGCCGCAGACCGTGCCCGACGGCGGCGCTTCGGCATCCACTCGCCCTTTCGCCTCCGCCGGCCTTACCGGCTCCCTCCCCGCGCCTGCCGAGACGCCGCAGCGCGAGCTTTTCCCGAACCTGTGGACAACCGGCTCGAAACGTCCTCCACAGGCTGTGCAACCTGGGGAGCCGCCCCTAAGCTGTGGAAAACGCGCGAGCCGCGGCCGGTGCCGCCGGCGCCCCTCGCCGGAGCGGCGTCCACAGCCGATGTGCACGTGACGCAACCCATGTGAGCTGCGGTTTGTGGATAACTCTCCATCCGCGGAACGCATCTGCCAGGCTGTGTACAACGACGTGTACAACATGTGGATCGTGCCCCGAAGCTGTGGAAAGCCACCGCACAGGGCACGATCCCGACCCCGCCGCACAGCGTTCCCCCGTACACAACAGATCCACAGAACCACCGCAGGTTACCCACAGCACGCCGCCTTCGCGCCCGGCGGCGCGGCCCGGTCCCGCACCCGTCCACACAACCGGGACAATGGAACGCCGGACTCCGGTGCCGGCACCGGCCGGCGACCGCCGCATACGGCCCGATGCGCTTTCGAGGAGACCAGTGAGAAGGGGACGAACCATGGCAGGTCACCGTGTCTGAGGCACAGGTCAACCTCGCAATGGTGTGGTCGAGCGTGCTGAACAGCCTCGACAACAGCACTCTCCCCCCGCAGCAGCGCGCGTGGCTGCCGCAGACGCGGCCGCTCGGGCTCATCGAGGACACCGCGCTGCTGGCCGCCCCCAACGAGTTCGCCAAGGAGGTGCTGGAGACCCGCCTGCGCCCGGCCATCAGCCAGGCCCTCTCCAGGGAGCTGGGCCGCGAGATCCGGGTGGCGGTCACCGTCGACCCCACCGCGGTGCAGCCGGCGCCGCCCGCGGCGCCTCCCGCACCCGGCTACGGCCCGCCGGGCGCCGACCCCGCTTCCGGGCCGCCCGCGCCGGCGCCGGGAGCGGCGCCGTGGCAGCAGCCCGCCATCGTGCCCGAGGATCTGCCGGGATCCGCGGCGGCCACCGAGGCCGTACCCGACGGCCAGTTCGGGCAGCCCGGCCAGCACTCCCACGAAGCGCCCGGCCACCACCCCCAGCACGGCAACCACGGCGGCCCGCAGGGCCGGCATGAGCAGGGGCGGCCGTCGCAGGCCTACCCCGCGGCCGAGCCCACGCGCCCCGACTCCCCCGGCCCCGCCCAGCAGGCCGGCGACGACCTGCTCGCACCGCGCCGGGAACCCGGCGCCGCGGAGTACCGGCCGGCTCCTCCCGCGCCCGAACCCCAGCAGCCCGGGCCTTCCGCTCACCGCCCCCAGCCCCAGACCCCCGAGTGGGACGCCCCCAACCGCTGGGAGACCCCTTCCTGGGAGGCCGCAGCGCACTGGCAGCAGCCGTCGCGCCCGCCCGAGGACGCCTCCGGTCAGTGGGACCGGGGCGGCGGCGCGTCCGGCCGCGGCGACGAGGCGCACTCCGGCGCACCCGCCGACGCCCGGCAACCCGAGCCTGAGGCCGAGGCGCTACAGGGGACCGCTCCCCCGCCGCCCGCGCCCGCCGCGCCCGACACCTCCGGCGGCAACCAGCCGCACACCTCGGCCGAACCCGCACGGCTGAACCCGAAGTACACCTTCGACACCTTCGTCATCGGCTCCAGCAACAGATTCGCCCACGCCGCGGCGGTCGCGGTGGCCGAAGCGCCGGCCAAGGCCTACAACCCGCTGTTCATCTACGGCGGGTCGGGGCTGGGCAAGACCCACCTGCTGCACGCCATCGGCCACTACTCACAGCGGCTCTACGACGGCGCGCGGGTGCGCTACGTCAGCTCCGAGGAGTTCACCAACGAGTTCATCAACTCCATCCGCGACGGCAAGGCCGACGGCTTCCGCAGGCGCTACCGCGACATCGACGTGCTCCTCGTCGACGACATCCAGTTCCTGGAGAACAAGGAGCAGACGCAGGAGGAGTTCTTCCACACCTTCAACACCCTGCACAACTCCAACAAGCAGATCGTGATCTCCAGCGACCGCCCGCCCAAGCAGCTGGTGACACTGGAGGACCGGCTGCGCAACAGGTTCGAGTGGGGCCTGATCACCGACGTCCAGCCGCCCGAGCTGGAGACCCGCATCGCGATCCTGCGCAAGAAGGCCGCCCAGGAGGGTCTCGCGGCGCCCCCGGAGGTGCTGGAGTTCATCGCCAGCAAGATCTCCACCAACATCCGCGAGCTGGAGGGGGCGCTCATCCGCGTCACCGCCTTCGCCAGCCTCAACCGGCAGTCGGTCGACCTGCACCTGACCGGGATCGTCCTCAAGGACCTGATCCCCGACGACGAGGGACCCGAGATCACCGCGTCGGCCATCATGGCCCAGACCGCCTCGTACTTCGGCCTGAGTACCGAGGACCTGTGCGGAACATCGCGTTCGCGGGTGCTGGTCACCGCCCGCCAGATCGCGATGTACCTCTGCCGCGAGCTCACCGACCTGTCGCTGCCAAAGATCGGCCAGCAGTTCGGCCGCGACCACACGACCGTGATGCACGCCGACCGCAAGATCCGCTCGCTCATGGCCGAGCGCCGCTCCATCTACAACCAGGTCACCGAATTGACCAACCGGATCAAGCAGCAGTCGCGCAACGGCTGAGCACGCGGCCGCGCGGGCCGGATGCGGTCATGCGGGATCCCGCAGATTTTTCTTCGGTGGATTTCGCGGCGGTCTCTCCGCAGTTATCCCCAAGATGCCTGGATTGTCTGTGGAAAACCCGTGGATAACCCTGCGGATAACCCGCCCATTCCAGTGGACAACCTGGGGACGGTTTGGGGACGCCCTGTGTGCCGCCGATGGCGCGGATCGGCCGCGGTCCCCCGGTCCCTGTGGGCAACCCGTGGAAAACCTGTGGAACGGCCGTGGACAACTTGGGGAGTGTCTGTGCAGAGCCGTCGGGCATCCACAGCGCGCCGAGTTCTCCCCAGGCTCCACCCACAGGACCGGTGGATAAAAATCGCGGGGATGACCTGCACGGACAGTGGTTATCCACACTTTCCACAGCCCCTACTACTACGACGCCCCATTTACCTCTCTCGTGCCTTGGTAAATCAGCTGCGCCCCCGATCTGTGGACGCCCGGCCGGTCTGGTGTCACTTTCGCGCCTCCCGTACGGCTCGGACCCGGGGCAGGCGCCGAGGCGGTTGGGGATCGGGGTGTGCGGGCAGCGGACGGCAGCGAATCCGGGTACCGTGTGAACCCGTCCCCATGACGCGTCCGGTGCCACCGCCGCGCCACCGCCCCCAGCACTCACAGGGGCCACCTGGTTTCGAGGAAAGTGAGTCGGATAGTGAAGTTCCGGGTCGAACGCGACGTACTGGCCGACGCCGTCGCCTGGACCGCCCGCAGCCTGCCGGTCCGGCCGTCGGTGCCGGTGCTGGCCGGCATGCTGCTCGACGCCACCGCGGACGAGGGCGGCCGGCTGAAGCTCTCCAGCTTCGACTACGAGGTCTCCGCTCAGGTATCGGTGGACATCGACGTCGAAGAGGCGGGCACCACCCTGGTCTCGGGCCGCCTGCTCGCCGAGATCACCAAGAACCTTCCTCCCCAGACTGTGGAGATCAGCACCGACGGTGCCAAGGTCGTGGTCTCCTGCGGCAGCGCGAAGTTCACACTCCTGACGCTGCCTGTGGAGGACTACCCCTCGCTTCCGGCGATGCCCGCGGCGACCGGCTCGATCGGCAGCGACGCGTTCGCGGCGGCCGTGGGCCAGGTCGCCGTCGCCGCAGGCCGCGACGACACGCTGCCGATGCTCACAGGTGTGCGGGTCGAGATCGAGGGCGACACTCTCACGCTGGCCTCCACCGACCGCTACCGCCTCGCGGTGCGCGAGCTCGCCTGGAAGCCCGAGAACCCCGACGTTTCGGCCGTCGCACTGGTCCCGGCCAAGACGCTCGCAGACACCGCCAAGTCGCTGACCGGCGGCGCCGAGGTCTCCATCGCCCTGTCCGACGCCGACAGCGGCGAGGGCATGATCGGCTTCGAAGGCGGCGGCCGCCGCACCACCACCCGCCTGCTCGACGGCGAGTTCCCCAAGTACCGCGCGCTGCTGCCCGATTCGTTCAACTCCGTGGCCGAGGTCCAGCGCGGGGAGTTCATCGAGGCCGTGAAGCGCGTCTCGCTGGTGGCCGAGCGGAACACGCCGCTGCGGCTCGCCTTCAGCGAGGGCCAGGTCGTCCTCGAAGCCGGCACCGGCGACGAGGCCCAGGCGGTCGAGGCGCTGGACGCCTCCCTCGACGGCGACGAGGTCCAGATCGCCTTCAACTCCGCGTTCCTGCTCGACGGCCTCTCGGCGATCGACTCCGACGTCGCCCGGCTGCAGTTCACGACCTCCACGAAGCCGGCCATCATCACCGGCAAGCCCGCCGACGAGGAGGCCTCCGCCGACTACCGATACCTGATCATGCCGGTCCGGCTCTCGGGTTGACGCCGCGGCCGCACCGGAGCGCACACACCGTCACGGTCGTATTGGGGGAAAGACGAGCATGCAACTAGGGATGGTCGGTCTGGGCAAGATGGGCGGCAACATGGCCGCCCGCCTGCGGGACAAGGGCCACGAGGTCGTGGGCTTCGACTTCAACCCCGAGCTGCGCGACGTGGAGAGCCTCGCCGAGCTCGCCCAGCGGCTGGCCGCCCCGCGCACGATCTGGCTGATGGTGCCCGCCGGAGACCCGACCCGCCAGACCATCGAGCAGCTCGCCGAGGTCCTGGAGTCCGGCGACCTCCTCATCGAGGGCGGCAACTCCCACTACATCGACGACCGTCGGCGCGCCGACGAGCTGAGCGAACGCGGCATCGGCTACCTCGACGCCGGCGTCAGCGGCGGCGTCTGGGGCCGGCAGGAGGGCTACGGGATCATGGTGGGCGGCGACCCCGAGAACGTCGCCCGCGCCGAGCCCGTTTTCACCGCACTGACCCCCGAGAACGGCGGCTACGTGCACGCGGGCGGAGTGGGGGCCGGCCACTTCGTCAAGATGGTGCACAACGGCATCGAGTACGGCATGATGCAGGCCTTCGCCGAGGGCTACGAGCTGATGGCCGCCTCCGACATCGTCGACGACGTCCCCGGCACCTTCGACAGCTGGCGCGAGGGCACCGTGGTGCGCTCCTGGCTGCTCGACCTGCTGGTGCGCGCCCTGCGGGAGGATCCCGAACTGGAGGCCATCCGCGGCTACGCCCAGGACTCCGGCGAAGGCCGCTGGACGGTGCAGGCCGCCGTCGACCACGCGGTGCCCGCCCCGGTGATCTCCGCAGCGCTGTTCGCGCGGTTCGCCTCGCGCCAGGAGGACAGTCCGGCGATGAAGGTGGTCGCCGCCCTGCGCCACCAGTTCGGCGGTCATGAGGTCACCAGTTCCGGCGACGATCCCGAGCGGGATCCCGAGAGCTGAACGGCTCCCGCCGATCGGCGCCCCGGTTCGAGCGGGCGCCCCGGCAACTGTCGCCGGGGCGCGGTTGACTGGAGCACGGCAGCCGGTGCTGACGGAGCGCCGCGGCGGCCGCCCGGGCACCGCGGGTTTCACGTGAAACCGGGTGGGTGGCCCGCCGCCGGTCGCCGCGGTCCCCGGGCATCAGGCAGGAGAGGTCGATGTACGTTTCGCACCTGCAGTTGGCCGACTACCGCTCGTATGAGTCGGTCCACCTGGAACTCGGCCCCGGGATCAGCACCTTCGTCGGCCCCAACGGCCAAGGCAAGACCAACCTCGTCGAGGCGATCGGCTACGTCGCCTCCTTGAGCAGCCACCGCGTGGCCACCGACTCGCCACTGGTGCGCAAGGGCGCCGAGCGCGCGATCGTGCGCGCCGCCATCGTCAAGGACGACCGGCAGGCCGTCGTCGAACTGGAGATCAACCCCGGCAAGGCCAACCGCGCGCGGCTGAACCGGGCGCCGGCCACGCGCCCGCGCGAGGTGCTGGGGGTGCTGCGTACCGTGCTGTTCGCACCCGAGGACCTCGCACTCGTCAAGGGCGACCCCGGCGAGCGGCGCCGCTTCCTCGACGAGCTGCTGGTCGCGCGTACCCCCCGACTGGCCGGCGTGCGCTCCGACTACGAGCGGGTGCTCAAGCAGCGCAACGCCCTGTTGAAGTCGGCATCGGCCCAGTTCTTCAAGCGCGGCGAGCCCGACCTGTCGACGCTGGAGGTGTGGAACGAGCACCTGGCCGTGGCCGGAGCCGAGCTGCTGGCCGCGCGTCTGGGGCTGGTCGCCGAACTCCAGCCGCTGGTGGCCAAGGCCTACAGCGAGCTCACGACCGCGGGCGGGCCTCCGGTCCTGCAGTACCGCTCCTCCGCCGCCGGCCCCGACGAGCCGGTCCCGGCCGACCGCGACCGGCTCGCCCAGCTGCTGCGCGACGCCCTGGCCGAGTCCCGCGTCCAGGAGTTGCAGCGCGGCGTCAGCCTCGTCGGGCCGCACCGCGACGACCTGCACCTGCGCCTGGACGAGCTGCCCGCCAAGGGCTACGCCAGCCAGGGCGAGTCGTGGTCCTATGCCCTGGCGCTGCGCCTGGCGGGCTTCGAGCTGCTGCGGGCTGACGGGGACGACCCCGTGCTGCTGCTCGACGACGTGTTCGCCGAACTCGACTCCGAGCGACGGCGCCGCCTGGCCGAGCACGTCCGCCACGCCGAACAGGTGCTCGTGAGCGCCGCCGTCGCCGAGGACATCCCGCCGGAGCTGCAGGGCGCCCGCTTCCGCGTCGTCGAAGGAGGTGTCGAGCGTGAGTGAGGACGGCGCCGCCCCCGGCCCCTCCCCCGCGGGCGGGCCGCCCGCGCCCACGGGCATCGAACTCGCGCGCCAGGCGCTGGCCCAGGCCAAGGCGGCCGCGCGCGAGCGCGGCGCGTCCCCCGAGCAGCGGCCCCGGCGGGTCCGCCGCAGGCCGGCGCGCTCGCGCAACGAGCCGCAGCTCTTCGGCGACGCCGTGCGCGCCTGGCTGGCCGAGCACGGCTGGCAGGAGCAGGTCGCGGTCGGCGGCGTGTTCGGCCGGTGGGACCAGATCGTGGGCGACTACAACGCCCAGCACCTGCGCCCCGTCTCCTACGAGGGCGGCGAACTGGTCATCGCGGCCGACTCGGCGACGATGGCCGCCCACGCCCGCGCGATGGTGCGCGACCTGCTGCGCCGGCTCAACGAGGAGTTGGGCCACGGAACGGTGCACTCCATCAAGGTCCAGGCGCCCGGCCGCGGACGCGGTCCCGGCCCCTGGCGCGCCGGCTGACCGCTCCGTGACCCGCCGCTCACGCGGGGTTGACCCGGGCTTGGCGTAGGCGGTACCGCTCCGCGGCGCTGAACGGCGCGGGGAATTGTTGGCGGGGGTGCCCGCGTGTAGGGAGTCCGGTCCCGGTCTGCTCGTGCGTTCTCGGGCGGCACAGCGCCGCGAATGCCACTTTCCGGCCGTGCGCGCGGTATCATGGAGGCAGTTCTTCGGACGCTTCCGCCGGTATAGCCCGCCCCAAGGGAGAGGGCGGTGGAAAACGGGGCGGTACGCGATGTCCAGGCGCGGGTTGTGCCGGCGGTACGCGGTACAGAGTCGGTCAGCCCTGCCTGGCGACGGCCCGGTGGACCTCCCCATGCCCCGGGGGCACCGGACGGGACGCGTCCCCAGCAGGAGGGTGTTTCCACTTGGCCTACGACGCTTCAGCGATCACGATTCTTGAAGGGCTCGAGGCGGTACGCAAACGCCCCGGCATGTACATCGGGTCGACCGGTGAGCGCGGTCTCCACCACCTGGTCTACGAGGTCGTGGACAACTCGGTCGACGAGGCGCTCGCGGGACACGCCAGCGCCATCGAGGTGACCCTGCAGGCCGACGGGGGTGTGCGTGTGGCCGACAACGGCCGCGGCATGCCCGTCGACACCCACCCGGTCGAGAAACGTCCCGCGGTGGAGGTCATCCACACCACGCTGCATGCGGGCGGCAAGTTCGACGGCAAGTCCTACGCGGTCTCGGGCGGTCTGCACGGGGTCGGCGTGACCGTCGTCAACGCGCTATCGACCCGCCTTGAGGTGGAGATCCGCCGCGACGGCAGTGTCTGGCGGCAGAGCTACCGCACCGCGCGCCCCACCGGCCCCCTGTCCCGCGACGAGGACACCAGCGAGACCGGCACCCAGACCACCTTCTGGGCCGACGGCTCGATCTTCGAGACCACCACCTACAACTTCGAGACGCTCGCGCGGCGCATGCAGGAGATGGCGTTCCTGAACAAGGGGCTGTCCATCACCATCCGCGACGAGCGGCCCGAGTTCACCGGTGACACCCCCCTGGTGCACACCTACCACTACGAGAACGGCATCTCCGACTTCGTCGCGCACATCAACACGACGAAGGAACCGGCCCACGCCACGATCGTCTCCTTCGAGGAGGAGGGCGAGGGCATCTCCGCCGAGATCGCCATGCAGTGGAACCAGTCCTACACCTCCTCGGTGCACACCTTCGCCAACACCATCAACACCGCCGAGGGCGGCACGCACGAGGAGGGGTTCCGCACCGCGCTCACCTCGGTGGTCAACCGCTACGCGCGCGAGCAGCGGCTGCTGCGGGAGAAGGACGACAACCTCACCGGCGACGACATCCGCGAGGGCCTGACCGCGATCATCTCGGTCAAGCTGGCCGACCCCCAGTTCGAGGGGCAGACCAAGACCAAGCTGGGCAACACCGAGGCCAAGTCCTTCGTGCAGCGCGTCACCCACGAGCACCTGCGCGACTGGTTCGAGCGCAACCCGGGCGAGGCCAAGGACATCGTCACCAAGGCCAGCCAGGCGGCCCGCGCCCGCATCGCCGCGCGCCAGGCGCGCGACCTGACCCGGCGCAAGACGCTCCTGGAGTCCACCTCCCTGCCCGGCAAGCTGTCGGACTGCCAGTCCACCGAGCCGGAGAAGTCGGAGGTCTACATCGTCGAGGGCGACTCCGCCGGCGGCTCGGCCAAGGGCGGGCGCGACCCCCACTACCAGGCGATCCTGCCCATCCGCGGCAAGATCCTCAACGTCGAGAAGTCGCGCATCGACCGGATCCTGAAGAACAACGAGGTCCAGGCGATCATCACCGCCCTGGGCACCGGGATCCACGACGACTTCGACGCCGCCAAGCTGCGGTACCACAAGATCATCCTGATGGCCGACGCCGACGTCGACGGCCAGCACATCCGCACGCTTCTGCTGACCCTGCTGTTCCGGTTCATGAAGCCGCTGATCGAGGCCGGCTACGTCTACCTGGCCCAGCCGCCGCTCTACAAGATCAAGTGGGACAGCCGCGGCAGCGACGCCGACTACGCCTTCTCCGACCGCGAGCGCGACGAGCTGATCAACGCCGGCATCGCCGCCGGCAAGCGCGATCCCCGGCCCCGCGACCTCGTGCAGCGCTTCAAGGGCCTCGGCGAGATGAACGCCACCGAGCTGTGGGACACCACGATGGACCCCGAGCGGCGCGTGCTGCTGCAGGTCACCCTCGACGACGCTGCTCAGGCCGACGAGATGTTCAGCGTGCTCATGGGTGAGGACGTCGAGTCCCGGCGCTCCTTCATCCAGCGCAACGCCCGGGATGTCCGCTTCCTTGACATCTGACGCCGGCACATCCCGACGGCAGCGAACGACTCACCAGAAAAGGATCGACATCCAGTGACGGATGCGAACACACCGGAAGCTCCAGAAGCCGGAGGCGGCGGCCAGCGCGTCGAGCCGGTCGACATCCAGGTCGAGATGCAGCGCAGCTACCTCGACTACGCGATGTCGGTCATCGTCGGCCGCGCGCTGCCCGACGTCCGCGACGGGCTCAAGCCCGTGCACCAGCGGGTGCTCTACGCGATGTACGACGGCGGGTACCGCCCCGACCGCGGGTACTTCAAGTGCGCCCGCGTCGTCGGCGACGTCATGGGCAACTACCACCCGCACGGCGACAGCGCGATCTACGACACCCTGGTGCGGCTCGCGCAGTCGTGGTCCATGCGGATGCCGCTGGTCGACGGCAACGGCAACTTCGGCTCCGCCGGCAACGACCCGGCCGCGGCGATGCGCTACACCGAGTGCAAGCTGGCGCCGCTGGCCATGGAGATGCTGCGGGACATCGACAAGGAGACCGTCGACTTCCGGCCCAACTACGACGGCCGCTCCCAGGAGCCCGTCGTCCTGCCCTCGCGCTTCCCCAACCTGCTGGTGAACGGCTCGGCCGGCATCGCGGTCGGCATGGCCACCAACATCCCGCCGCACAACCTGCGCGAGGTCGCCGACGGCGTCAAGTGGTACCTGGCCAACCCGGAGACCTCCGACGAGGAGCTGCTCGACCAGCTCATCGCCCGCATCAAGGGCCCGGACTTCCCCACCAGCGGGCTGATCGTGGGCCGCCGCGGCATCGAGGAGGCCTACCGCACGGGGCGCGGCTCCATCACCATGCGCGCGGTGGTGGAGGTCGAGGAGGACGCCCGCGGCCGGCAGACGCTCGTCGTCACCGAGCTTCCCTACCAGGTCAACCCGGACAACCTCGCGCTGAAGATCGCCGAGCTGGTCAAGGACGGCAAGGTCTCGGGCATCGCCGACGTCAAGGACGAGAGCAGCGGCCGCACCGGCCAGCGCCTGGTCATCGTCCTCAAACGCGACGCCGTGGCCAAGGTCGTGCTGAACAACCTGTACAAGCACACCCAGCTGCAGGAGACCTTCGGCGCGAACATGCTCGCCCTGGTCGACGGCGTGCCGCGCACCCTGCGCCTGGACCAGCTGATCCGCTACTGGGTCGAGCACCAGATCGAGGTCATCGTCCGGCGCACGCGCTACCTGCTGCGCAAGGCCGAGGAGCGGGCCCACATCCTGCGGGCGCTGCTGCGGGCCATCGACCGCATCGACGAGGTCATCGCCCTCATCCGCGGCAGCGCCTCCGCCGACGAGGCCAAGACCGGGCTGATGGGGCTGCTGGAGATCGACGACGTCCAGGCGCGGGCGATCCTCGACATGCAGCTGCGCAAGCTCGCGGCCCTGGAGCGCCAGCAGCTCACCGACGAGTACGACGAGCTGATGTCCCAGATCGCCGACTACAACGACATCCTGGGCTCGCCCGAGCGGCAGCGATCCATCGTCAGCTCCGAGCTGACCGAGATCGTCGAGAAGTACGGCGACGACCGCCGCACGCACATCATCCCCTTCGAGGGGGACATGCGTACGGAGGACTTCATCGCCGAGGAGGACGTGGTCGTCACCATCAGCCGCGGCGGCTACGCCAAGCGCACCCGGCTCGACGGCTACCGCGCGCAGAAGCGCGGGGGAAAGGGCGTGCGCGGAGCGCAGCTGCGGCAGGACGACATCGTCCAGCACTTCTTCGTCACCACCACCCACAACTGGATCCTGTTCTTCACCAACAAGGGGCGCGTCTACCGCATCAAGGCCTACGAGCTGCCCGAGGCGGCGCGCGACGCCCGGGGCCAGCACGTGGCCAACCTGATGGAGTTCCAGCCCGACGAGGAGATCGCCCAGGTCATGGCGCTTCGCGGGTACGACGACGCGCCGTATCTGGTGCTGGCCACCCGGCAGGGGCTGGTGAAGAAGTCGCGGCTGGAGGACTTCGACTCGGCGCGGTCGGCCGGAATCATCGCCATCAACCTGCGCGACGAGGACGAGCTGATCGCGGCGCGGCTGGTGTTCCCCACCGACGATCTGCTGCTGATCAGCAGTGACGCCCAGGCGATCCGGTTCCCCGCCTCCGACGAGTCCCTGCGGCCGATGGGGCGGGCCACCAGCGGCGTCATCGGGATGCGCTTCCTGGAGGGCGACTACCTGCTGAGCATGGACGTCGTCCGCGAGTCCGAGGGGCCCTCCGACGTGCTGGTGGCCACCGAGGGCGGTTACGCCAAGCGCACCCCGGCCGACCAGTACCCGGTGCAGAACCGCGGGGGCAAGGGCGTGCTGACCGCCAAGGTGGTCGAGGCGCGCGGCAAGCTCGTGGGCGCGATGATGGTCTCGCCGGAGAAGGACGAGGTCTTCGCGATCACGTCCTCGGGCGGCGTCATCCGCACCCGCTGCTCGGAGATCAAGCAGTCCGGCCGGACGACCATGGGCGTGCGGCTGATGAACCTGGCCAAGGGCAACCACGTGGTCGCCGTCGCCCGCAACGCCGAGGCCGACGACGAGGAGGTCGACGAGGTCGAGGCGGGCCCGGAGGCGGTCGGAGCCGGCGACGGGGCCGAGGAATCGGAGGAGACCGGAACCGCCGACTCCGCAGCGGGTTCCGCGGCGCCGGAGGACAGCGAGTCCTGACGGCCGGAACCGCGGGCGCCGGCGGTCGCACCGCCCGCGTGCGGGGCGGTCCGCGCGGCCGGTGCCGCGGCGAGACCGCGGGGAGACCGCGGGGAGACCGCGGTGGAGCCGACCGCCCGTAGACTCCTCGCAAGGACCGTAGAACACCGCGGAGGGCGGTATCGGCCGCCCTCCGCGTGCTGTTTCGGCCGACCGACGAATCGGGCATAGAGTTTGCCCCCGTGGCAGTGTCATCCGCCGGTGCGGAGTCCGGCCGCGGATCGATCCCCCCCTTGACCCTGTTTCACCGTCACAAGGAAAGTCCAGCGGTAACGTGGCTATGTCTGACAACACGCAACGGCAGTCCGCTGCTCACAACAAGTCCGCTAAGGACGGCTCCGTGAGCACGGAAAAGACGACGGCAGAAACGGATCAGGCCGCCACAGCCCGAGAGGGCGGCGGGCAGGCCGCCCGGTCGTCCGCGGACGCGCCGAAGGGGTCGGACAAGGCCAAGGGCGGCGCGAGCGCGGAGCCGGACCAGGCGAAGCAGGGGACGAAGCCCGAGAACGAGTCCGGGCAGCAGGACTCCGCGGGCGGAAAGGCCGGGGGCGCCGACGACGCCAAGCGGTCCTCCTCCGGCTCGGCCCCGTCGAAGACCGCCGCCGCGGACGAAACGCCGGCGAAGCAGGCCGGCAAGTCCGGCGGTACGCCGACCTCCTCCGGTGCGTCCTCCGCCGACAAGTCGACAAAGCCGTCCGCCTCCGCCGACACCGCGGCGAGCGGCACCGGCGCATCGGACGGCGCAGCCGCAGCGGCGGACGGCGGGAAGAGCGCGCAGCCCTCCCCCGCCGGTGCCGCGGGCACGGGCGACGGCACCTCCGCAGGCGGCTCCGCCGGCAAGTCCGGCGACAAGCCGGCGTCGTCCGCCTCCTCGACGCCCTCGAAGTCCTCGACCACGTCGTCCGCCGCGTCCATAGCCGAGAAGGCCGTCGCCAAGGCGGCGGGCGGCGCCGCGGACGACGCGTCGGCCAAGCCGTCGGGCAAGGCCGGCACCGCGTCCGGCTCCTCTTCGCCGACCGGGTCGTCCGGCGACACGTCGACAAGTCCATCGAGCAGCGCCTCCGCTTCCCCGGGTTCCTCCTCGGCGTCCGCCTCGACGACGCCGACCGCGTCGAAGTCCGCTGCGGGCAGCGGCGGGGCCGGCGGATCCTCGGCCGACAAGTCGACAAAGCCGTCCGCCTCCGACAAGCCCGCCGGCGCGGGCTCCGCGGGCTCGGCGAGCTCCTCCGCAGCCGCATCGGCTACGTCGAGCACGTCGGCGACCGCCGCGACCAGCGGTTCCGCTCGGAAATCGGGTACAAGCCCCGGTGGGGCACCGCGCACGCCGAGCACTCCGGGCGGATCGAGCGAGGCCGGCGGTCAGGCGAGCACGTCCCCCACCATGGCGAAGGCCGAGCAAAGGGGAGTGTCGATGATGGCGCCGAGCGGTCCCGCGACTGCGGTCAAGGCCAGCAAATCCACCCGCAAGGCGCACCTGTCGGTGAGCCGGGTGGAGCCGTGGTCGGTGATGCGGTTCAGTTTCATCATCTCGCTGGTGTGCTTCGTCATCCTGTTCGTCGCCGTGCTGGTGCTCTACGGCATCCTCACGTCCCTGGGCGTCTTCGACGCGATCACCGAGCTGATCGCCTCCCTGACCGAAGGAGGCGAGGGCGATGAACTCAACCTCCACCCCGAGCAGTGGTTCGCGCCGGGCCGCGTACTGGGCTACACCGGTCTGATCGGCGCGCTGAACATCATCCTGATCACCTCGCTGTCCACCATCGGCGCCATGCTCTACAACATCGCCGCCGACCTGGTCGGCGGTATCGACATCACGCTGTCGGAGTCGGAGTAACCACCGGCACGGCGCCCGCCCGCAGGCCCGAGCACCGGCTCCGAGACGATAGACTGGAGACGAGGAAGGCCACCCGCACGGGTGGCCCGATCCTCTCCCCCGCACCAAAACCGGGTTCGCCCAGGTACACCGAGTGCGGTAGAGTTCCACCCGGAACACGGGCGTATAGCTCAGTCGGTTAGAGCGCATCCCTGATAAGGATGAGGCCCCAGGTTCAAGTCCTGGTACGCCCACACAGATGAGCGGCGCAAAGGCCCCTGTCGGACACCGGCAGGGGCCTTTGACAGCAGCAGTGACAGCACGTCTCGGTCGCTCTCCATGGTGACCGGCCATCGACCGCGCGGAAATCGCCGGAATCCGCTCCCTGGGCTCAGAGGGTGTCTGCGACACCGCCTCGTTGGAGAGGTGTTGTGATGAGCGCTCCCTCGGGACGCCCAGCGGCATCAGCGAGCATCGCCACTCCCGTCGCCTGCCCCGCGGCCGCCTTCCCAGCGGCCCAGGCCGCCGAGGATCCACGCCTGTTCGGGGGCGTAGTACGGTTCGTCGGCGCGCGGGCGCCAGTCGCCCACGTGGACCAGCCCGGGCTCCAGCAGCGTCATGTCGTCGAAGAAGCGGCCGATCTCGGCTCGGGAGCGGATCTGCCCGGAGGCACTGGTCGCCCGGTAGGACTCCTCCAGGAACCGCGCCCGCTCGGGGTGGGTGTCGTTCTCGGCGTGGCTGATGGCCACCAGCGAGCCGGCCGGCAGGTGGTCGAGATAGCGCCGCATCAGGGCAAAGGGCTGCTGGGCGTCGTCGAGGACGTGGAGCATCGCCACCAGCAGCAGGCCGACGGGGCGGGAGAGGTCCAGGCGGGCGGTCACCTCGGGGTGGGCGAAAACCGTCTCCGGGTCGCGCATGTCGGCCTGGAGGACGCCGGTGACGTCGGACCGGTCGGCCAGCAGCGCCTCGGCGTGCACGCGCACCACCGGGTCGTTGTCCACGTAGACCACGCGGGCGTCGGGATGGTGCCGCCGGGCGACCTCGTGGACGGGGTTCTGCGCCGGCAGCCCCGCACCGATGTCCAGGAACTGGTCGATTCCCGCTTCGCACATGGCGTCGACGGCGCGCCCGAGGAAGGCGCGGTTGGCGTGGGCGATCAGGTGCGCTTCGGGTAGGACGGCCAGCATGCGCTCGGCTGCTTCACGGTCGGCGGCGTAGTTGTTCTTGCCGCCGAGCGCGTAATCGTAGAGCCGAGCGACGCTGGGCACCGTGGTGTCGATACCCGGGGGCGGTGGGGGTGCGTCGGGGGTGTCGTCGACCATGAGCGGGCTCCTTGCTATCGGGGGGTGAGGGGGCGGCATCCGGTCCGGGCTCCCCTGGCCGCCAAGCACGCTCGTTGACCTTAACCGGTGTAGTGCGGAGCCGAAAGCGCCTCCGCGTACGGCCGCACCGCGGCCGCCGGCCGCGCCCAGGCCCCCGGCGTTGCCCCCGATCGAACCGATAAGGACGAGGCCCCGGGTTCAAGTCCGGGTACGCCCACGGAGTTCAGCAGCGTAAAGGCCCCTGTCGGAGCACCGGCAGGGGCCGTCTTCGTGGGTTCGTGCGGCATTCATGCGCCACACCGAAACCTGTGCGGCGTTCGCTCCCGCGCCTTGGCGCCGGGGAGCCCTCCGCGCGGACATCCCTCCCTTCTCCCGCTTTCCTTCTCGCGGCTACGTGGACGGGGCGCCGTCGTGGTCGGCGCCCGACGGCAGCGCGCGCCCGGTCGTCGCGTCGACGTGGTCGGGGACGTCGCCGTGGCGGTCGCCGACCGACGAGGTTCCGGTGGGCTCGAACAGCAGGATCGACGCGCCCGACGGGGCCGAGGGCCGGTGCTCGGTGCCGCGGGGGACGGTGAACACCGAGCCGCGGGGAAGCCGGACGGAGTGCTCGCCGGCGCCGTCGCGCAAGGCGATGTGCAGTTCCCCGTCCAAGACCAGGAAGAACTCATCGGTGTCGGTGTGGACGTGCCAGATGTGGTCTCCCTCGACCTTGGCCACGCGGACGTCGTAGTCGTTGACCCGGGTGACGACGTGCGGACTCCACAGCGTGTCGAAGGAGGCGAACGCGGTGCTCAGGGCGATGGGTGCGTAGCTCATGGGAGCATCCTCGCCGTTGTGGCCGTCGGCGGGGAGTGCTAGGAATCGCATATGCCGAAAGTATCCTCGCACCGCCCCTCGGGCGGTCTGCACCGCGTCGTCGTGCTGGTGGACGAGAACTCCAACCCCTTCGAGCTGGGCTGCGCGACCGAGGTGTTCGGGCTGGATCGGCCGGAGATCGGCCGTCGGCTGTACGACTTCCGCCTCTGCGCGGCCGAACCGCAGACCACGATGCGGGACGGATTCTTCACTCTGACCGGGGTCGCCGACCTGGACGCGGTCGGCTCCGCGGACACCCTCATCGTGCCCAACCGGCCCGATATCGCCGCGCCGCGCCGCCCGGCGGTGCTCGACGCGGTGCGCGAGGCGCACACGCGCGGGACGCGCCTGGTCGGATTGTGCAGCGGCGCCTTCACGCTGGCCGAGGCCGGGGTCCTCGAGGGCCGGCGCGCCGCCGCCCACTGGCAGTGGGCGGACTCCTTCCGCGCCCGCTTCCCCTCGGTTCGGCTGGAGGAGGACGTGCTGTTCGTGGACGACGGCGACGTCCTGACCTCCGCGGGCAGCGCTGCGGCGCTGGATCTGGGGTTGTACATCGTCCGCCGCGACCACGGGGCCGAGGTCGCCAACGCGGTGAGCCGGCGCCTGGTGTTCGCCGCTCATCGGGACGGCGGACAGCGGCAGTTCATCGAACGCCCCGTCCCCCAGCCCGCCGACGAGTCCCTGGCACCCGTCCTGGACTGGGCCCGGGAACGGCTGGAGTCGCAGATCACCGTGGCCGACCTGGCAGCGTGCGCGGCGGTCAGTCCGGCGACCCTGCACCGCCGCTTCCGGGCGCAACTGGGCACGACCCCACTGGCCTGGCTCACCGCAGAGCGGGTCATGCTCGCGTGCCGGCTGATCGAGAGCGGAGAGCCGCGCCTGGATGTGATAGCGCGGCGCAGCGGGCTCGGCACCCCGGCCCACATGCGCACACTCATGCGTCGTAGGACCGGCCTGGCGCCGTCGGCGTACCGCCGCCGCTTCGGTCCGGCAGGCGCGGTGTGACCGGGGCGGGGCCGCCGCAGTGTCGACATGCAGGCATACCGGCATGCCGACAGGGCTGACCCGGGTCCTGCCCCCGGTTAACCGCCACCGCCGCAGCCCAGGCAGTCGGTGCTGAACACCGTCTGTCCCTCGACCTTTCCGGTGAACTCGCCCTGGACCCCGTTTGTGAAGTCGGTGTCGCCGGCGTCGAAGGAGCCGTCGAAGGCCACGTCGGCGCCCTGCTGCGTCGTTCCGCTGCAGTCCGCCGCGACGCGGCCGGCCTCGGTCTCCTCGACCTGGCAGTCGAGCTGTCCCTCGATGGGGAAGCCCGCGGACGCGAACGCGTCCTCCGCGGCGATACGCAGCCCTTCGGCCGCGACCTCGCCGAAGAGCGCCTCGCGCTGCTCGGGAGTGCAGCCGGCCAGGGCCGCGCCCATCGCCAGTGCCGCAACGGCCGTGATCGCCGTCTTCTGCCGCATGCGTCGCCTTCCCCAGCTCGTCATGGCCACAGGGTATGCGCAATCGGCGCCTGCGCCAGGAGTGCAGGTCATCGGTGCGGGGAGCCGGTGGCGGTATGGCCTGGGAGCACCGCGCCGGCCGGTTCGTCGACGTGTGGACACGGTGCCGATTCCCCGGGGCGGGGAGGCCGCACGAGGAAGGCCGGGAGGGATGGCGTCCAGCAATGGGGCGCAAAGGGCGGGCCGCCGGCGGTGACAGTGCCGCCTTGCCGCCTTGTCGCCGAGTCGATACGGCGACCTGTCGGCACCGGGGCTCCCGCGCGGCCGTCAGCCGCCGGCCAGCTCGTCGCTCCTGCGCTGGAGGAACGCCTGCTCGGCGGCGTTGGCCGTCCGGGAGCGCGCTTCGGCGTAGGCCGCGGCGGCTTCCGCGGGGCGGCCGAGACGGCGGAGGAGGTCGGCGCGGATCGCGTGGAAGATGTGGTGGGTGCCGAGGTCCAGGCCGTCCACGATGGCGAGCGCGGCGGCGGGCCCCCGGGTCTCGGCGACCGCGACGGCGCGGTGCAGGGCCACGACCGGTGTCGGCGTGAGGGCGTAGAGCTGGTCGTACAGCCGGACCACCTGGTCCCAGTCGGTGTCGGCCGCGGTGGCGGCGTCGCTGTGCACGGCACTGATCGCCGCCTGGATCTGGTACGGCCCCGGGCTGTTGCGGCGCAGGCAGCGGCGGACGAGTTCCTGCCCCTCGGCGATGAGGGCGCGGTCCCACAGGCCGCGGTCCTGCTCGGCCAGCGGAACGAGCGCACCGTCGGCGGCCGCGCGGGCCGAGCGGCGCGACTCCGTGAGCAGCATCAGGGCGAGCAGGCCCCGGACCTCGGGCTCGTCGGGCATCAGCTCGGCCAGCAGTCGGCCCAGCCGAACGGCCTCGGCGCACAGGTCGCCGCGGACCAGGTCCTCTCCAGAGGTCGCCGTGTAGCCCTCGTTGAAGACCAGGTAGACGACGGCCAGCACGTGGCGCAGCCGGTCGGGCAGATCGGCGTCCCCGGGCACCCGGTAGGGGATGCGCGCGTCCCGGATCTTGTTCTTGGCCCGGACCAGCCGCTGGGCCATCGTGGCCTCGGGCACCAGGAACGCGCGGGCGATCTCGCCGGTGGTCAGGCCGCCGAGCAGGCGCAGCGCGAGCGCGACGCGCGCGTTCGGCGAGAGCGCCGGGTGGCAGCAGGTGAAGACCAGGCGCAGCCGGTCGTCGTGCACGGGACCCTCCTCGGCCGGGCCGTCGGGGTCGTGCAGCAGGGCTGCCTGCTTGTGGCGCTCGGCGCGCAGCGCATCGCGGCGCAGCCGGTCGACGGCGCGGTTGCGGGCGGCGGTGATGATCCAGCCGGCCGGCCGCGGCGGCAGGCCCTGCTCGGGCCAGCGCCGCAGCGCGGCGGCGAACGCCTCCTGGACCGCCTCCTCGGCGAGATCGATGTCGCCGAAGCGGCGGACCAGGACGGCGACGGCGCGGGCGTGCTCCGCGCGGAAGACGCGTTCGACCTCCGCTGCGGGCACCGCGGTTCCGCTGCTGCTCACCCGCAGCTTCCACCCTCCATGGGCCGGACCTCGATGGGCAGGGTGGTCGCCCGGGAGAGCTTGCGCCCCCACTCCAGCGCGGCGTCCAGGTCGGCGGCCTCGACGACGGTGAATCCGCCGATGTGCTCCTTGCCCTCGATGTAGGGGCCGTCGGTCATGTCCGCCTCATCGCCCCGCGCCCGCACCACTGTGGCGGTGGACGGCGCGTGCAGGCCGGCGGCGAACACCCAGGCGCCGGAGTCGCGCATCTCCTCGTTGACCGCCTCGACGTCGCGCATGATCGGGTCGAGGACCTCGGGCTCCGGGGCGGGGCCGTCGGGCTGGTAGATGCTGAGCAGGTAGTGGGCCATGGTGCTCCTCCTCGGGTTCGCGGCCGGCATCGGTGCCGGCCTCTCACCCCCTACACGAACAGCATGCCCCCGGATCGACACCGCGCCCGGAAACCGGACGCGGATTTTTTCGGCCGACCGGCCTGACCCGCCCGCCCGACCGGCACGCCCTCCCGGAGGGCTGCCCGCGGCGCGGGTTCGCGGTATGCCGACACGCGGACATGCCGACATGCCGGTACGCCGACATGCCGGTACGCCGGCGTGCCCACTCCCGTCCTCAGCCGTGCAGGGCGACCCGCGCGCCGGTGCCGTCGGGCCAGGTGACGACCGCGGCAGACGCCTCGATGCGGACCCGCGGCCGCGGCGCGGCCGCCGCATCGGCGCCCAGGCGCACCAGGAACGCCAGCACCTCGCCGGGTGCGGCGTCGGCGCACACCCACGGCACGGTCGTCGCACCGGCCAGCGGCCCCGCCTCGCCCAGGTCCGCTGTCCCCGACTCCTGTCCGGCGTGCGGGCCGGTCAGCGCTTCGACCACGGATTCCGGGCCGCCCCCGCCGGCGACGGGCCAGCCGCCGACCCGCAGCCGCCACCGGTCGCACCCGCCGCCGACCGGCTCGCCGCCCACACGCACCACCCGCACCTCGTCCGGGCCGCGCACGAGCGACCACACCTCCAGCGTCGGCCCGAGCCGAACCTCGCCGCGCCTGCCGGAGCCGTGGTCGCGGCCGGGACCGGGGTCGGCGGCCACCCAGTGGGCGCGCCAGCGGGAGCCGCCCACCGGCACCGCCCCGTCGTGGACCACCCCCAGGGACGTGAAGCCGGTGCGGTGCGTGGCGGCTCCGCCCTCGTCGAGGACGGCGACGCTGTTGTCCAGAGGCGAGTCGAGCGTGTCCCCGATCAGCGGCGGCACCGTGGCCGAGGAGTAGCCCAGCCGCGCGTACAGCGGGGAGTCGGTGCGCAGGTCTCCCTCCTCGGCGTGGTCGGTGCCGTGGTTGACCACACGCACCAGTCCGTCGCGGGCGGTGGCGCTGAGGATCCACCCCGGCGCCCGCACGACGCGCTGGTCGTCGCCCTCCTCGACGGGCAGGGGCTCCTCCCGGGAGGTCCACACGGGGTGCTCCGGCGGCAGGACGAGGCCGAAGAACCCTTTCGAGGCCCAGTAGGGCGAGCCGCCACCGGAATAGGTCTGCCTCATCGCCGGCCAGGAGTGGTGCCAACCCAGCGGCAGCAGTCCGTCGCGGTCGGGGGCGCCGCGGTCGTGGAAGTGGCGCAGGATCCCCGAGGCGGCGCGCCGGATCCGGCCGGGCGCGAGCGCGGTGGCGCCGCTCCAGGCGCCGACCCACAGCGGGGCGGCCGCGGCCATCCGGTAGATCAGGCTGCGGCCCTGGAGCACGGGTCCGCCGTCGGCCCCGATAAGCCGGATGTGGTCCTCCAGGAACCGCGACAGGTCCGCGCGCCAGCGCTCGACCGTGCCGGTGCCGGGCGGCTCGGCCGCGAGCGAGGACCACACCAGCGGGTAGAAGTGCAGCGCCCAGCCGCAGTAGTAGTCGTAGGAGCGCTCGGGTCCGTCGGAGTACCAGCCGCCGGCGCGGGCCAGGCCGGCGTGCACGGCCAGGCCGCTGTCGATGTCCGCGCGGCTCCACGGCCCGCCGGCCTGCCGGAGGAACTCCTCGGCGATGACCTGGAACCACACCCAGTTGATCGGCGGATACGACCGGCCCACGACCGCCGACATCCAGTCGAGGACCCGGTCGCGCTCGGCGGGGGACATCCGGTCCCACAGCCAGGGCCGGGTCAGCAGGAGCACCAGGGCGATCGACGCGGCCTCGACCTTGGCCTGGTCGAGCCGGTCGGGCCGGGGCCAGCGCTCCTCGCCCGAAGGATCGGTGCCGGCGGCGAGACCGGCGCGGTACCAGTCGAGGAACCTGTGCGGGTCGGCACCGCTGTTTCCGGCGACGAGGAAACCCGCCAGCAGGAAGGTGCGCGCGAACCCTTCCAGGCCGTCGCTGGCCGCGCCGCTCGAACTGGAGGGCCCGGGAAGGTCGATCCGGGCGCGGCCGGGAGAGGCGTACGGGCGCACGCTAAGCAGCAGGTGCTCGGCCAGTGCGACCCAGTGATCGCGGGTCCAGCCGGTGTAGGGGGAGAGATCGCGGTCCTCGGGCGGGAGCCGCAAAGGGGTGGCGGTCAAGCGGTCACCTCGCGGGTATCGGGGGCGGCGGATCGTGCAGGGCCGGGGCCCAGAGCAGGAGGCGGGGTAGGGCCGGGCGGTGCGGCGGTGGCGGGCAGGGTCCGGAACGCGCTTTCCGCTTGTCCGGGGCACCGCCCGGGTGCCCCCTGCTCCGGCCCGCGGTCCCCGTTCCGCGGCTCATCGCCGCCCCCTTGCTCGTACCGGGTGGCCGGCCGTCCGACCGGTACGGTCTTTACCTGCCCTTGACCGTGTCATAACTCATATCTACGGTGGAAAGCGCATTCCGTGATGGAAGTTACACCATCGCCGCGAGGGCCGCCCTCCGGCCCGACAGGCACGAGGAGGCGCGATGGGCGCGGTCTCCACGACCGCCGCAGCACCGAGGCGGCCGGCCCGGAACTGGACCGGGCTGGTGTTCGTGGCCCCGTTCCTGCTCGTCTTCGGATGCGGCGTGGTGGCGCCGCTGGCCTATGCGGCCGGCCTCAGCCTCTACCGGGACCAGCTGATCGGCGGCCGCTCCTTCGTCGGCCTGGAGAACTACGCCGACGTCGCCACCGACCCCCAGTTCCTCGACGGCGTCGGCCGGGTCGCGCTGTTCCTGGTCGTGCAGGTACCGATCATGATCGGGCTCGCACTGCTGGTCGCGCTCGTGCTCGACTCCGGGCGGGTCCGCGGCATGCGGTTCATGCGGCTCGGCATCTTCATGCCCTATGCCGTGCCCTCCGTCGTGGCGGCGCTGATGTGGGGGTTCATCTACGGCGACCGGTTCGGGCTCGTGGGCCAGATCAACGCCGCCACCGGGCTCGCGCTGCCGAGCCCGCTGTCGCAGACCTGGGTGCTCCCCGCCATCGGCAACGTCGTCACCTGGGAGTTCGTCGGCTACAACATGCTGATCCTCTACGCCGCGCTGCGCGCGATCCCCGAAGAGCTCTACGAAGCCGCTGCGATCGACGGCGCGGGCGAGATCCGCAAGGCGCTCAGTGTCAAGCTGCCGGCGCTGCGCCCGGCCCTGTGGGTGGCGACGCTGTTCTCGATCATCGGCAGCTTCCAGCTGTTCAACGAGCCCAACGTGCTGAAGACGCTGGCACCGGGCTCCATCAGCACGCACTTCACGCCGAACATGTACGCCTACCAGCTCGCGTTCAACGCCAACCAGGTCACCTACTCCGCGGCGGTCGCCGTGGTGCTCGGGCTGATCACGATCGTCGTCGCCTACGCGGCCCAGCGGATGACCGCGCGCCAGGAGTCCCGATGACCGACACCGCTGCGACGTCCTCCGCGCCCGCCGGCAGGGCGGCGGCGACCGCGCCCGGCGCCCCCGCGCCCCGGCGGCGCGCCGAAGCGCGCAGTCCCCGCAGACCGCGCACCAACCTCGTGCTGCAGGCGCTCATGGTGCTCATGGTGGTCTACACCCTGCTGCCGCTCTACTGGCTCACGGTCAACGCCACCAAGTCCAACGGAGAGCTGTTCCGCTCCAACGGGCTGTGGCTGGGCTCGGAGATCTCCCTGTGGGACAACATCGTCGCCACCGTGACCTACCAGGACGGCATCTACCTGACCTGGCTGTTCAACACCGCCCTGTACTCCGTGGCGGGCGCCGTCGGCGCCACCGTCATCTGCGCCTGGGGCGGATACGCCCTGGCCAAGTTCGAGTTCCCGACCAAGCGCCTGGTCCGGGCGATCGTCTTCGGCGCGATCACGATCCCCGCGACCGCCCTCGCGGTGCCGACGTTCCTGCTCTTCGCCGAGCTGGGCATCACCAACACCCGCCTGGCGATCATCATCCCGGCCCTGGTCAGCCCATTCGGCCTCTACCTGATGACCGTCTTCGCGGCGGACTCCGTCCCCGACTCGCTGCTGGACGCCGCCAAGATCGACGGCGCGAACGCCTGGACCACCTTCTGGCGGGTGTCCTTCCGGCTGATGGCCCCCGGGTTCGCCACGGTGCTGCTGTTCAACCTCGTCCACACCTGGAACAACTACTTCCTGCCGCTGATCATGCTCAACGACCCCTCCCTGTATCCCCTCACGGTGGGCCTGAACCAGCTCAACAGCCAGGTCACGACGGGGGCGAACCTCCAGCCCGTCTACAACGTGGTGCTCACCGGGTCTCTGCTGGCGATCGTGCCGCTGATCGCCTCGTTCCTGTTCCTGCAGCGGTACTGGCAGTCCGGCCTGGCCGCGGGGAGCGTCAAGCAGTAACCACCCCCGTCCTTGGAAGGGATCCCCATGCGCCTGTCCCGAACCCTGCTGCTGTCCGCGGCCCCCGGCATCTGCCTCGCCCTGCTCGCCACCGGCTGCGGGTCCGGCGGCACGGACGGCGGCGCCGGATCCGCCGCCGACCGCTCCGCCGAGATCGAGGCCGCGCTCGACGAGGGCGGCGAACTGACCGTGTGGACGTGGAGCACCAAGTTCGAAGGCGCGGTGGCCGCCTTCGAAAAGGCGCATCCCGCCGTCGACGTGGAGATCGTCAACGCGGGCCAGTCGGCCGACCAGTACACCGCCCTGCAGAACGCCATCAGCTCCGGCGAGAACATCCCGGACGTCGCCATGGTCGAGTACTTCGCGCTGCCGCAGCTGGCCCTGTCCGAACAGCTCGTGAGCGTCGAGGAATGGGGGCTGGGCGGCCTGGAGGACCGGTTCACCCGGTCCTCCTGGCGCCAGATGACCTACGGCGGCACCACCTACGGGCTGCCCAACAACACCGGGCCGCTGATCATGATCTACAACCGGGACGTATTCGAGCGGGCCGGGATCGAGGAGCCCCCCGCCACCTGGGAGGAGTACGCCCAGGCAGCGGAGAAGATCAGGGAGGAGCTGCCCGACTCCCGCATCGCCTCCATCGACCCCGGCGACGCCGGCGGCCTCGACAGCCTCATCTGGCAGGGCGGCGGCCGCCCGTTCCAGCACGAGGGCGAGAGCGTCACCGTCGACTTCACCGGCGAGGACACCGCGAAGGTCAACGACTACTGGAGCGACCTCCTCGCCCGGGACCTGGTCGCGGCCGAACCCGGCTGGACCGACGAATGGTGGCGCAGCCTCGGCGACGGCTCGCTGGCCACCTGGACCACCGGCGCCTGGGCGCTGGGCAACATCTCCAGCACGCTTACCGACAACGCCGGGGACTTCCGCGTCGCACCGGCACCGGTCTGGGATGCCGGCGACCCGCAGAACGCCGAGAACGGCGGCTCGGGCTTCTCCGTGATCGAGGGCAGCGACGACACCGCCCTGGCCATGGGCTTCTTGAAGTGGTTCTCCCTCAACGAGGCCTCGGTGCAGGAGCAGCTCGACGCCGGCTCCTTCCCCGCGCAGTCGGCGCCGCTGGAGGACCCCGAGTGGCTGTCCAAGGAGTTCGACTACTTCGGCGGACAGCAGGCCAACAAGGTGCTCGCCGAAGCCTCCGGCCAGGTGGCCCGGGGCTGGCAGTACCTGCCGTACCAGGTCTATGCCAACTCGGTCTTCGCGGACAGCGTCGGCGCCCGGATCAGCGAGGGCGGATCGATCCAGGCCGGCGCCGAGGAGTGGGGCGAGCAGCTCCGCTCCTACGGCGAGGAGCAGGGCTTCGACGTCGGCTGAGCCGCCGGCGCGCAGCGGGCGCCCGCTCGGGTCGGGAGGCTCCGGGCCCGAGCGGCGGAGGAAGGGGAGGTCTGTGGACACGCCGAGCGGTTCCGCGCCGGTCACGCTGGAGGACGTCGCCCGGCGCGCCGGCGTCTCGCCCGCCACCGCCTCCCGCGCACTCAACGGCAGCGCCCGCAAGGTCCGCGACGAGTACCAGGCGCGGGTGCACGCCGCCGCCGTCGAACTGGGCTACATCGCCAACACCGCGGCCCAGGCGGTGGCCCGCGGCCGCGGCGACCACCTGGCCCTGGTGGTCAACGGCATCAACGACGACTACTTCTCCCCCGTCGCCGCGGGCGTGCTCAAGGCGGCCGAGGCCGCGGACCGGATGGTCACCATGATCTCCAGCCGCAACAGCGCGCAGCAGGCGGCCCGGGTCGTGTCCACGTTGCGCAGCCAGCGCCCCCGCGCGATCGTCCTGGCCGGCGGCCGGTCGGTGGCCAGCACCTTCTGGGAGGAGCGGCTGGTCGAGGAGCTGGCCGCGTTCCAGGACGAGGGCGGCCGGGTCGTGGCCATCAGCGAGGAGGGCATGCCCTTCGACACCGTCTCCCTGGACAACGTGAGTGCGGCCCGCGACCTCGCCGCCACGCTGGCCGACCTGGGATACCGCAGGGTGACGATTCTGGCCGGCCCGGCCGATGCGCGCACCGCCCACGACCGCGTGCAGGGCTTCACCGCGGGCCTGGCGGAGCGCGGCGTCGAGGTGCCGCCGTCCGGCGTCATCCACTGCGGATTCGACCGCGACGGCGGATACTCCGCGGCCGGCGAGTGCCTGCGCCGGCGGGTGCCCGCCGAGCTGGTCCTGGCGATCAGCGACACGGTCGCCGTCGGGGCGCTCGCGCGGTTCCGCGAGGCGGGGATGTCGCTGCCCGGGGACATGGCGGTGGCCGGGATCGACGACGTGGCGGTGCTGCGCGATGTCACCCCGGCGCTGACGACCGTCCGCCTGCCGTGGCCGGAGGCCGGGCGCGCCGCGCTCGACCTGGCGCTGCGGCCCACCGACGCCCAGCCGCGCCTGGTGCGGATGACCGGCCACGTGGTGCTGCGCGAGAGCACGCCGGGCATCGAGGGGAGGTGATAGGGAGGCACCCGGCCGCGGGCGCCCGCGGCGCTGCGGTCCGCCGGCGCCGGATCGCGCCCTGTGGACAGCCTTCCCGCCGGTGCGGCCGACGCGTACGGTAGCAACCGAGAGACCGGCAGTGTTCACCAGCGATCGTCCGGACCATCCCCTACTCCTCGCGAAGGAGTGTCCATGCGACGTCTTCCGATCGTGCTCGTCCTGGCTCTGATCAGCCTGCTCGCACCCCTCGCCGCGGCCCGACCGGCCGTGGCCGAACCCGTCACCGTCGCCAACGGGACCCGCTTCACCGACACCTCGGGAAACCCGCTGCACGCCCACGGCGGCGGCGTCCTCGAAGTGGGCGACTACTACTACTGGTTCGGCGAGAACCGCGGCGACGACAGCCGGTTCTCTTATGTCTCCGCCTACCGCTCCACGGACCTGAAGAACTGGGAGTTCCGCAACCACGTCCTGACCCGGCAGTCCGATCCCGAGCTGCAGACATCCAACATCGAGCGCCCCAAGGTCGTCTACAACCCCCGCACCGACCAGTACGTCATGTGGATGCACAAGGAGAACGGCCGCGACTACAGCCAGGCGCGGGCGGCCGTCGCCGTATCCGACACCGTCGACGGCGACTACCGGTGGCTCGGCAGCTTCCGGCCGCTGGGCCACATGTCCCGCGACATCACCGCCTTCGTCGACGACGACGGCACCGGCTACATGATCTCCGCCGCGCGAGACAACTACGACCTGCACATCTACCGGCTGAGTCCGGACTTCACCGAGGTCGAGGAGCTGGTCGCCAACCCCTGGCCCGGCGGCCACCGCGAGGCGCCGGCGATGTTCAAGCGGGACGGCGTGTACTACCTGGTCACCTCCGGCGCCACCGGTTGGAACCCCAACCAGCAGAAATACGCCACGGCGGACTGCATCGAGTGCGACTGGAGCGGCTGGTCCGATCTTGGCGACTCCACCGGCTACGGCAGCCAGACCACCTTCGTGCTGCCCGTAGAGGGGTCGCAGACGACCTCCTACCTCTACATGGGCGACCGCTGGGCGGGTGCCGACGGCGGCATCCCCAACGATTCGGAGTACGTGTGGCTGCCGCTGGAGTTCTCCGGCGGCCGCACGCTGGCGATGGACTACTACTCCCGCATCAGCATCGACACCGCGACGGGGCGGGTGCGGGGGCTCGGCGGCGCGTTCGGCGAACTGGCCGCCCGGCACAGCGGCAAGTGCCTGGACGTGGTCAACGGCTCGGACTCCCCGGGCGCGGAACTCATCCAGTACACCTGCCACGGCGGAGGCAACCAGCAGTGGTCGATCGAAGACACCGGTTCGGGATACTCGCGGATCACGGCGATGCACAGCGGCCTGTGCCTGGCCGTGAAGGGCGGATCCGCCGAGCCGGGCGCCGTCGCGGTCCAGGCCGCCTGCGACGGTTCGGCCGGCCGGCAGTGGTCGGTCGAGAGCGTCGGCGGCGGATACTCCCGCATCGTGGCCCGGCACAGCGGCCTGTGCCTCGACGTCAGCGACGAGTCGACCGAGAACGGTACCCGTGTGATCCAGTGGACGTGCACCGGCGGCGCCAACCAGCAGTGGTCGCACACGTGAGCGCGTAGCACCGGCGCCGGGGTGCGGCACCGCCGGCCCGACCGCGAGTCGCACCCCGGCTCCCCCTCGGGCGATTCGCGCCGCCATCGTCGCGGATTTCGGGCAACACCTGCCGTGGCGGCCGTGCACGGCATGGCCGATGCTGGCACGGAAACCCGCAAGCGACAGGGAGTAGACGATGAGGTTCGCGGTCAACGCGTTGAATTTCGGGCTGCACGGGTCAGCGGAGACCCTGGCGGCCTGGGCGCACAACGCCGAGGAGGCCGGTTTCCACGCGGTGATGGTCTCCGACCACGTGGCCGTGACACCCGATGTGGCCGAGCAGTACCGGGCACCGTTCTACGACCCGTTCGCGACGCTGGCCTGGCTGGCGGCGCGGACCGAGCGGGTGCGGTTGGGCACCACCGTGGCGATCCTGCCGTACCGGTCGCCGCTGCTCACCGCGCGCATGGCCGCCAACATCGACCACTTCAGCGGCGGCCGGTTCATTCTGGGAGTGGGCATCAGCTGGCCGCGGCAGGAGTACGCCGCGCTGGGCGTCCCCTTCGCCAAGCGGGGCCGGATCGCCGACGACTACCTGGCGGCCATCACCGAGCTGTGGACCCGCGACACCGCGTCGATCGACACGCCTTCGGTGTCCTTCGCCGACGTCCAGACCGGGCCGCGCCCCTTGCAGGATCCGCATCCGCCGATCTGGGTGGGCGGCAACTCCCGTGCCGCCGCGGTCCGCGCCGTCCGGTTCGGCACCGGCTGGCACCCGATCAACGTCACGCCCGGGTGGCTCGCCGAGGAGGGGCTGCCGATGCTGCGTGCGGCGGCCGAGCGCGAAGGGCGCCCGGTGCCCGCGCTGCACCCCCGCATCGCCCTGCCTCAGGAGGGCCTCGACGCCGGCGGGCTGCGCCGAGTCCGCGACGACCTGCTGGCCTTCGAGGATCTGGGGGCGGACTGGGTGCTGTTCGACAGCTATGCGGGCAAACCCGAGCTGCAGCGGCCGTTCACCGAGGACTGGGCCATGTTCGAGACACTCGCCGATCGCGTGCTCGACCTCGGCGGCGGGACCGTGCGGTAGACCCCGTCGGCGGGCCCGCCCGCAGCGGGATCCGCCGACCACGGCCGCGCCCGTCGAGCCCCGCCGGCGGTCGCGGCCTCCCGGCCGCCGCCGGTGGGTCCGGCGGCATGGCGTTCCCGCCGCCAAGCCGGCCCGTGTCGGCATGGTGCCGCGTCCGCACATCGACATGTCGGCACGCCGAACGTCGGCCGCCGACCGGGTCAGCCCTCCGGCTGCTCCTTGGCCACCAGGGTCAGCACGTCGTAGGTGGCCACCGGCTGCCCGTCGGCGTTGTCGACGACGGCGTCCCAGCGGACCTCGCCGTAGTCGGCGCTGGTGCGCGGGGTGATCTGCTTGGCGGTCAGGGTGACGCCGATCGAGTCGCCCGCCTTGACCGGGGTCAGAAAACGCAGGTTGTCCACGCCGAAGTTGGCCAGGACCGGGCCCGGTGCCGGGTCGACGAACAGGCCGGCGGCCAGGGAGACCACCAGGTAGCCGTGTGCCACGATCCCGCCGAACAGCGGGTTGGCGGCGGCCGCCTCGGGGTCGGTGTGGGCGTAGAAGGTGTCGCCGGTGAACTCGGCGAAGTGGCCGATGTCCTCCAGCGTCACCGTGCGCCGCTCGGAGGCGATGGTGTCGCCGATGCGCAGTTCGGCCAGGCTCTTGCGGAACGGGTGCGCGCCGTCGCTGCGCCGCCGGGCCCCGGTGGTCCAGCGGCCGGTGATCGCCGTGGCCATGTCGGGCGAGGCCTGGACCGCAGTCCGCTGCATGTGGTGCAGCACGCCGCGCACCCCGCCCAGCTCCTCGCCGCCGCCGGCGCGCCCGGGGCCGCCGTGCACCAGCATCGGCAGCGGAGAGCCGTGTCCGGTCGACTCCTCGGCGTCGTCGCGGTTGAGAACGAGCAGCCGCCCGTGCCACGGCGCCAGGCCCAGCACGATCTCGCGTGCCGCGGCGGGGTCGTTGGTGACCACGGAGCCGACCAGGCTCCCGCGTCCGCGCGCGGCCAGCTCGACGGCATCGGCCGCGGTGCCGTAGCCGATGACCGTGCTGACCGGGCCGAACGCCTCGACCTCGTGCGGTTCGGCGGCACCGTCCGCGGCGCGCAGCAGCACCGGAGGCACGAACGCGCCCCGCTGGGCGTCGGCGCCCACCGGGGAGCAGCGCTCGGGGTCGCCGAAGACCGCCTCAGCCGAGCCGCGCAGCGCGGCGATCGCCTTGCGCACCTCGGTGCGCTGGTCCAGCCCCGCCAGCGGGCCCATGGTGACCTGAGGATCTGCGGGGTCGCCCACCACGACGCGCTCCAGCCGCTCGCCGACCGCCCCGATCACCTCGTCGGCCAGGTGCCGGGGCACGATCGCGCGCCGGATGGCCGTGCACTTCTGGCCGGCCTTGACGGTCATCTCCGTGACGAGCTGGTCGGCGAAGAGCGCGAACTCCGGGTCGCCGGGAGAGACGTCGGGTCCCAGGATCGAGCAGTTGAGCGAGTCGGCCTCGACGCCCAGCCGCACGCCGCCGTGCACCACCGCAGGGTGGGCGCGCAGCTTGGCCCCGGTCTCGGCGGAGCCGGTGAAGGCGACGGTGTCCTGCGGGCCGAGGTGTTCGAGCAGGCCGGCGGGGCCGCCGGCGAGCAGCTGGAGGGCGCCCTCGGGCAGCAGCCCCGACTCCACGATGCGCCGCACCACCAGTTCGGTGAGGTAGGCGGTCTGGCTCGCGGGCTTGACGATGCTGGGCACGCCGGCGAGGAAGGCCGGGGCGAACTTCTCCAGCATCCCCCACACCGGGAAGTTGAAGGCGTTGATCTGCACGGCGACGCCCGGCCGGGAGGTGTAGACGTGCTGGCCGACGAAGGTGCCGCCGCGGCCGAGCCGCTCGGTGGGGCCGTCGGGCAGCACCGTGTCGTTGGGCAGTTCGCGGGCGCCCTTGCTCGCGTAGCTGAAGAGCGTGCCGATGCCGCCGTCGACGTCGAAGGCGTTGTCGCGCCGGGTGGCGCCGGTGCGGTGCGAGAGCGCGTGGAACTCGTCGGTGAGCCCGTTCAGGTGTTTGGCCAGGCTCTTGAGGATCGCCGCGCGCTCGTGGAAGGTGAGCGAGCGCAGCGCGGGCCCGCCCACGCGCCGCCCGTAGTCGATCATGCCGGGCACGTCCAGCCCGGTGCTGGACAGGCGGGCGACGGTCTCGCCGGTGGCCGCGTCGGCCAGCGGCCGCCCCTCGTCGGATGCGCGGTACCAGGCGCCCTGCGCGTAGCTCTCCAGTAGTGCGGTCACGGCTGGGTCCTCTCCATTGCGCCCTCGGCCTGCGTGGTGGCAGACTATTACAGACCGTTCGGTCAGTAAATGGACCGGTGCAGCGAGGTTGGAGCAGCCATGACGGCACCCGCAGCGGTGGACGAGGAGCGGCTCAACGCCGAGTTCGACGCGGTCATCGCACGCCAGGACCGCGTCGAGCCGCGCGACTGGATGCCCGAGGGCTACCGCAAGACCCTCATCCGCCAGATCGCCCAGCACGCGCACTCCGAGATCATCGGCATGCAGCCCGAGGGCGCCTGGATCTCCCGCGCGCCGTCGCTGCGCCGCAAGGCCATCCTGCTCGCCAAGGTGCAGGACGAGGCCGGGCACGGCCTCTACCTGTACTCGGCGGTCGAGACGCTGGGCGTCGACCGCGCCGACCTGACCCGCCGGCTGATCACCGGTGCGCAGAAGTACTCCTCGATCTTCAACTACCCCACGCCGAGCTACGCCGACGTGGGCACCATCGGCTGGCTGGTCGACGGCGCGGCCATCTGCAACCAGGTGCCGCTGTGCCGCAGCTCCTACGGGCCCTACAGCCGGGCGATGATCCGCATCTGCAAGGAGGAGTCCTTCCACCAGCGCCAGGGCTACGAACTGCTGATGACGATGATGCGCGGCACCCGAGAGCAGCGCGCCATGGTGCAGGACTCCGTCGACCGCTGGTGGTGGCCCTCGCTGATGATGTTCGGCCCGCCCGACGCCGACTCCCCCAACACCGCGCAGTCCATGCGCTGGGGCATCAAGCGCCACACCAACGACGAGCTGCGGCAGCGCTTTGTCGACATGACGGTTCCCCAGGCCGACGCGCTCGGCGTGACCCTGCCCGATCCCCGGCTCGCCTGGAACCCCGAGCGCGGCCACCACGACTTCGGCGAGCCCGACTGGGACGAGTTCGCCCGCGTCATCAAGGGCGACGGGCCCTGCAACGCCGAGCGCATCGCCCACCGCCGCCGCGCCCACGAGGACGGCGCCTGGGTGCGCGAGGCCGCGGCCGCCTTCGCCGCCCGCAACCCGGCCGGCGCCCCGGCCGCCGCGACCCGAGGAGGGCGAGGCTGATGGACACCGAGACCCCCGGCGCCGCCGACTGGCCGCTTTACGAGGTGTTCGTGCGCGGCAAGCGCGGGCTCAACCACGTGCACGTCGGCTCCCTGCACGCCGCCGACGACCAGATGGCGCTGCGCCGCGCCCGCGACGTCTACACCCGCCGCAACGAAGGGGTGAGCGTGTGGGTGGTGCGTTCCGCGCTGATCACCGCCACCAGCCCGGACGAGAAGGACCCCATGTTCGCCCCCAGCGGCGACAAGGTCTACCGCCACCCCACCTTCTACACCGTCCCCGACGACGTCCCGCACATGTGAGGCCGCCATGACCCGCTCCCCCGCCGCCGAGCCGAACGAGGAGTCGGTCTACGCCGGACTCGTCGACGTCGACGGCGACGCCTCCCAGTGGGCATTCGGCGCCGGATTCGACGACCCGCTGGCCGGCGTCGACACCACCGTGCCCGCGGGCCTGGACCGCACCGACCTCGCCGCCTACTGCCTGATGCTGGGCGACGACGCCCTCGTACTGGCCCAGCGCCTGGCCGAGTGGTGCAGCCGCGCGCCCGAGCTGGAGGAGGACGTCGCACTCGCCAACATCTCCCTGGACCTGCTGGGCCAGGCGCGGCTGCTGCTGGCCCGCGCCGCAGCGGCCGACCCCCGCAGCGTCCCCGAACTCCCGCCCGACTCCCCCGTTCCCGCCGAGGACGCCCTCGCCTTGTTCCGCGACCCCGGCGGATTCCGCAACGTCGCGCTCGCCGAGATCCCCAACGGCGACTTCGCGCAGTCGTCGCTGCGGCTGCTGCTGTTCTCCGTATGGCGGCTGGCCCTGCTGGAGCGGCTGCGCGCCTCCGCGGATCCGGTGCTGGCCGCCGTCGCCGCCAAGGGCGTGGCCGAGGTCGCCTACCACCGCGACTACGCCGCACGGTGGACGGTGACCCTGGCCCGCGGCACCGCCGAGTCCCGCAGGCGGACCCGGGCCGGCGCCGAGGCCGTGTGGCCGCACGCCGCCGAGCTGTTCGCCGCCGACCCCGTGGAGCTGCGGATGGCCGGCGCCAAGGCCGGCGTATCGCCGGAGGAGGTGCGGCCCGCCTGCGAGGAGGTGCTGGAGGAGGTGCTGGCGGCCGCCGATCTCCCCCGGCCCGACCTTGCCGCGCCCACGCGGGTCCGCGGGCGCGCGGGTGAGCACACCCCGGCCCTGGCCGCGCTGCTCGCCGAGATGCAGTCGCTGGCCCGCGAGCACCCGAGGGGGACGTGGTGAACGCCGAGCGCAGCGGGACCGCGGCGGAACCCGACGGGACCGCGGACGCCAGGCGGCGCGCCCGGCAGGCCGCCGCGGCGGTCACCGACCCCGAACTGCCCATGCTGACCCTGGCCGACCTGGGCGTGCTGCGCGAGGTCGAGGCCGACGGCGAGGGCGGCGCCGTCGTCGCCATCACCCCCACCTACTCCGGCTGCCCGGCGATCGGCGCCATCCGCGCCGACCTCGACAGCGCCCTGCGCGCCGCCGGGTTCGCCCGCGTCGAGGTGCGCACGGTGCTGTACCCGCCGTGGAGCACCGACATGATCACCGAGCGCGGCCGACGCCTGCTCGCCGAGCACGGCGTCTCTCCCCCCGGCCCCGCGCCCCGAAGTGACGGCCCGATGCCGCTGTCGCTGACCCCGCGTCGGCGCGAGGCGCACTGCCCCCGCTGCGGTTCCCACACCGCCGAGCTCACCTCGGAGTTCGGATCCACCGCCTGCAAAGCGCTCTACCGCTGCACCTCGTGCGCGGAGCCCTTCGAGCACATGAAGGAGATCTGAGGTGACCGCCACCTCCACCGAGCCGCGGCGGCGCACGGCCCCGGCCTTCCACACGCTGCGCGTCGCCACCGTCGAGCCTTTGTGCCCGGACGCGGCCGCGGTCACGTTCGAGGTCCCGCCCGAGCTGGCCGCCGACTACGCCTTCCGGCCGGGGCAGTCCGTGACCCTGCGCCGCCGGATCGGCGGGCGCGAGCACCGGCGCACCTACTCGGTCTGCTCCCCCGCGGGCGGGCCGCTGCGCATCGGCGTGCGCGAGGTGCCCGGCGGGCTGTTCTCCGGCTGGCTGCTGCGGGAGGTCGCCCCCGGCCACGAGGTCGAGGTGGCCACGCCCTCGGGCTCGTTCCGCGCCGAGCCCGGCCAGGACGGGCGCCACCTGCTCATCGCCGCCGGATCGGGCATCACGCCGCTGCTCTCGATCGCGGCGTCGCTGCTGGCGGCCCACCCCGCCGCCGAGGTGTCCCTGATCTACGGCAACCGCACCTCGCGCACCGCCATGTTCGCCGAGGAGCTCGCCGACCTGAAGAACCGCTTCCCCGACCGCTTCCAACTCCTCCACGTGCTCTCCCGCGAGCCCCGCGACGCCGAACTGCTCTCCGGGCGGCTGGACCCCGATCGGCTGCGGCGGGTGCTGGAGGCCCTCGTCAACCTGCGCGGAACCGACCACGTGTGGCTGTGCGGTCCCTTCGCGATGACCGAGGGCGCGCGGGCGGTGCTGGCCGAGCTCGGCATGCCCGCCGATCGGGTGCACCGAGAGCTGTTCCACGTCGACGCGCCGCCTCCGCCGCCGCGCCGCGCCGAGGCCGCGGGCACGGCGCAGGAGGCCGGCAGCCTCGCGTTCGTGCTCGACGGCCGCAGCACCGGCGCGCCGATGCCCGCCGGCGCGAGCGTGCTCGACGCCGCCCAGGCGGTGCGCGCGGACCTGCCGTTCGCCTGCCGCGGAGGAGTGTGCGGCACCTGCCGCGCCAAGGTCACCGCAGGCGAGGTCGAGATGCGGCGCAACTTCGCGCTGGAGGACGCCGAGGTGGCGGAGGGGTTCGTGCTGACGTGCCAGTCCTACCCGGTCACCACCGAGGTCGCCGTCGACTACGACGCCTGAGCCGGCCGCCCCGGAGCGGAGCCGGGACACCCCCGCCGCGTGCCTTCTCGCGCGTGAGCGAAGCCCGGCGGCTCGGGCTAGCCGGGGTCAGCGCCGGGCAAAATCCCGGCAGCCGCCTGTGCGCCGCGATGCCCGCGCAGCGCAGAAGGACCATGCTGCGCAGCTATGCGGCGGCCCGGGCACACGGCGCTTTTGCGTTCACACGGAGCGTTATTTACGGCAACTTTATTTCCAGTTAGAGTGGTGCGGCGACGACGCCGAGGACTGAGCTGAAACGCCCGTCGGGGCGCGTGCCGGGGGTGGGGCCGCCGGGTTTTCCGAGCGCCGCGAGGCGCACAGTCAGGAGGTCGAATATGGCAGGTCCCCGCGCGAAGAGCGCGCATAGATCCCGATCGTTCGCCGCGGCGTGTTCGCTGGCCGCAGGCGCACTGCTGCTGCCGCTCATGGTGGCCGCGGCCCCGACCGCGGCCGCGGCCCCCCGATGCGACTCCACCGAGGACTGCCTCGCGCAGATGACCCTCGAGGAGAAGGCGGGCCAGATGACGCAGGTGAACCACCTCAACGTCATGGAGAACAAGGACGCCATCGCCGAGTACGGCATCGGCTCCCTGCTCTCCGGCGGCGGAGCCGGTCCGGGCGGCGAAGCCGGCGGCACCGCCGAGGAATGGGCCGACATGTACGACGAGTACCAGCGCGCGGCCCTGCGGAGCCGACTGGGCATCCCGCTGATCTACGGCGTCGACGCGGTCCACGGCCACAACAACGTCGTCGGCGCGACGATCTTCCCGCACAACATCGGTCTGGGCGCCACCCGCGACCCCGGGCTTGTGCACCGCATCCAGAAGATCACCCGCGAGGAGGTCCTGGGCACCGGCATCGACTGGAACTTCTCGCCCGCGGTGACCGTGCCCCGCGACGACCGCTGGGGGCGCACCTACGAAGGCTTCGGCGAGGTCCCGCAGCTCGTCAAGCGCCTGGGCTACGCGTCGATCCAGGGCCTCCAAGGCCGCGACCTCGGCCACGAGACCGTCGCGGCGACCGCCAAGCACTACGTCGCCGACGGCGGCACCACCTGGGGCACCGGCGACAGCGGCTACCGGATCGACCAGGGCGACGCCCGGATGAGCGAGAAGGAGCTGCGCAAGATCCACCTGCCGCCCTACCGCGCGGCGGTCCGCGCCGACGCCGCCACGGTGATGGCCTCCTTCAGCAGCTGGAACGGGCTGAAGATGCACCAGCACGAGTACCTCGTCACCGACGTGCTCAAGGGCGAACTCGGCTTCGAGGGCGTGGTCGTCTCCGACTGGGGCGGCGTGCGCCAGGTCGAGGGCGACTCCTACGCCGAGAAGGTGCGCAAGTCGATCAACGCGGGCGTCGACATGATCATGGTCCCCGATGACTACGAGCAGAACATCGAGGCCATCGTCAGCGAGGTGCGCGCCGGGCGCATCAGCCAGGAGCGCATCGACGACGCGGTCCGCCGCATCCTCGACCTCAAGTTCGAGATGGAGCTGTTCGAGAAACCGTTCACCGACCGCTCCTACACCGACGACGTGGGTGCGCCCGAGCACCGCGAGGTCGCCCGCGAGGCGGTCGCCCGGTCGCAGGTGCTGCTGAAGAACGAGGGCGTGCTCCCGCTGTCCGCCGACTCCGGCAAGGACATCGTGGTGGGCGGCAAGACCGCCGACAACCTCGGCTACCAGATGGGCGGCTGGTCGATCACCTGGCAGGGCGGCAGCGGCGACACCACCGAAGGCACCACCTTCTGGGAGGCCCTCCAGGAGGAGACCGAGGGCACCGGCACCGACGTCCGCTTCGTCGGCACCGACACCGGCCAGGACTTCTCCGGCGACATCGGCCTCTGGGTCGGCGGCGAGACACCCTACGCCGAGGGCTTCGGCGACGACGGCGACCTCCAGCTGAGCCGGGCCGACACCGAGCAGCTCAACGACATCTGCGCCAAGACCGACGTGTGCGTCGCCATGCTGGTCTCGGGCCGCCCGATGATCATCGACGAGGAGCTCAAGACGGCCGACGCGTTCGTCGCCTCCTGGCTGCCGGGCACCGAGGGCGCGGGCATGACCGACGTCCTCTTCGGCCACGAGCCCTTCCGGGGACGCCTCCCGGTGACCTGGCCGTCCTCGGTCGACCAGGAGCCCATCAACCGCGGCGACGGCCAGAAGCCCCTGTTCCGCATGGGCTACGGCCTGCGCAACTGACCCCGTTCGGCCCCGGCGAAAGGGCCTGACCGCAACCGCGGCCGCGCCGGCCCTGCCCACCGGCGCGGCCGCTTCGTCTGCCGCGGCGGCCCGGGCGGAGCAGGCCCGGCACGGGGCCGGAAAAACCCTTTGCGCCGCCGGCCGGCCGGATGGGAATCTCGTTCCCGCGGGTGCGACGCCCGCTGCGGACGTTCCCGACCACACGGAGGCACCCTTCCCGATGCGCATCACCAACGGAACCGCGCCCATCCTGCCCGTTCCGTCGGCTCCGCGCCGGGAGGTCCCATGCCCCACTCCATCGTCTGCTCCGAACTCGCCTTCGACTGGCCCGACGGCACCCCTGTCTTCTCGGGGCTGAACGCCGCCTTCGACACCGGCCGCACCGGGCTGATCGGCCTGAACGGCTCCGGCAAGTCGACCCTGCTCAAACTCATCACGGGGCGGCTCACCCCCGCGTCGGGCAGCGTCCGGGTGGACGGCGACATCGGCTGCCTCGAACAGCGCGTCACCCTCGACACCGGCCAGAGCGTCGCCGAGCTCCTGGGCATCGCCCCCGTCCGCACCGCCCTGCGCGCGATCGAGTCCGGCGACGCCTCCGAGGACAACTTCGCCGCCGTCGGCGACGACTGGGACATCGAGGAGCGTGCGGCCGCCGAGCTGGAGCGGTTCGGCATCGTGCTGGGCGACGATCCGCTGGACCGCACGGTCGCGTCCCTGTCCGGCGGGGAAGCGGTCCTCACCGGGCTCGCCGGGCTCATCCTGCGCCGGCCCGCCGTCACCCTCCTGGACGAGCCCACCAACAACCTCGACGCCAGGGCCCGCGCCCTGCTGTACGAGGCCGTCGAGACCTGGCGCGGAGTGCTCGTCGTCGTCACCCACGACAGGGAGCTGCTGGAGCGGGTCGACCGCATCGCCGAACTGCGCGAAGGCCGTATCCGCATCTGGGGCGGGAACTACTCCGCCTACACCGAGCAGCTCGCCGCCGAGCAGGAGGCCGCCCAGCGCGCCGTCCGCACCGCCGCGGCCGGCGTCCGCCGGGAGCGGCGCCAGCTCATCGAGGCGCAGACCAAGCTCGACCGCCGGGCGCGCTACGGCCGCAAGATGAACGCGATCAAGCGCGAGCCCAAGGTCGTGATGAACCAGCGCCGGGGTGATGCCCAGGTCTCCGCGGCCAAGCACCACATCATGCACGCGGGCAAAGTGGAGGAGGCCGAGCAGGCGCTGGCCGAATCCGAGGCCGCGGTGCGCGACGACGACCGCATCCGCATCCGGCTGCCCGAGACCGCCGTGCCCGCCGGCCGCACCATGCTGGAGCTGGACGGGCCGCACGGCCGCAGCTATGTGCGCGGCCCCGAGCGCATCGCGCTGACCGGCGACAACGGTACGGGCAAGACCACCCTGCTGCGGGCGATCACCGGCTCGGGGGCGCACCCGGCGGTGACGGTCGCGCGCGTCGCCGATCGCGTCGGCTACCTGCCCCAGCGCCTGGACATCCTCGACGACTCGCTGAGCGTGCTCGACAACGTGCGTGCCGCCGCGCCCTCGGCCGCGCCGCAGCGGGTGCGGGCCGACCTCGCCCGGTTCCTCGTCCGCGGCGACAGGCTCTCGGACGCGGCCGGGGTCCTCTCGGGCGGGGAGCGGTTCCGCGTCACGCTGGCCTGCCTGCTGCTGGCCGACCCGCCGCCGCAGCTGCTCCTGCTCGACGAGCCGACCAACAACCTCGACCTGGACAGCGTCGGCCGGCTGACCGAGGCGCTGGCCGCCTACCGGGGCGCGCTGATCGTGGCGGGGCACGACACCGCCTTCCTCGCCGATATCGGGATCACCCGGTGGTGGCGGATGGAGCGGGGCGGCGCGCCGGTCGAAGCCGACCCGCCGCCCTCGGCAGGGGGATAGCGGCCCCTTCCGAAGTCGTCGCCGGTAGTGCCGCGGGCGCTTGCGGGGCGCGCCCGCGGACATGCGCCGAGAGCGAGGAGGCGGTCACATCGCGCGGAAGGATCTTACTTAGACAGTTGAGTTAAGTAAGTCACGTCGCTTATAGTTGCGAGGGCGCAACAGGGGGAAGCCGTCCGGCCGGCCGGTACGTCCGCACGTTCCGGGTCCACGACCCGAGACGACATCCACCTTGGGGAACAACATGCGAACACGCCTCGCCTTAGCCGCCTCGGCGGTATTCACCCTCGTCCTGTCCCTCCTCGCGATCCAGCCCGCAAGCGCCGAGACCGGGTTCCACATCCAGAACGGCCGCCTCGTCGACGCCAGCGGCAAGGCGTTCGTCATGCGCGGCGTCAACCATCCGCATTCCTGGTTCACCGGCGAGACCGAGTCGTTCGGCGAGATCGCCTCGCTGGGCGCCAACGCGGTCCGCGTCGTGCTGAGCAACGGCGTCCGATGGACGCGCAACGACGCGGCCGACGTCGCCGGCGTCATCAGCGAGTGCAAGGAGCACCGGCTCATCTGCGTGCTGGAGGTGCACGACACCACCGGCTACGGCGAGGAGAGCGCGGCCTCCAGCCTGGACCAGGCGGTGGACTACTGGATCGACATCCAAAGCGCGCTGGAGGGCCAGGAGGCTTACACGATCCTCAACATCGGCAACGAGCCCTACGGCAACCAGGGCTATGAGAGCTGGGCGGCCGACACCTCCGCGGCCATCGAGCGCCTGCGCGCTGCGGGCTATGAGCACACCCTGATGGTCGACGCCCCCAACTGGGGCCAGGACTGGACCAACACCATGCGCGACAACGCCGCGCAGGTGTTCGAGAGCGACCCGGACCGCAACGTCCTGTTCGACATCCACATGTACGGGGTCTACGAGCAGGCGTCGCGGATCCAGGACTACCTGGGTTACTACGTCGACAACGGGCTGCCCATCGTCGTCGGCGAGTTCGGCCACGACCACAGCGACGGCAACCCCGACGAGGACGCGATCATGGCCACCGCCGAGCAGCTCGGCGTGGGCTACCTGGGCTGGTCCTACAGCGGCAACAGCGGCGGCGTCGACTACCTGGACCTGACGAACGACTTCGACCCCAGCAGCCTGACCTCCTGGGGCGAGCGACTGTTCAACGGGCCCGACGGGATCGTCGCCACGGCCGAGACCGCCGGCGTCTACGACGGCGGGACCGAGCCGGATCCCGACCCCACGGAGCCGCCGGACCCGGACCCCACCGAACCGCCGACCACCGGTGACGGATGCACGGCCGACTACACGGTCCAGAACGAGTGGGGTAGCGGCTTCGTCGCCCAGGTCACCGTCACCGCCCAGGAGGGCGTGGACGGCTGGGAGGTCACCTGGACCTACGCCGACGGCCAGAGCGTCAGCAGCGCCTGGAACGCCGAGGTCAGCTC
Organism: Streptomonospora sp. PA3; assembly: GCF_009728995.1. Taxonomy (GTDB): domain Bacteria; phylum Actinomycetota; class Actinomycetes; order Streptosporangiales; family Streptosporangiaceae; genus Streptomonospora. Next base: position 4,773 of record NZ_VTZW01000009.1, on the reverse strand, counting down.
CAGCGGTTCGCAGGTGACGGCGACCAACGTCGCATACAACGGCACGCTGTCGGCCGGGCAGAGCACGTCCTTCGGGCTGCAGGGCACGTACAGCGGCACCAACCCGGTCCCGGAGCTCACCTGCTCCGCGAGCTAGCGGTGCAGCGCGGGACCACCCAGTAGTCCGGCGGCGGAACTCCGTTCCGGGAGCGCTCCCAACCCCGCGGAGATCCGCCGCCGGGCCCCGGCCGCAGCCCCTATCCCCGTGCGGTCCTGTCTCCATGTCCCTGTGCCGCCGAATCGGCCTGTCGACATGTCCGCATCCGGGCATGGCGCGATCCCCGGGCCCGGCCTAGCCTGGTGCGTCATGACGCGCAGACGACTCCGCTCCTTCGCCGCCGGACTGCTGATCGCCAACAGCGCCCCGCACCTCGCCACCGCCGCGAGCGGGCGGCGCCACCTCACCCCGCTGGCCGGCCGGGATTCGGGTCCCGTGGCCAACGGCGTATGGGCCGGCATCAACCTCGCCGCGGGCGTCCTCCTGCTGCGTTCCCGGCACCGCGAATCCCCGGCGCGCTGGGACGGCGATCTGGTCGCCTTCGAGGCCGGTTACCTCGCCTTCGCGCTGTGGATGGCGGGCTCGGAGGCGGCCCTGCGCGTGAACTGGGAGGCCGCCGGGCCGCAGTAGCGCCGGCGGAGCCTGGAGCCCGCGGCGGCCGGAACCCGGACACGAAAAAGAGGAGGCCGCGGGTGCGGCCCCCTCTGCGGAGGCGTCGTGCGCTCCTGCGCGCTCAGGCGCGCCTCAGGCGGCCGTCCGGCCGGCCTTGAGGTCGGCGGCGACGCGGACCACGCGCCGGGCCTGCACCTGCGCGGCCGTGCGCGTCACCTCGTCGACGGGGGTGTTGCCCTGGGCGTCGACGTGGGAGGTGCCGTAGGGGTTGCCGTCGGCGAACTTGCTGGCGTCGGTGTAGCCGGGGGGCACGATGATCCCGCCGAAGTGGTAGAAGGTGTTCGACAGCGCCAGCAGGGTCGACTCCTGGCCGCCGTGCAGGGTGGCCGTGGAGGTGAAGCCGCTGTAGACCTTGTCGGCGAGCAGGCCCTGCTGCCACTGCGGCCCGAGCTGGTCGATGAACTGCTTGAGCTGCGAGGTGATGTTGCCGTAGCGGGTCGGCGAGCCGAAGATGACGGCGTCCGCCCAGACGACGTCGTCGGGCACGGCCTCGGCGACGTCCTTGGTGGCCTCGGCGTTGGCGGCCCAGGCCGGGTTGCTCGCGATCGCCTCAGCGGGGGCGAGCTCGGCCACCTTGCGCAGCCGGACCTCGGCGCCCTCCTTCTGAGCCGTCTCCTCGATCTCGCGGGCGATGGTGTACCCGGTACCGGTGGAGGAGTAGTAGACGATGCTCAGCTTCACGGGCTCGCTCATGGTTCCCTCCGGGGGACTGCGACGTAGGATTACTTTCCTAGAAAGATAATGCTCTCGTATGGAACACGCGACCGATGGAGCGCCTTTGTGGCGAGAGACACGTCCGCAGGGCGCCGGCGGGGCGTGCCGACCGACGGCGGGAATGCCTGCGCGCCCCAGGGTCGCGCGCCTGCCGGCCGGAGTGCGCCGGGGTCGCAGTGGGGGCCGGGCCCGGCCGGGGACCACCTCCGGCGCGGACTCGGTCGCGGGTCGCCGAAGTGACCCGCGTCACCGGTACTCCGAGTTGGCATTGCGGAGGGGCGTGGCTATAGTGGGTCGGGTCGCCTGATGGAGCGCCCGATTGTGGTGCACACACAGGCGGCGGTCTTTCTCGGTCGCAGCGAACACCGCACGGTGGGCGTGACCGCATCCCAATCCCGGCGCTCCTTCGAGCGCGGTCGGTGCTCGGCAGATTCGATCGGATCTTTGTGCCGTCGCTGCTGCGCGAGAAAGCGGGGAATTGGGAGTCGGGAATTCCGACCCCGCCGATTTGGTGGGTTTGCGGGGGTCCTGATAACGTGAAGGCATAACACAGCGGATCGGTTCCCGCCCCGGGATTTCACCGGGAACGGGGTTCGGGTCCGCGGGGAGATTCCGTCTCTTGGGAAGAGCCTGGGGAACCGGCCGGTTGGCGGGTTCGGGCTTGTGCCGGATGAGCGGTTGCTTCTTGAGAACTCAACAGCGCGTGTTCAACTTTGTGCCAAGTTTGTTTTGGCCCCGTGGGACCAACCCCCTGTGTGGGGTGTGGTTCCGGGGTTCCTTTGATGGGCCCGGGTTCGCCTCTCGGTCGCGGTTTGCGCGGTCGGGTGGGTTTTTCCGGGTCGTGTCAGGG
>NZ_VTZW01000001.1:4569-8326 GCF_009728995.1 Streptomonospora sp. PA3 | reverse complement strand
CATCCCAAACACCAATGTCAAGCTATAGTGAAGGTCCCGGGGTCTTTCCGTCCTGCTGCGCGAAACGAGCATCTTTACTCGTACTGCAATTTCACCGGGCCCGCGGTTGAGACAGCGGGGAAGTCGTTACGCCATTCGTGCAGGTCGGAACTTACCCGACAAGGAATTTCGCTACCTTAGGATGGTTATAGTTACCACCGCCGTTTACTGGCGCTTAGATTCCCAGCGGCACAGGCACAAAAGCCTGCTGACCGGTCCTCTTAACGTTCCAGCACCGGGCAGGCGTCAGTCCGTATACAGCGTCTTACGACTTCGCACGGACCTGTGTTTTTAATAAACAGTCGCTTCCCCCTGGTATCTGCGACCCCACCCAGCTCACAGGGAAAACCTGATCACCGGACAGGGCTCCCCTTCTCCCGAAGTTACGGGGACAATTTGCCGAGTTCCTTAACCACGGATCACCCGAACGCCTCGGTATACTCTACCTGACCACCTGCGTCGGTTTCGGGTACTGGCCGCACACGCACTCGCTAGAGGCTTTTCTCGACAGCACGGGATCACCCACTTCGCCGAAAACGGCTCGGCATCACGCCTCACCCACATAACAGGGCAGGGATTTACCACCACCCCGGGCTACACGCTTACCCCCGGACAACCACCGCCGGGTAGGGCTACCCCACTGCGTCACCCCATCACTTGCCTACACACCCCTCGGGTCCCAGACCAGGCCACCCGCACCGCCCGAAAGCGGCACAAGCACCCGGCATGGTCAGCATCAGGGCTATCAGCATGGGCGCACGCGCACGGGTACGGGAATATCAACCCGTTGCCCATCGACTACGCCTGTCGGCCTCGCCTTAGGTCCAGACTCACCCTGGGCGGATCAACCTGCCCCAGGAACCCTTAGTCAATCGGCGCCGGAGTTTCCCACTCCGGTATCGCTACTCATGCCTGCATTCTCACTCGCACACCCTCCACCACAAGGTCACCCCGCAGCTTCACCGGATGCACGACGCTCCCCTACCAACCGACACACAACGTGCCGGCCCCACAGCTTCGGCGGTGCACTTCAGCCCCGCTACATTATCGGCGCAGAATCACTTGACCAGTGAGCTATTACGCACTCTTTCAAGGATGGCTGCTTCTAAGCCAACCTCCTGGTTGTCTCAGCAACTCCACAACCTTTCCCACTTAGCACACCCTTAGGGGCCTTAGCTGATGATCTGGGCTGTTTCCCTCTCGACCACGAAGCTTATCCCCCGCAGTCTCACTGCCGCACTCGGCTCCACCGGCATTCGGAGTTTATCTGACCTCAGTAACCTTGTCGGGCCCATCAGCCAAACAGTAGCTCTACCTCCGGGGAGCACCACACGACGCTGCACCTAAATGCATTTCGGGGAGAACCAGCTATCACGGAGTTTGATTGGCCTTTCACCCCTACCCACAGCTCATCCCCCAGGTTTTCAACCCTGGTGGGTTCGGGCCTCCACGAAGTCTTACCTCCGCTTCACCCTGGCCATGGGTAGATCACCCCGCTTCGGGTCCACAGCATGCGACTCAACCGCCCTGTTCAGACTCGCTTTCGCTACGGCTACCCCACCCGGGTTAACCTCGCCACACACCACGACTCGCAGGCTCATTCTTCAAAAGGCACGCCATCACCCCGCACCAAAGCGAAGCTCTGACGGCTTGACAGCACACGGTTTCAGGTACTCTTTCACAACCCCTCACCGGGGCACTTTTCACCTTTCCCTCACGGTACTCGTCCACTATCGGTCACCAGGACGTATTCAGGCTTGACAGGTGGTCCTGCCGGATTCACACGGAATTCCACGAGCTCCGCGCTACTCGGGGACACGCCCAATGAAGTATGCCGTGCCTTCGCCTACGGGACTCTCACCCACTCCGGCACCGCTTCCCAACGGCTTCGACTAACACACCACACCCCACACCAGGCCGGCAGACCCAGTACAGGCGAACCCCACAACCCCACGCACGCAACGGCTGCCGCCTCTCACACGCACGCGGTTTAGCCACCATCCCCTTTCGCTCACCACTACTCAGGGAATCACTCTTGTTTTCTCTTCCTGCGGGTACTGAGATGTTTCACTTCCCCGCGTCACCACCAACCGCCCTATACATTCAGACGGCGGCAACCCGACACAACTCGGGCTGGGTTCCCCCATTCGGACACCCACGGATCACCGCTCGGTTGACAACTCCCCGTGGACTATCGCGGCCTCCCACGTCCTTCATCGGCGCCTGGTGCCAAGGCATGTTTTCTCTTCCTGCGGGTACTGAGATGTTTCACTTCCCCGCGTCACCACCAACCGCCCTATACATTCAGACGGCGGCAACCCGACACAACTCGGGCTGGGTTCCCCCATTCGGACACCCACGGATCACCGCTCGGTTGACAACTCCCCGTGGACTATCGCGGCCTCCCACGTCCTTCATCGGCGCCTGGTGCCAAGGCATCCACCGTATGCCACTCTTGCTTGGCCACCACAGATACAAGATGCTCGCGCACACTATCCACAAATCAAACCACCAGCCACACACCCGACCACAACCCCCAGGCCGCAAACCAGCACCGCAACCGGCCGCGCACCCGCCCCACAGGACAGGCACCACGACCCGCCGCCGGCACCACCGGCCCACCAGGTCTTCATCAGGGTGGCATCGGGGAGAACAACCCACCGGGTCGCTCCCTCAGACACCCAACAGCGCGTGTCCACCAAGCACCATCCCGACACCCGGCCGCCACCCCGCGCAGAGCCGGCCCCCGAAGGAGCGCCCCACCACACAGGCAACGACCCGAACCTGCCGGGTCCACTTACGAGTCCGCCGGCCACAACGGAAAAACAACCAGACCGAAGAGCCCCCCACACGGGAAGCACCCCCGGCCCACAGGCCGGCTCGTCAAGACTCCTTAGAAAGGAGGTGATCCAGCCGCACCTTCCGGTACGGCTACCTTGTTACGACTTCGTCCCAATCGCCAGCCCCACCTTCACGCACTCCCTCCCCAAACGGGGTTAGGCCGCACGTTTCGGGTGTTGCCGACTTTCATGACGTGACGGGCGGTGTGTACAAGGCCCGGGAACGTATTCACCGCGGCGTTGCTGATCCGCGATTACTAGCGACTCCACCTTCATGGGGTCGAGTTGCAGACCCCAATCCGAACTGAGACCGGCTTTTAGGGATTCGCTCCGCCTTGCGGCATCGCACGCCCACTGTACCGGCCATTGTAGCATGTTTGCAGCCCAAGACATAAGGGGCATGATGACTTGACGTCATCCCCACCTTCCTCCGAGTTGACCCCGGCAGTCTCCCATGAGTCCCCACCACCACGTGCTGGCAACATGGAACAAGGGTTGCGCTCGTTGCGGGACTTAACCCAACATCTCACGACACGAGCTGACGACAGCCATGCACCACCTGTCACCGATCCCAAAAGGACCCCGCGTCTCCGCGGGATTACCGGCGATGTCAAACCTTGGTAAGGTTCTTCGCGTTGCGTCGAATTAAGCAACATGCTCCGCCGCTTGTGCGGGCCCCCGTCAATTCCTTTGAGTTTTAGCCTTGCGGCCGTACTCCCCAGGCGGGGCGCTTAATGCGTTAGCTACGGCACGGAAACCGTGGAAAGTCCCCACACCTAGCGCCCAACGTTTACAGCGTGGACTACCAGGGTATCTAATCCTGTTCGCTCCCCACGCTTTCGCTCCTCAGCGTCAGGTAAGGCCCAGAGACCCGCCTT
>NZ_VTZW01000001.1:1794-4269 GCF_009728995.1 Streptomonospora sp. PA3 | reverse complement strand
GGCTGTGTCATTCTGAAAATGGCACGGAGGTTGACACTCACAGTAAGTGTGGACATACGTTTCTCATTTGCGCTATGCTGCTGCCTTGCGCTGCCTCTCGATGCCCCGCAGGTCGCCGGGGCGCTTGGTGTGCGCGCAGTCCACTTCCGTCCGTGCCTTCCGGAAGGACCCCTGTTGGCAGCCTCGCTCAACGCCTCCACTGAAACCGCCGGCCCCGGTCGCGTCTCCTTCGCGCGTATCAGAGAGCCGCTCGAAGTTCCCGACCTTCTCGCCCTGCAGACCGAGTCGTTCGACTGGCTGCTGGGTAACGAGAAGTGGAGTACCCGAGTCGAGGCGGCTCGTAACGCCGGCCGCAAGGACGTTCCGGAGCAGTCCGGTCTCGAAGAGATCTTCGAGGAGATCAGTCCCATCGAGGACTTCTCCGGCACGATGTCGCTGTCGTTTCGCGACCACCGGTTCGAGCCGCCCAAGTACTCCGAAGAGGAGTGCAAGGACAAGGACATGACCTACTCCGCCCCGATGTTCGTCACGGCGGAGTTCATCAACAACGACACCGGTGAGATCAAGAGCCAGACGGTGTTCATGGGCGACTTCCCGCTCATGACGGCCAAGGGCACGTTCATCATCAACGGCACCGAGCGCGTGGTGGTCTCCCAGCTCGTGCGCTCGCCGGGTGTCTATTTCGACCGGCAGGTCGACAAGACCTCCGACAAGGACCTCTTCGGCTGCAAGGTGATCCCCTCGCGGGGGGCGTGGCTGGAGTTCGAGGTCGACAAGCGCGATTTCGTCGGGGTGCGCATCGACCGCAAGCGCAAGCAGGGTGTGACCGTGCTGCTCAAGGCGCTGGGGTGGAGCACCGATCAGATCCTGGAGCGGTTCGGGGCCTATGAGTCGATCCGCAACACGCTGGAGAAGGATCCGACCGCGGGCACCGACGACGCGCTGCTGGACATCTACCGCAAGCTGCGTCCGGGTGAGCCGCCCACGAAGGAGTCGGCGCAGGCGCTGCTGGAGAACCTGTATTTCAATCCCAAGCGCTATGACCTGGCCAAGGTGGGCCGGTACAAGATCAATAAGAAGCTGGGGCTGGAGACGGAGTTCACGCAGGGGACGCTGACCGAAGAGGACATCGTCGCCACGATCGATTACCTGGTGCGCCTGCACGCCGGCGAAGAGGCGGCGCAGGGCGCCGCCGGCGAGATCATCGTCGAGACCGACGACATCGACCACTTCGGCAACCGCCGCGTGCGCACCGTCGGCGAGCTGATCCAGAACCAGGTCCGGCTGGGCCTGGCCCGGATGGAGCGGGTGGTCCGCGAGCGGATGACCACCCAGGACGTCGAGGCGATCACGCCGCAGACCCTGATCAACATCCGGCCGGTCGTGGCCTCCATCAAGGAGTTCTTCGGCACGTCGCAGTCCTCGCAGTTCATGGACCAGACCAACCCGCTGGCGGGGCTGACCAACAAGCGCCGCCTCTCGGCGCTGGGTCCGGGCGGCCTCTCCCGCGAGCGCGCGGGCTTCGAGGTCCGCGACGTCCACCCCTCCCACTACGGCCGCATGTGCCCGATCGAGACCCCCGAGGGCCCCAACATCGGCCTCATCGGATCGCTGGCCGCCTACGGGCGGGTCAACGCGTTCGGGTTCGTCGAGACTCCCTACCGCAAGGTCGTCGACGGTCGTATCACCGACCAGGTCGACTATCTGACCGCGGACGAGGAGGACCGGTTCGTCATCGCCCAGGCCAATACGCCGATGGACCCGGACGGGTCCTTCGCGGAGGACCGGGTGCTGGTTCGGCGCAAGGGCGGGGAGTTCGAGGCGGTCTCCACCGACGAGGTGGAGTACATGGACGTCTCGCCGCGCCAGATGGTCTCGGTGGCCACGGCCATGATCCCGTTCCTGGAGCACGACGACGCCAACCGGGCGCTGATGGGCTCCAACATGCAGCGCCAGGCGGTGCCGCTGCTGCGCGCGGAGTCGCCGCTGGTGGGCACCGGCATGGAGTACCGGGCCGCCACCGACGCCGGCGAGGTCGTGCTGGCCGACAAGGCCGGGGTGGTCGAGGACGTCACGGCCGACTACGTCACCGTGATGGCCGACGACGGCACCCGCACCACCTACCGGCTGGGCAAGTTCCGCCGCAGCAACCAGGGCACCTGCTTCAACCAGCGCCCGATCGTCGAGGAGGGCCGGCGGGTGGAGGCCGCCCAGGTGCTGGCCGACGGGCCCTCCACCGACCAGGGCGAGATGTCGCTGGGCAAGAACCTGCTGGTGGCCTACATGTCCTGGGAGGGCCACAACTACGAGGACGCCATCGTGCTGTCCCAGCGCCTGGTCCAAGACGACGTGCTCTCCTCGATCCACATCGAGGAGCACGAGGTCGATGCGCGCGACACCAAGCTGGGGCCCGAGGAGATCACCCGGGAGATCCCCAACGTCAGCGAGGAGGTGCTGGCCGATCTGGACGATCGC
>NZ_VTZW01000001.1:0-1494 GCF_009728995.1 Streptomonospora sp. PA3 | reverse complement strand
AACCCGGGTGGGGTAGCCGTAGCGAAAGCGAGTCTGAACAGGGCGGTTGAGTCGCATGCTGTGGACCCGAAGCGGGGTGATCTACCCATGGCCAGGGTGAAGCGGAGGTAAGACTTCGTGGAGGCCCGAACCCACCAGGGTTGAAAACCTGGGGGATGAGCTGTGGGTAGGGGTGAAAGGCCAATCAAACTCCGTGATAGCTGGTTCTCCCCGAAATGCATTTAGGTGCAGCGTCGTGTGGTGCTCCCCGGAGGTAGAGCTACTGTTTGGCTGATGGGCCCGACAAGGTTACTGAGGTCAGATAAACTCCGAATGCCGGTGGAGCCGAGTGCGGCAGTGAGACTGCGGGGGATAAGCTTCGTGGTCGAGAGGGAAACAGCCCAGATCATCAGCTAAGGCCCCTAAGGGTGTGCTAAGTGGGAAAGGTTGTGGAGTTGCTGAGACAACCAGGAGGTTGGCTTAGAAGCAGCCATCCTTGAAAGAGTGCGTAATAGCTCACTGGTCAAGTGATTCTGCGCCGATAATGTAGCGGGGCTGAAGTACACCGCCGAAGCTGTGGGGCCGGCACGTTGTGTGTCGGTTGGTAGGGGAGCGTCGTGCATCCGGTGAAGCTGCGGGGTGACCTTGTGGTGGAGGGTGTGCGAGTGAGAATGCAGGCATGAGTAGCGATACCGGAGTGGGAAACTCCGGCGCCGATTGACTAAGGGTTCCTGGGGCAGGTTGATCCGCCCAGGGTGAGTCTGGACCTAAGGCGAGGCCGACAGGCGTAGTCGATGGGCAACGGGTTGATATTCCCGTACCCGTGCGCGTGCGCCCATGCTGATAGCCCTGATGCTGACCATGCCGGGTGCTTGTGCCGCTTTCGGGCGGTGCGGGTGGCCTGGTCTGGGACCCGAGGGGTGTGTAGGCAAGTGATGGGGTGACGCAGTGGGGTAGCCCTACCCGGCGGTGGTTGTCCGGGGGTAAGCGTGTAGCCCGGGGTGGTGGTAAATCCCTGCCCTGTTATGTGGGTGAGGCGTGATGCCGAGCCGTTTTCGGCGAAGTGGGTGATCCCGTGCTGTCGAGAAAAGCCTCTAGCGAGTGCGTGTGCGGCCAGTACCCGAAACCGACGCAGGTGGTCAGGTAGAGTATACCGAGGCGTTCGGGTGATCCGTGGTTAAGGAACTCGGCAAATTGTCCCCGTAACTTCGGGAGAAGGGGAGCCCTGTCCGGTGATCAGGTTTTCCCTGTGAGCTGGGTGGGGTCGCAGATACCAGGGGGAAGCGACTGTTTATTAAAAACACAGGTCCGTGCGAAGTCGTAAGACGCTGTATACGGACTGACGCCTGCCCGGTGCTGGAACGTTAAGAGGACCGGTCAGCAGGCTTTTGTGCCTGTGCCGCTGGGAATCTAAGCGCCAGTAAACGGCGGTGGTAACTATAACCATCCTAAGGTAGCGAAATTCCTTGTCGGGTAAGTTCCGACCTGCACGAATGGCGTAACGACTTCCCCGCT